>NZ_CP107989.1 GCF_041435015.1 Streptomyces canus | reverse complement strand
CTGGCGCGCTGCATAGGGAACGGCTCCGCTGACGCTCCGCCAGATTCCCCCGCGAGCGTGGAATCGAATTCCGCAAGCGGAATTTTGAGTGCGTGTCAATTCGCGCAAGCGCGAATTGGGGAATCCCGCAAGCGGGATTCCTGGGGCTGGCAGTGGGGGGTGGGTGCGTCAGGCGCGGGTCTGTGTAGGGCTTGGGATTCCCGGCTATCATCTCTGTAACGGATGTGACGGACCGTCGGACTGATGGGGTGCCGGCCTCGCGGTGGTGACGGGTTCCGCTGCGCTCCACCCTGAACTCCTCCCCCGCTGGCTGGCCTGTCCCGACATGTTTGCCAATGGCCTGTCAGCCTACAGGGTAACCGGCCGTTCGCGAGTGAGATTGAGTCACTGTGTCACCCTCGGGCGCAGGAGTTGGTGTGCGGGTGATGCATCACGAGTTGTGGCTGTGTAGAGTCTGGGATTAGGTGCTACACCCTACCGCCGCGCACCTTGCGCCTGGATTCTATTTGCTATTACGCGCTGCATTCCGCGAAAGGGAGAGCACGGGGCATGGCCGTGAAGTTGCGTGATCACCAGATCGAGGCCGTTGCTGCCATTGTGCGGGGTCTTGATGTTCCGCCGGGTGGTATTCCCTGGAATGGTCTTCGTGGGCAGGTGCACGCCGCGTGTGGGACGGGGAAGACCATCATGGCGGCGGCGTCGGCGAGGCGGCTTGTGCCCAGGGGGCGTGTGCTCGTGCTGGTGCCGACGCTGGATCTGCTGGCGCAGACGGTGAGGGCGTGGCATGAGGCCGGGCACAAGGGGCCGGCGGTTGCGGTGTGTTCGCTTCAGGACGATCCGGGGCTGTGGTCGTTGAAGGTGCGCTCCACGACGAACCCGATCCAGTTGGCGCTGTGGCATGGGCAGGGGCCGGTGACCATCTACGCCACCTACGCGTCTTTGGGTGTACTGGCGGAGGCTTTCGAGGGTGTCTACGGCCAGCAGTTGGCCCCGGTGGACTTGGCGGTGGTTGATGAGGCGCACCGGACGTCAGGGTCGATGGGGAAGGCTTGGGCGGCCATCCATGACCAGAGCGTCATCCCGGCGTACCGGCGGCTGTACCTGACGGCCACACCGCGGATCTGGGAAGAGCGGCTGAGCCGGGAGGTTGCTGAGGGAGTGCGGGATCCGCTGCCGCGGGAGATGGCAGCGTCCATGGACGACGAGACCGTCTTCGGGCCCGTCCTGTACAAGCTCAGCTTGGCGTCGGCCGTCTCGCGGGGGTTGCTGGCGCGGTACCAGATCATCGTCCTGGAGCTGAAGGACCCGGTCGTCACCCCGGAGAAGCTGATGGGCGAGGAGCGGCACAGCGAGGAAGTGCGCGGGCAGCGGCTCGGAGCCCTGCAGGCCGCGCTCCTGCACACGATGGCGCAGCACGACCTGTCGACGTGCATCACCTTCCACCACCGCACCATCGAGGCACAGGCCTACGCAGAGGGCTTGGAGCGAGTGGCGGCGAAGCTGCACGCGGATCAGCCGGAGACGTACCCGGCTCGGATCTGGGCCGACTGGCTGTGCGGCGAACACGTCCCCGAACGTCGGCGGGAGGTTCTCGGCTCGTTCGGGTCCACGGCGCAGCGGGCCGTGCTCTCCAACTGCCGTGTCCTGGGCGAGGGCGTCGACATCCGCGCGGTGGACTCCGTCGCCCTGCTGGACCCCAAGGGCGCGCCGCACGACATCGTCCAGGCCATCGGCCGGGCACTCCGCCAAAAGCCCGGACAAGGCAAACTCGCCTCCTTGATCGTGCCCGTCTTCCTCCAGCCCGGAGAGCAGCCCGAGGACATGTTCACCTCCGGGTCCTACCGGCCCCTGGTGAAAGTCCTGGAAGGACTGCGGGCCCACGATGAAGAAGCCGTGGAACTGCTGGCCATTCCCCAAGAGCCCCGGAAGGACGTCGCCCAACCGTCCGTGAACATCGGCACGCCGCCCGAGGAAGGCGAAGCCGAATCACGGCTGCTGCTCCGATTCGCCGCCCCCAGAGATCCCGTGACGGTCGCCGACTGGGTCAGCTTCAACGTGATCGACACCGAACGCCAGGACTGGGCCCGCGCCTGGACGAAACTCAAGACATACGTCGAACGGGTCGGGAACGCCCGCGTGCCCTACGCACACCGCGAAGGCGCCACACCACTAGGACAATGGATCGCAGAACAACGACGCGCCCACACAGCCGGACAGATGACCGGCCAACGCACCCGACGGCTCGAACAACTCGGCACATCTACGCGGGCGACCGCTGGAACACCGCCGATCTGGGCGCGTCGAAGCTGATGTGGCTTCCCCTGACCATCAGGGGTACTGACCGAGAACTGAACTGTTCCGGTTAATGGAACATGTTCTGCCGTGCTCGGGGTGTGTCGTCTATCCAAGGAGTGCCGCATTCGATTGCTGCACCCGCGCTTCCGGAGGTCGCCCATGCCGTCCCATTCGTCCCGCACGCCATCCCCGGAGACGAAAAAAACGGCCCACGCCCTCTGGGAGGCTGAGCAGTCCGGTACGCCATGTCCGCCGGTACGCGACCAGTTGCCTGCCGGAGATGTGAGCAGCGCCTACGCCGTGCAGCGCCTCAACGTCGAGCGCAAGCTCGCTCAGGGCGGTCGCCTCGTCGGTCGCAAGATCGGTCTGACCTCGCCTGCGGTGCAGGCCCAACTCGGCGTAGATCAGCCGGACTTCGGCGCGCTGCTGGCGGACATGGCGGTACCCGACGGCGGGACGGTGCCCTACGGACGGCTGCTCCAGCCCAAGATCGAGGCAGAGGTCGCGCTCGTGCTGGCGGCCGGCCTGCCGCACCCCGACACGACGGTCGCCGACGTGCTGCGAGCAGTGGACTTCGCCCTCCCCGCCCTGGAGATCGTCGACAGCCGGATCGCGGACTGGGACATCAGTCTGATCGACACGGTCGCCGACAACGCCTCCTCCGGCCTGTTCGTCCTCGGCGCAACACCAGTGCCGCTGACCTCTGTCGATCTGCGCGCCGTGCGCATGACGCTCAGTCGCGACGGCGAGGAGGTCTCGCACGGCACCGGCGCCGACTGCCTCGACGGCCCCCTGAACGCGGCCGTGTGGCTCGCGTCGACGCTGGCCGGGATGGGCGATCCGCTGCGCGCCGGCGACGTCGTGCTGACCGGCGCCCTCGGCCCCATGGCTGTCGCCACCCCCGGCAGCCGCTTCGAAGCGGTCATCTCCGGACTCGGCTCCGTACGCGTCGGCTTCGCACCCGCATCCGACCAGAAGGCAGGGCAGCAGTGACCACCACAACACCTTCTCCCCGTACCAAGGTGGCCGTCATCGGCTCGGGGAACATCGGCACCGACCTCATGATCAAGGTTCTGCGGCTATCGGAGAGCCTGGAGATCGCTGCCATGGTGGGCATCGATCCGGATTCCGACGGTCTCGCCCGGGCGAAGCGCCTCAAGGTCGCCACCACGCACGAGGGCATCGACGGCCTGGTCGGCATGGACGAGTTCCAGGACGTGAGGATCGTCTTCGACGCCACCTCCGCCGGCGCTCACCGCCACCACGACGAGGTGCTGCGCGCGCACGGCAAGACGGTGGTCGACCTCACCCCCGCCGCACTGGGACCGTACGTCGTCCCGCCGGTCAACGGCGCCGCGCATCTGGACGCGACGAACGTGAACATGGTCACCTGCGGCGGCCAGGCCACCATCCCGATCGTCGCCGCCGTGAACGCCGTCACGCCCGTGCACTACGGCGAGATCGTCGCCTCCATCTCGTCCCGCTCGGCCGGTCCGGGTACCCGGGCCAACATCGACGAGTTCACCGAGACCACGTCGTCTGCCATTGAGAAGGTGGGTGGCGCGGCGCGCGGCAAGGCGATCATCATCCTCAATCCGGCCGAACCGCCGCTGATCATGCGTGACACCGTGCACTGCCTGGTCTCCGACTGCGCCACGGAGGCCGTCACCGCGTCGATCGAAGAGATGGTCGGGCGGGTGCAGGCGTACGTGCCCGGTTACCGCCTGAAGCAGAAGGTGCAGTTCGAGCGGGCGGCCGCTGACGACCCGCTGCACACCCTCGCCCGCGGCGGTGGCGACGCACTGAAGGTGTCCGTCTTCCTGGAGGTGGAGGGCGCCGCCCACTACCTGCCGGCCTACGCCGGCAACCTCGACATCATGACCTCGGCCGCGCTGCGCACCGCGGAGCGCATGGCCGGCCTCCCCCACTCTCGGCTTCGCTCGAGCGGGGGGACCCCCATCGCCCCGGAGGTGGCGTCCCGATGACCCGTCTGTACGTCCAGGACGTCACCCTGCGGGACGGCATGCACGCCGTCCGCCACCGCTACACCGTCGACCAGGCCCGCACCATCGCCGCCGCCCTCGACACGGCCGGAGTGTCCGCCATCGAGATCGCCCACGGCGACGGATTGTCCGGCTCCAGCATCAACTACGGCGTCGGCGCGCACACCGACTGGGAGTGGATCGAAGCGGTCCTGGACGCCGTACACCAGGCGACCCCCACCACTCTGCTGCTCCCCGGTATCGGCACCATCCACGATCTGAAGCAGGCCCACTCCCTCGGCATCCGCTCGGTGCGCATAGCCACGCACTGCACCGAGGCCGACATCTCCGCCCAGCACATCGCCGCCGCGCGCGAGTTGGGCATGGACGTCGCCGGGTTCCTGATGATGTCCCACATGGCCGAACCGGCCGAACTCGCCCGCCAGGCCAAGCTGATGGAGTCCTATGGCGCGCACTGCGTCTACGTAACCGACTCGGGGGGCCGCCTCACCATGGACGGCGTCCGCGACCGCTTCCGCGCCTATCGGGACGTCCTGGACCCTGCCACCGAACTGGGCATCCACGCCCACCACAACCTCGGCCTGGGCGTGGCCAACTCGGTCGTCGCCGTCGAGAACGGCGTCACCCGCGTCGACGCCTCCCTCGCAGGGCAGGGCGCCGGGGCGGGCAACTGCCCCCTGGAAGCCTTCATCGCGGTCGCCGACCTGATGGGCTGGGAGCACGGCTGCGACCTGTTCCCCCTGATGGACGCCGCCGACGACATCGTACGACCGCTGCAGGACCGCGAGGTGCGGGTGGACCGCGAGACCCTCACTCTCGGCTACGCGGGCGTGTACTCGAGCTTCCTGCGGCACGCCGAGAAGGCCTCCGAGCGTTACGGCATCGACACCCGCGCCATTCTCGTCGAGGTCGGACGCCGCAAGATGGTCGGCGGCCAGGAGGACATGATCACCGACATCGCCCTCGACCTCGTGTCCCAGGCGTCGTCGGCCTGACGACGGGGAGGGGTGGGGCGGTGGGTGCCTTCGCGGGACACGCTGAGTGATCTCGTGTCTTGTGCCTGCTCCTCATCGCTGTTGGCGCGGAAACCCGGCAGGGGCCTGATCGACCGGGATCAGGCCCCTGCCCTGGTACTGGCTCCGGTGCCGGCCGTCGGCCCCTGATGCCTGCTTCAGTAGGCGACCGTGAATCGGTCGCGGATGTGTGAGGGACTCTCCAGCTCGTCGACGATCGCGATGGCGTAGTCGTCGAACGAGATCCCGGGCAGCGTCCCGTCCGGGGTTTGGAGCAGTTCCCGACCACCACGACGGAAACGGCCGGTGCGCTCACCCGGGCCGATTCCGGGCGGCGGAGCGAGGTAGATCCAGTCCAGGTCGTCGACCTGCTCCAGCAGCTTCCAGAAGTGCGCCGCGGCGGCGGCCGATTTCGCGAATTCCGCGGGGAAGACGTCCGTGTCCATGACGCGTGTCTTCGTGCCCGGCACGAGCAGGGTTCCGCTTCCGCCCGTGACGAAGTAGAGCGGCGCCTTCGATTCCCTGACGGACGAGATCAGCCGGGCGTGGTCTGTTTTGGCGTACTGGATCGCCGTGACGACCACGTCGTGGCCCGTGATGACGGGCACGAGCTGGGCGGAGTCGTTGGCGTCGGCCTCGACGGTCCGTACCGACGGGTGGGATGCGACGAGCTCCGGATGGGTTGTCACGGCGGTGACCCGGTGTCCCCGTGCGATGAGCTCGGCGATCAGGGGGCGGCCGACGCTGCCGGTGGCACCCACCACCGCGACGTTCAACGACGGACCGGACGTGCTGTGTGATTCAGCCATGGACTTTGCTCACTTTCATCACTGCGACCATCGGCGCTCCGTAGAGCATGTCCACCCACCAGATCGAATCCGCCCTGGCTCGCCTTCCGGAGCGCGGCGGGACAGTCGTCGTCCAGCCGGACGGCCTCGTCCGCTCCCCGCTCCTTGAGGGCGTCGAGCACGGCGGGGTTGCGGCCCGCCACCACCCGTCCGGCACCGAGGACTTTGGCCGCCTGGATCGCAATCCGACCGACGCTGCCCGTGGCCCCGAGGACCAGAACCTGCTCACCCTGGCGGAGACCGGCCTTCCGGGTCAGGGACAGCCGCGCGGAGATTCCGGCCACGCCGATCGCGAGCGCGGCACCGTCCGCCAGCGCGTCCGGGATCTCCTGCACCGAGTCCGCCGAGGTGACCGCCCGCTCAGCGAACGAGC
Source organism: Streptomyces canus (assembly GCF_041435015.1). Classification (NCBI taxonomy): domain Bacteria; kingdom Bacillati; phylum Actinomycetota; class Actinomycetes; order Kitasatosporales; family Streptomycetaceae; genus Streptomyces; species Streptomyces canus. The sequence continues at coordinate 10,387,636 of NZ_CP107989.1, read as the reverse complement.
CATGTGGCAGGTGCGTGCGTCCGAAGTCGACGCGAGTTCCGTCACCGACGGTGCCGACGCCCTCGGAGCCTGACACATAGGGAACCGGCGGAGGTTGGTTGACTCCGGCCGCGACCACCAAGTCATGCGGGTTGACCCCGGCGGCCGTGACGGTCACAACCGTGCCGTGCTCGGTCGGGCGGGGTTCGTCGACCTCCTGCAGCGCAGGGGCCCCTCTGGCTCTTGTAATGACAGCTGCTCGCATGACGGCGACGCTAGGCCGGACGGCCAGAGCTGCCGAGCGCCGGTTTCGGCTGCTGGAACCCCGGAGGCGGCACGATGACGCCCGGAGCCCGTGGCGTGGCCGGGGCGGCGCCGGTGCGCTCGGTCGAGACGTGCTCGACATGTCCAGGGGGATCGGATTCAGCTTTGTTTCTGCCGCGTGGACGCCAACGCGCGAGTGACGGGGTTCCGGGGGGTGGAACAACCTCCTGCCGTCACAACGGTGGCGTGTGAATCATGGCGGTCTGCAGCACATGTCAAGTGAGGAGTGAGCATGGCCGACGCACCGATCACCACGACCAAGGTCGCGGTCGGAGAGTACGAATTCCAGCTGAACGCTTCCGGTGACAAGTCCAAGCCGGCCCTCCTGTTCCTGCACGGTTCCGGACCGGGCGCGACCGGCCTCTCGAACTGGGAAGCGGTGCTGAAGGATCTCGGGAACGACTACTACTGCCTCGCGCCGGACGTCATCGGCTTCGGCGACTCCAGCCACCCCGAGCCGCCGCCGCAGGGCATGGCGGCCTTCACCCAGCTCCGAGTCGACACCCTGATCGGGCTGCTGGACGAGCTGGGACTGGAGAAGGCGGTCCTCGTCGGCAACTCCATGGGCGGCATATGGTCGCTCGGTGCGACGCTGCAGGCGCCGGAGCGGGTCGAGAAGATCGTTCTCATGGGTTCCGGCGGTTCGCCGATTCCGCCCGGTCCCGCGATCCCGTCGCTGGCCCTGTTCTACGACAATCCGACGACTGAGGCCATGCAGCACCTGCTGGAACAGTTCGTCTACGACCCGCAGCTGTTCGGCGGGGACCTGCGAAAGATCGCGGAGCAGCGGATCCCGCGCGCCGTGCGGCCGGATGTGGAACGCTCCCACCGGGCCACCTTCGTAGACGTCCTCGACCGGCCGTGGGCGCTGACGCCCGAGGACGCGGCCAAGATCGAGCAGGATGTTCTCGTCATCCACGGGCGTGAGGACCGGTTCGTTGTCTTCGACGGCGGCAAGTGGTTCTTCGACCACCTCCCGAACGTGCGGCTGTACGGCATCGGGAAGTGCGGCCACTGGACGCAGATCGAGCAGCACGACCGTTTCGTGGCCGCCGTGCGCGGCTTCGTCAGCGGGAGCCTGTGACAGTGCCGCTGTACGAGCTCGACGGGATCGCACCCGCCGTCCACCCGGACGCGTTCGTCGCGCCCACCGTCGTACTGATCGGCGACGTTGTCATCGAGGCGGGCGCGTCGGTCTGGTACAACGCGGTCCTGCGGGGCGACTACTCCCGCATCACAGTGCGCCGAGGAGCCAATGTGCAGGACGGCAGCGTGCTGCATGGACCACCCGATCTGCCCACGGAGATCGGTCCCGGCGCGACCGTGGGGCATCTGTGCGTCGTGCACGGCGCGGTCATCGGGGAAGAGGCACTGATCGGGAACGGCAGCACCGTGCTCGACGGTGCGCGGGTCGGGGCGCGGTCGCTCGTCGCCGCGCATTCGCTGGTACCGGCCGGTTCGGACTTCCCGGCGGAGGCCCTGGTGGCGGGTATTCCGGCGGTGGTCAAGCGGTCCATCGTCGGAACGACCGCCGAGCAGTGGATACTGAACAACCCAGGTGTGTACGAGGTGTTGGCGCGAAGACACGCCGCGGGAATCAAACCAGTTCGGTGAGCATGGGCGGGAGCTGCCCCGGGATCGGCCCGATCAAGGCCGGTTCCGGGGCACTGCCGTTATCGGTGGCGTTCATGGCGATGAGTTCCAGTGACCGGCACTCGACATTGTGGCCGCTGCCGGTAATTCCGACAGTGCATGCATGACTGTTCTGATCATCGGCGCCTCGGTGGCGGGCGTGCGTACGGCGCAGGCTCTCCGGCAGGGGGGCTTCCAGGAGCGCATCACCCTCGTCGGCGAGGAGCGGCACCAGCCGTACGACAAGCCGGCCCTGTCCAAGGAGGTGCTGGCCCCCGACCGTGCGGGCGAGCCTCCCGTCCTGCTGACGAAACAGGAGGCCGACGAACGCGGCATCGAGCTGATGCTCGGCGTGAAGGCGGTCGGTCTCGACCTCACCGAGCGGCGCGTGGCGACCGACGGGGGCGAGCGGTTGCCGTTCGACCGGCTGGTCCTCGCCACGGGGGTCACCCCGCGCACACTGCCGGGTACCGGCGACCTCTCGGGCGTCCACACACTTCGGACGGCCGACGACGCGTGGGCGCTGCGAGCCGAACTCGACCGTTCGCCCAGGGTGGTGGTCATCGGGGCTGGCTTCATCGGCGCCGAGTTCGCTGCAGCGGCCCGGGCGCGCGGGCTGGACGTCTGTGTCGTGGAAGCGCAGCCGATCCCCATGGCCCATCTGTTCGGTGAGCGGGTAGGTCGGATGCTGGCGGGCATTCACGCCATGAACGGCGTCGCGGTCGAGGCCGGCGTCGGATTCAGCAGCTTCACCGACGACGGACGGGGCCGGGTAACCGGTGTCGTCCTGGCCGACGGCCGCACCCTCCCTGCCGACCTGGTCGTCGTCGGCATCGGCGCACGTCCCGCCACGGACTGGCTGGAGTCCTCCGGGCTCGATCTCGCCAACGGGGTGGCCTGCGACAGCCGGCTGCGTGTCACGGGCGTGGGCGTGGGCGCGGTCTACGCCGCAGGTGACATCGCTCACCGGTATCACCCGATGTGCGGCAAGTCGCTGCGCATCGAGCACTGGACCAATGCCGGGGAGCACGGGGAGATCGTCGCGGCCGACATCCTCGGGCAGCAGGCGCCACGGGCCCAGGTGCCCTACGTCTGGTCCGACCAGTACGGTCGGCGCATCCAGATCGTCGGCAGGCCCGCTGAGGGCCGGCTGAGCGCGCTGCGAGGCGGCATCGAAGACAGCGGGATGACCGCCGTCTACGCCGATGAGGCGGGGCGGGCCGTCGGCGCCCTGGTCGTCGACGATCCGCGCACCTTCATGGCCTGCCGCAAGGCGGTCGCCTCCGGGGCGCAGGTCAGTGACCTCGGCCTGGGCCTGCTGGAAGCCGCGTGAGTAGTACGGCCCACGAGGCCGCCGGGCTGTTCCAGCCGACGGAACCACCGCTGTCCGGTGGCCGCGGGCCGCGCGAAGGTGCAGGACACCGCTGACGGGAGGGTGAAAGATGCTTCACGATGTCACCGTGGTCGAGGCCGGGAGCCGGGTCTCGACCATGTACTGCGGCAGGTTGCTAGCCGATGTCGGCGCCCGCGTGGTACGCCTTGAGCCGCGTGCCGGCGAACGGCCGACGGCGCAGGACGCCGGATACGAGGCCTACGTGAGTCATCTGCACCAGGGCAAGCGCGTGGTGCGGTGCGACTCCGATGAACTCGCAGACGCCCGGACCGCCGTCGCCCGGCTGGTGCCGGAACTCGCGACCGGCCCGGCCGTCGTGATCTGCGACGACGACCTGCCGGGATTCCGGGCGCTGGCGGAAGCCCTGCGCAGGGAGAATCCGCGGCTGGTCGTGGTCACCGTTTCCGACTACGGGCTCGACGGCCCGTTCGCCAAGTTGCCGGCGACCGAGTTCACACTCCAGGCCGAGGCCGGCCTCACCGTGCTCCACCCCAGAGGGGACCGTCCGCCGGTCGCCAGCGGCGTGGAGTTTGGCGAGCTCACGGCCGGAGCGTGCGCGGCCGTGGGTGCCGTGTCAGCGCTGTTGAGCACCGAGGCCGGGGCGGCCTCGGCGATCGACGTCGACGTCTCGCGTTTCGAGGCGCTGGTCGGACTGCTCCAGTTCCCCTGGCTGTTCTCCCAGCTCTCTCCCCACACGCGCTACCCGATCCCGCAGAACCCCGTTCCCGGTGTCGAACGCGCGAAGGACGGCTGGGTGTGCGTCGTCGCCGTCACGGACGCGCAGTGGAAGGCGTTCAAGGAGATGGCAAGGGTGCCCGAACTGGACGACTCCCGGTTCGACATGGTCTCGGACCGGCTGTACAACGGCACCGAGATCACCCCGTTGGTCCGGCGGTTCACCGAGCGCCACACGGTCGAGGAACTGACCGAGCTCGGTGTGCTCCACCGTGTGCCCGTGGTCCCGCTGACCTCGCCCGACACGGTCGCCGAGCTGGCGCCGTACGCCGAGCGGAACTCCTTCGTACGGCATCCGGAAGCCGGCTTCCTACAGCCTGCACCGCCGTTCCGGATCTCGCGCCCGAGCGTGCGGACTCCCGCTGCGGCCACTGCCGAGGCGGACCCCGCGCAGCCTCTGAAGGGCCTGCGCGTCGTGGAGTTCGGCACCTTCCAGGCGGGGCCCCTGGCCACGGCCCATCTCGCCTCCCTGGGCGCCGAGGTGATCAAGGTGGAGGCGGTGAACCGCCCCGACGCCATGCGCTTCTCGGGCAATCCCATGACCGTGAACCGCTCGTGGGAGCGCGCGGGCCCCTTCCTCGGCCCCAACATCGGCAAGCGGGAGGTCACACTGGACCTCTCCGACGCCAAGGGCCTGGACCTGGCAAAGCGGTTGATCGCCACCGCGCACGTGGTGCTGGAGAACTACACGCCTCGCGTGCTTGACGACCGGGGACTGGACTTCGACGGCATGCGCGAGGTCAACCCGGACCTCATCGTCGTCCGCATGCCCGCATGGGGGCTCACGGGCAGCTGGCATAACCGCCCGGGGTTCACCTACACCGCCGAAGCGGCCGCAGGGGTCACCCAGATGACCGGGTACGAGGACGGCGAACCGGTTGTCACCGGCACGGTCACCGACCCGTTCTCCGCGCACCTGGCGTCGTTGGTACTGCTGACGGCGATCCGGCGGCGCCGCCGTACCGGCGAGGCCGTGTGCGCGGAGCTGGCGCTGGGCGATGTCGCCATACAGCTGACCGCCCGCCCGGTGATCGAAGCGTCGGCCACTGGAGAGCCGCGCACACGTGCCGGTAACAGATCCCCGCTCGCGATCCCGCAGGGGATGTACCCGTGCGCCGACGACGACTGGATCGCGATCTCCGTCACGACCGACGCGCAGTGGACGGCCCTGTGCCGTGTCCTGGGCCGCGACGACTGGGCCGCCGACGCGGAGTTCGCGACGGCCGAAGGACGCCGCGAACGGCGTGCGCAGCTCGACGACGGCCTTGCCCACGCGTGTGCCGGGGAGCCCGCCGAAAAGATCGTGGCGGCCCTTCGTTCCGCGGGGGTGCCCGCGGCCGTCATGGCCGTCGGTCTGGATCTCGCCGACCACCCTCAACTCGTTCATCGGCAGCGGCCGTTCCCGGTGCACCATGCGGTCGCCGGTACGGTGCGACACCTCGCACCGGCCATGCGCTTCTCCCACGCCCCCCGTCCGCCGGCCGTGGGCCCCGCCCCGCTGTTCGGCCAGGACAACGAGGCCGTGCTGACCGAACTCGGGTGCACCGAGGCGGAGATACGGGAGCTCGCCGACAAGCGTCTGGTGGGCGACAGCCCGTACGGAATCGCGTACAAATGACGCACATTCCCGAAGATACGGCCGCACTTGCGGCGATCTGCCGCACGTGGGCGACACGCACACCCGAAGCTGCCTGTCTCACCTACGACGGTGTGACCCGGAACTGGCGCGAGGTGTACGAACGCAGTTGCCGTGTCGCACAGGGGCTCGCCGGTTCCGCGCCGGGTGCGAGGGAGCGGGTGCTCTACCTGGGCCGCAACAGGCCCGAGTTCTTCGAGGTCCTGTTCGGTGCGTCGATGGCGGGTTGGGTGAGCGTCGCCGCGAACTGGCGGCTCGCCCCGTCGGAGTTGCTCTGCGTGGTCAACAACGCGCGCCCCAGAGTGCTGTTCGTCTCGGAGGATCTCGTCGGCAAGCTCACCCCTGTCCGGGACGAGCTTACGACGGTGGAAACCGTCGTGGTCATCGGGGACGAGACCGACGACTACGAGAAATGGCTTCTCTGCCGGGACCCGCAGGAGCCGCCTGCCGTGACCACGGACTCCGATCCCGCGTTCATGATGTACACCTCCGGCACGACCGGAGTGCCCAAGGCCGCGCTGTTCGACGGCCGGGCCGTGCGCGCGACGTTCAGCGCCGCCGGCGTCATGGGCGTCACCCAAAAATCCGTTCTGCTGGCGGCGCTTCCCCTCTTCCACGCCGCAGGGCTGAACACAGCGATCGCGGCACTGGCCGTCGGGGCCCACTGCGTGCTGTCCGCCGATGCCAAACCCCGCTCGGTGCTGGAAGTCGTGGAACGCCACCGGGTGACCACGACCATGGTCGTGCCCGCGGTTCTGCAGGCCCTCCAGGACGAGGACGTCGACCGCTACGACCTCTCCGCCCTCGACACCATCGCCTATGCCGGCTCTCCCATGGACCCCGACCTGCTGCGGACCTGCCTGCGCCGCTTCCGCTGCAAGTTCCTCCAGTTCTACGGCTCGACGGAGACCATCGGCATCACGGTGCTGCCTCCCGAGGACCACGATCTGGCCGACACCGACGGCAGACTGGGCTCGGCCGGGCTCCCACTTCCCGAAGTGACGGTACGGGTCGTCGATCCCCTGACGGAGAAGGACGTCGCCGAAGGCGTGGTGGGCGAGGTCTGGGCGAAGACACCGACGGCGATGTCCGCGTACTGGGAGGCCCCGGAGGAGACGGCACACGTTCTCGCCCCGGACGCATTCCTGCGCACCGGCGACGCCGGGTTCCTGCGCGGTGGCTATCTCCATCTGTGCGACCGGCTCAAGGACGTCATCATCACGGGCGGCGAGAACGTGTACCCGACCGAGGTGGAGCACGTCCTCTCGACTCACCCGGGGATCGCCGAGGTCGCGGTGATCGGGGCCCCCTCCCGCCGGTGGGGCGAGACGGTGCGGGCCGTCGTCGTACGGGCGCCCGCACAGCCCTCGCTGACAGAGGGCGAGGTCATTTCGTACGCCAAGGAATACCTCGCGGGCTACAAGAGCCCGACCGTGGTGGATTTCGTGGCGCAGCTCCCGAGGAACGCCTCGGGAAAAGTACTCAAGAGCAAGTTGCGTGAGCCATAGAACGTGGCCGCCATGGAGGTACATGCGCATGGACATCGCATTTCCGCGGATCGAGCCGAGTGTTGCGGAGGACTCGTTCAGGCATGGATCAGGTAGGTCGCTGCCGGTGGCCCGGATCGAGCTCGGCGGTGTCCCGAGAGGCGCGGCGATCGTGCTCTGCGACGCCGGCGCCCTGGAACGGGACGCCGCCGGGTTCATGAACGGACTGGCCGAGCACGGATACGAGTCCGTCGCCGTCGACCTGTCGCCCACCGGTGGCGACCCGACCGGCACGACCGACCGGGATCTGGTGAGCGACGTCGCCGTGCTGGTGGGGCGGTTGGGTGAACGCGGCTGGTCGCCGGCGCAGGTGGGCCTCGTCGGCTACGGCTTCGGGGGCCGGACGGCACTCTTGGCCACCGCCGAGTTCGCACTCGGCGCGGCGGTGAGCATCGCCCCGTCCGGAGTGGCGGACGCATGGTCCGACGCCCTGCCGCCGCTGATCCAAGTGGCCCGGCACGTCCGGACGCCGTGGCTCGGACTGTTCGGTCAGCAGGACCCCGGTGCCCCTGCGGACGCCCTGGCCAGGCTGGGCTCGTACCTGGGCGGCTCGCCGGCCCACACGGAAGTGGTCACCTATCCGGGCGTCGCCCGAGATTTCTATCGCGACGCCCGCGAGACCCTGGCGCACGTGGCCTCTTTCGACGCGTGGCAGCGAACCATCGAGTGGCTCGATCGGCGCGTGGTGCCGCGGCCCACGCCATTGGCCGCGGAATGGCAAAGACGTGTCGCAAGCGCGGCCCGCGCGTAATTCCTTTCACTTCTGTGAATTCGACGCCCCGGTTCCAGCCGCCGGAACCGGGGGGAGCGCCACATGCAGCTCCACGGCACGGTGCCATTGGGACAGGAAAGGACGGACTACAGGTGTCTGAATACATCGAGGTCGACCAGGAAATCCCCCGCTTCAGGGTGAACCGGAAGGTCATGACGGATCCGGCTGTGTTCGCCGTGGAGCGCGAGCGCATCTTCGACCACAGCTGGCTCTACATCGGTCACGAGACCGAACTCGCCAAGCCCAACGACTACGTCACCCGAACCGTGGCCGGGCGGCCGCTGATCCTGGCCCGGGACGCCAAGGGGAAGGTGAGGGTCTGGGTCAACTCCTGCCCCCACCGCGGTGCGATGCTGTGCCGTGAGCCGAAGGGCAACGCTCGCTTCATGACCTGCTTCTACCACGGCTGGAGCTTCAACAACTCGGGCGAGGTCGTCTCGATCCCCGACGACGCAGGCTACGGGGCCGGCTTCGAGCGACCGGGGCTGGCGGCTCCCGCGAAGGTCGGCTCCTACCGCGGTTTCGTCTTCGTCAGCTTCGATCCGGACATCGTCGATCTCCCCACCTACCTGGCGGGCGCCAAGGAGTACCTGGACCTGGTGTCCGACCAGTCCGAGGTCGGCATGAGGGTCCTGCCGGGCACGCACGAGTACTCGGTGAAGGCCAACTGGAAGCTCCTGACGGAGAACAGTTACGACGGCTACCACCTCGTCTCCACCCATCAACGCTATCTGGAGATGATCACCGCCGCCCACGGCAAGGCCGACATCTCCTTCGCCTCGAACTCCATAGCCGTCAACCTGGGCGGTGGCCACGCCGTCATGGCCGGCACTCCCGCGAGCGGCGCCGCGCTGGGACGGCCGCTGTCCGAGGAGGCCAAACACGAGAAGGCCGAACACTTCGAGCGGCTCCGTCAGACGCACGGCGACGCGTGGGTGGATCGCATGGGCGGCACCCGCAACCTGGTGATCTTCCCCAACCTGGTAGTCATCGACCTGGTCATGGGCGTGCTGATCCGCAGGATCGAGCCCGTCACGCCCGACTACATGGAAGTCAGTGCCTGGCAGCTGGTGCCACCGGAGGAGGGCGAGGAACTGCACAGGCAGCGCCTGGACAACTTCCTCACCTTCTGGGGCCCGGGCGGACTCGCCTCGCCCGACGACGTGGAGGCGCTGGAGACGTGCCAGCGGTCCTACGCGGCCCAGCGGGAACTGCCCTGGTCCGACATCTCCCGTGGGATGCACACGCCTCACAAGGGGATGAACGGCGAATACCAGATGCGCACGTGGTGGCGCCGCTGGCACGAGCTGGTCACGGGGGAGGCACTCCCCGAAGAACCGCAGGCCCCGCTTCCGGACTTCTTCGCCGGACAGCGGCAGCGGTCGGCCTCCGCGACCGCAGAGGCCAAATAGCCCCTCCAACCGAAAGCAGAGAGTCGATCATGGATCTACAGCCCACTGAAGAGCATCTCGCCGTCGCCGAACTCACCCGCGCCATCGGACTCGACGTTCTGGCCCCCGCAGCGCGGAAGGCGGAGGAGGAACGAGCCGTACCGGACGACGTGTGGCGGACCCTGGTGGACACCGGTCTGACCATGCCGCTGTCGGAGGAACTCGGCGGCGGGGGGATTCCGGACACAGTGACGCAGATGATCGCCATCGAGAACCTGGCGTACGGCGATCCCGGTCTCACGATGGCGGCCTTGTGGGGTGGCGCTCCCGCGCTGCTGCTGTCCCGTCACGGTTCGCCGGAGCAGACCGCCGGCCTTGCCCGCCTGAGCGAGGACCCCAAGGCCCGCAGCGCCGTCGCCCTCTACGAGGGATACGGGCGTGGCCCCGAGGACTTCACCACCACCATCAGCACCGCGCCCGACGGAACCGTGCGCGTCAAGGGCCGCAAGGTCGCCGTAGCGTTCGCCGAGACGGCCGACCCCCTGATCGTGGTGGGCCGCGACGCGGACACCGGGGCGCTGCGCGCCTCGCTCGTACCCGTCTCGGGTCCGGCCGGTGTCACCGTTGAGGAGTCGGTTCGAAGCTGAACGCGGTGGCTCAACGGGGCCGGACTCTCCGGTGCCTCCCGTTCTCATGAACATCACCTCAGGCCCATTCGGGTGTGCCGAGACGGTGAACAAGTGCTGTCGATACTCGGAACAAAGCCAGACAGAGGACTGATGACGCACCACGGCGCCGTTCCACAGTTTTCTGCGGGGCTGTTAAACCCGTGGAACGTCGTACCAGTAACTTAAGCGGGTCACATCAACGAGCGCAGGGTGTGATAGACGAGCAAGTGCCCCCATAGCTCCTGCTCGACCCCGGCCGGCCAGCGGGAGCGCAGCACCAGTGGGCCTTTGTGCCACAGCGTGCCGACCGCCTCGAACGAGATCCGGAAGTCCCGGTACTGGTGGGCCAGGGCCTTCAGATGCCGGGCGGGGTGGGCCTCGTAGTCCAGCAAGGTCGTCACCAGCCATTGCGGGCCCTCCGCGATCACCCGCACCTGAGTGCGACCAGGGCCGAGAGAGTCATCAACGCCGCTGAGGTAGGAGCTGTCAGGGAGGGGCCTCCCCCGAACAATGGCGCTCCGGCCTTGACCCGCCACAACAGATCCGCTCCCGCGGCGCTTACCACGTGCATGAGATCTAGGTCGGCAGCGCCACAATCAGCGATGACCAGGTCCCCGGGAGACACCCCGGTGAACAGCTCCCGGGCCAGCGCGGGGCCGGCGGTCGTGGCCGGGGAGCCCACGGCAGCCCTCGTGATGGTGCCGCTGCCAGACTCTGCGAGTACGGCGACCCTGGCCCGCGGAAGTGCCGCACACGGGGACACCGCAGGCCCGGCGAACGGCGTCGCGATGTCATACCGCGCCCGGTTGTCGGGGGTATCGGGCACACCCACCGTAGCGGCGTCCGCCTTGAGGACCCGCCAACTGCCGTAGCGGTCGCATCCCGGGCGCGCGGCACTGCCTCGCAGGGCGGTCTCCGTGAATAGCGCGGCAAGGGGCTCGGGGCCAAGTCGTGCCCTGGCCCGGGACATCGCGGCCGTCGTCGGGGACGGTGGCAGAGTCGCACCACTGCCACGGTCGGCCCAGGTCATCGACTCGGTCAGCAACTGCATCACCTGCCCGTAACTGCGATGACAGAAGAGACATATGGCCAGGACGAAGTACACGACCGTACGGGCGGGAAGGCGACGGCTGCGCAGTTCGGCTCGTCCGCACTCTGCCACCACGTCGTCCACGAGGTCCGGCGGGAAGGTGTGTACGAGCAGTCGGACCGCGATCCGGTCGGACACATTGTCCTCGACGGCGGTTTTCACTTGCCCCGGCCGTGGCATCGAAGGAGATTCCCCCTTAAGTCAGCAGTCCCAATTTCCTTCGGTTTGCCCGAACTGGCCGGGTGAAGAAACCATGGAAGAGGCCCATCCGACCATCCCTCTTCAACTGGTTGACGCGATGTGCAGCCGACACGGCTTTGCTCCCGTGAGAAGAATCGATTCTTTGGGCCGGAAAGGAGAATCCAATGGCAAACCGCGCATTGTTGGTCGGCATCGACGAATACGAGGTTCCCGGAAACCAGCTGAATAGCTGCGTCAACGACACGTACGCATTTCGGGATCTACTGGAGAAAACGTCCTTTCTGGACATCGACGCTGAGGTCCGCATGCTGCACGACGAGGACGCGACGCTGGCGAACGTCCGCGACGGCCTCGACTGGCTCCTGTCAGACACCAGCGCCGACGACCGCTGCGTCTTCTTCCAGTCCTCTCACGGGTACCGGTACCAGCCCGAAGACCGGCCGGGGACCTTCGTCGAAGTCCTGGTTTGCCACGACCGCGGCCAGTACCTCGCGGACACGGAACTGGTCGAACGCAGCGGGCAGGCAGCCCCGGGGGCCTTCACCGTAGTCATCGATGCCTGCCACTCGGGAGGCATGAACAAGGACTACTTCGACCCGCAGCAGCGCTTCAGGACCACCCGGGCAAAGGTCTTCATACCCCCAACCGCAATGGTCGCGGCACAGGCCAAGTCGATCGCCGGAGCCGAGGCTCCCTCGCTAAAGCTCTTCGGCCGGTCGGCTACCCGCACCATGACCAAGCTGCTCTCCGGTTCGACACCCGGCTCGAAAGGCTTCAAGGCCCAGCCCGAGGTCGAAGTCAACGCAATCTTGTTGACGGCCTGCACAGCCCGCCAGACGGCAGCGGCAGGCAGCGACGACACCGATGGACTCTCGGCGTTCACCTACGCACTCACTCAGGGGATGGACTCGTCCGCCACGGTCAGCGACCTGATCGAGCGTGCCGCCGGGAGCCTAGCCTCGCGCTTTCACGTGGCAGGGCGTCCGGTAGGTGATCAGAAACGCGGAGAGTGCTCCTGACCTGCAACGATGGGACTTGTCTAGGGTCCAGGTCGTCGCGTGAAAGAAGCACTCTCCAGGTGAAGAAGCGTATCGGGTCCTACCCGTGTGTCCGTACCGAAGGTGGTGGTCGCGGGGTGGTCTCCCAGGCCGGCGGTGTGCTGCTGGTGGAGACGATCCGCAAGACTGGCCTGGACAGGGCGATATCGGCGGCGTTGGCGCCGTGGCGCAAGTCGCGGGCGGTGCATGATCCGGGCAAGGTCCTGCTGGATGTGGCGCTGGCGGTCGCGCTGGGCGGGGACTGCCTGGCAGATGTGGGCATGCTTCGGGCCGAGCCAGCCGTGTTCGGGCCGGTCGCCTCCGACCCGACAGTCTCCCGCCTGATCGACACCCTTGCCGCCTCGGGCGAGAAGGCACTGACCGCAATCCGCACAGCCCGGTCCGAAGTCCGTTGCCGGGTCTGGAAGTTGGCCCGCGACGGGGCTCCGGACGCTGGTGGGCAGGTGACCGTGGATCTGGACGGAGTGCTGGTCATCGCCCACTCGGACAAGCAGGACGCCGCCCCGACCTGGAAGAAGACCTACGGTCACCACCCGCTGATGGGTTTCGTCGATCACGGCTCCGGTGGCACCGGTGAACCTGTCGCGTCCCTTCTCAGGGCGGGCAACGCGGGCTCGAACACGGCCGCCGACCACATCGAGGCCGCCCGCCTCGCCCTCGCTCAGCTGCCCACGAAGTACCGGCGGGGGCGACAGACCTTGATCCGCTGCGATTCCGCGGGCGGCACCCACGAGTTCGTCGCCTGGATCGCCCAGCGCGGGCGCTGGCTGTCCTACTCGGTCGGCATGGTGATCACCGAAGCCATTCACCAGCACGTCCTGAAGATCCCGGCATCGGCATGGACGCCGGCCGTCGAGACCGGCGGCGAGGTCCGCGACGGGGCCTGGGTCGCCGAGCTCACCGGCGACCTGCTTGAGGGCTGGCCGAAGGGCATGCGGCTGATCGTCCGCAAGGAACGGCCGCATCCCGGGGCCCAGTTGAGGATCACCGATGCGGACGGCATGCGGATCACCTGCTTTGCTACCAACACCGCCGGCCGTCCCATCGCCGAACTCGAGCTCCGTCACCGGCTGCGGGCCCGGGCCGAGGACCGTATCCGAGCTGCCCGCGCGACGGGCCTGCGCAATCTGCCCCTGCACGACACCGCGCAGAACAAGGTGTGGCTGGAGATCGTCCAGATCGCACTCGACCTGCTGGCCTGGATGCCCATGCTCGCCCTGACCGGCCAGACCCGTCTCTGGGAACCCCGCCGCCTCCGCTTCCGCCTGTTCTCCGCAGCCGCCCAGCTCGTCACCACCGGCCGGCGCCGCATCCTCCGCCTCGCGGCCCACTGGCCCTGGACCAACGAGATCACAGACGCCCTCGCACGGCTCACACTCCTGCCGAACCCCGGCTGACCAGCAGCTTCCCTACCCCTGCGAGTAGCACCACCCCACCCGGAGCAGTGGAACCCGGCGCCCACCCGACGCGACACTCGGGCCCACGGCCTGCCCGCAATCAGCCACCGAAAGCGAAACGGTCCACCGACTCCCTCGCGGACCGTCAAGAAAGATCGAGGCTAGACGACCTGGAGATGGAGCAGACCCCCGGCTGCTTCGCTCCCCCAGCCCTGCAACCCCTGCTCTCGGAGGCCTTCCTCGCGGAGCAGCCCTCAGGAAAGGAATACCGAACCATGACCGCAACCACTACGCGAACCGAACGCGACATCAAGAAGGCCCTTCAGCCCATCATCGACGCGGCGACGGGCGCCTCACACAACGGCGGGCCGAGCGGCAAGGGGCAGAAGGGCTACAAGGCAGGCGGAGCAAGTTCGGACGCCAAGCGCGACGTCGTCGCGTACGCAACGATGCTGACACCCGCCTTCGCCGCCGCCAGTAAGGCCGCCGGGGTGAAGCCGAAGTCATTCTCCCTCCCGAGCCTCGACGGGTCCTACACCGACGTGACGTGGTGGGACGACGTCTTCGACACGTCGTGGCAGATGACCAACTGCTTCCCCCAGCCCTACCTGGACGCGCTCGCGGAGACGCCGAGCAAGGACTTCGCGGAGGATGCCCTGACGCGGATCTCGCGGAAGGTCCCCCGCAAAGTCTTCGAGGACCCGCAGTTCTGGGACTCCGTCGTCACTGCCCTCGTGCACCTGACACCAGTGGTCATCGACATGGTGACCGGCGACGGGAGCGCGGACAAGGCAGCAAATCTCCCCAAGGGCTGGCTCAACGACTTCATCGACGATGTCGGTGACTTCGTCGATGACACCCTCCCCACGGCGATCGATCTCGCCCAGTACGTCGTGCCCCTGTTCGTCTGACCAAACGGCGCCCGGGGGGTGGCTGTCGCGACAGCCACCCCCCGGGCGCGCTCCCGAAGGAAGGCGCCATGGCCCCGACCGTCCACGAGGACATCTACAAACAAGCCGTCCGCGACCTGGCCGACTTCACCGAACCCACTCTGTCCGGCTTTTCGGACTATGACATCGACAGCGCAATGGCCTGGGCCGTCACCGCAGAGGGTGCCCGGCCCGGCTGGCTGGAAAGACTTCGCGCAGCGATCGAAGAGGTGAGTGACGGCCACGTCACCATGGAAGACGCCGATCCAGAGGAATTCCCGGCCGCCGTGAAAGGCCTCGGGTTTGTATATCAGCGGCTCCGCGACGAATCCGAGGAACGTACGCAATTGTTGATAATTGGACATTCCGAGCGCCCCTTTCGGTTCGTCCGCGGCACCCGCGATCCCTCGTCTTCACTACACGCGGCTGTCAGGGAATCGCTGCGCGATATCATCGACGGCGCAACCCGCGGCTCGCGCCGCTGAGCGGGTGCCCCGGCGATATGGACATCCGCGGTCCCTATTTCTGCCGATCAGCGGTCCAACCGGTGTCCGACGGAGCGGTGGGTACAGGTCCGGCACTTGAAGACCTAGAGGTTGTCCCGTATGGGGCGTGAGCTATCCGGTGAGGGCCAGGTGTGGAGCCGGGCGATGCCGAGCATGGCCTGGTGAACGCCGTTGCCCTTGAGGCGGCAGTCCCGAAGGATCTTCCAGTTCTTCAGCCGGGATAGGGCGTGTTCGACTCGTGCCCGTGCCCGGCGGTGGACGGCGTTCTCTGCTTCCTGTTGCGGGCTGAGGTGTCTTTGGCCTCGTCGCCTGCGGTGCGGGATGAGAAGGCCAGTGCCCTGGTAGCCACCGTCGGCGATGGTCGGGGCACCGCGGCAGACCCGGTCCACACCGGACTCGGTGAACGCCCGGCAGTCGTTGCGACTGCCGGGCAGCGGCAAGCCGATCGCCACCACCAGGCGGCTGTTGGCGTCGATGACGACCTGCAGATTCGTCGAGTACCGATAGTTCTTGCTGGACGCGGCGACGCTGCGGTCCCGGGTAGGCACCAAGGTGCCGTCGACGATATAGACAGTGTCCCTGCGCGGACGTCGGGCCGGCGCGATGGCCAACAGCGGTGCCAGGTGATCGAGGATACGGTCGGCCGCGGACTTCGAGACCCCGAACAACGGTGCCACCTGCCGCAACGTCAGGTTCGTGCGCCAGTACGTCGCCACCAGCAACACCCGGTCCTCCAGCGGCAACCGCCAGGGACGGCCCCGCTGAACGTCACCCCCGCGACGCCGCACCAACGCCACCAGCCTGGCGAACTGCACCTCGCTCAACCCGGAGAACGGCTCGATCCACTTCGGATCATCAGCTGAAATCACCCCACCCATGCCCAGCCAACGCACCAACCACCCCACCGGTTACGGGACAACCTCTACTGATCTTTTCGTAAGTTCGGTGGGTGTGGTGGGCGGATGGTCAGGCCGGTATGGGCGAGGAATGACCATGGCAGTCGGGGGTTGGCGTTGATGCGGTGGATGCCTTGCTCGGTGGCGTCGGCGACATCGGCGAGGTGGTCGCCGGCGAGGTTGGCGAGTTCACGTTTCTTGAGCGAGGACCACAGGAGTTCCACCGGGTTCAGTTCGGGAGCGTAGGCGGGTAATCGTTCCAGGGTGAGCCAGTCCTGTTCGGCGACCCAGGCCCGCATCGCCCGGCTCCAGTGGGCGGACAGGCCGTCCCAGACCAGGACCACTCGCTCGCCGCGGTAGAACACCTTCATCTGCTCCAGGACCTCGATGAGTCCGGCGGTGTCGTAGCTGCCGGGCTTGAGGTGGAAGCACAGGCCGGCCCCGCGATCGGGGTCGGTGGAGTGGTAGCCCAAGGCCCCCGCCATCGACGCGCGCTTCCAGTTCAGGCGGTGCCGCAGGAGCGGAGTCCGCCCACGGGGCGAGTAGGTGCGGCGGATCTGAGGGAGCAGGAAGACGCCTGATTCGTCGAGGAAGACGATCCAGGCACGTGTGTTCACGGCCCCTTTTTGATGCGCGGCCACTCGTGCGCGATCCAGCGGGCGATCTCCGAATCGTCCCGCTCGACAGCCCTCCGCTCGGGCCGTTGCAGGCTCCATCCGAGCCGGCCGGTCAGCAGCCGCCACACCGATGCCCTCGACAACACCACCCCCGTTGCCCGGGTGACGACCGCGCCGACTCGTTCCAGGGTCCACAGGTCGGCCTCGAAACCATGAGCCTGGGCGCCTTGCTCCAACGCGGCCCGGACCATCTCGACTTGGGCGTCGTCCAGCTTGGGTGGGCGTCCGGTAGCCGCCCGTCGCCGCAGGGCCGAAGCACCGCCTTGCTCCCACACCCGCCGCCAACGCCGCACGCTCTCGGCACACACCCCTACCGCCCTCGCGATGTCCGCATTCGAAACGCTGTCCTCGAACAACTCGACTGCCCGAACACGACGTGCCTCCGCCAACTGAGGCCGTGACAAAGGAGGAAGGGAGGAGCCGGCAACCGAAGGGGAAGGTTGATAAGCCACCCACACAGCCTCCCACCCACACAGCCACCACACCCACCGAACTTACGAAAAGATCAGTAGGAGAACGTCGGGCCAACACGTGAGGCCCCTTGGTCAGAACAATCTGTCGCAAGATCGTTCCTACCAGGGGCTTCAAGCCTGCCCGGACTTGTGCAGCGCACGCATCGCGATCACAGCGAGCGACGGGCGCTTACCGGGAAAGGCTCATTGACCTACGGAGAGTGCCCAGCGAACGTGGGATGGAGCTGTGACGTCCACCGTGCCGTACGTGCGAGACTTCTTCAGATTGAGTTGGTTGAAGGTGCTGCTGACCTCACCATTCACGCACTCGAGAGGAAAGCTCAGCCCGACTGGCTTCACGGACACGGTGAGTGTTCCCTCCCCCTGACAATTCACGAGGATTGCCAGGGGCCCGGCCTTGATCCCGCCGGGGATTTCCAGTTCTTGATTGCCGTGGGCGTTCGCTGTCTGCGCTAGGACCTCTCCGTCCGGGAGGACCGGGGCCTTGGTTACGGTTTCCCCCGGAATGTGCTCGGAGCGGCCAGAAGTCGAGGACTTCGTCGGCAGGGATGCGGAAGGAGGCGGAGACGTTCGAGAATGGGACCCGGCGCTGTCCTGGTTACTGGTACAGCCTGCCAAGGACATTGCCACCACCAATCCCCCTATTGCCGCGAGTTCTCTCAGCTTTCCCATAGGTACCAGCCAACGCGGAAGGGGGTATAGCTCACGACCTTGTGCTTGGGCGAGGTCGTGCAGTTTTGGTGGAGCTGGTAACTCTCCCCCGTGACCTTGAGCCGATAGACGCCGTACTTGGCGTTCGTGGTCTTGTGTGACGGTGTATCCACGGAGATTGAGTTCCCGAGCTTGGCCGTGAGTTTCGCCGACACGGTGACGCTGTACTTGTCCTTGATCGTCGCGAGCAGCACGGTGACCGAGGTCTCCAGCTCACCAGTGAGAGAGACGCCCACCTCACCCGTAACCTCCGACGTGAAAGTCGACCTGGCTGTTCTAGAAGTACCGTTGTAGTTCGAGTTCGTAGGCCCGACTCCCTTGTGGTACTGCTTTCCCTTCGAGGTGGCTTTGTAGACGCCGTGTGCAGGAGTGCAATCTACAGCGTCGGGAGAATCTCCCGTCTGCGGTGGCTTGCCCGTGTAGGGGGGCTCGTCCTGCGGCTCATCAACCGCCTCGTCGGGAACGTCGGTGACGTTTTCCTCGGGCTCCTCTGGAGGCGTGGTGTTGATGACCGAGTCGTCAGTCGGGGCAGATGCGGATGCTGAAGGGGTCGGAGTCTGATCAGCCGCGAGAGCGGGAGCGGTCAGGGCCGCACATAGCAGAAGTGCGGTCGAGGAGATGAGGGCGGTGCGGCGTGCAGATATATACACAAGGGCCAATCCGGTGGGGGCTGTCGTGTTCGGCAGCCGGACTAGCTGACCATATGTCGTGCTCATGGCGGTAGCGAGGATTCCGGTGATCTACTGAGAGGAATTTGAGGTTGGCGACTTCGAGGTCCCCGCACACAGGCGGTTGTCGCTGCCTCAAGTCGTCGGCTGGACGCAGGCGAGGCTGGTCGACCGTTGGTGCTCAGCCAGAGAGCGCTAGGGCGCGTATCGAGTCGTGAGCAATGTGACTGCTTGAGTCCGCCCCGAGGTACCCACCAGTGTGGGAAAGAGGCACGTCACGTCATGCTCCTGGCCGGAGCATCGTCGGCGCTTCTCGGGGTGCCACCGTTGAGCCACGTAGGAGCCCGCGGTGGCGCACCCTCATCTCAGCAATGGAGAAAGTGCGTTGCCGTTCCTCGGACGGTGGTCAATCATCGCTGCTTATGCTTCAAAGTGAGATTTGGGATGACCAGGCCGCTCAGAGCTATGACACCCCTGGGACCGGCATGTTCGCATCGGAGGTGCTGGAGCCAACGGTTGACCGCCTGGTGGAGCTCACCGGGGGCGGGCGGGCGCTGGAGTTCGCTATCGGGACCGGGCGGGTGGCAGTGCCACTCGCGGAACGCGGAGTCTCGGTCAGTGGCATCGAGCTGTCGAAGCCGATGCTCGATCAGCTCCGCACCAAAGCAGACGACACGGCCATCTCGGTCGTCGTCGGCGACATGGCCACTGCGCGAGTCCCGGGCGAGTTCCAGCTCGTCTACCTCGTCTACAACGGCATCTCGGTCCTGCTCACGCAGGCTGAGCAGGTTGCCTGTTTCCGAAATGCCGCACGCCACCTTGCGCCGGGTGGGCGGTTCGTCGTCGAGCTGTGGGTCCCCGAGCTCCGCAAGTTGCCGCCAGGTCAGCAGGGCGTGGTCTTTGGGTCGGCGCCGGGCTATATCGGGCTCGACACCTACGATGTCCTGCGCCAGCAGGTCGTTTCTCACCACTTCGGGTTCGATGCCGACGGTGGCCGTGAGGCCCGTCTGTTTTGCAGCCCACACCGACTCTGCTGCGCAATTCGTTCAGGCGGAGAGTCTGTAGCTGAGTCGTTCGAGTCTGCTGGTGCGGGGGCGGTTGAGGGGCCTGTGGTCCAGTGGGCGTCGAGCCTGATCACGTTGAGTGCGGTGGCGGAGAAGGCGTGTTGGAGGCGGACTTTCGGCAGGCCGCGGTAGCGGGCCCGGCGGATGCCGGTGATGTCGAGGGCCTGGTTGATGGTGCCCTCGACTCCGGGCACGCAGGGCGTACTTGTTCTTCCAGGTGTCGGTCTTCTGCTCGGCGCGGGCCCGGGCGAGGTTCTCGTGGAGTTCCTCGGGACGCAGGGTGAGCATGCGGCGCCCGGTCTTCGAGGTGGTGCACTGCTTCTGGAGAGGGCAGTCCCGGCAGGTCAGGACGCTGAAGGTGATGACGATCGCGTCTTTGCCGTGCTGTTTGACCGGGTTCCAGTGGGAGCTGGTCCTGCCGGCGGGGCAGCGGACCTGGCGGGTCTTCCAGTTGATGGTGAAGGCGTTCTTGTCGAAGCCTTCGGCGGCCTTGGCCTGGTCAGAGTGGTCCCGGAGGACCGGGGTGACCATGCGGATGCCCTGTTTCAGGGCCTTGGTGATCAGGTCGGCCGACGGGTAGCCGGAGTCGAGGTAGTGCTCGCCGGGCTGCACTCCGTGCTCGGGGAGCTTGCGCTGGATCGGGGCGGTCGCCTTCACATCCGGCACGGTCGCGTCGGTGGTGTGCACGTCGGTGATCAGATTCGGCATCACCCCTGTGCCCACGTCGGCGTCGGCGTCGGCGTCGGCGTCGGGGAGGGTGGTGCAGGTCTCCGTGAGATGGATCTTGTAGCCCATCCAGAACAGGTCGTCGCCCTTGGCCGCCCAGCGTGCGTCGGAGTCGTAGGGGGAGGCCAGGCGGAGTTGGCCGGGCGGGACGCCGTCGTCGGCGTCCCGCTTCTTGATCACCTGCCGTCCCCGGGCATCGGTCCGGACGATGTAGGTCTGCACGAGGACCTGCCGCAACAAGCCCACGGCCTCGATCTCGCGAATCCAGGTCGGAGCGTCATCGGCCCAGGCCGCCCGGCACAAGGCGATGGCATCCTGCCCGAAGACCTGGGCGAGACGGTCACGTTTCGTCTGCGAGGGCGGCATGCGCCAGCCGTCGACCCGCGGCCCGTACCGCTCGGCGAACTCAGTGACGTTGATGTGTCCGGCCAGCCAGGCCGGTGCCGCGACCGCGAGGGCCTCCAGGGCCGCCCGCACACTCTCCCCGGCCAGCTCCAGACGGTTCAAGTCCCGCACCGCACTGATCACATGGGTGGAATCGGTGCGCTGCTTGCCTCCGGCCGC
Organism: Streptomyces canus; assembly: GCF_041435015.1. Taxonomy (NCBI): domain Bacteria; kingdom Bacillati; phylum Actinomycetota; class Actinomycetes; order Kitasatosporales; family Streptomycetaceae; genus Streptomyces; species Streptomyces canus. The sequence goes on along the minus strand of NZ_CP107989.1, from coordinate 10,366,599 downwards.
CACCAGGCCGGCGTCCTTGCAGTGCTCAAGGAGCCGGTCGAAGACCAGCCGCTCCATACCGTTGTCCGCGAGCCGGGCCCGGAACCGGCACAGCACGCTGGCATCGAATCCGGTGTCCGTCAGCTCCGCACCGAGCGCGTACTTCCAGTCGATCGCCCGCACCGCCATCGCCGCGGCCTGCCGATCCGTCAGGCCCTCCGCGAACTGCAACACCATCACCAGCGACAACACCCCCGGCGACAGTCCCGGCGCCCCGCGCACACCGAACGCCTCCGTGAACGGCTCATCGACGAAGACCTCCGCGAGGCGATCCCGCACTCGTATCGCCAGGCTCCCCTTCGGGAACGCCGCCCGGGCCACCACCACCGTCTGTTCCGGGATCTCCGGCAACCCCACCGGCCGCATCGACATCCGTACCGCCTCCAGGACCGCACGACAGGAAGGCGACCCCGCCAACGATCATCGCCGACCCGGCCTTATCCCCGCAGCGAATTGCGCAGGAGAGTCATCCTTGGTCACAAAACACTGACCGCCACCCAGGCATACCTTGCCGTCTTCCAGGACGACCTGGTGCGCACCTACCGGGGCTTCCTCGACCGGCGCCGGGCCGAACGTCCCCAGGAGGAATACCGCGAGCCGACTGCGGCGGAGTGGCAGGACTTCCAACAGCACTTCGAGCTCCGCAAGGTGTCCCTCGGCACCTGCGGACGGCCCTACGGAACCCCCTGCAAGCACGAACACGCCTGCATCCGCTGCCCGGTCCTCCAGATCGACCCCCGCCAGCGTGGCCGCATCATCGAGATCATCCAGAACCTCCGCGACCGCATCCGCGAAGCCCGCGGCAACGGCTGGCTCGGAGAAGTCGAAGGACTCCAGGTCAGCCTCGACGCCGCTACCGCCAACCTCAACAGCCTCAGCCGGACTCGGGCCGACGGTCGGCCACAGCTGGTCGACCTCGGCATGCCCGTCCTCACCGACCACGCACCGTCACCTGCGCCGGGACTACCAGAACACGAGCCTCAAGGCTGATTGCTTCCGCACCCACGCGGCCGTCGGCCCCGCACCAGGCGGGGCCGCTCTCTCACCACTTCACGCGGTTGAAGTGGGCTGTTGTGCTGCGACGAGCAGGCGACACTGCATGGCCTGCTCGTCGACTCCGCCATCCTTGCCGGGCTCTACCCGATACAAACAGGCCTGAGGCGTACGCGTCACGGAGTCCGTCAGCAGACCGCCCGTGAAGAGGGCGCCGACACCGTCCTCGACTGCCCAGCCGGCCGGAAGCGCGCGGTCTGCCACGGCTGCCTGATAGGACAATCGCCGGCCGGGCTCACTGTCGTAGTGCGGGCAGACCGAGCCGGACAACAGGCCCAGCCCGTCCGAGAGGTGAGTCAGCGGCCCGAAAGAGTCGGTGTGCGAGCCCTCGGCCCAGCAGTTGGCACCAGCGCTGATGCCGCACAGCAAGGTCCCCCGGTCGAAGGCCTCGCGAAGTAGCCGGTCCACGCCGTGCGCGCGCCAGACCGCCAGCATGTTCGCGGTGTTACCCCCACCTACATACACGACGTCTTGAGAGAGCAGGAACGTGCGCAGGGCGTCGTCATCGAACTCCCGCCGAAAGAGATGCAAGACGCTGGGCTCGCAGGAACGTGACTGGTACGCCCCGAAGAACTGCTCGATGTAGGCGGGGGCGTCGCCACTGGCTGTCGGAATGAAGCACACCCTGGGGCGAGGAACGGGCACCTGATCGAGCACCCAGTCATCCAGCAGCCCATCGTCGTCGGTGGAGAAGCCGCCTCCAAGGAGAGCCAAACGACGTTCCGGAACGACAGACACGAGGGTGCCTCCTCAGATCAAGATTCAGACGCGCATGATGCCCTGAACCGTGCCAAGCCATCGGCTCGGTCCGCAATCGAATAGCCCCTCTGACTGCCCGAGGCCCCATCCATCCAGGGCAAGCCACGGCCACCGCAGACGTCGAATGGCGGCAATCAGGTCAGTCCGCGACCCACTCCTTAGTCCGGAAAAGGTCACCGATTTGGATCTGCTGTTCGGCTGGGCCTGACCGCACCGCGACCAGGCAGAGGATGACTACGACGGAACCTCTCCGAAGACCCTACGGTGCCCGCGGGCTGTGTCCATGTATTCGCGCACCCGGTGGATCAGCTCGTCCCGGAGCTCGAAAACGAAGCAGTAGTCGTTGGCGTAGTGGTTGCCGTTGGCCAGAGTCGCCGTCATGGTCTCCTCCACGACCACCCGCTCGCCGTCGGCGTGGAACTCGTGGAAGGTGACTGTGACGTCGCGCACGAACAAGCGGGGGAAATCCTCAGCGAGGAAGCGCACGATCGCCTTCCTGCCGACCATGTGGCTGGGGGCATCCAGCCACATGGCAGTAGCGTTGCCTGGCGGCGCGAGCCACTCGGCGTCCTCGGTGAAGACCGCGGAGATGCGGTCAGCGTCGTGGCTGGCGAACGCCTTCCAAGCGTTCTGGACGATGCTGCGGCTCTGCTGTGACATGCCCGCCGACCCTAGGCGACCGCAGGCGAAGGGGCTGGCGATGTTCCGACAACACCCCCTGAGATCGCAAGACTGACGCCTCCGCATTGCGCAGTACGTACCGCTCGGCACGGGCGCGCGGTTGTCGCCTACCTCTGGAGCACAATCTGCGTTCCACCACCCGTCCGTGAAACCACAACTGGCCGTGGGGAATTTGCACTGGTCGTTGTCACCCACCCCGGCGAACCTACGCGGTCACGGCACTAGCCCTGCACGCCGCACTGACCGTCGCCGGCATCCCGCCCTGGCCCGAGGACCGCGACGCCATCGACCAGCTCAGCGCACTGCCCGCCAGCATCAACACCACCCTGCAGCGCTGGCTGCATCACACGGCCTGAAGTCCTGCCTGCTCTCCCGTGGGGACTCAGCGGTGATCAACGGCGTAGGGGCCGTGTTGCATATGCTGGATCATCTGGACGATCTAGAACGCACCGGCGAGTATCAGGTCACCCGCCGCTGACCCGGCATTGCTGTAGGCAGGGTGCGGAGACGCAGATGGCCGTCAAGGCCGCCCGTGGCGAAGAGTCTGCTGTCCGGTGAGAACGCGGATGCCGTGACGTGGCCGGTGTGGCCGATGTGCGGACTGGGCAGCTCAGTCCAGCTGGTCGTTTCCCAGATGTTGAAGCTGAAGTCCGGTTCTTCCGGTTCGCTGGAGACCCGGTCACCGCTGACGGCTACGAGATGCGTCCGTCCGGGGAGAACGCCATCTCCGTGACCATGTCCCCTGAGCTTTTGAGAGGCTCGTGGATCATCTGGCGTGTCCGGACGTCCCAGAGCTGGACGTCGTCGCTGCCGGTGGCGAGCACGTCGCCGCTCGGTGCGAGAGCCAGGGCGGTGACGTCCGATTCGTGTCCACGCAGGGGTGCGTCGATCCTTGTCTGCTCTTGTGCCTCCCAGAGCTGGGCAACGCCTCTAGCGTGGCCGGTGATCAGCAGGCCGTCGGTGGAAAGGACTGGTGCACTGGTGAGGTTGTTGGCGAAGTGCCTCTGCCCCTTTTGTGGTTGGCGGGGGTCGATGATGTCCCACCGCCGAATCGTGCGCCCCTGGATGTAGAGGGACTGGCCATCAGGGGCGAAGAGAAGGTGCTCGACGAAGCCGGCGCTATCGAGGGGTTCCGTGATGAGGGTCCGGCTATCCACGTCCCACAGCCGGGCGGTTCCGTCCCGGCTGCCCGTTGCCAAGAGTCGGCCGTCGGGAGAGAAGGCCACGCTCATCACCTGGTCAGTGTGTCCGAACAGGGCTGGTCCTGCCCTGCACTGTTCGACGGTGTCCCATAGCTGCACGGTCTTGGCCCCGTGTCCGGTGGCCAGGAGACGGCCGTCCGGGGAGAACGCCGTTGCCCAGGCCGACGGCAGTCGGCGGCAGCTGTACGTGCTGGCCCCGTCGTAGACGGCCAGGACGACCTGCTCAGACAGAGCGGCATGATGCTCGATCGGCAGGAGGGCCGGGGCATTGCTTTTCTGGGCGTGGCGCAGCAGAGACAGCCTCTGCCAGCGGTCCCGCCACACGAATAATTCCGGATGCTGAAGGGACGCCACCTTGTTGGTGTCGTAGGCCAGCAGGACGCGGACCAGGGCGAGGTAATAGTCGCGCATGGGCAGACTTTGGCCTCGTAGCGCCGCGCTGATCCCGGACTCGGACAGGCGCCGGCCGCCCCGGGCCCGAGCGGCGATCTGTGCGAGCGTCGGATCACCGTGCTGTGCCCTGAGCGTGCGCAGTTCTGCAGCAGCGCGCTTCAGTTCCCGTCCAAAGTCGCCCTCGGCTGAGCGCACATCTCCCCCAGTGTTCGCATCCGGCGGCAGCTCTTCCGACCGTCCACCCAGGTTAGAGAGCAGCTTCTGCAGATCACCGGAAAATACTGAACTCTGCTGAAAGCAGCTGGAGAACGATGCAGATGCGCACCCGTGCAGCGCTGTGTGCCTCTCTTCGCGCTGTGCACAAGAACAGCTGGACCTGGGCTCGAATAGGCGCCCAGGAGGTAGTACTTGATGACAATCCGCCAGACAGCCAGGGCAACCGACGCGCCGAACACCGCTACCCTGAACCCGCCACCCTGGGCCAGAGCCAAGGCTCCCCAGGGACGCTCTCAGGCAGAGAGCAGCAGGACCGCCGGCCGCGAGGCGTACCCCACGCGGACGACACCACGACAGGTGTCGGCGTCGGGATCGCTGTCGTCGGGTCCGATGAATCCCAGGTCGGCGATGGCGCCGAGGCCGGCTGCCCGCAGCTTGGCGGTGAGCTGGTCGTGTCGGCAAGCGGTGATCTCCGAGGTCCGCCCGGGCCGGGCCGCGGAGGCCCAGAGCAGTCGGCCTCTGTCGTCGGTGAGTGCGATCACGAGCAGGGCATGGCATTTGCTCTTGCCGGAGTAGTTCTTCCGGTTCTGTGTCCCGGTGCGGCGTCGGGTGCGGATCAGCGTGCCGTCCAGCAGGACCACCCCACCGCCCGTTCGGGCGATCTTCTTCAGGGCCCTCTCCAGGCGTGGAGCGCGGGCGGCCAGCAGGCCGACGACTTCCCACACCCACCGGGCGACAGTGGTGCGGTGTATCCCGTTGCCGCCGGCCAGGTCGCCCGGCCGCTGGTCACAGCGCAGTACCGCCAGCACGATGCCCGCGATCTTCCCCGCGGGCAGGGCCCGCCACCTGGAGCCGATCTTCTTCAGATGGCCACGGATCAGGTCGGCGAGCCAATTCAGGGTGGCGCTCGACGGCGGCAGGCGGGCGGTGTAGACAAGTCCGTCAGGGCCTTCGACGGTGCTGTTGGCTTTCTTCACACCAAACTCAACTGCCGCCGGGGACTCGTCAGTTACGCCCAGCCCCGTGCGATCACAACCGTGCGGTGAATCGCCCGTCGCCCCGTTTGTGCAGCCAGCCCCGGTCGGCGAGCCTGGTCATCTTCGCTCGCAGCGGCTCCGGCTTGCCGCGCGCCAAGGTGTCCAGGCCCAGCCGCTCACCGACCACCCTGACCTGCACCGGGCCGTCTGCGTCCCGCACGATCGCCAGGATCGTGCGGTCGTCGTCGGGCAGCGCGGTCTCGCCCCCATCCTCACTGCGGTACGGAATCAACAGGACTGCCCGGCCAGCCACCCGGGCTGGAGTCGGGGCGACGGCAGCGGCGTCCTGTTCCGCGGCCCGGTCCTGCTCGGCCAGCCGGTTCAAAACCCGCTCGGCGACGATCAATGCCTTCCGTTCGGCCTGGACCTCCTGCAGCTGCTTGGCCAACTCCCCGGCGAGTGTGTCCAGTTCACCTCGGCGAGCCGTTATCCGCTCCAGCTCCCGCATCCCCACGCCCCTACGGTCTCCCGACGTACCAGTCTGGTGACGGATCGTAGCGTCAGCACGGTCACCGCAGCCGAACCCGACAACGACCCCGGCCTGACATGTCAGACGATCTAGGGGGTTGGGTCGGGAGTGCGCTGCGGAGCGGCCAGGACCCAGGCGGTGAAGGCTTCGACGCCGTCCACGACTGCCTCGAAGCGCGGGGAGTGGAAAACGTCGAACGCGTGCTGCCCGCCGGGCAGTTCGGCGTAGACGACGGTGCTGTCAGAGGTGCGGCGCAGCTGGTCGACGAAGTTCCGGGCGCCCTCGACGGTCGCCAGCGCGTCCTTGGTGCCGTGGGCGATGAGGAACGGCGGCGCACCGGGGTGGATGTATCCCTGTGGCTGGAGCGGGGGCGGCGGCTCGTCCGGCGGATCGCCGAAGTAGTGGCCGTAGTAGCCGTAGAGGCAGATCGCCGCGGTGACCGAGGTGTCGGCCGACTCGAATCCGGGCTGGAACACCGGGTCGTTCGGCGTGAGCGCGCACAGGGCCGCCAGGTTGGAGCCGGCGGAGCTACCCGCCACGAACAGCCCCGACGGAGCGGCGCCGTACTCGGGGGCGTGCTCGCGGACCCAGGCGATGACCTTCTTGGCGTCGATCTGATGGCCGGGGAAAGTGGTCTGGGGCCGCAGCCGGTAGTTGGCGCTGATGCATACCCACCCCTGGCTGGCGAGCCGGTACAGCAGGGGCCGCGCCTCACGGTTCTTCGCTCCGCTGGTGTAGCCGCCACCGTGGAAGTAGATGAGGACCGGCGCGTTCTGCGGCGCGTCGCGGCTGCGGTAGATGTCGAGGAGGTTCCGGCGCCCGGCGTCCCCGTAGCGGATGTTGGGGATCCGCTGCACGTCACGCCGCCGCATCAGGGCCGGCAGCAGCAGGATGCGGGTCCAGGGCCGGTGGCGGCGCAGCGGTACGTGCACACGATCCCGCCAGCCGGTCCCGAGGCCCTGCTCAAGAGCCCGCCCGACCACCTGATCTGTGCGCAGGCCCCGCCAGGCGGAGACAGCAAGGCCGACGGTGGCGACGGCGGCCACCGCGACCGTCACTTTGGCTCCCGCCGAATCCAGATCACCCTCTGCGGCGGCCAGTGTTGTGGAGACCACCAGGACGTAGATGCCCACGAACGGCACCTCGTTGAGGCCCAGGCCGAACCAGAAACTCAGGGTCGCCAGTGGCCGGGGCCGGCGTGGCGCGACAACGGCGAAGAAAGTGCACCAGGCGAAGAGCGCGGTCGTCGCCACGTATCCCATCGGCATGTCCATGAACGTACCACCGTCAACTCTGGGACATTTCCTGGAACTTGAGCGCCCAGCTCCGCCGCCGCAGGTCACTGGTTCGTGAAGATCCAACGAACCCGGTTCAACATCAGCGCACACACGCGTTCTCGGCAAGGTCCGCACCGACCCGAAGTAGGCGATTGCCTGGTGAGGGCCCTGCTGGTCCTGACATACCGAGAAATCTCCCGGTGACCGATGATCTTCACTGAAGTCACCCGCCCGCGACCAGCACGAGCATCCCGAGCCCCACGCACACCAGCTCCGTGACCTGCGGCTTCATGATGCACACTACTCAGTGGCAGTCATGGCCGAAGCCTCGGAGACCGGCGCTGCGACGGTCCGCACTCCCCGAGCGGGGGCGGGCTCGCTGGTGAACGTCTCAGGCACCGCCGGGTCGTCCGTCTCCTCCGCCGCTGAGGGCGCCGGGTAGAGCTCCCCGAGCTGGTCCAGCAGCCGGGCGTAGGCGTCGCGCTCCGGCGGGCGGGGCTCGGTCTTACCGGCCTCCCAGCCGCTCACAGTTGCCCGCCGAACCTCCAGAGCTGAAGCCACTTCGTCCAGCGTCAGACCGTGCGCCTGACGCCGCCGCCGGCGTTCCGCCGGCGGCGGCAGCACAGATCGGGACGCGACCAGCGCATCGATCCGATCGAACAACTCGGACATGGAACACCTCCTGCCCCCCACCCCTAGCGTGAAGCGCACCCTTCGCGTACTACTGATCTTTTCGTAAGTTCGGTGGGTGTGGTGGGCGGATGGTCAGGCCGGTATGGGCGAGGAATGACCATGGCAGTCGGGGGTTGGCGTTGATGCGGTGGATGCCTTGCTCGGTGGCGTCGGCGACATCGGCGAGGTGGTCGCCGGCGAGGTTGGCGAGTTCACGTTTCTTGAGCGAGGACCACAGGAGTTCCACCGGGTTCAGTTCGGGAGCGTAGGCGGGTAATCGTTCCAGGGTGAGCCAGTCCTGTTCGGCGACCCAGGCCCGCATCGCCCGGCTCCAGTGGGCGGACAGGCCGTCCCAGACCAGGACCACTCGCTCGCCGCGGTAGAACACCTTCATCTGCTCCAGGACCTCGATGAGTCCGGCGGTGTCGTAGCTGCCGGGCTTGAGGTGGAAGCACAGGCCGGCCCCGCGATCGGGGTCGGTGGAGTGGTAGCCCAAGGCCCCCGCCATCGACGCGCGCTTCCAGTTCAGGCGGTGCCGCAGGAGCGGAGTCCGCCCACGGGGCGAGTAGGTGCGGCGGATCTGAGGGAGCAGGAAGACGCCTGATTCGTCGAGGAAGACGATCCAGGCACGTGTGTTCACGGCCCCTTTTTGATGCGCGGCCACTCGTGCGCGATCCAGCGGGCGATCTCCGAATCGTCCCGCTCGACAGCCCTCCGCTCGGGCCGTTGCAGGCTCCATCCGAGCCGGCCGGTCAGCAGCCGCCACACCGATGCCCTCGACAACACCACCCCCGTTGCCCGGGTGACGACCGCGCCGACTCGTTCCAGGGTCCACAGGTCGGCCTCGAAACCATGAGCCTGGGCGCCTTGCTCCAACGCGGCCCGGACCATCTCGACTTGGGCGTCGTCCAGCTTGGGTGGGCGTCCGGTAGCCGCCCGTCGCCGCAGGGCCGAAGCACCGCCTTGCTCCCACACCCGCCGCCAACGCCGCACGCTCTCGGCACACACCCCTACCGCCCTCGCGATGTCCGCATTCGAAACGCTGTCCTCGAACAACTCGACTGCCCGAACACGACGTGCCTCCGCCAACTGAGGCCGTGACAAAGGAGGAAGGGAGGAGCCGGCAACCGAAGGGGAAGGTTGATAAGCCACCCACACAGCCTCCCACCCACACAGCCACCACACCCACCGAACTTACGAAAAGATCAGTAAGCGCGTACCGATGCCGTAAACGGTGGTGGAGTGTTCACGGTTGCGGCCTGCCCTGGCTGTGTCTGGACTGGGCGGGGCAAGCGGCGTGGTGTGAGAGGTCTGGGAGGCCAGACGGCCCTCATGCCCGGCATCCAGAAGGCCGGCGGCTCCACCACCGCTGCGGCCGGTACCGGGCACCCGCGACGCTCGTTCGCCGTGCACCGGTATCGGGCGGCCGGTGCCCCGTGTGCTGCGGGACACCGTCCGGTCGGGTGGCGAGGGGGAGGCGGTTGGGTGGAGGCGGTCCTGCGGGTGGTGCCCGTGGTGGGTGAGACGACGTGGTCGTTTGTGCATCGGGTGGCGGCCGCATACGGGCTGGGAGCCGAAGATCTGACGGGTGGGTGGCGGTCGGCGAACCGGATGGGGTGCGAAGAGCGGGGACGTGCGAGCGCTGAAGTGCTGCTCGACGCGGTGGCGCAGGAGCAGTTGGCCCGGTGGTGCCGTGTGCCGGCGCAGCATCTGGCGCGGGCGCTGCCAGCGTGGGCGGCCGGGCCGCAGGCCCTGGCCGACAGGGATAGGGATGGGCGGGGGTGGATGCGGTGGTGTACGGGGGTGCTGGAGTGGGGGCCGGTGGTGTTCGGGTGCGGGCTGTGTGCGGCCCGGCGCGGGGGCGCAGCTCCTCCTCCGCGTCGGCGCGGGCCTCCTGGTCGCGGAAGAGGACGTTGCCGTCGGGGTTGTCCTCGGGCGGCGGACCGAGTACTGCCACGCACAGACGGATACCACCCACCGGGGATGCCCGGGACGCTCACGCTCCCGGCAGTGCGCTGTCTGGAGATCACTCCCGCGCCCGGGCGGCGAGGCTCGTCGGACGGGTGCGCAGGACGACCTCGACGGACGACAGGGCGAAGCGGACCGCGCCGGTCAGCACGCCGTCGTCGCCGAGGGCGGACAGCCGCCAGTGCGGCGGGTCGACCAGCAGTGTCCGCGCGTGCCGACGGGCGGCGGCGAGCAGGAGGTCGGCGGCCGGAGCGGTCTCGGGGTTCGGGAACTGGCCGGTTCCGATGACGATCAGGGCCGGATCGAGGGCGAGCAGTACGGGAGCGATGCCTTGGGCGAGCCGTCGGCCGTACGACTCGACGGCGGCGACCGCGTCCGCCTCACCGGCCGCGGCAGCCGCGACGACGGCCGCGGGCAGGGGTTCCAGTCCGGGGTCATCCGGCGAACCAGCGGAGCCGAGCGGGGCAGAGGAGCCGCGGGTACCGGACGGACCCGGAAAGCGGATGAATCCGATCTCCCCGGCCGCCCCGTGATGCCCCCGCAGCAAACGGCCGCCGGTGATGACACCAGCGCCGAGGCGCTCGCCGAGCAGCACGAACACCATCTCGTCGACCATCCTGCCGCCCGCTGCGCCGCTTCCCTGACCGGACGGTTCGGAAGGCCGGTCCTGCGACCGCTCACCGACCGATGCCGTCGCGCGTAGGCCGGCCGGTGCTGCGGGGCGATCACCGGACGGTTCCGCGGGCCGTTCAGATCGCCCCCCACCCGGAGGGGGCTCGGGCGACCACTCGCGGGTCCGTCGGCCGTCGGCCGTCCGTTCGCGTTCGAAACCGCCTCGCGGCGCGACACGGGCCCGATCGCCCCCCCGCCACTGCTCGCCGAGTGCGGCGAGGTTGGCGTCGTTCTCCACGGCCACCGGGCAGTGCAGAAGGTCGCGCAGGATGCCGGCGATGTCGGTGTCGGCCCAGGTACGCAGGTTGTCGGCCTTGCGTACGCGGGCGTTGGCCCGGTCGACCAGGCCGGGGGTGCCGACGGTGGCCGCCCAGACCCGGGCGGGGTCGATTGCGGCCTCGGCCATGGCTTCCTGGATCAGCGAGGTGACGGTGCGGGCGCGGGCCGCACCCGCGAGATCGGCGCGCACCGTCCGGCGCCGCACGAAGACCGGTTCGCCGTCGAGGTCGGCGAGGCAGGCGGTGACCGAGCGGGGACGGACGTCGACGCCGACGACAAAGCCGGCGTGCGCGCGGAAGCGGAAACGGCGGGCCGGGCGGCCCGGCGAGCGCTGGCCGCGCGCGGACAACGCGGGCGCGGCCTCGATCAACCCGCAGTCGGCCAGTTCCTCGACGATGGCCTCCACCGTGGGGCGCGACAGGCTGGTGGCCTGGGCGAGTTCGGACAGTCGTGGGTGCGGGTCGGCCGAGCGTACGACGGCGAGCACGGCCGCCGCGTTCGTCGCACGCAGGTCCGCCACGGCGACCACCGCCGGTGTGCTCGGTGCCGTCGGCTGCGCGGCTCCGCTCAGCGGCCAGAGGGCCTGCGTATGCGGGAACGCCACTGCCACCTCCTCGTGAAGTCTTGACGCCGACCGGCGTCATGCTGATTATAAAACGCAGCTGCTTTATTAAAAGCCCTGTGCGGCGCTGGATCCTGCGCAGCGCCCGCCTTCCCACGGCCCAAGCCCCGGACCGGCCCCACCCGGCGCCCCGCATCCCTCTCCGCCGTTCCAGGAGACACCGCCATGAGCCACAGCCGCCCCCGTCCTCCGGCATACCTGCCCAGACGCCTCTTCCTCGCCGCCGCCGGAACAACTCTGCTCGCCGCATGCGGCAGTTCCCTCACCCCAGGGGCCAAGTCGGCCGCGAGCCCCAGCGCTTCCGGCCCCGCGGCGACCGCCATCCCGACCGACAAGAAGATCACCCTGGTGGTCGCCGACGCGGACGACACCACCATGACGCCCGCCCTGCTGGCAGCCTTTCACGCCAAGCACCCCAACATCACCTTCAAGCGCCAGTACACCGGCTGGGACGACTACCTCAAGAGCATCAACACGACGATGTCGGCGGACACCGCCCCCGACATCGCCCAGTTCGTGTCCGGCATGAACAACCTGGTCAAGGGCCGGCTCCTGCTCGACGTAGGCGCGTACAGCACGGCGTACGGCTGGCCGGACAGGTTTCCCGGCCTCGACCAGATCACCTTCACCGCCGATGGCCGCACCACCGGCACCGGCGCCCTGTACGGCGTGCCCGGCGGGCTGTCCTTCGAGGGCGTCTACTACAACAAGGCCAAGGTGAAGAAGCTCGGCATCACCGTTCCCCCCGCTTCCATCGCCGAGTTGGAGGCGATGTTCGCCAAGGCCAAGGCGGCCGGTGAGACCGCGCTCGTCGCGGGCAACCTCGACGGCGGCCTCAACCACCCCTTCAACGTGCTGCTGTCCGTCTACATGAAGCCGGCCGACCGGCAGGCCTGGGCGTTCGGCCACAAGGGCGCCAAGATCACTGGCGCGGAGGCCGTCGCCGCGGCCGCCACCCTCAAACGCTGGATGGACAAGGGCTACATGACGCCGAAGGTCAACGGCGTCAGCGACAACGACGCCACCGCCGCCTTCGCCAAGGGCACCGGCGTCTTCCGCATCAGCGGCAACTGGGCGGCGGCCGCGGTCGCCAAGGGCCTCGGCGACAACGCGGGTCTGTTCAACGCGCCGCCCGCCGACAAGGGCGGCACCCTGCACACCACCGGCGCCGGCGTGTACTACTGCGTCTCCGGCAACACGAAGAACGCCGCCGCGGCCGCCGCCTTCCTTGAGTTCTGCGCAAGCGCCGAGGCGGCGCCCATCATCGCCGAGTCCGGCTTCATGGCCCCCGACGCCTCCTCCATGCCACAGCAGAGCGGGCTGATCGGCGACGTCGGCAGCGGCTGGCAGGCGATCGCCAAGGACTCCGGCCTGGAACCGTTCATCCAGAACGCCTCCACGCCCACCATGCCGGACACGCTCACCACCCAGCTGCAACTACTGGCAGGCGGCAAGGTCGGCGTCGAGAAGTTCCTCGCCAACCTGCAGTCCAACTTCGACCAGTACCACGCCTGATGGCCCTCACCACCCACCATCCCCCGCCCGTGCCGCCCGGCCCCGCCCGCAACCGGACCGGGCGGCACGCCGGGGCCCGCCGGCGCAGGCGCCGCCGCGCGACGGCCCTGCTGTACGTGCTGCCGGCCCTGCTGCCGTACACGCTGTTCGCCGTGCTGCCCGCCCTGCACACCGCCTACCTGTCCCTGTTCGACTGGGACGGTGTGACCCTGCCGTCCTTCACCGGGTTCGCCAACTACCGCAAGGTCTTCAGCGATCCGCAACTGCGCGCGGCGGCCTGGCACGCGGGCGCCCTCGTCCTGTTCTTCTCCGCGCTGCCCATCTTCATCGGCCTGGTCTCGGCGGCCATCGCCGCCCGCCGCTCCGGCCGCCGCGGCACCGCCGCCGTCCGCACGCTGCTGTTCCTGCCGCAGGTCGTCCCGCTGGTCGCGGTCGCCATCATCTGGCGCTGGGTGTACGCCGAGGACGGCACCCTCAACCAGCTGCTCCGTGCGGTCGGCCTCGGCCGCTTCGCCGACTCGTGGCTGGGCAGCTTCACCTGGTCGCTGCCCGCCGTGGGACTGATCGGCACCTGGGTGGTGGCCGGGCTGTGCATGGTGCTGTTCCTGTCCGGCACACAACGCATCGACCAGGAGATCTACGAGGCCGCGCGGATGGACGGCGCAGGCCCGGTACGGGAGTTCTGGTCCATCACCGTGCCGCTGCTGCGGCCCGAGATCGCCGTCGCCCTGTCCATCACCGTGATCGCGGCACTGTCCAGCTTCGACCTGATCTACATCACCACCGGCGGCGGGCCGGGCAACAGCACCGTGGTGCCCGGCATCCTCATCTACCGTCTCGCCTTCGGCGGCGGCCAGGTGGGGCTGGCCAGCGCGCTCGCGGTGGTCCTGACGGCGGTCATCTCCATCGCCGTGCTGGTCATCAACCGTCTTGCCCGGGAGGCCCCGTGACGCCCCTCACACCCGTCCGCACCGTACGGGGCCTGGCCGCGCCTGTCGTGCTCACTCTGTTCTGCGCCGCCGTCCTCGTCCCGTTCCTGTCACTTCTGCTGGCCTCGGTACAGCCCGCCGGGACACCCCTGACCGGGCTGGCCCTGCCCCGGCACGGCATCCATCTGGAGAACTTCGCGCACGCCTGGTCACGGGCCGGGTTCGGACCGCTGCTGCGCTCCAGCGCGGTCATCGCCCTCGCGGTCGTCCCGGCCGCGGTCCTGTGCGCCACCCTCGCCGGGTACGCGCTGGCCACCATGGACGTCCCCGGCGGCGGAAAGCTGTACACATACCTGCTGCTGGGGCTGTCGATCCCGACCGAGGTCACCGTCATCCCGCTCTACTACGACCTGCGGGCGCTGGGGCTGACCAACACCGTGCCGGGCCTGGCGCTGGCGGAGATCGCCGCCTTCATGCCGTTCGGCGTGTTCTGGATGCGGGCGCACTTCGCGACCATGCCGCGCAGCCTCATCGAGGCCGCCCGGCTGGACGGCGCCTCGTCCTGGACCACGCTGTGGCGGGTCCTGATGCCCAGCTCCCGACCGGCCGTCACCACGCTCGGCGTCCTGTACTTCGTGTGGAGCTGGAACCAGTTCCTACTGCCGCTGATTCTCATCCAGGACCCGCGCAGGCGCACCGCTCCGGCCGGACTCGGCTTCTTCACCGGACAGTACGGCGTCGACGTGCCATCGCTCGCCGCGGCGACGCTCATCGTCATCGCCCCGGTCCTCGCCGTCTACCTGTTCTTCCAGCGGCACTTCATCAACGGCGTGCTCAGCGGCGCGCTCAAGGGCTAGGAGGCCCCCGGCAGATGGCAGAACTCGACGTGGCGCTGATCGGCGCGGGCGGCATCGCCCGTACCCATCTGCCCGCCTGGACCGCACTGCGTGCCCATGTCCGCATCTACGCACCCGACGACCGGGCCCCCGCCCTGGCCCGTGAGTTCGGCGCCACCCTCGCCGGCACGCGGGAGGAGGCGATCGCCGGAGCGACCGTGGTGGACGTGTGCACCCCCACCGACACCCACCCCGAAATCGCGCTCGCCGCGCTCGCCGCCGGCGCGCACGTCCTGTGCGAGAAGCCCCTGGCGCTCACCACCGCCGACGCCGCGCTGGTCGCCGGCACCGCCCGGGCCGCGCGCCTGCGCCTGTACCCCGGGCACGTGGTGCGCTTCTTCCCCGCCTACGCCCGGCTGCGCGATCTGGTCGCCGACGGGGCGCTGGGCCGTGTCGCGGTGGCCCGGTTCACCCGCACCGGCCGCTACCCCACCTGGAGCCCCTGGTTCGCCGACCCGGCGCGCTCCGGGGGGATCCTCGTCGACCAGATGATCCACGACTTCGACATCGCCCGCTGGCTGTTCGGCGAGGTCATCCGCGTCCACGCCCACCAGCGCGGCCACCTCACCGCTCCCGCCCCGGACGGTGCCGTGGCCTCCGGCACCGCCGTACTCACCCACGAGAGCGGTGTGATCACGCAGGTGGTGGGCGTGTGGGCACCGCCGAACACTCCCTTCCGCACGACCTTCCACGTCTCCGGCACCGGCGGCACCCTCAGCCACGACTCGCTGGACTCCCCCGGCCTGCGGGTCACCGGCAGCGACCGCGGCGCCGCCGGAGCGGCGGGAATCCCGTCGGGCGACTTCGGCGAGTCCCCGTACACCACCCAGATAGCCGAGTTCGCCGCCGCCTTCGCCGGGCACGGCCCCGAGCCCCGGGTGAGCGCCACAGATGGCGTGGCGGCCGTCCGCATCGCCGAAGCCGCCGTCGCGTCCGCGCGCACCGGGCAGGCCGTGACCCTCGAAGGGAGCCCCGCGTGAGAGTCGCCGTCCTGTCCTTCGCCCACGTGCACGCCGCCACCTACCTCACCCTGCTGCGCGACCGCGACGACGTCGAACTCGTCGCCGCCGACCCCGACGCCCCGCCCGGCGACCCCGACCGCGGCCGGGCCCTGGCCGAGCGGCTCGCAGTGCCGTACGCCGAATCCTGGGACGAGGTCTTCGCGCAGCCGCTCGACGCGGCCATCGTCACGAGCGAGAACGCCCGCCACCGCAGGCTCGTCGAGCGGGCCGCGGCGGCCGGCGCCCATGTGCTGTGCGAGAAGCCGCTGGCCACCACCGCGGCCGACGCCCGGGCCGTCATCGACGCCTGCGCCCGTGCCGGGGTCGGCCTGATGACCGCCTACCCGGTCCGGTTCGGCTCCGCCTTCGCCGCGCTGCACCGCGCCGTCAGCGACGGCTCCCTCGGCCGCCCGGTCAGCGTCCACGGTGCCAACAACGGCTCGAATCCGGCACGTTCGAGCCCGTGGTTCGGCAGTCGCGAACTCGCCGGCGGCGGCGCGGTGATGGACCACACGGTACACATCGCCGACCTGCTGGACGTACTCCTCGACGGCGAACAGGCCGCGGAGGTCTACGCCCAGGCCAACACCGTCCTGGACGCCGACCTCGGCCTCGACGTCGAGACCGCCGGCCTGGTCACCATCCGCTACCCCGGCGGCACCGTCGCCGCCATCGACTGCAGCTGGAGCCACCCCAAGGACCACCCCACCTGGGGCGGCCTGACGCTGACCTGTGTGGGCGAACGGGCGATCGTCGAACTCGACGCCTTTCCCCGGCTGCTGGACGGCTTCGACACCACCACCGCCCGCGCCCGCTGGGAGCCCGGCGGCGACGACCTCGACGCGGCGATGCTCGATGCCTTCCTCGACGCGGCCCGCACCGGCCGCCGGCCCACCCCGGACGGGGAGGCCGGACTGCGGTCCCTGCGGGTGGTGCTGGCGGCCTATGAATCACTGCGGACAGGACAGCCGGTGACACTGCCGGACTGAGGACCGCGCTCACCAACCACACCGTGCAGACCCGAGCCCTGCACGCCTACCTGCGCTGGCGCAACGCCAACGCCCGCCACCGCGACGTCCTGGCCGCCGAACGCAAGGAACGCGCCCGCATCCGAAGCGAGAGAGGCATCCGTTGGGGCGGACGCCCGCTCGCCGCCGCGGCCTGAACGACCCGGCGCATGCGGTCAGAGCAACTAGGGCGCGTATCGAGTCGTGATCAATCCGCGGGATTCACCCTCGCAACAAACGCTGATCACGGGGCCAACGGGCAGTCGCACTGGATGCACATGCCGGTCAGCCTGTGGGCAGACCGATCTGGTCACGTTCGAGTGCAGAGCGCAACTCCGAGAAGATCTGTGCGGCGGCCGGTCCTGAGGGACCGCCCAGGACGTCTGCGGTCAGCTCGGCCAGTGTTTTGGTGAAGGTCGCCTCCGCCGCCTCGACGAGTTGCAGGCCTCCGGCGGTCAGGTCCAGCAGTGATGAGCGGCGATCCGATGGATTGGTCCGCCGTATGACCCAGGCCTGCTTCTCCAGGCGGTCGATGCCCTTGCTGGTCGCGCCGATCCCGATGGCGAATTCGGTGGCGAGGTCCGCGACCCGGGACCCGGGGTGGTCGCGCAGGAAGCGCAGGAACTCGAACTGCGAGGTGACGATCCCGTGCCGCTCGCGAAGGCGGTCGTTCAGCGCATTGTAGAGGCGTGTCTCGCAGCGGACGAGATCGGCGAAGAAGCCCGGGAGGTCGATCGGGGCACGCCTTGACTTAGATGCCATGGCATATATTCTAGCTTAGATGCCTGGGCATATAATTCATTGGCATGCACTTGTGATGGAGGCGACAATGAGCAGGCAGCAGCGCGCGGAAATCGACGCGATGGTCCGACAGCCTCGGCCGGAGGACCCTCGGTCGGCCGAGGAGCTCCGCGCCGGGTTCAGGGCGATGATGGGGGGAATGATCGTCCCGGCTGGGATCCGCACCCGGACTGCAACGCTCGGTGATCGGCCCGCGCTGCTCGTCGAGCCGACCGACACTCCGAAGGCCGGGACGATCCTCTACTTTCACGGCGGCTCTTACGTGGTCGGTTCACCGGAGACGGCGATGTCACTGACGGGGAACCTGGTGACCAAAACAGGGTTCAGGGCGTTCTCCCTGGATTACCGGCTTGCCCCTGAGCATCCGTTCCCGGCCGTGATCGAGGACGGACTGAGCGCCTACCGCGCACTTCTCGACAGCGGCGAAGACCCTTCGGCGATCGCGTTCGCCGGGGACTCCGCCGGTGGCGGCCTCACCGTCACCACCTGCCTCGCCGCCCGCGACGCGGGCCTGCCCATGCCCGCCGCAATCGTGGCGTTCTCCCCCGGACTCGACATGACGCGGACAGGCGAGAGCATGGACACCAAGGCGGGCATCGACCCGTTCTTCACGCGTGAGGGCCTGGAAAACACCGGGACCATGTACCTTGCGGGACAGGATCCGCATCAGCCCATGCTCAGCCCCGCCACCCTCGCCGACCTGACCGGCTTCCCCCCATTGCTTCTGCAGGCGGGCACCAACGAAATACTCCTGGACGACTCCACACGCATGGCCACGCGCGCGAGAGAAGCCGGAGTGGACGTCATCCTGGACATCACCGCTGACGTTCCACATGTCTTCCAGGCGTTCGCCGGCGTCCTGGACGAAGCCGACGAGGCACTGGACCGCGCCGCTCTCTTTCTCAGTCAGCACATCCGCACCAGGGGCACGGCACGCACGTCGGCAGGCTGAAGCCCGCAGGCGGTCTCATGCGGACCACGGTCCGAACCCCAGGCCCTGGCTCGCCGTTCCTCTTCCTGGCGGCCGGCACCCCACCTCGCTCCGAGGGCCGTTCAAGACCCCGGCGGCGCGTTCGCCGTGGGCAGTGGCTCACACGGGGATGCTAGATCTTCTTACGTGACGCGAGTGCAACTGACCGACAGCGAATGGGAGTTCATCGAGCCGTATCTGCCGATCGGCGGGTACGGCCCGTACCCCGAGCGGCTGCGACAGCAGTTCGAGGGCGTGATCTGGCGGTTCAAGACGGGCGGGCAGTGGCGGGAGATGCCGACCGAGCTCGGCGCCTGGTCGACCGTCCACAACCGCTTCCGGCAGTGGCGTGACGCAAGCGTCTTCGAAGCCCTGCTGGACGGACTGATCACAGAGGCCGCGAAGCGGGGTGGGGTGGACCTGTCCCTGGTCAGCGTCGACTCCACCACTGTGCGCGCTCACCACGACGCTGCCGGGATGCATCTGGGCCAGGACGTCATCACCGCACTGGAGAATGCCGCCGAGGAGGAGAAGGCCAGACAAAAGGGGGCTACTCCGAAGGACAAAATAGGCAGGAGGCCGGGATCGGACCCGAGCGGGAAGAGCGGCGACGCGTCCGACGGCGGCAGAAACTCCGCCTGAAGGCCGCGCTCCTCGGACGCTCCAGGGGCGGGCAGACCAGCAAGGTCCACCTCGTCGCCGACCGGAAATGCCGCCCCCTGGTGTTCGTCCTGACCGCAGGTCAGGCCGCGGACAGCCCGCAGTTCATCCCCGCGCTCAAGAAGATACGGGTCCGCGGGCCCGTCGGCCGCCCCCCACACCCGGCCGGGCGCTGTCGCCGGGGATAAGGCCTACTCGTCCCGCGGTAACCGGGACCACCTGCGCAAACGCCACATTAAGACCGTTATCCCGGAGAAGAAGGACCAGGCCGCCAACCGGAAGAAGAAGGGCTCCCGTGGTGGTCGGCCCGCCAGCCTCGACGCCAACCTGTACAAGGAGCGCAACACTGTCGAGCGTCTGATCAACAAGCTCAAGGCACGGCGAGGCATCGCCACTCGGTACGACAAGACCCCGGACAGCTACCTCGCCGGTCTTCACCTGCGCGCCTCGATGATCTGGATCAAAGACCTCACCCGGACCACCCATTGATCACTACTCGATACGCGCCCTAGTAGGGCTTGGTCATCTTCATTCGTGGGTGGCGTGTCCGCTGGTCCATGAGCGTCGTTGGGGTGGTGTGACACCTGAGGAAATGGCCTCGCTCCGGGAGGACCTGGAGGCGTTCGCGGCGGAGTTGTTCGACGGGTTCTTCCGTACGGATCAGCGGCGGTGGGGGCAGGCGTATGTGCGCGGGCTGCTGCTGGGCGGCCGGCGTAAATCGGTGGAGCCGATGGCGGCCCGGCTGGGTGAGGACGGTAACCGTCAGGCGCTGGCGCATTTCATCACTTCCAGTCCGTGGGATCCGGCGCATGTGCGGGCCCGGCTGGCCTGGAGGATGCACGAGGCGATCGGCCCGGAGGCGCTGATCGTCGATGACACCGGCCTTCTGAAGGACGGGGACGCGTCGGCGTGTGTGTCGCGGCAGTACACCGGCACCGCTGGCAAGGTCACCAAGTGCCACGTGGGGGTGTCGCTGCACCTGGCCCGGGATCATGCCTCGGCCGCGGTGAACTGGCGGCTGTTCCTGCCCGCTTCCTGGGATCCCGCCTCCCCCGAAGCGGACCCGGGCGAGGTCGCCCGCCGCACCCGCTGCGGGATCCGCGCTCATGTGGGGCATGTGGAGAAGTGGCAGCTGGCCCTGGACATGATCGACGAGACGCGGTCGTGGGGCATCGACATTCCCCTGGTCGTCGCGGACGCCGGATACGGCGATGCCGCCGCCTTCCGCCGCGGTCTGGAAGAGCGCGATCTGCCCTACGCGGTCGGTATCTCCGGCCGTCACACCGCCCATCCGGCCGGGGTCCAGCTCGTCCGGCCCGCCTATGCGGGCACCGGCCGGCCACCGAAGATGCAGTACTCCGAGCCTGCACAGACCGTGAAAGAGCTGGTCATCGCGGCCGGTAGGACGGCCGCGAGGCCGGTGTCCTGGCGCCAGGGCTCCCGCCCAGCCAAAGGGATCAGCGGCTTCAGACGTATGTACTCGCGGTTCGTGGCTCTGCGCATCCGCCCGGCCGGACACGGCGTCCGTCAGGCCACCGACGGTCCTGAACTGCCTGAACGCTGGCTGCTGGCCGAGTGGCCGGCCACCCAACCCGAACCCGTGCAGTTCTGGCTCTCCAGCCTGCCCTCCGGCATGCCACTGGCCACCCTGGTCCGGCTCGCCAAACTGCGCTGGCGCATCGAACACGACTACCGCGAGATGAAACAAGCCTGGGCCTGGCCCATTTCGAGGGCCGCACCTGGGGTGGCTGGCACCACCACGTCACCCTCGTCTCCGCCGCCCACGCCTTCTGCACCCTGCAACGACTGGCACGAGACCCAAAAGACACGGCGCGAGCCTGAGCCTCTATCAAGTGGTCCGGGAACTGCAGACACTCCTTGCCACCTGGACCGGCGCCTGCCCCACCTGCCGCCGCAACATACCCACCCCGATACCAACCTGACCAAGCCCTACTAGTCCGGATGTGTCTCGGCCGGCTCGTCCGGGATCATCGACGAGGGCAGATCCAGAAACCGCTGGGCGATCCAGACCCGGTCGCCCTGGGTGAGCATGCCGGCCACAGCCTGCCCGTCGAACACGTCCAGGGCGACGTCGTAGGTATCCCGCACGTGTTGCTGCAGTCGGTGCCGTGCCGCCACCGGGATTTCGTGCACCGCGAAGAACCGCCGACCGGTTTCACCCCTGGAGTCCGGGAGCCGACGACTCCCCTGTGGGCTGCGGTTCGAGCATCTCGCCACACTCACACTCGTGGTGGTCGAAAGCCGCCCGGGCCGAGTTGTGCCGTTGGGGCATCCGGCCGGGGCGGCGTCGTACGCGACTGGGCAGCCGCCGGGTGTGCGGTTACGGGGTCATGTAGGGGTCCTGGCTGATCAGGTGGGACTTCAGACCCTCGCCGATGCCAGGTTCCGGGGTGCCCGCCCAGTCCTTGATGAGCACGGCGCCAGTGCTGCAGCCCCATGGGTTCCACGTCCACGCGAGATAACCCATACTGTGCGCGTCAGCCCAGTCCACCAGCCGCTGCATGTAGTCGAAGCCGCAGTTGTCCTGGCCGAACTCGCTGATGACGACCGGTACTTGTTGTGCGAGCGGCGCGACCTGAGTGTCCCAGCAGGATTCGGTCGCACAGGCGTTGAAGCTGTACGAATGCCATGACGCGGCGATGTTCTTCAACGGGTCGGCCGGCATGTGCGTCAGCCACTCGCGCATGTCGTTGGCCCACTCCAGGCCACCCAGCATGAGGACGTTGGTCGCGCCGGTGGCACGGACCGCGTCGACCAGGTCCTGCATGCCGGCCGTCTCATAGGGAAGGCCCGTGCAGGTACCGCCGTCTCGCCAGCACTGCCAGCCGACGGTCTTGTCCCAGTCGGCGGCGATCTCCGGGTACGGCTCGTTGAACAGATCGAAGACGACGGCATCGTTGCCCTTGAAGGCGTTGGCGACACCGGTCCAGAACTGGGTGGCGTACTGCGCGTCCGGCATCGGTTTCTGGCAGGTCGCGGTGGCGTCCTTGCAGTGCCAGTCCGGCCCGTTGGTGTAGGCGCCCCGCGTCCAGTGCAGGTCGAGGATCGGGGTGATGCCATTGGCCACCAGCAGGTTGACGTAGTCTCTGACGCCCTGCTGGTAAGTGGTGCCATTGGGCGAGCCGTTGATGCCGAGCCAGCATTCCTCGTTCAACGGCAGGCGTACGGCGTGGATGTTCCAGGTCTTCATCGCGTCGACGGAAGCCTGGTCGACCGGGCCGCCGTCCCACAGCCCCTTGCCCTGCACACAAGCGTATTCACCGCTGGAGCGGTCCACGCCCAGCAGCCGGTACGGCTTGCCGCTGGCGGTGACGATCTTGTTGCCGGAAACCTTCAGTTCCGGGGCCGGACCACTGGGACCGCTGGTCGGAGTGGTGGTGGGGCTGGGGGTCGGGGATGTCACCGAGCCGGTACAGGTCACGCCGTTGAGCGCAACCGATGCGGGTTCCGGATTGGCGCCCTTCCACGCACCGGTGAACCCGATGGAAGCCGACCCGCCCGTATCCAGCGCCCCGTTCCAGTCGAGGCTGGCGGCGGACACGTGGGTTCCGGACTGTGTCCAGGTGGCACTCCAGCCGTTGGTGACCTTCTGGTCGGAGTTCGGGAAGTCGAACGTCGCGGTCCACGTTCGCACGGGGGAGCCGAGATTGGTGATGGCCAGGTTCGCTGTGAACCCTCCCGGCCATTCGCTCTGCACCTTGTACGCGACCGAGCAGCCGGTGGCGGCTGCCGATGCGGGCAGGGTGGCGGCTGCAAGGCCAGTCATGATCAGTGCACCGGCGGCGCCGGTGGCCATTAAGGCGTGACGACGTTTCACCTGATCTCCTCGTTGCTGTAAGGGATCGATGGGCTCTATACCCAGCTGATCGACAGGCTGGTGAGCCGGGCCCAGGCCGAGGGCTGCACCTGACCGGTCCACCAGGCGGGCGCTGCGCGCCGTACGGATCAAGAAATCAACAACTGTCGCGCGTTCAAGTCCCGTCCTCCCGACGGATCCCACGCGGAGTCAGCAGCCGATCGGTGAGGAGCCCAGGGCCACGTCGTCGAACCAGAGAGTGTCGTCCCCGGTGCCGTAGCTCTCCCACCCCAGGCGCAGGCCCGTGGGGCGAGGCGGGGTCCTACGGGCGAGCCACTGCCCGTCGACGTCCTGGGTCGGCACCCCGTCCACGTGCAGTCCGGCGACCTCCTGGTCGTCGACCCATGTGCGCATGGACTGGGCGGTGGTGTCGATCTGGAACCGCAGGCACAGCCACCGGCCGGTCGGCAGCGGCGTGCTGAGCGCGACCCCCGCCGGGCTCTGTTCCGGCAGGGTCGCATCGTCACTCTCGCGGTTCCACTGCAGCGCGCCGTTCTGCCCGCCGACGCGCAGTGCCCTGCCGCCCTGTGAGGCGTCCGGCATGGATACGAAGGTGACGTGGCTGGTGGGCAGGGCGGTGGTGTGCCGGACCCGCATGCGTGCGTACACCACAGGCCCGACGGAGGACAGATCGCGGGTGGAGGCCGCGAAGACGTGGTTGCAGTAGCCGACGCCGCCGTCGACGCGCAGCGACCTGGTGCCGCTGTAGGCGACGGACGTGTCGACGCTGACCTTCCCCGTGCCCTGGCAGTCGGGTGCCGTGGTCTGCCAGGGGCCCGAGGGCACGGTGCCGGTCTGGTCCTCGAAGTCGGAGCAGATCGTAGCCCCGGCGCATTCGGCCGACGCCGTGGCTGTCGCGGTCGCTGTCGGTGAGGCGGTCGCCGTCGGGGTGGGACTCGCGGTTCCGCCGCACGGCGTGCCGTTGAGGGCAAAGGCGGTGGGAGCCGGGTCGACGGTGCGCCAGGTGCCCTGGAGCCCGAAGTCCACGGACCCCCCGGCGGTGAGCACGGCATTGTGCGCGACGTTCACGGCGGTCACCCCGCTGCCCGACTGGGTGACCTGCGCGTTCCAGGCGGACGTGACCTGCTGGTCGCCGCCGTAGGTCCACTCCAGCCGCCAGCCGTTCAGGGCGGCGCCGAGATTCGTGACGCGGATCTGGGCGGTGAAGCCGCCGGACCATTCGTTGGTGGTGTACGTGACCGTGCAGCCCGTCGCCGCGCCCTGTGCGCGCGATGTCGCGATGGCGGGAAGGGTCACCGCCACCACGGTCAGCACCAATGCCCAGAGCGGCAGGCGGTGGCGGTGGCGGCGCACGCCCAATGAAGTCATGGCCATGATCAATCTCCGGGAGTCAGGACGCGGTGCAGGAGAGTGTGCCGAGGTCTCGGTCGTCGCCGCTGAGCGTCATCCCCCAGGTCGTCGACGCGCCCGGTGCCAGCGAGCCGTTGTACGTGGCGTTGTGAACCGTGGTGGCGGGGAGGGACGGATCCACCACCGCGTTCCAGCGGTTCGCCACGGTCACACCGCCCGGCAGGGTGTGGTGCACCGACCAGCCGGTGACCGGCCGGGACCCGGTGTTGGTGACCGTGACGTCGGCCTGGTATCCGCCCTGCCATGAGCCGGTCAGCTTCCACTGGGCCGTGCAGGCGGTGTCGCCCGAGGGGCTCGGCGCGGGAGTGGGAGATGGCGTCCCTCCAGAGCTGTCGGTGGTGTAGGGGACGGCGGTGTAGTCCTGCGGGCAGCCTCCCGCGCAGCCTGACGGCAGCGAGAAGGAGTACGTTCGGCTGCCGCCCAGCCAGGCGTCGGCCGCGTCGCGGATCCGTATCGTGAAGCTGCTCTGACCGGAGGCCGTCGCGCCGATGACGTAGGACTGCCCCATGTCGCTGTTCATCGTGGCATCGGTCCAGGTGCCGTTCGCCAGGTACTGGACGCCGTGGATGCCGTCCGGCAGATGGGAGACGGCGATGGCGGGCCAGTACCGCTGGGCTCCCCTGAGGAAGCCGATACGGATGTCACCGCTGTAGTCCGGGGCCGGGACGAAGCTCCAGGAGACGTGACGGTTGTTCCAGTGGTCCGGGTACATCGTCCCCGCTGGGGTGCCGCCGATCCGGAAGCGGTTGAGGGAGTCGGTTGCCAGGTCGAGGTGGTTGGGGTCGTCCCGGCACCAGGCGTTGGAATCGGCGCAGCTGTCCGCGACGAGCATGTTCAGGGTGGCCCCGTTGTACTTGTCGGCCACCCAGGAGCCGTTGCGGCAGAAGGGCTGGCCCGGGGCGCCGTCATTGGAGCCGGTGCAGTAGTCCCCGATGGTGACCTTGACCCAGCGGCCGCAGTTGCGGCCGTTGTCGAAGACGCCTTTGACCGAGGCGTTCGAGTCCGGCACCGGGCGGGGGTAGGTGCTCGCGTAGTCGCCGGGTGTGTTGAACACGTTGAGCGCCACGAAGTCCTGGCTGTCCAGTTCGCGCTGCGGCAGACCGCAGCCGCCGTAGGGGCTGCCGAGCGCGGCGAAGTGGGTCGCGTTGCCCAGGACCTCAGTGGCGGCGGTACTCGCCACGGGCGGCTGGGCCGCCGCGGCCACGACGGGCAACGCGGCGCAGCAGAGCGCTGCCAGCAACGTGGCGGTGCGCTTTCGGGCGGGCGAGCGGAGGGTCGAAAGAAGCTGCATGGGGGGATCCGCCTTCTTCGTGACGGGGCGCCGTGACGTTCGTATGGGAGTCCTCTCGGAGGGAGGGGAGTGAGCGCTGGAACACCTCACCCATGGGAGCGCTCCCACAATCTCCGTATCCGGGGACTGTAGAAGAGGGCCATGCCCCTGACAAGGGGGTGGGGGCCGAAGGCATGCCGGTTCGCGGCACCACCAGCGCCGCTTGTGCCACAACAACTCCAGCACGCGCTCGTCACAAGGGATATCCCGGGGCCGGGTGGTCGCGGAGCCTTTCACCCGAGATGCAAAGACCCCGCAGGCCTGACAGGCCCTGGCCGAGGCATCCGCCGTGGCCAGACCGCCAGCGCACCCGTGCCGAAGACCGCATCCGCGCCGCCCGGGCCACCGGCCTGCGGAATCTCCCCCTGCACCGCACGACCCAGAACCGGATCTGGCTGGAGATCGTGCAGATCGCGCTGGACCCGCCGGCCTGGATGCCGATGCTCGCACTGACCAGCAAGACCAGACTCGCCCCGCCGCCTGCGGCTCCGCCCGTTCACCACGGCCGGGCAACGCGTGACCACCGGCCATCGGCGTATCCTCCGCCTGGCCCGGCACCGGCCCTGGAGCAACCACATCACCGCCGCCCTCGACCGGCTCAACCAACTCCCCGGACCCAGTCTGACCAATGGATGCCCCGCCCCTTCGACAGCACCTCAACACCCAAAGCAGTGGAATCCGGCGCCATCCCGAGGCGACACTCGGGTCTTCAGCCTGCGCAGCCCCAGCCCATGGCACGAAAACGGTCCACCGACTCCCTCGGCGGACCGTCACGAAATTTCGAGGCTCACGGAGTTGGCCTCCCGCACCGCGTGGCCTGCCGAGTGCTGGGGGTGAGCGAGTCGTGGTTCTACAAGTGGGTCAAGGATCCGGTCACGAAGCGTCAGGAGCGCCGCCAGCAGCCGGGCAGCCTGCTCGCCGTCGAGGTCCTTCGCCGTGGCCACCCTGCGCCGCTGGTGGGACGGGGAGGGAAGGCACCGCTACCCACGTGCCGCCCGCCTGTTGATTACCGCGGACGCCGGCGGATCCAACGGCTACCGGGTCCGCGCCTGGAAGAGCGAGCTCGCCGCTTTCGCCCACGAGAGCGGTCTGGAGATGACCGTTTGTCACTTCCCGCTGAGTACTTCAAAGTGGAATAAAATAGAGCACCGACTGTTCTCCCAGATCAGCATCAACTGGTGCGCCAGGCCCCTGACCTGCCATGAAGTCGTGGTCAGCACTATCGGTGCGCCCCGAACTCGCACCGGGCCGGCCGTCCACGCCGAGCTCGACCCCGGCGCTTACCCCACCGACGTCGTCGCCTCCGACGGCGTCATGGAGCGTCTGCCGCTCAGCCCGCCACGAGTGGCACGGCACCTGGAACTACACGCTCCGCCCCGCCGGACTCGCCCCACAAGCCGCCAAGAAGCCAAGAAGCCAAGAAGCCACCGAAGTTCGGGCGCTTCCCGGCTGGCGACAAGACCCCCGCCTGGCTCGCTCACCCTAGCCTCACCGGCCTGGAACCAGCCGCCTGGGCCGAGCTGGTAGAGCGCGACACCCTGCCGCTTGCCGTCCTCCGCGCCCGAGAGCTGGGCGCGGGCCAAACAGGAACGGTTGGCCCGAAACCTCCTCTCCGGGTTGGGCAGAAGGGCCGTTCGGCCTCTGCGAAGCCGTATCGTCCCTGTCCCCCGTACCCTTCATGGTGTCCACGGCGCCCCATGGCGGGCGCCAAACCACTGGAGGCAACACCACGTGCTGATTGCTCAGCGTCCGTCCCTGACCGAAGAGGTCGTCGAGGATTTCCGCTCCCGGTTCGTGATCGAGCCGCTGGAGCCGGGCTTCGGCTACACCCTCGGCAACTCCCTCCGCCGCACCCTCCTGTCGTCGATCCCCGGCGCTGCTGTCACCGGCATCCGCATCGACGGCGTCCTGCACGAGTTCACCACCGTGCCGGGCGTCAAGGAGGACGTCACCGACCTGATCCTCAACATCAAGCAGCTGGTCGTCAGCAGCGAGCAGGACGAGCCGGTCGTGATGTACCTGCGCAAGCAGGGCCCGGGTCTGGTCACCGCCGCCGACATCGCGCCCCCGGCCGGTGTCGAGGTGCACAACCCCGACCTCGTCCTCGCCACGCTCAACGGCAAGGGCAAGGGCAAGCTGGAGATGGAGCTCACGGTCGAGCGTGGCCGCGGTTACGTCTCCGCCGTGCAGAACAAGCAGGTGGGCCAGGAGATCGGCCGTATCCCGGTCGACTCCATCTACAGCCCCGTGCTCAAGGTCACGTACAAGGTCGAGGCGACCCGTGTCGAGCAGCGCACCGACTTCGACAAGCTGATCGTCGACGTCGAGACCAAGCAGGCCATGCGTCCGCGTGACGCCATGGCGTCGGCCGGTAAGACCCTGGTCGAGCTGTTCGGTCTCGCCCGCGAGCTCAACATCGACGCCGAGGGCATCGACATGGGCCCGTCCCCCACGGACGCCGCCCTTGCCGCTGATCTCGCCCTGCCGATCGAGGAGCTCGAGCTCACCGTTCGGTCGTACAACTGCCTCAAGCGTGAGGGCATCCACTCCGTGGGCGAGCTCATGGCGCGCTCCGAGGCCGACCTGATGGACATCCGCAACTTCGGTGCGAAGTCCATCGACGAAGTCAAGGAAAAGCTCGCCGGCATGGGCCTCGGTCTCAAGGACAGCCCGCCCGCATTCGACCCGACCGCCGCCGCCGACGCCTTCGGCCCGAACAGCGACACGGACGCGCATTTCGTGGAGACCGAGCAATACTGAACGCTGCACGGCGCTGGGCGTATAGACACTTGGCCGTCCTGGTCGTCGACCAGGTTGATCTGCCGGAAGGCACGGGTAGGGCACCCACTGGCCCGTCAGAACGGCGTATGCGCCATCTGCGGTCTGCTGGACGACAACGGGCTCACCCTGTCCATTGATCATGACCACACCTGTTGCCCGGGCCCCGCTACGTCCTGCGGTGGATGCGTCCGCGGCTTGTTGTGCACCGCATGCAACCACGGCCTCGGGAAGTTCCGGGACGACCCTGCGCTCCTGCGCGCCGCATCCGTGTACCTGGAGCGAAGCCGCGCCGAGTAACCCCGCCAGTACTCGTATGTGCGCTCAGGCGTCCAGGGTGCGACGATGGTGTGCACGATGAATTGCGTCGGCCGTATGGCCGGCTGATCGTCGCTCTCGGGCTGGAGCTCCAGTTTCTTCGCGAACGGGCACCAGGACATCAGGCGTCACCACCTGTCGGCGGCGTGTAGCCCGACAGGGTCTGCGCTACAGCGGGGGCGAAGTTGGCCGTGATCAGCGCGTCGTACGCGTTCTTCTTCTGATCTGTCTGCGCCGCCTCGACGTCGGCTTGCTGCTGCGCGTGAGCCGCCTCGATCGCCGCCTTCTTCGTGGCGTACTCGGCCGCCGTCAGCAGCGTCACGCCTTCCGGATGCTCCGGGTCGGCTGCCGTCGTGACCCGCTCGGCGATCGAGCCGTCCGGGTACTCGTAGTAAAAGGTCTGGTCTGCCATGACTGCGGCTCCTGTCAGTTGAACTGGTTCGACCAGACCCAGGCGCGAATCGACTTCTGAATTTTGGTGATCGTCGCGCCGCCGCTGCCGCGACCGGCCTCGACGTTCATCGTGATCGTGCGCGTCTCCCCAGGGTTGAGCGTGAAGACGCTGAGCTTGTTGTCCTGGGAGTGCGTGTTGAAGATCGTCCCGTTGCCCTGGTTGCCGAAATAGTTCATGTCGTCGCCGTCGATACCGGCCATGGCGCCCGAGTTCGGCGGCAGCACGAAGTCCAGGTCGACTTCACGGAACAGCAGCCCGATCGCCCTGCGGCAGAGATCGGGGTTCGTGATATCGACGGAGACCGTGTCAATCACCGCCTGCTCCGCAGCCGGCACCCGAAGCGGGGTGCTCAGAAGCGTGGTCGCCTGGTTTCCCTGGAAGTCCGCCCAGTACGGAGGGTCGGCGCGCAGCTCGTCTGTTGCCGGATCGCAGTACACGCTTCCGGCGACCGTGTCGAGATCGCACGCGTACGGCCAAGTGCCGACGTGCGCGGCGAGGGGAGCTGCTGCGGTGCCGTCACCGGTCAGACCGCAGCCGGTGACGGGCGGCTTGGCACTGACGACATAGGGGTTGGACGTGCTGCCGTTGCCCTCGACTTCCGTGCCGGGGCCGGCGGTCACAGTGCAGGTACACCGGCGGCTGCATCCGCATCCGGACAAGGTCACTCCCAAGTGGAGAGAGCTTGCCCGGCCCAGAACAACGGGAGTGTAAATCTAACGGCGGATACGACGATCATGGGCGAGACGTCAAGTGACTGACACCGCCGTGGAGTTGAAGACCGAGGAACCTGTCGAGAGTGCCCCGTTGGGGCAGCCTGCGCCCGTGTCTGACGAGCAACTGGTCGCGATGCTGGTGGAGCGGGCTCGGTCGGAGGGGCTGCAGCTGACCGGGCAGGGCGGGCTGCTGCAGCAGCTGACCAAGCGGGTCCTGTGGTCGACACCACGCCGCGCTTGGTCGGGTCGCCGTCCCCACCGACCACGACTGGCTTCCCGCGTAGCTCCGGGTGATGCAGTTGCTCGACGGCGGCGAGGAACTGGTCCATGTCCACGTGCAGCACCCACTCGCTCACACCGGCAAGGATTACCCCATCGGGAGGCGCTTCTTGGCTTCCTCGTAGAGGTCGGACGGTAGCGGGCCCTTTTCCGCGATGGCGATGTTGCCCGCCAGGTGGGCCGGGTTCGCGGTGCCGACGATCGTGGTAGACAGGCCGGGGTGGCTGAGCGTGAAGCGGAGGATGAACTCCTGCTTGTCGATGCCTGCCTGGTCGATGAGGTCCTCGATGCCCGACGTCTCCCAGTTGCGCTGGCCGACACCCGGCTGCTGGGCGAGCGGACCGACGGTCCAGTTCTTCTCCTGCGACGCCGCGCCGCGTGCGGCCCCGCCGCGGATGAGTGTGCCGGTGCCCTTGTCCGCCGCCTCGGTAATGAGGTTCTCGTGATCGCGTTGCACGGCCGAGTAAGGGATCTGGAAAGCGTCGAAGACGTTCATCGCGAGGTGGTCGGGCAGGTTGGGCAGGATGCCCGACATGCCGATGAAGCGGACCTTGCCCTCGGCCTGTAGTTCCTTGAGCATCTCGACGGTGCGGTTCTCTTCGAGCGTGGCCCGGCTCGGTGACATGTGCACCTGGACCAGGTCGAGGCGATCGGTCCGGAGCCGGCGCAGCGACTGCTCGACGTCGGCGCGGACGTTCGCCTGGCTGTAGTCGTGCGGGTAGGGCGGCGGCGTGTCGACGGGCGGCTCGATCGGGCAGCCGCACTTGGAGGCGAGAAAGAACTCGTCCCTGCGGTGGGCGAGGTGCGTGCCGATGAGCTCTTCGCTGCGGCCGTAGTCGGGCGAGGTGTCGATCAGGTTGATGCCGCCGTCGAGGACCGCGTTGAGCAGCCGGCCGACGTCCTCGTCGGTCAGCTCTGGCCCTCTGCGCAGCCCGCCCAGTTCCATAGCGCCGTAGCCGAGGATGGTCACGTCCGTGTCGGTGTGCCCGAGGGCACGTGTCGTGATCGCCATGCCGCAAGTGAAGCATCATTCATCTTTTGTCAAATGGTCCCGGAGGGCTCCATGACCTCACCCCGACCGCTGCGTGCCGACGCGGCCCGCAACCGCGCCCGGATCATGACCGCGGCGCATGAGCAGATCACCGAGCACGGGCCCGAGGTGTCGATGGAGCAGATAGCCGCTGCTGCGGGCGTCGCGGTCGGAACCCTGTACAAGCACTTCCCGAACAAGAGCGACCTGGTCACAGCCGTGGTCGCCACCTCGTTCGAAACACTCGCCGACGACGCCGAAGAGTGCCTGCAACGCGAGAGCCAGGGTTCACCCGCCATGGCGGAGCTCACCGGCTTCCTCAGCCGCGTGATGGACACCGTCGCCCACAACCGCGCCGTCAAAGCAGCCGCGTACGCGCTCGGCGCCGACCACGCAGCCCACCCCGCCAAGCAGGAGGTGGAGACCCGCGTCACCCAGGCTCTCGGTCCACTCATCCGCACCGCACAAGCCCAGGGCGGTCTGCGCGCCGACTTCACCCTCGACGACCTGTACCTGATGCTCTCCACCCTCCCCGCCGACCAGCCACCCACCGCCCGCGCCCGATGGCTCGCCCTCCTGCTCACCGGGCTCACCGCCCACTGACCGACCGCGGGGGTACGCCGCCGTCGCGGCCATCGCCGGGACGCCCTCTACGACCGCCCCGCCTGCCGACAGAAGGCGTACCGGGCCCGCCGACGGGCCGCCGAGCGGGTCCGCGAAGCCGTAACGGCCCCGGCCGGTGTGACGACTCGCGGAACCAGCTCCGGGGCTCTGGCCGGCACGGACGCCTAGGTCAAGATGGTGGCGACCACGACGCGCCGCCGTACGACATCACTCGTCGTCGGCAGCGTCCTTGTCGCGCAGCGGGCGCATACCGCCGGGCAGCTCGGGCAGCTTGAACGAGTACCGGCCCAGCATGTTGATGTGCTGTCGCACGAACGGCGAGAGGCGGGCGACATCCTCGTCGCGGACGTCGAACCCGTCCGCCCGCAGCTGGTTCACCGCGGCGTCCATGTACCTCGTGTTGAAGAGGAAGACGGCGTTGAGGACCAGGCCGAGCGCGCCGAGCTGGTCCTCCATGCCGTCCTGGTAGCGCTGGTAGAGCTGCCCCGAGCGGCCGTGGAAGATCTTCCGGGCGAGTGCGTGGCGGCCCTCCTGGAGGTTGGCCTGCGCCTTGATCTGGCGGCGGTAGCCGGGCTCGTCGGCCAGCCGCAGGATGTGCAGGGACTTGGCGATCCGCCCGTAGTGCGCGATCGCGTCCCCCAGCGGGGCCGGCCGCCCGTCCCTCGACAGCATCCGGATCACGTCATACGCGCGCACCGCGCCGGTGTGGAGGGAGCCGATGATCCGCAGAATGTCCTCCTCACTGCCGCTCGATCCGGGCGAGGTCGACCCGGCCGCGGGCCACTTCCTGGAAGGCGCCGTAGTCGGCGGTGCGGTCGATGCGCCACATCTTCTGGTCCGGCAGGTCAGCGAGCTGCGGCGCGTACGCGAACCCGGCCAAGGTGAGGAGTCCGAAGACGATGTCGCTGTACGAGGCGGTGTCTGTGACGATCGTCTCCGGGCGCTTGCCGCCGTCGCGGTCGTAGAGGACATCGAGCACGTACAGGGAGTCGCGCGGGGTGCCGGCCACCACCTTCCCGCCGAGCCCCGCCGCCTGGCCGTTGATCATGTTGAGCCAGGTGGCGCCGCCCCGGCGCCCGAAGTACTTGGGGTTCGGCCGGGCGTAGACCGAGGGGACGGGGACGACGAACCGCATGCCGTCCGCGGAGGCGACCAGCCCGCCGCCCCATACCTGCGCGAGGCCGATGGACGCCTGGTGTGTGATGAGGGTGGCGTTCGCGGCCCGGTAGGTGGCCAGCCGCAGATACGTCTGGTCGACGTGCGACAGCCTGCCGTACTTCAGCTCGTCGATCCCGCCGATGACCGGCGTGTAGCCGACGTTGCAGCCATGCGCGACCAGCAGCGCGGCGACCGTCACGTGCAGGTCCTTGAGCCGGGCCTCGCCGCCGGTGATCGAGGTGAAAGCCTGGTCGGCGCCGGTCCACGAGAACACCTCCAGCAGGACCTCCGGCAGGTCGACGCGGGGCATCATTGCCTCCACCGTCTTCCGCAAGTCCAGGAGAGAGGCAGGTTCGGGCTCCGGTTCCAGGGCGGCGAAGTGCAGGCGGCCGCCGTCGTCGAACACGATCTGGGAGTTCGCCGGCATCCGCCCGGCGACCTCCCGGTATGTGCCGTCCAGCAGCGCGGCCCGCGCCGCCAGGTACTCACCCGCCTCGCCGGGCAGGTTCAGGGAGGCCAGCACGGTCGGGCGGACCTGCTCTCATGCCTCGCCGTCCAGCAGCTTCGCCCGCGGGTCGCCCCACTTCGAGGAGTTCTTCGCGAACACCTCCCGCCGACGCAGCAGCCGGTGGAAGGACTCCAGCACGCAGAACACGTACGCCTTCCAGTCGACCGTCCCCGGCTCCATGTGCGGCGCGGACAGGACCAGCCGCCGCCACGAGCCGGTCAGCAGCGACGTGTCGATCTCATCTGGGCTCACCTTCTTGCGCCCCATCAGGTCTGGCAACGACTGCAGCGCCTTGAGGACCGGCAGGCCCTCCGGGGTGGCGCCGAAGTCGACGACCTGGACGAGGAGAGCCAGGAACGGCCGTACGGTGGGGAACCGGGTGACCAGCATCGTCCGCCATGCCTCGCCCGCGTCCGAGTCGATCGGCGGCGCCAGCTCGAACAGCGCGGCGATCGCGGCGGCCAGCTCCTCGCGCGGCACCACCTCCTCGATCCGCTCCCACATCGCCGTCAGCGTCGCCACCTCCGGCGGACTGATCTCCCCGGACTCGGTGTCGACCTGCTCGCTCGTGGTGTCGAACACGACCCGGAACGCGGTCGCCAGCCTGATCCCGGCCCGCTCCATCCTCGGCAGCGTCTTCAGCTTCTGCTTCGCAGTCTCCCGCTCCGCCCGCGCGAGCAGCACCTCCAGCAGATCCAGCGCGTCATCGACCGCCCGGGACGTCAGGTAGACCGCGGTGGCCAGCAGGGTGGCCAGGCGCCGGGAGTCGCCGTGGCGCCGCAGCAGGGACGCCTTGCCCTCCACGTCGTACCGCGACAGCTCCGCCTACCGCCGCGGCGGTATCCCCGACACGTCCAGCTCGCCCATCCCGAACGCGTCGATCTCCGCCGCCCGCTCAAGCGCCCACTTCATCTGCGGCCCCGAGATCCGAACCGGACCGCGCCGCAGCCGGTCCAGCTCCGACACCCGCGCACCGAGCGGCACAGTCAGCAGCGAGTCGAGCACCGCCCGCTGACCGGTGTTCAGCAGCCCGTAGAGGCTGTCCCACAGCCGCTGGTTCGCCGCCTCCCGCACCGACGCGACCAGCCGGGCCAGCGTTGTCACACCGGGCAGCAGCACCCGCCGCTCACGCAGCCACCCCACCGACGCGTCGAACAACGCCTTCGGGCCCTCCCCGGTCGTCCAGGCCCGCGCATCCACCCACACCCGCAACTCGGCTTCCGCCTCGGCGAACTCCGTGTACTCCAGGACCTTCCGCAGCTCACGGACGTGGGTCAGCCGGGTGTTCTCCCGTTCCCCGTACGCCTTCAGTGCCGACGCGTCCGCGATGCCGAGCTGCTCGGCGAGGTAGTCGACGACCTCCGGCGGAACGTCGGTCGGGTCGTCCAGGAACACCCCGAGATAGCGCGCGGTCGTGAGCTGGGCCGCGAAGCCCAGCCGATTGTGGGACCGCCGCTTGCTCTCGATCAGCTCCCGGTCCGCGTCGTCCAGGAAGAAGAACCGCTCCAACTCAGTACGGGACGGCGCCCCGTCGTACGCCGCGTACACGGCGGCTTGTGCATCCGTCAGAAACTTGACCGGCACCCCGGACCTCCACACAGTCAATGATCAACACGACTGCTGAAGGCTCCGCCCTCGAAGAAGTCCAGGTCAAAGCGCTCTCAGGTACGCGGGAGGCTTAGCGCCGGTTTTTCGTTCCGATGTATCAACCCCCGAATCGAGCGGCGGCGGGTTCGGCAATGGCGGTGCGGAGGGCGTCCGCCAGGCCGCCTTCCCAGGACTCGAGAACGGCGTCCTTGGAGTCGAAAGAGGAGAAGAAGGTGTGCCGCGACACGTCGGCGGCCGCCGCGATCATGTCCAGCATCGTTGCCTCGAAGCCGTTGGCAAGAAACACACGCATGCCGGCATTCGCGATGCGCGGGCGCGTCTCCCGCCGTTTCCCCGGGCCGGGCCGGGCGATGTGCAACCGGCGCTTCACAAGTGCTACCGGCCCGGCCGCTCGGGCTCCATCCGGAAGCAGACCAAGCGGGTCTTCGCGGCGGCCGTGCGCAGCTCGTCGTCGGTGGGCTGCCGGTCGCCCGGGAGGCCGAGCATCAGCCCCTTGGCGGCCTTGGGTCCTTTGCGCCGGCCGAACTCACCCAGCAGGGCGGCGACTTCCTCAGGGTCCTCGACGACCGTCGGGACGGCGGCGTGGTCCTGGCCCCGGATGCGCAGGCGGACGGCGGACCCTTGGCGCATGCTGGGGATCCAGCTGAGCTGGGAGGACATGGCGAGCACCGTGCCGGGATCCCAGTCGAAGTAGCCGATGGGGACCGTGAATTGGCGACCCGTCCTGTGCCCCTTGTACGTGAGCAGCATCAGGCGTCCGCTCAGCGGTTTGTGGAAGCGGGAGGCGAGGAGCGGCCGTACGACCTTGTTGGCGGCTCGGAAGATCTTCACCATGGGTGGCCTGGCCGTGTTCGCCGCGGGCGTGCCGGAGGTGCTCACCGGATGCCGCCGGGGGCGGTGTGGACGATCTCGGCCTGGTCGCGTTTGGTGTAGGCGTCCCAGTAGTGCTCGGCGATGGTCTCGGGCTCGGTGCCGGGACCGCTGCCGATGTACACCCCGATGGCCACGTGTGCGGCGTGCACCCCGTGCTCGGCGAGGTCGATGCCCAGGGCCATGGCGTAGTTGCGCAGGGCCGCCGCCGCGACGCCGATGCTGCCGAACGCGCCGCCGGTCGGCCGGATGGAGGAGGCGCCCGTGGAGAACAGCAGGGTGCCGCTGCGGCGTTCGAGCATGGCGGGCAGCACCTGACGGACCGCGGCGACCGCTCCGTACAGGTAGTAGTCGAGCTGCTTGTGGAGGTCCTGCGCCGTGGCGTCGACGGCGGCGGCGCCGGCGAACGTGGGGTCGGCGGGTGAGTACTCCAGTACGTCGACGGCCCCGAACCGGTCGGCGACCGCGGCGAGCGCCGACTGCAGCGAGTCGGGACGCGTCACGTCCGCGGCGAAGCCCGCGGCCTCGATGCCCTCCTCGGCGAGCCGCGCGGCGAGCGCGTCGAGCTTGTCCTGGGTCCGGGAGACCAGGGCGACCTGGAAACCCTCCCTTCCGAAGCGGCGGGCGATGGACAGGCCCAGGCCGGGGCCTGCCCCGATGACGGCGATGATGGGCATGGGTGGTGCTCCTCCGGTTCGGACGGGCTGGACGGATGAGGGGCACCTCCCGCCACGACAGCGGCCAGGACTGAAAGTCGAGGGCAGCCTCACGTTCTGGAGCGTAGCAGAGAAGATGAGGCACCCCTCCGGTTGGTAGGCTGAGAGACATGGCCATCGACCCTCCGTCCGCCTCCGCCGAAAACCCGGCCCCTGCCCGCCCCCTGCGGCGCGACGCGCAGCGCAATCGCGAGGCCCTGCTCACCGCGGCCCGCTCCTGCTTCGCCG
Organism: Streptomyces canus; assembly: GCF_041435015.1. NCBI lineage: Bacteria > Bacillati > Actinomycetota > Actinomycetes > Kitasatosporales > Streptomycetaceae > Streptomyces > Streptomyces canus. The sequence continues at coordinate 10,329,619 of NZ_CP107989.1, read as the reverse complement.
AGCAGGGCCTGGAGGCACCCCTGGAGCAGGTGGCCAAGCGGGCCGGGCTGGCCATCGGCACGCTGTACCGGCACTTCCCCACCCGGCTGGACCTGGTGCAGGCAACCTTCGCCGAGAAGCTGGCCGCCTGGCGGGAGGCCGCCGAGAAGGCCGTCACCATGGACGACGCCTGGGCGGGGCTGTGCCACTTCCTGGAGACCATGTGCGAACTCCAGTCACAGGACCGGGGGTTCAACGACCTGGCCTCCATGCGGTTGCCGGAGAGCGCCTGCCTGGCGGGCGCCCAGACCCGCATCCGCGAACTCGGTGTACACATCGTCGAGCGTGCGCAGGAGCAGGGCAGCCTGCGCCCCGACCTCACCCCCGAGGACCTTGCCTTCGTCATCTGGTCGCACAGCCGCGTCACCGAGGCCACCCACGCCATCGCCCCAAACGCCTGGCGCCGTCACCTTTACCTTCTGCTCGACGGCTTCCGAACCGACCGCGCCCACCCGCTGCCGGCGCCGCCGCTCACCGGGGAGCAGCTGTACCGCGCCATGATCAGCCTCGGCGGAAACGGGGCCTGCGGCGCCTGACCGTCGGGACGCGTCATTGCCTCAAGGCGCCGCGGGGAGCCCCTTCCCGGCGACCAGGCCGAGCCGGTACGCGTTCCGTCCCCGCGACACCGAGCTCGTGGAGGCATTTGGTCACCTCCGCGTGCACCGGCGACACGGCGTGCGTCTCGAAGGCCACCTCCTCGGCGAAGCGTTCGCACATCCAGACCACGTCCGGGTCCTCGCTGCTGACATGCATCAGGCAAAGCGGTGCCCGGCTCCTTCTCCACCTGCCCGAAAATGGGCTGCAGGGCGGCGATGAGCTCATCGCAACGTCCCGGTTCCGCGACGAGATTGGCGAGGTGTCCCTTGACCGCGGCGGACGCCACGACGATCTGACGCCCTCGTCGCGCCGGCCGTGCCTGTGCTCGGCCTGCAGACCGCGATGCCGTCCATCAAGGTCGTACCGAAGGAGGACAGTTCACGGCAGGGATTCCTCGAGGTCCTCATGTCGTCGGTGTTGGCGTCGGCTCCGCCGAGGACGACGGCGGTCCGTCCGTCCCGGCTGACGCCGGCGCCCGGCTGCGGCGGCACGACCTCGCCGATCCGGCAGTCGGCGCTCAGTTCCCGGGTGACTTCGGCGATCACCTTCCGCACGGACGCGTCGGTGACCTTGTGCCCCTTCGAGCTGACGACCACCTGGATCGCCGACGAGGCTTTCTGGCCGAAGTGCTCCTGCGCCAGCTCGCGCACCAGCACCGACTCCGAGCCGTTGCTCTGCCGGCCCGCCCCCGACAGCACTGAGGTGACCTGCGGAGCGAAGGCACCGAGCACACCCACCACGAGCAGCCAGCCGATCAGTACGTGCCCGAAGTGCCCGGCGGTCCAGGCACCGAGCCGGCCCAGCGGTCCCGGTCGGCCCGGCGGCGGGGCGTCCGGCGCGCGCTTCGGCGCCTGGGATGATGTGTAGTGCGCAGCGGACACCCGCAGAGGAGGAAGGGCTCTGCGGCTCCGGTCCAAGGCCGGTAGGTTCGAAGGCGGAGTGGTCGACGCTCCGGGTCGGCCGTACCGCCCCGTTCCCCGGAAGGAGTCCCCGTGAAGTCACCGCCCGGCGACGCGACGGTCACGGTCGAGCCGGCCAGGACCGGAAGGCCGCGCGTGACCTCGAGGGCCGAGCTGGAGCGGATCGGGTTCGAGCTGTTCGCCCGTCAGGGCTTCGACGACACCACGGTGGACGACATCGCCGCGGCCGCGGGCATCGGCCGCCGTACCTTCTTCCGCTACTTCTCCTCCAAGAACGACCTGGTCTGGGGCGACTTCGAGGAACACCTGCTCAGGCTGCGCGAGCTGCTGGCGGCGACTTCCACGGACGCGCCGCTGGTCGACGCGCTCCGCGAGGCGGTCGTCGAGTTCAACAGCTTCGATCCCGTGGAGGTGCCCTGGCACCGGCAGCGCATGGAGCTCATCCTGCGGGTGCCGACGCTGCAGGCGGATTCGACCCTCCGCTATGCCTCGTGGCGGGCCGTCGTCACGGAGTTCGTCGCGGCACGCACGGGCCTGCCCCCGACGGACATGGTGCCCCGGCTGGCCGGCTACTCCCTCCTCGCGGCGGCCATGGCGGCGTACGAGCACTGGCTGAGCGAGCCCGGAACCGAGCTGTCGCGTCTGCTCGGCCGGACCATCGAGCAGGTGGGCGCGGGGCTCGGCACGGTGCGGACGGCCCCTCCCCCGCCCCGCGACGCCGCCTGCTGATCTCGCCCCCGTCAGTCCGGGCCGTGCCGCATCGCACGGGCCACGAACTCCCCGATGAGGACCGCGGTGGCCGCCGGGCCACGCAGCGGAGCCGTGGGCAGGATCGAGGTGTCCGCCACCCGGAGCCCGCTCAGCCCGTACAGCCTGCCGTAGCCGTCGACGGCCGCTCGGGCATCGTCCGCCGGGCCCATGGGGACCGTTCCGCACGTGTGCTGAGCCGTGCCGAGCCCGGCCCGGATCCAGCGGTCGAGCCGACGGTCGTCGTCGAGGGTCGTGGCGTCCGGGTCCACCAGGCCCGACGCCACCTCGCCGAAGGCCGCGGTGCCGAGCAGGGCCGCGGTGACGCGGACGGCTTCACGCATACGGCGCCGGTCGCCGGCCGTGCGCAGATAGCCGTAGTCGATGTCCAGTGGGTCCGCCGCGTCCGCCGACCTCGTTCGCAGGCGGCCGCTCGTGCGGGGCGTCTGTACGGAGACCAGGAACGCCAGCGGGGCACCTGCCACGCTCGTGCGTCCGGTGGTCAGGCCGGCCATCGGGACGAGTGACTGCAGGATCTCCAGGTCGCCCGGGTGCGCGCCGTCGGACGAGGACACGTGCAGGGCGCCTCCGAGCCAGGATCCCACGGGGTCGGCCACGTCACCGCGGGGCGCCCACTCCAGCACCACCTGGGGGTGATCGCTGAACCGCGCTCCGACCGCGGGGGCGTCCAGCACGACGGGGATGCCCGCCCGCGTCAGCGCCGCACCCGGGCCGATTCCCGACCGGTGCAGCAGGTGCGCGGAGGCGAAGGCTCCCGCACAGAGCACGACCTCGCCGGCCTCCAGTACCTCGAACCCACCGTCGTGTTCGACGACGACTCCGCTCGCCCGGCCATCGCGGACGACGACCCGGTGAACCGGACAGTCGCCCGTCACCGTGAGGTTGGGCCGGCCGAGGGCGCCCAGGAGATGGCTGATGCCGGTGTTGACCCGCAGACCGTCCACCGTGTTCGTCGGAACCGGGCCGAAGCCCGGAACGTCCTGCGCGTTCTTGTCGGGCTCGTGCGGCAGGCCCAGTTCGCGGGCGGCGTCACCGAACGCCGCGGCGGCCGGATGCCTCAGGTCCGTGCGCCGGATCCGTACCGGTCCCCGGTCTCCGTGCACGGCGTCGGCGCCGTGGTCCAGGTCGGTCTCCAGGCCGCGAAGCAACGGCAGCATGCGGTCGTACGACCAGTCCGCCCCGCCCGCGGCCGACCAGCGGGCGAAGTCCTCGCGCCGGGCCCGTACGAAGTAGCCTCCGTTCACGGTGGTGGAACCGCCGAGTACGCGCCCCCGCGGTACCGAGTAGGGCCGGTCCGGGGTGAGGCGGACCGGGTGGTGCGAGACCGCGGCGCACTGCGCCTGCGCACCGGGGACGAGCCGGGCGTCCAGCAACTGCGGTGGGAAGTCCGACAGTTGACGCGGCACCGGTCCGGCCTCCAGCAGCAGTACCAAGCGGCCGGGGTCCTCGCTCAGCCGCGCCGCCAGCGCGGCACCGCTGGCGCCGGCCCCCACCACGACGACATCGGGGCGCCGACCAGGGCCGTTCCTCGGCATGGCGCACGACCCTTCCGTTTTGACACCGGGTGCCATTAGCCTCACGGTACAGGAACCCGCGGCACCGGGACCGTCCGGTCGACCGGATCGCCGCGGCCGTCGAGGAGGTTCGCATGAGCCCGCTCCACTCCCTGCCCCCGCAGGCCGCCCCTGTTGCCGACGCCGAGTCCGGCGCCGGGGACGTTTTGGCCCCCGAGTCGCTGATCGAGGAGGACGACCTCATCGAGGAGGTCTCGATCGACGGCATGTGCGGCGTCTACTAGGCGAACGGGGACCAGCGTGCCCACCGTGAACGCCGACATGGACATCGACCGCGCCTGGGACCTGCATCCGCAGGTCTCGGTGCGGCCGGAACCCTTCGGCGCGCTGCTGTACCACTTCGGCACCCGCCGGCTGTCGTTCGTCAAGGACCTCCGCCTGCTCGCCGTCCTGCGGGCCCTGCCGCACGTGCCCACCGCCCGGGCCGCCTGCGCGCAAGCCGGTGTCGGCGCCGCCGAACTCCCCCGCTTCACCGCGGCCCTGACCGCCCTGGCCCGGTCGTCCATGGTCGTCGAAAGGACCGCCCCATGACCTCACCGGCACTATCCGCCCACGGCACCCGGCTGGTCGACCTGTTCGAGTACGGCCTCGCCGCGCCGATCTGCCTGACCTGGGAACTCACCTACGCCTGCAACCTGTCCTGCGCGCACTGCCTGTCCAGCTCCGGACGGCGCGACCCGCGCGAGCTGAGCACGAGCGAGGCGAAGGCCGTCATCGACGAGCTGGAGGCCATGCAGGTCTTCTACGTCAACATCGGCGGCGGAGAACCCACCGTCCGCCCCGACTTCTGGGACCTCCTGGACTACGCCACCAGCCACCACGTCGGCGTGAAGTTCTCCACCAACGGCGTCCGCATCACCCCCGAGGCGGCCCGCCGGCTGGCCCGCAACGACTACGTCGACGTGCAGATCTCCCTCGACGGGGCGACTCCGGAGGTCAACGACGCGGTGCGCGGGGCCGGTTCGTACGCCACCGCGCTTCGGGCCATGGAGAACCTCGCCGCGGCCGGGATGAAGAACTTCAAGCTCTCCGTCGTGTGCACCCGGCACAACATCCCCCAGATGGACGCCTTCAAGGCACTCGCCGACCGCTACGGCGCCCAGCTGCGGCTCACCCGGCTGCGCCCGTCCGGCCGCGGCGCCGATGTCTGGGACGACCTGCGCCCGGCCCGGGAGCAGCAGCGCCTGCTGTACGACTGGCTGCTGGCACACGGCGAGTCGGTGCTGACCGGTGACTCGTTCTTCCACCTGTCCGCCTACGGTCAGGCACTGCCCGGCCTCAACCTGTGCGGCGCCGGCCGGGTGGTGTGCCTGGTCGACCCGGTCGGGGACGTGTACGCGTGCCCCTTCGCGATCCACGACGAGTTCCTCGCCGGGAACGTGCGCGATCCCGGCGGCTTCACCGGTGTGTGGCGGGAGTCCGCGCTCTTCCGCGACCTGCGTTCGCCTCAGACCGGCGGAGCCTGCGCCTCCTGCGGGTTCTACGACACGTGCAAGGGCGGCTGCATGGCCGCCAAGTTCTTCACCGGGCTGCCGCTGGACGGCCCCGACCCCGAATGCGTCCAGGGCTACGGCGAGGATCTGCTGGCCGAACGCCCGGCGGACCGGGCCCTCCTGCCGCGCCCCTCCCAGGACCACTCCCGGCGACGGCCGGTCGACCTGCCGCTGCCGGCCCGCCGCGCGGACCTGGAACGCCCTCCCGTCAGCGACTGCGCCCAGGACCCCTTGGCCGGGCTGCGGCTCGCCCGGACTCCGTCACCCCAGCACGAGAAGAGTTGACGCATGGCCCACAACCCCTGGTTCGAGACGGTCGCCGAGGCCCAGCGCCGGGCGAAAAAACGCCTGCCCAGCAGCGTCTACGGAGCACTCGTCGCCGGCTCCGAGCGCGGCCGTACGATCGACGACAACGCCGCGGCCTTCGTCGATCTCGGCTTCGCCCCGCACGTCGTGGGCCATCATGCCGAACGCGACCTGACCACGACCGTCCTCGGCGTCGAGACGGCGTTCCCCGTGCTGATCTCTCCCACCGGTGTGCAGGCCGTGCACCCGGAAGGAGAGGTCGCCGTGGCGCGGGCCGCGGCGAACCGGGGCGTCATCATGGGGCTGAGCTCCTTCGCGAGCAAACCGGTGGAGGAGGTCGTCCAGGCCAACCCCGACACCTTCTTCCAGCTGTACTGGAGCGGCACCCGGGACAGCATGGTGCAGCGTATGGACAGGGCCAGGTCCGCGGGCGCCAAAGCGCTCATCGCCACCCTCGACTGGTCCTTCTCCCACGGCCGCGACTGGGGAAGCCCGCAGATCCCCGACAAGCTCGACGTGAGGACCATGGCGAAGTTCGCTCCCGACGTGCTGCCCCGCCCCCGGTGGCTGTGGACGTATCTGCGCTCCGGCCGGCTTCCCGACCTCACGGTCCCCAACCTCCGCCCCCCGCGCGGCGAAGCACCCACCTTCTTCGGCGCCTACGGCGAGTGGATGCAGACCACCCCGCCCACCTGGGAGGACGTCGCCTGGCTCCGCAAGGAGTGGGGCGGGCCCTTCCTGCTCAAGGGCGTGACCCGGGTGGACGACGCCAGACGGGCCGTCGACGCCGGGGTGACGGCGATCTCGGTGTCCAACCACGGCGGCAACAACCTCGACACCACCCCCGCCACCGTCCGGGTGCTCCCCTCCGTCGTGGACGCCGTCGGCGATGACATCGAAGTCCTGCTCGACGGCGGCGTCCGGCGCGGCAGCGACGTGGCCAAGGCACTGGCGCTCGGCGCCCGGGCCGTCCTGATCGGGCGAGCGTACCTGTGGGGCCTGGCGGCGAACGGCCAGGCCGGCGTCGAGAACGTGCTGGACATCCTGCGCGGCGGCCTCGACTCCGCGGTGCTGGGTCTGGGCCGCTCGTCCGTCCACGAGCTGTCCCCCGACGACCTGGTGATTCCTCCCGGGTTCACCCTGACCCTCGGCGGCACGAGTGCCCCCGCCCCGGTCGCCGGATGACGACGGCACGGCACAACCGGCTCGCGCACCGGGCCTGGCCCACCGTTTCCGCCAAGAGCCTGGTCCTGGTGCCGATCGGCTCGACCGAGCAGCACGGGCCGCATCTGCCGCTGAACACCGACAGCGTCATCGCCGAGTCGGTAGCCGGCCGTGCCGCCGAGGAACTCTCCGCCCGTCTCACCCCGCCGCCCCTGGTGGCGCCCACGCTCGCCTACGGCGCCAGCGGCGAGCACGCCGGCTTCCCCGGCACCGTCTCCCTCGGACACGAGGCCCTGCACGCCGTGATCGTCGAAACCGTGCGCTCCCTGTCGCTGTGGGCCGGGCGCGTCGTCTTCGTCAACGGCCACGGCGGCAACACCGCCACCCTGGACGCGGCCCTCGGCGCCCTGCGCGCCGAGGGGCACGCCGTCGCCTGGGCCGGGTGCGGCATCACGGGAGGCGACGCGCACGCCGGCCGGACCGAGACCTCGCTCATGCTGTATCTCGCCCCTGAGGAGGTACGGATCCTCGAGGCCGTCGCCGGCGACACCCGCCCGCTGGATGTCCTGATGCCTCTGCTGACGGCCCACGGCGTCAAAGCCGTCTCGCCGTCGGGCGTGCTCGGTAACCCGGCCGGCGCCTCGGCCGAGGAGGGCCGCCGGCATGTGCGGACCATGGTGTCCCGGCTCGTCGGCCAGATCACCGCCGCAACGACGGACGAGCGCGGCCGCCTCCTGGACCCCGCGGCCGGCGACCGACCCGGCACGAAGGCGGCAGGGAGATGACGCTGCCCCTCGGATTCGTCGTGGCGCTCGATCGTGACACCCGCGTCCTGGACGGCGGCCGCACCCTCCTCGGTGGTTCCCCCCTGCGGCTGCTGCGCCTGACCCGGCGGGCACGTCCACTGCTGACCGGTCGTACGGTCCACGTACGGGACCGGGCGGGCGCCCTCCTGGCGGACCGGCTCCTGGAGGCAGGGCTGGCGCACCCGGTCGTCCGCGCCCTGCCCCTGCCCGACGACCCCCGGTACACGGTCGTCGTCCCCGTCCGCGACCGCCCGCGCGAGCTCGACCGCCTGCTGGCGAGCATCGGGCCGGACACCCCGGTGATCGTGGTCGACGACGCGTCGACTCACCGCGCTCCGGTCGAGGCGGCCGCCGCACGGCATGGCGCGCGCTTCGTCCCCCTGAGGGTCAACGTCGGTCCCGCCGGAGCCCGTAACGCGGGCCTTCGCCTGGTCGGCACGCCGTATGTGGTCTTCGTCGACTCCGACGTCGTCCTGCCCAAGGACACGGTCCCGACACTGCTGCGGCACTTCTGCGACCCGCGGGTCGCCCTGGCCGTCCCCCGCGTGACCGCTCTCGAAACACCCGGCTCCGAGACCTGGATCGGACGGTACGAGCGCACACGCTCCTCACTCGACCTGGGCAGCCGTCCCGCCCTGGTACGCCCCGGGACACCCGTCTCCTGGGCCTCCACGGCCTGCGCCGTCGCACGCGTCGACGCCCTGGGCGAGGGCTTCGACGAGCGGCTGAGAATCGGCGAGGACGTCGACATCGGCTGGCGCGCCATCAAGAGCGGGTGGCGGGTGCGCTACGAGCCCTCGGTCCATGCCGCCCACGAGCACCGCGGCCGCCTCGGGGACTGGTTTCGACGCAAGGCCGCCTACGGGACGGGAGCGCACCCGCTCGCCGAACGACACCCCGAGTTCATCGCGCCCGCTGTCCTCGCCCCCTGGAGCGGCGCCTTCGTCCTCGCCCTTGTCGCCCAGCGCCGTTGGTCGCTCCCGGTGGCAGGCGCCGTCGGCGCGACGACCGTCCTGCGCGTCTGCCGGAAACTGGACGGCACGGAGCACCCGGTACGGCTGGCCTCCTCACTGACGGCCATGGGCGCGCTCGGCGCGCTCGCCCAGACGTCCGCGCTGCTGACCCGGCACTGGTGGCCCCTCACGGTGGCCGGCTGCACGATCTCCCGCCGGGCACGCCGGGCCACCGCGCTGGCCGCGGTCGCCGACGTCGCTCTGGAATACCTGCACCAGGGCGCCGCTCTGGATCCCCTGAGGTACGGCGTCGCACGCCGCCTCGACGACCTCGCCTACGGCGCCGGTGTGTGGTGGTCCGCCATCAAGGGACGCTCCACTGCGGCTCTGCGGCCTCGGCTGCGGCAGCCGCGGTGACCGTCACCGTTCCCGCCCGGCGAAAACAGTCGTCCCGTCCATTGTGACCGACGACTGGAGTCGTTACCGTAAGCATCACGGGACTTGCAACAGTAAAAGCGTTGCACGGATGCGGGAGCGCGAAGGAGCGACATGGCGCAGACGGAGCAGACCACGAGCGATGCGGATGAGCGGGATGCGCTGATCGCACAGCGATGCCCCTACAGTGACCTGGTGATGCAGGGCGGCAGCCGCGAACCGCTCGCCGGTTACGCGGAACTGGACTCCCTGCGGGACGCCGGACCGGCACACACGCTCGGCACCGGCCAGATCATCTACACCACCTACGACCTGGTGCAGGAGGTCGCCCAGCGCGCCGACGTGTTCCACAGCAAGTTCTACGATCCGGTGACCGGCGAGGAGGCGGCATTCACCCTCGTGCCGCATCAGATCGACGGCCCGATCCACGTGAAGTGGCGCAGGCTGCTCGCCTCGTCCTTCTCACCCGGCACCGTCGCCCGCCTGGAAGGCTCCCTCCGCGCGCGCGTCAACGAAATCATCGACGGGTTCATCGACCGCGGTCACTGCGATTTCGCCAAGGAATTCGCGCTCAGGTTCCCGACCAGCATCTTCCTCAAGCACATCATCGGCCTGCCGGTCGAAGAACTGGACAAGTTCATCGCGTGGGAGACCGACATCCTGCACCCGGAGTCGACGGATCGGGCCGAAGCGTACCGGGCCTCGGTCCGGGCCCAGACCGAGGTCACCGCATACCTGTCGCAGATCCTGGAGGAGCGCAGGAAGACGCCGGCCGAGGAGCGCGGCTCCGACCTCATCTCGCGCGCCATGGACTGGCAGATCGACGGTGAGCCGATCCCGCACCAGGACCTGCTCTCCTTCTATCTCCTGCTGTTCCAGGCCGGTCTGGACACCGTCACCGCCTCGCTCGGCTACGGCTTCCACCATCTGGCGAGCCATCCGGCCGACCGGGAGCGGATCGCGGCCGACCCGTCGGTGATTCCCAACGCGATCGAGGAGTTCCTCCGCGTCTACTCGGTCGTGAACATCGTGCGGACGGCGATGACCGACACCGAAGTGGACGGCTGCCCGGTGAAGAAGGGCCAGCGGTTCATCCTCAGCCTGCCGTCCGGGAACCGCGACGAGCAGCACTTCCCGGACGCCGCGACGGTCGACTTCGACCGCACCGACATCTCGCATCTGGCGTTCGGTGCGGGGCCGCACCGGTGCCTCGGGTCTCACCTCGCGCGACAGGAGCTGGTGATCGCCTACGAGGAGTGGCACAAGCGCATTCCGGTGTACGAGATCGATCCGGACATCCCGTTCGACGAATCGCGCAGCATGCTGCTGGGGCTGCACAGCCTCCCCCTGCGGTGGGACCCTGCCGCCGTCCGCAGGTAGCGGCCGGCGAGCCGAACCGCGAGGGTCCCGGTTCCCGTCCAGGCAGGGCCCGGTTGCGTCACGAGCACACTGGGGCCCGGCGGCAGGCTCGTCGCCGCCGGGCGCCGCACCACGCTGGTGACCGCGCCCGGCGAGCGGCTCTGAACCTGCCCGGCCGGCATGTCGCCAAGGCCCCGGCCCAGCCCTTGGCGACATGCATCCCACGAGGACGCGAACGGCCTGATGCGCCTGGGAGACTTTCGGCCGAGCCCTGCGGGAACCGGCCTCGACACGACCGAACCGGCCCGGTGTCGCAGCGCTCCCCGGAAGCCGTCAGGATCCGGCTTTTTTGCGAGCAGGGGCCTTACGAGCGGTCGTCGTGCCCCGCGCGGCCGTCGATCCGCGCGCCGTCTTGCGAGGCCGCTGGCTCTGCTCGCTAAGGAGGACCTCGAACCCGCACATCAGGCGCGCAACGCTGAACTCGAAGTCCTCGTCACTCGTCCCGGAGATCGGATGGCGGTCGATCAAGCCGTCCAGGACGGGAAAGTGGAACCAGTCCGTGATGCGACGCTGGCGGGCGGGGTCGGTCATCGGCGCGTTGGCCAGCCGAAGGATGCGCTCGTGGATGATCGAACCGCGGGTGTACACACCGATGGCGTTGCACACCATCATCGCGTTGTCGGGCGTGAAACCGTCCGCGACCAGTTTCGCCACCACGGACTCGAGCAGTTCCATGATGCGGCGGGTCGCCTCACGACTGTATGTGGAGGTGCGGATCAACAGCAGATCGGAGAGGACCGCATCCTCGCGGTGGATCTCGCGCTGCACGCGGAAGTGCGAGGACAGCATGTTCTGCCAGGTGTCATCCGCCCGGACCTCCGGCATCAGCCGCAGGTACTTGTCGACGGCGATGTCCGTCATCGCATTGAGCAGCTCTTCCTTCTTCCGGAAGTACCAGTAGATGCTGGTGACGCCGACACCCAGATGCTCGGCGAGGATCGGCATGCTCAGCTGGTCGAGCGAGGTGCCCCGCGCGACCTCGAAGGCACCCCCGAGGATCTCCTCGGCGTTGATCGAGTTACGCTGACGACGCTTACGCGTCCCGGCGGAATCGGCCTTGGTCACGCTGCTTCTCCTCCTTGTCACCACCCCACCGGCCCGGCCCGAGCGTAGGCCGAGCCCGCGCTCCGAACTGACTGACACGGTACCAGCCAATGCCTCCCGGCATGGCATACGGTAAGGGATTACCGTAACGCTGCCGCGACGGCTGGTCGACCGCCCCGGACCACGTCGCCGCCTGCTGGTTCTCAGCGCGGTTCTGGTGAACCGGGTCGGAAACGGGCACCTCACCCGCGATCCGTTCCGCCACGCGGCGGACGCTCGACGAGTCGTCGGCGATTCCTGTGAGCAGCCGTCACCGCACCGCCTCGGCACCGGCCTTCCGCCCGGGGAACGAACAGCATCAGCCTGACCCGCGTCCGACCGACGATCTCGAGCAGCACCACGATGGTGTCGGCCCCGCGTCACGGCCCCTCCGACAGCTGCACCGCGCCGTTGTCCCTCCGATCAGCCGGTGGTAGCTTACCGAAATCATTCCCGGAACCTTTACCGGATAGAATACCGGTAGAGCACGCGCCTGGCCGCCGCAGTCCCGCAACCGACTGTATGCCGGCGCCACACCACCGGCGGAAGACGGTCGGGCCGCCGGGCCGGACACCCTTCAGCGAAACACCCACCAAAAGGCGGTCGAGATGGATCTGCTCCGACGTCGTGAAGGCTCTGCCGAGGTCATCACACTCAACCGCCCCGACCAGCGCAACGCCCTCAGCCCCGGCCTGATCGCCGAACTCTCGCGGGCGCTGCGTGACTGCCTGGACGACGACGCGGTACGCGCGGTGGTGCTGACCGGTGCCGGCGACCGGGCGTTCTGCGCCGGCATGGACCTCAAAGCGTTCGCCTCCGGTTCCGATTCCTCCGGGCCGGAGTCCGACAACACGCATTTCACGATGTTCAGCCGAGGCGAGTACCCCAAGCCCGTCATCGGTGCCGCCAACGCCACCGCCGTCGCCGGAGGGTTCGAGCTCCTGCTCAACTGCGACATCGTCGTCGCCTCCGACAAGGCCAGGTTCGGCATCCCGGAGGTCAAGCGCGGCCTGTTCGCCGCCGGCGGCGGAACCACGCTGCCCGGCCGCATCCCCCTCGCGATCGCTCTCGAACTCGGGCTGACCGGAGATCTGATCGACGCCGAGCGCGCGTGTGCGCTGGGGCTGGTCAACTGTGTCGTTCCAGCCGGAGACGTGGTCGGCGCCGCGTTGGAGTTCGCCCGCCGTATCGGCGAGAACGGCCCGCTCGGCGTCCTCGCGACGAAGAAGCTCATGCGCGTGACGCTCACCGAAGGCGTCGCCGCGGCGCGCGCGGCGCAGGAAGCCGAAAACTCCAAGGTGTTCAAGAGCGAGGACGCGCTCGAAGGGGCTCGCGCCTTCGCGGAGAAGCGCGCACCGCAGTGGAAGGGCCGGTGAGTCACCCCCGGCGGGGGTGACCCACCGCAGGACCGGACGGGTCACGGAGGCCCAGGACCCGTTGGGTCTGCGCGGTCACACGGTGCCAAGGAATCGCCCTACCTGGTCGATGAACGCGTCGTTGTCGTCGCCGGCCACCATATGGCCGGTGCCGGCGACGTCGACCGCGCGCGAGCCGGGCACGAGCGACAGGAGCTCGCGCACCCCCTCCTCACTGAGCACGTCCGACTGGGCACCGCGGACCAGGAGGGTGGGAACCCCGATGGCGCGGGCCGCCTCGCGCAGCCGCTCCGGGTCGGGCTGCCGCCTGGGCCCGTCGGCGTCCCGCCGCACCAGCGCCGGGTCCCAGTGCCAGTACCAGCGGCCGTCTTCGGCCAGGCGCACGTTCTTGCGCAACCCGTCCGGACTTCTCGGACGCCGACGCTGCGGGTTGTACTCGGACACCGCGGCGGCGACGTCCTCCAGGGTGGCGAAGCCGTCGACGTGGCGGCGCATGAACCCGGAGACCCGTTCGGCGCCGTCCCGTTCCATGCGAGGGGCGACATCAACGAGCACGAGCGCGCGAGCGTCCACCAGCCCTTCCCCGACGGCCAGCAGCGAGGTCAGGCCGCCCATCGACGCGCCGATCAGCGCGGGAGGACGCGGATCGCCCTCACCGACCCGGGCTGCCACGGCGACGAGATCGGCCACGAGGACGTCCATCGAGTAGTCCCCGTCCGGCGCCCACCCGCTGTCGCCGTGACCGCGGGTGTCGAGCGAGAAGGTGCGCCAGCCGCTCCTGGCAAGCGTCAGGGCCGCGCCCTTCCACGAATGGCGGGTCTGGCCCCCGCCGTGCAGGAACAGCGCGGTGCCCTTCGGCGCGTCCACCGGATATTCCTCGGCGGCCAGTTCCACGCCGGCGGCGGGGATCCGCCTGATGAGTGGCTCGGTCCAGGTCATGCGGTTGCACCCTCCCATCTCTCGGGTCACTTCCTCCGCCCGCACGTCGCCGGTCAGCGCACGCGGCACCTCTCGGCGCAGCGTGCAGTGAGGAGTTGCGCGGTCGCGCAGCCGACAAGCCTGCTTGCACGGGGATCTTCCTGACGCCGGCACCGGTCCCGCCTCCCGCGGAGGCTCCGCCGGCACCTGCCGTACGTGTGCGACTTCAGTACGCGGCGGGAACCAGGGGCGAGACGTCCTCGCCCTGGATCATCTCCCTGGCAGACTCGTGTCCCAGTAGTCGGCCCGGCGCGCGATCCGACCGTCGCACCCCTCGCACCTATTGACCCCTGTACTATATACCTTACGGTATGGGTGATGCGGCGTCCCTTCCAGACGGCCCCGGCCGCTCTGCGGGACGGACGGCATCAGCAGTGCCCAAGCAATGCCCGTCGCCGAGGAGGACGATGTGAGTTTGCAGGTCGGCAACCGGCTGCGCGGACAGAACTCGACGTGCGAAGTCATCGTCGTCAAGGGTTCCGCCAGCCCCGCGGTATTGATGTGCGCCGGCGCGGAGATGCGCACGACGGCCCCCGATCCCCCCGCCCCACAGGTGAGCGACGGCCCACCGATCCAGCTCGGCAAGCGGTACACGGACGACGCCAGCGGCATCGAGGTGCTGTGCACCAAGGCCGGAATCGGCCCTTTGACCTTCGGCGACAGCCAACTCACGCAGAAGGCAGCCAAGGCGCTGCCGGCGTCCGACTGAACGGACCGCACCCGCGATGAACCTCACGATGCTCCTCGACATGGTGGTCGAGGGGATGCCCGACCGGATCCTCATCGGTGACCGCACGGACGGCCTCACCGCCCGCGAACTCGCCCGACGGGCGCGCTCGGGCGCGGATCTCGTCCGGGCCGCCGATGCCGGCACCGTCGTCTACCTCGGCGGCAACGGTCCCGCGTTTCCGGTCGCCCTGTTCGCCGCGGCCTCCGCCGGCGTGCCGTTCCTGCCGGTCAACTACCGACTGAGCGACGAGCAGCTGGACGACATCCTCGGCCGCCAGGCCAGGCCGCTCGTGATAACCGACTCACCCGAGCGGGTCCGGGGCATGGCGGCCGTGACGCTGGAGGAGTTCACCGGACCGACGGCCGTTGCCGCCGATCACGAAACCGAGCCCGCCGACCCGGACCCCGACTCGATCGCCGTGCTGCTGATGACGAGCGGGACGACCGCCGCCCCGAAGAGCGCGGTACTGCGGCACCGGCACCTGACGTCCTACATCTTCGGCTCCGTCGAGTTCGCGTCGGCCGAGCAGAGCGACGCGACCATCGTCAGCGTGCCGCCCTACCACATCGCCGCCGTCGCGAACCTGCTCTCCAACCTGTACGCCGGTCGCCGGATCGTGTATCTCGACCACTTCAGCGCCGCCGACTGGCTGCATCGCGTCCGGACCCAGGCCGTCACGCACGCGATGGTGGTGCCGACGATGCTCGTGCGCATCGTCAGCGAACTCGTCCACTCCGGCGTGCGGGGCCCTTCGACGCTGCGGTCGATGTCGTACGGCGGCGCGAAGATCGCCGTACCCGTGCTCGTGGAGGCGCTGCGGCTCTTTCCCGGCACCGGATTCGTCAACGCCTACGGCCTCACCGAGACCGCCTCCTCCATCGCGGTGCTGGGACCGGACGACCACCGTACGGCCGCCGCGAGCGACGATCCCACCGTGCGCGCGAGACTGGGGTCGGTGGGCCGTGCGCTGCCCAGCGTGGAGATCGAGGTCCATGACCCGGACGGGCTGCCGTGCCCTCCCGGCGTAGTGGGAGACATCGTCGTACGCGGGCCGCAGGTCGCCGGTGAGTATCTGGAGGCCGGCAGCCGGCTGGACAGCGCCGGCTGGTTCCCCACCCGTGACCGCGGCCATATCGACGAGGACGGCTTCATCTTCGTCGAGGGCCGGTCCGACGACACCATCATCCGCGGCGGCGAGAACATCGCCCCCTCGGAGATCGAGAGCGTGCTCACCGAGCACGCATGGGTGGCGGACGTGGCCGTGGCCGGCATCCCGGACGACGAATGGGGGCAGCGCATCGGCGCGTTCGTTGTCGTCAAGCCCGGCGTGCGGCCGGACGCCGACGTCCTGCGCGAGTTCGTCCGCGGCCGGCTGCGCAGTTCGAAGACCCCCGACGACATCGTCTTCCTGCCGGAACTCCCGACCACGCCGACGGGCAAGGTACTGCGCCGCAAGCTGGTCGCGGACATCGACAAGGACGCCGGGGCTCCCGAGGCCACCAGGACACCCGTGCTCTAGCAGCACCCGAAGACAAGGAGTGCGCGTGGAGTTCAAGACACTCGCGATAGTCGGCCTCGGCACCATGGGGGCCGGTATCGCGCAGACGGCCGTTCCCCTCGGCTTCGACGTGGTCGGCATCGAGCGGGACGAGCAGGCCGTAGGGGCAGGTCGGGCACGGGTCGCCGCCGGGCTGGCGAAGTTCGTCGAGAAGGGGAAGTTCACCGGGGAACAGGCAGCCCAGGCACTGGCCCGCCTGCGCACCTCCACGGACCGGGCGGCCATCGCCGGAGCCGACATCGTGATCGACGCGGCGTTCGAGGACGTCGACCTCAAGCGTGAGCTCTTCCGCGACTTCGAGCGCCACGCCTCTGCCACCGCGGTCCTCGCCTCGAACACTTCGACGATCCCGCTCGTGATCATGGCGGCCGAGACGTCCGCCCCCGAGCGGGTCGTCGGCCTGCACTTCTTCAACCCGGTCCCCCTCATGGACCTGGTGGAGGTCATCCGCACCCCGGCGACGAGCGAGGAGACCATCCGGGCCGCCGTCGATCTGTCGAAGGCCCTCGGCAAGTCCCCGGTGATCATCAAGGACGGGCCCGGCTTCATCGGCAACCTGCTCGTCGTGCCGTTCCTCCTGGACGCCATCCGCGCCTTCGAGCGCGGCGTGGCCTCGATGGAGGACATCGACTCGGTCCTCAGGCTCGGCTTCAACCACCCGATGGGACCCTTCAGGCTCAGCGACCTGATCGGCCTGGACATCGTCCACGACATGGCCGCGCGCATGTACGAGGAGTACCGCGATCCCAAATACTGGCCCCCGCCCCTGCTCAAGCAGTACGTACGGATGGGCTGGCTGGGCCGGAAGACCAAGCGCGGTTTCTACACGTACGACTGACGGCGGACGAGGGCCGGCCGGTCGGTCTTCCCCGGCCCGCGGGGTGGCTCGGTGAGCACGGGTTCCTGCCCGGCCGGCCTGGTCAGGCACGGGTCGGTGCCGGCAGCACGGCCACCCCCGCACGGGCGGCCCACTCGACGAGCGCGGACGGTGGGGTCTCGTCACGCACGAGGTAGTCGGTGAGAGGGCCTGTGCCCAAGCCGGTGCGTTCGGCCCCGTTGAGCAGCCCGGCAAGGTGGAAGGCCGCCTCCGCCGACGTCACCCCGTGGCGGTGCACCAGGTGCAGCGCGGCCTGCGCCTACAGGCGCCCCATGAAGACCCTGGGTCTTCCGCGAACCATCGCCCGCAGCAGTCCGGCGGGAGCCGCCGCGCAGCCGGGCCGCAACGTATTCTGCTCGCGGACGGCCGGCTGACGAATTCTGGCTGTTCGTGCGAAGCACGCCCGCACCGGTGAACCGGGAACCGCGCGCGGAGTTCGTTCTGCGCTGGGGCCGCGAGCTCTACCACGCCGACTTCAGACCCAGCGTCGCTTGGGAGCTGAACTACACAAGTGCCGACTGGGGCCGGATTCTCGGCACACGGCATCGGCTCCTCTATGCAGCCGTCCGGCATGCCGTCGACCATCCCGACCTCGATGTCGAAGACCGCCCGCGCCTGCTGCGCCTGCTGTGGCGGTGTGCGGGATTCGACGAGTACACCATCGCCCGACACGCCCGTGTTCGACTCAACGTGACGGCTGCGGACCGTCCGTGACCCGTTCCCATGTTCGGGGGCGTGGTGGGTGTTGCGGCGTTGGCGAAGGCGGCCGGGCTGACGCATGTGAACCTCGACGGAACTGTCATCCGCACCGACCACGCCGCCGCTCCGGGCCCCAACGGCGCAGACCTCTGGGGGTCCGGAAAACGCAGCACCATGGTGGAAACGCACAGGTCATCTCCACCCCGGACGGCTGGCCGAGCTGGACATGCCGACCCTGGTCGACCTCGGCTACGAAAACACCGGCGGCAGTTTCCCTCACCCCGTCAAGAAACCCGCCAGAGCGCGCTGACCGCGGAGCAACAGGCGTACAACACGGTCATCTGCGGCATCCACGGCGTCTGTGAGCGTGCCAACTCCCTGCTCAAGACGACCTTCAAGGCCCTGCGCATGGTCAGCCTCGACCCCAGCCGCATCACACAGATCGCCGCCGCAGCTCTCGTCCTGCTCCAACTCGAGCACAACCTCACCACCTGATCACACAACGTCATGATCTGTTACTGGGAAAGGCTCAATGAGGTCTTCTCGGCAACGTGACGGTTGCGGTGTGTGACGGGGTGCGGGTGCCCGCTCGCGGCCTAGTTCTGCGGTGCCAGGGTGCGTGCGACGTCGAACTCGTTGCCCTCGGGATCGGCCATGACCACCCAGTTTCGGTCTGACCCCTGGCCCACATCCGTCTTGGTGGCGCCGAGGCCGAGCAATCTGGTCACCTCATCCTCGGTGCTGCCGTCGATCGGGCTGACGTCGAGGTGAAGCCGGTTCTTCACGGTCTTGCCCTCAGGTACCTGGATGAACAGCAGGGTGGGCGGCATCTGGCGGGCCCGAACATCCTCGATGGTCGGCATCCAGGAGCCGATCTCGACCTTGCCCTCGCTCCAGCCTCTCCGGATCGTGGCAGTCAACGGCCAACTCGGTGAACCTACTTGTCATGACTCTCCCCAGGTAGTGCGGATGGGGCTCAGAGTATTGGCCACGCCGCCCGTCCGACAGATCCGCGATCTTCCTGGCTGACCAGGGCCATCAGACGGGCCTGACCCGGCATCAGATACGCGAGAAGCCCCTGGTAGGAACAGGTCTGCGAAGATCACGTTCCGGAACCCAGAGGCTTCACGCGTTAACCAGTATCACCTACACCGCAACACTCGACGTCGGCAGGGAGACCGCCGAGACTCTCGCCCAGCTCTTGCGCAAGCACCGCGAACGGCTCGGCACCCGCAGGGGGACCCGCGCTCTGGGCGTCTTCAAGCAGGGTGTCCTGGTGCTGCGGTGGTTCGTCGACGGGACCCGGCTGGCCTAACTCGCCCGGGACAACGGGGTCTCGGTGCCCACCGCGTACCGCTACGTGCACGAAGGGCTGACCGTGCTCGCCGACCACGCCCCGGATCTGTCCACCGCGCTGGAACGGGCGGCGGCCGCCGGCTACACCCATCTCAACCTGGACGGCAGCGTCATCCGTACTGACCGCATCGCCGCCCCCGGCCCCAAAGGCGCCGACCTCTGGTGGTCCGGGAAGCACAAGCACCACGGCGGCGACGTCCAGGTTGTCTCCGCCCCCGACGGCTGGCCGATCTGGGTCTCCCCGGTCCGCCCCGGCCGCGAGCATGACACCACCTGCGCCCGCACCCACGGCCTGGTCGACGCCCTCAACCGGCTCGCCTCCACCCTGGACATTCCCACCCTGACAGACCTCGGCTACGAGAACGCCGGCGACGGCTTCCGCCACCCGGTCAAGAGGCCCAACGGCAGCGAACTCGACGACGAGCAGCAGGCATTCAACTCGGTCATCCGAGGCGTCCATGCGGTCGCCGAGCGGGCCAACGCCCTGCTCAAGGTCACCTTCAAGGCCCTGCGCCGGGTCAGCCTCGACCCCAGCGGCATCACCCGGATCGCCCGAGCCGCCCTCGTCCTGCTCCAGCTGGAACACGGCCGCACCGCCTGACGAAGATCACGAACCGTCACGAGACGTTACCGAGAAGGGTTCAATGAGCCGACGGGAACCAAGGTGCACCGACAACCCACTGCCGCCGACACCAACACCGTTCCACAACAACTCATCAGCAAGAAGAAATTCGCGAGTGAGCGGATGTTGCGTTGAAGGCTCGTCAGCTCTGATCGCCCCGATCCTCGGCCTTCGAGTCTGCTTCGCGGATGAAGAACGCTCTAAGCTTGTGCTCTTGGCGGCGGTGGCGGGCCCGCGAACCGGACGACTTCGCTATCCTGGGTGCATTGGAATCGGTAAGTCGCGCCTGAAGGAATCATGACGCCGCCGCCCGGTCCGAGGTCGGCGATTAGCCTGGACTTTTCGGCGTAGAACCGCACAGAGCCCGCCAGTACCATCCAGATTGAGTCGCCGGGGTGAGAGTGCAACCCGTTCTCGCCGCCTCCCGCCCGGTAGCGCGCCCGGTACAGACCCACTTCCGGCGTTCGGACAAGGGCCTCGACCCTCTTAGCCTCGGGTGCGCGCCCACCTGTGAACACCTGAAAGTCGAGATCGGTGCTGACGTCGCCACCCAGAGCGATATCCCAGGCCTTCCGATCGGGGATGTGCCCATAGTGCTTTTCAGTGTCATCGCTCGGTTCCGGAGCAGGGATATCGCCGGCTGTGGTGTCCATCATCGCTAATAGACCCTCTCGTGGTTTGGGGCCCGGGCGGCAGCGGGCGGGGACTTCTGCAGCGGAGGCGACCTGGCCGAGTTCGACACCGGGCCCGACCCGTTCCGCACGCATGCGATGGGTACCGCCGGGAGCACCGCCGCACTCCTGGCCCGGTTGTCCGGACGTGCATCGGCGCGGGGATCGAAGTGCCGTCCTTCGCCTCCCTGGTGCCGGCCGATCCCGACATCCGCGTCCGGCTGCCCGAGATCGCGATGGGGCTGATCCCCGGCGCGGGCGGCACGGTCCGGATCATCGCCGGGCCGGGCGGTGGCGCACCGCCTTCCTGGCCCGTGCCCGACGCGCCCTGGAGTGGGGCCTGGTGGACGAGATCAGGCTCCGCACCGGGTGAGCGCGCTCATCCGGCCGGCAGGGCCCGCCGGTCGATCCACTCCAGCGGCAGGCCGAGCGTGCTCGCAGGATCCGTCCACGCCTGAGGCCCCGCACGCTCGACGACCGTCACGCCCTCGTCCTCCAACTGTCCCAGTGCGGTGTCGAGTTCGTCCACCACGAGGCACACGCCGTGCAGCCGCTCGCCATGCCGCTCCAGCGCCTCGGCGTACCGACTGCGGCCGCTGAGGGGTGACACGAGGCGTACCCTCACGTCGCCGATGCGTAGATCGACGGAGTCCTCGTGTTGTCCGACCGGGTGTCCCGGAGCCGGTGCCGTCTCCATGAGCGAGGCGAGCAGCTCCGCGCTCTTTCGGGCGTCGCGCACGGTCACCGTCAGCCATGCGACACCCTGTACGTCGACGAGTCCCGGCCGGCCGGGGACCGTCGGCCCGCCGTCGCGTGGGTCGTCGACGAACTCGCTGTCCGTCCACTCGACCAAGAGCCCCGATGTGTCCGCCGGATGCATGAAGAAGTGCCGCCCCGGCACATCGGCCCCGGTGATCCGTACGTTCCTGCGCCGCAGCAGCGTCTCCGCCGCCCACAGGTCGTCGATCGTCCAGGCGACCGAGTGCAGCCCGGGGCCGTAGCGCGCTACGTAGCGTCCCAGCGGCCCCGAGGCGTCCGTCGCCGTGAACAGCGCGACGGGGTCCTGGCCGAGCCACAGGAGCTGAATGTCGACACCCGACTCCTGCCAGTGGTTGCCGTCCGGGGTGCCTATCGGGAGGCCGTGCACCTGACGCGTCCGTGCCTGGAGCGGCCGGGCCCCGAGCACGCGGCGCAGCCACGCGTCCATGTGCTGGCGGGGCTCGCATGCAATGCCCAGTCGATGGAAGTGCCCGGGTCGTACCACCGGAGTTCCCACGATCGGTGCAGCGTTCATCGGCCTCTCCTTGAAGCGCTGGGATCGATTGCTGACATGGGGCGTTGATGTGACGCACGGTGGCTGCCATCATCAATCAAATAGCATACCGTATTGCTTACGGTATAATTTCCTGCAAGGATGCGGACAGTCAGCGCGAGCTCGCATGAAGCGTGGTGACAGGACAGCGATGGAGGCGACGCCTCCCAGGCTGCTCTGGGGAAGCTTCATCGGGCTTTCTTGCGGTGCTGTGCTTCTTCTTCGCTCGCGGAATGGACCGACTGCACGGCACGGATCTCGCCGTCGGGATTGTCGGAGGCGTCATGGCCATGGCATCAATCGCCATCCGCCCGTTCGTGCCCCGGCGCACCCTGTTCGTCGACGACCTGCGCGCGTCGGGCACGCAGCGGCTCTTCCTGTTACTACGCGGTGGTCGTCCTCCTGGTGTGCATCGGCGGCGGCAACGTCCCGGACCGTATGGGACCGGCCAGGACCGGATGGACGGCGACCGTGCTGATCTGCCTCGGCATGACCGGTTCCGCCGTCACTCCGGCGGTCTGGGGCATCTACGTGAGCCTCGTGCCGCTGGGCACCGGTATCGCGTTCCAGCGCCCGGGGCTGCCGGCCCTGACGTTCAACCTGTCTCCGACGACGAACGTCCGCGCGCCCCTTCACGTTCACGATGTTCTTCGACATCGCGACCGGATCCGGCGGGCAGTTCGTCGGAGGCATCGCCGCCGCTGTCGGCGGCTACCGGTCCGCTTTCGCGGCGGCTGCCATGTGCTCTCTGGTGACCCTGCTGATCCTGCGGTTCCTCGTGCTCGTCCGTCCGGCGGAGGAGACCCTGCCGGACCCGGAGGTCGTCGTCCTCAGAGAGGAGTTGTCGGAGAAATGAGCCGCACCATGGACCTGTCGGTGACCCTGGACTACACACAGGACGTCGTAGCCCTGCTGCCCGAGATCCGCGCGCTGGAGTCAGCGGGCGTCGACGGCCTGTGGATCCAGGAGGGTTACAGTTTCGACGCCGTGTCCGCGATCGGGTTCCTCGCCGCGCACACTGGGGGTATCCGGCTCGGTACGGCGATTCTCAACGTGTTCAGCCGCAGCCCCGCCCTGCTCGCGATGACGGCCGCGGGCTGCGACCACCTCAGCGGCGGCCGGTTCTCGCTCGGCCTCGGCTCGTCCGGACCGCAGGTCGTCGAGGGCTTCCACGGGGTCGGCTACGACCGGCCGCTCACCCGGATCCGCGAGACCATCGACGTCTGCCGCATGGTGTGGCGGCGCGAGCCTCTGCGCTATGAGGGCCGCACCGTCACCGTCCCGCTGACCGAGCGCGGCAGACCGCTGAAGCTCGTCAACCAGCCGGTCCGTCCCGCGGTCCCGGTGTACTGGGCGGCGCGCGGCGACCGGTCGGTCACCGCGGCCGCCGAGACGGCCGACGGCTGGCTGCCCTTCTTCTTCGTGCCCGAGCGCTCCGACCGGGCCTTCGGCGACGCGCTGAGGGACGGTACCAAACGCAGGGATCCCGTACTCGGTGCACTGGACGTGGTGGCACACGTCGACGTGGCCGTCGGCGAGGGCCTCGACGCCGACCGGCTCCTGGCCCCCGCCCGCTCCCGGATCGCGTTGTACGTGGGCGGAATGGGCTCACGGCAGTCGAACTACTACAACGCACTGGCCCGCCGCATGGGCTGGGAGCGCGAGGCCGCCGAGATCCAGGACCACTTCCTGGCCGGGCGACGCGCCGAGGCCGCTGCCGCCGTGCCCGCTGAGTGGCTGTCCCTCGGCAACCTCGTCGGCCCCGAGTCCTGGATCGCCGAGCGGCTGGCGGCCTTCGCCGAGTCGGGAGTCAGCACGCTCGACATCACGGTGATCGGCGGCGCCGGACCGGCCGAAACGGTCGAGATCCTGCGCCGTCTGATGTGAACGGCCGCAGCCGTACTGGAAGTTCCATACAGAAGGTGATGAATCCATGGTGCAGCTGACCGCGGGCAGTACGCCGCCCGCCCTGCTCGGGGTCGCCGCGCGGCTGCCCGCACGTCGGCCGTCGTCGGCGCGGCGCACGTCCGACCTCCAGGTGACCCCACATCCGACCTGGGACCACGACCTCCTCGTGCGGGCTGCCGCGCGCGACGCCGTCGTGGATGGACACGGCCGCCTCACGGAAACGGCGTCCGCGCGCCTGAGCGCCGTACTCGACAACGGGTCCGTGCTCTCCCGGCTGACGGCGCCGCTTCCGCGATCCGTCGTCGAAGCCGTGACCGGCCACCCCGCCGTCAGCGGATTCCGCGCCAGGCTCCGGGCGCTCACGGACGCGGGGCTGCCGCCCGACTCGCTCGACGCCGCCCTCCTCGACGACCTGCCGACGGTGCGACTGGTCTCGGGCTACGGCAGGATCGCGGAGCTGGGCGAACCACCCCGTCCGCGGCCCACGCCCCTGGTCGGCGTCTGCACGGGCTGGGCCGCGGACGGCACCGCGCACCGCCTGTCACAGACCGGCGGCCACCTCCTGAGCCGGACGCCCGAGGCCCCCGACTTCCCCGCGATGCTCGACCACCCCGCCGACTTCCATCTCGAACACCCCTCACGGTCCAGCTCCATGCACAGGCGCCGCATCCTCGAAGTCACCGCGCAAGGACAGGAGTTGGCCATCTACGAGTACTTCAGGGACAGCCACGTGGATCGTGACGGGCGCGAGGGCTCCCTGCACGAGTACGAGCTGCACGCCGTGGCCGACCGGGACTCGCTCGTGCTCTCGGCGATCACCGTGACCCCGCGGGCCCTGCCGTTCCCGGAGTGCCCGCTCGCGTCGGGCAACGTCCATGCCCTGCTGGGCACGTCCCTGCGTGCCGCGGACAGCGAGGTCAAGGCACGCCTGCCCGGCACCCTCGGCTGCACCCACCTGTCGGACGTCCTGCGCTTCCTCAGGTTCGTGGAACCGCTCGGCGCCCGTATCGCGGGAGGAGGAGACTGATGGAGCAACTGCTTCAAGAACTCAGGTCGTTCCTGGACGCGGAGGTGCCGCGGTTCCGCGAGAAGTGGGGCGACGATGCCGGCTCCTGGGAGGCACGCTGCGCCTGGCAGCGCACCACGGCCGGCGGCAAGTGGCCCGCCCCCGCGTGGAGCGAGGAGCACGGCGGCCGCGGCGCCTGCGTCGCCACGCTCGCGTCGGACGACGTGCACGGCGCTCGGACGACCGTCTCGGACGACGCCGCCGGAGGGCGGCTGAGCGGGGCGAAGACGCATGTGCTGGACGCGCACATCGCTGATGTCCTGCTCGTGACGGCCGTGCGGGGCGAGCGGGTCCAGGTGTTCGCCGTGGACCCCCGCGCGGAGGGCGTCGAGCTGCGTCCGCTCACCGTGCTGGACCGTACGCGCAAGCAGTACCGGGTCGAACTGACCGATGTGAAAGGTCAGTTGCTGGACAAGGACTTCGGAGCCGGGCTCTCGCTCACGCTGTACGTTGCCGCGGTCCTGGCGTGTGCGGAACTCCTCGGGGTGGCCGGCAGATGCCTGGAGACCGCCGTGGAGTACGCCCTGGACCGTGAGCAGTTCGGCAGGCCCATCGACGGATTCCAGGCGGTGAAACACCTCCTGGCGGACTCTCTGGTGGCGGTGGAGCAGATGCGGGCGGCGGTCGGCGGCGCCGCGGAGATCGCGGAGGGCGTGGTGTCGGCCCGGGGCCGCGACGGTGCCGACCTCGCGGAGGTCGCCTCCGTCGTCAAGGCCCACTGCTCCAAGGCAGCGCCCGGGACGGCCGAGACCCTGGTCCAGGTGCTCGGCGGCATCGGCTTCACCTGGGAGCACCCCGCCCACCTGTATCTGCGGCGGGCCAAGACCCTCGAAGTGCTGTACGGAAACGCCACCGAGCACCGGGCCTGGCTCGCCCGCGCACTGGAGCTGGTGCCGGCATGAGCGCACGTGAGGCGGTCGTGATCGAGGCGGTCCGCAGCCCCCTGGTGCGGGCAGGGCAGGAGGCGCCTTTTCACAGCTCCATCCCGTCGAGCTGCTGGCCCAGGTGCTCGGCGGGATGGTCCAGGCCACCGGGATCGATCCCGGTGCGGTCGACGACGTGATCGGCGGCTGCGTCACCCAGGTCGGGGAGCAGAGCGCGAACGTCACCCGCGGCGCGGTCCTCGCGGCGGGTTTCCCAGAGTCGGTTCCGGCGACCACGGTGGACCGGCAGTGCAGTTCGAGCCAGCAGGCGGTGGCCTTCGCCGCCCAGGGCATCGTCTCCGGGGCGTACGACCTGGTCATCCCTGCGGCATCGAGTCGATGAGCAGAGTGCCGATGTTCACCAACCAGGCCGGGGCCGACCCGTACGGAGCCTCGGTGGCCGCTCGGTACGGCGGCGGCCTGGTACCGCAGGGCATCGCGGCGGAGCTGGTGGCGGCGAAGTGGGACATCGGCCGCAGCGCGCTCGACGAGTTCGCCGTGCGTTCCCACGAACTGGCGGCCGAGGCGCGCCGAGCCGGACGCCTGGGCCTCAGCGTCGTGCCCGTCACCGTCGACCGGAGCGCGCCGGCGGTCACCGGGACGACGGGATCCGCACCGACACCGACGTGCACAAGCTCGCGGGGCTGCGTCCCGCGTTCCGGGACGAGGCGTACACCCGGCGCTTCCCCCAGATCGACTGGCGTGTCGCGGCGGGCAACTCCTCTCAGATCAGCGACGGCTGCGGCCACGGGCCCGTATCCGCTCGTCGGTCGTCGTGGGTGACGACCCGGTCCTGATGCTGACGGCCCCGCCACTCTCAAGGCGCTGCGGCGCACGGGCCTGACGGTGGACGACATCGACGCCTTCGAGGTGAACGAAGCCTTCGCCAGCGTCCGCCTTGCCTGGCTCGCCGAGACGGGCGCGGACCCGCGGCGCCTGAACCCGCACGGCGGCGCCATCGCACTCGGCCATCCGCTGGGCGCGTCCGGGGCCCGGCTGCTGTGCACACTCCTCGACGTGCTGGAGACAGGCGGCCGCCGGCTGGGGCTGCAGACGATGTGCGAGGCCGGGGGCCTGGCGAACGCGACGGTCGTGGAGCGGCTCGACGGCTGACTTCACAGGTCGGCGACGCAAGAGCCTTGTCCAGCTATGTCGAATTGGCTACCGTAAGGCATGCGGTTTGAGTTGCGGAAGCACCGCCGAACTGGGGGCGACGTGCCGTATGACCGGCATCCTGCAGGGGGTTCTCGTCGTCGAACTGGCGTCATGGACATTCGTCCCGTCGGCGGGCGCCGTGTTCGCGGACCGGGGACGGACGTCATCAAGGTCGAGGATGTACGAGGCGGCGACCCCGGCCGCAGTCTCGTCGTCTCCGGCCTGCGGCGCGAGAACGCCCGCGCGGACCGCGACTTCATGATGGCACCTTCGCCATGACCCAGGCCGCGGGCCGCAATGGCGGAACCGGGCCAAGACGGACGAGCTCGTGGACGCGCGCGTGGTCAACACCTCGTCGGGCAGCGGCCTCTCCGGCAATTTCGGCCAGGCCAACTGCGGTGCGGCCAAGGGCGGTATCGCGAGCATCCTTCGTCATCAACCACATACGGTCGCCCGGCTACGAGGGCGACGCGCCCTACGCCATCGCCTTCGTCAAGCTCGACGAAGGCCCCCCGACTGACGGCGAACATCTTCGACGTCCCGCAGACGCCCGAGCACATCCGCACAGGCCTCCCGGTGGAGGTCACTTCGAAAAGCGGCGCGAGGTCGTTCTGCCGCAGTTCCGGCCCGTGCCCGAGGAACGGGCACGCCCGGCCGCCGCGGGGGGACTCGGTCCGGGAAGGGGCACGCCCATGACATCCACCGTGGTCATTGCCGCTGCGGCCGAGTCAGAACGGATCGGCGTCGTACCGGACAAGTCGGCGATCGGCCTTGCCGTGGAGTCGATGGTCGGCGCACTCGCCCTGGAGTGCTGCCCCCGTCACCGACGGCGGCGGCGCCCTCGTGCTGATGTCCGCGGAGCGCGCCGCCGACCTGGACCTGCGCCATCCGCCGGGGACCGTCCTGGGCTCGGGCGAGTCGAGCGAGGGCCCCGGCCCGTCGTCCATGGAGCATCTGACCACGTTCGCCGGTTTCCGGGAGGCCTCGGCCACGGTCCTGAGCGAGGCGGAGCTGACCACCGACGACGTCGACCACTCATGGTCTACGACGCCTACGCGCGCATCCCCCTCTACGGGGTGGAGGACCTCGGATGCGTCGGACGGGGCGAGGCCGTCGTCTTCATCGAGAGCGGGGCCACCCGCCCCGGCGGCTCCCTGCCGATGAACACCAACGGCGGCGGACTGCTGTACACGCACGCCGGCATGTACGCCATGTTCGCCATCCAGGGCAGTGCGTCAGTTGCGCGGGGATGCCGCCGTACCCGTCGAGGGCGTGCGTACCAGTCTCGTCCAGGGCATCCGGGGCCTGTTCAGCGCCGCCGGCACCCTCGCCCCGTCCCAGTTCTGAACCATCGCACCCACTACCGGATTGGCGGTACACCATGCTCGACGAATTCTCCGAGGCCGGACTGGAGTTCAAGGTCGCGGACGGCATCGCCTGGATCACGCTGAACCGCCCGCACCTGCGCAATGCCGTGCACAAATCGCTGCGTAACGCGCTCATCGCCGCGATCGCGGAGGTGCGCGACGACCCCTCCATCCGCGCGGCGGTGGTCACCGGCACGGGCCGGGCCTTCTGCTCGGGCGCCGACCTCAGCGAGGCGGACCACATCGAGATCAGGCCCGAGAGGCGGCGTGGCGCCCAGGCCAACATCGCCCGCGAGGACGGCCGTCGGTACGGCTGGTGGCGGCTGATCCGCGACGTCTGGGAGAACGAGAAGCCCTTCGTCGCCGCCGTGAACGGCGCGGCCTACGGCTTCGGCTGCAACTTCGCGCTCGCCTGCGACCTGGTCATAGCCGCCGAGTCGGCGAGCTTCTGCGAGGTGTTCGTGACGCGCGGGCTGCCCGTCGAGGCCGGTGGCGCGTATCTGCTCGCGCGTTCACTGAGCCCGGTCCGCGCGAAGGAGATCGCCCTGCTCGGCGAGCCGGTGAGCGGGCGGCAGGCGGAGCAGTGGGGCCTCGCCAACCGGTGCGTCCCGGACGACCAACTGCTCAGCGCCGCGGCGGACTTCGCCCACCGACTGGCCGCAGGACCGACGATCGGCCTGGGACACGTCAAGGGCCAGATCAACGACGCCTATGACTCGTCGTTCGACCAGGTCTGGAAGAACGAGGTAACCCTCCTGGGCCTGGGCATCGGGGAGGACGCCCAGGAGGCCGGGCGGGCCTTCGAGGAGCGCAGGGCACCCGTGTTCCGGGGCCGCTGAAAATACAGAAAACAGTACGGTAATTAGTACTGTATAGAAAGGGCCGGTGCCGCGCTCCGCGACTACGCAACAGAGGAAGCGTCGCGATGGCAGGACTCGCAGTGGGAACGCATCTGCACCGCTGGGTCGGCGCGGTCGAGATCGCGAGGCTCTCAGCAGCCCCGACGTCGAGGTCCGGGCCCGGCTGACATCAGTCGGACGCCCGTTGCCGTCGGTCAGCGTCGAGATCCGGGACGCGGACGGCTGGCCCTGCCCGCCCTGCACCGTCGGAACGATTCACGTCAGGGGTCCCCGGTCGCGGGGGAGTGCCGCGGGAGCGGCCCGGTCACCGACGCCGACGGCTGGTTCGCCACCCGCGACGAGGGCATCTCGACACGGACGGCTATCTGTTCGCCCGGGGCCGTGCCGACGACACCATCATCCGGGGTGGCGAGAACATCGCCCCGGCCGAGATCGAAGCCGCGCTCCAGCGTCACCCGGACGTCCATGACGCTGCCGTCCTCGGCATACCCGACGACGAATGGGGTTAGCGGATCAGCTGCAGCTCGGCGGTGATCACGCGGTGCCCGGCGCCCAGAGCGCCGGCGATCAGTGCCGGGCCGATGACGTCGGTGGCGTACCCGCTGCGTGGCGCGCAGACGGCTGGGAGCAGCACGTGCGTGACCTGGCAGCCGCGGCAGCGCACGCGGGTGGGCCGGACCACCAGCCCCGCACCGTCGGCCTGGTGGATGGTGCGGGGCCGGGCGAAGCCCCACGGGGCGTACGGTCATCCGCACGCACAGGCCAGCCGGCCCGCGGCCACGTCCGCGCGAACCAGGCGTCCGCGGCCACGGCGAGCTCTTCGACATCGGCCGGCACGGGGCTCACCAGCACAGGAGGCGAGCGCCTTGTCCGCTTGCGGGATTGACTCACAGTGGTACAGTAGCACCGTAATACTTACGGTAATGTTTACTAAACAACTTACCGCAAGTGCTCGGGGCGGGTAGCCACACAAGGTCTTGGTCGTGGAGCGGACTGCCGAGCTACCCGCCTCCGCGGGGCGAATCCCGTGGGCAGTCGTACCCGCCAGCACTCGGGGGCTCCCACGTCGCGTCGCAAGTCGGTGTTACTGAGAGGAAGAACTAATGGCCACACCTGCATCGGGGCGGCTCGATGTTCATCATCACGTGATTCCCCCTGTTTTCGAACGTTTCGCGGGCACGTCGACGCCGTGGTCGGCCGCGTCCACGCTGTCATGGATGGACGATCACCGTGTCACCGCAGCGGTGATGTCAGTGTCGGCGCCAGGTCTCCCGTCCACTGCCGACGGAGGTGGTCCCCGCCTGGCCCGGGAAGTCAACGAGTTCACCGCAGAACTGGTCAAGAACCACCCGGACCGGTTCGGACATTTCGCCAGCCTGCCCATGGCTGATCACGATCCCGCCAGCGTGCTCGAGGAGGTCGGCTATGCCTTCGACACCCTGCAGGCAGACGGGGTGGTGCTGCTGTCCAACGCCGGCGGCATATACCTCGGCGACCGGCGATGGGAACCGGTCTGGGAAGAACTCGATCGTCGCCAGGCCGTGGTCTTCATCCACCCCACGGCCACCGAACTCCGACCCCTCCACGGCCTTAGCCCAGCGGTGGTCGATTTCCCGTTCGACACTACTCGTACCGCCGTCGACCTCGTGGTTTCCGGAGTGATGCACCGCCATCGACACGTCAAGGTCATCCTGTCCCATGCTGGCGGATTCCTGCCCTACGCGGCGCAGCGCTTCGCCGGGATCATCCCGATTCTCAGCTCGCCGAAGTCCACTCCGTCGACCCCCGACGCCATCCTGGCCGGTCTCAAACGCTTTTACTTCGACACCGCCTTGTCGACCGGCCACGACGCCCTGAAATTGCTGGCCGCGTTCGCTGAACCCGGCCACGTACTCTACGGCAGCGACTGGCCCTACGCCGGCACGGCAGGAACCGAATACTTCAATCATCTCCTGGACACCGCCGAACTCACCCAACCCGACCGCGAGGCGATCGAACACCGCAACGCCGAACTCCTCTTCCCTCGATTCGCCACCTGACCGCAGCAGCCCAGCCCGCGGGACTGTTCCGGCAATGGCCGGGAGCCTGGTACGCGGCGGGCGACTGACTCAGGTCGGTCGTGAACGGCGGGACCGGTGTTTGAGCACGGCCGAGACATACGGCGGCATCATGGTGCCCCAGTTGTCACAGCGCGCTCGGCCCAGTCCTGGCTAACCTTCGCCGTGATTGCGTTCGGAACGGGGCACGAGTGGCCCGTCCCCGGGCGCGAGCCCTCATTCGCGAGGCCCGGGCGAGTGCCTGGCTTCATCGGTGAACCCGAGGATCGCCCGGTCCAGCAGGTCAGCGATAAGGGTCTCCAGATATTCGGGCGACGGGTCGGTGTAATGGAGCACCAATGTGTCGGGAAATTGATCGAAGACACCGCCGACAAAGATTCGGCTGGCGCTCAGGTGCATGGGATGGCCTCGCCGTGATCGGCTGAGTGCCAGAAAGAGCGCTCGCCGAATGGACGTGGCCACATGCGCGCGCATGCCTTCCATGGCAGTGGTTGCCGGCCTCCGCTCCCGCCAGGCGCGAATCACCCCACGATATTCGCTGCTCGCCTTCAGTGTGGTGCGCACCCACTCCTTGAAGTCGTTCGTATAGTCATTCTCGTTGACACGTTCGAGGCGAAGCGCACCAGCGATCAGGTCGCGGGCACACATCTCGGCCAAGGCTTCCAGTAGCTCAACCTTGGTGTCGAAGTACTTGTAGAAGGTCCCTCGCGCGAACCCGGCCGTACGAACGATGTCGTCGATGTTGGTCTTCTGGTATCCAAACTCGGCGAAGCATTCCCCACCTGCGCGCATCAGGATGTTCACCGTTTGGACGGCTCGAGCGGTCAGGCCGGCGACCCGGTCTGAGTATGGGGTGGGCATCGGCCCCAGATCACGGGAGGCAAGTTTGCCGGTGATACGGTGGTTCTTCCATGCCCGTGGCACGGTACGATCCCCGCGTGTCACGTCCACTGGAGTCTCCGGAAAAAGCATGAGCTGCAGTGATACGGAGAAGTAGTAACGCAGCTCCTCACTCGGCAGCCGGGTACCGCTGCCGGATTCCTTGCTCGCATGGTCCGCATAGTTGAGATAAATGATCAGACTCGTCAACATGTTGGCGGCATCACGGGGATCGACTCCGTTGACGCCGCTGCTCGAAAGCCAATCCGCTATCCGCGTGTTGTACGTTTCATTGAATTTTGCTACCAGGGGCCGTACCGGCGCTCCCGGAGTGTCGATATTCGACCATTCGCGGAACAAAATCTCGTACCGCTCGTATACCTCAGCCCATCGGTCGAGCCACCATCGAAGGTTGCTGAAGCCTCGCTCCGTGGCGCTGAGCGGTTCTAGGTGGCGAGCAAGGTCCAGCAGTGACGCCCCGCATTCTTCCAGAAGTTCGATGAAGATTCTTTCTTTGCTCTCGAAGTATTGGTAGAGCGTAGCGCGAGACATCTCGGCTTGGTCGGCGATATCCTGGATCGTCGTATTGTGGAATCCCTTTTCACCAAAAAGCGCCAGTGCGGTCTGCAGGACGTTTCCGACTGTGGTTGCACCGCGGTCCCCGATAGTGATGCTGTTCGGACCGTAACTAGGACGCCGTTCCATTGTCTGATTCCTTTCCGCTGAGCGACTGTCGAGCGGACCGAGAGCCTTCGCCCTGAAGTGTATAGGGTGTCAGACCGTGGAAGTGGTAAGCGGCAAGCCAGGGCACCGCTAGAGGTTGTCCCGTAACCGGTGGGGTGGTTGGTGCGTTGGCTGGGCATGGGTGGGGTGATTTCAGCTGATGATCCGAAGTGGATCGAGCCGTTCTCCGGGTTGAGCGAGGTGCAGTTCGCCAGGCTGGTGGCGTTGGTGCGGCGTCGCGGGGGTGACGTTCAGCGGGGCCGTCCCTGGCGGTTGCCGCTGGAGGACCGGGTGTTGCTGGTGGCGACGTACTGGCGCACGAACCTGACGTTGCGGCAGGTGGCACCGTTGTTCGGGGTCTCGAAGTCCGCGGCCGACCGTATCCTCGATCACCTGGCACCGCTGTTGGCCATCGCGCCGGCCCGACGTCCGCGCAGGGACACTGTCTACATCGTCGACGGCACCTTGGTGCCTACCCGGGACCGCAGCGTCGCCGCGTCCAGCAAGAACTATCGGTACTCGACGAATCTGCAGGTCGTCATCGACGCCAACAGCCGCCTGGTGGTGGCGATCGGCTTGCCGCTGCCCGGCAGTCGCAACGACTGCCGGGCGTTCACCGAATCCGGTGTGGACCGGGTCTGCCGCGGTGCCCCGACCATCGCCGACGGTGGCTACCAGGGCACTGGCCTTCTCATCCCGCACCGCAGGCGACGAGGCCAGAGACACCTCAGCCCGCAACAGGAAGCAGAGAACGCCGTCCACCGCCGGGCACGGGCACGAGTCGAACACGCCCTATCCCGGCTGAAGAACTGGAAGATCCTTCGGGACTGCCGCCTCAAGGGCAACGGCGTTCACCAGGCCATGCTCGGCATCGCCCGGCTCCACAACCTGGCCCTCACCGGATAGCTCACGCCCCATACGGGACAACCTCTAGGCCGGACAGACTCGACGCCACTCATGCTCGAACAGGAACGGAGTCCATCTACACAAACAGGTGTCGCTTTCATCCGGCTGGCAGTTCCGTCATGGCGTCCTCGTCAGTCGGCTCCCAGGATCATGGTGCCGCTCGAGCAGAACCATCCTCCTGTACCGCTCACGCAGGCCAATCGGGCATCCGCTACCTGGCGAGCACCG
This sequence comes from Streptomyces canus, assembly GCF_041435015.1. Classification (NCBI taxonomy): domain Bacteria; kingdom Bacillati; phylum Actinomycetota; class Actinomycetes; order Kitasatosporales; family Streptomycetaceae; genus Streptomyces; species Streptomyces canus. The sequence goes on along the minus strand of NZ_CP107989.1, from coordinate 10,295,811 downwards.
GCTTGCCCCCTGAGTTGGCGCACCGCTTCAACCATCAGGAAGAGCCCACGCTGGCCCGGATGCATTGCGGAGAGGCCACCTCCATCGGTGTTCGTCGGCAGCGCCCCGCCGACGCGCAGCCGGCCGTCCTGGACGAAGTCCCCGCCCTCGCCCTTCTTGCAGAAGCCCAGGTCTTCGAGATTCACCAGGAGCATGGAGGTGAAGGCGTCGTAGATCTCGCACACATCGATTTCCTGCGGCGTGACCCCGGCTCGTTCGAATGCAAGAGTGCCCGAGATCTTCGCGGGTCCGACCGTCACGTCCTCCCATTGGCTCGTCGACATATGGGAGATGGCCTCCCCCGTCCCGAGTATCCACACCGGCAGACCAGGTAGATCCTGCATGCGGTCCTCAGCCACCAGGACCAACGCGGCGCCTCCGTCGGAACGGATGCAGCACTGCAGTTTTGTGAACGGGTCCGCGATGACTCTGCCGGCGAGCACCTCCTCCACCGTCAAGGGAACGCGGAACGTCGCGTCCGGATTGAGCGAGGCGTTGTAACGGGCCGAGACCGCGATCTCGGCCAGCTGCTCCACAGTGGTGCCGTACTCGTACATATGTCGTCGCGCGGCCATGGCGTACTTACTGATGACGGTGTGGCCATACGGCGCTTCCCACTGCAACGGGCCTCGCGACCCCCAGTCCAAGGTGGCCGTGCGCAGACCGTTCTTGATGTCCGAACGGGAGGAGGAGCCGTAGGCGAGCAGGACCACGTCGGCCCTGCCCAGGGAAATCGCGTCCGCAGCGTGCGCGGCCATCACCTCCCAGGCCGCACCACCCACCGCGGTCGAGTCGATCCACGTCGGCCGGATACCGAGATGCTCCGCAACATCGACCGGAGGAAGGGCGCCCAGACCCGTCGATGCGAACCCGTCGATCTCGTTCGGAGCCAGTCCGGCCTCCTCGACAGCTCGTCGTGCGGCCTCGCTGATGAGCGCGTACGGGTTGGTCAGCTGGTCGTCTCCCACGCCCGAAAGACCTACTCCCGCGATCGCTACCCGTCGAGTCACGCGTCCTCCATTTCCAGCACTCGGGACAAGTGCAGGTCTCTGCTGCCCAGCTGGAGCGCCAGGACAGTTGCTCGTTTCGCGGCAAGGTGGAGGTCGTGCTCCCAGGTGTAGCCGTTTCCTCCATGCAGCTGGAGCGCCATTCGCGCGTTGTCACTCGCCGCCCGTGCAGCTATCACGCGGGCGACGGAGGCCTGATAGGCGACGCCCCCGTGTCCGGCTCGGAACTCGGCGGCGGCATACAGGAGCTGGGACCTGCTCACCTCGCCGTGCATCGCCGTATCGGCGCACGCGTGCTCCGGCCTGGTAGGCACCGGTCGGCAAGACGAAGCACATTGCGCCGTTCCGGACGGTTCAGCATCAGACGACGACCTGACGCCTTGGCCGACGGCGTAGGTCGTGTGCAGCAGGTTCGTTGGCACGCTCATGGTCTGCTGCCCGCCGCGTGAAGACCGGTCGACGGTGCCCAGGCACGGTTGACTCCCCGGCCACTTCCCTTCGCTTTGATATACATACTGTCAGATTCGCGTTTGCGTCACAACCATACGGCTGGCGACTCATCTCGCCATCGGGACGCCCAGCTCCCCCACGGCCGCCGCCCTGGGCGCCCATTCGTAGCACGCCACAAGTAGAAGACAAATCTGACAACAGTGTCTACGATATTCCAAGTGGGCGAGCGATGCCCCGTCTGTTCACACCGGGCGGACCGCCTATCGGGTTCGGCGGCAACGGCCGCAGCGCGGAGACGTGCGTCGGAACTCGGCGAGGGCTGGATGCCCTTGCCGCAAAGCCCGGAACCGGCCGCAGTCACCGGCTCGCCGACTCTCGACCCCCTCTCGGTCCTCGCGGAGCAAGTGGCAGAGATCAACGTGGTCTGTGCCGCCGCTGGTTAGCGCCCGGCCGAGGTGATGACTCGACTCGCCGAGTACGGCGGCGCAGGGTTCACACGTGGTTGCTGATCGAGCCGGTGAGCCGCTCGGTCGCCGGCTTCGAACGTGACCTGACCACCATCGCCTCCCAAGGAGCCGGACGTCCCGGGAGGCCACCACATCGGTTCCAAGATCTGACATCCTATCTACTGCACTGGAGTTACTTCCCCACGACACTGCCGGATGACATTCGAAAGGCCGACGCAGACATGAGGGCAGGGCGTTCAGCAGGAACTCAGACGCAGGGAACATCCGAAGCTCTGCCGGCGACGGACGGACAATGGTCGCCGACGCTGTGGGAGTCACTCGCCCACCGTGCGGATCTTGATCCAGGCTCAACACTCGTGTCGGATGAGCACGGCAGGACCCTCAGCGCCGGGGCTTTCGCCGACGAGGCCGAACGCGTCGCAGCCTGGCTGTACGCACGAGGTGTTCGCGAGGGCAGCGTCGTCTCGTGGCAACTACCGACCACGATCAACGCACTCCTGGTCTCGGTAGCACTCTCGCGCCTCGGTGCCGTCCAAAACCCGCTGGTCACAACGCTGCGCGAACCGGACGTCGAGTTCATGGTTCGGCAGGCGGGTTCTGCCCTCCTTCTGGTGCCAGAGAGCCAGCCACGGTACGACCATGCGTCGATGGCACGTCGGCTCGAGGGCAGGGTGCCGGGTCTCCAAGCGCTGGTACTCCAATCAGCGCTCCCCCATGGCTCCTCCGCCCCGCTTCCCCGCGCCCGCGGGGCGGCTCCTGACGACGTGCGCTGGCTCTACTACACGTCAGGCACCACGGCGGTCCCGAAGGGAGCCCGCCACCGCGACAGCGACCTCGTCGCCGCCGCGCGAACGTTCTGCGCAGCCGTGTCGCCTGGTCCGAACGACGTCATCTCCTCCATCGCACCGGTCGCCCACATCGGGGGATTGGTGTTCTTCCTCGGCGCGGTACGGTCGGGGGCTCACCTGGTGGTCACCGAGAGCTTCGCGCCCCTCGAGACCGCTCGGCATCTTACGGCCGCCGGTACCACTCTGTGCTGTTCCGGTCTTCCATTCGTCCAGGGCTTCCTGGAGGTCCAGCGGCAGAATTCAGAGACCCGCTTCTTCCCCGACCTGAGGGCTTTCCTGATCGGAGGCGCCCCCCGCGCCAAGGCCCTGCACGAGCAGGTGATGGAGACGTTCGGAGCCAAGATCGTCTCTGGCTATGGCATGACCGAGATGCCCTTGATCAGCATGGCAACCCTCGACGACAGCCTCGCGCACCTTGCGGTCGCTGACGGCCGACCCAGTGGCGTCTGTCTCAAGATCACCACGCCAGACGGCGCCCCCGTGCCACCAGGAGAGTCGGGCGAGGTCCGCGTTCGCGGAAACTCGCTGATGGCTGGCTACGTCGACGCGAACCTCGATTCGGAGGCCTTCGACGAGGATGGCTACTTCCGCACCGGCGACCTGGCACGCATCGACGACGAAGGCTTCCTCATCGTCACCGGACGTCTCAAGGACATCATCATCAGGAACATGGAGAACATCTCGGCGCGCGAACTCGAGCTGGCCCTCACCGAGCACCCTGCCGTCCGGGAGGTCGCCGTCATCGGCCTCCCGGACGACAAGACCGGCGAACGCGTCTGCGCGGTCATCGTACCGACCGGCGAGCCGCCCTCCCTCCAGTCGCTGTGCGACTTCCTGGACGGGCGCGGCGTGAACCGGCGGAAGTTCCCGGTCCAGCTCGAGACGGCCGCCGAACTACCGGTGAACTCCCTTGGAAAGCTGATGAAGAAGGAGATCAAAGACGCAGTGCTCCACCGCACCGAGGCAATCCCGCAAGCAGGAACTGTCTGATGCGATACGAGACCATGCTGTTCGAAGTTGCCGCGAGCGTCGCCACGATCACGCCAGGGCGGTTGCAAGTTCCGGGGTCGTGCGGCTGATCGGGTTGTGACCGGTTGGGGCGCATAGCAGAGCAGGTACGGGCTTCGTGATCATTGTGGCGTCTAAGCCCGATGATCATGAGGTGGCCCGTGCCTGCTGCTGCATCCTCTCCCATCCCTGCCGTGCTGGTGAAACTGGGGCCGCTGGACACCGGCCGGATTGCCGACCTGCGCCCGTACTTCGATTCCGTGCCCGACCCGCGCGCCTGCCGGGGCCGGTGGTACTCATTCACAGCGATCCTGCTGGTGTGTGCGTGCGCGGCCGTCTCGGGAGCGAGGAGCATCGATGAACTCGCCGAGTGGGGCCAGCGTGCTTCGAACGCAGTCCTGACAGTGATCGGGATCCGCCGCCACCTGCTCAGATGGCGGCGCGCTCCGGCGTCGGCCACGATCGGCCGTGTGCTGGGGGCTGTTGACGGTGACGCCCTGGACCGGGCGGTCGGCGCCTGCCTGGCCGACCGGCACCGGGCCGCCACCCAACCCGCCCAGGCGCCGTCGCCCTCCGCGTCCGGGCGCTCGCGCGCGATCGCCGTCGACGCAAAGCACTCAAGGGATCAGCCCGTCTCACCGCGACGCGCCGGCATCTGCTCTCCGCGGTCACCCACGGCACCCTCGTGCCCCTCGCCCAGGTGGAGGTCGGCGCGAAGACGAACGAAACCACGCACTTCCGGCCGCTGCTGGCACCGCTGGACCTGACCGGCACCGTCGTCACCTTCGACGCCCTGCACTCGGTCAAGGCGAACATCTCCTGGCTGGTGGAAACCAAGAAGGCCCACTACATCGCCGTGATCAAGACCAACCAGCCCACCGCCTACACCCAACTCGCCGCTCTGCCCTGGCAGTCCATCGCAGTCCAGCACACCGCCTCCGGGACCGGACACGGACGCCGCGAGTCCCGCTCGGTCAAGACCTGCGGTATCGCCGACGAACTCGGCGGAATCGCCTTTCCCCACGCCCGCCTGGCCATCCGCGTCCACCGCCGCCGCAAGCCCACCGGCAAGCGCGAGACCCGTGAGAGTGTCTACGCCGTCACCAGCGAACTCCTCGCACCACATCAGGGACGTCACCTTCGCCGAGGAGGCCTCCACCGTCCACGCCGGGACCGCACCACGGGCCCTGGCGACCCTCCGCAACCTCGCCATCGGCGTGCTGAAAACCCTCGGCGCCGACAACATCGCCAAGACCACCCGGGCGATACGCGACGAGCCCCACCGAGCACTCCCCATCCTGGGCATCACCAACGATCCGGACAGCTACGGAGCTTGATCAAGCCCTGCGATCACGCTCAACCGGCTCGAACGGCTTAACCGGCAGATGACCTTGGACATGACCGCTGCCTGGGCGGAGGTCCGAGGAGACAAAGACATCCACGCGGTCGTGCCGGGCGGCTGGCGGCCGAGCGTTCTGCACCGGTCTCGACCCCGATGAAGGACCGAGGTGGTTGGAGGAGCCGATCTTCAACCAGATGGACCCGGGTCAGTGGCTCGGGCCACGCGCCCAACGTCTGGAAGCGTGTTGTTGTCGCCTTTCAGGGCATGGCCGCAGGCGGCCGGATGTACTTCATCAATGAGTCCGACATCGTCATCGCCTCGGAGGGGGCGACCTTCTTCGACCCGCATGCCGGCGTCGGCATCGTCTCGGCACCGGAGCCGATCGGCAGGCTGCATCGCGCCCGCCGGGCGACGTGCTGCGCTGCGCCCCCGTCGGCAACGACGAACGGATCAGGGCCAGAACGGCCATGGGTCTGGGACTGGTCAGCGAGGTGGCCGCCCGTGAGGGACCTCTGGTCCATGCCGAGACGCTGGCAGGGACAATCGCCACACGCCGGTCGGACGCGGTGCAGGGAACCATCAAGGCGATCTGGGAAGCGCTCGACGTGCCTGCCGGCGTGGCCAAGCAGCACGGCATGACGTATGTCCAGCTTGGCAATGGGACCGAGCCGCCTGGTACGGCTGCAGGCCGGGCACCGTCACAGACACTGCGCTTGGGCGAGCGAGGCGGGGGACGCGGCGCCGCCCGGTCCGGATGGCGCCGCGTCCGCCGTAGGTCAGCTTGTGGACGCCGCGGACTCCGGCACGAACAGGTCCGCGGAGCCTTCGAGAGCTGTCTCGCCCGACTGACGACGAAGCCGAAGCTCAACGGTAACGGCGCTACCTCCCTCGACCGCGGCGACCGCGACGACCTCCCCCGAGCATTCCAGGAGATCACCAGGCCAGACCAACTCTCGGAACCGGACCCCGAATCGCCGAATCCAGGCCGGCTCGAACCAATCAGAGAGGAAGGAGCCCAGGAGCGCGGCGGAGTTCATGCCCTGCGAGAACACGGTCGGGTAGCCGGCCTGCTGGGCGAAATCCTTGTCGTAGTGCATCGGATTGAGGTCTCCTGATGCTGCCGAGTAGCGCACGATCGTCTCTGACGTGATGGGGCCGTAGGTACGTGGCTCGGCACGCTGACCGACTTCCGGTGTGGCGACGTTCATGCGTGCTCCCCCTTCGGCGCTGTACCGATGTAGGTCGCGCTCATCTCCGCGACAAGCCTTCCCGACTGGTCGTGGAACTCGGTCGTCACGGTGACGAACTCCATCGTGCCGCCGCGGCGGCCCTGCTTCTGGTAACGCTCGGTGAGCTGCTCCCGGGCGGTGAGGGTGTGGCCGACCCGGGGAGGTTCCCCGTGGAAACGGAACTCCTGCCCGCCGTGCAGGAGCCGGGCCCTCGGGATGCCATGGTCGATCCGGTTCTCCTTCGTGGACCAACGGTGCGACGTCACCAGGAAGGTCGGCGGAACGACCGGGGCAGCTCCCGCGAAAGCGGGGTTTCCCGACTCCATGGCCTGGACGAACGCTCGCACCGCCCCGAGCTCTATAGGGAACTCAAATGACGGTGGCGTCAGATGTGGGGCCTCAGTCACGCGGTTTCTCCCTCATTGGTTGCCTAGTAAGTGACGATGATGCCAGAATAGCTGACATGAACGACGACCAGGCAGTGGACACCCAGGCCGATGTGGTTGACGAAGAGGCAGCGCACGCTTCGATCCGTTCGGAGCTGTCGGATGGGATCCTGACCATCACCCTCGACCGGGCCGCCAAGGGCAACGCGTTGCGACCGTCGGACCGGCGGCAGGTCATCGCGCTACTCCAGAGCGCACACGAGACCGCCGCCGTGCGGTGCGTCGTCCTGCGTGCCGCGGGGCGGCACTTCTGCACCGGTGCGGACGTCACCGGCCTCCGCCGAACAGACGCCGAGACGGTTGTCGGGGAGGTCAGCAGGCGAATCATGGGCGGCGCCCAGCAGCTGATCGCTGCCGTCTTGGACTGCGACAAGCCAGTGATCGCTGTCGTCCAGGGTGCGGCGGCGGGGATGGGAGCTCACCTGGCCCTCGCGGCGGATTTCGTGATCGCCACGGAGGAAGCAGTCTTCATCGAGTCGTTCGTTCTGCGCGGCATCACGGTCGACGCGGCCGGCGCCTACCTGCTCACTCGTCACCTCGGCATGCGCAAGGCCAAGGAACTGGCCCTGCTCGGCGACCGTCTTCCGGCCGAGGACGCGTTGCGGCTCGGACTAGTCAATTGGGTCGTGTCCGGTGACGATTTGGCATCCACGGTCTCCGCACTGGCCACCAGGTTGGCCGCGGCCTCCACCACCGCACTCGCGCTGACCAAACGCCTCTTCAACGTCGCCCTCGATCAGGATCGAGCGTCCTCCTTCGCCTTCGAGGGTCTGATGCAGGAGGCACAGAGCCACTCCATCGACTCCACGGAGGGCGTGGCCGCATTTCTGGAGAATCGCGCGCCCGTTTTCCGTGGCGTGTGAGAAAGGATCTCTCGTGACTCGTGCCGACCGCCGGGACCTGCCCACCATAGAGCCGGACACACAGCCATACTGGGACGCGATCCGCGATGGTGGCGTCCTACTCATCGCCCACTGCACGGACTGCGACCGGGTGCACCACTACCCGCGTCCCTTCTGCCCGTTTTGCTGGAGCTGCGCCGTCGAGCCCCGTCCTGCCAGTGGCCGCGCCTCGCTGTACACGTTCTCCACGGTCTATGTCAACGACTTGCCGCCGTTCGCCGATCGCGTCCCGTACGTAGCCGCCCTCGTCGAGCTCGAGGAGGGGCCCCGGTTGATGACCACCATCGTGGACTGCGTTCCAGAGGACCTCCACATCGGGATGGCTCTGACCGTCCGGGCCGAGCCGCTCGACGAGACATTGTCGGCTCCGGTCTTCGTACCTGCCTGAGTCCGCGCTGTCCTCACCGCATCACCGGCACGCTGGCGACCACACCGGCCGTGTCACCACAAGGTGACAAGACAAGAAGGAGAATCACCACCTCATGCCTGGACTGTTGGATGGCAAGGTCGCCATCGTCACGGGAGCCGCGCACGGTATCGGCCGGGGTCATGCCCTGGAACTGGCCAAGCAAGGAGCGGCCGTCGTCGTCAACGACCTCGGGACGACGATCTCCGGCGACGGATCCGGCCGCGACGCCGACGTTGTCGTCGACATCATCCGGTCACGCGGTGGACGAGCCATCGCGGACTACGGCGATGTCGGCGACGAGGACCAGGTCGAGGCATTGGTCGAACGGGCTTGGACGGAGTACGGGCGCGTGGACATCCTCGTGAACAACGCCGGCATCGTGCGGGATCGAGCCATCTGGAACATGCCGGTCACCGATTTCGACCTGGTGATGCGCGTGCACGTCCGCGGAACGTGGCTCGCGTGCCGTTCGGTCGCCCGCCGATGGCGCACGAACGCCAAAGCCTCCACGGGTACGACGTACGGCCGCATCATCAACACGGTCTCCGGTGCCGGGCTCCTGGGTCACTTCGGTCAGTCGAACTACGCGACCGCCAAGTCGGCGATCGCAGGCCTGACGCTCACCCTCAGTCTGGAACTGGCAAGCATCGGAGTGACCGTCAATGCGATCGGGCCCGGTGGCCTTACCCGTCTCTCCGCGTCCGGCAAGGATGACGTCGTCCCCGAGCCGGACGAACGTCCCGAGGACTCCTTCGATCCCCTGGACGCCTCCCTTTGCTCCCCTGTCGTCGCGTGGCTCGCGAGCGAGCAGGCCAGCCAAATCTCCGGACAGGTCATCCGAGCAATCGGCGACAAGATCTATCTCATGGGCGGATGGACCGAGGACGCGGTCGCCTGCAGCAACGAGCAGCGCTGGGATGCCACCAGACTCGGTGAGGTATTCGGCACCGAGATCTTCGGGACACGAGCGCGTGGACTCCGGCTGAGCGGCTGACCGCGCGGTGGGAGAAGGTCCGTGACCGGAGGTGGTGCAGCCTGCTGACCACCGGTCGGTAAGACACGGCTCGTTCTCCCCCGACGGAGGTCCGGTCGACGAATTCGCTCAACCGTGGGCTTCCATGGAACAGGGCGGACAAACTGCCTACGCAGCATCAACTTCACCGATTGGAAGGCCGCTTGCTGCGACCTCGCACCCGAACCCGGCTGCGGTCAGGTGCCGGTACAGGTACGAAGCCGGTCGGCCGGTCTCGTAGGCCACCACCACCGCGCCTGGCAGGTCGCTGACCCAGTAACTCAGCTGCGAGAACGCCACGCCGGAGCGGATGTGGTCGCCGCCGGCCGCATGATGCAGGCGTCGCTGGAGCAGGTCGCCAACTGTGCCTGGTGCAGGAGGTCTTCGCTGGCGCAAGCTCGCGATCTGGGTCGCCGCCGCGGAACAGGCCCTGAGCATGGACGACGTGTGGGAAGGGCTGTCCCTGTTCCTGGAAACCATGTGCGAACTCCAGGCCCGCGACCGGGGCTTCAACGAATTCGCCTCGATCCGGCTGCCTGAGAACGTCTGCCTGGCCAGCCAGCAGACCCGGATCCATGACCCGGCGTGCGCATCGTCGAACGGGCGCGAGAGCAGGGCCGCCTACGACCCGACCTGGTACCCGAGGACCTCCCCTTCGTCATCTGGTCCCACAGCCGGATCATCGAGGCGCCCGACGGGATCGCCCCGCACGCATGGCGCCGCCACCTGTACCTGATGCTCGACGGCTTCCGCGCCGAGCGCGCCCACCGACGCCGCACCCGAGACGTGGCGTCGGCTCGTCGCCTGCCTCATCCATCGCCTGGTAGGTGAATTGGTCGAAGAGCGCGTCGTAGGCCATCGTGTCGACCACCATTGTGTAGCAGTACTTGAAGCCGGTCCCGGACTTCGACAGCAGGTGCGGGGCCTGGCTCATCGACTGCATGCCGCCGACAGCGACGACATCATGCTCCCGGACACGGATCATCTGGTCGGCGGTGGCGATCGCCTTCACCCTGGCCACGCAACCTTGATGAGTGTCACCGCCGGCATCATCATCGCGTTACCGCCCTTGACGGCGACCGTCGAGCGGTGTTCTGCCCGCATCCGGCCTGGATGACGTGCCGACGACGACGTAGTCGACCTGGTCCCCGCCTATCCTGGCCTTCTCCCGCCGGTTCACGATTCCACCCAGATCGGTGGCGGGCTCGAGCCGGACAGACCGCGGAGCAGCCGGCCCGTCGCGTGCGGGCATCCGCGACGATGACCGCTGTGGGTGGTTCGACTCTTACTACTTGCTCCTCCTGTCGATCAGCGGCCCACGCCGGCGGCAGATGCCGGGGCGGTCTCGGTGGTCACGGAGGCCTTCGCCAACTCGCGCAGCGCGCTCCGATTGATCTTGTGCATCGCGTTCACCGGCAGCTCCTGGACAACATGCAGAACGTCCGGCGCCTTGTAGTCGGCCAGGTTTCGTCGTACGAACTCCCGCAACTCATCCAAGGTGACCGTCTCACCGGGTACCGGCACCACGAAGGCAACACCGATCTCACCGATAGTCGGCGCCGGAGCAGCGACGATGCTGACATCGGCGACTTTCGGGTGGGTGACCAACAGGCTCTCCACCTCGGCGGGATAGACGTTGTAGCCGCCGCGGATGTACATGTCGCTGGAGCGGCCGGTGAGCACGAGGTTGCCGTCGGCATCGAGATAGCCGAGATCGCCCGTCAGCAGCCAGCCCTCGGAGTCGAATGCCTTCGCCGTCCGTGCCGGGTCGTTCCAGTAGCCGCGCATCACGCAGGCCCCACGGATGCGGACCATGCCGACTTCCCCCTCGTCGGCCAGCACGGAAACCTCCATGCCGACTTGGGGGCGGCCCACGGTGCGGAATTGCACCTCCGGCGGGTCCTCAGGTCGGGTGCCGGCGATGCTCGGGCTCTCCGTCATCGCATAGCGGACCACGAGCGGGCAGCCGAGGACCTCCTTGACCCGCTCCACCAACTCGGGTCGTGCGGGAGCGGTCGCGCTGAGCCCCACGCGGACGGAGCCGAGGTCGAGCTCGTCGATGCCGGGAAACTGAACAAGCTTCTCCCACTGGGTCGGTACGGCGCCGATCACCGTGACTCTCTCCTCGACGATCTGCCGCAGCATGGAGTCCACCGACCATGGCATCACGCCAATGATCACGGTCGTCAGGTGGTGGATCTGGTCCCACAGGCGCGCCATGTAGCCGGCGTGCGGGAATGGTGTGGGAACCAGTCTGCGGTCACCGGGTGTGCTCATCGGTCCGGCAGCGTCGGAGACGGCCTTGAGGTTGCGGTGGTCAAGGTAGGGGCCCTTGGGGTTCCCGGTCGTACCACTGGTCCACATGATCACGACCGGCTCGGCGGGGTTGCACTGGCCACGCGGCGGGTCGACCGCCACGCGAGCGTAGATCCCCGCCAGCTCGGAGCGAAGGAGGGACCGCGGCTCGCCGGGCAGCGGCGGGCTGGCCAGCGTGCCATCACGCACCACCAGCCGTGGCAAGCATGTCTGGGCGATCGCCTCCATCTCCTGGGGCCCGAGCCGAGTGTTGAGTGCGGTGGTGACAGCACCGAGCTTCGCGATCGCCGCGAACACGACGGCGAAGTCACACGAGTTGGGCATCACGAGCGCCACGACGTCGCCCCGGCCGACACCGCGTCGGCGGAGCTCCTCCGCCACCAGATCGGAGCGGAGATGCCACTCTGCAAAGCTCATCCGATCGTCGGGACCGACGTACGCGTCGCGCTCCCCCTGTTGGGCGGCCGCCGCCGCCAACAGATGGTCGACGGTGTCGAACTCGCCGCTCACCACGAGGGTTTCATGCTGCATGAACTTCCTCTCCGAACGAAGTTATCGAGCCGCGCTCCTCCCCTCGGCACTGTAGGACGGGCGCCCGGGCGCGAGAAGCCTCGCCAGCAGTTCGGCATCCCCCCTACATGTACGAAGAATGTCGGTCGGTGCTCAACCCACATACCGAGACCCCGGTTGCTCAGACCACCGGCTCAGCCGGTCGTCTCCGACCTGCAGATCCTTGTACACGCTGTCAGATATGGCCATACTGGCTATGGCGCACGCCACTCACCGTCGAGTTCGCGGAGGCTTCAGTGCACAACGACCGGCGTACCAATCCGCGCCCTGCGCCCCCGCTAGGCCCGACCGTGCCCACTAGATCGTCTGCGCCAAATGGCGGCCACCGCGGAACGGCCCTCGTGGTCGCGGACACAGAGCTCGGCGCCGCGGCCACATCCAGCGCCTTGGCTGCCATCGGCTGGAAGTGCGTGTGCACCACCGACCTGGAGCGGGCATCGTGGCTGGTCTTGGTGCGCACCTTCGGACTCCTCTTCGTCGCCGGCACCTCGGATCCGTGGACGATCGGCACCGTGTCGCTTCTGAGGCCGCTCTCCCGGGCTCCCATGGTCGCGCTGTCGTCGCCTGGCACGCAGTCCGAGCCCACTTTGCTCAACGCCGGAGCAGACCTGGTGTTGGAGCAGGGCTACTCCGGCGATCTGTTGCGAGCCGGCACCGACGCGCTCCTGCGCCGAGCCATCCCGAACCAGGCCGAGTTGCGGTTCCTGGAGAGCCCGGGCCTCCGGGTCGACCTGCTGGCTCGCAGAGTCACGGTTGACGGCCAGCAGGTCAGCCTTACCCCCACCGAGTTCGACCTGCTTCGCGTGCTGATGGGCCAGCCCTTCGTCGCGATCCGGCACCACGAGATCCTCAAGGAGGTCTGGGACTGGAAGCACACAGACGACCGCAACGCCCTGCGCCTGCAGATCAACCGACTGCGCAAGAAGCTGGAGGCCTCCGGTGAGCGTCGCTACATCCGCGCGGCGCGCGGCATCGGGTACAGCTTCGACCAGCCCGTCACGGAACTGGCCGCCCATCAGAAGAAGGGCTCCGGCGTGGAGGACAGCAACTACGTCGCGACCTGGGAAGATCGTCTGAGCACGCTCATCCAGTCGCTCTTCGCCACCCACAGCCGGCTTGAGGCATGCCGGGCCCTCGTTGACCTCGCGGCCGACGACAGCCTGTGTGACGGTGCGGCCGTGTTCGCCCGGCGCCCGGGCTCGAACTTGCTGGATCTGGTCGCGCAGGCCGGGATGCCGGAGGAGTGGCAGACCTCGGTAGCGGCAGGCGTGCCGCTAGACGGCGGATACCTCTCGGCCGACACCTTCAACACCCGGGCGATCCTGCGAGTCGTCGACATCACCAAGTTCAAGCGCCGTTATCCGGCGACGGTAAAGCTGACGCGCTTGGCCGAAACCGAAGTACCCTCGATCCTCTCGATTCCCCTGGCCGATGCCCATGGCACCTGGGGCCAGGTCGGCTTCGTCAGACGCTCCGACAGCCCCTTCACGCCTTTGCAGTGCATAGTGCTGGAGGCAGCCGGAGCCGTTCTCAGCGGCCTGTTTCCACGCCACCTGGGCGAGCCGGACGGCACGCTCGCCGCCATCTGACGCTGTCACCGGGATCATTGGACCCAGTGATCCACGGGTCACGCCAGGAAGAAGTCGGCAGTCCCGGTGATCACGACTCGCCGGTGTGCTGCCTCGCTGCAGTTCTACGGTGGCCAGGCCGCCCTCGGCCCCTCCTCGACGGCAACGACGGTTCCCGAGCAGTTGAGGGTGTCGCCATAGAAGACCTGAGAGCGGAACCGAACGCCGAAGCGGTGCACGGTCGCGGCGCCGAGTAGGCCGGTTGCGTAAGTCGCCAGCAAGGCGGCCTGGAGCATCCCGTGGGCGATCACCGTCGGATACCCGGCGCTGCGGGCGAAGTCCTTGTCATGGTGCATCGGGTTGAAGTCGCCCGAGGCGTCGGCATAGCGCATGAAGTCGGTGAGGGCGAGAGGTCCGAACTCGCTCGCGCGAGTTCGATCCTGGCGGCGAGCTCCATCGTGGTCGCTGCTGCTCCCCCATCCTGGTGGCGCGTCCGATGAGCGTACGTCGGGCCTCCGCGGCCAAGCCCGTGACGCCCGACCCCGTGACACGCATGTGAGGAACCCGATGACGACCGAGGAAGGGACCCACGCCGCGAGGGGTACGGACGGGAGTCCCTGGCCCTCTTCCGCGGCCACGGCGTGGAGGCGGTCTCCCCGAGGAGATCCCGTCGCGTATCGGCGTCTCCCGGGCGACGGTCTACCAGTACGAGTACGGCACGATGGCGATCTTCTCCGAGCACATAAACGAGTGCCTGGCCGAGTTGGACGCCCTCGCCCGGCGGCTCGGCCCGCTCGACGAGGCCCGACGGTTTCGAGACCCCACGCTGGTGGCCGGGCGAGTGGGCGCGGATGCATGCGCGGTACTCGAGCATCATCACACGTTGGTCCGAGGTCATGGGCCCGGGCGGGCACACCGCGCGAGTCCGATCCTCCCTCGACTGCGTGCGCGGGCTCATCGCCGTGCGGCTCACCGAGGCCGGAGTCAACGCGGAGGAGACTGGGAACGTCGCGACCGTGATCGCCCCCATCGCCGCCCGCATCCTGATCTACTCGTCCTGCGGCCTCCTCGGACCGGCCAGTAGGCAGGGAGGCGGTCGACGGCCTCACGATCTGCCTGCACCTGCTCGTCTTCCCGCGCACTCACACCGAAGCGTTCGTCGACGTCACCATCGCGGGCGTCACTCCTGCCGCTCCACACCGTGCCGAGCCTGCCCGAGGTGGAGGCCCGGAGGCCTCAAGGGGCCACCTCGGCGGTCGACCGGCTCGTGGAGGCCGGTCGCGACGTCCTGTCACGCAAGGGGTACAACACCGCGACGGTCGATGACATCGCCGAGCGCGCGGGCCAATGCACGGGCCAACTTCTACAAATACTTCCCGCACAGGGGATGCGCTTGTCCTCGTCATCCTGGACCGCGCCGTGACGACCTCGCCCCAATCCTCCAACGCGCGGAGAACGCCCTCGCCGACGGCACCGACCCACGGTCCGCGACCGTCAGCGTCATGCGCGAACTGCTTTCCCCCGACACTGCTTTCCCTGGCACCGCCGCTATGCCGGTGCGCTGCGGGTCGGGCCGACCCCAAAGAGCCAAGTGACCACGCCGGCCGCCGCCCTCGCTCGGTACCTCTTCTCCAGCATCCTGGCGGCCCTTGCCTCACTCCTCACCGCCACGGACCGGGCTACCCGTTCAGCCCGACGGTGGGCGCGGCGCTGATGTTCGTGGGCATCAACCGTGGTGCCGAGATCCAGACCTGAGCGGACGAGGGCGTCCACAGCAGCGCGACGATGCCTTGGACATGATCGACGCCTTCGTCTACTGGGGCGTGCTGAACCTCAGGCACGGCCGGTGACCGTCAGCAGCAGGTCGCGGGGGGCGGGCAACTCGTCGCCGCGCCAGGTCACCATGCCGTCGGGGCGCACCAGCACCCTCGGTCGATCGTAGGCCGCGGCGACGGCCGGCTCGCTGACTCGGACGACCGTGAGCGGCACGCCGAGACCCGCCGCAGCTGCCTCCGCGCGACCGATGTCGGCCGACGCGGGCTCGTCGCCGAGAACGAGCAACGTGAAGGCGTCACGGTCGAGCAGGTCGATGGTGGCGGTGCCATCGGCGAACCGCACGAACGGGGCACGGTGCCCCGGGCGAGCGGTCTGCACATAGACGCTGGCATCGTCCGGAGTCGGAGGCGTCCCGTCACCGACGACGATCGGCGACTCGTCGTACCGATAGCCCATCGCCACCCCGAAGGAGTGCCACTCGGGCTGCAGGCGGGCGTTCATCTGGTCCCCCAGCGCCCTGCGCTGCTTCTCCCCCTCGGGCGAGTCCTCGAAGAGCCGGTCCCACTTGGCTTCCTCGACCCAGGCGCCGTAGTTGCGACTGGAGAAGTTGCCGTTGCGGATCGCCACCGGCCGACGCTCGGCGTTGTAGGCGTCGATCAGCGATCTGCCACCCCAGCCCTCGATGAGCGCCTGGAGCATCCACGCCAGGTCGCTGACGTCGCCGAGACCGGTATTGAGGCCGTGTCCGCCGGTGGGCGAAGTGGTATGGGCGGCGTCACCGGCGAGGAACAGCCGTCCTTGCGCGAAGCGCTCGGCCGTGTAGTGGCTGCGGCGCCACGGCATCACGCGGTGCAGAGTCCAGTCGCCCTCGTCGGTGCCAAGGGCACGGCGCATGGCTGCGTCGTAGTCGTTGCTGTCGGGCTGCTGGCGCTCGGTGAAGCCGACGAGCGTCATCCGCCATAGCTTCCGGCCGTCGACCGATGTGATGTTGGCCCAGGTCTTCCCGTCCTCGCCGACAAACATGAAGCGCTCGGCCCGGCCGTGAGGGTGCAGGTCCTCGAGCGCCTCGAACTCGATCATCGCGCTCACCGAGTAGTCGAGATCGTTGCCCTCGAAGGCGATGCCCGCTGCGCGGCGGACGGTGCTGCCGGCGCCGTCGCATCCGACGATGTACTTCGAGCGGACCGTTAGGTGCTCGCCGTCGGGGCCCTCGACGACCGACGTGACGCCCTCGGCGTCCTCGGACATCGAGCGCCAGACAGCGCCGTAGAGGACCTGCGTCATGCCGAGTTCGAGGACCTTGCCGGCCATCAGCGGGTCGAAAACGTACTGCGGGCAGCGCGCGGGGATCTCCCTCGTCTCGGGAAACGGTATGCGATCCTTCGCCGAGGGCAGCGGGTCGCGGCCGAGCACGAAGCCGTTGAGCGAGGTGACGTAGAGCGTGTCCCGGGGGTAGTCGAGCGGGAACCCGGCGTTGATGATGTCGTCGGCGACGCCCATCTTCCGGAAGTACTCGACGGTCCGCTCGTTGAAGGTCCCTGCCTTGGCGAGTAGCTCGAGTCCGGTCCCGGCGTCGGCCTCGACGAGGACGCACCGGACGCCCCGGAGCCCGAGGTCATACGCGAGGGTGAGGCCGACGGGCCCCCCGCCGACGATTATCACGGCTGTGTCTATGCGTTTGCTCATGACGGTTCCTCGCTAGATGATCGCGTCGGTCCGCAGCGCCTCGACCTCGTCGTCGCTGAGGCCCAGCAGGTCGCGGTAGACGTCAGCGTTGTGTTCGCCGAGCTCCGGACCGAGGGCCCGGACGGACCCCGGCGTCTCGGAGAGCTTCGGGAAGACGCCCTGCATCGGGAATTCGCCGAGCACGTCGTGTTTGAGCCGGACGATCGACTCACGTGCTTTGAAGTGCGGGTCCTCCAGCATGTCCTTGACGCGGTAGATGAGTCCGGCGGGGACACCAGCCTCGTGGAGCGCGTCGAGGAGGTGACCGGATTCCTGCGGACTGCTCCAAGCGGAGATGATCCGGTCCAGCTCCTCGGAGTTGGCACCGCGCGCGTCATGGGTGGCGAACCTCGGGTCCGCGGCAAGCTCGGGCTGGCCCATCACCTCGGTAAGCCGCTGAAAGATCGTGTCGCGGTTGCCGGCGATCAGCACCGACCCGTCGAGCGCCGGGTAGACGTTGCTCGGCGCGACGCCCGGGAGGATCGAGCCAGTCCGCTCGCGCTGGTAGCCGCCGACCTCCCAGTCGGGAACGAGCGCCTCCATCATCGCAAACACGGACTCGTAGAGGGATGCGTCGACGACCTGCCCGCGGCCGGTGTTCTGCCGGTGGTGGAGCGCGACGAGCGTGCCAAGGGCCGCGAAGGTGCCAGCGAGTTCGTCCCCGATCGAGACGCTCACTCGGGCCGGTGGCGTCGCCGGGACAAGTCCATCGCCGAAGCCGCGGAAACCCACCCCTAAGCACCGCTGTTCGCCACCATGCCGCGCATCGGCAAGGTCAGCCTCGGCCAGGTCATCGGCGAGATCGGTCCGATCCTGGAACGGGCCCAGTCCTGCGAACAGCTCATCGCCGAGGCCGGTGTCGTCCCGGTCACCCGTGCCTCCGGCAAGGCCCGCACGGTCTCCTTCCGCTTCGCGACCAACCGCAGAGCCCGCGTCGCCCTGACGACCTTCGCCGACAGCAGCCAGCACGGCAGCGACTGGGCCGCCAAGATCTACAACGACGCCCGAGCCCGCGAGAAGAGACACCCGCACGCCACCCACATCCTGGCCCGCGCCTGGCTGCGGGTGATGTGGGCCTGCTGGCGTACCGGAACCTGCTACGACCCCGCCATCCACCAAGCCAACAGCAAGATCAACACGGCCGCCGACACACCTCGTGCGGCATAGAGGTTGACTCAGGGAACTCACGCGGGGACTCCTGCTCTGGAGATGACCGGCGTCTGCCGGGAGTCTTCGGGCCGGAAGAATCCGGCACGACCGAGGAGGGCCGGGGGAGCCTTGTCCAGGAGCCCGCTCAGCCAGGTCGCCGTTTCGCAGACCGTCGCCGTGTCGATACCGGTGTCGATGCCGGAGCGATGGAAGCCGTAGGCGAGGGCCTCGGTGGCGATGTTGCCGGTGGCGTTCGGGGCGAACGGGCAGCCGCCGTATCCACCAGTGCTGGCATCGAGCGCTTCGATCCCGGCCTCGGCCGCGGCGAAAGCGTTGGCGTAGCCGGTGTTCCGGGTGTTGTGGAAGTGCGCGCGCAGCGGGATGCCGGGGGCGGCCTTGCGTACCCGCTCCACCAGGTCGCGGACCTGGGCCGGTACGCCGACTCCGATCGAGTCGTCCAGGGAGATCTCATCTCCACCGCGCCGCCGTCGTACGCCTCTCCCGCGAGGCGGGCGACCAGCTCGGGGTCGACCTCGCCCTCGAAAGGGCAGCCGAACGCGGCTGCGATCGCGACGGAAAGCGGAACGGCGCCGTTGGCCTCGGCGACGATCTGGCGCCAGCGCCCGACCATCTGCCCGATGGTGGCGCCCTGGTTGCGCTGGCTGAGGGTCTCGCTCGCGACAAGAACGACGTTCACCTCGTCCATTCCGGTCTCGATGGCGCGCGTGAGTCCACGGGGGTTGAGGACCAGGCCGCTGTAACTAGCACCGGGCACCCGCTCAGTTCGCGCCATGACCTCCTCGGCGGCCGCCATCTGCGGAACTGCCTTGGAGCTGACGAAGCTCACCGACTCGACCCGGCGAAGACCCGCCGCGGCGCTGCGGCGAATCAACTCGGCCTTGTCCTCCGGTGACAGCAGCGCCTTCTCGTTCTGGAGCCCATCGCGAGGTCCGACCTCGACGATCTCAACGTGCATCCCCCGCCCCTCTCGCTGTGTCACCGACGGTTCGCGTGCGGCCATGTCTCGAACCTGTCATCGTCAAGCCGTGACGTCGATGACGACGCGACCCTGGACCTGGCCCTGCAGGATCTGCGGCGCCAGTGACGGAAGCGCCGACATCGGCTCAACCCGGGACAACGATGCGAGCACATCGGGCTTGAGGTCGCGCGCCAAACGGCTCCAAGCAGCCTTACGCTTCGCCTGGGGGGCCATCACGGAGTCGACGCCGAGCAGCGCAACCCCGCGCAAGATGTGGGGCAGCACGGTCGCGCCGACTAGGTCACTGCCACCGGCCAGCCCGCAGGCGGCAGCGGCGCCGCCGTAAACGGTCTGCGACAGCGCGTTGACGAGGGTGACACCGCCGACGGTGTCGACTACCCCGGACCAGCACTCCTTCTGCAGCGGGCGCCCGGGCTCGAGGAGCTTGTTGCGGTCCACGATCGTCCCGGCTCCCAGCCCCGTGAGGAACTCGTGCGCGGAGGGGCGCCCGGTCGAAGCCGCCACGGGCACTCCGACCGCGGCAAGGAGTGCGACTGCGACCGACCCTACGCCTCCGGCCGCGCCGGTGACGAGCACATCGCCACCGGCCAGTGCGCCCCAGGCATCCAGTGCGTCGACGCACAGGGCTGAGGTGTAGCCGGCGGTGCCGATCGCCATCGCATCAAGGGTGCTGAACGGCTCGGGGATCTCGACGAGCCACTCGCTCTTGACCCGCTGATAGCGGGTGTAACCACCGGACTCGGTCTCCGACATGCCCCAGCCGTTGACGACGACCTTGGCGCCGACCCTCCACTGGGCATCTGTGGTCTCCACGATGGTGCCGGCCAGGTCGGCGCCGGCGATCAGGGGCGTGCGCCGCGCAATCTTCTGGGCGCCGGAGACGTTGAGGCCGTCCTTGAAGTTGAGCGAGGAGTACTCGACCTCGATCAGGGTGTCGTATTCGGGCAGGTCGGCGAGGCTGAGCTGGCGGAAGTCGCATACCCGCTTCCCGTCGGTCTCGTCGACGACCAATGCGGTGAAGGGTTCGTTCATTGCGGCGCCTTTCAGCGAAGTCGGGTGGGGGACGGAGGACAGAGGTCGAGCAGGCCGCGCTTGGCGACGAACTCGAGGGTCAGCTCGGTTGCCTGCTTGAGCAGTTCGGGGGTGCCCGCGTAGTAGTGGTCGACTCCCTGGACGACCTTGTACTCCTTGTCGGTGCTGGCGACCGCCTCGAAGACCTCATGGACGTGGGCCGCCGGGGCGCAGTCGTCGGCGCTGTTCTCGATGGTGAGGAACGGCACCGTGACGTCCTCGGCACACACCTCGGCCCTGGCGCGGGTGTCGTCGATGGACCACTGCGACAGCCACGAGCGCAGCGTGCAGAACCGCGCGACGCCGACCGGTCCGGTGTTAACCGTCTCGGGATCACCGGAGTAACACCACTCCGGCCGACGGTCGTTGGGCTCCAGGGTCGGGTCGAGCCAGCGCGGGTCGGCCTCGGTCCGGTGGACGACGAAGGCACCCTCGATCTCCTTGCCACCGCGGTTCTCGAGCATCTCGAGGCGCTCACGCACGGTCGCCGTGATACGGCGCATCCGGGACAGCTGGGCGGCACGGTACTCCGCGACGAAGTCTGCGCTGTAGGGCCGACTGGCCAGGTTCTCGGGCCGGTAGAGGTCCAGGTGCGGGTCGCGGTCCTCGGGGTTGAGCTCATCGCGCACCGAGGCGTCGAGGGACTCCAGCAGCACCCGCGCCCGGGAGGCGTGCGCGGCCTGGAAGACCACAGCGTCGGCGGGAATGAGCCCGGCACCGACGACATCGACCGGGTCGCCGTACGGCGTATCCACGATCGTGGGATTCTCGGCCTGCGACTGGTAGAACATCGACAACGAGCCACCACCGCTCCACCCGACCAGCACCACCTTCTCGTAGCCGAGCTGCTCCTTGGCGTAGCGGATCCAGGCGCCGAAGTCGAGCAGCGTCTTCTCGAAGATCAGGGCCGCGTCGTTCTTGAAATATCGGGTGCGTCCGCACAGCACGTGCACACCCGACTCGGCCAGGCTCCGCGGCACGGGCAGCACGTCCATCGGGGTGACCGGATGCATGAAGAAGAAGACGGTCTTCGAGGTGCCGGTGCGCGGCTTGAGCAACACGCCCTCGACGTGGACCATGCCCTGGCTGCCGGCGTAGCCGTACACCTCGTTGAAGGAGCGTTGCTCGGGGTAGTCGAGAGCGATGTACTGGTACTGCAAGTCCCCTTGGAGAACGTCGAGGATCACTGGTCTTCCTTCATACTCGTCGGAGTCGGCAGCCAGCTCCCGGTGAACTGGGAGTCGCGGGCCGCCTTGAGTCCGGTCACGCCCTCCGTGGCCAGAATGTCGGCGAAGCGCCGGCCATCAGGAGCTTCGGCGTAGCGGGCGTTCGAGACGGTCACCACGTCACGGGTACGCCCGGCCGCGCGGCCGTCGGCACGCCCCATGGCATCCGCGGTTGCGTTGACCGCGGCCTTGTTGAGGATCGCCGCTTCCCGGGGCGTCGCCGCGATCCGTGCGGCGAGGTCACCCGCCCGGACCGACAGCGCGTCGGGTGCGACCACGGCTAGGACGAGCCCGATCCGTTCGGCCACGGAGGCGCCGATCAGCTCTCCGGTGAGGATCAGGAACTTCGCCCACGCCGGCCCGATCAGCGGCACCAGCTCAGTGGCGCCCGGGTGGCCGATACGGCCCTCCACGAGACCGAAGCGGGCGTCCTCGGCCGCGACGACGAGGTCGAACTGGGCAAGCAAGCCCAGGCCCGCCCCCAGGCACAGGCCGTGCACGGCCGCGACGATCGGCTTGCGGACGGCTCGGATGCCGGCGTGGAACCGGTCGACCTCTGCAACCATCTCCGTGACGTCGTACGGTCTGTCGGTCGGCGGCGCCCCGGTCAGGTCACCGCCGGCACAGAACTCCCGGCCCTCCGCGCTCACGAGGATCGCCCCGACGGACGCGTCGGCGTCCGCACGCTGCAGGGCGGCAAGGATCTCGGCCCGGCTGCCGTCCGGGCCGAAGCCCAGGACGTTGAGCTTGTCGGGCCGGTTGAGGCGGACGTGGGCGACCCCGTCCTCGACGTGATACGCGACATGGGCGTAGCCGGAGTCGCTCTCAGAGCTGGTCAGGGCAGTCACCGCCCGCCTTCCCTCTTGATCTTCGCAGCGTCGTCCTTGCCATAGCCCAACTCGACGAGGACGTCCACGGTGTGCTCGCCCAGCTGCGGCGCGTGCCGGCGGAGGCCCGGAGGCGTCTTGGACCAGCCGACCGGACCGCGCACCGTGCGCAGCGGGCCCTCCGTGGGATGCTCCGTCGCCTGGAAGAAGCCGACCGCGTTCAGGTGCGGGTCGTCGAAAATCGATTCCAGGGTGTGCAGCGGCGTGGCCGGGATATCGGCCTTCTCGAACACCCCTAGCCACTCAGCGGTGGTCCTCGCGGCCAGCTGCTCGCGCACGAAGGCGTACGTGTGATCGGCGTGTGTGGTGCGAGCGCCAAAGTCGGCGAAGCGCGGGTCCTCGAGAAGGTCCGGCCGCCCGACGAGCTCCCCGAAGGACCGCCAGTGGTTGTCGGTGTAGATGATCGCGCATACGTAGCCGTCAGCCGTCTGGTAGGGGCGCCGTTCGGCGGTGAGTGTGCGCGGGTATCCAGGCGGACCCATGGGCGGCTCGAAGGCCATGCCGCCCATGTGGTCGCCGAGCACGAACTGGGCCATCGACTCGAACATCGGCACTTCGACGTGCTGGGCCTCCCCGCTCCGCTCGCGGTGGAACAGGGCGGTCATGATGGCGTGCGCAGCGTACAGACCCGTGCCGCGGTCGTTGAACGAAGTGGGCACATAGCCGGGCTCCGGCGAGCCCGTGCGGGCCAGCAGGGAGGGCACGGCGGTGAGGCCCTGGATGAGGTCCTCGTACGCTGGTCGGCCGGCATAGGGGCCGCCCTCGCCGAAACCGACGAGACTGACCGAGATGAGTTTGGGGTTGAGCTCGGCGAGGTCCTCGGGCCCCAGGCCGAGCCGGGCCATCGCCTGCGGGCGCACCGAATACATGAACACGTCGGCGCTGGCGAGGAGGTCGCGCATCGCCTCCATGTGCCGCTCGATCTTGAGGTCGAGCACAACACTGCGCTTGTTCCGGTTGAGCTGCAGGAATGTGCAGCCCATCTTGGGGTGCTGCATCGGCGGAATACTCCGTGTCGTGTCACCAGCCGGTGACTCGACCTTGATGACGTCAGCGCCGTGGTCGCCGAGTAGCTGGCTCGCCATCGGCCCCATCACCGTGGCGCTCATGTCGACGACGCGGATTCCTGCCAGCGCAGACTCCACCTGCTCCTCCAATTCATGCCGATCCCAGGCGGGACGTCCTCAGCGTAGGTGCGAATAGATGTCGATTGGGTGTCCGAGAGAGCGGTCCCGAAGTGGCATCCATTCGACAGGCACATCGGCCTACGGTTCCCCTTATGACAATGGCTCACAGTCACCGGACACTCGGCTCGGTGCTCAAGGAATTCGCCCACCTGCAGCCCAACGCGCCCTTCCTCGCTTACGAGCGAGGTCCCGGACTGGTCGAGACCACCACGTGGGGGCAGATGGCCGCGCGGGCGCTTTCCTCCGCCGAGCTGCTGTCCTCGCACGGCGTGCGGGCCGGCGACAAGGTAGGCGTCCACCTGACCAATTGTCCCGAGTTCTACGACGTGTGGTTCGGCGCCGCGCTCCTTGGCGCAGCCATCGTGCCCACCAATCCACTGCTCACCGCCGACGAACTGCGCTACGTGGTCGACCACGCGGGATGCGAAGTCGTCGTGACCCAGGCCGACTTGGCCGACACGACCCGCGCCGCCGGCGCCCGGACGATCATCGACGTCGAGCACGCGTGGCACGTCAGCGACACCTTCGCCGACTGGGACTCAGTCGACCTCCGTCGCACCGACGGCGGCACGCTCGCGGCCATCATGTACACCTCCGGCACTACCAGCCGCCCAAAGGGTGTCATGGTGACCCACGCGGCGTACCTGAACGCCGGAGACGTCGTCGCCGGTCACTTGCGGCTGCGTCGTTACGACCGCAACCTCATCGTCCTGCCGCTCTTCCACGGCAACGCGCAGTACTACTCGACCATGTCGGCCTTCGTCTCCGGAGCCTCTGTGGCGCTCACCCCCCGGTTCAGTGCCAGCCGATGGTCGGAGCAGGCGCTGGCCACCGGAGCGACGGTCGCCAGCCTTTTCGCCGCTCCGATCCGGATGCTGCTCGCTCAGTCGGTCTCCGATGCCGACCACATGCACCAGATGCGCGTCGTGATCTTCGCGCAGAACGTCTCCGCCGCCCAGGTCACGGAGTTCCAGAAGCGGTTCGGGGTCGATCTGCTTCAGCTCTACGGCATGACCGAGACGGTCTTCCCGCCCTTGATGAACCCGCTGCTCGGCACGCGGAACTCCCAGGCAATGGGCAGGCCGGTCGCCGGCGCACGCATTCGTCTGGTGGACGACCAGGGCAACGACGTCCCGCTCGGCACTCCCGGGCAGTTGCTCGTCGGCGCCAATCCCGGATTCGACGTGATGGCCGGCTACCTCGCCAACCCGGAGGCCACCGCGTCGACGCTCGTCGACGGATGGCTGCACACCGGAGACGTGGCCGCCACGGACTCCGACGGGTTCGTCATCTTCGTGGACCGGGCCAAGGACATGATCAAGCGGGCCGGCGAGAACGTCGCCTGCAGCGAGGTCGAGGCGGTGATCGATCAGCACCCCGCCGTCTTCGAGTCCGCCGCTGTCGGCGTTCCCGACGAGATGCGCGACGAGGCGCTGGTCGCGTTCGTCGTGCTCTGCCAGGGCGCAGAGGCGACCCCGGACGAGATCCTCGACTTCTGCCGCGAGCGGCTCGCGAAGTTCAAGGTCCCCGACAGCGTCAAACTGGTCCGCGAACTGCCGCGCACGCCCGTCGGCAAGATCCAGAAGCACCGGCTGAAGGGGAGCCTGCCGGCCTGACGGGCCGCACGGCTGAGGCAAGCAGAAGAGGGGCCCGCGGTGGCCCCTCTTCATTCGGCGGATCTCAGGCCGGGGTGTTGCCGTGCGATTCGTTCCGGTAGACCTGAATGAACTTCATCACCGCCTCGGCGACGTCCTCGTTCCGCTCCGCCGCCTTGTGCTTGACCTCGATCCAGGCCTTCAGCTCCTGCTGGGCCACGGCAGCGTTATCGTTCCACTTGGGGTCGAGGGGCGTGGTGATCTCCAGGCGCAGGTCGTTGACCGGGTCACGGAAGTAGATGCTGTAGACGATCTCGTGGTCGATCGGGCCGACCGTGGAGATGCCGTTGGCGTTCAGCCACTCCTTCCAGGCTTCGACGCGCTCCTTGCTGTCGACCTGCAGCGCCAGGTGGTCGAAGATGTCGTACGCGGGGTGGCCCTTGGGGTTGGCCTTGGGCAAGCCCGGCGCCTCGAAGAAGGCGATCGTCGAGCCGTCGCCTTGGCGGAAGAAGACGTGGAAGTAGGGGAAGTCATCGCCGGTGCTGGGCACCTTGTCGCCGATCACGCTGTCGACCAACGGCATTCCCATGATCTTCTCGTAGAACTCCACCGTCGCCTCGACGTCGTGGGTCACGTACGCCTGGTGGCTGAGCATGTCGGGCTGGCCTGGGTGCTGAAGGCTAGTGTTAGACATCACATGGCCCTTTCTCCGGAGAACGTCCTTGCGACTCCACACTCACACCATGGACGTGTCTCAAGGATGTCACTTGCCCGAGGCTTGAGTGATCCGGCTGCCACCTGCAGCAGGTCGTGAGCCAGCTGCCGGTCTGGGGCGGCCTGACCACCAGCAACGAAAGCGGCGAGAACCAAGGAATCCCGAGTGAACACCCGGACAGCGAGGTCCGGCGGACCATCGCGCCCTCCACGCCTCACCCGACGGCGACCCGGATCACGCGACCAAGGTGCGTCTGAGAAAAAGCACCAGTTGGGGTTCTCACTACCCAACTGGTCGTTCGGGGTGCCGGGGCGTCCGAAGTGCTGGGCGATGCGAGCGCCGGCCATGAACAGGGCGGTGGCTGTGGAGGCGATCTGCGGGCCGTTGTCCGAGACCGCGAGTATCACCGGTACCCGTTCGTCGTTGTCCGACACGACGCCGTGCGCGAGTTCGTCAAGCAGCGCCTCGTCGAGCAGGTGCTCCTTGCCCTCGGCGACGAGGGCGCGGGGTGAAGGCGACCTCGGCCTGTGTGGAGGACTCCTGCGCGGAGACCACGGTCGCCAGCCACTTGCTGGACACCACGTTGATAACTGCGACCGCGCAGCGTTTGCTCGCCCCGAAGTGCATGAAGTCGTAGATCCATATCACGCCGGGAACGAGCTTGGCCCACTCCGGGAACGGCCGCTTCTCGCGGCGCCCCCGCGTGGGGCGTTCGGGCAGGACGACGCCCTCGGCGAGCATCCCACAGCACCGTGGACTCGCTGACGTAGACCAGATCGAGCCGCGAACGGCGATGGGCCAGCGTGCGGTGGCTGCGGTCGACCTCGGCCCAGCTCTCGGCCAGCTTGACGATCGCGGCGCGCTCCCAGTCCAGCAACACGTGCAGCGGCACGGGCGTGCGCTGCCAGCGTGAGCAGCCCGGCCTTGACGCCTCCGTCCGCCCGCGGCGGGACCGGGCCGGCGGTCAGTCCCAAGGCGATCTTCCTTGCTGGTCCGGCTCATAACGACAACCATGCGCGCCGTATCCTGCGCGAAGACGTCAACGCTGCCAGCTCTGGTCACCGAGAGGCGATGCGATCAATGCCGGCCCGCAAGGACTCGGACTGCATCAGCATCGTCTGCGCGAGGCGATCGATGTCCCGGGCCGTTCGCCGATCCACCTCGGACGCCGCGTCGATCGCGAGCTTGGCCAGACCGAGCGCCTCGGCCGGCAACGCAGCCAGCTTGCGTGCGAACTCGTCAACATCGCGGTCGAAGGTCTCGGACGGGTACACGGCATGCACCAGTCCGATGTCCGTCGCAGCGGAGGCATCCACCAAGGCGCCCGTCATGACCAGCCACTTGGCCCAGTGGGCTCCGAGCAACCGCGTCAGCCGGCTTATCCCGCCGGAGCCTGGAATCACCGCCAGCTTTGCTACTTCCGGCAGGCGGAAACTGGCTGCCTCCGACGCCAGCCGGAAGTCACACGACGCCGACATTTCGACGCCGATGCCCATGCAGGGCCCGTTGGCAGCCATGATCACCGGCTTCTCGACCATCTCCAGCCGGTCGAACAGGTCGTGCCGAGCGTCTGCCCGGTACCTGCGCCGAAAGTCGTTTCCGCTCCGCGAGGCGTCGCCGCCTGGATCCACCGTCGCGCGGACCGTCGAGATGTCGAGACCGGCGGTGAAGTACCGGCCGCGGCCGCGGATGACCAGGACTCTGAGGTCAGCGCGCTGTTCGAGCTGGGTGACGGCAGCGTCGAGCGCATCGAACATCGCCGGCGTGATGGCGTTCAGCTTTGCGTCACGGCAGAACGTCACATTAATGATTCCTTCGGACTCCGAAACCTCGACGTCCGACGTTGAGGTGTCATCCACCACTACCTGTGCTCCTTCGTACGGGTGCCCTGCACCACTGGGGTCTCAGGCACTTCACACGTGCGCGGACGGGGAGGATCGAGCTCGATCGTTCCTGGCCGGCGCTGCGACGAGCGCCGGACGCATCGCAGTTTGGCGTCCTCTCAGGAATCATCTGCTCCTCCTCCAAGTCTCCCAATGAGTATGCCGTAAGTCTTACGGTACAACTATCGGGAAGGTCTGTCGCCACCCCAGAACTCCCTCGTGGACGCACAGTTTTCTCCCGGCCTGACCGAACGGGCCTTCGTCATCAGCGAGGCCGACAGCGACCTCTGCCCGGCCACTACGCCCCACCCCGCCCACCACTCGCGAGTTGATCGTTACGATGGTTCCGGTAGGGGCGACAGTAACGCGCACGAGAGGGGCTCGCCGACATGCCACCAAGGGCGGGGGGCAAAGAGGACTCGGGGTGGTGAGTTGACCCGTCGACCGCACGGCTCACTGAGCAGCGAAGAGATCATCAAGGGCGCCTTCGAGCTCGCGGAACTGGAGAGCGTCGACGAGATGAGCATGCCCGGGCTGGGGCGCCACCTGGGCGTGGGGGTCACCAGCATCTCCTGGTACTTCCGCAGCAAGGAGGAGCTCTTCGAGGCGCTCACCGAGGAGGCGGCACGGCGGCTCTACGAGCTCCTCCCGGAGTTCGAGGAGTACCCGTGGGACGAGCACCTGCGCGAGTACTTCCGCACCTTCCGCCGCATCTTCCTGGAGAACCCGGTCCTGTGCGACCTCATCATCCTGCGCTCGCCCATGCAGTCCGAGCAGGCAATGGTGAGATACATCGCCCGCCTCGACCGTGAGATCGGCGTGCTACGGAAGGCCGGCTTCTCGGCCGAGCAGGCGGCGCGCGCGTACATGACGCTGTCCGTCTACACCCGGGGCTGCGTCCTGCAGGAGCGGCTGCATGCCATGGCGGGCAAGCCACAGGACCGGGACACCTCCAACTCCTTCGAGATTTCCACGGCCCGCGGGGACCTCCCGGCCATGACCGAGGTGGCCAGGTACTTGAGCGACAGCTTCGCCACCGACGCGGACTTCGAAGCCGGCCTGTCCATCATCATCGACGGCCTCCGCGGCCGACTCACCGAGCACAAGGACGCCCGGCGGGGCGCGGGCCGATCCGCGGCCCAGGCCGACCGATAGACCGAGCGCTCAGGACAGCCGGACGGACCTGCGCGCGGTCAATCCTCGGCTGATCTAAGCACAGCGGGCACCCCCGGCAACCGCTCCCCGCGGCTGGCCCGCATCACGCGGGATGGCCGCGATCAACGGGCCGGCCGTCGGCGCCGGGCTGTGCGCCGCGCTCGCCTGCGACCTGCGCTATGCCGCCGCCACGCCCGGTTCAGCACTCCGTTCATCTACCTCGGCACGCACGGCGGCATGGCGGCGACCTGGCTGCTCCCGGAGGCCGTCGGTGTCACACGCGCCCGTGAGCTGCTCTACACCGGCCGGGAACTGCTGCCCGAGGAGGCGGTCGCGTGGGGACTGATCTCGGGAATCGCCGACGACGTCCTGGAGCACTCGCTGAAGTCGCGCAGCAGATCGCGAACGCCGCGCCGATCGCCACCCGCCTCACGAAGGCGGGACTGGAGCAGTCCGCGAACGGGTGGAGGCATCTCTGCACTGGGAGGCACTGGCGCAGCCCCTGACCTTGGACACGTCAGATGTCCATGAGGGAATTCAGGCCATCCGGGAACACCGGCCCCCGTATTTCACCGGGACGTAGGCCAGGGCTTCGGCAAAGTGGTCTGCCGAAGCCCTGGGCCGTACGCAACGCCCGGTCAGTTCCTTCACCCGGTCAGCGGCCCGTGAACCGGGGTTCGCGTCGCTCCATGAATGCCGCCATAGCCTCGTCGGCGTCCGCGCCGATGCCAATTCCCAGCAGGGTCACCTCCTGTTTTGCGACCTGGTCGAACGTGGCGTCTACCGCGTCGTTGATCTGGTTCTTGATGTGACCGACCCCAATGGTCGGCAACGCGGCGAGCCGCCGCGCGTAGTCTCCGGCGACAGCGAGCAGATCGCCGTGCGGCACGCACTTGTTCGCCGACCCCCACTCTGCGGCGCGTCGGCCGTCTGCAGGATCGCCGAACAGGGCCATCTCCTTGGCCCGGACCGGGCTCACCGACCGGGTCAGCAGGCAGGGGTGATGCGTTCTCAGGCCGTGCGTCGGAACATGGCTGTCGCGTGTTGGGGGCGTGACCGGTAGTGATCGGCTGCGGCGGCGATGTTGGTCCAGCTTGCTTGGCGCATGAGTCCGATGGCGAGGTTGCGCAGGGTGGCCATGGCGCGGGGTGCGGTGTCGGTGCGTACTCGCGAGGCGTCCTCGCTGAACGTCACGTCTCTGACGTGGTGCAGGGCCTCAACTGACCAGTGATTCTGTTCGAGTTCGGCGAGTTGTGCCGGGCCGGCCTGTTCGGGCGGGAGGCTGGTGACCGCGTAGACGGTCTTCGTCTCGACCTTGCCGGTCTTGCGGCTGGTGCGGCGGCGCTTGATCTCCATGGCCTGGACGGCGTGCGGGAAGAGCAGGCCGGGCTGGACGGTGCAGACCTTCAGACGGCGGACCTCGCGGCGGCCGTGGCCGGCCCCGGTGGTGCGGTTCTGCAGGGGCTTGTGGGATCCATGTCGCGGCAGAGGACGTCCCGCGCTTCGGCCGGGCCGGAAGTACAGCAGGGCGGCGAGCTGTGCCATTCGCGGGCCGTGGCCGGTGCTGTCCACGCCCGTCACCTCGACCGGGCCCAGGACCCGGATCTCGGGCGGGTGCAGGTCGTGAGCCTCGCGCGCATCCGCCTTCGGCACGGTGCGTTCCTCGACGGCGTCCTCGCGGTCGTCGGCCTGGGCAGTGTCTTCGTCCGGGGTGGTTCCCGCGGCCCGGGCGGCCGCCGGGGATGCCGGGCAACAGTGCGTGGAGCAACCGTCCGGCCGGGGGACCATGTGCTTGCGGATGCCGACGGCGTCGCCGCGCCTCTGACGCGGCTGAGCGCACGCTCGCTGCTGCTCGCATCAGGCGATACACCGAGCGCGCGTCCTTCGCGGGCTCAACGCAGGAGAGTCGACCCACGAGATTTTTCGGGATTGGGCGCGCCCGCATACCGACGCGACGAACTGGTTCGGCACTCGCGCCGTAGCCGTGGCTGACCTTATGGTCGGCGGGCCTCCTGAGCAGCGATCCACGACTGGAGAAGTGTCGGTGCCGATCGGGGGTCGAGTCCCGTCAGGTCCCGCCACCGGCCCAAGCGGTAAGTGAGCGTGTTCGCGTGCATGTTGAGCGCCTTCGCCGTGGCCGCCAACGAGAGCGAGTTCTCCCAGTGAGCGATGACGGCATCGGCGAGGTGGGGGTGCTCGCGAGCGACCGCGACGAGGTCGGCCACGAGGGGCACGAGGCGGTCGCGGTGCGCCGCGACACACGCGAGAACCCAGTTGTCCGAGAAGTCACTGACCCGCCGCGGCGCGGTGGCAGCGTCCAACGCCAGCCGTGCATCTTCAAGACTCGCGGCGGCGCCCTCCAGTCCCTGGCGGAGCATCCCGATGCCCCACCGGCCCTCCCGATGACTTTCCGCGTAGGTGCGAACAGCGGTCGACGATGATTCATCGGCGAGTACGACGAGGTGAGCTCCTCGCGCGGCACAGATGATCTGGGCACCGAGTCCGGTGATGCTGCGTTGCAGCTCGAAGGACACCTCGGCGTTGGATCGTGGCGGCGCCCACACGAGCACCTGCCAGCTCGCGGTGGCCGGCATGCGCAGCGTCTCCGCGATGGCGCGGACTTCGTCGTCGACCACACCATTGGTGAGCCTCTCGACGAGGCGGTGGATCAGGGTGATTCTGTGCCCTTGGAGGCTCTGCGTCACCTCGGAGTGGGCCGCTGTGAGTGCTGACGAGAGCACGTGCAGCGAATCCATCATCCGGCTGGCGAGCCGTGGCAGCTCGGGGGCGCTCGCTTCGTCGGAAGCGCGCACGAGAGCATTCCAGACCTCGCTGTCACCGATGTGATAGGCGTCGATCAGGCTTGAGATCTGTACGTGCTGCCGCGCGCGAGCCCTCGCTAGCCGTGCGGCGGACTCAAGGTCCGCATTTTCAGGTGGTCGGTCGTACCGCACCGCCTCGAGGCGACGGCGGAGCTGCTCGTGAACAGCCTCCCAGTGCTCGTTTTCCGCGACAACAAGGTATTCGGGCAGCTCGTGTCGGATCCGTCTAACCGCCTTGGAGACCACCGCGTCCAGGTCGTCCCGCACTCGGGAGCACAGCGCCTGCACCTCCGCCCGGGAACCGGAGCCAAAATGGGGAATCTCACCAACCTGCATGCCGAAACAATACGGGCTTCGTCGGTTCTGCCGTAGCTTCCGCCGAGTGGCGTTCTCGACAATATGGGTGAGATCCCGAAGTGCGGCAGGTTTGCCGCTGTCTCCCGCGCTGCTTGTCGGGCAGCGCCGGAGCCTGAGCAGTCAGGAACTGACATGACGGTCGCCATGCACGATCGCGCCGCGCCGGACCCGGCGGCGTACCGACTCGAAGACCGCTACGAGGTCGGGGGCGGACGCTCACTCCTGACCGGCGTGCAGGCGATCGCGCGAGCCCTGATCGAGCTCCGCGCGCGCGAAGCGGCTCGCGGTCGAGATGTCGCAGTCTTCGTCTCCGGGTACCAGGGCTCCCCGCTAGGCGGCCTCGACAGTCTGCTCGAGTCCATCCCGCGCCTGCGTGAGAACCACCGCATCCACCTCACCCCCGGGGTCAACGAGGAACTGGCGGCGACGTCGGTCTGGGGTACGCAGCTGCCGCTCCCCGACGACAAGAGGACGGTCGATGGGGTCGTGGGTGTCTGGTACGGGAAGGGGCCAGGCCTTGACCGCGCCTCTGACGCCATCCGTCACGCCAACATGTACGGGACTGACCCCGGCGGCGGGGTGGTGGCCTTCGTGGGTGACGACCCGTCGTCGAAGTCTTCCACGCTCCCGTACGCCAGCGACGCGACCCTGGCGGCGTTGAACATGCCGTTCTTCACCCCGCGCAACGCCGAGGAGGTCATCCTGCACACGCTCGCGGCTGTCGAGCTGTCACGGTTCTCAGGATGCTGGGTCGGAGTCAAGGTGTTGAGCGACGTCGCAGATGGCATGTGGACGGTTGCACGGGACTTCCAGTCACTGGAGTTCGAGCGACCGCTTGTCGAATGGGAGGGACGTCCTTGGACTTACGCCCAACGACCGGTGCGCACCCCATCCGAGAGTCTTCGGGTTGAATCGGACCTCGTCGGGCCACGTTGGGCTGCGGTCGAGTCGTTCCTGGCGGCCAACGACCTGGACACCGTGCGGCCCGCAGCCACCCCCGCAGTCCTCGGCATCATGGGCAGTGGGACGGCAATCGACGCTGCCGTGCAGGCCTTCCGTGACCTTGGTGTCGACCATGAGGCGCTGTCCCGCGGGGGAATCCGCCTGATGGACGTTGCCGCACCGTACCCACTCACCCGAGAACGGGTCGCGGCATTCGCCGACGGCCTCGAGAAGATCCTGGTGGTCGAGGAAAAGGGTCCGGTGATCGAGCGGCAGGTCAAGGATCTCCTGTACCCGCACCCTGACCGCCCGGCGATTGTTGGGAAGCGGGACGAGTCGGGAGCTGTGCTGGTTCCTGCCGACGGAGAGCTCGTCGCCGAGCGGCTGTACGGACCTGTGCGTCGCTTCGTCGGCGACAGGGTCCAGTTCACCTCGAGGCCGGCGCGTCGTGTCACCCTCGACCTTCTCAGCGTGCAGCGCACTCCCTATTTCTGCTCGGGCTGTCCGCACAACACCTCGACCGTGGTCCCTGACGGCTCCGTGGCAGGAGGCGGAATCGGCTGCCACACCCTCGCGTCGGTGTCCTCACGGCAGGACTCGGCAATCACGGGATGGACCCAGATGGGTGGCGAGGGCGCCCAGTGGATCGGTCAAGCGGCATGGAGCTCGCACCGTCACATCTTCCAGAATGTCGGGGACGGTACCTTCTTCCACTCGGGCCAGCTCGCTGTACAGGCGGCCATCGCCGCAGGCGTCAACATCACGTACAAGGTTCTGTACAACTCAGCCGTCGCCATGACCGGCGCCCAGGACCCGCAGGCAGCACTACCAGTGCCGGCGCTCGCCCGGAAACTCCTCGCCGAAGGGGTAACCCGAATTATCGTGTGTGCCGACGAGCCGGAGCGCTACCGGAGGATCCGCATGCCTCGCGGCTCGGTCGTGTGGCCGCGTGAGCGACTCGACGAGGCGCAGCGCCTCCTCCGGGACGTCGAGGGCGTAACGGTCCTGGTCTACGACCAGCAGTGCGCCGCAAACGCCCGCCGGATGCGAAAGCGAGGCAAACTCGAGCCGCGTCCGACCCGCGTCGTGATCAACCCTGAGGTCTGTGAGGGGTGCGGGGACTGCGGGGTCAAGAGCAACTGTCTCTCCGTGCAGCCCGTCGAGACCGAGCTCGGCCGCAAGACCCACATTGAACAGACCAGCTGCAACTCCGACTACAGCTGCCTGCACGGAGACTGTCCGAGCTTCGTCACCGTGACGGACGCGCCGGCCCCCACTAAGAGGCGATCGAAGCGGACAGTTCCTACGGCGCCGAAGGTGCCGGACCTGGACGTCGAGTTGACTGACTCGAACGTTTTCATGGCTGGGATCGGCGGGACCGGGATCGTTACCGTCAACCAGGTGATCGCCACAGCGGCGATGAGCGCGGGCTACGAGGTCAGGGGCTTGGACCAGACTGGCTTGAGCCAGAAGGCCGGACCGGTCGTGTCGCACCTCCGTCTGGTGGTGGACGCCGACGCCCCCGCGAACCGCGTCAGCGAGCAGGCGGCCGACCTCTATCTGGCCTTCGACCTGCTCGTGGCGGCCGACGCGAAGAACGCAGCGCGCACCGGAACCGAAAAGACCACGGTGATCGCCTCCACCAGTGCGACGCCTACAGGTGACATGGTCGCCGACGCGTCCATCACCTACCCAGACACCGATCTGCTGCTCGAGCGCCTCCGCGGCGGCTCGAAGCGGGTCGTCGACTTCGACGCGCTGGCCCTGGCCGAGGAGCTCTTCGGTTCGACCCAGACAGCGAACCTGTTGCTGGTCGGGGCCGCGTACCAGGCAGGCAGCCTGCCGATCCCGGCCCAGGCCATCGAGGCCGCCATCACCCTCAATGGCGTGGCTGTGGACACCAACATCGCCGCGTTTCGGTGGGGACGTGCGATCGTCGCTGATCCTGGGTCGCTGCCGACTCGTGCGGAGACCGCGAAGAAAGACCCCTCGTCCCGGACCCAGGAAGCTCTCGCGGCGTCGGGGATCGGGGGCGAGACCCTTCGGATCACCACGGACCGGGCGGCCCGGCTCGAGTCCTACCAGGGCACTGCCCTAGCCCGCTCGTACGTCGGCGTCGTCGCGCGGGCATGGAGCGCCGAACGGGCGGTGGGAGTCGCCACGGCCTTCAGCGAGCAGGTCGCGCGCAACTTCTACAAGCTCGCCGCCTACAAGGACGAGTACGAAGTCGCGCGGCTCCTGACGGCGCCGGACGCGCTGGCCGCCGTTCATGCCGAGGCTGGACCTGGGAAACTCCGGTTCAACCTGCACCCTCCGACCCTGCGCGCCCTCGGCTTGGGCAAGAAGATCCAGCTCGGTCCCTGGTTCCACCCAGTGATGCGGCTGCTCGCGACACTCAAGTTCGTCCGGGGCCACTGGTTCGACCCTTTCGGTCACACCGCTGTACGACGACTTGAGAGGAGGCTGGTGAGCGAATACGCGGCAGTGGTGCAGGAGTTGACCACGTCGCTCTCGCCGACCACCTACGAGATCTCGACCCGGATCGCGGCCCTGCCGGACACGGTGCGGGGTTATGAGGACGTCAAGGTCAAGAACGCCGAGGCCTACGAGTTCGAGCTCCGCGCACTCCGAGCCGAGCGGCAGGGGCTGGCCTCGTGACCGCGCGAGATCTCACCAGCCACGATGCGAACTCGTCCGTGCTCGAGGCCATGAGCGATGCCGACAGCCCTCACGAGCAGGTCATCTACTGCAACGACCCGGAGTCGGGGCTGAGGGCGATCATCGCCATCCACTCGCTCGCGTTGGGGCCTGCGGTCGGGGGCTGTCGCTTCCTGCCGTACGACGACGAAGCGAGTGCGCTGGCCGACGTCCTCCGGCTATCGCGTGGGATGACCTACAAGGCGGCCGCTGCCGGGCTCGACACGGGCGGGGCCAAGGCCGTCATAATCGGCGACCCCAGTCGCGACAAGACCCCGAAGTTGCTCGAGGCGTTCGGCAGGTTCGTCGACCGCCTCGGAGGCAGCTACTCCACCGCGGGCGACGTCGGCACCGACTCCGACGACATGGACATCATCGGCCGCGCCACCCGCCACGTCGCCTTCCGCAACACCGGCCGCGGTGGATCCGGTGACAGCGGCAGCAACACAGCGCTCGGGGTCTTCCAGGGCATTCTCGCCGCGGCTGAGCACCGGTGGGGTTCGCCCGAGCTCCGTGGCCGACACGTCGGCGTCGAGGGGCTGGGAAAGGTCGGCTTCCAGCTGGCCGTGATGCTGCACGAGGCGGGCGCCAAGGTGACGGCAGCGGACCCGTCCGAGTTGGCCCGCGCCAAGGCGACATCGGCTGTTCCCGATCTGCGGATCGTCGAGTCCGTCCGTGAGCTGCGGACGGACGTGTACGCGCCCTGCGGCTGGGCGGCGCCCTCGACCACGACCTCGCCAGGCGAATCGAGGCCGAGATCGTCTGCGGAGGCGCGAACAGCCAGTTGGCCTCGTCTGACGTGGCGGAGGTCCTTCTCCGGGCCGGAGTGACCTGGGTCCCTGACTTCGTCGCGAACGTGGGTGGACTGATCCAGGCGGTGGCTGAGCTGCGTGGGGAGATTCCTGCTTCGGCGCGGGAGCGCGTGCTCGGAGTCCGAGCAACGGTGCTCGACATCCTGGAGGACGCCGGCGCAGCCGGGTCCACCACGCTCCATGCCGCCGAGGTCAGGGTTGAGCGACGTCTCGCTGCTGCCCGCTCTCACCGGAGCGCCGTCTAATGCGCCGGATCGGCGTCGTCGGAGGTGGCCTGATGGGCGCGGGCATCGCCGAGGTGGGCGCTCGCGCCGGACTCGACGTGATTCTCGTCGAGTCCACCACGCAAGCGGCGACGTCCGCGCGGTCTCGCATCGATACCTCGCTTCAAGGTGCCGAGGCGAAGGGCAAGCTGGGCCAGGGCGAGACGGCGCACCAGGTGCTGGATCGGATCTGCCGTGGCCACGGATCTCGGCGCCCTGGAGGATCGTGATCTCGTTGTCGAGGCCATCACAGAGGACGAACGGGCCGAGACCGTCCTTTTCGGTAAGCTGGACAGGATCGTCTCGACGCCTGACGCAATCCTCGCGTCGAACACATCGTCGATACCGATCATGAAACTGGGCGTCGCGACTCAGCGGCCTGAGCACGTTGTCGGCATCCACTTCTTCAATCCGGTCCCAGTGCTGCCGCTCGTCGAACTCGTCCCCTCACTGCTCACCGCGCCCGACACCGTGCGGCGATCCCGAGCCTTCGTCGAGGACCAGCTCGGCAAGCAAGCGATCGACTGTCAGGACCGCGCAGGCTTCATCGTGAACGCGCTGTTGACCCCCTTCATCCTCTCCGCCATCCGGATGTGCGAGTCGGGCTTCGCGCCGCCCCGAGGACATCGACCGAGGACTCGTCCTCGGGGCGCCGCACCCACAGGGCCCGCTGGCGCTCGCGGACCTCATTGGGTTGGACACGACGAAGGCCGTGGCCGACTCGCTCTACGACGAGTTCAAGGAGCCGCTTTACGCGGCGCCGCCGCTGCTTCAGCGGATGGTGGACGCCGGCCTCCTCGGACGTAAGGCGGGACGAGGCTTCTACAGCTACGAAGGGAGTCCGCGATGAAGCGTGTGAACACCGCCTGCGATGTGAGCGACGTACAGTCCGACGCGGCGGGACGCGAACCCACCATTGGGCCGCTGACTCCAGAGGAGTGGCGTGCGGCGATCCTCAGCACGGTTGAGACGGACTGAGCCGTGGACAGTTCACTGACATCGTTCACCTTGTCCGAGGAGCACCCGGCGGCGGCCCCGGACCCGGCGGGGATCGGGTATCCGCCCCAGAACCTCGGCCAGAGAGGTGAACTGCTGCGGACCCGGGCAGGCGGAGTCGATGTCCTCGCAGTGGCGCTGCAGGACACCGATCAGGGAGGATGGCACGCGAACGCGACCCCTGTTCGTGATCAAAGGCTTCGACACCCTTGATCATCAGGGGTCGCGTCTCTCGTTGCCGAACCGGGCGAACCGCACGCAGCGGCGCGTACGCAGGCGATCAGCTCATCTCGCCCGCTGAGAACGCATCAGCCCTGGGCCGCGACCAAGACCTCGGACAGCAGGGTGACCTGCGGGACGCCCAGGCGCTCGGCCAGCAGCGCGGGCACCACACCCATCGTGCCGTCGGTGGAAGCCATGCCCGAGACGACCAGGTCGAAGCCGGCCTTCTCGATCGCCTTCGCCAGCACCAGCGAGGTACCGATCGCATCCGTGCCGTGCAGGCCGTCGTCCTCGACGTGGACGGCCCTGTCCGCGCCCATCGACAGCGCCTTGCGCAACGCGTCCTTGGCGTCCTCGGGGCCGACGGTCAGGACGGTGACCTCGGCGTCTGCTGCTTCCTGCCGCCGGCCTTCGGCGATCCGCAGCGCCTGCTCGACCGCGTACTCGTCCAGCTCGGAGAGCAGACCCTCCACGTCGTCCCGGTCGACGGTCAGGTCATCGGCGAAGGGCCGGTCGCCGTGGCGTCGGGCACGTACTTCACCGTGACAACGATCCTCAGACGCACTCGTGTTTCTCCTCACATGGCGGGTCAGGACGCGCTCGGCTCGTGCGGGCGATAGAAGAGCGCGAGCAGGGTCCCCGTCCCGAGGACCGCGGCGCCGAGCGCGACGCCGGTGCCCGGCCAGCCGGTCAGCTCGATGCCGGCGGCCGTGTCCACCGCGTACTCGCCGGGCCCCCAGGCCGCGAGTGCCAGCGACAGCACGGCGAGGACCAGGACGTACTCGTAGCCGTCCTTGAAGACGAAGAAGCCGTTGCGGCGGTGCGCGAGCAGACCCGCGACCAGCATCACCGAGATGACGGCGGCGCCGGCGAGCGAGGTGAACAGCCCGGCGGCCAGCAGGACGCCCGCGCCGATCTCGGTGAGCACGCTCAGGTGCGCCTGCAGGCGTGGTCGGCGCAGCCCGAGTCCGCCGAACCAGCGCGCGGTGCCCTCGATCCCGCCTCCGCCGCGCCAGTGGTTCCAGCCGTGTACGGCCATCACCGCGCCCACAGTGAGCCGTACCAGCAGCAGAGCGGCGTCACCCGCCTCACCCATGTCGTTCCTCCTCGCAGGGCAGGGCCCGCACGATGCGCCGGACCACGTCCGCGGCCGGCGGGGTGGTGGCGAGGGAGGGTTCTGCTGTGGTCATGTTCCGTTATGTCCTTCCCGAGGACCTCAGGTGCGTTGTTCGGCCTTCAGCGCCCGTGCCGGACCTGGTTGAAGGGGACGTCGCGGTCGGCGGCGTACTCGCGGGGCATTCCGAGGATCCGTTCGCTGATGATGTTGCGTGCCATCTCGGTGCTGCCGCCGCCGAGCTGCTCGGCCTGGCGGAACAGGAAGGACACGCCCACCTCGCGGGTGTCGGGCCCGTCGGGGGCGGACATCGCGGCGGCCGGGCCGGCGAGTTCGAGTGCGATCTCTGCCTGGCGGGTGGCGCTCTCGCCGTGGAAGAGGCGGATGAGCGAGCCGGCGGCGGGAGGCATCTTCTGCGTGCGCATGCCCGCGGTGACCCGGTCGACGAGGTGCCCGTGGATGACGCCGAGGGCGTGCGCCTCGGCGATCAGCTCCCGCGCGTAGGGGTCGTCCGCCCGGCCGGTGCGGCGGACCAGGTCGATGAGCGGATCGGTCTCCGTGCCGCGCCGCCCTTCGGCCCGCGCGCCGCTGAAGTACGGTGAGCCGCCGCCGACGGCGTTGCGCTCGTGGAACAGCTGGCGCGAGGCGACCGCCCAGCCGCCGCCCACCTCGCCGACCACCGCGGAGGCCGGGACGACGACGTCGTCGAAGAACTCCTGGCAGAACTCGTCGCCGCCGTTGACCTGCTTGATGCGTTCGATGTGCACACCAGGCTGATGCACCTTCATCAGGAACATCGTCAGTCCCCGGTGCTTGGGCGCGTCCCAGTCGGTGCGGGCCAAGCACAGCGCGTAGTCGGCGGCGTAGGCGCCCGAGCTCCAGATCTTCGAGCCGTTGAGGACGAACACGTCGCCGTCGCGCTCGGCGCGGGTCGTCCCTCCGGCGAGGTCGGAGCCGCCGCCCGGTTCGGACAGGAACTGCACGAGCACCTCGTCACCGCGGATCGCGGCGGCCAGGTGCTCACGCCTCTGCTCCTCGCTGCCCATGTCGAGGATGGTCGGGCCGCAGATGGTGAACGTCGGCACATTCAGCAGCATCGGCATCTCGTAGTCGGTGACCTCCTCGTTGAAGGCGCGCTGGTGCGCGGGGGTGAGGCCGAGACCGCCGTACTCCTCGGGGTAGCAGATTCCGGCGAAGCCACCCTCGTACAGCGTGCGTTGCAGGACACGGGCCCGCTGCCAGGCGCTCTGGTCGCTCGACACGTTCCTTTGCGCACGTTCGTCGGCGGGCAGGTCGGCCAGGCGCCGCAGGTTCGCCGGGATCCACTCGCGGGCCCGCAGGCGGAAGCTGTCGACGCTCTCCATGCCGGTAGCGTCGGACACGGCCGTCGTCGTCGCGGTCATCTCGAATCTCCTCAGACGTTCAGCAGATCGGCGATACGGCGGCGGTGCGCGGACGGCGTGCCCCACATGAGCCGGTTCACCGTCGCCCGGCGCAGGTAGATGTGGATGTCGTGCTCCCAGGTGACTCCCAGGCCGCCGTGCAACTGGACGCAGTCCTGGATGATGTCGGTGGCCCGCTGGCCGAGGTAGGACTTCGCGACGCTGACCAGCTCACCGGCGTCGGCCCGGCGCTCCTGCACCGCG
Organism: Streptomyces canus; assembly: GCF_041435015.1. NCBI lineage: Bacteria > Bacillati > Actinomycetota > Actinomycetes > Kitasatosporales > Streptomycetaceae > Streptomyces > Streptomyces canus. The sequence goes on along the minus strand of NZ_CP107989.1, from coordinate 10,254,958 downwards.
CGGGCGGCGGCGGCCATCGTCGCCTGGCCGGACTCCGACCACAGCGTCATGTCCGCCATCCGGTGCTTGAGCTCCTGATAGGAGGCGAGCGGCCGGCCGAAGGAGTAGCGGTCGAACATCCACTGCCGGGTGAACTCCAGCACGCGCTCGACGACACCGACGAGTTCGGCGCACTGCAGCACGACGGCGAGCTGGAACTGGCGCTCGACGGCGGCCGCGGCACCGCCGGCCGCTCCCACGAGCGCGGTGGCCGGGACGCGTACGCCGGTGTAGTCGACGCGTGCGAAGCCGCGCACCATGTCGAGGCTCTCCAGCGGGAGGACGGACACGCCGTCCGCGTCGCGCTCGACGACGAACTGGCTCAGGCCCTCGGGGGTACGGGCGAGTACGAGGAACGCGTCCGCGTCGCCGCCGTGCTCGACGCCGTCGTGCGTGCCGTCGAGGACGTACCCGTCCCCGTCGGGCCGTGCCTCGATCGCGCCCGCTTCGGGGTCCCAGCCCCCTCCCGGCGCACAGCAGGCCCAGGCGGCGACCGTCGAGCCGTCGAGCAGCCTGCCGAGGAGTCCGGCGTGCCGGTCCGCTCCGGCCGCTTCGGCGAGGGCGGCGGCGACGACGTTGACCGCGGCGAGCGGTCCGGGCGCGCACCCGCGTCCGAACTGCTCGGCGATGAGCGTCGCGTCGACGACCCCCTCGCCGGATACGCTGCCGCCGCCCGTCTCCTCCGGCACGACGAGCGACGTCCACCCCAGTTCCGCCCCGCGCTGCCAGGTGACCCGGTCGAACGTGCGGCCCTCGTCGTGCAACGCGCGGATCACACCGAGCGGGGCGGACTTCTCCAGGTAGTCCGCTGTCGCCGTCTGCAACAAGCGCTGGTCGGCGGTCAGTTCGAATCTCATGACGGCACCTTGCCCTCCCGACGATGCACTGCGAAGCCGACGGCCATGGCGCCGGGGCTGCCTTGACCGGCAGTCTACACGCCATTACGGTAATGCATACAGTAAAAGCAATGTGCGGCCGGGCGCAGGGCTGACGGGTCGGCACGTCACCCAGCACGGGAGCGTCGCAGATGCCCGACTCGCCGCATTTCGACTCCTCCCAGCAGGTCACGGACCGGCTGCGGGGCACCGGTCATGCCCCGAGTCCGCGCATCGCGGGTGTCGTGCACCTGGCCGAACGCCTCGGCAAGCCGGTCCTCGTCGAGGGTCCGGCCGGCACGGGCACGACGCAGCCGACCAAGAGCGTCGCCGAGTCCTGCGGGCCGCGGCTGATACCGCTGCAGTGCTACGAGGGCCTCGACGAGGCGAAGGCGCTGCACGAGTGGGACTACCGCAAGCAGCTCCTGCACATCGCGCGGGCCGGGACCGCGGGCGGGGACGCGTGGAGAGCGAGTTGTTCCACGAGCGCTTCCTGCTCACCCGTCCGCTGCTGGAGGCGATCCGCTCCGAGGAACCGGTCATGCACCTCGTCGACGAGGTCGACCGGCTCGACATCGAGACCGAGGCACTGCTGCTGGAGGTGCTGTCGGAGTATCAGGTGTCCCCCCGAGCTGGGGACACTGCGGGCGCGTACCACTCCCCTGGTCTTCCTCACCTCGAACAACAGCCGTGAGCTCTCCGAGGCGCTCAAGCACCGCTGTCTCTACCTGCACATCGGCTATCCGACCGCGGAGCACGAGCGGGACATCGTGCTGGCGCAGGTCCCCGGCATCGAGGCGGTCCTCGCCGGCAGGGTCGGCCAACTGGTGCGGTCGCTGCGCTCGCTGGAACTGCGGAAGAAGCCGTCCGTGGCGAAGACCCTGGACTGGGCGCGCACCCTCGTCCTGCTCGGCGCCGACGACGTCACGACCGAACTGCTCGCCGACACCCTTCCGGTACTTCTCCAGAACGAGAGCGACATCGCTCTCGCCCTGAAGGAGTTCGGCGAGTGACACCCCGCCCCACGGGGTCAGTCCCCGTCGAGGAAGCGGAGTACGGAGTCGACGCATCCGATGTCACGCGGAATCGCGAAGTGGTCGAGACCCTTCAGGACGACCCGCGAGCAGCGTGGTAGCGCTGCGGCGACCTGCTCGGCCGGGCCGCCGCGGTCGGCGCCACCCTCCACGACCAGGCAGCGAGTGGTGATCTCCGCGAGATCGGCCGTTCCGGCGCGTGGCTGACTCGACCGGGCGAACGCGGCGACCGAGGCCCGGTCGTTGCCCGCCACGTCGACGAGACGGCGGATCAGGCGCGGCACGCCGACGGCCTCGACGAGGTGACCGACCTGATCGAGCGGTCCGCGAACGTGCTGGAGGTGGCGAGCGAGATCAACCGGCTCGGGCTCGGCGTCTGGCTGGACGGCCGCTCGGACTACGGCAACGCCATCGAGACCTTCAGCCGGGATCACGCCGGTGAGCTGCGCGCCCGCACCACGGTCCTGGTCCTGGGCGACGCCCGCTCCAACTACCACGCACCGCGCGCCGACGCGCTCGGCAGGATCGCCGGCCGCTGCGGGCACCTGTTCTGGCTCAACCCCGAGCCACGGGCCGCCTGGGACAGCGGCGACTCCGTGATCGGTCGGTACGCCGGGTACTGCGACGAGGTGGTGGAGTGCCGCAGCCTGCGGCAGCTGCGCGCCTTCGTCGAGCGCCTCGCCTGAGCCACCCCATGCCGTCCACACCACAGACCGAAGAGAGGTGACCCGCATGGCAGATGACGTGCTGGGCCTGCTCCGGCCGGCGTACCCCGCCAGCAAGGCCTTCCTGCCGAACGGGCACCGTAACCCCACAGGAGCAGTGCAGTCATGACGGACACCACGAAACCAGCGCAGGCCGCGGTGAGTCACATCTCCGGCGAGATGCTGGCGGCCGTCGGCCGCACCCTGTCCCGCCGCGTCTCCTTCCCCGTCTCCGAGTCGGACATCCGCCGCTGGGCGCTGGCCGTCTACTACCCCGACGCCCCGCCCGAGCGCTTCATCGAGGCGGAGACCGCCGCGAAGCCGCGCCACGGCGGGATCACCGCACCGGAGGACTTCAACCCCTTCGCCTGGCTGGCGGCGCTGCAGAGCGCGGCTCCGTCCGGCGGGAAGGAGAACGATCCCGGCTCCCTCGAGCGCATGCTCGGTATCACTCCGCCGCCGTTGGAGTTCCAGCTGAACGGGGGCCTGGAGGCCGACTACGGCGTGCCGATGCGGCCGGGTGACGTGATCACCTCGGAGAACCGGCTGATGTCGTACGCCGAGCGCCCCGGCCGGCTCGGTCTGATGCTGTTCACCGTCACCGAGGACACCTGGACGAACCAGGACGGCAAGCTCGTCAAGCGCAGCCGTACGACTCTCATCCGCTACTGACCGCGTCGAGGAATCATGACCACCATACTCAGTCCGGCCGTCGGCGACAGTCTGCCGGAGTTCACCCGCACGACCGATTTCGCCCACTGGAACCGTTACGCGGCCGTGAACGACGAGTTCGTCCCGATCCACATGGACGAGGAGGCCGGGCGGGCCGCCGGCTACTCGGGGGCCTTCGGGATGGGCAATCTGCAGTGGGCCTACCTGCACAACCTGGTGCGCGACTGGCTCGGCGGCGCCGGCCGAATCGTGTCGCTGCGCTGCCGGTTCCGGGCCGTCAACACACGCGGCATGACCGTCTGCGCACGCGGCAGGGTCACCGCGGTGCGCGTCGAGGACGGCGTGCGCCTGGTCGACCTCGACGTGTGGACCGAGGACCAGGACGGCAACCAGATCGCTCCCGGGAAGGCCGTCGTCGAGCTCGAGTGACGTCGTCACATGGCGGGCCCGTCCCCGGTGACCGGGGACGGGCCCGCCATGTGACGCTCCCGGCCCGGTCAGCGCACCAGTGGGTCGCGGGGCAGGCCGAGTATGCGTTCGGCGATGACGTTGCGGGTGATCTCCGAGGTGCCGCCGGCGATCGTCAGGCACCGGTCGAACAGGTACTCCACGGCGATCTCCGGTTCGTCCCCGGTGACGGCGGCCGTGCCGCACAGCCGCAGCGCCAGCTCGCTCACGCGCTGGGCGTGCTCGGCCGACAGCAGCTTGGTCACGTTGCCTTCCGCGCCCGGCCCCGCCCCGGTGACGGCACGCGTCGCCTGCCGCAGGTTGATCACCCGCATCGCCTGCTCCTCGACGATGAGCCGGGCGATCGCCCGCCGGCTTTCGGCATCGAGCGCGCCGTGCCGCAGCGCGAGGTCGGTCAGTTCGAAGGCCGACAGGCGCTCGGGCGACCCGCCGCCGATCGTCACCCGCTCGTTGCCGAGAGTCGCCCGGGCGACCTTCCAGCCGCCGCCGGGCTCACCGACGATGTCGGCGTCGGGGACGAACACGTCGTCGAAGAAGACCTCGTTGAACAGCGCGTCCCCGGTGATCTCGCGCAGCGGCCGGATCTCGACGCCGGGCGCGGTGAGGTCGACGACCATCGCCGTGATGCCCCGGTGCTTGGGCGCCTTTGGGTCGGTCCGTACCGTCGCGAGGCCCCGGTTGCAGTCCTGCGCGCCGCTGGTCCACACCTTCTGGCCGGTCACCCGCCAGCCGCCCTCGACGCGTTCGGCGCGGGTTCGCACGGCGGCCGCGTCGGAGCCGGCGTCCGGTTCGCTGAACAGCTGGCACCACCGCAGTTCGCCGAGCAGGCTCGGGGTGATCCACCGCTCGATCTGTTCCTGGTCCGCGGTCTGGGTGAGCGTCAGCAGCACCCATCCGCCGATGCCCAGCGAGGGCATCTCGATCCCGGCCAGCTCCTCCTCCAGGACGAGCTGCTCGATCGCGCCCGCCCCGCGTCCGAACGGCTCGGCCCAGTGCGGCACCAGGTATCCCGAGGACACGAGCAGCGCCCGGCGTTCTTCCTCCGGAGCGGCGCGGTACCGGTCGAGGAAGGCGCGGGCCTCGGCACGATAGGCGTCGGCCTCCTCGGGCAGTTCGACCGCGAACTGCCGCCGTACGCCGGCGTGGGTGGCGTCGTAGACGTCGTCCTCGGCCGAGCCCAGGGCGGCCACCACGGCCCGGAGCGCCGCCGCGCGCCTGAGGTGGAGGTGGGCGTCGTGCTCCCAGGTGAAGCCGATGCCGCCGAAGATCTGGACGGCCTTGTGCGCGCACTCCTGGTAGCTGCGCAGGGCCAGGCCGGCCGCCGCCGCGGCCGCCAGCTCCGCTTCGGCCGGGGCGGCCGCTCCTCGGGCCGCGTCCCAGGCGAGCGCGGTGGCCAGCTCGACGGCGACCAGCATGTCGGCCAGGTGGTGTTTGACGGCCTGGAAGCTGCCGATGGTCCGGCCGAACTGCTCTCGTACCCGGGCGTATTCCAGCGCGAGGTCCAGGCAGCCCCGCGCCCCGCCGGCGGCCTCGGCGGCGGCCAGCGTCCGGAACACCGCGACCGCCGGGCCGAGGGCGCCGGCGAGGACATGGCCGTCGGCCGGGACCAGCCCGGTGACGGAGACCTTGGCGAGCCCCAGCGACGGATCCAGGCCCTTCACCGGGACCACGTCGACCGCCGCGTCGGTGGTGGGGGCCATCAGCAGGTCGTCGCCGGCCGCGAGGAGCAGCACGTCGGCCCATCGCCCGGCGAGCACCGTCAGCTCGCCGCTGTACGCGCCGTCGTCGTCGCGGGTCAGTCCGGCTGTGAGCCCGAGTCCGGCGACGGCCGAGCCGTTGCCCAGCCGGGTGACGAACTCGTGCAGCGAGTCGCCCCCGGTCGCGGACAGGACTGCGGAGGCGGTGGCGGTGGCCAGCAGCGGGCCGGGCGTGATCGCGTGACCCAGTTCGTCGACGACGACGGCGAGTTCGGGAAGGCCGAAGCCGGAGCCGCCCGCCTGCTCCGGCAGGTGCAGGCTCAGCCAGCCCAGGTCGCCGATCCGCTTCCACGTCTCGGGTACGGCGGGAGCGTCCGCGTCCAGCGCGGCGCGCGCGCCGCTCCTGACCCGCTGATCGGCGGCGAAGGAGCGGACGACGGCCGCGAGCGCCTGGTGTTCCTCGGTGATGGCAAGCCCCATCGGGCGACTCCTCGATGCTGGGACCGGCCGACCCACCGTCGGCCACTCCTTATACCGTATGACTTACAGTAGGGAATTTCGAGGTGACCGTTCAGCCGATTCAGACCTCGATGAGGACCGCGCCGCCCTGGCCGCCACCGGCGCACATGGTCGCGAGCCCGAGACCGCCGCCGCGCCGCCGCAGCTCGTGCACGAGCGTGACGACCATGCGGGCACCGGACGCGGCCACCGGGTGGCCGAGGCTGCACCCGCTGCCGCTGAAGTTCACCCGCTCCTCGTCCAGCCCGAACTCCTTGCAGGCGGCGATCGGGACGGAGGCGAACGCCTCGTTGATCTCCCACAGCGTCACATCGGCGTACGTCAGTCCGGCTCGCCGCAGCACCTTGTCGGCCGCACGCAGCGCCCCGAAGCCCATCAGCGCCGGGTCGACCCCGGCCGCACCCCAGGCGAGGATCCTCGCCAGTGGCGTGAGCCCCTCGGCCAGGGCCAGCTCCGCGCTGGTCACGGCCACCGCAGCAGCGGCGTCGTTGACGCCGCTGGAGTTGCCCGCGGTGATGGAGAAGCCCGGGATCTCGGGGTGCAGCACCTTCAGCGAGGCCAGCTTCGCCGGCGAGGTGTCGCGCCGCGGGTGCTCGTCCACGGCGAACTCGACCGGGGCGTCGCCCGGGCCGTCCAACTTGAGCGGCACGATCTCGTCGGCGAACTTGCCGGCGTCGATCGCCGCGACCGCGCGCTGGTGCGACCGGTAGGCCCAGGCGTCCTGTTCCTCGCGGGTGATGCCGACGGCCTTGACGGTGTTCCAGCCGACCGAGATCGACATGTCCTGGTTGGGCGCCGTGGGCGAGTCCGGGTGCGTCGCGGGATACCAGTCGGCGTACTCGTCGGCCGTGCCGGCGACCCGCTGCCTGAGCCGCGGCGCCATCGAGGTCGCCTGCACACCACCGGCCACGAGCGCCGACTCCATGCCGGACTTCACCGACGCGGCCGCCAGGCCGATGGAGGTGAGACTGCCGGCGCAGTGCCGGTTGAGCGCGACGCCGGGCACGTCCAGCATGCCGTTCACGACGGCGGCGTAGCGCGCCAGGTCACCGCCTCCGTACTGACTCTCCGCGAGCAGGATGTCGTCGAACCGGTGGGGTTCGAGCCTCGATCGGCGCACCGCCTCCTCGACGATCGCCGAGGCGAGGGTCTCGCCGTCGGTGTTGGCGAGGGTGCCCTTGCGGGCGGTGCCGATGGCCGTGCGCACTGCGCTGACGATGACTGGAGCGGACACGTGCACCTCTCTGGGGTGATGGCCTCGGGTCCGCGGCGCCCTGATGGCCGACGCGAAACAGTAGTCAATACTGTTGCCGCAACAGTACAGTACTTCCGGTGAATCGAACCCTGCTGTTTCCAGTCGGGGCATCGACCCGCCGCCGCCCGACGGAACGCCGCCGGAGCGCGTCTTCCCCAGGAGGAATCGTGGATCTTTCCGGATCGTCCGCACTCGTGACCGGCGGCGCCGGCGGCTTCGGCGAGGCGACCACCCGCCGCCTGGTGGAGGCCGGCGCGAAGGTGGTGGTGGCCGACCTCGCCGAGGACAAGGGCAAGGCCCTGGCCGCCGAACTCGGCGACGCCGTGGTCTTCATGCCCACCGACGTCACCAAGGACGAGTCGGTGGACCAGGCGGTGACCGCCGCGACCGATCTGGGCCCGCTGCGCACGGCCGTCGTCGTCCACGGCGGTCCGGCGGCCGGGCGCCGGATGGTCGGCCGGGACGGCACCCCGTACCCGGCCGACGTCTTCGCCCGGACGATGGACATCTTCCTCACCGGCACCTACCGCGTGATGAGCAAGGCCGCCGCGGCGATGACCCACAACGAACCGCTCGACTCCGGCCAGCGCGGCGTCGTCGTCTCGACCGCGAGCATCGCCGGCTTCGAGGGCCTGGCGGGGCAGAGCGACTACTCCGCGGCCAAGGGCGGCGTCATCGGGCTCACCCTCACCGCGGCACGGGACCTGGCCCCGGCGGGGGTGCGCGTCATGTGCATCGCCCCCGGCACCTTCTTCACGCCCGCCTACGGCATGACCGAAGAGGAGGCACAGGCCAAATGGGGGCCCGGGGTGCCCAACCCCAAGCGCATGGGACACGCCGACGAATACGCCCGGCTCGCCGTGCACATCGCCGAGAACGACTATCTCAACGGCACCGTGATCCGCATCGACGGCGCGCTGCGGTTCAACCTCTGACGCACGCCCGGTCGGCCCGGCGAGTCAGGCCGGCTCGCCCTGCTCGGCGAGCAGCACCTCGAAGCCGCACAGCAACCGGGCGGCCGAGAAGGCGAAGTCCTCGTCCGTGGTGCCGGCGAGCGGATGCCGGTCGAGCAGACTCGCCAGGACCGGCATGGAGGACCAGTCGGTCATGCGCTGTTGCCGCTGGTCCAGGGTGGGCGTGTTCGACCGGCGCAGGATGCGGTCGTGGATGATGTGGCCCCGCGTGTACACCGAGAAGGCGTTGTACGCCAGCATGGCGTTGTCATGGTCGAAACCGGCGTCGACGAGCTTGCCGACCATGGACTCGATCAGCTCCATGGTCCGCCGCGTCGCCTCGGCGCCGTAGCTGGACGTCCGGGTCAGCAGCAGGTCGGAGAGAACCTCGTCCTCCCGGTGGACGGTGCGCTGCGCGGTGAAATGCTCAAGCATGGCCCGCTGCCAGCTGTCCTCGGTACGTACCGCGGGCATCCGGGTGAGGAACCGGTCGACCGCGACGTCCGTCATCGCGCCGAGCAGGTCGGACTTCTTTCGGAAGTACCAGTAGAGGCTGGTCACACCGATGCCCAGATGCTCGGCGAGAGACGGCATGCTCAGTTGGTCCAGGGAGCGCCGACGAGCGACCGCGAAGGCGCCCTCCACTATTTCGTCGGCACTGATCGACCCGCGCTTGCGACGGTGCCGGGTCGTCTGCCGCTTTTCGTTCGGCACCATCTGATCCTCACCAGGGGGGGACCGAGCGCGAGGCGCTCGAGAAGGCGACCAGAGACCTCGACAAGGATACGGCATGGCTTACTGTATGACACGCCAGCAATGCGTTCCCCACCACTGACAGGGAGACCGGGCATGACCGAGTCACCGCCCCTGCTGCCCGCTCCGGACGAGCTGACCAGCTTCTTCTGGGAAGCCGCCCGCCGCCATGAGCTGATGATCCAGCGCTGCTCGGCCTGCGGCACCTACCAGCATCCGCCCGAGCCGGTGTGCCACTCCTGCCTTTCCTTCGACCTCGGCGGAGCCGAGGTGTCCGGCCGCGGGACCGTCTACAGCTACACGATGGCGACGCAGGCGTTCCACCCCTCCTTCGCCGACAAGCTCCCGTTCTGCATCGCCGTGGTCGAACTCGACGACCGACCGGGGCTGAAGCTCCTGACCAACATCGTCGATCTTCCGGCCGACGGCGTGAACGTGGGTGATCCGGTCGAGGTGTGCTTCCGCGCCCTCAGCGACGAGATCGACCTGCCCGTCTTCCGTCTGGTACGGGCCTGACCGACAACCACCCCCAAAGGACTCCCGTGCCCAAGAAACAGCGCGTCGCGATCGTCGGCGTCGGCTACTCGACGGTGGGCCGTGACACCGGCCTGTCGCTGGACACCCTCACCGCCCAGGCGTCCATCGCCGCGATGGAGGATGCCGGTGTCAAGCCGGCCGACATCGACGGCGTCGTCGTGCACAGCTTTCCGCACCAGTACGTGTCGGCGACACACACCGCGGCGATGCTGGGCATCCCCGACCTGGCGTTCTACTCCGGGTCGGTCGACGGCGCCGCCTACTCGATGGCCGCGCAGCACGCCATCGCCGCCATCGCCTCCGGCAGCGCCGAGACGGTCCTGACCCTGCGCACCGTGCATCGCGCGGGCGCGGCGGGTGGCAGTTCGCTGGTCCCGGGCATGGAACGCGGCGCGCCCGGGCCTTTCCAGTTCACCATGCCCTACGGCTCCTTCACCGGCTCCCACTGGGCCGGGCTGTACATGCAGCGGCACATGGCGATGTACGGCACCAAGGAAGAGGACTTCGGCGCCTTCGCCGTCGCCCAGCGCGAGTACGCGATCGCCAACCCGTCCGAGTCCTTCTTCACCGAACCGCTCACCATCGACGACTACCTGAGCGCCCGCTACATCGCCGCGCCCCTGCGGTTGCTGGACTGCGACTACCCGGTCGACTCAAGCTCGGCACTCATTTTCACCACCGAGGAGCGGGCGCGCGACCTGCGCCAGAAGCCGGTGTTCTTCGAGTCCTGGGCGATGGGCACCACCCAGGAGAGCGACTTCAGCCTGGTCGAGGACATGACGCAGTCGTCCCCGTTCCGGGCCGCCCGGCGCATGTGGTCGCGCACGGACCTGAAGCCGTCGGACGTGGGCGTGGCGGGGCTGTACGACGGCTTCTCCTTCATCGCACTGCAGTGGCTGGAGGCGCTCGGCTTCTGCGGCATCGGCGAGAGCGGTCCGTTCGTGTCGTCCGGGCACACCCGGGCCGACGGGGTCATCCCGACCAACACCGACGGCGGCGCCTGCAACATCGGACGCCGGCACGGCGCGAACTACTTCATCGAGGTCACCCGTCAACTGCGCGGTACGGCGGGTGAGCGCGCGCTGCCGGGCCGGCCGACGGCCGGCGTGGTGAGCAACGCCGTCGGCCCGTTCTCCGGCTGCGCCCTCATCACCGCCGAGTGACGCGCCCTTGCGTACCCGGATGATGTCGGGCCCGTGCGGAGGGACTCCGCACGGGCCCGACGCATACGCGGGATCACTCCTCGAACGGATCGCCCTCCAGTACGTCCGTGGTGAACAAGTACGGCGCGTTGAAGGTGTCCTGCGGGTCGGCGGCGAGCAGGCCGGGGCGCGGGCGGGAGGTCCTGATGCCCTTGCCGTTCAGCCACTTCTGAGCCGAGTCCAGGTCGTTGACCCGGAAGGTGATCGAGTAGATCATGTTGCCCCACTGCGCGACGTGCCTGCCCAGCGGCGAGTGAGGCCCGAGCGGTTCGGCGAGCTGGAGCAGGCAGTCGCCGAGGTGGACGGTCGCGAACTTGTACTGCCCGCCGCCGTCGACGCCCTCGGCGATCGGCACGGCCTGCATGACGTCGACGTAGGTCTTCACCGCCGATTCGAGGTCCTTCACCCCGAGGGTCACGTACAGCATGCGCTTGATGCCGAGCGGGTGGCTGGTCTCCCAGAACTTGCGCTGTGAGGACCAGGTTCCGAGCTCGCGCGGGTCGTCCGGCATGTGGACCTTGCACAGCTCGACCATGAGGCCCGCGGTGTCGCGTGGGCTCGGGTAGAAGTACTGCGTGTCGGGGTCCATCTCCTCGATCTTGCCGCCGCCCGGCCTGCCGACGTAAAGGCCCTTCTCGATCATCCGGTTGCCCAGCCCGACCAGGTCGTCCACCAGGTAGCCGACCGAGTGCAGGTGCTGACCGAACTTGGTGTAGAACTTCCCGACCGGCTTGGCCGCATCGACCGGCGTGTTGGGTGCCATCGTCTCGATGCACAGGTCGCTGATCATGATCAGTCCGGCCCACCTGTCCTCCGGCGGGAGGAAGTTGGGCTCGTCGACGCCCATGTAGACCAGGCCGCCGAACACGTCCTCGTAGAACTGGTTGAGCTTCGTGACGTCATCGGTCATGTGGACCGCGTGGATCATCATGCCGATGCCGAAGTCACCGGTCTTCTTCGCCTGCTTCCGCACGACCGTCCCTCCGACGGGTAACCCTTCCGTATTGCTTATCGTAAGGCTTACAGTCTCGTCTTGCGCAGCGCCCGGACATGCCGGCGCGGCACATCGGACCGAGGGGTCAGTCGACCGGGACGAGGAACTGCAGGTCGGGTGGCGCGGTGGTCGTGTCCATCGCCGGTGACATGTCGAACCGGCCGTTGCCGAAGGCCGCGGCCAGCGCCTGCGCCGCGCTCGCCGCATCGGCGTCACTCAGCTCGTAGCAGCACAGGTACCGCCGGGGTCCGGACTCCTCACCGGTGCCCAGGACGGCATACCGGCGCACTGCGGTGACGGCCGGGACGGCCTCTCGCACCTGCGGGACATGCGTGTTGACGTACCAGTCGTTGAACTCGTCCTCCGCCTCGGGGCCCGCCGGGCTGCTCCAGGCCAGGAACATCGCAGTGCTCATCCCACCATTCCTTTCACGGTGTGCCGGGTCGTGCGCCATCCGCCCGGACTCACTCCGGGCGGCACATCATCGAGGGCCTTCGCAGGTGGCTGCGGGCGAGCCTGTCCATGCGTGCGTCCCGCTCGCCGGGGTGCGCCTCGCGCAGGGCCACGAGGACCGCGGACCGGACCGCGCCCACGTCACCGTCCGGGAGCACGTCGTCGACCACCCCGAGCCGTGCGAGCTCCACGGCGGTCAGCCGGAACGACCGCGCCAGCTCCGCCGCCCGGGACGCGTCGCGAAAGAGGACCGCGGCTCCCGGCTCCGGACCGATGACGGAGAACACCGATCCCTCCAGCAGGAACAGGCGGTCGGTGTACGCGAAGGCCATGGCTCCTCCGCTGCCGCCCTCCCCGACGCACACGGCCACCGTGGGCACGGTCAGGCCGGACATCGCCAGCAGCGTCCGGGCGATCTCACCGGCCACACCGTCGGCCTCGGCCGCCGGTCCGGGCTCGGCGCCGGGAGTGTCGATCAAGGTGAGCACCGGCAGCCGCAACCGTTCAGCGAGGTCGAACGCGCGCTGGGCCAGGCGGAATCCGGCCGGGAGTACGCGCGCGGCCGCGTCAGGTCGGCTGTGCCGGTCCATCGCCACGACGACGAGGCGTTCGCCCGCCATGACGGCCAGGCCGGCCCGGACGGCCGGGTCGCCTCCCCGCAGCTCCACCCAGCCCTCGGTCAGCAGGGCACTCCACTCCAGCCCCGAGGGGCGGCGGGGATCCCGCGCGTGCAGGACGGCGGCCCAGGGGTCGCGGGGCACCGGCTTGCGGGGAGCCGGCAGCGGACGCCCGGGCGGGAGTCGCAGCGCCGGCCCGGGACCGTACAGCGCGTCGCCCAGCCACACCCAGTGGGCCTCGGGTCCGACGAGTGCGTCGACCCGCCCCTGCGTATGGGCGGCCTGCGCGGTGTGCGAGTCGGCGGGCGGGAAGGAGCCGGTCACCTGCGCGACCACCCGGGGACCGGCGAATCCGATCGTGGCCCCGGGCTCGGCGGCGAGGACGTCGGCGAGGGAGGCCCAGGACGCGTAGACGCCGCCGGTCGTGTGCGGCCGCAGCACCGCGGCGAACGGCAGGCCGGCGCGGCGAAGGCGCCCGACAGCGCCGGCCGTGCGCGCCATCTGGGTCAGCGAGACCAGGCCCTCCTGCAGCCGCGCACCGCCGCTGGCCACGAACGCGGCGACCGGCAGCCGCTCCTCTCGGGCTCGGTCGAAAGCGCGCACGATGCGTTCACCGGCGGCCACACCCATCGTGCCGCCGTGCCGGTCGAACCGGCACTCGATCACCACGAGGGGACCACGGGGATGCTCGGCGACACCCGTACGGACGGACTCGTCCTGCGGGGCCGGAGCGTCGTAGCCGGGAAAACGGAGCGGGTTCGCCGAGGCGAGATCGGCATCCCACTCGTGCGTCAGCGAAGGCATGGACAGGCCCACGTGATTGCGCTCGACGGTCATGGTGGAGTTCCCATCGAAGGGGTGCCATCGAGCGTGAGGCTCGGGCGAACAGATTGATGGTCCACCAACCATCTCAATTCCCGAGCCGCCCGACAACGCGGCAAACGTCACACCCGCGACATCGGAAAATGCTGGTCACACGCACTGACAAGGCATCCCGAAAGGTATACCGTAAAGCCCATCCGACTTCCATCTGGAGGCCCGCTCCATGACTGCCGAGAACTCCGCCCGGTCGACCTCCGCGGCCACGCTGTACATCGACGGAACGTGGCGGGCAGCCGCCTTGGGCCGGGAGTTCGACGTGTTCAACCCCGCCGACGGGTCCGTGCTGGGCGCGGCCTCGGACGGATCGGCGTCCGAGGCGCGGAGCGCGGTCGACTCCGCCGCGGCGGCGTTCGCCTCGTGGTCGCGCACGACCGCCTACGAGCGGGCGGCGTACCTGGAGCGCGCGCACGCGTTGATGCTGGAGCGCGCGGAGGACCTCGCCGTCCTCATGACCAAGGAGCAGGGCAAGCCGCTGAAGGCGGCCCGCAACGAGGTGCGCTACGCCGCGGACTTCCTGAGCTGGTACGCCGAGGAGGCCAAGCGGGTCTATGGCGCGACCATCCCGAGTTCGCGGGCCGGCCACCGCTTCATGACGATGCGTCAGCCGGTCGGCGTGGTCGTCGCGATCACTCCGTGGAACTATCCGGTCTCCATGATCACACGCAAGGTGGCACCGGCGATCGCCGCGGGGTGCACGATCGTGCTCAAGCCGGCGGAGCAGACCCCGCTGTGCGCCGTCGCGGTCTTCCAGGTGCTGCACGACGCAGGCCTGCCCGCGGGTGTCGTCAACCTGGTCACCACGAGCGACCCGGCGCCGGTCGGCGACGCCCTGCTGGACAGCCCGGCCGTCCGCAAGCTGACGTTCACCGGGTCGACCGAGGTCGGCATGATGCTGGGCGCCAAGGCCGCGCAGACCGTCAAGCGGGTGTCGCTCGAACTCGGCGGTCACGCCCCGTTCCTGGTCTTCGGCGACGCCGACCCGCGGCGCGCCGCGAAGGGCCTCGGCCTGGTGAAATTCCTCAACACCGGTCAGGCGTGCATCTGCCCCAACCGGGTGTTCGTCCAGCGGGAGTTGGTCGACGACTTCCTCGACGTCCTGGTCCAGCGGGTGAGCGCGATGAAGGCCGGCAACGGCCTCGACCAGGACGTCAGCATCGGCCCGCTGATCGACGAGGCCGCCATGACGAAGATGCGGCGGCAGGTGGCAGACGCCGTCGGGCACGGAGCGAAGGTGCTGACCGGCGGCGAACGGCTCACCGACCCGCGCCTGCCGGGCGGCCGGTTCTTCGCCCCCACCATCCTGACCGACGTGACACCGCGGATGGACATCTACCACGAGGAGACCTTCGGCCCGATCGCCCCGGTCATCGCCTTCGACGACGAGGACGAGGCCATCGCCATGGCCAATGACACGGCCTACGGTCTCGCGGCGTACGTCTACACCGAGAACCTCTCCCGCGCCTTGCGGGTCACCGAGGCGCTGCGCTTCGGCATCGTGGGGATCAACGACATCAACCCGACGAGCGCCGCCGCGCCGTTCGGCGGCACGAAGCACAGCGGGCTGGGTCGCGAGGGCGGACCGCAGGGCATCGACGAGTACCTCGACACCAAGCTGGTCGGCATCACGCTGTGACTCCTCGCGGACGTGCCTTTCCGGTGCGTGCACGGCGCACCCGTCGGCCCGCGCCGCTCTTCAAGTACGGCGCAGCCGCGGGCGTCAGACGCAGCCCCGCCCGGCCACCGACACTGTCCCCTCACATGTCGGTGGCCGGGCGGGGCGGTGCTGTGCCTCAGGCGTCGGAGCGCGGGAAGTTGTACAGACGGCGGGCGTTGAGTTCCACCATCAGGCGGACCTCGTCGTCCGGAACGTCGAGCATGACGTTCTCGAGCAACTTGCGGGTCTGGGGCCAGTTGCTGTCGGAGTGCGGGTAGTCGCTCTCGAACATGATGTTCTCCACGCCGATCAGATGGCGCGTGAACACACCGGCCCGGTCGGAGATGAAGCACCCGTAGACGTGGTCCTTGAACAGTTCCGAGGGACGGACGTCCCTGTTGACGTCGTTGTACCAGCGGTGCCGCTCCCACACCACGTCGATGCGCTCAAGCATGTACGGCATCCAGCCGATCCCGCCCTCGGACAGCGCGACCTTGAGGTTCGGGTGCTTGTGGAAGACGGGCGAGAGCAGCAGTTCCGCGGTCGCGGACATCGAGTTGAGGCCGAACAGCGAGATGGCCACGGTGAAGTTCGTGGTCATCGCCTCCGGTGAGGCCTGCGGGTTACCGCCCGACCCGAAGTGCAGCGAGAGCGGCAGGTCGTGGGCGGCGGCGGCCGCGAGCACCGGGTCCCAGTGGTCGCTGTGCCATGACGGCAGATCCCGCCGGTCGGGCAGTTCCGGGAAGGTCACGCTCTTGGCACCCTTGGCCGCGGTCCGCTCGATCTCGGCCACGCTCTGCTCGACGTTCCAGTACGGCACCATCACCAGCGGAATCTGACGATCGGGATAGGCCGCACACCACTCGTCCAGGATGAAGTCGTTGTAGGCCCGGACGCACGCGGCCGCAAGGTCGAGATCCTTCGACTTCGCAAATCCGCTGCCGGCGAAGCCGCCCATGTTCGGGAAGCACATCTGGGCCCAGACGCCCTCAACGTCCATGTCCCGGATACGGTCGTGGATGTCGTGGCAGCCCGGAAGCATGTCGTCGAAGCTGCGCGGATCGAGCCCGAAGTCCTTGGGATCCCTGCCGGCGACCGCGTTGAGGGCCAGGGTGCCGGCGAGCTCGCCCTCGTAGATCCATACGTCGCTGCCGTCCGGCCGGTGCTCGATCCGGGGGCCGGCCTCCCGGTATTTCTTGGGCAGACGGTCGGTCCAGACGTTCGGGTGCTCGATGACGTGGTCGTCCACGGAGACGATCTGGGCATCAGGTGGCAGCATGCGGTCCTCCACATTCCAGTCAGCAAGGTGTCGCCCACCTCGCCTGAACTCCGCGATCGCACGCGGAGGCGGCTCAGTCGGTGTCGGTGATCTCGATGCGCGCTCCCCCGGCGTCGACCGGGGCAAGGAGGAGACTGTGCCGGCCGAACTGCTCGAACCGCACATCCCTTCCCACCAGGAACGTCCGCGCCGCGAGCAGATCCCGCACCGTGAAGGTCAGGCAGAAGATCCGCTCCCCGCCCTCGACGAGATGGCCACCGGCGAGATCCGCCCGCGAGCCGGTCGCCGAGCCGACGAACTCGACGGCATGGTCGTCGAACCGCACTCCGTGCCCGGCCATGTTCAGGTGCCGTCGCTCGACGGCGTACGCCTCCCGGCCCACCAGCGCGGCGAGATCGGCCGCGGCCTTCTCCGGCTGTGCCGCGACCACCTTGACGGTCACGCCGCCCACGAGCCCGAGAGCATGTTCCTCCGACCGGAAGTCGGGTTCGCGGTCCACGAGGTCGCGGTCGTGGCTCTCGGTGCGGCGGTCGCTGAGCCCGATCGCCAGGCCGTGCATGTCCTTTGGCCGCACGAAGGCGCGGCCGTCGGCGTCTTCGCCGACCCGGACGCCGTGCTCTCGAAGCGCGGTGACGGCGTCGCCCAGGGAGGACACCTGCCACTGCAGCGAATCCCAGCCGTTGCCGTCGGACCGGAGTGCGACGGCCCCGCCCGGCGCGCTCGGGGCGAACGTCTCGACACCGGTGCGATGGATCAGGACCAGGGCATGCCTGCTGCCCGCCGGCCCGTCCCCCCACCGCCGGAGAACCCGTGCGCCGAAAACGTCCTGCTGCAGATTCAGCTCCGCGTCCAAAGACCGCGCGAACAGGTTCACCTGCCCGAGACGTTCGACCGCGAGAGGGGCCCGCATGGCGGCCCTCCGTCCTCATCGACGATACCGATAGGCCTACTGTAACTACCTCGCCACATCGGGGCAAGGACGTGGGAGCCCGCTGCGCCAACACGCCCGGACTTCGGCCGACAGCACTGCGCACCACCACTGGAGGGAGCTTCCCGTAATTGATACGGTATGGTGCACCACAGCCCCTTCGAAGCCCGGAACGGTTCAGGTTCCGCTCGACGTCGTCGCCGGAAAGGTCCGAGCCGTGGCCCAGACTCCCCCGCCCCGAATCGCCGTCATAGGCGCCGGCCCGTCAGGGTTCTACGCGACCGATCACCTCGTGCGCGCGGGCATGGCCGTCGATCTCTTCGACTGCCTGCCGACCCCCTACGGGCTGGTGCGAGCCGGCGTCGCACCCGACCATCCCAAGATCAAGTCTGTGGCCCGCGTCTTCGAGCGCACGGCCGCGCATCCCGCTGTCCGCTTCTTCGGCGGCGTCGAGTTCGGCGAGGCGATCACCCGCGCCGAGGTGCTCGAACGGTTCACGGCGGTCGTGTACGCGATGGGCACCGAACTCGACGCACGGCTGGGCATCCCCGGCGAGGACCTGTCCGGATCGCATCCGGCCACGCACTTCGTCTGCTGGTACAACGGCCACCCGGCCCACGCGCACCGGAGGTTCGACCTGGGCGGCGCCCATGCCGTGGTCGTGGGAAACGGGAATGTCGCGCTCGACGTGGCACGTATGCTCGTACTGCCCGAGGAGACCCTTCGCACAACCGACGCCTCTGACAGGGCGATCGACACGCTCGCCGCCTCATCCCTGCGCCGGGTGAGCGTGCTCGGCCGGCGCGGCCCGGTCCAGTCCGCCTTCAGCACACCGGAGCTGCTGGAGCTGGGCCGACTCGACGGCGTGGATGTCGTCGTCGATCCGGCCGAGCTCCGGCTCGACCCGCACAGTGCCCGGGAGCTGGCCGCTCACGGGGCCGACTCACCGGCGGCACGGCGGCTGGCGCTGCTCACCGAGTTCTCCCGGCGCCCGGCCTCGCCGGGCAGCCGGCGCATCGAACTCCGCTTCCTGCGCTCGCCCGTCGAACTCCTGGGTGACCCCGCCGGCGAGCGCGTGAGCGCGGTCCGCACCGCGCACAACGTGCTGGAGGCCGATCCGGACGGGCGCGTCGTCGCGCGGCCGACCCACCGGCACGAAGTGCTGCCGTGCGACCTCGTCATACGCGCGGTCGGTTATCGCGCGCGCCCGGTCGAGGGCCTTCCGCTGGATCCGCGCACCGGCGTCCTGCGCAACGTCGCCGGCCGGCTGGTGGGCCCCGACAGCGTGGCCCTGACCGGTGAGTACGTCGTCGGCTGGGCCAAGCGCGGGCCTTCGGGGGTGATCGGCACGAACAAGTCGGACGCCGAGAACACCGTCACGGCCCTTCTCGACGACCTGCGCCGGGGACGGCTGGACGGGCGTCCGAGTGCCGCGCCGGACGAGGTGCGGGCATGGATCCGCCGTGGTGTTCCGGCCTCCGTCGACTGGGACGCGTGGCTGTCGATCGACCGTCACGAGCGGGCGAGGGGCGAACCGCTCGGGCGACCTCGGGTCAAGCTCACCTCGCTCACTCAGATGCACGACGTCGTCGACCGGGCGCGCGCCGACGCGGTTTCGGATGCGGCGCGGCTCGCGCCACGAACGTGAGGAGGCAGTCCGTCATGCCGTATGTCATCACCACCAGGTGCGTCGACCTCAAGGACAGCGCGTGTGTGCGCGAGTGTCCGGTCGACTGCATCTACGAGGGTGCCCGAGCCCTGTACATCAATCCGGAGGAATGCATCGACTGCGGCGCCTGCGCACCGGTGTGCCCGAACGACGCCGTCTACTTCGATCAGGAAGTGCCGGAGGCCCTTCAGGCGTCGATCGCCGACAACGCCGCCTTCTTCTCCCTTCCGCTGGTCGACGGGGCGCCGCTCGGCAATCCCGGCGGAGCGCGATCCATCGGTCCGGTCGACGCCGACACCCCCCTCGTCGCGGCGCAGCCACCGCAGGTCGGCACCGAGGCCTGACCGACTCGACCTCACCCGGCGCGGGGCCGACACACGCCCCGCCGCCCCCAGGAAAGGACACAGCACATGAAAGCATCCGTCGACTCGGCCAAGTGCAGCGGTCACGCGCGCTGCAACGCGGTCGCCCCGCAGGTCTTCACCGTGGACGACGACGGCTACAGCAACATCGGCTCCGACAAGGCGGTGCCCCCGGAGCTGGAGGCTGCGGCGCGCGCCGGGGCCACCAACTGCCCGGAGCGCGCCATCACGCTCAGCTCCTGACACGCGAATGCGGCCGCCGGCGTCGTCCTTCAGTCGTCGGCGGCCGCGTCGAGCCCGGCGATCGCCGCTCGGGCTGCCGAGAGCAGAAGCCCGCCCTCGCGGGCGGACACCATCGAGTCGGCCAGCAGTGCGACGTCCTTGCCGAGCGTCGGCCGGGCCTGGGACCGGGCGACGGCCGCCAGTCCGCCGGCACGAACGTACATTTCGACGCCGAAGCTCCGGCCCGAGCCGCCCGCGAGCACCTTTCCGAAGGCCACGGGATCGAGCCCGTGGCCTTCGGCGATCCGGAAGGCGTCCGCCGCGAGGGCGAGGTGCGCGGCAAGCATGGCGTTGTTCAGCAACTTGGCGTGCTGGCCCGCACCCACGGGTCCCACGTGCACGACCTCGGCGGAGAACGTCCGCAGCAGCGGCTCGAAGCGGGCGAACGTGCTCTGCTCGCCGCCGACCATCGTGATGAGTTCGCCCGCCTCCGCGCGGATCCGGCCACCGCTGACCGGGGCGTCCAGCAGGTGCAGACCGTACGTCGCGGCCTCGCGGGCCAGTGCCCGCACCTCGTCGGGCGAGATCGTGCTGTGCACCGCGATCGTCGCGCCGGCCGGCATCGCCCGTGCGACACCGGCCGGCCCGAAGAGGACCTCCCATGTGCCGGCCGCGTCGAACAGGCAGGTCCCGAGCAGGTCGACGCCCTCGCCGAGGTCGGCGAGGGCGTCGGCCACCCGGGCCGGGCCGGCGCGGAAGGGGTCGAGCGTCTCGGGGCGGCGGGCCCACACCGTGCAGTCGACCCCCGCCGCCGCGATGCGCGCGGCGATGGGCGCGCCCTGGTCGCCCAGGCCGACGAAACCGACGCGCATCAGTCCTCCTCCGCGCTGTGCAGCCGGATACCGCTCGATCAGACCTTGAGATGCCCTCCGGCGTCGCAGTTGATGAACTGCCCGGTGATGTAGCGCGACTCGTCCGAGGCCAGGAAGACGATCACCTGGCTGACGTCCGAGGGTTCCACCCACGGCACCGGTATGGCCTGCATCACCGGGAACGCCTCGGTCGCATCCTCGCGCGTGGGGTGCTCCAGATCCGGCCGGAACGTCTGGTACATGGCCTCGTGGTGGAGCATGTCGGTGTTGCAGTTGGTCGGGTGCACCCCGTTGAGGCGAATGGAGTGGGGCGCCAGCACGAGCGCGAGGTCGTGGACCAGCGAGACGAGCGAGCGTTTGGCCCAGGAGTAGGCCACGCCGCCCGGCTCCGGGCTCGGGCCGCCCTTGACCAGGGCGGCGAGGGAACCGGTGACCACCAGCGAGGCACCGGCACCGAGGTGCGGAATCGCCGCGTTGAGGGTGTTGAGCACGCCGCCGAAGTCGACGCCGCTGACGTCCACCCACGCCTGCAGGGGCTGGTCCTTCGCCATCGCGCAGATACCGGCGTTGGCGACTACGACGTCGATCTTGCCGAACTCCGCGACGCCGTCGGCCACCGCCTGCCGCATGGCGGCCTCGTCGCGGACATCGGCCTGGATGGTGAGGATCCGCCGGCCGAGCGCCTCGACCTCCTTCACCGTCTGTCGCTGATCCTCCTGCGTCGCCATCGGGTAGCTGACGGTGTCGAAGGAGGTGAGGTAGTCGACCGCGATGATGTCCGCGCCCTCGCGGGCGAGCTGGACGGCGTGACTGCGTCCCTGCCCGCGTGCGGCACCGGTGATCAGTGCGACCTTGCCCGTAACCCGACCTGTCATGTCGTTTCTCCTCGCCGGCGGGGCCTCACCTGGACGGTGACGCGCCGTCTTGCTCATGGTGGTGAATTCGTCAGAGACGGCGCCTGCGGGTGCAGTCCGTCGACCATGTCCAGGGCGTCCCCGAGTGCCGCCCGCTCCGCGACAAGCGCCCGCAGCCGCGTCACGACGCGGGCGAGACCGAATCCGAGGACGCCGGTCAGCTCGCCGTGGCGGCTGTAGAGGTACAGCGGCCGGTCGCCGCCCGCACCGGTCATCCGTACGGTGATGTCGGCGCCCGCGTCCGGTTCGCCGACGCACTGGATCTTCGTGCCGTACTGGTCGCTCCAGAAGTACGGCACCTCGTCGAGCACCCGGCTCTGGTGCCCGGCGATGCCGCTCGCCACGATCGCCGCCTGCTCGGTCGTGGTGGTCCAGTGCTCGATCCGCCGGTGCCGGCCGGTGCGCGCATTGAACCAGCGCGCGGCGTCGCCGACGGCGTAGACGTCCTCGTGGGACGTCCGCCCGGACGCGTCGCACACGACGCCGTTGTCGACCGCGATCCCCGAGCCCTCGACCCACTCGGTGTCCGGGACGACGCCGAGGCCGACCACCAACGCGTCGAGCGCGACACTCCTGCCGTCGGAGAGCCGGACCGCGGAAAGGTTCTCACCGTCCAGGACGACCTCGTCGATCGTCACCCCGCACCGCACGTCGACCCCGGCCGCCCGGTGGCGTCTGGCGATCTCGGCTCCCGCTTGCGGACCGAGCGCGTGTGCCAGTGGCGCCGACCGCACCTCTACGAGGGTCACGTCGCAGCCCGTCTCCCGGGCACTGGCCGCCACCTCGCACCCGATGAAGCCGGCACCGAGCACGCCGATGCGGCGCCGGCCCGCGACGGCCGCAGCGATGTGGGCGGCGTCCTGTGCGGTGCGCAGGGGCCAGACGTTCGCCGCGCCACCGGCGGCTTCCCACCGGCGGGCCCGCGCGCCGGTCGCGATGACGAGCACGTCGTAGGGCAGCTCTCCGCCGCCCTGCAGGTGGACTCGGCGAGCCGTGGTATCCACGCCCCTCGCCACGGTGCCCAGCCGCAGATCCAGCCCGAGGGCGTCCAGTTCCTTCGGCTCCCGCAGCAGTGGTGGGTTGGCGCGCGTGCCCTTCAGCACCTCCTTCGACAGCGGCGGCCGGTCGTAGGGCGGCTCGGCCTCCGCGCCGACCACGACGACGGACCCGCCGAAGCCGTGCCTGCGCAGTTCCTCGGCCACGGTCAGACCACCGAGGCCGGCGCCCACGACCACCACCTGCCGCACGTCGGCCCTCACGTGCTTTCCTCTCCGCTGCACGCCCCGCTGTGGCCGGTGCCCGGTGCGCTCACGTGACCGCACCGAGGAGTTTCAGATCGATGATCTCCTCCTCGGACTTGCCCAGGTCGCGCAGTACGTCGTCGGTGTGTTCGGCGAACTGCGGAGCCCGTCGGCTCTTCACGGGTGTCTCGTCGAACTGGACCGGGTTGGCGACGAGTTCCCGCTCCACCCCGTCGGCGTCGACGACCTTGGTGATGAAGCCGTTCTCGCGCAGCGCCGGGTCCATGCCGACCTCGTAGGCGTTCTGCACGAGCGCCCACTGTCCCTGCGCGCCCTCCATCCGCCGGCACCACTCGTCGAGGGTGATACCGCCGATGATCTCCGCGACGATGTCACCGCCCTCGGCGCCGTGCTCCAGGACGGCGTCGCCCGCGAAGCGCGGGTCGGTCAGCAGTTCCGGCCGTCCCATGCGCTCGCAGAACTCGGGCCAGTACCTGGTGGGCTGGAGCATGGTCAGCAGCAGCCAGCGGCCGTCGGCCGTGCGGAAGGACCCGGCCAGCGGGTTCGACGACGAGCCGTGCCGCGGCTCCTCCACCTTGGGCAACGGGCCGCCGACGAGCAGGGCCTGGTTGACGGAGTACTGGGTCGCCCAGGCGCCGAGGCCCAGCAGGGACACGTCCACGACCGACGGCTCGCCGGTCACCTTGCGGGCGTACAACGCGGCCGCGATGCCGCCGGCGATGGTCAGGCCGCCCATCGAGTCGCCGTACGCGCCCGACGGCATCCTGGCCAGCCGGTCGGCGCCGCCCGGCGTGACGCCGTCGGCGCTCCCGGCCCTGCCCCAGAACGCCGTGCTGTCATATCCGCCCTTGCCCGCGTCCTCGCCCCGGGCGCCGAAGCCGGTGCCGCGGACGTAGATGATGTCGGGATTGACCGCGCGGATGTCGTCGACGTTGATGCGCAGCTTCTCCCGCGCGCTCGGCAGGAAGTTCGTGACGAACACGTCGGCCGAGCGGATCAGCTCGTCCAGTAGGGCGCGGCCTTCCGGCACCTCCAGGGCGATGCCGACACTGCGCTTGCCCCGGTTCGGGCCCTCCATGATCGGGAAAAAGGATGTCGTCGGCACGACGTCGAGGCCGAGCAGTTTCACCAGGCCACGCTGCGCGTCGCCGCGGACCGCGTGCTCGATCTTGATGACCTCGGCCCCCCACTCGGCGAGGACCCCGCCGGACGCCGGCACAAACGTGTACTGGGCGACCTCGACGATCCGTACGCCTTCCATGGGACGTTTCACGGGTACTCCTTGCTTGTCCGGTGCCTTGCTTGCCCGGTGCCTTGTCCGGTGCTGAACGCGGGTGTCTGCGGCGCGGCGGTCGAGGACCGCTCAGCCGATGTACCCGACGAGCTTGGTCTCGAGGTAGGTCTCGAACCCCTCGACGCCGTTCTGCCGTCCGATACCGCTGGTCTTGTAGCCCCCGTACGGTCCGTCGGCGCCGTACCACATGCCGCCGTTCACCGAGATCGACCCGGTGCGGATGCGGTGCGCGATGGCCATGGCCCGCTCGGGCGAGGCCGAGAAGACTCCGCCGGACAGCCCGTAGCTGCTGTCGTTGGCGATGCGGATCGCGTCCTCGTCGTCGTCGTAGGCGATCACGGTGAGGACGGGGCCGAAGATCTCCTCCCGGGCGATCGTCATGGAGTTGTCGACATCGACGAACAGCGTGGGCTCGATGAAGTAGCCCTTGCCGAGGTGAGGCGGCCGGCGTCCCCCGACGACCAGTTCGGCGCCCTCCTCGACGCCCTTGTGGATGTACGCCAGGACGCGGTCGCGCTGCTTCGCGCTCACCTGCGGGCCCTGGATGTTGCCCGGGTCGGTCGGATCGCCGTACGGGATGTTCTCCATGACCGCCTTCAGGATCGCCACGCCCTCGGCATACCGGGACCGGGGCAGCAGGACGCGGGTCTGCAGCGCGCATCCCTGCCCGGCGTGCGAGCAGACGGCTCTGGCAGCCGGCAGCACCTGAGCCAGGTCGGCGTCGTCGCAGACGATCATCGCGGACTTGCCGCCGAGTTCGAGGAACACGCGCTTGAGCGTGGCGGCGCCCTTCTCCATGATCCGCTTGCCCGTGACCGTCGAGCCGGTGAACGAGATCAGGTCCACCCGCGGGTCGAGGGTGAGGGCCTCGCCGACCAGGTGGTCGGAGGACGGCACGACGTTCACCACACCGGCGGGGATGTCGGTGTGCTCGGCGATGAGCCGGCCCAGGCGGGTGGCGTTCCAGGGGGTGTCCGGTGCGGGCTTCACGACGACCGTGTTGCCTGTGGCGAGGATCGGGCCGAGCTTGTTGGCGGTCACCTCGAACGGGTAGTTCCACGGGATGATCGCGCCGACGACACCCTGCGGCTCCTTGACCACCTTCCGCTTGCTGGCCACCCCGAAGGCGTTCCCGTCGGGCAGTTGCCGCTCCCATGGGAACTGCTCGATGTGCTTGGCCGGCCAGCGCAGGGCGTCCTCCAGAGGGGAGTCCAACTGCAGCCGGGTGACCGCCACCGGGGTACCTGCCTCGGCGACGAGCTCGGCGCGCATCTGCTCGCGTTCGGACTCCAGGGCCTCCTGCAGCTGTTCGAGGCAGCGCCGGCGGAAGGCGTGGTCGGTCGACCAGTCGGTCTCGTCGAACGCCCGCCGGGCCGCGGTGACGGCCTGCGCCATGTCCTCGTGCCCGGCGTCGGCGACGCTGCCGAGCACTTCCTCGGTCGCGGGGTTGATGTTGTCGAAGAGCTTGCCGGACGCCGCTTCGACGAGCTTGCCGTCGATGAGCATGCGGCGTTCCGGTGTGAACGGACCGACGCTGGTCTCGATCATCTGCGCTACCCCTCCGTGGGTGCGAACATCGCGGGTGACGTCACGGCCGGCAACGGCGGGTGGCGGCGCTTGACCGTGGGGACGCGGCGGCGGTCCCTGGCAGGGCTCGGCCGACGCCCGGTTCCTGCGGTGACACCGCAGGTCACAGGGGCGTCAGCCCCTCCGTCCACGCTAACGAAAGGCTTTCTGGAAGCCATATCGTATGGCTTCCAGGCAGGGGTGTCGAGATCCGTGCACGCCTCAGCTCGGCGTGTGTTCCGTGTGCCGGGTCAGGCGCCGGTCGGGCCGGACGGGCTCAGTTCGTCGACCAGACCCCAGTCCAGGGCGCGTTCGGCGGTGAGCGGGCAGCCGGTCAGCACGAGATGGAGGGTGCGCCAGCGGCCGATGCGGCGCGGAACGCTGACCGTTCCGCCGGCGCCGGGGATCAGGCCCATGCCCAGCTCGGGCAGGCGGAAGACGGCTCCCGGGTCGGCGACGACCCGGGAGGCGAAGGCGGGCAGCTCGATCCCGGCGCCGATGCAGTTGCCGTGGAGGCGGACGGTGACGCGGTCGCGCAGCTTGTGCAGCGGAAGGGCGGCGCCGGCGCGGGTGCGGATCAGATGTGCGGTGTCCAGGTCGCGGGCGACTCCGAATTCGCCGAGGTCGCCGCCGGAGCAGAAGGAGGGCCCGTTGCCGCTCAGGACGACCTCGGTGAGGGTGTCGTCCAGCAGTGCGAGGTCGAGCGCGGCGACTAGGGCGTCGCGCAGTTCCCGGCCATAGGCGTTGTGCCGTTCCGGCCGGTTGAGGGTCACCCGCAGGACGTCCCCGTCCCGGCACACGAGCACGGGATCGGCCGGGGCGGGCGGCGGCGGCCGGCGGGGGGCGCGGGCGGCCTGCCAGCGGGCGAAGCGACGGCCCGCCAGCAGTGTGGAGTAGGCGAGTGACTCGGCGTCGAGGGCCTGTCCTACGGTCAGCCGCGGGCCGGTGCGCAGCAGACGGCCCAGGATGACGGCCGCCTGGGGGCTGTCCGCGGCCGCGCGCACCAGGGTGCGGGCTGTCGCCTCGGGGTCGTCGACGGCCACCAGACGCCGATCGGCGCTGTCGACGGGCACGAGTGTCAGGTCCAGCGCGTCCAGCAGCGGTGAGACGAGGTGGCGTGTGCCGTCGGTCGTGCGGGTGAGGCCCACCAGCAGTCGGTCGCACTCCGCGGCCCGCCGCACCGCCCGGCGCAGCACTGTCTTGTCGGCGGCCGGCTGGTCCAGGTCGACGACGACCAGCGGGTCCTCCACGGTCCCGTCCGCACCGAGCAGCTCCGCCTGTGCCGCGCCCGCGGCCAGGTCCTCGACACGCATCATGGTTGGGGCAGCCACCTCCCCGTTCTACCATCCGGGCATGGTCACTTGGTCACCGCAGTCAGCAACTGCCGCGGCAGGCGCCTGGGCACGCAGCGGAGTGATGTGGCTGACCGGGCACGCTGGCGGGACTCCGCTGGTACCCATGGGCGAGGCGGCCGCTCTCGCCGCGCGCCTGGCTACGCACATCGGGCGGGCCGGGGTGGAGGCGGGCCGTCCGGTACGGGTGGACGGAGGGCGGCTGCTGGCCGAGCGGGCGGCGCTGACCGGCGCCACTCGCAGGGGGCGGGTCTCGGTGGGCGGCGGGTGCCGGTTGCTGCCCACGGCGGACGGCTGGGCGGCGGTCTCCTGCATACGCCCGGACGACCCGCTGCTGTGGAGCGCGCTGATCGGGCATGAGCTGGACGAGTGGCTGCCGCGGCGACTGGCCGCCTGGCTCGCCGCGCACAGCACGGCCGAGCTGGAGGAGCGGGTGGCGCTGCTGGGACTGGCGGCCGGGGCGGTACGCGGGTGGCCGGGCGGGGGGCTGGAGGCGGATGCCGTACGCGTGCCGCGCCCTGGCCGGCCCCGCTCGGTGCGCGGCATGCTGGTCGTCGACTTCAGCGCACTGTGGGCCGGTCCGCTGTGCGCGCACCTGCTGGGGCTGGCCGGGGCGGAGGTGGTCAAGGTCGAGGTGCCCTCGCGTCCGGACGGTGCGAGGTTCGGCAACCGGGCCTTCTACGACCTGCTGCACGCCGGGCACCGCGCGGTGGCACTGGACCCGGCCGACCGGGCCGGCCGAGCGGCGCTGCACGCGCTGGTGCGCGCCGCGGACGTGGTCGTCGAGGCCTCCCGCCCCCGGGCCCTGGCCCGGTTCGGCCTGGACGCGGCGGCCGAGGTGGAGCGCGGCTGCACCTGGGTGTCGATCACCGCCTACGGCCGGTCCGTGGACCGGGTGGGGTTCGGCGACGACGTGGCCGCGGCAGGCGGCCTGCTGGCCACCGACGACCAGGGAACGCCGGTCTTCTGCGGGGACGCGATCGCCGACCCGCTGACCGGTCTGACGGCCGCCGCGCTGGCGATGTCCGAACCCGAGGGCGGTGGCGGAGTGCTGTGGGAGGTGGCGATGGCCGATGTGGTGGCGGCGACGGTACGCGCGCATACGGCCCCCACGGCGCGCGCGCTGCCCTCCGGCGGCGGTGACGGCTGGCAGGTGGACACCGGCGCGGGCCTGGTCCCGGTGGCGGCGCCGGTGGCCCGCACGCCCGCCGGTGCCGCGCCGATGCTGGGCGCGGACACTGGTGCGGTGCTGCGCCGGCTCGGGATCGCCGTACCATGACCGGCCTGCTCATCCGCGGCGCGGAGATCGACGGAGAGCTCCTGGATGTGCGGATCGGACGCGGCCGGGTGCTGGAGACGGGCCGCGCCCTGCCGCGCGCGGGCGGTGCGGAGCACGAGCTCCAGGCGCACGGTGGAGCGCTGCTGCCCGGGTTGACGGACCATCACCTGCACCTGTTCGCCACCGCGGCGGACCTCGCCTCCGCCGCGTGCGACCCGGCCACGGTCCACGACGCGCAGGGGCTGGCGCGGGCCCTGCACCGCACCGGCCCCGACCGGCACGGCTGGGTCCGGGGGGTGCGCTACCACGAATCCGTGGCGGGCGAGTTGGACGCGGCCCGGCTGGACGCGCTGCGCGCTGACGTGCCGGTGAGGGTGCAGCACCGCAGCGGCGCGCTGTGGATGCTCAACTCCCGTGCTGTCGCGGCCGTCGGCCTGGCCACGGCCGATCACGCCGGGGTGGAACGGGACGCCGACGGCCGCCCGACCGGACGGCTGTGGCGGGCGGACGCCTGGCTGCGCGGTCGCCTGCCGCCCGGTGCCCCGCCCTCGCTGGCCGACCTGGGCCGACGACTGGCCGGATACGGCATCACCACGGTCACCGACGCTACGCCCGGCCTGGACGCCGCCACGGTCGCGGCCGTGTCCGAGGCGATGGCCCGCCAAGAACTGCCGCAACGGGTGCATCTGCTCGGCGCACCGCTCACCGGCAGCCCGCCCGAACGGTCCGGTCCGCGATCCGGCCCGTGGAAGATCGTCATCGCCGACTCGGCGCTGCCCGGCTTCGACGAACTCGCCGAAGCCGTCGAGGCGGCGCACCGGACCGGCAGGCCGGTCGCCGTGCACTGTGTGACCCGCGAAGCGATCCTGCTGCTCCTGGCGGTACTGGAGGAAGTGGGTACGCTCCCCGGCGACCGGCTCGAACACGCGTCCCTGACTCCTTGCGAAGTCCTGCCCGCCCTACGGCGCCTGGGCCTGCGGGTGGTGACCCAGCCCGGCTTCCTCACCGACCGCGGCGACGACTACCGGCGCGGCACACCCGCCGACGAGCACGGCGACCTGTACCGCTGCGCGTCGCTGCGGGCGGCCGGGATCCCGGTGGGCCTGTCCAGCGACGCCCCCTACGGGCCCATCGACCCCTGGGCGGTCATGCGCGCCGCCGTGCAGCGGCGCACAGGCTCGGGCACGGTCCTCGGCTCCGGCGAACGGCTCACTCCCGCCCAGGCACTTAAGGGCTACCTCTCCACCGCCCGTCGGCCGGGCGACTCGCCACAGCGGATCCGCCCCGGGACGCCGGCCGATCTGGTGCTGCTGCGCGCCCCCGTGGCCCAGGCACTGGCCCTCTTGGACGCCGAGCTGGTACGGCTGGTGCTGATCGGCGGTCGTCCCGTAGCCGGCGATGACACCGTGCCCGCACAGGACGCCTGAACAGCTGCGCGGTTCACCGGCGCCGTCCACCGGTCGAACCACGCGCCCGCCGAGGTCTCGCACACGTCGCGGACCAGTCCGGCTCCCCCGTCGGCGTTCGCCGAGTCCGGCGCCCAGACAGCCGGTTGAGTCCGGCCAGTACACCTTCCGCCAATTCGCCGAGACCACAACGCCCTGGACCTCGCGGCGCGGCGGCGGAGATCGTCCGGCAGTCACTGGAAGAGGGCTGGGAGATCGGCCCGGAGGACCTGGCCCGCATCTCGCCGTACCTGACCGAGCGCATCCGCGCTTCGGCGAGTACTCCGCCCATGAACTCGAACCTGGCCCGAGACGTACGACCCGCACCTGGACGTCGACTTCGCCCGCTGCGCGGTGACGACCCACCCGGCACGGACCGCTACGGCCAGGCGGCCCGACCACCGCAAGGGCGAAGCCGCAGGCGGCCGCGGGTAGAGGCCGGCACTGAGCGCGGTGGGCGGACCCGGCTGCGGCGTGTCGGACAGGGCGAGTTGGCCTCGCTGGGGACCGGTGGGCAGCAGTCTCCAGGTCCCGGCCGGGCCGGTGGAGGCAAGGACCGGGTTCATACAGCGGTGACGGTGGCGGGTCTGGGCCACGCAGCGCAGGCCCTCGACGGGGCGCTCGGCAAGGTAGCGGCACAGCAGCATCTGCACGACGGGTCGGTCAGGGATGTCGGTGTCGGCGGCCGGTGCGCCGCCAGCGGGCAGGGCGGGGGTGAAGGCGCCGGTGTCGGTCAGACGGCGGGTACGGACGGCGAGTTGGCGGCACAGCGCCTTGAGGCAGGGGCTCATCCGGCAGGTGGGGGTGCGGCGCGGGCAGAGCACGGCATGCGGGATGCGGCACCACGCGCTGCCGTCGCCGTGCGGGTGGGCGATGCCGCCGCTCAGGTGCCAGCGGCACGATTCGGGGACGTGGGCGGCGGCCAGTTCGGCAGGGTGCAGGGCGATGGGCCGCTGGTCGGTGCGCGGGTAGAGGTCGATGCGGTTGCCGCACTGGCGGCAACCGCCGTGCTGGCCGGCGCGCAGCAGGTGGCTGGGACTGGTGGCGGTCACCCGCAGGGGGCGGGGGCGGTGGGTGACGCGGGCGCTGCCGTCCCAGTGTCGGCCGGCAGGGGCGGGAGTGGGGCACCTGGCAGGGACCGTGCCAGGCGACACGCAGGCGCGAGCAGCGTGTCGGTGGGTATGTCCCACGGCCAGCTCAACGAGCGGTGGGCGAAGCCGGTACCGGTCCAGCCGACCGCCAGTCCGGTTGTGAGTCCACATAGGACTCTAGGCGGTTGTCTTGGGCTTCGACGGAGTAGGGCTGGTGTTCGTCGTCGGTCAACCGCCGGACGTAGATCCCGACCCGTACCGTGTCGAGGTCATCGGCTGAGCGCGCCCCCCTGACCTTATTCGGGTCTGGGGTGACCAGCGGCGCAGCAGGGCTATGGCTTCTGAGCTGCGGTCGACGTGTTCGTCAATGATCGTCGCCTGTCGTGCTTCGCCGGTGTCGTGTTGCACGAATGTGGTAGAGGGAGTGGGTGCGCTCGATCGCTGGAAGCGTCCCCGGTTGGACTGGGTGATGAGATCGCGTCTGGGGTTATGCGCTGATGCCGCGGAGGAGTCGTTCCATGGCGGTGGCGGATTCTTCTTTGGCTGTGTCGGGGTCGGGGGCGTTGGCGATGTAGAGGGCCGCCTCGTCGAGTGCTGCGAGCAGGATGTGGGCGAGCGCGTCGAGGGGTTGTGGGGCGATGGTGCCTTCGGTGACGGCGCGTTCGAGGAGGGTGCGGATGGCGCCGAGTCCGTACTTTTCCTCCAGGGTGCGCCATTGTTGCCAGCCGAGGACGGCGGGTCCGTCGATGAGGAGGATCTGCTGCACGTCACGGTGGCTGGCGGCAGCGTCGAGGAATCCGAGCAGCCCGGATCTGAGCTGTTCGGCGGCGCTGCCGATCTGGTCTGCGCCTGAGGCGGCGGTCAAGAGCTCGGTCTCGACGGCTTCGAATACCGCGTGGAAGAGCGCCTTCTTGCCGTTGAAGTGGTGGTAGAGCGCACCCCTCGTCCCGACCCCCGCTTCGGCCACGATCTCCTCGGTCCCGGTGTTGAAGTAGCCCTTGGTCACGAACAGGCGCCTGGCCGCCTCGAGTAGGGCCGCGCGGGTGGCCTCTGACCGCTGCGCGATCGCGGAGGCCCGGGTGGGGGGTTGCTCGTTCGACATGCCCTCAGTATGGTCCACATACAGGTTGTATGTGGACTGATTCGGAGGACATGATGAGCACCAACACAACGCTGGTGAGCGAGTTCTGTGACCTGATGGTCAAACGTGACGCGGAGGTCCTGCGCCGTTTCTTCACTGCCGACGCCGTGTACCACAACGTCGGTATGCCGCCGGCGGTCGGCGTCGACGCCATCGTAGAGAACCTGGCTCAGCAGATGACGGCGTTCCCAGACAGCTATGAGTACCGGATGGTCAACCTGGCTGGGGACGGTGATGTCGTGCTCACCGAGCGGGTCGACATGATCCGTACACCGGACGGTATCAAGCACGGGGTTCCGGTGATGGGCACCTTCGTTATCACTGGCGGCAAGATCAGCCGGTGGACCGACTACTTCGACACTGCGCTCCTCGTCAAGATGAACACCGGCGAGGACTACAGCGCCCTGGTCCCGCAATCGTCCTGATCCAGGGGCCGCGCCGCCCTTCTTTGCGCCCGTCGAGGTTTGGCTGTCATCCCGTCGCCTGATGGCGCCTCGGTCACGCCGTGCTGGGACCGCAACCCATTTCCGATCCGCCGGCCGAATTCGCCAAGCTTGCGGTCCCAGGGCGGCGTGACAGCCACCAGATCGGGCGACGGGATGACAACCAAACCGGCCACCATGCCAGCGTGACCGTTCCGCTTCTGCGCGCGTCATCCTGGAGCCTGCCTGCCCGGCGAGGGGAGTTGTTCTTCTCCTGCAGGTGTACGCCGACACCTGCGGGCTCTCCACGTTGACCCGTCCTCCGGTCGGTGTGATCGGCGCCTGGGAAGGAAGGGCCCGGTGCCGTCAGGAGACGGCAGCGGCCTGCTGGCGGGCTTTGGTGTGGGCGAGTCGGTAGGAGTCGCTGCCGGTCTCGATGATGTTGCCGCCGAAGGTGAGGCGGTCCACGATGGCCGCGCAGAGCCTCGGGTCGGTGAACGTCTTGGTCCAGGAGGAGAACGACTCGTTGGAGGCGATCGCCACGCTGTTTATTTCCTCGCGCTCGGTCAGAACCTGGAACAGCAGCTCGGCGCCGCGCCGGTCCAGCTCCATAGGCCCAGCTCGTCAATACAGAGAAGATCGACTCGTCCGTAGCGGGCGATCGTCTCGGTCAGCGCTTTCTCGTCGGCGGCCTCGACGAGCTCGTTGACGAGCTTGGTGGCCAGGACGTACTTGACCCGGAAGCCGGCCATCGCGGCCTCGGTGCCCAGCGAGATCAGCAGGTGTGACTTGCCGGTGCCGCTGTCGCCGATCAGACACAGGGGCAGCCCTTTGCGGACCCAGTCGCACGAGGCCAGGGTGTGGATGCAGCCGGGTCGATGGCGTGGTTCGCGTCGAACTCGAAGGTGCGCAGTGCCTTCTCGCGGGGGAAGCCCGCGGCTTTGATCCGGCGCTCGCAACGGCGGCGGTTGCGGTCGTCGCACTCGGCCATCAGCAGCTCGGCCAGGAACCCGCGGCAGGTCATCTGATCGCGGACCGCGGCGTCGGCGAGCTCGGAGAACTGGCCGCGCATCGTGGGCAGCCGCAGGTTGCGGCAGGCGGCATCGATGGCGGCATCAGCAGCCTGTTCGGTCAGGCCGCGGTGACGGGTGACGCTCATGGCGGGGCTCCTTAACTGGTGGGACGCCCGGCTGACGGCCGGATGTGACGCAGGAGTTGGTCGTAGGCGGCCACCGACGGCAACGGACGTGAGTCGGGCGGCAGTGCGGCCAGGCGGCGTTCGGTTGGCCAGGACGTCCCCGCGCACGTCGGTCACGATGACTGCGGCGTCGGCGACCGGGGCCCCGCTGTCGGCGGAGCGCACCACCCCGGTCAGCCCGCTGGTACCGCTGAGCAGGATGTCGAACGCAACCGGCTCGTCGCCCACGACCACTGTCGTGGCCTGCGGCTGGTAGCCGTCTGCGGACGCGATGAGGACGTAGGATCCGGCGCCGGGCGCGTCCACGCCGTACGAGCCGTCGGCGCGGGTGACGGAGCGGCCCACCTGACGTCCTGCGAGCGGGATCAGCGTCATCGAGGCTCCGGCCAGGGGCGTCTTTCCCGCGCCTCGGGCGCGTCCACCGTCCGGTAGCCCTCCGGCAACGGCCGCGGCGGTGGAGGGCACCGGCATCCGCTGGGCGGCGGCCGGTGAAACGGTGACCCACTACTTCTCCATGGTGTTGGCCCCGGTGGCCGGTACGGCGGCGCTGTCCGGGATCGCGGACGGTATGGCCGGCTCGGCTGCAGTGTCCACCGCCCTGGCGGTGGCGGGGCGGTGGCGCGGGAGGAAGGAGGCGAGGACGCACGCGAGGAGGCCGGCGCCGGCGCCGACGGCCATGACCGTCTTGAAGCCGTTCTCCGACGGCAGGGAGACGGAGCCGACCGTCGTCGTCATCTGGGAGAGGATCACGGCGGCGACCGCGCTGGCGGACGACGTGCCGATAGACCGCATGAGGGTGTTGAGGCTGTTCGCGGCACCCGTCTCGGACGCGGGGACCGCGCCCATGATGAGGGCAGGCATGGCGCCGAAGGTGAAGCCGATGCCGGCGCCGACGATGCAGGACGCCAACATGAACTGCCAGACCTCGTCCATGAGCACGATGTTCAGGCCGTAGCCGGCGGCCACGATCAGAGCGCCGGTCATCAGGGTCGTCTTCGGGCCCCGGGCCTTGGAGAGGAGGGCGGACACCGGAGCCGCGGCCATCATCACCAGGCCCATCGGCGCCAGGACCAGGCCGGCGGTGAGCAGCGACCTGCCCAGACCGTAGCCGGTCGCAGTGGGCAGCTGCAGGAGCTGCGGCACGACAAGCATTATCGTGAACATGCCGAACCCAACGGCGATCGAGGCGACGTTGGTGAACAGCACCTGACGGCGCGCGGCGGTGCGCAGGTCCACCAGCGGTTCCTTGACGCGCAGTTCGAACAAGCCCCACAACAGCAGCACCACGACGGCCGCGGCGAACAGGCCGAGAGTGGTGCCGCTGGTCCAGCCCCAGTCGGCGCCCTTGGAGATGGCAAGGAGCAGGCAGACCAGGCCGGCCGCCATGCCGATGGCGCCGACGACGTCGAAGCGTCCGCCAGTGCGCACCTGCGACTCCGGTACGAGCGCCAGTACCAGGACGGTGGCGAGGGCGCCGGCGCCGGCGGAGGCCCAGAACAGCGTGTGCCAGTCGAAGTTGTCGGCGATGGCCGCG
The DNA here is from genome assembly GCF_041435015.1 of Streptomyces canus. Taxonomy (NCBI): domain Bacteria; kingdom Bacillati; phylum Actinomycetota; class Actinomycetes; order Kitasatosporales; family Streptomycetaceae; genus Streptomyces; species Streptomyces canus. The sequence continues at coordinate 10,219,820 of NZ_CP107989.1, read as the reverse complement.
GCGGCGGGCAGGCCGAGGGCACCGCCCACGCCCAGGGATGCGCTCATCAGTGCGGTGGCGGAGCTGAGCCGCTCCGGGGGCAGCTCGTCACGCATGATGCTGATGCCGAGCGGGATGACGCCGGCAGCCATTCCCTGCAGCACCCGTCCGACGATCATTGGTGTCAGTGAGTCGCTGAGTGCGGCGATGACCGAGCCGGTCACCAGCATGACCAGGCTGACCAGAAGCATGCGGCGCTTGCCGACCATGTCTCCCAGCCGGCCCATCACGGGGGTGGCGACGGCGCCCGCGAGCAGGGTGGCGGTGATGGCCCAGGAAGCGTTCGACGGCGAGGTTCCCAGCTGCTTCGGAAGGTCCGGGATGATGGGGATGACCAGGGACTGCATCAGCGAGAACACGATTCCGCCGAAGGCCAGGGCCGCCACCACGGCCTGGGGGCGCGGTGCTGTGGCCCTTCCGTCATCGACGGTTCGGGGACGGGAATGGGGCATGGTCGAGCCTCCGTAGGGGCGATCGGTAACAGGGATGGAGGGGACGTCGTGCGATCGTTCATTCGTCAGAAAGCGGGCAGCCCGTCAAGCGCTGCACAAGCGGCCGGGCACCTTGAGTTGAGCGCGGCCGCGAGACCCTGACGGTCGAGGCCTTCGCCGACGAGACCGCGGTCTCCCGGCGCACCCCTCCCGCCACGTCGCCGGCGGAGCAGGCACGGCTGTACGGCGCCCCGGGTGCGCCTCGCCGTCGCAGATCGAGCTGTTTCGTACGCCCCCCGAAAAGGCTGCCGCGGAGTGTGCCGCTCCGGCTGCCCGTGAGCATGCGCTCTCCGTGGCCGGACGCAACACGGTGATGTCACCACTGATGCGGCGGAGGCGACCCGGCACGTCCTGCGAGAACGCCGAGCGCGCACCCCCATTCGGCCGGCCCGTCGTCCCATGGGGTGTCCTACAGGTCCGACGGCCAAAGGCCGACGGGCGGAAGTTGACTCCCCCGTCGACTTCGATGATCTCGCCGGTGACCTGGGAATTCGCGGGTGAGGCGAGGGAGAGGATCGTCGCGCTGTGGGCGATCGCTCCGCCCCCGGTTTCCTGCATGAAGGGCGCGGCCACCTTGGTCAGATCCTCCTCGGTGCGCGAAGTGATGACCCCGTCGGCACCCGCTTCGGCGAGTGCCACCACCGTCGCGGCGCCAAGGGCCGGCCGGACCCGGTTGCCACAGCGACCTTGTCTGTGATCTGGAAGAGATTGCTCATCACACCTGGACCGTAGCACCGCTCTGGCGATAAGTGTTAGTTGGCTTTCACTTATTTTCATGATGGTCACAACCCAGGGAACGGGTCACAACGGAAGCACCGGAGGTGCCGTCGCACTGGCGGTGTACGGCTTGACGTCGCCGCACGTGGCCTGACGGCCAGCTTGTGGACGGCCGACGGCCCGGCAGCGCGTACTACTGTGCAGTCATGGCGACGCAGGGACGGACCTTGAGGGCTGATGCGGCTCGTAACTACCAGCGGATCGTCGGTGTCGCGGTCCAGGCGTTCGAGGAGATCGGGCCGGAGGTGACCCTCGAGGAGATCGCTCGGCGCGCGGAGGTAAGTGTGATGACGGTCTACCGGCGTTTTCGCGCTCGCGACGAGCTGGTCCGAGCCGTCCTGGACCACGTTCTCACCACGGAGATCCAGCCGATGGCGGCGGCGCACACCGAAGATCCGTGGCGAGATCTCGTCGACGTGCTCGGGGCCAGCATCGATGTACTGGCTCAACGGCAGGTCATCCTCTCCCTTGCCCGGGAGTCCGACGCGTTCGATGTCGAAAGCGTGCACCGCTACCTGCGCTCCCTTGAACGGCTGCTACGACGTGCCGTCGAGGCGGGGGTGGTGCGACCGGAGCTGGAGATTCGTGACCTGGCGGCGGTCATCGTCATGGTTCTGGCCACGGTGCGTCTAGGCGATCCCGACGGCGCGGGCCGCAGGCGCTACCTCGCCCTGGTCGTCGATGGGCTGCGCATCTCGCCGACCCCCCTGCCCCCTCCCCCGGCACGGGAGTTCCCCGGGTCCGCTGCCTACGCACAGGGACCGGAAGCCTGATCTCCCCATGCCACGACAGAGGGCCGTCGGCGAGGTGCCGGGGTGCGGGCTTGCCCCGGCCGTCTCGCGGCGCGATGAGTCTGCGTCACCTCCGGTACGACCGGCCATCTGGTGACGAGTGAGGTCTACCTGGACCGCACCGCCTCGGGTACGACCGACTTCGACCCCAGCTTCTCCAGCACCGAGCGCGCCCCGCCGCACTCGACGGCAAGCCCCCAGCCTGCACATCCTGGCCGACGCGTCCTCCGTCGAGGTCTACGCAGAGAACGCCTCAGGCCAGCAGGTCGTCCTCACCGACCAGATCTTCCCCGACCCCTCCAGCACCGGCGTCGACGTCTTCGCCGACAACGGAACCGCCATACACCCGCCTTCAAGCGTGGCAACGGGCATCCATCTGGAAGTGACCGTCGGAGCCACTCATCCCCATAAGGGTTCTCAACGATGTCGCCGCCGTCGAGCAGTGGCTGGCGTGGAGCCTCGGTGCGGATCAAGCCCCCCTGGGCCGTTGTCGGGTGAGACGTCGGAGCTCCCCCGACAACCCGCTGCCGGACAGCCGCAGCCACGCCCGCCCCTGCCGGTGCAAGGAAGCCGCCGCGCTGCGCTTCCCGTTCGGCCATCTTGCGGTCGCGAGCGTCCTGACCGACGCACGGTCGCTGCAGGAGGTGCACGACACAGTGGCGCAGCTGCGCCGCCCCTTCCCCCGCGCCGCGGGACGAGCTGCGCGCCGCGGGCATGCTGAACCCGAACACCCGCGTCCCCCCGCCCAGTTGATCGGGCGACCCGGCCCGATCCGGGACGCCGTGCCCGTCGAAGCGTTGCACCGGAGCGCTTTGCCTCGTGGGGCCGTCCGGATTCCCCGAGGGCCTGGTCCCGGACGGCCCCTGGTCGCTGCCGGCGGACGTCCCGCCGCTGACTATCGGACAGCTCGACACGGCGGACGCCGTCGTCACGACGGTCGCCGCGGCCATCGCCGTCACCGTCACCGTGGTCCTCGACCACGGTCTGGGCCAGGGACGGCGGGCCCTGGCGCTGCTCCCGGACCAGCACATCTGCCTGGTCCGGGCCGATCAGATCACACCCGACGTGCCCGATGCGCTCCGCCGCCTCGACCCGTCGCGGCCGCTGACACTCATGTCAGGCCCCTCGGCGACCGGCGGCATCGAGCTGGAGCGGGTGGAGGGCGTACACGGGCCCAGGACCCTCGACATCATCGTGCTGGGGGACGCGTAGCCGCCGGAGCGGACATCACGGTTTCGCCGTGCGGTCAGGTGGCCGCGCTGCGAAGCCGTGTGCATTTCACGCATCGACCTTGATAGATCCTATCTATTCTTGCGTGTTGACCTGATCGTGGGGCAGTGACGAGGAGAAGATTCCTGATTTCCGTCCTTAGCTCTAGACAAGACGTGGGGGCGTACCCCTTAATACATCCGATGTCCGAGAAGGATGTGGCCTGAGCGGACACGAGCCGCCGTTTCCCCGCCGTCCGGGCTGAGTCACGGACAAACCACTGGCGACACGCCCCGTGTCCTTCACCCCTTCTGGAGCCGCACATGACCTCCGCTCCCCTCAGCAGGCGCTCCCTCATCAAGGCCGCCGCGCTCGCCGGCGGCACCGTGGCCTTCGGACTGCCGCAGGCCCTGTGGCCCACCGCCGCCGAGGCGTACTCGGTCTCCTCGAAGATGGACTGGTGGTACCAGGCCCGGTTCGGGATGTTCATCCACTTCGGGTCCTACTCCTACCTCGGCCACGGCGAATGGGCCTTCAGCTCCGAGAGCTGGTCCAAGGCCAACTACCAGACCCAGGTGTCCGCGCACTTCAACCCCACCGCGTTCAACGCGGCAGCCATCGCCCAACTGGCGGCGGACGCCGGCATGAAGTACCTGGTCATCACTGCCAAACACCATGAAGGCTTCGCCATGTGGGACTCCAACGTCCCCGGCTTCACCGACACCACCGGCACGAAGCTGTACAACCTGCACGACTACGCCGGTGTCCAGGGTGATCTGCTGGCGGCGCTCAAGACCGAGTGCGAGGCACGCGGCGTCAAGTTCGGGCTCTACTACTCGATCCTGGACTGGAACCACCCCTCCCAGACCATCCGAAGCGGTCTCACGACGATGGCCTCGCAGGCCGCCCGCACGGGTTATATCGCGGACATGAAAGCCCAACTGCAGGAGCTGCTGGACCGCTACGACCCGGCGCTCCTGTGGTTCGACGGCGACTGGTTCGGCGAACCCTCCAGCCCCACCCTCGAGGACTGGTGGCTGCGGTCGGACGGTGTCGACCTCTACAACTGGCTGATCGCCCGCAAGCCCCAACTCGTCGTCAACGAACGGGTCAAGCGGGACCTCGGCCTGGGCGACTACACGGTCGCGGAGTTCGGTGTCCCCAACGCGCCGCTGGACCGCCAGTGGGAGAGATGCGACACCATGAACGGCGCCTGGGGCTACCAGTCGGGCCGAGAGAACTCCTACCGCCCCGTCAGGGACTTCGTTCAGGAGCTCGTCACCTGCGTCTCGCGGGACGGCAACTTCCTGCTGAACATCGGCCCCAAGGGCGACGGCTCGGTCACCGCCGGATCCGTGACCATCCTGCGCGGCCTGGCCTCCTGGATGGCGACGTACGGCGACAGCGTGCACGGAGCCACGGCAAGCCCCTTCACCACCGACCCCACCTGGGGCAGGGCCACCAAGAAGGACGGCAAGCTGTTCGCCCACGTCTTCACCTGGCCCACGGACGGCGTGCTGCAGATCCCGGCGATCACCAACACGATCAGCCGCGTCTACCTGATGAACAACCCCTCGGCCTCGCTCACCTACACCGTCAGCGGCGGCCAGATCAGCGTCACCGTGCCGGCTACCGCCCCGGACGCCAATGACTCCGTGGTCTGCGTCGAGGTCAGCGGCGTCCCCACGGCCGCCGGCGGAGCCCGGGTGACCGTGTTCCAGGACGTCAGTTACTCCTCGGCGAGCGCCGTCCTGACGCTGGGCAACTACACCTCCTCCCAGCTGTCGGCCGCGGGAGTTGGCTCCGCGACCATCTCCTCGCTCAGGGTGCCCCAGGGCTACCGGGTGACGGGCTACTCCGGCGACAACTTCACCGGCACGGCCTGGACGTTCACCGCGGACAATCCCGACCTGCGGGTGACCGGCAACAACGACGCCATCGTCTCGCTGAAGGTCACCTTCAATCCGGCCACGTACTTCCGTCTGATCAACGTCACGGACGGTCTGGCCCTGGACAGCGGCGGCAACGTCGCCGGCGGCTCGAACCTCAAGCAGTGGACCCCGGTCGACAGCCCCAACCTCCAGTGGCAGGCCGTCGACCTCGGCGACGGCTACTACAGGCTGGTCAACCGCGCCAACGGCATGGTCGCCGACGGCTGGGGCTCGACCAGCAACGGCGCTCCAGCTCAGCAAGAGGCCTGGAACGGCGGCCCCCACCAGCAGTGGAAGATAACCGACCGCGGCAACGGCCAGTACTCGATCGCCAACCGCACCACCGGACTCGTCCTCGACGGCGGCGGACAGGTCCCCTCCGGGTCCGTGACCAAGCAGTGGACCTGGGTGACCAACAACAACCTGCTGTGGACGTTCCAGCCCACCTCCTGACCACCCGTCATCGCCGCGCCGCCCGAACCTCTTCCCGGGCCACAGGGCCACAGCGCCACGACCAGCCTCCTGCGTGGCCGCTGCGGGCCGGGGCCCCTCCGGCCCGCAGTCTCCACGAAGGCACGTCCCCACACGGAAGAGCCGCACGTCCCCACCCAGCAAAGAAGGGCCGCCCATGCACACCTCCCCAAGACTCGCCGCCAGACTCACGGCCACGGCATCCGCCACCTGCCTCAGCGGCGACCATCTGCACCCCAACAGCGCCGGCATGCAAGCCATGGCCAACACGGTGAACCTCGCGCTGCTCACCTCCTGAGCGGTACCCACCTCCCGGACGCCGTAGTTCCGTTCGGCGCCCCCTCTCCGCGTACGGGGCACCGGACGGAACGGGCGTCATCCGTGCGCCTGCGGGCAACTGCTGCCCCACGATGACGGCCAAGGCATACCGCTCCTCAAGGCCGTCATGGAGAGCGCCGAGCCAACGTGAGCAGAGAGCTCGGGCGGCTTGGCGAGCACACCGCCTCTCGATCCCGATCCTCCTCGCGACCCGCAGCGCCCTGTACCGGTAGGCGTGTCTCATGGGCAAAGCGGCGCGGAGCACGGTGTGGCGAGCGGCGGCGGCCGGGGCGATGACGAGATCGTGGACACCCAGATGTCAACAAGAACACGATCTGCAAGCGCGTACCGGAGCTGATGGGCAGCGGCCGAGCCGCGCTGTTGGAGTAAGAAACTGTTGTCTTTTCGATCTTGAGGGATGCGCGTCGAACGGGAGTCCCGATCGGGTGGTCGCGGGACGCTGGGCGCATACGAACAGGGCCTCCTGAACAGCTCGTTGGTGTCGAATCACCGAGCAGCAGGAGGCCCTGGTGCAGCAGTCTTGCGTGCCGATGGCCGGGCAGTCCAGCGCGGTCACCTGGGAGTGTGACTGCCTGGCTCACCGGTTCGGAAACGCCGCCGACAACGGGAAGCGGCAGCCTCGCTACCCGACCGACATGACGGACGGAGAGTGGGCCGCGGTCTGCCCGCTGCTGCCGGTGCCGGGCTGGATGCGCGGCCGGGGAGGCCGGCCGGAGGGGTACTGCCACCGGGCGATGCTCGATGCGATCCGGTATCTCGTGGACAACGGGATCAAGTGGCGGGCGATGCCCGCCGACTTCCCTCCGTGGGACCGCGTCTACGCATTCTTCCGCCGCTGGCGGGACAACGCTCTGGTCAAGGAGTTCCACGACCGGTTGCGCGCGAGGGCCCGCGAGGAACTGGGGCGGGATGCGGAGCCGACGGCCGCGGTGATCGACTCGCAGTCCGTCAAAGCGGACGCGGTGGTCGGCGCGGACAGCCGGGGCTTCGACGGCGGCAAGCTGGTCAACGGGCGCAAGCGGCATGTCGTGGTCGACACGCTCGGCCTGCTGTTGGGTGTGATGGTCACCGCCGCGGACACCGGTGACCGCATCGCCGCCCAGGGCCTGCTTGGGCAGGTCGCCGACGTGCACCACCGGCTGGAACTGGTCTGGGCCGACGGCGGCTACACCGGCAGCCTGGTCGAGCACTGCCTGGCCACGCTCGCGCTGGTCCTGGCGATCGTGAAACGCAGCGACGACATGCGCGGCTTCGTGGTGCTGCCCAAGCGGTGGATCGTCGAGCGGTTCTTCGCCCACCTGATGCGAAGCCGCCGTCTGGTGCGCGACTTCGAGCGGCGCACGGCCAGCGCCGAGGCGATGGTCTACTGGTCGATGACCCTGCTCATGACGCGCCGCCTGGCCCGGTCACGCCTGCCGCGAGGGTGAACCGGCCCGGCTGCCGCTCGGCCAGCCAGCCCCGCGCGACCAGGCGTTTCGCCTTCGACCGCAGTGCCTCCACTCGTGCCGGCACCACGTCCATGCCGAACGCTTGGGCCATCTCCTGGCAGGTCAGCGGCCCTTGATGGAGCCGGTCCCGGTCTGCGAGCGTCGTGAGGATGCGCTGGTAGTCGACCGACAGCACCGACCAGGCCAGCCCCTGGCGCCACACCGGAACCTGCGACTTCGGCTTCGCCGCGTCCCGGGGTTCCGGCGGCGCGTCCGCATCCCGCGCTTCCTCAGTGACCTCTGTGCCGGCGGTGTTGCCGCCGTCCGGAGCCAGCACCGTGTCGACCCGCCTGCGGGCAATCGCCCACTCCTGCCATTCCTGCTCGGCCGCGGCCAGTTCGGCCTGGATGCGGTCGGCCTCCTCCCGCAGCCCGTCGACTCGACGGCGAGCGGCGACCTCGTGCTGTTCCAGCAGTCCGACGACGGACGGCATTCGTGACCTCCCGGGGAGCGACGACCCGACAGGCCACGACTCCCACGGAATCACCACTGCTATCCCCGACCAGCGGAAACGCACCGATCACGCCCGAAAAGACAACAGCTTCTAAGAGCTCGCGATCCGGCGGCCTTGGACGAGGGACGGCTCGGAGCGGCTGCGGTCAGGCCGGTCCGAGCCATCGTCGTAGCTGCTGCTCGTTGCGTGCCGTTCCGGGTCCCGTTTCGCCGTCTACGAAGCAAGATCGATCTCCTCCCCGGACAGGGGCCAGAGCCGAGAGAGCAGCAGAGAATCTCCACCACACTGGTGCAGTGTCTGGTCGTCCTGGTGTCCGTCGTGGTCGTCGCGCCACCGTGTGTACTGGCGCCCCTTGGCCGGGGACGATGAGCATCGATGGGCAGCGGTTCTTCCCTCCGGTACCGCACACGCCACTCGTCGACGGCGGTGGTGGTGGTCGGCTCCACCGTCCAGTCCTCAGTCTCGAGCGTCGCCACCAGGATCCGTACTGCCTCCCGTGCGATGTTCGGATCCAGCCTCCGCACCCTCCGCCGTCCATTCAGGAGCACACACGCCTGTCCGGGAACTCTCGAACTCTTCGCCGCACACGACAGCCAAGGCTGGAGCCCGACGACTCCGCGAGCCCGCGATTTCGAACTTCTGGCAGGTGAGGCCCTGTACCGGGCCGGAAGGTCGTGTGTTTAGGCTGAGGGCGAGTGCTTAGGCCACAGGCACACCGCGGGACGCGTCGCGAGCAGGCGTGCGCTCCTGCGGTCCTTTCGTGTCCTTATGCCCTCAGGAGGTGCCGTTGTGATCGACGGAAGCCAAGAGATGTCCGGCCCCTTGCCAGCCGGTCCCCGCACGGACGGCCCTTGTGAGGACGTACCCACCGCTTCGGCGGGCGCACTCGAGGTGCGCAACCGGCAGCTCGCGCGGGCCGCGGTCGAACCGGCGCAGCGAATCCTGGTCCACCGCTACCGTCTGGCCCGTCCCGCCGAAGGGTTCGAACTGCTGAAGCAGACGTCTCAGCGCTTCAACATCAAGCTGCACACGCTCGCTGACGCCGTGGTGCGCATCGCCGGCCCGGACGCCGGGGCCGGGCAGTGGTTTCCGCGCCGGGCCCGCTTCGTCGCCCCTGCGCTGCCGGATCTGGCGCTGCAAGGGGCGGATGTCGAAAGTCAAGCAGTGGTTCTCCGGACGGCGCTGCGGCGAGTCCTGCACGTCACCGAAACCGATATGGGCAACGTCCAGCTCGCCGAACACGGGATGCTGCGCCTGGAGAAGCACACCGGCCTGAACCGGCATTTCACCGACTTCTTCGCCTTCGTCAAGGATTCGACCACCGCGTGCGCGCAGGCCGCCGAGCAGCGTCAGCAGATCACCGTGAAAGACGTCGAATCAGCCGACATCTTCGATGACGATTCCCGCCACGCCATCCTCCAGGCCGGCAGCCGCGCCGCTCACAGCCTTCCCCTGACCAGTCGTGGCCAGGTGCTCGGCATGATCTCCTCCCACCACGAACAACCCCTGGCAGGCCTCAGCCAGACACAGCTCACCGCCTTGGAGAAGACCGGCACCACCGTGGGCCGATGGCTGCACTGGCACCGCCACACCATCGTCCTCGACGCCCTGGAACACATCCACACCACCGCGCGCAATCACCGCTGACCTTCGCGTCGGGCCAGGGAGGAAGGCATGCCCGGGCGTAAGCCGGTCACACTGGCCAAGACGCCGCTTGCGATGACAGTGTGGGCAACCGGGTGCAGACTCTGGTCGAAACAGAGACGGGCCCCCGCAAACGGGGCTCGCTCAGAAAAACGGCGAGAGCCGTCAACTCTTTCGAGGTGGACGGCTGTGTGTCCGCTCGGCCGTGCCCAGTGCCGGCCCCGCAGATGCATCCCCACCCACCGCGGCACCGAGGCCCTCGCCCCCGCGCACCCACACCGGTCCCCGCCACAGCGCGGTCCTCAACCGTTCTGCGACCCGTTGCTTTCCGCACTCCTCGGGAATACAGGGCGGGAAACTCCTCGTTCGCGTCACATCCAAGGACGTCCAGCTTGCCGAGCTGCGTGCCTGACTGCTCCAGCCTGCTCCCCACACGCCCCCGAACGCCGCCTTTTGACCGCTGGCAGTAGCCGACCGCGGTCGGCTACGTCGCACACATGACCCCGCACGGCCCCGATCCCAGCGACCTCTCAGACGCGCCGGGCGCTGATCGAGCCCATGCCAGGGCTCGTAGCCGGGGTGGTGGTTTCCACCGTGCCGCAGGTGCCGTTGAAGGTGGCCTCCTCGCGGGGCATGCCCGCGAAGGCCGGATGACCGGTCGCCGCGATGCCCTCGTGGTCTTCGACCCGGGCGCCGGCGATGCCGCGGAAGCAGCGGTACTCCTTCAATGTCTGCTGCTCCGATGCCGGTGCGCCGGTCCAGGTCCTGCGTGGCCGGCCGCCCCGCCACCTCCCGCCCCTTACTGCGGAGGACCACCGACGATCATGAGGGTTCCTCTGATCAGGCGCCGAGGGGCTCACGCAGCCACTGACCCATCTGCCCGATGGCCTGGCCCACCTCGGCTACCCGCCCGGCGGCCAGGACGAAGGAGTGCTGTCCCCGGGGCATCGGAGGGACTTCGGAGGTGACCTTGAAGTCCGTGAGGCGGCGGCCGAGCTGGGCGCCGTCGTCGGCGAGAGTCTCGTACCCGCCGTAGTGGACGATCGTGGGCGGCGCGCCGGTCAGATCGGCATTCACGAAGCTGATCCGGGGGTCGGTGAAGTCCACCGCGGGGTCCTGCAGCCAGGCTCAGCGGAAGAGTTCGAGGGTCTTCCTGCTGAGCATCTTGTCGTGGTCTTCGTTCGCGTCCACCGACGCGTTCTGAAGGGTCAGGTCGGTCCACGGCGAAACGCAGGCGATCGCGCCCGGGGTCGCCTCACCCCTCGCGAGCAGACGCAGCGGCAGCATCACCGCGAGAGTGCCGGCCCGGCTCGACACGCTCGCTGACGGAGAAGTGCGCGTACGCGATGCCGACGACGCCGACGATCATGTCCATGCTCTGACCTATGCGGCCATCACGCCGCCCCGCGAGGAGCCCGGCGGGCTTGCGGGCGAGAAAGTCTGGCCGGCGGGGCAGTCGAACCTCCTTCCGCGCCCGTCTTTACAGAGAAACGAGGGAGGGCGCATTGAACGCCGACGAGGAACACCAGTTCCGCGAGTTCGTGGCGGCACGGTCGAGATCGCTGCTGCACACGGCCTACCTGCTCACCGGGGACTGGGAGCAGGGCCGGGACCTGCTCCAGACCGCGCTTGCCGCCACCGCTCGGCGCTGGTCGAAGCTGCGCGACCGGGAGCAGCCGGAGATCTATGTGCGCCGGGCGCTTTACCACGCCCAGGTGGACCGCTTCCGACTGCTCAGCTGGGGACGGGAGACGGTCACCGACACCCTGCCGGACCGGCCGTCCGCGCAGGGTGTCGACTGGGCCGACACCGTGGTCCAGCGGCAGGACATCATGGCCGCGCTGCGGCGGCTGCCCAAGCGCCAGCGCGCGGTGGTCGTGCTGCGCTACTTCGAGGACCGGCCGGACGCGGAGATCGCCGCCATTCTGGGCATCGCCCAGGGGACGGTCCGCAGCCAGACCCACAAGGCCCTCGCCTCTCTCCGTACCGCCTTGGCCGGGGCGGGACAGCCGGCCGCCTCCTCCACCGCCTCCGGAAGGGGCGTCGTCGCATGAACGACTCGACCGAACACCCGCTGCACGAAACGTCGTTGCACCACGCCCTGCACTCCCAGGTCCGCGGCAGCGGTGACGCCGCCGGTGCCCACCTGGCCGGCCTGGCCGACGGCGCGCTGCGAATCGCCCGGCGGCGGCAGCGGCTGGCCCGTGCCGGCGTCGGCATCGTCGCCGCCGTCACGGTCGCCACCGCCTGGGTGACCGTCACGGACAGCGCGACCCTGCGCGCCCACGTGGGCCAGCCCGCCGCAGGAGGCGACACCACGAACACCGCGAAGGCAGCCCTGATCTCCTTCCTGCCGGTCACCTCGTCCAACGAGCACGCCTGCACCCAGGGCAGCAGCGGCTACCCCGTACCCGCGAGCGCGACCCACCCGGAGTTCTGCGTCCAGGCCGACCGGGCCACAGGCATGACCGACGTCCAGGCCGCCTCCGCGAAGGCCGACCAGAGCGGCGCCGACGGCACCTGGCGGGTCGAGGTCACCCTCGACCCCGCCGACCGAACCCGTTTCGCCGCCCTCACCGGCTCCATCGCCCCAACCCCGCCCCCACGCAACGAAATCGCCATCATCATCGACGGCAAGCTCTGGGGCACCCCCTTCGTGACCTCGTCCATCACCGGCGGCCGTATCGAGATCGTCGGACCCTACGCCGGAGACCTCACCGGCGCCACCGCCCACGACCTCGCCCACCGGCTGGACCCGAACTGACCGCCGGTACAGGTCACTGAGCCACCCGGAGCCGCCGGCGGCGACACCCCACACACCGCCACCGCGCCCGCCCCGACCTCTCCCCCGCCGACGTCCCCCGCCTGACATCACCGCCCCCCTGACAGCGGCCGGCACAGCGGCCACGCCGACCCGCAACCAATACAGCGCGCCCCGATCCCCGGCCGCGCCCGCGCCGCCCAGCCCACCCTCCCCCATCCTCAACACCAGCCAGCACACGGGCAAAAACCACCGCAACCGGGCTGCCAGCAACCCGACCACCCCCACACCCCTGGAGACCCGGACAGACTCCGGGACACAGTGGAGACAGACGCAACACCCCACCACAACCGAGCTTTAGGGGACGGCCGGGCAGCCCGGCCACAGTGTCGCCCCACGATCCGAGCGCCCAGCATCTGAAGCAACTCCCCCGTCCCGCACACAACCAGGCCCAACACGACGTCCAAGGACGAACCACAATGCGCGCCCGTCCAGACACCAGTCAGGAAGCCCACGATCGCGGCGCACCACACCACAGACCCCAGCCAGCCACCCCTGAAAAACCCCGCAGCCAGCCACGCGCAACCCGACACACACCACACGAGCGCCGGCCCAACCTTCCACCCACACCCCTGTCACCAGGTCGAGTTCGCGCTCATCGGGCTGCCAGGCGTGGATTTCCAGATCGCTGCGCAGCGCCGCCAGCACCTCGTTGATGGTCGCCACGTGCCGGACGCTACTCGGTCGGGTGGAGGCACCAGGAGGGAGCACTCCGCACCGTGCTGACCAGCCGTGGACCGGGGGGGGTGCGGCCGCGGGTCATGGACGGCCTGATGGCAGGGGGTCCGTGGTCGCCCCGACCATGGCGGCTCGGTGGGCGCTCGCAGTGGCTCCCGGGTGGGTGATTTTCCTTCGCGTATACGAGCGCCATCCCAGCGGTGTGCGTGTCCCTGAGGCGCCGTTGCCGCGGACCTCGACCAGCCGAGTTCTTACAGCTGCCCGAGGCGGTCACGGCGGGTGTCGGCGAAGGCCTCCAACTGCCCTACGTAGCCCTCCTGCTGCTCGGCGCTGACCGCCTTCAGGACGACCATGAGGATCCCTTCCAACAGGTCACGGCGGGCTCCGGCAAGGCACAGCCTCGGGGTGTGATTGGGGCGGCCGCCGGCGAGCGGGAGCGGTCGGCGTAGAAGGCGAGGTGGGCAGAGGAGCCCATGCCCTATACGGACCGATACTGGTCGGAGGTGACGACGTCGAGCTCACGGGCGAAGGCCCACAGGTCCAGCCTCTCGTAGTAGGGCAGCATGAGGTTCGTCGTCACCGGTCGGTCGCTGAGCTCGCGGATCGGATCGCACTGCTCCGGACACAGGCCCCCCGCAGGCCGGACAGCAGCGGGGTCGGTGCGGCCTCTCACGTGACCGCGGCTGCTGCGCTGACGAAGCTTCTGCGGTTCAACTCATGACTCAGGGCGCGGCTTTCCTGCGGGTGGTATCGAAGCGCTTCACTTGCAGGGCGCCAAAGTAAGGGGCAAGTTTCGTCTGAAGCAAGGGATTCTGCCGCAAGACACTTTCTTCTGCTGGGTCCATTGACAGTCGCCGGGGGAAATGGCAGCGTCGAAGCGCTTCGACATTCGCTACGGAACCGCTCCTCATACGGCTACGACCGGGTGGTGTGCAGCACCGCGTAACGCTCAGCGTCGCGCTCATCGCCCGGTCGGCTTCCATGACCTGCCTCTTGACATTTTTATCGATACAAACCCCACACGCTGGAGTACTCCCGTGCCCACTGTCACCGCGGTCATCAACCTCGACATCGAAGGCCCGATGATCAGCCGCCACCTCTATGGTCACTTCGCCGAACACCTCGGCCGCTGTGTCTACGGCGGCTTCTGGGTCGGGGAGGACTCGCCGATACCCAACGAGGGGGGTATCCGCCTGGATGTCGTGCGGGCTCTGCGCGCGCTGAACATTCCGAACCTGCGCTGGCCGGGCGGCTGTTTCGCCGACGAGTACCACTGGAAGGACGGCATCGGCCCCCGGGACCAGCGCCCCCGCATGGTCAATACCCACTGGGGCAACGTGGAGGAGAACAACCACTTCGGCACCCACGAGTTCATGGCCCTGTGTGAGCTGCTCGGCGCGGAGCCGTACATCAGCGGCAACGTCGGCTCCGGCACGGTGCAGGAGATGAGCGATTGGGTGGAGTACCTGACCCGTGACGGCGACAGCCCGATGGTGCGGCTGCGCAAGGCCAACGGCCGGGAGGAGCCGTGGCGGGTGAAGTTCTGGGGCATCGGTAACGAGACGTGGGGCTGCGGCGGCAACATGCGCGCGGAGTATTCCGCCGATCTGGCCCGGCAGTACGCCACGTACTGCCGTGACCACGGCGGCAACACGCTGTACCGCATCGCCTCCGGCGCGAACGGTGACGACTACAAGTGGACCGAGACGCTGATGCAGCAGATCAGCTGCTTCGGCTGCGAGGCCACGCCCCGCACCTTCTTCCAGGGCCTGTCCGTTCACCAGTACACGGTGTGCGGCTCGTGGGAATCGAAGGGAAGCGCCACCGTCTTCGACACGGACGACTACTACCGGACGATGCTGTCGGCCAAGCGGGTCGACCGTATCCTCACCGGCCATTCCTCGGTCATGGACTGCTATGACCCGGGCCGCAGGGTCGGGCTGGTCCTGGACGAGTGGGGCACCTGGTGGGACGCGGAGCCCGGCACCAACCCGGGCTTCCTGTTCCAGCAGAACGCCCTGCGTGACGCGCTCGTGGCCAGCACCCACTTCGACATCTTCCACCGACATGCGGCACGCCTGTACATGGCCAACATCGCCCAGACCGTCAACGTCCTGCAGGCCATGCTGCTCACCGACGGCGACGCGCTGGTCCTGACCCCGACGTACCATGTCTTCGAAATGAACAAGGGCCATCAGGACGCCACCTCGCTCGCCGTGCACCTGCGTGCCCAGGACGCCCGGCGCCGGGTGGGGGACACCGAACTCGACACGCTCTCCGCCTCCGCCAGCGTCAAGGACGGCACCGTGCTGATCTCACTGACCAATCTGGACGCCGAGGAGCCCGCCGAGGTGACACTCGACCTGCGCGGCGGCTCCGTCGGCGAGCCGACCGCCCGCCTGCTGACCGCGGACCGGCTCCAGGTCCACAACACCCCGGAGACGCCCGAGGCGGTGGTCCCGCGCCCGTTCGATGCGGTGAAGGCAACCGGCCAGGGGCTGGTGCTGACGATTCCCCCGCACTCGTTCCTCACCGTCCGGGCGCCCGTGGCCCACATGCGCTGAGGCCCGCCGCGCCGTCTGCGCCAACCCTGGACCGGAGGTAGACGTGGCAACCATCCAGGACGTGGCGAAGGCCGCCGGGGTCTCGGCGATGACCGTCTCCCATGTCATCAATGATCACCCGAACGTGCGCAGGGCGACGCGGGAGAGGGTCCTCCAAGCGATGGCCCGGCTCGACTACCGCGTCAACGTGGCCGCCCGTAACCTGCGCAAGGGCCGGACCGGCACCATCGGTCTCGCCGTTCCGGGGGTGAACAGTGCGTACTACGGCGAGTTGGATGTCGCCATCATCGCCGCGGCCGTGCGGTACGACCTGAGAGTGAGCATCGAGCAGACCGGTGCGCTGCGCGAGAACGAACTGGAGGCGCTGTCCCTGTCGCGCAACCGGTTGTACGACGGACTCCTCCTCTGCCCCGTGGGCATGGGCTCGGCCGATGTCGAGTGGCTCAAGGTGGACTACCCGGTGGTCACCCTTGGTGAGCGGATCTTCGGGGGCCCGGTGGACCACGTCGCCCTGCCCAATGTCGATGCGTCGCGGGCGGCCACGCGCCACCTGATCGAGCGGGGCTGCCGGCGCATCGCGATCCTGTGCGGGCGTGGGTGAAGAGGTGGACGTGTCCAGCCTGCGCCACACCGGGTACCGGCACTGGAGGGTGCCGGTCTGCGGGTGGATCCCGGTCTGACCCAGAGCGTGGAGGCGTTCACTATGCGGGCGGGTGCGCGGCGCGCCCGGGAGATGGTGGAGAGCGGGCTCGGCTTCGACGGTGTGTTCTGCGTGACGGACACCGTGGCGATGGGCGTGCTGCGCGGCCTCGCCGACGCCGGCGTACGGGTCCCGGAGCAGGTCAAGGTGATCGGCTTCGACAACGTCGAGAGCAGCGAGTTCCTCGTCCCCTCACTGTCCACCATCGATCCGGATCACGGCGCCATGGCCGAACGGGCGGTCGCGCTCCTCGCCCGGCGGATCGGCCAGGCCGAACTCCCGCAAGACCGGGAGGAGTTCGGTCAGCCACTTCTCCCTGGTGGTACGGGAGTCGACCAGCGGCTGACCCGGCAGCGGCCCGGCGCCGTACCGTATGGCCCGACAGCGCCAGCAGCCACAGCCACGCGTCGAGGTTGCTCGACCCGAGAGCGCCCAAAGAAACGACGTCTTATGCCTGAACACAGGACATGCGCAACTGCGTCAAGGCGTCCCATGCCGAGTCGGGGGTGAACAGGACTGTCGACGTGCTGCGCCAGGGAAGAACAGCGCATTGTCCGCATCGATGACGCATCCGAGGTCGTGGGAGCCGCCACGGACTCGGTACCAGGCCGGTGGGCTGCACTGACAGCGGATCTGCGCGATGGGGGTCGTCAGGAATAGCCTGGAGAAGAGCGGCACCGGGGCGGAACGGACTCTCTCGATGCATCCCCTTGACCCCGGGGGGCCGCAAAACAGGGAGGAAGAGTCATGCCCTGGAATCTGAACGGCACGTACCTGGAGAGCTGTAACTGTGACGTGGTGTGCCCCTGCACCACCTCGGGCCTCACCGCACCGGCCGACCACGAGCGCTGCCAGGTGACCTTCGCATTCCACGTGGACAGCGGGAACGTGGACGACGTCGACGTCTCCGACCGCAGCGTGGCCGTCTTCATCGACGGGCCGCGGGTGATGGCCGAGGGCGGCTGGCAGGTGGCGCTGTACGTCGACGCTTCAGCCGACGACGGCCAGGCGGATGCGCTGGGCAAGGTCTTCTCGGGCCAGGTGGGCGGTCCGATGGCGGGGCTCGCTCCGCTCATCGGCGAGGTCCTCGGCGTGGAGCGCGTCCCCATCGACTACCGCGACGACGGTCGCCACCACACCGCGCGGGTGGGCGATGCCATCGACATCGAGATCGAGGACCAGGTCGCCCCGCAGTTCGGCGAAGACGGTCCGGTGATGGGCCTGACGGGCATGTTCCACCCGGTGAACAGCACACTGACGATCGCCCGGTCCACCCGGGCGACGGGCGACGGCGTGTACGGCCGGTCCTGGGACTTCACGGGCGGCAACGGACACTCGGCGCCCTTCACATGGTCCGGATGACCGGCGGGCCGGTTACCGTCCGCATCCGGGTGGCCCCCGCCGGGCTGCTGCTGGTCGCGGCAGCAGCCGCCTGGGTCTGGATGGTGACGCGCTGGGGCAGCATGCAGGCGATGCCCGGCACCATGGGCCTGGGCCTGGCCGCTTTCCTGGCCGTGTGGACGCTGATGATGACTGCGATGATGCTGCCCGCCACGGCACCCGTCGCCGCCTTGTACGCCCGCACCATCACCGTGCACCGGGCGTCGCGCATGGTCGTTTTCACGGTCTCCTACCTGCTCGTCTGGGCCGCGGCCGGGCTGCCGGCGTATGCGCTGGCTGTCGGCCTTGGCCGGGCGGCGCGGCTCCCCCCCGTGGCGGGGACAGCAGTGGCCGCGGCCGTGTTCGCGGTCAGCGGCGTCTATCAGCTCACGCCTCTCAAAGACCGTTGTCTGGCGAGGTGCCGTTCGCCGATCGGCCTGATGCTGCGCTACGCCTCGTACCCGGCCACCTCGCGCGATCTGCGTGCCGGAGCCCACCACGGGGCTTTCTGCCTGGGCTGCTGCTGGTCGCTGATGGTGCTGCTGGCGGCGTTCGGTGTGATGAACCTGTGGGCCATGGTGGTCCTGGCCGCCGTGATCACCGCCGAGAAACTCGCTCCGGTTGGTCGCCTGGTGGCCCGTGCCGTGGGGATCGCCTCGATCGTCCTGGCCGTCGCCGTCTTCTGGGTCCCGGCGCTGGCTCCGGGTCTCACCGGCGGTGGTATGGCCGGGATGTGAGGACGGGCCGCGCCCACCGAGAAATCACAAGCCGGGCGGGTACGTGAGGGTACGTCGCTCGGGTTCAACGAACCATCACGCCATAAGAAACGACGTCTTACTGATCTTTTCGTAAGTTCGGTGGGTGTGGTGGGCGGATGGTCAGGCCGGTATGGGCGAGGAATGACCATGGCAGTCGGGGGTTGGCGTTGATGCGGTGGATGCCTTGCTCGGTGGCGTCGGCGACATCGGCGAGGTGGTCGCCGGCGAGGTTGGCGAGTTCACGTTTCTTGAGCGAGGACCACAGGAGTTCCACCGGGTTCAGTTCGGGAGCGTAGGCGGGTAATCGTTCCAGGGTGAGCCAGTCCTGTTCGGCGACCCAGGCCCGCATCGCCCGGCTCCAGTGGGCGGACAGGCCGTCCCAGACCAGGACCACTCGCTCGCCGCGGTAGAACACCTTCATCTGCTCCAGGACCTCGATGAGTCCGGCGGTGTCGTAGCTGCCGGGCTTGAGGTGGAAGCACAGGCGGGCCCCGCGATCGGGGTCGGTGGAGTGGTAGCCCAAGGCCCCCGCCATCGACGCGCGCTTCCAGTTCAGGCGGTGCCGCAGGAGCGGAGTCCGCCCACGGGGCGAGTAGGTGCGGCGGATCTGAGGGAGCAGGAAGACGCCTGATTCGTCGAGGAAGACGATCCAGGCACGTGTGTTCACGGCCTCTTTTTGATGCGCGGCCACTCGTGCGCGATCCAGCGGGCGATCTCCGAATCGTCCCGCTCGACAGCCCTCCGCTCGGGCCGTTGCAGGCTCCATCCGAGCCGGCCGGTCAGCAGCCGCCACACCGATGCCCTCGACAACACCACCCCCGTTGCCCGGGTGACGACCGCGCCGACTCGTTCCAGGGTCCACAGGTCGGCCTCGAAACCATGAGCCTGGGCGCCTTGCTCCAACGCGGCCCGGACCATCTCGACTTGGGCGTCGTCCAGCTTGGGTGGGCGTCCGGTAGCCGCCCGTCGCCGCAGGGCCGAAGCACCGCCTTGCTCCCACACCCGCCGCCAACGCCGCACGCTCTCGGCACACACCCCTACCGCCCTCGCGATGTCCGCATTCGAAACGCTGTCCTCGAACAACTCGACTGCCCGAACACGACGTGCCTCCGCCAACTGAGGCCGTGACAAAGGAGGAAGGGAGGAGCCGGCAACCGAAGGGGAAGGTTGATAAGCCACCCAGACAGCCTCACACCCACACAGCCACCACACCCACCGAACTTACGAAAAGATCAGTAGTGAGCGTTTGATTCTCATATTGGGTGGTTCATGATGAATTTCATGAACCAGATCGCGCGCTCAGCGAAGCGATTCGCCGAAAACACGGCTTATGCGGCAATCAGCAGAGCAGTAATGCGCCGTTTTCCTTGCAAGAGCTCCTGTCTCATTTAGAAAACTACCGGTTCGCAGCGAGTTGAGAACGCGCGCCCCAGTGCACCCGGCACCCCCACACACGCCCTGCTCAGGCCGGCTGCCACCACGTACGCAGACACCATGAAGCCCTCACAGCCCTATCCCGGCTTCTCTGGGGGAGTGAGGCTGTCGTAGTGGTGTGCACCTCAGGTTTGTGCAGCTCAGCCACTCATGGTCGAACTCTAGCTAGTGCAACAGCTGTGGTGCTATCACTGGTTGGAGTGTCTCTGAGGGCAACTGAGTCGGCGCCGACGGATGCTGGGTAGTGGCCGATCGTGTGTTACTGCTCGCTTGGCTACGACAGGGCCTTGGCAGCGGGCTGGCCGATCGCCACCGGCGCGATCGAAGGTGTACCGGGTGCGGCTGACCGAGCAGGGCGTGGGCAAGTACCTGCGCCGCTGGGGCCTGTTCTTCCAGCGCCCGGACTAGCGGGCCGTGGAGCAGGACGCGGAAGCGGTCCGTGTCTGGCGGGAGGAGACCTGGCCGGCGATCCACGCGAAGGCGAAAGCCGAGGGTCGTGAGGTGCTCTTCGCCGACCAGGTCGGCATCCGCTCCGACCAGGTCACCGGCCGCACCTGGGGTGCCAAGGGGTGCACACCGGTCGTCCGCCGCACGGGCAACCGCTTCTCCGTCAACGCGCTGTCCGCGATCAGTACGAAGGGCCGGATGCACTTCATGGTGTTCACCGAGACCTTCGACGCCGACGTCATGTGCCGCTTCCTGGACCGCCTCGCCGGACACTTCGACCGCAAGTCCACCTCGTCCTGGACGGCCACTCCGCACATCGCTCCCGCAAGGTCCGCGCCTGGGTCGCCGATCACCCCGACCGCATCGAACTGCACTTCCTGCCGTCGTGCTCGCCCGAGCTGAACCCGGACGAGCTGGTCAACGCCGACGTCAAGCGGAGCCTTCCCATGCACCACCGGGCCTGCAACCAGGCCCAACTCGCCGCCGAGACCCGCAGGTTCTTCCACCGGCGTCAACGCCAGCCACACATCATCCGCGGCTACTTCGGCGGCCCCCACGTCCGCTACACCCTCGAAAAGAACCCTTTGAGTTTCTGATCAATAGGAGAGGGGGTGGGGACACATTGCCGAGGTGGGGGATCGACCGGTTGGAGTCGGTTCTACGGCGACGTCGGTGCCGGCTCTGCGGCGCTGGTGCTCGGCTCCTTGATCACGAGGGGGTGCAGTTCCCACGCGTCGACCGCGAAGCCGAGGCGCGTACCCGGTGCGCTGCGGGCCTCAAGTCGCCACGTGCCCTGCCCTGTGGGGTAGAAGCGCAGGGTGAGGACCTGGCCGGTGGTGGTCAGGAAGATTTCGGCGATGGAGTGGTCGACGACCACGCGCAGGTCGACCGCCTGACCAGAGGGGCAGGGCATCCGGTAGGAGCCGCTGCGGGCCCGGGAGTCCAGTGAGGCGTGGTCGCGGTCGACGACCAGTTCGCCCGCATCGGTATCGACGCGGATGTCGAGGTACTCGGAGCCGTCCGGGGTGGTGAGCAGCCGCAGACCGGCGTTTCCGGTCGGCTCCAGACGGGCCGTCAGGTCGAAAGCGCGGCTCACGCTGCCGAGGTCCACCGGCTGCGGGCCGTGCGTCGTGCCTTCGGCGTGGATGGTGTGCTCGCCGCGCAGGGCGAGCAGTTCGGTGGTGGGCTGCTGGCGCAGTGTGCCGTCGTCGTGGACGTGGATCTCGCGGGGCAGGGTGAGGACCCCGGCCCATCCGTCCGCGACGGCCCAGGCTTCGTCGCGGGCTTCCCACGACCAGCCCCACAGCAGCCACCGGTCGCCCGGTGCCCGCAGCAGGGCGGGCGCGTAGCAATCGGGGCCGTGGTCGGCGAGTACCGCTGGGCCGGCCTCGAAGTGGCCGTCATGCTCTTCGCCGATCAGGGCCGCGACCCTCTGCGGACCGGTGGGTTCGGTCCAGGTACTGAAGAGGAGGGCGCCGGGTCCGTCGGCTGCCGGGAGGTATTGGGGGCATTCCCAGCCATCGCCGGTGAGCTCCTCGGTGCCGCCGACGGGCTCCGGACGGCGGGCTGCGAAGGGCCCCCGGTAGGTCCAGTTCTCCAGGTCGGGTGAGTCGTAGAGAAGGGCGGCGGCGCGACCGTCCGCGAGGGCGGCGCCGACCAGCATCCGCCAGCCGTCGCCGTCCTGCCAGACGTACGGGTCGCGGTACATGGTGCAGCCCTCGGGCAGCTCGGGGATGAGTAGTTCGCCTCGCGGGCGGAAGCTGTTGCCGCCGTCGTGGGAGGCGGCGCAGGTGACCGGCTGGTGCTGGGGCGAGCGGTCCTCGCGGTGCGCGGAGTAGAAGGCGACCAGTCGGTCGCCGTCGGAGACGGCGTTGCCGGAGAAGCAGCCGTCGGCGTCCACGCCATCGGGGGTCGGGGACAGGGCGATCGGCAGCGGCTCCCAGGTCAGCAGGTCGGGGCTGCGGAAGTGGCCCCAGTGCATGTTCGCGTGGGTCGCGCCGTACGGGTTGTACTGGTAGCACACGTGGTAGTGGCCGTCGTGGAAGACCAGCCCGTTGGGGTCGTTGATCCAGTTGCGGGGCGGCCGCAGGTGCGCCACGGGGCGGTGCGGATCGCGGGGTGTGGTGGACACACGCGTGCCTTTCGGTGTTTCAGATGGAACCCGCCCCGCCGGCCCTCGATTTGGCGGGGCGGCAGGCCGGCGGGACGGGGGTCTTCGAGCCCGTATGCGGTCTACAGGTCCAGATACGGGCTTCAGGTCCGGATACGGAATTCCGCGCTCAGCTGCTGCTCCCGCCGCGAGCTGGGGCCGACACGGAGCATGAACTCACCCGGTTCGACCACTCGCCGGCTGTCGGCCGTGACGAGTGAGCACTGCGCGGCGGGGATGCCGAGGCGGACGTCCAGGCTTTCGCCGGGAGGGATCTCGACCTGGGTGAAACCCTTCAGCTCCTGCTCGGCCCAGGTGACGCTGGCGGTCAGGTCGCTGATGTACGCCTGGACCGTTTCCAGGGCCCGGCGGCTGCCGCTGTTGGTGAGCCGTACCGTGGCGTCGACGGTGCCGTCGGCGCGGACGTCCGGGTCGTGCACGACGAGGTCGGAGTAGGTGACGGTGGTGTAGGTGAGGCCCTCGCCGAACGCGAACAGGGGGTCTTGGGTGAGGTCCGCGTAGCGGCTTCCGTGCTGGCCTCGCACCTGGTTGTAGAAGACCGGTTGCTGTCCGACGTGGCGTGCGAAGGAGACCGGGAGCCGGCCGCCGGGTTCGATGAGTCCGAGGAGGAGTTCGGCGATCGCGCGGCCACCGCGCATGCCCGGGTTGAACGCCTCGATGAGTGCTGCCGCGTTCAGTGCCGACTCCGGGAGCGTGCTCGGCTTCGACTGGACCAGTACGACAATCACGGGGGTGCCGGTGGCAGCGACCGCGTCCAGCAGAGCGATCTGGCTTCCTTGAAGGTCGAGCGTGGCCGTCGAGCGCGTCTCGCCTGTGAGGGCGATGCTGTCCCCCACGACCACGACGGCGTAGTCGGCGGCCTCTGCTGCGGCGACAGCCTCCCGAAGCTGCGCATGGTCGACCGGGGCGGGGGTGAAAACGGGCGGCAGTGGCTGGCCGTCGGGCCCCGTGGACCACTCGGGGGCATGGGTGGGGCTTGCTATGTCGGCTCCGCGGGCGTGCGTGACGGTCCAGTCGGCGGGTGCGACGGCGCGAAGGCCGTCGAGCACCGTCTCCACCGTCTCGCGGGGATGGCCTTCGGGCATCCACGGGACCTGACCGGTGGCGCCTGCCCAGTCGCCGAGCATGGCTTCCGGGCTGTCGGCGTTGGGGCCGATGACCGCGATCGTCCGCGGTGCGCCCTGGCTCGCGGCGCGGCCGGTTCCGTCCGAGGCCAGCCCGCCTTCGAGGGGCAGGATCCCCTCGTTGCGCAGCAGCACCAGGGAGCGCCGGGCGGTCTCGAGGTTGAGGTCGGCGTGTGCGCGGCAGCCGATCACCTGCGCCTGCCGCTCGGGATCGGGGGTGCGGGGGTCCTCGAAGAGCCCGAGCTCGAACTTCAGCCGCAGAACCCGCCGTACCGCGTCATCGATCTGTTTCTCGTCGACCAGGCCGCGGGCGACCGCCTCCTGCGCGCCCTCGAAGAACTGCGGCGTGGCCATGATGAGGTCGTTCCCGGAGTTGACGGCGACCGCCGCCGCCTCGGCGTAGTCGGCGCAGGTCCGCTGGTCGTAGACCATCCGGCCGACGTTGTCCCAGTCGGTCACCAGCGTGCCGGTGAAGCCCCACTCGCCCTTGAGTACATCGTTGATCAGCCACTGATTCGCGGTGATGGGCACGCCGTCGATCGACTGGTAGCCGAGCATGAAGCCGCGGCAGCCGGCCCGGGCCGCCTGCTCGAACGGGGGCAGGAACCACGAGCGCAGCTTGCGCGGGCTGAGCTCGGCTTCGCTCGCGTCGCGGCCGCCCAGGGTTTCGGAGTAGCCCGCGAAGTGCTTGGCGTATGCCAGCACGGCTGTCGGGTCGTTGAGGCCCTCGCCCTGGTATCCGCGCACCATTGCCGCGCCGAGTTCGCCGATCAGGAAGGGGTCCTCGCCGAACGTCTCGTTGATCCGGCCCCAGCGCAGCTCCCGGGTGATGCACAGCACCGGGGAGAACGTCCCGTGGATTCCGGTCGTCGCGATTTCGGTCGCGGACGCGCGGGCCACCCGGTGGAGCAGGGCGGGGTCCCAGGTGCAGGCCATGGCCAGCTGGGTCGGGAAGATGGTCGCGCCGGGCCAGAACGAGTGGCCGTGGATGGCGTCGTCGGCTGTCAGAAGCGGAATGCCGAGCCGTGTCCGCTGGGCCATTTTCATGGCCTCGGGCATCCGTTCGGGAGCCACATGCAGAACGGACCCGGCCAGCTTGGTCGACAGGATGTCCACCAGGTCCCCGTGTTGTGCGTCGAGCATCAGCAACTGCCCGACCTTCTCCGGCAGGGTCATCCGGGACAGCAAGTCGTCGATTCTCGCTTCCACGGACGCTTCCGGATCCAGGTACACGGCAGAGCGGACCGGCTGTCCCACGGTGTTCTCCAAGAGATAAGTTGTCACAGGTCGAGAGTTGGTTGGCGGCTTCGAGCGCTTCGTCGCAAGGACGCTGCCGGCGGCCGTGGTGGAGCTCGGACTGGCGCGGCGGGGCTCGCGCGCTGCCCGCCAGCCGCCCTGGGCGGAACCGGTGCGGCAGGGGGCGGCGCGGTGGGAGCAGAGGTGTCACTTCAGGCCGGTGGTGGCGATGCCGGCGACGAAGTGCCGCTGGAAGAGGAGGAAGACGATCATTACCGGGAGTAGGACGACGACGCTGCCGGCGAGGAGGATGCCGTAGCGGGTGAAGTCCTGTCCGCTGCTGGCCAGGGCGAGGCCGACGGGGAGGGTGTACTGGCTCTCGTTCTGGGCCACGACCAGCGGCCACAGGAAGTTGTTCCAGGAGCCGAGGAAGGTGATGATCCCGAGGGTGGCCAGGGCCGGCCGGGTCAGCGGCAGGATGATCTTCCAGAAGATGGCCAGTTCGCGGCAGCCGTCGACGCGGGCCGCGTCGATCAGCTCATCGGGCAGGGAGGAGATGAACTGCCGCATCAGGAACACCCCGAAGGGGGTGGCAAGGAAGGGCAGGATCAGCCCGAGCAGGGAGCCGGACAGCTTCATGTTGGCCACCAGCACGTACAGCGGGACGAAGGTGACCAGGCCGGGGATCATGAGGGTGCCGATGACCAGCATGAACACGGCGCGCTGGCCGCGGAACTCCAGCTTGGCCAGGGCGTAGCCGAGCATCGAGCAGAAGACCAGGTTGCCCGCGGTGACGGCCACGGCCACGATCACGGAGTTGGCGAACATGCTCGTGAAGTCGAGCCTGCTGAACAGTTCGTGGAAGTTGGCGGTGGTGGGTGCGGTGGGGATCAGCACGGGCGGTACGGCGCGGATGTCGGCCTCGGGTTTGAAGGAACCGGAGAGCATCCACAAGAACGGCGCGATCATCAGCAGGAGAGCGCCGGCAAGTGGTACGTACAGCCAGGGCTGGCCCCAGGTCTGCCGGATGTGGCGGCGCCGCAGAGCCCGGTCCGCGTCGGATGGTGCTGTTCGGAGGGTGGAGAGGGTGCTCATGGGGTATCAGTCCTTGTCTCGCAGTACCCGGAACTGCAGGACGGTCAGCGCGACGATGAGGACGAAGATGACGTAGCCGGCGGCCGAGGCCACGTCGTAGTTGCCGTTGCCGAACTGGTTGTAGGCGTACATCGTGGCCGAGAGGGTGGAGTCCAGCGGTCCGCCCTGGGTCATCACGAAGGGTTCGTCGAAGAACTGCAGATAGCCGATGCCTGTGGTCACGGCGGTCAGCAAGAGGGCGGGGCGCAGCAGCGGGAAGCTGACCCCCCAAAAGCGCTGCCAGGCGCCGGCGCCGTCGAGTTCGGCTGCCTCCATCAGGGACTGGGGCACGGACTGCAGTCCGGCCAGCATGATGATCATGACGGTGCCGAGGTTGCGCCACACGGCCATGAGGATCATGACGGGCAGGGCGAAGCGGGTGTCGGCCAGCCAGGCCGGGCCGTCGATCCCGAACCAGCCCAGGACGGTGTTCACCAGTCCCGCCCGTGGGTCCAGGAGCGTCTTCCAGACCACGGCGATGGCCACGATGCTGGTGATGACCGGGAGGTAGAAGCCGACCCGGAAGACGGCTCGGAAGCGGCGGATGCCGCGGTCGAGGGCAACTGCCGCGGCGAGTCCGGCGGCCAGCGTCAGAGGCAGACCCACCACGACGAACACGGCCGTGTTGCGCAGGGCGTGAACGAACTGATCGTCCTGGAAGAGCCGCACGTAGTTGTCGAAGCCGGTGAACGACACGTTCAGCGGCGTGCGCAGGTCTGCGCTCTGGGTGTCGGTCAGGCTCATCAGCAGCGACCAGACGACCGGCAGCAGCATGAAGGCCAGGAACAGGGCGAGGAAGGGGGCGGCGAGAATCCAGGCGGCCCGGGTCTGCCTGCCGCGCGCCGTGCTTCGGAGCGCGAAGGGCCGGCGACCGGCACTTCGCTGCGGCCCTGCGGTGCTCGGCTCGTGGGTGTCGCCCCGCCCGGGAAGCGTTTTCGTGGACATGGATGTCATCCGTCCCTACGAGGGGTACTCACGCGGCGGCGCTCAGCGGCCGGTGCCGATGGATGTGGCCTTGGACTGCAGTGCCTGCTGCACCTGAGCGACCGTGGCCTTGCCGAGGGACAGCCTCTCCAGCTGGGAGTCGACGGCGTCGGCGATCTGCTGCCAGGTGCTGATGGCGGGCGGCGCCTTGCTGACCTTGAGCTGCTCGGCGAACGCGTTCATCGTCTCGTCCTCGCTCAGCTTCGCCTGGTCCCACGCGCTGGGCGACGGCGGAATGTTGCCGGTGGCCTTGGCATAGGCCGCGAGGTTGGCGGGCTCGGTGAGGAACCGGGTGAACTTCCATGCCGCGTCGGCGTTCTTGGCGTCCTTGAACACCGCCAGGTCGCTGCCGCCGGCGAGCCCGGCGGGCTGCTTGGAGTACGGCAGCGGCGCGGTCTTCCACTTGCCGTCCAGCTTCGGGGTGTCGTTGTGGAGGCTGCCGCCGACCCCCGGCCCCTCCTGGTAGGTGGCGATCTGGCCGGCCTGGAACGCCGGCATGCTTTCCGTCTTGTCGGTTGGTGCCAGGCCCTGCTGGGGGATGCTCGCGTAGTACTCCAGAGCCTTGGCGACCTCGGGCGAGTCGAAGGTGAACTTCCCGGTCTTGGCGTCATAGATGTCACCGCCCTGCTGCCAGACCAGCGGCAGCCAGAAGATCCAGGAGTTGAAGCCGATGTTCCACCCAGTTGAGTAGCGCAGCTTGGGATTCTGCTTGCCGACGGTGGCCTGGATGGCCTTGAGGTCCTTCAGGTACCCGCTCCAGTCCGCGGCCGGGGCGCCCTTGACGCCGGCCTTCTCGGTCAGGTCGGTGCGGTAGTAGACCACCATGGTGTTCGCGATGAACGGCACACCGTAGGACGTGTCCTTGTACTTGGTGGTGTCCCATTGGCCGGGGTAGAAGTCCGACGACTTGATCGACGCCGGGGTGGCCTGGAAGCCGTTCATGGCGGCCATCTCGGCCATCCAGGTGGTGCCGACCACGGACATGTCCGGTGTGTTGCCACCGGCGATCGAGGTGGTCAGCTTGTCGTGGGCGGCGTCCCACGGGACCGCTGTGATCTTGACGGTCGCGTCCGGGTTCTCCTGCTCGAACTTCTCGGCCAGGTCCTTCAGGGCGGGGTCGGTGTCACCCATGGACCACATGACCACCGTCCCCTTGGCCTTGCCCGCGGCGATCTCGGCGGGTGCGTCCTTGCCGGGGCCGGAATCCTCGCTCCGGCCGCAGCCGGTGGCCACCAGGGCGGCCGTGACGGTGACGCACAGGGCCTGGACGGTTCTGACAGCATGACGAGTGGTGATACGCATGATGCGGCTCCTTGCCGTTGAGCGATACAGGCGCGGGGGGCTAAGGGTGAGAGCGGGCGGACGCCCGGATGGGCCGGCGCAGGTGGGGACCGACTGCGGTGACAGCGGCATCGGCGGTCAGCCGCAGGGCGCGGCTGGAGCATCCGACGCGGAGTGGGTAAGGGCCGGGCAGGGTGTGCCAGGCGCACCGTTCGGTGTCCCGGATCGGGAACGCGCGAGCGGAAAAGGTGCTGGTGGGCGGCGCCGTGTGAACGCGGGCGCAGCCGCTACAGGGGGCGGGGCCGATGGTCCGCCGGGGTTTCGGGGAGACAGGGCGGTGCGTCACTCACCAGCGACACACCGCCCGACCGCGAGGCGCCATCACGTGCGCATCGCGACGCCATTACGTCAGTTCGAGCTCGGCTCTAACGTCGAGCCACGGATCACGAGGCTGGTGGGAATGATGCGCGAGGGGGCGGCCTCGGGCGATCTGCGCACGTGGTCGAGCAGCAGACGCGCCGCTGCCTCACCCATCTCCCGCATCGGCTGGCGGACGGTGGTCAAGGCCGGATAGGTGTACGACGCCACCTCGACGTCGTCGAACCCCACCACGGCGACATCCCGCGGAATCTTGAGGCCGGCCTCGTGCAAGGCCGCGAGCGCGCCGGCCGCCGAGGGGTCGTTGTGCCCGAAGACTGCGTCGAACCCCACGCCGTCCGCGAGAGCTTGCGCCACCGCGCTCCGGCTGCTGTCGAACAAGAAGTCGCCGCAGATGATGCTGCGCGGTTCGAGCTCGATTCCGGCCTGCGCATAGACGTCGACGAAGCCGTCCAACCGTTCCTGAGTACAGCCGTACTCATCAGGACCGGTCACCACCAGAGGGCGACGGCGACCGAGGTCCAGCAGGTGGCGCGCCGCCTGCTCACCGCCCTCCCGGTTGGTGGTGGCCACATAGGGGAATCCCGGCCGCTGGAAGCGGTCGTCTATCAGCACCACCGGCAGTCCGGCCTCGTGCAGTTCCGTGATGGCCGCCAGTGTCCCCTCGGGCTCTATCACCAGCAGCCCGTCGAACGACTTGGCAGCGACCTGCAGGCCCAGCCTGCGCAGTGACTCCTCACCGCCGTTCACGGTCAGCATCCGCAGCCCGAAGCCCTCGGTCTCCAGCGTCTCGACGACCGCCTGCACGATGCCGGCCCAGACCCAGGCCAGGTCAGGGACCAGCATGCCGATCATCTGTGTCGTGCCGCGTGCCAGCCCCACGGCCCCCGCGCTCGGCACATAGCCGAGCTCCGAGATCGCCTCGCGGACCTTCACGACGGTGTCTTCGCTGATCTCGCCCTTGGCGTTCAGCACCCGCGAGACCGTCGTCTTGCTGACGCCGGCCCGCGTGGCCACGTCGGCGATAGTGACTCCCATGTCACCTCCCCTCCCTTTCTGCAGAGGCGGAAGACTTCCCTCCCGCACCGAAGGGACGATCGTACAGAGACCCGTGTAACCGGTACCGGAAGCAGTCCCGGAACCGGTTTCGGTACCGGTTCCGGAAGTGAAGCATCGAGAGGCCCCACCGGTCAACACCCCGGAAACAACTCGTTAACGCGGCCGATCCCGGTCTCACACGAGGCCGCGGAAGCCTGCCGGTCGCCACCCACATCACGCTCTGACCTGCACAGTTGTCGACTCCAACCCGCCATGGCCGGGCTCGTTGGCGCGACTGCCGGCCGCCGCCGACGCCCGACGGACCGCAGGCCCGTCCCGGAGCAATCGCGCCCGAACCGTTGAGGCGCTGGCCGAATTACCCTTCATGATCGGATAATTGCTGTCAGTGATGACATGGGTCGTCGCTGACAACCCCAGTCGGCTGCGTGGACGTCGACGCCGCTGGGATGTCACTTTCGGTCCGTCCGCGCCGGGGCCGCAGTCAGTGCTACGCCGACGAGCCGCAGGACACTAGTCGTTCACGGGATTCTCCCCGTCCCAGGACGCTGAACCGCGAAACGATGACACGGCGCGGCGCCGCCTGGTCGAGCTACTGTGGGGGCCGTGGCGACAACGTACGACTTCCCCGACTTCTCTGGGGAAGCGAGGCTGTCGTAGTGGTGTGCACCTCGGGCTCGTACAGCTCAGCCAGTCGTGGTCGAACTCTGAGAGCAACTGAGTGATCCGCCGACGCTCTGCCGCAGATGGCGTCAGCGGGCCTGGTTCAGTGCCCGGGTCAGTTCCCGGTTAGCCGCCCGCGCGGCATCAAGTTCCTCGGTCCGCTCATCGAGCTGGCCCCTTATGCCGGCCAGTTCTTGTTCGAGCAACGTGGTGCGGCATTGAAGCTGGTCGATGTCTGCGGATGCGCCAAGGCCGGATTCCTGCCATGCGGTTTCACCGAGGCTCTCGGACAGACGCTTCTCCAACTGCCGGACCCGGACTGTCAGCCGCCTGTTCCGCTCCAGCGCGTTGGTCAGGTCTGCCCGCAGCGAGGCCCGGCTGACGGCCGCGATCCGGCCTTCTTCTGGTGGGGCTGCTGCGGCGGCGTGGACGCGTTCGAGGAGGTCGCGGTGCCGGTAGAGGTAGGGGCGGTCCACTCGTGCGGCGCGAGCCAGCCCGGAGACCGTGATGTCCTGGTCGCTTCGCAGCAGGACATCGAGGGCTTTGAGAACGCGTTCGCGGCGGCGGGCCGAGTCGGCCCGCCGCCC
This sequence comes from Streptomyces canus, assembly GCF_041435015.1. NCBI lineage: Bacteria > Bacillati > Actinomycetota > Actinomycetes > Kitasatosporales > Streptomycetaceae > Streptomyces > Streptomyces canus. The sequence goes on along the minus strand of NZ_CP107989.1, from coordinate 10,188,792 downwards.
GTCGGTCATGCTGGTCATCCGGTTCACTCCGGGCGAAGGTCGGGCAGGGGCCGGCGGACGCGCGGCATGCCCAAGGACACGCCGCGGCTGCGGCGGACCAGCGCGACTGCCTCGCGAATCTGGGCTTGGTCCTCGTCGGTGAGCTCGTCGAGGTCCTGGCGCACCCGCTGAACCAGGCGGCGGACACGGGCAATCTCGTCGTCCGACGGTGTGGCCTCGGCCTTGGCCCAGGGGTCGGCGTTGGCCAAGGCGGCCAGACGTTCACGGTTGCGCAGCAGGTCGGCCAGGTATGCCTCAAGGTCGGGGAGGTAGGAGACGTCGGTGCGGAAGTGTCCGCAGCCCACGCAGCGGAAGCGCACGGGGCAGTCGTGGCCACCGGCCGCAACGTTGGAAGGCTCAGTGCAGGTGCCGTAGGGGACTTGGACGGAGCCGATGGCGCGGCGGGCGTGTTCGGAGTCGAGCAGGGTTTTTGCCTGGCGCCAGACGCGTGTGCCGTGCCGGTCGAACTGCATGGTCGTGACCCGCTCGACAGCTTCGCGGCGGCGTTTCTCGCCGACTATTGGTAGGGGCCGATATTCAGGAGTCGGAAGTAGGGCAGGCCCCCTTTGAGGATCTTGGCGGCCCTTGCCGATCAACGCTCATCGATGACGTTTCAGCAGTTCAGAGGCGGTGAGTGGTGTCGACCCGCAGTGCTTGTCAATCTGTTCCAACCCCTGTGCCCCCTCAATTGCCCCTGACGCTCCTTGAAAGTCCGCCCCATACGGCGTACCGGACGTCGCTCCAGCTCAGCGGGCGCGGTTGAAGCATGGTGCAGCGGATTCTCCTTCCAACGCGCAGTGGCCCCAGGCCGGTGGTCTGGACGGAGCCTCTATGACCGTCGGCGCCGGACAGCGTCTCAGCCGGCTGCGACGTAGACCTTTCGCAGGGTGGAGCTGACCTGCCATTCGGTCCGCTCCCCCGCGTGCAGGCGTACGACGACACCGGGGGCCAGTTCGATGCTCTTCCCGGTCTCAAATCGCACGGTCGCGTCTCCGGCGAGCACGACGAAGACCTCGTCGACCTCGACGTCGCGGACCGTACCGGCCGTCAGTGTCCACAGTCCGAGTTCGGTGCCCCTGAACTCGGCCAGAGTCTTCGCGGTTGCCGCCGGGCGTCCCGCGAGGATGTCGTGCTCTTCGAGTGCCAGCGGGTCGAGCTCAACCTCGTGTGCGTTGACGCAACGGTCCATCACGACACCATCCTTGTCCTTGGGTACAAGATCCGTCAGTTCTCGTCGACTACGAGATCCGACGCCGGGACCGAACAGCAGAGCAGAACCTGTCCGTCCCGGGGTTCCACGAGCGGGTCGACGAGGTAGGCCGTGCGGCCATGGACCGTTGCCGCGCAGGTCCCGCACACCCCGGCACGACAACTGGCGGGGAGTGTGAGTCCCTGGGCCTCCGCCAGTTCAAGGAGTGCTCCCGATTCGGGGCTCCACTTGGCGGTCACCCCCGATGACTTGTACGTCACCTGGAACGGTCCCGCGTGCGGTGCCGGTCGGGGGGTGATGTCCACGGTCCTCGGTGAGTAGAAGACGTCGTACCCGATCGAGCTCGCAGGTACGCCTGCCGCTTGTACGGCCGCCCTCATGTCCGTCACGAACGGGGCCGGCCCGCACAGGTGGACCTCGGTGGAGGCCGGATCGGTCAGGATGCCGGTGATGCGAGTGCCGTCAGGGCGTCCGGGGTTGTGGTCTACCGCTGTGTCCTCGGGCCGTGGCCCGGTCACGTACAGGTGCAGTCGGGCTCGACTCAACTGCACAGCGGCTTGCTGGAGCTCCTCCCAGTGCGGCAGGCTCTCGATGTCGCGGACGACGTGTACGAAATCCACCGGACGTTCGCTGCGGACGGCCGCCAGCGCGTGGGCCATGGCGAGCGCCGGAGTGATGCCGATGCCGGCGGTCAGGACCAGGAGCGGGCGCGCGTCCGCCGCGTCGACGACGGCATCTCCGAATGGACCGGTGACGAGGACCTGTTCGTCCCCGTGCAGCGCGGCCAGCCACGGTGACACGACGCCGCCCTCGCGGTACTGCGCGGTGATGCGTACGGGTCCCTCGCCAGCACGGCTGATCGTGTAGTTGCGCCATCCCGGAACGTCCAGGTCCGTGCGGTGGACCCGCAGGTACTGGCCTGGACGCGCCGCCGCGAGAGCGGGGCTCGGGTCCTCCAACTCGACGCTCGTTACAGCGGCGGCCGGCCGGAGGACCGAGGTCACCCTGGCCATCCGTGGCGCCGACGCCATCTCCGCCTGACTCAGTTGCTGGCTCTCGTAGGTGAGCGCGCAGCGTGGACCCATGTACGCATGGTCGCCGACCTGGAGGCTTCCCGGTGTCCTGACCTGGGCGTAGACCCCGCAGTAGAGGTGTCCGAAGTGACCCGCGAGGATTCCCGGGACGTTGACCTCGGTGGTGCCGGTGGCCGGGTCGACGGACGTGGCCCTGCACCTCTCTATGGGGCGCAGCACCTCCAGGTCGACCTCGCCGATGCGCAGTCGCCCGCCCAGGAGACCGAACTCCGCCCACGGGGGGAGACCGTCGACGTACAGGTTGGCTCTGAACCGCCGTGGATCGAGCGGGGTCTTCGCGACGCGTGCGATGTCGCGGACGGTGGCGAGGTTGATGATCGATATCGGGGCATCGGCGAAGTCCCACAGGTGGCTGCCCGAGGAGACCAGGCGCGCGGTCCGGCCCGGGGAGCCGAACCAGTGCTGTATTCGGGAGGCGACGAACTGGTCGTCGAGGCGCCCGTCTTCACGGAGCCGGACTCTCAGTTCTTCGCCGTCCCGGGCGGTGAGCACGAGTTCGGCGTCCTCGCGGGTAGCGTCCGATGCCGGCCAACAGCAGCGGAGGCTGCGTGGTCGTCATTCCTCCGCTCCGAGCACGGTCAGCCGCACCTGACCGGCGAGGCCGCCGCCGACCGAGATCGTCTGTGTGCTGGTCTCTCCCCGTGCCGCGAGCCACGGGTTCTCCTCCGTACCGGGATGCCAGAGGTAGTACGGGAAGTCGCTGCACGACAGTTGGAGTCGCAGGCGGTGACCGGGGCGGAGCCGGTAGCCCGTGTAAGCGAGGTCGATCTCGACGGCTTCGCCGCGCCGGGGCGGGAGCACCGTCTGTCCACGGACGAGCAGGTGGGCCGTACCGTCCGGAAAGACATCGAAGAGCTTGGCGAACAGATGCATACCGGGTGCGGTGGAGTCGACGGTGAGCTCCGCCCGTACCGGACCCGCCAGGTCGAGCGGTGTGGAGACCGGAGCCGCGGTGAAGGTCAGTACGTCGGGACGGGACTGGAGTCCGCTCTCGTCGACCCATTCACGCAGCGCGGAGAAGGGGTCTCCGGTGATGCTGGGCACCAGGTCGTGCGGGTCGTGTGTCCAGCGCACCGTGCGCGGTGCGTCGGCGGGGAGCTCCGGGTTCTCGTGCAGTGAGCCGCCATCCGCGTCCCGTACCGCCAGTTCGGGTTCGGCGAGGTGCAGCACCAGCTCGTGGGCCTGGGGCGGCGGCCAGGTCGTGGCGGTACGGGAGCCCACGTGGCCCAGGTGCCAGCGCACCCGGGGAAGCGACTCGGCGGGCCGCTCGCCCTTGAGGAACACGTCGAAGAACTCCAGTACCGGTGCGACGTAGCGGGCGACGGTCCGTCGCAGGGCATCGTCGTCGGTGTTGTGGTCGTTCTCCGGTTGTACAGGTGAGTGGGCGAGGCGGTGGTTCTCGTGGTCGATGGAGTCCGCGTGGAGATAGGTCAGCGGGCCCCATGCGGGGTGTGCCGCCATGGCCGTGTAGTCGCGCATGGACTCGCCGAGCAGGTTGTCGAACCAGCCGACCCCGTGCAGCGTCGGCACCGGCCTTGCCTGGAACGGGTGCCCGAGGGGGAACGGGTCGACCGGCTGGGGATGCGGTACCCAGCTGTCGAAGGCCGCCGACCTGGCTCCCGAGGCTTTGAACGCCTCCTCGAAGGTCTCCAGGAGGGGGCGGCGATCGTAGTCGACGTGGACGTGGACGATGTCGCGGGAGGCCCAGTAGTCGGCGAGGTACTCCGCCCCGTAGAGCGTGACGATTCGCTCCGGATCCCAGCGGGGCACCGCCACGGCCAGTTCCATGGATGTGACGCGGGGCACGATCGCCTTGAGGGCGGGGTGGCCGGAGGTGACGGCGGCCCACTGGGTGAAGCCGAAGTAGGAGTCGCCGCACATGCCCACGACGGCGTCCGACCACTTCTGCCGGGTGATCCACTCGATGGTGTCGTAGCCGTCCTCGGCCTCGTGGACGAAGGGGACGGTCTCGCCCTGGGAGCGGAACTTGCCGCGGACGTCCTGGACGACCGTGGCATAGCCGTGCGCGGTGAGTTCCGCGGCGATCTGTTCCATGTAGCAGTAGCGGCTGTTCTTGTCGTACGGCAGGCGGACCAGCACCGCGGGGTGACGGCCCGGGGACGCCGGGAGGTAGACGTCGGTGGCGAGTTCGACGCCGTCCCGCATGGGGACCATGTACTGCTCGGCCGCCGCGCTCAAGGGGGCGGGGCCGATGCGTTCGGTGGCTATGGGCATCGCGGAAGGTCCTTGTCAGGCTGGCGTGTTGGAGGCGGCGCGGGCCCCAGCCGGGCCGGGGGACGGCGGACAGCAGGCGCTGCGTGTACGGGTCCTGCGGGTCGTCCGAGATGCGGGCGGTGCCCCGGTTCCTTCTGCGCCCCCGCGCGTCATCCGGTTCACAGGAGGCGGCTTCATTCGCGCTGTTCGCCGAAGAGGCCGCTGGGCGCGAAGGCCAGTTTCGCGAAGCGTTCGCCGATGCGGCGGTGGGCGGCGGCGTCCGGGTGCAGGTCGTCCGGCATCGGGAGTTCGACGGCGTCGGCCTCGCCGTAGAGGTCACGGCCGTCCATGTAGTAGAGGTGGGGGTCTTCGGCCGCTCGCTGTGTCACGATGCGGGCTAGTTCGTCACGGATGATACGCAGGGTCAGTTTGCCGCTCACGACATCGGCCGGGTCTCCCAGGGCCCGGAAGCGGATCTGCCCAGTACTGAGGGCGGTGTGGTCGATGTCGACGGGACCGGGTGTGTCTTCGAAGATGGGGCACAGGAGGGGTGAGACGACCAGCAGCGGTGTGACGGGGTGACCGTCGCGGATGGTGTCGAGGAAGCCGTGCACGGCCGGGGCGAAGGCACGCAGGCGCATCAGGTCATGGTTGACGAGGTTGATACCGATCTTGAAGCTGATGAAATCGGCGGGGGTGTCACGCATCGCACGGGCGGTGAACGGGTCGAGCAGGGCGCTGCCGGCCAGGCTCAGGTTGATCAGCTCCACGCCGGCGAGGGCGGCGGCGGTCGCGGGCCAGGTGGTGCTGGAGCTCGCGGCGTCGGAGCCGTGGCTGATGGAACTTCCGTGGTGCGACCACACTTTCCGGTCGGACTGCGGGGCGGGCTCGACGGGGGCGTCGGTGCGCAGGGCGATCAGTTCGGTGGTCTCGTTGTACGGCAGCCAGATCTCGACGTCCTTGGCGCGGTCGGGCAGGTCGGCGAAGCGGAGGGTGCCGGCCGGGCCAGGCTGCTGCTGGGTGGTTCCGGCGTCCAGGTCGAGGGTCAGCGTGTTGCCTCCTGCGATGCTGCCCCGCCCGGCGGGGCGGCCATCGATGAACAGGTCATAGACGCCGTCGTCAGGAGGCAACGGAGAGCCCGCATGGACGCATTTCGTGGGCAGTGCGTCGAGTTCGACGACGGTGGCACGGGTACGGAAGACCAGCCGTACGCCGGTGGGCTGGCCCTCGGCCAGGAGGAAGCCCGGGTCGGCGCACTGGGCGCGGGCGTGGGCCGGCAGCCGGTGGGGCAGCACGCCCTGATTGGTGCGCTCCAGGTCAAGGGCGCCACGGAGAAGGTCCGCAGTCACGGGGATGGTGATCCACTGAGGTTCGGTGCCCATTGCTTGTTGCTCCTGTGGATGAGGGGGCGGCCCGTTGTCGTCCGGTCTGTCAGGTCGTGGCCGCGCGGTGGTCGACGGTGGCTACCGCGCTGCCGGCGTCGGCCTTGATGAGCGGGCCTTGGGTGATGCCGCTCGCGTTGAAGGCGTCGAGGAGGTGTCAGTTGGCGCGCCCGGTGTTTGATGAGTCCTCCGGCGGCAGGTGCGCCCTCGGCGCGCGGTGGGACAGCGAACTCCCGGGGAGTGCCGTCAGCCGCCCGCCTCTTGGGGCGCGATGGCGTGCTGGGCGTCGGCCCGGCGGCGGGGTACCCAGCCCGGGCGCGGCACCGCCGACAGGAGGGTCCGGGTGTAGGGGTCCTGCGGGTCGTCGAGGATGGCGGCGGTCCCTCCCGCTTCGACGACCCGTCCCCGGTGCATGACGACGCAGTCGTCGCTGATCTGGCGTACGACGCCCAGGTCGTGGGAGATGAAGAGGTACGCCACGCCGGTCTCGATCCGCAGGTCGGCGAGCAGGTTGATGATCTGTGCCTGGACGCTGACGTCGAGGGCGGCGACCGCCTCGTCGAGGATGAGCAGCCGCGGTTCGAGTGCGAGGGCCCGGGCGATGGCGGCGCGTTGGCGCTGGCCGCCGGACAGGGCGCGGGGGCGGGCGCCGCCCTGACGCTTGTCCAGGCCGACCTGGTCGAGGAGTTGGGCGACTCGTTCGCGTCGGCGGTCGGCGTCCCAGGGGAAGTGGGCGCGCAGGAGTTCCTCGATGGCCGCCTCGATGGTCTGCTTGGGGTCGAGGGAGGTGTAGGGGTCCTGGAAGACCATCTGTACCTGGCGTGCCCGGGTCCTGCGGGCTCCGCGTCCGGCACGGGACGCCTCGACGGGATCGCCGTCCAGGATGATGCGGCCGGACGTGGAGGCCTCCAGACCGGCGACCATGCGGGCGACCGTGGTCTTGCCCGACCCCGACTCCCCCACCACGGCCAGCGATCCCCCGGGCGGCAGGGCGAAGCTGACGTCGTCCACGGCCACCAGCTCACCAGCGGGCTCGCCGGCGGAGGCGCGGACATGGAAGACCTTGCGGAGGCTGTCCAGGCGCAGCAGCTCGCTCATACCGTCTCCGTCTGTTCGTCGTGCTGGTGGTCGGCGTGGCCGCCCGGCTCGTAGGTGATCCGGCCCCGTAGTTCCTCGGCCCGGTGGCAGGCCACCTGGTGGTCGTCGACCGTGCGCAGCGTCGGCCTCTCCTCGCGGCAGCGGTCCTGCGCGAAGGGACATCGGTCGGCGAAGACGCAGCCGGGGCCCGCCTCGAAGGCGGACACGGGGCGGCCGGGGATGGCCCACAGCCGCTTGACGTCGACGGTGCTGGGGCGGGAGGCGAGCAGGCCGACCGTGTAGGGGTGCAGGGCGGTTTCGTGCAGGGTCTTGGAGGCCGCGGTCTCCAGGATGGTTCCCGCGTACATGACGGCGATGCGGTCGGTGACCGCTGCCGCCAGGTCTAGGTCGTGAGTGATGAAGACCAGGGCGAGGCCGCGTTCACGGCGCTGCTCGTCGAGGATGGCCATCACCTCCTCCTGCGTGGTGACGTCCAGGGCGGTGGTGGGTTCGTCCGCGATGAGCAGGCGCGGGCGCGTCAGCATCGCGGAGGCGATCATGACGCGTTGCAGGAGGCCGCCGGAGAGTTGGTGCGGGTACTGCCTCATTCTGCGGGGCGCGTCGGTGATGCCGACCTCGCGCAGGAGGGTGACGGCGCGTTCCTCGGCCTCCCTGCGCGGCACCTTGGCCTCGCGCAGGGCTTCGGTGAGGAAGTCGCCCACGGTACGGATCGGGTTGATCGCCGCGCGGGGGTCCTGGTAGATCATGGCCACTTCCGAGGCGCGGTAGCTCCTCAGCGCGCGACGGTCCATCGCGGTGACGGACGTACCGTCGAACAGGACGTCGCCGCCCGTGGCCGATCCGTACGGGAGCAGGCGCATCAGGACGCGGGTCGTCATCGACTTGCCCGAGCCCGACTCTCCGACCAGTCCGAGCGCCTCACCGGCGCCCACCTCGAAGCTCACGTCGTGCAGCACCCGGCGAGGTTCACCGCGCACCGGGATGTCCAGGCTGAGGTGGCTGACCCGCACGAGGGGATCGGCTCCGGTGGGATTCGGCCGGCTGCTCATGCCTTGACCTCCGCGCGTTCGGCCAGTCGCTCGCCCATCATGTTGAAGGCGACGACCGTGAAGATGATCATGAAACCCGCGGCCAGCGACTGCTGCGGATTGCCGTTCAGCAGCGACGTACGGCCGTCCGAGACCATCAGGCCCCATTCCGCGCTGGGTGGCTGGATGCCGAGGCCTACGAAGGAGATGGCACCGAGGTCGAGCAGGCTGGTTCCGAGCGAGATGACCGCCTGGGCCCGGACCACCGGCAGCACGTTGGGCAGGATGTGGCGTACGCAGATCCTGCGCCCGGACAGTCCGGCGATGGTGCAGGACTCGATGTAGGGCAGGTTCCGCTCCCGCAACGCCGCCGAGCGAACCACTCGTGCGATGTAGGGCGTGTAGGCGACCGCCAGCGCGGTCACGGGCGCGGTGAGTCCGGGCCCGAACAGTACGACGCTGAGCACGGCGAGGAGGAGCGCGGGGAAGGCGAAGACGATGTCGAAGACGCGGGTGAGGATCCGGTCGAACCAGCCGCCGAACCATACGGCCGCGACGGCCAGGGCGGTGCCCGCCGTCGTCGCGATGACGACGATGAGTGCCGGGCCCATCAGGCTCAGCCGTGCGCCGTACAGCACGCGGGAGAAGATGTCGCGCCCCACGGAGTCCGTGCCGAACCAGTGCTGCCCGGAGCTTCCCTGGTTGGCGGCCAGGATGTCCGTCTGGCTCGGGTCGTACGGTGCCAGCAGCGGGGCGGCCACGGCCACCAGGACCACCAGGGCGCACCAGACCGCGGACAGGATCAGAACCGGGTCGGCCTTCCTCCAGCGCGGAAGGCGGGACAGCAACGGGACCGTGGCCCGCGTGCTCGTCACGGTGGTCATGGGCGGCCGCCCTTCGTGCGCAGTCGGGGATCGAGGACGGTGTGCAGAGCGTCGACCAGTTGGGTGGTGACGACGAAGACGACGATGATCAGCGAGGCGACGGCGAGGACCACGTTGTAGTCCTTGGCGCTGACGCTGCGCAGCATCAGTGAGCCCAGGCCGTCGATGCCGAAGGCCTGTTCCACGACGGCGGCGCCGGCGAGCAGGCCGGCGACAGTGAGGCCGAAGACGGTGGAGATCGGGATGGCCGCGTTGCGCATCACATGGCGACGGAAGACGGTGACCGGTGGCAGGCCCCGCCCCTGGGCCGTCTCGACATGCTCGCGCGCCTTCTCCGTACGCAGGGACGTGCGGGTCATCTGGGCGAGCCAGGCCCACCAGCCGATGGCGAGGGCCGCGGCGGGCAGAGTCATGTGCCGGAGCTGGTCGGTGAAGCCGCTGCCCGCTCCGACGGCCGGGAACCAGCCGAGCCCCAGCGCGAAGACACTGATCAGGATCGGCGCGGCGACGAATCCGGGCACCGCGATGGCGACGGAGGTGAGTGCGGCCACGGGGCCGTTCAGCCTGCGGAAGGCCCCGCCGAGCACGCCCAGGAACAGGCCGAGCGCCAGGATGAGCAGTGCGGAGTACACGACGAGGAAGACGGTGGTGCCGAGCCGGGGCCCGAGGAGGTCGGTGACGCTGCTGTTGCGGTAGACGAGGGACTGGCCGAAGTCCCCCCGGGGAAGCCCGGACAGCCAGTCGAAGTACCGCACGACGAGAGGGCGGTCGAGTCCCAGTTCGTGGTGGAGCTGGGCGAGACGTTCCGGCGTCGGGTGTCGGCCGGCGAGGGCCAGCGCGGGGTCTCCCGGGGCGGCGGCCAGGGCCGCGTAGACGGCGAAGGTGGCCACCCCGATGGTGAGCGCCGCGCCGGCCAGGCGGCGGGCCACGACGCGCGTCCACCACAGGGCGCGGCCGGAGACCCGGGACAGAGAGGGTTGCAGAGTAAGCGTCATGATCCATGCGATACGTCCGGCCTGGGCCGCGTACCTCCTCCTTTCCAGCGAGGGCCGGGATCCGGAGCACGGACGCCCCGGATCCCGGCGAGGTCTAGCTCGACGAGCCCAGCGTTGCCAGCGAGGGCGTGAACATGTAGGCCATCGACGTGGTGGCCCCGGTCAGCTTGTCGCTGAAGTAGGAGATCTCGTACGGCGCGACCAGTGAGGTCACGCTGTAGCTGCTCTCGAATCGCTTCTGCAGCGTCAGGACGTGCGAGGCGCGTTCACGGGGATCCTCGATGCCCCGGGCCGTGGTGTACGCCTTGGTGGCCACCGGGTCGTCGAACCCGGTGAAGTTGTAGGGCGATCCCGGCAGGGCGAAGAATCCGAGCAGTTCCTGCGGGTCGGTCGTCTGGTTGTACCCGACCGCGATCATCAGGTCGATGTCCTTCCTGGCCGACGGGTTGACGAAGGCGTCGCCGTACTGCAGGGGCTGCATGGCCTCGATGTCGACGGTGAGGCCGATCTCCTTGGCCTGCTGCTGGATCAGCTGGGCGACCTGGGACTGGGTCTCGTCGCCGGCCATCGTGACCAGCTTCAGCCTCTCGCCCGTCGCCTTGCTCGACGCCACGAGCTTCTTGGCGGCGTCGAGGTCGTAGGCGTTGGCCTTCTCGTACTGGCGGGCGGCCTTCTCGTAGAGGTCCTCGGCTCCCTTGTCACGCGAACTCGGGGGAAGCGCGGTGTAGTTGGCGGTGGCAGCGCCCTTGAAGACGACGTCGGCGATGCCCTTGCGGTCGACGGCCTTGAACAGCGCCTCGCGCAGGTTCTTGTCCGCCAGCGGTCCGTCGGGACGGGCGACGGAAAGCTCCAGATACTGGAAGGAGGGGCCGTAGTGCAGGGAGCCACTGGTGGAGGACTTCAGGCTGGAGACGACCGCGGGCGGGATCTCCCAGGCGCCGTCGACCTCGCCGGAGGCCAGGGCCTGGCTGAGGGCGGTGGAGTCGGTGAGGAACTTAAGCGTGACGTGCTTGGCGTGCGCCCGGTAGTCCGGGTTCCAGTAGGCGTCGTTGCGGTCCAGCTCTATGGCGGAGCCCGACTTCCACGAGGCGAACTTGAACGGGCCGCTGCACATCAGCCCGCCCTTGGCGGTTCCGATGTCCTTCCCGGCCTTCTCCGCCCATGACTTCTCGATCACCGCCCAGCCTGGTGCCGCCAGCTGCTTCACGAACTGCTCGTCGTGGGAGGAGAACGTGACGGTCACCTCGTAGCGGCCCGTCGCCTTCACCGACCTGGCCGTCTGGAGCAGACCGCCGGTGAGGGATCCCGGACCGATGGCCCGCCCCATGCTGTAGGCGACGTCATCGGCGGTGAGGTCCTTGCCGTCCCAGAACTTGATGCCCTTCCTGATGTTCAGGACGAACGTCTTCTGGTCGGTCCACTTCCAGGACGTGGCCACGTTGGGCTTCAGGTCGAAGTCCGGGGTCAGCCGCAGGATCGGGTCGCACAGGTTGGAGATGACCAGGTCCGGGCTGTAGTCGATGGCCTGGAGCGGGTCGATGGAGCCGGGCTCGCCCTTCGGCAGGGCGATGGTGACACCGTCGACATCCTTCGCGGCCGCGGCGGGGAGCTGGCTGGTCAGCTTGGGCTTCGCGGCGTCCGACGATCCCTTGGCGTTGTCACCGGCGCCCCCGCAGGCGGTGGCGAGCAGGGCGCTGGTACAGACGACGCCGACCAGGGCGGTCGTACGGCGTCTGGCGGCGGGGGGTGCCGCGACCGCGGCGGGAGGGGTGGTGTCCATAACAAGCGTGCTCCTTACAGGGCGCCGTCTGAGGCCGACGGAGTGGCGGAGGGGGCGGGGAGCGGGGGGCGGCGGGTGTGCCAGGCGGTCGCCTGCTCGAAGGCGACGGCTGCCTGGAGTACGGCGGCATCGGCGTGGTGGGGGCCGATGATCTGGAGACCGACGGGAAGGCCGTCGGAGTCGAAGCCACAGGGCACGGAGATGGCGGGCAGGCCCGCGTGGCTGGCGGGCTCCGTCAGACGGTGGAAGTCGATACCGGGGACCGCGACCAGGTGGCCCTCGTTCTGCGCCGGTCCTCCGGCGGGGCCGGGGTGGGGAAAGACGGTGTTCGGCATGGTGGGGGTGATCAGCAGGTCGTACTCGGCGAAGACGGCGGCGAACCCCTCAGCGATGCGTCCTCTGGTCTGGACCGAGGTCCGCCAGTAGTCGACCGCCGACCTCGTGGACGCGAGTGACGCGATCTCCGAGATCATCGGGTGGGAGGAGGCGGGGTCCCAGCCGTGAGCCTCGACCAGATCCCGCAGGCCCACCGCGAACGCCGGCGCCCAGAAGTCCTGGAAGTACTGGACCGGGTCGGGCAGGTCGACCTCCACCGGCCACACCGACGCCCCCAGCACGTCGGTGAGGACCGCGCCCGCCTCCTCGACCAGCCGCAGCACCTGCGAGGCAACGTGACCGTGGCCGAGGTCGGGGCTGTAGGCGATGCGCAGACCCCGCAGCGACAGATCGCGCAGGGCGTCCGTGAAGGGGGCGGGCGAGGCCGGCAGGGAGAGCGGGTCGTGCGGGTCGGGACCGGCCGTGGCCTGGAGCATCAGGACGCAGTCGGCGACCGTGCGGGTGAGAGGGCCCGCGGTGTCGACGGAGCCGTAGACGTCGGCTTCGCCGTAGACCGGGATACGGCCCATCGACGCCTTCAGGCCGACGACGCCGCAGCAGGAGGCGGGGATACGGATCGACCCGCCGCCGTCGCTGCCCCAGGCCAGTGGAGCGCAGCCCGCGGCCACCGCGGCCGCCGCACCACCGCTGGAGCCGCCCGCGGTCATCGCGGGGTTCCAGGGATTGTTGGTGACCCCGGTCAGCGGGCTCTCGGTGACGCCCAGCATCCCGAACTCAGGAGTGCAGGTCTTGCCCACGAGCACGGCTCCGGCGGCCTTCAGCCGCGCCCAGCCGAGCGCGTCCTTGTCCGGCACGTGGTCCTTGTAGTGCACAGAGCCGTACGTCGTGCGGACCCCGGCGGTGTCGGTCAGGTCCTTCACCGAGACCGGCACACCCAGCAGGGCGGGCAGGTCCTCGGCCGGTTCGCTCAGCAGCCTGCGTTCCGCCGCACGGGCGGCGGCCAGCGCCTGCTCGGGGACGGTGGTCACGAAGGCGTTGATGACCGGCTCAACGGCCTCGATGCGCGCCAGCACCGCCTCGACCGCCTCCACCGGGGACACCGCACGGCTCCGGTAGGCGGCCGCGAGCTCGGTCGCGGACATCTCCCACAGTCGGTCAGTCATCCGTCGCCTCCTTCTCCTGGGACGCGGACGCGTCCGCGGTGTCAGCGGGCAGCCACAGGACACGCCAGTCGGCGGTGAACCCGGGACGCTCGCGTCCTTCGACCTCCACCACACACTTCAGCAACAGCACATGGCCCTCGCCCTTCGGCTCGACCTCCTCGACGGTGGCGTGCAGCCGCATGCGCTCGCCGACGAGCACCGGGGAGACGAACCGCACCCGGTCCAGGCCGTAGTTCCAGCCCTCGACGGTGCCGGGTTCCGGCCCGAAGGTGTCGCTCATCAGGCGGTCGAGCAGGCCGAGCAGATGGAAGCCCTCGATCAGACCGTCGGGGTAGAAGTCCTCGGCGAAGGTGGCCTCGCCCTGGTCCTCGTCGTGGTCGAGGTAGGTGGCGTGCTCGAACGCGGGCAGCCGGTCCTGGTCGACGGCGAACCAGTCGCCGACAAAGGTACGGCCTCGCAGCGCGGGCACCTCCGCGAGCCGCACCCGGACGGCACCGGAGGCCCGCGAGGAGTCGGGAGGAAGCGTGGAAGCGAGGTCAGTCATTGCGGGCCACCAGGAGGGAGTCGGCGATCAGGACGCGTCCGGTGCCGTGCTGCACGAACGCGGGATTGAGGTCGGCCTCCGTGAGCAGGCCGGCGAAGTCGGTGCCGAGGAGCGAGAGCCGGTGGGCGGCGTCGGCGAGCGGGCTCGTGTCCGTCTTGGGCAGGAGGTTGCGGTAGCCGCCGAGGAGGGTGCCCAGCCGGGTGCGGTTGATCAGTGCGGCGGCCTCGTCCGGGCCGACCGGCGAGAGCGCGGAGGCGGTGTCGGCGTACAGCTCCACGAGTGTGCCACCTGTGCCGACGGTGGTGACGGCGCCGAAGACAGGGTCGGCGACGAATCCGAGCAGCGCCTCGGTGCTGTCCGCGGCCACCTGCTGCTGGATCTCGAAGCCCTCGATGACGGCCTCGGGGTGGGCGGCGCCCACCCGGGCGGCGATGTCCTCGACGGCCTGCCTGAGCGCCGCTTCGTCGGCTACTCCGAGGACCACTCCCCCGACGTCCGAGCGGTGCGGCACGTCCGGTGAGGAGACCTTCACCACCAGGGGGTAGCCGTGCTCGTCCGCCCACCGCACGGCCGCGTCGGCGTCCGGGACGACGGCGGACTCCACGAGCGGCAGGCCGTACAGCGCGAGCAGCCGCCGGGTGAGGTCCGCCGACAGTGCGCCCCGGTGCTGTGCGACCTCTTCCTTCAAGGCCTCCACGGCCTCGGCCTCGGGGTGCCACCGTGCTCCGGGCCGGACACCGTCCGCCACCGGCTGCCGGTTGCGGGCCAGTGCCTGGAGCGCGACCAGGGCATTTCCGATCCCGCGCAGCACGGGGACGGCCGGACCGGCCTGTTCCTCGCACCGCGGCTGCACGCTGAGCGCGGAGCTCGACGCCACGACGACCGGCTTGCCCGGCGCACTCTCGGCGACCGCTCTCGCGGCGCGGAACTCGTCGGCCTCGTAGTCGGTCTCGGCATCGGTCATCGTCGCCTGCGCGTCCAGGACGACCAGCACGGAGTCCACGGCGTCATCGGCGGCGATCAGCTCGACGGACCGCCGGAAGCCACCGTCGGGGTATTCCACGCTCCCACCAGCGTCAAAGGGGTTGTGGCCCAGCGCACCCGGCATCGCGGACTCCAGGCCACGCGCCGTCGCCTCGGCGAAACGCGGGATCGTCAGGCCCCGGTCGGCCGCGAGGTCGGCGGTCAGCGCGGCCTGACCGCCCGAGATGGTGATCACGCCCACCCTGGTGCCGGTCGCCGCGGGAAGCTCCGGTACGGCCAGGCACTGAAGTACCGCCGCCATCTCGTCGTAGTCCGTCACCACCGGCAGATCCAGCTGATCGAACAGTGCCTGGTAGGCCGCGCCACTGCCGATCAGGGCTCCGGTGTGTGCTGTCGTCGCGGCGGATCCGACACTGCTGCGGCCCACCTTGAGGACCACTACGGGCTTGCGTGCGGCGCGCATCGCGGCCACGCCCTCGACGAAGGAGGGCACGTCCTTGATGGACTCCAGGAGCACCCCGGCGGCGGTCGTGGCCGGGTCGCGGGCCAGCCACGAAAGGTAGGCCGCGGTGGTGGCGCCGTATTCCCCGCCGGTCGAGACGATCTTCGAGTAGCGGACCGGACCGGTCGAGTGGGCGATGAAGATGGCGGCGGATCCCGACTGCGCGACCAGGGCCACGTTGCCCGCCGGTAGCCGGGTGATTCCGCTGTCACTGATCCACAGGGGTACCCGGTCGGTGAGGTTGATGACGCCCATGCAGTTCGGGCCGTGGACCATCATGTCGCTCGCCGCGGCGAACCGGGCGACCTCCAGGGCCGTGGCGGCGTCGAGACCGGCCGTCGGCACCAGCGCGGAACGGCAGCCCGCCTTCTCCAGACCGCGCAGGGCGTCCAGGACGGCCGGGGTCGGCAGCGACACGACGGCGGCGTCGATACCGGTCGGCAGTGCACCGATGTCCGGGACCGCCTCCAGCCCCTCGACCGAGGATGCCACCGGGTGCACGACGTGCAGGTCTCCGTCGTAACCGGCCTGCCGCAGGTTGCGCAGGACGTCATTGCCGCTGGCCCGCTTCTTGGCCGAGGCGCCCAGGACGACGACGGATCTGGGGCGCAGCAGGGCCGTCAGACCATCGGGGCGGGAAGGGTACTCGGGCATCGGGCGACTCCGGGTGACAGGGGATGCGCGGCAGTGGCCGACGCCGCTGACGGCGGTCGGACCTCGCAGGATCGTGGGTGCGGTTGCTCCCGGCCGGCTCGGCGTTGATCGCCGGAGCAGGGACCGGGCTCGGCTCCGCGTACGGGCAGGGTGTGCCGCTCTGCGGAGGGGGCGCCGACGAGCTGGAGCTCGCGAGACGACTGGGACGCGGGGGGTTTCGAAAGGGATCCCCCGTTGTGTTTTCAGGAATGTATATCGAGGGATATTCTTCGGCAAGAGTGTCGACGACACCACTCCCATGCGTTACCTGTCGTTTACGCGCCGAGTATTTTCGAGGCGTCCCACCCGGCGAGAGTCACACGGGCCGCCCCACCTGCTGCCGAAAGCGAGAAGCTGTGCCCCGCTACGTAGACCACGACCAGCGCCGGGCGGACATCGTCGAGGCGGCCAAGCATGTGCTCGCCAACGGCGGCCCCGCCGAACTGACCATCCGTTCCGTGGCCAAGCGGCTCGGCGGCTCCATCACCCTGGTCACACACTTCTATCCGACACGGCCCGAGCTGATGCGGGCCGTGGTCACCGCCATGAACGAGGGCTACGACACGGAGCTCGCCGACCTGGAGACCGGCGCCGACGCGCACGGCCGGCTGCGCATCCTCCTGGAGTGGATGCTGCCGCTCACCGATCAGGAGTGGGTGAACGAGAGCGGCAGGGTCCAGCTGCTCAGCCAGCGCGGCAAGGACGCGAGCTTCGAGGAGTTCGCCAACTCCACGGACGCCAGGATGCGGGACCTGCTGCGGCGGCACCTGGAGCCGCTGGTTCCCGAGGACCGGGTGGAG
This sequence comes from Streptomyces canus, assembly GCF_041435015.1. Lineage (NCBI taxonomy): Bacteria > Bacillati > Actinomycetota > Actinomycetes > Kitasatosporales > Streptomycetaceae > Streptomyces > Streptomyces canus. Next base: position 10,172,046 of record NZ_CP107989.1, on the reverse strand, counting down.
ACCTACGTCGATCTGCTGCGGGTGACCGTCAACGGCATCGTGCTCGCAGCCGTCGAGCACCACGACGACTGGCCGGCCAAGCGCCAACTCGCCGTACTGGAAGAGGCTTTGACGGCCTTCGACCTCCGGTAGGCCGACCCGGAAGACGTTCCGCCCATGGACTCGATGCCGCATTGAATCGGTTCAATCCATTGACGCGAGTCACGAGGTGTGACTAGGTTCGCCCCGTCTTATGAGGAAATGTTCTCGGCATTCGGCCGAGGAGACTCACGGACGCCCTCTGCCACCGGGCGTCGTCGCCCGCGGCGGCTCCCCACGACGGCCCGTCGCTGTCGGCCGTTCACGTCGCTCTCCCGGCGGCGCTTCGCACGTGCCACTGCTCTCTTCCGACCCTCAGACAGGTGCTGCCATGCCCGATGTCTCCAGCGCGCCGCTCGGCGCCGCCGAACCGGACCGTGTCTCCGTCCTGCTCGACCGGCTCACCCTCGACGAGAAGATCTCCCTGGTGCACGGCGGCGACGCCGAGGGCGACCATCTGGGGGAAGCCGGCTACGTACCCGGGGTGCCGAGACTCGGCATCCCCTCCCTGCGGCTCGCCGACGGACCGGTGGGCCCCCGCCTGACCATCCCCGCGACCGCCATGCCCGCACCCATCGCGCTCGCCGCGACCTTCGCGCCTGAGTTCGCCGAAGCCTTCGGCGGCGTCATCGGCCACGAGGCCCGAGCCCTGGGGCAGGACGTGCTGCTGACCCCCATGGTCAACCAGATCCGCACGCCCTACGGCGGCCGGAACTTCGAGACGTTCAGTGAGGACCCCTTCCTCACCGCCGAGATGGCCGCGGCACAGATCCGGGGCGTCCAGGATCAGGGCACGATCGCCACGGTCAAGCACCTCGCCGTGAACAACCAGGAGCACCGGCGCACCTCGGTCGACGCGCGCGTGGACGAGCAGACCCTGCGGGAGATGGAGCTTCCTCCCTTCGAGGCGGCCGTACAGGCCGGGGCCGGCACCGTGATGGCCGCCTACAACTCGGTCAACGGGGCCTTCTCGTGCGAGAACACCGACCTGCTCACCACGCTGCTCCGGGACGAATGGGGTTTCACCGGCTGGGTGATGTCCGACTGGGGGGCGACGCACAGCACCGGGGCCTCGCTGCTGGCGGGGCTCGACATGGAGATGCCGACAGGTGAGTACTTCGGAGCGCGGCTGAAGAAGGCGGTGCTCGACGGGGACGTCTCCGAGGCCCACCTCAACCGGGCGGTGCGCCGCATCCTGACGGTGCTGGACCGCTTCGGCCTGCTGGACGGCTCGGCCCCGCCGCGCCCGGTCCGGGACTCCGCCGCCGGTGCGCGCACGGCCCAGGAGATCGCGATCGCCGGCGCCGTGCTGCTGCGCAACGACAAAGACGTGCTGCCGCTGACGGGCGACGCCACCCGCTCCCTCGCCGTCATCGGCCTGACCGGCGCGGTGCCGTTCGTCAGCGGCGGCGGCAGCTCCCATGTGCTGCCCGACCGTGCCACCGCTCCGGTCGACGCGATCCGTCAGCGAGCGGGCGACGACGCCTCCGTCACCTACTCGCTCGGGGCGGACCACTTCGGCGGACCCGTGCCCGTCTCGGCCCTGAACCCGGCCGTCTCCCTGGACCGGACCGGCCCGGACGCCCTCACTCGCGACGACTCGTGGCGGTACGACGGCACGCTCACCGTCGAGCAGGACGACGAGTGGACGTTCGTCGTCCACTGGTCGCAGCGGGATCTGTTCGGTCCGGTCACCCGCCCCCGGATCGTCCTGGACGGCACCGACCTCTTCCCCGAACTGCCGGAAATGGAGGAGTGGTTCGCCGGAGGACTGACCGGCGAGACCGTCGACGGACTGCGGGCACGGGCCGTCACCGTGCCGGTGGCGGCCGGTGCTCACTCCCTCTCCGTCGAGGCGCGAGGAGGCACGGACGGGCTGAGCTTCCGGCTCCGCCTGCTCACCTCGGCCACCCGGGCCGCCCACAGGACTGAGGCGGTCCGGGCCGCACAAGCGGCCGACACCGCCGTGGTCTTCGCCTGGCAGGACACCACCGAGGGCCAGGACCTCGCCACCCTCTCCCTGCCCGCCGCCCAGAACGAACTGATCAAGGCCGTCGCCGCCGCCAATCCCCGCACCGTGGTGGTCCTCAACTCCTCGACGTGCGTGACCATGCCCTGGCTGGAGGACGTCGCCGCCGTACTGCAGATGTGGTACCCCGGCCAGCAGGGCGCGGAGGCAACGTCCGCGCTGCTCTTCGGCGACGAGGCACCCGGCGGCAAACTCCCGCTGACCTTCCCCGCCGACGAGGACGGCCACCCCGTCGCGGGTGACCCCGAGAGCTATCCGGGAGTGGACGACAAGGTCACGTACAAGGAGGGCATCCACGTCGGCTACCGGTGGTACGACGCCCACGGCGTGGAGCCCCTGTTCCCCTTCGGACACGGACTGTCGTACACCGAGTTCGCCTACGAGGGCCTGCGCACCACACCGGCCGGCCACGGGTTCGACGTCTCCTTCACCGTCCGCAACACCGGAAGCCGCCGGGGCACCGAGGTGGCCCAGGTCTACGTCGGTCCGTCCCCGCGCCTTGATCTGCCACAGGCAGTGCGGTCACTGGCCGCCTGTCAGCGCCTGACGCTGGAGCCCGGCGAGGCGCAGGACGTGGTGCTCCACCTGAGCCCGCGGCAACTGTCGAGCTGGTCGGCCGACGCCCATCGCTGGGTGCTCGGCGGCGGGGAACGGGACGTGGCGGTCGGCTCCTCGTCGCGTGACCTGCGGCTGCGCGGAACCGTGCTGGTCACGCAGGAGGAGTGACCATCCAGGCCGATGCCCGTCCCGCCACCGCCCCAGCCCGCCCGTCACCGTCAGCTCGGCCGCAGCCGGCCCCGTCACAGTGAGGACCCTCGCGATGTCCACCCAGCAGGAATCGGCTCCGCCCGCCGAATGGGCACTCCCGCAGTACCTGTCACCGGTCGAACCGCTCCGCCGCGCGGACGGCACCTCGCACTACTCCGGAATCAGCTACGCGGTGCCGCCGGGATACCGACCGCTCCAGATGGACCTGTGGACGCCTGCCGACGCCGACCGGCCGCCGTGCGTCGTGTGGATCCACGGAGGCGCCTGGTTCTTCGGCGACAGGCGTGACCTGCCACCGACCATAGAACCCAACGGCCTCTTCGACGCTCTCCTGAACACCGGCACGGCCGTCGCCTCGATCGACTACCGGCTGTCCGCCGAAGCCCCCTTTCCCGCACAGTTGCACGACACCAAGGCCGCCATCCGCTACCTGCGCCACCACGCGGACCAGCTCAACCTCGATCCGCACCGGATCGGCGTCTGGGGCGAGTCGGCCGGCGGACACCTGGCCGCGCTCGCCGCCCTGACCGGCGGGCTGCCGGAGCTGGAGGGTGAGGTGGGCGTGCTCGGTCCGGACAGCTCGGTGCGGGCCTGCGTCGACTGGTACGGACTGTCCGACCTGGACTCCCAGCCCGACGAGGAACCCATACCCCTCGAATCCCCGGAACCTGGTCGCCCGTACGACATCATCGGCATGCTCCTGGGGAGCCACGCCCACGAGGCGAAACGGGCCGCGAGCCCCGTCACCTACGTCACCGCCGACGCCCCGCCGTTCCTGCTGATGCACGGCACACACGATGCCGTCGTACCCGTCACCCACAGCGAGCTGCTACATGACGCACTCACGCAGGCCGGCGCAAAGTCGGAGCTCCTCCTCGTCAACGGGGCCGATCACATCTTCCTCGGCGCAACCGACGTACCCGCACTCATCGAGACATCGGTCGCCTTCCTGACGACTCACCTCACGAGCGAGGACTGACAGCCGCACCGACCGTCCAAAGGGCCGCTCCAGGGCAGGCGCAGCTCTGCGCTGTCAGAAACGTACATGCACCGCTCCCCCACTCCGATTCTCCGAAGGCAGCTGACGCGATGAACCCCCCGAGCATTGAGGCACTCCCCGCGACGGACACCGCAACGACGGTCACCGGGCTGCGCACCGAGGACGACTCCGGTCTCGTGGCCACCCCGTATCCCGAACCCCGTCTGTCGTGGTCGCTGGCGAGCGGACGGCCGGACGTCCTCCAGCACGCCTACGAGATCCAGGTGTCGGCGGACCTGTCCTTCAGCGACGCGGCATCCAGTGGCGGGGGCGAGTCCGACCTGGTGACCGATCACCCGTGGCCGGCCACGCCGCTGCGCAGCCGCGAGGTCCGGTACTGGCGTGTCCGGGTCCGCACCGACGTCGGGTGGACGGCATGGAGCGAACCCGCCCGGGTGGAGGCAGTCCTGCTCGATCAAGGGGACTGGACGGCCCGTCCCGTCCACGTCCCCAGTGACCGGGGCCGCACCTCCCCCGGCCCTGTGCCGCTGCTGCGCCGGGAGTTCGACCTTCCGGCTGAGCCGGTGTCCGCCCGGCTGTACGTGACCTCACTGGGCGTCCACCGCACCGCGATCAACGGCCGGCCCGTCTCCGACGACCTGCTGGAACCCGGCTGGACCAGCTACCCCAGCCGACTGCTCTACGCCACCTACGACGTCACCGACCTGCTCACCGCCGGCGCGAACGCGCTGTCCGCCGCGGTCGGCGACGGCTGGTACCGCGGCAACCTCGCCTGGCAGGGGAACCGCAACGTCTACGGTGACACCGCGGCTCTACTCTCCCAGCTCGAAGTCACCCTGGCCGACGGCACCACCGTCACCGTCGCCACCGACAACCAATGGAGGGGCGGTTACGGCGGTCTGCTGGCGGCGGATCTGTACGACGGCTGCGAACACGACCTGCGCGAGGAGCCGCACGGCTGGCAACTGCCGGGCTTCGACGATCACGGCTGGGAGCAGGCCGCCACACTCCCCCTGCCCGCCGGACTGGCCCAACGGACCCACCCATCCGTACGCGTCGTACAGCGCATCCAGCCCGGGCAGCGCACCCTGTCCGACGGCACGATCGCCGTCGACGCCGGCGAGAACACCACCGGCTGGCTCCGCCTCCGCGCCGGCGGTCCGCCGGGAAGCACGGTCACCGTCCGGCACGCCGAGGTCCTCGACAGTGAGGGTCGCCTGCTGACCAGCATCCTGCGAGGCGCGCGCGCCACCGACCAGTACACCCTGGCCGGCGGCACCGCCGAACTGGAGCCGGAGTTCACCTTCCACGGCTTCCGGTACGCCGAGATCGACGCCTCCCCGGAAGTCACCATCGAGGCCGTCGAAGTCGTCGTCGTGTCCAGCGACCTGCGCCGCATCGGCGAGTTCCACAGCTCCGACGACCGCGTGAACACGCTCTACGCCAACGTCGTACGCTCCCAGCGCGGCAACTTCCTCGCCGTACCCACGGACTGCCCGCAACGGGACGAACGCCTCGGCTGGACCGGGGACATCATGGCCTTCGCCCCCACCGCGTGCGCCACCTTCGACAGCGGCACCTTCCTGGACAGCTGGCTCACCGACCTGCGCATCGAACAGCGAGACGACGGCGCGGTCCCCCTGCTGATCCCCGACGTACCGCTCGGCGACCTGCTGACGAGCGAGCCGCTGTTCGCCGGCAGCGTTGCGGGCTGGGGCGACGCCGCAACCGCCGTACCGGCTGCCCTCTACGACGCCTACGGCCGACGAAGCGGGCTGAGCCGCCACTACGAGGCGATGCGCGCCTGGGTCGAGTTCACCGTCGATCACCTGGACTCCGACGGAACCTGGAGCGGCAACCTCCAACTCGGTGACTGGCTCGACCCGGCCGCTCCCCCGGAGGACCCGTCGCTCGCCACCACCGACTCCTCCTTCGTCGCCACCGCCTTCGTCGCGCACAGCGCCCACCTGCTCGCTGACGCGGCCCGCGAACTGGGCCATGCCGACGACGCCGACCGGTACGCCGCCCTGCACCGGCGTACCGCCGACGCCGCCTGGCACAAGTGGGGCGACCACGCCCGCACCACCCAGACCGGATGCGCCCTCGCCCTCCAGTTCGACATCGCGCCCACCGCCGAACGAGCCGCGGTGGGCGAAGCCCTCGCCGCGCTGGTACGCGCCAACCGCGGACGCATCGCCACCGGCTTCCTCGGCACACCCTTCGTACTGCCCGCCCTCACCGGCACCGGCCACACGGACGAGGCGTACCAACTCCTGCTCAACCCGGAGTGCCCGGGCTGGCTCTACCAGGTCGAACGCGGCGCCACCACCATGTGGGAACGGTGGGACGCCATCCAGCCAGACGGCACCATCGACGTCGAGAACGCGGGCATGATGCTGTCGTTCAACCACTACGCCTACGGCGCCGTCGCCGCCTGGCTCTACCAGTCCGTCGCCGGACTGCGACCCGGCACCCCCGGCTACCGGACCATCGAGATCGCGCCCCGCCCGGGCGGCACGCTCACCTCCGCCGAGGCGTCGATCACCACCCCGTACGGCCCGGCGTCCGTCGCCTGGTCGCTCAGTGACAGCACCCTCGCAGTGAACGCCGTACTGCCCCCCGGCACGACCGGACGGTTCCTCCCACCCGAAGGCTGGCACTCCACACAGGCCACCCGCCTGCTCGGATCCGGAAGCCACCACCTGGTCCTACGCCCTGGCACCAGTCCCTGAACTCCGCCGTACAGCAACTGGCACTCCGCGCACAGCAGTTCGACCTGCCGGACTATCGGCAGCAGCGGGGTGACGCCGGTACCGCCCGCGATGAACAGGTACGTCTTCGAAGGCACAAGAGGGAAGTGGTTGCGCGGTCCACCGACGCCAAGCCGGTCGCCAGGGCACAGCGTGCCGTGGACGAACACCGATCCGCCGCGTCCGGGCGGCTCACGCAGGACCGCGATCCACGGCCCGTGACAGCCCTGCCTCACCTGTCTGCGATGTCCTTACACGGACGTGGACCGTGGACCGCCGAGGGCCATGTCGGGGCGCCGTCAGTCCAAATGCTGGCGTCGGCGCCCTTCAGCACCAGGCCCTCGACAATCGGTCACACCAGCGCGGTGTACCCCTCCTCCACCGCATCACTCTTCCAGGTCACTTCGGCGGGCCACTTCAGCAGCGTATGAGGCGTTGGACGATCTTTTCGACCAGCTTGTGGCGGTTGAGGTACTGATGCCGAGAAGGCGATTAACTACTGCGGCTGGGACTTCGGCGGTCAGGTCGCGGATGGCCGCCGTGCGGCTGGGCAAGGACCGGATACCCAGCCGCTTGAGTCGGGAAGCGAGAGTGATATGGCTGAGGTGCTGGCCCGGACGGATTCCGGGGAAGAGCCAAGGAGCGTCGATTTGCCCGATCTGGCCGTCGCGGCGGCGATCTGTTGAAGAAGGCTGCCCAGTTCGGGGCGTAGTTCAAGGAGCTCCTTGCCGAGGTGCAGGAGGACGTTCTTCTCGCGGACGACAACGTGATCGGCAGTGAGTCGGATGATCACGCTGAAAGGCTGCGCGTAGAGAAGATTCAACAGACCAGCGACACGGTCGCGTGCGTCGAGACGGTCGTCGCCGAGGAGCCGGTGGGAGATCTCTCTTCGTTCGTCCTCGTCAAGAGCTTGAGTCGGAGAGTTCTTGAGACGCGCCGGGATGCTGATGTTTGTCGCTCGTTTGGTGCGGACGGCCCAGAGAACCAGGTCACGAGCATATTGCCGTGTGGTGGGGCCGTCTGCCAGCCAGCGGTCGAGATCACCCTGGCCGACAGTCTCAAGATTCAGGCCCTCGGTTCGCAGCCAGGCCAGGAAGACGATCGCTGCCTTGACGCTGCGGCGGACGGACACCGCCTGGCCGGCGGTGATGGGCTTGCGACGGGAGTCCTTGCGCAGGCGAGTCAGGTGGGTCCAGGTGGCAAATGCCTGGATGGTGTGGCGATCGGAGAGATCTGCCATGGCAGCGACAGCGGCGGCGATCCATCGCTCTGCCGCGACCGGGACTGTAAAACGTTCGGTGTAACTCCCGATCATGGAAGATGCATCGATGACCAGCGACAACGTGACCGAGGTTGAACCCGGCGAGCCGTCTGAGGCGGCGCCGACGACATCCTGCCCGCCAGCGAGAGGCACTGGGAGGGCGTGACCCGCCAGCTCACCGAACTGGACATGCTGCACGACGAGTACGAACGCGGCTACGACTGGTTCCACCAGGGCGAAAGCCTGCTCCTGCTCTACTTCCTGTGCATGGCCGCCCCCGACCGCTGGCGTGAGCGCGCCCTGCGCTTCGCCGAGCTGTACGTCGACCCCGCCAAGGGCAACTACGACCCCGAACACCGCATCATCACCCGGCCCCACAACGGCAGCGACCCCGACCGCACCGGCCTGTTCGACGGCGACGTCTACCCCTGGCTGCTCAAGGAAGCGGAGACCTACGGCTTCCCCCTCGACTGGATCCCCGAGGCCGCGAACGGCCCCTTCCCCCTGTCGGCGGACCCGCGGCTGGGCGACCAGATGCGCGACCGGATGGGCGTCGGCGACACCGCGGTCAACCTCGCCGCGGCCGGCCTGGTCCTCAACGCCTGGATCCTGTCCGGCCAGGAGCGCTACCGCGACTGGATCGTCGAGTACGTCGGCGCCTGGCGCGAGCGCACCCGCGAACAGGGCGGCCTCCTCCCGGACAACGTCGGCCCGGACGGAGTCGTCGGCAGCCTCCTGGAAGGACGCTGGTACGGCGGCCACTACGGCTGGTCCTGGCCGCACGGCTGGCACAGCTTCGGTCACGCGGCCTGCGTGGCGGCGCTCGCGGCCGCGACGGTCACCGGGGACGACGACTACCTCTCCATGGTCGCGACCTCGCTCGACGCCCTCATCGAACGCGGCAAGGTCATGCCCCACACGGAGGCCGACTCCAGCCTGCCCTCCAAGTGGGCGGTGGAACTCGGTCCGGACCGCCACACACCCACACTGCACCTGCCGTTCCGGCACAACGACTCCGGCTGGTTCGACTACAACCCGGCCACACCCCCCGTACCGGTGGCCCTGTGGCACCACACCACCTCCGACGCCGACCGCGCCCGGCTGGAGCGGCTGCGCGAGGCCGACGGCATCGACTGGCGCACCGTACGGCCGTTCCGGTCCAAGGAGGACTCCGGACACGAGAAGGCGTGGTTCGCCTTCCTCGCCGGCGACGACCCCGGCTATCCGGAGCGGATCCTCGCCACTGCCCAGGCCCAGGTCCGCCACCGGCTGCGGCGCATCGACCGCTACCGCGACCTGGACGTGCCCGAGGCCGACATCCACGTGTGGCAGCTGTGCAACCCGGTGGTCACCGAGGCCCTCGTTCAGCTGACCTGGGGCGGCCCGCAGGTGCTGTATCAGGGCGGTCTGCAGCAGGCGAGGCTGCGCTACCACGACGCCGACGCCCGCCGCGCCGGCCTGCCCCAGGACGTCGCCGCCCTGGTCACCTCCATCGCCCCCGAGGCGACCACCGTCGAACTCGTCAACCTCTCCCCCGGCACCGACCGCACGGTGATCGTCCAGGCGGGCGCCTTCGCCGAGCACACCATCACCGCCGTCCGCTACACCACCTGCCAGGACGACACCTGGATCGGTGACATGTACGACTACGGCCACACCGAGCCCGTCATCAGCGAAGCGGAGCAGGTCTGCGACAGCGCCTTCCTGACGGTCCGGCCGCCCGCCTACACGCGCATCCGGCTCACCCTGCGGCTCGGGCTGCGCACCCGCACTCCCAGCTACCGCACCCCGTTCGACACCGCGGCCGAGCAGGCCAACTCCTCCGAGACGACAGGGGAATCGGCGTGAAGCGCATCGCCCAGACCATCCGGCTCCGCCCCGAACACCGCGAGGAGTACCTCAGGCTCCACTCCGCGGTGTGGCCCGGCGTCGAAGCCGCCCTGCACCGGGCCAACATCCGCAACTACAGCATCTTCCTCCACGGCGACGTGCTGTTCGCCTACATGGAGTACCACGGCGCCGACTTCGAGGCCGACATGGCCTCCATCGAGGCCGACCCCGAGACCCAGGAATGGTGGAATCTCACCGACCCCTGCCAGGAGCCCTGGCCCGACCGGGGCGGCTCCCGCCAGTGGACGGAGCTCCCCGAGATCTGGCACCTGAACCCACCCGGAGAAGACGCCGCCTGACGCGGCCCGGGCCGACCCGACTTGGAACCTGCCATGACCCCCGCCCCCGTCCTCATCGACGCCCACCACCACCTGTGGGACCTCGACCAGCGCCCGCAGCCCTGGCTCGACGACCCCACCGTGGTAACGATCCGCCGCACGTTCACCCCGGACGACCTGCGGACCACCGCCACCCACCCCATCGCTGGCCGCCGTCTGCACGGCACGGTGGTCGTGCAGTGCATGCCGGACGTGCCCGAGACGGAGGACCTTCTCGCCCTCGCGGAGCAAGAGCCGCTGATCGAGGCGGTGGTCGGCTGGGCGGACCTGACGTCGCCGGCGATCGGCGAGACGCTGGACCAGCTGCTCGCCGGACCGGGAGGGGCGTATCTGCGCTCCCTGCGCCATCTCGTCCAGGGCGAGACGGACCCGGGCTGGCTGCAGCGCCCCGATGTCGAGCGTGGGTTGGCGGCGGCGAGGGACCGCGGGCTCTGCTATGACGTGCTGGTCCGCAGCCACCAGTTCGACCAGGCGATCCGGCTGGCGGAACGCTTCCCCGACCTGCCCCAGGTCCTCAACCACGCGGGCAAGCCGGACATCGCGCGGCGCGAACTGGCGGACTGGCGACGTCAGGTGCAACGGCTGGCCGCACACCCGCACGTGGTCTGCAAGGTGTCGGGACTGATCACCGAGGCCGACCACGACAACTGGACCACCGCCGACATCCGCCCGGTCTGGGACATCCTGCTCACCGCCTTCGGCCCCGACCGGCTGATGTTCGGCTCCGACTGGCCGGTCGCCAACCTCGCCGGCGGCTGGAACCGCTGGGCCGCCACCGTGGACGAACTGCTCACCGACTGTGCCGAACACGAGATCCACGCGATCCTCGCCGACACCGCGACCGCCTTCTACCGCCTCCCCGCGCCGGAGGAAGGCGACGTCGCCGCGGACGGCGCCACGCACACCATCTGACCGTCGCGCCCATCCGGGTTTGCGCACCCATCGCGTACGCCGACAAACCCCCGCTGGACGTCCATCCACGTCTGCTGACCATCGGTGTCCGCACTGAAGGGACCCTGACCACACGATGACACTCGTCGTCCGCTACATGTCCGCCCGCACCCTCGACACGGCTCCCGCACTCACCGGGCCGCCCGGTCCCGGGGAGGTGGAGCTGGCCCCCGCCTATGTCGGCATCTGCGGCACCGATCTGCACACCTTCCACGGCGACATGGACGCCCGGGCCTCCGCGCCCGCCGTCCTGGGGCACGAGATGTCCGGCAGAGTCGTACGCGTCGGCCCGGACGTCGAGGACTGGCGGGCCGGTGACGCGGTCACCGTGATGCCGCTGCGCTGGGACGACACCTGCCCGGCCTGCCGCGCCGGCCACCAACACGTCCGCCAGCACCTCGACTTCATCGGCATCGACTCCCCCGGCGCGATGCAGCAGCGCTGGACCGTACCCGCCTCGACGCTCATCCGGCTGCCCGACTCGATCCCGCTGGAGCGGGCCGCGCCCGTCGAGCCGACGGCGGTCGCCGTGCACGACGTGGGTCGGGCCGCGCCGAGGTCCGGGGGGGCGGAGCTGAGCGCCCACCGTCGGCTGCTCGCCGAGAAGGGCGGATCGGCCCACGTCAGACGCTGACCGCGCCCCTCACCCGTATCCCAGGACGGGCCCCTGCTCGTCCTTCCAGGCGGCGATCTGCGTCTCGTTGCGCTCGCTGGCCTTCCGGGCCGGGACCTGCACGCTCCAGCCGATGCGGTGCAGCAGCAGATCCAGCCCGGCCAGGGTGTAATCGACGCCGAACCGGCGGCGCACGACCTCGCCGATGCGGGCCGGCGTCCAGCACTGGTCACTCCAGCCGCACGCGGCCTGCCCGGCCTCCAACACCGCTTCCAGAGCATGCAGTTGACCCGCGCTGAGCTTGCAGCGAGCGCCACCGGGACCCTTGGAGACCAGCGCCCGGCGGCCGCCCGAAGCCAGGGCCCGCCGCCGGCGGTCGCCGACATCCGGGTCACCCTGAACCGCCGGGCCACCTCCCGGCCGCTGGCCCCCGTCTCGATCAAGTCAGCTGCCGCGAGCCCGACTTGCTCACGTCGATCCTCTCCTCGGCCGTCAGCCCACCACCATCGGGATACCTCACCCCACCGGCATAGCGCAGCCGACGCCAACCGTCACGACCAGACGTAACCCGCACCGCTAGAGATCTCAAGTGGGCTGGTCCATCGCCACCCACATGCGCACGGAGCTGGTCACCGACGCGCTCAAGGCCGCCGCCGCGATGCGGGGCGGACGCCTGGGCGGGGCGGTCTTTCATAGTGACAACGGAGCGCAATACGTCGCGAGGGACTTCGAGCAAGTCTGCGAGGAGCTGGGCGTGGTCCGCTCCCGCGGCGCGGTGAGGACCAGCGCGGACAATGCCGCCGCGGAAACGTTCAACGCGAGCCTGAAGAGAGAGACCCTTCAGGGGCGAAAGAGCTGGTCAGGGGCGCGAGAGGCCCGCCATGCGGTCTTCCGGTGGGTCACCCGCTACAACACCAGAAGGAGACACTCCAGCAGCGGTCAGATCAGCCCGATCGCCTACGAGCAAAGATCCAATACGTTGTGCCCGATGAGTAAGGCAGCCATGCCAGGTCTACAGCATTGAAACCGATCTGGATCGATACAACAGGAGATTGAAGTGTCTACATCAGTGCTCGATATGTCGGTGTCTCTCGACGGGTACATCGCCGACCCCGACGACTTCCTCGGCGGTGAGGACGGCGAGCGGCTGCACAAGTGGGCCGACGCCCAAGGCGAGTCCGCTCGGACCGCCGCGCGGTTCCAGGAGGAATGGAACGCGGCCGGTGCGGTACTCGCGGGACGGCGGACCGCCGAACTCATGGATCACTGGGGCGGTGATCATGGAGGTCTCCCGATCTTCGTGCCCAGTCACCGCCCACCCGGCCCGGCCGCCCGCTGGGGCTATCCGTTGGTGACCTACGTGAACGACGGGATCGAAAGCGCGATGGCCCAGGCCAAGGCCGCCGCCGGCGACAAGGACGTGCAGGTGCGCGGTGCGTACACGGGGCAACGAGCGCTGGAAGCCGGAGTCCTGGACGAGGTGCAGATCCACCAGATCCCGGTGCTGCTCGGCCGCGGACGACGACTGTTCGACGTCCTGCCCTCGGAGATCGAGCTGGAGATCGCCCAGGTGATCGACACGCCGGAGGCCACCCACATCCGCTACCGCGTCCGTCGCTGATCCGGTCGCCCAGCAGAGCAGCCCGATCGCCTACAACCAGAGATCCATTACGCTGACCATGGCTGCATGACAATCGGTGTCCACGGTCAAGGGGGAAGCCCCCTACACTCGTCGGCCATGGAGGCCACCGCCTTGCGACAACTGACGGCGTACACGGCCGTCGCCCTGGCCGCGAGCTTCACCACGGCCGCCGCGGTAATGCACGTCTCCCAGTCCTCGCTCAGCCGCGCCATCGCAGACGCCTCCAGCAGCGCCTGCCGGTTGGCTGATCGGCGGTGCACCGTGATCCTGGTCAGCCCCGCTTCTTCGGCGATCTGACGCCGGACCACGTCGGCGAGAACGTGCGGGGCTTCTTCACCAACAGTCCGAGGATGTGCACCAGCTCCGCCTCGCACCGGCCGACCACGACCTGCCCTGGCAACGCCTGACCACCCGCTGAACCAAACCACACCCCTGGCAGACCCAGCCCTCAGAAGACCGACCGGCACCGGTACCTATAGGCGCGCCAACCCCCCTGCGCAAAACCGCCGCCCCACTCAGCTCACTGCGCAGCACCAAACAGCCAGCTCAGCCCACGTATCCTCCGGCGCCCGACGCCCGCGTTTACTTTGCCGCAGATTGTTGCCCCTCGTCATGGTCCGCTGGCTAGTGCGGCTGAAGGGGTTGGACTATCCGTTGTGTTCTTCGAGCTCGGTCGCCAACGTCTGTTGCGTGGCCGCCCACGACGCCAGGAGCGCCAAATTGTCAGCGGTCGGTGTACCCGCGGGTGCGGTGTAGACGTTGAGGCGTAGGCCGGGTTCGGCGGGCAGTTCCAGGGACTCGACGTCCAAGTCGAGCTGGCCCACGACCGGATGGCGCACACGTTTGCGGCCGGACCGGTGCAGCCGCACGTCCTGAGATGCCCACCGCTGCCGAAACAGCTCACTGCACGTTGACAGTTCGCCGACTAGGGCGATCAGCTCCTCGTCGTGCGGATTGCGGCCGGCTTCCATGCGTAGCTTCGCTGCCACGTCCCCGACAATTTGGTCGTAGTCGACAAAGAAATCTCTGGCCGCCTCGGGGTTGAGATACACGAACCGCGCTGTGTTCGCGGGCCGTCGAGGGTCGGCCAGCACCGGTGAATACAGCGCGCGAGCGAGTTGATTCATGGCGAGCACGTCATAACGGCCGTTACCGATCCAGGCCGGCGCATCGGAGATCGCGTCGAGCACCTGCTGCAGCGTCGAGCGCACCGTCACGGCAGGCCTACGCCGGCGTGGGCCGCTGGGCTTCCTGGATTGGCGCGCGAGGTGGAACAGGTGGTCGCGCTCGGCCTCGTCGAGTTGCAAGGCAGAGGCCAACGCGTCGAGCACGCCATCGGAGGCACCGGCGAGGCTGCCGCGCTCCATGCGCACGTAGTAGTCGACCGATACCCCCGCCAGTAGCGCTACCTCCTCGCGGCGCAGACCTTTGACCCGACGGTTGCCGCCGTAAGCGGGCAGGCCCGCCTGCTCGGGTGCGATGCGGGCGCGACGCGAGCTGAGAAACTCCCGGATCTCGGTGCGTAGATCCATCGTGGCCATCCCCTTGCCGTAAGCCCGTCCCGCAGTCTAGGGGGTACCCGTTGCGGTCGTCGCGGTGCCGCCGTCCACCGGGATGATGGTGCCCGTGAGGTAGGATCCGGCCCGGCTGGCGAGAAACACGGCGATACCCGCCATGTCGTCGTCGCGGCCGAGCCGGCGCAGAGGGGCCGCCGCCGCGATCTTGTCGCCGATGGCATCGAGCGTGGCCCCCATCATCTGCGACGGGAACACTCCCGGTGCTACCGCGTTCACCGTGACGTGCTGTGGGCCCAGCTCCCTGGCAAGCACTCTGGTGAGTTGATGGAGTGCCGCTTTACTGCTGGCGTACGAGTAGTTGGGCGCCTGGGCGACGTGGATGGCGGCGATACTGCCGATGTTAATGATCCGCGCGGGATCATCGGCGGTGCCCGCCCTGCGAAGTGCGGGGAGCAGCGCCTGCACCAGCCAGAACGGCGACTTGAGGTTGAGGTCGATCACTGAGTCCCAGGCCTCGTCCGGGAACGTCGCCAGAGGCTCGCTCCGCATCGCTCCCGCGTTGTTGACAAGGATGTCCAGGCGTTCCGAGTCGGCCATGACAAGATCAGCGAGGCGCTGACACTCGTCGTGCCTGGACAGGTCGGCGGGGATTGCTTGAACGTCGCCGAATTCGGACAGTAGATGCTGTGCCTCCGCGCACGCGTCTGCCTTGCGTGAGCTGATGACGACGCGGGCGCCCGCCTGGAGAAGGCCGCGCGCTATCATCATCCCGATGCCCCTGGTGCCGCCAGTGACAAGGGCGTACTTCCCACTCAGATCGAAAAGTTCTGTGTGAGTGGTGAATTGGTTGTCCGCCATTTGGTCTCCGTCCCTTCTGTCGTGGAAGAATGCGCCGACTCGGTCGCGCATTCTGGGCAGCTGAAACTAATGGGGGGGTAAAGCTGCAGTGCGTGCCCATGGAGTGTTGTCGGCGCCTTCGACTCAACCAGGTTGACAGGCGTTTGGGACGTCTGGGAGACCCTGGTGATACAGGTACTGTGAGAGCCCCCCTTGCCTGCCGTGCTGACTCACTCAAAGACGCTCGGGACAACAACGAGTGGAATTGGCAAAACTGGCCTAGACAGGCACGAGTCGCCTACTACGAGAAGCCCGAGGCTGTTCTGGCGCTGACAGGAGCGTGGTCGTGGTTGCTGAACCGCGGACTCGTGGTCTGGAACGTCAGACAGGACCCGGCTCCCGCGCCCGACGTGTCCGCAAAGACTTCGGGGTTGACGCCGCGGACGTTATCAGCAGGGCACGCAGGTCGTCGGGGTCTTCCGGGTGGGGATGGAGCCAGGCGTCGTAGAGGGGCGGGGCCGGGGCGAGTGGCATGCGGGGGTGGACACGGCCCGGCGCGATGATCGTGCAGGTCATCAGCCAGGTGGCCGGGCCGTGGTCGTTCTTGATCTCCGGGCTGACGGTACTCGTACGGTCCGGCGAGCACCATGACCTGCCCGTCGACGGGGTGGATGAAATGCGGCGAGCTCACTGATCACCTGGGACATGAGCCCGGTGATCAGTGAGCTCGCTCTCCAGCGCGGACTCCAGCACCCGTCTGGTCAGCTGCTGCAGGAGGCCGCCGCACAGCGGCCTTGCCGGCCTCGGTGTCACTCGTCACGTCAGTCAACGCAGCCGGTCGACCAGAGCGAAGGCATCCTCGGTTTTGGGGTGGGTCCGGCCCAGCCGGGTCTGCAGGATCTGTGCACCCCGGCGCGCGAAATCCACCGCGGTCGGGTTGTTCATCGCGTGCAGTACCTGGGCCTGGAGGATGAGGACGTAGCCGATGTACAGGTGGTCCGGCGCATAGACGGTCTCGCGGATCTGCAGTGCCCGTGAGATCAGCGGCAGGGCCGCCTCGTGGTCTCCGAGGTCGACATGGACGTTCGCCAGTGCAACCAGGTCGAAGCTCACGTACGGGTCGTTCGGCCCGAGCGCCGCCTCGTCGATCTGCAGCGCCCGCTCGGCCAGTGGCAGCGCCGCACGGTGTTCACCGAGGAGGCACAGCGTGCGCGCGAGCGTGGCCAGGTCCGTTGCGATGGCGGGATCGTTCGCCGGCAGGCAGGACTCGTGCAGCCGCAGCGCGCGTTCCACGAGTGGGCGGGCTCTTTCCGGCGCGTGGAGCTCCCGGTGGATCTGCGCCAGAGTGATCAGATCGAAGCCGGTCTCCGCATCCCGGCCCTCGATCGACTCGTCGATCGCGAGGGCACGCTCACACAGAGGCAACGCCATCTGGTAGTCCCCGAGCTGGATGAGGAATTCCGACGCCAGCCTGAGGAGCACCGCCGTCTCCGCAGCGCACTCGGCCGGTGGATCGTCCTTGGTCACCGCCAGGACATGCGAGAGCAACTCCTGCCAGCGCGGCCGCGCGTCCGGGTCACCGTGGACGTCGTGCGGCACGGCCGCGACCAGCGCCCGGCACAGCTGGACCCGGGCGTCGGCATGCGCCTCCTCCGGTATGTCGGCCCGGACGGCGGCCTGCACCAGCCGGTGCACCACCAGGGACGCGTTCCCGCGCCGCGCGAGTCCCAGACCGGCCAGGGCACCGACCGTCCCGTCCCACACCAGGGGATCGGCGGCGCCCACGTTCAGGATCTCGGGACTACGGGTAAACAGGTCCAGCGGGATCGGTTCCGGCGCCAGTAGGGCACACAGCCTCAGCATCCGCACTGCCTGCGGCCGCTCCGCCTCCAGCCTTCGCACACTGAGCTGCCACAGGGCCCCGACCATCACCGCCGACCGGTCGCCCGGTGCGCCCAGCGAGATCATCTCCTCCAGCCGGGACGTCAGCAGCCTCACGTAGTCATCGGGCGCCGTCTGGTTGTACTCCATGTACCCGGCTGCCTGCTCCAACGCCAGCGGCAGGTCCCCCAGTTCCTCGGCGATCCGGTCCGCTACCGCCGCGGTCATGCCGGGCACCCGATGCGTCAGCAGGCTCACCGACTCCTGCCTGGCGAACACGTCCAGGCCGATCACGCCCGCACTGCTCGACCAGTTCCTCACCCTGGTGGTGACGATGACATGGCCATTGGTCGCCAGGCCACCCGACGGCAGCGCGTGCGTGAGAGTGTTCTGTTCCTCCCCGTTGTCGAAGATGATCAGCCAGGGCCTGCGGTCCGCCAACTTGCCGTACACCCGCGGGATGACCTGGTCGAAGCTTGCTTCCGCCAGCCCCAGTTCCCCGGCCAGAGACACGAACTGCGACGCCACCCGATCGGCGTCCCCGGCATGCACGAACGCGACGAACCGGTACTTCTCGAGATGTCGGTAGGCGTATTCGACCGCGAGTTGGGTCTTGCCGACACCGCCCATCCCACGCACGACCAGCATCGCGACACCGCTCGTCGAGGTGAGGCGCTGTCGCAGTTCCCGCAGCGTGGCGTCGCGGGCAGTGAAGTCAGTGTTGCGCGGCGGCAGTTGGTACGTCATGGGCGCGGGCGGGTTCTGCCCGCGGTCGCGGCGCGGCGCCTGCCACAGCCCGATCAGCGACACAGGTATCAGGAGGAGGAGCACCAGCCACGGGTGGACCCGCACGAGGTCGAGCGGTCCTGGCCAATGGCTTTGCCCGGACGCCGCGTTGAAAGCGAGACTACCGACGAACAGCACGAGTAGACCGGACACCACACCGGCCAGCGTTCGCCACATGGCTCCCTCTTCAGTATCACCGCTGCCGCGACGACCAACAGCCTGCGTGATGTTATCCCAGGAGCCGCTGACGAAACCGATGAAGGAGCCTGCCGAAGAGACAGAGCTGAGCTTGTCTTTTGATCTCTGTGCGCTTGTGTCTGCGGGTCCCTCTCCGAAGGGCGCGGATTCTGATCACGCGTAAGGGGTGAGCTGTTCGCGTACCCATGCGGGATCGGGGTTGGTGTGTGGCCGGCCCGCCACGACGACGGTCGGCACGGTCTCGTTGCCGTCGTTGGCTGCTCTCACCGCTGCGGCTCCTGCCGGGTCGCGCCAGATGTTGACCCAGTGCAACTGGCGGCCACTGCGGCCCAGCCGGATGCGCAGTCGTATGCAGTACTTGCAGCCCGGCCGCCAGAAGACGACCGGTCGGCCGTCGACCGCGCTGCGGCATTGTGCCTCCTGCGCACCGATCGACCTCGGGAAGATCAGGGGTGAGTTGACGCCGGCGAGCGCCAGGAACACCAGCAGGAGTGCTGCGGCTGTGCCGGGGCTCCCCTTGAAGATCTGCCCAGTCGCGACGGCTGAGCCGCTGAGCACAAGCAGCATCGGCAGGATCCAAGCGCGCATCATGGTGATGCAGGCTATCGATGAGACGAAGTGCTCCTCGAACCAGGCCGCTCACCTGGGTGTTCACCCCGACGCTGCGGGCGTTCGTGGAAGTGGATCGCGCCACGATGGGCCCGGAACGGCTCGCCACCAAGCTGACCGCCTACGCCCGCCTCCACTCCTACGCGCCCACCATCCCGGGGCGCCGTCCGACCTTCCAGCAGCAGGGGCTGGAGGAGTGGCGGCGGCACTACCCGCTCTTCCCGCGGCTGCTGTTCATCCTCGACGGCACCGACCCTGCCGGCGTGGAGAACCGGATCAGCGCCTTACGCCGGCCGCCCGGGACTTGGTGCCCTTCCTGCACGAGGTCCCGGTCCTCGTGGCCCCGCTGACCGACCTGTTCCAGCACGTCCCAGCCGAACGGGTATGGCGCCCCGTTCAGAACCCCGACAGCAGAGTGAGCTGGTACCAGTCCTGGCACGGGTGACCCACCCGTCGCACTTCGTTCATGCCCGCCGCAGATGGTGCTACGGCGCGCGGCGAATGAGGCCAGCGGCGAACCATCGAGCGCGTGCGCCGGGGTGCCTAGCAGCTGATCAGTATCACGCCGCCGCTGGCGCCGCTGGCCATGCCGAACAGGACCACCTGTATGCCCGGGCGTCACCGGCCTTGGCCAGCGGCGTGGGCAAGTTGGAGGAGGAGGGTGGCTGCGCCCATATTGCCGGTGCGGTGGAAGGTGGGCACGACCGCGTCGGGCTGAATGCCCATGCGTTCGCAGAAGGTGCGGACGAACGGGACGGACGGCTGGTGGAGACAGCCGAGGCCGAATTCGTTCGGGTCGGTGTGTTGTTCCTTCATCCACTGTGCGGCGCGGGTGTCGATGCCGAGGAAGGAGGCGAGGACCTTCTCGGAGTCGAAGTGCAGCCCCGGCGGGCCGCCGGGGGCGTGGTGGGGGTTGAAGAGGGGGGCAGTCGGCCAGCCCGCGGAGTTCGCCATGAACGTGTGAGCGATGATGCCCGGCTGGGGGGGGAGGCTTCGACGAGCAGGGCGGCGCCCACGTCCCCGCCGGTAGGGACGCCAGCCCGGTCCGCAAGGTGGTGGGAGTCAGGCTCCACCGGCTGAGGGTTTCCCCGCACGCGATCAGGATCCGCCGGTAACGGCCGGCGCGGATGAAGGCGTCCGCGACCTCCAGGGCGTTCAGGACGCTGTTGCAGGCGTTGGAGACGTCGAAGACCGGACAGGACAGCCCGGTCCGGGCGGCGACGATGTGGGCGTTGGCGGGTTCCTGGACATCGGCGCTGACGGCGGCGAACAGCAGCAGGTCGACCTCGCCGGTTCGAGGGCCGCCTGGGCCAGGACACGGCCGACGGGTTGCTGCCGCGCGTCGGCGGCCGGGCGCTGGCACTCGATCCCCGAAACCCTCTACGACGACCGCGGACTGGCCTCGACGTCCGCCCGCCCCGCACCGAGGGTGCACAGCCTCCATGCGACTCGGCTTCGACGACGTGCAGAGCGGCGACGACCATGGAACGACTGCGAGGGAACACCGGTCGTCGGCTGCCACCGCGTCACCGTGCGGCCCGCTGGTGTGGGCGAAGCGGCCCCGGGTGTTATTGAATGAGGTTTGCGGTCACGAATCCCGGGACTCTGTCGCCCGGGTTCTGGTACGGCTCCGACGTGGTGCCGGGGTCGGCAAGCGAGCTGAGAGAGTCGCATGGACTCCACCCCACCCCCCTCGTCTGCGTCACCGTTCGATATGGTCAGCAGCGCTTTGGGGCAGTACATGCCAGTCGACGGAGCGGCAGCGGCCGCCGGTTCCGCCGACCCGCAGGGGGACAACGCCGCCCGTCGAGACGTATCCGACAACCCGACCCCCGCCGGTCAGGAGCAAATCCTCGGCGCGGTCAATCTGGACCGGGATCTGAGAATCACCCGCTGCAATCTCGACGCCCCGGTCTTCGCGGGGGTGGAGGCCACGGCCGGGAGCCCTTTCGTCGATCTCCTGCCTCCCTCGGACGTACCGACGGTCACCCGGCGCCTGCGGCAGGTCCTCGAGACCGGTGAGCCGCACGTCGCCCGGGTCCAGCGCCTGCGACGCGGCGACGGGTCGGAGCTGGTGGTCTCGATGAGCATCCTGGCCGCCGCGGCGCCTCAGGAGGGCCTGACCGTCTCCCTGATCGCCATGGCCAGGAGGCTGCACCTCTATGCCGCCGAGACCGCGATCGGCACCTCGTTGGACATCGGCGAGACCGCGCAGTCGCTGGCGGAGTCCCTGCTGGCCTGGGGTGACGTGACCGCCATCGACCTCGACTTCGCCGTGTGGACGGGTGAGGCGGTCACCGAGCAGCCGCAGGGGCGCCTCCGGCTGCGGCGGGCGGCCCTGGTGCCGGACCGGGCGTGGCCCGAGGGCTACGTGACCGCGGGCGACGATCTTCCCGGCGATGCGAGTCGACTGCTGGCGCAGGCCATACGGCGTGACGATGCCGCGCAGGCCATCGTCATACCCGACCGAAAAGCGATCGAACAGGTGCTCGACAGTCCTCGGCTGGTACGTGCCCTGGTGCCCGGCGACCAGGCGGCGGCCGTGGTGTGCATACCGCTGGTCCTGGACGGCACGCCGCCCGTCGTCCTGGGTGTCGCGGAGGTCTGGCGGCGGGCGGACCGCCCCTTCGCGGACAGTGAGCTCTTCGACCTGCAGGAACTGGTGGCCAGGACCTCCCACCACGTGGACCTGGCCCGTCAGCACCAGCGCGAGCACACACAGGTACTGGCCTTGCAGCGCCGACTGCTGCCACGGTCCGGCGGCGACACCATCCAGACGGCCAGCGTCTACCAGCCCGCCACCCCCGACAGCGCGGGTGTCGGCGGCGACTGGGTGAACAGCTTTCCGCTGCCGGACGGCCGTACCGCGCTGGTGGTCGGAGACGTCGTCGGGCACGGGCTGGGCGCCGCGGCGACCATGGGACAGCTGAGCATGGAGGCCCGCGCCCTGCTGTCAGCGGGGCTGGCTCCCGACGAGGTGCTGGAGCACCTGGACGAGACCGTGTCGCTGCTGGACGATGCGGATTCCGGGCTGGCGGCCGGTTACAGCGCCCTCGGGTCGACCTGCTGCATCGCCGTGTACGACCCGGTCAGCCACCACGTGGCAGTGGCCAGCGCCGGCCACCTCCCCCCGGTCCTGGTACCCCTGGACGGACCTGCCGGCCCGGTCGCGATACGCCCCCACCCCGGACTGGGCGCCGAGTTCGCGCTGCGGGAGCCGTACGACGTGCACGCGTTCCGTGCGCCCCCGGGCTCGCTGCTCGCCCTCTACACCGACGGCCTGGTGGAGGATCCCGCCCTGTCGATCGACGAGGGCATCGACAGGCTGACGGACGCCGTGTCCTCGGTGCACCCGTGGGACACCCTGGACCAGGCCGCACGGCGCGTGGTCTCGGCGGTCGCGCCGACGCGTCGGCGCGACGACGTGACTCTGCTGATCGCCCGCATGATCGGTTACCGCAAGGAGGACACCGCGACGTGGCGTCTACCCGCCCGCGGCGACGCGGCCGCCCGGGCCCGCACACTGGTCTCCGAGCTGCTGGGGCAGTGGAGCGCCAGAGAGCACACCAGGGACAGCGTGCTGCTGGTGGTCGACGAACTGGTCGCCAACGCGGTCCGCTTCGCCGGCGGACCCATCACGGTACGGCTGATCAGGACCGGCCACGGGCTGCTGTGCGAGGTGGGCGACACCGGCAACGGCAGGCCGCGGCTGGGCCCGGGCGGGCTCCTCGACGACGCCGGCCGTGGCCTTCACGTAGTGCATGGGCTCACCACCCGGTGGGGGGTCCGGTGGACGGACACCGGGAAGGTGGTGTGGGCTTGGGTCGAGCGGTGACGGTGTGTCGGCTGGGCGGTGATGAGGTGTCAGCGGGCTGGTGGCGTGACTCCGGCCGGGTGGTGGCGTAGCTTCGGCCGGGTGGTGACAGGGCGCCGGCCGGGCGGCGCGGGAGCTGTCCGTCAGGCGGCGGCACCGGCGTGACGAGGGGCGCGAGTCCGCACTACAGCCACTCCCCTTCCAGGGCGGTGGCAGTGAGGCCCGGGGCAGCCGCGTACAGGACGGCACGGCTGCCCGCCTTCTGCCCGGCGTCGTACGCCCTCCGCATGATGTCGAACACGGCGGCGCCTCCGCGGTTGCCGCTGGTGTAGCTGTCCCGGCTGTAGCGCAGGAGCCCCGACGGCCACCCGTCGGGCATCGTCTGCTCCATGTACTCCAGCACACGCGTCCCGCCGGGGTGGGCGAGCAGAACGTCGGGGTGCCAGGAGCCGGGGTCGTCCTGGTATCGGAGGCGCAACCACTCCCACATCGCGGTGACCGTCTCCTGCACGGCGCGCGGCCCGCGCCGGTCCATCACGAAGTGGGTGCCGTCCTCCCGTGTCTCCAGGCGGTGCAGGTCCTGGGTGCCGGGCAGCGTGTGGTGCCAGGCGGTGTCCAGCCGCAGCGTCGACTCGGGCCTCGGGCGGCCCGTGACCACCGTGGCGACGGCGGTGTCCGCGAACAGCAACCGGACGATCAGGGATTCCAGAGTGTCGTCCGCGGGCTGGTAGGTCGTGCTCAGTGCCTCCGCGATCACGACCAGGACCACCCGGTCGGGGTCCGCGGCCACGAGATCCGCCGCCAGCGCCAGGGAGCGGGTCCCGGCTATGCACGCCCACTGCGTGGCCGGCAGCAGCAGCACGTCGCGCCGGAGCGGGAGTCTGTTGGCGAGGGAGAGGTCCAGCCCCGGCAGCGCCGGGGTGGTGGAGTGACTGGTGATCAGACAGTCGACGTCCGCGGCGTCCAGCCCGGCGATCTGCAGGGCCCCGCGCGCCGCGCGCTCACCGTAGGACTGCACTGCCGACCAGGCCGGCGCAGTGCGTTCCTGGACGGTCTGCGGCGCGGGTATCGCCTCAAGGGCAGCGATCACGCGATCCACGTCCTGCTCGGTGAACCCGTCACCAGCCAGCGCCTCTCGGGCCGGCCCGATGCCGGCGGCCGGCAGGCCGCTTCCGCTGCCGGGCGCGACGGCGGCCTCCAACGGCAGCATCCAGCCACGGGTTTCGATGCCGGTACTGGCCGCGATGCCGTCGATCCGCGGCGCCCACGCCGCGTTCGGGTGCCGACCGCGCACTTCGTCCACGATCTGGCTGGTCCGCACGGCGTGCTTGCCGTGTATCACGGCAGGCGGGCACAGGTAAGCGGCCATGATTGGCGCCTTTCTACAGGGGACGAGATGAAATGTCACGGGCGCTGTGTCATAGGTCACTTGGGAGTGATTCATCCAAGTCCACGACAGTGCGCTCCGCTTTGGGACTCCGTGTCCTTTTCGAGCATGGATGCCCCAGGGGCGTTTGCGCTGTGATCTGGGCAACTTGGGAGGTTCTGCGATGCGTGACACGGCGCACACTGCTGCAGAGGGGGCCGGCGCGGTGCCGCGCCTGCCTGACATGCCGCCGGTGGACCTCGCCATCACCGCCACCGCGGCTCACCACGGCCTGGCTGTCCTCCACGACGAGGAGCCGGTGGTGCCGATCCGTAGCGTCCCACACCCGTAGGCGCGGTGTCCCGGGTCCTGAAACGCGGTTGTACGAGTTCGTCGAGCCCAGGGTGCCCCTGGTACGGAACGCGAGGAGCGGGGCGAGAAGTACGTCGAACTCATGGGCCGGGGAAGGGCCCCGACAGCGGTCGCGGTCCCAACAGGACCTGCGCGAGCCCGCCCGCGACCTGCCGACCGACTACCACCGGCACGGTGCCGCGGCCAGAACTGGGCCGCCCGGTCCAGCTTCGGTCAGGCATGGCCTCAGGGACGTGACCGCTTGCGAAGTCCGGGCCGCCGGCCTGGGGTTCGCATTGTGACGAGGATCGAACTCGCGCTCTCCGCTCGGGATGCGACGGCGCTTGGATGAGCGCCTTATCCCTGACCTCACCGTGGTTGACCGCCCTGAGGGGCATGCTGTGGGCACGGCCTACCGGATCGGCGGGTTGTCGGTGAGCGCGCTGCCTGCAGCGCCGGGATCGGCTCGCTCTGCTGCCTGACTCAGAAGCCTTGTCGCGAGTGCACACGTCGGTTCGTCGCAGAGCCAAGCAGTTCTCTCACTCCGTCACAGCAGGCCGAGCACCCCGTCGCCCAGCGGGCCGAGCCAGTGCGCGAGTGTGCTGAGCGCGCCCACGACCGAGGCTTCTGTCGAGGCGAGCGCTCCTGCCCGCCCCAGTCCTTGTGTATCGCGGACGGCACTTCCGAACGCGCCGCCGTGGACGAGCACGAGGCCGAGGGGGCCGCGCTCTGGGCGCTGCCGCCGCGCGGAGATGCCGTTGTCGTGACCCGTCACCCAGGGGGATCGCCGCGGTCACCGTCGCCCGGGACTCCGGCGCAATGTGCGACACAGCGGGGCTGCTGCCGGGTGCCGCCGACGCCGATACGCACGGCAAGCCGCGTGCGGCGCGCAAGGACGCGAAGGGCACCGCGGTCCTGCATGAGGTCGGGCCGACCCGTACCTAGGACCACAGCCTCGGCCCGGCGGCGCCGCGTGCCTTCGTCCGTGCCGGTGTCGATGCGGAGCCGGTCGTCGTCGGTGGGCAGGGGATCGGTCTGGAGGATCCGGGGGATACGGCGTTGTCGCCGGACGGCACGGCTGGCGTACCGCCGGTTCGTGCCCGGGCGGGTTCCGGACGACCATCGCACCGCTGTGGCGGTGGCAAACGCGGTGAGCGGTGCAGAGATCCACGTCGTCGACGATCTGGAGCACCTCTACGAGGCGCCGCGGTTCACCCACGACGGCTCGGCCCTCGTGTGCTGCCGGATGCGCTACCCGACGTACGACGCCCCCTGAGAAGCGACTTTCGTCAGGGTCGACCTGACCGACGGCACGGTGGAGGACCTGCTGGCCGGGTTCACAACTGGCCTGGTGGTATCGCCTGTTCGCCGGTGGACGACACACTGTTCTTCACGTCCGACGAGTGGGGCACGCCCCTGTCTTCCGGCGCGATCCGGACGGTGTTGTCACACGTCTGACCGCTTCGGGTGCGTACGGCTCGCTGACCGTGGGTCCCGACGGGCGGACGCTCTACGCCCTGCGTCACGCGGTCGGCGCGCCGCCGACGCCCGTCCGGATCGACGCCGACGTCGTCGACCAGACTCCGGCCGTGGTGCCCGCACCGGGCGGCGTCGGGGAGCTGCCGGGCACACTCACCGAGGTGCACGCGGAGGCTGACGACGGGTTCGTGCTGCGCGGCTGGCTCGTGCTGCCCGAGGGCGCTTACGCCGAGCAGCCTGCTCCGCTGCTCGTTGCCGTCCGCGGTGGACCGCAACGAGCGCACCACGTTCCCGCACTGGATCGACGCCAACCGCGACGGCTGCTCCACCCGAGCCGGGGACTGTATGACGTTCGGCGTAACTCCCGATCACGGAAGGTGCATCGATGACCAGTGAGAACGTGTCCGAGTCCAAGGCCGTGGAGCCCACGAAGGCTGCGTCGCCGAAGACCGTGGACGACCAGTTGATCGACGACTTGGTGGGCCGCGCCCAGGCCGAGGGTCTGCGACTGACCGGCGAGGGCGGGCTGCTGCAGCAGCTGACCAAGCGGCTGCTGGAGTCCGCCCTGGAAGGCGAGATCACCGACCACCTCGGCTATGACACGCACGATCCGGCGGGCAAGAACGGCGGCAACTCCCGCAACGGCAAACGCTCCAAGACCGTGCTGACCGACGTCGGCCCAGTGGAGACAACCGTGCCCCGCGACCGCGACGGCTCCTTCGAACCGAAGATCGTCAGGAAGCGGCAGAAGCGCCTGACCCGGCGTCGACGAGATGGTCATCTCGCTGGCCGCGAAGGGCCTGACCACCGGCGAGGTCCAGGCCCACCTGGCCGAAGTCTATGGCGCCGAAGTCTCCCGCCAGACCATCTCCACCATCACCGACAAGGTCCTCGAAGGCATGGCCGAATGGCAGAGCCGCCCCCTCGACGCCGTCAACCCGGTCGTCTTCATCGACGCCATCCACGTGAAGATCCGCGACGGCGCGGTCGCCAACCGGCCCATCTATTGCGGCCCCGGCCGTCAGGGTCGAGGGCCGGCGGGAAATCCTCGGTCTGTGGGCCGGTGACGGCGGCGAGGGCGCCAAGCACTGGCTGCACATCCTCACCGTGGTCAAGAACCGCGGCGTCAGAAGCCTGGCACAAGCCCGCACGCGGCAGAGCTTCGGCGTCGACGTTCGATCACGAACCGGAAATTCTGCGACTACGCCGAGGCCCTGACCACACCCTGGATTGCGCAGGGCCAAAAAACCATGCCTACGAGTTGTTTTCTTCCGATTCGATCACTTGCAGGCACCTCGCGAGGGCGGCCACCATGTATCGGCGCCAGAGGGGAGCGAATGGACCGGCGAGAATCCAGCGACGACCCGGAAGTGGCTTGAATTCGTAGGTCCACCGAATGAGGGTGCCATCGCCGTCGGGGTTGAAGTTCCATTCACCTCGAACGCCGGCTGCAAGTCGGGAGAGGATGTTCGTGAATCCCGTCAGTTGATACGCAAAACTAGAGCCTTCCGTGTACTCGATCAACTGTTCGTCTGCCTGCGACCCGTCGTCGAACTGCGGGTTCCTGGTAGGGCCGACGTGATCCCATGCTTCGGTCTGGTTTGCCACACCTTTGACACCGGGAAACGGTGCCACCCGGTGGAAAACGCTCGACAGGTCGATGGGAACGATCAGTCGGAACGCGTTGGCGGGCGCCACCGAAGTTCGCCGCTGGACTGTGATCGGAACAGTGTTGTCGGCTGAGCCGATAAGGAGGGGTATTGCCTGGACCACTGCGACCCTCCGGGGCTCGGTCGTTTTCTTCGCCGCGATCGGTTTCTTGTCGGACATCGTTGTTCTCCTGTCTTGGTGATGCGTATCCACTGTGAAGCATTAACGAACATAAAATGCTTCGAACGGGAAGCAAGCAGATTCGTGATGTGAGTGACCCGACCACCGGCCTGAACATCGAGTGTCTGCCGCAGTACGGGGTGGACGAGCACCTGAGAGTCGTTGAGGTAGTGCAGCGATATGTGGCTGGAGCCGTGGGTTGGTAAGTGACAGCAGGTCGCTGGTCACGGCTCAGATCGACTTGAGGACTCGGATGCGGTCGGCCATGGCACGCTGAGCGACGTCGGCGCCGAAGGCGATGGAGTCGAACTCGTGCGGTGCGCCGGGGTGAAGGTGGAACTCCACCGGCACGCCGGCGCGGCTGAGCTTGGTCGCGTAGGCCGTGTCCTCGTCGCGGAAGACGTCGAGTTGGCCGACCTCGATGTAGGCCGGCGGCAGGCCGGTCGCGTCCTCGAGACGGGCGGGAGCCGCCGTAGGCGGGACGCCGGAGCCGCCGACAGCCTTGCCGAGCAGTGCCGGCCATGCGGTGAGACTGTCGTCGTAGGACCACAGAACGTAGGGCTCGATGTGAGGGTCGGGCGTGGTGGTGCGGTCGTCGAGCATCGGCATGAGCAGGATCTGCCGAGCGATCTGCGGGCCGCCGCGCTCGCGGACGAGGATCGTCAGCGCCGCTGCCATGCCGCCTCCGGCGCTGTCGCCCATCACACCGATGCGGTTGGCGTCGACGCCCAGCTCTGCGGCGTGTTCGTGCAGCCAGCGCAGTGCGGCGTAGGCGTCTTCCAGCGGTGTCGGGAAGGGGTGCTCGGGGGCGCGGCGGTACTCGACCGACAGCATCGGCACGCCGCTGGCGGATACGTAGCGGGAGACCGGACCGTCGAACAGGTCGATGTGGCCGAAGATGTATCCGCCGCCGTGGAAGAACAGCACGGCTGGGCCGGGCTCGGCGCCGTCCTTGACGTACCAGCGCATTTTGATCTGTGTGCCGTCGTCTGCGGTCGCGTAGTGCTCGTGGGTCGTCACGTCGGCCGGGATCGGCTGCGCGGCTCCCGCGGCGCCGATGATCGGTTCCCACATGGCGCGGCGGCCCGCGATGTCGCCCACAGCCGGCGGCTTGGCCTCGGCCATCGCGCCGGCCATCGGGGCCAGCGCCTCGGCGATTTCGGGGTCCAGGGACAGTGTCATGGTCTTTTCCTTTCGAGGCCGGCCGATCGGTGTCAGGCGGCGGGCGCGACGATGACGGCCTTGCCGTGCAGCTCGCCCGTGGCGGCCTGGGCGTGGACTGCCGGCAGCTCCGCCAGCGGCACTCGCCGCGCCACGTCGACGCGCAGCTCGCCGGAGTCGACCAGCGCCACCAGCCGCGACAGCTGTTCGGCGTCGCTGTTGACGAACAGGTCGATGCCGCGCACGCCGCGTTCCTCGTCGCTCGGCGCGGGCATCCACACCGTGGTGTTCACCAGCACGCCACCGGAACGGATCAGCGTGAGCAGCGCGGCCAGCTGCGCCGGTTCGATCGGCGCGAGGTTGAGCACGACGTCGACCGGCTCGGTCACCGCCACGGTCACCTCGGTGGCGGTGTGGTCGACGACCTCGTCGGCACCCGCCGTCCCGACGTGCTGGCTGCTGCGCGGGCCGGCCGTGGCGATCACGTACGCGCCGGCGTTCTTGGCCAGCTGCACGGCGTAGCCGCCGACCGCGCCGCCCGCACCGTTGATGAGCACGCGCTGCCCCGGCACCAGCTTCGCGTGATCGAACAGGGCCTGCCAGGCGGTGAGACCCACCAACGGCAGCGCGGCGGCGTCGGGCAGCGGGATGCTCCGGGGCGCCGGTGTCAGAATCCCGGCCGGGGCCACCACGTACTCCGCGGCCGCGCCGTCGCCGCCCATCGGCAGGAAGCCGACGACCTGATCGCCGATTTCGAGGCCGGTCACGCCCTCACCCAGCCCGTCGACCGTGCCGGAGACGTCGATGCCGGGGGTGTGCGGCAACGTCACCGGGATGGGGCCCTGCATGAAGCCCCCGCGGATGTTGCCGTCGACGCCGTTGAACGACGTCGCGGCGACCCGGATCAGAACCTGACCGGCGCCGGGTACGGGCCGCTCGACGTCCTCGTGGCGCAGGACGCTCGGGTCGCCGTACTCGTGGAAACGCACTGCTTTCATGGGAAACCCTTGTCTCTCGATATACGTGAGGTGCTGCGCTTTCGAAGCACCAATTTCGATGTGTGAACCGACCGGCAGCCGGCGAGGCTAGGCGCTTGCGGGTGCCAGGGACCGCAGCTTTTTGTGGCTCGGTGAGCCGGGCACGGCGGAGAAGATCGACAGTTCTGGCCCTGCTCCGGATCCACCAGCCGCAGGCCGTACGACTTGCGTGGTCCGGCCGCGGGGAGGTCCGACGTACTCCGGCTGCAGCACCTCCCGGCGTACCCGAAGAAAGTCGGCCGGCAGTACCCGATTCATCTCGTCCTCCCGTGCTCGACTGATCAAGCATCGCGTGAAACAGAACCCGGATGAAGGCCGTACTTATCCACGGACAAGTTGTCCGTGGCAAACCATGCGATGCAGGAGAGATGACCCGCCTGTCGTCACACAGCACCGAATGTTCGTTCCACGTACCGGGAGTGCTGCCCGGCCCGAGCGCACGCAGTGGTCAGGTCTTGCGTGCGAGGGCTTCGCGGACTGCGGGTACGACTTCGGCAGCAAAGGCGCTGATCTGTCGGGTGTGGTCTCGTTCGGGCCAGATGACGAAACCGTTCATCCCGACGGTGCGCACGAGCGCGACAAGGTGCTCGGCCCACTGGGCGGCGGGCCCCTGGAAGGGGCCGGCCGACTCCGGTTGGATGACACCGGCGATGTTGTAGACCCGGCGGATCGTGTCCGGATCACGGCCCGCAGCCAGAGCTGCGTCGTCGATGCGGCGGACAGCCGTGGGCAGTGCGTCGAGTCCGAGGTAGGCATGCGAGGGAAGCCAGCCGTCCGCCTTCGCACCGGTCAGAGCCAGCGTGCGGGGCCCGTACGAGCCCAGCCACAGCCCCAGACCGGGGCTCGGCGTCGGACCGGGGTGGACGCCGGCCAGCGAGTAGTGCGCGCCGTGCGTCCGCACACTGCGCTCGCCGCTCCACATGGCCCGGATGACGGTGATCGCCTCTTCCAGTGCGTCGACGGCCTCTCTGGGCGTGCGACGGAACCCGCCCATGGCCTCGATGGCTTCCCAGAAAGCGCCGGCACCCAGGCCGAGCTGGACCCGGGAGCCGGTCAGTCTGTCCAAGGTCGCCACAGCCTTCGCCAGCACCGCCGGCGGACGCAACGGCAGGGAACTGACCGTCGGGACGAGCGTGACATGTCGCGTCCGCGCGGCCAGGAAGGTGAGCAGTGTCCAGGTGTCGTCGAACGCCGCTTGATACGGATGGTCCTGGATGGTGAGAAGGTCAAGGCCGAGACTGTCGATGAGTAGTGCCTGCTCACTGGAGCGGCCGACGGGGAGGGCATTCGGCTCTACGTTTGCGCCGAACAGGACAGGGAGGGGCATGAAAGTCTCCTGGGCGACCGGCGCTTGCTCGACGTCGGCCGCGGTGGTCGGGGGCGGGAAAGGAAACAGGCCCGCGGTCGCCTCGAAGGCGGTGCCTTCGGGACCGGGCGGCATCCAGGTGTGGCGGCTGTTCCGGCACAGGCACTCGGGGGCGGGGTGCGGTTCAGCGTGGCGAGCCGAGGATGACGCCACCGTAGAGTTCGGATGCCTCCGCCAGGAGTGATGTGGGGATCTCGAAGCCGTCGGGGCGTGGGGTGGTGAGGTCGCGTCCGGCGTGGCGGAACATGCCCTCGATGCCGCCGGGTGTGGCGATCATCAGGAGGTCTGCGCGGTCGGAGGTGATGCGGTAGGCGTGAGGGACGTTGCGGGGCAGGTACACGATCCCGCCCTCGCGCAGTTCGTGCTCCTCCTCCCCGGACCAGACCAGGGCCGTGCCCTTGATCGGGATGAACACCTCGTCCTCGCGGGTGTGCAGGTGGAATGGCGGGGCTTCGCCCTTGGCGACGTCGAAGCGACCCACGGTCAGCTTGCCCTCGGTGGCCTCCTGGTCAAGCAGCGAGAACGTTCCCCCGTCGAGCCATTCGAGCTTCTGCTGCTGCTCGGGCTGCGCCAGACAGGCCATCGTCATGAGAACTCCGTTCTTGGAGGTCGGCGGGGACATTGGTCCGGCCCGCCACTCGTAGGCGGGCATGGGCACCGGCGAGTGTCCGGGAATCAGACACTCAGGGTGCGGCGCCCCCAGACGGAGCGGGCGGCAGGATCCGCTGCCGGAAGGGCAGCAGCCGGGGGTGGCGCCGTCGAAGATGTGGAAACCGTCGGCCCCGACGCGGAGTTCGGCAGGTACGCCGCAAACCCGCAGACGGGAGGCAAGATCCTCGCTGCGGAAGGCCTGCGCGGAGCCGACCTCGATGAAGACCGCAGGCGGACCAGCGGTCACTGATCATCGGCCGGGTTCGGGGCGATCGTCGACGAAAGAGAGCAGTAGGGAGTTGACGAGGTCAGGGCGCGTGGCGAAGGCGAAGTGGTCGGCGCCGGGGAGCTCGGCCAGACGCGCGTGTGGGATGGTCCGGCGGAGGTAGAGGGAGACGCTCGCAGGTACCTCCTGGCCGATCGTGCTGCTCATCACCAGGGTGGGGACCGTGATGGCGGGCAGCAGGTGACGGTCGTCGTCGAGTGAGATGTTGTCGAAGAAGCCGAGCAGGGTCGCAACGCCTGCGTTGTAGCTCATGTCGCGGAACCACGAGCCGAGTTCCGCGGCGCGGTCAGGGCCGATATCGGCGAAGACCAGGCCCGGGTCGAGGACCGCGTCGGTGAGTCCGGCGATTCCGTTGTCACGGGCGGCATCGGTGAAGTGGGCGATGCCGATGTCGTCGAAGCCGTACGGCCAGTCGTCGCTGCGACGGAACTTGGGTGAGCCGTTGAGGACGGCCAGCTTGCCCAGCAGCTGGGGGTGTTGAGCGGCGAATCTCAGCGCGACGTGCCCTGCGGAGGCGAAACCGATCACTGTGGGGCTCTGCAGGCCGAGGTGGGTGATGAGGGCGGCGAGGTCGGCGGTGTACAGCGCGGTGACGCTGTCCACGGCGGGGGGCAGTTTGTCGGAAGCCCCGTAGCCGCGTAGATCGAGGAAGACGTTGTGGGCGTGAGGGTCGAAGAACTCCTGCTGGGCGGCCCAGGAGCGGGAGTCCAGGGGCAGGCCGTGCACCCATACGACGGGGTGGTGGCCGGTGCCCGTCTCGTAGTAGGCGATCCGGCCGCCGTCCACGTCGAGACGGTGGGCTTGGTCGAAGGTCAACGGGGGCATGTGTGGTGCTCCTGGCTTCGGGCGGAAGGTGCCGCGGCACGGGACCTTCCGCTTGCGGTGATCACAGGCCGGTCGGGTACGTGACGTTGTCCAGGCCGGGTACGGTCACCTTGGCCGGATCGTTGTCGGCGGCGACGAGCCGGCTGACGGCGAAGTCGGTCACCGAGCCGGACAGCAGCTGCCTCGGGTCCTCCAGCACCATGCGCAGGCGGGTGGTCATGGCGCGCCAGTCGTTCGCGCCGTGAATGACGGGCATCTCGCTTATCTCGTTGACGGACGGGTCGGAGATGTCCGGGAGGGTGAGGTGTCCGGGGGCGTAGCGGGGCAGTCCGGGAAACATCAGATCGCCGAGTTCCACGGTGGCGCGGGTGTTGGACCAGATCTGACGCAGCGGCTCCTCCAGAGCTGCCACCTCGGACAGGTCACCGTTGGGCGGCGTGGTGAAGGTGGGCGCGTGGGGTGCCATGTAGAGGCGTTCGAGAGGCAGTTGGTAGCCGGAGGCGCCCAGGAGCATGGTGGCCACGCTGGAGGTGTTCCAGGTGACACCGGCGGTGGGACGCCCCTGCTTGCCGGCGATGACCGCCATGGCCCGGCTCCAGTCGATCTCCTGCTCCCGGAACCAGCTGATGATCCGGTGTGAGATGTCCAACCCGGTGAGGAAGAACGTGGCGATCATCATGTGAATGATGGTTCCGTGCCCTTCGGCACTGCCCTTTTCCAGGTACTCGCCGCGCAGGGTGGCGGCGTCGAGACGGCTCTCGTCATCGAGAGCCGCGCTGAGGAAGCGGTCGGTGACGGCGAAGGTGTAGTCGGCCATCTCGGTGATGGCCTGCTCACGGCCGCGGTAGGTCTCGACCGCAATGGTGTCGCGCCACAGCTCGGTGCTGTTCGCCTCCCGGCTGCGCCGCACCTGGGCCAGAAGCCGCTCCGCGTCCGCGCGCCAGCCGGGGGCGCCGTAGTTCTTCCGCAGCTGCACCAGGGTGGCGAGGGCGGGGCCGAGGTGGGAGATCCCGGCGAGTTCCTTGAAGCCCTTGGTGGAGAAGCGGAAGCCCTCGACCGTGGGGGGCTTGCCGCCGCCGGGGTAGAGCGCGAAGTCGGTGCCGGTGGCGACGACCAGTGGCGCGTCGGCCGTGTCGGAGGCGGCGGTACGGGTGAGGTGGGAGCCGATGCTGGTGGGACCGGCCGTGTAGGTGCTGAACAGGTCGACGAGCTCAGGGCTTTCGTTGGCGGTCATGGACGTTCCTTGTGGCTGGGTGGAGGAGCGGGGCACAGGAATCGGAGAACTCAGAGGGTGAAGCGGTAGAGGACCGTGCGGGCGGCGAAGCGCACGTCGGCGGTGAGGCTGTGGGAGACGGCGATGAGCAGACCCCCTTCGTCGTCGTGCAGGGTGGCGACGTCGGTGGCACCCGTCGTGGGGAAGGACGCCGTCCGCACCAGCTGCCCGTCTCGCCACTGGTAGATCTCGGAGTCGAGGTCGGTGGTCGGTTCTGCCGGTGTGCCCAGCACGAAGTTCACGCGGACGACGTACACGGTCCCGTCCGGACCTGGCACGACGGCGAACTCACGTGCTCCCGGTCCGTGCAGCGTCTGACGGACGACGAAACGGGTGCCGTCCCAGCGCAGCAGCTGCGAGTCGCTCTGCAGCCGGGCCACCAGCAGGAAGAAGTCGCCGTCTGCGGTGAAGTGTGCGAACGCGCGGCCGTGCCGGGCGGCCAGCTCCTGGTGGGGCCGGAACTCCTCACCGTCGAAGCGGTAGAGCACCGACGGGCCCACATGCTCGGCGTGCGCCAGGAAATGGTGACCGTCGACGGTGAAGGCGTGCCAGTTGTAGGCCCACCGCGAGTCGATGTCCTGGAAGTGGGCGAAGCGTTCACCGTCCCAGAGGAAGATCTGCGAAGGCCGGTTGTCGGCCTCCTGTTCCGGAAGGACGACCCCTTGGGCGAGGGCCAGGAAGTGCCGGTCCTCGATCGTGAAGTGCCTCCACTGCTTGGCGGCGAAACTGTCGAAGGACTGGAACTCGGCGAAGGAGGTGCCGTCCCATTCGAGGACATGGGACGAGGTGGCATACCGGTACGGGCCGTTGCCCGTACGGATGCTGGCCACGGCCAGGAAGGCACGGTCGCCGATACGGAAGAACTCCGCGTCCTCGCCGCCAGGCGCCGGTACGCGCTGGAACGGCTCGTATCCTCGCTCGCCTCGCTTGAGCAACAGCAGATCCGTGTCGCTGTCTCCTCCGTTCATGTCCGCCGAGGTGTCCGGCATGTCATAGGCGAGCTGCGGTATGGCGAGCAGATGCATGCCGTCCAGGTCGAAGGGCTCGACGCCTCGTGCACCAGAGGTGGGGACGGACTGGATTTCGGTCAGGTGTGTGCTGGACATCGGGTGGTCATCTCCTCGGCTTCAGTGCGGGAACGGCACCGACGGCAGGGCGAAGTTGTTGTCGAAGACGTGGTCGGGGTCGTACTGCGCCTTGAGTGAGACAAGCCGGTCGAGTACCGGGCCGGGAAAGGCGTCCTGCAGTTGCCTCCGCCCGGTACGCGTTTCAAAGCTCAGGTAGAGCCCGTTCAGATGCGGCTGGAGCCGTTCCCAGTGCTCGTCGAGGCCGTCGCGCAGTGCGGGCACGGTGGCGGCCATCAGCGAGAAGTTCTGGGTGCGATGCGAGGAGGCCATGGCGGTGGGCGGTGTGTCGTTGACCGCTGCGCCGACCGAGCGCAGCTGCACCATGCCGGCCGCCTTCATGAGCGCTGCCATGCTCTCGGCGGCGGGCGGGGTGATGTGGTCCAGGAGTCCGGAGCGCGACACGGTCAGCGGTTGCTGCGCGTGCTGCGGCTCGTGCCCGGCGGGCAGCAGCCGGTGGTAGGGAGTGACGGTTGCGTGGTTGCGCAGGACCGGCCCGGCCGACAATAGGGGGGCGAGAGCCGCGCGGGCCTGCGTCGCGTCGGTGCCGGCGTACACGGTCATCGCCTGGGCCGCAGCTGCTCTCCCGCCGGGACCTGCGACGAGCGTCAGGAAACTGGTGAGCGAGCGGGGGGCCGCCTCCACTGCTGCCGCCCACCGGGTGAGGAACGCGGCGGTGTCGGCGGCGTCGTAGACGGTCATGGCGACGATCACCTCGCGCACCGGCTGAGCCTGGAACTCGAAGGCCGTCGCCACCCCGAAGTTGGTTCCCGCCCCGCGCACGGCCCAGAACAGGTCCGGGCTGTGTTCGGTGTCGGTGCGGATGAGAGATCCATCGGCCAGGACGAGTTCGGCGGCGCGCATGTGATCGATGGTCAGACCGTGCAGACGGGACATGAGGCCGATACCGCCGGCGGTGGCCAGTCCGCCGACCCCGACGTCTCCTGTGTCTCCGGAGGACAGCCCCAGGCCGTGGGGTGCGAGTGCTGCGGCGACGTCTCCCCAACGGGCTCCCGCTTCCACGCGTACCAGGCCGGACCGGCTGTCGAGGATTTCCACGGTGTTGAGCCGGGAGAGGTCGATGACCATGCCTTGGTCGTTGGTGGAACGGCCGCTGATGCCGTGGCCGCCGCTACGGGCGGTCACGGGAACCCCGGTGGTACGGGCATGAGCCAGCGTGTCCGCTATGTCTTGGTGGTCGCGGACGCGGATCACGGCAGCTGGGGATCCGAGGCGGGTATAGGTGTGCCGTACGGCGTCGTAGTCACGGTCGCCGGGCCGGATGGTGACCGTGGCAAGGCTCTCGGGACATGTGTGCTTGGGTGCAGGCGGTGGGCCGGAGGTGGTCTGCATCGATGCTCCGCGTTGTCCGTGGGGATGAAGGGGCTTGCGTGCATCCGTCACTTCGGCGGTGTGGTCCGTACACCGTGGGCCCGGGTCACCAGGTACTGGAGCGGGTCTTTGGTGTGTGAGCCGTCGCCGGCGATGAGGCGGCCCGCGTGCCGGCCGAGGTCCTCGGCACTGAACCAACCGGGGCTGTCCGCTCCGATCGCGGCACGCGGGCGGGTGCGGATGGGCCCGATGATCAGCTCGTGGACACGGGGACCGGCGCCGCCCAGTTCCGCCGTGAGGGAGCTCACCAGCGACTTCTTCGCCGCGTTCGTCGCGCCCACGAGTGCCGCGAACGGGTAGGGGATCTCCGCGCTGAACCCGCTCAGATGCACCAGGGCACCGTCCCGGGACAGCAGTGGGGTGAGCGCTCGCAACGCGTGAAAATGACTCGTCAGGTTCGACGCGATCATCGACTGCCACTCGGCGTCGGATGTCTCGAGGATGCCGGTGCGCTCCGGGCTCCCCCAGTCGCCGATAGTGATGACGGCACCGTCCAGCGCACCGTACGCGGACAGGTGGGCGCGCACCGACTCGCTGTCCGCGTCACCGACATCGACCGTGTGGGTGATCAAGGTGCCGTCACCGGCGTCCTTGGCGTAAGCCACGAGGCCGGCCAGTCGTTCCTCGCTGCGGCCGGTAGCTACGACGGTGGCTCCCTGACGCAGCAGCGCGAGAGTCATCCCCTCTCCGATGCCGCCGGTCGCTCCCGCCACCACGACGGTCCGTCCGGACAGCGGCAAGTTCGCCTGTATGTCGTTCACGGGCGAGGTCCCTTTCCTGAAGGCGGGGGCGGGCCCCGCAGGGTGGGGGTGGGGGCTGCGGCCCCGCACGGTGGGGGTGGGGGCTGCGGCCCCGCACGGTGGGGGTGGGGGCTGCGGCCCCGCACGGTGGGGGGGGCGGGCCGGAGCCCGCCCCCCCCCAGGGGTTCAGACGGCCGTGGCGGCGCGCTTGCCCAGTTCGAGGGCGTGAAAGAAGGTCCGGGCACTCATGCCCATGGACGGCACGTTCTCCTGCATCAGCCGCATGCGGTGCGGGGCGTCGTGGAACTTGGGATCGAGCTGGAACTCGGCGGCCAGGGCGAACCAGGTGACCGGTACCGCGCCGGCTTGGACCATGCGCTGCACCGCCGCGTTGTGTGCCTCGAGCGAGGGGCTGCCGCAGGCGTCGACGGCCACGTGCACGCGGTAGCCCTCGCGCAGGCCGCCCAGCACCGTCTGCAGCACGCATCCGTCGGTGGCGATGCCGCCGACCACCAGGTTCTCCCGGCCTTCCTCCCGGACCGCCTGGGCGAACGACTCGTCCAGGAAGGAGTTGAAGTCGACGGCACGCTCGATGACCGGCTGGTCACCGATGGCCTCCAACAGCTCCGGGTACAGCGGGCCGGACGGCTTGCTCGACTGGCCGTTGGTCACGACCAGACCGCTTTCGTACCACTTCGCCGTCTTCGCCAGGCCCACGACGTTGTTGATGTGTTCGGCGAGGTTGTGGGAGCGCAGAAGGTTCGCGAAACCGACTGCGTAGTCGACGAGAACGACGGTGGTGTTGACGGGGGTGAGGGGTTCAGGAGTCATGACGAAACTTCTTTCTGATCGAAGAGAAGGACAGCGGCGCGTTGATCGCGCAGCGTGGGCAGGTGCCTTGGCGCACTGGTGACCGCTTGGTCACTGACGAAGGGGCGCCGACTCCGGGTCCAATTTCCGGACGATCCCTAAATCTGGACACTCAAGGAGACAGTGGCCGACCATCGACGACAGGGAGCAACACCGCGAGCGGCGAGATCGTCGAGCCGCCGGCGAAGCGCCGACGGGCCCCTGAAGAACGCAGGGCCGCGATCGTCGCAGCCGCACGGGGCGCCTTCGCCGAGCTGGGCTTCGGCAAGACGACCATCCGAGATGTCACACGCCGGGCGGGGGTGACGCACGGCCTGGTGATACGGAATTTCGGGTCCAAGGAACAGTTGTTCCTTGCCGCGGTGCCCAGTCCCCGCACGCTGATGGCCGAGGTGGCCGGCGATCCCACGTCGTTGCCGACGCGCATCGCCCGGTCATACGTCCGACGCCTGACCCTCAGCGGCGGCAACGACTCCTTCGTGGCTTTGCTCCGTGCCGTGGCCGCAGAGGAGGAGACCGCCAAACGACTGTTTGCCGCCATGCAGGAGGACAGGGTCGAGTTCTACCGCCACATACTCACCGGTCCCAAGCTGGAGGGGCGCGTCGTCTCCATGGGCGCTCACCTCATCGGTGTGACGTTCTCTCGGTTCATTTTCAGAAGTGGCCCCCTGGCCTCGATGTCGGACGAAGAGCTCACCCGCCATCTCGTTCCCAACCTCCGCAGTCTTCTGATCGACTGACCCACCGTCATGACGCTGCGGTAAGCGTGGGAGTCAGTCGACGGTGAGGACGAGCTTTCCGCGGTTGTGGCCGGCGTCGCTGGTCTGCTGGGCCTTGGCCGCGTCGGCGAGCGGATAGGTCGCGCCGACCGTGGTCACCAGTGCGCCGTCGGCGGCCTGCTGGGCGAGTTCGGCCAGCCGGGCGACCGAGCGCCGCGCCGGGCCCTCGGCGAAGACGACACCGAGTTCACGAGCCCGGAAGTCGGCGGTCGTGACGATCCGGTCGGTGCCGCCGCGCAGGGTGATGGAGTCCTCCAGCGCGCCCTTGCCCGCAGCGTCGAACACCGCGTCCACGCCGCTCAGGGCGAGAGCGCGGACCCGCTCGACCAGGTCTTCTCCGTAGACCAGCGCGGTGGCGCCGAGCGAGGTCACGTACTCCTGGTTGGCCGGGCCTGCGGTGCCGATGACGTGGGCGCCGCGGGCGACGGCGAGTTGGACGGCGACGGTGCCGAGTGCGCCGGACGCACCGTGGATCAGCAGGGTCTCGCCGGCCTTGACATCGAGCAGATCCAGGACCCGGTCTGCGCCGTCGCTCGCCACCGGCAACGCGGCCGCGTGCGTCCAGTCCAGGCCTGCCGGCTTGGGAGCGAGGACGGCCGCGGCGGCCAGTGCGTACTGGGCGTAGGCGCCGGTGTCGGACCAGCCCAGCACCTCGTCGCCCACCTTGAACAGGTCGACATCTTCGCCGAGGGCGTCGACGACCCCGGCGATCTCCCCGCCGGGGACGGCGGGCAGCGTCGTGGGGAAAATGGCCTCCATGATCCCGGAGCGGATCTTTCCGTCGACGGGGTTGACACCTATGGCCCGGACACGGACGCGGACCTGACCGGGCCCGGGCTGGGGCACCTCGATCTCCGCCTCGTGCAGGACCTCGGTGCCGCCGAACGTATCGAAAACGATGGCCTTCATGACTGTTGTCTCCTTCGATGGGTTGAGCTGGTGGCACTGTTCAAGTGGCCGGGCACGGAGAACGCAGCACCGATTACATGGCCGGCCAAGTGCCCGGATGGCCGCGTGCCCCGATCTGGATCTGGAGCCTCGGGCCGCCCGCACGAGATGGCCTCTCGGGCAACGAGGGCGACTTCGGTGGCGGGATTCCAGATCTGCTGGCCCTACCTGCCTCAGGTCGAATGGCCATGCTGGTTCCGTACGAGGGCCTGGGCAGGACAGCCTCGGGAGCTGTGCCGTTGAGAACGCGGCAGCCGCCGGGGCATATACGCAGTCCGGCCTGGGTGCCGGCCGCAACGCCGACAGCAGTCGGGGTCCAGAGCGTCATGTGATTCTCATTCCTGTTCGCAGCACCTTTAGATCACGATTTGCCGTACATACGTATGGACACCTTGGATGTGTGCGCCGACCGACAGCCGACGAGGCTCAAGCGCCTACGGCTGCCAGGAGTTGGAGTTTTTCGTAGTCGGTCGAGCCGGGTACGGCGGAGAAGACCAGCAGCTCCTGGGCCTGGTCGGGGTCCACCAGCCGCTGGCAGTACAGCTCCAGCTCACCCAACTCCCCGTGCAGGTAGCGTTTGAGGTCGTTGTGGTGGGTGACGTCGATTTCGTGCAGCTGCCAGAGGCCGGCGAATTCCGGACTGACCTCCAGCAGTGCGGCGACGATCTCGCCGGCCCTGCCCGTGGGCTCCGCCGTGTACGCCGCCCGGAGATCCACGGTGAAGACCCTGCCCCGCAGGGCGTGGTCCTCGACGGGGTAGAGCGCGCGTTGCGCCGGGTCGGTGAACCAGCGGTAGACCAGGTAGCGGGACAGTCCGCTGAAGCGGGTGTAGTCGCCCAGCAGGGCGACCGCCGGACGGGTCTGCAGCACCGTCTCACCGAACCGGGACATCACCAACGCCGGTGTGTCCGCGAGCCGCTCCACGATGCGCATCATGGTGGGGCTGACGTGATCCTCGCGCAGTACCCGCCGCGGCGCAGGGTGCCCGGCGAGGTCGAAGAGGTGGTCGCGCTCGCTCAGGCTGAGGTGCAGTCCCCGGGCGAGCCCGGCGAGCAGCTGCTCGGATGGCACCGGACCGCGCTGCCGCTCGATCCGGCTGTAGTAATCAACCGACATGCCGGCCAGCGCGGCCACCTCCTCACGCCTCAGCCCACCGGTACGACGCCGAGGACCGCGGGGAAGCCCCACGTCCTCCGGCTGCAGCACCTCCCGGCGCGCCCGGAGAAAGTCGGCCAACAATGCCCGATCCATCTCAGCCTCCCTTGTTTCGACTGAACAAGCGTGGCGTGGATCAGAAGCGGGATGAAGGGCGTATGTATCCACGGACAAGTTGTCCGTGGCAGACCACTCGATGGGGAGGGATGAGTCGCTTCTCGTCACCCAACGCCTCTTTGCACAGAACGGCGCTCTCCGCCTCCAACGGTGTCGGCGGCTCAGTCGGCACCTCCGGGGAGTTGGTGTGCACCCGCGCCGTCACGGAGCAGTTGTTCTCCGGGGCCCTACTCGCCGCGGACGCTCTGATCGTGATCGTCGCGCTCGCTTGGCTCCTGCCGGCCTACGATCGCAACAAGCACGGCGAAGTCCGCTTCTTCCGCGGACTGATTCAGTTCACGGCGCAGTTCGCGATGCTCATGGTCATCGTGTCCACCGACGGATTCAACAACTCCGTGCTCGAGCGGCACGTTGCCGGATGGGCCACCACGCTCGTGTACGGAGTCGGCGTCGCCTTCATGCTCGTCATCCTCTTCGTCTGGTTGAAACCCCTCCCCCGGCCCCGCCGGTACCCGGCCCCCTGCCCCGCGGACACACCGTGGACGGGTGGCCTGCGTACTGGCGCGACGAGATCATTCTGAACCGCCGCGTCCAGGCCGCGGCCAGGACTGCCGTGACGGTGGGCGGTCTTCTTGCCGTCGCCGGAGGGTGGGTCGTCGGCATTGCCTGGGAGCACTGGACATCGATGGATTCGTGGCTCGCCTACGCGCTCTCGGGAGTCACACTCGTGCTGCCCGCGCTCGCCATCACCACCGCCGTACGGGCCGCTCCTCGGGCCTGACCGGCCGTGGCCAGCAAGGCCGGGGCGGCGCCGCGGGGCAGTGCGCACGGCTCCCCTCATCGTTCACACGGTTGCGGCATCACCGGCCCGGTGATTCCCCTACGCAACGTCTGCGCAGCCTTCTCGCAGGCGAGGGCGACGTGTTCACGGAAAGGGTAGATCTTCGGATCGGTCGCGGCCCTCCGCAGGGCGGCGAGCGCTTCGATCCATTCCACGGCGTCTTCGAGCAGGGTGTAGGGCTGCCCGCCCAGCCGTTGTGCCGCGCGGGGTCCAGCGCGGGATCCGGTCGGGATCCTGGAGTACGACGGTGCGCACCACGGTGTCGGTGCGCTGCACGACTTCACGGACCGGCTCGCCGAGAGCAGTGGGGCGAGGACGGCCATGAGGAGGCCGGTGCCTCCTCTTCGGCGCGCGAAGCTGCGACTGTCACGATGCCGCCATGCTCGTGTCCGTACCGAACTGGGCAGGCGAAATCTGACGCGGGAACGGTCTGCCGGTGTCGGTCAGCAGGGCTCCGCCTGGTCGGACAGCAGTGCCTGAGCCCATGGGAGCCGGCAGCCCGGCGCCTCCTGCCGCGCCTTTCCGCTTGCGACGACGTTCTCGATCGAAGGGCCATCAGCGCCTCTCCTCAGGTGCATGCGAGTCATCTCCACCCAGGGACTGAAACATTTCAAATCTGAATCGGTCGGCGGACATACACCTCAAGGTCAAAATCTATCCAGCATGCACATGCCATACTGCCCACCTCGTTTCATTCACATGTCAGAAGTGTTGACAGCCCGTCGTGCAGCACCGCAGGATTCAGCCACTCCGCTCCGCCCTTGGTCAGGGAGATCTCTCCCTCGGATTGAAACGTATCAAGGAGCCCTCGTGTCATCTCCCGTCCTGTTCTTCCGCATGGCCGGAGGACACAGAAGATCCCACCAAGTCAGACCTCCACGGGCCCTCTTCCTGGCTCTGCTCACCACGTGGTTCGTGGTCGTTGGCGGCGTGACCGCGCAGCTGCCCCAGGCGAGCGCCGCCCAGGCCGCGCCCACGGCGCTGAGCGTGAACGGCCTGACCGCGCCCGTCGACGTGGCCCCCGCCTCCACCCCGCTGCTCGGCTGGCACGTCGGCGGCGACCACCAGACGGCGTACCAGGTCCAGGTCGCCACGACCTCCTCGGCCCTGACCGGCACCCCTGATGTGTGGGATTCGGGTCAGGTCACCTCCACCGCCGACAGCAACGTCTCCTACGGCGGCCCGGCCGTGAC
Organism: Streptomyces canus; assembly: GCF_041435015.1. Taxonomy (NCBI): domain Bacteria; kingdom Bacillati; phylum Actinomycetota; class Actinomycetes; order Kitasatosporales; family Streptomycetaceae; genus Streptomyces; species Streptomyces canus. The sequence continues at coordinate 10,128,300 of NZ_CP107989.1, read as the reverse complement.
CGCCTCCTCCGGCTACTACTGGCGGGTCCGCACCTGGGACTCCTCGGGCGCGGTCTCTCCCTGGTCCACCACCGCCACCTTCGGCACCGGGCCGGGCACCACCTGGCCCGGGGCCACCCCGGTCTGGAGCGGCAACCCCACGGCGTGGACGAACTACACCTTCCAGGGCAGCTTCGTCATCAACGCCAAGTACGCCGGCGTCACCTTCCGCGCGCAGGACACCAGCAACTACTACCTGTGGCAGTTCAAGGGCAACGGCGAGAACACCATTGCCCCCCAGGTCCAGAAGAACGGCACCTTCACCGCACTGAAGACCGCCCAAGCCCTTCCCTTCGCCCTCACCACCGGTTCCAGCTACGACTTCAAGATCGTCGCGTTGGGCTCGACGTTCACCACGTCCCTGAAGGCGCACTCCGACAGCACCTGGACCCAGATCGACACCACCACCGACGCCACCTTCGACTCGGGCGGCATCGGCTTTCGCACCGGTCTGACCGAGCAGGCCACCTTCGACGACATCACTGTGACGGGCACCGCCGGCCAGTCCCTGTACAGCAACGACTTCAGCGACTCCGACAACGCCGACTTCACCTGCGGCACCATCTCGAGCGGCGCGCTGTTCGTGGACAAGGCGAAGAACTGCGGCACCGGGTTCCCGACCGCCTGGACGAACTACACCCTCCAGGGCAGCTTCGTCATCAACGCCAAGTACGCCAGCGTCACCTTCCGCGCGCAGGACACCAGCAACTACTACCTGTGGCAGTTCAAGGGCAACGGCGAGAACACCATCGCCCCCCAGGTCCAGAAGAACGGCACCTTCACCGCACTGAAGACCGCCGCCGCCCTCCCGTTCGCCCTGAACACCGGCTCCACCTACGACTTCCGGATCGTGGCCTCCGGCCCGACCTTCACCACCTCCCTGAAAGCGCATGCCGACACCACCTGGACGCAGGTCGACACCACCACCGACGCCACGTTCTCCGTCGGCGGCATCGGGTTCCGCACCGGCAGCACCGAGCAGGCCACCTTCGACGACATCAGCGTCACCGACCCCAACAACCGGCCCCTATATGGCAACGACTTCAACGACTCCACCAACGCCGACTTCACCTGCGGCACCATCACGAACGGCGCCCTGGCCGTAGGCACGAGCAAGAACTGCGGCACCGGGCTGCTGACGGTTCCGAGCTGGACCTTCCTCCGCGGCACCACCACGCTGGCCTCCAGCAAGAGCATCGCCTGGGCCCACCTGTACGCCACGGGCGCCTCGACCACCCCGGCACGGCAGTTCGTCTACAAGCTGTGGGTCAACGGCAGCTTCGTCGGCGTCGGCCCGACCCGCCCAGTCGGCTCCGAGGCCCGCTACGACGGCTACGACGTCACCTCCCTGCTGAACGCAGGCGCCGCCAACACCGTCGGCGCTCTCGCCTACACCACCAGCGACCAGCGCTTCCTCGCCAAACTGGTGGTCCGGTACACCGACGGCAGCACCAAGACCTTCGGCACCGGTTCCAGCTGGAAGTCCCTGGACGGCACCCGCGTCCTGCCGAATGTCGGCTCTATCGGCACCAGTTATTACACGGCGCCCAAAGAGAACTACGACGCCCGCCGCTACCCGTTCGGCTTCGCCACGCCTGGTTTCGATGCCTCGGCCTGGCCCTCGGCGGTCACCAAGGGCGCCTTCAGCGACCTCCAGCCCGCGCCCACCGCAAAGGTCCGGCAGACGTTCAAGACGCCCGCCTCGGTCACCGAGTACTCCTCCGGCAACTACTTCATCGACTACGGCCGCACCTGGGTCGGTGGTCTGTCCCTTAACCTGACCGGCGCCTCCGGGCAGGTGGTCGACATCCGCTACGGCGAGGTCACCACCGGCACCAACACGGTCAAGTACCAGACCTCCGCCGGCAACACCTACCAGGACAAGTGGGTCCTGAAATCCGGCAGCCAGCAGCTGGAAACCTGGGGCCTGCGCGTCTTCCGCTACGTCCAGGTCATTGGCGCCCCCACCGGCCTGACCGCAGCCAACTTCAAGGCCGAGGCGTACCTGTACCCGTTCGACGAGTCGGCAGGCGCCTTCGACTCCTCCGACAACACGCTCAACCAGGTCTGGGCGTTGTCCCGTAACACCATCGAGGCAACCAACCTGAACCTGTACGTCGACTCGTGGGAGCGCGAGCGCGACATCTACGAGGCCGACACCTACCTCCAGCTCATGGGCAACCTCTACACGGGCGGCGACACCGCACTGGGCGACTACTCGCTGAACTTCCTGAAGTCCAACCGCACCTGGCCCACCGAGTGGCCGATGTACGTCATCCTGGCCATGCACGACAGTTACGAGACGACCGGCAATACCGCGCCGCTGTCCGCCGCGTACACCGCGCTGCAGGGCAAGCTGCCGGACGAGTGGTACGAGTCCGCGACCGGCCTGATCCACAAGACCACCGGTAGCACGGGTGCCAGCAGCTGCAACGACTGCGATATCGTCGACTGGCCCATCTCCGAGCGCGACGGCTACGTCTTCACCTCCTACGACACCGTCATCAACGCCATCGCCTACCGTTCCTACGAGAGCATGGCCGACATCGCCACCGCGCTGGGCAAGAGCTCGGACGCCGCCACCTACACGGCCAAGGCAGACGCCATCAAGGATGCGGTCAACTTGAGGATGTGGGACTCCACCAAGGGCGCCTACCGTGACGGGCGTAACAACGACGGCACGGTGATCAACCACTACGCCGTTCAGGCCAGCGCCTTCGCCACCGCATTCGGCATCGCCAGTCCCTCGCAGGCCGCGCAGGTGGCCTCCTACCTGGGCAGCCGCGGAATGGCGTGCAGCGTGTACTGCGCCCCGTTCGTCATCCAGGCCCTGTATGACGGCAACCGGCCCGACCTCGCCCACACCCTGCTGACGTCGACCGGCACCCGCAGCTGGATGAACATGATCAACGACGGGGCCGGCGCCACCATGGAGGCCTGGGACCTGTCGCTGAAGTCCAACACCACCTACTCCCACCCGTGGGCGGCCTCTCCCTCCTTCACCATCCCCCAGAGCATGTTCGGCATCCGGCCCAGCACCCCGGGCTACCGGACCTTCCAGGTCAAGCCGCAGCCAACCTCGGTCACCTGGGCGAACGCCACGGTTCCCACCGCACAGGGCACCATCGGCGCCGCTTACGACACCACCAGCGGCGGACGCGTCGACATCGGCGTGAACGTCCCGGCCAACACGACCGCCTTGGTGTACCTGCCCGGCGGCTCGGCAGGCACGACCAGCGTCTACATGGACGGCAACAGTGTCGCCGCCACCTACGACAACGGCTTCATGCGCGTCGACGACGTCCAGCCGGGCTGCCACATCATCACCTCCTCCTCCAGCAGCACCCCGTACAGCGACACCAAACTCACCGGCATCTGCTAGACAATGCCCATCCCGTAACGAGGCACCCCGCACCTTGCGGGGTGCCTCGTTACGGATGCGGCGAGACCCACTCGCGCCGCTACTACGACGGCGTGTTCACCCAGGCCCTGCAGCAGATCCAGGCCCAGGCGGACGCGGCCGGGGACATCGACTGGCTCGTCCGCTCCTTGAGCGGATCGCGGTGGACGGCCACCACGCTTTGACCGAGAGGTCTACCGCCGACGCAACTGCGTCGAACGCTGCTTCAACCGGCTCAAAGGCTTCCGCGGCATCGCCACCCGATACGAGGACCGCCACCTCCTGAGAAGCGGCGGTCACACTCGCAGCACTCCTGCTCTGGGCAAGATCCGTTTGAAGACGGACCCTAGATCCATAGGAGAACGGGGGGGACGGTGGCCCGAAAGGTACTCGGTTCGTAGAGCTCCAGGGACTCGCGCACCTCCGCCCTCACCGGACCAAGGCGGTGGCGGTCACCGAGGAGAGGAGTCATCGTGTGGTGAAGTGCACGTACGGGGCGGTCAGTTGTGCGAGCGGCTCGGCGAAAGCGCGGTGCCTCCACTGACCCGGCCGAGCGTGCCCTCGTACGGACTTCCGCATTATCCTGGCGACTGCCCGACAGCGTTGTCCGCAGATCTCATCTCCTCGGGGGACCGTGTGCCGGTTCACGAACAGCCCTCTGCAGCACCGGACTTGGACGAGCTGCGTCGGCGTGCGGCAGCCACCGCCGTCCCGCAACGCGAGGCCGGGCTGGTGGTCTGCGAGAATCTTGTGCGGATCTATCAGGCCGAGGGCGTCGAAGTACAGGCTCTCCAGGGTCTCGACCTGGCCGTGGCCCAGGGCGAGATGATCGCGGTGATCGGGGCCTCCGGTTCCGGCAAGTCCACCCTGCTGGGCATACTCTCCGGCCAGGACGTGCCCAGCGCCGGTGCCGCCGAGGTCGCTGGATACGACCTACTGTCGATGAAGCGCCGCGAGCGGCTCAGCTACCGGCGCCGCACGGTGGGCTTCGTCTGGCAGCAGACCTCCCGCAATCTGCTGCCCTACCTCTCGGCGGCGGAGAACGTGATGCTTCCGATGACGTACGCCGGGATCAAGCGGTCCCGGCGCCGGGGCCGGGCGGAGGAACTGCTCGATCTGCTGTCCGTCGGGCACTGCCGGGACCGCACCCCCGACACGCTCTCCGGTGGCGAGCAGCAGCGGGTCGCCATCGCCGTCGCCAACGCCAACGACCCGCGGGTGCTGTTCGCCGACGAACCCACCGGCCAACTCGACACCGCCACCAGCGACGAGGTCTTCGCGGCGCTGCGCCGGGCCAACGAGGACCTGGGTGTCACCGTGGTCGTGGTCACCCACGACGCGCTGGTGTCCGAGCAGGTGCAGCGCACCGTAGGGATCCGCGACGGCCGCACCTCGACGGAGGTAGTGCGCCGCGTCGCCACCGGCGAGGACGGCGTCGAGGTGCTGAGCGCCGAGGAGTACGCGGTACTGGACGGCAGTGGTCGGCTGCAGCTGCCGGGCGAGTTCACCGAGCGGCTGCACCTGCGCAAGCGGGTGCGGCTGGTCCTGGAGAGCGACCACGTCGGTGTGTGGCCCGACGAGGCCGCGCGCCGGGCACGGTCCGCCGCCCAGGATGCGGCCGACGGTGGTCCCGAACACTGATCGCGTCGAGGCTTCACGCGAGGCGCAGTACGGCTCCCAGCCCGCGCCGACGGGCGAGGACGGCCTCGGTGACCGCGGCGGCCAGGATCAGCGCGGTCACGCCGGCGACGAGGGCGACGGTCAGTGTGTAGTCGGTGTGCAGTGCCGGTTGGGCGGGGCCTCCGGTGAACTGCTGCAGGTCCAGTGTCCGCGCCATGAGCCGCGGTTCGAGCAGCCCGAGCAGCGTGCCGCCCACCGCTGAGGCGACCGCCGGCGGCAGCAGTTGCAGGCAGTGCAGTGTTCCGGCTTCCCTGCCGCCGAGTCCGAGGGTGCGCAGGAACGAGGTGGTGCGGCTGCGCTCGTGGGAGGTGAGGGTCAGTTCCAGGATGAGCGCGAGCAGGCCCGACAGGGCGGCCAGGATCGAGCTGGTGGTGTAGATCGTGCCGAGTCCCCGCGTCAGGCCGTCCGTGCGCAGGGCGCTCAGCGTCTCGGAGCGGACGCGGATCCGGGCCAGTGGCCCGAGCGCCTTGGCCGCCGCCGACCGCAGTGCGGCGGGTTCGGCGGTGGTGGGAGTGTCGCCCTTGAGGAGCAGGACGGTGCTTCCCGAGGACTGATGGGGCATCAGCTGTTCGGCTGTGGTGGTGGTGATCAGCATCGGCGTCCCGGCGGGGATCTGCGCCGTGGCCGGCCCGAGGAGCGGGTCGCGCAGTTCCGCGGCGGTGAGGGTGCCGACCGGCTTGAAGATCAGGTCCCTTGGGCGCTGCCCGTCGGGCACAACGGTGGCGGTGAATCCGCCGGTGCGCTCGCTCTCCCGCAGGCCGGGCGAGAGGAGGGACGGCAGCGGGGTGTTCGCGTCGGCTCGGGCTCCCGTCGGGGTGGTCAGCTGGGCCAGCAAAGTTCCGGCCATCGGCGACTTCGGGGCGAGGGCGGCCAGTTGCCGGGGATTCACGGTGATCACGGCGACGGGGGAGATCTCCGCGCCGTCGGCCTGTCCTGCCATGCTGAGGGTGTACACATGCTGGAGGGCGGTCCGTGTTCCGGTCGTGCCTGTGTCCGGTGCTGAGGTTACGGTCCCGGCCACGGTCGCGCTCGCGTCGGCGCCGGTGGCCCAGGCCGCCCCCGTGGCCAGGCCGTCGTCAATCGTACGGTGCACGAGGCCGCCGAACACGGCCGTCCCCAGGGTCAGGACCAGGACGAACAGGGCCAGCCCCGTCGCCGGGGCGTCGTGGGCGGCCCGGGCCGCTCCGACGAAGCCCACCACTCCCCGGCCGCGCCGGGTCCCCCGCAGCACCAGGCGCAGCACGAGCGGGTAGATCCGAAGCAGGATGAGTACGACGGTCAGCGCGACCAGCACCGGCACCGCGCCCAGAATCCCGTCCGGTCCCTGCGAGCGCAGCGCGACCACGCCCGCCGCCGTCGTGACCAGCACCGTCAGCTCCAGGACCACGCGCCGGCCGATGGCGATGTTCCGGCGTGAGCGCCGCAGTCGGCCGGGTCTGCGCGGCTCACGGACCGCGAGCCAGGTCAGCAGCGGCACCGTCAGCGCCACCACCGCTGCGGCGAGGGCGGCGAGCATCGGTTGCGGTGATCCGGACGTGCCGGTGGGAGCGAGGGCCCCTCCGGCCGCCCAGCCGAGCAGTGCGGCGATCAGCACCACTGGGCAGGCCACAGCGCAGCGCAGCAGCACCAGCCGCACGGTGGACGCGCCCCGCGCGCGCTGCAACCGCAGGTGCGCCTCTCTCCGGCCCAGCAGCAGCCGTACCGCGACAGTGACGGTGGCCACTGCGACCGCGGCCAGCGCGTCGACGGCGAACGTCGCCAGTTCCCTGGCCTGTTGGTCCTGAGCGGTGAAGTCGGCGAGCAGGGGCGTCAGGGAGTCGATCACCAGAAGGTCCCCGGTGGCCTGGCCGCCGACATGGCAGCTGAGGTCGCCGGTGGTCGTGTCGACTCCCTGGCACAGGGAGTCGCTGAGGTCCGCGCTGTAGTGGGACAGCGGACCGGTCAATGCGCGGGCCTGGTCGAGCGCCGCTCCGGACAGGTTGGCGCGCAACTGCCAGGTCACCCGGGGGCCACCCACCCCGGCGCCGGCCAGCAGGTCGGCCGCGTCGAGGCCGACGAGGCCGCGGACGGCGAGCACGGTGCCGGCGGAGTGCTCGGCCGGGTAGCGGGAGGGCTGGTCGAGCGTCTCGCGGCCCGACCAGAAGCCGTCGGTCGCGGCCGTGGTGCGGTAGACGCCGCTCACCAGCAGCCCCGCGCGGGGCGGTGCGTTCTGTACCCCGAGCGTCTTCGCGAACTCGAGGGTCAGCCGGCTGCCGGCCCGGACGCCGAGCGCCTGTGCGGTGGCCTGCGACAGTCCGATCTGGGGCGCGGTGCCCGGCGGTGTGTGGTCGGCCGGCGCATGGCCGTTGACGTAGTGCAGATGGGCACGCGCGGACGGCAGATAGCTGACCTGCAGTTGGGTGCTGGTGTTCGCCGGCCCCGGCGACCGCGGTGAGATCAGGGACGCCTTGTCGTAGTCGTAGCTGCCACCGGTGACGGTCACCTGCCGCGCGGCGGGGCCGCTGAGCTGCTCGGTGAGGGTGCGGCCGGCGTCGAGCAGGCCGGCCGCGTCCATGGCGGGCGGCACGGTGTCGAAGACCTCAGGAGTGGTGCTCAGGCTGATCAGGGGCGCTTGGGCCTGCGAGGCGTCGACACGCCGGCGCAGTGCCTGGTCCTCCTGACCGCCCGCGAAGGCGGGGACCCACGCGCAGAGCGCTGTCAGCCCCAGGACGACCACCGCCAGGCAGGCCAGCAGCGGCAGATCGCCGCGGGTCTCCTTGCGTATCAGGCGCCGCGTCACCGCTGCGCCCGCGCCGACGGTTCGCGTCACCGTCCGCCCTTTCCGGTCCTGTCCGGCCGTCAGTCTCAACGGTCCTCCCCTGCTCGCAGCACACGCGCCAGGTCCACTCGGGACAGCAGCCGGGCCAGCGCCAGCACGACCGCGCTGATGGCAGCAGCGGTCGCCACCGCGGTGAGCGCCACCGTGCCCCAGGGGATGACCAGCGGCAGCGGTGGATAGGGGGTTTGTCCGCTGTCGTCCACGGTGACCAGTGGCAGCACCGCCGACGCCAGGGCCATGCCCATCAGCGCTCCCGGGACCATCGCGAACAGCGCCAGACCCAGTTGCTCGGCGCCCAGCAGCGCGGACAGGCTTCCGGCACGGACGCCGATGGCCCGCAGCAGGGCGAACTCCTTGCGGCGCTGCCGGGTGGAGACCACCGCGTGCACGGTGAAGGCGATGACCGCGAAACCGGGGGCCAGATACCGGACCAGTTCCAGCACCCGGCGCAGCCCGCTGCGGAACGGGTCGGCCTGCAGGGAAGCGGCGGTACCCGCCGTGGTGGTGACGCGGCCCAGCGCGGGCTGCGCCTCGGCGGCGGAGGCCGTGCGCGCGCTGTCGGTGCTGCTGAGCCACCAGAACGCGGGATCCTCCTGGTCTGCACCGGCCCGCGTCATCGCGGTGGCGAGTTGGCGCTGGTCGGCGATCAGATGCCCCTGTCCGCGGCCCAGTCCGGGCAGCGAGTCGACCCGGCCCACCACCTTGGCGATGATCCGGGCGCCGCCCAGATCGAGCGTGGTGGTGCTGCCCACGCCCAGGCGCGCATCGCGCAACGTCGGGGCGTCGGCGCGCACCGGCAGCGGGCCCGGCCGGCCGGCCGGGCCCGCCACGAGTCGCACCTGGCTGCCGGGCCGGGTGGCGTAGTCGCTGTCGGGCAGGTCGCCACCAAAGGCGTCATCGACGGCCTGAGAGGCCCGGATGCCGGTGCTGATGGTGGTCCGGAGCACCTCGGAGCCGCCGGAGCTGATGGAGCACACCCCGGGAGTGCCGAGTTCGTAGCCGCCGGTCGACTTTCCTTCGCACGCCCCCGCGGTGGAGTCGGAGGCGTGGTCCGTGCCATTGCCCCAGACCTGCCCACCGGGCAGTCGGGGGCCCCAGGCGTCGGCGGTGCCGCGCGCGCCCACCCGGATCAGTTCCAGGTCCAGTCGTGCGGGACGTACGTTCGGCTGCGGCAGGACGCTGACGGCGGTCACCGTCAGCGGATACTCCCGCGGATGGCCGCCACTCAGCGCCACATGAAGGGGGACCACGATGGTGTGCCTGGCTCCGTCGGCGGCGGGCAGAGGTGTCGTCACGGTGCTGACGAGGCCGGTCGCGTCCTGCACGGTCAGGACCAGGCTGGGCCCCGCCCGGCTGCCGTCACTGCTCAGCCGCTCGTCCAGCAGCAGCGCGGTCGGACGCCCGGGGAGCCGTATCCCGAAGACGTCCGGTGACGGGGTGCGCGGGGCGGGCCCGCCGATGGTGCCCACCAGGTCTTCGGTGGCGCCGCCGGGCAGGTTCACCGTCGACCGTGTCACCGGTGTCACGGCGGTCACCGCGGGCAGTGCGCGATAAGCGGTGGCCAGTGCGGAGGATGGGTAACTGTCGGCTGCGGACGGGGAGATCCGCACGTCGGCGCCGACGGTGAACGCGGCCTCCGCGGACGCCAGGCCGCCCAAGCAGGCAAGCGCGGTGGTGGCGAAGGCGCTCACCGACACGGCCAGACACATCAGCGACACCGGTCCCGCGTTGCGGGCGGCTCGTCGGCTCAACTGCCACCCGGCCAGCGCGAGGACCAGTCCCCGGCTGCGACGGCCGAACGCGTCCAGCAGGAGAGAGGTCAGCGGCAGCAGTCGAAGCAGCAGGAGCGCTCCGGTGCCCGCCACCAGGGCCGGCACCAGGACCAGCACCGGGTCCGCTGACGCGCTGCCACTGCCCAGGCCGGCGAGCAGTGAGTGGTGCCGCCGTAACTCCAGATACCCCAGGACGGCCACCGCCGCCAGCGCCAGGTCGGCGCCGAGCCGCTGCGCGGCGGCGGCCCGTGCGCCGCGGGCCGGCAGTGTCCGCGGCGACGGCAGTACGGGCAGCAGCACCGCCGCGGCGTGCACCAGCAGGGTCAGACCCACCGCCGCCCACGCGCCGGTACCGCGGCTGCCGGGGTGCAGCAGTCCGGCCAGGAAGGGCGCGGCGACGGCGGCCGGGACGCCGGTGAGCGCCCACTCGGCCGCCGCCCCGCGCAGCAACCGCAGGGTGCCGGCGCCTCTGGCCCGCTGGAGGGCCAGCTCATCGCGCCGACGCACCGTCAACTGACGGGCGGCCAGCACCAGGGTGGCCAGGGCGAGGGCCGCCAGCATCACGCTCGGCAGGTACAGCGAGGACCGGGCCGCCACCACCGGAACCGTCAGGTCGTCGATCGCGTCCGGCAGGCCGGAGGCCACCCTCAGGTCGTCCAGTGACGGCTGCCGCCCGCGGAACACCGACACGCGGCTCTGGCTGCCGGAGAAGGCACGCAGCCGGTCGTGCAGCCCGGGGAGGCTGTCCGCGTCGATAGGGGAGAAGTCCGGCTGCACACTCCAGTGGGCCGTCAGCTGTCCGTTCAGAACGGCACTGCCGTTGAGGGCCGACGCCGACACCACCAGCAAACGCTGGTCGGCGGTTTGGCCCCGGGCCAGGTCACCGGCCATGGCGGGCCAGAACCCGACGGCACCACTCGCCCGGAAGACACCGGTGATCCGCAAGGTCATGGCGCGCCCGAAGGCGTCCTGCACCTGAAGACCGGTACCGGGTTTGATGTCCAGGCGCTTGGCCAACACCTCGGGCACCGCCGCGTCGACCGGGGCGGTGGATCCGGTGGCCACCCGGACATCGGGGAGCGAGGTGAACGCGTCGGCCGGGGCGTCGGCCGTGCCGGCGGGCCACCGCCCGGCGACCAACTGTCCGAACCTGCCCCCGTCCTGCACCGCGACCGGGTGCAGCCCACTGCTCCCAGGCCCGCGCGGCGGGCCGGCCACCCCGTCAATCCCTGTCACCGAGACCGGCGACACGCCCAGCAGACCCACATAGGTCCGCTGTGGCACCCCCGCGAACACCCGCTCGGCTGCGGCCCGCACATCTCGATCGGCGGCGGCCATTCCCCCGGCCCGGAAGGACGCGCTGACGTCCACCTGCGCGTCGAGGTCGGCGGCCAGCCGCCGTACGGCCCCGGCCTGCACCGAACTCCCGGCCAGCGCCGCGAGCGCGGCCAGCGCCGTCGCACACAGCAGCACGGTCACCGCGACAGCGCCCAGCACCAGCCCGTGCCGCGTGGCCCGCCTGACAACGGCGGGAAGCCGCCGCCGAGCCGGGCGCGGAGCTCCCGGGCGTCGCCGCGGCGAAGACGGTAAGGCCGTGGCGACCACATGAACCCCCGCAGAATCGAACATGTGACGGTGACGGCGCGTCACATTCCTACCAGGCGTCCCCGCAACCACACAAGAATCGCTGATCGCCTCCTGATGATGCCTCGGACGCCCGCCCCCGGCTCCCCCGCCGGACAGGCGGTCGCCGCGACACCGTTGTCCCCTTGGGAGCGTGGACGGGCGAGCCGGGACGATCGGGCCGAGGCCCGCGGGGGACGAGCTGCGGGGAGGAACAGGGGTAGGACACGGGGCCCGACACGGCGGCGCGGGACGGCGCACCCGGCACGCCAATGACCTGCCGGTCCGACGCCCGCGGCCGGCCAGTCGCAGCCTGCGGTATGAGCGGAGCGAGTAACTCCCACCGCAGGTCGGGCAGACGTTGCGGACGGTGATCCGCAAGGGGATGATCGCGCCGTCTGTGGCTTCCGCCCGGGTGACGAGCACCCCGGTGGCGACGTCCTTGCCGCGGCTGGGTGGCGTGGCCCCGAAGTGCCGGTCGTTGATCTCCTTGAGGACGTCCCTCAGGAAGTGCCGCTCGGGATGACGCAGTTCTTCGGCTGTTCCTTGCCGGTGGGCCAGCCCAGACCGACGAACTTCAGTGTGCCGCGCACGCCCTGGCCCGGGTTCAGTTCGACCACCGCGACCGGCTTGTCGTACGGATTCCCGCCGCTGGTCAGGCAGATCAGGCCACTCGTGCCCCGCACCCGGTGCACCGACTGGAGTTTCGACCACTCCTGGCGGACGTCCGCGAGGCTGGGCGCCTGCTCGGCGTCGTTGCCCTGTACCGCGTGCAGAGCGGTGCCGATGGTCACGAGGCCGTCGTAGACGAGCATGGTGCGGGAGTCCTCCAGGTTCGGGGTGGAGCCGAGGTCCGTGCCCGCCTTGCTCGTGCTCTTGATCAGGTCGCTGAGCCCGTCCAGGGCCGCTTTGGGCTCCGTGAGGTACTGCGGGAGTTCGTTCGCGGTGGGCTCGCGGTGGTGGGTCTCCTTCCACTGCTTGGTCCAGGCGGCCAGTTCGGTGTCCCAGGCGGCCGGGTGCGCAGGGGCGGCGTACTGGACCGTCACCTTCGCCGCGCCGTCCTCGCCGCGCAACTGCGCCCAGTCCCTTTCAGACATGGCCTGCCGCAGCGAGGCGGCGTCGGAGCCGCTGACCAGGGTGAAGTGCCGGTTCGCGCAGGTCTGCCTGGCGAGCGTGAGCGCGAAGATCCGCAGGTGCAGCGTGCGCCCTGCGAAGTAGACCGTGTCGGCCGTGGAACCGCAGATGTTGTTGGCGATCTGCTCGAACTGGCTGCCGGTCGAGCCGGCCTCGTCGATGCCTGGGGATGTGAAGGGCATATCGTCGGGACCGGCTGGACCCGTTTCCTTGATCCCATGGAAGGCGCTCGCCAGCGACTGGACGTAGGCGTCCGGGCGGTCGTCGTAGACCAGCACCGTCCTGGCGTCCTCCCGGCCCCGCTCGCCGTTGAAGTTGGCCAGGGCCTCGGCCGCGTTGCCGTTGGTGGGGATGATCCGGGCCAGGCCGGGGAATCGTTGCTTCTTTCCCTCGACGTTCGCGATCCCGTCTCCGCTGATCCGGGAGGCGAGCACCGGGACACCGTTCTCCGTCAGACGTTCCACGGCCTTCTCGGTGGCGTCGAGGGTGAGGTTGAAGCCCGTGACCGCTCGCAGCTTGTCCTTGTCGGATTCGGCCATGTCGAGCAGTGCGCTCACGATCTTGTCCTGATGGCCGTAGTTCAGCCCGGGATTGGCCAGCATCAGCCGGATCCTGGGTACTTGGCCCATGCCCGAGTTGGCCTGTCGCTGTCCCAGATACGCGCCCTGGAGATCGCTGCGCATCTGCCGCCTCAGCCCCGCCGTGTCCGAATGGAGCGGAAGCATCATCGCCACGGTGACATGGGGCTGGTTCGCGATCCTCTTGTTCTCCTCCGAGATGGCTTTGGCCACGGCGCTGATCTCCGGTGTGCCGAAGTCGTAGCCCGCGCCGTCGACGCCGATGCACTCGCCGCCGATCTTCTCGACACCGTGGTGGCAGGTGTCCGGCTTCTGGAGGGCGGGAACGCCGAATACGCCGGCGGCCACGAGCACCGCCACGCCCGCCAGCGCGTAGAGGATCTTTCCCCACCTGGGCAGTCTGTTCCACCTGGGTATCCAGCCGGGCATCCCCGTCACCTCCTCCGGCCGAGCTGATCGGTGCAGTCGCAGCGGAGCAACGGCTGCTCGTTCGCGGCCAGTTGGCTCCATTCGGTGGCTATCGGGCCGAGTTCTCCGGCGCCGTCGAAGTCCATGGTCGACAGTTGCCGCAGCAACTGCTCCAGCGTGCGGGCCATTTCACCCCCGGTCGGTCTGGTGCGTTCCTCGCACAGCCATACGGCGTGCAGAAGTTGGTCGACGGTGCGGCGCAGTGGTGGTCCGTCGACCTGTACCAGACCCTGGGCGCGCTTGCGGCGCTCGTCCGCCCCGCCCGGATACGGCGCCTGGGCGATCTCCAGTAGTTCCCCGCACCACTGCCGGGAGCGGCCGGGGAGGGTGGCGGTGAGGTGGCGTACCACGTCGTCGATGCCGCCGGAGACAAGGTGGTGGTTCATCTGGTGGGTGGTCACCGAATGGAACGCACCGCCGCTCGGCGCACCCACGGCATAGTGGGCGCACAGCAGATGGTGGTCGGTGTACCAGGCGGCTCCGTCGCGCGACAGCCCGTACAGCCGGTGCACCAGCAGCTGGCGCAGGCCGAAGTCCCCGATGAAGTGCCGCTCGCAGCTGGGCCACCCGGTGTCGTTGAGCAGCCGCGCGACCTCATGTGCCGTCAGGCGCAGGACACGGCCCGCCTGGTGTTGGCGCAGCAGGACGTCCGCGCACTCCGGGTCGTGCGCCACCGACAGATGGGTGAGGAGATCGAGCCACTGGTCATGGTGCTCGTCCGGCAGCCGCACCGGCAGTTGGCCGAGGATCAGCTCCTGAAGCAGTACGTCCGTCACCGGCCGCTCGGGGGCGCCGTCCGGGTGGTGCAGCCCCGCGTCCAGGATGGCCCGGTCGTTGGCGTCCGTCTCCATCCGGTGGTCGGCGGCAGCGGTGGCCAGCCGGATCACCGTGTGCGGCCGTCCGCCGCTCAGTTGGGCCACGGCGGCGGTGATACGCCGGCGGTGCGCACCGCCCTCCCGCTCCGCGCCCAGCTGTATGCGCTCGGTCGCTTTGCGGAGCTGGTCGCCGGTGAGGAAAGGCATCCGCAGTATGAGCACCCCGGCGGACAGCGGGCCCCGGTCCTCCTCTCGGTCCCTGCGGCGGGACCAGGTGGCCGGCACCCCGTCAGCGGGCCGGAACGCTGCGACCTCCCTCGGTGGCAGACCCCCGTGCAGGAATTCGCCGCCGTCCGCCCGGCGTGCCGTGCCTACGATCACCACGCGGTCGCGCTGCCCGTCCCGGCGGTCGGTGAGTACGGCGCGCAACAGCCGCTCGCCCAGCGGTTCTTCTGCGTGGTCCAGCAGCAGTCCCGGGCGGCCGACCCGGCCCAGCCAGCCCCCCAGACCGCCGTACGCCGCCTCCAGATCCTCGCGCAGCGCCCGGAACAGGAAGCGCTCCGCGTCCTCCCGCCGCTCGCCGGCCGCCTGGAAGTCGGTGGCGAGCCTGCGCAGCCCGTGCTTGGGCTGGCCGGCCGCGCCGGGATACTCGCCGTAGATCCGGGTCAGTTCCGCCTCGCCCCGGGGCGTGACGCGCTCGAAGAGGGCGTCGAGCAGCGCTGTGAGCGCGGCGGCTCCATACGAGCCGATGGTCTGTCCGGCCAGGACCTCCAGCATTTTCCGTACGGCCCCGAGGAGCACGCTGCGCCAGAAGTCGCGTACTCCCAGACCGCGCAGGCGCGGCGGATGGAGCAGCTCCTCGTACCGCTCGACCTCTGTCCTGATCGCCGCAGGGGTGCCGTCGGCGACGCCGGTCGCGATCACCGCCAAGCCTGCGAAGAACCGAGGGAAGGTGAACGCGCCTCCCGTTCCCCGCCAGGTGTGCAGCAGCAGGGCGGCTTCGACAAGGGCCTCGGTCACCGCCGAGCGGGCACCGGGCTCCGGCCTGGCCTGGTCCGCGTACACCGGTGAGGCGCAGTCCAGATGGATCACCGGCACGTGGCGGGCGAAACGGTTGTGCACCGCCCGCAGCAGCCGCCCCTTGCCCATCCCCGGACCGCCGGTGAGTAGCACCACGGGCAGGTCAGGGCCGAACAACGCCTTACAGGCGGCACCCGTTGGCGAGCGCCCTAACAGGCGTGCGAAGAAACCGTCCGCGTCGAGGAGTTTCTCGAAACCCAAGTCCTCATACACGCATCTCCCCCGTGGATGTTCTCCCGCCCGGGAGCGGGTGATCGAAGTGGTGGATGGAGATTAGTGGAACACGGGACCTTCAGCCAGGACAACGGCTGTTATGTGAAGGGAAGTTGGTGGCGGGGATTCAGATGTCTCATGTCGTTGCTTCATGGCGCGCGGTGGGGGCCGATGGGCAGGAGGCCCGGAGGGTATGAAAACGGCCACGTGGGGTCGGCGCTCGGCATGACGTCGTAGGTGACGGAGTCTCGGCTTCCATCGCGTCCGGCGATGGGAACGCTCTGCCCAAGATCGCGCCGTCTGCTGCGGGCTGTCGAACGCGCAGAGCGCTGACGTCCGGAATGCGGCGGCCCAGGCGGGTCCAGTCGTCGTCAGCCAGGGTGCCGGCGCGCATGTGGTGCAGTTGGCGCTGCCCTATCACCGCATCAACGAGCGAACCGTGAAGGAACTCGCCCGCATCATCGGTGCTCATCCCGGTGAGAACCCGTTACGCCTGACCGTCCACGGCCCGTGCAGGACCACCGTCTACCAGCTCGCATCCTCCGTGAACGCAGCCACAGTGGCCTCGGACATCAAGTGCCTGACGCTGTCGGGGATCTTGCCTTCCGCTCTGTACGTGAACTGTGCGCAGTGGGAAGTTGGAGGGCCTGCGCCGCGCGGGCTGAGCCTCGGCCCCCATGTGTTCTCGCTCCAGGGAGTCGACCGTGACCTCCGATCACGACATGCTGTGGCGTCGTTGCGCGCACCTGGGTCGGCTCCTGCTGCCGGTGGTGGACGAGGAGGAATGGCGCCGGGCCCGTCGTCATGAGCGCCTGGGTGCCTGGGGTATCGACGTCGTGGAAGGCGAGCGACTGATCGAGGTCTTCGTGGCCCTCGCCGCCCATGCCGTCGCCGTCGATACTTCCGTGTCTGCCGCAGAATTTGACGTCCTGCCTTTGAGCTCGGTGGCTGACGCCGCAACCCGTAAACGCGACTTCGAGCTGCTCGCCGGGCTCCCGGACACCTTCGCCGACGGCCGCGACGAACTGGCCGTCAAGGTCTTCCGGCTGTACACCTACAGGGATGGGCCGTACAGCCGTCGGCTTTTCCAACTGAGCGCAGAAGTGCGCCGTGCGCTGAACGTCCTCGCCGAACGCTCGCGAATGCCGTCCCCCAGGTGCGGGCACGTCTTCTTCTGGGCGGCTGCAGCGGGCCTGTCCAGTGATCATGGAGATTTGACGAACTGACGGTGGGTGCTGCTCCTTCGCCAGCTTCGGCTCGGGCACAGTCCGGTGCAAGTTGGTGAGCACCACCTTGAGAACGATCGCCTCAGCCCGCGGGGTGAGTGGCGACGCGCCAGTACCGCGGGCGGGGGATGCGCTGCCAGTCGAAGAAGCCCTGAAGTGCGGTTGGGTTCCGGGGCTGCCGGGCAGGTGCTGGCGGCAAGTGGACGCCGATGCGTTCGAGGTTGACCGCGATGGCGGTCAGAACGTGCTGGACGTGGGCCTTCTCTTCGCTGCGGTAGCGGCGCTGCCGCATGCCGTGACCGTTGACGAACTCGCTGATCGTGCTTTCGATGGCGGCCCGCAGCGAGTAACGCGAGAGCCATTCCCGGGGCTGCTGCTCGCTCCGCGACGCGGATTGGGCGTGGCCCTGATGGCCGTCGTCGACGCCGATGACCATGCCGCCGGCGGTGTCGGCCTGGCGGACACGTCCTTGGCGAGTTCCTTCTTGCCCCCGTCGGCGTCCGGGGAGAAATCCTTCTTCCCGTCAGGTCGACGCTCTCGGGCACGTGGCTTTCAACCGCGCGGTTCGGATCGTCCTCGGTGAGGTGATCGGGGTGTTGTCCCAGGGCGGCGGTGAGCCATGCGGGCAGAGCCATCGGTACTCCAGTGTGTTCACCGCATGCGGCTGACGATCGCCAGCCAGTTCACGCTAAACGGGATCACCGGGCCCACGCATCTCCGGTGGGCCCGACACATCCCGTCGGCAGGTCTTTGAACCGGTTGGACACCGTGGTCCTGTCAGTGGCCCCCCCCCTTGCCGCCCCGGGCTCACGGATTCGATCGCGCATCTCGACCAGTCCAACACGACCACGCCAGAGCTCCGACCCCACCGGGAAGGGGAGTCACACAAAATCAAACGGGAAACGACAGAAACATTGACCACTCGTCGCCTTACCTCGTACTTTTCTCATCGCCTTCCCAACCTCGGTCCGATATTCCGGACGCGACGGGCGATGGCGCAGGCATGTCCCTGACCGGCCGCACCTGACCGTCAGCCCTCCCTTCCCCTGGAGAGCCGCATGTCCCCCACCCCTGCACGCAGATGGATACGACGCGTCACCGCGCAGGTCCTCGCCGTCGGCCTCGCCGTCGCCGGTCTGGCGAGCCTCGACCGGGCGGAGCCGTCTGCAGCCCTGTCCGCCGAACCGGCCGCCGTGAGCACCAGCCAGACAGGTGTCACCCCGCCGCCGATGGGCTGGGCGTCCTGGAACACCTTCTTCAGCAGCATCGACTCCACCGTCATCAAGCAGCAGGCCGACGCCCTGGTCTCCTCCGGCATGGCGGCCGCCGGTTACAAGTACGTCAACCTCGACGACGGCTGGTGGCAGGGCGCCCGCGACGCGAACGGCAACATCGTCGTCGACGAGAACCTGTGGCCCGGCGGCATGTCGGCCATCGCCGACTACATCCACGGCAAGGGCCTCAAGGCGGGTATCTACACCGACGCAGGCAAGCAGGGCTGCGGCTACTACTTCCCCACCACTCGCCCTGCCGCGCCCAACACCGGCATGGAGGGCCACTACCAGCAGGACCTGGAGACCTTCCAGCGCTGGGGCTTCGACTACGTCAAGATCGACTGGTGCGGCGGCGACAAGGAGGGCCTGGACCAGGAGACTCAGTACAAGCAGATCGCCGCCGCCAACGAGGCGGCGAGCGCCGTCACCGGCCGCAAGCTGGTGCTGTCGTTCTGCGAGTGGGGCACCGGACTGCCCTGGAACTGGGCGACCGGCTACGGCGACCTGTGGCGCACCAGCTCCGACGTGCTGCTCTACCGGCAGACGCCAAGCCTGACGAACATGTACGCCAACTTCGACAAGGCCCAGCAGCCCGCGGCCCAGCACACCGGCTACACCAACGACCCCGACATGCTCATGGTCGGTATCAACGGCCTCAGCGCCGCACAGAACCGGCTCCACATGAGCCTGTGGTCGATCCTGGGCGCTCCACTCCTGGCCGGCAACAACCTGGCCACGATGACCACGGAGACCCGGGACATCTTCACCAACCCCGAGGTCCTCGCCATCGACCAGGACCCACGCGGCCTCCAGGGCGTCAAGGTCGCCGAGGACACCCCGGGCCTGCAGGTGTACGGCAAGGTGCTGTCCGGCACCGGCAAGCGCGCGGTGATGCTGTTCAACCGCACCGGCTCCGCCGCGAACCTCACCGTCCGCTGGGCCGACCTCGGTCTGACCACCGCCTCCGCCACCGTACGCAACGCCTGGACCCGCACCGATGCCGGAACGTCCGCCACCGGTTACACCACCTCCGTCCCCGCCAACGACGCGGTACTCCTGACCGTCTCCGGCACCGAGGCCTCCGGCTCCACCTTCGAGGACACCACCACCGCCACCACCCCGACGTTCAGCGGCGTCACCGCCACCACGGCGGGCACCAAGCTGGTGGACATCACCTACGCCAACGGCGGCACCACCACCCGCAAGGCCACCGTCCAGGTCAACGGCCAGTACAAGTACGTCGTGGCCTTCCCGCCGACCGGCTCGGCCACCACGTACCGGACGGTCTCCGTACTGGCGCACCTGGCCAAGGGCGCGAACACGGTCAAGTTCGCCACCGTCTCCGCCGGCACCGCACCCGACATCGACGCCGTCCGCGTCCAGAGCATCCCCGGCACCGACGGTGTCGCCCTGGTCGGCTCCGCCTCCAACCGCTGCGCGGACATTGACAAGAACACCATCGCCAACGGCACTCAGGCACAGATCTGGGACTGCTCCGGCGGACGCAACGAGACCTTCACCCAGACCTCGCGCGGTGAACTCGTCGTCTACGGCAACAAGTGCCTTGACGCCGACAACCAGGGCACCGTCAATGGCACGAAGGTCATCATCTGGGACTGCACCGGCGGCACCAACCAGAAATGGACCGTCAACTCGGGCGGCACCATCACCAACAACCTGTCGGGCCTGTGCCTGGACGCCTCGAACGCGGCGACCGCCAACGGCACCAAGCTGATCCTGTGGACCTGCAACGGCCAGAACAACCAGAAGTGGACCCTCAACTGACGTCCACGGAAGGAGCGTGACGCATGACCGGCGAGGGCACGGCATCGCCCTCGCCGGTCACGTGCGCAGGTCGTCCATGGTCTGGGAGTCCGGACCCTGAAGATCACGACATCCGCCGTCGGACCGGGTGACAGAGCACAGAGAGACCCCGGCCGCAGAGGGCCGGGGTCTCGTGCTCTCACCATGACGGGCGAGGGCTGCTCTTTCGCGGTGCGGGTCAGCACCGCGTTCGATTTCCGCAGTCCGACCGTGCGGCCACTTTTGCCCATGTCCCTGGCTGGGCGAGCCGCCAACCACCCGCTGATCGCCCGGTGTTGACACCCCTTCTGCCTCCTCCTATATTCCCGTTCGACAGTCAGAATGATGTCCGATATCTCGAACTTCGCTCTCGGTCCCCCACACGTGAGGAAGCTGATCTCGCATGTCCTGGCTCCAACACCCCCACAGCCGCCGGAGAGTCATGGCGGCCACCGCCGGCCTGGTCGCGGGCGCCACACTGCCGGCGATGCGCGCGGCGGCGGCCACGACGGCCCAGCAGGAGCAGTTCACCAACCCGGTGATCTGGCAGGACTTCGCCGACCTCGAGGTCATCCGCGTCGGCGACACGTACTACTACACCGGCTCGACCATGCACTACTCGCCGGGCGCGCCCGTCCTGCGCTCCTACGACCTGGTCAACTGGGAGTTCATCGGCCACTCGGTGCCGGTCCTCGACTTCGGCGACGCATACGACCTCAACGGCGGACGGGCGTACGTCCAGGGCATCTGGGCGTCCTCGATGCGCTACCGCCCCAGCGACAAGACCTTCTACTGGCTGGGCCAGATCGGCTTCCAGCGGTCGTACGTATACAGCGCCACCGACGCGGCGGGCCCCTGGACCCGGCACGCCGAGATCGGCAGCATCTACTACGACGCGGGGCTGCTCTTCGACGACGACACCCCGTACGTGGCGTACGGCGCGAACGAGATCCACGTCGCGCAGCTCGCCCCGGACATGCGCACCGAGGTCAGGTCCGAGCACGTGCTCACCAAGCCCGACGAGTTCGGCCTGATGGAGGGCTCCCGCTTCTACAAGATCAACGGGAACTACTACATCTTCGTCACCCGCCCGGCCGACGGCACCGCCGGGCAGTACATCTGGCAGTCCACCTCAGGCCCCTTCGGCCCGTACGAGATGCGGGAGGTGCTGTGGGACCTGCCCCGCCCGATCCCTGGCGGCGGCGTGCCGCACCAGGGCGCGCTGGTCGACACCCCGAACGGCGACTGGTACTACATGGGCTTCATCGACGCCTATCCCGGCGGCCGCGTCCCCGCCCTGGCCCCGGTCACCTGGGACGCCGAGGGCTGGCCCGAGCTCCAGCTCGTCGACGGCGCGTGGGGCGAGACATACCCCTACCCGGTCACCCCGCACCCGCTCCCGCCGATGACCGGCTCCGACACCTTCGAGGGGACGGCGCTGGCGCCGTACTGGGAGTGGAACCACAACCCCGACACCGCCGCGTTCACCGTCGACAACGGGCTTACCCTCAGGACCGCCACCGTCACCGACGACCTCTACAACGCCCGTAACACCCTCACCCGCCGCATCCAGGGTCCCGCCTCCACCGCGACCGTCGTGCTCGACTGCTCCGGGATGGCGGACGGCGACCGGGCCGGGCTGGCGATGCTGCGCGACTCCTCCGCCTGGATCGGCGTCACGCGGCAAAACGGCGTCAGCAGGCTGGTGATGTTCGACGGCCTGACCATGGACGCCAGCTGGAACACCACCGGCACCGGCACCGAGCAGGCCCGCGCCGACCTCCCCGCGTCCGGCAGCCGCGTCTGGCTGCGCGCCACCGCCGACATCAGCCCGGAATCGGGCCGCCAGGCGACGTTCTCCTACAGCACCGACGGCACCACCTTCACCCCGCTCGGCCCCGCCTTCACCATGACCAACGCGTGGGAGTTCTTCCTGGGCTACCGCTTCGCCGTCTTCAACCACGCCACCCAGGCCCTCGGCGGCGAAGTGCTGGTGGAACGCTTCGAGTTGAGCACGCCCTGACCATCCGATGCAGTCCGGCCCCCAGCCGAACAGCGCGGTGCGCACGATGCGTTGCACGGCCATCGCGTCGTGCCGGAACTGCGCTCGCGCAGCTCGTCCAGCGGCACCCGCGCGGCGCGCTCCTCCAGGGCCCGCGGGCTGGCGACGCTCTCGCGGACGGCAGCGGCCGGGTCGTTCTTCGCCACCATAGGGCTGGTACACCTTGCACCGACTGCACAGCAGCCTCGGCTACCGCAGTCCCGCCGAGTACGAGACCGCACTCGCGGCCTGGCCACCGCCACCACACCGATGGCGCCCGTCAAAAGCGGAACAAACTCAACGGGGGCCCAGGCGCCCCCGCGCTGCGCGCCTCGCGCACCATGCTCCCGCTCGCGTCACGACGACCACAAGAACGAGCGACAACAACGATCCCAACTCGCCGACACGGACATGCCTACATCGCGCCGTGTCCGCGCGGGTGCTCAGCCACCAGCGTCAGGTCGACCGGCGCCGTCACCGGTCCGCCCGCGCGCAGCAACGCGTCGGCGAGGTCGAACAGTTCGTCCCCCCGCGTGGTCGGGCAGTCGAGTAAACCCTCCCGGAAGCGTGACGCTTTCGCGAACGCCTCCCCTGGAACATGATCAGGCAGCAAACTCACCTTCAACGGCCTTCGTCGTGCTCATGTGTGTCCTTGGTCGGAGCACATGATCAGATGAAGGCCGCCTCGGTGTCCGGCGAACACCCAGGTGAGCGGCCTGGTTCGAGGACCATTTCGACGCCAGCCCTGCCGCGATGCCGACAGCCGGGGATGAGGCCGGCCGGCAATCCGGTCGAAGCCCTATGAGCCCACCGTGCGTTGCACGAAGCGCCGAAGGTGCGCCCGCATGGTGTTGGGCTGCTCCAACCAGGGCTCGTGCCCGGCGTCGTCGACCCGGGTCAGCGGAATGTCGAGCCTGAGTGCGAGTACTTCAAGCGCCGCCACAGGACGGGGGTCGTCGGCTCCACCGAGGAGCTCCGCCCGCGCGGGCAGGCATGCGCGGAGCTCGGCAAGATGTTCATCGAGCGGGTCCGCGCGGCCTTCCTTGCCGAGCTCGCTGTTCATCGCCCAGTTGATGGGGCGACGCCGCCGGGCACCCTGCGCTGCCCAGTGCCACCCGCGTTCGGGATCGGCGTGGTCGGTGAACCAGGCCAGGGTGAGCAGCTCGACTTCCTGCTCCTCCGTGCGGTGCGGCAACTCCTCCAACGCGCGGAGCTGCTCCTGCTGGGCTGCGGACATGCGGCGTCCGCGCTCCGCTCGGTCCCCGGTACGCCAATCACCGACGAACGGCCCGCACATCAGCAGCATCGCGGCAACCCGGTCAGGATGTGTCAGACAGAACCGGCTCGCCAGATCAGTGCCGTAGGAGTGCCCGATCAGCACGGCCTTGGGAACGTCCCATGCGTCGAGCAGCTCGGCGAGATCGTCGACATGCCGGGCGAAGGAATGGCGGCCCTGCCACGGGGATTGGCCTGTGCCACGCTGGTCGTATCGGTACACGGGCGCGAGGTCCGCGACCATGGGGGCGACATCGCCCAGATAGTCCGGCAGCCCCGGACCGCCGTGGAGCATGACCACCGGCGGCTGCCGAGTCGTGTCGCCCAACGCCATCCAACGTAACTGCGCCTCGTCGGTCATCGACGCGAGGCCCTGCGTCTCCATCAAGGTCACCGCGGAGAACCTACCGGTGTCATTGAGGCTCCGCCAAAGGTTAAAGAGCGTGCTAAGACCGTGTCCTACGTGGTGAGGCGGGCGCGTCGTTTTGTAGCAAAACAGGGCGGGTGCCAGTCCGAGAAAAGCCCGGTAGTTGCGGGGATCGCGCTCGCCTGCCCGGCATGAGAGCAGGGCCTGGCGGTATGCGGGGAAAATCCAGGGGAGCGGACGGCCGCGCGCTGCTACGGTCGGGCTCCATGAGCTGGCTTCCCGATGACTTCGTCCACCCCGTCCTGGTACCGCTGCCGGGCGGTGGTCATCACCTGCGGCCGATCCGGGAGGCGGACACCCCGCTCGACTATCCGGCTGTGATGGGTTCGCGCGAGCGGCTGTGGACCATCTTCGGCCCGGCCTGGGGCTGGCCCGCGGCCACCATGACCTACGAGGCCGACCAGGCCGACCTGTTGCGGCACGAGAAGGAGATCGCCGCACACCAGTCCTTCAACTACGCGCTGTTCGACGCGGCGGAGACAGCTCTGCTCGGCTGTGTCTACATCGACCCACCGGAGAGGGCCGACGCGGACGGCGAGATCTCCTGGTGGGTAGTGGACGAGCTGGTGGGCAGCAAGGTCGAGCAGGCCCTCGACGCGCTGGTGCCGCAGTGGATCGTCGCCGACTGGCCCTTCGAGCAGCCGCGCTTCCTCGGCCGCGAGATCTCCTGGTCGGACTGGCTCGCCCTGCCGGAGCATCCCGACACGTAAGTGGTTGTGCCCGTACCGATCTCGAAGGCTGTCGATCGAACGGGAGTCTCGATCGGGTGACTGCGGCGGTATCCGCGCGTGAAAGCAGGGCGGTACGTGCCCGAGCACGTTGACTTCAACTCGCCCGCCGTGTCGTGCGATTGCCTTGCGCACGTGTACGGCAACACGGCCGACCATCCGGACCGGGTGCGCGAGTGTCCGTCGGACATGACGGACGCGGAGTGGGTGGCCGGCCGGCCGTTGCTGCCGGTGCCGGCCTGGTTCCAGGGGCGGGGTGGACGGCCCGAGGGCTACTGCCACCGGCAGCAGTTGGACGCGATCCGCTACCTGGTCGCGGGCGGGATCTCATTGCGGGCCGTGCCCGCCGACTTCCCCGCATGGGCCCGGGTCTACACCTTCTTCCGCCGCTGGCGCGAGCACGGGCTGATCGCCGAGTTCCACGACCGGCTGCGCGGCACGGTCCGTGACCCGTGGATCGCCGCGGTTCCCACACGCCCAGAATGCGCTGATGGTCCGGCGCCAGAACCGTCACCGGCAGCCCTTCCCGCCAGGGCGGCACCGTCGAGCCCTGGCGCCGGCGCGAGCGACAGCACCGCTTTCTCCTCGGCCTGGGTCCCTGCGGTGGTCTCGGCAACCGAGGCTGCCAGGGCTTCGACCAGCTCTTCCCGCGCGATCACCCGCTGGCCAGCCCGATCTCGGCGGCCTCCAACACCTCAGCCAGCCGAGCGGCTTCCTCCCGTAGCCCTTCCACCCGTATACGGGCCGCTGTCTCCCGCTCCTCCAGCATTCCCCGCACCGACGCCATCGCGCACCCTTCGCTCGCGGAGCGGAAACAAGACGCCGGATGCCTCTCTCATTCCGAGCCACACCATGCCTGACCAGCAGAATTCAACGGATCGGGTTCGGTTGAGATACGGCTTCCAGGTTTCACTGACCAGTTCAGGTGGGTGAAACCAAGCGCCCCCGTCTTGTAGCTGACACCGGCCTGCGCCTGCCGAAGGCGTCTGTGCCCCTTACCCGGCCTCAGAACCTGACGGACAGACTGCGTTCATGCAGCTGCGACCGCCTGCCGGGTGAGGGACTCGGTGGTGCGGACCGGAGCTACGGTGCTCTCGGCCTCGCCGTAATATTCGGCCATGAACGACGACTGGTTCGAGGTGGACGAGGGCGAACTGAGCCCCCCACACACTGCCCTGGTGGGTATCGTCCGCGAGCGCGCACGCGGGTGGCCGGAATGCCCGCCCGACGCGACTGCTGTGCTTGTCTTTCCCGCCGACGAGGAAGACGAGGAAGAGGACGCGCGCGCCCCGCGCGACGCCTACGATGCCGCGTGGGACGAGGCGTTCGCCGCCGGACAGGCGGTGCTCACGTTGATCGTGGATCTCAAGCACCGGGACCAGAAGCTCGTCGTCATGACATTGGGCGCGACCGTGGCCGGTGACCGTCTCTTCTGCAGCGAGCGGAACAGCAGCACATACCACCCCGAGCCGGTCACGGACGTCGAGCCGCTGGAGGCGACCGGGTCGCCCGAGGAGCTGGGCAGGATCGCCGCCGACTGGTTCGAGGAGATCGTCAGCCGTTCCATGATCGAGCTGGACCGCAAACCCTGGCCGCGCTCCTTCGTCCCGAAAGGTACCTCCCTCCCCCACGGCCACCGCTGGGTGCGGAATCCGTGACGTCGCGGGCGGCGCCCCTCCGAGTGGGGAGGGGCGCCGCCCGCGACGCGCTACGGAGATGGACGGCTCACCGTCCACACGGTCACTCGTCCTCCATGCCCATCTCGAAGCCCTCGAGCAGAGCCTCCGATTCGGCCCTGGACTCCGCTTGTGCCTCGGCCTGCGCCTCGGCCTGAGCTTCCGCCTCGGCTTCGCCGCCGGCGTCCGCACCGCTCTCGGCCATCTGCTGGAGCCAGAGCCGGCCGCCCTTGCGCATCTCGGCGCCCGATGCCTCGAACTGCTCCAGCTCGCGACTCTCCTGGCACCGGGTACACACGCTCACTTCCGCCCCGTCGCGGGCGCCCACCGCCTCGGTGTACTGCAGGTCCTCCTTCTCCGAACCGTTCGCCGCGGCCTCCATGTCGCAGTGATCCTCGGCGCAGAAGTCCCCCGGGCCTCTCCGGCCCGCCTTGTAGGCCGCCCAGTAGATCATCTGCTTCTTCTCGTCCCAGGCGACGGTGATCGTGGCGAACCTGTTGAGCTGGGTCTTGCTCAACTCGCCTTCGTCAGCGAGTGCCTGAAGCCGTGCGTACACCGCTGAGCGGATCTGCCGCGAGGCTTTGAGGTAGTCCTGCGTCTCCCACTCCTGATCCGCGACAGCGACGGCACCGCTCACGGTGTTCTTGCCGCTGATCGAAAGGATGTATTTGTCCCTGCCCCATCCGGCAGCCGCCGCCAGTGCCGTCACGGCAGCCGAGTTGAGGTAGCTGGGCTTCAGCTTGGGGTTGTAGTGCGAGCAGTTGCTCGCGTTGCAGAGGTCGCCGAATCCCTGCTCGTTCGCGAGTTGCTGCGAGACGGGGGTGCCGCCCTTGAGCGGCTTGTTCATCGTCGGGTCGGCCCACCAGTTGTCCAGACCGGTGGGGTCGTATCCGGAAAGCGGGTTGTCGGAGGCGTAGGCGTAGCCGCCGAGTTCCTGGGGGCTGGTGGCTTCGAAGACGGGGTCGACACTGATGAAGGCGCCGAGAGCGGGGTCGTACTTGCGGGCGCCCACATCGGTGTAGCCGGTGGCCGCGTCCTGTGGTTTGCCGAGGAAGGAGTGGGTGGGGTCGGACCAGGTCGTGGTGTTGGCGCTGGAACGTGGCTGGCCGTAAGGGGTGTACTGCCGGCGTGCGACCTGCTGGGTGGTGGCGTCCATGGCCAGGGTCGCCGTGCCGTGGGCGTCACTGAAGAGGTACTTCAGGCCTCCGCCGGAGAGGCTGGAGCGGACGGCCACCGGGGCACCCGCGCCGCCGTGGCTGTAGGTGCGCACCCCGCCGAGCAGAACGTTCGGGGTCACACCGGTGTTGACGATGATCTCTGTGTCGCCGGCGAAGAGGGTGGTCTGGCCGGGGTCACGACGGATGAGCTGGTTGCCGTCGGCGTCATACAGGTACTTCGTCGTGGACGGGCCGGCACCTGTGGTGTCGATCTGGGCGAGATGGTTCTCGTCGTCCCAGGTCAGGGTCTGGCCGGGGCCACTGGTGGGGGTGCGGGTGTGGAGGTTGCCGTTCTCGTCGTAGCCGAACTCGGTGGGGTTGGTGCCTCCGGTGGTGGCGGTCAGGGTGTGCGGCTGGGTGCCGGTGGAGTTGCAGCCGGTGGTGCAGCCGTCGGTGTAGGTGGTGGTGGCCGTGGTGCCGGTGCCGCCGATGGCGTGGTCGACGCTCTGCTTGCGGTTGCCGATCGCGTCGTAGCCGAACGACTGCCAGTACGAGCCCGCCGTGGTGGTCAGGGTGCTGCCGGTGGGCGGGTTGGCGGCGCAGTTGTCGTTGGCGGTCCAGGCGTCGGTGAGCCGGTCCAGTGTGTCGTAGGAGTAGCACTGCTGGTCGGTGACGGTGTTGCCGGTCTCCGACTGCTGGTCGGTGGTGGAGGTGGGGTTTCCTGCGGCGTCGTAGGTGTACTTGGTGTCGTCCACCGTCGGACCGGGAGCCTGGGTCCGCTCGATGAGGCGGTCGGTGAGGCGGCGGGTCTGGTCGTCGTAGGTGTACGTCGCCCAGGCCGGGTTGGTCGAGGCGCCGAACGTCAGCCGCGAAGGTTCCCCGTAGTTGGTGTAGACGGAGGCGCCGACGTAGGTGTTGATGCTGCTGCCGGTCGTGGTGGGGTTGCCCAGTGCGTCGCGGCCGTAGGTGATGACCTCGCTGTTCAGGCCCTGGGTACGCGGATCGGACTGGGTTTTCAGCAGCTGGTCGTTGATGGAGTAGGTGTAGGTCGTCGTGTACGTGGACGGCAGCGGCGCCTCCGACGCCGGCAGGGTGATCTTCGTGCCGGTCGGCTTGCCGAGGCTGGTGTAGCCGGTGACGCCGACCGTGTAGCCGCCGCTCACCCCCTGCACGTACCGGGTGGACGAGGTCGGCAGACCGACCCGGAGGGTGTCGTAGGCCCACTCGGCGAACTTGAAGCCGGACTCGGCCTTGTCCGTGCCGGTGAGCTTGCGGCCGAGCAGGTCGTAGGTGTAGTCGAGTTCGACCTTCTTGGCGTCCGTGGTCGAGGTCAGGTTGCCGGCGTCGTCATAGCCGTAACTGCTGCCGCCCGCGTCCGGATCGTGCTGGGACTTCTTGCGGCCCAGCAGGTCGAAGCCGAACGTCCAGTCGGTCTTGTCCGGTCCGGTGACCCGGGTCTGCTGTCCGGCCGGGTTGTAGCCGTAGGTGGTCGGCGAGGTGGTGCCGCCGGTGGTGGTGAAGCCGGTGGCCGCGGATCCGGAGACCGTGGGCGCTGCGGTGTACTGGTCCAGCTCGGTGGTCTGCCCGCGGGCGTTGGTGACGGTGGTGGTGGCGACCCCGCCCTTGGGCGGCAGGACGGTGGTCCTGTCCCCGGTGAACGCGGTGGTCGCCGTCCAGGTCTTGGTGCCGTCGTGCTCCTCGGTGACGAGGTCGGCGCGCCCCAAGCCGTCGTGGTCGGTGACGGTGGTGTCGGGGATGGACACCTGGGAGACGGAGACCAGCTTGCTTCCGGGGTTGCCCGAGACGTTGTAGGCGTTGTTGGCGACGACCGTCCAGCCGTGCGAGTCGTATTGGACGTCGGAGACCGCGGTGCTGGAGCTCTCCGCTGTCGTCTGAATCTGGAGCGGACGGAGCATCGCGTCGTACAGCGTCTCGCTCGTGCTGTAACTGCCGTTGTCCAGCAGCGTGTTGGTCGCGACGGTCGAGGGCGCCGACTGGGCCAGGTTGTAGGAGTAGGTCATGCCGGCCGGCGCGCCGTTGGCCTTGATCTCGTTGGGCAGCCACACGGCCGTCAGACGGCCGAGCGCATCGTACGAGAGCGAGGTCAGCAGGCCGCCCGCGTCCTTCTTGGCGGTCGGCAGACCACGAGCCGGATCCAATGTGCTGGTGGCGACCTGGCAGTCCTTGGAACTCGTGCTGCTGACCGTGCAGGCGGCTCCGGGCGTGACCTGGACGGCGGTGACCACGTCGGTCGGAAGCTCACCGGTGGCCGGGGTGTAGCCGGTGACCACGCTCTGCGACAGGCTCGTACCGTCCGGAGCGGTGGAGTGGGGCGTGCGCGTCACCTGGGTGATACGGCCGTAGTCGTCGTACTTGGTCACGGCCGCGTCCATGAACGTGGTCGCGGTGGCGCCGGAGGCCGCGGACGCCTTCTGGACCAGGGTCGCGTCACCGGTGGCGGGCAGGTCCGGGCTCGACCGGCCGTCGCCGTCGTAACCGAAGGCCTTGTTGTCGTAGGAGGTACGGAGGTCGGATACCAGCGTGCCACCGGGGGTCGCACCGGCGCTGGAGCAGTCCTGGGCCGTGGTGATGACCTCGGCCGGCAGCACCAGGGTGTCGACGCTCCCGGTCAGGTAGCGGGTGTAGGTGCACTTGGTGGCGTTGTCGCTGTCGGCGGTCTCACCCCGGTCGTCGACCTGCACCTGCATACCGGTGGTCGGCTTGCCCAGCGTCCGGTTGTAGTAGGTGTCCGTCTCCGTCTTGCGCCAGCCGTAGGAGACGGCCTGCCGGGTGAGTGTCCTGGCGGTGCGCACCATCTGCGCCGTGAGGTCGGGCAGGCCGCTGCGGTTGCGGCTGGCGGTGGGACCGATGATGGTCGGTACGGTGACGGCTGTCTTGTCCAGGCTGCCGCCGGAGGCGGTGTAGGTGTCGGTCTCGAAGACCTGTCCGGCCAGCGCGTTGTCGTCGGCGACCGACGTGGCGCCGTCCTGGCTGGTCAGGTCGGGCACCGAGCGAGTCTTGCCCCCGGGCAGCGTGTCGCCGTTCATGCCCAGGAAGTAGTACGTCTTCGACAGCGTCTTCTGGTCGTGGACGGAGGTGCCGTTGGTCTTGTGGAAGACGTTGGGGTCACCGGTGGTGACGTCCACCTCGGGGTAGCCCCGGAACTGGCCCCAGGTGCGGTTCTTGGCCTTGACGACCTCGTTGTCGTCATAGTGCCAGCCTGGATTGCCCTTGTAGGCGTAGTCCGTCTCCAACTCCGGCTGCGTGCCGTCCTGGTAGGAGTTGTGCACGTCCGTGGTGACGACCGAGGTCACCTTGTATTTGCGGAACCAGTCCATCCATGGCGCCGGCTGACCCGTCGGAGTCCAGTACACCGGGAAGCACGACAACGTGTTCGTGGACGCGAAAGACTGCGCCGCCGCGTCCGCCGGGTCGTTCGGGTCGCTGGCCGGAGCACTGGAGCAGTCCGGGCGGTCGTAGGTGACCGTGGTCTGGGCGCCCGTCTCGCTGGTGACCGTCTGGATGCGGTCGTGGTACATCAGCGGCATCTGCGGGATGGTGCCGACCCGGTTGGGCAGCTGCAGCGGCGGGTCGAAGCTGATGGCCGGGGTCGAGGTGCCTCCGGAGGCTCCGCCCAGGGTGTCCAGGCCGGTGCGCTGCACCGAGTCGAGCCACAGCGTGGGCGCGTGGTCGCCGCCGTCGGGGAACGACTGCGTGAAGGAGTACTTGTCGACCTGCTTGGTCGCCCCACCGCTGCGGATCTGCGTGGTGATCGAGGTCAACCGCTTACGGGACCAGAAGCTCGGGCCGTGGTTCGTGCAACTCGTCGATCCCGAGCTGCAGTTCAGGTCGATGGGCACGTCCGGCCAGTAAGCGGCGTTGGCGGCGGTGAACTGGCTGTCCGCGCAGGTGTTGCCCGACGGGGTGCCGGCAATGCAGCGCTCGGCGGTGTCGAAGAGAACCTGCTCCGGGGCGGTACCCGAGTAGATCGTGGACGACGTCATGCCGTAGTCGATGCGCGAGAGCGTGCCACCACGGGTGTAGGAGACCGCGGTGTCCTTCATGTCCGCGCCGTAGTAGCCCGTCTCCGGGCTGTAGTACCAGGCAGTGGCGTTGCCGTGCCGGTCCACGGCGTAGTCGAGGTTGAAGCGGTAGCCGAGGCTGCAGGACGTGTCGGCGAAGGTCGTGCTGTCCGGGCAGGCCGAGACGCCGCTGTGCGCGTGGTAGACGGGCTCGGTCCACACGGACTTCGTCTCGTCCTTGCCCGACGACCAGCCCGGCAGCCGGTTCAGACCGAAGAAGTACTGCGTCCCGCCCTGGGTGACCTTGAAGTACTCCTTGTTGTCGGTGCCGTTCGTGGCCCCGGTCAGGTTCTGGATCTTGGTGGTCGAGTCGTCGGAGACCGGGCGGAAGGTCTTGGTCGCGTCGTCGTAGACGATGGCGGTGGACTTCCCGTTCAGCGAGAGGGTCAGGATCTGACCCGCCCAGCACTCGTCCCCGTCGTCCTTCGGAGCGCCGGAGGAGGAGTCGTCCTTGCAGGATTTGTAGGTGCGCTCGATGAAGTTGTCCTGCGTGGTCCAGCCGTCACCCAGCCAGGAGGACTGGTTGTTCGTCCCCTCCGTCCGCGCGTCCTGGCTGGAGGAGTCGTACGACAGCTTCACGTTCGGCGCAGATCCGCCGACGGCCGCGGGCACGCTGATGGGGTACGAGTACGTGAACGACCCGGTGTTGCCGGAGGTCGACCACGTCCCCGCGGGCGACAGGCTCGTCGCCGAGTAGTCACCCGAGGAACCCGACG
The DNA here is from genome assembly GCF_041435015.1 of Streptomyces canus. NCBI lineage: Bacteria > Bacillati > Actinomycetota > Actinomycetes > Kitasatosporales > Streptomycetaceae > Streptomyces > Streptomyces canus. The sequence goes on along the minus strand of NZ_CP107989.1, from coordinate 10,096,275 downwards.
TGCCCGAGGTCGCCGCCATGACGACCATGGCGCCGGACGACGCCGTCGCCCCACTGGTGCGGAAAGCACTGCTGCCGGTCGCCGCGCCCGGCACGCTGACCTGTCCCGACAGCCGCGCCCCGGGGGCAGTGCGCACCGGTGTCTGGACCTGGCACCTGCGCAGCTTGGGCGTGGTCACGGCGCACGCGGGCAACTGCACCAGGTGCAGACGCGAGGCGAAGTCACCGCCGTAGGCGTAGCGGAAGGAGGAGTCGTCCACCCGCAGGGCGACCTTGCCGCCGCCCGGGCCGGTGCGCCGCAGGGTGAACAGCACACCGTGGACACCTGCGGCACGCGCCGCCTTCTGGCCCAGCACGCTCACCCGCACCGGCTGCGCACGGGTCACGGTGCCGGCCTGAGGCCGGGCGGTCGCAGCGGCGCCGAGAAGGACGGGCGTGCTTCCGGCCCGCACCTGGGTCGCCTTGGTGCTCAGCCCCGCCGAAGCAGTCGCGACCGGCAGGGTCACCACGGCACTGCCCGCCGCCGGGAGCTTGGCGTGTGCGGCGGGATCGAAGTGCCTGAAGCCCTTGTGTGAGGGGACACGCCGGGGAGTGGCGTGCGTGAACGGGACCCGCTTGTCGTGCGGAGCCGCCGGAGCCGACACATGCCGTCCCGCCTTCGTCCCGGAGGCCGCCGCGACCGTACCGGCGGGCAGCAGGCCCGACACCAGCAGGGCGCCGGCCGTGACGAACGCCGTGCGTCGAAGTCTTCGGGTTCGTGAGGCCGACCGCCCCCATCTCCACCCCGTTGTCCGCACCATGGTGTGCGATCCCCTCCCTGAGCCAAGAGCACACAGGTCGCCCGGCGGGCGCCTGAGTGCACGTCAAACGGAGGGCACGCAAAGCTCACACACCCCCGTGGTGGATCACGCTAGGACCTCACACGATCCACACAGGCAAAGGATTTCCTGTGAAAACCCCAAAGGATCACCCGGATTGAAACCCAAGCCATCTCTCATGCGCCAAAAGCGGACCATCCAGGGAGAGCCGCCGGTCAGTTCGTGATGGACCTCGATCACCGGGGCCCGCAGAATGCACTGCGGCGCGGGCCCACGGGGGGACCGCCTGAGATCTGCGAAGGACCCCAACCTCGATGCCTTCCCATGGCACACCCCTGCGTGCGTCCGGACGTGCCGCGTCCAGACCCATCGCCGTCGCTGTCGTCGCGGCCCTCGCCGCGGGGTCGCTGACCGCGACGGTGTCGGCCCAAGCGGCGCCCTCCGCCGCTGCCCGCTCACCGCACGCGAAGCCGCACAGCACTCGCTCACATGCCGCAACGAGGCGTCTCAACCCGACGCAGGCGGCGTCCGCGCGGGCGAAGGCCACCGGCAAGCCGGTGCCGGTCGACCAGCTCACCGATGTCGGCACGACGGTGGTGGCCAACCCGGACGGGACCTTCACGCGCACCGACTCCTCGATGCCGCAGCGCGCCTTGCAGCACGGCAAGTGGGTGCCGATCGACACGACGCTGGTTCGACAGGCGAACGGCACCTGGGCCCCCAAGGCCGCCGTCACCGACGTGACGTTCTCCGGCGGCGGTTCGGGCGCGCTGGTCACGATGCGCGACGGCAGCGACAGGCTGGGCTTCTCCTGGCCGGGCGAGCTGCCCAGGCCGGTGATCTCCGGGGACACCGCCACCTACCCCGAGGTGCTGCCCCAGGTCGACCTGCAGCTGACCGCGGACGCCTCCGGTTACTCCTCGATCCTCGTGGTCAAGTCACGCAAGGCGGCGGCCGATCCACGCCTGCGAAGCCTCGCGCTGAACACCACCTCCTCCCAAGTCAAGGTGACTCCCACACGCGACGGCGGTGCGCAGGCCACCGACAAGCGCACCGGCGAGACGGTGTTCCACAGTGACACCGCGCTGATGTGGGACAGTGCCGGCAAGAAGTCCGCCGGCGCGTCCCCGGCCCGCACGGCGACCGCCTCGTCCGCCCGCGCCGAGCACCATGCGGCGGTCAAGGCCGGCAGGCACCGCGCCCGGGTGAAGTTGAGCATGAAGTCCGGCAGGCAACTGCTGGGCCTGGACCGGGAGCTGCTCTCCGCCAAGAGCACCGCCTACCCGGTCTACGTGGACCCGGAGTGGAGCGGCAGGCCGTCCCAGCTGCACTGGGCGCGGATCTCCGACAACGGTTGGAACGTCTACAACTCGACGTCCACCTCGGGCGAGACCAACGCCCGCGAGGGGTGGGACAACTCCTACCCCGGCAACGGTGAACGGGCCCGCACCTACTACCAGATGAACACCAGCGGCATCCAGGGCGCCGTGGTCACCAAAGCCTCGCTCTATGTGAAGCAGCTTTCCGCCGCCTCCTGCGCGGACACCCCGGCCGCCGTCTACGGCACCGACCGGCCCACCGGATGGTCGTCGTCCTCGCTGTACTGGGGTCATGAGCCCGGCGGCCGCACCGGCTCGCTGGGAACCAACCCCGTCAGCCACGAGGCCGGCACCTGCCCGGTCACGGACGGTGCGCACTCCTGGGTGAGTCCACCGTCGCTCGAGTTCGACGTGACCTCACGGGCCAAGAGCGCGGCGGCCGGCGGCTGGAAGAGCATGACGCTGATGGTCCAGTCGCCCGACATGAACGACGCCACCCAGTGGAAGCAGCTCGCCCACGGCGGCGGCGCCACCATGTCGGTCACCTACAGCTACCGCCCGAAGCTGAAGAACGGCACCGGCACCCCCGCCATCAAGCCGTCCATCGTCAGCTCGGGCAAGACGATGACCACCACGCACACCCCGACCCTGTCGGCGCGGGCGGTCGACCCGGACCTGGCCGGCGGCAGCGAACTCGTGCGCGTCGACTACAACGTCTTCAACTCCTCCGGCACCCTGATCCACCAGGGATTCGGCCCCAACCTGGATTCCAAGAAGCGCGCCCGGTACAACACCAACGGCAGTGACTGGACCACACCGAGCCTGCCCGACGGCACCTATACCTGGAAGGCCACCGCGCAGAACGCGGCCGGTTACTGGGTCGGAACCGGCTCCGGCATCTGGACCAAGACCCAGACGTTCACGGTGGACACCAGCGCGCCACCCGCACCCACGGTGACCTCCAGCCAGTTCCCGGCCAAGCAGATCGGCTCCGCCTTCGGGGACAAGGGCACGTTCACGCTGAGCAACAACCGCACCAACAACGTCACCGGCTACCTGTTCGCGCTGGACGCCACGCTCGGCAACACCGTCTACAGCAGCAGCGTCACCCACTGGACCACCACCACGAAGATCACGCCGGGCAAGGTGTACTACGTCACCTCCGACAACGGGCCCGGCACCGGCACCGCGGTGATCAACGGCAGCGCCTCCCCCGCCTTCGCCCCCGGCACCGCGGGACCCCACACCCTGTACGCCAAGGCCGTCGACCAGGCCGGCTCGACGTCGATCACCCAGACGTCCTACGCCTTCTACGCCGGGACCAGCACACCGACGTACGCCTACGGCGACAAGTTGGTCGCCGGGTGGACGGCGACCAACGCCGACGGCACGACCACGGCCGTGCCCAAGGCGACGACCACCTCCAAGGGCGGTCAGCTGATCAGCCAGGCCGCGGGCAGCGGTTACGAGTTCGCCGACGGCTACCAGGCCTTCCTCGCCAACAAGAGCACGACGAAGGTCGTCTCCGGTGACAGTGCCACCTTCGGCTTCGACATCCCCAAGGACGGTCCCTGGAGCTTCGGCGTCAACCTGACCAGGGCCAAGGACTACGGCATCTACCGCCTCGTCCTGGACGCGGGCAAGCCCACCGAGGCCACCCTGATCAACGGCTTCGACGCCTACAACTCCTACGTCACCACCCGGTTCGTCAACCTCGGCATCCCCAGGGACTCCAGCGGTCAGCTCCTCACCCTCAAGCAGGGAGCGCACACCCTGACCCTGACCCTGACCGGGAAGAACCCCACCTCGACCGGCTACCAGGCGGGCATCGACGTGCTGCGCCTCGCGCCCGCGCTGACCTGCGCGGTCAACAGCACCTCGAGCTGCCTGAACAACACCGCGACCAGCACCTTCACCACCACGACCAGCACGGCCGACGCCGACGGCTCCGGCAACAGCATCAACTCCGCCGACCTGACGAGCACGGCGGGCTGGCAGAGCGGCAAGTCGGTCACCGTGGACGGCGCCGCCATCGCGCTGCCGAAGTTCGGCACCGGCACCTACGACAACATGCTGTCCTCCGGGCAGACCCTCACCGTGCCGGGCAGCGGCGTGGTGAACACCGGTGGAGCCGTGGTCTTCCTGGCCTTCGCCACCGGCGGAGCGGCCAAGGGCGCCACCGGCACCATCACCTACGGCAAGAACAACTGCCTGGACCCCGACGGCAACCCCGCCGACCAGTCGTACACGCTGGACACCGTGCCCGACTGGTTGAGCGGTCCCGCCTCCGCGGCCACGCTGACCCTGGTCCACCAGAACCACAGCAACAACACCCAGACCAGCCCCAGCCCCGGCCCGAAGGTCTACGCCGTCAGCGTGCCGCTGGCCTGCCCCGGCTCGGTCGTCAGCAGCATCTCCCTGCCGCTGTTCACCAACGGTGTGCAGGCCGGCCAGCCCACCCTGCACGTCCTCGGGCTGGGCCTGCGGCCCCTGACGGGCAACAGCTCCCAGCACTTCGTCGGCACCTTCTCCTCCGTCCAGGACACCGCCAAGGTCCAGCAGTCCGGCGGCACCACCGCCACCGTGAACGGGCAGACGCTGCGCATCCCGGCCCACGTGAGCATCGGCACCGACGACGGCGACGGGGTCCGCATCCACCTGTCCAACGCGATGGGCACCAGCCCGGTGACCTTCGACGCGGCCTCCGTCGCGCTGCAGGACGCCACCGCGGGCGGCGCCACAGCGGCCGCGGCACCGGTGCCGCTCGCCTTCAACCACGGCTCCGCCTCCGTCACCGTGCCGGCCGGCGGCGACGTCACCAGCGACCCGGTCACCCTGCACGTCGACCAGCAGGCGACCGTGCTGGTCAGCCTGCAGGTGCACGGCTCCGTGTCCGCCATGCCCGGCCACGGCGCGGCCCAGACTCCGGTGTGGGTCAGCGACGCGGCCAACCGCACCGGTGACACCGCGGCCACCAAGTACACGCAGACGACCTACAGCGGTCTGCCGTACCTGGCCGGCATCGACGTCACCACGCCCACCTCCGCGCCCACCGGCTCCCTGGTCCTCTACGGCGACCAGAGCGTCAACGCGGACACCGCGAGCGCCGACGGCAAGCACCACCTCAGCGACGCCATCACCAGCGCCATCGTCGACGACCCCAACGGGGACGACACCGTCGACTACGGCGTCCTCAACGCCGGCACCAACAGCGCCGGCCTGAACAACAACCTGTTGCCCCAGGCCGGCAGCGACACTCCGACCAACGCGCTCAACCCGCTGGACCGCAACGTGCTGGCCCAGGGCAACGTGCGCACCGTGCTCGTTTCCACCGGCGCCGCCGACCTGCTCAACTGCACCAGCGACGCCAACACCTGCGCCGCGAAGGTCGAGAACGGACTGGCCGCGCTCAACAGCCAGCTCAGCTCGTACTGCACCGACGACGGGCAGACGTACATCAACGGCCAGCCCGTCACGCAGAACTCCAACATCACCGTCTACCTCACCACCATTCCGCCGTTCACCGCCGCCCACACGGGCACGGCGACGCAGGAGTCCGCGCGCGAGCAGGTCAACAGCTACCTGCTGGACACCTTCCCCACGCAGGTCATCGACTTCGCGGCGGCGGTCTCCACGGACGGCACGGCCACCTCCTCCAGTGTCAAGGCGGCCGACCTCTCCGGCGGCAACCCGTCCAACGCCTACTACGACGATCTCGCCGCCCGGTACCTCAACGACACCAACACCCAGGTCGTCGCCATCGCGCCGAACCTGATCGTCCCCGAAGCCACCGGCAGCGACACTCCCGACAACGAGTGGGCCCTGTCCGCCGACGGAAGTGACCAGCGCGGGGACAACCCGTTCACCGCGGTCGGCGGGGCCACCTTCAACGCGGCCGGGCCCGACGCGGTCAACGCCCCCGCCGGCGCCACGTCCTTCGACGGCAGTACCGGATTCCTGGAGAGCGACCACACCGCGGTCAACACCCTCGCCGACTACACCGTCTCCGCGTGGGTGAAGCTCGACTCCGCGGACAACCCTGCCACCGCCATCTGCGAGGGAACCAGCCAGCACCAGGCCTTCTACCTCGGCTACGACCGGGGCAACAAGGGCTGGATGTTCCAGACCACGACCACCGACGACGACAACGCCGACTTCCCCACCGCGGAAGGAGACAACAACACCGGGGCCCTGGGCACCTGGACACACCTGCTGGTCACCTACACCGCTCCGGTGGACGGTGACTCCGGCACCGGCGTGATGTCGATCTACCAGAACGGCACGCTGATGGGGACGGCCACCAACCTCACCCCGCAGTACGACTCGTCCCTGCCCCTGACCATCGGCGGCTGCATCAACAGCCCCGACGCGACGTCGCCGTACAACGCCTTCCCCGGCTCCGTCTCCGACGTGCAGGTCTACCCGTACGCCATGACGGCGAGCGATGCCGGCGCCAACAGCGTGATCGTCCCCTCCGGCTGGGACAACGGTATGCCCGAGGACGAGTGGAAGCTCGGCTCCGACGGCAGTGACAGCGCCTCCCTCAACGCGCTCACCCCGTCCGGCAGCGTCAGCTTCGGCACCGACGCACCCAGCGGGCTGTCCGGCAGCGCCGCCTTCGACGGCAGCACCGGTTTCCTCAAGAGCAAGCAGAGCGCGGTCGACACCCTCGGCGACTACACCGTCTCCGCCTGGGTGAAGATCAACTCGGCGCTCGGCACCACCGCGGTCTGCCAGGGCACCACGGAGCACCAGTCCTTCTACCTGTCCTACGACAAACCCAGTGGCGCCTGGATGTTCCAGACCACGACCACCAACGACGACAACGCCGACTTCCCCACCGCGGAAGGAGACAACAACACCGGTCCGGTGGGCACCTGGACCCACCTGGTGGCCACCTACCGGGCACCGGTCGCCGGGGACTCCAGCACCGGCACCATGACCCTGTACCAGAACGGCACCCTGATGGGGACTGCCAAGAACCTCAGCCCGCAGTACGACTCGTCCCTGCCCCTGACCGCCGGCGGCTGCGTCAACAGCGCCTCCGCCACGACCCCCTACATGGCGTTCCCCGGCTCCGTCGCGGACGTCCACGTCTATCCGCGCACGCTGTCGGCGACCGAGGTCAGCGCCCTGCGCTGAGCCACGGCCGGCACCGCCGCGGGCGGGTCCCCGCGGTGGTGCCGTGCTCGGCCGCCAGCTGGGCGAGCGGCGCTGTCACGTTGTTGGCGGTGCAGGTGTCTGATGGCGCTCTGTCCTGGGGCTCGAAGCCCGCGTCCTGGACAAGTTCCGCGGCGGGGGGGGGAGAGGCGGTCGAGCTCGTCGGCGGCGTGGAAGCACCAGACCCTGCCACTGCCCGCAGCTCCTGGTGGGCTCGGCCGTGCGCCGTCACGGCGGCTCGCGGCGCATGGGCGGCCACTACCGCAAGCTAGGCACGGACGATCGCATGGGGATGGTGCTCCGCGCCCAGGGGCCGGAGCTCGTCCCCGCGCCGTGCGTCTCCTCCTCGCGGTGGATCGGTTCGCCCGACCCGGTCAGGGGCGTGCCCGTCCCGCCGCGTCGGGTGGCGACGATCTCCGCCGCGATGGACAGGGCCGTCTCCTCGGGTGTGCGGGCACCGAGATCGAGGCCGATCGGCGACCGCAGCCGGTCCAACTCCCCTTCGGTCAGGCCCGCTTCCCGCAGCCGTCGTTCCCGGTCGGCGTGCGTACGCCGTGAGCCCAGCGCACCGACGAACGCGGCCGGCATCCGCAGGGCCACTTCCAGCAGAGGTACGTCGAACTTGGCGTCGTGGGTGAGCACGCACAGCACCGAACGCGCGTCGGTCGCGGTGGCCCGAAGGTAGCGGTGCGGCCAGTCGACCACGACGTCGTCGGCCTCGGGGAAACGGGCCTCGGTGGCGAAGACGGCGCGGGCGTCGCACACGGTCACGTGGTAGCCGAGGAACTTGCCCACCCGTACGAGTGCCGCCGCGAAGTCGATCGCCCCGAAAACGATCATACGGGGCGGCGGCACACTCGACTCGACGAGCAGGGTCAGGCCGCCGGGGCAGCGCGAGCCGTCCGCCGACAGCTCGACCGTGCCGGTGCGGCCGGCGTCCAGCAGAGCACGGGCTTCACCGGCCGCCGTACGGTCCAGTTCCACGTGCCCGCCGAGTCCGCCTTCGTACGAGCCTGCCCCGGACTCCGCCCGGGAGGGACGGGAGGGCTCCCCTACCGCTTCGCTCGGCCGCACGAGCAGTGCCGTGCCGAGGAGTTCGGCGGGGCCGCGTACAACGCGGGCGACGGCTGCCGGCTCGCCCCGGGCGGCGGCCGACAGGGCCGACCGGAGCACCGGCCGCGCGGGCGCGTCCGTGCCGACCGGGGTGACCATGATGTCGATGATCCCGCCGCAGGTCAGCCCGACCGCGAAGGCGTCCTCGTCGCTGTAGCCGAACCGTTCGACGACCGTCTCGCCGTCCTGGAGCGCTCGGACGCAGAGGTCGTACACCGCTCCCTCCACGCAGCCGCCTGAGACCGAGCCGATGACCGTGCCCTCGCTGTCGACGGCGAGGGCGGCGCCGGGTCCGCGCGGGGCACTGCCGCCGACGGCCACGACGGTGGCGACGGCGAACGCGCGGCCCTCCTCCATCCAGCGGCGCAGTTCAACGGCGAGATCAAGCATGGACGCCTGCCATCAGGACGCGGTCGGGGCGGATCGGCAGGTCCCGGTGGCGTACGCCGGTCGCGTGCCAGACCGCGTTGGCGACGGCCGCGGCGGCGCCCACGATGCCGATCTCGCCGATGCCCTTGATGCCGACCGGGTCGTCGGGGTCCGGGTCGTCGATCCAGTCCGCCTCGATGGCCGGAACGTCGGCGTGGGCGGCGACGTGATAGCCGGCGAGGTCGGCGCCGTAGTGGCTGCCCAAGGCCCGGTCACGGACCGCCTCCTCGTGCAGGGCCATGGAGATGCCCCAGGTCATGCCGCCGACGAACTGGTTTCGGGCGGTGAGCGGGTTGACGATCCGGCCCGCCGCGAAGATGCCGAGCATCCGGCGCACCCGGACCTCGCCGGTGGCGGGGTCGACGGCGACCTCGGCGAACTGGGCGCCGAAGGAGTGCCGTTCCTTCTGGGCGAGGGCGCCGATGGCCTCGGTGGTGTCGGACCGTACGGTGATCCCCTCCGGCGGGATGTCGGCGCCGAGGGCGAGCCGTTCCCGCAGTTCCTCGGCGGCGATCGTGACCGCCCATGCCCAGGAGCGGGTGCCCATCGAGCCGCCGGCGATGAACGCGGGGCCGAGGTCGCTGTCGCCGATGCGTACGCGGACCTGTTCGGGCGCGGTCCGCAGGGCGTCGGCGGCGACCAGAGTCATCGCGGTCCGCGCGCCGGTGCCGATGTCGGCGGCGTTGATCCGCACGGTGTAGGTGCCGTCCGCCTCCGCCGTGACCGCCGCCGTGGACGGGCCGGCGCCCGCCGGATAGGAGGCGGCCGCCGTGCCGGTGCCGAGCAGCCAACGCCCCTCGCGGCGCAGGCCGGGGCGCGGGTCGCGGTCGGCCCAGCCGAACCTCCGGGCGCCTTCCCGGAAGCAGGCGATCAGGTGGCGTCCGCTGAACGGCAGCCCGGACACCGGGCCCTTTGTCGGGTCGTTGCGGGCGCGCAGTTCGATCGGGTCGAGGCCGCACTTCTCGGCGAGTTCGTCGATCGCGGACTCCAGTGCGAACGACCCCGGTGCTTCACCTGGCGCGCGCATCCAGGTCGGGGTCGGCACGTCGAGCCGCACGAGCCGGTTGGCGGTGTGGTGGGCGTCGGCGCCGTACATGGTCCGGGCCGGGCCGGCGGCCGACTCGATGAACTCGTGCACGGTGGAGGTGGCGTTCAGGGAGCGGTGTTCCAGCGCGCGCAGCCGGCCGTCGGCGTCGGCGCCGAGCCGCAGGCGCTGCCGGGTGGGGCTGCGGTAGCCGGCGAGCGAGAACATCTGCCGGCGGGTCATGATCACCCGTACCGGGCGGTGCAGTTCGGTCGCGGCCATCACGGCGGCCACCTGGTGGGCGCGGACGCCCTTGCTGCCGAAGCCGCCGCCGACGTGTTCGGAGCGCACCCGGACCGAGGCCGGGTCGAGCGAGAACATCTCCGCGAGTTCGCTCGCGACCCAGAAGGTGCCCTGGTTGGAGTCGACGAGTTCGAGCCGCCCGCCGTCCCAGCGGGCCGTCGCCGCGTGCGGCTCCATCGGGTTGTGATGCTCTTCCGGGGTGGTGTACTCGGCGTCCACGACGACCGCGGACGCGGCGAGTTCGGACTCCAGGTCGCCCTTCTCGATCACCGCCGGACCGTGGTTGTCGACCGGGTACGCGTCGGGGTGCTCGTCGGTGAAGTCGACGTCGTGCGGCTCCTGTTCGTAGTGCACGACCAGCGCTTCGGCGGCCTCCCGGGCCTGTTCGGAGGTGTCGGCGACGACCAGTGCCACCGGCCAGCCCGCGTGCGGCACCCGGTCGTGCTGGAAGACGGCCGCGGTCGGGTCCGGCACGCCCAGCAGACCGACGTACCCGGTCTCGACCCGCGGGGCGTTGCCGTGGTGCAGGACGGCGGCCACGCCGGGCATGGCGAGGACGTCGGCGGTGTCGATGGAGCGGATACGGCCGCGGGTGACCGTGGACAGCACCAGCCAGCCGTGCGCGAGGTCGGCGAACGGGATCTCGCCGGCGTAGCGGGCGGTTCCGGTGACCTTGTCGCGGCCCTCGACGCGCGTGTGCGCGGTGCCGACGGCGTTCTCGCGTGCCGTGGGGGCGGTGGTCATCGGGCGGCCTCCTCGGCGAGTTCGGTCAGCACGGCCACGACGAGGTTGCGCACGAGGGTCACCTTGTATGCGTTGTGCGGCAGGGGCTTCGCCGCGGCGAGTTCGGCGTTCGCGGCGGCGGCGAAGGTCTCGGCGTCGGCGGACGCCCCGGTCAGGACGCGTTCGGCCGCCGTTGCCCGCCACGGCCGGGACGCGACCGCCCCGAAGGCGAGGCGTACGTCGTGTACGACGCCGTCCCGGACGTCGAGCGCGGCGGCGATGGAGCCGATGGCGAAGGCGTACGAGGCACGCTCGCGCACCTTGCGGTAGCGGGAGTGGGCGGCCACCGGAGCGGGCGGCAGGGTGACGCCGGTGATCAGCGCGCCCGGTGGCAGCGCGGTCTCGCGGTGCGGGGTGTCGCCGACCGGCAGGTAGAAGTCGGCGAGGGGCACCTCGCCGGGGCCGTCGGCGGTTTCGTACGAGACAACCGCGTCGAGGGCGGTCAGCGCGACACCCATGTCCGAGGGGTGGGTGGCCACGCAGTGCTCGGAGGCGCCCAGGACGGCGTGGTTGTGGTGCTCGCCCTGGATCGCGGGGCAACCGCTGCCGGGCACACGCTTGTTGCAGGGCTTGGTCACGTCGGTGAAGTAGCCGCAGCGGGTGCGCTGGAGCAGGTTGCCGCCGACGGTGGCCATGTTGCGCAGCTGACCGGAGGCGCCGGCCAGTACGGCCTGGGCCAACGCCGGGTAGCGGCGGCGGACTTCGGGGTGGGCGGCGAGGTCGCTGTTGGTGACGGTGGCACCGATGCGCAGTCCGCCGTCCGCCGTCACCTCGATGCCGTCCAGCGGCAGTTCGCGGACGTCGACCAGGCGGGCGGGCCGCTCGACGCCGGTCTTCATCAGGTCGACGAGGTTGGTGCCGCCGCCCAGGAAGCGGGCGTCGGGGTCGGCGTCGAGCAGGGCGAGGGCGCCGGAGACGTCGAGGGCCCGGTCGTACGTGAACTCCCTCATGCTGCCGCCTCCCCGGTTTTCGCCTCCGCTGCCCGGGCCACGGCCTGGACGATCGACACGTACGCTCCGCAGCGGCACAGGTTGCCGCTCATCCGTTCCCGGATCTCCTCGGCGCTCAGGGGTGGTGGTCCGGCCTCGGGGCGGACGTCGTCGGTGACGGCGCTGGGCCAGCCGGCCGCGTGTTCCTCGATCACCGCGATCGCCGAGCAGATCTGGCCGGGTGTGCAATAGCCGCACTGGTAGCCGTCCAGGTCGAGGAACGCCTGCTGCACCGGGTGCAGTCGGTCGCCCTCGGCCAGGCCCTCGATGGTGGTGATCTCACGTCCTTCGGCGGCCACGGCAAGTTGCAGACAGGAGACCGCCCGGCGCCCGTCGAGCAGTACCGTGCAGGCTCCGCACTGCCCCTCGTCGCAGCCCTTCTTGGTACCGGTCAGGTCGAGGCGCTCGCGCAGGGCGTCGAGCAGGGTGGTGCGATGGTCGACGGGCAGAGGGTGCTTCTCACCGTTGATGTTCAGGGTGATGTCGCTGAACGTCGACGAGGGGGCTGGGGCCATGTTCAGCCTTCTTTCACGTGTCCCGGACACGTCGGGGCGTCAGTCCGACGCTAGAGTGAGCTCAAGCGGACAGCTGTCCGCTATCGGTCCGAACGTAGTGGACAACTGTCCGTTTCTCAAGGACCGTTCTCGGACACGAGCCGGCGAGGAGGACGAGTGCGACAGAAGAACGACCCGCACCTGCGCTCGGACGCGCAACGCAACCGCGAACGCATTCTGGAAGTGGCCCTCGCCGAGCTTTCCCGGGCCGCCGACACCCCGCTGAGCGCGATCGCCAAGAAGGCGGGTGTCGGCCAGGGCACGTTCTACCGGAACTTCCCCAACCGCGACGCGCTCGTCCTCGAGCTCTACCGGCAGGGGGTACAGCAGATCGCGGACACCGCGTCCGTGCTGCTGGAGACCAGGGAACCCGACCGCGCGTTGCGGGCGTGGATGGACCATCTCGCGCAGTTCGCGATGACCAAGGCCGGCCTGGCGGAGGCGATCCGCCAGGCCACCTCGTCCGGGAAGGCGGCGAAGCCGGGCCACACCCCGGTGACCGAGGCGGCCGGCCTCCTGCTCCGCGCCTGCGAGGAGGCCGGCGCGATCCGTCCCGGCGTCACGCCCGACGACTTCATGCTGGCCATCGCCGGCCTGTGGCAGCTCGCACCGCGCGATGACTGGCAGCCGCAGGCGACGCGCCTGCTGGACATCGTCATGGACGGGTTGCGCGCGGGGGCGCCCGGAATCCGGGGCCTGCCCGGCGGATCAGGCCGGATGTAGGCAACAGCGCCTCGTGGCACGGGTGAGCGGAGCCCGGCGCCTCCAGACGCGCTCCGCCCCCACGGCCTCGCGTGAGCCAACCCAGAGCTTCCGACACTCGCCTCAGCAATCGGCGTACTCGACGGTGCCGTCGCCGTCGTCGTCGTACGCGATGCTGGTGAAGTTGTCCAACGACGTCCAGCCGTAGTTCGAGCCCACCTCGGTCCGCAGGTACACCCACCAGTGCGAGGTGGCGCTGTTCCACTTGAGGCACCGGACCCAGACCCAGTCGCCGGCCGAGATCGCAGCGCGGTTGTCGCATCCGGAGTAGTCGCTGTTCTTGAGGTGGGTGGATATGGTGATGGATCCGCCCCCTTCGCCGTTCGCACTGGGGTTCCAGGTGGTACAGGCTGCCGCTGAGGCCGACGGTGTGACCGCCACGGTCATGCCGAACATCATCAGGCCGGTGGTCAGGACGGACGCGAACAGCCTCAGCGGACGGCGGTGTGAAACGTTGCGCAACACGCAGATCCCCTCTCACTCACGAACAGTCGAACGGTCGTTTGTCGGACCGAAGTTATGGCGCGGCGGCATGTGTGAGCGTTATCAGACAGCGACGGCTGATTAGCAACGCGTGCCAGGCCGGATTACGCCTCACCACCAGATCGAGCGGAGGGCCAGAATGTCGGCCCACGGGGGTGCTGCACGTGTTCGAGACGGTGTACAGCAGTGACGAGTGGCCGCCGGACGAGAGATTCGACCGCTGGCGCGAGATGATCACCCAGTCGTATCTGCCGTCCGTGGTCAGCTGCGATGAAGCCGCCGACTTCCGCGGCGTGGCCAGGGTGTTGCAGGCCGGGCCGGTGCATGTGGCGACGCTGAGACTTCCCGCACTGCAGGTGCTGCGCACGCCGGTGCATGTGCGCAGGTTCGATCCGGATCAGTACCAGCTGGCCGTGACGCTGCAGGGACGGCGGACCATGGCGCAACGTGGACTTGAGGTCGCACCGGAGGTGGGGGACCTCGTGCTCAACGACTCCTCGCATCCGTACGAGTCGTGGATGCTGCCTGACAGGGGCGCGGTCGAGACGATCACTGTGGGCATACCACGCGCCGCCCTGCCCCTGCCACGGATGAAGGTCGACCGGCTGCTCGCTGCGCCGATGACCGGCGGTACGGGGCTCGGGGGGCTCCTCGCGCAGTTCCTGGTGCACCTGGTCGCCGAGTCGGAGTCATACCGTCCGCAGGACACCGTACGGCTGGGCACGGTGGTCCTGGACCTTGCCACGGCAGTGCTGGCTCATCGCACGGAGTCCGGCGGCGCTGTCCCGCCGGAGAGCCGTCAGCGCGTACTGCTGGTCAGCATCAATGCCTTCATCGAGCGCCGGCTGGGCACCGTCCAGCTGTCGCCCGCCCTCGTCGCCGCCGCGCACCACATCTCCGTACGCCAACTCCACCGGCTCTTTCTGCCCCAGGGGACGACGGTGAGCGAGTGGATCCGGCACCGCAGGCTGGAGCGTTGCCGCCGCGATCTCCTCGACCCCCGACTCGCCGAGCTGCCGGTCCACGCGGTGGGGGCACGGTGGGGTTTCAGGTGTGCGGCGGACTTCAGCCGGGCTTTCAAGACCGCCTACGGGACCCCACCGGGCGACTACCGGCGGCGAAACCGGCCGGGGCCGACCAAGCGGCGGGACTGAAGCCTCCCGACCGGTGCCTGCCTCAGTAACCCTCGTTGGCGTCGATAGTCTGTGCTAGTGGTTGATGCTTCGCTGGGATTCATGATTGACGCCGATCACGGCCAGTTCTACGTCCAAGACCTTGACCCCTATGACGCGTGGATCGCCGAACACGCGACGGACCCGGACCTGGCGCCCGCTGGCTGGACGGAAGAAGCGGTCTACCTCCATCGCATCGGCGTTGAACCGCACTCAATCTCCATCGGCACAGCTCGGGACGACATGGTCGAGTCCCTGATCACCGTTCACGCCTCCGCACCCGCGGCGGATCCGACAGCCGAGCACATCGTGGAGACCGACCTTGACGCCCCGACCGGTCAGCTCACCATGTCCAGCCCAGGCACCGACCCCGCCGATGGGCCGCGCCTGGCTGTTCCCGCTGGATTGCTACGTGTTCGGGTTTCCTACGTTTCGGCCGAACCACCGCCGGCCGACACCGACGGAGGTCCCGGTGACCACTTTCTGTATCAGATAGATCTCTGGCCATCCGACCGGACTCACGGACTCGTCGTCGTTAAGCAGGGGCCAGGCATCTGGGCAGGGTAGGTCGTCGCCCCCTGCTCGCCCATCGGCCAAGTGCGAGGTTGTCGAGACCGACGATGCCGCTGATCGCGTGATGGACGCCGTCGCCCTTCAAGCGGCAATCGCGCAGGATCTTCCAGGTCTTCATGCGGGCGAAGACGTGCTCGACACGGGCGCGGACCTGTTTGTGTGACTTGTTGTGGGCGGCCTTCCAGCCTGGTGCCCGTTACCGAGAGATCCGAACGGCGGGTTCGGAGAGCGGTCCGGGGAAACGGGTCGGGAGTAATCCTGACACCGCGCCCCCGGGCCGACTCACCAGGTCGTCACGGACGCTGCGAAGCAGGTGCAGGCGAAGCAGATCGTGCCGAGGATCGGGCTGCCCGCGCCGACTCGGAGACCGAGGGGACGCGGGGAAGCAGAAGCAGCCGGCGGCGGTGCTCGCCGGCGCCGGCAAGGCGTGTCCCGCCGAGCGGTGGCGGCCCGGGGGCGGTGGTGCCCCCGGGCGTGAGTGACATGTCAGGTCAGGTGAGCCAGGAGTTGGAGGCGCAGGCGGAGGCGGTGACCCACACGTGGGACATGATGTTGTCGTCCACGGGGCCCACGGTGGTGCCGTCGCGCTTCTGGAACCTGTTGTCCTGCAGGTTGTCCGCGTACTTCTCGCCCGGTGCGAGGCAGGTGTACCCGTCCACGTCGCTCTGTCCCCTCTTGTAGTAGAACGCAACGACGTCCTTGCCGCCGATCGTTCCGCTGTTCATGACGGACGAGGCCTTGTTCTCGTCACCACTGGTGAACGGGCCGAGGTTGTCAGACCAGTCGGGGTCGTTGCCCTGGGTTACCCCGAGCAGTGTGCCCTGGCAGTCGGGGTCGGCCCAGGCACGGACGTTTCCGTCCCTTCCCGGCCACTTCGCGTTGCAGCCGGCTCCCTGGACCGAGGCCTGAGCGGAGGTGGCCGGTACCGCCAGGCCGAGCGCCGCCAGGCCGATGACCGCGGCGGCTGAAGCGAACTTTCGCATGATTCTCCCTATTTGTATGCCTCGTTCGAGGCGCGCCGGTCCTCTGCCGGACCGGCGAAATCTGTGGGGTCAGGTCCGGGGGCCGACGATGCCCGCCGCCCGGACGTATGCCTCGCGCTCGATGCGGCGGCTCGTGTCCAGCGCCTGGCCGTACCGGCCGCGCAAGGCGTTCACGCAGTGCCTCTCGCGTTCCTTGCCGATGGCTGCCAGCTGTGCGGTGCGGGCGCAGGTGGCATCGGCGACGGCGAGTTGTCGCTCGGCTGCGAACGTCTTGTCGGACGTGCTGCGCAACGCCCGTTCCTTCGCTGCCTGACGTGCCTCTCCCGGGTCCTTGTAGGGGTGGCCCGCACGTTCCATGCACGTCGACCAGACGCGCAGCGCCGCGACGAACTTCTTGTCCCGCATCACCTGGGGGACGTAGAGCGGCTGCAGATTCGAGGCGATCTTGTTGGCCCGGAACCACACCACCGGATCCCCGTACAGCCGTTTCTCGGCCTCGGCCACGCATCCGCCCATCTGTCTGCGGATAGTGCCACCGTTCGGGAGCGCGGCCGTGATCTCCGGCGCGTCGATCCCCCCGTCCAGAGCGTCGTCGTACGCCTTGCGCCGCTCTTTTGAAAGGCCTTTGCGGTAGACGAGATTGGGGTTGGTGAGCCGTGCGCGGTCTTCCTTGGCCGCGATACGGCTGCCGTACCCGTGCTTGCGGGCCCAGGCGACATCGTCCGCCACATAGCCGAGCGTCCGACTTTCCTCCAGACTCGGCCGCTCCGCCTCCCAGTACGTGAAGCCTTGCCGGTTCAGACACTGCTTGATCAGCCGCTGCTCGGCATCCGCGATCCGCAGCTCCTGCGCGTCGGTGATGCCTTCGTCGACCGTCGCGGCCTTGACCCGTGCGGCCGGTGAGGTGCGGTGGGCCGCATCGGTGTCTGCCGTGCAGCCGGTCAGGACGAGGGAGGCCAGTGCGGCGATCACACCCACCGTGGTGGTCGCGCGTGCTGTGCTGCGTCCACTCGGTACCACCGTCCAGCGTGAGGCGTCGGCGCGCTTCATCGGCATCCTCCCCGGGCGAATTCGAACTGGGTTGTTCCTACGAACCGTTGACGCCCTGGAAGGCACATCCGTATGACCTGGACCGTGGATTTGTTTTCTTGTGCCTGGAGTCGTACGAGGACTGCGCGGACACTGTCTTCCAGTACGCCTGGTGCTGTGTCCTCGCGGGAGCTGACGGTGGCTGTCGGGCCGGGCTCGGGCAGGTCGATGACCGCCCAGTCGTAGAAGCGGTGGCCTTTGGCGCCGGCCCCGGCCGACAGCTTCTTCCAGGCCCGCTTGGGCACCCTTGCGGCCGGGGCACCGGCGCGGAACTTCCCTGCGCGGGTGGCGACTTCGGCTGAGCAGGCGACGGGCAGCACGTAGCCGATCTCGCGTTCTTCCAGGGCCGTCCGCAGTGTCGGCTTGCCGCCGTAGACCTCGTCGCCCGCGACCCAGCCCACGCGGTGCCCGGCGTCGAGGAACCGGCCGATCATGCGGGCGGCCGGCTCCGGCTTGGTCGCAGAAGCGGTGTCCTCGTCCAGTCCCGCGGCCCGGCAGCGGTCCGGGGCGCACGTCCACGAGCGCGGGATGTACAGCTCCCGGTCCACCGCCGCGTGCCCGCGCAGTCCCGTGTAGACGAGGTGGACGGCGACCTGGGAGTTTTCGATTCTGCCGGCGGTGCCGGTGTACTGGCGCTGGACCCCGACGGTGTGCATGCCCTTTGCGCCCGGCGGCCGGGCGGCGAATCCGGATTCCCGTGCCGTCCATGACCCCGCTCTGCCCGCTCGGGCCGGCAGCGGGTCCCGTCCACGATGTCGGGTCTCCCGGCGGCGCAATGCCCGGCCACCGACACGCGTTGCCGACCCAGCCCACCTGCGGGTTGTGATCATCGGTGCGACTGTCGGCAGACGTTCGTTTCCCGACGCTTCAGCCGCGGCGCCACCGCTCAATGCGCTTCTGCCAGGCCCGATCGTCCGTGGTCTCCAGGAAGCCGCGGTGGTTGATGAGCAGGTACACCTCGTCGGCCGACGCTTCGCTGGTGTTGAGGATGAGGGGTTGGCCGGCGTTGAGCAGGCCGCCGAGGAAGCGGCCGTAGAGGTGGGTGAAGCGGGTTTCTGCCGCGGTGATGTCCGCGCGGGTGAGGGTGAGATCGCCGTTGTCGGACCAGCTGGTGAGCACGAGCAGGTCGGGGTGCAGGACGATCCGGCCGCGGCGCTGGAAGAGAGTCTTTTGGTTGACGCCGGCGGCAATCTTGGCCGCTGCTCGCTTCTCCCTCAACTCGTGGGCGGTGGCGCCGATGTAGTCGGCCTCGGCGAGGGGTGTGCCGATGTCGTTCATGGGCTTCCTCCGGAGGGGTTCGTTCGTACGGTCCGCAGGGGGTGCGCGGATCACGGGCGTCAGGAGGTGCGCGACCAGAAGGCGCAGCGGTGTTCGGCCGCCGCGTCCACGCCGGAGAGCGTGTTCCGAGCCAGCTGCTGGGTGTGCGGGAAGGGCGGCCAGCCGTCGCCGGGCGTACCAGTTCTGGCGAACGTCGTCCATGCGGCGATCATGCGTCGGGACAGGGCGGCCTGCCCGTCGTCGAGGCGGAGGTCGCCCATGCCGAACAGGTAGGGCAGCTCCGCACTGTGGTAGGCGCCCAGCGGAAAGTCGGGGCGGAGGTCGGGGGCGGGTGGGTGGCGGTCGGCGAACTCGTAGCTGTAGACCGGAACATGCCGGGCCAGCAGCCGGTCGGCGGCCAGGGTGGGGCACACCCAGCTGTGGTCGGTGCCGACCTTGGCCCAGGCCAGTGCGGGCGTGGCACCGGGCGGGTACTCGCGGGCGATGCGGGCCGCTTTCCGCCGGCCGTAGGTCTCGGTGAGCAGGCGGCGGTAGTCCGCTGCCGTCATCGGTCCGTCCAGCGTGAACAGGGCGGCAAACAGTCGGTGTTCATCACGGGTGTTGCCCTGCAGCACGGGCACGCGGTGGACGTTGCCGGCGGCGAGGGCGCGGGCCGGCGACTGTGGCAGGACACTCGTCCCGTAGGCGGGCTGGTGGAAGCGCCCGTTGAGGGACAACACGTCCTTGGCGGGCTTGTCGCGCAGGCACTTCAGGCTGCGGCAGCCCAGGGCGCCGCGGCCCTTGGCGGCCAGCTTGTCCTGGGGGGCGAAATAGGTGGCGGCGGGGTCGCCGGGCGCGATCGTGTTCTTGGGCCAGTTCTGCAGGCAGGAGCCGCTTTGGATGACCGCGCGGTGGAAGAGTCCGGCGGCCTTGGGCGAGCTGAGCTGGGCGCACACGCTCGCGCCTCCGGAGGACTCGCCCATGAGCGTGACATTGCCGGGATCACCGCCGAACGCGGCAGCGTTGTCCCGTACCCAGCGCAGCGCCGCCTGCTGGTCCTGGAGGCCGAAGGCCCCGGAGTCAGGCAGGTCCGGATGGGCGAAGAAGCCCAGGGCGCCCAGGCGCGAGTTGACAGTCACGACCGTGACGTCGCCCTGCCGGGCCATCCGGGTGGCGTCGTACTGATCCCCGGAGCCCGAGCTGAAGGCCCCGCCGTGCAACCACACCACGACGGGCCGCGGGGCCGCGCGCTCCGCTCCGTCAGCGGGCGTGGTGACGTTGAGGTACAGGCAGTCCTCCGCGGAGTCCGCCACCTCTGGCTGCGCGCAGGCCGGCCCGGGTTCGGCAGCCGTCCGCGTGCCGCTCCAGGTGGGTGGCGCGGCCGGGGGTTGCCAGCGCAGCGGGCCGACCGGAGGCGCCGCGTAAGGGATGCCCTGATAGGTCGTGACGCCGTCGGCGGTTACCCCTTCCAGGCGGCCCTGGCGGGTACGGGCGATGTCCGACCAGGCCTCGGGGTGCTGACCGTGGGCACGTTGCCTCTGCGGGGCCTGCCCAGCCGTCGCCGGCGAGGTCTGCACCGCATCCGCTGTGCCCATCACCGCCACGAGGATGGCTGCGCCCAGCGCGGCGCCGGCAGTGGAGCGTCGCTTCGGCATGGTCCAGCCCTCCCCCGCTTGCCGCTGCGGCGTGCAGACGGCCCATCGTTCCAATACGTTCGTATTGTTAAAGCGACATTAGGCTGATTCGCCCAGGAAGGCAACCACGAGGAAGGCAGGTGCCCGTCGACGTGCCACGACAGGTAGACCACAAGGCCCGCCGGGACCAGATCGCCGAGGCGCTGCTGGACATCGTCGCCGATCATGGCCTGGAAGCGATCTCCGTGCGGGCCGTGGCGGCACAGGCGGGCGTCTCAACCGGGCGCATCCAGCACTACTTCGCCAACAAGGACGCCCTGCTCGCCTATGCGATCGAGTACCAGGACTGGCTGGTCCAGCAGCGGTGGAACGAGCAGGCATGGCCCGGGGGCGAGCCCACCCCCCGGGAGGCGCTGCGCTGGGTGCTGCTGGAAACGATTCCCAGGGACGATCGGCGCCGCCGCGAGTGGCTCGTCGGCGTCGCGTACCTCATCCGCATGCTGGCGAACCCCACCCTGCGAGCCCTCTACGTCGACGGGCTGCCCCGCCTCTACCAGCTCCTCGCCGACCTCGTCCGCACGGCCCAGGAAGCCGGCGACATCGCGCCGGACCGCGACCCCGACAGAGAAGCGGAACTGCTCTTCGGCCTCGCCGACTCGCAGGGTCCACCTGTCGTCCTGGGCCTGCGTACCCCCGAACAAGCCACCGCTGCCATCGACTACTACCTTGACCACCTGTTCCAGTAACCGCCGACGGCGGCGCGTCCGGGAAACCACGGCGATCCAGCGCGCCGCACGGGAGCGGCAGCCGCAGAGCCATCACCGATTCGCAGGTCAGGAGGGAAGGTGTGGCACGAGGTCACTCTCGTGTCGGCCAGTTCCGCAGAGGCCTGCCATGCGGCGGCGGCTCTGTCAGGGCCCTGAACGTGCCGGTAGGTGATCAGGCAGACGACGAGCCCGAGGAACGCCTCGCGGATGTCGTCGCGTTCCCAGCGGACACGCAGGCGGCGGAAGCCGTGCAGCCAGGAGATCGTCCGCTCGACGACCCAACGGAAGGTGCCCAGGCCAGGCCCGTACGGCTGTCCCCGCTGGGCGATCGCGGGCCGTACGCCCGCCGACCATCGTGGGTGCCTTCGTGGCACTGCCCACCGCCCCACCAGGTCAAGGAACCGAAAGAACCGGCTGACCCTCCTGGCTCGCCGTGGCCGACGGGCCGTTCGCCGGGCCTCGGACAAGGAGATCTGCTGCCGTGGCCGTCGACCATCGTGTGAAGCCCGCGCCGCGGCCTTCCGCTGCGGTCCGTGTGGGTACACGGCGTACCGGACCACTCACGAGCCGACTCCCAGCCCGACGCGGGTGATGAGGCGCGTCAGCGCCGAGCGGGAAGGTACCGACAGCTTGCGGTAGACCGAGGACAGATGCGTTTCAACGGTGCGCCGGCTGAGGTGGAGTCGGGCGGCGATGTCCTGGTTGCTCAGCCCCTCCGCCAGGAGTCCGGCCACCTCGACCTCACGTGTCGTCAGTTCTGCCAGCTCCGCCGGGACGGCGGGCGCGTTGGACATCACCTGAGGGCGGGTCAACTCGGCAAGGTCCACGAGCAGGCGTGCGCCGCCACCGACGGCGATCCGATGGGCGCGATGCCACATGGCGGCGGCGCGCGTACCCTGCCCATCGCGCTGTACCAAGGGTGCTGCGCGCAGGAGGGTGTACGCCTCCCACAGGCTCTGGCCGCAGCGGACGTATTGCTCTGCGGCTGCTTCGAGGAGACGAACAGCCTTGTCGGTGTCGCCGCGGTGTTCGGCCAGCGAGGCCTGGGCTCGGAGGGCGCCTGCGCGCTGACCGTCGAGACCGAGCCGGTCGGCCTCGCGTGTCGCCTGTGCGGCCCAGCGTCCGGCCTGGTCGACGTCACCGGCGGTGAGGGCCGCACCCGTGAGGGTGTCCAGCTGGCCCGGGCGGATCGACGGTTGCAGCAGGGGAAGTTCACGGCCCCCGCCGGCCGCGATGATGGCCTCTTGGGCACGGTGCGGGTCGCCGCTCACGAACGCCGCGTGCCCGAGCATGCACCACGCCAGGCTGGCCCACCAGCCCTTGCTCGCGCTGGTCACCCCGACGGCCTCCTCGGCGGTGGTCAGGGCCCTGCCGTCCCCGAAGGGACGGCCCAGCAGCAGCACCAGCGTCTTGATGGCGAGGGTGAACCCCAAGAGGTCGGGGCTGCCCGCGGCCCGCGCCAGTGTCTCCGCTTCCTCGGCCGCCTCCAGTGCGGACGGCAGGCGGCAGGTGGTGAGGTGGACAAATGCCTTGCTCGTCAGCAGGTGCGGCAGGACGTGGAGCCGACCGCCTCGCCGGGCGATGGCGAGCCCGCGGGTGAAGTGCCGCTCCGCGTCGTCATAGCGCTCCAGCAGGACTTCTGCCCAGGCCAGCCATCCCAGCGACTCACACAGATCCGTGAGGCCGGGGTCGGTCAGCGCATCCACGAGTCGGGACGCGGCGTCGGCGAATCGGGCGGCCGCTTCCGTCTCGCCCTCGTACGCCTCTCCCAGGGCCGCCAGGGCAAGGGCCGCCGCTTCACCCGTGGGGTTGTCGTCGGAACCGGCGATGGAAACGGCTTCTGCCACATCCGCGCGTGCCTCGGGATACGACGCGGTCAGCAGGGCGGACATGCCGAGGGCGAGCCTCAGGGAGACCGCCTGCCCGGGTGACGGGCCCGGTTGGTGGGACAGCTCCCGGAGCAGCAGGGCAGTGGCCTCCGGAGAGTGGCCGAGGTGCCGCTCCATCACGGCGCACTGGGCGATGGCCGCCGTACGGAGGTCGGGATGGTCCTTGCCCGACGTCTCGATCAGGCGGTGCAGCAGGTCCCGGCTCTCTCGAAGGTTCCCGCTGACGCCGAGGGCCTGGGCACGCGCCAGGGCGAGTTCCCCACGCCGTCGGACGTGGTGGGGCGTGTCCGGCATGTGGGCGAGCACGACGTGCAGCAGGTGGGCGGCGGTGGCCGGAGCGGTCGCCGCGCACTGCGCGGCGGCCTCCTCCAGCGTGGCCGCCGCCTCGCCATCCCATCCGGTCATCGACCGTTCGACGTGATGGGCCCGCTCGGTGGCGGGCGCACCACGGCGGGCCAGTGCCTGCGCAGCCCGATGATGCAGCTCGGCCCGCCGACCTCGCCCAATGTTCTCGTAGAGAAGTGCCCGCACGAGCGGGTGGCGGAATGCCAAGCGGCCGCCCGGCCCGGTGCGCAGCGCATGGCCGCCCGGCGCGGTGCGCAGCACATCTCGCGCCGTCAGTGCGCGGATCTGCTCCCCCACCTCCTCCACCTTCTTGCCGGACAGCCCGATTACTTCGGTCACGATGGCGGGTGTGGCATGGTCGCCGAGCACTGCCACCGCCTCGGCAACATGGTGCTGTGGCGCGGTCAGCGTGGACAGCTCGTCGAGCAGCAGGGCTGCGAGCCCGTTGGGTACTCCGACGGCGTCCGTCGTATCGGAGAGGGCGAGGATGGTGTGCAGAGGCGCTCCGCTCCGGTAGGCGTGCAACAGTGCGAGCAGGTAGAGGGGGTTGCCCTCGCTGGCGACGTACAGCTGTTGTGCCTGGTAGGGGGGAATGTCGGAGGCCCACGCGTCGATGGACTCGTCCTCGGGGAGCGGCCCCAGCGCGATGTGGAGTACGTCTGCGCTGTCGGTGCCGCGCGTCAGTGCCGCGGTGAGGGACGTGGGGGTCTGCCGGACCCGCCGGGCCACGGCCAGGAGGACCCGGCCGCGGGCGGGGTGCCGGATCAGGTGATCCACGAGTTCCCGCGACGCGGGGTCCGCCCAGTGCAGGTCGTCGATGGCCAGCACCAGACCACGCTCGCCCAGGCGTGTGAAGAACGCGGTGATCGCACGACGCAGCCCCAAGCGGGCAGCAGCCCCCGAGCCGGACGCCTCGCCCGGGGCCTGCCGGATGCCGTGCAGCGCCAGGTCCAATTCGGGGAAGGCAGGGTCAGCCGCCATGATGGCGGGGTCGACATCGGCCAGCGCGTCGGCGAAAGCCTGGAAAGGGAGGTGCTGTTCGTACTCCGTGGCCCGGCCGCGAAGCACCGTGAAGCCGGCCTGGCGGGCCCTGGCACAGACCTCGCTGAGCAGCCGACTCTTGCCGATGCCGGGTTCGCCGGAGATGTCGACGACCGCCGGTGCCCCGGGCCGGTCCAGACCCGCGAGCAGGGCGTCGAGCCGTGCGAGTTCCGCTGATCTGCCCACCAGTTGTGCCACGCGCTCGCCTCCGCCTTGCCCGCACAGTCGATCTCTGCAGTCCCGTCCATCCTAAAAGGGACCACTGACATACATTGCGGACGAAGCTTCGGCGCGGCAGCAAGCCGGCGTACGTCGGAACACCGTTGTGCACTCGGCTCGTTGTGAGATCCACCGGACCTCTACCGAGGAGCCGGGCGCAGGGCACGGCGCGGATCAGGACTGACTGAGGGCAAGGTCGAACCCGCTGAGGAAATCGCGAAACGAGGTCTGGGCGTCGATGGCCTCGACGAGGCTCGACCCCCTGCCGGCCTTGACGTTGCGCACGCAGTGGGAAGCGGCCGTCTGGACCCGGTTGAGCGCCTGCTGCCAACTGGAGTTGGCGATCTTGTCAGGCGGGTCACGGAATGCCTTCGCCGCCTTCACGTCATCGAGCACCTGATTGCAACGCGGCGCGATCGTGGGGTCCGCGGTGTACTGATCACTCACCTCACCCAGGGTTTTCACATCCGTGGCGATGGCACTCATGTGTTCCTGGCCGCCGTCCTTGGCCCAGCCCGCCACCGTCTCCTTGTCCTTGGAGCAGCCGGCGAGGGCGGTGAGCAGCAGGGCTGTGCCTGTCATGACGAGAACGCCTCGCACGGCGGGACGGGAGCGGATCGACAGGTTCATGGGACGCGTCCTTCTCTTCGTGTGAAACGCTGGGACCGTTCGTCAGTCTCGTCGGGCGACCGTGCATGCCTCGGCCGCCCAACGTTGCGTGACCTCTCGGCAGAGCCGACTCGCCGGCGACCCGGGCGAGCCCGGGGGCGAGTGCCGATGGCTGGTCCCCCGAGGAGCCGCGACGCTCGGTCTCCCCGCCGCCTCTGGGAATCCCCCACGTACTGCCCCCCCCCTTCGCACTGACCGCCCGGGTCAGGCGATTCACCATGATCGCAAGACGCAGCCCCGGATCCATCGGGGAAATTACCGACTCGTGCACGTAGAAGAACGGGGCCCAGGCGTAATTCCGAGGGGTTTGTGGTGAGTTGCTTGTGCCGGTACGTGGGCAACCGGGGCAACTGTCTGTCGGACAGCCGATTTCCGTGGTACGACTGGATGCCGTCCGTGACAGGCGTGTCGGCACCTGTTGCCCAGTCGTCGCCGTACGGACCGGAACGGTTCAGGCGAGCGGGAGTTTGAGGACCCCGCGGTCATGTCCGACGATCAGCTCCGGACCTGCCGTGGCCAGGCAGGTGAGCGCCACCTCCAGGGCGATGTGCCGCACCGCACCGGTCTCCGGTTCCCATATCCGGAGTCTGTGACTGCTCTTGCTGCCGGTGACCAGGACGGTGCGGCCGTCGGGCAGGGTGGTGCCGGTGATGACCGGCAGGCCGGCGGTGCCTGTCGAGACGGGCAGACCGTCGCCGATCGGGGCACCGGTGACAAGGTCCCACAGCATGACCACGCCGCGGTTGTCTCCGGTGGCCAGCACCGTTCGGTGATATGCGGGCACAGCCGCCACCGTTGCCACACGGTGGTCGGCGTCCTTGAGCGCATGTGCGCTCAACTGGACGGCCTCGCCTCGTTCCCAGGGGTCGTCGACGGCCGGATCCCACACGTGAACGCGGCCCCCGGTGTCCGAGGCCGCGATCAGCGTGTGGCCGGTGGAGATCGGGACGGCGGCGATCGACTGGATCGGGCTGCCATAGGGGTTGAGGCGCCCGACGGGCTCACCGGTGAGTGGGTCCCACAACCGGACGGCCCCGCGGGGCGTTGCGGTGACGAGCAGGGTCCGACCGTCGGGGACGGTCGCCGTACACATTCCGGTCACCCCGCCGGGCCAGTTGCCGACCGGTTCGCGAACCGGCTGCCCAGTGAGCGGATTCCACAGGGCGATGGTCCCGGTGTCGCCTCCGCTCGCCAGAAGGATGCCGCCATCGGGCAGAGGCAGGGCGGTCATCGAGCGGATGCGGTCAGGATGTCCTGGCAGCGGTTCATGGACGAGTCGGCCGTCGGCCACGCCCCACAGACACACCACGCCCCTGCCCCCGCCGCCGGCCACGAGGGGTGGCCGACCCGGGCGGGGCACCACCGTCAGCGCGTCGACACCTCCTGGCCCACCGGGCTCGGAATCGGAGAACATCGATATGCGGCCCCAGGATGTGCCGTCGCCCGCGAGCAGAGCGTTCCCGTCCTGTCGGAACCGGGTCGCCGCTTCGCGTGTTCGGTCGGCCGCCGCCGGCTCCACCGTGGCTGCCGATCCGCCGGAGGCCGCGCACGTTGTCGTCAGAGGATTCTGGGGGCGGGCACCGTCCGGGTTCTCCGTCAGGCCGTCAACGATCGTCCATGTCCGCTCGCAGTCCCAGCAGCAGAAGTCCCCGGTCAACATCATCAGTTCGCGGGCCCACTCCTTCCCGGCCCATTGTGGGGCGCCCTTGACCGCGACCATGGCGGCGACCAGACACAGCACGGCCTGCGCCGGTGTTTCGGTAGGTATTCCGGTCTCCGCGACTTGGCGTGCCACCCGTAGGAAGGGCTCCCACCCCTCCCCCAGCGCCTCCTCCCGCAACGCTGCGGCCACCTCGCCCCACGGGTGCTCTGCCTGGCGGACAGGGACGGGCTCAAGAAGCTCCGGAGCTTCGAAGGTCGGATGCACCGGGTCCACAAAGAAGTCGGGTATCTCGGTATCGCTTCCGCACCCCGGACACACCAGCAGGAGACCGCTCTCCTTGGGATCGAGAAGCCGCCACAGCGCTTCGCCCGTGCGGTGGCCGGCGAAGGCCACGCAGGAGAGCACGAGGTGGGCACAGACCTGTGCGGGAGCTTTTGCGGCAAGGAGGCTGTGTGTGGCCGCCCGCTCGGCCAGACGCAGTGCGGCGCTGAACCCCGCCTCGAGATCCGTCGGGACGGGAGGCCTGTCCGTCGCGGTCACGATGAATCCCATGTCCGCCCAGAAATCCACGGACTGCCCCGGAGGCAGGGCCGCTGCCGCCTCGACGAGATGCGGCAGGGCCGCGTAGGCCCCGTCGGACACGGTTCCGTCATCCATCAGGCCGCCGGTCATGTACGTCCAGGCCTGCCGCCATTCATCGCCGCTGCCCGTGACAGCCGCGGACGCCATCTGCTCGAGGAGCGCTTTCACCTCCTCGGCTGTCACTCCGTCGAGGTCACGCCAACGGGGGCTGTGCAAGGGCAGCTTGGGAATCATGATGTGAGTCTCACAATCAGCGGTGACAAACAACGATCAGCGGTGACACACAAGGGACACGGTGTCTGGCAACCCCTTGCTCCCAGCGAACCACCTGTGCGCGCGGGGAGATGCCGCGGCCCGGCAGAACGAAGTGACGTGCGGTCCGGCACGGTGTCGTATCTCGCCCGTCGATCAGCTCATCAACTGATCGGCGACAACTGCCACCGAACCGGGCACGACCCGCTCCAAAACCGGCAGGACGGTGGCCCAGCCGTCGAGAACCACGACCTGTGCAGCAAGCCTGCGGGCGTGGGACGACTCGGAGAGCTCCGCGAGCGCGGCCAGTGCTCGGGCTCGTGTCGCACGGTAGGCGATTGTGTGGGCGAGGGCCTCGGCGCGGCCCGGATCGCCCTGCCGGGCCAGCTCCCGGACGACCGCGACCAGTGCCTCGCCCTGTGCCCAGCGGTCGTCGATCCGGTGGGCGAGGGCTTCGGCCCGGCCCGGATCGCTGTGCCTGGCCAGCTCCCGGGCTACTTCGATCAGCGCCCTGGCTTGTGCCCCACGGTCGTTGATCGAGTGGGCGAGAGCCTCGGCCACATCCGTGTCGCTGTAGCGGGCCAGCTCTCCGACGATCTCCGCCTGCCGCCCCACGCGCAGATCGGGGTCGAGCCGGTCGGCGAGGGCCATCGCCCGCTCGACGTGCCCGTGCCGGGCCAGCAGGAGGGTCACGGACCTCAGCAAAATGTCGTGATCAAGGCCGGCGCCGGTGCCGAGCAGTGTCTCGGCCCGGTCGGCCAGGGCGAGGGCCACGTCGTGGTCGGCGGTTTCGGCCACCGCGTCCAACACGCATGCCAAGTCCCAGGCGTTGAGCGGTGATCCGGGGGAGGACAGCCGAGCGCCGACCTCGTCCACGTCTTCTTCTTCCCGGGCCATGTCCTTGTCCGTGGTTTCGCCGTGCGGCCACTCTCCTTCCGTGTCCGCGTCGCCGGCGGCAAGTCCGGGTGGGGGGCGCAGGAAGGCGTCGAGCCGGGCCAGGTCTCCTCCGGCCGCCTCGCGGGCCAACACCATCGCCAAGGGCCTGGGTTGGGACCACCCTGTCGTGTGGCGGGACCGGGTGATGTCCTCCACGCGGTCGGCGAGCGCTACGGCCCGGTCGTGGTCGCCGATGGCGACGGTCACCTCCGCGAGGAGGGCGAGCACCTGTTCCCTTCCGGCGACGGCGAAGGCACTCAGCTCGGCCTCGGCGCGAGCGGCGAACCTGAGCGCCTCATCGGTGTCACCGTTGTCCGCTGCCGCCTTCGCCAGCATGGCCCAGGCCCTCCCCCAGTTGTGCGGGTAGCGGATCCTTTCCACCAGAGCGACCGCCTCGTCACGCTCACCGGCACGGGCCCATTGAGGCACGAGGGCGACCAGTGCCTGGTCTCGCAGCTGCCGCAAGGGAATCGACTCGGCCAGCGCCTGGGCGCCGCACAGGTCTGCCGCGCCGGCCGCGGCCTTCACCAGCTCCAGGAGTTCATCGCCCTGTTCGAGCTCGTCGCTGACCGTGTACGCCAGCTCAGCCGCGCGGGCGAGGTGGCCGGTGCGGGCGAGTGCTTTCGGAACCCACCCGTCGACGAGACCGGTGCCCGGGTCCCTGCCCACCGACAACCGGAAAAGGGTCAGCAGACAGGGCTCGAACCCCCTTTGCACGACGTCTCTTCCGGTGTGGTTTTCCGGTGCAAGGCCGCGACGCAGCTCCCGTTCCCGAGTCCGAAAAAGCTCATGCCCCCACTGGGCCAGCCCTTCTGGCATGCCTGGTGCTCCCTTGGTGAAGCCGGTCCCGGGCAGTGCGCCTGCAAACGAAGGCGTGCGCCCCCTTCTGGACAGGCCGTATGACATACCGTCAGTTCTCGCCGTCAGTCAGTCCGGGCTGTGGTCGTGGTGGTCTGGGCCGCCGTCCGCGGCACCCCCCGCGACGGCGGCCTTGTGGAGGCTTTCGATCCGCCAGGCCCCGTTGGCGTAGATCTCCTTCCGGGGGAACAGGGCGAGGACGCTGCCGTCAGGTCCCTTCACGGTGATACGTGTTCCCTGGTCCTCGTGCCCCCACCACTCCACGCTGTCGACGGAGACCTCGTGCCAGCCCAAGGGCCGCAGTGTGCGGCGGGTAGCCACCACGACACCGTCCTCGAAACAGTAGAGCCGAGGCGCCGGGCCGCCCGGCCGCCGAAGGTACAGGGGCAGAAACACGATCACTACGCCTCCGGCGGCCATCATCAGGCAGAGGACGGCGCCCGAGAACCGGAGCCACCGGTAACCCTCGTCAAGGCCGTGCAGGAGACGGAAAGCAAAGAACCCGAACCCCGCGGCCAAGGGCAGGAAGAACACCCATGAGGGTCCATCGGGCGACTTCTCGGGGCATGCGAACCCCTCGTAGTGGCCGAAGCCGCGCGCGGCCGCGCTCCCCCACGCATGGTCCAGTTCCCGCACGACATCCCCCGATCGCTCCCGCCCCACGACAAGCCCCGTGTGATCAGTGTCCCGGCCACGCGGCCGCGAACCATCCGTGAAACCACGTAACTGCTTCACCAAGACTGTCCGCTCGATCGCGCTGAACCCGCCAAGGAAGGACGGAGTCACGCGGCCAAGGGCTGTGAGGCTACGTGGTTTCACGGATGCGCTCCGCAAACGCGAGATGTCAGGGTTCGGAGCGTTGTCGTCTTGCACGGTGAGGTGGCCGCGGGGCGCCGGGCGGCCGCGAAAGGCGTACCGCGCGCGGGGAGGGGGAAAGCGGTGGCCGGTGTCGACGTCAGCGACAGAACGTTGTGGAGGGTGCCTGGCGGGGGCGTCCTCTACCGGAGGCCGGCGATGGCCGACGGCGCCGTCTACGTCCTCGACGACCTCAGCGCTCTGGCAGCGATCGACGCGAGCACCGGAGAGCGGCGTTGGACACTGCGCAACGACTCCACGATCGAGTCATCGCCGGTGGCCGGCACCGGCGTTGTGTACTTCGCCGACATGACCGGCTACTTGACGGCGGTGGACGCCACGACCGGCGAGGTGCGCTGGAAGTGGAGAGCGCGCCGGTCGAAGACCAGGATGAAGACGAACATGTCGACGCCGGCGGCGGCCGGCCACATCGTGTACGCCGCACACGACAGCCGGATGTGGGCGCTGGACGGGCTCACCGGCCGGCCGGTGTGGGACGTCGGGGTGGCGGACCATCGCACATTCCTGAATCCACCGCCCATGGTGGCCGACGGTGTTCTGTACGCGGCCGAGGGCGGGCACCTGCTGGCGCTGGACAGCACCACCGGAGACAGGCGATGGGATGTCGTTCCCCGCTGGGGCGTTCAGCAGACGCCGACGGTGGCCGGCGGAAGCGTGTATGTGGGCAACCGTGAGGGCCTGGTCGTGATGGACGCGGCGACGGGCGAGGAACGCTGGCGGTTGTCCCCGGGAGGGACGGTGTGGGCGACGCCCGCGGTGGCCGAGGGCATCGTGGTCGCCGGTGTCAGCGGCTGGTACCTGGTGGCGGTGGACGCCGAATCGGGTCGGGAAAGGTGGCGGCTGAAGGCCCGCGGTGAGATCCACGCGACGCCGGCTGTCGCCGACGGCACGGTGTACGCAGGCAGCGCTGACGGGCGCCTGTGGGCGGTGGACGCGGCCACGGGCCAGGCACGGTGGAAGGTCAGGACCGCAGGGCCGGTGCACTCCACGCCCTTGGTGAGGGGTGACACGGTGTACATCGACAGTCTCGACGAGCACCTCTACGCCGTACGGGCTCACCGGCCGGGCGAAGCAGCTGCCGAGGACCGCCGCGCTGCCTTGGCCCCCGCGCTGCGAACCGGCATACGTCGAGGATCAGTTCCGGCAGCCCCGGCCCCGATCGCCGGCACAGTGCGCTGGCGGGTGCGGATCAGCGGTGCGGGACGTTTCTCGCCGACTGTCGCCGACGACGTCGTGTACCTGAGCACCTACCGCGGCTTGCTGGCACTGGACGCCGCCACGGGCCAGGAACGGTGGAAACTGACGTCCGCCCACCTGTTCGACTCATCACCGGTGCTTGCCGACGGCACGCTGTACGTCGGCAACGGGAGGCACCTGTGGGCCGTGGACGCGGCCACCGGCCATGTGCGGTGGAAGCGTGCGACCGACTATGTGGGAGATACCCGACCGGCGGTGGCCGACGGCACGGTGTACACAGCCGGCCGGAACGGATGCGTCTGGGCCGTGGACGCGGCCACGGGCCGCAGGCGGTGGAAGCAGAGGCTTCGGCCGCGCCGGCCACGGTCCTACCGCCGGTTCACCTCCCCCACGGTGGCCGACGGCCGGGTCTACGTCAGCTTCCCCGGCGATTCCCTGTGGGCGGTGGACGCCGCCACGGGAAACAGGCTGTGGGGGGTGAAAACCTACTCTCCGCCTTACACCGCACCGGTAGTGGCCGACGGCACCCTCTACGTCGGGGGCGACCGCGGTCTGATCGCGGTGGACGCCGCCACCGGCGGAAGGCGGTGGCAGCGGTCCTACGGCAGGGACACATGGTCCACGCCGGCGGTCGTCGACGGGACCGTGTACATGGGCAGCAACGGCTGGTACCTGTGGGCCGTCGACGCGGCCACCGGGAAGGAACGCTGGAAGCAGGAGACCGGAGCCGCTCATCAATCGTCGCCGACGGTGGCGGAAGGGACCGTGTACATCGGCAGCGAGGACATGTCGCTCTGGGCCGTCAACGCGGCCACGGGCGAGGAACATTGGCGGCTGCACACACGCGGAAAGGTGAATTCGTCGCCCGTGGTGGCGGACGGAACTGTGTACGTCAGCAGCCAGGACAACTTCCTGTACGCGGTTCACACCTGACGCCCGCGCCCAGGGAACCCGCGTGCGCCACGTGGCGGGGTGGACCGTGGGAAGCCAAGGATCAGCGCTGCGGTCCCGCCCAGCTGACGCGACGAGGGTTTCGACCGCTGTTCCTGCGCACGGCTCGGGACGCGTGATGCGTCGGGCTGCCTGCTGGCTTCGCGGACGTGTTTCGACGCGGCGCCTCGGTGACTCTGGACGGGACGCGCAGCGGAACCGCGCCGCGACGGCGCGCGGGTCGGTGTGGGATGTCGAGGTACGACGCCGAGGAGAGCGCTGCCATGGCTTCGCTGGACGGCCGGCAACACCAAGCGTCCGCACGAGAGGGCTTCCGGCTGCGGTTGGCTCCGCGTCAGACCCGGTTACTGGATCAGTTCGATGTGCGGGTGGTCCGCGGATGCCGGGCACACGTGGAGTTGCAGGTCGTAGCCTCGGGCGAGGTCGAGCATGGTGAAGTTCGCCGGCGGGGTTCCGGGGAGGAGCGGCGTGGGGTCGGTCTGCTCCTCTTCGGGGGCCCAGCTCTCGGTGCCGTCGTTCCATTCGGTCGAGGCGATCGTCAGCAGCGGGTCCATCCCCGTGCCGCATGCCGGGCAGAGCCGGGGCATGGGGTCGGTGAGGCCCCAGCGGCTCCAGCCACCGGTCTTCCAGCCCGGGGAGACGGACAGCATGTCCATGTAGAGCTCCTCGGGGGCGACCTCGTAGGAAGTGTCCAGTGCGGGACCGGCCGCCTGCCACCTGCTCCAGTCGGCCAGTTGCTCCTGCAGCTCCTTGTCCAGCTCCAGATAGCTGGGGTATTCGGTGACCTGCTCCGGCGTGCACAGGCACGGCTCCGGCACATAGCCGGGGAACTGGACCGCGGGCGGCTCGGGTGGTGTGTCGAGTACGTCGGTGACCTCGGCGGCGGACCGCCAGAACAGTGCGGTCCTGGGGTGGGCCGGGTGGTCGAAGGGGCACCAGAGGACCTGGAGCAGATCGGCTTCGGACCCGCCGGGCGGGCGCAGCAGCGGGATGTCGCGTGCGGAGAGCTGTGCGACGGGCAGCATGGCGATCGGGCCCTCAGGCCAAGGACGGCCGGCCATGAGCCGCTCCTCCGTCGCCAGTTCCTCGGGCGTGGCCCAGGGCCCCTCGGGCTCGCGGCGCCGTCGGCTTTCCGACTCCGCCCGGTTGCGACGCCACTGCCGTACGTCCTGCGGTGAGAGGGCCGCGTTCACCCCGTCCCACTTGTGCGGGCCCTCGCACTGCGGCCACGGCTCGTCGGCGGGCCACAGCAACGGTCCGCCGACGGAGCTGTCGTGCGGTGACGGAGACCCGGGAAGGGGATGCAGCCGAGTCGCCGTGCGTGCCAGGGGAGCCAGTTGAGGAAAGAGCGCGGCGATGTCGAACGGCCGCGGCGGGGTGGTGCGACTCATACTGGCTCCCGTAGGCACGTACTGGCTGAGATCAGTTTCCGAGGTTGAGCAACCCAGTGTCCGCCTGGGTGTTGGGGACGAAGACGTTGGGGAACAGCTGCTCCGTCGTGCCGTTCGCCCGTTGGATGTTAGCGCTCATCGTGACACCCACCGGAATGGTGCTGGTCTCGTCCCGGAAGACGGGCGTGACCTGGTAGAAGATCGCGTCGTTCGGCCCGAAGGAGTCCAGCGCCACGGTCCGTTGAGCCTCGAACTCGTAGGTCCGCATGCTCGGGGTACCGGTGTTCATCCCCACCTGCCAGCACGGGACGAGGTTGTTCTGCCCGCCGTCCCGGATCCTGCCCGGTCCGCCGAGGATGTTCGCGATCAGGTGGCACCGGGCCTGTGCGACGACGGGCGGGTTCGCCTGGGCGAACAGCTGAGCGTCCTGCCAGCCGGTGATGTCCCCCGAGGCCTCCTTGCCCTTGCCGAGCGTCTTCCCCAGGCAGGCCTGCGCCGTCGTCGGCCGGGTGCCGGGCGAGCCGAGCGGGGTGGTGGTCTTGTTGACGTGGGCGACCGCTTCGGTGGTGTTCTTGATCCACCCGGTGCCGGAAGGAAGCGCACCGGTCGGCAGGTTCGCCAGGCAAGGGGCCTGCGGGACGTCGGCCGGCGTCGTGAAGGCCACCTTGAACTGGTCGGCGTCGATCACCCGCTGGTTCTCGAAGCCCTCGGTGAGCTTCCCGTCGGCGAACTGCTTGTCGGCGGCCGGGACATGGGCGCGCACACAGGGCGCGGCGGGATCCATGTCCCGGCTGTCGCCGAGGACGTAGGTATCCCATGCGCCGCTGCTGGCATTCGGGATCACCTCGACGCACTCACCGCCGTCGATTCCTCCCTCCTTGACCTCCGCGAAGGGGAACTCGCCACAGGTGTCGGTGTCGACGAGGTCCGTGTTGGCCTCGAAGGGCTCGGTGCCCGCGCTTCCGCAGGTGCGCGCCGTACGGTCGGCTGTCCCGCTCTTCTCCCTGGTCAGCGGCTTGCTCTGCCCCCAGCCGTCCGCGAGGTTCTGCTGCGCCCACTGGTAGGCGGCCACCGCGCCACCGGGGTCCGAGCCCTGCGCGCTCATCGGCACGACGGCCATGACAGAGGGGATGACGCAACCTGGTGACGCCGTGCTCGTGGCAGTGACGTCCCGGACCGCGTCGTCGCAGCGGATCTTGCGGGGGTTGTCCCATGAGGCGTTCGGGTCGACGGCCGTGGCGCCCGGGGACGTCACGTACAGCTTGTACGAGGTGGTGAACTGTACGTCGGTGCCCGGGGCCGGGGCCGAGGAGTAGGCGACGGTGCCGCTGAGGGACTGGCCCAGGGTCAGGTCACCGCCGTACCAGGGGGCGGTCTTCGTCGCCGTGCAGCCGGTTCCGCAGGAGGCCCTGAACTTGGCGTTGAGGGCGGTGACGCTGCCGCTCGCGGCGGTCATCGTCACCGTGACCTGCTCGTCCCACTTGGTGCCCTTGGCGGGCAGGGTCGCACTGGTCGACACCGCCAGGGTGCCCCGTCCGATGTCCTTGCCGTTGCTGTCACGCAGGATGTAGACGACGCTCACCCCGCTCACGCAGTACGCGAAGCGCTTGTAGGAGTAGCTGCCGGGGGTGGTGATGTCGCAGCTGCCGGAGTCGGCGGCCGCGAGCGCGGTGAGACGCTGCTGCTGTGTCGCCGAGTGCTTGACCGGGGCCGGGCTCGTGCTCACACATGCCTCGGTGGCGCCCGCCCGGCGCTCCTTCGAGCCCGCACGGGTGGGCCGGCAGTGCTCCCCGGGTTCCGCGGGAAAGGCGCTGGTCCTGGTGAGCGGGGCGGTCGCCGGCGCCTCCGCCGACGTGGGCCTGCCCACCTGTCGCACCTGTTCTCCCTCCCCTTGCTGGGCGGAGCTCACACCGGTGGACAGGCCCAGCGTCACCGCGGTCAGGAGGGCCAACAGGGCCGACCGGGCTCGTCTTCGTCCGGGCCGTTCAGGTCGTATCGCGTGCATGATCGTCATACCCCTTTTCTTGGCGGGAACGGCACGGCGGTGCCGTGGACCGCGGACGCTGCCCGGCTCTCGGGGAGGTGGAGCGTCAGGTCCGCACTGGGTGGCGGGGCACCCGGGCGGCGTCGGCTTTCGGGACCGGTCCACGTCGCCGACGGGCCGCGCCGATTGATGCCGCCGGTGCGTCCAAGTCGTCGGTGGTCGGGCCGCTGCGGACGCCGAAGTCCCGGCAGGGGCGGTCCTCCTCCTGCCTGCGCGGATACCGTGCGACACCGTCGGCAGCGAAGCTCGGTGGATTCGTCGGCGCTCGACGCCGGATGAGCCCCCTGGGAACCGGCCTTGGCCGGACCAGGGGGCCATGGGTCACCGTGCGGCGTAGCCGAAGTCCGTTCCGGCGGCGGGGAGGCCACCGGCTCCGGGCTGGTACGTGGTCACCGCGGCGACGGCGCCGCCTGCGGTCACGTTGGACAGCGGCAGGGCGTACAGGGTGCCGTACGTGGACGGCCCGTAGGGCAGACCGACGTACAGGCGGGTGCCGGTGTAGTGGAGGCTGCTGCCGAGCTTCTGGTTCGCGCCCGGGGCGGTGGGGATGCCGTCCCCGTCGCCGGCCTCCAGCCAGCGGTCGTTGGCGCCGGGAGTGCCCAGCAGCGAGAAGGTCTCCACGGCGCCCGCGCTCGCGGTGGTGCCGATGGCCTCGTCCGGGATGCCGACGGCGAGCTTCATCGTCGCCGTGGTGCTCACCGCGCGCGGTGTCGTATTGACCGCGGCGAGAGTCTGGCCGAAGTGGTCGCCGGCCTCCGCGGTGCCGGAGACGTCGTCGTCGGCGGTGCCCGAGTCGTAGCCCTGGAGCTGGGTGTAGGTGCCGGCAGCGGTGATCCGGAAGGTCTGCACCAGGCCGGCCTCCGCCTTGTCCACGCCGTCGACGTCGAGCCCCTCGCCAGGTGCGCCGACCGCGAGGATCGACTCCGTGGCGGCAGCGGCACCCGAGGGGCGGTACGGGACCAGGGCCAGGGACTGCCCGAAGAGGTCACCGGCCTCGGCGCCACCGGAGACCGTGTCGAGGTCCTGGTCCAGGCCGAACCTCGGGGTGGGGCGGTTCTCGGAGTTCAGGGTGTGGGAGAAGACGGCCAGGTTTCCGGCGTTCGCGTCCGAGCCGATGGCGTCACCGGGTGCGCCGATCGCGAGGTAGTTGGCGTCGGCGGCGACGCTCGTGCCGAAGCCGTCGTTCGCCTCGGCCGCGCCGGAGACCCCCGTGGCCTCCTGGTTGATCGCGATGTTGGTGGTGCCGTGCAGGTAGATCGCGCTGCCGGCCTTGGCGATGGAGCCGAGGGCCTCGCCGGGCACGCCCATCACGACGAACGGCTCTCCGGACGCGGTGGTGCCGGCGGCCAGGGCGTGGCCCAGGCGGTCGCCGGTCTCGCTGACGGAAGCCGCCAACGAGCCGGTGCCCGCGCCCTGTTCGAGGTGGCTGTCCTTGGCGGTGCCGGTACCGAGGCCGCCGGTCGCGCCGTGCAGGATGTCGACCATGCCCGCGTCGGCCACGGTGCCGATGTCCTCGGCCGGGGTGCCCACGACCAGGTCGGTGCAGCCGTCCTCGTCGTAGTCGACGGTGGCGATGGCCTGGCCGAATCCATCACCGGCCTCGGCGGCTCCGGAGACCCAGTCGAGGTCCTGGTTGATCTCGGCGGTGCCCTTGCCGCCGCCGTAGACGATCCGCACCAGGCCGGCCTTGGCGGCGCCGTCGACGGTGGCCTGGGGGTCGGATACAGCGGTGTCCTCGACGCCGTCGCAGTTGAAGTCGGTGGCGCGGACGGCGCCGGTGGTGGAGCTGACCCAGGAGGCGAGGTCGTCCACGCGGGCGGCGATCCCGCCAGTGCTGGTCACGGTCGAGTCGATGCCGTAGCAGCCGCCCTGGTACGACTGGCTGGCGAGCGCGGCCAGTTGGGCGGTGCCGCCGCTGACGCGGACGACGGGTCCGCCGGTGTCACCCATGCAGGCGGCCACGCCGTCCTTGCCGGTGACGGTGACGGTGGTGGCGGTGGACGAGTTCACCGAGAAGGCGCCGGTGTGGAGCTTCAGCGGTGCCCATTCGCTCGCGGTGCGGCCGTAGCCGGCGAGGGTGAGGGTCTCGCCGGCGGCGGGCGCGGCGGTGGCCAGGGCCGGCGGGGCGACGTTCGTGACCGGGCGGTTCAGGCGGGCCAGAACGACGTCGCGGTCGGTGCGCGGGACCAGTTGGACGATCTGGCGGGCGGCGCCGGCGGTACCGGTCAGGTCGGAGCGGCCGATGACCGCGGTGGTCCTGGTGGCCGGCTTGCCGGAAGGCACGCTCAGGCTGGTGGCCGGGTCGGCGGCGAAGCAACTGGCCGCGGTCAGCAGCCACTCGGCGTCCACGAGGACCCCGGAGCAGCCGCGGTCGTGGTCGCCGACGGTGATCTGGGCGGTGTAGGCGTAGGTGGTGTCGGCGGCGGCGACCTCGGGACCGGTCACGGCGGCGGCGGGAACGCCGGCCAGCACCACGGCACCCGCGCACAGGGCCGCGGTCGGCGCGAGGCGGCGAAGGGGGCTGATCCGTCGGGTCACTTGGTGCTCCTGATCTCCAGGAGCGTGAACTCACGGCCCTGTTCGTCCGTGCTCTCGCCCACCGGGGTCCAGGCGTTCTTGGCGATGTCGTACGTCGTCTCCTCGGTGCCGACCGTCATGTCGACCTCGGTCGTGTAGTCGTTGCCGCGGACGAGGTAGACCGACGGCAACTCCAGGGTCAGCCAGCCCGAGTTGCCCTTGACGTCGAAACACACCTTGCTCTTGTCGCGCGCCTGGACCTCCAACTGACCGGTGCCGCTCGCGCAGTCGGCGAGTGTGATGTGGCCGTCGCCGCGCTTGAGCAGGATGTTCTTCTCGGCCAGGATCTTGTCCGCCTGCGGATAACCGAAGTCCTCCACCGCATAACCGGGAGCGCTGTCCGCGACGGTCGTGGCAGTGCCGGCCTCGGCGTGGGATCCTCCGGGCAGCCCGGCCGCCAGGCCGGTCCATGCCAGGGCGCCGACGGTTGCCGCGCCCACGGCGCGGGCCAGAAATCTTCCGCGCCGTGTCTGCGCCGCAAAGGGGCGCGGCTTCACGGCAAATGTGGTGCGCGACTTCATCACTTTCCTCAACTCGTTGCTTATTAAAAGAAATCCGTAACGTGGTTCAGGGCAGGCGTGAAGGAATCGCTTTTCCCCCGCACAAAGAGCTCACCCCGGGCCCCGGGGGTCGCTTTGCCTCCCACATGCCACCTCGCTTCTCCCGGCTTGTCCACTCCGCCAACGGCCATAAAACGGACGACAGTTGATGGTCCCCTGTGACCCTCGCCACACTCCCGGAAGGGTTGTACCGACCCTTATAAAGAAGCGGTAACGAAGCTGGGGCACCTTTCACGCGAGATGGATTTAATTCACGGCGCCAAATTGATTGCCCGGTGCGCCTGCGTTGGTATGGTCACGTCATTGCGCAGGCAACGCATACGCCTCACCGGTGCCACACATGACTGCCCGGCCATGCGGGGGAAGCCTGCCGTGTCAGTGATCGCCGATCTGCCTCGCCGGCAGAAACCACGAGGACAACTTTCTATGCAGACGATTTTCTGGAGTCGCAGACGGCTTCTCGGCTCGCTCGCCACCGTCACAGCCGTCGCCGCCGCACCCCTGGCGTGGACCCCCGTGGCCCGCGCTGCCGAGACGGCGACGCCCGATCCGCTCACCCTGCCGAACACCGACCGGGCCAAGGTGGTCAAGGCCTGGATGACCGGTGGCAGGGCCACCAAGGCGGCGGCGGCCGACGCACTCTTCGGCACCGATGCCGACATCCAGGTCTTCCTCGGCCAAACCCTGCCGACGGTGACGACGGAGGACAACCGCGTCGCGATCGCCAGCTGCCTCGCCCGCTCCGGAAAGGGCCTGCGCCGTGAGGCCGTCGCCGCTCTCGACAACGGCGACAGCGCCATCGCGGCCTTCCTCGAGGACGGTTACGATTCGGCGCTCCTGGAAGACCTCCGGGTGGCGACCGCCATCCTGTCGGCCACCGGCGGAAAGGCGGTCCAGCGCAAGGCGTCCGCCGCTCTGGACACGGGCACGCGCTCGGCGCTGGAGGCCTTCCTGACGGAGGGCCAGTACACCGCCCGCCTGGAGGACTCGAAGCTCCAGGTCTCCGCCATGCTGGTCAACACCGGGCCGGAGGTGCAGAAGTACGCCAACCGCGCCCTGAACGGCTCCGCCACGGACATCCAGTGGTTCCTCGACACCGGCCAGCACATCGCCCGCGCGCGCGACCAGGAGTCGGCGACCATCGAGGAACTCGTCGCGGTCGTCGACCGGGAGGGCAAGCGTGCCCAGGCCGAGACCGACCTGGCCGTCGAGGCGTCCGAGCGGGCCCAGGCCGCCGCGGCCGAGGCGAAGAAGGCGGCGGAGAAGGCCGCGGCCGAGGCTGAGGCCGCCAAGGAGGACGTACAGAAGTCCGCGGCCGCGGCCCGCAAGGCGGCCAGTGCGGCCTCGGGGGCCGCGAACGCCGCCCGGATCGCCATCAACGCCTCCAACGCGGCCGTGAACGCCTCCCGTCGCGCCTCCTGGGCGGCCACCGCCGCCTCCCAGGCCGCGTCCGCCGCCGGCGGCGCCGCGTCCCGGGCCTACAACGCGGCTATCGCGGCCTCCAAGGACGCGAGCAAGACCCAGGCCGCCAAGGACGCGGCGGTCGCCGCCCGCAACTCCGCCGCGAAGGCGCGTTCCGCGGCCAAGGCCGCCGACTACGCGCGGGCCGCCTGCGCGCAGTCCGTCAGCGCCAGTTCCTCCGCCGCCTCCGCAGCTCGCAACTCCGCGGCCGCGGCTGCCGCCTCCGCTCAGGCAGCGGCCGCGTCCGGCGTCGCCCAGTCGCAGGCCGCCGAGGCCAAGCGCCAGGCCGCCATCGCCTCCGCTGCCGCCAACCGCGCCACGAACGCCGCCTCCACCGCGCAGGCCCTGGCCAACACGGCCGCGAAGGCGGCGAGCACCGCACGGGATGCCGCCAACTCCGCCGCCGCCCACGCCGAGAAGGCGGCCGCCGCCGTCGACGAGGCCGTGGCGAACGCGGGCAAGGCCATCGACTTCGCGAACAAGTCCACCGCCCACGCCGGCGAGGCAGTCAAGGCCGCCGACACGGCCACCCAGGCCGTCACGGATGCCATCGCCGTCGCCAAGGCGGCGCGGGAGGCGGAACTCGCGCGCCTGGAGCAGGAACGGCTCCAGGGCCTGGACGAGGCCCGGCTGCTGGCCGAGATCGAGGCCCAGCAGCAGGCCGAGTACGCGAACAAGCGGGCCCAGGAAGCACAGACCGATCAAGCGCTCAAGGACCTGATCAGCGCGGCCGAGAAGGCCCTCTTCACAGACGGCGACCTGTCCCTCGCCTCGACCCTGGGCCGCAAGGCCGCGACCGGGCTGCTGGAGGCCAAGGGAGCGTGGACACGGGAGGCCGCCCAGTTCGCGCTGTCCGGCAGCGACGACGACGTCTTCTCCTGGATCGACCTCGACCGGGCCGTCGCGCAGAACCAGGACGACCGGGAGACCGTCCTCTACATCGCCCAGGTGTCCAACCCCGCCATCGCCAAGGCGGCACTGGCCGCGCTGGACAGCGGCAGTGCCACGGCGATCGGGGACTTCCTGACCTCCGGGGTGATCCGGGCCTCGCAGGACGACAACCGGGTGCAAATCGGCCGCATCCTCGACCAGAAGCCCGGCAAGGCCGTCACCAAGGCGGCCAACGACGCACTGGACAAGAACACCCCGGAGGCGTTGCAGGACTTCTTCGACCGCACCTACCCCGCCGCCGTACGGGAGGACGACGCGGTCGAGACGGCCACCTCGGTGGCGAACGGCGGCGACTACACCAAGGCATACGGGGACGTCGCCCTGGAGGGGCCGACGTGGATGCGCCGGAACTTCGTCCAGGTCGTGCAGTACGCCGCGGCCCAGCTGGACCACGACGCCGCCACCCACGTCGCCGCGATCCAGGGGGCCATCGCCGCCGCGGCCAAGACCGCCTACACCGCGCAGCAGACCGCCGCCCTGGCGTCGCAGGTGGCGGCGACCGCCCGCAACGCCGCCGCGGAGGCCCAGGAATGGGCGGACAAGGCCATCGCCGCGGGCACGAAGGCCGGCCAGTACTCCGACCAGGCCCGGCAGAACGCCGATGCGGCGGACAAGTCGGCCGCCGACGCACAGGCCTCCGCGAACAAGGCCTCGGCCGCCGCCTCGACAGCGCGGACCGCCTCCCGGTCGGCCAACTACTCCGCGAACAAGGCGATCGACGCCGCCCGTTCGGCCCTGGCCTCCGCCTACAGCGCCCAGCAGTCCGCGGCCGGCGCCCGCCAGTCCGCGCTCGAAGCGGGCCGGGACGCGGCCACGGCCGCCGCCGCGGCGAACCAGGCACGCGCCATCGTCGTCCAGAAGCGCCAGGCGGAGGCCCGCGAGGCCGCCCGCGAGGCGGCCGAGAAGGCACAGCAGGACCGGGACAACGGCCACAACCCGGCCGACAGCGACACCAACGACGACGTCAACCAGAACGGCAGCGGCGGCGACAACGACGCGTGGTACTCCGACGCGGGCTGGTGGGCCGATGCCTTCAGCTACGTCAGCGTCGGCGCGGGACTCATCTCCGCCGGCCTGGGAGTCGCCAGCCTCGTCTTCCCCCCGTTCGCCGTGGTCGGTGTGCCGGCCGCAGCGATCTTCGGCGGCATAGCGATGGGCGCCGGCGCGTTGAGCACCCTGTTCACCGGCATCGAACACGGCTTCACCAGCAGCGAGTTCATGTGGGCCGCGGCCGGCACCGCGCTGAGCCTGGTCACCTACGGCCAGTCCAAGTGGATCACTCCCGTCGCCAAGAGGGTGGCTCCCGTGGTGAAGGAGGTCGCCGAGGAAGGAAAGGAACTCGTCTCCTCGATCACCAGCGGCCTCTCTTCGATGTTCTGACTCAGGCGACCGGGCGGCACCGCACATAGGTGCCGCCCGGTCCCCGGGCTCTCAACGAACCTCACTCTCCAACTTCCATTGAAATTGCAACTTCTGACGGGCCGTCGAGAGGCATTCACCGATCCTTCACAGCCTCCGGCACAACCTTTGCGGAGTGTGGCACGGATCACGAAACATCAACGAAGAATGTCGCTTTACGCACGCTTCTAGGCACTCGACCTGGGTGTCACTTCATGTTGATATGGCGACGCGGATGACGATTACCGAGACGGGGGTACCTCTCGCTGCGAGAGGTACGGGGACTGCTTTCCACAGGAGTTGGGGGCATACCCGGCGGAGCGATGTCGATATCGCATTCCTGTGCACCCGAATTCACGCCCGGTGATGAGCATCCGGCCGTAGGCGACGAACTTGGGGGATGCAATGAGGAAATACAACAGAACGTCCGCGCAACCGCGGCGCAGGCGGCTTGCGCTGCGCGCCCTGGGTGCGGCCGGGGTCGGCGCCCTGGCCTGGATCATGGCGGCCACGGGCATTCCCGGCGGGGCGTCGCAGCAGACGAGCCCCACCGCACTGGTCGCGGAGGGCGCCCCCGGTTATGCGGTGGAGGACTTCGGTTATCCGCAGGCGGACAAGATCCTGGCCGAGAAGAACATCCTGCTCAAGCGCGGCGACGGCCACATCACACTCGCCGACTGCGCGAGCGGCACCGGTCAGTTGGAGGTCCAGGCGCGCGACAAGAGCAAGGTGTGTTTCGACGTCAAGGGCAACTCGGGCTGGCTGACCCTGGAGTTGCCGTCGGTCTACCTCGTCCGCGGCAACGACTACACGACCGAGGTCGACATGACGGTCGGCACCGAGGAGACGACGTACGACATCGCCAAGAACGCCTGGACCCCGGTGGGCGAGAGCACGGACGAACAGGGCCGTGAGTTCACACTCCTGGAGATCAGGTCCTCCAAGTAGCCCCAGGCCG
The DNA here is from genome assembly GCF_041435015.1 of Streptomyces canus. Classification (NCBI taxonomy): domain Bacteria; kingdom Bacillati; phylum Actinomycetota; class Actinomycetes; order Kitasatosporales; family Streptomycetaceae; genus Streptomyces; species Streptomyces canus. The sequence goes on along the minus strand of NZ_CP107989.1, from coordinate 10,052,246 downwards.
ACACCCGCCATGCTCACCGCTGCGCGGTCCGGTGCCCCACAGGACGCGCAGCCCTCGTGACTAGGAATCCACGTTCATGCACCTCTCCAGACGCCCCCGTCTCGCCGCGTTGGCCGCTGCGCTGGTCGCGGCCCCCGTCGCCCTGAGCTCCGCCGACGCCACCGCGCTCACCGGAGCGGACGCCCCGGCGCAGTTGAACTACGTCGCCAAGATCAACGTCGGCGAGCAGAGTGCCTGCACCGGCACCCTCGTCGACCCGCAGTGGGTCCTGACCGCGGCCACCTGCTTCGCCGCGGACGGCAAGCCCCCCGCGGGCAGGCCCGCCGTCACCACCACCGTCACCGTCGGCCGCACCGACCTGACGCAGACCAGCGGCAGCGTCCTGCCGGCCATCCGGCTCGTCCCCCATGCCGACCGGGATCTGGTGCTCGTCAAACTCGCCGCCAGGATCACCGATCCGAGCATCACGCCGGTCCGGCTGGCCACCACGCCCGCCGCCGCGGGTGACGAGCTGGTGAAGGCCGGATTCGGACGCACCAGGACCGAATGGGTACCCGACAAGCTCCACACCGGTACGTTCACCGTCGCCTCCACCGCGGACACGACAGTGGACCTGAACGGCTCCGACACCGCGACCGTCTGCAAGGGCGACGCCGGCGGCCCCGCCCTGCGCACCGTCAACGGCACCACGGAACTCGTCGCCGTCAACTCCCGTTCCTGGCAGGGCGGATGTCTCGGAAACGATCCCGCCGAGACTCGTACCGGTGCCGTCGACACCCGGGTCGACGACATCAGCGACTGGGTCGCGTACGCGATCTCCCGCAACCCGGACGACCTCACGGATGACGGCAAGGCCGACCTCGCGGCCATCAAGGACGACGGCGTTCTGTGGATCTACCCCGGCACCGGAAAGGCGAGCGGCAGCACCTTCGGCCCCCGCTTCCAGGCCGGCACCAGCTGGCAGAGCCAGAACGCCGTCACCGTCGGAGACCTCAACAACGACGGCATCGGCGACCTGCTGTCCCGCCAGGCGTCGGACGGCACGCTGTGGGTCTACCCCGGCACCGGAAAGCCCGGCATGGAAGCCTTCGCCACCCGCTACCAGGTCGGCAGGAGCTGGCAGACCCAGGACGTCACCCGCACCGGGGACTTCAACACCGACGGTCTCACCGACGTACTGACCCGCCAGGCGTCCGACGGCACGCTGTGGGTCTACCCCGGCACCGGAAAGCCCGGCATGGAAACCCTCGGCACGCGCTACCAGGTCGGCACCGGCTGGAAGAGCCAGGACATCATCACCACCGGCGACCTCAACAACGACGGGCGCCCCGACGTGCTGTCCCGTCAGGCGTCCGACGGCACGCTGTGGGTCTACCCCGGCACCGGAAAGGCGAGCGGGGGTGCCTTCGGTACCCGCTACCAGGTCGGCAGGAGCTGGCAGACCCAGAACGCCGTCCGCACCGGGGACTACAACGGTGACGGGCTCACCGACGTGCTCTCCCGTCAGGCGTCCGACAACACGCTGTGGGTCTACCCCGGCACCGGAAAGCCCGGCATGGAAACCCTCGGCACCCGCTACCAGGCAGGCACCGGCTGGGGGCCCTACCGCATCATCTGAGCGGCGGGGATGATCTCGATCCTGCCGCCACGACGCCGAGATGCGCGGCGAAGGCGGCGGTAGTCCGGGACAGTTCTCCGAGTGATCTTCGCTCGGAGAACCGTCCCGGCGCGCTCGCCCACCGGGCCGAACCGCACCCTGAGTTCCGCAGCACTCACCGGGTGTGCCGGTCTGCGGTGACGACAGCCTCGATCAGTCCGGGGAACCGACGGTCCAGGTCCTTCTTGCGGAGGCGCATGTAAAGCCGGTTGCCGGCGTCGCGCTGCCGGACCAGGCCCGCCTCACGGAGCACGCGCCAGTGATGGGTGCGGCTCGACTTGCTGACCGGCAGGTCGAAGGAGGCACAGAGGCGCTCCTCGTCCGGTTGTGCGGCGAGTTCGGCGATGACCCGCCGACGGTTCTCGTCAGCGAGCGCCAGAAGGATCGGCCCGACTTCCAGATCGTCCGCACCAGGATGCGGCAACTCACTCGGCGCCATCACTCCACCTCTCGACAAGGTACGGCTACTGACGTACCTTGCATGAAGGTACGCCACTGGGCGTACCTTACCGCTGGAGGGGACCATGTCCACACCTGTGCCGTCTCGACGCCGGGTCCTGTCACGCATCCACGGGGCGCTGCGCAGGCTCCTGCTCGCCGAGCACTCGCCGTTCGTCACCCTCTGACCCCGACCGGTTGCCCCGTCCGAGCCGCCGGTTCACCACCGCCCGCGAAACCCCAGCTCACACCGGGTTTCCCGGTCGTTCCTGGAACGGGCAACAGGAAACCCGTCGACCCCGGCAGTCCCCCGGAACAGGCTGATCCCGTCGATGAGCGGCCGGCGCAGGCCGCGCCTGCCGGCAACTCCACGGCGTACGGCTGCCTGTCCGGCAGCGTGTGCATCTGGGGCGAGGGCGTCGCCCCCCTCGCGAACCCGCACCCGACCAACCAGTCCGCGCCGCACACACCCCACACCCAGCGGTCGCAGGCACCCACACCTTCTGGCGCAGATCCATTCACATCCCAGAGTTCTCAATATCAGAACCAATGGCTGTTGGATTTCTAGATCGGCGATTTCTAGAGTGAGCACGCGACGCCGCACTGCACCGCACACTCGCCAAGGCGTCCGGGAGGAGGAAACCCATGCCGCATCGCACTCCCGACGACCACCCCGTCTCCGTGATCGGGCCCCGCCCGTCGGCTCGGCGTCGACGCGATCGGTCTCTACTGGTTCCATCGTCCGAGCCCGCCGTCCCGGCCCGTGCAATACGGGAGTTGCTCGACGAGGGTGTCGTCGTGATGGCCGACATCTCAAACGCCGGCGTCTCGCAGATCGACGTAGCCCGCGAGGTGCTCGGCGGTCGGCTCATGTCGGTGCAGGACCAGTTCTCGCCCGCCTTCCGCTCCAACCGGGGAGAACTCGAGCAGCGCACCGAGCTCGGCCTCTCCTTCCTGCCCTGGAACCCGCTCGGCGGTATCGCGGTCGTGAAGGAGGACCTCGCGGCCTCGCGCTCCGCAAGCATGCGCGACTCCGCAGCCGCGGCCGATCTCGAGCCCACGGCTGACCAGTTCGCACTTGCTTCCGTCTGAAACGTTCAAGTCACAGCGAAAGAGTCACATGAAGACCTTCATTCTGCCCGGCACCAACATGGTGGTCCCGAACGTCGTCCTTGGCCTGATGCGCATCGAGAACATGACCGACGAGGCGGTGCGCAGGCTGGTGAACACTGCGCGCGACGCCGGCGTCACGTTCCTCGATCACGCCGACGTCTACGGCTCGGACGACCACGGTTGCGAGCGTCGTTTCGCTGAAGCCATGAAGCTCAGCTCGTCGGAGCGTGAGCAGTTCGTCATTCAGTCCAAGGCCGGCATCGTCAAGGACGGGCCGTACTTCGACTTCTCTCACCACCACATCATCGAGTCCGTGAACGGTTCACTCCAGGCACTGGGCACGGACTATCTCGACATCCTGCTGCTGCACCGTCCCGACGCCCTCGTCGAGCCGGAAGAGGTGGCCCGCGCCTTCGATGAGCTGTCGGCGGCAGGCAAAGTGCGCGCTTTCGGCGTCTCCAACCAGACCCCCCGACAGCTCGACCTGCTGCGCAAGCACGTGACGCAACCAATCGTGGCGAACCAGCTGCAACTGTCGATCACTCACGCGCCGATGATCGCGCAGGGCGTTGCCGCGAATATGCAGGACCTCGATCAGTCGGTCGTACGTGATGACGGAGTCGTCGACTACTGCCGCCTGCACGACATCACCATCCAGGCGTGGTCGCCTTTCCAGGCCGGTTTCTTCGACGGCCCGTTCCTCGGTTCCGACCGCTTCCCCGAGTTGAACGCGGTGATCGACCGGCTGAGCGACAAGTACGGCGTGCCGGGCGAGGCGATCGCGGTCGCCTGGATCACGCGCCATCCCGCGCAGATGCAGGTCGTGCTCGGCACGACCACGCCAGAACGCGTCACGGCCGCCGCGCTCGGTTCCGACCTCCCGCTCACCCGATCCGAATGGTACGAACTGTTCCGCGCCGCCGGATACAGGGTGCCCTAGCCTCTACCCCTCCCTGATGATCTTTCCGTTCGGTTGTTGGGACTGACAACACAGGAGGGGCGCTGCCGACCTTGAAAATGAGGGGAAACTGCAGGCGGAGCCATGTAGTCGATCGGCCCAGCACTCATAACTCAGCAGACCGTCAGCCACCTCCACCAACTCCAGGTTCACTGAGTGCCTCCGCAGAGGACGTCGTCCGCCGGGTCGAGCAGCGGGGCCGGGCAGGGCATGTGGTGCGCCTTGAGTAGCTGACCGGTGACGTCGTAGAGGCGGTTCGGGGTCGTCGCGTCGAGATTATCCTTGGGCAGCTGCTGCAGCCGGACGGTGTCGGCGGTGGCCATGGTCAGTAGCCGTCAGCGGGGCTCCTCGCCCTGGGCAATCTCTACCTCGTGGTGGAAGGCGATAGCGCCCGTCGTCGCGGCGGTGGCGGACACGGCCGCGCAGGCGGCGAGGAGAAGGGCAATCCAGCACGCCGACTGCCGAGTGTGTCCCGCGGGTGCGGCGAGGAGGGCTGCGACGCGCTGGGGAACAGGGCCGGTTGTCGCGGCAGGGGCGAAGTCCGGGCGGGCAGAGCGCGCGGCCTGGCCGGCGAGGGCGGCGCGGGCGATGGCACGGGCCAGCAGACGGCGGTCGCCCATGGCTGTGGCTGCAGCCTCGTCGGCGGCGCGTTCGGCTGCCAGCCGGATGGCCGTGCGAACCGGGCGCAGTGCGGGGTGGCAGTGGGCGGCGAGTTCGGCGGCGGCCAGGAAGAAGTGGTGGCCGCCCCGGTTGTGAGCGCGTTCGTGGGCGAAAAGGGCGTCGCGCTCGTCCGGGCCGAGGCTGCGCAGCATGGCGGTGGTCACGACGATGCGATGTGGACGCCCGGGCAGGGCGTACGCATCCGGGTGCGGTGAGTCGACCACGCACAGGTCGCCTGCGGTGGGCCGCCGGTCGGCTTCGGCGTGGGCAGTGCGGAAGGCGCGCGTCTGGCGCAGGGCCGAGCGGGCGAGGGTCCAGGCGCCGATGGTCAGCAGGCCGGTGGCGATCGCGGCTGCGGGAAGGGCCAGGTACCGCGACGGCGTGCGCAGCGGGTGGACGAGTTCGCCGAGCGCCGCGAACGCCGGCAGTTTGAGCAGTCCGGTCAGAACGAGTGCGCCCAGGGCGGTCACACAGGCACCCGCCAGCACCAGCGCAGCGGCCGTGAGCGCCCACAGAGCGGCGGTGGGGGCCAGTCGGCCGAGGGCCCGCCGGGCGAGCAGGGGCATCATGAGGGGCAGCAGGAGGGGAATCAGCAGCAGGGCAGTCATCCCTCGTCCGCCTCCAGCAGTTGGCGCAGAAGCTGTTCGTCGTCCGGGTTGAGCTGGGCGACGAAGCGGGCCAGGACGGTCTCCCGGTCGGTGTCGCGGTCGAGTTCGGTGTGCATGCGCCGGGCGGTGAGCCCCTGGGCGTCCTGCACGGGGTGGTAGGCATAGCCGCGCCCCTGCGGGCGGCGGTCGACGACGCCCTTGTCGTAAAGGCGGGACAGGATCGTCGTCACCGTCGTGCGGGCCAGGTCGGCGGCGAGCTCGGTCTGCACCTGCCCCGGGGTGAGGGGCGCAGCGGCGGCCCACAGGGCGGCCATGACGGCGGCTTCCAGCTCGCCGGCCGGTCGGCGTTCGTCCTTTGCGTCGTTCATGGGAACGATCCTCACCCCAATCTTCGTCTACAGTTCAGTAGACCGTCTACAGAATTGTAGTCACTCGGGTGCTGCTTTCGTGTGCGCCCGCACGTCCAGTATGAGAGGGCCCGCGTCCATGACCGCACCCTTGTTCGGGGCCTCACAGCTCGCGGTGAGTGTCCTGAGCGCGCAGTCCCTGCTGACCGCCTTCGGTGTGCTGGGGGTCGGGGTGGTGATGTTCGCGGAAACCGGGCTGCTGATCGGCTTCTTCCTGCCCGGCGACTCCCTGCTGTTCACCGCAGGTCTGCTGTGCACGGGGAGCGGCCGGCACAGCGTGAAACTGTCGCTCCCTCCCCTACTGGTGGCCGCGGTCGTGGGTGCCCTGGCCGGTGCGCAGTGCGGTTATCTGCTCGGCCGGAAGGCCGGCGGGGCGCTCCTTGCGCGCAGCCGTTCGGTCCGCCTCCAAGAAGGCGCGCATCGGGCCCAGGAGCTGTTGGAGCGGTACGGGCACGCGAAGGCCATCGTGCTGGCCCGGTTCGTGCCGGTGGTACGCACCGTGCTCAATCCGATGGCGGGCGCGCTGGGCGTACCTGCGCGGACCTTCACCGTGTGGCAGGTCGCCGGCGGACTCGTGTGGAGTCTGGGACTGACGCTGGGCGGATACGTGCTGGGCTCCTCCATCCCCAACGTGGACCGCTATCTGCTGCCCATCATCGCCGTGATCGTGGCCGTGTCATTGATTCCCCTCGCCGCCGAGCTGTACCGCTCCCACCGGGCGGCCAAGGCCAGGGAGGTACGTGGATGATCCTCGCCTTCGACGGCTCCTCGATCGACGGCTCCGCCTACACCGACGTGGTGGAGCTCGCTCACCGCTCGCCCGGCTGGCTGGACGACATGGTGTCGGCCTGGTCGACGTACGGGCTGGCGGTGTTCGCCGCGCTGATGGCCGTGGCCTGGTGGCGGGCGCGACAGGTGGGCCCGGCCGCCGCGGTGACCGCGCTGGCCGTTCCGGTGATCGTCATCGCCGCATACGGCGTGAACGACGTGCTGAAGCTGCTGGTTCGCGAGGACCGGCCCTGTCAGAGCCTGCAGGTGATCACGCTGGAGGCGTGCCCTGCGCCGGGCGACTGGTCCTTCCCCAGCAATCACGCGGCCATCGCCGCCGCTGCCGCCACGGCGCTGTGGTTCGTCTCCCGCCGGCTCGGTGCCGTTGCGGCTGTGGCGGCCTGCGTGATGGCGGCCTCCCGGGTCTGGGTCGGCGCGCACTATCCGCACGACGTTGTCGCAGCAGTGGTCGTCGGCGCCCTCGTCGCGGCGCTCGCGATGGTCACGCTGCGCCGCCGGCCCGATTCGATAGTCGGGTGGATCACCGGCACGCGGCTCCGCCCGCTGGTACTGGCGTCATGAAACGCACGGACCTCGGCGAGCTGGCCGGCAGCGTCGCCCTGGGCGCGTGGACGGCGTTCGGCGTACTGACCATGGCCGTGATCGGCGACGGGAAGCCGCTCTACGGGGATGAGGACCTGCTGTCCTGGTCCGTCGGGCACCGGCCGGACGTGGCGGTGGCGCTGGCGCGCGGGCTGACCGCCACCGGAACCGGCGTCATCCCGTACGTCCTCGCCGTGCTGGCGGGCATCATCGCCGGGCGCACGCTGCGCCGACGGACCCTGGCCGCCGCGCTCTGCCTCGTCTGCCTCGGGGCGGGGCAAGCGGCACGGTACGGCGTGATGGTGCTCGTCGCCCGGCCCCGCCCGGCGCCTGCGCACTGGGCCACGCACGCTTCGGGGTGGGCGTTTCCCTCCGGCCACACCACCACGGCCGCCCTGACCGCCGGACTGCTCGTCATCGCCGTGTACACACGCTCCCCGCCCGGCAGGGCCCTGCTCGCCCTCGTCTTCGGCTGCTGGGGTGCGCTGGTCGGGCTGACCCGCGTCTACCTCGGGGTGCACTGGTTCACCGATGTCGTCGGTGGCTGGCTGGTTGCCGTCGGCTGGCTGGGGCTGTGCCTGTGCGCCGCTACCTGGCGGCTGCCCGAAGGGTTCTTCACAGGTACGACGGACACAGACCAACAGCCGACGGAGGGCCATGCGTCACAAGATCCTGGTCGTCGAGGACGATCACGCCCTGCGTGACGTCCTGCTGCGCGGCCTGCGCGACGAGGACTTCAAGCCCGTGCCGGCCCCGGACGGGGCATCCGCCCTGCGGCTGGCCACCGGTGACATCGCCGCGGCCGTCCTGGATGTCGGCCTGCCCGACGCGGACGGGCGGGACGTGTGCCAGGCGATGCGGGCGAACGGATTCCTCTCCCCGGTCATCTTTCTGACCGCCCATCACCGGCTCACCGACCGGCTGTCCGGGTTCTCCGCCGGGGGCGACGACTATCTGCCCAAGCCGTTCCACCTCGCCGAACTCGCCGCCCGACTGCGAGCGGCTGTCAAACGCGCCGCACCCCTTTCTGCGGCCACGTCTGGTGATCTGGTCCTGGACGCCGTCCGGCACAGCGTCAACGTGCGCGACACCCAGGTCGACCTCACGCCGACGGAATTCCGCCTCCTGGCCGCGCTCATGGCGGCATCCGGGGGCATCGTGCGCCGACGCGAGCTGGTCAGAGCGGGGTGGCCCGAGGGGGGCCAGGTCAGCGACAACACCCTCGACCAGTACCTGACCCGGCTGCGCCGCAAGCTGCGTGCGGCGGACAGCGATCTGACCATCACCACCGCCCGCGGGATCGGCCACCGTCTGTCATGAAGTCCGTGTTCTTCCGTCTGGTGCCGCGCACCCTGCGCGGCCGCCTCTCCCTGGTGGCCCTGACCACCGCCACGCTCCTGATGACGATCCTCACCATCACCTTCAACACCGTCATCCGCCACCGCCTCCAGCACCAGGCCGACGACGAGCTCCACACCCGGGCCGCCGCCGTCGCCACCACCATCGACACCAGCGGCCCCACGGTCCGCGTCCTGGAGACCTCCAACGACCAGCTCCTCGACACGAACGTCTGGATCTACACGGGCACCCGGCTGCTCGAACAGCCGCCATCCGCCACAGATCACAGCACCCTCTCTCACGCCGCCGACAGCCTCGTCAGGCAGGGTGGAACACACTGCCTGACTGCCGAGGAACCAGACCCCGCCCGGCTGTGCAGCCTGCCCGTATCCGGCGGCCGGAGCACGGCAGTAGTCGTCACCGCGCTGGACCTCTCCCCCTACCGCAGCTCGGCTGCCACCCTGCTCCTGACATCGCTGTGCCTCGACGCGGTGATGCTCGCCTGCACATACCTCCTGACACGCCTCGCCGTCGGACGCGCGCTGCGCCCCGTGGCCACCATGACCGACCAGGCAGCGCAGTGGAGTGCCGTCGCCTCCGAGGAACGCTTCGGCGCCGCTCGACGTCCGACCGAGCTCGCCCGTCTCGGCGCGTCGTTGGACTCGTTACTGGACCGCATCCGCGCCGTCCTGCGCCATGAGCAGCAGCTGACCGGCGAGTTGTCACACGAACTTCGCACCCCGCTCAGCCGCATCATCGCCGAACTCGACTGGTGGCAGGCACGCCCCCGCTCGGCCGCCGAAACCAAAGCCACCCACGAGGTGATCGCCGACGCCGCCCGGTCCATGCACAGCATCTGCGACACCCTGCTCAACGACGCCCGCGAGGGCACGACCACCACCCCCGGAACGGCCGAGATCCTCCCGGCACTGCACCGACTCGCTGCACGCCTGGAGGCACCGGCCCACGTGACAGTCGACGCACGCAGCGACAACGCCCCGCTCCAGGCCGGCGTCCAGGCCGCCCTCCTCGAACGCATCGTCAGCCCGCTCCTCGTCAACGCCGTCCGCTACGCCACCTCGCACGTCACCATCATCGCGAGCCGGGAATCCGGCGGCGTACGCATCGACGTCGGCGACGACGGTCCCGGGGTACCCGAGCCGTTCACGGCGCAGCTCTTCCTGCCCGGCCGGCAGGCCGACCCCGACGACGGACACGGCGGAGCGGGCCTCGGGCTGCCGCTCGCGCGACGCCTGGCCCGCTCCGTCGGCGGTGACGTGACGTACGACCCCGGACACAAGCCCGGAGCGCGGTTCACCGTCAGGCTGCCCGCTGGATGACGGCCTCCTGCCCGGCTGACTCCGCACTCGAGAACGCGGCCCGGCGCTCCTGCACCTGGGCGTACGCCATCAGGCCCAACAGGACGGCCAGCAGGACGGCCGATGAACCCGCGGTGCCGAAGTCGAGGCCGCCCTTGGCGACCGGCTTGGTGAGGAAGTCACCCGCGGTCGCACCCAGCGGGCGGGTCAGGACGAAGGCGAACCAGAACAGCAGCACGTTCGGCACCACGGGCACCTTCATCAGGACGAGAAGCACCGCGAGCATCCCGCAGACGAGCAGCGCGCCGCCCGCATAACCGAGGCCGGAACTGTCCGAAAGGAAGTCGCCCATGGACGTGCCGAGGGTGTTGGAGACGAGAATCGCCGACCAGAAGAGGACCTCGCCGCGGAAAGTGACGATGTCACGGATGACGAACGTCATGCCGGTCAGTTTCCACACCGCGAAGACGGCGACCAGGAGAGAGATCAGGATCGCGGCACCGACCGGGTAGCCCAGGCCCAGGCCCTGCGGGCCCCAGCCCAGCGACGTCGCCCCGCCCGAGAGGAACGTGGCACTGGCGTCGCGGTTCATGAAGTCGGACATCGTCGTACCGGCCATGCTGGTGGACAGGATGACGGTCCAGTAGAAAAACGGGTTGTAGCGGCGCGACCTGAGCTGGACCACCAAGGTGACCACGAAGATCAGGAACAGGGCGATCGTGGTGAGGAAATAGCCGAGCTCAAGCGTCTGAGCGAACAGGTCACCGGCCGTCTCACCCAGGGTCGTGGCGGCGATCTTCATGATCCAGAAGGCCAGGGTGACCTCGGGGAGCTTCTTCATCACCGACCTGGTCGTACTCGCGACATCCAGGTCGGTGAGAACTTCTGACTTCTCCAACAAGGAGTGCTCCTGATTCGTGCAGGGCACGGGGCGCTCATCAAAAGGCGAGCACCCCGCGAGACGGTGGGGACAACCGCGCGCGGCGCGGCGGTTGCGTCGGCGTCCGACCCTGCCAGTGGTGATCTGAACGCATCCTGAACGCCCGCTGGTGGTTACGCCGTACGGGCGAGGCGCTCCGGCTCGGTGACGTCCTTGCGTGTCACCGCCAGGAACACCACCAGTCCGAGGATGACCGCGAGGAACAACACGCTGGTCACCACGGTGCCCAGGCCCAGGCCGCCGTCGCCGGTCGGCTGGGAGAGGTAGTCGCCCATCGAGGCACCGAGCGGGCGGGTGAGGACGTAAGCGATCCAGAAGCTCCACACGGCGTTCGCCCCGAGCGCGAGGCGCGCCACCGCTACCGCGGCGATCGCCAGGGCGAACAGGACCGCTGAGACCCAGTAGCCCAGCGCCATGCGCTCGGCGACCAGGTCACCGGCTGACGTGCCCAACGCGAAGGTGAACAGGACCGCCAGCCAGTAGAAGGACTCCCGGCGAAGGGTGTCGATGCTGTGGATGGACAGTGTCCGCTCGCTGCGGTACCAGGCGACGAACACGGCCGTCAGGAGGACCGCGAACACCGCGGTGGTGGTCTCCAGCGGTACGCCCATGTTGTCGGTCAGATTGTCACTGACCAGGGTGCCGACGACGCTGATCAGGGCTACCGCAGTCCAGTACACGCCGGGCCGGTAGGCGGTGGTACGGAACTGGACGACGAGGACCACCGCCAGCAGCACGCTCATCAGGAGCGACACACCGGTCAGACCCAGTCCGGCCTTCTCGTTCAGCAGGTCGGCCGCAGTCTCGCCGACCGTCGTGCACAACACCTTGATCACCCAGAAGTACACGGTGACTTCGGGCACCTTGTTCCAGCGCCACCGGTGGCCGTGGATACTCGGGGCGGGCCCGTGGTCCGCCGCTGTCTCAGAAGTCTCAGAAGTCATGAGGCCCGACCGTGCCACCGGAAACCTGAACACTTCCTGACTGCCGCGGGCGGCAGAGTAATTGCCAGTTCCTGTGGATCGGCAGGTTGGTTCATGCCACCAGGGGCTGGTGGCGTTCGATGAGCTGACCACATACGAAGTGGGGCCCCGGCCCGGACGAGTGCGACGGTGGGTTGCTTCACGGCCCGCCGGCGGGCCTGGACGGACTCGATGAGCTTGAACACCTTGGCGAGGGCTGCGGTGCGGGAGCCGGCGCCGCGGGTGACCTCGGTCCGCAGCCAGACGGTGGCGAACGTGGACTCGATGGGGTTCGTGGTGCGCCGGTGGATCCAGTGCTCGGCGGGGAGGTCGTAGAACTCCATCACCTCGGTCTGGTCGTCGGTGATCTTCTTGACGGCCTTGGGGAACTGCGCGCCGCAGAGCTCGGCGAACGTCTGAAATTCCGTCGCCGGCATGTCAGGCCTGATGGTGTGCGACGCCGCGAAACGCGGCAGCCCCCAATCCCAAACGCCTTTGCAGCGTTTTCGCATTTCCTGACGTGTGCAACAGGACCCAGTGGAGTCCCCGAATTCAGGGCACCGTGTGCACATGGCCAGGAGACGGTCTCCGGCCCAGCGAAGGCTGGAGATGCGGTCCGCCGTCCATTCACCACCCATCTCGGTGAATCCCAGGGCGCCCTTGGCCCTGTGGGGCGGCGCGGGTCGGAGGCCGGGGGGAGTATACGTTCACCCGCCTGTCAGACGTCGGGCCCTCACCCATGATTGGAGCTGTTATGAGGTGTATCCGCCTGGCCGTCGTGTGGTCGGCCGCGCTTGTGACGATCGCTGCCGCGAGTGGCTGTTCCAGCGGTGACGGTGGTTCCTCGTCATCAGCGACGCCGTCGAGCACGGCCACGAGCGGCGCGCCGAGCCAGAGCACCAGTCCGCCCCCATCGTCGAGCAGCGCGTCGGCCGGTGCGCAGGCCATGGTGAAGACCGCCTCTGCCGGAAAGCTCGGCACCATTCTGGTCGACGGGAAGGGCCGTACCCTCTACCTGTTCGAGGCGGACAAGTCGACGACCTCGACCTGCGACGGGGCGTGCGCCACCGCCTGGCCGCCACTGCTGACCTCCGGGTCGCCCTCGGTCGGCGGCTCGGCGAAGTCCAGCCTGCTGGGCACGTCGAAGCGGTCCGACGGCACGACGCAGGTCACCTACCACGGGCACCCGCTCTACGGGTACGCAGGAGACTCCACGCCGGGCGACACGAACGGCCAGGCTCTGAACCAGTTCGGTGCTGAGTGGTACGTACTCGATGCCGGCGGCAACAAGGTTGACCTGAGTTGACCGGCGACGCGCGCGCGAGGAGGCAGCCGACGTGACGATGAGGACCGGTCACCGAACCCCCCGGCGGTACTCTCCCGCGCAGGCTGCCGCCCTCGCGCTGGGCGCCGTCCTGCCAGTGGCCGTGGCGGGGGCGATCTGGGTGACCGGTCGGCACCATAGCCCCCAGTACACGACGGGCCTGTTCGGCGCCCACGGCGCCGCGGCGGTCACCCTCAAGGCCCGTCTGGGCAGCGCCCTGTTCGGCCTCGCGCTCGTCCAGCTTCTGCTGGCCCTGTGGATGTACGGGCGACTCCCCGGCCTCGCAGCCGCGCCCCGCAGGGTCCGATTCTCGCACCGAGTGGTGGGATGGGCCGCCTTCCTGCTGTCGGCGCCCATCGCCTACCACTGCGTCCGCACCTACGGCGTGGAGACCACGAGCACCCGGGTCTTCCTGCACTCGGTTGCCGGCTGCGCGCTGTATGGAGCGTTCGTCGCCAAGGTACTGGTGGTGCGCAGCCGTCGTCTGCCCAGCTGGATGCTCCCGGCCGCCGGAAGCGCCCTGTTCGGCGCCATCGGGGTGTTGTGGTACTCGGCCGCGCTGTGGGCCCTCAACGGATTCGCCGCTCCTGGCCTGTAGTCAGGTCCAGGGCGGTGTCGACGAGGACGAGCGAACACACCGCGGCTGCCGTCGCCGGGGATTGCCTTGGGCTGGATCTCGATCCGTCCGTTGAGGCTGGTGGCGAGGTGGTAGACGCCCCGGTCATCGCTGTCGCGCTCGGTGAACGCCAGCCCGAGGCAGTCGCTGACAAGCCAGGCCGGCTCGCCGGCGGTGGCGGAGGACATCATCCTTCCCGTCACGGAGCCGGCAGCCGACGTCGATCAGCAGAACTCCCCCGACCTCGTCCAGGGCCAAGGAGTCCGCGCACGGACCCACCGCTACGGCTCCGGCGGCAGCCCGCTGTGCCAGTGATGCATGCAGCCGGCGCAGGAGAAGTGGGGGCGGGCGTGCGCTACACCAGCACCCGCGGCTAGGCCTGTCCGGCGGATCCTGCCGGGCTCTCTCGAGCACGGCCGATGCTGTGGCAGCGTCCCATCGATTGGGTCGACACCCGTGCCGAGCTGCGGGAAACTCCTGGCGATGACACAACGAACCGACACGCCTCCTGCGTGGGACGAGCGTGCGCAGCCGGTCACCTTCCTGGATTACGCCCGTGACACCGCGCGTGCCAAGTGTGAGGGAGTGTCCGCCGACGACGCCTGCAGGGCCCCGCTTCCGAGTTCGCCGCTGATGACGTGGTGCGGGTTGATCAGCCATCTGCGTTGGGTCGAGCACTATTGGTTCCACGTGATGTTTCTGGGCGAGGAGCTCGCGGGGCCGCTCACCGAGGCGACCGACGATGATCCCGACCCTGAGATGCGGACAGCAGTCGCTATCCCGTTGCCCCAGTTTCTCGCCGAGTACGAGGAGCAGGGCGCCCGCTACCGTGGACTGGTGTCCGAACACGACCTGGACCCGACGGCCAAGCGTCCCATCAGCGACGGCCGCCAGGTCGACCTCCGGTGGGTGATCCTCCACCTCATTGAGGAGACGTCCCGCCATAACGGCCACCTCGACATCGTGCGTGAGCTCATCGACGGGAGGACCGGCGCCTAGTGCCTCGGCAGGCAACGTTTGCCCGTTGAGGAGCGGCGTCCGGCGCGTGCTCTCGGCGTGCCGGCCGGAAGTCCTCGTACTGTGGATGTACTTGGGCTTTCGGCCGGTGCGGCGAGAGGGCGTGCCGGGCGTCGCGACGGGGCGAACGTTGCCTGCTGAGGCACTAGACCTGTCGTGCAGGTCATGAGCGGAGCCACAGTCGTATCGTTGCCACGGTGACCGTGCCGCGGCAGCGATCCACCTTTCGCTCAAGCCGTGATCACTTGGCCTTCGTGACAAGATCTGGGCGTGACGGCGTTGTTCCTGACGATCGGCCTGCCAGGGGCCGGAAAGACCACGAGAGCGCGGCAGCTGGCCAAGGAGCACAGCGCGCTGCGGCTGACGCCGGATGAGTGGATGCTCCCGCTGTTCGGCGATCCGCAGCCGGCCGGGAAGCGCGATGTGCTGGAAGGACGGCTGCTCTGGCTCGGTCTGGAGGCACTGAAGCTGGGAACGAACGTGGTCCTGGATTTCGGATGCTGGTCTCGTGACGAGAGGTCCGCGATCCGCTGGTTGGTGATGTCTGTGGGCGCGTCCTGTCACCTTGCATACATGCCGGTGGACCATGAGACCCAACGTGCTCGGATCGCCCATCGCCAGTCGACCACCCCTGATCAGACCTTCGACATGAGCGAGACGGACCTCGTGCACTGGCGGTCGCTGTTCGAGGAGCCCGACGCCACAGAACTTGATGGACATGAGATAGGAGGTCCGCCTCCCGGGTGGTCAGGATGGCTGGAGTGGGCCGCCGATCGGTGGCCATCGCTCGCGTGAGTGTCCGGCAACCTTGGCGCCGTTGGGTAACGCAGCCGCGCCAGGAGCGCCGGGCCCCGAAAGATCCGCAGGACAGACCGCTTAGTCACCCTCGCGGGCGACATGGCGCTGGGGATCGAATCGATGCGTCCGGCAAGAACGACGCCCTCCGCCTGGAGGCCGCGCAGGTCAGGAGCTCGGTCTGCCGGGGCGTTCCACGGTGGTTGTGGCCGGATTTCGTCACCGGTGGGTCACAGGTCGGAGTGAGGGAGAACTGCCGGCTCCACGGTTCTGTCTGGTTCGACGAGGGCGGCGAGGAGCCGTGCTTTGGACAACTGGGACTCGGGGGACAGCATGCGGTACGTGAACGGAATGCGCGGTTCGGCGGTGGCGGTCGTTGTGGCTTCGGCGGCGCTGGCGGTGGCGGGATGTCAGCCCGGTGGGGGCGGTACGGACACCGGAGACGGTGGCGTCACCCCGTCCGGGGCCGTCAGCTCAGCGGCCTCCTCCTCCACGCCCGGCGCCCCGAAGCCCGGCAGCTCCGCCTCCGGTTCCTCCACGCCGTCCGGCCCCTCGACGCCCTCCGCCTCCCGGCCCGCGTCCTCCGCGCCCTACTCCTCCTCCCCCGCCGCCTCCGCACCCCCGTCGTCCGCACCCGCTTCGGGCGGTTCGGCGGCGACCTGTTCCGCGGGCAGTCTGAAGGCGACCGCCCGTCAGGCCGCCGTGCGGCCGGCCGGTACGGGGACCGGGGCGGCCGTCGTCGAGTTCACCAACGTGTCCGGACGGACGTGCGTCCTCAAGGGGCACCCCACGGTGGCCGGCGCCGGGAACGGCTCTCCCGAGATGAACGTGCCGCTCACCGTCAAGCCGACCGGAGCCGCGGCGCCGGTGAAGGTGGCCCCCGGCGGCACGGCGTGGGTGAAGCTGACGTTCGTGCAGGTGCAGGGAGAGGCCGACGGGTACTGCGTGTCCGGTTCGGCGCCCGTGGTGTATCCCACGATGGTCGTCCGGCTGCCGGGGTCCGGGGCACACCAGGTGGCCCTGGACGACGGGCAGTTCGCCGAGTGCGACGACACCGTGACCGTCACCGCCGTATCGGCGGTCAGGCCTTCGTGACCGATTCCAGCCGCAGTACCAGCGCACGCGGCAGGACGATGCCGAGCGGAGCCGTGTCAGTTCTCACCGACCGCCGATGGTGGCGGATCCGCCGTAGATGACGGGGATGCGGTCTGGCGCCAGGCGCAGCTCCCATAGATGAGACGTGACGGGCGTTCGCGGCCTTGTGCCGCAGCGGTCGCTCAGAGGTGGCCGTCCAGGAACTTCCGTACCTCGGCGGTGGTCCTAGGCCCCGTGCCGTGCGCCACCGCCTCTCCCTCCTTCAGCAGGACGTAGGACGGGGCTCCGGCGATCCCGTATCGCTCGGTTGTGGCCGGGCAACGCGTGATGTCGGTGCGGACGGCCGTCAGGCGGCCGCTGTAGTCGTCGGCGATGCCACCCACGACGAGGTCCATCACCCGGCAGGGCTCGATTGCCTTGGGCCAGGTCCCGGTGAAGTATGCGAGCACCGGGACTGCGCTCATCCCGAGGATGAAATTGAACTCCGCGTCCTCACGGGGTCGGTGAACCCGGTTCGCCATGGAAGCTCCTGACCTCACGTTCCGTCATTCCATCCCCATCATCCCTCGCGCGGAGTGCCAGGCCGGCCCGGTCGGTCGTCCGGCTGACCTGTCGGAGGGGAGGCACGGAGCCGTCGCAGAACCACGGTGGTGCCCGCCGCGAGCGGCCCTGCCCCCGCCCCTGGTGACCCGGCCTGGCCGTCCCGCCTGTCACCCAGCTGCCGCCCGACGCGCGCCCGTGGGTCAGCTCGTGCCCGGACAGCCCCCTCCACGACGACGGGAAAGCCGTTTTCCAGGGCATAGCGGCACAGATCACCGACCAGATGCTCGATGAGCGCGACGAGCGGGCCGGTGCACATCGTCCACCGGATCCGGTCGAGCCGTATCCGCGACCGCGCTTCTCAGAGACAGCGCCCCCGACGGGCTTCCCGAGGCCTTGTCCGGTCTGCGCGTCAACCCCGGTCTCAGCTGGCTCATACCCCTCTTCCCCGGGGCCGCATGAGGCAGCTGACGGCACCGAGAACGAGGCACGATTCCTCGGCCCCTCGCGGACGCGGTCGTGGACGGTCGACGTACGCGTCAGGTGTCCCGAAGACCGACCGCCAGCGTCAGTTCGAGGACCCGTTGTGGCGATGCGAGATCCGGAAACAGCTCCCGCACCTGCGACATCCGGTACCGGACTGTCTGGGGATGGATGAACAACGCCGCCGCCACCTCGTCCCGCCTGCCCTGGTGCAGCAGCCACGCCCGCAACGTCTCCTCCAGCCGCCGCGCGGTCGCGACAGGCAAGGTCCGCAACGGTGCGAGGGCCCGGGCACGCAGGTCTGCGAACGCGTCCACGTCGGCGCTCAGCACCAGCTCGGGCAGGTGGTCCTCGGTGTCGCGAATATCAGAGGAGAGCAAGCGCGCGCGCATGGCTCGTGCGTACGAGGCGGACGCACGCGTCCATGGCCTGGCCGGGCCGACCACAGCGGTGCGGTCGGTCAGCTGCCGCAAGAGATGTGATCGGTCGGCATCGGGGACGAGCAGCACACCGGTGGCATCCGGCAGATCGTCGAGGACGAGGGTGCTCGGGTCGAGCGCGCGGTAGGCGGGCCGGGCCTGGGCCGCGGGCAGCAGGACCGCGGTCAGCGAAACCGGAGGCTGCCACCCGGCCCGTTGAACAGAGGCCAGCAGCAGGTCCGGGCTCGCGCCGGCGAGGAGGTCGCGGGCCAGGTGTTCCAGGTGGCGCTCCTGGTCCCTGCCTCGGGCGGCCAGCTCGTCGGCGTGGCCCGCGGCGCTCGCGGCGGAGAGCTCGTCGATGTAGGCGAAGGTCAGCTCGGCGAACTTGGCGACCTCGGCGGCGGGAAGACCTGCGGGTACGGCACCCGCTGCCAGGCATCGCCAGGCCACGCGGGCGCCGACACGATAGGCGCTGAGCAGGGCGTCCATCGAACGGCCGTCGCGCACCTCGCCGCGGCCCAGCTCATAGGCGGCGTCACCGGCGTCGCCGCCTGTGGCGTTCCCGCTCGCGAGGTCCAGGTAGTGCCCCAGGGCGGTGCGGACGGCTCGGCGGATGGTGGCGCCCATGTGGCCCGAAAGGGCGTTGGCGTAGGGAGGGACCTCGTCGATGATCGCCTGGACGACCTCGTCGGCGGTGCTCTTCAGCGCGGCCCGAAGTGCGGTGACCGTCGTCTCGTCCAGGGCCAGTTCGCTGGCCCTTCGGATTGCATGGCTCACGTTTCTATTCCCTGCGAACAATTCAACCAGCCAGATTTACGTCCTGCGGTCAGGACTTTACGCGTTGAGGCGCAGCAAGCTGGTGTCATGACGAGTACAGCCCTCCGCAGCAGGGCGTGGAAACTGCTGGAGATGGTCACGACGCCGCTGCTGCCGTCGGACTACCTCGACCTGGTCAGCCCGCTGCGAGCGGGCGCTGACCTGCGGGGGCGCATCGAGTCCGTGCACCCCGAGACGGGCGACGCCGCGACCATCGTGATCAGACCGGGACGGGGCTGGCGCGGCCACACAGCCGGTCAGTACGTGCGGATCGGGGTCGACGTCGACGGAGTGCGCCTGTGGCGTGCCTACTCCCTCACTTCGCCGACAAACCGCCAGGACGGCCGCGTCACGATCACCGTGAAGGCGATCCCGGACGGCAAGGTCAGCAACCACCTGGTCCGCAGGGCGAAACCAGGCACGCTGATCCAGCTCGATCATGCAACCGGTGACTTCGTGCTGCCGCAGGCCAAGCCCGCCAAGGTGCTCTACCTGACGGCCGGCAGCGGCATCACGCCCGTGATGGGCATGCTGCGCGACACCGAGTTCGACGACGTCGTCATGGTCCACTCCGCACCACAGCCGCAAGACGTGATCTTCCGCAAGGAACTGCACGACCTGGTCGCGGCCAAGAAGCTGCGGCTCACCGAGCTGCACACCGACACCGACGGCATGCTCGACATCGCCCGTCTCGACGAACTCGTGCCCGACTGGGCCGAGCGCGAGACCTGGGCCTGCGGGCCCGCAGGCCTGCTCGACGCCGCCGAAAAGCACTGGACCGAGCACGGCGTCCCAGAGCGCCTGCACACCGAACGCTTCCGCCCCAGCATCGTCGTCGCCGGCGACGGCGGCGAAGTCACGTTCAGCACCACCGGCAAGACCGTCGACGCGGACGGCGCCACGCCGTTGCTGGACATCGGCGAGGAGGCCGGCGTGCTCATGCCCTCCGGGTGCCGCATGGGCATCTGCTTCGGCTGCGTCACGCCGCTCAAGACGGGCGCCGTCCGGGACCTGCGCACCGGCGAGATCACCGAGGCCGAGCCGGGCGTCCTCATCCAGACCTGCGTGTCCGCCGCCGCGGGCCCCTGCGACATCGAACGGTAGGAGCACCTTGACCGCCATCGACCCCACCGCCCACCTGACCGCGGAGCAGATCGAGGAGCTCGGCCGCGAGCTGGACGCGATCCGCGACGAGGTGATCGCCGGCCGCGGCGAGAAAGACGCCGCCTACATCCGTAAGGTCATCTCGGCGCAGCGCAAGCTCGAGCTGGTCAGCAGGGGCGTGCTGCTGTTCTCGATCTTCCCGCCCGCGTGGCTGCTCGGCACCGCCGGGCTGTCCGTGGCGAAGATCATGGACAATATGGAGATCGGCCACAACATCCTGCACGGCCAGTGGGACTGGATGCGGGACCCGAAGATCCACTCCACCACCTGGGAGTGGGATCACGTCTCGCCGTCCGAGCAGTGGAAGCACTCGCACAACGAACTGCACCACACGTACACCAACGTGATCGGCAAGGACAACGACCTCGGCTACGGCATCATGCGCGTCGACGAGGACCAGAAGTGGCACCCGTTCCACCTCGGCCAGCCGCTGTGGAACTTCCTCAACGCCTGCTTCTTCGAGTACGGCATCGCAGCGTACGACCTGGAGCTCGGCAAGAACCTGAACAAGCGCCGCCGCAAGAACCCGGAGTTCCGCGAGCGGGCCAGGGCCGTGGGCCGCAAGATCCGCAAGCAGGTGCTCAAGGACTACGTGATCCACCCGCTGCTGTCGGGCCCGTCCTTCCTCCCCACGCTCGCCGCCACGTTCACCGCGAACCTGGTCCGCAACATCTGGTCCCACTCGGTGATCATGTGCGGGCACTTCCCCGAGGGGGTACAGGTCTTCGAGCGCCGTTCGATCAAGGGCGAGACGCGCGGCCAGTGGTACCTGCGCCAGATGATGGGCTCGGCGAACATCAGCGGCAGCAAGGCCATGCACTTCATGACCGGCAACCTGTCGCACCAGATCGAACACCACCTGTTCCCGGACCTTCCGAGCAACCGGTACGCCGAGGTCGCGGTGAAGGTGCGCGCGCTGTTCGAGAAGTACGAGCTGGAGTACGTCACCGGCCCGCTGCCCAAGCAGGTCTTCTCCGCATGGCGCAAGGTCGTCCGGCTCTCGCTGCCGAACAAGAAGCCCAAGGTCAACACGCCGGACCGCGAGCGGGAGCTCGTCGCCGCCTGATTCCCGGTATCGGTTCGACCTCCCGTACGACACCGGAACCGGGGCAGCCTCATTCTGAAACGATCAGTATGAGGCGTGCGGGAACGGCGTCACCGACGCCCCGGTCGCCGAGACCGGGGTCGGCGTTCGGGGAGCGCCGGCCACGGCGCTCAGGGGTCTCATGAGGCGTACGCGCAGGCCGTCCGGAGAATGTCCGCCGGGTACCTGACCGGCCGGCCGGACTGCGCCTACGCTGTCGCCGGAGCCGTTCCAGCGGTCATCCCCCGTACCGCTGGGACGGCTTCGACGCGTTCGGCGGACCCGCCTGCCATCTTCCGCTGCAGGACCGGGGTGATGGCCCGGTCCTGCGCGCAGACGACGTAGGTGGAGAGAGCGTGCTTCCAGCTGTGACGCTCTGGGATGCCTCGTCCGCAACCGGGCGCCTGCGCGCGCAGCAGGCCAACCGCCCAGGCGACGAGAGGTTCGGGGCAGTCGCCGTAGAGCGTGTGGGCAGCCATGTTGGGGTGCAGGCTGGTCGAGCCGTCGGTCTCAGCGTTGATGGCGTCCTGGAGCTGCGGGGACGCGCCACCCAGACCGGCTGCGCTCTCGCCGACATCCGGCACGAAGGCCGCCAGATAGACCAGGTGTCCCACCCCGCGCAGCCCAGTGATCACCGACCCGCCGTAGGAGTGACCGAGCACAATCGGAGGTTCCGGTAGCGAGTCGATGACGGCCTGGACCACGGCTGTGTCAGCGGGCAATGAGCCCCGGTGGAGCTCGGGAACGACGACCTCGGTTCCTGCGGTCCGCAGGCGTTCCGCCACCCGAGCGAAGTGTTCGGGACGGTGATACAGGCCATGAACGAGCACCACGGCGGCCAATACGCACGCCTCCTCGGGTCGGTATCAGTCGAGTGCCGGTCAGCCGTATCGTCGCAGCAGTCCGTCCACGTACGCCTCCAGTCGTTCTCGCAGCACCCCGGACGTCAGATCGTCTCGCCCGAGTTCACGCCACGGTCCGGCCAGCTTCGCCGCGTCGGGGCAGTAGTGCAGGGCGTCGATCAGCCGCCAGTACAAGTGATCGGAGTTGTCGGCGAGGTCGCGGCCGCCGTGTGCCTCGTACCGTTCGCGGAACTCCAGCCCGTATGCCGGCCCGTGCAGCAGCGCGAGCGCGGTCGAGCAGTGCGCCACGTCCAGGTCGGCAGGTCCCCACGAGGTCTCGACCCAGTCCACGACACCGGTGATCCGCAGCTTGGGCCCGGCTCCGGTGAAGAGCACGTTCCCGGGGTGGAAGTCGCGGTGCAGGAAGCAGCCTTCGTACGGTGGGGGGTCGCGCCGGATCACCTCGACGGCCCGCTCCCACAGGGGACCGTCCGGAGTGCGGGCGCGCTCCGGGGACGTCCACGCCTGGTACGTGCGCGGTCTTTCGGTTGGTACGACGTCGTGGACGCGGACGAGCTGGGCCGCGAGCAGGTCCAGGCGCCGGTCGAGGTCATCCTCGTCCACGCGGACGCGGCCGGGCAGCGCGGACATCAGCAGGGTCGGGTGGTCGCAGTGTTCGGCCGTGGCGTCCACTGCGACGAACCTGGGAGCCGGGATGCCTTCCTGCCCGGCGAGCAGCGTCAGGACGGACGCCTCGCGGGCCAGCAGCCCGGGCCCGTGGTGGCGGAAGAACGGCTTCACGAAGGTCCGTTGCACCAGGGCCGCGCCGTCGTCGAGCGTGAGCCGGCGCATCTGGGAGCTCCAACCACCGGACAGCCGACGGGAATCCGCGACCGAGCGGCCGTGGCCGAGCTGCTTGGCCACCCACGCACGCGTGGCCGTCCAGCCACGGTCGTCGAGGCCGGTCAGCACCGCCTCCACGAACTCCCGTCGGTCCTCGCCGTGATCGCGGAACCACATCCCCAGCTGGTGCTGCGCGTCCGACAGGTCGAGCCGCGTGTACTGGGCGCTGGCTGCCAGCGCATCCTGTACGGACTCGGTCACCGCGGGCGGGATCACCGTGTCCGTGCCCGGTACGGCGAGCACCGCCCGGCCCTCGTAGGCCCGCAGCACCTGAAGCGCGGGCGCCTCCCGCCAGCTGTCCGGCCGCCGGATGATCCCGCTGAACCGGCCCTCTCCTTGCTCGAAGGGCACGTCCCACGCCTCGGCGGCATATACGGCGGGCGCGCACAGCCCCAGCGCCGCCACTCGACCCCCGTAGTGCCGGACGAGATCGGCCACCGTCTGCCCGCTCATACTGAACCCCACCAGGACCAGTGGCCCGTCCACCCCCGCGTACGCGTCGATCACCGAGACGGCCTGCTCGAAACGTCGCCGCAGACTCAACTCACCGCGGTTTCCTGTGCTTTCGCCGTGCCCGGAGAAGTCGAAGGCGACCCCGCGACAGCCCTGGGCCACGAACTCACGCACCAGCGGACGCAGTCGCTCCATGCTGCTGGCGCCCGCGCCGTGCAGCACCACAGCGGTGGCCCCGGACAGATCACCGCCGTACACGCCGTTGAGCCGTTCACCGTCGTGGTCGTGCGTGAAGTCGAAGAGCATGTCCCCTATTCACTCACGCCGTGGCCTCCGTCTTTTCGAGAGCGGTACCGCCGGCATCCGACCCTGATCTGCGGTCTTGGAGCGGCAGCTGTATTCGTGCCGTTCTCAAGCTCGGCGTCCGCCTGCTTATGTCCCGCCTGGCGTGCTGCTGCCGCCTGCCAGCACCCCGGGCCGGATGCGATCGTCAGGGTCGGTTCTGATCGGCGTCAATGTCGGTGGCCCGGTACCGCTCGAACACCGCGGGGTTGCCGCCCGGTTCTTCGAGCCCTCGCATGTACTCGTCCTCGTCGACGTCCGTGTACGCACTCGGGTCCCACATGATCCGTCGCATGAAGTACGTCCAGAAGGCGCCCTCCCGGCCGACGATCAGCAGTTCGGGGTGGTGCGGCAGGCCGAACAACGCCCGATGCCAGCCAGTACGGGGATCCTCGGCGGCGAGCGGCCCGAGGTCGGGGACCGGGAGGCCGGGCAGTCTCGTCTCCTGGAAGACGAGTTGGACGATCTTCGGGCGGTGGAAGGCCGCCACGGCGTAGGAAACGGCCGCACCCCAGTCCTCGCCCACCACGCGGTATCGGTCGTGTCCCAGAGCTGTCATGAGCGCCGCGATGTCGGCGGCCAGGGTCCACGTGTCTTACCCGGTCGCCGGACGTCCGGAGCCGCCGAATCCCCGCATATCCACCGCGACGACCGTGTAGTGCGGTGTGAGCAACGGGGTGACGTGGCGCCAGAAGTACATGGTTTTCGGCACGCCGTGGAGCAGGACGACCGGGTCGCCACTGCCGCCCGTCGCATAGTGCAGATCAACCCCGTTGCCCCGTGGTCTGCCGTGGGCGAGCGGGACGCCGATGTGATCCGCCATCCTCAGCGCTCCGGATCTCGTCATCGCCGCCTCCTCGTATCCGGTTCCCGGCGGCACCAATAGCGCCGACCGGCCACATTCCACACCTGTCGACATTTCGCTGGCACTGGGGAGCCACCCCGGTTCGAGTGCGCGCCGACCGGTACTGAGCTGTCCCGACAAGACGGGGTCAGACCATTCGGAAGAGCGCATCCATGGGCACCGGGCTGCTGTTGTTTCGTCATCACAGGACTCTGCTCACCGGGCACCGAATGCAGAATGAGCTTCCACCCGGGTGACGAATGGTTGGAGAGCGGCTCAGATCGTCGCCGGGCCGGTGTTCGAGCTCGACCTCGTTCTGCAGGGTGCCGGTCTGCAGTGCGTTGGTGAGGTTGTTCCAGAAGCCGGAGAGCCGGGCGTTGGCCATCTCGAGGGTGCGGCCCACGTACGACGGCTTGGCCCGGTCCAGGAACACGTCCGCAGCGGGGGTGTTGCGGTAGTTGCCGTCCGCGTCGCGGGTCAGCAGGTTCAGCGATACCAGGGTGTCGAGGAAGTCCGCGGAGGACCTGGGGTGCAGGCCCACCTCGGCCATCAGGGACACGCGGTCACGTCTGCCGTTCCCCAGCACGGTGAAGATTCCCAACTCCACCGCGCGCAGGAGTGTCTTGGAGGCCATGAAGCCCGGGCCGAGTTGAAGAAGCTGCTCAGGGGTGATCGGGTCTTGGAGCGACATGTTTGTCTCCACATGGCGCCCGAGACGGTCGCATCGGGGGCCGGAAGGAGCCGGTCGCCTGGTTCCCAGACGACCGCCGTCGGCAGTACGGGTGGGGAGTCGCCGACCGGCCGGATGCGAGGTGTCGGCATCCGGCCGGTCGGCGTTTCAGTCAGTCCCCAGGGAAGCAACGCAGGTCCTCGGCCGGCGGCCGGGGAAGTCGGAGCTGGGAGTGGGCAGCGATGATCCGCCGGGTCCACAGGTTACTTGCCCAGGAAGGCCAGCAGAGCGGCGTTGACCTCCTCGGCGTGCGTCCACAGCAGACCGTGCGGGGCGCCCTCGATCTCGACGTACTCGGCCGAGGGCAGCAGCGCGTGGAAGGGCCGCCCGGTGGCGTCGATCGGCAGGGTCCGGTCGGACGTGCCGTGCAGGATCAGCGTCGGTACGTCGATCTTGGCGACGTCGGCGCGGAAGTCGGTGATCCAGGTCGGCACGCAGGCCACCGACGCGTAGGCCGACGCGCCCGCTGCCACATTCCAGCTGGCCCGCACATTCTCTTCGCTGATCCGGTTGCCCAGGGTCTCGTCGAGGTTGTAGAACGCCTCGTAGAAGCCGGTGAAGTAGGCATAGCGGTCCTTCGTGACCCGCCTCCAGGATGCCGTCGAAGACGGACCGGTCGACGCCGTCCGGGTTGTCGTCGGTCTTGAGCAGAAAGGGTTCGAGGGAGGCCAGGAAGGCGGCCTTGGCTACGCGCTGCGAGCCGTACGTCCCCAGGTAACGGCCGACTTCCCCCGTACCCATGGAGAACCCGACGAGTACCGCGTCTGCGAGGTCCAGTTCGGACAGCAGTGTGTCGAGATCGGCGGCGAAGCTGTCGTAGTCGTAGCCCCTGGTCGGTTGCGACGACCGGCCGAAGCCGCGCCGGTCGTAGGTGATGACCCGGTGGCCCGCGTCGAGCAGGGCCGGGAGTTGCTTCTCCCAGGAGTGGCCGTCCAGTGGGTAGCCGTGGATCAGCACGATGGGCCGCCCGCTCCCGTGGTCCTCGTAATACAGGTCGATGTCGGTGGAGTTCTCCTGGCCTACGGTGATGTACGGCATGTCAGTTTCCCTTCGCGGATTGGTGGAGCGCCGGTGATGTCGGGTCAGGTCGTGGCGCGGGCGGCTGCCTCGATGACGCGCGCGGTGACGTCGGGGTGCGAGACGAGGATCGCGTGCGAGGCACCTCGGATCATCTCGGTGTGGGAACCCGCACGAAGCGCCATGGCCTGCTCGGCAGCCGGCGGGATGGCGCGGTCGGCGCCTGCGACCAGGAACCAGGAGGGTAGGGACTTCCATGCCGGCGTGCTGCTGGGTTCCGCGAGCGCGGCCAGCGCCACCGGCCGTTGCCCGGCCGCCATCAGCCGGGCCTTGCCGGCCGGCACGTCGGCGGCGAAGACCTGCCGGAAATCAGCGGGGTTGACGTAGGCGTCCTGCCCACCCGGGAACGGCCGGACCGTCAGCGCCGGCGAGAGCCGGCTGCCCGGGTACTTTCCGAGGATCGCCGGGCCGGACTCGCCCTGATCGGGAGCGAACGCGGCGATGTACACGAGGCCTTTGACGTTGGGGTGACCGACCGCGGCGTCGGTGCTGTCCACGCGGAATATCCCCCTGGATGCCGGTGTACCACGCGAACGGCACACCCTGGAGCGCCTTGCGGTCATGGATCCGCTTGCGCCCCGGATACCGGAACCGCCGCTCGTGCTTTGACAACAGCGGCTCGACCACCGCCCGCAACTCGTCGCTGACCTCCCACGGCTTCCGCCGCGCCATGGTCACACCCCGCAGGTGATCACATACACCTCCACGGTGCCGTAAAAGGTTCATTCTGCAAGGACCCTTTAGACGAAACTTGGGCGCCCAGCGCCTCCCGCAGCTCGCCCCGGCGCCGTATGCCCAACTTCTTGTACGTGCTGGTCAGATGGGTCTCCACGGTGCGGCGGGCCAGGTGCAGCAGTCCGGCGATCTCCGGGTTGGTGCGGCCGTCGGCGGCGAGCTGGGCGATGCGCAGCTCGCTGCCGGTCAGGGCGCCCGAGCCGGTGCGGGCGAGGGCGGGGCGGCGGGCGCCGCCCTCGCGCAGGGCCTGCTCGGCGAGCGTCCGCAGGCGTAACGCGCCGAGCCGTTCGGCGCGTTCGGCCGCTTCCCGCAGGCACTCGCGGGCCCGCGCACGTTCCCCGGCGGCGGTCAACTGGCGGCCCTGCGCGAGCAGGGCGGCCACCAGCTCCGGTTCCGTCGCGGCCGGGGCGTCCCGCAGCAGTCGTACGGCCTGCTCCGCCAGTTCCAGACCCCGGCGGCCGCCCGTGACCGTGCCCAGGGCGCGCAGGGCGCGGCCCACCACGCGGGGTGTGCCCCACTGCCGGGCCAGCCGCAGTTCGTCCTCGGCCAGTTCGAGCGCCTGCCGGGGGTCCCCGAGGGCGAGGCTGCACTCGGCGGCGGCCGTGCGCCACGGCGTGACGACGGGGCTGTGCACGTCGCGGGCGGACTGGCGGCGGCCGCACTCCAGGAAATCGTGCAGCGCCCCCGCCGGGTCGCCGTCGGCGGCCCGCTGTATCCCCCGCGCGTACAGGAACCGGTTCAGCTCCCAGGAGTCGGGCGCCTCGCGCAGGTCGAAGCCGTCCGCGAGGCGCCGCGCCTCGGCCCTGCGGCCGCTCTCCACGACGGCGACGAGGGTGTGGGCGTGCTCGTTGGAGGGCCCGGTGTCGGGCAGCAGAGGCGGCTCGGCCGGCAGCCGCCCGTACTCGCCGCGGGCCGCCGCGATGTC
Source organism: Streptomyces canus (assembly GCF_041435015.1). NCBI lineage: Bacteria > Bacillati > Actinomycetota > Actinomycetes > Kitasatosporales > Streptomycetaceae > Streptomyces > Streptomyces canus. Next base: position 10,024,271 of record NZ_CP107989.1, on the reverse strand, counting down.
GGCGCGTGTGTTGAGCAGGGCCTGGTGCATCGGGTGCAGCAGGCCGGGGTGCTGGCCGGCCAGCCCGCGCTCCACGAGCCGCTGCGCTTCGTCGAGTTCGTCGGCCCACTGGGCGATCGCGGCCGCCGTGCCCACCAGGAACGGCTCGGTCAGCGGGTCCGCCGGTTCGGCCAGCAGCGTGCGCACCCGCTGCATCGCCTCGACGGCCGAGGTCAGTCCGGCCGTGGCGGCGTGGCGCACCAGCAGGGCGCGGGTGGCCGGACCGATCAGTTCCGGTGTGTCCTCGGCCGTGGCCGTGAGCCGGCGGTAGACCTCCCGGCGGACCGTCTGATCCTGGTCGGACAGCAGGGCGGACGCACTGTGCAGGGGGGCGGCGAGGTCGGGGTGGCCGGTGAGCTGCGCGGCCGTCGCGCGCAACACCTCCACCGCCGCGCGGGGACTGCCGCGCCCGGCGAGTGCGGTGCCCAGGGCCATCGCGGCGCGTACCCGGTCCTGCGGGGTGCCCGGCAGTCCCAGCGCCTCGGTCAGCCGCGGGATGCCCTCCGAGGAGCCGCGGCCGGCCGCCTCCAGGGAGCCCAGTTCGGTCAGCAGCCGCTGGCGGCGTTCATCGGGCAGCGGTTCGTCGAGGCTGCGGCGCAGATACGCCACGGCGTCGTCGGTGCGGCCGCCGCGCAGGGCGACGGCGGCGGCGTCTTTCAGCACCGACGCGGCCCACGGGGCGTGCCCCGGGTCGGACAGCAACAGCTGCCGGGCGACCGTCTCGGTGGGGGCGCCGCTGTGCAGCATGGCCTGCGCGGCGGCCCGGCGGGCGGCACGGCGCCGGGCCTCGGGCACACCGGTGAGCACCGCGTCCCGCAGCAGGGCGTGGGCGTAGCGCGGCCGCCCGGCCGGGTCGGTGCGCAGCAGGCCGAGCCCGGTCATGGCGGTGAGCCAGCCGGTCACCCGCGCAGAATCGGCACCCGCCAGCTCGGCGAGCAGTGCGCCGAGGTGCTCCATGGTCCGGCCCATGGCGCCGCTGTCCCGGTCCCACCCCTCGTCGAGGGCGGCGAGGGCGTGGGCCACCTCGGTCGTGCCGGGGCCGCCGCTGTCCAGCCACCAGGCGACGGCAGCCTGGTACGCGCCTGGGTACAGGGCGGCGGACGTCTCGGGGACAGCCGGGTGGCGGGTGGCGCCACCCAGGTCTCCCAGGAGGGCCCGCAGCAGTAAGGGGCTGCCCGCGCCGGCCAGGACGGAGTCGCTGACCCAGGCGGCGGGTGCATGCGGGAACTCGGCCCGCACCATTTCGGCCGCCGCGACGGCGGTGAGTGGGGCGAGCGTGTGGGTGCGGACGAGGGCGGGCGGGAGGGTGTGGCTGAAGCCCGGGGCGGGTGGGTCGATGTCGTACTGGCTGCGTTCGGTGACGGCCAGCAGGACCGGCATGGCCTGGAGGTCCGCGTGCCGGGCGGTCTCCACCAACCAGCGATAGAAAGGCGCGTCGGCAAGGTGGACGTCGTCCACGGCGAACAGCACCGGTGACTCCTCGGCGTGTCCGCGCAGCACTTGGCACAGCAGCGTGCCGGTTTCCCGCTCACTCCCACACGGTGCCGCCTCGGGCTGCTCTGATTGCGTTAATCGCCACAGCAGTTGGCGTACGGCGGCGAAGGGCGTCGCGGAGTCGCCGGGGGCGCAGCGGACGCGCAGCACCCGCATCCCGCGCGCGGCGGCCGACTCCGCGGCGGCCTCCAGGACCGTGGTGCGGCCGGTGCCGGTGGCCCCGCGCAGCAGCACCAGGCCACCGGCGCCTGCCCGGGCGCGAGCGGCCGCGTCCGCCAACAGCAAGGCGGCCGCCCGGTGTTCACGCGGCTGATCGGGCGGCACTTCGGACATCCGTTCCTCCTTGTTCGGACATCACGTGTAACGCGTTCGAGGACCAACCGGCCGACCGACAGTGGTGTGACAAGTCCCACCGCGCAAAAATCGCGCCACCGGTGAACCCGGACAGCCCGGGCGCCCTCGTGGTGCCGTGCCGCCGTTCTCGTGGTACTGCTCGTGGTGCTCCACGATTGCCTTCGCCCCAACGGCCACAGGAGTGTGAACACCACACGCCTGTCACCGGCTTCTCAGAGGTGGCCGGCACGTGGACTTGGGGAAACGCTTGCTCAGCTCATCGCAGACCACACGTTCCGGGATGTCCGGCGCACCGGAGCGGGTACCCGTGGCGGTTCACGCCCTCGACCCGATCCTGCGCGAGGGAGCGACCGGACAGTTGCGCCGGTACCCGGAGATCGAACTCCGTGAGGAGAACGCCTCGGGCCCCGGCACGGTAGCGCTGCTCGTCGACGACGTGCTGGACGAGGCCGCGCTGACCCGGCTGCGCCGTCTGGTGCGCAGCGAGGGGGCGCGGGCCGTACTGGTCGTCAGCTCGCTCAGAGAAAGCGAACTGCTCGAGGTCATCGAGTGCGGGGTCGGCGCCATCGTGTGGCGCCACGAGGCCACCGCGACCCGTCTGGTGCAGGCCGTGCTCGCGGCCGCGCGCGGCGACGGGGATCTGCCCGCCGATCTGCTGGGCCGGCTGATCGGGCAGGTGGGCGCGCTGCACCGCAGTGCCGCCGGCCGCAGCGGCGGCCCGTCCTCGGGCCTGACCCCCCGGGAGGTGGACGTGCTGCGCCTGGTCGCCGAGGGGCTCGACACCGCAGAGATCGCTGGCAAGTTGTCCTACTCCGAACGCACGGTCAAGAACGTGATCCACGGGATGACCACGCGGCTGCACCTGCGCAACCGAGCACACGCGGTCGCGTACGCCCTGCGGGAAGGCTACATCTGACCGAAAGGGCAGCAGCCCGCTTCGCCCTCTCGGGCAACCAGGTGTGCCCCTACGTCGTCCCCTGCGTACCTGCGGACGGCCCGAGCGGAGGCCAGGATCGGAGTACGGCGGCAGGTTTCGAGCGGTGCCGGACACCGCGGGGCGGGAGCAAGACGGTGATCCACGAGGTGGACGAGGTCCTCAAGGGCCTGCTCGGCGGCGGTGCACTGGCGGGCTCAGGCATCGACATCGCGTTCGACGCCCCGACCCGTGACTGGGCCGCCCGCCGCAACTCCCCCACCATCAACGCCTACTTGTACGACATCCGTGAGGACGTCAACCGCCGTCAGCGGGGGCACATGCCGGTGCACGACGAGCGGGACGTCGTCGTCAAGCGGCGTCAGCCGCCGCGCTGGTTCCGGCTGTCGTACCTGGTGACGGCGTGGACGAAGCAGCCCCAGGACGAACACCGGCTGCTGTCCGCCGTGCTGGCCACCCTGATCCCGCGCGAGCTGATCGCCCCCACAGAACTCCCCGGCGCGCTCGGCGAGTTGGGGCTGACCGTGCCGCTGTCGGTCGCCGGCATCCAGACGGAGTCCCGGTCGCTGGCGGAAATCTGGTCCGCCCTCGGTGGCGAACTCAAGCCCTCCCTCGACCTCGTGGTCACCGCGCCCTTCCCGGCCTATCCGGAGTACGACGCCGGCCCGCCCGTCACCGAGGGCGCCGCGGTCCGCCTCCGCACCCTGGACGACACGACGCCGGTCACGGGGGAACGCGCCCACCGGCCTGCGCAGGTGGCGGCGGCACGGGAGGCCCGCACGGCAGGCAGGGCAGCGGGGCCGCGAACATGACGACGCGCACACCGGTGCACGGGACGACGGAGTCCGGCGACCCCGCCGATGCCCTCGTCACCCGCCTGCACGCCCTGCGGGACCGCGTCGCCCAGCTCGTGGAGCAGCGCGCCGCGGACGATCCCACGGCCTCCGATCCACTGCGCGGCCTGTACCTCTCCGAGGAGGCTGTACGGCATCTGCTGCGGCCGGTCCAGCCGGCCCGTCCGGCCCCCGCCGTCCTCGACAGGCAGCCACAGGACCGGCTGGCACAGCTGTCCGCGCGGCTCGGGCTGACCGAACTCGACGCCGCGCTGCTGCTCATCGCCCTCGCCCCCGACCTGGACCGCGCCTTCGAGCCGCTGTACGGCTATCTCAACGACGACGTCAGCCGCCGCCGGGCCACCGTCGCGCTCGCCCTCGACCTGCTCGGCGCCCCCCTGCACTCGCCGGGCGCCCGGGCCCGGTTCCACCCCAAGGCCCCGCTGTCCCGGCTCGGGCTGCTGAGCGTGGAGGAACCCGAACGTCCTTTCCCCAGCCGCTCGTTACGCGTCCCGGACCGGCTCGCCTCCCACCTGCTCGGCGACGACACGCCCGACGCGGCCCTCGCCGGGCACGTCCACCCGCTGACCGCGCCGCCTCGGCCGTACGACCGACAAGAGCCCTTCCCGGACGGCGAGTTCGGCCACCTCGTGCACCGGCTGGCCGCCCACCTCACCGCCGGGACCCCGCTCGCCGTCTACCTCCGCGAGCGCCGCGAGGGCGACGGCCTGGCCTGCGCCGCCGCGGCCCTGCACCTCGCAGGGATCCCAGCCCTGCGTTTCACCGGCGCCGAAGACCGCGTCCCCGACCTGCTTCGGGAGGCCCGGCTGAGCGGTGCGGCCGTCGTCGCCCCCGGCCTTCCCGACCAACCAGCCCAGCTCGTACGGACGTTGACTGCGGCCACGGACGTGCCCGTGCTGATCAGTGCGCCCCGCCCGTACGACCCTCACTGGTGCGACCAGGACCCGCTCACCCTGGACGTGCCCGCGCAGCACGCGGGCGCGCTGCAGGCCTGGTCGGCCGCGCTCGACGAGGAGCCCGACTTCGACCTGGCCGCCACGATCGCCCCGTACCACCTCCCCGGCGACCGCATCGCCCGCGCCGCGCACACGGCCCGCAACCTCGCCCGCTTCGACGGCACCCGGCTCTCCCCCGCCCATGTGCGCCTCGCCGCCCGTCAGCAGTCCGCCTCCGGTCTCGAACAGCACGCCCGCCGGATCCGCCCGGCCGTCGACTGGAGCGACCTGGTCCTGCCCGAACGCCCCCTCACCCAGTTGCACGAACTCGCCCTGCGCGCCCGCCACCGGGACCGGGTCCTCGGCGACTGGCGGCTCAGCGCGGGCGGCGGCCGGGGCCGCGGCGTTCTCGGCCTGTTCGCGGGCGAGTCCGGCACCGGCAAGACACTGAGCGCGGAGGTCGTGGCCGCCGAACTGGGCCTGGACCTCTACGTGGTCCAACTGTCGTCGGTGGTCGACAAGTACGTCGGCGAGACCGAGAAGAACCTCGAGCGCATCTTCACCGAAGCCGACCGGACCGACGCCGTGCTCCTCTTCGACGAGGCCGACGCCGTCTTCGGCAAACGGTCCGAGGTGAAGGACTCGCACGACCGGTACGCCAACATGGAGAGCGCCTATCTCCTGCAGCGGCTGGAGTCCTTCGACGGGATCGCCCTGCTCACCACCAATCTGCGCGCCAACATCGACGAGGCCTTCACCCGGCGCCTGGACCTGGTGGTCGACTTCCCCTTCCCGGACGCCGGACAGCGCCTGGCGCTGTGGCGTCACAGCCTGTCCCACGTACCGTGCGCGGACGACCTCCAATTCCAGCCGGTCGCCGCCGACTTCGAACTCGCCGGCGGTTCGATCCGCAGCGCCGTGGTGACCGCCGCCTACCTCGCCGCCGGCCGGGGCGACCACGTCACCTCGGCCGATCTGCTGGAGGGCGCCCGCCGCGAGTACCGCAAGGCGGGCCGGCTGGTGCCGGGCGAGGGCGCCTGGTAGCGCCTCGCCCTGCTTGGACATCAGCCCTGCTTGGGGGTACAGGGTGAGGTTGGCGTCGTTGCGGATCTGGAAGAGGGGGCGGCGGCCGCCGGGTCCACCGCCGCCGCGTTCCCGCAACCGCACACGCGTACTGCCACCCGGGTCCACGGTCGCGGAGGCGGGTGGCAGAAACTCCACGGAGTCAGGCGATCACACCGTCAGCTTGATGGCCTCGATCCAGCGGGAGTTGTCGAAGGAGCCGGCGGTGTTGAGGTCGGGGCGGGCGTTGTTGCAGGACTGGTCGTGCCAGTCCTGGTCGCGGACCTTGACCACGTTGCACGCCTGGCCGGAGCCAATGTTCCAGGTGAAGGTCACCAGGTACGGGGCGTCCTTCTTGGTGCTGCCGATGTAGTTGTCCTTGCCGTCCGCCTTGATGGCGGTCCATTCCGGCAGCCACTTGCCCTGGCCGTTGGTCGACTGGTCGTCGTGCACCATTGCGGTGCCGGCGGAGCCCTGGACGCCGTACACCGCCACATTGAGGGCCTTGATCGACCTGGCCTGGCCGACCGTGCCGGCGACGGTGCCGTCACATACCGGTATCTGCCAGCCCTTGCCGTCGACGAAGGCGCGGTAGCAGACGTGCCGCCCGCTGGGGTCGCTGGCGGCCAGGCGGTTCACGGCGGTCGCCGCGGTGTCCGCCTTCGGCTTGGCGGTCGCCGTGGCCTGCCCCCCTCCGCCCCCGCCCGCCCCGGCCGTCGCGCCGGTGTCGGCGGGGGGCGGTGCGCTGGTGTTGGTCGGGGCGGGCGGCAGGGGCGCCGACGAGGACGCCGAAGGGCTGGGGGCCAGCGTGGCGCCCGCCTCGACGGTCTTCTCGGTGGCACCGCTGGCGACGGCGGGCTTGTAGGCGATCCACAGCATCACGAAGGTGATCGCGAGGGCCACGAACACCCCGAGGAAGGTGGCCAGCCAGCGCGGCAGGAACCCGCGCTGGACATAAGTCCCCTCCACAGCAAGGGGATCGACACCGGAACGCAGCACATTGAGCGTGTACGGCCGCTGCTCCTTCGACCCGAACCAGATGATCTGCCGCGGCTTCAGCGTCGTCCTCACGAACGCCGCCCGACCCGGCTCGATCTGCACATTGCTCGGATACAGGTCGTACGACAACTGATCCCCGTTGTCGCTGCCGCTGACCGACGCCGTCAGCCGGGTATTGCCCAGATTGTCGACCGCCAGCCGCGGCCGCCCCCGAAACCGTCCCTTCACGGTCGGCGGCACCAACTCGGCCCGCACCTCCGTGAACGGAGTGATCGTCAGATTCCCCTCGGGAACCGTCGTCGCCTCCGGATGCTCGGTCGGCGTGATCCGCACCGCATACGGATTCGGACCCGCCACCGCATCCGGCGTACGCGGCGGAGCGAAGATCAGCTCCACCGTGCCGGTCGTACCGGGAAAGAGCCGCAAGGACGGCGGCTCGACCCTCGTCCACGGCGCGACCGGACCGACCGGTTCGAAACGGTACTCGTCAACCACATCACCGGTGTTGCGCAACCGCAGCCGCACACGCGTACTACCACCCGGGTCCACGGTCGCGGAGGCGGGTTCCAGAGAAGTCCACAGGCTCACTCTCACGACGCTAGCCCGGCAGTGGGCGCGGATCAGCGGACCGCCGGGCAGACTTGGCGGCACAAGGGGGCCGGGGATGTCTGCCCTTGGGGACCTTCCACGCGGCCGCGCGGTCGGCCCCCGCCGGGGTCAGCTCGTGTCCATGGCGTCGGCACCACCCGGCGCCACGGCCGCGACGGCGGGCCCGGGCGTCCCCGACACGATCTGGGCCAGGACCTGATCCGCCACGTCCTTGGGCAGCGTCTTGAGATTGGCCTTGCGCACCTCGTCCAGGATCGACTTGAAGGCCGGCCAGATCTGGGCAGGCTCCGTGATCTTCCTGGTCAGCCAGCGGAACTCCGTGGGGATGCCCTTCTGCCCGCCCAGGTGCGGTTCGAGCTGCTTGTTCGGCTCGTCCGGCTTGTCGATGCTCTTGCCGGTGTTCAGGACGTCCGGCTCCTCCTCGTCGTCGATCATCAGCGAGAGCAGTTCGTAGGTCGCCTCGACCGGGTTCTGGCCCTTCTCGCCGTAGACGGGCGACCGGTCGTGGTTCAGGCCCTTTCCGAGCGGCTTGAGGAATTCCAGCCAGAAGCCGACGTTGGTCTCCTGGACGTTGCTGTGCAGCCACCCGGCAAGTTCCATCAACACGTCCTTGCCGAACTTGCGGTCCCGGAGGGAATCCGTGCCCGCCTGATGGACGAGGTTCCAGTCCGTCAGCTTGACCAGGTGCGAGACGGCGTTCTTCTCGGTGGACCCATCGCCGATCTCGGTCTGCATCATCGCGTTGCCGATCGCGTAGGACGCGGCGATCGACAGGAAGCCGGTCATCGCCTCCCGGTCGCCCTCACCGAGATCCGGCAGGAGCGCCGGGACGATCTTCTCGCGGATGGCGCCGGACGCCGAGGCCACCGCCCTCGCCGCGTGCGTCCACGCCTGACCGGTGTGGGAGCTGCGCTGCTCCGTGCCCTGCTGCGCTTCGTAGATCGAAGACATGCCGGAAGGAAGGATCCCGGCGGTCGCCTGAATGTACATGCTGAAGGTCACGTGCTTCTGGAAGGTCTGGATGGCGCTCTGCAGTTCCGGGTTCCGGAAGAGCTCGGGTCCGAGCCATGCCTCCAGTTCCGCGAGCGGGATCCCGGTACCGGCGCCCGCGGCGCCGGGAATGGGCATGACACCGTGTGTCGCTCCCGACTGGACGATCGCCTGGGCATGGTTGCCCATCTGATCGGCCAGGGCCTTGAACTGGTGGTCCGAGCCCGGCGCCATCTCGTCCAGCGCGCTGGTGACGTATTCCAGGTTGCTGATCTCCTTGTACTTGCCGTCGACCACCGGCTCCCCGTCGGACGTCTGCAGATCCTCCAGCGCCTCGTAGATCAGTTCGCCCGCTCTCTGCAGCACGTTGTGGTCGGCCTTGACCACCATCTGCGACCCGCTCATGACGACCTTGTCGTAGTCGAACCCGCCATGGAAGAACGCCCCCAGCGCCGGCGCGGGCTGCCTGCCCTCCACCGGATTCAGTCCGGCGGTGGACGCCGGTCCGAAGCTGGGCGCGCTCAGCTCCACCTCGAAGCCGACCAGCCGCTGCACGGGGTGTCCGGCGCCCGGCGCATCGCTGTGCGGGGCCGCGTGCGCCTGTGCGTGTCCTTCGGCCGGTTCCCTCGCCCGGTCCGGTGACGCCTCCTGACCCGTGGACGCCCCCTGGTCACCGGTTCCGTCCGCCGCTGCGGTGCGCTGCACCGGAGCCGGCCGGCTCATCACCTGCCGGGCCTTGTCCTCCGCGTGCCGCTCGCCGGAGTCGCCCTGGCGGGACATGCTGACCCCGGAACCGTCGTCGGTGCCCGGGACCGGGCCGGCCTGCTGGTCCTGGAAGTGGGTCAGCTCGTGGGCCCAGTCCTCCTTCGACAAAGGTTCGGCGACGACCACGTGTGGCCAGGTGGTGTACGCCTTCGCCTGGACCTGCACCGCCGACTCCCGGGCCAGGGCGTCCCGGTGAACGCGCACCCCGCTGAAGTCGGCACCGTCGAATCGGGCCTCCATCTCGGACTGCAGCTGCGGGTCCATGCGCTCGCCCGGTGTGCGTCGCACCTCGTGCACCAGCGAGCGCTGCACCGCCGGGCCGTGCTCGCAGCCGGGCCCGTGCTCGTGACGTTCCCGCTGCACGGCGTGGGTCACGGCCGCGTTGCCCGCGAGGCGCTGAAGGTCCAGCATTCGCTGCGCCTGGGTGCCCGGCTGGACGGGACGGCGTACCGCCTGCTGTTCGTCGGTCTTCCGGGCGCGGGTCTCATGGGAATGCACGGCGCTCCTCTCGATGGTGCACGGCCGGTGCTGATTCGCCGCGACGGCCCGAAGTGTCCTGGTGGCAGGGCCGGTCGGGGGCGGTTCGCCCGGCGCGCACGCGTCAGCCGCACCAGCCTTACCGGACGGGGCCGCCCGGCGGGAGGTCCGTCAGGGCAGACGCAGGGGCAGACCTGACGGGCGACGGGACACGAGGGTTCCTCCGACTGCCCTTGTGGGCAAGGGCGTTGCCCCCGGTCCGGCACCGGGGGACGTTTCGGTCGCCGCCCCGCGCGCGTGAGGCTGTGAGGAGTTCCTGTCTCGTACCCCGAGGAGAGCAGAGCATGCCGTCCTACTTGTCGCCCGGCGTCTACGTCGAGGAGGTGGCCAGCGGCTCGCGTCCCATCGAGGGGGTCGGCACGTCGGTCGGCGCCTTCGTGGGGCTCGCCCCGACCGGCCCGCTCAACGAGCCGACGCTGGTGACCAACTGGACCCAGTACGTGGCGGCCTTCGGCGAGTTCACCGACGGGTACTACCTCGCCCACTCCGTCTACGGCTTCTTCCAGAACGGCGGTACGGCGGCCTACGTCGTCCGCGTGGGCGGCTCCGCCGAGGACGCTGCAGTGGGCGGCTCCGGGCCCGCCGCGGTGGGCGGTTCCGCCGCCCGGGGCGCACTGCCCGCGGCCGAGCCCGCGCAGCTCGGCACGTTCACCGTGACGGCCAACGCCCTTGGCAGCAGCGGCCCCTTGAGTGTCGAGGTCGCCGACCCGGAGGGCGACGGCCCGGCCGAGCGGTTCAAGCTGATCGTCAAGGACGGCGACAAGACCGTCGAGAGCTTCGACGTGACCGCCAAGAAGGGCGGCCGCAACTACGTCGTCACCCAGGTGAAGGAGCGTTCGAGGCTCATCACCGTCGCCGAGGCCGCGCCGGCCGCCCAACTGGTCCGCCCCGACAACCAGACGGTGGCCCTGAACGCTCCGGCGCCCGCACCCGCCGTACCGGACAAGGCGAGCGAGGGCTCACATCCCGGCCCGGCGCAGTACCTCGGCGACTCCGCCGACCGCACCGGCTTCGGCGGTCTGGAGGCCGTGGACGAGATCTCCATGGTCTCCGTCCCCGACCTGATGGCCGCCTACCAGCGCGGCGCGATCGACCTGGAGTCCGTCAAGGCCGTTCAGCTGGGGCTGATCGCGCACTGCGAGTTGATGGGCGACCGCGTCGCCGTCATCGACCCGCCGCCCGGCATGAACGCCCGTCAGATCCGGGTCTGGCGGCAGGAGACGGCCGGCTACGACTCCAAGTACGCGGCCCTTTACTACCCCTGGATCAAGAGTTTCGACCCGGCGAGCGGCCAGACCCGGATGATCCCGCCGAGCGGTCACGTGGCCGGCATCTGGGCCCGTAACGACTCCGAGCGCGGCGTGCACAAGGCGCCCGCCAACGAGGTCGTACGCGGTGCGGTCGACCTGGAGACCCAGATCACCCGCGGCGAGCAGGACCTGCTCAACCCGATCGGCGTCAACTGCATCCGTGCGTTCCCCGGCCGGGGCATCAGGGTGTGGGGTGCACGGACGCTGGCGTCGGACCCGGCGTGGCGCTACCTGAACATCCGCCGGTACTTCAACTACCTGGAGGAGTCGATCCTGATCGGCACCCAATGGGTGGTGTTCGAGCCGAACGACCACGCCCTGTGGGCCAGGATCCGGCGCAACATCTCGGCGTTCCTGGTCAACGAGTGGCGCAGCGGCGCCCTGTTCGGCCAGCGGCCCGAGGAGGCCTTCTACGTCAAGTGCGACGAGGAGACCAACCCGCCGGAGTCCGTGGACCTCGGCCGGGTCGTCTGCGAGATCGGCGTCGCGCCGGTCAAGCCCGCCGAGTTCGTGATCTTCCGGCTGGCCCAGTTCTCCAGCGGCAGCGGGGAGTTGGAGGAGTAGCCCTGGCGCTGCGGCAGCCCCGACGTCGTTTTCACCACCCTCAGAAGGACAGCGAAACGCATGAGTCTCCAGCCGGGTGACGCCCTCACCTCACACAATTTCGGCCTGCAGATCGACGGCGTGATGGTCGAGTACCTCGCCGAGGTCAACGGCATGAGCATCGAGCAGGACGTCATCACCTACCAGCAGAACACCCCCAACGGCCAGAATGTGCCCAAGAATCTGCCGGGCGTGAAGAAGAACGGCAGCTGCACCGTGGTCCGCGGTATGACCCAGTCGGCGTCGTTCACCCAGTGGATCAACCAGTCCATCTCCGGCCAGATGACGACGGCGCGCAAGAACGCCTCGATCATCATGATGGACTTCCAGAACAACCCGGTGAAGCGCTACCACCTGCGCAACGCCTGGTGCAGCAAGATCGACGCGAGCACGGTGAAGGCGGGCGAGGCGTCCGCGCTGACCGAGACCGTGACCATCGTGTTCGAAGAACTGGTCATCGAGTAATGAGGCGTACGGCTTCCAGGGCCGGCGCCGCCGTCGCGTCCTCCGGCGCTTTCGCGGCGGAGGCGGAAGCGGAGCTGCCGGGGCCGGAGGCGACACCGGCCCCGGCGGCCACCGCCACCGCGCCCGCCCTCGCCCAGCAACAGCAGTCCCTGCGCACGGAGTTCCCCTTCCAACTGCCGCGCGGATACGTCGACGAGTCCGGCACCGTCCACCGGGACGGCGTGATGCGGCTGTCCACGGCACGGGACGAACTCGTGCCGCTGCGGGACGTGCGCGTGCAGGAGAACCCCGCGTACCTGTCGGTGGTGCTGCTGGGCCGGGTCATCACGCGCCTCGGCGCGCTTCCCATGGTCCACGACGGGATCGTGGAGAACATGTTCGCCTCCGACCTGGCGTTCCTTCAGGACTTCTACCGCCAGATCAACGCGGAGGGGCACACCCGTGCCGCCGTGCAGTGCCCGCACTGCGCCGAGCCCTTCGAAGTGGAACTCGGCGGGAGCCGCCTGGGGGAATCGTGACGTACGCGACCGACCGGCTGCACGAGGAGATCGCGTACGTCGCCTACCACTTCCACTGGAGCATGGACGAGATCCTCGACCTGGAGCACCAGGACCGGCGCCGTTTCACGCAGGAGATCGCGTCCCTGGTGACGCGGGCCGGGGCGGAGGGCTGAGCGGTGGGGTTCCTGGACCGGTTGCGCGGACGGGGTCAGTCCGAGGGAGCCGGGCGCGCGACGGCGCCCGTCCCGGGGACGGACGTGGCACGTACGGATACGACGCGTCCGGATGCAAAGGGGGCGGAAGCGACGGTGAGCGGTGCCGTCGCGGCCTCCTGGCCCGCGTTGCCGCCGATCCAGCGGGTGCTCGGGGCGACGGGGGGCGCCGTCGCGGATCCAGGGTTCGGCGGACGGCTGCCGACGTGGCAGAACCCGTCGTTCATGGCTACGGCGTCCCACTCGGTCCTGGACGGACAGTCGAGCGCGCTGCTCGCCGGCTCGGCTCCCCGCACGTCGGCCCGACCGACGCCGGGCCTCGAACGCCCTGCGGCCGCCTTGCCGTTGGCGGGCTCCGAGCCTGTGGTGCAGCGCGTGCCGGCGGTGCCTCTGCGGGCGCTTCCGCCGGAAGGAGCCACGGCTTCCTACGGTGCGGCGGCTCCCGTGGCCGCGCCCTCGGTTCAACGTGCGGTCGGCACACCTGTCCCGGCGAAGGCTCCCGCCCTGTCGGCGGCGCCCGCTTCCGGGCTCAGGGTGACGCCTGTTCCGGCCGGACCGGCGCCCTCCCGGCCGGGAGCACCCTTCACGAGGGCACAGGCCGGACCGGCCGCGGTACAGCGGCGGACACTTCCGGTGGCCCGGCAGGTCACCGCGCCCAAGGGCGGAACGGGAAGCAGCGACGGTACGTCCGGCGCGAGCGCGAGCTCCGCGCCAGGCGGGGCAGGCGGGGCAGGCGGGGCAGGCGAGCCTCCGTCGGCATCCGGTCGGGCGGCGGACGGTCGCGACGACAGCCGTACGGTCCCCGAAGGGCTGCGACCGGCGGCCGACGCCACAACCGCCGTACAGCGGACATCGTCGACGGGCGCGCCCGACACCACAGCACCCGGGACCAAGCACAGCCCTGTCCGGAGAACGACGACACCGAAGTCCGCGCCCGCGCGGGAGAGTTCGGGCGGCCCTACGCCCTCGTCGGCCACGCCCTCTGACACCGTCTCCACGCCCCAGAGCCCGGCGCCCACGCCCGCCCCTGGCAAGGCGACGCCCGCAAACACCCCAGCCACGCCGGTACAGCGCGCAGCAGCCGCCCCCGGCAACACCGCCGCCACGCCCCCGAGCCCGGCGCCCACGCCCGCGCCTCAGAAGACGGCACCCGGGAGCACGGCGGCCGCGCCCGGCAACGCCGCCTCCACGCGCCGAAATCCGGCGCCCACGCCCGCCCCTGGCAAGGCGACGCCCGCAAACACCCCAGCCACGCCGGTACAGCGCGCAGCAGCCGCCCCCGGCAACACCGCCGCCACGGCCCAGATCCCGGCACAGACTCCCACACCTGGCAAGGCGGCACCTCAAAACAGCACACCCCCGCCGGTACAGCGCACAACGGCCATGCCCGCCGACACCGCCTCCTCGCCCCAGAGCTCCGCACCCACTGCCGCACCCGGCAAGGCCGCACCCGGGAACACCCCACCCCCGCCGGCACAGCGCACAGCCGCTACGCCCGGCGACCCCGCCTCCGGGACTCAGAGCCCGGCGCCCGCTCCCGCATCTGACAAGGCTGCACCCGGAAGCACCACACCCGCACCGGTGCAGCGCAAGCAGGCAGCCGTTCCCAGCGCCACACCGCAGCGGACAACACCCTCAAGCAGCATCCCCAGCGACGCCACCTCCGAGGCCCGGCACACGCTGCCCGCGACCGCCACGCCCCTGCCCGTCCAGCGGCAGCAGGCCACCCCGGGCAGCTCCCCGGCGTCCTCGCACGGGCCGGCCCCCAGCCCCTCCTCCAACTCGCCCCGTCCGGCGGCTTCTTCGCCCAGCACGCACCCGCCCCTCCAGCGGCAGTCCATCTCCGAAAGCGCCACCACGACCTCCCACACCACGCCCACGGACCGGCCGACCCCCAACTCCCCCAGCTCCCCCGGCCCGCTCGGCACCCCCGTACAGCGGGCCCCCCAACCCTCAGCGCCGACATCCCGGGCCAACTCCCCCCGCCCGACGCCCCCTTCACCGGGCACCGCACCACCCGTCCAGCAGCAGGCCACCCCCAGCAGTGCCCCGGCCTCCTCGTACGCCGCGCCCACGGACCGTCCCCCGAGCACCACCTCCTCCAACACCGCGCGCCCGACGCCCCCTTCGCCGGTGCAGCGACAGCAGTCCACCCCCGAAAGCGCCACCACGACCTCCCACACCACGCCCACGGACCGGCCGACCCCCAACTCCCCCAGTTCCCCCGGCCCGCTCGGCGCCCCCGTACAGCGGGCCCCGCAACCCTCAGCGCCGTCCTCCCCTCGCCCGACACCGACCGTCCAGCGAAGCGTCGCGCCACGGGCCGGTCTCGGCGCGCCGATCGCTTCGCGCCCCGTCCCATCAAACGCGGGCACCTCCGCGAGCCCGACGACCGACCCCGCCGCACCGAATTCGGCTACTCCCCAACCCGCCCCATCGAGTTCCGCCACCGTGCAGCGCGCGTCGGCAAACCGGCAGAGCGCCCCCGCGACACCGCCGAACCCGGCCCCCCACACCACGTTCGCGGCCTCGCACTCGCGATCCATCGGGCCGAACTCCGACCCGACTATGCCCAGTTCACCCGTAACCCCGGGCGCGGGAAGCGCCACACCGTCCTTCCCCGCCGCGTCGGCTCCCCCAGCCGTCCAGCGCGCGGCATCCGCTCCCCCCGGCGTCCAACCGGCCCCGTACTCCTCGACGTTGCCCCTCCCTCACGTCCAGCGCACCCCCCGCCGCTTCCCCCTGGGCGCCCCCATGCCCTCACCCGCCCCCGATACCGCTCCTCTCAAGGGCTCTCCCGCCCCGGCGGCTCCGCCCCTGCCCACGGTGCCCCTCACGCCCGTACCGCATCACCCGTCGGCGCAACACCCCACAGCACCGGCCACGACGACCGCCACGACACCGGCCGCCCTCTCGGTCCAGCGCAAGACCACCCCCGTCACTGAACCCGCCCCCGGCACCACCCACACCCCCCTCCCCGTGGCCCCCCTCACCCCTCCCCCTGCTCCGGCCACGGCGGATTCCCCCGCCTCCCCGCCCGTCGTCCAGCGCTTCTGGAAGAGCAGCAAGTCCAAGTCCCAGCACACGCCCCCCGGCCACAGCGCCACCGGAGCCCTCGCGGCGGCCGCCGCGGTCACCGTCGGTGAGACGCTCAGCAACCGCATCTCGCCGGCGGCCCGACCGCACCACGCCGATACCCCGCCGCCGTACGAACCGCCCACCGGCCCTTCTGCCGACGCCTCCCCGCCCGAGTACACGGCGGTCCCAGCCGGCACGTTCGACCCCCGGGACCTCACCGACTTCCAGCTCGACGAGCTCGTCCACCGGATCATCGGCCGGGTCACCCGGCTGGTCCGCACCGAACTCCGCATGGACCGCGAACGGATCGGCAAACTCCGCGATCCCCGGCGCTGACCACCAACCATCAACCACCGAAGACTGACCGCCCCCACCCCCCTCCCCCAACCGCCAGCCCGCCCAACCCAGTACGACAGAAAGGGCAGCCGCGATGTCCAGCAAGGACCCGGGCTCCACCATCTGGTTCACCCTCAGCATCGACGGCGAGAGCCTCGGCTACTTCAATGGCTGCGAGGGGCTGTCGTCGCAGGTGGAGGTCGAGCAGCGCCAGGAGGGCGGGAACAACGGGTTCGTCTGGCAGCTGCCCACCCGCGTCACCTTCTCCACCATCCGGCTCACCCGCCCCCTCACCCCGGACACGGCGAAGGTCGCCAAGTGGATCTCCTCCGTACAGACCGGCATCAACCGGCCCACGGCGCAGATCTCGGCGCTGCGCGCGGACGGGTCACTGATCGCCCGGTGGGGGCTGATCGACGTACTGCCCGTCAGCTGGCAGGGCCCCACACTCGATCCGGGCAGCCCGGCCGTGGCCAACGAGGTCCTGGAGATCGCCCACCACGGATTCACGGACTGACGGCGCCGGACGGCAGAGAGGAAGCACCATGGCCACAGGCAGCAAGGGCGGCGCCGGCAAGAGTCTCGTACGCGCCAACCTCGCGATCCACGAGCCCCCGACCGGCACGACCACCAGGCCGGGCGCTCTGATGCGCAGGTTCAGCTTCGAGTTCAACCCGGCACAGCTGTCCCTGACCCAGCGCGCCCAGTGGAAGGCGACGCCGACGATGGCCGTGCGGGACGGCTCGAAGCCGGAGTTCATGGGCGCCGAGCCGCGGCAGATGACCCTGGAGATCTTCCTGGACTCCTCGATGAAGCCCACCGGCAACACCGTGATGAAGAAGGTCGAGTCGCTGTTGCTGTGCTGCGAGGTGACCGCCAAGAGCATCGCCGCCAAGCAGCCGTCGCCGCCCTGGGTGGTCTTCGAGTGGGGTTCGTTCTCCACGGCGCGGTTCACCGCGTACGTCTCGTCCATCGAGGCGCAGTACAGCCTGTTCGGCACCACAGGTGTCCCCATCCGCGCCACCTGCCAGGTGTCGCTCACGGAGATCCCCGGCCCGACGCAGGGTCAGAATCCGACGTCCGGCGCGCTCACCGCTCAGCGCGTGCACCGGGTCGTCGCGGGGGACTCGCTCCAGTCGCTGGCCTGGAGCGAGTACGGCAACGCGAGCGCCTGGCGGGCGATCGCCGAGGCCAACGGCATCGACGACCCGTCCCGCCTGCCGACCGGAACCGAACTCATGCTGCCCGCAGCCGAGGAGGTGCCTCACTGATGGTGCGGCACGCGTTTTCCAGCATCGTCGAGGTCAAGATCGGTGGCGCGAAACTGCCCTCCGACATCGCCCCGATGCTCGTGGAGGGCTGGGTCGACCAGGGCGTCGGTGTGCCCGCGGCGTTCCGCCTCACCTTCCGCGACCCCTACCGTCTGGTCCTCGGCAAGCTGAACGTGCAGTTCGGCACCAAGGTCGTCATCACCCCGATCGCCGACGGACAGGGCATCGGCAACCCCCTGCTGACCGGCGAGGTCACCGGCCTGGAGGCCGACTACGACGGCACCGGCAGTTTCACCGTCATCCGCGGCTACGACCACGGGCACCGCATGCTGCGCCAGCGTCGCGTGGCCGCGTACCGCAATCAGAAGGCCTCCGACATCGCCCGCAAGCTGGCCGGCATGGACGGCGTGTCCATCGGCCGCATTCAGGCGACGAAGGGCACCTACGCGTTCATCAGCCAGTCCAACGTCACCGACTGGGACTTCCTGTCCCGGCTCGCCGACGAGAACAACATGGTCATGTCCCTGGACGCCAAGGGGAAGTTCCAGTTCGTCACGCCGAAGCCGTCGGCGGGCGCGCCCTCCCCGAAGACGGACGGTGACAAGAGCACCTTCGTACTCCAGGCCGGCCACGACATCCTCCGGCTGCGGGCCGCCGTGACCGCCGCCGACCAGGTCGGCAAGGTCGAGTCGCGCGGCTGGAACGTCACCACGAAGAAGAAGATCACCGAGCTCGCGCCCGCCACCACCGACCCGGGCATCAGCATCGGCTCGACGCCCGGCGAGGCGGCCGGCAAGTTCAAGGCCGCCAAGCTCGTCGAGACCGCCAACCCCTACGACAAGCAGGACGAGGTCCGGCACGCCGCGAAGGCCCTGGCCGCCGACATCACCTCCTCCTTCGCCGAGTTGGAGGTCGCCGTCTACGGCAACCCCGACCTCAGGCCCGGCGTACCCGTGGCTCTCGCCGACGTCGGCAAGCCCTTCGAGGGCAAGTACACCGTCACCTCGGTGCGTCACGTCTTCGGCGACGGCAAGCACTACGAGTCCTGGATCACGGTCAGCGGCCGCCAGTGGCGTTCCCTGTACGGGCTCGCCTCGGGCGGCAGCGGCGGTGCGGACCCGGCGAGCGCCGCCCGGCTGCCCAGCGTCGCCAACGCCATCGTCACCGACGTGCAGGACCCGCTCAAGCAGGGCCGGGTCAAGCTGCAGTTCCCGTGGCTGGACGACGCCTACGTCAGCGACTGGGCGCGCACCGTGCAGATGGGCGGCAAGGACGGCGGCGGGGTCTTCCCCATGGACGTCGGCGACGAGGTGCTCGTCGCCTTCGACCGGGGCGCGCTGGACCACCCGTTCGTCATCGGCGGCCTCTACAACGGGCGGGACGTGCCCACCAAGGTCTCCGACGTCCCCCTGCACGACGGCCTGAAGAAGAAGGCCGTACGGCACACCCTGTCCGACCGCCAGGGCAACCGCGTCGACCTGCTCAGCCAGCAGACCGGCCGGCGCAAACAGGGCGTCAGGATCGCCAGCGGGAACGACAAGCTGGTCATCAACCTCGACCGCACCCAGACCGAGATCACCGTGGACAGCAAGGGCAGCGTCAGCATCACCGGCAGCCGTTCGGTGTCGGTCGAGGCGGGAACCAGCCTCCGGCTGCGCGGCCGCCAGTCCGTGATGATCGAGAGCGGCGGCCCGCTGACCCTGAAGGGCAAGGGCCTGGTGACCCTCTCGTCGCTGGGCGGCGCGGTTGAGGTCAACGCGATGGGCGGCGCCATGAACCTGTCGTCGAGCGGCATCACGTCGATCAACGCCACCGGCATGGTGTCGGTCAACTCCGTGGCAAACGTGAACATCAAGGCCGTCAAGGTCGATCTCTTCGGTGCCGTGTTCGTCAACACCATCAAGTACCCCCTCCCGGCATGACCGGAGCACATGACCGGAGCACCGGAAGAAGGAAAGCAGGTGGCCCCTGATGGCCGAACAGTTCGTCGGCTCCGGCTGGGCATTTCCCATGCGCATCGGGCCCACCGGCGGAATCGCCCTCGTCAGCGGCGAGCAGGAGGTGGAGGAGGCCATCCGGCTCGTCCTCGCCACCGCGCCGGGTGAACGGCCGATGCGGCCCGACTTCGGCTGCGCGATCCACGACCTGGTGTTCGCCCCCGTCAACGAGCAGACGGCGGGACGCATCCAGCACGAGGTGCTCGTCAGCCTGGACCGCTGGGAACCGCGGATCGCAGTCGAGGAGGTCGAGGTGACGGCCGGCCCCGACCAGAGCGTGCTGTTCATCGACGTCCGTTACTCGATCCGCGGCACCAACAACCCGCGCAGCCTCGTCTTCCCCTTCTACGTCATTCCGTCCCACGACGAGCCGGACAGCCCCGGCACCGGCGGCACGGCCGGTTCGGCTCCTGAAAGCGACCACTGATGGCCCTGCCCTCCCCCAACCTCGACGACCGCCGCTTCCAGCAGTTCGTCGACGACGCCAAGCGCTACATCCAGCAGCGCGCCCCGGAGTGGACCGACCACAACGTCTCCGACCCCGGCGTCACCCTCATCGAGACGGTCGCCCACATGGCCGACCAGCTCGTCTACCGGCTCAACCGGGTCCCGGAGAAGAACCACCTGGCGTTCCTGGACCTGGTCGGCATCACCCTCTTCCCGCCCTCCGCCGCCCGCACGGACGTGACGTTCTGGTTGTCGGCACCGCAGGAGGAGGCGATCGCCGTGCCGGTGGGCACGGAGGTGGCGACCGTGCGCACCGAGAGCGAGGACGCGGTCGTCTTCGCCACCGAGCGCGAACTGAGCGTCGTACCGTGTGAGTTGCGCCAGCTGCTGGTGCAGCACAAGGGCGAGCCGGCGGTGGACAGGACGCACGACCTGACCGAGGACGACAAGCACCTGCTGTGCTTCTCCGAGTCCCCGGACTCCGGTGACTGCATGCTGCTGGGGCTGAGCGCCGCCGTGCCGCACTGCGCCGTCGCACTCGATCTGGACAGCCGGGTCGACGGCGTCGGCGTTGACCCGCGGCAACCGCCGCTGGTGTGGGAGGCGTGGACCGCGGACGGCTGGCAGCCCTGCGAGGTCGACCGGGACGGCACCGGCGGTCTCAACCGCCCCGGCGAGGTGGTCCTGCACGTCCCCGGGGGCCACGTCCTGTCCCGCAACGCGGGCCAGGAGGCGGGCTGGTTGCGCTGCCGGGTCACCGAGCCCCTGCCCGGCCAGCCCTTCTACACCACCTCGCCCACCATCCGCGCCGCCGAGGCCTTCACCATCGGCGGCACCACACCCGCCGTACACGCCGAGACGGTGTACGACGAGTCGCTCGGCGAGTCCACCGGGCTGCCGGGGCAGCGGCTGCGGCTGGAGCACGCGCCCATCGTCGGCGACGACCCACCGGTACTGCTGCAGAGCGCCGAGCACGACGGCTGGGTGGACTGGCAGGTGGTCCCCACCTTTGCGGGCTCCGGCCCCTACGACCGGCACATCGTCCTCGACGCGACGACCGGCGAGATCGCGTTCGGTCCCGCCGTGCGGGAACCCGACGGCACCCTGCGCCAGTACGGCACGGTCGCGCCCAAGGGCTCCCCGGTCCGCGCCCGCCGCTACCGCACGGGCGGCGGCCGCGCCGGGAACGTGGCGCGGGGCGCGGTGCAGATCCTGCGCACCTCCATCCCGTACGTCTCCGAGGTCGTCAACCGCGAGGCCGCACGCGGCGGCGTCGACGGGGAGACGGTCGAGGAGGCGAAGGTCCGCGCGCCGATCACGCTGCGCGCGCAGGAGCGGGCGGTCACGCTGAGGGACTACGAGGAACTGGCCCGCCGCGCCGCGCCGGAGACCGCCCGCATCACCTGCCTGGAGGGCGAGGAGACCGAGTACGGGGCGTACGCCGTACGGGTGCTGGTCGTCCCGCAGGCCGTCCCCGACCCGGGCGGCCGCCTCCGCTTCGAGCAACTGGTCCCCGGGGACGCTCTGTTGGACCGCATCACGCGCCACCTGGACGAACGCCGCCTGATCGGCACGAGGCTGGCGGTCGGACCGCCGTACTACCAAGGCGTAACGGTCGTGGCCACGGTCCACGCCTTCCGCGGCGTCGACACCGACAAGGTGCGCCGCGACGCCCACGACGCCCTGTACCGGCACCTCGATCCTCTTACCGGCGGGGCGAGCGGCACGGGCTGGCCGTTCGGTCGGCCGGTGCAGGCCGGCGAGGTCTTCGCGGTGCTGCAACGGGTGCCGGGCGTGGAGCTGGTAGACGAGGTGGTCCTGCACCCGGCGGATCCCCTGACGGGCAAGCGGGGCGAGGCGACGGACCGTATCGATCTCTCGGCCCCGTCCCTGGTGTTCTCCTTCGACCACCGCGTACGAGTGATCGGAGACACAGAGGGGGCTCGCGGATGAGGGGCTCGATCGACGGTCTCGGGTCGTCCGCGCCGATCGGCATGATGCTGCCCGCGGTCTTCGCCGACGACGACCTGGCCCAGCGGTTCGTGGGCGGACTCGACGAGGTGGTCGCGCCCCTCCACAACGTGCTCGACTGCCTGGACACCTACTTCCGTCCGTCCCTGGCACCCCTCGACTTCACCCAGTGGCTGGGCAGTTGGGTGGGCGCCGAGACCGACGGCAGCGAACCGGCGGAGCTCCTGCGGGCCGCGGTGGCCGCCGCGGCGTACCTGCACCGCGTCCGGGGCACCAGACGCGGCCTGTCGGAAGCGGTCAGGCTCGCCTTCGGCGTCGAACCGCAGATCACCGAGAGCGGCGACGCGACCTGGAGCGCCCGCCCCCTCGACCGCTTCCCCGGCAAGCCGCGCCCCGGCCTCCACGTCCACCTGCGCCTGCCCGAGCCCACCCCGGCGGACCACCACCGCCTGGACACCCTCGTCGCGGCCGCCCGCCCCGCCCATATGCCGTACACGGTCCAGGTGACCGCCGCCTCCTCCACCGAAAGGACTCCGTCATCATGACGACCACCCACAACTGCGCCGAATGCGGAACCCGCGCGGAACCGGGCCAGTCGTTCTGCGACGGCTGTGGTGCCGTGCTGAGCTGGACGGACCGTGCGGGTGAGGCCGGGAGCGCCGGTGGCCGGGCCGACGGTCCTGCCGGCCGGGCCGACGGCGCGTCGGGCGCCGACGGATCCGACGCCGATCCGGGAGCGGCACCGTCAGCCGCGCCGCCGTCCGCATGGGGCACTTCGGTGTCGTCCTCCGCCCTCGCAGCCTCTGCGTCGCCGCACACTCGCTCCACGGGAACGTCCGGGCACGTTCCCACCAGCACCCCGGCCGCCTCCGGAGGCTCGGGCAACGGGGGCCGCGGCTGGGACGCCTTCGCCGGAGCGGACGGGAGCGCGGGCCTGAGCCGCGGCCAACGGGACCTCATGGGCGCGTACACGGCGACCGCGGAGGCCGACGCCCCAGACCCCACTCCCCCAACCGCAGCCGCTCCGGCCGACTCCTCTGTGCCTGGTATTCCCGGCGCCTCTTCGCACCCCGCCCCGGCCGTGGACGACACGATCCCCAACGATCCCGTCCCGGCCGCGTCGCCCCCCATCCCGGCCCGCCCGACGCCCGCGGCTCCTGCGGACCCCGACGGCATGACCGACCGTGCCCGGCGGCTGCTCGTACCGGTCGCCGACCCGGACCCGCGCCCCGCGCCGGAGCCGTCCGTCGCGCCGGTGCTGCCGGGCCGCCCCGCCCCCCAACGGCCGCACGTCATACGGGCGCCCGGCGAGGAACTCGGGGCCGGCGGCGGAACGCCGTGCCCCTGGTGCTCCACCCCCAACCGGCCCGACCGGCACTTCTGCACCCGCTGCGCGATGCCCATGGCCGGCGAGACCCGGACACCGGGCCGGCTGCCATGGTGGCGGCGGCTCTTCGGCGCCGGCAACCGGGAGACCCCGTGGGCAGGCGACCGTCCCCGTCTGCGCCGTACCTTCGACCGCGTACTGAGCTGGCTGGGCGTGGCGGTGGTACTGACCCTCCTGATCGTCCTGGTGATCAACATCCCCAAGGGGGTCCAGGCGGCCAAGGACCACTTCTCCAAGCGCGCCTCGGTCCAACCGGACAGCTGGAGTGCATCTCGTTCCTTCCCGGGTCACAAGCCCGGCCTGGTCGGGGACAAGCTCAACAACACCTGGTGGGGGCCCGGCGTTTCGGAGTCCGGCCAGGGCCAGTGGCTCCAGGCCAAGTTCGACGTGCCGACCCGCCTGCTGGACCTGATCATCACCCCGGGCGTCTCCATCCGCCCCGACCAGATCACCCAGTCGGCCCGCCCGAACCGGCTCCAGGCGACCATCACCCTGTCCGACGGCAAGACCGTCACCCGCCGGATCACCCTCGACCCGGGTGCGGGCGGCCAGCGCATCCCCTTCCGTGTCGGCACGGTCAGCTCGGTCCGCTTCACCATCGAGTCCGCCACCGGAACCTCGCCGAAGAAGCAGGTCTCCATCGCCGAGATCGAGTTCTTCGGCCCGTCGAGCGCCAGATCGTCCTGAGCCTGCCGGCGGGTCGCGGGGTGCCGGAGGGCCATGGGGGGCAGCCGCGCGACCGCCGTCGCAGGGCCGCGTTCCGGTGGGCGCCGAGCGGGGGGCCGGGAGATCGACGTACCCCGCCATCCTGGTCGCCTTCCGGGATGGCCTCCGAGTTCCGCACGCTGACGGTGGTTGTGGTGCTGCCAAGGGCCCCCGTGAGCCAGTTGCTTCGCACCCCTGCACTGCACGCAGGCGCGACCTTCGCCGGCCCGCAGCGGTCAGCCCGCCTCGCAGTTCGTGATGTCGAGAGTGGCCCTCGGCTTCGGGCAACCCACTGACGCCAAACCTTCCCAGCAGTCACAGTCTCTGACTACGAGGGGACGACCAGCGTTGCCAATGCCTGTCAATCGTGCTCGGGATCCAGCTCGAACGTGAAGTAGGCGCTCAAGCAATGGGGTTTGGTCTCGCCCTCAAGGAAGTCCCAAGAGACATCTACGACTCGGACAGCGTGTTCGCGCACCTAGTCATGTGCTGCCTTGAAAGCTTCGGCAGCATTCACGCCGAGGAACAGCTTTCTGGCTATCGGGTGCACCCCGGTCTCGGCTTCTGAATCGTCGAAACCATTCGGAATGCCCAGGCAGAACGAGGAGTCCGGCATCGTGGAACCATCCTTTACGATCGGGATAACCGTGCGGACCGTCAGGGGCTGCGTTCCTGAACATGGCGCCCTATAGGACGCCGTGTGGCGGGAAAGGTTGCTCGGCGATCGTCGAGCAGATGTCCGTGTCCTATCAGCCCGAGCTGATCGGGAAGCGGCGTGGCTGACGGCCTTCCGGCCGAGGGTGTGTGGGCGACCCGCTTCACACAGATGCAGTACCGGCCCGACCTGCTCTCCGGGTTCATCGTCGAGACCGACCTGACCATGGTGCCGCCATGCCGTCACCCCGTACCGAAAACCTCAGTGGGCCCAGGAACACGAGACGACATTCATCACGCAAGAGGGATCAGAACCCCACAGGCGGCGAGTTTCACCGACTCGGACGCCGGAGCGGAGCTTGGGAACGTGAGGTGTCGGCGCCGGCTGTCCGGGAGGACGTAGGTCTTCTGGATTCTGGGCGACACTGGTCGAGTGATTGTCGAACGTGCGTATGCCCATCTCTCCTCGTACGACGAGAGTGCTTGGCCCTGGTCGGTGCCTTGTGTCCGGCAGCTGCTCGACGAAGGGCTGCGCTTCACCGCGCCGGTGACTTTTCTGGTCGGTGAGAACGGTTCGGGGAAGTCCACTCTGGTCGAGGCGCTGGCGGAGGGGTTCGGTCTGGACTCCTACGGCGGTTCCCACGACTGGCGCTACGCCTCCTCGCGTGGCAAGTCAGCGCTCGGCGAGCGGATGAGATTCGATGCGGCCTCGCGCGGGCGCCGCATGGCCACCAGCTGGTCGGCCCGCAAGGGCTTCTTCCTGCGGGCCGAGACCGCACGGGACGCCCTGGGCAGGGAGGGGTTCTCACCGGACTCGGTCAGCCATGGCGAGGGCTTTCTCGCGGCGTTCCGCCACAAGTTCCTGCACATTGGGCTGTATGTTCTCGACGAGCCGGAGGCGGCGCTCTCCTTCTCCTCGTGCCTTGAGCTGATCGGGCACATCGACCGGCTGGCCAAGGAGGGGGGCCAGATCATCTGTGCCACGCACTCACCCTTGCTGACCGCTCTGCCTGGCGCGGACATCATCGAGGTCGGCGAGCACGGCATACGCAGGGTCGCCTGGCAGGAGCTCGCCATCGTGGACCACTGGCGCCGCTATCTCGCCGACCCGCAGGCCTATTTGCGGCACATCGTCGAACCGTAGGGGTCCACCCCAACTGTCACCTGGGCAACCCACCGGTCAGGGTCGACCCGGCCGGAGTCTTCGCCGCTCCGGAGACCCGCACCGGGCTCACGCCACAATCATCGGCACATGGCCCACGAGACCCGGTTCTCCCACGTGATGCCCGGATCCGCCCACTGAAGCACTCCCCCGCCACAACTCGGCGCAACTCAGTTCAGGTGACCTGGAGTTGGGCGACCAGGCTCAAGGTGTCGGCGTTGAGCCAGTACTCCACGAACTTGCCACTCTTCACACGAAGCGTGTCATTGCCGGTGAACGTGACCACAGTCCCGGGTTCAGCCTTGGCGCCGGGAAATCCGCCCGCGTAGGTACCGGTCGCCGTCCAGCGCAGGGACGCGTACTGACCGTCGATCAGTGGACCGACTTCAACACTGAAACGCAGGTCCGGGAAAGGCGCGCGTATCTGGCGGACCATGTCCACCAGACCGTCTGCTCCTCGTACGGAGCTGCCGTCACCGCCGTCGAGCAGCGCGGCGTGGACATGGAAGCGGGGCGAGATGATGCCCGCGGCCTGCCCGTAGTCGCCGTTCCAGAGCCGGATCCACGAATCCAGCATCCCCCTCGGGTTCTTAGTACTGCAACGGTCTTTGCCGTGACTGCTGGCCAATTCGGTCGTTGGTGTGGTTATGGGTGGGGACCTTGCTGATGTCAGGCTGTGGGCGGGTGAACTGGACGCTCTGCATGAGCGGTTCGTGCACAGGTTCAACCGGGAGGAGCCACGTCAGTCGGCGCTGGCTTACATGCGGGGCCTGGTCGCTCCGCTGCAGCGCAAGAACGGCTGGACGCTGGCGGAGGAGGCCGGACACGCCGGTCCCGATCGCATCCACCGACTGCTGAACCGGATCGAGTGGGACGCCGACGAGGTCCTGAACGACGTACGCGACTACGTCGTGGAACACCTCGGAGACCGGGATGCCGTCCTGATCGTCGACGACACCGGCTTTCTCAAGAAGGGCATCCGCTCGGCCGGTGTGCAAAGGCAGTACTCCGGAACCGCCGGCCGCACCGAGAACAGCCAGATCGGTGTGTTCCTCGCCTACGCCACCGGCCGCGGACGCACGTTGATAGACCGCCGTCTGTATCTGCCCACGTCCTGGACGGACGACCGGGACCGCTGCCGGCGGGCCGGCATCGACGACCACGTCGCCTTCGAGACGAAGGTGGCCATGGCCAAGGCGATGGTCCGCCGGGCCATCACCGACCGGATCCCTTTCGGATGGGTGACGGCGGACGCCGCCTACGGCTACAGCAAGGGCTGGCGCTTCGAGCTCGAGCAGGCGGACGTCTTCCACGTCATGGCCACCACCCGGCACGACACCGTCGTCACCCGCTGGTCCATCGACCACCCCGTCCACGGCCTGTTCCCCGGCCTGCCCCGGCAGAAATGGAAACGCCGTTCCTGCGGCGAGGGAGCCCATGGCCGGCGGATCTACGACTGGGCCCGCGTCGAAGTGAGGCCCTGGCACCGCGAGGACCGCCGGCACTGGGTCCTCGCCCGCCGCAGCGTGAGCAGGCCCGAGGAGATCTCCTACTACATCGCCTACTGTCCCGCCGACACCACCCTGGACGAGCTGATCCGCATCGCGGGCAGCCGCTGGGCCGTCGAGGAATGCTTCCAGACCGCCAAGCAGGAGTGCGGCCTGGACGACTACCAGGTCCGCCGCTACCCCGGCTGGCACCGTCACATGACCCTGGCCATGGCCACCCACGCCTGCCTGACCGTCCTGCGAGCCCGACAGCTGGACACCGACAAAGCAGAAACGGATCCTCCCAGCTCATCCATCTCAGCCTCGCCGAGATCAGACGTCTGATCACCCGCCTCACCGACCGTCGTCCCACCCCGGCCGACCACATCCTGCACTGGTCAACCTGGCGACGACGACGCCAGCACCAAGCCCGCATCAGCCACTACAAACGACGCGGACACAGCCCCTGAACTGCCCAGCACTCAGAACAAGCACCGTTGCAGTATTAGAGGTCATCTCATTTGGGGGCTACGAATCCGCGAGAAGCCGAGCCATCTCGTGCAGTCGGTGCCAGTACTCAGGGTCGTCCGCTTCGCTGAGTACAGGTATGACCCGGTCCAGGCGGGCGATGCAGCGAAGCAGGCCGCTTCGACCTTGCTCTTCGAGCTCGCCGCCGTTCTTGATCCAGATGAAGACCCAGGCTGCGGTGTCCGAGTCCAGCATCACCAGGTCGAAGCCAGCCCGGTCCGCGCCAGCCAATCTGGGAGGAAAGGGCAGTGTCATGAACTCTTGGTACAGGCGCGAGACGGCCTCAAACGCTGTTTCTTTGCTCACGCGGGCCATCATGGCGCAGCTATCGGAGTTGTCTTGAGTCGGCGGTAGCAGATGAGGGTGCAGGCGAGGCTGGTGAAGGCGAGGAAGTGCTCGGCCTTGCGTTCGTAGCAGCGGTGGAGTCGGCGGCAGCCGGCAAGCCAGGCCATGGTCCGTTCTATCGTCCAGCGGTGTCGGCCCAGGCGCTGTGAGATCTCGACGCCCTTGCGGGCGATGCGGTGCTGGATGCCTCGCTGTGACAGCCATCGCCGCAGGTGGCGGTAGTCGTAGCCCTTGTCGGCGTGGAGCTTGCCGGGCTTGCGCCGGCGGGGTCCTGGGCGGGACCGGATCGGGGGGATGCCCTTCACGAGCGGGATCAGGGCCTGGCTGTCGTGGACGTTGGCGCCGGAGATGCCGACGGACAGGGGCAGACCGGTCCGCTCGGTGATCAGATGGATCTTCGAGCCGCACTTGCCCCGGTCGACAGGATTCGGACCTGTCAGGTCCCCCTTTTGAGGGCCCGCATATTCACCGAGTCGATCGCGCACCGGGACCAGTCCAGGTCGCCGCGGGCACCGAGTTCGTCGAGGACCAGGCGGTGGAGCTTGGCCCACACCCGGGCCTTCGTCCACTCGGCGAACCGGCGGTGGGCCGTCGCACCGGACGGCCCGAACGACGCCGCAGGCAACTGCTGCCACGTACAGCCCGAGGTCGCCACGAACACGATCGCGGCCAGAACCTCGCGGTCGCCGTGGCGACGCCGGCCGCCACCCTGTGGCCGCGACGGCGCCTCCGGTACCACCCGCTGGAACAGCTCCCACAGTTCATCCGGCACCAGCCGCTCAACGATCCCCGCCACGGCAGCAGCCTACTCGGCCAAATGAGATGACCTGTTAGCGGCCGTCGCGTGGTCCGCGGCCACCGCCCCGCCGGGTCCTGGTGCCCGTGACGTATCCGCCGCTGCGGTCGGCACGGTCAGGGCCAGAGCCGCGATCACCGCGGGGACGGTGAGCCTGGTCCGGCGGAGTCTCCCGCCGGCGCGGGAGGAGATGTGCCCTTGGACCTTCATGACAACCTCCGTAGTTTGACTATCTAGTTATAGTTATAGTATATAATAGCGGTGCGCGCAGCTCCGCACGCGTGCTGGTACTCGAAGGTGCACGGACCTCGAAGGAACGCACCGCAGCCGCCGTCCGACGCGTCGTGGGCCGCGGCGCCTGGGTCCCCCATGCGCGCACTATTGGCGCCCCGAGCCGAGGAAGCCGTGCAGGCGGGCGCGCAGGAGGTTGGGGTCCTTGGCAGTGGAGTACGCGGCGCTGAGGACATACACCGGCCCCCACGATGAGCCGCACTCCCCCTCCGTCGTCTTTGCCTTGGGGGGACTCGATAGTCATTTCCACGTCCGCCTGTCAATCCCCTCCGACCAGGGAGACCTTCCTATGCAGCCAACTCCTCGGTGCGGCTGGCTCGGTGGTCGTGTTCGTGCACCCCGAAGTCGGCGGCCACCTGCTCGACCGTCACACCCGGGCCGCGGTTCCTCGCGACCCGTACGACATCCTCGCGGAACGCTTCCGGATAAGGCTTGGGCACAGCGAATCCTTCCCACCCGCCCCCACAGGGCAAGCCAGTTCAGATGTCACCCGATCGTGCAGCAGACCCTTTTCACTGGGCATCGCTGCATCTCGTCGCTAGCCCAGTCTTGGCGTGTGTGGATGAGTTGCTGGGGGCCATGGCCGGCAGCTGTTCGCTAGCATCCCTGCGCATGACGATGCGGGGTTGGCGACTGGGTGTCGTGGCGGTGCTGGCAGCGATCTGTGTCTCCGGTCCAGGACGCCTGGCGGTCATCCGTGCGGCGTCGGACCTCGGCCCCCTCCCGGCCGACCGCTACGACTTCACGCCGCAGGACTACCAGCGATCGCAGCGGGCCTCGGCGTTACTGGTCCGGCAGTGCATGGCGGAGCATGGCCACCCGGACTTCCCGCTCGACCCCCGCTACCCCAGCGACCCCTTCGTCGCCACCGCGGTCAGCACCGACTACGGCGCCCTGGATCTCGCCACCGCCCGCCGCTGGGGTTACGGCTGGGACCCGGCAAGGTCCCGGGCTTTCCGGCCGAAGGGCCGCCGGATGACCAACGCCGAGTATGCGGACTTCCCCGCCTGCAACGCCGAGACGAACCGGCGGCTGATGCGCGGCATCGACCTCAAGCGAGACTGGCTCTACGCAAGTACACGGGCGATCGAGGTCGACAAGGCGGTCAAGCGCGACCCCCGCCTCCGTGCGGCATGGGAGGTGTGGTCCCGCTGTGTGGCACAACAAGGATTCACCCGCTATCCCGACCCCGTCGCGGCGTACACGGACACCGCCTGGCAGCGGGGCAGTGACGGCAACACCCGCCATACGCAGCGGGAGCGGGGCACCGCCGCCGCGGACGTCACCTGCAAACGCCGCCACCATACGGCCGAACTCTGGCACGCTGCACGGGCGCGGAAGCAGGCCGTGGACATCACACGGCACCGCGACCGCTACGCCGCCGGACTGCAGGCCCTGCGGACGTACCGATCCAACATCGCCGAGGTGCTGCGAAAGCTCGGCTAGCGGGGCGCCGATGCATGACGGTGAGTCCCGCGAGAGTGGACGGATATGTGGCCACCGCTCAGCCGACTGACCTTGAGCCCCACGCATTCCGTCACCCGGAGCATCGCATTTCGTCTGTTCCCCAGTACGGCCCCAGGTCTCGCTCAGAGTCGAACTCGCCGAACAGCAGTGTGCAGTCCAGCTACCAGTACACCTGCGCGCACCGCGCGAGCACGGCCGCCCCGATCCCGCGTCGACGGGTGTCCTCGGGCACGGCCACCGCTTTGATCTTCGCGTACGTCAGCATTCGACAGCAGGACGGGCTGCCTGCTGCCCGGCAGCCGGGCGAGCCCGGAGACGACCGTCCCCGAGGGCACACCGAGCTGCGTACCGACGGAGAATCGGCGGAGAATCGGCGGAGAATCGGCGGGCAGCCGAAGTGCTGGATCAGGCCAACTGCGAGAATGGGCGTGGCGACGATCAGAAGCTTCTGATCTTCTCTTGGGCATGACATCACATATCCGGCTGCGATTAGTTCTAGGGCCCGCGGCATTAACTTCTGCGCTACTGGGCGGCCTCGTCTATGTTGCTGGTGCCGTCACCGGCGAGACGAGCGCCTCCAACGTCGCCGCCCGGCCGGGGAGCAGTGCCCCCTCCGGCTCCGCCCTGAGCAAGACGTTGCAGGAACTTGAGAAGTCCTACGACGGGCGTATCGGTGCGGTGGGCATGGACCTTGGGACGGGTAGAACGGTTGGCTACCGGGCCGATGAGCGCTTCCCGTTCAACTCCATGTTCAAGGTGTTCGCGTGCGCGGCAGTGCTGCACAAAGCGCGCACCAGCGACCCCGGGCTGATGGACAAGGTGGTTCGCTGGAAGCCTGCCGAGATGGCCGAGCTGACCGCGAACTCCCCAGAAACGACTGAATACACCGACACCGGCATGACACCTGCACAGCTGTGCCGCGCCGGGATCACCAAATCCGACGGCTTCGCGGGCAACACACTGCTGAAGCAGATCAGCGGGCCGCGCGGGCTGACCGAGTTCTTCCGCGCGGCCGGTGATGGGACGAGCCGCCTGGACCGACCGGAACCGTGGCTGACCGAGTGGAAGCCCGGCGAAAAGCGCGACACCACCACCCCCGCAGCGGCCGCACGGACCTTCACCGAGCTCACCACAGGTAAGACCCTCCATCCCCGTGACCGAGCGCGACTGGTCGCCTGGCTGAAGGCCAGCTTCACCGGCGCCAACCGGATCCGTGCGGGACTCCCCAAGGACTGGACGGTCGGCGACAAGACCGGCACCGGCGGCGCGAGAAACTACGGCACCGCCAATGACCTGGCCATCGTCTGGACACCCCGATCGAACGCGCCGATCGTCTTGTCGGTGTTCACCAACCGCAACCTCAACAACACCCCGCACGATGACAAGGTGATCGCTTCCACCGCGAACGCGCTGGCCAAGGCCCTCGGCAGGTTGTGACCGGCAGCTGGAGGAAACCCTCCAGCCAACGTTTCAGCCGCCCGTCCGTGCAACTCTGTCCGGCCGCCACGGGGCGCGGAAGGCTCGAGTGCGGGCCAGGTGGTGTTCCACCGCCAGGCCGACCAGGAGTCGGCGTCGCCGAACGGGCCGGAGCGTTCCGCGAGCATCGCGAGGGCCTGGTCACGGGCAGCGTCCCCGGCCCGGTGCTTGGGATCGTGACGATGCCGAGCCGACGCACGTGCGCGTACTCGTCTTCGTCCTTCCACTGCCAGCTGGTCAGATCGGGGGCGACGACCAGGTCCACGGTGAGGTCGAAGGTGTCGAACCCATCGCGTACCGAACGGTGGGGTGCTGGAAGTTCACGTACCAGTCCGCAGCCCGCCAATGGCGTAGAAGGCGTTGACGGTGTACCACGCCGCGGGCGGTTTCCACAGCAGCAGCTCGGTCTCCTGCCACACGGCGCCGGGCAGCTCCCACACTCCCCTCGCCCTCGCACCGAACGCCTCGGTGCGCACTGTACGGTCACCGTCCGCACGGCCCTTGACATACAGGGCCGGCCAGCGGGTCTCGGCTCCCGGCGGACAGGCTGCCACCAGGGCCTCCATGAGGGAGCGTCACATCTGGCGATATCCGGTACGGCGCGCCCCGGCGCAGACGCGGGAATTGAGCACCACACTCACCGACCGTGACGGCTCCCCGCAATCGCTGACAGAGACCGATTGACGACTCATCACCACCTTCGGCCCCCGGTTGTGACTCCCCGCCCGTGGTCAGACCGCAGGTGCTTCCGCGAACCGGTCCGAGGTCACATGGAGGGCTTGTGCTGACGCTCGCGGTCTCGGCCGTCTGATGCGCACGGGGAGTGGTCAGCCGGTGTCGCAGGGCACGACTACCGCTCAGGCCGCCGTGCCGTACGCATCACGCCGTCACTCCGCCTCGGCGCGTGCCTCGAGGTCTTCGATGCCGGTGGGGCGTCCGGCCCGCGTCCACCGCGCGTACAGGCCGGCCGCGATGAGGAGGGTGGCCACCAGGGACAGCATCGGCCAGCCCCGGAGCAGGTTCACCGCCAGGGTGAAGGCGACGGCCACGGCGGCCAGGGCGTTGACCCAGGCCAGGGCCGTTTTGTCCTCGCGGAGGGCAAAACGGGCCATGGCGACGAGTCCGACGAGGAAGCTGACGAAGACGGCGACCGCGTAGAACAGCACGAGTTTCTGCTCCTGGCCCGCCGCGGCGACGATGATCAGTGCTGCGGCAGCGAGGTAGACGACCACCGACCAGTAGGGGGTGTGGTGGCGGTTGACCCGGCCGAGGACCGGCGGCAGCACTCCGGGCTGTTCGGGTGTGCCGGACAGGGCCTTGAGCAGTCCGGGGCCGGCCTGGAAGGAGGAGCTGGCCGCGGCGAGCAGGAGCAGCGAGCTGGTCAGCTGGAAGGCGCTGTAGAGCCAGCCGGGTCCTGCGGCTGCGTGCGCGATGTCGGCGATCTGGGTGGAGTCCGTGCCGGGGATACCGATGTGCAACTGCACGGCCAGCGCGGTCAGGGCCAGAGTCAGCCCTCCGACGATCACGACCAGCAGCGCGAGCGTCCCGCGGCCGAAGCGGCGGCGGTGGGTGTCGTCGAGCTGGCCGAGCTGGGCGATGGCGGTCGACGGCGCCTCGATTCCGGTGGCCAGCGCCATCGCGACCGGGAACGCCAGGACCACCGCGAGCATCGCCGAACGGCCCGGGTCGGCCGAGGTGGCGGCGTGGCCGGTGGCATGGGGCGAGGTGAAGCCGAGGATCAGTACGGCCACGGAGATGATGACGAAGGCCACGGTCATGAAGGCGAACAGCAGCCGTCCGCCGTGCCCGAACCAGGTCAGCCCCGCCACCACGACCAGCAGCAGAAGCGCCATCGGGATGCGCAGCGGAGCAAGCCCTGGGAAGAGGGCGATGACCGCGCTGGTCGCGGCTGCGATCGAGATGCCGATGGTCAGCACGAAGTCGACGACCAGCGCGCCGATGGGCAGGAACGTCCAGCGCGCACCGAACGCACGCCCGGCCGCGGCCGCTGCGCCGCCGCCCTTGGGGAAGCGCCGGACGAGCTGCCAGTAGTTGGCGGTGACGACCACGACGAGCCCGATGACCAGGCTCATCGTGGGCAGCAGCAGCGCCAGGTCGCCATGCAGGGCGCGCAACGCTGCCTCGATCGCGTACGCCACCGAGGAGACGGGGTCAGCGATCACCGCGAAGGCGAACGCGAAGAAGAGAACGGAACGGCGCGGGCCACGGCCGCCCGCGACAGCAGACGGAGCAGCCGCGATGGCGGCGGCCGACTTCGAGACGGTCACGCGAAGACCTTCCTTGGCGTCCCTGCGGACGCATTCGTCGAGGACAGGACACTTCGCCGACCAGACTTCCCGGCACTCCGCCCCCGACACTACGTCAGGGAAGCGCAAGTAAGGCGTTAAGGATGCGTCAGGGTTCCCCACTGGGCTTCGTCCATTGCTGCAGGGCTACGCCGCCGACGTGCCCTCCGTCTGTCGCGGCCCCAAGTTCTGCCGCGAGTTGACTGCGCGCCCCGGCGCGACGCCGAGAAAGATCCCACCCGGCCGCAACTGGCGAAGGTGGACAACCATCGGGGAGCGGCCGTTTTCCCGCGTGAGCGTCGACCGCCTGGGCGCCTGCGTCAGTGATGTCCAGCTGACCCAGGAGGCTATGACGTGGATCCACGGCGACGACGCGACCGCGCTCTCCGACGGCGCGGGCCTCTCCAGGACGCTGTGGCGCTACGAGACGCCGCAGCGTATCGCCACCATGATGCGGACCGCGTTCAAACCCAGTTCCGCGAAGCGGCGCCTGGCCGACGGCTCGCCCTCATTCCACCTCGCGCAGGTCAACGGCTGGCCCGCCGTGCTCGCCGTTCTCGAGAACCGGATCGTGGGCACCGCGGCGTTCGAGATCAGCGACGGCAAGGTCGCGGCGGTGCACGGCTTCGCCGCCGCGGAACGGCTCGCACGCCTCACCCGGACGTGGCGGCAGCACGAACCCGACGCGCCGGTCATCGGCCAGTGGTGACCGGCGACCCCGCCAAGCAATGCGCGGCTCCCGCGAGTGCGGAGACCGATCTGGACAGAGCCTTCCCGCCGTGATCGGCTCCGGCGTGGTCGATGATCCAGCCCGCGCGGCCGGACCGGAATCGATGTGGTCGTACTCGCGGCTCAGGAAGCAGGAGTCACCGCCGATCCGGTTTCCGCAGAGGACTCAGGCCGGGACACCTACCGCCGACACGCTTCCGCCGGACGGCCGAGGGCGACACGTTGCCGCGTCACCATCCCGTCAACAGCAGGTGGTTGAGGAGTAGGGCGAGGACCGCCTGTGCGGTGAGCCAGGCGCGGGGCCGGGTCAGGAACGCGCATGTCGGGAGCAGCCACATCGCGAACGGCAGCCAGATGCGCTCTGTTTCCGCCTTACTCATGCCGGAGAGGTCGGCGGCGAGGAGCGCAAACAGGGCGGCGGAGGCGAGCAGGGCAAGGCGAGGTTCGGCGTCGGAGCGGCGCAGGCACGTGCGAAGACCCTGGCGGATGGGAGTCGCACCGGCTCGTCTGAGCCCGGCCACCGTTGCCGGTCCCACGACGAGTGCCGTGCATGCGAGGTTCGCCCACACCCAGTAGCCGTACGGGCGGATGCCGCCGGCCCCTTGGTAGTAGCGGGTGACCAGCAGGTGATACGCCTCCCACCAGTTGAAGCCCACGAACGTGAACACGGCCGGGACGACGACGAATCCGGCAAGGACGTAGGGGAGGGGGCGCAGCCGTCGGGAGCCGAGCAGCAGGACGCCACCGGCGATCACCGCGAACAGTGTCAGTCCGTACGAGAGATACGCGGTGAGTCCGAAGAGAAGCCCGGAGGCAAGACCTGCCGACCGTGGCCGGTGTCCCGTGACCGCGAGGGCCAGGAACGCGATCGCCCAGGCGGCGACTGCCGCGAAGTACCCGTCCGCGGAGGTGCCCATCCACACGGCCGCCGGGGCCAGGACCAGGAAGGGCGCGGCGCGACGGGCGAGCGCCTCCCCGGACAGCGCTCGTAGGGTGACGAGGACCGCCACCGCCGCTGTCGCCCCGACAGTGATGCACCAGACCCCCGCCCAGGCGCCGCCGCCCAGCCCGATCCGGTCGAGGAGGACGAAGGTGAGCGTAGCCGCGGGCGGATGTCCGGCGACGTGCGCAGGCCAATGGTCGGGTGAGTTGATCAGGATGTGGTGAGTGAAGTCCCGGAGGACGGCGGGGATGTCGAGGAAGCGGTTGACGGGGTCGATGACCTGTAGGTATTCGTACTTGGTCGTCAGGCGCCCGGCGACTCCGCGCTGCCATCCGTCGACCAGGGCGAGCGAGAACGTCCATGCCATGGCGGTGCCCCAGGCCGTGCACAGCAGCGCGCGCCAGGGCAGCCGAGCGGCGAGGAGCGGCCCGTACGCGACGACTACGAGGGCCACCATGATGGCGGCGGGGGTG
The DNA here is from genome assembly GCF_041435015.1 of Streptomyces canus. Lineage (NCBI taxonomy): Bacteria > Bacillati > Actinomycetota > Actinomycetes > Kitasatosporales > Streptomycetaceae > Streptomyces > Streptomyces canus. The sequence continues at coordinate 9,987,760 of NZ_CP107989.1, read as the reverse complement.
CCGGGGCCGACGTGCGGCTCCCAATGGCCGTACAGCGGAGGCCAGCTGACATGAAGGTTTCCATAATGGCGTTCCAGGACCGTGCCGATCACAGCCGCCGTCGTGACGAGCAGCGCTGCGGCGAGGGTCGCGGACAGGTCGCGGAGAAGATCGCGGTTCACACCGGCACGCTAGGTCGGGGAAGGCCGGATGAGCCTCCGGTGAGCCTGGACGTAAGCGTTTCGTCATGAGTTGCGGGCCCCGTCCTCATGAACCAGGCGGTCTCCTGCATCAACTCGGGCCGCCACTGCGGCTGACCCGATGCAGGGCCTCGCCGCAAGATCGGCGAGGCCGGTGTCGCATCGGGCCGCGCAAGATCTTACGCACGCATCGAACTGGGAATTTCCCTTGTATGCGTGCGGTGTTGAGGGCTCAGCCCTTGCGGGTGGAGACGTTCACCGGGCTGCGGATGAGGCAGTTCGAGGGGTTGCTGAAGGTGGCGCGGGAGCGGGGTGGTGACGGGCCGCGGATCGAGCGTCTGTGGTGCCTACCGCTTGCCGACCGGGTGCTGCCGGTGGCTGTCTACTACCGGACGAACCTCACCATGCGGCAGCTGGCGCCGCTGTTCGGAGTCTCGCCAGCCACGGTGTGCAGGGTCATCCAGCGGCTTCGATCAGGTGCATGTCCTGCGGGCCGTTGAGGGAAGTCTGCTGCAGTGCGCGCATGGTCGCGGGAATGCTCATCGGCGATCAGCCTCTCTCTCGGCGTGCATGAGAGAGACCGATCGGCCCGTCGTGCGGGCCGCGCCTCTCACCATGTAGATCCCGGCCACCACCAAAAGGAATCGACCGCTCCCGGCTCGCACGTGGCCGGCCTGCGCCGCGAATGAGCGTGCTGTTCAGGTTGAGCTCGACCTCGCCGTATGGCGCGACGTGGGTTCAGAACAGTGAGATCGTGCAGAGCGGTCGCGGAGCGTCACCTCAGTGGTCGATTGCGTCGGATCGCTCTCTCCGCACCCGCGGCACCCACACCACCCGCATCCACACCACCGATCCCGCCACCCACCACTTCCTCAACCAAATCTTCCAGCCGAGTTGAAGAACTCCGCCCCAAAAGCGGCACCAACCCACGAGCCCGAGCGCTGATCCAATTCCCGGTCCGCCTCCTTGATCAGTGGCTCGGGGTGTACGTCGATCCGCCTGATGCCGTGGGAGTGACGGGTGCCCGGGCGGTCCATGCGCGCAGGCCCGCCGACTTCACCTTCCGCCACGCCCGTACGACACCGCCTCGGCCCGCGTCGACGGAAGCCGAGTCGTTATGAACCGGGCCGGGCGGAATCGCCGCCTCCATGGTGCAGTCGAGCAGTGGTCTGGTGGGAGAGAACCCGGGACGCCATCGGCGGAGTGCGCCGACGCTTCGGCGGGCGGTCCGTCACGGATGAGGATGAGGACACCGGGGCGCAGAGGCCGCGGCCCTCTCGGCTGACCGATGCCGCGGTCGCGCTACTGCTGGCGGTGGCTGATGCCGCGGCCCTGGCGGGAGTGGCTCTGTTGATGTTCATCGTCGGGATGTCGCACTCGGGGCCGCCGGGTCGTACGCCCGCCAAGAGCGAGGACGTGTCGCCGCTTCAGCTGGCCGTGGTCTGGTTCATCCCGTGTGCGCTCGCCGTGTCGTGCTACGTCCACACACGGCTGCGCATGCGGATCACCAGCGTCGTTCAAGGCCTGTTCTTCGTCATCGGCACCGCGCTGGCCATCGGCGAGACGAACATGCTGCTGTCCTTCACCTGAGCTGCGCGCCCTTCCGAATCAGGGCCCTCAGCGGCTCCCAAAACGGGGTCGTGCACGGCATGGGCGGGGCCCCGGACACCCGTTGGGGGCGGTGCGCGGTCCCCGGGCCGACCGCTCCCCCGGAGTGCCGTCACCCGCCCGTCCACGGCTTGAGCAAAATGGCTCTGACCTGGTGCTTTCCTGAATTCAGCCTAGGCTGGGCAGGTCCGTCGGAAGCCGTGGGAGGGGTCTTCTTGAGTGGAGAAGGCGTGGAGTACGACGTTGCCGCGATCGAGGTGCTGGAGGGGCGGGAAGCCGTTCGGAAGCGGCCCGGGATGTGGATCGGCTCGGTCGGCGAACGCGGGGTGCTGCAGTTGGTGTGGGAAGCCGTCGGCCGGGCGGTGAACCAGTCGCTGCCCGGCCAGGGCGGCACCGTCGACGTCACGCTGACGCGTGACGGCGGCGTGCGGCTCGCCGACGGCGGGCCGGGGGATCCCTTCGAGACCACCGGGGACACCGGCGGCCCGGGGCTCGAAACGCTGCTGACCAGCCTCCACGCCGGGCCCGATCCCGGTGGCCGGCATACCGTGGCCGTGGGTCACCCCCGCGTGGGGCTCTGCGTCGTCAACGCCCTGTCGAGCCGGCTGAGGGCCGAGGTGCGGCGCGAGGGGGTCCTCCGGGCTCAGGAGTACGCGCGCGGTGTCGCGGTCGCCCCGCCCGCCACCCTGGGGCCCGCGGACCGAAGCGGGACGACCATCGTCTTCTGGCCCGACACTGAGGTCTTCGACTCGACGGGCTGCTCGTTCGCCGTGCTGGCCGAACGCTTCCGGCAGGTGGCCTTCCTCAACCCGGGCCTCGGCATCACCCTCACGGACGAACGCCCGGCGGGCGAGGCTCGGGCGGTCATGTTCCGGTACCCGGGCGGAGTGCGGGACTTCGTCGCCGCTCTCGACGCGGAGGCGGGGTCGCTCCTCCACGAGGAGGTCATCGGATTCGAGCGGGAGGATCCGCGGATGGCAGGGGTGATGGAAGTGGCCTTCCTGTGGAACGGGTCCCGCGAGGAGCGGATGCACAGCTTCGCCAACAGCTTGGCCACCCGCCAGGGGGGCACGCACGTGGACGGCTTCCGCGAGGGAGTTGCGGCCGCGGTCACCGTGTACGCGCGGAGGCGGGGGCTGCTGACGGCGGCCGACACCGATCTCGACGTGGCCCGCATCGGCGAGGGCCTCACGGCCGTGGTGTCGGTGAAGCTGGACCGTCCCCAATTCCTCGGCGCCACGGTGGGGTTGCTGGGCAACACCGCTGTGCGGGCCTGCGTCGGGGAGACCGTCCAAGAACACCTCGGCACCTGGTTCGAGGAGCGGCCCGAGCGGGCAGCGGAGATCGTCGCCCGACTCGTCCGCGGCCTCCACGAGGACTGAACGGCAGCGAACAACCCCGCCTCTCTGAGCCGGAAAGCCGCGCGAAAGTCTCGTACCACCCGGCTGTTTGCCCCATGTGGAAGAAGATGAATGCCGTCGAGGCGATTCGGGCGCGGGAATTGCCAAAGGCTGACCGTCTCCAGCAGGGCGCTCTCTCGAAGATGAGGCGGCGTCTACGCTCGCTCGCGGGATTGCAGGGCGGGGATTTTCGAGGGAGCCGCGATGAACGCGTCACTCATGCGGGGGTTCGCGGTGGCCTTACTGTGCCTGGCCGTGGGGTGCGGAACGGGCGACGACTCGTCCGCTTCACCGCCGGAGCCGTACGCACCGACGACATCGTCCGCTCCCACGATCCAGCCCCCGCCGGCGCCGCCCGACCCAGCGCCGGAAACCTCGTCGGACGGACCCGCCGAGCCCGATTCCGGTCCACGCACCCCCCTCGCGGGACAGGTACCGGAGGAACTGGTGGGAGAGTGGGACGGCGACGGCGAGGGCAGCGCACGGGCGACGAAGATCGAGTTCTTCGCCGAGGGATACGTGGCAGTGTATTACAACAATGGCCAAGTGCTACGTGGTCCAGCGATCGTGGAGGGCTCGGCCATGACTCTGCACATTCCCGGTGGCCCCCTGTATGTCAGGAATTGGTCGGTCACCCCCTTCGACGGGGGCTACGGCTACACGTTCGAGAACCTGTCGCTCGACGGCGTGAGCTACGTACGCCAAATCAGCGGAGGATGACCGGATTTCCTGAGAATCGAGGAGCTGGGGGGCAGTTGATGAATCTCCGCCTGCTGTTATACGGCGTCCGCAGAGCGTTGATGGTCTCGCTGACGCTGGGAGCGGCGGCAATGTCCGCGGCCTGTGCCACGGAACACGATGAGCCCAGCCCTCCGCCGAGCCCGACCGTCTCGGCCGCCCCGGCGACTCCCACATGGGCCGGAGCCGTTCCCGCCGCTCTTGTCGGCGCATGGGAGAGCGCGCAGCCAGGTTCCAACACCACGCTGGCGTACCGCTTCACGGCAGACGGCAGGTACGCGTACGCGGGGGTGCTGACCTCCCCTCTGTCCGCGGAGTCGAACGAGTTCTACCTCCTGAAGCGCAGCACCGCCGGAGCCGTCGAGGTCGACGGTCGGACACTGACCCTGCGTCCCTCGTCCGCCACGACGACGAGAAAGGATCCCGCACACCCCGGCGACGACTACACCGACCGGCCGGGTTCACTGACGCCCCAGCGATTCGTCTGGTCGCTGGCCGACGACGTGTTCACCCTCACCGACGAAGACGGCCTCCGCTTCGTCTTACGGCGGGTCGACTCTTGACCACCCCGACTCCCCCGACGCCCCGTACCCGCTTCAGTGTGCGCATCCGAGTCCAGATCGGGCTGATCCTGGTCGTGTCACTGGCCACGCTGGTCTGCACCTGGCAGTTCAGCCAGGCGGGCGGCGCATATCAGGACGCTGTCCGAGAGGACGTCAAGCGGCAGGCGGCCGTGCAGGAGGACGTACGCCACCTCTACGCGGACGAGGCCCCGCCGGCCTTCCTGGTGGCCGCGGAGGAAGTCCGCGCCGAAGCCCTGTCGGCGCTGGGCAAGGACAACCGGGTGGCCGTGTCCGAACACGCGCTGGCCTCCCGCACCGCGTTCAGCCTGCGCCAGGCCGCCCCGCCGGAACTCCTCGTCGGCAACGACACCTATCTGACCCGGAACCTCGGTTACGACGTGCCCCGTCGGCTGGCGGACGTGCAGGAACACTCGCCCGAGATGTACGCGCTCAATCCCGACGCGACCTTGCGCGAGGGGGACCGGTGGGCCTCGTGGGGGTTGGTCTCGGCAGGGATCGCGGGTGCCGCGGTGATCGCCGCCGCTGTCGCGGCCGGTGTGCTGAGGCCACCGGCTTGGCGACGCCCCGCGCCGCCCGGCGTTCGGGTCCTCCGAGAGCCGGAGATCATCCCTCAGCCGGCAACCGCTCCACCCGATGACCGCCGGACGGTGTGGTGCCACCTCGTCGTCTTCTGCCTGCTCTTCTTCCTTCCGCTGGGGCAGCTCGCGGCAGCAGGCGGTGAACAGCGTGCCCAGGCCCAAGCGGCCCGCCGGGCAGTCCAGTTGACCACCGACATCGCGGCCGGCGGAGAGCGGTCCGCGTTCCTCACCCGCAGCGTCCAGGCAGCCCACGTCGCCGACATCCGAGCCGCCGTACGGACGACACTGGCGCTGGAGACCCAGCAAGCGCGGGACACCAGGCCCGAGTTGGAGGTGGCCGGTGCCGAGACTGCTGTCGCGGCCCAACTGCGGCGCATGGCCGAGTACATGGGCCGAGCGCCCGTCCGCGCAGACGGAGTCGACCCGGCCACGGTGACGGCGCTGAGCGCGGAGCCCGAGCAATGGCCCGCCCTGACGGCCGAACAGAACCGTCAGGTGACCCTGGGCGAACAGGCGGGCAACCGCGCCCTGCTGCTCGCCGCCGCCACCGCGATCGGGATCGTGGCCGAGTACCTCATGGCGGCGGCGATCGCCGCCCGGCGCCGCCGCTGGCTGAGGTGGCCCGCTGCCGCCGCCGTGCTCTCGGTCGCCCTCGCCGCCGTGGCCTTCGTCTGAGTCTCCGACGCTCCGTCTGGTGACGGTCGGCCAGGACGCCCAGGTCACATGTCCGGTAGGAGGAGCCAGACTTCGGAAAGGGCGAGGCAGATCAGGCGTCAGTCGCCGGTCGCCGTCCACGGTGTCGTCGATGGCGACGAAGTACTCTCCTGCCATTCGCTGAGCAGCGCGGATTCCTTGATCGAGTTTTCGATGAGGTTGATGCTGCGGCCATGCCGGGGACACGGGCCACCGCGTGGGTGCCGTCCACTTCGGTCTGAAGCCACAGCTGCTCGATCTGCCCATCGAGGTCGAACGGGGCCCGATCGGCCCGCCCGATGTACTGGCTCTCCGCCCCCTTTACCTGCTCATGTGTCGTGGTTGCTCGACGGCTTGACCGGCGGTCACAACTCCCGCGCGTAGGTGTCCTGGTACGCCGCCCTCCCGCCGAACACGTTCAGGGCGATGTGGCCATCGGCGTACGTCGTGTCCGTCACGTCGATGATCCGCTTGCCGTTGAGGAACACCTGGATGCGGTCGCCCTCGGTGAGGATGCGGACGGCGTAGGTCGTGCCGCGGCGGACCAGGGCCGGGACGCGGGCGAGGGCGGCGCCGTCGTCGAAGTAGCCGTTGGCCTTGGCGACCAGGCGGATCACGCGTAGGTCGGGGTCGATGTTGAGGCAGTAGGCGTCGGCGCCGTCGGAGGAGGCACGCCAGAGGAGGGAGAGGGCGCCGCCCGTGTCCGGAGCGGGGCCGCCGAGCCGGACCAGAGTGGTGAGGTCCAAGTCCGTCGCCGTGCGGGCCGAGATCGCGTTGGAGTCCTTGTCGAAGCTTCCGGTGCGGCCCGCGCTGTCCGTCGACCAACGGCCGGCAGGGGTGATCGTCAACGTGCCGAGATCCGAGCGGAATTCACCGCCGCTCGGGCCGGACACCAGCGGCTTCACCCGATCCACCAGGCGCAAGGTGCTGTCGAGCCTGTGCACCTTGAGCGACTCGATGTGCGCGGTGCCACCCTTGGCGTAGAAAGCCATGCCGTCGGCGTCCGGGCGGGGGAAGATCAGGCTGGTCACGGTGGCCTGTCCGGCCGCGCCGAATGCCTCGACCGAGGACGAGTCGACGTACACGCGCAGGGTCGCGCGGCCGTCGGTCGTCGTCATCGGCGCGGTCGTACGGCCCGTGAAGTACTGCGTGAAGTCGCTCGGGCCCGATGCCGAGCGGTCCACGAACAGTTCCCGGGCCTCGGCGTCGTATCCGACGGTCGTGTGCTGGTCGCCGCCGGCCCGGAGCCGGAAGCCGATCTCCGTGGCGGTGCCGAGGATGATCTCGGCCTCGATCTCGTAGGCGATGCCCCGGACTCCCGCGAGCGGGTTCGCGGAGGTGGGGCCGACGGCGAGGTCCTTGCGGGTGGTGGTGGACGTGCGCAGTGCGACCAGCTCCGGGACCGGGCGCTGCGCCAGGCGTACGCCGTCGGCGGTGTCCGTGAGGGTCAGTTCGCGGGGGGTGCTCAGCTGGCCGTTCCAGGCTCCGGTCGGGGCGCTGAACGGGTAGTCCCAGTTGCTCATCCAGCCGAGCCAGACGCGGCGGCCGTCGGGCAGGCCGGAGAAGGACATGGCGGCGTAGAAGTCACGGCCGGAGTCGGCGCGCAGGACCGTGCCGGCCTTCTGATCGGGAGTGAAACCGGTGCCGTTCCACTCACCCGTGAAGTACTGGGCGGCCGAGCCGTTCGTGGCGCGTACGGCACCGGTGCTCAGGGTGAGGACCCACTTCACCTTGTCCCTGTCGCCGTCTACGGGGAGCGGGAAGAAGTCGGGGCACTCCCAGACGCCGGGTGTGGCCCAGTCGCCGTAGCCGAAGGAGCTGACCTGGGTCCAGGTGAGGAGGTCGGTGGAGGTGAAGAAGCGGATGTGATCGCCACCGGAGACGACCATGAGCCACTGGTCGTGGGCCTCGTCGCGGATGACCTTCGGGTCGCGGAAGGTCCAGCCGGCGTCGGGGCCGCCCGGGTTCTGCACCGCCGGGGTCGAGCCACCGTGCCACTGCCACGAGCGGCCCTTGTCCCTGCTGTAGGCGATGCGCACGCCGGCATTTCCGCCCGGCTTGTCCGGGTGGTAGCTCGTGTAGTACGCGATCAGGCCCGAGCCGCCGTCGAAGAGGCCGGAGGTGTCGTCGGCGTCGACGATCGCCGAGCCGGACCAGCAGTTGCCGTAGGCGTTCCAGGGCAGGGCGATCGGCAGGGCCCGCCAGTGGACGAGGTCGGTGCTCACCGCGTGCGCCCAGCGGCCCTCGTCCTGGTGGAAAAGGTGGTACTCGCCGTCGTAGTGGACCAGACCGTTGGGGTCGCTGGTGGAGCCGCGGAGCTGGGAGTAGTGGTAGGTGGGGCGGTACGGCTCGGTGAAGTAGTCGGCGGTGCTGTGGACTTCGACATTCTGGAAGTACGACGCCCCGTGCGCGGCCGCGGTGCCGAAGGCGGCTCCCTTGGTGCGGGACACACGGGTCTTGAGCGCCCGTATGCCGTCCACGTACACCTCGATCGTCCTGCCCGTCGCGCGGGCCTCGACGCGATAGGTGCCGCCGGACGCGATGCGCCGGACCGGGCCGGCAGCGGAGGCCAGGCGGGCGCCGGAGGAGCGGTCCAGCAGGACGACGGCGTTGCGGCCGGCTTCCAGGCGGGCCTCGTAGCCGCCGGAGCCGTTCGCGGACGCGCGCAGGACGAGGCCGGCCGAGGAGGAGCGGTCGCCGGGTGTGATGTCGGCCCTCGCCACCAGGTCGCCGTCGGTGAAGGGGGCCGTCCGCAGGCCGTTCTCGGCGCGGATGCCGCGCAGGTCCGGGGTCCAGGTGCCGGAGCGGGCCGTCCAGCCCTGGAGGCCGGTGGCGAGGTCGGCCGCGGCGATGTTCTCGAAGGACACCTCGCCGGCCGAAGCCGTGACGGCGAGTCGGCCCTTCGTGTGGGTGGAGTCCTGGGCGGTGATGACGGGGCTGTAGCCGTCGGGAGAGAGGAAGTTGGTCTGCCAGTGCACGCGCAGTTCGGTGCCCTCGGCTTCGACGCGCAGACGGTAGACCGTGTCGGCCTTGATGGTGGTCGCGTAGGTGCCGAGGGTGACGTTGCCGTCGATGCGGTAGAGCCTCAGCCTGCCCTGGTCCGCGTCGACTTGGACGCCGTAGCCGTGCGTGGCCGTGGCGTCGGTGCGCACCAGCAGTGAGGCGATGGCGGAGGCGTCGTGCAGGAGCAGGTCGGCCTGGAGCGCGGTGTCGTACGCCTTGGTCGTGGTGATGGCGCGGGCGGTGGCTCCCTGGGTCGGGGCCGCGCGCCAGCCCAGCGGACTCGCCGTCCAGGTGCCGCCGCTCGTGGTCCAGCCGGTGAGGTTGGTGGTGACCGAGGAGAGGGCGGGCGGGCCGAAGGTGACCTTGCCGCCCTGGGCGAGCAGGCCCACCGAGCCGGTGTCGTGGCGGTGGTCCTCGGTGTGGAGGACCCGCTTGCCGTCGACATGCACCGTCAGCTCGGGTCCGTCGACCGCCACTTCGAGGCCGTAGGGCTTTCCGGCCTGCGCGCCCGGGAGCGGAGCGGTGGCGAGTGTGTCGCCGCCGGCCAGGTCGTAGAGCCGTATGCGGGCGCGGGCGGGGTCGAGGGCGACCGCGTATCCGGTCGAGCCGTCGAGGGCTGCCCGGAACACCAACGCGCCTACGGCGGAGGAGGATTGGGGCGTGACGCGGGCCGCGTACGTGCCCTTGGCCGCGAGTTGCTGCTCGGACAGGGCGAGGGCGGGCCCGCGACGGCCGGCGGTCGCCTTCTGGCCGCCGTCGGAGGTGCGGGTCCAGGCGCCGGTAACGGGGATGGGGTCGGGAATCGGGGCGGGCACCGGGGGTGCTCCGGCGGCGCTGGTGGCGGCGGCCTGTGCTGCGGGGAGGATGCCTCCGAGTGGCAGCAGGGTGGCGGCGGTTCCTCCGGCGAGCAGGAGGGTACGGCGGGACACGCTCATGGCGGCTCCTGAGGGAGTACAAGAGAGGGTGGGCCACGGCCCGGGGGGACGTCCACCCCGCGGGCCGTGGCCGTGTGTAAGACCGTCACGGCCACAGCGGCCGGGGTCCGTCGGTAAAAGCCGACGCCATCTGCCAGGCGTCGAACCGCTCCAGGGCCGCGTCGCCGTCGGCACCGATACCGACGCCGACGGCCTCGTCCGGACGGGTGGGGTAGATGCGGGCGGTCAGGGCACGCCCGTTGGCGAAGATCTCCAGTGCGGAGTGGTCGACGAGGACCCGCAGGTCGACCCGCCCGTCGGGACCCAACGGCAGTTCGCCGTACCGGGGTTCGGTGTCGACCGTCGGGTCGAGGCTGCTGGTCTCGCGGTGCAGTCGGAGGGTGCCGCTCGCTCCGTCGTCCGACCGGCTCACCTCCACGACCGTGCGTTCCGCGCCGTCCGGTGTCTCGCGGAGCACGAGCCGGGCGGTCGCTCCGGGAGCGAGACGCAGGGTCGTCTCGATGTCCAGCTGGTCCCCGCGCACGGCGGGCAGCCGGGTGTACGAGTCGGCCAGCCGGCCCGGAGCCACCTCTGCGCGCTCCCGCCGCAGCTCGGTCAGCTCCGGCACCGGGGCCTGGTGCAGGCCGCCGTCCGTGGCGAGCGTGACGACCCTCGGCAGGGACATCACACCGCACCAGCCGGCCTGCGCGTTCGCCTCGTCCGTCCGGCCCTCCTGGAGCCAGCCGAGCATGATGCGTCGGCCGTACTCGTCACGGGTGGACTGGGGGGCGTAGAAGTAGCGGCCGCCGTAGTCGAGGCGGTGGAGGCCGGTCGGGGTGAAGGTGTCGCCCTGGTATCGGCCGGTCCAGTACAGGGGGTGGTGGGTGGTGCCCTCGTCCCAGGCGGAGAAGACCAGCACGTCGGTACTGCCGGCCTCCTCGTCCTCGCCGAGCCGGAAGAGGTCGACGCACTCCCACATCGTGCCGGTCCAGTCGAGCTCGCCCTGGTTCTGCGATGCGTCGCCGGTCAGCAGGGGGCCGACGTAGCGCCAGCTGCGCAGGTCGTCGGACTCGTACAGGAAGGCCGTTCCGCCGATGCCGCGGATTCCCGAGCCCACCAGCTGGCGCCACACCCTGTTCTCGCCGGAGCCCTCCCGCCAGACGCAGTGGTCACGGAAGGCCGTGATGTCGACGCCCTCGGGCGGGGCGGTGATGACGGGGTTGGCCGGGTCCTTGGTCCAGTACCGCAGATCCGCCGATCCCCTGGCAACACACGGGAGTTCATGCTCGCCGTGTCTGCCCGAGTAGACGAGCGTGGGCACTCCCCCGTCGTCCACCAGGACACCGGACCAGCAGCCGTCGCGGTCCGGGCCGTCCGAGCCCGGCACCAGGGCGACCGGCTCGTCGGCCCAGTGCACGAGGTCGGTACTGGAGGCGTGGCCCCAGTGGATGCGGTGGTGGGCGGCGGCGAGCGGGTTGTACTGGTAGAAGAGGTGGTAGACGCCGTTCCAGTGACTCAGGCCGTTGGGGTCGTTGAGCCAGCCGCCGGGCGAGGTGAAGTGGAAGCGGGGGCGGTGGGGGTCGCGCAGGGCGCGTTCGGCCAGCCCCTCGGCGGTGGGACTGCCGGAGGGGAGGGTGAGGTCGTGGGTCATGCGGCGGTGGTCTCCGCTTTCTCGGTGGCGTCGGTGGCCTCGCCGTCCGGCCGGTCGGTGGCCTTGAGGACGCGGCGGGCGATGTCGGAGGCGGGTGCGCGCAGATGGCAGCGCACCCAGTGGGGCTGTCCTTCGTTCTCGCCGACGATGTGGCGGACGGGGTCGGTGCGGCTGCACGCGCCGTCGTCGCCGTAGGGGCAGGACGCGGGGTTGAGGATCGCCTCGCGCAGGCGGGCGCGCTCGACGGGGTCGTAGCTGCCGGCCCGTTCGGGGTCGGGTACGGCGGACAACAGCAAGCGGGTGTACGGGTGAGCGGGGGCGTCCATCACCGCCAACGCGTCGCCGCCCTCGACGAGTTCGCCGGCGAACATGACCATCGTGGTGTCGGCGAGGTAGCGGGCGGAGCCCAGGTCGTGCGTGATGTAGAGCATGGCGATGTTCCGCTCGTCGCGCAGGCGCCGCATCAGGTTGAGCACGCCGACGCGCACGGAGACATCCAGCATCGACGTCGGTTCGTCGGCCAGGATGAGGCGCGGTTCCACCGCCAACGCGCGAGCGATGGAGACGCGCTGACGCTGGCCGCCGGAGAGTTCGTGCGGGTAGGACTGGAGCATGTCTTCGGTCAGGCCGACCGTTTTCATCAGCTCGCGCAGCGCCTCTGGTGTGGCGGAGCGGCCGTGCAGGACGAGGGCCCGGGTGAGGAAGTGCTCGATGCGGTGGACGGGGTTGAGTGAGCCGAAGGGGTCCTGGAACACCATCTGGACCTTGCGACGGTACGCCCGTGACGCCCGGCGCCGCTCGGTGCGCAGGACGTCCTCGCCGTCGAGCAGCACCTGTCCGGCGGAGGGCTGTTCGAGGCGGGCGAGACAGCGGGCGATGGTGGACTTGCCGCTGCCCGATTCGCCGACCAGGGCGGTGATCCGGCCGGCCGGGAGATCGAAGGAGACGTCGTCGACGGCTCGGACACGGCGCCGGGAGAAGACGGTGCCGACCTGGAAGTCCTTGGTCAGACCGCGCACGGACAGCAGGGGTTCGGTCATCGGGGGGCTCCTTCGAGGCTGCGGGCCACCCAGCGGCCGGGCGCGATCTCGCGCAGGTCGGGGATGTTCATGGAGCAGTCCGAGCGGTCCTCGGGACAGCGGACGTGGAAGCCGCAGCTGTCGGCGGTGCGCGGGGCGTCGAAGAGGCCGGTGAGTTCCTGGCGCGGGCCGGTCAGCGGCGGGAAGGCGTTCATCAGCGCCTCGGTGTAGGGGTGGAGCGGATGGGCGAACAGGTCCTTGGCGTCGGCGAGTTCGACGATCCGTCCGCCGTACATCACGCCCATGCGGTCCGACAGCTCGACCATCAGGGACATGTCGTGGGTGATGAAGAGGATGGAGAAGCCCAGCTCCCGCTGGAGGTCGCGGATCTGCGCCATGATCTCCTGCTGCACGACCACGTCGAGCGCGGTGGTCGGCTCGTCCATGATCAGCAGTCGGGGGCGCAGTGCGACAGCCATGGCGATGACCACGCGCTGGCGCATGCCGCCGGAGAGCTGGTGCGGGTACGCCTTCAGCCTGCCCGGGTCGATGCCGACCAGCTGAAGCAGCTCGCCGGCCCGCTCCCGCGCGGCCCGCTTCTTCATCTTCTCGTGCGTGGTGAAGATGTCGACGATCTGCTCGCCGATGGTCAGGACGGGGTTGAGGGAGTTCATCGCCGACTGGAAGACCATGGCGATCTCCCGCCACCGGAAGGCGCGCAGCTCCCGTGGGTCCAGGGCGAGGACGTCCCTGCCCTGGAAGCGGATGCTGCCCGCGGTGATCTCCGCCGGGGGCTTCAGCAGCCGCATCACCGCGTTGGCGATGGTCGATTTGCCGCAGCCGGACTCCCCGGCGAGGCCGAAGACCTCTCCGGCGCCGATGGAGAAGGAGACGTCGTCGGCGCCCACGACGGTGCGTCCGTCGCTGCGGTATTCGACGCGCAGGCCGTTCACCTCAAGTACGGGTTCCATGGCTCAGCCCCTCCTCTCGCGGCGGGCACGGCGATTGCGCAGCCTGGGGTTGGTGATCTCGTCGACCGCGTAGTTGACCAGCGCGAGCGCGAAGGCGACGAGCGCGATGCACAGTCCGGAGGGGACGAAGGCCCACCACGTGCCGGTCATCAGCGCGCCGTCGTTGCTGGCCCAGTACAGGTTGGTGCCCCAGCTGACGACGCTGCTGTCGCCGAGGCCGAGGAACTCCAGGCCGGCCTGGGCGCCGATGCCGAAGATCACGCAGCCGAGCAGCGTGGTCATCACCACGGACGCCATGTTGGGCAGGATCTCGCGGAACATGATCCGCAGCGGGCGCTCCCCCGTGACGACGGCCGCGGCCACGAAGTCCTTGCCGCGGATCGACTTGGCCTGCGCGCGCAGCACCCGGGCCGAGCCCGCCCAGCCGGTGACGACGAGGACAAGGATCACGGTGGAGGTCCCGGGTGGCAGGAACGCGGCCAGGATGATGAGCAGCGGCAGGCCGGGCAGCAGCAGGAAGATGTTGGTCACCAGGGTCAGCGCGTCGTCCATGATGCGGCCGAAGTACGCGGCGGCGAGGCCGACGACGATGGCGACGCCCGTCGCCACGAGCCCCACGGTGAACCCGACGAAGAGCGAACTGCGCGCACCCCACAGGGTGAGGGCGAGCACATCCTGGCCCTTGGCGGTCGTACCGAGCCAGTGTGCGGCCGAGGGTGCCTGGCTGCCCGTGGAGTTGATGAGCGACGGGTCACCCGGTGCGAGGACGGGTGCGAGCAGGGCCAGCAGCGCGAAAAGAGCGAGCAGGATCAGCCCGGTCAGCGCCTTCTTGCTGTCGATGAGCTGGCGCACCAGTCCGCGCCGACGGATCGTGCGCGCGGGGACTGTCGGTGTGGTGGCCGTCGCGATGTCGATGGCGGTCATGTCGGCAACCCCCTTCAGCGGACGCGGACGCGCGGGTCGAGGCGGACGTACACGAGGTCGACGAGGAAGTTCGCGATCAGCACCGCCGCCGTGATCGTCAGGAAGATGCCCTGCATCAGCGGGTAGTCCAGGCCCTGGACGGCCATCAGCAGCTGGTAGCCGATGCCGGGGTAGGCGAACACGACCTCGGTGAGCAGCGCGCCGCCGACGACGAAGCCGAGTGCCATGCCGAAGTTGGTGACGGAGGGCAGCAGGGCGTTGCGCGCGGCGTAGCGGAACATGATCCGCGAGGGGCTGAGCCCCTTCGCCTCGGCCATGGTGATGTAGTCCTCGGCCGCGGTGGCGATCATGGTGTTGCGCATGCCGAGCATCCATCCGCCGATGGAGACCAGCACGATGGTCAGCGCGGGCAGCACCAGGTGGGTACCGACGTTGGAGAGGAACTCGCCGTTGAAGCCGGGGGTCAGTCCGACGTCGTAGGCGTGCCGCAGCGGGAACCAGTTCAGGCTCACCCCGAACAGGTACAACGCGCCCATGGCCAGCCAGAAGTAGGGGAACGAGCCGACGAAGATCAGCAGCGGCGGGAAGGCGGAGTCGAGGACGCCGCCGCGCCGCCAGGCGGCGACGATACCGAGCAGGTTGCCGAGGACGGCCGCGACGACGAGCGCGACGCCGCCGAGCAGCAGGGTCCAACCTATCTGCGAGCCGATCACGTCGGTGACAGGGGTGGGGAAGCGGGTGATGGAGATGCCGAGGTCGCCGGTGAAGACGCTCTTGACATAGGAGACGTACTGCTCCCAGAGGGGGCGGTTGTCGAGGCCGAAGAGTTTTCGCAACTGGGCTATCTGGTCGGGCTGCATGGTGCCCTGGGCCTGCGCGAACATCCGGGAGACCGGGTCGCCCGGCATGAAGCGCGGGAGAACGAAGTTCAGGGTGATGGAGGCCCAGAAGGCGAGCAGATAGAACCCCAGATTGCGCAGGATCAGACGCACGGGTCGTGCTCCCTGTCGGTGGGGGTGAATGTGTGTGGCGGTGCGCGGGGGCGGCCGTCCGGGGAGGAGGGCGGCCGCCGGTCCGTGCGGGCGGCGTCAGCCCTTGACGGGCTTGAGCGACGTGAGCACGAGAATGGTGCTGCCGTTGCGGTTGCCGAGGGTGGCGTACGGGTTCTCTTCGGTGGGCCAGCCGGTGAAGCGGGCGTTCGTGTACGCGCCCCACTCGGGGCCGGTGAACAGCGGGACGACGGGCGCGTCCTTGTTGTACAGCTCCTGCAGACCGTCGATCTGCCGCCGCTGGGCGCTCTCGCTCGTGGCGGCGGCGAAAGCGTCGATGAGCTTGTCGGCCTTCTTGTCACCGAAGCGGTGGTAGTTCTCCGTGGCCTGCTTGCCGACCGGCTGCACCATCTTGGTCGACATCACGCCGCGGAAGTACTCGTACGGGGTGGCGCCGTTGTTGCTCCACACGATGCCGGTGTCGAAGGTGCCGGTGTTGTACGAGGACGAGACCGCCGACCAGTCGGGCGTCTTCACGGTGGCGGTGATGCCGACCTTCGCGAGGTCCTGCTTGATGATGTTGGCGACCGAGATCCAGTCGGAGGAGGCGGAGCCGACGGAGATGTCGAGGGTGAAGTTCTTGCCGTTCTTCAGCTTCCGCTTGCCGCCGCTCTCCTTGTAGCCGGCCGCGTCGAGGGCCTTGGCCGCCGCGTCGGTGTCGTCCTTCGTCCAGGTGCAGGAGGCGGCCAGCGACGTGTCGCGCCACTTGTCGTACGTACGGGCCAGGCCCGTGCAGTCGGCGGGTTCGGCGTAGCCGTTCATCGCGACCTTGGTGATCTGGTCGCGGTCGACGGCCATGCTGAGCGCCTTGCGCACGGCCGGGTCGTCGAAGGGGGCCTTGGTGGTGTTCAGCTGCCAGTTGATCATGGCGCCGGTGGCCGGGAACCAGTAGTGGTTGTGCTTCTTGTCCTTGGCGACGAAGGACTTCTCGATGTCCGGGATGAACGACTGCGTCCAGTCCACCTCGCCGTTGGTGAAGGCGATGTTGGCGCTGTCGTTGCCGGAGAAAGCGAGCATCTGGATGCCGGCGATCTGCTGCTTCGCGGGCTGCCAGTAGTCGGGGTTCTTGCGCAGCTCGTACGACTGGCTCTGGAACTTCTCGATCTGGGTGTACGGGCCGGTGCCGACCGGGTTCGGGTTGGTGAACTTCGCCGGGTCCTTCACCTTGGACCAGATGTGCTTCGGCAGGATGTAATGGCCGCTGATCTCGTAGAAGGCGGTCGAGAACGCCTTGTTGAAGGAGAACTTCACCGTGTGGGCGTCGACCGCCGTGACCTTGTCCAGGTAGTCGAAGCCGCCCAGCACCTTTTTCTGGAGCTCGAAGGTGTAGACGACGTCGTCGGCCGTGAGCGCTTGGCCGTCCGACCACTTGACGCCCTCGCGCAGCGTGAAGGTGAGGGACCTGCCGTCCTTGGCCTGCTCCCACGTGGTGGCCAGCCACGGCGTGTCCTTGGCATCCGCCATGCTGTGCACCGCCAGCGGCTCGTAGACCGCCTGGAGGGTCATGGGGGCGGCCTGCGGGGAGAGCGGGTTGAAGTTGCGCGTGAACGTCGCAAGATCCTCGCGCGGGATGGTGAGCAGCTGGTTGCCGGAGGTGTCACCGGCGCCGGCGGCGCCCGAGCCACCCGTACAGGCGGACAGGACCAGGGCCGCGGCGGCGGTAGCGGTGACCGCTCTCAGGACGACTTGTGGCCGCCGTGGAGGTATGCGGGAGGGTGCCATAATGGAGATTCTTTCCTCTCTTCAACACACAGGGCGAAGACGGGATGGGATCCTCGTCGGACTGATTAGCGGTCAGACCGACGAGCGTTCGAGCAGCGGGCAGTCGATCGTCACCTGATGGGTGTCGAGCGGCTGCCCCGCTGCGAGAGCGGCGAGCATGTCGATGCCCTTGGTGCCCATGGCCTCGAAGGGCAGGGCGAGCGTCGTCAGCTTCGGCCGCAGATAGGCGGCGATGAGTTCCTGGTTGTCGAAGCCCACCACGGCCACGTCGTGCCGGATGCGCAGCCCACGTTCCTTGATCGCGTCGTACGCGCCCATCGCCATCCGGTCGTTTCCGCAGAACAGCGCGGTCGGCCGGTCGCCGGCCGGGCGGTCAAGGAGTTCACCGGCGGCGGTATAGGCGCTGTCGGCGGTCGCCCAACCGGGGACGACGAGGGAGGGGTCGGGGGTGATCCCGGCCTCGCGCAGGGCACGTTCGTATCCGTCGCGCCTGCCGATGGCGGCCGGGATCGCCGGGTCGAGGTTGATGAACCCGATGCGGGTGTGACCGGCTTCCAGAAGCCGGCGGGTCGCCTTGTATCCGCCCGACACCTCGTCGGGCAGGATGCACGGCAGCTCACCTTCCGCGTCGTAGCAGTTGACGAGCACCGTCGGGACCTCCCGGGCGGCCTTGGGGAGCGTGACGGCCCGGTGCCAGGTCGTGGCGTACAGCAGCCCTTCCACCCGGTGCTCCAGCATCTGGTCGAGCGCGGCAGCCTCCTGGGCGGGATCGCCCTCGCTCGCGGCGATCAGCAGGAACCTCCGGTCAGCCCAGGCGCGGCCCTGCGCGCCCGTGATCACCTCCCCCGCGAACGGGCCGGTCACGATCTCGGTGATCAACCCGAACCACCCGCTGCGGTTCGCGGCCAGCGCCCGCGCTCCGGCGTTGGGCCGGTAGCCGAGCTCGTCGATCGCCTCCAGGATCCGCCGACGGGTCTCCTCGGGGATGGCGGCACCGGGCTTGTCGTTGAGGACGAAGGAGACCGTGGTCCGCGAGACACCCGCGTGGCGAGCCACATCGCTCATGGTCACGCGATGCGTCCTGTTCGTGGCCACTTCCACTCCCTTTCGACCAGCCGGAGGCGAGACAACGCCTCCGGTTTCGCGCTTTAATAACGCGCGTTACTTCCTTGTGGCAGGGAAGTTACGTCCGCCTTGAGCGGCATGTCAATACCTGCGCGTGGGCCGCATCAGGCCACCGGCCCGGTGCCCATCTCCACCCGCGCTCTTCCTGAGAGAGGCAGACAGTCACCATGGCCCGAGCCCAGGCCCCCGTCAGCGTCACCGTCCTCGGTGAGTGCGTCGCCGACGCCTTCCCCGACCCCGCCCGATCCGACGCCGATGTACTCGCGCTGCGGGCCCTGCCCGGTGGCGGCCCGGCCAACACCGCCGTCGCCCTCGCCCGGCTCGGTACCCGGACGCGTTTCCTCGGGCGGTTCTCCCACGACGTCTTCGGCGCCCTCTTCCATGCCCGCCTCACTGCCTCCGGCGTCGACCTGACCGGCAGCGTGACCGCCGCCCCCGAGCCCAGCACGCTCGCCGTCGCCGACCTCGACGAGTCCGGCCAGGCCACCTACACCTTCTACGCCGACAGATCCGCCGACTGGCAGTGGACCGCCGACGAACTCGCCGCCACCCAGCAGGACGAGGCGGCCTGCCTGCACACCGGCTCCCTGGCACTGATACAACAGCCCGGCGGCAGCCGCATCGAGGACCACCTCGCCAAGGCACGCGAGCACGTCACCGTGTCCATCGACCCCAACGTCCGCCCCCTGCTCGTACCGCCCGCCGCATACCGCGAACGGCTCCCCCACTGGTGCGCCGTCGCCGACATCCTGCGCCTCAGCGAGGACGACCTCGCGCTGCTCCTGCCCGGCGTCGGCCCTGAGGAGGCGTGCGACACCTGGCATGCCGCCGGCGCGCGCCTCGTCGTCATCACCTTCGGCGGGCGCGGCGCCCTTGCCTCCCTCGACGGTCTCCGCGTCACCGTCTCGGCCCCGAGGGTGGACGTCGTCGACACCGTCGGGGCCGGAGACTCCTACACCGCGGGCCTGCTCCACCGCCTCGCCGCCCTCGGACACCTCGGCGGCCGACTGGACCGGCTCAGCCTCGAAGACCTCACCGACGCCTGCACCTTCGCCGCCCGTGTCGCCGCCCTGACCTGCTCCGTCCCCGGCGCGAACCCGCCCGCGGCGGATGCAGTGGGGCTGGAGGCCGAGGTGGATGGGCTCCTGCCCCCTGCCTGAACGCGGCATACCCGTTCCCGTCGCCATGACTGCGGGAACGGCCGCCGAATCCGCACTGCCGACACCCCGTACGCGCTGTTGCCGCGGCGCCGCCATGGTTGCGGGGCCGCAGAGCCGGGGAGCCTGGCGGCGCCTGGGATCAGGTGCGGCCCTCACCGAGGTCTGCCGGCGGCGCCGTGACGACGACCGCAGGAACAGGAGGAGTCCATGGCTGGGTCGGACAACGGATGTCCTTGCATCGAACGGCAACGTCGATACGAAGGCCGCTCGGGATCTGCGGGATACGGCGAAGCCGAAAACGCCGGTTCCGGTGTGGCGTGAGGGGCTGGCCTGGGACTGTGCCGTGGACGGTGCTGTCGGTCGACGGCCCAGCTTGGTCAGCAGGATCACCCTGGTCGCCCTCGCCACCACGATGGTGGAGCCACTGACGCTGACGGAGGCCCCCGATCCCGTGGCGAGGACCCGGGTGACTCCCTCATAGCCGAAGGCGCCCTGCCCCGACGGGTAGGTGCCACGCAGGTTCAGGTAGCCCGATCCGTTGCTCGTCGTGGCGCGCGTGGGGAAACCGACACTGCTCGGCACTCCGTCGAGCGCGGTGTTGACGCCCAGGGTGGTGTCGATGGTGCGGCCGGGCGCGAGGATCAGCTCGTGGACGATCACGTCGTCGGCGCGGGAGACGACGGCCCTGCGGGTCCAGGTGCCGCACTGGTCGGTCCAGCTGGAACTGACCTCGCCGGTACGGAAGTCGTCGACCCGGCCGTAGTCGTTGACCGTGGTCATGCCTGGGGTGTCGATGTGCAGTTCGTACGCGGGGTGGTAGCTCTGCCTCCAGCGCAGTGACCACCCGGAGGTGAAGTCGCTGTTGACGCCGGAGGGTCCGCGGCGAGTGCCTTGTCGCGTACGCCCTCCAAGCGGCCTGAGATCACGGGGGGCTGCACGGTGCGGGTGCCGTTCGGCAGCACCAGACGGTGGTGGTCGAAGACCACCTTCTCCCGTGTGGCCGCCCCGTGGAGGATGGCTCCGCACGTGCCGTTGCCGGTGAGGAAGCCGTCGGTCCAGGAGGCGGCGGGGGACGTGTCGTAGATGCCGCGGTGGGGGACGGTGATCTGTCGGCGGGACGGCGGCCGCGGCGTTCCCCGAGAGGAAACCGCCAGGGAGGGCGGCCGCTCCGGCGGTCAGTGCGGAGCGGTCAGGAGGCGCCTGCGACCCATGGAGTGGTCCATTGCGCAACCTCCTTTGTCTGCTGAGGGCTGTGAGGAATGCGGGAGTTGGGACGATTCCCCGTGAGGGACGTGCCCCGGCGGCCCCCTCGATGGCGGGGCCGCCGGGGCACGCGGTCAGGAGAACGTCCAGGTCTCGCTGTTGACGCTCGCGCTGCCGCCGAGTTCCTGGTCCACCGCCGCTCCCTGGGCGGTGGAGCCCGCGACCCCGATGTGCAGGCCGCTGCCGACGCCGACCAGCATGTAGTTGCTGCCGGTGTAGCTGCCGGTCAGGTCGAGGGCCCACTGCTGGTTGGTCCCGCCGTTGCAGGTCCACTGGTGCAACTGGACTCCGGCGGTGGTCGACTTGCTCGGGACGTCCAGGCACAGGCCGCTCTTGACGCTCTTGAGCGTGTAGATGTTGTCCGTCACCCGGGTGAGGGTCCACTGCTGGTTGGTACTGCCGGCGGACGGCCACTGGATGATCTTGGCTCCGCTTGCCGTGGAGCCGCCCGAGACATCCATCAGCATGGAGCTGCCGACGTTCTTCAGGGTGTGGACCCCCTGCGACGGGATCCCGCTGCCAGGCGTCCACGTGCCCGCGTCCACGTCGAGGGACCAGGTCGGGTACTGACCGAGGTTCACCGTCGTGCCCCGGATGGTCAGCGGCAGCCAAATCAGCTTCGACGCGCCCAGGTTGGAGGTGTCCCAGCGGTCACCGGCGTAGATGTACGTGGTGCCCGCGGTGCCCTGGACGGTGATGACGTTCGCCGTCTGGCTGCCATAGGTTTTGGTGCCGGGGGCGGCGAAGTCGCGGAACGCCGACCACGGGCCGCTCAGCGAGGTGGCGGTAGCGTAGATGTTGTCGTTCAGGCTCCAGCCGGTCAGGTGGGAGCCGAAGACGTAGTACATGCCGTTGATCTTCACCATGGCGGGCGACTCGACGCTGCCGCTGCTGCCGCCACTGCCCAGCACCGCCACCGCGCTGTCCACGGAGAGGTAGTCGGCGGACAGCTTGTAGATGCGCAGGCCGTTGTTGCGGTCCTCGCTCAGCAGGTAGCCGGTGCCGTCGGTGTCCTGGAACAGGCCGATGTCGCGGCTGAGGTTGCCCATCGGCCGGAAGCTTCCCCGGTAGGTGTACGGGCCGCAGGGGGTGCTGCTGGTGGCCACGCCGACCCTGGCCTCGGCGTAGCTGGTGCTGTCGATGTGCATGTACATCACGTACGTGCTGGTCGACGCGTTGTAGATGACCTTCGGCCGCTCCACGATGCGGCTGGGGCCCAGGTCACCCGCGGCCTGCCGGCTCAGGGCCTGACCCTGGTAGGTCCAGTTGGCGAGGTCGGTCGAGGTGTAGCACGGGATGTCCTGGAAGGACGTGTCCCCCGATGCCCTGCCGGTCTTGTCCTCGCCGAAGCCGAACCAGGTGCTGCCCACCTTGATGATGCCCAGGCCGTGCAGCTGGAGCGCGTTGCCGTTCTGATCGGTCCGGTCGGCACCCGTCGTGAACGTCACCGAGGCCGCTTGTGCCTGCGTGGTGGGGATCAGCAGGGCGGCGAGGCCGCCGAGCAGGGTCAGAAGCGTGAGGAGGGTGGTCCGCCATCGGGTGCGCGGTGACGGTGTGGGGTGCGAGGTGGTGTCGGGCATGGTCTCGCCTCTCCGTTGAGGTCCGGGTTTGGTGCGGGTGTACGGATGTACGGGAAGAGCGGTGGGTTCCTGGGGCCGCTCAGGGGGCGAGTGGGATGGTGATGGTGTTCCAGGACATCGGTGGCAGCAGGGCGCTCAGCCGTCCGCCGTCCGTGACGGTGCCGGTCACCGGCTTCGGCGTCACGCGGTCCTGGTGTTGGAACGTGTTGGCCGCGTGCCGGTTGGGGTCGGTCAGGGCGGTGTGCGTCGGCTGCCCGGCCACCGGGTTGAACGCCCGCAGGTCGGCGGTGAGTTCGAGCGGCCTCGTCGTGTCCCGGTTGACGGCGAGGACGGTGAGCGTCCCGTCCTCGCGCTGGACGGCGGTCGCGTGCAGCAGGGGCACCTCGCCGTAGCGGGCGGTGTCGTGGACGGGGCTGTCCAGGGCGAGCCGGAGCACCTGGCCGCCACCTTGACGGGCCGCGTCGGCGAAGGGATGGAAGATGGTCTGCCGCCAGGCCGGGCCGCCCGGCTCGGTCATGATGGGGGCGATGACGTTCACCAGCTGGGCGAGGCAGGCCGCGGTGACGCGGTCGCAGTGGCGCAGCAGGGTGATCAGCAGGGTACCGACCACGACGGCGTCGGTGACGTTGTAGACGTCCTCGAGCTGGCGCGGGGCCACGCTCCAGTCCGGGGTGTCGGTGTTGTTGACCGGCTGGCTCTGGTACCAGACGTTCCACTCGTCGAAGGAGAGGTTGATCCGTTTGCTTGAGTGGCGCTTGGCCCCGATGTGGTCGGCGGTGGCGACCACACCGTCGATGAAGGCTTCCATATCGGCGGCCGAGGCGAGGAAGCTGTCGACGTCGCTGTCGCTCTCCTCGTAGTAGGCGTGGCAGGAGATGAAGTCGACGAGGTCGTACGTGTGCTCCAGGACCGTCGCCTCCCAGGCACCGAAGGTCGGCATGGAGCGGTTGGAGCTTCCGCAGGCGACCAGTTCCAGGCCGGGGTCGACGTCACGCATGGCCTTGGCGGTGACGGCGGCGAGGCGGCCGTATTCGTCGGCGCTCTTGTGACCGAGCTGCCAAGGGCCGTCCATCTCGTTGCCCAGGCACCACAGTTGGATGCCGTGCGGCTTGTCCACGCCGTGCGAGCGGCGCAGCTCGGACAAAGCCGTGCCGCCGGGGTGGTTGGTGTACTCGAGGAGGTCGAGTGCCTCTTGCAGGCCGCGGGTGCCGAGGTTGACGGCTTGCATCGGCTCGACGTCGGCCTTGGCCGCGAAGCGCATGAACTCGTTCAGCCCGAACTGGTTCGTCTCGACGGTCCGCCAGGCACCGTCGAGCCGGCGGGGCCGCTGCTCCCCCGGGCCGACTCCGTCTTCCCAGCGGTAGCCGGAGACGAAGTTGCCCCCGGGGTAGCGGACCATGGTGACGCCCAGTTCCCGGATCAGGGCCAGGACGTCGGTGCGCAGTCCGTCCTCGTCGGCGCTCGGGTGGTCCGGTTCGAAGACGCCGGTGTAGACGCAGCGGCCGAGGTGCTCGACGAAGGATCCGAACAACCGCGGATTCACCTCGCCGACGGTGAAGTTGGGGTCCATATGTATGGCCCCTGCGAGCGGCGGGTGGCTGACGGGGTGGGGCATGGGTCGCTCCGGGATGGATTGGTGTGAAGTACGGCGTTCTGTGCGATTGCCGGGCGCCTGCGGTCAGCCCTTGATGCCGGTGTGCGCGACGCCTTCGACCAGGTACCGCTGCCGGAAGAGGAAGACGAGTACCAGCGGCAGGATGAACACGGTGGCGGCGAGGAACAGCTCGTGGATGTCGACGGTCTGGACGGTGGTGAAGGTCGACCGGGCCACCTGCACCGTCCAGCTGGACTTGTCCTGGCCGATGAGCAGCGGCCGCACGAAGGCGTTCCAGTTGGTGGTGAAGGTGATCGCCGCGATCGCCGAGAAGAAGCCGGTGGAGTTGGGGACGACGATCCGCCCGCACGTGCCCCAGCTGCCGAGGCCGTGGATCCGGGCGGCCTCCTCCGGTGCCTTGGGGAAGCCGAGGAAGTACTGCCGGAAGACGAAGGCGGTGAAGCAGCTGAACAGGCCGGGCAGACCCTGCTGTCAACCGAGTTGGCAGCCAGGTCCTTCTCCGTGAAGTCGGACTTCACGTCCGCGATGATGTCGTCCAGCGGCACGATCTGCCCGGACTTGCCCATCTGGACGTCGTGGTGGAACTCGAAGACGTCGGGGCCGCTGCTGGAGACCAGGCCGCTGGAGGCCAGGCCGCTGGAGAGCTTGGAGGCGTAGTCACCGGGGATCCACTGCACCGACACGTCGGCCTTGGTGTACGCCTTCGCGTACCGCACCGCCGCCTGCTGGATGCCGGCCTCGCCGTACCGGTGATAGCACTGGCTGATCGCCGCCTTACCGCCGGTGGAGCCGCCGCGACCGGTGTTCCCGCCGCACGCGGCCAGGAATCCCGCCGCCGCCACAGCGCCGGAGGCGTGCAGGAAGGGCCTGCGGCCGAACGATCTGCTGGGGTTCCGCTCAGGGGACATGGCCACCTCTGCTGTGAAGAACAGGCGTGGGAAGGGGACTTGGGGACGGGGCCCGCGACGGCGGGTGATCACGCCGTGGGCGGCCGCGGAGTGCGGCCGGTTTGGGCGCGACGCGAAGCCCGCGGGGTGAGGGGGCACGCATTCGGAGGGGGCAATTCCTGCCGCTGACGGGGGTGCAGCGAGCGGATCGAGACGCAGGTTATGCGCGCTACACCCCTTCGTCAACAAGCCAGAAAAAGTCTGCGCACGGCAGTTCCAACGGCGTGCACGCCGTGGTTACGATCGGACGCCCCAGCCGCATCGAGCACAGGACGACGTCGTTGAAGCGGACGTACCAGGACATACGCCGGACCAACCGTTTCGCGGTGATGCGGCATCTCATCGCCTCGGCGCCCGTCGTCAGGCGTGACATCGCCGCAGCCACGGGCCTGTCGGTGGCCACCGCCTCCGACATCGTCAACGAGTTGCACGAGTTGGGGCTTCTTGCCGAGATCGGACAGCAGGCTTCGGGGGGCGGACGCCCGCGGAACCTTCTCGCGCCCGACCTCGAGGGACCCCGGCTCATCGGCATCGACATCGCCGAGACCTACGTCCACGTCGAGGTCTTCGATCCCGCTCTGCGGGTTCTGGCCAGAGCCGAGTACGAACTGCACCCGCACGCCAACTCGCCGGACTACGTCGTCGACCGTATCGTCCGCGGAGTCGACGACGCGATCGCGCAGGCCAAGGTGGAGCGCGGCAGGATCCTCGGGATCGGCGTCAGCATTCCCGGCCAGGTACGGCCGGACGGCACGGCCTCCGTCTTCGCCCCGAACTGGCGGTGGAACGACGTGCCGCTGCTGGACCTGCTCACGGACCGGGTCCCTGATGTGCCGATCCTCCTCGACAACCCGCTGCGTGCCAGCACCGTTGCCGAACTGTGGTTCGGTGCCGCCCGCGGCCACGACGACGTCGCCGTCCTCACCCTGGGAACCGGCGTCGGCGCCGGCCTGGCCGTCCAGGGGGCGCTCTACCGCGGGGCCACGAACACGGCCGGCGAATGGGGCC
The DNA here is from genome assembly GCF_041435015.1 of Streptomyces canus. Taxonomy (NCBI): domain Bacteria; kingdom Bacillati; phylum Actinomycetota; class Actinomycetes; order Kitasatosporales; family Streptomycetaceae; genus Streptomyces; species Streptomyces canus. The sequence goes on along the minus strand of NZ_CP107989.1, from coordinate 9,962,029 downwards.
ACACCAGCCTGGTCATCGACGGCCGCACGTGCCGCCGCGGATGCGTCGGATGCGTGGAGACCTACGTGGGCGCACCCGGCATCATGCAGCACCTCGCGGAGACCGATCCGGAGAGCCCGCTCCTGTACCCCGACGACCAGACGGCGACCATCAACGCCCTGGCCACCGCCCACGCGGCCGGCGACCCCGCCGCACAGCAGGTGATCGCCACGACCGGCCGTTACCTCGGCATCGCCATCGCCAACCTGATCAACCTGTGCAACCCGCAGATCATCGTGCTCACCGGATGGGTCGCCGACAGTCTGGGCAGCGCCGTCCTGCCGCACCTACGCGCCACCGCCGCCCACTACGCACTCGCCGAACCCTGGGAAGGCACCGAGATCAGCCTCTGCCCCATCGACCGCAACCCGGTCAGCCTCGGCGCGGCAACCCTCGTCCTGGAAGGGTTCCTGTCCTGACACTCCTGCTGTGAGCGGCTCCAGCTCGAGGGCGGAACCCCCACCGCGTGCCCAACTGCGCCCGCGATCAGGTTCGTTTGACATTTTTTGTCTGTATCACATCGAAATGCCCGCAACGGAGAGGTGCACGAGCCATGGCAGATTCAGCGCGTCACGCCCTACCTGAACAGCCGTCGGCCGACGCCCCGGGACAAGTCTCGCGGCGTCGACTCCTCAAGGGCGCCGCCGTCACCCTGGGAGCCGCGGCGCTGGGCGCCGGCGGCGCCGGGACGGCCGCGGCGGCTGACGCCTCGGTCACCGCGACGGCCCCCGACGGCAGCAACACCATCACGATGTCGCTGACTTCGGGCGCGCTCAGCTGGTCGGCGAAGCGAAAAGGCGCGAGGGTGGTCGACACCTCGGCTCTCGGCCTCAAGCTGAGCGACGGGACGGTGCTCGGCGCCGCCGGCACGGTGATCACCAACTATCAGCACTGGACCATCGACAACACCTGGACTCCGGTGTACGGCCGCAACGCGACCGTCCGCGACCGGTACCAGGAGATGCGCTGGAACCTCCAGGACACCGCCTCGCTGATCAACTTCAGCGTCCAGATCCGCGCCTACCCGACCGGCGTCGCCTTCCGGTACGTGCTGCTCGACAAGGGCGCCGCCACGATCGCCGACGAGCTGACCACGTTCGCCTTCCCCGACGGCACCCTGGTCTACAGCGCGCGTGACGAGGACCCCTACAACCCGGTCGCGCCCGGCTCGATCCCCTCCACGGGCACCTCGACCACGGACACCGGCCCACTGACCGACCTGCCGCTGACCGCCACCTACGCCGGCGGCAGTCTGATCGCCTGCATCTGTGAATCCTCCCGTCTCAACTTCCCGCGGCTGATGCTCAGTTCCGTGTCCGGGCAGCCGGGCACGCTCGCCGCCTACCTGATGGAGCACACCGCCCGCGGTGCGGACACGGTCCAGACGACCTCGACGGTCACCACGCCGTTCGCCACGCCCTGGCGGGCGGTGGTGACCGGCTCCACCCACGCCGAACTCGTCGACAACGCCGAGCTGGTGCTCAACCTGGCCCCAGCGAGCGCGTTGGCCGACACCTCGTGGATCAAGCCCGGCAAGGCCTTCCGTGTACAGCTGACCACCGCCGCCGGGATGGCGGGCGTCGACTTCGCCGTGGCTCGCGGCCTGCAGTACATCGAGTACGACGGTGGCTGGTACGGCGACGTCAGCAGCACCGACGCGACGAAGCCGATAGCGGACATCGACCTGCCCTCGGTCATCTCCTACGCCACGAGCAAGGGCATCGGCGTCATCCTCTACGTCGACCGCAGAGCGGCGGGCAACCCCGACAGCCTGTTCGGCCTCTACAAGAGCTGGGGCGTCGCAGGGGTCAAGCTCGGATTCGTCGACGACGGCACCCAGGCGATGACGAACCAGATCACGAACTGGGTCAGGACGGCGGCCAAGTACAAACTGCTGATCGACCTGCACGACGACGTGCGGCCGTTCGGCTACGAACGGACGTACCCGAACTGGGTCACCATGGAGGGCGTGCGCGGCAACGAGCGCTTCCCGACCGCGAGCCACAACGTCACCCTGCCGTTCGCCCGCAACATCGGCGGGCCGATGGACTACACCATCTGCTACGGCCAGTCGCGGGACCGGACCACCAACGTCCACCAGATGGCCATGGCGGCGGTCTTCTATCAGCCGCTGAACTTCCTGTACTGGTACGACTCGCCGTCCAAGTTCGCCAACCCCTCCAACTGGCCGGGGCTGCCGTGGTTCGACGCCATCCCCACCACCTGGGACGAGAGCCGCGCCCTCGCCGGATCGATCGGCCAGTACGTCGTGGTCGCCCGCCGCCACGGCGACACCTGGTACGTCGGGGCGATGACCAACGAGACATCCCGGACCCTGTCGCTCCCACTGACGTTCCTGGGTGGCGGAACATTCACGGCGACCGTCTACGCCGACGGCACTCCGGGCGCCAGCCCCTACCAGACGCCGGTCGTGGTCAACTCCCGGACGGTCACCTCGGCCACCGCACTGGACGTGGCGATGGCTCCCGCGGGCGGCCAGGCGATCATCCTCAAGCCGAGCTGACGCGACGGACGGGGATTCCATCGGTGAACATGACGTACTTCAGCCGCCGTGGGTCGCGGAGTCGACGGAGTGACCCGGGGAGCCGTTGACGTACGACGAGCCCGCCCGCGCCGGGGCCCCGTCTCGCACCGTGGCCATGACGGCAGTACCGCCGCAGGGGCGGGGCCGGGCCGGCCGGTCCAGGTCCCGCCCCCGCGGTGCCCCCAGACATGCTCGCGCCACACCTGAGCCGCGAGACCGTCCGTGCTGTTCCGCGAACGATCAGGAGAGAGCCTTGTCCGAACCGATCAGTCGCCGCAGAGTGCTGTCCGGCATGGCTGCCATGACGGTTGCCGCCACCGTCTCACCGACGCTGGCGACACCCGCACACGCCGCCACCTCCTCCCCCCAGCCGCTGCCCCTTCTCCCCCTGCGGATCCCCACGTCGGAGCTGGGCATCGAGCAGCAGTCCAACGAGAAGCTCAAGTGGCTGCAGGACGCCAAGCTGGGCATGTTCATCCACTGGGGTGTGTACTCGGGCCCGGCCAAGGGCGAGTGGTACATGGAGAACTCGGCGGTCACGCCGGAGAACTACAAGAAGTACTTCACCGACGCGACCAGCGAGCAGTTCACGGCGAGCGCCTACAAGCCGGCCGACTGGGCCCTGCTGGCCAAGGACATGGGCGCGAAGTACACAGTCCTGACGACCCGTCACCACGAGGGCTTCGCCCTGTGGCCGTCCACCCACCCCAACGCCTTCCATGCCGGACAGGCCCCGATGCAGCGGGACCTGGTCGGCGAGTACGTCACCGCCGTACGCGACGCCGGGCTCAAGGTGGGCCTGTACTTCTCCCCGATGAGCTGGCGTTACCCCGGCTACTACGACGTCACCGGCACCAACTGCCTGCCGAACAAGTGGGGTTACACCACCGATCCCGCGCACAAGGAGAACGCGCGGGTCATGAAGAACGAGGTGTACCAGCAGGTCAAAGAGCTGATGACCAAGTACGGCAAGATCGACGACATCTACTTCGACGGCGGCTGGCTGGGCCAGCAAGGCCGGGACGCGGACGCTGCCTTCTTCTGGGAGCCCGGAAAGATCCGCGACAGCGCCAATCAGTGGCCGGTGGACCCCGCCTACAGCGATACCGACTCCACCACCGGCAGCCCCCTCGGTGTGATGGGCCTGGTGCGGAAGCACCAACCTGACGTCGTGGTCAACCCTCGCTCCGGCTGGATGGGCGACTACATCAGCGAGGAAGGCGGCGCGATCCCCACCGGCGCCATGCGCACCGGGCTTCTGTCGGAGAAGAACTTCACCATCTGCGGCACCTGGGGCTACAAGGCCGGCGCACCCGTGATGAGCTTCGGCACCATCATGAACATCCTGGTCAACTCCTGGGTGCGCAACATGGTCTGCCTGCTCAACGTCGGTCCCGACCGGACCGGGGCGATCCCCGCCGACCAGGCCGCAGTGGTGCGCCGGGTCGGTTCCTTCCTGACCTCCTGCGGCCAGGCCGTCTACGGCACCCGCGGCGGACCCTGGCAGCCGGTGGACGGCAAGTACGGCTTCACGTCCAAGGACAGCACCTTCTACCTCCACCTGCTGCCCGGATACAGCGGAACCTCCTTCACCACCCCGTCGATCGGGGACGCCCAGGTCACCCGCGTCTTCGACGTCGCCGCGGGCACCGACCTCCCGTACACCGTGGGCGCGGACGGCAGGGTGACGATCACCGGCATCAACCGCACCCGCATCCCCGAGGACAGCGTCGTCGGGGTCTCACTGGACCGCTCCGTGCAACCGGCCGACATCGCCGCCGGCAAGACCGCGACCGCCGACAGCGAGGAGACGTCCAAGGGCAACACCGCGGCCAAGGCGGTCGACGGAGCCACCGCCACCCGCTGGTGCGCGAACGACGGCAACACCGGCCACTGGCTCAAGGTCGACCTCGGCTCGACCCGCTCCCTGACCGGCACCCGGATCGCCTGGGAACTGGACAAGACCAACTACCGGTACAAGATCGAGGGCTCCACCGACAACAGCACGTGGACCACGCTCGTCGACAACACCGCCACCCCCGGCACGCGCCAGGTCCAGACGGTCGCGTTCCAGGCCCAGGCCCGGTACGTCCGCGTCACCGTCACCGGGATGCCCGCCGGGGTGTACGCGTCGATCCGCAACCTGGAGGTCTACGACCGTCCCTTCACCGCGGACCTGGGCACCTACAAGGTGATCAACCGCAAGAGCGGCAAGGCACTGGACGTCGCCAACGCCTCGACAGCGGACGGCGCCACGCTCATCCAGTGGCCCTACGGCGGCGGGACCAACCAGCAGTGGAGCCTCCTGCCGAACAGCGACGGATCGTTCCGGCTGGTCAACGCCAAGAGCAGCAAGCTCCTGCAAAGCCCCGACAGCACCCAGGGCGCCACCCTGACCCAGTCGTCCGACAACGGCGGCGACAACCAGTGGTGGAAGCTGATCCCCTCGGCCACCAGCGGCTACTACCGGCTCGTCAACGTCCGCACCGGCTGGTGCGCCGACGTCGCCAACGCCTCCACCGCCGACGGCGCCAACGTCATCCAGTGGCCCTCCACCGGCGGGTCCAACCAGGACTGGCAGGTCCTCGCGCTGTGACGGCGCATGGCAGGGGGCGCGCCACGGAACTGGAGTCAGCACCCCAAGCCTGTCCGACCAGCCTCTCGACCGCAGCCGGTTCCTGACCGCGGCGGCACTCATGGCCGTGGCCGTCACGCTTCCCGGGCTTCTGTCCGCACGGGCGGCCACCGCCGTGCCACCTCAGAGGGCGGTCATGAGGCTCGATGCCCGTCACCCCCTCGCGTGGTCGGTCCGCTTCGATGCCGAGTGGGCCACTCGTGCGGGACCTGCTACCGCTTCCGGGCCGGCCGACAGGCCGGGGAGGCAGACCGGAGAGCTACTGCCACCGGCAGATGATCGACGTGCTGACCTGGGGCGGCTGTCGACGCGATCAGATCGGCCTCTACACCCACAACCCGAACGGCACCGGCTGCGTCGACGCCGACTCGGTGCAGTACACGCTCGCACCCACCAGGGCGTACAAGTGCGTCAGCGTGCGCAGCGGCAAGGTCGCCGGCGCCTCGAACGCGGACGGTGCCGCCGTGATCCAGTGGCCCTACTCCGGCGGATCGAACCGGCAGTGGGCCTTCCAGTCCACACCGGACGGCTTCCAGCGAATCCACATCATCGTGTCACGAGCGGGTTTTGCGGTGGCCCAGAAAGGCGAAGACTGCCAGGATCACTCCACTGACTGCGGCAATCACTCCGAGGACGATCGGCACGGTATCGCCAGTAACCGTTCCTGCAATACCTGCACATATCCCCCCTGCGATCAAAACGGCAGAAAAGGTTCGCACTTTTCTTATTGCGTCGTCCATTGACGCATCGTTCCGGCGCATTCCATTTCCGCTCTTTCCGTATGCGCCAGCACCTACACCGGGCTGTTCAGATGCTCCGACCTACTCAACGGCCGACCTGGGGGGGCGTAGTAGCGGGCGCCCGTACCGCTTCGGTGGTGGGGCCGTCGGCGTAGGTGTGGGTGCGCTTGCCCGCGTCGACGACCAGGCCCAGGACGTTGCCGGTGGCGTCGGCGAGGTAGTAGTAGGGCTTCCCCCCAGTCGTCACGGAGTTCAATGTGCCCGCCGGTTCACGGATGAATCCGGTGTCGACCGCCGTTGGTCGTCGTGGACGCGACGCAAGGCCGAGCATGCGTGAGATGTCCCCGCCTATGTCACTGCCTGGTCTGCCCCACCTTCGCTGCGGGCCTTACCGGTGGTGGGGTGGCCGAGGGGGCGGTGGCGGGATGCTGCCCAGACCGGGTGCTTGCTCGGGCCACACCAGCAGCACAGGGCAGGGGGCATGATCGACGACGAACCGGCTGGCTGGGCCCAGGCTCTTGGGGCCCAAATGGCTGCGATCGCCGTCGCGGGCCACGATGAGCAGTCCGGCTCCTTGGGCCGCGGCGACCACCTCGCGCTCGATGCGGCCGGTGCGCTCGTCACGAGTACAGGGCCGGCCCAGACGGTCGACCGCTTTCTGCAGCAACTGCGCAGCGGAGTCGGCGACGAGCTGCTCCATCTGGATGCCGGGATCGCGTTCGGGGCGGCCGCGGCCGAGGAGGCCGGCGAACGCGCCGTGCGCGACCCCTGCAATCTCCTGCCCGGTCACGTGCAGCAGCACGATGTCGGCGTCCTCGGGCGCGTGCGCGCGGGCGGCATCCACACACGCGGGCCAGGTGCCCTCGACGATCCAGACGACGATGGCCATAGGGGTGATCCTCCCAGCCTCTCGCAACGACTCGGTCGGGTTCCGATCAGGCGCAGTGCGCCCCGGAGTGATACCACCGAGCAGGCCACCGCGGGCCGGCCACGGTGTACAGGCAGCCGGGTGAACTCGCCCAGCTCCACGCAGTGTCGTGCTCTCGCACGGTACGCCTCCAGTCCGCGCCGGCTGCATATCCGGCAGCGGCCCGGCACCGCGAGTACGGTGTCGGGCCGCCGAGATGCTGCGCAGTGGCGTCAGCCCTGGCGGGCCTTGAAGCGAGGGTCCTTCTTGTTGATCACAAAAGTCACGCCACGCCTGCGCACCACCTGAGCGCCGGGTTTGGCCTTCAGCGAGCGGAGCGACTTGCGCACCTTCATGGCGGCCTCCTTGCAGAGCCTTGCAGGGGTGAGACGGCTCGGACGGTCAGGGACGGACGGGAGCGGAACGGCCGTAGCGTCGCTCGAAGCGCTCCACTCGGCCCGCGGTGTCCACGACCCGCGAGGTGCCGGTGTAGAACGGGTGACTCGCGGACGAGATGTCCACGTCGACCACCGGGTACGTAGTGCCGTCCTCCCACTCCACCGTGTGATGTGTGTCGAGGGTGGAGCGGGTGAGCAGGTGGAAGCCTGCCGCACGGTCGCGGAAGACAACGGGGCGGGAGACGGGGTGAATGCCGGACCTCATGGGTGGTGCCTCCTTGTGCAACCTCGGTCGACGGCCGAGGCGGGTGTCATCGTTCTTCGCGGAACAGAACGTGCTTGTCGGCCACCGGGTCGTACTTGCGCACGACCAGCCGGTCGGGGTTGGTCAGACGGTTCTTGCGCGTCACGTAGGTGACTCCGGTGCCGGCCGTCGACCTGAGCGTGACGACGGGCCGCGTAGTGCTGCGTGCCATGAGGTCCTCCTTCCACCACCACCGAGCGCTTTGACTCGGTCATGTCATGCAGTCGTTGCAACAAAGCCGTCCAGCGCGTCATTCCCGATGGCCACCGGTTCCGCCTCAAGGGCGGACCCGCCGGCCTGCCCGACCGCCACCACCTCCGGCAGGCCGAGCGGCGCGCCTTCCTCCTCGGCGCCCCTACCCAGGACGACCGCACCGCCTGGATCGGTCTGCCGGATGCGATGGCCGCACGGGCCCGGAGCCTTGTCGGTCAGACGCGCGGGCGCACGCAGCGGACATGTCTCTCTTACTGAGCCCTTTCCAATCTCAGGCGCATCCGATGTGAAGCGCGAGGACTGCCTGCACGAGGCCGGTGACGCGGGTGGTGCTGCACCGCAGTTTGCGCAGGAGACGCCAGCCCTTCGGGGTGGCCATTGCCTGTTTGCCGACGGCGCGGATGCGCGTGTGGGCGACATTGGCGGCCTGCTGACCGACGGAGAGGTCGCGGTGTTTGCCACGAAAGGGCACCCGTACGGTGCCGCCAGCGCCCTGATAGCCCTCGTCGCCGTAGCAAACCAGGCCGATCTCGGCCTAGGCGTCGATGACGCCTGGGTGCGAGCCGTCTTCATGTCGTGCACGGCGCCGGGCGCGCGGCAGAGGCCCACAGCAGGCGGCCGAACGGGTCTGCGAGGACTTGGACATCCGTGCCGTGCTTGCGATGCTTGCCCGAGTGGAAGGGCCGGTCGGCAGCGATCCGGTAAATGGGCAACAGGGTGCCGTCCAGGATCACGAACGCCTTGTCTTCCGCGCGGTTGAGGGCCTGTTGAAGCATGGGAAACCAGCGCGGCCAGGAGGTCCACGGCCTCGCGGATGTAGCGGAACAACCGTAGAGCGATCACCACCCTTGGCCGCAAGGGATTTTCATCCAGACGCTCCACCTCGCAGCTTCAGTGCGAGGTTGGAAAAGGCTCATGGTCTTCCACTCGGATCACGGGCGTCGAGAACTCACACGACAAAACCGAAGTATTGGACTCGATGGTCATCGCCCACGACGTAATGGGAGCTGCCACGAAATTCGTCAAGTTCGTGGCACCCGACCCTCGCCACCCGCGAGTGGCAAACAGCCGACCGATGGTGGAAACCGCCTGTTTCTACTCCTGGCTTCCGATGCCGTCATCGTCCTCGAATGCACCGGCCGCAAGGCTTTCTTGAGCGAACGGCAGGTATTCATTAAATCCGTCAAGGATACGGTAGACATCCTCCATAGGAATGTCATTCTCGAAGGCGGGCCAGTCATGACTGGCGACATAATATCCAGTCCAGTCCCCTTCCGCCCGCTCTTCCTCTTCTCCCTGTATTTTACCGAGCAGGCGTCGCTTCATACGTTGAAGGGAACTCGGATCATCTTCATGAGGGCCCTCACTATCCGCGTGCGCGTTTTCCATTTCCTTGACTCCGCGTGACATTACCGCATCCCCCCTGCACTAAAGTACGGACTACAGATTTTGTGCTTGATTTACCCTTTCGGCAAGATATTTAAACGTGGCACTGTCAACGAGATACCTGTAGCCGATGTATGCCGTGTTAACGAGCGAGGCGGCAACCAGTATCATCCAGGGGACCCTGTAGACACCGAGGAAAGAACTGTCCTGCAGGGCCGTTACGTGGAAGGGAAGCCGCACTCCTGCCCTGTTCATCATAAACAGTCCACTCGCTGCTATGGACGTAATCGTGGTGAGCGTCAGGGACAAACGTGCCGCCAATGTCCCCTCGAAGAGCCGATTCGTGGGCGACTCAAAGCCCAGCCAGCTCGCTGCGACGCCGGGAAAAGCGAGCAGGAAAGCCGGAGCATCAGTTCCTGGATCCGGCACACGGGACATTGAAAAAGCGACTGCCCATACCAGCGTCAAACAGGTCGCCGAGGCTACCACCGCCCGGAAGTTCGATCCAGGCGGTGTCTCATAGAAGTAGAGCTTGAGCTTGGCACGAGTGGCAGGGACGTCGGGTACCGAGAAGAATCTGCCGTAGAAGTGCGCGAATGACTGTCCGAAGCGACCGCGGAAGCGATAATAAGGCGGCGTGGGAGCGCCTTTTGTTCGCTTCTTGAGGTACTCCTTGGAGGCGTCAAGCTCCTGCCGTCGAAGGTACAGCCCTGGTGGCGCCTGGACGCGGACGTGGTAGCTCTGGCACGTCCATGCGTTGTCCAGAGAGACGGTGACGCTAACGGGACGTGTGCCAAGGAGTACACGCAGCTTCCCCTTGACGTCTATCCACGCGCTTTGGATGCCCCTTGTCCACTTGCCGGACTGACGGAACCGCATGTGCCTTTCGGGAGTCAGCTCCAACTCAGGGATCAGTGAGCGCTCGTAGCGGAGGGAGAAGCGTCCGCCTGGCGGAAGAGAGATGGGCGCCACGACGGCATAGTGACCTGAGAGCTCCTTCGCCAGACGAATGGCCATCCTCAAGGACGCTTTGTCGGTGACGGCAGACTCCAGCTCGCTGAGCATGCGAATGGCCGATCCGGCCTCCTGGGACAGCCATGGCCGGCTCTCATCCCGGTCCGCTCCGGGGTTGTTCCGCTGGATTATCGCTGCTAGCGCCTGATACTCCGCGGTGACAGCTTCAGCGGGGAGCCTTTTGGCTTTATACGCGCTCAAGAGGAGAGTACGCAGCGTGCAGGCGGTAAGCAGCAGTGACTCGCGATACGACAGCGCCGCAACATGCCTGCCCGCCTCGTCGTAGATATCGAAGTTGTCGAGCAGTGTCCCCTTCGGGGGAATGATCACAGGGAACGCGATCCGTTCGGCGTCAGGTCCACTGGTCCCGGCATCTGCATCTGTGCGCCGACCGGCGAATCGTGCGGGAACCTGGACATCCACGGTCACCCTCTGGTCAAGCGTTCGATGAGTCGGGGTGTACGTTTCGACCACTCTTTGCCGCAGGTCGCTTGGCTCGATCACGGCAAGCGCGAAAACCTGCGTCATCGTGGGGGTGTAGCGTTTGTTTCCGGCGAGGCGCTGAAGCTCGCTTGCGTGAGCCGGCGGAACACCGACACGTCGGCCTTCATCCGAACCTGGGCGCTCCAGGGACTGAAGGTGACGACGACGCCCCTCGACATAAAGGATCAAGAAAGCTATAAACAGTAGACCCACTCGCATGACGGCGAGGTACCAGTGGGCTTCCCATGAACCGAGGTGGAACGACGCGACGCCGATCAAGATGATGCTCAGCAGTAACTGGTGTCTCTTTGGCTTCGTGGCCATTTCGCCCCCCGTTGTACAGGGGATTCAGTGTGGGGGTCTCTCCCGCCCTGCGCTGCAGGGAAGATGCTGATTTTACGCAACCTTTGGCACACTCGTAGGCTGGCCTCGAACTCCGCACCACGATGTTCTGGGTCGGAGATCTCTTGCAAGCGGCCTTTGATCACGACATCACACAGACCCCAGGGGTGTCTCGGCTTCAGTGAGATGCCGCGGGCCGCCAGGTGGGGATCTCCAGGTGGGCGAAGGTGCGGGCGGTGATGCGGCGGGGGGTGCCGACCGGGGACTTCCAGGTGTGCTTGGCGTAGGCGAAGGTGCGGTCGTATCCGACGAGCTGGGACAGTTGCTCGGGCACGCGGGGCGGGGTGATCAGTTCGTTGCGGCCCTGGCTGGCGGTAACGTGCAGCAGAGCACGCAGGTTCTCCGACAGCACGGGAAAGCCCTCGGCATGCTGGCCGCGGATGGGGATGGTGCGGGTCCACAGGTCGCGGCCGGTCTGGGAGGGGAACCCATCAGGACCGCGTCACTCCAGTGGCGTCGCAGTGCCTGCCACAGCAGCACGAAGGCGTCGCGGACGATGTGCGGGGCGTCGCCGTCGAGGTCGAACCACTCCCCCACCGAGCGGATATCCACATGCTGCTCGCCGTTGTCGCGCTGGTAGCGGCCTACGGGATGGCGGGCGTGGACGAAGTGCCCGGCCATCCGGTCGCGGTCGCGGCCGGTGCCGGTGCGCCAGCCGGGAATGGGGGCGCTCAGCCAGGCGGCGACCGCGTCGCGCAGATAGGGATAGCGGCTGGTGTCACGGTGACAGGGGTCGCAGGCGGTGATGTAGATCCGTTCCACGCCTTCGGGGATGGTGTGGAAGACGGCCGTGACGATGTCTGCGGCCGACCCCCTGGCGAGGTCGAGGTGGTGGGTCTGGTCGCGGTGAACCAGGGAGCTCCTGCCGTACACCCCACCCCGTCGAGAAGGTCTACCCGGCCCACGGATGGCGAGGGAGGCCGGACTGTAGCTCGCGGGCGTGGGCCCGGCGGGCGGCCGCGTTCAGCACGGTGATGCGGCCGGTGCACCGAAGCCGGCCCGGTGCGTCGAAGCATCCGAGGAGGGCCGTGGTCGGGGCGGCGAGCCTGCCGGTGGTCTGGGTTCTGACGGTCGTTGCAACACCTCGGTTCAGAGGTGGCGATGGACGTCGAATTTCATGGGAGCCGGAGGCCTCACGGCGGCGAGCACTCCCCCACCCGGCCTGGTCACGTCAGTGATGACATGGCGTTCAGCTCTCACCGCGATGGGCGCTGTCTGCGCGAAGACGCCGGATCAAGAAGAAGACCGACCTCTTGCGGCGCTACGAGGTTCACGATGCCGGTGGGGCACCGATCTGCTGCATCACGCCGAGGAGGTCGGGCTGGCCGCGTTCGCCGACGATCCGGCCGTCGGCCAGGTAGTAGAAGTTCATGGCCTGCACCGAGATCTTGTTGCCGCTCGCCGGGATCCCGAAGAAGTCACCGTCGTGGGTTCCTCGCATGGTGAACCGCGCGGCCACTGTGTCGCCTTCGGTGACCGTCTCCTCCAGCGTCCACTCCACATCCGAGAAGCCGCCGCGCATCATGCCGAGGACTTCCAGGTACCCATCGGGCCCCCGCAGTGGTTCCGGGTGGCTCGGCGCGTGGAACACCGCGTCCGGAGAAATGACCTCGAGGGCGAGATCCTCGTTGCCCGTGTTGATGAACTCGACGAAACGGTTCATCACTGACTCGGTGGACTGCGATGGCATCTTGCTGTGCCTCTCCAGAGACGTTTGGGCGGGTGCCTGCGAGCGTAACATCGAATCGATGTTCACATCGATTCGATGTTCGCATGCGAAGATGGACTCATGCTGGAACTCGCGATACTCGGCTTCCTCGCCGAGGGCCCCCTGCCCGGACACGAGCTGCGTCGCCGCGTCTCACAGCTGACCGGCTACACGCGGCCGGTCAGTGACGGCAGCCTGTATCCGGCGATCAATCGCCTGACCAAGGCGGGCTTGATCGAGCGGCGCGCCGACCCGGCCGCAGGAGCAGCCCGGTACGTGCTCAGCCTGACCGCGGCCGGGCGGGCCGAAATGCTTCAGCGCCTGCGCAAGCCCGCCGACCACGAGATCACCGACTTCACCCGGTTCTACGTCGTCCTGGCCTTCCTCTCCCACCTGCCCGACGTGGCCGAACAGCACACGGTGCTGCGCAGACGGCTGGAGTTCCTGGAAGAACCGGCGAGCTTCTTCTACGACAACGAGCGGCCCCTGCGTGCCGAGGAGATCGCCGACCCCTACCGGCGGGGCATGCTGCTCACCGCCCGCGCCACCAGCCGCGCCGAACGGACCTGGCTGCGCGAGACCCTCGGCGAGGAGCCGCCCGCATTCGACACCGCATGCACCGACAGTGATCCACATGCGCCCGCCGCTCCCGCGAACTGACCGCCCCCGGAGGAACCTCGATGCTTGCTTCCTGGTACGACGACCAGGGCCCCGCCGCCGATGTCCTGCACGTCGGCGAACTCCCTGATCCCGCCCCCGGCCCCGGCGAGGTCCGCGTCCGCGTCACCGTCTCGGGCGTCAACCCCGGCGACACCAAGAAACGGCGCGGCTGGCTCGGCTCGTCCATGCCCTACCCGCGCGTGATCCCGCACAGCGACGCCGCCGGAGTCATCGACGCCGTGGGCGCCGGAGTCGACGCCCACCGCGTCGGACAACGGGTCTGGGTATACGGCGCCCAGTCCTACCGACCCTTCGGCACCGCCGCCCAGTACACCGTCGTACCCGACCACCAAGCCCCACCCCTGCCCGACCACCTCAGTGACGAGCTGGGCGCGAGCCTCGGCATCCCCGGCATCACCGCCCACCGCACCGTCTTCACCGACGGCCCGGTCGACGGCCAACTGGTCCTGGTCCACGGAGTCCTTGGCGGCGTCGGCTCCCTGGCCGCCCAGCTCGCCCACTGGGCCGGCGCCACCGTGATCGCCACCGTCCGCCGAACCGCGGACCTCGACCACGTCGACCCGGCCGTCGTCTCCCACGCCGTCGCCCTGGACACCGGCGACCCCGCCGCTGCCATCCGCTCGTACGCCCCGCGGGGCGTCGACCGGATCATCGAGGTCGCGCTGTCCGACAACGCCGACCTCGACAACGCCGTCGCCGCCAACAATGCCGTCATTGCCGCCTATGCCACCCGCGCAGACCGCACCGAAATCCCTTTCTGGCCTCTGCTGTTCAACAACGTCACCCTGCGGCTGCTCGGCAGCGACGACTTCCCCGCCGAGGCCAAGCGCCAGGCCGCCCGCGACCTCACCTCCGCCGCCGCCGTCGGCGCCCTCACCGTCGACGTCCGCGACCGCTACCCGCTGGACGACATCGCCAAGGCCCACGACCACGTCGACACCGGCGGTGGCCACGGCCGCATCCTGCTCACCGTCGGGCCTGGTCGCCGTTGATGAGGGCATGGGGAAGCGTCAGTCGCGGCCGTGGATCGTGTCGGACGAACAGTGGTCGCTGATCGAGCCGTTGTAGCCAGAACCGGCGCCGAAGCCGGCGGAGGGACGGCCGCGAGTGCCCGACCGGCAGGCCCTGTGCGGGATCCTGGTCGTGCTGCACACCGGGATCCAGTGGGAGTACCTGCCCCAGGAGCTGGGCTTCGGCTCGGGCATGACGTGCTGGCGGCGCCTGGCTACCTGGAACGAGGCCGGCGTCTGGGAGAAGCTGCACCAGCTGCTGCACAAGCTGCGCTCGAAGAACCAGCTGGACTGGTCGCGGGCGGAGCTCGACTCCTCCCACGTCCGGGCCGCACGCACGGGCCCAAAAGCGGACCCAGCCCGGTCGACCGCGCACGGCCGGGCAGCAAACACCACATCATCACCGACGGCCAAGGGATCCCTCTCGCGGTGTCGCTGACCGGCGGCAACCGCAACGACGTCACCCAACTGCTGCCCCTGTTGGACAAGATCCCGGCAGTGGCCGGAGTCATGGGCCGACCGCGGTTACGACCATGACAAGTACCGCCGGCTCCTGCGACAACGCGGCATCCGGCCCGCGATCGCCGAACGGGGACAACCGCACGGCACCGGCCTGGGCACTTTCGGCTGGGTCGTCGAGCGGACGATCTCCTGGCTGCACTGCTTCCGCCGCCTACGGATCCACTGGGAACGACAGAGCCCCACGACAGCAACAGCCAGATGCGGGCGCGGAGCCGTTGCGCCCAGCCCCACGTCCAGGCTGGCTCGGCAGTGGGCTGCCTCCCGGGCTTCCACCGGATTGGCCTGACAGAGTGGCCGTGGCGCCACGTCTGCCCGTAAACCTCTCATCTGCGGTGATGCCTGCTAGCTTCGCCAGCTGATCTGTGGTCCCGTACGCCTGCAGCGGAAGCAGGGCCACGACTGCGAGGCGAGGGAGACTGATGTGAGGGAAGACGCCAAGAGGCCAGCGATGGCTCCATTCAAGCGCAGGACTTTCCTGGCCACTGCCGCCGTGACGGCCGGTGCGTCGGTCACCGCGACAGCCGCACCGGCGTCGGCCGCGGGTCCGCACAACGGACCAGCCGACCCGTGGCCTCTCGACTCCGTGGAGCGCCTGCTGGCCATGCCCGAGGCCGGCCGCGATATCGACTGGCTCAGGTCGGCGCTACAGGTCGCCGTGGCGCTGGAACTGTCCACCATCCCGCCGTACCTGTGCGGCTGGTGGTCCATCAGGGACCGCGGCACGGATGCCGCGCGTCTGATCCGGCGCGTCATCGACGATGAGATGTACCACCTGGGCGTGGTGTGCAACCTGCTCGTGGCCGTGGGTGGCAAGCCACAGATCAGGGCGGCGGCACCCACCTACCCGGGCCCGCTGCCCGGCGGCGTACACGCCGGCGTGACCGTGTACCTGTCGGGTCTGACCAGGTCCTTCGTGCACGACGTGATGATGGCCATCGAAGCCCCCGAGGAACCACTCGCCCTCAGCGACAGCGCCCCGCCCACCATCGGCGCCTTCTACGGCGCCGTGCTGCAGGGCTTCAGGACCGTGGCCCCGCAGTTGTCGGCTTCCGGACAGTTGAGCGCCCACATCGGATCCGATGAACTGCGGCCGGTCGAGACCCTCCTGGACGCAGAGCGCTCCATCGACATCATCAGGGAACAGGGCGAGGGCACGAGCAGCTCCCCGGCCGACTCCTTCGCCGACGACCACCCGGCCCACTACTACGCCTTCGGCGAGATCTACCACGGCCGGCAACTGCGGCAGACCGACACCGGCTGGACGTTCACCGGGGCGCCCGTCCCCTTCCCCGACGCACGCCCCATGGCCCCGGTCCCGGCCGGCGGCTGGGACCGCCCGCCGGCGCCCGTGCAACAGTTCCTGGACCGGTTCGACACCACCTACACCACCTTGCTCGACTCCCTCGACGCCGCCTGGGGCGACGGCGGTCCCCGCTCCCTGGGTACGGCCATTCACGCCATGCGCGCCCTGGAAGAACCCGCCGTTCGGCTGATGGAGACCGAAATCCCCGGCACTCACAGCACATACGGCCCCCAGTTCCACGTACTCCCCTGACGAGCTCGTGCACGGTAAGCGGTGAGACGTCGAGAACACACAGGCGCCGGATTTCCGCACCGACGCCCCAGTGATTCTCACGCCTGGCCGGCTCAGCATCGTCGGTCACGTGCAGTCCCATGACGCTGGTGACGGTCATGCTGTCCAGGTAGGAGGTCTCCTCGCAGTCGAGGGGCACGGTTCGCTGAACCGTTGCCCCTCCATCGATGGGCAACGCCGCACCGGTGATGAAGGAGGCTTCGTCACTGACCGGGAAGGCGACGAGTTCGGCGATCTCGTCCGGGGTGGCGACATGGCCGGCGGGGTCGGGTGCGTCGAGTTCAGGGATGGGTTGGCGTGGGGAGACGCCGAGCGCGTGATCATCTAGGGCCGAGTTCCACTTTCGCAACAGGTCCCCAATCCACCTGAGGGTGCAGCGGCACTCTGGGCTGTCGGCCGCGGAGAACCGCGAAGGCGGCCGAGAGGGCGACCACTGCCGCTGTTCCCCGCAGGACCCATCGCCAGGGCATGGGTGAGCCGGCCACCGGCGCGGCCTCGGCGGGCTCCGTGCCGGGCGCGGTCGCGCAGCGTCCGGCATCCGCGAGCGCCCACAGCCGGTGCGCCTCCCGCAGTTCCCCGTGGGTCGCGCCGCAGGCCGTGCCGAACGCGTGCACAGGGCCGAAGCCGAGGGGGACCTTGTCCCCCGAGCAGTAGCGGTGCAGGGCGGAGCGGCTGGTCCCGGTCCGCTGCGCCAGAGTCGCGTAGCTCACCCCCGCACGGCTCTTCAGCATCCGCAGATGCGCCGCTAATCGCTCAGCCGTATCCGATCGTTCCATGATCGCTCCCCCCGTCAGCAGGTCGATGGAACTGGCCCATGAACGTGAACTGACCTTCTGGTGACGCGACTTGGGAACACCGGTCCCACGTCCGAACGGTGTCCGCTGCCGCATCCCACCCCCGTCCCAGCCGGGGGGCCAAGTCCCCCGCTGAGCCGCCTAACCGCGTCCCACCATCCCACCGGACGCCGGTTCGTTGCCAGCCGTCGCACGGCATTGAAACCGTCTGCACCGGCCGCCGGAGTCCATCTGTCACCGACAGCCCCACCAGTACGTCGAGAGGGAGAATCGATGCGCTACACCAAGACCATCGGCACCATCGCCGGAGCACTCGTACTGGCGGGCGGAACCATGCTGACCGCCTCCCCGCCCGCCTCCGCGCTCGCCGCGGCCCCCTCCGGCTGTCCGTCCGGGGCGCTGTGCGTCTACAGCGGACTGAACTACAGCGGCAGTCACTCGTATCTGCAGGACTGCAACCGCTACTGGTCGTCCTTCGGCCGCGACAACATCAGCGCCTCGTGGTTCAACAACGGCACGAGCGGACGCTGGGCACGCATCTGGGTGGACCCCAACTTCGGAAGCGCCAACTGGAGCGCGAACGCCCGCGGAACCGGTGACCCCGACGGGCGGGACCGCGTCGCGTACAACGCCGGCAGCAGCAACGACTGGCCGTGGAGCACCAGCGACGCCGCGGCCTGCTGACATGCGTTCCCACCGATCACTCGTGGGGGCGTGCCTCGCCGTGGTGATCGCGACGGCGGCCGGCTGCTCCACGCCGGCCGCCGTCGGCCCCGCGTCCGCGACCAATGGGCCCACTCTCACAGGGCCGTTGCCCAGGTCGCTGACCCCCGCGGAGGACGCCCGGCTGCTGTACGCGGAGGACCTGATCGTGCACACGTGCATGGCCCGCTCCGGTCTGCGGTTCGTCGCCGAACCGCTCGCCGCCTCCTCCCGGCCCGCGGCGGAGCAGCGCTACGGCACCGCCGACGTCGCCGCCGCCCGCGCCCACGGATACGGCTACAGCGAGACCTCCGCCGGACAGCGGCGGGCCGACTTCACTTCACCTGACCCGAACGAGGCCTACCAGCGCACGCTCTCGCCCGACGACCAACGGGCATACGAGACCGCCCTGTACGGCACTGCGGCCAGCCGCCCGCAGGTCGAACTCCCCGATGGGCAGGGCCTGGTGATCGCCACCGAGGGATGCGTCGCACAGGCACGCAAGCGTCTGTACGGCGACGACCTGCGCGGCTATCTGATCAGCCAGCACGTCACCGCCAACCTGGAGGGACACATCGCTCAGGACGTGCGTGACGCCAAGGCATACCGGTCGGCGCTCGGCGGCTGGCGTACCTGCATGGCGAACCGTGGCTTCTCCTTCGCCACCCCGCAGGAGGCCCGACAGGGCGGCCAGACCGCCGCGCACAAGGGCGGCCGGGCGGCGGAGATCCGCGTGGCCACGGCCGACGCCGCGTGCGGACAAGAGCATCGGCTGCTCACCACCGCTGTGGCCCTGGAACAGGACCGGTTCGCGGACCAGGGTCCCGAACTCACCAGCTGGATAAGTGAGTTCCGGTCCCGGCGGCTGGCCGCGCTCCCCAAGGCGAGGGAGCTGATCCGGGCCGAGTCCCGGAGCCGGGGGTAGGGCACCCCACCACAAGCACCCACTGACCAGCCTTGCCAAGCCCCGTACCAGAACACCACCACCGACGATCACCCTGAGACTCCGGCCAAGACGCACCGGTTATGTGAACTGACGTACGGGGCACGGGCGTCGGGACATAAGTTGTGACCGGAACTCCTCGCTTCAGCTGAAAGACGGACGGTGGACATGCCCGACCACGCGAGCACGCCCGGACCGGCGGCGCATCAGAAGATCGACACCTCGGTGCCGCACTCGGCCCGTATCTGGAACTACTGGCTGGGCGGGAAGGACAACTACCCCGTCGACGAGCAGGCCGGCGACGCGTACACCGCCGTGTTCCCCGGCATCGTGACCATCGCCCGCAGCAGCCGTGCGTTCCTGCGCCGCAACATCACGTACTTGGTCGCCGAGGCGGGCATACGACAGTTCCTGGATGTCGGAACGGGCCTGCCGACCGCCGAGAACACTCATGAGGTCGCCCAGCGGCTCGCCCCCGAGACCCGGATCGTCTACGTAGACAACGACCCCATGGTCCTGGCACACGCCCGAGCCCTGCTCTACTCCACTCCGGAGGGGGCGACCGCCTACGTCGACGCCAACGTGCTGGACCCGGACCGCATCCTCGCGGCCGCTGCCGACACGCTGGACTTCAGCCGGCCCACCGCCCTGATCCTCAGCAACATCCTGGGCCACGTCGCCGACTACGACCAGGCGCGCTCCATCATCACCCGCCTGATGGGAGCGCTGCCGTCCGGCAGCTACCTCTCCATCAACGATGGTTCGCGAGGCTTCGACCCGGTCTTCGAGGAGGCCCAGGACGCCTACAACGAGAGCGGCGCCGTGCCGTACAACCTGCGCACCGTCGACGAGATCACCTCGCTCTTCGACGGCCTGGAGCTGCTGGAACCCGGCGTCGTCTCGGTCCCCCACTGGCGGCCCGACCCCACCGGCCCGGCCCCGGAAGTCATCGCCGAACACGGCGGACTCGCCCGCAAGCCGTGACGTCGCGCTGTAGTGCCGTGATGTGAGGTGGCGCGGGCGGCAGCGGAGGCCGAGGCGCAGAGAGCTTGACGTGCGTACGTAGGAGCGTGGCCATCACCTGGACGTGTGGCAGGCTGCTATCCCCCGGCCAACCGGCGGCCGTGGGCGTGCTGGGCTGATCACCATGAGCAAGCGCAAGGCCTACAGGACCGACCTGTCCGACACGGCCGGTAGCGCCAAGAAGGGTACTCCGGTCCGCCTGCCGGGACCGGAGGAGGACGGGCCTCCTGCCCTGGTGGACAAGGACCTCTACCGCCGGATCGTCCGTGCCAGCCCCGACGAGGCGCCTCTGTCGGAACTCTTCGGCCTGGAGACGCCCCACTCCAACCGTGCCGAAACCGCGCTCGGCTGGGTATCTGACGCCGATTCAGGCTGCGGGCCCGCGTGGCGGGATGCCCGCACTGCGGACACCTGCCGGCCGCCCACATCCCGCCGCATCGACACCACGTTGCCATCGGCGGTCGTGAGCCGGCGCACCTTGAGGTTCAGGCCCGGCAAGTGGACCTCCTCAAACATCCCCACTCGCTGGGCAGAGGCCTCCCCTGAAGGAACTGTCAGTCGACGGAGGCCATGAAGTTCAGCATCCTGCGGTTGATCTCCTCCGCGTGGTCGATCTGCGGCCCGTGGCCCGTGTCGGAGATGATCTCGGCTCGGGCACCGGGGACCAGGCGCGGCACACGCTCCGCCTGCCGCTGCGGGTGCACGAGCAGGCTTCGCTTGCCGAGCACGAGGTAGAGCGGAGTCCTGATGGTGGACAACTCTTCCTCGGACAGCGGAAGCGGGGCCGGGCGGCGTATGCGATAGGCGCGAAGGGCCGTTCTGATCATCGTGCGCAGTTCCGGCATGACGAGGACCGGCTGTTCCAGCCAGGCCGCCAGCCGCGGGCGCAGTGCTGTGGGCGCGAAGGTCGCGAAAAGGCCGGCGAAGATCCAGACGAAGAAACGCAGTCCCACTTTTTCCAGGCCGCCAGGGTCGAGCAGCGTGACCGAGGCGAGGCGACCGGGCCTGCGGTGCGCCTGGTTCAGGGTGAGCCATCCGCCGTAGGAGGTACCGACGAGGTGCACGCGGTCGAGACCGAGTCCGGCGAGGGTCTCGTCCAGCCACTGTGCGGCGCGCTCGGGTTGGTGGATCGATTCGCGCTGCTCGCTGCGGCCGGGATCACCCGGGGTGTCGATCGCGTAGACCGGGCGGTCGGCGCTGAGGGCGGGAGTGTTCGGGTACCACATGGCGGAGCACGAGCCCGCCCCGTGCACCAGGACGACGGGAGTGCGGGATCGAGCGGCCTCGTCCTCGGGGCCGTAGCGATAGACATGCGTGGTGCCGAAGGACGTCTCCACGTCCTGTTCCGCGAGCGCGGGTGCGCCCAGTGCATAGACAGCGTCGCAAGCCGCGAAGTAGCGGTCGCGCCAGGCATCGCTCACATAGCGGCCTATGTCGGCTCGGGCACGGACAGCAGTGTCGGACACGGTCCCCTCCGGATCTCATTTTCGTGATACGAACGTACCACGATATTGGTACGGCTGTATCATCAAGAGCCGACTGGGGCCGCACCAGTGGAACGACGAGCGGAGAAACGGCCGATGCCCAAGCGCGTGGACCACACGGAACGGCGCACCGCGATCGCCGAGGCACTGGTCCGGGTCGCCGGGCGACGCGGGCTGCATGCCGTGGGCATGCGCGATGTGGCAGCAGAGGCAGGTGTGTCGCTGCGGCTGGTGCAGTACTACTTCGAGACCAAGGAGAAGCTGCTGCTCTTCGGACTGGAGCACCTGACGGAGCGGTTCGGGGAACGGGCCTCCGCCCGTGTGCAGGCCGCCGGGGACAGTCCGGGGCCGCGGGAAATGATCGAGGCGCTACTGATGGCGGCGCTGCCGACCGACGAGGACAGCCGCACCTTCCACTTCGTCTACACCTCGTACGCCGTTCTGGCCGTGACCGATCAGGCACTCGCCGCCCAACCCTTCATCAAGAGCCCGGATGCCGCAGAAGGCGCGGTAACCCGGCTCCTCCGGCAGGCGCAGGAGGCAGCTCTGCTCAACCCGGGCGTGGACGCGCAGTTGGAGGCAGCCGGCCTGCTTGCCATGTCCGCAGGACTCGGAACCAGCATCCTTGTCGGCCAGCGCAGCCCGGAGTCCGCCATCGCCGTCCTGGACCACCACCTGAACCGGATCTTCCGCACCGGTGAGGCCGCTGATTGATAGGCGGTCGCTTAACCCGGACGGGTGTCGGCGTCGATGACGAGATGCGGTCGGGGAGCTCCCGGACGCCACCTCCCAGCCAACCAGCTCACCAAAGGCAGACCACTCAGAGTTGGCGTTCCATCCACATGAAGATCAGGCCGACGGCTCCGGTCCCGGCGCCATAACAGGCGCCACGGAGCAGATGTGCGAGAGCGGTGCGCCGCCGTCGCGCGATCCACTTCCCGGCGGCGATCAGCCGTTCCCGGCCCGTGCGGGGCGTGCGGGGGCTGGGGTTCATGTCAGACGTCCCTTCTGGATGGCGTTCTGACGGGGAGTCCGGCCGGCCGATGGCCTCGGAACCGGTGGCCGGGTCAAGGACTCCCCTTCGCTGTGTCGTGTCTGGGGCCGCGGATCAGCGGCCTTCGGTGAACTCCTGGAGCCGGGCCACGAGCTGACGGTCGGGCCGGGCCACGATCACGGAGGAGTGCGGGGTGCGGGCGGCGAGCCGGTCGACCTCGCTCTCCAGGCGGCCGGTGGGCGCATGGGCGCCGGATCCGTTGGCGCGCACGTAGCGGGCGAAGATCTCCAGGCCGTCGAGGAAGGCGGCGTCGGGCGGTGCGGTGTCGGCCATGGAGTGGGTGAGCTGGTGAAACCAGTGCCGGGCCCGCCGGGATTCGCCCAGGCACAGGTGGTGCAGGTGCAGGCAGTACGCGGCGGCGCGGCTGCCGGCGCCGGCGGCGAGCTGCCACCAGAACTGGGCGGACTCGGGGTGCCCGGTCAGAGACAGCAGGCAGGCGTACACGAGGGCGCCGTCGACGTCGAGTTCGTCTTCGGTCAGCGGGCCGCGTTCGGGGCCTTCGGCGATCTTCGCGACGTGGGCGGCGGCGTCGGGTTCATTGAGGACCCACCGGCACACCACCGCGAGGCGCTGTCCGGCCTGGGCTGCGCGGGTGACCTCGGTGGTGGGGGTACGGCGGGAGGCGTCGGCGGCCAGTCGGCGCAGCCCTGCGGCGACGTCGGCGCCGCTTCGCGGGGCGACCGGCAAGCGGGCGCCTTCCAGGAGGTCGTTGATGGTGGTGCTCACGCTCCCACTCCTTTGTGCTTGGACTTCTTCGGGGTCTCGGGCAGACCGAGCTTGAGGCGCAGGCGTTCCTTGGCGCGGCGCAGATGGTGGCCGACGGTGCGGTCGTCGATGCCGATGTACCAGGCGACCTTGGCGGTCGGGTAGCCGAGTATGTAGCGCAGCACGATCACCTCGAACTGGCGGTCGGGGAGTTCGGCGATCGCCTCGTACAGGCCGCTGGTGGACTCCATCTTCCGGAGCTTGTCGCGGGCCGTGACGAGCGCCGTGTCGAGGGCCTGGGCGATGGGGCCGTTGATGACGAACGCCGGTCCCCGCCCTTCCGCGTCGAGGCGGTTGTGGACGATTCGCCGCACGATCGCCCATGCGCCCTGTTCGAGGTTGCCCGCGCTCAGCAGCTGCGACCAGCCGGCGTGGATCTCGAGGAAGACCTCGTGGATGACCTCTTCCGCGGTCTCCCGGTTACCGAAGTGGACTTCGGCGTACGCGTGGAAGACCTCGTGGTGCCCGAGGTAGAAGGCCTCGAAGTCCACTTCCAGGTCGAGGGGGACGAACATGGACTGCGAGAGCCCGGCGCCGGGCTCCGTCGGCGAGGCGCCCTCGGGGACGTCGTCGTACGTCACGACCGGCTCCTGTCGGCAGGGGACATGAGCAAAGATCCTCTCCATGGAGGCAATCAGGGACCCGGCGCCAACTCACACGCGCCGAAAGGCCGTTGGGCCTGTGTCCTAGCTAAGTGATTTGCCGGGCGGAACACTCACGCCCGTTTGAAAAAGACACCCGACGTGTCCGCGTACAGACACTGTGCAACCTTCAACAAGCGCCGCTAGTCACTCTCCGTAGCGCTCTGACCAGGCGTAATCCACCCGAAGTACGTACCGAACACGCTTGCGCACACGCACGGTGTTCTGCATCACACCCCACTGCGCAAACAGAGCCCGCTCTCGCACACGGCGCGTGAACGGGGACGGTCCTGGAACTTCACCTTCTGTCGTCAGATGCGGCGCTGATCGTCGTCCGACTCGGCCGGCAGGGTGGGCCGGGGTCCTTCGTCGGGCACAACCACCAGGCGTACGGCCATGCTCCGTGAGTCGGGTGGGTGGTCGCCGGGCTCGGTCAGGTACTTGCGCAGCAGCGTCTGATACTCCTCGACGAACGTGGCGACCTGTTCCTTCGTCATCCGCAGCCCGGAGCGGTAGATCTGGTTCCAGCCCGCGGAGGCGTCGTATCCGGCGTATGCGCTCACGACCAGGTTCAGGTCATGGGTCATCTTGAGCGCGCCGATCTTGACCGCGGCCTCGCGTTCGTCGGCCGTCAGTTCCAGGCCCGGCGGCGTGAAGATGTCCGTCATGAGCGACTTCCACCAGCGTTCCCGACCGGCGGACCGTTCCTCGATCTCGGCGATCAGCTTGAGGTCAGCGAGTTTGCGCAGGTGGTAGCTGGTGGTGCCGGTACTTTCGCCGAGCGCCTTGGCGACGCTGGTGGAGTTCGCTTCGCCGTGCTGGCCGAGGTAGCTCAGGATGTCGCGGCGCACCGGGTTGGACAGGGCCTTGTAGAAGGCTTTGAGGTCCGGGCCGGTGAGCACTCTCTTCTCGGGGCGCTCGACCATGCCGATCAGCGTACTGCAGAGACCCTCTGCAGTCATTGCAGAGATTGTTTGCAGAATGTCTCTGTAATCGCTACGTTGATTCGGGAAGGCACCTGGCGGGTGCCGGGACTCTGGGGGTTGAGGTGCGGAAAGACCTGATCGGAAGGGTGTTACTCGCTGCGGGGGTGGCGCTGGTGCCGTGGCTCGCGGTGCTGTGGACGACGCTGCCGGGTCCCTATCCGGCGCAGCACTGGCGGGTCGCCTGGGTCGGCTTCGATGTGTTGGAGATCGCCGGTCTGCTGACGTCGGCGGTGCTGATGCATCGCGGCGACCACCGGGCGCCGCTGGCGTCGATCGCGACAGCCGTGCTGTTACTGGTCGACGCATGGTTCGACGTCATGGCGCCCGGGCGCGACGTGGTGTTCTCGTTGGCACTGGCCTGCACCCTGGAACTGCCCCTGGCGATATTGTGCGCTGTCGCCGCGCTGCGGCCTCCAAGGGCGGCTTCCGTTCGGGCAGCCGTGGTGCAACGGGTGGCCGTCCATGCCTGACTCGCTGGATGCCCGGATGCGGGACGACATCGACGACCAGGTCGCGGAAGCCTTCGATGCCTACCTGGCCGACCGGCTGGCTGAACCGGGCCCACTGCGCGCGTCATTGGCATGGGGACGCAGCGGCGGAGTAGTGCTGGGCACCGTCGGCTTGGGCGCCCTCGCCACGGCGCTGGCGCCGACTGCAGGCACCGTCGTCTGCTCGATCTGGGGAGCGATCGCAGTGATCGACCTCGCCTGGTTGCTGACGGCGCGCCGCCGTTGACGGTCCGTGGACCAGTCTCTCGCCGAGCCCGCCGACCGCACTCGGCCACGGAGTCCGGTCTCGAACAAGGCAGCCTGGGCCAGTCGTCCCACGGGTCAGACCCTGGCCCCGGACGGCGCCCCACGAGTCTCACAGTTGTCCCATACGAGCACGCCCTGCGCGCCGATTTGTTGGCGGTCAGCAGGTCGCCGGAATCGGTCCACCTTCGGGTCGTTGGCGGCGTCATCGAGAGCCCGGCCTCGTCTTCGAAGCAGATCCAGGACCCGAGCACCGCGACGGCGTGTCCACCTGAGGCCAGGTCTCCTTCAGCCCCGGGAGACGCGGGGCGCCGGGGGCTCCGCACGGAGTGTCACAGCCCTGCCCTACGCTTCACTCGCCGACCACGGGGCCGGTACGGGCCGCTGACACGACCACAGTCTTGGGGGCAA
Organism: Streptomyces canus; assembly: GCF_041435015.1. Taxonomy (NCBI): domain Bacteria; kingdom Bacillati; phylum Actinomycetota; class Actinomycetes; order Kitasatosporales; family Streptomycetaceae; genus Streptomyces; species Streptomyces canus. Next base: position 9,935,893 of record NZ_CP107989.1, on the reverse strand, counting down.
TCACCGTGGGCGTCCGCACACCTCCGGTCGCGCATATCACTCAGGCAGGCGGTTCTCGTAGAGTGGCTCGCCGGTACCAGCCAGGGGGAATCAAACGTGACCGAAGCTACTCAGGACACTGACGCGGCGGGAGTTACTCGCAATACGCCTGCTCGGATCAGCATCTGGTCCGCCTCTTTGGGCGCCGGTCTGATCGTGGGCATCATCATGACGCCGATGTTGTGGCTGCTGTACGGCGGGTGGTACACGTTCCTGGTGTTCGCGTTCGGCGTTGTCGCCGTCCCCGCCGGACACCTCGGCCGCCGTCGGGGCAAGCACCTGGGCGGCCGCGACCGCGGCGTCGCGTTGCTCGGTATCGTGACCGGTTGGGTCCTGATCTTCTTCAGTCTGCTATTGGTCCTGGCCTACGCAGGACTCCTGGCAGGGCTGGCGTACCTCGCCGACTTCACTTCATGAGCAGGGGCCGGGGCTGATGCGTTCTCAGTGGGCACGGTGAGTTGACCGGCTGCCGGTCCCACCAGTGCGCGGGTCGGTTCCTCGATCGAATCAGGTGAGGTGCTCGCTACTGTCCACCTGGATCGCGGCGCCTTCGCCTGCGCGCTCAGCCGTGGGGACAACCCCCGTCTGTTCGTCGTCGGCCAGTCCTGGGGCGGGCCCGAGTCGCGGCAACCCAGCGGGCGGGTTGTGGCGTTCCCGGCACCAGCACCGGGTGCCGGGAAACCCTGACCAGCCAGGCGAGCCGACCCGGTCACGGACGACTGCACCGAGGTCGCGGTGCGGGCCCGTGGTGTCGCCTTGCGCCTGTTCGGCCGCGTGGTCCTCGGACATCCGCCGTACGCTGGCGCGGAAATCCGGGTCTGCGGCCAGTTCGGCCCACTCCACCCACGCCCGGACCTGCTCCGCCTGGGGGCTGTCGGGTATCTCGGGGGTCATCGAGCGCCAGATCCCCGCCAACGCGGAGTCGGTGTCGAGACTGCCGAAGGCGGCATCGAGGAAGTCCCCGATCAGACGTCGGCGTTCGTCCTCGGAGAGGTGGGTCAGCTTGTGCAGGAGATCCGTCTCTTGAGCAGTGAGCCCACGCTCGGCCACCGCCGTCAGCACCGCATGCCGCAGGGTCAGGACGCGGATCTGCACGGCCAGGGCTTCGGCGTGCGTTGCGGCGACCTCGGGAAGCGGGAGTTCCCGGTCCACGACCCTGCGGATCGTGGGCAGGTCCACCCCCAGGTCCCGCAGAGTCCGCAAGGGGCAGGCGCGCGACGGCGTCGACGTTGTAGAGGCGGTAGCCGGCTGGGCTGCGGTCCGTTGGCGCCACGATTCCGCGATCGGAGTAGAACCGAATGGTCTTGACCGTCAGGCCGGTCCGCCGGGCCAGTTCGCCGATCGAGTAGAGCGCGTCGCCGTCCATGCCCCCACTTTGACGTCTCCCCCTACGGGAGACTCAAGCCCATCCGTCTGCCGATCGCTCCACAAGTTTTGACAATGCCTCCGCCCCCCTGCGCGGCGACTTCTTTGCCGAACGGACGCTCGCCCAGCGGCTCGCGACGCAGGATCTGGAGTCGACCGTGTACGCGTTCCCGAGCACCGGTGTCGGTCCACTGCGGACGGCCTACCGGACGCTGATCGCACATCTCGGCGATGCCGACGCGGTCGTGCTGGTGGACGGCGGGACCGACATCCTGATGCGCGGTGACGAACACGGTCCCGGCACCCCGGAGGAGGACAAGGCGAGCCTGGCCGCCGTGAGCAGGCTCGACGAAATCCCGCACCGACGACAGCAACAACCACGCGAAAATGCACGACCTGACCCGGTTGCTGCCGATGTTCCGTTCGCTGATGCGCGAAGAGCGGGGCAGATTCCGAAGGTCCGCGCGAAATCCCCTTGCTCAATGGTCAAGAGTCGTTGACCATTGCTCCCATGCCTACCGATGATCTCCCCGAGACGTTTCACGTCACCACGGATGAGCAACTACGCGCCGTCTCCAATCTGACGCGCCACCGGATCATGGCCGTGCTCCGCTTCGAGCCGGCGACGATTACGCAGATCGCCGAACGGGTGGGCCTTGCGAAGGGAAGTTCCAGCTATCACGTGCGGCTGTTGGAGCGGGCAGGCCTGGTGAAGGTGGTGCGGACGCGGAAGGTGCGGGGTGTCACCGAGCGGTATTACGCGATGGCCGCACGGTCGATCGAGCTGCCCGATCCGGGTGAGGGAGGCCCGGATGTGCTGATGCGACATGCGGTGGCGGACTTGGAGGCGTCGCCGGTGGACGGCGAGCGGCACGTGCGGATGGCGCATCTGCGGCTCACCGAGGAGCAGTTCGCGCAGCTGGGGGCGCGGTTGCAGGCTCTGGCGGACGAGTACCGGGAGCTGTCCGATCCGTCACTGCCGGACGCGTCACTCGTCTTCGCACTCTTCCACCCGGCACCGCGCCAGCAGGCCGAGGGGGGCGCCAAGTGACCTCAGGCGTCAGGAAGTTGCCGACCGGGTTCGGACGGCTGTGGACCGCGCAGACGGTGTCCTCGCTCGGTGACGGGGTGTCGCACGCCGCGCTGCCGCTGATCGCGTTGACGTTGACGCGGGATCCGATGGCGCTCGCCGTCGTCACGGCCGCCGGTACGCTGCCGTGGCTGCTCTTCGGGGTGCTCGGCGGTGCGCTGGTGGACCGCTGGGACCGCCGGCGCACGATGTGGGTCATGGACGCGTCGCGTGCCGTGCTGCTCGCGATACCGGCGGCAGCGGCTGCACTCGACCTGCTGAGCATTCCGCTGCTCGCGGCCGTCGCCTTCCTGCTCGGCCTCGGCGGACTCTTCTTCGATACGGCCGCCACGGCCTATCTGCCGGATCTGCTCGGCCGCGACCCCGCACTCCTGGAGCGAGCCAACTCCCGCTTGCGCGGAGCCCAGACCGCCATGTCCGGCTTCGCGGGACCGCCCGCGGGCAGTGCGCTGCTCGCGCTCGGGCGGGCGGTTCCGCTGCTCGCCGACGCGGTGTCGTTCATGCTCTCCGCGCTGCTCGTCCGTACGCTGCCCGCCATGCCCCGGCCCGTGCCGGAGGTCCGCGAGTCGCTGCTTCTGCAGGCGCGGGCCGGTGCGTCGTACGTCTTCCGGGACCGGCTGCTGCTCGGGCTCGCGCTCCGCCCGGCGGTCGGGAACGTCGCCTTCCTCGCTGTGGAGACCGTCCTCGCCCTCTTCGCACACGACCGACTCGGCATCGACACCTACGGCTTCGGCCTGCTCCTCACGGCGGAGGCCACCGGCGGCCTGCTCGGTGCGGGCATCGCCTCCTACCTTGGCCGACGACTCGGCACCGGCACCGCACTGACCTGTACAGCCGCCGTCGAGGGGCTTGCCATCCTGGGCCTGGCCGCTGCCCCGAACCCGTACGTGGCCGGGCTGGCGCTCGCCGTCTGTGGGGCCGGCATGGGCGCCACGATGGTGCTCGGGCCCTCCCTCCGGCAGGCGATCGTCCCGGCCCACCTCATGGGCCGGGTCGCCTCCACCTCCCGCATGCTGGCCATGTGCGCCGCTCCGGTCGGGGCCTTCCTCGGTGGCTGGCTGGCCACCACCTACGACATCCGCACCCCCCTCTACGCCGCCGCCGTCCTCCTCCTGACGATGACGGCCATCACGGCATCCATGACCAGCAACCGCCGGGTCGAAGCGGCGCTGTGGGCCGCTCCCCCGGCCGACGGCCCGGATCACCCGGCATACAAGGATCTCGCCCAGGAGAGTGCACCCGACTCGTTGTGACGTCTGTCGCCAAGGCGAGACAACAAGTCGTATGCCAGGCCGCCGCAGTGAAGGTGGGCCTGCTACATGTCGGCTTTCCGGGCGTCGTTCAGTTCGTCGCGGGGCTCAGCCATGGGGGACGACGGCGACGGGGCAGCGCCCGTGATGGATGGCGGCGTGGGTCACGTGGCCCAGGTGGGGTGCCATGTCGTGCCGGTGTGTGCGCCGGCCGACGACGAGCAGCGCGGCGCCTTCGCCAGCATGAACGACGGCCTTCGCGGGCGTCTCGAGCCGGATGGCGTGGGCCGCGTCCACCTGCGGGTACTTCTCGCGCCAGCGGTGCAGGGCCTTGCTCAGCTCCTGCTGCGCGTCCCCTGTCATCTCTTCGGTCACGGCGTGGTCCACTCCCCAGGGCACGCGCGCGTGCAGCGGCACGCTTCGGCCGTGTACGGCCAGGAGCGCAACCCCTCTGACCGCGGCGGTGTGGAAGGCGAAGTCGAGCAGTTCGTCGCTGGATCCGTGGAGTTTCAGTGCCACGACCACACGGTTCGCCGGCGTCGGCTGCGTCGGCTGCGCTGTCCTGTATCCCGTGCGGACCAGGACCACCGGCCGCTGTGTCCGGGCAACGACCGGCATGCTGACGTCACCCAGGAAGTAGCTTCCGACGGAATCCAGCCCCCGTGAGCCGAGCACGATCAGCTCGGAGTCCGACGCCGCCTGGAGCAAAGCCTTCCGGGCGTCGTCGGCCACCAGGCTCCCGATGATGGTCAGACCCGGGTGGCTGGATTCCAGTTCCGCGCGCGCGGTGTGGACGAAGCGCTTCGCCCAGTAGTTCTGATCGACGTCCGAAGGGACGCGGGCCGGTTCCGGCACCAGCAGCGGCCACGCGTGCAGCAGGCGCAGCGTGAGTTTGCGCCTGTCCGCCTCGTCGGCGGCCCAACGGGCGGCGGCGAGGCTCTCGGGTGAGCCGTCGAGGCCCACGGTGATCACTGGCTGCATGGCGGCGGCCTCCGTCTCGTACGAAACTGGATACGACGGTGGGTGACGGTGAACGAGTCCGATGGCGTGCATGCTCCGGACGTCGCCGACATGCCGAGCGCGGTGCTTCTCTCCTACGAGGAGTACCCCAATATCCTCCCCGGCGCATGCGGAGCCGTAGAGGGGAGGAAGTCCAGGCACCTGGCACCTGGCACCCGCCACGAGAGGAGACGGGTGCGGTGGCGATTCCCGTGGTGATCGGCATCGACGGATCCGAATCGAGCCTGGAGGCGGTGGCGGTGAACTGGGGCGCCGCCGAGCCGGCCCGGCACAGTATGTCGCTCCGCCTCGTGCACGCGGCTGCCGGTGATCGCGAGCCCTCCGAGGTGATCAGTGCCGCCTCGGAGCCCGCCACGGATAGAAATCCCACGGTCCGGCTGTCGAGCGAGGTTCTGCACGAGGACGCCACCGCTGCCCACGGGCTGGGCCCCTTCGGCTACCGGTGGACCGAAAAGCCTGGCCCGACAGGGACCTTCGTCCCTGTGCCCCGACCCCGCTGCCGTTCGACGGTGGGAGCAGTCGGTGGGGGACGGCCGGCGAATTGTTGGAAGGCGGGTCATGAGCACACAAGGTTCGCCATACACACCCGGTCCACCGCCGAGGCGCGGCGATGCCGCGGCCAAGGGCCGGAACTCCCTGAGGCGTGCGTCCGACACGTTCGAGTGCTGGATGCGCCGCGTTCTGATGGTCGTTCTCGTCCTCGGGCTGCCGGCAGCCGCCGTCAGCGCGGGACTGACAGCGTACGAAGCGTCGATGCACACGGTGCGGACCCAGGCAGCGGAACGGCACCAGGTCACCGCCCGGCTGACGTCGACCGCCGGGGGTGGCGATTGGGTGAAGCGACCGGCGCGGGTTCGCTGGACCGACCCCAACGGTGTCGTGCGGACGGGCGCGGTTCTGGTGAAGCCGGGAACTCCCAAGGGCTCCACCGTACGTGTGTGGGTGACCCGTAAGGGACAAGTCACCGAGCCGCCGACGACCACGCTCAACGCGACGACCAGCGGCTGGCTGGTGGGCGGTATGGCGGCGTTCGGCGTGGGCGCCGGATCCTACGCGCTCGGGGCGGGCATGCGCCTGGTCCTGAACCGGAGACGGTACGCGCAATGGGACGCCGAATGGGGGCTGGTGGAACCCCGGTGGTCCGCACGCTTCCGTCCGTGACGGACACAGGGGATCTGTACGAAGTCACGATCGCCATGTCCTCCCTTCACGAGGGGATGATCGGCCCAGCCACCTTCAGCCTCTTCGCCCGCGACCTTCCTCCGGAGCGGGGATTCCTGGTGGCGGCGGGGCTCGAGTCGGCACTCGACTACCGCCGCAGCCCTGCACCGGCCTCACCACGATCTTGAGCCTCTGCTGGGTCCGACGTTCACGGAAGGCTCGTCCGGAATCGGCGACGAACTGGCCGCGGGCCGGGCCATGAACGACCTGGCGCGGCAGCTGCCGAAGACCGCCGAGCGTGCATCGAAGACATGGGCGCATCCTCGCCCCTCGGCGATTCGGGGGCGAAGGACGCGTGGCACGACAGCTTCTCCAAGACGGCCTTGGCCGGCGACGGAGAGGATGACTGACCCGGCGTGTGTCACGGGACACTGTGCGCGTCACGCGGGACCGTCGTCGGCGTGGAGGGCAAGGCGGGGGCAGGCGGCGACGGCCCGGCGCGTGTGGGTGCGCAGATGGTCGGGGACGGCTCGGACCTTGATAACGGGGTAGCCCCATTCGTCGAGGCCGATCAGCTCGGGGAGCAGTTCGCCGCACAGGCCCTGCCCGGTGCAGGCGATGCGGTCGACACGCAGGGTCTTGGTGGGGGTCATCGCCAGGTCTCCGGGGGTATGGCGGGCGGTACGGGGATGAGGGGCGACCGGTGGCCGGCGGGGCAGGGGCCGTAGGTGCGGTGGTGGTCGACGTCGTCGGCGAAGGTGCTCAAGGCGGAGGCGGCGAGGCGGGCGGCACCGTCGGGATGGCGGCAGGCACCCCGGCCCGGCAGCAGACCGGTCCTCCGGTGCAGCCGGGGCAGCAGGTCGGGGTCGCTCCGTCCGGCGGCCAGCATGGCGAAGTCGTCGGCGACGGCGGGCAGTCCGAAGTGGCACGGTCCGCACTGGCGGGCACCGTGGGCGGCGAGGTAGGCGAGAATGCGCGCCGTCTCGCTCAGCCCGCAGGCCGAGTGGGCAAGGGAGACGAGCACGCCCGCCCCGGGGGCGGCGCCCAGCGGGGCCAGGTCGCGCTGGGTGAGGGGGGTGTCCAGGTGTTCCGACGGGAGCCAGGTGCCGGCGAAGCCACCGAGGAGGACCGCCCTCACAGGCTGCGTGGGACCTCCGGCACGGTCGACGATCGTGGCGAGCGGCGTGCCGATCGCGACCTCCTGGACGCCCGGGGTGGTGACGGCGCCGGAGACGGTCACAAGTGTCGTGCCGGGCTCGTCCGGGGTTCCCGTGCGGCGGAACCAGTCGGGGCCGTGTCGGGCGATGAGAGCGAGGTGGGCGAGGGTCTCGGCGTTGTGGATGAGGGTGGGGCGCCGGGCGACGCCGCGTTCGTGGGCGCGTGGCGGGCTGCCCTGCGGCCGGGCCGGGCCGCCGTTGAGCCAGCGCACCAACGCGGTCGACTCGCTGGAGACGTAGGCGTGCGGAAGGGCGTGCAGGCGCAGCCGCACCCGGTCGAGGCGGTGGCGGTGTCGTTCGTCCAGGGCTTCGCTCAGCTGCCGGTACTGGGCGCTGCGGGTGCGTGGCAGGCACACGTGGACGGTATCGGCGCCGACCGCGGTCGCGGCCAGGACGGCACCATCGAGGACGAGGTGGGGTGCGACGGCGAGCAGGAACTGGTCCTTGCGGCTGGCGGGTTCGCTCTCCATGGCATTGACGACGACCACGGCCCGGCCGCCACGTTCCGCCACGGCCCGCAGCTTGCGCGCGGTGGGGAACCCGGCGCCGCCGCGCCCGGTGAGCCCGGCCGACTCGACAGCCTCCACCAGCGGCATCGACGTCCGGCTGCCGAGAACCGTGGCGGCAGGAGGCTGCCCGTGGCGCCGGAGGTGATCGGTGAGGTCGGTCGGTCGCCCGGTGGCGTGCCATCCGGCCAGCAGTCGGGCGGCCGCGGACGAGTCCGGCTCAGCCGTGTGTTCGTGGGACGCGGAGGACACGGCAGTCGGGGAGTTCATCGTCCGCCCCCGTGCAGGATCGCCGTCGTGGCGGCATGCTGGGCCCAGCCCGGCTGGAGCGGCCCCGCAGCGAGGAACGCGGTCAGCGCCACAGGTACGGCGATGGCGGCCACGGCGGCGACCAGGCGTCCGACGACCCGCTCCGGACCGGCCTTCGCCAGTCGCCACCACACGGCACCGACCACCGACACCAGGCAGGCGGCATACAGCCACAGCTGGAGGGAAAGCCGGGTGTCGGTACCGGTGCCGGCGCTGTGGAAGATGGCGACCGGCCAGGCGGCGTAGGCCAACCAATGCACAGCCTTCCAACGGCGTACCCCGAGCCGGCGCCGTAGCCCGCTGGTGACCAGCACCGCGAGCAGCAGGTCAAGCGCGACCGTGCCGAGGCCGAGCCAGAGCGGTCGGTAGGACGCCGAGAACGGCACCACGGACACCGCCCAGCTCAGGTGGACGAACGGATCGAGCACCGCGGTCACCACGTGGACAGCGAGGAACACCAGGGTCAGCAGGGACAGGTTGCGGTGCAGCAGTCCCACCTCGAACCTGCCGATCCGCCGCGGCGCGGTGCGTCCGCCGGAGGCGATGCCGAGCACCACGGTAATGGTGAGCAGGATCAGGGCGAGGGTGCCACCGGCGCGGCTCGCGTACCACAGGGGGCTGCCGGTCAGGGCCAGTGTCGTCATCGCGGGCCTCCGGGGGCGGCGGTCCGGGAGCCCGCAGCGGCGGGAGCGTGGCCGTCGGGCGGCCAGCCGCCCACGCGAACGACGGTGCCGTCGAGGCCGGTCAGCCGGGCGGGCAGGGCGGTGGCGTGCAGCCGGTCCAGAGCCCGGTCACCGAGCACGATCGCCGCCGTGCTGAAGGCATTGGCGTCGACGCAGGTGGCGGCCGCGACGGTGACCGTGCGCCACACGGGTACGGCGGGTTCGCCGGTGAGCGGGTCGACGATGTGATGCAGGACCCGCCCGCCGCGCCGCCACGTGCGCACCCGGATGCCCGAGGTCGCCAGCGCCCCACTGGTCACCGCCACGGCGGGACCGCCTTCCGGGGCGGGCCGGGCGTGGTCGTCGGCGAGGGCGATCCGCCAGCCGCCCTCGGGCGCCGGTCCGGCGGTCGCCAGGTCGCCGCCGAGACTGACCAGAACTCCGCAACCGGTCACCGCGGCGATCTGCCGGGCTGCATGGTCAGCGGCCAGGGCCTTGGCGGTGGCGCCCAGGTCGAGGCGGGCGCCCGGGGGCAGACACACGTGGCGGGTGTCCGGGTCGAAAGCGATCCGCCGCCAGCCGGACGCCGGTCGGGCCACGGGCACGGGGCGGGCGTCCTCGGGCGAGAGGGAGGCGAAAGTGCGGTCGTAGCCGAGGGCGATCACCGCGCTGCCCACGGTCGGATCCACGGCGCCGCCGGTGAGGCGGGCGGCACGCAGGGCGGCCTGCAGGGCCTCGGCGAAGTATGCGCTGACCTTCGTCGTGACACCTGCGCTCACATTCACACGTGTGAGCTCGGAGTCGGGCCGGAAGCGGCTGCAGGTGCGGTCGACGGCAGCCAGCTCGGCGCGCAGCACCGCTTCCGCGGCGGGCAGGGCGGCCGGGTCCGTGACCAGCAGGGCGGCCGTCGTGCCGAGGGCCGGGAAGACGACCTGAGAGGGAGAGAGGGCCGGGATGTGCGTGCTCATGACGCCCCCGTCGTGGTCTGCGGCTGCTGCTGGGTCGCGGCGGGCGGCTGGGCCGGGGGCTGCGGAGCCGGTTGCGTGACGGGAGCCGCGCCCTCCTCGTCGTTGTCATCCTCGCCATCCTGGTGACCGTTCGGCTCCTCGCCCCCCTTCCCCACAGTCGCGCCGGTAGACGCAGCGGGATGGTGGACCGGTGCGTTCACCGGCGCGGGGGCGGCCGAACCGCCCGGCAGCACATGCGTGTACACACCGCCCAGAGCCGCCGCGCCGGCCGCAGCGGTGACCGCGATCCACAACGTGGTGCGGCGGCTGCGGCGCAGGCCGCGGTCACGTGCGTGCGAGGAAAAAGCAGGGGCGGGTGTCGGCGGGGAGTCGTCGGGCGAGGGGGCCATGGCAGCGCTCCTGGAGATCGGCGGCCCGGATCGGCTGCGTGCACATCCAGGCTGTGCTCACGGCACCCAGGAACTCGCTCACGTCTCCTTCAGAACCGGTAAAGATCTCTACGCCGCACCCCGCTCGGGCCACAGGGGCAGATCCAGTACGACGGTCAGCCCGCCACCGGGCGTGTCCTCCAGCCGTGCCGTACCGCCGTTGACGGTGACCAGCCGGTGCACGATGGCCAGCCCCAGGCCCGCGCCCCGGGCCTGGGGGTTACCGAACCGGCGGAAGGCGACCGCCCTCGCCTCCTCCGTCATCCCGGGACCGTCGTCCCGCACGAACACCCGGACCGCGTCCCCCACCGTGCCACGGTCGAGGGTGATGCTTCCGCCTTCGGGCACAGCATCCACGGCGTTGGCGATCAGGTTGTCGAGGATCTGCTCCAGATGCCCCGCGCCCAGCGCGACGGTCAGGGCCGGCCCTTCGGAAACTACGGTCAGCCGGACGTCGCGTTCCTCGGCGACGGGCGACCAGGCGGCCGCCCGCTCGGCCACCACCTCGTCGATCCGCACCGCGGTCGGACGCGGTGCCGCCTGCTCGGCACGCGCGACCGCCAGCAGCCCGTCGACCAGCCGGGACAACCGTGCGATCTCCTCCTGCGCGGCGGCGAACTCCGCAGCGGTGTCACCTCCGGCGTCGGCGGCCAGGACGTCGAGCCGCAGCCGCAGTGCGGCCAACGGGGTGCGCAGCTGGTGGGACACATCCGCGATCACCGCCCGATGGCCGTGGACCAGTGCCTCCATACGAGCCGCCATGGTGTTGAAGGTGGCAGCCAGCCGACGCACCTCCGGTGGACCCGCCCCGACGTCGGCCCGCTCGTCGAGGGCCCCCTCACCCAGTCGCCGGGCGCTGACGTCCAGCGTCGACAATGGACGGCTGACCCAGCGGGCCAGGCGCACGGACAGCAGCGCGGACGCGGCCAGCCCGGCGACACCGATCGCGGCGGACCAGCCCCAGATAGCCGCGATACGGGCGTCCAGCGGGTCGGCGGAGCGGGCCAGGACGACGGCTCCAGCGGGCCGGCGCACCTCTCCGGCCGGTTCCGCGGCCACAAGCCGTCCCTCGTTCTCCGGTGGCTCCGGCTCGTGCCCGGCCAGCACGTCCTTCACCAGTTCCTCCGCCTCCTCACCCTGGGCAGCCGTACAGGACGTACTGGCCAGCACGCGCCCCGAGGTGTCGTACACGGCGGCGCAGTCCCCCGCCCGCGCTGCGGCCTCCAGTTCCCGGCGCATGGCGGTCGGCGGCTTGTGGTCGGAGAGATGCTCCTCGGCCGCCGCGGCGATCACACGTGTGGCAGCCCGCTGGCTGTCGCGGTAGGCGACGCGCTCGCGCGCCGTCAACGACACCGCCAGCGGTACCACTGCCAGCACCAACAGCACGGAGGTGAGGACCAGGAGCGTCCAGGTGATCCGGCGCGTCACGGCTGCTCCTGCGGCTCCTGGACCGTCCCGAGCCGGAAGCCCTGCCCGTAGACCGTCTCGATCAGCCCCGGCACGCCGAGCTTGCGGCGCAGCGCGGCCACGTGCACGTCCAGCACCTTCGTCGGCCCGTACCAGTGGGCGTCCCACGCCCGTTCCAGGATCTGCTGCCGGGTCACCGCGCGGCCCGGGTCCGCGGCCAGGCACTCCAGGATGCCGAATTCCTTCGGCGTCAGCGCCACCGCACGTCCCTCGACCGAGACCTGCCGGGTTCGCAGGTCCAGCGCCAGTGGCCCGTGCCGCAGGATCTCCGGCTCGGCAGGACGCCTGCGGCGCAGCACGGCCCGCATCCGCGCCAGCAGCTCGGCCAGCCCGAAGGGCTTGACCAGGTAATCGTCGGCGCCCTCGTCCAGGGCCACCACCCGGTCGGCCTCCTCGCCCCGAGCGGTCACCGCGATGATCGCGGCGTCCGACCGGGCACGCAGCCGCCTGCACACCTCGACGCCGTCGATGTCCGGCAGCCCCAGATCCAGCAGGACGACGTCGGGTGTGGGCGCCGACAGAGCTGCGCGCCCGGTCCGGACGCCTTCGACTCCGTATCCGGCCTGCCGAAGGCCGCGCACCAGGGACTCCGCGATGCCACGATCGTCCTCCACGACCAGCACCCGCGTCTCCTCGGCATCACCCCTGGCCTGGGCGTTCATACGGTTCGCCCGCCTCCCGGGTGAGGGGATCCACTGCGCTGACTCCCCCAGAGTGCGTCAGCGCCCCGTACGGACGGTAGGGGCCAACCGTCCCCGTCGACGCGAACAGGACCCACGTCGATCAGACCACAGACCCCGACTGCCGACCCGCCGCACTTGACAGGGCTGTCGTGCGCATCAGCTCAGTTGTGGTGGGACCCAGGCGTGGTGCCGAAGGATCATGTGCGTTGCGGCGCGGGAGGGTGTCAGCCGCATCGCCGTGTTGCGCGGGGCGACGGCCAGCGGGTGGGAGAGCTGCCGGCCCATCCGCCCGGCCTGCCGGGCGGCCCGCGCGACGGCCTGGCTGCGCGGTCGGCGCTCGGCGTCGTAGCGCGCGAGCGCGGAGTCGACGGTGGGCCTACTTCCGCACCCGAGCCGCGCTGCTCACCGGACTGGTCACACGCCTGGTCCAACTCGACCAGGCAGAACTGCACATGATGGCCGAAGAGCTTCCACCTCTGCGCACCGTCGAGGAACTGGTGGACGGCATGGCATTGCTCACCCGACATCGGCTCACCAGCGAGGGCCGCCGCCGCTCGCTCGCCCGCTACGCCTGCGCCGTCGAGAGCATGCGTGACCCTGAACTGCGCGAGATCCTCGTACCCCGCGAGAACGCCGGCCGCGAGCCGTGCGGCTGTTCCTCACCACGCACGGCGTGACGGACGTCGAGAATCGCACTCACACCCTGCTGACCTGCATCGACGGGCTGGTCTTCGACCGGCTGGTGAGCGGCGGAGAAGTGTCCCGCGAGGCCCTCGAAGGCCTGGTCGCCGCCGCCCTGCGTGAGGACCCCGGGCATCCACGGTAGTCCGTCCCGCTCGAACTGGCCTTCGGCCTCATCTGGTCTCCGCCACCCACGCGCTTGACGCAGGGCCAGTAGGTCTTCGGCAGTGATGCGGACCGCTCCGCTTGGGGCCCTCGGCTCCGCACCGCTGCGGACGCCATCGCGTTCCCGCCGTGGAACAGTGGAAGTGGAAGTGGAACTGGAACTGGAAGGGGAAAGGCAGGGGCTGAGCGGTTCTCCTGCGGAGGTCCACGCCCGGCGAAGGAGGACACGATGAGTCGCCCTGTGCTGGCCGGTATCGACGGGTCCGCGCACAGTTCGGTGGCAGCCGACTGGGCGGCGCGAGAGGCCGCGCTCCGTGGCGTTCAGCTGCGCCTGATACAGGCCTCCCCACCGCTGCCGGGCGCTGCCGTGCCGCTCCCGGCCGTGGACAGGTTGCGTCGCATGGGTGAGCAGATGCTCCGGCAGACGGTTGCCGATCTCAGCGACCGCTACCCGGACCTCGCAGTACGGAGTGAACAGGCCGATGACGCACCGGCCTCGGCACTCCTGGCTGCGGCACGCACTGCCGGGGTCCTCGTGGTCGGCACACGGGGTGCGGGCGGCTTCGACGGGCTCGTGGTCGGCTCGGTGGCCCTGCGGATGGCCATGGCAGCCCCTTGCCCCATCGTGCTGGTACCCCAACAGCGCGCCGGCGCCTTGGGAGGAGGGAGACCCGCGGCACGCGGCGCCGCCCAAACGGTGGTGGGGTTCGACGCGCATCACCCGGTCAGCGAAACGGCGGACTTCGCGTTCTCGGCCGCTGAGGCACGGGGAGCCGGTCTGCGGGTGGTCCAGGCTTGGGCCCTTCCAGCCGACTCCGTGTCTCCCCGGACGCTGGCGGTGACCGAGGAGGACCGCGCCACCTGGGAGGATCAGGAGGTGTTGCAGCTTTCCGACGCCTTGCGCGCGTGGCAGGAAAAGTACCCGCGGGTGACGGTCCGTTCCGACGTCGTGCTGCTCCACCCCGCCGAAGCGCTCTTGAACATGTCCCGCGGCTCGGAGCTGCTCGTCGTGGGCCGCCGTAGCGATCCGCAGGCGGTCGAGGGCAGACTGGGGCCCATCACCCACGCCGTACTGCACCACTCCCGCTGTCCGGTGGCAGTCGTTCCGCACATGGGCTGATGGAGGACCAGCAGGTCCGATGACGATCCGGCGAGTGCCTGGGGTCAGCCGAAGAACACCTCGAACTCGTCGTAGAGCGACGGATCGACCTTCTTGGTCGTGTCTGTGGCATCGGCGAGCGGAATCCGGACGATCTGCGTACCGTGCAGGGCCACCATCTTGCCGAAGTCACCGTCCTTGACCGCGTCGACGGCGTGCAGCCCGAAGCGCGTGGCCAGCCACCGGTCGAAGGCGCTCGGAGTCCCGCCGCGCTGGATGTGCCCCAGGACCGTGGTGCGAGCATCCGTGCCCGTGCGTTCCGAGATCTCCCGGGCCAGCCACTCGCCGATGCCGGACAGCCGCACATGGCCGAACTCGTCCAACGCCTGGTCCTTGAGCACCATCTGACCCTCGTGGGGGACAGCCCCCTCCGCCACCACGACGATCGGCGCATAGTTGATCTCAAATCGGCTCTGCACCCACGCACAGACCTGAGCGATGTCGAACGGCTGCTCCGGGATGAGGATCGCGTTGGCGCCGCCCGCGATGCCGGCATGCAGCGCGATCCACCCGGAGTGCCGTCCCATCACCTCGACCACAAGGGTGCGCATGTGCGACTCAGCAGTCGTGTGGAGGCGGTCGATGGCCTCGGTCGCGATGCCGACGGCGGTGTCGAAGCCGAAGGTGTAGTCGGTGCCGGACACGTCGTTGTCGATGGTCTTCGGTACACCGACCAGATTGATCCCCTGACGGCTCAGCTCGGTGGCGACACCGAGCGTGTCCTCGCCGCCGATCACGATGAGCGCGTCCACGTCGTGCGCCGCAAGGGTGTCCTGCACACGCCGCAGGCCGTCCTCGTGCTTGAACGGGTTGGTGCGGGAGGAGCCGAGTATGGTTCCGCCGCGGGGGAGGATTCCGCGCACGCCGGGGATGTCGAGCGGCATCACCTTGCCTTGGAGCGCGCCGAGCCAGCCGTCTCGCAGACCGACGAAGTCAATGGCGTACTCCTGGACGCCCTTGCGGACGACGCTGCGGATCACGGCGTTGAGGCCTGGACAGTCACCGCCGCCGGTCAGCACTCCCACCCTCATGGCTTCCTCCGATCAGCTGGTCACCCGGCCTGGTGGCAGCCTCCCCGGCGATCGAAACAGCTTCCGGGAACATGGATCAGCTCCCTCCAGCCTCCCTCCATTCGGTCCGCAGTGGCCACTCGGCGAACGCACGATCCAGAGGGCTCGCTCGTCGCCTCGGTCGGTGAAGGCGAACTCAACGGCGCCCTCGCCCGCCGACGAGCCGTCGACCGCCGGCAGTTCGGGATTGTCCGGGTCGGGCCGGCCCCGCACCACCGGCAGCAGGCCGCCGAACGCCCCGAGGCCCCGGCTGCCGACCACGACGAGCGAGGCGGTCCGCGACTCGATCTCCCGTACCGTCAGCGGCTCGCCGACGGTGACCTCGCGCGTCACATCCACCTGCTGCACTGCTCTGCGGGCTCGCTCCTCAGCCTCGCTCAGCGTGCCGTCCACCCGTGCCATCGGCGGACTCCACGGGGTCCGTCGGCCGGGCGGCAGATGCTTCGGCGGCCACCCGAAGGCATGCACCAGCCGCGGTCCCACGCCGCGCAGCCCGGCAATCACCTGCCGCGAACCGGCCCTCCGACGGCCGCCCCGTCTCCCGCCCTTCCAGGCTCCCTCAGGCCACAACACCCCGCATCAACGGGTCGCACCTTGCGCAGCCGGCCCCCCGGCCGGGTGGCCGCCCAGCCAGGCACCGCCAGATCGAGCGCTCGCGGAGCGGTGACGTGGCGGCTCCCGACGGCTGGGGTCACGCTGGAAGGACCGTGAGTGGACGGCGGCGACGGGAATCTCCTGGAGGTGCCATGAGCAGTGCGGACGGGCGTCGGGCGATCGTCGTGGGGGTCGACCCCGACCCCTCGAAACGGCTGGCACTCGCCTGGGCCGTCGATGAAGCGGATCGCCGCGGCCTGCCCGTTCGGCTGGTCCACGCCCAGGGTGTGCCGACCGGCGGATACCGAACGGGGGAAGCACGGCCCTCCTGGGAGGAGTGGAACCGCACGCTGCACGAAGCGGGTGCCGAGTCCCTCAAGGAGGCGGTCGCCTTCGTCGAGTCCCGATGGCCGACGGTGGAGGTCTCGACGGTGCTGGCGGAAGGAGAGCCGGCGTGGGTTCTGCGCGAGGAGGCGCGGAACGCCTCCCTGGTCGTGGTGGGCTCCTGGCATCTGAGCACCCGGCGCGAAAGGTTCACCTCCGCCTCCGTGGCGCTCCCGCTCTCCGCCCACGCTCCCTGCCCGGTGGTCGTCGTTCCGGAGCCGGAGCACATCACCCAGGAGCCCGCGTACTTCGTCGTCGGCGTCGACGGCAGTCCGCATGCCGCCGCGGCGGTGGACATGGCATTCGAGGAGGCGGCCCTGCGCGGTGCGGTTCTCAGGGCCCTTTATGTGTGGCATCCGCCGCTCCTCGGGGTCCTCGACGAGGAGGCCGCGGTGCAGGAGTGCCGCCGCGTGCTGTCCGAGACGGTCGCGGGCCGCACCGCGACACACCCGGAAGTGGAGCTGCACCACGAAGTCGTCCTCGGCCACCCCGTGCGGGTTCTGACGGAAGCCTCGGAACACGCCCTCGGCCTGGTCGTGGGAACCCGCGGGCACGGCGGGTTCACGGGCATGCTGCTGGGCTCGGTGAGCCAGGGAGTTCTGCAGCACGCCCACTGCCCGGTCATCACGGTCCCGGTGTGAGGAGGCCCGAGCGGCCCCCCTCCCCTGCCCCGGACGGCCCTGGCGGCGCCGTACGACTCGCCCGACGATGCAAGGGCGCCACCGAATGACGGCGGTGCGCCGACGGGACGGCCGCCGAACTCATTGGAGTCCGTGATGAAAGCCGCACGCAAGGCACCCCGCGCGGTCCGAGCGGTTCCGCCGGAACCGAGGACCTCGGCGCCGTACGGGTTCGGATGATGCGCACCGGCTCGGACCCGCTGGTCCCAGGCGGAGGGAGTGACTCGGCGGTCGACGCCGCGTCCGTTCCCGCCCCGCGCCCTTCGGTACGAGAACTCGCCGCTGGTGACGTGTACACCGCGCTGGACACCTCACGGCGCGGTCTGTCGGCGGACCGTGCACGGGCGGGGATGGAGCAGTACGGGCCCAACGAAATGCCACGCGCGAGGCGTCGCCCCCTATGGGGGCAACTGGGGGCGCAGTTCACGGACCTCTTCGCGGTCGTGCTGCTCGTCGCGTCGGCGATCACGTTCCTGGCCTACGGGCTGGAGGAACCCCGGGACGTCGGCACTCTGCAACTCGCCGTGGCGATCCTGTGCGTCGTGGTGCTGAACGCCGCCATCGGGTTCGCGCAGGAGTACTCGGCGGAGCGGACGGCTCAGGCACTGGAGGCGATGGTGCCCCACACCTGCCGAGTGCTGCGGGACGGCCGACTCCTGGAGGCTCCGGCGCGGGACCTGGTGCCGGGGGATGTGGTGGTGCTGGAGGCCGGGGACGCCGTACCCGCGGACTGCCGGGTGGTCGAGGCGCACGAGTTGGCCGTGAACAACGCGCCGCTGACCGGAGAGAGCAACGCGGTGGGCCGTACGGCCGACCCGGTGCCGGCCGGGCCGCCGCTGGAAGCACGCAACTGCGTGTTCATGGGAACCGACGTCGTCGCCGGGTCCGGGCGAGTCGTGGTCTTCGCCAACGGTGCGACGACCGAGTTCGGACGCATCTACCGGCTGGCCGCGGCCGCCCCGCGGCAGAAGACCCCGCTGCAACACCAAGTGGCCTCCATGGCACGGCGGGTGGCAGGGGCTGCCTTGGGGATCGGCGCCCTGCTCTTCGCCGTGCGGCTGCCCACCGGGGAGTCCCTGGTGGCCGCGTCGGTGTTCGCGCTCGGGGTGATGGTGGCGATGGTCCCGGAAGGGCTGCCCGCCACCCTCTCGGTGTCACTGGCGATCGGCGTACGGCGGATGGCTCGCCGCCGAGCTCTGATCAAGCAGTTGCTGGCGGTCGAGGCGCTCGGGTCGACCACGGTGGTGTGCACCGACAAGACCGGAACGCTCACGCAGGCCGAGATGACCGTCACCCAGGTGTGGGCAGGGGGTGAGACCCATGCGGTGACCGGTGTGGGATACGCCCCTGGCGGGGAGGTCGCCGGCGCGGCACCGGCACGCGAGCTGCTCAGGGTGGCGGCCCTGTGCTGCAACGCCCGTCTGGTTCCACCCGACGGCCGCCGGCACTGGCGGGTGCTCGGCGACACCACCGAGGGCGCGCTGCTCGTCGTCGCGGCCAAGGCGGGCCTCGACCTCGGTGCCGAGGAGGCGGCGACGCCCCGCGTGAGTGAGTACCCCTTCGACTCGGACCGCAAGCTGATGACCACGGTGCACAAGAGCGGCGCGGGCTACGAGGCGTGCGCCAAGGGTGCGCCGGCGGAGCTGCTGGCGCGCTGTACCGAGGGGGAATGGGAGGGACGGCGCGGGCCACTGACCGAGCAGGACCGGGCGGCGGTCCTCGCGGCGAGTGACGCGCTGGCCTCGCAGGGACTGCGGGTACTGGCCGCTGCGCGGCGGGAGCTCGACGATCCCCATCCCACGCAGCACGAGGCCGAGTCGAGACTCATGTTCCTGGGACTGGTCGGCATGCTGGACCCGCCGCGTCCGGAAGTCACCGAAGCGGTCGCCGCCTGCCGCAGGGCGGGCATCCGGATCGTCATGGTCACCGGCGACCACCCGCTCACCGGGGAGGCCGTGGCCCGCCGCGTGGGGATCGTTCGGGGGCCGGATCCGGTCGTGGTGACGGGTGCCCGGCTCGACGCGATGGACGAGGAGGCACTCGACGCCCTGCTCGCCGAACCGTCCGAGCTGCTGCTGTGCCGGGTCAGCCCCGAGCACAAGATGCGCGTGGTCACCGCCTTCCAACAGCGGGGCGAGGTCGTGGCGGTCACCGGAGACGGCGCCAACGACGCCCCAGCGCTCAAACACGCCGACATCGGTGTGGCGATGGGAGCGTCGGGCACCGACGTGGCCCGGGAGGCGGCCTCGATGGTGCTGCTGGACGACTCGTTCGCCTCGATCGCCACGGCGGTGCGGCTCGGCCGGGCCGTCTACCAGAACATCCGCAAGTTCCTCGTCTACCTCTTCAGTCACAACATCGGGGAGCTGGTCCCGATTCTGGCGGCGACCTTCGCCGGATTCCCGCTGGTGCCCATCAGCGCCGTGCAGATCCTGGCGATCGACCTGGGCTCCGACGTACTGCCTGCCCTGGCCCTGGGGGCCGAGCCCCCCGAGCCCGACGTGATGGAGCGCCCGCCACGCTCCCGGCGGGAGCACCTGTTCTCGGCCGCCGTGGTGGGACGGATCCTGTTTCTCGGCGGGATCCAGGCGCTCTGCGTCACCGCCGTCTTCTTCTGGCACGTCGGGTCCTCGGGCATCCCGTTCGACGACTTCACCAAGGACACCCCCGTCTACCGGGAGGCGATCACCATGGTCCAGGCCGGAATCGTGCTCAGCCAGTTCTTCAACGCACTCGCGGTCCGCACCGACCGGCAGAGCATCCTGAAGGTGGGGCTGCTGTCCAATCCGGCCCTGCTGGCGGCCGGCGGTTTCGGTATCGCCCTCATGGCCGCGATCAGCTATGTGCCGCTGTTGCAGGACGTCTTCAACACCGCAGCACTGGACGCCGCCGACTGGGCGGTACTGGCCGGGCTCGGGACCCTGCCCCTGATCGCGGACGAGATCCGCAAGCGGTGGCTGCGCCGCAGCGCCGACCGCCGGAAGGGAGCGCGACAGTGAAGGTGATCGTCGTCGGCTGCGGGCGGGTGGGTGCCGCCCTCGCCGGTCTGCTCGCCTCCGAAGGGCACGACGTGCAGGTGGTAGACCGACGGCCCAAGGCGGCCCGGCAACTGCCCGACAGCCCGAATATCCGTTTCCACGAGGGCAACGGCTACAGCCGCGCCGTCCTCGAGGCTGCCGGTATCGAGCACGTGGACGCCTTCGTCGCCGTCACCTCCGGGGACAACAGCAACATCGTCAGTGCGCGCACGGCGAAGGAGACCTACCGGGTGCCGAACGTCCTGGCCCGCATCTACGACCCCCGGCGCGCCGACATCTACCGCGAACTCGGCATACCCACCATCGCCAGCGTCCGCTGGACGGTCCACCAGATCCACCAGATGCTGCTGCACCGCCACCTGACCCCAGAAATCAGCTTCGGCAACGGCGAGACTCTCCTCTACCGCTCCGAAGTTCCTCCCTATCTGAACGGGCGGCCGTTGGCCGAGTTCGAGGTCGACGGCGAGATCCGCGTCGTCGAGGTCACCCGCGCGGGCCGCTCCCTGATCCCCTCGCACAGCACGACCGCTCGGATGGGCGACCTGGTCACCTTCACCGTCGCCGCGACCGCGCTCAGCAGACTGCGCGGCTTTCTCGACAAGGAGTTGGGGACGTGAACGTGATCATCGCCGGCGCCGGACGGCTCGGCACCCAGATCGCCCAGGTGCTTGCCGCCGCCCACAACGAGGTCACGCTGATCGACGCCGACGACGACCGCGTGGCCGAACTGGAAGGGCGCGTCCCGGTGCGGCTGGTCGCCGGGGACGCCTGTGAGCCCACCCTCCTGGAACACGCCGGTGCTCTCACCGCAGACCTCGTCATCGCCACCACCGGGGACGACGAGGACAACCTCGTCATCAGCCTGCTCGCCAAACGTCAGTTCTCCGTGGCCCGCGTGGCGGCCCGGGTCAACGACGCCGACAACGCGTGGCTGTTCGACGGACGTTGGGGCGTCGACGTCGCCGTCCCCGCCGCCACCCCGCTGATCTCCCTCATCGAGGAGGCCACCGGGGCCACCGACACGGTCGCCCTGCTACGGCTCAGCAAGGCCGGCGTGGACGTCATCGAAACGGCCATCACGCCGCAGTCCAGGACAGCGGGTGTTGCGCTGGGCGACGTCCCGTTGCCCGAGGGGGCGGTCGTCGCCACGATCGTCCGCGACGGGCAGCCCACCGTGCCTGATCCGGCGCTCCTGCTCCGCCCCGGCGACGAGATCCTGCTCGTCTCGCACAACGCGACCGAGCAGGAGATCCACGCGGCGTTCCAGTGACCGCCGGACATGACACGTTTTCCCACGCCCGGTACAGCACCACGTTCAGGGCGCCCGTGGTGGCGCCCTGCGAGAACACGTTGGCCGAGGTCGGCTTCGGACGGCCCGGAGGCGCGCCTTCAGAAGGGCCGCTGACATGTCGTCCGGAACGTGGCAGCGTAGGGCGACCAGGTGGTGCGGGTGCGTTCGCCCACCCGCTGCGCCGCCTCACGCTGCGCCTGGTCGGACCAGGTGGCGTCCAGAACGACGGACTCGCAGGCGGACAGCAGGGCGGCCGCGCGATCGAGGAGGCTGGCGTAGGCGCAGGGTGACCCCCAGCCTGTCGGACAGAGCTCCGGCGAGGGCGGACTGCCCGCCGCCGGCAACCCTCCGACCGGGGTCAGGCGCACAGCCGGAGGTACGCAGGTGCCTCAGCGTCGCCGGGGACCAGCCTTCGTGACGTCGACTCCCTGCCAGGTGCGGGCGCCCTGACCGGCCTGGATCAGTACGGCCTTGGCACGGACGACCGCGCGGTGGGCGACGTCCAGCACGCGCCGTCGCCGACCTGAACGAGACCGCGCCGCCGCCACGTCGAAGGATCTGTACGGGCCGAGGACGTCGACCTCGGCCGCAACCCGACCGTCCTCGCGACACACGCCGAGGTCGTCGCCCATGCCGCGATCCCGCGGGCAAGCACGGGCACGGCGAGAAGCCACCGGCCGCGACCGCCGCCGCGGACCGGTCAACGCACTTCACCTCATCGCCCTCGTCCGCGCCGGAGCCCGCTTCGACGCATGGCCATGTAGCCGAACGCCCTGAGAGAGTGGCAACGTGACCACCCCGAGACGCCCGTGGGAGGCATCCACTGTGTCCGACGTCAACAGCCAGACCGCATATTGGGACGCCGCCGCGACGACCAAGCGATTCACACATCCGCTGCACACACCATGGCTGGACAACGTCGAACGAAGCGCGGCGATCCTCGACTACGGTTGCGGCTACGGCCGAACCCTGGACGCCCTGGAACAGCAAGGCTTTGACAACCTCTCCGGCGTCGACACATCGCCGGGAATGATCGCCAGGGCCCGCAGCCTCCACCCCTCGATGCGCTTCGCGGTGCTTGACACGCCGCCTGCAATCGCCTGCCCGGACGCGAGTATCGACGCCGTGGTGCTCTTCGCGGTGCTGACCTGCATCCCAAGTGACAGCGCACAGCGGCTGCTGATCGGCGAGCTGCATCGGGTGCTCAAGCCCGGCGCACTGCTCTACCTCAGCGATCTGCTGCTACAGGACGATCAGCGCAACCGTGACCGCTACGCGAGGTTCGCCGAGTCCTACGGCACCTATGGGGTGTTCGAGACCGGCGACGGCGCAGTGTGCCGCCACCATCCGAGCGACTGGTTCACCTCTCTGCTCGCCGGGTTCGAGACCATCGACACGCGACGAATCACCGTGGCCACCATGAACGGCAACACAGCGGCGGGTCTTCAAATACTGGCCCGCAAGTCGGCCTCATGTCACCAGGCTCCTACGCACTGACGCGGCCGGCCGTACACCGGCCACAGGCATTGCCCCTTACTCGCGCAGTTGCTCGGCCAGTCCGATGATGATGCCCGCAGGGCCGCGGAGGTAGCAGAGCAGATAGATGTCCTCGAACCGGGCGATCTCGCCGAGGAGTTCGGCGCCGTGCGGCCGCAGGCGGGCAACGGTGTCCTCGATGTCGTCCACGGCGAACATGACGCGGTGCGTGCCCAGAATGTTGTGCGGCCGGTTGCGCGGTCCGGCGCTGATCACCGCGGGGCTGCGGTACTTCGCCAGCTCGAGCCGGCTGTGACCGTCCGGCGTCCGGACCATCGCGATGTCACAGCGGACGCCGTCGAGTCCGGTGCACTGATCGGCGAAGAGGCCCTCGACCTCCGCCCTGCCCTCCAGCTCCAAACCCAGTTCCACGAAGAATGCGATGGCGGCATCCATGTCCTCGACGACGATGCCGACGTTGTCCATCCGCTGAATCGCCATGCTGGTTTCTCCTTCGTCTTCGTGCGGCCGGTGGTGTCCGCTGCTGTCCCTGGGACGGAGCTGGTGGCACGTTCTCGACATCCTCACACCGCCGCACCTCGAAAATCTGGATCCCTCCTCGGCATCGCTCCCGTGCTTGAGGCCGGCTCATGAAGTCGCGGCCGCGCTGCACGATCCGCGATCCCGCCGGACCTCGCCGTCATCGCCGTCATACGTCACCCGGTCGACTCCTCCCCCGCCGACGCGCCCCCGCGATGCGCAGGGCGATGTCGCCGTATTGGTAGGCGAGTTGGTCGACGGAGAACTCGCCGCCCTCGTGGAACCAGCTGGCGACGCCGATACCCATGTCGAGGATCGAGTACGAGGCGATGCGGGCCGACTGCACGTGGAAGGCACCCTCGGCGGCGCCCTGCTCGATGAGTTCGCGGAAGCGGCGCTCGTAGTCGCTGCGGCGGCCGAGCACCCGGTCCTGGTCGGGCTGGTCCAGGCTGCCGATCTCGCGGTTGCCGACGAAGGCCTCGAGGCGGTGGCGGGCGTGGTAGCGGATGTGCGCCTCCACGGAGCGGCGCAGCTGTTCGCGGACGTCGTCGGTACCGGAGACGGCCACGATGGTGTCGGCGATGAGCTGTTCCATCGTGCCGATCATGATCTCGGCCAGCAGTTCGTGCTTGGAGGCCACGTGCTTGTAGAGGCTCGGGCCTCGGATGCCCACGGCGGCTCCGATGTCGGCCATGGTGGTGGACCGGTAGCCCTGTGCGGCGAAGAGCCGCAGCGCGGCCTGCCGGATCGCCGACCGGCGGTCGGTGACGGGCGTGCCCTCGGCCCGCGCCGGCCGGTGCGGCCTCTCGTACGACCCGTTGCGCGATGCGCTGTGCGACTTGCCGTGCCCCTCACTCTGGGCTGGGCTCACCTGAACTCCTGAAGCTACCGACCGTTAGCCGAATTCGTCTACTGGAGCAGCAAGCATAGACGGGACTCTTGACATGCCGCCCCCGCGCCCCCTGAGATGGCTAATAGTCAGTAGCCAAGCTCGGGAGTGCACATGCCCATCGGGTTCGAGATCGACGAGAAGGTCGCCGCCGTCGCTCGGCGCACCACCGCGTTCGTCCAGGACGTGGTGATACCCGAGGAGCGGGCGTGCGACGGGAACATCCACGCCGGTCCCGAGCCGCTGCGCCGCAGGCTCCAGCAGGCAGCCCGCGACGCAGGGGTGTTCGCACCCCATGTCGGCACGGAATGGGGTGGGCTCGGGCTCGACCTGTGCGGCCAGGCCGTGGTGTTCGAGGCGGCCGGGTACTCGCTGCTCGGGCCGCTGGCGCTGAACTGCGCGGCACCCGACGAGGGCAACTCGCATCTGCTCGAGGTGGTCGCCACCGACGAACAGAAAGAACGCTACCTGCGGCCGCTGGCCGCAGGTGAGGTCCGGTCCTGTTTCGCGATGACGGAGCCGGCGCCCGGCGCCGGTTCCGATCCGCGTGCCCTCGCCACCATCGCGACCAGGGTCGACGGCGGCTGGCGGATCGACGGACGCAAGTGGTTCATCAGCGGCGCCGATGGGGCGGCCTTCGCCATCTGCATGGCTCGCACGAGTGGCGGACCTGGCGACGCGGGCGGCGCCACGATGTTCCTCGTCGATGCCGACAACCCGGGAATGAAGATCGTCCGCAACATCGACACCCTGGACCAGGGCCTGTTCGGCGGGCACAGCGAGATCGTCTTCGAAGGCTGCGAAGTCGCCGACAGCGCTGTTCTGGGAGAGGTGGACCAGGGGTTCACGTACGCGCAGGTGCGCCTCGGGCCCGCCCGGATGACGCACTGCATGCGCTGGCTCGGCGTGGCACGGCGGGCGCAGGACATCGCCCTGGAGCGGGCGACGGAGCGTGCGGCCTTCGGCAAACCGCTGGCCGAACTGGGCATGGTGCAGCAGCTGTTGGCCGACTCCGAGATCGACATCGCGACCAGCCGTGCGGTGCTGTGGCGGGCCTGCTGGGAACTGGACCAGGGCCGCTCGGCCGCCCAGCACACGTCGATCGCCAAGACGTTCGTCTCCGAGGCGGTCAACCGGGTGGTCGACCGGTCCGTGCAGGTGTGCGGCGCGCTCGGCATCTCGGGGGACGCCCCGCTGTCCCGGCTGTACCGGGAGGTGCGTCCCTTCCGGATCTACGACGGTCCTTCCGAGACTCATCGGTGGGCCATCGCCAAGCGCGCGGTACGGGCGGCGCGGGAGCGGGTGGCCGCACAGTGACCGCGTCCGAGGCCGCTGTGGTCGGCGTCGGCGTGCCCGCGCTGCAGCGGTACTTCGACCGCCATGTCCCCGAGTGCGCAGGCCCGTTGAGGATCCGGCTGCTCCAGGGCGGGCGCTCCAATCTGACGTACGAGGTGACCGACGGGACGCACCGGTGGGTGTTGCGCCGGCCCCCGCTGGGGGTGCTGACCCCCACGGCGCACGACATGGACCGCGAATACCGCGTCGTCGCCGCGCTCGACGGTACCGGGGTGCCGGTCGCGCGTGCCGTGCTGTCGTGCCGTGACCCGGAGGTGATCGGCGCGCCGTTCTGCGTCGTCGATTTTGTGGAGGGGACGGTGCTGCGCGACGGCGACGAGGCTGCCGTACTGCCGCCGGACGAGGCACGACGGGCTGCCGACGCGCTCCTGGACGCGCTGGTGGCCCTTCACTCGGTCGACGCCTCCGGCGTAGGGCTCGGTGACTTCGGCCGGCCGGACGGCTATCTGGAGCGTCAGGTGCGGCGCTGGCGCGGACAGTGGGAGAAGGTCGCCACGCGTTCGCTGCCCGACGTCGACGAACTCAACGGCAGGCTCGCCCGCGCCGTACCCGTCAGCGGCGCTCCCGCGATCGTCCACGGCGACTACCGCCTGGACAACACCATCCTGGCCCCCGACGGCTTCGGCCGGATCGCGGCGATCGTCGACTGGGAGATGGCCACGCTCGGTGATCCTCTCGCCGATCTCGGGATGCTCCTCATGTACTGGGACCCGACCTGCGAGCCGGTCCTCGCGGCGCGCCATGTCCCCACCGCCAACCCCGGCTTCCCCACCGGGCCCGAACTGGCCACGCGGTACGCCGTGAAGTCCGGCCGCGACATCGACGCCCTGCCCTACTACCAGGCCCTCGGCTGTTTCAAGCTCGCCGTCATCGCGGAGGGCATCCACGCCCGCTACCTCGCGGGACAGACCGTCGGCACCGGATTCGAGCGGGTCGGGTCCGCGGTTCCCGCGCTGCTGCGCTCGGGGCTGGAGCTGCTGCCATGACCGCGGCCACACCGAACCGAGGAGAGCCCGTGGGAGACCGACTGTCCGGACGGATCGCCCTGGTCACCGGTGCGACCGGCGGCATCGGACATGCCGTTTCGCACCGGCTCGCCGCGGAGGGCGCGACGGTGGTGGTGACGGACGTGGACGCCGGTCGCTGCGACGACCTGGCGAAGGAGCTGACGAGTGACGGGGCGCGGGCGCTGGGCCTCGCGCTGGACGTCAGCGACGAGGAGGCGTGGCGCGGCGCGGTCGAGCGGGTGGTCGACGAGCTGGGCGGGCTGTCGGTGCTCGTCAACAACGCGGGTATCGCCGAGATGCGGACGGTGGAGACGGAGACCCAGGAGTCCTGGGACAAGGTCATCGCGGTCACCCAGGGCGGTGTGTGGCTCGGCATGAAGCACGGCGGTCCCGCGATCGAACGCTCCGGCGGCGGCTCGATCGTCAACATCGCGTCGATCTTCGGTACGGTCGGCGGCTTCGGCAGCCAGTTCTCGTACCACGCGGCGAAAGGCGCGGTCCGCCTGATGACGAAGAACGCGGCACTTCACTGGGCCACGCGCGGCGTCCGCGTCAACTCGATCCACCCCGGTTTCATCGAGACGCCCCTCTCCCGGGAACTGTGGCGGGGCACGCCCCGGCACACCGCCATGGTCGAGGGCACCCCGATGGGGCGGCTGGGCAGGCCCGACGAGGTCGCGGGCGCGGTGGCGTTCCTGGCCTCCCAGGACGCGACCTTCATCACGGGATCCGAGCTGTACGTGGACGGCGGTTGGACGGCCCGCTGACGAAGGGTCCCTGAAGGTGCCCTGAAAAGGGAAAGAGGGGCGCGGCGACGGCCGAGCCCCTCCTTCGTGCACGTGGCGTGTCAGCGCACGCGCGTGTACTGGTTCACCCCGCCCACGAACGCCACCGTGGCGCGTCCGCGCAGCACCAGGACGTCCAGGTGGGCCGCCGTCTCGTTCACGGCGAGCATCTGGTTGAAGGCGTTGAGGTCTGCGAACGGCACCTCGCGGCGCGTCCAGCCCAGCTTTCGTGCCACCGCGTGCGCGTCGAGGGTGTCCTCCCCCAGCGCTGTCAGGCTCTTGGCCAGCCGGTCGTCGTGGTGGGTGAGCAGTTCGGCGACGCGGGCGTGGGCGCTGTCGGTGACGGGGCCGTGCGCGGGCAGCAGACGGGTGTCGGCGTACCGCGTCATCAGCCGCAGCGAGTCCAGGTAGTCGGCGAGGGGGCGCCCGCCGGCCTCGGTCAGCTCGAAGCCGATGGAGGGCGTGATGTGCGGAAGGACGTGGTCGCCGGCGAACAGCAGTCCGCGCTGTTCGTCCAGGAAGACCACATGTCCTTTGGTGTGCCCGGGAGTCGGTACGACGCGCAGTTCGTGCTCGCCGAAGCGGAGCGTTTCCGCGCCGAGCCACTGGTCGGGGGCCTCCCACACACTCGGGTCGTAGCCGCCGTGGTCCATCGCCCGGATTTCGTCTGCGAGTTCGGCCGCTCCTCCCCTGCGCAGCGTCTCCAGCGAGCCGGCGGGTTGGTCGCTGCGCAGCCGGTCGAGCATCTCCAGGCCCGGCCGTTCGCCCGCGCCCAGGTAGACCCGCGAGCCCAGCAGTCGGCGCAGCTCCACGGCGTTGGTGTAGTGGTCACGGTGGATGTGGGTGACCAGGATGTGGCTGATGTCGCCGAGGTCGCGCCCGACGGCGGCCAGCGCCTCCTCGAGCGCCTTGCGCGCCTCGGGGATCGCCCAGCCCCCGTCGATCATGACGATGCCGTTGTCCTCCGCGAGGTTCTCCAGCAGATAGACGTTGACGGCGTGCAGGCCGTCGTTGGGCAGTGGCAGGGGAACGCGGTGCACTCCGGGCTGGACGGTCTGGACTCCGGCTGCGGCCCATGGGCCCTGGTCGAACCGCGCTGTCATGATGCTCCAATGCTGCTTCTGTTTCGCTGGGGATCGGACCCGGCGGGGCGTGCGGGGTGCGACCCCTCCGGGACTGTCCTCTGATCAGGCCGGATCGCCTTTGATCAGGCCAAGTCGGGTGCGCCCGTCCGTAGCCGGTGGGCGAGGTCGCGGGCCCCTCTCCGGTCGAGTTTGCCGACCTTGGTCTGGGGCAACTCCTCGACGTCGTACACGAACTCGGGCCACTTGGCCTTGGACAGTCCGACGCTCTCCAGATGTCCGGTCACCTCGGCCAGGTCGATGCCGTGTCCGTCCTCGGTGACGACGAGCAGCGCGACGCGTTCGCCGAGCACCTCGTCCGGGACCGCGGCGACGCAGGCCCTGGCCACCCGCGGGTACCCGGCGACCGCCCGTTCGATCTCGGTGATGTCGATGTTGCGGCCGCCGCGGATGATGATGTCCTTCTCGCGGCCCATGATGCTGACGGTGCCGTCCTCGTGGGTCAGCAGCAGGTCACCGGTCGGGAAGAAGCCCTCCTCGGTCAGCTCCGGCCGCTCGGCCCGGCCGTCGCGGGCGTAGCCGACGAACAGGGAGGGGCCGCGGACTTGTGCCCGGCCGGTGACGCCCGGTCCGGCCACGGCACCGTCGGGGGTCAGTGCGCGCAGGTCCGTGCCGGGGAAGGGGCGGCCGTCTCTGCCCAGCCTGATCTCCTCGGGGTCGTCGGGGCGGGGTGAGGTGTGGCCGAGGCACTCCGACATGCCGAAGACGCGCAGGATCCTGGTGCCCAGTGACCGTTCGGCACGCGCCAGGGCGCCACGGTCCATGGGGCCGCCGCCCACGGTGATGGCGCGGACTCCGGAGAGCATGCCGGATCCGGCCGCCTCGGCCCCCATTTGCAGCGCCATCGTCGGCACGCACATGGTCCAGCGGACCTCGGTCTCGGCCATCCGCCGCAGCGCGAGGGCCCGGTCCCATTTCGAGGTCAGGACGAGTGGGCCGCCCAGCAGAAGGGAGAGGTGGACGCCGAAGCAGTAGGCGGCCGTCGACGACAGCGGCACGATCGCGGCCACCGCGTCGCCGGGGGCCAGGCCGTTGACGTCGATCGTGCTGGCGCAGGCGTACCGCAGGGCCTCCTCGGACTGCACCACGCCCTTGGGCCGCCCGGTCGAACCGGAGGTTAGGCCGATGAGTACGCCTCCGGACCACCGTGACACCTCACGCGGACCGGGCGTCACACGGCAGGTCCAGCCGTCGAGCACCATGTCCACCGGGCCCGGCAGCAGCTCCCGAAGTCCCCATGCGTCGCTCGCTGAAGCCTCGGCGACGATCGCGTCGGGACGGATGTCCTCGTAGGCCGCGGCGAACTCGGCCTGGGTGGTGTGCCGGTTGACGACCGCGAGGACCCCGCCGCGCAGTCCCACGGCCAGGGAGCCGGCGACGGTACGCCATGAGTTGTCGGCCTGGAGCATGACCGTGCCGCCCGGGCCGCCGGGGAACATCGCCTCGGCGAGCCGCCCGGCCTCGGCGAGCAGCTCGCGCGCCATATGACTGCCCTCGTCGTCGATGACGGCGACGAAGTCCGCCTGCTCGGCCCTTTGTTGGAACTCCCGCACTACCTGTCGCATCCCGCTTCCTCGCTACGCCGGCCGAACTCCGTGAAGAACTGTGTGATGAACGCGGTCGTGAACTCTGTGATGAACGCTGTGGTGCATGCCCGACGTGCACCGTGCCGACGGGACTGGAGGACGCTCTCCGGTGGTTCCGGTGGTCTCAGCCGCCGAACAGCTGCGCCTCGTGCCCCATCACCGCGATGCGGCGGCCCTTCATGTCCCCGACCTGCGCGATCGCGTCCGCCCACTCCTGGCTTGCGAGGGCCTTCTTCAGGTCCTGCGGGGAGTCGAAGCTGAGTACGGAGATCCCGTCCCAGCCCTCCGAGCGGGGTTCCAGCGCCTGGTCGATCGCGGTGTGGCGCCAGGTGCGAAGACCGGGCAGGCGGTAGGTCAGTTCCGCGTGGTCGCCGCGCCACCAGTCGATGAACTGCTCGTGGGTCCACTCCGGGGGCCTCGCGGCCAGCAGGACGAGGTTGTACATGGCGGTCCTCCGTGGGTGTCCGGTCGAAGCGGAGCTTGCAGGTGCAGCTGAATCCGGTCGTACGGTTCAGGTGAAGCGGATCTCGGACGACCGGCCGATCAGCAGGCGCTGCAGACGTCCGTGGTCGTCCACCCGGCCCGCGGCGACGAAGCTCGCCTCGGGCACTCCCCCGCGCCGCACCTCGCCGAGGAAGAGTTCGTCCTGGCCGAGGGTGGTCGCGGACAGGAGATGGTGGGTGCGGGTGCCCTTCTCTCGCTGTTCGAGATAGCCGACGAGGGCGGCACGGTCCCCGGCGAAGTCGGTCGCGTTGCCGTCGCCGGTGGAGAACAGGATGGAGAGGGTGAAGTCGTCGCTGATCAGGTCGAGGATCCGGGTCGGTTCGTCACTGTCGAGGATGTCGAACCACTCGGTGAGGAAGGGTGCGGGGGCGGCGTCGGTGGAGGTGTCGGTCATGTCGGCTCCCGGAAATGGGTGGGTGGCTGCCGGGGAGGGGCGCGGCTAGTCCGGCCGGTCGATGAGGTCGTAGGTGGTGCTGAAGTACGACTGGTAGCGGGCCATGCGCCCGTCGGGGGTGACGACGGCGGCCGAGAGGAAGGAGCCGACGGTCTTCCCGGACTCGGTGACCACTCCGTACACGGTCTCCAGATCGCCGTCGGAGCTGTGCCGGAGGATGGTGTGTCCTCTCTCGACGGCGTTGCGGCCGGCGATGTAGTCGGCGAAGTCGTCCCTGGAGGTTCCCGTCGCCTCACGGCCGGGCAGGGCGATCAGGAATCGGAAGTCCGGCTCGAGGAGTTCGAGTGCCCGACGGGGGTCGTCGCTGTCCATACGGGCCATGTAGTCGAGGATTACGCCGTCCATGGGAGTCCTCTCCATGCGGGGAAGGCTGGTTTCAGCCGCGGGGGGTATCAGTCGCGATCGGGGATTCCGTCACGGGAGGGCGGGGTGAAGAAGTCCCCCTGCGACTCCCAACGGCCGCCCCTGACGACGACCTTCTGAACGTCGCGGGTGCCGAGGTGGTGCTCCGCGGAGAAGTTCAGGACCGGTGCGACGCCGGTGTCGACCGCTCGGGCCTTCTTGTACGCGGCGGTCAGCGCCTCGGACGTGATCGGACCGTCGATGGTCCGGGCGATCTCGACGAACGCCTTGGCCGCTGCCCAGCCCCACAGGGTGATGAAGTCGGCCGGCTGCCCGCGCTCGTACTTCGCCATCGCGGAGCGGAACTCCTTGATGGCCGGGTCGCCGTCGTGGGGTGACTTCACCAGTTGCACCGCCTTGACACCTTCGGCCGCCTTGCCCGCCAGGGTGAGGGTGGACTGTGCCGCGACCGGAGCGTAGCCGTACACGGGGGTCGACAGCCCCTGCAGCTTGGCTTCCTTCAGATAGGACGCGGCCTCGGCGGCGGCGAGGATCACCACGACGGCGTCGGGTTTCTCACGCTTCACCTTGCTGATCACCGGGCTGTAGTCGGTGGTCTGGAACTTGACCGACAGGCTTTTGACCCGGACCGACGGATCGGTCTTGCGGGCGGCCGGGCCGATCTCCTTGGCGACGTTGACGAACGCCGCCGGGTCGCTGTGCACGACGAGCACCTTCTTCGCCCCGTCTTGCGCCGCCCACTGCCCGAGCGCCGATGCCTGGTCCTCGTAGAGCGTCTGCATGCCGAACAGGCCGTCGCGGGCCGGCTGGTACCAGGACGCGTCTCCGCCCAGGGTGTTGAGGACGGGGACCTTCGACTGCTCGAGGACGAAGGGGAAGGTGGCCTGGGACTGGGCGGTGCCGTTGGTGGCGACGATCGCGACCACTCCGTCCTGGTCGACGAGCCGGCGGGCGATCTGCACGGTCTGCTGCGGATCGAAGGCGTTGTCCTTGACGACCCAGTCGATCTTTCGTCCGTTGATTCCGCCACGGGCGTTGACCGACTTGAAGTACGCGTCGGCGCCGGCTCTCTCGGGGATGCCGAACGAGGCGACGGCTCCCGTGAGCGGGTACCACGCGCCGATCCTGATGACGTCGTCCCGCGCCGCGGGGCCTTGGGTGCCGCAGGCGCTCGCTGCCAGGGCGAGCAGGGCGGTGGCTGCGGCGATGAGCGAGCGTGTCGTGCGTCGTCGCAAGACCCCTCCTCAGATCAACCTGAGTTAAGTTCAGTTCAGTTCAGTTTGGATTTTAATCCCGAGGAAACAGCCCTGGCAATGGCTCGTCACGTACGGAGAAAGCAGTGCGGCCCTCCGACGGGGGGTCCGTCGGAGGGCCGCGAGGTGCGGTGACCGCTCAGCGCGTCAGGAGGCGACCATCCGGACGCAGGCGCCCTCGATCAGCTCGCTGACCTCCGCGAGCGGGGTCGGTCCCGACGGCCGGTACCACCGCCACACGCTGACGATCAGCCCGAGCACACTCGCACCGAGCAGCTGTGCGTCCCGCAGCGGGAAGGAGCCCTGGGACATGCCCTTGACGAGCAGATTCGTCCAGTCCCGTTCGACGACCTGGACCAGTTGGCGGGCCGCGACCCGCTCGTCCTCCTCGCGCTTGGACCTGCGCGAACCGGACAAGAGATCCATGTGGTTCTGCAGAATGCGCATCTGCAGAACCTCCTGCGGGGACACGTCGTAGGCCGCGCGGACCGCGGCCCGCAGCGCCTCGACGGGGTCCGCGGCGTCCTTCGTCGCCTCCACGAACCGGTCGTGGGAGCGCTGCAGTTCCACCCGCATGATGGTGAGCAGGCAGTGAGTCTTCGACTCGAAGTAGTGGTACAGGGCCGTCTGCCCGATGCCGACGCGCTCCGCCACCGTCGACCACTTGGTGGCCTCGAAGCCTGTCTCACCGAAGCAGTCCACCGCGGCCGTGAGAATGGCCGCGCGCTTGGACCGCGGTCCCGCCTCCGGTTCAACGATCCTCGTCATGCTCCCTCTCCATGGCCGTCACCCACCGTGTCCGTACCCGAGAGTAGACCCAAGTTGAACTCAGTTGCCAATCGGTTCCGGTCAGAGACGTTCGAGCATGGCCGGTCAGAGGCGTTCGAGTACGGTCGCGTTGGCCATCCCGCCGCCCTCGCACATCGTCTGCAGACCGTAACGGCCGCCGGTCCTGCGGAGCTGGTGGACGAGCGTGGTCATCAGCCGGGCGCCCGTGGCGCCGAGCGGATGCCCGAGCGCGATCGCTCCGCCGAAGGCGTTGACCCGCTCCTGGTCGGCACCGATCTCCTTCTGCCAGGCGAGGACGACGGAGGCGAAGGCCTCGTTGATCTCGACCAGGTCGATGTCGTCGATGGTCAGGCCGGCCCTGTCCAGGACCTTCTCGGTGGCCGGAATCGGGCCGGTCAGCATGTGAATCGGGTCGGAGCCCACCACTGCCATGGTGTGCACGCGGGCCAGCGGGGTCAGACCGTGGCGGCGGACCGCGTCCTCGGAGGCGATGAGCAGGGCGGCCGCACCGTCGGAGATCTGGCTGGCGACGGCGGCCGTCAGCCGCCCGTCCTCGGTGAGGGTCTTCAGTCCCGCCATCTTCTCGAGCGTGGTGTCGGCGCGCGGACCCTCGTCGGCGGCGAGTCCGAAGGCCGGGGTGATCTCCTCGTCGAAGGCTCCGCCGGCCTGCGCGGCGAGCGCCCGCTGGTGGCTGGTGAGCGCGAACCGCTCCATGTCCTCGCGGGAGACGCCCCACTTCTCGGCGATCAGCTCGGCCCCACGGAACTGCGAGACCTCCTGCTCCCCGAAGTGTTCGCGCCAGCCGTCCCCCGCGAAGGGACTGCCCATACCCGCCTGTTCGCCGACGAACATGGGGCTGGCTATCGGCACCAGGCTCATCACCTCCACCCCACCCGCGACCACCAGGTCTGCCGCACCGGAGCCGACGGCCTGGGCGGCGAAGTGCACGGCCTGCTGGGAGGAGCCGCACTGACGGTCGATGGTGGTTCCGGGGACGTGCTGGGGCAGCCCCGCAGACAGCCAGGCGGTGCGGGCGATGTTTCCGGTCTGGGCCCCGATCTGACTGACACAGCCGAAGTAGACATCGTCGACCGCGTCCGGGTCGGCTCCGGTGCGTTCCAGCAGGGCACGCAGCGCATGGGCGCCGAGATCGGCCGGGTGTACGCCGCTGAGCGTGCCCTTGCGGCGGCCGACCGGGGTACGGACGGCCCCGACGATGAATGCTTCCGACACGGTGGGCTCCCTTGGTTCGGGGATGAGTTGGGTGATCGTCGATTGATCAGGGCCTGGACGGGATGCGTGTGAAGTCCGGCGCCCTCTTGTCGAGGAACGCGGCGACGCCCTCACGGCCCTCGTCCGAGGCGGCCGCGGCGGCGAGCGCCCTGGCCTCGTCGTCGAGATGCCGGGCGAGATCCGCGGTCTGACCGGAGGCGACGAGGCGGAGGGTGGCGCCGAAGGCGGAGGTGGGGCCGCGGCGCAGGGCCTCGACGGTCCGCTCGGCCTCGGCGGACAGTTCGCCGGACGGGACGACACGGCTCACCAGGCCCATCGTGGCGGCTTCCCTCGCCGGTACACGGCGGTTCGTCAGCAGCAGCTCCACCGCCCGCTTGGGCCCGACGAGGCGGGGCAGCTGCCAGCTCACCCCGGCGTCCGGCGAGTAACCGATACCGGTGTACGCGGCGGTGAACGTGACGTCGTCGGCCGCGAGTGTCACGTCGGCGGCCACGGCGAGGCCGATGCCCGCGCCGGCGACGGCTCCCTGGACGGCGGTCACCATGGGCGCGTCGATCGCGGCGAACGTGCGCAGGGCGTCGTGCAGGGCGTCGGTCACCGCGACGAGGTGTTTCGCCAGGGCTTCACCCGTGAGCCGGGAGAACTCCCTGAGGTCGCCGCCGACGCAGAACGCCTTCCCCTCACCGGTGAGCAGCACGGCCCGTACGGCCGCACGTTCGCATGCCCGTGCCGCGTGGAGGAGCCCGCGCGCGGTCTCCAGGTCGATGGCGTTGCCCGCGTGGCCCCGGCGCAGCGTGACGCGGGCGAGGCCGTCGTCCTGGATCTCCACGCCGACACTCGCCGCGGGATCAGCTGCACGCCGGCTGATGTCCGTAGTAGGGCGATCCCCGGCACCCGGACCGACGTCCCCCGCCGAACGATCCACAGCACGTCGGCTGACACCCGTCGACTCACGATCCGCAGAACCCGGACCGACATCCCCCGTCACACGATCCACAGCGCCCGATTCGTTGGCCGCCACCGCGCCGTCCCTCGATCCCGATCCCGCGCCCACCGTCGCGCGCTCCCCCACGCCCGGTCCGGCGCCCGCCGCCGTCTGGCTCCCCACACCCGATCCGACGTCCGTCACCGCGCGGTCCATCCGCCGTCGACCGTCAGGACCTGGCCGGTGCAGTATGAGGACGCGTCCGAGGCCAGGAACAGCAGTGCGCCGTCGAGTTCGTGGCTGTCGCCACCGCGGTGCAGCAGGGTGTTGCGTTCGACCCAGCGGCTGGAGCGCTCGTCGCCGAACAGGTCCGCGGTCATCTCGGTGCGGAACCAGCCCGGGGCGAGTGCGTTGACGCGTGTTCCGCTACGGCCCCACTGTCCGGCCAGCTCGCGGGTCAGGCCGATGAGGCCGGCCTTGGACGCGGAGTAGCTCGCGCCGCCGAGAGGTGCTGCGGAGACCAGGCCGAGGATGGAGGAGACGTTGATGACGCTCCTGCCGCCACTCGCCGGGGCCGGGGCCTCTGCTGTCAGCCGGGCCAAGTGGAACGGCGCGGTGAGGTTGACGCCGAGGACGTCGGTGAAGGCGTCCGGGGACTCGTTCTCGGCACGGGTCTCCCCCGGGCTCGCGGCATTGTTGACCAGGATGTCGATGCGACCGGTGGTGGCCAGCGCCGTCTCGATGAGCCTCGTACGGTCGGCCTCCCGTGCCACGTCGCAGGCGACCGGGTGGATGCGCGCGTCAAAGTCCGCGAGTTCCTTCAGCCGGTCGACGCGGCGGGCGGCGGCGAACACGGTGGCGCCGGCCTGCGCGAGGACACTCGCGAACCGGGCGCCCAGCCCCGCGGACGCACCGGTGACGATGGCGGTCCTGCCCTCCAGCGAGAAGAGATCACCGGCGGGTCGCGGCGCGCTCACTCGTCCACCCCGATCGGCAGTGCGGTCGCGCCCCCGTCGAGCACCAGGGTCTGACCGGTCATCCAGGAGGAGGCGTCGGAGGCGAGGAACAGCGCAGCGCTCGCCACGTCCTCTACGGTGCCCAGGCGCCGCATCGGCAGCTTGGCGGTGAGGATGGGCTCGCGGACCTCCCACACCGCACGCGCCAGTTCGGTCTTGATCAGGCCGGGGGCGATGGCGTTCACCCGTGCGCGCGGCCCGAGTTCGTAGGCGAGTTGCCGGGTCATGTGGAGCATGGCCGCCTTGGTGGCGTTGTAGTAGCCGATGTGCGGGTCGACGATCAGTCCGCCGACGGAGGCGATGTTGACGACCGCTCCCCCGTGTTCGGCCATCCAGGCGCGCCAGGCGCAGCGGGTCCAGGCGATCATCCCGTACTGGTTGACCCGGACCGTCTTCTCCGCCCGCGGCAGGTCCAGGTCGAGCAGGTCGCCGTGGTACGGGTTGGTCGCCGCGTTGTTGACGAGGATGTCGACGCGGGCGAAGCGGGCCATGGTCTCGTCGACGCAGGCCTCGGCCTGGTCGGGCTCGCCGGCGTTGGCCACCACGGTGTGGAGGTCGCCGTCGCCCTTGACGCGCAGCAGTTCCTCGCGTGCCTGGGCCAGTCCGGCAGCCTTCCGGGCCGCTATGACCACGTGCGCGCCGGCCGCCCGGTAGGCGCCGGCGATGCCGAGGCCGATGCCGCGGGATCCGCCGGTGATGACGGCCACCTTGCCGTCGAGGGTGTTGGCGCTCACGCTGCCCCTGCCTTCGTGTCGGCCGACTGCCGTTCGGCCTTCGAGTCGGCGGTCTGCCGTTCGGCCTTCGGATCGGACTTCTTGTACCGGGCGAGTTCCTGGCGGGCGACCGTGCGCAGGTGCACCTCGTCGGGCCCGTCGGCGATCTTCAGTGCCCGGGTGATGGAGAACAGCCGGGCCAGTACGGTGTCGTCGCTGACCCCCGCCGCGCCGTGTGCCTGGACCGCGCGGTCGACCACCTGGTGGGCGACCTCCAGCGCCGCCACCTTGATCGCGGCGACCTCCATCCGGGCGGCGGCGTTGCCGACGGTGTCCATCAGCCATGCCGACTTCAAGACGAGCAGCCGTAGTTGTTCAATCTCGATGCGGCTGCGGGCGATCCACTCGCGCACCACGCCGCGATCCGCCAGGGGCCCGCCGAAGGCGACACGCTCAGTGGCGCGTTCGCACATCAGCTGCAGGGCGCGTTCCGCGAAACCCACGGCGCGCATCGCGTAGTGCATGCGTCCGGGGCCGAGCCGGCCCTGGGCGATGGAGAATCCGTCGCCCTCACCGCCGAGGATGTTCTCCACGGGTACGCGGACGTTCTCGAAGAGCACCTCGCCGTGGCCGCACCGGTCGGTGTAGCCGAACATCGGCAGGTCGCGCAGGACGGTGACGCCCGGTGTGTCGCGGGGAATGAGCAGCATGCTCTGCTGGCGGTAGGTGGGCGCGTCCGGGTCGGTCTTGCCCATCAGGATGATCAGCTTGCAGTCGGGGTCGAGGATCCCGGAGGTGTACCACTTGCGGCCGTTGACGACATAGCTGTCGCCGTGGCGGGTGATGCGGGTGCGGATGTTGCGGGCGTCGGAGCTGGCGACCTCGGGCTCGGTCATCGCGAAGCTGGACCGGATCTCGGCCTCCAGCAGGGGCCGCAGCCAGCGTTCCTGCTGTGCGGGGGTGCCGTACAGCGCGAGCAGTTCCATGTTGCCGGTGTCGGGTGCCGAGCAGTTGAACACCTCAGGGCCGATGATGGAGCGGCCCGCCAGTTCCATGAGGGGCGCGTATTCGAGGTTGGTGAGTCCGGCGCCCCAGTCGCCGTGCGCCATGAAGAGGTTCCACAGGCCCTCGGCGCGTGCCTTCTCCTTCAAGTCGGTCATCACCGGTGGCAGCGCGTGCGGGTCGTCCGCCTCGGCCAGCTGCCGGTCGTAGACGGCCTCCGCGGGGAAGACGTGCTGTTCCATGAACGACCGCATACGGTCCTGGAGTTCACTCGCCCGGGGCGAGAATCCGAAATCCACGAGTTGCTCCTCATGCTGGGGTGTGCCTGTGGGTCCGGGTCAGCCGAGGATGTCGCGCGCCGTGCGGATCATCGCGGCGATGGTGGGCGGCAGTCGCTCCTGGTCCGGGTCGTGGTGCTTGCCCTCGCGGTGCCGGCGCAGGTTGTGGCCCATGATCGCGGCCATCTTCATGCGGCCCAGGGCGCGGAACCAGTCCATCGCGGGCAGCGCGGGGCCGTCACCGCCGTAGGCGTCGAGGAGTTCGGCCTCGGTGGGCAGGCCGGGCACCGCGCGGCCCAGCTGCGGGAAGTTGCGGTGGTCGGCGAAGAGCAGGAACCAGCCCAGGTCGATGCGTGGGTCGCCCACGCTCCAGATCTCCCAGTCGACGACCGCCACCGCGCGCTCGCCGACGCACAGCACGTTCCCGAGCCGGAAGTCGCCGTGCAGCAGCACCGGGGCGAGCCCGTCGGGCACATCGTCGGCGAGGCGCTTGAGCAACTCCTCGCCTCCCGGCCGCAGTTCGGACGGTACGGCGTGCAGGGTGCGGCTCCATCGCGCCAGCTCACCGGCGGCGTCGAGCGGTTCGGGTGCGTCGAGACCGGGTGTGTCGATGTCGGTCTCGTGCAGCCGCCGCAGTACGGAGGCGATCTCCAGCATGCGTGCCCGGGCCGTGGCGGCGAGCACCTCGGGCTCGTCGAGGACGGGCTCTACGGCCTCACCGGCGGCGAAGTCCATGGCGAACCAGGCCGGTTGGCTCTCGTCGACGGCGGCGACGCCCGGCACCGGCACCGCGGTCGCGGCGAGCGCTCCCAGGACCCGTGCCTGGCGCAGCACGTCGTTGCGCCCGACGGGCCGCTGCCCGGGAGGCACCGCCTTGATGACGTACGCCGCCTCGCCCGCGGTCACCGAGTACGTCAGCCCCGAGTGGCCGCCGGGCAGGGTCCTCAACTCGCCCACGGGCGCCCCGGGATGGCGGCGGGCGAGAGCGTCACAGACCCGTGCGGCCAGCTCCGACACCTGCGTGGCCGTGCTCATCGGACGGGCTCCTTGGGCAGGCCGAGCACCCGCTCGGCGAGGATGTTGTGCTGGATCTCGTCGGTACCGCCCGCGATGCTGTATCCGGGCGCGCCAAGCAGGTGCTCCGTCCAGGCGTACGTGCCCCACTCCCCCGTGTCGGCGACGAGGCGCGGCCCCAGCAGCTCGGACACCAGGTCGCTGGTGCGGCGCATGGTCTCTGTGGCGTACAGCTTGCCGACCGAGGCCTCGGCTCCGGGTTCGCGTCCGGCGACGAGGGCGCCGGTCACCCGCAGTCCGATGAGCCGCTGCACGAGGGCGCGGAGGTAGACGTCGGCGGCCTGGCACTGTTCGCCGCCGGTGAGCGGGCGGGGCAGGTTCCTGGCCAGGTCCAGGGCCCGGTCGGCGTTGTCGAGGCCCAGGTTTCCGGAGTCGAGCCGTTCGGCGGCCAGCACGCTCAGCGTGACCCGCCAGCCCTCACCGACCGGTCCCAGCCGGTCGGTGTCGGGCACGGTCACGTCGTCGAGGTAGACCTCGTTGAAGCTGGCCCCGCCGGTCATCTGCTGGATGGGCCGTACGGTCACGCCCGGTGCGTCCATGCGCACCAGGAAGACGGTGATGCCGGCGTGCTTGCGTACGTCCGGGTCGGTGCGGCACACGGCGACCCCCCAGGTCGCGACGCCGGCCCCGGAGGTCCACACCTTGTGGCCCCGCAGCACCCAGTGGTCGCCTTCACGCACCGCCTTCGTGCGCACCGCGGCGAGATCGGACCCCGCCTCGGTCTCGGAGAAGAGCTGGCAGGCCAGCTCGTCCGTGCGCAGCATGGGCCGCAGCCAGCGCCCCTTCTGCTCGTCGGTGCCCCAGATGCCGATGGCGGGGGCGACCAGCTGCTGGGTCACGGGGAAGATCTCGGTGCGGTGCGGCACGTCGAAGGCCGCTTCCTCGGTGCGGTAGAGCTGCTCGTAGTACGCGGGCAGCTCGCGGCCTCCGTACGCGGTCTGCCAGTTGAGGGCGCCCCAGCCCTGGTCGTACCGGGTGCGTTCCCATTCCTGGGTGCGGGCGGTGTGCTCGCGTTCCTGCTGCTGCGTCCAGTTCTCGAACACGGCGACGGAGTCGGAGCCACTGCCCCACGCCCCGTCGGCGGTGCGCGGGTGCGCGACCGTGGCGAGCCACTGCCGGGCCTGCGCGCGGAACTCGTCGGGGGCCGGGATACCGCTCATTGCCTTCCTCTCCTTCCTCCGTCGCGGAACCTTCGGTCGCTGATCCCTCCGCCGCGGGCCCTTCCTTCGGGGATCAGCGGGACAGCACCGTGCAGGCGCTCACGCCCGGGGCGCCGTACACATGGGTGAAGCCGACCCTCGGTTCGCCCTGGACCTGTCGTTCGCCGGCCCGGCCGCGCAGTTGCTGGACGACCTCGTAGACCTGGCGC
Organism: Streptomyces canus; assembly: GCF_041435015.1. Lineage (NCBI taxonomy): Bacteria > Bacillati > Actinomycetota > Actinomycetes > Kitasatosporales > Streptomycetaceae > Streptomyces > Streptomyces canus. The sequence goes on along the minus strand of NZ_CP107989.1, from coordinate 9,894,912 downwards.
AGTCCCGACGCGCCGATGGGTTCGCCGTTGGCGATGCAGCCGCCGTCGGTGTTGACCGGCAGGGTGCCGCCGATCTCGGTGGCGCCCGAGGCGATCAGCCGCTCCTGTTCGCCGTTCTCGCAGAACCCGCACTCGGCCATGTGCATGACCTCGGCGCCGCTCTCGGTGTCCTGGAGCTGGCACACGTCCACGTCGCTGGGACCGAGCCCCGCCTCCTCGAAGGCGGCGGCGGAGGCGTCGCGGCTGACGCTGGTGAGCTCGCCCCCGGGGATCCAGGGGCTGAACACCTCGAACGAGCCGAAGCGACGGGTGCGTACGGCCGCCGAGCGCAGGGTGACCGACGGGCCGTCCAGGGTGCGGGCGACCTCGGGCGAGCACAGGACGAGCGCGGCGGCGCCCGCTCCCGGCGAGCAGAACATGAAGCGGGTCAGGGGATCACTGACCATGCCGGAGTCGAGGATCTCCTCGGCGGACACCGGCTTGCGCCGCCATGCCTCGGGGGTCAGTCCCCCGTTGCGGTAAGCCTTCTCGGCGACCAGGGCGAGGGTCTGCGGCGTGATTCCGTGGTCGTGCATGTAGCGCTGGATCTTCATGCCGAAGAACTGGGTGGTCACCATCAATCCGTCGCTGCCGTACTCGGCGCCCAGTCCCCAGTCCTCGGGGCGGGGGTCGAAGGCGCCGCGCGGATGTTTGTCGAAGCCGACGGCCAGGACCACGTCCGCCATGCCGGAGCGGATCGCGTTCACGGCGGAGACCAGGGCGCTGCCGCCGGTCGCGCAGCCGTTCTTGACGTTGACGAACGGCAGCCCGGTGAGGCCGAGTTGGGCCACCAGGGTGTCGGCGAGCCCGGCGCTGTCGCTGCCGCCGAACGCCGCTCCCACCCGCGACCACTCGATTCCGGCGTCCGCCAGAGCGCTGTTCACCGCGCCGACGGCCAGTTGGCGGCCGCTTGCCTCCGTGCGGCCGAACGGGGTGCGCCCGGCACCGCAGATCAGGACGTCGGCGCTCATGCGCTCCCCTTGTGGCCGGTGGTGGGGCGGGCCCGCGGCACCCCTTCGTCCGCGGTCACCGTGAGGGGCATGCCGATGCGGACCTCATCGAGGTCGTCGACGTCGAGGACGGCGGCCACCCGTACGCCGTCGGGCAGTTCGACGTAGCCGAGCGCGAACGGTGCGAAGCCGCCCGGTGGGGCCTGGTACGGCGGTGACTTGGGTGCGTAGCGCTGCACCGTCCAGGTCCACAGGGTGCCCGCGCCCGACAGGGCCGCCGGGTCGGCCGGCCCTCCGCAGCGCGGACACGCGTCGTCCGCGGGGTAGACCGACACCGAGCAGCCGGGGCAGCGTGAGCCCTGGAGTGCGGTCGCCGGACTGCGCGGATCCGTGGTCATGCGGATCAGCGCCCCTGCCACTTGGGCTCACGCTTCTCCAGGAACGCCGAGACGCCCTCGGCGGCGTCCTCGGAGTTGAGCGCGACGCCCACGGCGAGGTGCTCCATCACCATCAGCGACTGGGTGTCGGCGTCCAGGCTGCGGTCGATGGTCATCTTGGTGAGCCACATCGTGAACGGGCTCTTGTCGGTGAGGTCACCGATGAAGTCCTCGACCGTCTCGTCCAGCTTGTCGGCCGGGGCGGACTTGTTGATCAGGCCGAACTCGGCGGCCTCGGTGCCGGACAGGAGCTTGCCGGTGAGCATGAGCTCCTTGGTCTTGCGGATGCCGATCATGCGCGGCACGCGGTAGATCGGGCCCGCGCCGCCGAACAGCGAGCGACGGATGTGGAAGTCGCCGATCTTGGCGTCGTCCGCAGCGATGGCGAAATCACAGGAGATCATGATCTCGAAGCCGCCCGCGGTGACGTAGCCCTCCAGGACGGCGACGGAGGGGGTCTTCATCGAGTAGAGCCGGTCGCAGACCTTCGCGGACTTCACCGCGACGTCGATGGCGTTCGACTTGCCGACGAAGTCGGCCTTCAGGCTGTCGAGGTCGAAGCCCGAGCAGAAGGTGCCCCCACGGCCGCGGAACACCAGAACGCGCAGCTCGGGGTCCTCGTCGACCTCGGTGATGATCTCGTCGAGCCGGTCCAGGATCGGCACCGTGACGCAGTTCTTCTTCCACGGTCGGTTCAGCCAGACGCGGGCGACATGACCATCACGCTCGAACTGGATTTCGTCTTCCACTGCCATCTCAGATCCTCCAAACTGAACTGAATTCACTACGAGTTTGCGGAGGGGGTGATCCACTGTCAACCCCCTGGTCGAGATTGGCCGTAAGGACGTCCGCCGGTCCGCCCGGCTCAACTCCCGCCGCCGTCCGGAATGTCCACGAGGACCTTGAGCCGTCGAGCGCCCCGGACGTCGTGCAGCCCGGCGAGGGTGTCGTGGAGCGGGATGTGGTCGAGCCAGCCGTCCGTCGGGTAGTGACCGCTCGCCATGTGCTCGATGACCCTCTCGAAGACCCCGTCCGGGTAGGCCTCACAGCCGAGCAGGGCGAGTTCGGCCAGGCGCACCACGGACGCGTCGATGGCCACCGGGCCGGAGTACAGGGCCACCATCACCACCGGCGCCCGGGCGGCCAGCGAGCGGATCGCGGCGTCCAGCGCGTCGGCCCGGCCCGAGCATTCGACGGCGGCGTCCACGCCACGCCCCCCGGTGAAGGCCATCACCTCCGCGGCCACGTCGACCGCGCCGGGGTCGAGCACCCGACCCCCGTGCCGTTCGGCCGCCGCACGGCGTGCCGGCGAGGGCTCCACCATCAGCACTTCATCGACACCGTGCGCTTTGAACGCGAACAACGCACCCATCCCGACCGCGCCCGCACCCGTCACCAGCGCGCTGCCGCCACGGGGCACACGGGCCCGCTCCACCGCGTTCAGGGCCACCGCCATCGGCTCCACCAGGGCGCCCTGCTCCAGCGGGACACCGTCGGGCAACTGATGCACCGAGTCGGCCGGCACGACCACGTACTGGGCGAGGCCGCCGCCCGGGGCGGTCACACCGATCGCCGCCAGGGCCGTACACAGGTGGGACAGCCCCGACGTGCAGCGCGGACACACTCCACAGGTGCGGATCGGCCGTACGCAGACCCGGGCGCCGGGCGCGACCCGGCCGACCCCTTCCCCGCAGGTCACCACGGTCCCGGCGAACTCGTGCCCCAGGGTCTGCGGGAGGGTGGCACCGGTGAGCGGGTTGGGCACGTGCGTGGCCCGCGGGATCTCGAAGTACTCGTGCACATCGGTGCCGCAGATCCCCGCGTACGCCACGCGGATCTTCACTTGGCCCGGCCCCGGCTCGGGCTCGGACATCTCCTCGATCCGCAGATCCTTGGCTCCGTACAGCCTGGCGGCCAGCATGCTTCCTCCTCGGTGTCGGTCCCGTACGACACCTCCGAGATTGTCACTGAACTGAACTGACTTCAATAGAATGCTTGCCTGGTATCTCCCGCCTTGGCATCGTCGGCTGCGGACCCATGGGCTCGGGCATCGCCGAGGTGGCCGCCGTGCGCGGCCTCGACGTCAACATCCATCGCCGAGTCGACGCCCGAGCTGGCCGCGGCGGGCCGCGGACGTGTCACGGCGTCCCTGTACCGCGGTCCACGGCGCGGCAGGTTCGGCGAGGCAGACAACGACCAGGCCCTGGCCCGGCTGTCGTTCACCCATGATCCGGGCGCCCGGGGCCGACCGGCAGATCGTCATCGAGGCCGTTGCCGATAACCGGCCCGGACGAGTCCCGCCAACCTCGCCGTCACCGCCCTGGCCGAACTGCGCTCGCAAGCCGAACTCGACCATGCGCTGGTGGAGTAAGGGGCCGTGGACGCCTTCGAGTAACTGGCGACTCGCTGCGTCGCATTCTGCGCGCCCGCGGCGTAGGACCGGACCTCAGCACCCCGGCCCGGAGGAGGGCGCGGACCGGCTGCTACCCACCGATGTCATCAGCACGGCACACACCCTCGTCCGGACCACCGTGGATGCCTGCCCGGAGGACCAGGGGCACGGACCGGACGGTGGCCGGGTACCCACCGGATCCACGTCGGCTGGAAGGTCGGTCCGGACGAGCTGAGGGCCACCGGTGCCGAGCGGCCCCCGATTCCGTCACCTTGCCTGCGAGCCCTATGGGTGTTCGCCGAGTTGGAGGAGGCCTGCGAGGGAGAAGCACAAGGCGCCGGTGAGCGTGCCCCAGTTGGCGATGTCGGTATTGACGAGGCTGTCGGTGGCGGGTCGGGTATAGGCAGCGAGCGCGGAGACCATGAAGAGGGCGGAGCCGAGCTGGTTCACGGCGACGATCCGCCAGCCGAGGTTGTGCGGACGGAGGCAGGGCCGGCCGTGGCAGATCTCGACGAAGCCCAGGTGGCCGGAGAGCAGGAAGAGGGCGCAGCCGATCACATCGGGCACCCAGATCAGCCTGTTGACCTGGTGGACGTTCAGGCCCTGCAGAAAGGAATCCAGCAAGTCGACGGCGAAGACGAGTGTGCCCGCGAACAGGACGAACGTGCTCAGCCAGTCCACCCGCATCGGCTCGTAGCTCCACCACCGCCAGCGGCCGGTGACCAGCCGGCCTTCGCCGCCCCCCTCGTGGCGGGGCGCGTTGATCACCTGGAGCAGTGAGACGTACCCGCCGGTGCTGAAGAACAGGCCGCCCGCGAAGTAGATCGAGGCGCACTCGGTGGCGTCGCCGGAGCCGAACTGGGCGACGGCCGCGCCGGCGGCGAAGAGGGCTCCGCCGATGACGAAGGCGATCGCGGCAATGGCGTTGAGTCTGTGCAGGCGGGCGATGGCAACGGCGTCCGCACGGATGTGCCGAGTTGCCGCCGCACCGTGGGGTCGGACGGCGAGTACTCCGCGTCGGCGCGCGAGCCGGGAATCCCACACAGCGGTGCCGCCGCCGGGCGGGCGCCAGGTGAGCCGGGTGGTGAACGGTCCCGCGCCCTCGGCGCGCTGCTCAGGTTGTCCCACGGGCCGAGCTTAGAAATGGGCGGGACCGGAGGACGGGCGAAACGCCGTCGTGTCGAGCGACAGCCTGCGAGGGGGTGGCATGGGCCCTGGCCGGCCCGGTCTCGGCGGGAGTGCACCTTCGTCATCGCAGACCAGGCCCGCAGCCGCCGCGACGGTGACGCAGACTCCGAGGAGGTGGCCGGGAGCGAGAGGGCTGAAACGGCCGTGTCACGGGCCGACCACGCCGAAACAGCGTGGTGAGCAGCACCGGCACCCCCCGTCTCGCACCCGGCTCGGGGGCTTTCGATGACCGTACGCGCCTCATGCGGCCCGCGCTGCCCCGATCCGTGCCCCCGATGCGGCAGTCCTCCGGGCCTGCTCTGTCCTACACGCGCGCGCCGTGCACGTGCCGCGGCTCGGCCAGCAGACCGAAGATGACCAGAACGGACACGACCATGGTGCACAGAGACCAGAACGGGTAGACGGGAAGGAAGATCATCTGACCGACGAGACAGAACGCTGCCAGACAGACACCCGTCAGTCGCGCCGCTCTGGAACCCACGAGAACGCCGAGACCGGCCAGGGCCATCACGATGCCGATGGCGACCCAGATCCAGCCCCAAGCCGTGTAGTTGAGGATGAGCAACCGATTGCCCTGGGAGTAGACGGTCGAGTAGTAGCCGTGATTGAAGATCGCCACAAATCCGTTGAGCAGGTTGAAGAGGGCACTGACCATGAGCAGGATTCCGGCGAAGGCCACCCAGTGCGATCGCTCCATCGGTGGCACGGCACCGTCTGACGAGGTTGTCTGTTGCTGCATGGGATCCATGAGATGCAGCAACGTCGCGGGCCGCAATCGGTAGGGGCCCGTGGGGGTTGGAAAACGACGGTCACCTCCGCATCGGGCGCCTGGCAAATGGGCCGCGCTGTGGTGGGCCCGGAGGGTCGAGCTGCGGACCGCCGCACCACCTGGCTCAGCTGCTCGGCGGCCCGGCTGTGTCCTGCTCGGTGGCGGGTGCGGCGGTCGGCGGTGGGGGCAACCTGAGGCTGAGGACGTAGGAGACCACGACCGCCACGATCACCAACGGCATGACAGTGAGCCCCTCATGGCCCAGAAGCAGGGTGGCCAGCAACAAAGAGGTCATGGGCAACTTGAGCATCGCCGCCGACATCGCACCCACGCCCATCGCGAGCCCAGCGGTCACGCCGAGTCCGGGCAGGTGGGAGAGTGCGATACCGCCGGCTGCGCCGACGAACATGGCGGGGAACACCGGGCCACCACGGAAAGCCGCCATGGAGACGCAGTAGGCCACTGCCTTGCAGGCGACGAGCACCGTGAGCGCGCCTGCCGAATACTGCGCGTTGGCGGTGAGAAGAGGGCCGAGGGCGCTCTGTCCGGAGTACAGCAGCCCCGACGCCGGGTGGCCGGTCCACTCCGCGTAGAGCAAGGCGATCACACCGACGATGACACCCGCGAGCACGGTGGCCGTCAGCCGTCGCGGTTCGACCAGTTTCAGCAAATGGAGGGCTAGCCACCGGATCCCGACGCCGAGCAGCGCCGCCGCTACCCCGATCAGGAGCGCCCAGCCGAACCCGGCGGCATCCGGTGTGGCGGCATGGGGGACGTTCGGCAGCGTCAGCGAGTAGGTACCCAGGCCGGTCCACGAGCCCAGGCCGGTGAAGATGAGCGCACCAATGCCGGAGGCGAGCAACCCGGGCACCAGGACGACGCCGAGCATAGCTCCACCAAAGCCAGACATTTCCATGAGCAGGAACGCTCCGAGCAGCGGCGAACCGAGCAGGGTGCTGATCGCGGCGAAACTCCCGGAGGCTCCCACGACGGCGGTCGCCTGCTTCGGGAACGATTTCCGCGCCAGACGCAGCGCCGCCACGGCGAGACCGCTGCCCAGGGCGATGAGCGGGGCCTCCGGCCCGATGACCGCCCCGAAGCCGAGTGACGCCAGCGCGGCGAGCGCCACGCCGGGCAAATTGACTGTCGGGGTCGGGCCCGAGGCCACGAACCCTTGGGCCGGCTCGTGACCACCGTTGCCGGGGAGGTACCGGACGATCGGACCGACAAGGAGCCCGGCCACGGCCAGCAGCGGCACCGCCCACCAGTTGGGCGTGCCATGAAAGCCCAGAGCCTGGGGCAGATCCGTGTAGGTGAGTGACTGGAGCTTGTTGACGAGCGCGAGAAAACCGAAGGCCGCCGCCGAGATCGGGACGCCGAGAACCGCCGCGATCAGGAGGAGAACCACGTAACCACGGCTACGGACGAGAGTCAGGGGGTCCGTGGCGGTCGCTGGGGGCTTTCCGTCAGGCGCGACCGGACGGCTTGCAGAGGTCACGACGAGGCCCCCGACATGCACGCGATACAGCGGGATTGCATCCGGACTCCGGAGCTGGGGCAGTCGGCCGCGGCCGCCGCGGGGTCATGGCAGAAACGAAATGGGGACTCACTGGGCCGAAAGAGATCGGCACGAGTTCCACCGTCCGGTGGGCGGGCCGCTCCTCCTATGGTTCGAATGGTGCATGGCGGAGCCGGGGAACGCAGCGCCGAGTACCCCTGCCGCCATGTCGTCCGCTTCTCCAGAACGGCGTGCCGGGCTGGCTTTGGAGCAGCGGCTGTCTCCTGCGATCTCACGGCCCTCCCGGACGTAACGGCGATCGTGACCGCCCTGTGATGGTGACGGGTACAGGGAAGGATCAGGGCACACGGCACGGACTCGGCTACCGCCCACGCACTCACCCTCAAGACCGATCATGGTGGCCTACGTCCAATTCGGCATCACGGCATAGCCGAGCTGAGGATCGCCTTCCGGCAGGGCGAGGTGAAGGTGAAGTGCTCGAGCTGCCCGAAAGCCGCCTGACACCCGATCAGGACGAGCGCCAATTGAGCGTCACGAGCGCCATTTCAGCGCCATTTCAGCGCCACGATATCGCCCCAACGCCCCCACCTCACATCATGGGCACGCACAAATCCGCAGGTCAAGGGCCCTTCGCGGCCGGTTCGAGGATCGCCACGCACTCCACGTGATGCGTCAGCTCTGCCCAGGTCGTGGGCCTGCACTTCTTCGACCGGGTACCGGTACAGAAGCTGGTCGAGGTGATCCCCGCGCTCACCACCGCCACCGACACCGTGACACGCGCCCGCTCCTTCGTCGCCGAGCGGCTCGGCAAGGCGGTCGTCCAGGATCCCGACCGGTCCGGGTTCTTGGTCAACGCGCTGCTGCTGCCGTGTCTGCTCGCGGCTGTCCGCACGGTCGAGTCCGGGGCCGCCCGGTCGGAGGACATCGACAGCGGCATGGAGCTGGGCTGCGCCCACCCGATCGGCCCGCTGCGGCTGCCCGGCCTGATCGGCCTGGACACGGCACAGGCCGTAGCGGACTCGCTGTACGACGAGTTCAAGGAGCCCCTGTAGGCCGCTCCCCCGCTGCCCCAGCGGATGGTCGCCGCCGGCCACCTGGGTTGTAAGAGCGGCCGCGGAGTCTACGGTGACGAGGCCTGAGCAGACGGCATTCCTTTGTATGAGTCGGCCGCTGGTAGTCCAGTGGCCGGCTCACACACGCGATCGCTCTCTCACGGCGCCCCCGTCGCGACCCCCTCCGCGGCCGCGCGCCCCTCCGCGAGGGCGTGCGCGATGCGGCGCGGCACGACGCAGTCGCCGATCGCGCGGACGGTCTGACCGTCGGCTGGGGTGAACTCCGGTCGTCGCGGGCGGCGTTCGCCGACGGTCACCAGGATGTCGGCGGCGAGAGTCGTCTCGTGGCCGTCCATGACATTGCGCAGGAGCAGTTCGCCGACCGTCGTGGCCGTCACGGTGTTCATCGCGGCGATGCGGAGGGGCGCGCGGGTGAGGCGGTTCATCAGCTGGGTGCGGTTCTCCGCTGACAGGCCCGTCGCGAACCCCGTGCCGGGGGTGACGACCGTGACCTCGCGAGCGCCCGCCGCCAACGCGCTCTCGACGGCGCTGATGCCCTGCCACCAGCCGAAGCCGTCGTCGAGGACGGCCACCCTGGGCGCTCGCGGGACGAGGTCGGTGTACTGGTCGAGGAAGTCCGTGCTGGTGAGCCGGCGCATCTCGCCCGGGACGGGAACGACCGTCTCCTCGGCGCCGGTGGCGAGCACGAGCTGGGCGTACTCGGCCAGTTCGGCAGAGGTGACGGACGCACCGAGCCGCACGGGGACGCCGAGGTCGGCGAGCTGGTCGCGCTGGTACGTGACGAGCTTCTGCCAGCCGGAGCGGTGCGCGGCGAGTGCGGCGAGACGCGCCTGGCCGCCGGCCGCCGGGGCACGGTCGAAGACGACGACCTCGGCGCCGGTACGGGCTAGGGCCATGGCGCACTCCATGCCCGCGGGGCCCGCGCCGAGGACGGCGACGGGTCCGGTGCGGGATGCGCGCCGGGTGAGCAACAGCGGCACCGCCGGGCGGGACGCGGTCCCTGGCGGGCCGAGCTCCGGGTTCACCGAGCAGGATCCGGTGGGCTCGAAGGTCCGGCAGCCCTCGTTGCAGCCCGTACAGGGGCGTACGGAGCGCTCGTCGCCCGCGATCACCTTGCGGGCGAAGTCCGGGTCCGCCATGAAGGGCCGTGCCATGCCCACCAGGTCGGCCCCCGAGTCCAGCGCCCGCTCGATGCCGGCCACCGACCGGAACCCCTGACTGGTCAGCAACGGCACCGCCACCGCCGCACGCAGCCGAGCCACCGACTCCAGCAGGGGCGGGCGGGTGGTGGCCATGCCCGGGACGTAGGTGTTGCGGACGCCGGTGGTGACGTTGGCGTAGGTGAAGGGCGATGCCTCGTACAGGCGTGGCAGCAGCTCGGTCAGGTCGTCCAGGTCGAGCCCGGAGTTGTCACCGGGTTCCACCGATACCCGTACGCCGACGGGGAGTCGGCCGATCTCGGTGCGGATGGCGTCGATCACCTGGGCGAGCAGGGCGATACGGTCGCCGTACTCGTCGTCGCGGATGTTGTTGACGCGGGAGAGGAACTGGGCGAGCAAGTAGCCGTGGCCCGCGTGCAGTTCGACGCCGTGAAAGCCGGCCCGCACACTGTTCGCCGCCGAGACGCGGAAGGCGTCGACGACTCGGCGCACTTCCTCCGTGCTCAGCGGGTGGGGCGCGGTCGCCTCACGAGGGGAACGGACGGCGGCGGCGGAGACCGGCGGATAGTAGGTGCCCGCGCCGAGGGTCTCGCGGCCGAGGTGGACGAGCTGGGCGATGGCGACCGCGCCGCCGTCGGTGATGGCATCGGCCCGGCGGCGTACGGCGTCCTTGATCTCGGGGCGCCATGCCTCGGTCAGGTAGCGCTGCGGCAGGGTCGACTCGGGGGCCACGGCGGTGCCGCCCGTGATCACCATCCCGGCGCCGCCCCTCGCAAGGCGGCGCCAGTAGGCCGCATCGCTGTCGGTGGGGGCGCCGTCGGCGACGGCGGCGGTGGCGTGGGCGGTGGCGACGAGGCGGTTGCGGAGGGTGAGATCACCGAGGGTGAACGGCGTGGCGAGGGTGAGGTCGGCGCTGGGTGTCATGGGGAACTCCGTGCCTGCTCAGGCCGCGGGTCGCGTGGTGAGGCCGACGAGTTCGGCGAGCCGGGTGCGGTGCCGGTTCGCCGTACCGAACAGCACTTCGCTGCTGCGTGCCCTGCGCACGTACAGGTGTGCCGCGTGCTCCCAGGTGAAGCCGATCCCGCCGTGCAGCTGGACGTATTCGGCCGTGGCCAGACGGTAGGTCTCGGAGCAGACCGCGGCGGCGGCGCTCGCGGCCACCGGAAGTTGCGGCGACGCCAAGGCCACGCAGGCGGTCGCGTACGCGGATGCCGAGCGGGCTGCCTCGAGGGCGACCAGCACGTCGGCAAGCCGGTGCTTGACCGCCTGGAAGGAGCCGATGGGACGCCCGAACTGCTCGCGCTGGGCGACGAATTGAACGGTGGCGTCCAGCGCGTGGCCGCTGCCGCCGACCTGCTCGGCGGCGAGCGCGGCCCGCCCGGCGTCGAGGACCGCCGTCACCTCACCCGCCCCGCCCACGGGTGTGGCCGGTGCGCCACGGAACTCCACCCGCGCCTGGCGGCGCGTCTCGTCCAGGACACGGCGAGCTGTCCGCGGGCAGGTGTCCTCGGCCGGCTCGCAGGCGAACACCCGGGCGCCGTCGGGCGTTTGGGCCCGGACCACGATCAGATCCGCGCCCGCTCCGTCCAGTACGAAGTCGGCCGCCCCGCGCAGCACCCACCCCGGCCCGCTCCGCTCGGCGTCGACGCCGGGCCCGGACTCCTCGAACCCGGCCACCGTGGCGGTGAGCGTGCCGTTCGCGATCCGAGGCAGATAGCGCTCGCACGCCTGCTGGTCCCCGCTGTTCAGCAGGGCGTGCGCGGCGAGGACCACCGTGGGCAGCAGCGGCCCGCAGTACAGCGCACGCCCTGATTCCTCCAGAGCAACGGCCAGTTCGGCGAAGGTGAAGCCGGACCCACCGAACTCCTCGGGAATCGCCAGCCCATGCACCCCGATCTCGCCCGCGAGCCGCGCCCACAGCTTCTCGTCGTGTCCGCGCGGGGTGGCCAGGTGCTTGCGGACGTCTTCGGGGCCGCTCGCCTCGGTGAAGAAGTCCCGCAGGACCCTGCGCAGTTCCCGCTGTTCTTCGGTCTGGGACAGCAGCTGGGGGTCGATGTCGGGGTGACGGGGGTGCATGGGGTCTCCATCGTGCTCGGGTGGCGGAGAGGAAGTGGGCAACTGGACCAAGGCCGACGTCAGTTGGAGGTGCCGCGCGTCCCGGGTCCGGTTCCGTAGGGAACGTTCCTGGTGACCGACTCCGGAAGCTCTTGGCTGGGGTCGATCGAGATCGTCTTGGTCTGGAGGTACTCCTCCACGGCGTACGGACCGTGCTCCCGTCCGATCCCCGACTTCTTGAACCCGCCGAACGGCGAGCCCAGGTCGGCTGCGAACGTGTTGACCGAGAACGTGCCGGTGCGCACGCGTCGGGCGACCTCGAAGCCGTGTGCCGCGTCCGCCGTGAACACGGAGCCCGCCAGCCCCAGGTCACTGTCGTTGGCGATGCGGATGGCGTCGTCCTCACCGCGGTGCGGGATGAGCGAGGCGACGGGTCCGAAGATCTCCTCCCTGGAGACCCTCATCTGGTTGTGGGCGTCGGTGACAAGTGTCGGCTCGTAGTACCAGCCGCGCTCCAGGTGCGACGGGCGGCGGCCACCGTAGGCGATCGTCGCGCCCTCCTTGCGGGCCACATCCACGTAGTACTCGACGCGTTCGCGCTGGCGCGAGGTGACGAGCGGTCCGACCACGGTGTCCGCTTCCATGGGGTCGCCGATCTTCAGCGACGCGAAGCCGTCGGCCAGGGCCTCCGCGTAGGCGCGGTACTGGGACTCGGGGACCAGGAGCCGCGACAGGGCGACACAGCTCTGGCCCGCGTTGGTTCCGGCGGTTGCCCCGACGAGGGTGGGCAGTACGTCCTCGAGTTTCGCGTCCTCGAGCACGATGGCCGCTGACTTGCCGCCGAGCTCCAGCACGCACGGCCGGACGAGCTCTCCGCAGGCCGCCGCGATCTTGGCGCCCACCTCGGCCGAGCCGGTGAAGCTGACCATGTCCACACCGGGGTGGCGCACCAGGTACTCGGACTCCGGGGCGCGTGCCGCGACGATGTTCAGGACACCGGGCGGCAGGCCGATCTCCTCACAGATCTCGCCGATGACGAAGATCGCCAGCGGGTTGGGTTCGGTGACCTTGACGATCACGGTGCAGCCCGCGACCATCGCCGGCCCGGTCTTCTGGCCGATCGCCGGGAGCGCGAAGTTGTACGCAGGGAAGCTGGCGACCACGCCGACGGGCTCCTTGACGACCAGGCTGGCACCCGCCATCGGGATGATGCTGCCTCCCGCCTTGCCCGCGAGGGAGGAGAGGTCGCTGATGCGTACCTCGGCGGTCTGCAGGCTTCGGCCGATCTCGGCCGAGTAGTTGAAGCTCATGACAGGCGACACCGCCTGGTAGACCTGCGACAGGAACAACGTGCAGCCGAGTTCTTCAGTGATCAGCTCGGCGAGCTCGGTCTGCCGCCTCTCGATCCCGTCGGCCAGACGCGAGAGATAGCCGGCTCGCTCCGCGGGGGTGAGCCGGGGCCACTCCCCTTCGTCGAACGCGCGCCGGGCCGCGGCGACCGCGGCGTCGATGTCCTCCTTCGAGGCGGCCGGGACGCTCCCGATGCGCCGCTCCGACCTCGGGGAGATCACGTCGAAGCGGTCCGTGCCCGAGGCCGCTCTCCACGCCCCGTCGATGAAGAAGGCCTTGTGATCGATCGTTGTCATCTTTGACTCCTGCGAGGGTGGTGAGGTCGTCGACCGGCGTGGTCAAGGACGGTGAGTCGGTTCGGTGGCGGTCTCCGCGGCCCTGCGGCCGAAGACAAGGGCTGAGGCGAGGCCGCCCGCGTAGGCGCGGCGCCACAGGCCGCCGGTGTCCGATCCGGCGGCGAGGAGTCCCGGGAGCCGATGATCAGCAGATCCACGCCTTCTGTGCGCACGCCACTCTCCTCAGCGGCAAAGGGAAACTCGCTACCGGGTCCGGGCTGTGTCAGCCCTGTGGGACGGGTACGGCGGCATCGTCCTCCCCGTCGAAGTAGGCCTGTTCGGCGCGGGCGAGGAAGGTCGGGTCGGCGGGTTCGCCGCGGACCGCGATGCCGCCCTCGTGCAGCACGACCACCTCGTGGCAGGCGGACGCGGCCCGGCCCAGGGACTGCTCCAGCAGGACGATCGTCATGCCCTCGCGGGTGAGTCGGCCGATACGGGCGTACACCTCGTCGGCCATCGCGGGGGACAGCCCGAGCGCCGGTTCGTCGACGATCAGCAGGTCCGGCTGCGCCATCAGGGCCCGCGCGATCGCCAGGACCTGCTGCTCTCCTCCGGAGAGCCCGGCGGCCGGCAACCCCATGCGCTCGCGCAGCCGTGGTGGCAGCCACTGCGTGGTCTCCGCGAGCCGCGCTCGCAGCTCGGCCCCACGGATGCCGGCGGCGTAGGCGGCGACCTCCAGGTTCTCGCGCAGGGACAGTGTCTTGAACAGGGCACGGCCCTCGGGCACCAGCGCGGTGCGCAGGTCGTTCGCGGCGTTGCGTCGGCCCCGGGTGGGCGGGAGGGTCCCGTGCAGGATCCGGCCCAGGGTGCTCTTGCCCGCGCCGTTGGCGCCGACGACTCCGAGCACGCTGCCCCGGGGAACGGTGAGGCCGACCTCGCGCAGCGCGGTGACCCCGCCGTAGGCGTGGCCCACTGCGTCGAGGTGCACAGCGGGGCTCTCGGTGCCGTCGCGGGCGGGGAGTTCGTCCCGTGTGCCTCCTTCGCCGAGGTAGGAGGAGCGCACTCGGGGGTCGTCCAGGATCTCGCCGGGGCCGCCCTCGCCGATCGGGCGGCCGAAGTCGAAGGCGACCACCCGATGGGCGACGGCGAACAGGTCGTCGAGGACGTGGTCGATGATCACGACGGCTGTGCCGTGTTCCTGTTGCCGCACGATCTGCCGTGTCAGCAGTGTGCGTTCGGTGGCGTCGAGGCCGCCGAAGGGCTCGTCCAGGATGAGCAGGCCGGGTTCCTCGGCGAGCGCCCGGGCGAGGTCGAGGCGCTTGTGCAGGCCGAACGGCAGCTCGGCCGGGTAGCGGTCCGCGACGTGCGCGAGACCGAAGCGGTCCAGGAGCTCGGCGGCCCTGTCCCGGTCGTGCGCGGTAATACGGCGGCGGGTGCAGAGCACGTTCTCCAGGACGGTCAGCTCGGGGAACGTCTCGGCGTGCTGGAAGGTACGCCCGATGCCGAGCCGGCGGCGCGCGGTGGCCCGGTTCTTCAGCAGGGTCCTGCCCGCGTAGTGGGCGCTGCCCGCCACGCGTCCGCCTCCGACGAGCCCGGACAGGACGTTCAACAGGGTCGTCTTTCCTGCGCCGTTGGGCCCGATGATGGCGAGGGTCTCGCCGGCCCGCACGGACAACGAGGCGCCCTCGAGCGCCTTGAGCCCGCCGAAGGTGACGGCGATCTCCTCAAGTCGCAGCACCTCGTCCGCAGTTGCCAGCGGCGCTGGTATGCGCCGCGGGGGCTCCTCGGTCGGCTCCACCGGTGTCGCGGGGCGCGCGGACGGACGTCGCAGCAGCCGACGCGCCGTCCGTCCGAGGAAGGGCACCACTCCGCCCGGCAGGAACAGCAACGCGGCGATGAGGACGACCCCCTGAAGGATCGGCTGCGCCACTCCCGCGCTTTCGGCCGCCGTTGGGGCCCAGGTCAGGTACGCGCCGCCGACGACCGCGCCCAGCAGCGTGCCCGCGCCGCCGAGTACGCACGCGGAGATGAGCGCGATCGCCAGGGCCAGGGAGAACGGGTCGGGGCTGACGAATCCGACGACCAGGGCGAGCAGCACACCCGCCAGTGCCGCGAACACGGCGCTGACCGCGAAGGCCAGCGCCGACTGGGCCTCGGGGGCGATCCCGATCGAACGGGCGGCCATCGGATGGGACTTGGCGGCGACCAGTCGCATCCGCAGGGCGCTGGGCCGGGCCACCGCGGCCACGGCGAGCGCGAGCCCGGCCGCACCCACCGCGAGGTACTGCGCCTGGGTGCCGGCGCCGGCCAGCGTGCCCAGGCCCAGGGCGCTGTGCAGTTTCTCCATCGGAATGCCCTGGTCGCCGCCGGTCACGTCGGTCCACTGGCCCATGACCTCCAGCGACACCATGGTGAACGCGAGCGTGAGCAGTGCGACGTACAGCATCGAGAAGCGGGCTCCCGCGGCCCCCAGAAACGCCCCGAAACCCGCGGCGCACACGGTCGCGCCGAGCAGCACGAGCTCCAGTGACCAGCCGTGTGTGCTGCCGTACGCAGCGAAGTAGGCGCCCAGGGCGAAGAACGCGGGGTGGGCGATCGACCAGATGCCCGCCCATCCGGCGAGGAGATTCACCGAGAGGACGAGAATCGTGTAGACGGCCGCGAGTCCCACGGAATACGCCTGGTAGGGCGGGATGGCACCGGTGCTCAGTACGACGAGGAGCACTGCCGCGGCGAGCGGCCCGAGCGCCGCCCTGGCGACGGTGGAGCGACTGACGAGCGAGAGGGTGGAACGGCTGACGAGGGAGTTGCCGGAACGACTGACGAAGGACATGGACCGCTCCCTCAGACCCGTTGGAAGGTGCGTACGCCGAACAGCCCCTGCGGGCGGATCAGCAGCACGAGGATGGTGAACGAGAAGACGAAAGTGTCGCGGTAGCCGGCCGAGACATAACCTGCGGCGAGGTTGTCCAGGACGCCGACCGTCAGTCCGCCGATGACGGCCCCGTACATGCTGGTCAGACCGCCGAGGAAGATCCCGGCGAAGGCGCGGAACAGTGGCGCGCTGAGCACGGTGGGCACCAGTCCGGCCCGGGGGGCGTACAGGAAGGCGGCGAGCGCCGCGAGGCCGAGCCCGAGTGCCCAGGCGATCCGGGCGATGCGCTGGGATCCGAGGCCGAGGATCCGCGCGGTGTCGGCGGACTCGGCGACGGCGCGCATGGCGGTGCCGATGCTGGTGCGTCCGAAGAGGTACGCCACCAGGGCCATGGCGACGGCGGCCACGGCGATGGTCAGCAGGCTCTGTGCCGGTACTGCGGCGCTCCCGAGGGAGACGGAGCCCTCCACCAGGCTCGGGAAGAGCCGTGGCTGGTCGTCCCAGATCGTGCTGATGGCGCTCTCCGCGATGAGCGAGACGCCCATGGTCATGACGAGCGCCGAGAGGAGTTCGCCCTGTGCGAGCGGTCTGATGACCGCTTCCCGGGCGACCAGGCCGACCGCGGCGGTCGTGACGATCGCGGCCACGGCGGCCAACAGCAGGGGCAGACCGCGCTCGTTCAGCGCCAGCGCCGCGTACAGCCCGACGGTCGCCAGGCCGGCGAGGGCGAAGTTGACCACGTCGGTCGCCCTGTAAATGATCACCAGCCCGAGGCCCATCAGGCCGTACACCGCACCGCTGGCGAGACCGCTCACCAGGATGAGCAGGAACTGATCCACGTCGACCGTCTCCTCGCACCCGCACCCGCACCCGCGCGCCCGGCGCTCTCAGCGTCACCCACGCGCATTGCAAACTGAACTCAATTCGTGAACCGTAAGCAACGGGCCGGGGAGGGGCAAGACCTGTGCACGAGTTGATTCGACCGCTGCCAACCATGGAGAGCCGGGGCCGACGACCCCGCCGGGACCGGCGGAACGGATCCCTGCGAGGCGCGTCCGCCCGCCTGCGAGCCGGTCAGGTCGTGAAACGGCCGCCGTTGGCCAGCAGCACCGCGCCGACCAGGTTCGCCGAGGCCTCGCTCGCGAGGAACAGGGCGATGTCGGCGATCTCCTCGGGCGTCGCGTACGGGCGCACCCGGGGGTCGGCGAAACCGCTGCGCAGGACCTCGGGCGTGCGCGCCGCCATCCCGGTCTCCGTCGGGCCGGGCGCGACCACGTTCACCCGGATCCCGGCCGCGATGACCTCCTTGGCCACCGCCTGGCTCAACGCGTGCACCCCCGCCTTGGAGGCCGCGTAGTGGGGATAGCCGACCGGGGTGTCGAAGGCCGAGGAGGAGCCGATGACGACGATCGCACCCGCCCCCACCGGCCGCATCGCCCGTACCGCGGCCCGCAGCACATGGAAGGTGCCGTCCAGGTTGACGCGCATGACACGCCGCCAGGCCGCGTCGTCGAGACGGTCGGTCACCTCGACGGGCCGCCCCTCGACCAGGGCGTCCGCGATGAGCCGCTTGGCCTGCGGGTCGTCGACGCCCGCGGCGTGCACGACCACGTCCAGCCGCCTGTGTTCGCGCAGGATGTCCTCGACGACGGCGTCGACCGCGGCGGCGTCCGCCACGTCGAGCGACGCCGCACGGCCGCCCGCCAGCTCCTTGGCGACGGTCTCGGCCCCCTCGCCGTTCAGGTCCGCGACGACCACGGCCCGCGCCCCCTCGGCGGCCACCTGCCTGGCGACCGCCGCCCCCATTCCGGAGGCGGCACCCGTCACCAGGACGACGCCGCCCTCGAACCGGGCCCCTCGCTCGTTCCCGTCCATCCCGCGCACTCCCTTTCCGCCGCATGACGGCGTCCACCCCATCGTTACTGAACTGACTTCACCTCTGTTACCGTCACCATCGGTCAACTGACAAGACCCGGGACGGTGTGCATGCAAGCGGTGCGGCTTACTGAATGGGGACGGGAACCGGCGCTCGCCGAGGTGGAGCGCCCGGTCCCGCGCGGGACCGAGGTGCTGGTGCGGGTCGAAGCCGCAGGGCTGTGCCAGTCCGACCTCCATGTCGTCGACGCGGACGAGGGGACACTCTCCTACCGGCCGCCGTTCACCCTCGGCCACGAGGTCGCCGGCCATGTGGCGGCTCTCGGCCCCGACGCCGAAGGCAGGGCGGCGGGTGAGCGCGTGGTGGTCTACGGCCCGTGGGGCTGCGGCAACTGCACCCGCTGCGCCGCCGGTCGGGACAACTACTGCGACCACCGCGGCGACCTCAACTGGCACGGGGCCGGGCTCGGCCGGGACGGCGGAATGGCCGAGTACCTCCTCGTCCCCTCCGCCCGCCACCTGGTGCCGATCGGTGACCTGCCCGCCACACAGGCGGCTCCGCTCTCCGACGCGGGCCTCACGCCGTACCACGCCCTCGCCGGAGTGCGACACGCGCTCGACGAGGGCAGCCTCGTGCTGGTCGTCGGTGTCGGCGGCCTGGGGCACCTGGCCGTCCAGATGGTGCGTGCGACCACCCCGAGCCGAGTATTGGCGGTCGACATCCGCGAGGAGGCGGTGGACCTCGCCCTGCGGTCCGGCGCGCATCTCGGCGTCCGGATGGGGCCGGGCACGGCCAAGGTACTCAGGGCGGAGACCGGCGGTGCGGGAGTCGACGCCGTACTCGACTTCGTCGGCAACGAGGCGACGTTCGCGCTCGCCGTCCAACTGCTGCGCCCCGGTGGGGAACTGGCGGTGATCGGCAGCGGCGGCGGCCGGCTGACGGTCCGCAAGCCGGGCCTCCTTCCCGCGGGTTTCCGGCTCTCCCTGCCGTTCTGGGGCACCCGTCCCGAACTCGCCGAGGTCATCGCCCTGGCACGGGCGGGTTCACTCCATGTCGAGACGGAACAGTTCCCGCTGTCCGCGGCACCTGAGGCGTTCGGTCGGCTGCGCCGGGGGCGGGTGCGAGGCCGGGCGGTTCTGCTGCCCGGCTGACACGCACCTCCTGCCTCTCCGCCGAACGACGCCGCCTGACGCGACCGACGTTGCTGGTTGACTAGACGCGATCAATCGTGTGCACGACTGTTGCCTGCCGGACCCCGCGCGCTTACATTCACCTGAACTGAACTCAGGTTGCACGACATGGAGGCACGGCGAAGGCCGTAGCCCGGTCGACAGGAGAAGTGCCATGAGTCGTCGTAGAACCAGCTCCAAGGGCCGCACCCGCGCCACAACGGCCCTGTTCACCACCGCCGCGCTGCTCGCCCTGGCGGCGTGCGGCGGCAACGCCGACGCCGGGACCTCGGCCAAGGCGGCCGGCGGCAACCCCGCCGGCGTCAGGGCGGCCGAGCAAGTCCTCGCCCAGTACTCGAAGCGCCCGACGAGCATCGGCATCACGCAGCCGGTGGGCAAGCCGGTCCCGGCCGGAAAGAAGATCGACTTCATCCTGTGCGGTGTGCAGTCCTGCCAGGACCTGGCGAACTACTTCACCGAGGCGGCCAAGGTGCTCGGCTGGAGTGTCAACAAGATCCCCACCCAGGGCACCCCGCAGTCGGTGCAGGCCGCCTGGACGCAGGCGGTGCGCGACAAGCCCGACGCGGTCATCGCCTCCGGCTTCCCGCGCAGCGTGTTCGCCAAGCAGTTGAAGCAGCTCAAGGACCTGAACATCCCCGTAGTCGAGTCCTCCACGGACGACACCGCGGGCGACGGCATCAGCATGCTCATCGACGGGCCCGACGTCGTGGACATCGAGGGCAAGATCATGGCCTCCTGGGTGACCTCCGACAGCCAGGGCGACGCCGACGCCGTCTACTTCGACATGCCGACGTACGGCATCCTCAAGCCGGTCGCCGACACCTTCCGCAGCGACTACGAGAAGTGGTGCGCCGGCTGCGGCTACGACAAGGTCGACGTGCCGATCACCGCCATCGGCAAGGACATGCCGGACCGCGTGGTCTCCTACGTCCGCGCACACCCCAAGGTCACGCACATCGTCTTCTCGCTCGCCCTGCTCAACGTGGGCGTGCCGGCCGCACTGCGGGCCGCCGGACTGCAGAACAAGGTCCACACGATCGTCAACGTCGGCGAGTCCACGAACTACCAGTACATCGACTCCGGTCAGACACAGGCCGCCGTCGCGTTCAACAACATCGAGAACGCGTGGGCGCAGGCCGACGGGCTGGCACGGCACTTCACCGGCCAGTCGATGCAGGTGACACAGGACGCCCAGCTGCCGTTCATGCTCATCGACAAGGACAACCTGATCTCGACGAAGACGCAGTTCCCGCTCGTCGAGGAGTACCAGGCCCAGTTCAAGAAGCTGTGGGGCAAGAGCTGACGTCCCTTCCGGACGTCCTCACCACGCCACTGACGCTTCGCAGTACTGAAGCTACTTCAGCTTGACTCACGAGCCGATCGCGCGACAAGGCGCATAGGGGAGTCACCTCATGTCCACACAGCTGCTCCATCTCCTACGTTCCCGCCCCCCGGAGAAGAACCTGACCGCCCCCGAGCGCCCGCGAGTGGAGGTGGGCGCGTGAGGGGCAACATGATCGAGGCCGACTGGGTGGTCGTCGGCGGTGGCAGCGCGGGATGTGTGCTGGCCGCCCGGCTGAGTGAGGACCCCGCCCAGGAGGTCGTACTCCTGGAGGCCGGACCGGACTGGCGGTCCGCCGAGGCCCCGCCCGAGATGCGCAGCATGAACGGCTGGCGGGCGCTGGACGAGACGGCGTGCGCACCGTTTCAGTGGCCCGGTCTGGAATCGCGGCGCAGCAGCGCTCAAGAGCGCCGTCCGCATGTGCGCGGCCGGGGTCTCGGCGGCTCGTCGTCGGTGAACGGAATGATCGCCATCCGTGCGCTGCCCGACGACTACGACCGCTGGGCGTCCTACGGCTGTCCCGGCTGGTCGTACGAGGAGATGCTGCCGTACCTGCGGCGTATGGAGAGCGACGCGGACTTCGGCGACCGGCCGCACCACGGCGCCGGCGGGCCTATCCCGGTGCAACGGCTCGGGCGCGAGGCGTGGGGGCCCGCCGACCACGCGCTCGCCGAGGCCGCGCTGGGCATCGGCCACCCGTGGTGCGACGACCACAACGGGCCCACCGGCACCGGTGTTTCGCCCTACGGCATCAACGCCCGCGACGGCGCTCGGGTCACCGCCAACGACGGCTACCTGGAGCCCGCCCGGAAGCGGCCGAACCTGCGGATCGTGGGTGACGCGACGGTCGACCAGGTGATCGTCGAGGGCGGTCGCGCGGTGGGTGTGCGGGTGCGCGTGGACGGCACCTGGACGCAGGTCCGCGCCGCGCGGGTCGTGCTCTGCGCCGGGGCCGTGCACTCCCCCTCGATCCTGCTGCGTTCCGGCATCGGACCGGGCGGCCGGGTGGCGTCGCTGCCGGTCGGTGAAGGCATGCAGGAGCACCCGCTGGCGCTGTTCTGGCTCCACCAGCGCCCCGAGGCACGGCCCGGCCTGGACGAACGGCAGACCAACTGCTGTCTGCGCTACTCGTCCCACCTCGCCGACGCGAGCGAGAACGACATGATGATCGTCTCGATCAACCAGACCCTCGCCCTGCCCGACATGAACGACTCGCACCTGGTGGCCGACGGGGCCCGCGGCACCTGGGGCGGTGCGGGCGGCGGCCACGCCTCGGGCGGTCCGGGGCTGCTCTGCCTGTGGGCCAACCAGGAGTTCTCCCGCGGCACCCTGCGCCTGGCCTCACCCGACCCGGACGTCCACCCGATCATCGAGCAGAACCTGCTGCACGACCCCGGGGACCTGACCCGGATGCGGGACGGCGTCCACCGCTGCCTGGAGCTGGTCCGCTCCGGTTCGTTCGACGCCGCCTTCGAGCACATCACCGTCGACCTCGCCGGCACGGCCACCGACGCGCTCGCGGACGACAGCGCCATCGCCCGGTGGCTGCTGGAGACGATCGGCGACACCGGACACATCTGCGGCACCTGCCGCATGGGCGCGCCCGACGACCCGCGCACGGTGGTCGACCCGGCCGGCCGTGTGCTCGGGGTCGAAGGGCTGTGGGTGGCCGACGCCTCGGTCTTCCCCGAGGTGCCGCGGGCCAACACCAACCTGCCGACCATCGCCGCCGCGGAACGGCTCGCGGACCTCATGACAGGTCGCACGAACCCGATCCCCGCCGTCGAGGGCCTGGCCGTACAGGGCGGGTCGTGATCGCGATGCCGGACACGGTGACAACGAGCCCGGTGCTGAGCATCACCGGACTGTCCAAGCGTTTCGGCGGGACCCAGGCGCTGCGGGACGTCGATCTGGACATCGCACGAGGCGAGATCCACGCCCTCGTCGGCCCCAACGGCTCCGGCAAGTCGACCCTCATCAAGATCCTCGCCGGCTACCACCAGGCCGACGCGGGAGCCGAGGCCCGGCTGGACGGTGAGCCCTTCGACCTCGGCTCGGACCACGACCGGCTGCGCTTCGTCCATCAGGAGCTGGGCCTGGTGGGCGAGTTGAGCGCGATGGACAACCTGGCGCTCAGCCGGGGCTTCGCCCGCAGCCGCCTCGGCAACATCCGCTGGCGCGAGCAGGAGCAGCGCACTGTGGAACTCGTCCACCGGTTCGGCCTGGACATCGACGTGCGCCGCCCCCTGGTGGACGCCACGCCCGTGCAGCGCACGGTGGTGGCCATCGCCGCGGCGCTCCAGGGCTGGGAGGCCGACCAGGGCCTGCTGGTGCTGGACGAACCGACCGCCGTTCTCCCGCCGAGCGAGGTCGGCAAGCTCCTGGACATCGTGCGGGAGGTACGGCGGGGCGGGGCGAGCGTGCTGTACGTGTCGCACCGCCTCGACGAGATCTTCCAGGTGGCGGATCGGGTGACCGTCATCCGCGGGGGCCGGCGCATCGCCACCCGGCCGGTGCAAGGACTGACGCCTCAGAGCCTTGCCTCCCGCATGGCCGGCGAGGCGACGGAGCGTTCCGCCGAGCGCCGGGCGGTATCGGCGACTTCGCGTTCCGGCGAACTCGCCTTGGAGGCACGGGAGTTGACCGGCGGCCCGCTCCGGGAGCTCGGGTTCTCCCTTGCGCGCGGTGAGCTGCTCGGTGTCACCGGGCTCGCCGGTTCCGGTCACGACGTGCTGCCGTACGTCGTGACCGGCGCCTGGCCCGGTGACGTACAAGGGCAGTTGCGCTGTCCCGCCCGGTCGCCGGAGTGGTCCGACGCCTCCCGCGCCGCCCGCCTCGGCATCCCCCTGGTGCCCGGCGACCGGGCCGCCCACGGTGTGATCGCCGACTTCAGCGTCGCCGAGAACCTCACGCTGCCGCTGCTGTCCCGGCTCCGTACGGGGCGGCGCATCCTCGACGGCCGGCACGAGGCCGCGGTCGTCGACGACTGGGTGGAGCGGGTCGGGATCCGTACGGCCGGCCGGCACGCCCCGATCACCACCCTCAGCGGCGGCAACCAGCAAAAGGTTGTCATGGCCCGCTGCCTGGCCCTGGAACCCGAGGTGCTGGTCCTGTGCGAGCCGACGGCCGGTGTCGACATCGCCACCCGGCTCCAGCTCTACGACCTGATCAAGGAGCAGGCGGCCCAAGGGCTCGGCGTCATCGTCTCCTCGTCGGACGTGGGCGACCTGCTCGCCCTGTGCACCCGGGTCCTCGTACTGCGCGACGGCCAGGTCGTCCGGGAGATCGCCGGCGATGCCATCACCGAGCCGACGCTCGTCCACGCCATGGAAGGAACCGAAGCATGAGCACCACCGCCGCCGACCCCACCGGCACCGGCCCGTCCCTCGGCGAACCGACCGAGGCGCCACCCGCCGCGCCGCCGACGCGACCCCCGCTGGGACGCCGTGCGCTCACGGGACTGTCCTTCACGAACATCGGCGCGGTCTACGTGTGGATCGTGATCATCGTCGTGTTCTCGTTCTGGGCGCCGGACACGTTTCCCACCTGGCAGACGTTCCAGCAGGTACTCAACAGCAACGCGGTGACCGGCCTGGTCGCGTTGAGCGTGGTGCCGCCGCTGGCCGCGCGCGTCTTCGACCTGTCCATCGCCTACACGATGTCGCTGACCGGAGTCATCACCGCCAAGGTGATCATTTCCACGGACATCGGCGCGGGGGGCGCCATCGCCCTCGCCATGGGCACCGCCCTGGTGATCGGTGTGATCAACGGAATCGTCGTGGTGACGCTGCGGGTCGACTCGTTCATCGCGACGCTGGCGACCGGGTCGCTCATCCAGGCCTTCATCACGATGTTCACCGACGGCACGTCGATCACCGGCGTCAAACTCCTGCGTGAACCCTTCGCGAGCATCGGGCAGAAGAGCGCGGGCGGCTTCACCATCCCCGTGCTCTACCTCCTGGTGGTGGCGGTCGCGCTGTGGTTCGTCCTCGAACACACGGCGACCGGGCGCCGCCTGTACGCGACAGGCTTCAACTCGGACGCCGCACGCCTGCAGGGCGTACCCACCGACCGCCTTCGCTTCCTCACCCTCGTCGCGTCGTCGGCGATCGCCGGATGCGCGGGCGTCGTCTTCGCCTCGCAGATCGGCTCGGGCTCACCAGAGGCCGGCACGCCCTATCTGCTGTCGTCGTACGCCGCCGCCTTCGTCGGCGCCACCCAGCTGCGCGCGGGCCGCTTCAACTCCTGGGGCACGGTCATCGCCGTCCTGCTGCTGGGCACCGGGACGGTGGGCCTCGGCCTCGCGACCTCCGCCCAGTGGGCCCCCAGCCTGTTCACCGGTCTCGTCCTGATCGTCGCCCTGGTCGTCACCGGCGGACGGCTCGGCCTCCGCACCCGCCTGACCCGCCGCCGCGCGCCGCGTCGGGAGGCCGCCTGAGTTGTCGCCGCGATCAGGCTGTGCGGCCGGTGCGGCGACGCGGTTTCCGCAGCGGAGTGGGTACGCAGGCAAGTGCGCAGTTCGAACTGGTGCCGCGGGGCCTGGCCCGTGGAGTCGCCCATGGCCTTCTCTGCCCATGGTGCGTAGGGCGCAGGAACCAGTTCGTCCGGGGGGGCATCTTGCTCGCCTTGCAGACGACCGAGAGCGACATCTGGCCCAGCACCACGGTGGAGGTCACATCGACCACCACGCCGGAGCCGCGCTCGCGGAACTGGGACAGTACCGCCTGCGTCGTCGCGATCACACCGAACGTGTTGATTTCGAAGACCTCCCGCGCGCGGGCCATGCGGGTGCCCTCGAACACGCTGATCGATGGGACGCCCGCGTTAGTGACCAGGACGTCGAACCTGCTGGACCGCGAACTCACCGGGCCCTGGCCGAAGTAGGGGGTGGCGTGACGACTCGATGGGTGGCGGCGGATCATGAAACACATGTCTGACACATCTCGACGAAGACTCCTCGCCGCCTTCGCGGCCTCCGCCGCCGTCCCGCTCACCGGTCTGGCCACGGCGGCCCCGGCGCGTGCCGCCGCGGCCGCGGACGTGCCGGCCTTCCCCGGGCCGGACGGCCTGTCCTCAGCCCGTTCGTGGGTGCGCATGGCGCCCCTGGACGCCACGTACTTCACCCCGGTGGCCCTCATCACCCCGCTCACCACCACCGTGCTCGCCGGCACCCCGGCCCGCACCGAGGTCACCTCCGCCGGCAAGCGCGTCGCGCTGCTGACACGCGGCGCGCGAACCGTCGTACTGCCCGGCCCGCAGCGGACGTTCGCGGAGAACAAGCGACCTTTCGTGGACGACTTCCAGCGGACGCTGCCGGACCTCGCGCTGCGCGAGGGGGACCCGGTGTACTGGGGCACCTCACCGGGCGGCGGCAGGTGGATCACGTCCGACACCTTCAATACCGACTTCTCGGTCGTACCGGGTACCGGGATCATCGACCTCACGACCACCGGGTCCAGCCGGCACGCCAGCCTGCTCGACGAACAGATCACCGACGTCGACGTGCGCTGCACGGGCAGGTTCGACAAGGTCCCCACAGGGCAGGCCTGTTCGTTCGCACTGACCTTCGGCTACTTCAGCACCCAGAATCACTACCGGGCCCGGCTGTCCTTCCTCACCTCCGGGGCGGTCGAGATGCGGTTGGAGAAGGAGGTCGACAACGACGTGACGGTGCTGGGAGCGGCGGTCACACTGGCCACAGGTGTGCGGGCAGGGGCCGACTGGACGATCCGGGTGCGGCGGGAGAGTGCCCGGATCCAGGCGAAGGCCTGGCCGTCCGCGTCGCCTGAACCATCTTCGTGGACCTTCGATCTCACCGACTCCACGCCCACGTTGACCAAGGGCCGTGTGGGTCTGCGCGCCTTGGCCAACGACGGCTGCACCAACCTGCCGGTCCGCCTGTCCGTGAGCCGCCTCGAAGTGGACGCCGCGAACTGGGCGACCCTGCCGACCGTCGCCCACGGTGACTGGGTGCGTCTGCTGCCGGAGCCGTTCGACGGTACCTGGACAGCCGAGCTGGAGCAGACCATCCGCGGCTGGGCCGGATCCACCGTCCCGGACGTCCTCGCGTACGCCGCGATGTTCCTCGGAACGCCCTTAGCAACGGATTAGGCAACCTCGACTGCTCGGGCTACACACGCATGGTCTACGGCTACCACCTGGGCGTGCCCCTGGCCGCGGAGGAGGACACCTCGGGCACGCGGATCCCGCGCAAGTCCCGGCACATCGCCGACTACGCGCCGGGCGTGGTCGTCGACCGTGCCACCGGGGCCACCCCGCCCGCCGCGGCCCTGCTCCAGCCCGGCGACCTGGTGCTGTTCAACGCCGACTCCGGTGACGACCGGGTCAGCCCGACCCTCGACCACGTCGGCATCTACCTGGGTCTCGACGCCGTCGGCAGACGCCGCTTCCTCTCCAGCCGCAAGACGGCCAACGGGCCCACCATGTCCGACCTGGGCGGTGCCTCTCTGCTCGACGGCTCGGGGACGTACGCCAAAACGCTGCACACCGTGCGCCGTATCTGAGCCCGGCCGGGAGCCAATACGTCCCACAGGAACAGGTGGGTGTGGATTGATTCCTCCCTTGCACCCCGGATCCCTGCACGCTCATCTGCTGCTGGGCCAGGCGGAGTTCGCGCTGGCCCGGCACGCGGCGCGGGCGCGGCACGGGTGGCTGCGCACGCGACGGCGGCCCGCGGTGCGGCTGGGATGCCGCTCTACGAGGTCTCGGCCTGGCCCCGTTGGCCGATCACGCCACTGGTCTGGAGGAACAAACCCGCGAGCAGGCGCAGTTCCAGAATGATCTGTGACACCGCTGTGACCGGAGGTGTGGGCTCCGCCACAGCCCACGAGGGCGTCGCCCTGGTGTGGTGGACGGATGCCGACCGCCTCCCGCACCGCTCCCGCCGTCCTCGCCGCCACCCTGCTGCTCGCCGCCTGCGGTTCCGAGAGCGTCTCACCGGGCGGAGGCGCCGGCGGCGGCCCGGTCCGGGCCGAGACACTGTGCCCGTCGGACTTCGCCCGGTACGGCAGCTCGCCGTCCACAGAACCGTCCATTCGTCCCTCCGGCACACCGACCGCGCTGCAACTGCCTTCCGTCGGAAGTACGGCCGAGGACGGCGTCAAGATCACCGCGCTGTACGCCTGGGGCCCGAAGAGCGGCTGCGGGGGAGTCGCCTACAGCGCGGACTTCGAACTGACCAACCAGCAGACGGAGTCCGCCACGTACACGCTGACTTTCGGCTTCCTCTCGGCCTCCGGAGGAGCGGTCGACAACGCGGAACAGACCGTGGAGGCGGTCGGGAAGGGGCGGACCGTCAAGGGCACCGTCGTCATGGGAGAGCCGGTCGGGAACGCACCCGAGGTGACGGGCATAGAGGTGATCAAGACACGTAGCGTCCCACAAGCCGAGGCGCCGTCCACCTCGGGAACGTGCCCGAAGTCGGGCCTGCGCCTCTACGCCGACCAGGGGGACGCGGCCATGGGGCTGCGCGTCGTCGGCCTGCACCTGGTCAACTGCGGTACCGGGCCCCTTCAGCTCAACGGCTACCCGAAACTCACGATCCAGGACGAGGACCACCACACCGTGGACGGTGTCCAAATCCTCCAGGGGACCGATCAGATCAGTACCGGCCTCGGCGGAGGCGGCAAACCGCAACCGGTCGTCCTGCGTCCCGGTGAGGCCGCACTGGCCGAACTGGCCTGGCGGAACACCACCCAGGCCGGCGAACCGGTCAACGCGCCGTACGTTCGCGTATGGGCAACGCCCACAGCCGATCCCGTGATGGTGGCACCGGAACTCGACCTCGGGACGACCGGAAAGCTCGGCGTCGGTCCGTGGCGGAAGGACGAGACACACCGGGAGCCCGCCACCGCCACCGCGCGCCCGTGACCGCGCTCCTCGCCCTGATCGCGGGCGCGCTCGCCGTGTACCTGCTCGCGCACCCGCGTACGGCATCCGGGATCAAGGTCGTCCTCCTCACCGCGCCCCCGGTGGCCGGAGTCGTCTGGCTTCTGGAGGAGGTGTACAGGAGGTCGTTCACCGCCGTGGCCGTCGCCGCGGTGTTCGTGGTCGCACTGATCGCGCTGATCGGACTCCTCGGCCACCCCCGCCTGCCGATCTGGACGAAGATGCTCGTGTTCGGCACGGTTCCGGTGGCAGCGGTGGCCTGGCTGCTGGTCGTCACGGCGGACGACACGATCAAGGACCCCGGCGAGGACCCGTGCTCGATGTACTACGGGGGCGTCGGCGTCTCGAAGGCGTTTCCTCCTCAGGCGTACTGCCGCTACGAGGACGGCAGCACCCACGACCTCGCGACCGGCACCCAGTTCGTGTTCTGGGTCTGCTTCGCCATCAGCCTGGCGCTGCTGTCGATCGGCCTGTGGCAGGCCGTACGGCACCCGGGAACGCTAGTGCGGCAGTTCCGCTCCGGGATGACTCAGTCCACTTGAGGAGCTGTCGACTTGGCCCTGCCAGGCGGAGAGATCATGCTGGGGGAATGTCTGACAACCCATCCCCTGTGGCACCGCATGTGCTGCGGCTTCCCCAGTACACGAAGGCGGACCAGGAGGAGATCCTCGGCAACGGCGATGATCCCTTCGGTGTCGCTTCGGCCGGCCTGACCTGGCTGCCGAAAGAGGAACACTTCGGAATCAGACACGAAGACCGGCTCGTGGCACACGCAGGCCTGCGGCGACTGCCTGTCGCGATCGGTGACGACGAGACAGAGGTGGTGGGCGTCGGCGGGGTCGCCGTCGCCCCCAGCATGCAAGGTCGGGGTCTGGCTCGGCTCGTCGTCACAGCTGCACTGGAGCACGCCCGCACGATGGGTCCTCAGCATGCACTCCTGTTCTGCCGACCTCCCCTCGTGTCGCTCTACCGTCGCCTCGGATGGCACCCGCTCGATACGGACGTACTGATCGAACAACCCGAGGACCGCCTGGTGACCATGCCGCTGCGGACCATGGTGACGCCTCTGCGCGACGGTGTCCGCTGGCCCTCAGGGCCGGTACGGCTGTTCTCGCTCCCCATGTGACGCAGGGCGCCGGACACGCTGGGCGTGCCGCAGCTCACAGCGGCTCTGAGACGGGGTCTCCACCTGCTGGTCCTCGAAGTCGGGCAAGTGAGCGTAACCATGTATGAGTGAGTGTCGTTGTCGGAGAGCTTTCGTGCGCCGGCAGTCTGCGCGGCCTCGTCGGAGACCTGGCGGCCGCTCGTCCGGGCCGTCTCTCCCCCACCCGCAACCCCAGCCGCTTTCAGGCGAGGTGAAGCGTGCTCAGGGCCGTGGTCCAGTCGGTGACGATCGCCTGCTGTGCGGCGGCGAGGGTGACGGTGCCCTTGCAGACCGCGGTGTGCAGCTTCGTCTCCACCGGGTCCTTGGCGTTGTTGACCCCGGAGCCCTTCTTGTGGCCGGGGTCGGCCGGCTCGACCCACAGGTTGCGGTAGTCGTTGGGGTCCCCGCCCAACTGCAGGCTGATCAGGTGGTCGTACTCGGCATCTCCCATGCGCCCGGTGAAGCCGTAGGAGGCGGCGTTGAGCTTCTTCTCTTTGCCTGTCACGTATGTGGAAGGGCGCACCCCGGAGGTGTAGCCGCCCTTGCGGCAGATCGTCGAGGCCAGGTTCGACTGCGTGACCGCCGGGGATATCGCGCCCGGTGTGCACGTCGGATCCTCCAGCGGTTCCCCCTTGAGGTACCGGTAGTGGCAGGAGCCCGCGGCCGGCTGCTTTTGCACCGCGTAGTGCTTCTGCGGGCCCGCCCCCACCGCGATCGCCCGCCCCGAGCCGGTCGCCGCTCCCGGCGCCGGGCTCTGCGTCCCGGACGACGTCGACGTGCCGAGGGAGGCGGGTGAACACCCCGCCAGCAGAAGGCTGGTGAGCAGGATGGGCGGCACGGTACGGCGGGCAGAGCGCATGACGGTCCCTCACAGGCAGACGGTGGCACGGTGGCTGAGCAGATGGTCCTCCATGCCGATGTCCAGCCGCCGGGCGGGGTCCGGCTTCGTCGTCCGGCCGCCCTCGGGTGAGGTCGACCGCGGCTCTTGCGGCCACCTGCCGGAGCTTGCCGTGGTGGTGCTCTGCCTCCCCCGCCGCTGCTGCGTCACCGTTGCCGGCTCTGCCCGGGCGTCCCTAGCCCCGTCGACAGGGCTCGTACGGACCGGGGACCTCGTCGCGGAGGTCGTCGAGGCTTGGTCGGGGCCGAGGACCATGCGCCGCAGCCGGGGCATGGCGATGCTCCAGCCGACCAGGGCGAGGGTGAAGAACACGCGGGTCCGCGCGTCGCCGTCCGGCCCGCCTGATCCGGCGGCGTCGATCTTGTCCTGGTAGTGACGGGTGCGGGTTCGAAGAGGCGCTCAGCGTAGCCGGGAAGGTCGTCGCTCGGCGGGACGGCCTCGGCGAGGTCGGCCAGGGTGCGTTCGACGACGACGGCGAAAAGCTCGCTCTTGTCGCCGAAGTAGGGCCTGCCCGCGACGACCGACCGAGCAGACGCCCGAAGCCCTCCGCCTGCTGGAGGCAGGTAGGCCACCCGTCGGCGGTTGAACACCTGACCCGCACGCGGGCCCAGCGCCGTCCGGCCTCGTCAAAACGAGGCCGGACGCCTGTCGGCTCATGCCGCCAATGCGACGGCTGTGGGCGGGGCCGCCCCTTCTTGCGCGCAGGTGAGTGCGGCCATTCGAGCTGCCGCCGTCAGTACCTCACTGAGGATCGCGGGCAGTCGGTCCGTGCTGGTAGCCGCGCGAAGTGCGGCGCGTGCCATCGCGGCTTCGTCACCCGGGCCTCCGCCCAGCCCGGCGTGCAGGAGCCGGCTGACCAGTCCGGCCATGAACGCGTCACCCGCCCCCACGGTGTCCGTGACCTGGATGGGGCCCGGCGGGATGGCCTGGCAACCGTGAGGCACCCAAATGCGCGCGTCCCCAAGGTCAATCCGACCCGCGTTGGTCTTACCGCGGACACTTCGCCTGTCCTCTCAGCAGGCGCCCATCACCGCAGTTCGGCGGTGATGCGGTAGCGACCGGACGCCAACCGGCACGCGTAAACGCCATCGGTGTAACCGATGAACCGCACGCCGTCCGCTCCTGCCAGGGGAGTTCGTCCTTCGCGGACGGAATCGGCGGACGCCGCCGGAAGTCGCAGCACCGCCTCGCTGTTGGCGGGCACGACCACGTCGTACACAAGGCCCCTGCCGCTGTCCTCCAGCTTCCACTCGCTCCGGATCTCGCCGTACGGCGACTCGTGCGTGCCCGACACCTGCGTGATCCTGCCGGTTGGGTCGATGTGAGGCTGGAGCATGAAACGCTTGAAGCCTGGGCTGTCCGGGTCGCGGGAGATGCCGGCCATGTACGCGTACATCCACTCCATGATGGCGCCGTAGGCGTAGTGGTTGAAGGAGTTCATGCTGACCGGGCCGAAGCCGGCGTCCTTGGAGTAGGAGTTCCAGCGCTCCCAGACGGTGGTGGCGCCGTTCTTCACGGAGAAGAGCCAGGACGGCAGCGCGTCCTGGTGGAGCAGCTTGTACGCCAGGTCCGCGCGGCCCTCGTCGGTGAGTACGGGGGCGAGCACGTTGACGCCGAGGAAGCCGACGGACAGCGTGTTCTCCGCGTACCCGACCCGGCTGCTGTCCGGGTGCGCGGCCTTGTAGGCCGCGTCGTTGCCTATGTTGTCCGCCAACAACTCGACGAGCGTGCGGCGTTGGGCCTCAGTCTCGTAGAAGCCGAGTTTCAGGACCCACAGCAGCGCGGTCTGGCTGTTGTCCTCCGTCTTCTGATTCGGATCGGCACCCGGCTCGATCGGGGAGGCGTCGCCAAGGCTGGACTTGACCGTGACCGTCCCACCCTCGGTGCTCAGGTACTTCGTGATGAACGCCTGCCGGATGCGTCCGAAGAGCCGGCTGTACGTCTCCCCCTCCGCCGGCCGGCCGATCGCGCGGGCCAGCTGCGCCATCAGCCGGGCGACATAGCCGTAGTAGATGTCGCTCATCATCTGAGCACTGCTCTTCTGGGGCGCCAGCCAGTCACCGGTGAGGGATCCCTGCCCGGCGTAGGTGTCGCCGGTCTGCTGCCGGATCCAGTCCAGGTAGCGGGTCAGCGCGGGCCAGCTGCGCTCCACGACGGTCGCGTCACCCGTCATCTGCCACACCGTCCATGGAAGGACGACGCCGCAGTCGGCCCAACCGCTGCCGCCACCGGGGAAGTTGTAGCGCCCGCCGGGCGCGACCCCGGTGAACTGCGCCTTGTCCGCACCGTAGATGAGCGCGGAATCGACGACGGTGTCCTGGAAGTGGCTGAGGAAGACCCCGGCGTCCGTGTTGTAGAGGCCGGTCGTGGAGAAGACCTGGGTGTCGCCGGTCCAGCCGAGTCGTTCGTCGCGTTGCGGGCAGTCGGTGGGCACCCAGAGGTAGTTGCCGCGCTGCCCCCATCGTATGTTGCTCGCCAGCTGGTTGATGTCGGGGTCGTCGGTGCTGACCGTGCCGATCTCGCGGATCGCCGACGTGGCGACCCTTCCGGTCAGCCCAGTGATGGTGACGGTGTCCGTCGCGGTCACGGACACGTAGCGGAAGCCGTAGAACGTCAGGGAGTCCTGATGGGTCTCGCCCCGTCGGTCGCCCTTGAGGATGTAGGTGCTGGTGGCCTTGGCGCTGCGGAGGTTGGCCCGGTAGACGGAGCCCACGGGGCCGTCGGCGCCCGCGCTGTCGTCGTTGAGCATCTCGCCGAACCTGAACTCGACCCGGGCTCCGGCCGGTCCGCGCACACTGTAGCCGGCCACGCCGACCATGTTCTGGCCGAGGTCGACGACGGCGGTCTCGCCACTGCCGATCGTGATGGAAGCGGAGGCCGCCTTCGCGGGGTTTGTCACTGTTCGGGCCTGGTCCACGACGATGCGCCCCCTGCCGTTGGCGCTCCCGTCCTGTCCGGTCACTCCGGTGGCGACGGTGATCGACTGCGGTCGGCGGTCCCAGCGGTGCATGAAGCGAGCGGTCTCACCCGGGTAGGCGAGCAGTTGCACGTCCGGGTACTTGTCCTCGAAGGCCACGCGTTCCACGTCCGACCAGGCGGAGTCGTCGAAAGCGGGCGCGGTCCAGCCTGGCAGTTCCTGCCTGGCGTCGTAGGTCTGGCCGTCGTAGATGTCGTCGGCCCGGTACGGGCCGGTGTCGGTGGCCTTCCAGCGGGCGTCCGGCCTGGTGGCGACCGTCTGCGACGTGCCGTCGGTGTACCGGATCAGCAGCTTCGCCTTGAGGGCCAGGGCGTGACCGTCGCTGGAGTAATAGGTGCTGCCGTCGGAGATGCGGCCGTTGTACCAGCCGTTGCCGAGGACGGCGGCGATCGTGACCGCCTGCTCCCGGGTCACACATTCCGTGACGTCATAGGTCATGTAGTTGACACGCACGTCGTAGTTGGTCCAGCCCGGAGGCAGCAGTTCGGTCGTGGTGCCTCCGTCCTGCGGGACGGTGACGCGGTGTCCGTTGACGTAGGCCTCGTAGACGCCGAGCGCCGAGACGTACAGCCGTGCCTCACGGATCCGGGTCCGGCTCTTCAGGGCTGCCTCTGTCCGCAGCATGGGTGCGCCGGCCGAGTTGGGGGCCTTGCCCTTCATGCCGATCCACTGCGCGCCGTCCCATCCGGCCACGCCGTCGGTGGTCATCAGGCCGGTCTCGAAGAGGGCCGGGGACGCGGTGCCGACCGGGCGGCCTTCGGCGTCCCAGACGCTGACGGTCCAGTGATAGCGGGTCGAGGGCCTCAGGGCCCTGCCCGCGTAGCGGACGGCCACCGAGTCGGGCGAGGTGACACGGCCGCTGTTCCAGACGTCGGCACGGGCGCCGGTCAGCCTGTCGGGAGAACTCGCGACGAGGATCTGGTACGCGCCCTGGCTCCGCCCCCGGGTGGCCGTCCGCATGCGCCACCCGAACCGGGGTGCGGCGGCGTCCATGCCCAGGGGATCGGTGCGGTGTTCCACGGTCAGGTCCGACACCGCGCCGCTCTCCGCGTGGGGCGACGCTTCCGCCGCCTCACTTGTTCCGCCTCCCATGGCGCCGGCCCCTACGGACACGGTGCCGACCGTCGCCGCGAGCAGGGTACGACGACGCACTCCCGTTCTGTCACTGCGGGCGGGGATTGCCACCTCGACATCGCGGTCGGCACCGTCGGTACTGCGTCCTTCATGGTTCACACCGTCTTCCTCTCGGTTCGCCGGCACCGATCACGGGTCGGCCCGGGCATGGGGTTGGCCGCCGAAGCTCTCCTGGAGCCGCGGACCTACGGGGTGTCGCGGGCAATGGACGCGTGTCTGCCCGAGGCCCCGGAACAGGTGGCGCGGTTGCCCCGTACTCCCCGGAACACCGCGCCGTCCCCGGTCACTTGGGCTGTCCGTCCGCCGGTGGGTATCCGAACTTCCGCCGTGGCGTTGAGCGGGAGCTCGACGTCGAGCCGGAACCTGCCGTTCTCACGGATCCACCGGGCGGACACCACTCCGCACGGGGTGCGGTAGCCGCCGTCGACATGCGTGAGTCCGCCGAACGGGCGAGGGTCATCACCAGTTCGCGGCAGTCGGCCTTGCCGCGCGCCTGGCGGATGCCCGCAAGGCCACTGTGGAACCACTCGTCGATCTGCAGCAGGATCATGTGGTTCTTGGAGTTGCCCATGTCCCCCTGCTCGGGAACGGTCGTCAGGCCGTGGGGGTTGGCAGTCGTGGGCGCCATGAAGGAGCCGTAGCCGGGGCGGGTGTCCTCCTGCAGAACGTCCCAGAGGACGTCGTCGCGGCCGCCTTCGTGCAGGGCCCTGACGATCGGCGCGAGCCCGATGGTCCCGCCGCTG
The DNA here is from genome assembly GCF_041435015.1 of Streptomyces canus. Lineage (NCBI taxonomy): Bacteria > Bacillati > Actinomycetota > Actinomycetes > Kitasatosporales > Streptomycetaceae > Streptomyces > Streptomyces canus. Next base: position 9,859,618 of record NZ_CP107989.1, on the reverse strand, counting down.
AGATGCGGCCCTGCCCCGAACGGCTGGTGGGCGCGGACCAGTTCGACCAGTGCGCCGAGGACCTTCCGGCGTTCACCGTCCGGTACCAGGCCCTCGTCCAGTGCCGGTGCCTGCGCGGCCTGGGTCGCCCCGGCACCGCCCTGCTCGCCTTCGGCTCCGATCAGCGCTGCCATGCGAGCCATGACGACGGCGAGACCGGCCGCCTGCGGTCCCGGTCTGTCACCCGCCTCGTCGGCGTACGCGGTCTGCGTGGGGGGCCAGGGGGCCGCGGGCAGTGCCGGCCCGGCCGCGGAGACTGCCATGGTGCCGACCACCAGTCTGCGGCTCGGGGCTCCGCCGGGGACTTCGGGCATGTCAGGACCTTCCACTATTTGAACGTTTCAATCAGGGGCCAGTGGGTGCCGCCCCTGTCGGCGGCCGATGGCGCGATGGGGCGGCTGGTCAGCTCCCGGCTTTGTAGTCGGCGTCCATCTCCGTGAGGAGCTTGTCGGGCGTGGACTGGCCGCTGAAGATCTCCTGGAGGCCGCTGAGCATGGTCTGCTGGACCTTGGCGTTGGGCCAGAGCTGGTCCATGAACGGCACGGTGCGGTTCGCCTTGATGAACGTGGAGAGTTCGGTCAGGGACGGGTCGACCGCGACGCCGGTGTCGGGGAGTGAGGGCAGACCGCCCTGCTTCTTGACGAACAGGTTCATGCCCTGGGGGGACATCACGAAGTTCACGAATTTCAGGGCCAGTTCGCCGTTCCTGGCCTTGGCGTTCACTCCGTAGCCGGCGCCCGCGGCGGCCGGGATCAGGGTCGTTGACGGCTCGTCCGTGGCCGGCAGCGCCTTGAAGGTGAATGTCCCCTGCGGGTTCTTTCCCTTGAGGAGGGCGATCACCCAGTTGCCCTGGACGATGCCGAGCGTCTTGCCGGTGGCAGCGAGACCTTGGCTGGCTTCGTAGTTGGTCCCCAGGGGGTTCTTCTGGAAGCAGCCGGTCTTCTCCATCGTCAGGTACTTGTCCAGGGCGGTGGTCCACGGCGACTTCTCGAAGGTGACCTGTCCGGACTGCATCTTCTGGTCGAAGTCGCGGTCCGGGCCGTAGACCGTCGTGGAGACCAGCGCGTACAGCACGAGTTGGGTCACCCAGTTGTCCTGGTTGCCCAGCGCGAACGCGGGCGTCCCTTTGGCCTTGGCGGCCCGGCAGAAGGCCAGCAGCTTCGTCCAGGTGTCCGGCGGGGTGAGGCCCGCCTTGTCCATGGCCTGCTGGTTGTAGACCGCGCCGATGCCGTTCTGCCCGAAGATGGCGTTGTACGTCTTCCCGTCGTACTGGGCGACGCTCTTGATGGCGGGCGGCATCTTGGCGGCCCAGGGCTGGTCCGAGAGATCCCGCAGGTATCCGGGCTTCGCCAGGACGTGGGTGGCGCCGGGGTTTCCGTTGCCCGGCCACACCGACATCACGTCGGGTGCGGTGCCCGAGGAGAGCTGGGTGCGGATCTGCTGCTGATACTGGTCGGCTCCGCTGGTGGTGTAGCGGACCTTGACGCCCGGGTTGGCCTTCTCGAACGCCTTGACGACGTCCTCGACGGAGCCCTGGTCGACGGAGGCCAGCGTCAGAGTCTTGGATCCGCCGCCGGAGCCGCCCGCCTTGGTGCCACCGCTGCAGGCGGCCAGCAGGGCGGTGGCTGTCACCGCGGCCAGCAGGACCGCTGGTGTGCGTGTCTTCATGATGTCTCCCTGGGAGAAGGTGCCGCGGCCGTGCGTGGCGGGCGGGTGTGGCGTGTCATCCGCGCAGCCCTCCCGCGAAGCCGTTGATGATGCTGCGCTGCAGCAGGAAGTAGACGATCAGGACAGGCAGGATGCTGATCACCAGTGCGGCGAAGATGAGGTTCCAGTCCGTGACGTACTGGCCGACGAAGCCGGCGATCGCGACCGGCATCGTCTGCTGCGCGCTGCCGCTGAGATACAGCAGCGGGGTGAAGAAGTCGTTCCACACGGCGACCGCGTTGAGCACCAGAGCCGTCACGGTGATCGGCTTGAGCATCGGCAGCACCACGTATCGGAAGCCCTGAAGCGGGGTGCAGCCGTCGATCAGCGCGGCATCCTCGAAGTCCCGGGGCAGGGCGCGCAGGAAACCGACGTACAGGAAGACCGTGAACGGCACCTGAAGGCCGGAGTAGAAGAGGACCAGCGCCCATGGGGTGCCGAGGAGGCCAAGGTCGCGCATGGTCTGGTAGAGCGGCAGTGAGGCGAGTTGGAAGGGCAGCACCAGCCCGAGGAGGACCAGCAGATAGGTACCCCGGGACCAGCGTGAGGCGACGCGGGCCAGTGGATAGGCGGCCAGGGAGGACACGGCCAGCACGATGGCGACACTGCACGCCGTCACCAGCACGCTGTTGGCCAGCGCTCCGCCGAGCGCGCCCTGCTGCCAGGCCTGTGTGAAGTTGTGCAGGGTCGGTGAGGCGGTCGGCGACAGAGGCGAGGACGTGTCCGATGCCGGTCGCACCGCGAGGTTGACCAGGACGTACACCGGGAAGCCCACGAACAGGGCGGTACCGATCATCACCAGTTCGAGGGCGAGGGTGCGGGGGCGGTAGCGGTTCATGACACGGCCCTCTCGTTGCGGGCAAGGGCCAGGTACTGCCCGGTGGACACCACCGCGACGATGATCGTCAGGACAACCGCGAGGGCGATGCTGTAGCCGAACTCGCCGAGGGTGAAGGCGTCCTTGTAGATGAGGGTCGACAGCGTGTCGGTGGCGTGCCCGGGTCCGCCCCCCGTCAACGCGTAGACCTGGTCGAAGAGTTTGATCCCCCCGATGATCGACAGCATCAGGTTGATCGTGAACGCCGGGGCGAGCAGCGGCCTGGTCACCGACCAGAAGCGCCGTACCGGACCGGCGCCGTCGAGCGCCGCCGCCTCGTGGATCTCCTGGGGCACGGACTGCAGTCCCGCCAGGAAGATGACCATGGAATAACCGGCGAACTGCCACACGATCACTCCGACCACCGCCCAGAGCGCCAGGCTCGGGCTGCCCAGCCAGTCCTGCTGCCGGCCGTCCAGACCCACCGCGCCCAGCAGGGTGTTGACCGCCCCGTCCGGGCCGAGCAGGTTCCGCCACAAGTAGGCGGTGACGATCGGAGTGATCACGGCCGGTGCGAACAGGAACACGCGGAGCAGGTTGCGGGACTTGATGGCCGTGTTGACCCCGAGGGCCAGCAGCAGCCCCACCGCGTTCTGAATGACCGTGATCGACACGGCGATCAGCAGCGTGTGCCAGATGGCCTGCATGGCATCGGCGTCGTTGAACATGTCGGCGAAGTTGCCCAGCCCCACGAAGGAGAAGTGGGGGTCCAGGCCGTCCCAGTCGGTGAAGGCGTAATACACGCCGCGCACGCTCGGCACCAGGACGACGAAGGCGAACAACAGCAATGCCGGCAGTGCGAACCACCAGGGCGGGGTGTTGTGGGCACGGCGCGCCTTTGCCATCGGCCCCGATCGGGATATTCGGTCGTGGTCCGGGAGTTGCTCGTGCGGGGCGAGGGTCACAGGCGGACCCCTTCCTTGAAACGTTTCAAGCGACGACACGGTCAGAGCTTCCGTCGACTCGACACCGTGAGGCGGCCGGTCGGCTTCCAGGTCTTGGGTGTGGTGGCGGCACCGGGTGCGGCGACCCGGCCCCTGGCTGTGGGTAACGTTCCCCAAAGGGTGTTGCCAGACCCTAGAGAGCGTCCCGCGTGACGTCAAGGTGCCGCGCATGCTGCACGTCTGTTACATCGACGGTGCCGTCCACGACCGCGGCGAATGCGGGGCTCAGAGAGGAAAGTCTTACTCAGGTGGGGCTCCGTCCGTACACTCTGCGGCAACGTTTCCCACTTCGACGGAGGGCGCCCGGATGGAGCAGCCAGCACCGCCGCGCCGCGTCACGATCGTCGACGTCGCGCGTCACGCCCAGGTGTCCACGACCGCCGTCTCCAAGGTGCTGCGCAACGCCTATGGAGCCAGCCCCGAGATGCGCGCGAAGGTGCGGAGGGCGATCGAAGAGCTGGGCTACCGGCCGTTCGCCGCCGCCCGGGGCCTGCGCGGGCAGACGTACACCATCGGCGTCATGCTGCCCGACATCCGCAATCCCTTCTTCCCCGAGATCCTCGACGGGATCACCGGCCGGCTCGCGGACACCGACTATCAGGTATTCCTGGGGCCTGGCGGCTGCAACGACGAGAAGGCGGAGGCACGCGTCACCGAGGCAATGATCGACCGCGGGATGGACGGCATCGTCCTGATCGCCCCCGTATCACCGCGCACCCATCTGGAGCACGTCGCTGCCGTCGTACCGACCGTGGTCGTCGGCCGCCATGGACATTCGCCGGTGTACGACACCGTGACGGACGACGACGTGGCGGGGGCGTCCCTGGTCGTCGGTCACCTCGCCGGCCTCGGGCACCGCCGGATCGCCCACATCGAACACCACGAAACCGACCCGACGCGCATCGCTGAGATGCCCAACGCCCAGCGCGCGGACGGCTATCGGCTGGCCATGCACTCCCTCGGACTCGCGGCGGAGATCGACGTCGTCTCCACCAGCTACACCCAGCGGGGCGGGTACGAGGGAGCCAAGGAACTGCTGGCGCGTCCCCGTCGGCCCACGGCCGTGTTCGCCGGTGCGGACATCGTTGCCATGGGGGTGCTGGAGGCCTTCACCGAAGCCGGGCTGTCCGTTCCCGGCGACATCTCGGTGGCCGGCTACGACAACACGACCTTCGCCGCCTTCGGCCCGATCTCACTCACGAGTGTCGACCAGGCGGGCACCGAGATCGGCAGCAACGCCGCGCGCCTGCTCCTCGAGCGGATCGCCGACCGCCGGAAGACTTCGGTACAGGTCAAACTCTCTCCGAGCCTGGTACCGCGACGGACCACCGCTCCGCCTCCGGAGTAGAGCGACGCACCGGCACCTGGAATCCGTGTTCAACCGATCGGTTGAACACGGATTCCACCTCTGGGAGACCTCGTCCCGCCGTACGGACGACGCGAAGTCGAGTGGAGCCGCACGAGAATGAGCATCGCCCATGGCGCGCGCCGGGCCTTCTGTGCCACCCCCCTGAGAAAGGTCTCCTCGCATGCCCAGCATCCCCAGCAGACGACGTGTCCTCGCCGTCGGTGCCGGTGCCGCCCTCGGCGCCGGTGCCTTCGGCGCCTCGGCCATCCCGGCCTCGGCCTCTCCGGCCGCGTCGGGGCGCTCGAGCGGACGCGAGGAGACGAGGTCGCTCGACGAGCTCTATCAGGCCGCCCTCGCGGAAGGCGGGAAGCTCGTCGTCTACGCCGGCGGTGACACGCCGACGCAGCAGGACGGCACCAAGGCCGCATTCCAGGACCGTTTTCCGGACATCGACCTGACGCTGATCGTCGACTACAGCAAGTACCACGACGTGCGGGTGGACAACCAGTTCGCCACCGACACCCTCGTTCCGGACGTCGTACAGTTCCAGACGCTCCAGGACTTCGACCGCTGGAAGCAGCAGGGCCGCCTGCTGCACTACAAGCCCGCCGGGTTCTCGAAGGTGTACGACAAGTTCAAGGACCCGCAGGGCGCTTGGGTGGCGACGGGAGCGATCGCCTTCAGCCTCTTGTACAGCACGACGGCGGTCGGCTCGGGCGTGCTGCTCACCCCGCGCGACCTGGTCGACCCGCGGTGGAAGGGCAAGATCGCCTCGTCGTACCCGCACGACGACGACGCGGTCCTCTACCTCTACACGCTGTACGCCCAGAAGTACGGCTGGGACTGGGTGGCCGGACTTGCCGCGCAGGACGTGCAGTTCGCGCGGGGCAGCAACTCCCCCGGCGACGCCGTCTTCGGCGGGCAGAAGCCGATCGGTATCGGCACAGCGGGTTCGGCGGTCCCGTCCACGTCGTCCCCCGTGAAGTTCGTCATCGACCCGCGCCACCCGTTCGTGGCCTGGGGCCAGCGCACCGCGATCCTCAAGCAGGCCGAGAACTCCACTGCCGCAAAGCTCTTCCTCAACTGGCAGCTGTCCACCGAGCACCAGCAGCAGTCCTTCAACGGCTGGTCCGTGCGCACCGACGTCACTCCCCCAGCGGGCCTGAAGCAGATGTGGGAGTACCCCAACGCCCACGTGGACGGCTTCCCCCGCTTCATGGCCGACCGTGCCGAGGTGGAGCGCTGGAAGCAGACCTTCGCCCTGTACTTCGGCGAGGTCAAGGGCGCCCCGACACCCGGCTGGCTCGGACTGCACCCGGGCGCCTGAGCACTCCGCTGGAAGTGCCGCGATGTGCCGTCGATCGTCTGCGGCACCATCGTGGCTGGTCGCACCCGCGCGGCGGAGCCGCACATGGATGCAGCCCCGCGGCCCCTGCGGGGCGCTGTACCGCACCGGGCTTCACCAGCCACGCCCAGCCACCGGCCCGGCTGCCGTTCCGCACTCTTCCTCCCGGCGGAACGGCAGCCCCGCTCTTCACATGAGTCATACAGTCGACGGATAGACTCGGCCCCCCTGTCCCAATGGATCATTCATCCAGGGGGTTTGTCGTGTCCGACTCCGGCCCCGTCCACGCTTCCGTGCCGGCCGACCGCAGACGGTTCGGCCCGAGGCAGCTGCCGCACCTGCTGTTCTTTCTTGTCGTCGGTGCCGCGCTGATCCGTCTTGCCCGTCTGAACACCCCGCTGTGCTGGGACATCGTGACCGTCAGCGGGCTGCTCGCCGTGACGTACGCGGTCGGCCTGGCGCGGTGGAGCAGGTGGGGCAGGCTCGCCCGGCATACCTGGGTCGCGGCCCTCCTCCTGCTGTGGACGATCCTCGTGCTGCTCACTCCGCCGCCCCTGACCGGCGCCTACGTCTGGTGCGCCGTTCCGCTGGCGTGCGTGGTGCTGGACGCGCTCGGACGCCGTACCGCCGCGGTGGCGTTGACCGCCGTCACCGCCCTGCTCGTCGGTCAGCTGACCCGAACCGCGGGCGGGTTCGACCCGGAGATGGTGCTGATCCCCGTGGCTGCCGTATGGGGCACGGTGGCGCTGTACCGGACGCAGCAGCGGAACGTCGTGGAGCGCCAGCGTCTGGTCGAGGAACTGCGAGGCACCCGCGACGTACTGGCGGACGAGCGGCATCGCAGCGGCACACTCGAGGAACGCGCGCGCATTGCCCGGGACCTGCACGACACACTCGCCCAGGAGCTGTCCGGCAGCCTGATGCTGCTGCAGGCGGCGGAACAGGACTGGGAGGAACGGCCCGACGTGGCCCTGACCCGGGTGCGCGCAGTCGCCGACGGCCTGGACGCGGGGCTCACCGAGACCCGGCGGATCATCCAGGACCTCGCCCCGCCCACGGTCGCCGAGGCCGGGTTGGAGGGTTCCCTGCGGTTGCTGTGCGGGCGGGCGGAGCAGATGGGCGGCGCCGGGCAGGTGGGGTTCCGCACGGTCGGAACCCCGGCCCTCGGTCTGGACGAACAGACCGCCACGACCTTGTTCCGCGTGGCGCAGAGCACGCTGGCGAACGTCCGCGAGCACGCACGGGCCACCAGTGTGTCGGTGACGCTGCGCCATCTCACGGACCGGATCGTGCTGGACGTGTACGACGATGGTGTCGGCTTCGATCCCGCCCGCGTCGGCGGGGCCGTCCGGCGGGGCCGGGGGTTCGGGCTGCCCTCGGCCCGGGCGCGGCTGTGCAGGGACGGCGGTGATCTGGAGATCGACAGCGCCCCGGGGCGGGGTACGCGGATTCGGGCCACTGTCCCGATCCGTGGGGTGCGGCCCGGTCCTGAGGTACCCCTCTCCGCGGCAGCGGCCCGATGACGGCCGCAACGCGGCGCGTGCTGATCGCCGATGACCATCCGGTCGTACGGGCCGGGCTGCGAGCCCTGTTGGAGGGTGCCCCGGACCTCGACGTGATCGCGGAGGCCGGCAGTGGCGAGGAGGCCGTACGCCTGGCGCTCGAGCTGGCACCCGATGTCGTGCTGATGGACCTGCGCTTCGCGGGCACGAACTCCGGCATCGACGGGATCGAGGCGATCCGCCGGCTGACCGCCCAGGCCCCGGGCATGCCCGTGGTGATGCTGACCAGTTATTCAGGACGGGCCGACGTCGTAGGCGCGCTGGAGGCCGGCGCACGCGGCTACGTCCTCAAGGCGGGGCCGCCGGAGGACCTTTTCCGGGCCGTGCGCAGCGCCGCCGAGGGCGGCCTGGGCCTCGCGCCGGAGTTGGTCGGCGACCTCGTCGGCCAGGTGGTCAGCCCTGCACCGGAGTTGACACAACGGGAGAAGGAAGTCGTCCGGTTGATGGCCGACGGGAACAGCAACCGCTCCATCGCGCACGCCCTCTACCTCAGTGAGGCGACCGTCAAGACGCACCTGGTGCGCATCTACCGGAAACTCGGCGTCGACAACAGGGCGGCGGCGGTCTCCGAGGCGGTCCGCCGGGGGCTGTTGGATCTCATCTAGAGAAGCACCGTTCGGCTCCTGCAGTGGCAGATCGCGAGAGGCCGCGGCCGAGGACGTCCACAACCCGCCGACCGCCGGTGGCCCGGTTGCGCGGCATGATCAGTACGTTGCTGCCGGGCGGCCACTCGCTGCGCCTCCACCGCGACGAGGTCGTTGCGCGGGCCGAAGGCGTTGAAGGCGATGTTGCCGTACGGCAGAAGGCGCTCCCGGCCGTCCGGGCCGAGGCCGACCGCGTCCGGAAACGCCCGCAGCGGGAACGCCTGCGCCGGCGCGGTGAAAGCGTCGAACTCGGCTCCCTCGGCGAGGACTTGGTCGACGAGCTCCTCGGCCACCGGCTGCCACGTCTCGCGCAGGCGGCGCAGTGCGGGCGGGGTGAGGATCTCGCGCAGCACCCGACGCGGGGCGTCACGCCAGGGCGGGTCGGCCTCCAGCAGCAGGCTCGGCGGGCGCCACGGCTCCTCGTGCCGGAAGTTGGCCAGGCCCACGCCTGAACCCGACTCGAATCGTTGCCAGTCGACCAGGGCGGCGTGCACCTGCTCGTAGCGGGCCGGCGCGTGGACGTCGTAGCGCGACAGTTACACGACAGGACCGGCCTCGCGCAGGGCCCGGTGCAGCGGTTCGGGGTCCAGGAGGACCTCGGGGGCGAACGGGTCGGCGTCACTGACGGGCGTCACGACGGCACGCTTTTGCATGCGATCCCCCTGGCCATGTGTCGCCAAGGCGAACCCCTCCGGCAAGCGATCCGCCAGCTCCCCCGTCGGCTCGGCGAAGCCCTCACCCCACCCCGGGACCGTTTCTCCAACCGACGGCGGTACTCCCCCGCACGGCACATCGCCGCCACAATCGGATCCACGAAGACGACCGGAGCAACCGGCCCGTAGCCCCGACGGCTCAGCGACCGGACCGCAGCCGTCAATGCCGGAAACGACAGCTACGCCAGAGGGATGCCGAGTCGTTCCGCGAGCTCGTCGGCGCTGACGCCGTACGTCTCCCGGATCCGTACGCCATCGGGGCCCACGTCGAAGACCCCGTGGTCGGTGTAGACGCGGCTGACGCAGCCGACGCCGGTGAGCGGGTAGGTGCAGTGCGGCACGAGCTTCGGTTCGCCGGAGCGGGTGAAGAGCGTCATCATCACGTAGACGTCCTTGGCGCCGATGGCGAGGTCCATGGCACCTCCGACGGCGGGGATGTCCTCGGGTCTGCCGGTGGTCCAGTTGGCGAGGTCGCCGTCGAACGCGACCTGGTAGGCCCCGAGGACGCAGACGTCGAGGTGGCCGCCGCGCATCATCGCGAAGGAGTCGGCGTGATGGAAGTACGCCGCCCCCGGCAACTCGGTGACCGGGACCTTGCCGGCGTTGGTCAGGTCGGGGTCGACCGCGTCGCCCTCGGCCTTCGGGCCCATGTTGAGCATGCCGTTCTCGGTGTGCAGCACCACCCCGGAGTCGGCCGGCAGATGATCGGCGATCTTGGTGGGCTGCCCGATGCCCAGGTTGACGAAGGCGCCGGACGGAATGTCACGTGCGATGACGGCGGCCAGCTCGTCCATCGAGAGCCGGTGGTCGGCGCGCACCTGATCGTTTGGCGTGGTGGTCATCGTGCCCCCTGGACGGTGTAGCGGCGGGCCTCGACCTGGACGATCCGGTCGACGTAGATGGACGGGGTGACGACGGCCTCGGGGTCGAGCTTGCCGGGCTCGACGACCTCGTCGACCTGGACGATGGTCGTCGTGGCGGCCGTGGCCATGACCGGCCCGAAGTTGCGGGCCGTCTTCCGGTAGACGAGGTTGCCCATCGCGTCCGCGACGTGCGCGCCGATCAGCGCGTAGTCGCCCTTGATGGGGTATTCCAGCAGGTACCTGCGGCCGTCGATCTCCCGCTCCTCCTTGCCCTCGGCGAGCGGTGTGCCGACCGCGGTCGGGCAGTAGAACGCGCCGATGCCGGCACCGGCCGCGCGCATCCGCTCGGCGAGGTTGCCCTGCGGCACCACCTCGAGCTCGATCTTCCCCTCGCGGTAGAGGCCGTCGAAGACCCAGGAGTCCGCCTGGCGCGGAAAGGAGCAGAGCACCTTGCGCACCCGGCCTGCGGCCAGCAGCGCGGCCAGCCCGACGTCGCCGTTGCCGGCGTTGTTGGACACGATCGTGAGGTCCTTCGCACCCTGCCGGATGAGGGCCTCGATCAGATCGAACGGCATCCCGGCCAGGCCGAAGCCGCCGACGAGGATCGTGGAGCCGTCCTCGATCCCGGCGACCGCGGCGTCGGTGCTTTCGAGGATCTCCGCGCGGCTCATCGGCCCGACCCCGTGACAGCGCAGTTCTCGAGTACGACGGCCAGGCCCTGACCGACCCCGATGCAGATCGCGGCGACGCCGTAGCGCTGCCCCGTCTCGCGCAGCACCTTGGCCAGCGTGGCGAGGACGCGGCCGCCCGAGGCGCCCAGCGGGTGCCCGATCGCGATGGCGCCGCCCTTCTGGTTGACGATGGCGGGGTCGATCTTCCACGCGTCGACGCAGGCGAGCGACTGCACGGCGAAGGCCTCGTTGAGCTCGACCGCGCCCACCTGGTCCCAGCCGATCCCGGCCCGGGCCAGCGCACGGTTCGCGGCCTCAACGGGGGCGTAGCCGAAGGCCTGTGGCTCCAACGCCATCACACCCCGGCCGGCGATCCGGGCGATCGGGTCGGCCCCGATCGCGGCCGCGGCCTTCGCGCTGCCCAACAGCACCGCGGAGGCACCGTCGTTGAGCGGGCTGGCGTTGCCCGCGGTGATGGTGCCGCCCTGCTCCGCCGTACGGAAGACCGGCTTGAGCCCCGCCAGCACCTCCGGCGTGGATCCGGCCCGGATGCCCTCGTCGCGGGCCAGGTCGACGCCCTCGACCGGCACCACCAGGTCGTCGTAGAAGCCCGACTCCCAAGCTGCGTGGGCAAGTTGGTGGGAGCGGGCGGCGAACGCGTCCTGCCGCTCGCGGGAGATCCCGAAGCGTTCCCGGAGCTGCTCGTTGGCCTCGCCGAGGCTGACCGTCCACTCCTTCGGCATCCGCGGGTTGACCAGCCGCCAGCCGAGCGTGGTCGAGACCGCGGTGACATCGCCGGCCGGGAACGGCTTCGCCGACTTCGGCAGCACCCACGGCGCCCGCGTCATGGACTCCACGCCGCCGGTCAGCACCACCTCGGCGTCTCCGGACTCGATCGTGCGGCTCGCCGTCATCGCCGCGTCGAGGCTCGACCCGCACAGCCGGTTGACCGTGGTGCCGGGCACGCTCACCGGGAGCCCGGCGAGCAGCGCCGCCATGCGGCCGACGTTGCGGTTGTCCTCGCCGGCGCCGTTGGCGTTGCCCCACACCACGTCGTCGATCGCGGCGGGGTCGAGACCCGGCACCCGGGCCAGCGTCGAGGTGATCGCGGCGGCGGCGAGGTCGTCGGGGCGCACCCCGGCCAGCGCGCCGTTGAAGCGGCCGAACGGCGTGCGGGTGGCGGAGTAGAGGAAAGCACTCATGACAGCCACGCTAATCCCGGTCCGCGATATTCTGAAGTACGCATATCCGAGCCGATTGATATGGACGACATATGGATCTGCGCCACCTGCGGTACTTCGTGGCGGTGGCCGAGGAGCGCCACTTCGGTCGTGCCGCCGAGCGGCTCCACATGGCCCAGCCGCCGCTGTCCCAGCAGATCCGCCAGCTCGAAACCGAACTCGGCGTACAGCTGCTGCACCGCACCACACGCCGCGTCGACCTCACCGAGGCCGGCCGGACCTACCTCGAGCGGGCGCGCGCGATCCTCGCCGACGTCGACGAGGCCGGTCAGCTCGCACGGCTCGTCGCCGCCGGATCGGTGGGCCACCTCGCGCTCGGGTGCGTGGGCTCGGCGACGTACAGCGTTCTGCCCGCGCTGTCGCGACGGCTCACGGAGGACCTTCCCGGCGTCGACTTCTCCTTCCGCGGCGAGATGCTCGCGCCCGACCAGGTCGAGGCGCTGCGCACCGGCGCGATCGACGTCGCACTGCTGCGTCCTGTGGCCGCCGACCTCTCCCTCACCGTGCACACGCTGCGCCGGGACCGGCTCGTCGTCGCCGTACCGGCCGACCACCCGCTCGCCCGCAGGAAACGACTGCGGGCAGCCGACCTGGCCGGTGCCGACCTGATCGTGCACTCCGCCGACCGCCGGTCGGTGATGTACGACGTCGTGCTCGGCCTGCTGCGCGACGCGGGCGTCGAGCCGCGCATCCGCCACGAGGTCGGCGAGACCTCGACACTGGTCACGCTCGTGGCCGGCGGCCTCGGCGTCGCCGTCGTGCCCGAACCCGTGACAGCGCTGGCACTCGACGGCGTCGCCTACCGACCGCTGACCGGGGCCGACGCACGTGTGGAACTGGCCGTGGCCCACCGCGCGGACCGCTCCGAGCCGCACCTGGAGCGCACCGTGGGGATCATCCGGGCGATGTTCTGAGACGCACTTCGGACGCCGAACGGCGCGACGTGGCTGAACATGTGCAGCTGATGCTGCCCGGCGGGGTCGGGCAGGGCCACGGCGTGTCCGGCCGGACAGGTCACGACGGACCTACGGAAGCGTGTGACGGTACGGACGTCGGGCAGTGCCGGTGGAGCGGCGGCAGCAACTCCGCGAAGTCCCGCTCTGGTCGCGAACCACCCCAGGCCTCATCCCTCCGGTTACTGACGGGTCACAAGGGTCTGTAAGATCCACTCTGACCAACGCAGGCCCTAACAGGGGGAATCAACTCATGACCAAGCGCTTTTCCGTCCTGGCCGTCTCCGCGGCCATCGTCGGAGGCTTCTTCATCACCGCGGTGCCCGCTCACGCCGCCACGTCGGCCGACCGGGGCGAGGTTTCGCTCAAGGCCGCCGTCACCTGCAACACGAGCCAGCTGCGCCAGCAGATCGCCAGCCTCAAGACCAAGGCCGCGAAGCTGAAGCAGCTGGGGGAGACCGCGGCGGCCAAGAAGGCGCTCAACGACGCGGCCGCCCTCCAGAAGAAGCTCGACGCGTGCATCAAGGCTGACGACGACGCGAGCAAGCCGTTCCCCGGATAAGTTTCCGGTTTCGATGTGTGGCGCTGCCCGTCCTGTTCCATGGATGGGTGGCGCCACACGCTTGTCCGGCCAACTGAAGCCGCCGCGCGCATCACGTCACCTCGGGAGCCGCATTTCTTCGGTCCCCGGTGACGCGTGCGGAGCCCTCGGTCGCGTGGCGTCTGCTCCGTTCAAGCCGAAGGCGACGTTGAGTCCGGCTCGCTGCACGGTTCGCACAACGAGCCCATTACCGGTTGCGGGTGCCGGTGGGTGATCGGCCCTTCGCGACATGCTCAGGGATTCGGCAGAAGTCCTGGTCTGGCCCGGGGGGGCAATGGCGATTCACCCCGAGGCCGAGACGGCGACCTCTGGGTCGTACGCGTAGATCCAGCCGTTCGCCCTGAGGGGGTCGGCCTGCGCGTACGCCAGGTCGCGGGCCTGCTGCTCGAGGCCGTCCGGTAGGTGGTTGATGTGGGACCGTCCGTGGGAGACCTCCTGCAGGCGTGCCGTGCGGCGTCGGCGGAGTTCTTCGTAGCGTCCCAGCGCGGTCAACGGGCTGTGCGGGTTCTCCGCGAGACAGAGGGCCAGGACGGCGCCGTCCTCGATCGCCTGGGCAGCGCCCTGGGCGAAGAACGGGAACATCGGGTGGGCCGCGTCACCCAGCAGGGTCGCGGTGCCGCGGTTCCAGTGGTCGAGGGGCTCGCGGTCGAGCAACGCCCAGCGTCCCGGTGTGTCGGCCGACCTGATCAGCTCCACCAGACGCGGATCCCAGCCGTCGAACTCGTCGAGCAGTTCCCCGAGCGTCGCGGTGGCCGTCCACGACTCGACACTGCTCGAGCCGGCCGGTGCGAAGGCGACGAGGTTGACGTAGTCGCCGCCGGAGACCGGGTAGTGCACGAGGTGGTGGTCGGGGCCGATCCAGAGGGTCTGGGCGTGCCGTCTGGCGAATTCGGGTGCCTCGCGCGCCGGTACGAGGGCCCGGAAGGCGCAGATGCCCGACTCCCTGGCCTGTGTCTGCCCGACGATCGCGCTGCGCACGCGTGAGTGGATTCCGTCGGCTCCGATGAGGATGTCCGGGCGCACGGTCTCGCCGTCCTCGAACCGCAGCACCGCCTGGCCGCCTTCGAACTCGACCGAGACGCAGCGCCTGCCGAGATGGAGCGAGTGCTCGGGGACGGCCGACCTCAAGGCATTCAGCAGGTCGGCGCGGTGGGCGGTATAGGTGTGCTCGCCGTACAGGCGTTTGCAGCCGTCCTGGAGGTTCTCCGCGGACAGGACGGTGCCGTTCTCCCAGCGCCGGAACTCCCAGCCGATCTCCATCCGCACCGCGCGCTCGATGAACCGGTCCAGCACGCCGAGACGCCGGAGCAGGCGGGCGGCGTTGGGGGCGATCACCAGGCCGGCACCGACCTCGGTGAGGGCTGCCGCCTGCTCGTAGACGTCACTGTGGAAGCCCTTGTCGCGGAGGAAGGCCGCGGCAGCGAGGCCTCCGATGCCGCCGCCGAGGATCGCGATCCTGGGACCTGCTTCCGTAGCCATCATGCTCCTTCACTCCCGTTGGCCTCTGGCGAGGTGGTGACTGGTTGCCTACGTTCGGCAAAGTACGCACTGACAGAACGCCCATGCCTCGTGCGAACGAGCCGGGACGCACTGTCAGCTCCCGACTCTGGGATCTGCTGTTCGCCTTTGACCCCGACAACACCGAGCTGACCCTGGCCGATCTGGTCCGGCGCACACCGGCGCACACCGGCGCACCGGCATGCGATCGGCCTGCCGCCGTGGCGCCTCGGGACCCTCGCACCACGCGCCGAAACGCTGTGCAGCGCCGCCAACGCCGTCGGTCCGACATCACAGGTCGGCGGCCGGCCGCCCCAGCGCTGCTCGGGCGGCGGCAAGGTACGCCGCCGAGGGATCTCTTCGGAGCGAACCGCTGGATCCGCACGGTAGAGCGGTGGGATCACTCGATCGTGAGTTCTTCCACGGTCGCATCCTGTGTGCCGCGATGCTCGGAGTGGCGGTGTGCGCCCAGGGCCGCCTGGCCGTACGACGGACGAGGGAGACGGCGTGACGCGAGAAGCGGAACCGCGCGGAGGCCTGAACAGCGACAGCCAGGCACTCCTGCTGGCTGCCGGCCTGGCTGATCTGGCGGTGAGCACAGTGGGGTCGGCACTGGGGACGGTGCGAGGGCTGTTGCGCCGGTCGGATGCCACCGAGCTGGCCGGGGAGGCAGAGCGCGAACTCGTGGCGCGTGGGCGTCTGGTGCTGGACCGGTATACGGCCGCTCCCCCGGCCCACTTGGAGATCCTCGCCCAGCGTGCCCTGGCCCGGAGGGCCGCCGGTGGCGTATGAGCGGTGGGAGCCGGCCCTGTTCAAGGCCCGCGTGGACGAGGTGCTGCGGCAGTTCGTCGCCCGGGAGGCCGACGAGTTCGCGGCGGTCGATCCGATGCTCGGTGCCGTGGCCGAGAGGCTGGAGGCGGCGGTCGCACACGGCAAGCGGCTGCGGGCGGCGTTCTGCTACTGGGGGTGGCGGGCGGTGGGGCAGCCGGACAGCGACGCGCTGGTGCGGGCGGCCGCCTCGATGGAACTGGTGCATGCCGCCGCGGTCGTGCACGACGACCTCATCGACGACAGCCCGCTGCGGCACGGGCGACCCTCGACCCACGTCGCCCTGCGCGGGGCCGTGGGGACTCGCCCCGACGCCGATGCCGCAGGGCGGTCGTTGGCGATGCTGGTGGGAGACCTGCTGATGGCGCTGGCCGGGCAGTTGTTCGCCGCCAGTGGTCTGCCCGCCGCCTATCTCGTCCGGGCCCGCCCGTTGTGGGCGGTGATGGCCCGAGAGCTGATCGCGGGCGAGTGTCTGGAGATCCTGCGTACCGGTGCCGGTCCGGACACCGAGGCGTCGCTGAAGGTGATCCGGTACAAGACCGCCAAGTACACCGTGGAGCAGCCCCTGTTGATCGGTGGTGCGCTGGCCGGCGCGGGCGTGCGGCTGCGCGAGGGCTACTCCGCGTACGGACTGCCTCTGGGCGAGGCGTTCCAGCTGCGGGACGACCTGCTCGGGCTGTTCGGAGACCCCGAGCTCACCGGCAAGGCCAATGCCGACGATGTGCGCGGCCGACGGCCCACCGCGCTGCTGGCGGAGACATGGCGTCTCGCCGGCGACGCGGACCGGGAGTTGCTGCACACGCTGCTGGGCCGGGACGACCCGGACGGGAAGGGGCTGGACACGGTGCGCGAGGTGATGCGCCGGCTCAAAGCGCCCGACCGCATCGAGAGCATGATCGGGGCACGGGTCGAGGAGGCTCTCGGCGCCCTCCACGAGCTGGACCTACCGGCGCACGCCGCCGGCGGACTGACCGCGCTGGCGCATTCCGCGGCGGTACGCCTGTCCTGACCTCTCGCGTCCAGCACGAGCCACCACCCCGGCAGCCGGCCCTTCCGCCTGTCGTGGACGTTCCAGAGGAAGACGAGGAACCCTGCCATGGCCCACACCGACGCATCGCTGGACGCCCTGCGGCGAACCGGGGACGAACTCGCCGATGCCACTGTCGCCGAGCTCTTCGCACGCGGGGAAGTGGGTACGTACAACACCCTGATGCGGTACGTCTCCACCGCCGGCGCTCCCCTGCCGGAGGGGCTTCCCGACGTCGCGCGTGAGTACCTCGAAGCCACCCGCACCCCGCCGTCCTGGGTGGACTGGGCGGAGATGGAGAAGGCCCGGCTGTTCTTCATCGACAACAACGTGCACATCTCCACCGCGCTGTCCTTCGCCTCGATGCCCGCCTGCTACGTCGTCCCGCACGTGGCGAAGCTGCTGTCGGCCAGTCACGGCCTGAAGTACCCGTCCAAACGGATGGCGGAGACCGGGCAGTTCACCGTCCATCTGATGCAGCCCGACGCGTTCGAGGCCGGCAGCCGCTTCATCCCGGCCGCCCAGAAGGTGCGCCTTCTGCACGCCTCCATCCGCCACCACCTCACCCGCGAGAACCGCTGGGACACCGCGGCGCTCGGGACGCCGATCTGCCAGGAGGACATGATCGGCGGGCAGATGTTCTTCTCCCTGCTCGTCCTGGACAGCCTGCACCGACTCGGCATCCACATGTCGACCGAGGGCGCGGAAGCGTACTACTACGCGTGGCGCGTCGTCGGCGCCATGCTGGGCGTCGACCAGGACGCCGTCCCCCGAAACCTCGACGAGGCGCGCCGGTTCCTCGACCTGTACATGGTCCGGCACATGGGGCCCTCCGAGGAGGGCGCCCATCTGACCAAGCAGCTGATCGACCTCTACGAGGAGGTGGTGCCCGGCACCTTCTTCGACCCCATCGTCTCCGCCCTCATCCGCCACCTCATCGGCGACACCTGCGCCGATTGGCTCCACGTGCCGCGCACCTCATGGGACACCCTCGTCAAGGCAGTGCCGCACCTCCTCGGCGTCCTGGAGACCATCGAGGACCGCTCCCCGCTCGGCGCCTGGGCCCTGGACCGCCTCGGCCACCTCACCACGGTCCTCGAGCTGTCCTCCCTCACCCGTGGACGCGTCATGCACTACGCGATCCCCGAGACACTCAAGAAGGACTACGGCATCACCGGCGTCGTACCCCGCCCCCACCGGTGGACCCCACCGACCAGCACTGTCTGACGCCCCGCCCCGGGCAGTTCTGTCGCGATGGGCGTCACCCCGGTCTCCGGCGCGATGCCCGCTTGAGTCGCGGCATTGGCCGTGTCCCCGCCGATCTGTCGCATGACAAGCGAGCTGGAAGCACCGCGCGCGAGATCGTGATCAAGGGTCGGAGAGTCGCTCTCCGGTCGCGTCAACCGCACCGTCCTGCGTACGGCCCACCGCAGTTTCGACGGTCGGGCAAGCCGAAACGGTGACGGCCTGACGGCGTCGTTCGACCCGGGCCCGGTCAGCCTGCGTAGCGCCGGTGGAACCGAACTGAGGGCAGTCGCAGGCGGCCTCGGACTGACGGAGGACGCGGTCGTCGGCGACGCCCGCGTGGCGTCGAACGGGCGGCCGAGGCTTCTGCTGCCTATCCGATCCCGCGCCGCACTGGCCGAACTCACACCGGACTTAACCCTGTTGCGCGCAACCTGTGACCGCGGTCTGCCGGGCTGCTACGCCTACTCGCCCCCGGACCGACACGGCCGAGCAGCAGCCCGGATGTTCGCCCCGTCGATCGGCGTCCCCTAGGACATCGCCAACGCCAACAGCACGGCCTGCCTGGCAGCGCATGCTGCCGGGTTCGGCACACACCGCCTCGCTGTCGACATGGGTGATCACCTCGGCAGCCCGTCCACCATCACAGCGACCGCCCACCGCGACCGCACGGGACACCGGATCCGAGTCGGCGGCCAGGCAGCGATCGTGCGCACGGTCACGCGCGGAGGCCTGAGCGCTCAACGCGAGGGTTCCGGTGCGCAGCAGGTCCAACTGCTCCTGTGAGAGCCCGGCCCGTTCTGGCGGCATCTGCGGCAGGGGCTCAGGGTTGATGGCCGATCACGCCGTACTGGTGGGAACTCCTCCCTGCTTGTCGGCTCCTCTTCGTTCCAGTTCAGGCCGCCGGCGAGGCCGGTCATCAACTCGACCGGCTCCGACCGCAGCCCCAGCCGGTTGATCGAAGCCGTCCGACTTCGATGCCGTCTCCGTCGGCTCGCTGACCTCGACGGCGGCGAGTACACGTCACGGCGTCCGGCGACCCGCCGAAGGCCACCCAGGTGACCATGCACGGCTCGGGTGCGGACGGCCACGACATCGAACTCTCCCACACGGGCGAGTGACTCCGGCGGCAGGAGTGGCCGTACCGTTGGACGCCGCCGACTACATCGCCCCTGCCGCTCTCAGTCCTCGGCGACCCGCATGATCGTGCGGCCGGGGACACGCTGTCGCGAGGTGAAAGCGGCGGGCGCGTCGGCAAGCGACCGCACCTCACCGACGCGCACCCGCAGCCGGCCGTCCCGCAGACGCCCGGCGAGGTCGGCGAGGCGTACGCGGTCGGGTTCCACGACGAAGAACACGGTCTGCCCGTCGTCGGGGCGCACGGTGGGCTGATGGGCGATGCTGACGAGCGTGCCGCCGGGGCGTACGAGGGCGGCCGAGCGGTCGAGGATGTCGCCGCCGATCACGTCGAACACGACATCGACCTGGCCGGTGTCTTCCCACCGGTCGGTTTCCAGGTCGAGGAACGCGTGCGCGCCCAGGTCGAGGACGGTGTCCCGGTCGGCGGAGCGGCCCGTGCCGACCACGCGGGCTCCTGCTTCGTGGGCGAGCTGGACGGCGATCGAGCCGACGCCGCCGGCGGCTCCGTGGACCAGGACGGTCTGGCCGGTGGTGAGACGGGCGTGGTCGAACAGGCCTTGCCAGGCGGTCAGTCCGGAGATCGGCAGTGCGGCGGCCGCCGTGTGGTCGACGTCGGCGGGGAGCGGGGCGAGGTTGCGGGCTTCCACGGCGACGTATTCGGCGAGCGAGCCGTTGCGGGTCCAGTCGGTCAGTCCGAAGACTCGCTGGCCGATGGTGAGGCCGGTGGTTCCGTACCCGAGTTCCGTCACCACCCCCGAGACCTCGTGGCCGGGCACGCTCGGCGTGCGGTCGCGGCCGGCACGGTCGGTCCAGGTCGCGGGCCAGTCGAGCTCGCCTCGGGTGAAGCCGGCAGCGTGCACCCGGACGATGACATCGTTCTCGGCGGCATGGGGGTGGGGAAGATCCTCCAGGGTCAACCCCTTGAGCCCGGCCTCGCGATCCCGGACGGTGATGGCTCGCATGAGCGTTCCTTTCTGGGTGTGTGGAGAGTGGGCCGTGCAAGTCATCGCGGCCAGGGAGCGCCGATGACGCGCTCCACCATGGATGTACGGCGAAAACCGGGAACGAAGTGTTCCAGAATATCCGCGTTGACCGTCCCGTAGGTGGTGTCAGGGCGGTTTCTGAGGCCGTCGACGAATGCCTGAAGGAATTCCTTCTTGAAATCGCCGCGCGGGTGAACGGCGACGATCTCGTCCATCTGGTCGACTTCCAGTCTGTCCATCCCCCAGCCGATGGCGTCGGTCAGCACGCCGTAGTTGGTGGCGGCGACCTCGGGCTCCATGCGGCCGGGAATCCCCGGCGTCGTGTGCAGGGCGATCGCCTTCCAGGCCACCTCGGCGGCGCTCTCGGAAAACCCGCGGTCGAGCAGGAACTTCCGTGCATGGTCGGCGCCGTCCAGTTCGAAGCGCTGCTGCGTCTCGGAGAACGGGATCATCAGGCCCGCGTCATGGAACATCGCCGAGATGTAGAGCAACTCGGGATCGGGTCGAAGGTCCCTTGTCCGCGCGTGCAGAGAGCCGAAGAGAAATACCCGCCGGGAGTGGTGGAAGATCAGGGGGTTCGTCCTCTCCCGAAGAAATTCCGTGGCTTCCCTGACAGCCGATGTCTTGGGTATCTCCACCCCTGCGATGATGTCCGTCATGACGTCCCTGCTTTCCGATGCGATGCGCTACGAGGGGACCGTGCGTCCGTTCTCCACCGTGCCGACCGCACGGTCCGCGGCGCCGCCTCCGTCGGGCCATGAACCCCTCGAATCCGGTCATTCCAGGGTGGGCCCGTGAGCACCGACCCGCACCGGGTGGCCGTCCTCGTCTACGACGGCGTCAAGCTGCTGGACGTCGCCGGTCCCGCCGAGGTGTTCGGGGAGGCGAACCTGCTCGGCGCCGACTACCGGATCGCCCTGGTGTCGACGACGGGCGCCGACGTCACCTCTTCGATCGGCATGCGGATCGCCGTCGACGGCGGCACCGCCACGCAGCCGGACCCCGACACGTTCCTGATCCCAGGTGGAGACGTCTATCCCAGGACCCCCGTCACGCGCGAACTCGCCGAAGCGGCCAGGGATCTCGCGGCCCGCGCCGGCCGAGTCGCCTCGGTGTGCTCCGGTGCCTTCGTCCTCGGCGCAACGGGCCTTCTGGACGGCAGGCGGGCGACGACCCACTGGAAGATCACCGGCGAACTCGCCGCCCGGCACCCGAAGGCCCTCGTCGAGCCGGACGCCATCTATGTGCGCGACGGCACTGTCTACACGTCGGCGGGCGTCACAGCGGGCATCGACCTCGCGCTCGCTCTCGTCGAGGAGGACCACGGCCCCGACATCAGTCGGCAGGTGGCCCGGTCCCTGGTGGTCTACCTGCATCGATCGGGCGGACAATCGCAGTTCTCCGCTCCCCTGCAGGGCCCACCGCCCCGCTCGCCCGCCCTGCGCCGGGTCGTCGACCTGGTCACGGCGGACCCGGCCGGACCCTACTCCCTGGCCGACCTGGCGGGGCGACTCAACGTCAGTACGCGTCACCTCACCAGGCTGTTCCGCGAGGAGCTGGGCACCACGCCGGCCCGGTACGTCGAGTCGATCCGCTTCGACATCGCGAAGTCCCTTCCGGATCAGGGGTACACCGCCACACAGACGGCGTCCATGGCCGGTTTCCCGAGCTACGAGAGCCTGCGCCGCGTCTTCGCCCGCGAGTTGTCCATCAGTCCCGCCGCCTACCAGCGCCGATTCGCCACCGCGCGGCGCGAACAGGCCGGGTAGCGTCCGGGCGGCGGCGACAGCGTCGGTGCGGGTGCGTCGCTGTGGCTGCCGCCCCGTCGTGCTGGGCTGGACCGCCCAGAGCTCCGTACTCCCGAGGCGGCGGACCGGTGGGCCTGGCTGGTCGTCGCCGCCCACACCCGACTCCGCTTTGCCCGGCCACTTGCCGCGGATCTCCGCAGCTCTGGGGAGAAGTGGGCGAGCCCGGCCGGCTCACCCCCGCCCGGGTCCGCCGGGGGTTCAGAAACGGCCTGTGGCGGTTCGCTCCCGGCACGCACCCGGGCCGGTGCCACCCCCTGGGCGTCACGACTGGCCCCGCCGCTCGAAGTCCCCGTGCCCGCCGGCTACAACGACCTGTTCGTGGACCCGGAGATCCGTGATCACGTCGGGGTCGTCTGGTACCACCGCGAGGTACGCGTCCCGCGCGGCTGGACCGGCGAGCGCGTGGCCCTGCGCTTCGGCTCGGTCACCTACGCCGCGCAGATCTACGGGGACGAGCGGCTCGTGGCCGAACACACCGGCGGCTGCACACCGTTCGAGGCGGACCTGACCGGTGTCGTGGAGCCCGGGGCCGAGTTCCGGCTGACGGTCGGTATCGACCACCGGCTGACGAACGTGACGATCCCGCCCGGCACCGTCACGACCGGCCCCGACGGCCGCGAACGGCAGTCGTATCTGCACGACTTCTACAACTACGCGTGCATCGGCCGCCCGGTCCGCATGGACAGCACGCCGACGACCTTCGTCGAGGACGTCACCGTCGTGACCGGACGGGACGGCGCGGCCGGTACCGTCGGCTACCGCGTGGAGCGCGCCGGCGAGCGCACCGACGCGCTCACCGTGCGGGTGTGCGCGGTGGACGAGGCCGGCCGAACCGTCGCGGAAGGTGAAGGCCCCGCGGGCGCCCTGCGCATCGAGGACGTCACGCTCTGGCAGCCGGGCGCGGCTTATCTCCATGACCTCGTCGTGGAGTTGGCCGTGGCCCGCGAGACCGTCGACAGCTGCACCCAGCCCTTCGGTGTCCGACCGTCGAGGTGCGCGGCACCGACTTCCTCATCAACGGCGACCCCTTCTCCTTCACCGGCTTCGGCCAGCACGAGGACACCCCCGTCCGGGGCAAGGGCCACGACGAAAGGCCGTCCCTCTGCTGGGAGGACGGCCGAGGTCCGGATGCACGGCGTGCGAAGCTACGTCGCGCGGGGGGGCCGTTCCCTCGTCGGGCCGAAGACCCAAGGGGCATCCGCACCCGATCACGGCGCGGATGCCACCGCGGAGTCAGAACATCGTGTTGTCGTTGGCGCTCTTCTCCGGCACCTCCTGGATCACGTCCCAGTGCTCGACGATCTTCCCGTCGACGACGCGCCAGAAGTCCGCGACGGCCATGCCACGGTCGCCGGGCTTGAGGTGCAGGTTGCTGTGGGTGACCACCATGTCCCCTTAGGCGACCGCGCGCTTGATGTCCAGGCGCAGGTCGGGAAACTGCCCGCGCAGCCAGTGGACATAGCCGACGAACGCCTGCGGACTGTCCTGCGCCTCGGGGTTGTGCTGGATGTAGGTCTCACCGAGGTGGGCTTCAGTGGCCTGTTCCGGCTGGTAGTCGTTGAACGCCTGCTGATAGAAGGCGACCACCAACGCCTTGTTGTCCTCAGCCGACATGCGCATCTCCTGCCTTGTGGTGGTATGCAACACGTCAGTCGGTCATGGCGTCGCGGACGAGTGCGGTGTCGACAAACTGCTCGAAGCGGACGATGAGTCCGCCGCGTACGACGAAGTGGTGCGCGACGCGTACGTCGATCCCCTTGCCTGTGGCCTTGTTGACGGCGGTGTAGCGGGCCAGGACGACGACGTTCTCGCCGTCGACGACGTAGGTGTCGTCGTGGGCGGTCCAGTTCTCCCAGTCCTTGCCGAGCTGTTCCATGACGTTGGACGTGACGCCGTCTGGGGTGCGATAGGTGCCGGCCAGCGGGAAGCCGGCCATCTCGGTCCACTCGACGTCGGGCGCGAGGGTGGCCCGTAGCGCTTCCAGGTCCCCGGCGGCCGAGGCCAGATACTGGCGCCGTACGACGTCGGCGGGTGCGGTGGAGGTGGCGAACTCGCTCATGGTCAGCCCCACTTCATCTCGCCCTTGGCGACCTTCGCTCCGATCTGGGCGGCGATCAGCATGCCGTTGTCCGGGTAGCGCGCGATGAGCGCTTCGGTCAGCGCGGCGCCGTCGGCCGCCTTGCCGAGTTCCTCCTCGAAGGCGAGCAGGTAGTCGCGGGTGGCGGTGATGGCGGAGGCGTCGGCGGCGGTGTCGGGCAGGCGGTGGCCGGGGACGACGAGCTGCGGGTCGAGGGCGGCCATCTCGTCCAGCAGGTCGATCCAGGCCGCGCGGGACTCGGGGGTGGCGGTGTCGGCGACCCAGACGTGCTCCTGCTGGAACAGCAGGACGCCGCCGAGCAGGGCGCGGTGCTCGGCCTGCCACAGGTAATGGCGGTCGGGCAGAGCCGCCGGGCCGCCCTTGAGCTCGAAGCGGTGGCCCTCCAGGGTGAGGTCGCCGGTGAGCGGTTCGAGGTCGACCAGGCGGGTGGGGAGGTTGGGGCCGAGGGCCGCCCACGCCTTCAGCTTGCCCTCGTAGGAGTGCTGGATGTGCTCGATGACGATCGGGGTGGCGACGAACGTCGCGTCGGGGAACGCGTCGGCGATCACCTCGGCGCCGAAGTAGAAGTCGGGGTCGGCGTGGGAGACGAAGACGGTGGTGAGCTTCTTGCCGGAGTCGAGGACCGCGGCGGCCAGGCGGTGTCCGTCGGCACGGGTGAACGCGGCGTCCACCAGCAGGGCGTCGGTCTCGCCGGTGACGAGGGTGGCGGTCTTGTTCTTGGATCCGGCGGGGAAGTCGAGGTCGAGGATCGTGAAGTCGAGGGCGCTCATGCTCGGGGCTCCTTGGAGGGGTGGAGGGTTGCGGGGTCAGTTGAGGTGTGCGAGACGCCGGTCCACCTCGTCGGCGGTGGCGTGCCCGCGGACCAGGGGGACGACGTGCTCGCCGTCGACGGCGAGGAGGGTGGGGAAGCCGGAGACACCGAGCTCGGCGGCGCGGCGGAAGTCGGCGCGGGCCGCAGTCTGCGCCTCTGGCGCTTCGAAGGCGGCGACGACGGCATCCGCGTCGAGCCCGGTCGCCTGGGCGACCGTCCGGTACGTGGTCGCCTCCGACAGGCTCAGGCCGTCGACGTAGAAGGCGTGCTGCAAGGCCGTGGCCAGCTCCGCCGCGCGGTCGGGGGCCACCTGACGCACGGCTGCGACGCCACGGGCGGCGGCCTCGGAGTCCATCACGAACGAACCGTCGGCGATCAGCCGCTCGTAGGCCTGGCCGAACGTGGCGCCGGTCTGCTCGGCGATCTGGGCGTTGGCCCCCTGGACGTAGCCGAACTCGCGGATCGGGACCCGGCGCCCGCCGGTGAACAGACCGCCGGAGACGACCTCGACCGGCAGGTCGGGGTGGCGCGTGGTGATCTCGCGCAGGGTCGCGGTGAATCCGTGCGACCAGCCGCAATAGGCGTCGAAGACGTAGACGAGCTTCATCGAGGACCTCGGCAGAGAGGGGCGCCCGCCGACTGCGAGCGATTCACCTGATCAAACAGTAACTGACTCATCAGATATTTCTCGACTCGTGTGATCTGGGACACATGCGAGCACTCATTGCCATTACATCTGCGCTGCCGCCGGTCCGCAGATCAGGGAAGTCGAGGCAGTACGTCCCGGGCCGTGTGGCTGAGGATGCGCAGATCCTCCGCGAACCGCTCGCGGTCGGCCTCCGGGAGGGGCTCCACGAAGTACCGCTTGATGTTCTCCAGGTGCACCCTGGCAGCGCGTACGGCCGTCTCCTCGCCCAGCGGGGTCAGCCGCACCAGCTTTCCGCGCCGGTCGTCAGGGGACTCCACACGCGTCACGAGACCAGCCGTCTCCATGCGATCCACCAGCCGGGTGGCGCCGCCGGTGGTCAGGACCTGCTCCTGTGCGACGGCCCGCATGGGGAGCCCCGGCTCACTCGCCCGACCGAGGATCAGCAGTACCTCGAAGACCAGATGGCTGATGCCGCACTCCACCTCGAGGGCCCGGCCGAGGATGTACTCCAGCCGGTTCGCCGCCCCCTGCAGCCGCCCGAACGCCAGGATGAGCTCATGGTCGGCGGCCTCCTTCGCCGTCCTGATCTCCGCTTCCTCATCCACGACCCCGCTGCCCCTCTCGTCGTCCCGGTACCACCGTACCGATCACGTACGCAGGGGACGGCGCCCCGGGGCCTCCTGCCACCCGGTTCGCATCGCGATCCCGAGCGGGCAGGAGCCCCCTCGCCAAACCGTTCAGTTGAAGGAGTTGCCCTTGTCCGTGCTGCGGTAGATCGGGAGGGTCGCGTTCTACGTCTCCCGCTTCGACTTCCGCCTGAACATCTTCCTGCTGCTGGTCTTCACCGCCGGCAACCTGCTGCCGCAGCAGGTCATCATCACCCCGCTGTACCGCATGTACCTGTTCATCGACCTGCCCGGCATCACGACGAGCGGCAAGCTGTACGACTCCGCCCTCGGCCTGGTCCTCATCCACGTGGCGATCCAGTCCAGCTTCTGCGCCTTCGTGCTCGCCAACTACATGCGCTCGCTCCCGCACGAACTGACCGAGGCCGCCCTCGTCGACGGCGCCTCCGTCTGGCGCCTGTACTGGCAGATCGTGCTGCCGCTGTGCAAGCCCGCGATGGCCGCCCTGGCCACCCTGCTGTCCATCTGGATCTACAACGACTTCTTCTGGGCGCTGGTCCTGATCTCCACGGGCGACAACATGCCGGTCACCTCGGCGCTGAACAACCTGTCCGGCCAGTACTTCACCGACCCCAACCTGGTCGCCGCGGGCGCCCTGCTCACCGCGATTCCCACGCTGATCGTGTACTTCGCGCTGCAGCGGCAGTTCGTCAGCGGCCTCACCCTGGGCGCCAACAAGGGCTGACACATCCCCACTTGCCCCTCCCCTACACCCCCCGGAGCACCACCAGTGAGTACCGCACGCCGTCTTCGCATTCCTGGAATCGCCTACGGAGGTGACTACAACCCCGAGCAGTGGCCCGAGGAGGTCTGGGCCGAAGACATGCGCCTCATGCGCGAGGCCGGGGTGACCATGGTCAGCGTCGGCATCTTCTCCTGGGCGCTGCTCGAACCGGCCGAGGGCGTCCACGACTTCGCCCGCATGGACAAGATCCTCGACCTGCTCCACGAGAACGGCAGCGCCGCCGGCCTGGTTCTTCCACAAGCACCCGGAAGCGCTGCCGGTCGACAGGGACGGCCGCGGACTGTCGTACGGCAGCCGCCAGACGTTCTGCCCGAGCAGCCCCGTCTACCGCCGAGCGGCGCTGCGGATCGCCGTAGCGCTCGCCGAGCGCTACGCCGACCACCCGGCCGTCGCCATGTGGCACGTGCACAACGAGTACGGCTGCCACAACGACGCCTGCTACTGCGACACCAGCGCCGCCGCCTTCCGCACCTGGCTGCGCGCCCGCTACGGCGACGACCTGGACGCCCTCAACCACGCCTGGGGCACCACGTTCTGGAGCCAGTGGTACTCCTCCTGGGACCAGATCCTGCCGCCCCGCACCACCGCGGCTCCCCCGAACCCCACCCATCAGCTCGACTGGCGCCGCTTCTGCTCCGACGAACTGCTCTCCCTGTGCACCGCCGAGCGCGACGTACTGCGCAGGGCCGCTCCGGACATCCCCGCGACCACCAACTTCCTGGTCCTGCGCACCATCGACGCCCTCGACTACTGGCGCTGGGCACCGGAGCTGGACATCCTCTCCAACGACCACTACCTGCTGTCCGACGACCCGGAGGCCGAGGTCGACATCGCGCTTCACGGCGACCTGATGCGTTCGCTCGCGGGCGGGCCGTGGTTCCTCATGGAGCATTCGACCGGCGCCGTCAACTGGCAGCCCGTCAACCGGGCCAAGGGGCCTGGAGAAATGCGCCGCGACGCGCTCGCGCACGTGGCCCACGGTGCCGACGGCGTCGCGTTCTTCCAGTGGCGTGCGGCCAAGGCGGGTGCCGAGCAGTGGCACTCGGCGATGCTGCCGCATGCCGGAACCGACAGCCAGATCTGGCGGGACGTCGTCCAACTGGGCGCAGATCTGCGGGCGTTGGCCGAGGTGCGGGACTCCACCAGCACCGCGCAGGTGGCGATCGTGTGGGACTGGGACGCCCGCTGGGCATTGGAACTGCCCTCCCAGGGGTCGCCGTCGACTTCGTACGCCCCGACGACCCCGACCTCGACCTCGACCTCGACCTCGACCGCTACGAACTCGTCCTGGCACCCTCGCTGTACCTGGTCGCGGAGGCAGCCGCGGCGAACCTCGCCCTGGTTCGCCGAGCGCGGGGGCACGCTGGCCGTCGGCTTCCACAGCGGCATGGTCGACGAGAACGCCCACGTGTACCTGGGTGGCTACCCCGGCGCGTTCCGCGACGTCCTCGGCGTGGTCACCGACGAGCTCTTCCCCCTGCTGCCGGGCGAGACGACTGGCCTGACCGGCGACGTGGCGTCGGGCGCCACGGCCGACCTGTGGTCGGAACGCATCCAGCTCACCGGCGCTCAGGCCGTCGCCTCCCACGCCGACGGCCCACTGACCGGCCACCCCGCCGTCACCCGCCACCAGTACGGGAAGGGCGCCGCCTGGTATCTGGGCACCCACCCCGACCCGGACACGCTCGCCGCTCTGCTCGACCGCATCCGTCAGGAGGCCGGTGTCACACCGGAGCACGACGCACCCGCCGGGATGGAGGCCGTCGGGCGCCGCGGCGCGGAGGCCGACTACCTGTTCCTCATCGACCACACCGGCAAGGGCGCCGAAGCACCTGCCGAAGGGGTCGAACTCCTCACCGGCACACCGGCACACCGGTCACCGGAACCGTCACCATCCCACCGGGAGGCGTCGCCGTGGTCCGCGAGCCCCGCTGAGCCCGTCCGGCGCCGGCTCGTCGGTGGACCCACCACGGCGGGGACCACTCACCCGGACCGCCTACCAGCTGCCGGATCCGTGCGTACCGTATGCCGGCGGGTCAGCCGAGGCCGTCGGCTCCCACGGTCACGGCGGACTCGTCGAGCAGGGCGTCGGAGACGGGCTGGGGGCTCCCATCGAGGTCGAGGACCGGGGTGGCCTCCTTGTACCAGGACTCGATGACGGCGTTGCCCCAGAAGTCGCGGCGGCGGTCGTCGTGGACGTTCCAGCGGTACGTCTCGTGGTCGGGGTCGCCGGTGTAGTAGTCGGAGGTGTAGATCTCCACCCGGTGGCCGTCGGGATCGCGCAGGTAGAGGTAGAACGCGTTGGAGACGCCGTGCCGTCCCGGGCCGCGTTCGATGTGGTGTTCCTTGCGGATCGAGCCGAAGAGGTCCGCGGCGCGCAGGACTTGGTGTGATTCGTGGGTGGCGACGCCGAGGTGGTGCAGTCGGGGTCCGGCACCGCCGGTGAAGGCGACGTCGTGGACGGTCTGTTTGCGGTACATCCAGGCGGCGTACAGCTCGTGTTCGTCGCCCTCGATGGTCTCCGAGCAGCCGAATCCGAGGTATTGGTAGTGGGCGTATGCGGCGGAGATGTCGGGGGTGCAGATGTTGAAGTGGTCCAGGCGGGCCACCTCGGCGCCGTGGCGCAGGTCGTAGCGCTGGATGAGGCGTTCGGCACGCTCGATGTCGTGGAAGAACTCGACGGGGAAGCCCAGCGGGTCGATGACGCGGACGGCGTCGCCGACGCCGGGCGTGCCTTCGCCCTTCTGGAGGCGCCGCACCGGTCCGCCGAGTCGGCGGAAGAACTTCTCTGCCTTGTCGACGTCCTCGGGAGTGCGGACCCGGTAGGCGAGGTGGTCGAGGGCGGCGAGGTCGCCCCTGCGCAGGACGAGGGAGTGGTGTGTCAACTCGTCGGTGCCGCGCAGGCACAGGGTGTCGGCGTCCTCGTACTGGACGTGGAATCCGAGCATGTCGACCCAGAACCAGCGGGCCGCCGCGAGGTCGGTGACGGCGAGCTGGGCGTAGGCGGAGCGGATCACATCCGGCGCGGTCACGAGGCGGCTCCGAAGCGGGGGGTGTGGACATCGCCGAGGGCGACGTGGACGATCTTCGACTCGGTGTAGAAGTCGATGCTGTGCGCGCCGCCTTCCCGGCCGACGCCGGAGGCCTTGACGCCGCCGAAGGGCGTGCGCAGGTCCCGTACGTTGTGGGAGTTGATCCAGATCATGCCGGACTCGACGGCGTGGGCGATGCGGTGGCCGCGCTTGAGGTTCGAGGTCCAGATGTAGGCGGCGAGGCCGAACTGGGTGGCGTTGGCCAGCTCGATCGCCTCGGACTCGTCGTCGAAGGGGGCGACGGCGACCACGGGGCCGAAGATCTCCTCCTGGAAGATCCGTGCGTCACGGGGGACGTCCGCGAAGACGGTCGGCTGGAGGTAATTGCCGTCGGCGAGGTGGGCGGGCCGGGTGCCGCCGGCGACGAGGCGGGCCTCCTTCCTGCCGATCTCGACGTAGTTCAGGACGCGTTCGTAGTGCTCAAGGTGCACCAGCGCGCCCACCTCCGTGGCCGGGTCGGAGGGCGGCCCGACGCGGACGGCGTCCGCCCGCTCCGCCAGACGGCGGGTGAACTCCTCGTACACCGGCCGTTCCACCAGGACACGTGAACCGGCCGTGCAGCGCTCGCCGTTGAGGGAGAACACACCGAAGACGACCGAGTCGAGGGCGGCTTCGAGGTCGGCGTCCGCGAAGACGACGGCCGGGGACTTGCCGCCCAGCTCCATCGAGGTGGTCTTCAGGTGCTGGGCACTGGAGCGGATGATGTGCCGGCCGGTGTCGGTGGAGCCGGTGAAGGAGATCAGCGGGACGTCCGGGTGGTCGACCAGTGCCTGGCCGGCCTTCTCCCCCAAGCCGTGCACGATGTTCACGACTCCGTCGGGCACTCCTGCCTCGGCGAAGATCTCCGGCCACAGCGAGGCCGACAGCGGGGTCCACTCGGCGGGCTTGAGGACCAGCGTGCAGCCGGAGGCCAGGGCCGGGGCCAGCTTCCAGCTCTCCAGCATGAACGGGGTGTTCCACGGCGTGATCAGCCCGGCCACGCCGACCGGCTTGCGCACCACGTAACTGAACTGCTCGTCCCCCTGCCGGAATGCCTCCTCGCCGAGGGCGACGATGACGTCGGCGAAGTAACGGAAGTTCTCCGCCGCCCGGCGGGCCTGCCCCCTCGCCTGGGTGATGGGGAGCCCCGTGTCGTACGACTCGAAGGACGCCAGCCGCTCGTGGCGGGCTTCGACGGCGTCCGCGATGCGGTTCAGGATGTTCGCGCGCTCCCGGTTGCCGAGGGACGACCAGGCGTGGAACGCGGACCTGGCGGCGGTCACCGCCCGTTCGACGTCGGCCGGGCCGCCGGCCGCGGCCTTGGCGTAGGGCGTGTTGGTCACCGGATCGGCCACGGGGAACGTCCGCCCGTCGGCGCTGTCGACCAACTCTCCGCCGATCCAGTGCTGGATGACGGGAGGCAGGTTCTCGATGCTCACGGTCAGGCTCCGATCTGTGCGGTCAGGTCGCCGCCCTCGGCCAGCAGCGCGCGGATCTTCGCCAGGCCCGTCTCGGTGGGTGTCGTCAACGGCGGGCGGACGTGGGCGGAGGCGATGCGGCCCTGCTGGGCGAGGACCCACTTGGCGGGCGCCGGGTTGGTCTCGACGAACAGCAGGTCGACCAGCGGGTGCAGGCGGTAGTGCAGGTCACGGGCCGCTTCGAACTCGCCGGCTTCCCACAGCCCGTACATCCGCGCCACCGCGGTCGGGGCCAGGTTGGCGACGGCCGACACGAAGCCCGCCCCGCCGAGTGCCATCAGCGGCAGGCAGAGCAGCTCGATGCCGGACCACACCAGCAGCGAGCGTCCGCAGGCATGCAGTACGCGGGAGAAGTGCTCGAAGTCCTTCGTGGTCTCCTTCACGCCGACGAAGTTGTCGAAATCGGTGAACAGCCGCTTGACCGTCTCCGGGGCGATGTCGACGGCGGTGCGGGAGGGCACGTTGTAGGCGACGATCGGCAGGTCCGGGAACTCCCGGGCCACCCTCGCGTACCACTCGTAGAGGGCCTCCTGCGTGGGCCGCGCGTAGTACGGCGTGATGACCAGGGCCGCGTCGGCGCCCAACTCCTGGGCAGATGCGGTGAGTTCCAGGGTCTCGTCGAGCTTGTGGGAGCCGGTGCCGGGCAGGAAGGGCACCCGGTCGCCGATCTCCTCGACCGCCGTGCGCATCGCGGCGATCCGCTCGGTGACGCTCTGCGCGCTCGGCTCGCCGGTCGATCCACCGAGCGAGATGCCGTGCGAGCCGAACTCCAGCTGGAAGCGGATCAGGCCGCGCAGGCTGTCGTGGTCGAGGGCGCCGTCCGCGGTGAACGGTGTGACGACGGGGGCGATGGACCCGCGGATGGCCGACGGGTCGCTGCGGAACTTCACTGTGTTTCTCCCTTGCACCAGTTCTCGTAGGCGTCGCGCCAGGCCGGGCCCAGCGGATACAGGCCGTCGACGCTCTCGCCCGCGGCGACCTGCTCGGTGATGAAGCGCTCCTGCCGTTCCTGTTCGAGGCAGTCGGCGATCAGCTCCTCGGCGAGGTCGGGCGGTACGACGACCACGCCGTCGGCGTCGCCGACGATCAGGTCGCCGGGCTGCACCAGAGCCCCGCCGCAGGCGATGGGCACGCCGGTGTCCCAGGGGACGTGCCGGCGGCCGAGGACGGAGGGGTGTCTGCCTGCCGCGTAGACGGGCAGGCCCAGGCCGGCGATGGCGGCGGCGTCGCGTACGGCGCCGTCGGTGACGACACCGGCCGCGCCGCGCCGGGCGGCCCTCAGTGCGAGGATGTCGCCGAGGGTGCCGGCGGTCGGGTCCCGTCGGGCGTCCATGACCAGGACGTGTCCGGGGCGCAGCTCCTCTATCGCCCGCTTCTGGGCGTTCATGCCGGTGCCGTACCGCTTGAACAGGTCCTCGCGCAGCGGCAGATAGCGCAGGGTGTGGGCCACGCCCACCATCGCCGTGCCGCTGACCAGTCGCACGCCGTCGATCGACATGTGCGGCAGACCGCGCGAGCGCATCTGTGCGCTCAGCGTCGCCACGGCCACCGAGCGAAGTCCGTCGGCGAGGTCTTCGGCCAGCAGCGGCTCGGGCACGTACCCGGCCCCGTAGGCCGATTCCTCCTCGGCCCGGTCGGTCCTGGGCTGCGCGCCCCACGGCTCCAGGTCGTGATCGGCGTCGGCGATCGGGTTGCGCAGCACCCCTGTACTCAACCGGCCGTCGCCGACCTCGACTTCGACCACGTCGCCCGGTCCGGCCACCGAGGCGCCGGCCGGGGTGCCAGTGAGGATGACGTCCCCGGGTTCCAGGGTGACCAGTCGGGACAGGTCCGCGACCAGCTCACCGAAGGGGAACAACAGGGTGTCGGTCGTGTCGTCCTGGACCAGCTCGCCGTTCACCCATGTCCTCAACCGCAGTCCAGCGGCGTCGAGTTCGGAGGCGTCCAGCAGCCGTGGCCCGATCGGGGTGAAGCCGTCCGCACCCTTGGAGCGAAGGTTGGAGCCGCGGTCGGCGTACCGCAGGTCGTAGACGCCCGCGTCGTTGGCGGCGGTCACCCAGCGCACATGGCGCCAGCCGTCCTCCGGTCGCACCTGTCGGGCCCGCGTACCGATGACGAGGGCGATCTCGCCTTCGAAGCCCAGGAGCCGGCAGCCCCGCGGCCTGACGATCGCCTCCTGGGTGCCGGCCAGCGACGACGGCGGCTTGAGGAAATAGGAGGGGTGGGCGGGGGTTCGGCCGCGCTCCTCGGCGCGGCTGCGGAAGTTGAGGTGGACAGCGATGATCTTCGATGGCGGGTTCCCCAAGGGGTGTGACACCGGGGCTCCTTCAGCTGCCGGACGACTCGCCGCGGTCGCGGACCCGCTCGCGCAGAGCAAGCAGTCCGTGCACCGCGTCGAGGGAGGGGGACGGGACACCAGTGCGGCGCGCGAGTTCGCGTACGGCGCCGACGATGGCGTCGAGTTCGAGGGGGCGGCCCCGGTCCGCGTCCTGCAGCATGGAGGTGCGGAACGCGCCGAGCTTGCGGGCGATGTCGAGCCGGTCGTCGGCCGTCATGGCGCTCTCGATGCCCAGTGCCCTGCCGACGGCCGCTGTCTCGTCGAACATGGTGGCGCAGACCTGTCGTACGTCGGGGTCGTCGAGGATGTCGAGGACGGCGGCACCGGTGAGTGCGCTGACGGGGTTGAGGTTGACGTTGCCCAGCAGCTTTTCCCAGATGTCCCGGCGGATGTCCGCGCTGGGTTCCGGGCGGACGGGCCCGGCGGAGAGGGCTGCGGCGCATCGGTGGACGCGGTCGGAGATCCCGCCTCCCGGGTCGCCGATGATCAGCCGGTCACCGCTGAGGTGCGTCACCCGGCCCGGGCCCTCGACAGCGCTGCTGAAGTGCGCCACACCGGACATCACCCGCTCGGCGGGCAGGAGCCGCAGCAGTTCCCCGTCGGGGTCGACCGATCGCAGCACGGCGTCTTCCCCGGCACGCTCGGCGGTGGACGGCAGCCACCAGGGCACTCCGTTGGCCACCACCAGCACGTCCGTGCCGTGCTCGACCCAGGTGCGGATACTACGGGCGGCGGGAAGCAGGTACTGGCTCTTGACACAGACGACGGCCAGGTCCGGGACGGGGAGCCGGGCGGCGTCGTATGCCGTGGGGAAGCGGTGACAGACCTCGGCTCCCGTTCCCCGGCCGCCTTCCGTCTCCCGGCCACGCAGCAGAAGCCCCTGCGCGGCGATCGCGTCGAGGTGCGGGCCAGGCCGTCCGAGCAGACAGACCTCGGCGCCCGAGGCGGCGAACGCCCCGGCGAGGGTGGCGCCGACGGCACCCGGGCCCACGACGGTGATCCGAGGTGGCCGACTGCTCGGCGGGGATGCGGGTGGATGCGACAACGCCGTCGCACCTCCTTTTCGGGTGTGGTCATGGGCCGGTGTGACCGTTCGCAGCGAGCATGCGCCGCCTCACGGCCCGCAACAATGTCGGTGCCTCCACGCACGGAGCTTGCCTGATGTAGATTCCGACATCCCCTTGAACGGAGGTCGGCATGACCGCGATGCCCCTGGAGCAGCTCGTCGAGGCCCTGCGAGGCGGTGTCATCAGCCTGCTGTCCGACGGCGCTGCGGCTGAATGGCGCGTCACCGGCGCCGAGTTGCTGGACCACCCGGAGGCGCTTGCGACCACCGCGCCCGGACACCTGTTGCTCGGGGTCGGCCTGGACATCGCCGACCGCGACGCGTTGGGCGCCGCCCTCCGGACAGCGGCAGACCAGTCCTGCGCACTCGCCGTCAAGTGCCCCACTCCCCCGCCGCCGGAGGTGTCGGCACAGGTCGCCACGGCCCGCGTCCCCGTGCTGGCCGTCGATCCGCGGGTGCCGTGGACGCGTGTGCAGCGTCTGGTCACGACCATCCTGGCCGCGCGCCGGGCGGTTGCGGAACCGGGCGGCGGTGGGGCCACGGGCGGCGACCTGTTCTCGCTGGCCAACGCGGTAGCGGGCACCGTCGGCGGCGCTGTCGCGATCATGGACACGCAGCAGGTGGTGGTCGCCTACTCGAACCTGCCCGACCAGCCCATCGACGAGACCCGGCGGCGCGGGATCCTGGGCAGGCGGGTGCCCGAGGACGCGCTCGCCGATCACCTGAACCGGGAGGTGTGGGTGAGCGACACGGTCGTACGCCAGCACCGACCCGGCGATCTGCCGCGCACGGCCGTGGTCATCAGGGCGGGCGAGGACGTACTCGGTTCCCTCTGGGTCGCCTTCCCCGACGAGGCCGCGGCCGCCGACTGCGGGCCCACCCTGCAGGAGGCGGCCCGGGTCGCGGCGCTGCACATGCTGGCGCTGCGCCGCCAGGTCGACGCCGAGCAGGAGAGCCGCGACCGCGCCCTGCGTCACGCGCTGGAAGGCCAGTTTGGGCAGGGAGACCCGCCCGGCGGTGTCCGCCTTCCCGCCGTGCTGGTCGGGTTGGCCGAGGCGATGCAAGAGGGCGGCGACGAGGAGTCATGGGAAGCCGGCACCGCGGCCCGACGCCGCGCCGCTCTGCTTCGGGCGCTGGATCTGGCCGTCCTCGACGGGCGCTCCCTCGGCTACGAACCGGCGGCGGCCCTGCTCGGGGACCGCGTCTACGTGCTGCTGCCGACTGCCGGTTCCGGCTCCGTGTCCACCGGTGTCCTGCTGGACCACCTCCTGGACCGGGCCCGGCACAGCCTGCACCGGTCGTTCACGGCGGTCGACTCCCCCACCGTCGGGACGACTTCCGCCCTGCTCGCGGCGCGCCGCGACATCGACGCCGCGCTCGACCACCTCCGGGAGCGGCGGGCCGGGACCGGCGCGTACCACGCCGGGGACCTGCGGCCGGAGCTGGTGCTGCGGCGGCTCGTCGGCGCCGTACGCGAGGACGCCGAACTGCGCACCGGCATCGCCGAACGCCTGCGGGCACACGACGCCGAACACGCCACCGACTACTGCGCCACGCTGCTCACCTATCTGCGGCATTTCGGCGATGTCGCCACGGCCAGCGCCGAGTTGCACATTCACCAGAACACGTTGCGGCTGCGGCTGCGCCGGGCCGAGGAACTCTTCGGCGTAGCGCTCGCCGATCCGACGCGGCGCCTTCTGCTGACGCTGGAACTGACCGCCCTGGCCGGCCTGTCGGAGCCGCCGACGAGGGGCTGATGTCGCATCGGACACCACTCCACCGGATTCACTGTCGAACCCGACATTGGCTCGCGGACGGTCGCGCGCCCATGCTCCTGCACACCGAGGCCTTCACCCGGTACCGGCGATGCCCACGCAGCAATCAAGGAGCACGGCAGTGACCGTTCTGGACACCCCGACGAGCACGGCGAAACCGGCGTACATGAGTGATGCGGAGTGGCGGGCGCGGCTCGAACTCGCCGCCTGCTACCGCGTCTTCCACCACCTCGGATGGGTGGAGATGATCTTCAACCACATCACCGTCCGGGTGCCCGGCGAGGAGGGACACCTCCTGATCAACCCGTTCGGCCTGATGTACGACGAAGTGACCGCGTCCAACCTCGTGAAGATCGACCTCGACGGCAACGTCCTGTCGGACTCGGACTGGCCCGTCAACGAGGCGGGGCTGCTGATCCACTCGGTGGTCCACGCCGGTCGGCCCGACGCGCACTGCATCATGCACACCCACACCACAGCAGGCACCGGAGTCGCCTGTCTGCGCGGTGGACTGGACCCGGACAACTTCTACGCCGCGCAACTGCACGACATGGTCGCCTACCACGACTTCGAGGGCATCACCGTCGACCCCGAGGAGAAGCCACGGCTGGTGGCCGACCTCGGCGACCGCGACCTGATGATCCTGCGCAACCACGGCCTGCTGGCGGTGGGACCGACCGTCCCCGCCGCCTTCGCCGCCCTGTGGACGCTGCAACGGGCCTGTGAGATCCAGCTCGCCGCCCAGCAGTCCGGGCAGCCGCTGACCGCGGTGAGCCGGGAGGCGGCGGTGCGCTCGACCAAGGAGTCCTTCCAGATGGGCGACCGTACCGAGGCGGGCAGGACCCTGTTCGACGCACTGCGCCGCAGGATCGACCGCGTCGCCCCCGACTACGCCGTCTGACACGCCTGCCGGTGACACGCCCACCGGACCACGCCGTCGGACACCCTCCCGCTCCCCCGGGCCAACGACGACCCGACGACGATCGGACTCCCCATGTCCCCATCCGCTCAGACATCCGGCAACCGGAGTCAGCACCGCACGGTCGCGCTCGCCGCCATGGCGGGCACCACCATCGAGTGGTACGACTTCTTCATCTACGCCCTGTGCACCGGACTCGTGTTCGGCAGCGAGTTCTTCGACGGGCTCGGCGAGGACTCGCTGGTCATCTCCTTCGCGACCATCGGCATCAGCTTCTTCTTCCGGCCGGTCGGAGCCGCGCTCGCCGGGCACCTCGGTGACCGGCTCGGCCGCCGCGCGATGCTGATCGCCACCCTGCTGCTCATGGGCGTCTCCACCACCCTGATAGGCCTCGTACCGTCGTCCGCCTCCATCGGGATGAGCGCCCCGGTCATCCTCGTCCTCCTGCGCATCCTTCAGGGCCTGTCCGCCGGCGGCGAGTGGGGCGGCGCCGCGCTGATCTCCGTGGAGCACGCACCACCGGGACAGCGCGGGAGGTTCGGCTCCTACCCCCAGCTCGGCGCACCGCTCGGCCTGCTGCTGGCCAACGGCGCCCTGGCGGCCGTCACCGCTCTCACCACGGACGACCAGTTCCTCGCCTGGGGCTGGCGCATCCCCTTCCTGCTCAGCGTCGTCCTCGTCGCCGCCGGGTTCGTCATCCGCCGCAAGGTCGAGGAAAGCCCCGCCTACCGGGAGCTGAAGGAGTCCGGGAACCAGTCGCGAGCCCCGATCGCCGTGCTGTTCAAGAACCACTGGCCGCTCGTCGTGGCGGGCGCCCTGCTCTTCGCCGCGAACAACGCCGTCGGCTACATGACCACCGGCGGCTACGTCCAGAGCTACTCCGTGAACCATCTGGGCATGGACCCGACGCTGATCCTCATCTGCGTCATGGTCGCCGCGGTCGGCTGGCTGGCCAGCACCCTCGCGGGCGGCCGGTTGTCCGACCGATTCGGCCGCCTCCGTGTCTACCGCATCGGCTTCGTCATCCAACTCGCCTGGATGTTCCCGTTCTTCGCGCTGCTCAACACGGCGAACACCGGCCTCGTCGTGGTGGCGCTCGTCCTCTACAGCATCGGCTTGGGGCTCACCTACGGTCCGCAGGCCGCACTGTTCGCGGAGCTGTACCCCACCGCCGTCCGGTACAGCGGTGCGGCCCTGTCGTACGCCATCGGAGCCGTACTCGGCGGCGCATTCGCCCCCATGATCGCCGAAGCCCTGCAGTCCGGCACCGGCACCGTGTATTCCGTCGCCGTCTACCTCGCGGGAGTGACGGTGGTCGGACTCGCCGTCACGTTCGTCCTGAAGGAGCGCCAGGGCGTGCCGCTCAGCGAGGCCGAGGCCGAGGCCGGCGAGAAGGACGAGCAGGCGGTCGTGACCGCCTGAGCAACGTCAAAACCGGCCGACGCAGCCCACGCCGCGGCGACAGGCGACCGACCACAACACCCCCTCCCCCCCACCACCACGCTTCGAGGAGCTCCCGCATGAACGAGCCGCACACCGCCCCCATCCGCCAGGCATCGCCCGAAGTCCGCCCCCACGGAGCCCTGACGCGCCGCCGCCTGTGGCAGCTCGGCGCCGCCGCGGCACTCACCGCCGGCGCAGCGTCGCTGCTTCCCGGACGTGCCTCCGCCGAGACCTCGGCGTCCGCGGTCCCCGCCGCACAGGACTACTTCGACCGCGCAGCCGAACTGGCCGGCGACGACCCGGTCCTCAAGAGCATCGTCAGCGCGCTCACCGCCGGCTACACCCCGCCGAGGCCCACCGCTCCCGCGCCACTGCGGATCTTCGACAACGTCGCCGTGCTCAGCGTCGGCTTCGTGTCGGCCACGGCGATCCTCACCCCACGCGGCATCATCCTCATCGACGCCCTCGACAACCCGGACGAGGCAGAGCAGTACATCGTCTCCGGACTGCGCAGCCTGGGGGCCGACCCTTCGACGATCAAGTACGTCGTGGTCACCCACGGCCACGGCGACCACTTCGGCGGCGCCCAGTACCTGGCCGACCGGTACGGAGCCCGGGTCATGATGGCCCCGGCCGACTGGGACCTCCTCGCCTCCACGTCCCCGGCCAACGCACCCACCCGCGACCTGGACATCGCCGACGGCCAGAAGCTGACGCTGGGCGGTACCACCGTGACGCTCGACCACACACCGGGACACACACCCGGCACCGTCTCGCCGATCTTCCCGGCCCGTTGGCGGGGCCGCACCCACACGGCGATGCTGTGGGGCGGGACCAACCCGCCCGCGGCCACCGCGAGCAAGCAGACGTACCTCTCCTCCGCCCTCACCTTCGCCTCCCGGGCGAGGCGGGCCGGTGTCGACGTCGAGCTGAGCAACCACGGCTTCGCCGACTACGGCCTCGAGCGCATGGAAGCGCTGCGCAGCGCGCCGAACGGCCGCGAGAACCCGTTCATCGTGGGCACCTCGACAGCACACCGCTTCATGAAGATCGTGGAGACCATGCTGCGCGGCCGCATCGCCCAGGATCAGCGGGCGGCCGCCACCACGACTGCGACGACGATGGCGGCCAGGAGCGCCCCCACGGCAGGCTGCTGCTGAAGTTCGCGACAACACGACGGTCACCGCTGCGCGCGCAGCGGTGACCGTCGGCCGTTGGTGGGCCGGGGATCTGCGGCGGCGCGTGCGTGAGGATGTCTCCCATTGATGCCGGAGGCAGAGGTGCGTGCCGGCACGGCGAGATGAGACAGCGCGCTGCCAATCTCGGCGCCGATGTTCCGCCGATCCAGCGACCTCCCCCTCAGCGAGCCTTTGCCAAGCCGCCGACGAACGTATCGGCCCCGCTCTCGAGCAACCGCGCGCTCCCGTGGTCGCGGTGGAGGCGGCCAAGACGGTTCCACCCCGGCCACCGCGGTGTGCCGGCCCATCGAACACGGCTGCCGGTCGCCGTGACCAGCACCTACAACGTCCTGGAAGCGGCCGTCACCCTCGCCGTGGGGCCCCCACCCATCCGACCTCTGCTTCAACTCTCTTCCACGCACTCCCCATTGACACCCTCTCACGCCTCCCCAATCATCAAGACATCCGATGATTGGGAGCCGCCATGAGTACGTATCCAAGACGTCACGTCCTCGGCGTCACGGCGGGTGTCGCTGCCTCAGCCGCTCTTTCCTTCGCCTCCACGACCGACGCCCACGCTGCTCAGGCGGTCGCAGAGCAGAGCCGGACCTGGGCGCCCGTGCCCGCTCCGGTTCCCGTACCCCTCGACAGCCTCTACGACAACGACGCCATCGACACCGCCGCCGCGCGCGGCGGCGACTTCGACGGCTCCGGCTACACGTTCCCGGGCGAGGAACTCCCGGCCGGCCAGGTGGAGGTGGACGGCGTTTCCTTCGTCTTCCCTTCCTCGGCCGCAGGCGCCAAGAACAACGTCGTCGCGCTCGGTCAGCGCATCGACCTGCCCAAGGGCCGCTACATGGCGGCCTACTTCCTCACCTCGGGGAGTTACGGCAACGCCTCGGGCAAGGCAACCGTGCACTACGCGGACGGTTCGACCACGACGGCCGGCCTGACCGGAGCGGACTGGTACGCGGCAGGCGGTTCGCTGTCGGCGCCGTACCGCTACGGTCCGGACGGCGCGAAGGACGACCACAGCGTCGGCATCGGCACCTCGGAGGTATGGGTCGATCCGCAGCGCGAGGCGATCGCCATCACCTTGCCGACCACCCACGCACCCGAGCCGAACCAGACCTCGCTGCACGTGTTCGCGCTCTCCCTCCAGCCGGTCGCCCAGGGACGCGCACTCATCCTGCGCGACGCCCACTCCACGAACTCGCTCCTGACGTCCACGGGCGCCCAGAGCGTCGAGGCCACCGTCGTCAACGCGGGGACCGCCGCCGTCCTGACCGGCGACGACGTGTCGGTACAGGTCACGGTGCCGGGCGCCCGGACCGTGGAGCCCGCCGCCGTCCGCCGCCTCGACCCCGGCGAGCAGGCTCGCGTCCGCATCGGTATCCGCAACCGCACGGGGACGGCACCCGGCACCTCCCAGGACGGCGTGGTGACGGTCACCGGCCGCGGCGCCACGGCCGCCACCCAGCGCAGCCGGTTGTCCCTCGGCGTCGCCGACTACCAGCCGACCGAGACCTCCCTCTCCGGTCACCAGGCGCCGTACTGGTTCCACAGCGCCAAGTTCGGCATCTTCATCCACTGGGGCGTGTACTCGGTGCCCGCCTGGGCGCCGGTCGGCACGCAGTACGCCGAGTGGTACTGGGACCAGATGCAGGACCCGAACAACCCCACGTACGCCCACCACCGGGACACCTACGGCGAGGACTTCGCCTACGACGACTTCATCCCGCGCTTCACGGCGGAGAAGTTCGACCCGCGATCCTGGGTCGAGCTGTTCCGGGACGCCGGTGCCCAGTACCACGTGCTGACCTCCAAGCACCACGAGGGATTCGCCCTCTGGGACACCAAGGTCTCCGACCGCAACGCCGTGAAGATGGGCCCGAAGCGGGACCTGCTCAAGGAGCTGTTCGAGGCGTCCCGGCGCTACACGCCCGAGCTCCACCGCGGCCTCTACTTCTCGATGCCCGAGTGGTTCAACCCGGACAACCCCTGGATGGGCCACGCCCCGCGCAACCCGTACACCCTCGACCCCGTGCCCTACACCGGATACAGCGCGGGCAAGGACTTCGTGAAGGACTATCAGGCCCCCCAGATGCTCGAGCTGATCCACGGGTACGACCCGGAGCTCATCTGGTGCGACATCGGCGGCGCCAACGACAGCGTGCACGTGCTCGCCGAGTACTTCAACCACGCCAAGAACCGGTCCCGTCCCATCGACGTCACCGTCAACAACCGCTCGGGCATCTCCTTCCACGACTTCACGACGCCCGAGTACACGACGTACGACAACACCGTGATCGCCAAATGGGAGTCCAGCCGCGGCCTGGACCCCTTCAGCTACGGCTACAACCAGGCCACCCCCGACGGCTCCTACATGACGACGGAACAGGTCGTGCAGAGCCTGGTGGACATCGTCTCCAAGAACGGCAACTTCCTGCTCGACATCGGCCCACGCGCCGACGGCACCATCCCGGAGATCATGCAGACACGACTGCGGGAGACGGGTCGGTGGCTGCGGACGAACGGAGAGGCCGTCTACGACACGACGTACTGGTCGAAGATGGCGGAACTGGGTGACGACCTCCGCTTCACCGTCCGCCCGAACCGGGCCTTCTACATCCACTCTCTGGCACAGCCGGGCTCACGGCTCACCGTTGAGGCGCCGGTCCCGATCCGCAACGGTGACACGGTGACGATGCTGGGCCACGACCGGCCACTGACCTGGACGCTCAGCAAGGGAGCGCTGGTGATCGACGTCCCGGCGGCGGCCCGCAAAGCGGGACAGCATGTCTGGGTCTTCAAGGTGAACTGGAACGCCTGACCGACGACGCCGAAGCGGCAGGAGGACGTGACCGCTCGCGGTGCGCTCAACGTCTTCCGGATGAGGACGCGGTCCTGCGGGGGCATCACTGCCTCCGCAGGAGGCTGTATCGGCGGTCACGT
Organism: Streptomyces canus; assembly: GCF_041435015.1. Lineage (NCBI taxonomy): Bacteria > Bacillati > Actinomycetota > Actinomycetes > Kitasatosporales > Streptomycetaceae > Streptomyces > Streptomyces canus. Next base: position 9,816,370 of record NZ_CP107989.1, on the reverse strand, counting down.
CTCTTTGGCCGTAGGAACGGTGAAGCTGAAGACCGTGGTGGTGTCGAGGGCTTCCCATTCCTGGGGCGAGTAGCCGTCGGGATGGCCTTCTCGGGCAAGGACCTTCACAGCCTGGTCGTGCGGGACGAGCTCCAGGGAGTAGGTTTCCGTGATTCCCCGTACGCCCGGATACCCCACCAGGTGAGGCGCGTCGTTCCAGCAGCCCGTTGAGTCCGGCTCGATGGAACCGTGTGGATAGTACTGGCCGGACCCCCGGTTTCCCGTGGTGTCCCGTGAATTGGGGTCGGGCCACACGGCCAGGAGCAGGTCCTGACCGGGGTGCGGCGCCAGTTTGATTTGCCCCACGACTTCGATGCTGGGATTGTCTCCGGCACTGATCCGCACTCGTACGTCGGGCTCGCTGCCGTTCTCGTAGTACTGGCGATTTTGTGGCACTGAATCGGGCGTCACCCAATGCTGGGACAACTTGTCCAGCTTGCACGACCCGGTTGACGTCGAGCTGCCTTGGGGATCGGATGTGACGGCCGCCCCTGACCTGCCGTCCTCGGGCAGCAGGAACGCCACGACCGGAACACAGAGCGCTGCTGCCGCGGCGATCACCGCCGCGATGATCTGGATCCGGTGGTTACTTCTCTGGGCAGCGTCACCATCGGTTGAACCGTTTCCGGCTGGTGCACCCGCGCCACTTCCCCCTGATGAGCTCATCGCGTCCCCCTGGTAGCTCATGTAGATGCCTTGTGTAGCGCATCGACGACTCCCTGAGCAGCGGCGCACGGTTGCGCGGGGTAGTGAACGTGAGCGTCACGAGCGCCAGGCGCTGAACCTGTGACGGTTCAGCCGGGCCTGCTGGTCACGTCAGGCCGGATCTGCTGCGCCACTCGCGCCAGTTGCCCGACCCGGGACCTTGAAGCATTCCTTGTCGCCGCCGGCCGCAGGGCTGAAGCAGGCTTGCACGGGCGTTCCGGGGCTGACGACACTCATAAGGGTGTGGACGTAGGTGTCCGCCTCCTTGCGGGTGGTGACCTGGGCGCTGTGGAGGGAACCGTGCCGGCCTCCCACTCGCATCTCGACGCGGTCCTTCACGGCGGCGCCCCACATCCGGGCCCAACTCGCCCCGCACTCCTGGCTGTAGCGGATCTGGATGAAGGCACCGGTGGCGGTCTCGTGTTCGGCCAGGGTCAGCGGCTCGGCCCCGCATCGCATCGCAATCGGGTCCTTGTTCTGACAGGCCGTGTGCCGACAGAGCACCCCGGTGGCCCCGGAGGGCGCGGGGGACGGTGGCGCCTCCTCGCGGTGCGTGGAGGGAAGGTGGGTGAGTACGAGCGCCCCAAGGACGACGGCACAGGTCGAGACGAGGGCGGTGACGACGTTCACGTGCCGACGGCCGGTGGAGCTGGTGCGCGTGTCGTCGGCGTCGCTCAAAGTTGTCTCGCCGGTGGCCGTGTCGGTGTCGGTGTCGGTGTCGGTGTCGGGTGGGACAGTGGTGGAGCCCGGGGTCGGTGTGTCCGTCCCGGTGGCCGTGCGCTGTCGAACAGGCATTGCCCGTGTCGACCCGGTGGCTTCCGCCCGGTCCGTGCGGGCGATGTCCAGGAGTGCCAGCGGATGGTCGGCGGGTTCGCCGGCGAGACGGCACAGCTCTTTGACCGCGCTGCGCGGTGGCAGGCTCTTGCCGTTGAGGTAGCGCTCCCAGGACGACTTGCTGTAGGTGGTCGCGTTCGCGAGCTGCGCGAGGCTCAGTCCGGTGCGCTGCCGCAACTGCTGGAGTACGACCGCCAGTCGCGCGCCCGGCGGTGAGGGCGCGCCGGCTGTCATCCGCGCAACGCCTTCCACGAGCGCGGCCCCAGCATGCCGTCGACTGCGAGGCCCGCGCGTTCCTGGAACGTCTTGACCGCCCGCAGCGTCAGCGGGCCGAACATGCCGTCGATGCCGCCGGGTGAGATGCCTGCCCGGCGCAGCAGACACTGCGCCTCGGCGACGTCGGCACCGGTGGCGCCGTAGACGATCTCGGTGTCGCGGCCCTTGTTGATGCCCGCCGACCAGCGGCCGTCGACCCGTGCGATGCGGCATGTGTAGGAGGGCGGTGGGGAGGCCGCGGTGGTGCGGGGCGAAGCGGTGACGGCTGCCCGACCGGCTTCGTCGTCAAGGCGCAGCATGAGCAGCAGCGCCGCCGAAAGGGCTACGGCCAGGGCGGCGATGCCTGCGGTGAGCGCGACGTGCGGGAAGCGACCGGAGGCCGGTCCGGTGGCACGGGGCGGCGTGCGCGGTGTCGCTGCGGCCGGTGGCCCGGGATGCGGCGTCGTCGCACGGGCCGGTTGCTCCTGTTCCCGCTCGCGCTGCTCGTTCTGCTGCTGTGCGGCGGGCCTTGCGCGGCGGCCGTCCCGGGCGTCGACGGCGATCTCGTGCAGCGCGAGCAGGGGAACGGGGTCGGTGCCGGTGATCCGGGCCAGGGCCTCCACCGCCTCCCGTGGTGGCAGCGACGTGCCTCCCAGGTAACGCTCCCACGACTTGGCGCTGTAGCCGGTCTTGACCGCGAGCTGACGCATCGTCAGCTCGCTGTGGTCCTTCAGCCCGCGTAAACGGGTCACCAACTGCCGTGCGCCGGGGTCGAGTTCCGCGGGCAGCGTCCTGGAGCGCGGCATGTTTCCCCCAAAGCGGTCATCACCATGGTCGTGTGCGTGAGCAGCGGCCCCCTCCGCTCCTGCGCATTCTGCATGAGCACGCCACATCTGTCACAGGTGTCCCACATCACCGTCCCACCGGATGCTGTCACCGCAGGTCAGCAGGGTGGTCGTCCCGTAAGACCGCCACCTGGGCCGCAGCCGTGGCCGCGGTGCCCGGGCGCCAGGCACCTTGGTCCCGCCACCTGGCCCGCTCGGCGTGACAGGTGCCGACCCCACAAACGAAAGAGGAACACATGCGACCGAACGCTCTGGGCAGGACCATCGCCGGCGTCATCGCCGTTGCCGGCCTCGCCGCCGGCAGTGTGGCGACCGCGGGCACCAGCTTCGCGGCGACCACGAGCACCGCGCGGACGGCTGCCGTCGCCCAGCCCGCCGCCGTGGCCGCGACGCAGAACTTCGGTCTGACCACGGCCGAGGCCAAGAACGTCCAGAACTTCCTCGCGGACTACTGGGGCTACACGGGCGGCATCGACGGCCAGCTGGGCACCAACAGCTGGAAGGCCTTCCAGCGCTGCCTCGCGACGTACTGGGGCTACACGGACGACATCGACGGGGACCCGGGGCCCAACACCATCAAGGCGCTGCAGCGTCTGCTGAAGGCTGACTACGGCTACACGGGCGCCATCGACGGCATCGCCGGTTCGGGCACCCGGGCGGCATTCAAGCGATTCGCCGCCTGACCGGTACGACCCGCCCAACCGGGCTGATCGTCGATTGACCGGCCGCGGCCCGTCCTTGCCCCGCAAGGACGGGCCGCGGATGTGTGTTCCCGCTCCCCCCCGTCCCCACCCCACGCCCGTCTCGAGAAGGAGAACCTCGCCGCCATGGGAAGACCCCCGTTCCTCGTTCACGCCGAAGACAAAAACCCACCGCACCGGGTCGCGCACCGCACCCGGGCCGGCTGGCGTGTCCGCGTCGGGACATTCGCCGCCACCGCGGCGATGGTCTCGGCCGCCATCGTGCTCGGCGCCGGCCCGGCGTCGGCGGCGCCGGCTCCGATCAGGCTGACGTCCGCGTCCTGCCCCAACGAGATCGTGCAGGGCCAGGCGAGCGGTTGTGTCACCGAGTTGCAGAACCTGCTCAACGCCCACGGCGCCGGTCTGGTGGTGGACGGTCAGTTCGGGTCGGCCACCCTGTACGCGGTCCGTGAGTACCAGGCCGCCACAGCGATCGCGGTGGACGGGCGGGTGGGCCCCGCGACCAAGGGCAAGCTGTACGCGACCGGCGGCTCGGCGCCCGCCCCCGTCAACCTCAACTCCTCCTCCTGCCCCGCGAACATCGTGCAGGGCGCCAAGGGCGGATGCGTCACCGAGCTCCAGCGGCTGCTCGTTCACCACGGTTACGCGGTCGACGTGGACGGCGACTTCGGCGCGGGGACCGCGAGCGCCGTCCGCAGCTTCCAGTCCGCCCACGGTCTTACGGCCGACGGCCAGGTCGGCACGAACACCAAGCGAGAGCTGTACGACACCGACGAGTCACCGTCGACGGGCCTGGACCTGAGGTCGGCGTCCTGCCCGGCGAACATCGTGGAGGGGCAGAGCGGCGGTTGCGTCGCCACGCTCCAATCCCTGCTGAACGGCAAGGGGCAGAGCCTCGCCGTCGACGGCAGCTTCGGCCCGCAGACCCTGGCGGCCGTAAAGGCGTTCCAGTCCGCGAGCGGCCTCACCGCCGACGGTCAGGTCGGCCCGAACACCAAGGCCGCCCTGTACTCGAACATCGGCGGTGGCGGCGGCAACGGCGCGCCCGCGCCGATCAATTTGAACTCCGCCTCCTGCCCGAACGAGGTCGTGCAGGGCCAGCGCAGCGGCTGCGTCACCGAGTTGCAGAGCCTGCTCAACCACCATGGTGCCGATCTCGCCGTCGACGGCGACTTCGGGCCGCTCACCGACAGTGCCGTCAGGGACTTCCAGGCCGAGAAGGGCCTCTCGGTCGACGGCCAGGTGGGGCCGAACACGAAGGCCGCCCTGTACGGTGCGGTCACCCCGCCGTCGTCGCCCCCGCCCGGCGGCGGGTACGCCAAGATCCTCGATGTGGCGGCGGCCGAGGTGGGCACGGTCGAGGGCAGCGCCCGCGCGAACAGCTACGGCTCATCCGTGGGACTTTCGCTGTCCACCAGCAACTACGCCTGGTGCGCGACCTTCGTGAGCTGGGTGGCCAAGCAGACCGGAGCCACGTCCTACCGCAACACCTACGTCTCGGGCTGGGTCAAGCAGGCGCGGGCCGGCAACTACCACCTGTCGGTGACCACCAACCCGCAGCCGGGTGACATCGTGGCCTTCGACTGGGACGGCGGAAGCGACTTCACCGGTGGCCACGAGCACATAGGCATCGTGCGCACGGCGCCCGCAGGGTCGTCCTTCACCACCGTCGAGGGCAACACGAGCAACCCCAACGGCGGCAGCGACGGCGTCTACGTCAAGTCCCGTTCCACGAACAGCGGTTACGACGTGGTCTTCATCCGGGTCCGCTGAGCCGAACTGCCGGGGTCCTCGGCGGCCTTCCCAGGACTCCGGCACCGGCGACTGCTTCAGCGGGCGCACGGAGAAGTCGTACGACAGTCTGCTGCGGCGCGGGCTCCGGATCGGCATACCGGGCGGCCGGCAAAGGGCCAGGCATCCCAAAACCATGGTCACCGGGCGGCGTTGTGGGGAAAATGGCCGTCATGACGTACGAAGGCTCCCCCATCGACCCGTCCAAGCCCAGCATCGCCCGCGTGTACGACTACTTGCTGGGCGGCAAGGACAACTACGCCGTGGACCGAGAGATCGGCGACGTGTTCAAGCGTGACCTGCCCGGCTCGGTGGCCATCGCCTTCGCCAACCGCGCAGCCCTGACCCGCGCGGTCGGGGAGATCGTGAAAACCACCGGCATCCGGCAGTTCATCGATCTGGGCAGCGGTCTGCCGACCGCCGACAACGTCCACCAGGTCGCGCAACGGCACGCGCCCGAGGCCCGGGTCGTCTACGTCGACATCGACCCTCAGGTCCTCGTCCACGGTCGGGCGCTGCTGGAGAAGGACGAGCGGACCCGGGTCGTCGCGGTCGACGTACGCAACCCCGAGGGTGTCCGCACCCACCCCGACACCCGCGACATGATCGACTTCACTCGTCCCGTCGCCGTCGTGTTCAGCGCGATTCTCCACCACGTCAACGACGACGAGGACCCGGCCGGCATCGTGCGCTACTGGCGCGACCAGGTGCCTTCCGGAAGCCATTTCTTCATCAGCCACTTCCGCTCCGGCAACAACCCGGAGACACGGGAGGCCGAGAAGGTCCTCCAGCAGACGTTCGGCCGCGGCCGGTGGCGCACCGACGCGGAGATCGCCTCCCTCCTCGACGGCCTGGAGATCCTCGACCCGGGTATCGTCCCCGCACCGCTGTGGCGCCCCGACCAGATCGAAACCCCCTGGAACAACAGCGGGGAACGGCAACTCACGGTCTGGGAACACCTCATCGCCGCCGGGCTCGCCCGCAAGCCCTGACCATCCCGGTCGACGTCGAGGTCGCGGCTTGGAACACCTCTCGTGACAGCGCGGGAGCCTCGCGCGTGGCGCACACCACCGGCGTCACTCGCTCAGTGACCGCGCCGCAAGTCCTCAGCGGATGTTCAGCGCTCCGCGCGGCGTGCCAACAGCACCGAGTCCTCGGCCTCGACCGGCCCGGTGTCCCGTTTGAGCGTGCGGGTGCGCTGCTCCACGACGACGGGCTCGAAGTCGTCCGGCAAGCCGGGGAGGAGTTCTGCGGCCAGGAACATCGCCTTGCGGTGGCTCTCGGCGAGCTGCGTGAACTCATGGGACGGCGCGTGCCCGACCACGAGGAGCAACCCGCCCGGGGCAACGGCTGTGGCGAGCCGACGGGTCACCTCGACCATGCCGCCGTCGGGGGCGTGCAGATAGTGGCTGGTGACCAGGTCGTACGAGCGGTCGCCGGCATCGAAGGTCCTGGCGTCCACCCACCACCAGTCGACATGGTCGGCCACGCCGGCCTGCTCGGCGTGGCGGGCGGCGCGGGCCAGGCCCTCGGCCGAGAAGTCGGCGCCGGTCACGCGCCAGCCCTGACCGGCCAGCCAGACGACGTCACCGCCCTCGCCGCATCCGACGTCCAGCGCCGTTCCAGGGGTGAGCTCACCAGCGGTGGCGACGAGCTGTGGATTGGGCTCGCCACTCCAGAACCGCTCCTGCCCCGCGTAGCGCTCGTCCCAACCCGCCGGCTCGAACATCGCGGCGGCCGCCTGCTCGTCGTGCTCGCCGCCTCGACCGTGCTCGTGGTGACCTGACACCGGATGCCTCCCGTTGCTCGTGATGCTGTGTCGCGTCGCCCCGCTGATCATCCATCCTTGATCGGCGTGCGGGGCTCGTTGTCGATGGTGCCGGGACCCGTGCTGATGCGCACACAAAGTTGCCGGACCGGCAAACGGCACAGCTCGACGCCCTCGCCTCGGGCAAGGTGAGCGGTCTGCCGAGCGGCGCACGGTGTCGGTGATCACGGGCGTGTCGAAGCCCATGCCTACCGAGCGAGCCCGTGCCTCCCATCTGTTTCTTCTCACGTCCCGCCCTTTGTCCTCTCCTTGGTGTGTTGGTCGCGGCCTCTATGGCCGGCCGGCGCTATGAAATGGGGCTCAGGGGTTGTCCGGCCACGCCAGTCGTCGGGCGGAGTGAGCCGACACGGCCCCGACCATGAGCGTGTGACACCTGCGAGCGTCATGACCGTGGACGGCGAGGTGCGGTCCACGACGAAGCCGCCGGCCAGTGCCCCTAGGGAAGGTCTGAGATGTGACGGGGACTGCGCCGTAGTGCCACAGCGCCGATTTGCCACTGCCCCAGGACGGGGAGCAACAGAGGGGTGGCCGCGATCACGGCGGCGGCGAGACCGAGGACGGCCCGGGGATGGCGAGTGACCAGTGCGCCGCCGAGGAAGTTCCCGATGATGCCCGCGGCGCCGTAGCCGAGCAGGAAGACGGTGATCCGTCGAGGGCAGACGCCGGTGACCTGCTCGAGAAACGGCGTGACCTAGGTGTGGGCCCCGAAGTGCGCCAGCACGACCAGGATGGTCAGCACGAGTGCGAAGCGGGTATTGACGCACTTCAGCATGCCGCGCACTACGTCGAGTCGGATGGTTTACGTGGGCGGCAGGGGCGGCGTGACGACCAGCAGCATGATCAGCACGCCGACAGTGAGGGCGTTCATCACGGCGAATGCGGTGCGCCAGCCGACCAGATCCCCGATGAAGTGCCGGGCTGGAACGCCGAGTACCGAACCCAGCGGCACCGCGGAGAAGATCACGGTCGTGGCGCGGCCCACCGATCGGGCGGGCACCAGACGCTCGGCCAGTGATGCGCCGATCGTCCAGAGGCCGCCGACGACGACACCGACGACGATCCGGGACACCAGGACGATCCGCCGGCGGGTGCGTAGGCCGATAGGCCACCGGAACGGACCCACACTGCCCTCGCGAGGAAGGGTGGAAGCAGTCAGGCTGGTCATGAGCCCGCCCGGCGACACACACGCCGGGGGGAGGGAGCTGATCACCATGACGACACCGGTGGGATTCCACGACCGCCCGGTCCGGGTGAACGCGCACATCGACTCGCCACTGTCCCGATGGCTGTGGCTCGTGAAGTGGCTCCTCGCCATTCCGCACTACGTGGTGCTGTTCTTCCTCTGGATCGCTTTCACCGTGGTGACCGTGATCGCCTTCTTCGCCATCCTGTTCACCGAGCGCTATCCCCGAGCCCTGTTCGACTTCAACCTAGGAGTATTGCGCTGGAGTTGGCGGGTCTCGTACTACTCGTACGACGCCTTGGGCACCGACCGGTATCCCCCGTTCAGCCTGGGCGAGGAAGCGGACTACCCGGCACGGCTGGACATCGCCTACCCGGAGCGGCTCTCCCGCGGCCTGGTGCTGGTGAAATGGTGGCTCCTGGCCATCCCGCACTACATGGTCATCGGCTTCTTCCTCGGCGGCGCCCACCTCGGCTGGTGGTCCGGTGGCCTGATCGCCCTGCTGACAGTCATCGCGGCCGTGATCCTGGCCTTCACCGAGAAGTATCCGAAAGATCTCTTCGACCTGATCATCGGCCTCAACCGGTGGGTCCTGCGAGTCACCGCGTACGCCGCTCTGATGACGGACAAGTACCCACCGTTCCGCCTGGACCTGGGCGGCTCGGAGGCCGCCACTCCGGAAGAGCGGGCGTAATCGCCGCGCCACTGGCCGCACTCCCCACCGTGCACGGGCTGGGCACCCCGCCCTTCGGCGCCGGACGCCAAAGGGGCCTGGACGGTAGGCGCTCGGCCTCCTGTCCTTCGCCTCCAGGCGTCACGGACCGGGCGGACATCGCCTCGACCGTCAGTCCGTCCTTACGCAGGACGTCGGTGATGGCCTCCGTAGTCTGCGCGGTCGACCCGTTCGTCGTTCCGTAGGCAACCAGCACCCTGCTCAGCACGCCGGTCCGCCTCCTCTTATGGCCTTCGTGGCCTTCCTCATGCAGGCTTGTCGACCACCACTCATGTGCCTTCCTCTTCAGCGCAGTCGACGCAGGTAAGGGCCCTGGGCCCGACGCGGCAGCAGGCGTACACGTGCGTCGAGCACCGTGGCCTCGCCGGGTGTCGCCAGGACGGCGTTGAAGTCGGCTTCGACGAGCTGCGGCAGGTCGCTCGTCATCCGCGACAGGTGCAGGAGCAGCTGTTCTCGACCTTCGAGGTCGACCGGTCGGCCGCCGTGCGCGCCGAACAGCAGCGGTGCGCAGCGCGGTGCGGCGTTCAGGTGTGAGCGGGGCCTTCGGCCGCTTGGCGGTGTACGTCAACAAACTCACCACGGCCTCGGGGGCCTGTGACGAGGGCAGACACTTCGTGGCCCGTCGTGCAGCAGCACGCAGCGTCCTCGAGCCACGCCTCGCCGGAGACCTACCGCTCCGGGTTTCGCAGCCGCGCATGTTCCGCGCACGACGCGGCGATGCTCTCCGCCATGATCACTCCGGACGGGCGGTCGGTGCCGAAACTGGGGAGGCGCCACTCGCACCGCTCCCACCGCGAGCCCTGGACAAGCCGCACTGACAGTCCGTGGCGCGCCGCCTCGTCCACGGCCTCCAGGCTGGAATCCGATCCATCGACCCCCACGGCCAGCGGAAACTCCATCGTCCCACCGCCCTTCCGCCCAGCCACTGTGCGAGCCCCTGTGAAGACCGTCGCACCGGCCTGGACCCACCGCGACACGCGCCCCGCACTCGGAATGTCTCCGCCCGGGTTGCGCCACGCCGATTAGCGGCGATGGTGGAGTCATGCGGCCGGGAGTAAGACGCCGCTGGGTCCCACCCGCCGCCATGGCTTTCGCATCTGCCGCGTGATGAGACGTCCGTGACCGGACAGGAGCCCGTCTCCACTTCGAGGTCGCGGGGAAGGGACGGCGATCGTGGTTGCGAGGACCGGCGTTTTGGGCGCCATGACCAAGGAACATCGCGAGCAGCTCATGTCACTCGCTCGTGAGGTGTCGTTCGCGGAGGGCGAGCGCATCTTCAACGAGGGTGGCAAGGCAGACCACTTCTGGATCATCCACACGGGAACGGTCGCTCTCGACCTTCACGTGCCTGGGCGGCGGGCAGCGGTCGTCGAGACCCTCGGCGCGGGCAAGATGCTGGGCTGGTCCTGGCTCGTCCCTCCCCATCACTGGCATCTGGGAGCCGAGGCCGACAGCCCGGTGCGAGCCTACGAGTTCGACGCGACGGCGGTGCGTGAGCTGTGCGCGAAGGACCCAGGTCTGGATCACGAGTTGTGCACTTACGTCTCCGGCGTGCTCGCGCGTCGGCTCAGGTCCGCCCGGGTGCGACTGCTCGACCTGTACGCGCCCCACGGTGCGGGCGAGGTTCCCTGACGAGGCGAGACGAGGTGCTTCGAAGTGCCACAGACCCCGCACATCGTGAGCGATGTGATGACCCAGACGGTTGTGGCTGTCGGCCGCGACGCGCCCTTCAAAGAGATCGTCCGGACCTTGGAGCAGTGGAAAGTCAGCGCGATGCCCGTCCTTGAGGGCGAAGGCCGCGTGATCGGTGTCGTCTCCGAAGCCGACCTGTTGCCCAAGGAGGAGTTCCGCGACGACGACCCGAGCCTCTTGGAGCAACGTCGGCGTCTGTCCGACGTCGCCAAGGCCGGAGGAGCCACGGCGGAGGAGCTCATGAGCACCCCCGCCATCACGGTCCACCCCGACGTCACCCTGGCCCAGGCAGCCAGAATCATGGCCGTCCGGCACGTCAAGCGCCTGCCCGTGGTCGACGACATCGGCATGCTCCAGGGCATCGTCAGCCGAGCCGATCTGCTGAAGGTCTTCCTTCGGTCGGACGAGGACATCGAGGAGGAGGTCCGCCGCACCGTGGTCTCCTACCTCTTCCCGGCCTTCAGCCACGCCATCCACGTGAACGTGCACGAGGGGGTCGTCACCCTCCGCGGACACATCCGCGACACCTCGCTCATCTCGGTCGCCGTGCGCCTCGTGCGCGCCGTGGAGGGCGTCGTGGACGTCGAGCCCCACCTCACCGGCGGCGAGTCCGGCACTCCGTCTGGACCAGGTGGCGTGCAGTGATGGGAGTGGCCTGCGTCGGCGCGCTGGGCACGCGTCACTACGTGGTCGAGAACGTTTCTCACGCACCTCTCGACCGAAGGAATGCGGCGCCCCGTACGGGTTCGCGCCTTGAGCGGACACGGACCCATCCCGCCCCTACTTCCTCATATCTGCGGAACGACCGCGACCGGACACGGCGCGTGATGCAGCACCGCATGATTGACCAGGCCCAGCTGCAGACCGACGTGCCCATGTCGTCTGCGGGCTCCGACGACGAGCAGATCAGCACGGGACGCGGCATTCAGCAGCGCCTGTCGTGCCGAGCCCTCGACCACCTCCCTGCTCACCGGCACGTCCTGGTACCGCTGCTCGGGCTCGCGCAAGGCGTCAGCGAGCACCTGGGCAGGCGGCCGCTCAAGGGCTTGAAGGGCGTAGCCGGACAAGCCCGGAGGCCCAGGGTTCCCGACCGGGACACTCCAGGCATGCACCGCCAGGAGCCGACAGCGCCGCACACGAGCCTCGCGGAACGCGAAGTCCACGGCCGTACCGCTGCCCTCCCCGTCCTCGACTCCGACGACGACGCACCCGAACCCTCCGTGCCGCTGCTCCACCCCGCCGCGCACGACGACGACCGGGCAGTCGGCACGGGCGGCCACAGCCAGGCTGACCGAACCGAGGAGCAGTCCGGCGAGACCTCCCAGCCCTCTGGACCCGAGGACCAGAGCGAAGGCGTTGCGTCCCTCGCTGACCAGCGCGGACGCCGCGTCCTCGGTCAGCACCTCATTCGACAGCCGTACCGCAGCAGCACTCTTTCTGGCTCGCTCCGAGGCAGCGGCGACCACATCTGACACGTCATGATCCGCTGAGGCCGCGTGCAGGAGACGGAGCGGCACCTCGTGCCGGGCTGCCTCGTCCGCGGCCCATTCCACCGCTTCAAGGCTCGCCTCGGACCCGTCGATGCCGACCACCAGGGGAACCGCCATCGCTTCCGCCTCCTCCTCGTTCCGGACTTCACGTCCGTCCGTTCGCCGCCGTTCCGGGACCACATGAGCCGCGAGGAGATCTGGGGTACTCCTCAGGGAAGAAGCGCCGTGCTCAACGCGCCGGCCCAGAGGCTCATGCGCTGCGCTGACTACGTCCCACAGCCGGCTCGCGCGGCCAAAGACTCACCGAGACCGCAGCAGTCCGGAAAGCGGCCACACTCGCCGTCCTTCCAGCTTCGTACGAGACGGAGGCAGTCGCCATGGAACGAGTCCTCACCGTGGGCCTCGACGGCTCACCCGAGAGCCTCGCCGCTGCCCACTGGGCCGCCGACGAAGCCCAGCGGCGCAAACTCACCCTGCGCCTGCTGCACGCGTGGCCGCTACTGGTGCCGGAACCGACCGCCGTCCCCTCCGAAGTGGACCACAACTACTGGGCGAAGCGCCTCGTGCACAACGCCCAGAAGGAACTCCAGGCGCCCCATCCCGGCCTCACCGTCGTCGGCAACCTGGTCGCCGACGACGCGCAGGACGCACTGATCCACGCGGCGTCCGAGTCGGAGATGCTCGTGCTCGGCTCGCAGGGCCTGACTCCGGCGGAGAGCTACTTCCTCGGTGACATCGCCCTGTCCGTCGTGGCAAGCGCCGAGCGGCCCGTGGTCCTCGTACGCGCCGACAAGCGTGCGGAAGGGGCCTCGACGCCTGAGTCAGGTGCGGCAGGCGGAGTGGTGGTGGGGCTGAAAATGCACGGCCCCTGCAACGACCTGCTCGAATTTGCCTTCACTACCGCAGCAGTTCGAGGCGTGCCCCTCCGCGCCGTCCACGGCCGCGCCATCCCGATCCACGCGTACGCCCCGTGGGGCGTGGACCACACCGTGACCCAGGGGATCATCCAGGACGCACAGAAACACCTGAGCCAGGCCCTCCGCCCCTGGCGCGAGAAGTTTCCGGGCGTGGCCGTGACGGACGACATCCGCCTCGAAAGCCCCGCCAGGGTCGTCGTAGCAGCCGCCGAACGCGCCGAACTCCTGATCGTGGGTCGGCGCATCCACCACGCCCCGGCACCACGCCTGGGCTCCGTGGCCCAGGCCGCCGTCCACCACGCACGCTGCCCGGTCGCCGTCATCCCCCATGAGTGAGCCAAGCAACTACAGGAAGCCAGTGTGTCGGACCACTGGCGTCACGGACGGGCTGCTGCCGTCCGCTGTCCGGGCACTTGCTACGCGGCCGGGTTCGACCCTCGCCGGTCAGCGCACCGGGCGGGAGCCGGCGCGAACGCCCGGCATCCGCCTGGCCGCTGACAACGGTGACCTGGGCCCTGGTCGGTCGCGTGCTCTCCGGTGAGCCCGCGTGCCAGGTGTGGCCGGGAACAGTGACGACGGGCACCCGGACGAGATCCACGGTTCTCGCTCCCTCCGCGGCGGCCGCCCGCGCCCCTGCGCTACGGCCGAACGACCCCGCTGCCGGTGCCTCTGGCAACGCCGATGGCCAGAGATGGCAGCCGTGGGGGTGTTCCCTCCGCCGGTAGCCACGGCCACCCGTAGCGGCGAGCGGGCAGCTGGCCCGTCAACTGCGACACCGATGATTGAGTCGGCCCCCCGGAGGCGCCGACCGCGAGCGCGGGCCGGCGCGGCTCGGCGGAGGCAACCAGGGTGCGCTCCTCGTTCGCCCGGCCCGTGCGCCCAGGACGCGTGAAATGCAGGCGCTCTCCAAGGAGCGGACAGTGGAGAGAGACTTGTCCCGCGAGCGCCCGAGGAGGGAGCAGCGACATGCTGCATCGACTGGTCGGAGACCTCATGACCACGGCCGTGGTGAGTGTGCGGCGGGACATGGGCTTCAAGGACATCGTCCAGCACCTCACGGAGCACGACATCACCGCAGTGCCCGTCGTCGACGATCAAAGCCGCCCGATCGGCGTGGTCTCGGAGGCGGACCTGCTGCGTAAACAGGAAAGCCATGCGGATCCGGGCGGACACGTGACCGCCGCACACCTGCTACCCACAGAAAGCGCCAAGGCCCACGCGCTGACCGCCGAGGGGTTGATGACAAGCCCCGCCGTCACTGCGCGGCCGCAGTGGTCGGTCGTGGAGGCGGCCCGCGCCATGGCTCACCATCACGTCAAACGGCTGCCCGTCGTTGATGACGTCGGCCGGCTGGTGGGTATCGTCAGCCGTGATGACCTGCTGCACGTCTTCCTGCGGCGAGACGTCGCCATCCAGGAGGAGATCACGACGGATGTGCTGACCCGAACCCTCGGCCTGCGATCCGGCGAGGTCACCGTCCGGGTCGCCGACGGACGGGTGACGCTCAGTGGCACCGTGCCGCAGGAAAGTCTCATCCCCATCGCAGTACTACTCTCCGAGAGCGTCGACGGTGTCGTCGATGTCACGAATCACCTCCGCGCAGAGAGCGAGACCACAGCCGGCACACAAGGGCGGTGACCCTCATCCTGCTCCAGGGCCGACTGGCGAACCGGCCGGCTCGGCTGGCCGAACGCTGGGAAACCCACCGAGAGCGCTTGCCCGTCGGGGCGTCGGTCTCGCCCGTGAGTCACCGGACGAAGCGGCCTTCGAACTCGAGTCGAGGGGACTACGGCTTCCATCTGTGCGCCGACGCCGGCCCTGGTGAGGACACCATGGTCGTTCCGGGCCGATCAGATACCGGGTCACCCAGATGCACCCCCGCACACCGGTCGGCAACGAGTCCGCACCACTGACCGTCAGCAAGTTGCCGCCGTCCCCGATGCCGGTGGCCGAAGCACGACAGCGGCTGGACCTCACCGGGTTCCCGTTCGTGCTCTTCGCCGACGACAGCCACCGGCCGCGGCAATGTCCTGTACCACTGCTACGACGGCCACCGCGGCCTGATCACACCCACCGAACAGTGGCTAACACAATGAGGCGCGTCCTACCGGCCTGGTCTCTTCGCCTGCCGGTCTGGCGTTCGTAGCGCAGCCGCGTCGGCGCTTGCCTCCAGGCCGCTGCTCACCTCCCGCAACGGGCGGCGGATGGACGCGGGGAACACGCCGGGGCGGATCGTGCGGGTGGTCGCTGAGCGGCACGCCGGGCTGGCGGGGCTGGCGGGGCTGGCGGGGCTGGCGGGGCTGGCGGGGCTGGCGGGGCTGGCGGGCGAGCTGACCGCCGACGGGGTGTCGCTGTCGCCGTCGGAGGACGACGAGCAGGAGCAGGCCGCCGCCGACACGGAGAAAGCGCACGTCACACGACTGGCCCCCTGCTGTGGCGCGGACGGTCCCGCGCATCGAGCGTGATCTGGGCGGGACAACGACGCCCCGGCCGAGCTCATAGAACGGATCCTCATGCCCGTCACCGTGAAAGACCACCGGGTACCCCACAAGTCCACCGTCCCCGCGAATCAGGGCGAGGACGTCGAACTCTTCGTGCGGGAGCGCGACGGCACGCCCCCCGGCCACCTCAACGAGCGCACGGCCGTCCTGATGCTCCACGGCCGGAGCGTTCCGGTGCTCGCGGGCTTTGATCTCGATTTCAAGTCGTACAGCTGGGCCGATGCGCTGGCGCAGGCCGGTTACGACGTCTTCATGATGGACCTCCAGGGCTCGGGGCTGTCGCCGCGGCCTAAGATGGGCGACCCTCGCAACGTCAACCCCGCCCAGCAGAACCTTCTGAAGCCGAGACCTCCAGGTTTCACGCCGGGCCCGCCGAACTATCCGTTCCAGCTGACCAACTCGAACAGCGACCGGGACGAGCTGAACACCGTCGTGGAGTGGATCATCCGCGAGCGCGGGGTGAAGAAGGTCGCCTTCATCGGTTGGTCCGCGGCCGCGTTCACGATGGGGCCATACGCGGTCAAGAACCCGGGCAAGGTGTCGAGCCTGTTCCTGCTGGCGCCGATCTTCCCGCCCGAGGGCACGTCGAACGCCCCCGACCCGCTGCCGCAGCCCGGCTTCCCGACGTTCCTGAGCACGAAAGACGGAACCTGGAACGGGTGGAGCAACGAAGTGCACTGCGAGGGCCAGCGCGAAGAAGAGATGCGCGACAAGGTATGGAACGCGATCATGAAAAGCGATCCGGTGGGCAGCACGTGGGGGCCGGAGGGTGAAGGACGCAATCGCATCAGAAACTTCGTCCGGTGGGGCTGGAACAAGACCACCGCGGCACAGGGCGGCGTCCTCGGCGGCAGCGTGCCGGTCCTCATCGCGTACGGGGAACACGACAAGCAGGCGAACACGTCGAGCGGAGATCCGGAACTCAACTTCTCGGTCCCCGCGCTGTACAACGCCATCGCCGGCGACCACAAGCTGATGGTCAAGCTGGACTGCGCCGGGCATTCGGTGGTGTGGGAGATGCAGCACAAGAACGTCCACAACCTCTCGAAGCACTGGCTCAAGCACCTGAAGGTCGACGGCAAGGCCCAGGGCATCTTCGACATGAACACCAACGGCGACATCAGCCCGGCTCCGTAGAACAGCCGAGCCCTCGACCCGCGAACCGTGGGGGCCCAGGGGCTGAACGTCAGCCTTGCGCCGTCGTCAGGGCCGCCACAGGCACCAGCGAGATGAGTCCGCCGTCTGCGCGCCCTCGCCCGAACGGCGGGCAACGGCATCCTCCGCGCCCTGGGTGCGAGCGTGACAGGGTGGATCATCTGGTGTATCCAGCAACGCCGCCCTGGCGCTGATCCCGTCGTCCACCCGGATCTGGTGGTCCCGGTCATCCAAGACCCGGACCTCGGGCTGCCGTTCATCGAGGCCCCTTGATCGAGCCCGCACTCCCTGGTGGCGACATAGATCGCGGAGCCGGGATGTCGGGACTGCAGCAGCAGCGTGGAGGCCACGAAACGGTCGTCGGGCACCTCCAGGTCGAGCCAGTGCAGCCTGTCGCCCTTTGCACTCGGCGAGACGGGGTGGGACGACCGATGTGGTGTCCTTGCCGAGGGTTTCCCAGTGCATCGGTGCTCCTCCCGGCACTGCGTCCGATGGACCGGCCGCCCCGTTCGGCCTCCCGCTTCCAGGCTCCTTTCACTCCCGGTGCAGCGCGACCTTGAGGGCTCCTGTGGTGGCGCCCTGCGAGAACACCTCGTAGGCGTGCTCCATCCGGTCGAGGCCGAAGGAGTGGGTGACCAACTGGGAGACGGGCAGGCGTCCGAACCTCAGCAGTTCCAGCAGCCACGGCGTGGAGGACGTGTCCACCTGGCCGGTGCTGATCGTCACGTTCTTCCGCCACAGGGACTCGAGATGCAGTGTGGCCGGTCTGCCGTGCGTCCCGATGTTGGCGATGTGCCCTCCCGCCCGGACGGCATGGGTGCACAGGACGAAGCCGTCCGGTTCGCCCGATGCCTCGATGGCGACGTCGGCGCCCGGTCCCTCGGACAGCTCGGCGATCATCTTCCCCGGCACCTCGGCGGCATCGGCCCCCACGCGAGCGGCGGCTTCCAGCCGGGCGTCGGAAAGGTCCACCACGATGATCCGGCGGGGTGAGTACAGCCGCGCGACGGCGACCGTGGCGAGACCGACGGGACCCGCGCCCACCACGACGACAAGATCTCCAGGGCCGACGTGTCCGTTCCGTACCCCTACTTCGTAGGCGGTGGGCAGAACCTCGGCGAGCAGAAGCGCGTCGTCGAGCGGGACCGCGGGAGGCCGTCTGTGGGTCGAGTGGTCGGCGAAGGGGACCCGCACGAACTCGGCCTGGGTTCCGTTGATCTGGTTTCCCAGGATCCAGCCACCGCCCCCGCGGCATTGCCCGCGCATGGTGTCTCGGCACGCCTGGCAGCGGCCGCAGGACGAGACGGACGACACGATCACCTCGTGGCCGGGGCGCAGGCCGTGGACATCACGGCCGACCTCCACGACCTCACCCACGGCTTCGTGGCCGAGGACCCTCCCCGGTTTCACCTCGGGGAGGTCTCCTCCCAGGATGTGCAGATCACTGCCGCAGACGGTGGTGGCGTCGACGCGCACGATCGCGTCGGTCGTCTCCTCCATCGCGGGGTCCGGGGCGGTGTCCCAGGAGATGTGCCCCGGGCCGTGGTAGACGAGCGCTCGCACGGTACTCACTCCCTCGCTCCCCCACCTCCACGGTCGCCCCGGCGGGAGACCCCGGCAACACGGAGCACCGGGTCGTCGTGCGTGTTGCGTCAGTCCGGCTCCATATAGGGGCGGCGGAAGACCGGGGCCTGGCCGGTGCCCCAGGGGCGTACGGCTGCCAGCGCCCGGGCGACCGCGGACTCCAACGGACCGCTGGTGTCGACGGCGACGGCCTCGGGCCACTCGGGTTCCCTGGCCGCCATGGCGGTGGCGATGTCGAGATCGGCGTCCGACGGCCCGGAGGCGCGCGTGTTCAGGCGGGCCGCTGACACGTCGTCCGGGACGTGGCAGTGCAGGGCGACCAGGTCGGCGCTGGTGCGTTCGGCCACAAGCCGTGCCGATTCACGCTGTGCCGTGTCGGACCAGGTGGCGTCCAGAACGACGGACTCGCCGGCGGACAGCAGGGCGGCCGCCCGGTCGAGGAGGGTGGCGTAGGTCCTGGCGGTCCACTCGGGTGTGTACAGCCCTTCGCCGTAGCCGGCCGCCGCGGACTGTTCCGCGGGCATACCCGCCAGTTCCTTGCGGACGCGGTCGCTGCTGAGCAGGGTGACCCCCAGCCGGTCGGCCAGCGCACCGGAGAGGGTGGACTTCCCGCTGCCCGGCAGCCCGCCGACAACGGTCAGGCCGACGGCGGAGGTGCGCAGGTGGCGCAGCGTCGTCGAGACCAGCCTGCGTGATGCCGCCCCCGCGTCTGGCGCGCCCTGGCGGGCCTGGATCAGTGAGACCTTGGCACGGACGAACGCGCGGTAGGCGACGTAGTGGTGCCACAGCGACGCGGGTGCCGGATCACCGGAGTACTCGCTGTACTGCGCGAGGAAGGAGGAGGCGGCCTCCGGGGCGCCGAGCTGTTCCAGGTCCATGGCGAGGAAGGCGGCGTCGTCCAGGCCGTCGACGTAGCGCAGCTGGTCGTCGAACTCCAGGCAGTCCAGGACACGGGGTCCGTCATCGAGGCAGAAGATGTCCTCGGCGAGCAGGTCACCGTGGCCGTCGACCACGCGCCCTTGCTCGACACGGGACGCGAACAACCCCTCGCGGCCTGCGAGATAGCGGCGCACCAGTTGTTCCGTCTCCGTCATCCCCTCGGGCACGGAGCCGTCGTCGGCCAGCGCGTGGACCTGCGCGAAGCTGGCCTCCCAGCGCGACGACAGGGCGTCCCGCGTGCCCTGCTCGTCCACGTCCGGGCCACGGGGCGCTTCCGCGTGCCACGCGGCGAGGTGCCGGGCGACGGCCCGGAGGACATCGTCCGGGACGGCCCCTTCTCGTACCAGGCGGGAGAGACGCCGGTCCGCGGGCATGCGTCGCATCACCACGAGAGGTTCGGGCGCCTCCGCGTCGGGACTGCGGAACTCGCCCAGACCCAGGTAGACGTCGGGGGCGAAGCGGCGGTTGAGAGCGACTTCGCGTTCGCACGCGTCCTGGCGCGCCGCGCGCGAGGTGTAGTCCAGGAATCCCAGGTCCACCGGTTTCTTGACCTTGTAGGCGCGGTCTCCGGCGAAGAAAACGATTGCGGTATGGGTCTCGCACACCTGCGCGCGCGGGCGCGGTGGCCCGGGGTGGCCGGGCTCAGCCATGGGGGACGACGGCGACGGGGCAGCGCCCGTGATGGATGGCGGCGTGGGTCACGTGGCCCAGGTGGGGTGCCATGTCGTGCCGGTGTGTGCGCCGGCCGACGACGAGCAGCGCGGCGCCTTCGCCAGCATGAACGACGGCCTTCGCGGGCGTCTCGAGCCGGATGGCGTGGGCCGCGTCCACCTGCGGGTACTTCTCGCGCCAGCGGTGCAGGGCCTTGCTCAGCTCCTGCTGCGCGTCCCCTGTCATCTCTTCGGTCACGGCGTGGTCCACGCCCCAGGGCACGCGCGCGTGCAACGGCACGCTTCGGCCGTGCACGGCCAGGAGCGCAACCCCTCTGACCGCGGCGGTGTGGAAGGCGAAGTCGAGCAGTTCGTCGCTGGATCCGTGGAGTTTCAGTGCCACGACCACACGGTTCGCCGGCGTCGGCTGCGCTGTCCCGTATCCCGTGCGGACCAGGACCACCGGCCGCTCTGTCCGGGCAACGACCGGCATGCTGACGTCACCCAGGAAGTAGCTTCCGACGGAATCCAGCCCCCGTGAGCCGAGCACGATCAGCTCGGAGTCCGACGCCGCCTGGAGCAAAGCCTTCCGGGCGTCGTCGGCCACCAGGCTCCCGATGATGGTCAGACCCGGGTGGCTGGATTCCAGTTCCGCGCGCGCGGTGTGGACGAAGCGCTTCGCCCAGTAGTTCTGATCCACTTCCGAAGGGACACGGGCCGGTTCCGGCACCAGCAGCGGCCACGCGTGCAGCAGGCGCAGCGTGAGTTTGCGCCTGTCCGCCTCGTCGGCGGCCCAACGGGCGGCGGCGAGGCTCTCGGGTGAGCCGTCGAGGCCCACGGTGATCACTGGCTGCATGGCGGCGGCCTCCGTCTCGTACGAAACTGGATACGACGGTGGGTGACGGTGAACGAGTCCGATGGCGTGCATGCTCCGGACGTCGCCGACATGCCGAGCGCGGTGCTTCTCTCCTACGAGGAGTACCCCAATATCCTCCCCGGCGCATGCGGAGCCGTAGAGGGGAGGAAGTCCAGGCACCTGGCACATGGCACCTGCCACGAGAGGAGACGGGTGCGGTGGCGATTCCCGTGGTGATCGGCATCGACGGATCCGAATCGAGCCTGGAGGCGGTGGCGGTGAACTGGGGCGCCGCCGAGCCGGCCCGGCACAGTATGTCGCTCCGCCTCGATTCCGCCCTGCGTGGCCTTGTGCAGCGGTATCGCGACGCCCGGGCGAACCCCATGGTCATCGAGGGCCCGGCCCGCCGAGCACTGCTGGACGCGGCATCGGAGGCGGACCTGCTGGTCGTCGGCGCACGCAGGCGGCAGGGCCACCCGGGCCTGCAGCTGGGCTTGATCAATCACGCACTCCTGCATCACTCGCCGTGTCCCGTCGCGGTCGTTCCCCAGGTATGACCGACATGACCGGGGTCTACGGCGAGGGACCAGGTCGGCGTCCGGCGAAAACCTGGGCCGGAAACCCGCCCCACAGGGACTTTCGGCCCTGTGCCGCGAGCCCGCTGCCGGTCGACTGTGGGAGCTGGTGGTGGGGGACGGACCAGCGAGATGCTGGAGGCCGACTCATGAGCGCACAAGGTTCGCCGTATGCATCCGGCCCGCCGTCCCGGCGCGGCGATCACGCGTACAAGGGCGCGAACTCCCTGCGACGTACCTCCGACAGATTCGAATGCTGGGTCCGCCGCGTCCTGATGGTCGTTCTCGTCCTCGGGCTGCCGGCAGCCGCGGTCAGCGCGGGACTGACGGCGTACGAAGCGTCGATGGGCACCGTGCGTTCCCAGGCGGCGGAGCGGCACCAGGTCACCGCCCGACTGACAGCGGGCGTCCAGAGCGACGAGGGCTGGGCGAAGCGACCGGCTCAGGTCCGCTGGACCGACACCAACGGTGTCGTGCGGACGGGAGCGGCCCTCGTGAAGCCGGGAACTCCCAAAGGCGCCACCGTGCGGGTGTGGGTGACGCGGGAGGGAACCGTCACCAGTCCGCCGACGAGCACTCTCAATGCGACGAGCCGTGGCTGGATGGTGGGCGCCATGGCGGCGTTCGGCGTGGCCGCCGGATCCTACGCGGCCTTGGCAGGCATGCGCCTGGTCCTGGACCGGAGAAGGTATGCGCACTGGGACGCCGAATGGGACCTGGTGGAACCGCAGTGGTCCGCGCGCTTCCGCCGGTGACGAGCAGGAGGCGGGACGGAACCCCAGGAGGTGACACCGATGTCGGATGCGACGACCACCGATCTGTACGAAGTCACGATGGCCATGTCCTACCTGCGGGAGGAGATGACCGGCCAGGCGACGTTCAGCCTCTTCGTCCGCAACCTGCCCCCTGAACGCGGCTTCCTGGTGGCGGCGGGGCTCGAGTCGGCACTCGACTACCTGGCCGACTTTCATGTCGGCCCCGAGGACGTCGACGCCTTCGCTTCCGCGCTGCACAGGCCGCCAGGGGACCTGGAGCCGCTGCTCGGCCTGACATTCACCGGCCAGGTGCGGGCGGTGCCGGAGGGGCGGATCGTGCTCGCGGGCGAGCCGCTGCTGGAGGTGACCGCACCGCTTCCGCAGGCGCAGTTGGTAGAGACGTATGTGCTCAACCAACTCAGCCATCAGACGACGATCGCTTCGAAGGCCGCGCGCTGTGTCGTCGCGGCGGCCGGTCATCCGGTCGTCGACTTCTCCTTGCGGCGCTCCCACGGGCCGCAGGCGGGGTTCCAGGCCGCTCGTCTGGGTGCGACGGTCGGCTTCGCCGGGACCAGCAACGTGGCGGCGGCCACCGCCGAGGGCATCCCCGCCGTCGGCACGATGGCCCACTCCTTCGTGGAGGCGTTCGCCTCGGAGGAGGACTCGTTCCGCGCCTTCGCCCGGTCCCACCCCGGCCCGGTGACCCTGCTGGTGGACACCTACGACACCGAAGAAGGAGTCCGCGTAGCGGCACGCGTACTGCGGGACCTCGACCGCGGACCCGGCTCAGCCATACGTCTGGACAGTGGCGACCTCGGGAGCCTGGCGGCCCGCGCCCGCTCCCTCCTCGACGACGCGGGGTTGCCGGACGTGCGGATCGTCGCCAGTGGTGGTCTCGACGAGTACGCCGTGGACGACCTCGTGCGCTCCGGAGCACCGATCGACACGTACGCCGTGGGCACCCGTGTCGGCGTGTCGGCCGACGCGCCGTATCTGGACTCCGCCTACAAGCTGGTCGAGTTCGACGGCCGCCCGGTGATGAAGCTCTCGTCGGCGAAGGTGACGGCGCCCGGCCGCAAACAGGTGTTCCGCCGCCCAGGCTGCGCCGACGAGATCGCTCTCGCCCATGAGCAGCCCCCCGCCGACGGCGCTCCGCTGCTGGAGACGGTGATGCTGAACGGGCGGCGCACCGGCAGGCGGCCCATGCTCGACGAGTGCCGGGCCAGACTCGCCGCGGACCTGGGAGAGTTGCCCTCGGCCGCCCGCCGGATCCGAGCGCCCGTCGCGCCCCGGGCGACGACCTCCGAGCGACTGAGCGTACTCACGGCCCGCGTCCGGCAGCGCATCGAGGACGAGATGCCTGCCGCCTCCGCACGGCCCCAGGTCCCAGAAAGTGCCCCGCCCGGATCACATCGGTCCGTACCTAGGTGAGGAGGAGAGCGATGCCGCATACGTTGGAATGGACGATTCACCTTCACCTGTTCGAGGACGACACGGGAACGACGAAGGCACATCTGACCCTGGACACCGGCGCCACAGAGCTCACCGGTCGCGGCACCGCGCACTGCCATCCGGCGGACGCGAACGTGCCGGAGATCGGTGACGAACTGGCAGCGGGCCGGGCCATGAACAACCTGGCCAGGCAGCTGCTGAAGACCGCCGAGCGCGACATCGAGGGCATGGGCGCATCGCAGCCACACAGCCGGGAGGTCACCGGGTGGCCCACGTGACCGACGGCGACACAGCGACACCCAAGAAGGAAGTCAAGGAGGGATCAGCCATGACACACCCCGCACGACACAGCAGAGGTGGTCTTCCGGCAGCCCTGCGGGAGCTGGAGGACCTGCGTACCAGGGTGGACCAGCTCATGCACACCGCCTTTTCTGGTGGCGGCTTCCCCGGGTTCGGTACGGCCGAGCCATGGGCCCCCTGGCAGACATCGAGGACACCGAGGACGCCTACCTGGTGGAACTGGAGCTGCCCGGAGTGGACAAGGACCAGATCACCGTGGAGGTCGCCGAAGGTGAACTCGACATCCACGGTGAGATCGAGGAGAAGGAACACACCGGGACGGTCCGCCGACAGACCCGTCACATCGGCCAGTTCGACTACCGCACGATTCTGCCGCCGAACTCCGACACCGAGCACATCAGCGCGGATCTGAACAACGGAGTCCTCACGGTGAAGGTCCCCAAGACCGAGAAGGGCAAGGCTCAGCGCATCGAGATCACCGGCTGAGCGGGGCGACGGGTGTGCCGGAGCCGGGTGGGGTGGCCTCCGCGGCTGACCGGTCCCACGCGGCCGCCCGTCGCGCGTGACACGTTGGACACAGCCTCATTCTGAGGAGAGGGCGGACGCCATGCGAGCTCACCTCGGCGACCAACTCGTCATCGAACGCACGACGACCGGCGCCGCCAAGCGCGACGGCGAGATCGTCGGACTCCATCACGAGGACGGAACGCCTCCCTACGACGTGCGCTGGTCGGACACGGACGAAGTGACGCTCGTGTTCCCCGGGCCCGACGCACACATCCGCCATCTCGAACACGGACAGCCCGGGAGCACCCTCACCCCCTCCGGCCCCGACACGGCCGAGGCGAACGTCATGCCGCCCAGGGCACCCGGCCCCGGTGACATCGGCCGACGCGTGGCCGCCGAACGCCGGAGACAGAACCTCAGCCGAGAGGAGACGGCCCGCCGCGCCGGCATGGCCTCCGGCTATCTGGATTACCTGGAGGAACAGCCTGCCGACCCGAGTATGGCGACCCTCATCAGGCTGGCCGACGCGCTGGGCACCACCGTCACCACGCTGCGCGGAGGAGGAATGGATCTGCCACCCGGCCACGGACAGGCACTGCAGCATCCTCAGCTGCTGGACATCGGCCCGGAGGAATGCCGCACCTTGCTCTCCACCCACGGCGTGGGGCGCGTCGCGGTGTCGGCGCAGGGCGGCCGCCCGGCGGTCGTGCCGGTCAACTACGACGTCATCGATGACGCGATCGTCTTCCGGACCGCGCCCAACCTCACACCCGCGGCAGCCGTCGGAACCGAGGTCGCCTTCGAGGTCGATCACATGGACGAAGCCCTCAGCCGGGGCTGGAGCGTCCTCGCCGTCGGCCCCGCGAGCGTTGTGACGGAACCCGACACCGTGCGCAGACTCACCGAAGACGCCCACACCACGCCATGGCCGGGCGGTGAACGCGAGATGTGGGTGTCGATCCGGCCCACACACCTCACGGGCCGCCGCATCACTCCAGCCGATGAATGACCAGGCAGTCGCCGGTCATGGAAGAGCGCTCCCGTCCCGACGGCTACCGAAGGGTGTTCTGATGAGCCGGCCAGCACCGTCCGACGAGTGGGTGGCCTCCGTGGTACACGACGCGGTGGCCGCGCCGTCGATGCACAACGTGCAGCCCTGGCGCTTCCGCTATCTCCGGCGCAGCCGCGCTTTCGAGGTATGGGCCGACTTCGAGCGCACCATGCCGCACTCCGACCCCGATACCCGCGGCCTTCATCTCGGCTGCGGTGCCGCCCTGTTGAACCTGAGGGCAGCCATCGTCCACGAGGGCCGGCACCCGGAAACCCGGCTGCTGCCCGACCTCACCGACCGGTCACTCCTCGCGAGCGTGCGGTTGGCCGGCCGTACGAGCGGTGAGAGCGGCCTCGACGCACTGTATCCGGCGATCCGCCAACGGCACAGCAGCCGCTACCCGTTCGAGGAGAGACAGCTCCCCGAGGCCGTGCGGGAGGCTCTCGCCGCGGCCGCTCTCACCGAAGGAGCGGCATTGACGTTCCCCACCTCATGGCATCTGGGGGAAGTGCTGGAACTGGCTCAGGAAGCGGAGGCACGCAACATCACCGACCGCGGCAGCGACCAGGACCTGGCCCGGTGGACGCGTATCGACGCCCCGTCGGTGAGCGCCGCCGACGACGGAGTCCCGTACTACGCCTTCGGTCCGCGCAAGCGCGGGGGCAAGGCTCCCATGCGCGACTTCGCGGGCCCTCGGCGGGTGGCGGGACGTGACGCGGCGGACTTCGAGCAGAACCCTCAACTGGCTCTGATCAGCACGGATCACGACCGCCCGGAGGACTGGCTCCGCGCCGGCCAGGCGATGGAACACGTCCTGCTGCTGGCCACTCGCGAGGGGCTCGCCAGCTCCTTCGTGACCCAGCCTCTCGAATGGACGGACCTGCGCTGGCCAGTGCGCGACCCGATGACCGGGACGGGCTACACGCAGGTCCTGCTGCGCCTGGGCTACGGCCCCCACGGTCCCGGCACACCACGCCGCCCTGTGTCGGAGGTACTCGACATCGAAGCCTGACCCTGGACTGTCCACGGCCGGGGACCACGCCCAGCCGTCGTCTCCAGGGTCGTCGCGACCCGACGCACCGCAACCCGGCGACGGCCCCGGTCCGAGTGCCGCCCGAATGTCGCGGCGGCGTGCGGGCGGTGCGACGGTATTCAGAGGGGGTCTGTCAGCAACGGGACGGAAGGCGGTGGCCCCGATGGAACTCCCGCTGGTCGTGGGCGTCGACGGATCGGAATCCAGTCTGCTGGCGGTCGACTGGGCGGTGTACGAAGCGGACCGCCACAGCCTGCCGCTGCGGCTCGTCCATGCCTCCCTCTGGGAGCACTACGAAAGAGCCCGGCCCGCCTTCAGCACCGATCGCCCCGCCGGAGAGGTCATGGCGCAGAACATCGTCGCCTCCTGCGCGGAACGAGCCAGGCTCCGCGACCCCGAGGTGAAGGTGTCCGCCGACGTGGTGGCCGCCGATGCGGTGTCCACGCTGCTTCGAGCGGGGTCCGAGGCATTCGCCCTGGTCACGGGCGTTCATGGCCGCGGCGAGGTCGCCGGGCTGCTACTGGGATCGGTCAGCCTCACGGTGGCGGCTCGCGCCATGTGCCCGGTCATCGTCGTCCGAGGCGACGAGCGCAACCTCCGGGGATCCCTCGGCCGGGTCGTGGTGGGAGTCGGCGATGCGACTGGAGGCGCGGGTGCCGTGCGGTTCGCCG
Organism: Streptomyces canus; assembly: GCF_041435015.1. Classification (NCBI taxonomy): domain Bacteria; kingdom Bacillati; phylum Actinomycetota; class Actinomycetes; order Kitasatosporales; family Streptomycetaceae; genus Streptomyces; species Streptomyces canus. Next base: position 9,789,328 of record NZ_CP107989.1, on the reverse strand, counting down.
CCCGCGAGGCCGAGGTGCGCGGCTGCGCTCTGACCGCCGTACGAGCCTGGCGCAGTCCGGTTCACGAACCAGGCTCCCCTCCCACTGAGTCCCTCCCGGGCGGCCCCCGGCTCGCGGCGGACGCCGCCGTGGCGCCCGAGGAGCAAGTATCGGCCACCCTCGGCGACGCGCTGCGCGAGGTCGTACGGGAGCACCCCCAGGTCGATGTCAGCCACCGCGCGGTCGAGGGCCCCGCCCACCGTGTCCTGCTGGAGGCGTCGGCCGATGCCGACCTGATCGTCGTCGGTGCTCTGCGCCGGCACGGGCATTCCGGTCTGCAACTCGGCAGTGTCGCCCACGCCCTGCTGCACCACTCCGCTTGCCCGGTCGCCGTCGTCCCTCATCGGGTCTGAGGTTCGCCGGTGCAGGCACCCTCCCACGGCTCACCAACTGAGGAGGGCGACGGATGTCGGAGTGGACCTGGGCGTGGAAGGGATACGACCCCGCTGCCGAACAGCTGCGGGAATCGCTCTGCACGCTCGGCAACGGTTACTTCGCCACACGCGGCGCGGTGCCCGAGTGCCGGGCGGGCCTGGTGCACTACCCGGGAACCTACGCGGCCGGATGCTACAACCGCCCGGAGTCGACGGTGGCGGGACGACAGGTGGTGAACGAGGACCTGGTCAATCTCCCGAACTGGCTGCTCCTGCGGTTCCGCCTGCGCCGCGCCGAGGGTGCGTGGAGCCCTTGGTTCGCCCCCCGTCCGCACACCCTCCTCGCCCACCGGCACACCCTGGATCTGCGCCGCGGAACGCTCACCCGTACCTTCCGCCACCGGGACGAGAGAACAGGCGTGGTCGCCGTCGAGCAGACCCGCCTCGTGCACATGGGTGATCCTCATCTGGCCGCACTACGGACGGTCTTCACCGCCGAGGACTGGTCGGGAGAGGTCGAGATCGAGTCCTGCCTCGACGGCGAGGTGACCAACGGCAATGTGCACCGCTACCGTGCCCTCAACGGCCACCAGCTGACCCAGGTGCGGACCGGGGCGAGGGAACCCCACACGGTCTGGCTGACCTGCCGGACCAGTACCTCCGACATCGGTGTGGCCATGGCCGCCCGGACGATCGTCACCGACCGGCCACCGGCCTTGTCGGAGCTCCGCCCGGCCCGCCACCGTGCCGTTCACCGCCTGGTGCTCCCGCTCGCTCCCGGCCGTCCCGTCGCCGTGGAGAAGACCGTGGCGCTGCACACCTCACGCGACACGGCGATCAGCGATCCTCTCGGGGCGGCGGTAGACCGACTGTCCTCGGCGGACGACTTCGCGGGCCTGCTGAACTCCCATGTAGCGGCCTGGGATCGGTTGTGGCGGCGCGCGGAGATCCAGGTGCCTGGTCAGTCCGGGCGCGTCCTGCGCTTCCACCTCTTCCACCTCCTGCAGACGCTGTCCCCGCACACCGCGGACCTGGACGCGGGCGTCCCCGCCCGGGGCCTGCACGGCGAGGCGTACCGGGGCCACGTCTTCTGGGACGAGCTGTTCGTCCTGCCGCACCTGAACCTGCACTTTCCGGAGGTCTCCCGGGCTCTGCTGAACTACCGGTACCGACGCCTCCCGCGGGCCTGTGAAGCCGCCGCCGCCATCGGCCGGAGCGGGGCGATGTACCCCTGGCAGAGCGGCAGCGACGGTCGCGAGGAGACCCAGGAGTGGCATCTCAACCCCCGCTCGGGGCGCTGGCTACCGGACCACTCCCGGCTCCAGCACCACGTGGGCTCGGCGATCGCGTACAACGTGTGGCAGTACTGCGAGGCCACCGGTGACACCGAGTTCCTGCACACGAGGGGTGCGGAGATGCTGCTGCAGATCGCCCGCTTCTGGGCGGACCTCGCGGCCTTCGATCCCGCGACGGAGCGCTACCACATCCGCGGAGTCGTCGGCCCCGACGAGTACCACGACTCCTACCCGGGCGCCGCTCAGCCGGGGCTGAACGACAACGCGTACACGAACGTCACCGCCGCCTGGGTACTCGGCCGCGCCCTGGACCTCCTGCGGCGCCTTCCCGCCTGGCGCCGGGAGGAACTGCGCGATCGCATCCGGCTGAACCTCGGGGCGATGGCCGGGACCCTCGACCTGGTCCAGCGTGGACTGACGGGACTGGAGACGCGCGAGGACGCCCTGTGGCTGGACCCCGTGCCTCTTCCGGCGCTCTCCGAGTACGGCTTCTCGCTGCGCTATCGCGGCCACTGGGGGGTAGGCATACGGCGCCTGAGCGGACAGTTGCAGATCGGCGTGCCCGACTCGGAGGAATCAGCTATCCGCGTGGTGCTGGCCGACCGAGCCGTGACGATCGCGCCCGGGGAGACCTGCACGCTCGTTCTGAAGGCGGATGATCCGAGCGAATGAGCGTGGCGCACCCGCATCCGCACCGTCACGTGCCGCACACCGCCTAGGCTCCGAAGCGGATTTCCGTTTCATGCCAAAGGGCCCTGGGAGACGCGGATGAAGTGGTTGGTCTCGCTGGTCGGTGGCGGGCTCGTCATGGTCACCTTGCGGGATCTGTTCCATACGCTGTGGCACCCCACCCGCCACGGTGGCCTGAGCCGCCTCGTGATGACAGCACTGTGGCGCCTCGCCCGGCGATTCCGTGCACCCGGCCGCGTGGTCGGGCTCGTCGGACCGCTCGCCATGGTCACGGTCGTGGGCATGTGGGCCGTCACCGTCGTACTCGGCTGGGCGATCGTCTACTGGCCCCACATGCCCGGGGCGTTCACCTTCTCCCCCGGTTCCCAGGCGGCGCAGGAGCCGGCGCTGCTCGACTCCGTGTACCTGTCGCTCGTCACGGTGGCCACCCTCGGGTTGGGCGACATCGCGCCTGCCGAGGGCTGGCTCCGTCTGGTCTCACCGCTCGAAGCCCTCATCGGTTTCGCCCTCCTGACGGCCACCGTCTCCTGGGTGCTGGAGATCTACCCGGCACTTACCCGCAGGAGGGTCCTGGCCGTCCGACTGGCTCTGCTGCGCGACGCGGATCCGACGACACGGCAGATCGACTGCACCGCGGGGGCGCTATTGCTGGACAGCCTGGTTACCGACGTCGCATGCGTCCGCATCGACTTCACCCAGTACGCCGAGGCGTACTACTTCCATGACGGGGAGGACCATTCGTCGCTGGCGGCCATGATCGGTTACGCCGCCGTGCTGGCCGAGCGCGGGGAGGCGGCTGGACGGCCGGAGGTGCGACTGGCCGGCACCCTACTCGCCGGGGCGCTGAAGGACCTCGCCGACATCCTCGACCAGCGTTTCCTCCGCACGGGCGGCCCGCCGACGGAAGTGTTCGCCGCATACGCCGCCGACCACGGCCGCGACGGCGCTCAGCCGTGAACGAGCAGGGATGGCACTCTGAGGAACGGGGTTCCGTCCTCAAGGGGCGGCCGGTCACAGGGCGGGAGCGGTTGTGGCACCCAGCACGCAGAGCCGTCCGGGCACACCTCGGCGACGACCGTGAACCGCCGCGGTGACGGCCAGAGGCCCGCTGCCGAGGCAAGCCGACGCTCGGACGCGGCTCCCGCGACAGGTCTGTCGTCGGAGGAGACGGCAAGGCGTCTGACGCGCCCCTTCTTCAGCCTGCTGCAGAAAAACGTCCTCGACCGCCGGAGCTGGAGCACCCGCGAGGAGCTGCGGATCGCGATCGTGACCTGGATTGAGAGGACCTACCACCGACGCCGCAGACAAGCCGCACTCGGCCGGCTGACCCCCATCGAATACGAAACCGTCATGACCACACCGGCCCTCCAGGCCGCGTGACCGAACCTGTCACCCAAACCTGCGGCAGACCCACGGGGTGCCCGGCTGTGCGGCTTCCGAAAGGATGCCGGATGGCGCCGGCAGGGTCAGACCGGCGCCAGGTGGACGGAGGCCATGAAGGCCCAACCGGACCGCTTGCCGGCTCCTCGCGTCGGTCCCGCCATACGCGGTGCCACTGGTAGGCCGACTTCCGGCTCACGCACCGCGGTGTACAGCCAACAGCCCATCGGTATCGGCAAGTTCGCCGAACACCTCCCTGACGAGCCGAAGTCAGGTTCGCTGTGACCTGGTCACCGCGGGGCCTCGGCACCGGCCCGGTCGGGGAGCAGGGCGAGGAGCTGTTTCGTGTGGCCGGGCAGTTCCGCCTCCGCCAGGCCAGTGACGATGTCGCGTAGTGACATGGGCTGATCGACCAGGAGGGTGTCGTGGGACAGGAGTCGTGCGAGCACTGGGGTACTGAGCTCGGCGTCGCTGAGCGCCGCACCTCCGGCGAGTGCGCACAGGGCGGCTGCCTGGCCGCTGATGCGGTCCCGGAGCACGGCGTTGCCGCCGGCGTGCGCGATGGTTTGCTCGATGGTCCAGACGTCGAGGGCGATCCGGTTGTCGTACGTCGTGTTGGCCCCCGCAGCGATACCCGCGACGGAGGCGATCGTGGCGGCGCTGATGAGAGAGACGTGCGCAAGGATCTGGTCGGCGTTCCACTCGCCTTCTGGCGGGGCGGGGTTGGGGTCGTCGGCGTCGGCCACGGTGGCGGCTGCGTCGAGCAGTGCGCGGTAGGCGTCCTGGAGTGGGGCGGTGTCCAGCATGTCTTGCACCTCTCTGTGCGGGCGCAGGCGGAATGAACAGGAGGCGGCGAGTCGCGGCTCAGGTGTGGGCGCGGGTCATCTCCCAGGGCGCCTGCGGCAGGACCTCGCCGGTTTCCAGCATCGACTTGAGGTTCGCCAGCACGGCGGGCCAGCCGGCCGAGATGCCGCCCAGCATCTCCTGGTTGGGGAGGTTCTCGTGGGTCACGGTGAGGCGGACGATGTCCTGATGCGGTTCGACGAGAAAGGTGACGACCGACGGCTCTCCCGGCGATTCCGCATCGGGGGCGTCGTCAAAGGTGATGACCAGCCGGGTCGGGGGCTCGGCCTTCAGGACACGGCCCACCACGTCGATCTTGCCTGATCCGTCGGCTCGCCGGTGTTCCCAGGCCGAGCCCGGCTGCCAGTCGGAGACGTTGGCGTGTCCCCAAAAGCGTGCCGTCAGGTCGGCGTCGGTCAGAGCTTGCCACACCTGCTCCGCACTGGCGCGGATGTAGGTGACGTATACGTAGTCCGGCACCGGTGTGGGTGCGTTGGTCATGGCGTACTCCTCTGCCTGGTGCTTGATGGCGCTGATCGCTTGCAGGCGGGGCTTGTCGAAGCCGGAGATCCAGCGGTCCTCGATCTCGTGGATCGGGGCGGGGTTGAGGTAGTGCAGCCGCTCCCGGCCGCGCCGTACCACCGTGACGAGATTGGCCCGCACGAGGATGTCCAGGTGCTGCGTCGCCGACTGGCGCGCCATGCCGAGGCGCTCGCACAGTTCGCGCAGGGTCTGCCCGTTGTGCTCGCGTAGCCGGTCGAGCAGGAGCCGCCGGGTGGGATCGGCCAGCGCCTTGAACACCGAGTCCATCGCTGTTGCTTCGAGGCTCACACCCACCATTATGCAGGCATTCACCTGCCTATTGTCAAGGACGAGCAATCCCGGGACAGGGCGTCAGGTCGGTCGGAAAAGAATATGAGCGGAGTGAGTCCTCACTCATTGACGGAGTGAGGACTCACTCCGTAGTCTCGTAGTCATGACAGCACCCAAGGAGAACCAGACCACCCGCCGCCGCGCCCCCGCCATGTCGCCGGAGCAGCGGCGCGCGATGATCATCCAGACCGCGATCCCGCTGATCGCCGAGTACGGCGCCGCGGTGACGACCGCGAAGATCGCCCGCGCCGCAGGCATCGGCGAGGGAACGATCTTCCGGGTCTTCGCCGACAAGGACGAGCTGTTGCACGCCTGCATGGCCGAGGCGCTCTCCCCCGAGCACGCGATCCGTGAGCTCGACGCAATCGACCTGTCCCAGCCGCTGCCCGACCGGCTCGCGGAGGCGGCCGAGGCACTGCAGGCGCACCTCGCCAGGATGGGCGCGATCGCCGGCTCGCTGGGGCATGGCGGCGGCAAGCACCCCGGTACGGTGCGCGGCGCGGGCCGCACCGAGTCGACAACCCGTATCCGCGCGGCCCTCGCGGATCTGCTGGAGCCCGACAGGGCCGCTCTTCGGCGGCCGCCGGAGCAGATCGCGGCCCTCTTCTTCGGACTGCTCTTCACCCAGCCGCGTACGGACGACGAGCCCGACCTCACCCCGCAGGAGCTGGCGGAGGTCTTCCTGCACGGGGCGCTCTCATCGGGCGCCAAGTGAGCGTGAGGAGGAGGCGACTGCGGGTAGTCGCCCTGGCGGTCCTGGCCGCCGTCCTGGTGTGGCTGGTCGCGGACCCACTGCTGGGGCACCGGCTGGGAATCACCGACGGCGAGCAGACGCTCGACCTCGGCGCCGCGCCTGTGGGCGTCGTCGCACTGCTCGCGTCACTCTCCGGGTGGGGGCTGCTGGCTGCCCTGGAGCGGTTCGGGGTGCGGCGCGCCCACGCCATCTGGACGGCGGTGGCGGGCGCCGTACTGACCGTTTCCTTCCTGCCGTTCATCGGCAACGGCATCGCCAGCGGCACCCGGGTCTCCCTCGCTCTGATGCACCTGGCAGTGGCGGCGGTACTGGTCCCGGGGCTGGGCGGCACGTCCCCCGGGCCGCGAGCCGATGCCATTGGGGGGAGACCGCCCACACCAAGTACGCCGCGAACAGCACCAGATGGAGGCGGTGTGCCGCGCGGTCGGGCATGACACGTGTGCCGATTGGGCCGTTCGTGAGGTGTGCGTACCCGGCCGTGGCCGTGGACGCCGGCTTGTGGATGCTGATCGAGCCGCTGCTGCCGCCGCGGCCGGAGCGGTCACCGCGGGCTCGCCCGTGGATGACCGGCTGTAGGACTGTCCCGCCATCGGTCGGGCCTCGTCAGTCAGCGACATCGCCCGGCCGGCAATGTCCCGCCGTCCCGGAGTCGCCCAGGAGTCGGGCCGATCGCGCCCGGGGGATGGATGGTCCCCGCTGCCTTCCTGCCTGCAGTTCCAGGCCCCGATCGGCGCGCAGGGTTGCCGCGTCGGTCGGTTACGAGCGGGTCAGTTCCTTATGCCCTGGGCGAGGAGACTCTCGGCGGTCTCCGCGATGGTGTCCTCGATGGGATGTGGCCGCCGCCCGAGGAGCCGCTCGGCCTGGGCGTTAGTGGCGTCGAGATCCCGGCCGAGCTGGTGCTTCAGCAGTCGAAGTGCCGGGTTCACTGTGCTCAGGGCGCGTGAGCCACACGGGTGGTTCACGGGCCGGGCCTTGGCTGCCTGCTCACCCAGGCGGTCACGCGGCATGCGTCCGATCACCTCGCCCTCCGGGGACACGCCTGCTCCGCACGCTGCGGGAACGCCGCCTAGCGTTTGCCGACGGTGTAGGTCAGGTGGGTCACCCGGGACGATGCGTCGGTCCGGGTCTGGGCGAGAGACAGGCGGTCGGGGTCCACACGGTCGAACAGGCGGATGCCGGTGCCGAACAGCACGGGTGCGAGCGTGATCGAGAACTCGTCGATCAGGCCGCTGTCCAGGTACTCCTGGATCGTCTCGGCGCCGCCTGCGATGCGCACGTCGCGGTCGCCGGCTGCCTCGCGGGCCCGGTCGAGGGCGCTCTCGATGCCGTCGTTGACGAAGTGGAAGGTGGTGCCGCCCGGCCGCTCCCACGGGGCACGACTGGTGTGGGTGACGACGAACACCGGCGTGTGGAAAGGCGCTTCCTCCGGCCAGGCCGGCTCGCCGGCGTCGAACATGCGCTTACCCATGACGCTCGCGCCGGTGCGCTCGTACGTCGCCCGTGCGATGTCGTTGTCGATTCCTTCCTCGCCGCCCTCGCCGAGCTTGAGGTTCTCCCGGAACCACCGCTGCGGGAACGCCCACGCCTGCAGTTCGGCCCACTTCGACATCCAGCGCCTGACGCTCGGATCGTCCTGCTTCTCGGGCGAGAAGGCGTCCTCGGGCGGCACGGGCTCGGGTGCCACGAAGCCGTCGAGTGACATCGTCACGCTGAAGAACACCTTCCCGGTCATCAGCTCTCCGCTCCCTTCGGGGTGGCCTCATCGCGGCCGGTGTCGTTCCGGGTGAGTTCGGCGACGTAGGCCGCCAGGTTGCTCAGGGTCTGCTCGCCGCCCTCGATCGCGTGGTACTTCTCCACCGCCTCGTCGCGGAGTTCCTTGGTGGGGAACACCGTGCGCATCACGATCCGGGTGTCGTCGCCGGCCGGCTCGAAGGCCAGGACCGACTCGAAGGCGTTGGGGTCGTCGCGGGACTCGCCGTGCAGCAGCGCGATCCGCTCCGGCGGAACGATCTCCCGCCAGGTGATCCACTCCTGGTAGTCGGTCCCGTCCGGGCCGTGCATCACGAAGTCCCAGGCTCCGCCGACGCGGAACTCGAAGGACCGCGTCGTGGTGGTGAACCCTTCCGGTCCCCACCATCGCGACAGGTGCCGGACCTGTGTGAACGCCTCGAACACCAGCTCCCGTGGGGCGCCGATGGCCCGGGAGATCACGATCTCGCGGTCCGCGGTCGGGCGGTCGGGCTCCGCACCGCTACTCGTCGTCGTCATCCGCTGGTTCCTCCTGTCTTGCCTGTTGCAGATCGCGCACGTACTCGTCCAGCCGGTCGAAGCTCTCGCTCCAGAACCGCTCGAAGCCGCCCACCCACTCGTGGATCGGGCGCAGCCCGCGGGCGTCCAGGCCGTACAGCCGCTGCTTGCCCGCCCCGCGGACCCGCACGAGCCCGACCTCCCGGAGGACCCGCAGGTGCTTGGACGCCTGTGGCTGGGTCATCCCCAGGTCCCGCGCCAGGTCGGTCACCGGACGCTCGCCGCCCCGCAACAGCAGCAGGATCTCCCGCCGCTGTGGTTCGGCGATCGCGTTGAACGCGTCCGAGGTCGTCGCCGCTCGTGCCATGACGTCATCATATGCCTATATCGGCATGCGTCAACGCTCCGTAGCCCGGCCGTGTCACAGGTGGGGCTGTGTGACGCACGGCGGGCTGGAACCCTCAGGCAAGTGGAGGACCGCCGCAAGGTCCGTCACCCATCCCGCGCGAGCAGCCGGACGCACCGGACTCGCCTCAACCCGACCGGCCTGTCACCGACGGTTCACGCAGGGTCGGCCGCGTCCCATACGCCCCCCGAGCCACGCCTACGGCGTACGCCGTGCCTGCCGTGCGCACGCCGGGATGTCGCGCACGAAGTCGTCCATCACGCCGACACACGCGCCGCCCCCTTCGACGCGATCCGTCCGGCCGCCACCCGTCGCCGCCGTACCGGAATGCCCATCGTCGGGTTGGCGACGCCCCAGGCCGCACCCTTGCAGACCAGTTCCTTGTAGCGGGCCGCGAAGCGGCCGGTCAGGGCGTGGTTGACGGAGCGATCGTCGGCGGTGACGAACTGGATCAGGCCCTCCTTGCGACCGAGAGAGATGCACTGGTTGAAGTAGCGCAGCGGGGCGTTCGGCAGCTTGCCGCCGGTCAGGCGGGCGGCGATGGAGTCGGCGGCCTGCCAGGCCATGGGGGTGCCAGAGGCGCAGGACATGCGCAGCGGCTTGTCTCCGGCGCCCAGGGCATGGCCGGCGTCGCCGATCGCGTACAGGTCCGGGTGGGAGATCGAGCGCATCGTCGCGTCGACCACGATGCGGCCGGTGTCCGCGAGTTCGAGGCTGGTGGCCGCGGCCAGCGGGTGCACCGCGAAGCCCGTGGTCCAGACGGTGACGGCAGCCGGGAGGGTCCGGCCGTCCGCCGTCGTGACCTGGTCCGCCTCGACCGCGGTCACCGCGGCGTTCTCATACACCGTGATGCCGAGCCCGTCGATGACGTGGCGCAGGTGCGCGCGGCCCTTCGGGGAGAGCCAGTCGCCCAGTCCGGCGCGCGTGACGAGGGTGATGTCAAGGTCCGGGCGGGCCTCGGCCACCTCCGTCGAGAACTCCAGGCCCGTCAGGCCGCCGCCCCCGACAAGGACCGTCTCGCCCTCGGCGAGCCGGCTCAGGCGCTCGCGCAGCCGGAGCGCGCCGGGGCGGCTCGCGATCTGGTGGGCGTGCTCGGCGACGCCGGGGACGCCGTTGTCGTTGCCGGCGCTGCCGAGGGCGTAGACGAGGGTGTCGTACGGCAACTCCGCCGCCTCTTCGGCGCCCTGCACCACGACCGTCTTGCGGTCCACGTCGATCGACGTGACCTTCCCGAGCTTCAGTTCGACTCCCGTGCCCGCGAACATCTCGCGCAGCGGGCGCGGCTTCAGCCCCTGGCCCACGGCCAACTGGTGCATCCGGACCCGCTCGACGAAGTCGGGCTCTGCGTTGACGAGGGTGATGGCGACGTCCTCACGACGCAGCCGCTTGGCGAGTCGGCCTGCCGCGATCGCTCCGGAGTAGCCGGCGCCGAGGACGATGATCCGGTGCTGCATGTTCCTGCTCCTGTCTGCGCGGGTCCGGTGCCTTCTGGCCCGGTCACGCCCCTTGAACCGGGCAGCCCGCCGATTCCTGACAGGAGACAGGAGTGACCTGCGTCACGCAAGAAGTCAGAGGGCTTCGGTCAGGACGGGAGGACCGAAATCGCCCGCCGCCCAACGCTGCGTCACCCGCTCCAGCTTGTCCGGATTGACCTGGCTGCGCACCGCGACGATGCCCTCTTGTGTCGGCTCCAGGCACATGATGCCGAAGACACGGCCCTCGACCACCGCGATGACCGCGGGGCCGCCGTTGACCGTGGCGGCGTAGAAGTCGGGGGAACCGCCGAGCAGATCCCGCTTGGCCCGGGTCGGCTTGAACAACCCGCGCAGGAACTTCGCCACCGCACGTGCGCCCTCGAAGGCACTGGCCCGGGCCGGCACCTTTCCGCCGCCGTCGCCCACCGCGATGGCGTCCGAGGTGAGCAGCTCGATCAACGGCTGGGTCTCACCACTGGTCGCCGCAGCGAGGAACTCCTCGACGATCCGGCGCACGGCCGCCTGGTCGATCTCGACCCGCGCCCCGCCCTGCGCCACATGCTTCTTCGCACGATGGAAGATCTGCTGGCTGGCCGCCTCGCTCAGGTCCAGGATCTCGGCGATCTCCCGGTGGGCGTAGGCGAATGCCTCGCGCAGCACGTACACCGCCCGCTCGTTGGGCGCGAGCCGCTCCAAGAGGACCATCACGGCGTACGACACCGACTCGCGCTGCTCGACCGTCTCCGCCGGGCCCAGCATCGGGTCCCCTTCGAGCAAAGGTTCGGGCAGCCACTGGCCGACGTATGTCTCGCGACGCGCGCGGGCGGACGTGAGCTGGTTGAGGCAGAGGTTGGTGAGCACCTTGGTCAGCCATGCCTCGGGCACCTCGATGCGCCCGACATCGGCGGCCTGCCACCGCAGATACGTCTCCTGTACGGCGTCCTCCGCCTCGCTCGCCGAGCCGAGCATGCGGTAGGCGATGGCCTCGAGACGCGGCCTGGCCGCCTCGAACCGATCCACGTCGCTGAAGGTCAGGGCCATGCCAGGATCCTAACCGGCCCAGTGCGCGAGTTCACTGCGACCGTACGGCCGGACGGTCGCAGTCACGTCCAGGGCGCTCACCGTGTCAGCGTGTGCCGAGCGGCCGCAGGAGTCCGAGCGCTGCCTCCGTCGCATCACCAGCGGGACACCGACGAGGCACTCCGGCGCCTCCCCCTTCCGTGTACATGGCCCACCCTGCCACGTTGAAGTCCGGCCCCGGCCGCCCGGACATGGCAGCCATGACCTCGCCAGGGGACAGCAGATGCTGCGCGCAGAGAACAGTTGGCTCCGCTTGTCCGTAGTATCTCTATGCCAAGGAATTCTGTGGCAGTTACGGCATCCGCGCTGCCAGTGCAGCCCACGCTGCCCGGTTCAGCGTTGCGCTCCGCCTCTGCGTCACGGCCGCACACCGAGGAAAGGCCAGCATCATGTCCGAGAGCACGACCGACACCACGGGACTGACACACCAGTACAGCACCCAAGTTGCCACCGATCTCGAGACCAACCTCAAGGAGCAGGAACGCATCAGCGGGGACATCGCTGCCCTGCAACAGCAGTTGGTCGCCCTACAGCATGATCACAGCGTGCTGGTGAGCATCCAGCAGGCGCTCGGCGTCACACAGACGACCAAGGAGTCCACACCCTCGGCCGAGGCCGCCAAGGTGCCGGCTCCCCGGCAGAAGGCCAAGGCCGCACCGCGCAGCAAGCAAACCGCACGGAAGTCCACCGCTGCGCAGGAAGGCACGACGGCCAAGAAGTCCACCGCCAAGTCCGAGACGAAGGCGGCCCAGCCCACTTTGGTGGGGCTCATCCGCAGCCACCTCACCGAGCAGAAGGAACCGCGCTCCGCTGCGGAGATCTCCGCGGCGCTCGGCCAGGCCCATCCCGAGCGCGACATCAAGACCAAGGTCGTACGCGTCACCCTCGAGGGACTTGTGGCCAGGAGCCAGGCCCAGCGCACCAAGCAGGGCTCCTCCGTCTACTACACCGCACCGGAGGCGGAGACCACCCCGGCGGCCGAGGCGCAGCCCGAAGAGACCAACAGCTGAACTTGCCGGGGCGGGACGGCCGATGTGGGGTGTGTCCCCGTGTCGGGCGCGGGTCGTCGCCGCCCCGCGAGTGCTGCGGAACGGACGGGGTCGGCCGTGTGATGAGGGGCTCCGCAACCCGGTACAGCCCACCCGGGTCGCCGCGAGGACGGCCCGGCATCGTCAGTCCGGCGGGTCGGTATCCGGCCCGCTCTCCGACTGAGCGGCCACCCGCAGGCAGATGCCGGGCAGTTCCGGTTCGTCGCGGATCCAGTCCTCGGTGTCGATGCCGGCCACCGCTGCCGCCGTCCACAATTCGCCGGCAGCCGCGTCGCCACCTCGCGCTGTTCGCCATCGGCTGCGCGATGGCGGCGGTGTGGCGGCTGCTGCACCGACACGGCTGGTCCTGACAGTCTCCCGCTCGACGGCCAATGGAAGGCGACGAGCGTCGAGCTGTGGAAGAACGACGCGTGGCCGCAGGTGAAATGACTGCGGCGGCGCTTCTGGCATCTGGTCACCGCATGGCGAGGTCCGCCGGCCAAGATCGCCTTCACCGACGACGACCACCTCGAACGCGCCCTCCGCCGAGGCCGGCGATACACACGCCACCGCCCTCACGACTACGACGGTGTTCCGGGCCGGTCGAGCAGCCCATTCCCGCTCGACCGGCCCGACGCGACACGAAGCGTTGACTCAGCAGCCTGTGGCGTTGTAACTCCAGAACGCGGCCCTGGTCTGCGGTCCGGCGACCCCGTCAGCGGTTCCGGCATTTTCGCCAACCGCGTTCAAGAAATTCTGCAGCGCCCTGATCGTGTTGGTTCCGACGATCCCGTCGACGGTACCGGCGTTGTAGCCCCAGGCGTTGAGCATTCTCTGGGCCGCCTTCCAGCTGTTGGTACCCAGTGTCCGTCCTCGGTACCGGCGTTGAAGCCCCAAGCGTTCAGGCAGCTCTGCCAGTTCTTGGCTCGGGCTGTGTTCAGGCCCAGGTTGTTCACCGCCTGGGGGGCGACACGCTGGCTGCTGACCGCGGGCTTGGTGACCGGCTGCGCGGCCGCCACGCTCGCACTCGCACCCGCAAGGCCTCCAGCGGCAATGCCGACGACGGCGCTCGTGGCAACGAGTGCCCTGGCCAGAGAAGATCGCATTGTCTTCTCTTTCCGCTCGACAACGAAGGCGTTGACGCGACCGCCCGTATCGGCCGTCCGCGCCGCCGCAAGCGTGCCAGGATCGTGCGCTCAAAACTCCCGAAAGTCCGATGCACTGTCTCGTATGACTCCATCCACGCCAAATTCCAGTAACGCTCCGCACGGAAGATCAGCCAGAGAGCCCGACTGAATTCCGGCCGATACTCCTGCAGCAGCCATTCCAAGAAGAGAAGGTCAGGAGATTTGATTTGATGGCGGGCCCCGTGCGTTCAGGGCGTGAGCATCCGGTCCTGTTCCCGTGGAGGTGTGCCGTCGTGCCAGGGCCGGGCCCTTCCGAAGCGGACCAACTCGCCGTACAGGGTGGGATCGACGTGATCGGCGAAAACCAGGTCGCGCACGGCCGCGGCAGCCTGGGCCGGTGACTGCGCACCGCTGTAGTCGCTGAACCAGGGGCGTGACGTGGCGGTGTCGACCATGCCGGGGCACACAGAGGCGATCAGGGTGCCGGTGGCCAGGTCGCGTGCGCGGCGTTCGGCGGCGACAGCGCGGACGGCGGCGACCTGAGCCACCTTGGACGGCACGTTCAGCCACACGGGCCAGCCCGCCTCCTGCGCGCTCTTGCGGTGGATGGCGCTGCGCCACGACTCGACGGCGTACTCGACCTGCTCCAGGCTCGCCCCGTCGAACAAGTGGTGCAGCCGCGGGTCGAGATGACCGAGGGTGCCCAGGCTGCTGGCCACGACGAGCAGCCGGCCGCCCGGGCGAAGAACAGGGCCGAAGGACCGCAGGATCGCGTGCGTGGCGGTGTTGGAGACGTCGATGAACTCGTCCGCCCGCGCGGCCTGCGACTCCTCGGGCAACAGGCGAGCCACGGCGTTGGAGATGAGGACGTCGACTCCTCCGTGCCGGCCGCGGAGGTCCTCGGCGAGGCGGGCGACGGCATCGGTGTCCGTGACGTCGAGGACACGGCCCTCCACGCGGGCACGTGTGCCGGGCAACAGGGCGACCTCGCGGGCGGCGTCGGCCACGCGCTGATGGCTGCGGCCGGTGAGCAGGACGAGGTCGTCCTGGTGCATGCGGGCCGCCAGTCCTTCGACGAGGGCACGGCCGAGTCCTTGGTTGGCGCCCGTGACGTGGCCGCCGAACCGCACCGGCGGTGTGGACCGGGTCCGGCTCCTGAAACGCTGGGACATCATGGGCCGGGGCGCGGCGTCGGCGTTCCTCGGCATACACCCGGGCCACCCGGGCTTCGCCATGATGGCCCTCGACAGCAGTGTGTACGTCAACGCCTCGACGGGCGAGATCGGCGTCGATGTGATCGCGGTGGGCCACCCGGAACGCTCGGAGAACATCTTGCAGTACTTGGAATGGTTCGCGCTTCGGGACAGCCCCTACTCCGACCGGCAGTTGCAGGAGTGGATCGCCGTCCGGCTCACGGGCCGCACACCGAGTGCTGTCAGCCGTTCAGACCGATGACGACGCGACCCGGTGGTGGAGGCCGGGGTGGTACAGCAGGTATTCAGGTCGACATGAAAGTGCGTATGGCGCAGGGTTCACCTCATGTCTGATCTTTCCCCGAAGTCGCTGCCTGCCGGGTACCGGAGCCGATCGGCAACAACCGCTGATGTCCACGCAGTTCACTGTCTGGTCACCGCATGCGAGAACGAGCTGCATGGCCGTGCATCGACCGGTTCCGATCGCATTGCGGCTGATCTCAGCCTGCCAGGCCTGGAACTGAGGTCCGACACGGTGCTCGTTCGCGACTCCGAGGGAGAGCTCGCGGGCTGGAGCTGGGTGAAGGGGCGGCGGGCCACGGTTCATGTGCACCCCGGTCACCGGGGGCAGGGTCTTGGCAGTTCGCTTCTGGCTTGGACCGAGGCACGGGCCCGGCAGTTGGGAAGCGACCGCATTGCCCAGACGGTCTCCGACAGCGATCACCCGGCGACAGCTCTCCTGCGGTCCAGTGGCTACTCCCGGCTCGTCACCGAGTGGCTCCTGGAGATCGCGATGCCCGTCGAACCGGAGGTGCCCGAGACGCCGGCGGCCATCACCGTCCGAGCGTTTCGGCCTGGCGACGAACAGGCGGCGTACCAGCTCACCGAGGACGCTTTCGACGAGTGGCAGCAGCGGCGGAAGACCTACGCGGAGTGGGCCAGGCACACGGTCGAACAAGCAACGTTCGAACCTGCGGCGTCACCGGTGGCCTTCGCCGGCGGCCAGATGGTCGGCGCGGTACTGTCGCTGGACGTTCCGGGTGGCGACGAGGGGTACGTCGAGCGGGTTGCGGTACGCCGCGACCACCGCAATCGAGGGATCGCTCGCATGCTGCTGCGAGAAGCGTTCCGCACCTTCTACCGGCAGGGGAAGCAGACCTGCACGCTGTGGACGCACTCGGACACCGGCGCGCTGTCCCTGTACGAACGGATCGGCATGACCGTCCAGCGAAGTTCCACGGTCTACGGCAAAGCGCTCACCACCGGGTAGCCCAGTCGGCTTCGGCCCCAGGCGGTGATAGCCAAGCGGCCTCGAACGGCCCGAGTGTCAAGGCACTGTCAACCGGGCTCGGGATTTCCTCTTGGCGCTGCCGTCCCGTCGTCGGCGCGCTCATTGCGTGATGTCGGGGCTGCGTCGCGAGCAGCCGGCCTGCCGTCGGTACGGGATCAGTCCGCCGTCTGTGCCGGCCCCTCCGTGACGTTCCGCAGCAGGGGCCTGCTGCCGGTGATCGCGGTGAGCATGGCCAGCGTGCCGACGGCCAGGCAGATCACCAGTTGCACGACACCGGAGGCGTTGATCGTGGTACCGGCCGCCTTGTTGAGCTGCATGGCGCCGAAGGCACCCATGGCGGTGGTGCCGCCTGCCAGGACGACAAGCGGGATGACGGTCTCGCGGATCCGGGCCCCGTCCAGCACCTGAAGCGGGGTGCCGGCCAGCCGCAGCAGGCCGTACATCCGGCGTCGGTCGAGGACGTTCGCAGCGGCCGTAAGGCCGGCGGAGGCGGCTGCGACGAGGAAGCTCAGCACCAGGGTGGCAGTGCTGACAGTGGCGACGCGGGCGACGACCATGTCGTCCGACGCGGACGCGTACTCCTGTGTGAACGGGTAGCGGCCCGATCCGAGGGGGGTGAGCGCGGTGACGCCGGTGTCGATGCGGGCCTGGCCGCCGGAGACGTGGGCGATGACGCCGTCGGCACCGCCGAGCAGACTGTCGTAGTCGTCCTCGCTCGTGACGGTGACGGTCGCGATGACGCCGGCCTGCCGCAGGAGCGTACGGGCCTGGGCGGCGGTATGCCGGGCGTCGGCGGCGTTCGCGGTGATCACCCCGACCTGGTCGCGGTGGCTGGGACCGTCGAAGTACAGCGTACTGACGGAGAAGAACCCGGCCACGAACCCGGCGAGGACCAAGCCGCTGACGGTGCGCCAGACCGCGCGCGGGTCGTCGCTGAGCCGACGCGCGGCCAGCAGCGTGGCCGGGCGCCTGGCGCGTCGGCCCACGATCCGGCCCAATCGGTCCACGACCCAGGGGCCGAACAGCCAGAACGCGCCGTAGAAGAGCGCCAGCAGGGCGAGCAATTGCCGGGGCTTGAGCTGTCCGCTGTCGCCCGTGGTCGCCCAGATGTAGCCCAGGACCGCGACGAACAGCAGCAGACGGATCGCGCGGGTGCGGCGCGGGTTCGCCTGCTGGGCGACGCCCAGGGGCGAGGTGGCGACCTGGCGCAGCATGGTCACCGCGCTGACGGTGATCAGCGCGGTGACGGCCGCCACCACGGCCGCCAGCCAGGGCAGCCCCACCCACAGCCGGCCGGTGTACCAGGTGCCGACGCCGTACGGGATGTCGGCGAGCGCGGGCAGCAGTGCCGTGTAGGCGAGCGCGCCCGCCATCGCCCCGGCTGCGCCGACTCCCGCGGCCTCGACGGCGGTCATGGCGAGGATCTGCCGCGGCGTCGCCCCGGCCAGCCGCAGCGCGGCCAGCCGCTGTTCACGCCGAGCCGCGCCGAGCCGCCCGGCCGCCGAGGCCAGCACGACGACCGGCATGACGAGCAGCACCACGCCCAGCAGCACGGCCCCCCGGTCGATGCCGGTGAACACACTGGCCTTGGTGCCGGAGAACCCGGAGACCCATGCGCGCTTCGTCAGCCCCTCGTCGTAGTAGTTCTGCTCCCCGGCCGCCTTGGAGACGGCCGCGTCCCCGGGCGCCCGTCCGATCACCGCGACCAGCTCGTCGGGCGAGGCGAGACCGGCGGCGCCGATCGTGCCGTAGGAGCTCACCTTCGGGAAGCGGTCGGCGAGTTGGGCAGCGGGGAGCTTGCGCAGCAGTTCGGCCAGGGCAGGAGAGACGTACACCTGACCCTGTCTCGGGAAGCGGCTCAGGCCGGGAGGCGCCGGGGTTTGTCCACGGCCGGGCAGGCGGGCCAGGTTCACGACGCTCACGGGTTCCTGGCGTACGTATGTCGTGGTCGTGGCCTGGACCGCCGTCGCTTCCCTGGCCGATACGGCGTCGGGGGTGCGCCACGTGGTGTGGTCGGCGCGAGCCCCCGCACCGAGGGCGGCGGCAGTCATCAGCAGCAGGAGAAACGAGCCGACGGCGGCGGCACCGGCCGCGAGCAGCTGGGACTGGAGGCCGCGACGGCCGGAGGACCTGGCGAGGTGCCAGGTCAGGGGCAGGACGGGGGAACGCATGACGGCTGCCTCCGGGGGGTCAGGCGACGGTGTACTGGCAGTGGCCGCCGATACGGCCGTCGCGGACCTGGAGGATCCGGTCGCAGTGCGCGGCCACGTCGGCGTCGTGGGTGACCATCACCAGGGCGGCGCCCGTCTCCCGGGTGGCGGAGGTCAGCAGGTGGACCACCTCCGTGCTGGTGCGCTGGTCCAGGGCGCCGGTGGGCTCGTCGGCGAACACCACGTCCGGCTCGGTGGCCAGGGCGCGGGCGATGGCGACGCGCTGTGCCTGGCCGCCGGAGAGCTGGCCGGGACGGCGGAGCTCCAACCCGTCCAGGCCCAGCGGCGCGAACCAGCGGCGGGCGCGGGCGGCGGCCTCCTTGCGCGGCATGCCCTCCAGCATCAGCGGCAGCGCGACGTTCTCCTCGGCGGGCAGCTCCGGCAGCAGCTGACCCGACTGGAACACGAACCCGAACCGCTTGCGGCGCAGGGCGCTGAGCTTGTTCTCGCCCAGGTTGTCGATGCGCTCGCCGCGCAACAGCACCTGACCGTCGTCGGGTCGGACGATCCCGGCGAGGGTGTGCAGCAAGGTGGACTTGCCGGACCCGGACGGGCCCATGATCGCCAGCGAGTCGCGCTCGTGGACCTCCACATCCACCCCGGCCAGTGCGGTGGTGGAGCCGTACTTCTTGACCAGGCCGTACCCGGCCAGGACGGTGCTCACGGTGTCTCGTCGCCCCTTCTCAGCGCTCGAACTTCCAGGTGACGCTCTTGGCGTCGGCCCGGGTCACCCGGACGGGTATCTCGACGCTTTCGCCGTCGCTCTTCTCACCGGTGCAGGTGAGGGTGGCTCCGGCCACGGCCTTGAGCCCGGTCGGGCAGGTGACACCGGAGACCTTGTCGCCGACCCAGGGCAGCGGGTGGAACTTGCTCTCGGTGCGCCCGGCGACGACATTCGCCGCGAGCGCCTTGTGGCCGTCCACCGACGCCGTGCTGTACTCGTCCAGGCGACTGGTCGACTCGGTGCCGGCCAGCAGATGCGTACCGAGCCCGCCCAGCGCAACCAGTGCGGTCGCGCCTCCGACGAGGCCGAGGAGAAACTTGCTGCGCTGCATCGCGTACTCCTGATGTCCGTGGTGAGGATGCGATCCCACCCTCGCCCGCGGGCCCGGGCGCGCGCCTCGGCCGAACGGTCGGGATCGCGGGCGGGCCCTCGGCCGTTCGGCCGATCCCACTGCCGGGGCGCCGGCCTACGGTGATCAGCATGAGGACCGTTTCCGTCCGGGCCGCGCCCACGGACTCACCGTTGGTCTCCTGCTCGCCGCGTCTGTCGCCGACGTTGTTCTCTACGCGGGCTGCGACGGGCCGAGTGTCCTGCCGACGGCAAGCCCCGTACGACAGACCCTGATTGGGGTGCTCGTCGGGCCTGCCTGCGTGCTGGGGCCAGGCGGGCGACGGCCCGAGTGGCTCACGCTGAAGGTGCGCACCGTCGTGTCCGCTCTCACCTCGGCCAGTTGCAGCTGAGCGGATCGGCGATGGTTCCGCGGCGCTCCCGGCAGCGATCTGCCGGGAGCGAAGGGCAAGCGGGTGGGCTTCACCGTGCACGACGTGGGCCGGCACGACCGATTGGGCTACAGCTGGGCTTCCGTGGGCAATCCGGTGGAGACCAAGGACCTGCCCAAATGCGTGAGTTCGGCGCCGTTCGAGCGCGTGAAGAGCGGCACCGGTGACTTTCGGGTGTTGCCATGGCAGCCGGACTTCGTCGAGTAGGGGTCACGCCGGGCGCGCTGCTGGTGTGCGGGCTGCTGGGGCTGCCGGGTTCAGCGCACGGGGAAGCCGTAGGAGTAACCCTGTTCCTTGAGCCGCGGCAGGATCTGGCGCAGGGCCTCGACGGTCTGGGAGCGGTCGCCGCCCGCGTCGTGGAAGAGGATCGTCGGCCCGCCCGGCAGCTCCCGTTCCACGGTGTCGACGATGGCGGCCGTCCCCGGCCGTTCGAAGTCCTTGGAGTCCACGTTCCAGCCGAGCGGGCGCATGCCCCGGGAGGCGGCGAGGTGGCGGCTGTACGGGGTGAAGGCGCCGCCGGGGGCTCGGTAGTACATCGGCCGTACGCCACCGGACGCCTGGGTGATCATGCGTTCGGCGTCCAGGATCTGCTGCGCCTGGTAGGCCTGGGGCTTCTTGTCCATGGTGGTGTCGTGGGACACCGAGTGGTCGCACAGTCGGTGCCCGGCCGCGACCACCTGCTTGACCAGGTCCGGGTGGGCCTGCGCCTGTGTGCCCACCATGCAGAACGTGGCCTTGACCCCGTACTGGCGCAGCACGTCGAGCACTTGGGGGGTCCACACGGGGTCGGGGCCGTCGTCGATGGTGATGTTGACGCCCCGCGCCCCCTGGTCAGAGGCGTGCGCGATGTCCACCGCGACCGGCTTGACGGCACTTCCCTGCGTGGTCGACGTGGTCACCTTGGGCGACTGGCTGCCCAACGCTCCGGCCTGCGCGGTCCACACCGAGGCACCGGCAGCGAGCAACGTCACCCCGAGCGCCGCCCCGAGCACCTTGCCGTTCCAGCCCCGCCCGCCGTGCCGTGCCATGTCCGTCCCGCCTTCACGCAGTTCTCGCCGATTCCCTGGTCACCTTGCGACCCACCTGGCAGGACGAGCGAAGACGGCCACAGGATGCGTCCGTTACCGATCAAGGACAATTCCGGGGGAGTTCGCGGACAACCCGGCCGACGGCGGCCGGGTGCAGGCCGGTTGACGTGGCCGCGTTTGTGGTCGGCCGGGTGGGCTTGTTCGGCGAGGCCAGCTCCTTCGCGGTGGACGCCGCGCAGGGCGCCCGCAAGGACGAAGGTGTCGCCGCTGAGTGCCTCGGAGGCGTCCAGGCTGCCGCACAGAGTGAGCTGTGCTGCCTCGCACGACGGCACGACGGCACGACGGTGACGCGGGCAGCAGCTGGTACTGGATCTCCGCTACCAGCGGTGGGCGGTCGGGAGTGTTTGTCTCAGGTGTACGGGGCGGTGAAGCCCGATGGCGTCTCCGCGATCGGTGACTGACACCGTCGCCCGCTGCGCCTCGCAGGCGAAGCCCGTGCCGCGCGAAACGGCGCCGCGCGTCATTCCGGGGGAATGCGAAACTCGAATTCGGGACGGTCCCACGGCACGGCGGGTGGGTTCGCGAACGCGGTCCCGGTCCGCACCGCACCGACGCGGTGGTAGAAGTCCTCGGCGGGAAGATGCGACACGACCTTGAGGCGGTCGAGGCCGGCGGCGCGGGCCTCGGACTGCATGTGCGCGACGAGGAGCCGTCCGATACCCCGTCCTTGAGCTTCGTCGGCGACGAACAGCAGGTCGAGCTCCGGTGGGGCGAGGATGAGCGAGTAGAACCCGAGGACCCGGCCTCCATGCTCGTCTGCGCCGACAGCCACAAAGGTGCGGTGGGCCTCGATGTAATCAGGACCGACCCGGTAGCCCGCGACTGCGGCTGCGTACTTACCCTGGTAGGCGCTTGAGCCACGCACGAGCCGCGTGAGCCGTTTGGCATCCCGTGCGACGGCCCTCCGTATGGTGATCGGCCGGCCGATCGGGGAAGTGCGTGAACTCATCGGGAGAGTATGTCGCACCGCGGAGTGCCTTCGTACGGCGGGTCGACTGGAGAACGGAGTGATCGACGGCAGCTTTCCCAGGACTCCCGGGCCTGCCGCACCGCACGCACCTGATCTCCGGGATCCACGCCCACGAACGGCCGTGACCCCGCTCACTCCGGCAGGACCAGCCGGGCCGTCTCTCCGGGCTGGAGGCCCACCGAGCGGTCCGGCAGGTGTACGTCGATCGGGGCCGCGTCGGAGGACGGCACGGTGATCTCCAGCAGCCGCCGCTCCAGCCGCAGCCGCACCCCCCAATGGTCCTGGTAGCGCAAGGAGAAGCCGTACGACGACAGCTCGGGCAGCGGTACCGGGTCGAGCCACAGGGCGCCCTGGCGGGTTTCCAGGCCGGTGAGGCCGCGCTGGACGAGGTCGAGCGTGCCGGCCATGGCGCCCAGATGGATGCCCTCTCCAGTGGTGCCACCCTGGAGGTCGGCGATGTCTCCGCGCAGGGCCTCCTGGCAGTAGGTCCAGGCGTCCGCGCGCCGGGCGCGGGCCAGGACCCACCCGTGGACCAGGCCGCTGAGGGTGGAGCCGTGGCTGGTGCGGGCCAGGTAGTGATCGACGGTGCGCCGCCAGATGTCGTCGTCGAGGCGGTGGCCCAGCCTCTCGAAGAGGGAGCGGAGCTCGGCCGGGGAGAACAGGTAGCCGAGCATCAGCACGTCGGCCTGCTTGGAGGCCTGGTAACGGTTGACCGTGTCGCCCTCCGCCTCCAGGATCCGGTCCAGGCGGCGGATGTCCTCGTACCGCTTGCGGTAGCCGTCCCAGTCGAGTTCGGCGAGGTCGCCGTAGCCGTCGAACTGGCTGATGACTCCCTGGTGGAAGGGGACGTGGAGGGTGCGCGAGACGTCCTCCCACTGCTCGAGCTCGCCCCCGTCCAGGCCCGCGCGCTCGACGAGTTCCCGGCGCCTGGGCTCGGGCAGGCTCTCCAGCAGCTCGAGCGCGCGGGTCAGCACCCAGGCGGCGGTGACGTTGGTGTACGCGTTGTCGTCCAGGCCGGGCTCCGAGGCTCCGGGGTAGGCCTCGTGGTACTCGTCGGGGCCGACCACACCCCGGATGCGGTGGCGCCGCAGGGACTCGTCGTAGACGGCCGAGTCGGCCCAGAAGCGGGCGATCTGAAGAAGCATCTCCGCACCCTTGGTGTGCAGGAACTCGGTGTCTCCGCTGGCCTGGCAGTACTGCCACACGTTGTACGCGATCGCCGATCCGACGTGGTGCTGGAGCCGGGAGTTGTCCGGCAGCCAGCGCCCGGAGCGTGGGTTGAGGTGCAGCTGCTGGGTCTCCTCACGGCCGTCGCTGCCGCTCTGCCAGGGGTACAGGGCGCCGCGCCGACCGGTGGCGCGCGCCTCCGTGCGGGCCTGTTCGAGGCGGCGGTGGCGGTAGCGGAGCAGGGCGCGGGACACCTCGGGGAAGTGCAGGTTGAGGTAGGGCAGCACGAACAGCTCGTCCCAGAAGACGTGTCCTCGGTACGCCTCCCCGTGCAGCCCCCGCGCGGGCACACCGACGTCGAGGTCGGCGGTGTGCGGCGAGAGCGTCTGGAGCACGTGGAACAGGTGCAGCCGCAGGATGCGGCCGGGTTCCCCGGGCACGGTCAGGTCGGCGCGCCGCCAGAGCTGGTCCCAGGCCGTGAGGTGCGTCTCCAGGAGATCGTCGAAGCCGGGGGCGCGGCCGACTCGTTCGACGGCCGCGTGCAGGGGGTCGCTGATCGCGGGGTCGCGCGAGGTGTGCAGGGCGACGACCTTGTCGACGGTGACGGTGCGGCCCGGTTCCAGGTTCAGGCGCAGCTGCTGGACGGCCCGTGGAGTCTCGTGCCGTACGGCGATCGGGGCGTCGGCGGTGAGACGGGCGGCCATGCCGATACGGATGTCGGAGGTGGTGGTACGGCAGCGCAGCCACACCGTCGCCGGGTCGGCAGCGGTTCCCGTGTGCACGTGGGTCAGGTGGCGACCGTCCAGATCCCGGTAGCGCGGCACACCTGCGTTGGTCACGCCTCCGTCGAGGGCCGCCTCCACCTCCAGCTCCCCTGCGAGGTTCTGGGAGGTGAACTCGGTGCGCAGGGCGCCCAGATGTGGGTCCCCCATGTGCACCAGCCGCAACTGCCGAACTGTCAGTTCCCGTTCCTCGCCGAGGTCGTAGCGCGTGTGTCGCTCCAGGAGTCCCGAGGTGAGGTGCAGGACGAGGCGGTGACCGGTGACCGCCGCCGCGTCCGGGGTGAGCCACCGTTCCCCGTCGAGGCGGAACCTGAGCGGCAGCCAGTTCGGCAGGTTGACCATGTCCTCGTTCTCGACCGCGCGCCCCGCCACCCGGGAGGTCAGCCGGTTGTAGCAGCCCGCGGCATACGTGCCCGGGTAGTGCACCTCGTCCACGACGCACTCGGGCAGGGCACCCCGGGTCGCGAAGTACCCGTTGCCCAGCGTGCACAGCGACTCCCGAAGCCGCTCCTCGGCGGCGTCGTAGCCCTCGTACTCCCAGGTCCGGTCGGTCACCGCGGCGTCCCTCCCGCAAGCAGCTCTTCGAGATCGCGTACGACGATGTCGGCGCCGTGCCGCAGCAGTCTCGCCGCGGTGTCCGGGCCGGCGGCACGGTCCACGCCGACGACGAGGGCGAAACCGCCGTTCCGGCCCGCCTCGACGCCGGCCAGGGCGTCCTCGACGACGGCGGCACGGTCGGCGGGCACCCCGAGCCTTCGGGCCGCCTCCAGGAAGAGATCGGGCCGGGGTTTGCCCGCCAGTCCCAGCCGGGCCGCCTCGCCGCCGTCGACCAGGACGTCGAAGAGGTCCGACACCCCGGCGCCGGCGAGCAGTTCACCGGCGTGCCGGGACGCGGAGGCCGCCGCCACCGGGATCCCCGCCCGGCGCAGGGCCCGCACCAGCCGGACGGTCCCCGGGTAGGCGTCGACACCGTGTTCGCGCAGCCGCCCGCTGAACAGTCGCTCCTTCTCGGCCGCGACGGCGCGCACCGTCTCCCCCGACGCACCGACAGCGCGTGCGGCGAGGAAGGCGGCGGCGCCGTCGAGGCGGGACTTGCCGTCCACGTACCGCAGATAGTCGTCCCGCGCGTCGAAGGGGCGGCGCAGACCGGGATCCTCGGGCGGGTGTGCGCGCAGGAATGCGTCGAAGGCCGTCTTCCAGGCTGCGGCGTGCACGCGGGCCGAGTCGGTGATCACTCCGTCGGTGTCGAAGACCACGGCCCAAACGTCCCGCAGCACGGGTGCGAGCGTGTCGCGGGACGCCACCGGGGGCGGCGGGCGGCGCACCGTCACACCCGCTGGGGTACGACGGCCACCGGGCACTGGGCGTGGTGCAGCAGCGTGTGCCCGACCCTGCCCAGCTGGAGGCCGAAGTGGCCGGACCTGCGCCGCGCCCCGACGATCACCAGGTCCGCGGCGGCCGACCGGTCGAGCAGTACCTTGCGGGCCGAGCCCTCCACGGTGGTACGACGCATCCGTACACCGGGGTGGTCGGCGCTCGCGTCGTGCAGCACGGCGTCGAGCAGGGCGGACGCGCGCTGCTCGTGGTCGCGGGCCGGGTCCTCGGCCGGCCGGGGGTGATCGGCGCTCTCCTGCGCGGGGCACCGCCAGGCGCGTACGGCGTCCAGCGTGCACCCGCGTGCCTCTGCCTCCCGGACGGCGAACCGCACCGCTTCACCGGCGGACGCGGAGTCGCCCGCGCCGAGCAGGATCCGCTCGTGGGTGCCGGCCAGGCCGGCCCGGTCGCCCCGGACCACGATCACCGGGCAGTGCGCGCGGGCCGCCACGGCCAGGCTCACCGAGCCGAGCAGCAGACCGGTCAGCTCGCCCCGGCCCCGGGAGCCGGTCACCAGGGCATGGGCGTTGTTGGCCTCGCGCAGGAGGGCGTCCGATGCCTCCGCGAGGATCACCTCCGTGGAAACGACCTTCACCTCGGGGTTGCGCCGGTGGGCGCGCTCCGCAGCGGTGCCGACGATCGAGTCCGCCATCACTTGTTGCGAGGGGCGTTCGAGCCCGCCGAAGGGCAGGGCCCCCTCGTAGCGCTCCCAGAGGGAGGCGTACACCAGGCGCAGCGGCAGTCCGAGCCGGGCTGCCTCGTCCACGGCCCAGTCGACCGCCGCGAGGCTCGCGTCCGAACCGTCGACACCCACGACCAGGGGCAGCTCCATGATTCCCACCGCCTTCTGCCGGGCCGCACGCCGTCGTGCGGCACAGGGCTCCGACGTCAGCGTCGCACTCGCGGACGGAACGCAGCAGGGGCGAACGGGCCCCGACCGGGGCCGTTCGGCCCATGGCGTCGCCGTCATCGCCGAACGGCCGGCGGCCGGACGGTCGACGACGCGTTCGTCCTCGGAGTGCCGTGCGCGGCCCTTCAGCGGGGCATCACGATGTCAGGGATGGCGCGGGCCCCGTCTCCGCTACCGCTCCCCCACCGGCACCCGCCACACCAGTGTGGCGCCGCCGTCAGGCGTACTGCTCAACTCCAGTTCGCCGCCCAGCTGTTCGGCCCGTTCGGCCATGTTGAGCAGTCCGCTGCGGCGGCCGCCGGCCGGAACTCCCACGCCGTTGTCGGTGACCGTCAGCCGCAGTTGGCGGCCGTCGCACTCCAGCGCCAGGTCGGCGCGGTCGGCGTGGGCGTGCCGGGCGATGTTGGTGAGGGCCTCGGAGAGCACGGCCAGCGCGTGGTCGGCGATCTCGCGCGGCACGTCGGTGTCGAGCAGTCCTTCCATGCGCACGCTGGGCGTGAAGCCCAGCACCGGGGCCGCCTCACCGACGGCCCGTACGACCCGGGCGCGCAGTCCCGCCCCGGCCCCGCTGTCACGCGCTCGCAGCCCGAAGATCGTCGACCTGATGATCTTGATGGTCTCGTCCAGGTCGTCCACTGCCCGGACGACACGCTCGGCCGCCTCTGGATGCTCGATGAACCGGCCAGCGCTCTGCAGGGTCATTCCCGTGGCGAACAACCGCTGGATCGCCAGGTCGTGCAGGTCACGGGCGATCCGGTCGCGGTCCTTGAGCACCGCGATCTGCTCGGCGTCCTGACGACGCTCCGCCAGTTCCATGGCGACGGCGGCCTGCGCGGCGAAGCCTTGCAGGGTCTCGGTCTCGGTCGTGGTGAACTCCGGCCGACCGGCCTCCCGTGCCAGCAGAAGCACGCCTCGGACTCCGTCCTCGCCCGTCCCGATGGGCACGGCCACGGCGGGACCGAGCCCCTGGAAACGGGGCGGTTCCGGGGTAACGCGTTCGTCGTGGGAGACGTCCGCACTGACGGCAGGGGCGACCCTGGAGAAGGCCAGCCCCATCAAGGTCGCGTCCACCGGGAGCACGAGCCCCTTGTGCGCGTCGGAATCCAGCCCGACGGCGATCTCCACGGCGAGCGACCCGGTGTCCTCCATGGGCAGCGCGACCGCGGCCAGCGCCGATCCGGTGATCTCGCCGGCCCGCTCGGCGATCAGGCCGAGCACGTCGGTGCGCCCGCCGCCGGACATGAGGCTGTGGGTGACCTCCGCGTTCGCCCGCAGCCAGCGCTCCCGCAGCCGGGAGTCCTCATAGAGGCGGGCGTTGTCGATGGCGACCCCTGCCGCCACCGCCAGGGTCGAGAGAACGGACTCGTCGTCCTCGTCGAACCGCGCGCCGCCCCGCTTCTCGGTGAGGTACAGGTTGCCGAAGATCTGGTCGCGCACGCGGATGGGCACGCCAAGGAAGCTGTTCATCGGCGGATGGTGGTCCGGGAAGCCGTATGACGAGGGATGCTCGGAGATCTTCGTCAGGCGCAGCGGCTCGGGATGGCGGATCAGCTCACCGAGGATGCCGTGGCCCTCGGGGAAGGGGCCGATCCGGGCGATCTGCTCCTCGGTGACCCCGACGGTGTGGAAGGCGGAGAGACGCCTGCCGTCCGGACCGATCACGCCGAGGGCCGCGTACTCCGCGTCGACGAGCACTCCGGCGGCTTCGACGATGCTGTGCAGCGCCTGCTCCAGATCCAGCTCGCGGCCGACCGAGAGCACCGCCTCCAGCAGGCTGTGCACCCGGTCCCGGGTGCCACGGGCCGCGTCCAGCCGCGCCTGAAGCTCCTCTAGGAGCTCGTCCAGCCTCAGTTGCGGCAGCCGTACACGGGCCTCCTGCGGCTCCTGGGGGCTTGCCACCTGCGTCTCCTCGGGTCCCTCGGACGGGCTCACACCTGCCGCTCCGGTCGTGGACCACGCTACCGGCCGACGGCGGGTGACGGTACGCATTCGGATCGGCGACAGAGGGTCCGGTGACCGCCTTTGCCGTGAACGGACGCGTACCGGGCATCCGCCCTACCTCGCAGGGCCGCACTGGGGCCGTTCGGCCCCGGACCGGGGACGGACAGCACCTGCCGGGTGGACCCGGCGGTGTTCGACGCTGAGGCCACGTCGTGACCGAGGAGCCGAACCGGGTCCGCCGAGCCGAGGAGCGCAGCGTCATGGTCCGTTACGTGCACGACTTCCGCGAGGGCCGCCGGGACATGGCCGACCTGTTGGGCGGCAAGGGCGCGAACCTGGCCGAGATGACCCGGCTGGGCCTGCCGGTCCCGCCGGGCTTCACCGTGACCACCGACGCCTGCCGGGCCTTCCTGGCGACCGGCGCCGAGCCGGAGGGCATGTCGGCCGAGGTCTCCCGGCACCTGTCTGCCCTGGAGGAGTCCGCCGGGCGCCGACTGGGGCAGCGGGACGACCCGCTGCTGGTGTCCGTCCGGTCCGGGGCCCGCTTCTCCATGCCCGGCATGATGGAGACCGTCCTGGACATCGGCCTGAACGACGACTCCGTCCTGGGCCTCGCCAAGACCTCCGGCAGTGACCGCTTCGCCTGGGATTCCTACCGCCGGCTCGTCCAGATGTTCGGCAGTACGGTCATGGGAGTCGACACCGCCCGGTTCGACGAGGCCATGACCCTGCTCAAGGAGGCCCGCGAAGCCCCCGACGACCTGTACCTGGACGCGAACGACCTCGCCGGGCTGGTCGAGACGTACAAGCGGCTGATCCTCGACGAGACGGGCCGGGCGTTCCCCCAGTCGCCCGCCGAGCAGCTGCGCCTCGCGATCCTCGCCGTCTTCCGGTCCTGGAACGGCGAACGCGCCCGCCTGTACCGCCGCCGCGAGCACATCCCCGACGACCTCGGCACGGCGGTCACCGTGCAGCGCATGGTCTACGGCAATCTCGGCCCCGACTCCGGCAGCGGCGTCGCCTTCACCCGCGACCCGGCCACCGGCCGGCCCGGACTGTACGGCGACTACCTGGCCAACGCCCAGGGCGAGGACGTCGTCGCCGGCATCCGCAACACCGTGCCCCTGACCGAACTGGAGCGACTGGACCCTGACTCCTACCGGCGCCTGCGCGACCACATGGGGACCCTGGAGCGGCACTACCGCGACCTGTGCGACATCGAATTCACCATCGAGCGCGGCACGCTGTGGATGCTCCAGACCCGGGTCGGCAAGCGCACCGCCGAGGCCGCGTTCGCCATCGCCGCCGAACTGGTCAAGGAAGGGCAGATCACTGCGGAGGAGGCACTGGCCCGGGTCAGCGGCGAGGGCCTGGCCCGGCTGATGTTCCCCCGGTTCGACACCGACGTCACCGGTACCGCGCTCGCCCACGGCCTCCCGGCCTCCCCCGGCGCGGCGGTCGGCGCGGCGGTCTTCGACTCCGCCGAGGCCGTACGGCGTGCCGCGGCCGGCGAGAGGACGGTGCTCGTCCGCCAGGAGACCACCCCCGACGACCTGCCCGGCATGGTCGCCGCCGAGGCCGTGCTGACCAGCCGGGGCGGCAAGACGAGCCACGCCGCGGTGGTCGCCCGGGGCATGGGCAAGGTGTGCGTCTGCGGCGCGGAGGAACTCGCCGTGGACACCGCGGCCCGGCACTTCACCACCCCCGACGGAACCGTTGTGGGGGAGGGCACGGTCATCTCGGTGGACGGCACCGCCGGAGCCGTGTACGCGGGTGCGGTGCCGCTGGTCGCCTCCGAGGCGATGCGGTACCTGGAGACCGGCGAGCAGCCCGGCGGCGTCGTGGCCGCGGTGGCCCGCTCTCTCGAACAGGCCGACTCCCTACGGCGGTTGGAGGTCCGCGCCAACGCCGACACCCCCGAGGACGCGCGGCGCGCCCGCCGGTTCGGCGCGCAGGGCGTGGGACTGTGCCGTACCGAGCACATGTTCCTCGGCGAGCGCCGCAAGCTGGTCGAGGCGATGATCCTCGCCGCAACGGACTCCGATCGCGACCGGGCACTGGCTGCTCTCCTGCCGCTCCAGCGGCAGGACTTCACCGACATCCTGGAGGCGATGGACGGACTGCCCGTGACCATCCGCCTGCTGGATCCGCCGTTGCACGAGTTCCTGCCCGACCGCACCGAACTCGCCGTACGCATCGCGGCCGCCGAGGCCCGCGGTGAGCAACCGGAGCCGCACGAGGCCGAGTTGCTCTCCGCGGTGAACCGCATGCACGAGGAGAACCCGATGCTCGGCCTGCGCGGCGTGCGCCTGGGGCTGGTGGTTCCGGGCCTGGTCGCCATGCAGGTACGGGCCGTCGCCGAGGCCGTCGTGGCCCGCACGAGGGCCGGAGGCTCTCCGCGGGCCGAGATCATGGTGCCGCTGGTCGGCGCGGTCGAGGAACTGCGGATCGAGCGCGCCGAGGTGGAGCGGGTGCTGGACGAGGTCTCGTACGAGTCCGGTGTTCCGGTGCGGTGCCCGGTCGGCACGATGATCGAGCTGCCCCGCGCCGCGCTCACCGCCGGCCGGATCGCCGAGGAGGCGGAGTTCTTCTCCTTCGGCACGAACGACCTCACCCAGACCACCTGGGGCTTCTCACGCGACGACGTCGAGGCGGCGTTCTTCTCCGCCTACCTCGACAAGGGCGTCTTCCCCACCTCGCCGTTCGAGACGATCGACCGCGACGGCGTGGGGCGGCTGATCCGGATCGCGGTCGAAGAGGGCCGCACCGCCCGTCCCGGCCTGACGCTCGGCGTCTGCGGCGAACACGGCGGCGATCCCGACTCCGTCCACTTCTTCCACGCGGCGGGCCTGGACTACGTGTCCTGCTCGCCGTTCCGGGTCCCGGTGGCGCGTCTGGAGGCGGGCCGGGCGGCGCTGTCCGACACCGAGGGCAGCGACAGCCGGTGAGGGCACACCGTACGGGACCGGCAGCACGCACCGAACGATCACAGGAGCGGATCACATGACCGACAGGGATGTCAGCACCCAGGACACACCCCTCGCCGTCCGGGTACGGACGGACGGCGACGTGGACGACGAAGCACTCGCGTACTTCCGGGCCAAGGTCCACGCGGCCCTGACCCGGCCGGGACTTCCGGCCGTCAGAGGCAGAGTGACGATCAGCAGGGCCTCCGCACACCAGGTCCTGCCGTGGTCCGCCGGGGCCGAGGTCCGGATGGGCGGCCACCTCGTCGTCGTACACCTTCGGGAAGCCGACGCGCACGCGCTCGCGGACCGGCTGGAGGACCGGCTGCGCGCCCGCGCGGACAGGGCCGTGCACCTCACGGACACGGCCCGCCGGTCGGCCGGGCCGCCTCCGTGGCGCGGCGGCGCGACGCGCGGCGACGGAAGCCGCGGGAGTTCGGCTCCCGATGAGTGAGAGCCGTCCGGTCCCTGGTCGGGGACCATCGGCCCTTGGCGCGGCCCTCGGCCAGGGAGAAGCTTGAAGAAGGAGCGGCACCGATCCCCCGCGGTGTCGCTCCGTGTGTATTCCGACCGGGCAGTACGCCACGAAACCCCAACGGAAAGTCCGTCATGGTCCACAACGCCGGGCGGCCGGCCTTCGCAGGACCGCGCCGCCGCATCGAGCTCGACAGCGCCGAGGCACTGCGACTGCTGGGCAGCGTGTCCCTGGGAAGGATCGTCTTCACCTTGCACGCGCTCCCGACCGTCCGCACGGTCAACCACGTCCTGGACGGCGGGGACGTCGTCATCCGCACGCACGAGGGCACCGCCCTGACCTCGTACACGCAGCAGGCCGACGGCCCCGGTGTCGTCGTCGCCTACGAGGCGGACGACATCGACGCGACGACGCATCTGGGCTGGAGCGTGGTGGTGACGGGGTACGCCCGGCCGGTGACCGACCCCGGTGAACTGGACCGCTACCAGGCGATGCTGGAGCCGTGGGTGGATCAGCCCATGGACTACGCGATCCGCATCCGGCCCGAGCTGGTCACGGGCATCAGGCTCACCGCCGGCGGCCGGGCGGACGAGGGCTGAGCCCTGCCCGCCCGGCCGCCGGCGGTGTGGGTCACGCGATCGCGGTGCCGGTGCGTCCCGGAGTGCAGGCCATGCAGTCGCAGACCGCGCCGCTCCGCCTCCCGCGTGTCGTGCCGAGCAGGGCCGTTGCGGACGGCCTGACGCGGGTGGATCAGCCATCCGTCTCTGCCCGTGTCACACGCTGATCCGGCGTCCCGTGATCGTGTCCGGCTCCACACGCACCCACAGATCACGGCTCCCTCCCGCCCAGGGCGTGCTGTACGCCTGGTCCGCGAGCCGGTGGGCCTCGCCGGAGTCCGTCACGGTCCGAGCGTGTCCGCGCACCAACACGCTCCAGCCACGGCTGAAGGCGTCGTCGATGTGGTCGACCTCGAAAGCCACCTGGTGACCGGCCGCCAGCGACGGTGTCGTACCGGAAGCGGTCCGAAAGACGATGGTGCCTTCGGTGACGCTGTAGTTGACCGGAACGATGCCGGGCCCGGACTCGGTGGTCACCGCGATCCTCCCCACGCCGTGCGTTCCGAGCAGAGCTCTGCACTCGTCCATGCTCAGCTCGGTGAACTCGGGGGTACGGGCCGCCTGTTCCAGGCCGGGAGGCAGGTCCGTGGCTGCGCCGGTGAGCTCCGCCACCGTGGTCTCCAGAGCCGCAGCCAGGCTGAGAAGTGTTCCCCGGTTCGGCGTGGCGCCGGGGTTCTCCTCCAGGTGCCTCAGGTAGCCGGGCGCGATGCCCGCCCTGGTCGCCGTTTCCTTTCGGCTCAGACCGAGTTGTGCGCGGCGCGTGGCGAGACGGCGGCCCAGGTCGCCCAACGGCCTTTCGGCCTCCCTGTGTTCGGCCATGGTCGTCACGTCCTTTCGTCAGCCCTCGCGCACGGCGACGGTCTGGTGCTGCTCCGCGCCGAGCACGATCTTGAGGGCGCCGGTGTCGACGGCCCGGGAGAAGACGTCGTACGCCTCCTGCATGTGGTCCAGCGGGAAGGTGTGGGTGACCAGCTCCGAGGTGGGCAGCCGGCCGGCGGCCGCCATCCGGAGCAGGGTCGGGGTGGAGTGGGTGTCGACGAGTCCGGTCGTGATGGTGATGTTCTTGATCCACAGGTCTTCGAGGTGCAGGGTCGCGGGGGCCCCGTGCACGCCGATGTTGGCGACGTGACCGCCGGGGCGGACCATGCGGGTGCACAGCTCGAAGCTCTCCGGCACACCGACGGCCTCGATGACGACGTCCGCGCCGAGCCCGTCGGTGAGGTCGGCGATCAGCTGCTCGGGGGCTTCCCTGGCATCGGCCACGGCATCGGCGCCGAGCCGTCGGGCGGCGTCCAGCCGGGCCGGGGCCAGGTCCACGGCGACGATCCGCTCGGGAGAGAACAGCCGGGCCGTGGCGATGGCCGCCAGTCCGATGGGGCCTGCTCCGACCACGACGACGGTGTCTCCGGGGCGTACGTGACCGTTGAGCACGCCCACCTCGTAGGACGTCGGGAAGATGTCCGCCAGCAGGACGGCGTCCGCGCTGTTCATCGCGGCGGGCAGCGGGTGCACGGACAGGTCGGCGTGGGGGACGCGGACGTATTCGGCCTGCGTACCGTCGATCAGGTGGCCGAGGATCCAGCCTCCTCCGCCGCGGCACTGGCCGTACATTCCCTGACGGCAGTAGGGACAGCGCCCGCACGCGCTGATGCAGGAGACCAGAACCCGGTCCCCCGGTCGCACGGTCCGTACATCGCTGCCGACCTCGACGATCTCGCCGACCGCCTCGTGCCCCAGCACGGTGCCGGGGTGTACCTCCGGGACGTCGCCCTTGAGGATGTGCAGGTCGGTGCCGCAGATGGTGACGGCCACGACGCGCACGATCGCATCGGTGGGGTCCTTGACCGCCGGGTCGGGGACCTCTTCCCAGGCGGCCTGTCCGGCGCCGTGGAACACATAGCCCTTCATGACGCTCCTCATCCACTCGATCGGCTGCGGAGCCCGGGATCGGCGGTGGGGTGGGGTTTCGGCTGCCGGTGAGAGTCTGGCGTCGTCCCCGCGCCGGATGTGCCCCGCACCTCCAGCGTGGCCCGCCGGTGCGGAGACCGCTTGGGCCGGTCGGGCCCCTTTCCCGACCGACAGGGCATGCTCCCCATGGTTGTCACGAGCCGTTCGTGGGCCGACCGGGCCCGGTGGCCAGGGACCGTTCGGCCCTTCCGCGTCGTCCGTCGGCGCGGCTTTGATCTCACCATGTCCGAGAACCAAGCGAGGTCTGCCCCGCCTCACACGGTACGCACCGTCGAGGGGACCACCGTCGTGACGCCGCACGGCGAGATCGACCTCGTGACGGCGATCTCGCTGGCCGCCCACCTTGACGTCCTGTCCTCCGCCAGCCACCCCGACCTGGTGATCGACCTGCGTTCCGTGTCCTTCATCGACTGCGCCGGGCTGAGTGTTCTGTGCCGGACCCGGAACCGGATCCAGGCTCGGCACGGCCGACTCCGGCTGGTCAGCGGGAGCAGCCGCTTGCTGCGGGTCCTCCGGGCCACCGGTCTGGGCGGTGTCTTCGAGATACACCCGCACCTGCCGGCGGCACAGGCCACTCCCCCGCCGACCGTCGGGTTTCTCCCTGCCGCCGCGGGATGACGCGCACGGCGATGTACGCGCCTCACCGTTCCGGTACCCGTGGGCCGAACGGCCCTCTCCACGGCCGGAAACCTGTCCCGAGCGGCCCGTGAGTGCAGCCCCTTCGGCCCATGCCGTCGCCCGCCCGGGGCTGCCACCGTCGACGGTGTGACGACCGGAAGGGGTGCGAAGCCATGGCCCACGGCAAACGGACGAAGAAGTGGTTCTGGCGCTGGCGGAACAACCCGTTGAGGCGGCGCGACGACATCGCCGAGGCATGGATCATCCTGGCACTGTGGGCCGTCGTCGCGATGGGAGGAACCGCTGTCGGCCTGGTGACGGCACACGCCGCGGACGAGACACTCGCACAACTGCGTACCGATCGCCGTTCCACCCACGCGGTGCTCCTCACCGACACGCCGAAGCACATGTCGGCGGCGCAGTCGTCGGACGACAAGGCTTCGGCCACCGTCCGCTGGACGACCCCCGACGGCTCCGCCCGCACCGGGCGCGCCCTGGTCGACACCGGGTTGAAGGCCGGAACTCGAGTCGTGGTCTGGCAGGACGCCCACGGCGCGCCGGCCACCGCACCGCCGAGTGCCGGGGAAGCCGCTGTCGAGGCCGGGGCGCTGGGCACCGCCGCCGGACTCGCCCTCACCGGCGCGGTCCTCGGCGTGGGAGCGGTCGTACGGTGGCGGCTCGACCGGCAGCGCATCGACAGCTGGGGACGGGAGTGGGACCTGCTGGGTCCGAAGTGGGGGCACAGGACCGGTTGAAGGGGACAGAACCTCATGGAACGAGTCATCGTCGCCCGTGTTCAAGGCTCGACGCACCACGAGTCAGTCGTCCGCTGGGCCCGTCAGGAAGCGACACGACGCGGAAGCGCGCTCCGGGTTGTCCACGACGGGCAACCCGACGGGCTGAACGACGCGGAGCTGGTCGTCACCGGCGCACGAGACCCGGACGGCGTCGTGCTCCCGGGCTGCCCTCTCGTGCTGGTTCCCGAGGTGCCCGCCGCTCCCCCCTCGGCACGCTCCGGCGCTGGAATCGTACTGGGCGTGGACGCCCGTGAACCCGCTCGAGCGGCCGTCGACTTCGCCTTCGACACCGCAAGGATGCGGGGCGTGCGGCTGCGTGCCGTGTACGCCTGGAGGTTCCCTTCCTGCGCCGCCGAGTTGCCCTTCGGTGTGCCGGAGGAGGACCGGGCCGCCTGGGAGGACCACGAGGTGCAGCTGCTCTCCGACGCACTCCGACCGTGGCGGGAGAGGCACTCCGACGTACACGTACTGGAGGACGTCCGGCTGTTGCCTCCGGCCCAGGCGCTGAGCCGGCGTTCCGCGAGCGCCGCGCTGGTGGTCGTGGGCCGGACTCAGGAGCGCGAGCCAGGGCCGACCTTGCGGGCACTCCTGACCGAGGCCCTGTGCCCCGTCGCCGTGGTGCCCACGTAGGCAGGGCTCGGCAGGCGGCCACGGTGCCCGGAACACGGGCACCGTGGCCGCCGTCTGCCGAACATGGAGTGATCCCTGGTGCCCAGCCGGGTCATGGCCCGTTGCACTCCGGACACGGACGGAATGTCCCGCTCGGAGGACGAGGCGTCGAGCGACCCGGTGCTGAAGAGCCAAAGGGCGCGTTCGGCGAGGGCGCGACGGCGTCGTACGAGGACACGCTCGCCATCTGCCGGGCGGGTAGCACGTCCATGGTCAGCCCGTCGTTGTGCGGGGCGTCGCCGATGGTCTCGGCCACCTACGGGGTCGATCCGCTGGTCGTCCTGGTGCATGGAAGGAGACCGGTGATCGGCGGCACCGGTCTCCGTCCGGGTGGGTCAGGCGTCGGCGACGAGTCCGTGAGGTCGAGGAGCCGGTTGGTGCAGCCCGGGTCGAAGACGCACGAGGCAGGTGTTCAGGCGTTCCAGGTCCAGTCGGCGACCTCGGGCAGGTCGGTGCCGTGCTTGCGGATCCACGCCTGGTGGCGGGTACGGGCGTCGGCCATCTGCTGACGCAGAGCGGCGGCGCGGACGGCGAGGCCGGGGACGCGGTCGATGACGTCCATGACGAGGCGGTAGCGGTCGAGGTCGTTGCGGACGACCATGTCGAAGGGGGTGGTCGTGGTGCCGGACTCCTTGTAGCCGCGCACATGCAGGTTCTTGTGGCCGGTGCGGCGGTAGCTGAGGCGGTGGATGAGCCAGGGGTAGCCGTGGTAGGCGAAGATCACCGGCTTGTCGGTGGTGAACAGGCCGTCGTACTCGAAGTCGCTCATTCCGTGCGGGTGTTCCTCGCGGGGCAGCAGCCGGGTCATGTCGACGACGTTGACCACGCGGAGGGCGAGGTCGGGCAGGTGGTGGCGCAGCAGCTGGGCGGCGGCCAGCACCTCCAGCGTGGGTACGTCACCGGCGCAGGCCAGGACGACGTCGGGTTCGCGGGAGCCGTCCTCGGTGCCCGCCCAGTCCCAGATCCCGGCCCCGCGGGCGCAGTGGGCGCGGGCCTGGTCCATGGACAGCCAGTCGAAGCAGGGCTGCTTGCCGGCGACGACGACATTGACGTAGTCGCGGCTGCGCAGCACGTGATCCGCCACGGAGAGCAGGGTGTTGGCGTCCGGCGGAAGATAGACGCGGACGACCTCGGGGCTCTTGTTGAGGACGTGGTCGACGAAGCCGGGGTCCTGGTGGGAGAAGCCGTTGTGGTCCTGGCGCCAGACGTGCGAGGTCAGCAGGTAGTTGAGGGAGGCGATCGGAGCGCGCCAGGCCAACTCCCGTGAGGTCTTCAGCCACTTGATGTGCTGGTTGACCATGGAGTCGACGATGTGAACGAAGGCTTCGTAGCAGGAGAACAGTCCATGCCGCCCGGTGAGAAGGTAGCCCTCCAGCCAGCCCTGGCAGGTGTGTTCGGAGAGGATCTCCATCACCCGGCCGTGCCGTTCGAGGTGTTCGTCGGCCGGGAGCAGTTCGGCCTGCCAGGCCTTGCCACTGGCGTTGAAGATGGCCTGGAGGCGGTTGGAGGCGGTCTCGTCGGGGCCGACGACACGAAAGTCCCGGCGGGCTGAGGTGTCGTGCATGACCTGCTCGAGGAGATCGCCGAGGACCCGGGTCGGCTCGTGCAGGGTGGTGCCCGGCTTGTCGACGGGTACGGCGAAGCGGTCGAGGTCCGGGACGGGCAGGTCGCGTACGAGCAGCCCTCCGTTGGCGTGCGGACCGGAACCGAGGCGCTTGGTGCCCTCGGGCACACAGGCCAGGACGTCCGCCACGGGGCGGCCGTCGGCGTCGAACAGCTGCTGCGGATGGTACGACCGCAGCCAGGCCTCCAACTGCCGCAGGTGCTCGGGGTTTTCGCGCACGTTGGCCAGCGGGACCTGGTGGGCTCGCCAGGTGCCCTCGACGGGCACGCCGTCCACCTCCGCCGGGCCGGTCCAGCCCTTGGGCGTGCGCAGCACGATGACGGGCCAGTGCACCCGCTCGCTCACGCCGTCCTCGCGGGCCGTCCGCTGCATCACCTCGATCCGGTCCAGGGCCTGGTCGAAGGCATGGGCCATGGCACGGTGGACGGTCATCGGGTCGTCGCCGGTGACGTGGATCGGGTCGTGGCCGTAGCCGCGCAGCAGCGCGTCGAGTTCGGCCTCCGGGAGGCGGGCGAGCACCGTCGGGTTCGCGATCTTGTAGCCGTTGAGGTGGAGGATGGGCAGGACCGCGCCGTCGTGCACCGGGTCGAGGAACTTGTTGGAGTGCCAGGCGGCGGCGAGCGGCCCGGTCTCCGCCTCGCCGTCGCCGATCACACAGGCGACCAGCAGATCGGGGTTGTCGAAGGCCGCTCCGTAGGCGTGCGAGAGGGAGTAACCGAGCTCACCGCCCTCGTGGATCGACCCGGGTGTCTCCGGGGCGACATGGCTGGGCACCCCGCCCGGGAAGGAGAACTGCCGGAACAGCCGCTCCATCCCCTGGCCGTCGCGCGGCACGTCCGGGTAGGTCTCGCTGTAACTGCCCTCCAGCCAGGAGTTGGCGAGGACCGACGGCCCGCCGTGCCCCGGCCCCCACACGCACAGCGCGTCGAGCCCGCGCGCCTTGATCACGCGGTTGAGGTGGGTGTGGACGAGGTTCAGTCCGGGCGAGGTGCCCCAGTGGCCGAGCAGCCGGGGCTTGATGTGCTCCGGTTTCAGGGGCTCGGTCAGCAGCGGGTTGGCCAGCAGGTAGATCTGCCCGGCGGCCAGGTAGTTGGCGGCTCGCCAGTGGGCGTCCAGGGTGCGCAGTTCGTCGTCGGAAAGTACGGTGGCGTCCTGGTGTTCGACGCGTTGTGCCTCGGACATGGGATGGCTCCGTGAGTAGGTCATCGGGCGGTGGAGGCGGCATGGCCGGCAAGGCCGCGGCGAAGGTGCCGCGCAAGACGTACGAGAAGGAACTGCTGCGTCTTCAGACGGAGTTGGTGAGGCTCCAGGAGTGGGTGCGGGCCGAGGGCGCCCGGGTGGTCGTCGTGTTCGAGGGGCGGGACGCGGCGGGCAAGGGCGGCACCATCAAGCGGGTCGCGGAGCATCTCAACCCCCGCGTCGCCCGGATCGCGGCGCTCCCCAAGCCGACCGAGCGCGAGCGCAGCCAGTGGTACTTCCAGAGGTACGTCGAGCATCTGCCGGCCGCCGGAGAGATCGTGCTGTTCGACCGGTCCTGGTACAACCGGGCCGGGGTCGAGCACGTGATGGGCTTCTGCACGAGGGAGGAGTACCAGCTCTTCCTGCGGCAATGCCCGATATTCGAACGGATGCTGGTCGAAGCGGGGATCGTGCTGCGCAAGTACTGGTTCTCGGTGAGCGACACCGAGCAGCAGGAGCGGTTCCGCAAGCGGCTGGAGGATCCGCTGCGGCGCTGGAAGCTCTCGCCGATGGACCTGGAGTCGATCACCCACTGGGAGGCGTACTCGCGGGCCAAGGACGACATGATGGTGCACACCGACATCTCCGAGGCGCCGTGGTACATCGTGGAGAGCGACGACAAGCGGCAGGCGCGGCTGAACATGATCGCCCACCTGCTGGGTTCGCTGCCCTACCACGACGTGCCCCCGCCGGTGCTGGAGCTGCCGGTGCGCCCGGAGTCGACCGGCTACGAGCGCCCGCCGCGCGATCTGCAGACCTTCGTCCCCGACCACGCGGCGAGTCTCTGAGCAGCCGGTCACCACGGTCGCCGTCGCCACGATCACCATCGTCACACCGGTTCGGGCACGACGGCGACCGGACAGTCGGAGTGGAGCAGTACCCCATGGGCCACGCGGCCCAGCTGGAGCCCGAAGTGCCGCGGGCGGCGCCTGGCCCCGATGATCAGGAGGTCGGCGTCGCGCGAGGCCCCCACCAGGACGGTCCTGGCGTGGCCCTCCACAGTGCGCCGACGCACCACGACGTCGTCGGGGGCCTCCTTGAGTGCCGCTTCCAGGGCGTCCACCGCGTGCTGCTCGTGCAGCCGGGCGGGTTCACCGGCGAGCTGGGGGTGGTCCGTGGTCTCGTACGCGGGGCACCGCCAGGCCCGGACGGCCTCCAGTACGGCACCCCGTCGCCGCGCCTCCTCGAAGGCGAAGCGCATCGTCTCCGAGGCGGCCGAAGTGTCTCCGGCGCCGACGACGACGCGGTCATGCTGTCCCGGGCGGGCCCGGTCGTCCTGGTCGCCGCGCACCACGATCATCGGGCAGTGCGCGTGCCCGGCCACGGTCAGGCTCACGGAGCCCAGCAGCGCCCCGGCGAGGCTGCCGCGGCCCCGGGTGCCCGTGACCAGCAGGGCGGCCCCGCGGCTCTCGTGCACCAGCGTGTACTCGGCTTCCTCGGGCAGCACCTCGGTGGAGATCTTCACGTCGGCCCGGCGCCGGGCGGCCCGCCGGGCGGCGGCCGCCACGATGTCCTCGGCCCGCACCTGTTCGGACGGCCGGCCCAGGTCCTCGGCGAGCGCCTCGCCCTCGTACCGCTCCCACAGTGAGGCGTACACCAGCCGCAACGGCAGCCCGCGCAGGGCGGCCTCGTCGGCCGCCCAGTCGACGGCCCGCAGTCCGGCCTCGGAGCCGTCGACACCGACGACGATCGGCAGGTCCATCGCCCTCACCGTCCCACGCCGAGGTCGAAGACGATCCGGGCCTTGACCTCGCCCCGCAGGACGTCGTCGATGGACTCGTTCACGCTCGCCAGCGGGCGGGTCTCGTGGATGACCCGGGTACGGCCGGCCGCGTGCAGCTGGAACACCTCGGCGAGGTCCTGCCGGGTGCCGACGATCGAACCGATCACGCTCGTGCCGTTCAGGACGGTGTCGAAGATCGGGACCTGGATCGTGCCGTGCGCGGGCAGGGCGACCATGACGAGCTTTCCGCCGCGCCGCAGCCCGGAGTTGACGGCGGCGAAAGCGGCCTCGTTCACCGCGAGCGCGATCGCCGCGTGGGCTCCGCCGTACCGCTTGAGCACCTCGCCCACGTCGTCCTTGCGGGCATCGATCACCAGGTCCGCGCCGAGTTCGGCGGCGAGTTCCAGCTTCTCGTCGGTGACGTCGATCGCGGCGACCTGCGCCCCGGCGATCTTCGCGTACTGCACGGCCAGGTGACCGAGGCCGCCGACGCCGGAGATCGCGACGAGCTGCGCGGGCCGCACGCCGGCGACCTTGAGCGCCTTGTACGTCGTCACGCCCGCACACGTCAGCGGGGCGGCGTCGAAGGCCGTGACGCCGTGCGGCACCGGCTGCGCGAAGTCGGCCCAGGCCAGCATCTTCTCGGCGTACCCGCCGTCACAGCCGTAGCCGGTGTTGATCTGCCGCTCGCACAGCGTCTCCCAGCCGGACAGGCAGTGTTCGCACCGCCCGCACGCCTTGCCCAGCCAGGGCACGGCGACGCGCTGCCCGACGCTCAGGTGGGTGACGCCCTCGCCGAGCTTCTCGACCAGGCCGACGCCCTCGTGACCGGGGACGAAGGGCGGGGTCGGCTTGACGGGCCAGTCGCCCCGGGCGGCGTGGATGTCGGTGTGGCACAGCCCGGAGGCCTCCACCCGGACGCGGACCTGGCCGGGGCCGGGCTCGGGGTCGGGCCGGTCCTCGATGACCAGAGGTTCGCCGAAGGCTCGTACGACCGCTGCCTTCATGATGTCTGCTCCTTGGGGGTGAAGGTCAGTTGTGCGGGACGACGGCGACGGGGGCGGTGGAGTGATGCAGGACGGTGTGGGTGACCGAGCCGATGTGGGCGCCGAACGGGCTGCGCCGGATGCGCCGTCCCACGACGACCAGTGAGGCCTCGCGGGAGGCGTCGACGAGGTGGTTGCCGGGGCTGCCGTAGGAGGACTCCCCGGAGACCTCGACGTCCGGGAACTTCTCGCGCCACGGGAGCAGGACCTCGGCCAGGGCGGTGGTCTCGGACCGGGCCAGTTCTCCGTGGAGTTCCAGGTCGACGGAGAGCCCGTAGGCGTAGTACGGCGGCGGGTTCCACCCGTGGACCACCCGCAGGGATGTGCTCCGGCGGACGGCGGCCGCGAACGCGAAGGCGATCAGCTCCTCGTCGGGGCTCTCGATGTCGAGGCCGAGGACGACGGGCCGGAACGGGGCTGCGGCGGACGGGATGCCGACCGGGTCCATCTCGTGCTCGTCGGCAGCCTGCTCGCCGGCCCTCACCAGGACGACCGGACGCTCGGCATGCGCCACGACGCACAGACCGACGGAACCGACCATGAACCCGCCGATCCCGCTCAGCCCACGGGAGCCCAGGACCAGCAGCTCGGCGTCCTTCGCCGCGTCCGCCAACGCTTCGGCGGGCCGGCCGGACAACTGCTCGGTGATCACGTCGAGGCCGGGGTGGCGCAGTCGGATGCCTTCGGCCGTCTCCCGGGGGATCCGCTCGGTCCAGTGCTGGTGGGTCTCGGGACCGAGGAGCGGCGCCTGGGCCATGGGGGCCGGAACCGGCTCCCAGACCTGGACCAACTTCAGCGGCAGGCCGAGCAGTTGTGCTTCACGGGCGGCCCACTCGGCCGCCGCCCGGCTCTCGGGAGAGCCGTCGAGGCCGACGGTGAGGGTACGGGTCATGATCTCCACCTTCTGGATCGGGGGTCCCGATTCGAGCTTGGTCTTCGGACGTTGGCCGCCGGCAGGGGCCACAGGTCCCTGCCATGGGCCGACCGGCCCTGGCCCGCGTCGATGTGGTGCGGCGGACCCTGCCGACGGGCCCGCCGCGCCTCCCGCGCTCACCGCAGCCAGCGGCCGCGACGCACCAGCGGGAGCTTGGCCCAGACCCTGCCGAGGCCGAGGGTTTCTCCGGCGGAGGCTGCG
The DNA here is from genome assembly GCF_041435015.1 of Streptomyces canus. Lineage (NCBI taxonomy): Bacteria > Bacillati > Actinomycetota > Actinomycetes > Kitasatosporales > Streptomycetaceae > Streptomyces > Streptomyces canus. The sequence goes on along the minus strand of NZ_CP107989.1, from coordinate 9,746,411 downwards.
GCCAGGGCGATCAGGACGACGGCGTAGATGAGGTGGTAGTCCGCGAAGGGGTTCGTCGACATGCTCGGCGAGCCGTCGGAGAGGTGCTGGGCGGGCGGCCACTCGGCGACCCACATCAGCGCCATCATCACGGTGCCCGCGACGGCCGCGAACCGCAGTGCCACCCCGGCGATCAGCGCGACGCCGATCCCGAGCAGACCGAGCATGAACAGCCAGTCGGCCCAGGTGTCCCCGGCCCAGGAGTGGAAGGTGGACTCCATCGGCCCCGCGGCCACACCGCCGAGGAAGCCCTTGGTGGGCGAGCCGCCGTCGATCCAGCCCTTGCCGGACTGCGTGGCGTAGCCGAGGCCGAAGGTCTTGTCGAGGAAGGCCCACAGGAAGACGAACCCGGTGAGCAGACGCAGCGAGGCGAAGGCAAAGGCCCGCGCCGTCTGCGTGCCGGTGCGTGCCGACACCGCCGAATCGGAGCCGGAGGCGGTCCGGTTCCTGCGGAAGTTCGGCAGGTGGAGGCCGGAGTTCCGGTGAGGGTGCTCGTGCACGGCCATGGTGGTGATCCCTTCGGGGAGGAGCGAGAAGGTCCGTTCGGTACCTGACGCCCCTCACTCTCGTCGCGTACGGCGGCTGCCACGGGATGCCGAAGGTCCGTGACCTCAGGACTGAACGGCCCTGTTTTCAGGGACCGTTGGGGTGAAGTCCTCGTTGAGCAAGCCGTCAGGCCATGCGCCCGGAACTGCTCCCGCTCGACCGAATGTCGCGTCGGGCTCGGCGTGTCACGCGCGGGGAAGGGGAGGAAGCCGAGGGCCTCGTACGTCGCGACGCCCAGCTTGTGGAACGGCAGGACGTCCACGCGCTCGACGGAGCCGGGCCGGGCCACGAAGCCGGCCAGGCCATCGATGGCGTCCTGGTCATCCGTCCGTAGGGCGTGTGGTTGCCTGGATGAAGTCCCGCACGTCGACGCGCTCGCGCCGGCCGGGTCCCGCGCATTCCGACCAGGCTCCGGCCGCCCGGATGTCTGCTGCCGCGGTGATGGTCATCGCCGGTCCCCTCTCAGTGCTGTCGCCACGCCGCCGGGAACCGCCCGGCAGCAGGGACCACCGGGCCATGACCAGGGGACCGGTGAGGGGCGCACGCCCAAGCCGATGGGGCCGGTCGGCCCTGGTGCGACCGGCCCCGGCGAGCGATGATCGTGCTCGCGGGCAACCCGCAGCCCGTACGTCGCCGGGAACGAGGGGCCGTCATGACCGGGACACGCAGCTTCACGGAGCAGGATCCGATCCGTGTCTTCCTGCTCGACGATCACGAGGTCGTACGACGCGGTATCACCGACCTGCTCGACGCCGAACCGGATATCTCGGTGGTCGGTGACGCGGACACCGTGGAGCACGCCCTCGTCCGCGGCCCGGCGCTGCGCCCGGACGTCGCCGTCCTCGACGTACGCCTGCCGGACGGCGACGGCATCACGGTCTGCCGGGAGCTGCGCAACCGGATGCCGGAGCTGGCCTGTCTGATGCTGACCTCGTTCGACGAAGAGGACGCACTGCTGGACGCGATCATGGCCGGGGCCTCGGGCTATGTGCTCAAGCAGATCCGGGGATCCGACCTGGCCTCGGCGGTGCGTACGGTCGCCTCGGGCCAGTCGATGCTCGACCCCGCGACCACGGCCCGCCTGATGCGCTCGCTGCGCGCCGAACCCGCCGCGGCACCCGCCCCGGCACCCGAACTGGCCGGCCTGTCGCCCCGGGAGCGGGACATCCTCGCCCTGATCGGTGACGGCCTGACCAATCGCGAGATCGGCAAGAAGCTCTACCTGTCGGAGAAGACCGTCAAGAACCACATCTCCCGGCTCCTGGCCAAACTCGGTGTCCAGCGCCGCGTCCAGGCCGCGGTCCTGGCGTCCCACCTGGAACAGCCGCACCCCGGCGGCCGTCCCACGACATAGCTCCGCCCGGGCCGTTCGGAGCCCACCCGGGCCGGACGGCCCCTGCTCCTCCCCGTGTGCCGGGTGCCACGCTGACCCGGTCACCGAGAAGCCCCGACGCTTTCCTTCGGCGCAGGGCGGGGAGGAACCCCCGATGCGTACCACCGTCCTCGACGCGACAACCCTGGAGACGCTGGTCTCCGCGGCCGTGGCCGCACCGTCGATCCACAACACCCAGCCCTGGCGCTTCCGCCTGGACTCGGACGCGCTCACGCTGGAGATCCGCGCGGCCACGCGACGCCGCCTGCGCCACATCGACCCGGCCGGACGGGCCCTCCACCTGTCCGTCGGCTGCGCCGTACTGAATCTGCGGATCGCGATCGAGCACTTCGGATGGGAACCGGTGCCCCGGCTGCTCCCGCGCCCCGACGAGCCGGACCTGCTGGCCACCGTACGTCTGGGCGGCAGCGCCAGGACATCCTCGTACACCTCGCTGTACGACGCCGTGTGGCGTCGGCACAGCAGCCGATTCCCCTTCTCGGAACGGCCGTTGCCCACCGCTGTGATCACCGAACTCACCGAGGCGGCTCACGCGGAAGGGGCACGGCTGCACCACCTTTCACCGCACCGGGCCGACAGCGTGCTCCGGCTCACCAGGGAGGCGGAGCAGCGCAACACCACCGACACGGACCGCGCGAGGGAAAGCCGCCGCTGGGTGACGGAAGGAAACGGCACCGGCCTGGGCATGCCATCAGAGGTGCTCGGCCCGCAGGACTACCGGGAGCACATCCCGATGCGGGACTTCGGCGCCCACCGGCACGCGCACCCCGCTCGCTCCTTCGAGCAGCAGCCGTCGATCGCCGTGCTGTCCACCGCCCACGACCGTCGAACCGACTGGCTCCGCGCGGGCCAAGCTGTGGAACGGGTTCTCCTCGTCGCCACCGCGTATGGCATCCGGGCGTCCCTCCTGCACCAGGCACTGGAATGGCCGGACCTGGCTGAACGACTCATGCCGTCGCCGGACACCCACCCCTCCCACGCGCAGATGGTGATCCGCCTCGGGTACGGCCCCGAAGGACCGGCTTCGCCCCGCAGCAACAAGTCCGTGCCGGCGCGGTGAGAGGCGGCCGTACCGCTGTCAGACGCGAGCGAGTTCCGCGGCGCCGAATGAGACGTCGAAACGGTCGCACCAAATGCTCACGCTGTTGTATCTCGACGGATCCACGTCCCTGGGCAGGGCGTAGTTCTGGCTCCCCTTGTTGCCTTTGAGCCTGCCCAGGCTGACGTACGTCCCGTCGTCGAAGACATGCCAGCCGGCCTGCCCCTCCTTCACAGGGGCGTCGGTCAGCCAGACACGCAGATCCGGCCCATTGCTGGTGTCGAGGTTCTCCAGTCGGACGACGTGGGAGCCGTCGGCCAGCCGTACGAGCTTCACCGTGCCCGATGTCGCATGCTCGTGGCTGATCAGCTCTCCCCTGGCCAACGTCTGCGGACCGGTGGCCGAGGGCTGCTCGGAGGGCTTGTACGAGGGCGCCTCAGCAGGAGGAGCGGACGTCTCCACCACCCCGGGCAGGGCCTCCTCGACGGTCTCGTCCTGCCACAGTTTCCACGGCTGGAACCAGTACAGTCCGAAGGCAACCCCACAGGCCACCACCAGCACCGCGATGACCAACGGTCTGGTCTGCACCTTGCGCCCGCGCCCCATCCCTGCCTCGTCTCCTGGGAGTTGATTGTCTGCCCATTCAACGGCGACGGGCGGCCGTCCCGTACCCCGCGAGTGATGACGGAATCCTTACGGAGCGGTGTGCACTGACGCCTCCTGGTCTGGTTCAGCGGTGCTCGGGGTTGTCGGCCCCGGGCCGGCAACCGGCGTCCCACTCCGTGCGCTGATTGCCGTGGGCAGGGATCCCTCCGGCGCGCTTGAGCAGGGCCGCCAGGTGCATCAGGTTCCAGGTCATGAAGCTGGTGTTGCGGTTGGTGAAGTCGTTCTCCGGGCCTCCCGAGCCGGGGTCCAGGTAGGACGGACCGGGACCCGCCGCACCGATCCAGCCCGCATCGGCCTGCGGCGGGATGGTGTAGCCGAGGTGTTGGAGGCTGTAGAGGACGTTCATGGCGCAGTGCTTCACGCCGTCTTCGTTGCCGGTGATCAGACACCCGCCGGCCCGTCCGTAATAGGCGTACTGTCCCGCGGAGTTGAGGAGGCTGGAGCAGCTGTACAGCCGCTCGATGACCTGCTTGGTGATCGAGCTGTTGTCGCCCAGCCAGATCGGCCCGGCCAGCACGAGGATGTCCGCGGCCATCACCTGCTCGTACAGCGCGGGCCAGGCGTCCGAGGCGAAGCCGTGTTCGGTCATGTCCGGATAGACGCCAGGGGCGATGTCGTGGTCGACGGCACGGATCTCGTCCGTGGTCACCCCCCGAGCGTCCATGATCGCCCGGCTCTTGTCGATGAGCCCCTGGGTATGGCTCAGCTGAGGGGACGGCTTGAGTGTGCAATTGATGAAGAGCGCACGCAGGTCGTCGAAGCGGTACTTGTCCTCGGTTGGGGCGGGCGATGCTGCCATGGCGGCCTCCGGGAGGAGAGCGGACGGGGGCGGGGACGGAGACTTCGCGCCGTCCCCGGCGGAAGCGTCTCGCGGAATGCGCGCGTTGTCCCGCTGCGACGCACCGGCGCACGGCGGGTTCCACTGACATACGGCTCCGCTCCCGGGGCCAAAGGCACCGGCGTAGAACGCGAGCGCGGGTAGCCGCCCTGTTCGTGCCTGATGGTCCAGCGCGATCCACCAACGACGCCCGGGGGCCTCTACATCTCCTGTCCCTGCAGGCCGTGTGCGTGGCCGATCCGCAGGAGCTGCGACAGCACGTCGGCGCGGCGCAGCAGTGGTTCGACCACCTCTTGCCTGACGTCTACGCGTTCCACAGCGGACTGAAGGCTCCCGATGGGGGCCTCGCCGCGCCTGCGGGAGCAGTTCGGGAAGCCCTCCGATGTGTCACGACGTGCAGCCATCCCGTGCCTCCTGGCAGAACGGGCCCGCGGGTCTCACCCGCCGACCGCGTTTCGGAGCGGGTGCGTGACCTGCGGTTGCTGCCCTGTGCTCCTGGGACACCTGGTGCCCGTAGAGAAGACCGGTAATCCTTCCCAGGGGTTGTGCGGCACCCTGCGGAAGCTCGGCAATCACACTGGCGTTCTCCCTAGGGCTCGCGTCAGCCGATCCCGCCGATCTCCACCAGCACCACGACATACGCGCACACCAGCCCCACCTGCGCGAGGAACACGAGCACGGTGTGGACGGCGAGTTGCCCGGGCCGCCCGCTCCCGAGGCAGGCACGCGCCGCCCGGCTCACCCGGGGAGGGGACCGCCTGACGGCCCGTGACTGCCGTTCGAGCGCCCGCCGCAGCGTGCGCCGCCCGGAAGTGGAGGTGATGCCGAGCCGTACCCCGTGTGCGTCGCGGACGAGGAGGACCCGGTGGACGGTGCCGTACGCGAACGTCGTCTGCAGCCGGACACTCGTGATGCGGCTCAGGTCGACGGACCGCATGCCGGTCAGGGTCCGCGCGGTCAACCTGGCCGACGAGCAGCGCGTCGACCCACGTTCCGTACACAGCTCGACGAAGAGCAGGAAGGCGAGGGGACCGGTCAGCAGCCCCAGCATCGTCCCCGACCGGACCAGGGCGCCGACGGCGAAGGGCAGCCCGAGCATCGCCACGACCAGGCCCAGACCCGCACACGCTCGCCGGCGGGTCGTGGCCGTGTCCGGCAGCTCCCGAGCCAGCGGCTCCCGACCGGTCCGTGGCACCTCAGTGCTCCTCGTGGACAGGCGCCCAGCGATCCGCGAGCCGACCCTCGTTGTTGGCAAGGAGCCGGCGCGGGTCGACTGCGCGGTTGATCGCCGACTCAACGGCCGCAACGCGCTCGGCCAGCAGCCCGAGGGCGGCAACGGCGCCGGCGAGCGCAGCGAGATGGGGGTCCCCCCGGCCGAAGGTTGGGGGAGGGTCGCCCTCGGGGCCACCCAGGGTCTGCGTGCGGACGTACGCCGCCTTCAGCTCGGACCAGCGCGCGCTCTGCTCCGTGGTCAGCGTGTCACGCAGTTCGGCCAGCTTCAGCAGATTGGCCTCGGCTCCGGTGGTGAGAGTCCGGGCCTCGGCCGTGTAGTGGTCGTCGATCAACGCCGCCAACTCGGTGTCGTTCATGACCGGCTGGATGCGCTGGGTGATCTTGTTCATGTTGCGGTAGGAGCCCTGGAGGCGGAAGGGCGGCTCGGTGCGGGTCGCGTCGGTCCGGGCGGCCGAGGCGATGTAGGCGGCGTTCACGGCCAGGACCGTTTCGCGTGCCGTCAGCAGGTGGCGCAGCACGGCCAGGATCCGCTCCAGCTCAGCGGGCCCATAAGGATGGGTCAACCGGTCGGCACGGGCCGTGGTGTCACCGTCGGCCAGGCGGATCAGCAGGTCGAGGTCGGTGCGCTCGCGGCCGGCCAGCGGGGCGAGGACCGGGTTCGAGGTCAGCGCGTTCTCGATGAAGCTGAGGGCGAAGGCGTCCGCCTTGCCGGTCAGGACCTCCCCCAGGTTCCACACGTCGGCGCGGTTGGCGAGCATGTCGGGCACGCGGAAGCGACTGCCGGACTCCGTGTAGGGGTTGCCGGCCATGCAGACCGCGAAACGCTTGCCCCGCAGGTCGTACGACCGCGACTCACCGCCCCGCACGCCCTCCATGCGGCGGGTGGCGTCGCACAACGAGATGAACTTCTGGAGCAGTTGGGGTGAGGTGTGCTGGATGTCGTCGAGGTACAAGAGGGTGTTGGTGCCCGCCTCCAACGCGAAGTTGATCTTCTCGACCTCCTGGCGGGCCGTGGCGTTCGGGGCTTCGGCCGGGTCGAGAGAGGTGACGGAGTGTCCCAGCGCCGGGCCGTTGACCCTGACCAGGATCAGGCCGAGGCGGTCGGCGACGTACTCCATGAGCGTCGTCTTGCCGTAGCCCGGCGGGGAGACGAGCAGGAGCAGACCGCCGGTGTCGGTGCGCTCGGACTCACCGGTGGTGCCGAGCTGTTTGGCGAGGCTGTCGCCGATCAGGGGCAGGTACACCTCGTCGATGAGCCGGCTGCGCACGAAAGCGGACAGCACCCGCGGCCGGTACTCGTCCAGCCGAATCCGGGTGCGCTCGGCCGCCACCAAGGCTGTCCGGCGGCGCTGGTAGGCACGGTGGGCGGGGACCTCGTGGGCGCGGAACTCTCGTGTCCGGGCGAGGAGTTCGTCGACACGGATGGTGAGCGTACGGCCGATGATGCGTGGGTGGGTGCCGAGCAGCCCCTCGACGGTCTCGGTCAGCGGGGCGTCGGACTCGTAGCGGGCCAGGTCCGGGCACAGCTCGGCGGCCACCGCCTCGGCCAGATCACCGGAGGCGAGATCCGCGCCGGTTGAGGCCGCGTACGACGACAGCCACGCCTCGACCAGCTGCCGGCGGGCGGCCAGGTCGCCGAGGGCGGCGAGGTCGTCGTCGTAGGCCGACGTGCCCACCGTACGACGGAACGTGTCCAGCAGGGTGCGGCAGCCTCCGCTGACCACGAACCCCTCGGGGCCGCTGGTCAGCTCGTCGAAGAGGTACGCGGCGGCGGCATCCGCGGCCTCTCCGGTGATCGCCTGCGCGAGCTCCCCCCGCAGATCGCCGATCGCGGGCGCCAGGCCGAAGGTGTCCCTGGCGCGCGCCAGGGACACCGCACGCCGGGTCCAGCTCCCGCGCGCCTCGGGCGTGGTGCGGTGCGCCCAGAACAGCTGAGCGGTGGCGCGGGCCGCCGGCTGGTGGCGGAGCAGGCCTGCGCCTTCGTGCAGGCGCAGCACCGCGGTGAGGATCAGCACCGCGTCGTGGTCGTGGACTCCCCGCTCGTATCCCTCGTCGTACGCCGTCTGTGCCGCCTGTCGAACCAGGACGGGAAGGTCGTCGGCCTCCGCGAGAGCCGCCGGGCCGTTTTCGTCCAGGAGCCGGGCGGCCAGGTGTTCGGCGCGGTAGACCTCGGGCGACTCGGAGGGCAGCGGGCGGTGCCAGTACGGGCGGGTGGCGGCGAAGTCGGGGTCGGTGACCGGGGAGCGGTAGTCGGTGCCGGTGAGTGCGAAGGCGAGCGTGTCGCCGTGCGGGATCAGGGTCAGGTCGAGGGGCTGGGTGTTGACGGCGAAGTGGTGGGTGCCCAGGCGGAGGGTGCGGCCGTCGTCGCCGTACAGGTCGGTGCGGTCGCGCAGGGCGCGCAACGCCTCCTGACGGGCGGACTTGAGGCGGCCGTCGAGTTCCTCCGCGCGCACGGGGTCGCCAAGTCGGCGCAGCTCGTCGGCGAGGCGGCCGACCTTGGCGGACATCGGGTCGGAGGCGAAGTACGTGGCGACGGCATCCGCGTCGGGGAGGGCGGCGGAGCGCCGGGTGAGCGTCTCCATGACGCGGGCCGCCGAGTCGGCGAGGCGTTCGGTACGGCGGGCGCGGGCGTCGGCGAGGGTCTGCTTGCGGGCGGCGAACGCCTCGAGACCCTCCTCGCGCTGGTCCGTGAGGTCGCCCAGGAAGTCGTCGTACTCGGCGAACCGGGACTCCAGGCTCTCCACCTGCACGAGCAGGCGGGCGAGTTGCTCGTCGCAGGTCTCGGGGCTGTCGGCGGCGGAGAGCGCGCCGGTGACGGCCTGGCCGAGCAGGGCGAACTCGGCGGCGAACTCGGCGCGTCCCTCGCGGTCGGACAGTGCGCGGCGGCGGCCGACGAGGCTCGCGCGGGCGCGGTTGACACCACCCAGTACGTCGGCGATGCGCTCCAGGATGGACGTACGGACCGTCGCGTCACCGAAGTCGAGGCCGGCCACGACGTCGGTCACCGTCCGCAGCCCGTCGGCCAGTTCGTCGAGGCGGGCGGCGAGACGTGCCGCCTCGGCGACGGTGGCGATCGCCTCGGCGTCGGCGACAAGTTGCTCGATGTCCGCCCGATGGCCGGCGAAGGCGTCCTCGCGGGCGAGGTGGGTGACGGCCCGCTGCCCGAAGGCGGCCAGGTCCGACTCCGCGTCGGCGGCGAGCTCGTCGATGCGGGGCGTGTCGGCGTACCGCATGCTCTTGAGGGTGAGCAAGTGCCCTTGGGCCTGCCGGAGTTCGGTCAGCCCCGACACCCAGGCGGCGGCGCTGCGCGGAGACTCGCCACGCAGCCGCCGTACGACCATGGCGACGCGCGTGGCCGCGTCAGCGAGCGCGTCGGCGGCCTGGCGGGTGAGGGCCTGGACGGTCTCGAACTCGGCCAGCACCTGCTCGGCGGTGGACCTCACCTGCGTGAGCGGCTCGAGCAGGTCGCCCAGTTCGCTCTCGGCCAGCCAGTGGGAGGAGTCGGCAGCCCGGACGCATGCGGTGACCAGGGCCTCGTAGACCCCGCTCGTCGGGGTGACCCCGGTGACCGCGCGCGCGAGGGACAGGCAGTCGGAGATGCCGCGCACGAGGTCGGCGTTGCCGAGGCGGGCCAGCGGGCCGCTGCCGACCGGCTGGGCGGCGGCATGGGTGTCGGAGACGTACGGGGAGTGCCACAGCTGGAGGGGGTGCACGCGGGCCGGCTCGGCGCTGTCGGCGCGCAGGATCATGAGCGTGCCGTCGTCGAAGAGGGCCCAGCCGTGGCAGGACAGGGGGGTGGCGATCTCCTTGCGGATCATGTTGTACGGCAGGAGCAGGCTGCGGCCTTCCTCGCGCGCGTGGAAGACGAAGAGGACGTCCTCGCCGTTCGGTGAGCGCACCTCGCGCTCGAACTCCAGGCCCTCGGTGTCGAGGTCGTACGTCTTGTCCGCGCCGGTGGCCGGGCAGTAGCCGCCGGGGAAGACGATGCCCTGGTCCTCGGGCAGGCGGCGGCAGGCTTGGCCGATGCCGTCGAGGCGGACGACGTTCTTGGTGAGGGTGTTGAAGACCAGGTAGCGGTGGACGTCCTCCTTGTAGGGAAGGACGTCCAGCAGGATCAGGGCGCCCACGCGCGCGTACGCGATGTCCGCGTCGGCGAGGGACTGCAGTGGTTCGGCGACCGGCTCGGAGTAGATGCCCTCGCCCGTCTCGGTGTCGTCCTCGACCTTGACGGTCAGCGTCCCTGCCACCGTCTCGACGAAGACCTCGCCCTGGACGGAGACGTGCGGGTGACGGCCGAGGACGTGGTCCTCGCGGGTTGTCCGCGTCCACGGGACGTCGTGCGAGGGCGGGAAGGCGTGATCGCGCTCGCCGCGCGCGTCCAGGAAAGTTGCCCGGCCCTCGTCGGTGAGCGCCCAGCGCAGCACGCGAATGTCGTCCGTCTTCTCCCCGGTCTGGAAGACGGCCAGCAGTTTGCCGCCGGTGCGGCGCAGTTGGAGGAGGTGGGCCTGGCGGTAGTAGCGGTAGAGGGCGGCGAACTCGCGGACGAAGGCGGGGTCGTCGAGCAGGCCGGGCACGGCGTTGTCGGGGAGCCGCTTCAGGTCGCGGTCGTGCAGGGTGAAGACGTCACCGACGGTCGTCTCGGGCCCCCGGCCGGGGAAAAGGTTGTGGCCGAAGAGGACGGCGTCGCCGAGGGAAACGATGTCGCGGGGGACGCAGGTGTGTGCCGTGCGCAGCCGCTCGGTGCGCGTCAACTCCAGCCGGGTGGAGCCGAATTCCTTGGTGCGACGGGAGTTGAGCGCCTCAGCGCGGCGGGCGAGTTCGCCGGCCTGCGCGGCGAGGCGGTCGCGCAGCACCTCGTAGGTGCCGGTGTCCGGACCGGTGGTCATGGGGTCCCTCTCGGAAGTCGGAAAATACGTGGTCCGGAGCTGCCGTCCCCTGTGCGGCAGCTCCGGACCACGGGCCGGGTGAGGCCGTGTCCCGCAGGTCGGGTCCTGGCCGTGCCGGTCAGGACCCGGCGGGTCAGGCCCTTGCGCTGCCGTTGAGCGCGGCGAGCGAGGTGTCGGCCAGGCCCAGCTCACCGGCCCTGTCCAGCAGTTGCTTCACCTCTCCGGTGTTCGTGTCCGCGCTGTTCATGAGCTTCCTCAGCAGGGCGGACACGGTCAGGTTCCGCACGTCGGCCGTCGAGACGGAGCCGAGAACACGGCTCAGGTCGTCGGTGAACCTGGAGGTGCCGTCCAGCCAGGGCTGCGCGAGCGCCTGCGCGGTCTCGGAGTGCTGCATGAAGCCGTCGACGCCCTTGCCGAGGGCGATGGAGGACATCAACCGGTCGAAGAAGACCGACTCCCCACCGACAATGCTGATGTCGGCGTTCTCCAGCCCGGTGGCGAGCACCGTGGCCTGTGCCTCGGCGACCTGCCGCTGCACGTCAAGACCGGCGAGCCGGATGTCCTTCTCCGCCTCCAGACGCAGCCGGTACTCCTCATGACCGCGGGAGGCGTCGTCGAGCGCCGCCATCGCGGCGGCCTTCTCGGTCAGACCGGCCGCTTCGGCCTTCAGCTTCTCGCCGATGCCCTCCGCCTGCGCGAGCGCCTTCGCCCGGGCGCCCTCCGCCTCCGCGCGCATGCGCGCCTCGGCGGCTCCGGCCTCGGCGCGGCCGGCCTTCTCGATGACCTCGGCCTCCTTGTCACGGACCTGGACGGCCGCGAGCCCCTCGGCCGCGGATTCGGCCTGGACCCCCTCGGCGAGCCGCAGCTTGGCCCGCGCGTCGAGGTCGGCACTCTTCAACCGGGCCTCGGCCAGGGTCACTTCCTCCGCGGCGCGGTGCACGGCGGCCTGCTCGGCGGCTTCGGCGGCCTTGATGTCCTTGACCAGCTGCTCCTGCGCCTCGGCCTCAGCGGCGATGATCACGGCCTGCCGCTGCCGCTCCGCCTCCTCGACGGCACGCAGCTTCTTGATGGACTCCTCCTGCTCGGCGACCGTACGGTCCACCGCGATGCGCTCGCGCACGACCTCGGCGATCTCCCGCTTCTCCGCCTCGACCTCCTTCGAGGCGGAGATGCGGGTCAGCTCGGTCTCCCGCTCCCGTGCGATGACTTCGAGGAGCCGGTCCTTCTCGATGCGCTCGTTCTCGATGGCGATGACCCGCTCACGGTTCTTCTGTGCGACGGCGACCTCGCGGGCCTGGTTCTCACGCTGGATACCGAGCTGCTCCTCGGTCTTGAGGAACGCGCCCTGCGCACGCAGCCGCTCCTCCTCCACCACCCGAGCCGTCTCGGCCTCCTCCCGGGCCCGGACGGTCTCGATCTCGCGGCGCTGCTTGATCTCGGCGTCGGCCTGACGGCGCTCCAGCTCCAGGATGGCCTCGCGGGCGTCGACGTTCTGCCGGGTGATCTCCTTCTCCTCGGTGCGCTGGAACTCGTTGGTGCGCACGTGCTCGATGGCCGTCAACTCGGTGATCTTGCGGATGCCCTGGGCGTCCAGGACGTTGGCCGGGTCCAGTTGGGTGAGCGGCGTCTGCTCCAGATAGTCGATCGCCGCGTCCTCCAAGTGGTAGCCGTTGAGGTCGACGCCGATGACCTCGATGATCCGGTACCGCAGCTCCTCACGCTTGGTGTACAGGTCGGTGAAGTCCAGCTGCTTGCCGACGGTCTTCAGCGCCTCGGAGAACTTCGCGTGGAACAGCTCCTGGAGCGTGTCCCGGTCGCTGGCCCGTGCCGTCCCGACCGCCTGGGCGACCTTGATGACGTCCTCGACGGTCTTGCTGACCTTCACGAAGAACGAGATGCGGATGTCCGCACGGATGTTGTCCCGGCAGATCAGCCCGTCCTTGCCGGCCCGGGTGATCTCGATGGTCTTCACCGAGATGTCCATCACCTCGGCCTTGTGCAGCACCGGCAACACGACCTGCCCGGTGAAGGTCACGTCCACCTTCCGCAGCTTGGAGACGATCAGTGCCTTGCCCTGCTCCACCTTGCGGAACAGCAGGGAGACGACGAGTACGGCGAGCAGGCAGGCAGCGACGAGCACGCCGATACCCGCGATCATGGCAGTCATGGCATACGTCCTTGAGGCGTAAGGGAGTTGAGCGTGAGAAATACAGGTGCCGGGTGGCATCCGGCGCCCTCGCGGCTCAGGCGGCGCGGTCGCCCGGCCAGAGCGCGGTGCCGGTCGACGCGCCCCCGCAGGGATCCGGGCCGCCGGCATCCCGCGCTCCGCCTGTGGTGCGAGTTTCGCTCAGCCCGGACAGCGCGGGTTCGTCCGGGAAGCGGCGGTGCAACAGCCGTACGATCAGGCAGGTCATGCCCCAGGCGGCGAGCAGTGCTCCCACCGGGAGGATGAGGCGCAACAGCCCGGTGGCAGGTCCCGGAGCCGCGAACACCACCAGCACAACCGTCGCCCCGACGCTCAAGGACCAGGCGATCACCGTCAGCAGCGAGACGGCGACCATCGCGGGAACCCCGTCCAGGCGCCACCTCCGCAGGTCCACGTCCGCGTCGAAGGTGTCGACGTCGGTGACGCCCCCTGCGACCAGCAGCCAGAAGCACGCGAGCACGACGAGGGCCGCGGTCAGCAGGATCGTGGGCGGCCCCGTGGCGGCCACCAGAAACGTCCGCATCCCCCGGTCCCCCTCCCCAGCCGCGCCGCACAACCGTCGAGTGCGACGGTGCACGGCCCCTTCGGACTCCGGTGCAGGACACCTGCCGGTATCCGGCACCGGAACCATCCGCCGTGCTCCCCACGACCATGCTGCACGATCGAATCCCGGCGGCGCATTGCCGATTCCCGGCAGTGTTCACCAAGGTCTGCCTGCCGGTGGCCGTGAAGAATCCGTCATCGACGCGTCAAGAATCGGGGACGAAGTGACCGACCGGGAGACGCCCTGGCAGTATCTCGACGGCTACGACAGCATCCTGACGGACGTCTCGGCCACCGGCCGACGCCTTACCCGGCAACAGATCGACCGCGTACTTCGACTCCGGCTGCGTCGCCGCCGAGGCCGCACGCCGCCTGCCCCTCAGCGTGCGCGCGCTGACGTACCGCCTGGAACGCATCCACAAACTCACCGGCGCCAACCCGGCCGATCCCGCCCACCGTTACTTGCTCCAGACGGCCGTGATCGGCGCGCGGCTGCTGGACTGACCGGCCAAGGACCTCTGACCCAGGTCCCATCCGTCGCAGGAAGGTGCGCCCTCACCGGACTCACATCCGTAGTCGCGGAACGGTACATGGCTATCGGAGACAGGGCTGGGGCCGGAGCCCATGTTCGGCAGAGACGCAGGGGCATCCGCACCGCACCCCTGCCCATGGACCGGTTGTGGCCACCAGCCCGGCCGCGGAGCACTTGCAGCTGATCCGCCCCGACGCCTGACGTGCTGGTCGGAGAGGCTCTGTCACACCCACGTGGGACCGTGAGGAGATGGACAAGCGGCGCGCGGTCGACGCCGCGCCGGTCACCACGCGCCCTGAGCCGAGGAAGGCCGCGTCATGACCGACATCGACACACAGTTCCTGCGCAGCCTGTTCGACGAGGAAGGCAGCCTGCACACCGCCGGCCGCACCGCCCTGTACCGGCTCCACGGCCCCGAAGGCCTGCTTTACGTCGGCATCTCCACCTGTCCGCTCACCCGCATCCGCACCCACCTGCACCAACAGCCCTGGGGCCGCCGCGTCATCGCCATCCAGATCGACTACCCCGACGACGCACACGCAGCCGAGCGTGAAGCCGTCCAAGCCGAACGGCCCCTGCACAACGTCGTCTTCAACGGGACCGCCCCTCCCCCACCCCCCGACCGGGCCGCACGACTGAGGTCCGCACTCGGCGCGCAACAGCGACGGCTGGACGAACTCGAGGCGGTCGTACCCCAGTCCGCCACCCAACCTACGCCTCATCCTCCGCGGCATCACCCCAGCGAAGACAAGAATCGCGAAACTCGCCCGAGAAGTCGAAGAAGCCGAGTCCGCACAACCCTCAACCGGACGGCAGACCAGACGGGCCAAGCCGTAGGCGCCGTACAGGCGGGTCACCCCCTCGCCAACACCCGGTCACTGCTGATCCGACCGACTGCCCGACTGGCGCAGGTGTGCGTCGATCAGAGCGAAGGTGGCTTCCGGCTGTTCGATCTGCGGAAGATGGCCGGCCTTGGGGACGACTTCGAGTCGGCCGTCGCCGAATGCTGCGGCGTACGCGGCGCCGTAGGCAGGGGTGACGATGCGGTCGCTCTCCCCCCAGAGCAGAAGGGAAGGCACCTGGACCTGCCCGAGCCGGCGCAGCAGCGTGGGGTCGTGCATGTAGGGATCGCCGGCGAGGATGCGCATGGTGGCCATGTTGGCTTGTCTGCGCGCGAGTTCCTCGCCCGGGATGCCGGCCGGGTCGAGGTAGTAGCGGTCCGGGTCGTGCCAGGAGTGCTCCGCAACGCCGCGGGCGTCAAGGGCGAAGAAGTCCGTGATGGGTTCCGTCTCGACCTGCACGCCCACCGCGTCGATCAGGACGAGGCCGGTGATGCTTCCCGCACTGTCGCGTGCGGCCATCTCGGCGGCTATCCAGCCCCCGAGGGAGGAGCCGACGACGAGAACGTCGCGCAGTCGGCGTTCGCGCAGCATGTGCAGATAGGCGAGGGCGAGGTCGTCGATGCCGGTGAGCCCGGCGGGGCGGCGGGCGCCGTCCCAGCCGGGGTGCACGGGTGTGATCGTGTGGGCGGTGCGGGAGAGGTGCTGGGCGAGGCCGGCGACGGTGGCGGGGCCTCCGCCGCCGTGCAGGACGAGGACCGGCCTGCCTGTTCCGGCCTCGGACAGGGTCAGGGACAGGTCGGTGTACATGGCTGATGCGTTGATGGACATGCCGACCATAGTAACTAAACATCTTTATATAAGCTAGCTTGGTCATGGCGTAGACTCGATGCATGCACGTTGAGCTGCAAGAACTCGGCAGAGCGGTCAAACAGGCCCAGTACCGTCAGCATCGGGCCCTCGACAGCGCCCTCCAGGCCATCGACACGACACTGGCCCAGTGGGACGCCCTGCGCGCGATCAGCCGCTCCCCCGGAGCGTCCGCCCGTGAACTGGCCGCAGCCACGTTCCAGACCGAACAGGCCTTCGGGACACTCGCCGGCCGCCTCACCGCCCAGGACCTCGTGGAACGCCGACCAGGACACGGCCGGCGCATCGAACACCACCTCACACCCGCCGGCCGAAGAATCCTGGCGGCCGGCCACAAGATCGCCGACGAAGTGCTCGCCGACTGCTTCTCCGCCCTGCCGGACGCGGACCGCGCAACCCTCCTCGATCTGCTTCAGCGCCTCACGACTCTTCCGCACACGCCTGCCTGCTCGCCTGCCGACGAGTGACTGCTCCGCGGGGCTTGGCTTCGGCTGGACGTGCGCGGCAAGATCGCGGCACGGACTCCTTGGACAGTCTGTTCAAGTACTGACGTCTTGCGGACTTCGCGCCGAGGATCGTGTCTCCGACCTGAACTCTGCGTTCCGCGACCCGGGGGTCCGCGCTGTGCTTGCCGCCATGGGCGGCAAGGGCAGCTATCGCATCGTCGACGACCTCGATGACGAAGGGACGGCCCCGCCACCAGCACCGGGCCGTACGTCAACCGGCGGGTTTGATGCGGAGGACGGCGGTCGAATCCAGGATGTCGACGACCGTCAGGCTCATGGCGTCGTTGATGGTCGCAGCCGGGCCCTCGCCGCAGCTGAACCCGACACCGCCTCCGCCGTCCGACGACACGCTGCCGCCACCGGAACAGCCCGAGATGCTGTAACCCGACCCGGTCAGCTGAGCGACCATGTTCACCTCTCCGTCGGCGATCGCGGTCACCTTGATCGGCCCCAGACCGTACGCTTCCGGAACTGTCACGGCGTCTCCCACGGCGACCTTGATCTCGCACGTCCCGTCAGCACATGGTCCCGTCGGCGAGGGCGACGGCGTGGCCGTCTGTGTGCGATCGGACGCCGACCCGGATCCGGACCTGCCGGCCTGGCCTCCGGCGGAGGGCCCGTCCGAAGAATCCGAGGAACACGACGTGAGGACGGCGAACACGCAAGCGACAACCAGGGCAACGGCGGGGGTGGATGACGTTCCTCTACGCAACATGATGGCCATTCAACCCCCGCCACCGTCGCCCGGGCAGGTGCGCCACAAGACCTCCCCGGGAACGTTCACCACCGCCACCGCAGGTCTTGCAAGTACCCCTGCGGGCGGCAGGTCAGCCCGGAAGCCTGCTCTCCGCCGCGTGTCCCCCGCTTCTCAGGCGCCGCTCCAGGGATCCGCCCTGCGCGCCAGCTTCTTCGCCCGGCGGCGTGCGTCCGGGGGGAGACGGTGGAGGACCGTACGGGCCGCGCGGCGGATGGGCGGGACCGATGTGGTGCGCAGGTAGATGCGGTGTGGGAGCGTGGCCCGGCCCGGTGGGCGGACGGCGAGGCGGAGTTGGCCGGCCGCGCCGCCCCAGCCCGAGACCACCAGGTGGGGTGGAGTACCGACCCTGACCGAGCCGAAGCCGAGACCGGGGACGGGGACGGGGACGACCCCGGGGCCTGGGCCGACACCGCGCGTTGCGGTGTCGCTGCGTGTCACCCGCGCCCTGCGGCCCACACCGAGGAGTTGGGCGCTCGCCCACACCACGTGCGTGCCGGGCTCCATCGGCCGGCCGCCGGCCAGGGTGAGGGGGTCGATGGCTGTTTCACCGGTGAGCACGACGCGGTGGCGGCCACCGCCGAGCGGCTGCGTGCGCGGGGTCAGGTCGGCGTCCGGGTACCACCACAGGTCCTGGGCCGTGTCGTGGACGAGGAGTTCGCCGTAGGCGTGGCCAAGGGGGTGCGGGGCCTCCCAGCCCTCGGCGCCCTTGATGCCGTCCAACAGGTCGGGGTCGAGGAGCATACGGCCGTAGCGCTCGACGAGGGCGAGGGGTTCACCGTCGGCGCGGCGCATACCGATCGTGGTGGTGACGTGGAGCTTTCCGTCGCGCCAGCGGATGTCGTCCACGGTGACCTCGGGCCTGATGCGCTGGGTGCGGCGGGTGAGTTCGACGAGGGAGTCCAGGTGGCCCTCCTCCAGCAGGTGCGCCCGGAGTCGGGTGAGTGCGGGGAGGCCGTCGCGGACACCGGGCGGGTAGGCCTCGAGGGCCATGGCGCGTACGACGTCGAAGTAGCGCTCGAGGTTCTTGCCGGTGCGCTGGAGAACACGGGGCTCACCCACCGGACGGAGGAGTTCGACGCGGTAGGAGCGGCGGAGCAAGTGGTTCTGCAGGGGGCCGGGTCGGGTCTCCTGCTTGATGGCCTCGACGACGGTGCGGAGGTGACCGTAATAGTCCTCCGGGGTGGAGGCGCGGCTGCTGGTGTTGCCGCCGTCGTCCCGGCGTTTCCATACGTAGCAGGGGTGGTCGGCGAGGATCGAGACCGTCTTGGCGCGCAAGTAGGCGCGGACCATGAACAGTTGGTCCTCCAGCCGCACCGGGCCCTCGGGGAACCTGAGGTCGTGGGCGAGCAGGAAGTCGCGGCGGAACATCTTGTGCGGGGTGAGGCTTTCCATGAGCGGTGCGTCCTCGACCGTGCAGCGCTCCAGGGTGCGTTTGAAGACGTTGCTGGGGCCGGCCATGGTGCCCACGACCTTGCCCAGGACGATGTCGGAGCCGTTGCGGGTGGCCAGTCGGTGCAGGTGTTCGAGGGCCGTCGGGGTCAACTCGTCGTCCTGGTCGACGAATTGGACGTACTCCCCGCGGGCCTCCCGGATGCCGACGTTGCGGGGTTTGCCGGGCCAGCCGGAGTTCTCCTGGTGGATCACGCGCACATGGGCGTGCTTGCCCGCCAACTCGTCGAGCCGCTGCGCGGAGTCGTCGGTCGAGCCGTCGTCGACGTAGATGATCTCGTACGCGTCATCCCCCAGGGTCTGACGTAAGAGTGACGGCGCACATATGTCTATGTAACGACCCGCGTTGTAGACGGGCACCACGATGCTGACCTTCAGCATGAACGCTCCCCCCAACGGAGACTATGCGTCTCCTGTTGTTCATTGGACGTTCAGGCTCTGACAAAGGTTGTCTTACGCGAAACAATCGGTCGACTGTCTTCAGAGGTCGTTTCTCCCGTTGTTCCGTCCCCACCTCTGGTGGAGTCGTTCTCCGAGGTGGGCGCGACCCCTGCGGCGCGCACCCGCCGACGATCACGGCCATGCTGGAAGCGACGGAGCGCACCGACGGCAACCGGGGTCAGGGGTACGAGGCGGTGAGACGATGACGATCGACGTGACAGTGCGGCGCCAGATCCCGCTGCCGCCCGAGCGGGTGGCGGCGTACGCCATGGACTGGCGACACGACGCCGAGTGGACGCAGGGCATCCGTAGGGCGGAGCTGACCCGGCAGACGGACGGCGGCGGATTCGGGACGGGCGCCGAGGTCACCCGTACGGCGTACTTTCTCGGCCGGCGCATCGACTACGTCCTGCGTGTGGCCGCGTACGAACCCCCGAGGCTGCTGGACATGGTCTCCGTGGTCGCTCCCATGCCGATGCACGTGACCTACTCCTTCGAGGCGCACCCGCGCGGCACACTCGCAGCCATCCGGGTCCGCGGTGGCCCCGACGGTGTTCTGCGCCTGGCATCACCCCTGCTCGCCCGCCAGGTCCGTTCCTCCCTCACCAAGGATCTGCGTGACCTCGAGCGCAGACTCTCCGAGCGGCAAGGAGACATCTGATGGCGTACGACGAAGGGCTCGCCGAGCGCATCCGCCAATACCTCGGCGCGGATCACGACATCACCGAGAAGCGCATGTTCGGCAGCATCGTTTTCCTGTACCGGGGCAACATGGCCGTCGGCGTAACCGGCGACGAGCTCATGGTCCGGATCGGTCCCGACGCCGCCGACGCGGCCCTCGCCCGGCCCGGGGCGCGCGTCTTCGACATGACCGGCCGCCCGATGCGCGGCTGGGTCGTGGTCGCCGGGTCCGCCGTGACGGAGGACGAGGCCCTGGGAGCGTGGATCGACGAGGGACGCGCCTTCGCAGCGAGTCTGCCGCCCAAGTAGTGGTCGCGGCCGCTGCCATGTCCCACGGACCATGGGCGCGACGGCGGGCGCGGCCCTGGGGTGCGGTGGGTTCGCGGTCCCGGCGGGAGTGCGTTCGCGCATCACCCGCCGGGCCACGACCCCTTGGCCAAGCGGCCGGCCGGTCCGGGTATCACTGGGACCCCAGGAGTGGAACTTCTTCGGAGGCATACCCGAGCCGTCCCCGGGCCGGCTCGGCGGCCGCGTCGTAGACGCCGATCAGATCGGGTTCACCGACCGGCTCCGGGGCGTCGGTTCCGCGGTCCCACCGCGGTGGGCATCCAGTACGGCTTCCAGTTGAAGTAGCGGATCAGGGCCGGCGATCCGCAGGACGACCGTGTCCGCGCCGGCCGTCGCCAGAGCACGAAGACGCTCGGCTGCCTGCGAGGCGGGGCCCGAGACGGTGAACACCTCGTGCGGCGGGCGGCCGAGCCAGGCGCCGTGGCCCTCGATGTGCGGGTGCAGGACCCGGGCCACTTCGTCGGCGTCCTCACCGACGCAGGCGAAGGCGAAGACCGTCAGGGCGTGGTCGGACGCGGCGCCGCCCTTGGCGGTCAGCACGCGGGCGTTCTCCAGGTCGCGCGGTCCGTGGCCCTCAGTGATCACGGTGCCGTCCGCGACCCGGCCGGACAGTTCCAGGGAGCGAGCGCGCACAACGCCCGCGACCACCGGCGGCACTTCGGCGGGCGGATGTGTCAACTGGACTCCGTCCAGGTGCACTTCGCGGCCCGCGAGTTCCACCCGCTCTCCGTGCAGCAGGGCGCGTACCGAGGTGATCGTCTCCTCCAGCAGGGCCAGCGGGGAACGGGCCGCGGCGCCCACCTGGGCCATCCACTCCTGCACCCCGTGCCCGATGCCGGCCACCAGCCGTCCGGGGAACACCCGTGCCAACGTGGCCAGTTCCATCGCCAGAAGCGCCGGGCTGCGCAACGGGGCCGGGGCAATGCCGATGCCCACCTTGATGCGTTCCGTGGCTCCCAGGGCCACGGCCGCTGCCGACACCCCGCCGTTCCACCCGAGGTCCTCCACCACCCACACGTCGTCCACGCCGAGCGCCTCTGCCTGCCGCGCGAAGTCGGGCAGCCCCTCCGGGGCCCAGTCGCGGTCGTACATCACGCCGATCCGTACGTTCGTCATACGCGGAACCTATGTGGCGGTGACAGCTCGTTCAACGGGGTATCCCGGCGGGGGTGACAGCCACCTCGACCAGCCTCGGAGCGCGGGCCGTTGCACACGCAGCGCGGGTCGGTCGGGCGCGTGGCCGCCCAGGCCTCCGTTCAGTGCCGGCGCTGGAGGGCCGACATACGCGGGAGGTGGGCGACGGCTGCGGGTGGCAGGTCGGGGAAGGCGGGGCGTGAGGACACCGTGCGGCGATCATCGTGATCGGCGGCGCCGGCAGCCTCCGGATCGAACCAGGAGCGGTGCGCGCCGAACTCCGAAGAGTCCTGTACACCGTCCTCGACCAGCTCGGGCTTCGTTCAGCGCCGCTTCACCATCGGCCACTGAAGACCAGAGCCCAGATCGCCGTGGGGGAATTCATGAACTCCCCCACGGGCGGTCGTTGCTCCATCAGCCCGTCCGAGCGACCGGCTGCCGTCAGTCCGTCGGCATGGTGGATCGGGTTCTGGTCGTGGCCATCACAGCGCGGCCACGACGACGTCGTCGCCCCTCAGCAGCGGCAGCTTCCCGGAACCGCTCCGGCTCAGCCCCCGCTCTTCCGCCGGAACGACCGCTGGCTCGCAGCCGGGCCGTGCGCTCCACGGATCTTCGAGGCCTGGGGGTTGGCAGCGAGGTCGGCGGCATCCGCCTGCGCACCGCGCTTGCGCGCCAAGGCCTCGCGGAACTTGCGCTTGAGGTCGTAGTTGCCGTCGCTGTCGGGCGCGAGTGCGGACGTCTCGGGCTCAGCCGGCTCCGAACCTTCTGGGGATGCAGCTTCTGCGGTCATCGTGACCTCCTGGGTTCGGGCAGTGGGAATCACAGCTTGTCATGCCGGGCGCGGTACGGGGCGCCGGTGTCCGTTCTCAGGCGTACGGGTGCGGTGCGGTCCGTGGAGTCTGTGGGCGTGGGCGCATGGCCTGCTGCTGAAGAACCAGGACGCGCAGTACCGGTGGAACCCCGACCGACCGGACCTGTAGCCGACGCGACGGCTCGGTCTCCCGGGCCTGCGATAAGTTGCCCGTCATGACTGAACTCGGTGTCGTCGCCTGGCCACTTGCCCCCATCAGAACCGAGCGGCTCGTGCTCCGCGAGTCCGAGGCCCGGGACCGTGCCGCGTTCATCGAGCTGCTCGCCTCATCGGAGGTGCATACCTACCTCGGTGGACCACAACCGCGTGATGAGCTCGAGCGCTCGGTGCCCGAGACGCCCGGGCGGCGCCCTGGCCTTTTCGTGATCGAGCTCGACGGAGCGATGATCGGCACTGTCGAGGTCAGCCGGCGCGAAGCGGAGCGTCGTGGCAATGTCCGTGCGGACGCCGGGGAGGCCGAGCTCAGCTACCTGTTCCTGCCGGGCGCATGGGGACGCGGGTACGCCGCCGAGGCGTGCGCAGCGGCACTCGACTGGTTCGCCCACGCACGTCCCGGCGTGCCGGTGGTGCTCTACACCCAGACCGCCAATGCCCGCTCGATGCGACTCGCGGCCAGGCTGGGGTTCACCGAGGTGCAAAGGTTCGTCAAGTGGGACGCCGAACAGTGGATGGGCGAGTGGTCCCCGGTCACACCGCTCGCTTGATGTCGACACGGTCGCCTGGACGTGGCGGACCACTCCACCGCGCTGTTCTCCCAGGCCTCGTGGTGCTGCACGCCCGTGGCCGTGGCGAGTCACCGGTCCGGTGGTCGCGTCCCGGAGCTCGGCCGTCTCCGCCGATGCGTCAACCGGGCCCAGCCAGTGCCAGGGGAAGCGGACCGGCCATCTCGATCGCCTCCGCGCGCGTCAGCAGGAGCGACCCCTCGCAGTTCGAACTCCCCTGCTCGGCGTGACCCTGGCCACCCTCGTCGGTCAGCCGTCCTTGCTCACCGCCGCGTCGAGGAGGGGGCCGAGTTCGCGGGCCACGGTCGTCAGCGGACGTACGTCCCGCTCCGCCCGGGCCATGAGGATCGCTCCCTCCAAGGCGCTGACCATGAGGGTGGCCAGCGCCGCCGCTCGTTCCCCGGGCACGCCCATGCCGGTCAGCGCCCGGGCCACCGGAGCGGTCCAGGTGGCGAACGCGTCCGCGACGGCCGCCCGGGTGGACGTGGTCGACTCCGCCCAGTCCACTGTGGCGGCGGCGACGGGGCAGCCTCCCGCGAAGCCGACGCTCTCGTACTCGTCGGTCCACTGGCGCACCATTTCCGCGAACAGCCCGCCAGGCGTCGGTTCGGGCAGGGCGGCGAGGAAACGAGCGACCCGGTTGCCCGCGTACCGGGCTGCCCACTCGACCGCCTCGTTGACCAGTTGCTCCTTGCCGCCGGGGAAGTAGTGCTGGAGCGAACCGCGCGGCGCGCCGGCGTGTGCGGCGACCTCACGCATGCCGGTGGCGGCGACCCCGTCGCGCCGGATGAGCTGAGCAGCGCTGAAGACATGGTGGCCGTGCTGCACGCCCTGGAGACCCGGACGGACGGCACGCGCAGGGCCTTGCAGGGCAGGCCGTTCGGGTGAACCTCCCCGCGCCGCACGCGGCGAGCCGTGGATGAACCGCCGACGAATTCTGGCTTTCCCTCTGGTCAGGAGCTGGTCAGGAAGGCGCTTCAGGGACCGACGGCCTGCTTACGATCGTCAGCGCCCCGATGAATCCCGTACGACCCTCTGGAGCCCCGGCGTGTCCCCACCCGAACCCGGAGCCGTGGCCGCCGCGCCCCTCCCGGTCCTCCGGCGGCGTGGCGTGCTGTTCGCGGCCGGTGCCCTCGTGGTCTCGGCAGGGGTGACGGTGGCCGTACTGGCCACCGGAGACGCACGAGCGGGCAGGGACGGACAGGCCCTCGCCCCCGACGGTCTGCCCCACACCACCATCCAGGTCGCCACCAGCGGCTGTGGACGCGGCTGGACCCACCCCGTGCCGGGGCCCCAGGTCTTCGACCTGCACAACACCTCCGCCACCCCGGCGGAGGTGTATCTCACCGACGCCGGAACCGGCGCGGTCCACGGCGAGGTCGAGGGGCTCGGCCCCGGCACGACCCGGCCTCTCCGGGCAACTCTCGGCAACGGCTCGTACGCCTTCACCTGCCTGCCCGACGACGCCGACGCCGTGACCGGGCCCACCGTGCGGATCACCGGCGGCGGGAGCGTGAAGAGCGGCCCGGCCGCCGTGCCGGTCACGCAGCAGGAGCTCATCCCGCCCACTCTCGCCTACCAGAAGTGGATCCAGGCCCGCACGGTCGAGCTGGCCCGCGAGACCGATGTGCTGCGCGCGGCCGTCGACCGCGGGGACCTGGCCGCCGCGCGGGCCGCCTGGCTGCCCGCGCATCTCGTGTACGAGCGGATGGGTGCCGCCTACGGCACCTTCGGCGACGCCGACGCGCAGATCGACGGGACCACGGCCGGGCTGGCCGGTGGGGTGCGTGACCGGGACTTCACCGGCTTCCACCGGGTCGAGTACGGGCTGTGGCACGGCGAGTCCGCGAGCGGCCTGCGCGGGCCGGCCGACCGGCTCGACGAAGCCGTGCACGCCTTGCGGGACAGGTGGCCCGACCAGCGGATGGATCCGGCCGACGTCGGCCTGCGGGCCCACGAGATCCTGGAGAACACCGTGCAGTTCGAACTGACCGGCCGCACCGACTACGGCAGCGGCACCAACCTCGCCACGGCCCGCGCCAACCTCGACGGCACCCGGGTCCTGCTCGGCTACCTGCGCCCGCTCCTCAAGACCCGCACCACCGGGCTGACCGGAATCGACGCGTGGACGAACCGCGCCCGGCACACTCTGGACGCCTTCGCCCACGACGGCCGCTGGACCCCGCTCGCCGAACTGTCCCGCGCCCAGCGGGAGAAGGTCGACGCCGACCTGGGCGAACTTGTCGAACGGCTGGCCGATGTCGCCGCCCTCACCGACGTACGGAGGACCGCGTGATCTCCGCGAACCAGGTGGGCCGCCGGGGCTTCCTGGCAGGAGCGGCCGTCGTGGCGGGCACGGGCCTCGTGGCGGCCGGTGCTCCCGAGGGCGCCGCGAGCGACACCCCGAGCGTGCCCTTCCACGGCCGCCACCAGGCCGGCATCCTCACGCCGGCACAGCGCGCCACGGCGTTCGTGTCCTTCGACGCGACGGCCCAAGACCGCACCGAACTGACCGATCTGCTGCGCACGCTCACCGAACGGGCCCGTTTCCTGACCACCGGAGGCTCCCCGGACTCCCCCGGGATCACCGCCCCGCCCGCCGACTCCGGCACCCTCGGCCCGCAGGTCCCCGCCGACCGGCTCACCGTCACCGTCGGCGTCGGTGCCTCGCTCTTCGACGACCGCTACGGCCTCGCCACCCGCAGACCGCACCGGCTCACCACCATGCCGTCCTTCCCCGACGACGACCTCGATGCCGCCTGGTGCCACGGTGACCTCAGCGTGCAGCTGTGCGCAGACAACATCGACACCGTGCTGCACGCCCTGCGCGACCTCGCCCGGCACACCCGCGGCGGTATGCAGGTGCGCTGGCGCATGGACGGCTTCGTCAGCCCCTCCCGGCCCTCCGGGGCCCCGCGCAACCACCTGGGGTTCAAGGACGGCATCGCCAACCCGGACGTGACCGACGGCCGGGCGATGGACCGCCTGGTGTGGGTGGGCGCGGACAGCGGTGAGCCGGACTGGGCGGCGGGCGGCAGCTACCAGGTCGTACGGCTTATCCGGATGCTGGTCGAGTTCTGGGACCGGGTCTCGATCACCGAGCAGGAACGGATGTTCGGCCGCGCCCGGGACACCGGCGCCCCGCTGGACGGCCGCCACGAGAGGGACGCACCGCGGTACGCGCAGGATCCGCAGGGTGAGGTGATCCCGCTGGACAGCCATATCCGGCTCGCCAATCCGCGCACCGGCTCCACCGGCGACCAGCGCATTCTGCGCCGCGGCTACAACTACGACCGGGGTACGGACAGCAACGGCAACCTCGACATGGGTCTGCTCTTCTGCTGTTACCAGCAGGACCTGACCCGGCAGTTCGAGACCGTGCAGAAACGGCTGGCCGGTGAGCCGCTGGTCGACTACGTCATCCCGTTCGGCGGTGGCTACTTCTTCGCCCTGCCCGGGGTGAGGAACACGTCCGACTGGCTGGGTCGCGCTCTGATGGCGTGATGCCGCCCGCCGATACCGGTCAAGAACGGCTCAAAATCCCATGAGATGTTCCTGACCGAACATTCGCCCGCGCGTCATCGCCGCTCCCCTGATCCACCGTCACCATGGCCGAGGGTTCCTGGAGCAACCCCCTCCCCCGTGCTCCCTGGAAAGGCGAGACAGCATGATCGGCTCGACCACAGCAAGAACCGTGGGCGCCCTGCTCGGCGCGGCCGCCCTCGCGGCGACCGGTGCGGTGCCCGCCACGGCGGCCACCGCACACCACGGCCACCCCGCCACTCCGACCACTACGCCGATCAAGCACATGGTGGTGATCTACGACGAGAACATCTCGTTCGACCACTACTTCGCCACCTACCCCAAGGCGGCGAACACCGACGGCACCCGGTTCACCGCGGCCAAGCACACCCCGGAGGCCGACAACCTCCTGAGCGCCGGGCTGCTGAAGAACAACCCGAACCTGTACGCCCCCGAGCGGCTGGCCGGTTCCCAGGCCATGACCTGCGACCAGAACCACTCCTACGGCCCCGAGCAGTACGCGGCCGACGGCGGCAAGGCCGACAAGTACGTCGAGAACACCGAGGTCACCAAGTGCACCGGGCTGTTCGGCGAGCCCGGCCTGGTGGTGGACTACTACGACGGCAACACCGTCACCGCGCTGTGGAACTACGCCCAGCACTACTCCCTCAACGACCGCTCCTTCAGCTCGGTCTACGGCCCCTCCACGCCAGGTGCCCTCAATCTCGTCTCCGGTCAGACGCACGGCGTCATCTCCGTGGACCCGTCCACCGGCACCGAGAACCCGAAGCAGACGAGGACGCCGGACTCGTACGCCGTGGTCTCGCCGGACGCCAAGGGCGTCGGTACGGTCGTCAACGACCCCGACCCGGCCTACGACGACTGCGCGGACAGGGACCACACCAGCACCAGCGCGCTCGCCGCGATGCAGGGCAGGAACATCGGTGACCTGCTCAACTCCAAGGGCGTGAGCTGGGGTTGGTTCCAGGGCGGCTTCCGGCCCAGCACCGCGTGGGACGGCGAGCGGAGCGACTACGCCAAGTGCGACACCGCCCACACCAACGTGGGCGGCGCGGCGGCCGTCGACTACAGCCCGCACCACAACCCGTTCGCCTACTACAAGTCGACGGCCAACCCGCACCACCTCGCCCCCAGGAGCGTCGCCGAGATCGGCCATGACGGGCGCGCCAACCACAACTACGACCTGAGCGACTTCGACGCCGCGCTCGATGCCGGAAACCTGCCCGCGGTCAGCTTCCTGAAGGCCGGCGAGTACCAGGACGGCCACGCCGGCTACTCCGACCCGCTCGACGAGCAGCACTTCCTGGTCAAGGAGATCAACGCCCTCCAGAAGTCCCCGGAGTGGACGTCCACCGCGATCGTGATCGCCTACGACGACTCCGACGGCTGGTACGACCACGTCACCTCCGAGGTGCTCAACGGTTCCCAGGACACGACCGTCGGCTCCAACGGCAAGGCCCTCGACAGCCCCGCCTGCCAGTCCGGTCCCGCCGCCGCGGGCGGTGACGCAAACCGGTGCGGACCCGGCACCCGGCAGCCGCTGCTGGTCATCTCCCCCTACAGCAAGGTCAACAAGGTCGACCACACCGCCACCGAGCAGACGTCGATCACCCAGTTCATCGAGAACAATTGGCGCACCGGCCGCATCGGCGGCGCCTCCTTCGACCAGCGGGCGGGCAGCCTCACCGGCATGTTCGACTTCCGGCACCCCCACAACAAGCAGGTCCTGCTGAACACCGACGGCTCGGTCAAGTCGGTGCAGAGGATTCCGCGCCACTTCCAGGCGTCCTCGGCCACGTCGGACACGACCCCGTACGCGCCGTACGTCGCGGACCTCAAGGCACAGAACGCCGCCGACAGCGGCAGCACCTCCCCGGCCCTGCCGATCACGCTCGCCGCCGGGCTCGCCACCGCCGTCGCCACGACCACGGTGTTCGCCCTTCGCCGCCGCAGGACGCGCGCCGCGACGCGCTGAGCGTCAGCAGGTCCGACCCGGCACAGCGCCTCTTGACGGTCCCTACGACCGGTCGAGGGGCGCTGCCCCTGTGCCGGGTGACCGCCGACGGCGCCCCGGACCCCGACGCCGGGGACCGAGCAGGATGGAGGCGCATTCGCACGACTCGAAGACCGCGATGGGGGAACCGGGAGAGGAGCACTGACACACGAGAGGGAGGCGGGTGCACGAGGCCCGGATCCCTGCACCGGAGGAGAGGCCACGATGGCGCGCGAACAGGACTCCCGGCAGGCCGTCCCGCACACGCCGGGCATGCGCCCCGACCCCGACGGTGTCACCCGCCGCCGGCCGCTGCCGAGGCAGCACGTCGAGGAGACGGTCGAGGTCGCCGTGCCCGTGCGGACCGCGTACAACCAGTGGACGCAGTTCAAGACCTTCCCCCGGTTCTCGCCCGTGGTGCACGGCGTCGAACAGGTCAGGCCCACCGTGACCGCGTGGACCATCGGCTACGGGCCGCTGCGCCGCCGTTTCGCGGTGGAGATCGTGGAGCAGGACCCCGACTCCTACCTGGCCTGGCGTGGCCTGGAGCAGCGCCCCTCGCACCAGGGCGAGGTGGAGTTCAGGCCGACGGAGTCGGGCGGCACGGCCATCACCGTCCGGATGCTGCTCGAGCCACGCGGGGCCGCGAAACGGCTCACCGGCTCTTCCAAGGTCACGCAGGTGACCGCCCGGGTGGTCCGCCGCGAGCTCCAGCACTTCAAGCAGTTCATCGAGGGGCTGGGACAGGAGGGCGGGGCCTGGCGCGGGACCATCCGCAACGGCCGGGTACAGCACGACCACCCGGAACCGCCGAGGAGCCGTGTGGCCCAGTGGCCCGTCGGCTGACCCCCGTACCGGACGCGGCAGGACGGACGCGGCAAGAGAAAGGCGAAGCGATGCAGAACCCGTCCGGCGAGGAGCCGGAGACCACCCTCTCGGTGACACCGCCGAAGAAGTGGGCGGCCGGGGTCCCCGCGGTCGTGCACGCGCTGGAGTACTCCCTGGAGCAGACCTCCCCGCGCAAGACCGGGGTGGACCTGCTGGCCATGAACCAGGTGGGCGGGATCGACTGTCCCGGCTGCGCCTGGGCTGATCCGGTCCCGGGGCAGCGCCATCGCAACGAGTACTGCGAGAACGGCGCCAAGCACATCAACGACGAGGCCACGAAACGCCGGATCCCCGCCGACTTCTTCCGTGAGCACAGCGTCTCCGACCTCGCCTCGCGCTCCGACATGTGGCTCAACCAGCAGGGCCGGCTCACCGAACCCATGATCAAGCGGCCGGGCTCGGACCACTACGAGCCCATCGGCTGGAACGACGCCCTGGGTGTGCTCGCCGGAGAACTCACCTCCCTCGCCACCCCGGACGAGGCCGTCTTCTACACCTCGGGCCGGGCCAGTAACGAGGCCGCCTTCGTCCTGCAGCTCTTCGCCCGTGCCTTCGGCACCAACAACCTGCCCGACTGCAGCAACATGTGCCACGAGTCCAGCGGCTTCGCCCTGAGCGAGACGCTCGGCACCGGCAAGGGCACCGTCAGCCTCGACGACCTCCACCACGCCGACCTGATCTTCCTGGTGGGGCAGAACCCCGGCACCAACCATCCGCGCCAGCTGACGGCCCTGGAGGAGGCCAAACGCAACGGCGCCCGCATCGTGGCGGTCAACCCGCTGCCCGAGGCCGGGCTTCGGCGTTTCAAGAACCCGCAGAAACCACGTGGGGTCATCGGACGGGGCACCCAGATCGCCGACCGCTTCCTGCACATCAAGCCCGGTGGCGACCTCGCCCTCTTCCAGGCCCTCAACCTCCTGTTGCTGGAAGCCGAGGACGCCCGGCCCGGCACCGTCCTGGACCACGACTTCATCGACGCCCACACCGCCGGCTTCGAGGAGTTCGCGCGGCATGCCCGGAGCGTCGACTGGGACGACGTGCGCGCGGCGACCGGGCTGACCCGCGCGGAGATCGAGAAGGTCCACGACGAGGTCCTGCGCAGCGAACGTGTCGTCGTCTGCTGGGCGATGGGCATCACCCAGCACAAGCACGGCGTGCCCACCATCCGGGAGATCGTCAACTTCATGATGCTGCGCGGCAACCTCGGCCGCGCCGGCACCGGCGTCTGCCCTGTGCGCGGACACAGCAACGTCCAGGGCGACCGCACGATGGGCATCTGGGAGCAGATGCCGGACTCCTTCCTCGACGCGCTGCAGAAGGAGTTCGGCTTCGATCCGCCGCGCCCGCACGGACTCGACTCGGTGAACGCGATCAAGGCGATGCGCGAGGGCCGCGTCAAGGTGTTCCTCGCCCTGGCCGGCAACTTCGTACGCGCCGCTCCCGACAGCGAGATCACCGAGGAGGCCATGCGTTCGTGCCGGCTGACCGCCCACATCTCCACCAAGCTGAACCGCTCGCACACCGTCTGCGGTGACACGGCGCTCATCCTGCCGACCCTCGGCCGCACCGAACGCGACGTACAGGCCGACGGCGAGCAGTTCGTCACGGTCGAGAACTCCATGAGCGAGGTGCACACCTCCCAGGGGCGCCTCGAACCGGCGTCCCCCCTGCTGCTGAGCGAGGTCGCGATCCTGTGCCGGCTGGCCCGCCGCGCCCTCGACGGCAAGCCGGACATCCCCTGGGACCGGTTCGAGGGGGACTACGGCACGATCCGTGACCGCATCTCCCGCATCGTGCCGGGATTCCACGACTTCAACGCGCGGGTGACACGACCCGGCGGCTTCCAACTGCCCAACCCCGTCAACGAGGGCGTGTTCAACACCTCGGCCGGCAAAGCGCTGTTCACCCGCAACGAGGGCGTGGTCCCCAAGGCGCCCGAGGGCCATCTGCTGTTGCAGACCCTGCGCTCGCACGACCAGTGGAACACCATCCCCTACACGCTCGACGACCGCTACCGCGGCATCCACGGCAGCCGCCACGTCGTGCTCGTCAACCCGGCCGACCTGCGCGAACTCGGCCTCGCCCAGGGCGACCACGTCGACCTGGTGAGCGTCTGGGCGGACGGCACCGAGCGCCGCGCCGAGAACTTCGAGATCGTCCCGTACCCGGCCGCCCAGGGCTCCGCGGCTGCCTACTACCCCGAGACCAACGTCCTGGTGCCGCTGGACAGCGTCGCCGACATCAGCAACCAGCCCACGTCGAAGGGCATCGTCGTACGCCTCGAGCCCACGCCCGCCCGACCGAACGCAACAGGACCTACGCGTCCGCCGGGCGGGTGAAGGCGTGGGCACGCTCGACCTTGGCCACGTGGAGCGAGAACGAGGCATACCAGTGCTCGCGTCCGTACGCACGGGCCAGGACGTGCTCTGCGTGATCCCGCCATGCGGCGATCGATTCCTCGTCCCTCCAGTACGACACCGTGATCCCCAGGCCGTTCGCACCGCGAGCGGCATCGACACCGAGGAATCCCGGCTGGTCGGCAGCCAGTTTGAACAACCGCTCGTCCATCTCCGCATAGCCGTTGTCGCCGGCCGTCCGCACTGCCGTGAACACCACCGCGTAATAGGGCGGGGCGGGCAGCGACGCGGGCACGGGATCGCTCACGCAGGGCCTCCGAAGGACGACACCAGCAGTATCGCCTCAAACGATCTCGCGCCCCCGCCCGAACCCGCAACCCTGCTGCCCCACGCTCCCAGGGACCGCGATCGGCCGAATGCCGTCTGTCCACGGATCGGTGAAGGCCCATAACGTGTGCGGCCTTCGCATTCTGGGAGGTCTCGTGAACGGTCTCCGTGCGGTCGTCGTCTGTCTTGTGATCGCGTGTGCCGCGGTGGTGTCGCCGGCTGCGGCCGTGCCACAGAACCCTGCCGTGACACCGGGCTGGTCGGCGCTACCGGTGCCCGCGGCGGCCCCGCCCGTGACCGTGTCCGATCTGGCCGCCCGCGGGCCGGCCGAGGCGTGGGCGACCGGGTACGAACAGGCCTCCGACGGATTGCGGCCGATGTTGTACCGGTGGAACGGCACGACGTGGAGCCGGGACACCACCTTCCCCGGTGCCGGTGAGCCGGGCTGGCTCGGCAAGGTGCAGTTCGTCGGCACGGACGTGTGGATCTTCCACAACCGCGCGGGGGAGGGCGAGATCCTGCGCCGGTCGGCGAGTGGGTGGAGTGCCCTCCCGCTGCCGCAAACCCTGTGGACCTACCAGGACTTCACCGCGACGCCGGGAGCCGCGTGGGTGGTCGGTGAGGACGCCACGGGGCTGAAGGTGCTGCACTACGACGGTTCGCGCTGGACCGCACAGACCACCCCGGCCGGCGTGCTGTACCTGATGGGAGTCACCGCGCGTGCCGCCGACGACGCGTGGGCCTGGGCGGACACCAGCACCGGGACCGCCGTCCTGCACTGGGACGGCACGGCATGGCAGGACGCGCAGGTACCGCTGCCGCCGGACAGCAACGTGCACACGCTGCTGCTCGAACCCTCCGGCCGGATCACGATCGGTGGCAGCCAGTACACCGACGGCGTGGCCCGCACCTACCTGATGACCTTCAACGGACGCGTCTGGCGCATTTCCCACCCGCCGCTGGGCGACACCTATACCGAGGGCATGGTGCGCGGCCCGGACGGCGCTCTGTGGCTGCCGGTGCGCAGCGACCGCGCGTTCCAGTCGAAGTACGCGCGGGTGGACGGCCCCCGCACCACCTTCTCCTACGGTCCGGAGCGCACGAACGCGATCGACGTCACACCGCGTGTGCTGACGAGGGCGGGGTCCTCACTGCTGTCCTTCGGCACCGTCGAGATCTACGGCTCGAAACCGAACCTGATGAGCGAGCGTCTGGGAGGCTGAGCATGACAAGAAGACTTCTCGTCGCGGCCCTCGCTGTCGCCATGACCCTCATCGCGGTCATGGGCTCGGCCGCGGCGCAGCCCCTGTCCTGGCAGCACGTTCCGGTTCCGGCACAGGTACGCCCCCAGGCGGCGCTGAACGAGGCTGTCGCCCTCGGCCCGGACCGGGCGTGGGCCGTGGGCGCGGACGCCGTGGGGCGCGAGGCGCCGGGCTTCCCGCTGGTGCTGCGCTGGGACGGAACCGCGTGGCACCGCCAGAGCCTGTGGGGGATCGGCTGGCAGGGAGAGCTGCTGTCCATCGCCGCCACCTCACCGACCATGGTCTGGGCGGTCGGCCGCGATGCGGCGGGCGGCGCCCGTCTGCTCCGCTTCGACGGCATCGCCTGGTCGGAGAGCCGGCCGCCGTCCGGTGTGCTGCTGACCGAAGTCGTCACCGGCGGCGATGAGACCTGGCTGATCGGCTCACGGGACGGTGCCCAGGTGCTGCTGCGCCGGGACGGGAGCGGCTGGCGGGACATGCCCGTGCCGCCGGGCGCGGTGTACGGCCTGCACGTCAAGGCGGCCGACGACGTCTGGGCCGCGGGCGCCACCGACTCCGGTGCGGCCGTGTCCCACTGGGACGGGCAGGCGTGGCAGCAGACGATCGTGGACGGCTTCCCGCGGTCGGCGGTGGGCAGTGTGCTGGCGGTCTCGCCGACCGAGGTATGGGCGGGTGGCACGGCCGGGTTCGTCGGCGGCCCGCCGGGCCGGCCGATTCCACCGCTGCTGCTCCGCTTCGACGGGCAGACGTGGAACCGGGTGAGCGTCCCCACCGATTTCGGCTCGATCAGCTCACTGGCGGCCTCCCCGTCCGGCGGACTGGCCTGGGTGTCGGTGGCCCGCTCGCAGAAGTGGGGCCCGGCCGGCAGCTCTCCGCCGCTTGTCCCGGGGCCGGATTTCCTCTCCTGGAACGGCCAGTCGTTCACCGAGTACAGCGAACCGACGGTGGCGGGAGAGGGAGACTCCCGGACACTGCGACTGACACCGGTACCAGGCACCGACACGGTGTGGTCGGTCGGCCGCGCCGACGGCCCCGAAGGCACCTTCGCGCCGCGTACGTTGCGCTTCGGCTGAGCAGAAATCCATCCCCTTCCCCGGATGGCTCCGCACATGCACGGCTTCCCTCGTTCGAGAGACAAACGGCACACCCACCGAAGAACTCGCCATGACGGGGTAACCGAGTTCGGGTAAGGGCGGTCAGACGCACTGTTGCCGTTTGACAACAAAAGCCGGGAAGCAACACAGCAACCGTGTCGGACGTATGGGGAAGGACCTGTCGAGAGGTGACAAAGACGCTGTCGGCGCGATGGTCGGTTCAGGCGGTCCGGCTGCCGGAATCCGCCGCGTCGTCGTGTATCTGCGTGGCCGCGGCGACGCAGAACGCCTCCAGCCCTTCCAGCAGCGCGACCCGCTTGGCGGCAGGCATGTCCGCCAGCACGGTCTGCAACTCCCTCTCCCTGCGGGCGCGCAGGTCGACGAGGAAGGCGCGGCCCGGACCACTGAGATGCAGCCGCACCTCACGCCTGTTCTCCTCGCTCACGACCCGCTCGACGAACCCGGCCGCCACCAGCCTGTCGCACAGCCGACTGGTGGACGGCGGGGTCGAGGCGAGGGACTCGGCGAGGGTGCGCAGGTTGATGCCGTCGTGGTGTTCGAGGATGTGCAGCACCCGAAGCTGCGACGCGGAGGTGGGCGCGGTCGAGGCCCGGCCCCACACGACCTCCAGCAGCTCGACGGCTGTGGTGGTCACGCGTGCGACCTCATCGCGCTCTGAGCGGCGGCGGAAGGCAGTCACGATCACACTCTCGCAGGCACTGGGCTGCTGTCAGCCTACTAGGCACACGCGCTGACCACACGGGACCGGGATGAGTGGGACCCCGTACGTCGTCCGGCGAAGGACAGGTGTATTTCACATCATGAAGAGATTTCTGGCCGTTGAACGCGCTCTGCGTACAGCGGCCCCCCACGAGTTGCTCGACGCCATCCGCGCCGTACTGATCGAGCAGTACGGCGCGGAGGACGTCGAGCTGTTCATGGCCGACTACGGCCTGAGCGTGCTCCAGCCGGTGTCGGTGCTGCCGCACACGCTGGTGCCGATGTCGGTGCACAACAGCCCGCCCGGCCGGGCCTTCGGCTCCCAGAAGCCGTACCGGGAGGAAGGACGGAACGGGCGGACCCGCCTGCATCTGCCGGTCAGTGTGCGCGGCGACCGGCTCGGCGTGCTGTCGCTCACGCTGTCCGACGGCGACGCCGCGCACCGGTGGGAGTCCGAACTGGCAGACATCGCCGACGTACTGGGGCACGAGGTGGTCGTGGCCGAGCGGGATACCGACGTGTATCTCCAGGCGCGGCGCAAGGACCGGCTGACGCTGGCCGCCGAGATGCAGTGGCAGCTGCTGCCCGGCCGCGCCTGCTCCCGCCCGGAGTACGACCTGGGGGCCCAACTGGAGCCTGCCTACGCCATCTTCGGCGACAACTTCGACTGGTCCGCCACCGCCGACCATCTGATGCTGTACGTCACCAACGGCATGGGCGAGGGCATCGAGGCCTCCCTGCTGACGAACCTGGCCATCAAAGCGCTGCGCAACGCACGGCGTGCCGGGCTCTCCATCGCGGACCAGGCGGCCCTGTCGGACCAGGCCGTCTACGCCCACTACCGGGGACACTGCTATGTGTCCGTTTTGATGTTCGACTTCGATCTGGCCAGCGGCCGGGCGACCGTCGTGGACGCCGGCTCCCCACAGTTGCTGCGTCTGCGCGGCGGGAGCGTGGAACGCGTCGCCTTCGACGCCCAGCTCCCGCTGGGCATGTTCGAGGAGACCGACTACGTGGCGCAGGACTTCCACGTCGAGCCCGGTGACCGGCTCGTCTTCGTCAGCGACGGCGTCCATGCCGTGGCTTCCCCCAAGGGAGAGGCTTACGGAGAGGCAGCGCTCGCCCGGGCCATCCACTCCACGCGACTGCTGCCCGCCGCAGAGGTGCCGCGCGCGATCCTGCGGGAGCTCACCGGCCACCGCGGCGAAGCCATGCCGGACGACGACGCGCTGATCGTGTGTCTGGACTGGCGTGGCAGGCCACAGTTCACGTGACGGACGAACGATCCCATGGCGGCGACCGCATGTTGTTCGCCCCACACGCTCGCGTTAACGTTTGCCATGCGGCAATAATTGCTACATGGCCTGACCGCCCGGCGGGCCCTACGGCCTCGCAGGCAAGGAGACGATGCAGGTGGCGGAGCACGACACGGCCCCGGGGACGGCGAAGGAGCTGGGTGCCTTTCTGGAACACCGTCGTGAACAGATCGCCCAACGCTGGGCGGACGCCGCCCTGTTCCGTACGGTCTTCACCGTCTCCCGGGACGAGGCGGTCGAGGCGTGCAAAGCGGTGGTGGACGCCCTGGCCGACGTGTCCCGCTCCGGACGGCTGGAGGATGTCGAGGCTCCCGGATTCTTCACCGTGAGAGACCAGCTCGGCCGGATGGCCGCGG
This sequence comes from Streptomyces canus, assembly GCF_041435015.1. Lineage (NCBI taxonomy): Bacteria > Bacillati > Actinomycetota > Actinomycetes > Kitasatosporales > Streptomycetaceae > Streptomyces > Streptomyces canus. The sequence goes on along the minus strand of NZ_CP107989.1, from coordinate 9,710,016 downwards.
CCCGGGCCCGGGCCGGGTTCACGCCGACGCAGATCGCCGGCGAGGTCGCGGGCCTGCGCGAGCCCGTGACCGCGCTGCTGCGTGCCGAGTTCCAGGACGACGCCGACGACGCGCGGGTCACCGCCTGCACGCAGGCGGTGACGGTCCTGACCTCCACGCTGCGCCTGGTGATCATGGAGACGACGGTGAGCGCGGGCGAGGAGCTCATCGCCCGGCAGCGCCAGCAGCTCCTGGAGGTGGCCACGCCCGTCATCAAGCTGTGGGACGGCGTCGTCGCCGTACCGCTGATCGGCACCCTGGACAGCGCCCGCAGCCAGGTCGTGATGGAGAGCCTGCTCGAAGCCATCGTGGACCAGCGGGCCGCGTACGCCATCCTCGACATCACCGGCGTCCCCACCGTCGACTCGCTCGTGGCCCAGCACCTGATGAAGACGGTCGCCGCGGCCCGGCTGATGGGCGCGGAGTGCATCGTCTCCGGGATCCGTCCCGCCATCGCGCAGACCATCGTCCAGCTCGGCATCGACCTCGGGTCGATCATCACTCGGGCCGGCCTCGCCGACGCGCTGGCCTACGCGCTCACCCGGCAGGGCATCGTCGTCTCCGCGCGCCCCGTCACGGAGGCGGGCCCGCGGTGACCGGCCTCCCCGCCATGCATCCCGGACCGGGCCCCGTACCGGTACTGGCCCTGGGAGACGTCCTGCTGGTCACCCTGCAGGGAGAACTGCACGACGGGGCCGCCGAACAACTCCAGCACGACATCTCCCGGCGCATAGCGTCCAGTCCGATGCCCGTCGCGGGTGTGGTGATCGACCTTTCCGGCGTGGAGATCATCGACTCCTTCCTCGGCCGTGTCCTGGCCGAGATCGCCGCGAGCGCACGCCTGCTGGCCGCGCGCACCACACTGGCCGGCATGCGTCCGGCGGTGGCCATCACCCTGGTCGAACTGGGTCTCACCCTGCCCGGCCTGAGCACCGCCCTGAACGTCGAGAAGGCGCTGTCCCTGCTGGGCCGGGCGTCCTCGGCGGCTCCGACCGCTCACCTGGAAGAGGGTGCATGATGCATGCCCCCATCACCGCGACCACGCGTCTGCCCATCGGCTCGGACGCCGACCTGGCCTGGGTACGACAACAAGTGCGCCAGAGCGCTGCCGACCTCGGCTTCAATCTGGTCCAGCAGACGAAACTGGTGACCGCCGCCAGCGAACTGGCCCGCAACGCCCTCGTGCACGGCGGCGGCGGGCACATGGAGATGACGGTGCTGGCAGAAGGCACCCACCGCGGACTGCGGCTGTCCTTCGTCGACGCGGGCCCCGGCATCCGGGACGTCGAGCTCGCCATGACCGACGGTTACACCACCGGCGGCGGCCTGGGCATGGGGCTGAGCGGGGCCAAGCGGCTCGTCAAGGAGTTCGCTCTCGACAGCCGTCCCGGCCAGGGCACCACTGTCACCATCACCGACTGGGTCTCCGGCCTGCCCGCGCCCCGCACAGGTGCGCCTTGAGCAGGGTGTGGGACATCCCGGTCCAGGACAGCACCCGCGTCCGGGACGTACGCGTCGCCGCCGAAGCCGCCTGCGCCGGCGCGAGACTGGACGCGCATTCCACGGCGGTCGCGGCGCTGGTGGCCACCGAGTTGGGCACCAACCTCGTCAAGCACGCCGGCGGCGGGCGCGTCCTCATCAATCTGGCCGCCCCCTCCGACACCTGCGCCGAGAACGTGCCCTGCGTGCAGATCACCTCGCTCGATCACGGACCCGGCATCGACAACATCCCGGCAGCGATGCGGGACGGTCACACGACCGCCCGTTCCTCCCTGGGGGCGGGCCTGGGCACCTGCCGACGCATCTCCAGCGAGTTCGACCTGCACAGCCGACCGGGTGGGGGCACCGTCGCGGTGGCACGCATCGCCCCGGCCCGGGCGCCCGGCGGCCCTCAGCCCCGGGAGGTCCGCTCGCGCACGGGCACCCGGGCCGGAGGGATCACCACCTCCCTCGCTCACGCCGAGCTCTCCGGAGACGCCTTCAGCCGGGTGCGCTCCGGTCCGCGCGTCACGCTGATGCTCGTGGACGGGCTGGGCCACGGGCAGAAGGCGGCCGAGGCGTCCACCGCCGCCGTAGAAGAACTGCGCCGGTGCGCCGACCTGCCCCCGGCCGAGATCCTTCGGCAACTGCACACAGCGCTGCGGGCCACGCGAGGCGCGGCCGTCGGCGTCGCACAGCTGGACGAGGACAGCGACCGGCTCTCGTTCGCCGGTGTCGGCAACATCGGCGCCAGGCTGCGCACCGACGGCGCGTGGCGGCCCCTCATCTCCCACCCGGGCATCGTCGGAGCCCACTTCCCCGCCACCGTGCCGCTGGCCGCGACCGACTGGGCGCCGGACAGTCTGCTCGTCCTGCACAGCGACGGACTCCCCAGCCGCTGGGTGCCTCCCGGCGATCCCCAACTCGGCCTGCACGACCCGGCCGTGGTGGCCGCGGTCGTCCTGAGGGACGCCGGCAGCGCCGCCCGCCCCTTGCGCGACGACGCCAGTGTGGCCGTACTGACCCCTGCTCCCCGGACGGACCCGCATGACCGCACCCCCTGACGTCTGGAACATCGCCTCCGTCGCCGACGCCGCCCGGGCCCGCGCCGCCGTCGACCGCATCGCCACGGACGCCGGGGCACCGGCGCTGGAACGAACCCGCTTCCTGACCGCGCTGACGGCGCGGCTGCGCCGCTGCCTCGGCCGGGGCGGAGAGTGGGAACTCCTGCTCCACGTCCGGCAGTCCGCCACCGGGCAGACCGGTCGACTCGAGGCTCGGTTGAGCCCGGTGGGCCAGTCCGGGCCGGGCCCGCTGGACGCAGCGCCCTCACTCACGTGCTCCCTGCCTCACCAGCGCGCCCAGGACGGACTGGGCGTCGCCACCTCGCTGCCGGAGGCCCTCCTGCGCGCCGACGAGAACACCGCGGCGGTGCTGAACCTCCTCGACGAGCAGGAGAGCCTGGTCCGGCTGCACCGGGAGGAACTGCATCAGACCAACCAGGGCGTTCTTGCGCTCCATGCCGACCTGGAGGCCGCGGCACGCGCCCAGCGCGACCTCCTGGAAGCCGAGCGGACCGCGCGCGCCGAGGCGGAACGAGCCCGGCGCCTGCTGACCTTTCTCGGTGACGCCAGCGCCGCCATCACCTCGTCGCTCAGTCATACGGCCATCCTGCGCCGCCTCTCCGACATGCTGGTGCCGGACTACGCGGAGCATCTCGACGTCTGGCTCTTCGACGAGGAGGAGTACGCGGACCACGACGACGAGCACGCACTCCGCGTCCGGGAGCACTCGGCCGCCGCCGTCGCCGCCGCCCGCACGGGCCGTCCCCAGCACGCCGCGGCCCACCCCGGCGGCCTGCCCGGCGTCGAGGACCTCCCGCCCTCCGTCCTGTCCCCCCAGCGGCCGCTGCTGGCCATCCCGCTGGTCGCACAGCGCCTGCTGGGCGTGCTCACCCTGACCGCCCCCGGCCCCCGCTTCGACGAGGACACCTCCGTCATGCTGGTCGAACTCGCCCGCCGCGTGGGCGTCGCCCTGGACCACGCCCACCGTTACCAGCAGTCCCGCAACACCGCCGTGGCCCTGCAGCGTGCCCAGCTCACCGAACTGCCCACCCCGCCCGGCGTGCTGCTCGCCGCGCGCTACCTGCCCGCCACCTGGGGCATGAACATCGGCGGCGACTGGTACGACGCCTTCCTCCAGCCCGACGGCAGCCTGCTGGCCGTCATAGGGGACGTCACCGGCCACGGACTGCACGCCGCAGTCGTCATGGGCCAGTTGCGCACGGCCCTGCGCGCCTACGCCGTCGAGAACGCCACCCCCGGCGAGATCCTCACGCGCCTGCACCGCATGCTCGGCCACCTGCAGCCCGACCTGTACGCCACCGCGCTGATCGCCCGCTTCCGGCCGGGCGAACCGGAAGTGGTCTGGGCGTCGGCCGGCCACCCGCCCGCGGTCGTGCGCGCCGCCGACGGCACCGTACGGGTCCTGGACGCCAAACCCGGCGTGATGCTCGGCATCCCGCTGCACTACGTGTACACGGATCACCGGGCCGACCTGCCCGCCGGTTCCTCCCTGGTCCTGTACACCGACGGCCTGGTCGAACGCCGGGGGCAGGGCATCGACCCCGGTATCGGCCGTCTGAGCCACGCCCTCGCGGCGCTGAACACACCGGAGTTGGAACAGGACCTGAACGCCGCCGCCGACGCGCTGCTCAAACCCCTCCTGCACGACTCCGAACGGGACGACGACGTCTGCCTGCTGCTGTGCCACACCGTGACGCCGTGAAAGCCTCTGAACCACAGCCGAACGGGTAGGCGCACAGCAGAGGTCACTCCCGGTCGCCGGCAACGGCCTGGCCGTCCTGCCACCGGTGACCCACCTGTGCTCCAGCTCGGAGACTTCGCCACGGCACTCGGACACGAGCTCACCGCCGCGGACCGCGACACCGCCGTCCACCCCCCAGGCCCGCCGCCCCCGTCGGCCGCCCCTCGCCGCCGAGATGCGACGGCAGCTCCTGCCCGGCCGGGGCTGCGCCCGCGAGGCGTACGTCCTCGGCGGCCGCCTCGAACCCGTCTGTGCCATCGGCGACAACACCTTGGGCCGGTCCACCGGCGCCGACGGCATGGGACCCGGTCTCACCGACCTCTCCACGCGGAGGAGACGTTCCACGTCGAGCCCGGCGACCGTCTCATCGTGGTCAACACCGGTGTCCACGGCACCCGTTCCGCGACGGGCGGCTTCGGCGAGCGGCTCCTGCGGCAGAGCCTCGACGCCAGGGCGGACCGTCAGCGCTCGGGGTCGTCGCTCGGCGTGCCGGTATCGCCCTGCGCGGTCAGGAAAGCCCGCAGGCCGCCGCCCAGCGCCGCCCGCTCGCCGGGCTCCATGGCCGCGAGGACCACGGCAAGCGCCTGAGATCTGCGCGCGGCGACTTCGTTCAGGATCTGCCGGCCACGCCCCGTGAGAACGAGCTGCACCTCACGTCGCCTGTGCGGATGCAGCAGCCGCTCCAGCAGGCCGGCCGCCTCCAGCCGGTCGCACAACCGACTGGCAGTCGGCGGCCCTATGTCCATGCTCTCCGCCAGAGTGGTGAGATTGAGCCCCGGTTCCGACTCCAGGACCCGAAGGGCTCTCAGTTGGTGCGGCGACAACCTCAGACTCGCCCCCTGAGCGGCCACCGACCACACGTTCGCGAGACCGTCCACGGCATCGGCGATCTCCCATGCGACGGAGAGCGGGTCATCACCCGAGCCACTGAGACGAGTCACACACGCATCGCTTTCAGTCATCGCCTGGCCATGCAGATACCACCCTCATTCAAACGCGGTACCCGATCAGTCGCCGAGCAAGCACATGATCACTCCTCGACCCGACCCGAGCGCCACTCGCGGCGAACACATCAGGCGGCTCGGCCTGGACGCTTCGCGAGATCGTGTGAATCCCAGCGGACGGCAAAAGGCAAAGGCAAGGAGAGAACTCTCCTTGCCACTCTCAAGTTATAGCGCGCAGGGGGGCTTGCGGCAAGACCCGGGTCACCGCGCACAATCGTCGGCCGAGGCCACAACCTGCGGAGATGGGGAAACGACTTGTTCTCGACCGACTCGTCGACGGGGAACGCAACCGGGGACGGTACTGCGATGACCGAGCGGTACGTGCTGGATCTTCAAGAGATTGACGAGAGTCAGATCGGCGTCGTCGGCGGCAAGGGCGCGCACCTGGGCGCCCTGTCCCGGATCGACGGCATCCGCGTACCGGCGGGCTTCTGCGTGACGACGGACGCCTTCCGGCGGGTCGTGGCGCAAACGCCGTCGATCGACGATCAACTCGAACAGCTGTCGCGCGTGAACGCGGACGATCAGGAGGCGATCCGCACACTCAGCGCGGAGATCCGCCGGGCCATCGAAGAGATCGCCGTCCCGGGCGACCTCGCGGCGGCGATCACTCGGGCGCTCGCCCGGTCCGATGAGCAGGCCGCCTACGCCGTGCGATCCAGCGCCACGGCGGAGGACCTGCCGACGGCCTCCTTCGCGGGCCAGCAGGACACGTACCTGAACGTGGTGGGACCGACGGCGATCCTTCGGCACATCAGCCGGTGCTGGGCCTCACTGTTCAGCGAACGGGCCGTGATCTACCGCCGACGCAACGGCATCGACCACCGTACGGTCCACATGGCCGTGGTCGTGCAGCAGATGGTCTTCCCGCAGGCGTCCGGCATCCTGTTCACGGCCGACCCCGTCACGGGCGACCGGACGGTCGCCACCGTGGACGCCGGTTTCGGCCTCGGCGAGGCCCTGGTCTCCGGTCTGGTGAACCCGGACGTCTTCAAGGTGCGGCACGGCGAAGTCGTGGCCGGGACGATCTCCGCCAAACAGCGTGCCGTTCACGCCCTGCCGTCCGGCGGCACACAGGAGGTGGAGATCGACTCGCGGCGACAGGAGCAGCCGGCGCTGACGGACGCGCAGGCGGTCCGGCTCGTGCAGCTCGGGAGGCGGATCGAAGCGCACTTCGGCCGCCCGCAGGACATCGAATGGTGCCTGGTCGACGACGCTTTCCACATCGTGCAGAGCAGGCCGATCACCACGCTGTTCCCCGTCCCCGAGAGCGACGACCAGGAGAACCACGTCTATGTCTCCGTCGGTCATCAGCAGATGATGACCGACGCCATGAAGCCCCTGGGCCTCTCCCTGTGGCGGCTGACGGCCATGGTGCCGATGCACGAGGCCGGCGGGAGGCTGTTCGTCGACGTCACCCGGCGCCTGGCATCGCCCGCGAGCCGCACGGGCCTGCTGGACCTCATGGGAAAGGGCGACCCGTTGGTCCGGGACGCGCTGGAGACCGTCCTCGACCGCGAGGATTTCGTCCCGTCGCTTCCGGACGCGCCTCCCGGCAGGCCGTCGGCCGCCTCCCCGCCTGCTCCGATCGCGACCGATCCGGCCGTCGTCACCGGGCTGATCGAGCGCAGCCGGGCGTCCGTCGCCGCCCTCCGGCGCGACGCCCGGGCAAAGACCGGACCGGCGCTGTTCGACTTCCTGCTGGAGGCCTTCGAGGAGCACAAACGAGTCCTCGGTGATCCGCTGAACCTCCAGGTGATCATGGCGGGAATGGAGGCCACATGGTGGCTCAACGAGAAGCTGGAGGAGTGGCTCGGCGAGAAGAACGCGGCTGACACGCTGACCCTGTCCGCCCCCGGCAACGTCACGTCCGAGATGGGACTCGCGCTGCTCGACGTCGCGGACGCGATCCGCCCGCATCCGGAGGTGGTCGGGTTCCTCGAGGGCGTCGAGGACGACGGCTTCCTCGACGAGCTGGTGAAGCTCCCGGGCGGGACCGAAGCGCGCGATGCCATCGAGGACTACCTCGACCGGTACGGCATGCGCTGCGTCGGCGAGATCGACATCACGAGGCCGCGTTGGCGCGAGCGCCCCAGCACCCTTGTTCCCGTGATCCTCGACAACGTCAGGAACTTCGAACAGGGCGCGGCCCAGCGGCGTTTCGAGCAAGGGCGCCGGAGGGCGCAGCAGAAGGAACAGGAGGTGCTGTCACGCCTGCGGACCCTGCCGGACGGGGAACGGAAGGCCGACGAGACCAAGGGCATGATCGAGCGGGTCCGCACCTTCATCGGATACCGGGAGTACCCGAAGTACGGCATCATCAGCCGCTACTTCGTCTACAAGCAGGCCCTGTTGGCGGAGGCCGAGCGCCTCGTTCGGGCGGGCGTGCTGGCCGGGAAGGAGGACGTCTTCTACCTCACCTTCCAGGAGTTCCACGACGTCGTGCGCTCGAAGCAGGTCGACGACCGGCTCGTCCAGCGACGCAAGGACGCGTTCCGCTCGTACCAGGCGCTGACACCTCCCCGGGTCCTCACCTCGGACGGCGAGGCTCTCAACGGGGCGTACCGACGCGACGACGTGCCGGACGGCGCCCTGGTCGGCCTGCCGGTCTCCACCGGGACCATCGAGGGACGGGCCCGCGTCATCCTCGACATCGCGGAGGCCGAGCTCGAAGAGGGCGACATCCTGGTCACGACCTTCACGGATCCCAGCTGGTCGCCGCTGTTCGTGGGCATCGCGGGCCTGGTGACGGAGGTGGGCGGTCTGATGACCCATGGCGCGGTGATCGCCCGCGAGTACGGCTTGCCGGCCGTCGTGGGCGTGGAGCAGGCCACCCGCCGGATCCGGGACGGACAGCGGATCCGCGTGCACGGAACCGACGGGTACGTCGAGATCCTGCCTTGACGGATCCACCGAGAGGCCGGTCCGTGGCTGCGGTGGCGGGCCGGCGGCTCACGGGGGGGGCGACTCGCCTCCGTGAGCATGGTAATCAGGTGGCGCCCCCGGTGCCGGTCACCCGCTGTGAGGGTGCTGCCGGCGTTCTCTCGTCGTGCCCGCGCCCTGCCCGCGAGTCGGCCGGCCGGCCCGTGTTGATCGACCAACCCGCCGGTGCCGTCCGACATGGCCGTCTGCCGTGGGTCAGTCCACTGGGGTGGCGACCGCGTCCGGGTGATCGGTGAGGTAGTCCTGGAGCACCGACAGGAAGCTCGGGTCGGGGCCGAGGCCCAGTGCGGCGGCGCGTCGGTGGTCGAAGACGGCCGGCCATGAGCCGACGATCGCTTCGACCGCCGGGTCGGGGGCGACGGTGACACGGTCGGCGACGGTGTCACCGGCCACCCGTCGCAGGGTCGCGAGCATGTCGGCGACCGAGACGGTCAGGGCGGGCAGGTTGACCGGCAGCGGCCCGTCCAAGTGCCCCGGTCCGCTGCCGCGTTCCGCCTCGGCGACGCGGAGGATTCCTGCCACGGTGCGCCGAGGGGAGGACAGTGCCACCTTCAGGCCGGGATCGACCGGGCAGACGGCGGGCAGACCTGCGAGGGGCTCGCGGACGATGCCGGACAGGAAGCCGGAGGCGGCCGCGTTGGGCCTGCCCGGACGTACCGCCACCGTCATCAGCCGCACGACCCGCCCGTCGATGAAGCCGCGGCGGGTGCAGTCCGCGATCAGATGTTCACACATCAACTTCTGTGTACCGTAACTCGACCGCGGTACCGGCACCGTCGTCTCGCTGACCGCCGGTGGCAGCGGCAGGGCCGGGTGGGAGCCGTAGACGGCGATACTGCTGGCGAACAGCATCCGTACCACCGGCCCGCCCGACCGGGACTGCGCCCGCGCCGCCTCCAGCAGCGCACGCGTGGCGTCCACATTGGCGCGCATCCCGAGATCGAAGTCGGCCTCGCACTCGGCCGATACCGCGGCGGCGAGATGGAACAGCACGTCCACCGGCTCGGCGAAGATCGTGTCCAGGTGCTCAAGCAGTTCCCCGTTCACCACCTGCACCGGAGTGTGGCCACCTTGCGAGTCGTCGGGCCAGGCCACGCGGTCGATCAGCACCAGACGACTGATCGGCTCACCGTCGAAGGCCCCCGCCCGCAACAACGCGCCGACCAGCAGTCGTCCGAGGAACCCGGACGCACCCGTCACGACGATTCTCACCCGTACATCTCCTCCAATGGTCGGCCCCGACACTCGCGCCCGACGCTTCCCGAACGTACCGGCATCCCGTCGTGGCCACCTGCGGATACCAGGGCAGAACTCGCAAGCCAGGACTCCAGTGCGTGCCGAACTCGTGAAAGATTGACGGGACTTGTGAAGAGCGACAAGAATGCGGCTCGCTCGCTGTCACTGAAGCGGGCGAAGTGACGCGAGTGGCTCAGACACGGGTTGCGTTCCCACTCTCCGCCTGTCGCGGCTGCTCGCGTCCTGCCACCTCCCACACTCACGAATCCGCCAGGACACATTTTGACGCGCCTTTCACGCTCCAGAACGTCGGCCGCTGTTGCCGCAACCGCCTTCATCGCCACGGCCACTCCCCTGTTCGGGGCCGCTGCCGCCAGTGCCACACCCGCCGGCGGCTGCCAGACGGCCACGGTTCAGTACCGCCTCGTCGACGCCGCCGGAAAGCCGGTCGATGCCGACTGGACCTCTCAGGGCGGCTTCCACCAGTGGTCCGCCGCCCCCGGCACCGTCGAGGTGCGGCTGGCTCCGGGGCAGACGGTCGGCGAGGGCTGCAAGTACCCGGTCTCGCTGGCCGAATACACCACCGAGGGTCCCAACTGGTACACCTCCGGTCTCCAGACTCTCACCGATCACGCCACGGTCTATCTCGGCGCCGAGGACCTCCCCGGCGCCGACGACGCCAAGCGGACCTGGCAGAAGCTCAAGGTGAAGACGCCGGACTGCTATGGACAGATCGACCTGTACGGCGACGACGTCATCTACGACGGCGGGTCGGGCAAGGGTCATGGGCCCGCGCCCTACCAGCCCGACAACGTCGTCACGCCCTACCACCTGATCGCGGCGTGGAACGGCGGCGACAAGTCGTGCACCCCCGAGCAGCCGAACTCCCCCACGCCCCCTGCCTCCCCGTCCACTCCGGACAGCCCGAGCAGCCCGCCCGCCAGCCAGCCGCCCGCGGACCAGACGACTCCGCCCCCCACCTCCTCCACTCCGCCCACCACCCCGGACGTCCCTCCGCTGGAGTCGACGCCCCCCACCGCCCCGGCGCCCTCGCCCAGCGACAGCACCCCGCCGCTGGCCGAGACCGGTTCGAGCGCACCGGTCGGCCTGATAGCCGGCGGCGCCGCCGCGGTGATCGCCCTTGGGGCGGCCGCCCTCTACGGCACCCGCCGCACACGGCGCTCCTGACCGGGACCGCAGCCGGCACCGCCACGCGGTGAGTCATCCGGCAGTTTCGCCCCGGGCACCAGGACACCCGGTCGGCCGGGACAAGGCCTGGGGCGAAACGTTGTGGTCGCCATGCTGGGAGTGCTCCAGTCCGCGTCGCCCAGACCGCCCTCCGGGCGTGCCGCCGAGACACTCGACGTGCACCGTCTCGACGTCGGAGAGTTCCTGCCGGGCCGTCAGCCCCGGGGTCGCGACCGTGAGTTCCTTCGCGGAGCGCAGTTCGTGGGCGAGGGCGCCCACGGTCGATCCGGCGTCCAGCAGCACGGTCTCGCCGGCGCGCACCTCGCCGGCGGCCCGGCGTGCGCTGGCGCGCCTCTCCTCGAACGCCTCGCCCGTACGCTGCCGGAGCGACGCCTCCGGGTGGGCGGTCAGCGCCATCGCGCCGCCGTAGGTTCGGGCCACCGACACGGACTCACTCGCCGACGGCGAGGCCCCGGACGATTCGGTGACGACGGCGGTACGGCAGACCCCCTCGACCGCGTTCTGGGGCGCCCCGCGCGCGCCGCTCAGCCTCGCCCTCTCGTCCGACGGCGGTCTGACCTGGCCGCGGCGCGCCGACCTCGTGACCGGCGACGGCTACTGCCTCACCAACAACTCCCGCGACGGCCGCGAACTGTCCTATCCCTCGACAGCGCAGACACCGGACGGCGCCCTGCCCATCGCCTACACACACCACCGCAAGGAAATCCGCCACATCAGGCTCCTGCAGATCACACCGTCCGCGCGGATTCTTCGCATGCTCGGAGAGATGGAGAATTGAGACGGAGATCGAGGAGTGGAAGCGTCTCGCGGAATTGATCGAGAATGCCTTTGACGGGCATTGAGCTCGGGGGCGAATGCCATGTAGACGCCCAGCGAGAATCGACACCGTCTGTTGTCATTCGGACTGCTCAACCGCGCTTTGAAACGGCATCGCTTCCACGCTGCCACATTTCATAATTCCCACATTCTGCCGTGATCTCGGCCGTCGCCTGAGCCGCGGCGAAGAAGTCATCCACCACGGACGAGGTGCGCGCCGCCGCCGCGAGGCACACCTGCTCGGGCGCCAGATCCGGGATGGGCACATAGATGACGTCCGGATGCGAGGAGAACACGGACGCGGAACGGGCCAGGAAGGAGATGCCCCGGCCGGCCGCGACATGCTCGAGCGTCTCGTCCACCCCGCGCACCTGGTACCCGGCGTTGGGGTGCGGGCGCCTGGTGGGCTGCGTACTCGGGTCGGCATGCCAGACCAACGGTTCGCCGGCCAGGTCGGCCTCGGTGACCTCCTCCTTGCCGGCCAACCGGTGACCGGCGGGCAGCACCGCCACCCGCGGCTCGGTGTACAGCGGGCTGACGCGCAGGCCGGTCTCGTCGATGGGCAGCCGCACATAGGCGACGTCGATGCGGCCGTCGAGCAGCATCGGAGCCTGGTCGTCCCCTTCGATCCGCTGCACGTCCACGACCACGTCCGGGTGCCGGACCTCGAACGCCCGCGCTGCCGGGATGACCGGGATGCCGGCCCGGAAACCGACCATCAGCCGTCGGCTGCCGCGGGCGGCCGCGGACACGCGGCGGCGGACCGCGTGCGCGGAGGCGAGCAGCGGACCGGCATCGGCCAGCAATTGTCGGCCCGCGTCGGTCAGCGCCACGCCGTGGCGATCCCTGGTGAACAGCGAGGCGCCGAGATCCTGCTCGAGCGCGCGGATCTGCCGGCTGAGCACCGGCTGCGCGATATGCAGCTCATCAGCGGCGCGGCCGAAGTGCAACTGATCGGCCACGGCAGCGAAGTAGCGCAGTTTGCGCAGGTCCATATCCTCCATGGCGCCTCCCAATCCGGTGATGCCTTCAGGGTATCACCACGACTAAAAGAAGTCTTGGACACCCGCTCAGGCCAATGGCAGCCTGAATAGGTACCTATTGAGACCGAAGCCAATTCGGCACTGTTTCGGATACCCATCAATTCAACGGAGTGATCGTGGGAAAGCTCGATGGCAAGGTAGCGGTGATCACCGGCGGATCCACCGGCATGGCACTGGCCGGCGCCAAACTTTTCGTCGAGGAAGGAGCGCACGTCTTCATCCAGGCCCGGCGGCAGGAGGCACTGGACGACGCCGTCAAGCTGATCGGCCGCAACGTCACCGCCGTCCAGGGTGACGCGGCCGAACTGGACGACCTGGACCGCTTGTACGACACCGTCAAGCGGGAAAAGGGATCGATCGACGTGCTGTGGGCCAGCGCCGGGATGGGCGAATCCGCCACCCTCGGCGAGATCACCGAGGAACAGTTCCACCGCGCCTTCTGGCTCAACGCGCGCGGCACCCTGTTCACGGTGCAGAAGGCACTGCCGCTGATCAACGACAACGGCTCGATCTTCATGACCGGATCCAACGCCTCCCTCGGCGCCTTCCCCGGCTGGAGCCTCTACGCGGGAAGCAAGGCCGTCCAGCAGGCCTGGGCCCGCGTCTGGCTCAACGAACTGCGCGACCGCAAGATCCGCGTCAATGTCCTGACCCCCGGCCAGGTCGCCACCGCCAAACAGGAAGAACTGTTCGACGAGGCGACCAAGGCCGCATTCGAGTCCCTCATCCCCCGCGGAAAGATGGGCCGCCCCGAAGAGATCGCCACCGTCGCCCTGTTCCTCGCCTCCGACGACTCCAGCTACGTCAACGGCCTGGAACTGGTGACCGACGGCGGCACCACCGCCATCTGAACCACAGTCGCAGCAACGAATCGAACGGGAAGAGAGCACACCTCATGAGCGGCATCACCCTCATCGGTACGGGAAACATGGCCCGTGCCATCGGCACGCTCGCAGTGGCGGGAGGCAATACCGTCGAGGTCATGGGACGCGATCAGTCCAAGGCCGATGCCCTGGCCAAGGCTCTGGGCGGCGGCGCGACGACGGGCAAGTGGGGCGCGGTCCCGGCCGGGGACATCGTCATCACGGCCCTGTTGTACGACGGTGTCGTTCCGGTCGTCGCGGAGTACGGAGACGCCCTCGCGGGCAAGGTCATCGTCGACATCAGCAACCCCTTCAACGCCACGTTCGACGGACTGGCCCACAGCGAGGAGACCTCGGTCGCGCAGGAAGTCGCCAAGGTGGCCCCGGCCGGCGCCGGCGTGGTGAAGGCGTTCAACACCATCTTCCGTAATGTCCTGGAGAAGGGTCGGCCCACCGTCTTCATGGCCGGCGACGATGCGCAGGCCAAGGCGGGCGTGGCGGCATTCATCGAGAGCCTCGGGCTGCGCCCGCTGGACGTCGGCGGCCTGAGCATGGCGCACTGGCTGGAAGGAATGGGCCTGGTCACGGTGGCCCTCGCCGGCAACGGGGTTGGCCACTGGGACTTCGCCCTCGGCGTCAACGAATTCACCGGCTGAGCCCCGGGGCCGAGCAGTCGGCGACCACGCCGTACGCCCTGACCCTGGTTGGTGGATCGCCGACTCGCTGATGTCGGATATCAAGGTCGGCGAATGATCGTGTCCGCTGCGCCTGTCGGGGAGCGTTCGCGTTCCGGGCCGGAGCACTACTTCTCCCGCAGTTCCTGCTCGCGTACTCGTCCTCGTTCATCGGGAGGACCTCGTCGAACTGCCTTCGAGAACGGCACTGGGCGCCCTGGGTCAGGTAGGGCCTGCCCGGGGCGAAGCCCCCCGCACGGCGCTCGGTGCGGGCACCACCCAGGTCGGCACCATCCGGATCGACACCCGGACCGTGACCGTCCCCGCCCCGAAGGTCGACCTCGGCGACGGCAGCGTGTGGCGCGGCTTCACTTCCGGCGGAGCGCTCGGTCAGTACGCCGCCGCGGTCACCGCTCGTCTCGCGCGAGGTCGGGTCCTCCCGTAGGGTCACGGTGCCGCCACGGCAGAAGGGGCCTACGGCCCGGGTCGCACGTCGGCCGAGCCGCGGAGATGAGGAGTGCCCATGTCTGGACAGTTCGAAGCGGTGGTCGAGGTCGATCGGCCCGTGGAGGAGGTGTTCGCCTACCTCGCCGACGGGCGCAACGATCCTCAGTTCAGCCCCCGGGTCCTCACCATCGAGAGGATCCCGGACACCCCGACCGCTGTGGGCACGGTCTTCCGCAGCGCCGTCAAGGACGCGGGCATGAAGACCGCCCGGGAGTTCCGCATCACCGAACTCGAAGCGCCGGTGAAGCTTCGCTGGGCCGAGGTGTCCAAAAACAGCGTGACGGTGCGCGAAGGTGGCTACGACCTGGAAGCCCTGGCCGACGGCAGGACTCGCGTCCGTATCTTCAACCATCTCGAGGGCCATGGTCTGGGCAAACTGCTGGTCGGTCTGGCGCTCGCCGCGGCCCGCAAGGACGCCCCTGCCTTCGGCACCCGGATCAAGACGGCCGCCGAGAAGGCGATCGTTGCCGGCTGATGCCTCCAAGGGCAGCCCAAGACCGCCCTTGGTGACCGGCGGCGGCCGGCTGCGCCGCCGGGCCTCCAGGACGGGACAGGGCCGGCACACGACCCGAGACACGACCTTCTGATGTCCACGGTCGTCGGCCGCGAGGCCCGTTCAGCCAGAAAAGTCCTGCTGTGGGTCGTCGAACAACGCGAGAAGAGCCGTGATCCGCTTACCGACGGGCTCTCTGCGTACCTCGATTCCCTGTACCACCGCCATCACGATCTCCAGACCGTGCTGGCCCACCCGACCGGCGTCGGCGGCGCGGGCCAGCGGAAGCGTCGGATCGGTGTCCCACACCTCGATCTCCAGCACGGCGTCGGCGATGCGCAGCATCAGCAGCACCGGCCCGGGCGCGTATTTCAGCGCGTTGGTGACCAACTCGCTGACCACCAGCTGCCCCAGGTCCATGGCGCGGGCCGACACCGGCAGCCCGTACTCGCCCTGCACCCGCGTCAGGAACTTCGACGTCTGGGCCCGAGCGTCGGCGATACAGCCGTCCGCTCCGTCCAGAGCCACGGTCACCTCGGCAGGTGCGGCTTCCGGCATCCACGCACACTCCTCAGGCAGGACCCGCAGCCTGCCGACCATCTCCAATACCCCGTTCATGGGCGCGCGGATACCCCGTCATACCCGCCTTACTCCTGTGCCGCGCTGTTCTTGTGTCGTCCAGGAACCAGAGCGCCGTCTCATGCATCGTGCTCGGGCTTCCTGGGCAACGGTGGCACCAAGGACGTGACAGCCCCCATCGAGTGCGCAGAGGACCCAGTGGCAGACAACCGGGAAGCAGTGGGACACGGCAGACTGTCCGTGGTCCGGACCGACGCCGACGACATCACCGTGCTCGGCCTCGACGGAGAGATCGACCATCAGAGCGTGGGCGGCCTGACGCGGGCCCTGTCTCTGGCCGACGCCCCAGGAGGGCACCGGGTGGTCATCGATCTGAGCGGGGTCACCTTCATGGACTCCAGCGGTGTCAACGCTCTGATCGCCGCCTTCCAGTCCGCTCAGGCCGCGCAGGGATGGCTGCGCCTCGTGGTGGTGCGGGGCGCCGTGCTGCGCACCTTGCAGCTCGTGGGACTCGACACCGTCGTCCCCTGTCACCCCACCCTGGAGGAAGCCCTCGCGTCGGCACACCCAGGCGCGTGAAAATCGGGCCGGGTACCCGGGATCACTCCCCCCATGCCGACTTCACACCGTCTATTTTCGGCCTGACACAACGCTTCCACCAGGCTTTTGTCGCCGCTGCGCACCTGGGTTAATCTTCGACGGATTTCTCATCGGGCAGTTCCGTGGGGTGCGGAATTGTCGCTGGTGAACGGGCCCTTGACGAGCCCGGCACGGTTCCGAGTCCTCGGTGCGGGGGCTCTTGGGGAGCGGAACGAGGGTGGGCATGAGCAACACGTCGACTCAGGACCGGGAGAAGGCTCCGGGCGAGCAGGAGCTACGGCAGTTGCTGGCCGGGCTGACCGCCGTGCGCGACGGCGACTTCGGTACCCGGCTGCCGTCCGACGGACAGGGCCTGCTGGGTGACATCGCCACGGTCTTCAACGGCATGGTCGACCAGCTGTCCGTGTTCACCTCGGAAGTCACTCGGGTGGCTCGCGAGGTGGGCACCGAGGGCACGCTGGGCGGCCAGGCCGAGGTGCCGGGAGTCTCCGGCACCTGGGCGGATCTGACCGAGTCGGTCAACGCGATGGCGGGCAACCTGACCACCCAGGTCCGGGACATCGCCCAGGTGGCGACGGCGGTGGCCAAGGGCGACCTCTCGCAGAAGATCGACGTGCCCGCGCGCGGGGAGATCCTTCAGCTGAAGGAGACCGTCAACACGATGGTCGACCAGCTCTCCGCCTTCGCCGACGAGGTCACCCGCGTCGCCCGAGAAGTCGGCAGCGAGGGCCGCCTCGGCGGTCAGGCCCAGGTGCCCGGAGTGGGCGGTGTGTGGCGGGACCTGACCGATTCGGTCAACTTCATGGCGGGAAACCTCACCTCCCAGGTCCGCAACGTCGCCCAGGTGACGACGGCGGTGGCACAGGGCGACCTCTCCCAGAAGATCACCGTCGACGCCCGCGGCGAGATCCTCGAACTCAAGAACACCATCAACACGATGGTCGACCAACTCTCCGCCTTCGCCGACGAAGTCACCCGCGTCGCCCGAGAAGTCGGCACCGAGGGCCGCCTCGGCGGGCAGGCCGACGTCAAGGGCGTCAAGGGCACCTGGCGCGATCTCACGGACTCCGTGAACTTCATGGGCGGCAATCTCACCGCGCAGGTCCGCAACGTCGCCCAGGTGGCGACGGCGGTGGCGCAGGGCGACCTCTCCCAGAAGATCACCGTCGACGCCCGCGGCGAGATCCTCGAACTCAAGAACACCATCAACACGATGGTCGACCAGCTCTCCGCCTTCGCCGACGAAGTCACCCGCGTCGCCCGCGAGGTCGGTACCGAGGGCAACCTCGGCGGGCAGGCGATCGTACGGGGCGTGTCGGGGACCTGGAAGGACCTGACGGACAACGTCAACGTGATGGCGTCGAACCTGACCGGGCAGGTCCGTTCCATCGCCCAGGTGGCCACCGCCGTGGCGCGCGGCGATCTCTCCCAGAAGATCACGGTGGAGGCCAAGGGCGAGGTCGCCGCCCTGGCGGACGTCATCAACACCATGGTCGACACGCTCTCGGCGTTCGCCGACGAGGTGACCCGCGTCGCCCGCGAGGTCGGCACGGAGGGCCGCCTGGGCGGTCAGGCGCACGTGCCGAACGTGGCCGGCACCTGGAAGGACCTCACGGACAACGTCAACTCGATGGCCAACAACCTCACCGGGCAGGTGCGCAACATCGCCCTGGTGACGACGGCGGTGGCCAACGGCGATCTGTCGAAGAAGATCGACGTCGACGCCCGGGGCGAGATCCTGGAGCTGAAGACCACCATCAACACGATGGTCGACCAGCTGTCGTCGTTCGCCGCCGAGGTCACCCGTGTCGCCCGCGAGGTCGGCAGCGAGGGCCGGCTCGGCGGACAGGCCGAGGTGGAGGGCGTCGAGGGCACCTGGAAGCGGCTGACGGAAAACGTCAACGAACTGGCCGGGAACCTCACCCGGCAGGTCCGCGCGATCGCCGAGGTCGCCAGCGCCGTCGCCGAGGGCGATCTGACCCGCTCCATCAACGTGGAGGCCTCCGGCGAGGTCGCCGAGCTCAAGGACAACATCAACTCCATGGTGGAGTCCCTGCGCGAGACCACCCGGGCCAACCAGGAGCAGGACTGGCTCAAGACCAACCTGGCCCGGATCTCCAGCCTGATGCAGGGCCACCGCGATCTGCCCGTGGTCGCCGAGCTGATCATGGACGAGCTCACGCCGTTGGTCTCGGCCCAGTACGGCGCCTTCTACCTGGCGGAGGACACCGTGCGCGGGCCCGAGCTGCGGCTCGTGGGTTCGTACGGCTATCCGGACGACGACGAGCGGCCCACCCGTATCCCGGTCGGGCGCTCGCTGGTCGGGCAGGCCGCGCGCAACCGCCGTACCGTCACCGTGGAGGAGCTGCCCGCCGGGTACGTCGTCATCTCCTCGGGCCTCGGGCACGCCCTGCCCACCGCACTGGTGGTGCTGCCCATCGTGGTCGAGGAGCAGGTCCTCGGCGTGATCGAGCTGGCGTCCGTCACCCGCTTCACCCAGATCCACCAGGACTTCCTGGCGCAGCTGATGCCGACCATCGGTGTCAACCTCAACACCATCGTCGCCAACGTCCGTACCGACGAGCTGCTGGACGAGTCCCAGCGGCTGACCGCCGAACTCCAGGCCCGCTCCGAGGAGTTGCAGGTCCAGCAGGACGAACTCCAGCGCTCCAACGCCGAACTGGAGGAGAAGGCCTCCCTGCTGGCCTCGCAGAACCGCGACATCGAGGCCAAGAACCTCCAGATCGAGCAGGCCCGGCAGGAACTGGAGACCCGCGCGCAGCAGTTGTCGCTGGCCTCCAAGTACAAGTCGGAGTTCCTGGCCAACATGAGCCACGAGCTGCGCACCCCGCTCAACAGCCTGCTGATCCTGGCCCAGTTGCTGGCGCAGAACCCCTCGCGCAACCTCACCCCGAAGCAGGTCGAGTACGCGGGCATCATCCACTCGGCGGGCTCCGACCTGCTCCAGCTGATCAACGACATCCTCGACCTGTCCAAGGTCGAGGCGGGCAAGATGGACGTCGCCCCCGAGCGGGTCCCGCTGCGCCAGCTCCTGGAGTACGTCGAGGCGACGTTCCGCCCGATGACGACGCAGAAGAGCCTGGACTTCACCGTGGCCACCGCGCCCGGCACCCCGGCCGACCTGCTCACCGACGACTCCCGGCTGCGCCAGATCCTGCGCAACCTGCTCTCGAACGCGGTGAAGTTCACCGAACAGGGCAGTGTGGAGCTGCGGATCGAGCCCGCCGCCGACCGGGAGGTCCCGCCGGGCGTGCACCGGGGCGGCCCGGTCGTGGCGTTCCGGGTCAAGGACACCGGTATCGGCATCCCGCAGCAGCAACTGGAGACGATCTTCGGGGCGTTCCAGCAGGCCGACGGGACGACCAGTCGCAAGTACGGCGGCACAGGGCTCGGTCTGTCCATCACCCGGGAAATCGCCCATCTGCTGGGCGGCGCGGTCACCGTCGACAGCATCCCCGGCCAGGGCAGCACCTTCACGCTGTACCTGCCTGTCGCTCGCGCCGACTTCGAGGAACTGATGGAGGGCGGCGGACGGCCGGCGGAACAGCCGTACGACACCTCCGCTTCCGAGGAGGAGGCGGCCGAGCCCCGGCAGCTCGCCGCTCCCGCGCCTTCCCCCGAGCACCGCAGACGCCGTCTTCTGGTCATCGAGGAGCGCCCGCGCGGTCTGCTCACGCTCGTCGCCGAGCGGGCCGTCGCCGACCTCGCGTACGACTCCGACGATCCGCACGGGGGGATCGACATCATCACGGCGGTGGGGGCGCAGGAGGCGGCGAGCACGCTGGCGGCCGACCCCTGCCACTGCGTCGTCCTCGAACTCGGCATGCGGCACGACGAGGGCGCCGACTTCCTGGCGGCCATGCGCGGCGACTCGGCGCTGGCCAGCGTGCCGGTCCTGATCCATACCGGACACCGCGTGAACCTCGGCCAGGAGCAGGGGCTGCGGGCTCTGGCGGGCGACCGGCCGCTGGACTTCCTGGCCAGCCTGGACGATCTGCGCGAGCGCATCACCCTGCACCTGTCGGCCGAGCAGCCGGGCGACGTGCTGTCGCTGGTGCGTTCCGAGGAGCCGCAACGACCCGTGGCGCAGGTGGTGGACGACTCCTTCGTCGGCCGGACGGTCCTCGTGGTCGACGACGACGCCCGCAACCTCTTCGCGCTCAGCGGGGTGCTGGAACTGCACGGCTTCCACGTCCTGCACGCGGACAACGGCCGCAAGGGCATCGAGATGCTGCTCGCTCACCCGGACATCTCGCTGGTCCTGATGGACGTGATGATGCCGGAGATGGACGGTTACGCCGCCACCACGGAGATCCGCTCGATGCCGCAGTACGCGGAGCTGCCGATCATCGCGGTCACCGCGAAGGCCATGCCCGGCGACCAGGAGAAGAGCCTCGCGTCGGGTGCCAACGACTACGTCACCAAACCCGTCGACACCGGCGACCTCATCGCCCGGGTCCGGCGGTGGCTGCCCGCCTGAACCCACGCCCAGACCAGCAGCCGACCGCGTGACGTCCCAGCCCAGGAACAGGCCCACCGTGAGTGATCTACGTCAGCCGCCCGAGCCCCGGAGTCCCGCCGTGGACAACCGGGCCACCGTCCACGGAAACGACAGTGACGGGCAGTCCTCTCCCGTCGGCAGACTGGCGGCGACCGTGGAGCGGCTGCGCCGGGAGGTACGAACCGCGCAGGCCGAGGCGGACGGGCGGGCCCTGATCGAACTGGCCAAGGGCATCCTGGTCGAGCGGCTGGGCTGCGGTCCGGCGCAGGCCTCGCGGCAGCTCGCCGAGCTCACGGCGCAGGCGGGTGTGACGCCGTTGGAGTTCGCGGTCGAGGTGATCAACCAGGCCTCGCGCGACCGGGTGTCGGAGGTGTCCAGTGCCTTCCTCGCCGCGACCGCCGACCCACCGGACGGGCACTCCTCCGCCGTACGGCTGCGCACCGCCGAGAGTGGTGCGCTCGCCGCCCAGGACACCCAGGCCGTCGCCGACTCCCTGCTGGAACACGCGCTGACCCCGCTGGGCGCGGAGGCGGTGGCCATCTGGGCCCTGGGTGCCGACGGGTCCCTCGCCCTGGCGGGCAGCGCCGGGTTCTCCACGGCCGAGGCCGGACGCTGGCGGCATGTGCCGCCGGGCGTGACGACCGTGGCGCGCCGTGGGCTCGCCGAGCGCACCGGGCAGTGGATCCGCAGCCTGTCCGAGATCGGGCTGCCGTCCATCGGCCAGCACCACCACTCCGACGGCGGCCGGGTCGCCGTACCGGCGGAGACCGGCGGGCGTATCCACGGCGTCCTGGAGATCGCCTGGGCCGCGCCGCTGGAGCCCCCTCCCCCGCAGATCGTCCGCCAGGTCGAGGCGCTGGCCGAGTTGTGCGCGCACACCCTGGAGACGTACGCCCTCCACCATCCCGACGGCGCCCCGCACCCGCGCGTCCTGCCGGACGTCTCCGAGCTGATGGATCTGGCCGACGGCCTCCACGACCCGGCGCTGGTGCTGGTGCCGCACCTGGACTCCGACGGGCACCTCGTCGACTTCCGCATCCACCACGTCAACAGCCGCTTCCTCGACCCGGCGGGCCGGCCGCGGGGCGTCGTGAGCGGCGCGCTGCTGCTGGAGGCGTACCCGATGGCCGCCGGTCAGAGCGAGCTGTTCGAACGGATGGAGCGCGTCTACGCCACCGGTGAGCCCTTCCGCGCCCACCGCATGCGGCTCACCGCCCTGGTGGACGACGTCCCGCTCGCGGCCGTCGCCGACATCAACATCAGCCGGCACGGCGGCAGCGTCCTGCTCATCTGGCGCATCGAGGACGAGACGGCGCGCCTGGCGAGCCTGCTCCAGCACGCCCAGCGCCTGGGTCGCATCGGCGGTTTCGAGGAGAACCTGCTGACGGGCGAGATCACCTGGAACGGTCAGCTCTACCACCTCTACGGCAGGCCCGTCTCCGACGCCGCCGTGCCGCTGGAGGACCTGCCCGCCCACGCCCACCCCGACGACGCCATCGCCATCGGACGGTTTCTGCGCACCCTGCTCCACCAGCGCCGTCCCGCGTCCACCGCGTTCCGTCTGCAACGCCCCGACGGGGTCACCCGCCACATCCGGATCGTGGCGGAGCCCGTTCTCGACTCCGCCGGTCAGCTGTATGTCGTGCGCGGCGCCTACCAGGACATCTCCGCCCACCACTGGACGGAGGTCGCCCTCGCCGCCACCCGGGACCAGCTCGCCCACAGCGAGCAGCAGGCCAGCGAACGCAACCGGCTGACCCTGCAGTTGCAGCACGCCATCATGCCCCCGACGCGGGCGCCGCTGGAGGTTCCGGGGCTGGACGTGGCGGTGCGCTACCGGCCCGCGGAGACCCAGCATCTGGTCGGCGGTGACTGGTACGACGCGGTCGTGCTGCCGTCCCGGCTGGTGCTGGTGTGCGTGGGCGACGTCGCCGGGCACGGCATCGAGGCGGCCACCAGCATGGTCGTCCTGCGCAACGCGCTGCGCGGGCTCGCCGTGACCGGCGCCGGGCCCGGCCAGCTGCTGTCCTGGCTCAACATGGTGGCCCACCATCTGACCGGCGCCGTCACCGCCACCGCGGTCTGCGGCCTGTACGACCCCGAGAACAACACCCTGCGCTGGGCGCGGGCCGGGCATCTGCCGCCGGTCCTCGTGCGCGGCTCGGATGCGGCACCGCTGCCGCTGGTCAAGGGGCTGCTGCTGGGTGCCGTACCGGAGGCCACATATGAGGAGCACGAGGTTCAGCTCGCCGTCGACGACACGCTGCTGATGTACACGGACGGTCTGATCGAACGCCGGGACCGGTCCGTGGAGGAGTCCCTGGCTCAGTTCCTGACGATCGCACGGGCCGTCCCGCCCACACTGGACCAGCAGTTGGACCGTCTGCTCACCCACAGCAGGTCCGACACGGACGACGACACCTGCATCGTGGGAATCCGGGTGGCAGGAGGCGCGGTCGGCCTCAGTGCCGCGCCACCGCCCGCAGCGTCTTGACCGAGGGGTCGGCGGCGAGCCCCTCCTCCAGCACGGGCACCCTCGAGTCCGAACACCGTGTTGTGGGCCGGCGCTCGGCACAGCCGTCCGGTCCCCCGGAGCCTCAGAAGGGGTGCAGGTGCCGCTCCATCCAGTCCGCCGCGGTCCGGCGGAACAGGCGCCGGTTGTCCGCGCGCAGGAAGTCGTGCCCCTCGTCACGCAGGACGAGGAGCTCGGCGGGGACACCGCGCTCACGGGCGGCCCGCACGAACTGTTCCGACTCCCCCGGCGGCACGTTGGTGTCGTGCTCGCCGTGGACGGCGAGCAGCGGGGTCCGCAGCGCGTCGATACGGCTCATCGGCGACAGGGCGTGCAGCAGTTCGCGGTCGCGCTCGGGGTGGCCGTACTTGTGCGCCGCCGATTCCGCGATCCAGGGCTCGGTGCCGGCGAAGAAGGTCAGCAGGTCGGACATGCCGCAGACGGCGACGCCGGTGCGGAAGAGGTCCGGGTGCCAGACGAGGGAGGCGAAGGTGAGGTAGCCACCGTACGAGCGCCCCATCACCGCCAGCCGGGTCGGGTCCGCGGGGCCGGCCGTGACCGCGTGCGCCGCGCAGTCCGCGACGTCGTCGAGCGCGGCGAAGCGGCCGGTGCCCAGGTCCGCGTCGACGAAGGACCGGCCGTGTCCGCCGGAGCCGCGGACGTCGGGGGCGAAAACGTCCAGGCCGCGCCCGACCAGCTCGTGGTACAGCGGGTCGAACACGGGGCGTTCCTGGTCCTCGGGGCCGCCGTGCAGGTGGATCACGCAGGGCGCCGGCTCGTTCGGGGCACGTCCCGGAGCACGGTAGTACCAGCCGCTGAGGGGCAGTCCGTCCCTGGCGGCGAGGCGCGAGAGGACAGGACGTACCGGCGGGCGGCCCGGCGGGACGGCGTCCTCGTCCCGGGATGACCACGGGGTGCGCAGCAGGGACACTCCTTCGTGGGCCCACCACACGCCGGGGCGGCGTTGTGAACCGGACAGCGCCAGCAGCAGCCGCCCCGGCCCGGCGGCAGCGACCCGCGTGACGACCTCGTGGGGCAGCGGTACCGGCCGCGCCGGTCCGGCGGCGTCCAAGGCTCCGTGCCCCGGGGAGGTCTCGACGACCTCGAGTTCGTTCGCGCCCCGCACGTTCCAGGCCAGCACGGCCGTCCGGCCGTCGTGTGCCATCGTCAGCAGTTCGAGGTCGCTGTCCTCGCGTTCCGCCACGACGGTCCTGCCGCGCGGCGTGCCGTCGGCGCCGAGAGCGACGGCGAACAGGGCCGCGTACTCCCGGTCGGCGTCGCTGCGCAGCCACAGCGTCCGCCTGTCGGGCGAGAACCGGCCGATCCACTGGTCACCGTCGGCGACTGCCAGGGTGAAAGTGGTCGCCGCGTCGGAGGTGCGCCGGATGACCGCCTCCCGCCGTCCGCGCGGTCCCCGGCGCAGCAGCGCGAGCCGGCCGTCGCGGCTGAGGTCGCACACCCGGAGAGTGGGGGCGTGCGGTTCCGAGGCGAGCAGCACGGGGGAGGCCAGACCGTCGGGGTCGATCAGGTAGGCGGACAGACCTCCGCCCGGCCGGGTCGCCGGTGTCCCGCCCGGTCCCACGGCGTACGCGGCGGTGCCGAGGAGGGTCGCTCGGCCGTCCCAGGCCGTCCAGTGGGCCAGGACGGCGTCCGTCGACTGCCACAGACCGTCTGCCTGGGCGCGGGCGGTGGGTGGTGCGGCGAGGGTGACGGCGACGGCCGAGCCGTCGTGGGCCCAGCAGCCGAGGTAGGCGGAGCTGTCGGGGTCGGCACCGGCCAGCAGGCGACGACCGGTGCCGTCGGGGCGCACGCACAGCACCCGTGAGTGCTCACCGCCGCCCGGCGCGGTGGTGTACGCGATCCAGCGGCCGTCGGGTGACCAGGACACCTCCTTCACGGGATCCGGGGAGGAGTCGAGCAGCCGGATCCCCTCCCCGTGCACGGGCCCGGCCCACAGCTGGGGGACGCCGCCCCGGTCGCAGATGAAGGCCACCTCGGTGCCGTCGGGAGCGGCGGAGGGATACCAGCAGCCGTGCGCGTGCAGCCGGGTCACGGCGTCCCGCGGGCCCTCTGCCTCGGGCAACGGCATCGAGGCGGGGGCCGCGGCGCGGGCGGGCCCCTGCGCCGGGGCGGGCGCCGGTGTCTGCACAGGTCGGGGGCCGTACTCGCCGGTCACGTGATTCCGTGTGTCTGCAGCCATGTCTCCAGCAGTGCCACCTGCCACAGGGCGTTGGCGCCGCGTTTGGTCCGGTGCTCGTCGGGCGCCGCCAGGAGCTCGGCCACGTACGACTCCTGGAAGATCCCCCGCTTCTTCGCCTCGGGTGCCGAGAGGACCTCGCGCACCCGGTCCAGGACGGGGCCGGCCATGTGCCGGATGGCCGGGACGGGGAAGTAGCCCTTGGGCCGGTCGACGATCTCCCGCGGCAGGAGCTTGCGTCCCGCCTCCTTCAGGACGCCCTTGCCGCCGTCGGCGAGTTTGAGCTCCGGCGGGCAAGCCGCGGCCAGCTCCACCAGCTCGTGGTCGAGGAAGGGCACGCGGGCCTCCAGCCCCCAGGCCATGGTCATGTTGTCGACCCGCTTCACCGGGTCGTCGACGA
Source organism: Streptomyces canus (assembly GCF_041435015.1). NCBI lineage: Bacteria > Bacillati > Actinomycetota > Actinomycetes > Kitasatosporales > Streptomycetaceae > Streptomyces > Streptomyces canus. The sequence continues at coordinate 9,684,074 of NZ_CP107989.1, read as the reverse complement.
GCATGACGTGGGTGTCCAGTCGCAGGGCCGCGTCCAGGGCGGTCTGCGCGCCGGGACGTGCCATGTGGTCCCTGACGAAGCGGCCCGACACGTCGTCCGGGAGCAGCATGTGCGGCTGGAGGATCCTCGCCAGGTCGGCGTGGGGACGGTCGAAGTACGTCTCGGCGTACCTCTGCGGCTCCTCCTCGCGCGCGACCGCGGCCAGCTCCGGGTACCAGTGGTACCCGGCGAACACCTCGTCGGCGCCCTGCCCGCTCTGTACGACCTTCACCTCCTTGGAGACCTGCTCCGACAGCAGGTGGAAGGCGACCACGTCGTGGCTGATCATCGGCTCGCTCATCGCGGAGACGGCGTCGTCCAGGCCGGCCGAGACCCGCTCGGAGGGCACCGTCATCCGGCGGTGGTCCGTGCCGAACTCCCGGGCGACCAGGTCCGAGTAGCGGAACTCGTCTCCCTGCTCCCCGCCTTCGGCCTCGAATCCCACGCTGAACGTCTTGAGGCCTCGCTGCCCCTCCTCGGCGAGCAGGGCGACGATGAGGCTGGAGTCCAGGCCGCCGGACAGCAGGACGCCGACGGGCACGTCGGAGACCATCCGGCGGCGTACGGCCGTACGCAGCGCCTCCAGCACCACGTCACGCCACTCGTCGGGCCCCATGCCCGCGTACTCGGCGCGACGCGTGTAGGACGGCTGCCAGTAGCGGTGGTCGCGGTGGCTGCCGTCCGGTTCGACCACCCGTACCGTGGCCGGCGGCAGTTTGCGCACGCCGTTCAGGACGGTGCGCGGCGGGGCGACCGTGGCGTGCCAGCTCAGGTACTGGTGGACGGCCACCGGATCGACGGAGGTGTCCACGTCGCCGGCAGCCAGGAGAGCGGGCAGGGAGGAGGCGAATCGCAACCGGTCCGGCGTCGGCGCCAGATACAGCGGCTTGATCCCCAGCCGGTCACGGCCGAGCACGACACGACCGGTGCGGTGCTCGGCGAGCGCGAAGGCGAACATCCCGTGGAAGCGCTCCACGCAGGCGGTTCCCCACTGCCGGTAGGCATGGAGCACGACCTCCGTGTCGGACGTCGACTCGAAGCGGTGCCCGAGCCGTCCGAGCTCTTCGCGCAGCTCCCGGTAGTTGTAGACGCAGCCGTTGAAGACGCCGGTGATCTCGCCGTCGGCGTCGGTCATCGGCTGGGCGCCGAGGTCGGACAGATCGATGATCTTCAGTCGTCGGTGCCCCAGCGCCACCGCGCCCTGTGTCCAGATGCCGCGGCCGTCGGGCCCGCGGGCGGCGAGCCGGTCGGCCATGCGCTCGACGGCCGCGAGGCCGGGTCGCCTGCCGTCGAAGCGGATCTCGCCGCTCAGACCGCACATGACGCTCCGCCCCCTTCCCTGGGGCCGTCGGACACGAGCCTGGACGGGAAGCCCGGGTCGCGCCTGCCGGTCGCGACCCGGGCGGTATTGCTGGACATGAACGAAACCTCTCCTCGGGTTGTGTCGGGTGAAGGGCGGACGGGCAGGGGGACGCATCGCGCGCAACCGGGTCAGCTGCCCAGGACCTTCGGTGCCCCGGAACCTGCCGCACCCGCGGTGGAGCGCGCGACTCTCCTGCGGCCGACGGAGGCCGGCCTGCGGTGTCGCCGCTCGCCGCGGGTGTCCGCGATCAGCAGGTCCGTGCAGGCCAGCAGGTCCTCTTCGCGAGCCTTGCGGCGCATGCGCTCGGCGGCGCTCCCGTCCGCCAGGGCCGCCTCGGTCAGATCTCTCACGGTCCGCCAGTCGCCGTGGGCCTCCAGCGTGGGACGCGACCGGGCCAGCAGCCCGCGTACGACGTCGGCGGCAGGCGCCTCCCGGTGGGTCCTCGGATCCACCAGCGCACCCTCCAGGCCGGACCGGGCAGCCCGCCAGGACGCGCCGCGCAGCCATTCGTGGCGGCCGTCGCACACCACCGCGCCGGACGCGTGCAGCTCGATGGCCTCGGTCACCAGGGCACGGAACAGGCCGGCCACCAGCACGACGGTCTCCGCCCGCGGGCAGGCGTCGCAGATACGCAGTTCCAGCGTCCGCAGGTGCGCGGAGGGACGGACGTCGTAGTAGATCATCCCCGGGTCGCTGATGACCCCGGCCCGGACGAGGTCGCGTACCACGGCGTCGTAGTCGGCCACGCTGGGGAAGCAGCCGACGGGACCCGCGGTGGGCCAGCGCTGCCAGAGCAGGGTGCGCCAGCTGGCATAGCCGGTGTCGGCTCCCTGCCAGAACGGCGAACTGGCGGACAGCGCCAACAGCACGGGCAGCCAGGGAGAGACCGCGCACATCACCCCCACGGCCGTCTCGCGGTCGGGTATGTCCACGTGGATCTGAGCGCCGCAGATGAGCTGTTCGTCGGCCACCTGGCGGTACTCCTCGACCATGTGGCGATAGCGCGCGCCGGCGGTGGGGTGTCCGGAGGCGGCCGGGGCAAGCGGTGCCGTGCCCGCGGCCACGACCGCGAGGCCCAGTGAGGAGGCGGCCGCGTCGAGCCGCCGTCTGGTTCTGGTGAGGTCGGCGTACAGGCCGCCCAGTGTCGCGTGCACCCTGCTGTTCGACTCCACGGTGGACTGGTGCAGTTCCTTGGTGAAGGTGCGCCGGGGAAGCCGACGCAGGACCGCATCGGCCCGCGGCACCAGCAGTCCGCTTTCCACTTGCAGGATGTGGAATTCCTCCTCGACTCCGATGCGCATGACCACAGTCGCTCCTTGAGGTGTCGCCGAAGGTCCCGCCTGTCTCATGGTGACCCCCAAGTGCCCAGGAGATCGACCGATACGCGTAGAAATGCGCGTTTGAGGCAGATCATCCACAGATGAGCGTGATTCTGGGGCAGCCGTCGATGGTCCTGTCGACCAGCACGCCGTACGCCAGCTGCGGTGCGTCAGCCCCGGCCAAGCACGTCCCAGGGGGCTGGCCGGTCGAGCAGCGGGCGCCCGCGAAGCCGTACCGCCACGGGCCAGCCCGCCGTGTACACGCCGAACGCGGCAGCCCGACGCGCGTCTGCGAAGGGTTCGGCTCCACGGTCGAGGTATGGCCGGGCTTCCGCTTGAACATGTCGTACGCCCGCGGCGCCTCGTCGCCAGGTGCGCTGGATCCGCAGCTGCTGCGTTCGCCGTCCTCCTGGCCCGTGAGCCCACCGGTCGCAGTCCGTGCTGCTGGGCACCGGCCGGGGTGTCCGTGCCCTCCGTGCGGGGACGGCCGCTCCGGCGAGTCGTGCGGCGCGGCACTTCTGCCGGGGCCCCGTGGTGAGCGCCGGAGCGGGCCAGTACCCCGCTATCGAAGTGATCAGGGCTTGGACATCGCGTGACGCCCGGCCCTCCCGGAAAGTGCGACGTGGCGAGAAGGCCGGGCCGACCCGGTGGACCCGAGGCGCCGCAGCCACCGGCAGGCCATGGCCAGCAGCCCCGTGAACACGGCCAGGAGCAGCAAGGAGGTCCACATGGGCCGGCTGCCGGGAGAATCCCCCATCGTCCAGGCTGACGATGCCGTCCACAGGACGACGCCGGCCGCGTAGAAGGCCCGGATGCGGCGCAGCTGCCTTGCGGCCCTGGCCGCCGTGGTGTCGTCGGTGTGTGTCATGCCGACCCGTGTACCCCGATCGACATCCACCAGCCGCCGGACCGGGCACCGCGTACCGTCACGCAGTTGCGGTATGCCTGCCTGACGAGCGGGTCAGTTCGTCTGCGAGCTCGTTCCGCTCCGCCCCGACACCTTGTCGGTCATGTCGACGGTGTCGGCGGCCGGAGGCGCGGCAACCTCGACGTCGGTGGCGAAGCCGCTGAAGTCCATGACGACCTTCGCCTGCGCCTGCCGGGCGCCGGTCCCGCCGGTCTGCGCAGTGTCCTTGACGATCATCCGGATCTGCTGACGGCGGGTGAGCCCGTCCTCGTCGATCCAGAGATCGACGGGCACGTCGTCGCCCAACTGCGCGCGCAGCTTCCGCTCTTGGGCCGAATCGCCCTCGGCCGGCTTCGACAGGTCGAGATCGACCCGGTAGTGCGTGGTGGACACGCCGTTCACGGTCTCCTCGCCCACCTTCCGCACGTCCTTCTCGGACAGGGACTTGGTGTAGGCGAAGGAATTCGCCGGGTCGCTCATCGTGGGGCCACCGGCGCCCTGCGAGCGATTCAGTCGCTGCAGGTCCACCTTCATCCAGCTCTTGCCCTCGGGCAGTTGGCCGCTTGCCGCAGGGGGCTTCTGGTACAGAACCTGGTTCACGATCCGCTGTTCGAGCTGCTGCCCGCCCTGGCCCAGCCGCATACGGCTCGTACCGTCGTGCAGGTCCAGCACGCCGGAACCGGTGGTCGTCTCGCTGTTGCCGCCCGCGGCGACGGTGGTCGCCGGCTTGATGCGGGCCGTCTTCGCCTGCGCGGTCTTCTTGTTGGTCGCCTGGACCACCTGAGCGGGCGAGGACTGTGGCTGCCCCTACGAGGCGGACCGGTCCTCGCTGCCGGCCCCGCTTGCCCCACCCACAGCCCGATATACGCGGTCGCCGACGCTCGTGTGCCGCACCGGACGGCCTGCCGGTGCGGCACAAGTACGGAACAGGACACGTGTCCTGCGTCCTATCACTACGACAGCGGCGTGCGGCAGCAACTGACGCCGCACCAACGGAAGCAGGCGAGACAGCACGCCCATCGGATGTCGCGGAGGCCGCGGGCGCGCGCACTGCGGGCCGAGGCCCCAGGACCGCGTGGTCGCGCCGCAGAGCGGCCAACTGACGAACGCCGCGCCGCGGCTCATGTCGAGGGTCATTCAGCGGGTCGGCCGCGAGAGACGGAAACCGCCCCCGCCCCGCCCCTGCCATCCGGCGGCCGCGAGGACCGCGGCGGCCGCTCCGGTGCCCAGTACGGCACCGGCGACCACGTCGCCCGGATAGTGCACCCCGGTGTGGATCCGTGAGTAGCCCACCGCGCAGGCCAACAGGCCCAGCGGCACCGTGGCGACGGGAAGCGCGGGCCCTACCGCCGCCGCGAACGCGACCGCGGACGCCGTGTGCCCCGAGGGGAAGGACGCGGACTCCGGCATCGGCACGTGCCGCCCCGGAAACGGCGAGTCCTCGGCCCGGTGCGGACGCGGTCGCCGGACCAGGCGCTTGCCGAGCATGTTCGCGCTCGCCGAGGCGACACCGATGGCCGCGACCCCGAGGGCGGCGGCGCGCCGGGGCCGTCCGGGGCACAGGGCGAGCAGTCCGGCGATCGTGAACGAGATCTTGGAGTGGTCCGCCGCGGCCGACAGCCGCCGCAGGGCGTAGTCCAGGGCCGGTGTCCTGGTGACCGTCACGGCCTCGTACAGCGCCTGGTCGAGGGCGGCGAGATCCCGCAACAGCTCGCGGGAGGTTCGCTGTTGGCGCTGCGGTCGGTCAAGCATCGCTCTGCTCCTGGTTCTTGACGGCCGGGAAGGGAGTCCGTTTGAGGGCCAGTCGGACGACACGGCGCCAGTCGACGGACGGGGCAGTGTACGGCGCGCCGGGACGGTTTCTCGGTACCCGAACCCGCAGGGCCTTGGGGCGTACGGTGCACACGACCGGCTGGGGCAGCAGCAGCGCTTCGCCGTCCACGGCCACCGGGATGGTCTCCGCGTCGGCCTCGACGACCACCCGGCGCGAGGTCGAGGAGGTGATCCCGCTGGCGCGTTCGCCCCGCAGCGCGACTTCGGCGGCCTGTGCGGCGCCCTCGATCCGCAGGCTGATCACGCCGAGTCGGCCTCCGTCCAGGTGGGATCGTCGTCCGACGCCCATCGGGCCGGCCTGCACGTAGGGGTTGTTGCTCACCAGCAGCGCGTGCGGGGCTTCGAGGCGCTGGTCGTCCGCCGTGGCGGTCAGCTGTGCTCCGGCCTCGCCGGCCAGCAGGTCCGGCAGCACGTCGAGAGTGGTGGACGCCTTGGCCTCGCGGTATTCGGGCCTCTGCACGATCTCCGCGTACGTCCCGAACGAGACCGTGTTCACGAAGGGCCGACCCGCCACGTCGCCCAGATCGACACGGATCTCCACACCGTGCGAGAGAGCCTTGAGCCCGCTTGCCGGATCGTCGCGGTCCAGGCCCAGGTCCATCGCGAAGTGGTTGCGGGTTCCGGCGGCGAGGACCACGAACGGCACATCGTGTTCGGCGGCCACCGCCGCCACCAGGGCCTGGGTGCCGTCACCACCGGCCACGCCGAGCAGATCCGCGCCCTCCGCGACGGCCTGGCGAGCCAGAGCCGCCGGATCGGGGTCGTTGTCCACGTCGAGCAGGATCACTCGGGCACCCAACGCCTCAGCCCGCTCCACAAGGCCGTGCTCGGCGACCTTCCCGCCGCCCGACAGCGGGTTCATGATCAGCACCGGTCTGCGGGGCGGCCGGACCGGATGCGAGTGCATGCCACGGGGTGTCCGCAGTCGGCGCAGCGCGCTTCTCGCGCAGGCCAGTGCCGCCGTCCACAGGCCCAGCGCCGCCGCCGCGAACGGCCACAGGCCGGACACCGCGTACAGGACCAGGACGGCGACGGGCGCGGCGACGGCCAGCAGGGCGCCGCACAGCCGCGCCACACCCCGATGTGCCACAGCCCACCAGATGCCCGCGCCGGCCAGGCAGAGCCCCACCAGACCCAGCAGCAGGAGCAGCCACTGGCCCGCGGCCACGACCGCCGCCACCACGCCCGCCAGGCAGAGCAGAGCCAGCCTGGCCAGCGTCCGCGCCGCGGTACCGGAGCCGTCCGGCTCCACCTCGTTCATCGTCCGGGTCGCCTCTCACGGATCGGTGGCCCAACGATCTCATGTTGTCGGTATCGGTGCCGCCCCCGTTCACTGTGGATCAGCGGGTCACGACGTAGTTCTCCAGCGTGGCGGGCCCGCGGGCGCCGACGGTGCGCTGGTTCTGGTTGTCGTGGACCGGGTGGCCCTGGCGGTTGGTGAGCACCTTGCGGTCGTCCGCCGGAGCGGGACCGGTACCGGACACGTCCGTCATGATCTGTGGCTCCTTGGGTTCTCGGCAGATGACAGCCCTCGGTACGGCGGGCAGCCGCCGACCGGTGTTCGGCGGATCACCCGAGTATCCGGTCGGCTCGCGCCACTCACGTCACGCGTCCGCCATCAGCGCGTCGTCGTCGGGGCGGGCGCCGGACAGCTGACGGCGGGCAGCTGCCAGGGCGGAGTCGATGTCACGGGTGCCGGTGGCGATGCACAGGGTGTAGGACACATCCTCGAGGCGCTGACGGGCCCCGACGCTGCCCTCCTCCGCGTGCAGAACACGCAGCGCCTCGTAGCGCTCGAGCAGGTCGGTCAGAAGGGCGGGGTGGGCCATGAGCATGATTCGCTCCTCCATCTGCGCAGGGGGGAGTGAGGGCGGTCCCATCCGCCGCGTCACTCGGACTGTCGCGGGAGAGGCCTCGGCGGACACACCAAGGAGAGCCGCATTCGGCCGCTTCCGCGGTGGGCCTGTGATCCCAAGCACCTGCCGCCCGTCTGCCCGGGCCGCCCCGGCCCAAACCCGCCTCCCGTTCAGCTCTTCTCTCGGCACACGTCGGGCTTCCAGGACGGGAGACCGAGACCGCCGGTCGTCACCGCACGGACGCTGCTCTCCGGCCCGGATCAGTCCCGGCGGGCGTCGACGTCGCCGTTGACCGTGGTCAGCGTCATGGTGTGGTTGCGGTCGGCGCGTTGTACTGGGACGGCCACCGCGGCGCGGCCGTTGTCGGTGGAGGCGGTGACCCGGTAGGCCGGGCTGTCGTGGGGCACGGTGACGTCGACCGAGCCGTTGACGGTCGCGGCGCTGACGCCCGACGGGACCGCGGCACATCCCACCACCACGTCGCCGTTCGTGGTTGCCGCGTGCACCCGCTCCGCTGCCACGCTCGTCGCGCGCACCGAGCCGTTGCGGGTGGACAGCCGCAGGTCGGCGTCGGCGCGTCCGGAACGGGTCACCGTCACATCGCCGTTGACGGTCGTGATGTCCAGCGCGGCGGCGACGCCCGCCACGTCGACGCCGGCGTTGCGGGCGGTGGCCGTGACCCTCACACCGTCGGGGACTTCCACGTACGGCATCCTGGGGCAGCCCTCGTCGCCCGTGGTCCGGTCGGCGCACGACAGGTCGAGCGTCCACACCTTCCCGCGGTGGGACCAGTGCTCGTCGACGCGGTCGTCGACGGTGACGCCGCGGCCGTCGGCCGGGCGCAGCCGCAGGCCGTTGTCGGTGGCGATCACCACGTGGTCTCCGGAGCCCGCCGCGCGGAAGGTTCCCGCCGCCGGCGGGCCGCCGGATTCCCCGCCGTCATCGTCGCTGCACGCCCCGGCGAGGGGCAGCAGCGCCAGTACCACCATCAGGCGCGTCAGGCGCCGTGTCGGCATCGCCTTCATACAGCCTCGGATGCCCCGGTTCACCCCAGCCATGGCAGAGGCGGACGGCGGGGGCCGGACCGTCCGGGCCTACGGCACCGGGACCGAGTCCGTCTCCGTCTCCCCCTCGGCCGCCGAGAGCGCCTTGTTGCGGCGCACGGAGGACCAGAAGGACCAGCCGATCAGGAGGACACCGACGAGACCGGTGATGATCTCGTTGATCTGGTACTGGATGGTGACCATGAGGATCACCGCGAGGGCGCCGATCGCGTAGTGGGCGCCGTGCTCCAGGTAGACGTAGTCGTCGAGGGTGCCCTGGCGGACCAGGTACACGGTCAGGGACCGGACGTACATCGCGCCGATGCCGAGGCCCAGCGCCATCAGGACGATGTCGTTGGTGATGGCGAACGCGCCGATCACGCCGTCGAAGGAGAACGAGGCGTCGAGAACCTCGAGATAGAGGAACATGAAGAACGCCGCCTGACCTGCCAGCTTGACCGGCGATCGGGTCCCGCCGGAGCGTTCGGCTTCTTCCTCGCGTTCCTCCTCCTCTTCGAGTTTGTTCTCGAAGTAGCCGGAGAGACCGCCGACGACCATGTAGGTGATCAGACCCGCGATGCCGGAGATCAGGACGGTCTGGGCCTTGTCGGCGTGTGCACCGCCGTGCTGGTGGGCGTGGGTCGCGAAGGTGAACGCGGTGACCAGCAGGACGACCAGCGCGATGCAGACCGACAGCATGTCGACCTTGCCGAGCTTGGCGAGCGGCCGCTCCAGCCAGGCCAGCCACTTGATGTCCCGGTCCTCGAAGATGAAGTCCAGGAAGATCATCAGCAGGAACATGCCACCGAACGCGGCGATCGCCGGATGCGCGTCGGTCACCAGCTGCTGGTAACGGTCCTTGTCGGTCACGGCCAGCTGGACCGCGTCGTACGGATTGAGCTTCGCTGTGATGGCGACGATCACGACCGGGAAGACCAGCCGCATGCCGAACACGGCGATCAGTACGCCGACCGTGAGGAAGATGCGCTGCCAGAAGGCGTTCATCTTCTTCAGGATTCCGGCGTTGACCACCGCGTTGTCGAACGACAGCGAGATCTCCAGCACGGCCAGGATCGCCACGATGCCGAACGCGGCCCAGCCGTCGTACAGCACTCCTGCGGCCAGGCCGAGCGCGGTGACCGCGAACGCCCACCGAAAGGTCTTCAAAATCACTGGCACCAAGTCCTGTCATCGGGCGGTCGCCCGGGTGGCGGGCGCAAATGGCCCGTGGGGTCACGGGCGTTGTCTATCACGGTCGTCCGTCACCGCGGTGGCGCGGGGTGCCGGCGCGGGCTCCCTGGCGGGTGTCGGACCGGCTGCCCCGATCATGTTCGGCTGGGTGCTCGTACGGCGAGGAGGGCGACGTCGTCGTCGTTGGTGACGTGCCGGACCCGGCGCAGCACCTGGTCGGTGAAGGAGGCCAGCGGGCGGTGGGCGAGGGCGGCGGCGTGTCTGCGCAGGCGCTGCAGGCCCTCGTCGAGGGTTTGGCCGGGCGCCTCGATCAGGCCGTCGGTGTACAGCAGCAGGGTGGAGCCGGGCGGCAGCGGGGCGGTCGCGTCGGTACGGGGTGTACGGACTCCGGTGCCCAGGAGGATGCCGTGCCCGTCGGTCAGGTAGCGGGCCAGGCCGTCGTGGCTGATCAGGAGGGGTGGCGGGTGGCCGGCGTTGGTCCAGGACAGCTCCCAGTGGCCGTCGTCCCGCTCCTCGATCCGGGCGAAGATCGTGGTGGCCATGGTGACGTCGGTGATGTGCATGACCGCCTCGTCGAGCCGGGCGACGATCCGGCTCGGCGGTTCCTGGTGGGCCCAGGCGTAGGCGCGGAGCATGTTGCGCAGTTGTGCCATGCCGGCCGCTGCCTCCAGGTCGTGGCCGACGACGTCTCCGACCGCCAGTGCGGTGGCGCCGTCGGAGAGGGAGAAGGCGTCGTACCAGTCGCCGCCGACCTGTGAGGCATCGGGGGCGGGCAGGTAGCGGGCCGTCATCTGCAGTCCGGGCACCCGCGGCATCTGGGGCAGCAGGTGGTTCTGCATGGTCTCGGCGACCTTGCGCTGACGCTGGTACAGACGCGCGTTGTCCAGGGCCAGTCCGGCACGGCGGGCGATGTCCTCTATCAGGGGGAGATCGGCGGTGGTGAAGTTCACCGGATCCTTGGCGCGGCCCAGGGTCAGTGCGCCCAGGACCGCGCGTGTGCTGCGGATGGGGGCGATGGCGGCGGAGCGGATGCCGGTGGCCTCGAACAGCCGGTGCTGTTCCACCGCGATACCGGAATCCGGTTCCTGCTGGTAGGTCTGCGGGCCGGCCAGCGTCGAGGCGACCCCGCGCAGGGCTCTGGACAGGGGCATCGGCGAATCCTCCGGGACCGGCGGCATCGGTCCCTGGAGGTCCTCGTGGTGCACCAGGGTGTCGTTCTCCGCGTGGACGACGGCGGTGCGCCACACCTCGTCGCGCTCGGTGATCAGATCGACGACGGCCCAGTCCGCCAGCCTGGGCACCACCAGGTCCAGCAGCCGGCGGAGCGTCTCCTCGATGTCGAGCGTGGACGTGAGGCGGGTGGTGGTCTCGGCCAGCAGTGCGAGCCGCTCGAGTTCCGGCAGCGCGTTGGCCGCCGTCTCCGGTCGTCTGGCGGGCTCCGGCGGGCGCTGGGCGTGGACGAGCACGAGCGTGCCGGCTTTCCGGCCGTCCACGACGTACGGCGTGATCAGCCATGACACGGGCAGCAAGGAGCCGTCCCCGCGCTCGAAGTGGTCCCCCTCGGTTTGGGCCGTGCGCCCGGCGTGGAAGGCCTGCCGCATATCGCACCGGCTCCTCGGCAGGGGGTGGCCGTGGGCGTCCCGGTGCAGCAGGTCGTGCGCGTCGCGGCCGAGGAACTCCTCGGCGGGCCGGACCAGCAGGCGTTCGGCGTGGGCGTTGACGGCGATGACGCGGCCTTCCTCGTCCACGACGTACGCCGCGGTCCCGATGGCCTCCAGGGCCCCGGTGAGCCCCGCCGCGGGCATGGCCGTGGCTCGTCTCCCGGGGGTCGCCGCGTCCTCCGCGCCTGTCATGTCTTCCTCTCCTCGCTGGTCGCCCGCCGCCCTTTGCCCGTCGGTGGCATTTCGTTCGGCGGTACTGCCCTTCCCGTGTGCCCCGGCACCCATGTATCCAGCCTCGTCTGTGAGCGAGACCTCGCAACCGGGTCGGCAGGGCCGGGCGGGCGGAAGCGACCTGTGTCACCGCCGGGATCCTCCACGTGACCGGTGGCGTCTGCCTGGCGTGCGCCCGGCGCGTGTGCGCTCGCGACAAGTGTGGAGAAGGGGGAGTCACGACACCTTCGCGCCCCCTGACGCTTCCGTGCGCCGGGTACGCGTGGCCGAATCCCCCCTGCTTTCAAGGCACTTGGCCGCGCACTGGGTATCCGTGAAGTCACGGGTGGAGACAGGCGGCATGGGGAGGGCTGGGCTGTGGCACGCCTATCGTGGACGTCCGGCCTCGTCCCGTCACGCCGATCACAGAGGCACCATGTGGTGCGCGCGCTGCGGGCTCAGGGGCGCTACGGGCCCAGGTTCCGCGACGTGCTGCCCGCTTTCGCCGGTGTCGTGGCAGCCGTGTGCGCGGTGGCCGCCGTGCTCGCCGCGGGATACCGCGTTGCCGGGATCGTCGCCCCTGTCGTCGGTGTGGCGTTCCTGGTCCTGGTGGTCACGGCCGTGATACGGCACGGACGCCCTGGCGCTCGTCGGCGGATCGGCTACTACACCGCGGACGAGCTGCTCGAACTCGACACCCAGGGACTCGCGTTGGCGGTGGCGCGGATGCTGCGCCGGGACGGGTGGCGGGTGCGGCTGATGCCCGCACCGGACCGGCCGCGTCTGTGCGCCCGGGACGCGGCCGGCCGTCGGATCGACGTGGCCTTCCGGCCGGTGGCGGAACCCCTCCCCGACGAGGACGCGCCGCATCCTCACCCGCACCGCGGGGACCGGGAATCACCCCTGCGCCTGGTCATCCATCGCGGTGTCTTCACCGCCCGGGACATCCGATGGGCTCGGAGGGAGGAGACGATCCGCCTGCTCGACGGGTCCGCTCTGCGACGGTGGGCGGCGGGCGCACGTCTCAACGACCTGCTGTCGCAGAGGCCGTGACCATCAGTCGGTACGCCCCTGCCGCGAAGGGACGTCTCCGCGTCTGCCTGTGACCCGTCAGATCCGTCCGCCGGTCAAGCGGGTGATCGGACCGTGCACGTGCCGCCCGGCGCGTCGGCCGGCTGCGTACGACGTCGCGGTCAGCGCGGTCAGGCCGGCACCCACACCCGCGGCGATGAGCTTTCGCTGGGCTATCACCGTCCAGGCCGTCTTGGCGACGGCCGCGGCCTGCCCCGAGGCGGCGATGACGGTCTGGCGACCGGACTCGACGCTCTTGGCGGCGGTGTGCGCGGCCCCACTCGCCGTCCTGGCCGTCCGCTGCGCCGCCTCCTTGCCCGCTGACGCAGCGTCATCCGTCTTGGCGGCCGTCTTCTTCGCCGCCTTGGACGCCGGGGCGGTGGCCTTCGCCGTGGTACGGCGGGCCTTCGCCGCCGTGGCCTGCGTGCTCACGGAATCTTGGTTCGTCTTCTCGTTCGATTCACTCATGGACAACGCGTTACCGCTCGCTTCGACGGCAAACACGCTCTGCCGAAACGGCCCGGTGCTGTGACACCGGGCCGTCACCTCACCTGTCTCAGCCGATGTGGTAGCTGTCCCCGTAGACCTTCCAGTCCAGTGGCGGGTTCAGGTCGAAGTTGCCCTGACGCAGGAAGACGCGTTGGGCGGTGTCGACCCGGCTCGTGTCGCTGTGCGCCTCCTCCTGCTTCATCGCCCAGACGCGTGCGTCGAGGAAGGCGTTCAGGTACGTCGTTTCGTCGCCGCCCTGCGCCGGGGGCTTGGCCTGGCGCAGGGCCCGGCGGCGGATGCTGCTGAAGCTGGTCGCGTCGCCGCCGTCCCCGTGCATGACGATGGCGTCGTAGTAGGCGAACTGACCGAGCACGCGCAGGCCGTCCGCCTTGCCCTGCCTGACGGCGGGGTTGAAGTAGACGCGGTCGCGTTCGTCGTTCTGCGCCTGCTGGAACGCCGCGTCCCGGGCGGCCTTGCGCCAGTCGCCGGGGAAGTTCGGGTCCAGGCCGTCGTGCGAGTCGCTGCCGTCGACGCGGCGCAGTGCCGGCAGATACCTGGCGAGGACGTTGCCGGGTTTGCGGTCGGTGTACAGCTCGACGAGGTCGAGCATGTCTCCGGTGCCGGAGCAGAAGCCGATGATGCCGGCGGTGTAGCCGCGGCCGTCACCTATGTCCTCTATGTACTTGTACTGCGCCTTCCAGTCGAGCGAGGAGTTCTCCGCGCTCGACACCAGCTTCATGGCGATCTCCTTCTTCGCGGGGTCGTCGAGGCCCGCCGCGGCCGCGGGTGCTGCCGCGGCGCGCGAGGGGCCGAACAGGGCGCCGCAGGTCGCCGCTCCCATCAGAGCGAGGAGGGTGCGGCGCGAGGTGTGGGCGGCCGGGGGCACTGTGTCAGGTTCCACGGAGGCTCCAAGTGGAGGTGGGGGGTGGAGAGTTGGTCCAGACCTGATTGTTAGGAATGTTTCCTACCAGTGCGAGGCGCGATCAGTAACCCACTGCGCGGAACTTCGTAGGTTCGAACGAATGATGCTCGGTAAGACGTCAGTTCGAGCAGCCGGTCGAAGGTGGGACCAGCTGGCTCCGCAGAACGTCCTTGACGAACACCAGGCCGTCACCGGCGGCCAAGTGGACCGGATCGAGCGGGGCGTAGCCGAACCAGGGGGACTCACGGGGCGCGGGCGGTGTGTCCACTCCCCGGTGCCGGATCGTGCCGAGAGCCGTGGCCGCGAAGGCGTACTCCGCGCCGAGCCGGGCGCTCACCAGCGCACCGGCGCTCCACCACCCCACCCGCCCCTCCCACGTCCGCATCGAGCTCTTCTCCCGCTGGAGAGGGGAGTTGTGGGCGTGGACGAGTGCCGGGCCCCGGGCGGCGACGGCGAGGAGGTTGTGGGCCATCACCTCCGCGAACGCGGATGAGACCCCGGCCGTGGACTCAGAAGTGGCGTGGCAGTCGGACGACCTGGACGAAGAAGTCGTCGATCTGGCGGACCGCCGCGATGAACTGGTCCAGGTCCACCGGCTTGGTGACATAGGCGTTCGCGTGGAGCTTGTAGCTGCGCAGGATGTCCTCCTCGGCCGAGGAGGTGGTGAGGACGACGACGGGGATGTGGGACAGCTCCGGGTCGGACTTGATCTCCTCCAGGACCTGACGGCCGTCGTACTTGGGGAGGTTGAGGTCGAGGAGGATCAGGTCGGGCTGCGGTGCGTCCGTGTGGTCGCCGCGTCGGTAGAGGAAGTCCAGTGCTTCCTCGCCGTCCCGGACCACATGGAGCGTGTTGCCGATCTTGTTGTCCTCGAAGGCCTCACGCGTCATCAACTCGTCCCCGGGGTCGTCCTCGACGAGGAGCACGTCGATGGGGTTGGCGGCGGGGCTGGTCATGTCAGGGCCTTTTCCTCGGTGCCGATACCGGATGCCTCCGGGCTTTCGGTGATGGACGGGAGAGTGAAGCAGAAGCGGGTGCCGTCCGTGTGGACGGTGTCGATCCAGATCCTGCCTCCATGTTGTTCCACGATCTTCTTGCACAGTGCCAGACCGATTCCGGTGCCACCGTAGGCGTCCCGTCCGTGCAGCCGCTGAAAGATGATGAAGACCTTCTCCCTGAACGGCTCCGGAATGCCGATGCCGTTGTCCGTGACGGCAATCAGCAGGCTGCCGGGGTCGTCAGGATCGGTTCCGCAGGTGATGGACACGTGCGGAGGGCGGTCGGGGTCGCGGAACTTGAGGGCGTTGCCGACCAGGTTCTGCCAGAGCATGGCCAGCAGGGTGGGGTCCCCGACGACCTCGGGCAGCTGTTCCGGGCGGTCGACGCGGGCGCCGGACTCCTCGACGGCCGTCCCGAGGTTGGCCAGCGCCTTGTCCAGGGCCTGGTCGAGCCCGACCGGCACCCGGGCGTCGTTGACGCGTCCGACCCGGGAGAAGGTGAGCAGGTCGTTGATGAGGACCTGCATGCGCCGGGCCCCGTCGACCGCGAAGTCCACGTACTGCCGGCCGCGATCGTCGAGCGTGTCGCCGTAACGCTTCTCCAGCAGCTGGCAGAAGGAGGCGACCTTGCGCAGCGGCTCCTGCAGATCGTGGGAGGCGACGTAGGCGAACTGCTCCAGTTCGGCGTTGGAGCGGCGCAGTTCCTCGGCCTGGGCGTCCAGGTCGGCGGCCTGCCTGCTCAGCTCCTGCTCCTGCTCACGGGAGGCCTCGAGTTCGGCCACGACATGCCAGCGCATGCCCTCGACCGCGTTGGCCACCGCGATCAGATCGGCCGGGCCGCCGCCGGTGATGACGTACGCGAAGTCGCCACCCGCCACCCGCCTCGACGCCGTGCCCAGCGCCTCCAGGGGACGGGTCACCAGGACCCGGACCAGGACGGCGCAGGCGACACCGGAGAACAGGAAGGCCGCGACCATGCCGGCCAGGACCGAGTCACGCACCTTCCGCTCATGGGCGAGGTGGGAGCGGCCGTCCTCCACCGCCTTCGCCAGGTCGGTGTTCTGCTTGTTCCACAAGGTGCGCAGCCGGTCGAACTCCTTCTTGCCCTGATCGGCCTTCAGCTGGTCCAGCGGCTTCGGCCGGCCGGGGGTGACCGAGACCGCGAGGGGTTCGGCGTAGGTGCGGCGCCAGTCGGCCGCCTGGCTTTCGATCGCCTTGAGGTCCGCCACCAGTCCGGGCCGGTCGCCGATGAACTCGTGCAGCCGGGCGGCCGAGGCCGCCTCGTCCTGTTTGCCCTGGGTGTACGGGTCGAGGAACTGCCGGTCGGCGGCGATCGCGTAGCCGCGGATGCCCGTCTCCTGGTTGACCTGCGCCGCCTGCAGCCGGTACGCCTCGGTCTGGGCGGGCTGGATGCGGCGCAGCAGCTGGTCGCCGACCTCTGCCGTCCGGCCGAGCAGGGTGGCGCCGACCACGCTGCCGACCACCACCAGCAGCGTCATGACGGCCAGAACCAGGAAGAACCAGCCCTGCACCGTGAGCCGGCGTCCGATCCACGCCGCGCCCATTCCTCGCCTCGCCATGTGCTCCGACACCACGCTCCCGCTCACTCAGTTCCAGTTCAGATGGACGACGGCCACATCGTCGGCGAGGCCGCCCCGCGCCTCGGCGAGGCTCTCGGCCTTCTCGATCAGCCGGTCCACGAACGCCTCGGCGTCCAGCGCGGCGCCCTCTCGGGCGAGGGCCAGCAGCCCCTCCTCGCCGAGGCGTTCCGGGCCACGGCTCACATGCCCCTCGAAGAGGCCGTCGGTGAAGAGCACCACCGACGCTCCCGCCGGAACCGGCAGTTGTGCGGTCGGCCATCTCGCGCCGCCGGGGACCATGCCCAGGGCCGGTCCGCCGGGCACCTCCACCCACTCCACATCCGTTCCGGTGCGCTGGAGCAGGCCGTGATGACCGGCTCGTACGACGTGGGCCTGCTGCTCTCCCGGGACGGCGGCCAGCGTGACGAGGGTCGCGAAGACCTCGTCCCGCGCCCGTTCGGCCATCAGCAGCTCCTCGAGCCGGGCCATCTGCTGCGCGCCGGTGATGCCGCTGAGGACGAGGGTGCGCCAGGCGATCCGCAGGGCGACTCCCAGGGCCGCTTCGTCCGGGCCGTGCCCGGAGACGTCCCCGATGAGGGCGTGGAGGGTGCCGTCGGCGCTCTGGACGATGTCGTAGAAGTCACCGCCCAGCAGTGTCTGCGCGCGTCCGGGCCGATAGCGGGCCACGACCTGGACGCCCTCGGCGCGCAGGAGGGGGCGGGGCAGCAGTCCCCGTTCCAGGCGGGCGTTCTCCTGTGCCTGGAGCGCGCCGGCCTGCAGGGCCACCGCCGCCTGCTCGGTCTGCTTGCGCTGGATCGCGTAGCGCACCGCCCGCCCGAACAGCTCGGGCTCCACCCGGCCCTTGACCAGGTAGTCCTGTGCGCCGGCCGCGACCGCGGCGAGGCCGGTCTGCTCCTCGGCGAGCCCGGTGAGGACCACGATGGCGACCTGCTCGGCCAGTCCCTGGACCAAGGAGACCAGTTCAAGTCCATGAGCGTCCGGCAGGTGCAGGTCGAGCAGGACACAGTCGGGCGTCTCGGTGGCGAGCACCTCGGCTGCCTCGGTCATCGACCGCACCCAGCGCAGCCGCATCTTCACGGCACCGTCGGCGACCAGTTCCTCCACGAGCAGCGCGTCGCCGGGATCGTCCTCCACGAGGAGAACCGAAGGCTCCCAGTGCTCCCACGCCGTCTCGGCACCGGCTGCCGTCGCCGATACCAACTCGGCAGCCCCAGTCCCCGAGATCACTGCGGTCCCGACCTCCCATACGTGTCGTGTGCCTCCAGACGTTGTCCAGTACAACGATGGGAGCGTAGTCAGAGCGACGATCCGATCTTCACACGTCGCGGAGAAGGCAACAGAGCCGATCGCTGCACCGCGCGGGGTCCTCCGCCTGTGGCAGTGCCCTGCCTGTGTCAGCCTTCACCGACGTCATCGTCCGCCCATCCCGAGATTGCAGTCGTCCTGGCCGCGTGTACCCCCGACCGGCGTCACCATGCAGGGGCAGTTCCGGAAAGCGACCTTCCGCGACACACCTTCTCCACATCTGCGGCCCTTCCCCGGGCCTTCGGTTCCGATCGGCCTCACGGGGAACCGGGTAGGACGGCAGAAAGGAGTCGCCGTGACCACCTACGTCATCACCGTCCCCGGCACGTTCCTGCGAGGAGTCCCCGACAGCGTCTGCTCCGACATCGGGCGAAGGCTCCGGCCTCAGGACCCCAGGAACACGGATCTCGGGGAGAGCGAGGAGCTGAATGTGCTGACCGTGGAGGAGGACGGCATGTTCGCCGCCCGGGTCGAGGTCGAGGCCGCCGACCGGTCGCATGCCGAGGCCGAAGCGGTACGGCTGGTTTCCCGGGCCCTGCGTGACAGCGGCCTGGCCGAGGAGGACTCGCCGTTGGGCCCGGCGGTCGTGACCGGCATCGACAGCGAGTTCTGAGTCAGGCGCCGGAGCGGCCGTCCGGTTCGCGGCCTGTCCGGGGGATGGCGCCGTGGAGTCCGGCGGGCGAGGATGTTCCTTCGCGTCAGTGCGGTCCGCCCACCGCGGTCCATGGCCTCTTCGGTACCCCGCGGGGCGAGGGCGGACGACGTCGGCCGCCTGAAGGAGCCTCGGGATGGGTTCACACGCAGCGCCGCACCACCACAAGCGCATCCTGGTGATGGTCTCGAGCCTCCTGCTCGTGGGAGGCGGCCTGCTGGGCCTTCCCCGGGCCGATGGGGCACCCGCTCCGGCCGACGCCTGCGGCACCACCGCCGCGCACCTGCCCCGCGGGGACTGCGGGCCCTTCTGGCAGGTCCTCGCCGAGGACTTCAACGGCGACCGGGTGCCACTGGGCTCCTTCAGCGACTGCGAGCACGACGTCGACACCTCCGCGGCCTACTGCGCAGGCCTGAAGGGGACGTACCGCGACAACTGGTGGGCGTATCCGACCGGTTGGCCCGACACGGCCGCCGGCCGGGGACGGGATGTGGTGGGGGTCTACCACCCGGAGGACACCGTGAGCGTCGGTCCCGCGGCGAACGGCGACGGAAGGATGTCCGTCCGGATGTGGCGACCCGCCGACGGCGGACCTGTGCATGCAGCGGCGCTGGTGCCGCGCGCGGTGATGCAGATGAAGTACGGCAAGTACAGCGCGCGCATCAAGGTCACGAAACTCGCGCCCGGCTACAAGTCCGCGTGGCTGCACTACGGCGGAGGCTGCGAAATGGACCACCCCGAAGGCGAGTGGACCGGCTCCCTCAGCTCCTTCCACCATCCCTGCGGTGGCGGTGAGCAGGGCTACTTCCCGGGAAGCGACGACTGGACGCGGTGGCACACCGTGTCCACCGAGTGGACTCCGGGCCACGTCCGGTTCTTCGTCGACGGCCGGCAGACGGGTCATGACACCCGTGACGTGCCGGACCGGCCCCTGTCCTGGGTGCTCCAGAACGAAAGCGCTCTGGAGGGCCCGGGGGCGGCACCGGGAAGCAGCGCACAGCTCGACATCACGTGGGTCGCGGCGTATGCGTACGGCTGGAAGTGACGGGTCAGGTCGATGGGTTGATGAGTTCTTCGGTGACCCACCGGGCGACGCGCGCGGGGTAGGGCGACGGCAGGCCGAGGACCAGGTGGGTGAAGCCCGCGTCGATCGCTTCGGTGATCGCGTCACGGGTGGCGCCCGGGCGGTCGTAGGAGACCGGTACGTGGATCGAGCGGGTGATCTCGGCCGGGTCCCGGCCGATCTCCCCGCAGTAGCGGTCGAGCAGGGCACTGCGGCGACTGACGTCCTCGATGTCGCCGCCGGGGATGTTCCACAGGTCGGCGTGTTCGGCCGCGATGCGCAGGGTCGCGGCCGAGCGTCCGCCGATGAGGATCGGCGGGTGGGGGCGCTGGACCGGTTGGGGGTTGCCGAAGGCTCCGGTGAGGTGGTGGTGGGTGCCGTGGTGGTCGAAGGGTTTCTCCTCGGTCCACAGGCGCTTGATCAGCGTGCAGGCTTCGGCGAGGCTGCTGACCGCGTGCGCGGAGTCGTGGAAGGGCAGGCCGTGGGCTTCGTACTCGCGCCGGGCCAGGGGATGGTCGGGGCGGGAGCCGACGCCGATGCCGAAGTCGAGCCGGCCGCCGGAGACCACGTCGACGGTGGTGGCGATCTTGGCCAGCATCGCGGGCGGCCGGAAGCGGTTGCTGGTCACCATGACTCCGAGCCGTAGGCGTCGGGTCTGGGCGGCCAGGGCCGCGAGGAGGGTCCAGCCTTCGTAGGCCGGGCCGTCCGGATCGCCGCCGATCGGCATGAGGTGGTCGAAGAGCCAGGCGTGCTCGATGGCGGGGATGGTGTCCGCCTCGCGCCAGACGCGCAGGATGTCGTGGTAGTCGACCTGCATGGGCGCGGTCATGATCCCGAAGCTGGGCGGGGGTCGGTGCGGCATGGACGGTGGGTTCCTTTCGTCCTGGGGTCTCCCCCGGCGGTCAGCGGCGACGCAGTGACGGGTCGAGGAGCGCGGGCGGGGCGTCGTGCTTCTCGTCCGGGGCCAGGTCGGTGCCGGGGGCGACGATCTCGTCGATCGCGTCGAGCACGTCGTCGGTCAGGACGGTGTCCGCGGCGGCGAGTTGGGCGCGCAGGTGGTCGACCGTACGGGGGCCGACGAGGGCGCTGGTCACGCCGGGGTGCGCGGTCACGAAGCCGAGTGCGAGCTGGATGAGCGTGAGGCCCGCCTCGTCGGCGACCGCGGCGAGTCGCTCGACGGCGTCGAGCCGGGCCCGGTTGGCGGGGATCGCGGTGTCGAATCGCGCGGGCAGGAATGCCGAGCGGTGGGTGGTGATGTCGCGGCCCGCGCGGATCGCGCCCGACAGCCAGCCCGAGGCCAGCGGGCTCCATACCAGCACGCCGAGCCCGTACTCCTGGGTGACGGGCAGGACGTGGGTCTCTATGCCGCGCTGGAGGATGGAGTAGCTGGGCTGTTCGGTGACGTAACGGCTCAGGCGGTGTTCGTGGGCGGCCCACTGGGCCTGCACGATGCGGTGGGCGGGGAAGGTGGAGGAGCCGAAGTAGCGGATCTTTCCGGCGCGTTGCAGGTCGGTGAGGGCCGACAGGGTCTCCTCGTCACCGGTGGTCGGGTCCCAGCGGTGGATCTGGTACAGGTCGACGTGGTCGACGCCGAGGCGGCGCAGGCTCGCGTCCAGTTCGGTGACCAGCCAGCGGCGTGAACTGCCCTGGTGGTTGCGCTCGTCCCCGATGGGCATGCCGGCCTTGGTGGCCAGCACGATGTCGTCGCGGCGGCCGGCGACGGCCTTGCCGACCATTTCCTCCGACTCGCCGTCGCCGTACCTGTCGGCGGTGTCGATGACGTTGATGCCGGCCTCGAGAGCGGCGTCGACGATCGCGGTGGCCTCGTCCTGGGTGGTGCGGCCGATGCTGCCGAAGTTCATCGCGCCGAGCGCGAGGGCGCTGACCTGGACACCGGTGCGGCCCAATGTGCGGTACTGCATGAATGTTCCTCCGTGACGGGTGCAGCCGTGCGGCATGGGATGGCAGGGCACGGCTTGGTCGCCGGGGCTCCGCTCTGCCATCATGAGCAAACGGAACCTCGTTCCGGAAACAATACGGAACACGGTTCCGTTTTTGCAAGGAGACGGAGGAAACGGCACGGTGAACGACGACTCGGAGCGTGCGGCCCCACGCCGGAAAGACGCCCGGCGCAACAAGGAGACCCTGCTCGACGCGGCCGCCGCGGTGTTCGTCACCAAGGGCGTGGAGGCACCGGTGCGTGACATCGCCGCCGAGGCCGGTGTCGGGCTGGGCACGATCTACCGGCACTTCCCCACCCGGTCGGACCTGATCATCGCCGTCTACCGGCACCAGGTCGACGCCTGCGCCGAGGCCGGTCCCGCCCTGCTGGCGAGCAGCACGACGGCGCATGCCGCGCTGGAGCAGTGGATCAGCCTCTTCGTCGACTTCCTGGTCACCAAGCACGGGCTCGCGGGCGTCCTGCAGTCCGACAACTCCGGCTTCGACACGCTGCACGCCTACTTCCTCGACCGCCTCGTGCCCGTGTGCACCCAGTTGCTCGACGCCGCGGCCGCGGCCGGCGAGATCCGCTCCGGCGTCCGGGCGTACGAGCTGATGCGCGGGGTCGGCAACCTCTGCATCGGTGCGGACAGCGATCCCGACTACGACCCGCGGCGGCTGGTCGGGATCCTCATCACGGGTCTGCGTCTGCGGGGCTGACGCTGCCCGGCGGGGCGAGTTCGCGTCGGTCGGGCCGCGCTCCTCGTCGCCGAGCCCGGAGCCGTCTCGGCACCCTGCGCGTGAGCCGCAGCCGAGGGGCGTCGGCACCCCGGGCGCCAGGGTGTGACGCGGCTCACCAGGAAAAGGTGACAGGGGGTTGTCGCGGACGGGTGTGACCGTGGGTGCGTGATGATCACCGATGAGGACTGCCTCGCCGAGACCCTGGCCTTCAACGCACAGTTCGAGGCGACCGCAGCGAGCCGACCGGCGCGCGAAGGAACACCGGGCGCGGACCTGCTGGCCACGTTGCGGCGTAACCGACTTGGTGGCGACACGCCGCCGACGAGACTGCCGTACGGCCAAGACCGTGTCGTTGAGGGCGATGTCAAGGTGCGGGTCTTCGTGCCGGATCGCGTCGACGGCGTGTATCTGCACTTCCACGGAGGCGGCTGGGCCTTCGGTTCTGCGGACGGGCAGGACGAGAGGCTGTGGCTGCTCGCCGAGCGGGCTCGGCTGGCGGTGGTGAGCGTGGACTACCGACTCGCGCCGGAACACCCCTTCCCGGCAGGGCCCGACGACTGCGAAGCGGCTGCCCGGTGGCTGGTGAAGCACGCCGCGGCCGAGTTCGGGACCGAACGGCTACTGATCGGCGGTGAGTCGGCCGGAGCCCACCTGAGCGTGGTAACGCTGCTGCGACTTCGAGACCGGCACGGCGTCATCGGCGCGTTTCGGGCGGCCCACCTGCTCTTCGGGCCCTACGACCTGTCGATGACACCGAGCCAGCGGTCGTTCGGCTCCAGGCGGCTGTTGAGCAACACCGACACCCTGCGGCGTACGTACGAGCTGTTCACACCGGGCATCGGGGCGGAGCAGCGCCGTGACCCCGAGGTTTCCCCGCTGTTCGCCGACCTTGCCGGCCTGCCGACGGCCCGGATCGTCGTAGGCACCGAAGATCCTCTGCTGGACGACTCGTTGTTCCTGGCCCGGCGGTGGCAGGCGGCGGGGGCGTCGGTGCAGCTTGAGGTCGTTGCCGGAGCCATGCACGGTTTCACACTGTTCCCGCTGACCGTCACCGAGCGGGAACTACGGCGCGAGCGGGACTTCTTGTCCACGACGGGACGGTAGCGTCGCCCACGTGAATCGCACTGCCCGGCTCTATGCGCTGGTGGAAGAGTTGCGCGCGGCGGCGCCGCGGCCGCTGACGGTCGCCGCGCTCGCGGTACGTTTCGAAGTGAGCACGCGTACGGTGCAGCGTGACCTCCAGGCGCTGATGGAGGCAGGTGTCCCGGTACACGCCACGGTCGGGCGGGGCGGGGGCTGGGCGATCGACCCGGGGATGACCCTGCCCCCGATCCACTTCACCGCCGAGGAGGCCTCGGCGCTGGCGGTCGCGCTGGCCGCAGTCGACGTCTCCACCCCGTACGCCGGGGCGGCCCGCACGGCAGGCCTGAAAATCGCGGCCTCGATGGCCGGCCGAGCCTCGGCGGCGGCACAACAACTGGCCGCACGGATCGTGTCGTTGCCGACGCCTGCCGACTCTGCGGTCCGCGCCGCGGTGGAACAAGCCCTCACCACCCAGACGGTCCTACGCCTGTCCTACGTCGACGCCGCAGGACGCCGAAGCGACCGCGCGGTGGAGCCGGCCGGGCTGCTCACGGCGGACGGACGGTGGTATCTCATCGCCTGGTGCCGCACACGACAGGCGGGCCGGGGCTTCCGGCTGGACCGCATCACAGCGGCGGCCCCCACTGATGAGCAGGCCAAGCCGCACGACCTGTCCGCGCTGCTGCGGGGCTCGGCTGCGGCGGACGCCGCGCCGCCGGCCACGTTGGCCTCACTGATGCCTCCGCCTTGAGAGACGTGGTGGTGGCCTGCCTGCGGCACCCCGTTCTTCAACTCCGCCCGTCAGCCCACACCATCCTGCCGTTCCGGAACACATCAGTAACGTGTGGATCCGGCAATACGGCCCGCCCCGCCGCCCGGTGTTCCGCCGCCGCTGCCGGGTCCGTCTCGTCGAGGATCGCCGCGATGCCCTCGTGGGCCAGGGCCTCGGCGTGGCGGTGGCCCAGTTTCGGGGCCAGTTCCAGAGCCTGGTGGTGCAGGCGGAGGGCCTGGTCGGGCAGGCCTGCCAGGCGGCAGGTCTCGCCGTAGGCGCTGAGGAAGTGGATCTTCCAGTGGTCCTCGAACAGTTCGTCCAGCAGCGCGAACGCCTGCTCGTGACGGGTCAGGGCCTCCTCGTAGCGGCCCATCCGGCGCAGGGCGACGCCGAGGCAGTTCAGGCACCAGGCCTCGTTGTGCTGGTGGCCGTCCTCACGGGCCAGCGCGAGCGCCCGGTGGAGGTGGCCGACGGCCTCGTCGGGGTCCTCGTGGGCGATGGCCACGCCCAGCGTGATCAGGGCCGTCAGGGTGGGCGGCCATGCTCCGTCGGCGGGTGGGGCCTCCAGCGCGGTTCGGGCCAACCGTGCCGCCTCCTCGCGGTGTCCCAGTTGCAGCAGCGCCCAGGCCTCGTACGCGGTCGCGTGGGCCGTGCCCATCGAGCAGTCGGCGTCCGCGTACAGCTTCCCCGCCAGCCGGAACAGGCCCAGCGGCTCCTCGACGTATCCCTGGTCCCACGCCAAGTAGCCGCGCCGCATGGTCAGTTCGGCCTCCGAGCGGGTGTCACCGGCCCGCGACACCAGCGGTGCCGCCGCCTCGTACGCGGCACTCGCCTCCGCCATACGGCCCGCGTTGTAGCGGGCGAATCCCAAGTCGCTGTGTGCCTCGGCCAGTTGCAGAGGGTCGTCGAGGCGTTGCGCGGCGGCCAGGGACCGTTCGAAGAGGCCGTTGAGCATCGTGGTGCCGCAGCGCCGGGCGAAGTACGCCCGCATGAAGCGCGGGAGTTCGCACATGTGCCGGTCGGCCCCGGCCTCCTCCGCCGCCTCGAAGGCGGCCAGCAGGTTGAGGTACTCGGTGCCGAACCAGATCAGGGCCGCGATCTTGTCGTCGAAGTGCGGCGGTTCGGCCGGTGGGCGGTCCACGGTGGCCTCGCGGCTCAGGGACAGGAACGGCATCGCGGCATCCGCCGCTGCCGCCGCGTGCACGTAGTAGTCGAGCACCCTGGTCAGCGCCCGGTCCCGTGCCGCCCCGGTGTCCTGCTCCATGGTGGCGTGGCGGGCGTGCTGGTGGACCAGGTCGTGCAGGCGGTAGCGGCCGGCCGCCGGCTGCTGGACGAGGTGCGCGTCCAGCAGGTCCTCCAGCATCTCGCGGGCGCTGCGCAGCGGCACGTCGGCCAGGGCGGCGGCCACGTGCTCGTCGAACGACGACCCCGGCAGCAGACCCAGAAGACGGAACAGCCGGGCCTTGGCACGGTCCAACTGCCGTACGGACATGGCGAACGCGGTGTCGAACTCGCTCGCCCCCTCCGCCATCCGCTCGACGAGGATGCCGACGGTCCAGCCCGGCCGGTGCCGCAGCCGGGCCGCGGCCAGCCTCAGGGCCAACGGCAGACGACCGCACAGGCGCAGGACCTCGGCCGTGGACTCGGGGTCACGGGCCAGGCGCCCTTCGCGGCCGTCGGCCTCGCCGCTGGCGCGGGCCAGCAGCTCGGCGCTCTCCAGGTCGGTCAGCACGTCCAGCGACACCGGAGGGACCTCGTCCAGGCCGAGCAGCCGGTTGCGGCTGGTGATGAGGGCGACGGAGGAGCCGGCGCCGGGCAGCAGCGGGCGGACCTGTTCGGCGTCGGCGGCGTTGTCGAGGACCACGACGGCCCGCCGGTGGGCCAGTTCGGAGCGCCAGCAGGCTGCCAGCTCCTCGACTCCGCCGTCCTGCGGCACCTTCTCGGAGGGCACGTCGAGGGCGGCGAGCAGGGTGCGCAGGGCGCGGTCGGGGTCGAGCGGCTTGCGGCCCTCGGTGAAGCCGTGCAGGTCCAGGTAGAGCTGGGCGTCCGGGTAGTCGGCGGTGAGCCGGTGGGCGGCGTGCACGGCCAGGCAGGTCTTGCCGACGCCCGCCATGCCGTCGACGGCGATCACCCGGCTGCCGCCCAGCCCGTCGAGCACGGCCGTGAGCTGAGCCTCGCGGCCGGTGAAGTCGGGCACGTCCCGCGGGAGGTCGTTGCGGGGCGGGCGCGGGGCACCGGCGGGCGGTGACGGGGGGTGAACCTGGCGACTGGTCTTCGGCGGTGCCGGCAGAGGGCTGGAAGCCCGCTCCCACAGCGGGCGCAGCGGGCGGGGGTCGCGCTGGACGAGGCGGCACAGGGCGATCACCGCGGGCCAGGGCGGAACGGTCTGGCCGCTGAGGTAGCGGGACAGTGACGACGAGCTGATACCCGCGTCCCGCGCGAGGGCCCGTACGCCCCGTTTCGACAGCTCCTGGAGCAGGCGCAGCCGGGCAGCCAGCTCCTCCTGCGGGTCGCCGCCCACCGTCCTGTCGTGCTCAACCACTGCTCCCCCGCTCCCCTGTCCCGCCCCGGCCGAACTCGTTCAGGCCGGATCGTGCCTGTTCAAGGCTGCTTCGGCTGTCCCACGGTGTCCCACGGCCGTCGTCCTGACAAGCCCTCTCGGCTGAGATGGAATCACGCCCCGACGGACGGGGCACAGCCCGACAGAGGAGAGATTCGTGATGCAGTCCCGTATGCAGAACCCCGCCGTCGTCCTGTCCGACGCGATGCAGCCCATCCAGCAGCTCTTCAAGGCCGTGCACTCCGGTGGAGTGGACGGGCAGACGCTGGAGCTGGTGCATCTGCGGGTCAGTCAGATCAACGGCTGCAGCGCCTGTGTCGACGGCGGCGCCAAGACGGCCCGTAAGGCGGGAGTGAGCGACGAGCGGCTGGCCACGGTCGCCGCATGGAGGGAGGCCCCCTACTTCACCGAGGAGGAGCGGGCTGCGCTCGCGCTGGCCGAGGCGGCGACGCGTCTCGCCGACCGTCCCGACGCGGTGAGCGACGACGTCTGGGACACGGCCGCCACCTACTTCGACGAGAAGGAGCTCGCCGCGATCGTCCTGATGATCGGCGTGACGAACCTGTTCAACCGGCTCAACGCCACGACCCGGCAGATCGCCGGCGCGTGGGGGTGAACGGCGCGGCAGTCCGGCGTGAAGATGTCCCCGACCATCCGTAGACCGGGAGGAACCGTCATGGCGGCCAGTACGAGGAAGACGACCAGGAAGACCGAGACGTTCACCGACGAGGAGCGCGCCGCCATGAAGGAGCGCGCCCAGGAGGTGAAGGCGTCGGCGCGCCGCGGCTCGCGTGCCGACAAGGCGGCGGAGGACGAGGCAGCCGTGGTCGCGAAGATCGCCGAGATGGCGGACGGGGACCGGGCCATGGCCGAACGGATCCACGCCGTCGTCAAGGCGAGCGCGCCCGGTCTGGCGCCGAAGCTGTGGTACGGGATGCCCGCGTACGCCAAGGACGGCAAGGTCGTCTGTTTCTTCCAGAGCGCGCAGAAGTTCAACGCGCGGTACGCGACCTTCGGCTTCAACGACAAGGCGAACCTCGACGAGGGCACGATGTGGCCGACCGCCTTCGCGCTCACGAAGCTGACCGCGGCCGACGAGGCGCGGATCGGGGAACTCGTGAAGAGGGCGGCGGGCTGAGGCCCGGGGGCCGCGAACAGGAAGAGGTGTCACAAGGTGGAGCCGACGAACAGCCGACGACCTCAAGGGCTGTTCGTCGGCCTGTGCACGGTGGACGTCATTCAGCTCGTGGACCATGTGCCGGCATCCGACGAGAAACTGACGGCGCGTGAGCAGGTGGTGGCCGCGGGCGGACCTGCCGCGAACGCGGCCGTGACCTTCCGCCATCTGGGTGGCGGGGCCAGGCTGCTCACCGGGATCGGTTCCCATCCGCTGGGAGTCGCGGCAGCGGCGGACCTGCGGAAGCTGGGGGTGAGCGTGTCGGACCTGGCCGCCGATTCGGTCGACCCGCCCGCCGTGTCGTCCATTCTGGTCACCGAGTCGAGCGGGGACCGCGCGGTGGCGTCGACCAACGCGACCGGGTGCCGGCTCACACCGCCCGGCGATCTCGACGCGCTGGTGGCCGCCTGCGACATCGTCGAGTTCGACGGCCACCACATGCAGCTGGCAAAGGCGATCGCCCGCGCCGCGCGTGCTGTCGGCCGGAGGACCGTTCTGGACGGGGGCAGTTGGAAGGCCGGTACGGAGGAGCTGCTGCCGTCGATCGACGTGGCCGTCTGCTCGGACGACTTCCGTCCTCCCGGCACGCACACCCCCGCGGACGTCCTGCGGTTCCTGAGGGAACACGGGGTTGTCTGGTCGGCGGTGAGCCGCGGAGCGCGGCCCATCGAGTGGGTGAGCCCCGAAGGGGGTGGCACCGTGGACGTACCCGCCGTCCGGGTCGCGGACACGCTGGGCGCCGGTGACGTCCTCCACGGGGCGCTCACCCATCACCTCGCCACTCAGGGGGACTTGACCCCGTACGGCTTCGGCGAACCCCTGCGCACCGCAGCGGTGGTGGCCGCACGGGCGTGCGCCTCGTTCGGCACCCGGGCCTGGATGCACGGGCGATGAGGGACATCGGATCTATCCCGTTCCATTGACGCACAGCAACCCCATCTCTATGTTGCAACGCGGGATAGCTCCGATGATTCGCCCTTGCTAAGCCCGCTTGGAGGCACCGTGTCCAGCCCCTCCGCACCCGAGCCGTCCAGACGCACCGTGCTCGCCACCGGATCCGCCCTCGGCGGCACACTCCTGGCGTCGGGCCTGCCTCTCACGCAGGCGACGGCGGCCGACCGGCCCGACACCGCCCCGCCGGCCGGCGACCCCTGGCGCACCGTTCTCGACGACGCCGACCTCGTCTGGCAGCGGATGCCGGCCGCCTGGTACGAAGGTCCCTTCCTCGGCAACGGCCTCCTCGGCTCCGGGATCTACGCCGAACCGGGAGCCGCCTCGACCGCGGTGCGTTTCACCATCCAGCACTCCGAAGTGCAGGACCACCGCCCCGAGTTCGGCTCACTTTTCGGTCTCGCCCGGCTGCCGATCGGGCACTTCACACTGGAGCCGGTGGGTGCGATCACCGGGCTCGACTGGCGGCTGTCGCTGCGCGACGCAGAGTTGACCGGCACGCTCACCACCGACAAGGGCACCTTGGCCCTGCGCGCCCTGATCCACAACGACCGCTCGGTCCTGGCCGTGGAGGTGACCGCGAGCGAGGGTGAGCGCGGCTTCCGGTGGGTGTTCCATCCGGCGGACGCGATCAGCCCGCGGGCCGCCTTCAAGCCGCTGCCGGACGGCT
This sequence comes from Streptomyces canus, assembly GCF_041435015.1. NCBI lineage: Bacteria > Bacillati > Actinomycetota > Actinomycetes > Kitasatosporales > Streptomycetaceae > Streptomyces > Streptomyces canus. The sequence goes on along the minus strand of NZ_CP107989.1, from coordinate 9,654,656 downwards.
ACCAGGGCAATCCGCCCGCCCAGGTCGCCGACCACGACGGGATCACCGCCGCCGTGCAGCCGCTGCTGGCGGGCGGGCAGCACGTCACCGCGTGGCGGGAGCGGACCAGGGGCCGGACCCGGACGCTGTACGCGCACGTCGCGCACTCGCACCCCAGGACCACGGCGCTGGGCCGGGCCCTCACAGCGCTCCGCCGAACGGAACAACTCCCCTACTCCGCCCTGGCGGTGGACCATCGCGCCTGGTGGCACGCCTACTACCGCAAGAGTTTCCTGTCCCTCCCCGACGCCCGTATCCAGCGCTTCTACTGGATCCAGCTGTACAAGACCGCCTCCGCCGCCCGACGCGACGCCCCCGTGATGGCGACGAGCGGACCCTGGCTGGAGCCCACGCCCTGGCCCAACACCTGGTGGAACCTGAACGCCCAACTGGAGTACTGGCTCATCCACGGCTCCAACCATCTCGAACTGGACGCCATCACACGGGCGTTGAGCGAGTTCCGGGACAACCTCGCCCAGGAGACGCCGACGCCCTACCGCGCCGACTCGCTGGGCATCCCGCGCACCACCGATCCCCACCTGGTCAACGGCGCGGCCAGCACCCTCATGGGCTACGGCGTCGGCGTCCCGGGCCAGGACCCTCCCACCCCCGAAGTCGGCAATCTGACCTGGGCGTTGCACAACGTCTGGCTCAGCTACCGGCACACGATGGACAGGTCGATCCTCCAGGACGTCCTGTTCCCCCTGCTGCGCAAGGCGATCAACTACTACCTGCACTTCCTCGAGTCCGGTCCGGACGGCAAGCTGCACCTGCCCGCCACCTTCTCCCCCGAGTACGGCGGCGACTCGCGCGACTGCAACTACGACCTGATGCTCCTGACCTGGGGCTGCCGCACCCTTCTCGAGTCCGCCGAACTCCTCGGCATCGACGACCCGTTGGTGCCCCGCTGGCGCGAGGTGCTGGCGAAACGGGTGCCGTATCCGACGGATGCCAACGGCTTCATGATCGGTGCGGACATCCCCTTCGCGAAGTCGCACCGCCACTACTCCCACCTGCTCGCGGTGTACCCGCTGTACGAGGTCACCGGCCGCACGCCCGACGAACGCGCCCTGATCGAGCGGTCGTTGGCGCACTGGGTGGGCTTCGAAGGTGCCCTGCAGGGCTACACCTTCACCGGCGCCGCCTCCATGTCGGCGCTGCTCGGCAAGGGCGAGGACGCGTTGGGGTACCTCGGCGAGCTGATGACCCGTTTCATCCAGCCCAACACCATGTACCAGGAGTCCGGGCCGGTCATCGAGACACCCCTGTCGGCGGCCCAGTCACTGCACGACATGGTGTGTCAGTCGTGGGGCGGGGTCATCAGGGTGTTTCCCGCGCTGCCCGCCGCCTGGACGGACCTGGTCGTGCACGACTTCCGTACGCAGGGCGCCTTCCTGCTCGGCGCGCGGCGTGAGGACGGCGCCACGCGCTGGGTGCGGCTGCTGAGCGAGGCGGGTGCGCCCTGCGTCGTACGGCACGGGATCGCGGGTCCCGTCGACGTACGCGACGGACGGGGACGCCCCCTCCCTCACATCGACGTCGGCGACGGTGCCGTCCAAGTCGCCCTGCGCAAGGGTGAGTCGGCCCTCATCACCGCCAGGGGCGACCGTCCCGACCTGACGGTCGCGCCCGTGCGCCCGAACGAGGACGCGCCCCGCTGGGGGCTGCCCCGCGTCTGACGGGTCTCACCGCCTGCGGCCCCGGCCGCTCACGGACCAGCCGCTTCCGATGCCGGCCACATGCAGGGCGAGCACCATGAGACCGAGCAGCATGATGTTGGTCGAGGTGAAGGTGTCGTTGGTCGAGATGTCCGCAGCGTTGATCAGAAAGGATATGAAGAACAGGACCGCGGAGATGATGGCGAGCATGGTGCCCGTCCCTTCGATTGTCTGAGGTAGTCACGCTGGGTACAACCCGCATGCCCCCAACTCCCCGGTACATGTGGGGAGAACGTAACGTTCGACCAGTCGGACATCGTTCGAAACCTCTTGACGTCTCCGTACAACGCGATTGACACTCTCGCAACACGACGTCACACAGCCGAAACGGCAGGGTGCCCCCGCCGAGGCCCCGCCACGCCTCAGCAGGGAACCCCACATGACGTACTTCGCACGTCCGCGCACCCGCGCGAGACGCTGGGCCGACCGCCTCGCCGGTCTGACCGCCGCCTCACTGCTCCTGGGCCTCGCCGCACCCATGGTCCCCGCCCAGGCGGCGGACACCGCGGACGTCACGGACGGCCTGGCCCTCTGGTACAAGCTGGACGGCGCCTCGGGCACTACCGTCACCGACGCCTCCGGCCACGGCCGCGACGGCAGGCTGAACGGGACCGCCGACTGGTCGGACCCCGCTCAGGGGCTCGCCTTCAACGGCTCCGACACCTCCATCAAGGTGCCGGACGACGTCATGAAAGGCATGGACTCGATCACCGTCTCCACGGACGTGCTGATCGACTCCGCACAGACCACGCCGTACTTCATCTACGGCTTCGGCAACTCCAGCGGCGGCACCGGCAACGGGTACCTGTTCGCCACCGGCAACTCCCTGCGCACCTCGATCGCGACCGGCAACTGGTCGACCGAGCAGACCACGAAGCCCTCCGACTCGCACAACCTCACGCGCGCGGTGTGGAAGCAGCTCACCTACACCCAGACCGGCACCACCGGTGTCCTGTACGAGGACGGCGTCGAGGTCGGCCGCAACACCGCGGTCACCATCACGCCCGGTGCCATCGGCTCGGGAACCACCACCGCCAACTACATCGGCAAGTCGGTCTACTCCGGCGACAAGCTCTTCAAGGGCCGGATCCGTGATTTCCGGGTATACGACCGGGCCCTCGCGGCCTCCGAGGTCGAGCAGCTCTCCCTGCCCGTCGCCGGCCAGGGTGTCTCCGACGACAAGGCCGCACTGAGCCTCGGCGACACCAGCGCTGTCACGGCCGACCTGGACCTGCCGAAGACCGGCACGGCCGGCGGCTCCACCATCACCTGGGCCAGCGACAACCCGGACGTGGTGAGCGGCTCCGGCAAGGTGACCCGCCCCGCCGCCGGTGAACCGGACGGCCACGCCACGCTCACGGCCACCCTCAAGAGGGGTCCCGTGACCGACACCAAGGGCTTCGACGTCACGGTCCTGCCGGACTTCGACGACGCGACGGCCACTCGGCAGGCCGCCGAGGCGCTCAGCGTCCACAACCTCGACGACGTGCGCGGCAACCTCACCCTCCCGGCCGCGGGTGCCTACGGCACCACCGTCTCCTGGACCTCCGCCGACGAGGACGTCATCGGGGCCGACGGCGTGGTCCACCGCCCCGCGCACGGCGACGGCGCCACGACCGTCGAGCTGACCGCCACCGTTTTCAAGGGCGACGCGAGGACCACCCGCGTCCTCACCGCCAAGGTCCCCGAGCTCCCCGCGAAACAAGCCCTCAAGGGCTACATGTTCAGCTACTTCACGGGTGAGGGCACCTCGGACGGCGAGCAGCTCTACGCCGCGCTCAGCAAGGGCGACAACCCCATGAAGTGGCGGGAGTTGAACGACGGCAAGCCGGTCCTGACCTCCACGCTCGGCGAGAAGGGCCTGCGCGACCCGTTCATCATCCGCTCCCCCGAGGGCGACAAGTTCTACCAGATCGCCACCGACCTCAGGATCTACGGCAACGGCGACTGGGACGCCTCCCAGCGCACCGGCAGCAAGTCCGTCATGGTCTGGGAGTCCACCGACCTGGTCCACTGGACGAACCAGCGGCTGGTCAAGGTCTCCCCCGACAGCGCGGGCAACACCTGGGCGCCGGAGGCGTTCTACGACGCGAAGCTCGGCGAGTACGTGGTCTTCTGGGCGTCGAAGCTGTACGACAACGAGGCGCACTCCGGCGACACGTACAACCGCATGATGTACGCGACCACCCGGGACTTCTACTCGTTCAGCGAGCCCAAGGTCTGGATCGACCGCGGCTACTCGGTCATCGACTCCACGATGATCCAGAACGACGGCACCTACTACCGTCTGTCGAAGGACGAGCGGAACAACAGCTCCTCCACGCCCAACAGCAAGTTCATCTTCGAGGAGAAGAGCGACTCGATCCTGAACCCGTCCTGGACCGCGGTCGCGGAGGGCATCGGCAAGGGCGCGATGAACGCCGCCGAGGGGCCGCTGGTGTTCAAGTCGAACACCGAGGAGAAGTGGTACGCCTTCCTCGACGAGTTCGGCGGTCGCGGATACATTCCCTTCGAGACGACCGACCTCGACTCCGGCAACTGGACCCCGGTCGCGGACTACGACCTGCCGGCCAAACCGCGTCACGGCACCGTCCTGCCGGTCACCCAGGCCGAGTACGACCGCCTCCTGCGCTCCTACCAGCCGGACCAACTCGTCGAGAGCGTCGAGAACACTGCCGTGAAGACGCGGATCGGCGAGGCTCCGGTCCTGCCGGCCACCGTGATCGCCACGTACGCCGACGGAGTCAAGCGCCCCGTCGCGGTCACCTGGGAGGACGTCCCGGCGTCGACGTACGCCCAGGCGGGCACCTTCATCGTCACCGGCAGTCTGCCCGACGGCGCGGCGATCCCGCTCCAGGCCAACGTCACCGTCTCCGAGGAGGGACCCGACGTCCCGGCCGACCTGCTCCTGCACTACGGCTTCGACGAGTCGAGCGGCAACATCGCGGTCGACTCCAGCGGCCACGGCTACCACGGCACCTATGCCGGTACGCCCGCCTTCGGCACGGGCGTGCAGGGCGGCTCCTTCAAGATGTCGGGAGACGCGACCGGGTCGCCGTACGTCAGGATCCCGAACGGTGTGCTGAAGAACGCCGACAGTGTGACCGTGTCGACGTACGCCAAGTGGAAGGGTGGCAGCAGCTTCCAGTGGCTGTTCGGGCTCGGTCCGGACAGCGACAAGTACCTGTTCGCGACCCCCTCCAACGGCGGCAACAGCCTCTACTCGGCCATCACGAAGGCGAGTTGGTCGGCGGAGTCGAAGCTGACGGCCGGCTCACAGCTCACACCGGGCGAGTGGCGGCACGTCACCGTCACCCTGGACGGGGCGACCGGCACGATGGTCCTCTACGTCGACGGCGTCGAGGCGGCCCGTACGACGACGACCATCAAGCCGTCCGAACTGTACGACGCGAACAAGGACTACAGCGGCTACATCGGCAGGTCCCTGTACGCGGGCGACCCGGCCTTCGGCGGCGAGGTCGACGACTTCCGCATCTACGACCGGGCCCTGACGGCCGCAGAGGTGATGGAGCTCAGCGGCAACACCGCGGGCATCGCCAAGGCCACGCACCCTGCGCTCAAGGTCGACGCGATCGTCGACAACGCGGACAGCAAGGTCACCCTGCCGATGAAGGAGGGCACCGATCTCACCGCGCTGGCACCGGGGTTCACCCTGGCCCACGGTGCGGCGATCAGCCCCGCCTCCGGCAGCGTGCACGACTTCAGCAAGCCGGTGACGTATGAGGTGACCGGCTCCGACGGCAAGAAGCGCACCTGGACGGTCTCCGCGCTCGTGATGAAGAGCCCGGTCCTGCCGGGGCTCAACGCCGACCCGAACATCGTGCGGTTCGGCGACACCTTCTACATCTATCCGACGACCGACGGCTTCGAGGGCTGGAGCGGCACGCAGTTCAAGGCGTACTCCTCCACCGACCTGGTCCACTGGAAGGACCACGGCGTCATCCTCGACCTCGGTCCCGACATCTCGTGGGCGGACAGCAGGGCCTGGGCGCCGACGATCGCCGAGAAGGACGGGAAGTACTACTTCTACTTCTGCGCCGACGCCAACATCGGTGTCGCGGTGTCCGACTCGCCGACCGGACCCTTCAAGGACGCACTGGGCCGACCGCTGCTCAAGGCGGGCCAGTTCAGCGGCCAGATGATCGACCCGGCCGTGTTCACCGACGACGACGGTCGGTCGTACCTCTACTGGGGCAACGGGCACGCCTATGTGGCCCCGCTGAACGCCGACATGACGTCCCTCGACCTCACGAAGATGAAGGACATCACGCCCAGCGGCTACAACGAGGGCTCCTTCGTCATCAAGCGCAAGGGCACCTACTACCTCACGTGGTCGGAGAACGACACCCGCGACGAGAACTACCGTGTCGCCTACGCCACCGGCCCCTCCCCCACCGGCCCCTGGACCAAGCGGGGCGTGATCCTGGAGAAGGACCTCTCGCTCGGCATCAAGGGCCCCGGTCACCATTCGGTCGTCCACGTGCCGGGCACTGACGACTGGTACATCGCCTATCACCGGTTCGCCATCCCCGGCGGTGACGGCATGCACCGCGAAACGACCGTCGACAAGCTGGAGTTCGACTCCGACGGCCTGATCAAGAAGGTCGTGCCCACCCTGACGAGCATCGACCCGGTGAGCATCGTGCACGCCGGCGAGGACGTCGGCGGGACGGAGGGCGACGCGATCGCGCTGCACGGCACGATCTCCGGTGCGGGCAGCCCGAAGTGGGCCGTCGAGGAGGGGGCGCCCTGCTCCTTCGCCGACCCCGGCTCGGCCGCGACGACGCTCACGTGCACCGACAACGGCACCTACACGGTCACCCTCACGGGCGGGCGCAGCAAGGACACGGCGACGGTCGAGGTGGCCAACGCGGCGCCCGCCGTCGTCTCCGCCACCGGTCCGCAGTCCGCCGTGCCGGTCGGCAAGCGCACAGTCGTCACGGCCGAGTTCACCGACCCGGGCACGAGTGACACCCACACCTGCGTGGTCGACTGGAAGGACGGGAGCGCGCCGCAGACTGGCACGGTCACCGCGTCCGGCTGCCGCGCCGAACACCCTTACACCAAGGCCGGGATCCGCCGTCCGGTGATCACCGTCACCGACGACGACGGCGCCTCGGACAGCAGGACGTTCCCCGAGCTGATCGCCTACGACCGCTCCGCCGGTCCCGCGCTCGGCACCGGAGCCCTCGGCTCCCCGGCCGGCGCCTACCCCGCCAAGCCGGCCCTGACGGGCAAGGCCGCCTTCTCGTTCGCCGCGGCCTACCTGCCGGGAGCCTCGGCGCCCGTCGGCGAGGCCTCCTTCGACTTCGGCCCGGCCAGGCTGAAGTTCCGTTCGGCCAGCTCCGACTGGCTCGTCATCACCGGCTCCCGGGCTGTCTACCAGGGGTCCGGCACGGTCGACGGCAAGAGCGGATACGGCTTCCGGATCACCGCCACCGATGCCCCGGACACCTTCCACCTCAGGATCTGGAAGAAGTCCGGCGGTGAGGTCGTCTACGACAACGTCACCGGATCGAAGATCACCGGCATCATCGCCGTCGGCTGGAGTCACCGGTAGAACCCGGCCCCGCCACCATGCCGAGCCCCGCCGACAGACACTTCGTCGGCGGGGTTCGGCATGGACATCTGTTCACGGACATGGCCCATTAACCCCTGCGCAACCTCTTTCGCGCGGAGGAACCTCGTGGCATGCTCACCGCCCAACGCAGTTATGAACGTCGTTCACATCCATGAAACGCACATGGGAAGGGCGAACGGACATGAGCAATGCGCACACGAGCCCCATGGGTCCTGGGCATGTCATGGGCATGACCAGGCGAACCCTGCTGGGAAGCGCGGTCGCCGTAGCGGCCTGCGCCGTCAGCGCGCCGACCGCGCAAGCCGCCGAAGTCCCGGCACTGTGGCGGGAATTCAGCAGGACTCCTCTCACCCATCCACAGATCCCGTTCGTCGGCCGCGCCGGATGCCGCGGCGGGGCGACACGCCTTCCGCGCCACCGAGTCGTCGCCGACGTACGCGACTTCGGCGCCGTGGCGGACGGGACGACCGACTCCGCCCCCGCGATCAACCGTGCCATCGCCGCGGCCGGAAGGGCCGGCGGTGGCACGGTCACCATTCCGCCGGGCACGTTCCGCATCGACGACGTGATCCGCGTGAACCGCTCGAACGTGGTGCTCAAGGGCGCCGGCAGCGGTCGTACGACGCTGTACGCGACGAAGAACCTCACCGAGCTGATCGGGACCTACGGCTCCCGCTACGGAGGGGACAAGTCGTCCTGGTCATGGGCGGGCGGACTGATCTGGCTGGCGCCCCGGACCCGCTGGGAATCGCTCGTCGCCGCGATCAGGGCCAAGGCGTGGCCCTTCGAGGGCTGGACGGGCAACCGGCGCGACGAGTGGCGGACGCTCACCGCGCTCGCCCCGGCACGACAGGGCTCCTGGACGGTGACGGCCGCCGACACCTCCTCACTGCGTCCCGGTGCCCTGGTCCTCCTCCGGCTCGCGGACGACGCGGACCACACCCTCCTGGAGCACATGTGCGGCGGCGGGCCCGGCCCCGAGACCTACGTCTGGGACGACAAGACGAAACTGACGTCGTACGTCCCCTACGAATGGCCCGTCCGCATCGCCCGCGTCCACGGCCGCAAGGTCACCCTCGAACGGCCACTCCCGCTCGACCTGCGCCCCGAGTGGTCCCCGCAACTGACCACACACGTGACCGAGTTGAGCGGATCGGGCGTCGAGGGCCTGACCCTGGAGGCGCCCGACACCCCACAGCAGCCGCACCTGCTGGACAAGGGGCACAACGGCGTCGTGCTGCAGTGCGCGTACGACTGCTGGCTGGACGACGTGACGGTCCGCCATGTCGACAACGGCTTCGGCCTGGTGGCCGCCTCCGGCTGCACTCTGCGCCAGACGCGCGTGGCGGGCCGCGGCTCCCATCACCCCTACTTCTGCCGCGAGGGGTCGCACGACAACCTCGTCGAGGACTTCACGATCGAGGAGCGCACCAGCCCCGCGCCCGCGGGCACCCAACTGCACGGCATCAACGTCGAGGGGCTGTCGTCGTACAACGTCTGGTCGCGCGGCGACATGCGCATGGGTACCTTCGACAGCCATCGCGGCCTGCCCTTCGCCAATGTCCGCACCGACATCACCCTGAACAACAACGGCCGCCACGGCGGTGACGCGAGCGCGGGTCCCCTCTTCGGCGCCCGGTTCACGCACTGGAACATCCGCGTCACCAACGGCCGCGCCGGGCTGGTGAAGATCGACGGTCTGGCGCCGTACTCCGCGACCGTCGGCATCGACGAGGTCAGGGAGTTCGACCAGATCGACGTCCCCGACTTCACGGGTGATCTGCACACCCGCCTTGAGCTGTACGGCAGTTCGGGATCGGTGCGGCCACGGAACCTGTACGAGGCCCAGCGCCGGCTGAACGGAGCGGGTCGATGAGCGCGCGGTCCCGCTGGTGGGTCGTCCTTCCGACAGCCCTGGCCGCGCTCACGACTGGGCTCTGCGGACCGGTGGCGGCACAGACCGCGCCCCCGCCGCACACCGCGGTCCTGGACGGTGCGCGTCTGCAGCAGACGAAGGCCCGGCTCCATCGTGGTGATCCGCAACTGCGGCGCGCGGTCAAGGCGTTGACGGTCCGCGCCGACAAGTGGCTGGACCAGGGCCCCTGGACGGTCGTCGACAAGCCCAGGCCCGCTCCCGGCGGCGACGTCCACGACTACCTCAGCCAGGCCCCGTACTGGTGGCCCTCCCAGACCCCGACCGCCGACAACCCATGGGGCTGCCCGTACGTCCAGCGTGACGGCGAGCGCAATCCCGAGGTCGACTCCGGCACCGACCGTCAGGACGTCGAGAAGACCTTCGACTCCGCCTACGACCTCACCCTCGCCTGGTACTACACCGGGGAGAAGCGGTACGCACGGAAGGCCGGGCAGGTGCTGCGCACCTGGTTCCTCGACCCGGCCACCAGGATGAACCCCCATCTGGACCACGCGCAGTTCATCCCCTGCAAGTACGACGGGCGGGCCATCGGCATCATCGACTTCTCGCAGTCCTACACCAGCGTCCTCGACGCGCTCGCCCTGCTGGACACCGGCGCTCCGGGCTGGAGCGGGAAGGACCGCACCGGCATGACGGAGTGGAACACCGCCTTCCTCGGCTGGCTCAAGGACAGTGACTTCGGCAAGCAGGAGGCGGCCGCCGCGAACAACCACGGGACCTTCTACGACATGCTGCTCGCCGGCCTCGCCTACGCGACCGGCGACAAGGCCCTGGCCCGCCGCACGGTCCTGGACGCCCGCGGCAAGCGCATCGCGCCGCAGATCGCGGCCGACGGCAGCCAGCCCCAGGAGCTGACCCGCACCCGGAGCTGGCACTACTCGACCTTCGACCTGGTCGCCTACACCCGGCTGGCGGCCATCGGCCGGCATGTCGGGGTCGATCTGTGGGCGTACCGAGGCCCGGACGGCCAGAGCCTGTTCAAGGCGGTGGACTATCTGTTGCCCGCCGCGACCGCAGCCGCCGCGTGGCCCCATCCGGAGCTGGAGTTCCGCCGGTACGCGGCGACCGACGTCGTGCACGCGGCCGCCGACGCGGACGACACACGGGCGCGCAGAGCTGTTCCGCTGCTGGAGGCACCACCGGGCGGCGACCTGTGGGCGCTGCGTCCGGCGGCGGAACAGCTGGACTCCATCGCGGGGTGAGAGCCCCCTTCAGGCACAAACCTGGGTGCCCCCTATGGGGCGGGACCGTCGCGGGGGTCACCCGATCTTGCGGCCGACCCCCGCGTACACCCAGTACTCCGACGGGTTCTCCGGGATGTCCTCGTTCTCGTCCGGACGCCACAGGGGTACGTGGACCAGGCCCGGTTCGGTCAGCTCGAAGCCGGTGAAGAGGTCCTGGATCTCCTGGTGGGAGCGGACGGTGACCGGTGAGGTGGCCCGGGAGCGGTACAGCTGGGTGACCGCGGCGGCCGTGGCGGGGCGGTCCTGGTTGGTGGCGTGGGACAGGGCCAGCCAGCTGCCCTCGGGCAGGGCGTCCCGGAAGGCGGCGACGATGCCGGCCGGGTTCTCCTCGGGCGCGACGAAGTGCAGGATCGCGACCATGAGAACGGCGACCGGCTGGTCGAAGTCGATCAGCTTGCGCACCTGCGGCGAGGCCAGGACGTCGGCCGGCCGCCGGATGTCGGCGTCGACGATGTCGGCGTACGGGTTGTCGGCGAGCAGGGTGGTGCTGTGGGCGACGGCCACCGGGTCCTTGTCGACGTAGACCACCCGGGCCTGCGGGCTCGCCGCCTGGGCCACCTCGTGGACGTTGCCCTGCGTCGGGATCCCCGAGCCGAGGTCGATGAACTGCCGGACACCGGACCGGGCCAGGAAGCGCACCGCCCGCCCCAGGAAGGCGCGGTTGGCACGGGCCAGCGTGCGCACCTGGGGGTCGATGGCCGTGACGGCCGCCACCGCCTCCCGGTCGATGGCGAAGTTGTGCTCCCCGCCCAGCATCGCGTCGTACATCCGGGCTACGCTCGCCTTGTCCGGATCGGTCCCTGGCGGCAGAGCATCCGTGTCGGTCACCAGAACGTCCTTTCCCAACAAGGCACTTGACGACTCATCATATAGTTGCCGTCGACGCCTGGCGATCAGTTGTCCCGCGCCGGGCGCCCGGACCCCCACCCGGAAAGGCACCACGACCCTGCGGAACGAACCGCACAGCCGCTCCGACGACACCCCCGCCGCCGTGCCCCCGCCCCGTCGGTCGGCCTTCTCCCCCGCGGCCGACGTCATCGGCTCGGAACTCGACCTGGGGCTGACCGGCAGCCATGTCGTGCACGCGCTGACGCCCGGCTTCTGCGACGCGGCGTCCCTCTATCTGCTGGAGCGGTGGCGGCGCGAGGAGACCACGTACGCCGGCGCGGACCCCGCCCAGATCGAGGCCCGCAGACTGGCCCTGCGCGTGGGCACGGACGCGCCCGAGTCCTGGGAGCGCACCCTGCCGGTCGGCGAGGTGCTCGTCTTCCCCCGCGAGACCCCGTACGCCCGCGCCCTGGTCGACGGACACGCGCAGTTGCTCGACTCGGTCGACGACCACACGGCCGAGCGGCTCGCCGCCTCCGTCGATGAGGACGCGCGCATCGGCGAACTCCTCAAGACGCGCTCCTTCCTCGTGGTGCCGCTGCGGCTGCGCGGCGGCGCGATCGGCTTCGTCGCCTGCTCCCGCGGACCGGACCGCGGGCCGTTCCTGACCGCGGAGATCGCGGCCGTGGAATCGCTGGCCGCGCGGGCCTCGGTCGCCCTGGACAACGCGCGCCGCTACGAGCACGAGCGGCGCACCGCCCTGGCCATCCGGGGCAGCCTGCTGCCGGGCACGATCCAGGAGGTCGAGGGCTGCCGCATCGCCCACGGCTCCCTGCCCGCCGGACAGGGCTCGATCATCGGCGGTGACTGGTTCGATGTGCTGAGACGGCCGGACGACCGGGTCAGCCTGATCGTCGGGGACGCCATGGGGCACGGGCCGGAATCGGCCGTGGCGATGATCCAACTGCGCACCGCGGTACGCACGCTGGCCGGTCTCGACATCCCCGCCGTCGATCTCGTACGACGGCTCGACGCGCTCGCCAGCGACACCCCGGGCGCGTCCTTCGCCACCTGCATCTACGCCGAGTGGGACGCCCGGCGCGGCACCTGCACCCTCGTCGGTGCCGGTCACCCTCCGCCACTGCTGCGCGGCCCGGACGGCCGGACCGCTCCGGTCACGCTGGTCGGCGCGGGCCTGCCGCTCGGTCTCGGTGCGGGCGCCTACGAGCCCACCGTGCTGAGCATCGACGAGCCCGCGCTGCTCGTGCTCTACAGCGACGGTCTGGTCGAGTCGCGGGACGCCGACATAGACCACGAGATCGCCCGCCTCGCCCGGGCTGTCGACGCGGCCGCCGTCGACCACGACCCGCTGCACTCCCTGTGCAGACGGCTGCTCAACGCCCCCTCCGATCCGGCCGGCGCGGACGACCGCACCCTGCTCCTCGCCGAACTCACACCCACCAAGGGCTAGGGCCCGTCCGGCGGATCATCCCGGCGTCGCGGGCCCGGCTCGGCCGGTAGGCACTGTTTCTTTCAGCCGGCCTGATCGGCCGGACAGGCCCTGGTTCAGGCCGTCAGATTCGCCCATACCGCGTTGCCGCCGGTGAGTCTCGAGCGGTCCACCCCCCAGGTGTCCGCGAGCTGCTCCACGAGGAACAGTCCGCGCCCGCCCTCGTCGTCGAGCCCCGCCCGGCACCGGCGCAACGTGGGGCCCGAGTGGTCGTGGTCGTGCACCTCCAGCCGGAGGATCCCGTCGGTGACCAGCCCGATGCCGCACAGGATGCGCGCGCTGAGGGTGTGGCACACGGCGTTGGTGGCCAGTTCGGACAGGAGCAGCACCGCGTCCGAGCAGAGCTCGCCCGGCAGGCTCCAGGCCTTGAGCCGGGTGCCGACGGAGCGCCGGGCGACACCGACGCTGGAGCGGTGGGCGGGAAGTTCGATCCAGTGGGTTCGTTCCTGGTCCACGGCGTCTAACAGCTGCGGGGACGAGGTCGTGTGGGGGGACACGGTGTTGGCCTTCCGTGGGGGCGGCGGGCGCGGCCGGGCGAGCAGCATCGGGGGCGGGGGATGACAACACGCCACAGGGTGGGGACGGTTGACGTCACCGTGCTCGCGTTCGGCGGCACGGTTTACACAAGTCATCATGCTCGCACCCAAGTTCAACCTGCAACCAGCTCCCTGATAATTTCAGAAAGCCGATATCCGTCTGGTGGCGTCATCAAGTCGCTGTCAGACTCGAGTCGGTGACAGCCCCTCAGGAGGTCGGGACGTGAGCGAAGGCCGTACGAGCGCCGGTGGCACCAGTGCTCCCACCGTGCTGCGCATGATCCTGGGCCGGCGTCTGCAGGAGCGGCGCCAGGGCGCGGGGGCCTCGCTGGAGGACGCGGCCAGGGCCCTGAGGGTGACGTCCCTGACGATCCGCCGTCTGGAGAAGGCGGAGGTCGCCCTCAAGCCGCTCTACGTGGAGAAGCTGCTGGAGACCTACGGGGCGGACGGGCAGGAGATCGAGGAGTTCGTCGAGCTCGCCGAGCGGGCCAACGAGCCCGGCTGGTGGCACACCTACCGGGACGTCCTGCCGAACTGGTTCAGCGCCTACGTCAGCCTGGAGGCCGGGGCCAGGACCCTGCGCGCCTACGAGCCCCACTACGTCACGGGGCTGCTCCAGACCCACGCCTACGCGCGCGCCGTCCTGCGCGGCGGGTTCCCGGGCGAGTCCGAGGAGGACCTGGGGCGGCGTGTGGACCTGCGGCTGCGCCGCCAGAGCCTGCTGGACAGACCCGGCGCGCCCACGCTGTGGGTGGTGATGGAGGAGGCCGTACTGCACCGGGTGGTCGGCGGCCCGGAGGTCATGCGGGAGCAGATCGACCGGCTCCTGGAGGTCTCGGAGCTGGAGCACGTCAGTGTCGATGTGGTGCCGTTCACCGCGGGCGCCCACGTGGGAGCGTGCGCCCCGTTCACCTACTTCCGTTTCGAGGAGCGGGAGCTGCCGGACATCGTGTACACCGAGGTCCTCTCGGGCGCGATGTACCTGGACCAGCGGGCGGACGTGTCGGCGCATCTGGAGGCGCACAACCGCATGTCCCTGCTGAGCTCGGACGCGGACAGCAAGGCGCTGCTGAACCGCATGCGCAAGGAGTACTCATGACCACCACCGACTCTCATGTCTACAACGGGATGCCGGCCACCGACCTGGGCGAGCAGGGCTGGGAGTCCCCGTGGAGCGGGCCCAACGGCGGCCAGTGCGTCCAGACGAAGCTGCTGGCCGACGGCCGGGTGGCGCTGCGCCAGTCGACCGATCCGGCCGGACCCGCGCTGATCTACACCCCGCAGGAGATCGCCGCATTCGTCACAGGCATCAAACAAGGCCTCGCCGACCACCTCATGGCCGGCTGAACCACGACCCGAGCCGGACCTGCCCCGGCAGCGACCTGCCCGACACCCCCACGCACACCGCCTGAAAGGGACAGGATGACCGACTCGCACGCCGCGCGGGAGATCGACACCAGTCGGCCCCACTCGGCCCGGATGTACGACTACTACCTCGGCGGCAAGGACCACTTCGACGTCGATGCGAAGGCGGCCGAGGCCGTCGCGGCCACCTACCCCGGCATCTTCACGTGCGCCCGCGAGATCCGCTCCTTCATGCACCGCGCCACCCGTGTCCTCGCGCGGGAGTACGGCGTGCGCCAGTGGCTGGACATCGGCACCGGCATCCCCACCGAGCCGAACGTGCACCAAGTCGCGCAGTCCGTGGCTCCCGAGGCTCGCGTGGTCTACGCCGACAACGACCCCCTGGTCCTCAAGTACGCCGAGCGCCTGATGCGCAACACACCCGAGGGACGGACGGCTTACGTCCAGGGCGACTTCACCGACCCCGAGGCGATCCTCAGCTCCCCCGAGCTGGCCAGGACCCTGGACCTGAACCGGCCCGTGGCCCTGTCCCTCAACGCCATCCTGCACTTCGTCCCGGACGACTGGGACCCGTACGGCATCGTCGCCCGCCTCCTGGACGCCCTGCCCTCGGGCAGCGCGCTGGCCGTGAGTCACTGCACGGGTGACTTCGCCCCGGAGCTGTGGGAGAAGCTCGTCGGCATCTACGCCGCCGCGGGCACCCGGGCCCAGGTCCGCAGCCAGCAGGAGGTCACCCGCTTCTTCAAGGGCCTCGACCTGCTCGACCCCGGTGTCTCCCTGACCCACCGGTGGCGCCCGGACGATCCTCAGGGCTCCGGCCCTGAGCCCACGGACGCCGAGGTCAGCGCGTGGGCCGGGGTGGGCATCAAGCCGTGACACGGCGTCGGCCGTGCGGGAGCAGGTGCCCGCAGGGCGGCCCGGGCGGTCAACGGCCGTCAGCGGATGAGCCGGTCGATCGCACCCGTCAGGTCTTCCCCCGCTGCCCTCGGCCAGTCGGCGGTGCATCAACGCGAAGCACTGGCTGGGCAGTTCGGGTCTGGCGCCCTGCTGGTACTCACCGAACCGAGGACAACGAGCGTCTCAACGACGCGCTCCGGCCTCTGGCCGCCTGGGGACGCGGGCGGACTGCCGCTGCTCAGGGGGCGAAGGAGCGGGCGGGCTGGAAACGGGTGACCACGTCCCGCGAAGGCCATGACAAGATCCAATGCCATGAGCATCCAACAAGGCGACGGGCCCGTCGCCCTGGTCACCGGGTCCACGTCGGGGATCGGCGAGGCCGTCGCACGGCGCCTCGCGGCGGACGGGACGCGGGTCGTCGTGCACTCGCGGCGCAGCACGGAGGCCGGGCAGGCGCTGGCTGCGGAACTCGGCGGCGCCTACGTGCGGGCTGATCTCGCAGTGGAGGAGGAGGCCCGGGGGCTGGTCGAGACGGCACTGGGTCGCTTCGGGCGCCTGGATGTGCTGGTGAACAACGCGGGCATCAGCCGGCCCATCCCGCACGCGGACCTCGCGGCGGCGACCCCGGAGGACTGGCGGCGCCTGCTGGAGGTCAACCTCATCGCGCCCTGGGTACTGTGCACCGCGGCCCTTCCCGCGCTACGGCAGTCCCCCGGCGGCGGCAGCATCGTCAACATCACCAGCCATGCCGGCGTACGGCCCAAGGGTTCCTCGGTGCCGTACGCGGCGAGCAAGGCCGCGCTGAACCACGTCACCCGGCTGCTCGCGGCCGCGCTCGGGCCCGACGTACGGGTGAACGCGGTGGCACCGGGTCTCGTGGACACGCCGATGACGAAGGACTGGGTGCAGGCGCACGAACTGTGGCGGGACCGCGCACCGATGCACCGCCCGGCCCGCCCTGCCGACGTGGCCGACCTGGTGGCTTCGGTGATCGGCAGCGACTATCTGACCGGGGAGGTCATCGTGCTCGACGGCGGCCTGAACCTGACCTGAACTCGGGCAGCGTCAGGGCTGAGTGGGCCGGTTGGGACGACGCGGAGGGCAGGGCGACGAGGTCACGCAGCATGGTGTTCCGTCGCTCCAGGGCCCGCGGTGTGGTGGGGCGGCGAAGGCAGCGGCGTGGTCCCGGTGGGTGGCCAGAGCGTGGGCGAGCATGTTGGCACCGACCAGCGCAAGGCTCGAGCCCTGTCCGGTCAGGAACGAAGGGGCGTACCCGGCGTCACCGACCAGAACGACGTGGCCGCTGGACCAGTGGGGCAGGCGGATCCGACCGGCTGTGTCGAAGAGCAGGTCGTCCGCGTCGCGCATGGCCTCGACCATGCCGGGGACCTCCCATCCCGCGCCTGCGAAGGCCTCGGCGACCAGGTCCCGCTGGGCGTCGGGGTTCCGGAGGCCGTCGAACGACGGTTCCGGCCGGTGAAAATTCAGGAAGGCGTGCAGTTCGCCGTTCTCCCCGACGGCGTAGAGGGCCGCGGCCTTTCCCGGGAGTTCCACAGCATGAGCTCGCGAGTACTACGACAGGCGGTCGGTGCCGCCGTCGGGGGCGGCCTGGGCCAGGCCCGTCCGGTAGGCGATGACGACGAGTTGTGCCCGGTCGCGGGCGTCCAGCTTCGTCATGGCGCGCTGCACGTGGGCGCGGACGGTGAAGGGGCTGAGGAACATCCGCTCGGCGATCTCCTGGTTGGACAGGCCGGTCGCGACCAGAGCCACCATCTCGCGTTCACGCGGGGTGAGCACGGCGAGCTGTTCGGGGTGATGCGACGGGACGTCGTCCGGCGTGGCCAGGAAACGGGCGACCAGGGAACGGGTCGCGGCGGGGGACAGAAGGGTGTCGCCGTCGGCGATCGTCCGCACGGCGTCCAGCAGATCCTCGGCGCCGATGCCCTTGCCGATGAATCCGCCGGCGCCGGCGCGCAGCGCCTGGGCGACGTACTCGTCGGTCTCGTACGTGGTGAGGATCAGGATGCGGCTGGCGCGTAGTTCGGGGTCCGCGCAGATCTCCGACGTGGCGGTGAGACCGTCCACCTCGGGCATCCGGATGTCCATGACCACGACGTCCGGGCGCAGTTGCCGGGTGAGTCTCACCGCCTCCCTGCCGTCGGCGGCCTCACCGACCACGGTGATGTCGTCGGCGGAGTCGAGAAGCAGCCGGAAGGCACCCCGCAGCAGGGCCTGATCGTCGGCGAGCAGCACGCGGAGCGTCACAGCGCATCCCCGGCCTCTGCGTCGCCCGTCCGTCCGTCGCCTGTCGCCGCGTCGGCCATCCGGTTCTCGACGGCTGTCGCTCCGTCCGTCCCGTGCGTCGCGTCCTTGGCGGGCGGGAGGGGCAGGTGGGCGGAGACGAGAAACCCGCCCTCCGGGCGCCTGGCCGCGGAGAGGTGCCCCCCGACCGCGGTGGCACGCTCACGCATCCCGATCAGACCGTAACCGGGCGGACGGTCCCCCGCCGTGGGCGCACTCGGCCCCGCGGCGGCGGTCGATGCCGTCCGGGCGCCCCCTCCGTCGTCGGCGACCGTGATGGTCACGCGGTCGCGGTTCCAGACGAGGCGCACCCGGGCGCTTCGGGTACCGGCATGCTTGGTCACGTTGGTCAGGGCCTCCTGGACGATGCGGTAGGCGGTGAGGTCCACGCCCGGCGGCAGCGGCCTGGCCGTGCCCTCCTGGTGCGCCGACACCTCCAGACCCGCGCGGCGGAAGGACTCGAGGAGCGTGGGAAGCCGGGAGAGGCCGGGCGCCGGTTCGGCGGGCGTGGCCGCGTCCCCGGACTGACGCAGCAGACCGACCGTGGCCCGCAGTTCGTCGAGCGCGTCGCCGGTGGTCTCGACGAGCTCCTTGAGGCTCTTGCGGGTCTGCTCCGGGCGGGTGTCGAAGAGGTGGGCTGCGACCGTGGCCTGCGCGTTGGCCAGGGTGATCTGATGGGCCACGAGGTCGTGCAATTCACGGGCGATACGCAGCCGTTCCTCGGCCACTCTGCGCCTCGCCTCGCTGTCCCGGCTCTGCTCGGCCCGCAGGGCCCGCTCCTCCACGGCCGCCAGGTAGGCCCGCCGGTTCCGCACCGAGTGACCGAGTACGCCGGCCACCAGCGGGAACGCCGCCACCGCTCCCACCCGGCTCGCGTCCTTCCAGGACAGGGCCCCGAACAGGGGGGTCGAGGCGACCAGCAGCGCCGCGGAGATGAGCGCCACCGCGCTCCCGGCACGCCGTTCGGTGCGCGCGGTGAGCGCGTAGGAGTAGGCGGTGATCACGGCGGGAGCCGCGATGAGCGGGCTGAGCAGGAGGCCCAGGAACGGCGCCAGCACGCCGCTCGCGGTGGTGACGGCCATGGCGGCCAGGGGCGCCCGGTGCCGCACCGGCAGTACGGCACAGGACACCACGGCGATGAAGTAGGCGACGGCGGACGGCGGTGACAGCGTGCTGCCGTCGTCCTTCACCACGCCGCCCAGCAGACAGAGCGCGAACGCCGTCGCCGTGATCGCTCCCTCCCGCCACCACGTGCCGCGTGGTCGCGGGCCACTGCGCCCTGTGTTGGTCATGGCCGGCTCAGTCCCGCCCGACGGGGAGCCGCCGCACCGGTGCGTCCGACTCGGCCGTGGCGGCCGGGACATGCCCGCTCAGTGCCTCACCCTCGATATCCACATTCGGCAGCATCCGGTTCAGGATACGAGGCAGCCACCAGGCCCGGTGGCCGAGCAGTGCCAGGACCGCCGGTGCGATCGCCATCCGGACCACGAAGGCGTCGAAGGCGACGGCGGCGGCCAGGCCGACCCCCATCGTCTGGATGGTCGGGCTGTGCATCCCGACGAATCCGGCGAACACACTGATCATGATGATCGCCGCCGCGGCCACCACACGGCCGCTGTGCCGGAACCCGCTGACGACCGCCTCGCCGGGAGACGCGCCATGGACGTAGGCCTCCCGCATCCGGGTGAGGAGGAAGACCTCGTAGTCCATGGCGAGGCCGAACACTATGCCGATGATGAGAATCGGCATCAACGACATGACCGGTCCGGTCTGTTCGATACCGAGCAGGTCCGCCGCCCAGCCCCACTGGAAGACGGCGACGAGGACGCCGAATGCGGCACCCACCGACAGCAGGAAGCCGAGCGCGGCCTTGACCGGGACCAGCACCGAGCGGAAGACCACCATCAGAAGGAGCACCGCCAAGCCGATGACCACGGTCAGATAGGGGACGAGGGCGTCGGACATGGCTTCGGAGATGTCGATGTTCATCGCGGTGGTGCCGGTCACCAGGACGGCGGCGCCCGTGTCGGCCTCGACGCCCGGGACCGCGCCCCGGATCGCGTGCACCAGGTCCTTGGTCGCGCCGCTGTTCGGCGCGGTCCGCGGCACGGCGGTGAGGACGGCCGTGTCCTTGCTCCGGCTGAGCACCGGATCACCGACCGACGCGACCCCGTCCACTCCCCCAACGGTCTTGACGACCAGGCCCGTGGTGGCCCGGGTGTCCTCGGACGCCGACATGTCCACGACCACGGTCAACGGGCCGTTGAAGCCGGGGCCGAAGCCTTCCGACAGCAGATCGTAGGCACGGCGCTGGGTGGTCTGCACCGACTTGGACTCGTCGCCGGGCAGCCCGAGTTCGAGGCTCAGCGCCGGGAGGGCGACGGTGCCGAGTCCGAGTCCGGTGATCATCAGCACGGCCACCGGCCGGCGCAGCACGAACCGCGCCCAGCGGGTGCCGAGCCCGGGCCGGCCGGCAGGGGTGGGCACCGGGTATGGGCGCTCGCTTCCCGGCCGGGTGGCCTTCCGGATACGGCGGGACAGCACCCGCCGACCGAAGAAGCCGAACAGCGCGGGGACCAGGGTCAGGGCGACGAGTACGGCCAGGGCCACGGCGCCCGCGCCGCCCATGCCCATCTTGGTGAGTTCGGGGATTCCGACGACCCCCAGCCCGGCCAGGGCGATGATGACGGTCGCGCCGGCGAAGACGACCGCGGATCCGGCGGTGCCCACCGCCCGGCCGGCGGCCTCCTCCGGCTCGCTGCCCTGGGCGCGTTCGTCCCGGAAGCGGGAGGTGATGAAGAGGGCGTAGTCGATGCCGACCGCCAGGCCCAGCATCAGCGCCAGGATGGCGACGGTGGACGTCAGACCCAGCGGAACGGCCAGCGCGGAGACCAGACCGAAGGCGATGGCCACGCCCGTGAACGCGGTCAGCAGTGACAGTCCGGCCGCGACCAGCGACCCGAGGGCGAGGACCAGCACCACCGCCGCCACCGCCACGCCGATGAGCTCCGTCGTACCGCCCAGTTCCTCTTCCGCGTCCAGGGCCGAGCCGCCGATCTCCACGGTCAGCCCCGCGTCCCGGGCCCGGCTCGCGGCGTCCCCGAGGGCGCTCTTCGTCGGTTCGGTCAGGTCGACGGCGTCCGCGGTGTAGGTGATCGTGGAGTAGGCGACGGTGCCGTCCTCGCTGACGGCGTGGGTCGTATAGGGGTCGGTGGTCGACGCGACCTGACCGCCCCCGTCCAGCGAGCCGAGCGCGTCCTCGACGGCCGCCTTGTTCTCCCTGGCCGTCACCCGCTGCCCGTCAGGGGCCCGGAACACCAAGCGGGCCTCGGCCCCCTGGGCGTTGCTCTGCGGGAAGCGCTCGTCCAGCAGGTCGAACGCCTTCTGCGACTCGGTGCCGGGCATGGAGAGGTCCTCTTCCTCCCCGGCCGGCGCCAGGGCGGCGGCGGCGACGGCCAGCAGCAGGGCACCCAGCCACAGCCCGCCCACGAGACGGCGCCGCCGGAAGGCCCACCGTCCGATCCGGTAAAGAAACGTAGCCACCTGTTGATCACTCCAGACACCGTCAGGCAGGGGGAATGCGCGGGATTCGCACGCCCCCAACCCTTCCTTCCGGCGTCCCGCCGGGCATCGTCCTCCGCCGCCGTCTTCCCCTGGTGCACCCGGACCAGCCCCTCACATGCCCTGGTGCCCACGCACCAGGCCGACTTGAGCCTCGACGGTGTCCGCCGGATGTACGTTTTCTCCATGGCCGTTGATCAGGAACTCGTGGACGCCGCCATCGGGCTGGCCCGCCACCGCTTCCCCGGACAGGACTGGTCCGGGGCCGCTGCGCTGCGTCTCGACGACGGAGCAATCCTCACGAGCACCGCCCCGGACGCACCGAACAGTGCCGTGGGCCTTTGCCACGAGACGGGCGCCATCTGTGAGGCCTTCAAGCTGGGGCGGCGCGTGGTGGCGTCCGTGTGCGTGACCGCCGCCGACAAGGATCGCGGGTACTGGATCCTGGCGCCCTGTGGTGTCTGCCAAGAGCGGCTCTTCGCCTACGGCCCGGACGTCGAGGTCGCGGTCCCGGAACCTGCCGACCCACGCCGCTGGCGAACGCTGCAGCTTCGGGACGTCCAGCCCCATTGGTTCGCGCGAGTCTTCCCGGACGATGTCTGGCCCTACGAAGCCCAGGACCCGGAATCCCGGAACTGACCCGGACGTCGGACACGGGACGTCAGCGCACCCTCCCACTCGACGCGCCCCGCCCCCACTTCAGCCCGGCACATCCGTCAGCATCCGCCACCCCGGCGCATAGTTCCCGTGCAGCACCAGCGACGCCGCCCCCACCGCGCCCACGGTCTCGCCGATCACGCTCTGCTCAACGGCGACCGCGCGGATCGTACGGGCGACGGAGGTGCGGTTGACGGCGGCCTCGACCTCCTCGCGGATGATCGGCTCGATGCCGCGCAGCGCCTCGCCGCCGAGGACGACCCGGCTGACGTCGAGGAGGCTGGCAGCGCCGCGCGCGGCCTCGCCGATACGGCGCGCGGCACGCCGTACGACGTCGCAGGCGTCGGGATCGTCCGCGCGGGCCGCTCGGCGCAGGGCCTTCCAGTCGTGGTGCACGGAGTCGGGCGTACCGGTGAGGCCGATGCGGTCGGCGGCGGTTCGGCCGTGCAGGCGCAGCAGGTCGTCGATGATCGCGGCCGGGCTGACATACGGGCCGAGGCAGTCCATCGCACCGCAGTGGCAGATACGGTCGCCCGGCTCCACGGCCATGTGGCCGAACTCGCCGGCGTTGCTCGAATCGCCGTGCAGGACCGTGTTGTTGAGGACGATGCCGGCGCCGACGCCCGTGCCGAGGTAGAGGAACAGGAAGCTGCCCGCCCGGTCCGCGCCGCCGATCCAGCGCTCACCGATGGCCGCGGCGGTGGCGTCGTTGTCGAGGGCGACGGGCAGGCCGGTGGCGTCGGCGAACATGTCCGCGAGGGGGACGCGGCCCCAGCCGGGGAAGTTCGGCGGGGAGACCACGGCTCCGGTGCTTCCGTCGAGGGGCCCGGGCGCGGCGACGCCCAGGCCGAGCAGGCGGGTGCGGTCCACGGCGCTGCGGTCGAGGAGACGCCCGGTGGTGCGCGCGATGCGGTCCACCACGTCGGCCGGGTCGCCCGGGTCGGTGAGCCGCAGCCGCCGGCTGCCGATCACCTCGCCGGCCAGGTCGACCACCACGATGACTGCGGCCTCGGGGTCGAGGTGGACGCCGACCGCGCACGCCCCGTCGGCCCGGAGGGTCAGCAGGGTGCGGCGCTTGCCTCCGCTGGAGGGGGCCTGGCCGGACTCGGCCACGAGACCCGCTTCGAGGAGCTTGCGGACGACGTTGGAGACGGTCTGGTTGGTCAGGCCGGTGAGGGCGGCCAGCTCGACCCGGCTGACCTGTCCCGTGGTGCGGATGGCGTCCAGGACGACGGCCTGGTTGTAGCCGCCGACCCGCGGCAGGTTCGTCCCGCTGAGCATCGTCACCTGTCGGTCACCTGATCCCCTCACATCCGCCGCCCCCGGCCTTCCACGGCGAAAGTTTACATACTCGAAGCATTGACTTCATCCATCAAATGGATTTAGCTGACGCCCATCAAATTCCGGCCATCGAGGCCGATCAGCGCAGGGTGGCGCAGAGTACGGCGCGTCGTCCTGGCTGGCCTCCAGGCCGTAAAACTCGCGGCTTTCCCTCAGGTTTCGCGTCCCGGAGGAACCACTGTGCGCTCGAGAATCGTCACCGCCGCGGCCTTCACCGCCGCCACCGCCCTGGCCGCCACCGGCTGCGGTTCGGGCTCGTCAGGCAGCTCGGCCAAGTCCATCAAGGTCGTCTACTGGCAGAACCTGGACAGCACCAACAAGCTCCAGGCCAACTTCCTCGCCTCGATGGTGAAGGAGTTCACCAAGGCCAACCCGGGCACCAAGGTGACCCTCGTGCCGGTGACCGCGTCCGAGAACGACTACTACACCAAGCTCCAGCTCATGATGCGCTCCCCCGCGACCGCGCCCGACCTGGTCTACGAGGACACCGCGCTCATCAACTCCGACATCGCGGGCGGCTACCTCAAGCCGCTGGACACCTACACCGCCAAGTGGGCCGACTGGTCGCAGTACGCCAAGGCCGCCAAGGGCGCGGTGACCGGAGCCTCCGACGGCAAGACCTACGCCGTACCGGACGACACCGACACCCGCGGGATCTGGTACAACAAGCAGCTCCTCCAGAAGGCCGGGATCGCCGTGCCCTGGCAGCCGAAGACCTGGGCCGACGTGATCGCCGCCGCCAAGAAGATCAAGGCGAAGCTGCCCGGCGTCACCCCGCTGAACCTCTACACCGGCCAGGCGGGCGGCGAGGCCTCCTCCATGCAGGGCTTCGAGATGCTCCTGTACGGCACCCCGGCCGGCGACAAGTCGCTCTACGACGCCTCGCAGAAGAAGTGGGTCGTGGGCAGCCAGGGCTTCAAGGACGCGCTGGACTTCGTGCACACCCTCTACAGCCAGGGGCTCGGCCCGGCCAAGGAACAGGCGCTCGGCGCCAACTTCGGGACCGCCGTGGGCACCGAGCTCATCCCCGAGGGCAAGCTGGCGATCGACATCGACGGCTCCTGGATGCCCAACAACTGGAGTTCGGCGGCGGCCAAACCGTGGACCGAGTGGCAGTCGGTGATGGGCACCGCGGCGATGCCGACGCAGAACGGTCAGGCGCCCGGCAGTACGAGCATGTCGGGCGGCTGGGCCTGGTCGATCCCGGCGAAGGCCAAGAACCCCGATCTGGCCTGGAAGTTCCTTTCGACCACACTCCAGACGAAGACCAACGCCGCCAAGTGGAACGCGACCAACGCGAACATCGCGGTGCGCACGGACGTCGCGTCCGACCCGACGTACCTGAACTCGGTGCCGACCAACAAGTTCTTCACGGAGCTGGTCGCCGACACCCACTACCGGCCCGGGCTGCCCGAGTACAACCAGGTCTCGACCGCGATCCAGAAGGCGATGGAGTCCGTGACGACCGGTCAGGCCTCCGTCGACAAGGCCGCCTCGACCTTCGATAACGATGTCAAGGCGGCGGTGGGCGACGACAAGACCGCGGAGGGCACTTCGTGACCACCCTCGCTCCGGCGCCTCCCGGGACCGGCGGTCACCCCCGCCGGTCCCGCGGGGCGCCCGCCCCCGCCGTCCGCTCGCTCCTGCGCGGTTTGCCGACGGTTCCTGCCGTGGTCCTGCTGGCGGTGTTCCTGGCCGGCCCGATCGCGTACTGCGTGTACTACGCGTTCACCGACATGCAGCTCACCGGGGCCGCCGGCACCCACTTCGTCGGTGTCGACAACTTCACCAGGGCGTTCAAGGACACCGACTTCCTGAACGCGATGTGGCTGACCCTGCTGTTCGTGGTCGGCTCCGCGGTCATCGGGCAGAACACCCTCGGACTCGCGCTCGCGGTCCTGATGCAGAAGGCCACCCAGCCGGTACGGGCCCTCGTCAACGGCGTGGTCATCGCCGCGTGGGTGCTGCCCGAGGTGGTCGCCGGCTATCTGATGTACGCCTTCTTCTACGACCAGGGCTCACTCAACTCGCTGCTGGACGCGGTGCATCTGCCGGACCAGAACTGGCTCTACACGATGCCGATCCTCGCGGTGTGCCTGGCCAACGTGTGGCGCGGCACCGCCTTCTCGCTGATGGTCTTCACCGCCGCCATCAACGACGTACCGCAGGAGCTGGTGGAGGCCGCCGAGATGGACGGGGCGGGACCCTGGCAGCGGTTGTGGCGGGTCGTGCTGCCGGTCATCAGGCCCTCGATCCTGACCAACCTGATGCTCATCACGCTCCAGACGCTCTCCGTCTTCGGGCTGATCTACACCATGACCCGCGGCGGCCCCGGCAACAAGAGCGAGACACTGCCGATCTTCATGTACCAACAGGCCTTCCAGAACAGCCTGATCGGCTACGGCACCGCCATCGCCCTCGTCCTGCTGGTGGTCGGCGCCCTCTTCTCCGTCGTGTACATCCGGCTGCTGAAACTGGAGGACGACTGATGGCCGCCGTCGCCACTCCCCCTGCTCCGCCCGTCTCGAAGTCGGTCCCGGCACCCGCCGCCCGGCATCCGCGCCGTGTGCGTCCCGGTCGCCTCGCGATCAACCTCGTCCTGATCGCCGTGTCGGTCCTGTACGTCCTGCCGCTGCTGTGGATGCTGCTCGCCTCGGTGAGTGACACCAACTCCTTCCGGCTGACGTGGCCCTCGGCGCTGACGCTCGACAACTTCGACGCGGTACTCAACGTCGACACCACCTACCGGCCGATGCTCAACAGCCTGCTGCTGTGCGGCTTCGGCACGGCGGTGACCGTGGTGGCGTCCGTCCTGTGCGCCTACCCGCTCTCGCGCTACCGGTCCCGGGTGCGCCGACCGTTCCTCTACACGATCCTGTTCTCCACCGGGCTGCCCATCACCGCCGTGATGATCCCCGTGTACAGCATGTTCGTGCAGGTGAACCTGATCGACTCGATGCCGGGCACGACCCTGTTCCTGGCCGCGTCCGCGCTGCCGTTCGGGATCTGGCTGATGAAGAACTTCATGGACGGCGTGCCGATCGTCCTGGAGGAGGCCGCCCGGAGCGACGGAGCGAACACCATGCAGGTGCTGTGGCGGGTGGTGCTGCCGCTGATGCGGCCGGGTGTCGTCGTGGTCACCATCTTCACGTTCATCGGCATGTGGGGGAACTTCTTCGTCCCCTTCATCCTGCTGCTGTCCCCGGAGAAACTCCCCGCGTCCGTCAGCGTGTTCACCTTCCTCTCCGCCCACGACCAGACGCAGTACGGGCAGTTGTCGGCGTTCTCGCTCCTCTATTCGCTGCCCGTGGTGATGCTCTACCTGCTGCTGGCCCGCAAACTCGGCGGCGGCTTCGCGCTCGGCGGCGCGCTCAAGGGCTGACCCGGACTCGTTCCCCCCACCTCGTCGTACTCGCACGGAGACGGACACCTGATGCACAACGACCGTGAAGTCACCGAACAGCGGCTGGCCCGCGTGCTGAACGAGCGGATACGGCCCGCCGTGCATGCCCGGTCCGTCCCACTCCAGGTGGAGATCTGGAACGTCCCCGGCGAGCCGGTCCCGGTCTCCGAGGGCCTGGCCGCGCCTTACCGCCCGGCCCGGGTCGGCGACTGGTGGGGTCCTGCCTGGTCCACGAGCTGGTTCAAGGTGAGCGGAACGATCCCGGCGGACTGGGCCGGTGAGACGGTCGAGGCCGTACTGGATCTCGGGTTCGCCACCCACTCAGCGGGTTTCTCCGCCGAGGGGTTGGTCTACCGGCCGGACGGCACCGCGGTGAAGGCGCTCAACCCGCGCAACACCTGGCTTCCGGTGGCCGAACGAGCCGCAGGCGGTGAGGACTTCGTCGCCTACGTCGAGGCCGCCGCCAACCCGGTCGTGATGCACACCGCTCCCGGCGAGCTCACCTTCGGCCCCACGTCGGTGGGCGGCCGGGCGCCGTGGCTGGGAGACCCGGCCGCGGACCCCGGCGAACCCCTTTACCGGCTACGGCGTCTGGACCTCGCCGTGTTCGACCGGGAGGTCCACGAACTCGTCCAGGATCTGGAGGTGTTGGAACAGCTGATGCCCGAGCTGTCCCCCGACACCCCGCGCCGTTGGCAGATCCTTCGTGCCGTCGAACTCGCCCTGAACGAACTCGACTTGCAGGACATCAGCGTCGGCGCGGCCGCCGCGCGAGCCGCCCTCGCCCCCGTGCTCGCCTCGCCCGCGCACGCGAGCGCGCACCGGATCTCGGCGGTGGGGCACGCCCACATCGACACCGCCTGGCTGTGGCCGCTGCGCGAGACCGTGCGCAAGGTGGCCCGGACGGTCTCCAACGTCACCCACCTCATGGACGACAACCCGGAGTTCAAGTTCGTGATGTCCCAGGCGCAGCAACTCGCCTGGCTGAAGGAGCACCGCCCCGAGGTGTACGCACGGGCGCAGGAGAAGGCGAAGACCGGGCAGTTCCTGCCGACCGGCAGCTTGTGGGTGGAGCCCGACACCAACATCAGCGGCGGCGAGGCCCTGGTGCGACAGTTCGTCCACGGAAAGCGGTTCTTCCTGGAGGAGTTCGGCGTCGAGACCGAGGAGATGTGGCTGCCGGACACCTTCGGCTACAACGCGGCCCTGCCGCAGCTGATGAAGCTGGCCGGGGTGAAGTGGTTCCTGACCCAGAAGATGTCCTGGAACACCACCAACAAGTTCCCGCACCACACGTTCTGGTGGGAGGGCATCGACGGCACCCGGATCTTCAGCCACTTCCCGCCCGTCGACAGCTACAACGGCGAGCTGTCCGGCGCCGACGTCGCCCACAGCGTGAGGAACTTCCAGGACAAGGCCGGCACCAACCACTCCCTCATCCCCTTCGGCTACGGCGACGGCGGTGGCGGCCCCACGCGCGAGATGCTGGCGCGCGCCGACCGGCTCAGGGACCTGGAGGGCTCGGCGCGCATCGAGATGGAGGGGCCGGTCGACTTCTTCCGGCGCGCGCACGACGAGTACGAGGCCAACGGCGGTGCACCGGTATGGTCGGGGGAGCTCTACCTGGAGTTCCATCGCGGCACGCTGACCAGCCAGCTCGCCACCAAGCAGGGCAACCGGCACAGCGAACACCTGCTGCGCGAGACGGAGTTGTGGGCGGCGACCGCAGCCGTACGGCACGGGCATCCGTATCCGTACGACGCGCTGGACCGGCTGTGGAAGACGGTGCTGCTGCACCAGTTCCACGACATCCTGCCCGGGACGTCGATCGCCTGGGTGCACCGGGAGGCGGAGGAGACGTACGCGGCTGTGGCCCGGGAACTGGAGGAGCTGATCGGCGCCGCTCAGGGGGCGTTGGCCGGGGGTCCTGGAGGCACGGCGGCTGGAGGCGTGGTGGTCTTCAACTCCGCGCCGCACTCGCGGGGCGGTGTCGCGGCGTTCGGCGCGGTCCCACGCCTTGAGGCCGTCGCCGTGCCGGTGCCGCCGGTCCCGGACGGGGACGGATTCGTCCTCGACAACGGTCTGGTGCGGATCGTCGTGGACGCCCGCGGCCTGATCACCTCCGCCTACGACCACACCGCCGGACGGGAGGCGCTGGCTCCCGGGGCGGTCGGCAACCTGCTCCAGTTGCACCAGGACTTCCCCAACCGGTGGGACGCCTGGGACGTCGACGTCTTCTACCGCAACACCGTGCGCGACCTCACCGACGCCGAGTCCGTGACGGCGATCGCCGACGGTGTCCGGGTCGTCCGCGTCTTCGGCGCGTCGAGGATCGAGCAGACCCTCACGTTGCCGGCCGGGTCCCGCGGGCCGGTGATCGACACGGTTGTCGACTGGCACGAGCGCGAGAAGTTCCTCAAAGCGGCCTTCCCGTTGGACGTACGGGCCGCCCACTCGACCGCCGAGATCCCCTTCGGACACGTCGAGCGGCCCACGCACACGAACACCAGTTGGGACGCGGCCAAGTTCGAGACGTGCGCCCACCGTTTCGTGCACGTCGGCGAGCCCGACTGGGGAGCCGCCCTGGTCAACGACTCCTCCTACGGCCACGACGTCACCCGTGACGTGCGCCCCGACGGCGGTACGACCACCACGGTCCGCCTCTCCCTGCTGCGCGCCGCCCGCTTCCCCGACCCGGACCAGGACCAGGGCACCCACCGGCTCGGGTACGCGCTGGTGATCGGCGCCGATGTCACCGACGCGAGGCGCGAGGGGTACCGCTTCAACCTGCCCGAGCGTGCGGCGCCGGGCAGTGCGACGGTCGCCCCGCTGGTGTCGGTGGACCACGACGGCGTGATCGTGGAGGCGGTCAAGCTCGCCGACGACCGCAGCGGGGACGTCGTCGTACGGCTCTACGAATCCCGCGGCACCCGAGCCGCGGCCACGCTCACCACCGGCTTCCCGCTGGCCTCTTGCCTTGTGACCGACCTGCTGGAACGCCCCTTGGACGACCCTTCGAGCCATCAACAGCTGGAGGACGGTGTCCGGTTGACGCTGCGGCCGTTCCAGATCCTGACACTGCGATTGCGGCCCGCGTCACGCGACTGAGGCTGCCACGAGCGCGGGTCAGGTGGCGAGGAGGCCACCGTCCATGTGCAGGTCGTGGGCGTTGACGCCGGTGTTGCGGAGCAGGAACTCGGTGGCGTCGGCGATCTCGGCCATCGTCACCAACCGCCCGATCGGCGTCTGGGCGGAGTGCGGCGGGTCGGGAACGTCACGCCACTTCGGGCTGTCGCCGATCAGGCCCGGGTGCAGGGCGTTCACGCGATGCGGGGCGATCTCCACGGCGAGGGTCCGCACCAGGCCGGAGATACCGGCGTTGAAGGTACTGACGATGGTCGAGCCGGGGTACGGGCGTTCCTTGGCGAGCCCGCCGAAGAGAACGACGGAGGCGCCGGGGTTGAAGCGGTCGCGCAGCACACGGACGGTCTCGGCGTAGCCGACGAGCTTCATGGTCACGGCCGCCACGGCATCGGTGACGTTGAACTGCGCCAGGGAGTTCGCCGCCTGGCCGACCGCCGT
Source organism: Streptomyces canus (assembly GCF_041435015.1). Classification (NCBI taxonomy): domain Bacteria; kingdom Bacillati; phylum Actinomycetota; class Actinomycetes; order Kitasatosporales; family Streptomycetaceae; genus Streptomyces; species Streptomyces canus. The sequence continues at coordinate 9,624,136 of NZ_CP107989.1, read as the reverse complement.
GATGACGACGTGGTCGACCTCGGTCACGTCGGCCAACGCGGCACCGATCGTCTCCGGTTGACCGAGGTCGAGGGCCAGCCCTCGCGTGCCGGCGCCGATCCGGGCGGCGGTGGCCTCCGCCCGCGCCGTGTCCCTGCTGGTGACGACGACGTCATCGCCGCGGTCGGCGAAGTGCCGGGCGATCACTGCGCCCAGTCCGCCGCTGCCGCCTACGACGAGTGTGTTGGTCATATGGTGACCGTCCTTCAGCTGCCGGTTGGGCGCACCCAACTCTTAATATCCACTTGGATATTAACCATAGCGGTACCGGCCCACGACGCCCGGACCAGAAGTACAGTGATCACATGGAAGAGGGCGCCGCGCATGGCCAGGAAGAGCCGGGAAGTCCGACGCGCAGGCGTCGGCGGGACCCCGAGGGGCACCGGGCGGCCATCCTGGACGCGGCACGCCACGCCTTCGCCGAGCGCGGTTACGCCCGCACCACCCTCAGGGACATCGCCGGCCGGGCCGGGGTCACCCATGGTCTGATCACCCGTCACTTCTCGTCGAAGGAACGGCTCTTCCTGGCGGCGGTACCGGGCAATCGGGATCTGGAGCAGGTGGCGGCCGGGGACCCGACGACGCTCCCCGACCGGATCGCCGACGCCTTCGTACGGCGGATGGAGTCCGACCCCGTGGGCGACCCGCTCGTCGCCCTCGTGCGGGGTGCCGCATCGGACGAACGCGCCGCCGCCGACCTCCTGTCCGCGATGCAGGAGCGCAGTGCCGCCGTCTACCGTTCCGTGCTCTCCCCCGACGGAGCGGCGGCTCGGGACGACGACCTGGACGCCCGGGTGGCGCTCGTGGGGTCCCTGATGATCGGGACCACTTTCAGCCGGTACATCGCACGCACCGACCCGCTCGCCTCGATGCCGCCGGAACAGCTCACCGCACATCTCACGCGGATGCTGCGGCACATCCTCTTCGACTGAAGCGGCCGGACAGGGGTCGACGACTGGTCGCGGTGGTCGCGACCGCGGGCAGGTGCGCGAGTGCGAGCCCTTTCGAAACCAATTCGCCCCTGACGCTCGTCCTCCCCACCGACCACACCACGCGGGGCCGATCCACGTCCCGCGCCGAGCAGTTCAGGGGGAAACCGCAATGCAGATCCGCGCAGCCAGATCCAACCGCCCAGGAACGCGCACGGCCGCCGTCGTCACCACCGCCGTGCTCGCCGCGGCCGCGCTCTGGTCCACCGCCGCTCCCGCGTCCGCGATCAAGGGCGGCGGTCCGGCCACCACGAACGCCCGGCCGTACGCCATGTTGATCGAGTTCAACGGCAGGCAGTTCTGCGGTGGCACGCTCGTCGCGCCCACGAAGGTGCTCACGGCAGGCCACTGCGTCGAGAGCGCCGGCGATGTGTCCACACTGCGGGTCATCGGCGGCCGCACCCAGGTGGACGGCACCGACGGCACGGTACGGGAGGTCACCTCGGCCCGGATGGACTCGCGTTACGGCTCTCCCGGTTACGCCTACGACGCCGCGGTCCTCACCCTGGACCGGCCGATGCCGTACCGGACGATTCCGGTGGCCGGCCCCAAGGACGGCAAGCTGGTGGCCGAGGGCCGGAAGGCCACCGCGCTCGGCTGGGGACGCACCGGGCCCGGCATCAGCGGGACCAGGCTCAAGCAGACCACGCTGGTCCTCTCCCCCGTCGCCGACTGTCAGCCCTACACCGACCCCGAGACCGACCCCGCCATGATGCTGTGCGGCATGCCCCGCCCCGGCACCACCGACAGCATCTGCCCCGGAGACTCCGGCGGGCCGCTGATCAGCGGCGGCAAGGTGGTCGGAATCGTGTCGTCCGGCAACAAGTACTGCGACGAGCAGTTCCCGGTGTCCGTCTTCGTCCGCGCGGACTCGGTCGCCACGGATCTGGGCATCCCCACCCACTGAGGCCCGAGCCGGACTCGTGATCGAACGATGTCACAGGAGCCCGGGCCGCCTCCATTCCTCGCCGAGGACATGATGGTCGAGGAAGTTCAGGGCGGTCTCGTACACGAGGCGCAGGTGGTTCGGGGCGCCGATGCCGTGGCTCTCGTCCGGGAAGTACAGGAACTTGGCGGGTACACCCTGGCGTTGGAGATCGTGGTGGAGGGCCAGGGACTGACCTACCGGCACCCGGTAGTCCTTGCCGCCGTGCACGATCAGCATCGGTGTCGTCAGGTTCTCCGCGTCGAAGTGGGGTGAATCCGCCTCGTAGCGTTCGCGCCGGGTGCGCGGGTCGCCGTAGATCTTCCTGAAGTACGTGTGCATGTCGGTGTCGCTCTGGAAGGCCTCAAGGTTCCACATCCCGGCGTGTGAGACGAGTGCTCTGAAGCGGTCGGTCAGGGTCGCGGCGCGGCCCGCGAGGTAGCCGCCGAAGGACCAGCCGGCAAGGGCCGTTCGGCCCGCGTCGAGGTCGGCGCGGGCCAGCGCGGCGTCGGTCAGGGCGATGACGTCGCGGTAGGGCCGGCCGCCGTACTGGCCGCGTCCGCGTGCCTGCATCTGCTGCCCGTATCCGGTGGACAGCGCCGGATCGGGCAGGAGGACGGCGTAGCCGCGGGCCACGAAGGGCCAGGGATTCCATTGTCCGGGCCAGCCGCTCCAGGACGACTGGGGTCCGCCGTGCGTCTCGACGAGGAGCGGTGACGGATGGTCGGGCCCCGCGCCCTCGGGCAGGATCAGCCAGGCGCGGAGTGCGAAGCCGTCGTCCGCAGTCGTGTGCACCTCGGTCAGCGAGCCGGGGAGGGGGCCGACGTCGCCCGGTGCCTTGAGGACGGTGGGCTGCTGGTCGGGCTCGGCGGCGTCCAGGCGGGCCACCTGGGGCGGACTGTCGAGCGCGCCGCGCAGGGCGTAGAGGAGGGACCCGTCCGGCGTCACGCAGAGGGAGGAGTACGCGCCGGAAGCGGTGAGGCGGGTGACGGTGCCGTCCGGGTCACGCCGGAAGACCGGGCAGTGGCCCCGCTCGTCGCCGGTGAACCACAGCGTGGCGTCCCCGGCGACCGGGGAGGGTATCGCCCGTCCCGGCCAGGGCCAGTTGTCGAAGTCCGGCAGGAGGTCCGTCTCTTCGCCGGATGCGGGATCGAGGGCGACGAGGGTGACGCGCCACTCCGTGTCGTACGTCTCCTCCCGCTGGCGTTGGCAGATCAGGCGCGTGCCGTCGGCGGTGAAGACCGGGCGGTAGTACTGGTGGCCCGGCAGAGAGAAGGTGCGACGCGCCATGCCGGTTGCCGCGTCGACGATCACCACCTCGTTGGTGTCCGGGGCGGTGCTCGTCGGGGCCCGCGTGTAGGCGACCACAGACCCATCCGGGGAGAGGGCCATGTCCCCGGCGCCCGCGAGGCCCTGGCCGCCCGCGTCGATCGGCGGGGCTTCGCCCCGACGGACGAAGGTGTGCGGTTCGGCGGGGCCGAGGTCCACGCCGTCGGCTCGGGTGGGGGTCGCCTCGTACAGGACCGCGGTGACACGGGCCCGATCGCGCTCGTGGAGCAGGGCGGCGTGGGTGTCGGCATCCGCAGCACCCGGCAGAAGGGCGGCCGTCCAGGCGAGCGTGGGCGCACGAAGGGCAGCGGTGAACGCGGTCATACCGCCCGTGTGGTGGGCGATCCGCTCGGCCTCACCTTTCTCGGACAGCGCCCACAGCGCGGCTCCCGGTGGCTCGTGCGGGCCACGTTCGGAGAGGAACAAGAGGCTGCCGTCGGCAGTGAAGGCGGGGGCGAAGTCACCCGGGGCGGATCCGGCCACGAGACGGGCCTCGCGCTCACCCGCCGGATCCACCTCCCACAACTCCGACACGTAGCGCGTGCCCTCGTCGTCGAGGGTCTGGACGGACGCGACCAGGCGGGTGCCGTCGGGACCGAGGGCCAGGCCGGTCAGGCGCGGTTGTTCGACGAGGTGGTGATGGAAGGGGGTCGGGGCGTTGATCATGATGATCATCCTGCCCAGAAGGGAGTGGGTTCCAGTCTCCTCCTCTCGGACTTTCGGCCCGAGTAGCTCCTCGAAGAGGAGCCGTCGGTTGCCCACGGATCGGGCACACCGGTGCGATCAAGTCGGCCTGTCGGAAAGGAGGTCCCCTGTACTCGGGGGTTTCGCCTTGCCCCCAACTCCCTTGTGTGCCCAGCGCCTACGATCACCCGAGGGCCGATACAGCCAGGCGCGTGATCCGCAACGTCATGACGCAGACCGCACCGTCAGAGCGAAGCCTCGGCAGTCGGCGAAGGCACTGCGCGTGGACGCAGCACCATGAGCGAGTCCTCCAGGGTCGCCACCATGGCAAAAGGGAATCGGTCGAGCTCAAGACAGAGCGCGACGTCGTCAGGGTGGACTCCTTGACGCACGCCCTCCACCAGCTCGGCGGCGGCGCCCGACTCGCGGGCGCGGCGGAGGAACTCGGCTGCGTCCGTGCCCGCCCCGGTGGCACTCCGGGCGATGTACTGAGCGCAGGCCAGATCCTCATCGGCCTTCCCGTCCTCGCCGGTCACCACGAACGTGACATCGGCGCACTCGCCGGTCCGCAGGAGTCGAGCCGTCGCCCCCGCCACGACGAAGCTCGCACACAGCACCAGCGACGCCTCCTTGACCGCGAGGGCGCCGACCGTCCCGGCCGTGGTCTTCTGCACGACGGTCCGTCCGCCGAGGTCGAGGGAACGCAGCAGGCCGGGCGAGTTGACGGTGTCGAACCCGGGCGCGGGCGGACCGTCCTTCAGCGCCACCCAGTCCGGGTGGCGGCCCTTGAGTGCCAGGGCCTCGTCCAGCGACTCGGCGAGAACGATCTTTTCCGCCCCCTGGGCAAGGGCCCAGGCAGCCACCGTGAAGGCGCGCATGACGTCGACTACGACCGCCACGGACGGGGTGTCGACCAGCTGAGCGATGCCAAGGAAACGAGCGTCCATCTGACCATGATCGCGCATGCACAGAGTCGACGTCCCCCGAAAGCAGTACCCCCGCGCTGAACTCAACGGCTTGATCAGCGCCGACGTCTGACGCCTCAGGCGGCGAACCCGATCGCGGTCACGTGACGGACGTTCAGGTGCCGTACTCGATCGCGCGCCGGCGGGCCGGGGGGCACGGGTACGAGTAGGTACCAGGCTCCGTTTCGAGGGGCTGCGCCGCTCCCCCGGCCGCCATTCCCTCAGGGTGCGGGCGGTGGCGCGGGCGAGTTCGGTGCGGGTGAGGTAGCGCAGCCGGGCCCGGCCCCGCGCCGGGGGGTGATGAACGTGGCGGCGAGCGGGCCGAGTTGCCGACCGAGGGCCGGGGTGTGGGCGGGCTGCACCCGTCGTCCGACGGTACGACCTTCACGCCCCGCCTCGCCCCGCCCCGCGCTTGCAGAAGCCGGACGGGTGACGGTCCGACCGTCATGGGGGGACTCCGTCAGTAGGTGTGTGTGGAAGACCTCGGCGATCCCAGAGACCGGCGGCCGCCAGGCACTGATGCACGTGCGGGGGGGGGCTGTCAGAGGCCGTGCAAGGAACGTGCAAGACGGGCCGAGCCCGGCTCGGCAGGCTGGAAACACCGGGTGGAGGGTCTGAGACGTCGCTCCTGGTTGCCCGGCCCTTGAGGAGGGATGCCCGATGTCCGAGTCCGCTGTTCCTGTCAATCTCGCCGACAAGCTGGCGCAGTTCAGCGAACTGTGGTCGCAGAAGAGAGTGGCTGTGCTCAACGACTACGAGGTCAAGCTGGCCAAACTGAAGGGAGAGTTCGTCTGGCACACCCACGAGGACACCGATGAACTGTTCCTGGTCATCAGTGGGCGGCTCACCGTCCAGCTCAGGGATGGCGACGTGGTGCTGGAACCAGGCGAGTTGTTCGTGGTTCCCCGCGGAGTCGAACACTGCCCCCTGGCGGACGAGGAGACCGCGATCCTGTTGTTCGAACCGGCGGGAACGATCAATACCGGTGACGCAGGGGGCCGATGACCAGGGCGGCCGAGATCCTCAGCTGACCTGCAGGGCGTGGCGTCAGCCCGCGGCCCTTTCCGGGTATGAGTAGTTGAGGTACAGAAAGTGCCGCTGAGATTGGTCATGGTCGGCTAAGGCGTGTTGCAGAAGGCCGTGACTTTGCAGGTCAAAGGCCGGTCACGGCTGTTCTGATCACGAGGCGAGGGCGAGGTTGTGCATGTGGGCGACGGCCCGGACCGCGTGGTGGAGGCGTTCGCCGTGCTGTCGGCAGTCTCGGAGAATCTTGTAGTTCTTCAGCCGGCCGATCGCATGCTCGACCCGCGCACGTACCCGCCGATGCTCCGCGTTGTCGGCTTCTTCGCCGGCCAGCAGGGGCCGGCCGGGGCGTTTGCGGTGCGGGACGACCAGGCCGGTGTTGATGTAGGCGCCGTCGCCGAGCACGGTGACGCCCTGGCACTGCTGCGGCAGGCCGGAGTTGCGCCACACGTGGGCGTCGGCCTTGTTGCCCGGGGCCTGAGGGGCGGCGGCCACGACCAGGCGCGTGTCGGCATCTATGATGACCTGCACGTTCGGCGGAAAACCGGTAGTTGCGCCTCGATGCACCGACCGTGCGATCGCGCACCGGGACAAGCGTGCCGTCCACGATCCGCAGCCGGTCCGCAGCATCGACCGGACGGGAGACCGGCTCGAGCGCGAGGAGGGCCGCAACCGCTGGATCACCCTGCACACCGTGGCAGGCGAGATTCCGAACAGCGGCGCGAGCTGCCGCATGGTCAGGCTCGTCCGGTAGTAGACCGCCACCACCAGCACCCGGTCGGCAAGCGGCAGACACCACGGCCGCCCGAGCCGGGGCCCCGTCGCCACCCCGCTCCCGCACCACCTTCAGCAACCGCTCGAACTGCTTCATCCGCAGTCCCGTGAACGTCTCCACCCACAACGGATCAGCCCTCAACACCCCACACATACAAGGAAAATGACCTGATCGCAGCCTCCTGCAACACGCTTTAAAGGTTGTCCCGTATGGGGCGTGGCTTGGCTTGTGAGGCCAGGTTGCGGAGCCGGGCAATGCCGAGCATGGCCTGGTGAACACCGTTGCCCTTGAGGCGGCAGTCCCGCAGGATCTTCCAGTTCTTCTGCCGGGACAGGGCGTGTTCGACCCGCGCGTGGGCCCGGCGATGGACGGCATTCTCTGCCTCCTGCCGTGGGCTGAGGAGTGTCTGACCGCGTCGTTTGCGGTGCCGGATGAGCAGGCCGGTGCCCTGGTAGCCACCATCGGCGATGGCTGCTGCGCCGCGGCAGGCCCGGTCGACGCCGGATTCGGTGAAGGCCCGGCAGTTGTTGCGATCCTCTAGTATCCGTGGGGAGACCGACGCGGATCGGCCTGCTGGACGCGGGCGGCGAAGTTCGAGCCGGACTGGTTCACGTGATAGCGGTCACGGACGTAGTTGACCGTGGCGCACATGTCCGCGACCACGTCGTACGGTGTGGTGGCCGTCCCCGCCTGGTGGTAGGCGGCGAACGTCGAGGGAACGCACTGTGTGGCGCCCCGGGAGGAGTTCCGCTGATTGCCGTCGGGTGCGATCGGGCCACGCGCGTTGCGGTCGGTGCGGTTCACCCGGAACTTCGCGTGATTGTAGGCGGATTCGCGTCGGGAGATAGTGACCAGCGCCGGGACACCGAATTTTGGGTCCATGCCGGTCAGTTGGCAGGCCTTTGCGGCGTAGCGGCGCATCGCGGCCAGTCCGGACTCGTCGTGCGGGTCCTTGTACGTGACCTCGCCGAGAGTGAGTCCGCCGGCGTGCCGGTGGAGTGTTGCGGCTGCGGCCCCCCGGCAGTCCACGGCGAATCCGCCGTGGCGTCCGAGTTCGGTCAGGGACTTGCAGCCGGGGATGCCGTCCGCGTCCGCCCCCTTGAAACCCTGGGCACGCTGCTCAGCCTGGTACGCCGCCTTGGTCTGTTCGCCGAAGAAGCCGGTGGGCCCGTCGGGAATCTTGCGACCCCGGGCGATCAGGGCACGCTGAACGGCACGAACGTCGTCGTTGGTCTGACCGAACCGGACCTTGGACAGGGCGATCATGTGCTCAGCCTCCTCTCCATTCCACATGTCAGCGTTGGCCGACGGCCCCTGGGCAACTGTGGCCGCCGCCGCAGAACTACTGGTTTCTGAAGGCCGCTTGCGCGACCGGGTGGCTCGGGTCGAGAAGGAGCGGCCGGCCCTCGGCCTGTGCGTCGAGCAGGGGCGCGCGCAGGGTGGAGTCCTGCGCGGCGTACAGGACGTGGACGCGGGCGTCCCCGGATCCTCGGCGGTCCACAGGAGCGACGGCGACGTTCTGACCGCGCTCGTCGGTGACCCACAGTTCGAAGTCCGTGAACTTGATCAGGTCGATGTCGGTGATCGGCGTCGGATAGTGATGCACGCCCCCGCCCTTGGGCAGCCTGGCGCTGTGCTCGTGGTGGGGCAGCGGGACGCTGGCGTTGCAGATGGAGTCGGTCCACCGGGCCACATCGTCGGCGTCCGTTATGGGGGTGTCGAGCAGTTCCCGTATACCCAGTTCCTCGACGGCCTGCGGGAACGCCGCGTAGAGACGACGAGCGTTCTGGCGCAGCAGGTCGACCTTGGCCGGGTCGGCGCAGAACTGCGCGGACCATTCGATGCCGGCGAGGTTGCTCACCATGAACCATCCGTCGTTGTCCTTCAGCCACAGCCCGCCGCCGTGATGGTCCTCCACGGGCTCGGGGCCGAAGAACGGTTCCTCGACTGTGGCCAGCACCTCGTGCATGCGTTTGCGTGACTTCTTGTACTGGGGCGAATCGACGCGCGGCGCATGCCCGGGAATGTTGATCTCCCACTTGAGCTGCTCCGCTTCGGTGTGCGGATGAGTACCGTCCACTGCCTTCTGCGTTGTCATGCTGTGTCACCTTCTGGGGACCTGGCTGTCGATTACCACTTGGGGGTCACGTCGGAGCCGAAGCCTTTACCTGCCGGGCGCTTCTCGAAGTGCAGGTGCGGGCCAGTGGCATTCCCGCTTTCGCCGACCTGGGCGATCTTCTGCCCGGCCCGCACGGAACCACGGGTGACGAGCCGCTTGGAGAGGTGGCAGTAGTAGTAGTCGGATCCTCCGGAAGTGAGTACGAGGTAGTGACCGAAGCTGCGGTCCTCCCCGGAACGGACTGAACCGCTGGCCACCGCCACACAGGTCGTGCCCCGTTCGGCGGCGTAGTCCGCGCCGGTGTGGTAGCCCAGGCTCCAGTGCGGTCCCTTCTTGTGATAGGCAGTCGTGACCCCGTGCCCGGGCACGGGCGAGGCGACGTGGCCCTGGGCCTGGGCCTGGGCCTGGGCCTGGCCACCAGTCTTCGGCACGTGGAGGCGGTCCCAGGACGCCTTTCCGGGGATGCCATCGGCGTCGCTGCCCGAGAAACTGAGCTTGTGCTGCCAGGCGGCGAAGGACTGACGGTCCACGTCCGTCCACTCGGGGCCCGGTCCCGAGTGATAACGCCCGCATCCTTCCTCGACGAGTCGCCGCCCCATCGCGTTGACGATCGGACTGCGTTGTCCGATGTGGAAGAACTCGGCTCCAGGGAACGGCTCGAGCGCCGGCATGACTCCTCCTCAGTAGGGATGCGGGGGAAGGTGCGGATTTGCCTGTTGGACACGTGAGATGTCCCCGTACTTCCCCCAGATGTAGTTGATCGCCGCCGCTATGTTCGCGACGGGATCATAGATTTAATCAGAGGTACCCTCCTGGTGATTCTCGGCGAAGGTTTCGGGAATCACCTGCGTGTAAGCGCGTGAGCAGTTGAGCTTGGCGCCGTCCGACCGAACGGGTCCCGTCGCATTCCTGTCCGTTACATTTACCGCGTTGGACCTGAAGGACGACTCCCGCCGTGTCAAGGTGATCAGGATCGCACCATCACCGGCCCCGGTGCCCCAGCTCGGCGGCGCACCCGTCTTGACACACGCCTGTTCGGCGGCTCGCACGGCATCCTCGCTCTGGGGAATCCCGGAGTTCTTCGAGAACCGAACCGAGTTCTTGGCGATTCCTCCTGGATGCCGGCAATCCACTTTGAACTGAGCGCTGGGGCCGACCTTTGTCAGGGAGGAACAACCGGGGAATCCGTCAGTATCTCCGCCGACGAAGCCCAGTTTGTGCTGCCAGGCGGCGTACGCGGACTTCGTCTCGTCGCAGAAAAGCCCGGTGGCTCCTGTCGGGATGGTGAACCCCAGGCCGATCAGGGCGCGCTGAATGACTTTCACGTCGCCATTGCGCTTACCGAACCGAACGTTGGACAGGGCGACCATCATGCCTCCTCATCCCGCGGGGAGAGGCCGGTTCAGAGGCAACCTGCCTGCGTGAAGCGGGCCTTCGTGGCCCCTTGTATCCACCATGCGCCTGCTGGGAGCCTGCCGCAAACGGAGTAACGCGCGGCTGGCAGTCACACGTTGGGGACGTGCAGCCTGTCCCAGCTGGATTTGCCGGGGATGCCGTCCGCCTCGCCGCCCGAGAACCCGAGCTTGTGCTGCCAGGCCGCGAAGGACTTCACATCGCCCGAGCCCCACACATCGGCGTCGGCACCGGCTTGGTACCGGTTGCAGTCCTCCGCGACGAGCCGACGGTGCATCGCGGCGATGACCGGCGATTTGCGGCCGGCGTGGAAGAAGGACGCACCGGGGAACGGCTCCTGCTCAGGCGTACCGATCGGCGGCTTCTCCGGCCCGGCGCCCGGCTGGTGCCCGTCCACGAACATCGGCCACGATCCAGGATCGACATGGTCGTTCTCCGGGACGTGGGCGTGCGCGTACCAGCCCCCCTGTGACTGCCACACGCTCGCGGAGCGATGGGCTGTGAAACCGTCCGGGTGATCCATGGGCCAGTGGTCCGTAACACCCCACGAGCGCACCCAGGCGTTGAGTTTGCTCCAGTCCTTGCACGGGGTCTCCGACAGACTCGCGAAGACCCTGCCATCGACGCGGCAGTGCGGGAAGAACAGGGCTTCGATCTGGATGACGACCTTTCCCGCCCGGTTGGTCCGGGTGCCGCCGGGTCCATCGAGGAGGGCGAGGCTGCGGGAGGTGGCTGGGAAGAACTGGGCGAACGATCCGGAGAACGGATCCCAGAGGATGTGTGGCGCCAGCCGCTTCCCACTTCCGGTGAAGAATCGCTTCAGAGTGGTGAAGGGCACCAGATCCCGGGGCGCGGCGGCGGTTGCCTTGACGTCCGCGGTAATGTGCGCGATCGCCTTCGCCGGAAACGCCGGGTCGCACGCGGCACTGTTGCCGAGGTCCTCTTTGATGGCGCCAGGCATCCACAGTTCGGCCATGACAGGCTCCTTCCTTCGGGTACACGACCAGCTGCCGACAGAGCATCACCACCGCAGCCTGGTGCCGGGTTCGGTTTGGGGTGTTGGGTGTTGAGACGCCGTTATGTCCTAGTCTCCTATCGAATGCGGGGGCTCACTCTGTGAGTGGTTGGACGTGCCACGGTCAGGGCACTGCCGTCTTCACCCGCTCCACCGGCTCGGCGTTGGTCCGGGTCTCCCGAGGTGCGCCGTCCTCCTGCTCAAGGAGCTCGTCGAGCACCTGGATCGCTCCGCTGATGCGCATCATGGTTTCCCGCAGTTCCCCCTCCTGCCGGAGCACGGTCCGCAGCTGCTCCTCGCCCCGCTGGTACTCCTGTTGGAGTTCGGCGAGCCGGGACCGCATGTCATGAGGTGTGGGCATGGCCGTCTCCTTCGCGCGTCCGCTCGCCCTTCGGGGCGAGAACGACTCCGCGAGCCGCCGGCTGACCGCTGGGCTCGGGGTGCAAGTACCGGTTTTGCTCGCCTTCCGGTTTGGCCTCCTCCACGATGATCCGGTGGGCGTTGGCCCAGTGGTCCTGACGCACACCGGTCACCTGCCAGGAGACGGTTACGCCCGGCTTGTCGGTGCGGATGGCGAAGCTGTTGTCCCACACCGTCCGGGTCACCGCAGCCTGCGCCATGTCGCCCACGGGCGTGAGCTGGTAGCAGTAATCGCGGTTGAGTGCCTCGAAGAAGGCGGGCAGAACGACGGTCGCTTCTCCCTTGTCGTCGGTGACGACATTCCCGTTGTAGATGTTCACCATCTCCGGTGATTCGACGAACGAGTGCGAGAGGTACTTCTCGGCCGGATGCAACGGGTGATCGATCTTGAATCCGCCACCGCCCTTCGTCAGGCTGCCCCTGATGGCGACGTCGCCCGTGGAGGTGTCCATCTGCAGGCCCCAGCCGGCACCGGTGTTGCCCCAGAACCCGACATGGGTGTCGTCGGCCATGCCGACGAACGCACGGTCGGCATTCGGCGTGTCCTGCAAGAACCAGATGCCGGCGGATGGGTCGCCTCCCTGGCGGACCCGCATTCGGCGTGGGACATCCAGGGCGAACCCGTTCCCCGTCGTACTGACCGTCAGCCGGTCCTGCCCCGACCACAGCCGGGCCGTTCCGTTCTGGGCATACCACACCCAGCGCTGTCCCTCGGTCGGGGACTCGACGAATACCCCGGTCGTCCGGTCGGAGAAGGAGAGACCACCTACCGAACCCCCGCTGTGAATTTCCGTGCCCTCCACGTGCAGGCTCCGCTGCGCCTGGCCGGCGCCGATGCCCAGGCCGATCCGGCCGTTCTGGTCGATCACCAAACGGTCGACGCCGGCATCGACGTCGGTGAAGTGCCATCTCCCGTCGGACCCGGCGAACGTCCCGTAAGTCCTGGCGCCGGTGGCGGTATTGCGCAGCTGAAGCCCTGATCCCCATGCGGCCCCGGACGACGCCAACCGCAGCGCGACGCCGTTGGTCCTACCGCGATCGATCTCCAACGCCGCCGAGGGCGTGGCAGTACCGATACCCACGTTGCCGGTGAACTGCCCTGCGAACCGCGTGCCCGACGCGACGATGCCGGTATCCCCCGCCGCATGGACTCCGACGCCGTCCGGGCTGAATCCGCTGACGCCGGTACCGCTGCTGCTGGTCCCCGAGATGCCGGTGCCCCGACGGCAGGTGCCGTGCACGCCAATGCCCTGGATCGCGGTGTTGACACCGAGGACACCGGTGCCGGTCTCGATGACGCTGTCCGGGCCGGAGGCCGCGGGCCTGCCACTGCTGCCGACGACGCCGGGCCCGACGTCGTTGTCCCCCCAGACACCGAACCTGATCGTCGGATCCTGCTGCCCCGGGTCGAACCCGCTGGGCACATCCTGTGACTGAGGCGGTTTGATGGTCATCTCTTTTCTCCTGTCTCGGGCCGGTTGTTCTCTGTCGCGTCCCTGCGGCGCGTCACCGGCTCCGGGTGGTTGGCCTTGGCGACCGCCCGCTCCGCCGACTGGCCGTGGGCCCCCGGATGCAGGTAGTACCCGCGCTCCTGCGGAGCCTTCTCCGCCTCCTCGACGACCGGGTTGGCGCGCGCCCAGGCATCCCGGCGGGTGCCGGTGACCTGCCAGCAGACCCTCTGCCGGGGATCGCCGCCCGCGATCGAGAAGCGGTTCCCTGTGACCGTCCTGCTGATGTGCAGGTTCGGTGCGGGGCCGCCGAACGCTGTGAGCTGGTAATGGAAGTTCTCGTTCAACGCCTCGAACCAGTCCGGCAGATCAACGGTCGCCGTTCCTCCGGCGTCAAGGGTGGTGGTGCCGTCGTAGATGTTCTTCATCTCCGGCGACTCCACGAAGGAATGGGCCAGGTATCGGTTCTCGGGGTCGAGCGGGTGATCGATCCGGAACCCGCCGCCGCCCTTGGTCAGGTTTCCGGTCACGTTGACATCACCCTCGAACGAGCCCGCCATGAGCGTGCCCCGGGCGATGATCCCCGTCTGTCCGTCGGCCCGCACTCCTGTGCCGTCGATGCTCAGGCCCTGGACGCCGGGACCGTTGAAGCTGGTGCCCATGACACCGGGGGCCTGGTTGGGGGCGAAGCCAAAACCGAATCCCGACGTGTCACTGTGGCCGCACCTGCCGAGGACGGCGATGCCGTCGTTGCTGAAGGCGGCAACCGCCGTTCCTGTCGCGCTGGTGGCCAGGAGTCCGTTACCCCCGTCGCTGGAGGCCGTCACGCCGGCGCCGGCCGTGCTGGCACCCGTCAGGCCGGCACCGCCCGTGCTGGTGCCCGTGACACCGGTGCCCTGCTCGCTGGTGCCCGAAACGCCGGGACCCTGGGTTCCCGTGCCGGCGACCGCGGGGTTCAGGCCGGTGGCGCGTCCGCAGACGCCGGTGCCCTGGCTGCTGGTGCCCAGGACGGCCGTCCCGCCGTCCGCGTCGGCGGTGCCCAGCACGCCGATGCCGTGGCTTTCGTTGTTGATGCCGAGGACGCCCGCACCGCCGGACTGTGTACCGCCCGGCCCGGTGGTGCCCGGCCGACCGCTGCTGCCGACGACACCTGATCCGCCCGCGCTGTCCCCCCAGACGCCGAATCCGAGCGGCGGGGTCTCCTGCCCCGGGTCGAAGCCACTGGGGCCGTCCTGTGCTTGAGGAGGTCCGATCGGTGACATCGCTCTCTCCTTTCCTCGTCACTGGTAGGTGATCTGAAAGCAGAACAACTTGACCGAGTCCGCGACCCCCACCGTCGGGAGGTCCACCTGCAGGAAGTGCCGGTGGGTCCGGTTGTTGACCTTCGCCCCTAGCTCGGGGGCCGCCGGTGTGTCGAATGCGTTGACCTTGACGATCTCTTCCGCGCCCTCCCTGCCCGAGACCACGCGGCGGCGCAGGAAAGCCGTCGGCATCGGGCCGGCCGGCTGCCGGCTGCCGGTCATCAGGAGCGACTTGATCTCGACGCCGTCCGGGAGCGAGATGTTCATGATGCCGTGCGCCTCCGTGGCCGTCGCCGGCTTCTGCGCGACGTCGTTGACCAGTTCCCAGTGCTTGGGGGGCGGGGCCGGGGTCCCGGGCTGCACGGGATCGCTCGGGGCGAGGATCGGGATCAGGGAAAGACACGTCTCGCTGTTGGACAGCGAGACGATCAGTGGATTGAGGTGGTTCATGGCCAGGGCCGCGAACTCGGCCTCCAGCTTGTGGAACCTGATGTTGAAGCCGTTCTCCCCACCGGCCTGGACGCGGTCCTCGTTGTCGATCCAGTCGCTGTGGGAAAACTTGGGAACGTAGATGGGGATCATCGTTCGTCATCCTTGTCCGGTCGGATGAATCGGGAGGGAGGCTGGTCCGACGTGTGGAAGTTAGGGAAGGTGTACGCCGGGAGCAGGTCGGCGTCGGCCAAGGTGTCGAGCAGCTCCTTTACATGACGGCGAAGCCGTTCCGTTCGGAATTCCACACCGATGGGGTGGAACCAGTTGAGGATGTTCAGCACCAGGTCGTAGCGATCCTTGCTGATCCTGGCTTCGGTGCCGTCGAGTTCCCCGCGGAGCCGGACCTCGCACTGGTAGGGCCGCAGCCCGCCGCTGGGGAGGTAGACGGCCCGCACCGGGACGACGCCGGGCGCGCGGCCCTCGATCCGGGTGACGGGGCTGTCCAGCGAGGCGGGTGTCACCAGGCCGCGCCCGGAGGGGGTCACCGACCAGGAGAGTTCCTGGCCACCGCCGGGGCTCAGCGGGTGGCGGGAGGCGAGCCGCGGTGGCAGGGGCGGGGTCCGGCCCAGCGGTGCCGGGTCGGCGAGCAGCACGCTCGCGCCGTTCTGCGGGGCGGCGAGCACACAGGGGTGGTAGGGCGCGGCGGCCGGGCTGACCGCCACGGCCCGGCAGTCGCCACCGGGGTTGAACGTCAGGGGCAGCATGATGTCGGAGGTCGTGTCGATCACGTGCACGCGCCCGGCCGCCTCCTCGGATCCGCTAGTCGCGACGTACAGGTGCACGCCGTCCGGGGCGGTGCGCAATGCCTGCGGCGATGTCCCGGCCGGGAAGCCCTCGATGGTGGCGATCGGCGTTGCTGCACCGGTCGGGTAGACCTGGACCGACGCGTTGCCACCGTCCGGCCCCCCGGACAGCAGGGCCATGTACAGCTTCGTCCCGTCCGGCGTGATGGCGGCGGACAGGGCCTGGGTGGCGGGGCCGGTGCTGATGGCCGTGGCCTGGAGCCGGAGACCGTCCCGGGTGACCGAGCAGAACCGGCCGCCGTCGAGCAGCACGACCAGCACGGGACTGCCGGGGCTCACCGCGATGGCGCGCGGTACGTCGGGCAGTGCCACGCTGCCGGTCTGCTGCTGTGTCAGTGGGTCGTACGCGCGCAGGGTGCGGTCGCCCGCATGGGCGACGAAGAGCCGGCTGCCGTCGGTGCCCAGGGCGACGGGTTGCGGACCCGTGACGGCGGGGGCGGCGGGGGCGAGGGTGTGCGGATCCAGTACAGAGACCGAGTCCGAGAGCCGGTGCGCCACGTAGAGCCTGCCGCCGGCCACAACGAGCGGGCCGGGGAACGGGGCCACCGGGGTGGAGGCGGCCAGGGTGAGGCGGGGGAAGTCCTCGTGCGCGGGAGCCGCCACGGCGAAGGAGGTGACCCGGTGGCTGCCGAGCTCGGTGAAGTAGACGTGAGCGCCGTCCGGTGCGAAGCAGGCGTCGGCAGGCGCGGGGTGCGGCACGGCGGTGAACGTCGCGGCCTCGTCGACGGCGATCTCGGAGGGGCCGATGACCCCGATCTGCTCGCCCGGGGCCACGGCAACGTGGACGTGGGTTTCGGCTGCCACCGGGCCGTCGGGGGCGACCTTGACGAAGTCGAACCCGGCGTCGAAGGCAAGCGCGGCCAGTTCGCCGGCGGCCAGCTCGGAGTGCCTCAGCATCAGCGCCCGGCCCTGGCCACGCAGGCCGGTGTCGGCCGGATCGTAGGCCCCGGCCACCGACACCGTGCCGCCCTGGCCGGCGAGCCTGTCCAGCAGCCGGTCCAGGGCGAGGGCGGTGACACGCTGCATCCGCCGGTTGCCCTCGGCTGCGCCGTAGTCGATGGTTCCGCGTGCGCCCAGCAGATCGTCGGTGCGCACCTCCAGGTAGGTGTCGTCGAAGTCCTCGGTGCGCGGTCCTGCTGCCTGTTCCTCGGTGACGGCGGGCACGCCGGCGCGGCTGATCGACTCGCCGGCGCCGAGCCCGCCGCCGGCCAGGCCGATCCGGAACGCACGGCTGCCGCCCCGGGAGTGGCCGGCGCGGGTGACCTCGACCTGGACGGTCACCTCCCCGGCGGCCTTGGTGTGCAGAACCGCGGGGACGCCCTGGCTTACCTCGGCGTCGCCCGGCCCGCAGCGGGTGACCGACCAGTGGACCTCGGCCCCGGCGAGCCGGGCCGGGTCCGGCTCCAGGTCAAGGGTCAGGTCGTCGCCCGCCCGTATCGGATGGACCGCGGCGTTGGCGATGATGCGGAAGGCCGGACCGGGAGGCTGGGCGGCATGGACCAGGCCGTCGCGGGTGTGCTGGACCCAGCCGAACCCTGCGGCGTGGGCGTGCACGGCGAGCTCGGCTGCTCCCAGGGTGTCGTGGCGGAGGAGCAGCGCCCGCCCGACCCGGTGCAGCCCGGCGGCAGCCCGGTCATGGGCTCGCAGCACTCTCAGCGTCCCGGGCTGCGCGCGGAGCCGGTCCAGCAGTGCATCCAGCGCCGTGCGGACGGCGAGCTGCATCAACCGGTTGTCCTGGCTCGCGCCGAAGTCGAGGCCGCCGCGGTCATCGTGGCGGCAGAGCCACCCCGGGTCGAAGTCGGGTTCGTCCTGCGGTGTGCCGACCGACTCGGCCTCGCCGCACTGCTGGTCGCCATCGGCCGCGATGCTTTGCCCCAGGGTGAGCGCGCGCGGCAACACCCGCAGTGCGAGGGAGCCCACCGCTGGCCGGTCCGCCGCTTCGTCGATCTCGAACGGAGCATGCTGCGTTCCGATCGGACCTGACTCGTTGAGGACTCTTTCGAGGGCGTCCGGCGTGGGCACCAACCAGCGTTGGAAGAGCTTCAGGCGCGACCGGTAGTGATCGTCGCCCTCCCCGGTCACCGGCTCGAAGGAGGTGCGGGCCGTCCGCGAGATCCGGACCTCCTCCAGCAGGCCCGCGTACTGGGCGGCGGCGCTCGCGTCGGCCGGTGACTCCCGGCCCGTGCCGAGCACGATCGGCTCGTGGTTGGACAGCGCGCCCAATCGGTCCAACCGCCGACGGGCCACGTCGACGCCGTCGAGGTAGAGCCTTACCACGACCGGGCCCGCGCCGGGCGGCTCGCCGGGGGCGAGGGCGAGGGGCAGCCGTTCCACGACTCCGGCTACGTGGTGGAAGACTCCGTCCCCCAGATCGCGGTCGGCGAACAGTTGCACCGCCGTGGCACCGTCGGAGACTGACAGCCGCAGGTTGCGGTCGAGTTCGCGGAAGCGGCCGACGGTCAGCGACCAGCCCGGGGCGTCGGCGGAGCTCAGCAGTGAGCATTTGGCGATGACGGCCCCGGACCGGGTGGAGGTCCGGTCCGGCCGCACGACTGCCTCGACGGTGAACGAGGCGTCCGGCCCGAAGCCGAAGTCCGGGCTGTCGTCGACGGTGATGCCAGCGGGGCCGGCGAACTCGAAGGCCGCCGAGAACCGGCCGGTGCGCCCGCTGCGCGCACCGGCGTTGGTTCCCGGGTGGCCGGGGGCCCCGAACTGCGCGCCGGCGTCGGCGACGTCGACCACGTCCGCCTGCGACTCCGGCGGCCGTTGGTCGTCCAGGTGATACAGCGCGACCGTCCGGTCGTCCCAGGTGTACGGCCGCGGCGGGAAGCGAGGTGCACCGAGGTCCTGGCCCAGCAGATCCAGACTGGCGCCATGAGCGCTGTGCGCGTAGCGCTGGGAGGTCACCTCGCCGAGCTGCCAGGTCAGTTCCTCCTGACCGCGTCCGATCACCCAGAGCAGCTTGGCGAGATTGCCGAGCAGCGCGGTGACCTGCCAGTCCGCCGCCGACTGTGAGGCCGGGGCGAGCGGTTGGACCCGGGTCAGCGTGATCCGGTTGCCGAGTTCGGCGGCACGGCCGGGCAGTTCCACCGCCATGCTGTGACCGGCTGGCCACCCGGCGGGGATCTGGACGTCGACGGGCTCCTCGGCCAGTTCCGGCGCTCGGGTGAACCAGACCCGTACCAGGAGCGGTTCGGTGCTCCGCAGCCGCGGCGCCAGGAGGTACCGGGGGGAGTCGGGCAGCCGCCCGTAGCAGTCCAGGTAGGTCTGGAAGCTGTACCGGGCGTGGAGTGTCCCGTCGGCATGCGGCAGGAGACGAAGGGTGAGCCGTTCCATGCCCCGGTCGTAGGTGGGGGTGAGGCCCCCGCGCAGGATGTCGAGGAAGTCGGTGGTCATTGGCTCGAAACCTGAATGTCGATCAGCGGACTGTCGATGGCGAACCGGGCGATCTCGTCGGGTGCGAGCGGCAGGTTCTCGCCGACGGAAAACTCCTGCGCGTTGCCGAACACGGCGCCCGAGAGGCTGATGTCACCGAACATGGGGGCGCAGCGGCGCAGTCGCAGGTTCTGGACGTCCACCACTCCGGCGGTGGATCGCGCGGTCAGCACGATGTCGGAGTGCAGGACGCCCCGGCCCAGGCGGAGCCGCTCCACGCCGGTGTGCACGGCGGTCAGGATCTCGCCCTTGATGGCATCCGGGTCATGGCCGGGCTGGACGACCAGAGTGGCCCGGATACCGACGTCGACCTGGTTGGCCGATGTGATGTTCGGGAAGACCGACACCGGCCGCCACTGCTCGACGGTGTCCAGTACAGCGTCGTGAACGGCGGGTATGTCACCGTCCGTCGGGTGCCAGGGCCACCCCGCCTCGACCGCGACGACTACGTCGAAGTAGTACGGCGAGCCGGTCTGCCGCTGCGCGGAGAACGGGTGTCGGCCGAAGAGGTACGTGTTGAAGCGGCTTCGGGACGCGTCCACACCACCGAGCGGGTCGAAGATCGCCGCGTCCCGTACACCGGGCAGCTCCAGGATCCGGACGAGCAGGGCGTCCTTGGTCCACAGTGTGCGGGGGACGCCGAGCAGCCGGGCCCGGTAGACGTCGTCGCCTTCCAGCAGCTCGCCGCCGGTGATCGGCGCGGGGTTGGCGACGGTGACGGTGGCGGGTCCCAGGTTGAGGTGGAGCCTCGCCCAGTGGGGTTCCAGCCGCAGCTCCTGGTTGGCGGGCACGTCGCCGTCCTGGCCGCGGTGGACGGCCTGGACACCGACGGCCAGCGGAAGCCTGCCGGCCGACAGGGTGGCCGTGGCAGTGGTCCGCAGGCTGGTGTGCGGCGTCGCGGCGGTCTCGACAACGGTCCCCTGCGGCAGGACGAACCGGCGATCCAGTTCGGCGCCGGCCAAGGTCAGCTCGACCTGCCCCGAGGCCCGCAGGAACTGCCGGTCGATGCCGAGGTCGGTGCCGAGCAGGTCGAGGGCGGCCCCCTGGGCGGTGGTGGCGAAGTTGGCGTAGTACTGGTTCTCCAGGCCGCGCCACAGCTCGTGGGTGTGGACGGCGGCGGCGTCCAGCACCTTGCGCAGGGCGCTGCCGGAGCCGAGATCGACGTCGCTGCCGAACATCGCTCTGGCGCGGGCCTGCTGGTCGGCGACGATACGGTCCAGGCCCTTGACCACGAAGCCCTCCGCAGTCACGCCGTACTGGTCGAATCCCTTAGGGGCGAGGTCACTCAAGGCGTCCTCCCGATTCCAGGGTCAGCGTGGAGCCGGCGACGGTGTCGATGATCGCGAAAGCCGTGTAGCCGCGGCCGGCCCGGGTCGCCCAGCCGATCCGGTCGCGGGCCGCCGCGTCCAGGTCCGGCCGGAGCTCGAAGAAGCGCGGATCGTCCTGGAAGGTGACCTCCCGGACGTCGGTGACACGGGGGTCCGCACCGAGGCAGCGGACCAGTTCCATACGGATGTACTCCTTGCGCGCGTGGACGCCGAGGGCATACCGGCCCACCGCCAGGCGGTCGAAGCCGAAGCCGGTGTTGACGCGGTCACTGCCCAGCTGGGTCTCGACAGCCAGCACCAGAGCCTGGGCCAGTGCTTCCTGGCCCTCGACCATCGCCGGGCCACCGGTGCGTTCGTCGATGACCAGGTCTCCGGCCTCGACCGCGAGGCTGCGGCCGAGGCTGGGGGCGCCGCTGCCAGGAGCGCCGGAGCCCGGGAGGCCGAGGCCGGGGAGCCCGGAGAAGCCGAGCCCGGGGAGGCCGGGATTGTCGGGTGTGCCGATGCCGGGGTTGGTCATCAGATCGCCTCCAGGAGGGTCTGCCCGGGATCGGCGACACTCCACGTGCCCGGTCCGAGACCGCTGGCGGTGATTCCGATCGCTGTGGCCAGCAGGGCCGGCTTGCCGCCGACCGTGAACTTCACCGCCAGGCCGACCAGTGTGGTGGGCGTGGTGACACACGGTTGGGGCGTGCCGGTGGGTGTCTTGGCCGGACAGGGCACGACCATGCCCGGGACCGGGGCCTCGGCGGCTCCGAAGGTGAGATCGGCCTCCGCCCCCGAGGTGAGCACACCGCGCTGTTTCACCGTGACATTCGAGTCGCCGGGGCAGTCCGGCTTCAACTGTCCGCCGTGGGAGCACTGGAGGACCGCGCCCTGGGTCAGTACGAGAGGCATCAGCTGATCGCCACCTTTCCCTTTCCGATCGTCAGGGTCGCTCCGCCGGCGCTGAGGGTGACCTCCCCGGTGCTTGCCGCGACCGTGACGTTGCCGTCCTTGTCGATCCGTACCTTGGTCCCCGAGCTGTGGCTCAACAGGAACTCCTCCGCCGCGCCCTCGGTGGGCCGCTCGCCGACGTCGGAGCACCCCGAGGTGCCGACCGTCAGCTTGAGTCCGACCGCTTCGACGACCCGCCGCCCGTCGGCCGTGGTGAGGTCGTTGACGCCCTTGCCCTCGGGACGGGGCGGGTTGTCGCCCGAAAGCTTGGTCGGGAGGCAGAGCCACCAGTCGCCGGCGTGTGCCTTCGGGCGGTCCATCGCCGCCTCGTTGGCCCACAGGAAGCCGGTGACCACCGAGTCCTCCCGAGAGCCCCGGACCTCGTTCAGTAGCGCCCGCATGCCCTCGTACACCGGGACGGACAGGCCGACCTTGTGCCAGGCGAACGGTGAGGCCAGCGGCTTGTCGCGCAGCACAGGGCCGTCGGCCTCGACCGGCAGGTCGACGCTCGGCGAGACCGCGGCGGCGGCACTGCCCTGTCCGTAGACCATGTCCGCCACCCGACGGCCGGGCTTGGTCGAGCGGACCTGGCCGACGTCGATGGAGGGCGAGACCGTCCGCGCGTCCCGGATCCGGCCGGCGATCGCGTCGGCGATCGCCGCCGGACTACCCAGGCGCGCCGTCTCGGTGTTGCGCCGGTTGTTCTTGTCGTTCTTCTTGAAGGCGGCGGCCCGTCCGGTGCAAACGTAGCCGGTGCGCGGCGAGAAGGAGTGGGTGAGCTGGACGATGCGGAAGCCCTGGAACGGGTTCTGGTAGCCCTCGACGCTCGCCGCCACCAATTGGCCGGCCCGCAGTTCGGGCAGGCCGAGCACGGTGAAGTCGAAGGCCGGCACCGACGCCTGGTTCGGCAGGTCGGTAACCACCCTCTGCCTGCTGGTGGTACTGACCCGGACCGGCTCGAACTCGGCCAGCCGGGCAGTGGCCTTGGTCTCCGGCACGATCAGGCAGTCCTCGCCGGTGAGCAGCGCCAGCAGGGCGGTCGGGTCGGTCTGCAGGGCGGGACCAGTGGCCGGCGGGTGGGTGACGGCTGTGCCGAACTGCACCACGCCCTCCTGCACCAGGACCTCCGCGTCGTACTGGCGGGCCAGTTCCTCCAGCAGCCCGAAGGCGTTCTGCGCGTCCAGGTTGATGCCGGACCGCTGCGGCCCGCTCGGGGTGGCGCCTTCGGCCAGTTTTGCCTTGGCCAAGCCGACGATCCCCTGGGCAGCTTCGGCGGGCGTGGTGTTCGCTTTGCTGTAATGGGCCGCTCCGGGCTTTCCGTTCTTCCCGGCGACGTTGTGGGTCGTGATCAGCTTGAACGCGGTCTCCTCGTAGCCGGTGAGCAGCACGCCCAACGGCGGGAACCGCTCCGACACGGTGATCCCGTCGACGCGGCCGGTCAGGACGGGCTTGCGCGAACCGGGCGACTCCAGGTAGCCGAGCGTGATCTCCACCGCGACACCGCCCTTGGTCTCGCGCTCGCCGGTGAGCGCCTCGGTCAGCTTTCGGTGAGCCGACATGGGCAGGGCGGCGAGATGGATGCTGAAGGTGCCGGGCTGCCCCAAGCCGTAGTTGACGGTGATGTCGGCGTCGCTGAGGATCATGCCGCCCGGGACATCGTTGGACACCCGCAGCTTCAGGTCCGGGAAATTCACGCTGTACCAGAGGATCACGCCCATCGCTGCGCCACCCCGATCACGATCCGGCTGTCGTAGTGCCCACGCCCGTTGAGGTTGCCGCGGGCCACCTTGGCCTCCAGCAGCCGGATCGCCAGCCGCTGGGTGCGGTGGACCAGTGCCGGCTCGGCGACCAGCTTGCGCAAGAACTCCACCCGCGGCCCGTCCGGCCCCTGACGCACCACGCGCAGCACGAGATAGCCGGCCGGCGATGCCGGGGCGGCGGTCCGGCTCGGCCCGGCGAGGTCGTAGAGCGTCTGCGGCGGGTCGTCGGCGCCGACATCGAGATTGGCGTACAGGCCGAAGTCGTACGCGGTGTCGCCGATCAGGCAGCTGAACGCCTGCGGCAGGCCCTCGTCCGGCTCCACGGGCAGCTGGTGGAAGTCGAGCATGTTCACAGCGAGGCTCCCAACTGGCGCCGTGCGGGCACCATGTCGCTCACGGTGGGCACGGCGGCCATTCCGGCGGCCAGCGCCATGTCCAGCGCCTCGCCCAGGACGGCGGTGAGGCTGGAGCGCGGTACCTGCTCCAGCGTGATACTGACGTCGAGGGCGTCGCGCTTCTGATTGGACTGGGTGAAGCGCAGGCTCGTGATCTGCATGTCGAGACTGACGGTCATACCGCAGACCACGGGAAGCCCGGCGAGGTTCATCGCGGGTGCGATGGCCGGGGCCAGGGCACGCGACGTCAGCGCCATCGCCTCCAGCCCCTTCTTGATGATCAGCCGGGTACGTCCCACCAGTACCGCCTCGACCGTGATCGTCCGGGCGGTCGGCGACACCAGCTGAGCGAGCCTGCTGCCCGCGATCCGGGCCACCTGGTAGCCCTCGTTGAGGGTCAGGCTGGTGACCGTGAGCAGAGGCACCGCACCGATCAGCACGGGGACGTTCACACCTGCGGCCATGGCACGGTCCTACCTCTCCGGTTTGTTTCCGGGCAGCCGGAGCCGGCGGGCATCGGCCGACTCCACGGGGTCGTCGAGGAGTTCACCGGAGGGCGGGGCAGGCGGCGGCTCCGGGGCGGGTGGGTCGGGGGCGATACGAGGGCCGCCGGGGGCTGTGGGCCGGGGTGCGGCGGCGGGAGCGGCGGGGGCGATCCTCGGACGGGGCCGGCGGCGGGTGGCCTCCACGATCTCCAACAACTCGTCCGACTCGAGCCATTCGAGGTCTCCACCTTCCCGCATCAGCCAGTCCGCGAACCGCTCCCCCTTGGTCGCGCCGTCCTCAAGGTGGAAGAACTGACCGTTCTTGAGTTCTTCCTTGAGTACCGCCAGCGTCTCGTGGACCGTGTTGCTGCGCCTGGCCTCGATCAGACGGAGGGTCAGCTCCTTGTAGTACGCGTTGGTGTGAAGTGTGGGGTGCCGGGTCGCCGCCTCCGCGACGATCCTCGGGTCGGTCGAGGTGCGGGGCAGGTAGATCCCGTTCTCCGGGCCCTGGCGCACGTCGATCTCGGCGTCTTCCAGGATGCGGCGGGCGATCTCGGCACGCGGGTCGCCCTCCGGCACGATGTGGTGAAGATCGTGGCCGGGCGGGGGCGGCTCGGGCATATTGCGTGCCATCGCGGCCGTGGGGCGGTCCGCGCCCCACGGCTTGTCCGGCGTGTCGGACGGCGCGAGGGCCTCCGGCGGCGCCTCCCCGGCCTCGTGGAGCAGGACCTGCTCGTCGTGGGTCGCCCACTTGGACGCGTCGTCGAAGGCTTGGGCGAGGTCGGCATCATCGGCGAAGGTGCCCACGCGGTCCAGGCGGCGGGCCTCGAACTCCTCGATGATGTCCATCGCCAGTCGAGGGTTCTTCTTGGACAGCCTCCGCAAGGCCTCCAGCTGCCGCAGCATGGCCTCGCGGTGCACGGCCCGCCCCCGGTAGCGGGCCCGGATCGACCGGATGCGGCCGAGGACGGCCGCGTGCTCGACCGCGGGCCCGGCCGCCGCGTGGGCGCCGGCGACCAGACGCCAGGCTTCGGGGTCGGCGCGTTCCAGGCGCTCCAGCATCGTGCTGAACGCGGCGGCCCGGTCGGTCCGGCGGGCCTCCTGCTGCCAGAGGGCGATCTCCAGCAGGATCGCGTCGAAGGCCGCCGTCTCGCCGCCGGCCACGTCGAACGCCACCTGGACCACCTGGTAGCCGACCGAACGAACGGCGTCCATCCGGCGGGTGTCTGCGGCCAGCACGGTCAGGAAGTCCATCCCGACCTCCGCGCCCGGACCGATCCGCGCCAGACCGATCTGCTCCAGGGCTGCCAGGAACAGCTTGCCCTCGCCGGGCTTGAGCGCCTTGGCGAGCCGGCCGAGTTCCTGCTCGGAGAAGCCGCCCGGGCCGGCCAGCCGGCGGAACGCGTACGCCAGCTCCTCGCTGAGGCCGCCCGACTTGGCGGCCAGGGTCTGCAGGATCTCGGCCTTGCGAAGCGGCCCCTCGACCACCTTGAGCTGCTCGTGGGCGAGCAGATCCGCCAGGGTGCTGTTCTCGGCGACGTCGACGTGCTCGAGTACCTCGCCGAGTCTGCGCTGGTCCTCGACCGGCAGATGGGACAGCAGCCGCAGGACGTCTTCGTCCGTCCGGAGGTCGCTCAGCACCGCGCTGCCGATCCGCATCGCACGCGCCACCCGGGGCAGACCGGCCGCGATCCGGCTTCCCTCGACGCCCTCGGCGGCCTTGCCGATGAGGGCCAGGAACCGCAGCACCGATGCCAGTTTCTCCGTGAGGCCGACGGCGGAGGCCACCGCCTTGAGCTCGCCGATGCCGACGAACCAGGAGGCGACCTCGAGCACGACGGCCCACTTGATTCTGGCGAGAACCCGCTCGCCGACGTGCAGCAGCGCAGCGCCCTCCAGGCCGTCCCCCAGCTGCCGGCCGATGTGCTTCACCAGCACGGCGCATTCGGCTTCGGCTGGCTTGTAGCCCTCTCCGGCCAGATAGAACGTCAGCACCAGATGTACGAGTTGGCCCAGGCCCTCGATGATCTGCGCCGGGCGCGTGACGATCATCGCCAGCCCTTCGATGAACCCCATCAGCAGGTTCACCGCAGCCACCGCGAGGGTTTCGATCTCGGTCAGCACCCAAAGGCTGAGCTGGACGGCCCCGCCCGTCAGCACGTTGCGTCGGATCTCCTCCCGTGCCTCCGGTGACAGGTCGAACGCCTCGGCGACCAGGTTCGCCACCCCGCGTACGGTGAAGTCGGTGTGCCTGCCGAACCGGGAGCCGACCGTGACCAGCAGGTCCCACAGGTTGTCGCCGATGTCCCTGAACAGCTGCTCGGCGATCCCGGCCCTGGCCAGTTCGCCCCGTACGTAGTCCAGTTCCGCGACGCTCTTGAGCGACCGCATGATCTCGACGATCGCTCGCTCGTGCTCGTCCAGCGTCCAGGCCCTGATCAGCACCTGGAGGTAGCGGGCCTTTGTCGTCATCGGGACGGTCCAGAAGGCCACCATGTCGAACTGGGCCAGGCGGTCGGCGACGGCCTGGAGCCGGGACTCGTCACCACCGAGCACCTGGTCCACCAGCTGGTCGAGGTCGCCGAAGACCAGTCGGTGGGTCTCGGCCGCCGGCAGCTCGCGGCCACCGTGCTTCATCCGGGCGATGATCTCCCGGCCAGCCTCGGCGTTCGGGACCAAGTGGTGCTTTTCCTTGGACACCACCGACAGGACGGCGTAGCGGTGCCCGTCCTCGTCCACGATGCTTCCCTTGACCTCACCGCCCTCGACGGTGGTCATCTCCAGCACACCCGCCGCGGACCATCGCTCGGCGCCCCGCTTGAGCGCCTGGTCGGAGACGGTGGGGGTGGTCGCGACTGCCCACAGGCCGCTGCCCTGCGCCCCCAGCGGGCCTTCCAGCAGCGCGAAGGAAGTGGTGCCGAACACGTTGAGGCCCAGCTGGATGGCCCGGGTGAGATTACTCGCCCGGACGTAGCGCGTGGCCCCGCCCAAGGTCACCGTACGGCCGCCCAGGAGCAGCATCACCACGTGGCCGTCCAGGGCGCTGGGGCCCTCGACCACGTCGTCCGCCTTGGCCGCTGTCGGCGTCTTGTCCTGGCCGCCCGGCGGCGGCTCGGGCGCGTCGGCGGGCGGCGGGGCCGTCTGCGGGGCCGAGGCAGCGGGCGGCGGCGAGGCCGGGGCCGGCGCAGGGGCGGCCGGGGGTGCGGCGGGCTCGGCGGTCGTCGGCGCCGACTGCCCGGTACCGGCCGCTTGGTCTGTCAGATTCCCCACCGCGTCCGCCGACAGCGCGAAGGCCAGGTGGAAGCCGCCGCCGGCCGACGGCCCGGCGGCTGCCTCGGCCTGCACGGCCCCCTCGACGGCGACCGCTGTCGCCAACGGTGTGAAAGGTGCCGCCCCGGCCGGCTGCGGCATACCGTTGGCCCGCAGGCCGGTCTCCCGCAGCCCGGCCACCGCCTTGGAGACCGCGCGCAGCAGCACCTGTTCCAGCGCCCGTTGCCGGTCCTGGGCCGGTTCGCCGTCCAAGGTCACCGACTCCGGCAAGTGCAGCCGAATACTCAGGGAGTCGCCGCCCGGGCTCATGGCGCCGCCTCCAACCGGCTGAGCTGCGCGGCAAGTTCGTCGCGCCGCCGCTGCGAAGCCCGTACCTGCTCGGGGGTGGCGGAACGGGAGCCCGCCGCCGCTTCCTCGTCGGCGATCCGGGCCCGTACGACGGCTGCCAGTTCCACCGTGGCCAGCGGTTCGAGCTCCACGGAGTAGGTCGACCTGATCAGGTCGCGCACCTCGCGTACCAAGTGCCAGGGATGGGTTCGGATGTACTCGACCTCGTTGTGCTCGATCCGCTCGGCGGCGACCGAGACCGACGCCAGCGT
Organism: Streptomyces canus; assembly: GCF_041435015.1. NCBI lineage: Bacteria > Bacillati > Actinomycetota > Actinomycetes > Kitasatosporales > Streptomycetaceae > Streptomyces > Streptomyces canus. Next base: position 9,596,191 of record NZ_CP107989.1, on the reverse strand, counting down.
GATCTCGCAGCTCTCCAGTTCTGTGTCGTCGTCTCCACCCCGCTCGATGGTGGTGAGAACGCCGACGACGGCGTACAACTGCTTGCCGGGGTGCCGCAGCTGAAGGGCCGCCAGCTCCTCGATCCGGTTGTCCAGCCGGGCCTGGATCTCCGGTTCGAACGCCTTGAGCTTCGGCTGCGCCCATCCGTCCAGGAACCAGTTCTCGATGGCCTGGTCCACCTTGGACATGAGGGCGTTCCAGATCACCGCCGCCCCGATCCTTGCCACGCCGAGCCCGGCGGCGCGTACCCGGCTGGAGAATTGCACCCGCAGCGGCTGCCGGGACATCGCCCCGCCGACCCGGCGGCGCATTGCCTCGGTCTCGGCGTGGGAGCGCGGGCGGCTCGGGCTGACCTTGTTCGTCCTGGCGTCGGCGATGTCCTTCTCGCGTGCCGCCCGGACCTGCGGGCCGACCACGTCGTCCGGCTCCACCCCGGGCGGCAGGTTTCTCGCACCGGAAGCGTAACCGCCGGCGTTCGTGAGCTTCAGTTCGATATTGAGCTCGGGTGGGATGGGCTTTCCGGCCAGAACAGCGGCGTGGGCGCCCTCCAGCTGGTGAAGCACGGCTGCCTTCTCCGGGAAGTCCGGCATCGGACGGATCCGGCTGATCGCCTCCTCCAGGCTGCTGCCGAGGTTCTTGCCGAGTGCGGTGGCCTTCTTGCCCTCGGACTTCCCGAGGGTTCCGGAGCTCTTGTTGTCGTACAGATAGAGCTTGCCGCTCTCGGGATGGACACCGACGGCGTCGAGGCCGTGGCCGGTGAGGTGATGCGCGCCCGGCCCGGACGAGGTGATCACCATGCGGATACCGCGCGGACCCAGCGCGAAGGGAAGATCGTGCTCGCCGTAGGCTCCGCCGGCGTGCGAGGCGGTCACCGGGAACGGTTCGTCGTGCGGCGGGGCCGGGCCGCCCGACATCAGGACGATCGCTGCGGTCGTCGGCGTGCCGTGCGGCGGCCCGGTGCCGGTGACCTTCGGTCCGGAGGCCGATGTGGTCTGCGACCCGGTGGTGGTCCCGGGTGTCCGGCGGTGCAGCTCCGCCTCCAGGGCGTCCAGGTATCCCTTGGCCGCGGCATAGGCCGGCTCCACCCGTTGGTGGCCGAGCAGCCAGCGCCGTACGTGTCCGTACTCGGCTTCCAGTTCGTCGTCGGACAGCGGGGCGGGGTCGCGCGGCTGCGGTTCGGCGGCTTCCAGCCGGACGGGCTTGAGGGCGCCTCCGCCGTCGTAGGACGGAACCCGGTAGACCCGCCCGGCCGGATTCAGCCGGGCCTGGTCCATCTCTTCCTGGGCCTGGACCGGCACGGCCGGCGCGCCGCCCGTCAGGGTCTGCAGGTGCTGGCGAGCCTGCCGGAGCCGTATCGCAAGCGCCTCCTCGACGACTCGGCCGAGCTCTTCCAGATCCGTTGCCGACGGCTCTGCGGCGACCGACACCGTGATCGGGAAGTGAAACGACAGCTGCGACATCCCGGGCTCCTCCGGCTTCTCGTCCGGCCTCTCGGGCTCAACTCAGCGCCTGGTAGAGCGCTTCGTAGATCCTGGTCTCAAGGGAGATTGCGGCCTCGTCGGTGCCTTCTCCCGCCATCACCACGTGGACCGGGAAGTAGTAGTGGACCTCCGCGCCCGAGCGGGCGGACACGGCCGCCTCCGAGCCCGGCGCCGGGACGACCTTGTCGCCCTGGTGCACCTCGATCAGTCCGGGGCCTTCGACGGATTGGGCGTATTCCTGGTCCGGGACAGGGTCCTGGTTCGAGTCCGACATCGGGGCCTCCATCCGCCCGTCGGGCGGCTTGCGCCGGCTAGGCGTTGGTGGGGACGGCCTGCAGGCAGATGCAGTTGAACGTGGTGGTGGGCACACCATCGATCACGATCGTGTTGGCGACGGACGTGACGTAGCAGTCGTTGAAGGCGATGCTCTTGAACGTCCAGTCCTTCCCCTTGCCCTGCTGGACGACAACGCTGAAGGCGGTGTTGGCCAGCGCCAGCCCTGTGAGCGTCGCCACGGCCGTACCGATCGCCTTGACCGCCATGGTGAAGGTGAACGCTTGCGGCTGGACGACATGCGCGACGTTGTCGGCCTCCAGCGAATGCAGGGGCTGCACGGGGACGTTGAAGGTCGGATTGAACGAGTCGATGGGGGTGACCGGGCTGCCGTTCACCGCCACCGCCAGCCGGGTGTCCCATTTCAGGCCGTCGGGCATGGTCTCTCACTTCCCTCGTTTCCCTCGTTCTCGCATCCCGGGCTCGGTCAGCCAGTGAAGACGAGGTCGATCTTCAGCCGGTGGATGGCGCCGGCATAGACGACCGCGATCGTCATGTCGACCTGACGGGCGCTGCGGGCGTCCTTGATCTCCTTCGCCTCTGCCGCGGACAGGTCCACCGGGTCCTTGTCGAAGAGCGTCAGCAGCGGGATGACGATAGTGAAATCCTCGATCACCTCCTGCGACACCAGCGGGGAGAGCACCGACTGCACCAGCGTGGCGACGGAGCGCAGGCCGACCCTGGAGATCCGCAGATTGCCGATGGACTCGATCAGTGACGCCTTGATCCGGAAGTTGACGTCGTCGAGGGTCCGGACGACATCGATGTACTTCTTGTTGTGACTCGCGTCGGCGGTGTAGCCCTCGCCCAGGAAAAGCGCTTGGCCGGGGAGAAGTACCGGACTGGTGATCCAGTTGATGAGGGCGCTGTCGTACCTGTCGATCTCCGCGTCGGAGAACGGCTTCGTCATCGCGATGCTGATGGGCTTGAGCAGCATGGAGATGTGCGGCCGACAACCGGCGATGACCCCGGCCGTGGCCGCTGCCACATCGTCGGCGGACCGGTGGGCGACGAGCACCATCCGCTCCTTCTTCACGGCCCCGGTGTTCAGGGTGACCGCGTCCTTGGCGGACAGCGAGCCGTCCAGCATGGCGACACCGATGCGTTCCTTGCCGTCGCCCTGGATGGCTGACACGTGGTCCGCCAGCTTGCCGACCGTCTCCGCGTTCGCCTCGTTGAGGGGCGTGTTGGCAAGTACCACGATCTGCACGTTGAGCTTTCCCGCCTTGGCCAGCGCGTCCTCCCATGGGCGGGCGCCGGCGAAGTCCACTTGGACGCCCCAGACCCTGGTCGGAGGCGGCACCTGGCGGAACGCGGCGCCGATGGCCCGGACGAGGTCGTTGTCGCCCACCTCCGTCACATCGGCCCCGGCGGCGTGACCGCCCGCCAGCGCCGAGTCCAGCGTGAGGGTGAAGTCCGTCCCGGCCGCCGTCGTGTTGGACACCGTGTGAGTCTCGGAGGCCGCGCCTGTACCGATCCGCACCTCGGTGGAGGCCGGCACGCTCACTGGGACGGTGACAGCGGTCGCACCGGCGGCCACGTCCGCGACCAGCGTGGTCGCTCCGGGTGGGTACGCATCAGCCGCAGCCGACGGCGAGGTGAAATCCGTCGGCTGCGAATGCGTGGTGCCGAACCCGCCCTTCCCGATAATGGCGATGTCGCCGAACGCCCGGACAGCGGGCGCGAACAGATCGCTGCTGGCGGTGACATCGATGTACTTGACCGCCATCATCCGCTCCTTACGTGATGCATGACTATCGGCCGGCCGCCGCGTCGGACGAGCTGCTGCCCCGGGTTTCCACCGGTCGCGCTGCCAGGTCTCATGCGACGTCCTCGAACGCGGCCACGAAGCCCTCTGCTGCCAGCAGGTCGGACACCTGCTGCTCGGTCCCCGGGGCGGCCTCGGATGCGAGCGCGGCGGCGGGGAAGACTGCCAGCCACGCACTGGTGGCGAGCAGAGCCCCGCCGTCGTACTCCTCAGCTCTCGGGTGCATGTCGTCCAGTGCGCTACGGCACTGGACCAGTCGGCGCAGCGCGGCGCCCAGGTTCAGGTCGGGCAGGAACAGCACCGAGACACGCAAGCGGTAGGTTCGACCGGGCGCGCCCGGGTCGAAGGGCGGCGGATCCGCGTAGTGCATGCGGTACAGCCGCGGGAACTGCGCCTGGAGCTCCTCGAAGTCGGCGACCTCTGCACGGCGCATCAGCTCCGCGAGGTCGAGGAAGTCGAATTTCTCCAAGAACTCCTGCTCGGACAGCCCCGAAATTTCCTGCGAGCCCAGTGCGTCGAGCGCGCCGGCGGTCAGCACCACCCGGGCCGTCACGACGGTGTCCAGCGCCAGGTCGATCCACTGCGGCGGTGCGACCGCTGGGATCTCCAAGGTTGCCCTGGCCTGCGCGACGTCCGGCAGCAGCTTTTCCCAGCCCCCGCGGACCGTCACCGGCGATCTGACCGGTACCTGGAAGCTCGTTCCGGTGATCTGGACCGAGTCCACAAACCGGACCTCCAGCAGGCTCGGCTCGTAGACGGCTGCCAGCAGGGACCGCACCCGGAGCCGGTCGGGATCTCCCCGGGGCACCAGAAGACCCGCCACCTGCTCCGGTTGTGAATACCGGAGCATCAGTTCGTCGACGAAAGCCTTCATCATGCCTCCCACGCGGCAGAACTCTCACGATCGGGCCTCAGGTCCGGCTTTCTCGGGTTCGGTCTGCCCGCGCGCCGCAGATACGCACGGCAGTACCGGGCGCATCACTCAGGTAACGGGGTTGTCCGGAGGGCACGAATGGGCGACGCTCCGGACCAGATCGTTCACCATTGAGATTACGCCGGACGGGCGAAGCCTGCACGTCGGCGGTTCCTGACATCGGTTCATCAAGATGTTTCAGACCCACCACGGCGTGCGCCCATCAAGGCGTGTCACACAGCAAGAGAACCTCCTTGCAGGCCATAGTCGTTCACGTGACCGAGAACATGCCAGAACCTGACCAATCAGAAGAAAAGGACAAGATCGAACGCGGATGGTGGAAGAGGCGCAGATGGGCTGCCGCTGAACTGGGCCCGTGGGAGCAGAAAGAGGGACTCCGCGCGAGGATTGCCGAACTGGAGGCGATCCTTGACGCCGTGGCAATGCGTGCGGTTGCGGACCCCGGCCGATCCGACGTCGCACCGACCTACCTGGCAAAGGCCCGCCACGAACTGAGAAAGGCCGACGAAGCCCTCTCGCACCATGCCCATCCGGCCGTCAGAGGTGCGGCACATCTCGGTGTCGCTCAGTCACATCTCGATGCCACCCAGAACCTCATCATCTGGTTGGCTTCCCCCGAAGACATCAAGGCAATGATCCCCCAGTTGGTCGCCCTGACCGAGGAGCATTTTCCCACCAAAGACCCGCGTCGCGTCCGCATCAAGGAAATCGCCAAACTGGTCCAAAGCACCGGCGAGCTCAGCTTGAGCCAACGCGCCTTTCTTGCCGAGACTGCAAGCCTTGCGCGTCGTCTTCTGCACAAGGAGACACTGCACGTCCGCAGCTTCGTTAGGATCGTCACCGCTGTGACAGGTGCCATGTTGCTCATCGCGATCGGGATCGCGATCGCTGCCTTCAACTGGCCCGGCATGGTCCCGTTGTGCTTCACCCCGCAAGACGCCGGAAGGTTCATGGTGGTCTGCCCCACGCACAGCGGCGTAAGCACCTTGGGCAAGCCGCACACAAACCAGATCGCACATACCGCTCAAGCCCAGGACTACCTCGTCATCGAGATTGTCGGCACAGTGTCTGCCGCCATCGCCTCGGCCGCGTCGCTACGCCGGATCCGGGGAACCGCGCTTCCTTATAACGTGCCGCTGGTCATCTCGGCCCTCAAACTACCCACCGGAGCTCTGACAGCCCCACTTGGGCTGTTGCTCATGCGCGGCGGATTCGTACCGGGTCTCAGCTCACTCGATTCCTCTGCCCAGATCATCGCGTGGGCCATTGTCTTCGGCTACTCCCAGCAGCTGTTCACCAAATTCGTCGACTCGCAGGGTCAGGCGCTTCTGGACTCCGTCCATGGCCCGACCAGTCCACATACAGGTGAGGATGTAAAGCCTTAACATCGATTCTTCGGTGGGTTTGGTCTGGAGTGACCTGGCGGTTCGCCCGTAATGCCCCTAGCCTCGATCTTTCTTGACGGTCCGCGAGGGAGTCGGTGGACCGTTTCGCTTTCGGTGGCTGATTGCGGGCAGGCCGTGGGCCCGAGTGTCGCGTCGGGTGGGCGCCGGGTTCCACTGCTCCGGGTGGGGTGGTGCTACTCGCAGGGGTAGGGAAGCTGCTGGTCAGCCGGGGTTCGGCAGGAGTGTGAGCCGTGCGAGGGCGTCTGTGATCTCGTTGGTCCAGGGCCAGTGGGCCGCGAGGCGGAGGATGCGGCGCCGGCCGGTGGTGACGAGCTGGGCGGCTGCGGAGAACAGGCGGAAGCGGAGGCGGCGGGGTTCCCAGAGACGGGTCTGGCCGGTCAGGGCGAGCATGGGCATCCAGGCCAGCAGGTCGAGTGCGATCTGGACGATCTCCAGCCACACCTTGTTCTGCGCGGTGTCGTGCAGGGGCAGATTGCGCAGGCCCGTCGCGCGGGCAGCTCGGATACGGTCCTCGGCCCGGGCCCGCAGCCGGTGACGGAGCTCGAGTTCGGCGATGGGACGGCCGGCGGTGTTGGTAGCAAAGCAGGTGATCCGCATGCCGTCCGCATCGGTGATCCTCAACTGGGCCCCGGGATGCGGCCGTTCCTTGCGGACGATCAGCCGCATGCCCTTCGGCCAGCCCTCAAGCAGGTCGCCGGTGAGCTCGGCGACCCAGGCCCCGTCGCGGACCTCGCCGCCGGTCTCGACGGCCGGCGTCCATGCCGATGCCGGGATCTTCAGGACGTGCTGGTGAATGGCTTCGGTGATCACCATGCCGACCGAGTAGGACAGCCAGCGCCCGCGCTGGGCGATCCAGGCGACGAACTCGTGGGTGCCGCCCGCGGAATCGCAGCGGATCAAGGTCTGTCGCCCCCGCCGGTACTTCGTGGGCAGCTGAGCGAGGGCGAGGCGGGCGGCCTCGATGTGGTCGGCGGCCGTGTTCGAGCCCGCGTTGCCCGCCCTGAGAAGGGACGCGACAGGTTCACCGGTGCCACCGGAGCCGTGATCGACGAAACCCATCAGCGGGTGGTGACCGTAGGTCTTCTTCCAGGTCGGGGCGGCGTCCTGCTTGTCCGAGTGGGCGATGACCAGCACTCCGTCCAGATCCACGGTCACCTGCCCACCAGCGTCCGGAGCCCCGTCGCGGGCCAACTTCCAGACCCGGCAACGGACTTCGGACCGGGCTGTGCGGATTGCGGTCAGTGCCTTCTCGCCCGAGGCGGCAAGGGTGTCGATCAGGCGGGAGACTGTCGGGTCGGAGGCGACCGGCCCGAACACGGCTGGCTCGGCCCGAAGCATGCCCACATCTGCCAGGCAGTCCCCGCCCAGCGCGACCGCCAGCGCCACATCCAGCAGGACCTTGCCCGGATCATGCACCGCCCGCGACTTGCGCCACGGCGCCAACGCCGCCGATATCGCCCTGTCCAGGCCAGTCTTGCGGATCGTCTCCACCAGCAGCACACCGCCGGCCTGGGAGACCACCCCGCGACCACCACCTTCGGTACGGACACACGGGTAGGACCCGATACGCTTCTTCACCTGGAGAGTGCTTCTTTCACGCGACGACCTGGACCCTAGACAAGTCCCATCGTTGCAGGTCAGGAGCACTCTCCGCGTTTCTGATCACCTACCGGACGCCCTGCCACGTGAAAGCGCGAGGCTAGAGGTTGTCCCGTAACCAGTGGGGCGGATGTTGTGTTGGTGAGCATGGGTGGGGTGATTTCAGCGGATGATCCGAAGTGGATCGAGCCGTTCTGCGGGCTGACCGAGGTGCCGTTCAAGTGGTTGGCCTCATCCCGGTCCGCTCGGTACGAGCGCAGATGGGCTGGTTGGGCGGGGCTTCGGGCTGCGGAGCGGCATGCATGGTCTTGTTCTCCCAGTCTTCGAAGTGCTTAGGCAGCGCCTTCGGGTCGCGGGCGGCATCTCGGTGCCACTGGATGAACGCGCGGACGGCTGGGCGGTGGGCGTCAGAGGCCGCGCCCGGCCGGAAGCAGTCCAGCTGGGGTGAGTTGGCGGAGCTGCCACCGAGACCGCTCACGACCGCTTGCTGCTTGCGCAGTCAGCCGTTGTCAGGGCATGTGCTCGTCGTACTCGGCCAGCAGAGCCCGTAGCCGGACAGCTTGTTCGTCGTCAGTGCGACCTTGGCGCTTGCTCTTGTTGTTCCGCTTCCACACCCCAAGTCGCCGTTCAGTGGCGTCGGAAGCGTGTGCTCGTGGCACCCGGCCGTGTTCCGCCGCCCAGACACCCAATTCGGCCAACGTAGTGTTCCAGCCAGGTGTCTTCCTGTGGTGTCCACGCCCAGCCCGGCAACTCTTCCAGAACGGCTCTGCGTTCCGCGTCATAGGTGGCCCGCCGGCTCCGGAAGGAGTTGACCCAGACGCCTAGCCTGTGGCCACTCCACTCTTCCTTCTGCTTGATGCTGCCGACACTGCGCTGGGTCTGGGCGGTGAAGTTCTGAAGGATCACGACCTTGGTCAGGAATCCCTCCTCGAACGGGTCCCAGCTCCAACCGGGTATCGACGCCAAGGCTTCGAGCTTCCATGCGGGCAGGTCCTCGCCCTGGTCGGCCAGCCTCTTGCGGGTCATACGAATGTTGTTCGCCCACACGGTCGCCTCGCGCCCTTCCATCGCGCGGCTCTCGTTCAGGACAGCGGATCGGTAGAGGTCGCGCTGTCGGCGGAATGACGCGTCATGGGCATTCTCGGTCGACCACGATTCGACGGTGGAAAGACGTCGGGCACGCTCGTCGTCCAGACCGCCACTGGCCGCCAAGGCGCGCTGTTTTCGGACCCAACGGGCCAGATCGACGCCGCCGACCGTGACTTCCCGATCGCTCGGGTAGCAATGGCCCTCGATGGCCTCGTAGTCAACGAGTGCGGCATACATCCGCGCCCACCGTTCCTTGTGCAGGTTCCGCTCGACGCGAAGCGCAGCTTCGCCGAGGCGGTCGCGGATCCACCGCGCGGCAAGAGGTCGGTTCTGTGGACCGGCGAAGGAATCCTCGCGATAGCGATAGGCCTCGGCCTTTCCTACCAAGCCCAGCCCGGCCAGGTGGTCCAGCACGTCGACGGCGGCGTCTTCGGCAGCAGCCATGAACCCAATGACTACATCGAATGTCGGATCCAGTGGTGCCAGGGGCGCCTCGCGGATCCGCACCACAGCCAACCCCGCAGCGCGCAGCCGGGCAGCCTTGGCTGCGTCCTTCTCCTCCTTGCCCTCATGCCACCAGACTCCGTCGAACTCCAATACAAGAGAAGGGTTGTCGTGCTCATCGACGGCAACAATGTCCACGGCCGCGCTGCGTCCGTCGGCGTCCGGCACCTGTTTGCGGTCCTGGTCGATGCGTAGCACGGTGGCGAGCTCAGCCTTCAGCTGAAGCTCCTGTACCGAGGTCCCCACCAGGCGGCACTCGGGACACGTCTTGCTGCCGTTACCTTTCCTGCCCCCGGTGAAGGCGTTCACGATCCGCCGGAACGATGGGTGGTCGGGGTTGATGTCGCACGTCCACCACGCCTCTTGGCTGCTGCCGACGCGCAGTTGCTCTGCGGTGATGGTTGAGCGCTCGGTGTCCAACCTCGGGACGTCGTCCGGGTAGAGGTCCGAGAAACGGTTGGTGGAAGAGATACGGTGGCCGGCGCAGAACGGGCAGCCCCGGCCCCGGCCGTCGTCCAGCCAGCGGTGGTCGTCGGCCTCCGAGCAGACACGAATACCGTCAGCGTTCGTCGTGATCAAGTAATCCCCCACAGCTTTAACCTGCGCAAGCCCTGCTAGAACGTGGCGTCCGTACGGTAGACCCCGTCCGGGTACCGGCAGGCCAGAGCCCGGCCGATGCCGAACAAGGGATTCGGCGCTCTCCGCGGCGAGCCGCAGTGGCACCACCAGGCGTGGGGGCGGACGCTGAGGCGAGCTGCCGCAGGACACACACCACGGCCGGGGACGCGGCGGCGCTGCGCGGGCAGTGTCTCCCGGGCCCGGGTGGGCCCGGCCAAAAGGTCCAGCGGGTCGATGCCGTAGTGCGCGGCCAGCGCGTCGCAGTCGGCCAGGTTCCAGGCGGCGGTTCCGGACTGACGGCGGCTCACCTGTCCCTGGCGCACACCCAGAGCGGCGGCCAGATCCATCTGCGACTCGCCGGTCGCGCACAGGGAAGCGGCCACCGCCGATCGCACAGCGGGTGAAGCACTTTCACGCAAAACTGTGTACGTACACACTTCAGTCCACCAGCTAACTCCTCTCTAAGCTCGTAGAAATGCTGCCGACACGTGTATTTACAGCGTCATCAGCACCTCCTACTGTGAACGATCACAGAACTCATCCACATGGTCATGTCAGACAAGGAGGTCGGGATGACCCTCAAAGGTCCGCGCCGCCTCGTGAGAGCCGCCATGCTCCTGGCAGCCCTCGCCCTGCCCGCATCCCTGCTCACCACGCCCAGCGCCTCTGCCGCCGGTTCGCTCACCATGCTCGGTGCCGATGTGTCGACCGCCCAGCGCGCGCTCGACCTCGGTGCCAAGTACTACGACGCGAGCGGCACCGCCAAGGACCCGCTGGACATCCTCAAGGGCCTCGGCGTCAACTACGTCCGCCTGCGGGTCTGGAACAACCCCGCGAGCGGCTACAACAACAAGGCCAAGGTGCTGTCGTACGCGAAGCAGGTGAAGGCCAAGGGGCTCAAGCTGCTGGTCGACTTCCACTACTCGGACACCTGGGCGGACCCGGGCAACCAGAACAAGCCCGCGGCGTGGGCCGGCCACACCATCAGCCGGCTGCAGACCGACGTCTACAACTACACGTACGACGTCTGCAACAGCCTCAAGTCGCAGGGCACGACACCGGACAGCGTGCAGATCGGCAACGAGATCAACGTCGGTATGCTGTGGAACGAGGGCAAGGTCGTCAACAACGACTTCACCAACCTCAGCCTGCTGCTCAAGTCGGGCTACAACGCGACCAAGGCGTGCAACAGCGGCACCCAGGTGATCATCCACACCGCCGACGCCGACAGTGACGCGAACGCCCGCTGGTTCTACGACGGCATCAAGGCCAAGGGCGTCAACTGGGACATCACCGGGCTGTCCTACTACTGCCCGTGGCACGGCACGATCGCCAACATGGGCAGTGTCGTGGCCGACATGAAGTCGCGTTACGGCAAGAACGTCATCATCGCCGAGACGGCGTACCCGTTCACCTCGGCCAACGCGGACAGCACCGCCAACTCCATAACGACCGGCTGCTCGGGCTATCCGCTCAGCTGGCAGGGACAGGCGGACAACTTCACCGCCGTGCAGAACGCCGCCCGCAGCAACGGCGCGATCGGGGTCTTCTACTGGGAGCCCACCTGGTACGCGGTGACCGGCAACGGATGGGACCCGGCCGACATCAACAACAGTGGCAACGGCTGGGACAACATGGCCGTCTTCAACTGGACCGGCAATGTGAACCCGAACATCAAGTGGACCCCGTAAGAGGCGACTTGGACCAGGAACGGCACCGCCGCCAGGCGGTGCCGTTCGTCGTTGCTCCGGCTTCCCGGAGCACTGGGGCGATAATCACCCCCCGCCATGAGAGCAGCGCAGCGGGTCACATTACTCTGGCGTAGCGCCTGACCGAGGGAAGGAAGCCATGGGGGTCCAACGGAACAGCGGATCGGCAGCCGGTCACGGGTCGCTGGAGTCGATGAGTCTCGAACCGCTCATGACCCGCGACTACGAGCGGGATCCGGCGATCGTGTACGAGCGTCTGCGCCGGGTGCACGGCCCGGTCGCGCCGGTCGACCTGCTGGGGGTGCCCGTCTGGCTCGTGCTGGGCTACGAGGAGGCGTTCCAGGTTCTCCGTGACGACCACGCCTGGCCGAAGGGTCTGGAGAACTGGCGGGCGCGGCGGGAAGGGCGGCTGCCCGAGGACTGGCCGCTCGCGCCGTCGCTGGACGTCAACCATGTGCTGATCCAGGGCGGTGAGGGCTACCGGGGCCTCCGTGTCGCCTGGGACACCGCGCTCCGGCCGTTCCAGGATCCCCGGCATCCGGTGGCCAAGCGGCTCAAGGCGAAGATCACCCGAGACGCCGACGAGCTGATCACGCTGTTCTCGCAGGGCGGGCGCACGGGGTGGGCCGATCTGTCGGCCCAGTTCGCGCGGCCGTTGCCGTTGATGGTGGCGAGTCACCTGCTCGGCTTCCCCGGCTCGCAGCACGACGACGCGCTGATGGACATGTGGCGGGTGCTGGACGCGGGGCCGGACGCGGGCCCCGCGCTGGAGCGCCTGCTGGCGACCCTGTCGGAGTTGGGCGCGTCGAAGATGAAGGAACCCGGCGACGACTTCCCCTCCTACCTGCTCGCCTCGCATCCCGGGCTGAGCGTCGAGGAGTTGTCGCGCGAGCTGATGATGCTGCTCGGGATGACCTCGGACCATGTCGGCATCCTGATCTCCAACACGGTCGTCGAGGTCATCACCGGGAACCTCCCCTCGAGCGCCAGTCTGTCTGCGGGGCTGATCAGGGAGACCATGAACCGGGTGGTGATGCAGAAGCCCCCGCTGATCAACTTCGTGCCCCGGTTCCCGCTGACCGACATGCGGCTCGGCGAATACACCATCGCGGCGGGTGATCCGGTGTGGGTGTCGGTCGGCGCAGCGCACGCGGATCCGGCCTTCGCGGGCAAGGTCTGCCCCGAGTCGACCATCAGCACACGGGCCCATCTGTCCTGGGGCGCGGGTCCACGGCAGTGTCCGGCCCGGGAACTGGCCGGTGGCGCGGCGGCGATCGGGGTGAGCAGGCTCTTCGACCGGCTGTCCGGGCTGGAGTTGTCACTGCCCGTCGATCAACTGCCCTGGCGTTCCTCGCCGTTCATGCGGGGGCTGCGGTCACTCCCGGTGCGTTACACCCTCTCGGACGCGGCAGCCCTGCCGGTGCCCACTCCCCCGGCCCTCCCCGTGCCGGTCGGCTCGGCTCCGGCCGACGAGACCGCCGTACGGCCGCGTTCGTCGCTGTGGCGCTATCTGGCGGGGCTGGTGCGCGGGCGCTGACGGCCCCTGGAACACCGGAGCGGGCCACGAACTCCAACGAGTTCGTGGCCCACTCTTCGCGGTAGGGCCCGGTCAGCCGGCCGGAGGCGTGCGGATCGCGGCGATGTCGAACTGAAGGCGTACTTTCTCGCTGACCATGGCGCCGCCCTCGGCGAGCCTGGTGCTGTAGGTCAGGCCCCATTCGGAGCGGTTGATGGTGGTGGTGCCGTCGAAGCCGGCCCGTTGGTAGCCGAACGGGTCGGTGACATGGCCTATGTAGGTGAGTTCCAGGACCACGGGGCGGGTGGTCGCCTTGATGGTGAGGTCGCCGCTCATCCGGTACACGTCGGGGCCGACCGCTTCCACGGCGGTGCTGACGAACCGCATGCGCGGATAGCTCGCGGCGTCCAGGAAGTCGCGGCCCACGAGGTGGCCGTCGCGCTGCTCCACGCCGGTGTCGACACTCCCGGTGGAGATGATGATCTCCGCCTTCGAGCGGGACGGGTCGCGGCCGTCGAAGTAGAGACGGCTCTGGTACTCCAGGAACGCCCCGCGCACGGTCGTCACCATGGCGTGGCGTACGGAGAAGCCGATCCTGCTGTGTGCGGGGTCGATGGCCCATTCCCCGGTCAGGGCCGCCAGTCCAGGATCAGGAAGGACGGCTGTGGCAGTGGCCGACGACCCGGTGGGGGGCTGGGTGACGGCGGCGGGTTCCGTGCGGTCCGCGCGACGGAACGGGGTGCCACGGTTGAACAAGTTCATACATCACCTAATTACTGCACGGGAGTTGTTGTCGCAAGCCATGATCTGCCGTCGACGAAATATCCACGCATTCGTCACACGATTCCCGGGAGGTGGGGCGAAATCGGCTAGTCGACCCCGACGAGGGTGCGCACTTCGAAGTCCTCGTAGGTCTCCTTCGTTTCCGGTGGACTGAGTGTCGAGCCCAGCCAGCCGAGGAGAAAGCCGGCCGGGATGGAGACGATTCCGGGATTCTGCAAGGGAAACCAGGCGAAATCGGCGTCCGGATAGAGCGAGGCGGGGGCGGAGGAGACGACCGGGGAGAAGACGACGAGGACGATCGAGGTGAGCAGCCCCCCGCAGAGGCTGAGGAGGGCGCCCTGAGCGGTGAACCGTCGCCAGAAGAGGCTGTAGACGAGGGTCGGAAGGATGGCGGAGGCGGCGATCGCGAAAGCGAGGAAGGCGAGGGTCGCGGAGTTGGCGCCCCAGGAGATCAGCGCGAGCGACATGCCGAGGACGCCGATGACGGCCGCCGCGAGCCGGGCCACGGCCAGCTCTTCCGTCTCCGTCGCCCTGCCCTTGCGGATCACCTCGCCGTAGAGGTCGTGGGCGAGCGAGGAGGCGGCGGCCAGGGTGAGACCGGCGGCGACCGCGAGGAGGGTGACGAAGGCGAGACAGGACAGCAGGGCGGTCAGGATGGCGCCGCCCAGTTCGTGCGCCAGCAGCAGCACGGCCGCGTTCCCCGTGCGGTCGTTCTCCGCGATGGTGTCGCTGCCCAGGACCGCGGTGGCGCCGAGGCCGAGGATGCCGGCCGCCAGGCAGACGAGGCTGACCAGGCCCATGGCCCACACCACCGAGGTACGCAGGACGTCGACCGACTTCGGGGCGAGCAGGCGCATCATCACGTGCGGGAGAGCGGCGAGGCCCAGCACGATGGCCAACTGCAGGCTGAAGAAGTCGAGTTTGCTGGTGGCGCTGGCGCCGTACCGCAGTCCGGGCTCCAGGAACCGCGTGCCCTGCCCGCTGTTGTCCGCGGCGGCGGCGAGCAGGTTCTCGACGTTCCAGTCGAAGCGGTGGAGCACCATCAGACCGGCCACGGTGACGCCGCAGATGAGCATGACCGCCTTGACGACCTGGATGAAGGTGGCGCCGGGCATGCCCCCGATGGCGGCGTAGACGATGACGACGGTGCCGATGACGATCACGCACAGGGTGCGGGTGGCGGCGCTGGGTTCGCCGGTGAACTGGGTCAACAGGGCGACGCTGCCGACGAGTTGAGCGACCAGGTAGAGGGTGGTGACGGCCAGCGTGCACAGGGCCAGGGCGAGGCGGACCGGCCGCTGCATACGCGTCAGCCGTACGGCCAGGGTGTCACCGAGGGTGAACTTGCCGGTGTTGCGCAGGGGTTCGGCGATCAGCAGCAGGACCATCATCCAGGCGACCGCGGTGCCGCACAGGTAGAGGAGTCCGTCGTAGCCGGTCAGGGCAACCAGGCCGGTGCTGCCCAGGAGGGTCGCGGCGGACAGGTAGTCGCCGCACATCGCCAGTCCGTTGCGCAGCGGGGACATGGCGCGGTTGCCGAGGTAGAACTCGCCGATCTCGTCGCGTTGGGGGGCGGTGAGCAACGCGGTGAACAGGGTCACCACGACCACGGACAGGAAGAGCACAAGCGTCAGCTGCAGGCTGAGGCGGTCCACGACGGCGGCGCCGAACATCACCATGGGCGGTACTCCTCGCCGCGGGGGGCCGTGCGTGCCTCGAAGGCGGCGCGTTCGCGGTCCGCGGCCTCGTGGTGGCGGACCAGCCCGCGCAGGCCGCGGACCACCGGGGTGACCCGGGTGCGCATGTGCACGAGGTAGCGCCACACGATCACGCCCATCAGCACGAACTGCCCAAGACCCAGCGCCAGTCCGACCGTGAGATGGCCGCTGACGGAGGTGTTCATCAGGCTGGGCACGAAGCTGGACAGCAGGACGTACAGCAGGAAGCCGCCGACGGCGACGGCCGTGGCCCGGACACCGAAAAGGCGGTGGCTGCGGCGCAGCGACTGATACGCGGGCTCGCGGGACACCGATTGCCGGTCCGCCGGTTCGGGTCCCGTTTCGTAGGGGGGCGGCGGCCCGCCGAGCCCCGTGGAGTGCCGTGACACATGCACCTTCTTTACTGCCGCGCCGGTCATTGCATCAAAGGCACGCCGGAGTCAAGCTCGTGCTGACGTGTGGGGGGTTCGTGAATCCTGAATTCACGTGAGGCGAATTCGCGCTTGAAGACAAGCCTGCCAGGGCGGTCGGCCGGGGAGTCGGGGATGGCGACGAGGCCAGGACCGGGATTGTTGCAGCGCCCCCGTTGAACTATCAACCGTCCGGTCGAACCGAATCGGGGAACTGACTCATTCACGTGCTTCGATACGCGTGCGCGCCATCCCACAGCCTGCGAAAAGGCCGACCTCCGGAATAGGTCTGCACCTTCCCTCCGGCCAGGTTGTCTCAAATGCAGTGCACAGGGGGCGCTCGGCGTCCGGCAACGGCCCTTGTCACTCACGGACTAAGGCCGGCCCCTCGGGACTCACCTCGCGCAAACAGAACGGCGTTGGGCTCGGCCCGCCGCGGGGGCGCTGCCATATTCGAAGGCCACTTCGGAGGTGGCTGTGACACTAGAGGTGACGACGACACGTCTGCCGGACCGCACCGCCGACCGCGTCCTCGCGCTCGAGGCCCGGCGGGCGCAGGCCGTGGCGGGGGGCGGGCCGAGACGACGGGGCAAGTTCAGTGCCCGGGAGCGGATCGACCTGCTGCTGGACCCCGGCTCGTTCACCGAGACCGGTCTGTTCGTACGGTCCCGGCCCACCGGGGGCGGTGCCCGCCGTCCCTACGGGGACGGGGTGATCACCGGGTGCGGCACGATCGACGGCCGTCCCGTCTGCGTGTTCGCCCAGGACTCCACGGTCTTCGGCGGCAGCATGGGCGAGGCCTTCGGCGAGAAGACCGTGGCCCTCATGGACCTCGCCCTTCGGACGGGATGCCCGGTCATCGGGCTCAACGACGGTGGCGGCGCCCGCATCCAGGAGGGCGTCGTCTCGCTCGCCCTCTACGCCGAGCTGGTGCGCCGCAACGTCCAGGCGTCCGGGGTGATCCCGCAGATCTCCGTCGTCCTGGGCCCGTGTGCCGGCGGGGCCGCCTATTCCCCCGCCATCACCGACTTCACCGTGATGGTGGACGGCGCCTCGCACATGTTTGTCACCGGTCCCGACGTCATCGAGGCGGTCACCGGGGAACGCACCAGCGCCGAGGAGCTGGGCGGTGCCCGCACCAGCAACTCCCTCAACGGCAATGCCCACTTCCTCGCCGCCGACGAGGCGGAGGCCCTGGACACCGTACGGGAGCTGCTGTCGTACCTGCCCGCCAACAACCTGGAGCGGCCGCCGCAGTACGCTCCCCTGCCACCGCCCGCCGACGTGGCGCTCGACGAGATCGTGCCGGACCGGCTCGGGCAGGCGTACGACATGCGGGACATCCTGCGGGCGGTCGTCGACGACGGTGAACTCCTGGAGGTCCAGGAGCTGTTCGCGCCGAACATCATCTGTGCGCTCGCGCTCGTCGAGGGGGCGCCCGTCGGCGTCGTCGCCAACCAGCCGTCGCACGCGGCCGGTGTGCTGGACATCGACGCCTCCGAGAAGGCGGCGCGTTTCGTACGGTTCTGTGACGCGTTCGGCATTCCGCTGCTGACCTTCGCCGACGTGCCGGGCTACCTCTCCGGGGTCCGGCAGGAGCAGGCCGGGATCATCCGGCGCGGCGCCAAGCTGCTGTACGCCTACGCCGAGGCGACCGTGCCGAAGGTGACGGTGGTGGTGCGCAAGGCGTACGGCGGCGGGTACGCGGTGATGGGCTCCAAGCACCTGGGCGCCGACATCAACCTCGCCTGGCCCACCGCACGGATCGCGGTGATGGGCGCCGAGGGCGCGGTGGGCGTCCTGCACCGGCGTGAACTCGCCGCCGCCGAGGACCCCGAGGCGCTGCGGGCCCGGCTCGTGGACGCGTACGAGAGCACGCACGGCACGCCCTATCTCGCCGCCGAGCGTGGGTACGTCGACGCCGTGATCGCCCCGCGCGACACCCGTGACCACATCTGCCGTGCCCTGCGCGCGCTGCGCGGCAAGCGCTCCCCGATGCCGGAGCGCCGGCACGGCAACATCCCGCTCTGACCCGCCTCGCGAGGAGACCTGCCCGATGGACAACCGCCGTCCCCCGCTCGCCCCCGCGTTCCGGAGCCTGCCGGAGTACGTACAGCACTGGGCCCGAACCACTCCCGACCGCAGGGCGTTCACCTTCGTCGACCATCCCGCCCCGGATTCGCGGGGCGTCCACCGCACGCTGACCTGGCGCCGGCTCGACGTGCGCGTGCGCGCGGTGGCCGCCCGGCTCGCCGACGAGGCCGAGCCCGGGGCGCGGGTCGCGCTGCTGTGCCCCCAAGGGCTGGAGTACGTCACCGGGTTCCTGGCGACGCTCGCCGCCGGCCTCATCGCCGTACCGCTGTATCCGCCCGGTCTGCCGGGCCAGGGGGACCGGCTGACGGCCGTCCTGGCCGACGCGCGTCCTTCGGTCGTCGTGACGACGAGCCGGCACCTGGGTGAGGTGCGGGAGTTGTGCGACCGGGTCGTCGCCGTGGACCAGGTCCCGGATGCCGCCGCGACAGACCTGAATCCGGCCGACGCGGAGGTCGCCTACCTCCAGTACACCTCCGGCTCGACCCGTACCCCGGCAGGTGTCGAGATCAGTCACGCCAATGTCGTCGCGAACGCCCGTCAGGCGCTGAGCGCCTACGGCGCCGATGCCCATCCGGTGACGTGCGTGGGCTGGCTGCCGCTGTACCACGACATGGGGCTCGTCCTGAGCATCGCCGCCCCGGTCGTACGGGGGCTGCTGTCGGTGCTCATGGATCCGGTCGCCTTCCTGCACGAACCCGCGCGCTGGCTGAGGCTGTTGGCCGCACATCCACGCGCGCTGAGCGCGGCGCCCAACTTCGCCTACGACTACTGCGCCTCGGCGGTGACCGACGCGCAGAAGGCGGATCTGCGGCTGGACGGGGTCGTCGCGCTGATCAACGGCAGTGAGCCGGTCCGCCCCGGCACGGCCGACAGGTTCCAGGCGGCCTTCGCCGGCCGGGGGCTCGTCGCGGAGACGCACTGTCCCTCGTACGGGCTCGCCGAGGCGACCGTCTTCGTCAGCGCCGCCCGGCCCGGGGAACCGGTGCGGCGCTTCGCCCTCGACCGGGACGCGCTCGCCGAGGGGAAGGCGCTGCCCGCGCGCCCCGACGATCCCCGGGCCGTGCTGCTGGCGGGCTGCGGCACTCCGGTGGGGCAGCAGGTCCGTATCGTCGATCCCGTCTCCGGCGACCGTCTGTCCGAGGGCGAGGTCGGTGAGATCCAGGTGCGGGGTCCCAACGTGGGCCGCGGCTACTGGAACCAGGAAGAGCAGACCCGGCGGGTCTTCGGAACCGACGGCCGGCTGCGCACCGGTGACCTGGGGACGGTCCTGGAGGGGCAGTTGATCGTCACCGGTCGGCTGAAGGACCTGATCGTCGTCGACGGACGCAATCACTATCCGCAGGACCTGGAGGCCACGGTCCAGGACACCCATCCGGCTGTCCGGCGCGACCGGCTCGCCGCGTTCGGGGTCGCGGGCGGCTCCGGTGAGCGGGTGGTCGTGGTGGCCGAGCACACGCGGACCACGAGCCTCGCCGAGATCGACGTACCGGCGCTGGTGCGGGCCGTGCGCGCGGCCGTGTCCGGACGGCACGGGGTGCGCCTCGCCGACGTCCTGCTCGTCCCGCCGGGCACGGTGCCGCGGACGTCGAGCGGCAAGGTGTCGCGGGCGCTGACCCGTGAGCGGTATCTGGCGGGCGCCTATGCGGCGGACGGCGCCGAGTGAGGGCCGTGGATGCGGGTGCGGTACGCCGCCTGATCGCGGAGCGGGTCGCCGCGTGGACCGGAACGACCGTCGTGGAGGTCGCGATGGACCGGCCGCTGGCGGATCTCGGCATGTCCTCGCGGGACGCGGTCGTGCTGGCCGGGGAACTCTCCCGGCTGACGGGACGGGAGCTGCCGGCGACGTTGCTGTGGGAGGCGCCCACCGGGGAGGCTCTGGTGGCGCACGTGTGCCGTACGCCGTCGCGTACGCCATCGCAGACCACGCCGCCCGCGCCCGCCGCGGTGGCTCCGCCCACCTCGGAGCCCATCGCCGTCATAGGGCTCGGCTGCCGCCTCCCCGGCGGCGTGCACGGCCCGGCCGACTACTGGCGACTGCTGACCGACGGCGTCGACGCGATCAGACGCGTCCCGGAGGACCGTTGGCGCGACTTCACCCCCTTCCCGCCGGAGGACGCGCTCCCCTACGGCGGCTACCTCGACGACATCGCCGGGTTCGACGCCGACTTCTTCCGGATCACCCCGCGCGAGGCCGCCGTGATGGACCCGCAGCAGCGAATCCTCCTGGAGGTCGTCCACGAGACCCTCGCCCATGCCGCCGTCCCGGCCGCGTCCCTCGCTGGCACGGCCACCGGTGTCTTCGTCGGGGTCTCCGCCCCCGAGTACGGCTCGCTGACCGGCGCCGACCCCGCGGCCGTCGATCCCTGGGCGCCGGCGGGCGGTGCGCTGAGCGTGGCCGCGGGCCGGCTCGCGTATGTGCTGGACACCCGTGGGCCGAGCATGGCCGTGGACACCGCCTGCTCCTCCTCGCTCGTCGCGGTGCACCACGCCTGCGTGAGCCTGCGCACGGGCGAGAGCGACACCGCGATCGCCGCGGGCGTCAACCTGCTGCTCTCCCCCACCGTCACCGTGGCGTTCCGGCGGGCGGGCGCCCTCGCGCCGGACGGCCGGTGCAAGCCGTTCTCGCCGGACGCCGACGGCATCGGCCGCGGTGAGGGCTGCGCGGCGGTGCTCCTGAAGCGGCTGTCCGACGCCGAGCGGGACGGCGACCGGGTGCTCGCCGTCATCCGCGCCACGGCCGTCAATTCCGACGGCCGCTCCAACGGCCTCCTCGCCCCCAACCCGGCCGCCCAACAGGCCCTCCTGACCACCGCGTACGCCCGGGCCGGGCTCACCCCCGCCCACGTCGACTACGTCGAGGCGCACGGCACCGGCACCCCGCTCGGCGACCCGATCGAGGCGGGCGCGCTCGGCGCCGTGCTCGGTGCGGGCCGCGACCCCGACCAGCCGCTGCTCCTCGGCTCCGTGAAGTCGAACCTGGGGCACCTGGAGTCCGCCGCGGGCATCGCCGGGCTGGTGAAGACCGTGCTCGCCCTGCATCACGACGTCATCCCGCCCTCCCTGCACTGCTCCGAGGGCAGCGCCCTGGACGACGTACGACTGCGGGTGGTGTCCGAGGACGAGCCGTGGCCGCGCTACGGCGGCACCGCCACGGCCGGGGTCTCCGGATTTGGGTTCGGCGGCACCAACGCCCATGCGGTGCTGGAGGAATGGCGACCCGGCGTGCTGCCCGCGCGACCGGGCGAGGAGCCCGGGGCCCGGCTCCATCTGCTGTCCGACGTGGACGAGGAGCGGCTGCGGGACACCGCGTCCCGGCTCGCCGACTGGCTGCGGACGGCGGCCGCGCATCCCGCCGACGTGGCGCGCACGCTGGCCGGACGGACCGGCCGCGGAGGTGTGCGGGCGGCAGTGGTCGCACACGACCGTGACGAACTCGCCGGCGGACTGGACGCGTTGGCCCGGGGCCGCCCGCACGGGCAGGTCGTGACCGGTGAACGTGACCTCGTGGGGCCGGGCCCGGTATGGGTCTTTTCCGGCTACGGCAGCCAATGGGCAGGAATGGGACGCCGGTTGCTGACGGAGGAGCCCGCCTTCGCCGCCGCCGTGGAGAAGCTCGACGCGGAGTGCGGGCTGTCCCTGTACGACCGTCTCGCGTCCGGGAGCGAACTCGACCGGCTGGAGGTGGCCCAGCCCGTCCTGTTCGGACTCCAGGTGGCGCTGGCCGAGTTGTGGCGTTCCTACGGCGTCGAGCCCGCCGCCGTCATCGGCCACTCGCTGGGCGAGGTGGCCGCCGCGGTGTGCGCGGGTGCGCTGGACGTGTCGGAGGGCGCCCGGATCGTCGCCGTACGGGCCGGGCTGCTCAGCAGGCTGCAGGGCGGGGCCATGGCGGTCGTCGACCTGGACGACGGTGAACTCGACGCCCTGGCCCGGGACTTCCCCGGTGTGCATGTCGCCGTTCACTCCTCGCCCGGGCAGAAGGTCGTCACCGGTGAGGAACCGGCGGTGGCACGGCTGGTGCGGTGGCTGGAGCGGGAAGGGCGAGCGGCGCGGTCCATGCGGGTCGTCGGCGCCGGGCACTCGCCCCAGGTCGAGCCGCTGCTCGCGGAGTTGACCGAGTCCTTGGCCGACGTCGGAGGCAGAGCGCCCCTCGTGCCGGTGTACTCCACCGTCCTGGACGACCCGCGCGGCGACTGTGTCTTCGACGCCGCGCACTGGGCCGCGAACCTGCGGCGACCCGTACGGCTGGACCGGGCCGTCGCGGCGGCCGCCGCCGACGGTCACACCGCCTTCGTCGAGATCTCGCCCCACCCGGTCCTGGCCCGGGCCATCACGGACAACGTGCCCGGTGCCCTCACGATCGGCACGCTCCGACGGGAGGCCGACGGATGCGCCGACTTCCTCACGCAGGTGGGGGCCTTGTACTGCGCCGGCGGACGGCTGCCGCTGCCGCCGGGGCGGGTCGTGGACCTGCCCACGCCGCGCTGGAAGCACACGCGGCACTGGTGGACGGACGGGCGCGGGGCGGCACCCACGAAGGCGCGGACCGAGGTGCCCGCCGACGCTCCGGGAGCGGCGTCCGCGAAGGTCCGGGCCGCGGTGCCCGAGGACACCTCCGTCGCCGCCCGACTGTGCCACCACATCGCCGCGGTCACCGGCCACCCCGCAGGCCGGGTCACTCCCGCCACCGCGCCGGCCGACCTCGGGCTCGACTCGCTGATGGCGGTCCGTGTCCGCACCGCCGTCGAGCGCGAGTTCGGGATCGAACTGCCACTGCGCGACCTCTTCGGCGCCGCCACCGTCCAAGAGCTGGCCGACCGTGTCCGGCCGGGGCCGGTACGCCCGCTGCACGTCACCGCCGGCCGTCCCCCGGTCTTCCTCGTGCACGCCGCCGGCGGTACGACCGACGTCTACCGGGCACTGGCCGAACGGCTGGGCGCCGAGCTGTCGGTGTACGGTCTCGAACGCCTCGAGGACGCCCCCACGGTGACCGAGAAGGCGCGCCGCTACGCCGAGGCCGTCACAGCCGTCCACCCCGACGGGCCGGTTCTGCTGGGTGGTTGGTCCTTCGGCGGCTTCGTCGCCCAGGAGACCGCGCGGCAACTGACCGCGGCGGGGCGGGACGTGGAGCTCGTGGTCCTCATCGACTCCGTACGCCCCCTCCCCCGGCCGGACCGCACACCGGCCGAGCGGCTGCGCGCCCACTTCGAGGGGTTCGCCCGGCACGTCCGCGACGCCTACGGGGTCCGGCTCGAGTTGCCGTACGACGACCTCGTCGCGATGGACGACGACGGACAACGCATCGACGCCGTGCTGGAGATCCTGCGCGCGTCCGCCGATGTGCCGCCCGCCGCCCTGGAGCACCAGCGCTCCTCCTACCTGGACCTGAGGATCGGCGAGGCCCACCGGCCGGGCCGTCACGACGGGCGGGTGGTCCTGTACCGGGCCACGGAGCCCGCTCCGCACACCGTGCGTGACCCCGCCTACGAACGCGACGACCGGACGCTGGGCTGGGACGAGGTGTGCCCGCGCCTGACCGTCGTACCGGTCGCGGGACACCACCTGTCGCTGCTCGACCCGCCGCACGTCGACGAGATCGCCGCCCGTCTGGGGCGCGAGCTCGCCGAAGGGACCCGCTGAACGTGATCCGAGGAGAGCCGCCATGCACCGTCGCACCACCGGAGTGTCCCGACGTACCGTCACCAAGGCCGCGGCCGGTGCCGGTCTGGCCGTCCTGTTCGGCGCCCGGACCGCCGCCGCCCTGGGGTCACGCACCGTCGACGTGTCCGTGTCCTCCGCCGCCCTGGGCCGCAGTGCGCCGGTGCGGCTGATCCTGCCGTCGGGCTTCGGCTCGCAGCCCACCCGCACCTACCCCGTGCTGTATCTGCTGCACGGCGCTCACGACGACTACACGTCCTGGACGCGGGAGACGGACATCGAGGCCTTCACCGAGGGCCGGGACCTGATCGTGGCGATGCCCGACGCGGGGCCCACCGGCATTCCCACCGCCTGGCGCGGCGGGCCCGACTACGAGACCTTCCAGCTTAAGGAGGTTCCGGCGTTGCTCGCCCGCGACTACCGGGCCTCCGGAGTGCGGGTCGTCGCGGGGGTGTCCACCGGCGGCTACGGCGCCATGGCGCACGCGGCCCGGCACCCGGGCATGTTCACCGCGGCGGCCTCCTACAGCGGGATCCTCGACACCATGGCGCCCGGTGTCCCGACCCTGATGGACGCCATCGTGGCCCGCGAGAACCTGGTGCCCACCTCGCTGTGGGGCAATCCGTTCCTGAACCTGCTCACCTGGCTCGACTTCAACCCGCGCAACCGGGCCGCGGGGCTGCGCGGCACCGCCCTGTACGTCTCCAGCGGCAGCGGGCTGGCGGGGGGCACGGGTGACTGGCTGCCCGAGGCCCTGGAGAGCGCCCTGTGGCCCTCCGCCCACAGCTTCACCGACACGCTCGCGCTGCAGCGCATCCCGGTCACCACACACTTCTACCCAGGAGGAGGGCACAGCTGGGCGTACTGGAAGCAGGAGTTCACCGCGTCGTGGCCGATGCTCGCCCGAGGTCTGGGGGTGCCGCAGTGATGTCGGTACCTTCGGGACACGGAACGCAACGCAGGGGTCGTCCGTCCAACACAGGACTCACCCCTCGCCCCACGGGCAACGGCCCGCGGGTGAGCCGCTTCCGGGTGAAAGGAGGGCCCCCCTTGGCCACCCCCGCCCCGCACGGCGTCCCGGAGGGCCGCGGCGCCGCCGCGGTCCCACCCGGCCTGGCCGAACTGCTGCGCGCCCAACTGGAGGAGGTCGCCGACGAGGTCGAGGAGGAGGTCTGCCGGCAGGTGCCCGAGTACGCGCGCCCGGCCGACGGGACCTACCGCGAGAACCTCAGAGCCGGCGTGGTGCAGGCGCTGACCCTGTTCGTCGACCACATCGCCGACCCGCGCGGCCGCGGCGACGCGATCGCGGCGACCTACTACGAACTCGGCCGCGGTGAGGCCCTGGAGGGCCGCAGTCTGGACGCGTTGCAGTCCGCGCTGCGGGTCGGCGGGCTACACGCGTGGCGCCTGATGGGCCGTACGGCCGAGCAACTCGGCCTCGACTCCGCCGTGGTCACGGCGCTGGGCGAGCTCGCCTTCCGCACCGTGCACGAGGTCGCGGAGGCGGCGGCGGCCGGGTACTCCGAGGCCCGCGCACACAACACGGACGAGCTGGAGCGGCGCCGCAGACGCCTGCTGGACCTGCTGCTCGGCGAGGGGCCGGTCGCGCCGGCGGCGGTGCAGGACATGGCGCACGGTGCCCGCTGGTCGGTACCCGGGCAGGTCGCGGTCGTCGCGCTCGCGGCGACGCCGGACCAGCGGGAGGAGGAGTGGCCGCTGGCCACCGCGGGGGCGCTGGTGGACATGGAGTCGCGGCCGCCGCGGATGCTGATCCCCGACCCGGACGGCTCCGGGCGCTTCGGGGGCCGGGCGTTCAGCCTCGCGCTGCGCGGGCGGCCGGCCGCGATCGGACCGACGGTGCCCCTCGTGGAGGCCGCCCAGTCGCTGCGCTGGGCCACCCGGGCGCTGGGGTTGATGGGGCGCGGGATCCTCCCCCGGCAGGGGGTGGTGCGCTGCGCGGACCACTTGTCGACCCTGCTGCTGCACAGCGACGAGCCGATGCTCGACCAGTTGCGGGGGCGGGCCCTCGCACCGCTCGACACGGTGTCGGAGGGGCAGCGCGAGCGGCTCGCCGAGACGCTGCTGGCGTGGCTGCTGAGCGGCAGCAATGTGCCCGACGTCGCCGCCCGTCTCCATGTCCATCCGCAGACGGTGCGTTATCGGCTGCGTCAGCTGGAGAAAGTCTTCGGTGACGCCCTGCACGATCCAGGCGCCCGTCTGGATCTCATTCTGGCACTCACCACCGCACAAAAGAGCGAGGAATTTCTGAATTCCCGTCCATAACACCGGGCACGGTCAAGCGAATAAGTTTCGGGACGTCCTTTCCACAGGCGTATCACACGCCCCACCCTCAAAGGATCCCCATGCGTATTCGCTTGTACCTCGCCGCGCTCTCGCTGGTCGGCGGGGCCGGTGTGGCCACCGTCTCGGCACCATCGGCAACCGCCGCGGCCTGCTCGGACATCGACGTCGTCGCCGCTCGCGGCACGTTCGAGCCGGGCAACCTCGGCCTGATCGTCGGTGACCCGGTGTACTCCGCGCTCCAGAAGAAACTCACGGGCCGGAATCTGACCAGCTACAAGGTGAACTATCCCGCGGACCTTTCCCTCACCTCGGCCGCGCAGGGCAACGCGGATCTGGTGAACCACGTGAACAGCCAGGCGGCCGCCTGTCCGAATCAGCGTTTCCTTCTGGTCGGCTATTCGCAGGGTGCGAACGTCGTCGACAACTCCCTCGGCATCAGCAGCGCCGGTGCCGTGGTCGGCAGTCCCATCGTGGCCACCATTCCCGCCGCGCTGGAGTCACGGGTGGCCGCGGTGCTGCTGTTCGGCAACCCGATCCGGGCGATCGGCAAGAGCGTCACCGGCACGTACCAGAGCCGCACCATCGACTTCTGCGCCAAGGGTGACCCCGTCTGCGAAGCGGGCGGCAACGACACGCTGGCGCACCTCGGCTACACGGCGAACGCCGACGCGGCGGCGACCTTCGCCGCGGGCAAGGTCTGAGCGACGGCGCACGGATGGGCCCGGGAGGAGTTCCTCCCGGGCCCATCCACGTGCCGTCCGGCTATCGAGGAGTGCGGGCGAACTCCGTGAGGGCGGAGGACACCGGCTCGGGCCGACCGTCGTTCTGCACCGGCGCCGCGGTCAGCACGTCGAGGTGCTGGTAGCCGTCCGCGACCACGGGGTGCAGGTCGGCCGGAACCCAGCCGGCGAGCAGTCCGTCGCCCGCGAGGACCGTGAGGGTCGGGTTGGCGGTGAGCCCGTCGGGGTGCACGACGAGCCGCTTCACCTGCGGGGAGGTGGCCAGTTCGAGGTCGGTGACCAGCTTGGTCGGAAAGTACTGCTCGGTGAAGTCCAGCGGCTGCGCGGCCATGCTGCGCGCCAGCTCCTGGATGGCGGTGACCTCCTTGCCCGCCGCGGTGAACGGCGTTCCGTCCGACGACCGGTACCCGGGGTCGTCCGGGTCGCCGACCCGGTCGTAGTCGCGCCAGGTGTAGAGCGGACCGTGCGGCTCGGCGGGAACGGCCTTGTACTCGGTGCCGAAGAGGCCCGGCTGCGACGAACTCCCGTTGGCCGCGGGGAAGTTCTTGTCGGTGATGGGCCCGCCGTCGAAGAAGCCCACGCTGCTCTGGAGGAACGCGAGCGGGACGGACTGGTCGTCCATCAGCGAACCGAGGATCGCCTCGTTGGTGAGCCGGAAGTCCTTCACCGCGGGTGAGCCGGTGAGGAAGGTGGCGGTGTCCTTGGAGAACAGGAAGCGGTTGGTGGCCTCGATGTTGGTGTTGGCGGGCAGATAACGCGGCAGGTCGGCCTCGCCGCCCGGATCCTGCAGGGCACCCACGCCCGCGATGGCGAGCAGGGTCATGGTCTCGGGGTTGAGCAGGACGGGCGCCGACAGCGAGCGCGGGAGCAGTCCACTGTCGAGTCCGGCCTGGACCACGCCGTAACCGAGGCCCACGTCCGGCAGGTTGGTGTCGTCCGGGATGCTGCCGCTCAGGTCGCCGAGCGACGTGGAGACGGTGGTGTCGAGGGCGAAGTAGCCGGCGCACTGGTTGTGTCCGGCGTCGGCGGTGGTGGCGGGGTCGCCGTCGAAGTCGGCGGCGGCGAAGTACCCGGTGATGACACCGCCGAGCGAGTGACCGCCGCACAGCACCTTGTCCTTGCGGACGCCCTGGTCGGGCAACTCGGCGGCGAGCAGGTCGTATTCGTCGCGTACGGTCTGCTCGATGCCGAGCTTCGCCATCCATCCGAGCTTGTCGTTGCCGACGAACCCGGCGAAGGTGCGGCCCTGGACCTGTTTGCCGCGGTAGTAGTAGTCGACGGCGCTGTGCTGGTCGCCGGAGGCGATTCCGGTGCGGTCCTCGAGACAGTTGGACCGCCGGTCCAGGGCCCAGAACTCGATGTGCCGGCCCTGCTCGGCGGCGCGGGTCACGGTGTTGCGGGCGACGCTGTCGAAGGCTCCGGCACCTTCCAGGATGCCCGGTTGAGCGACCAGGACCCGGTCGGCGTCCGCCGATGACACGGGCCCCGACGAGGACCGGTAGCGCAGATACGACAGCCAGTCGCACGCCGCCGGACGGGCCCCGAAGGACGCCGGCAGGGGTGCCTTCACGCGTACGACGGTCTCGGTCACACCCCCGCTCGTCCCGACGGGTGTCTCGGTTCTCGCGCTCTGCGCGGACGCCGCCGGCGTGAACGCCCCGGTGGTCAGCAGCACCGCCAGCGCCGCGACACGTAGCGTCCTCGGGGTTCTTCCTCTGCTGCGACTCGTGTTCATGCTGGGACCGTAGGGCTGCGCGGGCGCGGCTCTCGGTGGTTGCTCACAAGAACGCAGGGCCCGGTGGACGCTTTGTCACCAGCCGCAGAGGAGACGTCAGCCGTCGTGCAGCGTACGGCGCGGTGAGCGGTCGTAGGAGTGCCGGTAGAGCGTGGCGAAGCGCCCCGGGTGGTAGAAGCCCCAGCGGGCGGCGATGTCGGTGACCGTGGCTCCGTCCTCGGGGTCGGCGGCCGTCAGCTCGTCATGCGCGTGGGACAGGCGGGCCTGCCGGACGTACGCGAGCGGGGTGCTGTCCAGGTGCCGGCGGAAGGCGTACTGCAGCGCGCGGACGCTGATGTGGGACGCCTCCGCGATCTGGGCGACGGTGAGGGGCCGGTCGGCATGGTCGTCGATGTAGGCGAGGGCGCGGCGCAGGGCGGCGGGGTGGGCGTCCTGGCGCTCGGAGCCGGTGGGGTCGGCGGAGGCCGTGTGGGGGAACGTGGCCAGGACGGTCGCGGCCAGGTGCTGGGCGGCCGTGGAGGCGACGAGCGGCTGGTCGGCGACCGCGGGATCCGACAGCACGTGGTCCTGCACATAGCGGATGGTCGACCGCAGCCGGTCACCGGCGGCGGGGGTGTGCGGCCGGTGACCGGTCAGCCGGACCGGTTCCGGGCGCCGTCCGCCCGTGGCCCCCGCGACCTGGGTGAGCAGCTCCGGGTCCAGCATGGTGATGTTGTAGCGGGCCGCGTGGATGCGGCCCGCGTAGGAAAGTTCCGGAGGGGCGAAGGACACCACGTCGCCGGGGCCGAAGGAGTCCGAGACACCCTGGTAGACGTGGTCCTCGATGGTGCCCTCGTGGACGACGCACAGGCAGATCCGGCCCAGCGGGGTGACGGCGTAGCTCATGTCGAAGTCCAGGTCGAGTTCGTCGACGCTGACCGAGTCGATGGCAGTGCGGTGGATGCGAGCACGACTGCTGTCCGAGGTACCGCTGCCGATCCGCATCTTCGCGTAGGCATGACTGAGGAAGTCCTCAGTACGGTCCAGGTCGTCGCTGTCGAA
Organism: Streptomyces canus; assembly: GCF_041435015.1. NCBI lineage: Bacteria > Bacillati > Actinomycetota > Actinomycetes > Kitasatosporales > Streptomycetaceae > Streptomyces > Streptomyces canus. Next base: position 9,566,714 of record NZ_CP107989.1, on the reverse strand, counting down.
CGTCAGCGTCTCCATCGCAGCCAGGTCCTCCCACTCTCGGCTCGGCTCCTCTTCGCACATACCCGCGAATGCCACGATGCTTCGCGACCCCGTTTCGTTTTCTGTCCTGCCTGGTCACAAGGTGTGCGTCCGGTGGCTCGTCACGGACGGTCCCACCCGTCCAGGCTGGACGGATGGCGACCGCGGAAGTCGCCGGGCACCGGAGGAGAGGGCGACAGGACTGCATGACGCAAGACGAAGAGCTGGTTGAGAAGATCGAAGAACTGCAGGAGGAAAACGCCCAGCTCCGGCAGGCCCTCGTCTCTCACGCCGTCGTCGACCAGGCGATCGGTGTCGTCCTCGCCCTCAGCGGTCTCCGTCCCGACCAGGGGTGGGAGGTTCTCAAGACCGTGTCCCAGCGCACCAACACCAAGCTGCGGGACGTCGCCCAGCACATCGTGCGCCGGCCCGACCTCGGCGGCCTGCCGGCGGAGATCGAGCCCGCACTGCGCATCGCCCTGACCGAGGCGCAGGCCGCGCACGGAAGCCGGTCGCTGATACGGCAGGAACAGCGGTGCAGGGGCTTCCGCAGGGCCCCCTCCGCGAAATCCGAGTGACGAGCCGGGACGCCTGTGCGTACCGTTGACCGTATGGAGATCAGGAGCTGTACCCACACCGCAGCCGCGCGAGCGACCAGCTCGCCGGCTGCCGACGCCTGACCTCCCCCACTCCCCCGGCGGCCGGAGACGGACCGCCGGTGCACGACCTCTGGTCGCCGTCTGTTCCCGCGGTCGTTTCCGGTCCCACGAGACCGAAGGACCACTGCCATGGACACCGACCGGACCGTAAGCCTCTTCACCGACTTCTACCGCGAACGCGGACACCACCTGATCACCGGCAGCACACTGCTGCCACCGCCCGGCGACCCGGTGCTGTTCACCACCTCGGGCATGCACCCCCTCCCCCCCTATCTGGAGGGCCGCCCCCACCCCCGGGGCAGCCGCCTCGTCAACGTGCAGCGCTGTCTGCGCACCACCGATCTCGACGAGATCGGCGACTCCACCCATCTGACGGTGTTCGAGATGCTCGGCTCGTGGTCGCTCGGCGACTACGGCCACTCGCGGAGCCTGCGCTGGGGCTACGAGCTGCTCCGTGACGGTTTCGGCATTCCCCGGGAGAGACTCCACGTCACGGTCTTCGGCGGTGACGAGCAGGTGGGCCCCGACCTCGAATCGCTGCGCACCTGGCAGGAGTCGGGAGTGCCCGTGGAACTCACCCGGGAGGACAACTGGTGGTCCCACGGGCCCGTCGGCCCGTGCGGCCCCGACTCGGAGATCTTCGTGTGGACCGGCGGCACCCCGCCCCAGGGCACCCCCACCACGGACCCGCGGTGGGTGGAGATCTGGAACCACGTATTCATGCGGTACCGCCGTCTCGAGGACGGCTCCCTCCAGCCCCTCGAGCGTCCGAGCATCGACACCGGCATGGGGCTGGAGCGCCTGGTCACCATCCTGCAGGGCCATGGCTCGGTCTACGACACCGACCTGTTCGAGCCATGGATGCGACTGCTGCCTCCCCTGTGGGGACTCGACGAGCCGCCGCTGCGTCTGGTCTGCGACCATCTGCGCTCCGGTGTCGTCGTGATCGGTGACGGGGTCCGGCCGTCCACCACCGGCCGCGGTTACGTCCTGCGCCGCGTCGTCCGCCGCCTGCTCACCACCCTGCGGCGCGACGACCCGTCCCGCACGCTCTCCGACCTGCCGGTGGAGCTCCTCCGGCACACGCTGGACCACTTCCGGACGAGCTGCGGGACAGGGCTCGTCCATGACGTGCTGCTGGAGGAGGAACGCCGGTTCGACAGGCTGCTGGAGCGCGGTCGGCGGCTGCTGTCCGGGCCGCGGTACCGGGGGCCGCTGGGTGAGGAGGACTACGAGTACCTGCACGACACCCACGGCCTGCCCCGCGACCTGGTTCTCAGCCTGCGCCGAGAGGAGTGAGGGCTACTCCGTGCGCAGGGCCACCGCCGTGCGGGACTTCGCCGCCCAGCCCGCCGGGAGCATCGCGCCCAGCAGGGCGATGACGAGACCGGCCAGGCCCAGCAGAAGCAGTTGCGGGGTGTCGTAGACGTCAAGGACCGACCTGGGCAGGTTGGTGCCGGCCGCGTGTCCCATGACCGGGAGCACGAATCCGTGCAGGGCGTATCCGGCGGGGACGCCGACGAGACCGCCGAGCACGCCGATGCCGGCCACCGAGGCGAGGACGAGGCTCACGGTCTGCCGGGGTGACATGCCGAGCGCCTTGCACACGCCCAGGTCGTGGACGCGCTCCCGGGTGTCCAGCACGACGGAGTTGAGGACGCCGAGGGCTGCGACGGACACGAGCATGAGGGTGAGAAGCGCGGCCATCGTGTTCAGGACGAGCACGAAGTTGTCCTGCTCGGAAGGCGTGTTGGCCCGGGCGTCGGCGCCGAGGGGCTCGATCCGCGCGGCGAGCTTCTCGGCGTACGCCACCGCGGAGACGCCCGCTTTCACGTCGACGAGGAACACCTGCGGCCTGGTCGCGGGGAAGTTCGCGGAGTTCGCCTGGATCTCCAGCACGTCGTCCGAGGTGCCGAAGGCCTCGCCGACGATCCGCAGGACGGCGGTCTCCTTCCCGACGGTCACGCGTACGGTGTCGCCGACCTCGGTGCCGGTGGTCTCCAGGAACTGGCCGGGCACGACGACCTGGCCCGCGCCGGTGAGCCAGTGCCCGGAGATCATGGCGTAGCCGCCCCGACGGGAGTCGCCCTGGTAGAGGGTCGCCCGGACGGTTCCGGAGACCCCGGCCACGGTGGCGTCCTGCTGGCCCATGCCGTAGTACGAGACGGTGCCCGACTGCCCCTTGATGGCGGCACTCACCTGTGCCGGGTCGGCCGGCTCGGGCTCCGGAGTGCCCGGTGCCGGGACGTGCTCGCCACCCGCCACGGCCGGACCGCCGGTGAAGACGGTGACCGCGGAACGGTTCTCGGGGTCCTGCACCGCGTTGACCTCGTTCAGTGAGGAGGTGAGGCCGACGGCGAAGGTTGCCGCGATCGTGCCGAACGCCACCGCGAGCAGCATCGCGAGGGTGCGGACCGGGTGCGCGAAGGGACTGGCGAGGCCGTAGGTCACCGCTCGCGGCAGCGGCAGTCGGCCCGCCGCGCGGTGCGCCCACTGACCGCGTCCGGTGCGCGGGGCCCTGCCGACGGCGATGGCCTCGGCCGTGCGCAGCCTCCCGGCCCGCAGCGCGGGGACGAAGGCCGCGATCCCGACGACCAGCAGCGCTCCGGCGGGGACCACGACGTCCACCCACCAGGCGACGGACAAAGTGGCGGTGCCGTACGCCTGCTCCGTGTCGTCGAGGAGCGGCACGGCCAGCAGGTTGCCGAGGACGACTCCCAGCGCGATGCCCACGGTTGCCGGGATGAGCGCCTGGGCCACGTAGGCGCGGACGACTTCGCGTGGGGTGAAGCCGATGGCCTTGAGGATGCCGATCCTGCGGAGGCTGGTGCCGACCGCGCCGCTGATGACGCTGCCGACGATGATCACCGACATGACGATGCCGAGGACCCCGAAGGCGACCAGGAACGGGATCGTCGGGGCGGCGCCGTGGTCGGCGGCGCGCTTGGTGTCGAGGTAGGACTGGGTCCCGAGGAGCGCACCGGACGGGACGGCGGCGAGGAGCTTCTTGCGGTCGGCGGAGATGTCCCCCTTCGAGCCCGCCGAGTCGAAGCGGTAGAGCATCTGACTGGTGACGGGGTGTTCCTTGGAGGCAAGGGCCCTGACTTGCGCGGGAGTTGCCCACAGGTCGGCGGTCTTGCTGGCCGAGGTGGCGAAACCGACGACCGTGAGAGTCGTGTTCGAGGCTGTCAGGGTGTCGCCCAGCGTGAAGGCGGGCCCCTGGTAGGAGGAGCTCAGCACGATCTCGCCGGGTTTCCTCGCCCACCGGCCGGACGCGAGGTCCAGGTCGTCCACATCCGCGTGCGGACGAGGCCGTCCGACCAGGGTCATGGCGGGAGGCCGGCGGCCGGACGAGTCCGTCGCCTCGATGACCGTGGAGGGGTACGGCCCCGCGCTCGCGCTGACTGTGTCCACCTGCCCGGTGGCCCCGAGCTGTTCGGCGGTGACCTTCGCCGGGTCGAACTCGGCGGTGAGGTGGGCGCCCTTCTGGGCGGCGAAGGCGTGGTCGAAGGGCGCGTTCGAGACGACCATGAGGGAACCCGCGACCACGGCGGCCGCCACGGCCATCATCGTGGCGATCGCGATGACGACGGTCTGCACCCGGCGCCGGCCCACGCCGGAGCGGACGACGCGTACGAGGGGTCCGGTCATCGCACGGCCTCCGCACGGGAGTCGAGGGCGACATGGCCGTCGACGAGGTGGACGGTGCGGCTCGCGCAAGCCTCGGCCAGGGCCGGGTCGTGGGTGACGAGCACAATGGTCTGGCCGCCGCGGTGCAGGTCTACCAGGAGTTCCCGGACGTCCTGGCCCGAGGCGCTGTCGAGGGCGCCGGTCGGTTCGTCGGCGAGCAGCAGGGCCGGGCGGTTCACCAACGCCCGTGCGACGGCGACGCGTTGGCGTTCACCGCCGGAGAGGCGGCCGGGGTAGGCGCGGGCGTGTTTCTGGATGCCCAGCACCTCCATGAGCTCTTGCGCCCGCGTCTGGGTCGTGCGCCGTGAGGTTCCGGTGAGCTGGGCGGGGAGCTGGATGTTGTCGAGGACGGTGAGGTCGTCGAGGAGGTTGAAGAACTGGAAGACCATGCCGATCCGTTCCCGGCGGAAGCGGGCCAGGGCGTGCTCGCCGAGCCGGTCGACCTGCTGCCCGGCGACGGTCACGGTGCCCTCGGTCGGCTTGTCGAGCCCTGCGACGAGGTTCAGCAGCGTGGACTTGCCGCTGCCGGAGGGGCCGGTCACGGCGAGGGCCTCGCCCTGGGCGACGGAGAGGTCGAGCGGTCCGAGCGCGGGTGCGCCGGCGTTGTCGTAGCGCTTGGCCACGCCCTTCAGTTCGATCACTGCGGTCATGGGAGGTGCCCGTCCTGTCGGTCGTCGGGTCGTGTCCTTGTCGGCGTGGCGAAGGTACGGGCGGGCGGGTTGCCGGCGCGTCGGCCGGGACACCGACATGCGGCCCTCCGCTCGGAGGAGCCGGCCGGGGGTCATCCCTGCGAAGTACGCCCGCGGGAGGGCGGGTTGGTCGTCGAGGCGGACGCGCGGACGGGAACGGGACCGCACAATGTGCTCATGGGGACGGAAGACCTGCGCCGATGGCTACGGCAGGTGCGTTTCGCACTGCGGCCGGAGGCGAAGGGCGCCGCGCTGTCACGGCGGTCGCTGTACTTCGACGTAGTGCTGGCCGTGCTGCTGACGGTGGTCGCGCTGGTGGTGGCGTCGCGTTATCCCGGTGACGGGCCGGTACAGGTGTCGAAGATGGAGTACGGGGCGCCGGTGCCGCCCCGGCCTCCCGTTCTTCCGGGCGGGCGGATCGAGCCGTCGGCATCCTCACCGCCGTGGGGACTGATCATGCTGTCGGCGCTGCCGCTGGCGGCACGGCGGCGGTTTCCGCTGACCGTGTTCGCCGTGGTGCTCTGCGCGGGGCTGGCCATCGGCGACGACGCCTCCTGGATCAACGTTCTGACCTGCGTCATCGGCACCTACAGCGCGGTGATGCACAGCCGGCACCGGGCGGGTGCGATGGTCGGGCTCGTTGTCGCCGCCGTCCTTGCCGGTGTGGCCTTCCGGTCGACGCAGCCGGTGCTGCCGGGGTGGTCGAGTCCCGGGGTGGTGCTGCTGGTGGCGGGGGTGGTGGCCAGCGTGGTCCGGTTCGGGCGGCGTCGCCTCGCGGCCAGCCGGGACCGGTTCGCCGCGCTGGAGCGGGCGCACGGGGAGGCGACGCGCAGGGCCGTGGAGGAGGAACGGGCGCGGATCGCCGCCGAGTTGCACGACGTCGTGACCCACAATGTGAGCGTGATGGTCATCCAGGCGGGCGCCGCGCGCAAGGTCATGGACGCGGCCCCGGAGCGATCCAAGGAGGCGCTGCTCGCGGTCGAGGCCGGGGGCCGGGCCGCGATGGCCGAACTCCGGCATGTGATGGGCCTGTTGGCCGCGCCGGACACCGGCCGCCCGGACTCCCCCGCCGACGGCCTGGAACCGCAGCCGGGCCTGGGGCAGTTGGACGCGCTGATCGACCGGGTGCGGGCCGCCGGGACACCGGTCGGCGTCGCGGTCTCGCTGCCCCCGGAACCGTTGCCGCCCGGCGTGGACCTCACGGCGTACCGGGTGGTCCAGGAGGCGCTGACCAACACCATCAAGCACGCGCCCGGCGCCGAGGCCGTCGTCACCGTCGGCTGGTCCGGTGAACGGTTGGAGATCGAGGTCATGGACACCGGCGGAGTCCGCGACGGGGTGGCCGCGGACGGGAACGGCCGCGGGCTGATCGGTCTGCGGGAGCGCCTCGCGGTCTACGGCGGCGAACTGACGGCCGGCCCGACCCTCGCCGGGGGCTTCCGGATCAGGGCGGAGGTGCCGTGGCGAACGGTGTGAGCGGCGACGGTTCGGCGGGGCGGCTCCGGCAGCGGTCGGGCGCAGTGGCCACCCCGGCGACGCGGCTGCGGCAGCAATCGGGCGGAGCGGCCACCGCGACGGGACGGCTCCGGCAGCAATCGGGCGGAGCGGCCACCCCGGCGGGTCGACGAACTGGTGGAGCCGCTGCGTCGGCGGACTGCACAGGCAAGGAGTGGCTACGTTGGCTGACGGCGTGAACACCGTGCACGACAACAGGCTGCGGGCCGTCATCGCCGACGACCAGGCCCTCGTACGGACCGGGTTCGGGATGATCCTGACCGCGGACGGCATCGAGGTGACGGCGGAGGCGGCGGACGGGGCGGAGGCGGTGGCCGCGGTCCGGCGGACCCGCCCCGATGTCGTCCTCATGGACATCCGGATGCCGGGCATGGACGGCATCGAGGCGACCCGGCGGATCCTCGCCGACGACGCCGCGGGCGAGCTCCGGGTGCTCATCCTGACCACGTACGACCTCGACCACTACGTCTACGCCGCGCTCACCGCCGGGGCCAGTGGCTTCCTCCTCAAGGACGTCACGCCCGAGCATCTGGTGGCCGCCATACGGCTGGTGCGGTCCGGCGACGCCCTGCTGGCGCCCACGATCACACGCCGTCTGATCGAGCGCTTCGCCCGGCGTGAACAGGCCGCTCCCTCGGCCGACCCGCACCGGGACCTGTCCGGACTGACGCCTCGTGAGCTGGAGGTGCTGCGGCTGCTGGCGACGGGGCTCAGCAACGCCGAACTCGCGGAGCGGCTGTTCCTCAGTCCGACGACGGTGAAGACGCACATCGGCCGGATCCTGTCGAAGCTGGAGCTGCGCGACCGTGTCCAGGCGGTGGTCCTCGCCTACGAGAGCGGCCTGATCACACCGGGCGGCACCGCGGAAGGCACCCTCCGCGACCCCTAGGACATCAGTCCTGCCGCGACCGTCCCCCCCAGCTCCCAGCACGCCTCGATGTCGGCCTTGGCCGGTTCGCCGGTGACGGTCACCGGTTCGGCCGCACCGCGCCAGCCGAGACCCGTCGTGATCGACTCGATGCCGCGCAGGGCGCCGGTGACGTCGTTGCCGCCGTGCACGTAGACGCCGAACGGGCGGCCGCGGGTCTCGTCGAGGCAGGGGTAGTAGACCTGGTCGAAGAAGTGCTTGAGGGCTCCGGACATGTACCCGAGGTTGGCCGGGGTGCCCAGCAGGTAGCCGTCCGCCTCCAGCACGTCCGAGGCCGTGGCGGACAGGGCCGCGCGGCGCACGACATGGACGCCCTCGATCTCCGGCGCCGTCGCACCGGAGACGACGGCTTCGAACATCGCCTGGCAGTTGGGCGAGGGCGTGTGATGCACGATCAGCAGGGTGGCCACGGTCGAACCCTGCCCGCCTCGGCTCTCGTCCGCAAGCCGTGCCGGGGGCGGGCACGGCCGGGCTACGATGCCCGGACACCGCGAGGGGGGAGCAGGTCGTGGCAGACCAAGGGCAGCGGGCAGCAGCGGTCTTCGACGCGCTGGGGCTGACGTACGAGAAGGCGTTCGCGCGTTCCGAGACTCACCTGGCGTCCCTGGAGTGGCTGCTCGGGAGGCTCGGCCCCGGCAGCCGGGTCCTGGACGTCGGCAGCGGAACCGGCCGTCCCACGGCGTCGACGCTGGTGGCGGCGGGCCACGAGGTGCTGGGAGTGGATGTCTCGCCCGTCATGGTCGACCTCGCCGCCCGGCAGGTGCCGCAGGCCGTGTTCCGCCACGCGGACATCCGTGAACTGCCGTTGGAGAAGGGCTCCTTCGACGCGGTGTGCGTGTACTTCTCGCTGCTCCAGATGACCCGCGCGGAGCAGTCGGAGGTGCTGGGGCGGCTGGCGCGGGCTCTGCGGCCGGGCGGGAGCCTGGTGCTCGCCACCGTGCCCGTGGACGTGGAGGACCTGGCGGTCGAGTTCATGGGCCAGCCGGTCCGGGCCACGAGTTTCGCCGCGGAGGACATGCTGGCCGTGGTGCGCGACGCGGGTCTGGCCGTGGAGCACGAGCAGGCCGTGGAGTTCACCCCGGACCATCCCGACGGCGCTACCGAACCGCATCTGTTCCTGTACTGCGGGCTTCCTACGTAACAAGAGCGCGCCCGGCACGGGACGGGCGCGCCCTTCGTCGGTCAGCGCACGACCGCCTGCACATACGGAACCAGTCTCACCGGCCCCATCAGACCGTGATCCTGGCGGGCGACCCCGCCGAACACCGTGGGCTGAGCGACCCTGAGCCGGTTGATGAGCGGGGTAGCCACCTCGATCTCGAGCGTGTTCGCACCGCGCCGCAGGAAGGGGCCGAGGTCCACGACGGGGTGGAGCCGGTCGGCCGCGGGCAGGCGCCTGCCGTTGACGCTCACCCGGAAGGTGTCGCTGACCTGCCCGAGCTCCAACTCGGCGCCGTGGGACGACGTCCAGTCGGCCGGCAGAGTGACCGTGGTGCGGTACCGGCCGATGCCCGCGGAGTCGGCCAGCTCGGGGATCTGCGACCAGGGCCTCAGCGTCTCGAGGGTGACGCCGCGCCGGACGTGTTCGGTCCGGGTGGCGTCCGAGCCCGGGTACCAGTCCTCGACCTCCAGCTCCCAGCGGGCCGGCGTGATCGGCGCGGGCACGGCGGGGATCCTGGTGGTGGCGGTACGGCCCCGGGGCAGGCGTGTGGTCCAGGTACCGGCGGTGCGGGCACGCAGGGTCAGCCCCCGCTCGGTGAACAGCACCGCGTCGGCGTCGGTGGCCTCGGCGTGCGCACTGGTGCCATGCCGGTCGCCGAACAGCCCCGGCCGGCCCAGGGCGACGATCGTGGTCTGCCCCGGCTGGAGCGTGACCCGCAGGGTGATGTCGGCCCCGTCGTCGGTGTAGCGCGCGAGCCGGACCGCCTCGCCCGTCCAGGGATCGAGCAGATACGGCACGGTCTGGCCGCCGTGGGTGCGGCGCAGGGTGACGTCGTGGTCGATCGCGGCCACGGGCGGCTTGACCGTCTCGGCGTGCTTGCCGTTGCACAGGTAGTAGAAGTCCGCGTCGGCGGTGACCCGGTGGGCGTTGAGGAGCGTGGACGCGGTGGCGTGCCGGACGTCGGCGCCCACCCCGAGCCCGGCGAGGGCGTCGCCGACCGCGGCCTTGTCGGTGACGCGGACGACGTGGGGCAGCGTGAGCAGCCGGCCGAGGAGGTCGCGCAGCCGGTCCGTCTCCCCCTGGTCCGGGACGCCGGGAGTCAGCGCCTGGTCGAAGGCTCCGAACAGGACCACGGGAAGTCCCGCCTCGGCCAGGGCGAGGATCTTGCGGGCGTCCTCGACGGCGAGCGTGGGGGTGGAGCCGTAGAAGAAGTCGCCCTCGACGAACAGGGCCTTGTAGGCGGGGCCGTCGGGGGCGAGCCGGCCGTCCGAGACGGTGGCGGAGGGCAGGTCGAGGAGGGGTCCGCTGAGGAACTGATGGGTCCAGCCGAGCGGGACGCCGGTCGCCGTGAACCAGGAGGCGCCGATTCCGGTGGCGGTGTAGCCGGTCTGCCGGAACACGGCGACGTCCGCTCTCGCGGTCCCGCTCTGCAGCACCTGGTGGACCCGGCCCAGGTATCCGGAGATGTCCTCGACGTGCCGCCAGGTGGGCTGGCGCGGTCCCCAGGATTCGCCGTAGCCGGCGGTGCCGTTGTACGGGCTGAAGGCGGCGAATCCCGGCCAGTTCACCCCGGGGGCGGTGGCGTAGGAGAAGCCGTGCACGACGGTCTGGTTGACGCCGGCCGCGTAGGCGCCGCCCATGGTGCGCAGGAAGCGGTCCCACGTCGTGCTGTACGCGGATCCGTTGTAGGCGCCCGCCTCACAGGACAGGACGGTCCGTCCCGCCATGTCCCGGCCGCCGGCCAGGCAACGGTAGTCGTCCAGGTTCTTGAAGCCGAGGGACTCGCCCTCGGGGATGTCGAGGATCGCGGCCGAGGCGATGGCGTCCGTCTGGAGGCCGTAGGGCTGCGAGCGCAGGGTCATGCCGAGGGCGTGCGCCCAGTTCCGCAGGGCCGTCAGGTGGTTGCGGTTGAAGAGGCCCGAGACGGTCTCCCAGAAGTCGTGCCGGATCTGGCGGGTGAACTGCGCCTCGAAGGCGAAGACCTGGTTGCTGTTGTCCAGGACGAGGGCGGGCAGGTACGGCAGCAGCGGCCGTCCGGTGTGCTTCTCGAAGGCCTCGGGCAGCAGGGGTGTCCAGGTCAGTCCGTCGCTCTCCAACTCCACGGAGTCCTCGAAGAAGGAGCCGCCCGCGGCTCGCAACAGGCGCCGCACGGAGGGGGTCAGCAGGCGGTCCTGCCAGTAGGAGGTGACCGCTGTGGTGCCGGCCGGGCTGAAGTGGTCGACGGCGTAGGCGGCCGGGGCGGAGTGGGGGCCGGACTCGGGCTGCTGGCCCGAACCACGCACCCAGTAGGAGATGAGCACCCAGTCCCCGCCCTCCGGCGCGGTCCAGGTCAGCGTGCCGTCGGTGACGGTCGCGGTGAGGTCCTGGACGCTCTCCGGGTCGAGTCCGGTCTCCTTGCGGGTCGAGTGGGCGGGCTCGACCCGGGCGGCCTGTACGGCGAGGAGCTGCTGACGGGTCACCCCCGCGGCCGCGGCGTGGACGGGTGGCGGGACGGGCCCCTGGTAGGTGCTCCCACCGGTCAACGGGGCGCGGCCGTGGGCGAGTTCCTTGGCGGCGGCATCATCGTCGGGCGTGAGACCGGGGACGGCCACGGGCCAGCTGGGGCCGAGGGTGAGGTCGACGGTGAGACCACGTCTCGCCGCGCGGCGCAGCGCGGCCTCGACGCCGTCCCGCCAGGGTCTGCTCCCCCAGCCGTGGTGCGCGGTGTCCAGGACCGACTTGTCCTTGATGCTGTGGTGGACGGCGGCGATCTCCACACCGCCGAAGCCCGCGTCCGCGATCTGGTCGATCTCGCGGGCGATCTCGTCCGGGTCCACGAGACCGTCCGGCCACCACCAGCGGAACCGGGGCCGCACCGAGCGGGCCGGGGCCGCGAACCAGTCTGCGGCGCCTCCCGCCCCCGCCACCGCCGATGAGGCCCCCACCCCGAGCGCCAGGGCGGCGCCCGCGGTCAGTCCGGCGGCCAGGACCGCGCGTCGGGACATGCCGTCGCGCTGCGGGTTGGCTTCATGCATGTGGGCGCCCCAAAGTATTGAATCGTTTCAATCACCGGCAAACGCCGGAACGTTAAGCCGCCGCTCCAGCCAAGGTCAAGAGGCGTGCGGTGCGAGCGCAGCGGCGAGCGCGTCCAGGTGGGCCGCGACAGGACCGGCGGTGAGCAATCCGCTTGCGGCGCCCGCGAGTTCACCCCTGGCGGGTTCGAGCGCACGCTGGGCACGCCGCATCAGCGGACGGTCGTCCACCTGGATCGCCGCGCGGGCGAGAAGGCTCCACAGGGCCTCGTACAGGAGGTCCCCGGGCGGAGAGGGCACGGAAGCCAACAGGCGTACGGCGTCCTGGTCGCGCCCTTCGGCGAGCAGCGTCAGGGGGCGCGCCCATGGCTCGTAGGGGCCCCAGTCGGTGTGCGGGTCGGCGGTCACGGGAAGTCCGTGGTGCAGCCGGAGGCACAGCAGGGCCAGGGGCAGCAACCCCCGCTCCAGGCCGGGCATTCCGGCGCCCTCGAGGGACGTGGCGGCGGCCCGGTACGCGGACTCGCCGACCTGCGGGGGCTCCGTCGTCGCGGTACGCAGGGCGCGATGCCATGTGGTGAAGACGGCGACGAGAGGCAGTTCGTGCCGTTCGGCGAGTGCGTCGGCGGCGTCCGCGTGCCGGTCGGCCGCCGTGAAGTCGGCGGTGGCGCAGTGTGCTTGAAGCCGGATCAGGTGGCCGAGGACCTCGTAGGTGAACAGGCCGTGCCGAGCGGCCACTTCGGTGATCTCCGCGCCGATCTCGTCCCGCCGGGCGGCGAGTCCGGCTCGTTCGAAGGTCTGCATGAACAGGCCGTTGAGGGCGAAGACGAGCAGGTTGGCGTCCTTGAGTCGGCGTGCGCTCTCCACGGCCTGGTGGGCCGCCTGGAGCGCGCGTGTCCCCTCGGGAAGCGTGCCGCGGGACTCCACCGCCACGGTGGCCAGGAGCCGCGCCCTTGCCGCCTCGGACGTGCCCGGCTGCAGGAGGAGCAGGGTGCGTTCCGCCGCACCCACCAGCCGGTCGGCCTGGGCCGGGTCGTCGGAACGGGTCCAGACTGCGGGGACGTCGTAGACGCCGATGACACGTGCCGTCAGCTCCGGATCGCCCAGCTGCTCCGCCGCCGCCACGGCCGCCGCGCGGTGCCGCCGCGCCGCTTCCAGGCCGCCGCCCCCGGTGACGGCGAGGTCGCGCATCAACCCCGCGGTCGACTCCAGACGGGTGCGTGCCCGCTGGGGCACCATGCTCGCGTACGACGCGGAGGCCTGCTCCCAGACCTGCGCGGCCGGGTCCGAGGGGCCCGGGTCCGAGGGGCCTGGGTCCGAGGGGCCCGGGTCCGAGGGGCCTGGGTCCGAGGGGCCCGGGTCCGAGGGGCCTGGGTCCGAGGGGCCCGGGTCCGAGGGGCCTGGGTCCAGGTGGTCGGCGTGTCGCAGGATGTCCTGCTCGGTGCGGCTCAGCCGGGGGCCCGGCTCCACACCGAGGTGCTCGCGCAGCAGCTGTCGGGCGCGCCGCAGGACGGACAGGGCGTCGGCCTGGCGTCCGCAGCGGTACAGGGCGAGGGCGAGCAGCTGCCATGCGTCCTCCCGCCAGGGGTGCTCGGCCACATGGGCGTCGAGGTCCGCCGCCGCGTCGGCCGCGGCGCCGAGGGCGAGCAGGCTCTCGGCCCGGCGTTGGACGGCGGTCAGCCGGAGCTCGGCGAGCCGGGAGCGTTCCGCGCGCGCCCAGCGTTCCTCGGCGAAGTCGGCGTAGGCGGGTCCGCGCCACAGTTCCAGGGCCTCGGTCAGCCGGGACACCGCCTGCGCGGGAGGCAGGTCCGCCGTGGCGGCGACGGTGTGCTCGAACCGCCGGGCGTCGACGTGGGCGGGTTCGGCCCGCAGCGCGTAGCCGGGGCCTTCGGTGACGAGGAGGCGGGACGGGGTCCGGCGGGGCCGCTCGGGTTCCAGAGCGCGCCGCAGCCCGGCGACGAAGGTCCGGACGGTGCCCACGGCATCCGCCGGCGGGTCCCCCTCCCAGAGGTCCTCCACCAGGCGGGGAACGGGCACGACCCTGCGGCGGGCGATGAGGAGGCGGGCCAGCACCGCACGATGCCTCGGGCCCTTCAGGGCGATCGGCTCCCCGGTCTCGTCCCAGGCCGCCACCGACCCCAGGACCCCGAACTCGACCACACGCACATGCCTCAACGTACACGCGTTCATTCGTTGCTCATTCGCTCCCCGGACCCTGGGTTCATCGGTGCCCGGGCCCGGGCACCGATGCCTCCCACTCGCCGTACGACCGAAGAGAGCCCCGCCGTGAGACCCACCATCGCCGGATTCGAGTACCAGCGCGTGTCCGTCGCCGAGGACGTGTCCCTCCATGTGGCCGTGGGAGGGACCGGCACACCCGTGGTCCTGCTGCACGGCTTCCCGCAGACCCACCTGATGTGGCGCCACGTCGCGGCGGACCTGGCAACCGACCACACCGTGATCTGCCCCGACCTGCGCGGCTACGGCGACAGCGACAAGCCGCGCGAGGACGGCCCCCACACCTACTCCAAGCGGACCATGGCGAACGACATCGTCACCCTGGCACGCCGGCTGGGGCACCCCCGCTTCGCGCTGGCCGGGCACGACCGGGGCGCACTGGTCGCCTTCCGCGCGGGCCTCGACCATCCGGACGCGGTCTCCCACCTGGCCTGTCTGGACGTCCTGCCGACACTCGACATGTGGGACGCCCTGCACGGCACGTCGGCGGCGGTCGCCTTCCACCTCTACCTCATGGCCCAGCCGCCCGGTCTGGCCGAGCGGATGATCTCCGCGAGCGCGGACGCGTTCTTCGGCCACTTCCTCGACGTGTGGGCGAACCGCCCCGACGCGATCCCGGCTCAGGTCCGTGCCGAGTACCTGCGGGCCTGCCGCGAGGCGGTGCCGTCGATCGTCGCCGACTACCGCGCCTCCGCGGGCACAGACGTCGAGCACGACGAGGCCGACCGGACCGCGGAGAACCGGCTGGGCATGCCGGTGACGGTGCTCCAGCAGGACTGGGGAGCCGCGCTCGGCTACGACGCCACCGCCCTGTGGGCGGCCTGGGCCGACGACCTTCGTCATACGACCGTCTCCTGCGGACACTTCATGGCGGAGGAAGCGCCGGCGGACGTGGCGAAGGCCCTGCGCCAGCTCACTCTTCGGGGAGTGTGACCCGTTGCCTCCACATACCCACCCTGGACAACGAGTTGGTGGACGAGGGGCTTGGAGACCGGGGCGGGTGTCTCCGTCTGGCATGACGGCCGTGAAGTGGACGAGCCGATCGCCACGCACTGGAAGGCGTACAGAGTCCACGGCAAGGAGCGGACCACCCTGCGCCAGGTGCTCACCCGCCGGGCGGGCCGGCCCGGAGATACCCGACGGTGTTCCGGACACGGCTTGGACGAACTCCCGGGCGGGGCGGCAGTCGGTGTTCGGGGCCACCAACCTCCTGGGCCCCGAGTTGCACGCCGAGCTCCTCGTCGCCCACGTCACCGGCTTCGACGGGTCTTCGGCACCCAGCTCACCTGGACGCTGAGCTTCGTCCGGTCGCTGCGGCACGGGCACACCTGCGCCTGCCTCACCCGCCGGCTGGACGATCGCCGCGGCCCTCGGTGACGACCTCACCGTGGTGGGCGAGGACCGAGCGGCAGCTCGGCCATCCGCAGATTCCAGCGGCCGTCGCGCCCGGTGAGGTCGACGGTGGACAGCGGAGGCACGTCGATCCTCCAGAACGCCTGGCGCGGTGCCCCCAGCGCGTGCACCACGGCGGCCCGTGCCACGGCCTGTTCGACCACCGCCAGCACGCGTCCCGCGTCGGACGGCAACGCGCCCAGCCAGGCGGCGACGCGGTCGCAGATCTGCTGCACGCTCTCCCCGCCGTGCGGCGCCGCCTCCGGATCGGTGAGCCAACCGGCCAGTCCCGAGGCGTCGGTTGCCGCGATCTCGTCGAGGGTGCGGCCGTACCAGGAACCCATGTCGAGGTCCCGCAGCGCCGGTTGCGCCGTGACGGCCTCCCACCCAAGGGCCTCGGCCGTCCCGGTGCAGCGCCGAGAGGGTGCCGTGTAAACGGTGCCGGCCTGCGGGAGGGTTGCGGCGACGGCCTCCACCCGGCGCAGTGCCCGCTCGTCGAGAGGGGCGTCGGCGAAGCGTACGGCGCGTTCCGTGCGGGCGGCGGCGCACAGGAGGGTGAGCCGGACGGTCATAGGGGCCCTTTCGTCGAGTCGTCGGGGGCGGTTCATCGTAGGTGGCGTACGCCATGTTGGCCGAAGCCCTCATTGCCCCTACCATCTGGGACGACAAGGACGACGGCGCCACGGAAGTCCGGTGCAAGCCCGGCACGGTCGCGCCACTGTGTGCCGCCCCTCGGCCGACGAGGTGGTGGTGAGTCAGACCCATTGCCGTCGTCGAATGCTCCACACGATGCGGGACGCGTTGTTCCCGAGGAGGTCTCGCCATGGCGCAGTCCACTGCCGCCCCCACGCCCACCACCCCTGCGATCACCCCGTTGCCGGTGCGGGCGCTCGTCCCCTGGGCCGTCTTCTTCGGCGTCCTGATGCTCGTCCTGCTGTACTTCGTCGGCGCCGAACAGGGCGCCACCGCACTCGTCTCCGGCGAGGGCGTCCACGAGTGGGTGCACGACGCACGCCACCTGCTCGGCTTCCCCTGCCACTGAG
Source organism: Streptomyces canus (assembly GCF_041435015.1). NCBI lineage: Bacteria > Bacillati > Actinomycetota > Actinomycetes > Kitasatosporales > Streptomycetaceae > Streptomyces > Streptomyces canus. Next base: position 9,550,372 of record NZ_CP107989.1, on the reverse strand, counting down.
GCGGGGCGGACCACCATGAACTCCACAGTCGTCCGCACCCTGTTGGTGCGCGGCATGCTCGCAGGGCTCGGCGCCGGCGTCCTGGCCTTCGTCTTCGCCTACCTGGTCGGGGAGGGCCCGGTGGACGCGGCCATCGCCTTCGAGGAGGCCGGCTCCCACGAGCACGGCGAGGAACTCGTCAGCCGTTCCGTGCAGTCGACGGCGGGACTCGCCACCGGTGTCCTCGTCTTCGGGGTCGCCATCGGCGGCATCCTGGCGCTGGCGTTCTGCTTCGCGCTGGGCCGGATCGGCCGGTTCGGAGCCCGGGCGACCGCGGGTCTGACCGCGCTCGGCGGCTTCCTCACCGTCTATTTCGTGCCGATCCTCAAGTATCCGGCGAACCCGCCCGCGGTGGGCGACCCGGACACCATCGACAAGCGCACCGCCCTGTTCGTCCTGATGATCGCGCTGAGCGTGCTCCTCGGGATCGGCGCGGTCCTGCTGGGCCGCAGACTGGCTCCGGCCTGGGGCAACTGGAACGCCTCGACCGCGGCCGCCGTGGCCTTCGTCGCCGCGGTGGCGGTGGCGATGGTCGCCCTGCCCGCCGGGGACAACACCCCGAAGGGTTTCCCGGCCACCGATCTGTGGGAGTTCCGCCTGGCCTCCCTCGGCGTCCAAGCCGTGCTGTGGGCGGGATTCGGGCTGCTGTTCGGCTACCTGGCGGAGCGGGTCCTCGAGCCGGAACGGGCTCGCGGCAAGGTGTCGGCGCTGGTCGCCTGACGGTGTGGGTTCCGCCGGGGGCGCGCCCGGCGGAACCCACGACGTGCCCTGCAGCTGCCGTATGGTTCCGCCGAGCTTGTTCCTGGCCTGTCCCAGGTGCTCCGCCTTGGCGCTGACCACCCAGCGCGGGCCCACCAGGTACGTGCCCCCGTAGACACTGGCCGCGTCGAGCCACGCCTCTTTGCACTTCTCCGCGGGGAAGGTGGTGATGCGGTAGTCGGCCTGCCCCGCGTGGCAGAGTCCCTCGCGCAGTTCGTCGGCCTCGATACGGATCTCGGCCTTGCAGCCGGCCGGTCCGGCGATCACCTCGATCCTGGCCGGGGCCACGATGCCGGCCGCGGGCGCAGCCGAACTCCTCGACGGCCGCGGGGCCTTGGCGGTGTCGTCCTCGCCTCCACCGCAGGCCGTGACCAGCGCGAGGCTCCCGACGAGGGTGCCCAGCCGTATCACGGTGATCCGATGGTTGCGTCCTCGTCCCGGCACGAACCTCTCCGTAGCCGGTCGGTGTACGACTCCACCCTGGGGTAGGGAAGATCGGTTACGCCCGTTCAGTCCCTGTGCGCCTGCACGCGAGCCCGAGGGTCGTGCCGATGTCGGCGACGGGCCGATCCCGGGCGTCCTGCGGGACGCGATCCCGGCCGTTCGTACGCGCCGCACGCGGGGGAGACTCCCGGTACGCGGAAACAAGCTTGAGGGCGGATCCTCGCCCACCGCGCAGACCGAGGCGGACGCAGAGGGCCTCGGCGCCGGGCCGCATGACCGGGACCGCAGGTCACGGGATTCCGGACGGCGACGCGATGTCCGCACAGGATGGAAGGGCCGGACACCCGTCTGTCCGGCCCTTCCGCACCTACCGGGTCAGCCGCCGTTCAGCCGGGCGCGCAGGAGCCCCTTGCCGATCTCGGCGCCCTTGCGGCTGTCCGCCTGGGCCTTGCGGAACAGGTCGGCGACCTCGGTGTCCTTGTCGCGTTCCGCGTCCTGGATGTAGCTCTCCAGTCGCAGCGCGTTGCTCAGGCACGCCTCGACATACCAGATGAGGTTGTAGTCCTTGTCCGGCGTGCCGGTCGCGCCGCCGGTCTCCGTGCGGCTGGTCATTCGGACCTCCTCCAGCGGTAGTCGTTCCGGAGGGGACGAGTACCCGTCGTGCGCAGGTCAGTCCACATCGGTGCCGGAAATCCGAACCAACGTCGACGGCGTGGGCGAGGACGGGCGGGAGTCGCGCGGGAACACGTCGCAGGGGGCGCGACCGGTCCCCCGTTCCGGTCGTTCCCCCTGCGGTGCGTCGAACTTACGTGACCTGCGCACCCTTGTGAATCGCGTCGATGCCCGCTGTGCGCGGCACAGGGCTCACCGGTGCACAGGTGCGTCCGGATGGCCCGGATTGTCCCGGAGCAGGACGGGGTGTTCGAGTTCGCCGGTCGCCAGATGGGCCAGAACGACCTCGTAGAGGTCGCTGCCGGAGGCGATCAGTTGGCGTTCGAGAACCGGCTCGGCGCTGCGGACGTGTTCGCGCACGGTCTGCGCGTGCACGGCCAGGGCCTGCGCGGCCCGCTCCGCGTTGCCGCCGGCGGCGATCCAGCTGCGCAGGGTGCGGCGCAGGTCGCGGGCGTCGCCGTCCAGACGTCCCAGCAGCTCCCGCGCCCAGGTCCCCAGCGCGGGTCCGGCCAGCAGGTCGCCGAGCCGGGTGCGGGCCTGCGGGGAGCCGCCGTGATCGCCCTGTCCGTCCGCGAGGCTGACCTGGGTGCTCAGGGCCAGGTGGACGGTCGCGCGGACGGTGAGGTCGGTGAAATCGGTCCGCAGCAGGGACTCGACGCGTTCCATGCGGGCGCGAACGGTGTTGCGGCTGACGCCGAGGACCTTGGCCGCGCTCACAGCGGTGAACTCCAGTCCGAGCCGGGTGGTGGCGAGCAGTTCGGCGCGGGTGTGGTGCGGCAGGTTGTCGAGCGGGCGCAGCAGCCGGGCGGTCCACTCGCGCAGCGCGGCCGGGTCCATCAAGCGTTCGGGGTGGTTGCGCTCGGCGTACACGGCGGCCTTGTCCGGCCGTACCCGCGCCACGGCGAGGGCGCTGACCGCCTGCCCGTAGGCGGTGGCGGTCCGGGCGAGGCTCTGCCGGGAGCTGCCGCCGAGCAGGGTGCCGGGGTTGCGGTCGACGAGTGAGCGCAGGGCCTCGCCCGCCGCGTCCGCGGTGGTCACGATGATCACGTGCTCGTCCATGGCCGGACAGCGCACCACGAGTGCGCGGTCGCCGGTCACGCCGAGGCACTCCTCCACGAGCCGGTCGCGTTCCGCGGCGTCGCCCTCGATGACGTAGACGCGCGCCGTCTCGGTGTCGAGCAGGCCGGGCCAGAGCCCCGCGGCGACGCGACGGGCGGAGACGGTGTCCTCCACCATGAGCAGCTGGAGGATGGCCAGCCGCAGATCGGAGGTGGCCCGCTTCAGGCGCCGCCCGGCCGCGGTCGTCTCGCGGGCGCGCAGCAGAAGCTCGAGGACCTGGACGGTGTGCGTGAGGATGTCGGAGGCGCGCCGGTCGAAGGGGTCCGGGCGGGCCACCGCGAGCACTCCGGCGGACGCCTGGTCCGGCTGCTCGATCCTGACCAGGCGCAGGTGGCCGTCCTCGTCGGCCCAGGCCGCGGAGGCGATGCGTCCGGCCAGGATGTCGGCGACCAGGCTCTCGTCCAGCGGGATGCGCGTTCCGGCGACGAGGGTTCCGGTGTGGTCCTGGAGCGAGGCCGTGCCGTGCAGCGTCTCCGCGAGCCAGGCGACGATCCGGCGGACGTCACGTCCTGTCGGCCGCAGATGGTCGAGGAGTTCCTGCGCCCATGTCGGGGTTCCGGCGTCCGCCGCCCGGCTCCGACCGAGCCCGCCCTCCTGACCTGCCACGTCACCCTTCTCCTCGCCCATCGTCCTGCATGGCATACCGCTCGGGACGTTACCTCACGTGCGGCGGGCGGGAGCTCGGCCTGACGCGGTCAGGTGGGCAGGAGACGTGCGTGGAGGTGCCCGTCGAGCGGAAAGCGGTCCGGTACCGCGGGCAGGAGCGCGGTCAGGGCGTATCCGCACTTCTCAGCCACCCGGCAGGAGGCGGTGTTGTCGGTGCTGTGGAGGAGTTCGAGACGTACGAGTCCGTCCCCTGCGAAGGTGTCGAAGGCCCAGGAGGTCAGCGCGTCCAGGGCACGCGGGGCCACTCCGCTGCCTCGCGCGTGCCCGGCGGTCCAGTACCCGACCTCGGCCGCCGGGCCGTCCCGGGCAAGGCGTTTCAGGACGGCGTGGCCCACGAGCCGTCCGTCGGCGGCTGGATCACCGTCGCGCCCGTGCCCCTGTCGTGCCTCGACGACGGCGAAGGCGAACCGGTCACCCTCCAGCCACCCCCGCTGCTGCGTCCGCACCCACCGCACGGCACCCGCCTCATCGTCCACGACGGACCCGATCCAGCGGCGCAGAGCCTCGTCCCGGTGAAGGACGGCCAGTTCCGGGGCGTCCGCGGGGCACCACGGGCGCAGTGTCAGGGCAAGACCCCTGGCGGTGGCGGGCGCGTGCAGCCGTACGGCGGTCCGGTCCATGGTCGGAGCGTAGGTGATCGGCACGACCGGCTTCGCCGGGGGCCGGAGATGCGACCGTGTCACCCAACGGTCCCGGCACGCAAGGAGGTCACGGTGTCACCGGGCCGTCCGGGCGCGCAATGCGGTCGTGGACCAGGCGAGGACCGGAGCCAGACGGCCCAGCACGCACCGCATCGGCCTCGGCGGAGACCGGAGAACCCGGCCGTGACACCGAACCGTCCCGGCGCGCCAGGCTGTCGCGGCGTCACCGGGCCGTCCGGGCGCGCAATGCGGTCGTGGACCAGGCGAGGGCCGGCGAGATGCGGCCCGGCGCGGGCCATGCGTTGATGACGGCGAGTAGTTCGAGGTACCGGTCCCTGCGCGGATCGTGGGCGGCTTCCAGGCGGTTCAGCAGGTGGTGGCGCAGGGTGGTGTCGTCGGAGCGGTCCAGGGTGCGGGCGCAGTGTGCGCAGAGTGCTGTGACGACGGGATCAGCCTCGGGCGACTCCGGCGCGATCCCCGCGTCGAGAGCGGGTTCCGCGTGTGCTCGGGACAGGGCCGCGACGTCCGGGCGCGGCGGCGTGGAGCCGTCGGAGCGGTGGGCCTCGACAGTGCGACGAAGGCCGGTCCGGAAGTCCCGGTCGAGGGCGAGTTCGGCCAGCTCGACCCAGGCTTGCAGTTGTTCTTCCGTGGGCCGGTCGGGGAGTTCCGGCGTCATGGAGCGGCGGATCCCCTCGCTGCCGGGGGCCTCGAAGACGGCGTCGAGGAAGTCGTCGACCAGGCGTCGGCGTTCGGTTTCGGGCAGTCGGGCCAGTTCGTGCATGCGATGGGCCTCCTCGGGCGTGGGCCTTCGTCGCGCCACGGCGGTCAGCACCGCCCGCCTCAGCCGCAGGACGGCGATCTGGGCGTCCAGCGCCGCGGCGTGCTGTGCGGCGACCTCGTCCAGAGCCATCCCACGGTCGAGGATCTGCCGGATCACGTCGAGGCCGAGGCCCAGTTCGCGCAGCGTCCGTACGAAGGCGAGCCGGGCGACGGCCTCGGTGCCGTAGCGGCGGTAGCCGGCGGGGGTGCGGTCGGCGGGGGTCACGAGGCCGTGGTCGGAGTAGAAACGGATCGTCTTCACCGTCAGCCCGGTCTGCCGGGCAAGTTCACCGATCGAGTAAAGGGTGCCGCCGTCGTCCATGGCCCCATCCTGCGGTCTCCCTCTGGGGGAGACTCAACCCGGCCACTTTTGCCCGCCGAGGCGGTCGGTCGTCCGAGCGCAGATACGGCGGCGGCCGGGGACGGCACCCATGTGCCTGCGTCGCCGCCGTACGGCGACGGCATAAGCTCGGCGGATGGCGAAGTACTTCGACGTTCACCCTGACAACCCGCAGCCCCGCACCATCTCCCAGATCGCCGAGAGCATCCGCTCGGACGCGCTGATCGCGTATCCGACGGACTCCTGCTACGCGCTCGGGTGCCGGCTGGGCAGCCGTGACGGCATCGACCGGATCCGGACCATCCGGCAGCTGGACGACCGGCACCACTTCACCCTGGTCTGCCAGGACTTCGCGCAGCTCGGCCAGTTCGTACGGGTCGACAAGGACGTGTTCCGTGCGATCAAGGCGTCCACGCCCGGCAGCTACACCTTCATCCTCCCGGCGACGAAGGAGGTGCCGCGCATGCTCCAGCACCCGAAGAAGAAGACGGTCGGCGTACGCATCCCGGACCACGTCGTCACCCAGGCGCTGCTCTCCGAGCTCGGAGAGCCGCTGCTGTCGAGCACCCTGCTCCTGCCGGACGAGGAGGAGCCGATGACCCAGGGCTGGGAGATCAAGGACCGTCTCGACCATGTGCTGGACGCGGTCGTCGACTCCGGGGACTGCGGCACCGAACCGACGACGGTGATCGACTTCTCCGGCGGCGAGGCCGAGATCGTGCGGCATGGCGCGGGTGACACCAGCCGGTTCGAGTAAAGCGGCTCTCAAAGGCGAGGGGGTCGCGACGGCCAGTTGGATGGTGCGTGCAACCATGTGCCCGGCCCGGTTCCGTCGGGCCGGCGACCTGCTCACCGTCGCATGCACAGAGAGGCACCCCCCATGACCTCCGTACAGGGAACCGCCGTCGACATCCCCACCGAGGACGGCGTCGCCGACGCCTATCTGGCCCACCCGGGCGATGGCGTGCCCAGGCCGGCCGTCCTGCTCTTCCAGGACGCGTTCGGGCTGCGCCCCCAGCTGAAGTCGATGGCCGATCGGCTCGCCGAGGCCGGCTACACGGTGCTCGTGCCGAACCTGTTCTACCGGCACGGCCGCGCGCCGGTCTTCGAACTGCCCGCGTTCATCGACCCCGGCGCGCGACCGGAGCTCTTCAAGAAGATCATGCCGGTGGTGCAGGCGCTCACGCCCGAGCTCGCGATGGGGGACGCCGACGCGTATCTGCGCTGGCTGGCCGACCGCCCCGAGGTCGCCGACGGGCCGGTCGCCCTCACCGGGTACTGCATGGGCGCACGACTGTCCCTGCTCACCGCCGGTACCTATCCGGACCGGGTGGCCGCGGCAGCCGGTTTCCACGGCGGGCGTCTGGCGACCGAAGCTCCGGACAGCCCACACCTGGTGGCCGAACACATCACCGCCGAGCTGTACTTCGGCCACGCCGACGAGGACCCGTCGCTGCCGCCCGAGCAGATCGAGCGCCTCGCCACCGCGCTGACCCGGGCCGGAGTCCGCCACCGGTGCGAGGTCTACGACGGCGCCCCGCACGGTTTCACCCAGGCCGACACCGCCTCGTACCACCACGAGGCCGACGAGCGGCACTGGGCGGCGCTGCTCGACCTGCTCAAGCGCACGTTCTAGGACGGACGCCGTACGGGGTGGCCGGTCGGCTCCTGCGTCGGTCCGATGTCCAAGTGGCGCCGCAGGAAGCGCACTTGCCGGTCCAGCAGCTGCCCCGTGAGCGTCGAGCCGATCGGCTGGTGTCCGGTGCCCGGCAGGAGCAGGAGTTCGTGCGGGAGTCTCGCGGCCCGTAACGCCTCGGAGAGGCGGAGTGTGTTGACCGCCGGGACATTGGTGTCGGTCAGGCCGTGGATCAGCAGCAGCGGACGCGTCAGGCGCGACGCGTCGAGGAGCAGGTTGCAGGCGTCGTACCGCTGCGGGAACGCGTCGGGGTGGCCGAGGAACCGCTCGCGCCAATGGGCGGCGTAGAGCCGCTGGTCGGCGACGCCCGCACCGGCCACGGCGGCGTGGAAGACGTCGGGGCGGCGCAGCACGGCCACGGCGGCGAGTGCCCCGCCGAAGGACCAGCCACGGACGGCGACCCGGCCGAGATCGAGGTCGGGGTGCAGGCGCGCGGCCTCGTGCAGGGCGGTGACCTGGTCGTCGAGGACGGGCCCGAACAGGTCGCCGTACACCTCGCGCTCCCAGTCGGGTCCCCGGCCCGGTGTGCCGCGGCCGTCGGTCGTGAGCACCGCGAATCCCTGCTCGGCGAACCACTGCGACAGCAGGACCCGCCAGTCCAGCTCCGCGGTGACGCGCTGGAGGGCCGCTCCGCCGTACGGGTCGACGAGCACCGGCAGCGGGCCACTGCCCCGGCGGTACCAGGAGGGGAAGTGGAGCCGGGCGGCCAGCCCTCGGGGCCCGAGGACGAGACGCTGTGCGTGGAGGTCGAGGACCGGGCGTTCGGCGTACGACAGAACAGCGACCGCCGGTCCGCCCGCGCGCAGCACCTCCGCCCGCCCGCCGGGCCGCTCGGCGTCACGGGTGACCCGGACCAGGGTCCCGCCGCGGGAGGCGCCGGAGTGGACGCTGGGCCCGGAACTCAGCTGTCGGAGGCAGGAGTTGGGGCCGTGGCGCCGCAGGTGGGTCATCGTGGGCCCGCCGGAGGCCGTGAACAGGACGCGCGGCCCACCCCTCCCACCATCACTTTGTGTTACCGTCTACCGTTTGAGCGCTCATGACTTCCTGCCGGGCCTTCCTCGGTACGTCTCCTCTGCGGAAGGCTCTGCATGAACAACCCGGACCCTCACGGCACCGCCTCCTTCTCCGAGATGGCACTACCGCCGCAGGTGCTGCGCACCCTCACCGAAAACAGTGTGCGCGAGCCCTTCCCGATCCAGGCGGCCACCCTCCCCGACGCCCTCGCGGGACGTGACGTCCTGGGGCGCGGGCGCACCGGATCGGGCAAGACGCTCGCCTTCGGCCTGCCGCTGCTCGTCCGGACGGCCGGGCAGCGCGCGGAGGCGAAGCAGCCCCTCGCGCTGATCCTGGTGCCCACCCGGGAGCTGGCCCAGCAGGTCACCGAGGCGCTCGCGCCGTACGCCGACGCACTCCGGCTGCGGATGGCCGCGGTCGTCGGCGGCATGTCGATCGGCCGGCAGACCGCCGCGCTGCGGGACGGGGCCGAAGTCGTCGTCGCCACCCCCGGACGGCTGCACGACCTCATCGAGCGCAAGGCCTGCCGCCTGGGCCGGGTGCGGATCACCGTCCTGGACGAGGCCGACCAGATGTGCGACATGGGCTTCCTGCCGCAGGTCACCGAGGTGCTCGACCAGGTGCGTCCCGACGGCCAGCGGATGCTCTTCTCGGCCACCCTCGACCGTGACGTCGACCAGTTGGTCAGCCGCTATCTCAACGACCCCGTGGTGCACTCGGTCGACCCGTCCGCAGGCGCCGTCTCGACGAGCGATCACCATGTCCTGGTCGTCCACGGCCCCGACCGGTACGCCGTCACCACGGAGATCGCCGCCCGTGACGGCCGCGTGCTGCTGTTCCTCGACACCAAGCACGCCGTCGACCAGCTCACCCGGCATCTGCGGGCCGGTGGAGTGCACGCCGCGGCCCTGCACAGCGGCAAGTCCCAGCCACAGCGCACCCGGACCCTCGCGCAGTTCAAGGACGGACAGGTCACCGTCCTGGTCGCCACCAATGTCGCGGCCCGGGGCCTGCACGTCGACGATCTCGACCTCGTCGTCAACGTCGATCCGCCCACCGACGCCAAGGACTATCTGCACCGCGCCGGGCGTACCGCCCGGGCGGGTGAGTCCGGAAAGGTCGTCACCCTGGTGCTGTCGGGCCAGCGCCGCGAGACGAGCCGGGTGATGGCCGAGGCCGGCATCGAGCCGACCGTGACCAAGGTGCGCTCGGGCGAGGCGGAGCTGAGCCGGATCACCGGGGCCAAGGCACCCTCCGGCACCCCTCTCGACCGGGGACCCGCCGTGCCGCGGCCCAAGAACACCAACGCCCCCTTCCGCGGTCTTGGCACCAGCAAGGACGCCTCCCGCGGCACCGGCGGCAAGTCCCGGAAGGCCGGCGAGGCCCGCAAGCTCGCCGAGGCCCGGAGGGCGGCCCAGGTGCGCCGCGGCGGCTGAGCGCCGTGGCCCGGCGTCGGCGTGTCTCTGCTCAGGAGCTCAGCGGTTTTCGGTATGCCACAAGTCGCCGTACGGACAAGCGACTCGCAGTTGTGTGTGCTCATCGGCCGTCCGGCTCGGTTCATGAAGGCGGCATGCGGCGGAGCGCCAGGGAGCGAACATGTGGGACGGCCCCTTTTACCGAGTCAGGCGCGACGGGTACGAGATCTGCTTCGTGCCCGGTGCGGACGAGGAGCTCGACGAGGTCTGCAATGTGGACATGTGGGTCACGCGGGACGACGGTGAGCGCTGGTCCGGAACCGTGTTCACCCTCGACGAGGTGCACCGACTCATGGACCATCACCGGCAGACAGGCGAACCGGAAGGCGACTACTGGTGGTGCTGGGACGGTCTCATCGTCCGCGACGCGGGGGTGTCGTCGATCGTCAAGGTCATCGACGGGCTCGTCGCCACAGGCGAACTCGAGACGGTCCTTCGCCCTATCGGCCCCGCGGCGGACGTCTAGCTCGCAGCTGACGTTCGGCAGGGCAACCTCGATCATCAGCAGGCGGGCGTGGTCTCGTCGTCGGCCGACATGTCCTGGGTGCCGATGACGGAGAGCAGTTCCAGCTGGGCGGCACCCTCGGTGCCGGGCGGGGCGCTGAACCACAGCAGGCGCTGGCGTCCGTCCTCGCTGAACAGGGTGTGACAGTCGACTTCGACCACTCCCAGCGTGGGGTGGACGATGCGCTTGTGGTCGGTCCGCCGCAGGGCGACGTCGTGGATGTCCCACAGGGCGGCGAACTCCTCGCTGCGTCGGCGCAGATCGGACACCATCCCGGCGACTTCCGTGTCGCGGCCGCGCCGGGCGGCGACGGCCCGGAGGTCGGCGACGAATGCCCGGGAGTGCTGTGGATGGTCCTCGGCGGGATAGACGGTGCGGGAGCCGGGGTCGGTGAACCAGCGGTGGACGAAGCTTCCGGCCGCCCCCCGGCGCGTGGGAGCGCGGCCGACCAGCGCGGCGGCGAGTTCGTTCTGGACGAGGGTCTCGTGCAGGTCGGTGATGATCTGCGCGGGCGTCGTGGTGAGCCGGTCGAGCAGGCCGAGCAGGGCCGGCTGGGCATGAGCGTTCGAGCCGCGGGCCACCGTGGGGACGGGCCGGTCGGCGAGGTGGAAGAGGTGGTCGCGTTCGTCGCCGCCGAGCCGCAGCGCCCGTGCGAGCGCGGCCAGCACCTGCGCAGAGGGCTGTACGTCGCCTCCGCGCTCGAGTTCGGTGTAGTAGTCCGCCGACAGACCGGCCAGCTGCGCGACCTCCTCACGCCGCAGGCCGGGCACCCGGCGCCGGGGCCCGGTGGGCAGTCCTACGTCGGAGGGCCGCACGCGGTCGCGCCGGGACCTCAGAAACGCGGCGAGTTCGGCAAGGTTCATCCGGCCATCATCACCCGGGACGCGGAGGCGGAGCCAGGGGATGCCGACCCCAGGGTGGACGCAGCCCTGGCTGTGCGTCCGACAGCGCGCGAGGGTGGCGTGCAGCGGCGGGCCGGCCGACAGCTTCGGTCCGCACGTTCGCCACCCGCAGACACACCCAGACAGATGGAGCAGCACATGCCGTTCGCGAACTTCAAGGTCCCCGCCGACACCCTCACCGAGGAGCAGAAGGAACAGATCATCACCCGCACCACCGAGCTCTACGTGGACATCTACGGCGAACGCGCCCGCGCCACCACCCTCGTCCTCGTCGAGGAGGTCACCGACGGCGGCTGGGGCATCGGCGGCAACGTACTGACTCTCGCCGAACTCCGGCGAACGGCGGGGAGTTGACCGCTCAGCCGTGAGGGGCTGAGCGGTCGACGGCCTCGGTGGTGCTCCCACCACCGGCCGTACCCACCTCACCCCTCCCCCGCGCGGCCCCCACCACCAGTCGCCGGATGTCCGACAGATCGGCCTCGAACTCCGCGGTGAGGTCGACGGGAAGGTCCAGCCACCGCCCGAGCCTGCTGTGGCCGGGGAGTTCGCTGTCCGGGAGTTGGCCGCGGCGGCTGCGTGGGTCAAGGGCGCCGGGGGCGAAGCGGCCCGAGGCCTCAGACGTGGCGAAGCCGATCACGAAGGTGCTGATCAGGCGCTCCAGGCGGGGCACCTCCGGGTCCGGGACCCCGGCCTCGATCAGGGCCAGGTAGATGATGTCCACCGCGCGCACGGCGTCCGGTGTGACGGCGGGGCGCGAGAAGAGCAGGTGCGCGGCCCAGGGATGACGCTGGGTCACCGTCCGGCAGGCGTGCGCGAGGGTGTTCAGCCGTTCGTCCCAGGCCTGTTCCTCCACCGTGTCCGACGGCAACAGGGCGGACAGCAGGCGTCCGACCATGCCGTCCAGCAGCGCCGCCTTGTCCTTGACGTGCCGGTACAACGCCATCGGCGTGACACCGACCCGTTCGGCCAGCGCACGCATCGACACCGCCTCCAGGCCGCGCTCGTCGGCGATGTCCAGTGCCGCGTCCAGGATCTCTTCCCGCCTGCCACTCATGGGTCTACAGTGTAGACGTATACGCCGTAGACATGAGGGGGAAGGATGCTCACAGCGGGCGGGTTGGTGAAGTGTCATGGCCGTCATCGCGCGCTCGACGGCTTCGATCTGACGGTCGAGCCCGGCGAGATCGTCGGCCTGATCGGCCACAACGGGGCAGGCAAGACCACCTTCGTGGAGATCGTCGCGGGTCTCCTGCGTCCCGACACGGGCCGGATCCGCATCGGGCCGTACGACGCGTTGGCCGAAGGGCGGGCCGCGCGACGGCTCATCGGGGTGGCTCCCCAGGAGTTGGCCCTGTACGGCGGCGTCACGGTCCGGGAGAACCTGCGGCTGTTCGCCGGCCTCGCGGGGCTTCGCGGGCGGCGGCGCGAGGCGGGGATCGCGCGGGTTCTCGAGGAGCTTCAGTTGTCGACGCTCGCGGACCGGCCGGCGGGTGTGCTGTCCGGTGGGCAGCGCCGCCGGGTCCAGGCGGCCACCGCGATGGTCGGCTCTCCGCCCCTTCTGCTGCTGGACGAGCCGACCGCCGGGGCCGATCCGGAGACCCGCTCGGCACTGCTGGCCGCCGTCAGGGCGCGCGCCGAGACAGGAGTCGCCGTGGTCTACACGACCCACTACCTTCCCGAACTCGTCGACCTGGACGCCACCTTGGCGCTCGCGAGGGCCGGCCGGGTCATCGCGCGGGGCACCCAGCAGGAACTCACCCGCCACCTGCCCGGCGAGCTCAGGGTCACCTTCGCCGACCCCGCGGAACCCGAGCTGCGGATGCCGACCACGGATCCCGGAGCCGATCTGGCCGCTCTACTCGCCTCCGGCCGCACGCCCGCCTCCGTCGACGTGGACCGCCCCAGTCTGGACGACCTCTACCACGCCCTGGAATCCGCAGCGCGCGAGGGGATGCAGGCCCATGACGCCGCCGCCTGAGTCCGCCACCCGCCTCGGCGTCCTCGTACGTCACAACGCTCTGCTGATGCTGCGCGAACCCGGCCCGCTGCTGAGCCGGATGATCCTGCCGCTGGTCTTCATGACCCTGCTGCGTCCGCTCTACCTGTCCGCGCAGGGCAGCACGGCCGGTACCGAACAAGCCGTCGTCGGCACGCTGGTCACCTTCTCGCTGCTCGCGCTCAGCATCTCCGGCAACGCGATCCTCACCGAGCGGCTCGGCCGCACCTGGGACCGGCTGCGCGGGACGCCGCTGCGTCCGGCGGAGCTGCTCCTCGGCAAGGCCGTCCCTGTCCTCACCGCCCTGCTCGCCCAGCAGCTCCTGATCGTCGGCTTCGGGGTGTGCGTGTTCGGGCTGCGGGTCCCGCATCCGTTCCTGCTGCTGGGCGTCCTGCTCAGCTGGAGCTGCACGCTGCTCGCGCTCGGGGCGCTGCTCGGCGTGCTGGTGCGCACCATGGGCGAGCTCTCGGCGGCCTACGACATCGGCGGCATGCTCCTCAGCAGCGTCGGCGGTGCGCTCGTCCCGCTCGGCGTCCTGCCGGCGTGGGTGGCAGACGTGGCTCCGGCCTCCCCCGGCTACTGGGCCGCCCACGGCCTGCGCGCCGCTCTCGCGGGTGACGCCCGCACCGCGGCGGTGGCCTGCGGCACGCTCTGCGGCGTGGCCGTGGTCTGCGCCACCGTGGCCTCGGTCCGGCTTCAGGGCCGCAGCGGGCGGGTGGTGGCGCTCTAGGCAGGCACGTTCGCCCCGTGTCCGCGTCGGGCGCAAGCTGGAGAGGTGGCCGGTGTCCCCTTGCCCGGCAGACGGCAGGAGCGGTTGGGAGGATCGAGATGACGGCGATGGCGCATCTGCCCGAGGTGGTCTCTCGCAAGGAGTGGCTCCGCGCCCGCAAGGGGCTGCCGGCCGAGGAGAAGGAGGTCACCCGGGCGCGCGACCGGGTCAACGCCGCCCGGCGGCGGCTACCGATGGTCCGCGTCGAGAAGCCGTACGCCTTCGAAGGGCCGCACGGCGAGGTGAGCCTGCTCCAACTCTTCGAAGGACGGGCCCAGTTGGTCGTCCACCACTTCATGTGGACCTTCGATCTCGACGCCGACGGCACCGAGCACCCCCGCGACACCGGTTGCCCCAGCTGTTCCTCCGCGGCCGACCAGATCGGCGACCTGCGGCAACTCCATGTCCGCAACACCTCGCTGGCCGCGGTGACGAGGGCGCCGTACGCGAAACTCGCCGCGTTCCGGGAGCGGATGGGCTGGTCGTTCCCCTGGTACTCCTCGGCGGGCGGCGACTTCAACTACGACTTCCACGCGACCGTCGACGAGCGGGTCGCTCCGGTACAGATCTTCCACCGCTCCGAGGCCGAGCTCGCCGACGCCGGGACGCCCTGGTCGCCGAGCATGCGGGGCGACTGGCCGGGGATCAGCGCCTTCCTGCGGGTCGGCGACGAGGTCTTCCACACCTACTCCACCTTCGGCCGGGGCATCGAGGAGTTCCACAACGCCTATCCCCACCTCGACCTCACCGCCCTCGGCCGTCAGGAGGCATGGGAGGAGCCGAAGGGCCGCGCGACCCCGCTCGAGCTCCAGGTCGGCGGTCCGGCGATGCGGCTTCCCGACGAGTACGACTGAGCGGACGAGTGACACCGCAGCGATGACTTCCGCGTCCGCGCAGGGTCTCTCTCATATACCGCTCCCGCAGAACGGATGCGATGACCGTGCCGAACAGTTCCGCCCGCGCCAAGGTCAACGGCCTGGAGATGTACTACGAGACCCATGGCCACGCCCCTGACGGGAGCCGTCCGCTGGTGCTGCTGCACGGCGGCGGCCAGACGGTCGGTCTGGCCTTCTCCGCCGTACTGCCCGCCCTGGCCGCCGACCGGCATGTCGTGGCTCCCGAGCTGCAGGGCCACGGCCACACCGCCGACACCGACCGTGAACTCACGGTGCCGGATCTGGCGTCGGACGTGGTGGCACTGCTCGACGAACTGGGTATCCAACAGGCCGACTTCCTCGGGTTCAGCCTGGGCGGGCTGACCGCGCTGGAGCTCGCCGTCAGGCACCCGGAGCGCGTCGGACGGCTCGCGCTCGCCGCGACCATGTACACCCAGGACGGGGTCCACGAGGAGGTCCGCGTCCCGGACTACAGCTCGCCCCGGCTGCCCAGCCAGGCCGACTTCCAGGAGATGGCCGACACGTACGCGGCCGTCGCGCCCGACCCCGAGCACTTCCAGGACTTCCTCGCCAAGGTCTCGGCGGCTGCGCACGCCCCGCTGCCCTGGACCGCCGAGGACCTGCGCGGACTGCGGGCGCCCACGCTGCTGCTCGTCGGTGACCGCGACTTCGTACGGGTGGAGCACGCCGCGGAGATGCAACAACTGATCCCTGACGCGCAGTTGGCCGTCCTGCCGGCCACCACGCACATGTCCCTCATGCGACGGACATCCCTGCTGCTGCCGCTGCTGGGCGAGTTCTTCGCGTGACGTGACCGGCGCAGGGGTCCGGCGGCGGGGGGCGAGGCAGAACAGGCTTACGCGAGGCCCCCGTTGCTCTTCAGCAGCTGCCCGTTGATCCACTGGCCCTCCGGTGAGCACAGGAAGTCCACCAGGTGGGCGGTGTCCTGCGGGGTCCCGATCCGGCCGAGCGGGGTGGCGCCGATGCAGTGCTCGCGGCCCTCCTCGGTCATCCAACCGGTGTCGACGGGGCCGGGGTTGACGGCGTTGGCGGTCACGCCGAGATGGGCGAGTTCGTGGGCGGCGGCCAGCGTGATGCGGTCCATGGCGCCCTTGCTCGCCCCGTAGGGCAGGTTGCCGACGGTGTGATCGCTGGTGAGGCTGACGATCCGGCCGGTGCCCTTGTCCGCGGTGAAACGGCGGCCGAACTCCCGGATGAGCAGCCAGGTGGCGCGCGTGTTGACGGCGAAGTGCCGGTCGAAGCTCTCGACGGTGGTGTCGAGCAGGCCGGAGTCGACCGACTCGCAGTGGCTCATCACCAGCGCGGTGACCGGGCCCAGCCGCCGCTCCACCTGGTCGAAGACCCGGGCCGGTGTGTCGGGGTCGGCCAGATCCGCCTCGATGGCGGCGGTTGCCGCGCCCCGCTCGGACAGGCTCGCCTCGATCGCATCCGTCGCGCCGGGCTCGGTGCCCCAGGTCATGCGGGCGTCGTACGGGTTCCAGTAGGTGAAGGCGACGTCCCACCCCGAGCCCGCCAGCCGCTGCGCGATGCCGGCGCCGATACCGACGGTGCGGCCCACACCGGTGATCAGGGCGAGGGGGCGGGCGGCAGAGAGAGATGGTGATGTCACGGGACGGGATCGTTCACGAGCGACCCCAGGAGCGGCAAGCGCTTTTCCCGACCCCGGACGCGCCCCAGTCCCCGGTCGAGGACCTGACATTCGCTCAACTCTGGCACAGCAGGGGCCCCTGGAAGGCCGCTTGGCTGAAACCCGCCTCATGGTGACTTAAGTTCAACCGCGCTATTCGAGAGATCTCCGCTTACCACCGGTAATGCCTTGCTTTACCGGATCGCCTGCCGTAACCCTTCGACGACAACCAGCCAAGACCCTGGGGGGAGTTGGCTTATGGAAGGCACGGTTGACGGGTTCCGCTATGGTGCGGTGACCCCGGTCGCCGCCTACTTGATGGCGTGCTTGGGAGGGGCTCTGGGGCTGCGCTGTATCGTGCGCACCCTGCTCAGTAACCCGGCGTGGAAGGCAGGCTGGCTGGCGCTCGGTGCCGCCTCGATCGGCTGCGGCATCTGGACGATGCACTTCATCGCGATGATCGGTTTCCAGGTCGTGGAGACCCGGATCCGCTACAACGCCGGCCTCACCGTCCTCAGTCTCGCCGTGGCCATCGTCGTCGTGGGCATCGGCGTGTTCATCGTCGGCTATCGCGGCGCCAGCACCCTGAACCTGTCCTTCGCGGGTGTGATCACCGGACTCGGCGTGGCGGCCATGCACTACCTCGGTATGGCGGCGCTGCACCTCAACGGGACGATCCGGTACGACGCCACCGCCGTCGCGCTCTCCGTGGTCATCGCGATCGTCGCGGCGACCGCGGCACTGTGGGCGGCCGTCACGATCCGGGGCTTCATGACGAGCCTCGGGGCCAGTCTGATCATGGGCGTCGCCGTGACGGGGATGCACTACACGGGCATGTCCGCGGTCAGCGTCCATGTGCACAGCAGAACCGGCGGCTCGTGGGCGGGTGAGTCGCCCACCTCATTGCTGCTGCCCATGCTCCTGGGACCGGTGATCTTTCTGCTGCTGGCCGGAGTGGTGGTCATGTTCGACCCGCTCCTGGTGCTCGGCGACGGCGACTGGAACCGCTCGTCCGCCTCGACGGAGAGCGCCGCACCGCAGCCCGACCCGCTCTTCGAGAACCAGGAGGACAGGGTGGTCCACGCCCGCGCACCGCAGGATCCGCAGTGGGCCGCACCGCACAGCCCGCAGAGGTGAGAGTCATCCCCCTGGAGTCCCCGCGGATCCGGTGATGCCCGGGAACGGGGGAGTGTCTTACGGGACTCCCCCCTTCCTGGCTGGTTCTAGATCGTTGTTACGGTGCACCGGTGTCTGACTCCTCACGCGATACCGCCGAAGGCGCCGGCTGGGGCTCCGCCCAACTCGGCCAGTACCGACGGCTGATGCCGTCCAAGGTCGAGAAGATCTCGTGGCTGAACCCGAGGACGCTGTGGGCCGCCCGCAACGGCGTGGTCGCCTCCTGGTTCGGGGACCCTACGGGCCGTATCCGGAACCGATGGGTGGCCCAGCGCGCGGCCGCCGGCGCACCCGCCGACAAGGTGATCCGGCGCGCGGACCCCGAACGGTTCTCTTTCATGGTCATCGGCGACACCGGCGAGGGCGACGACCCTCAATACGCCGTCGTGCCGGGGTTCCTGAAGATCGGTCAGGACACCCGGTTCGCGGTCGTCGCCAGTGACGTGATCTACCCGGTGGGCAGCGCGGACGACTACGGCACCAAGTTCTTCCGGCCGTACCAGGACTACCCGGCGCCGATCTACGCGATACCCGGCAACCACGACTGGTACGAGGACCTCGGCGCGTTCATGCGCGTCTTCTGCGACGACGCCCCGCCCCTCGATCCCGAGCCCGCGCCCCGCCCCCTGACCCGCGCCTGGCTGCGCTCCCTGCTGTGGCACCGACCGCGCGCCGAGGACGGCCAACGCCTCGACGAGGCACGCCGGTTGCGTGCGGCACCGGCTCAACGGAGCGTCCAGCCGGGTCCGTACTGGGCCGTCGACGCCGGCCCGCTGCGCATCATCGGCATAGACACCGGGCTGCTCGGCACCATCGACGCCGAACAGGGAGCCTGGCTGCGCGAGGTCTCGCAGGGCCCGCGCCCGAAGATCCTCATCACGGGCTCGCCCCTGTACGTGGACGGCGAGCACCACCCCTGCGCCATCGAGGGCGGCGGCACGGTCGACGACATCGTGCGCGCCCCGGAGCACCACTACGTCGCGGCGATAGGCGGCGACATCCACAACTACCAGCGCTACCCGGTCGACGTGGACGGCCGCACCATCCAGTACGTCGTCTCGGGCGGCGGCGGCGCGTTCATGCACGCCACCCACACCATCCCGCACATCTCGATCGCGAACGTCGCGGAGAAGGACTTCCGCTGCTATCCACTGCGCGGCGACTCCCTGGCCTTCTACAGCAGGCTCTACGGCCGCCGGCTGCACCTGCGCCGCTTCTTCACCCTCACCGAGGCCGAGGCCACCGCGGTGATCGCCGAGCGGCTCGGCATCCCGCCCACCCGCCTCCGGGGCGAGCCGGCGCCTGTCACCTTCCGTACCCGCCTGGTCGCCAGTCTCCTGGGCGCGGGCGGCCGCCCGGACCGCACCTCGCGGTTCCGCCTGCCGGTGCGCAAGATCTACACGCAGCTGTTCTCGCCCAGCTCGGCGACCTACAGCCCGCCGTTCTTCAAGTGCTTCCTGCGCCTGGACGTCACTCCGGAGGCGGTGCGTCTGCGCTGCTTCGCGGCCACCGGCAACCTCGCCCAGGAGATCGACCCGCCGGTCGAGGACGAGGTGACCATTCCCTTGCCCCGATCGTGACTCGAAGGGCCCGGCGATCGGGAACATCATGCGGGACGGGCGGGTTGGCCCTGACGTACTACTTGATACATCAAACAACCCGGAGGAGCCCGTGCCGTCGTCCCCCCGTCCTCTGCGCAAGCTGGGCTTCCTGACCATCGGCCTGTTCGACGAGGCGGATCCGCGGCGCGGCCACGAGTCCACGCTGGAGATCATCGAGCTGGGCGAGCGGCTCGGCTTCGACAGCGCGTGGCTGCGCCACCGGCATCTCCAGTACGGCATCTCGTCCCCCGTGGCCGTCATGGCGGCGGCCTCGCAGCGCACCAGCCGCATCGAGCTCGGCACGGCCGTGATCCCGCTCGGCTGGGAGAACCCGCTGCGGCTGGCCGAGGACCTGGCGACAGTGGACATCCTGTCCGGCGGCCGGATCAACCCGGGCGTGAGCGTGGGCCCGCCGATGCACTTCGACGAGGTCAAGGGGGCGCTGTACCCGGACACGGCCGACGCCGAGGACTTCTCCTACGAGCGGGTGCGACGGCTGCTGGACTTCGTGCGCGGCAAGCCGGCCAGCGACTTCAGCGGAGTGCAGGGCTTCGAGGTGTTCTCCGACCGGGTGCAGCCGCACTCCCCCGGCCTCGGCCGACGGCTCTGGTACGGCGGCGGCAGCCTGAGTTCCGCACGCTGGGCCGGTGAGCACGGCATGAACTTCCTGACCAGCAGCGTCGTCAAGGCGGAGGGCACCGAGGGCCCGTACGACTTCGCTCAGATCCAGCTCTCTCACATCCGCGCCTTCCGCGCGGCCCACCCGGACGGCGCGGACGCCCGGGTGTCCCAGGGGCTCGTCGTCATCCCCACCGACTCGGCCTCGCCGGAGCAGCGCGCGACGTACGAGGCGTACGCGGCGAAGCGCACCCCTCGGACCACGTCACCGCAGGGCCCTGCGCGGTTGATGTTCGCGCCCGACATCGTCGGCACGTCGGAGGAGATCGCCGAACGGCTGCACGCGCACGCCGCGTTCCGTGAGGTCGACGAGGTGGCGTTCGCACTGCCGTTCACCTTCGAGCACGAGGACTACGTGCAGATCCTCACCGACATGGCGACGAAACTGGGACCGGCGCTGGGGTGGCGGCCGGGCGCGTAGGCCTGGCCGGCGGCCGAGGGGCCGAGAGATGACGCCCCCGGGCGGGCCGAGAAGCGACGCCGGGGGCGGGCCGACGTGCGACGGGCCGGATGGACGGAGGGGCGACGGCCCGGAGCGCCGACAGGAGAAGTCGGCCGCAGGGCCGACGCCCAGGGCACACGAGAAACGACGGCCCACAGCACCCGCGACGCAGGCCGGCCCCGCCACCGACGCCCCGAACGACCCCAGCAACGACGCCCCGGAGTACCAACGGGAGAAATCGGCCGCAGGGCCGACGCCCCGGGCGGCCTGAGAAGCGAGGCCCACAGCACCGACGGCACGGGCCCGCCCCCGACCCACCCCCTGACGAACGGGGGTACCGACGTCAGACCCGGGCCACCTGGCCACCGGCTGGGGCCGCCGGTCGAGCGGTCCGATCGGCACCGCCCCGTGGCGCCGTCACCAGCGCCCCACCTCGGTCCCGGTGATCGCCTCCGACGGCTTCCCGTCCACCCCCACCGGCACGTCCCCCGCCAGCATCACCCGGTGCATGGTCCGGGGGAAGCCGAGGTGGGCGTTGTCGCCGGGGGCCAGGTGGATGGTGGCCCGGTTGTCCCAGAAGGCCACACTGCCCGGCTCCCAGCGGAAGCGGACCGTGTACTCGGGCCGGACCGCCTGTTCGAGGAGCATGTCGAGGATCGCCCGGCTCTCGGCACGGGAGAGGTCGGCGATCTGCTCGACGTAGTAGCCGTTGACGTAGAGGATCCGCTCCCCCGACTCGGGGTGCACCCGCACCAGCGGGTGCAGCGAGGCGACCTGGTGGTCCAGGAGGTGGCGGACGTAGGCGTCGTCGCCCGGGCGGGGCTGGTAGCCGACGCCGAGCCGGTGCTCCACGCGCAGGCCGTCCACGAACTCCCGTACCGGAGCGGACAGCCCGGCGTAGGCGGCCGCGAGGTTGGACCAGGTGGTGTCGCCGCCGTACGGCGGAACGGTCTCGGCGCGCAGGATGGTCGCCGCGGGCGGGTCGATGCGGGCGCCGTGGTCGCAGTGCCAGCCGCGCAGCAGCGTGTGCCGCCGACGCTGCAGCCACTCCTCGTGCTCCATGCCGAACTTCCCGCCCAGCTCCAGACGGTCGGCGGTCGTCTCGACCTCCGCGAACTCCGCGGGCGACGCGCTGCCGCGCCTGCCCAGGACGACGGGCTCACCGAACCTGCGGGCGAAGGCCACATGGCCGGCGTGGTCGAGTTTCTGTCCGCGGAAGAACACCACCTTCCAGCGCAGCACCGCCGCCCGGATCGCGGCGACCACGGAGTCGTCGAGTTCGCCGGCCAGATCGACCCCGGTGATCTCGGCTCCGATGTGCCCGGCCACCGGGTTCACCTCGATGCCCGCGTCCCACTCCGCCGTGCCCGTGTCCGTCGTCATGCGTGCTCCGTTGATCGCCGTCATCCGTCCGAAGTCCGCGCCCCACGGGGCACGTCACCCATGGTTGACTGCCCAGCGTGACCGTTCCCTCAACTCCCCAGGAGCCCAGCCCCTTCGTACGGCGCCTGCGGGCGGGCGAACAGCTGCCCCTTCCCGCCGATTCGGTGACTGCCTGGGAAACCTTCCCCTTCGAAGGCGACCTCCGGGTCAAGCCCTTGCAGCCCCCCGTCCTCCCCGAGCCCGCCCGCTCCGGCGAGGACGGCCCCGAGGAGTGCCCCACCTGCCGCAAGCCCGTGACGGAAGCCCTCTGGTCCGACGACCACTGGCGGCTGGACGCGGTCGGCACCGAGTCCCGCCTCCCGGCGGTGGTGATGCTGCAGCCGCGCGGCCACTACGACCTGTCCGACCTGCCCGCCGAACGCGCGGCCGAGCTCGGCCCCCTGCTCCAGCGGGCGGAGCGGGCGGTGCGCGCTCTCGACGGTGTCGCCCGTGTCCACGTCAACCGGTGGGGCGACGGAGCCGCCCACCTGCACTTCTGGCTGCTCGCGCGACCTGCTGGGCTGATGCAGCTTCGGGGAACCTTCCTTCCCGTATGGGAAGAGCTCCTGCCGCCCCTCCCGGACGGGGAACGCCGAGAGGCCCACCGGCGGATCGCCGAAGCACTCGCCGCTGAAGGCGGCACGGCCCACACCGTCCCCTGACGAGGGTCCGCCGTCCTCGTCCGCGCCCGTCCGGTTGATCATTGCCCGCCCTGTCCGTGAGGCTGGGGGGACGACTCAGTCAAGGGAAGGTCCGGACGTGATCAGCATCCCGGCACACACGCTCAACGACGGTACGAAGATCCCCGCCCTCGGTCTGGGCACCTGGCCGATGAACGACACCGAGGCGGAGCGGGCGGTCGCCACCGCCCTGGAGAGCGGCTACCGGCTCCTGGACACGGCGACGAACTACCGGAACGAGACCGGTGTCGGCCGTGGCGTGGCCGCCGGCGGCGTCCCGCGCGAGGAGATCCTCGTGACGACGAAGCTGCCCGGCCGGCATCACGGCCACGAGGAGACCCTGGCCTCCTTCGAGGAGTCCCGTGCCCGTCTCGGCCTGGAGTACGTGGACCTGTATCTGATCCACTGGCCGCTCCCCCGCGTCGACAGGTACGTCGACTCGTGGAAGGCCATGATCAAGCTGCGCGAGGAGGGTCTCGTACGGTCGATCGGGGTCTCCAACTTCACGGCCGCGCACATCGAGCAGCTGGAGAAGGAGACCGGGGTCCTGCCGTCCGTCAACCAGGTCGAGCTGCACCCCTTGTTCCCGCAGGACGAATTGCGCGCCTTCCACGCCGACAAGGGCATCGTGACGGAGAGCTGGAGTCCGCTGGGCCGGGGTTCGGACCTCCTCGACGATCCGGCCGTGGCCGACGTGGCCGAGACGCACGGTGTCACGCCCGGCCAGGTGATCCTGCGCTGGCACATCCAGCTCGGCGCCCTGCCGATCCCCAAGTCCGGCGACCCCGAGCGGCAGCGCACCAACCTCGACGTCTTCGGTTTCGAGCTGAGCGAGGCCGAGATGGCGGCGATCGCCGACCGTGCGCACCGGCGCCTCGGCGGGGACCCGGAGGTGCACGAGGAGTTCTGAAGCGCGGGAGGGGTACCCGGGGCGCGTGACTGAGCGACTGCGGGACTACCGCGGCAAGCGGGACTTCGCGCGCACTGGTGAGCCCGAGGGCCGGGAAGGGCACACCGGTGCTAAGCCGCGGTTCGTCGTGCAGATCCATGACGCGAGCACCCTGCACTTCGACTTCCGCCTCCAGATCGACGACGTGCTGAAGTCCTGGTCGGTCCCGAAGGGCCCCTCCGACGTCCCCCAGGACAAGCGGCTCGCCGTGCCCACGGAAGACCATCCGCTGGAGTACGAGGAGTTCGAGGGCGTGATCGCGCAGGGCGAGTACGGCGGCGGCACCGTGATCGTCTGGGACCACGGGACCTACGAGCCCCTCAGCCACGACAAGAAGGGACGTCCCGTGGACTTCGGCCAGTCGCTGAAGCGCGGGCACGCCACGTTCCGGCTGCATGGATCGAAACTGCACGGCACGTACGCGCTCACCCGGTTCCGTGAGGGGTCCTGGCTGCTGGTGAAGGCGGCCGAGGGGCGGGCACCGGGGCACGGCACGCCCGATCCGCGCCGGGCACGCTCGGTGCGGACCGGCCGGACCCTGGCCCAGGTCGCCGCCGAGGAGAACTGAGCTGGAAGATCCACCGAATCTCCCCCCAACTGGCTTTCCGTGCCTCTATGTTCACAGCGACGTTCACCGCGACATGCGTCGCCCAGAACACGAGCCAGGAGGCCTTCCGTATGCGCATCGCGCTCCGTACCGCCATATCCGGCGCGGTCGTCACCGCCACCGTCTTCGCCGGCGGCACCGCACAGGCGACCCCGCCCGGCCCCGGAGTGACCGGCACGCTGATCGCCCAGAAGACCGTGGGCGACACCGACTACGTCCTCAGAGAGATCACCGTCCCGCCGGGTCAGGCGACCGGCTGGCACTACCACGACGGTCCCGTCTACGGGTACGTCAAGCAGGGCACCCTCAGCCACTACCACGCCGACTGCGCCAGTGACGGCGTCTATCGGCAGGGCACCGTGGTGCGCGAGCCCGGCGGGCCGAGCGACGTCCACCTCGGCCGCAACGAAGGGACCACCCCGCTCGTCCTGGAAGTGCTGTACGTGCTCCCGCACGGCTCGCCGTACTCGGAGGACGTGCCGAACCCCGGCTGCTCCTTCGAGTGAGCGCAGTGATCAGAAGTCGGGCGGTTCCAGCGACTGCTCGGCCCAGATCGTCTTTCCGCTGCCGGTCTGCCGGCTTCCCCAGCGCTGGGTGAGCTGGGCGACCAGCAGCAGCCCGCGGCCGCCCTCGTCGAAGGCGTGGGCGCGCCGCAGGTGCGGTGAGGTGGAACTGCCGTCGGAGACCTCGCAGATGAGGGTGCGGTCACGGATCAGCCGGAGCTGGATGGGCGGTTCGCCGTAGCGGATGGCATTGGTGACCAGCTCGCTGACGACGAGTTCGGTGACGAAGGAGGCCTCCTCCAGTCCCCAGACGGCGAGTTGCTCGGTGGCGGCCTGTCGGGTGACGGCCACGTGCGCGGGGTCGGGCTCGACGCCCCAGGTGGCGACCCGGTCCGCGCCGAGAACCCGGGTGCGGGCCAGCAGCAGGGCCACGTCGTCACCGGGCTCCTCGGGCAGTACGGCCTTCAGGACGGTGTCGCACAGCTCGTCGAGGGTGTCCGTTTTCGCGGTGAGCGCGCGGCACAGTTCGTCGGTGGCGTGATCGACGTCGCGGTCCCGGTCCTCGGTCAGACCGTCGGTGTAGAGGGCGACCACGGCCCCTTCGGGCAGTTCGATCTCCGTCGCCTCGAAGGGCAGGCCACCGACGCCGAGCGGGGGCCCCGTGCTCAGGGTGACGAGGCGCGCCGTGCCGTCGGGCAGGACGACGGCGGGTGGCGGGTGACCGGCGGAGGCCGCGGTGAGGCGGCGCGAGACGGGGTCGTAGACGGCGTAGAGGCAGGTGGCGCCGAGCTCGGCGACCTCACCCCCCTCGTCGGGGCGGTCGTCGGACGCGAGGTGGGTGACGAGGTCGTCGAGGTGGGTGAGGAGTTCGTCGGGCGGCAGGTCGACGTCGGCGAGGGTGCGCACTGCCGTGCACAGGCGGCCCATGGTCGCCGAGGAGGGGATGCCGTGGCCGACGACGTCACCGACGACCAGGGCGACGCGGCTGCCGGAGAGCGGAATGACGTCGAACCAGTCACCGCCGATGCCGGCCAGCGAGCCGGAGGGCAGATAGCGGTGGGCGACCTCGACCGCGGCCTGTCCGGGCAGGCCGCGCGGCAGGAGGCTGCTCTGCAGGGCGAGCGCGGTGGTGCGTTCGCGGGCGAAACGGCGGGCGTTGTCGACGCAGACGGCGGCCCGGCTGGCGAGTTCCTCGCCGAGGACGGCGTCGTCGTCCCCGAAGTCGTCGGGGTGGGCGATGCGGACGGCGACCGCGACGCCCAGGGTGGTGCCGCGGGCCTTGAGCGGCACGGCGAGCACCGAGTGGACGCCCTTGCGGTACGAGCGGCCGGCCGGGGCGCGGGCGTTGCGCTCGGCCACCCAGCGCACGAAGTCGGGCTCGCCGGCCTGGCTGAGGGCCCCCCGTCCCTCCCGCAGGGCCCGCGCGGGCGGCGAGGAGGCAGGGTAGACGTCCGTCTCGCCGAGGCGGACGGCGGCCTCGGGGGTGCCCTCGTGGCCGGAGGCGTGGGCGACGCGGCGCAGGACGACGTCGCCCTCCAGCGCGGTCGGCGGCTCGTCCGCGCCGAGCACCCAGTCGAGGAGGTCCACGCTGGCGAAGTCGGCGTACCGGGGCACGAGGAGTTCGACGAGTTCCTCGGCGGTGCGCACCACGTCGAGGGTGGTGCCGATGGTGGCCGCCGCCTCGTTGAGCAAAAGCAGTCGCCGCCGGGCCCAGTACTGCTCGGTGCTGTCGAACGACGCGATGGCCACCGCGTGGACCTCACCGTCGCCGTCCCGCAGGGGCCACATGTCGGTGGTCCACGCGTGCTCCCGGTTCAGCGCGGGAGCCCCGGTGAAGCTCTCGTACCGAACCGGACGGCCGGTGTCGACGACCTGGCGCAGATGGGCGAGCCAGCCGCGATGCGCCAGACGGTCCTCCACGCTCTCCGGGAAGTGTCGCCCCAGCAGCGCCTCCTGCGGTACGCCCATGATCCGGCAGGCCACATCGTTCAGCCGCAGGTAGCGCTGACTCGCGTCGAAGACCGACATGGCCAAGGACGCGTGCTGGAAGGCCTGGCCCGCCAGGGTCGGTTCGGGGCCACCGGGAGCCTCGGCGGTGATCATGTAGCCGGAGCATTCCCGGTTCTCACCGAGCACGGCGCAGGCGGTGAGCAGCAGCGCGAGGGACGAGCCGTCACGGCGGCGCAGCACGACGGCGCCGACCAGATCCGCGACGGCCTCGGCCGTCGGGGCCTCGGTGAGCAGGTCACGGGCCGAGCGGCCCACGACCTCGTCCGCCGGGTATCCCGTCAGTTCGCGGGCGCCCTCGCTCCAGCCCCTCACCACACCTCGGGTATCGACGATCGCCGCAGCAGATCCGTGCACCATTTGTTCAGGATCGTTCTTTTGTCCGGCCGGTTCAACCGAAACGGAGGACTGCGGGGCTCCTCCGTCCTGCGACCGTCACTTTCCGCGCTCGCGGAGAGCGGCGAGGGCGCGGTCGGCGTGGGTGTTCATGCGCAGCTCGCTGCGGACGACCTCCAGCACCGTACGGTCCTGGGCGATGACGAAGGTGACGCGTTTGGTGGGAGCCAGGGAGAAGCCTCGCTTGACGCCGAAGAGCTCGCGTATCTTGCCGTCGGCGTCGGACAGCAGGGGCATGCCGAGGGTGTGCTGTCCGGCGAACTCCTGCTGGCGTTCGACGGTGTCGCCACTGATGCCCACCGGCCGGGCGCCGGCCGCGGCGAACTCGGCGGCGAGGTCGCGGAAGTGGCAGGCCTCCGCCGTGCAGCCGGCGGTCAGGGCGGCGGGGTAGAAGAAGAGCACGACCGGGCCGTCGGCGAGCAGCTCGGACAACTTGCGGCTGGTGCCGGTCTCGTCCGGGAGCTCGAAGTCCTCGACGATGTCGCCGGTCTCGATCGCCTTGCTCATGCCTGGCCCTCCCCGTTCTTCGCGATGCTGCGTGCCCACAGCACGAGCGGCAGTTGCAGCGGCAGCCGTCCGAGAGCCGCCGCCTTGAGCGGTGCGGGACGGTCACGCCAGTCGGCGGCCATCTTGACGTTGGCGGGGAACACCCCGACGAAGAAGGCGGCCGTGGCGAGCGCCGCGGTCCGCCGGGTCTTCGGCAGCGCCAGACCGGCGGCGAGCGCGAGCTCCACGGCACCGCTCGCGTAGGTCCAGGTCCGGGGCTTGCCGGGCAGGGCCCGCGGGATGGTGGCGTCGTACGGACGTGGTGCGGCGAAGTGGGTGACGCCCGCGGTGGCCAGCAGGCCGGCGAGCAGCAGGGGCGAGCGTGGGGACCGTGACACGGTTCCTCCTCCTGGGGGGCTGCCGCGCACATTACTGGACGGTACAGGCACCTCGTGCGGCGGCCTCCGCCCTCACCGGGAACGACGGTTGTGGGTGCCCGGGGTGTAGCCGAAGGAGCGGTGGAAGACGTCGATGAATGCGCTCGCGGAGGACCAGCCGCAACGGTGGGCGACGGTCGTGACGGGGACGTCGTCGGCCAGCAGGCGCAGGGCGTGGTAGAGCCTCGACTGAGTGCGCCACTGTGGGAAGGTCATGCCGAACTCGCCGCGGAACAGTCGGCTGAGGGTGCGTTCCGAGGCACCGGTCGCGGCGCCGAGGGCGGCGAGGGTGCGCGGGTCGGCGGGGTCGGCGTGGACGAGCGCGCAGACCTCGGCCAGCCGGGGATCGGTGGGGGTGGGCAGCAGCAGGGGCTGCTGGGGCGAGGCGCGCAGCTGGTCGCGCAGGACGGCGAGCAGGCGGTGACGTTCGGGGCTGTCGTCGGCCGGGTCGCGGGTGTAGGCGAGGATCAGCTCGCGCAGCAGCGGGCCGACGGCGAGGACGGTCGGGGCGTCCGGACCGACCGGGTTGTCGTCGGCGGGGAGGCCGACCAGGTGCAGGTCGAGCCGGCCGTGGGCGCGGTGGGCGTGGGTGGTGCCCGCGGGGACCCAGATGGCGCGGGTACCGGGCGCGAACCAGGTGCCGGCGTCGGTGGTGACCGCGAGGACACCGGAACCCGCGTAGACGATCTGGTGGTCGTCGTGCCGGTGGGCGTCGATGCGTTCGCCTGCGGCGAGGTGCTGGGCACGCGTGGGCGCCGAAGGGGTGTGGCGCATGGCCGGGTGGCGGATGTTCGACATCAATGGGCAGATTATCGAAAGCGGGCCGGACACCACTCGGGCGAAGCTCGTCCGGTGTCCAGGAATCGTTCCCTCACGCTGATGTCGCTCGGTCACGCCTGTGTGGACGTGTACCAGGGGGCCGTCGCCGCCCTGGTGCCCTTCTTCGTCGCCGAGCGCGCCTCTTCGTATGCGGCCGCGTCGGGCATCGTCCTGGCCGCGTCCCTGCTGTCGTCGGTGGTGCAGCCGCTGTTCGGCGCGCTCACCGACCGCTGGGCGATGCCGTGGCTGCTGCCCCTGAGCGCGCTGACCGCGGGTTCGGGGGTGGCGCTGAGTGGGGTCGTCGGCTCCTATCCGCTCACTCTGGCGGCGGTCGCCGTGTCCGGGATCGGGGTCGCGGCCTACCACCCGGAGGCCGCCAGGGCCGCGCGAGCCGTCGCGTCCGGCGGCAACACGGGGATGGGGTGGTTCGCGCTCGGCGGCAATGTCGGCTTCGCCCTTGCCCCGCTGCTGGTCGCCGCCGTGATCGCCACGGGCGGGCTGAACGCCTCACCCTTGCTGGTCGTGCCGGCCGTGGCGGGTGCGGCCCTGTGCGCTGCGGCGGTACGCGCGTCCCGGGTCCGCGCGCAGACCGGACGGCCGACCGAGAGCTCCGGGAGCGACGACTGGCCGTCGTTCCTGCGGCTCGCGGGCGCGGTGGTGTGCCGGTCGGTCGTGTTCGTCGGGCTGAGCGCCTTCGTTTCGCTGTACGTCCGTGAGCGCGTCGGCGGCGGGGACGTGGCCGGTACGGCGGCGCTGTGCGTCCTCTACGCGGGCGGTGCCGTGGGCACGGTCCTCGGGGGCCGGCTCGCCGACCGGTACGGGCGCGTCGCGGTGGTGCGCCGGGCGTATGCGCTGACCGTGCTCGCCGTGGCCGGGTTGGTGCTCGTCCCCGGCCCCGCTGTGTATCTCTTCGTCGCCCTCACCTCGGCCTGCCTGTACGTGCCGTTCTCCCTGCACGTCACCCTCGGCCAGGACTTTCTGCCGGGGCGGGTGGGTACCGCGAGCGGGGTCACGCTGGGCCTGACGGTGAGCGTCGGCGGGCTGGCCGCCCCGGCGGTAGGGGCGCTGGCCGACGCCACGTCGTTGCGGACCGCGCTGGTACCGCTGATCGTCCTGCCCGCGCTGGGCGGCCTGCTGCTGCGGGGGCTTCGCGAGCCCGCGGTGCGACCGTCCGCTCCACGCCTTCCGGTGCGATGAGCTTCAGGCGGTCCCGGCCGGTGTCGGCTCCTCGCTGTCGTCGTCGATCGAGTAGGAGAGGAAGTCGTCCACCATGCGATGGAAGAGCCCGGCGAGCTGCCGAAGCTCCTCGGGCGACCACTCCGCCAGGGCCAGCTGCATACCGCGGGCGCCGGCGTCGCGGATGCGGTCGATCGCCTGCTGACCGGTCTCGGTGAGCTGGATGCGCTGGGCGCGCCGGTCGTCGGGGTCGGGGACACGCGTGACATAACCCGACTTCTGCAGCTGCTGGACGGTGCGGGTGACGTGGGAGGCCTCCACACCCAGTCGGTTGGCCAGCTCGCCCGGGCGCATCGGTTCGGTGTCGGCGACCTGCCGCAGCAGCGCCACGGCGGCACGGTCCAGCGGCACCTCGGCCAGGGCCATCAGCCGGTCGTGCTGCCGGGCCCGGGTGCTCAGGTAGGTGATGCGGGTGAGCGCCCGCTCGATCTCGATGACTTCCGGGGACGCGGGGACGTCGGGGAGCGGCTGTGAGGGCATACTGGCCAGTTTACCATCTTGTTGCGTAACTCAAGTAACCTACGGAGGGCCTGAGCGCGGGTACGGGGCGGGTACGGGAGGGAACGCCGGCAGCCGACCCGTGGCCCGCGCCCCCCCGAACACTCAGACGTCGGCCGCCGGGACGCCCGTCCGCACGGTCTCGCGCCAGGCCGCTCCGGTAGCGATGGCCTGCCGCCACCGCCGGATCGCCTTGGGCGGCATGCCCACCGCGAGGACACCGCTGACGCGGTCGTCGGTGCGGTACCCCGCGACGAACCGGCGCTGCGCCAAGTCACCTTCCACGACGGCGACTTCGTCGTGCCCGCGCAGGAAGCCGTAGGCCTGGATCTTCATGTCGTACTGGTCGGACCAGAAGTACGGCACGGGCGCGAACGGCTTGCGCGCCCCCTCGGCTGCGAGCAGGTTGCGGGCGGCCGCCATGCCCTGCTCGGCCGCGTTGGTGCGGTGCTCGATCCGCATCGAGGTGCCGAACAACGGGTTGTACCAGCGGGCGACATCGCCGGCCGCGTACACGTTCTTCGCGGCCTCGCAGTACTGGTCGCACACCAGCCCGTCGCCCACCGTGAGCCCGCTGCCCTCCAGCCACTCGGTGTTGGGCAGCGAGCCGATGGCCACGAGCACCTCGTCCGCCTCGATCTCCTCGCCACCGGCGAGCCGGACGCCGTCCTCGGTCACCTCGGTCACGGTGACTCCGCAGCGCAGGTCGACGCCCCGGTCCACATGGACCTGGGCCAGCATCCGCCCGCCCTCGGCGCCGACCGCGTGCGCCAGCGGCACCGCGGCGGGTTCGAGGACGGTCACCTCGGCACCGAGGCGCCAGGCGACCGCGGCGGCCTCCGCACCGAGGAAACCGGCGCCCACCACGACCAGGCGCTGCCCGGCGCTCAGCCGCTCCCGCAGCGTGAGCGCGTCGTCCAGGGTGCGCAGCACGTGCGCGCCCTCACCAGGCAGCCGGCGCGGCCGTACTCCGGTGGCGATGATCAGCCCGTCGTACGGCACCTCGGATCCGTCGCCCAACTCCACTGTGCGGGAGCCGAGTTCGAGGCCCTTCGCCGCGACACCGAGCCGCAGGTCGAGGTCGAGCGCGGCGAGGTCGGCGGGGGTGCGCAGGGCGAGCCGGTCCCGCTCCCACTCCCCTGCCAGGACCTGCTTGGACAACGGCGGTCGGTCGTAGGGAGGTTCGGGCTCCTCGCCGATGAGGGTGATCGCGCCGTCGTACCCCTGCCGGCGCAGCGCCTCGGCCGCCGAGAGCCCGGCGGCCGAGGCGCCGACGACGGCGATCCGCCTCACGCCTGGACCAGCCGGATCGCCGCGGCCGGACAGACGGCGACGGCTTCCCTGACGTCGTCGACCTGGTCGTCGCCGACCTCTTCCGTCAGGAGGATCGCGATGCCCTCGTCGTCCTGGTCGAACACGTCCATGGCGGCGACCACACACTGCCCGGAGGCGACGCACTTGTCGGCTTCCAGTTCCACCTTCATGGGATTCCCCTTGTCCTTCTCGCGGTTGTCGTGGGTGGGCGGGAGCCGTTACCAGGCCACCGGCAGTTCGTGGATGCCGTAGATGAACGCGTCGTGCTTGAACCTCACGTCCTCCAGGGCGCAGGCGAGCCTGAGGGTGGGGATGCGCCGGTAGAGGGTGCCGTAGACGACCTGGAGCTCCATGCGGGCCAGCGGCTGGCCGAGGCACTGGTGGACGCCGAAGCCGAACGCGACGTGGCGGCGGGCGTCGCGGGTGATGTCGAGGCGGTCGGGGTCCTCGAACACCTCGGGGTCGCGGTTGCCGATCTCGTTGACCATGATCACGCCCTCGCCGGCCCTGATGACCTGCCCGGCGAGCTCGATGTCCTCGGTGACCGCGCGCCGGCGCCCCAGGTGCGTGATGTGGAGGTAGCGCAGCAGTTCCTCGACCGCCGAGGCGACGAGCTTGGGGTCGTCGGTGTCACGCAACAGGGCGAGCTGGTCAGGGTGTTCGAGGAGGGCGGCGGTACCCAGCGTGATCATGTTCGCGGTGGTCTCGTGGCCCGCGATCAGCAGGAGCAGGGCCATCTCCGTGGCCTGCCCGTGCGTCAGCTCCCCCGCGGCGACGCGCCCGGCGATGCCCGACAGGAGGTCGTCCTGGGGGTCGGTGAGGCGCCGGGCGATCTGACCGGCCAGATATCCGGCGATCTCCCGGGTCGCGGCGCCGCGTTCCTCGGGGGTCGCGGTCGTGCGGACCATCGTCCTGGTGTTGTCCTGGAACATCGCGTGGTCGGCGTAGGGCACGCCGAGCAGTTCGCAGATGACCAGCGACGGGATCGGCAGGGCGAAGGCCTCGACGAGGTCGACGGGACCGGGACCAGCCAGCATGTCGTCGATCAGGCCGTCCACGATCCGCTGTACGGCGGGCCTGAGGGCCTCGACCTTCCTGATGGCGAACGGTGCCGTCACCATCCGGCGCAGCCGGGCGTGTTCGGGGTCGTCCATCATGATGAAGCTGAGCTTGCCCTCACCGGCCTCGGCACTGGCCTTGGTCGGATAGCCCGGCTGCTCGGTGTCGGCGCTGACCCGGGGGTCGCCCAGGACGGCCCGCTGCTCGGCGTAGCGGGTCACGAGCCAGGGCTCGCTGCCGTCCCACAGGCGTACCTTCGCGAGCGGCCCCTGCTCCTGGAGCTCCTTGAGACCGGGCGGCGGGTCGAAGGGACAGCGGGAGGCACGCGGCATGGGGAACTCGGGGGCGGTGCCCGCGACGTCGTGCGCGGGACCGGCCACGGTTTCGGCCATGGTTCTCCTCGGTGGTGGGGGGCTCTGCCCGAGGGGGCGGAGCGCCGGGGCGAAGTGGTCGAGGCCTCGGTGAACACATGCAAACAGACCGGGCTGACGTCATCCCGCCAGTGACCTGACGGGAAGCTGACGTGACCCGGATCACACACCTGGCGTATCGTCAACTCACTTTACTCACAGGTGAGTTGTGCATGGAGAGTCCGCCCGGAGACACCAGTACCCACCGTTTGCAGCCGAACCCTCACGCCTCCGCGTCGGCGCGTCCCAGCCAGTAGCCGAAGCCACGCCGGGTATGGATGAGCTCGGGCGCCTCCTGGTCCACCTTGCGCCGCAGCCGGGAGACGAGCTGTTCGATCGCGTTGTCGCCTCGGTGGTCGCCCCACACGTACCGGCCGATCTGCTCCTTGGACAGCACCCGGTGGGCGTTGACCAGGAGATGACGCAGCAGCCGGTACTCGGCAGGGGTGAGATCGAGGCCGCGCGGCCCGCGACGAGCCTCGCACAGGGTGTCGTCCAGCACGAGATCGCGGTAGCAGAGGGCGCCGGTCCGGGCGGGCCCTGCCCCGGTACCGCGCAGCAGGACCTGCACCCTGGCCAGGAGGTCGGCCACGCGGAGCGGCTTGGTGACGTAGTCCCGCTCCCCGAGGCCCAGTTCGGGCACGATCCGGTCCAGGGATTCATAGTCGATCAGCAGGAGCACCGGCGGCCGGCGGGCCAACGTCGGCCGGTTGCGGCCCAGTTCGGTCACGTCCGGCAGGCCGGCGTCGACGACCACGAGATCGAACCGCTCCCGGGTCAACCGCGCCAGGCCTTCGGCGGCAGCGGCGACGGCGACGACCCGATAGCCCGCCAACTCCAGTGTGGTGGAGAGCAGTTCGGCGGCGCCCGAGTCGCCCGCGACGACCAGGAGGCGCTGACCGGCACCGCGGGCGAGTGCCCGTCTCTCGCTGGAACTGCCATGCATGGACGAGACCGTTCGTCGGAGGGGA
Organism: Streptomyces canus; assembly: GCF_041435015.1. Taxonomy (NCBI): domain Bacteria; kingdom Bacillati; phylum Actinomycetota; class Actinomycetes; order Kitasatosporales; family Streptomycetaceae; genus Streptomyces; species Streptomyces canus. The sequence goes on along the minus strand of NZ_CP107989.1, from coordinate 9,516,281 downwards.
TCGCCCGCCCACCCTAGCGCTTTCGTTGCCTAACTCAAGCAACACCCTCCCCGGTTCGGATCTTCTACCGGGTCGGAGTGACCGGAGCCGTCCACATGGCGACCACGACGTCACCGAGGCCGGTGGCGGCGTCGTGCCAGTTCGCGCGGGGTGTCGGGGTGTTCTCGGCCAGGGCCCGTTCGCGGTCGGCGGCCATGTGCACGATCAGATGCCGGGCCATCTCGGACCGCTCGGCACGGACATCGGCGGGCAGTTCGGGCAGACAACGGTTCAGGCCCTCGACGATCTGCCGGAGCGACGGCGAGGACATGGACTCCTCGACCATGATCTGCTGGAGTACCGGGTCGGTCATGACCTGGGCGCAGAACCGGGCGAACCAGGTGGGGCTGCCCAGCGCGGCGAGATGTTCGGGCACGGGCCGGACCAGGCAGTCCACCCAGTCGCGTACGTCCGTGGAGTCGCGGACCTCGGCCAGCAGCCGGGCGCGGATCTCCTCGATACGGGTGTGGTGCTTGCGGGCGATCGCCCGGACCAGGTCGGCCTTGGTGCCGAAGTGGTAGCCGACCGCGGCGTTGTTGCCCTGCCCCGCGGCCTCGCTGACCTGACGGTTGGACACGGCGAGGACACCGCGCTCGGCGAAGAGCCGCTCGGCCGCGGTCAGGATCAGCTCCCGGGTCGCGCTGACCTGTTCCTCGCGTACCGCCCTGCCCGCCATGCTCACCACCGCACCGGGACTTCGCTGAGCCCTCCGACGGCCAGCCCCTCGAGCCGCCCGAGGCCCGCCGGCCATGCGGCGGGTTCCAGTGCCGGAAGCCTACGCAACAGCACGTCGAGAACGGTGCGCAGGACCACACGGTCCCCCTCGGGAGACTCCGGCACCGGACCGGTACGCTAAGTCAAGCACCTGACTTAATTCTCCCACGGCTTTCGGTCCCGCCCCCCTGCCCTGGAGGCTCTTTCATGTCCGACGCTCCCGCCAGATCCGCCGACACGGCCGCTGTGGCCGCGCCGCGGCCGAACGCCGTGGTGGCGGTGCTGGCCTTCGCCGGAATCGTCGTCTCGCTGATGCAGACCCTGGTGATCCCGATCGTGCCGGAGCTGCCCAGACTGCTGGACGCCCCGGCCTCGGACACCGCGTGGGCGGTCACCGCGACCCTGCTCGCGGCAGCCGTGGCCACTCCGGTCGTCGGACGGCTCGGCGACATGTTCGGCAAGCGCCGGATGCTGCTGGTCAGCGTGGTGATGCTGGTGGTCGGATCGGTGGCCTGCGGAATCAGCCACGCCCTGGTCCCGATGATCGTCGGCCGTGCGCTGCAGGGCCTGTCCTCCGGTGTCATCCCGCTCGGCATCAGCATCATGCGCGACGAACTGCCCGCCGAGCGCCTGGCCGGGGCCACCGCGCTGATGAGTGCCTCCCTCGGCGTCGGCGGTGCCCTGGGCCTGCCGACCGCTGCGCTGATCGCGGACAACTTCGACTGGCACGTCCTGTTCTGGGCCTCGGCCGCGATGGGCGCGGCAGCCCTCGTCCTCGTCCTGGCGTTCGTGCCGGAGTCCCGGGTGCGCACCGGTGGCCGCTTCGACGCGGTCGGCGCGGTGGGCATGGCGGTCGGCCTGGTCTGCCTCCTGCTGGCCATCTCCAAGGGTGCCGACTGGGGCTGGACGAGCGGCACCACGCTCGGGCTCTTCACCGCGGCCGTGATCGTCCTGCTGGCCTGGGGCCTGTTCGAACTGCGCACCGCCCAGCCGCTGGTCGACCTGCGCACCACCGCCCGTCGTCAGGTGCTGTTCACCAACCTCGCCTCGATCGCGGTCGGTTTCTCGATGTTCGCGATGTCGCTCGTGCTCCCGCAGCTGCTCCAGCTGCCCACTCGGACGGGCTTCGGCCTGGGCAGGTCGCTGCTGACCGCCGGTCTGGTCATGGCCCCGTCCGGCCTGGTGATGATGGCTCTGGCCCCGGTCTCGGCGGCGGTCTCCAAGACCAAGGGCCCGAAGGTGACACTGATGATCGGCGCGCTGATCGTGGCCTGCGGGTACGGCCTGAACATCGTGCTGATGTCCGAGGTCTGGCACCTGGTGCTGGTCTCCTCCGTGATCGGCGCCGGCATCGGGTTCACATACGGCTCGATGCCCGCGCTCATCATGGGCGCCGTACCTGCGTCCGAGACGGCGGCCGCGAACAGCCTGAACACCTTGATGCGGTCCATCGGCACGTCCTGCGCGAGTGCCATCGCCGGTGTCGTGCTGGCCCAGATGACCATCGACCTGGGCGGTTACGCGCTGCCGTCCGAGAACGGCTTCAAGACCGTCATGGCGATCGGCGCGGGCGCCGCGCTCTTGGCCTTCGCCCTCGCCTCCTTCATCCCGCGCCCGCGCGCCGCGGTTCCGGCGGACCCCCCGGCACCGGCCGCCGCGGAGACCTCGGCCGGAACGCCCTCGGGGCGCTGACACCCACGCCTGGTGGTCGCCGACCGGCGACCACCAGGTCCTGCCCGAGGAGGACCCGCCCCTGGCGCGTACTGCGTTCTCAGTACGCGCGATGGACGGCGGTGGTACGACGACGAGCGGACCGGGTTACGCAAGACTGGCGATCCGGACCATGGAGGTGGGGACGCGTGGCCCACTCGGCCGGGAGGGGTCGCGGCGGCAGTCCGTACGGTCGTCGCCCTGACGGCCGCGCCGCGACTGTCCGCGTCCTTGTCCGGCAGCGTGGGCGGCGAGGGCCGTCCCGGCATGGACCGGCCGGACGCGGCGGGTCGGTCTCGGCTGTCCCGGTCCCCATCACCTCGGCACGTCAAGATCGGATCCCATGACCATCCGCGTACTGCTCGCCGACGACCAGGCCCTGTTGCGGGCCACCTTCCGGATCCTCATCGACTCGTGCGACGACATGGAGGTCGTCGCGGAGGCCACCGACGGCGCCGCGGCGGTCGACCTCGCGCGCGTCCATCGGCCCGACGTGATCCTCATGGACATCCGCATGCCGGGGACCGACGGCCTGGCCGCCACGTCCGTGATCTGCGCGGACTCCGAGCTGTCCGACACGCGGGTGCTGATCCTGACCACGTTCGAGATCGACGAGTACGTCGCGCAGGCACTGCGGTCCGGCGCCAGCGGCTTCCTCGGCAAGGACGTCACCGCCGAGGCCCTGCTCGCCGGCATCCGCACCGTGGCGGCCGGCGACTCCCTGCTCTCCCCCGGCGCCACCCGCACCCTGATCACCCGCTTCCTCTCCGCTCCGGGCCTGGGCACCCGGCTCGCGGCCGCCGACGACCTGAACGGCCTCACCACCCGGGAACGGGAGGTGATGGCGTGGGTCGCCGAGGGGCACTCCAACGACGAGATCGCGCAGAAGCTCTTCGTCAGCCCCCTGACGGTCCGCACCCACGTCCACCGTGCGATGACGAAACTGGGCGCCCGGGACCGCGCCCAGCTCGTCGTCATGGCCTACCAGTCCGGTCTGGTGCAGCCGCTGCCGCCCGAGGAGCGCTGACCCCTCACCGCTCGGAGAGCTTCTCCAGCCACTGCTGAAGCAGGGCCGACTCCGCCGCGGTGAGCGTCTGCGGCAGGTCGGCGCGCAGGCGGGCCGCCAGCGTGGCGGCCGCGACGGGCACCGGGCTTCCTTCCCGAGGCGGGTCGGTGTCGGCGGGCCGGGCCACCGAATCCAGCACCGCGTCCCGCAGCCGCTCCGAGTACTTCGTGTCCGCGTACTGCTCGGGCCTGGTCAGCATCGACAGGGCCGCCCCGACATTGGCGGACATGATCATCTGCGTGGCCAGCGCGGGCGGCACCGTCAGCCGTCCCGCGGCCGCACAGCGCTCGAGGATGCCGTGCAGCAGGTCGTGCGCCTCCTGGGCCGCGGCCGGGGGCGCGGTCAGCTCGGGCGAGTACATCAGGCGGTAGTGGCTGGGGTGCTCCAGCGCGAAGCGCATGTGGCTGTCCCAGCCACTCTTCAGGTCCTCGACCGGATCCCCACTCGGCCGCGCCTCCCGCTTGGACGCGAGATACCGCTCGAATCCCCGGTCGACCACGGCGGCCAGCAGACCGGCCTTGTCGCCGAAGAGCCGGTAGAGCATCGGCGCACCCACCCCGGCCTTCTCGCACACGGCGCGCGTGGAGACATCGGCGGCCGACGCACCGGCCAGCAGCTCGGTGGCCGCGTCCAGGATCTTTTCCCTCGCATCCATACCTCCCACGGTACGGCATTCGTAGCATCGATACGAGAGGGTAGTTACCATCGCTACGACTCTGTGTTATCGTCGATACGAGAAAGTCGTATCAGCGATACCCTAGGAGGATGCAGTCATGACCACTCAGCCCCGAACGGAACAGCGTGTCGCGATCGTGACCGGCGGATCGCGCGGCATCGGACGGCAGATCGCCCAGCAGCTCGCCGCCGACGGGTTCGCGGTCGTCGTCGGGTACGCGGGCAACAAGGACGCCGCCGACCAGGCCGTGCGCGCCATCGAGGAGGTGGGCGGCACCGCGTACGCCGCCCGCGCGGACGTCGCCGACGAGACCGCGGTCGCCACTCTGTTCGACCAGGCGGAAGCCACGTACGGCGGTGTCGACGCGGTGGTCCACGCGGCGGGCCGGATGCCCCTCTCCCCGATCGCGGAGCTCGACCTCGCCGAGCTCGACGCCCTGTACCGCACCAACATCCGCGGCACCTTCGTCGTCGACCAGCAGGCCGCGCGCCGACTGCGCCCGGGCGGCGCGCTCGTCAACCTCTCCAGCTCGGTCGTGGGCCTGGCCTTCCCCGGCTACGGCGCCTACGCGGCCAGCAAGGGCGCGGTCGAGGCCATGACCCTGATCCTCGCCCGTGAGCTCCGCGGCCGTGACGTGACCGTCAACGCGGTGGCCCCCGGACCGACGGCGACCGACCTCTTCCTCGACGGCAAGGACGAGGAGACCGTCGCTCGTCTGGCCGCACAGCCCCCGCTGGAGCGGCTGGGGACCCCCCAGGACATCGCTTCCGTGGTGTCGTTCCTGGTCGGCCCGACCGGTCGCTGGGTCAACGGGCAGGTGCTGCGGGCCAACGGAGGCATCATCTGACCTGCGTCCTCCGACATCCGGCCCCACCGCGGCCCAGCCCGGTCCCCGCCCCGGTTGTCCGACCCTCCGCCTACGATCTGCGGATGCGGCCCCACTTCACCGGCACCTCCCTGATCACCCACGACGTCCCGGCGCTCGCCGCCTTCTACGCGAGAGTCCTCGACGCGGAGGTGGAGGGCGAGGCGCCCTTCGCCCGGGTCACGGTCCCCGGCGCCGTCCTGTCCTTCTTCTCCACCCGGGGCATGGAGTCGATGGTGCCCGGTTCGACGGCCGCCGCCGCGAGCGGGAGTTTCACCGTGGAGTTCCGGGTCACCGACGTGGACGCACGCCACGAACGGCTCGCGGCCCAGGGCGTCGAGATCCTCAAGCCGCCGACCACCCAGCCGTGGGGCCGCCGGTCGTTGTGGCTGCGGGACCCGGACGGCAACATCGTGAACCTGTACCAGGAGGTCTGACCGGCCCCCGGGGCGGCGCCCGTTCAGGGGAAACCGGTGCGCGGAGCGCGTGACCGCCGGTGCTCGCGTCGACAACTCACCCGTGACCCTCCCGTCGATCTCACCCATGCTCGCCACACCCGGCGCCCTGCCGCCCGCCTCACAGGACGCGCGATGGGCCTACGAGACCAAGCAGGACGGCCAGCGAGTGGTGGTCTACCTCGCCGGGAACGGCGACGTGGTGCTGCGCGCCCGGTCCGGGGAGGAGATCACCGGCGCCTATCCCGAACTGCGGCCACTGGGCGGTGCGCTCGGCGCCACCCCCGCCGTGCTCGACGGGGAGATCCTGGCGCTGGACGAACAGGGCCGTGCGGACTTCCAGTTGCTGCAACCGCGCATGCAGTTGGCCCACTCCCCGGCCAGAGCCGCGCGCCGGGCGGCCGAAGCGCCCGTGCATCTCGTGCTGTTCGACCTGATGCACCTGGGGCCGCGCTCGCTCCTCGCCCTCCCCTACGCACAGCGGCGCGCTCGACTGGACGAACTGGAACTCACCGGCCCGCACTGGTCGACACCCGCCGCCCTCGTCGGCCACGGCGAACAGGCCCTGCGCGCCACGCGTGAGCACGGTCTGGAAGGCCTGGTCTGCAAACGGCTCGACTCGGTGTACGAGCCAGGAGTGCGCTCCCGCGCCTGGATCAAGATCCGCAACATGCGCAGCGAGGACGTCGTCGTGGGCGGCTGGCTGCCCGGCAAGGGCAGGCTCACGGGCCTGCCGGGATCGGTACTGGTCGGACAGCGGGGCGGCGGGCGGCTGCACTACGTCGGCAATGTGGGCACCGGCTGGAGCGAGGCGGAACGGACAGAGCTCGCCTCGCTGTTGGCCACCGCGGCCACGGACGTGTGCCCCTTCGATCCCGTGCCGCGGGTCCCGGGTGCGCACTGGGTGCTGCCCCGGCTGGTCGGCGAGGTCCGCTACAGCACCCGTACCCGGGCGGGGCTGCTGCGTCAGCCGTCCTGGCTGCGGCTGCGGCCTGATCTCGCGCCGGAGGAGTCCTCGGCCGACCTCCCCGACGCACCTGTGTGATCCGAACCGTTGGGCCGGTCGTAACCGGAGTGACGCCTTCGACCTCTTGGCGCGGACATGAAAAGCCGGGAAGCTGAACTCCCCAGTAACCTCACAGCCGTTGGGCTGCGCCCGGACCACGAGGAGGACGCAGTGGCGTCACCGTCGTTCAAGAAGCACCGCACGAGATGGTTCACCGGCCTGGCCGGCGCCGCCGCGCTCGTGGTCGCCTTCCCCTCCGCCGCGTTCGCCGCCCCGCCCAAGGCACTGCCCGCCAACGCCGAGAGCGCCGAGTACACCTACCAGCCGGCCTTCGACTACGACACCGACGGCTGCTACTCGACGCCCGCCATCGGCCCCGACGGCACGATCAACGGCGGTCTGAACCCGACGGGTTCACTCAGCGGCGAGTGCCATGACGCCTCGGACCTCGACAACACCAACACGTACTCGCGCTACAAGTGCAACAACGGCTGGTGCGCCTACATGTACGGCCTGTACTTCGAGAAGGACCAGGCGATAGCGAACAGCAGCATCGGCGGGCACCGCAACGACTGGGAGCACGTCGTGATCTGGGTGCAGAACGGCACGATCCAGTACGTGTCGACGTCCAACCACGGTTCGTTCACGGTGAGCGCGGCCTCCGGCGTCCGCTTCGACGGCACGCACGCGAAGATCGTCTACCACAAGGACGGCGTCAGCACGCACTGCTTCCGGCTGGCCAACTCGGGGGACGAGCCGCCGGAGAACGCCAAGGGCACGTGGCAGTACCCGCCGCTGGTCGGCTGGAACGGCTACCCGGCGGGGCTGCGCGACAAGCTGAGCGCGTACGACTTCGGCAGCGCCAACTTCGGTCTCAAGGACGCCAATTTCGCGGCCCACCTGTCGTCGGCGAAGCCGTCGGGGATCTCCTTCGACCCCAACGCCTGACCCGGTGACACGATCGGGCGCGGGACCTAGGTCCCCCGCACCCACGGGTTCCGTCCCGCGCCCGATCCCCGCCGGCCCGCACCCGGCATAGCGTCCCGTTCATGGACACGATCGATACGAGCGACACGAGCGGACACCTCGAGGAGGCCCTGGACCGCGTCCACGCCTCCGGCCCGGAGCGAGAGGGCTGGCTGTCCAACCACGCCCCCATGGTCGTCGAGGCACTCGCCGCGCACGGGCAGGCCGGCTCCGTGCACCGGTGGCTGGACCTCTACCGGGACAGGCTGGAGGACTTCCCCGACCGCACCGCCCCCGTCACGGACGACAACTGGCCCTCGGCGCTGGGTGATCCGCGCCGGATCGCGGACTGGACCGACCATTTCTCCCGCGCGCTCGCCGAGCGCCCCTGGAAGGACGTGCTCGCCGAGTGGTGGCCGCGCCTGCTGCCGGGCCTGTACGGCGGTGCCACACACACGGTCATCCGGGTCGGCCACGCCGTCCGCGCCGTGGAGGCCGAGGAGAACGCGCCCCGGCTCACCGAACTCGCGCACGCGCTGGGTTACTGGGCGGCCCGCCACCAGCCCGTGACAGGGCTCGTGACTCTGCCGGGTGCGGCGACCGCCACGGACGCCCTGGACGCCGTACCCGCGATCGGGCCGGGGCACGTGGGGTTCCGGAACCGTCTGGCCGCCGTACGCCGACTGCCCGTGTGGGCGCAGGAGGTGACCGACCCGGACACCGCGAAGGAGCGGCTCACCGAACTCGTCCGCGCCGCGACCCACCGCTACGCCACCCACGGTCACGGCGAGCCGACGATGCTCGTCCACGCGGCCACGGCCCCCAACGCCGTGCTGCGGACCCTGGATTCCCTTCCCCGCGACCAGTGGATACCCAGCCTGCACGCGGCCTGGACGGCGTCGGCGGCGGTGACGGCGATGTACGCGCCCGTGGCGCCGGTCGCCTACGCCCCTCCCGCGCACCTGGCGCCCGAAGAGGTCGTGGAACGAGCCCTCGCCCACGGCGACGAGCACGTCATCAAGCTCACCGACACCGCCCTGGACATCGGCGACGAACAGGCCCTCGCGGCCGCCCTGCGCTCGGTCGAACTCAGCGAGCCGCTCGTCTGAGCCCCGCGGGAACCGACGTCACACATGGGGCTCCGACCACGCTCCGGCCCGCGGTGATTCCGTGCGGCCGGCCGTGGTGGGCACCAGGGACAGCGATCCAGCGCAGGCAGCCCCCGCCCGCGTCCACCCGCCCGCCGACCTCAGCCCCCCACCACCTCAAGCCGAGCGCCGGCCACCGTACCCTCACCCGGCTCACCGCCCCACCAGACCCAACCCCCCGCCCCCAGCAACCAACTCCAACCGCCCCCGCAGGCCAGGCGCCGGCCACCGCATCCAACACCCCCGCTCACCCGCCCACCCAGACCGGACCCGCCGTCCCCAGCAGCCGACCCGAACCACCCCACACCTCAGCCAGCGGACACCACCGCATCCCCCGACTCATCCCGACCACGCCCCACCACCACCCCCACCGACCAACCCGAACCACCGCACAGCTCAGCCGCCGGAGGCCACCGCGTCGCCGAGCGGCGTTCGCTCGTACAGCACGTGGTGGCCCCGTCGTCGTGAGCCGAGCAGACCCGCTTCCCGCAGGACCGACAGATGGGCGGAGACGGTCGAGGGGGCGAGCCCGTGGCGGCGGGCCAGGTCGGTGGTCGAGGCCGGGTCCTCGAGGCCGGCCAGGATCGCCGCTCGTTGCCGTCCCAGCAGGCGTGCGAGCGCCTCCGAGGGGCGCGGCATCTCGTCGGTGTGCAGTCCGCCCATGCCGCGCGCGGGATAGATGACCGTCGGCTGCCAGGGCCGGGCGAAGCCGCTCACCACATCCGGCCAGACGAACACACTCGGCATGAGCAGCACACCCCGTCCGTCGGCGAGTTGGGCGTCCGTCAGGTCGCCGCGCACGGGAAGGGTGAGGCTCCCGTCGGCCCAGTCGACGTCCGGGTGCAGACCGGCGAACAGCGCGTCCAGGCCCGCGTCCGCCACCTGCCGGGACCGGTGGGCGATGTCGGCCTCCAGCACGGCACGATGGCGTGCCCAGTCCGGGGCGACCAGCGCCCGCCAGGCCTGTTCGGTGAGGTCGGCGAGGCGCCGCACGGCAGCGGCCGGGTCGTCGAGGGCGGCCCGGCCCTGCGGCGACTCGGTGAGCCCAGGTGTGCAGGCGAGCGAGCGGGCCATCTCGGTGTGGGCCAGGGCGGGATCGGTGGCGCGCACGCGGGCCAGTTCGTCCTCGAAACGGGGGTACGGCTCCTCCGGCGGCGGCCCCAGGAAGTCGGGGGTGTAGCCGCCGACCGGCGGGATGAACAGCCACAGCGGGGACAGGTCGAGTCCGGCCACGGTGGGCGCGGCGCGGCGCAGCCAGGCCCGGTGGTAGCCGTGCCGGGCGGACCGGCGCAGCATGCGCAGCGCCTCGTGGGTCTGGCACAGCGGGGAGACCGCGAACCGGCACCGTCGCAGGTCGTCGGTCCCCAGACGCAGCGTGAGCGGCACAGCGGTTCCCCCCGGCACCTGCGAGTGATTCGTCCTGGATCGAAAGAGTAGAACCCCCGCCCTCGGCACCGCACGCTTGCCGTCCCCGACTCCCCTCCCCCGGAAGGCACATGCATGGGCAGCGTACGTCCGGCCCCCTGGCGCAGGGCCGCCGTCGTCGCGGCGCTGATGCTGGCGGCGTTCACCTTCAACACCACCGAGAACCTCCCGGTGGGTCTGCTGTCCCTGATGGCGGACGATCTGCGGGTCTCGCTCACGGCGGTGGGCGCGCTGGTCACCGGCTACGGCCTGGCGGTGGCCGTCGGCTCCCTGCCGCTGGCCCACGTCACCCGGTCCGTGCCGCGCCGACATCTGATGTCCGGTCTGCTCGCGGTGCTCGCGGTGGCCAGCTGGATCTCCGCGCTCGCCGCCGTGTCGTACGGTCTGCTGCTGGCGGCCCGGGTGGCGACCGCGCTGGCGCAGGCGCTGTTCTGGGCGGTGATGGGGCCGGTCGCGGTCGGGCTGTTCGCGCCCGAGCGCCGGGGCCGGATCATCGGGCTGCTGTCGGTCGGCGGTTCGCTGGCCACGGTCGCCGGGGTACCGGCGGGGACCTGGCTGGGCGGGCACAGCGGCTGGCGGGTGCCGTTCGCCGTCCTCGGCGCACTCGCCGTCATATCGCTGGCCGTGGTGGCCGTACTACTGCCGACCTCACCGCCGCAGGAGGGTCATTCGGCGTACGGGGCCGCCCCCGACCGGCGCCGGTTCGCGGTCGTGCTCACCACCACCGCGCTCTCGGTGACGGGCGCGTTCACCGGGTTCACGTACATCGTGGCCTTCCTGGACGAGGTGAGCGGGTTCGGCCAGGACGCGGTGAGCGCGGTGCTCATGGCGTTCGGGGCGGCGGCGCTGGCCGGGGTCACGGTGGCCGGCCCTCTGCTGGACCGGTTTCCACGGGCCACGCTGACCGTGCCGGTGGCGGGACAGACCGTTGCTCTGATCGGCCTGTACGCGGGCGGCAGCGGCCAGGGCGCGACCGTCGTCCTGCTGATGCTGCTGGGCGCCTCGGTGGCACCGCTGTTCATGGCGACGCAGAGCCAGGTGCTGCGTGTCGCGCCGGGACGCACCGAGACGGCCCTCGCCGCCAACTCGGCCGCGTTCAACGTGGGCGTGGCCGTCGGCGCCCTGCTCGGTGGCGCGCTGCTGCCCTTGACCGGGATCCGCGGCACGTTCCTCGCGGGCGGGCTGCTGACGGCAGTGGCGCTGGTGGTGCTGTCCTGGCCGGAGTCGGTCGTCTCGAGGGCGGCGGTGGACGCACCCGAGCCCAACATCCGATGATGGCCGAATGGATCTTCACGAGGACCTGCCCGCCGCCGTCGACACCGAGGCCCTGCTCGCCCTCGCCGACTCCCACCACGCCCGCCCCGCACGGCCGTTGGGCACCAGGGAGGCCGCCGGTCACCTGGTGAAGGTGTACGCACTGGAGGCGCCCGGTCGCACCGTCTCCGACCAGGACGCCGAGGCCGGGCTGCGGATCGCCGCGCGGCACCTCGGACTCGGGCCGCAGCGGGGTTCCCTGGGGCTCGCCGTCCTGATCGTGCACTCCGGCGGCGACGGCGACTACGTCCTGGTCCACAGCTGGATCGAGGGCGACATGGCGGATCTGGCGATCTTCGCCGGCCCGGTGGGCAGGCCCGACGCCCTGCGGCCCGGCCGGACGGGCCTCGCGCCCTGCGTAGGGGAGGCCGCCGTACTCGCGCACGAGCGGGACGCGTACTCCCGGCACGTCCTGGACGGCACCGGGTCGCTCGCCGAACGGCTCACGGCCTGGGGCGCGGACACGATCGCGGGCGACGTCCGATGAGCGAGGCCCCTCTCGTCCGGCACGCCGAGCGCGCCGACCTCCCCGCGGTCGCCGAACTCGCCGCCCGGCACGCGCAGTACGAGAAGGCGGCACCACCCCCGGACGACCTGCCCGACCGACTGGCCGCGCTCCTCTTCGACACCGCCGCGCCCCGTCTGCGCTGCCTGGTGGCCGCACTCCCGGACGGCGAAGTCGTCGGCTACGCCACCTGCTCGCCGGAGCTCTCCACCTGGGAGGGCCGCGAATACCTGCACATGGACTGCCTGTTCCTGCTGCCCGGCCACCGCGGCCTCGGACTCGGCGTCCTGCTCATGGACGCCGTGGCCGCCGAGGCCCGCGCGCTGGGGCTCGACGAGGTGCAGTGGCAGACGCCGGTCTGGAACGACGGGGCGATCCGGTTCTACGACCGGATGGGCGCCCGCGCCAGGCAAAAGGTGCGCTTCTCCCTACCCGTTGCTCCCTGAGCATCAAACGCCGCTCCTCCGCAGGGTCTATCGTGTCCCGCATGTCCCTCCCGGAACTGATCCGCATCGTCTCCCGTGACTCGCCGATGGCGCTGGCTCAAGTGGAGCGTGTCAGAAGCGAGTTGACGGCCCTGTACCCCGGTGTGCGCACCGAGGTCGTACCGGTGAGGACGACCGGTGACAAGTGGATGGGCGACCTGTCCAAGGTCGAGGGCAAGGGCGCGTTCACCAAGGAGGTCGACGCCGCGCTGCTGGCCGGTGACGCCGATCTCGCGGTGCACTGCGTGAAGGACGTGCCCGCCGACCGGCCCCTCCCGGCGGGCACCACGTTCGCGGCGTTCCTGAAGCGGGACGACATCCGCGACGCCCTGATCCACCCGGGCGGCCTCACTCTGGACGAGCTTCCGGACGGGACCCGGATCGGCACCTCCTCGGTGCGCCGCGTGGCCCAGCTGGCCGCCACCCACCCGCACCTGGAGTGTGTGCCGTTCCGCGGCAACGCCAACCGTCGGCTGGCCAAGCTGGCGGCCGGCGAGGCGGACGCGCTGCTGCTCGCGGTCTCCGGCCTGGAACGCATCGGCCGCGAGGACGTGATCAGCGAGATCCTCTCCCCCGAGACGATGATGCCGCCGATCGGCGCGGGCATCCTCGCGCTCCAGTGCCGGGTGGGCGACACCGAGCTGATCGACACGGTCAGCGCGCTGGGTGATCCGGACACCTTCCGGGAGGCGACCGCCGAGCGGATGTTCCTGCATGTCCTGCAGGGCCACTGCAACAGCCCGATCGCGGGGTACGCGCGGGTGGACCACAGCGACGAACTTTCCCTGCGCGCCTGTGTGTTCACCGCGGACGGCAAGACGCGGCTGAACGCCCACGAGTGGGCGGGCCGGCTCGATCCGGCCACGCTGGGCACCTCGGTCGCCGTGGCTCTGCTGCGTCAGGGCGCCCGCGAGATCATCGACGGCATCCCGCACTGAGCCCACGCGGGATCAGGCAGTGCCCTCTTCGGCCTGGTCCCGCAGGAAGTTGCTCACCTGGCAGGCCAGGCCCTCGCGGCCCACGCCCGCGTGTGTGGCTCCCTCGTCGAGTCCGATGCCGCCCGCCCACAGCCGGCGGTCGGCCCACTCGTCGTCGACCCGCAGCTGGATCTGCACGTCGATCTGGCCGAGGCTCGTCTCCGGTCCCGCCGCGAACAGCACGGCGGTGGCACGGCGCAGCGGGTAGACGTCGAAGCCCTCGATGAACTGCGAGTTGCGCCAGTCGATGAAGGCGCTCTCGCCGTCGGGGCCGATCCGCACGTCGATCTGACCGTCCTCGAGATGGACGGTCGGATGCAGATCTCCACGGTTCTCGACGGTCACACGGACGCTGAAGTACGTGAGCCCTTCGGCGGCGTCGTCGCGTCCACGCGGCGGCTCGGCCGCCTCCAGACGGTGGACGCGGACACGCAGACCGGCATGCTCGTCGTACTCCTGCCAGTCCCCGACCACGTTCGGCTCGTACACAGTGCACCTCTTCGACCTCAGAGAGCTGCTTCCTATCTGTGTGCTCAATGCACTGTCAAATGAGCGGAATGCGCTGTGGCCAGGGAATTCACCCCCTTTGATCGCTGATCAAGCCGTGCGCAGGAAGAATCTGTCGAGCGGCCGGAAAAACCCTTCCACGGGCGTGCCGCACATCACGTTCCGCACGCATGATCAACGGGCCAGTCGGCCGAGGAGCGAGGAGGCCGCGGTGATGCCGAGCGCGGCGGCCACGGCCAGCACCCCGAAGTCGAGCGCCAGATGGGCGTGGGTGCCGAGAAGGAGGCCGCGCAGGGCGTCGACTTCGTAGCTGAGCGGGTTCACCTTGCTCACGGCCTGGAGCCAGCCCGGCATGACGGACAGGGGGTACAGGGCGTTCGAGCCGAAGAAGAGCGGCATGGTGATGGCCTGCCCGATGCCCATCAGACGGTCCCTGCTGAGCACGATGCCGGCGATGGTCATCGACAGGCAGGAGAAGAACGCCGAGCCGAGGATCACGATCGCCCCCACGCCGAGGAGCTTCAGTGGGTTCCAGGTCAGGGACACCCCGAGGAGCGCGGCGATGACGATGACGACGACCGCCTGGATCAGCGACTTCACGCCGGCCGCGAAGGCCTTCCCCGTGGTGAGTGCCGAGCGCGGGGTGGGCGTGACCAGCAACTTGTTGAGGATGCCCGCGTCCCGCTCCCAGATGATCTGGATGCCGTAGAAGATCGCGATGAACATCGCCGACTGGGCGATGATCCCGGGCGCCAGATAGTCGATGTAGGGGATGCCCTGAGTGGGGATCGCCTTGATGCGGGTGAAGGTCTGACCGAAGATCAGCAGCCACAGGGCGGGCTGGACCGCGCGGGTGTAGAGCTCGGTGCGGTCGTGGCCGAGCTTCTGCAGTTCCACGGCGCACATCGCCACGACCCGGGCGGGCAGCACTCGCCAGCCCGCGCGGGGCTCCGGCGGGCGGAGCAGCAGACTGATGGATCCCGGGTCAGCCGACACGGTTCGCGGTGCGGCGGGTGCTTCGGACATCGCGGAAATCCCCTCCCTCGTCTTCGAGTCCGCTGCCGGCGACGTCGCGAAAGACGTCCTCCAGGGTCGGCAGGGTCTCGGTGCCCCGGCTCTGGGCAAGGCCCCGGCGGAGTTCGTCCGGGGTGCCGAGGGCGCGGATGCGGCCGCGGTGCATGAGGCCGACCCGGTCGCAGTACTGGTCGGCCTCGTCCATGTAGTGGGTGGTCACGAGGACCGTCATGCCGGTCGCCTCACGCACGGCGTTGATGTGCTCCCACACGCCGGTGCGGGCGATCGGGTCGAGGCCGATGGTCGGCTCGTCGAGGATCAGCAGCCGGGGCGCGCTGACCAGGGCCTGGGCGAGCTCCAGCCGGCGGACCATGCCGCCGGAGTAGGTACTGGCGAGCCGGTCGGCGGCTTCGGTGAGGTCGACCGCGGCCAGGGCCTGGGCGACGCGTTCGGCGCGTTCCTTGCGGGCGACGTCGAAGACCCGGGCGAACAGGGTGACGTTCTCCCTGCCGGTCAGGTTCGCGTCGGCGGACAGCTGCTGCGGGACGTAACCGAGCAGCCGGCGTACGGCCATCGCGTCGGTGGCGGTGTCCCGGCCGAAGACGTGGATCATGCCGGCGGGGACGGTGAGCAGGGTGGTGATGCAGCGGATGGCGGTGGTCTTGCCGGCGCCGTTGGGGCCGAGCAGTCCGAAGACCTCCCCCTCCTCGACGGTCAGGTCCAGACCGTCCACGGCGGTGGTGTCACCGAAGGCGTAGGCGAGCCCCGTACAGGAAACAGCTTCGGGTGTCACTTCTCCTCGGCCTCCTCGTGCAGCGTGAACGCGAGCGCGCGGAGCGCGGGAAGTGCCGCGCGCAGGGCCTCCTGATCGGCCGCGTCCAGTCGGGTGATGTGCCGGCCCACGAGCGCCACGCGCCGCTGCTTCCAGTCCCCGAGGCGCGCCTCGGCCTTCTCGGTGAGCAGCAGACGGGCGGCGCGCCGGTCCGCGGGGTCGGTCTCCCGGACCAGATGGCCCTCCTTGACCAGCTGGTTGACCAGGGTCGAGACGGAGTTCCCGGCCAGATACAGCTCCTTGGCGGCGTCGGAGACGCCGATGCCGGGCCGTGACTCGACCAGGCGCAGCAGTTCGACCTCGGCGCCGCGCAGCCGCGGCACGGTCAGTCCGGCGCGCAGCCTGCGCCTGAGCAGCCGCTGGACGCCGACGAGCGCGTCGGCCAGCTCTTCCGGGAAGGTCTCCTCGTCCACATCGCCGAGGTTACCTCTGCAACAGAGGCAACTCGCCCAAGAGCTGGTCAAGCGCATATCCGACGATTCATTCTCTTTGTTTCATTTCGTCCGAGAACGGGAATCCACACATAAGTGCTTCGGACAGGAGGCACGTTTCCGTGGGAGCCCGCTCAGAGGGCCCCGGATGTCCTTCCTCACGTCCGATTGCGCGCCTCCCACGGTGTCTGTCCATCCAGCACCACAGGGAGGTGCGCGGCATGTCGTCCGTCGCCACCAGAAGACAACCTCATCCGCACGACGACGCCCCCGACACCGACAAGGCGTTCGTGCGCCTGGCGCGACTGCCCGACGGTTCGGAACGCAAGGCTCTGCGGGACGAGCTGGTCGAGCTCTGGCTGCCCATGGCCGAGCGGATCGCCGTCCGGTTCCGGGGCCGCGGGGAGTCCCTCGAGGACCTCTACCAGGTGGCCGCCCTCGGACTCGTCAAGGCGGTCGACCATTACGACCCGGCACGCGGGAGCGCCTTCGAGGCGTACGCGGTGCCGACCGTGACCGGTGAGATCAAGCGGCACTTCCGCGACCACATGTGGACGCTGCACGTGCCGCGCCGGGTGCAGGACCTGCGCAACCGGGTCCGGCAGGCATCGAAGGAGCTCGCACAGACGCCAGGGCGGGCGCCCACCGTGGCCGAGATCGCCGAGCGGGCGCAGTTGACCGAGGACGAGGTACGCACCGGTGCGGAGGCGCTGGAGTGCTTCTCGGCGCTGTCGCTGGAGGCGGAGATGCCCGGCACCGACGGCTACGCCCTGGGCGACGCGCTCGGCGGCCCCGACCCCGGCTTCGACGTGGTCGTCGACCGTGTGGCCGTCAGGCCCTGTCTGGAGGCCCTGCCGGAGCGCGAGCGGACCATCCTGTACCTGCGCTTCTTCCAGGGCATGACACAGAGCGGCATCGCCGAGGAACTCGGCATCTCGCAGATGCATGTCTCCCGGCTGCTCAGTACGTGTTTCGCGCACCTGCGCGAGGAGGTCCTGGCCGACGCCGACTGAGCCCGCATCACGCGCTCACTCGGGCGGCGCCCCCGGAATCTGCGTGGGGCCGTAACGGTCGAGGGCGTCTTCCAGCTCGGCTCGGATCTCCGGCGGGATGTCGCCGGAGCGTCCCCAGATGAGGATCAGGTCCGCGACGTTGCGCAGCTTGATGTTCGTGTGCTGGGAGACGTCCTTCAGTACCTCCCAGCCCTGATCCGGGGCGACCCTGCCGAGCGCGACGACCATGCCGATGGCCTGGTCCACGACCGCGTGCGAGGCCATCGCTTCCTTGAGCTGGCCGATCTCCTCCTCCAGGGCGAAGATCCGGTCCGACTCGTCGGCGGGTTCGTTCGGTACGACTGGCACCCGTCCATCGTGTCACCCGGACAGGCCCGCGCCACCGGGCGGCAGGCGTGCGGGCCACCGTTTCGGCGCCGCCTCGGGGGTACTCGGCAGGCGCCCGAAGCGGTTCCGGACGGACACTGGTCGAAAACCGCCCGGTGGCCGCCGGCCGACGAGAGCAGGACGCGACTGCCATGAACCACGATCCGGGACATCCCACCGCGACCGCGGATGTCGTCTCCACGCACCATGTGTTCGGTGCCCCCTGCTGGGTCAGCCTGACCAGCCGTGACCAGCAGACCACGGAGGAGTTCTACGGGGCCGTGCTCGGGTGGGAGTGGAAGCCCCTGAAACTCGGCGAGCGCTTCCGGGTCGCGCTGGTGGACGGCACGCCCGTCGCCGGGATCGCGGCGGTGGCGTCGATGTGGCAGATGGCGGTGGCCTGGACCGCGTACTTCGCGGTGCCCAGCGCGGACGAGGCAGTGGCCCGCGTACAGGAACGCGGTGGCACCCTGGCGGTGGGCCCGCTGTCCTTCCCGCCCGGCCGGGCGGCCCTGCTCTCGGACCGCGACGGGGCGGCCTTCGGCGTCTGGGAGGGCGAGCTCGTCGCCAACTGGGAGAGGTGGCGCCGCGCCCAGCCGGCCTTCGTACGGCTGCACACCCGCGACGCGTTCGACGCCGCGATCTTCTACGGCGAGGTCCTCGACTGGGCGACGGAGCGTCCCGGCGGCTGCGAGGTCCGCTACGAGGCCGGCGAGGTGGTGCTGCGCAGCAGGGGCGACGTGGTGGCGCGCATCGAGTCGGGGGCGCTGGGCTCGGCCCCCGATCCCGGCATCCGGCCGCACTGGCAGGTCCACTTCGCGGTCGCGGATGTGGCGGCCTGCGCCAAGGCGGCGGAGGTCCGCGGCGGCAGCGTGCTCTCGCAGAACGGCGAGGACGCCGTCCTGCGCGACCCCGACGGAGCCCAGTTCACGGTGACCTCACGCCGCGTGCACTGAGGGCGAGCGCCGAAAACCCCGCCTTACAGGCGCCAGCTTTCTGACGCCCGCTTTCAGGCGCCCGCTTTCAGGCACCCGCCCGGGACGGCCTCGACAGCAGCACCAGGCTGCGCGCCTCGATCGTCATCTCCGAGCCGGCCTTGTGCTCCGCTTCGTCGGCGCCCTGGGGTTCCGCCGTGTCGAGCAGGGTCGTCCAGCGCTCGCCGTACGCGGGGCCCGGCAGCCGGAAGTCGACGGGCTCCCAGTGGCCGTTGAGCAGCAGCAGGAACGAGTCGTCGACCACCGGGCGTCCGCGCGGATCCGGTTCGGCGATGGCGTCGCCGTTCAGGAAGACGCCGACCGCGTGCGCGTCGGAGCGCTGCCAGTCCGCCTCGGCCATCTCGCGGGCGTCCGGCAGCAGCCAGACCAGGTCGGGCAGCGGCTGCCCCGCGTGCGTGACGGTCTCGCCGCGGAAGAACCGGCGCCTGCGCAGGACGGGGTGCGCCGTGCGCAGGCCGATCACGCGCCGCGTGAACGCGGCGAGTTCACGCTGCTCCTCGCTCAACTCCCAGTCGATCCAGGAGATTTCGTTGTCCTGGCAGTAGGCGTTGTTGTTGCCCAGCTGGGTGCGGCCGAGCTCGTCGCCGTGACAGAGCATCGGAATGCCCTGCGAGAGCAGCAGGGTGGCAAGGAAGTTGCGTTGCTGGCGGGCCCGCAGCTCCAGTACGGCGGGGTCGTCGGTCTCGCCCTCGGCCCCGCAGTTCCACGACCGGTTGTCACTTTCGCCGTCCTGACCACTCTCCCCGTTGGCCTCGTTGTGTTTGTCGTTGTAGGAGACGAGGTCGCGCAGGGTGAAACCGTCGTGCGCGGTCACGAAGTTGACGCTGGCTCGCGGGCGCCGCCGGCTGTGCTGGTACAGGTCGGAGGAGCCGGTCAGCCGGGAGGCGAACTCGCCCAGCGTGTGCGGCTCGCCCCGCCAGAAGTCCCGTACGGCGTCCCGGTACTTGCCGTTCCACTCCGACCACAGCGGCGGGAAGTTTCCGACCTGGTAGCCGCCCTCCCCCACGTCCCACGGCTCGGCGATCAGCTTGACGCGGCTGATCACCGGGTCCTGCTGGATGAGGTCGAAGAACGCCGACAGCCGGTCCACCTCGTGGAACTGCCGGGCCAGCGTGGCAGCGAGGTCGAAGCGGAATCCGTCGACGTGCATCTCGGTCACCCAGTACCGCAGCGAGTCCATGATCAGCTGGAGCACGTAGGGGTGCCGCATCAGCAGGCTGTTCCCGGTGCCGGTGGTGTCGTAGTAGTGCCCCCAGTCGCCGTCGACCAGCCGGTAGTACGAGGCGTTGTCGATGCCCCGGAAGGAGAGCGTGGGGCCCTTCTCGTTGCCCTCGGCCGTGTGGTTGTAGACGACGTCGAGGATGACTTCGAGCCCGGCCGCGTGCAGCGCCTTGACCATCGCCTTGAACTCGGTGACCTGCTGGCCGCGGGTGCCGTGGGCGGCGTAGGCGTTGTGGGGCGCGAAGAAGCCGATCGTGTTGTAGCCCCAGTAGTTGGCCAGGCCCCGGTCCTGGAGCACCCCGTCCTGCACGAACTGGTGCACCGGCATCAGTTCGACGGCGGTCACACCGAGCGAGGTCAGGTGGTCGACCACCGCCGGGTGGGCGAGACCGGCGTACGTGCCGCGCAGTTCCGGCGGGACATCGGGGTGGGTGCGGGTGAGGCCGCGGACATGGGCCTCGTAGATCACGCTGTCGGCGTAGAAGCGCCTGGGTGGCTGGTCGTCGCCCCAGTCGAAGGCCGGGTCGGTGACCACGCCGAGCATGGTGTGCCCGGCGCTGTCGGCCTCGGGGGTGTGGAGCGAGGGGTGGTTGTCCGTCTCCCCGTCCACCGCCTTGGCGTACGGGTCGAGGAGCAGCTTCGCCGGATCGCACCGGTGGCCGAGTGAAGGCTGCCAGGGTCCGTGCACCCGAAAGCCGTAACGCTGCCCCGGCCCCACGCCCGGCACGAAGCCGTGCCACACGAAGCCGTCGACCTCGGTCAGCTCAAGGGCGGTGTGGGCGCCGCGCTCGTCGACCAGGACGAGTTCGACCCGCTCGGCGACCTCGCTGAACAGGGCGAAGTTGGTGCCCTCGCCGTCGAATTGGGCGCCCAGCGGGTAGGGGTGCCCGCTCCAGGCCGGCACCCGCTTCCCGTTCTTGTACGGCTTCTTCCTGGACGACGGCACGCTCAGCACCCGCCGTCGGCAGTGGTGGCGGCCAGGACCGCGACCGGCATCTCGCGCGGCACCTGGAGCACCTCCCGCAGGGTGGGCTCGGGGGCCGTCGGCACGAGCGGGACGCGCTCGCCGGCGCGGGCCCGCTGCGAGAACCAGATGACCTTGCTGCCGGTGTCGGTGGCGCAGCAGCCCCAGCCGTCGCTCATCGCGGCGATCCGCTCCAGGCAGGCGCGCAGATCCAGGTCCGGGCGCAGCTCGCTGTCGTTCTCGGCGACGGCGGTGATGAGGTGCTGGCCGTTCCACCACAGCTCGATCGAGGTGTTCTTGTCCCTCGCGTGCTCGTCGATGGCCTTGAGCAGCAGTTCGGCACCACCGCAGACGGGCTCGACCAGGGTCTCGAGGTCCCAGAGCCGTAGATGGGCGGCCAGGATGCGCCTGACCTGCCCGACCCGTTCCGGGCTGACCTCCACGTCGAGGTGGTAGTAGCAGGGCACTGCGGTCTTCATCGTCACTCCTCACCGGCGAAGCTCCCGCTCCTCCGGCCCCCGCGGGACCGGACCCCGAAACACGGAGCGTGAGTGCTGATCGCTTCAGAGTCACTCCAGAGTGGGAGTGCTACGCCATTCGTGCAACACGAGCGACCAGTGAGGTAGTTGAAGACCCAACAAGACGCTGAGTCGTTACCCGTGCACCATGAGTGAAGATCTCGCGAGTCCCGCATCTGCTCCAGCCCGGAAAGGTGTACGGCGCCATGCTGCTACCGGCCAAAGCCGAAGTCGCCCGGCAACTTCGGCGGTATCGCGCCTGGGAGCGCGTCATGCTGGCCTCCCCCGCCGACCGCACCGTCCGGGCCACCTTCGAGGACTCGGGTTACACGCTGTGCGTGCTGATGGGCAAGCGCTGCGCGCGTGAGGCGGCCGAGGCCGCCGAGCGCTATCTGCGCACCAGCGTGGGGGCCTACCTCCAGGAGCAGAGCGACCTGCCCCGCACGGGGGGCGTCGCCAGGCGTGGTCCGCCGAGATCCGCGGAACGTTCCCCCGCGGGGAGGTAGCCCCTTCCGGCGCAGCTTCGATCCCCGGCCGGGCGCAGTCAGCGCCCGGCCTCGAGCACGGCGGAGGCGAGAGCATGAGTTCCACCCCGGTCATCGGCCGCATCCCGGTACGGGATGTCCGCCCTGCCGTCGAGTCCGGCAGGCGTCCGGCGAAGGCGGTCGTGGGAGAGACGTTCGAGGTCACCGCGACGGTGTTCCGCGAGGGCCATGACACGGTCGCCGCGAACGTCGTCCTGACCGACCCGGAAGGGCGGCACGGCCCCTGGACCCCGATGCGGGAGGTGGCCCCCGGCAGCGATCGCTGGGGCGCGGAGGTCACTCCGGACCTCGAGGGCCGCTGGACGTACCGCGTCGAGGCCTGGAGCGACCCGGTCGGCACCTGGCGCCGCGTCGCCCGCATAAAGGTTCCTGCAGGCCTCGACACCGGTCTGGTCCTGGAGGAGGGCGCCGAGCTCTACACCCGGGCGGCGGCGGGTGTCCCGGAGGGCCCCCAGCACGCGGTGCTGATGGCCGCGGCGAAGACGCTCGCCGACGACTCGCTGCCGGTCGCCACCCGTCTGGCGGGCGCCCTGACGCCTGACGTGGACGCGGTGCTCGCCCGCCACCCGCTGCGGGAGTTGATCACGGCGTCGGAGACGCTGCCGCTGCTGGTGGAGCGGGAGCGGGCGCTGTTCGGGTCGTGGTACGAGTTCTTCCCGCGCTCGGAGGGCACCCCGCAGCGGCCGCACGGCACGTTCCGCACTGCGGCGCGCCGGCTGCCGGCGATCGCGGCGATGGGTTTCGACGTGGTCTATCTGCCGCCGATCCATCCGATCGGCAGCACCTTCCGCAAGGGCCGCAACAACACCCTGTCCGCCGGTCCCGAGGATGTGGGCGTGCCGTGGGCGATCGGCTCGCCGGAGGGCGGGCATGACGCGGTCAACCCGGACCTGGGTACGCTGGAGGACTTCGACTGGTTCGTGGCGGAGGCCGGCAAGCTGGGTCTGGAGATCGCGCTGGACTTCGCGCTGCAGTGCTCGCCGGATCATCCCTGGGTGCACAAGCACCCGGAGTGGTTCCACCACCGCCCCGACGGCACCATCGCGTACGCGGAGAACCCGCCGAAGAAGTACCAGGACATCTACCCGATCGCCTTCGACGCCGACATGGACGGGCTGATCGCGGAGACGCTGCGGGTGCTGCGGCACTGGATGGACCACGGGGTGCGGATCTTCCGGGTGGACAATCCGCACACCAAGCCGGTGGTGTTCTGGGAGCGGGTGATCGCGGACATCAACGCCACCGACCCGGACGTGATCTTCCTGGCCGAGGCGTTCACCCGCCCGGCGATGATGCACACCCTGGCCCAGATCGGCTTCCAGCAGTCCTACACCTACTTCACCTGGCGCACCACCAAGGAAGAACTCACCGCGTACCTGAGCGAGCTCTCCGGTGAGGCGGCCTCCTACATGCGGCCGAACTTCTTCGCCAACACCCCCGACATCCTGCACGAGTTCCTCCAGCACGGCGGCCGGCCCGCGTTCGCGCTGCGCGCGGTCCTGGCCGCGACCCTCTCGCCGACCTGGGGCATCTACTCCGGCTACGAACTCGCCGAGAACACCCCGCTACGGGAGGGCAGCGAGGAATACCTCAACTCGGAGAAGTACCAGCTCAAGGCCCGCGACTGGGACACCCCCGACACCCTCGCCCCCCTGATCACCCAGCTCAACACCATCAGGCGCCGGCACCCCGCCCTCCAGCGCCTGCGGAACCTCCGCTTCCACCACACCGACAACCACGCGGTCATCGCCTACAGCAAGCGCGCCGGTGACGACACGGTCCTGGTGGTCGTGAACCTGGATCCGCACCACACCCAGGAGGCCACGGTCTCGTTGGACATGCCGCAACTCGGCCTGGAACGGCACGAGTCCCTGTCCGTACACGACGAACTGACGGGTGAGACCTACCACTGGAACAGCAACAACTATGTGCGTCTGGAGCCCGGTCGGGCACCCGCGCACGTGTTCCAGGTCCGGAGGTCGTCGCCGCAGATCGGAGGATCCACACCGTGACCGTCAACGAGCCCGTCCACGACACCTTCGAGGACACCCCGGCCAAGGACCGGGACCCCGACTGGTTCAAGCGTGCGGTCTTCTACGAGGTGTTGGTCCGTTCGTTCCAGGACAGCAACGGCGACGGCGTCGGCGACCTCAGGGGCCTGACCGCCAAGCTCGACTACCTCCAGTGGCTCGGTGTCGACTGCCTGTGGCTGCCGCCGTTCTTCAAGTCACCGCTCAAGGACGGCGGCTACGACGTCTCCGACTACACCGCCGTCCTGCCGGAGTTCGGTGACCTCGCCGACTTCGTGGCGTTCGTCGACGCCGCCCACCAGCGCGGCATGCGCGTGATCATCGACTTCGTCATGAACCACACCAGCGACCAGCACCCGTGGTTCCAGGAGTCCCGCAAGAACCCGGACGGGCCCTACGGCGACTACTACATGTGGGCCGACGACGACAAGCAGTACGAGGACGCGCGGATCATCTTCGTCGACACCGAGGCCTCCAACTGGAGTCACGACCCGGTCCGCGGCCAGTACTACTTCCACCGCTTCTTCTCCCACCAGCCGGACCTCAACTACGAGAACCCGGCCGTCCAGGAGGAGATCCTGGCCGCCCTCCGCTTCTGGCTCGACCTCGGCATCGACGGCTTCCGGCTCGACGCCGTCCCTTATCTGTACGCGGCGGAGGGCACCAACTGCGAGAACCTGCCGGCCACTCACCAGTTCCTGAAGCGGGTGCGCCGCGAGATCGACGCGATGTATCCGGACACGGTGCTGCTGGCCGAGGCGAACCAGTGGCCGGAGGACGTCGTCGACTACTTCGGCGACTACCAGGCCGGCGGCGACGAATGCCACATGGCGTTCCACTTCCCGGTCATGCCCCGCATCTTCATGGCGGTCCGCCGCGAATCCCGCTACCCCGTCTCGGAAATCCTCGCCAAGACGCCGGCGATCCCGTCGAGCTGCCAGTGGGGCATCTTCCTGCGCAACCACGACGAGCTCACCCTCGAAATGGTCACCGACGAGGAACGCGACTACATGTGGGCCGAATACGCGAAGGACCCGCGTATGCGCGCCAACATCGGCATCCGACGGCGCCTCGCCCCCCTGCTCGACAACGACCGCGACACGATCGAACTGTTCACCGCCCTGCTGCTGTCCCTGCCCGGCTCGCCGATCCTCTACTACGGCGACGAGATCGGCATGGGCGACAACATCTGGCTCGGCGACCGCGACGCCGTACGCACCCCCATGCAGTGGACGCCCGACCGCAACGCGGGCTTCTCCGCGGCCGATCCGGGCCGGCTCAACCTGCCGATCATCATGGACCCCGTCTACGGGCACCAGGTCACCAACGTCGAGGCGTCGATGGCCTCGCCGTCCTCCCTGCTGCACTGGACCCGCCGGATGATCGAGATCCGCAAGCAGAACCCCGCGTTCGGTCTCGGCAGCTTCACCGAACTGCAGTCCTCCAACCCCGCGGTGCTGGCCTTTCTGCGGGAGTACGAGGACGACCTGGTCCTGTGCGTGAACAACTTCTCCCGGTTCGCACAGCCCACGGAACTGGATCTGCGTGAGTTCGACGGCCGGCACCCGGTCGAGCTGTTCGGCGGGGTGCGGTTCCCGGCCATCGGTGAACTGCCGTATCTGCTGACCCTCGGCGGACACGGCTTCTACTGGTTCCGGCTCTCCCGAGTCGCATCCCGCATCGGCCGACGCCTTTGAGCGTGCCGACGAAAGGACGCGTCACCATGCCGAAGACCGCATCGGTCAGCCCGAGGCCCGCGCTCGCGACCGATCTCATGACCTCGCTGGGCGAGCTGCTGCGCCAATGGCTGCCGCGGCAGCGCTGGTTCGCGGGCAAGGACCGCCCCGTGAGCGAGCTCGGTCTGCTGTCGATGACCGAGCTGTTCCCGGGCTGTCTGCATCTGCTGGTCCACACCGGTCTCGGCGGGGTGCCCGGACCGGGCGGCGCCCCGGCCGGTGACTGCTACCAGCTGCTGCTCGGCGTGCGCAAACACCTCTCGCCGCGTCTCGGGCGCGCCCTCATCGGCCGTGCGGAGCGGGGCCCGCTGGCCGGCCTGACGATCTACGACGCCCTGCACGACCCGCGCTCGGCGCAGCTGCTGCTCGAGCGGCTGCGGCAGCCCGGCACGGCCGGTCCCCTGCGCTTCGAGGTCGACCCGTCGGTGCCGGTGCCCGCCGGGCTGCCACCGCGGCTGCTGGAGACCGAGCAGTCGAACTCCTCACTGGTGTACGGCGACGAGTTCATCCTCAAGGTCTTCCGCCGGATCCAGCCCGGGGTCAATCCGGACCTGGAGGTGCCGGTCGCGCTGGCCGGACAGGGCTGCCGTCGGGTACCGGCGCCGGTGGCCTGGTTCCGGACCACGCATCCGCAGGGGGCGACGCTCGGCGTGCTGCAGCCGTATCTGCGCGACGCGTCCGACGGCTGGGCACTGGCCCTGCAGGCACTGGCGTCGGGTGACGACTTCACCGTGCAGGCCCACGAGCTGGGGCGGGCCATGGCCGAGGTGCACCTCGCCCTGGCCGCCGCCTTCCCCGGCAGCGGCCACGACGACAACGGTTCCACGGCGGCCGCGATGACCGAACGCCTGGACTCCGCCGCGCACAGCGTGCCGGCGCTGCGGCCGTTCGTCCCCGGCCTGCAGAGCGCGTTCGGCGCGCTGGCCACGTGCGACTCCGGACCGCCCGCACAGCGCGTCCATGGTGACCTGCACCTGGGGCAGGTGCTGCGGGCGGGACGCGAGTGGTTCGTCATCGACTTCGAGGGCGAGCCGTCCCGCCCGCTCGCCGAGCGGTGCACCGCCCAGTCCCCGGTGCGGGACATCGCGGGCATGCTGCGCTCCTTCGACTACGCGGCCCGGCAGCGCCGGCCCTGGCGGCCGGAGTGGGCCCGCCGCTGCCGGGAGGCCTTCTGCGGGGGCTATGCCGCCCTCGCCGGATGGGATCCGCGCAAGAAGCACGGCCTGCTGCGCGCCTACGAGACCGACCGGGCCGTCTACGAGGTCCTGTACGAAGCACGACACCGGCCTGACTGGCTGCCCGTGCCCATGGCGGCGATCGAACGACTCGCCGTGAGAGGAGACTGAGCCGTGGCCCTGCGCGACACCTCACTGCCCGAGCCGTCCGGAGTGGCGCGCTGTGCTCCCGCCCCGCCGCTCGACCCCATGGACCGGGGCCGGCTGCTGGCGGGCGCCCACCACGACCCGCACGCCCTGCTCGGCGCCCACCCGGTCGCGGGTGGGATCGTCTTCCGGGCACTGCGCCCGTTCGCCCGCGCGGTGAGCGTCGTGATCGACGGCGAGCGCAGGCGGCTGGCGTCGGAGGGCGACGGCCTCTTCTCCGGTCTGCTGCCCCTCGACACGATCCCCGACTACACCCTGGTGGTGGCGTATGCGGACGGGGAGCAGGAGGCGCACGATCCGTACCGCTTCCTGCCCGCGCTCGGCGAGACCGACCTCCACCTCATCCGCGAGGGCCGCCACGAGCAGCTGTGGAAGGCGCTCGGCGCCGAACCGATGACCCACGAAGGGGTGACCGGCACCCGCTTCACGGTGTGGGCGCCCAACGCCCAAGGGGTCAGGGTGGCCGGCGAGTTCACCTTCTGGGACGGGCAGGCGTTCCCGATGCGCTCGCTCGGCTCGTCGGGGGTGTGGGAGCTGTTCCTGCCGGGGATCGGCGAGGGCGCCCGCTACAAGTTCGAGATCACCTCGCGCTACGGCGACCGCTTCCTCAAGTCCGACCCGATGGCGCGCAGCACCGAGGTGCCGCCCGCGACGGCGTCCGTGGTGACCTCCTCGCGCTTCGAGTGGGGCGACCAGGAGTGGATGGCCCGCCGCGGCGAGATCCCGGTGCACGAGGCGCCGTTCTCGGTGTACGAGATCCATCTTCCGACCTGGCGCAAGGGCCTGACGTATCGTCAGCTCGCCGAGCAGCTCCCCGGGTACGTCAAGGACCTCGGCTTCACCCACGTCGAGCTGATGCCCGTGGCCGAGCACCCCTTCGGCGGCTCCTGGGGCTACCAGGTCACCGGCTTCTACGCGCCCACAGCCCGACTCGGCACCCCCGACGACTTCAAGCACCTGATCGACGCCCTCCACCGGGCCGGTATCGGCGTGATCATGGACTGGGTGCCGGCCCATTTCCCCAAGGACGACTGGGCGTTGGCCCGCTTCGACGGGGACCCCCTGTACGAGCCGGGAGACTCCCGGCGTGCCGAGCACCCGGACTGGGGGACCTACGAGTTCGACTTCGGGCGCGTGGAGGTGCGCAACTTCCTGGTCGCCAACGCCGTGTACTGGTGCGAGGAGTTCCACATCGACGGGCTGCGCGTGGACGCGGTCGCCTCGATGCTCTATCTCGACTACTCGCGCGACTCCGGCCAGTGGAGCCCCAACGTGTTCGGGGGGCGGGAGGATCTCGACGCGGTCGCCTTCCTCCAGGAGATGAACGCGACCGTGTACCGCCGGGCGCCGGGTGTCGTCACGATCGCCGAGGAGTCCACCGCCTGGGACGGCGTGACCCGCCCCACGGACAGCGGGGGCCTGGGTTTCGGCCTGAAGTGGAACATGGGCTGGATGCACGACTCCCTCGGCTACATCAGCCATGAGCCGGTGCACCGCAAGTACCACCACAACGAGATGACCTTCTCGATGGTGTACGCCTACAGCGAGAACTACGTCCTGCCCATCTCCCACGACGAGGTCGTCCACGGCAAGCAGGCGCTGGTGTCCAAGATGCCGGGCGACTGGTGGCAGCAGCGCGCCAACCACCGCGCGTATCTCGGTTTCATGTGGGCCCACCCCGGCAAGCAGCTCCTGTTCATGGGCCAGGAGTTCGCCCAGGGCGCCGAGTGGTCCGAGTCCCACGGCCCGGACTGGTGGCTGCTCGATCCGGCGTACGGGGCCGAGGCCGACCACCGGGGCGTCCGTGACCTCGTGCGTGACCTGAACACCGCCTACCGGGCGACACCCGCGCTCTGGCAGCGCGACACCGACCCCGGCGGCTTCCGGTGGGTGGTGGGGGACGCGGCCGAGGACAACGTCTTCGCCTTCCTGCGGTTCGATGCGGCGGGCAGCCCGCTGCTCGCGGTCTCCAACCTCTCCCCCGTCGTGCGCGAGGACTACCGCCTCACCGTTCCCGACGGTCTCCCCCTGTGGCAGGAGTCCCTCAACACCGACGACGCGCGGTACGGCGGCGGCGACATCGTCCAGCGTGACCCGGTCAAGGCGGAGGACGGGGCGCTGCGGTTCACCCTGCCGCCGCTCGCCACGGTGTGGCTGGTCCCGATGCCCGACTGAGTCCTCGGGCGACGCGGAGGTGTCCGACCGGTCCCGAAGGGGCAGTCGGGGTCGTACGAGAACGAGCATCCTCGTCGTCGCCGAGCGCCACAGAAGGGGCTGTATCACGTGCGCACCGTCGGAGTGGAGGAGGAACTCCTCCTGGTCGACCCCGAGACCGGCGAGCCGCAGGCGCTGTCCGCGGCCGTGCTCGCGCGGGCCGCGCAGGACGGGCCGGACCAGGACGTCTTCGAGAAGGAGCTGCACAACCAGATGCTGGAGTTCGCCACTCACCCGCAGTCGGGGATGGACGAGCTCCGCGCCGAGATCGTGCGCTGCCGCAAGGAGGCCGCCCGGCTCGCCGGCGACAGTGGTTGTGCCGTGGCCTCCCTGGCCACCTCGCCGCTGCCCGTCAGCCCCTCGGTCGGCATCGGCCGCCGCTACCAGTGGATGGCGGACCAGTACGGCCTCGCCACCCGCGAGCAGCTCGTCATGGGCTGTCACGTCCATGTGTCCGTGGAATCCGACGAGGAGGCCGTCGCCGTCGTCGACCGGATGCAGCCCTGGCTGTCGGTGCTGACCGCGATGAGCGCCAACTCGCCTTTCTGGCAGGGCAAGGACACCGGCTACGGCAGCTACCGCAGCCGGGTGTGGCAGCGCTGGCCGTCGGCCGGTCCGACCGAGCCCTTCCGCTCGGCGGAGCGCTATCACCGGCGGGTCGCGGACATGGTGGCGACCGGCGTCATCCTGGACGAGGGAATGATCTACTTCGACGCCCGGCTGTCGCGGAACTACCCGACGGTGGAGATCCGGGTCTCGGACGTCTGTCTGCACGCGGACACGGCTGTTCTCCTGGCGACCCTCGCCCGCGGGCTGGTGGAGACGGCCGCGCGCGAGTGGCGGGCGGGCCGGGAGCCGTCGACGCACAGCGTGAGCCTGCTGCGGCTGGCCGCCTGGCGGGCCGCGCGCTCCGGACTGTCCGAGGAGTTGCTCCACCCGGCGACCATGCATCGGATGCCCGCGGAAACGGTGGTGCGGGCCCTGCTGGAGCACGTCGAGGACGCGCTCGCCGACAGCGGTGACCTGGACCGGGCCCGCGAGTCCTGTGCCGAACTGCTGCGGCACGGCAACGGTGCCCGGGTGCAGCGCGAGCTGCTGGAGCGCACCGGGAGCCTGCGGGATGTGGTCACCGAGTGCGTGCGGCTGACGCAGGCGTAGCCGTCACAGGGACCTGATGCGGTCCGAGTGCCCGGATCTCGACCAGATCACGGGTGACCGCTTACTTCCGCATTCCAGGTACCGCCCGCTCACACCTGGGCTAGATTCGAGCACCGCCGATGACCGATCTCGTCGGCTCAGTCACAGCCCGTACACGTCAGGAGCAGCGCATGCGCGACTTCGCCCTCGCTCCCCGGACCATCTCGCGCTCCAGTGGTGGCCTGGCCGACAGCGTTTTCGAGAGGGCGGAGCTCGACCCCACCCTGCCGGTGCTCGCCCGCCGTCCCGAGGGTTCCTCGGGAGGCTGGCAGGAGGTCACGGCCGTGGAGCTGAGGGACGAGGTGGTGGACCTCGCGAAGGGGCTGGTCGCGTCCGGGATCTCGCCCGGCCACCGGGTGGCGATCATGGCGCGCACCCGCTGCGAGTGGACGGTTCTCAGTTATGCGCTGTGGACGGTCGGCGCCGAGGTCGTGCCGATCTATCCGACGTCGTCGCGCGAACAGGTCGAGTGGATCCTGCGGGACACCGGCTGTGTGGCCGTGGTGGTGGAGGACGAGCAGGCGGTGATGACGGTCGGCTCGGTGTGCGCCTCGCTGCCCGGACTCCGCCATGTCTGGCAGTTGGACGCGGACGCCCTGGAAGGGCTGACGGAGCGGGGCCGGATGATCCCGCTCGCCACGGTCGAGTCGCTGCGCCGCATCGTGCTGCCGGACTCCACCGCGGTCGTCACCTACACCTCCGGCACCGCGGGCCGTCCGCTGGGCTGCGCACTCAGTCACCGCGGCCTCGCGAGCCCCGTGGACACGCTGCTCGAGGGCTGGCGCCGGATCACGGCACCGGCGGGACAGCAGCCGTCCGTCCTCGCTTTCCTGCCCTTCTCCCATGTGTACGGCCTCATGATCCAGGGCGTGTGCATCCGCGGCGGTCTGCTCATGGCCCATGAGCCCGACCTGAGCGAGGAGGCGCTGGCCTCCGCCCTGAATTCCTTCCGCCCCACCTACTTCTACGCGGTCCCCTCGGTCTTCGAGAAGATCTACAAGAACTTCCTGCGCGCCTCCCAGCAGGCGGGCCGCGGCGCCCTGTTCGAGCGGGCCGCCGACACGGCACGGGACTTCGCCCTGGCCTGCGAGCGGCAGCGGCTGGGCGAGGGCCCCGGTCCCGGTTTCGACCTGCGGCTCCAGCACGCCCTGTACGAACGGACGGTGTACCGCAGACTGCGGGCAGCGCTGGGCGGCCGGGCCCGGCGTGCCACCTCGGGCGGCTCCACCCTCAACCGTGAGCTCTCCCTGTTCTACGAGGGCATCGGTGTCTACGTCCACGACGGATACGGGCTCACCGAGACCTGCGGCGGAATCACCATGCAGCCGCTGGGCCGCGAGAAGTCCGGGACCGTGGGCCGGCCCCTGCCGGGTGTGGACCTGCGGGTGGCGGACGACGGAGAGATCCTGGTGCGCGGGCCGTCGGTCTTCCAGGGGTATGTCAACGACGAGGCCGCGACACGGGCCGCGCTGTACGGCGGCTGGCTGGCCACCGGGGACCTCGGGCGGCTGGACGCCGACGGCTATCTGACGATCACCGGCCGCAAGAAGGACATCATCGTCACCACCAGCGGCAAGAGCGTGGCCCCGTCCGCTCTGGAACACCGGCTGAGGATGCACCCGCTCATCCACCAGGCCGTGGTGGTGGGTGACAACCGGCCCTGCGTGGGCGCCCTGCTCACCCTGGACCCGGTGTTCCTGGCCCACTGGAGAGGGGTCCTGGTGGCCCAGCAGGACCCCTCGGCGCGGGAGGAGAACGCGCTGCGGGAGGAGATCGGGCGGGCCGTGGCCGCCGCCAACAGCACGGTCTCGCGCTCGGAGTCGATCCGGGTGTTCCGGGTGCTGTCGGAGCCGTTCGACCAGGCCAACGGCCTGCTGACGCCGTCGATGAAGCTGCGCCGGGACGAGATCGTGCGCCGGTACGCGCTGGAGATCGACGCGATGTACCAGGCCCGCTCGCCCGGTGCCCGGCGCACACCGGCAGAGGACGTGCTGAGCTGGGACGACTCGGACAACGTGTTCGGGTGATGCGTCCGAGCCGACATGCCCGAGGACGATTGGGTCGCGTCCCCTCGGGAACACAGCACAATGGCGATGCCAGTGAAAGGACAAAGCCTTGCCGACTCCACGGGGGTGAACTCCGGCATGGCGACCGAGCCGCATTGGGACGAGACACTGACTTCCGAAGCGATTCCGAGCCGTACGACCCGTTTCGCGGGAGAACCGCACTGCGTGACGGGCGCGCGGCTTGCCGCTGAGGAATTCCTCGGCGACCTGGCCGACCGGGTGCCGCCCGCGAGCGCCGAGCACTGGGACGACATCCTGTTGATCGTCACCGAACTCGCCGCCAACGCGGTCCAGTACGCTCCCGGCCCCTTCGCACTCCGTTTGCGCCGGACCTTCGACGGCGTGCACGTGACCCTGCGCGACACCAATCCCACACCGCCCGCGCCCCGCGCCTTCGATCCGCGCAGCGGCGGCGGGGGCGTCGGCTGGCACCTCGTGCACGCCCTGTGCGACCAGGTCAGCGTGGTCACGGACGACCGAGGCAAGGACGTGCACGCCTTTCTGCCGTGGTGACTTCCCCCGGCCCCGGTCAGGCCGTGGCCGCGAGCCTCAGGTAGTAGGCGCCGACCGCCGCAAGGTAATCGCGGTCCCTGGTCTCGCTGTCCGTCCCGAAACGCGGGGCCGCCTTCACCTCCGACCCGGTGCAGGCCAGCGTGATGCGTCGGCCCTGGGTGTCGACGCCGGTGACGACGCCCACCGGTACCAGGACGCTCCTGCCGAAGACCCAGACGCCGGTGTCGACGACGAGGTGTCCCATGCCGTGCGGGGCGGCCTGCCGGTCCACGTGTCCGATCGTGCCGTCGCTCGCGACGACGGTGAAGCCCGTCAGGTCCTGTCCCTCGACGTATCCGCTGTCCGGCGCGTACGACCAGATTCTGTCGGTGGTCACGCTGCTCCTTCCCTCCGTGGCCCTGCACGGCCCGACTCTCCGCTGCGAGCGGGCCCCTAGCACCCAATACCCCTCTGCCGCACACACATTCGGGGGCCGGCACCCGCACAAGCGGTTTCTCGGCGTCCGGTCCGCGCACCTCCTTCACTTTTCTCCCAGTGCACTTTCAGGCCAGGACGGGCATGGTGGTCCTCGACGCATTCGTCGCGCCCGCACGGGCAGACGAAGGGCGTTCGAGGCAGACCGCCTGGAGCCGCAGAAAGGGATGAACACCGTGACACGACCCAGGATCCTGGTGGTTGGCGCCGGCTTCGCCGGTGTCGAATGCGTTCGCCGGCTGGAGCGGAAACTCTCCCCGGACGAAGCCGACGTCACGCTGGTGACGCCGTTCGCCTACCAGCTCTATCTCCCGCTGCTGCCCCAGGTCGCCTCCGGCGTGCTGACGCCCCAGTCGATCGCCGTCTCGCTGCGCCGCAGCAAGAAGTACCGCACCCGGATCATCCCGGGCGGCGCGATCGGCGTGGATCTCAAGTCCAAGGTCTGCGTGATCCGCACCATCACCGACGAGATCATCAACGAGCCGTACGACTACATCGTGTTGGCTCCCGGCAGCATCACCCGCACCTTCGACATCCCCGGGCTCACCGATCACGCCTTCGGCATGAAGAGCCTCGCCGAGGCCGCCTACATCCGCGACCACGTCATCTCCCAGCTCGATCTCGCGGACGCCAGCCAGGACCCGGCCGAGCGCGCGGCCCGGCTGCAGTTCGTGGTCGTCGGCGGCGGATACGCCGGTACCGAGACCGCCGCCTGTCTGCAGAAACTCACCCACGCGGCGGTCAAGCGCTACCCGCGCATCGACCCGTCACTGATCAAGTGGCATCTGATCGACATCGCCCCGAAGCTGATGCCGGAGCTGGGCGACAAGCTGGGACGCAGCGCGCAGGAGATCCTGCGCCGGCGCGGCATCGACGTGTCGCTGGGCGTCTCCATCGAGAAGGCGGGCCCCGAGGAGGTCACCTTCACCGACGGCCGGGTGATCCCCACCCGGACCTTGATCTGGACGGCCGGGGTCGTCGCGAGCCCGCTGATCGCCACGCTCGGCGCCGAGACGATCCGCGGGCGGCTCGCGGTCACCGCCGAGATGACCCTGCCGGGCCAGGACGGCGTCTTCGCGCTCGGCGACTCCGCCGCCGTGCCGGACAAGGCCAAGGACGACGACAGCGCGATCTGCCCGCCCACGGCGCAGCACGCCATGCGCCAGGGCAAGGTGGTCGCCGACAACGTCATCGCGACGCTGCGGGGCCAGGCGCTGAAGCCGTACGTCCACAAGGACCTCGGCCTCGTCGTCGACCTCGGCGGCACGGATGCCGTGTCCAAGCCGCTCGGCATCGAACTGCGCGGCCTGCCCGCCCAGTTCGCGGCCCGCGGCTACCACTGGGCCGCGCTGCGCACCAACGTCGCCAAGGTCCGCGTGGCGACGAACTGGACGCTCAACGCCATCGCGGGCGACGACTTCGTCCGCACCGGCTTCCAGGCCCGCAAGCCCGCCAAGCTGAAGGACTTCGAGTACACCGACGCGTATCTGACGCCGGAACAGGTCCGGAAGCAGGTCGAGGGAGCGCGGGCACTGGACCAGTAGGAGGGGCGCACATCACCGGAGCCACCCCGCCTGCCATGCTGGAACGGATCATGACGTGACACGGGAGTGAGTACGGCGGAGTGAACACAGCGAGGCTGCGCGACCGGGTCGCCGCGTCGGACCCGGGGCTGCTCCGGCTGGCCGCCGGGCTGCGCACGGTGGGGGCGATCGCGCTCACGCTGGTCGTACTCGGTCTGCTGAAGGCCGACGTCCCGCATCTGGTGGCGGGCGCCATCGCGGCGATGGTCGCGACGTTCGCCATCCGGGAGAAGCAGCGCGCCCCGCAGGCCGTGACGCTCGCCCTGGGCCTCCCGGTGGCGCTGGCCTCGATGTCCCTGGGCGCGCTCCTCAGCTCCCGCGTGGTGGCCGGTGACCTCTTCTTCGTCGCGCTGATCTTCTGCGCCGTCTACGGCCGCCGCTTCGGCGACCGGGGCACCGCGCTCGGACTGATCGGCTTCCAGCTCTACTTCGTGTCCCTGTTCGTCGGGGCGACCGTCTCCGGTCTGCCCGAGCTGTACGGCGTCCTCGGCGTCGCCTTCCTGTGCAGCGCGGCGGCACGCTTCCTACTGGTGCCGGAGGCTCCCGCGGGCCTTCTCGAACGCCTGCGGGAGGCTTTCCGGGCCCGGCTGGCCCAGCTGGTCTCCGCACAGCTCCAACTGCTGGACGCCGGGCCCGAGGAGATCGACGAGGCCCTGAAGGACGTCCGGGAGGGGACCGCGCGGCTGCACGAGACCGCGCTGATGATCCAGGGGCGGCTGGAGGAGGGGACCTCCGACGCGGCCGCGGCGCGGCTGGTACAGCGGCGTGTCGCGGACGCCGAGATCGCCGCCGAGCGACTCGGCCTGTTGCTGCTGAGCGCCCGCAGCGCCGGGCGGGCGGACACGCTGACCCTGCATCTGCCGGGCGCGCCGGCCCCGCGAGCGGGCCGGATGGACGGCCGGGACGAGGCGATGGCCCGGGTGCGCCGCGATCTGGAGGCGCTGCGGCTGCTGGTGCTGCGTCCCGTCGCCGCCAGGTCCGGCACGGCACTGTCCCAGGTCCGCAACCGGCTCCTCGGCTACCGCGAGGAGGAGAACCTGCCGCCCGCGCCGCCCGCCGTCCAGGACGTCTTCCGAGGTGTCGGTGAGGCCGCCCGCGCGGTGCTGGGGCTCAGGATCGCCCTGGACGGTCCGCAGGACGAGTCGGACGACTCCCCCGCGACGGCCCGTTCGCGCGAGGAGCTGGACGCCGAGGACGCGGTCATCGACGCCGATGACGAGGACGCCGGGACGCAGGAGGAGCTCAAGGGCCTCGGGCGGCCCACGACGCGGGCCGCGGTACAGGTGGCCGTGGGCTCCTCGCTCGCCATCGTCGGGGGCGAGTTCCTCTCCAGCCAGCGCTGGTACTGGGCGGTGCTGACCTGCTGGATCGTCTTCATGAACACCGCGTCCACGGGCGAGATCCTGGTCAAGGGCTACCGCCGGCTGCTGGGGACCGTCCTCGGCGTGCTGGCCGGGATCGTGCTGGCGGGGGCCGTCGGGCAGCACACCTGGACGGCGTTCGCCCTGGTGCTGGTGCTGGTGTTCGCGATGTTCTACACCGCGCCGCTCTCCTACACGCTGATGTCCTTCTTCGTCACCGCGGCCCTGGGGCTCCTCTACACGCTGCTGCACACCTACAGCCTTTCGGTGCTGGTGTTGCGCGTGGAGGAGACCGCGCTCGGCGCGGCCTGCGGAGTGATAGCGGCGGCGTTCGTCCTGCCGGTGCGCACGGACCGCCGTACGAACGACCTGCTCGTCACCGTCCTGGAGCGGCTCGGCGAGGTCACCGAGGCCGCCGTGGACCAGCTCAGCGGCGGCTCCCCCGTCGAACTGCTCGACCAGGCGCGCGACCTGGACCAGGCGCTGGCCGATCTGCGGGCGGCGACCCAGCCGCTGACGCATCCGATCACACCGCTGCGGGCCCGGCGCGACACGGCCCGCTATGTCGTGGCGCTCCTGGAGACATGTGCGTACCACGCGCGCTCGCTGGCGGCGACGGCCGAACTGCTGTCCACACACCCCTCGATCGCGGCGGATCCCCGGCTGCGCCGAGCCGGCCGGCGGATCGGGGACAACATAGCGGCGATCGCCGCGCATGTCGCCGACGAGCGCTCCACCGACCGGGTCGAGACCGGGCCGAGCATCGCGTCCCTGCTGGACACCGAAGTCCCCGGCACCCCGCGCTTCGGCCGTGTCACCGACCGCGTGCTGCGGCACGTACAGCGTCTGGACGAGACCGTGACGGGTCTGGCCAGGCCGCTTCACGTGCCGGTCACGGCGCCGAAGCGATAGGGCCCGGTGCTCAGAGGTCCGTGGGCAGACCGCTCACCTCGGCGATGCCGCGCAGCTCGTCGTCGAGCCGACGGCGCTCGCGGATGTAGTCGGCGATCTCGCCGAGGCGGACCGGGTCGTCGGCGGTGTCCGCGTCGGTGACCACCCGGATCGGGCTGGTGCCCTCGTCGACATGGAGTTCGATCACCTTGTTGTCCAGTCGGCCGGTCACGGCGGTGGCGATGACCAGGGCGGCCTCGTCGCGGACCACCTGGGGCAGCCCCTCCTGCTGACTGTCCTCCAGCGCGAAGTCCAACGCGGGCAGCTGTTGCTCCTCGATCGCCCGCAGGACCGGGCTGACCACGTCGAGCAGCGTCTCGTAGTCCTCCGAGGCCATGCGGATGCGCAACAGATTCAGGTAGACGTCCACGGGCCTACCGTCGGGCGGAAGCTCGGGTTCGTTCATGTCCCTCGGGTTCCCCGTGTCCCGCCGATCAGACACGTCGCCAGCGGGCCATCGCGAACGAGAACACCCCGAACAGCACCAGCCCCGCCGCGACCAGGACGAGCAGCCACGGTCCGAGGGGTGTCTCGGCGAACGAGCGGAGCGTGTCGTCGAGGCCCTTCGCCTTCTTGGGCTCGTAGTCGACAGCGGCTCGGACGGCGAACGCGCCCGCGGCGGTGAACACCACTCCGCGCGCCGCTCCGCCGCCGACACCCGTCACATCGACCAGCTTCCTGACCCGCGGGCCCATCTGGGCGAGCTTGAGCTTGTCGTGGAAGGACCTGCGCAGCGCCTGTGCGGCGATCCACACACCGGCCACCGCGACGCCGACGCCCGCGGCGCCCACGAGCCATTGCCCCGCGGGCCACTCCAGGGCCCGGGCGGTGATGTCCTTGGACTGTTTGTCGCTCGATCCTCCGCTGCCGGAGCCGGCGGCGAAGGACAGCACGGAATAGGCGACGAACGCGTAGAAAACGCAGCGGGCCCCCGACAGCAGCCGTTTCGTGGCCTTACGTCCGTCAGGACCGACCGAGCCGAACACCACCTCGGACAGCCGCCACAGCGCCATGCCGACGAGCCCGATGCCCAGCGCCCACAGGACGACGGAACCGAACGGTTTGTCGGCGAGGGCGGCGAGGGCGCCACCGCGGTCGGCCTGGCGCCCGCCGTCGCCGAAGGCGATCTGCAGGGCCAGCACCCCGACCAGTAGATAGATCACTCCCCGGGCGGTGAACCCCGCGCGCGCGGCGCCCTCCACTACGGAACCGCGCGCCGCGCGTTTGGCCTCGATCCGGCCGGTCTGTGCCGTGGAACTCGTGGTCATGTCAACCCCCCTCGAAGTCCGGATGCCGTCCTGGCGGGCGGTCACACGGAGTGCGGTCAGTCGGCCAGTCGCGCGCGGTCGGGCATGGCCGCGAGCAGGCGGTGAGCCGTCTCCAGGGCCAGCCGCACGTCCCGCGTGCCGGTGGAAACACAGAGTGTGTAGGCCAGATCCCGGGCCCGCGGGCTCGGCTCGGCCACCTTCGCGGCCTCCTCGGCCCGCAGCGCCTCATACGCGTCGACAAGACGGCGCAGGAACGCGCGGTCGGGTATCAGCATCGGGCTCACTCCTCGTAAGCTCACGCCTCGCCCGACCCGTCGGCGGCCTGCCTCCGCGCCCGGTCCGCCAGCGCCTCGTCGCGCACGCGCGCGCAGCTGCGGCTGATGAGCCGGGAGACGTGCATCTGCGAGATGCCGAGCTGGTCGGCGATACGGCTCTGTGTCATGTCCTCGAAGAAGCGCATGTAGAGAATGGCGCGCTCGCGCTCGGGCAGCCGACGCAGGCCCTCCTTGGCGGATTCGCGGTCGACCACGACGTCGTACGACGTGTCGGGGGCGCCCAGGGTGTCGGCGAGGCTGTAGCCGTCGTCGCCGGCCGAGAGCTCGGCGTCCAGGGACAGCGTGCTGAAGCTTTCGAGGGCCTCCAGGCCGGTGGTGACCTCGTCCTCGGTCAGGCCGGTGTGGGCGGCGAGGTCGGCGGGTGTCGGCTCGGGGGAACCGGGGTTCTGGGTGAGCTCGCGGCGGGCCACCCGCACCTTGTTGCGCAGTTCCTGTACGCGCCGGGGCACCCTGAGGGCCCACATGCGGTCCCGGAAGTGGCGCTTGACCTCGCCGGTGATGGTGGGCACGGCGTAGCTCTCGAAGGCTCCGCGTTCCGGTTCGAACCGGTCGATGGCCTTCACGAGCCCGAGGGCCGCGACCTGGCGCAGGTCCTCCAGCGATTCGCCGCGGTCTCGGAACCGGCCGGCGATGCGGTGGGCCATGGGCAGCCAGGCGGTGACGAGTTCGTCGCGCAGGGCGTCGCGCTCGGGGCCTTGCTCCAGCCCGGCCAGCCGGGCGAAGAGGGCCATGGTGTCGGGGGCGTCGTCGTGCCGCCGCCTGCCGGCGGGGGCGGGGCGGTCCTGGGTGGTGGGACGGCTGGTCGACGTGTCGGTGAGCATGCGGATTCGCTCCTGAAGAACGGGTTCAGGGACTGACCGCGGGAGGAATGCTGCCGGGACCGCCGAAAAGGGGCCCGCAGCAGCCATACAGCTCCCGCTGGCGCGCCTCCGGTCCGAAGCACGAAACTGCGTCTGCCCTGCTGTATGCGGCCCAAACTCCGCTGTCGAAACTCCGTTTCCGGCGGCTTCCACAGAGGTGCCGGATCAGCTCAGGGGCACCACGGCGGTGATGCACTTCCCGCCCGAGGGCAGGTCGGTCACCCGGACGTCGCGGGCCAGGCGGCAGACGATCGGCCAGCCGTGGCCGCCGGGCCGCCACCTGCCCTGCGGATCGACGGGTTCCTTGGCGACCGGCAGCTCGGCGCTGCGGTCGCTGACCGACAGGCACACGCCCCGGCCCTCGACGTCGACGTGGAAGTCGGTGATGCCGCCGCCGTGCAGGATCGCGTTGGTGGTGAGTTCGGAGGCGACGAGCAGCGCGTCCGAGAGGGCCTGCGCATCGCACAAGGTGTGCGTGGTGCGGCAGCGCTCGGACACGGCCCGCTCGACCGCCTGTCGTGCCTCGGCCGGCCGGCACGGCCATGATCGCGCGCGCAGGTGCGCGACGGCGAGTTCGGGGGTGGCTTCGGCCCTGTGCTCCTCGCACATGAGGTGGCTCCTGATCGATGATCGACTGGCTCTTGGGGCGGTGCAGCGGAGGCCGGGCCCGGCTCGACCCACGGACACGGTGCCCCTGTACGGTGCGCTTTCTCCGTGAGCCTCTAGTAAGCGGCTGACCTCTCCGCGCTCGGTCAAACCTCCCCGTTTCGGACGGGACGTTCGGCCATACCGTTCGCGTTCCCGGGGTACGCGGACGGTATGACGGATGTCGTGGACTCAGATGAACTGCTGCGCCGGATCCAGCGCGCCCGGGCCTGTGCGGCGGAGGAGGAGCGGTCCTGGCGGGCGCGGAGCGAGGAGTTGCGGCCCTCCGATCCGGAGGCCGCCGGGGACGCAGCCGTACGCACCCTGGCCTACGAGGCGGTGATCAGGGTGCTGGACGAGGTGCTCAGGCCGGGCAGCCGCTGACCGTCGGGGGTCCGGCACGGGCTGATTGACGGACG
Source organism: Streptomyces canus (assembly GCF_041435015.1). Taxonomy (NCBI): domain Bacteria; kingdom Bacillati; phylum Actinomycetota; class Actinomycetes; order Kitasatosporales; family Streptomycetaceae; genus Streptomyces; species Streptomyces canus. Next base: position 9,475,490 of record NZ_CP107989.1, on the reverse strand, counting down.
TCCGGGTCGGGCACCCGAGCCCCATCCCTGTCGACCACACCCAAGCACCCGTTCTGGAAGCTCTGGCCGACTACCACCGCCGGGGACAAAGTTGCTCGCGGCGCTCAGGGATCTCGCCCGGGCGGCGCCGGAGTTGGGCCCCGCCCCGCGAGTGGAGGTACCGCCGCCGTCCGAGCTGCGGATGGAGCAGGTCAGGCTTCCCCGGGACGCGTTCTTCGGTCCGGCCGAGAACGTGCCGGTCGGCGAGGCCGCCGGGCGGATCGCGGCCGAGATGATCACGCCGTACCCGCCGGGGATCCCGGCCGTGCTGCCCGGTGAGCTGCTGACCGAGCCCGTACTGGCATACCTGCGGACCGAGTTGGCCGCGGGCATGAACCTGCCCGATCCCGCCGACGCGGAGCTGAAGACGATCAGGGTGGTAAACGCGTCCGCCGAGTGAAACCGGTCACGCACCTCGGTTCCCATTGCGCGAAATCGCCATGGATGGTTTACGGTTCATTCATACGTGGTGACGGGGTCGACCTACCGTCCTCCGACACCACCTCTGTCTGCCCTGGCTGGCCTCCCCCGTCCAGCCAGGGCTTTTTCATGCCCTGGCCAGATCCTCACATCCGCCGAGGTGCCCCGGACGGCGGCAGCCGCTGAAATGGGCGTAGGCACAACACCGGAATCCATCGCCGGCGAGGAGCCCCGCGTCATGACCAAAGCGATAAAACTGCTGACCGCACTGCCGCAGCCGCAGCGCCAGAGCCTGATGACGCTCGCCAAGGAGGTCTCCTTCCCCGAGGACTTCCACATCTTCGAGGCGGGCGGTACGGCCGACCGCTTCTGGGTCATCCGCTCCGGAGCCGTCTCGCTGACCCAGCAGGTGACCAGCCGTCACCGGGTCACGGTCGCCGGACTCGGCTCGGGCGACCTGCTCGGCTGGTCCTGGCTGTTCCCGCCGTACCAGTGGGACTTCGGCGCGGAGGCCTTCAGCCCCGTGCGGGCCCACGAGTTCGACGCGGCGGCGGTGCTCCGGCTGTGCGAGGAGGACAAGGAGCTCGGCATGATCCTGGTCCGCAGCGTCGCCGAGATCCTCGCCCACCGGCTGGAGACGACCCGGGGCAAGCTCATGGAGCAGTACGGCACGCACCGGCGGGGTGGTCTCTAGTGCCTCGGCAGGCAACGTTTGCCCGTTGAGGAACGGCCGGTGTGTGCTCCCGGCGTGACGGCCGGAAGTCCTTGTACTGGATGCACTTCGGCTTTCGGCCGGTGCGGCGAGAGGGCCTGCCGGGCATCGCGACGGGGCGAACGTGGTCTGCCGAGGCTCTGGGTCCAGGGCGGCAGGGAGCTCTCCAGGTCTCAGACGCGGTAGCGGCGCAGCGCCGGCACGGTGAAGGCCAGGGTCAGCATGACGGTGACGACCAGAATGCCGCCGCCGGCGACCGCGGGCCGGGCGCCGAAGGCCGAGCCGGCCGTGCCGTGCAGGACGTCGGCGAGGCGGGGGCCGCCCGCGACGACGACGGTGAAGACACCCTGCATACGGCCGCGCATCTCGTCCGTCGCGGCGGAGAGCAGGATCGCCCCGCGGAAGACCATCGAGACCATGTCGGCGACCCCGGCCGCGGCCAGGAACACCACGGCGAGCCACAGACTGCCGCTCAGCCCGAAGCCGGTGATGGCCACGCCCCAGGCGACGACCGCGCCGATGACCATCCAGCCGTGCCGACGGGCCCGCGAGAACGTGCCCGAGACCAGCCCGCCGGCCATCGCGCCGATCGGGATGGCCGCGAACAGCAGGCCCAGCGCGAACCCCTCGCCGTACGGGGCGTAGGTCTCGGAGGCGAGCTGTGGGAACAGGGCCCGGGGCATGCCGAAGACCATGGCGATGATGTCGGCGAGGAAAGACAGCAACAGCACCTTGTGCGCGGAGATGTAGCGGAAGCCCTCGGCGATCTCGCGGACGCCGGCCCGACGCGCCGCGGCGGCCGCGAGCGGCGGCAGGGAGGGCAGCCGGTACACCGCCCACACCGTGACGCACAGCGCCAGGGCGTCGATGAGGTACAGCTCGGGCAGGCCGATCACCGGGATCAGGACACCCGCGAGCAGGGGGCCGACCACCTGACCGGTCTGCATAACGGTGGAACCGAGGGCGTTGGCGGCGGGCAGCTGCGCCTCGGGGACCAGACGGGCGATGGAGGCGTTGCGGGCGGGGGCGTTCAGGCCCCAGAACGCCTGTTGCACCGCGAGCAGGACCATCAGGGCCGCCACCGAGTCGAGCCCGCTGACGGCCTGGAGCCAGAACAGGACCGACGTGACGGCGATTCCGGTGTTGGTGATCAGCAGCAGCTTGCGGCGGTCCATGCTGTCGGCGACGGCGCCGCCCCACAGCGCGAACACGATCAGCGGCAGCAGTCCTGCCATGCTCGCGGCGCCGACCCAGGCCGAGGAGCCGGTGATGTCGTAGATCTGCTTGGGCACCGCGACGGCGGTGAGCTGGCTGCCGACGGCCGTGACGATGGTCGAGCTCCACAGCCGGCGGTAGGCCGGGATGCGCAGCGGGCGGGTGTCCATCGCCCAGCGACGCCAGCCGCGCCGGGGCGGCGGCACCTCGTCCGCGGCCGGTGTCCTGGGTGCGGTGCTGCTCTCGCCGGTGTCCACGCGCTTCCTGGTTGCTCGTTACATCTAACGGATCCAGGGTTCACTATCGCAGCACCGTCCAGAAGCCCGGGACGCGGTATCTCAGCTTGTGGACCCGGCCGTTGATGACGTCACGCTCCGGCCACGAGCGTGGCGCCGAGGGCGACCATCGTGGCGGCGACGAGTCCGTCGAGCACGCGCCATGCGGTCGGCCTGGCGAGGAAGCGGCTGAGCAGCCGAGCCCCGAAGCCGAGGGCCGCGAACCAGCACAGACTGGCGAGCACGGCGCCGAGCCCGAAGGTCCAGCGCAGCGGACCGCGATCGGCGGCCACGGATCCGAGCAGGAACACGGTGTCGAGGTAGACGTGCGGGTTGAGCCAGGTCATCGCCAGACAGGTCAGCACCGCGCGCTTCCGGGAGCCCGTCGCGTCGCCCTCCGCCTTCAGGCCCGACTCCCCCGGCCTGAAGACCCGGCGGGCGGCGAGGGCGCCGTAACAGAGCAGGAATCCGCCCCCGATCCAGCCGACCAGGGTCAGCGCGCCCGGCCAGGCGACCACCACGGCGCCGACACCGCCGACGCCGAGAGCGATGAGGAGGGCGTCGGACAGGGCGCAGATGCCCACGACGGCGAGGACGGCGTCGCGGCGGATGCCCTGACGCAGGACGAAGGCGTTCTGAGCGCCGATGGCGACGATGAGCGAGAGGCCGGTGCCGAAACCGGCGGCAGCGGCGGACAGGGAAGCGGGCATGACGTCGACGGTACGGAGACGATCACCGCAGGTACAGCTAAAGATTCTTACGTATCATTAGCTGTCGTGATGATGACCGAGCTTCCCCTGGATCAGGTGCGGACCCTGCTCGCGGTGGTCGACGAGGGCACGTTCGACGCCGCGGCCGCCGCTCTGCACGTGACCCCCTCGGCGGTGAGTCAGCGGGTGAAGGCGCTGGAGCAGCGCACGGGGCGGGTGCTGCTGGTGCGCACGAAGCCGGTGCGGCCAACCGAGTCGGGCGAGGTGGTGGTGCGGTTCGCCCGCCAGCTGGCCCGGCTGGAGCGGGACGCTCTCACCGAGCTGGGCATGCCGGGCGAGGGGGAGGTGACCCGGGTGTCGGTCGCGGTGAACGCGGACTCCCTGGCGACCTGGTTCCTGGGAGCGCTCACGCGGGTTCCCGAACGGGAGCGGCTGTGTTTCGAACTCCGGCGCGAGGACGAGACCCGTACGGCGGAGCTGCTGCGAGAGGGGCTGGTGATGGCGGCGGTGACGTCTTCGCCCGAGGCCGTGGCGGGATGTTCCGTGCGGGCGCTGGGGCGGATGCGGTATCTCGCCGCGGCGAGTCCCGGGTTCGTGTCGCGGTATCTCGAGAGGTCGTCGCGGGAGCGGCTCGCGGAGGCGCCGGTGGTGACGTTCGACCGCAGTGACGACATCCAGGACGGGTTCCTGCGACAGCTGGGCCTCGGTGGGGCGAGCCGGGTGCGACATGCGGTGCCGGCGTCCGAGGGGTTCGTGGAGGCGGTCGCGCTGGGACTGGGGTGGGGGATGGTTCCCGAGATCCAGGCGGGGGCGTTGCTGCGGGAGGGGCGGCTGATCTCGCTGGCGCCGGATCGGCCGGTCGACGTGCCGTTGTACTGGCAGCAGTGGAAGTTGGACTCGCCCGCACTGGCCGCGGTGGCGGAGGCGGTGGCGGCGGCAGCGTCGGACAGGCTCACATGAAACCGCCGCGCCAAGCCGTCGAGGGACGGCGGATCCGTTAGGGGGCGCTGCCCAGCTCCCTCTCCGCGCTGTCCAGGAGCATGTCCAAGGCCGTCGGATAGGCGCTGGTGACCATGCGGGTGGCCAGAAGGGGTGCCGCCTCCGCGATCCGGGGGTAGCGGTCGCCGGGCAGGTGGGCGTACGTCGAGCGCCACATGGACTCGTCGGCGTCCAGCGCCGCACTCGGCAGGGCCAGCGACGCCGCGTCCAGGGCCGCGAAGGCCAGCGTCTGGTCGATGAAGGCGTGGTAGATCCGCACCGTGTCCGCAAGCGGGAAGCCCGCCCTGCGCAGGACATCCAGGACCGCCTCGTCCGCGGCCAGTTCGTTGGCCCGTCCGGTGACCCTGCTGGTCGTCAGCACGGCGGCCTGGGGATGGGCGACGTACGCGGCGTGGATGCGCAGGCCCACCTCGCGCAGATCGTGCCGCCAGCGCCCCGTCGGCGCCCAGCCCTCCAGCGCCTGCCCGATCAGGGCGTCGCCGATGGCCAGCGTCAGGTCGTCCATGCCGCGGAAGTAGCGGTAGAGCGTGCTCGGGTCGGCGTCCAGGGCCAGGCCCAGGCGGCGGGCGGTGAGGCCGGTGCTGCCGTGTTCGCGGAGCATCCGCAGAGCCGTCTCGACGATGAGCCCCTCGGACAGCACGGTGCCGCTCCTGGTGGGCCGGCGCCGACGGCGCTTGTCCTCGGGGACCACGGGCTTCGGCATGGCGGCTCCTTATGCCAACGCCATTGACCTTAAACGAGCGCACGGCGTTGTATCTCCGCCAGGGCCCCGCACATCTGCGACCTTTGACCCGTAAGGGAGTGTTTGTCATGCGTGTACTGCTCGTGGGCGCCGGGGGCGTCGGCACGGCCATCACCCGGATCGCCGCCCGGCGGCCGTTCTTCGACGTCATGGTCGTCGCCGACTACGACCCGGCCCGCGCCGAGGCCGCGGTGACCGCGCTCGGGGACCGGGCCGACCGGTTCCGCGCCGAGCGCGTGGACGCGAGCGACGCGTCGGCCGTGACCGCCCTGCTGGAGCGGCACGCCTGCGACGTCCTGCTCAACGCCACCGACCCGCGGTTCGTGATGCCCCTGTTCCGGGCGGCGCGCTCCGCCGGAGCGGCCTATGTCGACATGGCGATGTCCCTGTCGCGTCCGCACCCCGAGCGGCCCTACGAGGAATGCGGGGTCAAGCTGGGCGACGAGCAGTTCGCGCAGGCCGAGGAGTGGGAGAAGGCGGGCGCTCTGGCCCTCGTCGGCATGGGTGTGGAGCCGGGTCTCTCGGACGTCTTCGCCCGGCACGCCGCCGATGAGCTCTTCGACGAGATCGAGGAGATCGGTGTCCGCGACGGCGCGGATCTCACCGTCGACGGCTACGACTTCGCCCCATCCTTCAGCATCTGGACCACCATCGAGGAGTGCCTGAACCCTCCCGTGGTCTACGAGGCCGACCGCGGCTGGTTCACGACGGAACCCTTCAGCGAGCCGGAGGTCTTCGACTTCCCCGAGGGGATCGGCCCGGTCGAGTGCGTGAACGTGGAGCACGAGGAGGTGCTGCTCGTCCCCCGCTGGGTCGGCGCCCGCCGGGTCACCTTCAAGTACGGCCTGGGCCGCGAGTTCGTGGAGACGCTGAAGACCCTGCACCTGCTCGGCCTGGACCGCACCGCGCCGGTGACCGTGCCGGGCGCCGCGGGGCCGGTCACGGTCTCGCCCCGGGACGTCGTGGCCGCCTGTCTGCCCGATCCGGCGACGCTGGGCGAGCGGATGCACGGCAAGACCTGTGCGGGTACCTGGGTGAAGGGTGTCAAGGACGGGGCGCCGCGCGAGGTGTACCTCTACCACGTGGTCGACAACCAGTGGTCCATGGCGGAGTACGGCTGTCAGGCGGTCGTGTGGCAGACCGCCGTGAACCCGGTCGTCGCCCTCGAACTCCTCGCCACCGGCGCCTGGTCCGGCGCGGGAGTCCTCGGTCCGGAGGCCTTCCCGGCCCGCCCCTTCCTGGATCTGCTGACCGCCTACGGCTCCCCGTGGGGCCTGCGGGAGCAGTGATGGGGCGCGTCCCACAGGACCCGATTGTTTCACCGCGCATCGACAGGTGACCCGAAAACGAGTAAGGCATGCACGAGGGCACGTACGACTTCGATCGCAGGTGACTATTGATGGACAACTGGCGAACCCATGCCGCGTGCCGCCGCGAGGACCCGGATCTCTTCTTCCCGATCGGCACCACCGGCCCCGCACTGGTCCAGACGGAGCAGGCCAAGTCCGTCTGCCGGCGCTGCCCCGTCCAGGAGCAGTGTCTTCAGTGGGCGCTCGACACCGGCCAGGGCATCGGCGTCTGGGGCGGCACGAGCGAGACGGAACGCCGGGCACTCGCCCGGCGCGCGGCCGCCGCGCGGAGAAGGTCCGGCTGACCGGTTCCGTTCAGCGGGGTCCGACGATCGGGCCCGGTCGACGCCACGTGCGGCGACCGGGCCCGATCAGCGGGCCGTGCGGCGCAGCGGACCCCAGGTGTTCTCCTGCCGGCTCACCTCGGCCCGCGCCTCGTCGATCACCCGGGGGTCGATCCAGCACATCGGCCGCACGTCCGTGACGAGCGGCTCGTTGTCCGGCCCCCGGCCCCGCTCGCGCCCCTGGAGGACCCAGGGGCGTACGTCCGGACCCTTCTCGTGCGGGAGGTGGGAGTAGTCGTACAGGCGGCGGGCCACCCACAGCTGCACGGGCCGGTCCTGCCACCACTCCTCCACGTCGAGCGCGTTCGCCGACAGTCCCGGCAGCGACACGCCGGTGAGTTCGTCGGTGCTGGACGCGCGGGCCAGATCGACCTCGGGGCCACGCGACCAGCGCACGTACAGCTGACCGTGCTGTTCGGTCAGGCTCCCGAGTTCAGCGAGGGTCCGTACCACCGGCAACCCGTCCGGCACGCTCATGTCCCGACCTCCCGCTCCTTCCTCTCCTTTCGCAGGGATACGGGGTACCCGCGCGCCACGAAGAAAATCAGGAGTACGGCTGAGGCGCCGGGCCCCCGGGCAGCCGCAGGGTGAAGAGGCTGCCGATGCCGGGCTCGCTCGCCGCCTCGACCGTTCCGCCGTGGGCGGCGACCAGGTGGCGGACGATGGGGAGGCCGAGGCCCGATCCGCCGGTACGGCGGCTGCGGGACTTCTCCGCGCGCCAGAACCGGTCGAAGACGTGGGGCAGGTCGTCCGGCGCGATGCCGGTGCCGGTGTCGGCGACCGCCAAGGTGATGCCGTCGCCGTCCCGGCGGGCGGACAGGGTGACCGTGCCGCCGGCCGGGGTGTGGCGCAGGGCGTTGGAGACGAGGTTGCCGAGCGCCTGCCGCATCCTGAGCGGGTCGGCGTCCAGCCAGGGCTCGCCGTCGATGTCGGTGCGCAGTTCGACCCGGGCCGCGCCGGCCGTCACGCGGTGGGCGGCGGCGACCTGCTGGAGGAGTTCGTCGCAGCGGACGGGCTCCCGGTGCAGGCGCAGCGTGCCGGCGTCGGCGGCGGCGAGGTCCTGGAGGTCGTCGATGACGCGCTGGAGGACGAGAGCCTCCTCGTGCAGGGAGGCGAGCAGGGCGGGGTCGGGGTCGACGACGCCGTCCCGGGTGACCTCCAGCCAGCCGCGGATGTTGGTGAGCGGGCTGCGGAGTTCGTGGGCGATGTCGCTGACCATCGCCTTGCGCTGGGCTTCCAGGCGTTCGCGGCGTTCGGTCAGGTCGTTGAAGGCCGCGGCGAGGATGCCGGTCTCGTCGCGGGTGGTGACGGGGACGCGCACATGGAGTTCGGGCGGCTGCTGGGCCGCAGCGGTGAGCGCGCGCAGCGGGCGCACCAGCCGGGTGGCGACCAGTGCGGTCGCGGCGACGGTGACGGCGAGCACGAGACCCGCGGTGCCCACGACCTTGGCCTTGTTGGCCGGGGACATGTCGAACAGCACGGCGGGCGTGTCACCGGTACCCAGGAAGAGTTCGGCCACCGGGGCCACATACGGGTCGAGCTGGGCGCGGCGGGCGTCGTCGAGGCAGGCCTGGGCCTCGCGTGCCTCCTTCGCGTCCTGTTTGACGAACGTGGGCGCCGACGACGAGGACGCGAAGTCGGCGCCCGCGCGCCCGGCGCCGACAATCAACGGTGTATCGGCTCTCAGGCCGTTGCGGGTCAGGCAGGCGCGCGCCCCTGCCTGAAGTGCGTCCAGGGCTTTCTGCTCCGTGGGCATCGGCGTGTTCAGGACCCCGTCGGCGCAGGCGTCGGGCACGTAGGAGGGCTGCACGGAACTGTCCGGTTCGGTGAGGACCGCCCGGCCGCTCGGGGTGTGCACGACGGTGGTCTCGATGCCGTTCCGGGCGAAACAGGACTGGCGTTTGCGCGCGTTGGCGTCGATCTCGGTACGCTCCCCCTTCGTGAGCCGGTACGGCCCGACCACCCGGGGGTCGATGCCTCCGATCTGGGCGCCGCGTTCGCTGTACGTGTCGGTGCGCAGCGGGTCGACGGTGGCGGCGGCGCTCGGCGGCAGGGCGGTGCCGCGGGCGGCCGAGTCGGCGACGGTCCTGCGGTCGGGGGTGACGAGGGCGATGCGCCGGCCCGTCTTCGCGGACAGCTCCCGCACGGTGGCGGCCACGCCGGTCCAGTCGGGGTGGGTCGCCGCGTATCCGCTGAGCTCGGCGAGGACCTCCATGTCGTCGGCGAGCGCCTGCCCCTGTTCCTCGCGCAGGGCCTGGGTGGTGGTCGCCACGGCCAGCCAGGCGGTCGCGGCCACCGAGCACACGGCGATGAGCCCGGACGTGATCAGCAGGCGGACCAGCAGCCGCTTGTGCAGGGGTATACGAGCGCTCATCCGCGGCCGCCGCTGAGCTTGTAGCCCACGCCGAACACCGTCAGCAGCCGCACCGGCCGGCGCGGGTCGGCCTCGATCTTGCGGCGCAGGTTCATGATGTGCACGTCCACGGCCCGTTCGGTGGAGGCCCGGTCGGTGCCCCGGGTGACCTCCAGCAACTGCCGCCGCGAGAAGACCCGTTCCGGCTCGGCGACCATGGCGAGGAGGATCTCGAACTCGGCCGGCGTGCAGTCCACCGGCGCCCCGTCACAGCGCACCTCGTGCCGTACGGGATCGACCGCCAGGCCTGCGGCACGCACGACGGGCTCCTCGGGCCGGTCGGCGACCGCGCCCCGTCCACTGCGTCTGAGGACGGTCCGGATACGGGCCATCAGTTCGCGCGGGCTGTACGGCTTGGTCATGTAGTCGTCGGCGCCCAGCTCCAGGCCCAGCAGGACGTCGTCCTCCTCCGACCGCGCGGTGAGCATCACGACGGGAATGTCCTCGTCGCGGCGCAGCACCCGGCACACGCCGAAGCCGTCGATCACCGGAAGCATCAGGTCCAGGACGACGAGGTCGGGGGCGAGCCGCCGGGCCGCGTCCAGGGCGGCCCGCCCGTCGTGGACCACGGTGGCGGTGTGGCCCTCCGCGAGCAGGGAACGCCGTATGAGTTCGGCCTGCATCTCGTCGTCCTCGGCAACCAGCACATGTGCGCACACCCGGCGGATCCTAAGCGCTCAGCGGGCCAGAGACTTGGCGTCGCCCATGACGACGACCGGATGCAGGTCCGGGTCCAGGGTGAGGAGCAGCTTCTTCATGTGGTCCTCGGCGATGCTCACACAACCGTGGGTGGGTCCGCCGTGGTCGACGTGGAGCCATATCCCGCCGCCGCGCCCCGCGCCGAGGGGCCGGGTCCAGTCCAGGGGTGAAGTCCCGGGCTGCCGGTTGTAGTTGATGGCGATCACGTAGTCGAAGGAGCCGGCCAGCGGCTCGCCCTCGAAGCCCGTGCCGGGCGCGGTGAAGCCGACGCCGCGGTCGTACGGCAGCTTGGTGCCGGGGTTCTTCAGCAGGCCCCCGGCGTCCGTGAGGGTGTAGACGCCGGTCGGAGAGCGCAGGTCGCCCGCCAGGTGGTGGTCGGTCCAGCCCTTGAGGGCGTTGTGCGCGGGCCAGCTCGCACCGGCCTGCCAGCCGGCCTCGGTGCGCTCGTACAGGACCACGGTGGAGGCCGAGGAGTCGCGGCCCCGCCCGGTGACCACGACGGCCTGTCGGGCGTCGGCCGGCACCTTCGCCCACGTCTTCGGGCCGAGCCCGGGTATCTGCTGGGGGGCGACCTCGACGGACATCTCCGACGAGGGTGAGGGCGAGGGCTCCGAAGGCTCCTGAGAGGGAAGGGGCGTGCCCTGCGTGCCGGCCACGGCACCGCCGCCGCATCCGGTCAGAAGCAGGGATGCGGCGAGCAGGGCCACCTGGGTTCTGCGTGTGATCATGGAACGACTCTGGCCGACACTTGTAAGGAACTGGTCAGGTTCTAGGGCCGGTTCGGTTTACCCGCCGTGTAGAGCCAGGTGTGGAACAGGCCGTCCAGGTCCTTCCCCGACACCCGTTCCGCCAGGCGCTGGAACTGCGCGGTGGTCCCGTTGCCGTCGCGGTGCCCGGATGCCCAGGAGCGCAGGATCAGGAAGAACGCCCGGTCGCCGACCCTCGTGCGCAGCGCGTGCAGGGTCATGGCGCCACGGGCGTAGACGGGGGTGCCGAAGATGTTGGCGCCGCTGCCGGGGTCGCCGGGCGGGAATTCCCACAGGTCGTCGCTCGCGGGCTTCGCGTACAGGCCGTCGAAGGTCTTCTGCGCGCTGTCGCCGCCGTGCTGCTCGGCGTAGAGCCACTCCGCGTAGGTCGCGAAACCCTCGTTGAGCCAGATGTCCTTCCACGAGGTGAGGGAGACGGAGTCACCGAACCACTGGTGGGCGTTCTCGTGGACGAGAGTGCTCAGGTCGGGCGCCCGGTCGTAGACCGGACGGCTCTGGGTCTCCAGCGCGTAGCCGACGTTCGGGGCGCGGTCCACGATGGAGCCCGCGGCACGGAACGGATAGGGCCCGAACAGCTTGCTCTCCCAGTCCAGGACGGAGGGCAGTTTCTTGAGGACCGGGGCCGCCGCGGCGGCCTCGCGCGGGTCGACGGCGTTGTAGACCCGAATGCCGCTCTTGGTGGTGAACTGCTGCACGTTGAACTTGCCGACGGTCGCCGTGGCCAGGTAGGCGGCCATGGGCTCGCCCTGACGCCAGCGGAACGTGGTCGTTCCGTGCGCCGTCCGCCGGGAGAGGAGGACGCCGTTGGCGACCGCGGTACGCCCCTTGGGGACGGTGATCGTGAAGTCGTACGACGACTTGTCCGTGGGGTGGTTGTTCGCCGGGAACCAGGTCATGGCGCCCTGCGGTTCCCCGGCGACGAAGGCGCCGTCGTCGGTGGGGATCCAGCCGTCGAGCGAGCCGTCCGGGTCGGTGACGGGGCGGGGCTTGCCCCGGTAGGTGACGGTGATGGTGAACCGTTCCCCCTTGTGCAGGGCGCGCTTCGGGGTGACGACCAGTTCCTGTCCGTCGCGGCGGAAGCCGGCCTTGGCGTGATTGACCGTCAGGCCGGTGATGGTCAGGCCCTTGAAGTCGAGGTCGAAGCGGCTGAGGCTCCGGCCGGCGCGGGCGGTGAGGACGGCCGTGCCGTCGAGATGGCCGCTGCCGGGGTCGTAACCGAGCGTCAGGTCGTAGTGATCGACGTGGTATCCGCCGTTTCCGGCGAGCGGGAAGTAGGGGTCGCCTGCTCCGGACGAGCCCGTCGACGGAGGTGCGGCAGCCCCGAGCAGCGCCACGAGGGCGAGGGGGGTGGTGGCGAGGACGAAAGTGCGTCTGCCGGCCTTCGGCACGTGCGCTCCTACAGGTCGGGGGGTGGGCAACGGCTTCACACTAAAGGCCGCCTCCGCCGCAACTCACCCTTGATCAGGTCAAGTCACACCCGGCTGCGCAGTACGCTCCCGACGCACTCCTCCCATCGTCGAGAGGTCATCCGTGAGCGTTCGCATCCGCCGTGTCTACGAACCCCCCGAGCCCGCGGACGGCGTGCGCGTCCTGGTCGACCGACTGTGGCCACGCGGGCTGTCCAAGGACGCGGCCCGCGTGGACGAGTGGCCGAAGGCGCTCACCCCGTCGACCGAGCTGCGCCGCTGGTACCACGCGGGCGAGGGGTCGTACGAGCAGTTCGCCGAGCGCTACGAGGCGGAGCTGGCCGATCCCGAGGCGGCCGCACTCCTGGACCGCATCCGGGAGTTGGCGGGCAAGGGTGACGTGACCCTGCTGACCGCGTCGAAGACGCCGGAGCGGAGCCACGCCGCCGTGCTGGTGCGCCTGCTGGAGTCCTAGTGCCTCGGCACTAGCCGACCTGCTTGGCCGCCGCCCGGCCCGCCGCACGCCCCGAGAAGAGGCAGCCACCGAGGAAGGTGCCCTCGAGCGCGTTGTAGCCGTGCACACCGCCGCCGCCGAAACCGGCGACCTCGCCCGCCGCGTACAGCCCTTCGAGGGGCTTGCCGTCGGTGCCCAGGGCGCGGGAGTCGAGGTCGGTCTGGATGCCCCCGAGCGTCTTGCGGGTCAGGATGTGCAGCTTGACGCCGACGAGGGGGCCGGCGGCGGGGTCGAGGATGCGGTGCGGGGTGGCGACCCGCACGAGGCGGTCGCCGATGTAACGGCGGGCGTTGCGGATGCCCTGCACCTGGGCGTCCTTGCTGTAGGAGTTGGCGATCTGGAGGTCGCGGGCCTCTATCTGGCGGCGGATCCCGGCGGCGTCGAGCAGGGCCTTGTCGGTGAGCCCGTTCATCTTCTCGACCAGCTGCTCCAGATTCGGGGCGGTCACGAAGTCCGCGCCCTTGCGCAGGAACGCGTCGATCGGTCCCGGAGCTCCCTTGCCGAGGATCCGCTCCTTGAGGAAGCCCGCGCGGTCCTTGGCGGTGAGGTCGGGGTTCTGCTCGGAGCCCGAGAGCGCGAACTCCTTCTCGATGATCTTCTGGGTGAGGATGAACCAGGAGTGGTCGTGGTCCGCGATGTCCTCGGTGGTGCGCAGGTGCCTGAGGGTGCTGAGGGTGTCGTAGCCGGGCAGGCAGGGTTCGGGCAGTCGGCGGCCCAGGGCGTCGAACCACATGGACGAGGGGCCGGGCAGGATGCGGATGCCGTGGCCGGGCCAGATCGGGTCCCAGTTCTGGATGCCCTCGGTGTAGTGCCACATGCGGTCGCGGTTGACCAGCCGGACCCCGGCGCCGGCGCTGATGTCGAGCATCCGGCCGTCGACGTAGGCGGGCACGCCGGTGACCATCTCGGCGGGCGGGGTACCGAGCCGCTCGGGCCAGTAGCGGCGGACGATGTCGTGGTTGGCGCCGATTCCGCCGGTGGTGACGACGACGGCGTGGGCGGTGAGCTCGAAGTCGCCGATCCGGTCACGGCTCGAGGCGACACCGCGCGCGGAGTTGTCCGCGGCCAGCACCGTGCCGCGCACGCCCCGGGCGGTGCCGTCCTCGACCACCAGTTCGTCGACCTGGTGGCGGTGGTAGAAGGTCAGCAGTCCGTCGCGGGCGGCCTGCTTGGCGTACCCCACGAAGGGCTCGACGACTCCGGTGCCGGTGCCCCAGGCGATGTGGAAGCGGGGCACGGAGTTGCCGTGTCCGTGGGCGGTGAGGTCACCGCGCTCGGCCCAGCCGACGGTCGGCAGGAGCTTGATCCCGTGCCCCTCGAGCCAGGACCGCTTCTCCCCCGCCGCGAACTCGACGTAGGCGCGTGCCCAGCGCACCGCCCAGGAGTCCTCGTCGTCGACGCGGTCGAACTTCGCGCTGCCCTGCCAGTCGCTCCAGGCGAGGTCGAAGGAGTCCTTGATGCCGAGGCGCCGCTGTTCCGGGGAGTCGACCAGGAAGAGTCCGCCGAAAGACCAGAAGGCCTGGCCGCCGAGATTCGCGGCGTTCTCCTGGTCGACCAGCGCGACCCTCTTGCCGCGGCTGGTGAGCTCGTGCGCGGCGACCAGGCCCGCGAGCCCCGCTCCGACGACGATGACGTCGGCATCCATGGCGACCGTCCCTTCCCTCATACGGTGGTGTCGCTGCTGTCGGTGAGCAGCGCGGTGAGCAGTTGCTTCAGCCAGACGCGGGCCCGCTCGAGGTCCCCGTCCAGCAGCAGTTGGACGGTGACACCGTCGTAGGCGGCGACCACGGCGTGGGCGGCGTCCTCGACGTCGGCCAGCACGGCGGACAGTTCGGTGTGCCCACGCGCGCGTGCCAGCCGGTCGGCGACCGCCCGCCTGAGGCGCGCCCGGTGTTCGAGCAGGGTCCGGGCGACCTCGGGCACGCGGGCGGCGTGCACCAGGAAGTCGGTCTTGACCAGGAGCCAGTCGCGGTCGAGGAGCAGTACTTCGGTGACCCGGTCGACGGCGGCCAGCACGTCGAGCTCCGGCCCGTCGAGGGCGAGGGCCCCGGAGACCTGCTCCGCGATCAGGTCCGCGCGCTGCTGGTAGAGCGCGAAGAAGAGCTCGTCGAGGCTGTCGAAGTTCGAGTAGAAGGCGCCCCGGCTGTATCCGGCGGCCTCGCAGACCTCCTCGATCGACACGCGCCCGAAGCCCTTGGCGGCGAACACCGCGAAGGCCGCGTCCAGGAGATTGGCGCGCGTGCGGACCCGGCGCCTGGTCACGCGCCTGGTCGTGTCCTGTGTCGCCATGGCGGGCCCTCCGTTCGATACGTCAATGTATCCGATACAACGATGCATCGAAAGTGTCGAACACCTCGACGGATTTCATTGGAACAGATTTTCGAATAAGGAGTACGCTGGATCCATGACCGCGCACCTCCAGGGCTCTCTCTTCGACCAGACCGACCAGCTGCGGCTCGGCCCCCTCGACGGGATCCGCCGAACCGTGCTCGGCTTCGGCGCCTGGATCGACGTACTGCCCGGATGGCTCGGCGGCTCCGACCCCCTCTTCGAACAGCTGGCCGCCGAGGTGCCCTGGCGAGCGGAGCGCCGCACGATGTACGACCACGTCGTCGACGTACCGCGCCTGCTCGCCTTCTACGGCGTGGACGACACGCTGCCGCATCCCGTGCTCACCGAGGCCCGCGAGGCGCTCACCGCGCACTACGCCGAGGAGCTGGGCGAACGCTTCACCACCGCCGGGCTCTGCTACTACCGCGACGGCCGGGACAGCGTCGCCTGGCACGGCGACCGGACCGGGCGGGGCGCCCGCGAGGACACCATGGTCGCCATCCTCTCCGTGGGCGCACCGCGCGACCTGGTGCTGCGACCGGCGCGCGGCGGCGCCGAAGCCGTACGACGGCCGCTGGGACACGGCGACCTGATCGTGATGGGCGGCTCCTGTCAGCGCACCTGGGAGCACGCGGTACCGAAGTCCACGCGCGCCACGGGACCGCGCATCAGCATCCAGTTCCGCCCGCACGGCGTGCGCTGAGGCGGAGAGGCGGCTGCTTCTGCCGCACGCGGGGGCTGCCTCCGGCGGACGGTGCCGGAGGCAGCCTCGTCACCACGGAAGTTGACCGCTGGAAGACCGGTACCCGCCGCTCCGGATCGCCTGAGCGTCTGCTTTGCTGTGTGCCGTCGGGCAGGGACTCATCGGGTGGGGCGATCATGAGCGCAGGCGTGCAGCAAGTCGCGGACGGCACCTATCTGGTGCACGGCAGCAACACCAACTGGGTGATCCTGACCGAAGGAAGCGCGGCCACGCTGGTCGACACCGGCTATCCGGGCGACCGGCAGCAGGTGCTCGCCTCCCTCGCGGAGGTGGGGAGTTCACCGGAGGCGGTCACCGCCGTACTCATCACGCACGCCCACAACGACCACCTCGGCTCCGCCGAGTACCTGCGCAGCACCTACGGCACGCCGGTCTACCTGCACGAGGCCGAAGTGCCGCACGCGCGGCGGGAGTTCCTGCACCAGGTGTCCGTGGGGACGGTACTGAAGAACGGCTGGCGGCCCGGTGTGCTGCCGTGGGCGGTGCACGCGATCCGGGTGGGCGGCACGGCCCATGTGCCCGTCGTCTCCCCGCAGCCGTTCCCGCCGGAAGGCACGCTCGATCTGCCGGGTCGTCCGGTGCCCGTGCACACGCCGGGACACACCGACGGGCACTGCGCCTTCCACCTCCCCGAGCGCGGCGTGGTGATCTCCGGCGACGGTCTGGTGAGCGGTCACCCCACCTCCCGGGTCAAGGGCCCCCAGCTGCTGCCGGACATGTTCCATCACGAGCGTGCTCGTGCCGTGTCGTCGCTGGACGTGTTCGCGGAACTGGAGGGCGATGTGCTGCTGCCGGGGCACGGGCCGGTGCACCGTGGTCCAGTCCGTGAAGCGGCACTTCAGGCCAGGGACCGCGCGCTCTAAGGTGAGGTGACGATCACCGACCAGGCGAGGACAGAGCACCGATGGCACTGCAGATCAGCGCGACGAACCCGGAGCATCCCGCGCTCCTGCTCGAACTGCCGTGGCAGCTGCCGCTGGAGCAGTGGCCGGAAGAGGTCCTGGTCCCGCTGCCGCGCGGCATTTCGCGCCACGTGGTGCGCTACGCCCGGGCCGGTGACGAGGTCATCGCCGTGAAGGAGCTCGCCGAGCGCCCGGCGCTGCGCGAGTACGAGCTGCTGCGCGACCTGGACCGGCTCGGCATCCCCGCCGTCGATCCGCTCGCCGTGGTCACCGGACGCGCCGACGCCGAGGACGCCCCGCTGGAGCCGGTGCTGGTCACCCGGCATCTGGGCGGCTCGATGCCGTACCGCTCGATGTTCGAGACGACCATGCGGCCCGCCACCATGCACCGGCTCATGGACGCGCTTGCCGTCCTTCTGGTCCGCCTGCACCTGGCCGGGTTCGCCTGGGGCGACTGCTCGCTGTCCAACACGCTCTTCCGACGGGACGCGGGCGCCTACGCCGCCTATCTCGTGGACGCCGAGACCGGTGACCTGCATCCGCAGCTCAGCCCCGGGCAGCGGGACTACGACCTCGACCTCGCCCGCGTGAACATCAGCGGCGAACTGCTCGACCTGGAGGCCTCCGGGGCGCTGCACCCCTCGGTGGACGCGATCGAGTTCGGCATGGAGATCTGCTCGCGCTACAACAGCCTGTGGGAGGAGCTGACCCGCAGGTCCGTCTACCCGGCGGGCAAGTACCACTACATCGAACGCCGGATCCGGCGGCTCAACGACCTCGGTTTCGACGTGGCCGAGATGCAGATCGAGCACGCGCCGAACGGCGACGAGGTCACGTTCGTGCCGAAGGTCGTGGACGCGGGCCACCACCAGCGCCAGCTCCTGCGCCTGACGGGCCTGGACGCCGAGGAGAACCAGGCCCGGCGGCTGCTGAACGACCTGGAGAGCTGGATGGCCACCCAGGACGACTACGCCCCCGGCGACCCCCTCGGCGCCCGCCCGGAGGTGCTCGCCCACCGCTGGGTGCGGGACGTCTTCCGGCCCACGGTGCGGGCCGTGCCGCTCGAGATGCGCGGGTCGATGGACCCGGCCGAGATCTACCACGAGCTCCTTGAGCACCGCTGGTACCTGTCCGAGCGGGCCCAGCACGACATCGGCCTCGACACGGCGGTGGACGACTACATCAAGAACATCCTCCCCAAGGCCCGGGAGACCCTCCAGCCCACCCCCGCCACCGCGGACTGACCTCAGGTGTGCGGCACCACGGCCACCGGGCAGTCCGCGTGGTGCAGCACGCCGTGCGCGACCGACCCGATCCTGGCCCCCGCAGCGGTACGGCGGGCCCGGCGGCCGACGACCATCAGCTGGGCCCGCGCGGTCACCGACAGCAGCACCTGGCCCGCGCTGCCCATCTCTATGTGCTCGACGACCGGCACCTCGGGGAAGCGCTCCCGCCACGGCTGGAGCGCCGAGGCCAGAGCCTTCTTCTCGTACGGCTCCAGTCCCCCGGCCTCGTCCAGAAGCCGCAGCGAGCCAGGGCTGTAGGCGAACACCGGCGGCAGCGTCCAGGCCCGTACGGCGCGCACGGTGGCCCCCCGTGCCGCCGCCGTCTCGAAGGCGAACCGCAGGACGTCGGCGCTGTCCTCCGGTTCGCCCTCCTGACCCACGACGATCTCGCGTCCAGAGGCCTCCGCGGTGACCTGATCCCCGGCGCGCACCAGGACGACGGGCCGCGCCGCCTCGGCGATCACCTGCTGGCCGACCGAGCCCAGCAGGAAGCCGACGACCGGCCCGTGCCCGCGGGAGCCGAGGACCAGCAGTTCGGCGTCGGCCGCGGCGGCCACCAGCACGTCCACGCTGCCGCCCTCGACGACCTCGGTGGACACGTCGAGTCCGGTGTGCCGCCCGGTGACCGTCCGGACGGCCTCGCCCACGGCGTCCCGCGCCCACCCCTCCTGGGTGTCCCGGTCCCCCGCGTCGATCCCCTCGTACGGCTGGAACCGCCACGCGTGGACCACCCGTAGCGCCACGTCTCGCCGGACCGCCTCCCGCGCGGCCCAGTCCAGCGCGGCGAGGCTCTCCTCGGTTCCGTCGATCCCTGCGGTGATCGGGCGGGTCATGCGGTGGCCTCCCTGTATTGCGGTGACGTCGGAGCCCAGTCTTCACTACGCTGCCGAAATGACCTTGGAATGGGAACAAGTCATCGTGGACTCCGCCGACCCCGCCGCCCTCGGACGCTGGTGGGCCGAAGCACTGGGCTGGGTGGTGGTCGAGGACTCGCCCGACGAGTTCGAGATCCGCCCCGAGAAGGACCGGATGCCGGGACTGCTCTTCGTGCCGGTACCGGAGGCGAAGACCGTCAAGAACCGGCTCCATCTCGACTTCCGCCCGGACGACCACGAGGCCGAGGTCACCCGCTTCCTGGCCCTGGGCGCCCGGCACGCGGACGTGGGGCAGGGCGAGCAGTCGTGGGTCACGCTCATGGACCCCGAGGGCAACGAGTTCTGCGTACTGGGCGAGCGCCGAGCCTGACCCCGGCAGGGTCTGCCATACCTGCGCGGAGCCGGGCGATCGAACATACGATGGGCGGGACCGGGTCGGTGACCACGGGGGGCGCCGGGCCCTGACCGACCGCTCGGGGTGGGAGACGTATGGCACAGGCCGCCGAATCGGCGCGGACCGTCATCCTGACCGTGGACGACGACCCGGGGGTCTCCCGCGCCGTCGCCCGCGATCTGCGGCGGCGCTACGGCGAGTCGTACCGGATCGTGCGCGCGGAGTCCGGCGAGTCCGCGCTGGAGGCGCTGCGGGAACTGAAGCTGCGCGGCGACCTCGTGGCGGTGATCCTGGCCGACTACCGCATGCCGCAGATGAACGGCATCGAGTTCCTCGAACAGGCCCTTGACGTGTATCCGGGCGCCCGCCGCGTGCTGCTGACGGCGTACGCGGACACCAGCGCGGCGATCGACGCGATCAACGTCGTCGATCTCGACCACTACCTCCTCAAGCCGTGGGACCCGCCCGAGGAGAAGCTCTACCCGGTGCTGGACGACCTCCTGGAGGCGTGGCGCTGCAGCGACTACCGGCCGGTGCCCGCCACCAAGGTGATCGGACACCGCTGGTCGGCGCGGTCCTCGGACGTGCGGGAGTTCCTGGCCCGCAACCAGGTGCCGTACCGCTGGTACTCCACGGAGGAGCCGGAGGGGCAGCGGCTGCTGGCCGCCGCGGGGCAGGACGGGCAGCGGCTGCCGGTGGTGATCACCCCCGACGGCACGCCCCTGGTCAAGCCGGAGGCACCCGACCTGGCCGCCCACGTGGGCCTCGCCACGACCCCGACCGCCGACTTCTACGACCTCGTCGTCATCGGCGGCGGCCCGGCCGGGCTCGGCGCGGCGGTGTACGGGGCCTCGGAGGGGCTGCGGACCGTGCTCGTGGAACGGTCGGCGACCGGCGGGCAGGCCGGGCAGAGCTCACGGATCGAGAACTACCTGGGCTTCCCCGACGGTGTGTCGGGCGCTCAGCTCACCGACCGGGCCCGCCGGCAGGCGACGAAGTTCGGCGCGGAGATCCTCACCGCCCGTGAGGTGGCGGGCCTGGAGGTCAACGGCGCGGCCCGCACCGTGCGCTTCTCGGACGGGTCGGCGGTGGCCGCGCACAGCGTGATCCTGGCGACCGGCGTGTCGTACCGGCAGCTGGAGGCGCCGGGCTGCACGGACCTCACCGGCTGCGGGGTGTTCTACGGCTCGGCACTCACCGAGGCGGCCTCCTGCCAGGGGCAGGACATCTACATCGTCGGTGGCGCCAACTCCGCGGGGCAGGCGGCGATGTACCTGTCCCGGGGCGCCAAGTCGGTGACCCTGCTGGTGCGCGGCCCCGACCTCGCCGCCTCGATGTCGCACTACCTGATCCAGCAGATCGAGGAGGCGCCCAACATCTCGGTACGCGCGCGTACCGTCGTCGAGGCCGCGCACGGCTCCGACCACCTGGAGCAGCTGACCCTGCGCGACACCGAGACCGGGGAGACCGAACTCGTCGACGCGCAGTGGATGTTCGTGTTCATCGGAGCGGCCCCGCTGACCGGCTGGCTGGACGGCACGGTGCTGCGGGACGAGCACGGGTTCATCCTGGCCGGACCCGACCTCACCCCCGACGGGCGGCCGCCGGCGGACTGGGAGCTGGACCGGCCGCCGTACCACCTGGAGACCAACATTCCGGGCGTGTTCGTCGCGGGCGACGCGCGCGCCGAGTCCGCGAAGCGGGTCGCGTCCGCCGTCGGAGAGGGAGCCATGGCCGTGATGCTCGTCCACCGGTATCTGGAGCAGTCATGAGCGGGCAGTTGATGCCGTGCAGCCCCGGGGAGATCGGGTCGCTGTTCCTGTTCGAGAAGCTCACTCCGGAGCAGCTCGGGCAGCTGTGCGCCGGGGGCCGGGTGGAGCGGTTCGAACCCGGTCCGGTGTACACCGAGGGTGAACCCGCCACGTGCTTCTACGTGATGATCGAGGGCACGGTCGTCCTCTCCCGCCGGGTCGGCGGTGACGACGTGGAGATCAGCCGCACCTCGCAGCCCGGGGTCTACGCGGGATCCATGCAGGCGTACCTCGGCGACCGCGTGCAGCAGACGTACAACGGCTCCATGCGGGTCACCGAGCCCTCACGGTTCTTCGTGCTGCCCGCGGAGACGTTCTCGGCCTTCATGCAGGAATGGTTCCCGATGGCCGTCCATCTGCTGGAGGGGCTCTTCTTCGGTTCGAAGAACACCCAGCGGGCCATCGGCCAGCGGGAACGGCTGCTGGCGCTCGGCTCCTTGTCCGCCGGTCTCACGCACGAGCTCAACAACCCGGCCGCCGCGGCCGTGCGGGCCACGGCGACGCTGCGCGAGCGGGTCGGCAAGATGCGGCACAAGCTTGCGATCATCGCCCAGGGGTCCTACAGCCCCGAAGTGATGGCGAACCTCATCGACATCCAGGAGCGCACGGCCGAACGGGTCGCCAAGGCGCCCTCGCTCAGCCCGCTGGAGGCCTCCGACCGGGAGGACGCGCTCAGCGACTGGCTCGACGACCACGGCATCCAGGAGGCCTGGCGGATCGCGCCCACCTTCGTGCAGGCGGGCCTCGACGCCGACTGGCTGGACCAGGTCGCGGCGGCGGTGGACGAGGAGATCCTGCCGAACGCGATCGGCTGGCTCAACTACACCGTCGAGACCGAGCTGTTGATGGACGAGATCAACGACTCCACGGCCCGGATCTCGCATCTCGTCGACGCGGCGAAGCAGTACTCCCAGCTGGACCGGGCGCCGTATCAGGTGGCCGACGTGCACGAACTCCTCGACAGCACGTTGCTGATGCTGTCCGGGAAGATCGGGCAGCAGATCAAGGTGGTCAAGGAGTACGACCGGACGCTGCCGAGGATCCCGGCCTACCCCGCCGAGCTCAACCAGGTGTGGACCAACCTGATCGACAACGCGGTGCAGGCCATCAACAGCGTCGGCGGTGACGGGACGTTGACCGTCCGGACCGCACTCGAACACGACCGGCTGCTGGTGGAGTTCCGGGACACCGGGCCCGGGGTGCCGCCGGACATCCGCGGGCGCATCTTCGATCCCTTCTTCACCACCAAGCCCGTGGGCGAGGGGACGGGTCTCGGGCTCGACATCTCCTGGCGGATCGTGGTCAACAAGCACCACGGCACGCTGCAGGTGGAGTCGTCACCGGGCGACACCCGCTTCCAGGTGCTGCTTCCGCTGACCGCCGTGGACAACGACACGACCGAGGAGTCGGAATGACCGACATCAAGGGGATCGACCCGACCGTGCCACCCAGCGGGGACGGGTGCGTCGAGTGCGACGCGGCGGGCGGATGGTGGTTCCATCTGCGGCGGTGTGCGCAGTGCGGGCACGTGGGGTGCTGCGACTCCTCGCCCGGGCAGCACGCGACCGGGCATTTCCGGGACTCGGGGCATCCTCTGGTGCAGAGTTTCGAGCCGGGTGAGGAGTGGTTCTGGAACTTCGAGACGAGTGAGATGTTCGAGGCGGGGCCCGATCTCGCGGCGCCGGTGAGTCATCCGGAGGGTCAGCCGGCTCCTGGGCCGCAGGGACGGGTGCCGGCGGATTGGGCACGGGTGTTGCGACGGTGAGCGCCTAGGAGCTCGGGGCGCTCCGTCCGGTGGCGGGTGCTGTCAGTACAAAGTGCCAGGATGTACTCGTGTCGCAGATCTCCATCAGTACGCCTCTCATAGGGCGAGAAGACGAGCTGACCCGGCTCTCCGGTGTGCTGGAGCGTGCCCGCAGCGGGGAGGCCCGGGCTGTTCTCGTCGCCGGGGACGCCGGGGTCGGCAAGACACGACTGCTGGACGAGGTCACGGGGCGGGCAGCGTCGGCCGGGATGACCGTGCTCACCGGGCACTGCGTCGATCTCGGCGATGTCGGCCTGCCGTATCTGCCGTTCACCGAGGTCCTGGGAGCACTCGCCCAGGACGAACGGTTCGCCGATGCCCTCGCCGCCTATCCGGCCGTGGGGCGACTGCTGGGCGGCGGTGCTGTCGGCGACTCCGGTGGGCGGCTTCGGTTGTTCGAGGGGATCGCCGGACTGCTCGCCGACCTCTCGGACATCGCTCCCCTGCTGCTCGTCCTGGAGGATCTGCACTGGGCCGATCAGTCGTCCCGCGATCTGCTGCGGTTCCTGCTCAGCCGGGGGATCCTCCAGCGGTCGGCGGGTGGGTCCCCCACGCACCGGCTGGCCGTGCTCGCTTCGTACCGGGCGGATGATCTGCACCGGCGGCATCCCCTGCGTCCGCTGCTCGCCGAGCTGGTGCGGCTGCCCGGGGTCGAGCGGCTGGAGTTGCGGCCGATGGCCGACGGCGAGGTGGCCCGGCTGGTGCGGTCGCTGCGGGAGGCGCCGCTGCCCGACCACACCGTGCGGCGGATCGTCGAGCGGGCCGAGGGCAACGCGTTCTATGCCGAGGAGTTGCTCGCCGCCACGGGGAGCGGGGACGGCGGGGTGCCCAGTGGGCTCGCCGATGTGCTGCTGATCCGGTTCGAGCAGCTCTCCGACACCGCTCAGCAGATGCTGCGCACCGCCGCCGTCGCCGGGCGCCGCGTCGAGCACGACCTGCTGCGGGATGCCGTACGACTGCCCGAGGAAGAGCTGGAGACAGCGCTGCGGGAGGCCATCGGGCGACAGCTGCTGGTGCCCGGTGAAGGGGACACGTACGCGTTCCGGCATGCCCTCGCCCGTGAGGCCGTGTACGCCGATCTGCTGCCGGGCGAGCGGGCACGACTGCACGGGGCGTTCGCCCGGCTGCTCGACGGGCGCGGGCAGCGGGCCGAGAGCGCTGCGGAGCGGGCCCACCACTACCGCGAGAGCCACGACCTGGCCGAGGCACTCGCCGCCTCGCTGGAGGCCGCGGACCACGCCCAGCGGGTGGGGGCACCCGCCGAGGAGCTACGGCATCTGGAGGCGGGCCTCGACCTGTGGTCGGCGGTGGAGCCGGCGGCGCGGCCCTCGGGTGAGGGCGTCGACCGGGTACGGCTCATGCTGCGGGCCTCGGCGGCGGCCGCCCACACCGGCGAACTGCACCGGGCGGTCTCGCTCACGCGCGCCGCGCTCGCCGGTGTCGGGCAGGAGGCGGACTCCGAACTCGCCGCCCGGGTGCGCTACACGCTCGCCGGGAACCTGATGAGCGTCGACAACCTCACCGCGGCCTTCGCGTACAGCAGCGAGGCGCTCGCCATGATCCCCGCCGATCCACCGTCCCGTACCTGGGTGTGGGCCGCGGCCACCCATGTGATGGCGGCCCGGCACGTCGGCGAGAACGAGGTCGCGCTGCGGGTCGCCCGGCAGGCCCTCGGCACCGCCGAGCAGTTGGACGTACCGGACGCCCAGGCGGATCTGCTGATCTCCCTGGCCGTCCTCGAAGGCGGCGGCCGCCGCACGGAGGCGGGGCGGGAGCGGTTGCGGGAGGCCCGGGAGCTGGCCCGGCGGGCGGGCAGCACCCCCGTGGAGATGCGCGCGCTGTTCAATCTCGCCGTCGGCTGCTTCGAGTCCGGGCACCTCGACGAGTGTCTGCCCTGGCTCACCGAAGGGCTGGACCGTGCCCGTCGCGCCGGGCTGCTGTCGTCGCCGTATCCGATGGAGATGCGCTACCTCCAGCTGCTGGTGCTGTACACGCTGGGCCGCTGGGACGACTGTGTCCGGGCGGCGCACGCCGATGCCGACGTGCTGCCCGCGGCCGGCGGGTACACGATGGCGCCCGCGCTGTACGTCGGCCTCGCGCGCGGCGACCTCAGGGCCACCGACCGAGCGCGGGCCCTGCTGGAGGGGCCCTTCGACTGGATGGCCACGCTCGTCGCGGGTATCGCGCTGACCGACGCGGCGGCGTTGCGGGGCGATGCGGAGGACGCCGTACAGCGGATGCGGTCCACCGTCGCGGCGCTGACCGACGACACGGGCGCGCTTCCCCACGTCACCGTCCGGCTGGCCACCCTCGCGTTGTCCGCGGTCGCCGACCGGGCCGACGATCTGCGCCGCAAGGGAGACCAGGACGGGGCGCGCCGCTGGGCGGAGACCGCGACCGAGCTGGTCGAGCTGGCAAGGACCGCCGCCGTGCACGGCGAGGGCGGGATGGCGCAGGGACCGGAAGGGCAGGCCTGGCTGGCCCGGGCCGAGGCGGAGTGGACACGGGCCGCGTCGGGGCCGGACGCTGACGCCTGGGCCAGGGCGGTCGCCGCGTTCGACTTCGGTGACGTGTACGAACCGGCGCGCTGCCGGCTGCGCTACGCCGAGGCCCTGCTCGCGGCCGACCGGCGTGAGGAGGCCGCGGCCGAGGCGCGTGCCGCTCGTGAGGTGTTCGCCCGGCTCGGCGCCACGGTGCTGCTGGAGCAGCTGGACGAGCTGATCCGGCGCGGCCGGCTCGTCGAGGCCCCGTCCACCGCGTCGCTGCTCACGGCCCGCGAGCAGGACGTGCTGCGGCTGCTCGCCCGGGGGCGCAGCAACCGCCAGATCGGCGAGGAGCTGTACATCACCGGCAAGACGGCGAGTGTGCATGTCTCCAACATCCTGGCCAAGTTGGGCGCGGCGAGCCGCACCGAGGCCGTGGCCGTCGCCTACCGCAAGGGGTTGATCTCCCCGGAGACGACGGCCCGCGGCTGACGCTCCCTCAGCGGTGTGCGCAGTCCAGGCTGTTCAGGTCGACGGAGTCCGCCATCGCCTGCATGCCCTTGTCGTTGGGGTGGATGTGGTCACCGCCGTCGAAGACGGGGAGTATCCGTTCGTGGTCGTAGGGGCTGCGCAGGACGCGGTCGAAGTCGGTGACCGCGTCGAACTCGTCGCCGTGGCTCCTGATGAAGTCGTTGACCTCCTGCCGTACGGCCTCGGCGGCCGGGTCCCATTCCGGCCAGCCCTTGAAGGGGGCGATGGTGGAGACGACCACGCACTTGCCGGCGTCGTGGGCCCGGTCGACGATCTCGCGGTAGCCGGCGATCAGATCCGGTGCGGTGACACCGGTGTGGGCCTTGAGGTCGTTGACCCCCTCGAAGAGGAACACGGTGTGCACGCCCGGCTGGGAGAGGACGTCCCGGTCCAGCCGGTTCAGGGCGCTCGGCCCGGCGCCGTCGGCCAGCACCTTGTTGCCGGAGATCCCCTCGTTGGCCACGCCCCTGACCGTGGTGTGGGCCTTCTGGAGGCGGCGGGCGAGGTAGTCGGGCCAACGGCGGTTGTGGTCGCCGGTGGAGTGCCAGCCGTCGGTGATGGAGTCGCCGAGTGCGACCACGGCACCGGTGGCCGCGGGCGTGCGCACCGAGACCGCGTCGAGGTAGAACCACGACCCGATTCCTTCGGTCCAGTGGGCGCCGCTCTCCTCGGCGGTGTGGTCGCCCTGGGTGGCGTACGACGTCTGCAGGGCCATCCAGTGGCCGGTGACCGGGCCCGCCGCGTCCGGGGTGTGGAGGCTGACGACCAGGTTCGACCCGGCGGCCAGCCTGCCGGACAAGGGGTCGCTGTACACCGTGGCGCCGGGTTCCACGGTGACGGAGGAGGACCCGTCGAAGGTGAGCGGCCGGTTGGTGCCGCGCACCAGCTCGGCGTCCTTCAGCTGGAGACCGGCGTAGACGCTGTCGAAGGTGACCGGCTGGTGGCCGAACGCGTTGGAGAGCCGGATGCGCGGGTCGGTGCCGCCGACGCTGGTGTGCACGACCATGCGGTAGCCGCGGTCGGCCGCCGAGTCTCCGATGGGGTAGGCGCTCGTGCCCCAGGTGATCACTCCGTCCGGCGGGCTGACGGCGGCCGGTGCGGGCGTGGCCTGGAGTGCGGCGGCCGCGACCGTGACCGCGAGGAGCCGGGCCCCTCGGGCCGTCCGGCGCCTCATCGGTCGAAGCCCTTCAGGGTGACCGTGGCGCCCGGCTTCAGTGTCACCGTGCGGGCGCTTCCCGCGTACGCGACCGTCGTGGTGCGGCCTCCGGCGCTGCGGATCCGTGCTTCGGTCGGTTTCCCATCCCGCCAGCGTAGATCCACGACGAAGCCGCCGCGTGCTCTTGCTCCCGTGAGGGAGCCGGAGGCGGCCCAGGCGTCGGGCAGGGCGGGCAGGAGTTCCAGGTGGCCGGGGCGGGAGTAGAGCAGCATCTCGATCATCGCTGCAGGGGTACCCAGATTCGCGTCGATCTGAAAGATTCCGCGGCCCTGTTCCACCTGGTAGATGTCGAAGAGGTTGAAGGCGGTGCCGTTGCTGCCTCCGCCGGAGGGCCGGAGGTTGTTGACCACCAGCTGGTAGGCCTTGTCGGCGTTCTTGAGGCGGGCCCAGCACAGAGCGCGCCAGGCGTTGGCCCAGCCGAAGCTCTCCATGCCGCGTGCGGTGAGCAGGGCGGTGGCACCCTCGACGAGGTCGGCCGGGGTGGAGCCGTCGGGGCGGATGCGGTCGCCGGGGAAGAGACCGACGAGCGGCGACAGGTGGCGGTGGGTGGTCTCGCCGAGGTTGTCGGGGGACATCCACTCCTCCAGCCAGCCCGTGGTGGGGCTGACCTGGGGGAGGTGGAGGCGCTTGCGGAGGCCGGCGATCGTGGCGGCGAACTCCGCGTCCTTCCTCAACTCGGCCGCGGCCGTGCAGTAGTTGCCGAACAGCGCCCACACGAGTTCCTGGGCGTAGGTGATGCCCTTGGCGTCGAGCGGGCCGTGCTCGGGCGACCAGTCGCTGTCGGCGATCAGGACCTCCCGTGAGGTGCCCGGGAGAGTCGTGGTCAGCAGCCGCGCCTCCCAGAACTCGCAGGCGCCTCTCAGGAGGGGGTAGATCTTCTCCAGATGGGCGCGGGAGGCGGTGAACTCGTAGTGCTCCCAAAGGGAGTTGCACAGCCAGGCGTTGCCCGCCGGATGCCACCACCAGCCGCCTCCGCCGAAGGGGTTGGTGGAGATGGCGACCGTCCAGCCGGCGTTCTTCCCCGTGGAGTTGCGGTAGCGGTTGCGGGGGTCGTTGAACAGCCTGCGGGTGAGATCGGTCCAGGACGGGAGCTGGGCGAGGCAGTAGTCGGTGAACGTGTCGAAGCACGGGGACAGGCCGGTCCGGTCGGCCGCCCAGTAGTTCATCTGGATGTTGATGTCGGTGTGGTAGTCGCCCATCCAGTCCGGGTCGTTGCCGTCGAGCCAGAGTCCCTGGAGGCCCAGCGGGAGGCTGCCGCGTGATCCCGCGATCATCAGGTAGCGGCCGAACTGCAGGTACTGGGCCTCCAGTTCGGGGTCGGGCACTCCGTCCCTGGCGCGTGCGCGCAGGCGCTCCCAGGTGTCGAGGGAACGCTGCTCGGCGGAGGAGGTGCCGAGCGAGACGTCCAACTGCCCGAACAGGGCGTGATGGTCGGCGGTGTGGGTGTGCAGCAGGGTGTTCGCCGAGTGCCGGGCGGCGGCGCGGACCTTGGCACGTGCGAGCTTGTGCGGGTCGAGGGACGGGTCACGGAAGTGCGCGGCGGCGTCGGGCGCGTAGTCGGTGCCCCCGCTCAGGACGACGGTGAGCTCCCTGCACCCGGTGAAGCCGATGCGCGGGCCCTCGACGGTGACGCTGCCGCCGGAGCCGTACGCCGCGATCGCGGCCCCGTATCTCAGGCCGTTCGGGAGGGTGGCGCCGAAGGAGACCGCGGGCTCCTCGCCATGGGTTCCCTCCAGCGTGATCGTGCCGGTGTAGCGGCCTCCTCCGCTCTGGCCGAAGTGCAGGACGATGACGTCGTCGGGATGACTGGCGAAGATCTGGCGCCGGTAGGTCACGCCGGAGCGGACGTACGACGTCTCGTTCACGCCCTGGGCGAGGTCGAGGGTGCGGCGGTAGCCGGAGACGGCGGACAGGTCGTGGTCGGGGATGTCGACGGTGAGCCGGGCCAGCAGGGTGAAGGAGCCGAAGTCCTGGCGGCCGTAGGGGAATTGGCCGTCGGCGTCGAGGATGTCGTTGAGGCCGCCGGTCCACAGGGTGGCGTCGGTGACGAGAAGGAGTTCGCGGCCGGGGTCGTTGCTCGCGAGGGCGCCGAGGCGGCCGTTGCCGACGGGCAGGCCCTGTTCGATCATCGAGTGTTCGTCGGCGGGAGCCTGCCACCGGAGTCGGTGGCGCGGGTCGGCGTCGAGGGCGGGTGCGTCGGCGGGTCGTTGAGGTGCCGCGGTCGCGGTGAAGGTGGGCAGCGCGGCGAGTGCGGCGGTCAGCGCGAGGACACCGCGTCTGGACGGGTCGGGGGTCATGGCGGCTCCTGGAGGCTCGATCAGGACTTCGGTACGTCGATCCGGTCGACGTCCGGTGCGTAGCCGGTGCCGCTGTCGAAGGTGATCGTGTTGGCGCCGGCCTTGAGCGTCACGGGCACGTACACGCTCGACACGGTCCCCCAGTCGCCGGTGGCGGGGAGCTTGTGGCGGGTGGCGCCGCCGCCGTTCGCCGAGACGTCCACCGAGCGGGCGTCACCGCTGATGTAGGAGACCTTGATCTGGTAGGTGCCGGCCTTGGCGACGACGACGTCGCGGAAGGTCAGGGTCCCGCCGAGGTACAAGTTGCCGACCTTCTTTCCGTCGGAGCAGGCGGAGCAGTCGGCGACGGAGGCGTTGCCGCCGAGAGTGTTCGCGGAGGACTCGGCCTCGTATCCCGTGAAGGCGAGTCCGGTGCCGTGCGGGGTGACCGTGAACAGACGCGAGCCGTGGGCGGGCAGGGCCTGGGCCACCTTGTTCTTGTAGGTGCCGAGGTTCTCGTGGTTCCACAGGTCGCGGACGGACGCCTTGCCGGTGAAGCCGAGGGTGGTCCAGTCGGCGGTGACGGCGGCGGGGGCGTCGGCGAGGTTGAACAGGGCGACGGTGTAGGTGCCGTCGGGGTTCTTGGCGGCCCAGACCTGCTGCGGGTCGGACGGGGTGACCGGGTGCGCGGGCGGGTTGGGACCCTGGTTGAGGCCGATGACCTCGCGGTTGGTCAGCAGGGACAGGCCGTAGGAGTCCAGGCGGGTGAGGTCGTCGCCGGTGTAGAGGGGGGACTTGGCGATGGCCCACAAGGTGGCGTAGCTCTGCCGTTCCGCCTTGGTCAGGCCGTCCATCTGCCCGTTGCCGACATCGAGGGAGTCAAGGTCGTTCCAGCCGCCGGGTCCGGCGTGCCGGGTCCAGGCGGGGGTGTCGTCCCAGCGGTCGTCGACCGAGTTCTCCCAGCTGACGAGGGTGTTGCAGTAGCACTCGACGTCGGTGTCGATGCGCCAGCCCTGCGAGTACTTCTTCCAGTCGGTGGCGTGGCCGATGTCGAGAGACCAGGAGAGTTCGAGGTGGACGGTGCGGCCGGTGCCTGCTATCGCCCTGTTCCAGGCGGCCACGTCGGCAACGTTGTCGTACTGGTCGCCGCTCTTCCCGGAGCCGGGGCCGACCCCGTCGAGCTTGAGGAAGTCGTAGCCCCAGCCGGCGATCAACTGGGCCTGGGAGTCGATGTACTTGCCGGCGCACGGCTTGGCGAAGTCGAGCTTGTACGCGCTGTCCCAGCCGTTGGTGGTACGCAGGTCGTCGTACACGATGTCGGCGGTGGTGCAGCCGTCGGCGTTCCGGATCGGTGTCCTCCCGTCGCCGTACGCCCCCTTCTCCAGGCCGGCCGGGAGATAGATGCCGGCCTTGAGGCCCTTGGCGTGGATCCGGTCGGCGACGGCCTTCATGCCGTGGGGGAAGCGGACCGGGTCGGGCTTCTGGCGGCCGTACTGGTCGAACCCGGACTTCCAGGCCTTGTCCATCCACCAGCCGGCGTCGATGTTGACGTACTCGTAGCCGTACTTCTTCAGCTTGGCGGCCATGGCGTCGGTCTGCTTCAGGACGTTGGCCTCGGTGAGGTAGCTGTAGTCGCCGTCCGGGTTGAGGCCGGGGTACTTGGACGACTGCATGCTCCAACTGGACCAGCCCATGTAGGGCTTGGCGGCGAGGGACGCCGCGGGGGTGTCGGCGGCGTGGGCCGTGGGGACGGCGACCGCCGTGAGGGCGAGCACCAGCAGCGCTCTGGCGGGCAGGGCGAAGTACGAGGATGACCGCATGGGTCGTACCTCCAATGGGGTGCGGGTTCTTATCGGCTCGGGTCCGGGGTGATGAAGGACTGGATGGCGGTGGCGGCGGCTCCGCGGGCCCACTCGTCGAAGGGCAGCGGGTGGGTGCGGACGTCGCACTGGGCGGCGGAGCCGAAGGCGGCCGCGACGAAGGCGTCGCGGATCTGCTCGGCGAACAGGTCGTAGGCGGCGAGTCCCTCGCCGGAGATGATCACGCGTTCGGGGCCGAGGAGGTTGGCGACGGTGGCGATGCCCCGGCCGATCGCCTCGCCCGCGCGCGCGTACACGTCCCGAGCTGCGGAGACACCTTCGCGGGCCAGGTGCAAGGCTGCGGCGGCGTCGGGGAGTTCGGCACCGGCGGCCTCGCGGACCTGGCGGACGATCGCGGCTTCCCCGGCGATCGCCTCGACGCAGCCGCGGTTGCCGCAGTGGCAGAGCGGGCCGGCCGGGTCGACGGTCACATGGCCGATCTCCCCGGCCACTCCGTGCGCCCCGGCGACCACACGGCCGTGCACCACCAGGCCGCAGCCGATGCCGGCACCCACGGTGACCAAGGCGAAGTCGGACAGGCCCACTCCGGCGCCGAACCACTGCTCGGCGACCGTCAGGGCGCGTACGTCGTTGTCGACGGTGACCGGCAACCCCGTGGTCATGGCGGCGAGTTCGGCGAGCGGGACGTCGCGCCACTCCAGGAAGGGCGAGTAGCGGACGGTGCCCTCGCCGCGGTCGACGTCACCGGAGACCGCGATGCCGAGACCCAGGACCGGGGCCGTGGAGCCGTCCGCCTCGGCGAGGAGGCGCTGGACGAGGTCCGTGATGCTCGCGAGCACCGTCCTGGGCTCGCGGTCGGGCAGCGGCAGATGCCGGGCGACGCGGATACGGCAGCACAGGTCGGTGAGGACCCCGATGATCTCGTCGCCGGTGACCTTGACGCCGATGAACAGCGCCCGCCCGCCGTCGACCCGTACGAGGTTCGCGGGCCGCCCCAGCGCCGGACGGGCCTCCTCGTCCGCGCCCTCCACCAGGTATCCGGCCTCGATGAGCGGCCGGACCGCCTTGGTGACGGCGGCCGGCGACAGACCGACCCGCCGGGCCACCTCCAGGCGGGGCAGGGGGCCCTGGGACAGCACGGTGGTGAACACCTGCGAGGCGGCGGGTGTATGGGCGGGAAACGTCTCGGCGCGAGGGGTGGAGCGCATGGCCGGGAACTTAGAGGGCTTCTTTTCCTTCGTCAATAAAAGAAGCAGGATTGGCTGTGCGTTCCTGAAGAGACTCCTGTGTCGACCGGAGCGGTCAATCATCACTTTTTGCGTCTTTGATGGCGATAATCTCCGCATTCGTATGGAAACTGACGGAACGACAGGAGATCAGCCGGATGGCATCAGCACGAGTGATGGTCGGGACGGTGGCCGGAGCGGTCCTGCTGCCCCTGCTCGCGGTCCCCGCCCACGCCGGGTCGCCCGCCGCACCCGCGGTGGATCTCACAGGTCTGCTCGGCGTGTTGCATTCCGCGACGGCACAGGGCGCGCCGGGGTCCATGGCCCGGATCGACGACGGGAACACGGTGTACCGGGCCGCGGTCGGCGTCGCGGACCGCAAGAGCGAGCAGACGATGAGCGACACCGACCGGTTCCGTATCGGCAGCGTCACCAAGACCTTCACCGCCGTCGTCCTGCTCCAACTGGTCGACGAGAAGAAGCTGGAACTCGACGCGCCGGTCAACCGCTATCTGCCCGGGCTGCTGCCGGACGACCGGATCACGGTGCGGCACGTCCTGAGTCACCGCAGCGGACTCTACGACTACACGAATGACATGTTCGCCAAGACGGTCTCCGGGTTCGAGGCGGTCCGCAAGAAGGTCTTCACCCCCGAGGAGCTGGTGAAGCGCTCGCTGCGCAAACCGCGCACGAACGCGGCCGGCGCGGTGTACTCGTACTCCAACACCAACTTCGTCGTCGCCGGGATGCTGATCGAGAAGCTGACCGGGAACCCGGTGCGGACCGAGTACGAGAAGCGGATCATCGAACCTCTGCAGCTGCGCGACACGTTCTATGTGCACCCCGGGATGAAGATCCCCGGCCGCCATGCCCGCGGCTATCTCACCCCGGACCAGGCCGGCGCCCCACTCGTCGACGCGACCGAGCAGACCGCGTCGTGGGCGCAGAGCGCGGGCGCGCTCATCTCCAGCACCCGGGACCTGAACACGTTCCTGTCCGCCCTGCTCGCGGGCCGGCTCACCTCGGCCGCGCAACTGGCGCAGATGGAGCGATGGGCGCCGGCGGGGAGCGGTCAGGCGTACGGCCTCGGGTTGCGCCGTCGCGATCTGTCGTGCGGGGTCTCGGTGTACGGCCACACGGGTGCCGTACAGGGCTTCTACACGTACGCGTTCGCCACGAAGGACGGCAAGCGCGCTCTCGCCGCGGTCGCCAACACCTCCAACAACGGCAGGGTCCTCAACACGATGCTGCGCACCCTCGACTCCGCGTTCTGCGGCAAGGCCACGAAGGCGCCGCGCGGCAAGGCTCCGGTGGAGCGGCACGAGGACATGGCCCCGGCGGTCACGCTGGACTGAGCACGCCGGGAACCCCTGCGCCCTGGTGTGCGTTTTCCCGGCGAGCGACGACACCAGGGCGGCAGGATGAGCGAGTTGGTCCCCGGGGGCAATCTGCCCCTCCCCGACGGGGCCGTCACCGTGCGGGTTCCCGGCCCCTTCGATGTGTCCGCCCTCGTCACGGACGACGACGGCAAGGTCGGGGGCGACGCCGACTTCGTGTTCTACAACCAGCCCTCGGCCCCCGGCGCCCGACTCTCCGGCGACACCCTGACCATCGATCCCCGTGGCCTGCGTGCGGGCGCCTCCAGGGTGACGGTGGTCATCAGCCCGGCCGACCCCGGCACCCCCCTGGGCCGGCTGCCCGCCCCGGTCCTTCAGGTCACCGGTGCGGGCGGCCGCCCGCTCGCCCGGTTCGCGCCGACGCGGCCACGGCAGGAGACCCTCCTGCTGCTCGCAGAGATCTACCGGCGCGGTGACAGCTGGAAGCTGCGGGCGCTGGGGCAGGGGTACGCGGACGGGCTCGCGGGGCTGGCGCGGGACTTCGGGGTGGATGTCATGGACGACACGCCGACGACCGCGGTGCCCTCCGGGCCCTTGACGGTGTCGGGGACACGTGGTGCCGCCGCTCCCGCCCTCCGGACGCCCTCGGGGACGTCCCCGGCCCACCCGCCGCCTCCGACCCGCCCCGCGCCCCTGCTCCGCTCCCCCGCACCCTCCGCCTCCCCTGATCTGGCCGCCTTCCTCACCCTGGTCAACTCGGCGCGCTCCACGGCCGGTTCACCCCCGGTCACGCTCGACCCCCGTCTCACCGACGCCGCCCGTGGCCACGCCTCCGCGATGGCCTCCGCGGACCGCCTCGGCGTGGAGGGCCCGGACGGCGTCTCGGTCTTCCAGCGGCTCACCGCCACCGGATACGCGTATCTCACCGTCGGCGAGCACCTCGTCTCCGGCCCCCGCGACCCGTCCGAGTTCGTGGAGTACTGCCTGCGCACCGAGCAGCCCCGGCGGACCCTGCACGATCCGGCCTTCCGCCACGTCGGTCTGGCACACGCGACCAACGGCCGCTCCGGCGACGTGTACTGGACGGCGCTGTGGACCAGGCCGCTCACGCCCGCCGACCTGACGCGGACCGCCGACGAGGTCGTCGGCCTCACCAACCGCGAGCGCGCCCGGGCCGGTCTGCCGCCGCTCGGCGTCGATCCCCTTCTGGCCCGTGCCGCGCAGGCGTACAGCACCGACATGGCGGTCCGCGCCTTCTACTCCCACACCTCCCCCGAGGGCACCCAGCCCTGGGACCGGGCCGCCGCCGCGGGCTCGACCCGTCGCTCCATCGGGGAGAACATCGCGTGCGGCCAGCGCTCGGCCGCCGAGGTCGTCGAGGGCTGGATGAACAGCCCCGGTCACCGCGCCAACATCCTCAAGCCCGGCTTCACCCACATCGGGATCGGCTTCGCGGGCGGCGGCCCGGCGGGCACGTACTGGACCCAGTTGTTCGGCGCCTGAGCGGGCCTAGCGGACGAGAGTTGGGCCGCGATCTTGGCGGAGGGGATCCCTCCGGGCCAGGATGCCCCCATGAAGGGTGACCTCTTTTCCAGTGAGCACATGGTGCAGCCGGCCACGGCGCCGGGTATGACGGTCGAGAACTCCAAGTGCATCAGGTACGCGGTGCACGGCGAGATGCTCGCCCGCCAGGGGGCGATGGTCGCCTACCGCGGCAATCTCCAGTTCGAGCGCAAGGGCCAGGGCGTCGGGGGCATGCTCAAGCGGGCCGTCACCGGCGAGGGCCTGCCGTTGATGACCGTGCGCGGGCAGGGCGAGGCCTGGTTCGCGCACGAGGCGCAGAACTGTTTCATCGTCGACGTGGAACAGGGTGACGAGTTCACGGTCAACGGTCGCAACGTCCTGTGCTTCGACGCCTCGTTGGCGTACCGGATATCGACCGTGAAGGGCGCGGGCATAGCCGGTGGCGGACTGTTCAACAGCGTCTTCACGGGTCACGGCAGGCTCGGGCTCGTCTGCGAGGGCAACCCGCTGGTGATCCCGGTCTCGCCGGAGTTCCCGGTGTACGTCGACACGGACGCCGTCGTCGGGTGGACGGCGGGCCTCGCGACCTCGCTGCACCGTTCGCAGTCCATCGGGTCGATGCTGCGCGGCGGTTCCGGGGAGGCGGTGCAGCTGGTGCTGCAGGGCTCGGGATACGTCGTGGTACGGCCGAGCGAGGTGACCCCGCAGAAGGCGCAGCAGCACTGAGGCCCCAGGGAGTGATCTGCGCCTCACAGGCAACCCGTCCGGCTCCGTCCACGTCTTGACCGGCAACGGATGATGCCCCGGCCCCCGGGTCGGGGCTCATTTTCGAGGCACTATGCACACCATGTATACACAGCAGGTATAGATGAGGTGTATACGGACGGAAAGGCATGCATGTACGGCAAGGCATTCGCCCCGGAGTACCAGGGCGCGCTCACCACCCTCTCCGTGAACTCCTCACTGGACGAGGTCCTGGCCGCCGGCACCGAGCAGTTGAGAGCGGCCGAGCGAGCCGGACGGCACGCGGAGGCGGCCCGCTCCGGACTCGCGGTCGCCGAGTCGCTGCGCAGGCTCGGCCGGGTCGCCGACGCCGACCGCGCCTGGAAGGCGAGTTACCGGGCCGCCCGCCGGGCCGGGGACACCGCGGGCATGGCCTGGGCACTGTGGAGCGGCGGCACGCTGGCCCGCCAGCGCGGCGGTTTCGCCCTGGCCCGGCGACTGTTGGGGCTGGCGGCCGAACTCGGCGAGCGCGGCGGGGATGTCGTGGTGCGCGGTTACTCGCTGGCGGGGCTGGCCGAGACTGGCCGTATCCAGGGCGACTACGAAGCAGTCGGCCGGCTGCACGAACAACTGCTGGCGGAAGCCAGACGGCGTGGCGAGGCACGGCACACGGTGTGGGCGCTGTCCGGCATCGCACAGATGCACCGCAACACCGGGTCCTACGACACCGCGTTCGCCATGTTCGAGGAAGCGGCCCGGATCGCCTCGGGCGCCGATGACCGGCGCGGTCACGCCTGGGCGCTGCGCGGACTCGCAGACCTCCTCTCCGTGCGCGACGGCGACACGGGGCGGGCCCTCGCCCTGCTGTCCGAGGCGGAGACGACCTGCCGGGAGATGAACCTGTCCAGCGCGCTGGCCTACAACCACAAGATGCGCGGCAACGTGCTCTACCGCGCGGGGCGTTACCCCGAGGCCCGCGACCTGTACGAGCAGGCGCTCGCCGAGTTCCGCGCCATGAGCGAACCGCGCGGGGAGGCCCTGGCCCGGCTGGGGCTCGCCAAGTCCCTGGCCCGCCTGGGCCGCGACCGCGCCGAGACCGCGGCCGAACTGGACGATCTGGCCCGTGTGCTGGAGCGGACCGGGCTGCGGCACGCGCGGGAGATGGTGGCGCGGGCCCAGGAGGAGTTCGGCGTGCGGACGGAGGCGGTACGGTGACCACGCTCGCCGCTCCCGAAGTCCTCACCCGCTGCCGCCGGTTGGTCCAGCCGGCGCTCCAGGAGGCCGTCGGCCGACTGCACCCCTGGATGAGCGAGATGGCCGCCTATTCCTTCGGCTGGTGCGAGGTCGGCGGCGCCCCCGCCGCGGCGTCCGGCGGAAAGGGGGTGCGCCAGGCGCTCGCCGTGCTGGGAGCCGAGGCGGCCGGCGCGCCCGGGCGGGCCGGGGTGCCCGCGGCGGTCGCGGTGGAACTGGTGCACGTCTTCTCGCTGCTCCACGACGACATCATGGACGGCGACCCGGCCCGGCGCGGCCGCCCCACGGTGTGGAAGGCCTACGGCACCGGCCCGGCCGTTCTCGCGGGTGACGCCCTGTTCGCGCTGGCCGTCGAGACCCTGGTCGACGCCGGCTCCGACGCCGTTCGGCGCCTGTCCGCCGCGCTGTCCGACCTGGTGCGGGGGCAGGCGGACGACCTCCTGTTCGCCACCCGCCCCTGGACGGGACCGGAGCGGGTGCGGCCGGAGGAGTACCGGGCCATGGCCGAGCACAAGACCGGCGCGCTGCTGGGCTGCGCGGCGGCGCTGGGCGCTCTGCTCGGCGGGGCGCCCCCGGCGGCGGTGGCCGCCCTGGACCGGGCCGGGCGGCATCTGGGGGTCGCGTTCCAGATCGTCGACGACGTCCTGGGGATCTGGGGCGATCCTCTGGTCACGGGCAAGCCCGTGCACGGCGATCTGCGGGAGCGCAAGAAGACGTTCCCGGTACTGGCCGCGCTCGACTCACCGACCTCTGCGGCGGCGCGTCTGGCGCGGCTCCTGGAGTCGGGCGGGCCCCCGCAGGAGATGGCGGACCTGGTCGAGGAGTGCGGCGGCCGGTCGGCCGCGCTCGCCGAGGCCCGCCGCCGCATGGCCCTGGCGGAGACGGCGTACGAGCTGCGGCCTTTGCTGGACTACCTGCTGCGGCGTGATCTCTGATGCCGAGTTGACCGGCGCCGACCGCCGGGACAGGGTTCGAGAAGAGCTCTCCCCGCCGGAAGGAACCGTCTTGATCGGGATCACGGACATCGAGCAGCAGGCCGGACTGATCGCCGGACACGTCCTACGCACGCCGACCCTGCCCAGCCCCGGCCTGTCCGCGCTGCTCGGTGCTCACGTCACCGTCAAACTCGAACTGCTCCAGCGCACCGGCTCGTTCAAGGCGCGGGGGGCGACGGCCAAGCTGCTGTCACTGAGTCAGGCGGAGCGGGCGGCCGGGGTCGTGGCGGTCAGCGGCGGCAACCACGGGATCGCCCTCGCCCACATGGCGGCGGCGCTCGACGTCAAGGCGACCGTGGTCATGCCGCGTTCGGCGCCCGCCCGGTCCGTGGAGATCGTGGCGGCGGCCGGGGCGTCGCTGCGCCTGACGGACGACATGGACGGTGCCTTCTCGCTGGTGAACCGGCTGCGGGACGAGGGACTGACACTGGTCCATCCCTTCGACGACCCCCTGGTGATCGCGGGGCAGGGAACCGTCGGACTGGAACTCGCCGACGACGCGGGCGACCTCACCGACGTCCTCGTCAGCGTCGGGGGCGGAGGCCTGATCGCCGGCGTCGCGGCGGCACTGCGGGCGCGTCGTCCCGGTGTCAGGGTCTGGGGTGTGGAGACCGAGGGGGCCGAGGCCATGTCCCAGGCACTCGCCTCGGGCGGGCCGGTACCCGTCGCGCTGTCCTCCGTCGTGTCCACGCTGAGCGCCCCGTCCGTCTCACAGCTGACGTACGACCATGTGGCGGCCCTGGTCACCGAGGTCCTCGTGGTCCCGGACCGGGAGGCCGTGCAGGGCTGTCTCGACCTCGCCGACCACGCCAAGGTGTGGGGCGAACCGGCGGCCGGATGTCTACTGCCCGCCGCCCGGAAGGTGCTGGAACGCGTCGGCGACGACTGCCGGTTGGGCCTCGTCGTGTGCGGCGGCAACGCGACCACCGCCGACGTCATGGACTGGGCCGGGCGGTTCGGGCTGCGGTAAGAGGAGTGCTCGACTGCGTTCGTTCTCCTGACTCGTAAGTCAGAAACCGAGCAACCAGAAAGCGGATTCCATCGGTTGACGATGTGATTGAACATATCCCGCCGCACCCGCCGTACCTCTGTGAAAGGTGAGAGCCAGGGGTTCAGCGAGGGATGACCATGGTCAAGGCGCACGTCTCCACACACGAGTTGGTCGCCGGACGGTACCGGCCCCTGGATGTCCTGCACCGCGAGACCAACCGGACCTGCTGGTACGGCGAGGACGTCTCGACCGAACGCCCCTGCCTGCTCACCGAGATCGGACTTCCGGCCGGCACCGACGAGGAGACCTCGCTGCGCACGGCCGCGGGAGTCGTTCGGATGTCCAAGACCATGCGGGTGCTCGCCCCCGGCCGGATCACCGCGGTCGTGGACGCCGTGACGCAGGAGGACACCCTGTGGACCGTCACCGAGCCGGTCGACGGCATCCCCCTGGGTGAACTCCTCGGCCGCCAGGGGACGTTCGACCACGTACGGGCGGCGCGCATCGGTCTGGAACTGCTGGAGGTGCTGGAGGCGGCGCACGGCGAGGGCATCACGCACGGTGAACTCAGCCCCGGCCAGGTGTTCGTGCACCACCAGGGCTCCGTCGTCGTCACCGGCTGGGGCCTGGCCGGCGCGACCCTCGCCCCCCGGCTCTCGGCACCGTCCTACGCCTCCCCCGAACAGGCCCGTGACGAGCGCATCGGGCCGGCCGCCGACCTGTGGGCGCTCGGCGCGATCCTCTACACGCTGGTCGAGGGACGTCCGCCCTTCCGTGACCGTGACCGGCCCGCGGCCACCCTGAAGGGGGTCGACCGGCTGCCGCTGCGGGCGCCGGTGCGCGCCGGTCCCCTCACCCAGACCGTGCAGGGGCTGCTGCGCAAGGACTCCCGGGAGCGGCTGAGCCGCACCGCCGTGCGGGGCGCCCTCCTCCGGGTTCTCGACGACGACCCCGACACACCGCATGAGGAGGAGTCCCGGTCCCGGCTTCGCGTCCTGCACGGCGTGGCTCCGGGCCGCGGCAGCCGGTTCCTGATCGCGGGGACCGCCCTGGCCGTCGTCACGGTGGCCGCCGCCGTCCTCACGGTCACCAAGGCGCTGCCCGGCAGCGACAGTGCGACAACAGGTGAGGCGCCCGCCCCGTCCGCGTCGGCCTCCGCCTCCGCGCCCGCCCCGCCGCCTCCGGCCCCCTCCCCGTCGGTCACCGCCCCCGGCAGCCGCACCGACGAGAGCGTCGAACCGCCCGCGACGCCCACACCCACGCCCACGCCGAGCCGAACGGCCTCTCCCACCGCGGGCACGGGGCTGCCGTCCGGATACAGCGAGTACCACTCCCCCGAAGGCTTCTCCATCGCCCTGCCCAAGGGATGGAAGCCGCTGGAGACCCAACGCCAGGCCGGCCTGGCATACCGCGTCACCTTCGGCGCCTCCGGTGACCCGCGCACGCTCGCCGTCACCTACAGCAAGGCCGTCGGCACGGACGCCGTGGCGGTGTGGCGCGACGACGTGGAACCGGGCCTCGAGGACAACCCCGGCTACCAGCGCATCGGTGACATCAGCGCCACGACCTACCAGGGCCGCGAGGCCGCCGACATGCAGTGGATCGAGGAGGTCGACGGCACCCGGGTGCGCACCTTCGGCCGCGGTTTCCTCATCGGCGGGGGCCACGGCTACTCACTGCGCTGGACGACCCCGGCGGCCGACTGGGACGACAACGCGAATCAGGTGGCGCTGGACACCTTTCTGAGCACCCTCCACGTGCCCTCAGACTGAGCGCGGCGCGCGCATCCGCCGCAGCGGTCCGCCGTGCAGGGGCTGAGTGCGCCAGCGCGCGGTGAACGTCCGGTCCCCGAGCGAGCACGTCACCAGCAGGTGGTGCGGTGTCTCCAGGAAAGCCACGTCGACGGCGAGGGTCTCCGCGTCGGTCCAGCCGCCGCTGACCGCGACCGGCACGGGCTCGTCGGCGACCGTCCAGCCGGCCTCTCCGGTTCCAAGCCTCAGTTCCATCCGGTCGCCGTCGTCGACCAGCGTCACGCGGCCCCCCGGGTCCACCTCGACCGTGTTCAGGGACGGCTGGTCGGCGCAGGCACCGCCGTGGGGAGTGAAGGCGGTGTTCCCGTCCTCCGCCCGGTCCGCGGGGGTCGCCTTGCCCTCGGCGGGCGGCAGCGCGAGCCGTGTCAGACGCTCGGCCAGGGCCGTGTCCGCCGCCTCACGGCCGGGCAGCGGGTCTGCGCCGAACGCGGGGAGCAGATGCTCCCAGGCCAGGTCCAGCACCTTCTGCATGTCCAAGGTCTCCGAGGTGATCGCGAGCACGACGTCCTGTTCGGGCAGCACCACGCAGAACTGCCCGTACGCCCCGTCCCCGCGGTAGCCGTGCCGCGCCATCCAGAACTGGAAGCCGTAGCCCTGCTGCCAGTCCGACCAGCCGCCCACCGGCGGTGCCCCGTGCGAGATCTGGGTCCGCGTCGCCTCGGCCACCCATGACTCGGACAGCAGTCGCTCGCCCTCCCACACCCCGCCCCGCAGGTACAGCAGGCCGAGCCGGGCGACGGCGTCGGTGGTGGCGTGCAGCCCGCTGAAGCCGAGCTCACGGCCCCTGCGGTCGGGGATCCAGGCCACCTCGCCGATGCCGAGCGGCTCGAACAGCCGGGGCCGCAGGTACTCAGTCAGCTTCTGGCCCGTGACGCGCTGAACGATCGCGGCGAGGGTGTAGGTGGCGGGCTGGTTGTAGGCGAAGACGGTGCCCGGGTCCCGGTCGGGCGGCACCAGCAGGAAGCCCCGGACGAGCTCGTCGCGGTCCTGTGCGCGCGCCCGGTCCAGTGTCTCCTCGAGATGACCGCTGGCCATCGACGCGACATGCCGTACGAGCATCGCGCGGCTGCGCGGGTCGGTGACATCGGCCTCGAACTCCGGGAAGTACGAGATCACCGGGTCGTCGAGCCCGATCAGTCCCTCGGCGAGGGCGAACCCGGCGGCCGTCGCGGTGAAGCTCTTGCTGAGCGAGTAGAGAAGCTGGAGCCGGTCCGGGGCGTACGGCGCCCACCAGCCCGAGGCCACGACCCGGCCGTGGCGCAGCAGCATCAGGCTGTGCGGTTCGATGGCCGGGTCGGATTCGAGGGCGTCGAGGAAGGCCTGTATGCCGGCGGCGTCGACGCCCTGGGCCGCGGGGGTGCTCGTGGGCAGGGAGCTCATAGGGGCATCCTCTCTTGTTCTCCGGACGTGATCGAGAGGGCCCGGGAAGCCCGTTTTCCCCTCCGGACACCGGGGACTCGGCCCTCATGGTGCAAATCGGATACACGATGATGACCGAGCAGGCCGGCCCGCGAGAGCTCGTCGGCCATGTGGTGCGGGCCGAGGAGGCCGGCTACGACTTCTCGGTGACCTCGGACCACTACTTCCCGTGGCTGCGGTCGCAGGGTCACTCGCCGTACGCGTGGAGCGTGCTCGGCGCGGCCGCCCAGGCGACCTCCCGCATTCCGCTGATGACGTACGTGACCTGTCCTTCGTTCCGCTACCACCCGGCGGTGGTGGCGCAGAAGGCGGCGACGATGCAACTGCTCTCACAGGGCCGGTTCCGGCTGGGGCTCGGCTCCGGCGAGAACCTCAACGAGCATGTGGTGGGCGGCGGCTGGCCGTCGGCCGACGTACGGCACGAGATGCTGGAAGAGGCGGTGGAGATCATCCGCGCGCTGTTCCGGGGCGGTCATGTGAACCACCGCGGGAACCACTTCGACGTGGAGTCGGCCCGGCTGTGGGACCTGCCGGACGAGCCGCCGCAGATCGGCCTGGCCGTCTCCGGGGAACAGTCCTGCGAACTGGCCGGCCGCCTCGCCGACCTGGTCATCGCCACGGAGCCCAAGGCGGGCCTCCTCGACGCGTTCGACCGGCACGGCGGCGAGGGCAAGCCGCGCGTGGGGCAACTGCCCGTCTGCTACGACCCCGACCGGGACACGGCGATCAAGCGGGCGCACTCCCAGTTCCGCTGGTTCGGCAGCGGCTGGAAGGTCAACTCCGAGCTCCCGCACCCGGATTCCTTCGAGGCGGCCACCCAGTTCGTCACACCCGACGACGTCGCGGAGTCGATTCCCTGCGGCGACGACCCGGACGACTTCGTCGAGGCGGTACGGCCGTACGCGGAGGCGGGTTTCACCGAGATCGCCCTGGTGCAGATCGGCGGGGACTCGCAACCGGAGTTCCTGGACTGGTCGGCGAAGACGCTGCTGCCCACGCTGCGCGACGCGTTCGCCTGAGCGGGCCGGCCTCCCCGGCGGCACCCGAGGGTGCAATAGGCTTCCGACCCGCACATCGTGCGGTCCGAACGAGCCTGCCCAGGAGAAGCACCCGTGACCCTAGCGATCGACCCGTCCGACACGTCCTCCGAGACCTCGGTCGAGACGTCCGGCGCGCCCTTGTCCGACCTCGTCGCGCGGGACGCCCGAGAGTTCGGTGTCTACGCGCGGACCGGCGGATGGGCCTTCGGCCTGATGGTGGCGCGCAGCGTGCGGCCCGGTGGCCAGAGCGCGGACGAGACACCGAAGGTGTCCGCGAAGGAGTTCGCCGAGCTCGCCGGCTGCTCGCCCG
Organism: Streptomyces canus; assembly: GCF_041435015.1. Classification (NCBI taxonomy): domain Bacteria; kingdom Bacillati; phylum Actinomycetota; class Actinomycetes; order Kitasatosporales; family Streptomycetaceae; genus Streptomyces; species Streptomyces canus. Next base: position 9,431,767 of record NZ_CP107989.1, on the reverse strand, counting down.
AGCGCGTCATGCGCTACTACAAGGCCTGGGACCGGGCCGCGGACGACGGCATGGTCCCGCACTTCGAGGCGCTGGCGCCGGGCCAGGAGGTGGAGCTGCCGGACGCGGACGTGTGGCTCGACTACTACGTCTCCCGCAACAGCGCCGGCTCCGAGCGCGGCACCGCCATCGCCGAGGCCGCCGAGGCCGAGGGCATCCGGCCCACCAAGGCCCTGGAGGTCGCCGAGAACCCGACCGCGCTGCGCGCCGCCATCCTCGCCGATCCCTCCACGGCCCGGGCCGCGCGCGGCGCGCTGCTCGACCGGATCAAGGAGGACCCGGAGCTCCAGGCCTCCCTGGCCCGGGACGTGGTGCGCACGGACGATCTGAAGAAGGCCGTGGCCACCGAGAGCCGAGCGGCCGACCGGATCGGATACGTCCGCCAGATCGCCGAGTCCGGTCGGGTCAGGACCCCGGCCGGGCAGACCATCGACGCACCCGTCGACCTGCGCCAGGAGGCCGAGCGGCACCTGTCCCTCCTCGAGGAGCTGGAGGAGGACGAGGACACCGGTGAGTGGGCGGCCGAGGCCTTCGACACCATGAAGTCCCTCGTCGCCGAGGCCGTGGAGGCCGACCCCGAACTCCGGGTCCAGGAACGGCGGACGAAGTTCTACAACAGCCTCCAGAAGGCCACCAAGGTGTTCGAGGAGCTGACCTTCGACGACGCCCAGGACTTCTACGAGGACGACATGGTCCAGCAACTGGAGGAACTCCAGCAGGCCATCGCCTCGTGCATCACGGCCTTGCGCACCGCGAAGGGGAATCACCCGGACGGCTGAGCATCTTGGGCGTGTGAGGGGTACTAGAGGGCGACACGTCGCTCTTCCCGGAGGCCTTCAGGTGAACTCCTTCGTCCGCAGAACCGCGCACAAGACTCTGGTCGTGCAACTGCAGGCGGGCGGCACGGGCCGTTGCCCCGTGCTCGCCCACCTGGGCTACGACGCGGGGGACCCGTTCGCCGTCACCGCGGTGTTCAGCCATGACGGCCGGGTGCTGGCCCGGTGGCGGCTGGACCGGGAGATGCTCGCCGAGGGGCTGCGCGGTCCGGTCGGGGTCGGGGACGTACGGCTCAGCCCCGTCTCGACCGGCGTCTGGGAGGAGCTCCGCATGGAGTTCTACGGCGACGCACGCGCCGACGGGGGCCGCCAGCACGCCGTGGTCTTCGCCTGGGGCCCGGCGTTGGCGTCCTTCCTGCGCGAGACCCGCGAGATCGTGCCGCCGGGGCAGGAAGAGGTCAGCGTGGACGACTTCCTGGCCTCCGTCCTCGCGGGAGGCTGAGGCGGAGACGGGGCTGATGCGCACGCGGGCTGAGTAGCCGTACTCATGCCGCGGTCGGTCCCCTGCCCCGACGATGAGGGCTCCGACGACAAGGAGCACCTCATGACCGCTGTGCGCCGGCCCCTGCCGGTCCTGCTCGCCTGGGCCGTGGTCGCCGCGCTCGCCCTGTCGGCCTGGGGCCCGCGCGACCGCACCACCTGGTTCCTGGAGACCGTCTGGGTCCTGGTGGGGCTGCCACTGATCGTGCTGACGTGGCGCCGCTTCCCGCTGACGGACCTGCTGTGCTGTCTGCTGGCGGTCCACGCGCTCGTGCTGATCGTGGGCGGCCACTACACCTACGCCGAGGTCCCGCTCGGCGACTGGGTGCGGGACACCTTCGGGCTCGACCGCAATCCGTACGACCGTTTCGGCCATCTCATGCAGGGCTTCGTGCCGGCGGTCCTGGTGCGGGAGCTGCTCTGCCGTACCTCACCGCTGCGGGGCAGCCGCTGGCTTGCGCCGCTGACGGTGTGCGCGTGTCTGGCCTTCAGTGCCGTCTTCGAGATGCTGGAGTGGGCGGCCGCGGTGACCGGGGGTCAGGCGGCGGACGCCTTCCTGGCCACGCAGGGCGATGTGTGGGACACCCAGTGGGACATGTTCTGCGCGCTGATCGGCGCCACGGTGTCCGTGCTGTCGCTGAGCGGCCTGCACGACCGGCAGTTGGACGGGCTGCGCGTCACTCGGTCGTATAGCGGCGCCGGGTCCACAGGGGCACAGCGAACCAGCACAGCAGGTACCAGGCCACCACTGCCGTGACGAGCCAGGGCACCCAGGAGTCGTGCGTCGCGACCCGCAGGATCAGCAGCAGGGCGGCCGTCATCGTCGTGAGCAGGAGCACCAGTCCCACGAAGGTCAGCCGGGAAGCGATCCGCACGGCCTGGGGTTTGATGCGTCTCCCCGAGACGAGGCGGTGCAGGGAGACCGGCCCGATGAGGGCTCCGGTGGCACAGGAGCCGAGGACGACGGTCACGATGTAGATGACCTGGTCGGCGTGGGCGAGGTCGTCGTACTTGGGTGTGAACACCACGGTGAGCAGGAAGCCGAACAGGATCTGGACACCTGTCTGCGCGACGCGTATCTCCTGGATGAGTTCGCCCCACATGCGGTCCGCGCGCTCGTCCTCGGTCTCGTCGCGGCCCGTCCGTCTCACCGTCTCGACCATGCGCTACGGGTATCCGGTGGCTGATCGTTCAAACAGCGCGGCTCCGGGAGCGACGAAGGGCCACCTCCCGGAGCCGGGCGTGGGTCACCAGCGGTTCTCGACCTGGTCCTTGATCCGGCGGTCGTAGAGATCCCGGACGGCCGCGAGGGTCTCGTCGGACAGCGGCGGCAGCTTGGCGGCGGCCGCGTTGGCGCGGGCCTGCTCGGGCGAGCGGGCGCCGGGGATGACGGTGGTGACGCCCGGCTGCTCGATGATCCACCGCAGGGCGAGCTGGGCCGGGGTGTAGCCCTCGGGGGCGAGCGCGGAGAACTCGGCGGCGGCCTCGACACCGGTCGTGTAGTCGACGCCGGAGAAGGTCTCGCCGACGTCGAAGGCCTCGCCGTGCCGGTTGTAGGCGCGGTGGTCGTTCTCCGGGAAGACCGTGTCCTTGGTGTACTTGCCGGACAGCAGGCCGGAGGCCAGCGGGACCCGGGCGATGATCCCGACGCCCGCGTCCCGCGCGGCGGGGAGCACCTCGCGCAGCGGCTTCATGCGGAAGGCGTTGAGGATGATCTGCACACTCGCGACACCCGGCCGGGCGATCGCCGTCAGCGCCTCCTCGCAGGTCTCGACGCTGACGCCGTACTGGGCGATGCGCTCCTCCTCGACCAGGGTGTCGAGGGCGTCGAACACCGCGTCGGTGGAGTAGACGGGCGTCGGCGGGCAGTGCAGCTGGACCAGGTCGATGCGGTCGACGCCGAGATTGCGGCGCGAACGGTCGTTCCAGGCACGGAAGTTGTCGAGGACGTAGTTCTCCGGGATCTGGTCGACCCGGCGGCCCATCTTGGTCGCGACCAGCACATGCAGGTCGGGCCGGCCACTCAGGAAGGTGGCGATGGTCTGCTCGCTGCGTCCGTCGCCGTACACGTCCGCCGTGTCGAAGAAGGTGACCCCGGCCTCCGCCGCCGCCTCCAGTACCGAGAGGGCTTCCTTGTCGTCGACGTCTCCCCAGTCGGCCCCCAGCTGCCAGGTGCCGAGTCCGACCACGGATGCGTGCTGCTGCGACCTGCCGAATGTGCGCTCGTCCATGGCGTCAGTCTGTCATCCGTCACCGACCTGCGCGGAACGGGCCGCTCCGGGCCGACGTCGGTGAATTATTCACTCACATGAGTGACACGCTTCGACGTAAGGCATGCACGTGTCAACGAGCGCCTAGCGTGACCCCCGTGACTGATCGTTCAGTGAGCAACCACCCGCAGGACGACTCGTCCTGGTCCCGTCGCGGCTTCCTTCTCAGCGCCGCGGCCCTGGCCGCCGTACCGATTCTGCTGCCGGCGGACCCGGCGGCAGCGGCCGAGGAGCTGCCCGACTTCCCGGCGGGCGTGGCCCTGCGCCGTTCGGCGTACCGGAACTGGGTCGGCGAGATCACCGCCGACGGGCTGTGGGCCTGTGCCCCGACCGGCCCGGACCAGGTGACCGAGGTCGTCAACTGGGCCTGGCGGCACGGCTGGCGGGTGCGCGCCCGGGGCTCCTCGCACGGCTGGTCGCCCCTCACGGTCACGGAGGGCACGGCGTCGGACGCGCCCGTCCTCCTCGTCGACACCGCCTCCCACCTCACCGGCCTGTCCCTGGACTCCGCCTCCGCCGTGCGGGCCGGCACCGGCGTCACGCTGGAGGCGCTCCTCACCTATCTGGAGGAGCACGGGCTCGGGGTGACCGCCGCGCCCGCCCCCGGCGACCTCACCCTGGGCGGCGCGCTGGCGGTCGACGCGCACGGCACCGCCGTTCCGGCCGACGGGGAGCAGCGGCTGCCGGGACAGACGTACGGCTCGCTCAGCAATCGCATCCTGTCGTTGACGGCGGTGGTGTGGGACGAGGACGGCGGGGCGTACGTGCTGCGTGAGTTCAGCCGTGCCGAGGCCGACAGCGCCGCCCTGCTCACCCATCTCGGACGGACCTTCGTCACCGAGGTCGTGCTGCGGGTCGGCGCCAACAGCAATCTGCGGTGTGTCAGCCGGGTCGACATTCCGGCGGCCGAGCTCTTCGCGGCGCCCGGCGGCGACGGGCGGACCTTCGCGAGCTTCCTGGAGGAGGCCGGGCGGGTCGAGGCGATCTGGTTCGCCTACACGGAGTTCCCGTGGCTGAAGGTGTGGAGCGTGGCGCCGACCAGGCCGCTGACCTCGCGGCGCGTGACCACGCCGTACAACTATCCCTTCTCCGACAACGTTCCGACCCTGGTGGCGGATCTGGCCGGGCGCATGATGTCGGAGGCGGCCTGGTATCTGGCGCCGGTGCTCGGGAACGCGCAGCTGGACGTGGCGACGGTGGGGCTCACGGCGACGCTGTCGGCGGACATCTGGGGGCCGTCCAAGAACACGATGCTCTACATCAAGCCGACGACGCTCCGGGTGACCGCGAACGGGTACGCGGTCCTCACGAGCCGGGACCAAGTGCAGCGGGTCGTCTCGGAGTTCACGGACTTCTACCGGGAGCGGCTCGCCGCGTACACCGCGCAGGGGCGGTTCCCGGTCAACGGAACGGTGGAGATCAGGGTGACCGGGCTCGATGATCCGGCCGAGGCCGAGCTGGAGGGGGCGCGGGCACCGCTGCTGTCGGCGTTGCGGGCGGATCAGGCGCATCCCGAAAAGGACACGGCTGTGTGGCTGGACATCCTCACGCTGCCGGGGACGCCGTACGCGGAGACCTTCCTGCGGGAGATCGAGCAGTTCCTCATCAATGGCTACGACGGGACGCGCGTCGAGTGGTCCAAGGGGTGGGCCTACACGGACGACGCCGTGTGGGAGGACGAGGGGGTGCTGGGGACGGTCATTCCCGGTTCGTTCGGTGAGGCGGTGTGGGGCCAGGCCGCGGGGGTGCTGGACCGGCTCGATCCGCACGGGGTGTTCGGCAACGCCTTCCTGGACCGGCTGTTCCGTTAGGGCGTCAAGTGGGCCTGCACCGTGGGGGCGTACCGGTCCACCACGTCCTCCACGGCACTCGCCCTCAGGTCGGTGCCCCGGGCGATGCCGTACATCACGCCCAGGCCCAGGAGGGTGCCCACCGCCAGTTCGGCGCGCAGCCCGGCGTCGGGGCCCCGCAGCCGCTGTGCGAGGCGTTCGACCACCTGGGAGCGGAAGTTGACGCGCAGGATGTCACCGTGTTCGCCCTGGACGGGGGCGAAGGCGATCCGGAGCAGGGGGTCGGCGCCTCGTTCGATCTGGCCGGTGAGGACATGGCGGACCATGTGACGGCCCAGTTCGTCCAGGGGGGCGTCGAGCAGGGCCGTCGCGTCGGACTCGAAGGACATCACGCGGGCGAAGAGCGCGTCCTTGTTGCCGAAGTACTTCACGATCAACGGCGGGCTGACCCCGGCGCGTTCGGCGACCGCCTTCAGGGTGATGTCGGCGTGGGGGGTGCGGGCCAGGAGATAGCGGGCCGCCCTGAGGATGGCGGCCTTGGTAGCCTCGGCGTCCCGGCGGGCGGTCGTGGTGGGGGGCGGTGTGCTCACGGCACTCATGCTCCCTCCATCGCCCCGTCCCGCGCGCCCCGGGTGCGGCCCTTGGCCCTGCGGGTCCCGTCGGGGGTGGAGTCGCCGGGGATGGTCAGCGCAGCCGCGCAAGCGGCGAGGGCTATCGCGCCCGCCATGGCGAAGGCCATCAGGTAGCCGTGCAGGGTGGGCACGAGTGCGCCGCCGACCGGGCTGGTGTGGTGGACCAGTACCGCCGCGACCGCCGCGCTGGAGGTGGCCTGGCCGATGGTGCGCATCAGGACGTTGACGCCGTTGGCGGAGGCCGTCTGCTCGGCCGGGACGGCGCGCAGGATCAGCGTGGGCAGCGCCGAGTAGGCGAGGGTGGTGCCGGTGGCCACCACGGTCGCGCCCAGGATGATCATCCACAGATCGCGGCTGTCCGCGATGCGTACCGCGTAGCCGCACGCGATGACCGCGGCGCCCAGGGCGAGTGTGATGCGCGGACCACGGGAGGCGGAGATCCGGGCCGAGAGCGGTGAGAACAGGAGCATGGTGACTCCGCCCGGCAGCAGGCACAGGCCGGTGGCCACGATCGACAGGCCGAGCCCGTAGCCGGTGGCCTTCGGCGCCTGCACCAGCTGGGCCGTGACCAGGGAGTTGGCGTAGAACGCGAAGCCGGTGAGCAGGGCGGCCACGTGGGACAGACCCACCCGCGGCCGGGTGACCAGCCGCAGGTCGACCAGGGGCTCGTCGGTGCGCAGTTGGCGCCACCACCACAGGGCCAGGACGGCGACGGACACCAGGAACAGGCCGAGGACCCTGGGGCCGCCCCAGCCCCACTGCCCGCCCTGGGACACCCCCAGCAGCAGGCTCACCAGGCCCACGGCCAATCCCAGGGCGCCCGGCACGTCGAAGCGGCCCGGCTGTCGTACCGGCGACTCACGGACCGCCCACGACACGGCCGCGACCCCGAGGGCGCCGAGGGCGCTGGTCATCCAGAACATGGTGTGCCAGTCGGCGTACTGGACGACCATCGCGGCCAGCGGCAGACCGAGCGCGGCGCCGATGCCGACCGTGGAGCTCATCATCGCGACCGCGGAACCCCGGCGCTCCGGCGGCAGTTCGTCGCGCAGGATGCTGATCGACAGCGGCACCACGGAGGCGGCGGCACCCTGCAGGGCGCGGGCCGCGATGAGCACGGTGATGTCGGACGACAGGGCGCACATCACCGAACCGAGCGTCATCAGGCCGAGGGCGCCGGTCAGCACCCGGCGCTTGCCGTACATGTCACCGGCTCGGCCGAGCACCGGGGTGAGGACCGCACCGGCCAGCAGGGTCGCGGTGACCATCCAGGAGACGGCGCCGGGCGAGGAGTGGGTCAGCCGGGGCAGGTCCGGCAGCAGCGGGACGACCACGGTCTGCATGACGGCCATGAGCGTGCCGCACATCGCCAGCACCGGGACGGTGAGCCGGGTCCGCAGGCGTGCTCCGCGCGGCGGGGATATCGGGCCCTGCTGGTCCATCGGCGCTCCGGACTCGATAAGGAAAACTGGGTGAATGACAATTCACTTTAGCGGTGAATCGCCATTCACCCAATACCCTTTCCACGGCCGCCGAGCTACTTGCGAGAGGCCAGCTCCCGTGCGTGCACGCCGCGCGCCACCTTCGGCCCGAGCCAGCGCTTGATCCTGCGCAGCGCCTCCAGTTGCCCGGCGGCCTTGTCCAGCCGGTAGTACAGCTGAGGCGGGACATAGGGCAGCAGCGGCGAGTGACGCTGGCCGAGCAGGGCGAACATCTGCTCCGGGGGCAGGCCGATGTAGCGCGGCAGGTTCTCGTACCACTGGGCGCTGTAGCGGGCCGCGCTCTGGATGGAGAGCAGCTCCGACTTGCGCTGCCGCTCGTAGCGGACGAGGGTCTGCGGAAGCTCGGTGTGCCGGCGCAGGGCGTCGGCCAGGGCGATGGCGTCCTCCAGGGCGAGGGTGGTACCGGCGCCGATGGAGTAGTGGGTGGTGTGGGCGGCGTCGCCGAGGAGGACGAGGTTGTCGCGGTGCCAGGTGCGATTGGTGAGGGTGCGGAAGCTGAGCCACTGGGCGCTGCCCGCGCCGGCGGAGCGGCCGATCAGGGGGTGGCCGTCGAGGACCTCGGCGAACAGCTTCTCCAGCAGGGCGAGACCGTCGGCCTCGTCCGCACTGCCGAGGCCGAGGCCGGTCCAGGTCTCGGGCGCGCACTCGACGACGCAGGTGCTGCCTTCGGGGCTGAAGGGATAGCCGTAGCACCAGATCCAGCCGTGGTCGGTCTCGACGAAGGCGAAGGTGAAGGAGTCGAAGACCCTGCTGGTGCCGAGCCAGATGTAGCGGTTGCGGCCTTCCTTGGTCTCGGCACCGAAGTGGTCGGCCTGTCCGGTGCGCAGGGCGCTGCGCACGCCGTCGCCGGCCACGACGAGGTCGGCCTCGGGGAGGTTGCCGTCGGTGATCTCGCTCTCGAACTCCAGCCGCACGCCCAGCGAGCGGGCCCGCTCGGCGAGGATCTCCAGCAGGCGGTGGCGGCCGATGCCGAAGCCCGGGTCGCTGTCGCGCCGGGTGACCAGGTCCCGCACCCGGGCCTCGCCCTCGTTCCAGGTGACCGAGGCCTCCTCGATCGCGCGGGACGACTCGGGGTCGTGGGCGTGGAGTTTGTCGAGCAGCCCGCGCCAGTAGGTGACCCCCCAGCCGTAGGTCGAGCCCTCCGGGTTGCGCTCGTGGACAGTGATGTCGTGGGACGGGTCCTGCCGCTTCAGCAGGATCGAGAGATACAGGCCGGCGGGCCCGCCGCCGACGCAGGCGACCTTCACACGCACCCCTAGTAATTACTCAAAGCGGTCGATTGGCAACGCAGAGTAGCAGCCCGGAGATGCGTGACCCGCGCTCCGGATCACGTCACTTTCCGCACGTGAGGCGGGCCACTGGCGGCGGGGCCGCCCGCAAAGGATCACCGGGATCACCCTCGGAACGAGGAGGAATTCCTCCGACCGGGCCTCGGAAAGCCCTCTCCACAGCAAGATCATCTTTGTTCAACACTGTACGACATGGTGGTAATTGTCTGGATCACAGCCAACCGGTCGCGGATGATTTCTCCCGCTCTCGGCGGGGCCGATAGGCATGCGGAGTCCGTCGACTCAGGAGGTTCACCGCATGCCGGAACTCACCCGCCGTACCGCGCTCACCGCGACGGCCGCCCTCGCCGCAGCGTCCGTCGCCGCCCCGCGGGCGTCCGCCGAAGAACACCACCACGGGGCACCGGAGGCTTTCGACGAGGTCTACGAGGGCCGCCGGATACAGGGCCGGCCGGGAGGTCATCACGGATACGCCGTGACGGTCGACGGGAGGGAACTGCACGTGATGCGCAACGCCGACGGCAGCTGGATCAGCGTCGTCAGCCACTACGACCCGGTGCCCACCCCGCGCGCCGCCGCACGGGCCGCCGTGGACGAGCTCCAGGGCGCACAGCTGCTGCCGTTCCCCGCCAACTGACCTTCCGTACGCCTCTTTGGAGCATCCGCACATGACCGTCCGCAAGAACCAGGCAGCCCTGACCGCCGACGAGAAGCGGCGTTTCGTCGCCGCCGTCCTGGAGCTGAAGCGCAGCGGCCGCTACGACGCGTTCGTCACCACGCACAACGGCTTCATCATGGCCGACACCGACAACGGCGAGCGTACCGGCCACCGTTCGCCCTCCTTCCTGCCCTGGCACCGCAGATTCCTGCTCGACTTCGAGCGTGCCCTGCAGTCGGTGGACGCCTCGGTGGCACTCCCCTACTGGGACTGGAGCACCGACCGCTCCCCGCGCGCGTCACTGTGGGGTCCCGACTTCCTCGGCGGCACCGGGCGCAGCCGGGACGGTCGGGTGATGGACGGCCCGTTCGCCGCCGACAGCGGCAACTGGCCGATCAGCGTGCGGGTCGACGGCCGTACGTATCTGCGGCGCTCGCTCGGCAGCAACGTACGCGAGTTGCCGACCCGCGGTGAGGTGGAGTCGGTGCTGTCCATGGCGACGTACGACATGGCGCCCTGGAACAGCGCGTCGGACGGCTTCCGCAACCATCTGGAGGGCTGGCGCGGGGTCAATCTGCACAACCGGGTCCATGTCTGGGTGGGCGGGCAGATGGCGACCGGGGTCTCCCCCAACGATCCGGTGTTCTGGCTCCACCACGCCTACGTGGACAAGCTGTGGGCCCAGTGGCAACGGCGGCATCCGGACTCCCGCTATGTCCCGACCGGCGGAACACCCGAGGTCGTCGACCTCGACGAGCCCATGAGGCCGTGGAACGAGGAGCGCCCCGCGGACCTGCTGGACCACACCCGCCACTACACCTTCGACAGCGAATGACGATCGTCTCGTCCGGTTTGCCCCGCAGGTCGTGCGGTACCCGCGCCGTACACACCGAGCAGACGAAGGAGGGATTCACCCGTGTCGCAGGTCGAGGAGTCCATCGAGGTCGGCGTGCCGGTGCACACCGCCTACAACCAGTGGACGCAGTTCGAGACCTTCCCCGAGTTCATGAGCGGGGTCGAGCGCATCGAACAGCGCACCGACACGCTCACGCACTGGGTGACCAACGTCAACGGGGTGCACAGGGAGTTCGACGCGGAGATCACCGAGCAGATCCCGGACGAGCGGGTCGCGTGGACCACGATCGCCGGCGAGGCCAAGCAGGCGGGTGCGGTGACCTTCCACCGCCTCGACGACGCCCACACCAAGGTGATGCTCCAGATGGACTTCCACCCGGACAGCATCACCGAGAAGGTCGGCGACAGGCTCGGGTTCGTGAAGCGGCAGACCAAGGGCGACCTGGAGCGCTTCAAGACGTTCATCGAGGAGCGTGGTCAGGAGACCGGGGAGTGGCGCGGGGCGGTCATCTGACCGTCGCGTCGCGACCGGCCCCTAACCGGCCGCTTCCGTACGGCACTCCGGGTGCCCCCAGCCCTGGGCGTTCTTCGCGATGGGCTCGCCCGCCGCGTAGGAACGTCCGCACAGGCACCGGCCGGGGAACTTGGCCTTGATCGTACGAGAAGACGAACCGCCGCTCCGCTTGGGCGACTTGGCCCGGGCGGGGCGGTCGGCTTTGGGGGTGTCCGGCGACGGCGGCGGCTGCGGAGAGCCGAGGTCGCTGCTCGCGGGCTCCTGGACGATCGCCGCCTGGCTGGCCGCGCGGTCGGCGAAGTCGTTGAGCGGGTCGCCGTCGACCTGGTGGGCGGGGACGTAACGGAACTCGACCGAACGCCCGTCGAGCAGTTCGTCGATCCGGACCACCAGTTCCTGGTTGGCGACCGGCTTGCCCGCGGAGGTCTTCCAGCCGTTGCGCTTCCACCCGGGCAGCCAGGTGGTGACGGCCTTCATGGCGTACTGCGAGTCCATCCGGATCTCCAGCGGCACATCCGGGTCGGTCGCCGCCAACAGCCGCTCCAGTGCGGTGAGTTCGGCGACGTTGTTGGTGGCCTTGCCGAGCGGCCCGGCCTCCCAGCGGTCCGGCGTCTCCGACGCGTCGGCGATGACCCAGGCCCAGGCCGCAGGTCCCGGATTTCCCTTCGAAGCGCCGTCGCACGCGGCCACCAGTCGTTCACGCATGCGCCCGATCATGCCATGAGCGGAGGGACGCCCCTTCACTCCACCATGACCACCGTGACCACGACCCTGCGGGCCTCCCCGTCCCCGGGTGGCACCCCTTCCGTGTCGGCGAAGAGAAGACGCGCCGCCCCGATCAGAGCGGGGGCGAGCAGGTCCACGTCGTCGTCGGCCGGGACGCGCCCCAGATCGCGCTGGGCACTGGGTCGACCCCGTCGCCGGTGCGGACCGGGCGGCCCGGGCGCTGCGGCCGCGCGGCCGGCTGGCCCTCTTCTGGAACACCTTCCAGCCCTCGAGCGACGTGGCCGAGGCGCTCACCGAGGCGTACGCCCGGGCCGTGCCCGGCATGCCGATGGACTGGCGCCGGATGACCGGCCCGGACGCCTACGCCGGCGTCGGCGCCACCGCGGCCGACGGGATCCGGAAGGCGGCCGCTTTCGGTGAGCCGGAGCAGTGGCGCTTCGAGTGGGACCGGGTCTACACCCGCGAGGAGTGGCTGGACCAGGTACCCACCTTCGGCGGCCACGGGCAGTTGCCCGCAGAGAAGCTCGACGCCCTGCTCAGCGGCCTGGGCGACGCCGTCGACGCGCTGGGCGGGAGCTTCTCGATGCACTACACCACCGTGGTGGTCACGGCGGTGCGCAGCGGCTAGGGCACGTCGGAGATCTGGGGCATGTCGCCCTGGGTCGTCGTCACGTCGATCACTGAGAAGCTCGCACCCTGCGGATCGCTGAGGGCGGCGAACCGGCCGAACGGGGAGTCCATGGGCCCGAAGCGCAGGACGCCGCCGAGCTTGGTGGCGCGGGCGACGGCGTCGTCGCAGCTGTCGACGCTGAAGTAGACGTTGATGTACGGCGGCACCTCGGGCGGGAAGTCGTCCGTCATCTTCATGCGACCGAGGACGGTGTGGTCGCCGAGGTTGAACATGCGGAAGTCGATGGCGTCGTCCTGCATCTGCCGGGCGCTGTAGCCGAAGACGGCCGGGAAGAACGCGTCGGACTTCTCGGGTTCGCGGGTGTAGACCTCGGCCCAGCAGTACGCCCCCGTCTGCTCGGGCGGCGCCTCGAAGCCCTCGTGGGTGCCTGCCTGCCACACGCCGAAGACGACGCCGCTCGGGTCGCGGGCCAGGCACATCGTGCCGAAGTCGCCGACCTGCATCGGCTCCATGAGCAGTTCGCCGCCGTTGTCACGGATCTTGCCGGCGGTGGCGGAGGCATCCGACGACGCGAGGTACAGGCACCACTGCGAATGGCCCTCCTGACCGGGCATCGGCGGCACGACGGCGGCGACGGCCTTCCCGTCCGCGTAGGCCTGCGTGTAGTTGCCGAACTCCGACGACGCCTCGCCGAAGGTCCAGCCCAGGACGTCGCCGTAGAAGCTCTTGGCCCCCTCGACATCGCTGAACATCGCATCGGCCCAGCAGGGGGTTCCCTCAGGTTGTACGGCCATGATCGCGGCCTTTCCCGAATCGGTGGTCGGTCCGACTCCACACGCTAGTCACGGGTGCGCCCGACCGCGCGTCGAACGGACGATTCCGCTGCAAACTGGACAGAAAGGACACTCTGCGAGGGCGGGAACTCCCATGACGATGCGGGCGTGGTCGGTGGCGGCTCCGGGACCGGTCGAGGAAGGCGGCCTCCGGTTCGTCGCACGGCCGGTCCCGGAGCCGGGTGACGACGAACTTCTCGTGCACGTGCGCGCGTGCGGGGTGTGCCGCACCGACCTGCACGTGACCGAGGGGGATCTGCCGGTGCACCGGCCGGGGGTGACGCCGGGGCACGAGGTCGTCGGCGTGGTGGCCGGTCTCGGAGCGGCGGTGCGCGGCTTCGAGGTCGGTCAGCGGGTGGGGGTGGCCTGGCTGCGGCGGACGGACGGGACGTGCCCGTACTGCGTGCGCGGGTCCGAGAACCTGTGCCCGGCCTCCCGGTACACGGGCTGGGACGCCGACGGCGGCTACGCGGAGTACACGGTCGTACCGGCCGCTTTCGCCTACCGGCTGCCCGGCGGGCTCGACGACGTGTCGCTCGCTCCCCTGCTGTGCGCGGGGATCATCGGCCACCGGGCGCTGCGGCGGGCCTCGCTGCCACCGGGCGGGCGCCTCGGGCTCTACGGCTTCGGGGGCAGCGCCCATCTGTGCGCACAGGTGGCCCTGGCCGAGGGCGCCACCGTGCACGTCCTGACCCGTGGTGCGGCCGCTCGGACGCTGGCGCTGAAGCTGGGAGCCGCTTCGGCGCGGGACGCCTACGAGATGCCTCCCGAGCCGCTGGACAGCGCGATCCTCTTCGCGCCGGTGGGTGACCTGGTCCCCCTGGCACTACGGGCTCTCGACCGGGGCGGGGTGCTGGCGATCGCCGGGATCCACCTCAGCGACGTGCCCGCGCTGCACTACGAGAGCGAGCTGTTCTACGAGAAGGAGGTGCGCAGCGTCACCTCCAACACCCGTGAGGACGGCCGGGAGTTCCTGACCCTGGCCGCCCGGCACGGCGTGCGCGCGACCACGCACACGTATCCGCTGTCGGAGGCCGACCGGGCGCTGCGGGACCTGAAGGCGGGACGCTTCGACGGGGCGGCCGTACTGGTGAACGACCTGTCCTGAGGAGCGCGGGGGCACTCATGATGCGCCGACTGCCTCACCTGCAAGGTTTACACCTTCCCGACCGTGAAGCCGCCCCCTTCACGCCCTGATCAGGCGGCGCCCCAGCTGTTTGGCTGGTCCTCGCGCAAGGCCAGCCCGCTCACCTCCCAGGAGGGAATGTGTCCACACCGGACAGCGCCACCGGCCCCGCCGTCGACGAACCCGACCCCCCGTCCGAAGACCGGCTCACCAGCCTCAGCACCACGGCCGCCCGGCAACTCGCCACCACCACCAAGTCCGAACCCCAGATGCAGGCCATCAGCTCCCGCTGGCTGCTGCGCATGCTGCCGTGGATGGACGTGAAGGGCGGCACCTACCGGGTCAACCGGCGCCTCCAGCTCCGGGTGGGCCGGGGCCGGGTGCAGTTCGAGCAGAACGGCGCCGACGACATCCGGGTCATCCCCCAGACACTCACCGAACTCCCCACTCTGCGCGGCTACTCCGACACCGAGGTCCTCAAAGAGCTCGCGACCCGCTTCCGGGTCCGGGAGATCCGCGCCGGCCAGGTCCTGGTCGAGGCCGGTCAGCCGGTCACCGAGGCCTACCTCGTCGTGCACGGCCGCTTCACCCGCTTCACCGAGGGCAAGTACGGCGAGGAGGAGATCGTCGGTGTCGTCACCGACGGCGCCCAGATGGGCGACGAGGCCATAGGGCAGCCCGATCCGCTGTGGCTGAGCTCGGTCCGGGCCGAGACCGCGGGCGTGGTGCTGGTCCTCCCGTGGTCGGTGGTCACCGAGTTCACGGAGCGGGTGCCGTCCCTCGCGGCCCATCTGGAGGCCTACGCGCGGCGGCAGAGCCTGCCGATGAACCGCAAGGGCGAGGCCGACGTCCCCGTCCAGGCGGGCCACGTCGGGGAGCCGACAATCAACGGCGGCTATGTCGACTACGAACTCGCCCCGCGCGAGTACGAGTTGTCCCTCACCCAGACCGTGCTGCGGGTCCACACCCGGGTCGCCGACCTCTACAACAACCCGATGGACCAGACCGAGCAGCAACTGCGGCTCACCATCGAGGAGATCCGCGAGCGCCAGGAGTGGGAGCTGGTCAACAACCGGGAGTTCGGGCTGCTGCACAACGCCGACCACGGCCAGCGCGTCAGCACCTTCACCGGGCCGCCGACCCCCGACGACATGGACGAACTGCTCGCCATGCGCCGCAAGACCAAGCTGTTCCTCGCCCATCCGAAGGCCATCGCGGCGTTCTTCCGGCAGTGCAACCGGCGCGGTCTGGTGCCGGGCACGGCGAGCGTCGAGGGGCACGAGATCCCCGCCTGGCGGGGGGTGCCGATCTTTCCCTGCAACAAGATCCCGGTCAGCCCGCAGCACACCAGCAGCATCATCGCGCTGCGCACCGGGGAGGGCGACCAGGGGGCCATCGGGCTCTACCAGACCGGCATCCCCGAGGAGTACCAACCCGGCCTGAACGTACGGTTCATGGGCATCGACACCAACTCGATCATCCGCTACCTCGTCACCGCCTACTACTCGATGGCCATCCTCGTGCCCGACGCGGTCGGGATCCTGGAGAACGCTCAGATCGGCCGGACGGCCGAGTGACCGCGATGAACACCCCGTCCTTGCCGGGGCCGCCCGACATCGCGAGCACCCTGCGCGCCGGCCGGCCCGGTGGGGCGATCCCCGGTCTGAGGTACCGGAAGGTCGCCCCCGCCGACCCGGTGAAGGCCGCGGAGATCGACCGCAGGCTGGAAGCCTGGGCCAGGCGCCTGGATCTGTTCCCCGAGACATGGAACGGGGACTTCTCGGGGTTCCAGTTCGGCCGGGCCGTGGTGCTCCAACACCCGGAGGCGGCCGATTCGGAACGCCTCACCGTGGCCGGGAAGCTGCTTCTCGCCGAGAACATCGTCGACAACTGCTACTGCGAGGAGGACGAGGACAAGGGCGGTTCGCGCAGCGGCCTCGGCGGACGGCTGGTCCTGGCCCAGGCGGCACTCGACCCGTACCACGGCCCGCCCGACCTCCAGGAGCAGTGGCTGAGCGGAGTGCAGGCCGACGGGCCGCTCAGGTCGTACCACTGGGCCCTCAAGGACTACGCCGTCATCGCCACTCCCAGTCAGACCGACCGGTTCCTGCACGACATCGCCCGGCTCCACCTCGGCTATCTGGGCGAGGCCGCCTGGGGCGAGACCCGGTACATGCCCCGGGTATGGGAGTACCTGGTGATGCGGCAGTTCAACAACTTCCGTCCCTGTCTGTCGATCGTCGACGCGGTCGACGGCTGGGAACTGCCCGAGGTGGTGTACGCCCGCCCCGAGATCCAGCGCCTCACCGCACTCGCCGGCAACGCCACCACCCTCGTCAACGACCTGTACTCCTTCACCAAGGAACTGGCCGACCCCACCCATCTCAACCTGCCCCAGGTCATCGCCGCGAACGAGCGGTGCGGGCTCAAGGCCGCTTATCTGAAGGCCGTCGAGATCCACAACCGGATCATGGAGGCCTTCGACGAGGAGTCGGCCCTGCTCTCCGCCACCTCACCGCTCGTGGAGCGCTACACCCGGAGCCTGTCCGACTGGGTGGCCGGCAACCACGAGTGGCACGCCACCAACAGCCACCGCTATCACCTGCCCAACTACTGGTAAAGCACGCTCGCATGACAGGACGTCACACGCACCAGCACGAGGAGTCACCGTTGACCACCGCCCCCCACGCCGGCGCCCGGACCATTCCGGTGCCGACCCAGTCGACGTACCAGACCCGAGTCGCGGACTACTGGAACGCCGAGGAGAACCCGGTCAACCTCGAACTCGGAAGGCTCGACGACCTCTACCACCACCACTACGGCATCGGAGAGGCCGACCGCTCCGTCCTCGAGGAACCCGATCCGGTACGGCGGCGGGAGCGGATCACCGCCGAACTGCACCGCCTCGAACACGCCCAGGCCGAACTCCTCGCCTCCCGGCTCGGCCCGCTCCGTCCCGAGGACCGTGTCTTCGACGCGGGGTGCGGGCGCGGCGGCGGCAGTGTCGTGGCGCATCTGCACCACGGCTGCCACGCAGACGGCGTCACCATCTCCGAGAAGCAGGCGGAGTTCGCCAACGCCCAGGCCCGCAAGCGGGGCATCGACGACCTGGTGCGCTACCACCACCGCAACATGCTCGACACCGGGCTGCCCTCCGGGGCCTACGCGGCCTCCTGGAACAACGAGTCGACCATGTACGTCGAGCTGGACCTGCTGTTCGCGGAGCACGCGCGGCTGCTGCGCCGGGGCGGACGCTATGTGGTGATCACAGGCTGCTACAACGACACCTACGGGCAGGCATCCCGCGAGGTCTCGCTCATCAACGCCCACTACATCTGCGACATCCATCCCCGCTCGGCGTACTTCCGCGCCATGGCCCGCAACCGGCTGGTTCCGGTGCACGTGGAGGACCTCACCGAGGCGGCCCTGCCCTACTGGGAGCTGCGCAAGGAGGCCGACCATCTGGTCACGGGAATCGAGGACACCTTTCTCACCGCCTACCGGAACGGCAGTTTCCAGTACCTGCTGATCGCTGCCGACCGCGTGTGATCGGAAGGACCGGGGCTGTTTCGCGAGCCCCGGTCCTACCTCGCCACGCCGCGTGTCTTCCCCCTCGGGCCCGGCTGTGCTTGCCTGGGGAACCGTTTTTCGGCGACCGGGGCGGGAGTCGCGCATGCGGACAAGGTGGATCGTGGGGTTACTGACCGCAGTCCTGCTGCTCGGTGCCTGCAGCGACCCCTCGGACGGGCCGGAGACGGCGCCACCGACTCCGGACGTCTCCCGTGCGGCCACCACGCATCAGCGCGCCCAGGCCTCCCCGAGCGCCTCCACGGCCGTGGCCGCCCCGCGTGTGCTGTATCTCGGCGACTCGCTGGCCATGGAGGCCCAGCAGGTCCTCGGGCAGGAGCTGCGCCGGGAGCTGCGGGCGACGTACACGAGCGCGCCGTACTCGGGGACCACACCGTGCGACTACCTGGAGGGCACCGGGAAGAAGTCGCTGGTGCCCGACCGGGACAAGGCGGCCGCGCTGGTCCGCGCGCGGCACCCGGACGTCGTGGTGCTGCAGTTCTGGGGCAACGCGTGGGGCTACACGTGGTGCATGGACGGGATCAGCCATGCCGCCTCGCCAAGGAAGTACTTCAGCAGGTACCGGGCCGACCTTCGCCGGCTGACCGACCAGATCGCGGCGGCGGGCGGTGAGCGGCGGCCGCGGATCGTGTGGGTGGCGCAGGGCCCGGATCCGATCACCCCCGACCGGGTCCGGCGGGTGAACGAGCTGTACGAGGAGCAGGCGGCCGCCTCCGGGGACGTCGTCGCCGACGCGGGCGCGACGGTGGCACCCGCCGGCTCCCGGTACACCTGGGTGCAGTACCTGCCGTGCACCCCCTACGAGCACGAGCATCCCGACTACTGCACCCAGCCGGACCGCGACCGCACCGCCCTGCACCTCGACAAGGACTATCTGCACTTCTGTCTGGCGCCCACGACGTCCACGCCCAGGCCCTGCCCGGCCCGCTCCCCCGGCATCCTGCGGATCGCCCGGGAGATCACGCGGGTGATCGGTTCGTCCTGAGGACGGTTCGAGAGCGTTCGAGGAGCGCTCACTCGCCCGCGTAGGCCTTGTCCAAAGCGGCGATGTCGAACTTGCTCATGGCCATGAACGCCTTCATCACACGGGCCGATTTCGCCGGGTCCGGGTCGGTGACCATGGCCTGCAGCCGGTCCGGTACCACCTGCCAGGACAGGCCGTACCTGTCCTTCAGCCAGCCGCAGGGGCCGGGCTCGCCACCGCCCTCGGTGAGTTTGGTCCAGTAGTAGTCGATCTCCTCCTGGTTCTCGCAGAAGACCATGAAGGAGACCGCCTCGGTGAACTTGAACTCGGGGCCGCCGTTCAGCGCGAGGAACCGGTGGCCGTTGGCCGTGAACTCGACGGTCAGCACGCTGCCTGCGGGCTGGGGCGCGTCCTCCGGATAGCGGGCGACCTCGCCGATGCTGGAGTTCTTGAAGACGGAGACGTAGTAGTGGGCGGCCTCCTCCGCCTGGCCGTCGAACCAGAGACACGTGGTGAAACCGTCGGTGGACATGCGTACCTCCTGGGTGTGGGAACGTTCGTCATCTGTGTGGACCGATCCTCGCCGTGGAACTCATCGGTCGGACGGCCGATTAATCCAGGTGGCCTATACACCCGTGCGAACTAGCATCCGGGCATGACATCTGCGCCCCCAGAGCACCCGGACCTCGTCCGGCCCTTCCACCTCGACATTCCGCAGAGCGACCTCGACGACCTCCACGACCGGCTCGACCGCACCCGCTGGCCCGACGACCTCTCGGCCACCGGCTGGGCGTACGGGGTGCCGGCCGGCTATCTGCGCGAGCTCGCGCACCACTGGCGGCACTCCTACGACTGGCGCGCGGCCGAGGCGCGGCTGAACGAGTGGCCGCAGTTCACGACCGTCATCGACGGGACGACCGTGCACTTCGCCCACATCCGCTCCCCCGAGCCGGACGCCACCCCGTTGGTCATCACGCACGGCTGGCCGGGCTCGATCGTCGAGTTCCTGGACGTGGTGGGCCCGTTGACCGATCCGGCGGCCCATGGCGGCGACCCGGCCGACGCCTTCCATGTCGTCGTACCGAGTATTCCGGGTTTCGGACTGTCCGGGCCGCCCGCCGACACGGGCTGGGAGGCGGGCCGGATCGCCGACGCGTGGGCCGAGCTGATGACACGGCTCGGCTACGAGCGGTTCGGCGCGCAGGGCGGCGACTGGGGCTCGGCGATCTCCCGGGAGCTGGGCCGCGCCCACCCCGAGCGGGTCATCGGCGTCCACCTCAACCTGCTGCCGGGCGCGCAGGCGACGCACGAACCGACCGAGGAGGAACTCGCTCCTCTCGCACCGGAGCAACGGGAGAGCGCGCTGGAGTCCTGGCGCCGGTGGAGCGCCTGGTCGGGCGAGGGCACCGGGTACGCCGTTCTGCACTCCACCCGGCCGCAGACCCTCGCCTACGCGCTCACCGACTCGCCGGTCGGCCAACTCGCCTGGATCGTCGAGAAGTTCCAGGAGTGGACCGACTCCGCGGAGCTGCCCGAGGAGGCCGTGGACCGGGACCGGCTGCTGACCAACGTGATGCTGTACTGGCTGACCGGGACCGCCGGTTCGGCCGCCCGGATCTACTACGAGCGGGCACACGCCACGGACGGGAGGGTGGCCCGGCCCACCGAACCGTCGACCGTGCCGACCGCCCTCGCCGTCTTCCCGGCGGAGATCCAGATCCCGCTGCGGCACAAGGCGGAACGCACCGAGAACATCGTGCGCTGGACCGAGTTCGACCGCGGCGGCCACTTCGCGGCGATGGAGGAGCCGGACCTGCTGGTCGAGGACGTGCGCGCGTTCTTCCGGCAGCTGCGCGAGAAGAACTGAGCGCCCGCTGGGCCCGCGCTCTGCCGGTGGCGAATCTGCCACCGGCAGAGAAACCGCTTCGAGGCATGGTCCGAGGTCAACAGTGGAGCCGACGGCATCCCTACGACCACGAGGACAGCCCATGACTTCCATCCGGGCCGAGGAGGGCGACACCCCTCCCACCCGCTTCGACGACCAACTGGCCGCCCAACTCCTCGCCCAGCGCATCGTGCTGCTGGGCACCCAGGTCGACGAGGTCTCCGCCAACCGCGTCTGCTCCCAGCTGCTGGTCCTGTCCGCGGAGGACCCGCGCACCGACATCAGCCTGTACATCAACAGTCCGGGCGGCTCCGTGTACGCGGGCCTCGCCATCTACGACACGATGCGGCTGATTCCCAACGACGTGTCGACGCTCGCCATGGGTTTCGCGGCCAGCATGGGCCAGTTCCTGCTCTGCGGGGGCACGCCCGGCAAGCGGTACGCCCTGCCGAACGCGCGGATCATGATGCATCAGGGGTCCGCGGGCATCGGCGGGACCACCGCCGACATCCTGATCCAGGCGGAGAACCTGGACCACAGCAAGCAGACCATGGAGCGGCTCCTCGCCGAAAACACGGGCCAGACACCGGAGACCATCGCCCGCGACGGCGACCGCGACCGCTGGTTCACGGCCGAGGAGGCCAGGGAGTACGGCATGGTGGACCGGGTCCTGGAGTCGCTCGCCGACGTCCGCCCGGCCGCCTCGAAGCGACGGATGGGGCTGTGACATGGCGAACTACACGATTCCGTACGTCGTCGAGCGGACCGCGCACGGCGAGCGGTCCTCCGACGTGTTCAGCCGACTGCTGTCCGAGCGGATCATCTTCCTCGGCACCGAGATCGACGACGGGGTGGCCAACGTCGTGATCGCGCAGTTGCTGCATCTGGAGTCGGCGGCACCGGAGAACGAGATCTCGATCTACATCAACTCCCCGGGCGGCTCGTTCACTTCGCTGATGGCGATCTACGACACGATGACCTATGTGCAGGCGCCGATCTCGACGCTCTGCGTGGGCCAGGCGGCATCCACGGCGGCCGTGCTACTGGCGGGCGGGGATCCCGGGCGACGGCTCGTGCTCGAGCACGCGCGCGTGCTGCTCGGCCAGCCCGCCTCCGGCGGCAGCCGCGGCGCGATCTCCGATCTCGCCCTGCAGGCCAAGGAGATGGTCCGCATCCGCTCCCAGGTCGAGGAGGTGCTGGCCCGCCACACCCACCACGACATCGCGACCCTGCGCGCGGACATGGACCGCGACAAGGTGTTCACCGCGGAGGAGGCCGTGGAGTACGGGCTGGCCGACGAGGTGGTGAGCCGGCGCCTCGTGACGGTCTGAGGCACCGGCCCCGTCGCCTCAGGCCGCCAGGCACATCCCGTTGTACGGCGATCCCGGCACCGCGCGACGGCTGCGCGCCGAGTGCCGGGTGAGCTCCCCCTGGGCCAGGGAGAGCAGATCGCCGAGGCCGAGGCCCAGAGCGTGGGCGGCGGCCGCGAGGACCTCCGAGGAGGCCTCCTTGCGGCCGCGCTCCACCTCGGAGAGATAGGGCATCGAGATCCTGGCCGCGTCGGCCACGTCCTTGAGCGTGCGTTCCTGGGCGAGACGCTCGCGGCGCAGGACGTCTCCGACGAGGTCACGCCACAGAGGTTCCCTGGTCTGCCTGTCGACGGGCTCCCGGGGCGGGGTCGTGGCGGGGCGTTCGGACACTGGGCGGGCGGTCCCCGGGCGCACGGACTGCGGGCGCAGGGGGATCACGCGGGCTTGGTTCGGCGCTTCGTTGCTCACCGGATCAGCCTAAATTCCGTGGCCGCCATGGGAAGGGTCCGGCATTCTGCCCTGGGTGGAATCGTCCGACGGGAAAGTGCGGGAACCGGTGCTGCGCGACACGTTCAACGAGGCGGCGGAGCTGTACGACAAGGCGCGGCCGGGCTATCCCCCGGCTCTGGTCGCGGAGTTGGCCCAGGTGGCGGGCCTCGGCCCTGGGAGCCGTGTCCTGGAGGTGGGCGCCGGGACCGGCCAGCTCACCCGCGCCCTGGCCGAGTTCGGTTGCCACGTCACCGCCGTGGAACTGGGCGACGCGATGGCGGCGGTGGCCCGGCGGCGACTGGGCGTGTTCCCCCGTGTCGAGGTGCGCCACGCGGACTTCGAGGGCTGGACCCTGCCGGACGAGCCCTTCGACCTGGTCGCCTGTGCCACCGCCTGGCACTGGCTCGACCCGGCCGTCCGCGTGGAGAAGTCCGCGGACGCGCTGCGCCCGGGAGGGCACCTCGCCGTGGTCGTCACCTCGCATGTGGCGGGCGGCACCGTCGACTTCTTCGCCCGGGCCCAGGACTGCTACGAACGCTGGGATCCGGCCACGCCGCCCGGACTGCGGCTCCAGCCGTCGTCGGAGATCACCTCGGACACGGAGGAATTCGAGAGGTGTCCGCGCTTCGGTGCCGTCTCGGTGACCCGTTTCGAACAGGACATCACCTACACCACAGACCAGTACATCGACGTGCTCCTGACCTACTCGGGCCACCGGGCCCTCGACAGCACCCGCCGCGAGGGCCTCCTGGCTTGTATCCGGGATCTGATCGAGACCCGCCATGGCGGCCGTGTCACCAAGCGGTATCTCCACGAACTGATCGTCACGGCCCGTCTCGCTCTCTGAGCAGCGTCGATTTCGCGCCACTGGGCCACATGCCGGGCATGCGTCGTCACTCCTCGGGTACGCGCAAGGTGAGGGAGCTGCGGGCAATTGGTCGGCCGGTGGCCGGGGACGCATATGTTGTCGCGTTCCGGGTACACGGCACACCGCGTACCATCCGCAGGACCCGAGACAACCCAGGCCGAAGAGGCAGACGTCGAGCCGTGACTTTCGTGGGAGAGGTAATGCATACCGTCGTCACCGCCGTGAATCGTTCGGAGGCACAGGTCACCGAGCACGCCAGCGGGACCAGGACGGGTGAGACACCGCTGCCGGGAGTCGAGGAACCGCGGGCCGTCGCACCGCGGGACGCGCGGGAGCTGTCCCGTCAGTTCTTCCACCGTCTGACCGAGCTCGAGGAGGGGACGCACGAGTACCAGTACGCGCGCAACACCCTCATTGAGATGAACATGTCGCTCGTGCGTTTCGCGGCCGGAAGGTTCCGGGGCCGCGGGGACGACATGGAGGACATCGTCCAGACCGGCATGATCGGCCTGATCAAGGCGATCGACCGGTTCGAGGTGTCCCGCGAGGTCGAGTTCACGTCGTTCGCGCTGCCCTACATCGTCGGCGAGATCAAGCGTTTCTTCCGCGACACCACCTGGGCGGTGCACGTCCCCCGGCGCCTGCAGGAGCTGCGCGTCGAGCTGGCCAAGGCGCGCGAGGAGCTCGCCAGCCGTCTGGACCGGGACCCGTCGGTGGCCGAACTCGCCACCCTGATGAACATCTCCGAGAACGAGGTGATCGAGGCACAGATCGCCTCGAACGGCTACAACTCCTCGTCCCTGGACGCGGCCCTGACCGGCGACGGCCCCGAGGGCGGCGAGGCGGTGCTCGCCGACTTCATCGGTGTGGAGGAGGACGGGCTGCGGCTCGTCGAGGACTTCCAGTCACTCGCCCCGCTGATGGCCGAGCTCAGCGACCGCGACCGGCAGATCATCCACATGCGGTTCGTGGAGGAGGCCACCCAGTCGGAGATCGGTGAGCGGCTCGGCTGCTCGCAGATGCATGTGTCCCGGCTGATCAAGCGGATCATCACTCGGCTGCGCGAGGGCATGCTGGGCGAGCTGGGCTGCGCCTGACGCACACGGACAGCGAAAGCAGCGGGTGCCGCCCCGGGACGGCACCCGCTGCACTACCCCGAGTACCGGGCGGGCTCATTCCTTGCCGCTGAAGCCCAGTACCGCCCTCACCCGCTTGCCCACCGGTACGCGTTCCGCCGCGACCTCGCGCGCCAGGACGTGCACGATCTCCAGGCCGTGCCGCCCCACGCGCTCAGGATCCCGCGGGAACCTGCGGGGCAGGGTGGCGCTGCTGTCGTAGACCGTGACGGCGACCGTGGCGTCGGTGCCCTCCAGCTCAAGGATGTAGGGCCCGTTGCTGTGCCGGTCGGCGTTGGTGACGAGTTCGCTCACCACGAGGAGGACCTCCTCCTCGGTGCGGTCACCGATGGCGGCACACCACTCGGTTCTGAGCCTGCCGAGGAAGTCCGCGGCGAACGACCGCGCCTCGGCGATACTTCCCGGCTCCCCGGTGTAGTGCGCCGCCTGCCTCAGGGGTTCCACGGGCACGTCGAAACCAGTCGGTATGACTGCCCCGTCCAGGTGCTCGATCATGCGTTTCTCTCTCGGAAGCCGGACTGGCCGGACGCTGCTGCACCAGTCCTCGTACCCCGAGCCACGCGCCGCAGTCCAGGTGACGCGTCACATCACCCAGGACACCGGACCGCTGGACAGGGACGCCGACTGTGTGGTGCCGGGCGTGGTGTCGGACACGAGGGGCGACTGCGGTGCCGAGGAGTCGGGCGTGACGGACTCGTCACCCGAGGATTCGCTGGTGGGCGGCTTCGTCGAGGGCGTCTTCGGGGCCGGTGAGGACGGGGCGGTCGAGGTCGGCGGGCAAGGGCTCGCCGATCCGGAGGGGGTCCCGGTGGCTCCCTTGGACGTGGAGACGCAGGGCGACGGAGAGGTCGGGGGCAGCGTGGACGCGCTCACCGACGGGGAGGGCCTTACCGGCGGGTGGGTCTTGTGGTCCTTGCCCCCGGTGTCGCCGCGGTGCCGGGCGATCCAGTCGTGATGGTCGGGGTCGTAGATCACGAAGATGTTGATGACCGTCGTGGAGGGCGCGACCACGACCACGTTCGAGGGGCGGTACGACGGCCAGGAGTCGCCGGTGCGCTTCGGCGTGGTCTGCTGGGCGACCGGCGGGGTCAGCGGGTTGCCGCAGGCGCAGCGGGTGCGGGGCACCCCGTGGGAGTCGACGAGGACAGCGGTGCCGGCCTGGAGGACGGCCTGGTAGCTGGTGGCGGCGCCGTCGCGGTAGCCGTGGTTGGTGACGCGGGTGTCCATGCGCAGCTGGACGGGTGTGAGCGAGCGCAGGTAGGCCGGGACCTCGGTCGGCTGGACGCCGGCGACCGAGGCGAATGCCCTGTTCTTCGACGGGTCCGCCTGGAGGGCCTTGACCTGCTTCTCGACGTCGCAGCTGGAGACGTTGCGGGTGCCGCCGTAGAGACCGGGGGCGCCGCCGTCGACGCCTCGTACGGCGTTCGCGGGCTCTGAGGTGTCCGCCGGGGAGGCGGAGACGGGTGGGGCTGAGCTGTCTTTCGCGGTCGACTCCGTGAAGGGGTCGGGGCCCGTCTTGGCGGCGGCCTGGAGGAAGACCTCGCCGTCGCCTCCGGCCGAGGTGGAGCCGCCGTCGGAGCGGGTGAAGACGACCGCGAGGACCACGGCGGCGACCACGGCGGTGGCGATCATCGCGACCCGGGGTGCCGACCTCCACCAGGGGCGGCGGGGTTCGGGCGCGGATGCCCCGCCGCTGCTGCCCGGGGGCTGCGAGGGCGGGCCCGAAGGCGGCTGCGAGGGGCCCGAGAGCGGGCCGGAGGGTGGCCCGGTGGGGCGGCCTGACGACGGAGGTTCGACGCTCACGAGCTCTTCTTCTTCCCGACTCGGGATTCCTGCGGCGCGCGATGCGCTTGCCCCGGTTCAGCCGCATTTCTACGTTCCGTACCTATTCTCTGCTCCGGCCTTGTGCCGTCCGCAAGCGGACGCGGACGGACCTCCCGGCGGGCGCGCCGTGCCGGGGCTGCTTAGCGTGGCAGGGTGAGCCCCCAACCCCCCTTTGACCAGGCAGTCGTCGCCCGCCACGGCTGGGTGCAGGCCGTGGCCACGGTCCTGGTCTCGCTGGGCGCCATGGGGGTGGTGGCCGCGCTGGGGCTGTGGGCGGCGGGTGCGTCCGACCTTCCGGACCACGCGTTCCCCCGGGTCGTCGCGGCGGCCGTGGTCACCGCCGTCGGCGGCACGATCAAGCTGTCGGGAAGCGCGGGAGGGCTCGCCGACACCCAGGCCGGGCTCACCGTGATCCCCCTCTCCGTCACCCTGACGGGTGCGCTGGTGCTCGGCGCGGGCTTTCTGCGTCCACTGCGGCACCGGGCGGTCGCGAGCGGCCGGGAGCTCGCCGGATGGGCCGCCCGGATCGCCGTCCTGTGGCTGCCGGCGCTCCTCGCCCTGGCCTACGCGGCCCGCCAGACGTTCAAGCTCTCCCTCGGCGACGACACACTGAGCGACCTGGGGGATCTGTTCGGTGTCTCCCCCGAGGTCGGCTTCACCACGGACGTACCGCAGACCCTTCTGTTCGGCCTGCTGTGGATGGCCGGCGTCCTGGTGCTGGCCCTGCTGGTGTCGGCCCGGGCTCCGCTGCCCGGTCGGCTGCTGCCGTTCCAGCAGTCGGTACGGCCGGCCGCCCACGCCATGGTCGTCCTGCTGCTCGCCTACGTCGTCCTCGGCACCCTCGTCGCCCTGGTCGTCGCCGCGACGCGCGGCCATGCGCGTGAGACGCTCGCGGTGATCCTGCTGGGCATGCCGAACCTGGTCTGGCTCACTCTGACCATCGGCCTGGGCGCCACCTGGAACGGCCGGGTGGAAGGGCCCTTCGGACTGCCCATGCCGCACGTCCTGGACGAGGTGCTGCGCTCCAAGGACACCGCCACGCTCGATCTGCACACCCTCTCCGAGCACGACGGCCGGATCTGGTGGCTGGTGGTCGTCGACGCGGTCCTGCTGCTGGCCGTGGCGTTCCTGATGGCGGCCCGCTCACCCGCCCGGGTCCGCGCCTGGCGACACGCCGTGCATCTGGCGGTCGCCCTCGCCCTGACGGTTCTCATGATCTGCCTCATGGGCCGGATCTCCGCCCACTACGGACTGTCGGTGCTCGGCATCGGCGACCTCGGGGGCGGCCTGGGCGGAAAGCTGTTCCTCGAGCCGGAGCTCTGGACGGCGGTCGGCCTCGGCGCCCTGTGGGGTCTGGTCACCGGTTTCCTCGGCGCGCTGCTGGCACGGCCGGTGCGGCGCAAAGGAGAGATCAAACCGGCTGACGCGTGAGGCAGGGCGTGGCAGGGTGCGCTCAGCCGAGGAAGGGGCATGCCATGACGTCGGCTCTTGAAGACCGCCTTGCCGTGGCCTAGTTGATCGCGCTGCACGGACACCTGGTGGACGCCCGGGCCCTGGACCGGCGTCATGGCGGACGGCGCGTGCGGCTCGGTCACGTACGAGGACACCGTGATCCGCGTCGGTGCGCAGTGGCGGATCAGCCACCGCAGGGTGCCGGCGCGGAAGCTGCCGTTGAACGGGCTGGGCCTGGGCTGACTACCGTCCCCGGACCACCGGCTCCGCCCAGCGGGGCGGGGACTTGGGCTGGGTTTCCGGTGGTTCCACGGTCGGCAGGGCGACCTCCGTCGGCGGGTGAGCGCCCGTCGCCGCCGAGCGGAGGGCCGCGACGAAGGCCAGGCAGGAGTCGTGGCGGTCGTCGGGCGCCTTGGCGAGGGCTTTGGCGAACACCGCGTCGAGTGGCGCGGGGAGGCCGGGGCGGGACGCGGAGAGGGCGGGCGGGGCGTCGTACTGGTGGGCCCACAGCAGGGCCATGTCGTCGTCGCGGCGGAACGGCGGGTGGCCTGTGAGGGATTCGTAGACCACGCAGGCGAAACCGTAGACGTCGCAGCGGCCGTCGACCGGGCGGCCCGAGATCTGCTCGGGTGCCACGTAGTCGAGGGTGCCGACGAACTGGCCGACCGTCGTGAACCCGGTCAACGACAGGGACTTCTTCGTGAGGCCGAAGTCGGTGAGGTAGGTGTGCTCGGGGTGGTCGCTGTCGGTGCCGCGGGCGACCAGGATGTTGCCGGGTTTCACGTCCCGGTGGACCAGCCCGTGCTCGTGGGCCGCGTCGAGCGCGGAGGCGATCTGGGCGGCGATCCGCAAGGCGGTCGGGAGGGGCAACGGGCCCTGGCGGTCCAGGAGATGACGCAGGTCGCTGCCGGCGACGTACCGCATGGCGATGTACAGGACGCCGTCCGTCTCGCCCGCCTCGAAGACAGGGACGATGTGCGGGTGGTCGATCGCGGCGGCCACCCGGGACTCGTGGCTGAAGCGGTTGCGGAAGGTGTCGTTGCGGGCCAGTTCGGGGGCCAGCAGCTTCAGCGCCACCGTGCGGTCCAGGCGCAGGTCCCGGGCCCGGTAGACGACGGCCATGCCACCGCGGCCGATCTCCTGCTCGATGCGGTAGCTCGCGACCTGTCTGCCGACCAGTTCGGAGGGGCTGCCGGAGAAGAGGCTGGTCTCACGTGCCATCGCGCGTCACGACCTGGGTGGGGGCATGTCCGCCCGCTTGAGGCCCGCCCGCTTGTGGCCCGTCATCGGTGGCGTAGGTGTTCAGCCGGGTCCCGTCCGCGTACACCCAGCGTCCGTGCTGGGCGTCGTACAGCCACACGTGCTCCCCGTCGACGACCACACCGATCCGCAGTCCCCGCGTGCGGCCGCGGAACGCCTCCCCGTCGAGGCCGCCGCCGGCCAGCTCCTCGACCGCGGCCCGGTAGCGGGCGAGGGTCTCGTCGGCGCGGGCCAGCAGGGGGCGTGGGTCGGCGGCGCGGGTGAGCGGGCTGTCGGGGGCGGGGGGATCCTGCGGTACGGCGACCAGGTGGCGGCCGTCGACCCAGGCCGACCAGCCGTTGGCGCACAGGACGTGGGCCCAGTCGCCGCGTCGCTCCGAGAGCTGGACGGGCAGGAGCGGGTCGAGGGGGACGGTGGGGCGGGCCGGGTCGGGGGCGTCCCAGGCGGGCATGCCCTGGCCGGGCACGACGTGGGTGGGCCGGAAGTCGGGTGTCGTCATCGGCGGCCTACTTCCGCATGACCGCGGGTTCGTGGCGGCGCAGCAGCCGCGAGACGACGTATCCGAAGAGCACGGAGAGGACGACGAGCATGCCGATGTTCAGCAGCCACACCCCCGCCGAGTGTTTGAACAGAGGATCGCCGGTGAGGTCGCCCGGCACGATCCGGGCGAGGCCGATCGTGCCGGCCATCGCTCCGAGCGCCCAGCGCGAGGGCACCAGCCAGGACAGCTGTTCCAGGCCGGGCACACCGTCGAGCTTCAGCAAGGCCCCGCAGAAGACGACCTGGACGATGGCGAGCAGCACGAGCAGCGGCATCGTCACCTCCTCCTTGCGCACCAGCGCGGACACGAGCAGACCGAGCATCATCGCCGTGAACGCCAGAAGGGCGACAGCGATCGTGATCTCGGCAAGGGGCGGCATCAACACACCTTCGCCACCGGGCGCGTTGAGGTCGACCCCGAGGAGGGCGACCAGGGTCAGGACCACCGCCTGCACGACGGTGATCGTGCCCAGCACGACGACCTTGGACATCAGGTACGCCGATCTGGAGAGGCCCACGGCTCGTTCGCGCTGGTAGATGACCCGCTCCTTCACCAGCTCGCGCACGGCGTTCGCGGCGCCGGTGAGGACTCCTCCGACGCACAGGATGAGCAGGGCGTTCATCGCGGTGTCGCGGGTGAGTTGGCTGCCCGCGAGGGCACGGGCCATGGCGCCCATGACGAAGGGGAGGGCGATCATGATGACGAGGAAGGTGCGGTCGGCGCCGAGAGCGGCGCCGTAGCGGCGGATCAGGGTGCCGAGCTGGGCGCCGCGGCTGCGGGGCCTGGGAGGGGGCGCGATGATGACCGGCTCGGAGCGGGGCATCCGGGGCTGTGCGGTGGCCTCGGCGACGTACTGGTGCTGGAAGGGCGAGGTGCGGAAGTCGCCGGACCAGTCCCGGTCCTGGTCCCGTTCGAAGGCCTCGAAGGCCTCCGGCCACTGCGCGAAACCGAAGTAGGCGAGGGCGTCCTCGGGCGGGCCGTAGTAGGCGATCTTCCCGCCGGGCGCGAGGACGAGGAGGCGGTCGCAGACGTCGAGGCTCAGGACGCTGTGGGTGACGACGATGACGGTGCGGCCGTCGTCGGCGAGGCCGCGCAGCATGTGCATCACCGAGCGGTCCATGCCGGGGTCGAGGCCGGAGGTCGGTTCGTCGAGGAAGAGCAGGGAGGGCTTGGTCAGCAGCTCCAGGGCCACGCTGACCCGCTTGC
Source organism: Streptomyces canus (assembly GCF_041435015.1). NCBI lineage: Bacteria > Bacillati > Actinomycetota > Actinomycetes > Kitasatosporales > Streptomycetaceae > Streptomyces > Streptomyces canus. Next base: position 9,401,063 of record NZ_CP107989.1, on the reverse strand, counting down.
GCTGGCCGCCGGACAGGCTGTGCACGGGCTGGGCGGCTCGCTGTTCCAGGCCGAGTTCCCGGATGACCTCGTCGACCCGGGCCCGGCGCTCGGACTTGGCGGTGTCCTGCGGGAAGCGCAGTTCGGCGGCGTAGGACAGGGCGCTGCGGACGGTGAGCTGGGCGTGCAGGATGTCGTCCTGCGGGACCAGGCCGATGCGCTGGCGCAGCTCGGCGTAGTCGCGGTAGAGGTCGCGGCCGTCGTAGAGGACGGTGCCGTGGTCGGCGGGGCGCTGTCCGGTGAGGGCGTTCAGGAGGGTGGACTTTCCGGCGCCGCTCGGGCCGACGACCGCGAGCAGGCACTTCTCCCCCACCGGGAAGGACACGTGGTCGAGCAGGGTCTTGCGGCCGCGGTCGACGGCGACCGTGAGGTCCTGGACGTCGAGGGAGACCTCGCCGGTGTCGACGTACTCCTGGAGCGTGTCGCCGACCAGGCAGAACGCCGAGTGGCCGATGCCGACGATGTCACCGGGGCCGATGGCGGCGCCGGTGACGGGCCGACCGTTGAGATAGGTGCCGTTGTGGCTGCCGAGGTCGGCGATCTCGTAGCTGTCGTCGGGCAGGGCGCGCAGCTCGGCGTGGTGGCGGGAGACGACCAGATCGTCGATGACGAGGTCGTTGTCGTCGGCGCGGCCGATACGGACCGTGCGCGTGGGCAGCGGGCGTACGGCGGTGGGCCGCCGGAAGGTGCCGGTCAGGCCCGGCATCGAGACGGCGGAAGGGCGCTCGGGGGCCAGGCGCCCCAGCAGGACCGCGCAGGGGCCGTCGGCGGGGCTGCCGAAGTGGATCACGCTGCCGGGGCCGACGTCCCACTCGCGGACGCGGCGGCCGTCGGCGTAGGTGCCGTTGGTGCTGTTCTCGTCCTCGAGGGTCCAGTGGTCGGTGTCGGGTCGCAGCACGGCGTGGTGCCAGGAGACCCGGGCATCGTCGATGACGATGTCGCTCAACGGGTCGCGCCCCACGTGGTAGTCGTGGCCCGGGCTCATCACCGTGGAGCCGGTGTCGGTCTCCAGGACGAGCTCGGGCGCCGTCGGTGCAACCGGCCGCTCCGCCATGCCAGAATTCTACCGATTCACCACCTTTGCCGCCTGGCGGCACGGTTCGGGCGCCGCGCACAGAGGGCGTCGGCCCGGCTCAGGCGACCGGTGTGAAGAGCGCCGAGGCCATCCGGTGCATTCTCACCGCGTCCACGGACTCGGCGAGCAGTTCGTACTCGGTGGTGTCGTCACTGGCGGCGATCCGGACCAGCCGGCCGGCCGCCAACTCGTCGGCGACCAGATCCTGTTGGTACAGGTCGGCACACCAGGCCCGCATGACGGCGGGCACGTCGCGCACGGTGCCGGCGACGGGGGCGAGGGCGCCCGCCGGGAAGTACTCGGCCTCGGGCTGGGGGTCTAATCGGTCGGCGATCCACGAGGCCCGGTCACGTAACCACCACAGGGCGAGGGCGAGGGTGGGTGCGCGATAGGTTCCGAGCGGTACGCCGATGCGCCGCCCGTCGCAGATGCCGTACCCCGTGACATGGCACAGGAATTCGTCGTGCACGATCCACTCCCCCGCTTGCTCCGTTCACCTGGCGGCAGGGCCTCGCTTTCGTGCGGCTCATGCGCGGTACGCGGTTCTCCGTGCTGTACGTGACGGACTCTTCGCTCGATGTGAAGACCTGTCAGTCGAGTATGTTCACTACTGAAACACTGTCACCACATCTTTTTGGCCAGTCTCCTGGCATATTCGCCCGCCCTCCTGGCCGAAATCTGACGGGTACACACTCAAACGTCATTACCCGGGAAGTAATCGACGGTTCCGAGGGGCGCGGGCAGGGTTGCGGTATCAGGTCCCACCAGCACAGACGACCTCGACGGAGGCTGATCACCCATGCCCGCGAACACAGATCGTTACGAGAACGCCGTCAGCCGCTACTTCGAAGCCTGGAACGCCAGGGAGCCGAAGGCGCGTACGAAAGCCGTGGCGGCCGCCTGGGCGGTGGGCGGCGGCTACACCGACCCGCTCGCCGACGTGGTCGGCCACGAGCAGATCGCCGGGGTCATCGCGGCGGCCCACGAGCAGTTCCCCGGTTTCGCGTTCCGGCTCACCGGCGCCGTCGACGGGCATCACGACACCGCGCGGTTCTCCTGGGAACTCGTGAGCGAGGTCGACGGTTCGGCGCCCGTCGCCGGATCCGACGTGATCACGCTGGCCGGTGACGGCCGGATCAGGACCGTGCTCGGATTTCTCGACCGGGTTCCGGACGGGGCGTGAGCGACGGCCGCGATGAGTTTTCCCCTCGCCGGTGGTCTCCTGGAGAGAAGCCACCGGCGAGGGAGACCCTCATGGCCACTACCGGGGAAGTGGACGCGGAATTCACCGCGGTCCTCAGCAGGAAACCGGAGAAAGGCAGTTGGACCTGTGTCCACTGGCCCGCCTCCGTCGAGTTCTTCGGCACCCGCGGACTGGTGAAGGTCCGCGGGACGATCGACGGGCACCCCTTCCGGAGCTCCTTCATGGCGCTCGGGGACGGCACCCACATGCTGCCGGTGAAGGCCGACGTGCGAAAGGCCATCGGGAAGGAGGCCGGGGACACGGTCACCGTGCGGATCGAGGAGCGAACCGGCTGATCAGGCCTGCCCCACGGGACCCCCGACGCGGGGCGGCCGTACGCCCCTGGAAACGACCGTGCCCCCCGACGACACCGGAGCGGCCGGTGACGTGACGGGCGACTCGCAGCGCCGCCTCGACCGCGTGCAGGCCGCCGCCCCGGGTCGGGTCACCCTGTGGCCATGGGCACGCCAGGCGCAACGAGCCCGGGCACCGGCCTGAAGCCGGTGCCCGTCCGTTCAACCTCCCGCGGCCATGACGGCCGCGCCGGTCACGCCTTGACGATCGCGTCGATCCTCGCCAGTTCCTCCGCGTCGAAGTCCAGGTTGGCGATCGTGCCCACGCTGTCCTCGATCTGCTTCGGGCTGCTGGCGCCCACGAGGGCCGAGGTGACGCGGCCGCCGCGCAGGACCCAGGCCAGGGCCAGCTGGGCGAGGGTCTGGCCGCGGCCCTTGGCGATGTCGTTGAGCTCGCGGAGCTGCTGCACCAGGTCCGCGGTGACCGCGTCCGAGTTCAGGAAGGGGCTGTCGCTCGCGGCTCGCGAGTCCTCGGGGATGCCGTCCAGGTAGCGGCCGGTCAGCAGGCCCTGCTCCAGCGGGGAGAAGACGATGGAGCCGACCTGGAGCTCGTCCAGCGCGTCCAGCAGACCGCCCTCCTCGGGGCGGCGGTCCAGCATCGAGTAGCGCGGCTGGTGGATGAGGAGCGGGGTGCCCAGCTCACCGAGGATGCGGGCGGCCTCGCGGGTCTGCTCGGCCGAGTAGTTCGAGATGCCGACGTAGAGCGCCTTGCCCTGCTGGACCGCGGTGTGCAGGGCGCCCATCGTCTCCTCCAGGGGAGTCTCCGGGTCGGGCCGGTGCGAGTAGAAGATGTCGACGTAGTCCAGACCCATCCGGGTGAGGCTCTGGTCCAGCGAGGACAGCAGGTACTTGCGGGAACCCCACTCGCCGTACGGGCCGGGCCACATCAGGTATCCGGCCTTGGTGGAGACGATCAGCTCGTCGCGGTAGGCCGCGAGGTCGGCCTTGAGGGCCTCGCCGAAGGCGGACTCGGCGGCGCCGGGCGGCGGCCCGTAGTTGTTGGCGAGGTCGAAGTGGGTGACGCCGAGGTCGAAGGCGCGGCGCAGGATGGCCCGCTGGGTCTCGACCGTACGGTCCGCCGGGCCGAAGTTGTGCCACAGACCGAGCGAGATCGCGGGAAGCTTCAGGCCGCTGCGTCCGGTGCGCCGGTAGGGCATCTCCACGTAGCGGTCGGGGTGTGCGGTGTACAACGCGACTCCAGAGGGGTTGGCACGGTGGAACCAGGGTCTTGAACCTGTATCCACTCTTTCGCGACCTGGGGGCATTGGTCCAACAGAAGAATCCGATGGAATTCAGCGGATAGGCTTCTCAATCATGGAACTGCGCCATCTCCAACACTTCGTGGCGGTCGCCGAGGACCAGCACTTCACGCGGGCCGCCGAGCGGCTCCTGGTGTCCCAGTCGGGACTGTCCGCGTCCATCCGGGCGCTGGAGCGGGAGCTGCAGACCCCGCTGTTCGTGCGGACCACGCGCCGGGTGACGCTCACCCCGGCGGGGCGGGCACTGCTCGGCGAGGCCGAGCGGATCCTCGCACAGGTGCGCGCGGCCCACGAGGCGGTGGCGGCCGTGCAGGGGGTGCTGCGCGGGATGCTCGCGCTGGGCTCCGAGCAGTGCATCGCCGGGCTGCACGTGGCGGGGCTGCTCGCCGCGTTCCGGCGCCAGCATCCGGACGTCGAGATCTGTCTGCGCCAGGCGGGGTCCGCCGCCCTCGCCGAGGAGGTCGCCGCCGGACGGCTCGATCTGGCCTTCGCCGTCCGGGCGGCGCAACAGGACACCGACCAGCTGCGCGTCGTACCGCTGTCGAGCGAGCCCATGACCGTGCTGTGCCACCCCAGCCACCGGCTCGCGGCCGTCGGCGCGGCCGTGACACCGGAGGATCTGGGCGGCGAGGTCTTCGTCGACTTCCATCCCGACTGGGGCCCGCGCCGCACGACCGACGCCGCCTTCGCCGCCGCGGGACTGCGTCGCAACGTCGCGCTGGAGGTCAACGACGTGCACAGTCTCCTCGACCTCGTGGACGAGAACCTCGGCGTGGCCGTCGTGCCCCAGCACTTCCGGCACAAGCGGTCGTCGCTGACGGCTCTGCCGGTCAAGGGCACCGGCGAGACCGTGTACGAGACGGTCGCCCTGCTGCCGCCCTCGCAGGCGACGAGTCCGGCGGCGCGGGCGCTGATGGCGCTGCTGGAAACAGGGGGTCTGAGTACACCCCCCGACGGGGGTCCACCCCTCGTGACCTGATCCGTCCCGCGCACCAGACTCATGACCGTTCCCGAGAACAACCACGGTCAGGAGTAGGGAAGATGACGGACCCGACACGACGGAACGTACTGCGCGGCGCGGCGGCGATCACGGCGGCCGGCGCGCTCGTCGGCACCGGGGCGGGCGCGCTGCCCGCCGCTGCGGCTCCCCGGACAGCGCGCCGCTTCCCCTTCCTGGAGGGCGCCTTCAAGCCGGTCACCGAGGAGCTGACGGCCTTCGACCTGCCGGTCACCGGCCGCATCCCGCGCGAGCTCAACGGCCGTTATCTGCGCAACGGCCCCAACGCTCTGGGCCTTGAGGACCCGCGCGCCCACCACTGGATGCTCGGCGAGGGCATGGTGCACGGCGTCCGGCTGCGCGAGGGCCGCGCGGAGTGGTACCGCAACCGCTGGGTGCGCTCGTCCCAGGTCGCGAAGAAGCTCGGCGAGCCCTACCCGGGCCCGGTGCCGCCGGACGACTTCCCCTGCAACACCCACGTGATCCCGTACCGGGGGCGGATCCTGGCGCTCCAGGAGAGCGGGCCGCTGCCGTACGAACTCGACGACGAGCTGAACACCGTGGGCACCTACGACTTCCGGGGCACCCTGGAGGGCGCGTTCACGGCGCACACCAAGTACGACGTCCACGCCGATGAACTGCACGCGATCGCCTACTACCCGACCTGGGACCATGTGCGGCACCTGGTCGTGAACGCGGCGGGCCGCGTCTCGCGCAGCACACGGATCCCGGTGGCGGACGCGCCGATGATCCATGACTTCGCGCTCACCGAGAACCATGTGGTGATCCTCGACATGCCGGTCACCTTCGACGCGGCGGGCGCCGAGCGCGGCGACATCGTGCCGTACGTCTGGAACGACCGGCATCCGGCACGGGTCGGCGTGCTGCCTCGCGCCGGGGGCGCGGTCCGCTGGTTCGAGGTCGACCCGGTGTACTACTCGCACACCCTCAACGCGTACGAGGAGGGCCCGAACCTGGTCATCGACATGACGAACTTCGACGCGCCCTTCCTCGTGGCGGGCAACGGCTCGGGAGGGCCGTACGGAGCGGGCACCCCCCGGCTGGACCGCTGGACGGTGGACCTGCGTCAGGGGCGGGTACGGACCCGGACCCTCGACGACCGCCCTCAGGAATTCCCACGCGTCAACGAGGCGTTGGTGTCCCGCCGGCACCGCTACGGCTACTCGGCGGCGGCCGCGGAGATGGCGCTGGCCTATCAGGCGGTCGACGGCAACCCGCCCGACCGGGCGTTCAGCAACGCGCTCATCAAGCACGACCTGCTGCGCGGCACCTCGCAGGTGCACCGGCTGCCCCGGGGAGCGGCGGCGAGCGAGGCCGTGTTCGTGCCGTCCGACCCCTGCGACGAGCGGGCCGCGGAGGACGACGGGTACGCGATCGCGTATGTGCACAACCCCGATCGCGGCGCCTCGGACCTGGTGATTCTCGCGGCCCAGGACTTCAGCGGCGAGCCGGTCGCCCGGATCCATCTGCCGGGGCGGGTGCCGCTGGGCTTCCACGGGAGCTGGATTCCCGACGCGTGACGCGGCGCGATGCGCGATGGTGGAGACCATGCATGCAAAGGACATCCTCATCGACGCGTACACCCGCATCCAGGAAGAGGTCCACGCGGCCGTCGAGGGACTGACCCTCGACGACCTCCACCGTCGCCCCGCTCCCGACGCCAACTCCGTCGCCTGGTTGGTCTGGCATCTCACCCGGGTCCAGGACGACCACGTGGCCGGCGCCCTCGACCTCGACCAGGTCTGGCTGACCCAGGACTGGGAGAAGCGCTTCGGCCTGGACCTGAAGCCCCATGACATCGGGTACGGCCACACCTCCGCGCAGGTCGCCAAGGTGCGGGTCGACTCCGCCGACCTGTTGACCGGCTACTACGACGCCGTGCACGCCCAGAGCCTCGAAGCCCTGCGCGGGCTGACGGCCGCGGACCTGGACCGGGTCGTGGACGAGAACTGGGATCCGCCGGTCACCCTGGGGGTCCGGTTGATCAGCGTCCTGTCCGACGATCTCCAGCACGTCGGACAGGCCGCCTATGTGCGGGGGCTGCTTCAGAGCGCGTAGCCCGGCAGGACGACGTCGTCGATGAGGGCCTTGCGCTCGTCGAACGGGATGAAGGCGCTCTTGAGCGCGTTCACCGTGACGGTGCGCAGGTCCTCGACCGTCCAGCCCGCGTCCTCGACCAGCAGGGACATCTCCCGGGTCATCGTCGTACCGGACACGAGTCGGTTGTCGGTGTTGAGGGTGACCCGGAAGCCCAGGTCCTTCAAGGCCGTGATCGGGTGCTCGGCGATCGAGGTGGCGGCGCCGGTCTGCAGGTTGGAGGTCGGGCACATCTCCAGCGCGATACGGCGGTCCCGGACCCAGCCCGCGAGCCGGCCGAGCTTGCCGTCGACGATGTCGTCGGTGATCCGCACGCCGTGGCCGAGGCGCTGGGCGCCGCACACCTGCACGGCCTGGTGGATGCTGGGCAGGCCGTGGGCCTCACCGGCGTGGATGGTGAACGGCACGTTCTCGCGGCGCAGGTGCTCGAAGGCGTCCCGGTGGTCGGCGGCCGGGAAGCCGTCCTCGGCGCCGGCGATGTCGAAGCCGACGACACCGGCGTCCCGGAAGGCCACGGCCAGGTCGGCGGCCTCGCGCACCCGGTCGAACATCCGCATCCCGCACAGCAGCGTGCCGACCCGTACCGGGGTGCCGGCGGCGGCGGCCTTCGCCATGCCGGCGGCCAGGCCCTCCTGGACCGTCTCGACGACCTCGGCCATGGTCAGTTCGCCGTCGGTGTTCAGCTCGGGGGCGTAGCGCACCTCGCCGTACACGACCCCGTCGGCGGCCAGGTCGAGGACGTACTCCTCGGCCGTGCGCAGCAGGCCCTCACGCGTCTGCATGACGGCGAGGGTGTGCTCGAAGGTGGCTATGTAGCGCACCAGGTCGCCGGAGTTGGCGGCCTCGAAGTACCAGGCGGCGAGCTCGTCCGGGTCGGTGGTGGGCAGGGTGTGGCCGATCTCCGCCGCGAGTTCCACCACGGTGGCGGGGCGCAGGCCGCCGTCGAGGTGGTCGTGCAGGACGGCCTTGGGGAGGCGGCGGATCAGTTCGGTGTCTACGCGCGTAGCGGTCATGGCGGGGTCTTCCTCGGACTTCGAACAGGGGTGTCGTGAAGGTCAGTCGGCGGGCTGGAGCAGGTCCCAGCGGTTTCCGTAGAGGTCCTGGAAGACGGCGACCGAGCCGTAGGGCTCGTGGCGCGGCTCCTCCAGGAAGGTCACGCCCGCGCCGAGCATGCGGGCGTGGTCGCGGGCGAAGTCGTCGGTGTGCAGGAAGAAGCCGACGCGCCCGCCGGTCTGGTTCCCCACCCGAGTCCGCTGAGCCTCACCCTTGGCGCGGGCGAGCAGCAGGTCGGTGCCGCCTTCGCGGTCGTCCGGCCGTACGACGACCCAGCGGGAGCCGTCGGAGCGGGGCGTGTCCTCGACGAGCCGGAAGCCGAGGGCTTCGGTGTAGAAGCGGATCGCCTCGTCGTAGTCGTCGACGACGAGGGTGACCAGGGCGACGCGTCTCATCGGAACGACGTCCTCTCGGGGCGGCTGCTTTACGGCTGGTAGCGGGTGGTTGACGGGAGAGGTTATACGTAAAACGTTGTCGGCGCCAGTCGGGTCGGCCGGGGCTCCTGTGCGTGGGCCGTGTGCCGCGTGACAGGCTGGTGATCACCGCCGGGGTCACGGCTCCGGCGCCCCATGACCGGACTGCCGCACAGGAGTCGAGCACCATGACAGAACTGCCGAAGTCGACTGGAGCTCCCGCCCGCCAGAACGTCACCTTCCCGAGCGGCGGCACCACCGCGCACGGCTATCTGGCGCTGCCGCCGTCCGGGAGCGGGCCGGGCGTCATCGTCATCCAGGAGTGGTGGGGCCTGACCGACCACATCGCCGACGTCGCCGACCGGCTGGCGGCGGCGGGCTTCGTGGCCCTCGCCCCCGACCTGTACGGCGGCAATGTCGCCCACGAGAGCGCCGAGGCCCTGCGGATGATGCAGGACCTCCCGGTCTCGCGGGGTGTGGAACTGCTCTCCGGCGCGGTCGACCATCTGCTGTCGCTGGACGAGGTCACCTCGGACACCGTCGGCGCGGTCGGGTTCTGCATGGGCGGCGGCTTCGTCCTCTACCTGGCGGCGGCCGACCCCCGGGTGAGCGCCGCGGTGCCGTTCTACGGCGTGATCCAGGGCGAGCTGCCCGACTTCTCGGGCCTGAAGGCGGAGATCCTGGGCCACTACGGCGAGCTCGACGAGAGCATCCCGGCGAAGAGCCTCGACGCTCTGCGCGCGGCCGTCCGGCAGCAGTCGGGCATCACCCCGGACCTGCGCCTCTACCCGGCGAACCACGCCTTCTTCAACGACGGCCGCCCGGTCTACGACGCCGAGTCCGCCACCCGCGCATGGGAGAGCACGGTGCCCTTCCTGCACGAGCGGCTGGGCTAGGGGTTGCGCTGAGGAGCAGGGCGGCTGGACTGCACGGCGGGGTGCACTGCGACGGATCGGACCGGCTGCACGGCGCGGGCGCCCCGTGGTGGCTCTGGGCTGCTTGCACGGCGCGGGTGCCCTGGGGCGGCTCGGCCCGCTCCAAAGCTCAGACGCTCCGCGACGGTCCGGACCGGACCGGCTGCGAAGCGGGGTGCCCCAGCACGGATCAGGGCTGCGGCGATCAACGTTGTTGCCCGGCCGACTGAGACGGGCACGGCCCGGTGCGTCCAGCCGCACAACGGAAAGCCCATGACAGCGGCCGACCCGACCGACTCAGGCCGGACCACTGCGCCCAACCGCACAACGGAAAGCCCATAACGGCGGCCGACCCGACCGACTCAGGCCGGACCACTGCGCCCAACCGCACAACGGAAAGCCCATAACGGCGGCCTGCCCGACCGACTCAGGCGGGACCCGTGGGCCCAGCCGCACAACGAGGAGCCCATGACGACGGCCTGCCCGATCGGCTACGGGCCGGACCAGTGCGCGCGGCCGCACGGCGGAGGAGCCTGTGGCGGCGGGCGGGACGCCTGCCGAGGGGTTCCCGCTCGAGCGAGCCCGCAGGTGGGGACGGTGACGTCAACGCTGCCGGAAGTGAGGCGGGACTGCCTGTCGGACTCCGCGGGTGGGCGGCGCCTCGGGCGGCGGTCGTAGGGCCCCGGACCGAGGCGCCGGGGCGAGGCGGCCGGTAGCGTCCCGGCCATGACGATCACCGAGAGCCGCACCCCCGAACAGCGCAAGCGCGACGTACTGGCCCGGCTGGAGCGCGAGACGGACATCTGGGTGGCCTCGGCGGACGCCGACGGGCTGCCGTGTCTGGTCGCGCTGTGGTTCGCCTGGGACGGCGAGTCCGTCTGGCTGTCCACGCGGATCACCAATCCCACGGGCCGCAATCTGCGCGACGGCGGGCGCACCCGGCTGGCGTTCGGGGACACCCAGGACGTCGTGCTCATCGACGGGGATGTGCGGACCTATAGCGGGGAGGACGTGCCGCCCGGGGCGATCGACGTCTTTCTGGCGAAGACGGGCTGGGACCCGCGCCTCGACAGTGCCTCCTACGCCTTCTTCCAGGTGCGCCCGCGCACGGTGCAGGCCCTTCACGGGCAGCACGAGATGCGCGGGCGGCACGTCATGCAGGACGGCGTGTGGGCCGTCTGATCTATCAACCGGCTTTCTGATGCAGTGAGTTCAGGATCTCCAGCTCGCCGTCGGTGAGCCTCAGCGCGCCGGCCGCGATGTTCTCGGCGAGATGGTCGGGGTTGCAGGTGCCGGGGATCGCCAGGACGTGCGGGCCCTGGGCGAGGGTCCAGGCGAGCCGGACCTGGGCGGGGGTCGCGTCGTGCGCCCGTGCGACGGCGAGCACCGCCTCGTCGTGAGCGGTGGTGGCGCCCTCGGCTCCGGCGTCCCCGGCGATCGCGAAGAACGGCACGAAGGCGATGCCCTGTTCGCCGCAGATCCGCACCATGTCGTCGGTGACCCGGTTGCGGGAGTCGAGCCCGAAGCGGTTCTGCACGGACACCACCGGCGCGATGGCCTGCGCCTCGGCAAGGTGCCGGGGCTCGACGTCGGAGATGCCGAGGTGCCGGATCAGCCCCTTGTCGCGCAGTTCGGCGAGGGCCCCGAAGTGCGCGGCGACCGAGTCCTGGCGCATCCGGCGGAGATACACCAGGTCGAGGTGGTCGCGGCCGAGCTGACGGAGGTTCTCCTCGACGTGACCGCGCAGGTCTTCCGGTCGGGCCGAGGTGCCCCACTCGCCCGTGTAGTCCCGGAAGGGCCCGACCTTCGCGGCGATGACGAGGTCGTCGGGGTACGGGGACAGTGCGCTGTTGATGATCTCGTTGGCGGAGCGCAGCGAGGAGAAGTAGAAGGCGGCCGTGTCGATGTGGTTCACGCCGAGCTCGATCGCCCTGCGCAGCACGGCGATCGACCGCTGCCGGTCGCTCGGGGTGCCGAAGTGGAAGGCCGCGCTGCCCGTCAGCCGCATCGCGCCGAAGCCGACGCGGTTGACGGTGAGATCGCCGAGTGTCCAAGTGCCTGCCGCGTCCGCGGTGATCGTTTCGGAGGTCATCGGCGGATGATGACACACCTCCGGCCCACCACCGTCGGCAGTTTCCGAACTCCTACCTTCGCTGCGCGGCCAGCCGGATGGGCGCGTTCGCCGCGCCGAACCCCGAATAACCGCCGGTCCGCTGCACGAACTCGAAGAAGACGTGGCCGACCGTCTCGGTGTAGCAGTGCTGGAACTCGCCGCCCCGCTCGTCACGGTCATAGAGGATGCCCAGCTCGCGGTACGTCTCCAACTCCCCCTCGGCGAAATCGAATCGCGCATCGAGGTCGTCGTAGTAGTTCGCCGGGACGCGCAGCAGCCCTGCCCCGGCCGCCCGGAAGCGGCGCACCGCGGCGACGATGTCGTCGACGGCGAACGCCACGTGCCGGGCTCGGGTTTCGCCGCCATCCTCCGGAGCGGGCGCGAGGTTGAGGACCAGCCGGGGCCCGTCGGTCGAGGCCGACAGGGCTCGGCTGCGGAACAGGCCATAGGGGTCGGCGAGTTCGACGGTCTCGTGCGGGCTGAGGCCCAGTACCGTGCGGTGGAAGAGCACCGATTCGTCGAAGTGGTGCCACGGCTGGGTCAGCGCGAGGTGGTCGATGACCATGGCGTCCCCGGGTCCGTTCTCGGCCGTGCAGGTGAAGTCGTCGGTCCAGCTGGGGAGTTCGGGACGGCTGGTCGCACAGAAGAGGACCTCGGTGCCATCGGGGGCCGCGATCGACTCCAACGGAACGTCCCTGGCGGCACGGCGCTTGGGCAGGGCGGGTGCGAGCAGGGCTTCCGCGCGGCGGGCGGAGGCCGCCGGATCCGCCGTCTCCAGGCCTACGGCGGCCAGGGTGGTGTCGGTACGGCGGCCGGCGGCACCCGTGTTGACCAGGACCCGGGCCGTACCCTGCTCCCAGAGGTCGACCGGTTTGCCGTGGTGACGGGCGGTGCGGGTGAAGCCGAGAGCGGAGAGGAGTTCGCCGACGGGTTCGGGGTCGCTGGTGGCGAGTTCCGCGAAGGCCACGCCGGAGGGGATCACCGGAGCCGGGAGCGGGGAGACGCCGGCGTTCTCCTCGAGGGCGAGCAGGGAGCGCAGCCCGTCCAGCGCGGTGCGGCCCGCGTCCGCCTGGCGGAAGACGTCGTTGAAGACCTCCAGGGACAGGGGGCCGTCGTATCCGGCGTTCAGGACGTGACGGAGGAGTCCGGCCACGTCGAAGCCGCCCTGCCCGGGGAAGCAGCGGTAGTGGCGGCTCCACTGGAGGACGTCCATGGCCATCAAGGGGGCGTCGGCGAGCTGGAGGAAGAAGATCTTGTCGCCGGGGATGTCCGCGATGCCTTTGAGGTCCTCGGGTCCGGAAGCCCGGGAGAGGATGTGAAAGCTGTCCAGGCAGGTGCCGAGCGCAGGATGGTCTGCGGCTTCGACGATCCGCCAGGCGTGGCCGTACGTGCTGACGTGCCGCCCCCACGCGAGTGCCTCGTAGGCCACCCGGATGCCGAACTCCTGGGCCAGGTCGGCGAGTCGGCTCAGCTGCTCGGCCGCGAGGGCGTCGTCGTCCACGGCCTGTGGGGCGACGCTGGAGCAGACGAGGACGGTGTCGGCGCCGAGCCTGCGCATCAGCTCGAACTTGCGCCGGGCGCGCCTGAGGTTGCGGGCGAAGATCTCTTCCGGGACCGCCTCGATGTCCCGCATCGGCTGGTAAAGGTCGATACTCAGGCCCAGGTCGGCTGTGCGGGCAGCGATCTCCTCGGGGGCGAGCGGGCTCGCCAGAAGGTCGTTCTCGAAGATCTCGACGCCGTCGAAGCCGGCCCGTGAGGCGGCCGTCAGCTTCTCGGTGAGGGTGCCGCTGAGGCAGACGGTGGCGATGGACTTACGCATACTCGCTCCCGTGGTCGTGCGCATACTCGCTCCCGAGGTCGATCCAGGTCTTCCCGGCCCGTCCGGCGGCCCCGGCCTCCTGCGCCCGCGCGCGGGAAGCCGGACCGCGGGCAGTTCGGTCATGGCGGCGCTGAAGTCGCCGAGGTGGTCGTAGATCCTCGACCCGCGCAGCACCACCGTGGCTCCGGGCACGGCCCGGTCCACGGCGGGACGCAGGGCCGGGGCGTCCCGCTTGCCGTGGAACACCGCCAAGTCCGTGCCGCACAGCCCGACTCCGTGCTCTCCACGATCACATCGCCCGGTCCGCAGAACGGCTCCGCCCGAGCCTCAACCGTGGCGATGCGTTCCGGTGCCGTGAGGACTGCAGCTGTCACTGGGACTCCAAGGTGACCACTAGATGGTCCTACTGATCCGCTGTGCGGTCAGCCTAGAGGGAGTGGGCTCCTCGAACAAGGCCCCGTCGAGCCGCTCGAACGAGATCTCTTCGGCCTTGCGGTTTCCCTGGTCCGCACAGCGGACTACGGTCGGGAACAACATCGGCCGAGGGCCGCAGGAAACGTACGGGGAGGCAGCGCGTGAGTGAGGGACAGGCGGGGGCGGGCGGCGACTCCGATCAGCAGGCGGGTGGGGTGCGCAGTGTGCGGCGGGCCTTCGAGATCCTCACCCTGCTCACCGAGGACCGGCCCGTGATCACCCTGCGGGAGATCACCGAGTCGACGGGGCTCGCCAAGACGACCGCGCTGCGTCTGGTCCAGACCCTTGAGGAGACCGGCCTGCTGGGCTCGCACCCGTCCGGCTACGTCGCGGGGCCCGCGCTGTGGCGCTGGGCCTATCTCGCGCGCAGCCAGTGGGAGGTGCCGCAGGAGACCCGGAAGGTCATGCGCGATCTCGCGGACCGGCTCGGCGAGACCGTCAATCTCTTCGTCGCCCGAGGCGTCCACCGCATCTGCGTCGCCCATGAGGAGAGCCCACACCCGCTGCGCCATGTCGTCGACGTCGGCGACGAACAGCCGCTGTGGGCCGGCGCCTCCTCGAAGATCCTGCTGCGGGACGCCTCGGAGGTGTTCCTGCTCCGGGTCGCGGCGGCCTCACCGCAGGGCGAGGCACACGTCGAGCGGCTGCGGGCGTGGGTCACGGAGGCGGCCGAACGCGGCTACGCCGTCAGCAGCAGCGAGTGGGACGAGGGGCTCACCGCCGTGGCGGTGCCCGTGACCGGCCGTACCGGCAAGGTCGTCGCCTCCCTCTCCCTGAGCGGCCCCAGCCACCGGTTCCCCTACGAGGCCGTCGAACGTTTCGCCACGGAGCTCGCCGAGGGCGCCCGCCTCATCTCCGGCCAGGGCTTCAGCCACCCGCTGAGCAGCACCGTCTGACACCCGGCGGCCGGGACTCCGCATCAGACCGAGTCGGCCCGGCTCGGTCCGCTGACGGGCGGGCGAGGGTGCGGTCGCGCCCTCGCCGCGGTCTCCTCACCCGGAAGCCTGGTCACTGTCCTTCATCTCGCCCCAGCCGTGCCAGCGCTCGACCTCGATCCAGGCGCTGAAGCGGGCCCGGACCCGGTTCGGGTAGGCACGGCCGCCGTAGTGGGTGGAGAGGCGGTCGATGTCGACGAGGCCCTCGTCCTCGTACATCTCGGTCACGCGGCCGATGAGCGTGACGTGTGTGTACCAGTTGTCGCCGTCCAGGACGGTGAGCGTGACGCGCGGGTCGCGGCGCAGGTGCTGCAGCCGGATCCGGCCCTCGTCCAGGTTGATCAGGACGCGGCCGTCCTCCCAGAGGTACCAGGTGGGGGTCGAGACCGGCGTTCCGTCGGAGCGCAGGGTCGCCATGACACAGGGGTTGGGGCGGCGCAGCAGTTCGACGGCCGCGGGCGGCAGCGGGGGCTTGGACACGAAGGGTTCCTCCTCGAAAGCCTTGGGTTCAGGCGTTCTCGTCGAAGCTTGCATAGTAGGCGGCGGCCATGTCCTCGTCGCCGTGCCCCTGGGCGGCGGCGCGTTCGAAGCGTTCGGCGCTCGCGGCGGCCACGTCCAGGCGGACTCCACTCCGCTCCCCGGCCTCGACGATCAGGCGGGCGTCCTTGGCGGCGGTGGAGACCGCGAACTGGGCCGGCGACAACTGGTCGTTGAGGACCAGGCCCGACTTGGCCCGCAGGTAGCCCATGTCCAGGGGGCCGCCGTCGATGGCGTCGAAGAAGCCCTGCGGGTCCACGCCGAGGGCCTTCGCGAGGGCGAGGGCCTCTCCGGCCGCGTTGGTCACCGCGAGCACCCAGCTGTTGGCGACCAGCTTCAGCCGGGTCGCGCTGCCCTCGGCACCGTCCTCGCCGGTCCACACCGTGCGCGCGCCGACCGCGTCGAAGACGGGGGTCACCGCACCGCGGCCGTCGACCGGGCCGGCCGCGAGGACCAGCAGCTGACCGGCCTCGGCGGGCTGGCGGGTGCCCAGAACGGGCGCGTCGAAGAAGACCAGTCGGTGCTCGCGGGCGAAGGCGGCCAGCTCGGCGATTCCCTCGACGCCGGCGGTGGTCGACTGCACCCACGCGATGCCCGGGCGGAGCCCTTCGGCGGCCTGACGCATGACGTCCAGGGCCGCGGGACCGTCGTACAGCATGGTCAGGACGACGTCGGCGCCCCGCACGGCCTCGGCGGGGCTGTCGGCGATCTCGACGCCGTCCGCGGCCAGCGGTTGCGCCTTGGCGGCGCTGCGGTTCCAGGCACGGACGGTGTGTCCGGCGCGGGCGAGGTTGCGGGCCATCGCGGCGCCCATGATGCCCGTGCCCAGGACGCTCACGGTGAGCTTGTCGGTCATGAGGTCAACTCTCTGCGGGGTGCGGATGTGCGGTCAGGCGTCGAGCTTGCCGGAAGCGGCGCGGATCAGTCCGTCGAGCCACGCCCGGTGGCTGCTGAGCATCGGGTTCGGACGCTCCTGGGCCGGCGCGGCGGCGGGCTCGCCGATCCGCGTCTCCTGCGTCGGGACGCGTACCCCGCCACCGGGGAGATCCTCCACCAGCCGACCGGGCGGCACGTCGAACCGCTCCTCGGACTCGCCGTCCCGCCTGACGGTCCAGGCGGTCTCGGTAGCCGACACCTGGAACTCTACGAGGTGCGCGGCCGACGGCGGACCTCAACCTCCTGCGCACCTTCCTTGCCGTCCACAGCTCCGGCACCTTCACCGCCGCGGCCCCGCTCCTCGGGCTACCGCAGCCGACCGTGACCGCCCAGATCCGTGCGCGTCGCCCGGATGCGCGAGCGCCTCCGGCGCGGGCCCCGCTCGCCCGGCACATCCGGACCGTGGAGGAAGCCGGCGAGGGCCACGGTGTCGCGCGATAGGCGCCGTGGGGCCTGGCGGCTCGGCTGCCCTGGCGCCGTTCATGCCGGACGCACTCACAGCGCGCGGGCCTGCTTGATGTTCACACCACAAGAACCCGCGCGGCCCAGGCCACTTCGCGGCTCGCCCAAAGGAGACGTCAGACCCGCTCCAGAGGCCGGTGCGGTCCGCTGGGAAGCTCCGCCTTGATCGTGTCGCCCGGGCCCACCGGGCCGCCTTGCTTCACGATGCTCATGATTCCGGCCCTGCGCACGACGTTCCCGGCCTCATCGCGGCCGACAACCTGCTTGAGCAGCCCATCCTGGAAGTTGTCGATCTGCAGGCAGGGATTGCGCAGGCCAGTCACCTCCAGCACCGCATGGTCGCCGATGCTCAGCAGCGTGCCGACCGGCAGACCCAGCAGATCGATGTCGCGGGTGGTGATGTTCTCGCCGAGGTCACCCGGCCTCACCTTGAATCCCTCTGCGCTGACCTCGGCGAAGAGCTCCTCATGGATGAGGTGGACCTGGCGCAGGTTCGGCTGGGTGGGGTCCTGCGCGACCCGAGAGCGGTGCTTGACCGTCACGCCGGCATGCACATCACCCTCCACACCGAGCCCGGCGAGCAGCATGATGCTGTCCCGGTTCGGCTTGGTGAAGGAGTACTCACCGTTGCTGCTGACTGCCGCCACTATCCCGCTCATCCTCGGATCCCCTCCAGTGACAATGGTCAGCCACGACCCTAACCCTTGGGCTCAACGCACAGCAGCCACATTCAATCGCGGGTGAGACCGTAAGCCGGTGTACAGGGCGCCTTCCGCTCGTCAGCGGTTTCACCAAGGTGAGGGACGGACAGCTAGAAGGCAGCGGTCCGGTCTTCGCTGCGAGGGTCGCTCACCTGGTGTTCGGTGTAGAGGCCCGAGCGCGACTCACGACGCCAGGGACGCGCGTAGGTCAGTGCCGAGGCGGCGGCCTCGGAGCTGTCGTCGAGGTTCACGACGGCTACCGACGGCGACCCGTCCGCGGGGCACCGCGCAAGCCAGTCGCCGTTGGGAGCGACGATTCCGGTCGGTGCGGTGACGCTGTCCTGTGCCGGCCCCGACAGGCTGACCCAGTAGCTGTTGAACGCGGCGTGGCCTTGGACTTGGGCTGGGGCGGTGGAGTTGCCCGGCGTGCCGCTGGTGGAGAGCAGCACGCAGTCGACATCCAGCCTCTCGTATTCTGCGAACAACTCCGGGTAGTGGATCTCCATGCCGAGCAGGCAGCCGAAGCGCACACCGTCGACCTCGAACGTCACCGGTGAGACGCCCGGCGAGTACATGTACGAGACCTTCGTCTTCGACAGCAGGCGCTCGTCATAGCGCGTGACGACCTCGCCCCGATCGGAGATGACGTAGAGGCTGTTGTGCGGGCGGTTCGGGCCGGTCAGGCGGTGCACCGACGGGATCACCGTCCACAGCCGCAACTCGCGGGCCAGTTCGGCGATCGCGGCCAACTCCGATTGGAGCACGGGCCACTGGCACCGGCCCCAGTCCGCCGGGCCGACCGCGTCAGGGCCGTCGACGGACATGACGAACTTGCTGGGAAAGCAGATCGCGCCTTCCGGAAAGTGCACGATCCTCGCTCCCTGAGCCCTGGCCTCACGCATCAGAGCACGGACCTCACGCCCGCTTTGGCGCAGCGCTTCAGCGTCTCGGGGGTCATCGCGTACGAGCGTCTGCGCTACGGCGAGCCGCACGCTCTTGGGATTCCCTGCTTCCGACATGACGTCTCCTGATGGAGTCGGACGGAAGTGCCGCAGGGCGGATGTGTAGGACTCGCCGGTCTTGGCGGCGCGGGCGCGCACCTGGCTCTTGAAGTTCCTACGGGCTGTCATCGCGGCCTTCCACGCCTTGAGCGACGGCTCCCCAGCAACCTCGCACGAGGCGATCGGGCTGCAACAACGACCTGAGACCCTGGTCCCTTTGCCTCCGACAGGAGACCGTGCTGGGGACGGTCGCGGGAGGTTCGGCGTAGGCCACGCAGTCGGTCATCATGCCGTCACTCGCAGACTCCGTCAACATCCTTCAGCAGGTCCAGCGCACCGTCGAATGTCGAGTTCGAGGACCTGCGTGTCGGCAAGGTGCTGGCAGCCCACGCCGATCTACCCGAACCCGCTGCGCCGATCAAGCAGACCAGCGGGTCGTCCGGGATCGTCATGTCGACGGGCAGCGCGTTGTCCGGGCGAAAGGGCTTCGTGCGCCCGGGAGAAGCAGTCCTTCGTCACAGGTGGAGCGTCCCTCGCGGTACGCCCCGACGTGATGGTCGGGGAATGTGATTCGGCAGGGCTTGGGTACGGAGCCAGTCCCTGCCGACGGTCACCTCGCGTGCGATGCGACGCCACCGGCCTTCCCCTCCGGGCAAGGGCCAGGCCCAGGTCGGCTGTTCCGCGGTGTTCACATCGTGGAGGAGGCGGACGAGCTGTGGGCCGGCTGTGGCGGCGCCGTCCGGGACGGTGGGACCGTGGATGGCGCGGAGTTCGGCGAAGCGTGCCAGTTCGTACTCATAGAAGCCCACGGCGTCATCGATACGTGCGGCCAGGTCATCGCGCGGCACGGTGCGGTGCACATGCAGCAGCGGAGGCTCAACGGACTCGGCGATCGCCGCGGCGAGTCGTGCGTGACCGTCCAGGATCAGATGACAGTCCAGGCCACTGACCCACCACAGCAGAACGGGTGGGAGCGTCCCCTCGCGGACCTGCTTGCGGTACGCCTTGACTCGGCTGTCGCCGGGGCCGGGCATGGGCCGCAGCGGCAGGACCTCGAACGATGTGGAGTGGAAGAACCAGTCGATGTATCCGTCCGGATGGCCCTCGACGAGCAGTGAGCTCCAGTACTCGGCGTGCGAAGTGGCAGCGTGGCGCCAGCGCGGGAGCGGGCTCTCGCACGAGAGGAGCCACCGGCCCTCGTGCAACGGGCTGCCCGGCGGGTCGATGAGGTATTGCGCGAAGCGGTGAGCCCAACCTTGCCGGCTGCCCGACAGGGCACGCCCCACGTCGGCGCGCAACGGTGGGACGAAGGAGCGGTATTCGTCGGTACGCCAGAAGTCCACGCCCTGGAGGGGCTTTTCGACGACGGCGAGCAGCACAGGCCGCGACAGCTGGGATATCAGCAGCCGTGACCCAGCAGTGAAAACACACAGTTCCGGCTGGTGACGGTGCTGTACGTCCAAGGACAGGCCCACCCATGTGCCGTCGTCTCGCGTGACATCACTGCGCTGCATGCCAAGAGCGTAGACGGCGACTACCGGGCGCCGATGATGCCCTTGGCCGGTCGACTCGATCCGCATTCCACAAGTGGGTGCTTATGTCTCCGCACCTGGGCCGCGCGTTGATTTCCAGGGCTCACGACTGACCTGCGTGCGTGTCGTGCTTGTGCGGCCACATGCGAGACCTTTCGCCTGGCCGGACGATAGTGTCCGCATGTGAGTTGATCTTCCGGGCGGCGGCCAAGTGCCGCCGCAGACGGTGCGGGTGGCCCCGATGCGTTCGGGACCACCCGGCTGGCGTACCCGTCATCACAACACCGGAGATCATCAATGACTGCTCAGAAGGCCATCACCTACGACACGTTCGTCGAACTCGCCACCGCTGATTCTGCTGTCGTAGGCCTTGTCCTCAAGGGTTCCCGAGCCCACGAGGGCATGACCACCGAGCACTCCGACCACGACCTGTACGTCGTTCTCGAAGCCGGCGCGACGACGGCTCTCACCCGGTTTGCGGGTCACCGCACCCCGGAACTCGATCTCGTCATCCTCTCCCTGGATGAGTTCCGCGCCGCTGGAATGCCCGGCTTCGAGCGGTATGCCCTCGCCCGCGCCCGGGTCGTGCTCGACCGGCTCGATGGAGGTATCGCCCAGATCTTGGCCGGCAAGGCACGCCTCGACACCGATGAAGCCTTCCGAGAGGCGGGCGAATGGCTCGATGCCTACGCCAACTCCCTCTACCGCTCGGTCAAGAACGACCGCGACGGACATGCGCTCGCGGCCCGGCTTGATGCCGCCGACAGCATCCGGTTTCTGCTGGAGTTGCTCTTCGCTCTCGACCGTCGTCCCCGTCCCTACAACAAGTATCTGGAATGGGAGCTTGCCCGATTCCCGCTGCCTGGCTGGGAGACTGGCATGCTGCTCGACGCCG
This sequence comes from Streptomyces canus, assembly GCF_041435015.1. Taxonomy (NCBI): domain Bacteria; kingdom Bacillati; phylum Actinomycetota; class Actinomycetes; order Kitasatosporales; family Streptomycetaceae; genus Streptomyces; species Streptomyces canus. Next base: position 9,380,194 of record NZ_CP107989.1, on the reverse strand, counting down.
CGGACCACATCACAGGAACAGGCGACGTGTCGACACAGCGTCGTCTCTTCGCCCGGGTCGAGGCAGTGGCCCGACGAGCTGGGCACGGCGCGGTATTGGATGCCTGGGGTGAGGACGTGGACCTGATGCGACCGCAGTAGGAGGCCGTCGGGGAACAAGTCCTGACCAGCTCACCCAGCTCGAACTCGATCGATGGCCCTCGATGCAAGCGGTCCCCGTGGGCGAAAGGAGTGGCGATCCGCCGATGCGGCATCCAGCCGGGCGGGGTCGAGACGCCGGCGTGCTCGATGCCCTGCCTGATCGCGGCGGCGAAGCCGCCGCCGATGCGGCATCCAGCCGGGCGGGGTCGAGACGCCGGCGTGCTCGATGCCCTGCCTGATCGCGGCGGCGAAGCCGGTCGAGGTGGACCCGGACCGGCTCGTCGTCCTGCCGCGCCTGGAACGGGGGCGAAACCCACGGATTGATCACGCCCCGTCCGCGCCTCAGGTGGGCCGCGGGGCGGGCGCGACCGGAGCGGCCGCGCCCTTGCGGGTCTCGCGCATGATCAGCAGTCCGTTGACCACCATCAGTGTCGCGGTCAGGCCGTGGACGCCGAGCGCGGTGGCCACGGAGCCGTGGTGGGCCAGCACCGTAGTCATGTCGCCGTACGCGGCGAGCGCCTCCACCAACAGCACCCAGCCCAGCGCCCGGCGGTGGCCCGTCACCAGCAGGACGCCCAGGACCAGGGCCAGGACGACATCGCGGATTCCCTTGACGACCAGGAAGCCGCCGCCGTCGCCGGACGGCCGGCTCGGCAGGCCGAAGCCCGGCGCCGTCGTCTCCGGGCTCAGGATGAACTCCGTCCCGAACCAGAGGATGAAGAGGATGAAGGCGGTGGTCAGTACGGTATTGATCTTGTTCAGCGACATTGTTCTCCCCCTTGCGAGACCTAGTCGGTTCTCTCGGCGCCGGTATCAGACGAGGGCGGAGGCGAGCAGGGCGAAGGCGGCGATGATGACGGCGACGCGGACGTAGTGGTAGCGCTCCCAGCGGTGCAGCTGCTGCTTCCAGTCGGCGGGCCGGTTCTCGGGGGTCCAGGTCTTGTTCCGGTTGTTGATCGGGACGAGCAGCAGCACCGACATGACCACGCTGACGATCAGCAGTCCGGCGGCGGTGACGACGAGTCCGGCGCCGTGGTGGTGCCATCCGGCGACGGCCCAGATCGCGCTGAGGACGAGCGAGCCGATGTACCAGAACGGCATCAGGGCGCCGAGCATGCGGCCGCCGTGGGCGTGGCCGAGCTGGCCGCTGTCCCCGGGAAGCGCGTCCAGGATCCGGCTCATGATGAAGGCGACGCAGAACTCCACCCCCACCATCAGGCCGACGACGACGGTGGTGACGACCCCGAGTGCGTTGAGCATGACGATCCCTCCGTGAACTAGCGTTGCTAGCTGATGAGGCAACGCTAGTACTACTGTCGCTCGATTGTCTAGCAGTGCTAGGATCGATTCATGTCGGTACAGGAACGCAAGCAGCGCGAACGGGCGGAGCGCGAGCGCCTCATCGTGGCGACAGCCCGCGAACTCGCCGAGCAGCAGGGCTGGGACGCAGTCACCACCCGTCGGCTCGCCGAGCGCATCGAATACAGCCAGCCCGTCCTCTACAGCCACTTCCGGGGCAAGCGCGAGATCATCGGCGCCGTCGCCCTTCAGGGGGCCGCCGAACTGGCCACGGCGGTGCGGGCAGCGACCGCCGCCGCGGACCGCCCCCGCGCCCGGGTCGTCGCCCTGGCCCGCGCCTACCTCGACTTCGCCGTACGCAATCCGGCGGTCTACGACGCCTTGTTCCAGCTCGACGGTGGCCTGGCGTACGCACAGGAGGACACCCCCGAGCCCCTCAAGGACGCCTTCGCCGCCCTGCTGGAGACTCTCGGCGAGGTCGCCGGCGACGGCGTCCCCCCAGGACTGTTCACCGAGGCGTTCTGGGCGGCGCTGCACGGCCTTGCGACCCTGACCCGCGCAGGCCGCCTGCTGCCCGAGGACGCCGAGCCGAGGGTGGAGCTGCTGGTGGATCGGCTGGCCATGCTCTGACACCGCCCTGGCGGGCGCGCGGCCGCGGCCCTCGTGCCCCGGCCGCTGCCTGCCTGCCCGTCTTCCCGCCTGCCCACCCGCCTTGGGCAACGCTTCCGGTCATTCGCGTCCACGCGGCGCAGCCGCAGATCGCCGGGCCCCGCACCCCGGACGGGGCACCCACGCCGGAGGCCGCGAGCTCATGGATCACGACCCGACACGCGCCCTAGCCGAGGGGCTTCTCGAGGATCGCCTTGCGGTGGCTGAAGGTCTCGATGGAGTAGCGGCCGTGGTAGTTGCCCATGCCGCTCTCCCCGACGCCGCCGAACGGCAGGTCGGAGACGGTGAGATGGGCGAGCGGCAGGCCGTAGCCGAGACCGCCGGAGGAGGTCTCGTCGGCGATGCGGCGCCGTGTCGTGTCGGAGTCGGTGAAGACGTACAGCGCGAGCGGCTTGTCCCGGTCGTTGATGAAGTCGATGGCCTCGTCGAGGCCGGGGACGGTGACGATCGGCAGGATCGGACCGAAGATCTCCTCCTGCATCACCGGGGACTTGGGGTCCACGTCGGCGAGGACGGTGGGCGCGATGTACTTGCTCGTACGGTCGCTCGCGCCGCCGACGACCGTGCGGCCCGAGTCGAGCAGGCCGGTGAGGCGGTCGAAGTGCCGTTCGTTGATGATGCGTCCGTACTCGCCGGAGTCGGCGGGGTCGCTGCCGTACAGCGTTTCCACGGCGCCGGCCAGCAGCGGCTCCAGGGCGGCCGCCGTCTCCGGGTCGGTCAGGACGTAGTCGGGGGCGACGCAGGTCTGTCCGGCGTTGAGGAACTTGCCGCGGGCCAGGCGGTCCGCGACGACGGTGAGGTCGGCGTCGCGGTCGACGAACGCCGGGGACTTGCCGCCCAGTTCGAGCGTGACCGGGGTCAGGTGCTCGGCGGCGGCGCGCAGGACGATACGGCCGACGGCGCCGTTGCCGGTGTAGAAGATGTGGTCGAAGCGCTCGGCCAGCAGGGCCGTGGTCTCCGGGATGCCGCCCTCGACCACGGCCACGGCGTCCGTGTCCAAGTGGGCGGGCAGCAGCCGGGCCAGGGCGGCGGAGGTGGCCGGGGCCAGCTCGCTCGGCTTGGCGACCACCACGTTGCCCGCGGCGAGGGCGCCGACCACCGGGGCGAGCAGCAACTGGGCCGGGTAGTTCCAGGGGGCGATGACGAGGACGACGCCGAGCGGGTCGTACTGCGTCCGGGCGCTCGCGTCGGCGCCGAGGTGCGCCGGGACCGGGGCGGACTCGGGCCGCAGCCAGTCGGTGAGGTGCTCCAGGGTGTGGTCGATCTCGCGGATCGTGAAGTCGATCTCGGTGCGGAAGGCCTCGGTGGAGCTCTTGCCCAGGTCGGCGTGGAGGGCGGCGGCCAGCTCCGTGCCGTTCTCCGTGAGCATCTCGCGCAGACGGCGCAGCTGGGTCGTACGCCATGCGACGGGCTTGGTGCGGCCGCTGCGGAAGGTGGCGCGCAGTCGGGCCACGACGTCGGCGGGCTGCTCGGGGGCGGGGTGGTTCACGGATGCCTCGCTGGGGTGGGCGGGCCTTGCGGCCGGGTCTCGACGATCAGATGCATATTGCAACCTTTTCGCGTCCGGGTAAATTCCGGGCCGCCGTCAGGACTTTTCGCGCCGAGGGGACAGCGAGCGGCGGCGGTGTTCGAGATAGGTACGCTCCGCCGGATTCTCGGTGAGTTCCGCGGCCTTCGCGTAGGCGTCCGCGGCCTCCGCGTCGCGTCCGAGCCGGCGCAGCAGGTCGGCCCGGACGGCGTGGAGGACGTGGTAGTCGTCGAGGTCCAGCGCGTCCACCAGGGCGAGGGCCTGTGCGGGTCCGTCGGTCTCGGCCACGGCGACCGCCCGGTTCAGGGCCACGACGGGACTGGGAGCCACGGCCATCAGCTGGTCGTACAGCCGGCGGACCTGCCCCCAGTCGGTGGGCGCGTCGCTGTGCACGGCCTGGATGGCGGCCTGGATCTGATACGGCCCCGGATGGTTCCGGCGCAGACACCGCCGTACGAGTGATTGGCCCTCGGCGATGAGCGCGCGGTCCCAGCGATCCGGGTCCTGCTCGGACAGCGGCACGAGTTCACCGTTGTCATCGGTGCGGGCGGCGCGGCGGGAGTCGACGAGCAGCATGAGTGCGAGGAGACCGGTGACCTCGGGTTCGTCCGGCATGAGCTCGGCCAGCACACGGCCCAGGCGTACGGCCTCCGCGCACAGGTCGGCTGTACCGCCGTACCCCTCGTTGAAGATCAGGTAGACGACGGCGAGCACGCCCTTGAGCCGGTCGGGCAGGTCGGCGTCGCGGGGGACGCGGTAGGGGATGCGGGCGTCGCGGATCTTGGCCTTGGCGCGGACGAGGCGTTGGGCCATGGTCGGCTCGGGGACGAGGAAGGCGCGGGCGATCCGGGCGGTGGTGAGGCCGCCGAGCAGGCGCAGGGTGAGGGCGACCTGTGCCTGGGGCGCGAGGGCGGGGTGGCAGCAGGTGAAGATGAGGCGGAGCCGTTCGTCGCGCACGGGGCCCTCCTCGGGCGGTGCGTCGGGGGCGTGCAGCAGGGCGGCCTCGGCGTGGCGGGCCTGCCTGGTGGACTCGCGGCGCAGCCGGTCGATCGCGCGATGGCGGGCGGTGGTGATGATCCAGCCGGCCGGGCTGGGCGGCACACCGGTCTCCGGCCAGCGCCGCACAGCCGTGGTGAAGGCGTCCTGGACCGCTTCCTCGGCGAGGTCGATGTCGCCGAGGAAGCGGACCAGGACCGCGACCGCGCGGCCGTACTCCTCGCGGAAGACGCCCTCGATGTCCAGGGTCATCAGTCCTCGGACTGGTGCTGGAAGGGGCGCACCTCGATGGGCAGGGTGGTGGCCAGGGCCGCCTTGCGTCCCCACTCCAGGGCCGCGTCCAGGTCGGGCGCCTTCACGATGCAGAGGCCGCCGAGTTGTTCCTTGCCCTCGGCGTACGGCCCGTCGGTGATCAGCACGTCGCCGTCACGCGGCCGCAGCACGGTCGAGGAGTCGGGGCTGTGCAGGCCCCCGGCGAAGACCCAGGCCCCGGCCTCGCGCAGCTCCTGGTGGAAGGCGTCCAGGCGCTTGCCGATCTCGGCCAGGACCTCGGGCGCGGGCAGCTCGTCCCAGCCGGGCTGCATGACGTTGAGCAGGTAGTACTGCATGTCGCTCTCCTCCTGTGCGTGTGTCTCACCTCCTACACGAACGGCACACCCCCGGATCGACACCGCGCGCGACTCGATCGGGAGAATCTTGTCCATGACCACCGCCGCACCGCACCCGCTCCTCGCCACCGCCCACGCCCTCGCGGCCGGCCTCCTCGCCCCGCACGCGGCACGGGTCGATCAGGAGGGCGTGCCCGCGAGCCACCTCGACGCGATCAGGCGCTCGGGCCTGCTCGGGGTGAGCGCACCGAAGGAGTACGGCGGTGCGGGCGCCCCGGACGCGGTGGCGCGGGAGGTCCAGGAGATCCTCGCCGGGGCGTGCTGCTCCACGTGGTTCGTGCAGACCCAGCACCACTCGCCGGTGCGGCTGCTCGCGCAGTCCGCCCTGCCGGTGCGGGAGCGGCTGCTCGGGCCGCTGGCGACCGGCGAGCTGCTGGCCGGGATCGCGTTCGCCCACGTCCGCGCCTTTCCGCGGGTGCCGGTGCGGGCGACGGCCGAGCGAGGCGGCTGGCGCTTCGACGGGACGGTGCCGTGGTTCACCGGCTGGGGTCTGAACGACGTGATGCTGCTGGCCGGGGTGAGCGAGGCGGACGAGGTGGTGTTCGCGTTCACCGAGGCACGCGAACAGCCGGGACTGCGGGCGTCGGAGCCGATGCGGCTGGCGGCGCTCACCGCGGCCCGGACGGTCTCCCTGGAGCTGGACGGCCTGTGGCTGCCCGATGACGCGGTGGTGCTCCGCACTCCGCAGGAGACGTTCGCGCTGGTGGACCGGCCCCGCAACACCAACGCCTCCCCCGCCGTCTTCGGGGTGGCGTACGCGGCGCTCCAAGTGCTGGACGACGCCGGGGAGTCCGAGACCGCGGGTGCCCTGCGTGGCCGCCTCGACGCGGTGCGCGGGCAGGTGTACGCCCTGGCCGACCACCCCGTCCTGCATGAGCGCGTCGCCGAACGGCTGGCGCTCAAGACGCGGTCGTACGACCTGATGCGCGCCGCCACGACCGCGGCCGTCGTGGCCGGGGGCGGCCGGGCCATGGGCCTCGACGGTACGGCCCAACGGCTCTTCCGCGAGGGGATGTTCCTGCTCGTGCAGGGACAGACCACCGACGTGCGCCGCGCCCATCTGGACGCGCTGGCGCAGCTCTAGGGCCCTTCTGATGGATCTCCGTGGAGGAAGGAGCGGCGTCCGGTGCGTGCGATCGGCGTGCGGTGCGAAGGGTCATGTGGCGGAGCCACCTGTCCCTTTGCGCCGTGCGGCGAGCGTGCGTGCCGGACGCCGTGACGCCGCGGAGGTCCATCAGAAGGGACCTAGGCCAGGAAGTCGACGAGGGCGGCCGTGAGGTGGGCGGGGGCGTCCTCCTGGACGAGGTGACCGGCGCCCGGAACGGTTTCGAGGCGTGCGCCCGGGATGCGCGCGACGAGTTCGTGCCCCTTGTCGACGGGGATCCAGGTGTCGTCCTCGCCCCAGCACACCAGGGTCGGGATCGCGATCTCACCGTACCGGTCCTGCACTTCGTCGGTGTAGCGCTGGTCGGCCTGGGCGATCTGGCGGTAGAAGGCCGCCTGGCCCGGGTCGCCGAGCCAGGGTTCGACCAGCCGGTCCAGGACGGTGGGGTGCAGGCCGGGGCCGCTGGCGGAGCCGACGTACTCGCGGACGAGGGCCCGGTGCAGGGCGGGCGGCAGTTGATCGAAGACGTCGGAGTGCTTGCCGACGAGCCGGAAGAACGGCGATCCCCAGGGGGCCAGCGCGACCGGGTCGACCAGGGCGAGCGAGCCGTAGCGGGCACCGTGCAGCAGATGGGCCCGCAAGGACACGGCACCGCCGAAGTCGTGGGCCACGACCCGGGGTCGGTCGAGATCCCAGTGCGCCAGCAGCTCGGTGAAGACCCGGCCCTGGGCCGCCAGGGAGACATCCTGGCCGGCGAATTTCTCCGAGGCCCCGTAGCCGGGCATGTCCCACACGAACACGTGGTGGCGGCGTGCGAGGGCGCGGGCTACGGCACGCCAGACATAGGAGGAGAAGGGCGTGCCGTGGAGGAGGACGACCGGGTCCCGGCCCGGGTCTCCGAGTCTGTCCCAGCGGACCTCACCCGAGCTGCTGTGGAAGATCCTGGTCAACGGCCAGTCGCTCACGGGCTGTTCCTCTCGACGGTTGCGCAGGTCGAGCCCGTGAGCGTACGTGGTGAGGGCCTAGCTCGCGAACGGCACCTGCGCCGAGGGCGCGGCCTGCTTACCGGCCGGGTGCTGCCACAGCCCCTGTGCGGCCAGACGTGGCAGGACTCCCTCGCCGAACCAGTAGGCCTCCTCCAGATGCGGGTAGCCGGAGAGCACGAACTCGTCGATGCCGAGGGCGTGATACTCCTTGATCCGCTCCGCGACCTCGTCGTGGCTGCCGACCAGTGCGGTTCCCGCGCCACCGCGCACCAGGCCGATACCGGCCCACAGGTTGGGGTGGATCTCCAGGCCGTCGCGAGCGCCGCCGCCGTGCAGGGCGAGCATGCGCTGCTGCCCCTCGGACTCGCTGCGGGCGAGCCCGGCCTGCACCGACCTCACGGTCTCGGGGTCGAAGCCCTCCAGGAGACGGTTCGCCTCGGCCCAGGCCTGCTCGGAGGTGTCCCGGGTGATGACGTGCAGGCGGATCCCGAACCGCAGGGTGCGGCCCTCCTTCGCCGCGAGCCCACGGATCCAGGCGATCTTCTCGGCGACCTGCGCGGGCGGCTCGCCCCAGGTGAGGTACACGTCGACGTACTTGGCGGCGACCTCCCCGGCGATGGGCGAGGATCCGCCGAAGTACACCTCGGGCACCGGATCGGGCACACGCGCCAGTTTCGCGTCCTCGACGTGGAGGTGCTCGCCGCGCAGGTCGACGGTCTTGCCCTCCCACAACCCCCGTACGACGTCCAGGAATTCTCCGGTACGGCGGTAGCGGGCGTCCTTGTCGAGGAAGTCCCCGTAGGCCCGCTGCTCGTGGCTCTCCCCGCCGGTGACCACGTTGAGCAGCAGCCGCCCGCCGGTCTGCCGCTGAAAGGTGGACGCCATCTGCGCGGCGAGGGTGGGTGAGACGAACCCGGGCCGGAAGGCGACCAGGAACTTCAGGCGCTCGGTGTTCTGGCTGACCATGGCGGTGGTCAGCCACGCGTCCTCGCACCAGGCGCCGGTGGGCGTCAGCGCCCCCACGAAGCCCAGGTCCTCGGCCGCGCGGGCGATCTGGCTCAGGTAGGCGACCGTCGGCGGCCGGTCCCGTCCGGAGACGGTGGCGGGCGTGCCGTGACCGCCGCCCACGACATGGCGGCTGTCGCCGTTGGTGGGCAGGAACCAGTGGAAGGTGAGGGACATGGGAGGGCTCCGATCTGGAAGGTCCGCAGTTCGCTAGAGGAGGCCGTGCCGGGGTGGCCGGGTGCCGTTGAGCACGTACCTTCCGATGTGCTGGATCTTCCAGCGGGTCGGGTCGTGCAGGGTATGGGTGCGGGCATCGCGCCAATGCCGGTGCAGATTGAGGGAGTTGAGCGCCGATCGGGTTCCGGACACCTCGAACAGGGCGCTCGCGACCTCCACCGCGGCCTGGGCCGCCGACACCTTGGCCGCGGCCACGGCGATGGACGCCTCGGCCGCCGAGTCGTCGGTGAGGTCGGCCCGGGCGGCGTCCACGGCACGGGCGGCTTCCCGGAGCAGGGCCTCGGACGCTCTTGCCTGGATGGCCAGTTCGCCGAAGCGCTGGATAAGCAGGGGGTCCTCGGCGGCGGTCTCGACTCCGCTCTCGAACCACGGACGGCTCTTCGTCCGGACGAACTCCGCGGCCTCCGCGAGCGCTCCCCCGGCGATCCCGGCGTCGATGGCGGCGTGCAGCAACTGGGCGACGGCTCCGTGGAGTTGGGGTCCCTCGAAGGTGAGGTGGTGGGGCAGGACCCGGTCGGCCGGGACCTCGACGCCTTCGAGGCGGACGGTGCCGCTGGCCGTCGTACGCTGGCCGAGTCCGTCCCAGTCGTCGATCACCGTGAGGCCGGGAGCGTTGCCGGGGACGTAGGCGACGTGCAGTTTGTCGTCCTCGGCGCGGGCCAGCACGGGGATCCAGTCGGCGAACAGGGCGCCGGTGGAGTAGTGCTTCACGCCGTCGAGGACGTACGAGCCGGCCGGCCCCGGCTGCAGGCGGGTGCGGATGTCCTGGACGTGCTTGGTTCCGGCCTCGGACTGCGCGTTGCCGAAGCGGCGGCCGGCCAGCAGCTCGGAGAAGAAGAACTTTTGCTGCTCGTCGGTGCCCTGACGGCGGATCACATTGACGTAGGCGAAGTGGCTCTGCGGGATCTGGGAAAGGCTTCCGTCGGCGGAGGCGAGCAGCCGGAAGATCTCGGCCAGGGTGGAGGCGCTCACGTCCGCTCCCCCGTGCTCGGCGGGGACGGTGACAGCGAGCAGACCGGAGGCGGAGAGCCGATCCAACTCCTCGCGCGGCAGCCTGCGTTGGATGTCCCTTGCGGAGGCACCCGTGCGGAACTCCGCGGCCAGCGACGCGGCGACCGCGAGGGCCTCCGCGTCGTCGGCGATCACATGGGCTGTCATGGGGATCAGCCCGCCGCCGCGAGCACCGGCCGCCGTCCCAGCGCGGTCGAGAACTGGTCGACGACCTGCGTGAGCGCCTCGGTCGCGGCCGGCGCGACGATCAGCGAGCCGTCCTCCTGCACGGAGATGTCCTTGTCGAGGGTGAACCAGCCCTGCACTATGTGGGCCGCGCCCATGGAGCTGAGGACCGGACGGAGCGCGTAGTCGATGGCCAGGACGTGGGCGGTGGAGCCGCCGGTCGCCAGCGGCAGCACGGTCTTGCCGAGAAGGGCGTACTGCGGGAGCAGGTCGAGCAGGGCCTTGAGGACACCGGAGTACGACGCCTTGTAGACAGGAGTACCCACGACGATCCCGTCGGCGCGCTCGAAGAGCTCGGTCACCTCGACGATCGCCGGGTGCTTGAAGTCGGCGCCGAGAAGGGCCTCGGCGGGGACGGTGCGGACGTCGAGCGGGATCACCTCGTGGCCCTGCGCGGTCAGGCGCCGGTCGAGATGGCGCAGCAGCCGGTTGGTGCGGGAGGAGGCGGAGGGACTGCCGGAGACGGACAGGACGGTGGCCATGCGGTCCTCTTTCGGGGAGGAGGGCGCCCCCGGTAGGGAGGGGGCGCCCCTGGGGAAGCGGTCAGGAGTACCAGGTAGGCTCGGGCAGCTCGCCTTCAAGGACCCAGCGGCCGACCTCGCGCCGCTTGTACGCGACCGGGTCGTGGCATCCAAAGGTGCGGCGCGAAGCGCCTCTTTGAGGGGCGGTGGTCGGGTGACGGGTGGGCGGGTGCGGACGTTGCGCCAGAAGCGGTCCAGGCCCTCGGAGGTGGCCGTGGAGCGGGCGCCCGTCACCTCGAAGATCCGGTTCGAGATCTCCAGGGCCACGTCGGTGGCGCGGGCCTTGACCGCGGCCACCCGGACCTCGAAGTCTCCTCGCGTCTGATCCGTGACCGCGTCGGGGTCGTCGTGGAGCTTCTGTCCCTCGGCGGCGACGGCGTCGGCGAGGGCCTCGGCCGCCCAGAGCTTGGCGGTGAGGTCGCCGTAGATGTCGATGACGTACGGCTCGTCGACCGCTCGCTCGTAGCCACCGTGCAGCCAGGAGCGCGACTTCTCACGGGTGTACGTGGCGGCCGTCTCCAGCGCGCCGCCCGCGATGCCCAGGTAGAAGTTGACGAAGACCAGCTGGATGGTGGGGACGTTGAGGGTGTTGTAGACGCGCGGCTGGAACACCTTGTCGACATATCCGGCCGCGCTCGACCACGGGGTGCGCACGCCGTCGAGGGTGACGCGCCCGCTCTCGGTGAGGCGCTGACCGATGTTGTCCCAGTCGTCGTGGAAGGTCAGGCCTTCCGAGTCGGAGGGCACGATCGCGAAGATGTGCTGGTCGGTGCCCTCCAGGACGCCTTCCAGGACGGTGACGTCGGAGACCTTGCTGCCGGTGGAGAAGGACTTGCGGCCGGTGTAGACGAGGTCGTCGCCGTCCTCGGTCACCACGACGTCCTTGTCGCGCGGGTTGACCGCGCCACCGAAGAACCAGCGGTTGCGGGACGCCTCGGCCTCGACGTGCTCCCACTGCTCGCGGGTGCCGACCAGGCGGGCGGCCCAGAACCACAGGTAGTGATAGCCGAGGAGCTGGCCGATGGAGCCGTCGGCCTTGGCGATCTCGCGGACCACCCGGTAGGCGGTGGGCCAGTCCTGGCCTCCACCGCCGTGCTCGGTGGGACCGAGCAGGGTGACGAGGCCGGCGTCCTTGAGGAGATGGACCTCGGCGTACGGGGTGGCACCCACGTGGTCGCGTTCGGCGGCGTCGGTGGCGAGGACGGCGGCGACCTCGGCGGCGCGGGCGATCCAGTCCTGGGCGGTCTCGGGGACGGGGCGGGTCTGCCAGTCGGTGGGCGTGGCGGTGCTCATGCGGATGACCTCTTTCGCGGGTGGGGGATCAGGCGTCGGAGTCCGGGAGCTGGGACTCCAGCTCCCGCACGAGCGGCAGCACTCGCCTGCCGAAGTACTCGACCTCCTCGTGGTAGTGCAGGAAACCGAGAAGCAGGAGGTCCACGCCGAGCTTCTTGTAGGCGACGATCCGCTCGGCGATCTGCTCCGGCGTGCCGATGAGACCGGTGCGGAAGCCGTCGTTGTACTGGACGAGGTCCTCGAAGGTGGAGTCCTGCCACATGCCCTTCTTGTCGCCGGTGGACTGTCCGGCCTGCTTCACGGCCGCGCCGAATCCCTCGACGGCCTCCGTGTCGGCCTTGGCGACGATCTCCCTCAGCGTCTCGCGGGCCTCGGCCTCGGTGTCCCGAGCGATGAGGAAGCCGTTGAGGCCGAACTTCGGTGCCGTGCGCCCGACTTCGGCGGCGGACTTGCGGACGTCGGTGATCTGCTCGACGACTCCGTCGAAGTCCTTGCCGTTGGAGAAGTACCAGTCGGAGACCCGGCCCGCCATGGCGCGGGCGGCGCTGGAGTTGCCGCCCTGGAAGATCTCCGGGTGCGGCCGATCCTCGGTGTTGAGGGGCTTGGGCTTGAGGGAGAAGTCCCGCAACCGGTAGAAGTCACCGCCGAGTTCGGCATGGTCCTCGGTCCAGATCTTGCGCAGGGCGGTGATGAACTCCTCGGAGCGGCGGTAGCGCTCGTCGTGCTCCAGCCAGGGCTCGCCCAGGGCGGTGAACTCACCCTTGAACCAGCCCGACACGACGTTCACGGCGAAGCGGCCCTTGGAGAGGTGGTCGGCGGTGGCGCCGAGCTTGGCGAGGACGCCCGGGTGCCACAGGCCGGGGTGGACGGCGGCGATGACCTTCAGACGCTGGGTGGCGAGCAGCAGGGCGAGGCTGAAGCTGGTCGACTCGTGCTGGAACTCGGCGCCGTAGCTGGCCATGTAGCGGACCTGACTGAGGGCGTAGTCGAAGCCGTTGTTCTCGGCGAGGACGGCGAGTTCGCGGTTGTAGTCGTAGCCCCAGTCGGTGCGCTGCTCGATCTTGCTGGTGACCAGTCCCCCACTGACGTTGGGGACCCAGTAGGCGAATTTCACGGGCGCGGCAGGCATGCGTGACTCCTGTTGCGGAATGTTTTCGGGCACGCCGAATTCAAGAGGTGCGCGGGCACAAGGAATTCAGGCGGGGAAAGCCTCGGAAAGAGGGAAAGCGCGGCGGATCACAGGAGGTTGATCAGGCCGCGGCGCAACAGGAGGCACTGGAGACGCGCGCGAGGTCGACATGGCGTCGCCGCGTGAGGTCCAGTCGCATCTTCATGTCGTCGATCGTGACAGCCGGTGGCGAGAGGCGTCAAGGTAAACCCGACCGGTCTCGTATCGCGGACCATTGAATTTCACGAACGTGTGACAGGGAAACCCTTGAACCGGGCGGGAAATGACCCGCATTCTGCGGGCATGCGGACGGAACAGCTGGAATACATCGCCGCGGTGACCCGGCTCGGCTCACTGCGCCGGGCGGCGGACGAACTGCGCCTGTCGCAGCCCGCGTTGAGCGAGACCGTGCGGAACCTGGAGCGGGAGCTCGGGGTCGATCTGCTGGAGCGCAAGCGGTCCGGGGCCACGATGAGCGCGGAGGGCCGGGAGCTGCTTCCGCACATCGTCGGCGTACTGGAGGCGGTGGACCGGCTGCGGGCGGCGGCGGGCGAGCAGCACCGCATCAGCCGGATGGTCCGGGTCGGGACGGTGAACGCGGCGACCGTGCCGCTGCTCATTCCGGCGGTCGAGGATTTCCGGGCCGCTCATCCGGTCACCCAGGTCGAGGTGGTCGGCGCGCAGCAGACGGACATCCACCGGGCCCTGTCCGAGGGCGGGTTCGACCTCGGTCTGGTCAATCACCTCGACGGCGACGACACGCCGGCGGGATTCGAGTCCACTCAGCTGCTGCGGGGGCGGCCGGTGGTGTGCCTGCGCCCGGACAGTCCGCTGGCCGCGCGGACCGGTGTGTCGGTGGACGACCTGCTCACCCAGCCGTTGATCGCGATGCGCACCGGCTATGTCATGCACCGTTTCGTCCACCGGCTGCTGGGCCACCACGGCACGTCCTTCGCGTACTCCACCGACGGCGCCGAGATGGGCAAGCTGATGGTGGCCGAGGGGCTGGGGGTGACCGTGCTGCCCGACTTCAGCGTGGTCGGGGATCCGCTGGAGCGGCAGGGCACGATCACCCACCGGCCGATCGAGGGCGACACGACCCGGGTGCTGCTGATGCTTCAGCGCCGCAGGGCCGAGTCCGTGCCGCGGGCGGCCCGGGACCTGCACGAGGTGTTCGTCCGCAGGGCCCGGCACCTGGGCGGGACGCTCACCCCGCCCGACTGAGCCGCTCCGGGGAGGAGCGTGCCCCGTTCAGTCCTCGTCTCGCCCCGGGACGACCACGAGGAACGCGTCCGACTTCAGATCCATCACGACGGTCGCCGGCTCACCCTTGGCTCGTCGCTCCGCCGCGTACTCCTCCGCCGGCCACGATCCGCGAGGAGCTCCCGCTGGAAACCGCTCCAACACCTTCGCGCCCATAGCGGCGAACACCTCCAGCATCGATGTACGACTCGAACCGTCCTGTTCCGTACGAGTGCGGCTTCCCGCGATGGGCGCGATCATGTTCCCGAGCCCGCGTTTTCGTCCACGGGCGTCGGCCGTCGGCAGGAACCGGTGCCGGCGCAGCATGGTCACGAACGCGTCCCGGCCACTGCTCGCCCCGCGCCTGCTCCCGTCCCGGTTCAGGTTCCGGTTCCGGTTCCGGAGCGTGCCAGGGGCAGCGGGCTCAGGGCGGTCGGGGCGGTCGCGTGCGCCGGGCGGCGTGGTGGCCCCGCCGATGAGTTCACGCGGCACCGCATCCGGAGCGAGCCACGCCACGGAAGTGATCAGCAGGGGGGACCTGGACGAAGGACCGAGGGCCGATGGAGCACGACGACACGCGAGAGGGACTGCGCTGCCTGGTGACCGGCGCCACGGGGTACATCGGCGGCCGGCTCGTCCCCGAACTCCTCTCGGCGGGACACCGGGTGCGCTGTCTGGCCCGCTCCCCCGACCGGCTGCGCGACCATCCCTGGGCCGACCGTGCCGAGGTGGTGGCCGGTGACGTGACCGACGCCGCATCCGTCGCCCGCGCACTGGCCGGGATGGATGTGGCGTACTACCTGGTGCACACGATGAGCTCCGGCAAGGACTTCGAGGAGACCGACCGCAGGGCGGCGCTGATCTTCGCCGAGCAGGCCCGGATCGCGGGCGTACGGCGGATCGTGCACCTCAGCGGGCTCACCCCGGCGGGCGTGCCCGAGCACGAACTCTCCCCGCATCTGCGGTCCCGTGCCGAGGTGGCCCGCATCCTGCTCGATTCCGAGGTCCCGACCACGGTCCTGCGGGCGGCCGTCGTCATCGGCTCGGGTTCCGCGTCCTTCGAGATGCTGCGGTACCTGACCGAACGCCTTCCCGTGATGATCACCCCGAGCTGGGTGCACACCCGCATCCAGCCCGTGGCGGTCCGCGATGTGCTCCGGGCCCTCGTCGGCAGCGCCCGCATGCCGTCGGACGTCAACCGGGCCTTCGACATCGGCGGACCGGAGGTGCTGACGTACCGGCAGATGATGCTCAGGTACGCGGCGGTCGCCGGACTGCCGCGCCGGATCATCCTTCCGGTGCCGGTGCTCACCCCCGGGCTCTCGAGCCACTGGGTGGGCCTGGTGACACCGGTGCCCGCCTCGATCGCCCGGCCGCTGACCGAGTCGCTGCGGCACGAGGTGGTCTGCCGCGAGCACGACATCGCCCGCCATCTCCCCGGCCCGCCCGGTCGTCCGATCGGCTTCGACGAGGCCGTACGACTGGCGCTGCAGCGGGTGCGGGAGGCGCGGGTCACGACGCGGTGGTCGTCTGCCTCGGTGCCGGGCGCCCCCAGCGATCCGTTGCCCACCGACCCCGACTGGGCGGGCGGAAGTCTCTACAGCGACCACCGGGAGCTCCGTGTCGACGCCTCGCCGGAGGCGCTGTGGCGGGTCATCGAGGGCATCGGCGGCGAGAACGGCTGGTACTCCTTCCCGCTCGCTTGGGCGGTGCGGGGCGGGCTGGACCGGCTGGTGGGCGGGGTCGGACTGCGCCGGGGGCGCCGGGACGCGGCCCGGCTGCGGGTCGGCGACTCGCTGGACTTCTGGCGGGTCGAGGCGATCGAGCCCGGCCGGCTCCTGCGGTTGCGGGCCGAGATGCGGCTGCCGGGCCTGGCCTGGCTGGAGATGGGCGCGGTCACGGACGAGGACGGCCGCACCCGCTACCGGCAGCGCGCCCTGTTCCATCCGCACGGTCTGCTCGGCCACGCCTACTGGTGGAGCGTCTCCCCCTTCCACGCGATCGTCTTCGGTGGCATGGCCCGCAACATCGCCCGGACAGCGGCGGGTTCGACGGCCCGCGATCCGCAGCACACCCCTGCCCCCTGACCTCCCGGCTCCTCTCTGCATCCCGGAGTACGCACCATGAGCATCTCGGTCGTCCTGTTCACCTGCGACCTGCGCCTGCACGACCACCCGCCGCTCCGAGCCGCCCTGGACGGCACCGAGCAGGTCGTCCCGCTGTTCGTGCGGGACCAGGCCGTGGACGCCGCCGGATTCGCCGCCCCCAACCGGCTGGCGTTCCTGGCCGACTGTCTGCGTGACCTCGACGCCGGTCTGCGCGAGCGGGGCGGCCGGCTGGTCGTGCGCCACGGCAGCCTCGTCGAGGAGGTGTGCAAGGTCGCCGCCGAGGCGGACGCCGACGAGGTGCACATGGCGTCCGACGTCAGCGCCCACGCCCACCGGCGGGAGGAGCGGCTGCGCCGGGCCCTGGAGGCGGAGGGCGTACGGCTGCACGTTCACGACACGGTGACCACGGCCGTCGCTCCCGGCTCGGTGGTCCCGGCAGCCTCGGACCATTTCGCCGTCTTCACTCCCTACTTCCGGCGCTGGTCCCAGGAGCGGCTGCGGGACCCGCTCGCCGCCCCGCGGACCGTGCGGGTCCCTGACGGCGTCGGGTCCGAGCTCCTGCCGTCCCGTGACGAGCTGTCCGGACTCTCGGAAGGACTCGCCGCCGGCGGTGAGACGGAGGGCCGCAAGCAGCTCACCACGTGGCTGCGGGCGGGCGTGACCGCGTACGAGGACCACCATGACGACCTGGCCGGCGACGCGACCTCCCGGCTCTCCCCGCACCTTCACTTCGGCACCCTCTCCCCCGTCGAACTCGTCCACCGCTCGCGCCGGGCAGGCGGTCCGGGCGCCGAGGCCTTCGTACGGCAGCTCGCCTGGCGCGACTTCAACCGGCAGGTGCTCGCGGCACGCCCTGCCGCGGCCGCCACCGACTACCGCACCCGACACGACCGTTGGCGCTCCGGGCGGGCCGCCGCCGAGGACATCGCGGCGTGGAAGGAAGGCCGCACCGGCTACCCGATCGTCGACGCGGCGATGCGCCAGCTGCGCCACGAGGGGTGGATGCACAACCGTGGCCGGCTGCTGACGGCGAGCTTCCTCACCAAGACGCTGTACGTCGACTGGCGCGTCGGTGCCCGGCACTTCCTGGATCTGCTGGTCGACGGCGACCTCGCCAACAACCAGCTCAACTGGCAGTGGATGGCGGGTACCGGCACCGACACCCGGCCCCACCGCGTCCTCAACCCCGTCACCCAGGCCAAGCGCTACGACCCCGACGGCGCCTACGTCCGCCGCTGGGTGCCCGAACTGGCCGCGCTGCGGGGGCCCGTGGTGCACGAGCCGTGGAAGCTGCGGGGTCTGGACCGCGCCGCGCTCGACTATCCGGATCCGATCGTGGAGCTGCCCGAGGGACTCGCCCGCTTCAAGCGGGCCCGGGGCCGTGACTGAGGTCGGCCGGGAACCGGGAGACGGGCCGCCACCTCTACACATAAAGGGAAAATAAGCGCAGAATGTATGCAGGCGGCGCTTACCGCACACCGCACCAGACGCGGTCAGGCCAGCAAGTCAAAGGAGACGAGTCATGGCCAACGTCTCGCACACCAGAGGTGACATCACCAGCCACCCTGACGCTCCAGAAATGCGGGAACGCTACGCCCGCATGCTCGGCGGTCGTGATGTGGCGCTCGTGGACGGACCGGTGTTCCTGCTCGGTCTGTACTGCGCCGTGTCCCCCTGGATACTCCACTACACGACGAGCCAGCCCGCCCTCGTGACCCACAACCTCATCGTGGGCATAGCGACCGGTCTGCTGGCCCTCGGATTCACCCAGACCCCTGAGCGCATGTACGGCCTCAGCTGGGCCTTCTGCGCGGTCGGCATCTGGATGATCATCGCCCCCTGGGTCGTCGGCGAGAGCCCCGACGCCGGTGTGGCGCTGAACAACATCATCATCGGCGCCCTCGCGGTGATCCTGGGGCTGATGTGCACCGTCACGGCGGCGAAGAGCGCACCCAAGCCGTAGAGAATCCTCGACCCAGGAGTAGGGGGCCGGTCCACACTCGGTGGACCGGCCCCCTCCGCATGGCGTCACCCCAGGAGGGAGCCCAGCTCGCGCCGGTGACCGGCGACCCACTCCCAGGCGGCCCGTACCTCGTCCACGGCCCCCCGTTCCCGCAGCCCGACCATGGCCGGCTCGCCGCGCAGCGCCCCGGCCTCGATTCCTCGCCGGCACCGGTCCTGCCACCACAGCACCGTGTCCAGCAGCCGGTCCCGCCCGTCGAGGCCGTAGGCGTCGCAGATCAGCCGGATCCGGCGAGCGGCCTCCGCCACGTCGGTGACGGCCGGACCCAGGTCGAGGTACTGCCAGCACACGTGGGCGACGTCGTGGATCCGGGCGCCCGGGGCGGCCAGGTCCCAGTCGATGAAGGCCGAAGGGCGCCATGCGCCGTCCGCCACGGCGTAGACGGTGTTCTTCGGCGCGAGGTCGTTGTGGCAGACGACGTCCCGATGGCCGGCGAGCGGCGTCCCGTGGGTCAGGTCGTGGAAGGACCGGACGAGTCGGGCGACCTCCACGAGGGCTTCGTCGTCACGGGCGGCGACGCGCTCGGACAAGGTCACCCCGGCCCTCCCCTCGAGGTAGCCGAACGTCTCCCGGCCGTGTTCGTCGATGCCGAGGAACCGGGGCGCGCCACGCCAGTGGGCGCTCTCGAACAGCGCGAGCAACTCCCGTACGAACGGCGACCGTTGCGACGGTGTGCGCCGCACGGTCTCTCCGACGCGGACGACCTCGTTGACCGCGCCGCCGCCGAGCACCGACTCCTCCACCGACCGCCTCCCGGGGCAGGATCGACCCATGGACACGAACAAGACCTTCACCCTTGTCCCGCCCGCACCTCTCGAAGGCTACGGCGTCCGGCTGCGCGAGTGGGCGGACGCCGACCTCGCCGACCTGGTCGCGCTCTACGACGATCCGGAGATGGCCCGCTGGACGCCGGTGGCCTCGCCGTTCGACCTGGACGCGGCGCGCGCCTATCTCGCCGGCGCGCGGGAGGGCCAGGCCGAGGGACGGAGGATCCAGTTGGCCGTCACCACGGACGGGCTCCTCCCCCGCGGGGAGGTGCTGCTGTTCCGCAGCGGGTCGGACGAGCGTGACCTGGAACTCGCCTATGGCATCGGGCCCGCACACCGCGGCCAAGGGCTCGCCGGGCGGGCGGTGGGCCTCGCGGCCGAGTACGCCGTCCGGGAGATCCGGCCCCGTCGGGTGGTGCTGTGCATCGACGCCGCCAACGCGGCGAGTGAGGCGGTCGCCCGGTCCTGTGCGTTCGAGCTCACGGACGAGCCGCCGGTCCGGAGGGTGTCGCGCGGCCGGGAGGTCGTCCTGCGCACGTGGCGCCTGCGTGCCTGAAACTCCGTGGCCCTGCGGAGACTTGGCGTGCCACTCTCGCCGTATGGATCACGCGGAGGTTCTGCTCCTCGGAGGACGTGCCGGAGTCGGCAAGACGACCGTGGGCTGGGAGATCTCGGCGAGGTTGCGGGCCGCTCGGGTCGCCCATGCGGTGATCGACGGTGACTTCATGGGGCAGGTGCATCCGGCGCCCGGGGGCGATCCGCACCGGGCCGCCGTCGCTGAGCGCAATCTGACAGCCGTGTGGGGGAACTACGCCGAACTCGGCTACCGGCGCCTCGTCTACACCCACACCGTGAGCGTGCTGGAGGAGTCGACGGGCGTGTTCCGGCGGGCGATGGGCGTCGGCGTCCGGATCGTACGGGTCCTGCTCACCGCGAGCGACGAGACGACCGAGCGGCGGCTGGCCGGGCGGGAGCTCGGCTCCGAGCTGGAGCGGGAGCTGCGGGGCAGCGCCCGCAAGGCTCGGATGCTGGACGAGCGTGCGCCCGCCGGCACGCTGCGCGTGGTGACCGACGGGCGTACGGTGATCGACATCGCGGCCGAGGTGACGGCCGTGACCGGGTGGGTCCCCGAGCGGGTCAGCTGACGTTCAGTGCCGTGTCGTCGATGACGAACGACGTCTGGAGGGTGGAGCCCTCCGTGCCGGTGAACTTGAGGGTGACGGTCTGGCCGGCGTAACCCGCCAGGCTGAAGCTGCGCTGGGTGTAGCCGGAGGCCGCGTTGAGGTTCGAGTACGTGGCCGGCGTGCCCAGTACCGTGCCCGAGCCGTTCAGGACCTGCACCTTGAGGGTGTCGTAGGCGGTGCTGGTGGTGGTCTCGGCGGTGTCGACGTGCAGGTAGAAGCTGAGCGTGGCCGTGGTGCACGCGGCCGGGACGGTCACCGACTGGGACAGGGTGTCGGTGTGCGCGGAGCCGTAGCCGGCGAGCCAGGCGTAGTACGAGCCGGTGCGGGCGGACTCGTCGCCTGAGTTGGTGATCACGCCGCTGGTGCCACTCCAGGCGCTGCTGCCCGACTCGAAGCCGTTGTTGCCGAGGAGTTGGGCGGGCGTGCAGGTGGAACCGCCGCCACCACCGCTGCCGCTGCCGCCCGCCAGCCATTCCGTGGCGTTCAGGGCGAGGGCCGCGTTGGTGGCGCCGGAGTCGTTCCAGCCGTCGTAGAGGGTGTTGCCGGACTGGCCGGTGCCGTCGTCCATGGGTGAGCTGTCGCCCCAGAAGGCGACGCGGCCGCTGCCGAAGGTGCTGGTCGCGAAGAAGGCCCCGGTGTTGCCCGAGTAACCCGTGCGGTAGAGCAGGCCCTTGACGGCGGAGTTGTCGGCGGGCTTGAGGGTGGCCGTGGTGCCGCTGGCGATCAGGCTCTTGGTCACGGTGCCGAAGGAGCCGTGCAGGACGGGGTTGCTGCTGTCGCTGATGGCGCTCGGGTAGTCCGAGCCGATGCTCAGCGAGTCGATCGAGAAGCCGAACGGGTCGGTCGAGTCGACACTGTTGTTGGTCATCAGGTCGTTGAGGATCTCGACCGCGTCCTCGCCGTCGTTGTTGCGGTCGGCGCCGGTGTGGTCCGAGATCATGAAGAGGCCGCCGCCGTTCTTCACGAAGGTCATGATCGCCGTCTTCTCGGCGGTGGTGAAGAGCGTGTTGGGCTCGGGCAGGACCAGGGTGTCGAAGTTCGACAGGTCGGTGGCCGCGGAGCCGCCGTAAGTGAGGGCGCTCGTCGCGGTCCTGAGGCTGTAGTCGCCGGTTTTCTGGAGGGCGACACCCCAGGAGGAGAGGGCGCCGGTCCAGTCGGTCTCGGCGGAGGGCGAGGAGTCCTCCCCCAGGGGGTCGGGCTGACCGGTGGAGATGATCCAGTCCGCGTTGCCGGCCGTCTCGGCGTGGGCGTTGTCGAAGAGGATCCGGTGCGGGGTGGCAGCGGCGGCGGGGGTGGCGGCGACCTGCACGGCGACACCCGCGGCGATGAGGCTGAATCCGGCGAGGACCGCGCCGAGTCTGTGGCGGGGAACGGTAAGTCCGAGCATCCGGCATACCTCCGTGAGGAGTGGGGGAAGGGTGATGCGGGAAGGGAACTACGCGCATAGATATGCGATTAATTTGAACGGTACATGACACGAAGAAGGCTGAACAGAATCGTCCGCTACTCCGGACCAGGATTGACCGGGTGTTGACCGACGGTTGGGACGGAGCCGGACTGACGCCGCCCCCAGCGGGCATCCGGACTACATCGGGGCTCATCAGAAAAGGGGCGGAGATGGAAGTCGACGGCATCATCAGTGCCATCGTGATCGGCATAGTCATCGGTGTCCTGGGCCGGCTCGTGGTTCCGGGCCGTCAGCGCATCGGAATTCTGTGGACCATTCTGGTCGGCATCGTGGCCGCACTGATCGGCTCGGCGATCGCCGGGGCCTTCGACGTGGCCGACACCAAGGGCATCGACTGGGTCGAGTGGCTCATCCAGATCGGTCTCGCCGCGCTCGGCGTGGCGGCGCTGGACCGGTCGAAGGCGCGCCGCTGACGGTCGTACGGCACAGGGCACCACACCAGCACACGCGAGAACGCGGCGCGCCGGAGACTCCGGCGCGCCGCCGCACGTGAGTGCCCTGAGTGTGGGTGCTCCGACGCGTGGGGGTGCCCCGACGTCAAATCCCGTTGCGCCCGCCGGAGTGCGACGGCAGGCTTCAAGCGCCCGCCGCCCCCTCCCTGACGGAGACTCGCTTGCGCTTCCCCATCACCCCGCTCGCCGACCTCGAACCCACCGCCTCCAGCCGCCGTCTGGCCTGGCTGGCCTCCGGGGACGACGGGGTCCCGCTCGGGTCCGCCTTCCTACGGCTGTTCACGAAGGAGGGGCAGGAGCACCTCGCCGAACTACACCTCGCCGTGCACGGCGCCGAGCGGCGGCAGGGCGTCGGAAGCCGGCTGCTGAAGGCCGCCGTGGGCGCCGCGAAGGCGGAGGGGCGGCGGTCTGTGATCGCGCAGGCCGTACAGGGCTCCCCCGCCGATCAGTTTCTGGCCGCGCGGGGCTTCCGGCAGGTCCTGGCGCTCACCTACGCCCGGCTCCCGCTGGCCGACGTCGATCGTGCCGCGATCGACGCGCTCGTCGAACTGCCGCACCCCGGTTACCGGTTGGCCGAGTGGGAGGGCACCGTGCCGGACGCGCTGGCGCGGTCCTTCGCCGACTCGCGGCGGGCGATGGACGACATGCCGATGGAGGGCACGGACTTCGGCAGGGTCGTCTGGGACGTGGAGCGCGTGATCGCGGCCGCGGAGGCGATCGCGCGACGCGGAGAGCTGCTGCACACCGTCGCCGCCGTGGACGCGACGGACGGCAGCGTGGTCGGCTTCTCCGAACTGGTCGTGCCGGGCGACGGATCAGGGGACGGACAGCACTACGGCACCGCTGTGCTGCCCGAGCACCGCGGGAAGGGCCTCGCCCGCTGGATGAAGGCCGCGGCCGTCTGCCACGCGCTCGAACGGTACCCGAGACTGTCCGGGTTGTGCACCGACACCGCGGAGAGCAACAAGCCGATGCTGGCCGTCAACGACTCACTCGGATACCTGCCGACGCACAGGTCCGTGGAGTACCAGCTCGATCTGTGATCACCGGGCCGTCGCGGCCCGCAGTGCGGCCAGACCGTCGCGACTGGACGGGTACGCGGGCGTCCAGCCCAGTTCCCGCTCGGCCTTCTCCGCCGACACCCTCAGGTTCGCCGAGAACATCGTGTGCGCGTAGCTCATCGGCCTCGTGAGCCACAGCGGTACGCTCATCGGCTTCGGCAGTCCGAACTCCTCGGCCACGCACAGCAGATGGGCGCGGAAGCCGAGCGGTGCGCGGTCCACGACGTTGTACGCCTGCCCCGGGCGCCCGTGTACGACCGCCGCGGCCACCGCGCGGGCCGCGTCGGTGAGTTCGACCCACGGCAGGACCCGGCCGTGGTCGGCGGGGGCGGGCAGTTGCCGCTTGCGCAGCAGGGCCAGGACGTTGTCGGTGCCGCCGGGGCCGTAGAAGAGGCCGAAGCGCAGTGCGATGCCCTCCAACCCGGCCGCCTCGAAGGTGAGTTGTTCCTTCGTACGCATCCCGGCGAGGTGCCGCTCCAGCTCCGGGTCGGTGCCGCGCGGCGCGAACTCGTCGTCCTCCGTGACCGGTCGGTCGCCGAAGTCGCCGTACCCGTATCCGAAGACCATCGACTCGGTGACGAAACGGCGGGCGCCGGTGGCCCGGGCGGCCTCGACGAGGTGGGCGGTGCCCTCGATGCGCAGCGCGTCGGTGGCGTACATGTCGCGGTGGCGCATGGGCGGCTTGCGCAGGGCGGTCGCCGCGTGGACGACCGTGTCGAAGTGCTGTCCGTCCACGGCCCGCAGCAGGGCCTCGCGGTCCATGAGGTCGGCCCGGACGCCGTTGCCCTCGCTCCGGCCGAGTCCGGTGACCTTGTGGCCCGCGTCGGTCAGGGCCCTGGCGACGTGGCGGCCGAGGACGCCGCTCGCGCCGGCGAGGAGGATGCTCTGGTTCTGGTTCGTCGTCATACCGGTGCGACGGATCGGGCGGGCCCGGATGTGACATCGCGGCCGCCGGCCTCTACAGCCGTCCCCGCCACCTGACCACAGCTGTCCCGGCCGCCGGGTGCTACGGCTGGTACACGTGCGGCTGCGTGATCGTCAGCGGCTCGAACCCGAGGCGTTCCAGGATCGGCCGGCTCGTGGCCAGCGCGTCGACCTGGAGGTAGCGGTATCCACGCTCCACGGCGGCGCGGGCCCGGTGCGCGACCAGGGCGCGGTAGATCCCGCGGCCGCGCCAGCTCTCGACGGTGCCGCCGCCCCACAGGCCGGCGAAGCGGGTGCCGGGCACGAGCTCCATGCGGGCGGCGCTGACCGGCTCGTCTCCGGCGAGCGCGACGACGGCGACCACGCTGTCGGGGTCGTCCAGCCGGGCGAGCAGCTGGTGCCGCAGCCGGGAGCTGTCGGTGCCGAAGGCCTTCTCGTGCACATCCGCCACGAGGTTGACGCCCGCCCGGTCGGTGACCGGAAGGAAACGGATCCCCTCGGGCGGTTCGACGTCCAGGGTGAGGTCGGCGACCTCGGCGATCATCAGCGTCTCCTCGGGCTCGGGAGTGAATCCGGCTGCCCTGAGCCGCTGTCCGAGGTCGAACGGCAGGTCGTGGCCGTACAGCTTCCACTCGAACTCGCGGCCGAGCCCGGTGTAGTACGCGATCTGCTCGGCGATCGCCTTGTCGGCGCTCGACGCGTCCAGGTCGGACCAGACGACGCCGTTCCAGCCGTGCTCGGCGGCGACCTGGCGGACCACCCCGCCGACCCGCTCGACATGGGCACCGGGACCGTCCGGCTGTGCGCCTTCGCGCATGTCCCGGTCGAAGAGGGCGAGTACCGCTACATGATCCATGGGCTCACTTCATCACCCGGACGCCTTTGCGGCAATGGCGATTACGGCCGCCCGGCCTCCGCGCGGACCGCCGCCAGGTAGGCGCTGAGCCGGTCGCGGTTGCGGGCAAGACAGTCGATCCGGGCCTGGATGCGATCGACGTGGGCCTCCAGGAGAGCCGCGGTCCGAGGTGTCAGGTGCTCGGGCGGCAACAGGATCTCCTCCGGCCCCGAAAGGTACGGCAGGATCACGCGGATCATCTCCGTGGTCAGGCCCGAGTCCAGCAGCCCGCGGATCTGCTGGACGTCGCGGACCGCGGCCTCTCCGAAGGCGCGGTAGCCGTTGTCGGTGCGCTCGGGGTGGAGCAGGCCCTGCTCCTCGTAGTAGCGCAGCAGCCGGGTGGGGACTCCGGTGCGTCGGGACAGTTCACCGATCTTCATCGCGTACTCCCGGGTCGCCCTTGCCTTCACACTGATGTGAAGGTCCGATCATGGTCGCATGTCCACCACCTGCCCGGCCAAGGGCACAGCCCCGCCCAGTTCCGTCCCGCTTCCGTGGTCCGGGCTCCTCGCCCTGTCGACGGCCGCCTTCACCGCTGCGCTGACCGAGCTGCTGCCCGCGGGTCTGCTGCCCCGCATGGCCCCGGATCTGGGCGTCTCCGAAGCCCGGATCGGCTTCCTCGTCACCGGGTACGCGCTCGCGTCCTTCGCCGCCGCGATCCCGCTCACGGCGATGCT
This sequence comes from Streptomyces canus, assembly GCF_041435015.1. Lineage (NCBI taxonomy): Bacteria > Bacillati > Actinomycetota > Actinomycetes > Kitasatosporales > Streptomycetaceae > Streptomyces > Streptomyces canus. Next base: position 9,354,542 of record NZ_CP107989.1, on the reverse strand, counting down.
GCGCGGGCTGCCACGCCGGCCGGTGCTCGTCGGGGCACTGCTCGGCTTCGCGGTGAGCAACGCGGTGGTGGCGATGTCCTCGTCGTACGCCCTCACCTTCGGGGCACGGCTGGTGGCCGGGGCCATGGGCGGGACGCTCTGGGCGATGCTCGCCGGGTACGCGGCACGGATGGTGCCGGCCGAGCGGCGCGGCCGGGCGATCGCGATCGTCCTCGCCGGGATCACCCTCGCCCTGGCCCTGGGCATCCCGGCCGGGACCGCGCTGGCCGGGACGGTGGGCTGGCGCACGGCGTTCGGGCTGCTGTCCGGGCTCGCGGTGCTGCTGGTGGGCTGGGTGCGGTGGCGGGTGCCCGGTTTCCCGGGCGAGACGGCGCACGCGCGCGTGCCGCTCGCCCGGGTCGCCGCGCTGCCGGGCATCCCGGCCGTCCTGTCCGTCACGCTGTTCCTGCTGGTGGGACACCAGGTGATGTACACGTACGTCGCCCCGTTCGCGGCGCATGCCGGTTTCGGCCGTACGGGACTGGTGCTTCTGGTGTTCGGGGCGGCGACGGTGGTGGGGATCTGGATCACCGGGGTGCTGGTGGACCGGCATCTGCGGCCGACGCTCATCGGCGCGCTGGCGCTGTGCGCGGCCGTGATGCTCGCGCTGGGGCCGGCCGCCGGGGTCCCTGGTGTACTGCTGATCTCGGTCGCCCTGTGGGGCGTCGCCTTCGGGGGTGCGCCGACGCTGATCCAGACGGCGCTGATCGACGCGTCGGGTCCGGAGCGGGCGGACGTGGCCACGTCGTTGCAGACCACGGTGTACAACGCCGGGATCGCGGTGGGTTCGCTGACCGGGGGTCTGGCACTGGACGGCTGGGGCGCCGGGGCGCTGCCGTGGACCGCGTTGCCGTTGGTCGCGGTGGCCCTCGGGGTGGTCACCGTGGCCCGAAACGCGTTCCCGGCGACGCGGCGATGACCTTAGGCTCGTGGCGAGGAGGGCCGTATTCCATGGTCGCGAAGGACACAGAATCGTGAAGGAAACCGAACTGCCGTATCTGCGCCGCTGCGTCGAGCTGGCCACCGAGGCGCTGGAGGCCGGGGACGAACCGTTCGGCTCGGTCCTGGTGAGCGCCGACGGCGAGATCCTCGCCGAGGACCACAACCGCGTGGCCTCAGGGGACCGCACCCGGCATCCCGAGTTCGAGCTGGCCCGCTGGGCGGCGGCGCACATGACGCCCGAGGACCGGGCGGCGGCCACCGTGTACACCTCCGGCGAGCACTGTCCGATGTGCGCGGCCGCGCACGCCTGGGTGGGCCTCGGACGCATCGTGTACGTCGCCTCGTCCCAGCAACTGACCCAGTGGCTCACCCAGTTGGGCGTCCCGGCACCCCCGGTGCGGACACTGCCGGTCAACGAGGTCGCCCCCGGCGTGATCGTGGAGGGGCCGGTGCCCGAGCTGACGGAGCGTGTACGGCAGTTGCACGGCCGGTTCCATCAGAGCTGACGCGCTCTGCCGGGATGCAGCCCCGCGCCCCGGTGCCTACGATCGAAAAAGATCGTCGGCTCATGGCCGCTCACGTCACTCCGGTCGCTGTCAGCACGGTCGCCTGCGTGACGGTCCTCGCTGCGCGTACGTCTCTGTGGGCCGTCACCGCACTCACCGGTACCCGGGTGCACCGGCCCGCGCACCGCCGGCCCTGGTGGGCGCGTGTACCGCAAGACCGGGCGGGTGCTGGGACCATCTCGCCACACCGACCGCGCCGGCGGGACGCTTCCGGCCGTGCCCGAGGGACTGAGGAGGTGGATGCGGCGATGATGACGCACAACGACGACGTGGACTGGGACCGTTGGCCGGTCGCCGACTATCTCGCCGAGAACTACCGGGAGTTGCATCCCTCGGACGCCGAAGTGATCACCCACCACTCCGCGTTCTACCGGCGTCTGGCACCGGGCGGGGTCGCCCGCTCGGTGGAGTTCGGTGCCGGGCCCAACCTCTACCCGCTGATCCTCGCGTCCGCGGCGAGCCGCCGTGTGGATGCCGTCGAGGCCGGCGCGGGCAATGTGGCCTATCTGCAACGGCAGATCGTCTGCGGGCCCGACGCGAGCTGGCTGCCCTTCCACGCGCTGTGCCGGCACCTCAACCCCGCGGTGCCGAGGACGCTCGCGGGGTCGCTGGCGCAGGTGCACGTCGTCCACGCGGACGTCCGGGACCTGGAGCGGGGTGGGTACGAGCTGGCGTCCATGCACTTCGTCGCCGAGGGCGCCACGGAGGACATCGCCGAATTCACTGACTTCTGCCGGGCGTTCGCCCGCTGTGTGGTGCCGGGCGGACATCTGGTGGCCGCGTTCATGGAGAACATGCCGACCCACCGCATCGGACCGACCTCGCGCTGGCCGGGCTGTCCGGTGAACCCGGAGACCGTCACGGAGGTGTTCACCCCCCTCACCCGGGACTTGTCGATCACCCACGTCGACCCCGACCCGCCCCTGCCGGCCCACGGGGACTCCGGGATGGTGCTGCTCACGGCGGTGGCGACGGGAGGGAGGGCGTGAGCGGGTTGTCGCACGGCGAAGGGCCGGGGGCGAGCGCAGAGCCGCGCGGAGGAGGACGGGGGCGGTTGTACGGCGGAGGCCGGGGTGACCGTACAGCGGAGGGCACAGGACGGACGCGGCACCGCGCAGCCGACAGCCGAGGCCAAGCGGGACAGACCCATGGGGACGACCCGGCGTGAGCATGGCGTCTCGCGCGGGACAGCCGAGAGCGAGCGGGACAGGCCGACGAACGACCGGGCATAAGCACCGCACCGCACGGCCGACACCGCAGGCGAGCGGGACATCGCCCGGCGCGCGAGCGGGGGTGAACCGGTCGCCGTACCCCGAAGGGCCGCGGGCGAGCGCAGCATCGCGCGGCGAGCTGGACAGGTCCGGCATAGGCCGGCTCAGGCGCATCGAGCGAGCACAGAGCCGGGCACATTCCGTGATCGCGCTCCCCGGAGGCGGCCCGTAGAACGGCCGCTTATCGTGATCGAGGGCGCCGATGGGCGTCCTTGGAGGCATGGATGCTCGCCAAGGTGACGAGGCGGCGATGCGCTCTCTCCGGAGCCGTGGGGCTGGCCCTGCTCGGCGCCGGACTGCCGTCCATGGTCACGGACGGCTCCGGACCGGACCTGTCGCGCTTCTACCGCCAGAAGATCAAGTGGTCGAAGTGCGTGGGCATGGAGGCCCCGAAGGACCTGCAGTGCGGAAAGGTCACTGTTCCCCTCGACTACGCCAAGCCCCGCGCGGGCACCCTCGAACTGGCACTCGCCCGCTACCGGGCCACGACCAAGCACAAGCGTGGCTCGGTGCTGCTGAACTTCGGCGGCCCGGGCGGCGCGGGCGTGCCCGCCCTCGCGGCCGACGGCGACGACTTCATGGCCCTCACGGACGAGTACGACGTGGTGTCCTTCGATCCGCGCGGTGTCGGCAGGTCCTCCCCGGTCAGTTGTGGCAACGGCACCGACCAGGCGCTCGCGGCCACCGACGACGACACCGCCTTCGACCAGGACCCGCAGGCCGTGCTCGGGACGTTGCGGAAGGCCGCCGACCAGTGCACCAAGCACTCCGGGCCCGTGCTCCCGCACATCGGCACGGTGAACGTCTCCCGCGATCTGGACGTCATGCGCCAGGCCCTCGGCGACAAGAAGCTCAACTACCTCGGCTTCTCGTACGGCAGCCGGCTCGGCGCGGTCTACGCGGCCCAGTTCCCCAAGAAGGTGGGCCGGCTGGTGCTGGACGGCGTGGACACCCTCACCGAGCCGCTGGCCGAACAGGGCGTGGCGGGCGCCGCCGGGCAGCAGACGGCGCTGGAGGACTTCGTCGACTGGTGCGTGAAGGACATCGCCTGTCCGTTCGGCACCGACGCGCGCGGCGCCCGGCAACAGGTCCTGCAGCTCGTGGCATCGCTGGACGAGGATCCGGTGCCGACGGGCTTCGGCCCCGACTTCACCGGACAGGACCTGGTGGGCGCCATCGGCCAGGCCCTCTACAGCAAGGATCTGTGGCCCTCGCTGGAGCGGGCGCTCGCCGAGCTGGTGGAGCAGGGCGACACGGCGGGCGTCCTCGGCTTCACGGGCGGCGGCTCCGATGTCCTCACCCGCGCGCACGCTCCCTCCGACGACCCGACGCACAGCACCCTCACCGACGTGGAGGACGTACCGCTCGACAATCTTCCGGCGGCGCTGATGGCGGTCAACTGCGCGGACGATCCCGACCGCCCCGGCGCCGACCGGATCACCAAGGACCTGGCCCGGCTGCGCGCCGCCTACGATCAGGCGTCGCCGGTCTTCGGCCGCTACCGGCTCACCGAGTACCTGATCTGCTACGGCCGCCCGAAGGGCACCGACTTCATCCGCGAGAAGGTGCGCGACGTCCACGCCCCGAAGATGCTCCTCGTCGGCACCCGCGGCGACCCCGCGACGCCGTACCGCTGGACCGTGGAGACCGCCAAGCGCCTCGGCGACTCGGCCGTGGTCCTCGACAACAAGGGCGAGGGCCACACAGGTTACGGCTCCTCCACGTGCGTGCACCGCAAGGTCGACGACTTCCTGCTGTACGGCAGTCTCCCGCCCGACGGCAGCTCCTGCGGGCCCGAACGCGACGACTGAGATCCACTCCGTCCGCGATCCCGGCATGAGTGAACGGAGCGAGACGGCCGAGGAGTTGAAGACCACCCGACGGTGGCTGCCGCGCCCGGCCGAAGCCGCATCGACGTGGTCAGAACTCCACCGGATCCGCACGATCGGGCAGGTCGTACGGTGCCCGCCGCCCCGGCCGCGCCCCGGTTCGGCACCGACGATGGTGATGACGCCCATGCCGGCCTTGCGCAGCAGCGTTGGCGTTCGGAGGCGTACACATCCCCGCCGGTCCCGACGACCCGCAGCGCCGGCAGCGCCGGCAGCCCGAGGAATGCCCTGAGTGCCCGATCAAGTTGCCCCAAATGCCTGATCGGCCGATCGGCCCTATGGTGCTGTTATGGAGCACGCACTCAGCCCTGCGACCCTCTCCGAACTGCGCCGACCGCGCGCCTATCCGGCGGTGTCCGTACTCACGCCGACCCACCGCCGTGAACCCGAGAACGCCCAGGACCCGGTCCGGCTGCGCAATGTGGTGGCCGAGGCCAAGAAACAGCTGGAGGCCGACCCGGCGGTCCCCCGGGAGCGGCGCGCCGATGTCGTCCGGCAGCTCGACCTGGCCCTCGCCGAGATCGATCTTTCCCATACCGAGGACGGTCTGGTGATCTTCGCCGCTCCGGGCGAGCACCAGGTGTGGTCCCTGTCCCGTGCCGTACCGGAGCGCGTGGTGCTCTCGGACACCTTCCTGACCCGCAACCTCGTCTCCGCCCAGGCCTCGGAGCGCCCGTTCTGGGTCCTGTCGGTCTCGGCCGACCGCGCCACACTGTGGAACGGCGGCGTCGACCGTGTCACCGAGCACCGGGCCGGCGGCTTTCCGCTGACCAGGACCCGCGAGAATTTCGACTCCGAGCGCCTGGAGCGGATCGGTGACATGCCGAGCACGTTCCGGGACGAGGACACGCGGCACTTCCTGCGGGACACCGACACGGCGCTGGCCAAGCTCCTGCGCGAGGACCCGCGGCCGCTGTACATCACCGGCGAGACCGCGGCACTGTCCGCGCTGGACGACGTCGGCAGCGTCACCAAGGACGCGGTGCACGTCCCGCACGGCGGTCTCGCGCACGGCACCCCGGACGCGGTCTGGCATGCGGTCCGGCCACTGGTCGCCGCGGAAGCCCGCAGGAGCACCGACGCGGTGACCCTGGAGCTCGAAGCGGCGCGCGGACGGAGGGCGTTCGCGGCCGGTGTCGACGAGATCTGGCAGAGCGCCCGGGAGGGTCGACTGCGATTGCTGGCCGTCGAGGAGAACTACCGGGTCACGGTCCGCGATGCGGGCGGCGACCATCTGATGCCGGCCGAGAGCGGCGACCTCGACGCCCGCGAGGACATCGTGGACGAGATCGTCGAACAATGCCTGGAGACCGGTGCCGAGGTCCGTTTCGTACCGGACGGCACGCTGGGAGGATCCGACGGCATCGCGGGGGTGCTGCGGTACTGAGACCGCCCTACGCCACTCAGACACCCCCGAAGAGCGCGCTGAGCCCCTGTTCGACGGCCTCGCCGAGGTCCTCCTGCCCTGCGTCGACCACCGCATAGGTGCGGAGCAGGAAGCTTCGCAGGGCGGGCGTGCCGAACTGGAGGAGGGCGAGACCATACGGCGAGTGGAACTCCACGACCGTCGTGCTCCGGCCGCACGGCCAGAGGTGCACGTCCCCGCCGCCGGCCGGCCCCCGCAGCCCCTCCTCCAGCAGGGTACGGGCGAAGGTCCAGGTCACTGCCTGTCCGTCCAGGGAGACCTCGGGCGGGAAGTCGACACAGACGGCCAGCGGGTCGGTGGAGTCGTAGCGCAGGATGGCGGGGACGGGCAGTTCCTGGTTCTCCGCGGTGATCAGCCGGGCAGGGGCGGGCTGCTCGAGGGTCGTGTCCATACGGTCTCCACTGCGGGCGAGAGGTCGGCCGGTTGTGCCGATGTGTACTTACGACCTCGCAAGTGGCGTTTGCATTACGCCTGAACGGGGGTGAATTAATGTGACCTGCGTCACATGGCAAGATTCCTCGACTTCACCACGAGGTCTTGCCAGACTCCTTAGAACAAAGGACCGTCGAACACGCAGATGAACACCGGATCGGACACCCCACCGACCCACCAAGTCGCGTACAGCGCCTACGACTTGCACCATCAAAGGGCGTAGACGACACGCTCCGCCCGATCCCTCTGCGAAGACTGTGGCATATGCCAGAAGCACCACCGTATCGTGTGCTGCCAAATCCCTTACAGCGCGTCGCGCCCTGTGCAACAGTCGTAACGGTCCCTCCGCCCCGCCCAGGCCGAACCGTCCCCGCATCGGAGTGCGTCATGCCGTCCCACCTCTCCGCGGACCACCCCGCCGCCCAGCCGCCAGGACGCGGCTCGGTCGACGCGCTGATTTCGCAGACACGGCGGCTCAAGGGCGATGTGGACGCCGTACGACGGGACGCGCCCAGTGACGGTTCGGACCCCCAGGAGCGCTGGCAGCGCGCGCTGTACGACCTCGCACTTCACCAACTCACCGATCTGGACGAGCACTTGGCGCAGCTGCGGGAAGGCCCGCCGCCCGTGCCGTCGGTACCCGGGGCACAGTCCGCCGCGCGAACCGCGCCGCCCGCTCCCCGGCGCGGCTCGCTGCTCAGCCGGGTCGGCAGCGCGGAGTGGAACCTCCTTACGGACGAGGCGAGTTGGTCCGGGGAGCTGTACGAGATACTCGGCCGCGACCGCACAGCTCCCCCGCTCACCCTCGACGAACTCCCTTCCCTGGTGCTCGACGAGGACCGGCCGACACTGACGGGCATGGTCACGGACTGTCTGGTCGATGCCAAACGCATAGACGGCGAGTTCCGTGTCGTGCGCCCGGACGGCGAGGTGCGCACCGTCCACATGATGGGCGAGCCCGTGCTCGGCGCCGACGACAGCACCGCCTCGATGTGGGCCGTGCTGCGGGACGTCAGCGAACTGCGGCGCAGTGAACGGGCGGTGAGCGAGACCCGTGACTCGTTACAACGCCAGAGGCAGCGCGCGCAGAGCGAGCACCGGCTCGCGGTCGAGCTGCAGGAGGCCGTGCTGCCGCCGTGGCGTGGCTCCCTGCGGCTCCCGCACCAGGGCACCGAGACCCTGGACCTGGCCGCCCACTATCTACCGTCGTCGGCCAGCGCCCTGATCGGCGGCGACTGGTACGACGCACTCGAACTGGCCGACGGCGAGACCCTGCTGAGCGTCGGCGACCTCACCGGGCACGGAGTCGCCGTGGCCTCCGGCATGGCGACCCTCCTCGGCGCCGTGCGCGGCATGGCGATGGCGGGCACCCAACCCGGCCAACTGATGTCGCTGCTCAACCAGTTGCTCGACGCCACCGTGCAGCCGGCTCTCGGCAGCGCGGTCTGCTGCCGCTACCGTCCCAAGACCCGCACCCTGGTCTGGGCGCAGGCCGGGCACCCCGCCCCGCTGCTGTTCCGGAGCGGGACGGGGCGCAGGCTGAACTCACCCGACGGCGTGCTCCTCGGCGCGACCTCCGGAGCCGTCTACGCGCAGGCCGAGGAGACCCTCGAACCGGGCGACCTGCTCCTGCTGCACACGGACGGACTGGTACCCGGGCGCAGCAGTACGGCTGCCGTGAACCGGCTCCTCGACCTGGCCCCCCGTTTCGACGGGGCGCGCACCGCACAGGACTGTGTGCGCATGGTCATGGAGGAGTTCGGCGAGACCGAGCGCGAGGACGACGCCTGCGTGCTCATCGCGAAGGTGACTGCATAACAAGCTCACGCCCGAGCGCTGTTGCCACCCCTTCCCTTCGGCTTCGGCAGTGCCTGCCTGATCTCCTCGCGCAGCTCGTTGATCTTCGGGTAGCTGGAGTACTCGGCGGTGAGCCGGTACATCTGACGCAGCCGGTCCCAGGTGCGGTGCGAGGAGTTGGAGCCCATCGACACCAGCGCCAGCCGCGCATAGCGGTCCGCCTGTTCGGGGTCGTCGGCGATGAAGCAGGCCGAGGCCATCGACAGGAAGTCGAAGATCTTCGACCGCTGCCGTCCGTCGACCCGCAGGGCGAGGGCCTTCTCCGCGTAGTGCTGGGCGTGCGCGGCCGCACTCGGATCGTGCTCCGCCAGCGTGCGGTAGGCCAGGGCCTGCATGCCGTACAGGTCCTCCTCCTTGAAGGTCTGCATCCAGCTCGGCGGTGGCACGTCGCTCTTGTCGGAGACGAAGAGGTCCTCCGCCTGTCCGAGGGTGCGGCGCATCGCCTGGCCCTTGCCCATGGAAGCCTGTGCCCAGGCCTCGATGGTGTAGAGCATCGCCCTGGTGCGGGGCAGCACCTGTTCGCCGGAGCCGGACCGGGCGAGCTTCATCAGGTCGAGTGCGTCGTCGGGCCGGCCCAGGTGCACCATCTGGCGGGCCGCACGGGAGAGCGCCTCGCCGGCGCGGGGCCGGTCACCGCCCTCTCTCGCGGCATGGGCGGCGATGACGAAGTACTTCTGAGCCGTCGGTTCGAGGCCCACGTCGTGGGACATCCAGCCCGCGAGGACGGCCAGGTTGGCGGCGACGCCCCACAGGCGCCGCTGGAGATGGTCGGGCTGCCGGTAGGCGAGCATGCCGCCCACCTCGTTGAGCTGGCCCACGACCGCCTTGCGTTGCAGCCCGCCGCCGCGGGCCGCGTCCCAGGCCCGGAACACCTCGACCGAGCGCTCCAGTTCCTCGATCTCCTGCGACCCGATGGGGGCGGCCTCGTAGCGGTCGAACCCAGCGGGGTCGGCGTGCAGGGGGTCGTCGAACTGGGGGGCATCGGCGGTGAGGGCCGGATCGGTGTGCAGCCAGTCGTGCATGGCACTGCTGAGTACGGATCCCGCGGTGAGCGCGGCACCCGCGCCCACCAAGCCGCGTCGGTTGAGCATGAGGTCCATTCCCGTGAATTCGGTGAGGACCGCGGCGGTTCGGTCGGGCGCCCACGGCATGCCGTCGGGATGTTCCACGCTCCCGTCGCCCTGCCGTTTCCCCGTACGCCCGTGCCGGACCAGACCGAGGTCCTCAATGGTCACGACACGGCCGAGACGCTCGGTGAACAGAGCCGCCAGCACCCGCGGCACCGGATCGCGCGGGATCTCTCCCATGTCGATCCACCGCCGCACCCGCGAGGTGTCGGTCGAGAGCTGCGGATGGCCCATGGCCGCCGCCTGCCGGTTGACCAGCCTCGCGAGTTCACCCTTGGACCAGCCGGCGAGGCCGAACAGGTCCGAAAGTCGGGTGTTGGGTTGTCCGCTCACATCAAGCCCCCAGGTACTCGGCTGAGTTGACAGTAGCCCCGTGTCAGTTGCTCCGGGACTATTCGCCAGGGTTCGCCAGGGTGCGCCAGATGGTGTGCCAGTGCGCGTCTGCGGTGAGGTAGGAACGCGCCACCCCGACCCGGACCTCACTGGGACATTCCCCAGGGTGCACCCCGTGTTCCGGGTCGGGCAGCGCACTGCTTCTCCAGGCACAGCAGGCACACGAAGGGATCTGTCTCGCCCATGTACGCAGCATCGTCCTCTGTGTCCGCCCCGCCCCGGTCGCCGCATCTCCGCCCGGCGGGCGGTGGCCCCTACCTCGACCCCGCGCGTCCGACGGCCCCCGTACCGGGTACGGGCAGGACGCGGCGCGTTCCGGGGCTCGGCACCCAACCGCTCAGCGGGAGACTCGACTTGTCCGGCCCCCAGGGCGCCCAGCTGCGCACGGCGATCGCGTCGGTGCACCGGATCTGCCCGGAGTTCGCCCCGGTGCAGGTGCTGCGCCGCAGCGGACGCTCCGTGCTCCTGGTCGGTACGACGGGACGCAGCACGGCTGTCGCCAAGTGCTTACTCGACCACTCCCCCGTATGGGCCGAGCGGATCCGGCACGAAATAGCCGCATACCGTTCGTTCGTCCGGCACCGGCCCCCGGTGCGCGTCCCGCGGCTGATCGCGGCGGACCCGGACAACTGCACCCTGGTCATCGAGCGGATGCCCGGCCGGGTGGCGGCTCTGCACCGGCATCCGGCCGAAGCCCCGCCGCGCGCGGACATCAGGGCGGCGCTCGGCGCGGTGTGCCGGCTCAACGCCTGGCGTCCGCCCGCGGGCACCTTCAACGCCCCCCTCGACTACGCGGCCCGCATCTCCCGCTACCACGAGCTGGGACTGCTGACCGACCGGGACATGGGCGACCTGCAGAAGCTGCTGCACGGCATCGCCCACTCGGGGGGCCGACAGGGCATGGGCCAGTTCTGCCACGGCGATGCGCTGCTCTCGAACATCCTGCTCTCACCGGCCGGTCCAGTGCTGGTGGACTGGGAGCACGCGGGCTGGTATCTGCCGGGCTACGATCTGGCGACGCTGTGGTCGGTCCTCGGCGACGCCCCGGTGGCCCGCCGTCAGATCAGCCAGATCGCCCAGTCGGCGGGCCCCGCCTCGCGGGACGCCTTCCTGGTGAACCTGATGCTCGTCCTGACTCGTGAGATCCGTACCTACGAGACGGCCGTGCAGCGTTCGATGCACGACGCGACCCCGGCGGCACCGGGCGCGGCCCACCCGGGTGCTGCGCCGTCCGGCGAGGAACAGCGGCTGCTGCTGAGGCGGCTGCACGACGACTGCCAGCTGGCCCGTCGGGCCGTGCGCGCGGCGGTCGGCACTCGCTGACGGGGACGAAGGTCCGCGGTGCGCCCCGAAGACTTGGGCGCACCGCGGACCTTCGTATGTGCGGCTCCTCGCCAGGGGACATTGGTGTACGCCACTGACGCCCCGCAGGCCTGGATGCATCAGCCACGAAACTCCCGGCACCCCTCATTGACATGGGAAATCGTCTGCCCCTGGGCATGATTGACGGATCGTCGGCAAGCCGGTACCACTGACGCACGCCCGGCCCCGCACGGCTCATCGCGCCCGACCGTCCCAGGAGGCTGCATTGCGAGGATCCACGACCGACCCCAACAGAGCCACCCGGAGGGTGATCGGCACGCTGGCCGGCACCGCCCTGCTGCTGCCCCTGCTCGGCGCGGCCCCGTCGCAGGCCGAAGACTCCTCGGCCGGCCTCCAGCAGGCCTTCGCCTCGGCGGCCGCCGAGTACCACGTCCCGCAGAGCGTCCTCCTCGGCGTCTCCTATCTCCAGTCCCGCTGGGACGGCCACGCCGGAGCGCCGAGTGTGACCGGTGGCTACGGCCCGATGCACCTGACCGACGCCCGCACCGCACTCGCCTCGGGACCGCACCACAGCGAGGGCACGGAGGACGCCCGTGGCGACAGCGCCCGCCCGGCGCTGCTCCCGGAGACGAAGGTGCCGACGCCCACCGAGCTCCCGGCCCGGCTGGAGACCTTGCCGAAGGCGGCCGAGCTGAGCGGTCTGAGCGCCGGGGACCTGCGCGCCGACCCCGCGGCGAACATCGCCGGCGGTGCCGCGTTGCTGGCCGCCGCACAGAAGGACCTGGGCGAGCCGCTGAGCCAGGACCCGGCGGACTGGTACGGCGCGGTGGCCCGCTTCTCCGGCGCGGACGACAGCGCGACGGCGGCAGCGTACGCGAACGACGTCTTCGACGTGCTGCGCACCGGCGAGGAGCGCACCACGGACGCCGGTCAGCGGATCGCACTGACCGCGCAGCCGACGCTCGCCCCCGACACCGCGCAGCTCGCCCGGACGGGGCTGCGCACGCTCGGCAGCGGCAACACCGAGTGCCCGAAGAGCGTGTCCTGCGAGTGGATCCCGGCACCTTACGAGGAGTTCGGGGACAACGACTACGGCAACCACGACCTGGGGAACCGTCCGGCCTCGCAGAGCATCAAATACATCGTCATCCACGACACGGAGGGCGCCTGGGAGGGTGTCCTCAACCTGGTGCAGGACCCCACCTATGTGTCGTGGAACTACACCCTGCGCTCGACCGACGGTCACATCGCCCAGCATGTGAAGGCGAAGGACGTGGCCTGGCACGCGGGCAACTGGTACATCAACGCGAAGTCGATCGGTCTGGAGCACGAGGGCTTCCTGGCGAATCCGGACGCCTGGTACACGGAGGCGATGTACCGGTCCTCGGCGCGGCTGGTGAAGTACCTCTCCGCGAAGTACGGCATCCCGCTGGACCGGCAGCACATCCTCGGCCATGACAACGTGCCGGGCCCGACGACCTCCACCGTCTCGGGCATGCACACCGACCCCGGCCCGTACTGGGACTGGCGGCACTACTTCGAGCTGCTGGGCCACCCGTTCAAGGCGACCTCCGCCAAGCGGGGCGGCCTGGTGACGATCCGGCCCGACTACGCGACCAACCAGCCGCAGTACACGGGCTGCGTCGCCAAGGGCGAGCCCTGCGCGTCCCACGGTTCGAGCGAGGTACGGCTCCACTCGTCCCCCGACGAGAACTCCGCTCTCATCACGGACATCGGTATGGGCGGCCGGGCTCCGACGACCGACGTGAACGACCTCTCGTCGCGGGTCTCCACCGGCCAGCAGTATGCAGTCGCGGACCGGGACGGTGACTGGACGGCGATCTGGTACCTGGGCCAGAAGGCGTGGTTCAAGAACCCCAGGAGCAACCCGACCGCGGTGAGTACCGCCGGTCTCGTCGTCACCCCCAAGGAGGGCCTCGACAGCGTCCCGGTGTACGGCCGCGCCTACCCCGAGGCCTCCGCCTATCCGACGGGGGTCCCCGCACAGGCGGTGTCGCCGCTGCCGTACAAGCTGCTCAAGGGCCAGACGTACGTGATCGGTGACAAGGTGCCCGGCGAGTACTACTACGCGGTCACCTTCACGACGGACTCGCACAAGGTCGTGGTCGGCCAGGACCTGTACTACGAGATCCAGTACGGCCACCGGGTGGAGTTCGTGCGGGCGGCGGACGTCGAGGTGAAGCCCTCGGGCCGGCGCCGGTAGGGGGCGTTCGGCGGGTGGAAGCTCCACTCCTCCGGGGTGGGGCCGCCACCCGCCGGACGCTCACCACACGTTCAGGCCTGCTGGAAGAGCTCCGCCGGCAAGGGCTTGAGGAGGGCGTACAGGTCGTCCGTGATCGGTCGGTCCCAGGCGGCGATGGTCACCAGGACGTTGTCGCTGCGATCGAACTGGACGCAGGAGATGCGGCTCTCGGAGAGCTTGAGGCGGCGCACGATCAGGAGGTTGTCGCCCTGCATCACCGGCATCTCCTCGGTGTCGGTGACGGTCACCTCCTCGTCGTTCTCCAGCGCGATCAGCAGCTGCGCCACCTCGAAGGGGACCTGCCCGTCGGGGACCTCGCGGGCCGGGGAGCCCTCGGGGAGGTTACCGATGATCATCGCGGGGCCGCGGCCGCCGAAGAGGTCGTAGCGCAGGAAAACGCCCTGACAGGTGCCGTCGGGGGCGGGCAGGAGCCCCGCGCCGAGGTTGCCGGGCCAGTCGCCCGGGTCCATGGCCAGGACATCGAAGTCTGGACCGGCGGGGGTGGCACTACGGCGGCGGAGAAACGACATGCGCCAATGGTAATGGGCAGTCACGTGGTCGTGCGGGTGCAGGTGGGTGGGGACCTGCCGCGCGATTCCGCGCCCCTACGGGGGACCACTCACCGTTCGCAGGCCTGCACTGTCCGTTCCCAGCTTGCGACATACGGCCGACAGCAACCGTGTCGTCGTCTGCTCATCGGCGTTCAGCTCCTTCGCGATCTCCTCCTCGGTGTGTCCCTGCGCCGCCAGGTTCGCCACCGTACGTTCGCGCGCCGTGAGCGTGTCCGTCTCCGTGCTGTGCAGCCGGCGGGGACGGAGGCCCGCGGCGGTCAGTTCGTCGCGGGCGGTCTCGATCAGACCGTCGGCGCCGCACTGGACGGCTGTGTCGAGACCCCGGTAGAGGTGTTCCGCCGCCTCCCGGGCACGACCCGTGCGACGGAGTTCCGTGCCCAGCGCCACCAGCGCGCAGGCGAGCTCGTACGCGGCCGGAGAACGTTCCAGGTGGGCGACCGACTCCTCCAGGAGCTTCACTCGGGCCGAGTCCGGTGAGACCTCGGCAGCCAGCCGGAGTGCCTGGCCCACCGCCGAAGGGGTCCCGAACTGGCGGGCTCGTGCCACCGCTTCGAGGGCCGTCGTGACCGCCCGCTCCGGGGCGTCGTGGCTCTCGGCGCGGGCCAGGTGGAGCTGCCAGGGGCACCACGCGGGGTTGCGCATGCCGCGCGGTTCCAGGCGGCGGCCGGCGGCTGCCAGCTCGGCGGCCGCGTCCTTGGTGAGGCCGCGCGCCAGCAGCAGCTCGCCGTACACGGTCTGGGCGTCGGGGAAGACCACCACGGCCGGGAAAGGGGGGCCGAAGGAGTGGTCCTCGGCGGTCTGCGCGGCCTCGTGGACCCGGCCACGGGCGAGCAGGACCTCGATGAGGATGCCCACGGCGTACCACTGGGCCGGGGTGCCCGGCCCGACGCGCTCGGCGAGGCGCAGTCCCGCGCGGACGAAGTCCTCGGCCTCGGCCAGGCGTCCGCGGCGGAAACGGACGTAGGCGAGCAGGGTGTAGGCGAAGGAGAGGTGGGCGCCGCGCCAGCCCTGCCGTTCGAAGTCGGCGATCCCGGCGGCGAAGAGCTCCTCCGTGCGGCCCGGGCGGTCGGCGTAGGTGAAGGCGAGGGCGACCAGGACGGGCACCTCGAAGCCGCGGTCGGGATCGGCCCAGCCGAGGCCGCCGACGAGGGCGCGCTCGGCGTGGTGGAGGGCGATGTGGGCGGGTTCGCCGCGCAGGACGGCGTCCCAGGTGCGCAGGCCGATGATGTACCGCTCGGTGAGGTCGCGGCCGGTGAGACGGTCGGCGAGCCGCGCCATGCGGCGGGAGCGGGAGGGGTGGTCGGGTTCGTCGGCGCGGAAGGCGTCCCACATGAACTGTTCGGCCACCATGCGCAGCTTGACGCGGGCGTCGCCGGTGACCCTGATCTCGCGGGCGAGGGTGTCGGAGGCCTCGGCGAGGCGGTCGCTGTGGGCGAGGACCTGGGAGAGCCGGTAGACGATGCGGTGGCGCAGAGCGGAGTCGGCGATGGGCTCCTCGAGGGCGGCGCGCAGGTGGTTGACCGTGGTGGCCGGTTCGGTGAGCAGGGAGGCACTGCCCAGTTCGTACAGGACGGCGGCCCGGTCCTCGGAAGGCGGAGCTTCGCGCAGGGCGCGGGCGAGATAGCTGCGGGCCGCGTCGGGAGCGCCGGAGCGCAGGGTCTCGGCCGCGGCGGCGCGCAGTTGCTGGACGACCCAGGGGTCGCCGTCGGGATGCGTCTCCAGGAGGTGGCGGGCGGCGGCGGCAGGGCCCCGTCCGTCGTCGACCACGCACCAGGCGGCCTGGCCGTGCAGCGCGACGCGGAACCCGGCCGGGATGGCCCGGTAGACGGCGGTGGCGATGAGTGGGTGGACGAACTCCAGGGATTCGCCGCCGGTGAGGATGCGGGCGCCGCGCAGGGCGTCGGCCGCGTCGGCGGCCTCTTCGTGGCCGAGTCCGGCGACGGCGGCGGCGAGGTGGGGATGGATCTCGGTGCCGAGGACCGCGCAGGCCCAGGCGAAGCGGACGGTCGAGGTGCCGAGGCGTTCGAGGCGGGCGACCAGCCCGCTGCCCTTGACCGCGGCCGCGAGATCACGCAGGAGGTGCGCCGCGTCCTCGGTCGGGGTGACGCCGCGGTCGTGCACCTTGGCGGTCAGCTCGACCGTCTCGAAGGGGTTGCCCGCGGTGACGGCCCAGCATTCCCGGCAGAACGCGTCGTCGGCGTGCGCACCGAGCGTCTCCCGTACGAGACGGGCGACGGCGACGGCGCTCAGCGGTTCCAGGTCGAGCGGGCGTCCGCCGGCCCGGCCGGGCAGTGCCCTGAACGACTCGGCGTGGTCGGGGAGTTCGTCGGGCCGGTAGGCGACGACCACCAGCAGCGGGAGTTCCTCGGCACGGGGTGCGAACGCGGCCAGCCAGCCCAGCGATTCGGGGTCGGCCCAGTGGGCGTCGTCGAGCACCAGCACCATCGGGGAGCGCAGGACGGCGAGATGGGTGAGCACCCAGTCGAGTCCGTCCCGCAGGCCCTGCGGGTCGGGCGGCGCCCCGTCGGTCGGAGCGCACAGGCCGAGTGCGGGGCCGACGATGTCGAACCAACTCCCCAGCTGGGCACGGAGATCGGCTTCGCCCGCGCCGGCGAACTGCGGCTGCAGCAGCTGCCGGGCGACATGGAAGGCGACCCGCTGCTCCTGGTCGCCGCCGCGGGCGGCCAGCACCGTGCAGCCCCGGGCGGCGGCACGGCGACGGACCTCGGTGAGCAGGGTCGTCTTGCCGATGCCGGCCCGGCCGGCGACGGCGAGCACAGCGCCGCGGGAGCGCCCGCGCGCTTCGGCACCGTCCGTGCGCAGCCCGGTGAGCTCTGCCAACGCCTCGTCGACGGCGGCAAGTTCACTCTCCCGCTCCAGGAGAGTCCTTCTGCTCCGCACACTGCGCTGCACCATGGCGCACCCCCCGTCACGGCGGCACACCCGCGCGGGGAGCGGGCGCACACCGTGACCACCTACAGGCACCTCAGCGTACGCCTGCGTGGTGCGGTACGGGCCCGTGTCGACCCACTCGGGTCATGGCTGGAAGACATGTTCGTACAGCACGGCGAGAACGTGGATCAGCCCCCCGACGCCGGCGGCTGCGGCCGAACGGAACCGCTCACCCCGCCGCTTTCCCCGCTTCCTGAACCGCCGTCTGCCCGCCTTCGACGTCACGGCCCCTCCCCTGCCCCCGGTGGCGCTCATGATGCCGTGCCACCCGCGCCCGGTTGCCGCAGGAGGACTTGCACCACTCCTGCCGCGGATGATCCTTCAGGAAGTAGCGGACGCAGCGCGGGGCATGGCAGGCGCGCAGCCGGTGCCGGTCCGCTCCGGCGAGAAAGGCGATCGCGGCCTGCGCGAGTACGGCCGTGAGGTCGGTCCCCCGCGGCACCGGCTGCCGGTGTACGACGGGTTCGGCGTCGTCGGTCCAGTGCAGCACCGGGACGGTCGGGGTGCGGGCGGCGGCCGCGTTGAGGCGGGCGACGGCTTCGGGCACGGGCAGCAGGCGTGCCGCGTCGGCGGGGCTGGGCTCGCCGGGACGCACGGCGCGGGCGAAGAGGGCTCGGACGGCGGCCCGCAGGTCACGGACCGCCGCGAGGGTCCCCTCGTCGGCGACGAAGTGCGAGGCGTCCGGCAGCGTCTCGGCATGGTCCCGGACCCAGGCGGTGAGACCCACGGGGTCGGCCAGGTCGTCGGCGACGCCGCCGTGTCCGTCGTGCCGGATGGTGAGGGCCAGGTCCAGGGTGAGACGGGCGTCCCTGTCGATCGTGTCCTGCATACGGCTAATGATAGGTTCCGCCGCATCCATTAACACGTGGGCCAGGGCCCCTTTTCGCTCACCCTCAGGTGAGGTCGAACTCTCCTTCCCGTGCCCCTGACACGAACGCCCCCCATTCCGCGGGGGTGAAGATCAGGGAAGGGCTCTCCGGGCGGCCGCTGTTGCGCATCGCGATGAACCCCTCGACGAAGGCGATCTGGACATCCCCCCGACCGCGGCTGCTCGAGTGCCAGTCGGCGTTGCTCAGGTCCAGCTCCGGCTTCTCCCAGCCCATGAGCGGCTGCTGCTGGATGGTGGTCTCGGCCACGTCCGTGCTCCTCCCGATTGCGTCGTCCGCGGCCAGCCTAGCGATCGACCCCGACCGCCGACAGGCCACGTGAGGGGGACCTTTCAGGAGGCAATTCACGCGTCAGGGGGCTCAGACCCCACGAGCCACATGGAGAAGAACTGGGATCCGCCGCCATAGGCGTGCCCCAGGACCCTGCGGGCGCCCTCCACCTGGTGTTCCCCGGCCTGTCCGCGGGCCTGGAGGGCGGCCTCGGCGAAGCGGATCATGCCGGAGGCGCCGATCGGATTGGTGGACAGCACGCCGCCCGACATGTTGACGGGCAGATCCCCGTCCAGTTCGGTGACGCCGGCCTCGGTGAGCTTCCACCCCTCGCCCTCGTCGGCGAAGCCGAGGTTCTCCAGCCACATGGGCTCGTACCAGGAGAACGGCACGTACATCTCGACGGCGTCGATGTCCCGGCGCGGGTCGGCGATCCCGGCCTGCCGGTACACGTCGGCCGCGCAGTCCTTGCCCGCCTGGGGCGACACGGCGTCCTTGCCCGCGAAGAGCGTCGGCTCGCTGCGCATGGCACCGCCCAGCATCCAGGCCGGCGGCCGGGGCGCCCGCGCGGCGCCCGCCCGGTCGGTGAGCACCATCGCGCAGGCGCCGTCCGAGGAGGGGCAGGTCTCGGAGTAGCGGATCGGGTCCCAGAGCATGGGCGAGGCCTGGACCTTCTCCAGGGTGATGTCGTGCTCGTGCAGATGCGCGTACGGGTTCTTGAGCGCGTTACGTCGGTCCTTGTACGCCACCAGCGACCCGACCGTGTCGGGCGCGCCGGTGCGCCGCATGTAGGCGCGCACGTGCGGTGCGAAGAAGCCGCCGGCTCCGGCCAGCAGGGGTTGCTGGAAGGGGATCGGCAGGGACAGGCCCCACATGGCGTTGGACTCGGACTGTTTCTCGAAGGCGAGGGTGAGGACGGTGGAGTGCACCCGGGCCGCCACCAGGTTCGCGGCGACCAGCGCCGTGGAGCCGCCGACGCTGCCCGCCGTGTGCACCCGCAGCATCGGCTTGCCCACCGCGCCGAGCGCGTCGGCCAGGTACAGCTCCGGCATCATGACGCCCTCGAAGAAGTCGGGCGCCTTGCCGATCACCACGGCGTCGATGTCGGCCCAGGTCAACTCGGCGTCGTCGAGCGCCCGCACGGCCGCCTCGCGGACGAGCCCGGCGATCGACACGTCCCGGCGGGCCGCGACATGCTTGGTCTGGCCGATCCCTACGACGGCCACGGGCTCCTTGCTCATCGCGGATCCCCTTCGAGTACGGCGACCAGGTTCTGCTGGAGACAGGGCCCGGAGGTGGCGTGGGCGAGGGCCCGGTCGGACTCGCCCCGGTGGATCCGGGCGGCGGCCTCGCCGATACGGGCGAGCCCGGCGGCCATCATCGGGTTGGCGGCGAGGGCACCGCCGGACGGATTGACGGCGACTTCGTCACCGAGCCGCAGCGCCTTGCGCAGGACGACTTCCTGCGAGGTGAACGACGCGTGCAACTCGGCGGTGTCCACGGGCCGTTCGAAGGCCCCGGCCCGCTCGGCCGCCAGGCGGGTGGAGGGAGAGTCGGTGAGGTCACGGACGCCGAGCGAGTGCGCCTCGATGCGGTGGTCGATCCCGCGGATCCAGGCGGGGCGCTCGCACAGCTCCCTGGCCCGCTCCCCCGCCGCGAGGACCACGGCGGCAGCCCCGTCTCCGACGGGCGGGCAGTCTCCGGTGCGGAGTGGTCGTACGAGGTAATCGCCCTGCGGTACAGGGCCTTTGAGCTGTGCGCGCGGGTTGTCGGTCGCGCGGCTCCGGGCGCCGATGGCCGCCAGCTCGGGTTCGTCCGTGGCGCCCGCGTCGATCAGCGCCTGGGCCTGGAGGGCGGCGAGGGCGACGGAGTCGGGCCACAGGGGGGCGACGTAGTACGGGTCCAGCTGCCGGGTGAGCACGTCGCGCAGGGATCCGGGTGAGGACTTGCCGTACGCGTACACCAGGGCGGTGTCGGCGTCCCCGGACAGCAGCTTCGTCCACGCCTCGTACAGGGCCCAGGCCCCGTCCATCTCGACGTGCGACTCGGAGATGGGCGGCCAGGCGCCCACGCCGTCGAGGGCCAGGGTGAAGGAGAAGGCCCGCCCCGCGAGGTAGTCACAGGAACCGGAGCAGGTGAAGCCGATGTCTGCGGTCTTCAGACCGGTCTGCGCGATGACGTCGTGCAGGACCGGCATGAGCATCTCCACCTCGGAGACTTCGGCGGTGGAGCGCAGGGTGTCGGACTGGGCGAAGGCCACGACGGCGATGTCGCGGGGCTCCGGGGCTGCGTCGCTGGTCACAGGAGCTCCTTGTACGTCTCGTAGTCCGCGTCGGGTTCGCCGGTCGGCCGGTAGTGGTCCGGGTAGCGGCCGCCCTCGCTCCACACCGGCTCGACCCTGAGGCCCATGCGCACCTGGTCGTACGGGATGCCGCCGATCCGGCCGTGCAGCGCGAGGTCGGCGCCGTCGAGGGCGATGTGGGCGTAGACGTACGGGACTTCGATGTCGAGGTTCTTCGCCTTGATGTTGACGATGCAGAAGGTGGTCACCGTGCCGGCAGGACCTACTTCCACCTGTTCCGCTGTGGCCACGCCACATGTGGGGCATGCACCCCTCGGCGGGACGTACACCTTGCGGCAGGCCGGGCAGCGCTCGCCGACGGCCCGGTGTTCGGCGAGGGCGTTGATGTACGCGGTCTGGGCGCGGCCCGGTGAGTAGGTGTAGTCGAGGCGGGCCTGGGCGACGATGCCGTGGACGGGGTCCTCGAACTCGCCCGCGTGGACGGTGACGGTGGAATCGTCTCCGTCGTACGGCTCGAAGCAGGCGATGTCGGTGATGGCGCCGCGGCGTTCCTCGGCCCAGCGGATCCGCACGCGCATGCCGGTGCGGACGGCGTCGGGCCCGGGGGCGTCGAGGGCGTGCAGCAGGGCGGTGTCGGCGCCGTCGAGCTTCACCAGGGCCCAGGCGAAGGGCGTGTCCAGCGGCTGACCGCGACGGGGTTCGTGGTTCCAGGCCCAGGTGGTGACGGTGCCGGTGGTGCCCACGTGGACGAGGTCGCTGATCTCCTCGGCGGTGACGGGGTCGTACTCGACGGGCGGGACCAGGGTGCGGCCGTCGCGGGTCGTCACGCCGAGGACGACACGCTCGCGCAGGCCGGTCAGGAAGGCGCTCTGGACGGGGCCGAGGGAGCGGGTGAAGGGGAATTCGACGACCAGAGGGGCTTTGAGTACTTCGGGCATCGAGGGCGTGCCTCCTTCGAGGACGGACGCGCGTGGGTGGGCGGACGGTGGCTCGGCGGTGCGACGCCCGAGGGGCGCGGGGAACTGCGCGGCCGGCCACCGACGGCCCGCAGTGTCCGACGCACCTGCGACGACATCGCTCACGCGCGCCGGTAAACGGGCTGCCGCTTCTCCGCGAAGGCGCGGGCACCCTCCTTCGCGTCGGCGGTGTCGAAGATCGGCCAGCCCCGCTTGAGCTCGGCGGCCAGGCCCTCGGTCTCGGTCGTCTCGGCCGTCTCGTAGACCGAGGCCTTCACCGCCTCCACCGCCAACGGACCGCAGGCGTTGATCAGTTCGGCGATCTCCAGGGCCTTGGTGAGCGCCGTGCCGTCCGGGACGACGTGACCGATCAGGCCGATGTCGGCGGCCTCGCGTGCGGTGTACGGGCGGCCGGTGAGCAGCATCTCCAGCGCGTGGGTGCGCGGGATCTGGCGTTGCAGCCGGACCGTGGAGCCGCCGATCGGGAACAGGCCGCGCCTGACCTCGAAGAGGCCGAAGGTCGCGGACTCGCCGGCGACCCGGATGTCGGTGCCCTGGAGCATCTCCGTGCCGCCCGCGACGCAGTAGCCCTCGACCGCCGCGATCACCGGCTTGCGGGGGCGGTGGTGCCGCAGCATCGCCTTCCAGTGCAGGTCCGGGTCGGCGGTCAGCCGGTCCCGGTACTGCTCGCCGCCGGTGCCCTTGCCCGCGAGGGCCTTGAGGTCCATGCCGGCACAGAACGAGTCGCCCGCGCCGGTGAAGACGACCGAGCGGATCGAGTCGTCCGCGTCCGCTTCCAGCCAGCCGTCGTAGAGGCCGACCAGCATCGGCAACGAGAGCGCGTTCTTCGCCTCCGGCCTGTTGAGCGTGAGCACCAGTGTGGCGCCCTCACGCTGGATGTTGAGGTGTTCCGTCCCACTCATCGCCCGTCTCCCCTCTGCCAGAACGAGAACAGGTTGCAGGAGGTGCCGACGCACTTCAAGGGTTTTCTGACAGTCAGTCAGATTTATTCGCGCGAACCCTTCACAGTCACGCCGCCCTTTGCTCTGATGACCGGCGAACCGTCGGAGAAGCAGGCCGTGTTGGGTCAGGAGGAGCGGTGGAGTACAACCTTGCCGACCTGTTCGAGTCCGTCGTCGACGTGGTGCCGGACCGTGAGGCGCTCGCGTACCTCGACATTCCCGGTACGGGCGCGGAGCGCAGGCTGACGTACGCGGAACTGGACGCCGCGGCCAATCGCATCGGCCACCATCTGCTCGACAGCGGAGTACGGCCCGGTGAGCACGTCGGGCTGCACCTCTACAACGGGGTGGAGTACGTGCAGACATTGCTGGGCTGCCTGAAGGCACGGATCGTCCCGGTCAACGTCAATTACCGATACGTGGAAGAGGAGTTGGTATACCTCTACCGGGACGCGGATCTGGTGGCGCTCGTCTTCGACGCCGAGTTCACGGACCGGGTCGCGGCCGCGCTGCCGCAGGCGGAACGGCTGCGGCACCTGGTGCGGGCCGGGGACGGGGAACCGGGTCGGCTGCCGGCGGTGGACTTCACGGACGCCGAGGCCGGCGGGTCGCCGGAGCGCGGATTCCCGGCGCGCTCGGCCGACGACCAGTTCATCATCTACACCGGCGGTACCACCGGGATGCCCAAGGGTGTCATGTGGCGTCAGGAGGACCTGTTCTTCTCGGGGCTGGGCGGGGGCGCACCCACCGGTGAGCCGGTCAAGCGGCCCGAGGAACTCGCCGAGCGGGTCGCCGCGGGCGGGGCGGGGATCACCTTCTTCCCCACACCGCCGCTGATGCACGGCACCTCCACACTGACCACCCTCATCGGCTTCAACTTCGGCCAACGGGTCGTACTGCATCGCAGGTTCGTACCCGAGGAAGTGCTGCGGACCGTGGAGCGGGAGAAGGTCAGCGCCATGTCGCTGGTGGGTGACGCGATGCTGCGGCCGCTCATCGACGCGCTGGAGGGCCCGATGAAGGGCACCGACATGTCGTCGGTGTTCAGCGTGTCCTCGTCCGGCGCGATCATGTCGGACACGGTGAGCCGGCAGTTCCGGGCACTCGTCCCGAACGCCATGCTGCTCGACAACTTCGGCTCCTCCGAGTCCGGCTTCAACGGGACGGCGACCGAGGACTCCGGCCCTGAGCGTGGCTTCCGTGTCCGGGTGAACTCCCGTACCCAGGTGGTCGATCCGGCCACGCACGAACCGGTGGCCGTGGGCGAGGTGGGCCGGGTCGCCCAGTGCGGCCATGTGCCGCTCGGCTACTACAACGACCCGCGGAAAACCGCCGACACCTTCTTCGAGAAGGACGGCGAGCGCTGGGTGCTGCTCGGGGACATGGCCACCGTCGACGAGGAGGGGGTCGTCACCGTCCTCGGGAGGGGCTCGCAGTGCATCAACACGGGCGGCGAGAAGGTGTACCCGGAGGAGGTCGAGCAGGCGCTCAAGGCGCATCCCGACGTGTACGACGCGCTCGTGGCCGGGGTGCCGGACGTGAGGTGGGGGCACCATGTGGCGGCCGTCGTGCAGTTGCGCGAGGGCGCGGCGCGGATGTCCCTGGACGACCTCCAGACCCACTGCCGGGAGCGGCTCGCGGGGTACAAGGTGCCGCGCCAGCTGGTGCTCGCTCAGTCCATCCGCCGGTCCCCGAGCGGCAAGGCGGACTATCGGTGGGCGCAGAAGGTGGCGGTGGCGGCGGACGGGTGACGGTCGAATCCCGACCCCGTGCGATTGAACCGAACGTGACGTGCGAACGTACTGGTGGTGGCAGGCTCGGTCATTGGGCCCTGTTCGTCATGCCGTCGCTGCACGACCGCACGTCACAGCAAGACCGCACGGAAGGACCACCGGGTGTCGCTCTTCACTCGTTCTCGCCAACTGCCGGGTACCACTGGGGGCGAGGCGGAAGCGGAAGGTGGGGGTGCGACGCGGGAAGACCTGACGGAGGAGGCCGTAGCGGAGGCTGGGGCAGCCGAGACCGCCGAGGCCACGGAGACGGCGGAGTCCTCGGAAACCGGTGACGAGAGCGGTCCCGCGCGGAACGACTCCCCACGCCCCGGCTGGTTCGGCTGGCGCCGCCGCTACCCCCGTAAGGCCCATGGCGTGTCCGTGGGGACGAGCGTGCTGGCCGGTCTGCTGGTGCTGCTCGTGCTGCTCTTCCCCAACCGGCTCGACCACATGAACCTCCGGTCGTTCTTCCGTCTCCCCGTCGAGGCGATCGTCCTCACGGCCGTCCTTCTCGTGCTGCCGCCGAAGGCGCGCCGGATCGCGGCCGTCCTCTCCGGGGTGTTCCTCGGGCTGTTCACCGTCCTGAAGTTCATGGACATGGGCTTCTACCAGACCCTGGCCAGGCCGTTCGACCTGGTCTTCGACTGGATCATGCTGGGCAACGCGACGGACTGGCTCAGGGAGTCGTTCGGCCGCACCGGCGAGGTGCTCGCGGTGACCGGGGTGATCGTCCTGTTCATCGCCGTGCTCGCGCTGTGCACGTGGGCGGTGGTACGGCTGGCGAACGTGATGTCCCGGCACCGTCAGACGGCCGTCGGCACCACCCTCGTCCTCGGCACGGTCTGGGTCACCTGCTTCACGGTGGGCGTGCAGTTCGGCGGGGTCGCGTTCGCCACCAAGGGCAACACCGAGTTCCTCGCCAACCGGGTGCAGCACGTCCGCAACGGACTGGGCGACGCCAAGGTCTTCGAGAAGCAGTCCGCCGTCGACGCCTTCGCCGCCACGCCTCCCGACCAGCTCCTGACCGGGCTGCACGGCAAGGACGTCATGTTCACCTTCATCGAGAGCTACGGCCGCGTGGCGATCGACGACCCGGCGATGGCACCCGAGATCGACGCGACCCTCAAGAAGGGCGACGCGACGCTCAAGTCGGCCGGGTTCGCGTCGCGCAGCGGCTGGCTGAAGTCCCCCGTGACGGGCGCCGGCAGCTGGATGGCGCACTCCACCTTCCTGTCCGGCCTGTGGGTCAAGAACCAGCAGCGGTACCTGAACCTCACCTCCAGCAAGCGCGCGACCCTCACCAGCTACTTCCAGAAGACCGGTGACTGGCGCACGGTCGGCATCGTGCCGGGGGTGCGCAAGTCCTGGCCCGAGGGCAAGTACTTCGGCCTCGACCACATCTACGACTCCACGCACCTCGGCTACAAGGGTCCGTACTTCAGCTGGACCCCCGTGCCGGACCAGTTCAGCCTGGAGGCCTTCCAGAAGCTGGAGCACGGCAAGAAGAACCGTGACCCGATCATGGCGGAGATCATCCTGGCGTCCAGTCACAACCCCTGGTCGCCGATCGCCCACACGATCGACTGGAACGACCTCGGTGACGGCTCCGTCTTCGAGCAGATCAAGAAGGAGGGCACGAACCCGACGGAGGTCTGGAAGAGTCAGGAGCGGGTGCGCACCGAGTACCGCAAGGCCATCCAGTACTCCGTGGACAGCCTGACCCAGTGGATGCAGCGCTACGGCGACGAGAACACGGTTCTGGTCTTCCTCGGCGACCACCAGCCCGTCCCGACCGTCACCAAGGGATCGACCAGCATGGACGTGCCGATCACGATCGTCGCCAAGGACCCGAAGGTGCTGGACCGGGTCGACGACTGGAACTGGACGGACGGCCTCAAGCCCGCCGACAACGCGCCCGAGTGGGGCATGGACAAGTTCCGCGACCGCTTCATGACGGCGTTCGCGAAGTGACTTGCCTCCGCGCCGATCGCCTGGATTACTGATCCCCACCACGACCGAATGATCGGTCGCCCGTGATGACGCGGTTGGCGAAAGGGACGTTCCGATGGCGGATGCGGCGGAGCTGCTGGACTCGGGGGAACGGCTGGATGCCGGGGCGTTGCGGGCGGTGCAGCTGGAGCGCATGCGGGCGTCGCTGCGGCACGCGTACGAGCACGTGCCGTTCTATCGGGAGTCCTTCGACAAGGCGGGTGTCCGGCCTGACGACTGCCGCTCCCTGACCGACCTGGCCCGGTTCCCGTTCACCACCAAGGCGGACCTGCGCGAGCACTATCCGTACGGGATGTTCGCCGTGCCCCGGGACCATGTGCGGCGCATCCATGCCTCCAGCGGCACCACCGGGCGCCCCACGGTCGTCGGCTACACCGACAACGATCTGGACCTGTGGGCCGACATGGTGGCGCGTTCCATCCGGGCGGCCGGCGGCAGGCCCGGGGACGTGGTGCATGTGGCGTACGGCTATGGGCTGTTCACCGGTGGACTCGGCGCTCACTATGGCGCCGAACGGCTCGGCTGTACGGTCGTCCCCGCGTCCGGCGGCATGACGGCACGCCAGGTCCAGCTCATCCAGGACCTGGAACCCCGCATCATCATGGTGACCCCGTCGTACATGCTCACGCTTCTCGACGAGTTCGAGCGGCAGGGTGTCGATCCGCGCGGCACGTCCCTGCGCGTGGGCGTCTTCGGTGCCGAGCCCTGGACCGAGGAGATGCGCCGGGAGATCGAGGAGCGGTTCGCGATCGACGCCGTGGACATATACGGGCTGTCGGAGGTGATCGGCCCGGGCGTCGCGCAGGAGTGCGTGGAGACCAAGGACGGGCTCCATGTGTGGGAGGACCACTTCTACCCCGAGATCGTCGACCCGATCACCGGCGAGGTGCTGCCGGACGGCGAGAGGGGTGAGCTGGTGTTCACCTCGCTCACCAAGGAGGCGATGCCCGTCATCCGCTACCGGACCCGGGATCTGACCCGGCTGCTGCCGGGCACGGCCCGCGTGTTCCGGCGGATGGAGAAGGTCACCGGCCGCAGCGACGACATGGTGATCCTGCGCGGGGTGAACCTCTTCCCCACGCAGATCGAGGAGATCGTCCTGCGCACCCCGGGCGTCGCACCGCACTTCCAGCTCCGCCTCACCCGCGAGGGCCGCCTCGACGCCCTCACCGTGCGCGCGGAGGCCCGGCCGGGCGCCACACCCGAGACCCGGGACGCGGCCGCACGGACCATCGCGACGGCCGTCAAGGACGGCATCGGGGTGTCGGTCGTCGTCGAGATCGTCGAACCGGAGTCCCTGGAGCGGTCCGTCGGAAAGATCCGCCGGATCGTCGACCTGCGCCCCCGCTAGCCCGCGAACCGGTCCCGCAGCTCCCGCTTCAGGATCTTCCCACTCGCATTCCTCGGCAGCTCGTCCACGAACACCACCCGCTTGGGTGCCTTGAAGTGGGCGAGCTTCTCCCGGGCGTGGTCGAGGAGCTCGGTCTCGGTGACCTCGCCGCGCGGGACGACGACCGCCGTGACGGCCTCGATCCACCGCTCGTCGGGCAGGCCGATCACGGCGACCTCTGCCACGGCGTCGTGCGTGTACAGCGCGTCCTCGACCTGGCGTGAGGCGACCAGCACGCCACCGGAGTTGATGACGTCCTTCACCCGGTCGACGATCGTGAAGTAACCGTGCGCGTCCCGCACCGCGAGGTCACCGGAGTGGAACCAGCCGTCCCGGAAGGCCGCTTCGGTCTCCTCGGGCTTGTCCCAGTAGCCCTCGCACAACTGCGGCGACTTGTAGACGATCTCGCCGGGCGTTCCGTCCGGCACGTCCTTGCCGTTCTCGTCCACGACCCGCGCGTCGACGAACAGGACGGTACGGCCGCAGGAGTCCATCCGCCCCTTGTGCTCGTCGGGCGCGAGGACGGTGGCGAGCGGACCGATCTCGCTCTGGCCGAAACAGTTGTAGAAGGCCAGCTTCGGCAGGCGCTCGCGGAGTCGTTCCAGGACGGGCACCGGCATGATCGAGGCGCCGTAGTACGCCTTGCGCAGCCCGCCGAGGTCACGCGTGGCGAAGTCGGGACGGTTGGACAGTCCGATCCACACCGTGGGCGGCGCGAACAGGCTGTCCGCGCGGCCCTGCTCGATCAGGTCGAAGAGGCGGTCGCCGTCGGGCGCGTCGAGGATGATGTTCGTCGCGCCGACCGCGAGATACGGCAGCAGGAAGACGTGCATCTGGGCCGAGTGGTAGAGCGGCAGCGAGTGCACGGGCCGGTCACCCGCACTGAGATCGCAGGCGGTGATCGCGCTCAGGTACTCGTGGACCAGGGCCCGGTGGGTCATCATCGCGCCCTTGGGCAGGGCCGTCGTCCCCGAGGTGTACAGCAGCTGGACGAGGTCCTCGCTGCGCGGTTCGGGGCCGTCGTACGGCGACGCCGTGGCCAGGCGGGCCAGCAGCGACGAGTCGGCGTCCCGCAGGGGCACCGTGCGCACACCCTCCGGCAGCCGCCCCGCGAGGTTGGGATCGGCGAGGACGAGCGTGCTGCCCGACTGGCCGACGAGGTACGCGAGATCGTCGCCGGTGAGGTTCTGGTTGACCGGCACGTGGACCAGTCCCGCGCGGGCGCACGCGAGGAAGCCGATCAGATACGCGTCCGAGTTGTGGCCGTAGGCGCCGACCCGGTCACCGCGGTCCAGGCCCTGGTCGAGGAGAACGCGCGCCGCCCGTGAGACGGCGTCGTCGAGTTCCTCGTAGGTCCACGATCGCTCGCCGTACTCCACCGCGACGCGCGCCGGGGTGCGCCGGGCGCTGCGCCGCAGCACCCCGTCAACCGTACTGCCGTGTCCAGGCGTCATACGGGACAACCTACCGGTTGGTACGCTCAACCGCTCCTTCCCTCAACGACGTTGGGAGGCACGATGCGCACCCGTCTCAGACACGCCGTCGTCGCGGCCGTGGCCCTGTTCACCGCCGTCGGCACGCTGCCGGCCGCAGCCGCGCAGAACCAGCAGAAACAGGAACATCCGTCCCACGGCGGTCTGTCCGCCACCATCCGCTACACCGAGTACGGCATCCCGCACATCCTCGCGAAGAACTACGCGGACCTCGGTTTCGGCACCGGGTGGGCGCAGGCCACCGACCAGGTGTGCACGCTCGCCGACGGTTTCGTGACCGTGCGCGGCGAGCGTTCGCGCTTCTTCGGGGCCGACGCGGCCTCCGACACCGCGCTCTCCTCGGCCACCAGGAACCTCTCCAGCGACCTGTACTTCCGCGGGGTGCGGGAGGCGGGGACGGTGGAGAAGCTGATGGCCACGCCTGCGCCGCGCGGTCCGAGCCGTGCGGTGAAGGAGCTGATGCGGGGCTTCGCGGCGGGCTACAACGCCTGGCTGCGGAAGAACCCGATCACCGACCCGGCGTGCAAGGGTGCCGGCTGGGTGCGCCCGGTGACGGTCCAGGACGTGGCCGCGCGCAACTTCGCGCTGGCCGTGCTCGGCGGTCAGGGCCGGGCCGTGGACGGCATCACGGCCGCGCAGCCGCCCGCGTCCACCACCGGCGCATCCGGCGCGCCCGACGCCCGGGACACCGCCCGCGCGGCCCGGGAACTCTTCGCCGCCGACTCCGCCGACATGGGCTCCAACGCGGTCGCCTTCAGCGGGGCCACGACGGCGAACGGCCGCGGGCTGCTCCTCGGCAATCCGCACTACCCCTGGCAGGGCGGCCGCCGCTTCTGGCAGTCGCAGCAGACCATCCCCGGCGAACTGAACATCGCGGGCGGCTCGCTGCTCGGCTCGGCGACCATCTCCATAGGCCACAACGCGCAGGTGGCCTGGAGCCACACCGTGGCCACGGGCGTCACCCTCAACCTGCACCAGCTCACCCTGGACCCCGCCGACCCGACGACGTACCTCGTCGACGGCAAACCGGAGCGGATGACCGAGCGCCGGGTGACCGTCGCCGTCCAGGGCGGCGAACCGGTGACGAAGACCCAGTGGTGGACGCGGTACGGCCCGGTCGTCACCTCGCTCGGCGCCTCGCTGCCCCTGCCCTGGACGACCACGACGGCGTACGCCCTCAATGACCCGAACGCCACCAACCTGCGCGCTTCCGACACGGCCCTCGGCTTCAGCAAGGCCCGCAGTACCGGTGACGTTCTGGGCGCGTTGAAGCGCACCCAGGGTCTGCCGTGGGTCAACACGATCGCCGCCGACGCACAGGGGCACACGCTGTTCACCCAGTCCCAGGTGCTCCCCCGGATCACCGACGAGCTGGCCCAGCGCTGCTCCACTCCCCTGGGCAGGGTCACCTACCCCGCCTCGGGCGTGGCGATCCTCGACGGCTCGCGCGGCGACTGTGCCCTCGGCAGTGATCCGGACGCCGTGCAGCCGGGGATCTTCGGGCCCGCGAAGATGCCGGTCCTCAAGGACGCGCCGTACGCGGAGAACTCCAACGACAGCGCCTGGCTGGCCAACGCCGAGCGGCCGATCACCGGGTACGAGCGGGTCTTCGGCACCGTGGGCACACAGCGCTCGATGCGCACCCGTGGTGCTCTCCAGGACGTGTCCGCGATGGCCGCGCGCGGGCGGCTGACCGTACGGGACCTTCAGGCGCAGCAGTTCGCCAACCGGGTGACCGGGGGCGGCCTCGCGGCGGCGGACGCGGCGAAGGCATGTGCCGCGCTTCCTGGTGGCACGGCAACAGGCAGTGACGGCGCCTCGGTTGACGTCCGCGAGGCCTGCGGGGTGCTCGCGGCCTGGGACCGCACCGCGAACACCGACAGCCGGGGTGCGCTGCTCTTCGACCGGCTCTGGCGGAAACTGCCCACTTCCTCGCTGTGGAAGGTGCCGTTCTCGGCGGCCGACCCGGTGGGCACCCCGAACACGCTCAACACCGACGCGCCGGCCTTCGCCACGGCCCTCGCGGACACGGTGACCGAGCTCGGGGCGGCCGGTGTCCCGCTGGACTCGCGGCTCGGGGAGCACCAGTTCGTCGTACGGAACGGCAAGCGCATCGCCGTTCCGGGCGGTACCGAGTCGCTGGGGGTGTGGAACAAGGTCGAGCCGGTGTGGGACCCGGCGGGCGGCGGATACACGGAGGTAACGACCGGGTCCAGCTACATCCAGGCGGTGGGCTGGGACGGCGGTCGCTGCCCGGTGGCCCGGACCCTGCTGACGTACTCCCAGTCCTCGAACCCGAACTCACCGCACTTCAGCGACCAGACGCGGCTGTTCTCGGCGGAGAAGTGGGTGACGTCCCGGTTCTGCGAGAAGGACATCCTGTCGTCGCCGGCGCTGCGGGTCGTCCGGGTCCGTTCCTGAGGCTCACACCGGTCGCGAGCGCCCCTGCCAGTACGGATCCCGCAGGCGTCGCTTGTACAGCTTGCCGTTGGGATCGCGGGGCATCTCGGTGATGAAGTCGACGCTCTTCGGGCGCTTGTAGCCGGCGAGTTGTGCGGCGCAGTGGGCGAGGAGGTCTTCGGCCAGGTCCGGCCCGGGCGCGCGGCCCGGGGCCGGTTCCACCACGGCCTTGACCTCCTCGCCCCAGTCGTCGTGCGGGATGCCGAAGGCGGCGGCGTCGGCCACTGCGGGGTGCTGGAGCAGGACGGACTCGATCTCGGCGGGGTAGATGTTCACCCCGCCGGAGATGATCATGTCGATCTTGCGGTCGCGGAGGAAGAGGTAACCGTCCTCGTCCAGCAGACCCAGGTCGCCCACGGTGAAGAAGTCTCCGATGCGGTTCTTCTTCGTCTTGGCCTCGTCCTTGTGGTACGCGAAGCCGCCCGTGTTCATCTTCAGGTACACGGTGCCGAGTTCGCCTGGCGGCAGCCGGTTGCCGTCGTCGTCGAAGATCGCGAGTTCGCTGATGGGCCAGGCCTTGCCGACCGTGCCGGGCTTCTTCAGCCAGTCCTCGGCGGTCGCGAAGGCTCCGCCGCCCTCGCTGGCCGCGTAGTACTCCTCCACACAGGGCCCCCACCAGTCGAGCATCGCCCGCTTCACATGGTCGGGGCAGGGGGCGGCTCCGTGGATGGCGTGCCGCATGGACGAGACGTCGTAGCGCGCCCGGACCTCCTCCGGCAGGGCCAGCAGGCGGTGGAACTGGGTCGGGACCATGTGGGTGTGGGTGCACCGGTGTGCGTCGATCAGCCGCAGCATCTCCTCGGGTGTCCACTTGTCCATCAGGACCAGCCGGTGCCCGATGTGCAGGGAAGCGGCCGCGAACTGGAGGACGGCCGTGTGGTAGAGCGGCGAGCAGACCAGGTGGACGTTGTCGCCGAAGGGCTGGATGCCGAAGATGCCGAGGAAGCCCCCGAGGTACGCCTCCTCCGGCCGCTTGCCGGGCAGGGGCCGGCGGATTCCGCGCGGGCGGCCCGTCGTACCCGAGGTGTAGTTCATGACCCAGCCGAGTTCGCGGTCGGCAGGCGCCGACTCCGGTTGCCCGTCGAGGAGTTCGGCGTACGGCCGGAAGCCGTCGATCTCGCCGACGGCGTAGCGGTGGCTCGCCGGGAGGCCCGCCTCGTCGGCCGCCTGCCGTGCCGCGGCGGCGAAGCGTTCGTCCGCGATGAGTACCTTGGCGCCGGAGTCGGCGACGATCCAGGCGATCTCGGGGGCGACGAAGTGGTGGTTGATCGGGACCAGATAGAAGCCGGCCTGGCTGGCGGCGAGGTGCGCGGTGAAGAACTCGGCGCTGTTCGGCAGGACGACGGCGAAGGCGTCACCGCGTTCGAGTCCGGCGGCGCGCAGGCCGTGCACGAGCTGGTTGGCGGCGGCGTGGAGGCGGCCGGCGGTCCAGGGCGAGCCGTCCGGGGCGATGAGGACCGTACGCGAAGGGTCTTGGGTGGCCTGGGCCCAGAATCCCGCGGGAGGTGTGCTCGTCACTGGCCGCTCCTTCCGGCGATGCGGTTGATACGGTCGACGGCTTTCTCGAAGCCGCGGGTGAGGTCGTCGAAGACGGCCTGGACGCTGCGTTCGCTGGTCATCCGTCCGACGATCTGGCCGACGGGCGTGCCCAGCAGTGGCTCCACCTCGTACTTCTGGATGCGGGACACCGCATCGGCGACCAGCAGGCCCTGCAGGGGCATCGGGAGGGTGCCGGGTCCGTCGGCGGAGTCCCAGGCGTCGGTCCATTCCGTACGGAGCTGGCGCGCGGGTTTCCCGGTCAGCGCACGGGAGCGGACGGTGTCGCCGGAGCCGGCCGCCAGCAGCTTCTCGATGAGTCTGGGCGAGGGCAGTTCGGCCTCCGTGGTGGTCAGCCACAGGGAGCCCAGCCACACACCCTGAGCCCCGAGTGCCAGCGCGGCCGCCACCTGCTGTCCGCTGCCGATGCCGCCCGCCGCCAGCACGGGCAGCGGGTCCACGGCGTCGACGACCTCGGGCGTGAGGACCATGGAGGCGATGTCTCCGGTGTGGCCGCCGGCCTCGTAGCCCTGCGCGACCACGATGTCGATGCCGCCCTCCTTGTGCTTGACCGCGTGCCGGGCGCTGCCCGCGAGGGCCGCGACGAGGACGTCCTGATCGTGCGCGCGGGCCACCACGTCGGCGGGCGGGGAGCCGAGGGCGTTGGCGAGCAGCCGGATCGGATAGTCGAAGGCGACGTCCAGCTGGTTGCGGGCGACCTGCTCCATCCAGCCCGTGATACGCCACCCCGACGCCTCGCCCTCCGCCAGTTCGGGCACGCCGTACTTGGCGAGGGTGTCCTTGACGAACTGCCGGTGCCCCTCGGGGATCATGGCCTCGACGTCCGCCTCGGTCACCCCCTCGACCTTCTTGGCGGGCATCACGACGTCCAGGCCGTACGGCTTGCCGTCGACGTTCGCCTCGATCCAGTCGAGGTCGCGTTTGAGTTCGTCAGGGGCCGTGTAACGGACCGCGCCGAGCACTCCGAAACCGCCGGCCCGGCTGATGGCCGCGGCGACGGCGGGGAACGGCGTGAAGCCGAAGACGGCGTGCTCGACTCCCAGTTTCTTGCTCAGCTCCGTCTGCATGGCCGCAGGATGCCGCAGACCACCGGACGACGGAAGGGGTTTTCTGATGCTCCGTCAGATTCAGGTCGCCGGATCGGGTCGGACCTGTTGCCGGCTGCACGCCGGCCGGGGCGCGTACGTCGACGGGCTGCGCGTGGAGAGGGCGTACGGCGTCCTGCCTGCGCGGACTGATCACTCAGCCGGGGATGTCCATGCGCCGCGTACCGACGACCGACAGCAGCCGGAACGCCTCCTCGGACGGCGACCCCGGAGCGACGGTGTAGATGATCACGCGCTGGTCGCGGTCGGTGATGTCCAGAACGTCGCAGTTGACGGTGACAGGGCCGACGACGGGATGCTCGAAGGTCTTGCGGAGGGTGGGGCGCGCGGCCACCTCGTGGGCGGCCCACAGCCGTGCGAACTCCTCACTGCCGGCGAGGAGCTCCTCGACCAGGCCGGTCATTTCCGGGTCGTCGGGGTAGCGGGCCGCTGCGGCGCGAAGGTGCTGGGCGGCGCTCCGGGCGAACTCGTCGGCGTCCGACACGCTGGACAGCCACCGGCCACCGCGACGCGGTTCCAGGAACCTCCGCCGGACGAGGTTGCGGTCGCGGCGGGGCAGGGCGGAAAAGTCCTCCATGAGGGCGGCCGCCAGGTCGTTCCAGGCGATGACCTCGTACGTCGCCGACAGCACGATCGCGGCGGCCTGCGGCAGCCGGTGCAGCAGGTCGACGATGCTCTGGCGCACCTCGCGGGAGGGGCCCGGCAGCGGGCCCGGCGGAGTGCCGGCGAGATGGTGGAGGTGATCGCGTTCGGCATCCGACAGGCGCAGTGCGCGGGCGACCTGGGCCAGGACCTCGAGGGAGGGACGGGGTGCGCGCGCCTGCTCCAGCCGGGTGTAGTACTCGGTGGAGATGTACGCCAGTTGCGCCACCTCCTCGCGGCGCAGGCCCGGGGTGCGGCGGCGCGGTCCGGCGGGCAGGCCCACGTCGGCGGGGGTGATGCGCGCGCGTCGGCTGCGCAGGAAGTCGGCCAGTTCTCGTCGGTCCACGTGCCCAGTGTGCGCGGGTTCCAGGCCGCCCAGCCAGGTACCACTGGTGCCTGGATGAGGATCGCGGCCGGGGGGAGGGTCGTCGGCATGACCAACACCACGATCACACCCCTGCTCGCCGACAAGGTCGCCTTCATCACCGGTGCCGGACGTGGCATCGGCGCGGCGGCCGCACGGCTGTTCGCCCGGGAGGGTGCCCGCGTCCTGCTCGCCGCCCGCACCGAGACCCAGCTCAAGGCCGTGACCGAGGAGATCCGGGCGGCCGGCGGCACCGCCGACTACGTCCTGTGCGACCTGGCCGACCCGGTGAGCGTCCAAGCCGCCGTGGATCGGGCCGTCGAGCTGTACGGCAGACTGGACATCGCCTTCAACAACGGTGCGACCATCCAGCAGCCCGGCCCGATGGACCGGCTGTCCGAGGCCGACTTCGACCACGTCATCTCCGTCAACCTCAAGGGTCCGTGGCTGGCGATGAAAGCCGAGATCGCTGCGATCCGGGCCACCTCGGGCACCGGCGCGATCGTCAACAACTCCAGTGTCGGCAGCCTGATGGCCAACCCCTGGCTGCCCGCGTACGGCGCCGCGAAGCGGGCGGTCAACAGCCTGACCGCCTCGGCCGCCGCCACCTACGGGCCGGAAGGCATCCGCGTCAACGCCATCGCCCCGGGCACCACGCTGACCGAGATGATCGACGCATGGGAGGCGAACTCCCCGGGCATCGTCGAGCAACTCGTCGCGCAGACACCGCTGGGCCGGGGCGCCGACCCGGCCGAGATCGCCGAGGCCGCGGCCTGGCTCCTGAGCGACCGGGCCTCGTACGTCACCGGAGTGGTGCTCCGGGTCGACGGCGGCAGCCGGGCGTGAGGGATGGGCGCCGCGAGCCGGACACGGCAACCGGCCCGGGGGCAGGCGCACACGAGCAGTGCACGGCGGCCGTACCCGAAGACACCCGCACACGAACGGAACACGGCAACCGAGCATGAGGGGCGAGCGGCCACGAGCCGGACACGGCAACCAGCCCGCGGGCGCACACGAGCAGTGCACGGCGGCCGAGCCCGAAGACACCCGCACACGAACGGGACACGGCAACCGAGCATGAGGGGCGAGCGGCCACGAGCCGGACACGGCAACCAGCCCGCGGGCAGCCGCACACGAGCGGCTCCCGGCAACCGAGCAGCCCTGACGACACCCGCACACGAACGGAACACGGCAGCCGGCCGAGAGGGGCGAGCGGCCACAAACGGGACACCACACCCAGCCCGAGCGCAGGCGCACACGAACGGCGCACCGCAACAGAGCCCGAAGACACCCGCACACGAACGGGACACAGCAGCCGTGTCCGAAGGCAGGACACGCTGCAGTGGGTGTCAGTCGCCGAGTTCCTCCAGCACGGCCATCGCCGCGTTGTGTCCCGGCACGCCGCTCACCCCGCCGCCGCGCACGGCGCCCGCCCCGCACAGCAGCACGTTCGCGTGCCGGGTCTCCACGCCCCAGCGGCCGGTGCCCTCCTGGGCGTACGGCCAGGACAGCTCCCGGTGGAAGATGTTGCCGCCGGGCAGCCGCAGGTCCCGCTCCAGGTCGAGCGGGGTCTTGGCCTCGATGCAGGGCCGGCCGTCCGCGTCCGTGGCCAGGCAGTCGGCCAGCGGCTCGGCGAGGTGGGCGTCGAGCTGGTCGAGGGTCGACTTGAGGAGTTCCTCGCGTACGGCGTCGTTGTCCCGGTCGAACAGTCGGGCCGGGGTGTGCAGGCCGAACAGGGTGAGGGTCTGGTAGCCCTGCTCGACGAGGTCCGGGCCGAGGATCGTCGGGTCGGTGAGGGAGTGGCAGTAGATCTCGGAGGGCGGCGCGGTTGGAAGCCGGCCGGCGGCGGCCTGGGCGTGGGCGGTGGCCAGCTCCTGGTAGCCCTCGGCGATGTGGAAGGTGCCGGAGAACGCCTCGCGCGGGTCGACCTCGCTGTCGCGCAGCCGCGGGAGGCGCTTGAGCAGCATGTTGACCTTGAGCTGGGCACCCTCGGCGGGCGTGGGCGGCTGGTCGCCGGTGAGCACGGCGAGTTGCTGCGGTGAGGCGTTCACCAGGACGTGCCGGGCCGCGACGGCGCCCTCTCCGTCCGCCGTGCGATAGGTGATCTCCGCCGCGCTGCCGTCCGTGTCGATCCGTACGGCCTCGTGCCCGGTGGCGAGCACCGCGCCCGCGTCCCGTGCCGCCGTGGCCAGGGCGTCGGTGAGGGCGCCCATGCCGCCGACGGGGACGTCCCAGGCGCCGGTCCCGCCGCCGATCACGTGGTAGAGGAAGCAGCGGTTCTGCTTGAGGGAGGGGTCGTGGGCGTCGGCGAAGGTGCCGATGAGCGCGTCGGTCAGGACGACACCCCGGACCAGGTCATCGGCGAAACGATCCTCCACGGCCGCGCCGATCGGTTCCTCGAACAGGACCCGCCACGCCTCCTCGTCGTCCACCCGCAGGCGCAGTTCGTCCCGGCTGGGCAGGGGCTCGGTGAGCGTGGGGAAGATCCTCTGCGCCACGCGGCCCGTCATGTCGTAGAACCGCTGCCAGGCCTGGTACTCGCGCTCGCCGCCGGTGAGCCGGGCGAAGGCCTCCCTGGTGCGGCGCCCGCCGCCGCCGACGAGCAGACCGGTCGGCCTCCCGTCGCGTTCCACGGGGGTGTACGACGAGACATTGCGCGTGCGGACGCGGAAGTCCAGGCCGAGGTCACGGACGATCTTCCTGGGCAGCAGGCTGACCAGGTACGAGTAGCGCGACAGCCGGGCGTCCACCCCCGCGAACGGCCGCGTGGAAACCGCAGCGCCCCCGGTGTTCCCCAGCCGCTCGAGCACCAGTACGGACCGCCCGGCCCGGGCCAGATAGGCGGCGGCGACCAGTCCGTTGTGGCCCCCGCCGACGATGACGGCGTCGTAACTGCGGTGGTGTCCCTCGTGTGCAGGCATGGTTCTTCGTAACACGTGGTGATCTAGGTCGGCCAGAGGTGGACCGCAGCCGGCCCACAGCGCTGGTGTCGGGTCACTACTCCCCCGACGCCCGCTGCTGCCGCAGGACCGCCACCCGGCGGTACAGCTCCACCGCCTCCGGGCCCCGCCCCAGCTGCTCCAGGCAGTGGGCCTCGTCGTTGCGGCTGGCGAGGGTGTCGGGGTGGTCGGCGCCGAGGACGCGTTCGCGGGCGGTGGCCACCCTGCGGTACTCGGTGAGGGCATCCGACCAGCGCCCCAGCCAGCCCAGGCCCACAGCGACCTCGCGACGGCTGACCAGGGTGTCCGGGTGGTCGGCCCCGAGGACACGTTCACGGATCGCGCACACGTCACGGGACTCGGCGAGGGCCTCTTCCCAGCGGCCGAGGCGGCCGAGGTTGACGCCGAGGCCGTGCCGGGCGCGCAGGGTCTCGGGGTGGGTGGGGCCGTGGATGCGGGTACGGTCCTCGATCAGATCGCGGTAGAGCTGGAGTGCGTCCGTGCTGCGGCCGAGGCGCCCGAGGCTGATGCCGACCTCGTAGCGGGCGGCGAGGGTGTCGGGGTGGTCGGGGCCGAGGGCCCGGGCGCGGGCTTCGGCGACCTCGTGGTAAGTCTGCAGGGCTTCCACCCAGCGCCCCAACTGGCCGAGCGCGTAGGCGACTTCGTAGCGGGTGACCAGCGTGTCGGGGTGGTGGGGGCCCAGTACCCGGGTGCGGGCGGCGGCCACCTCGCACGCCATGCGGTACGAGTCCTCCAGACGGCCGAGCCTGCTGAGGTTGAAGGCGAGGTTGTGGCGGCAGCGGAGGGTGTCGGGGTGGTCGGGGCCCATACCGCGCTCCCGTGCGGTGAGCACCGAGTTGTAGACCTGGTGGGCGTCGAAGTGGCGGCCCAACTGGCCGAGGACGTACGCCATTTCCTGGCGCGCGGCGAGGGTGTCGGGGTGATCGGCACCCAGGGCGCGGGTCCTGCTCGCGGCCACGTGCTTGTACTCGCGCAGCGCGTCGGCGGCGCGGCCGGTGCGGCTGAGGGTGAAAGCGACCTCGTAGCGGCTGGCGAGGGTGTCGGGGTGGTCGGGGCCGAGCAGGTGCTCGCGCTCGGCGGCGACCGCGCGGTGCACCTCGCCGGCCTCGGCCCAGCGGCCCAGGCGCCCGAGGCTGAGTCCCGCGTTGTGCCGTCCGGCGAGTGCCGCGAGGGCCTGCGCGGAGGCCAGGGGCGGCTCCTCCGGCACGGGTTCCTCGGTGCGGCCGGAGGCGGGTCGGGCTATCCACTCGCCGGTGAGACCGGCTCCGGCGTCCGGCGGTGTGGTGACGAGGCCGGCGCCGGTGGCCTTGTGGCCGGTGGTCATGCCACGGGTCCAGGACGGCAGCCGGGTCTCGCGGGGGCGGGCGGGTTCGGCGGACTCCTGCGGCCGGAAGTCGGGCCGCGGGGTCACCACCGTGGGTACGTACGCCGGGGTGGTGCGGCCCAGGGCGATCCGGCGGCCCAGCTCACGGGCGTCGTGCGGGCGTTGTTCGGGCTGCTTGGCCAGCAGGTCGAGGATGACCTTCTCGAGGTACTCCGGGAGTTCGGCGCGATGGCTGCGCGGCGGCCGGGGTGGGGTGTCGCGGTGGCCGACGAGGATCGCCCACGCGTCCTCCAGGTCGAACGGCGGTGCCCCGGTGGCGATCTCGTACAGCACGCATCCCAGGGAGTACAGGTCGCTGCGCTGGTCGACCTCGGAACCCCCTATCTGCTCCGGCGACATGTAGTGCGGGGTGCCCATCGCGATGCCGGTGCCGGTCAGCCGGGAGGTGAAGTCCACGTCGTGGCCGAGGCGGGCGATGCCGAAGTCGCAGATCTTCACCGTGCCGTCGGTGAGCCGGACGATGTTCGCGGGCTTCAGGTCCCGGTGCACGATGCCCTGCTGGTGGGTGTAGGCGAGGGCGGCCGCGACCTGGTCGGCGATCTCGACGACATCGGCGACGGGCAGCGGGTGCTGTTTGTTGTCCTCCAGGAGCTGGCTGAGGTTGCGGCCGTCCAGGAGCTCCATCACCAGGTAGAGGACGCCGTCGGACTCGCCGAAGTCATGGACGACCGTGATGCCGCGGTGGCTGAGGGCGGCGGCCACGCGCGCCTCGCGCCGGAACCGCTCCCTCAGGACCCGGGTGAAGGTCTGGTCGTGGTGTCCGCCCAGCGGCTTGAGACACTTCACGGCGACATGGCGGCCCAGCGACTCGTCGCGCGCCCGCCACACCTCGCCCATGCCGCCGCGCCCGATCGGATCGAGCAGCCGGTACCGCCCCTGGATGAGCCTGCTGTCCCCCATCTCCTGCGACCGCCCCCGTAAAGTTCGCCCCGCCCTCCCC
Source organism: Streptomyces canus (assembly GCF_041435015.1). Classification (NCBI taxonomy): domain Bacteria; kingdom Bacillati; phylum Actinomycetota; class Actinomycetes; order Kitasatosporales; family Streptomycetaceae; genus Streptomyces; species Streptomyces canus. Next base: position 9,314,035 of record NZ_CP107989.1, on the reverse strand, counting down.
TGGCTCGTCCAGTATGGCGACCTATCGTCCGCGTTTGTACGGGGCGGGCCGGGAGCCCGGGCCGAGGCGGGCCATGGCGCGGAGGATGTGTTTGGGCGGGAGTTGCCAGCGCAGACGGGCGGGAACGCGGCGCAGCAGGGTTCCGGTGGCACGCAACTGGCGGGTGACGGTGATGGGTTCGGGCGCTTTCCTGCCGTACAGCTCGTGGGCGTAGGGCGGCAGGGCGGCGTACGCCAGCTGGGCCACGCGCCGCCACAGCACCTCGCGCGCCGGGACGAGGAGGGGGTGCGTCGGCGGGCGGAGCAGGAAGTCGTCCACTTCCCGGGCCTCGGGCGTAGCGGCGAGTTCGGGGAGCATCTTCTCGAAGTAGGCGGCCATCTCCGACTGGCTCGCCGGTACGGCGTCGGGGTCCAGGCCCACCAGGCGAGCGGAGACCCGGTGCTCGGATATGTACCGGTCCGCCTGTTCGTCGGTGAGGCGGAAGCCGGAGCGGCGGGCGACCTGGAGGTAGGAGTCGATCTCGGCGCAGTGCACCCACAGCAGCAGTCCGGGTTCGTCGACGCCGTAGCGTTCGCCGGTCTCGGGGTCGGTCGCGCCGAGCATGCTGTGGATCTTCCGGACCCGGGCGCCGGCCTTCTCGGCGGCCTCCGTGGTGCCGTACGTCGTCGTGCCGACGAAGTTGGCGGTGCGCATCAGCCGGCCCCAGGCCTCGCGCCGGAAGTCGGAGTTCTGCATGACCCCGCGCAGCGCGCGCGGGTGCAGGGCCTGGAGGTAGAGCGCGCGGATGCCGGCGACCCACATCATCGGGTCGCCGTGCATCTGCCAGGTCACCGAGTCCGGGGTGAACAGCCCGGGATCGCCGGCCCCGAAGCCGGCTGCGCCTGCCGTACGCCCAGGTGTGGCCACAGCCTCCGCCTGTCTCCAGAGCATCACACCGATCCCCGCACCCGAGGTCACTCCGGATCGTTCCCTTGACACTGCCGGGTCATTCCCCCGAGCTACATGTTGATCATGTGGCCGGCGAGGCCGTGGACGGCTTCCTTGACCGCCTCGCCCAGGGTCGGGTGGGCGTGGACGTTGCGGGCGACCTCGTGGACGGTGAGGTCCCACTGCTGGGCCAGGGTCAGCTCGGGGAGCAGTTCGGTGACGTCCGGGCCGATCAGGTGACCGCCGAGGAGCTCGCCGTACTTGCCGTCGCTGATCAGCTTCACGAAGCCGGTCGCGTCGCCCAGACCGTGCGCCTTGGCGTTCGCGGTGAAGGGGAACTTGGCGACCTGGACGTCGAAGCCCTTCTCCCTCGCCTGTGCCTCGGTGTAGCCGAAGCTGGCGATCTGCGGCTGGCAGAACGTGGCCCGCGGGATCATCACGTAGTCCAGCTCCATGGTCTCCGCGTCCGCGATCGTCTCGGCGGCGACCACGCCCATCGCCTCGGCGGCGTGCGCGAGCATCAGCTTCGCGGTGACGTCGCCGATGGCGTAGATGTGCGGGACGGAGGTGCGGCAACGGCCGTCGACGTCGATCGCGCCGCGCTCGGTGACGCGCACGCCGGTGTTCTCCAGGCCGTATCCGGTGACGTTAGGGGCGAAGCCGATCGCCTGCAGGACCTTGTCCGCCTCCAGGACCTGCTGGGAGCCGTCCTTGCCGGTGACCGTGACACGGACCTGCGGGCCGGACTCGTCGATCGACTCGACGCGGGTCGACGTGAGGACGTCGATGCCCAACTTTCGGTACTGCTTGGCCAGTTCGGCGGAGACCTCGGCGTCCTCCAGCGGTGCGACCCGGTCCAGGAACTCGACGATCGTCACCTTCACGCCATAGTTGTGCAGCACGTACGCGAACTCGACACCGATCGCGCCGGCGCCCGCGATCACGATGGACTGCGGCAGGTCCTCGGCCAGGATCTGCTCCTCGAACGTCACCACGCGCGACGTACGGCGGGTGCCGGGCAGCAGCTTGGGGCTCGCCCCGGCGGCGATGATGCAGTGATCGAAGCCGATGGTGCGGGTGTTGCCGTCGTAGTCGGCCACCTGGAGCGTGTGCGGGTCGAGGAACGTACCGCGACCGCTGATCTCCGTGATCTTGTTCTTCTTCATCAGGTAGTGGACACCCTTGACCCGGCCGTCCGCGACCTTCCGGCTGCGACGGAAGGCCTCCCCGTAGTCGAAGGAGACCTCACCGTCCACCTTGATGCCGAAGGTCTTCGCCTCGCGCGTGAAGAGGTGCGCGAGCTCGGCATTGCGCAGCAGGGCCTTGGTGGGGATACAGCCCACGTTCAGACAGACGCCGCCCCAGTACTTCTCCTCGACGACCGCGACGCGCTTGCCCAGTTGGGCGGCCCGGATGGCGGCTACGTATCCGCCGGGCCCCGCGCCGAGTACGACGACGTCGAAGCGCTCACCCTGCTCGTCCATGGACGGCTTCCTTCCGATCGAACAACCTGGTCATCAGCTCGACAGCGGCGGCATCCGCCACCGCCCGCCGCCGGGGAATCGGTGGACGACGAGTGAGGCGACCACATGGTGCACCACCTCGGCAGCAGTTCCCCGGACCTCCGCTTCAGCGCCCCGGCGCCGTGATCTATGCCCGCTCCGCCATCATCGACGGCGGAGCGACGCCCCGTCGACTCCGTGTACTCCTGCGTCGGCGGCACCGAGTCCGAGCGGCGTCGAGGCCGACGGCGGCGAACGGGCCGTACGCACCGGGCTCGAGGACGGCATCGGGCTGTGCCGCGCGGGCGGCGCCCACGTCACAAGGGACCCGTCATCCCGTACGGATAGGGTCCGAAGAGGGCCTCCGTGGGCCAGGGGCCGGCCTTGGCCGTCGCGCGCGACCGCGATCACGAGGGACCTGCCATCGGGGTCCGGATCACGCGGTGATCCCGGGAGCCGCTCGGACCACCCGGCCAGAGCAGCCGACGCCTTCGCCGAGCGCAGCAAGGGTGCCTGGATCGTGGCGGCGATTCGCACCGGGCGCGTCCACCGTCCGAGCCGGGCCCAGGCCCGCCTCGACGCTCCAGCGGGGGGAAAGGCCTCCGGCCAACCGAGATGGGCCGTGCCGGGGGCTGTCGTGGCGGCACGTTTCGCGTCGCCGTAGGGGAAGGTACGCACCCGCTTGGCGGCGCGCTCGTCGAACGCCCTCGGCCGCGGCGGCGACCAGCGTCTATCGAGGACGTGCTCGCCGGCGACCCGGCGGTGCTCGAGGCCGCCGTGATCGGCGCACACGACGAGCAGTGGGGAGAGGTGGTCGTCGCCTACGTCCAGCCGCGACCGGGGGCGACCGTCGATCCGTCGGCCCTGAAAGCCCTCTGTGCGCGCAGCCTCACCGGCTACACGCGCCCGACCGCGTTCTTCGTGGTGGAAGCCATCGCGAAGAACGCGGTCGGCAAGATCGACAAGGCCTCGCTGCGTGCCGCCCACGCTGCACTCGCCGCCCGATCCTGATCAACGTGGTTCCAGAGCAGCCCACAGCGTCCCGAACGTCACCCGCCAGGAGCGAGGAGGCCGCTGCCGCTCTCGTCGTACAGCGAAGAGGTGGACCTCCAGCCGGACTTCGTCCGCGAGGCCGGCGGCCGGCCGGCCGAGGGCAGGCTCCACTACCGCGAACCCGTCGGAAAGATGATCGTCAAGCTCTGAGTCCGCCTTTGACGGACCGCGAGAGGGGCCCGCCCACGCAGGGCGGGCCCCTCTCGCGTCATGTGTGGGCCGGTCGCGCGCCAGACGCCAGGCGCAACCTCTCCGCGCAGAGCGCTTGCGATCATCACCCATGCACATTTAGATTATGGTCGTAATTCAATGACTCACTGCACCAGGACCCTCCATGGACCTCTCCACCAGCACTGTCCTTGTCACCGGAGCCAACCGGGGATTCGGCCGAGCCCTCGCCGCCGAACTGCTCAGCCGCGGCGCCACCGTCTACGCCGGCGCCCGCAACCCCGACCAGGTCGACCTGCCCGGCGCCAAGCCGATCGCGCTCGACATCACCGACCCCGCCTCCGTCGCCGCGGCCGCCGAGGTCACCGGCGATGTCACGGTCCTGGTCAACAACGCGGGGTCGTCCACCGGCGCCGACCTGCTGACCGCCGACCTGGACGCCGTCCGCCTGGAAATGGACACCCACTACTTCGGCACCCTCGCGGTGACCCGCGCCTTCGCACCCCAGATAGCGGCCAACGGCGGTGGGGCGATCCTGAACGTCCTGTCCGGCCTGTCCTGGGTCAGCTTCCCGGACTTCGGCGCCTACTGCGCCGCCAAGTCCGCCCAGTGGTCGCTCACCAACGCCCTGCGCCTCCAACTCGCCGACCAGGGCATCCGCGTGGCCGGCCTGCACGTCGGCTACATGGACACCGACATGGTCCGAGGCGTCGACGCGCCCAAGTCCGATCCCACCGACATCGCCCGGATCGCCGTCGACGGCATCGCCGACGGCGCCTACGAGATCGTCGCGGACGACGCCTCGCGCCAGGCGCAGGCCGCACTGGCCGGAGGCGTCTCCGTGCTGTACCCGCAGCTCCCCTGAGACCAGCCGCCCGGCGATCCACCCCGAGTCCGGCGGATGCCGGTGCTCGCTGTCGCTTCCCCCGTGCCGTCGGCCGCCGGCCTTCACGTCATTGATCCATCACCCCGTACGTCTGCCCAGGGAACGCCATGAAACAGCACAGCAAGCAATCGGTTCGGGGCGGCAGCGCCGTCTGGGCCGTGGTCATCACCAGCGCGGCCGGATTCATCACCGCGCTCGACAACCTGATCGTCACCACCGCCCTCCCCTCCATCCGCGAAGACCTCGGCGGCGGCCTTGAGGACCTCGAATGGACGGTCAGCGCCTACACCCTCACCTTCGCGGTCCTGCTGATGTTCGGCGCTTCGCTGGGTGACCGCTTCGGCCGGCGGAGGCTGTTCGCCATCGGGCTCGGGATCTTCACCACGGCCTCGGCAGCCGCCGCCCTCGCACCGGGGATGGGTGAACTGATCGCCGCGCGTGCGGCGCAGGGCGTCGGGTCCGCGATCGTCACGCCGCTGACGCTCACCCTGCTGTCGGCCGCCGTCCCTGCCGAACGGCGCGGCGCGGCCCTGGGTGTCTGGGGCGCGGCCAGCGGCATCGCCGTCGCCACCGGACCGCTCATCGGCGGCGCACTCACCGAAAACCTCTCCTGGCAGTGGATCTTCTGGGTGAACGTACCCCTCGGTCTGGCGCTGATCCCCTTCGCCCTGCTGCGGCTGAACGAGAGCCACGGCCCGAACCCGACCCTCGACCTCGTGGGCACCGTTCTGGCCAGCGGCGGACTGTTCGGCATCGTCTATGCCCTGGTCCGCGGCAACGCCGACGGCTGGAGCAGCACCACGGTGCTCGGCGGCTTCTTCGCCGGTGCCGCCCTGCTCGTCGGGTTCATCCTGTACGAACTGCGCGCCAAGCACCCGATGCTGCCGATGCGCCTGTTCCGTCACCGCTCCTTCAGCGCCATCAACGCCGCCAGCCTGCTGATGCTGCTCGGCATGTTCGGGTCGATCTTCCTGCTCAGCCAGTACCTGCAGACCGTCGGCGGCTACTCGCCGATGCAGGCCGGCGTGCGCATGCTGCCCTGGACCGCCATGCCCATGATCGCCGGGCCGCTGGCCGGGGCACTGTCCGACCGCATCGGCGGCGCACCCGTCGTCACGGCGGGCATGGCCCTGAACGCCGTCGGCCTCGGGCTCTGGGCCATCACCGTCGAGCCCCACGTCGCCTACCCCCACATGCTGCCCGCGCTCATCGTCTGCGGCATCGGCCTGGGCATGTTCTTCGCTCCCAGCGCGAACCTCGTCATGAGCACGGTCCGTCCGGAGGAGCAGGGCATCGCCTCCGGCGCCAACAACGCCATCCGTGAGGTCGGCGGCGCCGTCGGTGTGGCGTCACTGGCCGCGGTCTTCTCCGCCCAGGGTGGCTACGGATCCGCGTCACTGTTCGTGGACGGACTGATCCCCGCGCTGTGGGTCGGGGGCGGTGCGGTGGCCCTGGCAGCGGCTGTGGCGTTGCTGATGCCCCGCCGGCGCAAGGCCGACGACCCTGCTGCCGGCCTTGCCCTGGGAGATACTCCGCCTGGTGTCACGGTCGCTACCTGACCCCAAAACCCAGGGGCGGCCCAGCCGGTTACGGCGGGGCCGCCCCTCAGCCCGTCGTCGCACCGGCCAGGAATGGCCGCAGATGCGCCAACAGCGCCTCCGGCTGCTCCTCCGGGATGGAGTGGCCGCACTCCGGGATCTCGGCACCGGTGACGACGTCCGCGTAGTCACGCCAGATCTCCGGAGCTTTCCGGAGTCGATCTCGGGTGTCGAAGATCTGGGACGGCGGACGGGTCTGCCCGGACTTCGCCCATACTCCCCGAAGCCGGTGGAGAACCACTGCGGTGGAGGCCCTCCGGGAACCGGACGACCTGACGGGCCGGCTCCGGGAGACCCTTCCGCTCACACCGGGGACCACCGCCCGCCACGGCAGCCGTTCTCATGACCTCCCGGCGGCTGCGTGAGAGCGTCGACCGGGCCGTACTGGCGGTCGCCGACAGCCGAGTACCCCCGGCGCGTGACGCTGCTCAACCGGTCGGCAGCGGCGGCCCCCAGACCCGCGCTGCAACTCGTCATCACCGGCGATCGCCTGGAACCCGCCGGCCCCACGCCCCTCGCCGCCGACCCCGCACTCGCCCTGGCGCTCATCTCCCAGGACGCCGTCGACCTGCTTCTGTCCGCCGAGATCGGGCGCGTACGCGTCTGTGGAGCCGATCGCTGCGCCCTGCGTTTCCCGGACCGCTCCCCGGCCCGCAATCGCCGATGGTGCTCCATGTCCCGCTGCGGAAACCGCACCAAGGTCCGCCTCCTTCAGGCGCGTTCACGACAGAGCGGCCCTACGACTCGACACTGACCGAGAAGTTCTCAGTTCACTCGGGCGACCTCACGCGAAAGGCCGGCCCGGGGACGCTCTCGATGTCCTTCGCCTGCACCGGATGGCCTTGTTCGCAGCGGATCTGGACGTCGACGCGGGCACCGCACTCGCGATGCCGTGTCAGGACCGCCGGCCCCTCCGGGTCGGCACGGTAGCGGTCGCCCCACTGCAGCAGCCCCATCACGGCCGGCACCAGATCCATCCCCTTGGACGTGATCACGTACTTCGGCCGACTCCGCGAGCCCGGCTCCTTGTAGGTCTCGGTCGCCAGGATCCCTTCCTCCACCAGCATCCGAAGCCGTGCCGCGAGCAGGTTACGAGGACAGCCGAGGACCCGTTCGAACTCACTGAAGCGGGACGAGCCGTACCAGACCTCACGCAAGATCAGGATCGTCCACTTCTCCCCCACGACCTCAAGGGTCCGCGCGATCGAGCAGTTCGACGTGTCCCGGTCGAGCCGGGGATCCATGCCGGTGCCTTGGAGACCATCGGTCCACGCATCCATGCGAGCGATTCTAACCGTTTGAGTTTACTTTCAGAGACTCAGCCGGGCCCGGGGGGCATCACGGCGGGTCCACAAGCCACACACATTGCCTCACGGACGTAATATTATGAACGTCAGACCATCGACTGAGGCTCGGCCTGCATGGCGACGGCCTCACCTTGCGAAGGGGAGTAGGCCTGTGGCGCGCTACGCCAAGGAGCACAAGCAGGTGACGCGGCAGCGAATCATCGAGAAGGCCGGCCAACGATTCAAACAGGACGGCATCGACGGTTCGGGTATCTCCACACTGATGGCGGACGCCGGGCTCACCAATGGAGCGTTCTACGCCCACTTCGCCTCCAAGGAGGACCTCGTCGCCCACGTCGTCGCCCATGAACTGCACACACTGGCGGATCAGTGCGACACGCTGCGGCCCGGCCGAGAGGGACTTGAGGACTTCGTTCGCGGCTATCTGTCGCCCGAGCACCGTGACCGGCCCGGCACCGGATGCCCCTCCGCCGCTCTGCTCGACGAGATCGGCCGCTGCGCGGACGGCACCAAGCAGGCGTACACCGAGGGCGCGACGGCCATCGTGGAAGAGATCGCCGTCCGTCTGGCGCCCGCGGATCCACAGTCCGCTCGCGGCCGAGCCATCGGGCTCTTCACCATGATGGTGGGGACGCTGCAGCTGTCCCGCGCCCTCGCCGACCGCAAGTTCGCCGACGAGGTCCTCGAGCGGGGAGTCGAGAACGCCCGCACGTTCATCGACTGAGGGGCGCGACCGCGCCGCAACGATGGCAGCGGTTCGCCGTCGGCCTCGGGCGAGCGGTGCGCGAAGGCTGAGCGCGCTGCCTCGGGGAAGGTGTCGAGTGAGGAACTCCTCGAGGTCCACCTGGGCCGCATCGAGTCCCACAACGAGACGCTCAACGCGATCGTCACCCTCCACGTCGAGCAGGCGGAGCGCGGCCAGGGATGCCGACGCGCAGCGCGCGAGCGGGGCGGACCTCGGCCCGCTGCACGGCCTGCCGATCACGCTGAAGGACAGCTACGAGACCGCCCTGCGGACCGTCTGTGGTCGGACCGATCTCGAGGACCACGTGCCCGGCCAGGACGCCGAGGCGGTACGACGACTGCGTTCCGCAGGTGCGGTGATCATCGGCAAGACCAACATGCCCGCGGGGAACCAGGACGTCCAGGCGGGCAACCCGATGTTCGGACCGACGCTGAACCCGTGGAACACCGCACGCACGTCCGGAGGCTCCGCAGGTGGTGGCGCCGTGGCCGCAGCCGCAGGGCTGACGGCTCTCGACTTCGGCTCGCCGGCCAAGTCGGCTTCGCGCGCGGCACATCACTGCGAGAACACCTGCATGCCGCCATCGGCATCTCACCGCTCGCCTACCGGCGCACCTTCCGCGGCGCCCTGTCCCCGGCACACTGAGCACGACCGCGCAGCTCCGGCTCCGCCAAGGCCGCGATGAGGCCGCGATGAGGCCCCATCAGGATGTCCGCACCCGGGACCAGCGGCTGCCTCACGTCACGCGAGCGCCTCGTCCGCCAGGATGCGTTCCAAGGATCGTTGACCCGTCCGCCTCATGACCGGGTTGCTCTTGACGTAGTACCAGACCAACCCCATCGCCTGAACGAAAGCCCACGCCTTGCCTCGCTCCCATTCAAGGTCGTCGCTGCCCAGGTGATCACGGAGCACCTGCCGCGGCCCGGCCTCGAGCAAATGCCACGCACTCACAAGGTCCAGCGAAGGGTCGGCCGGCCCGAAGCCGCCGACGTCGAGAACTCCCGCAAGCCGGCCGGCGGACACGAGCACGTTGCCAGGAATCAGATCGCAATGGGCCATGGCGTCCTCAGCGGCACCTCGCGGCAGATCACGCAGAGTTGCCCAGATACGGCGCAGCCGAGGGACGTCCAGGAGTTGCTCACTGTGTCGGAAACAGGTCTCCATCCACGCGTCATGGGACCGCAGGTCCCCCCCTCGGCCCGTGCCGGCGAACGTGCGGCCACGCGTGTCGATGGCTCGCAGTTCGCCGATGAGATCGGCCAAGTCACCGGCAAACGCTGACGATTCGCCTGGGTCCTCGTGGGCGGCCACGACGCCGGGCAGCCACGTCTGCACCGACCACGGAAGCGGGTAACCTGCCCCAGGTTCACCGAGCGCGACCGGCTCGGGCGTCGGGAAACGCGTGCGACCTGCCAGCTCGCGAGCCGCTTCCGCTTCGGACTCCAGCCAGTGCCGCGTCGACTCGACGTCCGCGGACTCAAGAGGGAATCGGGCTGCGAACCGGTCGCCGATACGGAAGACGGCGTTGACCGTGCCCTGCGCCGCGATGCTCCTGACCGGCAGGTTCCGCCACTCGGGAAACTGCTGCTCTACCAATATGCGCACCGTCTCAGGTGACACGGTCAGCTGGTTGGCGTGCATCTTCATGGGCGAAGCATTCGCGTCACGATCTTCAGCCGCAACCCATTTCTGTCGTGCGACGGTGCCTGCTGGAAGGCACCTGTCCGAGGCCGTACGTCCGATGGTCCGCCGGATGCGGTTGGCACCGGGCAGCTCTCCCGACCGCTGGTGGCGTGGGCCAGCAGGCGGTCCGAGTCGTCGACCAAATGGGCCTGCGCCAGGGCGGTTCGGCGTCCTCTGTTGATGACGACCGTACCGATGGCTCGGACCTTGCCGGTGTCCACGGTGATCCGCCGGAGAACCTTCACGGTCGGATCAAGCGAGCTGTAAAAGTCGCGTAGACCCCTCCGTGCACACTGCCGAGGGAGTGCAGTGCTCCTCACCCGGCATCAGCGAGAAGCCACGCGTCCCTCCTCCACACGCCCGTCCCACGCCTCCGCCTCTGCGTCTGGGTGCGAGAAATGGACCTGGCCATGGCGCACCTGACCGTCAACGATGAAGCCATGCGGGCGGTCCGCGCGCGAGTGCGTCAGGCGCGCTGCCAGGAGTCCAGCAGGGCGAGGGCGTTGTCGACGCCCTGTTCGAGGAGCTCGTCGGCGAGCCGGCTGTCGGTCAAGGCGCGGGAAAGCTGCAGCGTCCCGGCCATCAGGCCGAGGAGGCTGAGTGCCTTCACACGTGCGGAGGACGGGGACTCGGGCGCCATACGGGCGGCAATGCCCTCGACCAGGATCAGCACACCGTCGGTGTACGCCTGCCTGGTCGTCTCGGTGCAGCGCCCGATCTCGTCGAGCAGAGCGGCGTTGGGGCAGCCGTCGCCAAGCATTTCCCGGTGCTGGGGCGAAAGGTAACCCCGCACTATCTGCTCGAGCCCGGCACGGCCAGGCTCGGCCAGCGCGACGACGCTCTCGGCCTGCACCTTCAACTGGTCGGCGATGGCCGTGGTGACGAGGTCATCCTTGGATGCGAAGTGAGCGTAGAAGGCGCCATTGGTCAGCCCCGCGTCCTTCATGAGCGTCGAGACCCCGGAGCCGTCGATACCGTCTTGCTTGAACCGGCGGCCCGCCGTCTCGATGATCCGCCGCCTCGTCTCCGACTTGTGCTCTTTGCCGTACCGCACCACGCCACACACTCCTTCGCCGGCCGGAAGGACCGTTTGCCCTTCACCGACTCACCCAGTCTATGGTATTGCAAACGTAATCCAAAGATTCGGCAGCGGCGACGGGCGAGCGTGGGGCTTTCCTCAGTGCGGGCACTCGGCGGCGGATCTTCGTATCAGTTGTGCTGTTCGGCGTCTATCAGGGCGAGGGCGGTGTGGACGCCTTGTTCGAGGAGTTGGTCGGCGAGTTGCCGGTCGGTCAGGGCGCGGGAGAGTTGCAGGGTGCCGGCCGGCATGCCGAGGAGGCTGAGGGACTTCAGGCGTGCCGAGGGCGGGTCGTGGGGTGCCAGGCGGGCGGCGAAGCCGTCGATGAGGGTCAGCGCGCCGTCGGTGCAGGCCGGCCGGGTGGTGTCCGTGGAGCGGGCGATCTCGTCGAGGAGGGCGGCGTTGGGACAGCCGTCCTCGATGTCGTCGCGCTGTTGGGTGAGAAGTACCAGCTGCCACCCTCCCCCGGCGGAACGAAGGCGTTGTCCGGAGTCACACCCGAGGGGCGGGTACCGGGAAGAGCATGCAGCTGCTGGTGGCGTGGGCGAGGAGACGGTCCTTCGCGTCGACCAACTGAGCCTGGGCGAGGGCGGTTTGACGGCCCTTGTTGACGACCGTGCCGATGGCGCGCACCGGGCCGGTGTCCACGGTGACCCGTCGCAGGAACTTCACCGTCAGATCGAGCGAGGTGTATGCCATCCCCTGCGGGAGAAGCGACTGGACGGCGCAGCCCGCCGCCGAGTCGAGCAGCGTGGCGAAGACACCGCCGTGCATGCTCCCGATGGGGTTGTAGTGCTCCTCCCCCGGCGTCAGCGAGAAGACCGCCCTACCGGGCTCCACCTCGTCCAAGGCGAAGTCGACGGTGCGACTGATCGGCGCCGGTGGAAGCCGGCCCGCCTGCACCTCGCGCAGGAAGTCGATCCCGGCCATACGCCCGGCGGCCTCCGCCGAGATCGCGGGATCCTCCCATTGATACGTACGCGTTCGCCCCACGGTCCAGCGTCCTTCCTCTGACTGCCAGCTGACTATCCCAAGCGAAGCTAGGCTTTTGTTCGCCTGACTGTCAATGGAGAAGCCAGGTCCCTTACGATGGCGGGATGGAGTGGCTTGAGGCGAGCACCGAGAACTGCCCCGTCCAGCGCACGCTCGATGTGATCGGGGAGAAATGGACGCTGCTGATCCTGCGTGACGCCGTCAACGGCGTCCGTCGCTTCGACGACTTCCACCGCCACATCGGCCTCTCGGAAGCCGTGCTCAGCGACCGCCTCCGCAAGTTGACCGCGGCCGGCATCCTGAAGACCGTCCCCTATCGGGAGCCCGGCAGCCGCCCCCGCAACGAATACCGCCTGACCCGCAAGGGCTGGGACCTGTGGCCCGTTCTGATGGCGCTGACCCAGTGGGGCGAGGCATACGCGCTCGGCCCCGAGGGGCCTGTCCTGGACGTCCGCCACACCGACTGCGACGCCCCGGTCCGGGTCGTCGTCGAATGCTCCGCGGACCACTCCGCCCTCACTCCCCGCGACGTCACCGCCCGACCGGGAAGGGGCGCCCGCCTCCGGTCCTGAGTCATCGACCTCGCGGTCACGGTCGTAGGCAGGACAGCGGTCGGCCATCAGCCGAGGGACAGCGCGACCTTGCCCCCGGCTGGATGCCGCGCGAGACGAGCGGGTTCGCGAGCCGGTTGGCCGCGGCGTCGAGGGCGCCGTACGTGATGCGGTCGTCGCCGAAGACGATCGCGGTGCGCTGCGGGTACCGGGACACGGAATCCGTCAGTACACGTGACAAGTTGCGGGTCGGGCTGCCCATCGTCGTTCTCCTGATTCTCGGCGTGGCCGAAGACGGGGCAGGTCACGTGGGGACGACGTCCGGAGGCCGTACGAAGCGGTCGACTTCCCGGTCGCGGCAGAGCGGCGAACGTGAGATCTGCGCGCCGCCGCAGGTCACGAGCGCGTCCGATCCCTGATCCGGTCCGGCAGCGCGCGGATCGTGCGACTGCCGCGCCCTTACCGCTCGGTCAGATCTTCGCCTTCTCCCGGACCCACGCTCCGATCCGGGCGAGGGCGGCGTCGACTTCCGGAACCCGGCCTGCGCCGTAGACGTACGAGTGCTGGCCTCCGGGGACCACCACGGTCGCCGTGTCGATTCCGGCGTCCTTGAGGCGGGCGGCGAACTCCTCGTCCTCGCCGGCCAGGACCTCGTACGTTCCCCATGAGACGAGGGTCGGGGGCAGCCCGTTCAGGTCCGCCCGGTTCAGGTTGATCCGGGTGTCCGTGACCTCGATGCCCGTGCCGCCGATCCAGGCGTCCCGGAAGAACTGCAGGAGTTCCCTGCTGAGGATCTTGTCCGTCTCGGCCTTGGTCACCATGGTCTCGTTGGCGATCTCCAGGTCACACCAGGGAGAGATCGACACGATGGCGCCGGGCAGTGGCAGCTTCTTGTCGCGCAGGCGCAGCGCCAGGGCGACGGCGATGAACCCGCCGATCGAGTGGCCGATCGTGATGATGTTCCCCGGCTCATACCCTTTGGACAGCAGCCAGTTGAAGGCCGCCTCGGCGTCGTCCACCTGTGCCGGGTACTTGTGTTCCGGCGCCCGCCGGAAGTCCAGGACCAGTACGGGGGCCCCGGCGGCCTTGGCGATATGACCCGCAAGCTTTCGGTCGACGAACGCCGACGACAGAACGGAGCCCCCGGCGTGACCGTGCAGGAGGACGTAGTCGGTGTTGGCGCCGACGGGTTCGCACCAGATTCCCAGAACGCCACCTGCGTCCACCTCGCGATAGGTGACGCCTTCCGGCTCCCGGGCCGTGAGATGGACACTCTCCGACACGATGCGCATCGCGTCCAACTCGGACTCGGGAATGGCCAGCCCGGCCATGAAGTTCGCGAACTCGAGGGCTTCCGGGCTCAGTTCAACAGCAGTCTGCTCAGACACGTGGCACCTCCGTGGGGCCATTGCGGCCATACCGGCCGGCCAGGACCGGTATGGCGGGTTGGTCAGGCGGTGTGGGTCGGGTAGTCGGTGTAGCCGGCCTCGCCGCCGCCGTAGAAGGTGGCGGGGTCGGGGGTGTTGAGCGGCGCGCCGGTGCGTACGCGCTCGACCAGGTCGGGGTTGGCGAGGGCCATCACACCGACCGTGACGATGTCGGCCAGGCCGTCTTCGATGTCCTTGGCCCGGGTGGCGATGTCGGTGCCGGCCCGGTTGAGGATCAAGGCGTGCGGCCACAGCTTGCGGAGGGTGTGCAGGAGTTCGTCGTCGCCGCCGTGGCCGATGTGCAGGTAGGCGAGGTCGAGCGGGGCGAGGGCACGCACGAGTGCCGGGTACAGCCCGTGGGTGTCGCTCTCGGCGATGTCGTTGAACGGGTTGCCGGGAGAGACCCGGAAGCCGGTGCGGCCGGCGCCGATCTCCTCGGCCACGGCGGTGGCGACCTCGACGGCGAAGCGGATGCGGTTGGCGAGGGAACCGCCGTACTGGTCGGTGCGCTGGTTGGTGTTGTCGGCGAGGAACTGGTGCACGAGATAGCCGTTGGCGCCGTGGATCTCGACGCCGTCGGCGCCTGCCGCGACGGCGGCCGCCGCGGCGCGCCGGAAGTCGTCGACCGTCGCGGCGACCTCCTCGGTGGACAGCTCGCGCGGTACCAGCATCTGGAGTCCGGACGCGGTGAACATGGTGCCCGCCGGCTGGACCGGGGAAGGGGCGACCGGCTGCCGGTGGTGGAGGGTGTTGTCGGGGTGGGACATCCGTCCGGCGTGCATGAGCTGGATGACGATGCGTCCCTCGACGCCGTGCACGGCGTCGGTGACCTTGCGCCACCCGGCGATGTGCTCCTGGGAGTGGATGCCCGGGGTCAGCGGGTAGCCCTGGCCGTCGGCGTTGGGCTGGGTGCCCTCGGTGATGATGAGGGCGTGCGAGGCGCGCTGGGCGTAGTACTCGGCGTTCAGCTCGGTGGGTATGCCTTCCGGGGTGGACCGGTCCCGCGTCATGGGGGCCATCGCCAGTCGGTGCGGCAGGGAGAACTCCCCGGCGACGATCGGGTTCCACAGGGCGTTCAGCATGGATGTTTCCTCAGATAAAGGTGAGAGTGAGCTGCGGGTGGTCGACGGTGCGGACGGGCCTGCCGCGCACCTGACCGCCGCCGGACGCATCGGTCGTACGGCAGGAGCGGCGGCCGTTCCGTTGTCACGGCGGGACTCCCGCGCCCGGGGCCGGAGTGGCGGTCAGCCCCGGTAGCGATCGGCCGGGACCTTCCGGGACAGGTTCGGGACGAGTGCCTGACGCGCCTTCTCGAACGACTCCCAGTCGCTGATCTCCGGCAGGGACGGGATCGTGACGGGCTCCCCGGCGTCGAGGCCGGCGAGCGCCGCGTCGACGGCGTCGTCCACGCTCATGACCCACTCGTCGGGGAACGCCTCGAGGTCGACGCCGGAGCCGTCCCAGAGCTCCGTGCGGACAGCGCCCGGCAGCACGGCCTGCACGGTGACGGGGCTCTCGGCGAGTTCCTGCTGCAGGGCCTGGGTGAACGTCAGCACGTAGTTCTTGGTGCCGCTGTAGACGGCGCTGACGGGCAGGACGTTGAGAGCCATGGCAGAGGAGATGTTCACGACGGTGCCGTTCCCGCGGGCCGTCAGCCCCGGCAGGACCGCGATGGTCAGCCTGGTCAGCGCTGTCACATTGAGGTTGATCAGCGCCTCGTAGGCCGCCGCGTCGGAGCCTGCCAGCGGCGTGAGCAGCGCACCCCCGGCATTGTTGATCAGTACCTCGATGCTCTCGTCGGTCCGCAGACGCTCCTCGACCGCGGAGATCTGCGCCGCGTCGGTGAGGTCGGCGGTGACGACGTCCACCGCGCGGCCCGTGCGGCTGCGGATGTCCGACGCCAGCGTCTCCAGCCGCGCAGTGTTCCGGGCCACCAGGATCAGGTCGTAGCCCCGGTCGGCAAGCCGCCGCGCGTAGGCGGTGCCCAGGCCGGCGGATGCGCCGGTGACGACAGCGGTCTTGTTCTGCGTGGTCATGGGTGGGGTCTCATTTCTGGGCCGGGGGATGAGGGGGGAAGGGAGCGTCGGCCCCGATCCCGCTTTAGATTACGATAGGTATCTAAACAGATCCCGTCAACGCCCGATGTCGTCGGTCACCGCCGATGTGTCGCCGTGGAGCGGTCTCGTGCACCGATCAAGGCGAGTACGGAGCACGGCCGGCCGGTGACACTCCTGCGGAGATCCGCACGCTGTCCGCATTCCGGCCACGACAGGAGCCGTCTCGAGAGGCGCCGCTCGGCACTGCGGCCGATCGCCCGGCACTTCGCATACGATAGATGCACTTTGGTATCTAACGTGGCAGGTGAGTGATGAGTCGCGTTTCGCAAGCACAAGCCCTCGAGAACCGCAGGCGCGCGGTCGCCGCGGCCTCCCAGCTCTTCCGGGAGCGCGGCGTGAACGGCATCAGCGTCGCCGATCTGATGAAGTCCATCGGGCTGACCACGGGCGGCTTCTACAAACAGTTCCCCTCCAAGGAGGCCCTGATCGCCGAGGCGGCCCAAGCCGCGTTCGGGGACCTCGACCTGCTCCTGGAGTCGTTCGACGCAGCCCAGGGCGACCACGACACCGCGCGCGGCGCGCTCATCGACTTCTATCTGTCCGCCGAGCACCGCGACCAGCCCGGCACCGGTTGCCCCACCGCCGGATTCGCAGGGGACGCGGCTCGCGAGCCCACAGCCGGGGAGGTGCGCGAAACGTACGCGACCGGCGTCGAGAAATTCGCCGCGTGGATGTCCACCGACGCCGACGACGGCCTTCCCGTCGTGGCCACCCTGGTCGGCGCGATCCTGCTCGCCCGGGCCACGGCGGGCACGGACCTGTCGGAGAAGATCCTGGAGTCCACCCACGAAGCCCTGACCGCACCACACGACGCGTGACCCGGAACCCTGGACGCGGGCCACGCGTCCGGGGCCAACACCACGCCATTAAGCGGTCGTTGGGCCACAACGATCACCCCGCCACAGCCGCCCGCCATGGTCGGCGCACCGACCCGACCGCACGCGAACGGGCACGCAGGGCGACTTGCGCGAAGAATCACATCGAACACCGAAAACCCCCACAGAAAGGCGGCCGGGCATGAGGGCGTTCGTCGTCGAGAAATACGGCAGGGACGGCACACGCGCCGCAGACGTACCCGAGCCCACGGTCGGAGACCGCGACGTCCTGGTCAGAGTGAGCGCCGCCAGTATCAATCCGCTGGACAAAATGGTCCGCAACGGGGAGTTCAAGCAGCTCCTGAAGTACAAGCCCCCGTTCGTGCTCGGCCACGACGTGGCCGGTGTCGTGACGCGGGTCGGCTCCGCCGTACACGGTCTCGAAGTCGGCGACGAGGTCTACGCCCGTC
Organism: Streptomyces canus; assembly: GCF_041435015.1. Lineage (NCBI taxonomy): Bacteria > Bacillati > Actinomycetota > Actinomycetes > Kitasatosporales > Streptomycetaceae > Streptomyces > Streptomyces canus. The sequence continues at coordinate 9,296,715 of NZ_CP107989.1, read as the reverse complement.
CGCGCGACCTGCGGATCGGCGGCTTCGCGGAGTTCATCGCGATCGACATGGACGATGTCGCCCCCAAGCCGGCCTCCCTCACCCTCCAGGAGGCGGCCGCCGTGCCACTGGTGGCGTTGGCCGCCTGGCAGATCCTCGTCGACCGGGCTCACGTGCAGCCGGGGCAGAAGGTGCTCATCCACGCAGGTGCCGGTGGCCTCGGCTCGACGGCCATCCAGCTCGCCAAGCACCTCGGCGCCACGGTCGCCACGACCACGAGCACCGCCACGGAGAAGCTGGTCAGCAGTCTCGGCGCCGACATCGTCGTCGACTACACCAAGGAAGACTTCTCGAGGATGCTGTCCGGCTACGACCTGGTGCTGGACTCCGTGGGCGGAGCCAACCTCGAGAAGTCGCTGACCGTGCTGAGGCCCGGCGGTCTGGCCATCAGTGTCGTCGGCCCGCCGGACCCCGGCCTCGCCAGGCAGCTGGGCGCCCCCTCCTTCCTCGGCCTGGTGATGAGCATGCTCAGCCGCAAGGTCCGCAAGCAGGCGAAGGCACTGGGCGTGCGCTACCAGTTCTTCTTCATGCGGACCGACGGCTCCCAACTGCGCAAGCTCGGCGCCCTCTACGACAGCGGGAACCTCCACCCGGTGATCGACAGCACCTTCCCGTTCGACCGGACGCTCGAGGCGATGGCGTACGTCGAGCAGGGCCGCACCGAGGCGGGCAAGGTCGTGGTCTCGATGGTGCCCGACAACGACTGAGACCGTGCCGGCCCCGGACCCTGCGACCAGCACGCCATACCCTCCTCACGGCGGGCATGATCAGGACGGCGATGTCCGTCCGCCGAGCGCCACACGCTGCCAGTCGGGGGTACGGTCCTTGTCGACCAGGGCCGCACGGACGCCCTCCAGGAAGTCCGGCGTGCGGATGGTCGTACGCGCGAGGGCGAGTTCAGCGGCGAGGCACTCGCGCAACGTGCGTTGCCTGCCCCGGGACAGCAGGGCGTGAGTGATCTCCAGGCTCTGCGGCGAGGCGGACTCCAAGGCGGCCAGTGCGCCTGCCGCCCAGGGGGTGTCGAGGTGACGCAGGCGTTTCTCGATCTCGCCGAGGGTCGCCGCGCCGAACGCCCAGTCCACCTCCCCACGTACCGCCGCCAGCCCGCTCTCCGCCACCGGGGAACGGCTGTCGAGACGGTTCAGGACCATGTCCACCGGGTCGCCGGGATTGTCGGCCAGCGCGTCGCCGACCGCGTCGAGCCCGTCCGCGGGGACGAAGTGCGTGGCCAGCCCCGTGTACAGGGTGTCGGCCGCGTCGAGCCGGTGCCCCGTCAGTCCCAGGTACATACCGATCGCGCCGGGCAGCCTCGGAAGGAAGTAGCTGGCCCCGACGTCCGGGAAGAACCCGATCCCGGTCTCGGGCATCGCCAGTACCGCGCGCTCGGTGACGACGCGGAAGCCGCCGTGGACGGACAGACCGAGGCCGCCGCCCATGCACACTCCGTCGATGAGCGACACGACCGGCACGGGATACTCGGCGATCCGGGCGTTGAGCCGGTACTCGGAGGCGAAGAACCGCTCACTGGCCTCGGCGTCCCCGGCGAGGCTGTGCTCGCGGATCGTGCGGATGTCTCCCCCGGCACAGAACGCCTTCGTGCTGGTGCTCGCGAGCACCACGGCGGACAGCGGGGTGTCCTCCCACTCGGCGAGCTCGCGGTCGATGGCGGCGACCATGTCCGTGGTCAGGGCGTTGAGCGCCTTGGGCCGGTTCAGCAGGATGCGGCCGACGCCCCGGTGGACGTCGGCGACTATCTCTGCGGCAGCGGTGTCAGTCATGGGTCAGTACCTCGTGGTCCGCGCGGACCTGGCTGTCGTGGCCATCATGTTCCTCTTCCTCATGCGCCGGGTGTCAGGCGTAGATCTGCGCGTAGAGATCCTGGATCTCGTCCACGGTGGGTACGACGGGGTTGTTGGCGGGCGAACCGGACGCGAGCGCCTGCTCGGCCATGAGGGGCGAGAGACGGAACCACTCGTCCTTGTCGATGCCGTGGGCTTGCGGGGTGGGCACGTCAAGATCCTGACACAGTGATCGCAGTGCCTCTACGAGCCGGTCGGCGGCCAGGGCGTCACCGTGGCCGTCGGCGGCGGCTCCGAGGGCGCGGGCGCAGTCGGCGTACCGGCTCTCGGCGGCCGGCGCGGAGAACGCGGTCACCGCGGGGAAGAGCATCGCGTTCGACAGACCGTGGGCGACGTGGCAGTGAGCGCCGATCGGGCGGCTCATGCCGTGCACCAGCGCCACGCCGGAGTGGGAGAAGGCGATGCCGGCCTGGGTCGCGGCGAGCATCATCGCCTCGCGAGCCTCGAGGTCTCCCCCGTCGGAGTGGACGCGGCGGAGGTGGCGGCCGATGGTCCGGATCGCGTTCAGCGCGAGGCTGTCGGAGAACGGATTGGCCCTGCGGCTCACATACGCCTCGACGGCATGGATGAGCGCGTCGATACCGGTGTCGGCGGTCATGTCGCGAAGGGGGCCGGAGCCCGCTCCCTCGTCGTGGACTTCCGCCTGGCTCCGGAGCACCCCTACCCCGCCCAGCTCGACGATGCCGAGACGGCCCACCGGTGGCTCCTCTCGCAGGGCTACGAGCCGCGGAACATCGGCAGCACCGGTCACTCGATCGGCGGCACCCTCGCGGTGATGCTGCCGCTGCGTCTGCTCGCGAAGGGCGAGGCCCCCGGGCGCGATCGTCAGCGTCTCGCCGTGGACCGACCTGACCCTCCAGAACGCGTCGGTGGACGCGAACGAAGACCACGGCAAGATGCCCAGCCGGGGCACGCTGGAATTCTTCCGCTGAGCCTGGCTGCGGGACCCCGCCGTGGACTTCACCTCACCCGAGATCAGCATCGCGAACGCCGACCTCACCGGCCTGCCCCCCACGACCGTCCACTACGGCGAGTACGTGACCCTCGCCGACGACGGCGGGCGAGCGCGGCCGCCGGCTCGCGGACTTCAAGGTCACCTCCGAGGTCCACCCGATGCCCGAGGGACAGCACTCGTTCGTCCTGGGCGCGGGGCGGGTACCCGAGGTGGACCAGGCCATCCGGCAGATGGACCAGTGGCTGCGTGAGCACCTCGGCGCGTGAGCAGCAGCCGCACCGACCGGCCTCCGGCATGCTGCTCGACCGTAGCGGCCGGCGTGCGGTACTTGTGTCCGACACCGTTTCGCAGGCGGTCCCACCACCGTCCGTCGATGCCACAAAGGAGTGCCCGATGGGAACGTACGAGGAAGTCTTCCGCGCCAGTACCGAGGATCCGGAGAGCTTCTGGCTGAAGGCGGCCGAGGGCATCGACTGGGACGTCACTCCGCAGCGTGCCCTGGATTCGTCGGGCGCACCGTTCTACCGCTGGTATCCCGACGGGCGGCTCAACGTCTGTTTCAACGCGCTCGACCGGCACGTCGCAGCCGGCCGTGGCGAACAACCCGCGCTCGTCTACGACTCCCCCGTGACCGACACCCGCCGCACCTACACCTACGCGCAGCTGACGGACGAGGTGGCGGCCTTCGCGGGAGCACTCGCACAGCTCGGCGTGGGGCACGGCGACCGTGTCGTCATCTACATGCCGATGGTCCCCGAGGCCGCCGTCGCGATGCTGGCCTGCGCACGTATCGGCGCGGTCCACTCGGTCGTCTTCGGCGGGTTCGCCCCGCGCGAACTCGCCCTCCGTATCGATGACGCGGCCCCCAAGGTGGTGGTCTCCGCCTCCTGCGGCATCGAGGGCAAGCGCGTCATCGCGTACAAGCCCCTGCTCGACCAGGCGATCGCACTCGCGGCCCACAAGCCGGAGAAGAGCGTGATCCTGCAACGCCCGCAGGAACGTGCCGAGTTGGGCTCAGACGATCTCGACTGGGCCGACCTGGTCGCCACCGCGCCGCCTGCCGACTGCGTTCCCGTCGCCGCCACTGATCCGCTGTACATCCTTTACACCTCCGGAACGACCGGAAAGCCCAAGGGAGTCGTGCGTGACTGCGGCGGCTACGCCGTCGCCCTGCACTGGTCGATGGGCGCCGTCTACGACGTGGGCCCGGGCGAGACGATGTTCACCGGCTCCGACGTCGGCTGGGTCGTCGGCCACTCCTACATCGTCTACGCACCCCTGCTGGCCGGCGCGACGACGGTCCTGTACGAGGGCAAGCCGGTCGGCACGCCGGACGCGGGCCAGTTCTGGCGGGTGGCCGCCGAGTACCGGGTCAAGACCATGTTCACGGCACCCACCGCCTTCCGGGCGATCAGGAAGGAGGACCCGAAGGGGGCGCTCACCGCGGGCTACGACCTCTCCCGCCTGCGCTACCTCTTCCTCGCCGGTGAGCGTCTCGATCCGGAGACGTATCACTGGGCGAGCGCTCTCCTCGACATCCCGGTGATCGACCACTGGTGGCAGACCGAGACCGGCTGGCCCATCGTCGCCAACCCGGCCGGCATCGAAGCCGCCCCCATCAAGCCGGGCTCGCCCAGCCGCCCCCTGCCGGGCTGGGACGTCCGCGTCCTCGACCCCGCGGGCGAGCCGGTGCCCCCGGGCGTCGACGGCGCGATCGTCGTCAGGCTCCCCCTGCCGCCCGGCGCACTCCCCACCCTCTGGAACGACGACAACCGCTACATCGCCTCCTACCTCTCCGCCTACGATGGCTACTACCTCACCGGCGACAGCGGCCACCTCGACGACGACGGCTACGTCTTCGTCATGGGCCGCACCGACGACGTCATCAACGTCGCCGGACACCGACTGTCCACCGGCAGCATGGAGGAAGCCCTGGCCGCCCACCCGGACGTCGCCGAATGCGCCGTCATCGGCGTCGCCGACGAACTCAAGGGACAGGTCCCGCGCGGCCTCGTCGTCCTCAAGGCAGGCAGCGGCCGCGAACCGGGCGAGGTCGAGGCCGAACTCGTCCAGCTCGTACGCGAGCGCATCGGCGCCGTCGCCTCCCTCAAGGACGTCACGGTCGTGGCCGCCCTGCCCAAGACCCGCTCGGGCAAGATCCTGCGCAAGACCATGCGCGGCATCGCCGACGGCCGCGACGAACCCATCCCCTCCACGGTGGACGACCCCGGCGTCATCGAAACCCTGCGCCCGGTCCTCCGCCGAGCCCCCGAGTGACTCGAGGAGACCTGCGAGGACCTGCTCTCCGCCGTGCGTGCCGCCACACATCCTCGGCATCGGCACCCGCGAGCTACCGCCGTACCCGCGGCATCCCCAGACCGATCCACGAGATGATCTCCCGCTGGATCTCGTTGTTGCCCCCGCCGAAGGTGAAGATCACCGCCGAGCGGTAGCCCCGTTCCAGTTCTCCGTGGAGGACCGCGCCCGCCGAACCCTCCTTCAGTGCGCCGGCCGCCGCGACGATCTCCATGAGCCACGCGTAGGCGTCCCGGCGGGCCTCGGAGCCGTAGACCTTGACCGCGGAGGCGTCCTGCGGGGTGAGGGTGCCGTCCTCCGCGGCGCCCACCATCCGCCAGTTCAGGAGCTTGAGCGCGTCGAGGCGGGTGTGGGTCTGGGCGAGGCGGCGGCGCACCCACGGCAGGTCGATGACGCGGCGGCCGTCGGCGAGCTTGGTCTCCATGGCCCAGCGCTGCACGTTCTGCAGGGCGCGGATGGCCATGGTGCCGTGGGCGGCGAGGGTGACCCGCTCGTGGTTGAGCTGGTTGGTGATCAGCCGCCAGCCCTGGTTCTCCTCGCCGACCCGGTGCGTGACGGGGACGCGGACGTTCTCGTAGTAGCTGGCCGTGGTGTCGTGCGAGGCGAGGGTGTTGATGACGGTGCAGGAGTAGCCGGGGTCGGTGGTCGGCATCAGGAGCATGGTGATGCCCTTGTGCGGCGGGGCGTCCGGGTCGGTGCGCACGGCGAGCCAGACCCAGTCGGCGGTGTCGCCGTTGGTGGTCCAGATCTTGTGCCCGTTGACGACGTACTCGTCGCCGTCCCGCACCGCGCGCGTCTTCAGGGAGGCCAGGTCGGTGCCCGCGCCGGGCTCGCTGTAACCGATCGCGAAGTCGATCTCCCCGGACAGGATGCGCGGCAGGAACCAGGACTTCTGCTCCTCGGTGCCGTACCGCATGATCGTCGGCCCGACGGTGTTGAGGGCCATCAGCGGCAGCGGTACGCCGGCCTGGGCGGCCTCGTCGAAGAAGATGAACTGCTCCATGGCGGTCAGGCCGCGGCCGCCGTACTCCTTGGGCCAGCCGACACCGAGCCAGCCGTCCGTTCCGAGGCGCCGGATGGTGTCCCGGTAGAAGCGTTTCTGGGCGTCGCGGTCGGTGAAGCGGGCGTGCGCGTTGTCCGGGACGAGCTCGGCGAAGTAGGTGCGCAGTTCGATGCGCAGCCGCTGCTGCTCGGGTGTGTGGTCGAGATGCACGGCGCCTCCAGGCTCCCCTGAACCGGTCCTGACGGCGCACACCGTAGAACGTGTTCCAGAAATTGGGAACGGCCAGGAGGATTCCGTCGGGCGCGGGGCGAGCGTCCCGTGGGCGGAAGAGGCCTTTTCAGACGAGGGTCGCCATGAAGTCCGTGCACGCCTGGGCGCACTCACGGCACGCCTTGGCCGCGTCCTCGGCGCCGGCATGCCGGTCGAGGACCTGCGCGCACTCCAGGCAGACCGAACGGCACCATTCCAGCTGGACGCGGATGCCGGCCTCGTCGAGATGGTTGTCCTCGGACAGCACACGGCAGGTGGCGTCGCACACCTCGGCGCACATGATGCCCTTGCGTCGCAGTAGTTCCTGCTCCTCGGTCCCGTCCGGATCGACCAGGCTCGCACGCAGCGCACAGGCCCGCGCGCACTCGGTGCACGCCTGGGCGCACGCGAAGCGGTCCTCCAGGAAGCGGAAGAGCTCCTGCTGGGAAGTCGAAGTCGTCACATCGGGCGGGTAGCCGCGGTTTGGGCCGTCAAACCCGGTGTTCTGGGGGTTTCCTCCGTCCGTGGGACGAGTCGGTTCGCCCGGGGTGCCAGGGGTACTCGCGTGCCATGAACCAAGCCCTGAACACCGAATGGATGGACATGGCCGCGGGCCGGGGCGCCCTCGCGGCCGGAGTGATCGCGGCGGGTGTGGTGGTCGTGGCGGTGCTGATCGGCGCCTTCTGGCTGGGCGTCCGCGTCAAGCGCCGCGAGTCGCCGCCGCCCACCCCCGAGGAACAGCCGAGGATGCCGGAGGGCGGGCCGGTCCGTGAGGTCAGGGAGAACCGGGAGCCCGACGAGGTGCCCAGGAGCGACACCCGACTGACCCCGCACGAGCTTCCGGGCCACGGCAACAGTCCGACCCGGACGGGCCCGGCGCGAGAACGGCCTCGCTGGAACGAGGGCGGCAGCGGCTCGTTCGGCAGTGGCGGGCCGGGGCGCGGCTGACATCTCGCACGGCCATGGCGCCCGGCTGACATCTCCACGGCCGTGTCACGGGCCGTGTCGCGCGGTCTGCCTCGCGGTCGTCGAGGCAACAGGTCCGCACCAGCTGGAGACGGCCGCCCGGCTCACTCACTCGCCGAGCCGGGCGGCCGTCTCCAGCAGCACTGCGTGGACGAAGGCCTGCGGGAGGTTGCCGCGCAGCTGGCGCTGGGCGATGTCGAACTCCTCGGCGTACAGGCCGGACGCGCCGCAGGCGCCGCGGTTGCGTTCGAACCAGCGGAACGCCTCGACGGTCCGGCCCTGCTGGTGTTCGGCGAGCGCCATGACGAACCCGCAGAGCAGGAACGCGCCCTCGGCCTCTTCCAGAGGCCGATCGTCGTGGCGGAAGCGGTAGAGGAAGTGGTCCTCGGCCAGTTCGCGACGGCACGCGGCGAGGGTGGCCCGGGTGCGCGGGTCGGCGGCGGGCAGGGCGCCGCGCACGCCGGGCAACAGCAGGGCGGCGTCCACCGACGGGTCGTCGGGGGTGCGCTGCCAGTGGCCGTCCGGGTGGAGGCAGGTCCGCTCAACGGCGTCGAGGAGGGTGTCGGCCAGGGCGGTGCAGGTATCGGCGAGTGGCCGGCGGGGCGCCGCGGCGGCCACGGCCCGTAGACCGGCGACGCAGATGAGCCTGCTGTGGGTCCAGAGCCGGCCACCCAACTCCCAGATACCCGCGTCCGGTTGGCGCCAGCGGTCGGCGATGGCCCGCACGGCGATCTCGACGGCCTGCCAGTGCCCCTCATCGAGACGCCCGTGGCGTTCGGCGGCCGCGAGCAGCAGCAGGGCCTCGCCCAAGCAGTCGAGCTGGAACTGCTCGCCGACCTGGTTGCCGACGCGGTCGAAGCCACCGGGGTAGCCGGGCAGGTCGAGTTCGCGCTGGGCGGGGACCGGGTCACCGTGCACGGTGTAGGCGGGCACCAGGCGGGAGCCGTCCGCGTGCAGGCGGGCGGTGACGAAGCCGACGGCGGCGTCGAGGAGATCGTGGGCTCCTACGGCGGCAGCGGCCTGTCCGGCGTAGCTCTGGTCGCGGATCCACACGTACCGGTAGTCGTAGTTGCGGCCCTCCTCGGCGCGCTCGGGCAGGCTGGTCGTGGCCGCCGCGACCATGCCCCCACCCTGCGTGGTGAGGCCGCGCAGGACGGCGTACGCCCGCCGCGCGTCACCGGGTGCGACGGTGTCGTCGAGCACGGGGACCGCCTCGTGCCAGGCCCCCTCGGTCGCCGCCCAGGCCTGCTCCGGCTTCGGAAGGTCGGCCGGCAGGGGGGACACGGCACACTCCAGGACCAGTTCGTGCCGCTCGCCGGGCTTCAGCTCGATGTCGGCGGTGAGTCCGCTCTCCCCGGCGACGGCCTGTGGGGCGCCCTGCCAGCGCAGTCGGTGGCTGCCGGTGCGCAGCTCCCACACTCCGTCGCCGCTACGGCGGACGGACTCGACCGGTCCTGCGCCGTACCCGCTGTGCGGATCGAGGACCACGGAGAGGCGGGCGGGCCCGTCGACCGCGCGCAGCTGCCGGAGCAGGACGAGCCGGTCCGGGGCGCCGGGGAAGGCCAGCGCCTCGCGGCACTCGACGATGCCGTCGTCGGTGACCCAGCGGCTGCGCCAGATGAGCGTGCCCTCTTCGTAGTAGCCGCCGAAGACGTACCGGCCGGTGGGAGTGACGGCGTACGCGCCCCGCCCCCCGACCAGGTCACTGAAGACGGCCTCGTCGTGCCAGGTGGGCGCACACAACCACCCGATGGCGCCGTCGGGCCCGATGAGCGCCCCGCGCTCTCCGTCGGCCAGCAGCGCGTAGTCGTGCAGCGCATGGGGCGGGAAGGGGGTGCTCATGGCGTACGGGTACCCAGGGGGTGGGGCGGTCAACGGTGGTGGCGGAGGGTGGGGCGGGAGCGAGGTCGGGGGCCGTGAGTCAGGGTCGGGGCCGGGCCGCGGATAGCCGACGCCGCAGCGACCCACACTTCCGTGGATCCGACGGCTCGGTGCTCGTCAGGGCGAGAGTTCGGTTCAGGCGGCCGACCATTCAGGGACGACATCCGCCTCGCCCGACGGATCGAACGTCCAGGACACCGGAACCCAGCCACCCCCCCCTTGTCAGACGACTCGGTCGTCCACGGAACCGGAGCCGAAAGCGACCCATCGGCCCGGCACCCCGCCGACCGCAACCACCCAGGCCAGGCCGCGTCGCGCACCCGGTACACCCGCCACCGGTCGTCGCTCCACACCGGCTCCAGCCGGGCGGGCCCGCTCTTCACCAGCCGCGCCTCGGCCTCCGCGTACCGGTCGGGCGGGCCCGGTGTCCGCAAGGGCCACGGAGCAGCCGGCCCAACGGTCAGGTGCTTGATCACGCCCCCCCCCGCCCGATCACCGCTTCTTCCGAGCGCCAACTGCTGTTCGGATCACAGGCGTTGACCCGCCCCTGGAGCAACAGCAGAATGATCCCGCCACTTTGAGAGCGCTCTCACGACTCGCTCGCATCTCCCGAGGAGACCCATGACCGGCCGCCCCCGCCCACCCCTCAGCCGCCGTACGCTCATCGGGACAGGTCTCGGTGTCGCGGTCCTCACCGCGGCCGGCACCGGCACGGCCCGCGCCGCGCAGCACACCTCCGCGGCCTCCGCGCCCCGTCGCGCGCAGGCGTTCCTCGCCGCCGCCATGGACGCCTACCCGGACCACGGCACGATCCGGCTCACCCAGAGCTACACGGACCAGGCGGGACTGTTCAGCACGGCGTTCACGTACGACAACGCCCTCGCGATCCTGGCCCATCTCGCGTGCCCTGCGGGCACGTCGCGGGCCGTGGCCCTCGGTGACGCGCTGCTGTACGCCCAGGCCCACGACCCCGTGTACGACGACGGCCGACTCCGGCAGGCCTACAACGTAGGGCCGTACACCTTCTATGACGGCTCCCCGCAGCCGGACGGGTTCGTCAAGGCGGACGGCACGGCCAACGTCGGTACGCAGTTCGGCTTCACCGGGACCGCCGTGGGCGACATGGCGTGGGCCGGCATCGCGCTGAGCGCACTCGCCGGGCGCACCGGTGAGCGGCGCTTCCTCAACGGCGCGGTGCGCATCGGCGAGTGGATCGAGCGGGTGGGACGGACCGACGAGCCGCTGGGCGGCTACAAGTTCGGGGTCGACGGGGCCGACGGGAAACTGCCGTTCACCTCGACCGAGCACAACACCGACCTGGTCGGCCTGTTCGGACGGCTCGCCAGGCTGACCGGGGACAAGGTCTGGCGGGAGCGCCGTACGCGGGCCAGAGCCTTCGTCGAGAAGATGTGGGACCCGTCGGGGGGCTTCTTCTACACGGGCACCAACGACGGTGTGACGATCAACAAGTCCCCGATCCCGGAGGACACCCAGACCTGGACCCACCTCGCCCTCGCCTCCCCGGCCCACTCCCGCTCCCTGGACTGGGCCGCTACCCAGCTGGCCGTGCTGGACACGGCCGACCGCCCCAACAGCACGGTCCCCTCCGGTCAGTCCTACGAGGGCGTCACCTTCAGCTCCGCGAGCCTGCTGGCCAACGAGGGTGCCCCCATCGCCGACGGCCAGCCCCGGCCGGACCGCAACGGCGTCTGGTTCGAGGGCACCGCCCACCTCGCCCTCGCCCTGCGCCACCGGGGACACCCCGGCGACGAGAAGCGCGCCCGCCGCCTGCTCGGCTCGATCGAGCGCGCCCAGGACCTCCTCGGCACCTCTCAGACCATCGGCGGCACGGCCCTCCCCGCCCGCACCGGGATCGTCTCGGCGAGCAGCCCGCTCGACACCGGCTTCGGGTTCGGCTACTACCCCTACCGCCACACCGGCGCCACGGCCTGGTACCTCCTGGCCGCGGCCCGCGCCAATCCTCTGCGGGCCTGACTCCCCGCCCGCTCACCACGGAGTCAACCTGCGGCGCGCGTCCTTGAGTTCGGCGTCGCGCCGCTTGCCGTCCCGGCGGAGTTCGCCGGGTGTGGAACGGCGGCACAGTCCAGCAGTTCCTGCTCAACCAACATCCCCTCGATGCCGCTGCGGGGATGCCGACGGCTGCCGTCGGCTGATCGATCGCTCTGCCCTGCGAGGGTCTGCGTGGCGGGCACCCACGTCGGCCGTCGGTCGGCATCGGGGTGAGTGAACTCGCGGGTCGGCGTCCTCCTGCTCAGTCCGACGCGCGCCGCGCATCCCGATGACGGCGATCTTTGCTGCCCCATTGCGCGGACATGACCGGACAACTGCTGATCCATGACCGGACAGCGGCAGACCCGCACGCATGATGGTCGGCGTAGGTAAGGCGTGCCTTCGCTAACCAGCGACGACGGCGGCCGAGGACAACTGTCAGGAAGGGTCGCCGCAGCCATGTGGGACGACGCGTTTCCGAGCTTTCTCATCGGGCTGAGGGAGGGTCTCGAGGCCGGGCTCATCGTCTCCGTTCTCATCGCCACGTTGGTGCGGTCCGGTGCCCGGTCCAGGCTGCCGCAGGTGTGGACGGGCGTCCTGGCGGCGATCTCCCTCGCGCTGAGCTTCGGCGCGGTGCTGACCTTCACCGCCGCCTCCCTGTCCGCGACCGCCCAGGAGGCGTTCGGCGGCGCGCTGAGCGTGGTGGCCGTCGGGTTCGTCACCGCGATGGTGTTCTGGATGCGCCGCTCGGCGCGCACCCTCTCCCGTGAGATCCGGGAGAAGGTCACGGGAGCGCCGGGCAGGGCGAGCCGGCCTGGGCGACCGGCGGCTCGTACCAGGTCATCCGTGTCATCCGGATGCTCGTCGAGTTCTGGGACCGGGTCTCGCTGTCCGAACAGGAGCTGATGTTCGGCCGCCGCAAGGACACCGGCGCTCCGCTCGACGGTGTCAAGGAGACCGACGTCCCGCGCTACGCCAAGGATCCGCACGGCACGGCGATACCCCTGGACGCCCACATCCGCCTCGCCAACCCGCGCACCGGCAGGACCGACAACTCCCGCATTCTGCGCCGGGGTTACAACTACGACCGCGGGATCGACGACGTCGGCAACCTGGACATGGGCCTGGCCTTCTGCTGCTACCAGCAGGACGTACAGCGCCAGTTCGAGGCCACCCAGACCCGCCTGATCGACGAACCCCTCGTCGACTACATCTCCCCGACCGGCGGCGGCTACTTCTTCGCCCTGCCCGGCGTCCGCGACGCCACCGACTGGCTGGGCCGGGAACTCCTCACGACGTGAGGTGCCGGTGCGGACGTGGCACTCGGCTTCGAGCCACGGACTGGCGGACTGACCCGCCGACGGCACCGTCGGCTACTGGCCACACTGGTTCTGAACTGTTAGAACGCAGACGACGAGCCCATCTGCCATCCTGACCCGGAGGAACCCATGAAGATGCTGATCAACGTCCCGGAAACCGTGGTCGCGGACGCTCTGCGCGGTATGGCGGCCGCCCATCCCGAGTTGACCGTGGATGTCGAGAACCGTGTGATCGTACGGCGGGACGCCCCTGTCGCCGGGAAGGTCGCCCTGATCTCCGGTGGCGGCTCGGGGCACGAGCCGCTGCACGGCGGTTTTGTCGGACCCGGCATGTTGTCCGCGGCCTGCCCGGGCGAGGTGTTCACGTCTCCGGTGCCGGACCAGATGGTGCGGGCGGCTGCCGCCGTGGACAGCGGGGCCGGGGTGCTGTTCATCGTGAAGAACTACACGGGCGACGTGCTGAACTTCGACATGGCGGCGGAACTCGCCGAGGACGAGGGCATTCAGGTGGCGAAGGTCCTGGTCAACGATGACGTGGCGGTGACCGACAGCCTCTACACGGCCGGTCGGCGGGGCACCGGCGCCACGCTGTTCGTGGAGAAGATCGCGGGCGCCGCGGCGGAGGAGGGGCAGCCGCTGGAGCGGGTGGAGGCGATCGCCCGGCAGGTCAACGAGAATTCCCGGAGTTTCGGCGTCGCGCTGAGCGCCTGCACCACGCCCGCCAAGGGCAGCCCCACCTTCGATCTGCCGGCCGGCGAGCTGGAGCTGGGGGTCGGCATCCACGGCGAGCCCGGCCGGGAGCGGCGGGCGATGATGACCTCGCGGGAGATCGCCGACTTCTCGGTGCACGCGATCCTGGACGACATGAGCCCGCGCAATCCCGTCCTCGTCCTGGTCAACGGCATGGGAGCCACCCCGCTCCTGGAGCTGTACGGCTTCAACGCCGAGGTGCAGCGGGTGCTCACCGACCGCGGGGTCGCCGTCGCCCGCACCCTGGTCGGCAACTACGTCACCTCGCTCGACATGGCCGGCGCCTCGGTCACCCTGTGCCAGGTGGACGAGGAGCTGCTGCGGCTGTGGGACGCGCCGGTGAAGACACCGGGGCTGCGCTGGGGAGTGTGAGCAAGCGATCAACGTACCGACCACGCAAGGAGATCCAGTGCTCGACGCCGACTTCTTCCGCCGTTGGATGACGGCGACCGCCGCCTCCGTCGACCGCGAGGCGGAACGGCTCACCGCCCTCGACTCCCCGATCGGGGACGCCGATCACGGCAGCAACCTCCAGCGCGGGTTCACCGCGGTGGCCGCGACTCTGGAGAAGGAAGCCCCGGACACCCCGGGAGCGGTCCTCACTCTCGCCGGACGGCAGCTCATCTCGACGGTCGGTGGCGCTTCGGGGCCCCTGTACGGGACCCTGCTGCGACGGACCGGCAAGGCACTCGGCGACGCCGGCGAGGTCGGTGAGGAGCAGCTCGCCGAGGCGCTGCGGGCCGGCGTGGAGGCGGTCATGACGCTGGGCGGGGCCGCGCCGGGCGACAAGACCATGATCGACACGCTGGTGCCGGCCGTCGACGCGCTCGGTACCGGCTTCGCCGCGGCCCGGACGGCCGCCGAGCAGGGGGCCCTGGCCACGACGCCGTTGCAGGCCCGCAAGGGCAGGGCGAGTTATCTCGGCGAGCGCAGCATCGGCCACCAGGACCCGGGCGCGACCTCGGCCGCCCTGCTGATCGCCGCGCTCGCGGAGGCCGCAGGTGAGTGACGGAAAGCTGGTCGGAATCGTGCTGGTGTCGCACAGCGCGGAGGTCGCCGCGTCCGTCGCGGAGCTGGCGAAGGGGCTCGCGGGCGGTGGCGCGGAGGTGCCCGTCGCGGCGGCCGGGGGCACCGAGGGCGGCGGACTCGGTACGAGTGCGGAGCTGATCGCCGGCGCCGCCGCGGCCGTGGACCGGGGAGCCGGGATCGCCGTTCTGGTGGACCTCGGCAGCGCGGTGCTCACGGTCAAGGCGCTGCTGGCGGAGGGCGACGAGCTCCCCGAGGGCACCCGCCTGGTGGACGCTCCGTTCGTCGAGGGGGCGGTGGCCGCGGTCGTCACGGCGGCGACGGGAGCGGACCTCGCGGCGGTGGAGGCGGCCGCCGCGGAGGCGTACAGCTACCGGAAGGTGTGACAGCCCCCGCCGCAGCCCTCTGTCCGGCCCCCTAGCCCCTGTTCGACCCCTCCCGCCGCGACGGCGAGGGCCGAGCGCAGGATCTCCATCAGCTCGGTCTCCGCCGTCGCACGATCGGTGCCCGTGTCGGCGGAGCGCCACGCATGATGCTCGACCGCCGCGCGCAGGGCCGCGCTGAACATGGCCGCCCGGATCGTCGGTTCGAGTCCGTCGGCGGGGAGTCGAGCTCGCGTCGCCAGGGCGCGGGCGAACGCCGGCTCCGCCTCGTCGTACGTCTGGAGCCAGACGGCGCGCAGGCCCGGCTCGGTGCGGGTCGTGCGGAGACGCCGACCGCCTGTCCGATCCGTTCACCGGTGGTGGCCGCCACGCCCTGGGTGACGAACAGCTCCACGGCGACCGTCCCGTGCGTCGGCGCGCTGCGGTCATCAGTTCCTCCGGCTCCGGTGATCACGGTGATGACGCGTCCGTGCTCCACTCGTATGGTGGCGGCAGCGCAGGGCGAAGGGTCCGCGCGGGACCGGGCACTGACCGACGGGAGCACCCCATGGCCGGAGAATTCGAGGGACGCAGCGTCATCGTCACCGGAGCGGGTTCGGGCATTGGGCGCGCGACCGCCCTGGCCTTCGCCGCACGGGGCGCCCGGGTCCTGGTCGCGGACCTGAACGCCGTGGCCGCGGAGACCGTCGTCAAGGAGATCGACGAGGCGGGCGGCACCGCGGTCGCCGTCACCGGCGACCTCAGCGAGCAGACCGTGGTGGACCAGGTGACGCGAACAGCCGTGGAGCGGTTCGGCGGCGTGGACGTCCTGGTGAACAACGCCGGGATCATGGACCGGATGTCGGCGGTCGCGGACGTGAGCGACGCGGAGTGGGAGCGGGTCATACGGGTCAACCTGACCGCGCCCTTCCTGCTCACCCGGGCCGTGCTCCCGCACATGCTGGCCGCGGGGAGGGGCGCGATCGTGAACACGGCCTCCGAGGCGGGCCTGCGCGGCAGCACGGCGGGCGCCGCCTACACGGCCTCGAAGCACGGTGTGGTGGGTCTGACGAAGAACCTCGCGGTGATGTACCGCAAGCAGGGGATCCGCGCGAACGCCGTCGCCCCGGGCGGTACCGCGACCTCCATCGTCGTGGACGTCGACCAGGAGGCCCACGGCCCGGCGGCGCTCGGCCCGCACTTCGTCAATGCCGGCCGCTTGGCCGAGCCGGAGGAGCAGGCCGCCGCGATCGTGTTCCTCGCCTCGGACGCGGCGAGCAACATCAACGGCGTGGTCCTGCCCGTGGACGACGGCTGGTCGGCGGTCTGACGGATTCGCCCCGCGTCATTTCCCCACGAACAGTCTCGCCAGCCGCTCCCCCGTCGCGACGGCGGCGGCATGGTCCTCGATCGGCTTCACCTGCGCGTCCTTGAAGACGATGTAGGTGACGCCGGAGGGCGCTCCGCCGCCGCGCGGATCGGAACGGATCCCGAGGGCCTTCGCGGTGGCGTAGGACGCCTCGCCGATGATGTGGCCCGGGCCCACGTCCCCGACGACGGCGTACTGCACCCGGTCCTCGTACACGACGGCCGCGACCGCGCCGCCGCGCACCCCGTGC
Organism: Streptomyces canus; assembly: GCF_041435015.1. Classification (NCBI taxonomy): domain Bacteria; kingdom Bacillati; phylum Actinomycetota; class Actinomycetes; order Kitasatosporales; family Streptomycetaceae; genus Streptomyces; species Streptomyces canus. The sequence goes on along the minus strand of NZ_CP107989.1, from coordinate 9,280,361 downwards.
TCGCGGTAGTCCCAGATCCCGCTCGCGGCCGGCACCACGATGTACGGCAGGGTTTCGGCGCTCAGGTAGCGGCCGTCGGACTGCTGGTAAGCGGTGGCGTCGGAGAACAGCGGGTCGGTGCGGCGGTTGCAGTGGCTGCCGGGCCGGCCGTCACAGTCGATGTCCATGTCGGCCTTCCAGAAGACGGCCTCCCGGGTGCCGCAGACCCGGATGGTCGCGGCCGTGCCGTCGTCACTGCGATAGCGGCCGCCTGAGACGGGGGCGCACTCCCGCACCCTGGCCAGGAGGTCGGCGGCCCTGACATCACCCTCGCGTCGCACCGCCGACTCCGGCCGGGCGGCGGTGAACTCCGTGGCGGGAGACGTCGTCGGGGCGAGCAGGGCGGCGCTTGCCGCGGCCAGCGTCAGCGACTGGACACGCACGATAGGGGACCCTCTCCTTGGAGGCATCGACGAGCACTCAGCCCAATCTGATGCCGTCTCAGCGATGCGGCCACCGTAGGGGTCCGGACGGGGCAGGGACCGGAGGCCCGAGCTCTCGACGAACCCGGGCCTCCCGGCCACCCGTACCGGCGCGGGGACAGCGACGACAGGGGCCCGCGCCACCAGCGCGAACTCCGGTTTCCTCATGGAGAGTTCGGCCGTGAGGACTCTCAGCTTACGTAACCCTCCCGAGCCCGACCCACACGGTCCGCCCTCTTGATACGAACACGCGGCGGCGCCATATTGGTCCGGACCATTGCAGCGATGTCCTCACCGGGGAGGCAGCGACGTGCCCGTTCCCCTACGGCGTTCCGCGCTGCTCTGCGCCCTGCTCGCGCTGCTCTCCTCCTGCGCGTGGGCCGGAGCCGACGACGGCGAGAGCGGCCGGCTGCCCGCCGCACCCGTGGGTGTCACCGCCGCGGCGGGCAGCGCGACCAGCGTGCACGTGATGTGGAACGCCGTGTCCTCCGGTGCGGGCATCCACGGATACGAGGTAGATCGCGGCACCGCGAAGGTCCAGGATGTGCCGGGTACACAGCACATGGTGGATGTGACCAGGCTCAGACCCGCCACCCCGTATGTCTTCAGCGTGCGGGCCCGCGACAGGGAGGGACGCCTCGGTCCACCCAGCCGGGAGGTGCGGGCGACGACTCCGGCGGCCACGGCGGCGGACCGTTCGGCCCCGACACGCCCCGGCGAGCCACGGGGCCGGACGGCGGGCAGCCGGGCCGTCCAGCTGACGTGGGGCGCCTCGGCGGACGACCGGGACGTGGTGTCGTACGACATCTACCAGGGCGATACGAAGATCCACAGTGTGGGCGGCGACCAAACGGCGGCCGTGGTCACCGGGCTGCGTCCGGGCACCCGCTACTCGTTCACCGTCCGGGCCCGGGACGCGGCCGACAACCTCTCGCCGGCCGGGGACAGCGTCCGTCTGACCACGCCGGGCAGCGACGACGGCCGGGGCACCGCGCCGACGGACTTCGTCGCGACCACGCGGCGGGAGGCCGACGGCGCGTACTACCTCGACCTGGCCTGGGAGCCGCCCGAGACGGACGGCGTCGTCACGGAGTACCGGGTCCACCTCGACGGCAGGGCGGCCACCTCGCTCGTGTTCGGCGGGACGCCTCCGCGAGGGAGGGCGACGTACAGCTTCTACCTGGGACGCGAGGCCGGGGAGAGCCACCGGGTGCGGATCCGGGCACGGCTGCCCGACGGCACCTGGGGCGGACTGTCGGCCGAAAGGACGGTGACGACGGGCCCTGCCGGTGACGGGTGACGGCTCCTCACGCCTGCGCCGTACGAGGGAACCCGTCACCTGCCCGGCGGCGCTCCGCATGCGGGCCGACCCGTGTGCGCGTTGGCTCTCCCTGAGGCAGCACGGCCCTTCCCCCACCTCGGCGGCGCCACGGATGTACCGCCAACCGTGCCGCCGGAGGGCAGTCCATGCGCACTACTCAGCTTCTTCTCCGCTCCGGCCTGACCGTCGCGGCCGTCGCCGCGCTGCCGCTCGCCCTGACCGCCGGGCCGGCCGCGGCCGCGTCGGGCATCTCCGTGAGCACCTCCGGATCCACGGTCTCCGTCACGACCACGGCATGCTCCCGCACCGCGCCCACCGGCGGCTGGGGCACCGCCTCGCTTCTCACCAGCAGCCAGGCGAACTTCAGCCAGGGCCGCCAGGTGGCCCTGTCGGGAACCACTTCGCTGCAGTCCGCGGCCTGGTCGAGCGTGAGCCCCGGGACGTACACCGTCATCGTGAGGTGCGCCTTCAACAACAGCACCGCGGGCACCCAGTCGATCATCGTCTCGGGGGCCGCGACGCCCACGATCTCGGCGACGGCCACGGCCTCGCCGTCCCGCGGTGTCATGGGCGGCCTGGGCGGCGCCACCAAGGACTACGGCACCCTGACGCTGGCAGTCGGCGGCGGCCTGGTGGCGGTCGGCGGGGTGGCCGCGGCCTGGTTCCTGCGTCGCCGGTCGCGGCCGTACCGCCTCTGAAAACGTTCGGCGGCCCTACGCCTCCGGAAGGCCTTCAGTTGTCCGGGAGGTCGGCGAACTCCTCAAGGGCCTCGGTGAGCCACTGCGTCCAGAAGGTCTCCAGTTCGATGCCCGCGCGCAGGACCAGGTGCTGAAGCCTGGCCTGCGCGCTGTCGTTCCCGGCCGGGAAGTCGCGCTTCTCGATCTCCTCGTACTCGGCCAACTGCCGCCGGTGCAGGTCGAGATGGCGGCGCAGGTCGGCTTCGAGGCCCTCCGTGCCGACGACGGCCGCCGCGCGCAGACGCAACAGCAGCGTGTCCCGGTGCGGCTTGGGGTCCTGCGCCGCGGCCGTCCAGCGTTCGAGTTCGGCGCGGCCCGCCGGCAGGACCTCGTAGCTCTTCTTCTGCCCGCGGGTCGGCTGAGCCGCGGGCAGGGCCCGGATCAGGCCCTCGGCCTCGAGTTTTCCCAGCTCGCGATAGATCTGCTGGTGCGAGGCCGACCAGAAGTAGCCGATCGACCTGTCGAACCGACGGGTCAGATCCAGCCCCGCCGACGGCCTTTCGAGCAGAGCGGTGAGGATCGCGTGCGGGAGTGACATGGAGTCATCCTAGGGACGCCCTAGAGGGCGGCCGCGACCTCGGTGCCCTGCTTGATCGCCCGCTTGGCGTCCAGCTCGGCGGCCACGTCGGCCCCGCCGATCAGGTGCGCGCTGCGGCCCGCGGCGACGAGCTCCTCGTACAGGTCCCGGCGCGGATCCTGCCCGGTGCACAGCACGACGGTGTCGACCTCCAGGACCATGCTCTCCTCGCCGACGGTGAGATGCAGTCCGGCGTCGTCGATACGGTCGTAGCGCGCCCCCGGGACCATGGTGACGCCCCGGTGCTTGAGCTCGGTGCGGTGGATCCAGCCGGTGGTCTTGCCGAGTCCGGCGCCGACCTTGCTGGTCTTGCGCTGGAGGAGGTGCACGGTGCGCGGCGGGGCGGGGCGTTCGGGGGCCGCGAGTCCGCCGGGTGCCGTGTAGTCCATGTCGACGCCCCACTGGCGGAAGTACGTCTCGGGGTTCTCGTGCGCCTTGTCGCCGCCGTCGGTGAGGAACTCGGCGACGTCGAAGCCGATGCCCCCGGCGCCGAGGATCGCCACCCGGTCGCCGACGGGGGCGCCGTCGCGCAGGACGTCGAGGTAGCCGATCACGCTGGGGTGGTCGACGCCCGGGATGTCGGGGGTGCGCGGGGTGACGCCGGTGGCGACGACGACCTCGTCGTAGGCGGACAAGTCCCCCGCGTCCACGGGGGTGTTCAGCCGTACGTCCACGCCGTGGGCGTCGAGCTGGTGGCGGAAGTAGCGGATCGTCTCGTCGAACTCCTGCTTGCCGGGGACCCGGCGGGCCACGTTGAGCTGGCCGCCGATCTCGCTCGCGGCGTCGAAGAGCGTGACGTCATGGCCGCGTTCGGCGGCGGAGACCGCGCAGGCGAGGCCCGCCGGGCCGGCTCCGACGACCGCAACGCGCTTGCGCAGCCGGGTCGGGGCCAGCACCAGCTCGGTCTCGTGGCAGGCGCGCGGGTTGACCAGGCAGGAGGTGATCTTCCCCCTGAAGGTGTGGTCGAGACAGGCCTGGTTGCAGCCGATGCAGGTGTTGATGGCCTCGGGGCGGCCCTCGGCCGCCTTGTTCACGAACTCCGGGTCGGCGAGCATCGGGCGGGCCATCGACACCATGTCCGCAAACCCGTCGGCGAGCAACTCCTCGGCCAGCTCGGGGGTGTTGATGCGGTTGGTGGTGACGAGCGGGATCGACACCGCGCCCATGAGCCGCTTCGTCACCCATGTGTAGGCACCGCGCGGCACCGAGGTCGCGATGGTGGGGATGCGGGCCTCGTGCCAGCCGATGCCGGTGTTGATGATCGTGGCCCCGGCGGCCTCGACGGCCTGGGCGAGCGTGATCACCTCGTCCAGCGTCGAGCCGCCCGGGACGAGGTCCAGCATGGACAGCCGGTAGACGATGATGAAGTCCTCACCGACGGCCTCGCGCACCCGCCGCACGATCTCCACGGGCAAGCGCATGCGGTTCTCGTACGACCCGCCCCAGCGGTCGGTGCGGTGGTTGGTCTGCGCGGCGATGAACTCGTTGATGAGGTAGCCCTCTGAGCCCATGATCTCCACGCCGTCGTAGCCGGCCTGCCGGGCGAGGCGGGCGGCGCGGGCGTAGTCGCCGATGGTCCGCTCGACGTCGGCGTCGGTGAGCTCGCGGGGCACGAAGGGGCTGATCGGCGCCTGGAGGGGGCTCGGGGCGACGAGGTCCTGGTGGTAGGCGTACCGGCCGAAGTGCAGGATCTGCATCGCGATCCGGCCGCCCTCGCGGTGCACGGCCTCGGTGATGGTCCGGTGCTGCTCGGCCTCCGCGTCCGTGGTGAGCTTGGCGCCGCCCTCGGCGGGCCGCCCCTCCTCGTTGGGCGCGATGCCGCCGGTGACGATCAGGCCCACTCCCCCGCGCGCTCGTTCCGCGTAGAAGGCGGCCATGCGCTCGAAGCCGCGCTCGGCCTCCTCCAGGCCCACGTGCATGGAGCCCATCAGGACGCGGTTGGGCAGCGTGGTGAAGCCCAGGTCGAGCGGGTTCAGCAGGTGCGGGTAACGGCTCATGGGGCCCCTCCGTCGCGGTCTCGTGCCCCTTTGTTGTAGAGGACCGCACCATCTTTGTGCAACTAGTTGCACAACCGGGGTGGGGTGATCCGGACCACGTCGGCGCCCTCAGGTGTATGTGTCCTTGTCGGCGGCCTCGTCGGAGTGAGCCGCGTCCGCGGCGAGACTCCCCAGCAGGGAGAGCGCCTGCTCGGACGGGCTGCCCGGATCGGCCTGGTAGACGACCAACTGCTGGCCCGGGGCGCTGTTGACGGTCAAGGACTCGTATTCCAGGGTCAGTTCGCCGACCAGTGGATGCCCGAAGCGTTTGCTCTCGCGGGTCTTGCGGCGGATGTCATGGCGGGCCCAGAGCCTGCGGAACTCCTCGCTGCGCAGCGACAGTTCGCCGACCGTGGCGAACAGCCGCGGATTCTCGTGCCCGGCTGCGGCGGCGGCCCGCAGCGCGGCCACGGTGTTCACCGCCACGGGCTCCCAGTCCGGGTAGAACTGCCGGGCGTCCGGGTCGAGGAAGACCAGCCGCAGCAGGTCACCGCTGTGGGTGTGACCGGCGAACAGCGCGCCACCGAGGACGTTGTGGGCCAGCACGGTCAGGCACTGGTCCAGGACCACTGCCGGCGTGCGGTGCCAGCCCTCCATCATCCGCAGCAGGGCGGGGCTGACCGCCTGGGGGTGCGGACGGTCCTGGGCACGGCCGGCCACGGGGCGCGCCAGCCGGTGCAGGTGGTCGACGGCGTCCTCCTCCAGGCCCAGGACGCGTGCCAGCGCCTCGATCACCTGCGCCGAGGGGTTCCGCTCGCGTCCCTGCTCCAGGCGGACGTAGTAGTCGGTGCTGACTCCGGCCAGCACCGCGACCTCTTCGCGGCGCAGGCCCGCCACCCGGCGCCGGCTCCCGGCCGACAGCCCCACGTCCTCGGGCCGGACGAGGGCACGCCTGGCACGCAGGAAGAGGCCGAGCCGGTTGTCACTGTCCATGCCGTCGACCCTAGGTCCGGTCACGGGCCCACGGGAGTCCGCAAGGTGGCCGCGGTACTCCTACGATCCGTTCTCCTCTGGGTGATACGGCCTGGTCACGGGCCAGGGCGGGTCCCACCGTTGACGGCATGACACACACCTGGAACCTCCACCACCGCGTCGCGGTCGTGACCGGCGCCACCAGCGGGATCGGCGCGGCCACGGCGAGGCGCCTCGCCGCCGGCGGAGCGAGCGTCGCGCTGCTGGGCCGCCGCGAGGACCGCCTCAAGGCACTCGCCGACGAGTTGCGCGGCACGGCCACCGGATCGGTCCTGCCCGTCGCCGTGGACCTGACCGACGCCGCGGCCGTCACGGAAGCGGCCGGGACCGTCACCGGAGCGCTCGGCGCCGTCGACCTGGTCGTGGCCAACGCCGGCGTCATGCTCGGGGCCCCCTTCGAGCGGGCCGGGACCGACGAGTGGGATCGCATGATCGACGTCAACCTGCGCGGTCTGCTGCACACCTCCCGCGCCTTCACGGACGACCTCCTGGCATCGGCCTCGCGCGGCGGCCCGGCGGACCTCGTCCACGTCGGCTCCGTGGGCGGCCACCTCCTCTTCCCCGACTGGTCCGTCTACTGCGCCACCAAGGCGGCCGTCGCCCACCTCACGCGCAATCTGCGCGCCGAACTCGGGCCGCGCGGCGTCCGCGTGAAGAACATCGAGCCCGGGGTCACCACCACCGAACTGGGCGCGGGCATGCGGGACGACGAGACACGCGCGTCCTTGTCCCGCATGCGCACCGACCTCGAGCCCCTGACCGCGCCGGACATCGCCGAGGCCATCGCGTTCTCCGTCGCGGCCCCGCCGAACGTCAACGTCGCCGAGTTGGTGGTGGTGCCGGTGCGGCAGGGCTGATCACAGGGTGGCCGGTCGCGCCCGCGGGGTGCGAAGAGGGCGCGGCCGGCCACCGGGCGCCGTAGACAATCAACAACCCGTCAACGACTCTCGAGCCGCACATGCAGCTCCCGCTCCTGATCGCCCGACGCGGACGCGAGGTCCCGCACCGTGAACATCGAGTCCAACGTCGTCCGCAGCCTCTCGATGGCCCAGTAACCTCCCTGCGCGTCGGCCTCGACAGAGGACGACAACGGCGCCGGCGGCGGACATGAACGCGCTTCCGTCACTTCGAACGTCCCCAGCCACACCATCGGCCGCGACTCATGAAGCTGCTGCGGCACCTCGTCGGTACCCCGGTCCGACTCGAAGCACGCGGCCAGCGTGTCGAAGACGATCCGGGCGTCCTCCTTGCTGCAACCGCTGATCTCCAGGGAGACGGACTCCTCGTGCGCTCGCTCACGATCCATCGTGATCGCTCCTCTCATGGCGATGACCGGACCGCCGGGTTCCCCGCGAACCGCGCCACACCCTCAGAAAAGCACCACCTTTCGCGGAGCACTACCGGCGGCGGGGGTCAGCGAGGCGGGCGATCCCGGTGCGGGTCGAACAAGGGGACGGCGATACCGGCGAGCACCAGGCCCGCGGCCACCAGAATTCCCTCGGGCAGAGCCATCCCCGCGGCCAGGAGGCTCACCGCGACGGCGAGGCTCCCCCAGGCGCGGGTGCGCCGGTACTCGCGGGGCCGGGCGGGGCGGCCCGACCCCAGTGCGCGAGCGAACCGTGGGTCGTCACGCTCCAGCCGTGCCGCGAGTTCGACCAGGTGTTCGTCGTCGGGCTGGCGCATGACTCCTCCTTCGCACGGGCCCTACCGTTCGGCGTCAGCCCCCACCGCGAGCGAAACCGGCTCCGTTGTGACGTCGTCCCCCTGCTCCCGGGCGCGACGTGACCCCAGCACCCGGGCCAGCAGATGGGCCCGCCCCGCGGCCACCGGGCCGAGAACGGCCAGGACAAGGACATACCCGGCGATGAACGGCGCCAGACGTGCGTCGAGTCCCGCACTCGCCGCCATCGCGCCGAGGATCAGGGCGAACTCCCCCCGGGCCACGAGGGTCGTGGCGATGTCGGCCGCGGGATGGGCGCCGTAGCCGTAGAGACGGGCGACGAGCAGTCCGGCGACGACGTTCATCACGATGGTCACGGCCGCCGCGGCAGCGACGGGTCCGGCGACGGATGTGACGACCCCGGGGTCGATGGACAGCCCGAAGGCGAAGAAGAAGATCGCGGCGAAGGCGTCGCGCAGCGGGTGCACCAGTCGGCGGATGCGGGGTCCGGAGGGCGTGCCGGCCAGGATCAGGCCCACCATGAAGGCACCGATGGCGTCGGCTACGCCGAGGACCTCGGACACACCGGCGACGAGGACCGCGGCGCCGAGGAAGCTGATGACCAGGAGTTCGTTGTCCCGGACGTGGATCAGCCGACCGATCCAGCGCGTCCCGTACCGGGCGGCGGCGGCCAGCACCAGCAGGAACCCGAAGGCCTTGCCCGCTTGCAGGAGCACCTCCATCGGCCCGCGCGCGCCGCTGATGACCGGCTGGAGCGCGGCGAGGTAGAGCGCGAGGAAGATGTCCTCCACCACGATCACGCCGAGGATCAGCCGGGTCTCGGGGCGGCCGATCCGCCCCAGGTCGATGAGGATCTTGGTGACGATCGCGGAGGAGGAGATGCCGAGGACCCCGGCGAGCACCAGTGCCTCCCGGGTCCCCCAGCCCAGGGCGAACCCGAAGCCGAGACCGGCGCCGACGTTCGCCAGGAGGTAGATGCCGCCCGCGGCGAGCAGGCGCCTGCCGCCGGTGCGCAGGTCGTCGACGTGGAACTCCAGGCCCAGGTAGAACAGCAGCAGCACCAGGCCGAGCGCGGAGAGCATCTCGAAGTCGTGCGCGTCCTCGACGAGGACGAGGCCAGGGGTGTGCGGGCCGAGCAGGATGCCGGCGAGCATGAACAGCGGGATGGTCGGCAGTCCGATCCGGCCGCCGAGGCGGGCGAGGAACGCGGCGGCCAGGAAGGCGCCGCCCATGGCGAGCAGGGTGTCAGCGTGTCCCATGGTTCACCTCCCGCGAGGGCGCAGAAGGACGTGCGTGCTGTGCTTCACGGGGGTGGATGCGGGATCTCCCTTTGTCTGTCGGGGGGGGGTGTTCGTGTCACCGTCGCATCCGGCCGCAGGGCCCCGCCATCGGTGCCGACCCTCATGTTCGCGAGGGCCGGCACCCGCCCGTGAAGGGCTCAACTCCTGGTGAAGCGGTACGTCTTGCTGTCCGTCAGCACACAGAAGCCCGGTGAGACGACGATCACACGCAGGGTTCCGGTACGGCGGTCGTAGTCGATGCCCTCCGCCTCGAACCCGCCCGAGCAGGAACTCCTGAGGGGCAGTTGGCGCAGTGCCGTGACATGGCCGGTGACGTTCGCCGAGCCGGTCGGGGCGGCGGACAGGTCGATCTGGAGGAGCGGCTTGGTGTAGCCGAAGAGCGTGCCCGCCGGGTCGTCGGAGGAGCACAGCAGCTGGGTGGCGCTCAGGAAGTCGCAGCCCTGTACGTCGCGGACGGCGTGGTCGAGGGTGACGCCGGCCGCCTGCGGGAGGTTCGCCGAGGGCGAGGTGCTCGCGTTGACGCCGGGCGTGGGGAAGACCAGGAAGCGGGTCATGGTGCCCCACTCACCGGAGAGCATCCACTGTCCGTCAGGTGAGATCGCGACCCAGGAGTTGTTGAGCGCCTCGCCGGAGCCGAGCGTGTGGACGTACTCGGACCAGGTCCCGTCCGGGGCCTGCACGCGGTACATCTTCGCGGTGCCGGAGTCGGCCTGGTAGGGCTCGATGTAGTGGCCGTCGTAGGAGGCGTCGGGGTCGCCCACGTGGTTCCAGCCGCGGGTGGAGACGCCGATGGGGATGGTGCCGATGCCGGTGTACCGGTTGGCGGCTCCGGCGGGGACCTCGACCGAGGTCAGGCCCTGGCTCTCGGTGAGCGGGTCGGCGCGGTCGGAGCCGGTCTCCGTCCAGGTGTCGGCGGCGGAGGCCGGTGGGGCGGCGGCGAGGAGGGCTGTCGCGGTGAGGGTGACGAGGGCGGCGAGGAGCGCGTGACAACGCTGTCCGGCGCGCAGGGGCATGGAGGACTCCTGAGGCTCCTGGAGCGGGGTGAGGTGGGACGGCGGACAGTCTGGCGCCCCCATGGCAGTCATGTACAGGCCAATCGAATGAATGAGCGGCCTTCGTCACCCCATCGGACTTCACCGGACGCGCGCCCCCGTGTTGAGGGATGGTGGAAGAACACGACCGCGTGGTCACGGAGACGGTTGAGCGCGGTAGAACAAGGGGAGTCGGCACGGGGGTACGGCGTGCCGCGAGGACGGTCTAAGGCGGTTCGTGCAATGGGTGCAGCCGGAATACCCGCGGCCGAGGGCGCAGAGCCCCCGCGCGGGGCGGTACGGCCGAGCGGGCTGCTCGACGAGTTGGGCATGGCCTCGGTGGTGCTGGACGCCGAGGGGCGCATCGTGCTGTGGAGCCCACAGGCCGAGGAGCTGTTCGGCTACACCGCGCGGGAGGCGCTGGGGCAGTACGCGGCGCATCTGATGATCCACGAACAGCATGCCGACCTGGTCGTCAAGCTGTTCGCCGACGTCATGGAGACCGGGCAGAGCTGGGCCGGCGCCTTCCCCATCCGGCGCAAGGACGGCGGCACCAAGCTGGTCGAGTTCCGCAACATGCGGCTGCTGGACGACCACGGGGACGTCTACGCACTGGGGCTGTGCGCCGACCAGCAGACCGTGCGCCGGCTGGAGCGGGACGTGGCGCTCTCGACGCGCATGATCTCGCAGTCGCCGATCGGGCTGGCCGTGCTGGACACCGAGCTGCGGTACGTCTCGGTGAATCCGGCCCTGGAGCAGCTGAACGGCGTACCGGCCGAGGAACACGTCGGGCGGAAGATCGGCGAGGTCCTGCCGCATCTCGACGTGGCCGCCTTCGAGGCCGCCGCCCGCGAGGTGCTGCGCACCGGCACACCACTCGTCGACCAGCACACGGTCGGTTACACGCCCGCGGACCCGGACCGGGAGCACGCCTGGTCGGTCTCGCTGTACCGCCTCGAGGACGCGCTGGGGACCGTCCTGGGAGTTGCGGGCTCGGTGCTGGACGTCACCGAGCAGCATCTGGCGACCGTGGAGGCCGAGACGGCCCGGCGCCGCCTCGCGCTCGTCGCCGACGCCTCCGCCCGTATAGGCACCACCCTCGACCTGGACCGTACCGCCCGTGAGCTGGCCGACGTGGCCGTGCCGGAGCTCGCGGACGTGGCGGCCGTGGACCTGCTGGAGGCAGTGGTGCAGGGCAGACCCAGCACCCTCGGCCCCACCGAGCCCGCCGTGATGCGTCCCCTGGCCGTCGACGCGGCCGGTGCTCCGGAGGTTCTGAGCGCGGCCGATCCGCCCGGGCAGGTCGCCCGCTACGCCCCCGATCGCCTGGTCACCGAGTGCGTACGCACGGGAAGCCCGGTCCTCGTGGCGCAGGTCGGGCCCGACGACCTCGCCCGGATCGCCCGCTCACCGGAGGCGGCCGCGCTGCTGGCCAAGGCCGGCGTGCACTCCTATCTGGCCGTGCCGCTGATCGCGCGCGGCGAGGTGCTCGGCGCCCTCGACCTCAAGCGCGTCCACCATCCGGAGTCGTTCGGCGAGGACGACCTGCTGCTCGCTCGGGAGCTGGCGGCCCGCGCGGCGGTGCAGATCGACAACGCCCGCTGGTACCAGGACGCCCGCAACACCGCTCTCACCCTGCAGCGCAGCCTGCTGCCCAGCCACCCCTCCGTGACCGGCGGCCTGGAGGTCGCCTCGCGCTACCAGCCCGCGGGCGCCACCGCCGAGGTCGGCGGCGACTGGTTCGACGTGATCCCGCTGGGCGAGGGCAAGACCGCCCTCGTCGTGGGTGACGTGATGGGCAGCGGCATCACCGCCGCCGCGACCATGGGCCGGCTGCGCACCGCGACGAACACCCTGGCCTCCCTCGACCTCGACCCGGCCAAGCTCCTCGAACACCTCGACCGGATCACCGAGGACCTGGACCACTCCATCGCCACCTGCGTCTACGCCGTGTACGATCCGCGGCTCGGACAGTGCCGGATCGCCAACGCCGGGCACCTGCCTCCGGTACGGCTGCGCCCCGGCCGTCCGCCCGAGCTCCTCGAACTGCCCACGGGGGCGCCCCTGGGCGTGGGCGGTGTCGCCTTCTCCACGACCACCGTCGACCTCGCACCCGGCGACCGGCTCGTCCTGTACACGGACGGTCTCGTCGAGACGCGGCAGCATCCGCTCGACGAGCGCCTGGACGCACTCCTCGATCTGCTCGACAGCCCCGACGGTCCGCTGGAGGAGGTCTGCGACCTGCTGCTGCGCACACTGCACCAGCCGGACAACTCCGACGACGTGGCGCTGTTGATCGCACGGGTGCAGACGCCTGAGACCTGAGGGGGCCTGCCGTTACGGGTACCGGACGGCGTCCCAGCACCTCACCGCCCCGACACCAGGACCGCCACCCGCCTCACCACCAGCACCTGGAAGCACCACAGGCCCTACGAACCTCCCGGCCACAGCCCGCAAGACCGGCGTCACGGGGACCCGGCCGAGGAGCGCAGGGCGTTCTGACAACCAAGACCTGCGCCGCATCCCGGTGCACGGGCCCACGCCGGTCTCCCCCCACTCCCTGATCTGGCGCGCCGACACCTCCCACCCGGCTCTCGCCGCCCTCCGGGAGCATCTGCACGCCACCCGGCCCGAGCCGCCGGGCGTGGGGACGTGGGCGCCTGGCTCGGCCTAGTCCCTGGTGCCGATCACGACGTGGGCGTAGAGCTCCTCGGAGACCGCGAGGCGGGGTGTGAGGCCGCTGTGGGTGAAGGTGTCGACGGCGACGGAGGCCTGGCGTTCGCTGGTCTCGACGAGGAGGCAGCCGCCGGGGGCGAGCCAAAGAGGGGCCTCAGAGGCGACGCGGCGCAGGATGTCCAGGCCGTCCGCGCCGCCGTCGAGGGCGACCAGGGGCTCATGGTCGCGAGCCTCGGTGGGGAGGAGCGCGACCTCGTCGGTGGGGACGTAGGGGACGTTGGCCGCGAGGATGTCCACCCGGCCGCGCAGGTCGGCGGGGAGGGCGTCGAAGAGGTCGCCGGTGTGGGCCCGCCCGCGCGCGTCGGCGGTGTTGCGGCGGGCGCAGTCCACCGCGGCCGGGTCGATGTCGGCGGCGTGCAGCTCGACCGGGCCCAGCGCCGCGGCGAGCGCGGCGCCGACCGCACCCGAGCCGCAGCACAGGTCCACGACGACCGAGGCGTCCGGCGCCTGGGCGAGGGCCTGTTCGACGAGGAACTCGGTGCGACGGCGGGGCACGAAGACGCCGGGGCCCACCGTGATGCGCAGTCCGCGGAACTCCGCCCAGCCGACGACGAGTTCGAGAGGGTGGCCGGTGACCCGGCGGTCCACCATGTCGGCCAGTTCGTCGGGGGTGCGGGCGGCGGCGAGGATCAGCCGGGCTTCGTCCTCGGCGAAGACACAGCCCGCGGCGCGGAGTGCGGCGACGACGGAGTCGGGAGAGGCGAAGCGGGGAGAGAGTGAAGGCATGGAAGCCGAGAGCCTTTCGGGAGCCGAAGGGCGCTCCCGCGGTCACCTACAGGCGGTGATCCGCGCCGATTCGAGGAGAGAGCACCCGATCTGACACAGCGTTGATGGGTCTCACCTCCTTGGTCCCGCACGGCTGGGACCGCCCTCAGCCGGAGCGCCACCCTACCCCAGAACGGCACGAGTTGTAGTCTGCAACCAGTACTGCGAGGGAGGTCCGATGGAAGCAGCAACGTCCGTGGAGACGATCCAGCGCGAGATGACGGTCTTCGCGCGACGGGCCCGGGCCTCGGCGGGCCGTCTGCATCCCGAGCTGTCGCTGGTGTCGTACACGCTCCTCGGGCATCTGGAGGAGCGCGACGGCTGCCGCGCCACCGACCTGGCCGCCCACTACGCCCTGGACAAGTCCACGGTGAGCCGCCAGGTCGCCGCCCTGGAGCGGGCCGGCCTCGTCGAACGGCGCCAGGACCCGGAGGACCACCGTGTCCAGGTGCTGCATCTGACCGAGGCGGGCCGGCACATCCTGGGCCAGGTCACCGTGAGTCGCCGCGCGGCCGTCGGCGAGCGGCTCGCGGACTGGTCGCCGGAGGACCTGGAGCGGTTCGCCGGGTACCTGGTGCGGTACAACGCCTGGCCGCGGTCCGACTGACGGTGTCTAGGACACCGCCTCCGGCAACCGCTCGGGCACCCGGGCGGCGAGGAAGGCGGTGGTGCGCCGGAGCCGGAAGCCGAGGGACTCGTAGAGCCGGATGGCACCGGTGTTCTTCGCGCCGGTGTGCAGGAACGGGGTCTCGCCGCGCTCGCGTATGCCGTGCGCGACGGCGAGGATCAACCGGGTCGCCAGGCCCTGGCCGCGGACGGCGGCGTCGGTGCAGACCGCGCTGATCTCGGTCCAGCCCGGCGGGTGCAGCCGCTCCCCCGCCATCGCCACGAGCGCGCCGTCCCGGCGTATGCCCAGGTAGGTGCCCATCTCTATGGTGCGCGGCAGGAAGGGTCCCGGCCGGGTCCGTTCGATCAGGTCGAGGATCTCGGGGACGTCGGCGGGGCCGAGTCGGACCACCTCCGGGTCGGGTGCGGTGGTGAGGCCGTCGTCCACCAGTTGCACGCCCTCGACGTGGAACGTGATCTCCCAGCCCTCCGGGATCTGTCCCGCGTATGCCGTCAGCGGCACCTCTGCGCCGGGGCCCGCGAGCGCCGCGAGGTCGGCCCAGTCGCCGGCGTCCGGCGCGTCGGGCAGGGCCAGCCACGGCGAGACGTCGACGGGGTAGCGGAGGACCCGGCCACGCTTCTCGGCGAAGTGGGCGTGCGGGCCGGTCAGGGAGGCGAGGGCGGGGTTGTCGAGGACGTGCGGGGCGCCGGCGGTCATCGGGCGACCTCGATGACCGTCTTGCCGCGGGCGTGGCCGTCCTCGACCGCGCGCAGCGCCTCGCCGGCACGGTCGAGGGGAAACGTTGCGGTGATGTGCGGGTCCAGGTCGCCCGTGAGCACGAGCCGCGCCACCTCCTCCAGTACGGCCGTGTTGCGGGCCCGCGCCACGCGGGTACCGCCCAGCCGCCGCACGTCCTCCTCCGGGGCGCCGGCGGTGATCAGCCTCGTCCGGTCGGTGAGCAACTCGGCGGCCTCGGCGAGCACTTCACCGCCGACGAGGTCGTACACCCCGTCGATGCCGTCCGGCGCGGCCGCCCGGGCCCGCTCGGGCCAGGCCGGCCCGGAGGAGACGTGGTCGGCGCCGAGCGACTCGACGAAGTCCTTCTTGCCCTCGCTCGCGACGCCGACCGCGTGGACCCCGAAGGCACGGGCGATCTGCACGGCCGCCGCGCCGACTCCGCCGCCCGCGCCGGTCACCAGCAGCGTCGCGCCCGGGGGCAGATCGAGCTGGCGGACACCGTCGTAGGCGGTCGCGGCGGCGACGGGCAGGGTGGCGGCGACCAGGTGGGACAGTTCGGCGGGCTTGTGCGCGGCGATGTCGACCGGCACCAGGGTGTACTCGGCGTAGCCTCCGCCGAGCGTGTTACCGAAGACCTCGTCCCCGACCGCGAACCCCTCGACACCCTCGCCGAGTTCCGCCACCACGCCGGAGACCTCGCTGCCGAGTACCGCGGGGAAGACCGGGTCAGCGCTGTCGCCGGGTCGCCGGTAGCCCGAGCGGATCTTCCAGTCCACGGGGTTCACGCCCGCGGCACGAACGGCCACCAGGAGCTGACCCGGTCCGGGACTCGGCCGGTCCACGTCCACGAACGCCTCGGTCTCCGGTCCGCCGTACCGCGTGAAGACGTACGCCTTGGGCATCTGCTTCCTCGCTCTCCTCGCACTGTCACCGGGACACCGGCCCGGCACTCCAGCGCCAAGGAGCGGCGCGCGACGGCTATTCCCGGCCCGGCGCAGTGTTCATACGGCCGCAATGATCGGGGCACTGACCTGGGACGGAGCACGCGCTGCGACGGCGTACGGTTTAAGGCATGAACGTCACCCGAGGTTTCACCGGACGCCCCCGCGTCCTCGACACCGGGCTCCCGCCGGGCCAGTACGACGCGGGCGACGACTGGCCCGTGCTCTCCGCCGAGGTCACGCCGGAGCTCTCGCCCGCCGACTGGACGTTCCGCGTGGACGGACTGGTCGACCAGCCACGCACCTGGGACTGGGACGAGGCGCACGCGCTGCCCGCGTCGGCCTACGAGGGTGACATCCACTGTGTGACGAGTTGGTCGAAGTTCGGGGTGCGGTTCGCGGGGGTGTCGCTGGACGCGTTCCTGAATGTGGTCCGGCCCCATGGGTCCGCCACCCATGCCGTCGCGTACTCGCACACCGGGTACACCACGAACCTGCCGCTCGCGGACCTGACCGGCGGGCGGGCGTGGATCGCGTGGGAGTACGACGGGAAGCCGCTGCCCGCCGAACACGGCGGACCGGCGCGGCTGCTGGTCCCGCACCTGTACTTCTGGAAGAGCGCCAAGTGGGTCGCGGGGCTGACGCTGCTGGATCACGACGAGCCCGGTTTCTGGGAGCAGAACGGCTATCACGCGCGGGGCAACCCGTGGGAGGAGCAGCGGTACTCCGGTGACTGAGACCTTCGCCCCCGTCACGCGGTTCGCGGTGCCAGGACGTATCGAGGTGAGCAACCGCGCCGCCGCCGAGTGGCAGACCGCCACGCTCACCGAGGTCCGCCGCGAAACCCCGCACGCCTCCACGTTCCGTTTCGCGGTGCCCGCCTGGCAGGGACATCTGCCCGGCCAGCATCTGATGCTGAGGCTGACCGCCGAGGACGGCTACACGGCCCAGCGCCACTACTCGATCGCGTCCCCGCCCGAGGACTCCGGACACATCGAGCTGACCTTGGACCATGTCGAGGGCGGTGAGGTCTCGGGGTGGTTCCACAAGGTCGCGAGGGCCGGTGACGCGGTCGAGGTGCGCGGTCCGCTCAGCGGGTTCTTCGCCTGGCCCGGCGACCGGCCCGCGCTCCTGATCGGGGCCGGCTCCGGTGTCGTACCGCTGATGTCGATGGTGCGGCACCACCGGGCGCGCGGGCTGTCCGTGCCGCTGCGGCTGCTGGTGTCGGCGCGCAGCCCCGACGAACTCATCTACGCGCGGGAGCTCGGCGCCGAGACGACCCGTGTGTTCACGCGGAGCGCTCCCCAGGGGGTGCCGGTAGGACGTATGGCGGCCGCACATGTGGCGCCGCTCCTGGCTGCGCCACCCGAGGGTGGGTGGGAGGCTTATGTGTGTGGATCCAACGCGTTCGCCGAGCATGCCTCGCGGCTGCTGGTGGAGGCCGGTCAGCCGGTGGACCGTATCCGGATCGAGCGATTCGGCTGACGGTGGTGCGCATGTGCCCCCCGTGGATGTTCCCGTACATATGTGCGCTCCCCCACAAGTGAACGACGCGGATGGAGGGGTACTACATCTGTGTGACCACTCGCAGGCGGGCGTGGTGCGGAGGTCGACATGCGAACCCGGGTGCGCGGCTGGCGCTGGCGGCGTAATCCGCTCAGGCGCCGGTCGGACGTCGTCGAGGCGTGGACGGCACTGGCCGTCGCTGCTCTGATGCTGCTGGGCGCCCCGCTGGTGGGCGTGGTGGTGGGCTGGTGGGCGCACGACGACGCCCGTGCGGTGGCGGCCGCGCAGCGCTCCGAACGCCACCGGGTCCGCGCGGAGGTCGTCGGCAGGGTCCCGGACTCGTTGCCCTCGGTCCAGGGCGGCCGGGAGCGCTCCTACCGGGTGACCGTGCGCTGGACGGAGGCCGGGGGCGCCGCGAAGACGGCCACCGCCCGCGTCCCCTCGGGCACCGACCAGGGGGACAAGGTCGACGTGTGGTTCGACTCCCGGGGCCGGAGCGTGGCCCCGCCGCCGGACGACACCGCAGTCTGGCAGCACACGGTGACGATGGGTGCCTGTGGCGCGGGCGCCACGATCGCCGTGCTCGTCCTCGGCCACTCCCTCGTCCGCGGTGCGGCGACCCGTCACCGGCTCGCGGAGTGGGAACGGGACTGGGCTCTCACCGAACCACAGTGGACCCGCCGCCGGGCCTGACCGAGCAGTCCGGGCCTGCTCCCTGGGTGGTGCGTGGTGACCAGGCCCGGGGTGACCAGGCGGTCGGCCGCCGAGATGGTCGTCCCGGCCCCGGGTTCGGTGCCCACGGTGCCGACGGCGGTGACCCGACCATTCGTGACGGCCGGCCAGCCGCCGGCGATCTCCCGCTTCCCGTCCACGACCAGCAGGCCGGCGTCCTTGACCAGCAGGTCCACGGCTGTCGACAGGGCGTCATGGCAGCCGGCCGGTAACCGCAAAGACCTGGCGATTCGTCCGACGACGCACGTACGGTGTGATCATCCGGCACTGTCCCTTCGCAAAGGCGGTCCTACATGGCCCTGTTCGACCTCCCCATCGACGAGCTGCGCGAGTACCGCAGCGAGTCCACCGAGCCCGAGGACTTCGACGCGTTCTGGTCCAAGACCCTCCAGGAGGCCCGCGAGTTCGACCTGAACGCCCGCTTCGAACTCGTCGACACGGGCCTGACCACGGTCAAGGTGTACGACGTGACGTTCGCCGGGTTCGGCGGCCACCCCGTCAAGGGCTGGTTCACGATCCCCGCCGAGGTCTCCGCCCCGGTGCCGGTGGTCGTGGAGTTCATCGGGTACGGCGGCGGGCGCGGACTGCCGCACGAGCATCTGCTGTGGGCGTCGACGGGCCGGGCGCACTTCGTGATGGACACCCGAGGTCAGGGCAGTGCCTGGGGCGGCGGTGGCGGCACCGCGGACCCGGTGGCCGGGGCGCCCGCGTACCCCGGGTTCATGACGCGGGGCATCGACGCGCCCGAGAACTACTACTACCGCCGGGTGTTCACGGACGCGGTGCGTGCGGTGGAGGCGGCCCGTTCGCACCCGCTGACCGACCCGGCGCGCACGGTCGTGCTCGGCGGCAGCCAGGGCGGGGGCATCTCGATCGCGGTCGGCGGTCTGGTCCCGGATCTGGCGGCGGTCGCCCCGGACGTGCCGTTCCTGTGCGACTTCCCGCGCGCGGCGACCATGACGGACCGTCACCCGTACCGGGAGATCGGCCTCTACCTCAAGACGCATCGCGGCCGCTTCGAGGACGTCCTCGGCACCCTCGCCTACTTCGACGGCGTGCACTTCGCGAGCCGCGGCCGCGCGCCGGCGCTCTTCTCGGCGGCCCTGGAGGACCAGACCTGCCCGCCCTCCACCGTCTTCGCGGCCTTCAACGCCTGGGGCCACGACGACAAGGCCATCGAGGTCTACGACTTCAACGACCATGAGGGCGGCGGTCCCTACCAGCAGGCCGCGAAGCTGGGCTGGCTGCGCTCGTACGCCTGAGTCCTGTCTGAAGTCCCGCCTGAAACCTTCCCTCCAGTCCGACCAGTCGGTATGTTCGGAAGACCTGGATCGCAGTGTCGCGGTCCGGGCTTCCGGCGACGACGGAGGGTCCATGTCCGAGCACCAGCCACCTGTCCACGGCCACTGCGACACGCGCTTCACGGCAGTGCGCACGGCGTTCGAGGAGAACTTCCGGGACCGTGCCGAGCTGGGCGCCGCCGTGAGCGTCATGGTCGGCGGCGAGACGGTCGTGGACCTGTGGGGCGGCTGGGCCGACGCGGCCCGCACCCGCCCCTGGGAGCGCGACACGCTGGTCAACGTGTGGTCGACGACGAAGGGCCCGACGGCCCTGTGCGCTCACATCCTCGCCGACCGGGGCCTGCTCGACTTCGACGCCCCGGTGGCCGCCTACTGGCCGGAGTTCGCCGCCGCGGGCAAGGAGAAGGTCCTGGTACGGCACCTGCTGTCGCACCGGGCCGGGCTGTCCGGGCTGCGCGAGCCCCACTCCCTCGCCGAGCTCTTCGACTGGGAGCTGACGACGGAGCGGCTCGCGGCGATGGAGCCCTGGTGGGAGCCGGGCACGGTGTCCGGGTACCACGCGTTCACCTACGGCTTCCTGGTCGGGGAGGTCGTCCGGCGGGTCTCGGGACTGCTGCCCGGCGCCTTCCTTGAGCGGGAGGTGACGGGGCCACTCGGCATCGACTTCACCATCGGGCTGCCGGAGAAGGAGGCCGGGCGGGCCGCCGAGCTGGTGCATCCGCCGGCCGCGTCGGCAAGCGAACAGGCCGCGATCTTCGCCCAGTTGGCGCCCGCGGCGATCGCCGCGCTGGCCAACCCCGTGGTGGGGGCCGGTGAGGCGAACACTCCCGAGTGGCGAGCCGCGGAGATCCCCGCCGCGAACGGCCACGGCACCGCCCGGGCCGTCACCGCGCTCTACGGGATCTTCGCGGGCCGCGGTACCCGCGACGGCCACCGAGTCCTGTCCCCCGAGGCCGCCGAGCGGGTCCGTGAGAGCCAGGGCAGGTGCCGCGACCTGGTGCTGGGCGCGGGGCTCGGCAGCGAGACGGAGCTCGGGCTCGGCCTGTGGCTCAGCGGGCCGAACGGCTCGTACGGGCCGAATCCGCGGGCCTTCGGACATGACGGCTTCGGCGGATCGTGCGGCCTGGCCGATCCGGAGGCCGGGGTCTCACTGGGCTACGTCATGAACAGGATGGGTCCTCACATCGCCGACGATCCCCGGAAGATGGCGCTGATCGACGCCTTGTACAGCGCGCTGTGACGGCGGGACGTGCGCGAAGGTTCACGACGGCCCGGACTAGGTGGACATCCCGGCCGCCTGGACCGGACGCCTCGCCACGACCATCCGGACCCGTGGGCTGCCGTCCCGGCGCACGCCGAACTCGGGCAGGGCGTACAGCTCCACCCGAAGGCCGGCCGCTTCCAGTTCCCGTCGTACGTCCCCGAGCCGGAAGGCCCGGTAGTACATGACGAACGGCGGCCGCCACAGGGCGTTGCGCACCCGCATCGCGGCGTCGAAACCGAGGAGCGTCCAGTAGGCGGGAGACGAGGGGCGGGGTGGGGCGACGACCGGGAAGGCGAACGTGCCGCCCGGCCGGAGCACCTCGCGGGTCCGGGCGAACAGGCCGGGCAGTTCGGCCGGCAGGAAGTGGCCGAAGGCCCCGAAGCTCACGACGAGGTCGAAGGAGGCGGGGGCGAACGGCAGGGCGCGCGCGTCACCCCGTACCCAGGACACGCGCGGCCCCCCGGACCGCGTCCGCTTTCGGGCCACGTCGAGCATCCCGGCGCTGAAATCGATCCCGGTCACGCTCTCCCGGCAGACCCGCGTCAGCACGCGGGCTCCGGCGCCGGTACCGCAGCACAGGTCGAGCCCGGCGTCGAAGGGGCCCATGCGGCGGAGCGCGGACGCGACCGCGTCCAGCACCGGGTCCGGCGTACGGAAGGGGGTGTGGTCGAACTTGGGGGCGAGCAGGTCGTAGCCGCGCTCGACGGACGACAGCGCCTGGACGGCGAGTTCGCGGAGGCTGGGGCCTTCTGGGCTGAACATCCGCGTCAGCTTAGGGGAGCGCGGCGTTTCACAATGGCAAGAGCGCGCTCGCACCAGCGGATGATGTCCGTTTCGAGGGGTGAGTCCGCCCACGAGCGTGAGGTAAGGGCCGATCAGCCCGTCCTGCGCCAGTCGTTCCAGCTCGCGGTAGAGCTGCTGAGGTGTCGCGGGCCAGAAGTTCGCCGGCGAGACGTCGAAGGCCTTGGACAGTTCGTAGCCCGAGGCCTCGCCCTCCAGCAGGGCCGCCAGGACGGCGTACTTGGGCGACATGTGGACACGCCAGCAGCAGGTGATTATTCTATTCCACACCTACTCAACAACTTGACTATGGAGGCTCGATGCGAGCGTTCCGAGAAGCGGTCGAAGCGGGTGACCTCGACGCCGTGGAGGCCCTGCTGGCCGAGGACGTGGTCTTCACGAGTCCGGTGGTGTTCAAGCCGTACGAGGGCAAGGCCATCACGGCGGCGATCCTGGGCGCGGTCGTCAAGGTCTTCGAGGACTTCCGGTATGTGAGCGAGCTGAGCAGTGAGGACGGCCGCGACCACGCACTGGTGTTCGCGACCAGGGTCGGCGAACGGGCGCTGGACGGCTGCGACTTCATCCACCTCGACGAGAGCGGCCTGATCGACCGGCTGATGGTGATGGTCCGTCCGCTGTCGGGCGCGCAGGCCCTGGCGGCGGCCATGGGGGCGCGGTTCGAGCAGATCGCGAAGGAGGCGGAGGCACGGGTCGCGTCCGCCTCCTGAGCTCAGCGCTCCTGAGCTCAGGGGCTCGGCGGCGACCGCACAGGCCGCGACGCCCGGTCCCCCGAACGGCCGCTACGGGGATCGACACTCCCCGAGACGCTTCTCGAGAAAGTGCCGCTCGGCGTCGTTCTCCGCCAGCTCCAGGGCCCGCTCGTACGCCTGCGCCGCCTCGGTCGTACGGCCGCTGCGGCGCAGCAGGTCGGCGCGCGTGGCCGGAAGCAGGTGGTAGCCGCTCAGCTCGCCCTCCCGCTCCAGTTCCGCGACCAGCGCCAGTCCCGCGTCCGTGCCCTCTGCCATGCCGACGGCCACCGCACGGTTGAGGCGGACGACGGCCGAGGGTACGAAGCGGACCAACTCGCCGTAGAGGGCGGCGATGTCGGCCCAGTCGGTGTCCTCGGCCGAGGCGGCGGTGGTGTGACAGGCGGCGATGGCGGCCTGGATCTGGTACGGCCCGGGGCGTCCGCGGCGCAGTGCGGTCTCCAGCAGGGCGGTGCCCTCGTCGACCTCGGCGTGGTCCCACGCGGTGCGGTCCTGGTCCTCCAGCGTCACCAGTTCGCCGTTCGCGTCCACGCGGGTCTCGCGGCGGGCGTCGTGCAGGAGCAACAGCGCGAGCAGACCGAGGGCCTCGGGTTCGTCGGGCATCAACCCGGCGAGCACGCGGGCCAGCCGGATCGCCTCCGCGCACAGGTTCCGCCGTACGAGATCGGCCCCCGACGTGGCCGCGTACCCCTCGTTGAACAGCAGATAGATCACGCCGAGCACGCCGGTCGTGCGCTCGGGCAGGAGGTGGGCGGGCGGTACGCGGTAGGGGATGCCGGCGTTGCGGATCTTCTTCTTGGCGCGCACCAGGCGCTGTGCCATCGTCGCCTCGGGGACGAGGAAGGCGCGGGCGATCTCCGGTGTGGTCAGGCCCGCGAGGGTGCGCAGGGTCAGGGCGACGCGGGCCTCGATGTGCAGCGCGGGGTGGCAGCAGGTGAAGATCAGCCGCAGCCGGTCGTCCTGGACGTCGTCGTCGTACGGCTCCTCGGGTGCCGTGAGCATCGCCGCCTCCCGTAGTTTCCGTGCCCCGACCGCCTCCCGGCGCAGTACGTCCATGGCCCGGTGCCGGGCGGTCGTGGTGAGCCAGGCGCCGGGGCGGCGCGGGACGCCGTCGCGCCGCCACCGGTCGAGGGCCTGGGCGAAGGCGTCCTGTGCGCACTCCTCGGCGAGGTCCCAGTCGCCGGTCACCCGGATCAGGGTGGCGACGACCTGGCCCCACTCCTCCTGGAAGGCGGCGGCGACCGCCTCTTCGGCCGTCACTCCCACACTGGCCGTACTTCCACCGAGCCGCCCGCGAGCGCCGCCGGATGCCGGGACGCGAGGGAGATCGCCTCGTCCAGGTCGGCGACCTCGATGAAGTCGATGCCGGCGATGTACTCCTTGGACTCGATGAACGGCCCGTCGGTGAGCAGGACCTCGTCGCCCTGGACGCGCACGGTGGTGGCGTCGGAGGCGGGACGCAGACGGGCGCCGCCCTTGACGAGGTCGCGGCTGCGGACCTCCTCGATGTAGGAGGTGAAGCGGGGGTCGTCGGCGATCTGGGCGGGGCTCAGTTCCGCACCGCCCACGGGGGTGCAGATCAGCAGGGCGTACTTCATGACGTGGCCTCCGTGGTGTGCTCGTGGACGATCAGCCAGCGCGGACCGACGTTGCGGTAGCCGGTGGTGACGCGCAGCAGGTCTCCGTCGGCGCGGACGAGGGCGTGGCCGAACGCGATGCTCTCGTCGACGTGGACCCGGAACTCCAGTACCTCGCGGGTGACCGGCCCCACCGCCTCCCAGGCCTTGCGGAGCGCCTCGACGCCCCTGCGGTGTCGGCCGTTCTCCACGACCTCCGCGTCCCGCGCGTAGCAGGCGACCACCCGCTCGGCGTCGCCCGCGCGCGCCGCGTCCGTCAGGTCGGCGTCGAGCCGGCGGATCTCCCCCTCGGCGTCCTCGTCCTCCCAGAACGGGCGCACCTCCATCGCGCCGACCGTGGCCACGGGGTGCTTCGCGGCCGCCTCGATCGCCTCCTCCAGGCTGTCGCACTCCAGGATGTCGAAGCCGGCGACGTACTCCTTGGTCTCCGCGAACGGCCCGTCGGTGCGCAGCACTTCACCGCCGCGCACCCGCACGGTGACCGCGTCGGCGGGCAACGCGAGCCGGTGCCCGTGCCGCCGCACGCCGCGGTCCCCGAGTTCCTCGACCCAGGGTTCGACGGGGGCCATGCCCGAGGCGTCGTTGGTGTCGTCGCCGCAGACGAGCAGCATGTACTTCATGGATCCTCCCGGTCCTCATGAGCTTCCTACACCCACCCGACGAACAGGACCGACCCGAATCGACACCCGACGCGCACGAAATATGAGAGGCACGCGTACGGCTGGTTGGATGGTGCCATGACGTCCGACGAGCACGCGCGGTTGATGCGGGCCAACCAGGCCAACTGGGACGCCCGCACCCCCGTCCACCTCGCCAGCCGGTTCTACGGCCTCGACCAGGACCTCGACCCCGAGCGCTGGTTCGCCGCCTTCGAGTGGGAGGACCTCGGCGACCTCACCGGCCGTGACGTGCTCCACCTCCAGTGCCATCTCGGCACGGAGACGCTCGCCCTGGCCCGCCGTGGCGCCCGCGCGGTGGGGCTCGACTTCTCGGAGGCGTCGGTGGCGGCCGCGACCGCCATCGCGGCGCGGGCGGACGTGGCCGTCGAGTACGTGCAGGCGAACGTCTACGACGCCGTCGAGGCGTTGGGCGGGCGGCGCTTCGACGTCGTCTACACCGGCAAGGGCGCCCTGTGTTACCTCCCCGACCTCGAGCGATGGGCCGGCGTGATCGCCCAACTGCTGCGTCCGGGCGGCCTGTTGTACGTCGTCGAGTTCCATCCGCTGCTCAACTCGCTGGGCCCGAAGCCCGCGCCGGGCGAGGGGCCCGAGCTGCTGCTGCGCCACGACTACCTGGGTGGCGAGGGGCCCGTGCGCCGGGACGCGACCCGCACCTACACCGACGGCCCGCCCGTGGAGGGGGCCACCGAAAGCTACGAGTGGATGCACGGAATAGGTGAGGTCGTGGGCGCGTTGACGGGGGCGGGACTGAGTGTCCGGCGACTCCGGGAGAACGAGGAGCTGCCGTGGGCGCGCTGGCCCCACATGAAGCGCACGCCGTCCGGCTGGTGGCGGCTTCCCGAGCCGCGGATCCCGCTTCTCTACGGACTTCTGGCCCATCGCTGACAGCCGCGTGCTACTCTGCCGACAGCACTTGTGTACGCCCTGTTGAGGGCGCCGGTGCCAGTTCCTCCTCAGTTCGCCGGTCGATGTACCGGCTTCTCCTCACCATCTCGTGATCAGTGGCCCTGCCACACCCGAGGTGCTGTTTCCCGCCGCCGAAGGCGCTGTCCGCCTTCCCTCTCGCGGCTTCCCCCTTCCTTCCGCATGTCCCATGCCTTCCGTCCTCGAAAGGACAGACCACCATGACCACCACTCTCGAACACCCTCCAGTCCAGCAGCAGCCCCCGGTCCGGGCCGTCACCGGCGTCCTCGACGTCGACGCGAGCGGGAAGGGCCACCTGCGCGCCGCCGGCCTGCTGCCCTCGCCCACCGACCTCCAGGTCTCCCCCGCGCTGATCCGCAGGTTCGGCCTGCGCAAGGGGGACCAGGTCGACGGGGTGCGCGGCACCCAGCGCGCCCTCACCGAGGTCGCCCGGGTCAACGGCCGCACGCCTGACACGAAGCGTCGGGCGTTCCGCGACCTGACTCCGCTGCACCCGCGTGAGCGGATCCGTCTCGAACACCCGGCGTCCGGCCTGACCGGGCGGGTCGCCGACCTGATCGCACCCGTCGGCAAGGGCCAGCGCGGGCTGATCGTGGCCCCGCCCAAGACCGGCAAGACCGTCCTGCTCCAGCAGATCGCGGCCGCCGTCGCCGGCAACCACCCCGAGTGCCGCCTGATGGTCGTGCTGCTCGACGAACGCCCCGAGGAAGTCACCGACATGCGGCGCTCCGTGCGCGGCGAGGTGTACGCCTCGACGTTCGACCGCACGCCCAAGGAGCACATCGCGCTCGCCGAGCTGGTGATCGAACGGGCCAAGCGGCTCGTCGAGGCCGGCGAGGACGTCGTGATCCTGCTCGACTCCCTGACCCGGCTGTGCCGGGCCCACAACAACGCGGCTCCCGGCAACGGCCGCACCCTCAGCGGTGGCGTCGACGCCACGGCGCTGATCGGGCCGAAGAAGTTCTTCGGCGCCGCCCGGCTCGCCGAGGAGGGCGGCTCGCTCACCATCCTCGCCACCGCCCTGGTGGAGACCGGCTCGCGCGCCGACGACTTCTACTTCGAGGAGCTCAAGAGCACCGGCAACATGGAGCTCCGGCTGGACCGCGAGCTCGCCTCCCGGCGCGTCTTCCCGGCCGTCGCCATCAACCCGTCCGGCACCCGCCGCGAGGAACTCCTCCTGCCCCCGGCCGAGTTGACGACCGTGCACGGTCTGCGCCGGGCGCTGCAGAGCCGGGACGGCCAGGCCAACCTGGAGACCCTCCTGGAGCGCATGCGCGAGACGCCGGACAACGCGACCTTCCTGCGCCGGATCCAGCCGACACTGCCCAGCGGATAGCCGAGGCCTGCTCGGCCAGGCCGGTCCGGAGCGCCGCGACACGCCGAGCGGTGTGCGGCATCCGGGTGTTCGTGCCCGCCCCCCGGCCCGGCCAGCGCGATGCAGGGACGGTCCGTTCCTAGCTTTGCGGTATGACTATCGGATTTCCCTCCCGGTTTGCCGTCTCGGCCTGCGCACTGTGCATGACGGGACTTCTGGTGTGCGCCCCCACGACGGCGGCCGCGCACACGGGCTCCGACCCCGCCGCGCCCGGCGGGCCACTGGCCGCGGCCGCTTCTCCCGACCTGCTGTACCACTCCGGCACCCAGGTCCGGCCGCGCCGGGGCGCGCCCCGGGTCCCGGACGTGTCCGCGCTGTCGTGGGTGGTGGCCGACGCCCACAGCGGGGAGGTTCTCGCGGCGCACGACGCCCACCGCAGGCTGCCCCCGGCCAGCACGCTCAAGACCCTGTTCGCCCTGACCGTCCTGCCGGTGCTGCCGGGTGGCCTCAGACACACGGTCGGCGCGGAGGACCTCGCGGGCATCGGCCCCGGCAGCAGTCTCGTCGGGGTCGCCGAGGGACGGACCTACCAGGTGGCCGACCTGTGGCGCGGGGTCTTCCTCAACTCCGGGAACGACGCCGTGCACGTCCTGGCACGGCTCAGCGGCGGCTGGCGTACGGCGGCCACCCGGATGCAGGCCAAGGCGCGCGCCCTGGGCGCCCGTGACACCCACGTCCGCTCCCCCGACGGCTACGACACGCCGGGCCAGGTCTCCTCCGCGTACGACCTCGCGGTCTTCGGCCGGGCGGGCCTGCGCAACGCGGACTTCTCGCGGTACTGCGGCACGGCCGAGGCGCGGTTCCCGGGCCCGGGCGGATGGTCGTACGGGATCCGGAACACCAACCGGCTGCTGACCGGCGCCGACGGGGTGGAACGCTACGACGGGCTGATCGGGATCAAGAACGGCTACACGAGTCATGCCGGCAACACGCTCGTCGCCGCCGCCCGACGGGGCGGCCGGACGCTGGTCGTGACGGTGATGAACCCTCAGGTCGGCGGTGGCTTCGCGGTCTACGAGGAGGCGCGCCGGCTGCTCGACTGGGGATTCGGCGCGGCCGGGCGGGTGGATCCGGTGGGCTCGCTGGACGCGCTGCGGGCGAGACCGCGGCCGGGCCCCGACGCCGTACCGGTCGCGGCGGCCGTCGCAGCGCACGACGACGGGCCGGGCTGGCTGGAGACCTGGGCCATCCTGGGCGCCGCCGGACTCGGTGCGGGATCGATGGCCTTGGCCCTGCGGTCCCGGATCGGGCGGGTGGATCGCGTCTGACCCACCGGCAGCCACAGCAGCAGGCCCAGGGTGATCCAGGTGTAGATGTTGCTGCCGAGGAAGCCGTCGACGCCCGACGCGTCGTCGAACCACAGCCACACCACGCTGGTGCACAGCACGGCGTACAGGGCGCCCGCGATCCGCGGGTGCCCGGTACGCACGAGGACGGCGAAGGAGGGCAACAGCCACACCAGGTGGTGCACCCAGGTGATCGGGCTCACCAGACACGCGGTCAGCCCCGTCAGTGCGAACGCGGCCGCCCAGTCCCCCGCCGCCACGGCCCGCCGGCCCCGTACGGCCCACACACCGAGGGTCAGCGCCACGGCCACCGCCCAGACCCCGCGGTCCGGTTCGCCGAGCCGGGCCAGGATGCCCTGCAGCGACTGGTTGGAGACATAGTCGAGGCGGCCCACCCTGGTCGTGTCCCACAGGGCGTCGGTCCAGTAGAAACGCGAGGCGTCCGGGGCCACGACGGCCGCGAACCCCGTCGCCGCCAGGGCCACGACCGTGGCGACCGCCGCCGCGCGCCAGCGCCGGGCGACCAGAAGCAGTCCGATGAAGAGGGCCGGCGTGAGCTTCACCGCGGCGGCCAGACCGATACCGACACCGGCCCGGCGTTCCCGGCCCGTCGCGAGCAGCCACGCGTCGACCAGGACGAGCGCCAACAGCAGGAGGTTGACCTGGCCGAAGCTGAAGGTGTCGCGCAGCGGTTCGAACAGCGCGAGCGCGCAGGCGCCGAGTGCGCAGCCGTACCAGCCGTGCCGCCGCCAGGCCCGGCCGGTGAGCAGGCGCACGACCACGGCCAGTGCCGCCAGGTTGAGCAGCAGGCCCACCACGATCGCGGTGCGCAGGTCGAACAGGGCCATCGGGAGCATCGCGACGGCCGCGAACGGCGGGTAGGTGAAGCCGTACGTCGTCCCCGGCACCCGGTAGTCGTAGAGCCGTCCGCCGTGATGGACCCAGGTGTCGATGGCTCCGTGGTAGACGCGCAGGTCGAACCAGTCGCGCAGGAGCGGCACGGTCGCCGTGAAGGCGCTGACGGCGGCGACGGCGACGAGGCCCAGCAGCAGTCGGCCGCGATCCGTGGTCGGGGCCCTCATGCCGTACGTCCCGTCACGGGGGCCTGGGCCGTCTGGTGGGCCTGGACGAGCACGACGAGGGCGAGGACGCCTCCGGAGACGGCGAGGACGAGTTGCCCGGCGTCGGCCGGGCCGCCGCTCGGGAGGGTGGCGAGCGCGAGCACACCCGTCACGGCGGCCACCCGGTGCCGTACCGAGGCGCTCGGCGCGGCAGCCGCTATCAGGAACAGTCCCCACAGGGCGTACCAGGGGCGGATCGCCGGGCCGAGGGCGGCGACGGTGGCGAGGCTCAGGCCCAGGGCGTAGACGGGGCGCGGGCGAAGGCGCAACCATATGTGGCCGATGACGGCGACGGCGGTCACGACGCCGAGGGCGTGCCAGGCGGGGACGGCCAGCGGTGCCAGGTCGCTGCCGAGACGTTCCAGCAGGGCTCCGGTGGCGCGGCCGAGGAGGCTGGTGAGGGCCCAGTTCCCGGACGACACGGGGGTGTTGAGGGCGCCGATCCAGCCGTAGCCGGTGCCCGCGACGGCCGTGGCGGCGACCGTGGTGGCGGCTGCCGAGACGGCGGCTGTCAGGACGGCTCTCGCCGGGTGGTCACCGGCCCGGATCCGCAGCACGACGATCGCCGCCAGTCCCAGGACGGCGGGCGCCTTCACCAGCGCGGCGAGCGTCACGAGGACCGCGCCCAGGACCGGCCACCGGCCGAGGGCGGCGACCAGGCCGAGACCGAGCAGACCGAGCATGACGGCGTCGTTGTGGGCAC
This sequence comes from Streptomyces canus, assembly GCF_041435015.1. Classification (NCBI taxonomy): domain Bacteria; kingdom Bacillati; phylum Actinomycetota; class Actinomycetes; order Kitasatosporales; family Streptomycetaceae; genus Streptomyces; species Streptomyces canus. Next base: position 9,250,380 of record NZ_CP107989.1, on the reverse strand, counting down.
CCGCGACCAGGTGGAGCAGGACGAGCGGGTTGAGGGCGCCGAGCCAGAGCGCGGCAGCCGGGTCCGCGCCGCTGTGGCGGGCCAGGCGTGGCAGGGCGGCCGCCATGAGGGCCACGCCGAGCAGGGCGACGAGCCGCATCCCGAGCAGCCCGGCCGGGAGTTCGCCGTGGGACGCCTTGGCCAGCGCGGAGGCCACGCCGAGAAACACGGGTCCGTACGGGGCGGCCGTGTTGCGCCACATCGGGGCGACCTCGTCCGCGAGGGGACCGCCGAGCAGGGCGGGGCCGTGGCTGTAGACGTCCATGTGGGCATCGGCCATGGCGCCTTGGGCGAGGTAGCTGTAGACGTCCCGGCTGAACAGGGGCGGGGCGAGCAGCAGCGGGAGGGACCAGATGACCAGGACGGCCATGAGCTCGCGCGTGGTGGGCCGCTTCTCGGGGCTGCGCACCAGGCGGCCGAGGAGGAGCCAGGCCGCGATCAGCAGGACGACGCCGAAGTAGGCGCCGACCAGGCCGAGTGCCGCCTGGGGCGAGGCCGGGGTGAGGAGTTCGCGGACGGGCAGCGCTCCTGAGGTCTCACCACCCGCGGCGAGGAAGGCGGTGCCGACCAGACCGAGGATCTGGCAGCGACGGAGATCTACGGGAACCTTGGCCAACACGTCAGCAGCGTGTCAGTTTCGGGTGGCTGGAAGGCGACGAGGTGACGACCGGGGTGTGACCGGTGCGTGGTCGGGTGCGGGATGCGCTCACCCCCTCTCAGAACACGGAGACACCCGTCAGCGTCGTGAACCTGTCCAGGGCCGCCACGCCCGCCACGGAGTTGCCCCGCTCGTCCAGACCCGGGCTCCATACGCACAGGGTGCAGCGGCCCGGGACCACCGCGATGATGCCGCCGCCCACACCGCTCTTGCCGGGCAGGCCCACGCGGTAGGCGAAGTCACCCGCCGCGTCGTACGTGCCGCAGGTCAGCAGCACCGCGTTGACCTGCTTGGCCTGGCTCTGGGTGAGCAGCCGCGTGCCGTCGGCACGCACACCGTGCCGGGCCAGGAACGTGGTGGCCAGGGCGAGATCGGCGCAGGAGGCCCGGAGGGAGCACTGCCGGAAGTACTGGTCGAGCAGGACCGGGACCGGGTTGCCGATGTTGCCGTACGACGCCATGAAGTGGGCCAGGGCGGCGTTGCGGTCGCCGTGCGCGGACTCGGAGGCGGCGACCCCCTTGTCGAAGTCCAGGGTGGGGTTGCCGGACTCCGAGCGGAGGAAGGCGAGCAGTTCGCCGGTCGCGTCACCGGTACGGGTGTGGAGGCGGTCGGTGACCACCAGCGCGCCCGCGTTGATGAACGGGTTGCGTGGGATGCCGTTCTCGTACTCCAGCTGGACCAGGGAGTTGAAGGGGTTGCCGGAGGGCTCGCGGCCCACGTGCTCCCAGAGTTGGTCGCCCTCGCGGGCCAGGTCGAGAGCGAGGGTGAAGACCTTGGTGATGGACTGCGTGGAGAACGGCTCCCGCCAGTCGCCCACCCCGTACACCGTGCCGTCGAGCTCGGCCACGGCCATGCCGAAACTGCGCGGGTCGCAGGCCGCGAGCGCCGGGATGTAGTCGGCGGGGCGGCCGCGGCCGGGGGTCCGTTCGATCTCGGCGGCGATGCGCTCCAGGACCGGTTGGAACTGCGAGGACATGAGCGTCATCATGCCGCACGCCTGTCTTCGGGGTGTCTTCGGGTCTCCGTCAGCTCGGCGGTATCGGCAGGAGGCCAATCAGGCATGTCTTGAGCCGAACTCCGCGTGCTGGCCCGCCGACCCCGGCCCCGCACGTCAGGGTGAGTCTGCGGGCCTTCATGAATCGGGGTCCGCTCGGCCATCGAGCAGACAGGAGCGATGTTGCGCCAGCGGAACGAAGGCGACGGAGCCACCGGCTTGCAGCGGTCGGCCCACCGGAAGGGCACCAGGGCGGTCGCCGGTCCGCTGCGGCGAAGTACCGCGGCCGGCCTGTGCGCGACGGCGTTGCTGCTGGCCGGGTGCAGCACACCCGACCCGTACGTACCCCTGCTGGAGAACCCCAGGGACGGACGAACGTTCTATGTCAGTCCTCAGGGAGACGACGGCCACGACGGTCGGACACCGCAGACCGCCTGGCGCACGCTCGTGCGCGCCGACGCCCTGCGGTTCAAGCCGGGCGACCGGCTGCGGCTGAAGGCGGGGGCACGCTTTGCGGGCAGATTGACCATCGGCCAGGGGGACGCCGGCAACGCCCACAAGCCTGTCGTGATCGAATCCTATGGAGAGGGTCGCGCGACGATCACGGCCCGCGGCACGCGCGCCATCGAGGTGCACAACACGAGCGGAGTCGTCATCCGTGACCTGACCCTCGTCGGCGACGCCGCGTCCTACAGAACGCACGAGGGCATCGCCTTCGTCAACGATCTGCCCGGCGACCGGAAGCTGCCGTACGTCCGGGTCTCGGATGTCGAGGTGTCGGGGTTCCGCGACGGCCTCCGGCTGCACGGCGGCACCGAGGCGTCCGGCTTCCGCGACGTGGTGATCAGTGACTGCGCACTGCACGACAACCAGGACGCCGGTCTCGTGGCGGACGGTCCGCCCTTCTCCGCGGACGCGCCCGCCTACGCGCACGACAAGGTGACGGTGTCGAGGGTGACGGCCTACCGGAACGTCGGAGACCCCCTCGCGTCCGACCGCAACACCGGCAGCGGCATCGTCCTCGGCAGTGTTCACCAAGGCAGGGTGGAGCGGTCCGTCAGCCACGACAACGGGAGTTCGTCCTCGCCGGACGCCGTCGAGGGCCCCGAGGGCATCTGGACGTACGACTCGTCGTGGATGACGCTGGAGAAGAACGTCTCCTACGGCAACCACACCGGTTCCACGGTGGACGGCGGCGGGTTCGGCCTCGACAACAACGTGTCCCACTCGCTGATGCAGTACAACCTGGCCTACCGGAACGACGGTTCGGGCTTCCTGGCGTACTCCGCCGCCCCGAACACGGCGCACCGGGACAACACGATCCGGTACAACATCAGCCACGACGACGGCCGCAAGCTCGCCCACTACGGCGGCATCGTCGCGTTGGGATGGCGGGTGTCCGATCTCTCGATCTACCAGAACACGGTGCTGACCACGGCGAACGGCGCCGTCCGCGCACCGGCGCTCCGGCTCGAGCCCAGCCTGCGCGGCGTCACCGTGCGCAACAACGTGTTCGTCACGGACGGCTCGCCCGTCGTCGCGGCCCAGGGGGCCTTCGACGCGTCGTCCGTGCTCATGCAGGGCAACGACTATCACAGCTCGGGAGTCTGGGCCCTGCTGTGGGGCGGGCGCGAGTACAGCGACCTGGCCACCTGGCGCCAGGAGACGAGTCAGGAGTCGCTGGGCGCGCAGGTCACCGGCACCGACCGCGACCCGTGCCTCGCCCAGGTCCCGGTGCCCGCGGCCGGGCCGAACCTGCGCGGCAGCGAACCGAGGCGCGGCGCACTCACGGGACGGTGCGCCGACACGCTGGCCGCTGCCGCGGTGGACCTGCGGGCCATGGGGGTCGACCCCGGGCAGGTGGACTACTTCGGAGCGCCACTGAGCGGATCGCCCGGCGTGGGAGCCGTGGAGACCGGTCCGCCCGCCTGAGGGATCGTCACCCGGAGGGTGTCGCCCGGGCCCGGCGTCGGCACGTGGACCGGGCGGCCCAGGGCACGGACGTGCCAGCCGGCCTCCCGCCACAGGGCCGGGTCCAGGGCGTTGCGCGCGTCGATCATCCGCGGGGCCCGGACCACCTGGGACAGCTTCACCGGGTCCAGCGCCCGGTACTGGCGCCACTCAGTCAGGTGCAGCACCAGATCCGCGTCCCGGCACGCCTCCATGACGTCCGTGGAGTAGGACGGTCCGGGCAGCGCCGCCCGCGCGTTGTCGATGCCTTCCGGATCGTGCACGCGGACGTCGGCGCCCTGGGCGGCGATCTCGGCGGCGACGGCCAGCGCCGGCGAGTCCCGCACGTCGTCGCTGTCGGGTTTGAAGGTGGCGCCCAGCACCGCGACCCGCCGTCCGGCGAACTCACCGCCCAGGAGCTGCCGGGCCAGGTCGACGGTCCGCCGCCGCTGCCGGTGGTTGATCTGATCGACCTGGTGCAGGAAGGACACGGCCTCCCCCACCTGCAGTTCCTCGGCCCGAGCGAGGAACGCGCGGATGTCCTTGGGCAGACAGCCGCCGCCGAACCCGAGGCCCGCGGACAGGAAGGCGCGCCCGATGCGGGCGTCATGGCCGAGGGCCTCGGCCAGGGTCACCACGTCGGCGCCCGACGCGTCACACACCTCCGCCATGGCGTTGATGAAGGAGATCTTCGTCGCCAGGAAGGAGTTGGCGGCGACCTTCACCAGTTCCGCGGTGGCGGGATCGGTGCTGACGTAGGCGACACCGGTCCGCAGCATCGGTGCGTAGACATCGCGCAGCGTCCGGTCGGCGTGGGGCGAGGTGACTCCCACGACCAGCCGGTCGGGGCGCAGGGTGTCCTGTACGGCGAATCCCTCGCGCAGGAACTCCGGGTTCCAGGCGACCTCGGCGTCGACGCCGGGGCGAACCTGTGAGGTCACCCTGCGGGTGAGCGTCCGGGTGGTGCCCACCGGCACGGTCGATTTTCCGACGATGAGGCTGTCGCGGGTGAGGAGCGGTGCCAGACCGTCGACGACCGCCTCCACATGGCGCAGGTCGGCGGCGAGGGAGTCGGCGCGCTGCGGTGTGCCGACGCACACGAAGTGCACGTCGGCGAAATCGGCGGCCTCCTGCAGGGAAGTGGTGAAACGCAGCCGCCCGGCACGGGTGTTCCTGATGAGGATCTCCGGCAGGCCGGGTTCGAAGAAGGGCGCCCGGCCTGCCGCGAGTGCCGCGATCTTCCCGCTGTCGGTGTCGACACCGAGGACGTCGTGTCCGATGTCCGCCATGCACGCGGCGTGCACGGCTCCGAGGTAGCCCGTACCGATGACGGTCAACCGCATGGGAGTACTCCTGTCTTGGGACCGCCGAGTCGACGGGTCAGCGGGCGTAGCCGTGGGGGTTGAGTTCCTGGAACCGCCAGGCGTCACGGCACATGGCGGCGAGGTCACGCGTGGTGGTCCAGTCCCAGGCCTCGGCCACCGCGCTCGCGTCGGCGACGAGCTCGGCGACGTCGCCGGGTCTGCGGTCGACGACCTGGTGGGGGATGGGTCGGCCGCTCGCCTCGGCGAAGGCCGCGACCAGTTGCAGCACGGAGGTGCCGGTGCCCGTGCCCAGGTTGAACACCCGCATGCCGGTGCGGTCGTCCAGGTGCTGGAGGGCCACCCGGTGTCCCTCGGCGACGTCCATGACGTGGATGTAGTCCCGCACTCCGGTGCCGTCCGGCGTGGGGTAGTCGTCCCCGAAGACGCTCAGCCGCTCCCGTCGGCCCACGGCGACCTGGGCGACGTACGGCATGACGTTGTCGGGGACGCCCCGCGGGTCCTCGCCGAGCAGCCCGCCGGGGTGGGCTCCGACCGGGTTGAAGTAGCGCAGGGCGAGCACCTTCATGTCCGTCAGGTGGGCGCAGACGTCCTCCAGGATCCGCTCGCACGTCAGCTTGGTGCGGGCGTAGGGGTTCGTGGGCGCCACCGGGCTCCGCTCGGTCAGGGGCACGGTCCGCGCGTCGCCGTAGACGGAGCACGACGAGGAGAAGACCAGCCGTCGGACGGCGTGCTCGTGCATGACCGACAGCAGGGCGCAGGTGCCGCCCACGTTCGTGTCGTAGTACTCGACCGGCAGCGCCACCGACTCCCCGACCGCCTTGTGGGCCGCGAAATGGATGACCGCGTCCACCTGATGGGTGGCGAACACCTGCGCGAGAGCCGGCCGGTCGCGCACGTCGACCTGGTAGGCGGCGGCGAGCGGTCGGCCCGCGGTCTTGGCGATGCGCTCCAAGGCGTGGGGAGAGCTGTTGACGTGGTTGTCGACGACGACGACTTCGTAGCCGTGGGCGAGCAGTTCGACGCAGGTGTGGCTGCCGATGAAGCCGGCGCCACCGGTCACCAGGACGGTTTCGGACATCGGGAACCTCGTTCTTCGTCACAAGGGAGGGGGACGTTGCGGGCGGGACGCCGGGCGACCACCGGCATCAGCCCGATAGGAAGCCCCGCACATAGGTCGGGAACAGCAGCAGCGCGAAACCCAGCGGCACGAGCGCGACGAGACCCGAGGCCAGCGGCAGCATCGCCGTCCGCAGCGCCCGATGCGCGCCCACGCCCGCGGACCTCGCGGTCTCACGGATGTGCAGCACGCTGACGGCGAGGGTCACCAAGGCGTAGGAGAGCGAGCCGAGGAGACACAGGAACACATAGCCGATGGCGGGTCCGGTCAGCTGCCCGACCACGGCCGCACCGGACAGGACGACGGTGATCAGGAGGTAGGGGAGCACCACGCGCAGGGGCAACGGCTCCATGCCGTCACGGACCTTGGGCGTCACCGTGAAGACGACCTTCCTCGGCCGCAGGCGCTGCACCAGCGCGGCCGCGGCTCCCCAGGCGACCCACGGCCAGCGGGTCAGCCCGAACAGCCAGCCCTCCCAGCTCAGCAGCGGCGCGTCGACGGGCCGCAGCAGGCCGCGTCTGCGCAGCAGCAGGGTGAGCAGGATCAGGAAGAACGACATGGCCCAGAAGTGCAGGAGGAAAGCGCCGTAGTTCACGTTGATCCACGGCCGGCCGGTGACCGCGGCGATCGGCGGCAGCAGCAGTCCGGCGGTGGTCGTCAGCGCGAGCAGCGGATAGTAGGAGAGGGCGAAGGCGAAGCGGATCCGCAGCCGGCCGGGCATGCGCCGCAAATGCTTCGGGAGCATGCCCAGCAGCATGAACACCAGGCTCCGCGACCACTGGAACTCCTGAGTCACCATGGCGGCGAAGGTGATGGGGCCGTCGCCGTGCGCCTCCGCGTCGATGGCGAACGCCCCGTGCCAGCCCGCTGAGTTCAGCAGGAACGTGGTGGCGAAGTCCTCGGCCAGTTCGGGGCCGAGCCCGCCGATGTCCTGGAGAGCACGGGTCCGTACGGCGTAGTGGGAACCGATGCACAGCGGTGCCAGACCGTCGGAGTGGCCCAGTTGCATCGGTCCGTGGAAGGTGGCCTCGCGGTACAGCCGTCCGCGTGCCGACCACGAGGTGCGGGCGTTGGCGTCGCACACGCTGGGTGCGGCGACGTAGCCGATGGCCGGATCGGCGAACGGCCTGACCACTTCCCCCAGGTAGCGGAGGTGCGGTACGTGGTCGACGTCCAACTGGGCGACCACGTCGTAGTCGGAGTAGCCCCAGTGGTCGTAGAAGTGCGCGAGGTTGCCCTCCTTGCACCGGGTGCGGCGGGGCCAGACGTCGCGGTGGTACGACGCGGCACCGCGGCGGCAGGACACGCGCACGGCGTTGGCCTCGCACCAGTCCAGGATCTCCTGGCTCGGGTCCTCGTCGCACAGCCATACGTCGTAGGGGTGCGGGAATTCCTGGCGCAGCATCGCGCTCAGGGTGGTGCGGGCGACCGCCCAGGGCTCCGACGGGGCCCGGGTCACCACGAACGCGGTCCGCAGCCGGGGCACCTCGACGGCGGGGTCGAAGGTGCGCAGCCGTACCATCACGACGACGAAGTACAGCGGCAGCACGGACAGGTACACCAGGAGGGCGCTGTTCACCGCGAAGCCCACCAGGCCGGCCCGGTGTTCCGGACGCAGCCACCACTCCCAGAAGCAGACGAAGGCGGCCCACCAGCCCACCGCGAGCAGGGACACCTTCATCTGGTCGAGGCGCCCCAGCAGCGGAATGCAGGACGCGGGTCCGGGCGTGAGCCTTCTGCGCGGTTTGCCGAAAACCGGTCCGTCGGCGGGCATGTCGACGACGTTGCCCGCCGACAGGGTCCGCAGGTGGGTTCTCAGCATCGCCTCGTCGGTGTGCGCCGCACCCGCAGCACCGTCCAGGGCGGTGCCGGGCGTCCGGCCACCGTGATCCGTCTGGGTCACGACGCGGCGGCGACGGTCGCGCCGACCCGGCAGGAGGCCGCCGTGACGACGCCGTCGTGCTGACCTCCCCGGATCGCGGAGAGCGCGGCGGCGATGTCGTCCGGCCGGGAGGCGAACCATTCCACCGTTCGCCGCAGCCCGTCCTCGATGCCGATTTCGGGGCTCCAGCCCAGGCGCTGCATGGCTCTGGCGATGGTCGGCCGGCGGCGGGTGGGGTCGTCGACCGGCAGCGAGTGGAACTGGATCTCGGCCTGCGATCCCGTGAGGTCGAGAACGAGTTCCGCCAGTTGCAGGACCGTCAGTTCGACGGGGTTCCCGAGGTTGACCGGTCCGGGTTCGTCGTGGTCGAGCATCGCGACGATTCCGCGCACCAGGTCGTCGACGTAGCAGAAACTGCGGGTCTGCTTTCCGTCTCCGTAGACGGTCAACGGCTCCTGGGCGAGTGCCTGGACGACGAAGCTGGAGACGACCCGGCCGTCGTGCGGGCGCATGCGCGGACCATAGGTGTTGAAGATCCGCACGATTCCCGTGTTCGTTCCGCGGTTCGTCCGGTAGGCCTGGGTCAGTGCTTCGGAGAACCTTTTCGCCTCGTCGTAGACGCTGCGCGGGCCGATGGGGTTGACGTGGCCCCAGTACGTCTCGTCCTGAGGGTGTACCTCGGGGTCTCCGTACACCTCGCTCGTGGAGGCGAGCACGAAGCGAGCGGAGTGACGCGCCGCGAGCTGCAGCGCGTTCTCCGTACCTCTGCTGCCCACGGCGAGCGTCTCCAGCGGGCGGGCGAGGTAGTCGGGAGGCGAGGCGGGGCTGGCGAGGTGGGCCACTGCGTCGACGGTGCCCGACACCTCCACGGAAAGGCTGACGTCCCCGCGGACGAGTTCGAAAGCCGGATCTCCGAGAAAGGGGGCGATGTTCGCCGGATCGCCGGTCGAGAAGTCGTCGAGGCATACGACTTCGTCGCCGCGCCGAAGGAGTGCTTCGCATAGATGGGAACCGAGAAAACCGCCGCCACCTGTCACGGCCACACGCATGAAATTCTCCTGGACTCACCGAAGGGATTCCATCGCTCCGCCCGGCGCAGAGTGTGCAGGGTCTTTCACCAGGACAGGAGACGGCCTGTTTCGAAGGCCGCACAATTCACCATATGAGTATTAATAAGACTTTACGGGGAATAGCGACACGGGCTGCGCCGATCAGCGGCACCGGCCGAGGGGACGTCGTCTCTCGTTCTCCCGCCAGCATTCGGTTGTGACGGGTGCACTCCCCCGGCGCGGTTCACCCCTGGGTGTGACGGCGCCGCGTGTCGGTGCGGCGCGGCACACCGGTGTCACGCGGCGCGAGGAGGCCGCTCGTCAGATCGCCTGTGCCGTGCCGCTGCCGGCGAGTACCTCCGGACGCAGGAGGTCCGCCAGGCGCTCGGCCGGCAGCAGGCCCTTCTCGAGGACGAGTTCGGCCACTCCCCGGCCGCTGACGAGGGCCTCCTTGGCGATGTCGGTGGCGGCCGTGTACCCGATGTGCGGGTTGAGGGCGGTGACCAGGCCGATGGAGTTCTCGACCGTCCGGCGCAGCGCCTCGGTGTTGGCGGTGATGCCGTCCACGCAGCGTTCGGCGAGGGTGAGGCAGGCGGCGCGCAGGTGGGTGATCGACTCCGACAGGGAGTGCAGGATGATCGGCTCGAAGGCGTTGAGCTGGAGCTGTCCCGCCTCCGCGGCCATCGTGATGGTCACGTCGTTGCCGATCACCTCGAAGGCGACCTGGTTGACGACCTCCGGGATCACCGGGTTGACCTTCCCCGGCATGATCGACGAACCGGCCTGCACCGGCGGCAGGTTGATCTCGCCGAGGCCCGCGCGCGGCCCGGACGACAGCAGCCGCAGGTCGTTGCAGCTCTTGGAGAGCTTGACCGCGACCCGCTTGAGCACACCGGACATCTGCACGAACGCACCGCAGTCCTGCGTCGCCTCCACCAGGTTGGCCGCGGTCACCAGCGGCAGCCCCGTGATGGCGGCCAGGTGGCGCCGGGCCGACTCGGCGTACCCGGCGGGAGCATTGAGTCCGGTCCCGATCGCCGTGGCACCCAGGTTGATCTCGTGGATCAGCTGGACGGCCTCGTCAAGACGGGACCGATCCTCGTCAATCATGACGGCATAGGCCGAGAACTCCTGGCCCAGCGTCATGGGGACGGCGTCCTGCAACTGTGTACGGCCCATCTTGAGCACGTCGCGGAACTCCACGGCCTTACGGGCGAACGCGTCCTGCAGTACAGCCATCGCCTCGAGCAGTCCATGCACGGCGAAGACCGTCGCTGTCTTGACGGCGGTCGGGTAGACGTCATTGGTCGACTGGCCCAGGTTGACGTCCTCGTTGGGGTGCAGGAACGAGTACTGCCCCTTCTCGTGCCCCAGCAGCTCCAACGCCCGGTTGGCGACGACCTCGTTGGCGTTCATGTTGGTCGAGGTGCCCGCCCCGCCCTGGATCACGTCGACCACGAACTGGTCGTGCAGCTTCCCGTCCCGGATCTCCCGGCAGGCCTCGACGATCGCGGCGGCCTTCCTGGGCTCCAGCAGCCCGAGCTCCTCATTGGCGAGAGCTGCTGCCTCCTTGACGGCGGCGAGCGCGTCGATGAGGTGCGGGTAGGCGGAGATCGGCGTCCCGGTGATGGGGAAGTTCTCGGTGGCACGCAGGGTGTGGACACCCCAGTAGACATCGGCGGGAATATCACGATCCCCGAGCAGGTCGTGCTCACGGCGGGTAACGACGACGCTCATGTGGTTCGGTTCCTCTTTCCGAGAGGGTGAGGGTGAATCTCTTGGGGGCGCGGGGCTGTATCCATGTGCGGCTCCGCCGCGCGGCGCGACCAGCCACTACCGGCCGTCAGCCGCCATTCAAAGCAATCCGGCACATCCTCAGGCGCAAGCCGAGACACCAACGGGCTCCAGCGAACGAACGGGCCGCACACACCCGACCTCAAGGCCGCCTCCAAGAAGCGCCTCCCCCCGGAACTCCGTGAGCAGATCCGGCGACACCCCGGCCCACGCCAACGCCGCCGCGGCAACCGGCACCCGCGCCCGATTCGCCCCGTCGGAGATCTTCACGGCGACAGCGCGCCCATCCGGAAGCGCGGCGACCTGAACGCCCTCGAACCCGTCCTTCGCGAGCAGTCCGGGCACGGCCTTCATCAGCGCGGCCACGTCCCGCCCCGCCCCGGACGCCATCTCGGCATGCTCCCGCATCGCGTCGGCGACCCGGGCCTCGGGGGTACCGGGAGCCGCCGAGGTGATCCGTGCCGCGGCCCGGGCGAGGCCGTGCAGCGAGACGGAGAACAATGGCGCACCGCACCCGTCGACGGTCACCCGCGCGATCCGCTGCCCGGTCAGGTCCTCGACGATCTCGGCGATCGCCTGCTGGAGCGGATGCGAGGGGTCGAGGTACCCCTCGAGAGGCCAGTCGTTGAGCACGCACGTGTACAGCATCGCCGCGTGCTTGCCGGAGCAGTTCTGCGCGAGCCGCGAGGGCGCGCGGCCCTCCCGGATCCACGCGTCCCTCACGGCCGGGCCGAACGGCATGTCCTCGACGTTGCGCAGGGCGTCCTCGGACACGCCCGCGAGCTCCAGGATCCGCCGAGCCCCGGCGAGGTGGCGTTCCTCGCCGGAGTGGCTGGCCGCGGTGAGCGAGAGGAGCTCGCCGTCGAGCGGCAGCCCGGCCCGGACCATGGCGACGGCCTGGACCGGCTTGAGCGCGGACCGCGGGTAGAACGCGGCCTCGATGTCACCGAGTTGGAAACGGACGTCCCCGTCGCCGTCGAGGACGACGACGGAACCGTAGTGGGTGCCCTCGATCAGCCCACCGCGGATGAGGTGGGCGACGGGAGCGTGGAGGGGTTCACGGACCAGGGGTGCGGCCGCGACGGGACTGCTGTGCATCACTTCCTGCTTCTCCGGGGACGTCACGCGGGTCACGCGTGCGTGCCGGTCGATTCGGGCTCGGTATGCGCGCGAGCGATCACGCGCCGGTGGATTCGCTCTCGGTGGAGGTACGGGAGACCCTGCCCCGGACGGCGAACCACCCGGCGATCAGGGCCGCGACGATCAGCGGGAGGCACAGCACGGTGGTGCGGCCGGCGCCGCCGTCGGCGTACATGAGGACCAGGACGGAGGCGAGGAAGGCCAGCGTCACGAGTTCGGTCCACGGGGATCCCGGCAGTCGGTAGCCGGGGCGGGTGAGGTCACCCTTCTCGGTCTTCTGCCAGAAGAGCAGGTGACAGACCATGATCATGCCCCAGGTGGCGAGGATGCCGATGGCGGCGAAGTTGAGCACGATCTCGAACGCGTCGGCGGGGACCACGTAGTTGAGGCCGACACCGAGGACACAGATGCCGCTGGTGAGCAGGATGCCGCCGTAGGGGACCTGGCTCCGGCTCATCACGCCGGTGAACTTCGGGGCGGAGCCGGACATCGCCATGGAGCGCAGGATGCGCCCGGTGCTGTACAGGCCGGAGTTGAGCGAGGACATGGCCGCGGTGAGGACGACGAGGTTCATCACACCGCCGGCCGCCGGGATGCCGATGTTGGACAGGACGGTCACGAAGGGGCTCTCGCCGGCGCTGTACTTGTTCCAGGGCAGCAGCATCGAGAGCAGGAGGACCGAGCCGACGTAGAAGACGCCGACGCGCCACATGATCGAGTTGATCGCCTTGGGCATGATCTTCTCGGGGTTCTCGGTCTCGCCCGCGGCGACGCCGACCAGTTCGACCGAGGCGTAGGCGAAGACGACACCCTGGATGATCAGGAGCATGGGCAGCAGGCCGCTGGGGAAGACGCCGCCGTTGTCGGTGATCAGGGACGGGCCGGGGTGGTGGCCGTCGATCGGGTGCTGGGTGGCCAGCAGGAAGATGCCGATCAGCATGAACGCCACGAGCGCGCCCACCTTGATGATGGCGAACCAGAACTCCAGCTCGCCGAACATCTTCACCGAGATGAGGTTGACGGTGAGGACGACCGCGAGCGCGATGAGCGCGATCACCCACTGCGGGATGTCGGAGAACATGCCCCAGTAGTGGGTGTAGAGGGCGACGGCGGTGATGTCGGCGATGCCGGTGGTGGCCCAGTTCAGGAAGTACATCCAGCCGGCGACGTAGGCGCCCTTCTCGCCGAGGAACTCCCGGGCGTACGACACGAAGGCGCCGGAGGAGGGCCGGTACAGGACGAGTTCGCCGAGAGCCCGCACGACGAGGAAGGCGAAGACTCCGCAGACCGCGTAGGCGATGAACAGGGAGGGGCCGGCGTCGGCCAGACGGCCGCCGGCGCCCAGGAAGAGGCCGGTGCCGATCGCGCCGCCGATGGCGATCATGTTGACGTGTCGTGACTTGAGGGACTTGCTGTAGCCCTCGTCTCCGGCGTCGACATGGCCGGAACGTTTCTGCACTCCGTCGTGCAGTGACTGCTCGCTCACGCCTCGGGTCCGCCTTCCGTGGGACTGTCCGTGCGCGGGGAACGCACGATGTCGGTGAGGGTGGTCTCTACGCGGTCGAGGTGGTGGGACATGGCCTCCACCGCGTCGTGCTCGGAACCGTCGATCAGCGCCTCGACGATCGCGCGGTGCTCGCGGTTGGACTGCTCCCGCCGCCCGCCCAGCTCGTTGAGGAACGCCGACTGACGCGCCAGTGCGTCCCGGATCTCCTCGATGACCCGGCGGAAGACCGGGTTCTGGGCGGCCTCGGCCACGGCGAGGTGGAAGAGGGTGTCCATGGCGACCCACGCCGTGGTGTCGGTCTCCCGTTCCATCCGGTCCAGCAGGTGGGCCAGGTGGTCCAGGTTCTCCGGGGTGCGACGCCGGGCCGCGTACCCGGCGACCGGGATCTCGACGTGGCGGCGCACCTCCAGGAGGTCGCTGGCCGCGTAGTCGCCGAAGGTGGGGTCCTCCACCGCGTTGGCCACGACGAAGGTGCCCTTGCCGGTCTTGGAGACCGTCAGGCCCATGGTCTGCAGGGCCCTGAGGGCCTCACGCAGGACGGGTCGGCTGATCTCCAGGGTGCGGCAGAGCTCCGCCTCGGAGGGGAGCTTGTCGCCGATGGCGTACTCCCCACGCTCGATGGCGTCACGCAGATGCGCCAGCACCGCCTCCATGGCGCTGATGCGCCGCGGAGGCTGACTGGCTGTCCGGCTGTCTGACAGGTTCACGGGAGAGATACTCCGGGCGGCGAGAGGGTGCTGTCAAGGGGCCGGGCGGACGAGGGTGCGAGGAGCCGGAGCCGCCTCGCACCCGCCTGGCGGTCAGCTGCTGAGCGTCCCCGTGGTCAGCAGGCCGAAGAGCAGCAGGCCCACGACGAGCCGGTAGACCACGAAGGCGTTGAAGGAATGCTTGGCCACGAACTTCAGCAGCCAGGCGATGGAGGCGTAGGCGACGACGAAGGAGACGCCCGTGCCGACGGCGAGCGGAGCCGCCCCCACGCCCGCACCGAGGGCGTCCTTGAGCTCGTAGATGCCGGCGCCGGTGAGGGCGGGGATGCCGAGGAAGAACGACAGGCGGGTGGCGGCCACACGGTCCAGGTCGAGGATCAGGGCCGTGGACATGGTCGCGCCGGATCGGGAGAAGCCGGGGAAGAGCAGCGCGAGGATCTGCGAGCTGCCGACCAGCATCGCGTCCTTGAACGAGGTGTCGTCCTCACCGCGCTTGTGCCGCCCCATCTGGTCCGCCGCCCACATCACCCCGCTGCCGACGATCAGGGAGCCCGCGACCACCCACAGGGAGGCGAGCGGTCCCTCGATGAGCGGCTTGGCGGCCAGGCCGACGACGACGATCGGGATGGTCGCGGCGATCACCCACCAGGCGAACTTGTAGTCGTGGTGGTAGCGCTCCTCCTTGTTGACCAGCCCTCTCCCCCACGCGGAGACGATCCGCACGATGTCCTTGAAGAAGTACACGAGCACGGCGGCGATCGCGCCGACCTGGATGACGGCCGAGAACCCGACGACGGCGTCGTCGTCGACGGGGATGTTCATCAAACCCTCGACGATCTTCAGATGGCCGGTGGAGGAGACGGGCAGGAACTCGGTCACCCCCTCGACGGCTCCGAGGACGACGGCCTGACCGACGCTGATGACGCTCATGGGATCCAGTTCTTCTCAGGGGAAGGCAGGTGCGGAGGGCACAGTCTTACTACACGCGGACAAGCGTCGAGGCCTACGCCCACACGGCCCGCGCCAGCGCCACGCCCGCGAAGGCCGCCCCGAGACCCGCCACCACGCTCGCGGCCACGTTGGTCGCCGCGTAGAAGCGTGCCCCGGTCTCGCTGAGCCGCAGGGTCTCGTAGGAGAAGGTCGAGTACGTCGTCAGGGCCCCGCACAGACCGGTGCCCAGGAGGAGCTGGAGGTGGGATCCGCCAGCCCCTTCGGCCACGGCCCCGGTGAGCAGGCCGAGGACCAGACAGCCCGTGACATTGACGGCGAAGGTGCCCCAGGGGAAGAGCGAGTCGTGCCGGGACTGCACCGCGCGGTCGGTGAGATAGCGGAGCGGGGCACCGACCATGGCACCCGTGACGACCAGCATCCAGTTCACAACGACTTCTTACCCTTCATGCCCGTTCTGCCCTGGCTTGCGTCCTGAGTTCCGTCGCGGCCGACGTACCGGATCACCTCGCACGGGTCGAGGGTCACCAGGCCCTCGGTGATGAGTTCGTCGAGCTGCGGCAGGAACTCCCGTACGCGGGTCTCGGTGTCGACGATCACGACGGCCACCGGCAGGTCCTCACTGAGGGACAGCAGCCGGGAGGTGTGGATCAGGGAGGAGGCACCGAAACCCTCGATGCCGCGGAAGACGCTGGCCCCGGCGAGCCCCGCCGCGTGGGCGCGGTGCACGATCTCGGTGTAGAGGGGCTTGTGGTGCCAGGTGTCGTTCTCGCCGATGTAGACGGTCACGCGCAGGGCGCTGCCGGTCAGCCTCGTCATGGCTGCCTCCACTTCAGGACGCGACGGGTCGCTGTGGACGCGAGCCACACCGCGGTGAGGGCCGCGAGCAGCGTCGCGGCGAGATAGGCCAGGCCCGTGGCGGGCCGGCCGCGATCGACGAGTTTCTGGATGTCGACTGCGTAGGTCGAGAAGGTGGTGAAGCCGCCCAGGACGCCGGTGCCGAAAAAGGGGCGGACGAGGCGGTGGGCGGCCCACACGTCGGTGATGACGACCATGAACACGCCGATGACGGCACAGCCGACGACGTTGGTCCAGAAGGTCGCCCAGGGGAATCCGCCGGGCGGGGTGGGCCAGTGGAGGGAGAGGGCGTACCGGGCGGCGGCCCCGAGGGCGCCGCCCAGCGCGACCACCGCGACGACCGGCACCTGACCGTGCCAGAGCGACGGGCGCGCGGGTCCGGCGGGGGCGCGGAGGCTCTCCGGGGCTGTCATGGTCGTGTCTCTCCTACTCGCCGGGGCCCGGCACACGGGCGCGCTCCACCGCAAGTAGGGACCGTTGGCGGCGCCTTCGCCGCGGTTCGGGTACGGCGGGCCCCACCGCCGCGCCGCGAGGGTGATCGCGACCGAGGACCAGGGTAACGCCGGGGCGCCGCCGGGGTCACTTCGCGGCGGGCGGCTCGCACAGCGCGATGCCGCGCTCCCAGAGGCTGCCGAGGACCAGGTGGCCGGAGGCCTCGCAGACGCTGGTGACCATGCGGAAGCGGGAACGGTTGCGGGCGAGGTGGTGGACGACCTCGCCCGTGTCGTCGACCGCGAGGACGCCGATGCTGCCCGTGGGGCGGTAGGGGGCGCGTACGGCGATGCGGGCGGCGGCTCGGCGGACCGGTGGGGCGGCGCGGTGGAGCAGGTCGAGCGGCGGTACCCGGGGCCCGGCGAGCGAGACCCAGATCGGGCCGTCGGGTCCGCCGCGCCAGATGTTGTCGGGCATGCCGGGCAGGTTCTCGGCGAGGGGTTCGGCGCGTCCGGCCTGCGGTCCGTCGAGCCAGTAACGGGTGAGCCGGCGGGCCCCCGTCTCGGCGACGACCAGGAAGGACTCGTCGCCGCTCGCGGCGAGGCCGTTGGCGAACTGGAGCCCCTCCAACAGGACTTCGGGAGTGTCGTCGCCGGGCGCCAGGCGCAGGAGGCTGCCGGTGCCGGTGTGTTCGACGATGTCGCCGATCCACTGGTCCAGGGGGTAACGACGGCTGGAGACGGTGAAGTACACGCTGCCGTCGGACAGCGCGACCACGTTGCTGGCGAACCGCAGCCGCTCCCCCGCCACCTCGTCGGCGATGACGCGTACGGTGCCGTCGGCGAGGTCGACGCCCAGCAGTCCGCGTTCGGCGTCGCACACCAACAGGGCACCGTCCGGGAGGAGTTCGAGGCCGAGCGGCCTGCCGCCGGTCTCGGCGAGCACCTCGACGCGGGCGGCGAGCGGTTCCGTCAGTCCGTCGATGCGCAGGATGCGGCCGTCCGCCACTCCGGTGAGGACCCGGCCGCGGGCGTCGGCTACGACGTCCTCGGGGCCGTGGCCGCCGATCGCGACGTAGTGGCGGGGAGTCAGTGCGGTGGAACGGTCCATCAGGTGCCTGCCCTTCCGGTGCGGGTCGCTACCAGCCCTTCTCGAACATGCGCGCCACCTCGGCGATGCGCATCTCGTCGCGACGGTAGTACGTGCGCCACCGGATTCTCCTGGTACGCAGCAGGCCGATGTCCATGAGCAGGCCGAGGTGGGTCTCCGCGACCGAGCGGCGCACACCGAGCTTGCGTGCGACGGCGTCGGCGGTGACTCCGTCCCGGGCGGGGTCGCCGTGCCGCTGCGGCGGGAAGTGCGCGGCCGGGTCCTTCAGCCACTCCAGGATGTCCAGACGCCGCTGGCCGGCCGGGATCCTCAGCATCTCGTCCCCTCCGCCCTCCTTCTGGGTGCGTCCACTGTCCCGCAGTCGAAGCCGCCCTGTCCCGGAGTCACCGAGCTTGTCCGAGATCGAACTCCTCTGAGAAAAAGGGCTGTTGGCACTCAGGGCGGTCGGGAGGCCAAACGCGGCTGCCTCCGGGGGCTGGGGGCTGGGTCCGGGGTTTTGGGCCGGGCGGGGGTTTTGGGCCGGGCCGGGGTTCGGGGCTTCCTCCGGGGTTCGGGGCCGGTCCTGGACCGGAGGCCGGTTCGGGGTTTGGGGCCTGATCCTGGACCCGGGGCCGGTTCAGGGTTTGGGGCCGGTCCTGGACCCGGGGCCAGTCCGGGGGTTCGGGGCCTGATCCTGGACCCGAGGCAGATCCGGGCCGTGATGCCGGTCCGCCGGCTTGCGGCCGATCCGGTCCGCGAGGCAGAGCCGGGACCCGGGGCCGAGCCGCGAGGCCAATCCCGACCGCAAGCGCATGCGGGCCTGCCTGCGAGGCCAATCCGCGGGCTTGCCGCTCCCTGGGGTGAGGCCCCCTCCGCCCGCGGCTCGTGGTCTCGCGGGCGGAGGGGAGTCGGTTCAGGCGTCGAGCCGGACGACCCGGACGGCGCCCGCCGGGACGGCCAGGCGGCCCGCGGCACGTTCGCCGGTCAGCAGTTCGGTGCCCGCCGCGTCCAGGGGCACCTTGGCCTCCGACGCGGTGTGGTTGATCACGAAGACGTAGGAACCGGACTCTCCGTTGCGCCGGACCACCTCGACGTCGTGGGGCAGGTCGGCGCGCGAGGGGAGCTGGGCGTCCTCGGCGGCCCAGCCGAGCAGCGCGTCAAGGCCCTGGGCGGCCAGGCGCGTGGAGACGTACCAGGCCGTGCCCTCACCGTGGCGGTGCCGGGTGACGGCGGGGTGACCTGCGGCCAGGCCATCCGCGTACGTCCACACCGTCTCGGCGCCGCGCGGCACGACGAACTCGGTCCACACGTCGCCGGTGAGCTCGGAGCCGTCGGGTCCGGTGATCCGCACCAGCTGGTCCGACAGGAGCGGCGAGAACTCCTCGACGGTCAGGCCCAGGACATCCCGCAGCACGCCCGGATGGGCACCCGCGTGGACGGCGTCGTGCTCGTCGACGATGCCGGAGAAGTACGACACGACGAGGGTGCCGCCGTTCTCGACGTACGACTTGAGGTTGTTCCCGGCAGTCTCCGTCATCAGGTACAGGGCGGGAACGACGACAAGGGGATAAACCGACAAGTCGGCTTCCGGGTGGGCGAAGTCGACCGTGAGGTGGCGGTCGTAGAGGGCCTCGTAGAAGGCGTCGGCACGCTCGCGCGCGTCATGGCCCTCGCTGGGGCGCCAGTCGAGGTTCTGCGCCCACCAGGAGTGCCAGTCCCACAGGACGGCCACGTCCGCCTGGGTGCGGGAGCCGCGGACAGGGCTCAACGAGTCCAGAGAGGCGCCCAGTTCGACGACCTCGCGCCACACGCGCGTGTCGGTGCCGCCGTGCGGGACCATCGCCGAGTGGAACTTCTCGGCGCCGCGCCGGGACTGACGCCACTGGAAGAACATGGCGCCCTCGGAGCCGCGGGCCACGTGCGCCAGGGAGTTGCGGGCCATCTGGCCGGGGGCCTTGGCGGGGTTGCGGGGCTGCCAGTTGATGCCCGAGGTGGAGTGCTCCAGCAGGATCCAGGGGGCGCCGCCCGCGACCGAGCGGGTGAGGTCGGCGGCCATGGCGAGGTTGACGTGGGTGCGGCGGCCGTCGGTGATGAGGTAGTGGTCGTTGGTGACGATGTCGACTTCGCGGCCCCAGGCCCAGTAGTCGACGGAGTCGCACTGGCTGAGCGCGGTCATGAAGTTGGTGGTGACCGGGACGCCCGGGGAGAGCCGGTGCAGGATGTCCCGCTCCGTCACGAAGTTCTCCCGCATGGTGGCGTCGGCGAACCGCTTGTAGTCCAGCGCCTGGCCGGGGTTGCCGACGGTGGCCGCGGTACGCGGCGGGTCGATCTGCTCGACGCTCGTGTAGTGCTGGCCCCAGAATGCGGTGCCCCAGGCCTCGTTGACGCCGTCGACGCCGCCGTACGTCGCCGCGAGCCAGCGGCGGAAGTGGGCGGCGCAGGAGTCGCAGTAGCAGGCGGAGACGGGGACGCCGTACTCGTTGTGCACGTGCCACATCGCCAGAGCCGGGTGGTCGGCGTACCGCTCGGCGAGCCGGGTGGTGATGTTGGCGGCGGCCGCCCGGTAGGCACGGTTGCTGTGGCAGATGGCGCCGCGCGAGCCGAACGCGAGGCGGGTGCCGTCGGCCGTGACCGGCAGTGCGTCGGGGTGGGCGCGGTAGAACCAGGCGGGCGGGACGACGGTGGGCGTGCCCAGGTCGACCCGGACGCCGTTCTCGTGCAGCAGTCCGAGGATCCGGTCCAGCCAGCCGAAGTCGTACACGCCGGGTTCCGGCTCCAGGAGCGCCCAGGAGAAGATCCCTACGCTGACCATCGTGACCCCGGCCTCGCGCATCAGCCGGACGTCCTCGTCCCAGACGCTCTCGGGCCACTGCTCCGGGTTGTAGTCCCCGCCGAAGGCAAGCCTGGTGAGGCCCCTGGGGGTGGTCTCCGGCATGGTCTCTCCCGTTTCGAGTGGTTGGGAACGTGCACACACGGCTCCAGAAGTGCGCGGCCCAAGATAACCGTACTGAAGCAACCCTTGCCAAGTGCCTTACAGCAAGCTTTTCTGTGCACGATCCCAGTGTGGTCGCCTCCTGCCCGTGCCGTCCCGCCGCTCGAGCACCCTCGTGCCGCCCACAGGGGCTTAGAGTCTTGACCATGAACAATGCGGGGGCCCGGCGCAAACCACCGACGATCCACGACGTGGCCCGCGTGGCCGGGGTCTCGCGGGGCACCGTCTCGCGCGTCCTCAACGGCGGACATTACGTCAGCCCACCCGCCCTGGAGGCGGTCAACGCCGCCATCCGCAAGACGGGTTACGTCGTCAACCGGCACGCCCGTTCGCTGATCACCGGCCGCTCGGACTCGGTCGGTTTCCTGCTCACGGAGCCCCAGGAGCGGTTCTTCGAGGACCCCAACTTCAACGTGCTGCTGCGCGGCTGCACCCAGGCACTGGCCGCGCACGACATCCCCCTGCTGCTGATGCTGGCGGGCACCGAGGACGAGCGGCGCCGGATCAAGCGGTTCATCACGGCGGGCCACCTCGACGGCGTGCTGCTGGTCACCAGCCACTCCGCCGACCCGGTGGCCGAGGAACTGCACAAGGCGGGCGTGCCCGTCGTGCAGTGCGGCAAACCCATGAGGTCCGGCTCCAAGGTGAGCTACGTGGCCGCGGACGACCGCGACGGCGCCCGTGACATGGTGCGCCATCTGCTGTCCCTGGGTCGCCGCCGGATCGGCATCGTGACAGGCCCGCTGGACTCGCCGGGCGGTGTCGACCGTCTCGCCGGCTACAAGGAGGTGCTGACGGAGGCGGGCGTCGGGATCGACGAGCGGCTCGTCGTCTCCGGCGACTACAGCCGGGCCGCCGGGGAGGCGGGCGC
Source organism: Streptomyces canus (assembly GCF_041435015.1). Taxonomy (NCBI): domain Bacteria; kingdom Bacillati; phylum Actinomycetota; class Actinomycetes; order Kitasatosporales; family Streptomycetaceae; genus Streptomyces; species Streptomyces canus. The sequence goes on along the minus strand of NZ_CP107989.1, from coordinate 9,229,028 downwards.
CGAACGGCTGCTGGCGCAGGCTCCCGACCTGGACGCCGTGTTCGTCGCCTCCGACCTCATGGCGCTGGGCGCCCTGACGGCGCTGCGCCGAGCGGGCCGCCGGATCCCCGAGGACGTGGCCGTCGGCGGTTTCGACGACTCCATCGCCGCGACCGAGGCCACTCCTCCCCTCACCACGATCCGCCAGCCCTACGACCGCATCAGCGCCGAGATGGTGCGGGTGCTGCTGGCCCAGCTGGGTGGAGAGGATCCGGCAGCGGTGATCCTGCCCACGGAGCTGGTCCGGCGCGAGTCGACCTGAGGCCGGGCTTCGGGGCTGCCGCCGGCCGCCAGGGCCGCGCAGTCGGTCCTGCTGGTGCGTTCACGCCGCCCGGCGACGCACACATCGACGCGCCTCGGTCCACGTCGAGCAGCGGGCGCCGGTAGGTACGGGCGGTCACTGGCGGGGCGACCCGATCGGCACACACATGGACGATCGTGCGGACGGGCCGCGACGCCCGCGTCGACGACGAACCGGGGCGGCCGCCAGCCGCCAAGGCCACGCAATCGGTCCTGCTGGTGCGTTCACGCCGCCCGGCGACGCACACATCGACGTGCCTCGGTCCCACATCGAGCAGCGGGCGCCGGTAGGTACGGGCGGTCACTGGCGGGGCGACCCGATCGGCACACACATGGACGATCGTGCGGACGGTCCGGGTCGCCCGCGTCGACGACGAGCGTGTCTTAGCCCTGGCCGACGAGGACGCGCCCTCCGCTGGGCGTGAGAACCCGGCGGCCGGTCGGGCACGGTGAGTCGGTCCACGCCACAACCTCCCCCGCCGCGGCCGGCGCCCACGCCCGAGGCGGCAGCGCCGAGCACGCCGTACAGAGAACGCGGCCTCCCCCGACTGGGCGAGTGCGCGCCGGGACGCGCTCACGGCGACCTGACCCGGCGCGTTCGTTTCCGGCGGGCGGTGACCGATCAGGATCGGAGAAGCGCGCCTGCCCTCCCCAGGCCTAGCGTGAAACCACCGACACCGACCGTCGGGAACTTCACGAAGGAGCACACCATGACCGCCGGCCTCAAGACGATCATCTACCCCGTCAAGGACCTGACCGCGGCGAAGGCCCTGTTCAGCGCGCTGCTGGGGGTGGAGCCGTATGCGGACGAGCCGTACTACGTCGGTTTCAAGGACGCGGGACAGGACGTCGGCCTCGACCCGAACGGGCACGCCCGGGGCATGACCGGCCCGGTGCCGTACTGGCACGTCGATGACATCCGGGCGACGCTCGCGGCGCTGGTGGCGGCCGGGGCCGAGACGCTGCAGGACGTCCAGGACGTCGGCGGCGGCAAGCTGATCGCCTTCGTCAAGGACGCGGACGGCAACCTGGTCGGGATCACCCAGGATCCGCAGGCCTGACGCCTCTCCTTGCACATGCACTAGTTGCACAGTCAACAAATGGCGGCATCGGTGTTACCGTGCATGTATGGCGGTGAACACGGTCTCGACCAGCCTCGAGCAACGGTGGCGGGACATCCTGGCGGTGCATGCGCGCACGATGTGCGAGATCGACCGCGTGCTGCACCCGCACGGGCTGGGAGCGAGCGATTTCGAGGTGCTCGACATCCTCGCCACCGAGTCGCCCCGAGAGGGCGACCAGTGCAGGGTGCAGAACCTCGTCGGGCGGGTGCATCTGAGCCAGAGCGCGCTGTCCCGGCTGATCGGCCGCCTGGAGAAGGACGGCCTGGTGGAGCGGTCCATGTGCGTGGAGGACCGGCGGGGGGTGTGGGTGTCCCTCACCCGCAAGGGCCGTGACCTGCACTCCGAGGTGCTGCCGCTGCAGCGCGAAGTGCTGGCGAAGATGCTCGACGGCTAGGGACGCCTGCGTGGTGATCGAGGACGCGGGCCCCGCGCATGCGTGACGGAGAGAGCGCATCGCAGATCACCGAGCACCAGGTGACGACTCCCTGGGAAGGGGTCCTGCTGGAGCCGGCCGCGGGCAGCGGCGCCGGCGTCCTGGTCCTGGCGGGGTCGAGTGGTCGTGTCGTACCGGCCCCGCCCCGGAGCACGCCCTACGCCAACAGCTCCCGTACGGCGGCGAAGGCGGCCTCGACGGTTGCCGGGTCCGCGCCCGGGCGGGCGAGCGCGCTCATGGGGATCGGGGTGACCTCGGGCAGACCCTCGCAGGGAGTCAGCCCGTCGGGGGCGGGTCCGACCGCCGCGAGCAGCGCCACCCCCTGCCCCGTACGGGCGATGTCCAGGACGCCCGCCAGATAGCCGGCGTCCCCGACGACCGTGGCGGGCACTCCTCGCGCGGCCAGGGTCGCGATGGCCCGGCGGCGGATGGCGCACGGGTCCTCGATGGCCACCAGCGGCACCGGAGCGGGCGCCGGCGGCGGCTCCCAGCCGGGCACGGCGTGCCAGGTCAGCGGCAGGCCGCCGACGCGGGTGCCCTCGGTCGCGGCGGCCTCGGTGACGTACACCGCGACATCCACGCTCCCGCGCTCCACGGCCTCCACGAGCCGTGCGGAGCGGTCGATGCGGAAGCGGACCCGGCAGCCGGGCCGTACCGCCTCGACCGCGGCGGTCAGCCGGGGCAGGAACTGGTCGGCGGCGTGCTCGGTGGAACCGATCGTGACCGTGTCGCCGTCGGCACCGAGGAGTGTGCGTACGGCCTCGTCGTGGACGGCGATGATCCGGCGGGCCTGCTCGAGCAGCAGGCGCCCCTCGGTGGTGAAACGGGTGCCGCGTCCCTCGCGCTCCACGACGGCCCGCCCCAGGACCTTCTCGAGTTTGCGCACGTGCTGGCTGACGGCGGACTGGCTCAGGGTGAGGGCCAGGGCGGCCCGGTGGAAGCCGCCGCAGTCGGCTATCGCGGTCAGGCTGCGCAGGGCCACGATGTCCAGGACGGGTTGGGGCATGCCGCGACCCTAGTCGCCCGGCGCGATCGATCGCGATCCCTGATCGGTTTCGATGCGGAATCGTCGTTGGACGTGGTGCGTCACGGCCGGTCATGATGAACGCATGTTGCACACGACCGCTACCGCTGCCCTTCTGACGCAGCGCCGAGTCATCGACTTCGGCGTGGCGTGCAGCGCGCGCTGTCGCTGATCCTCCGCAACCTCTCCTCGCGGTCCGAGCCGACCGCGCTCTCTTCCCGCTGACACGTGACAGCCGTCTCCGGCTGCCCCTTTCCGTACGGATGCCCCCTGCCCTGAAACGGGAGCTGACCCCCTCATGCCCTCACCCTTCTCCTGGGACGAACCCGAAGGTCTCGCCGCGCGCGGCACCCTGATCGTGCTGGCCGGCCGTGGCGAACACGGCGGTGTGTACGAGCGCTTCGGCCGCCGGCTCGCCTTCGACGCCTATCGGGTCCGCGCTCTCGGCGACGCGTCCGCCGACCCCGCCGTGCTCGACGAGGCGGCCAAGCTCCTCGCCGACGAGTCACTGCCCGGCCCGAAGGTGCTGGTCGGCTCCGACACCGGCGCGCTGTACGCCGCCCGGTTGGCCGCCGAGCGGACGCCCGGCGCCGACGCGCTGATCCTCGTCGGTCTGCCCACCTCCCCCTGGACATCGGGGAGTTGGGAGGCCGAGGTCGAGGCCCGTACCGGCTGCCCCACCCACCAGGGGCGCCTCGCGAACGACCCGGACTTCCGGCGGGGCGCGCTCGGATCGCTCCCCGAACCGCCCGAACTCCACCTCGACCGCGTTCAGGTACCCGTCCTGGCGCTGCACGGCAAGGACGACACGGTGAGCCCGGTCGACAAGGCCCTCGCCGCGTACGCGGGTGTCCGCACGTACGCGGGTGTCCGCACGGTCCTGTTCGACGGTGGCCGGCACGACGTCCTCAACGACGCCCTGCACCGCACCGCCGCCGCCTCGGTCGTCCTCTTCCTGGAGCGGCTGCGCCGGTCCCCCGAACTGCCGCTGATCGCCGAGGAGCGGGCATGACCGTCACGACCACCGTCGCGGAGCTCCGCGAGCAACTCGCCTCCGCCACTCCCCCGACCCTGCTGGACGTCCGCTGGGCGCTGGGCGATCCGCACGGACGCGAGCACTACGTCGAGGGACACATCCCGGGCGCGGTCCACGTCGACCTGGACACGGAACTCGCCTCCGCCCCGAGCCCCGAGGGCGGCCGGCATCCGCTGCCCGCGATCGGGGACCTGCAGGAGGCGGCACGCGGGTGGGGCGTCCGGGAGGGCCAACCGGTCGTCGTCTACGACGACTCGGGGAACACGGCTGCCGCCCGGGCCTGGTGGCTCCTGCGGCACGCGGGGCTCGACCAAGTGACGCTGCTCGACGGGGCACTCAGTGCCTGGCGGGCCGCCGGGCTGCCCCTGGAGTCAGGGCTCCCGACGGATCCGCCGCCGGGTGACGTCGTCCTGCGAGCGGGCGCGCTTCCCGTTCTCGATGCCGACGAAGCCGCCGAACTCCCCTTCTCCGGGCTGCTCCTGGACGCACGGGCGGACGAGCGGTACCGCGGGGAGGTGGAGCCGGTCGACCCGCGCGCGGGTCACATCCCGGGCGCCGTGTCCGCGCCGACCGGGCGGAACCTCGCCGCGGACGGCACCTTCCTGCCGGCCGAGGAGCTCCGCAAGCGGCTCGAGGAGCTGGGTGCCGGTACGGCGGACCGGATCGGCGTGTACTGCGGCTCGGGCGTCACCGCCGCCCACCAGATCGCCGCGCTGGAGATCGCCGGGTTCGAAGCGGCCCTCTTCCCCGGTTCCTGGTCCGCGTGGTCCGCCGACCCGGACCGCCCGGCCACGAAGGGAAGCCGGCCATGACGACCCATTCGCCGGCACTGCCGACCACCTTGGACAAGCCCGCCCGGATCACCATCCGCGGGACCGCGAAGACGGGCGGCCGTGTCACGATCCCCCGTTCCGTGCGGAGGACCGCGGGCCCCGTGGGTCTCGTCCTGCTCTGGTTCCTCACCTCGGCCACCGGGGTCCTCCCGGAGTCCGTCCTGGCCTCGCCGGTCGACGTGCTGAAGCAGGCTGTGGAGCTGACCAGGAACGGCGAACTCCCCAGCGCCATAGCCGCGTCGGGCCGCCGCGCGGCGACCGGCTTCCTCATCGGTGCGGTGATCGCGCTGAGCCTGTCCCTGCTCGCCGGGCTGTTCCGGCTCGGCGAGGACGTCATCGACTCCTCGATGGGCATGTTCCGGGCGATCCCGTGGGTGGGTCTGATCCCGCTGTTCATCGTGTGGTTCGGTATCGAGGAGACGCCGAAGATCGCCCTGGTCGCGCTCGGCGTGACGTATCCGCTGTACTTCAACATCTACGGCGGCATCCGCTCCACCGACTCCCAACTCGTCGAGGCCGCACGGATGATGGGGCTCGGCAGGCTGGGGCTGATCACGTACGTGATCCTGCCGAGCGCGCTGCCCGGCGCCCTCGTGGGGCTCCGGTACGCGCTGTCCACCGCCTGGCTGGCGCTGGTCTTCGCCGAGCAGATCAACGCGGACGCGGGCCTCGGCTATCTGATGAGCAACGCCCAGCAGTACTTCCGCACGGACGTCATCGTGCTCTGCCTCGTCGTGTACGCGCTCCTCGGACTCGCCTGTGACTTCGCCGTACGGATCCTTTCGCGCCGCCTGCTGACCTGGCGGGCCAACTTCGAGGGCGAGGCATAGGCATGGCCGACAGTGTGGAGATACGGGGGCTTTCGCGGGCCTTCGACGGCAACACCGTGCTGCACGAGCTCGATCTCGACATCCGGGAGGGCGAGTTCGTGGCCCTGCTCGGCCACAGCGGCTGCGGAAAGTCGACGCTGCTCAGGATCCTCGCCGGGCTCGACGAGGAGATCGGCGGCGAGGTCACCGTGCCCGCCCGCCGCAGTGCCGCCTTCCAGTCGCCGAGGCTGCTGCCGTGGCTGAAGGTGTGGCGCAACGTCGTCCTCGGGCTGCCCGGGCGTCCGGACCGTGCCCTGGCCGAGCGGGCCCTCGCCGAGGTCGGCATCGCCGACCGCGCCTCTGTGTGGCCCAAGACGCTCTCCGGTGGCCAGGCCCAGCGCGTCTCCCTGGCCCGCGCTCTGGTCCGCGAGCCCGAACTGCTGCTGCTGGACGAGCCGTTCGGCGCCCTCGACGCCCTCACCCGGGGCCGGGTGCAGCAGCTGGTGGCCGAGCTGTGGCAGCGGCACGGCTGCGCGATCCTCCTGGTCACCCATGACGTGGAGGAGGCGCTGCTGCTCGCCGACCGGGTGCTGGTGATGGACGAGGGCCGTATCGCCCACGAACTCACCGTCGACCTGCCCCGCCCCCGCGACCTGACCGCCCCCGAGTTCGTCACCCTGCGCGCCCGCCTCCTGAACTGGCTCGGCGTGACCCGTACGTGGGAAGGAACCCCGTCGTGATCCGCAGAATCGCAGCCGCCGCACTGAGCCTCTCCGCCCTGCTGGCGCTGACCGCCTGCGGCGCGGACTCCTCGGCGGACGCCTCGTCGAAGGACGGCACCCTCGTCATCGGCGACCAGGCCAAGACCCTCCAGACCATCGTCGCCGCCTCCGACGCCCTCAAGGGCGCCGAGTACAAGGTGAAGTGGGCCGAGTTCGAGGGCGCGGCCCCGCTCTACCAGGCCGTGCAGGCGGGCGCCGCCGACACGACGTACTCCGCGGATCTCCCCGCCCTCCAGGCGCTCAGCGGTGGGGTGAAGTTCAAGAACGTGGCCGCCCTGAAGAACGACGGCCGGCATGTCGGCATCGTCGTCGGCAAGGACTCCGGCATCGACAGCGTCAAGGACCTCAAAAGCCAGAAGGTCGTGGTGTCCTCCGCGAAGGGCAGCATCGCCGAGTACCTGCTGGCCAATGCGCTCCAGCAGAACGGGCTCAGCTACGCGGACGTGAAGGTGCAGTATCTGCTGCCGACCGACGCGCAGGCCGCCTTCGCCTCCGGGAAGATCAAGGCCTGGGCGACCTTCGGCGTCTACCAGGCCGTCGGCCTGGAGCAGGGCGGCAAGCTGCTCGTGGACGGTGCCGACGGCCGGGTCAGCGGCTACGGCTTCGTCGGCGCCTCCGACCAGGCCCTCGCCGACCCTGCGAAGAAGGCCGCGCTCGCCGACTTCCTCAGGCGGCTCGGTACCGCCCTGGAATGGACCAGCACCCACCAGGACGCCTACGCCGAGGCCATCGAGACCCGCAACGGCGCCGACGCCTCCGTGGCGAGGACGCTGGCCTCGGCGGCGTACAGCAAGGTCCTGCCGATCACCGACGACGTGAACACGACCGTCCAGGACGTGGCCGACCTCATGAACGGCATCGGTGTTCTGGAGCCCAACGTGGACGTGGCGAAGTCGGCCGACACGTCTCTTCTCCCCTAGGAGCCCTCATGCCTGTCGAGTTCATCAGTGCCGTCCACACCGACTCCGGAGCCTCAGGGCCCGCCGCCGCGAGCCGCATCGGCTTCGACCGCGACCACCTGCGCAGGTACGCCCGCGCCCTGGACGACGGCGGCTTCGACCACACCCTGGTCGCCTATCACTCGGCGTCGCCGGACGCCTTCCAGGTCGCCCAGTTCGTCGCGACCCACACCGAACGCATCCGCCCGATCCTGGCCCACCGGCCCGGCGTCGTCTTCCCCACCCACGCGTCCCGCGCCCTCGCCACCCTGGACCGGATCAGCGACGGGCGGCTGAGCGTCCACATCATCTCCGGCGGCAGCGACGAGGAACAGCGCAGGGAGGGTGACTATCTCAACAAGGCCGAGCGGTACGAGCGTTCGGACGAGTACATCCAGATCCTGAGGAAGGTGTGGCAGTCCGACGGTCCGGTCTCGCACGAGGGCAGGCACTTCCGGTTCGAGGGCTACTACTCGGACGTGAAGCCGGTGAACGGGCTGATCCCCATCTCCGTCGGCGGCTCCTCGCCGGACGCGTACCGGGTCGGCGGACAGCAGGGCGACATCTTCGGCCTGTGGGGCGAGCCGCTCAAGGAGACCGGCGAACAGATCGCCGCCGTGAACGCGGTCGCCGATGCCGCAGGTCGCCCCCACCCCCGGATCTGGGTGTCGTTCCGCCCGATCATCGCGCCCACCGACGAACTGGCCTGGGAGAAGGCGCACCGCACGCTCGGCGTCCTCAAGGACCAGGCGCGCAACACCGAGTTGCTGCGGCACTACCGCACCACCGGGCGCCCGGCCAACGTGGGCTCGCAGCGCCTCCTCGACATCGCCGAGCGGGGCGAGGTCTACGACCGCTGCCTGTGGACCGCCCCGGCGGTCGCCACCAACGCGGCCGGGGCGTCCACCGCCCTGGTCGGCTCTCCGGAGACCGTGGCGCAGGCCTTGCTCGACTACGTCGACATCGGCTGCGACCTGCTGTCGATCCGCGGCTACGACCCGCTCAACGACGCCGTCGACTACGCCCGTCACGTCCTGCCGCTCGTCCGGCAGGAACTCGCCCACCGCGCCGCCACCGGCCAAGCCGCCTGAGGGAGACCCCACCCCGTGTTGTTCCGACGTTCCCTGCGCACGTCCGCAGCCGCTCTCGCCCTGCTCCTGCCGTTCGCCACGGCCTGCGGGACCGCAGCGTGGGCGGAGTCGCACGGTGTGCGGGCCGTGGAGAAACGAGTGCGCTGAACCCATGACGGCAACGCAAGACACCACCGTGTCGGCGCGCTTCCTGGGGCTGCTGGCCCGCGATCTGCCGCCCGACAGGCTGAGCACGGACCCGGGTGTGCTCGCCGCCCACGCCACCGACCGCTCGGGCACCCGGCCCACCGGCGAGCCGCTGGCCGTGGTCCATGCCCGGCGCACGGAGGACGTGACCGTCACGCTGCGGCACGCCCACGAACTGGGCGTACCGGTCGTCCCGCGGGGCGCGGGCACCGGCCTGTCGGGCGGGGCGACGGCGGACGAGGGCGCCCTGGTGCTGGATCTCTCCGGGATGAACCGCATCCGCGAGCTCTCGGCCGACGACCAGCTCACCGTCGTCGAACCAGGCGTGATCACCGCCGAGTTGGACCGGGCCGCGAGTGCGCACGGACTGCGGTACGCGCCCGATCCGGCGAGTGCGGCCCTGTCCACCATCGGCGGGAACATCGCGACCAACGCGGGCGGCCTGCGGTGCGCGAAGTACGGGGTGACCCGGGACAGCGTGCTCGGTCTGGAGGCCGTCCTCGCCGACGGGACGGTGATCGGCACCGGCCGTCGTACGGTCAAGGGGGTCACCGGCTATGACCTCACCGCGCTGCTGACCGGCTCGGAGGGCACCCTCGCGGTGATCACCTCGGCGACGCTTCGGCTCAGGCCGGTTCCCGTGGCGACGGCCACGCTCGCCGCGTACTTCCCGTCCTTCGAGGCGGCGGCCGAGGCGTCGTACGCGATCGCCCGGGCCGGGGTCGAGCCGGCGCTGGCCGAGCTCGTCGACGGGCCCGTGCTGCACGCCATCGATCCGGCGCTGCGGGAGCGGGGGGCCGCGCTGCTGGTGGTGCAGTGCGACGGGGCGGGTGCGGCAGCCGAGGCGGCAGCCGTCGCCGGGCTGCTCGGGCCCCTCGCCTCGACGGTGGAGACGACGGAGGACCCCGCCGAGGCCGAGGCGCTGCTGGCAGCCCGCCGGCTCGCGCTGCCCGCGCTGGAGCGGCTGGGCCGGCCACTGATCGAGGACATCGCGGTGCCGCGCTCCCGGCTCGCTCGGGCCGTGCGGGAGATCCGGGCGATCTCGGCCCGCCACGACGTCCCGGTATTCACCATCGCGCACGCGGCGGACGGCAACCTGCACCCGATCATCGTCGTCGACCCGGACCTGGACCGGCTGCCGGACGCCGCGTGGGAGGCGGCCGGAGAGATCTTCGCGCTGGCGCTCAGGCTCGGGGGCACGCTGACCGGTGAACACGGGGTGGGCGTGCTCAAGCGGCAGTGGGTGGCCGAGGAACTCGGGTCCGCCGCACACGCGTTGCAGCGCCGGATCAAGGAGGTGTTCGATCCGCGGGGCATTCTCAACCCCGGAAAGGCGCTGTGAAACCCGCGTCCGCTCCTGCCCGGCATGACCGCCCGTCCGCGGGTCATGTTGAACAGCAGACGCCGAGCGGGGAAGGGGGTGGACGCCTTGGCCGTGGGAGAGGACCGGGCGGCCGGGTTCCACAGCTACGCGACGAACTCCCTGGAGGAGGCGCACGACGCGATCGCGGCCCACTACTACGACCTGCGTCTCGAAGTCGCGGGCCGGGCCACGGAGTTCGAGACCAGGCTCAGCGTCGTCGACCTCGGCGCGCTCACCGTGGGCGACGTCCGCTTCGGCACCGAGATGCGGATGAGTTTCGGCGAGCCGGGCGTCTACCACGTCGCCGTGCCCTTCGGCGGCTGCTTCAGCGTCCAGGAGGGGCACGGGGGCACGGATTTCGCGACCGCGCGGCGGGCGCTCGTCTTCGACCCGGCGCGGGACATCCGCATCGACACCTGGTCCGGCGACTGCCAGGCACTCACCGTCAAGATCGACAAGGCGGCCGTGCTCAGGCAGTTGGAGGTGCTGCTGGGCCGGTCGGTGCGGCGCCCGCCCCGCTTCGGGCCGTACATGGACGTCTCGCGGGGGCCGGGCCAGAGCTGGATGCGCCTCGCGATGTGGAACCTGCTCGAACGGAACGTCCCGCTCGGACTGCTGAGCCATCCGATGATCCGCGGCCGTCTCGAACAGACCCTCCTGGAGGGAATACTGCTGGCCACCGACCACACCTTCCGCGACGCGCTGGAGGCCCCTCCCCCGCCGATGCGCCCGGCGTCGGTGAAACGGGTCATGGACGCCGTACAGGAGCTGCCCGCCGAGCCGTATGACGCGAACCGGCTCGCGACCATCGCCCAGGTCAGTCTGCGCACACTGCAGGAAGCTTTCCGCAGCCATGTCGGCATGTCGCCCATGGCGTACGTCCACGAGGTACGGCTCCAGCGCGTCCACCGGCAGCTGCGGGCGGCGGCGCCGGGCACGACGACTGTGACAGCAGTGGCTCACGCGTGGGGGTTCGTCCATCTGGGCCGGTTCGCGCGGCGGTACCGGGAACGCTACGGGGAGTCACCCTCGCAGACACTGCGCACCACGTGAGCCGTCGCGTCCGCCGATCCGCCGCGCTTTGCGGACATGCGCCACGTATTCCGGAGCGACGGCCGTCCGGATCGGTCCTATGGTCGGGTCACGGCGATCGCACGGCGCGCCGGGGATGAGCAGGGTCGGCGCCGCTCATCTCTGTTTTCGCATGCGAGAACCGGGGCGCGGCGGCGGGAGCAGTCCGCACCCCTCTGCGGGCCCGGCCGCTCCCCCTCCGTCGCATGTGGTGGCCGGGCCCCACTGCGTGATCAGCCCTACGGCCGAGCCAGCAGTGTGCGCACGCCCTCGGACGTGAGGGTGAGCGGGTGCGTGGAGCTGGCGTCGATCGAGAGCGACAGATCGCCGTCCGGCCACTGCGCGGCGAGCGCGCCCAGCGGCACCAGACGGTAGCGGGACACGAACGGAAGCAGTTCGGCCATCTCCGTCTCCGAGGTGAACACGGGCACCACGGGAGCGCCGTCCTGCTGTTCCAGCACGGGCAGCGCCACGGTGGTGTCCTCGTCCGCGGCGTCGTCGGGCACCGGAATGAGTACGTCGCTGGTGGCGAGCGTGTCCAGCGCCGTCGCGTCCTCGGTGTTCTGCGTCAGCGCGTCCAGCGCCCGCTGGGCCGGAGTGGCGGTGTGGTCGTTGGCGGGTGTGTCCATGGCAGATCCCCTGGTAGCGGCGGTCGTGCGGCCCCGCCCGCGGACATGATCGCCCGGGGCGCGGTCCTGCTCGCGTACCCGAGCGTGCCGAGAGCATGCGTTCGGGACGTCAGGGAATCAGCGCGATGTGCTCCGAGGGCAGACCGAGGGTGTCGCATCCGACCCGCCGTACGAGTGGCTCGTACATGCTGGGTCCCACATGGGTCCAGTACGTGGCCGCGTCCCGGAAGTAGCGCTGCATCCGTTCGCCGTCGCGCGCGTGGCGCGAGCCCGCCGTGCGGAACAGGATGCCCTGGAGGACGTCCCAGGCCATACGCCCCGCGTTCAGGAACGTCAGCGCGAGCCGGTTGTCCTCGACCACGGTGAAGGGCGCCTCGCCGCTGACGTTGCGGCGGCAGGCCTCCATCCAGTCCTCGGCGGTCTGCCTGAGGGCCGCCTCGGCCAGGTGGATCACCCCGAGGGCCTCGCCGAGGTGGCGCTGGTAGTCGTGCAGGTCGGCCCGGGTGCGGTCGGGCTCCAGGAGCAGGGGGCGGGCGGCGACGATCCGGGCGTACTCGTCGGCGGCGGCGTAGGCGGTGCCGATCATGACGGCGGCCAGCTCGCCGTGGAAGAAGCTGGGCGCGCGTCCCGCGTACATCGCGTTGCCGTGCAGTTTCGAGCCGACGCTGCCGCCCTCCACCGGCAGGTCCAGCAGGCTCGTCTCCCGTGTGAAGTGCGCGGGGATACGGGCCTGGTCCATTCGGATGCTGTTGGATCCGGTGCCGCGCAGACCGAGGGCGCCCCGCCAGTCGTCGAGGACCGTCCACGCCGAGCGCGGGGCGACGAACAGCACGGGTGGGCCCGGTGGGCTGCCCGCGCGCAGGGTCTGGCCGAGGTAGTGCGTGGAGTAGGGGGCGCCAGAGGAGTAGGGCCAGGTGCCGTCGAGGATGACGTGGTCGGGGCCGTCGGGCTGTGCGATGCCCACCGGCGCGACGGTGGAGGCGGCCCGGAAGTCGCCGCTGGTGCCGAAGAGTTCGTCCTGGGCCTTCTCGTCGAAGACCGTGCAGACCTGGAGCACATGGGCGGCGGTCAGGGACAGGGCCCAGCCGGTGGAGGGACAGCCGCGGGCGATCTCGACGACCACACGGTAGAACACGGGCAGGCCGAACTCGTGGCCGCCGTAGCGGCGCGGCTGCAGGATTCGGTAGAGGCCGGCCCTCAGGAAGTCGTCGTGGGTGTCCTCGGGGTAGTGCGTGAGCCGTTCGGTCTCCGCCTGGCGTGCGAGCAGGGCGGGCCTGAGGGCCACGGCCCGTTCGATGATCTCCCGCTCGGTGAGGCCGGTCTCGGGTGCGGCGGTCACGATGCCTCCTGGCGTGTGGGAGCCGTCCGTTCGTGATGCGCTACGAGCGATTCAACACGGCGGAGCGCTGCCCGGTACCGACCGGATATCGCCAAGTACCTTCAGTCTCCGATCAGTTGATTCACGGTGACGACCCGGACCAGCGGGCCGTACAGCTCCATCACGTCCAGCGCCTTGGCATGCGAGTCGTCGTCGGCCCCGGCACAGGCGTCGGACACCACCAGGGTCTCGACGCCCGCGTCGGCGGCGGCGAGGGCCGTGGACAGGACGCAGCAGTCGGTGCTGACCCCGGCCAGGACCAGGCGGCCCCCGGGGCCGACGCGCGTGGCGAGTTCGGGGGTCCACTTGCCGAAGGTGGTCGCGTCCATGACGTGCGGTGCCCGGTCGGCGAACTCGTCGGTGAGCCGCCACAGCGGGGCGTCCGGTGGCTTCAGGGCGAAGGACCACCGCGCGTAGTACGCCCGCCAGGCACCGGTCGGCTGGTCGGGGGCCACGAAGCGGGTGAACGTGACCCGTTCGGCGAAGGCCGGCACCAGCCGCCGTACGCCTGCCGCCGCCTCGGCGAAACGAGGGGTGGCCCAGGGGCTTTCGGGCTCGGCGAAGACGCGCTGCATGTCGATGACGGCGAGCAACCCGGTCGTCATACGACGCCCTCCTGTGCGCGGACCCGCCCGCGACCGAAGGCCAGCGTGCCGAGGAAGCCGAGCGCCAGGGCGGCCAGCACCCCGAGGTTGGCGTAGGCCCAGGCGCCGGACTTGCCGCCGAGGCCGAAGGGCGCGAGGAGATAGCCCTGCCAGTCCAGCCAGCTCGCGGCCGAGTTGGTGACCAGCCCCCAGCCGAGGGCGGTGGCGAGAACCGTCAGGATCAGCGGAGCGGGCGGCACGTCGCCGTAGCGGCCGCTCGGACGGTAGAGGTCGGCCTCGTCGTAGTCACGGCGGCGCAGGGAGAGATCGGCGAGCATGATGCCGCACCAGGCGGCGATGGGGACGCCGAGAGTGGTGAGGAAGCCCATGAACTGGCCGAGGAAGTCGTCGGCGAAGAACACGATGTAGAGGGAGCCCGCGATCATCAGGACGCCGTCGACGAGCGCCGCCAGGGGACGCGGGATCCTGAGGCCCGCCGAGAGCAGGGCGAGGCCCGAGGAATAGATGTCGAGGACCGCGCCGCCGACCAGGCCGAGAACCGCGACGACGGCGAAAGGCACCAGGAACCAGGTGGGCAGGAGGGTGGTGAGGGCGCCGATCGGGTCGGCGGCGACGGCCTGGTTGAGCGTGGTGGACGATCCGGCCAGCAGCAGTCCGGAGACCAGCAGGAGCAGCGGGGCCGCGGAGGCCCCGAAGGTGGTCCACCCGACCACGCCCCGGCTCGACGAAGTCCGGGGCAGATAGCGGGAGTAGTCGGCGGCGGCGTTGACCCAGCCGAGACCGAAACCGGTCATCATGAAGACCAGCGCGCCGATGAACTCCTGGGCGGAGCCCGCCGGGAGGGCGCTGACGGAGCTCCAGTGGATGTGGTCGGCGACCAGGCCTATGTAGACGACGGTCAGTACGCCCGTCACCACGGTGATCACGGTCTGGAGCCGCATGATCAGGTCGAAGCCCATCACCCCGCCGACGACGGTGAGCCCCGCGACCACGATCAGGGCGATCACCTGGGTCCCGGTGCCGCCGCCCCAGCCGAGCCGTCCGAAGACGGTCGCCGTGGCCAGGGTGGCGAGGGAGCACAGCACGGTCTCCCAGCCGACGGTGAGCACCCAGGAGACCACCGACGGAAGGCGGTTGCCGCGCACCCCGTAGGCGGCACGGCCGAGCACCATCGTCGGCGCGGAGCCCCGCTTTCCGGCGACCGCGACGAAGCCGCACAGCAGGAACGAGAAGACGATCCCGATCACGGCGGCCACCAGCGCCTGCCAGAAGGAGATCCCGAAGCCCAGGGCGAAGGAGCCGTAACTCAGGCCGAGGATGGACACGTTGGCGCCGAACCACGGCCAGAACAGCGTCCGCGGGGTGCCCTTGCGTTCGGCGTCGCCGATCACGTCCAGCCCGTGGGTCTCCACCTGGAGCTGCCAGGCGATGGATCTGCTGTCGGGGGATCCCGAGGAGTCTGTCATCGTCGAACCTGCCTGTTCAGATGTGTTGGGGCGACCGTAGGCAGGGGGCGCGGGGGCGTCAATCACGCAACGTCCGCAAGACCCTCCCTATGACTTCCGAGGATCACAGCCGTCCCGCGCTCCCCTCTACTGGATGGCGAGCCGACGAGGAGTCGGAAACGGCTGAGCCCGCTGCGGTACGGCCGGACGAAGGACGGGGGTGTCCGCGGTGCGGGCTTCGAGGTTTGTCTCCGCTGTGGCGCTGTCCGTGTGCGTGACCACCTTGGCGGGTGGTTGCGCGGACGGCGGCGACGGGAGCGGCCCGGGGCCCGTACCGCGGTCCGTCCGCGCCCAGGACGATCTGCTGAAGAGCGCCGAATCCGCGCTTGTACGGCGGTGCCTGACGGAGCGTCGGATACCGGCGCGTTCCGATGGCGGCGACGGGCAGGGGCGGGGAGTCGCACCGCAGCGGGAGTTCCCGTACGGGATCGACGATCCCGGCTGGGCAGCCCGGCACGGGTTCGGTATCCCGGTGGAGCGCGGCTCGCGGGAACAGGGGGTCAGCGCTTCGAAGGAGCAACAGCGCCTGTCCGACGCCCTGTTCGGCGCCGGGCGCCGTGAGCTGTCCACCCGCACGGACACCGGACTGGTCGTCCAGGCCAACAGCGACGGTTGTCTCGCCGCAGCACAGCGGGTCCTGTACGGCGACCTGGACCGCTGGTTCCGCACCGAGGTCACGGTCGACAACCTCGCCGCCGCCGCTCACCGGCGGGTGACCCAGGACCCGGCCTACCGGGCCGCGCTCGCCCGCTGGTCGCGCTGTGTCGCCCCCGTACAGCAGGCCGACAACCCCGGGGAGCTGCGCGGTGCGTGGCAGCGCCGGGCCCGTGGCCTCGTTCCACGGGAAGCGACCGCTCTGCAACAGCGGTTCGCCGTGACCGAGGCGCGGTGCGTGCGGCGCACGGACCTCGCCCGGACCGGTGCCCGGCTGGAGAAGCGGCACGCCGCCGAGCTGCGCGCCGAGTACGCCGACGTGATCGCCGAACACCGGCGGCTGCGGGACCACGGGCTGCGGTACGCCGTCCGGCACGGCCTCTGAGGCTCTTTCCTGTCACCTCACCTCACGAACACCACATCGAAGGGATCGACATCATGCGCAAGACCTTCATCACCGCGGCCGGACTGTTCCTCGCCGCCGGCACCGCCCTGGCCGTCGTACCGGGCACGGCCCAGGCCGCCGCACCCTGCGCCCAGGGGAGCTTCTGCGCCTACACCGACGCCAACTACGGCGGGCTGTCGGTGGGTTGGACCGGCGACGACGGCTGGTGGGAGAGCAACATCGCCGACGAGGACAGCTCGTGGGCCAACCACGGCATCTCGGGCCCGGGCATCAAGGACCACGTCAAGGTGTACGCCAGTGCCTGGCAGGGCGGCGGAGTCACCATCTGCCTGAGCCCCGGGCAGGAGGTGCCGTCCAACGCGGGCGCCAACGACCGGGGAGACTCGCACACCTGGACCAGCAGCTGCTGAACGCACGGCATCGGCCGCTGGTCGGTGGGGGGGGCCGAACCTGCACCCACTCACGTCCGGCACGCCGAGCAGTCCGGCCCGGCGGGGCAGAGCGGTGCTCTCCCCGCGGGCGCGCCGGCCCGCGGCGGCCACATCAGCCGGCCCGGTGTCATCGACGCCGCGGCCGGTGCTGTGGTGGCGGGCGACTTCCTCTCCTGCCGTTGTGGCGGGCGTCTTCCTCGCGCACCGGACCGGCAGGTTCCTCGGCGGACGGCTGTGCTCGGGCCGCGTGGGCCGTCGCATTCCGGGAACCGCCTGGCGCCGGGCAGAGCGGCTGATGAGACGCCACGGCGGTCGGGCGGTCTTCCTTGCCGTTTCGTGCCGGTGGTGTCCGCCCCCTCGCCCCGCACTTCGCGGGCAGCGTCAGCCAGTCCTGCCCTGCCCTGCCCTGCCCTGCCGAGCGGGCCGGCGGCGAGGGTGAGGGCGGGCAGGGTGCCGGTCGGGCCCGCCGGGACGGACAGCCGTATGAGTTCAGCGGTGCTTGATGCCGGCCTCGGCGCCGGGGGCGAGGGTGGGCTCGGTGACGGGGACCTCGCCGAGGGCCTGGTCGACGGCGGTCAGCAGGTCGTCGGACAGTTCCACGCCGGAGGCAGCGGCGTTGGCGTGGACCTGGTCGGGGCGGGAGGCGCCGGTGATCGCGGAGGCGACCTCGCCGCGGCGCAGGACCCACGCGAGCGCCAGGGTGGCCATGCTCATCGCCGCCTCCTCCGCGATCGGGACGAGGCGCTGGACCGCTTCGAGGATGGCGTCGCTGTAGACGAGGTCCTGGGAGACCGCCATGTCCGCGGAGGCGAACCGGCTTCCTTCGGGGACGGGCTGTCCGGGCTTGTACTTGCCGGTCAGGACGCCCTGGGCGAGGGGGGACCAGACGATCTGGGAGATGCCGTTGGCGGCGCACAGGCCGAACACCTCGGCCTCGGGGGCCTGCCAGAGCATGGAGTACTGCGGCTGGGAGGAGACGAACAGATCGGGGCCGGCGAGGTCGATCGCGGCCCGGATCTGTTCGGGGGTCCACTCGCTGAAGCCGATGTAGCGGGCCTTGCCCTGCTCGACGACCTTCTGGAACGCCTCGACGGTGTCCTCGATCGGCACGCCGGAGTCGAAGCGGTGCGCCTGGTACAGGTCGACGTGGTCGGTCCTGAGGCGGGTGAGGGAGGCGTCGATCTGCTGGGCGATATGGGCGGGGGACAGCCCGCGGTCGGCCGGGTCGTCCGACATCGGGAAATAGACCTTGGTGGCCAGGATGTACGAGTCACGGGGGTGGGAGGACAGGATCTCTCCCCAGGCCGTCTCGGCGGCTCCCCGTCCGTAGGCGTTGGCGGTGTCGAAGAAGTTGATGCCCGCGTCGAAGGCGGCCTCGGTGCAGGCGCGGGTCGCGTCCGCCTCGACGCCGCCGGAGTAGGTGAGCCAGGACCCGAGCGAGATCTCCGAGACGTTCAGGTCCGAGCTGCCGAGTGTGCGGTACCGCATGGTTGTCGCTCCTAGGGTCGGGTGGGCCGCCGGTTCCGGGGCAGGCTTACGAGGCTGCTGTCCCCTGCACTGATGACCATGCCACGCTCCCGTCGACACCGTCGTCAGCGATCGGTGTCACTCGGCGTCGAGCTGGTGGTCGGCCCAGACGTAGCCCTCGGGCAGCAGGTCGGTGATGCGCACGCTCCGGATGCGGGCCTCTTCGCCGACGATGACCTCGAGGTCGGGGAAGTAGTCGAGAAGGACCTGTCGGCACCGGCCGCACGGCGGAACGACCCCACGGTCGCGGTCTCCCACGGCGACGACCGTCACCAGTTCGTAGGCGCCCTGGGCGGCCGCCGCGCCGATGAGGACCAGTTCGGCGCAGGGGCCTCCCGTGAAGTGGTAGGCGTTCACGGCGGTGATGATCCGCCCGTCCCGGGCACGGGCCGCGGCTGCCATGGTGTGGTTGTCGCCCCGGCAACGCGTGCGAGCGACGTGCGCCGCGGCCTGGACGAGTTCGTGATCGACGGGGTGGTTCTGCGTGGTCAACTTCTCTGCCTTGGTCGTTGGTTCAGGCGCCGTCGACACTATCGGCCTGGGGGCGGCTCCGGGAGTCACGCGTCCTCGAAAACGATCAGAGAGGGTGCGCCGGGCTCGAGATCGACAGCCGGGAAGGCAGCCGACTCACCCTTGGCGCAGCGCTCTGCGGATCTCGCCCAACCGGTCCGCACCGGAGAGCGGCAGGAGTGATCGCCCCGCCCGTTCTCACACGATCACCACGCCCTACTCTTCCTCTGTTCGAGACCACACGGACACAGGGACAAGGTGGGGGAAGCCAACATGACATACCGGCGCGCGGTCATACCAGCCCTGGTCGGAGGCCTGCTGATCACGCTGTTGCTGTGGTGGGCGGGCGCGAGCGCGCAGGCACTGCAACTGCGCGGCAGTACCAGCGTGTTCGACGTGGACTCCGTGAACGAACTGCGGCGCTGGCTCACGCCCTGGTCGTACGACTCCTCGGTGGCTCTGCCCTCCGACGGATCCGCGGACGCGGGCACGGGCGGAGACACCCGGTACGCCGGTCTGTACAGCACCGCGATGCAGATCAGATTCGTGGCCGTCTTCGCGTGCTACCTGGCCGGCACGTTGCTCCTGCTCCGCAGGATCCCGCCGACGGGGGGCCGTACACCGGCCACGCTGCTCGCGCTGTGGGCCTGGGGACCGGTGACCGCGACCTTGGCCGTGACGGTCTCCGCGCCCTGGCTGATCGCGTCCCGGGGGCGCGGCAGCTACCGGGTCCTGCCGCAACTGGCAGGGGTGATCGCCTCCAGCGGACCGGTCCCGGTGTTCGCGGGACTGTTGACCGCCCTGCTCACGGTGCTCGTGGCCCGCGTCTCCGCGAAGGGCGCGGAACCACTGCCCCGGCGCGAGGTGCCGGCGCGCCCCGCGCGCCTGGCGGCGAGCGCCGGAACCGCGGTGGTCGCGCTGTCCCTGGTGGTCCTGTCGTACCAGTCGGTGGCGGCCTCGATACAGACCACGTTCAACGGCGCGGGCCTGCTGTCCGAGCCCGGTGACCTGCTGCGTCAGTGGCTGCTGCTCGGCGCCTGGTCGGGTCCGGCGACGACGTCCCTCGGACACTGGCTGCTGTACCGGGCCGCCGACGTGCTCCTGCTGGCCGTGGTGTGGTGGTCACTGCGTCTGCTGCCCGGCCTGCTCACCCGGACCACCGTGGCGGCGATGGCGGCGGGCGCGGTCTGCGCGACCGTGCTCGGACTGCTCGCGAGCCAGGTCCTGCACATGGTGATCGACGACACCGCCACCGTGTGGGGTCCCGTACATGTGTTCTCCGCTCTCGGCACAGGCGTCCCCGCCGCCCTCACCTTCGGGGCCACGGCAGGGCTGGCGGCCTTCATGACACTGTGGCTGGCCGGGGACCGTGACCCCCTGCCGTCGTCTGTTGTCCCTGCTTGAATCCCTGGCAGCATGCGGTGATGCGCATCAACACCGCCTACGAGGGGGCTCTCGGCGACTACTTCGCCGACAACGCGACCGACGGCCCCTACAACGCCCACACCGACCGGCCCGCCATGTTCGCCCTGGCCGGTGACGTCACCGGGCTGCGCGTCCTGGACATCGGCTGCGGCGCCGGGCACTACATCACGGAACTGCGGGCACGAGGCGCGGCCGAGGTGGTCGGCGTCGAGGGCAGCGCGACGCTGCTGGGCCATGCCCGCGACCGCATCGGCGACGACGACGCCGTCACGCTGCACCACCACGACCTGGAGGAACCCCTCGACTTCCTGCCGGACGACTCGTTCGACCTGGGGGTCATGGCCCTGGTGCATCATCACCTGGAGGCCCGTCGGCAACTGCTGGCCGAACTGCACCGCGTGCTGCGTCCCGGCGGGATCCTGCTGGTCTCCACGGTCCATCCGACCGCCGACTGGGTCTGGCACGGCGGCTCCTACTTCGACGAGGACCGTGTCGAGACGCGGTTCGGGGACAGCGGCACCACGAACTCCCACCGCCGTATGACGATGCAGACCTTCCTGGGAGAACTCCTCGACGCCGGCTTCGCGTTGGAGCGATTCGTGGAGCCACGGGCCACGGAGGCCGCCCGCCAGGTCGACGAGGTCCGCTACCTCAAGACTCTTCACACACCCTTCTTCGTCGCCGTCCGCATGCGGAAGAACCAGAGCCCCGACAGGTCGGGCAGGTTGTGATCGCCGACTCCACGTCCGTGAGCGGTCCGCCGGCCGGGGCGGCCTCCCGGTGAACGGTGCCCCGGCGTCATGGAGGCGCGTCTTCGGCGTCGGGTCGGGCGCACCGACACGTTACTGACTCCTGATCCTGCTCAGCCGCGCCCACACCCTCCAGTACGTCATCACGGCGGCGGCGCATCGACGCCGGCCCGCCCCGGGGCCCAGGCGGATCCATGACGCCTGGGCCCCGCAGGTCTTGACCCGGCTCCCCCGGCCACGTAGCGCGAGGCCGGCCTGTCCGTCCCGGGTGAGGTCTCCGTGGTCGGCTTCGACGACGTCCCGTTCGCCGCCGATCTGACCCCGGCCCTCACCACCGTCCGGGTCCCGTACGAGGAACTGGGCCGCACCGCCGTACGCCTCGCCCTCGACCGCGAGGTGGGGTTCGCCTCCGACAACCACGTCGTGCTGAGCACGCAACTCGTGATCCGGGATTCGGTGCGTCCGCCTGTCGGCTGAGAAAGAGCGGTAGAGCGGGGCAGCGGTTACCGGGGCCGCCGACACGTACGTCCTTCAGGGCCTCCGACCGGCGCCGGGCACCTTCGCCGGCGCCGTCGACGGAGGCGTGTCAGTGGTGGTGACCGTGTCGGCCGAGCGTCTGCACCGGGGTCGCGCCGGGGCGGGTCCACTGCGGGACGGGGCGGCCGGTCGGGCCCCAGGTGGGGTTGCCCTCCGCGTCCGAGCGCCAGGTCCAGCACGCACCGCGCCCCTTGGGCCAGCCCTCGGGGTTGTCCTCCCATGTCTCGCCGCGGCCGTAGGGGGTCATGTCGAGCAGGCCGAGGGACGCGCTGACCCGCTCGTTGCCCCGGCCCGTCGTGGAGTAGGTGAGGAACGTGCGGTCGCCGTCGCGGAGGAAGCAGGTGAGGTACCCCATGTCCCCGCCGACCGGCCCGTCCACGCCCCGCACCGAGTACCAGGGCTGGGTGTAGCCCATGAACTCGACGAAGGGGGCCACCTCGTCCCACGGGCCCGTGGTCACGATGGCGAACGAGACGCCGCGCGCGTTCAGGTAGACGGCGTCCTTCAGGTGCCAGGCCGTGGTGGTGCAGCCCTCGCACTGCCCCTGGTATGGAGCGCCGTCGTACCACATGTGCTTGTAGACCACGAGCTCGTCGCGTCCCTGGAACAGGTCCAGGAACGGCACCGGGCCGTCGGGGCCGACGACCTCGACCGTCCCGTCGAACTCCACCATCGGCAGCCGGCGGCGGGCCGCGGCGATGGCGTCGCCCTCACGGGTGTGGGCCTTCTCGCGGACCAGAAGCTCGTCACGTGCGCTTTGCCAGGTGGCCAGGTCGACGACGGGCGGGCGGTCGGGCAGCGCGGCGCTCGGGTCGTCAGACGTGGTGGTCATGGTTCCTCCGTGATGTCTCGTGCCGGGCAGAGTCGTGTGCTCTCTGCGACAGTCGTACGGTCGCTACGACGGCCCTACGTCTCCAGACGGCCGTATGTCTCTACGGCAGTCTCCGGAACAGACTCCCGACTCGCCCGGAACTCATCGCCGCGAACGGAAACCCACCAGGCCCACCCTTCCATCACACCGCCACGCGCACGGTCACCGCGTGAGCCGAAGGGCCCTGCCCCATGCCCGAGCTCGGACTGGACCTGGGATCAGCCGCCGGGCCGGGCCCCCTGGATGTGGAAGTTGAAGTCGCCGTGGCCGAGCGTGCCGTACAGGTGCAGCCAGATCGGCAGGAGCATCTCGACGCCGCGGGCGGTGGTGATGTCGCCCAGGTCGATGACGTTCGCTTCGGGCCAGCCGAAGGAGCCCAGCAGTGCCGTGACGGCCTTCTTGGCCCCGGTGTCGTCACCGCTGACGAACACGGTGTGCTCCCCTGCCACGCGGGTCGGCTCCACCATGACGAAACAGTTCATGGTGTTGAGGGTCTTGACGACCTTCGCCTCGGGGAAGGCCCGCTGGATGCGCTCGCCGAGGCTGTCGGTGTTGACGGGGTCCAGCGTCGGCCTCCCGCCGGAGAAGTCCAGCGGATTGGCGACATCGATGAGAATCTTGCCGCTCAGGTGGGGTGCGCCGGCCGCTTGCAGGGCATCGAGGCTCCGCTCGCCCGCGGTGGTGTTGACGACCGTCTCGCCGAAGGCCGCCGCCTCCTCGAAGGTCTCCAGACGCACCTGGCCGTGGTCGGCGTGCCACTGGGCGAACGGCGGGTTGCCCATGCCGTCGGGTTCGGTGCGGGCGAGAGTGGCCCCGGGATCGCGGGTGCCGATGACGACGTCGTGACCGAGGGAGGCGAGCTTGCCGGCCAGCGTCCGGCCGACGATGCCGGTACCGAGGACTGCGTAACGCATGCGAGTGGGTCCTTCCGGGACTCGGGCGGTCGGCCCGGGGCCGCGCCCATGAGAAAACCGACCAGGTCGTTCGCTGTCGCGTCATGACGGTAGCTGTCGAGGCGGCGACCTGTTCCCATCTATCGTGGAAAATCACATCATGATGGCTCGTGTCGAGGCAGGCTGCACATGAGGAAACCGCACATCGATTACGCGGCGGTGTTCCGGGCTCTGCCCGGCATGGTGGCGTTGCTGACGCCCGAGCTGGTGTACGTCGACGTCAACGACGACTTCCTACGGCTCACCGGTCGTGCCCGCGAGCAGTTGCTGGGCCGCTACATCTTCGATGTCTTCCCCGAGAACCCCAATGATTCGGCCGCGGCCGGGATGCGGGAGACGCGGGAGTCGATGCTGCGTGCGGTGGCCTCCGGGGAGCGCGACACGATGGCGGTGCTCCGCTACGACATCGAGGATCCCCATCGGGCCGGCCACTGGCAGGAGCACTTCTGGAGCCCGGTCAACGCGCCCGTCCTCGGCACCGACGGGAAGGTGAAGCTGCTCGTGCACCGGGTGGAGGAGGTCACCGAACTCATTCGTGCCCGCGGCGGACCGGGGGGCGACAGCCGGGCACGCGTGCTGGAGGCCGAGCTGTACACCCGCGCCCGGGAACTCCAGGAGGTCAACGAACGCCTGCGCAAGGCACACGCCCGCGAACGCGAGGTCGCCCTGGCTCTGCAGGAGGCCCTGCTGCCCGCCCCGGGGCCCCTCGGCCACCATCAGGCGGCCGTGCGCTACCGGCCCGCCGTCGGCTCCCTGAACGTGTGCGGTGACTGGTACGACCTCGTCGACCTGGCCGACGACTGTCTCGCGGTGGCCGTCGGTGACGTGGTCGGTCACGGTCTGGCGGCCGCCTGCGTCATGGGTCAGCTGCGCAGCGCGCTCAGCGCCGCCACCCGCGTCGCCGACGGGCCTGCCCGGGCTCTGGAGGCGCTCGGGCTGTACGCCCGCTCCGTCGACGGCGCCGAGTCGACGACGGCGGCGACGGCCTTCATCGACTGGGGCGACCACACCCTCACCTACAGCAGCGCGGGCCACCTCCCGCCCGCCCTGCTCCGCCCCGACGGCACGGTCACCTTCCTGGACCGGGCCACCGACCCGCCGCTCGGTGCCAGCCTCGAACACACCATCCGTCCCGAGGCCACCGCGCCCTTCGACGAGGGCGCCACGCTGGTCCTCTACACCGACGGTCTGATCGAGCGCCGCACCGAGGACATCGACACCGGCCTGGCACGCCTCTCCGACACGCTCACCCGCCACCGCCACGCCGCCCCCGAGGACCTGGCCGACGCGCTCCTGGCCGAGCTGCTCCCACCCACCGGCAACGCCGACGACACCGCTCTCGTCGTCATCCGCCTGTGAGACGAGCCGGTAGCGGCGCCTCAGCGCTGTACGAGCCCCCCGGGAAGGCCGTCAGTCCTCCGCGGGCATGACGCGGGTCACCTTGCCCTTGGTGTTCGCCTCCAGATAGCCGGACTGGCTGTATTCGTTGCTGAGGTAGACGGCCATGCCGAGGGGGGTGTCGAAGACGTCGTTGGGCTGTCTCACCAGCACGTAACGGGTGTTCGGATGGTCGACGTCGAGCTTCTTCCGGGCCTCTTCCAGGAGCGTGGGCACTTTGTCCCAGTTGAAGCCGTCGAGGCGGAAGGGCTGGTCGCCGCCGGACAGGGTGCCCTTGATGAGGCCCTTCTCCACGCCCTGTCCCGGACGGTAGGTGTAGGTGTCGTACTTGCTGTCGCTGCCTTTGACCATCACCTCGGCCGACACGAAGTCCTCGTAGACGCTGAAGTCGCCGAACCTGTCCCGCCCGGTCTCCTGCTTCAACGCCTTGATGGCGGTGCGGATGCCGTCGGGGGTGAGCAGGCTCGTGGTCGTCGTGTCCCTCGACTGCTGGACGGCCGGGGCGGCGGCCGGGGAGCCGGTCGCCTCGCGGGCCGATGCGACGGAGGAGGAGGCGCCGCCGTCCGCCGCCTCGCCCGATCCGCCCGCGTCTCCCCCGAAGGGCAGCAGCCACCACATCAGGACCAGGGCCCCGGCCAGCGAGGTCCCCGAGACGCTGAGCACGACACGCAGTCCCGCCCCGCTCTTGCGTCCCGCCCGGACGGGCGAGGTCACCGGCTGGCCGGGCCCGGCGGGAACGGGTGGCGGCCCGAATCCGACGGGGCCTGCTACGCCCGCCGGAGCGGGGGCTCCGGTGAGGGGAGCCGTGCGCGGGGCGAAGGCCCCCGGGTACGAAGGGGCCGCACCGGCGAACGGCGGGTACGGGGCCGTGGGCTGGTGCCACGCGGTCACCGGGCCGACGGACCCCGACTCGATCTCGGCCAGCCGTCGGTCCAGCACGGCGGACGACGGCCGCGCCGCCGGATCCCGTACGAGCACGTTCATCAGTACGTCACCCAGGGCACCGGCCCGCACGGGCGGCGGCACGTCCTCGTTGAGGACGGCCGCGAGGGTGGCGAGGGTGCTGCCGCGGCGCAGCGGGTGGTGGCCCTCCACGGCGGTGTACAGCATCATCGCGAGTGACCACAGGTCGGAGGCGGCGCCGCCCTCGTGGCCCGAGATCCGCTCCGGTGCCATGAAGTCGGGGGTGCCGATGATGGAGCCGGTGGCCGTGAGGCTGGTCGTCTCGCGAATCGCGGCGATGCCGAAGTCGGTGAGGACGGGGCGCCCGTCGGACCTGAGCAGGACGTTGGCGGGCTTGACGTCCCGGTGCTGGATTCCGGCCTCGTGCGCGGCGGCCAGCGCGGCCAGCACGCCCCGGCCGATCCGCGCCGCCTCGGCCGGCGGCATCGGCTCCCGGGTCAGCCGGTCGGCGAGCGAGCCGCCGCTGACCAGCTCCATGACGATCCACGGGTAGGTGCCGTCGCCGCCGTCGACGATGTGGTGGATGGTGACGACGTTGGGATGGTCGATCCGGGCCAGGGCCCGCGCCTCGCGCAGCACCCGCTCGCGCAGCATCCGCGCGCTGTCGGGGTCGTACTCGGCGAGGTCCCGGTCCGGCGGGCGGACCTCCTTGACCGCGACCATCCTGTGCAGCACCAGGTCCCTGGCCCGCCAGACCGTGCCCATCCCGCCGCCGCCGAGACGCGCTTCCAACGCGAAGCGCCCGTCGACGACTCGTCTGCCGGGGACCTCGTCTGCCTCGCTCATGGGCGGGAGCTTAGTTGCCCCCACCGACAGCGATCGCCGCCGCCTGCATCACGGACACGGGCCGGAATGCTCCCGCAATCACCGTCCGGGCAGCCGGGTTTCGTCGACGACATGCCGCTCCGCGCCGCAACACGCTTTTGCTGTACGGCTGTTGGGCCGCCTCGACGGTGAGTTCTTCGGCCACGCCGAGGAGACCGTCGCCCGGCGAAGGACGCCGTACGGGAGCTCAGTGGGCAGGGTTGCTCTCGGCCGTCGGCTGCGCTGCCGTGGTCTCCACCGGCGCGGACTGGACGACCTGCGGGGCAGACTCAGCGGGGGCCGCGGAGGAGTGGGCCGTGCCGTCCTCCTTCATCGCCTTGGCCTCGCTCTTGAGGATGCGCATCGACTTGCCGAGCCCGCGGGCGGCCTCGGGCAGCTTCTTCGAGCCGAACAGCAAGATGATCATGATCGCCACGATCAGCAGATGCCAGGGCTCCAGTCCGTTGCGCAGCATGCCGCACGTCCCTTCTCACTCACGATTGCCAGCTTGCGCAACTGTACAACCGCGGGCCCGTCCCCGCCTCACTCGTCGGAGTCCTTCTTGTGGGGCGACGCCGCGTACGCCTGCTCCGGTGTCATGGCGACCCCGTTGAGGGCGACCGTCTTGTAGGGGCTGACCTTGGCGCACTTCTTGGCCTCGTCGGCGGTCTGGGCGTGCGCGTTGGAGACCGCGGCCTTCGTGTCGGCGGGCGCCGGCGAGGACGAACCGCCCGGATACGTGGTGCCGCTCGTCCAGTCGCTGCCGATCACCAGGGTCAGACCGGTACCGGTCCCCTCCTCGAGGTGTGAGGTGGAGAGCCCGAGCGTCTTGGCGGCCGTCTGGGCCGCGGCCTTCCGGCCGGTGCCGTAGGTGAGGGTGGTGGTGGTCGCCGGGCTCGGCGCGTTGGCGGTGGTGGTCGCGGAGCTGAAGCCCTGGTCCGTGAGCGCGTTCGCGATCGCGGAGGCGCGGCCGGTGATCTCGGTGCCGTTCTCGACGGTCACGGCGATCTCGGAGGCGGGTACCGCCGAAGCCGTGGCCGTCGCGGAGGCCGCCGTGGACTTCTTTCCGGAGCCGGTGGTCAGGGACTGGTCGTCGGCGATGCTGGAGAAGAGGGCCTTGGCACCCGCGCCCACCACCACCCGGTTGGTGTCGTTCGGATCGGCGGCGGTCTGCATCGTGGTGAAGGTCATCCGCTTGGTGGGGACCTTGTTCACGTCGGCCGCGAGCCCGATCAGCTTCTTGACGCTGCCGAGACCGTCGTCCACGGTGAGCGCCTTGGTGGCGGCGTCGGCGAGGTCGTAGACCGCGGTGGGGTCGGTGAGCGTGCCCGCGCTCTTGAACTTCCGGATCATCGCGCTGAGGAATATGTGCTGGGAGACCGTGCGGCCGAGGTCGCTGCCGTCCCCGAAGCCGTGGCGGGAGCGGACGAACTCCAGGGCCGCCTCACCCTTGAGCGTGTGGCTGCCACTGGACAGTTTCAGGTGCGAGTAGGTGTCGTACACGTTGTGGTCGACGCACACGGAGACACCGCCGACCGCGTCGGACATCTTGACCACGCCGGAGAAGTCGAGCTTGACGAAGTGGTCGATGGGGATGCCGGTGAGCCGGTGGATGGTGGCGACCTGGCAGGCGGGACCGTACTGGAGGGCGCTGTTGATCTGGCCGTAGTAGCCGGGCGTGGACTGGCCGCTCCCGGTGTCCTTGCAGGCCGGGACGTCGACCATGGTGTCGCGGGGGATGCTCATGACGGTGGCGTTGGAGCGGTCGGCGGATATGTGCACCACCATCTGTACGTCGGCGTTGCCGTTTCCGGTCTGTACGCCGGTCTGGGAGCATCCGCCGCCCAGCTTGCAGTCCGCCTTGCTGGTCCGGCCGTCCGAGCCCATGACCAGGATGTTGATCGGGGTGCGGCCGAACGCGTCGGCCTTCTCCGAACCGCCCTTGCCGTCGAGCGAGACGCTGTTGATGTTGCCGTTGAGGTGCTGGTAGAACCACCATCCGGCACCGGCCGTGGCCAGGACGAGCATCGCCAGGCACATCCCGACGATCTTCAGCACCCGCCTGCCGCGTCGCACCGGACGGGCCCGGCGACGCGAACGCTTGCCACCGTGCGAGCGGGCCTCGGCCCGCGCCGCGGCCCGGCCTCCGGGCCGAGGCGCGCCGCCGGACGCGCCCGCCCGCTGCTCCGGCACCCGGCCGGTGCGGCTGCGCGTGGCCTGACCGCCCGGTCCGTCCCACGGGTCGCTCATCTACCACTCCCAGGAAACGGTCGGGCCTCTCAGGCCGGGCCATGGGGTGGGCGGCCGGGCAAGCGCGGCGGTGTACAGGCAGCCCAAGCAGGAACTTCGCCTGGGTTGCGTAGTTGCGCAATCTAACAAACCCCTGGCCCGGGCAGCACGGAGCCCGCCGCATTTCACAGGTGAGAGATCTCATGAAGGAACGCGGCAACCTCGCGGACACATTCGCCTTCACCTACGGCGTTTCCCGCGCCCGTGACGGCACCCGGCACAGGAAACGGATCAAGGCCTGCCCGAGACGGTACCGCGCGCAGCGGCCGGGGCTGTACGGGCCGTGAGCTGGCCGACCATGACGCGGACCACGGTCACGATGTCGGGGTCGTCGACGTAGTAGACCTGCCGGCGGCCCTCACGGCGGGAGCGGACGAGCCCGGCGAGTTTCAGCTTGGCCAGGTGCTGGCTGACCGCGGGCAGCGCGCCGCCGACCCGGTCGGCGAGGTGGGTGACGTCGCTCTCGCCCTGGGACAGCGCCCACATGATGTGCAGCCGGGCGGCGGAGGCGAGGAGTCCGAACGCGGCGGCCGCCTCCGTCAGTACCTCGGCGGACGGATCCTCCGAACCACCGGCGAGTGTCGCCACGGTCCCCTCCCGTCCCGGTCACTGTCGACGCATGCGCGATGTCTCAGTGTAAGGGCGGCGGGGTTCCGTCCACGAGGGCACCTCCAGTTCGTCGATTGCGCAATGTAATAAGCGTGTGAAAGAACGTCGACGACTTGTCACCAGGCGCGGCAGGGCTCGTTCGTCCCTCGCATCAGTCCATAGGCTTGCGCAATCAGGCAACTTGAGGACGGTGCCGGGCGGACTTGCCCCGGCCCCGACCTGACTGGAGGACTACAACGTGGGCATCATCGGCTGGATCATCCTGGGTCTGCTCGCCGGAGCCATCGCCAAGATCCTGCTGCCGGGACGCGACCCGGGCGGCCTGATCGGCACCACCCTCATCGGGGTCGCGGGAGCGTTCGTCGGCGGCTGGCTCTCCTCGCGCTTCCTCGACCGCCCGGTGGAGAGTCACTTCTTCGACCTCTACACCTGGGGCGCTGCCATCGGCGGCTCCCTGGTGCTGCTGATCGGCTATCGCCTGCTGTTCGGGAACTCGCGGAACTGATACTCGTGCGTCACCAACCAATGAGAAGTTTTCATCCTGTTGACGGGCCGGTCTATGATCTCGGCGGCTTGATGACGGTGACGTCCGTGTGAGGCACCATGGCAATAGATCCGATGTCTTACTGGGCTTCGACGGCTCCGTTCCGACCACCCCACGTGAGCTTGGAAACATCAAAATGCCAGCTAGTTGACGAATTTTCGCTCTGCCGGAACGAGAGAAAGCTCAACCTTTCGCATTTTCACGACTTCACTGGGCGATACCCTAATCGCCCCGAAGCGGCATTCATCCGATGACTGTGTGAAGCCGCCGCCCACACGGAGCGGGGTGGCACACAGCCCCGAGAGACGCACGTCCTGTGGTGCAGGCCCGAAAACACCCGCTCGCCGCCGCCAGCATCTCGGCGTCGGTCGGGGCCGGTCTGCCCGGAGTTCGAGGGGCCGGACCCGAAGGCATCGCGGTCGCCGGACCTCCCGCTCAGCAGCGCGGCAGGAGGCCAGCGGCCGTCGCGGCAACTCCCGTGCGTCTGTGCACATTCCCCGGCACCCGTTGCGGTTCCATCATCCCGTGGCGCGCGAACGATCTGGGTCCGCGCAGCCCGCGATCACGATGACTACATGGGTCCCATCTCTGCCTCGGCTCTGGTCCTGCCCGCTCGGCAGAGCTTCTACTTGGGCTCGGGCGGCGGCGACGTATTCGGCCAGCCGACTCGCGGGGTGCCATGCTTCTGCCTGGGCTTCGAGGCGCTTCACGCGGCATGCCTCGGCGTAGTCGATGCGGGCCGGCTGCATCGCGGCTTTCCAGCGCAGTCTCTGCTGTCTGGCCGCTTCCAGGTCTGCCAGTCTTCGAGGGGGCGTTGGGGGATGTCGGCCCATTCGGTGGCTCGGTGGGGGTTGCCGCCTCGGAGAATGAAACGCAGGCGGTCGGAGGGGTTGTAGTCGAAGCGGGGGATGCCGACCCATGGTGCCGACCGGATTCGGTAAGCGTGGCGTTCCACTGTCCTCTCCGTCTGAAGACTCTGAGAGGGTGTTTGGTCTAGCCGAATTGACCTTTAAGTTCTAGTAAGTTCCTCGCCAGGCGGGTGTGGTCTCGTCTGTTACGCGCATGGTGAGGTTGTCGATCGAGGCGATGTGGATCACGGCTTCGGAGCTGGCGGGAAGGGTCTCGTCATCACGGGACAGGCGTCGGTGCAGCATGAGCCAACCGAGGCTTCGTTCTACTACCCAGCGTCTTTTGACGACGTGAAAGCCGCGGATTTCCGGGTTTCTATTGACCACTTCGACGTCGATTCCGAGGTTGGTGCCGTGCTTGATGACGGTGTTCTTGAAGTCGGCGTCGACCCAGCTTCTGGAGATGGTGGGTACGTTTTCTTGGCCTGGTCGAGAAGCTGTATCCCTACGGCGTTTTCGGAGAGGCTCGCGGGGGCGACGATCACGGCGAACGAACACTGACTCCCGGACTGCCTCGCGGGGAAGGACTCCGCCCGAAGTGCGAACATCCGGGTACGCCTCTTCATCGCACCGTGGGCGCCGAGGTAGATCATGAGACGCCACTGCATCCCGACGGCGTTGGCCGGCGCGTCGACTTGGGTGACCGTGGCGATGCGCCGCTCAGCCGCCTTTTCCTACCGGCACCTGGATGCGGCAAGGATGTGCGTGTGATCAGCTCGTCGTCCACGGCGGTCTCCATGATGGCCTTGAGGAGCGGTATGCCTTGGCCGTCATTGTGGGCAGCAGTTGCCCGCAGGCGCACGGATGACGGGCCGTTCCGTCCGGTGCCCCGTACGCGGAGAGGGGGCGCCGAACGGAACTACGCCGTCCGGGAGGTGGGTACCGCTCAGGAGGTGAGCAGCGAGAGGTTCACCGTGTTGGCCATGGCTTGCATGCCGGCGCTGTTGGGGTGCAGATGGTCGCCGCTGTCGTAGGCGGGGAGCAGCTGCGCCGGGTTGGCCGGGTCCCGGAGCGCCGCGTCGAAGTCGATCACCGCGTCGAAGGCGCCGCTGGTGCGGATCCACTGGTTGACCTGGGCGCGGATGGCGGCCTTGTCGGTGGTCTGCG
Source organism: Streptomyces canus (assembly GCF_041435015.1). Taxonomy (NCBI): domain Bacteria; kingdom Bacillati; phylum Actinomycetota; class Actinomycetes; order Kitasatosporales; family Streptomycetaceae; genus Streptomyces; species Streptomyces canus. Next base: position 9,197,197 of record NZ_CP107989.1, on the reverse strand, counting down.
TGGAGTTCGGCAGGATGGTCCCGCCGAGGATCCGGACACCGGCCTGGTGCGCCTGGTCGATCATGGTCTGGTAGCCGGCGATGATCTGGTCGGCGCTGGTGGGGGTGGTGGTGTTGTTGATGTCGTTGATGCCCTCCAGCAGGATGACGTCCTTCACGCCCGGCTGGGTCAGGACGTCGTGGGAGAACCGGGTGACGGCCGCGATGCCCTGCCCCGTGTTCGGGCTGTCGGTGACCACGCGGTTGCCGCCGATGCCCGCATCGGCCACGCCGAGGCGCTGGCCGCCGGACTCGGCCTGCAGCCGCCGGGCGAGGTAGTCGGGCCAGCGCTGGTTGGCGTTGTCGGTGGCGCTGGAGCCGTCGGTGATGGAGTCGCCGATGGCCACGACGGTTCCCCTGGCCGTGGGTGACACGACGTCGAGTCCCGCGACGTAGAACCAGCGGGCCGTGGTGGTGGTGAAGTTCGTCGGGGCCTCCTCGGCGGCGTGGTTGCCGGTGCTCGCGGCGGACAGGTACGAGGTCTGGTGGGCGTCGTTGTGGTAGGTGGAGGCGCCGGTGGTGCCCGGGAGGTAGACGCTCACCAGCAGGTTCTGCTCCGCGGCGACCGGCATCGGGATGACGTCGCTGGTCAGTTCCTGCCCGGCGGGGATGGTCGGCGTGGCCGACCGGCCGAAGGTGACGGTGTGTGTGGTGCCCGCGACCGCGGTGGCGCCGCTGGACTGGACGGCCACGGTGACGGCCCCGACCGAGAGGGCGGTCGTGCTGCGCAGGTTGGACAGCCGGATGCGCAGTCCCGCGCCGGAGGTGTTGTTGTGGACGACCATCCGGATGGTCTGCGAGGTGAAGCTCTGGCCGCCCTTGACCATGGCCGGGCCCCAGGTCGCCGAGCGCGGGCGCTCGGTCAGACTCCACTGCTGGTTGGTGGTGTTCTTGCAGGTCCACTGGATGATCGCGTGGTCCTGCGCGGTGGAGCCGTCGGAGACGTCCAGGCACAGGCCGCTGCGGGCGGAGACGATCGCCGAACCGCTGAAGGTCCAGTTCTGGTTGCCGGCGCCGTTGCAGGGCCACTGGATGATCGCGGCCCCCGCGGTCGTGGAGCCGCTCTGGACGTCCATGCACTTGCCGCTGTTGATGTTGACCAGCGAGAAGGTGCCGTCGCCGTGGTCGACCGCCTCCCACAGCTGGCCGGGGCCGCCGGAGGCGGTCTTCTGCACGACCGCCGCTGCGTTGGCCAGGGAGTCCGACAGCACGGCGGCGTTCTTGCCGCTGTTGGCCACTGTCAGGGTGTAGACGTGGCCGCCCTGCGGCGCGCCCGCGGCCGAGGCGTCTGCCGCCGGGACGAGGGCGAGTCCGGCGGCGGCCAGACAGGTGGCGGATGCCGTGGCCGTGAGTCTGGCGGCGAGTCTTGGGGAGGTGTGCATGGGCGGCCCTTCTTTGCTGGGTGGGGACGTGCGGCTCTTCCGCCTGGGGACGTGCGGGTCGAGGGGGCTGGGGCGCTCAGGAGGTGACGCTCCGCAGCGTGAACTGCTGGTCGAGCCGGCTTCCGCAGGTCTACTGGCCCCCTGAGTGAGGCGCCCGGCACAAGCGTTACGGCGCGCTGGGCAGCAGGTCTTCCGTTCGATACCGGTGCCCCGCACGCGACGGCGAAGCCCGCCGTGAGTAACCGCGATGCCGACGAGCGCCCCGTCGGCGGGTGATCGACTCTGACAAGGTCTTCTCCTGGCAGTTCGCAGGACAGCACACGCTGCCATGACAGGCCTTGAGCACTGCGTGTGTTCAGCCGAGCAACATCGGATGTATTAACAGGCACTAGTCCGCGATCTGTCTAGGGCCTCGACGAAAATTGCCAGACCAGCCCCAATATCGCAGCTGAGACGCGTTCGAGTGCCGGGCTGAGTGACTCGATTCATTGGATCTATTTGCCTTGACAGGTCGAGTGAAGAGGGCGGCTGGGCTCTGCGGATGCCGACCCCGGCCGTGCCACCGAGATCCCGCGCCCCGGCAGAAGAGGGCGTTCCGCCGCCGACCGCGCACAAGGCATCGACGACTTGCGCCTGCTCTTCGGGTGGGTGCTGGTCGACGACCGTGCCTACAACCGAGCCTGGCGGGTCCAGGAGGTCCTCGTGTCAGCGACCGGGCGTTTCCCCTTGAGGGACTCTGATGTCGGCTCGGCCACCGGAAGGTCCCGCCAGTTGCCGCTGACCTGCCCGTTAGGGCAGGTGACCTCGCGTCGGTCGAAGTCGATGACGAAGTTCTCGCGGCCGAAGCCGTCCTTGGCCCGGTGCTGCGGGGTGGTGCTGGGTGGAAGCGGCCCGATCAGGGTGACTCGGTGGAGGCGGGCTGCGGCGTCCATGCCGGCGACGGAGGTGTAGCCGCCGTCGACCAGGTGCTGTCCGGGCAGCAGGCGCAGCCGCCTGAGGCGGGCATGGATGCCGGGCAGGGCCCGGCTGTCCGCGCTGGAGACGACTGTGGCCACGTCGGTGATGACGTTGACACGCTTGTCGTCGCAGGTCTCGGTCACGTGCGCTCGATAGCCGGTCCAGCGGGTGTCACCGCGCCGCGTCCAGCGAGCCTCGGTCTCATACGGCGACGTGATCCGCACCCGGGACGGCGGCTGGCCATCGCGCTCGGTACGCGGCCGGAACCTTCCGCGCCCGTCCCTCAGGAAGTGCTGCACCAGGACCCTTCGGAGCACCTCGGCCTGCGCCGGAACGGCGCCGCCGGAGAAGCGGGCGAACAGGCGCCCGAGCAGCTCGCGGCCGTCGGCGCCCACCTGCTCGAGCCGGGCGACGGGGTGGCTGGGCTGGGAGCACAGGCACACCTGCCGCCCGTAGCGTTCGGCCCACTCGGCGGTGACCAGCTCATCCAGCAGTTCCGGCGTATCTCGGGCCATGTACTCCAGCACGGCGCGAACCGCCTCGGACACCAGTTCCAGGCGTGTCAGCTCCCGCGCGGCGGACAGTACGTAGGTGGAGTCGGCGCGTTGCTTGCCGGGTCCCTTGAGCAGGCCGGCCCGCCGGATCCGGGTAAGCGCGAGACCCAACAGCCGGTCGGCGCGGTCGCCTTCGGCGAGCCGGTCGCGGAAGTCGGACAGGACGCTGTGATGGAAGCCGGGGTCTTCCAGTTCCAGTCCGTGAAGTCGGCCCCGAGCGCGGTACCGGCTTTCGACCGGCCCGTCTCTCCGGACCGCTTCCCGCACCCGCCACGCGCCTCTCAACGCAACGGGCGCTCCACAAGTCCCGGAAGACTCTTGAGAGTTGCCTTCATCCCGCGACCGGCCATGGAGAGGGGATGACTGATCCGCGGTAGCGATAGCGGGTGGTGTGCACCCTCGCCGGGCCGAACAGTTCCCGTTCCTCGCCGGCCGGCCACCAACCGCCGCCGCAGAAGCGGCGGCGCAGGTCTTTCCAGTTCCGGTGCACCGTTTGTCGAACCGGACGACGCTGCAGTTAGCTTCCCGGTCGCGTAGAAGTCAACGGATCGTCCGTGTTCTTCCGAAGCGTCTTGAGGATGGGCGGCGCGGCCCCAAGTCGTCGGACGGCGCGGGGCCCGGATCGCCACCAACGACGGTGGCTGAACGTTGCGAAGCCTCGTATCGCACCCCGGGAAAATGAATCGTACTCATATTTCCGGGTGATCCGGTCGCAAGCTCAGCGAGCGATCGAACATGAGGGTATATATCGTCTCTTTCGCACCAGAACCCCCAAGTGTCCTGCCCGGAAGGCTCGAAAAGAGCCGCGCGCACTCTTGACGGAATCCTCGATAAGGCGGCTAATTCTTAGGCGGTGGCAGCGACTCGGCCGCCGCAGTACCCGACGCCCGGCGAGGACTGCCAGGCGTCGCCCTTTCCATGCGCCGCCCCCATCCGTTCGGCCGAGATCTGGCACATCCTCCCGCCCGGTGAGGAATCCACTGTCTGACGCGGCCCCACCAGACCGACCGACTTGGAACCCGCCGTGACCCGCACACCCACCCGCGCCGCCCTCATCGACGCCGACCGCCACCTCCGGGACCTCGACCGGCGTCCGCAGACCTGGCGCGAGGACCTGCTCAGGACCTGCTCGCCCTCGCGGAGCGGGAACCGCTGATCGAGGCAGTGGCCGACTGGGCCGCCCCCTCGACCGGGTGGTTGTGCCGCTCACCGGCGCGCCCCACGCCTTCGCGGCGTTCAGGTCCGGGCGGGACGAAGATCAGCGTCACACGCACCACATACACCCACGGAGCCGCCGTATGAACGTTCACTGGATCGCCCGAACCGGCGGGAGGGGCAGACGATGAAGCAATCCACCTCTCGTATCCGTAAGTTGTCCGCGGTGCTTGCGATGGCTCTCCCCGCGGTGCTGTAAACGTGGGCTGATCCCGGCTGCGGGACGGTGCCGGCCACATGAGCCGGCACCGTCCCGCAGCAGCGTCCCGCGGTGATGGCATCCGGTCGGCACGCGTCCTGGTCGACGTCGGGAGCTGGGGTCTGCCGTACCGCACTCGTGCCGTCATGGCGTATCCGCCGCTGTCCGTAGGACATGCCAAGCCCTCCGCGGTCTCGGGTCCGTTCGTACCTGTTCTCAATTGATGGCCTAGCGCCCTTGGAGGCGACATGAACCTTAGGTCCCCGATCCACCGGCGACGCACGAGACGGACATCGTTCCTGGCCGCCCTCTCCCTCGCCGCCGCGGCGCTGGTGAGCTGGTCGGCGCCGGCGGCACAGGCGGCCACCGAGACCTCGATCACCGTCGACGGCTCCGGCACGGGCCGGACCTTCGACGGTGTGGGCGCGATCTCCGGCGGCGGCGGCAACACCCGGCTGCTGATCGACTATCCGGAGCCGCAGCGCGGCCAGATCCTCGACTACCTGTTCAAGCCCGGCTACGGCGCCTCGCTCCAGTCCCTCAAGATCGAAATAGGCGGCGACACCAACACCACCGACGGCGCCGAGGCCAGCCACGAGCACACCCAGGGCGTGGTCGACTGCAACCAGGGCTACGAGTGGTGGCTCGCGGAGCAGGCCAAGACCCGCAACCCCGACATCAAACTCTACGGGCTCGCCTGGGGCGCGCCCGGCTGGGTCGGTGGCGGCAGCAACACCTTCTTCACCTCCGACGCGATCAGCTACCTGACGGACTGGATGGGCTGCGCCGCCCAGCACAAGCTCGACATCGACTACCTGGGCGGCTGGAACGAGCGCGGCTTCAACAAGACTTGGTACGAGAACCTCAAGTCCGCCCTGGTCTCCAAGGGCTACGGTGCCACCAAGCTGGTCGCGGCCGACGACAACTGGTCGGTGGCCGACGCGATGGCCGGCGACCCGACGTTCAAGAACGCGGTGGACATCGTGGGCGTCCACTACCCCTGCGGCTACAGCAACGGCGGGGCCATCGGCAACAACTCCGACTTCAAGAGCTGCGCGAGCACCAGCACCGCGCAGAACCTCGGCAAACCGCTGTGGGCGAGCGAGAACGGGTCGGAGGACGCCGAGGCCGGCGCGACATCGGTCGCACGGGCCGTCAACCGGGACTACATCGACGGCCGTATGACGGCCTACTACAACTGGCCGCTCGTGGCCGCGCTCTATCCCAACACCTACTTCGCCTTCAACGGGCTGGCCGTCGCCAACCAGCCCTGGTCGGGCCACTACAGCATCGCCAAGACGGCCTGGGTCCTCGCACACACGTCCCAGTTCGCGCAGATCGGCTGGCAGTACCAGGACTCGGCCAGCGGCTACCTGGGCGGCGCCAAGTCCAACGGCAGCTACGTGACACTGAAGTCGCCGAACCACAGTGACTACAGCACCGTCATCGAGACGGTGGACGCCACGGCCGCGCAGTCCCTGACCGTTCACGTCACGGGCGGCCTGTCCACCGGCCAGGTGCACGTCTGGGGCACCGACCTCAACTCGCCCAACGACAGTGACCACTTCGTGCACACCACCGACGTCACCCCCTCCGGTGGCAGTTACACGCTGGCACTGCAGCCCGGCTACGTGTACACGGTCACCACGACGACCGGGCAGGGCAAGGGAACCGCCACCGCGCCCTCGGCGGCCCCCCTGAGCCTGCCGTACTCCAACAACTTCCAGACCCCGGCGACCACCACGTCCCCGAAGTACTTCACCGACATGAACGGCGCCTTCCAGACCGTGGCCTGCGGCGGAGGACGCACCGGCACCTGCCTGCGCCAGATGGCACCAGCGGCTCCCGTCCGCTGGACCGGCGAGAACTACTACGCGCCGTACACCCTCATGGGCGACGACTCATGGGGCAACTACACCGTCACGGCGGACACGATGTTCGAGCAGTCCGGAGCGGTGGAGCTGCTGGGCCGCATCGGCATGCAAGGTCGCAACGACAACGGCCTGCAGGCGTACCACCTGCGGGTGAGCAGCACCGGCACGTGGTCGATCGTCAAGTCCGTTGTCAACAGCAATAACACGTGGGGGTTCACGACCCTCGCCAGCGGCACTACAACGGCACCGGGCACCAGCCAGTGGCACACCGTCTCACTGACGATGCAGGGGTCGACCATCAGCGCCAAGCTCGACGGCACGGCTCTGGGCAGTGTCACGGACAACAGCTACACCCACGGCCGCGCCGGACTGGGCACCGTGGACTCCACCAGTAGCGTGAACGGGGGCGGTTACCAGACACAGCAGTTCGACAACTTCTCCGTCACCCCGGGGAGCAACCCGATCCCCACCCGTTCGGGCCCCGTGCCCTCCGGCCTCGCCGGCAAGTGCCTCGACCTCAACCAAGGCAACACCACCAACGGCACCGCGGTGCAGCTCTACGACTGCAACCAGAAGCCAGGGTCACAGACCTGGACCTACAACGTCGACGGCAGCCTGACCATCGGCGGGAAATGCCTGGATGTCGTAAAGCAGGGTGTGATCAACGGCACCCTCGTCGACATCTGGACCTGCAACGGCGGAGACAACCAGAAGTGGACTCAGCAGGCTGACGGCAGCCTGCGCAGCATGCAGTCCGGACGCTGCCTGGACGTCCCCGGCGGCAACACCGCCAACCTCACCCGGCTGAACATCTGGTCCTGCAACAACGGCACCAACCAGAAATGGACCCTGCCGTAGGCGAGCAGCGCAGGTCTCGGCTCGGCATTCAACCTCGGCGAGCCTGGTGTTCCTTGATCGACCCGGCGCGTTTGACGGTCTTGTCCACGTCGTGGCGCTTGGCCCGGTGCTTGTTCTTCGAGCCGGGAAGCCGTCCCGTCCTGGGCCGGGACGGTTTCGGTGCGGCGCTGGCAGTCCGACGGCGTTCTCATGCCCCGTAGCGTCGACGTCCAAGTCGAACTCAGGGCCACACCAGCCCCGTGACCTGCGAAAGCAGGATGAAAACTTCTCAATGGGGTGACACCGCCTGGAGCTCTCAGGCGTGGTCAGCGCGATTGTCATCGGCATCGTGATCGGTGCCCTCGGCCGGCTCGTGCTTCCCTCACGTCCGAGTCGGCAGGTGGTCGAGCGCCTGCCGAGTCGGCGGAGCTGATCCAGATCGCCGTGGCCGCGCCCGGGGGTGCCGCGCTCAGCAAGGTCAAGGTGCGCCACCGACGGGCCGGCGCGTCCGGGAGGCGTGCAGATCAACTCGAGGTCGCCGGGCGCGGTCGCACAGGCGGTCCGACCCGACCCGTTCATCCGAGTCCGACCGGTGGATCGACCGCAAGGTCTTCGCCGCGGCCGCGCAGCAGGGAATCTACGGCCTGCAGATCGGCGAGGAATACGGCGGCGCCGCCGAGAAGGACTACCGCTACCGCATGGTCGTCTGCGAGGAGATCGCCCGCGTCCACGCGCTGTCCTTCGGCCTCACCGTCGCCCTGCAGGACGACCTGGTACTGCACTACCTGCTGGATCTCACCAATGACGCGCAGAAGCGGCGCTGGCTGCCGGCTTCGCCTGCGGTGAAACCATCGGCGCGCTCGCGATGACCGAACCGGGGACCGGCAGCGACCTGCGGGGCATCCGCACCTCGGCCCGCCCCGATGGCGAAGACTGGATCCTGAATGGCCAGAAGACCTTCATCTCCAGCGGGATGATGGCAGACCTGGTGATCGTCGCCGCGCGCACGGACCCCGACGCCGGGTCGCGCGGTTTCAGCCTCCTCGTGGTCGAGCGGGACATGCCGGGCTTCACCCGTGGCCGCAAGTTGGACAAGATCGGACTCCCCGCTCAGGACACCGCCGAGCTCTACTTCGAGGATGTACGCGTGCCGGCCGACAACGTGGTCGGCCTCCCGGGCACGGGCCTGCAGCAGCTCATGAGCCATCTGCCCAGGGAACGGCTCGGAGTGACCGCCATGGCGATCGCCACCAGCCGGGCGATCTTCGACCTCACCCGCGACTACTGCTTCGACCGCCGGGCATTCGGCAAACCCATCGGTGACTTTCAGCACATCCGCTTCGAGCTCGCCGAGATGGCCACCGAGATCGATGTGGCAGAGGCCTACGTCGACCGCTCGGTGCGCGCCTACAACGCGGGCGAGCTGACCCCGGTGGACGCGGCCAAGGGCAAGTGGTTCGTGAGCGAGCTGCAGAAGCGGGTCGTCGACCGGTGCCTGCAACTGCACGGCGGCTACGGCTACATGAAGGAATACCCGGTCGGCCGGGCATACGTCGACACAAGGATCCAGACGATCTACGGCGGCACCACCGAGATCATGAAGGAGCTCATCGGACGTGACCTGGCGTCGAAGGGCCGTGACTGAGGTCTGCGCTCGGGCATGCGGCGAGATGTCCTGGGACGGGATCGTGGCCACTGCGACCACGGTCTCGGGACGAGACCACCAGAGGCGACGCTGCGGCAGCGAATCGTCAAGACCGCCCCAGGTGAAGGGATCACCTCGAGCGATGTCGCGGTCCCATCACCCGCCGCCGACACCGACGTAGGCGAGCAGCACGGCGGGACCTGCCCAGGAGATCGCCGTGCCGCTGCCGACTACCAATCGGCCGACGGACGCCGCCGATGGCGATCGAGTTCTTCACCCACCTTGCGACGATCGAGGTCGGCGTCTCGTTCTACGTCATCCGTCCTGAGCGTCACAGGCCCGACGAACAGCACGACGCGCCACTGCCACGGCCAGTGCCCCGTTATGTCTTCTACCGACCCGGCATCGTCGGCCACTTGCGGACCGCCGGGTGCCGACCTGGTGGTGCAGATTGACGGCGGGCTCGGCCGGTCCGCGGGCATATCGGCAGCCGGGGCGTGGACACCGTGCTCGACCCGGTAAGCAGGGAGCGGTTCCCCGACTCCCTACGCGCCCCCGCCATGCACGACGGACAGCAGCCCCCTACGGACATCGAGCAGCTCAAGGCGCTGGTCACAGCGGCGTAGGTGCCCCAAGATGTCCGAGTTCAACGGAGTGTAGTCAGCACCAAGTCAGCACGGGAGGGGTGAGCACAGGTGATGACGTGGGCTTTTAGTCAGAACCAAACCAGCACGGGAGTCAGCACCGCACTGTCAAATCACCCTGAACTGCGCGTCCTGGACGGCACTCGTTTCGACCACCATCGCTCCCCTGAACCGCCAATCCATGAGCCGGCATGGTGGCCGCACGCATAGCGAACCCTCGAACTATGTTGCCCCGCCACATGTGCGCCTGACCTGCGGATTCCTACGGTGTGGCGACACGCAAACGTCCCCGTCACATCCCAGGAAGTGGTGCCGATGTCGTCGCCCGCAACCGCTCCACCGGCCCCGAACAACCTCAAGCGCATCGTCGCCGCCAGCCTCATCGGCACCACCATCGAGTGGTACGACTTCTTCCTCTACGGCTCCGCGGCCGCCTTGGTCTTCAACAAACTGTTCTTTCCCGACTCCGACCCGCTCGTCGGCACGCTGCTGTCCTTCCTGACGTATGCCGTCGGATTCGCCGCCCGTCCGCTCGGCGCCCTGGTGTTCGGGCACTACGGCGACCGGCTCGGGCGTAAGAAGCTGCTGGTCCTGAGCCTGCTGCTGATGGGCGGGGCGACCTTCGCGATCGGGCTGCTGCCCACGCACGCGACCGTCGGCACGGCCGCTCCCGTGCTGCTGACCGTGCTGCGCCTGGTCCAGGGCTTCGCGCTGGGCGGAGAGTGGGGCGGAGCCGTACTCCTCGTGTCCGAGCACGGGGACGCTCGGCGACGCGGCTTCTGGGCCTCGTGGCCGCAGACCGGCGCGCCGGCCGGACAACTCCTCGCCACGGGTGTGCTGTCGCTGCTGACCGCCGTACTGTCGGACGCCGCGTTCGGCAGCTGGGGCTGGCGGATTCCCTTCCTGCTCTCCGGCGTCCTGGTGATCGTCGGCTTGTGGATCCGGCTGTCCGTCGACGAATCCCCCGTGTTCAAGCAGGCGTTGGCGCAGGCGGAGGCCCGCAAGGCGGCGCGGGACGGCGTGGCCGAGAAGCTGCCGATCGTCTCCGTGCTGCGGCACCACTGGCGTGACGTCCTGGTCGCTATGGGCGCGCGCATGGCGGAGAACATCAGCTACTACGTCATCACCGCGTTCATCCTCGTCTACGCCACCACGTCGGCCGGAGTCTCCAAGCAGACCGCCCTCAACTCGGTGCTGATCGCCTCGGCCGTGCACTTCGCGGTGATCCCCGCCTGGGGAGCCCTGTCGGACCGCGTCGGCCGGCGCCCCGTGTACCTGCTAGGCGCGGTCGGCGTGGGGCTGTGGATGTTCCCCTTCTTCTCCCTCATCGACACCGGCGGCTTCGGCAACATGATCCTCGCGGTGACCGTCGGACTCGTCATGCACGGCGCCATGTACGCGCCCCAGGCGGCCTTCTTCTCGGAGATGTTCGCGACCCGGATGCGGTACTCCGGTGCCTCCATCGGCGCTCAGTTCGCCTCCGTCGCGGCAGGTGCCCCGGCACCTCTCATCGCCACCGCCCTCCTCTCCGACTACGGCAGCTCCACCCCGATCGCCCTGTACGTCATCGCCGCGGCCGTCCTGACGGTCGTCGCCGTGGGTGTCGCCAAGGAGACACGCCACCGGGACCTGGCCGACGCCGAGCCGGCCACCGAGCCGGAGCCCGCGGCCAAGTCCTCCGCCGCGGACGCCCGGACCGCCTGAATCCTGGCGGTGCCCGACCCCACCGGCCCCCGTACGCGGCGTGCGTGCGGGGGTCAGTGCCGCGTCGGCGCCGACAACCGGTGCAGCCTCAGCGCGAGTTGGATCTCCAACGCGCGGGCAGGGCTCTGCCAGTCCTCACCGAGCAGGCGGCCCACCCGCTCCAGTCGCTGGGCGACGGTGTTCACATGGACGTGCAGCTCGTCCTTGGTGCGGGCCGGGCTCATCCCGCACGCGAAGTAGGCGTCGAGGGTGCGCAGGAGATCGGTGCCCCGCCGGTCGTCGTACGCGACGACCTGACCGATGGTCCGGTCGACGAAGCCCGCGATGTCCCGGTCACCGGCGAGGAGCAGTCCGAGGAATCCGAAGTCCTCGGCGGCGGCACCGTCCCCCGAGCGGCCCAGGAGGCGCAGCGCGTCGAGGCAGCGGCGGCCCTCCTCGTAGGCGGCGGCCACGGCGTCCAGATGGACGGCGAGATCGCGGACCGGCGCCGAGGCGCCTACAGTCACCGCCTCATGGACCGCTGTCCCCAGGTGTACCGCCGTCCGGCGGGCCAGTTCGGTGGCCGTGTCCGCGGCGGTGAGGGGCAGCAGCAGGACGGTGCCGCCGTCGCGGGCGGCGGCCAGGCCGTGCCGGGTGGCGGCGAGGTGGGAGGCCGCGGACCACAGGCGTCTGCGGGCGGCCGCCTCCTGGTCGGCGTCGGCCACCGGGCCGTCGAGACGGGCGGCCAGCACGACGTGGGTGGCGTCGAGGTCGGCGTCCAGCCGGGCGGCCCGCTCACGCAGCAGACGGGGGTCGCGGTCCCGGGCGTCGAGCAGGTCGTCCAGGAGCTCGCCGCGCACCCGCTGTTCGGCCTCGGCGGCCGAGCGCCTGGCCAGCAGGAGCAGCGAGGTGACCATCGCGGCGCGCTCCAGGGTGCGCTGGTCGACGGGGTCGAGTCCGGGGTGGCCGCGCAGCACGAGGGCCCCCAGGAGTTCTCCGCCGGCGGCGACCGCGGCGATCCAGTCGTCCTCGTGCCGCACGGCGTGGCCTTCGGCCCGGGAGGCCTCCAGCGCCTCGGTGGGCGCGACTTCGGAGAACTCGACCGTGCCGTCGAGGATTTCGGAGACGGCCGCGGCCACGTCGTGCACCCCGCCACCACGCAGCACCAGTTCGGCGAGCCGGTCGTGGACGTCGGAGGCGCGCTCGATGACGCCGCTGTGATCCCGGATGATCTCGTTGGCCCGCTCCAGCTCGGTCAGGGCCGAGCGGGTCTCGGTGAGCAGGTTCGCGGTGTCGATGGCGGCCGCGGCCAGCGCGGCGAAGGAACCGAGGAGCGCGATCTGCTCCCGCTCGAAGACCCGGGCACGCCGGTCCGCCGCGAACAGCACCCCGATGACGTGGTGCCCCAGCGTCAGCGGCACGCCGAGGATGGCGACCAGGCCCTCGTCCCGTACTCCCGCGTCGATGGTGAGGGTGTGCTGGAAGCGGTCGTCCTTGAAGTAGTCGTCGGTGACATAGGGACGGGCGGTCTGGGCAACCAGTCCGCCGAGCCCCTCGCCCATCCCGAGCCGCAGCTGCTGGAAGCGGGCCGCGACCGAGCCCTCGGTGACCCGCATGTAGGTGTCGCCCCGCACCGGGTCGTTCAGGCTGAGGTAGGCCACGTCCGTGCCGAGCAGCGACCGGGCGCGCTGCACGATGGCCCGCAGCACGGCGTCCAGGTCTCTGAGCCCGGCCAGGTCGTGGGCGGTCTCGAACAGGGCGGACAGCTCGGCCTCCCGCCGGCGTCGGCCCTCCAGCTCGGAGCGCACCCGCAGGGCGACCGTCTTGGCCGCTTCGAGCGCGGCGATCCGCTCGGCCGGCCTTCCCTCGGCGCGGGCGATCAGCACCGGCTGCTCGTAGGCGTCGGCGGACGCGCCCCTGGCGAGCAGCTCGAGGAAGGGTGCCTCGGCACTGCCGGCGGAGCGCTCGGCGGACTGCAGGTGATCGCTGGACATGCCCACAGGATTGCTCATCGCACGCTCACCCCGTCAGGCCTGTGGAAAACTCCGGGCGGGGCGACGGACGGCCGGATGCCGGTCAGTGCGCGGTCCAGCCGCCGTCGAGGACGAGCGACGTTCCGGTGACGAAGGACGTCTGCGGGCCGCACAGGTACGCCACGGCCTCGGCGACCTCCTCCGGCTCGATGAGCCGCTTGAGCGCGCTGTCCTGGAGCAGCACCTCGGACACCACCCGCTCCTCGGGGATGCCGTGCGCAAGGGCCTGGTCGGTGATCTGTCGCTCGACCAGTGGGGTCCGCACATAGGCGGGGTTCACACAGTTCGAGGTCACTCCGTGGGGGGCGCCTTCGAGGGCGGCCGTCTTGGACAAGCCCTCCAAACCGTGTTTGGCGGCCACATAGGCCGCCTTGTAGGCCGAGGCGCGCAGGCCGTGGACCGAGGACACGTTGACGATCCGCCCCCAGCCCTGCCCGTACATGTGCGGCAGGGCGCCGCGGATCAGGCGGAACGGCGCCTCCAACATCACGGTGAGCACCGTGTGGAACACCTCGGGCGGGAACTCCTCTATGGGGCGCACCAGTTGGAGCCCGGCGTTGTTGACCAGGACGTCGGTGCCCGCGGCGGCGTGCTCGGCGGCGTCCAGGTCGGTGAGGTCGAGGACCAGCGGTTCGACGGCGCCCGCCAGCCCCGCGGACCGCTCGGCGAGCGCGTCCAGACCTGCCGCGTCCCGGTCGACCGCTCTCACCTTGGCCCCGGCCGCCGCGAGCCGCAGCGCACAGGCGCGACCGATGCCGCCGGCCGCGCCGGTGACGAGGGCCGTGCGGCCGCCGAGGTCGAGCGTGAGGGCGTGGGGGCCCGGGAGGGCGCTGCTAGCGGTCATGTTTCGATCCTAGGAAGCGCCCGACCCTCACCACATGTGGTCACACCCCATACTTCACTCGGAACTCATAGAGTCGAACCATGTGGGTGAGTCGGTCAGTGCCTGCTTGATCCGCTGCAGCCCGAACTCGTTCAGTTCCGGGAGGGCGTCCACCGCGAACCACCCCACCTCCAGCGACTCGTCGTCGTTGACCCGCGCCTCGCCGCCGACGGCCCGGCAGCGGAACGAGATGTCCATGTACTGGCAGATGTCGCCGTTGTCGTACGTCACGGGCTTGAGCGCCTGGACGACGATCACCCGCTCGACGACGCAGTGCACCCCTGTCTCCTCCTCGACCTCCCGCACGGCGCAGGCCGCGGGCTGCTCCCCCGGTTCCGGGATGCCACCGATCAGCGACCACTTGCCGGTGTCCGAGCGGCGGTTGAGCAGCACTCTGCCGTCGTCGTCGAGGACCACGGCGCTGACGCCGGGGAGCCAGAGCAGGTCATGACCTATGGACCGGCGCAGGGTGCGGATGAAGTCAGGAGTAGCCATGTCTCCGACCCTAACCGGCCGGTCATGGCGCCTTGGTGATCTTCAGGGGGCGTACGACCGGCGTACGGTTACGCGTCACCGGCGCGACGCCGCCGCACTCCGGCGCCGATCGCCCAGCCGAGCCCGCCGGCGGCCACCAGCACCAGGGCCATTTCGGGCAGGATGCCCAGCCGGGTCGCCGGGGTCTGCGTCGACCGAAGCGGCACCTTCTGCACCAGCGAGTCGGCCACGAACATCCCGGTCCTCTGAGTGATCTTCCCGTCCGGCATGATGATCGCGCTGACGCCGCTGGTCACCGGCACGGTGACGGTCCGGCTGTGCTGCACGGCACGCACCCGGGACATGGCGAGCTGTTGGTAGGTCATCTCGCTGCGGTCGAAGGTCGCGTTGTTGCTCGGCACGGAGATCAGCTGTGCGCCGTCGGTGACCTCGGAGCGCACGGCCCAGTCGAACGCGGCCTCGTAGCAGGTGACCAGGCCGACCTTGGCGTTGGCCATCTGGAACACCCCCGGCTTGGTGCCCCGGCTGAAGTCCTGGTGGACCATGGAGGTCCAGTTCTTGTTGATCGCGCCGACGAGGGAGCGCAGCGGAAGGTACTCGCCGAAGGGCTGGATCTGCCGCTTGTCGTAGGTGTCGGTGGGGCCCTTGACCGGGTCCCACAGGATCTGCTCGTTGTAGAGCTTGCCGCCCCGCTCGACGACGCCGCCGACGGAGATCGGCGCGTCGATGGCCTTGGCCGCCTGCTCGATGACCACGGCCGCGTCCGCGTCCGCGAAGGGGTCGACGTCGGAGGAGTTCTCCGGCCACAGCACGATGTCGGGCTTCGCGATCTTGCCGGCCTTCACCTCGGCGGCCAGCCGCTCGGTCTCGCGCGCGTGGTAGTCGAGCACGGCCCGCCGCTGGGCGTTGAACTCCAGCCCCGCGCGCGGCACGTTGCCCTGGATGGCCGCGACGGTCACGGTGCCGTCCTCGGCCTTGTCGCTCACCAGCGTCCGGGCCGCGAGCGCCCCGACCACCGGCACGGCCACGCTCAGCAGGGCCACGGCGGCGGCCGGACGCCGTATGACACCGCTCCCGCGCCGCTCCACGACCAGCCGAACGATCTCGTACAGGCCGAACCCGCACAGGACGACAGCGAAGCCCAGCACGGGCGTGCCGCCCACCGCGGCGAGCGGCAGGAAGACGCCGTCCGCCTGTCCGAACGCGATCTTGCCCCAGGGAAAGCCGTGGAACGGCGCACGCGCGCGTGCCGCTTCTCCGGCGATCCACACGGCGGCCGCCCACACCGGCGAGCCCGGCAGCTTCGACACTGCGGCGACACCCACGCCGACCAGCGCGACGAAGATCGCTTCGATCGCCACCAGGGCGAGCCAGGGCCCGGGGCCGACCTCGACGCCGGTCCACACCAGCAGGGGCAGCAGGAAGCCCAGGCCGAAGAGATACCCGAGACCGAAGGCCGCCTTCCAGCCGCGACCGCGCAGCACCCAGCCGAAGACGGCGAAGGCGGGCAGCGCCAGCCACCACAGGGTGCGTGGCGGGAAACTGACGTACAGCAGCACTCCGGAGAGCGCTGCGGCGGCGGCCGGGACAAGACGGCGGAGGCGGGCGGCCCAGCGGGAGGCGGGCGCGGACTGCGGTTCCAGCTGGTCCGACTCGTCCACGGAAGTTGCGGTGACGGTCACTCCGGGAGTGTACGGCCGTTGACCTTGGCGTCGACAGCGCGGTCCGCCTGGTGACCGTGGCCGTGGCCGGGCACCTGAACCGTGATGTGGCCGGGCAACCCGGCGCAACTCATCCACAAATCACCCATCAGCCGTTACGGTGTGCCGGAGTCCCCGTCTTACGGGCCGATTGCCTGCGGGCGGCGAGGACCACAGGTCGGGGGACCGGGGTTTCGGGGGGCGGGGTGGGTTCCACGGGGATGACGTCTGTAGCCGGTTCTGCGGAGGACGGCGACAGACGAAACGTTTCCGACGCGGTGGGCGTGCTGGTGCTCGGAGCCAGTGCCACCTGGTCGTTGATCACCGCCGCCGCGCACGACGGCCGTCCGGAGGGCGTCCTGCTCGCCTTGCTGGCCGTGGCCGCGGGGTATGCCGCCGGCCGGATCTCGGGGGCGCTGCTGCCGGTCGCCGCCCCTTGTGCCGCCGCGCTGACCGGACTGGGCCTGGCAGTAGGGCTCCCCCACCTCGCGCCGGGCCCCGAGATCGTCGCACCGCTCGGTCACGCGGGCGCCACGGCCGCCCTGCTGACGCTCTCCACCGGTGCCGCCTGCTGCGCCGCCTGGACCACCGGATCGCCCGCCCTGCGGCTCCTCCTGCGCCTGCTGGCCGTCGGCATCGCGGTGGCCTCGGCCGCCCTGGGGTCGGCCTCCGGGCTGCTCACCTGTGCGGCGGTGCTGCTGTGCTCCCTCGCGGCGGGCCAGATGAGCCACCGCGGTCCAGGCCTCGCCGGTCTCACCCTCGCCGCGACCGCGGTGACCGGCCTGACCTGGGCGGTGGCGGGGAACGCCGTCCCGGACGGACTCGCCGAGACGCTGCGCGGTCGGCTCACCCCGCACCGGATCGGCCTGTGGCACGACGCTCTGGGCCTGGCTCGCGAGGACACCGCCCTCGGGGTGGGACCTGGCCGCTTCGGTGAGCTCAGCACGACGGCGGCTCAGTCACTGCTGCCCGACGGGAAACCTCACTCGGCGCCGCTTCAGATGGCCGCCGAGCAGGGGCTGGTCGGGGTACTTCTGCTGGGGGCCGCCTTCTGCTGGCTGCTGTACGCACTGTGGCGCTCTCCCCGTCCCACGCCTGTCGTCCTCACCGCGGGCGCGGCCCTCACAGCGCTGGCGGCGATCGCCGCGGTCGGCAACGCGCTGAGCTTCACGATGGTGTCGGTGGGCGCAGGACTCCTGGCGGGTCTGGCGACGGCCCATCCGCTCACCGAGGAACCGGCCCCGAAGTGACCGACCGGCCCGGTCTCAGCGTCGCGGACCCGTGACGCCGGGCCGCAGCCGGTCGCGGATGACGCGGACGGCGGACTCCGCGTCGTCCACGGTGATCGTGAACGTGTGCCCGTCCCACAGTCGGAGGACCACACCCTCACCACGGCGTACGACTACCGCGGTGCCCTTGTCTGGGCGCCACCGGTAGCCCCACCCACCCCACTGGCGCGGGTTGACGTGGGGGGCGAACTCGGCACCGGCGACATGCGCCAGCGGGATCCGCCGGCGCGGCACGCCGATGTGGCCGCAGCGCACCTCCAGGCACTCCATGTCGACCTTGAGGGCTACATGGACGAAGCCGAGCGTGAGGAAGAGGACCAGCAGCCCGGCCGCGATGCAGCCGACCACGGACATGACCAGCGGAGCGACGCCCGAGGTCCACGCCGAGTCGACGGCGAGTTCGACGCCGAGCGCCACGATCGCGGCGCCGCCGAGCGCCAGCAGCCACTGGACCCGGTTGGAGGCACGACCGGTCCAGACATCGGTGTGGTGCGAGGTCTGCTCGCCGTGGGGGTGGTCCCTCATGGCTACGAGGTTACTCAGGTTTCGCCGTGCGGCTACCTCGTCGCGGAGAGTGACTGCTCCGGGTGGGGCCCGGCCGCCCGCAGCGGTCAGCGGGCGGGTGTGGCCGTGCGCAGGAGCCGGCCTTCCGCGTAGGCCAGGGCGGGCGCGGGCAGGGCGCTGCCCTCGCGTCCGCTCAGCAGCACCGTGAGGGTGCCGGTGGCCGCGGCCTCAGGCGCGGGCTGCGCGCCGATCCGGCGCAGCGCCTGGGCGGCGACCGCTCCGGCGGAGCCGTGCAGGACGAGGGGCGGACGGCCGGGACGCTGTACGGCGGCACGGATGCGCTCGGCGACCAGTTCGTAGTGGGTGCAGCCCAGGACGACGGTCGTCACGTCCTCGGGGGTCAGGGCGGCGGCCGCGGCGACGGCGGCGTCGATGGCGGCCTCGTCGGCGTGCTCCACCGCCTCGGCGAGCCCGTGGCAGGGCACCTCGGTGGCCGGTACCCCGTCGGCGAACTCCTCGAGGAGACCGCGCTGGTAGGGGCTGCCGGTGGTGGCGGGCGTCGCCCAGATGGCGAAGGGGCCGCCGCCGGACGCCGCGGGCTTGATCGCGGGGACGGTGCCGATGACCGGCAGATCCGGTTCGAGGCGTGCGCGCAGGGCGGTCAGGGCGTGCACGGTGGCGGTGTTGCAACCGATGATCAGGGCCTCGGGACCATGGGCGGCGGCGGCCTCGGCGAGGGTCAGAGCGCGCCCGATGATGTCGTCCGGCGTCCGGGGGCCCCACGGCATGCCGTCGGGGTCGAGGGAGAGCACGAGATCGGCGTCGGGGCGCAGTCGCCGTACCGCGGCGGTGGCCGCCAGCAACCCGATTCCGGAGTCCAGGAGCGCGATCTTCACCCGGCCACGATAGACGATGTGCCCTTGGGGGCCGGTCCCGTGGGGCAGACTGCGCGCGTGAGCGCCATCGCGTGGACCGCCGCCGTATCCCTCGCCGCCTGGCTGTGGCTGCTGCTCTGCCAGGGCTTCTTCTGGCGCACGGATGTGAGACTCCCGCCGGAGCGGGATCCGCAGGCCTGGCCCTCGGTGGGTGTGGTGGTGCCGGCTCGCGACGAGGCCGAGGTGCTGCCCGCGAGCCTGCCTTCCCTGCTGGCCCAGGACTATCCGGGCCGGGCGGAGGTCTTCCTCGTCGACGACGGCAGCACGGACGGCACCGGGGACGTGGCCCGCGCGCTGGCGCGCCTGCGGGGCGGGCTGCCGTTGACCGTGTCCTCGCCGGGCGAGCCACCGCCGGGGTGGACGGGCAAGCTCTGGGCGGTGCGCCACGGTATCGGCCTGGCACGCGCGCGTGGCCCCGAGTACCTGCTGCTGACGGACGCCGACATCGCCCACGAGCCGGACAGCCTGCGCCGGCTGGTGGCCGCCGCGCACGCCGGGGGCTTCGACGTCGTCTCGCAGATGGCCCGGCTGCGGGTGGAAAGCCTGTGGGAGCGGCTCGTGGTGCCGGCGTTCGTCTACTTCTTCGCGCAGTTGTATCCGTTCCGCCGGATCGGCAAGAAGGGGGCTCGGACGGCGGCCGCGGCGGGCGGCTGCGTCCTGCTGCGCGCCGAAACCGCCGAGCGGGCGCGGATCCCGGACGCCATCCGGCAGGCCGTCATCGACGACGTGGCCCTCGCGCGGGCCGTCAAGGGCGGGGGTGGCCACATCTGGCTGGGCCTCGCCGAGCGGGTGGACAGCGTGCGCCCCTATCCCCGGTTGCACGACCTGTGGCGGATGGTGTCGCGCAGCGCCTACGCCCAGCTCCGCCACAACCCCCTGGTGCTGCTCGGAACGGTGGCCGGGCTCGCGCTGGTCTATCTGGTGCCGCCCGTCGCCGTCCTCACGGGACTGGCTGCGGGGAGTACGGCGACCGTGGTGCCCGGTGCTCTCGCGTGGCTGGTCATGACGGGGACGTATGTCCCGATGCTCCGCTACTACCGGCAGCCGCTGTGGCTCGCACCCCTGCTGCCGTTCACCGCGTTCCTCTATCTCCTGATGACCGTCGACTCGGCGGTGCAGCACTACAGGGGGCGCGGCGCGGCCTGGAAGGGCCGCACCTATGCGCGCCCGGACGCCGTCGCCGGTGAGGAGGGCTGAGGCCTCACTTGCGGCCCGGTGTCCAGTTCATGCCCCAGCCGTAGACCTGGTCCACCGTCCGCTGCGGGCTCACCCCGCGGTCGGGCACCAGATAGCGGGCCTCGCGCTGCACGACCAGGTCGTCGCCGGTGTTGGTGATCAGGGCCAGCGCACACACCGTCGAGGGCACCGTGCACTCGTCGAGGGAGAAGTCGATCGCGGCGCCGTGCTGCGGCTGAAGGGTGACCGTGGCGTGCAGGTCGGCGAAGGAACGCGCCCCCTCGTAGATGGTCACGAAGACCAGGATGCGCCGGAAATCCCGCTTGTGGTCGAGGTTCACGGTGAGGTTCTCGCCGCTCGCGAGGGCACCGGTGCGGTCGTCGCCGTCGAGGTGGATGTACGGCGGCTGGTGCAGGGCTCCATAGGCGTTGCCCAGCGCTTGTACGACCCCCTTGCGGCCGTCGGCGAGCTCGTAGAGGGCGCACAGGTCGAGGTCGAGGTCGGCGTGCATGGCGACCGCGCGACCGCGCTTGCTGCCCCAGCCCGAGAACTGTTTGCGTACCTGCCAGTTGAGGTTCACGCGCATCGCGCCCGAGGTGCCACCCTGTTTGGCGAGGGAGACCGAAGGCGCCGACTTGGTCAGCGTGACCTTGGAGAGGCGGACAGGTTGCGCAGTTGGGGCGGGCGGCGGGGCCATGGGTGCCGGCTGCTGGGGTTCGTCCACGGTGATACCGAAGTCCGTTGCCAGACCTTCCAGTCCGCTGTCGTAGCCCTGACCGACGGCGCGAAACTTCCAAGCGCCTTGACGGCGATAGAACTCCCCGAGCACGAAAGCGGTTTCTACGGTCGCACCCCCGCTGTCGAATCGCGCCGCCACCGTGCCCTGAGCGGCGTCCCGTACCTCGATGTAGAGGCCCGGGATCCGGGCGAAGGTCCCGCCGTCCGCGGAGGCGGCGAGTACGACGGTTTCCACCGACGGCTCCACGCGCGCGAGGTCGACGAGCAGGGTGTCGGTCACCCCGCCGCCGTCGGTCCGTTTGCCCTCGTGGCGGACCGCTCCGGAGGAGTGCTGCGGTTGGTTGTAGAAGACGAAGTCGGCGTCGGAGCGGACCTTTCCGCCGACCAGCAGCAGGGCCGAGGCGTCCGCGTCGGGGACTCCCGGTCCCGAGCGCCAGCCCAATTCGACGCGCAGTGCCGTCGTGGGCACCGGAACGTTCGACCCTTTCGACATTGACATGTCCGCCCCCATCAGGTGTCGGCAGTCCAGGACGCGCCCCGGAGGCCCTTCGAGTTCTACCCGCTCAACCTATTCCCCCGGGACAGCGAACTCCCATCCCACGGACAGGAAGATCGCCGGTCAACCGTCGGTAACCCGCCCGGAACTCGGCCTTTACACGGATGGGACCTGGATTGGCGTCCTTTTTTGCCGAGTTCGCTCGCATTGGGGATCCCACGTCACTGCGGACACGGAAAACAACCCTCTTATCGGTCTCCCCAACCAGCACATCGTGGGCTTAACTTATGTGCCATGACCTCCCCCCGCTCCACTTATGGCGGCGGCTACTACTCCGCCTCCTTCCCGGACACTCCGATCTACGACTCGCTCGTGGCCGAGCGGGGCACCCCGCAGATCGCCCCGATCCGGGTCCCTGCCGCGTACGACGTCCCGGCAAGCAACCTGCCCGCGCTGTCGTCCGGACTGCCCGCTCTTCCCGCGGGTCCCTCCTACTCCTCCTACGGCTACCCGCAGGCGCAGCAGCCCTCTCCGCTGCAGCAGGCGCCCGGCGCGTACATCCCGCAGCAGGCGGCCGCGCCTCGCGGTTATCCCGGGCAGCAACAGCAGCAGCCGCGCCCGGCCGGCCCCGGTATGGGCACGGGCTACGAGGCGATGCGCCCCGCGGCTCCCCGGCCCGCCCCGGCGGCTCCCTACCAGGACCCGTACAACAACCAGCAGTACCGCGGGTACTGATTCCCCTCCCCGGCTGTCGGTGCCGCCTGGCACGATGGCCGCATGGGGAATGCGCAGCTGCTGTCGATTCACGTCCATCCGGTCAAAGCGTTCCGGGGCCTGGCGCCCCGGGAGGCCGAGGTGGAGCCCTGGGGGCTGGCCGGAGACCGGCGCTGGACGCTGGTCGACGACGGGGGAAGGGTCGTCACACAACGCCAGCAGCCGCGCCTCGCGCTGGCCGCCGCCGAGCTGCTGCCCGGCGGCGGCGTCGTTCTGTCCGCGCCCGGCATGGATCCCTTGACCGTGCCGGTCCCCGAGTCGGACGGGACCGTCACGCTGGATCTCTTCGGCGACAAGGTCGAAGGGGTGCCCGCCGCCGATCCGGCCGCGCACGCGTGGTGCAGCGAGTACCTCGGCGCCCGGACCCGCCTCGTCCACATGGACGACCCCGCCACCCGCCGCCCGGTCGAACCCGAGTACGCGCTGCCGGGCGAGACCGTCACCTTCGCCGACGGATACCCGCTGCTGCTCGTCTCCGCGGCGTCCCTCGACGCCCTCAACTCACTGATCTCCGAAGGCCGGCACGCGGCCGAGGGCCCCCTGCCCATGAACCGTTTCCGGCCGAACGTCGTCGTGGGCGGCACCGACGCCTGGGCCGAGGACGACTGGTCGCTCCTCGCGATCGGGGACGTGACCTTCCGGGTGGCCAAGATGTGCGGGCGATGCGTGGTGACCACCACCGACCAGGCCGCCGCCGTCCGCGGCAAGGAACCCCTGCACACCCTGGGCCGGCACCGCCGCTTCGGAAGCAAGCTCGTCTTCGGACAGAATCTGGTGCCCCGGTCCCGCGGCACGATCCGGGTCGGCGACCCGGTCAGGATTCTCGAATAGGCGGGCAGCGGCTCGACGCGGCCGCGGTGGACAAAGTTCCGTTAAAGATCGCCCCGGGCCCCGGGCACGGGAACACCGCCCGGGGGCCTGCACGTTGGGACTTTCATGAGGAGTTCATGAGAGGACCCGGCCGCAGGTGATTTCGCTCTCTCTTCGGCCGGTCCCGCGCGTGAACGACTCCGCCGGGGGTTATCACGGAGCGGGGAAGGGGGTGCGGACGGTGCGAGCGATCAGCGGACTCTGGCGTTGGCGGAGCAATCCGCTGCGCCGTGGGACCGACCTGGCCGAGGCCTGGGTGGGCCTGCTGGCCCTGCTGCTGATCCTGGTCGTCGGTCCGGTGATCGGGTCCGTCACCGGGGGCGTGGCCCAGGACGCGCTGCAGCGGTCTGTCCGTGAACAGCAGGAATCCCGCCGGATGGTGACGGCGACCGTGATCCGCAAACTGGACCGCTCGCCGCTGGACGCCGACCCCGAGGCCGCCTCGGGGCGGGATGTGCGCAGCCGGGTGGTGGCCGACTGGACCGCGCCGGACGGCACCACGCACAAGGGCACGGTGCTGGCCGCCCTCCAGACCCCGCACCGCGGCGACCACTTCAGCCTGTGGACGGACCTCCACGGACGCATAGCGGCCCGGCCGCTGGACTCCGCGACCGCCACCACCCATGCCGTCCTCGCGGGCGCAGGGGCGGCCCTGCTGACCGCGGGCCTGATCGAGGGCGGCAGGCGGCTCGCCGTCTGGCGCATGGTCCGTCGCCGGTACGCCCGTTGGGACCAGGCCTGGGACCGCGCGGGCCCGGACTGGGGCCGGACCGGCACCGGCAGCTGACGGCCTCACGGCTCTGGTCAACCCACCGCCCGCACGCACGCTACGGTGGACCGGCCGAGGTTCCTCGGCAGCACAAACCCGCGTACGTCGAGGTGGGGGCACAGCAACGCCATGGCACAGGGCACGGTCCAGGTGACGCACACCGGTACATCGCGGTGGCGGCGCCGCACGGGTGAGTACGCGTCCCTCGCCGCTGCCCTGGAGGCCGCGGCCGACGGCGACGTGCTCACGGTCGCGCCCGGCACCTACCGGGAGAACCTCGTCCTTCAGCGGGCGGTGACCCTGCGCGGCCCCGAAGGCTCGCCCGGTTCCGTGCGCATCGCGCCCCTGGACGGAGTGCCGTTGACCGTCCGCGCCTCCGCCGTCGTGCAGGATCTGCACGTGGAGGGCCAGGACGCCGCCGCGCCCGCCCTGCTCGTCGAGGAGGGCACGCCGGAGCTCGCCGACATCCGCGTCGTCACCCGGTCCGCGGCCGGCATCGAGGTCCGCGGCGGTGCCCGCCCGACCGTGCGGCGCTGCACCGTCGACAACCCGGCCGGTATCGGCATCGCCGTACTGGACGGCGCGGGCGGGGTCTTCGAGGAGTGCGAGATCGTGGCGGCCGGTCAGTCCGGCATCGCGGTGCGCGGCGGCGCCCACCCCCGCCTGGAGCGCTGCCGGGTCCACCACACCTCCGGCGCGGGACTGGCGGCCACCGGCGAGAACTCCGCGCTGGAGGCCGTGGGTTGCGAGGTCTACGAGGTCCGCGGCAGCGGCGTGCAGATCACCGGCCGGGCCACCGCCCACCTCACCGACTGCGATGTGCACCGCACCACCGCCGACGGCGTCACGCTCGACACCGACGCGGTGCTGACCCTCGCCGACTGCCGTATCCACGACATCCCGGAGAACGCGGTCGACCTGCGCTCCCGCTCGGTGCTCACCCTGACCCGCACGACGGTCCGTCAGTTCGGGCGCAACGGCCTGTCGGTGTGGGATCCGGGCACCCGCGTGGACGCCAACCAGTGCGAGATCTTCGACAGCACCGGCGACTACCCGGCCGTCTGGGTCAGCGACGGCGCCACCGCCGTACTGGACTCCTGCCGGGTGCACGACGTGCCGGACGCCCTGTTCGTCCTGGACCGCGGCTCCCGCGCGGACGTCGTCGACAGCGACATCTCCCAGGTCCGCAACACGGCCGTGTCGGTGAGCGACGGCGCCACCGCGCAGCTCGACGACTGCCGGATCCGGGACGCGGCGACCGGCGCCTGGTTCCGCGACCACGGCAGCGGCGGTACCCTCAACAACTGCACCGTGGACGCCACCCAGACCGGCGTGATCGTCACCAAGGGCGCCGACCCGACGATCGAGCGCTGCACGGTCGACTCCCCCGCCGAGGCCGGCTTCTACGTGTCGGCGGGCGGCCGCGGCAGCTTCCTGAACTGCCGGGTGACGGGCAGCGGCGGGTACGGCTTCCATGTGATAGACGGCTGCCGTACGACGCTCAAGAAGTGCCGTACCGAGCGCTGCGCGCGCGGGGGCTACGAGTTCGCGGACGCCCCGGACGCGGCCGCCGGCGCGGGTCCGGTCGTCGAGGACTGCACCAGCGACGAGAGCGGGAGCCTGACCCCGCCCGCGGCCCGCGAGACCGCCGTACAGACCGAGTCCCGCTCGACCGGCCTGCTGGGTGCGATCCCGGGGCAGCGGATCACCGAGCAGGAGCCGCTGGTCGTCCCCGCGGAGCCGGAGAAGCCCGCACGCACCTCGAAGGCCGTTCTCGGCGAACTCGACGCGCTGGTGGGCCTGGACAGCGTCAAGCGCGAGGTGCGAGCGCTCACCGACATGATCGAGGTGGGCCGGCGCCGCCAGCAGGCGGGCCTCAAGGCCGCGTCCGTCAAGCGCCACCTGGTCTTCACCGGCTCCCCCGGCACCGGCAAGACCACGGTCGCCCGGCTCTACGGCGAGATCCTCGCCTCCCTCGGTGTCCTGGAGAAGGGCCATCTCGTCGAGGTGTCCCGCGTCGACCTGGTCGGCGAGCACATCGGTTCCACCGCGATCCGCACCCAGGAGGCCTTCGACAAGGCGCGCGGTGGAGTGCTGTTCATCGACGAGGCGTACGCGCTGTCGCCGGAGGACTCGGGCCGGGACTTCGGCAAGGAGGCCATCGACACGCTGGTGAAGCTGATGGAGGACCACCGGGACGCGGTCGTGGTGATCGTCGCGGGCTACACCGCCGAGATGGAGCGGTTCCTGTCGGTCAACCCGGGTGTGGCCTCCCGCTTCTCACGGACCATCACCTTCAGCGACTACAACCCCGAGGAACTCCTCAGCATCGTGGAGCAGCAGGCCGAGGAGCACGAGTACCGGCTGGCGGCGGGTGCCGCGGAGGCTCTGCTGAAGTACTTCACGGTGCTGCCGAAGGGGCCCGCCTTCGGTAACGGCCGTACCGCGCGCCAGACCTTCGAGGCGATGGTGGAGCGGCACGCGAGCCGGGTCGCCCAGGTGGACGACCCGACCACGGACGACCTGACCCTCCTCTACGCCGAGGATCTGCCCGAGTCGTCCTGAGACCGCGGGCCAGGTACGTCCGGCTGGAGCCGGCCCAGTAGTCTCGCCCGCTCCTCGGCGAAGACCGGGTCCGCCTGGTAGTCGGAGTGGCCCAGGATCTGCGCGGGCAGCGGGTGCAGATCGGTACGGCCGTAGGCGAGCGGGTCCTTCAGGGGTTCCCGGTCCACCTCGGGGCCGCAGTCGCCGGGCAGCCGGACCGGGCCGCCGATGGGGTCGGTGAGCCGGTAGAGGTTGCGCCAGCAGTCCACGTCGTGGTGCAGCGCGGTGAGCGCGGCCGGACCGAAGTGGGCCGGGAACCAGCGGCCGTAGAGGCGCTCCAGCGGGGAGCCGTAGGTCAGCAGGGCGACCCGCTTGCGGACGGCCGGCTCCAGCTGCCAGGCAGCGGCGGCCGCGAGCACGCTCCCCTGGGAGTGGCCGGAGATGACCAGTCGGCCGCGCGTGGCCCGGGTCCACGTCGCGATCCGCCAGGTCAGGTCCGGTACGGCGCGCTCGGCGTAACAGGGCGGGGCGAAGGGGTGGGCGGCGCGCGGCCAGAAGGTGCCCACGTCCCAGAGGATGCCGATGGTCCGGCGCGCGGAGGGGTCCTTGTAGGCGCGGCGGCCCCAGGTGACGAACAGGATGAAGCCGAGTCCGATCAGCCAGGAGCCGAGGGCCTGCGCGGTCTCCGCGGCGCTCTCGACGAAGGCGTACGCCCCCTCGGCGGCCTTGCCGGGTGTCTTGTGGGAGGTCAGGGCGCCCACGAGCGCTCCGGCGCCGAGGAGCAGGGTGCTGGCCGATGTCACCCCGATCAGCCGGGGCCCCCGGTCCGTCAGCGCCGCCATCGCGCGGGTGCGGGCGATACGGCGGGTCCGTGCCGCGTCCTTGGGCTCTGCGGGGTACTCGCTCTCCACCGTGCCCAGTTGGGCCCGACCGGAGCGCCAGGTACGCCGGCCGAGCCAGGCGCAGTGCCCCAGCAGCACGAGGAGGACCAGCGGAATCACGGAGGCCTGCCAGGTCAGCAGGACCGGCGGCCCGAGGATGGTCGCGCCGGTGCCGTCCAGCCAGTCCGCCACGCGCTGCGACACGCCGCCGGACATCACACCGCCGAGGGCGCAGGCCAGCATCGCCACGGCGGGTCCGCCGAGGCCCCGCATCGCGGCGCGCGGGTCGGGATGCGTGCGGTACAGCACGTGAGCGACGGCGGCCAGGGCGATGATCAGCAGGCCCTGCACGAAGGCGATGCCGCCGAAGGTGGCGTCCCCCGACAGCCTGCCGTGCGACTCCCATCCGGGCCGCGCCCACCCGGCGTACACCGCGGCGAGGGCGAGCAGGACGAGCGCGGCGAGCGGCAGGCGTCGTACTAGGTGCTGGTCGAGCTGCCGGTCGAGATACCTCTCGCTGCGGCCGCGGCGGCACACCACCCAGACGACGGCGACCCCACCGGTGACGAGACCGGTCTCCAGGACCCGGCCGAGCGTGTCGAGCAGTGCGGGGCCGCCCGGTTCGCGGTCGAAGCGGGCCGCCGTCGAGCTGACCGCCGCGGCGATCGTCAGCAGGCCCGCAGCGGTGTGCGCGGCCCGCAGGCGGGCGACCAGGCGGCGGCCGTACCAGAAGCCGGGCCGGCCGAGCGCGGTGCGGCCGTTGTCCTCCTCCGGATCGCCCTCGCGGGACATGGGCTGTTGGGACTCGTAGGCGCTCCAGGTGCGGTGGGACAGGTACCAGAGGAGGCCGGTGAGCGCGGCCGGGACCAGGGCCGCGACGGCGAGGCGGCGGCCCGGCCTGCTCCACCAGCCGCCGTCCGACACCTCGGGCGACAGAAAGCCCAGCCAGGAGTGCGACTCGGCACACGCGCGTGTGCCCGCGCACTGCCAGGCGGCGAGGTCCAGGGCGACCTCGCAGGCCGCGGCGACCAGCAGAACGGTCAGGGTCAGGGCGGCGAGTCGTACCAGGAGGCCGTAGAGGCGCACCGTCCTTTTGCGGCCGCGCGCGGTGGGGCGCATCCAGTGGGCGAGGTTGACCACCATGAACGGCAGCAACAGCAGCCACAGGGCGCGGGTGCCGTTGCCGGAGGTGAGGTTGCACCAGACGTAGGCCTCGGGCACCGGGCCGGTGCGGCCGTCGCGCTGTCCCTCCTCGGCGTCGACGTCGTCGGCGCGCCGGAAGACGGCCGCGATGTCGTCGCCGGTGATCCGCACCGTGCGCGGATCGTCGAGCATCTTCTCCGGCGTGGTGCCGCCCACTCCGTGGACCAGGAGCTCCAGGGCGGTTCCGGATTCTTCGGGCCGGGCGGCCGAGCCGTCGCCGCCCATGGTCGTGACACGTTCCACTGTTGTCGCACTTCCCCCGTGACGCGCTGTCGGCATCTGTCCGTGCGGACACCAGGATCTCCGGTCTGCGCGGTGCGCACACCCCTCGTCACGGAATCTCCCCGATCCGGGTGACGGCCGGAGCCCGGGTGTCACCCCGGTGGCAGGAGCGCGACGGTGCGGTCGGTGGCACTCCCGGCCGGGGCCCGTGCGAGTATGGGACGTCCCGCGCACCAGGGTCGGGCAAAATGTGCTCGTGGGAGAGGGTGCGCAGGGCATGTCGGACGGCCCCAGGCGAAAGGACCGGAGAGCGTACGTGAGTGAGAATCAGAACCTCCTCGCGGAGCAGCGGCGCGCCCTGATCCTGGACGAGGTCCGGCGCCGAGGCGGAGTGCGTGTCAACGAGCTGACCCGCAAGCTCGGCGTGTCGGACATGACGGTACGGCGTGATCTGGACGCGCTGGCCCGCCAGGGTGTACTGGAGAAGGTGCACGGCGGCGCCGTCCCGGTGGTCGAGGCGAGCACCCACGAGCCGGGCTTCGAGGCGAAGTCGGGTCTGGAGCTGACCGCCAAGGAGGACATCGCGCGGTCGGCGGCGGAACTGGTCGCCCCGGGTACCGCGATCGCGCTGTCGGGCGGTACGACGACGTACGCGCTGGCCCACCATCTGCTCGATGTGCCCGATCTGACCGTCGTGACGAACTCGGTGCGGGTCGCCGATGTGTTCCACGCGGCGCAGCGCACCACGGGCCCCCGTCAGGGCGCGGCGACCGTCGTACTGACCGGCGGTGTGCGCACCCCGTCCGACTCGCTGGTGGGGCCGGTGGCCGACCAGGCGATCGGGGCGCTCCACTTCGATGTGCTCTTCCTCGGTGTGCACGGCATATCGGTCGAGGCCGGACTGTCGACGCCGAACCTCGCGGAGGCGGAGACCAACCGGCGTCTCGTGCAGTCGGCGCGGCGGGTCGTGGTGGTCGCCGACCACACCAAGTGGGGCACGGTGGGCCTGAGTTCGTTCGCCTCGCTGGAGCAGGTCGACACGCTGGTCACGGACGCGGGGCTGCCGGCCGGGGCGCGCGCGGAGGTCTCCGAGCATCTGCGGCGGCTGGTCGTGGCCGGTGAGTCCGATGACGGTGCAGACAGCTGACTGAGCGTCAGTTAGGGTGACACTTCCCGTTCGAGGCCAGGGGGTGTGTCCATGGTTCACCAACTGCGTGAGGTGGGGCTCGACTTCATCGGGACCGCGCCGGTACGGCTGGTGTTCGCCCAGCAGATGTCCGCCCCGCCGGAGGCCGTTCACCGGGCGCTCGCCGAGGACGTACCGGGCTGGGAGGAATGGTTCTCCGCGGTGACGCTGGCCCGCTCGACCGGGGACGGCTCGACCCGGGAGATCCACCTCAAGGGCGGCGGGCGCTTCCAGGAGACGGTTCTCGCGGCGAAGGCCCCCGAGCTGTACGCCTACCGGGTCGACGTGGCCAACGCTCCCGGTGCCCGCGCCATCGCCGAGGAGTGGCGGCTCACTCCCGCCGGGGCGGGCACCCATGTGCGCTGGACGTTCGCCGTGGACGGCACGGCGGCGTTCCGCGTCGTCGCCAGGCTCGGGCGCGCGGGGCTGGGGCGGGCCTTCCGGGACGCGGTCCGGACCCTGGACCGGCGGCTCGCGGCGCAGGGGTCCTAGTCGGGGCGTCCTCCAGGGACCCTGGGTGCCCCAAGGCTTGTCCCGTTCCCCACCGGGGACACCGCTCGGTCTGCCTGTCTCGCTGCACAGCATGGTGATCGACGCCCGCGACCTGCCCGCCCTGGCACGGTTCTGGGCCGGGGTGCTGCGCCGGCGGATCCTGTCCGAGCGGGAGCGGAGGTCGTGGTCGGGCCGGACGATGGCGCGGCGGTGGGCATCTGCTTCATGCCGGTGACGGACCGCAAGATCGTCAAGAACCGCCTGCACCTCGATCCGACGCCGGGCACGGAGACCGGGCCGAGACCGAACGCACCCTCGCCTCCGGCGCCCGATGCGAGGGCGTCGGACAGAGCGGTGACACGTCGTGGACCGGGCCGGCCGATCCGGGGGGCAACGAGGTCTGCGGGTCAGCCCGACGCGCACCCCACCGGCACTAGGACGGGCCGGGCGAGACCTGGCCGGGCCAGACCCCCGTCTCCAGCAGCGCGGCGATCGCCGCCGTGTACGGCTCGATGTCCAGGCCCTGCTCGGCCAGCCACGCGTCCGAGTAGTACTTGTCCAGGTACCGGTCGCCAGGGTCACAGAGCAGGGTGACGACGCTCCCCCGGCGTCCTTCGGCCACCATCTCGGCGATGATCTTCAGCGCGCTCCACAGTCCGGTGCCGGTCGAGCCGCCCGCCCTGCGGCCGATGGTCCGCTCCAGGGCTCGGACTGCGGCGACGCTGGCCGCGTCGGGGACCTTCATCATGCGGTCGATCGCCCCGGGCACGAAGCTCGGCTCCATGCGCGGCCGGCCGATGCCCTCGATGCGCGAGCCGCAGTCACATGTGACGTCCGGATCGCCGGTGGTCCAGCCCTCGAAGAAACAGGAGTTCTCCGGATCGGCCACACAGATGCGGGTGTCGTGCTGCATGTAGTGGACGTACCGGGCGATGGTCGCCGAGGTGCCTCCGGTGCCGGCCGTGGCGACGATCCACGCGGGCTCCGGGAAACGCTCCCACTCCAGTTGGCGGAAGATGGATTCGGCGATGTTGTTGTTGCCGCGCCAGTCCGTGGCCCGTTCCGCGTAGGTGAACTGGTCCATGTAGTGGCCGCCGGTCTCCACCGCGAGGCGGGCGGACTCCTCGTACATCGTGCGCGGGTCGTCGACGAAGTGGCACCGGCCGCCGTGGAACTCGATGAGGCGGATCTTCTCGGCGCTCGTCGTGCGCGGCATGACCGCGATGAAGGGCACGCCGATCAGCTTCGCGAAGTACGCCTCGGACACGGCCGTGGAGCCGCTGGACGCCTCGATCACCGGGCGGCCCGGCCGGATCCAGCCATTGCACAGGCCGTAGAGGAAGAGCGAACGGGCGAGCCGGTGCTTGAGGCTGCCGGTCGGGTGGGTCGACTCGTCCTTGAGGTACAGGTCGATGCCCCACATCTCCGGGAGCGGGAAGCGCAGAAGATGTGTGTCGGCCGAGCGGTTGGCATCGGCCTGGACCTTGCGGACGGCTTCTTTCAGCCAGCCGCGATAGGCGGTGTCACTGCGGTCGATATCGAGGGTGTCGCCGGTCCGGGTCTGCTGAGGGGTGCTCACGGCGGGGCTCCTAACACTTCGCGCCGACGGCGCGTCGCGCGGCCGATGGTTCGATCATAGACACCTTCCGCACGCTTCTCACCTGCATAAACACACCTTTGAGCGCCCCAAAGACACCCCTGGGGTCACAACGGAACGTGCCACGGGGGCGCATTCGGACGAGTGCTCCGGGCGCCCCCGGCGAGATGTCATGCGCACTGGTGCTGGACGCCCGTGGCGGGCAGACTGCACCGGACGGGACGGATGTCTCGCACGGGGGCGCACACTGGATCACGACAGGAGCCGGCTCTCGGCCCACGCGGGAGCGACGGGCCGGCACACCGACGCTCACAAGGGGGCGGGGCGGCATGGCGGAGCCGGAGTTCACGGCTACGGGCGTGCGGATCGGGAAGAGGTTGCGCTCACTCACCCGGGCCGGTCAGGTCCGGATCAACGACGGCCGACTGGAACTGCTCACCAGTTACGGCAGCGAGATCGACAGCGCACCCGTGCAGGCGGTGCGCGCCTCCAAGCCCTGGTTCGCGGCGGACGACCGGGCCCTCGCGGACCTCAACGGCAACCGGTATCTGCTGACCCTGGGCGATCACGACCCTGCTCCCGGCGAACCGGGGCCGCCCGCCGCACGCCGGTTCATCGAGGCGGTACGCAGGGCTGCGGGCCGTAGCGGCTGAGTCACCGCGAGTTGCGGTATCTCGCCTCCTGCGTCACGCTGATCTCACATCACTCTGGGTTAACCGGCGATCACGCTGCGAACCAGCCCGCCGGGCACGACAGCAGGCGGCCGTTTTCACGCAGGCACCTGCTGGATCGATCCGAACTCCGTGTTCTTCCGGACCTCACGTCGGGGAGTCGCAGCCGTGATCAGTTATCCGAGCAGGCACTGCACGGTGGAGCTTCAAGCCCTGCCGTCGCGGATCGGCCAGGTCCGCAGAATCCTTTCCGCGCAGTTGCGCTACTGGCATATGGATCCCCTCATAGACCGGGCCGTGCTCGGTGTGACGGAGCTTTTGACCAACGTCCACCGCCATGCCCAGCCCGACAAGACGTGCACCGTGGAGATCGAGCTGCTGCTCGACCGGCTCACGGTCTCGGTGCACGACCACGACCCGCGTCTGCCGGTCGTGGCCGACATCAAGGACACCGAGCCGCTCGCCACGTGCGGGCGAGGGCTCGCGATGGTCGCCGCGGTCAGCGAGAGCTGGGGTGTCCGGCCGGACGGCGAGTCGGGGAAGGCCGTGTGGTTCACATTGCCGACGCCCTCCGCCGCACGGCCGCAGCGGCGCACCGTCCTTGACAAGACCGCGCTCAGGTACGCCGAGGTGCGGGTCGACGGCCGCAGGCCCGAACACGCTCCCGCCCGGTCCGCCGTTGCCGGCTGACCGGGCGGTGACGACTCCTCCTTTCGCTCGTTCGCCCGCGAGGTGCTTTCAGCCGGTGCCGGGACGACGGCCGCGCTCAGCCCCTCGGGCCCCCGCGCGTTCGTCGTCCCGGCACCGGCGCGCCCCTCCGGCTCGCCCGCCGCCGATGCGCCGGGCATGGGTGGGCCCTTGCCCGTCACTCGGTGGCGATCGCCCGCAGGACGTCCAGACGGGCCGCGCGCCGAGCCGGGCGCAGGCCTCGGGACCCCACGCGTTCGCCGTCCCGGCACCGGCGCGCCCCTCCTGCTCACTCACGGTCGACGCGCCCTTGCAGTGCGCGTGGCTGAGACGTTGCCCGTCACTCGGTGGCGATCGCCCGCAGGACGTCCAGACGGGCCGCGCGCCGAGCCGGGCGCAGGCCTGCGAGGGCTCCCGCGGCGAGGCCCACCAGGGCCACCACCGCGAGTTGCAGGGGTGGCATCGCGAAGACGAAGGCGCTGTCGCTCGCACCGTCCGAGGCCTTGACCAGGACCCAGCCGAGGAAGGCGCCGAGGGCGAGTCCGCCGGCCGTGCCGAACGCGGCTACCAGGACCGACTCCCAGCGGACCATCGCGCGAAGCTGTGAGCGGGTCTGGCCCACGGCCCTCAGCAGACCCAGTTCCCGGGTGCGCTCGTGGATCGCCAGGGTCAGCGTGTTGGCGATGCCCAATAGAGCGATGAGGACCGCGAGGGCGAGCAGCGCGTAGACCAGGGTGAGCATCATGTCGATGCCAGCCGCCGAGGACTGCGCGTACTCGTCGCGGGTCTGCACCTCGGGATCGCCGTACCGCGCCGCCACCTTCTCCACCGCCGCCTTGCCCGCGCCGGTGCTCACGCCGTCCTTGAAGGAGACCGCGACGAGCGTGTCGGAGTCCTGCGTGCGGTGCGGGGCCCAGGCCGCGCGGGTGATGACGTAGTCCCCCGCCAGCTCGGACTGCCCGTAGACCGCGCGGACCGTGAAGGTGTCCTTCATGCCGTCGGTGAAGGTGAGCCGGGCCTTGTCGCCGGTCGTGAGGCCCTGCTTCTCCGCTTCCTTCTCGGTGATGGCGATGCCGTCGGTGCCGAGGTCGCTCAGGGAGCCCCGGACCTTGCCGAGGTCGAAGGTGCGCTCCAGTGCGAGCGGGTCGGTGACGGTCAACGCGCGCCCCTTGCCGTCGACTTCGGCGACACCGCGACCGAGGCCCACCGCCGTGTCCACCTCGGGCAGTTGCTGGACCGCTCCGGCGAGCCGCGGGCTGAGACCGCTGCCGCCCGCGCCGAACGAGGGGGTGCTGACGGCGACATCGCCCGCGAACGACCGGGACACCGTCTGGTCCATGGTGGCCTTCAGGGACGCTCCGAACACCGTGAACAGGCAGACCACGGACACGCCGATCATCAGCGCGCTCGCGGTGGCGGCCGTTCGCCTGGGGCTGCGCAGGGCGTTGCGCCGGGCGAGGGAGCCCGTGACCCCGCGGAGCCGGTCGAGGGGGACACCGATGACCCGTACGGCTGTCGTGGAGGCGACCGGGCCGAGGACCACGAAGGCGGCCAGGGCCGTTACGGCACCGGCTCCCGCGAGCCAGAGGGACGGCGAGACCAGGACGCCGGTGAGCGTCACGGCCACCGCGAGTGCCGCCAGCCCCCCGCCGATGACCGCTCGGACACGGGATGCGCCCGAATGGTCGACGGCCGTCTCGCGCAGCGCGGCGAGCGGTGCGGTGCGGCCCGCGCGTACGGCGGGCAGCAGCGCGGAACCCAGGCAGACGATGATGCCGACCACCAGCGGCAGCACCATGGACAGCGCACTGACCACCAAGTCGCCCTCGGGGAAGGGGAATCCGATCGCCGGGAACAGTGCCTGGAGCCCGGCGGCGATGCCGATGCCGCCCGCGAGGCCCGCGGCCGACGCGGTCACCGCGACCACGCTCGCCTCGGTCAGGGTGGACGCCGTGACCTGACGGCGGGAGGCACCAAGAGCCCGCAACAGGGCGTTCTCGCGGGTGCGTTGGGCCACGACGATCGCGAAGGTGTTGTGGATGGAGAAGGTGGCGACCAGGAGGGCCACGCCCGAGAAGACCAGCAGGAAGGTCGTGAAGATGTCCAGGAACTGGCTGGAGATCATATCGGTGTTCTCTTCGGTCGACTCCTGACCGGTGATCGCCTCGACACCCCTGGGCAGCACGGGAGTCAACCGGTCGACGAGCTCCTGCTGACCGACGCCCGGACCCGCCCGCACCTGGATGCTCGACGCCTCCCCGGGCCCGGCCGTGAGGTACTTCTCGGCGTCGGACAGCGTCATGCCGGTGAAGGTCACCTGGGCCATGCCGTCCTCGCCGCCGAAGGTCGCGAGGCCGACGATCGTCACCTCGACGGGGTCGGGTGTACGCAGGATCGTCGTGTCGCCGATCCTCAGATCGCCCCGCTCGGCGGTGCCGCGGTTGACGACGACCTCTCCGGACCTCTTCGGTGGACGGCCTTCGGCGAATCGGTACGGGTTGAGCTCGGGGTCGTCGATCCAGTTGCCGGCCACGGTGGGTGGGCCCTGGCCGCCGATGGGCTTGCCGTCGGCGCCGATCAACTGGCCCGCCCCCTGGATGTCGGGGACGGCCGCCGCGACACCGGGGACCTGCTCGACGGTCCTGACCAGATCGGTGTCGACCGGCTCGCGCACCCCCTGGCTCTCCCCCGGCGTGGTGATGGCCTCGGCGCTGCGGACCACGGCGTCGGTGCCGCTGGTCGCGTTGCCGAACATGGTGTCGAAGCCGGCGCGGAGCGTGTCGCCCATGACGAGCGTCCCGGCGAGGAACGCCACGCCGAGGAACACCGCGAGGAAGGTCCCCGCGAAGCGCCGCTTGTGGGCGCGCAGGGAGGACATGCTCAGCCGTACGGAGGCGTTCATGAGGGCACCTCGAAGGCCTTCAGGCGGTCCAGGACCCGGTCGGCGGTGGGGGATTCCATACGGTCCACCAGGCGCCCGTCGGCGAGGAAGACGACCTCGTCGGCGTGGGCGGCGGCGACCGGGTCGTGGGTGACCATGACGACCGTGCGGGCCGTCCGGCGCACGGTCCTGCCGAGGAGGCCGAGGACCTCGCCGCCGGAGCGGGAGTCGAGGTTCCCGGTGGGCTCGTCGGCGAAGACGACGTCCGGCCGGCCGGCGAACGCCCGGGCCACGGCGACGCGTTGCTGCTGTCCGCCGGACAGCTCGGCCGGCCGGTGCCGGAGCCGGTCGCGCAGGCCGACGACCTCGATCAGCGCGTCGATCCACTCCGGGTCGCCCTTGCCTCCCGCGAGGTCCAGCGGCAGCCTGATGTTCTCCTCGACGGTCAGCGTCGGCACCAGGTTGAACGCCTGGAAGACGAAGCCGACGCGGTCCCGGCGCAGCAGGGTCAGGCGGCGGTCGTCGAGCGAGCCGAGGTCCGTGTCGCCGATGTAGGAGGCGCCCTCGGTGAGCGTGTCGAGGCCGGCCGCGCAGTGCATGAGGGTGGACTTGCCGGAGCCCGAGGGCCCCATGATCGCGGTGAAGCGGCCGGCCGGAAAGTCGACGCTCACCCCGTCCAGGGCCCGCACCCCGGTGTCGCCGCTGCCGTACACCTTCACGGCGTCGACCACCCGGGCGGCCGGCAGCGTCCTCGTCGAGGCGGTCGTGGCGGTCATGCCGCACCGCCCTTGCCCGCCGTACGGCCGAACTGCTCGTCCAGGACGGACAGCCGGCGCCAGTACTCGTCCTCGTCGATCTCGCCCGAGGCGAAGCGGCGGCCGAGCATGGCGATCGGTGAGTCGCCGGAGGGGGCGGCGTCGGCCATGGGGCGCCACGGTCCGCGGTGGCCGCGCCGGACGGTGCGGCGCAGGACGGTGACGACGCCGAGCACGACGGCCGCCCAGATCAGCGGGAAGAAGAGGATCCACGGGCCGGGGCCGCCGTCCCAGTGCGCGAGTGTCTGCATCTCGAGTCATCTCCTTGGTGGGTCTTGTCGTGATGACTCGAGACTGGCTCCGGAGAGGGGGCCGGGTCGTCGTACGGACAGCGGCAGTGCGGATACCTCCTGGGGAGTACGAGACGGCCTCGACTTCTGTAACTACTAGTATGTACAGTGAGCGCATGAGCACTTCGGACCGACTGATCGAGTCCACCCGTGAGCTCCTGTGGGAGCGCGGCTATGTGGGGACCAGCCCCAAGGCGATCCTGGAGCGTGCGGGGGCCGGACAGGGCAGCATGTACCACCACTTCAAGGGCAAGCCCGACCTGGCCCTGGCCGCGATCCGGCGGACCGCCGAGGACTTGCGGACTACCGCGGAGGGAGTACTCGGCGGGCCCGGCACGCCGTACGAGCGCATCGAGGCGTATCTGCGGCGTGAGCGGGACGTGTTGCGCGGTTGCCCGATCGGCCGGCTCACGATGGACCCGGACGTCATCGCCAGCGACGAATTGCGCGCGCCCGTCGACGAGACGATCGACTGGATCCGTGAGCGCATCGCCGGGATCGTCGAAGAGGGTAAGGAACAGGGCCAGTTCGCGTCCTCGCTGGACGGCGAGGAGATCGCGGCGACCGTTCTCGCGACGGTCCAGGGCGGCTATGTCCTCGCCCGCGCGTCCGGCTCGCCCGCCGCGTTCGACACGGGCGTACGGGGTCTGCTCTCCCTGCTCACACCACCGTCCTCGTAAGGG
Source organism: Streptomyces canus (assembly GCF_041435015.1). Lineage (NCBI taxonomy): Bacteria > Bacillati > Actinomycetota > Actinomycetes > Kitasatosporales > Streptomycetaceae > Streptomyces > Streptomyces canus. The sequence continues at coordinate 9,159,355 of NZ_CP107989.1, read as the reverse complement.
AGTCGACCCACGTGCAGATCACCCGACAGCGCCCGGAGAGCCGGCAGGGTCCGGCCGAGAACTTCACGGGGACGGTGTGGCTCGACGAGATCGCCGCGCCCGCCTCGCCGTCCCGGCTGCGGATGTTCAACGTCCATTTCGCGCCCGGCGCGCACACCGCGTGGCACCGCCATCCGCACGGCCAGGTGCTGCATGTCCTGGAGGGCGAGGGGCTGGTGCAGCGCAGGGGCGGTGCCGTCGAGCCGGTCCGCGCGGGTGACACGGTGTGGATCGAGCCGGGCGAGTGGCACTGGCACGGGGCCGGGCCACGCACCTTCATGACCCATCTCGCGGTCGTCGAGGCCGCCGAGAACGGCACGACCGCCGACTGGGGCGCGCACGTCGCCCCCGAGGACCACTCCGCCTGAGGAGGCATCCGATGCACGCCATGCAGTACGAGCTCACCCTGCCCGCCGACTACGACATGGCCGTCATCCGCGCCCGGGTGGCCCGGATCGGGCATCTGCTGGACGACTGGGAGGGGCTCGGCTTCAAGACGTACCTGATCCGCGAGCGCGGGGTGAACGGCTCGCCCGTCCACCAGTACGCCCCCTTCTACCTCTGGGACACCGTGGAGGGCATGAACAGCTTCCTCTGGGGAGGTGCCTTCCAGGGGCTCAGCAACGACTTCGGGCGGCCGTCGGTGCGGCAGTGGACAGGTCTGTCGTACGAGGAGGGCGGCGCCGTCGGCACCCCCGCCAGGGCGGCGGTCCGCAGGCGTCAACCGGTGCCCGAGGGCGTGGAGTTGGCGGAGGTGATGGGGGAAGCGGTGGAGGAGACGGAGCGGCTGGCCGGGGAGGACGGCGCGCTGTTCGCGGCGGCCGCCGTGGACACGGCCCGCTGGGAACTCGTGCACTTCTCTCTCTGGGCGCACGAAGCGCCGAAGGCGGACGGTGATCTGTTCGAGGTACTGCACGTGTCGGCGCCGGGACGGGAGCGGCTGCCGCGGGGGCGTCAGTGGTGAGCGCGGTCGCGGTCCGTACGGTGGCGGGGGACGTCCCCGCCGAGGAGCTCGGCGTGTGCGACGCGCACGACCACCTGTTCTTCGCCAGCCCCCAACTGCCGGGGCAGGAGCTGCGGAGCGTCTCGGCGGCGCGGGCCGAGCTGACGGCGTTCGCCGAGCAGGGCGGTGGCGCCGTGGTGCAGTGGACGCCGTACGGGCTGGGGCGTCGGGCCGACGAACTGCCGGCGCTGTCACGGGAGACCGGGGTGCGGATCGTCGCCGCGACCGGGCTGCACCAGGCGGTCCACTACGACGACGCCACGCTCGCCGGATTGCGCGGCCGGCTGGCCGACGTGTTCGTCACCGAACTGACGGAGGGCATCGGGCCGTCGGGGGCCCGAGCGGGGCTGATCAAGGTGGCGGGCGGCTTCCACGCGCTGGACGCGCACGCCCGCTGGACGATGACCGCGGCGGCCGAGGCGCATCACGCGACGGGGGCGCCGATCGCCGTCCACCTGGAGCTGGGGACCGGTGCGCTGGACGTACTGGAGCTGCTGTGCGGGGAGTTGGGGGTGCCGCCGCAGCGAGTGATCCTCGGGCATCTCAACCGCTCCCCCGACTTCACGGTGCACCGCCAGGCCGCGGCGTCGGGCTGCTACCTCGCCTTCGACGGACCCTCGCGCGCCCACCACGCCACGGACTGGCGCATGCCCGACGCGATGCGGGAGCTCGCGGACGCGGGGCACGGCGACCGGCTGCTGCTCGGCGGCGACACCACGACCGCGGCGGCCCGCTCGGTCAACGGCGGCCCGGGGATGCCGTATCTGTTGCGCCGGGTGCGGCCGCGCCTCACGGCCGAACTGGGTGAGGAACCGGTGCTTCGCATCCTCACCGACAACCCGGGTCGAGCCCTGGCCGTGGCGTGGAGCCAGCCATGACGCCGCTCACCGGCAGAGCGCGTCGATGTCCTCGGAGAAGGTCGGGAACTCCGCCTGGGCGGTGGTGACGATGTCCCGGGTGGTGCGGCGCGGGGTGGTCGCGTGGCGTTCGGCGAGTGCGGTCAGCGTCGCGCTCGGACGGCCCTCGTACTGCTCGAAATCCACGACCTCCAAAGGCCCGAGGCCATCGGCGAGCACCCACAGGAAGTCGGACAGGCTTGCCGCCACCACACCGCGCTCGCCCTCCGAGCCCAGGAACACCACGGGCTGCTCGACGAGGGGGCGCCCCGGCCGCACGCACCACAGGGCGGCGAGGCCACCGGTGCCGTCCTGCCCGAAGACGCGGTAGGCGTCGCCGTCCAGTTGGTGGTTGCCGGTCCAGTGGCGCAGCCAGTCGGTCGTCTCCTCGGCGGAGTCGAAGGCGTCGTACGGCTCGAAGTCGACGCCCTCGCCGTCGTCGTAGTCGAACTCCACGCGGGCCACGTCGGCCAGGGCGGGCGGAAAGGCGCGGTCGCCCTCAGTCGTCTCGATCATGCGCAGCAGGCTAATCGCCGCCACTGACAACGGCCCTACGCCACCGAGATGTCCACCGAGGGCCGCAGTTGCGCCGCCGCGGCCAGCGCCTCGTGCGCGGGGTGCCTCGCGAAGGCCGCCACCAGGCTATCGTCCGCCGGGAGTTCGGCAGCCGGGTAGGCGATCTGCTCGTAGGCGGCCTGGAACCGCGGCCCCCAGCGGCGGGCGCCGAGGCGGGCCGTGCGGGAGCAGTTGTCGACCATGTGGGCCACGTCACGGGCGTGCATGTAGGGCAGGAGGGAGTCGACGGCCTCGATGACGGACTCGTTGACGATCTCGGACCAGGGGTGGCCGCGCTCGGCGAACTCGTCGATCTGGGCGACCATGGTGGCGACGAAGACCCCGGCGGTGAACGGCTCGACGGGCAGTGCGCGTTCGCCCCGCAGCGCCCGCACCTTCTCACCGGCGCCCCACATGGGCGAACCGCCGATCTCGCTCATCGGCCGTGCCCCGAGCCGGCGTTCGGCCAGGATCACGCTGCGCAGCTCGGTGCCGTCGGCGACCTCGTCGTAGATCTCCGCGACGATCTCGCGAGCGGGCCCGTACGTCGCCGTGTACGCCCGGTCGAAGACCTCCCGGCCGGACGGGGAGAGGCCGTCGCGGACCGCCCGCAGGCCCGCGTGCGAGAGGGTGCGGGCGATCGGCCCGGTGACGTTCTCGCAGGACCTCTCGTACGCCGTCACCTCGTCGTCCCCGGCCAGGCGGTACCGCGTGTACAGCGTCTCGACGATGCCGTGCACGGCGCCGAGCAGGATCGCGCGCTCGCCGACGATGTCCGAGAGGTACTCGCTCTCCAGCGTGGTCCGGAAGGTGTACGGCGATCCGAGCGCCACCGACCAGCCGAGCGCGAGGTCGACCGCCCGGCCGTCGGGGTCGGCGTGCACGGCGAAACTGCTGTTGATGCCGGCGCCGTTGACATCGGCGCCCTGCTGGTAGAGACGCCGCACGGAGTCGCCCATGCCCTTGGGGCACACGGCGATCACGGGGTGCCCGGCCGGGAACTCGCCGCCGGTCTCCCGGAGATGGCCGAGCAGGAAGCCGTGCGAGAGTCCGATGGCCGCGCCGGGCTTCAGCACCGCGAAGATCTCCCGGTGGTGGGCGGCGAGCGCCGCGTCCGCGATCAGCAGCACGACCAGGTCGCTGTCGGCGGCGACCGCGAGCCAGTCGCCGAGCGTGCCGTCCTCCTCGGTGAAGCCGTGGGTGCGCGCGTCGGCGGCCGAGCGGGAGCCGGGACGCAGGCCCACGGCCACCCGGATGTCGGTGTCGGCGAGGGAGTCGCGCAGGTTGAGCGCCTGGGCGCGGCCCTGCGGGCCCCAGCCGAGCACACCGATGCGGCGGACCCCGGCGAAGGCCTGGGGCAGCAGCGGGAACAGGTGCCGGCCCCCGCGCAGCACGGTCTCCGTGCCGCCGGGGACGTCCATGGTTTCGAGGGTGAAGACGCCGGAGGTGTACGTGGTGGAGGTCATGGTGGAGTTGTAGGCTCCGGCCGAGCATTGCAGCAAGCGCAACTTTTGCAGCGCACTGTTGCGTGAACTGAAAGGCCGAGGTCACATGGACGATCACCGGGAACTGCGTCTCTTTCTGCACCTCGCGCAGACGCTGAACTTCGGCCGGACCAGCCTCGACTGCCATGTCAGTCCGGCCACGCTGACCAGGACCGTGCAGCGGCTGGAGGCGGACCTCGGGCATCGGCTGTTCGACCGCGGCCCGCGCGGGGTGTCGCTGACCGCGCAAGGGCACCGCTTCCGCGCCTACGCCGTCCAGGCCCTGGAGTTGTGGCGCGCCTACCGCGAGGAGCACCCGGACCCGGCCGAACTGACCGGCCACCTCGCGGTGTTCGCGACGGTGACCGCCTGCCAGGCCCTGCTGCCCGACCTGTTGGCGCCGTTCCGCGCGGCCCATCCCCAGGTACGGCTGGACCTGCGCACGGGTGACGCGGCGGCCGCCCTGGCCCGCCTCGACGAGGGCGAGGTGGACGTGGCCGTGGCCGTGGCGGGGATCCCGGCGCGGCTGCCGGAAGGGCTGGTGAGCCGGACGGTGGCGGTGACCGACCTGGTCCTCGTCACCGCGCGGGACCGTCCGGACCCGGACCTGGACGGGCCCTTCGTCCTCCCCCACCGCGGGCTCGTCCGCGAGGCGGCCGACCGCTGGTTCCGCGCCCGGGGCACGGTCCCCGACGTGGCCTGCGAGCCCGACGGTCACGAAGGACTGCTGACGCTGGTCGCCCTGGGCTGCGGCACGGGCGTGGTCCCCCGCCTCGTACTGGAACACAGCGCGGTGCGCGAACGGCTGTCGGAGGTACCCGCCGATCCGCGGCCCGAACACTTCGCGATCGGTCTGTGCGTTCGGCGGTCCGATCTGCGCCGACCGCTGGTGGCGGCGCTGTGGAGCCTGACGGTGCCGCCGGATACTCCTACCTGACACTGACCTGCTCGACACTGATGGGAAACGTATGCGAGTCGTCGTCATCGGCGGAAGCGGCCACATCGGCACCTTCCTCGTCCCCCGCCTGGTGCGGGCCGGCCATGAAGTGATCAACATCAGCCGTGGCACCCGCACGGCCTACACCGAGGCTCCCGAGTGGCAGCAGGTCCGCCACGTCGTCGCCGACCGGCAGCAGGAGGACGGCGAGGGCACCTTCGGTGACCGGGTGGCAGGCCTGGCACCGGACATCGTGATCGACCTGGTCTGCTTCACCCTGGAGGCGGCCACCGCGCTGGTCGAGCGGCTGCGCGGCCAGGTCGGGCACCTGCTGCACTGCGGCACCGTGTGGCGTTTCGGCCCCAGCGACAAGCTGCCGATCTCCGAGACCACGGGCACCGCGCCCATCGGGGAATACGGCATCCAGAAGGACCGGATCGCCCGGATGCTGAAGGAGGAGACCGCTTCCGGGGGTCTGGTGACCACGTCCCTGCACCCCGGGCACATCGTCGGTCCGGGCTGGCACCCGATCGGTCCGCTGGGAAACCTCGACCCCGCGGTCTGGTACGCCCTCTCGGCCGGAGAGCCGCTGCCGATCCCGGGGATCGGGGTCGAGCTGATGCACCATGTGCACGCCGACGATGTCGCCCAGGCCTTCGAACGGGCGGTCGAGCACCAGGACGCGGCGGCGGGAGAGGACTTCAACGTCGTCGCCCCCACCGCACTGAACGTCCGCGGGTACGCCCGCATCGCGGCCGGCTGGTTCGGTCGGACCGCGTCGCTGGAGCCGGTGACCTGGGAACAGTTCCGCCGGACCACGGCCCCGGAGCACGCCGAGGCGAGCTGGGAGCACCTCTACCGCAGTCAATACCTCACCATCGAGAAGGCCAGGACCCTCCTGGGCTACGCGCCGCGCTACGAACCGGAGGCGGCCGTACTGGAGTCGGTGCGATGGCTGATCGACCACGGCGAGCTGAAGGTGGCCGGCCCGCTCGGCGTCTGACCGGGCGCGCGCTTCTAGGCCCGGCCGGCGTCCAGGCGTCCCACCCGGGCCACGTTCTCCCGGTCCTCGGCGTCCTCGCTCGGCTCGGCGGTGAACCAGGCGTCGAGGATCTCCTTGAGGAGTGGCCCGGAGGTGAGGCGGAGGCTGAGGGCCAGGACGTTGGCGTCGTTCCAGCGGCGGGCGCCGTCCGCCGTGTAGGCGTCCGTGCACAGGGCGGCCCGTACGCCCGGGACCTTGTTCGCGGCGAGGGAGGCGCCGGTGCCGGTCCAGCAGCACACGACGGCCTGGTCGGCCGTCCCCGCGGCCACCTCGCGGGCCGCGGCCTCGGAGCAGACGGCCCACTGCGGGTCGGCGCCGGGGCTCAGGGCGCCGTACGCGACCACGTCGTGGCCCCGCGCGCGCAGTTCGTCGACGAGGGTGCGCGCGACGGGTTCGTCCATGTCCGAGGAGACGGAGATCCGCATGTCACGAGCCTACTCGGCGGCTCGCCCAACGGACGACGGGATCCAGGTAGCCCACGTGCGGGCCGACGAGGTCGGGCAGTTCGGCCGGTGAGCCGACGAGGGCGATCCGGTCGAACTCCGATGCGCGTCCCCGTGCCGTCTCCGCGGCCACCAGCGCCGTGAAGCTCTCCTGCAGGAAGGACGCGGGCAACGGCGGCGCCAGGTAGTGGACACCGACCTGACCGTCCCCGCCGTGCGTCACCAGACACCGGATGAGGCCCGAGGCCGGGACGTCGACGCCCGTTTCCTCGGCCAGCTCCACGGCCGCGTGGCGGCGCAGGGCGGGCTCGTCCAGGGGCTCGTCGCCGGTGGGCGGTTCCACCGATCCGCCGGGGAACTGCCAGCGGCCGGGCGCGGCGGTGGACGAGGACATACGGCCCACCAGCACGCGTCCGTCGTCCGCCGGCTGCACCACGCTGACGAAGAGGGACCGCAGGGCGGTGGCACCCGGGACGCGGCGCAGCGCGAAGTACCGATAGGTCACCCGGGACCAGGAGACGAGGAGGGCGTCCGGTGCCTCCCGGGAAAGCTCCGCGCACACCGCCACCGGGCCGTCGAAGAGGGCCGGGTTGGCCAGGACGGCCTCGCCCCACTCGCGCTCCATGGCCGTCCGCACCTCGGCCGGGACCACCGGGGGCGCCACCTCGACCAGCCGGAGTCCCCCAACCTCCAGCAGATCAGCCACGGGTCAGCGCCGCCAGCGGATCGTCCAGCACCGGCTGCCACGCCAACTCGGCCGCGCCGACCAGGCTGTTGTGGTCGAGGGTGCAGGCCAGGATGGGAACGCCGCCGCTCTGCCCCCACAGGCTGCGATCGGCGACGACGGCGCGCAGACGCGCGGGGTCGGCGTCCAGCAGGGTGCGGTGGAGGCCGCCGAGGATGATGCGGTCCGGGTTGAGGATGTTCACCAGGCCCGCGAGACCGAGGCCCAGGCGGTCGATGAGGGCCTCGGCGGCGGTGCGGACGGCGGGATCGTCGTAGTGGTGCCGGACGAGGTCGTTGGCCTGCTGGAGCAGGGAGAGCTCGGGGCCGGGGGCGAGTCCCGCCGCCGTGAGGAACGCCAGCGGGTCCGCCTCGACGTCCAGACAGCCCCGGCTGCCGCAGTGGCAGGGGCGGCCCTCGGGGTTCACGGTGAGGTGGCCGACTTCCAGGGCCAGGCCCGAACTCCCTGTGTGCAGACGCCCGTCGAGCACCAGCGCGCCGCCCACGCCCCGGTGTCCGGTCGCCACACACAGCAGGTCCCGGGCGCCGCGGCCCGCGCCGTGCCGGTGCTCGGCGAGCGCGGCGAGGTTGACGTCGTTGGCCGCGAAGGCCGGTCCGGTGATGCCTGCGGCCCGCACGCACTCGTCGAAGATCCGGCGGACGGGGGCGCCCGCGGGCCAGGCGAGGTGCAGGGGGTTGAGGGCGAGGCCGTCGGGTTCGGCGACCGCGGACGGCACGGCGAGTCCGGCGCCGACGCAGCGTCTGCCGGTGGTGCGCAGCAGGTCGGCGCCCGCCTCTACGACGGAGCTGAGGACCTTCGCCGGGTCGGCGTCGACCGTCTCGCAGCCGGGGGCGGTGGCGACGATACGACCGCCCAGACCGACCAGGGCGGCCCGGAAACCGTCGGCGTGGACCTGCGCGGCCAGCACGACGGGACCGTCCTCGGCGACCGCGAGGCGATGCGAGGGCCGGCCCTGCGAACCGGCGGCCGCGGTGGGCCTGGCGTCCACGCGGATCAGCCCGAGCGCCTCCAGCTCGGCGGCGACCGCGCCGGCCGTCGCCCGGGTCACCCCGAGTTCGGCGGTGAGCACGGCCCGGGTGGGCGCGCGACCGGTGTGCACGAGCTCCAACGCGGGCCCGAGCGCACCGCGCCCCCGGTCCAGCCGCGCCCTCGAGGTGGTTCCTTCCCCCGCCGGCCGGGGGTCCGCCTTGCCGCTCATGAGGGCGAGTCTCCCATGATCCGTTCGCGATCGAGCTCAGAGCCCGCTGACCCGCAGCGTGATGTTCAGCCGCCCCGTCAGCCCCAACTCGGGCGGCGCTGTGCCCGGATGCACACGAGGGACCCCGTGGTAGGCGAGTCTCGACGGGCCGCCGAACACGAACAGGTCACCACTGCGCAGTTCGACATCCGTGTAGGGCCGGGTCCGGGTCTCGGGGTTGCCGAAGCGGAAGACGCAGGTGTCGCCGAGGCTCAGGGAGACCACGGGCGCGTCCGACCTCTCGTCGCTGTCGCGGTGCATGCCCATACGAGCCTCGCCGTCATAGAAGTTGATCAGCGCGATGTCGTACGACACCTCCTGCGGACCGAGTGCGTCGCGCACCGCTTCCCGACCCAGCTCGCCCAGCCAGTGCGGGAAGGGCTTCACGGGTGCCCCGTCGCCGTCGGCGACCGTGCGGGCGTAGGCGTACGGGTACCAGTGCCAGCCCAGGCAGACCTGCCGTGCGGTCATCGTGCCGCCGCCCGGGGTGCGGACCGTGCGCAGTCCGGCGGGCGGGCGCGCCCACTCCCGGCAGGCCGCCAGCAGGTCGCGCTGCCGGCCCGGTTCCAGCCAGTGCGGGACGTGCACCGCGCCCGGCGCGACCTCCGCACGGGGTCGGGGGAACAGCTCGGCATCCATGGGTTCCATCCTGCCCGAGCGGGCCTGAGCTGCGACTCCGATAGCCTGGACGCACGATGGACGACCGTATGACGACCCCCTGGGGCGAGCTCGCGCTCACCCGTTTCCCCGAGGACCCGCGTGACCGGCTGCGTGCCTGGGACGCCTCCGACGAGTATCTGCTGAGGCATCTCGCGGCGGAGGGCGTGGCCCTGTCCGGCGCGGTCGTGGTGGTCGGAGACCGCTGGGGCGCGCTGGTCACCGCGCTGGCGGCGCACCGGCCGGTCCAGATCACCGACTCCTTCCTCAGCCAGGAGGCGACCCGCGCCAACCTCGAACGCGCCGGCGTCGAGCCCGGCACCGTCCGGCTGCTCACCACACAGGACCCACCGCCCGGCCGCGTCGACGTCCTGCTGGTGCGGGTGCCGAAGAGCCTGGCCCTGCTGGAGGACCAGCTGCTGCGGCTGGCGCCCGCGGTGCACGAGGGCACGCTCGTCGTCGGCACCGGCATGGTGAAGGAGATCCACACCTCGACGCTCCAGCTGTTCGAGCGGATCCTCGGGCCGACCCGCACCTCGCTGGCCGAGAAGAAGGCCCGGCTCATCTTCTGCGCGCCGGAGCCGACGCTCGCACGGCCCGCCAACCCCTGGCCGTACGGCTACACCCTCCCGGACGGCATCGGTGCCGCCTCCGGGCGTGCCGTCGTCAATCACGCGGGCGTCTTCTGCGCGGACCGGCTCGACATCGGCACCCGGTTCTTCCTCCAGCACCTCCCGAAGAGCCGGGGCTCCCAGCGGATCGTGGACCTGGGCTGCGGCAACGGCGTGGTCGGTACGGCGGTGGCCCTGGCCAACCCCGAGGCCGAGGTGCTGTTCGTCGACGAGTCCTTCCAGGCGGTGGCCTCGGCGGAGGGGACGTACAAGGCGAACGGCGTGCCGGGGCACGCGGAGTTCCGGGTCGGGGACGGTCTGGCGGGCGTCCCGGCGGGCAGCGTCGACCTCGTCCTCAACAACCCGCCCTTCCACTCCCACCAGGCGACGACCGACGCGACGGCCTGGCGGATGTTCACCGGAGCGCGCAGGGCGCTACGGCCCGGCGGCGCACTGTGGGTTGTCGGGAACCGCCATCTCGGGTATCACGTGAAGCTGCGGAAGCTGTTCGGCAACAGTGAACTCGTCGCCGGCGGGCCGAAGTTCGTGGTGCTCAAGGCGGTGAAGGAGTCGGGTGTCTGATCCCTCGGTGCGGGCCTTCTACGACGCGCTGGCCCCGGACTACCACCGGATCTTCGCGGACTGGGACGTGAGCATGGCGCATCAGGCGGCCGTGCTCGGGGCGCTCGTGCGCAAGGACCTGGGGCCGGGACCGCAGCGCGTCCTGGACTGCTCGTGCGGCATCGGGACCCAGGCGATCGGACTGGCCCTCGCGGGGCACCGGGTCGTCGGCAGCGACCTCAGTCCGGTGGCCGCCGCACGTGCCACCCAGGAGGCCACGGCCCGCGGGACACTGTTGCCGACCGCCGCCGCGGACATGAGACGGCTGCCTTTCGTGTCGTCCTTCTTCGATGTCGTCGTCTGCGCCGACAACTCGCTGGCGCATCTGCTGACGGCCCGGGACCTGGAGGCCGCGCTCGCGGGCATGCGCAGGGTTCTGCGGGACGGCGGTCTGCTGGTGCTCACCCTTCGCGACTACGACGAGATGCGCCATACCAGGCCCGGGGCCCCGCCTCCGCAGGTCTCCGAGACCTCCGACGGCCGGGTGATCACCTTCCAGCTGTGGCACTGGCACGAGGACGGCGAGCGCTACGACCAGGAGTACTTCCAGCTCGTGCCCGGCGACGGGGACGACTGGGCCGTCCGCGTCCGCCGTACGACCTCCTGGGCCCTGGCCCGTTCACAGCTGACGGAGTTCGTGGCCGCGGCCGGTTTCGTCGACGTGCGGTGGCACGATCCGGCCTCCAGTGGGTTCTACCAGCCCGTCCTCACCGCCCGAGCAGCCGGATGATCCGCCGGGCCGCGTCGGCCATGGCGTCCCGCCCGACACTCAGGTAGGCCCGGGAGTCCACCGCCTCGGGGTGAGCCGCCAGGAACTCCCGGATCGCGCCGGTCATCGCGATGTTCAGCGCGGTGCCGACGTTGACCTTGGCGATGCCGCCCGCGACGGCAGCGGTGAGTTCGTCGTCGCGGACTCCGGAGGAGCCGTGCAGGACGAGGGGGACGTCCAGGGTGGTGGTGAGGCGTTTGAGCAGGTCGTGGTCGAGGGTGGCGGTGCGTTCGGTCATCGCGTGGGCGCTGCCGATGGCCACGGCGAGGGCGTCCACGCCGGAGTCGGTGACGAAGGCGCGGGCCTCGGCGGGGTCGGTGCGGGCGCCGGGGGCGTGGGCGTCCAGCGCGGGTCGGCCCTGCTTCCCACCCACTTCCCCCAACTCGGCCTCGATCCACAGCCCTTGGGAGTGCGCCCAGTCGGCCGCAGCCCGGGTGGCGGCGAGATTCTCGGCGTAGGGCAGGTGGGCCGCGTCGTACATCACGGAGCCGAAGCCGGCGTCGGCCGCCTGGCGCAGCAGGTCGTCGCTCTGGACGTGGTCGAGGTGCAACGCGACGGGGACGGTGGCTCGTTCGGCCGCGACGACGGCGGCGCGAGCGAGCGGGAGGAGACGGCCGTGGCGGAACTTGACGGCGTTCTCGCTGACTTGGAGGACGACCGGCGCGTCCAGGGACTCGGCGCCGGCGATGACGGCCTCGACGTGTTCCAGGGTGATGATGTTGAAGGCGGCGACGGCGGAGCGGGTGGCGGCGGCGCGGGGGACGAGCTCGCGGGTGGTGACCAGGGGCACGACGTCTCCTAGGGGCGGGCGAGGATCACCGAGCGGGTGAGGTGGCGGGGCTGGTCCGGGTCGAGGCCGCGGGCCCCGGCGACGGCGACCGCGAGGCGCTGTACTCGGACCAGTTCGGCGAGGGGGTCGAGGGTGCCCGGCACCCACAGTCCGCCGGTCTCCCGGACCTGTTCGGCCAGCCCCTCGGGGGCCGCGCCGAGCATCCAGGTGGCGGTGCCCTGGGTGGTGATGCTGATGGGGCCGTGCCGGTACTCCATCGCCGGGTAGGCCTCGGTCCAGGCGAGGGATGCCTCGCGCATCTTCAGCCCTGCCTCGTTGGCCAGCCCCACCGTCCAGCCCCGGCCGAGGAAGGTGAACTGCGAGCATGCGACGAGGCCTTCGGGCAAGGCAGTCGTGAGTGCGGTGCGGGCGTCGGCGACGACGGCGTCGGTGTGCAGGCCCAGGTGGGCGCGGAGCAGCGTGAGGGCGGTGGTCGCGAACCTCGTCTGGACGACCGAGCGTTCGTCGGCGAAGTCGAGGACGACGACCTCGTCGGCGGCGGCCATGACGGGGGTGGCGGGGTCGGCGGTGAGGGCGGTCGTGCGGGTGCGCCCCTTCAGCTGCCCGAGCAGGTCGAGGACTTCGGTCGTCGTGCCGGAGCGGGTGAGGGCGACGACACGGTCGTACGAACGGGCCTGCGGGAACTCCGAGGCGGCGAAGGCGTCGGTCTCGCCCTGGCCCGAGCCCTCCCGCAGCGCCGCCACGGCCTGCGCCATGAAGTACGACGTGCCGCATCCGACGATCGCGACCCGCTCCCCGGCCGCCGGAAGCGCGTGGGCGTGGCCCGCGGCCTCCGCCGCCGCCCGGGTCCAGCACTCGGGCTGGCTGGTCAGCTCGTCCTCGACATGAGTCATGCCGTACCCCTCTGTCACTTTGATTGCTCTTGCAAGATATAGCCATTATTCGAGCACAATCAAGCATACGCGGGCAGGAGCGGTGCGCCCTGCGGTCCCCTGACTGTTTTCGTGACACCCGCGGGCGATCCTGCATAGGCTGATCCGCAGGAGGCTGCGATGAGCGGATCACCCAGGGATCACACGGGCTACCTGCCGATCGCCGAGCACGGTCTGATCGGCGATCTGCGCAGCGTGGCACTGGTCGGGACCGACGGCACCATCGACTGGTACTGCTGCCCGTCCTTCGACGCGCCGAGCGTCTTCGCGTCGATCCTGGACGCGGAGCGCGGCGGCTGCTTCGAGCTCGCGGCGACCGTGCCGGCCCGGACCAAGCAGTTCTACTTTCCCGACACCAACGTTCTGATCACCCGGTTCTACACCGAGGACGGCGTGGGTGAGGTCCAGGACTTCATGCCGGTCGACGGTGACATGGTGGAGACCGAGCGGCACCGGCTGATCCGGCGGGTGGTGTGCGTGCGCGGCTCGATTCCGTTCCGGACCCGCGTGGCGCCGCGTTTCGACTACGGCGCCCAGCCGCACACCCTCCGCATGGTCGGGGACGTCGCGGTCTTCGAGTCCCCCAAGCTGTCGCTGGGCCTGACCGCGACCGTCCCGCTGGAGACCGAAGGCCCGGACGTACACGCCGACTTCAAGCTCTCCGAGGGCGAGTCGGCGGTGTTCGCACTGGACCAGGTCGGCGGCGAGGTGACCCCGCGCCGGTGTGCGCACACCGAGGCCGAGGAGCAGTTCAACAGCACGGTCGCCTACTGGCGGCACTGGCTGTCCGCCTCCAAGTACCGGGGCCGCTGGCGGGAGATGGTGCACCGCTCCGCCCTCACCCTCAAGCTGCTCACCTACGCGCCCACCGGCGCCATCGTGGCCGCGCCGACGACGAGCCTGCCCGAACAGCTCGGCGGCGAGCGCAACTGGGACTACCGGTACGTATGGGTGCGTGACGCCGCCTTCTGCGTGTACGCGCTGCTGCGGCTCGGCTTCACCAGCGAGGCCGAGGCGTTCATGGACTTCCTCATCCGGCACGTCAGCCCGGACGGCCACGGCCACTCGGGGCCGCTCCAGATCATGTACGGCATCGACGGCCGTACCGATCTGACGGAGCGTGAACTCGGCCATCTGGAAGGGCATCAGGGCTCCGCACCGGTCCGGGTCGGCAACGCCGCCGCCGACCAGCTCCAACTCGACATCTACGGCGCTCTGATCGACTCGATCTACCTCTACGACAAGTGGGCCAAGCCCATCTCCAGCGGCCAGTGGGACGACGTGAGCACGCTGGTGGACTGGGTGTGCGAGAACTGGGACCAGCCCGACGAGGGGATCTGGGAGACCCGCGGCGGCCGCAAGAACTTCCTGTACTCGCGGCTGATGTGCTGGGTGGCGATCGAGCGGGCGATCCGCATGGCCAACCGGCGCGGGCTGCCCGCCGACCTGAACCGCTGGCGGGAATGCCGCGACACGATCTACCGGCGAATCATGAAACGCGGCTGGTCGGAGACCCGGCAGGCGTTCGTCCAGCACGAGGACGGCGACGTGCTCGACGCGGCCGTACTGATGATGCCGCTGACCAAGTTCATCGCGCCGACCGACCCGAAGTGGCTGTCCACGCTGGACGCCCTGACCGAGGAACTGGTGTCGGACTCCCTCGTCTACCGCTACGACCCGACAGCGAGCCCCGACGGACTGCGCGGGGACGAGGGCACCTTCTCCATCTGCTCGTTCTGGTACGTCGAGGCGATGGTGCACGCCGGTCGGATCGACGAAGCGCGGCTGGCCTTCGAGAAGATGCTCACCTACGCCAACCATCTGGGCCTGTACGCCGAGGAGATCAGCAACACCGGCGAGCAACAGGGCAACTTCCCGCAGGCGTTCACCCATCTCGCCCTCATCAGCGCGGCCTTCAACCTGGACCGGGCCCTCGGCTGAGGAATAGCCGTCGTCCGGTCCCACGTTGCAGCCGGCATGACGACGAACGCGCCGCGGCCCGAGGTCCTGCGATACACCGCCTTCTCCAGCACTCCCGAGGGCGGCAACCCCGCCGGCGTCGTCCTGGACGCCACCGCCCTGGACGACGACGACATGCTGGCCATCGCCGCCGAGCTCGGATACTCGGAGTCGGCGTTCCTGACCGCACCCCCGGAGGGCCTCGAAGGGCCGGAGGGACGGACCTTCACCATCCGTTACTTCAGCCCCAAGGCCGAGGTGCCGTTCTGCGGGCACGCCACCGTCGCGACCGCCGTCGCGCTGGCCGAGCGGATCGGCCCGGGGGAGCTGGTGTTCGCCACGCCCGCCGGCACCGTGCCCGTGTCGGTGGCCGAGGAGGACGGGACGGTCAGGGCCACGCTCACCAGCGTCGCACCGCACGTCGAGGAGGTCGCCGAGGCCGACCTCACGGAGGCACTCGCCGCGCTCGACTGGCCCGCCACCGATCTCGACCCGGCGTTTCCGCCCCGGATCGCGTTCGCCGGCGCCCGCCACCTCGTCCTCGCGGCGGCGACGCGCGCACGCCTCGCGAACCTGGCGTACGACTTCCCGCGTCTCGAAACCCTGATGCACCGACTGGACCTGACCACCGTCCAGTTGGTGTGGCGGGAGTCGGCCACCGTGTTCCACGCCCGTGACCCCTTCCCGGTCGGCGGCGTGGTCGAGGACCCCGCGACCGGCGCCGCGGCCGCCGCGTTCGGTGCGTACGCCCGTGACCTCGGCCTGGTCCCGGAGGACGCTGTCCTCACCCTGCACCAGGGCGAGGACCTGGGCCGCCCCGGCGAACTCACGGTGACCCTGCGCGCGGGCGACCCCCGTGTCCGGGTCGGGGGCGCCGGGGCCCTCATCGGGCGGTAGGGCACGGGGCGGGCTCGTACCTGAGATCAGTGGCCGTGCTCGCCCGACGACTCATGGGGGGCCTCTTCGGAGGCCTCTTCCCCTGTCACCGCCGCGCCCGCCCGGACCGTGAACGCGGCGGTGTGCACCTTGCCCTCGTGCTTGAAGTCGAGGAAGAGCCGGTAGGTGCCGCTGCTGGGCGCCGTGGCCGTGAAGGAGATGTCCGGGCCGGGCTGGGTGGAGCCGTCGCCGGGTTCGCCGCCCGGGTGGACGTGGAGGTAGGCGAGGTCGCCGGAGCGCAGGGCGACCAGGTGGCCGTAGGCGCCGAGATAGGGCTGGAGATCGGTGACGGGCCTGCCGTTGCGGGAGACCGTCAGCTTCAGCTCGCGGGCGGCACCGGGGCGCAGGGCTCCACCCAGCTTCACGTCGTAGCCCTCGGTCGCGGTGGTGGTGTCCGGCGCCGGCAGGTTCTGCGGGGCGTAGGTGCCCGACACGGCCAGATCCGCGCCGAGGGTGAGGTTCTCGGCGCCCTTCTTCTCGGGGGTGAAGTCGGCGAAGACCCGGTAGCCGCCCGCGCGGGGCAGGGACACGGGGATGCTCCAGGTGCCGTCGGCGGCCCGGGTGGGATGCAGATGGCGGTAGGTGTTCAGGTCCCGTGAGGCGACGATGAGGTGGAGTTCCTTGTCGTGCTCCCGGCGGAAGGCGGTGACCGCGCGGCCGTCCTCGCCCCGGATGGTGAAGCGGAGGTCGGCGGTGCGTCCGGCCGCGAGACGAGGGGTCCGCAGGTCGAGGGTGTAGCCGTTCTCGGAGATCTGGAGTCCGCCGGCCGGGGGCGACTCATGACCCGAATGCCCTGACTCGCTGTCTCCCTTGTGTGCGTCGTGGCGGGCGGGCGTCTCGTCCCCGGTCACGGGGCCGACGCCCTGGCCCACGCCATAGGCGGTACCGAACGTCGCGGCCAGTGCGGCGGCGAACGCGGTGATCCTCAGTCCAGCGTGCATGGCCGGCTCCTCCGGGTCGGTATGCGACTCTCGATGCACTTCACCATACCCCTGGGGGGTATCAAGTCAACCCGTTCAAGCGGCTTGCCTCAGATACCCATGGGGGGTATACAGGAATCGCAAGCCACCATACCCCCGCCCCGTATCCACGAGGAGCAATCATGACCACCACCGCAGCAGCCGAGACCGAGCTGGCCATCGGCGGCATGACCTGCGCCTCGTGCGCGGCGCGCATCGAGAAGAAGCTCAACCGGATGGACGGGGTCAGCGCCACCGTCAACTACGCCACCGAGAAGGCCAAGGTCACCCACGCCGCGGGTGTCTCCGTCCAGGACCTGATAGCGACCGTCGAGAACACCGGGTACTCGGCCCGGGAACCGGCACCACCCGAGCCGTCCGCACCCGGCGAGGAAGAGCCCGACGAACTGCGTTCCCTGCGCGAGCGGTTGGTGACCGCCGTGCTGCTGGCGGTGCCCGTCGTCGCGATGGCGATGATCCCGGCGCTGCAGTTCGCGTACTGGCAGTGGCTGTCCCTGACGTTGGCGGCGCCCGTGGTGACGTACGCCGGATGGCCCTTCCACAAGGCGGCGTTCACCAATGCCCGGCACGGCGCGGCCACCATGGACACGCTGATCTCGGTCGGCACGACGGCCGCCTTCGGCTGGTCCCTGTGGGCTCTGTTCCTCGGGACCGCGGGCACGCCGGGTATGAAGCACCCCTTCGAGCTGACGATCGCCCGCGGCGACGGCTCCGGGAACCTGTATCTGGAGGCCGCGGCCGGGGTCACCGCGTTCATCCTGGCCGGGCGGTACTTCGAGGCCCGCTCCAAGCGCAAGGCGGGTGCGGCCCTGAAGGCGCTGCTGGAACTGGGCGCGAAGGACGTCACCGTGCTGCACCCGGGCGGGCACGAACAGACCGTCTCGATCGCGGAGTTGAAGGTCGGCGATCGCTTCCTCGTCCGTCCCGGCGAGAAGATCGCGACCGACGGGACCGTCGTCGAGGGCTCCTCCGCCGTGGACGCCTCGATGCTCACCGGTGAGTCCGTGCCGGTGGAGGTCACCCCCGGAGATGCCGTCACCGGCGCCACCCTCAACGCGGGCGGACGGCTCGTCGTCGAGGCGACCCGGGTCGGCTCGGACACCCAACTGGCCAGGATGGCCAAGCTGGTCGAGGACGCCCAGAACGGCAAGGCGGCCGCTCAGCGACTCGCGGACCGGATCTCCGCGGTGTTCGTGCCGGTCGTCATCGCGCTGGCCCTCGGCACCCTGGGATTCTGGCTCGGCAACGGCGCCGGTACGGCCGCCGCGTTCACCGCAGCCGTCGCCGTACTGATCATCGCCTGCCCGTGCGCCCTCGGGCTCGCCACGCCGACCGCTCTGCTGGTCGGGACCGGGCGCGGCGCCCAACTCGGCATCCTCATCAAGGGCCCTGAGGTCCTGGAGTCCACCCGCAAGGTCGACACCGTCGTCCTGGACAAGACAGGCACCGTCACCACGGGCCGGATGACCCTGCTGGCCGTGCACCCGGCGGACGGCACCGAAGAGGCCGAAGTCCTGCGGCTGGCGGGCGCTTTGGAGCACGCCTCGGAGCACCCGGTCGCCCGCGCGGTCGCCGACGGGGCGAGGGAGAAGCTGGGCGCTCTCCCCGCACCGGAGGACTTCGCGAACGTGCCGGGGCTCGGGGTGCAGGGCATCGTCGACGGTCATGCCGTGCTCGTCGGCCGTGAGCGCCTGCTCGCCGACTGGTCCCTGGAGCTGCCCGAGGAGCTCCGACGGGTCAAGTCGGAGGCGGAAGCCCTCGGTCGTACGGCGATCGCGGTCGCCTGGGACGGCGAGGCGCGGGCCGTGCTCGAAGTCGCCGACGCGGTCAAGGACACCAGCCGTGAGGCGATCGTCCGCCTGCGCGCGCTCGGCCTCAGGCCGGTCCTGCTGACCGGTGACAACCGGGCCGTGGCCGAGTCCGTGGCCCGAGAAATCGGCATCGAGCCGGAGCACGTGATCGCCGAGGTACTGCCCCAGGACAAGGTCGACGTCGTCAAGCGGCTTCAGGCAGAGGGCCGTTCGGTCGCGATGGTCGGTGACGGCGTCAACGACGCGGCCGCGCTGGCGCAGGCCGACCTGGGCCTGGCGATGGGCACCGGCACGGACGCCGCGATCGAGGCGGGCGATCTGACCCTCGTCCGGGGCGACCTGAGGGCAGCGGCGGACGCCATCCGCCTCGCCCGCCGCACCCTGGGGACGATCCGGTCCAACCTCTTCTGGGCCTTCGCCTACAACGTGGCCGCCCTGCCGCTGGCGGCGGCCGGACTGCTCAACCCGATGCTCGCGGGGGCGGCGATGGCGTTCTCGTCGGTGTTCGTGGTCGGCAACTCACTGCGGCTGCGGTCGTTCCGAGCCGCCTGACCCGGCAGACCGGGCGGGCAGGGACTCCGGTTCCGGAGCCCCTGCCCGCCCGTCTCTCAGCCGAATGTCTCCCGGGCAGTGAGCCGGACATGTACGGCGGTGAGCGCGAGCGCCAACGGTCCGGGCACGAGGAAGGCCAGCGGCACCAGCATCCAGGCACACAGGGCCGCCGTGGCCACGGCGAGCAGCACCAGGGCGCTCCCGCCGGCATCCCGTACGGCATCACGCGCGGCCTCCCGCACGGCGGCCGGCCAGTCGGTGAGCGACTCGGGGCGCGCACAGGCCCGCAGGCCCACCACCAGGGCGACCGCACCGATGCCGGCGGCCACCACCGCGAACAGCGACGCCCCCGGCAACCCGGCCCCGGCGAGCGCCAGGTCTGCCAGGAACAGCAGCGCACCGGCCAGGGCGACGGCGCCCGCCACCAGGTCACCGGCCCGCAGCCGACGCCCTAGCGCCGCGAAGTACCGTCCCGCGGTGGCCGGTTGCCCCTCCCCCGCACCCCGCAGGACCGCACACGCGGTCGACAGCGCGGCCGGGACCGTCACCACGGGCAGGCAGACCAGTGCCGTTGCCAGGCCGACGCTCAGCATGTCGGCGAACAGGGTCATCCTGGGCCCGAAGACCTCGCCCGGTTCACGAGCACGCATCCCGCTCATCCCTTGAGTCCCGAGCTCGCCATGCCCTCCACCAGGAACCGCTGGAAGGCGAGGAAGAACAGCACGATCGGCAGCAGCGCGATCACCGACATCGCGAACATGGGGCCGAACGCCGACTGGCTGGAGGCGTCCACGAACGACCTGAGGGCGAGCGTGAGCGTGAACTTGTCCGGGTCGAAGAGGTAGATGAGCTGGGTGAAGAAGTCGTTCCAGGTCCAGATGAAGGTGAAGATCGCCGTGGTGATCAGCGCGGGCCTGGTCAGCGGCAGCACGATCTGGAAGAAGCTGCGGAAGGGCCCGCAGCCGTCGATGCGGGCGGCCTCCTCCAGCTCACGCGGCAGACCGCGCATGAACTGCACGATGAGGAAGACGAAGAACGCCTCCGTGGCCAGGAACTTGGGCAGGATCAGCGGCCAGTAGGTGTTCACCATGCCGAGCTTGTTGAAGATGATGTACTGCGGGATCAGGATCGCGTGGTGCGGCAGCATGATCGTGGCGATCATGAACGCGAACATCGGGCCGCGGAAACGGAAGCGCAGCCGGGCGAAGGCGTAGGCGGCGAGCGAGCAGCTGATCACGTTGCCGAGGACCGCGCCACCGGCGATCAGCAGCGAGTTGGACAGCAGCCGCCAGATGGAGACGTCGTTGACGCCCTCGAAGGCGGTCTCGTAGTTCGACCACTCCAGGTGGCGGGGCAGCAGGTCGAGGCTGGCGATCACTTCGTCGGCCGGCTTGAGCGAGGTGGCGAGCAGCCAGGCCAGCGGGTAGAGCATCACGAGCAGGGCAGCCAGACAGCCGAGGTGCAGGGCGACCCGACCCCAGCGAACGGGCTCGCGGGCGGCGGCAGTTGAAATGGAGGTCATCGGTCCCCCTCGGACGCGTAGAAGACCCAGGAACGCGAGGTGCGGAACAGCACCGCCGTGACGACGCCGATGACGAGCAGCAGCACCCAGGCCATGGCGGAGGCGTAGCCCATGTGGGAGGCGACGAAGCCGCGGTCGTAGAGGTACATCGTGTAGACGAGCGTGGAGTCGGCGGGGCCGCCCTTGCCCGCGCTCACCGCGAAGGCGGGCGTGAAGACCTGGAAGGCCTGGATGGTCTGGAGGACCAGGTTGAAGAAGAGCACCGGGGACAGCATGGGCACGGTGACGGACAGGAACTGCCGCCATGTCCCGGCCCCGTCGACGGCCGCCGCTTCGTAGAGCTCGGCCGGTATCTGTTGCAGACCCGCGAGGAAGATGACCATCGGCGCCCCGAACTGCCACACCGTCAGCAGCGCGACGGCCAGCAGTGCCCAGCCGGGCCTGTTGACCCAGCCGCCGGTGCCGAACAGGTTGTCCACGGTGCCGCCGTCGTTGAAGACGGCACGCCAGACGAGGGCGATGGACATGGAGGCGCCGAGCAGCGAGGGGGCGTAGAACGCGGACCGGTAGAAGGCCTTGCCGCGTTTCATGGACTTCAGGGCGAGCGCGACGACCAGCGCGAGGGCCAGTTGGAGCGGCACGGCTATCACGACGTACATCAGGGTCGTCGTGACGGATCGCCAGTAGCGCGGGTCCTCGGTGAACATCTGCGTGTAGTTGCGCAGGCCCACCCAGTGGGGCGGGTCGAAGAGGTTGTAGTCGGTGAAGGACAGGTACAGCGAGACGGCCATCGGCAGCAGGGTGAGGACGGTCGCGCCGAGGACCCACGGGGAGAGGAACACCCAGGCGGCGCCCTGGCGTTCGCGCTTGGATGGGCGCTTCGTGGTGGGGGCCGTGGCGCGCTTCTCCCCGGTCGGGATCGCGGTGGTGGTCATGACCTCAGCTCCGCCTTCGCCTCGGTGACGTAGTTCTCGGCCGCCTCGCGGGGCGTCATACGCTCGTAGGAAACCTGGTCGTAGTCGCGCTGGAAGGTGGTCTGCAGGGCGTTGTCGCCGGAGGGCGGGGCCTGCGGCGGGTCCTTCAACTTCCCTTCCAGGGAGGCCTGGTAGTCGGCGGCCGTCTTGTCGAAGTCCTTGAGTAGGGGCGCTGTCTCCTTGCGGATGGTCTCGTTGACGGGGATGCCGCGGGTGGCGCCGAGGATCTTCGCCGCGTCCTCGTCGTTGAGGAGGAAGTCGACGAGCTGGGCGGCGGCCTCGGCGTGGCCGGTGTGGGCGGAGACACCGAGGAACATCGACGGCTTGAAGTACTGCCCCGGTGTGCCGTCGGAGCCGGACGGCATGGGTGCCAGCGCGATCCCCGTCGGAATGATCGCGAGATAACCGCTCGACGGAGCGTCCCAGTTGGTGTCGGAGACCGCCTTGCCCCGGCCCAGCGGGGTGTTCTCCACGGAGCCGTCGAGCTGGGTGGTCTGCCCGGCCGGGGAGACGGCACCCTCGCGCCTCAACCGGTCGGTGAAGGTCCACCACTTGGTGAGGTCGGCGGCGGTGAAGCCCAGTCCGCCCTCCTTGGTGTAGAGGGCCTTGCCCTGTCCGCGCAGCCAGACCTCGAAGGCGTCCTCGCTCTGACCGGGATCGGTGGCGCCGGGTTCGCCCGTCTTCTTCTCGAGCGCGCGCACGGCCCGGGCCCAGTCGTCCCAGGTCCACCCCTGCGCGGGGAGCGGCACCCCGGAGGTCTTCCAGGTCTTGACGTCGTAGACGACGGTCTCGGTGCCCCGGCCCTGCGGGATCGCGTACTGGGTGCCGTCCACGCGGCCGGTGGCCAGCAGCCCTGAGTCGATCTCGGAGGTGCGCAGTACGGCCTTCTGCTTCGCCAGGTCGAGCAGGACCCCGCCGGAGGCGTACTGGTCGATCTGGCGGTAGTCGAGCTGCATCACGTCGGGTGCGTCGCCGCCCGTGGCCTGGACGGCGAGCTTCTGCTTGTAGGCGTCGTAACCCGAGAACGACGTCTGCACCTGTACGTTCGGGTGCTGTTTCTCGAACAGGGCGACGGCCTGCTCGGTGCGCTCCGCGCGGTCGGGGTTGCCCCACCACGTGTAGCGGAGCACGACCTTGCCGCCGCCGACCGATTCCCCGGAGCCCCCGCAGCCGGCCGCCAGCGCGCAGAGCGCGAGTGCGACGGCCGAAGCGCAGAACCCCTTTGTCCTGTGTCCGGGCATGCCGAGGTCACCTCATCCCTTCCTCGGACTTTCTACGGCCCCCCTCGGAACTCCCCCCCGTGCAAACGGTGTTACTCGCCGCCGTACGGCAGCGTCGTGCCGGGCAGGTTGTACTCGTCCCGTCGGCCGCACATCCCGAAGCCGCCGAGCCGGGTCGGCGCGGCCTCGTGGGCGGTCGCCTCGCCGAGGTACGACGGTTCACCGGACGCCAGCGCGTCGAGTTGGGCGCCGGTGCGCTCCGCGGTGGCCAGGGCACCGGTCCGCCACAGCTCGCGCCAGGTGGGCACCTTGTCCCGTACCAGGCGGGCGGCGGCCCGCTGGAACTCCAGATACGGGCCGTTGTCTCCGGTGGCCAGTGCCTCGCGCAGGCCGAGGTAGCCCTCGACGGCGAGGTCCCGGCGCCGGCGGGCGGCCGCGGCCGTCTCCGGACCCGTACCGGGCGGGAGCCGGGCGGCCTCGGCATACCGCGACGGGTCGGCGAGCACGTCCGGCGGGAAGGTGAACACGGCGTCCCCGGCCTCGGGCAGACCGCTGTTCTGCATCAGCACGGTGATGCGCAGATCGCCGCCCTGGACCATGCGGTGCACGGTGCCCGGTGTGAACCAGGCGATCGAGCCCGGCTCCAGGGGGATCTCCCGGTAGCCGTCGGGGCTCAGCGTCTGCACCGCGCCCCGGCCGCCGGTGACGACGTAGGCCTCCGTGCACACCAGGTGCAGATGCGGGCTGCCGCCGCAGACGCCGTCGATGGCCTCCCAGTCGTAGGCGCTCAGGTGGGACAGGCCCACGGCGCCCGGCAGCGGGTGCGGAAGACCGGGCTTCACCAGGACAGGCCTTCCAGACAGGAGGACACGCGTTCCTCGTCCCAGGCACCGTCGGCCACGACGAGCCGGTAGCGGTACTCGAAGGACTCCCCAGGCGGCAGCTCGAACTCCTCGAAGAACGCCCAGGAGAACGCGACCGTCGGGAAGGGCTCGGAACGCACGAACCAGTGCGACTCGTGGACGGCGGTCCGCGGGTCGAGGTTCTCGGGGGCGTGCGCGAAGACGAGCGTGGAGTGGGCGTCCACATCGTCGTGCTCGGTGGTGAAGGCGAGCCAGGGGCTCTGGCTGCCCATCAGCTTGTCCGCGTCCCCGTCCGTGTCCGGGGCGAAGACCGATCCACCGGTGAAGTCGCGGGGGCCGCGCCACTGGAGTCCGGTGTAACCCGCCATCTCACGGCCCGCGGTGGTGGGGGAACCGAAGGCGAGCGGCTCGTCGCGGGTGTTGGTGAGGCGGATCGACCAGTCCAGCGCCCAGGAGCCGGACTCCTCGTCGACGGAGTGGACGGTGATGCCGCGGACTTCGCGCGCCCACTCGGTTCCGCCGTTCTCCACCCAGGTGAGCTCCTCGGCGACGGTGAGCCGGTCGTCCTCGACCGACAGCACCGGGAACCCGTCGTGCCGCATCGAGCCGACCCGCTCCGGCAGGGGCAGATAGCCCTGCCCGTGGACATAGCAGTTGCCGCCCCAGAAATTCTGCCCCGACAGATGGCTCGCGGTCATCTGCAGACCCTTGTGCCAGCGGTGGTCGTTGGGACGGTAGCCGGTCACCGTGCGGCCGCCGAGGGTGCGCACCGGGTGGGCGTAGGGCTTCTTCGCCTCGAAGGCCTCGGGGTCGGGTCGGTAGACGTAGCGGAGGATCTCCGTGCCGTTCGCCGCCTCGACGGCGATGTGCTCGCCGTGGACGTGGCTGACGCGGATGCTCATGCGCGCTCCTTGGGGGCCCAGTGGGGGTGGTCGCCGTGCATGGCCGGGTAGAAGGGGTCGCCCGGCGCGATCTCGCCGGCGTGCACGGGCCGGCCCGTGAACGCGGACTTGTAGAGCGCGGCGGCGAACTCGAGGGTGGCACGTGCGTCGGCGCCGCTACCGGGAGGCCTGACACCGTTGTCGTACGCGTCGAGGAGCGCGCCGAGCTGGGCCGCGTGCGAGCTGGGCACGTCGGCGGCGGGCGTACGCCAGGCGTCGACGCGGTCGGCGGCCACGTGGGGGGCGGGGGTGTAGGTCCAGTCCTGGTTGCGGTGCCCGTACAGGTGGGTGAGTTCGACGGTCGCGTCGGCACAGTCGATGCGGATGCGGCTCACCTCGTCGGGTGACAACACACTGTTGACGACGGTGGCGAGGGCGCCGTTCTCGAACCGGACGAGGGCCGTGGAGACGTCCTCGCTCTCGGTGTCGTGGACCAGCCGGGCCGCCATCGCGCGGATCTCCGCCCACGGGCCGAGCAGGTGCAGCAGCAGGTCGTACTGGTGGATGCCGTGGCCCATGGTGGGGCCGCCGCCCTCACTGGCCCACGTCCCGCGCCACGGTACGGCGTAGTAGGCGGCGTCCCGGTACCAGGTCGTCTGACAGTGCGCGACACGCGGGGCGCCCAGCTCGCCGCTCGTGATCAGCTCGCGCGCGTGGACGGCGCCGGAGCCGTAGCGGTGCTGGAAGACCACGGAGGCGTAGGCCCCGGACGCCTCCTCGGCCGCCGCGATCTCGTCGTACTCGGCGAGCGACAGGGTCAGCGGCTTCTCGCACAGCACCCAGGCACCCGCCTTGAGGGCGGCCACCGTCTGCTCCCGGTGCAGCGACGGCGGGGTGCCGATGAGGACCAGGTCGGGGCGTGCCGCGTCCAGCATCTCGGCCATGGAGGTGTACCCGGCGACCTCGCCGCCCGCGAGTTCCCGGAAGGCGTCGAGTCTGCCCTGGTCCACGTCGACGGCGGCGACCAGTTCTGTGCGCTCGGCGTGGACCCTGAGCGCGGACAGATGGCTGCCGCTGACGATGGCGCCGGTGCCGACCACGGCTACGCGGCGGCGGGCTGGACGGGGCATACGGTCCTCCTCGGACGTCCGGCAAGGGGACGCCGGCATGCGGGGAAAGCGCTTGCTCTCCCGGAGTCGACCCTAGATCCCCGGCGATTGTCCTAACAAGACCCCGGGCAGTGATATCGGTGAACACGCCACGCACACAGCCCGTTCACTTGCCTGACGCAAGTAATTCGGCGTGCTCGCCTCCGCACACGCCTTCCGGTGCTCCGGGTGTGCGGGAGAGCCCCCGGTCAGAGCGCCGCGAACAGGTCGTCGAGCGGGGCGGGCACGCGCTCGGGGTCGAGGGCCTCGACGAGGACGCGGCCGTAGTGGATCTTGCGTCCCTTCTTCGTTCCGAGGAAGCGCCGCAACTGCTGCTGAGCAGTGCGGTCCCGCTGGGCGGGCTGGGACAGGAAGGTCTGCAGGGGCCGCAGGTCACCCTCCTCGCGCACGAGTTCCTTCACCCGTGGCACACCCAGCGCGCGGATGAGTTCGTCCTCCAGGTCCGCCGCGCAGACGAAGTACCCGTCCGGCGCCGCGCCGGCCCGCTCCCAGCCCCGGGCGTAGAAGGGCCGTTCCCGCTCGTCGCACAGTCCCGTCAGACGCAGGCCCAGGCCCGACGGACCGAGCAGGCCCGCGAAGCGGCCGACGCTCATCGCCCCGCCCATCGCCAGGACGCAGAGCCCCTCGGCGGCGAGGTTCCGGCCACGGCTCGCGGCCAGCGCGTCGACCGCCGCCACATCGCTCGGCCCTTCGAGCAGGACGACGGTCCTCACGGACAGCCGCGCGGCCAGTTCGCGTGCCGGGTCGCCGGGGCCACCGGCCGCCCACGACGTGACCGCGTCCCGGAACTCCCCCATGTCAGCCATGGGAGGAGTCTGTGCCCTCACCGGCCCCAGCGGTAGGCGATTTCCGCCGGCCTCACCGGCTCGCCTCCCCGTGCGTCACCCGGATCTTGGACTGGCCGTGCGGGAGTTCCTCCCAGTCGTCCATGAACCGGGCCCGCAGTCCGTGCTTTTCGGCCAGCTCGACGAGCGTCTCGACGCGGTAGTAGAAGTCCTCCCGGAGCACGTGGTGCTCCTCGCCCTCGGTGCGGTCGAAGGTGAAGTCGAACCAGCCGCCCGGGGCGAGCACCCGGCCGACGTTGGCCAGACACTCCTCGATGACCGGGAGCGGCGAGTGCGAG
The DNA here is from genome assembly GCF_041435015.1 of Streptomyces canus. Lineage (NCBI taxonomy): Bacteria > Bacillati > Actinomycetota > Actinomycetes > Kitasatosporales > Streptomycetaceae > Streptomyces > Streptomyces canus. Next base: position 9,132,604 of record NZ_CP107989.1, on the reverse strand, counting down.
AAGACACTGTGCGCGTGGACGACGTCGAAGTGGGCGTCCGGCAGGAACCGCAGCGTCAGGTCGCGCACCGGGGTGAGGTTCGGCAGCCGCTTCTGAAGGGACATGTCGACGATCGTGTGCTGCGCGGCGAAGAGGATGTCGGGCGAGATGTCGATGCCGTGGTAGTGCCCGGGCTCCAGGTGGCGGATGAACCGCCAGCCGCCGCGCAGGTTGCCGCAGCCGATCTCCAGCATGCGGTGCTCGGGCCGCAGCCCGTGGCCGAGGAGGTAGTCGAACTGCATCGCCCCGAGCGCCAGCCAGCGTTCCCGGTTGCGGCTGCCGACGGCCGCCTCCGGGTCGGTCCGGGTGTCGGAGCGCATCACGGCGCGGTAGTAGGAGATGTGGTCCGGGTGCCGGCGGCGCAGCCACAGGTCGCGGGCGGCGCGGGCCACATGGCGGGGCACGCGGTCGGGGTGACGCAGGGCGTAGCCGACGCGGTGGCCGAGGGCGGCGCGGTTGGCGGTGAGGTTCTTGGCGGGCATCGTGAGGCCTTTCGCAGGTCGTCGCTCTGCTGCCAGCCTCGGTGCGGAGGCCGGGCCTCCGGCTCGGCCAACGGGCTCCCGCTGCCGAGAGGTTCGGGCGACCGGCATGTCAGCCGATCGGTTGATGCGGTCCTGCGTCCGGCACGTTAGACACGGAGCATGAACCACTCCGATCCGGACGAGCGCTGGCTGGGCGCGATCGTGCACGGCGCGTTCTTCCTGCTCCTCGGCTCGTCGTTCGTCCGCTTCCTGACCCGCGACCAGGGTGGTGCGCGCACCGGCTGGGTGGTGGCGCTGTTCGCCTTCTTCTGTGTGCTGTACGTCCTCGGGCATCTGGTGGCCCCGCCGCCCCGTCCGGGACTGCCGCCCACCCGGCGTCATCTGGTCTGGCTGGGCTCGGTCACCGCCGTCTGGGTCGTCCTGCTGGTCCTCGCGCCCAGCGCCACCTGGTGTGTGATGCCCCTGTTGTTCGCCGGGCTGCACGCGTTGCCGCCGAGGATCGCGGTGCCTTCGGCGGCCGTCCTCACCGCGCTGGTCGTGGTCTCGGAGATACGGGTGGCCGACGGGCCGCTCAACCCGAACATGGTCGTGGCCCCGCCGGCCGTCGCCGCGGTCGCCACCGCCGTACTGGTGCATCTGCAACGGCAGGGGGCCCGGCAGCGCGTGCTGATCGAGGACCTGGTGCGCACCCGGCACGAACTCGCCGCCACCGAACGGCGGGCCGGTGTCCTGGCGGAGCGCCAGCGGCTGTCCGCGGAGATCCACGACACCCTCGCGCAGGGGCTGTCCAGTCAGGGGATGCTGCTCCAGGCCGCGGAACGAGTGTGGGGCTCGGACCGGGACGCGGCCCGGGAGCATGTCCGGGCGGCGGCGGAGATCACCTCGCACAGCCTCGCCGAGGCCCGCCGCTTCGTGCACGACCTGGCTCCCGCGGACCTCGCGGAGCATTCTCTCGCCGAGGCCCTCGGCGCCCTCGCCCGGCGCGAGAGCGGCCCGGGGCTGACCGTGGAGTTCCGGCTCGAGGGGGATCCGGGTCCGCTGCCGGAGCGGGTGGCGGCTGCGCTGGTGCGGATCGCCCAGGGGGCGCTGGCCAACGTACGGGAGCATGCGGCGGCGACCCGGGCCGCGCTCACCCTCACCTGGCTGGACGATCAGGTCTCGCTGGATGTCGCGGACAACGGGCGCGGGTTCGAGCGGGACGAGGCCCTGGGGGCCGGATCGTCGACGCGTGGACACGGGCTTCCCGCCATGCGGATCCGGGCCCGCCAGGCCGGTGGCGGGCTCACCGTGGAGTCCGCGCCGGGAGAGGGCACCGTGGTGTCGGTCGCCGTCCCGCTCGTCGTCCCGCTCGTCGTCAAGGAGACCGCCCTGTGAGTACGTCGCCGCCCTCGTCCCCCGTCCAGCTCCTGCTCTGCGACGACCATGCCGTCGTACGCGCCGGACTGCGGGCCCTGCTCGCCAGCGCGGACGGCATCGACGTGGTCGGGGAGGCGGCCACCGGCGAGGAGGCGCTCGCCATGGCCGCTCACCTGGGCCCCGATGTCGTCCTGATGGATCTTCAACTGGACGACGGCATGGACGGGGTGACAGCCATCCGCCGGTTGACAGCGGGAGGCTCTCGGGGTCCCCGCGTGCTGGTGCTCACCATGTTCGACACGGACGCCGACATCACCCGGGCCATCGAGGCGGGCGCCACCGGTTATCTCCTCAAGGCCGAGCAGCCCGAGGAGTTGTTCACGGCGATCCGCGACGCCGCGTCCGGCCGCAGCACGCTGTCCGCCCCGGTGGCCGACCGGCTGCTGACCCGGCTGCGCAGCCCGCGCCCCGCCCTGTCCGCACGCGAGCACGAGATCCTCGCGCAACTCGCCCGTGGCCTCGGCAATCGGGAGATCGCCCGGGCCCTGTTCATCAGCGAGGCGACGGTCAAGACCCATCTGGGGCGGATCTACGGCAAGTTGGGCGTCGAGACCCGGGCGGGCGCGGTGGCCGTCGCCAAGGAACGACGGCTGCTGCCTTGACCGGCCGCGGGAACCAGGAGTATCCGATCCGCACTCTTCCGTTACGGCAGACACCCTTGACAGCATGCGTACTGTTTGGCGACGTTTGGTCCTTGCCGACACTTCGATCGGCGGGACGCGGACGCCGCGTCGTGGGGGGAATTGGGGGGGAACGATCGCCCATGCGATCCATGAGCAGTGACACGGACATAACGATCCACAGACCCGAAGAGCTCGGCACCTCGCTCCGCAAGGCCTGGCACCGTGCGATGGACGAGTCGTTCGAGTACGCCAACCCGTTCCTGGCACCGGAGTTCGCGGCCGGGATCGGCAGACACCGCCGCGGCGGCGCCCGGGTGGCGGTGCTGCACCAGCGCGGAGAGGCCGTGGGCTTCCTCCCGTACGAACGGGGTTCCTTCGGCGTCGGCCGTGCCATCGGACTCGGACTCTCCGACTGCCAGGGCCTCGTGCACCGCCCCGGGGTCACGTGGGACACCCGGGCGCTGCTGACGGCGTGCCGGCTCTCGGTGTTCGAGTTCGATCACCTCGTCGAGGAGCAGACGCCCTTCGCCCCCTATGTCACCGGGACGTTCGCCTCCCCGGTGATCGATCTCAAGGTCGGCAGCGACAGTTACCCCGAGTGGCTGCGCGGCGCGTACCCGGGACTCGCCAAGACCACCCTCAAGAAGGAGCGCCGGCTCACGCGCGACCTGGGTGAGATGCGGTTCGTGTTCGACGAGCGCGACCCGAGGGCACTGCGCACACTGATGCAGTGGAAGTCCGCCCAGTACCGCCGGACGGGCCGGATGGACCGGTTCGCGCGGCCGTGGATCGTGAACCTGGTGGAGGACCTCTTCCAGGTCCGCGAGGAGCACTTCACCGGGATCCTTTCGGTGGTGTACGCCGGTGACCGGCCGGTGGCCGCGCACTTCGGGCCGACCTCGCGCACGGTGTTCGCGCCCTGGTTCACCGCGTACGACCCCGAGCTGCGCTACTACTCCCCCGGTCTGATCATGCATCTGCGGATGGCCGAGGCGGCGGGTCGGCGCGGGGCGCGGCTCATGGACATGGGGCGTGGCGACAAGGAGTGGAAGGACTGGCTCAAGACCCGGGAGCTGCGAGTGGCGGAAGGATTCGCCACCCGTCCCCATCCGGTCGCGACGGCACACCGGCTGTGGCGCCGGCCCGTGCGGGGTCTGCGCAACACGGTCAACGCCCACCCGGCCCTGCGCGAGCCCGCCGACCGCCTCCTGAAGACCGTCGGCACCCTGCGCACCTCCGGGCACCGCTCGGACTCCGACAGCGCGGGACCGCTGGCGAGCTGACGAGCCCGCTCACCTCCGGTTCCCGCGGGAGCCGGCGCCGACGCGTGTTCTCCTCCACGGTCCTTCCGTGGCCCATCGACACAAGGGGTGCCGATGCCCTATGGCTCGCGGCTGGCCGCGACGATGACCCGGCGACTGGGACGCGAGTGCGTCTACACGCCCTCGGCCCGGCTGGCCCTCTACCTGGCGCTCAGGCGCTGGTGTCGGCCGGGGGCGCGGGTGCTGATGTCACCGGTGAACGACGACGTGATCCTGTTCGTGGTCCTCGCGGCCGGGCTGCGCCCCGTGCAGGCCCCCGTGTCCGTGTGGGACGGCAACATCGACCCGGCCGCCGTACCGGAGTCGACCTGGCGCAATGTGGACGCGGTCCTGACCACCAACCTGTACGGCGTGCCGGACCGGGTTCTCGAACTGCGGCGCCGCTGCGAGCAGTTGGGGATCCCCCTGTTCGAGGACGCGGCGCACGCGATCGGCAGCCATGTGGACGGGCGGCCGATCGGGACCTTCGGGAGGGCGGCGGCGTTCAGCCTGTCCAAGCACGTGGCCGGGATGGCGGGCGGTTTTCTCGCCGTCGAGGACGCCCGTACGCGCCGGGAGCTGGAGCTGCTGCGGGACGATCTCCTGACCCCCGGCCGGCTGCGCGAGGACCTGGCCACGACCCTGCGCCCGCTGGCCCGGTCCGCCGTCCGGTCGCTCCATCTGGTGCGCCCGGTGTGGCGGACGATGGAGCGTCTGGGGCTGCTGGAGCGTGACGCTTTCCGGATGGACCTGCACGCACCACGGCTCAGCGCCTCCGCGCGGGAGGCACCGAGCCTGACCGCCTACGAGCGGTGGGTCCGTGTCGATCTGCACGGCTACCGTTCCCGGCACGGCGCGCTGGTCCGCGGCCAGCTGAAGCTGCGGATGGCCCGGCTCGACGAGGACCTGGCCCGGCGCAGGGCCGGGGTCGCCCTGCTGGCGGGCACACCGTGGGCCTCGCCGGCGCTGCGCGACCGGACGGCGCACGACGGGCCCCTCCCCCTCTTCCGGGTGCCGCTCCTGGTCCACGACCGCGACTCGCTCGTCCAGCGGCTGGTGCGGCACGACGTGGTCTGCGGCTACATCTACGACCCGCCGCTGGACGACTACGCGGGCGCGGAGTTCGTCGAACCCTCCCCCGATCCGGCGCCCGCCCGCTGGTTCGCCACGCACACGCTCCCGGCCGATCCGCTGCTGGCCCGCAGGATCGTGGGCGCGTTCACGAAGGAGCGGGTGGCCGACGCGCACCCCTCGCTGCTGCGGCCGGTTCCGGACGTCACACCGCCCCGGTTGCTGGGGCAGTGAGCTCCGACACCCCGACGATCGATCAAAACATCAGGGGGTTAGCATATGAGCGCCGCCTAGCTCGAAAGAGAATTCTGTGACTGTCAAGGACGACTCGTTCACCGACTGGAAGAACCGCGAGGAGATCGCGGAATCGATGATCCCGATGATCGGGAGGCTGCACAGGGAGCGGGACGTAACGGTTCTGCTGCACAGCCGTTCCCTGGTGAACAAGTCGGTGGTCAGCATCCTCAAGACCCACCGGTTCGCCCGGCAGATCGCCGGTGAGGAGCTCTCCGTCACCGACACCCTGCCCTTCGTCCAGGCGCTCACGGCGCTGGACCTCGGCCCCTCGCAGATCGACATCGGCCGGCTCGCCGAGATCCACCAGGCCGACGACCGCGGGCTGTCGGTGGCCGAGTTCACCGCCGAGGCCGTGGCCGGCGCGACGGGCGGCAACAAGATCGACCGCCGTGAGCCGCGGGACGTCGTCCTGTACGGCTTCGGCCGCATCGGCCGCCTGGTGGCCCGGCTGCTGATCGAGAAGGCGGGCTCCGGCAACGGCCTCAGGCTGCGCGCGATCGTGGTCCGCGGGGGCGGCGACCAGGACATCATCAAGCGCGCCTCACTGCTGCGCCGGGACTCCATCCACGGGCAGTTCCAGGGCACGATCACCGTCGACGAGGCCGAGAGCGCGATCATCGCCAACGGCAACACCATCAAGGTGATCTACGCGAACGACCCCTCCGAGGTCGACTACACGGCGTACGGCATCAACCACGCCATCCTCATCGACAACACCGGCAAGTGGCGCGACCGCGAGGGCCTCTCCCAGCATCTGCGCCCCGGCATCGACAAGGTCGTCCTGACCGCGCCGGGCAAGGGCGACGTCCCCAACATCGTGCACGGCGTCAACCACGACACGATCAAGCCGGACGAGCAGATCCTGTCCTGCGCGTCCTGCACCACCAACGCGATCGTGCCGCCGCTGAAGGCGATGGCCGACGAGTACGGCGTGCTGCGCGGCCACGTGGAGACGGTCCACTCGTTCACCAACGACCAGAACCTGCTGGACAACTACCACAAGGCAGACCGCCGGGGCCGTTCGGCGCCGCTCAACATGGTCATCACGGAGACGGGTGCCGCCTCCGCCGTCGCCAAGGCGCTGCCCGACCTCGAGGCGCCGATCACCGGCAGTTCGATCCGGGTCCCGGTACCGGACGTCTCCATCGCGATCCTGAGCCTGCGCCTGGGCCGTGAGACCACCCGCGAGGAGGTCCTCGACCACCTCCGGGACGTCTCTCTGACCTCCCCGCTCAAGCGCCAGATCGACTTCACCACGGCCCCCGACGCGGTCTCCAGCGACTTCATCGGCTCGCGCCACTCCTCGATCGTCGACGCCGGTGCCACCAAGGTCGACGGCGACAACGCGATCCTCTACCTCTGGTACGACAACGAGTTCGGCTACTCCTGCCAGGTGGTCCGGGTCGTGCAGCACGTGACCGGCGTGGAGTACCCGACCTACCCGGCGCCCGCGGTCTGATCCCGCTGTCCGGACGGGCCGGCCGGCGGGACGGGGGGACTCGGTCCACGGTTCCGGCAGCCGGCCCCTCCGGACGAGACGGCTGTCCGTGCGCCGACGGACCGACCAGCGGTCCGGTACCGGCTCCCAGAGGTACTCGTCGTCGGTCATCGCGCCGACCAGGGTCCGCGAGCCGTCGCCCCTGTCCATGACCGGCCCGGTGAGCCGACCGCCCGGGCCGGCACAGCGGGGGAACCCGCTCCTCCTTTTCCGGGGCGCCTAATGCCCCCGGAACGCCTCCTCCAGCCACCACGCCCCGCGGTCCCGCACCACCTTGGCGTCGATCAGCAGCGGGGCGGAGCGTGGCCCGGCGACCCAGTCCTCGACGGCCTTCAGATCCGTCCGCGTGTGCACGGTCACCGCCTCGAAGCCGTAACCGCGGGCCACGGCCGCGATGTCGGTCGGCGGGAACTCGACCGTGTCGAGCGGGTGTCCGTCGGGGCCGAAGTGGTGCACCTCCGCTCCGTAGGCGTCGTCGTTGTACACGACGACGACCATGGGCAGCCCGAGCCGCCGTACGGTGTCCAGGTCGGCGGCGCCCATCAGCGCGCCGCCGTCGCCGAGCGCGGCCACCGGCAGCCGGTCCGGGCGGGCCAGGGCCGCGCCGATCGCGCTGGCGAGGCCGAGGCCGATCGACTGGTAGGCCTGGGTGAAGCAGAAGCCGTCCTGGTCGGGCACCGACAGGAACATGCTCGGGTGGCCCATGAAGTTGCCCGAGTCGACGCCGATCACCCGTTCCGCGGGGAGGAGGTCGTCGAGCGCGATGCTGAGCGTGCGGGGGTCGATCCGGTCGCGGGTGCTCGTGTCCTCGTAGGGCACGTCACGCCAGCGCACCCGCGTGGCCACGGTCTCGGCGATGCCGGGCGTCCGCAGGCCCTCGCGTTGCCCGCCGGGGGCCGCGAGGACGTGCCGCGCGGTGAGTTCGACATCGCCGGTGACCCCGAGGTGCAGCTTCCGGTGCGCGCCGAGTGCCGAGGGGTCGTCGTCGACCTGCACCACGGTCGTGTCGGCACCGATGAGGGCACCGTGCCGCATGGTCCACATGTTCAGTGCGCAGCCCCAGCCGACGATCACGTCGGCCCCGCCGATGAGTTCGGCCGCCAGGGGCGAGGCGAAGCCGCCGGACACATCGAGCGACCAGGGGTTGTCGTGGAACAGCCCACGCGCCACGGCCGAGGTCGCCAGCAGTGCACCGCAGCGTTCGGCGAGGGCTTCGAGGGCGTCCCGGGCCCCGGGCGAGCGCGCACCGCGTCCGGCCACGAAGACCGGACGCCGGGCCCGCTCCAGCACCTGGGCCAGAGCCGCCACTTCGTCGGCGGACGGCTCGACCGCCGTTCGCCGCGGTGGCGGTGCGGCCTGGGCGAGGGCGTCGTCGGGGACGTCCGCCGCCTGTACGTCCAGGGGGAGGTTGAGGAGCACCGTGCGCCGCTCGTGCAGGGCCCGTCGCACCGCCGCACACGCCTGTCCTACGGCGTCCTCGGGCGACGCGACCCGCATCGGGACCGCGCCCACCGCCGTCCCCAACGCCTCCTGGTCGACAGAGAAGTTGGAGGTCGGCCGGGTCACCTCGGCCGCCACCACGACGAGCGGTGTGCGGCTCTTGGCCGCCTCGGCGATCCCCGTCATCGCGTTGGTGAGCCCGGGGCCCTGGTGAACGCTCACGGCGGCCACCGTGCCGCTCACGCGCGCGTACGCGTCGGCCATCGTCGCCGCGCCGCCCTCGTGGCGGGCCGCGACGAAGCGGGCGCCGGCCGCGATCATGGCGTTGGTCAGATGGAAGTTGCCGGACCCCACGACGCCGAAGACCTGCTCGACTCCGGCCGCGTACAGGGCCCGTCCGACGGCCTCCGCGACCTTCATGACCGCTCCACGAGGGCCAGCACGCGCGCGGGCGAGCCGGAGCCCGCGACGATGGGCAGGGGTCCCGCGACGACGACGCTGCCGGTCGCGGGCAGCGCGGCGAGGTTCTGGAGCTGGGTGAGGCCGTACTTGTCGCTGCCCATCAGAAAGGAATGGCAGGGGAAGGGCGGGTCGAAGGAGTGCCCGCGCCCGGCGTCCGTGCCGACCGTCTCGACACCGAGTCCGATCACGGGCGACTCCTCGGCCACCCAGCGGGCGCACTCCGGGGACAGGCCGGGCGTGTGGGGACCGTTCTCGTCGGCGTTGAGGAAGGCCTCCTGGGAGTGCGAGCGGGCGTCCCAACCGGTGCGCAACAGCAGCCAACCGCCGTCAGGGAGAGGTCCGTTGTGCTCCTCCCAGGCCTTGACGTGGTCCACCTCCACGAGGAAGTCCGGGTCCTTGGCCGCCTCGGCGGTGAAGTCCAGGACCGCGGCGGGGGCGATCAGCCGCTGGGCCGGGACGGACGCCACGTCGGTCAGGTCTCTTCCGGTCACCCAGTGGTTCGGGGCGTCGAAGTGGGTGCCGGTGTGCTCGCCGCTGCGGAAGTTGTTCCAGTACCAGGCCGGGCCGCGGTCGTCGTAGCGGCTGATCTCCTCCAGCTCGAAGACGGCCGTCTGGCCGAACTCCGGCGGAAGTTGGATCACGGGTGTGGACGACGACAACGGCGAGGTGAGATCGACGACTTCGATCGAACCGGCCCGCAGGGCGGACACCAGCGCGGCGAGAAGGGACGGCTGCTCGTGCATGAGGGCCTCCTGAAACCTCCGAGGCCGACAGCATGTCACCGACCGTCCGGCCGGGCTTCGCACACCGTGTCCCGCAATCCCACCCGGGCGCCCCGCCCAAGACCACGACGGGCCCCGGATCGTCCGATCCGGGGCCCGTCGGCAGGCGTGCAGGTGTTACGTCAGTTGACGCCGACGTGGGCGTTGACGCTCGCCGCGGCACCCTCGGTGGAGAGGAAGGCGTCGGCGTCGGCGCAGACCTCGAGGTGCGCCACCTGGAGGTGCAGACCGGCGGTGGTCGCGGCGGCGACACCACCGGAGACGTTGTCCAGGTCGGCATCGTTGAGCTCGGCCGCTACGAGGTGGGGGGCGACGTTCATGGCGCGCGGTTCCTTTCGCATGAGCAATCCTCGAGGAGGAGGGACACCGGATGGAAGCACGGCGGACATGTGGACGGCCAGTCAGCCGGGCACGCTCCACAGGACGTTCCCGTTCGCGGCTTCACCGACGTCGCAACACGGTCACCCAATCCGCCGGTTCCTTCACAGAATTTGCTGCCGCAGTGACCGACCCTCCATCGCTGTGCCGTTCCGAAGGCGGACACTCCCCCACCAAAGAGCTCACGGTGTGCAGGTTCGCCGGTTTTTCGATGCCGACCCAGCCGGCCCCCGGTGCGGAAAACGTTTTATCCGCGACCGGGGTAGACTTGCGTCGCCCATGGGGAACAGCGAGGGGGTGGACGCCATTTCGGTTCGCCCCGCCCGTATCCAGGACGTCGCGGCCGCCGCCGGAGTCTCGGTCTCCACGGTGTCGAACGTCCTGAACCGGCCCGAGCGGGTCAACGCACGCACCGCCGAGCGGGTCCGCGACGCGGTCGCCGCCCTCGACTACGTTCCCCACCCGGGAGCCGCCGGGCTGCGCACCGGGCATTCCTCGTCGATCGGCCTGGTACTGCCGGACGTGGCCAACTCCTTCTACTCGCGCATCGCGCGCGGCGCCGCGGACGCGGCCTACGAACACGGCTACTCCCTCGTCCTGTGCGACAGCGGGGACGCGCCGGAGCGGGAGCAGGGCTACTTCACCATGCTCATCGAACAGCGGGCGGTCGGCGCGGTGGTGGTGCCGCTCAGCGCCGACCCGACCCGCCTGTCGCGGCTGCGCGAGCGCGGTATCCCGCTGGTGCTGGCGGACCGTGCGATGCCCGCCGAGGAGGGCTGTTCGGTCTCCGTCGACGACATCGCCGGCGGCCGCATCGCCGTGCAGCACCTCCTGGACCGCGGGGCACGCGACGTCCTCGTCGTGAACGGCGAGCGCACGATCCGTCAGTGCGCCGACCGCTACCAGGGCGCCCGGCAGGCCGTGCGCACCCGGCGCGAGGCCCGCCTCGGCCAGGTCGTCGCCGAGGAGATGACGGTGGCGTACGGCAGCGAAATAGCCCACGGCCTGGACGAGTTGCCCGACGGGGTGTTCTGCACCAACGACTTCCTCGCGGCGGGGCTGTGCCGGGCACTGGGCGAGCGCGGGGTGAAGGTCCCGGAGGACGTCCAGGTGGTCGGCTACGGCGACCTGGACATCGCCAGCTTCGTGGGCACCACCCTGACGACGGTCCGCCAGCCGGTCGAGGAGCTCGGCCGGGCGGCCGTGGAGATGCTTCTGGACGAGGTGGAGGCCCGCGCGGAGCACGCCCACGAGGCACGGGTGTTCGCGCCGGGACTGGTCCTACGGGACTCCACTCGGGCGTCCTCAGACGCGCCGTTCTAGCGTCACCGGCCCCAGCAGGCCCGAGGGGAGCTGAGAGGGGAAGGCCCAGGCGGTCGGCGTGGCTTCGGCGAGATACGGCGCCAGGGTGTTGTGGACGGTCACTTCGAGGCGGACGGTACGCCCGGCGGTCCCGCACAGTGCGAAGCGGTACGGCGCGCAGAACGCCTCGCCGACGAGCTCACCGTCGACGCACACCGCGACGCTGCCGCGCACCCTCCCCAGATCCAGCACCGGGTCCGGCCCGGCCGGCACCTCCAGCGTCCGCGCATAGGTCACGCCTCCGCTCCAACCGCCCAGCCCCAGCTCACCCCACTCCCCCAGCGGCATGGGTGCCGGTACCGTGCGCACCCGCACCGGTCCCCGCCAGGCGGAGCCACCGCGCAGCACGGCCGTCGGGGCGGTGACGACTTCGAACTCGGCTGCCAGGTCGAGAGGTTGATCGAGCGTCAATGTATCGCCAGTGAAGGGAAGTTCGGGGCCTCCGCTGATCCTCACCCGTGCGGGAAGCTTCAGTGGCAGGTCGAGCGACACGGTCCCCGCCGGTGCAACGAACCGGAAGCGCTGCTCGACCTCCCGGAGGTCGTCGGTGGACCGCAACGGCAGTACGGCGGACCCGAGCACCGGAGCACCGGCGAGCCACCCGGCGTCGGGCAGCGGGTGCGGCCGTACCGCCGCGCCACAGTGCTGCAACTCCCCCCACCGGCCCGCGTGTTCGATGGTCAGCCCGCTCCACTCCCCCGTCCCGGCCGTCCAACCCGGGCCACTGACCAGGGCGGTCGTGTCCGCCACGAGGTCGACACAGACACCGTCCCGCGCGTCGACGCTGTCGGCCACGACGTCGAGGACGTGATCGCCGCCGCTCAGCGTCAGTTCGTGCCGGAAGAACATCGGCACCGCGCCCCAGTCGGACTCGTAGTACTCCACCTTCTCCTGCCGCGCCACGACGACTCCGTCGAGCAGGACGGTCACGCCCACCGCGGCACCCACGACGAGGACCGCGTCCGCACCCTGCCCAGGGACGCTGATCCGGCCGCGGTAGGTCACGCTGCCGTCCGGTCGTACGCCGTCGGGCAGGCGCATGAACAGCGGGCGCGGCGCGAACCCGTCCGGGCGGGACAGACAGAAGTAGCTGCCCAGCGGGGTGTCGGCGGCGCCCGAGATGGTCTGCGGCCGGTCCTGGGCGTCGGACAGCTCGTACTCGAGCACATTGCGGGGCCGTTCGACCTCCACCCGGGCGGACGCCAGATAGCCGCCACCCGTGTCCAGCCGACCGCCGTTCCACCACACGCGTTTGACCGCCGCGGCGCCGATATGAAGGTCGGCGGGTCCCCGGTGGTCGGTCTCGACGACGGCCCTGACCCGGGCGACGGTCCCGCCCACGGGTACCGGCACCCGCACGAACTCCTCCGGCACCAGGCCCTTGTTGCCGAGCAGACCGTACGGGTCCGGAATGCCGCGACTCGACGAGTACAGCGAGACGGACCAGTCGGTGGTCGCCAACTCCCGCTTTCCTGAGAGGACTTGCTCGACGGCGGCACGGTCCAGGGGAGCCGGAGCCTGTGCGGAGGGCACGGGCGCCAGGACGCGGACCCGGTTGCCGTATGTCACCCGCGCCTGCTCCCACGAGCCGTCGGTCTCGGTCCACCGCATGGTCCAGATCTGCGGTTCCGTGAGGGAAGCTCCGGCCGGCAGGGCCAGGTCGCCCCAGGTGTTGTCCATGGTGGGAGCGAGGCGGCCCTCCCAGCCGGTCGACAGGTCGGTCGTCTCCGACGGCTCCGTGGGCGACGGGAGCACGGCCGTCGCCGGAGGGCCTTCGCGCCATACGACGAGGGCGGCGGGAGCGCCCTCCAGGGGTACCTCGATGGTCGAGACGCCGTCGGCGAGGGTGACGCGTCCGGGGCGGCGTGTGCCGGTCGCCGGGTTCCAGATCTCGGCCTCGGCGACCGGGGCCCGCACGGTGACGGAGGAGGTGCGGGCGTAGCGCGCGGGGTCGATCTCGTGGTGGCCCCTCGGCGGATGTGTACGGGCGTCGGGGAACGCCCCCGTGACCAGCGCGACCGCCGCGTCGCCCTGCCGCCTGACGAGCAGTGGCACCTCGCCCGTCGCGTATCCCGCGGCTTGGGCGACCGCGGCCGCTGCGGACTCGGCGTCGGTCACCCGCTCCAGGCGGGGATGATCCAGAAGTGCGGCCACGACGGAGTCGTCACCGGCGAGCCCGGCCGCCTGCGTCGGCGGGCGGCCGACGACCACGACCCGTCCCCCGGCGTCGAGGAGTTCGGCCAGCCGGCGGGCCGTCTCGTGCTCCAGGACGCTCGCCGAGGGCAACAGGACCGCGGTGTACGCCAGGTCCCTGATCCGCAGGGCCCCGTCACCGGCCTTGGCGCCCTGGACGGAGGCGTCGTCGATGACGTCGAAGGAGACGCGGTGGCGGTCGAGGGCGCCGACGGCGGGCCGGAGCCAGTTGTTGGTGCCGCACAGCTCCAGGTAGTGGCGCTGGGTCTCGTCGACGTCGGCGTGGGTCCCGACCGGGCGGCCGTCGCCGAAGTGCTGGACGGGGGCGTCGAGGGGGATGAGGGCCTGCATGGTGGCGGTCGGATGCAGGACCGCCACGTCGGCGCTGTAGGTGCCCCAGGACAGGATCGAGCAGATCCGGGCGACGGCCCGGGAGAAGGCCGGGTACTGCCGCCAGTAGGGCTGGCGCCAGTCGGTGGACGGCGGCGCCCACTCGAACCAGCCGCCCGCGGTGCCGAAGTAACTGGCGTGCGGGTTGTACAGGTTGGCGCCGCTGCGCAGGAACGGCAGCAGCCAGTCGTAGGTCTCCTCCAGGGTGCCGCCCCAGCCGGAGGAGTGGAACGACTCGATCCAGACGCGCTCGTGGCCGTAGAGGTGGGCCATGGAGGAGTGGACCTTGGCGTCGCCGTGGTGGTCGCTGCCGGCGGCGCTGTACCAGCGGTGGGTGCGGAAGTAGTCCGTGTAGAGCTGCGTCGACTGGGCGGGGAAGCCGGAGCGGGCGGGGTGGCTCTGGTCGCAGCCCAGGAGCAGGCCGCGCTCGTCGTGCCAGGCGGCGAGGGGACGGAACAGCGCCTCTTCGGTGAGCTCGGCACGGACGGCGTAGTAGTCGGCGCGGATCTTCCGGGCCCGGGTGGTGTCGTCGCCCGTGAAGAGGGCGGGGATGTGGTCGAGGAGGTCGTAGCCGCGTCGGGCCCGGAACTCCTCGGGGAAGCGGCCGGTCCAGGAGTTGGTGGCGGGCAGCTCGTCCTGGAAGCTGCCGGCGATGACGTTGCCCAGATACTCGGGCACGCGCCGGTCGTACTCGCAATGAATGGCGTCGAACAGGAGATCGACAGACGCCGGGTTCAGGTAGTCGAAGGCGGTGGGGACGGCGAGGACCAGGCGCACCTCGGTGCCGTCGGCGACCTCGAGCCGTGCCGGTCCTTCGTGGTTGCCCCGGGCGGACCGGCCGGGCACGGTACCGGTGACCGGCAGCCGCGCGCCTGCGCTGTCGTACGCCCCCAGCAGCGTCTCGGCGCCCCGCAGCGCGACCGTGCCGTGGGCTACGACGGCCAGGCGTGACCGCAGTGCGCGGCCTGCCGCCTCGGGGTGCTCCCGGGTGATGCTGCCCTGCACGTTGGCGCCGGAGAAGCCGATCTGGTCGTAGAACCACAGGCGCATGCCCAGGTCCCCGGCGATCTCACAGGCGTCCGTGAAGCGGTCCCACCACTCCTCGCCGAACCACACCGGGTCGTCGGTGCGGGCGCCGAAGGTCGGGCCGGCCGGGGCCAGGTTGATGACCACGAGGTTGTGGACGCCGCCGTCCGCGAACCGGCGCAGCTGCCAGGCCAGGCGGTCACGGGTGACCTTCGCGCCCGACCACCACCACAGCGGGGTGGGGCCGAAGTCCCGGGGCGGGTTGTCGAACAACTGTTGCAGGGCTGGAGAGATCACGGATAGGTCCTTCCGACTACGGCCGGGACACTCTCACGGATCAAAAACGTTTTACATCAGCCTCACCGTAGGACACCCCTGCGGCACCCACCAGAGCTGCGGGGCCGTCAGGTGGTTTCCACGGATGGCCGCATGACGTCTTGTTGGAACGTTTTTACGCTCTTATAGTCGCTGGACATCGGCCGAGAACAGCGACGTCCCCCTCCGCTCGGAACCCCCTCTCCCCAGACGGAGCCGCATCATGGCCCGAACCTCGCCTGCCCCGAACCAGCCGGAACCACCCATCGAGAAGCGCCTGTGGAAGGTCGCGGCCCTCTCCGGCATGGCGTCCTACCTCGACGCCGCACTCATCGTCAGCATCGGCGTCAACCTGGCCATCTACCGCGACACCTACGACATGGGCGTCTGGATGGCCGGTGCGATCAGCGCGATCGTCACCATCTGCATCGCTGTCGGCTCCCTGGTCGGCGGACGGCTCGCCGACGTGTTCGGCCGACGCCGGCTCTACAACCTGGACATCCTCTGCTACGCCCTCGGGGCGATCGTCATCACCCTCGCGCCCGACGACATCACCCTTCTGGTGGGTGTCCTCCTCGCGGGTCTCGCGGCCGGCGCCGACCTGCCGACATCCCTGGCCGTGGTCTCGGACGCGTCCCCCGATCACGCCCGAGGCAGGCTCATCGCGTTCACGCAGGTCATGTGGATGCTGGGCATCATCGTCGTGGTCTTCGTCGGCTTCGCCCTGTCGGACACCGGCATGCTCGGGGCCCGCCTCATCACCGGCCATCTGGCGGTCGCCGCTCTGGTCACCTGGCATCTGCGCTCGCGGCTGGAGCTGGCCACCGGACCGGACCCGGCACAGGACCGGGTCCCGATGGAGAAGCCGGCCGAGCAGCAGAGTGTCGCGCTCAAGAACGTCTGGACCCGTGCCGCGCTGGTGCCCATGCTCGCGACCTTCGCCTTCTACGTCACCTGGGGCCTGGGCGCCAACACCATGGGGCAGTTCACGACGTATCTGCTGGTCACCGTCAGCGGTGCCTCGCAGAGCGTGGCCACCGGCATCAACCTGGCCTGTCTCCCGATCGGCCTGCTGCTGACGCTCGCCTTCGTCCGGATCGCCGACGGCCCGCGGCGCGACCGCATGTTCTACGTCGCCACGGTCGTGCAGATCGCGGCCTTCGCGATCGGCACGCTCACCCTGGGCGCCATCGTCGGCTTCCTCGTCTTCTACGTCCTCTACCAGCTGTCCTATCCCTTCGCGGGCGAGGCCAACTACAAGGTGTGGTCGCAGCTGACGCTGCCCGCCAACACCCGGGGCACCACGCAGGGGATCACCTACGCCGTCTCGCGCGGGGTGTTCGCGGGCGTCGCGTTCGTCACGCCCGCCCTGCTCGACCGGAGCCCCAGCCTGCTGCTCTGGGTGATCACCGGCTGCATGGCGCTGTCGGCGCTCGCGGGTCTGTACATCGTCCGTGTCCTCGTTCCCCGCGCGTCCCCGGCCGCCACCGCTCCGGCGGACCTCAAGGTCGCGCAGACCTGAACCGACCCCCGAAGGAGCGCCCACCATGGCGACGACCGATACCACCACGACGCGTGCCGGTGCACGAGAAGCCGTGCTGGGCGAGTTGCTCCCGCCCGTGACGCGCCGCCGGCCACGGATCGGGCTGGTCTCCGGCGGGCTCGGCACCTACTGGCCGCAGTTCCCGGGGCTGCTGCCCCAGTTGAAGGAGTCGGCCGCGTATGTCGCCGACCGGCTGGGCCAGTTGGACGCGGAGGTGACGGACGCCGGGTTCGTCTCCGACGCGCAGGAGGGCGCGGCCGCCGCCGAACAACTCCGGCGGGCCGACTGCGATCTGATCGTGCTGTTCCTGACGACCTATCTGACCTCGTCGATGGTGCTGCCGATCGCGCAGCGCACCCACACCCCGGTGCTGGTCGTCGACCTCCAGCCGTCCGAGCGGATGGACCACGCCTCCTTCGACACGGGCGACTGGCTGGCGTACTGCTCGCAGTGCTCCGTGCCGGAGGTCGGCAACGTCTTCCGCCGGGCCGGCGTCCCCTTCCGTTCGGTGTCGGGCTGGCTGCGGCAGGAGTCGGCGTGGCGGCGCGTCGAGCGGTGGGTGCGGGCCGCGCACGTCCGGGCCGCGCTCCGGCACGCCCGGCACGGACTGATGGGGCACGTGTATCCCGGGATGCTCGATGTGCAGACCGATCCGACCCTGCTGTCGGCGACGTTCGGCTCGCACGTCGAGGTGCTGGAGTTCGACGATCTGCGGCACCGGGTGGAGAAGGTGACCGAGGCGGAGACCCGGGAGCGGGTGGAGCTCGCCCGGCGGATCTTCACCGTCGACGACAGCGTGGTCGACGAGGACTTCGCGTGGGGGGCGACCGTGTCGGTGGCTCTCGACCGGCTGGTGGAGGACTTCGGCCTCGACACCCTCGCGTACTACCACCGGGGGCTCGACGGTGAGACGCACGAGCGGCTCGGCGCCGGCATGATCCTGGGCGCCTCGCTGCTCACGGCCCGGGGGGTGCCCGCGGCCGGTGAGTTCGAACTGCGCACCAGTCTCGCCCAGTTGGCCTCGCAGAGTGTCGGTGCCGGGGGTTCCTTCACGGAGATCCAGGCGCTGAACTTCGAGGACGGCGTGGTGGAGATGGGCCACGACGGGCCGGCCCACCTCGCGCTCAGCGCCCGGGACCCGCTGCTGCGCGGCCTCGGTGTCTATCACGGCAAGCGCGGCTGGGGGGTCAGCGTGGAGTTCGACGTCCGGCAGGGGCCGGTCACGCTGCTCGGTCTCGGCCAGGACGCCGACGGCAGCCTGTCGTTCATCACGTCCGAGGGCACGGTCGTGCCCGGTCCGCTGCTGGAGATCGGCAATACCACCAGCCGGGTCGACTTCGGCCGGGATCCCGGTGAGTGGGTGGACGCGTGGAGCGCCACCGGGGTGGGGCATCACTGGTCGCTGGCGGTGGGGCACCACGGCGCCGATTTCGGGGCCGCGGCGAGTCTGCTGGGGATCGATCACCGGGAGGTGTAGCCCCGGTCAGGGAGCCTCGGCCGCCCGTACCCGGGCCAGGACATCCCGGATCATCTCGGCGCTGATCATGAAATGCTCCCGGGCCGTCCCCTCCGCACGCTCCGGATCGCCGGTTGCGACGGCTTCGTAGAGCGCCCTGTGCCCGTGACCGGCCTGTTCGTGGTGGGAGCGTTCGCCCTTCCCCCAGGGCTCGATCGGGAAGCCCAGACTGATCCGGGTCAGCAGGTCCCGGCTGAGCTGGGCGATCTGCGGATTATGGGTGGCCGCGCAGATCGCCCGGTGGAACGCGCTGTCGGCGGCCTGCTCCTCACGGGGTGTACTCGCACAGAGGTGCGCCTCCAGCGCCTCGCGCATCGGCTCCAGGTCCTCGGGGCGTCGGCGCCGGGCGGCCGTCGCGGCCACCATGCCCTCCACCAGCCCGCGCAGGTCGAAGAGTTGCTCGAACTCCTCCCAGCGGGGCAGCAGCGTGCGGCGGACCGCGGCGCCCGAGGACTCGGTCCAGCTGTCGCGGACGAACGCTCCGCCGTTGCGGCCCCGGCGGATCTCGATGACGCCCAACGCCAGGAGGCGTGCGACCGCTTCGCGCACGGTGGGGCGGCTGACGTGCAGCAGCGCGGTGAGCTCGCGTTCGGCGGGCAGCCGCTCGCCGGGCAGGAAGTCTCCGACGGCGATCGCGGTGAGCAGCCGGTCGGCGACCTCGTCGACCGCCGAGTTCACCCGCACCGGACGCAGCGAGCCCGAGGGACTGCCGCCGAGCAGGACACGGTCGAGAACGCGCGAGAACTCGTCACCGGGTTCAGGTGCGGATGTCAGTTGTCCTCCTGTGAGTCGCCGTTTCTGTTAACGCGCACGGGCCACGTGAACCCGCTGTTACGTCTTCCCCTCACCCCGCTAAAAGGTCTTGTGGACTGACCTTTTACCCCCTCACTATCGCATGCATCCGTCACATCCCAACGATTTTCAGACAGCGGTCGGCTGGTTCCGACCGGCCTGGGAGGCTTCCCCGTGGCGATCCCCGAACCGAACCACACCGGAACCGTCGACTTCAACGGCCATTCCACCTGGTACCGGATCACGGGCGAACCGGGCAGGACACCCCTGGTGGTCCTGCACGGCGGGCCCGGCGCCGGCCACCACTACACGCTCAGCATCGCGGGCATCTCCGAGCAGGGCCGCCCAGTGATCCACTACGACCAGCTCGGCACCGGGCTCTCCACCCATCTGCCCGGCAAGGGCGCCGACTTCTGGACCGTCCAGCTCTTCCTCGACGAACTGGACAACCTCCTGAAGGAGTTGGGGATCGCCGACGGCTACCACATCCTCGGCCAGTCCTGGGGCGGCATGCTCGCCGCCGAGCACGCGGTACGCCGCCCGCCCGGGCTGCGCGGACTGGTCATCGCCAACTCACCCGCGTCCATGGGGTTGTGGCTCGAGGCGGCCGCCGAACTGCGCGCCGAACTCCCCCAGGAGGTCCAGCTCACCCTGCACGCCCACGAGGCGGCCGGGACCACGGGCCACCCCGACTACCGGGCGGCCGAACAGGTCTTCAACGAACGCCATGTGTGCCGCCTGACGCCCAACCCGCCTGAGGTGCAGGCCACTTGGGACAACATCGCGGCCGATCCGACCGTGTACCACACGATGAACGGCCCCAATGAGTTCCATGTCGTCGGCACCCTCAAGGACTGGTCGGTCATCGACCGGCTGCATCTGATCGAGGTGCCGACCCTGCTGGTGTCCGGACGCTTCGACGAGGCGACCCCCGAGACCGTCCGCCCCTTCGCCGACCACATCCCCGATGTGCGCTGGCACATGTTCGAGCATTCGAGCCACATGCCGCACGTCGAGGAGGAGCAGCTCTACCTCCGGGTCGTCGGCGAGTTCCTCGACTCCACCGACTGACCCCGGGAGTTCCCAGCCATGTCCCGTATTGCCGGACGGGGCGCGCTCGCCGCCGCCACCGTCGCCCTCACGCTCACCGCGGCCGCCTGTTCTTCGTCCTCCGACTCGGGCTCCTCCTCCGACCCGGGCGCCTCCTCCTCGGGCTCCTCCGCCTTCCAGGCCCAGCACAAGGGCGGCACCCTGAAGCTGGTCGCCCACGCGGCTGCGGGCAGCTTCGACCCGCAGGTGAACTACACGCTCCAGTACTGGCAGTTGTTCCAGTCGATGTACGACGGGCTGCTCGCCTTCAAAAAGGTCAACGGGCAGGAGTCCTTCACCGTCGTCCCCGACCTGGCCACGGCCCTGCCGAAGGTGACCAACGGCGGCAAGACCTACACCTTCACGCTCCGCAAGGGCGTCACCTTCTCCAACGGCAAGGCCCTGACCACCGACGACGTGGTGGCGTCCTTCCAGCGCATCTTCAAGGTCTCCAGCCCCACCGCGGGCACCTTCTACAACGGCATCGTCGGCGCCGACGCCTGTCTGAAGACGCCGGCCTCCTGCACCCTGTCCAAGGGCGTGATCGGTGACGCCAAGGCCGGCACGGTCACCATCAACCTGACGGCCGCGGATCCGGAGTTCGCATACAAGCTGGCCGTCCCGCACGCGGTCGTCGTACCGAAGGACTCGCCGACGAAGGACGCCGGGACCAAGCCGCTGCCGTCGACCGGGCCGTACATGGCGGCGTCGTACGACCCCAACCGGGCTCTCAAGCTGGTCCGTAACCCGCACTTCAAGGAGTGGTCGCGTCAGGCGGAGCCGGAGGGCTATCCCGACGTCGTCGACTACACCTTCGGCCAGACCGTGGAGTCCGAGGTCACCGCCGTCGAGAACGGCCAGGCGGACTGGATGTTCGACGCGCCGCCCGCCGACCGCCTGAACGAGATCGGCACCAAGTACGCCTCGCAGGCGCATGTGAACCCGCTGACGGCGTTCTGGTACGCGACGCTCAACGTCAACATGGCTCCCTTCAACAACAAGTTGGCGCGTCAGGCGATCAACTGGGCCGTGGACCGGTCCGCCGTGGTGCGGCTGTACGGCGGCACCAACCTCGCCTCTCCCGCGTGCACGATCCTGCCGCCCGGCTTCCCCGGGCACGTCGACGCGTGCGACTACACCAAGGGCGGCGGTGCGACCTGGAAGGCCGCTGACCTCACCAAGGCCAAGGAGCTGGTGAAGCAGTCCGGTACGGCGGGTCAGGAGGTCGGCATCGTCACGCAGGACGACGACGTCAACAAATCGATCGGGCAATACCTGCAGAGCCTGCTCACCCAGCTCGGATACAAGGCGACGCTCAAGCCGCTGTCGGGGAACATCCAGTTCACCTACATCCAGAACACCAAGAACAAGGTGCAGTTGGCCCTGACGTCCTGGTACCAGGACTATCCCGCGGCCTCCGACTTCCTCAACGTGCTGCTGTCCTGCGCGAGTTACCACCCCGGCAGCGACTCCAGCATCAACATCTCCGGGTTCTGCGACAAGGGCGTCGACGCGAAGATGCAGGCGGCGCTGAAGACCTCGCAGACCGACAAGGCGAGCGCCGACAAGCAGTGGGGTGCCGTGGACCGGACGCTCATGGCCCAGTCGCCGGTGGTACCGCTGATCAACCCGAAGCTGATCGACTTCACGTCGACGCGGGTCGGAAATTACCAGTTCAGCAAGCAGTTCTACATGCTGGTCGGGCAGTTGTGGGTGAAGTGACCCTGTCCCCGTCGGCCGGTGCCCGGCGCTCGCCGGGCCCCTGGCGGACCGCCGCCGGCGACCTGCTGCGCAACAGGACGGCGCTGGCCGCCGCCGCGGTCCTGCTCCTCATCGTGCTGGCGAGCCTGTGCGCCCCGCTCTACGCGGACCACATCGCCCACACCGACCCCTTCCAGTCCCATGTCTCCGGCACCACCGTCGTGGACGGAAAGACCGTGCCGGTGCTCACCCCGAGCAGCACCGGCCTCGGCCTCGGCGTCACCCCGATCGGCCCGACCTGGGACCCCGCCCACTACTTCCTCGGCGCGGACAACCAGGGCCGGGACGTGCTGGCCCGGCTGCTGTACGGCGGCCGTACGAGCCTGTTCATCGGGTTCACGGCGGCGCTGCTCACCTGCGTCGTCGGTACGGCCATGGGGGTCGTCGCCGGGTACGCGGGCGGGGTCGTGGACGCCGTCATCTCGCGGGTCCTGGACGTCGTCTGGGCGTTCCCGGTCTATCTGCTGGCGATCTGTCTGTCGGTGGTGCTGCTCACCAACGGTCTCGAGCTGGGCCCTGTCACCGTCGACGCGGGAAGTCTCTGGCTGCCCGTCACGATCATCGCGGCGATCTATGTGCCGTACATCGCACGGCCGTTGCGCGGTCAGGTGCTGGTGCTGCGCAACAAGGAGTACATCCAGGCGGCCATCGGCTCCGGCGCGCCCACCCCGCGCATCCTGCGCCGGGAGGTGCTGCCGAACGTGGTGCCGACGGCGATCGTGTTCGTCCCGCTGATGACCGCGCTCGCCATGCTCACCGAGTCGGCGCTGTCCTTCCTGTCCGTCGGCGTCCAGCCACCCGACGCCAGCTGGGGCACGATCATCGAGGACGGTCTGGGGCTCCTCTACACCCGGCCCGCCGTGACGATCGCGCCCGGTCTGCTGATCGCCCTGACCACGGCCGCGCTCAACGTCCTCGGCGACGGGGTGCGCGACGCGCTCGACCCGAGCGCGCGACTGCGCGGAGGGGTGTGACCATGCTCGTCTTCGCCCTCAAACGCTTCGCCTCGGCCCTGCTGGTGATGTTCGCGATCAGCGTGCTGGTGTTCCTGATCTTCTTCGCCACCCCGGGAGTCGACCCGGCGGCACGCATCGCGGGCCGCAACGCCGACCCGGCCACCCTCGCCCAGGTGCGGCACTCCTTCGGCCTGGACCGGCCGATGCCGATCCGCTATCTGCTGATGATGCGTCACCTGTTGATCGACCGGGATCTGGAGTCGTTCGTCAACCGCGGCTCCCGGGTCATCCCGCAGATCATCCAGGCCACCCCCGTGACCCTGTCGCTGGTCATCGGCGCGGCCCTGATCTGGATGACGGCCGGCATCCTCATGGGCACGGCCGCGGCGACGCTGCGCGGCCGTGCCGCCGACCCGCTGATCATGCTGGTGGGCGTGGTCGGCGTTTCGCTCCCGGCCTACTGGCTCGGCGAGGTCGTCAACCTCCTCACCCAGAAGCAGCTGCACGACTCGCTCTTCTCCTGGGTGCCCCCGCCCGGCTACGTCGGTCTCGGCCAGGACCCCGGCCAGTGGGCGCTGCACATGCTCTTCCCCTGGCTGACGCTCGCCCTGCTGTACGCCGGGATCTACGCCCGGCTGCTGCGCGGCGAGGTCGTCACCGCACTGAACGAGGACTACGTCCGTACGGCCCGCGCCAAGGGCCAGTCCGAGCGACGGATCCTGCTCCGGCACGCCCTGCGCTGCTCGCTGATCCCGATCGTGTCGCTGTTCGGCCTGGACTTCGGCGCGCTCGTCGGCGGGGCCGCGCTCCTGACCGAGGTGGTCTTCGGCCTGCCCGGCATCGGCAAGCTCACCTTCGACGCCCTGCAGAACCTGGACCTGCCCGTGATCATGGGCACGGTTCTGTACGCGGCGTTCTTCGTGGTCCTCGCCAACGCCCTGGTGGACATCCTGTACGCGCGACTCGATCCGAGGGCCCGCCATGCCTGAACCGCTGCTGGACGTACGGGACCTGCGCGTAAGCTTCCGCACCCGCCAGGGCCTCGTCACGGCCGTCGACAGTCTCTCCTTCTCCGTGGCCCCCGGCGAAGTGCTGGGCGTGGTGGGCGAGTCGGGCTCCGGCAAGAGTGTGTCGATGCTCGCCGTGCTGCGGCTGCTCACCAACCCGAACGTGAGCGTGTCGGGTGAGGTTCTCTTCCGAGGACGTGACTTGCTCACCCTGCCCGAGAAGGAGATGCGTGCGGTGCGCGGCCGGGAGATCGCGATGGTCTTCCAGGACCCGATGACCGCACTGACCCCGGTGTACACCGTGGGCTGGCAGATCGCCGAGGCGATCCGGGCGCACGAACAGGTCTCCCGCAAGGAGGCACACGCGCGTGCCGTCCGGCTGCTCTCGGACGTCGGCATCCCCGACGCGGCCTCGCGGGTGAACGCCTATCCGCACGAGTTCTCCGGCGGGATGCGTCAGCGCGCGGTCATCGCGATGGCGCTCTCCTGCAGTCCCTCACTGCTGATCGCCGACGAGCCGACGACGGCACTGGACGTCACGGTCCAGGCGCAGATTCTCGATCTGATGCGGGACCTCAACGCAGGGGGCTCCGCGATGGTGCTCATCACCCACGACATGGGCGTGGTCTCCCAGATCGCCGACCGGGTCCTGGTCCTGTACGGCGGCCGGGCGGCCGAGGAGGGCCCGCGGCGGGCGGTGTTCCACGGTCCGCGACACCCCTACACCTGGGGTCTGCTCGACTCGGTGCCCCGGGTGGGCGGTCCCCGGCTGCGGCGGCTGCCCACCATCGCGGGCGTGCCGGTGGCACCGGGTGGCGTTCCGGAGGGGTGCGCGTTCGCGCCGCGTTGCCGGCTGCGGCACGACCGCTGCGAGGAGCGGCCCGCGCTGTCGGCGGGCAACGGTGACGCCGGTCATCTGGACGCCTGTTGGCTGCCGCGCGACGACCGTGCGGGACTGCGGCTGACGGCCGACGAAGACGTGAACACGGAGGCGGCGTCGTGACGGCACAGGAGATCGTGACAGTGGATGTGGCGGCACCCCCCGGCGAGGTCCTGTTGCGTGCCACGGACGTCACCAAGCACTACCCCGTGCGCGGCAGGCGCCAGGTGCTGCGTGCCGTCGACGGGGTCTCCCTGGCGGTGCGTGGCGGGGAAACCCTCGGCGTCGTCGGGGAGTCCGGGTGCGGCAAGTCCACGCTCGGGCGGTGTCTGGTCCGGCTCACCGAACTCACGGGCGGGCGCGTCGAGTTCGACGGTCAGGACATCTCCACGATGTCCGCGCGACGACTGCGTCCGGTACGGCCGGGCATGCAACTGGTCTTCCAGGACCCGCAGGCCTCGCTCAACCCCCGCCGTCGCGCCGGGGACATCGTGGCCGAGCCGCTGCTCGTGCACCGGTACGGCGACGCGTCCGCGGTCCGCCGCAGGGTCCGGGAACTCTTCGACGTCGTAGGACTGGCGGCGGCCCATCTGGACCGCTATCCGCACGAGTTCTCCGGCGGTCAGCGCCAACGCATCGGTATCGCACGCGCCTTGGCGACGAATCCGAAGCTGATCGTGGCCGACGAGCCGGTGTCCGCGCTGGATGTGTCGATCCAGGCGCAGGTGCTGAACCTCTTCGCCGATCTCCAGGAGGAGTTCGGACTCACGTACGTCTTCATCGCGCACGATCTCGGTGTGGTCCGTCATGTGTCGGACCGGATCGCCGTCATGTATCTCGGTGAGATCGTCGAGCTCGCCGGCACGGAGGCGTTGTACTCGGACCCTGCCCATCCGTACACGCAGGCCCTGTTGTCGGCGGTGCCGGACATCGACGACGGGACGTTCGCGGAGGAGGGGCCGCCCCGGGAGCGCATCGTGCTGACCGGTGAGGTGCCCAGTCCGGCGGACAAGCCGACGGGGTGCCCGTTCCGCACACGCTGCCCGTACGCCCGGGATCTGTGTGCGGTGGAACGCCCGCGGCTCACGTCGAACGCCTCCGGCCGTCAGGTGGCCTGTCACTACCCGCTGGCCGGCTGAGGTTGTGAGGTCGGGCCCGGGGTCTGCAGCCCCCGGGCCGGTCACCCGGTCCTCAGGCTCAGCCGAACTGACCGACCACGTAGTCGCCGGCCGGCTGCTGGGTCATGACGTTCAGCCGGTTGAAGGCGTTGATGACGGCGATCAGGGAGACCAGGGCGAGGAGCTGGTCCTCGTCGTAGTGCTTGGCGGCGTTCGCCCAGACCTCGTCCGAGACGCCGGTCCCGTCGGCGAGGCGGGTGCCCTGCTCCGTCAGCTCCAGCGCGGCGCGCTCGGCCTCGGTGAAGACCTTGGCCTCACGCCACGCGGCGACCATGTGGAGGCGCTGCGCGGTCTCGCCCGCGGCTGCGGCCTCCTTGGTGTGCATGTCGAGACAGAACCCGCAGCCGTTGATCTGGCTCGCGCGGATCTTGACCAGTTCCTGGGTCGTCGTCGGCAGTCCCGAGTCCGTGACCACCTTCCCCGCCGAGGCGAAGTGCCTCAGCAGCTTGCCGGCCAGCGGGCTGGTGAAGACGTCGAGTCGGGCTTCCATGGTGTGCTCCTTCTGCCGTGGTCGATGGCTACACACCTACGACTGAATGACCCGGCGGATTGTGACAGCCACGGATGTGACCTGCGTCTCTCTGGGACGGGGTCCTAGCCGCCGTACGCCTTCTTCCAGCGGGCCCGATGCCGTGCGTCCCCCTGGCCCCGGCCGTTCACCTCGCCCAGCGACACGAGGGTGGCCCCGTGGTTCCACAGGCCGAGGAGGTCGCGGTGCACGGCGAGGATGTCGTGCTCCAGCGCGAACTTCTCGGAGGGCCCGGTGAAGCGTGAGGTCGTCACGAAGACGGCTACGTCGGCGCGGAAGTGCACCTGGGCGCCCAGCAGATCGCGCAGCTCGCGATTCGGGATCGCTCTGCTCGGTGCGTACCGCTTGCACTGGACGACCATCGTGCGGCCGTCCGGCAGCCGGCCCCGGACATCGGCGCCGTTGTCGCCCGCACCGCCCACCCGCCGGACCTCCGTGCACCCGTCCCGCCGGCACAGTCCGGCGATCAGTTCCTCGAACTCGGTGCCCGTCATGAGGTCCACCTCGGTGAGGGTCCGCCGGCCCGCCTTCACCGCCTCCTCCTGCCGCCGGAGACGGTCCGTGCCCCGGAGCAGCCGGTCCACGTGCCACAGCCGCCAGACGGTCGCCGCGGCGGCGGCGACCGACAGCACGCCCAGGAGACAGGGCCACACGCTCGCCCAGAACAGCACCACCAGGACCAGCGCCACCGCGCCGCCCCACCCCCACTGCCGCACCCGCCGTCCGCGAGCGGCCGTACCCCGTCGACGCCTGGCCACAGCGCCCTCCCCCCTGTGTTCCCGCCAAGAAGTCTGGGCAGCTCCGGAGGGCATGAGAAGGGCGCGAGTCGGCCATGTCCGAACACCGCCGTGAACGCCGATCGGCCGCGGCGCCGAAAGGCACCGCGGCCGGAACAGGGAAGGGCGTCAGCCCTTGACGGGCGTTCCGCGGCCCCAGGCCCAGGCGAGGCGGTCGGCGCCCGACTGGTTGGTGGTCTCCAGCCACGGCCGGTTGGCCGGGCCGACGAGCTTCTGCACCGAGTAGATGTCGTCGGTGCGCAGGCCCGGCCAGTACACCGAACCCATCTTCAGCTCGCGGAAGGTGTCGGTGACGGCCTGGACGTAGTTGACGAAGTTGTCGTCCGGGGTCTTCACGTTGTAGTTCAGACCCGTCGTCATCGGCGCGCCGAACTCGTCCGCCACGGTCCGGTTCGCGCAGTCGCCGATGCGCACCTTCAGGTCGGCCACCCACTCGTCGTAGGTGGCGTACGACTTCCAGAAGCCGTAGTGGTGCAGCGACAGGTAGGTGCCCTTCAGGCGCGGGTCGGCGCACACGGTCGTGACGTGGTCGTTGTAGCCGGCGCCACTGACGAAGACCCGGTTGCGCGGCACCGACTTGTACGTGTTCAGCCACTTCGCGGCGATGTCGGCCCACTCGGTGTCCGTGTAGCCGTGCGGCTCGTTCATCGGCTCGAAGTAGACCCGGGAGTTGCCCTTGTAGGCCTTGACCACGGTGTTCCACATCGGCCAGTAGGTGGCCTCGTCGTCGATGAAGCCGTCCTTGCGGTCGCCCGTGCCCTCCCAGTAGGACACGATGACCTTGAAGCCGTGGGCCGTCGCGGCGTCTATGACGCCCCGGTACGACTTCCAGTAGGAGCCGTTGACGGTGTACGGGTTGATCGGCAGCCGGACGGTGTTGGCGCCGAGGTTCGCCCGGAACGCCGAGATGATGCGGCTCGCCTTGGTGTACGTCTGGGCGTAGGTGTCGGAGGTCGACAGGCCCGACAACTGGAGCTCGTCGTCGGCGAAGTTGTCGCGCGGGTCGGCCCAGTTGACGCCCTTGAACTGGGTCGTGTCGGTGGTCGGCGCGGCGGCGGAGGCGGGGCTGCCGGTGAGGGTGGCACCGCTGATCGCGGCGATCGCGACGGCGACGAGCGAGGCACGCAGCCTCGGGGCGCGGGTGCTGACGGGGGTCTTGCGCATCGACCAAACCCTTTCGGAATGACAGCATGTTTACGTAAACATGACGGCGCCGGAATCGTGGCATCCGCTCCGGCGACCGTCAAGGTTTCCCACACGTAACATCCGGTGCGACACGCAACACGTTCGTGTGCGGACGGAGGAGGCAGCAGTGGTGGAGCGGGGAGGTTCCGGTGTGCCCGGGGGGCGGCGCAAGCAGCGCGTGTCCATGGCGGACGTCGCCAAGCTGGCGGGTGTCTCCTCGCAGACGGTCTCGCGGGTCTCCAACGGTCACCCCGGGGTGATCGTTGCCACGCGCGAGCAGGTGCTGGCGGCGATGCGGGAACTGGGCTACCGCCCCAACAGTGCCGCGCGGGCGCTGCGGTACGGCCAGTTCAACACGATCGGCGTGATCCTGTTCAGCCTGTCCTCGACCGGCAACAGCCGGACGGTGGAGGCGATCGCCACGCACGCGGCGGCCGAGGGGTACGCGATCACCTTGATCCCCATCGACGTCCCGACGCAGGACAACGTCCTGGGGGCCTTCACGCGGATGGGCGAGCTGGCCGTGGACGCGGTCATCGTCATCATGGAGATCCATCTCCTCGACACCGGGACGGTCCAGCTGCCGCCCGGGGTGCATGTCGTCGTCGTGGACTCCGACGCCGGCGACCGCTACAGCGTGGTCGACACCGACCAGGCGGACGGCGCGCGCAAGGCCGTAGAGCATCTGCTGGACCTGGGCCATCGGACCGTCTGGCACGTGGCCGGTCCGCAGGCCTCCTTCGCGGGGCAGCGGCGGGCCCAGGCCTGGCGTGCGGTCCTCGAGTCGGCGGGGCGGCCGGTGCCGCCCGCGCTGTACGGGGACTGGTCGGCGGAGTCCGGTTACGCGGCCGGGCTGCAGCTCGCCGAACCGCCGGACTGTACGGCCGTGTTCGCCGCCAACGACCAGATGGCGCTGGGGCTGCTGCGCGCGTTCCACGAGCGCGGGCTGTCCGTGCCGCACGACGTCAGCGTGGTCGGTTTCGACGACATCCCCGACGCGGCGTTCTTCGTGCCGCCGCTCACCACCGTCCACCAGGACTTCGCGGAAGTGGGCCATCGCTGCGTCCAGAAGGTGCTTCAGCAGATCCGCGCGCACGAGGGGGGACAGCCCGGTACGGACCTCGTCCCGACGCGTCTGGTGGTGAGGGGGAGCAGCGCGCCGCCGCGGGGTTGACGCTACTGTCACTCGTTCGGCGTTCGCGGGAACCGGGGGAAACGACTGTGATCGTCTGGATAAACGGCCCGTTCGGCGGCGGGAAGAGCACGCTTGTGGAGGAACTGCGCCCGCGATGGCCCGAGGCGCTGGTCTTCGACCCCGAAATGGTCGGATATGTGCTGCGGGAGATCGTGGACGTGCCGACCGGTGATTTCCAGGACCTTCCCCTGTGGCGGCGGCAGGTCGCCGACCTGGCCGTCGGTCTCGTCGAGGAGCACCGCCGCCCGCTCCTGATCCCCATGACGCTGGTGGACCCCGGCTCCCGGGGCGAGATCTTCGGCGCCCTGAAGGCCGCGGACATCGTGGTCCACCACTTCTTCATCAAGGTCGCGCCGGAGGTCCTGGTGCGGCGGATCGACGCACGGAGCCACTTCCCCGACGATCCCGCGCGGGAGGAACGGGTGCGGGCGTGGTGCAAGGCCCGCATCGAGGTGTGTACGGCCGCGGTCGATACCCTGCCCGGTGACACGGTGTTCCTCGACGGCGAGTCGACCCCGCGGGAACTGGCCGACCAGGTGCTCGCCCACGTCGGTTGACCTTGCCCCAAGGGGAGCCCGCAGCCTCGCTCCATGGTGCGAGGAAAACAGCTGCTGATCGACGTACGGCCACTGCGGGCGGGCGCGTTCCGGCGATTGTGGGCGGCCGGAATCGTGACCGCCCTCGGAGCTCAACTCACGGCGGTCGTCGTGCCGTTGCAGATCTACGAGGTCTCCGGCTCGTCGGCCTACGTGGGGCTGGCCGGTCTGGTGGGCCTCGCCCCGATGGCCGCGGCGGCACTGTGGGGAGGGGCCCTCGCCGATGTACGCGACCGACGGCGTGTGCTGCTGACGACCACGATCGGCATCGGGGTGACGTCGTTGCTGCTGTGGGCGCAGGCGTGGGCGAATCTGCGGTCGGTCGCCGTGCTGCTCGTGCTGGTGGCCGTGCAGCAGGCCCTGTTCGGCGCCAACTCCACGGCGAGCAGGGCCGTGACACCCCGTCTGGTACGGCCCGAGTTGCTTGCGGCCGCCAACGCGCTGCAGTCGACGGTGCTCCTGTCCGCCGGAATCACCGGGCCGCTGCTGGCCGGCGGCCTGCTGCCGGTCGTGGGCAGCCGGACGCTGTATCTGGCGGACGCGGTCGCGGTCTGCGCGACGGTGTGGGCCGTGTGGCGACTGCCGGCTCTTCCCCCGGCAGGCGGCGGTGAGCGACGAAAGAGCGCGGTTCCGGGGCAGATCGCGGACGGCGTACGGTTTGTGACGCGACGTCAGATTCTACTGGTGGTCTATCTCGCCGACTTCGCCGCGCTGTCCCTCGGTCTGCCCACGGCACTGTTCCCGCAACTGGCCGCGCAGACCTTCCACCCTTCCGACATCGGGGTGTTGTACGCCGCCGTCTCGGCCGGGGGCGTGCTGGCGGGGTTGTTCTCCGGGGCCTTCACGCGCATCGGCCGCCACGGTGTCGCGGTGGCCGTGTCGGTCGGCGTGTGGGGCCTGGCGGTCGCGGGGTTCGGGCTGGCCCACTCGCTCCTCTCCGCCGTGGCGTGGCTGCTGCCGGCCGGCGGTGCGCTCCTCGCGCTGGGGGTCTTCCGGAAGACGGTGCTGCAGAGCGCCGTTCCCGACGGGATGCGCGGCAGGCTCCAGGGGATCGACACCGTGGTGGCCGTCGGAGGACCACGGCTGGGCGACCTCCTCCACGGCACCGTCGGCGCCGCCCTCGGCGTCAGGTGGGCCGTCACGGGCGGCGGTGTCCTGACCGTCGTGGCGGCGCTCGCCCTCCTCCTGCTCTTCCCCGGCTTCCGGCGCCATCGGGCACCGGCCGGGACCGAGCAGGAGGTGATCAGCGGGTGAGACTCACTTCAGGGCCAGCGGCAGCGAACCGAGACCGCTGAGGAAGTTGGAGTAGACCGGCTTCGCCGGGCCCGTCTGTTCCATGTCCTCCACCAGATCGCGCAGCCCCTCCAGCACCGCTCCGATCTCCGCGCGGGCCAGGTAGGCGCCCAGGCAGAAGTGCGGGCCGTAGGCGAAGGTGCAGTGTTTGTTGGGGGTGCGGTCGAGGCGGAGCCGTCCGGGGTCGTCGAAGACCTGCTCGTCGTGGTTGGCGGAGGCGTTCCACACCGTCACGATGTCTCCGGCGCGGATCGGACGGCCCGCGATCTCGGTGTCGGTCGTGGCCGTACGGCCCGAGTGCAGCGCCGGGGTCGTCCAGCGCAGAATCTCCTCCACCGCCGTCTCGACACCGGCGTCGCCCTGCTTGAGTGCCTGCCACTGGTCGGGGTGCTCCACCAGGGCCAGTGCGGCACCGACCATGGACAGCCGGGCCGTCTCGTCACCGCCGAGGATCAGGCTGTAGCAGTTGAGCATGATCTCGTCGTCGTCCAGCGGAAACCCGTTCACCTTGCTTCCGGCGAGGAGCCCGATGACGTCCGCGTGGCCACTGTCCCGGCGGTCGCGGGCGAGGTTCGCGAAATAGAGCAGGATCTCGCTCTTGGCGATCCACGCGTCGGCGGCGGTGCCGTCGGCGTCGTGGGAGCCGAGGGCCGAGGAGGTCAGGCTCAGGACATGGGCGCGGTCGCTCTCGGGCACGCCGAGCAGGTCGCAGATCGCCCCGAGGGGGATGCCGGCGGCCACGTCGGCGGCGAAGTCGCAGGTCCCCTTGTCGATGGCCTCGCGCAGCAGCCGGTCGACCGTGCGGCGCACGCTCGCCACGACCGGCTGGAGGGCGCGCGGAGTGAACGCGGACATCAGGACGCGGCGCAGTTCCCGGTGCCGGTCCCCGTCGGTGATGGCGAGCATGCGGCCGGCCGCCGAGTCGCCGCCCGCGAGCAGGGTCTCCAGGACGTTGCCGCCCTCGGAGGTGAAGGTGGTGTTGTCGCGGTACACCGAGGTCACGTCGGTGTGCCGGGTCACCACCCAGAAACCGGGAGCCGTTTCGGTGGCCGGGTTCCGGTGGACCGGCTCATGCTCCCTCAAGTGGCGCCACACGGCGGACAGTTCGTCCTCGGCGTGCAGCCGTGGATCCGCCAGGTTCAGCGTGTCGAGCTCTTCCGGACCGATCGTCCGCCGCGTGGTCATCGTTCGACTCCCCCTGCTCTATTCGCCCATGGCCCGGATCAGGCTCTTGGGCCGCATGTCGGTCCAGTGCTGTTCGACGTACTCCAGGCACTCCTGGCGGGCCGCCCGGCCGTGGACGACCGTCCAGCCGGCCGGCACCTCCGCGAAGGCGGGCCACAGGGAGTGCTGGCCCTCGTCGTTGACCAGCACGAAGTGCTCGAGGGTGTCGTCGTCGAACGGGTTGGCGCTCATGCGGGGTTCCTTCCATGGGGTGCGGTGTTCAGTACGGCGCCGATCCGCTCCAGCGGGCCGGGCCGGGTCATCTCCCCGTGGACGCACGGGAGGTCGTGGTTGTCGACGCGTCCGTCGACGTACGGCTGCCAGGCACGGTGGCGCTCCGGGTGTGTGTCCGGATCCTGTGCGGCCGTGAAGAACAGCAGGTCACCGCGGTACGACGTGGGGACGAACTCCTCCATCAGCCGTCGGTTGCCGGACGTGACCTCGACCAGGGCGGCGAGTTCGGCGTCGTCGAGGCTCGCGGTCATGTCGGGGACGCGGCGCACGAGTTCGGCGAAGCGGGTGTCGGTAAGGGGCTCCGTGTCCTCGGGCCGGGGGCGGCCCAGGATGCCGAGCAGGCTGCGCAGCAGCGCGGGCCGGTCCGTCGCGCGGGCGCCCCGGTCGATCCAGACCCCCGGGAAGGCGTCGAGCATCGCCAGGAGGGCGACGTCGTGGCCTTGCTTCTGGAGGGTGACGGCGACCTCGTACGCCACCAGGCCGCCCATGGAGTAGCCGAGCAGATGGTAGGGGCCCTCGGGCTGGATCTCGCGGATGCGGGCGAGGTGGTCGGCGACCGTCGCCCGAAGGCTGTCCGTGCGTGGGTGGCCGGGGATCAGGCCCCGCGACTGGAGGCCGTACAGCGGGCGTTCGGGGTCGAGGTGGCGGGCGAGTCCGGCGAAGCCCCAGGCGAGGCCGGAGGCGGGCGGCAGACAGAAGAGGGGTTCCTTGTCGCCCCGGGTGCGCAGGGGCAGTACGGCGTCCAGGGGGGCCGCGCCCGGCGTGCCGCCCCGTAGTCGCCGGGCCAGTCCGGCGACCGTGGGAGTGTCGAACACCGCGCGCAGGGGCAGTGCGGCGCCGAGGTCGGTGCGGATGCGGGCGGTGAGGCGGGGGGTCAGCAGGGAGTGGCCGCCGAGGTCGAAGAAACTGTCGTGGACGCCGACGCGGGAGGGCTCCAGACCGAGGACGTCGGCGACGATCGCGCGCAGCCGTTCCTCGTGCGGGGAGCGCGGGGCGCCGGTGGTCTCGGCGGGTGCGGACGGGTCGGGCAGGGCCGTGCGGTCGGTCTTGCCGCTGGCGGTGCGCGGGAGAGCGGTAAGCGGCACGATGATGGCCGGGACCATGTGCGCGGGGAGCGTGCCGGCCAGGTGTTCGCGCAGGCGGTCGGGGGCGGCATCACCCACGACGTGGGCCACCAACCGCTGCTCACCGCGCCTGTCCTGACGCACAGTCACCGCGGCCTCGGTGACGGCCGGGTGCGCCGTGAGCATGGCCTCGATCTCGCCGAGTTCGACGCGGAAGCCGCGGATCTTCACCTGGTGGTCGGCGCGTCCGACGAACCGCAGCCGTCCGTCACGGCCGCGGACCGCGAGGTCCCCGGTCCGGTACATCCGCTCCCCCGGCGCCCCGAAGGGGTCGGCGACGAACCGCTCGGAGGTGAGTGCCGGGCGCCCGAGGTAGCCGCGGGCGGGGCCGCCGCCACCGAGATGGATCTCGCCGACGATCCCGTCGGGGACCGGCCGCAGGGCCTGGTCCAGGAGGTAAACCCGGTTGCGGGCGAGCGGGTCACCGAGCGGCGGTGAGCCCTGAACGGTGTCCTCGTCGGAGCGCCAGGCCGTGGCGTAGATCGTCGCCTCGGTGGGCCCGTAGAAGTTGACAAGACGCGCTGCGGGGAAGGCGGTACGGAGGTCTTCGCGGAGCTGTGCGGGGATGGGCTCACCGCCCAGGGCGACGGTGTGCGGCGCGGCGTCGGGGCGTTCGGCGATCACGCCCGCCATCACCGAGGGTACGCCGCTGACCAGCCCGGCGTCGGTGCCGGACGCGGTGAGGGACAGCAGGTTGTCGACGAGTTCGACGCGTCCGCCGCACAGCAGCGGGGCGAAGATCTCGAACACCGAGACGTCGAAGTTGAGCGAGGTGGAGAAGAGGACCTTGCGCAGAGCCTCGCGGCCGAAGGCGCGGTGAGTCCACTCCACGAACTCGACGGCGTTGCGGTGGGTGGCGAGGACTCCCTTGGGGCGCCCGGTCGAGCCGGAGGTGTAGGTGATGTAGGCGAGGCTGCCGGGCAGCGGTCGCCGCAGCGGACGTTCCCGCGGGCCCGCCATGTCGTCCTCGGGCAGCACGAGTTGAGTCCCCGCCGGAAGTACTTCTGCCGTGTCGGCCGTGGCCAGTACCGCCACCGGCCTGGCGTCCTCGACGATGTACGCGAGCCGGTCCTTGGGGTAGGCGGGGTCGAGCGGCAGATAGGCGGCCCCCGACTTCAGGACGGCCAGGACGGCCACGACCAGGTCGGGCGTGCGGGGCAGGGCGATACCGACCACCCGTTCCGGACCGGCGCCTAGCGCGGTGAGCCGGTGGGCCAACCGCTCGGCCCGCGCGTCGAGTTCGCCGTACGACAGACTCGCACCGCCCGCTCGTACGGCCTCCGCGTCGGGGGTGGCCGTCGCCTGGGCCGTCCAGAGGTCGGTGAGGGTGCGGGTCGCGGGGGCCGGTTCGGCGGCCGGGTCAGGGCGGGGGTCGTTCTTGGGGTCGAGGAGGCCGAGGCGCCCGAGCGGGAGGTCGGGGTGGGCGGCGAGGATCTCCAGGATGTGGACGAGGTGGCCGAGTTGGGCGTCGGCCCAGCCGTCCTCGAAGAGGTCGCACCGGTGGGCGAGGCGGAAGCGCAGGCGGGGTCCGGGGAAGGCGACGAGGGTGACGGGATAGTGGGTGGCGTCACGCCCGCTCGTGCCGGTGATGCGCAGGCTGTCGGCGGGAGCCGTGTCGTCCATCGGGTAGTTCTCGAACACGACGAGGGTGTCGAAGAGTTCGGGT
Source organism: Streptomyces canus (assembly GCF_041435015.1). NCBI lineage: Bacteria > Bacillati > Actinomycetota > Actinomycetes > Kitasatosporales > Streptomycetaceae > Streptomyces > Streptomyces canus. The sequence continues at coordinate 9,096,964 of NZ_CP107989.1, read as the reverse complement.
AGGCCGGTGGTGCGCTGGATGTCGGCGAGGCCGAGGTGGTGGTGGTCGAGGAGACTGACGTAGCCGTCCTGGACGTCCCGCAGCAGCTCGCTCAGCGAGCGGTCGGGCCGCAGCCGTACGCGAACCGGAACGGTGTTCACGAAGAGCCCGACCATCGACTCGACGCCGGGCAGGGTGGCGGGGCGTCCGGAGACGGTGGCGCCGAACAGCACGTCGTTCCGGCCGGTCGTCCGGCTGAGCAGGATCGACCAGGCGGTCTGCACCAGGGTGTTGGCGGTGACGCCGAGCCTGCGGGCGAGGGCGGTGAGGGCGGCCGCGGTGGTTTCCGGCAGTTCGGCGCGGGCCTGGGCCAGTGGGCCGGGCCCGGGGTCGGGCGGGGCCAGCCGGGTCGGTTCGGTCACTTCGTCCAGGGCCGTCCGCCAGGCGGTCTCCGCGGCGCTGCGGTCCTGGCGGCCGAGCCATTCCAGGAAGGTGCGGTAGGCGGGGGCGGGCGGGAGTTCGGCCTCTGCCTTGTAGAGCGCGAGGAGTTCGCGCACCAGGACGGAGACCGACCAGCCGTCGAGCAGGATGTGGTGGTGGGTGACGAGGAGCCGGTGCCGTCCGTCGGGCAGGCGGGCCAGGGTGCAGCGGATCAGGGGCGGGGTGGCCGGGTCGAAACCGCGGTCGCGGTCCGCGTCGAGGAGCCGGGACCAGCCGCCCTCGGAGTCGACATCGGTCTCCGTCCACGGCAGGGTCGCGCGGTGCGGGACGACCTGCACGGGCGCGCCGCCCTTGCGGCGCCGGAAGGCGGCCCGGAGGTTGGGGTGCCGGTCCAGCAGGGCCTGCCAGGCGGCGCGCAGCCGTCCGGTGTCGACCGGGCCGTCGAGGTCGAAGACCAGCTGTACGAGGTACACGTCGGCGGCGTCCCGCTCGTGCTCGTACACGGCGTGGAAGAGGAGCCCCTCCTGGAGGGGGGTCAGGGGCAGGACGTCGGCCAGCGCGGGCTGGGTCATCGTTTCGTCTCTTTCCGTGCGCGTCAGCCGTCGAGGCCGGCGGCGAGTTCGTCGAGTTCGTCCGCGTCGAGCTCTGCCGACAGCAGGGCGCCCGGGGCCTGCGGTGCCATGCGGGCGGCACGGTCGGTCAGCGCGGTGAGGGCGGCGAACCAGCCCTCGGCCAGCTCCCGTACCTCGGACCCGGTGAGCACCCCGTCGGGCCAGGACCAGTCGGCGACGAGCCGGGGGCCTGCCGGTCCGTCGTGGACGACCGCGTTGACGTCGAGGGCGTGGGCGGCGGCGAGGCCGGGGTCGGTGCCGCTGCCGAGTGCCGGGGACTCCGGGGCGAACGACCACGGGCCGGCGGTGGCCGGGGCCGTGGCGAACCGGCCGAGGTAGTTGAAGCCGATCGGGGGTGCGGGCTGCTGGGCCAACTCGCCCGCGGTGTCCTGGTTCAGGTACCGCAGGAGGCCGAACCCGACGCCCCGGTCGGGCAGTTCACCGGTCCGGTCGGCGACACGGCGCACCACGCCGTCGGCGGCGGCACCTGCGGCCAGTGCGTCCCGCAGGTCGAGGCCCTCCAGGTCGACATGGACCGGGTAGAGGGAGGTGAACCAGCCGACCGTGCGCGAGAGTTCGAGGCCGGGTGCGATCTCCTCACGGCCGTGTCCCTCGACGTCGACGAGGACGTGTGGGACGTCCTGGCGTGCGGCGACCGCCAGGGCGAGCCCGGCGAGCAGCACGTCCTGCGGTCCGGCGCGGAACGCGGCGGGCACTCTGCCGAGCAGCGGGCCGGTCACGTCGGCTTCGAGGGTCAGGCGCAGTGACCTGGTGGTGGCCGCGGTGTCCTTCGCGGGGTCGAGCGGTCTGGCACCGAAGGGGGCGCGCGGGGCGTCGTTCAGCCGCCGCCACCGCTTGGCCTCCGCACCTCGTGTGCGCGCCTCCTCACGCAGTACGGCCGCCCAGGTACGGAACGACGTGCCAACGGGCGGCAGTTGAGGCTCGCGCCCCTGTGCGACCGCCTCCCAGGCCGCCTCCAGGTCGGGCACGAGGATCCGCCAGGACACCCCGTCCACGGCCAGGTGGTGGACGACCAGCAGCAGCCGTCCGGGGCGGTCCCGGCCCGCGTCGAGCCATACGGTCCGCAGCATCGCGCCGGTCGCCGGGTCGAGCATGCCGAGCGCGCGGTCGAACTCCTCGGCCACGGCAGCGTGGAGATCGTCCTCAGCGCTGACATCCCGGTGGTCCACGACGACGGCGACCGAGCCCACCTTGCCGACCTCCATCGAACGCTCCCGGGTGAGCCGGGACCGGAGCATGTCGTGGTGGTCCACGAGCGCCTGGAGGCTGCGGGTCAGCCGGGGCACATCGGCGTCCGCGGGCACCGTCAGCAGCACCGACTGGCTGAGCCGGCCGATCGGACCGCCGCGCTCGACCAGCCAGTGCATCACGGGCGTGAACGGCACCGACCCGACGCCGTCGTCTGCGCCGCCGACGTTCGCGGCGCCCACGGGACCGCGGGCCACGGCCGCGAGGGCGGCCACCGTCTGGTGCTCGTACACATCGCGCGGGCTGATCACCACCCCGGCCTCGGCGGCCCGGCTCACCAGCCGGATCGAGGAGATGCTGTCACCGCCGAGCGCGAAGAAGCCCTCGTCGAGGGTGATCCCGGGAAGCTTCAGCAGCTCGCGGAAGAGTTCGGCGAGCACGCGCTCGGCGGGCGACCTCGGCTCACGGGCCGCTTCCACGGCCGTCCGTGTCTCGGGGGCGGGCAGGGCCCTGCGATCCAGCTTGCCGTTGGGGGTGAGCGGGAGCGCGTCCAGGACGACGACGGCCGAGGGGACCATGTACTCCGGGAGCAGCCGATCGGCGTTCGCGCGCAGTGCGGCGGGGTCGGCGGGCGGGTGTCCGGGGCGGGTGGTGACGTAGGCGATCAGGCGCCGCTCCCCCGGCTCGTCCTCGCGCATCACTACGGCTGCCTGCGCGACCGCGGGGTCGCGGGCCAACGCGGCCTCGATCTCGCCGGGTTCGATCCGGAAGCCGCGCAGCTTGACCTGCTCGTCGGCGCGGCCGAGGTACTCCAGCTGTCCGTCCGGCGCCCAGCGGGCCAGGTCGCCGGTGCGGTACATGCGGTCGCCGGGGCCGCCGTGCGGGTCGGCGACGAAGCGCGCCGCGGTCAGGTCGGGGCGGCCGAGATAGCCGCGGGCCACGCCGGTTCCCGCGAGGTAGAGCTCGCCGACCGTGCCGGGCGGAACCGGGCGCAGCCAGGCGTCCAGGACGAGGGCGCGGGTACCGGCGACGGGGCGCCCGATGGGCGGGGCCTGGTCGCCGCCGAGCGGGACGGCGATGGTGGCGCAGACCGTGGACTCGGTGGGCCCGTAGGCGTTGGCCATACGGCGGCCGGGTGCCCAGCGGGCCACCAGTTCGCCGGAGCAGGCCTCGGCGCCGACCACCAGGGTCTGAAGGTCGGGCAGCTCGCTCGGCGGCAGGGTGGCGAGGGCGGTCGGCGGGATCAGTGCGTGGGTGATCCGCCCCCGGGTCAGCTCCTGTTCGAGTTCCTCGCCCAGCAGCGGCCCCTGTACGTCCGGCACCACCAGGGTCCCGCCCGCCGCGAAGGCCATCAGGAGCTCCATCACGGACGCGTCGAAGCCGGGCGCCGAGAACTGCAGGACCCTGCTGTCGGGACCGAGTCCGAAGCGCTCGATCTGTGTGCCCGCGAGGGCGGCGAGCCCGCGGTTCTCGACGACCACGCCCTTGGGGGTGCCGGTCGAGCCGGAGGTGTGGATGACGTAGGCGGCGTGGTGGGGGTGGTGGTCGGTGGGCGGTTCGCCGGGGGTGCCGTCCGTCGTGAGGTCGGTCAGGACGTGTGCCGGTCGGGCGTCGGCCAGCAGCGCGTCGATGCGGTCGGCGGGGAGGGCCGGGTCGACCGGGAGGAACGCGGCGCCGGACAGGGCGACCGCGAGCAGGGCGACGATCCGCTCCACGGACCGGGGCAGTTGTACGGCGACGAGGTCGCCGGGGCCGATGCCGCGCCCTGCGAGCCGGCGGGCCACCTTCCGTGCCTCGGTGTCGAGTTCGGCGTACGACAGGTCGTTGAGTGCGGGCGCGTCGGGCCGTTGCCGTACCTGCCGTGTGAACATCTCGGCCAGGGACTCGGGCGGTACCGATCCCCGGTTCGCGTTCCAGTCGTCGAGGCGGGCGTGCTCGTCCTCGACGAGGAGGTCGACGTCGCCGATGCGCCGGTCCGGTTCGGTGACGACGGCGTCGAGGAAGTGGACGAGCCTGTGGGCCAGTCGGCGGGCGGTCTCCGGCTCGAAGAGATCCGTGCTGAACTCGGCGACGCCGTCGATGCCCGCCGGGGAGCCGTCGTCGTGGCGGTGCTCGGTGAGATACAGGGAGAGGTCGAAACGGGCCGCTCCCGTCACCACCGGTTCTCGGGTGACGCTCAGGCCGGGCAGGGCGGGGACGGGGTCCGGGCCATGGCCGGTGTAGGCCAGCATGACCTGGAAGAGGGGGTGGCGGGCGAGGCTCCGCTCGGGGCTGACGGCGTCCACCAGGAGGTCGAACGGCACGTCCTGGTGGGCGTAGGCGGCGAGGTCGAAGTCCCGGACTCGGGCGAGGAGTTCGCGGAAGGTGGGGTTGCCGGAGGTGTCGGTGCGCAGGGTGAGGCTGTTGACGAAGAACCCGACGAGGTCGTCGAGCCGCTCGTCGCTCCGGCCGGCGACGGGGGTGCCGATGGGCACGTCGGTGCCGGAGCCGAGCCGGGTCAGGAGGGCGGCGAGTCCGGCCTGGAGCACCATGAAGAGGGTCACCCGCTGTGCGGCGGCCAGGTCGGCGAGGCCGGCATGGAGGGCCGGGTCCAGGGCGACGGCCGTGCGACCGCCCAGGCCGCTGGGTTCGGCGGGCCTCGGGTGGTCGGCCGGCAGCGGGAGTTCCTCGGGGATGCCCTCCAACGCCGAGCGCCAGAAGTCGATCTGATCGGCCATCATGCTGCCGGGGTCGTTCTCGTCCCCGAGCGACTCGCGCTGCCAGTGCGCGAAGTCGGCGTACTGGACGGGCAGGGGCGGCCACTCGGGCGCCCGTTCCTCGCGGCGGGCCGTGTAGGCGCTCTCCAGGTCGCGGGTCAGTGGCCGCATGGACCAGCCGTCGACCGCGCTGTGGTGGGCGAGCAGGAGGAGGACGTGGGTGTCGTCGCCGAGGTCGTACAGGGTCACCCGCAGGGGCGGTTCGGCGGAGAGGTCGAAGCGGCGGCCGGCGGCGCCCGTCAGCAGTCCGGGAAGTTCGTCCTCAGTGGTGCGGACGACGTCCAGGCGTGGCCTGGCCGCCTCCGGGGCCAGGATCCGCTGGTACGGGGTGCCCTGCACGTCGGGCTGGAGGGTGCGCAGCGGCTCGTGGCGGGCGACGACGTCGGCGAGCGCCTCCGTGAGCGCCTGCCTGTCCAGGGGGCCGGTCAGGCGCAGGGCCGCCGGGACGGTGTAGGTGGTGTGGCCGCCGTCGAGGCGGCTCATGAACCACAGCCGCTGCTGGCCGTAGGAGAGGGGTACCGGGTCGGGCCGGTCCGGCAGCGGGAGGAGGGCGGGCCGGTGCGCGTCCCGCGTGTCGCCCAGGCGGCCGGCGAGGCCCGCCGGGGTGGGGGCCTCGAAGACGGCCCGGACGGGCAGCGCGGTGCCGAAAGCGGTCCTGATCCGGTCGGTGAGGCGCATGGCGAGCAGGGAGTCGCCGCCCAGGTCGAAGAAGGCGTCGTCCGCGCCGACCTGGTGGGCGTCGAGCCCGAGGACGCCGGCGAACAGGCCGCGGAGGATCTCCTCCTGCGGGGTACGCGGGGCGCGGCCGGCACCGGTGACGGGGGTGGCCGCGGCCGGGATCGGGAGGGCCGCGCGGTCCAGCTTGCCGTTGGCGGTCAGCGGGAGCCGGTCCAGGACGACGATCGCGAAGGGCACCATGTGCTCGGGCAGGGTCCGTGCGAGGTGGTCCCGCAGCGACACCGGGTCGGGCGTGCCGTCGGACGCGGCGTACGCCACCAGCCGCCCCTGGCGGGCCAGGACGACGGCGCGGGACACCTCCGGATGGGTGGCCAGTGCCGCCTCGACCTCGCCGGGCTCGATCCGGAAGCCGCGGATCTTGACCTGGTCGTCGGCCCGGCCGACGTACTCCAGCTGCCCGTCCGCCGTGCGGCGTGCGAGGTCGCCGGTGCGGTACATCCGGTCGCCGGGCCCGCCGAAGGGGTCCGCGACGAACCGGCCGGCGGTCAGTCCCGGGCGGCCCAGATAGCCACGGGCCAGGCCCTCGCCGGCCACGTACAGCTCACCGGCCACGCCCGGCGGTACCAGGCGCAGACCCGCGTCCAGGACGTGGGCGCGCAGATCGGGGAGGGGCTCACCGATGCCCTCGCACCGTTCCCGGGTGAGCGGGAGTCCGGTGACGTGGACGGTGGTCTCGGTGATGCCGTACATGTTCACCAGGGTGGGGGCGCCCTCCGGGTGACGGGTGAACCAGTCGGCGACGGGCGTGACGTCGAGCGCCTCCCCGCCGAAGGCGACGTACCGCAGGCTCAGTTCGTCGGAGACCTGGGCCAGTTCGGCGTCGGCCCGCACGAGTTCGCCGAAGGCCGAGGGGGTCTGGTTGAGGACGGTCACCCGCTCCCGGGCGAGCAGCCGCAGGAACTCGTGCGGGTCCCGGCTGACTTCGTGCGGTACGACGACCAGGGTGCCGCCGTGCAGCAGGGCTCCCCACAGTTCCCAGACGGAGAAGTCGAAGGCGTAGGAGTGGAACAGGGTCCACACGTCGTCGGGGCCGAAGTCGAACCAGTGGCGGGTGGACTCGAAGAGGCGGGTCACGTTGCCGTGCGGGACGGCGACGCCCTTGGGTCGTCCGGTCGAGCCGGAGGTGTAGATGACGTAAGCGAGGTGATCACCCGTCAGCCGCGGGAGAGCCGCGACGCACGGGGAGGTGCCGTGGCCGTCCAGGGTCAGCACGGGTACGTCGGTGTCGGGCAGGCCCGGTGCCGCGTCCCGCGTGGTGAGGAGCAGGACGGGTGCCGAGTCGCTGAGCATGTACGCGAGCCGCTCGGCCGGATACTGCGGGTCCAGCGGGACGTAGGCCGCGCCGGTCTTCAACACCGCCAGGATCGCGACGACCAGGTCCGTGGAGCGGGGCAGGGCGAGGGCCACCAGGCGTTCGGGGGCGGCGCCCCGGGCGGCCATCAGGGAGGCCAGCTCCGTCGCGCGGGCGTTCAGTTCGGCATAGGTGAGACGGGTGTCCCCGTGGACCACCGCCGTCGCGTCGGGCGTGCGGGCGGCCTGACGGGCGAAGAGGTCGGTCAGGGCGACGGACGGCGCGGCGGACTCGTGTGCGGGGACCCTCGCGGAGCCGCCCGTGAGCTGCTCGCGCTCCTGTGGCAGCAGGGCCTCCACCTCGCCGAGGCGGCGGGACGGTTCGGCGGTCAGCTGGGCCAGGACCGCGGCGAAGCGGTCCAGGAGGGTGCGCGCGGCGGTCTCGTCGTACAGGTCGGGCCGGTAGGACAGACGCAGGGCCAGGCGACGGCCGGGCAGGACGGCGAGGGTGACGGGGTAGTGGGTGGCGTCGCGGCCGGTCAGCTGCGTGACGCGGCCCTCGCCGGGGCCGGTGGCCGTGGGGTGGCTCTCGAAGGCCAGCAGGGTGTCGAAGAGGTCGCCGGTGCCGGTGGTGCGCCGGATGTCGGAGAGACCGAGGTGCTGGTGCGGGAGCAGGGCGGCCTGTCGCTCCTGGAGAGCGTTCAGGAAGCCGGCGACGGTGTCGGTGTCGTCCCAACGCACGCGCGTGGGCACGGTGTTGATGCAGAAGCCGACCATCGAGGCCACGTTCCGCAGTTCGGGCGGGCGGACGGTGACGGTCTGGCCGAACGCCGTGTCGGTGCGGCCGGTGAGGCGGCCGAGCAGCACGCCCCACGCGCCCTGGACCAGGGTGTTGAGGGTGATGCCGAGGTTGCGTGCCGCGCTCTCGGCGTCGGTGGTCGCCGGCTCGGGGAGTTCGACGACGAGTTCGTGCGGCAGCACCGTCGTACCGGCCGCCGCCCCGGGGGCCAGGAGGGTGGGATCCTCGACGCCTTCCAGCGCTTTCTGCCAGGCGGCCTCGGCGGCGGCGCGGTCCTGCCGGGAGAGCCAGCCGAGGTAGTCGCGATACGGCGGGGGTGGGGGCAGGGCGGTGGGGTGCTCGCCCGCGTACAGGGCGGTGAACTCCCGTACCAGCAATTGCTTCGACCAGCCGTCGAGCAGGATGTGATGGTTGGTGATCACCAGGCGGTACCGGTCGGCCGTCCGGCGCACGAGCAGGTACCGCAGCAGCGGGGGCCGGGCCAGGTCGAAGCGGCGGGCGCGTTCCTCGTCCAGGATCCGCTGCCAGGCGGTCTCGCGTTCGGCGTCGTCGAGATCGCTCAAGTCCGCTTCGGACCAGGGAAGTTCGACATCCGCGGGGACGATCTGGAGGGGGGCCGCGGACTCCCGGCGGCGGAAGCAGGCACGCAGGTTCGGGTGCCGGTCGAGCAGGGCCTGCCCTGCGGCGCGTACGGCGGCGGGGTCGACGTCACCGGTCAGTTCGAGGATCTGCTGTGCGGCGTAGACGTCGGGTGCCTGGTCGTCGTCGTACAGGGCGTGGAAGAGCAGCCCTTCCTGCAACGGCGACAGGGGCAGGATGTCGGCGATTCCGGACCGGGTCACCGTGGGTTACCTCCACTCGCTTCCGAACTCGGCTTCGAGTTCGTCGATCTCCGCTTGGGACAGGGACACCAGGGGCAGGTCGGACGGGGTGTGCCCGCCGTCCGTGCCGGTGTCGTCGAAGGCGGCCAGGGCCTTGAACCACCCCTCGGCCAGGGCGGTCACCTCGTCCTCGTTCCAGAGGCGCGGCACCCAGGACCAGGTGGCGGTCAGCGTGCCCTCGGTGTCGGCCACAGCGGTGATCTCCAGGCCGTGGGCGACGGGCTGCGCCGGGTCGTGGGCGGCGCCGAGTGCCGTGCCGGGCAGGGTCTCGGGCGCCGGCGACCAGGGGGTGTCCGCGCCGGGGACGCTGCGGCCCAGGTAGTTGAAGCCGACCTGCGGGACGGGGAGTTCGGCGAGGAGCGGGCCGGTCTCGGGGTTGAGGTGGCGGAGCAGGCCGTGGCCGAGACCGTGGTCGGGGGCGGCCCGCAGGTGCTCTTTGACGGTCTTGAGGATCTGCGCCGGGTCGCCGAGGTCGAGCCCGCGCAGATCGAGGCGGGCCGGCACGACGCTGGTGAACCAGCCGACCGTACGGGTCGGGTCGACGCCGTCGGCGAACTCCTCGCGGCCGTGCCGCTCGATGTCGAGCAGCGGCGCCGGGCGGCCCGGCAGTCGGGCGAAGGCGGTCGCGAGGGCGGCGAGCAGGACGTCTTCGGGGCCCGCGTGGAAGGCCGCGGGGACGGTGGTGAGCAGGCCGGAGGTCGGGAGCGTGCGGGTGAGGTGGCGCATCTCGCCGACGCGGTCCGTGGACCGTGCGGCAGGCAGCGGATCCGGGTCTCCCAACACCCCTCTCCACAGGTCGAGTTCGGCGGATCTCGATACGCTCTCGCGCTCCAGCAGACGGGCCCAGGCCCTGAAGGGCGTGCCCTCCGGGGAGAGTTCCTCTCCTCGCCAGGCCGCGGCCAGGTCGGTGCGCAGGATGCGCCAGGACACCGCGTCCACGGCGAGGTGGTGGATCGTCAGCAGCAGCCGCCCGCGGCGGCCGGGGCCCGCGTCGAACCAGACCGCGCGCACCAGATCGCCGCGGTGCGGGTCGAGTCGTGGGACCGGCCGCTCGAGATCCAGGACGGTGGCCCGCTGCAGCAGGCCGGTGGCGTCGAGGGAGCCGGCGGGCGGGATGACGGCAGTACCGTCGCCGTCCAGGCGCAGCCGCAGGGCGTGGTGGTGGTCGATCACTGCCCGGAGCGCCGTGCGGAGCCTCTCCTCGTCGGCGTCTTCCGGCGTCACGAGCAGCATCGACTGGCTGAACGCCTCGATGGGGCCGCCGCGTTCGAGGAGCCGCCGCAGGGCCGGTGTGAGGGGCAGTTCGCCCGTCGGGGCGTCCTGTGTCACCGACGTCAGGGGCGGCGCGGCGGCGGCCACCGCGGCGAGGCCGGCAACCGTGCGCTGTTCGAACACGTCCCGGGGCGTCAGGCGCAGTCCCTCCGCGAGTGCCCTGCTGACGAGGTGGATGGAGGTGATGCTGTCGCCACCGAGATCGAAGAAGCCGGTGTCCAGGCCGACTTGGCCGGCGGGCAGTCCGAGGACCTCGGCGACGAGGGCGCGCAGTGTCTCCTCCTGCGGTGTGCGCGGCTCCCTGTTGTTCGGCGCGGAGCGGGTTTCGGGGGCGGGCAGGGCGGCCCGGTCGAGCTTGCCGTTGGATGTCATGGGCAGGGCGTCGAGGGCGACGAGCGCCTCGGGGACCATGTGCGCGGGCAGGTTCCGGGCGGCATGGGCACGGATCTCGTCGAGGTCACCGGCGGCGGCCCCGACGACATAGCCCACCAGTCGCCGTACGCCAGGTGTGTCCTCGCGCACCACCACCGCGGCCTGGGCGACGGCGGGATGGCCGGTCAGCGTGCCCTCGACCTCGCCGGGCTCGATCCGCAGCCCCCTGATCTTCAGCTGCCCGTCGGCCCGGCCCCGCAGTTCCAGCACGCCGTCGGCGCGCCGCACGGCCAGGTCACCGGTGCGGTACACGCGTTCGCCGGGTGGGCCGAAGGGGTCGGCGACGAATCGCTCGGAGGTCAGGTCCGGGCGCCTCCAGTAGCCGCGGGCCACATGGTCGCCCGCCACATACAGCTCGCCCTCGACACCTGCCGGTACGAGGTTCAGGCGTGCGTCGAGCACATACGCCCGGGTGTTCCACATGGGGCGTCCGACGGGCACCGGTCCGGAGGGAAGCTCCTCCCCCGGCTCTATGCGGTGGTCGGTGCAGCCGACGGTGAGTTCGGTGGGGCCGTAGTGGTTGACCAGCCGTACAGCGGGGTGTTCGCGACGCCAGGCACGCAGGGCCTCGCCGACCAGGGCCTCGCCGCCCAGCATGAACTCCTCGACGGGCGAGAGGTCGTGCGGCAGCGCGGGCAGCAGGGGAAGGTGGCTGGGGGTGGCCTTGAGGAAGCTGTAGCCGCCCGGCAGTTCGGTGGTGCCCGCCTCGTGGAAGGCCGCGATGTGCACCCGGCCGCCCATGGCGAGTGCTCCGTGCAGGGTGGTCACGGTCGCGTCGAAGGTCATCGTGGCGTGCAGCAGCGAGGTGCCGCGCAGGCTCGGGTAGGCCTCGGCACAGCGGGCCACATAGGTGGTGAGGTTGCGGTGTTCGACGACCACACCCTTGGGGCGGCCGGTGGTCCCTGAGGTGTAGATCAGGTAGGCCGGGTCGGCGGGGCGGGCCTCCGGGAGGTCGGCTGTGGGGTCGGCGGGTGTCACGTCGGGGCTCACGTGCGGGCGGTTCGCGTCGACGGGTTCCCGTGCGATGACGCAGACGGGGTCGGCGTCGGACAGCAGATAGGCCATCCGCTCGGCGGGGTGATCCGGGTCGAGCGGGAGATAGGCGGCCCCCGCCTTGAGGACGGCGAGGACTGCGACCGCGAGGTCGAGGGAACGGGGCAGCGCGAAGGCGACGACTCGGCCCGGACCGGCGCCGCGCTCGACCAGCACGCGCGCCAAGTCGTCGGACCGGGAGTCGAGTTGTCGGTATGTCAATGAGGTGCGCGGGTCCGTAACGGCGAGGGTGTCCGGCGTTTCGGCCGCCTGCCGCGCGAACATCCGGGGGAAGGTGGTGTCCGGGATGTCCCGCGCGGTGTCGGTCAGGTCGGACAGCAGACCTCGGCGTTCGTCCGGTGCGAGGACGTCGAGATCCCCGATTCCTTGGTCCGGTGCGGCGAGCGCGGCCCGCAGCAGCCGTTCCAGACGTGCCGCCAGTGCCTCGGCGGTGCGGCGGTCGAAGAGGTCGGCGCTGTACTGGAGGGTGCCGTCGATACCGTTCGGGCTGCCGTCGGACGCCCGGTGCTCGGCGAGGTTGAAGGTGAGGTCGATCTTGGTCGAGCCGGTCTCCACGGGGAGGGTGCGGTCGTCCAGGCCGGGCAGTTCAAGACGCCATGAGGCGGTCGGCCGGAAGGCGAGCATCACCTGGAACAGCGGGTGCCGGGCCGGCGAGCGGGACGGATTGAGCGCCTCGACAAGCTGCTCGAACGGCAGGTCCTGGTGTGCGTGGGCGGCGAGGTCGGTCTCGCGCACCCGGTCGAGGAGTTCACGGAAGGTCGGGTCGCCCGAGGTGTCGGTACGCAGTACGAGGGTGTTCACGAAGCAGCCGACCAGATCGTCCAGCGCCTCGTCGGGACGGCCCGCGACCGGTGTGCCGAGCGGGATGTCGGTCCCCGCGCCCAGCCTGGTCAGCAGGGCGGCGAGCCCGGCCTGTACGGCCATGAACACCGTCGCGCCCCGGTCTGCGGCGAGGTCGCGCAGCCGCTGGTGCAGGTCGGCGTCCCAGTGGACGGGGATGTCGCCGCCCCGGTGGGTGGCCCGGGCCTGGCGGGGTCGGTCGACGGGGAGCGGGAGTTCGTCGGGGAGGTCCGCGAGGGTCTGCCGCCAGTGGGCGAGTTGCCGGTCGCGGTCGGCGGCGAGGAGTTCACGCTGCCGGCGCGCATAGTCCTGGTACCGGAGGGGCAGCGGCGCCCAGTCGGGGGCCTCGCCCGTGAGCCGGGTCCGGTAGGCGGTGGCGAGGTCACGCAGGAGCGGCTGCAGGGACCAGCCGTCGGCGGCGATGTGATGGAGCACCAGCAGGAGGACGTGGTCCTCGGGGCCCAGTGCGAGGAGGTGGGCGCGGAACGGTGTGTCGGTGGCGAGCTCGAACCCCTTGGACGCCAACTCGGTCGTCGCAAGCGGGAGTTCGGCCTCGGTCACCGGCCGGACGCACAGCTTGGGGGACACCTGTGCCAGCAGCCTGGAACGCGGGGTGCCGTCGGCGTCCGGATAGACGGTGCGCAGGATCTCGTGTCTGTCGCTGAGGTCGGCCAGGGCCGCTCGCAGGGCCTCCTGATCCAGGGCTGCGCCGGTCAGCCGTACGGCGAGGGGCACATGGTAGGCGGCGCCGGTCGGCTCGGCGCGGTGCAGGAACCACAGGCGCCGCTGGGCTGAGGAGAGCGGCGCCTCACCGTCCTCCGTGCTTCTGACCGGAGGGGGCATCGGGCGCGCCGGTTCGGCGGCGGGGAGGAGCCGGGCCAGGGCCGCCGCGGTCGGCGCCTCGAAGACGTCCCGCAGGCCGAGGTCGGTGCCCAGTGCGGTCCGGATGCGGTGGACGAGCCGCAGCGCGTGCAGGGAGTGGCCGCCGAGAGCGAAGAAGCTGTCGTCGGGGCCGACGTCGGGAAGACCGAGGACATCGGCGATCAGCGCGCACAGCACCTCTTCGTGGGCGGTACGCGCACTGCGCCCGGCGTCCCGGCCGGTGCGCACCGGGGCGGGCAGGGCCGCGCGGTCCACCTTGCCGTTGGCGGTCAGCGGCAGCCGGTCCAGGAGGACGACGGCGGAGGGCACCAGGTAGGCGGGCAGGAGCCCGGCGAGGTACTCGCGCAGGGCATCCGCCTCCACGCCCGGAGCGGCGGTGGCGTAGGCGACGAGGCCGCGGTCGCCGGGCCGGTCCTCGCGGACGACGGCGACGGCCTGCTCGACGTCCGGGTGTCCGCCGAGAGCCGCTTCGATCTCCGCCGGTTCGACACGGTGTCCGCGCAGCTTGACCTGGTCGTCCGCCCGCCCGTGGAAGGCGAGTTGGCGGTCGGGGGTCAGGCGTACGCGATCCCCCGTGCGGTACATGCGCCCGCCGGGCGGCCCGAACGGGTCCGCGACGAACCGCTCCGCGCTGGCGCCCGGACGGCCCAGATAGCCGCGGGCCACACCCGGGCCGGCGAGGTACAACTCCCCCACCGTGCCGGGCGGGGCCGGTCGCAGGGAGCCGTCGAGGACGTAGGCGCGCATGCCGTCGAGCGGGCGGCCGATGGGCAGCGGGTCCGGCACCTCCGAAGCGCCGGGGCAGGGGCGGGTGGTGGCGAAGGTCGTGGTCTCGGTGGGGCCGTAGCCGTTGGTGACGGTCAGGCCCGGGCAGGCGTCCAGTGCTCTGCGGACGGCAGCCGCGGGCACGGTGTCGCCACCTGCCCAGACCTGGTGGAGCCCCGTGAAGCACCCCGGGTCCTCCTCCGCGACGAGCCGGAACAGCCCCGCCGTCAGCCACAGCGCGGTCAGTCCGTGGCGACGCGTCAGCCGCCTGATCGCCGCCGCGTCCACGTCCTCGTCCGGGCCCGCGACCACGGCGGTGCCGCCCCTCAGCAGCGGGACCCACAACTCGTAGGTGGAGGCGTCGAAGGCGGTCGGCGAGTGGACGAGAACCCGCGTGTGCGCGCCGCCGGCGAAAGCACTGTCCGTCGCCAGGGCCGTGACGTCCCGGTGGGCGACCGCCACGCCCTTGGGGATGCCGGTGGAGCCGGAGGTGTGACTGACATAGGCCAACTGACCCGGTTGCAGCGGGAGTTCGGGATCGCTGTCGGGCTCGGTGGCGAGCGACGGCAGATCGTCGACCAGGACCACCTGACAGTCGTACGACGGGGACGTCCCGTCCGTCCGGAGGCCCGCGGCCGTCGTCCCGTCCGCGAGGAGGGCCGCGGCCGACGTTCCGTCCAGGATGCGGCGGGTGCGGGCGGCCGGGGCGCGGGGGTCGAGGCCGACGTAGGCGGCGCCCGCCTTGAGGACCGCGAGGAGGGCGACGACCAGGTGCTCGGAGCGGGGCGTCAGGACGGCGACGCGGTCCTCCGGGCGGACGCCGAGGCGCAGCAGGCGGTGTGCGAGGCGGTTGGCGCGGGCGTTCAACTCGGTGTAGCTGAGGGCCTGTTCGCCGTGGACGACGGCCGTGGCCGTGGGCGTCGCGGCGACCCGCGCCGCGAAGAGGGCGGGCACGGTTGCCGTGGTCGTCCGGGGCACCGGGCCGTCCAGCAGGGCCGCCCGCGACTCCTCGGGCAGCGTCACCTCGACCCGGCCGACCGGGGTGCCGGGACCGAGCACGGCGGCCGCGAACCGTTCTGCGAAGTGGGTGAACCGGCCGTGGTGAGCCGCGAGTTCGGCATCGGTGTAGCAGGCGGTGCTCGCGTCGAGGTCGATGCGGATGCCGTTGCCGTCGGCGCGCTCGTAGACGTTGACGGCGAGGTCCTCGACCGGGCCTGTGGAGAGGTTGTGGCGGGTGGTCGGGTGGTCGGCGAACCTCAACTCCGGCCCGAACGCCATGATGTTGACGACGGGACCGAAGAACCTGCGCGCACCGCCGGCCCGGTCCAGCTCGCGACGCAGGTCCTCGCCCCGGTACCGCTGGTGTGCGAGCAGCTCCCGGGTTGCGTCGGCGGCCTGGCGTACGAGGTCGTGGGCGCGGGTGTCGGGGCGTACGGACAGCCGCAGCGGGAGGACGTTGGAGGCCATGCCCGGAGTGGCACGCTCGGTGTCGCTCCGGCGGGCGGTGACGGCGAGACCGAGGACGATGTCCCGGGCTCCGGTGAGCCGGTGCAGATAGGCGGCGGTCGCGGCGATCAGGACACGGGACCAGCGGGTGCCCGTGTGCGCTGCGGCCGAGTGGACCAAGTCGCCTGCCGCGTCGGCAAGATGACCGGTTCGGCGCAGGAAGCCGTCGCTCACCCGTGGGGGATGGTCACTGAGGCCGACCGGGTCCGGGCGGTCGGCCCAGACACCGGCCCAGTGGCGGCAGTCGGACTCGCGGCGGTCGTCGCTGCGGTACGCCTCGTCCGCCTCGATCAGCGGGGCGAGGGGGGCCTCGGGCGCGGTGTGCGCGGTGCCCGTGACGAGGGCCGTGTAGGCGTCGGCGACCCGGGCCGCGATGAGGGAGCAGCTGAACCCGTCGACGGCGATGTGGTGGTAGCAGTGGTACCAGATCCAGTGCTCGGCACCGAGCCTGAGCAGCGCGTACCGGAACAGCGGGGCCTCTTCGAGATCGAAGGGCACCGCGAAGTCGGTCTCCCGCCAGGCGTCCGCGGCGGCGACCGGGTCGATGGCATCCCTGAGATCGACGATGGTCAACTCCCAGGCGGGGTCGGGTTCGACGATCTGGTGGACGCGCTCGCCGTCGGTCGTGAAGCGGGCCCTCAGGGTCTCGGTCGCCGCGACGACCTGGCGCAGGGCGGTGCGGAAGCGGTCGATGTCGAGGGAGCCGTGGATCTCGGTGTACTCGCCGACGTTGTAGGCGGATCGGGCGGCGGAGTCGAGGCGCTGGCCGAACCACATCGAGCGCTGGGCGGCGGACAGGCCGAGGGCGCGGGCGGGTACGGACACGTCGTTCATCGGCGGCACGTCGGAGGGCGCGGAAAGGCCCGTCATCGGCGGCACGTCGGCAGGCGCGGAGAGGTCCGTCATCGGGCGGCCCCCGCGGGCACGACGCCCGCCAGCTGACGTTCGACCTGCTCGGCAACGCGGCGCGGCCCGGACTCGCCGCCCGGCCAGGTGACGCGCAGCCAGGGTTCGGCGGGCACGAGGGGAAGGTCCTGGGCCTGACGGGCGCGGCCGCCGCCGGTGATGTTGAGGAGCACGAGTTCGTCGGAGCGCACCTGTCCGTCGCGTACGGCCTCCGCGAGGGCCGCCACGGCCACGCCGGCGCCGGGTTCGATGTCGATCCCCTCGGTCTCCTCGAAGAGGGCCATGGCGGTGAGCGCGGCTTCGTTGTCCGTACATCGGACCTGGCCGCCGCTCTCCTCCAGCGCGTCGCGCACCCCGCCGCGGACGGCGAACGGCGGGCGGCGGTTGGTGAGTTCACGGGCCAGGGGTTCGAGTTCGCGGCTCGCGGGCGGCTGTCCGCCGTGGCACCAGGCCTCGTACAGCGCGGCGAACGGTTCGTTCTGGCACATCAGCAGCCGCGGCAGGGGCTCGCCGGCGGCGCGGATCCGGAGGGCCGCCTCGTGTGCGCCGATGGCGCCCGTGCCGCTGCCCACGGCCTGCACATAGACCTGCGGAAGGCGTCCGACGGCCTCGGCCGCGGCGAGCATGACCGTGCCCAGTCCGTCGCGACGGCCGATATTGCGCGCCCCGCCCTCGGCGTGGTGGCCGGGCATCCGGGCGAGCAGGTCGGCACACGCGATGGTGTCGCTGTAGGTGGCGGCGCCGTCGAGGGCGACGATGCGGACGCAGGGGTCGAGCGGCGCGGGGAAGCGCATCCGCTCCAGGGCCGGGGCGGGCACGACGAGCAGACACGGGACCCGGTACCGGGTGGCGGCCCAGGCGAAGGCGGCGGCGGTGTTCCCGGCCGAGGGGATCACCAGGAGCGGCGGGTCGGCGGGCAGCCGCCCCAGGACGGTGTAGGCCTCCAGGTCCTTGAACGTACAGGTGGGCAACTGCGCCCCGCGCTCGGGCCAGTGGCCGTTGAACGCCACCCACAGCCGGTCCAGACCGAGCAGCCGGCCGAGCCGCTCCGCCAGGTACACCACCGGTCCCGGCACCCCGGGGAAGGTCCGCACCACGGGCAGCAGCGGGGCGTGGCGAAAGAGTCCGGTCGTGCTCGCGGTGTGCGTCCCGTGGTACTGGGTGCGCAGGAACGCCGGTTCCCGGCACGCACGGCAGTCGAGCATGAGTCCGTCGTCCTCGTAGCGGGTTCCGCATGAGGAACAGACAACCGTGTAGTGACGTGTTCCCGGGAGCGCTCGGAACATTTTCGCTCGCTTTCCGAAGTGCCGTGTCTGGCCGGTCAATTGGACCCCGGGTTACGGAAAGCAGGGGTGACACGCACATGACCCTTTGGCGACGCCTACCCAACGCGCACCGCTTGCGTTCGCCCCACTGAACAGGGTGATCGATGTTCAACGGCACTTCACCCGGCCGCCCCTGCACCGCAGTCGGGAAAGCGGACAGCATCCCTTTCGCACACGCTTCGACGAAGGGACTGCGGGACATGGGAGATGCGTCGATGCATAAGGGCGACTCGGAATGGGAAGAACCGTCCTTCTGGCTCCCTTCCCAGGTTCCGGTTTCCTTTTTGCCAGAATTGGAAAAAGGGGGTCCGGACGAACTCCTCCTCGAGGCCTACCACAGAATGGTCCTCGGGCGCCGGTTCGACCGGCAGGCGACGGCGCTCGCCCGTCAGGGGCGACTCGCGGTCTATCCCTCGAGCCTCGGCCAGGAGGCCTGCCAGGTGGGTGCGGCCCTCGCGCTGCGCGACACCGACTGGCTGTTCCCCACCTACCGTGACTGCGTCGCGCTGGTCAGCCGCGGCATCGACCCCGTCGAGACGCTCACCCTGATGCGAGGCGACGCCCATTGCGGCTACGACCCCACGCGGCACCGCACGGCACCGCAGTGCACTCCACTGGCCACCCACGCCGCGCACGCCGTCGGGCTGGCCCACGGCGAGCGCCTCAAGGGCTCCGACACCGTCGCCCTGGCCCTGGTCGGCGACGGCGCCACCAGCGAGGGCGACTTCCACGAGGCCGTGAACCTGGCCGGGGTGCTGCGCGCGCCGGTCGTCTTCCTCGTGCAGAACAATCGGTACGCCATCTCCGTGCCGCTCTCCACACAGACCGCCGCGCCCGGCCTGGCCTACAAGGGCATCGGATACGGCGTCCGTGCGGAGCAGGTGGACGGCAATGACGCGGCCGCCGTGCTCGCGGTGCTGACCGCCGCCGTGGAGGACGCGCGCAGGGGCGGCGGGCCCTGGCTGGTGGAGGCCCACACCTACCGGGTCGGTCCGCACACCAGCGCCGACGACCCGTCCCGCTACCGCACGGCCGCGGAGGAGGAGCACTGGCGGGCCCGGGACCCGCTCGCCCGGCTGGAGGCCGCGCTGCGCGAGCGGGGCCTGCTGAGCGACGCGGACGTCGTCGCCGTGTCGGAAGAGGCCGAGGCGCAGGCGACCCGGCTGCGCGAACGGCTGGCGCGGGATCCCGAAACCGACTCCTCCGCCCTGTTCGACCACGTCTTCGCCACCCCCACCCCTCAACTGCTCGCCCAACGCGAGGCGCTGCACCACGAGTTGGAAAGGCGCTGAGATGACACAGGCCCTGGAACCGACCTCGATGGCACAGGCCTTCAACACCGCCCTGCGCGACGCGCTCGCCGCGGACGAGCGCGTCCTGGTCTTCGGGGAGGACGTCGGCCGTCTCGGCGGG
Source organism: Streptomyces canus (assembly GCF_041435015.1). Lineage (NCBI taxonomy): Bacteria > Bacillati > Actinomycetota > Actinomycetes > Kitasatosporales > Streptomycetaceae > Streptomyces > Streptomyces canus. The sequence goes on along the minus strand of NZ_CP107989.1, from coordinate 9,077,866 downwards.
GTCTTCCGCATCACCGACGGGCTCGCGGACGCCTTCGGCGACCGGCGCTGCTTCGACACACCGGTCAGCGAGGCCGGCATCGCGGGTCTGGCGATCGGGCTGGCGATGGCGGGCTTCCGGCCCGTGGTGGAGATGCAGTTCGACGCGTTCGCCTACCCGGCCTTCGAGCAGATCGCCTCCCACATGGCCAAGATGCGCAACCGGACCCGGGGGCGGGTGGGGCTCCCGATCGTGGTGCGCATCCCCTACGGCGGCGGCATCGGCGCCGTCGAGCACCACAGCGACTCCAGCGAGGCGTACTACGCGCACACGGCGGGCCTGAAGGTCGTGACCCCGGCGACGACGGCGGACGCCTACTCCCTGCTGCGCGAGGCGATCGAGGACCCCGACCCGGTGATCCTCCTCGAACCGAAGCGGCACTACTGGACGAAGGAGGAGACCGAACTCCCCTGCCGCACCGAGCCGTTCGGCACCGCGGCGGTCCGCCGCCCCGGCGCCGACGCCACCCTGGTCGCCTACGGCCCCTCGGTCGCCGTGGCCCTGGCAGCCGCCGCGGAGGCCGCCGTCGTCGGCCTGGACGTCGAGGTGCTGGACCTGCGCACCCTCGTTCCCCTGGACGACCGTACGCTCACCGAGTCCGTGCGGCGCACCGGGCGTTGTCTGGTGGTCCACGAGGCCCAGGGGTTCGCGGGCGTCGGCGCGGAGATCGCGGCGCTGGTGCAGGAGCGATGCTTCGACGCCCTGCGCGCACCGGTGTTGCGGGTCACGGGCCTGGACGTGCCCTATCCCCCGCCGCTGCTGGAGGGCGCGTACCTTCCGGGGGTCGCGCGCGTGCTGGCCGGGCTGCACCGGCTGTCCGGTGTCGACGGACGGCCCGCCGGCCGTGCCGTTCCGCCCGCGGCCGGCCGCACTTTCAGCCTCCCCGACCTGGGTGAGGGCCTGACGGAGGCCGAACTCCTGGAGTGGAAGGTCGAGGTGGGCGACTCCGTCGCGCACGACCAGGTCGTCGCCGAGGTCGAGACCGCCAAGTCGGTGGTGACGCTGCCGAGTCCGTTCGCGGGAACGGTGACCGCTCTGCACTGCCCAGCCGGTGAGGTCGTACGGGTGGGAGCGCCGCTGCTCTCCGTGGCGGAGCCCGACGGCGCTTCGGGTGCGGTGCTGACGGGGTACGGGACGGGGGCGTCGGAGCGCCGGCTCCCCTCACCCGTCCGTCAGGCAGGCGGAGTTGAGTCGTCCGACGCCCGGGTGCCGATGCCGGCGACGGCCGAGAAGTTCCTCCGCGCCCATCGCGACACCCCCTCGGTGACGATCTGGGCGGACGTGGACGCCACCGGACTGCTCGCCGAGCGGGCCTCGCGCGGGGTAGGACTGCTGGCGCTGCTCGCCCGGGCCTGTCTCACCGGCCTCGCCGAGTTCCCGGAGTTCAACGCCCGCGTCGACGGTGACCGCGGGGAAGTCGTCCGCCTCTCCCAGGTGCACCTCGGTTTCGCCGCGCAGACGCCGAAGGGCCTGGTCGTCCCCGTCGTACGGGATGCGGACCGGCTGCCCCTCGACGCTCTCGCGGCGGAACTGCGCCGCCTGACCGACCTCGCACGGCAGGACGCCCTGCCGGTCGGACACCGCACCGGCGGCACGTTCACTCTCAACAATTACGGCGTCTTCGACGTCGACGGTGCCACACCGATCCTCAACCACCCACAGGTGGCGATGCTCGGCGTGGGCCGCATCACCGACCGTCCGTGGGCGGTGGACGGCCGGGTGGAGGTGCGCAAGGTCGTCGGCCTGTCCCTGACCTTCGACCACCGCGTCTGCGACGGGCGCACCGCGGCGGGCTTCCTGCGTCATGTCGTCGACGCGGTCGGGGGTGGGTCGGTGGGGGTCGGTTGACCCACCAGGCCGACGCCGGCTTCAGACGTTGCGGCGGTACTGGCCCCCGACCTCGAAGAAGGCCTCGGTGATCTGCTGGAGGGAGCAGACCCGGGTGGCCTCCATGAGGACGGCGAACACGTTGTCCCCGCGTACGGCCGCGTCCTTGAGGGCGTCCAGGGCGGCCCGGGCCTCGTCGTGGTGACGGGCGTGGAAGGTGCGGACGCGTTCCAGCTGGGACTGTTTCTCCTCCTCGGTGGCGCGGGCGAGTTCGACGACGCCGGGCTCGGCGGTGTCGGCGTGGGGGTTGCGGAAGGTGTTGACGCCGATCAGGGGCAGGGAGCCGTCGTGCTTGCGCTGTTCGTAGAGCATCGACTCGTCCTGGATACGGCCGCGCTGGTAGCCCGTCTCCATCGCGCCGAGCACACCGCCGCGTTCGCTGATCCGCTCGAACTCCTGAAGGACGGCCTCCTCGACCAGGTCGGTGAGTTCGTCGATGATGAACGACCCCTGGAGCGGGTTCTCGTTCATCGCCAGGCCCCACTCCCGGTTGATGATCAGCTGGATGGCCAGGGCCCGTCGTACGGACTCCTCGGTGGGGGTGGTGACGGCCTCGTCGTAGGCGTTGGTGTGCAGGCTGTTGCAGTTGTCGTAGATGGCGATGAGGGCCTGCAGGGTGGTGCGGATGTCGTTGAAGTCCATCTCCTGGGCGTGCAGGGAGCGTCCGGAGGTCTGGACGTGGTACTTCAGTTTCTGGCTGCGCTCGCCGGCGCCGTACTTCTCCTTCATCGCCACCGCCCAGATGCGGCGGGCGACCCGGCCGAGCACGGAGTATTCGGGGTCCATGCCGTTGGAGAAGAAGAACGACAGGTTCGGGGCGAAGTCGTCGATGCGCATGCCGCGGGCGAGGTAGGCCTCGACGTAGGTGAAGCCGTTGGCCAGGGTGAAGGCGAGCTGGCTGATGGGGTTCGCGCCGGCTTCGGCGATGTGGTAGCCGGAGATGGACACCGAGTAGAAGTTGCGGACCTTCTGCGCGATGAACCACTCCTGGATGTCGGCCATCATCCGCAGGCTGAACTCGGTGGAGAACAGGCAGGTGTTCTGGCCCTGGTCCTCCTTGAGGATGTCGGCCTGCACGGTGCCGCGCACGTTCGCCAGGGCGTGCGCGCGCAGGTGGGCCGTCTCCTCGGGCGAGGGGTCGCGGCCCTCCTGGTCGCGGAAGCGTTCGATCTGCTGGTCGACGGCGGTGTTGAGGAAGAACGCCAGGACGGCCGGGGCGGGCCCGTTGATCGTCATGGAGACGGAGGTGGTGGGCGACACGAGGTCGAAGCCGTCGTAGAGCGCCTTCATGTCCTCCAGGGTGGCCACCGAGACGCCGGAGGTGCCGACCTTGCCGTAGATGTCGGGGCGCTCGTCGGGGTCGCGGCCGTACAACGTCACCGAGTCGAAGGCGGTGGACAGGCGGGTGGCGGGCTGGCCCTCGGAGAGAAGCTTGAAGCGGCGGTTGGTGCGGAACGGGTCGCCCTCGCCGGCGAACATCCGCGCCGGGTCCTCGCCGTCGCGCTTGAAGGGGAACACCCCGGCCGTGAAGGGGAAGTGTCCGGGCAGGTTCTCCGCGCGCCAGAACCGCACCAGTTCACCGTGGTCGGTGAAGCGGGGCAGGGCGACGCGGGGGATCTTGTTGCCCGACAGGGACTCGCGGGTCAGCTTGGTGCGGATCTCCCGGTCGCGGACCTTCACGACCTGCTCGTCGCCGGAGTAGGAGGCGATCACGGCGGGCCAGCTCTCGATCTGCCGCACGATGTCGTGCGGGAGGTGCGTGCGCGCGTCCTCCAGCAGCGCGTGCACGTTCGCGGCATCGGAGCCGGCGTCGGCGAGTTCGGCCCCGACCAGCTCCAGCCGCTGGACCCGCCGCGCCGCCTCGGCCAGCCGCTCGGTGTCGGCGTGGTAGCCACGGACCGTGTCGGTGATCTCGGCGAGGTAGCGCACCCGCTCGGGCGGGACCACCTGCCGGATGCCGGAGGAGTGGCGTACGTCGACCCGCGCCAGGGTGCCCTCGGGCAGCGGGAGTCCCTTCTCGGCGAGGACGGCGGTGAGGTGCTGGTGCAGGGCGGTGACGCCGTCGTCGTTGAAGGTGGCCGCGGAGGTGCCGTACACCGGCATGTCCTCGGGTCGCTTGCCGAACGCCTCGCGGTTGCGGACCAGTTGGCGGCCCACGTCGCGCAGGGCGTCCTTGGCACCGCGCCGCTCGAACTTGTTGATGGCCACGACGTCGGCGAAGTCGAGCATGTCGATCTTCTCCAGCTGCGAGGCGGCACCGAACTCCGGCGTCATCACGTACAGCGAGGCGTCGACGAACGGCACGATCGCCGCGTCGCCCTGGCCGATCCCCGGCGTCTCCACGATCACCAGGTCGAATCCGGCGGCCTTCACGACATCGATCACGTCGGAAAGGTGCTCGGGCAGCTCGCGGCTGCCGCGGGTGGCCAGGCTGCGGAAGAACACCCGGTCCCCGTCGAGGGAGTTCATCCGGATCCGGTCGCCGAGCAGGGCGCCGCCACCCCGGCGACGCGTCGGGTCGACCGCGATCACGGCGATGCGCAGGGCGTCCCGCTGGTCGACACGGAACCGGCGCACCAGTTCGTCGGTCAGGGACGACTTGCCCGAGCCGCCGGTGCCGGTGATGCCGAGCACCGGCACGTGCCGCGCGGCCGCGGTGGCCCGCAGCTCCTGCCGGAACTCCGGCGGGAGCTTGCCCAGTTCGGCACCGGTGAGGGCGCGGGCGATCGCGAACCGGTCGCCGGCCAGGACCGCGGTGAGGTCGGCCGGTTTGCCGTCCCAGAGGTCGAAGTCACAGTCCTTGACGACCGTGTTGACCATCCCCGCCAGGCCCATCCGCTGGCCGTCCTCGGGAGAGAAGATCGTCACCCCGCTCTCCCTGAGCCGGGTGATCTCATCGGGCACGATGACACCGCCTCCGCCGCCCACCACCCTGATGTGCTCCGCGCCCTGTTTGCGCAGTGAGGCGACCAGGTATTCGAAGTACTCGACGTGTCCGCCCTGGTAGGACGAGACCGCCACGCCGTGCGCGTCCTCCTCGAGAGCCGCGTCCACGACCTCCCGCACGGAGCGGTTGTGGCCGAGATGGATGACCTCGGCGCCCTGCGACTGGAAGATCCGCCGCATGATGTTGATCGAGGCGTCGTGCCCGTCGAACAGTGCCGAGGCGGTGACCAGGCGGACGGGGTGGACGGGGCGATGCAGATCGCTCATGGCGGAGCCTTCCCAGGACACGTCGAAAAACGCGGGCTGAGAAAATAGTAGGACGTCCTAGTAAAATCGCGGGGGCGGGGTGAGGAGAAGCACAGCGGGATTGCTCGCGACGCTCTTCCCGGCGGCCATCCCTGCACGGCGGAGAGCCACACGCCGGCGCCGTGGGCGAGAGCCGGCGGCCGACGCCGCAGAGGACGGGGTCCAGGCCTCGGCGCGGCCGCATCGGCATTCGGCGCGCTGCCGATCAGCGCGGCGACGGCCACGGCTCCGCGGACACGACCCGAGCGGAGGGCTGCACGGTGGACACCGCACCGACGGCCGCGAGGGCGCGGCCCCCCAGCGGGCGCAGTCCAGGTTGGCGTGAACACCACGCGAGACGACACAGCCGACAACCGCGAGAGCCCGATCCCCCAGCAGACCCGGACCAGGTCAGCACCGTCGCGGCGGACACTCGAACGCCACGCCGGTCAGCGCGGCGACGGCCACGGCTCCGCGGACACGGCGCGAGGCGAGACAGCCGACGCGCCGCGATCCGCCACCAGTGCCGGGCAGGCAGAGCGGAGATCAGGACGTGGGCCGCGACAGTACCCTGCCCGACGGCCCCGAGCAGCCGGCCCGCGGCGCTCGCCGACGCCGACCCGCCGGCGGGCAACGGCTGGGTCTACGGGTACGACCCGGCGGAGGCACTCACATGAACGACCCTCACGGCTTCGCACCCGACCCGTCGTGCAGCAGGGGCACCTCCCGGGCCTCCGCCAGCCGGGCGCGCAGCTGCGCCGCGTCCCGGCCGGGCGGAAGGCCATAGGCGCGGCGGTACTCGCGGTTGAACTGGGTGGCGCTGACGTATCCGACCTCCTGGGCGACCTGAGCCGCCATCATCTCCCTGGTGAACAGCAGCCGTCGGGCCTCCTGGAGCCGCAGATACTTCTGGAACCTCAGGGGGCTCGTGCCGGTGGCCGCCTTGAAGTGCCGGTGCAGGGTGGCAGGGCTCATCCGGGCCACCTCGCTGATCTCGTCGATGCCGAGCGGTTCGGCGTAGTGGTCGCGGATCCAGCGGGCGGTCGTACGGATCCGGGCGGCTGTCGAGTCGGAGAGCGACCAGTGCCGCAGGACGGGTGCGAGCGGGCTGCGCAGCAGCCGGTAGAGGATCTCGGTCTCGATGCGGGACGCCAGGGGACCGATGTCCTCCGGGCTGTCGAGCAGCCGAACCCAGCGGGTGACAGCGTCGACGAGCTCCGGGGACATCGGCGCGGTGACCGCCGCGGCGACGGCGGCCGGGGACTGCGGTCCGCTCTCCGCCAGCTCCAGCTGTACGGCGGCGAGGACCTCGCTGTCGATCCGCATGACGGCGGCGCGGTACGGCACCTTCTCGAAGGCGGCGGTGACCGGCAGGTCGAGGGTGAACAGGGCCATCTCGCCGCGTGGTGTGATCCAGCTGCGCTCGCCCACGGCAGTGCGCTTGGCACCGTCGGCGATGAAGCAGATCATCGGCTCGTACGTCACCTCGATCGGGTCCACGAACTCGTCGAGCGAGACCAGCGACATCTTGGGCACAGCGGTCTGCGACCACAGCCCCGGGCAGTGCCGCTCGATGGCGTCGGCGAGCCGGTCCAGCATGAGAGCACCCTTCGGCTGAGAGAATCAGGCAATCCTATGCGACCGGTGCCCCATGACTCCCCGGCACCGCGTCCCTAGCGTTGAGGCATGACACAGCACGACAGGAACCTCCCGCACCGCAGGCTCGGCACCCAGGGTCTGGAGGTCGGCGCCGTCGGCCTCGGCACCATGGGCATGACCATGGCCTACGGCGCCTCGGACGAGCAGAGCAGCATCGCCACCCTCCGCCGCGCCCACGAACTCGGCGTCACCCTCTTCGACACCGCCGAGCTGTATGGCATGGGCACCGGCAGTAACGAGGAGCTCCTCGGGCGGGCCGTGAAGGACGTCCGCGACGATGTCGTCCTCGCCACCAAGTTCGGCTTCGATCTGAGCGGCGGGACGGCGGGCGGATTCGGCCTGAACAGCCGCCCCGAACACATCCGTGAGGTCACCGAGAACAGCCTGCGCCACCTGGGCACCGACCACATCGACGTGCTCTACCAGCACCGGGTCGACCCTGAGGTACCCATCGAGGACGTCGCCGGAGCGGTCGGTGAGCTGATCGCCGAAGGCAAGGTGCGCTACTTCGGCCTGAGTGAGGCCGGCCCCGACATCATCCGCCGTGCCCACGCCGTGCACCCGGTGTCGGTGCTTCAGACCGAGTACTCGGTGTTCGAGCGCGCCGTGGAGGCGGAGGTGCTGCCGGTCGTGCGCGAGCTGGGCATCGGCTTCGTCCCCTACTCGCCGCTGGGCCGCGGTTTCCTCACCGGCGCGGTGAAGCCGGCCGCCGAGTATCCGGCCGACGACATACGCAGCTGGGACGAACGCTGGCAGCCCGGGAACTACGAGAAGAACCTGGCCGCGGTGCGTGACCTGACCGCTCTGGCGGAGTCCAAGGGCATCGCGGTGACCCAACTGGCGCTGGCCTGGCTGCTGGCGCAGGGCGAGGACATCGTGCCGATCCCGGGCACCCGTAGCCCCCGTCGCCTGGAGGAAAACGTCGCCTCCGCGTACGTCGACCTCACGCCCGAGGACCTCGCCCGCATCCAGGAGCTCCTTCCCCGCGGCTCGGCCGGCTCCCGCTACCCGGAGAGCATGATGCCGACCTGGTAGCCGCGGCCCACCCCGGTTCTCCGAGAGGCTCCGCGAACGGCACGGCAGTTGAAGGTAGGGCACCTCCAGCGATCTTCACCGGTGATCCCTAGGATAAGAGCTCAAGACAACCATTCCGGCCGGTCCGACGGGGGACTGCCCAGAGGGACGGCCGGGGGTCGCCGATGCCAGGGACCGCTCCCCGGGTTGCGGTGATCTTCCTGTCCAGGAGGACCTTCCGCATGTTCCGAAGTATTGGCAACGCTGTCGTCCGACATCCCGTCTGGACGATCGTTGCATGGTTATTCGCTGCCGTGGCGATCGTCGCCACTGCCCCGAGCCTGCCCTCGAACAGTGACGAGAGCAGTTTCCTCCCCAAGAGTTACGAGTCCATCCAAGCGGCGGAACTCCAGGCGAAGGCGTTCCCCAGCGCCTTCACCCCGTCCGCGATCGCGTTGTACCAGCGCACCGACGGCGGCAAGCTGACCGCCGCCGACCAGAAGGACGTCGCCCGGATCACCTCCGAGCTCGGCAAGAAGAAGATCGACCAGGTGCAGAAGGTCGTCCCCGGCCAGCCGTCCTCGGACGGCAGGTACGCCCTGACCCTGGTCCAGATGGACAGCAGGAACGCCGGCCAGCCCAAACAGGCCGACGCGGCCAAGGTGTTGCGCGACGACGTCAAACAACTCGCCAAGGGCACGAACCTCGACGTCAAGCTCGGCGGCTCGGCCGCTCAGGCCCTCGACCAGCAGGACTCGTCCAAGCGTGGCGAGGCGCTGATCGGCATCGGCACCTTCCTCATCATCCTGGTGACCCTGCTGATCATCTTCCGGGCACCGATCCTGGCTTTCCTGCCCCTGATCACCATCGGGTTGGTGTCCGCGATCGCCAACGGACTGATCGCGTACGCCACCAAGCTCTTCGGTCTCCAGGCCAACAGCTCGATCTCGTCGATCCTGATCGTCGTGCTCTTCGGCGTGGGCACGGACTACTTCCTGTTCCTGATGTTCCGCTACCGCGAACGTCTGCGACTCGGCGACGAACCGAAGCAGGCCATGATCAACGCGGTCGACCGGGTCGGTGAGGCCATCGCCTCCGCCGCCGGAGCGGTCATCATCGCCTTCCTGGCGCTGGTCCTGTCGACGCTGGGCTTCCTCAAGCAGATGGGTCCGGCGCTCGCGATCGCGGTCACCGTCACCCTGATCGCGGGCCTGACCCTGATCCCGGCCGTCGTCTCCCTCATCGGCCCGAAGGTCTTCTGGCCGTCCAAGTCCTGGCAGCGCGAGCCGGAGAACGCCCGGTTCGCCGCCCTGGGCCGTGGTGTGCGGAAGCGCCCGGCGCTCACCGCCGCGCTCTCGGGACTCGTCCTGGTGGCGCTGTCGCTCGGGACGTTCGGTTACAACGCCACGTTCGACCTGGCGGCCGGCTCCATGCCCAAGACCAAGGAGTCGATGGTCGTCCAGGACGAGATGCAGAAGGCGTATTCGGCGGGTGCCGCCGCACCGACCGACGTCTATCTCTCCAGCACCGACGGCAAGCCGATCGACACGACGCTCTTCGACGCGTACGTGAAGAAACTCGGGACCGTGGACGGCGTGGCGAACGCTCGTCTGTCGCAGTTGAACAAGGACGGCACCACCATCGACTTCACCGTCACCCTCAAGTACGAGGCGTCGACGGACCAGGCCATCGATGCGGTGGGCCGGGTACGCGACGTCGCGCACTCCGCCGCCCCGGACGGCACCGAGGCCGTGGTCGGCGGGATGTCCTCGATCTACAAGGACATCGGCACCGCGGTCAACCACGACTACAAGACGGTCTTCCCCGTCGCGGCCGTGCTGATCATGCTCATCCTGGGGCTGCTGCTGCGCAGCGTGGTCGCCCCCTGGTACCTGATCGCCTCGGTGGGCCTCGGCTTCGGCGCCACGCTCGGTGCCACCGTGTGGATCTTCCAGGAGGGGCAGGGACACTCCGGCCTGATGTTCATGCTCCCGGTGATCATGTATCTCTTCGTGGTCGCCATCGGCACCGACTACAACATCCTCATGATCGCCCGGCTGAGGGAGGAGGCCCGTGAAGGCCGCGAACCGCGCGAGGCGGCCAGTATGGCGCTACGGCATGCCGGTCCCACGGTGGCAGCGGCCGGCTTCATCCTGGCGGCGACCTTCGCCACGATGATGCTGGCCGGCAACGTCCTGCTCACGGAGATGGGCTTCGCCGTCTCCTTCGGCATCGCCGTCGCCGCCTTCGTCATGGCGATGTTCTTCACGCCCAGCCTCACGGCCCTCATGGGCCATGCGGCCTGGTGGCCGGGGCACGCGGACCGGGCGAAGGAACCACCGGCCGCTCCCGCACCGGTCTCCGGCGGCGGGGACACGGTGTTGCAGGATCCGGCCGGTCGCCGCAACTGACGGCGAGGTCACGGGGCGGCGTCCGCCGGGCCGCATGGCTCGGCGGACGCCGCCCCGTCCCGGCACACCGCCGGGCCGGACACGATCGGTGTCTGCCACCCTGGACCTCGTGCCGAACCCCGCTCCCGTCACCCCGGACGCCCCCACCCTCATAGGGACCCCGCTCCTCACCCAGCAGTGGCTCGACCTCGCCTTCATCCACTGGGGCGTCGAACCATCGGTCGTGGCCGGGCTGTTGCCGCGCGGCACGGTCCCCGACACCCACGACGGGCTGACATACGTCGGCCTGGTCGCGTTCCGGATGCACCGGGTCGGCTGGCTGGGGCTGCCCGGGGTGCCGTATCTCGGGACCTTCCCGGAGACCAACGTGCGGCTGTACTCGGTGGACACGCACGGACGGCGTGGCGTGGTGTTCCGCTCGATGGACGCCTCCCGGCTGATCCCGGTGGTGATGGGACGCGTCGGCTTCCGGCTGCCGTATCTCTGGTCCCGGATGAGCGTCCGCACGGCCGGGGACACCGTCACCTACACCAGCTCACGCCGGTGGCCCGGCCCGCGCGGGGCCCGGAGCCTGATCACGGTACGGACCGGCGAACCCATCGGGGAGCCGACCGACCTGGAACACTTCCTCACCGCCCGCTGGGGGATGCACAACGCCTTCTTCGGCGGCCCCGAGCCGCTGGCCTACCTGCCCAACGACCATCCGCGCTGGCCCCTGTACCGTGCCGAACTGCTCACCTGCCGGCAGGACCTCGTCACCGCGGCCGGCCTGCCCGCCCCGACCGACGCCCCGGTCAGCGTCCTGTACTCCCCCGGCGTCCCGGTCCGCCTCGGCCGTCCGGCCCGCCCGGCGGGCATCCCCACACCCTGACGACCGGGGCGGTGGGTTCGCGGGGGCCGGGCGGTGATCTCCGGCAGACGCGCCCTCGAACCGGTCGGACGGCTGCATGGCGGCCACGTCGAGGTCGTGCCCATCGCCTCCCGCCCCTTCACGTGCACCACGACGTCGTCCCGCCGGCCGCGCGCAGTCCGGCACCGACGTCGAGGGGCGCGCCGAGCGATCTACCTCGTCGCGTACCGCCGACGGGAACGTCGTTCCTCGGACATTCACGCCGGGATCACGTCCGAGGGGTTGAACCGGCCCGCGTCCTCACTAGCGTCTGTGGGCGTCCCGACCCATAGGAGTGAGGTGTCGATGTCCTCAAGACGTGTCCTCGCCGGGCTGGCGGCGGTGCCGGTGCTCGCGCTGTCGGCCGCCACGCCCGCGACGGCGTACGACGGCCACCAACCGCCGAAGCCCAAGCCGCACTTCGACCTCCAGGCCCACCGCGGCGGCATCGGCATGACGACCGAGGAGTCCCTGGAGGGCTTCGGCAAGGCGATGCGCCTCGGGGTGTCCACGCTGGAGCTGGACACCCATGTCACCAGGGACAGGAAGGTCGTCGTCAACCACGACCGGCAGATCAGCTCGGTCAAGTGCCGTGACACGGGACCGGTGACGGCCGGCGACCCGATGTATCCGTATGTCGGCAAGTACATCAAGGATCTGACGCTGGCTCAGGTCAAGACCCTGGACTGCGGTTACCAGCAGCTGCCCGGCTTCCCCGAGCAGGAGGTGGTCAAGGGCTTCCGGATGGTCGAGTTGAAGGACGTCCTGAACCTGGTCAAGAGCTACCGCGCCAAGCAGGTCAGGCTGAACATCGAGACGAAGGTCGAGGCGGGCGCGCCCGAGCAGACCGCGCCGCGTGCGCTGTTCGTGCGGCGGGTCCACGAGGAGATCCACCGCTCGGGCATCGAGAACCAGGTCACCATCCAGTCCTTCGACTGGGGCGCGCTGAAGGCGATGCACAAGCTGGCCCCGAAGTGGCCCCTCGTCGCGCTCACGAACTACGACTTCCTCCAGGTCGGCCTGCCAGGTGCGTCCCCGTGGCTCGGCGGGATCGACGCCGACGACTACGGCGGCGACTTCGTCAGGGCGGCCGCCACGATCCCCGGTGTCAGGGCCCTCTCCCCCAACTACGGCTTCCCGCAGAGCGGCACGGTCGGCGACCCCGACTTCCGCTTCTACGCCGACCGGACGATGGTCCGGGAGGCGCACGCCCGAGGCCTGAAGGTCATCCCGTGGACCTGCGACGACCCCGCCACCCTGGAAGCGCTCATGGACATGGGCGTGGACGGCGTCATCACCGACTACCCGAATCGCGTACGGCAGATCATGGCCGACCGCGGCATGCCGCTGCCGAGGGCGTACCGGCCCCGCTGACGGAGTCGGGCCGCCGGGTCTCCAAGCCCATGTTCGCTTGACGTTCCGCCGGTGACCGGCCACAATCCCGGGATGAATGTGGCCGGTCACACCCGCGGTGCGGCGAGCATCCGGGATGTCGCCGCGGCCGCCGGCGTCTCCTACCAGACCGTCAGCCGGGTGATCAACGGTCACCCCAGTGTCAAGCAGTCGACACGGGAGCGGGTTCTCGCCGCCATCGACGAGCTGGGCTTCCGGCGCAACACCACCGCGCTCGCCCTGGCCAGGGGCCGCAGCAGGGCCGTTACCGTGCTCACCGCCAACACCACGCACTACGGCTACGCCTCGATCCTCCAGGGTGTCGAGGAGGCGGCCCGCGCGGCAGCGTACTCGGTGGGTGTGGGCGTCCTCGAATCGGCCGACGAGGCCGCCGTCACCGTAGAGGTGCAGCGTGCCGCCGACGCGGGCGGCGGGCTGCTCGTGATCGCGTACGATCCCGCGGGCGTCCGGGCCCTGGAGGCGGTCCCGGCCGGGCTGCCCGTTGTCGGCGTGGTCGAGACCCCGGCGAGCGCGCCTACCGGCGACCGGCCGTGGGTGTGGACCGACGACCGCGAGGCCGCCCACGAGGTGACCCGGCATCTGCTGTCGCTGGGCCACGAGACCGTCCATTACGTCGCCATTCCCTCCAGCACCCGCCGCACCAGTGCCCGCACCGGCGGCTGGCGCCAGGCACTCAAAGAGGCGGGTGCTCCCGAACCCCTTCCCCTGCCGGGCGGTTGGGGCCCCGCCGGTGGCCACGCGGCGGGCCTGGAACTCGCCCGGGATCCCTCGGTCACCGCGGTCCTGTGCGGCAACGACGACCTGGCCCTCGGTGTGCTGCGCGCCCTGCACGAGGCCGGACGCCCGGTGCCCGGCGAGGTCAGCGTGGCCGGGCTCGACGACGCCCCGCACGCCGCCTATCTGACGCCGTCCCTCACGACCGTACGTCTGGACTTCACGGGCCTTGGCCGAGCCGCGTTCGCCCTGCTGCACGGAGTACTGGAGGAGTCCGTGCCGATCGCCCCGCGTCCGGTCTCCGTGCCGGAACTGGTGGTCCGGGAGAGCTCGGGGCGACCGCCCGCCTGAGCCGTCTGCGCTCGTCGGCACCGGAACAGCGGGCATGGGCCGGGCGGGGAGGAAGCGGTGCGGGAGGTTGGCGTGCCGGGCGGGGCCGGTCGCAGGGCGCGGTCGAGGACATAGGCGCGCACGCCGTCGCGCGGGCGACCGATGGGCAGCGGGCCCGGCACCTCCGAAGCGCCGGGGCCGCGACCGTCAGGCGCGCCACGGAAAGGCACCCGGTCGGCGGCGCAGCCCGACGCCGGACGGAAGGGACGGCGGGACAGGTACGTCGCTGCCGCTGCCGTCCGTCCGGGTCACCAGGGGACGACGCCCTCGTCGTCGAAGAAGCCGCCACGCGGTCCGTCGTCCGGCAGGGTGGCGAGCCGGACGGCGATCGCCGCGCCCTGCTCGGGCGTCCGTGGCGCGTTGAAACCGGTGAAGTCGGTCGCCACATAGCCGGGGCAGCAGGCGTTCACGATGACGTTCGTATCGGTGAGCCTGCGGGCGTACTGCGCCGTGACGCTGTTGAGCATCGACTTCGACGGGGCGTAGGCGGCCATGACCGGTCCGGTCTGCAGCGTCAACGAGCCCATGCTGCTCGACACGTTGACGATGCGCGGCGAGTTCGCTCGGCTGAGCAGCGGGAGCATCGCGTTCGTCACCCGGATGACCCCGAGGACGTTGGTGTCGAGGACGGCGCGGACGACCTCGAGGTCGAGCGTCGTCGGATCCTGCGTGCCGCCTTCGATGGCGCCGGAGACACCCGCGTTGTTGACGAGCACGTCGAGCCGTCCCGTCGTCCGTTCGACGGTCGCCGCCGCCGCGGCGACGCTGTCGTCGGAGGTGACGTCGAGGGCGACCCCGAACGCGTCGACGCCCGCGGCCTGCAGTTCCTTGACGGCCTGCTCGCGCCTGGAGTCGTCGCGAGCCCCTACCGCGACCGTGAAGCCAAGGGCCCCGAGACCCTGTGCGATGGCGAAACCAATTCCCTTGTTCGCGCCGGTGACCAGCGCGGTCTTCATGTCGTTCACGCGATTCATGCTGGGCGAGCCGGACATGCGCCGTCCAATATCGAACCGGTGCACTGTGATACTCGCCGGGTATCAGTCGGTAGGCTGTCCGTGTGGACGATCTCGAGACCCGCGAGCTTCGGTACTTCGTCGCCGTCGCCGAGGAACTGCACTTCGGACGCGCCGCCGGTCGGCTCGGGATCGCGCAACCGCCGCTGTCCCGCGCGATCGCGAGGCTGGAGCGGCGGCTCGGCGTCCGGCTCCTCGACCGGGACCGGCGCGGAGTGGCGCTCACCGATGCCGGCGGCGTGCTGCTTCGGGAGGCCGGAGCGGCTCTGGACGCGGTCGCTGCCGCCGCGCGTCGAACGCGGCGTGCCGGGGACCCGAAGCGGCCGCTGGTGCTCGCGACCAAGGCCGGGGCGTCCCACGAAGTGCTGCGGCAGCTCCTCGACACGGTGGCGAGCGCACCGGAGGCGCCACCGATCGAGATCCTTCTGTGCGAGGTCGGTGAGCAGGCGCGGCTGCTCCGCGACGGGCACGCCGACGTGGCGCTCATGCATCACCCTTACGACGACCTCGCCGGGTTCGACTCCGAAGACCTCTACGTCGAAGGTCAGGTCGCGATCGTGCCCGCCGGGCATCCGCTCGCGTCACGCGCCGAGCTCACGCTGGCGGACGTCCAGGATGTGCCGGACCTGCCGATCGCTCGATGGCCCCGGCTCGACGGGTCCTACCCCGACGGGCCCGGACCCGAGGTGCGCACCCAGTCTCAGCTCGCTCAACTCGTGGCGCTCAGCAGGACGTTGCTCGTCATCCCGGCTTCCAGCCGTGCCTGGCAGTGGCCCGAACACGTCGCGGTGCCCGTCGTCGACGCGCCGCAGGTGACCACGGTGATCGCCTGGCCGCCCAGCAGTCGCTCGTTGGCGGTCGCGTCCCTGGTCGGCGTCGCGGCCGACATGATCATGTCGGCAACCTGACTCCGGTGACGACCCAGCCCGGCGGCCCGCCCGGCACTGCTGCGCGCGCTGTTCAGTGCCGGGCGTCCCACGCGGGGAGAACGGGCCTCGGCGTGGGGCGTGTCCGCACCCATCCGTACAGGACCACCGAGCAGACCGCCGCCAGCGCGCACCAGGTCGACACGAACTCCAGCCGCCACAGCAGCCAGCACATCAGCGCGCCCGCCCCGGTCAGGATCCCCAGTCCCGTCAGGCGGCGGTCGCCGGAGAGCAGCAGTGCGCCGACCGTGGCGATCAGGTAGCCCGCGACGAGCAGTTCCGCGTGGGGCAGTCCGATGACGTAGGCCATGGTGTGGCCGCGGATCTCCGCCCGGACGGGGTGGGTGACGAGAGCGTGCGCGAGGAAGGCGGCGGTCACGACGCCCACCGCCACGACGGGCGTCACCCGGCGTCCGGTTCGGCGTGGGACCGTGCACCACACGCCCACCGGCACCCACACCGCGAGCACGGGCAGGGCGATGACGGCCCAGGCGACAGTGGCCGCGCCGGTCCCTCCGCCGGTGTGCCAGACCTGGGCCTCCACCAGTTGATGGGCGCCGAGCAGCAGGGGCAGCGCGGCGAGGGGCAGGTCTCCGGCGCGGCGGGTCCGGGCCACGCAGACCGCCCCGACGGAGGCGATGGCCGTGCCCGCCACGAGATCCGCTGTCGCACTCCAGCACATGACACCACCATGTCAGGTCAGATCGTCGGCCGTGCGCCACGACGCGGACGGGGCCGAGGCGGACCGCTCACGCGCAGATGTCCTGCGGAGGACGGAACGTGCGGTCGGTGCCCGAGTCCGTGTTCACCTGGACGCGTACGGTCTCCAACTGCTGAAGCAACGAGTCGAGTTGCCGCTGGGTCGGGTCACGGAAGAACTCCAGGACCGCACGGTGGAAGGCGTCCCGGAGTTCGGGCGGCATGACGTCGGAGGCGTCGAAGCAGAGGGTGCGGGCGCGGGTGGTGAGCAGGGAGTCGATCTCCCGCTCGACCGGGGTCACGGAGGCGGGCGGTGACAGTCCGGCCGAGTCCGGGAACAGCGGCCGTACGGCGGGAGCCGCCTCCGCCCGCCAGCGCTCCCGTCCGGCCGGGCTCGAGAGGCGCTCCACGAGTTCCTGGGCGTCCGGGTCGTCGCTGAACACGGCGGCCATGTCGCCCGCGACCTCGAAGGCGTCCCGGTAGGCGGACTTCCCGTCCAGATAGCGGGCCGCCGGTTCCACGGTCACGTCGTCGCCCGCGTAGACGTACCGGATGAAGGCGCTCTGGTGCTCGTGCGTGCAGTCGAAGCCGGGCGAGTCGAGCAGGCCGCGCGGATTTCCCCGGGAATCGGACACACCCTCGAACGATGTGGTCAGGGACCGCTCGACCGATGCCGGGGAGCGCTTGCCCAGCAGTCGCGCCCAGCTGGTCCAGGCACGCTCGACGGCCGGGTCGCGCCAGTCGAGGCGGCCCGTGGCCCAGGCGGTGTAGAGGGCGGGGCCCGCCTGATGGAGCACCAGGTCCTCGATCCAGTCGGTGCCCGGCCAGCCGGAGGTGGCCTGCGAGGCGAGACCCACGCACCAGGTGGACCGTTCGCTCGGGGCGCCCCTTTTGCTCCACACGAGGCTCTTGAGGTCGACCTTCAGCGGCACCCAGTACGTGCGCCGCCTGCCGTCCACCAGCAGGGTCGGCGCCCAGGGCGGGTAGGCGCGCTCGGCGCTCGCCTCGGCGAGGGGCTTCAGCTTGTCGCGTCGGGCGTACTCGGTGAGTTCGCCGATGCTGTTGAGGACCGCCACGTCCGGCGGGTCGTCGGCCTCCAGCTGCGAGACGAGCGTCTCGCGGAGTGAGCGGGTGCCCTCGTAGGTGTATGTCCGCCCGGTCCCGTCGTCCAGTTTGTCGAGGGCCGCTTCGAACGCCCTGCCCTCCTCGCCGGTCCAGGGTCCGAGGACGACCAGCGGGTCGCGGGTGTCGGACCCGCAGCCGGGGACGAGAGCGAGCAGACAGGTCGTGAGAAGGACGCGCAGGAGGCGGCCCGTGCGACGGCTCATGCGACGGCTCCCGGCCGGGTGACGACGAGGTATTCGCGGCGGTAGGCGTGCAGGGCACCGGCGATCACGGCCGCGGCGGTCAGGCCCGCCGGGAACACGAACGGGGCGATGCCGTCGAGGAAGGCGAGCCGCCCGTCGGCGAGACCGTCGTCGATCCGGGCCCGGAGCGTCTCGATGGCCTGCGGGTCCGGTCCGGCGAAGGGGCGTTCCTCGGCGACCGTCTCCGTCTTCGGGGAGGTCCGCTCGGCCAGCGCGTCCGCGACGGGGACGGTCTCGTGCTGGGCGTCCAGGGCGAGCAGGGCGTCGGCCGTCAGGAACGGTACGGCGAGCAGTGGCAGGGCGGCGGCCGCGAGGGGGATGCTCAGCCGGATCCGGAAGCGGCGGCGCAGGAAGGACACCGTCCGCCACAGCCCGGCGGCGAGCAGGGCGAAGGCGAGCGCGGCGATCACCGCCGCGGTGATCGTGCCCGCGCCCCAGGCGGCGCGGTCGGCGAGCCGCGCGCGCAGCCGCCCCTCCAGGCCGGCCACCCGGTCGACGATCGAGGTCGCGGCGGAACCGGTGTCGGGCGGGCAGGCCGGATATGGGTTCTCGGTGGTCGGGGTGAGGGCCTGCGAGCAGAGCATGCTGCGCGCGTAGGTGAAGTCGGCATCGCGCAGAACCGGATCGGTGGCATGGCCCTGGGCCCGGCCGATCCAGCTGGTGTAGTCGACGACCAGCGCGGACACGACCCGCAGTTCCTGTTCCTCGGCGACGGTGAGGGCTCCGCTGCGGGTGACCTGGTTCAGGCTCTGCGTGGCGCGGGCGATCCGAGTCCGGTACCGCTCGCTGAGCCCGCTGAGTTCCGCCGCGCGCCCTTCGTCCAGGTTCCGCTGGGCCTCACCCTGCGCGATGAGCAGCGAGGCCCGGGCGTCCGCGAGGTCGACCAGCGCGGGCGCCGCGCGTTCCCGGATGTACGCGGAGTCGCCGCGCACGCCCGCGTAGGCCCAGCCGAGCGCCCCGAAGGCCACCACGGTCAGCAGCGGCAGCGCGAGGAGCCGGTCCCGCAGATAGGCGCGGTTGCGGTGACCCGTGGTGGCGGGCCAGGCGTAGCGCAGGATACGGCGGGCGAGTTCGGTGGTTACGGCGGCGACGGCCCGCGTGAGGCGGAGGGTGTCCTTTGCGAGGGCGCGTAAGCGACCGTCCGGAGCCAGTGGGCGACTCTCTTGCCGAGCCATGGGCTGTCCCTGTGGTGTCGAAAGGCGAGCGGACGGACCTCGTAGGCGCGGTCCAGGAGGATTTCGGCCACGGCCGCGTCCTCGGGGGCGGTGGAGCGGGCGGCCTGGTGGGCGAGGACGACATAGCGACGGGAGAGGTCCTCCCGCAGGCCGTGTTCGTCGGACGGGAGACCGAGTCGGGGGTCTGCCCCGGCGGACAGCGCCGCGAGGCCTGCCGCGTCGAGAGCACCGCGCGCGAGGGCGCCGTGCACGGCCTCCCAGGCCTCGACGGTCATCCGGACCCTGGCCTCCACGTCGGTCAGGCCGTGCGCGTGGAAGAGCAGAGCCAGGCGCCCCAGCACCTCGCCCAACCGCTGCGGCGCCTGGTGGCCGCACTCGCCCGTCCGCACGTACTCGATACCGATCCGCACGGCCGCGGTACGCGCTGCGGTCCGGTGCCGCGAGTGCTGCGGTACGGCGTCGAGTTCGCGTACGGCCTCCTCGCGCGCCGTAACGCCGCCCAGCGCGAGGCGGGCCCGTGCGGCGCCGAAGGCCGCGCTGCCCAGGGAGGGGTTCCGCAGCCCGACCGCCTCGTAGAACGTCAGGGCCTCGTGCGGGCGTCCGAGCCGTTCCGCACAGTGTCCGAGGGCCAGCTTGGGCGCGTACTCGCCGGGGATCGCCGCGTACACCCGGTCGAAGTGCCCTCGGGCCGCGGCGACTTGCTCCCGGGCGAGCGCGAGCAGGCCGTGGTGCCAGTCCAGCCGCCAGTCGTACGGGGAGCGACGGGGGCCGATCCGTGCCTCGGCCGTCCGCAGTTCGCGTTCTGCGGCGTCGGGTCCGTCGGCCGGGTTCCGCAACCGCAGCCGGCAGCGCAGCAGATGGACCTCCGTGGAGTCCCGCCAGTCGCCGATGTGCTGGAGCAGGGCCTCCGGGGCTGCGTCGGCGAGCCTGCTCAGCTCGGCGTGGTGCTCGTCGCGCGGGTCGGGGCGCGGCACGGGCAGGCGCTGGGCGACCTCGGTGGGAGTGGGCGGGGCGAACGGGGACGGGGCGTCGGGGGCGGCCCAGTGGGCGAGGGGTGGCGCGGAGCCGAGGGCGCCGTCGAGGGCGTACGGGGACTGGAGGAAGAGCGGCGAGGGTTCGAAGGTCTCGGTGCCGGTGCGCAGCGACCTCAACTCACGGAACACGCCCCGTAGTTGCTGGTCCATCTCACGCGCGTCGGCGAACCGTCCGGCGGGCTCGCTCACGGTCGCGCGGTGCAGGACACGGGCGAGGGAGAGCAGGCCGAGGCCACGGGGCACGGGGGCGGTGGTGCCCTCGGGTGCCCACGCTTCCCTGGCCGGCGGCGGCACTTGGGCAGAGGGTCCTTCACCGCCCACCGACGGGACATCGGGGCGCGACTCCCCCGCGTCGATGTGCGCCGCCCCGGTGACGGACCCGTTGCCGACATCGGGTGTCCCGCCGACGTCCGGTGCACCCTCGGCACCCGACGTCCGGACCACACCCGCTGCCTCACCGACGTCCGGTGCACCCTCCCCGCCGGAACCCTGAACGACCCCTGACGTCCGCACCACACCCGCTGCCTCACCGAGGCCCGGTGCACCCTCCCCGCCGGAACCCTGAACGACCCCTGACGTCCGCACCACACCCGCTGCCTCACCGACGCCCGGTGCTCCTTCGGCACCCAGTGCCCGAGCGACACCCGACGTCCGCCCGGTGACCAGAACCCCCTGGGCGTCCGGTGTCTCTCCCGCGGCCAACGCCTCCCCGGCGGTCCGCGCCCTGTCGCTCGCGGCCAAGGCCTCTCCGGCGGCGGGCGCCGCCTCGGCAGCCGACGCGCTCGACACATCCGCCCCCGCCACCCCGCCCAGCGTCCCGAGATCCCCGAGCCGCGCAAGATCCGCCGCCGACCGGCCGAGTCCGCTCAGTCGCCGCAGGGTCTCCCCCAGGCTGAAGAGGTCGTCCTGCTCCCTGGACTCGCCGTTCGGTCCCACGGTCGGTGCGCTGAAGCCCTTCGTGGTCATGCCCGGCGCCCCGACCGGACGCACGCTGCCCACGTCGATGATCTTCGTCGTGGTGCCGTCGTGCATGACGTTGTCCGGCTTCAGATCGCCGTAGACCTTGCCGGGCCGGTCGGCGTGCAGATACGCGAGGGCGGACAGGATCCGCACGCCGTAGGCGAGCACGAACTCGTGGAAGCGGTGGCCGCCGAACTCCCCGGGGTTCAGTTCGGCCCGCGCCCGCACCTCCTCCAGCGTGAGCCCGTCCACGAACTGGAGGACGAGGAAGTCACCGACCTCGGGATGGTGACCGTAGTTGAAGACACGGATGATGTCGTCGTGGCCGAGGTCGACAAGGGCCCGCCGCTCCCGGGCCAGCGCGCCCGCCGCGGCCGCCGCCTGCTCCGGGTGCAGGATCTTGATGGCGACCTCGCGGTTGTCGACCTTGGTGTCGAGCGCTAGGTAGACCTCGCCCATGCCGCCGTAGCCGAGGGGCCGGATCAACCGGTACTGGCCCGCGAGCAACTGCCCGGGAGGCAGCGGCAGTTCCCCCGGATCGCGGCCGGGGTCCCAGCCGCGTCCCAGCAGCGTGATCGTGGGCAGCACCGTCGGATCGGGGTTCTCCGAGGGAAGGTCGACGTGCGCCGCCCTCAGGTACATCGGCTGTCCGGCGACAACAAGTGGACCGAACGATCCCTCGGATTCCGGTACTTCACCGAACGCACTCCCGCCCCGAGCCCCCTTCATGCCTCCTCAGAATAGGGCCAGGTGCCGGGATCGACCCCTCGCTTTCCTCCTGAGAACCGTGATGCCGCGGGGTTCGGCCGGTCGGCAAGGCCGAGATCCATGTCCCCCGCGCATCGGCGCCCCTCTAGAGTGAGGGGTCCCTGTCAGAAGAGTCCGGACCGCAGCCGTCCTGGCCAGAAGCGGTGAAGGAGACGCGGTGACCCTGCGCGAGAACGATCCGGAGTCTGTCGGCGGCTACCGGATCGAATCGCGGATCGGGACCGGCGGCATGGGTGTCGTCTATCTCGGCCGATCGGCGTCGGGACGGGCCGTCGCCGTCAAGGTGGTCCACACCCGGTATGCCGACAACCCCGAGTTCCGGGCCAGGTTCCGGCAGGAGATCGCCGCCGCGCGCCGGGTCAGCGGCGCGTTCACGGCACCGGTCGTGGACGCGGACCCGGAGGCGGAACGGCCCTGGATGGCCACGGCGTTCGTGCCGGGCCGGACGCTCGCAGAACGCGTGGACGAGTCGGGACCGCTGGACTGGCCCTCGCTGCGCCGCCTCGGCACCGAACTCGCCGAGGCTCTGCGGGAGATCCACCGCGCCGAAGTCGTGCACCGGGACCTCAAGCCGAGCAATGTGCTGCTGCTGGAGAGCGAGGGCGACGACGGGGCCGTACGCGTCATCGACTTCGGCATCTCGCGCGCGGCCGACAGCGATGTCCGTACCCAGACCGGCATGGTGATGGGCTCGCCGCCGTTCATGGCTCCGGAGCAGTTCAGCCGCCCGCACGAGGTCGGCTCCGCGGTCGACGTCTTCTCGCTGGGCGCGGTGCTCGTGTACGCGGCCACCGGGCACAGCCCCTTCGAGGCGGAGAACGCCTATCTGGCCGCGTACAACACCGTGCACGGTGAGCCCCGGCTGGGTGAACTGCCCGAGCAGCTGCGCCCGTTGGTGTCGCGCTGCCTGGCGAAGGAACCCGCTGACCGGCCGACGTCGAGCGAGGTCGTGGAAAGCCTGTCGGGTCTGCCGGAGGAACTGTCCGACGGGAGACCGGTCCAAGTGGTCTCCCGCGCCCCGGAGATCCGGACGACGGACGTGGTGACCTCACCGCTCGGTCACGTGGGACCGGTCCGGCAAAGGCGCCGCGGGAGGAGACTGTGGGCCGCCGTCGCCGTCGTGGCGCTCCTCGGCGGGGCCGGGGCGGCCGCGGTCGCCGTGGTGGAGGACGAGCCGGCGAGTACGGTCGACGCGTTCGACGCTCTCGCTCCGCGGCCGACGCCCAGCGGGACGGCACCGGCGGGCTGGAGGCCCTGGCACAACGCACTGGGGTCGGGCGGGAAGAACCAGTCGATGACCGTCGGCCCCTCGTGCACTCCGGACGCGCTCGGCGTCTTCTGCTCCTCCGAACAGGTCGCCCTGATGCGGCTGAACCCTGCGACGGGGAACGTCGAGTGGACGAAGTCCATGAGCCGCAAGCAGGTCAGCAGCTTCTCGGTGCGCGGGCCGGTCGTCCATGACGGTGTGGTGTTCGTGTACAGCGCGGATCGCTCGCAGGGCGTCGACGCCTACGACGGAAGGACCGGCGAGCGGCTGTGGCAACTGAAGGGCCCGCTCGGCGAGTTCGATTCCCTGGGCGGAGTGCTTCTGGTCCGCCTGGACCAGCTCGACTCCTCCGACACGGCACGCTATGCCGCCTACGAGCCGCGCACGGGCAAGGAGTTGTGGCGGCGTGAGCTGACCTCCACCTCGGCGAGCCCCTTCTACGAAGGCCCCAAGGACACGCTTTACGCCGATCTGCGCGGCGGCGAAGGCGGCATCGCCCACCTCGACGCACGGACCGGCAGGACCCTGGGCAGTGTCGACGCGCCGAAGGGCGACCTGTGGCTGGCGACGGTCCACGACGGCACGGCGTACTACGCGCGCTGGGAGGACGACTCCGGCGTGTCCGCCGCCTTCTTCGTCCAGGATCTCAGCAGCGGCAAGACCCGCCGGATCGACTTCCCGTGGAGCGTGGAGCCCGAGGCACCGCCGCTGGTGCAGGGCGACACCATGTACATCTTCGACTACGGCAACGAGACCCTGCTCGCCCTCGACGTGAAGAAGGGCAAGCCGCTGTGGTCCAGCTCGCGCGATCTGCGCGTCTTCAGCGAACCGGCCTACCACGCGGGCCGGTTGTACGTGACGATGCCGGACACCAGCATCGTGGCCCTCGATCCGAGGACCGGGAAGGAGATCGGCCGTACCAATCCGTCCTTCGACACGACGGGCCGCTCCTTCGAGGAGCTGTCGCCGAGTTCGGTGCCGCCTCTCCTGGTGGGCGATGTGCTGTACGGGGTCAGCGGGCCGGGGATCTTCTCAGTGGCCGACGTCACCTGAGCGTCAACGGGTGTGGGCCCGGCCCGAAGGTCGGGCCCACACCGGTGTTCAGGCGGTGTGCAGGGTCAGGCCGTACCGGTTGAGGATCTCGTTGACGGGCTGGAACCAGGTCTCGCCGCCGCTGGAGCAGTTGCCCCAGCCGCCGGAGGTCACGCCCTGGGCCTGGTCGCCGCTGATGAACGAGCCGCCGGAGTCGCCGGGTTCGGCGCAGACACTGGTCTTGGTCATCTGATGCACGGCGCCCTGGCTGTAGTTGACGGTCTCGTTCATCGCGAGGACCGTGCCGCAGTGCCAGTGGCTGGTCGAGCCCGAGCGGCAGATCGAGGAGCCGACGGGCGCCACGTTCGACCCGCGCACGAGCTGGTCGGAGACGGTGCCCCAGCCGAGCACGACCGGGACGGTCCACCAGCCGCTGCCCACGTTGACCCAGGCGTAGTCGTTGTCGGGGAAGGACGAGCCCTGGAAGGTGCCGACATAACTGCGGTCCCAGCCGTAGACGCTGCCGGTGTGCTGGTCGCAGTGGCCGGCGGTGACGAAGCCGCCGTACACCGAGAAGCCGATGGAACAGCGGACGTTGCCCGTGTAGTAGGGGTCACCGCCGACGGTTCCGGCGGCGAAGGTGGTCGGCGCGGCGGCCACCTCCCGCACAGTGACGGGACCCGCCTTCCGGGCGCGGGCGACGAACTCCCGGACATCGTTGTCACGCTGTCGGCCGTCGACGATGTTCACCACCACCGCGCCGGCCTTCGGGTCGACGTGCCAGCTGCTGACGGCGTCCGGTGCGGAGAGTTTGTCGATCCGGGACTGGGTGGCGGCGAGTTCGCGTGCGCTGTGGGCGACGGTGCGGACCGTGGCACCGGTGGCGCGTATCTCGCGGAGGGCGGTGGCGGAGGCATCGGGGGTGACGGCGACGGTCAACGTTCCCTCGGCGGCGTCGAACCAGGAGCCGCCGTACGAAGTACCCGCGGTCCGGCGGACCTTGGACTCAAGAGCCGTGGCCCGCCGCTCGGCGGCGAGCCGTGCCTCGGCCTGCTGGCGCGAGAGACCGAAGTCCCGCTGCATGGCGGAGAGGAGACCGGCGGAGGCGGGCGCCTTCTCGTCGGCGGTGGCGGGAACCGTGCCCGCGGTCGCTCCGACACCGAGCAGGAGCAGCACGGCCAGGCCCGCGCGCATGATTCTGGTGCGTCTCATGGAGATTGCCCTTCGTCGTTCCAACGGGGTGGGGGTGGAACAGCAGAGTTCTCTGAGAGCGCTCTCAGTGGTGTGGCGCGGCAGAGCCTAGCCGCTCACCATTGACAGGTCCATACCAATATCGAGGTTGGCGAAATCCCGGCACGCGGAACGTGGATTTCCTCCGGCCCGTCCGGGGGAACTCCCCCAGGAGCCCTTTACTGCCCCACAAAGGAACAAGATGACGCGTAAGAAAGCACTGGTGGTCCGAGGCGGCTGGGAGGGACATCAGCCGGTCAAGGCCACGGAGCTGTTTCTGCCCTTCCTGGAGAGCAGTGGCTACGACGTCCGGATCGAGGAGTCGACCGATGTCTACGCCGACAGCGCCGAGATGGCCGCCACCGACCTCGTCGTGCAGTGCGTGACCATGTCGGAGATCACCGCCGAGCAGGTGTCGGGACTGAGCACGGCCGTCACGGCCGGTACCGGCTTCACCGGCTGGCACGGCGGAATCGCCGACTCGTTCCGCGCCTCCTCCGACTACCTCCATCTGGTGGGCGGCCAGTTCGCGACCCACCCGGGCAAGGAACCGTGCGAGCGGCGGGGCGGTGAGGAGGACAACTTCCTGCCGTACACCGTCACGATCACCGAGCTCGGCCGCGAACACCCCGTCACCGCGGGCATAGAGGACTTCGAGCTGCACACCGAGCAGTACTGGGTGCTCCACGACGACCTGATCGACGTCCTGGCCACCACCACCCACCCGGCGCAGCCGTGGCAGCCCTGGCACCGGCCGGTCACCTCCCCGGCGGTCTGGACCCGCCAGTGGGGTGCCGGACGTGTCGTGGTGACGACACCCGGGCACAACCTCGACGTCCTCGAGAACCCCCACGTCCGTACCGTCATCGAGAGGGGCATGCTGTGGGCGACGCGCACCGCATCGGCGTCGTAGGTCTCGGCGTCATCTCCCGCGCCTACCTGGAGACACTCGTCGGCCACCGGGCCGTGCGCGTCACCGCGGTCGCCGACCTGGACGCCTCCCGGTCGGCCGCCGTCGCCGCCGAACTGCCCGGAGTGCAGGCGCTGTCCGTCGAGGAACTGCTGAGCAGCCCGGACGTCGACACGGTGCTGAATCTCACCGTCCCCTCGGCGCACGCCGAGATCGCCCTCGGGGCCATCGGGCACGGCAAGCACGTCTACGGTGAGAAACCGCTGGCCGCCGAACTCACCGACGCCCGCGCCGTCCTGGAGGCCGCGGCGAAGGCGGCGGTCGGAGTGGGATGCGCGCCGGACACGGTCCTGGGCACCGGCGTCCAGACGGCACGGGCGGCGGTGGAGGCCGGTGCGGTCGGCCGCCCGCTGTTCGCCTCGGCCGCCATGGTCACCCCCGGCCACGAACGGTGGCATCCCCACCCGGACTTCTACTACACGGCCGGTGGCGGCCCCCTGCTGGACATGGGGCCGTACTACCTGTCCTCCCTGGTGCATCTGCTGGGCCCGGTGCGTGCCGTGATCGGGGCGTCCAGCCGACTCCGCACCGAGCGGGTCATCGGGTCCGGCCCGCGCACCGGCGAGCGGATCCCGGTCGAGGTGGACAGCCATGTCTCCGGGGTCCTCGAACACGAGGGCGGGGCCCTGACGACGATCACGACGAGCTTCGACGGCGTGGCCACGACGGCCGCGCCGATCGAGGTCCACGGCGAGAGGGGCACCCTCACGGTCCCGGATCCGAACAACTTCGACGGCGAGGTACGGCTCCTCGAACTCGGCGAGGGCGAGAAGGGCTGGCGCACGCTGTCGCCGTCCGCGGGCTACGTCGGCGCCGCCCGGGGCGTCGGTCTGCTCGACTTCGTCGCCGCCGACGGACAGCGGGCACCGCGCGCGAGCGGTGAACTCGCCCTGCATGTCCTGGAGACGATGACCGCCCTGCTGCGTTCGTCGGCCGAGGGGCGGCGGATCGAGCTGTCGACGTCGGTGGAGCGACCTGTTCCGGTGCCCCTGACACCTCCACAGGAATGGCGCTGATCAGTCCACGGGCCAGGTGTGCGCCGGTGCGTTGAGGTGCATGTAGTCCATGTACGTCGTCGTCATCCGCCGCAGCGCCTCCTGACGGTCTCCGACGCCGGCCTTCTCCAGGTGGTGGACCGTCTCCGCCTGCCACAGGGCGCCGTTGCGGCCGGTGACGCAGCGCTGCTCGATGACGCCGAGCAGGGGCTCACGCCACTGCGCGTCCATGCCGGCCAGCTCCAGGCCCCGGTGGGCCAGGGGCAGCAGGCGCCGCAACACCAGCTCCGTGACAGGCACTTCGCCCGTTCCCGGCCAGTACAGGCGGGCGTCGATGCCGTCACGGGCGGCGGTGTGCAGGTTCTCCTCGGCGACCGAGAAGGACATGCGTGTCCACACCGGCCGGTCCTCGTCGACCAGGGCGCGCGTCAGGCCGTAGTAGAAGGCACCGTTGGCGATGATGTCGGCCACGGTGGGCCCGGCGGGCAGGACCCGGTTTTCGATGCGCAGGTGCGGGCCGCTGTCGGTGACGGCGTAGATCGGGCGGTTCCAGCGGTAGATCGTGCCGTTGTGCAGGGTCAGTTCGCCGAGTTCCGGAACCCGGCCGCTGTGCAGTGCTTCCTGCGGGTCCTCGTCGTCGCAGATCGGCAGGAGCGCGGGGAAATAGCGCACGTTCTCCTCGAAGAGATCGAAGACGCTGGTGATCCACCGCTCCCCGAACCACACCCGGGGCCGTACGCCTTGTGCCTTGATCTCCTGGGGGCGGGTGTCGGTGGCCTGCTCGAAGAGGGGGATGCGGGTCTCGCGCCACAGCTCCTTGCCGAAGAGGAAGGGCGAGTTGGCCGCGAGGGCGATCTGCACGCCCGCGACGGCCTGTGCCGCGTTCCAGTAGTCCGCGAACTCCTTGGGGGCGACCTGGAGATGGAACTGCGTGCTGGTGCAGGCGGCCTCGGGGGTGATGGCGTCGGCGTACATCATCAGGCGGTCCACCCCCTCCACCTTGATGTGCAGGTCCTCACCGCGCGCCGCGAAGATCTGCTCGTTGAGCAGCCGGTAGCGCGGATCGCCCGACAGGGCGGTCTCTCCGACGTCCGCCTCGCCCAGCGTCGGCAGGATGCCCACCATGATCAGATGCGCGCCGACGGCCGAGGCGCGTTCCTCGGCGTGGTTGAGGGCGTCACGGATCTCCTGCTCCCAGGAGCCGGGCCCGCCGGACAGGAGCCGGCGCGGCGGAATGTTGATCTCCAGGTTGAAGCGGCCCAGCTCGCTGGACCAGGCCGGGTCGGCGATCGCCTGGAGCACCTCGGTGTTCCGCATCACCGGGAGACCGTCCTCGCCCACCAGGTTGAGCTCGATCTCCAGCCCGACCTGCGGCCGCTCGCTCTCGAAGCCGGACTCGCGCAGCATCTGCGCGAGGACGTCGAGGCAGGTGTGCATCTTGTCCCGGTACCGTCGGCGGTCCTCCCGCGTGAACACCAGGGCCGGCACGTCACGTCCCATCGGGCCCTCCCGAGTCCCCTCGGCGGATGCCTCTCCCGTCCCAGAGTGGCACCTCGGGAGCGCCCCGGACAGTCGGCGCACGCCACCGGGGCGGTGTGCGACCTCCTGCTCACAGAACGTGCGCTCCGGCCCGTAGCCAGAGCGGGGCGGCGGTGAGGGGGATGCGGACCCGACGCCAGGCAGGGCCGGTGAGCGGCCCTCCGGAGCCCGCGTACGGCAGCCACTCCCCCGGCGGGAACCACACCTGCCGCCGTCCTCCCGGCGCGTACAGGGGGGCGACCAGCAGGTCGGGGCCCAGCAGGTACTGAAGGTCGGCCGCGTGCGCGTCCGGGCGGTCGGGGTGGTCCAGGGCCATGGGACGGGCGAGCGGTTCCCCGGTGCGGACCGCGTCGGCGGCGGCGCGGTGGATGTACGGCAGCAGGCTCGTGCGCAGCCGGGCCGCGTGCAGGACGGCCGTGTACGCCTCCTCGCCGAAGTCCCAGGGCAGCCGGGAGGTCATGCCGTGGAACCGGCTGAGGGGTGACAGCAGGCCGAACTGCGCCCAGCGGACGAAGAGTTCGGGATCCGGTGTGCCGTGGAAGCCGCCGATGTCGTGGCTCCAGAAAGGGTGACCGGAGAAGGAGAGCGAGAGGCCCGCGCGCAGGGTCGACGCCAGGTCCTGCCAGCTCGCGTTGGGGTCGCCGGTCCACTTGGCGCCGTGCCGCTGGCCGCCGGTCCAGGTGGAGCGGCCCCAGGTCAGGCCGTGGCCGGCAGCCTCCTGGGTGACCTTTGCGACCAGGTCGTTGAAGAGCAGGGGGTAGAGGTTGTGCAGCCGGTCGCCGGTCATGCCGTCGTACGCCACCGTCTCCGCGGGAACCGCCTCACCGAAGTCCGTCTTCAGGACCGAGACTCCGGTGGCCAGGACCTGGCGGACGCGCTCCTGGAACCAGTCGACGGCGCCGGGATGGGTCAGGTCGAGGACGGCCGAGTCCGGATGCGCGCCGCCCCAGACCTGGCCGGTCCAGGTAGTGCCCGAAGGGGCGTGCAGGAACCAGCCGTTGCGGTCCGCCTCGGCGAAGTACGGGCTGTCGACGCTGATGTACGGGTTCATCCAGAGCGAGACGTGGAAGCCCTGTCCCGCCAAGTAAGCCATCAGCCCGCGGGGGTCCGGGAACGCCTCGGTGTCCCACTCCATGTCCGACCAGCAGCCGGGGCGCTGCCAGTAGGTGTCGATGTGCACCACGTCGCAGGGGAAGCCGAGTTCGCGGATACGACGGGCTCGCTCGCGTACCTCGTCCGCGCTGTCCGGGCGGAATCCGCCGGAGATCCAGGGGCCGAAGGCCCAGTCCGGGGGCAGCAGGGCGGGGCCGGTCAGGTCGCGGTAGGTGCGCAGGCACTCGGCGGGGGTGCCGGTGATCAGGTAGTAGTCGAGTTCCTCGTCGGGGACGGTCAGGGACCAGGCGCCCGTGTTGCTGTGGGCGAGATCGAAGGAGGCCGCGGTGGTGGTGTCCACGAGGACGGCGTAGCCCCGGCTGGAGAGCAGGAACGGGATGGCCTTGTAGGAGCGGGTGCCGGTCGAGCCCTGGGCGTCCTCGATCCAGCAGTCGACGCGTTGGCCTCGCAGATCGGGGCCGGTGAAGCGCTCGCCGAGGCCGTAGAAGTGCTCGTCGGGCTCGGTGAACCAGCTGTCGTGGTAGGCCAGCCGGCCGTCGGCGAGTTCGGTGACGCCGAGGGGCAGGACGGTCCTGCGTCCGCCGGGGTCGCTCACGTCGGTCGCCTGTCGCAGCTGACGGTCCGTCAATTCCATGGTGAACGGCGTCAGACGGGCTTTGAGACACAGCGACTCCAGGTGGAGGGTGACGGCGTCCGGTGACCGCTCGACCGTGCTGCGGGTGTCCGTCGGCGCGGTGACGACGGACACCCGCGGCGCGGCCGGTACGCCGTCCAGCCGCAGCGTGATCCGTAGGCAGTTGCCCGTCGCGGGGCGCAGCCGGAGGACGCCGGTACGTCCGGCCGCGGTGCGTACGTCGAGGGTCACGCCGTCCTTGTCCGCACAGGCGACGGAAGCACCGGCCAAGGGATCCGGCGCGGCCGGGATCGGGGGTGGCGGCGGTGCCACCCAGGGCGCGCGGTCACGAGGATGCATGGCGTTCAGCCCCTCACGCTGCCCGCGGTGAGCCCGCCGACGATGAAGCGTTGGAAGACGGCGAAGACGCAGACCACCGGGATGCTGATGAGGGTGGCGGTGGCCATCAGGGCGCCCCACGACGTCCCGTGCTGCCCGATGAAGGCGTTGAGCAGGACGGTGACGGGCTGGACGTCGGGCCCCTCGCCGAGCGTCAGCCCGAACAGGAACTCGCCCCAGCCGATCAGGAAGGACAGTCCGGCCGCCGCGACCACTCCGGGCACCATGAGCGGCAGGACGACCCGCAGCAGCACACCGGGGAGTCCGCAGCCGTCGACCAGGGCCGCCTCCTCCAGCTCCGGGGACATGCTGCGCATCACGGGACGCAGCACGATCACCGTGAAGGGCAGCGTGAGCGTGGTGTCGGCGGCGATCAGGCCCAGGTACGTGCCGGTGAGGCCGGCCCGGCGTTCGAGGATGAACAGCGGGGCCGCCAGCACGATGGCGGGCGGGAGCTGGGCGACGAGGAGGGCGAGCACCATCGTGCCCGAGCCCCGCATGCGGATGCGGGCGAGGGCGTAGGCCAGCGGGACGCCGAGAAGCAGCGTGAGCGCGACCACCCCGCAGGAGATGACCAGACTGTTGAACAGGGCCCGGGTCAGGCCCTCGTAGCCCAGGGCCGTCGAGTAGTTCTCGCCGGTGACGGGGCTGGGCGCCCACTGCGGGTCCGGCCTCAGGATGCGGTCCGGCCGGGTGAGGCTGGTCTTCACCATCCAGTACACCGGCAGCAGGAACACGGCGGTGATGAGCGTGGCGATCACGGTCCACAGCCAGGGGTGGCGCGGTGGTCTCATACGGCACCTCCCGCCGGCGCCTCGTCCTCGCGCCGCAGCCGTCGTACGTACCAGACGCCTGCCAGCAGGGGTACGACGAGCAGCAGCAGGCCGGCCGCGGCTCCCTGGCCGAACCGGAAGAACGAGAAGAACACCTCGTAGACGTAGAGGGAGAGCACGCGGGTGGCGTCGACGGGGCCGCCGCCGGTCATCACGAAGACGAGGTCGAAGACCTTGAAGGTGTAGAGCAGGCCGAGGAGGAGCACGGTCACCGAGACGGGCCGCATCAGCGGGAGGGTGATGTGGCGGAAACGCTGGCCGGCGCTCGCTCCGTCGATGGCGGCGGCCTCGTGGAGTTCGGGGTCGATGGTGTGCAGTCCGACCAGGAGCAGCAGCATGTTGAAGGGCACGCCGACCCAGACGTTGGCGAAGACCACCCCCGCCATCGAGGTGGACGGGTCGGTGAGCCAGTCGTGGGAGAGACCGCTCAGGCCGACTGCCTGGAACAGGGCGTTGTAGGCGCCGGACTCCGCGTCCAGCATCCAGCGGAAGAGGGTGCCGCTGACCACCGGCGGCAGCAGCCAGGCGACCAGCAGGAGGGAGCGCAGCAGGCCGTTGAAGGGGAACGGGCGGGCGAAGAGCAGAGCCAGGGCGAAGCCGATCGTGAACTGGAGCAGCAGCGAGCCGAGGGTGAAGACCAGGGAGAGGCGCACGGAGTGCCAGAAGGCCGGGTCGTCGGCCACGGTCCGGTAGTTGTCCAGTCCGTTGAACCGCTCGGCCCCACCGAGGAGTTGGCCCAGGTCGACGTCGTGGACGGACGTCCACACGTTGTAGAGCAGCGGGTAGGCCAGGAAAAGGGCGAGGAAGGCCATGCCCGGCAGGCAGAAGAGGTAGCCGGTGCGGCGGCGGCGCGCGGAGGGCTGGTTCATTGCGCGCTCAGAGCTTTGTCGATCTTCACGGCCGCGGTCCTGGCCGCGGCGGACGGGGACGCGGATCCGGTGAGCACGGCCTGCTCCGCCTCCGCGATGGCCTGAGAGGCCTCGGTGTAGTGGGGGCCGTACTGACGCGGCCGGGCCAGGGGCAGCTGGCTGAGGAAGAGCCGCAGGGCCGGGTCCGAGGCCCAGCTGCCGCGGTCGGCGAGGTCCTTGCGGGCGGGGAGTTCACCGAAGGCCACCAGGTACGGCACCAGGACCGAGGGGCGCTGCGTGTACTCCAGGACCTCCCACGCCTTGTCCACGTGCTTGCTGTTCGCCATCACGACCCAGTTCTCGCCGCCCAGGCAGGTGGCGGCCTCCTTGTCGCGCGGCAGGGCGACGACGTTCCAGTCGAAGGCGGCCTTCTTCAGGGTGGGGATCTGCCACGGGCCGTTGATCTGCATCGCGGCACGCTGGTTGAGGAAGCGGGTGTTGACGTCCTGCTGGGTCCAGCCCACGCACTGTTCGGACAGAGAGCCCTTGGCGATCAGTTCGTCCAGGAAGGTGAGCGCGGTGGCGCCGTAGGTGCTGAAGGTGTCCAGGTCGCCACCCGCCTGCCACAGGAACGGCAGGAACTGGAAGACACCTTCCTCGGTGTTGATCGCGCTCAGCGCCAGGCCGTAGCGGTCGCCGCTGGTGAGTTTCTGGGCGGCGGAGGCCAGTTCGTCCCAGGTGGTGGGGGGTTCGACGCCGGCGGACTTGAGCATGCGGGTGTTGCAGTAGAGGGCGAGGCAGTTGCTGTTGTTGGGGATGCCCAGAGTCTTTCCGCCCACCTGGCAGCCCTCCCAGGGGCCCTTGTAGTACTGGTCGGCCTGGCCCCATTTCTTCACTCTGGCGGTGAGGTCGGCCAGCAGACGGCTGCTCCCGAGGGTGTTCATGGCGACGTTGTCGACGATGGCGAGGTCGGGCAGGTCGCCGGAGATCGCGCCCAGGGTGATCTGCCGTTCCAGCTCCGCGAACGGGAAGGTCCGCCGCTCGATCCGCACGGCCGGGACGCCGGCCTCGATGTCCTTGATCAGGCGGTTCATTCCGGGCTGGAAATTGTCCAGGGTGAAGTAGTCCCACCATTCGAGGGTCACCGGGCCCGACGTGTCCGAGCTGCAGGAGGTCATGGCCGCACCTGCGCCGAGGCCGGCAGCGGCCGCTGTCGCGCCCGAGGCGCGGAGAAAACCGCGGCGGTCGAGGGGGTACGACATGTTCTGCTCCCAGGGTTCGGTGATCGGGTCACAGAAACGGACGTATCAGAAATCCAGGTCTATATCAGGGAAATCGGGGAGTTCATTCTCGGGTTCCGAGCCCGGCACCGTCTGGCAGCGTCCCGTGCTGCCGCGCAGGGTGATCAGCGGTTTCAGCAGGACGTGCCGGGGCGGCGAGTCCGGTGAGCGCAGCCGCCGCATCATCAGGTCCACGGCGACCCGGCTCATCTCCTTGGCGGGTATCTCGGCGGCGGTGAGGGGCGGGTTCACCTGTTCGGCCCAGGGACTGGCCGCGACGCCGACGACGGAGAAGTCGCGCGGCACGCTGCGGCCGTGCCGGGTGAGTCCGCGGTAGACGCCCTCCAGGGCCGCTTCGTTCATGGTGACCAGCGACGTCGTCGCCGGGTCCTCGCTCAGGATCCGCTCCACGACCTTCTCCCCCGAGGCGAGGTCGTCGCCGCACAGGTAGGCGTGCGGGGTGAGCAGCAGTTTCTTCATCGCCTGGGTGTAGCCCTCGTCCCCGAGCCGCGCGAAGCCGTAGCCGCTGTTGAACAGTTGCTCGGACCGGTTGACGAAGGCGATTCTGCGGTGGCCGAGGTCGGCGAGGTGCTGGACGCAGCCGCCGGCCAGTCCGGCGAAGTCCAGGTCGACCCAGCCGGCCGCGTCGGCCCGGTGGTTGCGGCCGATGGCCACGAAGGGGAAACCCGCCTCGGCCAGGCGCTCGACGCGATCGTCCTCCCGGCGGATCTCCATGACGATCACACCGTCCACCCGCCGGTCGTCGATCATCCGCGGGAAAGAGGGGTCGCCATGGCTGCCGGCGGGGGCGAGCAGCAGGTCGTAGCCCTGTTGGGCGGCGGCCTCGGCCACCCCGCCCACGAAGGCGAGCTGCATGGTGGTGTAGTCGTGGAGGCGTCCGGAGGGCGGGTAGAGGAGCCCCAGCGTGTGCGTGCCGCCGCCCGAGTCGTCGGTTCTGGGTCGCGCCGCCATGGTCAGCCGGCCGGGAGGGATTGCTCGGCCCAGATGGTCTTGCCCACGGGCGTCTGGCGGGTGCCCCA
The DNA here is from genome assembly GCF_041435015.1 of Streptomyces canus. Taxonomy (NCBI): domain Bacteria; kingdom Bacillati; phylum Actinomycetota; class Actinomycetes; order Kitasatosporales; family Streptomycetaceae; genus Streptomyces; species Streptomyces canus. The sequence goes on along the minus strand of NZ_CP107989.1, from coordinate 9,043,118 downwards.
GCCCTGGGTGAGCTGGGCGACCATGTGCAGCCCTCGGCCGCCCTCGTCGTAGGTGCGGGCGCGGCGCAGATGCGGGGCGGTGTTGCTGGCGTCGGAGACCTCGCAGATCAGGGTCCGGTCGCGGATGAGGCGGAGGCCGATCGGAACGGCGCCGTAGCGGATGGCGTTGGTGACCAGCTCGCTCACCACCAGCTCGGTGACGAACGCCGCCTCCTCCAGTCCCCACGCGGTGAGCTGACGGGTGACCTGGGCGCGGGCGTCGGCCACGATCGCCGGGTCGGAGGGCAGGGACCAGGCGGCGACCTGGTCGGCGTGCAGGGCGCGGGTGCGGGCGAGGAGCAGGGCCACGTCGTCGGAGGAGCTCTTGGGCAGCAGCGCCTTGAGAATGGTGTCGCAGGTCGCTTCCAGCGAGGCGACCGGCCCGGCCAGGGACTCGCAGAGCCGGTCGAGTCCGAGCCCGACGTCACGGTCGCGCGCCTCGACCAGGCCGTCGGTACAGAACGCCAGCAGGCTGCCCTCGGGCAGCTCCAGTTCGGTGCACTCGAAGGGCAGTCCTCCGACGCCGAGCAACGGCCCCGGCGTCAGCTCCACCACCCGGGCCGTGCCGTCGGGGAGCAGCACGACGGGCGGGACGTGACCTGCGCTGGCGAAGGTGCACACGCGGGAGACCGGGTCGTAGACGGCGTACAGACAGGTCGCACCGATCTCGCCGCTGACGACGTACGGCTCGTCCGGAGCGAGGTCCTCCTCGTCCGTGGACAGGTGGGTGACCAGATCGTCCAGGTGGGTGAGGAGTTCGTCCGGGGGGAGGTCCACGTCGGCGAGGGTGCGGACGGCGATGCGGAGCCGGCCCATGGTGGCGGAGGCATGGATGCCGTGCCCGACCACGTCTCCGACGACCAGGGCCACGCGGGTGCCGGACAGGGGCACGACGTCGAACCAGTCGCCGCCCACGCCCGCGCCGGTGCCGGCGGGCAGATAGCGGTACGCCACCTCGACGGCCGCCTGTTTGGGCAGGTCCCGGGGCAGGAGGCTGCGCTGGAGGGTGAGGGCGTTGGTGCGCTCGCGGGTGTAGCGGCGGGCGTTGTCGACGCCGACCGCGGCCCGGCCCGCGAGTTCCTCGGCGAGGATCAGGTCGTCCGGTTCGAAGGCCGGGGAGCCGCTGCTGCGGGTGAAGACCGCGACGCCGAGGGTGATGCCCCGTGCGCGCAGGGGGGTGGCCATGACGGAGTGGAACCCGTACTCCGCCACGCGGGCGGTGCGCATCTCGTGACCGGCGATCCAGGCGGCGAAGTCGGGGTCGCCCGCGCCGCTGAGCACGGGTTTCCCGTCGGCCAGACAGCGGGCGGGCGGCGAGAAGGGCGGGTAGGTGTCCATCCCGCCGAGGTCGACGGCCGCCTCGGGGACGCCCTCCCCCTCGGCGGCGGACTGGTGGGCGACCCTGCGGAGCACCACGGCCGCGTCGACCGGTCCCGGCACGGGTTCGTCCCCGCGCAGCACGGAGTCCAGGAGGTCCACACTGACGAAGTCGGCGAGGCGCGGGACGGCGAGATCGGCGAGCTCCTGGGCGGTGCGGGTCACGTTCAGGGTGGTGCCGATGCAGCTGCCGGCCTCCTGCAGCAGAGCGAGCCGTTGCCGGGCCGCGTGCTGGTCGCTGCTGTCGAACGCGGCGGTGCCCACGCCGACGACCTCACCGGTCGCGGGGTCGCGGACGGGCCAGAGCTCGATGACCCAGGCGCGGTGGTGGGCGGAGCCGCGGGGAGCGGCGGCGCCGGGGGCGCAGACCGGCTCCGGGGCCAGACACTCGTAGCGCATCGGGGCGCGTTCCTCGGCGACCCGGCGGACACACCGGAGGAAGCCTTCGTCGGCGGGGGCGGGCGCCTGCGGCTCGTATCCGGCGTCGAGGGCCGGCCCGCGTGCGGTTTGGCGCATCGCCGGCTCATCCCCGCCCGTGGCGACAGCTTCTTCTCCACCCCGTGCGGGCGACTCGCCCCCGGCTCCCGGCGATCGCGCGCCGCCCTCGGCGCCCACCGCCCGCTCCTCGGCCCCTACGACTCGCGCTCCACCCTTGCCCCCTGCCGACCGCGCCCCACCCTCGACCCCAACCGGTCCCGCTCCACCCTCGGCCTCAACCAGTCGCCCTCCACCCTCGACCCCCACCGGCCGCACGCCGCCCTCGACCTCAACCGGCCGCGCCCCACCCTCGACCCCCACCGGCCGCACGCCGCCCTCGACCTCAACCGGCCGCGCCCCACCCTCGACCCCCACCGGCCGCACGCCGCCCTCGACCCCTGCCGGCCGCGCCCCACCGTCGACCCCAGCCGGTCCCGCTCCACCCTCGGCCTCAACCAGTCGCCCTCCACCCTCGACCCCCACCGGCCGCACGCCGCCCTCGACCCCAACCGGCCGCGCCCCACCGTCGACCCCCACCGGCCGCACGCCGCCCTCGACCCCAACCGGTCCCGCCCCGCCCCCGCCTGTCGTCCCTCGCCCCCCGCTCTCCGCCGTCGCGTTCCGGCGCCACGAGCCGGACGTCACGCTGTGCGTGGAGAGCGCGATCGAGGCCTGGTCGAAGGCCCACTCCACCATGCTGTGGTCGGGGCCCGGGGAGAGGGCCACGACGAACGAGTGGGCCATACCGTCGCCGCCCAGCGACGGCTGGGCGTGCAGGGCCGTTTCGACGCGGTGGCCGTCCCGATGCCGCAGTGCCGCCGTGCCCCTCCATTCCTGGGAGCCGGTGAGGGAGAGCCCGGTCGCCCCGGGAGCCCCCTCGCCGAGGAGCAGATCCGTCGCGGCGCGCCCTACGACCTCCGGAGCCCGGTGGCCCAGCAGTCGACGAGCGCCCTCGCTCCACCCTGTGACCACGCCGTCCAGGCTGAGGGTGACCGTCGCGACATCGGATGACCACCCGCTGTGACCGTTCCCTTGATCAAAAGTGGCCATTCTTGCTCAATTCGCGCGGTGAGGTGCCTCACAGACCCAGAGTGCGCGCCACACAGGAATCGGACAAGTCAGATCCAGGGCCCGTGGACGTCCAGGCGTCAGACCCGCATCGCTCGGCATCTCTCACAGCGCGGTCCCCGGATCGCAGCATCCCTCACGCCGCATCTGTTCGCTCACCCCGAGCCATTCCGCCTCGGAGGTCGCGTCGGAGGACACCCCGGAGCGGGGCACGGAGTCGAAGGCGTCCACGAGGTCCGCCTGCTCGAAGGGCACACCTCCGCGCAGCACCGCCACCGTGCGGATCAGGGTGTCGAAGTCGGTGAAGGGGTCACCGTCCACGACCGTGAGATCGGCGAGCTTCCCCTCCTCCAGCGTCCCCAGATCGGCGTCCGCGCCGAACACACGGGCGGGCAGCAGGGTGGCGGTGCGCAGGGTCTCGGCGGGAGACAGCCCGCCGCGGTGCAGCGCCCTCAGGGCGAGATGCAGATGCAGACCGACCGGCACGAGCGGCTGGTCCGTGCCGAGCGCGACCTGACCGTCGTCGGCCAGGATGCGCCGGTACACGTCCACCTCCCGGTCGAGGGTGGCCAGTTGAGCGGTCGTGGGGGGCTGGCCGGCCTGCTGGCGGACCAACGCGGTGTCCCACGGCGGCATCAGGGAGGTGACACGGCGGTCCTCCGCGAGCGCGCGGTCCGCTCCCAGCAGGGCGAGCGCCGTGAACGGGGTGGCGACGAGAGAGAAGCCCGCCTTGGTGTAGATCTCCTGGACGTCCTCGTGGACGCGGCCCGAGGCGGTGGTCGCGTGCCCGAACTCCAGCCGCTGCGTGGCCTGCAGATGGGTCGTCAGGTCCTGCCCGAGCTGCACGCCAGGCGTACAGAGATGGCTGCCGCTGCGCACACCGAGCCGCTCGTGCGCGAAGTCCGCGGCCTCCTTCATCACCCACCCCGGCGCGCGGACGTACGTCTTCACGAAGTCCCAGTCCAGCGCAGCTCCGCGCTCCAGCGAGCGCCGCAGCCCCTCGGGGGTCCGGTGCGCTCGGCCCATGCTGTAGGCGACGCGAGCCCCGTCGAGCAGTTCACCGGTGGCCAGCAGCCGCGGCCCGGCGAGTACTCCGGCGGCGACCGCCTCCCGGATCCGGGCCTGCTCGTAGGCGAAGCCGCCCAGGGAGACGGCGGTGGTGATGCCGTAGGCGAGTTGGAGCGCGGTCTGGCGTCCGCCGTAAGTGCTCTGCCAGGGGTGGGTGTGCGCGTCCCAGAGTCCTGGGAGCACGGTGCGGTCGCTCGCGTCGAGTCGGTGTGCGGCCGATCGCCCGGTGCGGTGCGGGGAGACCTCCGCGATACGGCCGTCACGGATCAGGATGTCGATGTCCTCGCGGACGTCCGCTCCGGTGCCGTCCCAGAAGCAGCCGGCGTGCACGAGGGTGTCGGCGGGGCGGGGGCGCCGGTAGTCCAACGGCACCTTGACGGTACGGGCCTTGCCGCTGCGGACGTCGATCAGGCGCAGGGTACCGGCGGAGAGGTAGAGCAGGGTGTGGGCGTCGGCGGACCAGGAGGGGTGGTCGGCGGGCTCGGTGGTGAGTCGGCGCGGCTCACCGTCGGGGGTACCGTCCGGGCGGACCGGCAGCAGCCACAGAGCGGACTCGGCGACCACGGCCATCCAGCGGCCGTCCGGCGACCAGACCGGGCCGGAGTCGTAGCGGTCGGAGAGGGAGGTGTGCGGGGCGAGGGCGTGCAGGGCGGCGGTGCCGGTGCTGGTGTCGACGACGCGGATGAGGTTGTAGCCCTCGCGGAAGCGCTGGTTGAGCCGGTTGCGATCGCACAGGGCGATGTACCGCCCGTCGGGAGACCAGCTGGGGCGGCCCGGCAGACCGCCCGCGCCGAGCGGTGCCACGAGGGTCCGTTCGCTGCCGTCGGGCAGGTCGCGCACGAGCAGGTTGCCGGACATGTCCAGGCAGGCCAGCCGGGTCCCGTCGGGCGAGAGGGCGGGGAAGACCCGGCCGCCGTCGGCGAGCACGGTCTCCTCGCCGGAGTCGAGGTCCCGGCGCCGTACCGCGAACAGTCCGTCCCGGTCGTCGGCGAAGACCAGACCCGTGCCGTCGGGTGTCCAGGTCGGCCCCAGCACATAGCGGGTGTGCGGGACCTGGAGCACCTTGCGGGGTGCGTGCCCGCCCGACGTCCGGGCGGTCCACAGGGAGTTGAGCGCGGCGAAGGCGACGCTGCTGCCGTCGGGCGAGAGGGCGGGCAGATGCAGGGCGCGCACGGGCCGGGTGCCGGCGCCCTCCAAGTCGTACGCCTTGCCGCGGTAGCGGGGTCGTGGCACGGGCATCGCGGCCGTGAACGGGATCTCCTCCCCCGCCGCGGGCGCCTTGGGATCCACGAGGCGGAAGTGGCCGTCCACCGCGAGCAGGAGCCGTTCGCCGTCGGTCCAGCGGGGCGGCGCCGGAAGGACATCGCCGTCGACGGCGATCGGCGTGCCGTCCACGACGAGGGTGCACGAGGCGCTGGGGGCGGGCGTGGTGCGCAGATACGCCAGGCGGCCGCCGGGTGAGACGGCCGGGGTCATGAGCTGGGCGCCGGAGTCGTCGGAGTGCTCGACGGTGACCGGTCCCGAACCGTCTGCGGCGACCGAGGCGACGGTGTCGGCGCGCAGGGTCCCGGTGGCGGTGACGGCCGCGCGCACGAACAACACGCGCTCGCCGTCCGCCGACCAGGTGGGGTCGAAGTCCTCCCAGCCCCCGCCCTGCGCAGGGCCCTCCTGGGTGGCTCGTCCGGTGAGCCGGGTCAGCGCGCCGGAGCGTACGTCGACGAGCCAGATGCGGTACGGGCTGCCGGTCACGGTGTCGCCGCCCCGCTCGGAGGCGAACGCGATCCGGGTGCCGTCCGGCGACCAGGCGGGGCCGCGGTCGTCCCAGGGGCCGTCGGTGAGCCGGCGTACGTCGCCGCCGTCGGAGCGCAGCGTCCAGAGGTGGAAGCCGCCGCCGCGGTAGGCGCACACGACGAGGCGGCCGCCGTCGGGCGAGAACTGCGGACGGGTGGGTTCGAGGCCGGGCGAGGTGAGCGCGACGGCGGTGCCACCGGTGCGCGGTATCGACCAGAGCACGTTCTGCACTTCGGCGACGAGCCGGTCGCCGGCCGGGGAGAGCGTCGCGGAACCGCCGGTGGCGGCGGTCAGGGAGAGGGTGGCTGTGTGGGAGGGGGCGGCCGAGGCGGGTGTACCGGAGGCCGCGACGGCGGTGGCGGTGGCACCGGCGGCCTGGAGGAATCTGCGGCGGGAGAGCGGACCGGGCCGGAAGGTGTCATGTGTGCCGTGGGCGTCCAAGGGAGCCTCCAGTGCGCGGGTGAGGTGCCGGTCGACCAAGGTCCTTCCCCGCAGGGGCCGGTGCTGCGCCCGAACACCGTGTCCGGGAGCGGTTTTTCGCCCCCGGACCCCTCAGCTCACAGACCGTCACGCACCATGGCGGCGACGATCCGCACGTGGCGGTCGGCCGCCGTGCCGGAGAACTCGTTCTCGTAGTTGAGGCCGTACGGCCAGAAGTGCCCGCCGCCGGTGGACAACTTGGCCGAGGAACCGTCGAACTGCCGCACGAGGGCGGTCGCCTGAGCACCCGTCCAGGTGCCACTGCCACCGAGGGAGGACCAGCCCGAACTCGTGCCCACGCCGATGGTGTGGGCGATCTCGTGCAGAGCGGTCCGCTCGGTCATGTAACTGCGGTTGCTGCCGAAGCGGATGGTTCCGTTGAGGTTGCCGTCCGCGGTGGGCACGCTCGTGTCGTAGCGTACGGTGATGGACTTCCCCAGGTCGCTGAGGTTGTTGTAACGGGTCACCGCGGCGTTCATCGCCGATGTGATGCGGGTGTACGCCGCCTGCTGGTCCGCGGTGGGGTTGCTCGCCCGCTCCAGGGTCCAGGTGATGGTGGCCGCCGCGACCTGTTCCCGGGGTGCGGGCGCGGCGGGCGGGGCGGCCTGGGCGACGCCGGGGCCGGCCAGAAGCAGGGCGGCGAGCGCTGCCGCCACTGCGGTCTTTCGTGGGTTCATGTGGGGGTCCTCTTGTGAGGGTGGATCCTGTGGGGGGTGGATCCCGTGGGGGGAAGTCGAGACATGAACTGGAAAGCGCTTTCCGAAGTGTCCCGGATGCTAATGAGCTGTCTTGACCATGTCAATGATGTCGGTCCGTGCGGAACTCAGCGCACCAGGCACGGACGCTTCGCGTCGAACGTCCAGCCCTTGATCAGGTACTGCATTCCGGCGGAATCGTCACGGCGCGTCGAGGCCACCTCCTCGTGCAGCTCCTGAGCGGCCCGGAGTCGGTCGGGGTCCAGCCGGACCCCGAGGCCGGGAGTGTCCGGGACGGCGACCTCGCCGCCGGTGATCCGCGGCGGTTCGACGGTGAGCCGTTCCAGGCCTTCCTGCCAGATCCAGTGCGTGTCGAGGGCGTTGTACTCGCCCGGCGCGGCGGCACCGCAGTGCGCCATCATCGCGAGCGAGATGTCGAAGTGGTTGTTGGAGTGACAGCCCCAGGTCAGCCCCATGGCATGGCACAGCTGGGCGACCCGGACCGAGCCCTGCATGGTCCAGAAGTGCGGGTCGGCGAGCGGGATGGACACCGACTGCAGGGCCAGGGCGTGGGTCAACTGCCGCCAGTCCGTGGCGATCATGTTGGTCGCGGTGGGCAGCCCGGTGGCCCGGCGGAACTCGGCGAGGATCTCCCGGCCCGAGTAACCGCCTTCCGCACCGCACGGATCCTCGGCATAGGCGAGCGTGCCGACGAGCGGACGGCACAGCTCGACCGCCTCGCGCAGGGACCAGGCACCGTTCGGATCGAGGGTGATCCTGGCCTCGGGGAACCGCTCCTTGAGCGCGTGTACGGCCTTCACCTCCTCGCTGCCCGGCAGGACACCGCCCTTGAGCTTGAAGTCGCGGAAGCCGTAGTGGTCGTAGGTGGCCTCGGCCTGGCGGACGATCGCCTCGGGGGTCAGTGCCTCCTCGCGCCGGATGCGGTACCACTCCGCTTCCGCGCCGGGCTCACGGACGTAGTCGAGGTCGGTGCGGCCCGGGTCGCCGACGTAGAAGAGGTAGCCCAGGACCCGTACGGCATCGCGCTGCCGGCCGTCGCCGAGCAACGCCGCTACCGGGACCTCGAGGTGTTGTCCGAGCAGGTCCAGAAGCGCCGACTCGACGGCGGTGACCGCGTGGACGGTCGTCCGCAGATCGAAGGTCTGGGCGCCGCGGCCGCCCGAGTCACGGTCGGCGAAGGTGTCGTGGAGGGTGCGCAGGACACGCTTGTAGTCTCCGACGCGGGCCCCGACGACCAGGCGCTCGGCGTCGCGGAGGGTGCGGGTGATGCCCGCGCCACCCGGTACCTCGCCCAGACCGGTGCGTCCCTCGGAGTCCTCGAGGACGAGGACGTTCCGGGTGAAGTACGGGGCGTGGGCACCGGAGAGGTTCAGGAGCATGGAGTCCCGGCCGGCGACGGGATGGACGGAGAACTTCGTGACGACGGGTTGGCTCATGACGGGGCGGTGTCCTTCTGACGAGTGACGAGGGGAGAGGTCAGACCTTCAGGGCGTCCAGCACCTGTTCCAGGACCAGTACACCGCCGAGGCCCAGGATCGCGAGTACCGTCGTGTACGTGGTGCGTGCCTTGATCGCGTCGATGACGGACAGGTTGAAGTACTCCTTGAACATCCAGAAGCCCGGGTCGTTGACGTGCGAGAAGGCGATCGACCCGCAGGAGACGGCGAGCACCATGACCTCGGCGTGCACCCCGCTTCCCGCGAGCAACGGCAGTGCCACGCCGGAGGCGGTGACGACGGCGACGGTCGCGGAACCGAGGGCCACGCGCAGGATCGCGGCGATCAGCCAGGCCAGGATGATCGGCGAGATGGACCAGCCGTCGGTCGCGTCCTTGATGTAGTCGGATATCCCGCCCTCGACGAGGACGTTCTTGAAGGCACCGCCCGCGCCGATGACCAGCAGGATCATCGCCATCGCCTGGGCGGCCTCCTTGCACGAGGTACTGACCTCGGCCAGGCTGCGCCCCATGCGGGGTCCGAAGACCCAGACGGCCACGAGCAGCGTCAGCAGCAGGGCGATCGGCGCTGAGCCGATGAAGGCGACGAAGTGCAGTCCGGCGCTGTCGCCCGAGGTGGCCAGGTCGGTCACCGCGGCACCGGCGATCAGCACCACGGGCAGCAGGGCCACCGCCAGCGACCAGCCCATGCCGGGCATCTCCTCCTCCTCGAAGACGCGTTCGCTGACCAGGCCCTTGGGGATCTCGGGGTTCATCCGCCGGACGAACGGCAGGCGCGGCCACAGCAGCGCGATGAACGCGCCGACCGGGACCGCGATGAACAGACCGTAGAACAGGGTCAGTCCGACGGAGGCGTGGAAGGTCGCGGCCACGGCCGTGGGGCCCGGGTGGGGCGGCAGGAAACTGTGCATGGTGGACAGGGCGATCGACATCGGCAGCCCCACCCAGAGGAGGTTCACCCGGGTGACCCGGACGAGAGTGAAGGCGACCGGCACGATGATCACGAAGGCGACCTCGTAGAACATCGTCACGCCGATGAGCATCGCGGACAGCACCATGGCGACCTGCACCCAGCGCGGGCCGCAGACGTCGAGGAGTTTGCCGGCGATCCGTTGCGCGGCGCCGGAGTCCCCCATCACACGGCCGACCATGGCGCCGAGCCCGATGGTGAGCATCGTGTCGCCGATCTGGTCACCTATGCCCTCGGAGAGGACGTCCGGTATCTCCTCGAGGCCGATGCCGCGCACCAGGGCGACACCCACGGCGACCAGGAGGAGGGCGGCGAAACCGTTCAGTCTCAGCTTCGTCATCAGAAGGAGCAGGACGAGGACGCTGATTCCGACCACGACGAGCGGCATGCGTCAGTTCTCCCTTGAACTGGCAGTGCGATGAGGAGAGTTCACCGGAGCACCCCTTGAAGTCACTCCGCTGAACGTGATCCTCATACAAAGACGTTGTCTACATATGAGGACGGAGGCTAGATGGAGAGATCACCGGGGGTCAATGGGTGCGCACGAATCGCCTTCCCACGGGGGCGCCGCGCAGGGGCCCACCGGTCGCGGCAAGGAACGCGTCCCACATGACCGCCGGTCCGGTGAGTCGCCTCCGCGGTCGGCACAGCACACGCCTGCGCGGATCCTCAACCGCCCCGCTGCCACAGGGAGACGGCCAGACCCAGGCCGGCCAGGGCGATGGCGATCCGTAGCGGCCTCTCGGGGAGTCGCCGTACGACGATCGGGCCGATACGGCTGCCCAGCAGGCAACCGAGGCCCAGTGCGGCCGCGGCCGTCCAGTGGACCGGCGCCAGGAAGGCGTAGGCGACGGCGGCGGTCACGTTCGCGGCCCCGGTGGCGATGTTCTTCACCGCGTTGGTGACCGGCAGGGGCTCGTTCACGGACAGGGACAGTATCGCCAGCATCAGGACGCCTGCCGCGGCGCCGAAGTAGCCGCCGTAGAGACCCACCAGAAGGACCGCGCCGGCCAGGGGGATCTTCGCTCGGGTGCCGCCGTCGGTGAACTGCGGGTGGTTCTCGGCCAGTCGGCGCAGGGGTTCCCGTACCAGGATGAGGACCGATCCCAGGGCGATCCCCAGGGCACGACCTGACTGAACGCCGAGGCCGGAGTCTCCAGGAGCAGCGCCGCACCGACGGAACCGCCCGCGGCCGCGAGGATCGCGAGGCGTACGAGACGCCTGCGCTGTCCGCGCAGTTCCTCGCGTGAACCGGCTGCGGTTCCCGCCGTGTTGGCGAACAGGGCCACCGTGTTGGTCACGTTGGCCGCCACGGGAGGAAGGCCCGCGGCCAGCAGTGCCGGGTAACTGAACAGCGAGGCCAGACCCGCGATGGAACCGGCAAGCCCGGAGGCGACGCCGGCGACGGCGAGCAGTATGGCGGAATCGGGCCCCACGCGGACTTCCCTTCTGTACGGACGCCTCATCCTCCACGGCGGCTGTCTCAAATGAAAGACACTGTCTACATAGGGAGACGGCTCGCCGACGGCCTAGACTCCCTTGTTCATGGAGACGTTCACGGTCCGACGTGACGATGTGACGATCCCTGTCACCGTGTCCGGCGACGGGCCACCAGCGGTCTTCGTCCCAGGACTCAGCACCACGCAGGCGGATCTCGGTCAACTGCTGGAGTCGCTCCGCGACTTCTTCCGGCTCGCCACGTTCGATCTGCGCGGCCACGGACTGAGCAGCCACGCGGCGAGCTACGACTACGCCTCGTTCGCCGCGGATGCCGCTGCCGTCATGGCCGCCCTGGGCGCTCCCGAGTCATCGGTCCTGATGGGCCACTCGCTCGGGGCGGACCTCGTCCTCGACCATGCCGCAGCACTGCCCGGGGGGCCTCGGGCACTGATCCTCATCGACGGCGCCACCCCCACGCCCCGCCCCCTTCTCACCGAGGACGAACTCACGGGGATGCGCGAGAGCCTCAGCAGCGAGGAGGCCTTGCACACGCAACGATCCTTGGCCGGGACACCGCGACGGCAGCTACTGTCGGCCGATGACGTCATCGGCCTGCTGCGCGAAGTGGAGGCCCATCGGCGGTTCTCCGCCGAGAGGTTCGACCAGGTCGACGGCCCCGTCACGATGATCATGTCCGAGACCATGGCCGGAACATCGGGAGATCGCGCCCGCGAACTCAACACGGCCTGGCGCGAGGCCGTCGACGTCCTGGCGGCCGGCCGTCCGTCGATCACCGTACGCCGGGTGCCCGCCGGGCACGATCTCGTCGTCACCCATCCCGAGCAGGTCCTCGCCCACATCCTGGCGGCCGGCACACATCGCTGAGGCGGCCGCGGTCCGACCAGGGCCGCAGCCCGCAGCCCGCGAGGGACACGGGACGACCGGCGGAGCTTGTCGATACGTCCTGACAAATCTCTTGACATCACCAGCGGGGCATTTCATAGTACGACCACCTAGCGCGCACTAGTAACGCGCTCTAGTAACCCGATGCGCGGCCCACACCCACGGCTGCCGCGACAACGTCTCCCGCCGCACAAGGCGCTCCAAGCCGCTTGCCCGCGCTCTCCGGACCGGGCGGAACCCCTTTGTCGACGCCGGATCCTCATCCCCATTCGAACAGCACAGCGAGGTGCAAGGGACATGCACAGAAACCACCGAGCCGCCGCCCTGGCCGCGACCGTCCTGGCGGGCACCCTGCTCGCCGCCGGCTGTTCCAGCAGCTCCGGCGGCAAACAGTCCGAGGACAACAGCGCGGACGGCGCCTCCGCGGGCAAGGCGAGCACCCCCAGGATGACCATCGCCATGATCACCCACGCCGAGCCCGGCGACACCTTCTGGGACATCGTCCGCAAGGGCGCCCAGGCCGCCGCGGCCAAGGACAACATCAAGCTCGTCTACTCGGCCGACCCCAGCGCCGGCGCCCAGGCCAACCTCGTCCAGAACGCCATCGACCAGAAGGTCGACGGCATCGCCCTGACCGCCGCCAAACCCGACGCCATGAAGGCCGTCGTCGCCAAGGCCGAGAAGGCCGGCATCCCCGTCACCGGCTTCAACTCCGGCCTGGACGACTGGAAGCAACTGGGCATGCTGGAGTACTTCGGCCAGGACGAGAACATCGCCGGCCAGGCCTTCGGCGAACGCCTCAACACCCTCGGCGCCAAGCACGCCCTGTGCGTCGTCCAGTCCCAGGGCCAGGTCGCCCTGGAATCCCGCTGCGCAGGCCTCGCCAAGGGCTTCAAGGGGAAGACCGACAAGATCTATGTCACCGGCACCGACATGCCGTCCGTGAAGTCCACCATCACGGCCAAACTCCAGCAGGACTCCAGCATCGACCAGGTGGTGACCCTCGGCGCCCCCTTCGCCCTCACCGCCGTCCAGTCCATCAAGGACGCGGGCAGCAAGGCCGAGGTCGCCACGTTCGACCTCAACAAGGACCTCGTCGCCGCCGTCCAGAACGGCTCCGTCGAGTTCGCCGTCGACCAGCAGCCCTACCTCCAGGGCTACCTCGCCGTCGACGCCCTGTGGCTCTACAAGAACAACGGCAACGCCAGCGGCGGCGGAACAGCTCCGGTACTGACCGGCCCCGCCTTCATCACCAAGGACAACGCCGACACCGTGGCTGCGTTCGCCGCGAAGGGCACCAGGTGATGGGTATGACCCAGCACGCCGAGCCGGCGGTGTCGTCACCGCCGGCCTCCGGCCCGGGCAAGGTCAAGGACGGCCGGACCTCGGAACGACCGCTCGCGTTGCGTCTGTTGGCGCGTCCCGAGGTCGGGGTGTTCCTGGGTGCGGTGGCGGTGTGGGTGTTCTTCCTGATCGCCGCGCCGCCGGTGCGGGACGGCAGTTCGATGGCGAACATCCTGTATCAGTCGTCGACGATCGGGATCATGGCGTTGCCGGTGGCGCTGTTGATGATCGGCGGGGAGTTCGACCTGTCGGCGGGTGTCGCGGTGATCACGTCGGCGCTGACGGCGAGCATGTTCGCCTTCCAGCTGACGTTGAACGTGTGGGCGGGCGTCGTGGTGGCGCTGCTGGTGTCGCTGGCGATCGGGTTCCTCAACGGCTGGCTGGTGGTCAGGACCGGTCTGCCCAGCTTCCTGATCACGCTGGGCACGTTCTTGATCCTTCAGGGCGTCAACCTGGCGGTGACCAAGCTGGTGACCGGGAATGTCGCCACCGACGACATCAGCACCATGGACGGCTTCGACCAGGCCAAGAAGGTCTTCGGGAGCTCGTTCGACGTCGGTGGCGTCCAGATCAAGATCACGATTGTGTACTGGCTGGTGTTCGCCGCGATCGCCACCTGGGTGCTGCTGCGCACCAAGTACGGCAACTGGATCTTCGCGGTGGGCGGCAACAAGGACTCCGCGCGGGCGGTGGGCGTGCCGGTCACCTTCACGAAGATCAGCCTGTTCATGCTGGTGGGCTTCGCCGCCTGGTTCGTCGGCATGCACAACCTGTTCTCCTTCAACACCGTGCAGTCCGGCGAGGGCGTCGGCCAGGAACTGATCTACATCTCCGCGGCGGTGATCGGCGGCTGTCTGCTGACCGGCGGCGCGGGCTCCGCGATCGGCCCGGTCTTCGGCGCGTTCATGTTCGGCATGGTCCAGCAGGGCATCGTCTACGCCAACTGGAACCCGGACTGGTTCAAGGCCTTCCTCGGCGTGATGCTGCTCGGCGCCGTCCTGATCAATCTGTGGGTCAGCCGCACCGCGACCCGGAGGTAACCGCGCAATGACAACGACCCACGAGGACACCCTCACCAGCAGCACGGAAGCCCGGGACGACACCCCGGTCGTCGAGCTGAGAGCCACCGGCAAGTCCTACGGCAACATCCGTGCCCTGCACGGGGTCAGCCTGAAGGTGCACCCCAGCCAGGTCACCTGCGTGCTGGGCGACAACGGCGCCGGCAAGTCCACCCTCATCAAAATCATCTCCGGCCTGCACCAGCACACCGAGGGCGAGTTCCTCGTCGACAACACCCCGGTACGCTTCTCCACCCCCCGCGAGGCCCTCGACAAGGGCATCGCCACCGTCTACCAGGACCTCGCCGTGGTCCCCCTGATGCCGGTATGGCGCAACTTCTTCCTCGGCTCCGAGATGACCAAGGGCCCCTGGCCGATCCGCCGCCTGGACATCGAGCAGATGAAGAAGACCGCCGACCACGAACTGCGCGAGATGGGCATCGTCCTCGACGACCTCGAACAGCCCATCGGCACCCTCTCCGGCGGCCAGCGCCAGTGCGTGGCCATCGCCCGCGCCGTCTACTTCGGCGCCCGCGTCCTCATCCTCGACGAGCCCACCGCCGCGCTGGGTGTCAAGCAGTCCGGCGTGGTGCTCAAGTACGTGGCCGCCGCCCGCGACCGCGGCCTGGGCGTCATCTTCATCACCCACAACCCCCACCACGCCTACATGGTCGGCGACCACTTCAGCGTGCTGCGCCTGGGCACCATGGAACTGTCCGCCGCCCGCGACCGGATCACCCTCGAAGAACTCACCAACCACATGGCCGGCGGCGCCGAACTCGCCGCACTCAAACACGAGTTGAGCCAGGTCCGCGGCGTCGACACCGAAGCCCTCCCCGAAGAGGACGACCTCACCCCACCCACCACCACCGAAACCTCGTCGCCCTGACGACCGCGAACGCGGCAGCCGCCTACGGCTGTCCGGCGGGTGTCCATGACCGCGTCCTGGGCCATGGACACCCAGGGAGCCTACGAGAGCTCTCGGCTCTTCCTGATGAGTTGGAAACCGGAGACGATCCGGTGGACGCCGTAGAACATCGGCACCCAGACCACGAACTGGACGCCGGCGCCCTGGGCTTGCCCCAAGGTGACGACGGCGACGAGCAGCCCCCCGATGAACCAGGCCGCACCGAACTCGACGGAGCGCCTGCCCCTCGTCTCCAGTACGGCCCTTTGCTCCGGCGTGACGCCGTGGGGTGCGGCGGGCGAAATTCTGCACGGCCGTACGCCGTTGTCGGTCAATGCGGTTCCTGAGTCGATGGACGTGTCCTGGCCGGCCGGCAACCTCTGCGGCCTCGGACGGCGTGGGCCGACCGGTCGGACGGTCCCCCGCGCCATCCGACCGGCCATCGGTTGTACAAGCGGGCACGCTATAGGCCCGCAGTCGACGCGGTCTTGGACAAATTTGCACTCGTGGTGAGAGCCATCGCCCCCTCCACGCGTCGCGCGGCCACCATCTGTCCGGGTGTGGTCCCGGCGATGGCCCGGAACTCGCGGTTGAGGTGCGCCTGATCGTAGAAGCCGCAGGCCGTGGAGATCTCGGTCAGACTCGTGGCCCCGCGACCGAGCAACGCCACGGCGTGCCGGAAGCGCAGCACCCGGGCGGACGCCTTGGGAGTGAGTCCGATCTGCTGGGTGAACCGGCGAGTCAAGTATCCCTGGCTCCAGCCCACTTCGGCGGCGATACGGGCGATCGGGATCGCCCCCGCGCTGCCGGCGAGCAATTGCCAGGCGCGTCCCACCTCGGGCGTGGGCTGCGGGCCGTACTCGAGTCGGACGAGCAGCGCCGCGTCCAGCAGGTCGAACCTGGCGGCCCAGTCAGGAGTTGCTGCCATCCGCTCCACCAACACCCCGGCTTCGGGCCCCAGAACGTCCCGTATCCCGACGGCCAGGTTCGTCAACTCGCTCATCGGTATGCCGAGCAGCCGGTACGCACCCAGTGGTGTGAACTCCACCCGGATCGCCTCCTGGCCGCCGGGATGCGTACAGATCGCGGGCCGGTCCTCCAGCCCCACCACCAGCGACCCGATGGTCCCGCTGCCCGCGTCCGGCACGCCCAGCCGCCGCACCTGCGAGAACGGCTCCGCGAGACTGATCAACAGGGTCGCGCGCCCCGTCGGCACCAACCGTGCCTCGTACGGTGTGGCCACCGCTTCCCAGTAGCCGACGTAACTGCGTAAGTACGGCCGCAACCCCGGATGCCAGGGCCGGGTCACCCGCCACAGCCCACCGAGCCGCGCGACCTCGACCGGACCCGCCCCGGCCATGACACCACGTGCGCCAGACACCACCAGGAGCGCTCCTCTCGCCCTCAAGGAACCGCCCTGAGCCAACCGCCTGGCAGCTCCGTGATTTCCAGCATCCAACGTCACCGCACCGGACTCACGAGTAACCGAGTGAAGTTGGCATGCAATGGGTGCAGATCTGATGGCGGTGACTTCAAGCGCAGGGTGGTCATCGAGCCCGACGGCCGGACGTGTTTCCCACGTTCGCTCCAGCCACCCCCACACCCTTGCTCACTCGAACATCCTTGCCGACAATCGAGCACACGCTTACGCTGAATTTGTGCCGCTAATAAACAAAATGCGAACGCGCATCGCCGTGCCGGACAACACCCTCACCCGACTCCGTATCGCCCTCACCGTCTTCTTCGCCCTCGACGGCTTCGTCTTCGCCGGGTGGGTCGTGCGCATCCCCGCGATCAAGGAACAGACCGGCGCCTCCGCCAGCGCCCTCGGCCTCGCCCTCCTCGGCGTCTCGGCCGGTGCGGTGATCACCATGATGCTCACCGGCCGCCTCTGCCGCCGTTACGGCACCCACCGGGTCACCGTCGTCTGCGCCGTCCTGCTCTCCCTCAGCGTCGCGCTGCCGCCACTCACCCACTCCGCGGTGGCACTGGGCGCCGTACTCCTGCTCTTCGGCGCCGCGTACGGCAGCATCAACGTCGCGTTCAACAGCGCCGCCGTCGATCTCGTGGGCGCCCTGCGGCGGCCCATCATGCCCAGCTTCCACGCCGCCTTCAGCCTGGGCGGCATGCTCGGTGCCGGGCTCGGCGGGCTGGTCGCCGGAGCCCTCTCCCCCACACGGCACCTGTTCGGCCTCACCGTGATCGGTCTGCTCGTCACCGCGGTCGCGGGCCGGACCCTGCTGCGCATCCCGGCCCCGACACCCTCGCCGGATGCGCCCCGGCAGACGTCCGCGCCCCGTCGCCATGGCACCCGCACCCGCGGTCTCGTCGTCACCTTCGGCCTGATCGCCCTGTGCACGGCCTACGGCGAGGGCGCGCTGGCCGACTGGAGCGCCCTGCATCTGGAGCACGACCTGGACGCCACGCCCGGCGTCGCCGCGGTCGGTTACTCGTGCTTCGCGCTCGCCATGACCATCGGCAGGCTGACCGGCACCAGGCTGCTCGAACGACTCGGCCAGACCCGCACGCTCGTAGGCGGCGGCACCACGGCCGCGCTCGGCATGCTGCTCGGCGCCCTCGCCCCCTCCGTCTGGGCCGCACTGCTCGGCTTCATGATCACCGGGCTCGGTCTCGCCAACCTCTTCCCCGTCGCCGTCGAGCGCGCGGGCAGGCTGGCCGGGCCCGACGGGGTGGCCATCGCCTCCACCCTCGGCTACGGCGGCATGCTCCTCGGCCCGCCCGCGATCGGCTTCATGGCCGACTGGTTCTCCCTCCCCGCCGCCCTCACCAGCGTTGCGGCCCTCGCCGCCACCGCCGCGGTCATCGCCCTGCTGACCCGACGCGCGGCGGGCTGAGGCTCGCACCGGGCGTAGGACGGCCGGATCACTCCGGATGGGCCACCGCGTCCTTCTGCAACTCCACGGCCGCCAACAGGCTCAGCTTCGGCTCCGCCTTGCGCAGTGCCCGCACCGCCGCGACCGAGGTGATGTCGCCCGTGAAGCCGGCGGCGGCCCACCGGGAGCGGACCCAGCGGGCGCGCAGCTCGGCCTCGGTGGCGGCGGCGGTGGACTCGACGAGTGCCATGGCGCGTTCCAGCCCTGGGCGTTCCTCGGGCGCGGCCTCGGCCAGCGCCTGGCGCAGGGCCGCTCCGACGACGTCGGCGTCCCGGACGAGCAGCACGAAGTTGTGTTTCTTGTTCAGTCCCGCGATTCCCGACATGCGGCTCATCGTGACGGTCATGTTCCGTGCCCGCCAAGCGACTTGAGGAGTCTCAGAGGCTCGGTCCACTGTTCTTCGGGCACACGCTCCGCGCAGGAACGGTCGAGGAGCCCCTCACGGCGGTGGAGTTCGCCCCTGCGTTCGGCGTCGAAGAGGACGTCCCCGATGGTGGTCGGGGCATTCGAAGGTGCAGCACGCGGCGGGGGCTGCCGAGGTCGGCCAGGATCAGGTCGTCGCGTTCGACCCGGTGGGAGTGGAGGGTCCGCTGGGCGACCTTGGCGCCTGCGGCGAACTCGCGGATCCCTGGGACGCCGCGGTCGCGACCCGTGACACGCCTGCCGTGCGCGGTTCCTCCGGGGGGCTCCCGGCCAAGCTGCCCATGAGCCATTTCACCACCGAAACGGTTTCGCATCTGACGGCGCAGGGCTAGCCTGGTTGTGTACGAAACTGTTTCGTTTGGATGTGGCGCGCATGGACGGCAACGGCGGCGGACGTTTGACCTCGGCAAGCGCGGTGGAATCGGGCTCCGCCCGGCGCCGACGGCGCAGCCGTCTGACGCCGGAGCGCGAGGCTGAGCTGTACACGAGCGTCCTCGACCTGCTCCGGGAGGTCGGCTACGACAGTCTCACCATGGACGCCGTAGCCGCCCGGACCCGGTGCAGCAAAGCCACCCTCTATCGCCAGTGGGCAGGAAAGCCGCAGCTGGTCGCCGAGGCGCTGCGCCATGAGAAGCCCGCCACCCTCGCCGGCATCGACACCGGGTCCCTGCGCGGCGACTTCACCGCGGTGGTGGCCCAGATGGACGGCCTGCGGATGGAGCAGGACACCGCCCTGATGCGGGGTGTCCTCCAGGCCGCCCACGCCCACCCCGATCTCCTCGCGGCACTGCGTGAACTGCTCGTCGTTCCCGAACTGAGCAGTCTCGAGGCGCTGTTGGGACAGGCCGTCGAGCGCGGCGAGGTCCCCGCGGACACCGCCGCCCTGTCCTACGTCTCCTACGCGCTGCTGGGCAGCGTGATCGCCCACCAGCTGCTGGAGGACAAGTCGGCCGACCCGGCCTTCGTCGGGGCCTACATCGACGCCGTGGTGCTGCCCTCTCTCGGAGTGTGAGCCCGGGGAATCAGCCCAGTTTCTTCAGCAGTTCGACGGCGAGGGGCGCGGAGGACGCCGGGTTCTGCCCGGTCACCAGGTTGCCGTCGACGATCACATGCGGAGCCCAGGGCTCGGCCACGTCGACCTGGACGCCGGCCTCGGTGAGCCGGTCCTGGAGCAGCCACTTGGCCTTGTCGGCGAAGCCCGCCTGGGTCTCCTCGGCGTTGGTGAAGGCGGCAATCCGGCGCCCGGCGAACGCGTTGGAGCCATCGGCCTTCGTCGCCGCGAGCAGGGCGGCGGGGGCATGGCAGACGACACCGAGGGGCTTGCCGCTCTCCAGGGCGACGGTGAGCAGGCGGCCCGAGTCCGCGTCGACCGCGAGGTCCTCCATGGGCCCGTGGCCGCCGGGGTAGAAGACTGCCGCGTAGTCGTCGAGGTTCACGTCCTCAAGGCGTACCGGCTGCTGGAGTTCGGCGGCCGAGGCGAGCACCCCGGCGATGCGGTCGGCGTTCTCCTGGCCGCCGTTGACCTCGGCCGCGAGGCTGCCCTTGTCCACGGTCGGCACGACACCGCCCGGGGTGGCCACGACAATCTCGTGTCCGGCGGCCTTGAAGGCCTCGTAGGGGGCGACGGCCTCCTCGGCCCAGAAGCCGGTGGGGTGCTGGGTGCCGTCGGCCAGGGTCCAGTGGTCGGCACCGGTCATCACAAAGAGAATCTTCGACATGGTGAGACCGTAGTCCCGCCCGGCCATAGAAATCCAATAGGCTCACGCATATGAGGGATAGGAACACCAATGGCTCGGAGGAGCCGGGGCAGGCCTTCGGCGCCCCTCTGGACCTGAACCTGCTGCGGACGTTCCTGACGGTGTACCGCACCGGCTCCTTCACCGCCGCCGCCCGTCTGCTCGGCCTGTCCCAGCCCACGGTCACCACCCAGATCCGCACGCTGGAGCGGCAGTTGGGCCGCGAACTGTTCGAGCGCCGGGCGCGGGGCGTCACCCCGGCCCCCTACGCGGACGAGCTCGCCGCCAGGATCGTGCAGCCCCTGGACTCGCTCGCCACGGTGGCAGGGTCCGCCGGGGGCAGGGAGGACGCCCCGGCCGAGCCGGTGCATCTCGCCGGCCCGGCCGAGCTGCTGTCCCGGTGCGTCCTGCCCGGTCTCGCTCCCCTGGTGGACCAGGGGGTACGGCTGCGCATCACGCCGGGTCTGACCGGACCGCTCCTGGACGACCTGCGCGCAGGCCGCCACGACCTGGTGATCGCCACCTTCCGGCCGCGCGGCCGGACCCTCACGGCCGTGCCCCTCAACGACGAGGAGTTCGTGCTGGTGGCCTCTCCCACCTGGGCACAGCGGCTGGGCGCACCCGCGTCCGTCGTGGCCGTGCTGCACGGCGTCCCGCTCGTCGCCTATGCCGACGATCTGCCCATCGTGCGCCGCTACTGGCGGCATGTCTTCGGCCGACGTCTGGTCCGGCAGCCCGCGGTCACCATGCCGGACCTGAACGCGGTCAAGGCCGCGGTCGCCGGCGGCACCGGATTCACCGTGCTCCCCCGTTATCTGTGCGTAGAGGAGCTGCGGTCGGGGACACTGGTCCTGCTCCACGACCCCGAAGACCCGCCCCTCAACACGAGCTTCTTGGTCCAGCGGCCCGGCACCTCCGGCAACCCGCACGTGGCACTGGTCCGCGACCACCTGCTTCAGGCCGCCCGTGACTGGTGACTTCGTCGATTCATCGCCTGACGACGAAGTGCGGAAGGCGCGCGAGCAGGGCATCGCTCTGGGGCACACTCGCTCCATGGAGACTGCCGAATTCATCAGCATCCTGAACCGGGAAGGCCTGCTGCTCGCGTCGGCGGCCGAGCAGGCCGGACCGGACGCCAAGGTGCCGACCTGTCCGGACTGGCAGGTGCGGGACCTGTTGAAGCACACAGGGACAGTGCACCGTTGGGCGGCCGCGTTCGTGGCCAAAGGACGCTCCGACCGCGTCCCCTTCCCCGACCGACCCGACCTCGACGGTGGGGAGTTGCTCGCCTGGTTCCGCGAGGGACACCGCCTCCTGGTCGACACACTCGGCTCCGCCGACCCCGGCCTGGAGTGCTTCCAGTTCCTGCCGGCCCCGTCGCCGCTCGCGTTCTGGGCCCGGCGGCAGGCGCACGAGACGGCCGTGCACCGCTTCGACGCGGAGGCGGCCCGTGGCGGCACCCCCGGGGATCTCGGCCGGGACTTCGCGGCCGACGGCATCGACGAGTTGCTGCGCGGCTTCCACGCGCGCGCGAAGAGCAGGGTCCGCACCGACGAGCCCCGGGTGCTGCGAGTGCGGGCGAGCGAGACGGACGGCGCCGTGTGGACCGTACGACTGACGCAGGAACCGCCCGCGGCCGAGTACGGCGACGCGGGGGACGCCGACTGCGAGGTGTCCGGGCCCGCCGCACGGCTGTATCTGGCGCTGTGGAACCGGCTGCCGTTCCCGCGGGTGACCGGGGACGTGTCGGTCGCCGGCCTGTGGCGGGAGAAGTCCGCCGTGGGCTAGGACGCCTCCAACATCCTTGTCAGGACCGCGCGTTGCACCGGCAGGGCGTCGCCGTGCAACGCGCGTCCCTTCGATGTGAGGGACACCCGCACGCCCCGCCGGTCCTCCGCGCACATCCCGCGCTCGACGAGCCCGTCCTTCTCGAGCCGGGCGATCAGCCGCGACAGCGCGCTCTGGCTCAGATGGACCCGCTCGGAAATCTCCTGCACGCGGTAGTCGCAGCCGCCGTCGGCCAGGACGTCCAGTACCTCGAAGTCGCTGCCGCACAGGCCGTGTTGATGAAGAGCACGGTCCAGTTCGCACTGCGTGCGCGCATGCAGCGCCAGGATGCCCCGCCACTGTTCCGCGAGCTCCCGCTCGGGCTTCTTCGCCGCCATGGGCGGCACCGTAGCAGAGAGGAAGAATTATTGCATCAGAATTAAATGCGCTTACATTCGATGCACGCGCATGTAGTGTCGTCGGCATGACCTCTCCGCTCACCACCCCCGCGGACCCTTCCTCAACGGTCCGCTGGACACCCAGGCTCTGGGGCACCCTGCTGGTGCTGTGCGCCGCGATGTTCCTGGACGCGCTGGACGTGTCGATGGTCGGCGTCGCGCTGCCGTCCATCGGCGCCGACCTGGGCCTTTCCACCTCCACACTGCAATGGATCGTCAGCGGCTACATCCTCGGCTACGGCGGTCTGCTGCTCCTGGGCGGCCGGGCCGCCGACCTGCTGGGCCGGCGCCAGGTCTTCCTGGTGGCCCTCGGCGTGTTCGCGGTCGCCTCACTGCTCGGGGGCCTCGTCGACTCGGGCCCGCTGCTGATCGCCAGCCGGTTCATCAAGGGCCTGAGCGCGGCCTTCACCGCGCCCGCGGGCCTGTCGATCATCACCACGACGTTCCCGGAGGGCCCGCTGCGCAACCGCGCGCTCTCCATCTACACCACCTGCGCCGCCACCGGCTTCTCCATGGGCCTGGTGCTGTCCGGCCTGCTCACCGAGGCCAGCTGGCGCCTGACCATGCTGCTGCCCGCGCCCATCGCCCTGATCGCGCTCGTCGCCGGCCTCAAGCTGCTGCCGCGCAGCGCCCGCGAGAAGGACCACAACGGCTACGACATCCCCGGCGCCGTTCTCGGCACCGCCTCGATGCTGCTGCTGGTCTTCACCGTCGTCCAGGCACCGGAGTCCGGCTGGGCCTCGGCCCGCACCCTGCTGTCCTTCCTCGCCGTGGCCGTACTGCTGACGGTGTTCGTCCTGGTCGAGCGGCGTTCGCCGGGCCCGCTGGTCCGGCTCGGCGTGCTGCGCTCCGGCACCCAGATCCGCGCCCAGCTGGGTGCCATGGCCTTCTTCGGCTCGTACGTGGGCTTCCAGTTCCTCGTGACCCTGTACATGCAGTCGCTGCTCGGCTGGTCGGCGCTGCACACCGCGCTCGCCTTCCTGCCCGCGGGCGCGCTGGTGGCGGTGTCCTCGACGAAGGTCGGCTCGATCGTCGACCGGTTCGGCACCCAGCGGCTGATCCCGGCCGGCTTCGCACTGATGGTCGTCGGATACGCACTGTTCCTGGGTGTCGACCTGGACCCCGGGTACGCCGCCGCGATCCTGCCGTCGATGCTGCTCATCGGAGCCGCCTGCGCTCTGGTCTTCCCGTCGCTCAACATCCAGGCCACCAACGGCGTCGAGGACCACGAGCAGGGCATGGTCTCCGGACTGCTCAACACCTCGGTCCAGGTCGGCGGTGCGATCTTCCTGGCCGTCGTGACCGCCGTGGTGACGGCGGGCGCCCCCGAGAACGCCACCCCGCAGGCCGTCCTCGACAGCTACCGCCCCGGCCTTGTCGTGGTCACGGCCATCGCCGCGGCCGGACTGCTGATCACCCTCACGGGACTGCGCACTCCGCGTCGCCCGCAGCGGTCCGTCGTGGTCGCCAAGTCCACTGTGCGGGAGGCGGAGCGCGTCACCGTACGCGACGAGGGGGACGCCTCCGACACCGTGTGCCCGGCCGAGCTGCTTGCTCCGCCGGGCACACGGCTGTGAGACTTCAAGCGTGGACACTTACGGGGGACGCCGGAACAAGGCCGAGACGGATGCCATCACCGTCGAGATCGGATACGCGCTGTGCAGTGCGCTGTTCGCGGCGGCCGTGCTCTTCGGGGCGGTGGCCGGACCGGCGCTGCTGTTCGAACTGCCCGGAACCGTCGAGAGGTTGCTGCTGCGCACCGGGCTGACGATCGCGCCCGTGGTCTTCGTCGCCCGGGTGATCAGTGTCCTCGTGCGCTTCCGGCAGCAGATCCCTCAGCCCAGCCAGCCCGGCCGCACCAACCCCGACTCGTAGGCCAGCACCACCAGTTGGGCACGGTCGCGGGCGCCGAGCTTGACCATCGTGCGGCTGACGTGGGTCTTGGCGGTGAGGGGGCTGACGACCAGGCGGCGGGCGATCTCCTCGTTGGACAGGCCGATGCCGACCAGGGCCATCACCTCCCGTTCCCGCTCGGTGAGTTCGGCGAGGGCACCTTCGGCCGCGGGTTCCTTGGAGCGGGCCGCGAACTCGGCGATGAGACGGCGGGTCACGCCCGGCGAGAGGAGCGCGTCGCCGTCCACCACCGCCCTTACGGCGCGCAGGAGTTCCTCCGGTTCGGTGTCCTTGACCAGGAAGCCGGAGGCGCCGGAACGGATCGCCTCGAAGACGTACTCGTCGAGTTCGAAGGTGGTGAGCATGACCACCTTCACGTCCTTCAACGCGTCGTCCTCCGTGAGGCGCCGGGTCGCGGCGAGGCCGTCGAGCAGCGGCATCCGAATGTCCATCAGGACGATGTCCGGCCGCAGTTCACGCACCCTGGCCAGTGCCTCCTCGCCGTCGGAGGCCTCACCGGCCACCTCGATGTCCGGCTGCGCGTCGAGCAGGGCCCGGAAGCCGGCCCGCACGAGTGACTGGTCGTCGGCGAGCAGTACGCGGATCACCGGTCGTCCTCCTTGGCCTTCACCTCGAGCGGCAGTACGGCGAGCACCCGGAACCCTCCGTCGGGACGCGGGCCCGCCTCGATCGTGCCACCGAGTGCGGCGGCCCGCTCCCGCATCCCGGCCAGACCGTTGCCGCTGCCGCCCGCGTCGGTGCCGGTCGTGGGTCCGTCGTCGTCGATACGCAGCCGTAGCGCACCGCCGTCGTGTTCGAGCCGCACGCGCGCGTGCCGCGATCCCGAGTGCCGTACGACATTGGTGAGCGCCTCCTGGACGATACGGAACGCGGCGAGGTCCGCGCCGGGAGGCAGGTCCGGTGCCGATCCCTCCAGCTCGACCGTGAGGCCCGCGCCCGCCGCCTGGGACACCAGCTCGGTCAGCCGGTCGAGGCCCGGCGCGGGGGCGCGCGGCGCGTCACCCGGCGTGCGCAGGGTGTCGAGCACCTGGCGCACCTCGCCGAGCGCCTCCTTGCTGGCGGCTTTGATGGTGGTGAGCGCGGTGCGGGCCTGTTCGGGGTCGGTGTCGAGAAGAGCGAGGCCGACGCCGGCCTGGACGTTGATGACGGAGATGCTGTGCGCGAGCACGTCATGCAGCTCGCGGGCGATCCGCAGCCGCTCCTCGTCGGCGCGGCGCTGTGCGGCCCGGGCGCGTTCGGCGCGGTCCCGGGCCCACTGTTCGCGCCGGGTCCGGGCCAGCTCCGAGACGGCGACGATCGCAACGACCCAGGCGGCGATCACCCCTTCCTGCCCCCAGGGGGCGGCCGAGTCCCCGGAGGGCGGCAGCCACTGATAGAGCCAGTGGGCCACCAGGACATGCCCGGCCCAGAGCATCCCGAGCGCGGTCCAGGCGGCCTTGCGGTGCCCGGCCACGATGGCGTTGAAGCAGGCGAGGGCGACGGCGAGGAACACGGGCCCGTACGGATACCCGGCCCCGAGGTACACCATCGCGGCAGCCGCCGTACCGAAGGCGACGAGTACGGGCCGGCGATGCCGCCACAGCAGCAGCCCGGAGCCGATCACCAGCAGCGCCCGCGCGAACGGATCGAGCGCGGCCCGCTCGCCGACCTGCTGATGGGCCGCGTAGTTCGACCCGCCGAGCACGAAGAACGTGAGCAGCAGGGTGGACGGCCACGGCCACCGGGCGCCCTGCCCGTCGCCGCCGGCACTGCGCCACCACGGCGGCCCGTGCCGCCACCAGCGCGGCGAACCTCCCCCGCGCCCGCCCTGCTCACCGTCCATGACAGCCACGCTAGACGCCCCGGTCCGACCAGGACGTCCCCCGAGCGTGGTGATCACGCCTACTCCCGGCGAAGTACGACGGCTTTCTTGACGCGAGGGCGGCGCGGCGGACGCGGCGCCCACCCGTCATGCCAGCCCCACGCCCCGCGCGAGTTGCGTCACCGCATGCCGGAAGAACTGTTCGCGGTCCTCCACCACCCGGTTGAACTGGCCGAACAGCTCGAACCCGATCAGGCCGAACAGCTGAGCCCAGGCGGCGACGAGTGCGGTGGCGGCCTCGGGCGGGAGGTCGGGGGCGAGGTCGGCGGCAATGCGTTCGGCCTCGGGGCGCAGTTCATCGGCGAGTGCGGGCCCGGTCAGACCAGGGCCGCGGTGCGCATCACGGGTGATGCCGATGAGGAGGAGTCCCACGCGGGAGGCGGCCGGGACCGTCGTCTGCGGTGCGGTGTAGCCGGGGATCGGGGATCCGTAGATCAGCGCGTACTCGTGGGGGTGTGCGAGCGCCCACCCGCGTGCCGCCTCGCACACCGTCACCCAGCGTTCCATCGGCCCCGCCTGCGCGACGGCTGCGTGCGCGTGTTCCGCACTCTCGCCCAGCGAGTCGTAGGCGTCGATGATGAGGGCGGTCAGGAGGTCGTCGCGGCTGGCGAAGTAGCGGTACAGGGCGGAGGAGACCATGCCGAGCTCACGGGCCACGGCTCGCAGCGAGAGCTTGACGGCGCCTTCCGCGGCGAGCTGTCTGCGCGCCTCGTCCTTGATGGTGGCGGTGACCTCGATCCGGGCTCGGGCGCGGGCGCCTTGTGCTGTACTCATAGGCTTCAGTGTCCCATGAAATAAGAGCGGTGCACACAAACGAGAGCACCGCTCTTGCTCCGACGCCCCACCTCGTGCCAGACTGAACACCGGAAGAGAGCAGTGCTCACAAAAGAGAGCAACGCTCTCCCGCATATTGGGGGTTCCATGTCCACGCACGTCCAGAAGCCCGGCTGGTTCACGGTCAACATCCTCAACCGCACCGTTGCCTGGCTGACCCGCCGCGGGCTCAGCGTCTGGGGCTCACGCGTCCTGGCGGTCCGCGGCCGAAAGAGCGGCGAGTGGCGCACCACCCCGGTGAATCTGCTGAGCGTGGACGGCGAACAGTACCTGGTCGCCCCGCGCGGCCACGTCCAGTGGACCCACAACATGCGTGCGGCCGGCGGCGGCGAGCTGCACCTGGGCAAGAAGGTGGACGCCTTCACCGCCACCGAGGTCGCCGACGCCGAGAAGGTCCCGCTCCTGCGCGCCTATCTCAAGCGCTGGAAGGCCGAGGTCGGCGTCTTCTTCAACGGCGTCGGTCCCGACTCCTCCGACGCCGACCTGCTCCGCATCGCCCCCGACCACCCCGTCTTCCACGTCACGCTCACGAAGTGACTCCGTCGTCCGCAGCGCGCTCGGCGGGACGCGGGTCCAGCGCGGCCAGCGCCCGCTGGGCCATCGGCCGGCCCCGGACGAGCTCGCCCAGCGAGGTCGAACCCTGGGTGATCTCCCTGAACGCGTTCCACGCGGGCCGGAAGCCCGTCAGTGCCGCGTGGAACAGGCCGGGACGGCGCTCGAACGCGGTCAGCAGCCGCTTGCCGACGCTCATCTCCACACCGAGTCCCGCCTTGACGGCGAACGCGTAGTTCAGCGCCTGGCGGCGGGCGTCCACCGCGTCGTGGGCCTCCGCGATCCGCACCGCCCACTCCCCCGCGAGCCGCCCGGAGCGCAGCGCGAAGGAAATGCCCTCGCGGGTCCACGGCTCGAGCAGCCCCGCCGCGTCACCGCACACCAGCACCCGCCCGCGCGAGAGCGGCGAGTCCTCGGCACGGCAGCGGGTCAGGTGACCGGAGGAGATGCTGGGTTCGAACCCGGCGAGACCGAGCCGGCCGATGAAGTCCTCCAAGTACCGCTTGGTGGCCGCGCCCTCACCGCGCGCCGAGATCACCCCGACCGTGAGGGTGTCCCCCTTGGGGAAGACCCAGCCGTAACTGCCGGGCATCGGGCCCCAGTCGATGAGCACCCGCCCCTTCCAGTCCTCGGCGACGGTCTCCGGCACCGGGATCTCCGCCTCCAGGCCGAGGTCCACCTGGTCGAGCTTCACCCCGACATGCGCTCCTATCCGGCTGGCGCTGCCGTCGGCCCCGACGACCGCCCGGGCGAGCACCGTCTCGCCGCCCTGGAGGAGCACGGCGACCGTACGCCGGTCGGGCACCGACGAGCCGTGCTGCTCCACGCGCTGGACGGTGACGCCCGTGCGCAGCTCGGCGCCGGCCTTCTGCGCGTGCTCGACGAGCTGCTGGTCGAACTCGGGCCGGTTGATCAGCCCGAACAGCATCTGCTTGGAGCGCCGGGTGCGGGTGAAGCGGCCGTTGTTCGAGAAGGTGACCGCGTGCACCCGGTCCCGGAACGGCAGCTCGAAGCCGGGCGGCAACGAGTCCCGCGAGGGGCCGATGATGCCGCCGCCGCACGTCTTGTACCGCGGGAGCTCGGCCTTCTCCAGCAACAGCACACGCCGTCCGGCCACCGCCGCCGCGTAGGCGGCCGAGGCCCCCGCGGGTCCCGCGCCCACCACGACGACGTCCCACACCCGCTGTCCGTCGTCCTGCACGCCGTCCGCCGAAGAGTCGTCCGCCGAAGAGTTCTCGCTGCTCACGATGGTCTGCTGCTCCCGATCAAGCCATTGCCGCACCTGTCTCCCGCATCCTACGGCGGGCCCGCCCACGGACCACTGTGGGAGGATCTACGGCACTCACAGGTACAACGTCGCACCCACCAGGAGCGTGCCCATGTCGTCGAATCCGGTCGCCGAGACCGTCGCCTCGCTGATGCCCAGGGCGCAGGTGGAGCTCACCGAGCTGGTGGCGTTCAGGTCGGTGGCGGACTTCGACCAGTTCCCGAAGAGCGAGAGCGAGGCCGCCGCCCGCTGGGTCGCGGACGCGCTCACCGCCGAGGGCTTCGAGGGCGTGGCACTGCTCGACACCCCGGACGGCACCCAGTCCGTGTACGGCTACCTGCCCGGCCCGGAGGGCGCGAAGACCGTCCTCCTGTACGCCCACTACGACGTGCAGCCTCCGCTGGACGAGGCCGGCTGGACCACCCCGCCCTTCGAGCTCACCGAGCGCGACGGCCGCTGGTACGGGCGCGGGGCCGCCGACTGCAAGGGTGGTGTGATCATGCACCTGCTCGCGCTGCGCGCTCTCAAGGCCAACGGCGGGGTGCCGGTCCACGTCAAGTTCATCGCCGAGGGCTCGGAGGAGCAGGGCACGGGCGGTCTGGAGCGGTACGCCGAGGCGCACCCGGGGCTGCTGGACGCCAACGCCATCGTCATCGGCGACGCGGGCAACTTCCGCACCGGTCTGCCGACGGTCACCGCCACTCTGCGCGGCATGACCATGCTCCGCGTCCAGGTCGACACCCTGGAGGGCAACCTGCACTCGGGCCAGTTCGGCGGCGCCGCCCCCGACGCGCTGGCCGCGCTGATCCGCGTACTGGACTCGCTGCGCGCGAAGGACGGCACGACGACGATCGACGGGCTCACCCCGGACGCGTCCTGGGACGGCCTCCAGTACGACGAGGAGCAGTTCCGGGCGGACGCCAAGGTCCTGGACGGCGTCGACCTGATCGGTGACGGCACGGTCGCCGACCGCATCTGGGCCCGCCCCGCCGTGACGGTCCTCGGCATCGACTGTCCGCCGGTCGTCGGCGCCACCCCGTCCGTGCAGGCGAGCGCCCGGGCGCTGGTCAGCCTGCGGGTGCCGCCGGGCATCGACGCGGCCGAGGCGACCAAGCTGCTCCAGGCGCACCTGGAGACGCACACGCCGTGGGGCGCGCGGGTGCGCACCGAGCAGATCGGCCAGGGCCAGCCGTTCCGCGCGGACACCACCAGCCCGGCGTACGCGGCGATGGCCGACGCGATGGCGGTGGCCTACCCGGGCCAGGAGATGCAGTACGCCGGCCAGGGCGGCTCCATCCCCCTGTGCAACACCCTCGCGGCGCTCTACCCGCACGCCGAGATCCTCCTGATAGGCCTGAGCGAGCCCGAGGCCCAGATCCACGCCGTGAACGAGAGCGTCTCCCCGCAGGAGCTGGAGCACCTGTCGGTGGCGGAGGCACTGTTCCTGCGCAACTACGCGGCGGGCTGAACCGCCTGCCCGAGTCGACACCGAAGCCGGCCCGGCAGGATCCGCCGCGTCGATCGCCGCCCGTCTACGACGGGTCGTGCTCCCCCGCTTCCACGAGGACCATGTCGCCGGAGCGAGCGAGTTGGGCGCTCTGACCGGCGCCGAGGTGTCGGCGCACCCGCTGGACGCCCCCGTCGCACGAGGCGAAGTACCGGGCCGGCCGCCGGTGTTCCAGGACCGGGAGCGCCCCCTGCACGCGGAAGCCCTACGGCACCTGTCGCAGGGCGAGTTCGCGAGGCCGTCGAAGGCCACCGAACTGTCCGACGGTGTGCTGCTCGGCTTCGGCGGTGGGGCGCAGACGCCGTGGCCGGTCGACTGGAATGTGACTCGGCATGTTCAACGTACCGGGCCCAAGCGGGCCCCGCGTGTTTCGGCCACAGGGGACCGATCATGGGGCCATGGTCTCCCCCACGCGTCTCAGCGCTCACGCCGACACCACCGCCTCCCTCGCATTCCTGAGCGACGACGCGCTCGCCGACCTGGTGGCATCCGGCACACCGGCAGGCACCGGCGTCGGCGGCCGGGCGACCCTGCTGGAGGTGGACGGCGTACGGATCTTCGTGAAGCAGGTGCCGCTCACCGCCACCGAGCTCGAGCCGGACCACGTCCGCTCCACCGCGAACCTCTTCGACCTGCCGCCCCACTTCCATTACGGCATCGGCGCGATCGGCAGCCCCGGCTTCGGCGCCTGGCGTGAGCTGGCCGTGCACGAGATGACGACCGACTGGGTGCGCTCGGGCAGCTTTCCGGGCTTCCCGCTGCTGCACCACTGGCGGGTACTGCCCGGCCTCCCACAGCCGCTCCCCGCCGAACTCGCCGACGTGGAGCGGTGCGTGGCCTACTGGGGCGGTGGCCGCGAGCGCGTCGAGGCCCTGCGCACGGCGTCCGCGAGCCTGACCCTGTTCCTGGAGTACCTGCCGCACACCCTCCACGACTGGTTCTCCGCCCAACTGCGCACGGAGAACGCCGAGTCGGCCTGCGCCCTCGTGGAACAGGGCCTCGAAGCCGTCACCGGCTTCCTCCGTGAACAGCGGCAACTCATCCACTTCGACGCCCACTTCGGCAACATCCTCACCGACGGACACCGGCTCCACCTGACCGACTACGGGCTGTCCTTGTCGAGCCGTTTCCAACTCACCCCGCAAGAACGCGACTTCTGCGACCGCCACCAGGGCTACGACCGCGCCTACGCCCTCTCCTATCTGGTGCACTGGCTGGTCGTCGACCAGTACGGCCTCGGCCGCGACGAGCGCGAGGAGTTCATCCGCGCCTGCGCCGACGGCAAGCGCCCCGACGCGATCCCCGCAGCGGCGGCCGCACTCATCTCGCGGCACGCCCGACTTGCAGTCGTGGTCGGCGACTTCAACCGGCGACTGGAACAGGAGAGCAGGCTCACCCCGTACCCTCACGACGCCGTCGAGGCGCTGTCCCCCGGTGCGGTCAGGGCCGGATCGAGCACGATGTCCTCCTCGCGGGCCTCGACGCTCGGCTCCTCCGGGAAGTGACAAGCTGTCAGGTGGCCCTCCGCGTTCCCCGCCACCCGCACCAGCGGCGGCTCCTCGGTCGCGCACCTTTCCTGGGCCTTCCAGCAGCGGGTACGGAAGCGGCAGCCGGACGGCGGGTCCACCGGCGAGGGCACGTCCCCGGCGAGCCGGATGCGCTCGCGCCGGCGGACGCCGTCCGGATCGGCCTCGGGCACCGCGGACAGCAGTGCGTGGGTGTAGGGATGCCTCGGCCGCGTGTACAGCGTCTGCCGGTCGGCGACCTCGACGATCTTGCCGAGGTACATCACCGCGACCCGTTCGCAGAAGTGCCGTACGACAGCGAGGTCATGGGCGATGAAGACGAACGCGATGCCGAACTCCCGCTGGAGGTCCTGGAGCAGGTTGACGATCTGCGCCTGGATGGAGACGTCCAGCGCCGACACCGGTTCGTCGGCCACGATGAGCTTGGGCCGCAGCGCGAGCGCGCGGGCGATCCCGATGCGCTGACGCTGGCCCCCGGAGAACTCGCTCGGGTAGCGGTTGTAGTGCTCGGGATTGAGGCCGACCGTCTCCAGCAGTTCCTGGGCGCGCTTCTTGTGGCCCTGCGGCGGGTTGATGCCGTTGAGCCGCATCGGCGTCTCGACGATCGTGCCGACCGTGTGCCGGGGGTTCAGGGAGGAGTACGGGTCCTGGAAGATCATCTGGAGGTTCCGGCGCGCCTCCTTCATCCGGTTCTCCGGGGTGTGGGAGATGTCCTCGCCGTCGAAGACGACCTTCCCGGCCGTCGGTTCCAGCAGCCGGGTGATCAGGCGGCCCGTCGTCGACTTGCCGCAGCCGGACTCGCCGACCAGACCGAGCG
Organism: Streptomyces canus; assembly: GCF_041435015.1. Lineage (NCBI taxonomy): Bacteria > Bacillati > Actinomycetota > Actinomycetes > Kitasatosporales > Streptomycetaceae > Streptomyces > Streptomyces canus. The sequence continues at coordinate 9,010,468 of NZ_CP107989.1, read as the reverse complement.
ACTGGCCCGCGCCGACCGTGAAGTCGATGCCGTCGACGGCGTGCACGGCGCCGATCTGCCGCTGGAAGACGATGCCGTGGCGGATCGGGAAGTGCTTGGTGAGGCCGCTGACGTCGAGCAGGTGCTCCCCGGCAACGGGCTGAGTGGTGCTCACGGCATGCTCCTGTTCGTCCGCCGCGGTCACTGCGAGGTCCCGGCAGCCGTACGCAGGCGGATCTCTTGCCTGGTCTCCGGGGTGAGGTGGCAGGCGGCGAGGTGCCGGCCGGTGCCGCGGACGGCCACCAGTTCGGGCCGCTCCGTCGCGCAACGCCCCTCCGGCACCCAGCCCTTGTAGGTGCAGCGAGGGTGGAAGGCGCAGCCGCCGGGAGGGTTGATGAGGCTGGGCGGTGATCCGGCGATCGGGTTCAGCCGCCGTTCGACGTCCCCGGTGATCTGCGGCATCGACTCCAACAGCCCCCAGGCGTAGGGGTGCTGGGGTTCCTTGAGTACGTCGTGCACGGTGCCGTACTCGATTCGGCGGCCGCCGTACATCACCAGGATGTCGTCGGCGATGTCGGCCACCACGCCGAGGTCGTGGGTGATGAGGATGACGGCGGAGCCGAACTCCTCCTGGAGATCGCGGATCAGGTCCAGGATCTGTGCCTGGACGGTGACGTCGAGGGCCGTCGTCGGCTCGTCGGCGATGAGCAGTTCGGGGTCGCAGACCAGGGACATGGCGATCATGGCACGCTGTCGCATGCCGCCGGAGAACTGATGGGGATAGTCCCGGATCCGGCGTTCGGGCTGCGGGATGCCGACCCGTTTCAGCATCTCCACGGCACGCTCCCGGGCCTCCTTCTTCGAGACCCTGTGGTGGACCCTGTAGGCCTCGGCGATCTGGGCGCCGACGGTGAAGTAGGGGTGCAGGGCGGACAGCGGGTCCTGGAAGATCATGGAGACGGTCCGGCCGCGCAGCGCGCGCATGTCGTGCTCAGGAAGGGCGACCAGGTCCCTGCCGTCCAGCCGGATCTCCCCGGAGACGACCGCGCGCGTGCCCTTGTGCAGCCCGAGCAGGGCCAGCGAGGTGACCGACTTCCCCGAGCCGGACTCGCCGACGATGCCGAGGGTGCTGCCCTTGTCCAGGGTGAAGGAGACTCCGTCGACGGACTTGACGATCCCGTCCTCGGTCGGGAAGTGCACGCGCAGGTCCCGTACGTCGAGGAAGGGGGCGGCCGAGGGATCGACGTCCGCCGGTTGCGGTGAGGTCTGGAGGGACACGGGGTTTTCCTTGCTGCGGTGAGGGGGCTCAGGCGAGGCGGACACGGGGGTCGACGAGGCCGTAGACCACGTCGACGACCACGTTGGCGAGCACGACGAAGGTGGCCGCGAAGAGCGTGGTGCCGAGGATGACGGGCAGGTCGGAGTTCTGCACCGAGTCGACCGCGAGCTTGCCGATGCCGTTGATGCCGAACACCGACTCGGTGATGACCGCGGAGCCGCCGATCAGCGAGCCGACGTCCATGCCGAAGATGGTCAGGATCGGGGTGATGGCGGCCCGCAGGCCGTGCTTGAGGACGACCTTTCCGCTGGACAGACCCTTGGCCCGGGCGGTGCGCATGTAGTCCTCGGCGAAGACCTCCAGCATGGAGGAGCGGGTGAGCCGGGTGTACAGCGCGAGGTAGACGATGACCAGGGTGGCCCACGGCAGGATCAGGCCCTCGAACCAGGCGCTCGGGTCCTGGGTGATCGGGGTGTAGCCGGAGGCGGGCAGGATCTGCCACTTGTCGACGAACAGGTAGAGCAGCAGCAGCCCGACGAAGTAGATCTGCACGGAGACACCGAGCAGGGCGAGGCCCACCGCCGCCTTGTCGGCGGCCCTGCCCCGGCGGACGGCGGCGAGCGTGCCGAGGCCGACGCCCAGGATCAGGAAGAACACCGCGGCGCCGAGCCCGAGCGAGAGGTCCGCGGGGAAGTCGCCCAGCAGGGTGCTGAGGACCGGGGTGTCGGTCTGGAAGGAGATGCCCAGGCAGGGTGCGCCGCAGTGCACGCGCACACTCTGGTCTCCGTAGTCACGGCCGACGAAGAGGCCCTTGAAGAACTCCCAGAACTGGGTGAGGAAGCTCTTGTCGAGCCCGAGCGAATGCTTGATCTCGGTCAGCCGGGAGGGCGAGCAGGTCTTGCCGCAGGCCAGGAGTGCGGGATCGGACGGCAGCGCGAAGAAGATCACGAAGGTGATCACGGTGATCACCAGCAGGATCGCGGCCGCTGCCAGCAGGCGCCGGATGAGGTAACGAACCATGTCGTGCTGGACCCTGACGTGAGAGGGGGTGCCCGCCGGCCGGGGACCGCCGGCGGGCCGAGGAGGGGTGTGTCAGCTCTTGACGTACACGTGGACGAGACTGGGCTCGGCGAGGATGGGGTCCGGGATGACCCCGCCGACCTTGGAGCCCGCCAGTTCGCTGAAGTTCATGTACATCAGCGGGACCACCGCGGCGTCCTTCATGATCTGCTCGTCCAGGGCGCCGTAGCCGGCGTCGGCCTGCTTGACGTCGGTCATCTTGGCGATCTTGTCGATCTGCGCGTTGACCGCGGGGTCGTTCAGGTACGCCAGGTCCTGGTTGGACTGCGGCAGCTTGGCGATCTGCCGTCCGTCGAACAGCACGGGCAGCACGGTGGAGGCGTTCGGCCAGTCCGCGATCCAGTCGCCCCAGGTCAGGTCGTACTGGTTCTTCACGTTGTCGATCGTGCTGAAGTAGTTGGCCGCGTCGATCGGGGTGATGTTCACGGTGACGCCGATCTTGCCGAGCGAGGTCTTCACCGCGTCGGCGAAGTGCTCCTCGGTCGTGGTGTTCTCCACCGCCAGTGACATGGTGAGCTTGGGGTCTCCGGCCTGCTTCATCAGCGCCTTGGCCTTGGTGAGGTCGCCCGCGGGGTTGGTGCTGTAGAGGTTGAACTTCTGGTAGCCACCGATGCCGGGGCTGATCATGGTGCTCGCGTAGTCGCCGTACGCCGAGCCGCCGAACGCGCCGCGGACGGTGGTCTTGTCGATCGCGTCCTCGATGGCCTGACGGACTTTCAGGTCCTTGACCCGGGTGGTGTTGATCGCGAGGTAGTTGATGCCCGGGGCCGGGATCTTGTAGAGGCGTGACTTCAGTGACGGGTCGCTGGAGATCGTCGTCAGGTCGGAGCCCGCGATCGGCCACTGCATGATCGAGGTCTGGGCGGTGCCGGCGTCGGACTTGATCTGCTGGTCGATCGCCGACTGGTCCTGGCCGAGTTTCACGTCGATCTCATTGACGTTCTGCTGCCGGATCGGGTCGGTCGACTGCTTCCAGTGCGTGTTCTTGACGAGGACGACTTCCTTGTTCTTGGTGTACGACTTGATCATGTACGGTCCGTCGGACCAGACGTGGGTGTCGTACGTGGACCCCGTGTCGTGGGCCTTGGGCACCCCGGACCAGCCGGGCATGGCGGTCGTCTCGTTGAAGTCCGCGACGGGCTCGACGAGATGGAACACGATCGTGGACGCGTCGGGCGTCTGGATGGAGGCGAGCTCCTTGCCCGAGTAGGGCCCCTTGTAGGAGGAGCCGCCGACCAGCCACTGACTGGCGTACGGCGGACCGCCGTTGATGTCGGGCGAGAAGGTTCGCTCCACGCCGTACTTGACGTCCTGCGCCGTGACGGCCGTGCCGTCCTGCCACACGACGCCCTTGCGCAGGTGGAAGGTCCACACCGTGTCGCCCTTGCTGGGCGTTCCCGTGTCGGTGGCCAGATCGCCGACGAGCTTGGGCTGGGAGCCGGTCTCGTCCCATCCGGTCAGGGTGCGCACGAGCTCCTGGTCCATGCTCGAACCCTCGGTCGTGTAGACGCGCTGGGGGTCGAGGTGGTCGAAGTCGGCGTGGTCGAGGACGGTCAGCGTGCCGCCCTTGGTCGGGGAGCCGCTCCCGGTGGTGCTGGAGGAGCCCCCGCATGCGGTGGCCCCCAGGGCGATCGCCACGGCGGTGGCCGCGAGCGCGATCGAGCGCCTTCTGCGCGTCATTGGGTAACACTCCGTTCTTCTACGGCTCGGCGGTGCGACCCGGGTGGGGCCGTGCGTGCCGGTGTTGAGGGGACCGCGTCAGCTGCGGGCCGCGCGGGGATCGAGGGCGTCCCGGACTCCGTCTCCGAGGAGGTTGAGTCCGAGGACGAGGACCAGGAGCAGGACGCCGGGGACGAACAGGTACATCGGGTCCTGGAGGAAGTACTGGGAGGCGTCCGACAGCAGCGCCCCCCAGTCCGGGTTGGGCGGGATGACACCCACGCCGAGGTACGACAGGGCCGCCTCGGTGGTGATGTTCTGCGGGACGGCCAGCGCGAAGGAGATCAGGACCGGCGCCCACAGGTTCGGCAGCAGTTGCCGGAAGAGGATGTGCCACCGCCCGGCGCTCATGATCCGCGCTGCGTCGACGAACTCCCGTTCACGCAGCGACAGGACCTGCCCGCGCACCAGCCGGGCGGTGTAGGCCCAGGCGAACACCGCGATGTTGAGGACGAGGACCAGCAGCCGGAGGGTCTCGTCGGTGCCGCCGTGGCTGTTGGTCTGCATCGCGTTCTGGATGACCGGGGTCAGCGCGATGATGAACAACAACTGCGGGAAGGCCAGCATCACGTCCATGATCCGCGACAGCACGGAGTCGACCCAGCCGCCGGAGTACCCCGCCGCGAGGCCCGCCACGACACCGACGACGGTGGACAGCACGGCCGAGGCGAAGCCCACGAGGAGCGAGGTGCGCAGGCCGTAGACGATCCGGGCGAACAGGTCGTAGCCCGTGCCCGGTTCGACCCCCAGCAGGTGGGTGAGGCCGATGCCGCCCAGCGCGCCGCGCGGGAAGTTGCCGGTGTCCGGGTCGATCGCCTTGCCGTCGGGGGTGATCGGCCCCCAGCCGGTGATGGCCGTCAGGACCGGAGCCAGCAGCGCGACCAGGACGAACAGGACGGTGATCACGAACGCGACCAGGGTGACCTTGTCCCGTCTGATGCGCCGCCAGGCCATACGGGCGGGCGAACGCCCGGTGATGACCGTGTCGTCGCTGCGCGAGTGCGGCGACGGTTCACCGGCTTGCGTGGTGCCGGTGTCGGCGGGCATCGGCTGCTGTTGCGTCGTCATCGTGCGGACGTCCCGGGTCTGTGCTGGGGCCGGCGCGGAGTTTTCGCCCTCGCCGGCGGACAGGGTCTCGTCATGGGGCGGCCGTTGGCGGCGCCGTGAGACTCAGCGGACTGTCGCAACACGCCGAGAGACCGGTCAAGGCGGAAAATGACCGAAAAGGGGATTGTTTGCGCTCGTTGCCAAGAGTTGACGGGGGCGGGATGTTTCGTTAGCTCTGACATGGAGGTATCGCGACGATTCCCTTGGCGGGTTCTCGCCCTTCACTTGCCTGAGTCGAACATGCCCCGAACATGGCGAGGCCCCGTCGGCGCCGTATGCCGACGGGGCCTCTCCCGGACGTCAGCCGATCGGAACCCCGGCTTCCAGGTACAGCGCGGCCCCGCGCTCCCGGGCCCGCAGCGCCCACCGCAACCGCTCGTAGCGCACCGGCGGCAACAGCTCGGCGGCCTTCTCCTCGCTGGCGAAACACCAGCCGCGCAGCTCGGGACCGGGCAGCAGCACCGCCCGTGCCCGGTCGGAGTCGAGTCGGCCGCCGTCGAAGAGGAGGCGCAGTCCGCCGTATCCGGGAGGCGCGGGCGGCTCCCAGTCGACCACGAGGAGACGCGGTACGTCCTCCAACTGGATGCCGGTCTCCTCGGCGACCTCGCGTACGCCGGCCCGGGCAGGCGCCTCGCCGGGCTCGACGACACCGCCGGGGAACTCCCAGCCGGCCTTGTAGGTGGGGTCGACGAGCAGCACCCGGTCCCGCTCGTCGAACAGGAGGACCCCGGCGGCCACGGTCTCGGCGGTGGGCTCGGGGGTCTGCACGATGTCGCACACCGGGACGGTCCCGGCGCCGAGGTCCTCGGCGATGCGGGCGGCCGTCTCGTACGGGGTGAGCGCGCCGGTGTCGATCACGTGGGCGTCGGCGGCGAGCCAGGAGGCGAGGGCGGCCCGGTAGGGCTCGATGTGGTCGTACGCCCAATGCCCCTGCCCCATCTCGCCGAGCGGAAGGGTCGGCGGGGTCCCCCGCCCGGCTATTCGCTCGCGCAGGATCGTTTCCGCCGGAGCGAGGAGAACATGCCGGACGGCGATCCGGCGGGCGGCGAGGCCGCCGAAGATCTCGTCGCGGTACTCCTGGCGCAGCAGGGTCATGGGGACCACGAGGGTCCCGCCGAGTTCGGCGAGCATCGCGGCCGCCGTGTCGATCACCAGACGCCGCCAGATCGGCAGGTCCTGGAAGTCGCCGACCTCGGTGAGGTGCTTGGGCGGCAGCAGACGCACGACCGCCGCGCCGATGTCCTCGGGGTCGAAGAGCGTGCTGTTCGGGATCAGTTCGATCAGTTCCCGTGCGGCGGTGGTCTTCCCCGCACCGAACGCGCCGTTGATCCAGACGATCACGGACTCCCCCTCTTCTGTTTGGCCCCCTGAGGCTTGCCCGCTCCACCCTGCCACGGAAACCAGCCGCAGATGAGGGCGCACAAACGCGGCGCCGGGGCCCCTCGTCCGAAGGGGCCCCGGCGCCGCGGTGCGCGCAGGCCTTGTCAGCCGTTCCCCCCGAGGGCGGACCCGTCCACGCCGTCCAGACTGTCGCTGGCGACGGTGTGGTCGAGGCTGCTGACGGTCTTGTCGACGTCGACGTGGTCGAGGTTCTCACCCAGGGCGTGGGAGGGAGTGACCGCTGCGACGACGAAGCCGGTGGCGAGGGAGGCGATGGCGAGCATGCTGCGCTTCTTCATGGCCTGATCAACGTCGCCGGACGGAATGGGTCACGCTGCCGTGTGCCGTGCCGCTCTCTTCCACCACAGTTCAACACGTCCTACCTTTAACCCACACTGGATGACGCGTACATGCCGTCATCGCACCTTCTGCCGGTTCGGAGGAACGTAACGATGCGTCACCTTCACACCCGCACACCCCGCCGAAGGATGGTCACCGCACTCACCGTGCTGCTGTTCGCGGTGCCCGGGGCTCCCGCCGTCGCGGACGAGGAGGGACCGGCGTCACCCGCCCTGGCCGACGGCCTGGCCCTCACCCCTCCCATGGGCTTCAACAACTGGAACTCCACCCACTGCCGGGCGGAGTTCAACGAGTCCATGGTCAAGGGGATCGCGGACATCTTCGTCGAGAAGGGCCTCAAGGACGCCGGGTACCAGTACGTCAACCTCGACGACTGCTGGGCCCTGCCGGACCGGGACGCGAACGGCAAGCTCGTCCCGGACCCGGCCCGCTTCCCGAACGGGATCAGGGCCGTCGCCGACTATGTGCACTCCAAGGGCCTCAAGTTGGGCATCTACACCAGCGCGGGCACGAAGACGTGCAGCAGCATCGGCTTCCCGGGCGCGCTGGGCCACGAGTACAGCGACGCGCAGCAGTTCGCCGACTGGGGCGTCGACTACCTCAAGTACGACAACTGCAACAACCAGGGCGTGGACGCCAGACTGCGCTACACGACCATGCGCGACGCCCTCGAGGCGACCGGCAGACCCATCGTCTACAGCATCTGCGAATGGGGCCAGAACAAGCCCTGGGAGTGGGCGGCGGACGTCGGACACCTGTGGCGCACCACCGGGGACATCAGTGACACCTGGGGCTCGATGCTGTCGATCCTCAAGCAGAACCTGCCCCTCGCGCCCCACGCGGGCCCCGGCCACTGGAACGACCCCGACATGCTGGAGGTCGGCAACGGCGGCATGACGGCCACCGAGTACCGCTCGCACTTCTCGATGTGGTCGGTCATGGCGGCCCCCCTGCTCATCGGCAGCGACCTGCGCACGGCCTCCGACGAGACCTTCGAGATCCTCGGCAACAAGGAGGTCATCGCCGTCGACCAGGACCCGCTGGGCAAGCAGGGCTCCGTCATCACCTCCGAGGGCGGACGCTGGGTCGTCGCCAAGGAGATGAAGGACGGCAGCCGCGCGGTCGCCCTGTTCAACGAGACGAGCAGCCCGCAGCGCATCGCCACCACCGCCGCGGCCGTCGGCCTGCCCGACGCCGCCGCGTACACCCTGCGCGACCTGTGGCAGCACAAGAGCTACAACACCGCGGGCACCATCTCGGCGACCGTCCCGGCACACGGCACGGTCCTCGTACGGGTATCTGCCGACCGCAGGTGGAACCAGCACCCGCCCGCCGTCGAACTCGGCCTGGACGGCAGCCCGTTGGTCCAGGCCGGCACGCGGTCCCGGCTGACGACGACCGTCACCGACCTGGGACGCACCCCGGCCCGGCAAGTCTCCGTACGGCTGTCCCGCCCCGAGGGCTGGACCGTGAAGCCCACCTCGCCGACCACCTCCGCGACCCTGTCCACGGGCCGCTCGCTGCGCACGACGTGGACGGTCACCGCGCCACAGGGGACGCCGACGGGGTCGTACGACCTGACGCTCAAGGCGAGTTACCGCTCACCGGCCGGTGTCCGGGCCGAGAACGTGCTGCCGTTCACCGCGACCGTGGTGGTGCCGCCGCCGCCGGGGACCTCAGGGCTCGGTGACCTTCCGTGGCTGTCGGCCGCCAACGGCTACGGTCCCGTGGAACGCAACACCAGCAACGGGGAGAGCGCCGCCGGCGACGGTCATCCGATCACCCTGGGCGGGGTGGTCTACGCCAAGGGGCTCGGCGTGCACGCGGAGAGCGCCGTCGAGTACTACACGGCCGCGGCCTGCGAGACCGTCACCGCCGACGTCGGTGTCGACGACGAGAAGGGCGCGAACGGCACCGTCGCCTTCGAGGTCTGGGCGGACGGCACCAAGGTGGCGTCCACCGGCGTCCTCACCAACGCCATGCCGGCCGAGCCGCTCAGCGCGGACATCACCGGCGCCCGGCTGGTCCGGCTCGTCGTCACCGACGGCGGGGACGGCATCGACTCGGACCACGCGGACTGGGCGCACGCGCGGCTGAGCTGCTGACGGGGCTTGGCGGCCGGGGCCCCGGGCCCGGCCGCCAAGTGAACGTTTCTGCCGACATCGTCGGCATCGCGCACCGCCCCGGTGTCAGACCGCCGCCGCCGTGTCCGTCTGCTTCGCGAGCGCCGCCGCGGCCGCGCCGACCAGCCCCGCGTCCGTGCCCATCTGCGCGGGCACGATCGTCAGGCGCTGGACGAACGAGAGGGTCGCGTAGTCGCCCAGCGCCTTGCGCAGCGGTTCGAAGAGGACGTCACCCGCCTTGCCGACCCCGCCGCCGATGACGGCGATGTCGATCTCGACGAGGGTCGCGGTGGCGGCGATGCCGGCGGCGAGTGCCTGCGCGGCCCGCTGGAAGGAGGCCACGGCGACCGGATCGCCGCCCCGGGCCGCGTCGGCCACCGCGGCGGCGGACGTGTCGCCGTCAGGACCGGGCCGCCAGCCGTTCTCCAACGCGCGCCGGGCGATGTTCGGACCGCTGGCTATGCGCTCCACACAGCCGCGCGCCCCGCACGGGCACGGGTCGCCGTCGAGGTCGACGCTGATGTGCCCGATGTGCCCGGCGTTCCCGGTGGGCCCGGCGTGCAGTTGGCCGTTCAGCACCAGCCCGCCTCCCACACCGGTCGACACGACCATGCACAGCGCGTTGTCGTGCCCACGGGCGGCGCCCTGCCAGTGCTCCGCCGCCGTGATGGCCACCCCGTCGCCGATCAGCTCGACCGGGAGCCCGCCGGCCGCCTCGCGAACCCTGCTGACCAGCGGATAGTCGCGCCAGCCTGGCACGTTCACCGGGCTCACGGTGCCGGTGGAGGCGTCCACCGGGCCCGCGCTGCCGATGCCGAGGGCGTTCGCGCGTCCCCACAGCGGCGAGCCCGTGAGTTCGCCGAGGGTCTCCTCGACGGCGCGCATCACGGTGTCGCCGTCCTCCTGCGCGGGCGTGGCGCGCTGCGCCCGGAGCAGGATCCGGCCGTGGCCGTCCACCAGCGCTCCGGCGATCTTGGTGCCGCCGATGTCGAGCGCAGCCACGAGGTCGGTGTGCATCAGTGTCAGTTCTCCCCGGTCAACCTTGAGGAATGGACAGGCCGGTCTCGCGGTGGGGGCGCCGGCCGACAGATTGCGGTGGACAGTGTCTCCCGCATCTGACAACGTTGTCCAGGCTCTATGCTCGACGCCACATCCTCATACAAAATCATGGACCGCCGCATCCCCGTCGACCACAGGACAGGACGCCGTATCGTGCCCGACACCCACAGCCGAGCAGACCGCCTCGCCACGACCCGGTACGGCAACCGTCCGACCATGAAGGACGTGGCCGCGCGGGCCGGCGTCGGGCTCAAGACGGTCTCCCGCGTGGTCAACGGCGAACCGGGGGTCACACCCGAGACGGAGCACCGGGTGCGGGAGGCCATCGAGGCCCTCGGCTTCCGCCGCAACGACAGCGCGCGCGTCCTGCGCAAGGGCCGTACCGCCAGCATCGGCCTGGTCCTGGAGGACCTCGCCGACCCGTTCTACGGTCCCCTCAGCCGCGCGGTGGAGGAGGTGGCCCGGGCCAACGGCGCCCTGCTCATCAACGGCTCCAGTGCCGAGGACCCGGAGCGCGAGCAGGAACTGGTGCTGGCGCTGTGCGCCCGGCGCGTGGACGGCCTCGTGGTCATCCCGGCCGGTGACGACCACCGTTATCTGGAGCCGGAGCTGAAGGCGGGCGTGGCGACGGTGTTCGTGGACCGTCCGGCGGGCCGGATCGACGCCGACGTCGTCCTCTCCGACAACTTCGGCGGTGCCCGCGATGCCGTGGCCCACCTCATCGCCCACGGCCATCGGCGCATCGGCTTCATCGGCGACATGCCCCGCATCCACACGGCGGCCGAGCGGCTGCGCGGGTACCGGGCCGCCATGGAGGACGCCGGCATCGAGGTGGCGGACGCCTGGACGTCGCTGGGCGTCACCGACCCGGTGCGGGTGCGCGCGGCAGCCGAGGGGATGCTCTCCGGCCCCTCCCCCGTCACCGCGATCTTCACCGGCAACAACCGGGTGACGGTCACCGTGATCCGTGTCCTGGCCGAACACACCCGCAGAGTCGCCCTCGTCGGCTTCGACGACATCGAACTCGCCGATCTGCTGCAGCCGGGCGTCACGGTCGTCGCCCAGGACGCGGCGACACTGGGACGTACGGCCGCCGAGCGGCTGTTCCGCCAATTGGACGGCACGCTGCTGACGCCGGAGCGGATCGAACTGCCGACCCGACTGATCACCCGGGGCTCGGGCGAGCTGCCGCCGGCGGACTGAGCTGCCATGAAGGACTTCACCCTGGAGACCCTCGGTCTGGCCGAGGCCCCTCGCGATCACCCGCTGCTGTATCCCGGCGCCTGGCCGGCGGACTCCGCGCTCCTCGACGGTGACCGGCTGGTGCCTCTGCCGCACGACCGGCTGGTGCACGAGGAGCGCGCTCCCCTCCTCGCGGTCGGCTCCAACGCCAGTCCCGGACAACTGCGGCACAAGATGGCCGAGTCCGGGATCATCTCGCCGATCCCGATGGTGAAGGCACGGGTGAGCGGCGTCGGCGTGGGCGTGTCCGCACACGTGAGCCGCATGGGATACGTGTCGGCGTCTCCCTTCCACGCCCCGGACGCCGTACGGGAGTTGTTCGTCATCTGGCTGGACGCCGAGCAGCTGGCGATCATCGACGCGAGCGAGGGGGTACCGCTGCCGAACGGCAACTTCGGGCGCGCCTGGCTGCCCGCGCCCGAGGTGCGGGTCGAGCTGCCCGGCGGCGTGACCCTGTCGGGCGTCCACTCGTACGTCAACCGCCACGGCGTCCTGCACGACGGCACCGGCGTCGCGCGCACGCACCCCGGCCAGCGGGAGCTGCTGACCGAACTCCTCGTGGGTTCGGCCCGGTTGCGTGCGCTGTTCGGCGTCACGCCGGAGGAGTTCGTGACACGGGCCCGCGCCGACCGGCGGCTGTGCGAGGCGGGAACCCGGGTGCTCGCCGACGAGAAGCGGGTCACGAAGTCCGGCCTGGAGCGGTACGTGACGGTTCAGCAGACCGGGAGTCCCGGCACCGGCTCGTCGTTGTTCCCGCCCTTGAGGTAGACGTCGCTGACGTAGACGCCGGTGTTGCCGCTGTCGTCGTCCGTCTTCGCCCACCAGACGTTGGTCCACTGGCCGGACGTCTCGCGGCGGCCCAGGTTCGACTGGCAGTAGAAGTAGTTGGTGCCCGCGTTGAGGACACCGGCCTCGGCGCCGGAGGCGGTGTAGGAGGTGGCGGTCTTCCAGACGGTGCAGTTGTACTTGCCGCCGCCGATGGCGGTGCAGGCCGGGGCAGGGATACTGGAGCCGCCGCCCCCGGTCGTGCCACCGTCCCCGGAGCCGCTGCCGCCGGACGAACCGTCCGAGCCGCCGCCCCCGGTCGTGCCGCCGCCGGAGGAGTTGGCCGTCGCGGACGCGGAGGCCCGGCTCGTGGGCTCGGAGCCCCCGTCGTCGCCGGACGTCTGCTTCGCGCTCGGAGTCTTCTTGTCGTCCCCGTCCGTCGGCCCAGGACTGCTGGATCGGTCGGCGTCGGTGCGGGCGGAGGCGGAGGCGGAGGTGGAGGCCGTCGCCGTGCCGGCGGTCGCGGTCGGACGGGCGTCGGCCTCGGCGTCACCCGAGTTGTTCAGCATGGCGACGGCTGTTCCGGCCACCGCGAGAACGGCGGTGACGGCCGCGGCGACAAGCAGGGCGCGGCCCTTGCGGCGGGGCCGGGGGGCGGTCGTCATGGGGCCCGTCGGGAGCGGGTCGTGGAGGCCGGACGCGCCGTGACCGTATGCCGGAGACCCGGGCTGTCCCGGAGCGGCGACGAACGCCCCCGAGCCGTGTTCGTAGGGCCCGGGTTGCCCCGGACCGCCGTCGTGGGATGCGGACGCCACCCACCACGGCGCCGGGGCCCCGGCCTGCCCAGCAGCACCCGCAGCACCCGCAGCACCCGCAGCACCCGCAGCACCCGCAGCACCCGCAGCACCCGCAGCAGGCTGCCCGTGCTGTCCGGAGGCACCGCTGTCCTGAGCACCCGGCGTGCCCTGCCCGGGAGTCCCGGGCAGGGCAGCCGCCTCGGGCGCGGTCGGCTGCGCGGCCCCCTGCCTGGAGGCCGCCACGGTCCCCGCCGTTTCGTGCTCACCTGGCCCCTGGTCCTGTTCGGCCCCCGGCGCCGCCCCGGGCCTCGTCGGGTCCGTCGGCCCGAGACCGGCCGATACCACCGGCGCCGCCAGCGCCGCCGGAACGTCGGGTGCCGTCTCGGGCTGCCCCGCCGAAACCGGCGTACCCGTCGAACCCGCCGGGCCCCGCAAGGTCGTCGTGGGGCTGTCCGGGCCTGCCCCGTCCGCCACCGCCTGCAGCAGCCCGCGCGCCTCCCCGGCCCCCGGGCGTGCCTCGGGACGCTTGTCCAGCAGGCGCTGGAGAACCGGGCCGAGGGGGCCGGCACGGTGGGATTCGGGGAGCGGTTCGCCGACGATCGCGGTGAGCGTGGAGAACGTCGACGTACGGCGGAACGGCGAGGCCCCCTCGACCGCCGCGTACAGCGTGGCGCCCAGGCCCCACACGTCGGAGGCCGGTCCCGGATCGGCACCCTGGGCACGCTCGGGGGCCATGTAGTCCAGAGAGCCGACGAGATGGCCGGTGCGGGTGAGGTTCGTGGCCGAGCCGTCGCCCGGATCCTCCATGGTGGCGATGCCGAAGTCGGTCAGCAGGACCCGGCCCGAGCGGTCGAGCAGGATGTTGCCGGGCTTGACGTCCCGGTGCAGTACGCCGGCTTCGTGGGCGGCGGCCAGCGCGTCCATGACCTTGGCGCCGATGCCGGCCGCCGCACGCGGGTCGAGGGGGCCGTCCTTGCGCAGCACGGCGTCCAGGGACGGCCCGTCGACCAGCTCCATGACGATCAGCGGACGTCCGTCGACCTCCGCGACGTCGTGCACCGCGACCACGCCAGGATGCCGGACCCGGGCCGCCGCACGGGCCTCGCGCTGCATCCGCAGCCGCAAATCCGCGAGTTCGGGTCCGTCGGCGTCGGTATAGGTGCGCAGTTCCTTGACGGCAACCTCGCGGCCGAGGACCTCGTCGACGGCCCGCCAGACCACACCCATGCCGCCGCGACCGAGCTGGGCCACGACACGATAGCGCCCGGCCAGCAGCCGACCGGCTTCGTCCTGGCCCTTTCCGTTGGTCTCCCCCGAAGACACCGCTGCCCCGTTCCTGTGAACACGTCAATGCGTGCCGTACAGCCTACGGGGCAGGAGTGACGACTTCAGCCGGTGGTTGCGACCGTGACAGGGCCGCTACTTCTCCGCCTCCTTCGTGCTACTTCGTGGAGACGGTCAGGTCACCGCGCCGGGGTGCCGCGTACCCCTCCAGGTCGGCCCGGGTCAGACCGGTCAGCCGGGCCACCTCGGCGATGTCGAGGGCGCCGCAGTCCAGGCCGCGCAGCAGATAGCCGCTGAGCGCCTTGGCGGTGGCCGGCTCGTCCATGACGTCGCCGCCGACCCGGCCCGCGTACCGGGCCAGCCGGCCGGCAGCCTGCTCGAAGCCCTCTCGGTAGAAGGCGAACACGGCCGCGTACCGGGTGGGGATGTGACCGGGGTGCATGTCCCAGCCCTGGTAGTAGGCGCGGGCCAGCGCCCGGCGCGTCAGGCCGTAGTGCACTCGCCAGGCGTCGTGGACCTTCGCCGTCGGGCCGATCGGCAGGACGTTCGTGGAGCCGTCCGAGACCCGTACGCCGGTGCCCGCGGCCGCGACCTGCATGATCGCCTTCGCGTGGTCGGCGGCGGGGTGGTCACTCGCCTGGTGGGCGGCGGAGACGCCGAGGCAGGCGCTGTAGTCGAAGGTGCCGTAGTGCAGTCCGGTGGCGCGGCCCTCGGCGGCCTGGATCATACGGGCGACGGTGGCGGTGCCGTCGGTGGCGAGGATGGACTGGCTGGTCTCGATCTGGATCTCGAAGCCGAGTCGGCCCGAGTCCAGTCCGTGCGCCTTCTCGAAGGCCTCCAGGAGCCGGACGAACGCGGTGACCTGCTCGGCGTAGGTCACCTTCGGCAGGGTCAGCACCAGCCCCTCGGGCAGGCCGCCCGCCGCCATGAGGCCCGTGAGGAAGACGTCGAGGGTCCGGATGCCGCGGTCCCGGACGGCCGCCTCCATGCACTTCATGCGGATGCCCATGTACGGGGCCGCCGTGCCGTTCTTGTACGCCTCGGCGATCACTCGTGCCGCGCGGGCCGCCGTCTCGTCCTCCTCGGCGTCCGGGCGCGGGCCGTAGCCGTCCTCGAAGTCGACGCGCAGGTCCTCGATCGGCTCGTGCTCCAACTTGGCGCGCACGCGCGTGTAGACGGGCTCGGCGAGGTCGTCGGACAACCCGAGGACGGCGGCGAAGGACGCGGCGTCCGGGGCGTGTTCGTCGAGGGCGGCGAGGGCCTTGTCGCCCCAGGAGCGGATGGTGTCGGAGGCGAAGACGTCACCGGGGACGTAGACGGTGTGCACGGGCTGGCGGGTGCCGGGGTCTCCGGGGTAGCGGCGCTCCAGTTCGGCGTCGACCGGCGCGAGGGAGGCGCTGATCTCCTCGCTCACGGCACCCGCGAGGCTCGTCGCCACCTGCTCCTGCTGGCCCTGACCCATCCCACACCCTCCAGTTTTCCGCTCTACGGAATCAACAATCCGTAGCGAAGTTATCCATGAAGCTTCCGGACGGTCAACACCCCGTCCACAGCATGAGCCACCCCGTTCATTCGAGGTGCCGAGAACCCCTACGCCCTCTACCGCACTCCGGTTCGAACATTCATCCTGTCCCGTCGGGAGGGAACAACATGTCGGACACCCACAGAATGACGCGTCGTATGGGCCTCAGAACCGCCATGGCCGCCGCCGTCACCGTGCCGCTGATGGGCACGCTGCCGGCCTCCGCCGCCAAACCGTCCAACCGCCGACTCGATGTCATGACGTTCAATCTCCGCTTCGCCAGCACCTCCGAACCCAACAGCTGGGCCGCCCGCCGACCGGTGATGCGCCGACTGTTACGTCAGGAGGCCCCTACCCTGATGGGCACCCAGGAAGGCCTCTACCAGCAACTGCGCGACATCCACGCCGACCTCGGACCGCACTACGACTGGATCGGCACCGGCCGCGAGGGCGGCAGCCACGACGAGTCCACGGCGATCTTCTACGACACCCGGCGCCTGGCCCCGGTCGAGCACGACACGTACTGGCTCTCCGACACGCCCAGGGTCATCGGCTCGAACACCTGGGGTGGAGCACTCCCCCGGATCGTCACATGGGTCCGCTTCCGCGACCGGGCCGTCGGCGGACGGGAGTTCCACGTCCTCAACACCCACTTCGACCACCTGGGCCAGTACGCGCGCGAGCGGTCGGCCGTGTTCCTCGGTCGGAAGATCGCCGAGTTCGACCGCTCGACACCGGTGGTGGTGACCGGCGACTTCAACGCCGCGGCCCACCACAACCCGGCGTACGACACCCTCCTCGCCACGGGTCTCGTCGACACCTGGGACGCGGCCGCGGAACGTGGCAGGCAGTACGCCACCTTCCACGGCTACAAACCCCTCACCCCCGACGGCGACCGCATCGACTGGATCCTCACCTCGCCCGGCGCCACCGTCCACCGAGCCGCGATCAACACCTTCGAGATGAACGGACAGTTCCCGAGCGACCACCTGCCGGTGCAGGCCACCGTCACCCTGGGATGAGCCGAGGCCCCCGCGACCGCGTCGGCGGTCACGGGGGCCTCGTACGCCCGGAGCGGGATCAGCCCTTGCGGGTGTTGATCTCCTGGGTGAGGGCGGGGACGACGTCGAAGAGGTCGCCGACGACGCCGTAGTCGACGAGGTCGAAGATCGGGGCCTCGGCGTCCTTGTTGACCGCCACGATGGTCTTGGAGGTCTGCATGCCGGCCCGGTGCTGGATCGCGCCGGAGATGCCGTTGGCGATGTACAGCTGCGGCGAGACACTCTTGCCGGTCTGGCCGACCTGGTTGGTGTGCGGGTACCAGCCCGCGTCCACCGCGGCGCGGGAGGCGCCGACGGCCGCGCCGAGGGAGTCGGCGAGCGCTTCGATGATGGCGAAGTTCTCGGAGCCGTTGACGCCGCGGCCGCCGGAGACCACGATCGCGGCCTCGGTCAGCTCCGGGCGCCCGGTCGACTCGCGCGGGGTCCGGCCGGTGACCTTGGTGCCGGTGGCCTGCGCGGAGAAGGCCACACTCAGCTCCGAGACGGCGGGGGTGGCCGGGGCGGCCTCGACGGCGGCGGAGTTGGGCTTGACGGTGATGACCGGGGTGCCCTGGGAGACGCGGGACTTGGTGGTGAAGGAGGCGGCGAACACCGACTGGGTGGCCACCGGGCCGGTGTCGCCGGCTTCCAGGTCGACGGCGTCGGTGATGATGCCGGAGCCGATGCGCAGCGCGAGCCGGGCGGCGATCTCCTTGCCCTCGGCGGAGGACGGCACCAGCACGGCGGCCGGGGACACGGCCTCGACGGCGGCCTGCAGGGCGTCGACCTTGGGCACGACCAGGTAGTCGGCGTACTCGGAGGCGTCGTGGGTCAGGACCTTGACGGCGCCGTGCTCGCCCAGCACGGCGGCGGTGTCGGCGGCACCGGCACCCAGCGCGACGGCGACCGGCTCGCCGATACGGCGGGCCAGGGTCAGCAGCTCCAGGGTGGGCTTGCGGACGGCACCGTCCACGTGATCGACATAGACGAGAACTTCAGCCATGGGAATGCTCTCCTGCGGATTGCGAAGTCTGAGGGGGCGGTACGGGGTTGAGCCTCAGCGGGCCAGTGACCCTTAGATGAACTTCTGGCTCGCGAGGAACTCGGCGAGCTGCTTGCCGCCCTCGCCCTCGTCCTTGACGATCGTGCCCGCGGTACGGGCCGGGCGCTCCGCGGCGGAGTCGACCGTGGTGTAGGAACCCTCCAGGCCGACCTGCCCGGCCTCCAGGTCCAGGTCCGACAGGTCCCACGCCTCAACCGGCTTCTTCTTCGCCGCCATGATGCCCTTGAAGGAGGGGTAACGCGCCTCGCCCGACTGGTCGGTCACCGACACCACGGCCGGGAGGGAGGCCTCCAGCTGCTCGGTGGCGGAGTCGCCGTCGCGGCGGCCCTTGACCGTGCCGCCCTCGACGGAAACCTCGGACAGCAGGGTCACCTGCGGCACACCCAGACGCTCGGCCAGCAGCGCCGGGACCACGCCCATCGTGCCGTCGGTGGAGGCCATACCGGAGATCACCAGGTCGTAACCGGCCTTCTCGACGGCCTTGGCCAGCACCAGCGAGGTACCGAGGGCGTCGGTGCCGTGCAGGTCGTCGTCCTCGACGTGGATGGCCTTGTCGGCGCCCATCGACAGCGCCTTGCGCAGCGCGTCCTTGGCGTCCTCGGGGCCCACGGTCAGGACCGTGACCTCGATGTCGTCGTCGGAGTTCTCCGAGATCTGCAGCGCCTGCTCGACCGCGTACTCATCGAGCTCGGAGAGCAGACCGTCCACGTCGTCCCGGTCGACGGTCAGGTCATCGGCGAAGTGCCGGTCGCCGGTGGCGTCGGGCACGTACTTCACAGTGACAACGATCCTCAAGCTCACGCCGGCTCTCCTACTGCATCGTCATTTTTCGGCTGCCTCTTGCAGGCAGCATAGGCGCCCCAAGCGGCCGATCCCGGTCGGGGCGGGCTGCGCTCCGACCGCAATATTACTCACCAGTACATACAGTTCCTGCCCGCTAAGCAAGCGCTTTGAACTGTGACCTTCGCAACGCAGCGTAATCGGAACTCGACGGCCCCGCACCACAGCGGAAGGGCCGATGAGCCGATCAGTCGCGCAGGCCGTTGAACCGGCCCTGGTGGTAGAGGAGCGGCCGGCCGGCGCCGGCGGGGTCGCCGAGCCGCACCTCGGCCAGCACGACGCGGTGATCCCCGGCGGGCACGCGCGCGACGACCCGGCACACCAGCCAGGCGAGGACGTCGTCGAGGACGGGCACCCCCTCGGGCCCCTCGCGCCAGGCGGTGGGCGCGCCGAAGCGGTCGGCACCGCTGCGGGCGAAGGTGGCGGCCAGTTCTTCCTGGTGCTCACCGAGTACGTGGACGCCGACGTGCTCCGCCCGGGATATCGCGGGCCAGCTGGAGGCGCCCGTGCCGATCCCGAAGGAGAGCATCGGCGGTTCGGCGGAGACCGAGGCGAGGGACGTGGCGGTGAAGCCGACCGGGCCTGCGTCACCGCTCGCGGTGATCACGGCGACGCCTGCCGCGTGCCGCCGGAAGACGGACCGCAGGAGGTCGGGGGAGGCGAGTCGAGGGGCGCCGAGGTCGGGCGTGGCCGTCATGGGGATGTCCTTCTGCGAGGAGTGTCGAGCTGGACCGTGGCTGCTCAACAAGCCGGACAGCGCGCGCTCGCGGTGCGGGCGAGGTCGACGTGGACCCGCCCGAACAGAAGGAGTTCCGTAGGCATACGGTCAGGTTGACGATAGGTGCGGTGCACAGTCAAGTACGTTCCGGCATCTGGGAGATGCCTCACCGTGGGCGCAACCCGTGTCAAACCGCCTCCCCGACCGCCGCGATGACGTCCGCCTTGCGTGGCTGGCCGGTGGCCCGCCGCACGACCCGGCCGTCGGCGTCGAGGACCAGTACGGTCGGCGTCTTGAGGATGTCGAGTTCGCGGACCAGGTCGAGGTTCTTCTCCGCGTCGATCTCGACATGGGCGACGCCCGGGACCATGCCGGCGACCTCGCCCAACACCCGCCGGGTCGCCCGGCAGGGCGCGCAGAAGGCGCTGGAGAACTGGACGAGCGTGGCGCGTTCGCCGAGTTCCTCGCCCAACTCGGCCGCGCCGAGCCTCTTGCCGTCGTCGCGCCCGCGCACCCGTACTCTCCCGCTCCGCCGCCGCTGCAGCACCCCATAGGCGCTCGCCGCCGCGAGCACCGCCACGCACACCACAAGTCCGGTCATCACCTGCACAGCATTCACGAGACTGCAAAGATTCCCGCCCCCTCCAAGTCTCCCCGTTGCGGAATGCTTGATTCATGGACATTGATGCAAGGGGGCCGCGCTTCGGCGCGGCCGTGACGACCGTCGTGCTGGCGGCCGTTCTGATCACGGGCAGCGCCTGGTTGCTGGCCTGGCAGACGCTGGCGTTCGCCCTGGGCGCGGCGGGCGGGGTGGGCCGCTCGCCGTACGGCTGGCTGTTCCGCAAGGCCGTACGCCCACGGATCGGGCCGCCGACCGAGTTCGAGGCGCCGGAACCGCCGCGGTTCGCGCAGGCGGTGGGGCTCGCCTTCGCGGGGCTGGGACTCGTGGGTTTCGGGGTCGGACCGGAGTGGCTCGGGCTCGCAGCGACCGGAGCGGCACTCGCGGCCGCCTTCCTGAACGCCACGTTCGGGTACTGCCTGGGATGCGAGATGTACCTGCTCGTACGGCGGGTGACGGTACGCGCGGAGTAAAGGAGGCTTAAAAGCCCAAGGTGGATCACAGGGCGGAAGTGACGAGAATCTCGCGCCGGGCGGGCACCAGGACTGGCTCCCCGTCCGTTCTTGGGGCACGATCTGCGAGATGCCGTAAACCTACGGCTGCGTAACTTAATGCCGGGAGCTTCCCAGGCAGAGCAGGAAGGGCTCACCCCGCCCATGGCAGAGCTTGTCTACCGTCCCGTCGTCGGATTCGCCCAGGCCCTGTTCAAGGCCTGGGACCTCAAGATCGACTGCCGGGGTTCGGAGAACATCCCGCGCTCGGGCGGCGCCGTGCTGGTGAGCAACCACATCAGCTACCTGGACTTCGTCTTCAACGGCCTGGCCGCGCTCCCGCAGAAGCGTCTCGTGCGTTTCATGGCGAAGGAGTCCGTTTTCCGCCACAAGGTCTCCGGTCCGCTGATGCGCGGGATGAAGCACATCCCGGTCGACCGCACGCAGGGTGAGACGGCCTACGCCCACGCTCTGGAGTCGCTGCGGTCGGGCGAGATCGTCGGGGTCTTCCCGGAGGCGACCATCTCCCAGTCCTTCACACTGAAGAGCTTCAAGTCGGGTGCGGCGCGGATGGCGCAGGAGGCGGGTGTCCCCCTGATCCCGATGGCCGTCTGGGGTACGCAGCGACTGTGGACCAAGGGGCACCCCCGCAACTTCAAGCGCAGCCACATCCCGGTCACCATGAGGGTGGGCGAGGCGATCGAGGCTTCTCGGGACAAGTACGCCGGGGCCATCACGCGGCAACTGCGGGAGCGGGTCAACGAGTTGCTGGAAGCGGCCCAGCGGGCCTACCCCGTGCGCCCCAAGGGGCCGGACGACACATGGTGGATGCCGGCGCATCTCGGGGGTACGGCGCCCACGCCCGAGCAGGTGCGCGAGGCCGACGCCCGGTAGTGGGCTGTCCGGGGCGAGGGCTACCGCGACGCCGTGGTGATCTGCGCGCCCGGACTGAACTTCTCCAGCAGTTCGGCCAGTTCGGCGGCCGCCTTCTCCATGTCGGCGAGCGGCATCGGGGCCATGCCCTCCAGCAGGAAGACTCCCGAGACCGTCTTCTCCGTGAGCCTCGTGCGCGGGCCCTGGCGCCAGTTCCAGCGGCGGCAGGTCACCCCTTCCTCGTCCCGCCAGATCACCTCGCCGGCGTCGGGATGCTCCACGGACTCCTCCCCTGCGGTCACCGTCACGAAGTCCTCGTCGCCGGCGGCCCGTACGAGCCGCATCCCACCCCGGATGCGGTCGAGATCCTCGCCGCCGACGGGCACGAGGTGCGCGACGCTGATCGCGTTGTAGAGGTCGACCAGGAGGTTGATGCGGGGCAGGCCCGCGTCCGACAGGGCCCTCTTCGCCAGCGCCTCCGCCGAGTTGCGGGTGCGTGACGGCTTCGAGCCGAACGCCGTGTAGACCTCCCGCCAGGCCGCCATGTGCGGGTCCTCATGCGGGGCGCGCCCGTCCAGACGTACGGCGAGACGGCGGGCCGCCTCCTCGAGGAGTGCCGAACTGGCGTCGGTGCTCGGCCCGTTGACGAGTCCGTGGGCCTCGACGGCGAGGTACCTGAAGCCGGGCGCGAGGGCGCGCACTTCGTCGGACACGGTCAGGGTGAGGGTCATCGGGTGCCTCAGAGTGCGCTGGGGAGTGTCTTCCAGAGGTACGGCCGGTCGGGGGCGGCCTTGAGGACGCTCAGGACGGCCGGATGTGGTTCAGCGTACAGGACCGGGTAGTCCATCTCCTTGGACCCTGGATCGGGCGTGAAGGCCAACCGTTCGCCGTCGAGGGAGAACTGGGCGTCCACTCCGGGCTTGTTGCCCCGGGGGTCCTGGCGGTGCCAGGCGCTGTTGAACCGCACGGCGACCAGGCCGTGCACCACGTCGAACTTCTGGTAGCAGAGTGCGGTCGGGATGTCCTCGGCGCGCAGCAGGGCGGCCAGCGCGTGGGCCTTGGCGTAGCAGATGCCGGTGCCCTGCTCCAGGACGTCGGAGGCCCGCCAGGTGACGCGGAGATCGCCGGAGTCCTGGGAGTGCGGGATGGCGTCGCGGACGAATTCGAAGGCCAGTCGCGCATAGGCATACGAGTCGACCGCCTCCTTGGCGAGACGCGCGGCCGCCTCTCGGACGACCCGGTGGTCGTGGTCGATGACCTCGTCGGCGGCCAGGTATGCGGAAAGGTCAGGGGTGTTCTGGATCAGCTCCATGCCCGCAGAGCATAGGAAGACGATCACCCTGAGGTCAATTGATTTACAGAGCACGGTATATTTATGCAGAGTAGCAATGCACGGCGACCACCTGGGACGGGCTCCAGCGCTGTTCCACCGTGGCCAGCCTCGTCCAGCCCAGCCGTTCGTACAGGGCCGCCGCGGCGGTGTCGGACGCGACGACGTCGAGCACCGGATGCAGACCGTGGTGCTGGGCCTCCGCCACCACTCTGCCCATCAGCAGGGCACCGATCCCGTGCCCTCTCGCCTGCGGGGCGACGAACAACCGGCCGACCACCGCGGCCTGTTCCCCGTTCGTACCGTTCCGCTCGCTCCACAGGACCGGAGCCACGTCGCCTTCGGCGCTGCGGGAGAGGCTGACGTGGCCCGCGACACGGCCGTCCAGTTCGGCCACCCAGCTGCCGAGTGCGGCATCCTGCGACAGCCACTCGCCGGGCCGGGCAGGCCAGTTCACCGGATAGCCGTCGCGACGGTGCACCTCCGCCAGCACCCGCACGCATGCCTCGACGTCGTCATCCGTCCTCGGCCGGACCCGGCACCGTGTCTTGTCCACCCCGGCATGCAAACACAGACCGCCTCCGGTTCGGTACGCGCCTAGCGCGCCATCTCCTCCTTCAGCGCCGCCACGAACGTGTCCACGTCGTCCGCGGTCGTGTCGAAGGCGCACATCCAGCGGACGACGCCGGCGGACTCGTCCCAGAAGTAGAAGCGGAAGCGCTTCTGGAGGCGCTCGCTCACGTCGTGCGGGAGCTTGGCGAAGACGCCGTTGGCCTGGACCGGGTAGAGGATCTCGACACCGTGGACGGCGCGGACGCCTTCCGCCAGGCGCTGGGCCATCTCGTTGGCATGGCGGGCGTTGCGCAGCCACAGGTCCTTGGCGAGCAGGGCCTCCAACTGCACCGACACGAAACGCATCTTGGAGGCGAGCTGCATCGACAGCTTGCGCAGGTGCTTCATGTGGGAGACCGCGTCCTGATTGATGACCACGACCGCCTCGCCGAACAGGGCGCCGTTCTTCGTCCCGCCCAGGGAGAGGATGTCGACGCCGACCGCGTTGGTGAACGTCCGCATCGGGACGTCGAGGGAAGCGGCCGCGTTGGCTATGCGGGAGCCGTCCAGGTGGACCTTCATGCCGTGCGCGTGGGCGTGGTCGCAGATCGCGCGGATCTCGTCGGGCGTGTAGAGAGTGCCGAGCTCCGTGGACTGGGTGATCGAGACGACCTGCGGCATCGCGCGGTGCTCGTCCTCCCAGCCCCAGGCCTGCTTGTCGATCAAGTCGGGCGTGAGCTTGCCGTCCGGGGTGGCCACGGTGAGCAGCTTGAGGCCGCCCATGCGCTCGGGGGCACCGCCCTCGTCGACGTTGATGTGCGCGCTCTCGGCGCAGATCACCGCGCCCCAGCGGTCGGTGACCGCCTGGAGCGCGACGACATTGGCGCCGGTGCCGTTGAAGACCGGGAACGCCTCGGCCGTAGCGCCGAAGTGGCTGCGGACCACGCCCTGGAGGTTCTCGGTGTAGTCGTCCTCGCCGTACGCGACCTGGTGCCCGCCGTTGGCCAGGGCCAGGGCGGCGAGCACCTCCGGGTGGGCCCCGGCGTAGTTGTCGCTGGCGAAGCCGCGGACCTGCGGGTCGTGATGGCGACGGGCGTCGGTCTTCGGGGGGTTCACGGCTTCTCGGTCAGCCACAGACGGTTTCCGTTCACTTCGGCGGCGGGCTTGTCCCAGACACCGGCGATGGCCTCGGCCAGGTCCGCGACGTGCGTGAAGCCCGCGAACTTCGCGTTGGGCCGGTCGGCGCGCATGGCCTCGTGCACCAGTGCCTTCACCACCAGGATCGTAGCCGCGGACGTCGGCCCGTCGGCGCCCCCGGCCTTGCGGAAGGCGTCCGCGAGAGCGAGCGTCCAGGCCTCGGCCGCGGCCTTGGCGGCGGCGTACGGGGCGTTGCCCGCGGACGGCTTCGTCGCGCCGGCGGCGCTGATCAGGACGTAACGACCGCGGTCGCTGCGCTGCAGGCCCTCGTAGAAGGCGAGCGAGGTGTGCTGCACGGTGCGGATGAGCAGCAGTTCCAGGAAGTCCCAGTCGTCCAGGCTCGACTTGATGAAGGTCTCGCTGCCGCGCCACCCGCCGACGAGGTGGACCAGGCCGTCGACGCGGCCGAAGTCCTTCTCGATGTGCGCGGCCCAGTCGCGGGTGGATCCCAGGTCCAGCAGGTCGACCGGCTCGCCGGTGACGCTGGCGCCGCCCGACGCGTAGCGTGCCGCGTCCACGGCCTCCGCGAGCCGCTCCGGGTCGTTGTCCGCGCCGACGACGGTCGCGCCCGCCTCGGCCAGCCGCAGCAGTGCCGCCCGGCCCGCGGGCCCGCCCGCGCCCGCCACCGCGATCACCGCACCGCTGAGAGCTCCGTTCCCCGCCATGTTCTTCGCCTCCTGAGCAGCCGCCTCGACGGCCTGTGCAGTGTTCCCGGTGCCGCGATCGCTCACGCGGCGACCCGCTCGGCGTTCTGCGCCGTGATGCCCCGGGTCGAGGCGATCACATGGCGAAGCTTCTTGGAGAGGGCCTCATAGAACATGCTCAGCGGAAACTCGTCCGGAAGCACGTCGTCGACGAGTTTCCGGGGCGGCAGCGACAGGTCGAGGGCGTCGGGACCCTTGGCCCACTTGGAGCCGGGGTGCGGGGCGAGGTAGGTGGAGACCAGCTCGTAGCCGGCGAACCAGTGGACGAGCTTGGGGCGGTCGATGCCGTCACGGTAGAGCTGCTCGATGTCGGCGCACAGCTGGTTGGTGACCTCGGGGGCGCGCTGCCAGTCGATGAACAGCTTGTTGTCGGTCCAGCGGACGACGTCGTGCTTGTGCAGGTACGCGAAGAGGAGCTGGCCGCCGAGCCCGTCGTAGTTGCGCACGCGCTCGCCGGTGACCGGGAAGCGGAACATCCGGTCGAAGAGGACCGCGTACTGCACGTCACGGGCCTGCGGAACGCCGTCCTTCTCCAGCTTCACGGCCTCCTTGAAGGCGGTGAGGTCGCAGCGCAGCTCTTCGAGGCCGTACATCCAGAACGGCTGGCGCTGCTTGATCATGAACGGGTCGAAGGGCAGGTCGCCGTGGCTGTGGGTGCGGTCGTGGACCATGTCCCACAGGACGAAGGCCTCCTCGCAGCGCTTCTGGTCGTGGACCATCGCGGCGATGTCCTCGGGCAGCTCCAGGCCCAGGATGTCGACGGCCGCGTCGGTGACCCGGCGGAACCGGGCGGCCTCGCGGTCGCAGAAGATACCGCCCCAGGAGAAGCGTTCCGGCGCCTCGCGCACGGCGATCGTCTCCGGGAAGAGGACGGCCGAGTTGGTGTCGTAACCGGCGGTGAAGTCCTCGAACTTGATGCCGCAGAACAGGGGGTTGTCGTAGCGGGTGCGCTCCAGGTCGGCCAGCCACTCGGGCCAGACCATGCGCAGCACGACCGCCTCGAGATTGCGGTCCGGGTTGCCGTTCTGCGTGTACATCGGGAAGACGACCAGGTGCTGGAGACCGTCCGCGCGGTTCGCGGCGGGCTGGAAGGCCAGCAGGGAGTCGAGGAAGTCGGGCACCTCGAAGCCGCCCTCGGACCAGCGCCGGAGGTCCTTGACCAGGGCGGCGTGGTAGTCGGCGTCGTGCGGCAGCGACGGCGACAACTCCTGCACCGCGTCGACGACACGCCGTACGGCGTCCTCGGCGTCCCCGCGCGCGGGTGCGCTCTCGGCCCCGAAGTCGATCGACCCGTCCTTGGACTGCCATGGCCGGATCCGCTCCACGGCATCCTTGAGCACGGGCCATGCCGGGTGCTCCACCACCCTGGTCACGGGAGGAACCTGGTCCCCCGAAGCCGCCTGCACAAGAATTTCCGTCATGTCCCATCCTCCACGGGAGAAACTCGCGTATGAAGACCGTATACATACGAGCTTCCGTCCAGCAAGAGCGGACTCGGGAAGTTATCCTGCCCACACCGATGGTCACCGAACTTTTTCCTGTCGAGTGCCATGAACACGGGGATTCCGGGTAAGCGACTTCACTCCCCCGCACGTCACCTCGATCCCTCGTGTACGTAGGGGTCCATCACACGGCGTAGCCGTTAGGCTGCGGCTTTGCACCGAGCCGCCGTCGACGGAAGCGAGTTGAACCTTGAACTTCCTTACCATCGGTCATCGCGGAGTCATGGGTACCGAACCCGAGAACACCCTCCGTTCCTTCGTCGCCGCCCAGCAGGCCGGCCTCGACCTCATCGAACTCGATCTGCATCTGAGCAAGGACGGCGCCCTCGTCGTCATGCACGACACCGACGTGGACCGCACGACCGACGGAACCGGCCCGATCGCCGAGAAGACCCTCAGCGAACTGCGCGCCCTGGACGCGGGACGCGGGGAACGCGTCCCGGTGTTCGAGGAGGTCCTGGACGCCGTGCAGTCACCGCTCCAGGCCGAGATCAAGGACATCGCGGCGGCACGGGCGCTGGCCGAGGTCATGCTCCGGCGCAACCTGGTCTCCCGGGTCGAGGTGTCCTCGTTCCACGACGAGGCGATCGCCGAGATCGGCCGCCTGGTGCCCGGCGTACGGACCGCGCTCATCGGCAGCCGGTTCGGCCCCGACATCGTGGAGCGTGCCGTCGAGGCCGGTGCGGGAACGGTCTGCCTGAACATCCGCCGGCTGACCCTGGAGGTCGTCGAGGCGGCCCGCAAGGCAGATCTGAAGATCATCGGCTGGGTGGTGAACACCCAGGACCATCTGCGGCTGGTCCGGGCCCTGGAACTGGACGGCGCGACGACCGACTACCCGGAGATCAAGCGCACCGGCCGCTTCACCGCGTGAACCACGGGAACCACATGAACCGGGGCAGGAACGTCACACCAGCGGCTTGACCAGCAGCTCGAACTGCAGGTCGTCGCGCTGCGGAACGCCGAAGCGCTCGTCGCCGTACGGGAAGGGCGTCATCTCTCCCGTACGGCGGTAGCCGCGCCGCTCGTACCAGGCGACGAGGTCGTCGCGCACCGAGATCACGGTCATGTGCATCTCGGTGACGCCCCAGGTCTCCCGGGCGATCCGCTCCGCCTCCGCGATGATCACCTTGCCGAGGCCGCCGCCCTGGAGGGTGGGGCTGACCGCGAACATCCCGAAGTACGCGTGGGTGCCCCGGTGTTCGATCTGGCAGCAGGCGACGACCTGGCCGTCCTGCTCCACCGTGAGCAGCCGGCTGTCGGGCGACTTGATGACGGCGAGTACACCCTCCGGATCCGTCCGCTGCCCCTCCAGGATGTCCGCCTCGGTGGTCCACCCGGCGCGGCTGTCGTCTCCGCGGTACGCCGACTCGACCAGCGCGACGAGCGTGTCCACATCGGCGTCGGTGGCGTCACGGAAGGTGAGGCCGGCGGTGGTCTCCATGGGGCGCGTCTCCACTTCAGGGGCACGACTGGGGCACGGTCGAGAGTAGCGCCCCGGATAGGCTCCCCCGCATGGTGCACGTACTGAGCGGCCGCGTCCTGCTGCGGCCCACGGATCCGGAGCGTTCCCGAGTCTTCTACGGCGATCAGCTGGGCCTCGCCGTGTACCGCGAGTTCGGCACGGGCCCGGAGCGGGGCACCGTCTACTTCCTCGGCGGTGGATTCCTGGAGCTGTCGGGACGGTCCGAGGCTCCACCGGCCGCGGACGTGCGGCTGTGGCTCCAGGTCGCGGACGTGACCGCGGCGCACGAGGAACTGCGGGCCAAGGGTGTCGAGATCGTACGGCCCCCGGTGAAGGAGCCGTGGGGGCTGGTCGAGATGTGGGTGGCAGACCCGGACGGCACACCGATCGTGCTGGTGGAGGTGCCGGCGGACCATCCGATCCGGTACCGGCCCGGAATCTGAACACGGCGTCTTCCGGCCGACATCACACCTGACGTCGGCCGTTTCGCCGACTTGGATATGCTCCGCCGACCGCCATGGCCCCGAGGGCGTCGAGCAGTGGAGGAGCACATGAGCGTGGACGTGAACGCCCCGGCCTGGCACGGGCAGCGATGGGCGGCCAGGACCGCCCTGGCGGCGGCCGCCCTCGCGATGCTGCTCCCCCTCGGGTACGGCGGCCTCGACGGCGTGCTGCTGCTGGCGGCCGGGCTCGCGGGCGGGGCCGTCACCGCGGCGGCGGTGTGGTGGACGCTGACCCGGCGCGGCCCGGCACGCTGGCTGGCGGCGGTGCTCGCGGCCGTCACCCCCACCGTGGTCGTCGTCCTCTTCGTGGTCACCCTGGGATGGGTGCTCGTGCTGTCGCCGGTGCTGTGGGCCGTGGCCGTGTGGAGCGGGCGGTACGCGCTGCGCAGCACCGGCACCCGGCCCAAGCGTATGAAGGAGCACCGGGTGCGGTCGGTGCGGCGGCCCTTCCTGATCATGAACCCCCGCTCCGGAGGCGGGAAGGTGGCGCGGTTCGGTCTGCGGGAGAAGGCCGAACGGCTGGGCGCGCGGGTCGTCCTGCTCGACCCGGAGGAGCACCAGGACGTGACCGCGCTCGCGCGGGCGGCCGTGGCGGAGGGCGCGGACCTGCTGGGCGTCGCGGGCGGTGACGGCACCCAGGCCCTGGTCGCCGCCGTCGCCGCGGAACACGACCTGCCGTTCCTCGTCGTCTGCGCCGGTACGCGCAACCACTTCGCGATGGACCTGGGCCTCGACCGCGCCGACCCCGCGGCCTGTCTCGACGCGCTCACCGACGGCGTCGAACTCCGGGTGGATCTCGGCTTCGCCGCGGATCATCCCTTCGTCAACAACGCCTCCTTCGGCGCGTACGCGGCGGTCGTCCAGAGTCCCGCCTACCGCGACGACAAGATCGGCACCACTCTGGAGCTCCTGCCCGACCTGCTCACCCGCCGGCACGGTCCCCGTCTGACCGCGCGGATCGACGCCACGACACTCGACGGCCCGCAAGCCGTGCTGGTGAGCAACAACGCCTACCGCACCGACGATCCGGTGGGCCTCGGCCGCCGCGAGCGGCTCGACTCGGGGCTGCTCGGCATCCTCGGCGTCAAGGTGGACAGTGCGGCCGAGGCCGCGGCGCTGCTGCTGGACCCCGATCCGGAGGGTCTCGCGGTCCTGTCCGCGCGGGAGGTGGTCATCGACGCCGACCAGTCGGAGATCGAGGTCGGCGTCGACGGCGAGGCCCTGATCCTGCCCACCCCGGTCCACTGCCGCATCGTTCCCGGGGCGCTTCGCGTCCACGTCCCGAGGACTCGACCGGGTGTACCGGAGGCGCAACCCCGCCTGAACTGGCGCCAGTTGCGCAAACTGGCGGCGACGGCCGGGCGGGCGTGACCCGGTTCCCCATGCTCTAGAGGGAACGCACGTCAGCCTCCGCGGGGGCGAGCGGTGTCACCGTGACCTGGTCGATGACGGGGGCGTGGGCGGAGCGTTGGCCGAATGCGTTCCTGGTGTCGCCGGCGAAGTCGGGGAGTTCGTCGGCGGTGAACGTGATCGTGTTGAGTCCCGGGCGCAGGGTGACGGGTACGGAGAGGTTCCAGAAGTTGTTGAAGTGGAAGGTGGTGGGGAACAGGACGCGGTGCGCGGGGGCGCCGTTGACGCAGATGTCGGCGTGGCGGCAGACCGGGTCCGGGTTGTAGTGGGTGGAGGGGGGCTGCTCGCCGTTGGAGTAGCGGATCGTCAGCGCGTGGCGTCCGGCGCGATCCGCCGTGACCGTCAGGGTGAGCGCGTTCGCGGGCCCGGCGCCGATGCCGTCAACCGCCTTGCCACCGACGGCGTACGGGTGTCCGGTCACCCTCGCCGTGCCGGTCAGGACGCCTTCCTCGGCGGCGTACGCGGTGCTGGGCAGGAGGCCGCGAGAAGGAGCGATCCGCAGCCGGTCGACGATCAGCCGGTCCGATGTCCCGGTGACCGTCACCTTGTTGACGCCCCCGGCCAGGAAGAGCGGTACGGCGCCACGCTCGACGCGTCCGATCTCCTCGCCGTTGACGCTCCACACGCCCTCTCCGGGCCCGAGCAGGTCGACCGTCACGGAGGCCTCGCCGTCCTCGGCCGCGTACGTCCAGAAGGTGACGGTGCCGCCACGCGGGAGCACGGCGACTCCGGGCCCCGAGGCGCCGCGGTGGGCGTGACTGACCCGGGCCCCGCCACCGAGGTCCGCGAACTCGGCGTCGTACAGGGCGGTTTCGTCCTCGCTCCGCAGCAGGAGGTCCAGCTTGTCGACGACCGCGTCCCCCTTGGTGACGCCGAGGTCGGGGTCCTGGGCGGCGAGGGTGATCCGGTGCCGGCCCTCGGTCAGCTCCACCCGGGTGTCGGTGTGCCCCCACACCGCCGGCTTGTAGCCGAGTGGTAGCCGCAGTTCGCGAGGATTCTCGCCGTCGACGCGCAGGAAGACGTTGGTGGGGCCCTGCTCACGCACCAGGTCGGCGAGATTGTGCGAGCCCGCGAACACCGCGAGGTCGTACGTCCCGTCCTGCGGCACCTCGACGTCGAAGGCGAGCACGCCGTCTGATCCGGTGCGCAGACCGCCCACGTGGTAGCCACCGGAGGTCGCGAACCGATCGACGGCGGAGGGGGACCCCTCGGGTCCGTTCTTCGAGTAACCGCCTCCCGTGTAGGTGGCGTCCTCGGCCTCGTACGTCCGCCTCCAGCGGACCGCGGGCGGCAGGGCCGCGGTCCCGTTGCCGCCCGGCGACAGGATCACGTGGTAGGCGGACATCGCGTCGAGCTCGGTCAGACCGAGCGTCACTGTGCCGTTCGCGACCGGCAGTTCCTCGTCCCGCAGCCGCAACGGCTGTTCTGCCGCGCCCACTTGACCCGTCCAGGGAATCTCCACGACACGGGCGTGGACCACGGCACCGAACACCTCCGCGTCCACGCCCTCGAAGACGACGTCCGCCGCGCCGTCCGCTCCCCCGAACAGCGCCCGCGCCTGCCGCTTGTCCCGGTCGAGGGTGGCGACGCCCTGCAGGGTGTACTGCTCGTTGGGGTGCGGGGCGAGCACCCGGACGGTGTTTCCGGTCAGCTGCCCGTAGGCGTTGTAGAGCCACCACTGGCCGTTGGCCTTGTTCGCCTCGACCGCCGAGTCGTTGAGGTTCCCGGCGATGTTCCAGTAGGCGATGTCGGCGTCGACCTTCGACTCCTCGATGGCGGCGATCCACTGGATCATCTGTCCGGGCACGGAGACGTGGTAGTTGTGCGCGTACTCGTTGATGTTCACGGGCAGCGGGCCGATTCCCAACTCCCGTTCAAGCTCACGGTACTTGGCGATGTTGGTGCGGACCTCGGCGGGCGAGGACAGCTCGTGCCAGGTGACGATGTCGGGCAGCACGTCGTGCGACGTCGCGAACTCCAGGAACTCCCTGACCTCGGGGTACAGAATGCAGGTGTTGGGTCCGGCCACGCGAGCGTCCGGGTCGAGCTCCTTGATGAGGCGGTACGCGGCCTCCCAGGCGGCGAAGTAGTGGTCCGGCTCGGTCCGCCAGGAGACCTGGTCGTAGCTCCACTCCCCTTCGCCGAACATGTTGCCCTCGGGTTCGTTGAACGGCACGTACACGACGTGGTCCTTCAACTCCCCGAGGGTCAGGACGTGTTCGACCTGACGGCGGATCACGTCCAGATGTCCGGCGAGCCGCTCCTCGCCCGTGGCGCCCGGCCACTCGTACGGAAACCCCCGGTGGAAGTCGGGAAGGTAGACGTAGACGTCCTTGCCGCCCGCCGCGACGAAGGCCGGCAGGATCTCCAGGGCGTCGCCGCCGGGATGCTGGGTGCCGTCCTGGGCCTTGGTCGTCACCGTGCGCGGGTACATGCCCTCGACCACGACGCGGCTGGGCACGCCGTCGCCGTAGAGCCCGTAGAGCGTGCCGCTGGCTCCCCCGTGGAAGGGTCCGGTCTCGGTCCCGAGATCGATGGTGAGCTTCTCGGGGGCGGGGCCTTCGGCTGCCACGGCATCCATCCTTCGTTCGGCATTCCGTACGACGGTCGATGATCCGCACCGACCTGGACGAACGTAGAAAGCGCGGAGGGACCGCGTCAACAGGCAGCGGGCTTCGAAACTTCCGAAACCGCAGGTCGGAGCCGTCAGGCGCGCAGCACTCCCAGGCTGCCCTCCAGTCGGCCGAGCAGCTCCCCCAGCCGGCCGGCGAGTTCGTCCCGCGCCTCGGGGGTCAGGACGGACAGCACGGCCGTCTCGTACGCCA
Organism: Streptomyces canus; assembly: GCF_041435015.1. NCBI lineage: Bacteria > Bacillati > Actinomycetota > Actinomycetes > Kitasatosporales > Streptomycetaceae > Streptomyces > Streptomyces canus. The sequence goes on along the minus strand of NZ_CP107989.1, from coordinate 8,977,640 downwards.
GTTGCTCGGGCAGGATCCCGTCGACCAGGTCGCGGCCGGCCTCGGTGAGCCGGACGTGGGCGACGCGGCGGTCACGGGTGTCGCCCCGGCGCTCCACCAGGCCCCGCTCGGTCAGCTGCTTGAGCCGCTTGGTGACGGCGGCGCCGGAGGAGAAGGTCTCACGGGCCAGGTCACCGGGGGTCAGCTCGTGGCCGGTGCGGCGCAGGGCGCCGAGCAGGTCGAACTCCGGACGGCTGAGTCCGGCCCTGCGCAGGGGAGCGTCCTCGGCCTGCTGGAGGAGGGCCGCGCAGCGGTTGACGCGGCCGATGATCTCCATGGGGCCGGTGTCGAGGCCGGGGTGGACGGTCTGCCACTGCCGGACGACGGCGGCGACGGTGTCGTGCCTCGCCGGTTCCTCCGGTCGTCCGTTCGGTGCCGTCATGGGCGTGCGCCCTCCGCTCTGTGGTGCAGGATCGTCGCGGCGAGCGTACGGTGTCCGGCCTGTTCGGCGCGTACGACCCTCTCCTGGGGCAGGGCGCGCTGCCACCATTCGCCGGACGCGGCCTCGACGCCGGCCCGCAGGTCGACCAGGGCGGCGGCGAGGGCGCGGCGGGCGGCGTCCAGGCTGCCGGGAGCGAGGTGCGGCTCCGCGACAAGGCGGGCGGCGCGGGCGCGGGCGCGTTCCACGGTGGCCAGCGCCTGCTCGACGCGATCTCCCGCGCGCCGGTTGGTGACGGCCATGGCGGCGGCGAACCCGACCAGCGCCCCGACGAAGGTGTCCACGACCCGCTCGGTGATCAGCCGGCCCGGCTCCTGGTACCCGGCGAACTCCGTGATGAGCAGCGCCATCGGGGTCACACAGATGCTGCCGAGCCAGTAGTTGCGGCCGATGAGTGCCTCGGCGCCGAAGTTGAAGGCGAGGCAGCACAGGACGAGGGCGGCGGGCCCGAGGTGGGCGAGCGGAACCACGGCGGCGAACACCAGCACCCCGACGAGATTGCCGACAACGCGCTGGACGCCCCGGCTCCAGGTGAGGGTGACGTTGGCCTGGTAGAGCGAGGCGGCGGTGACCAGCGCCCAATAGGGGCGGCCGATGCCGAGCGCGAGGGAGGCGTAACCGGCGAGGGCGCAGCCCAGGGCGGTGCGCATCGCGATCGGGGCGAGCGGTCCGAGGGCCCGCCACCACCGGCGGGCCGGGGCGGCGAGTGCGGCCTCCACGCCGAGGAGTTCGCCGTCGTACGCCGCCCGCGGGACCGGCCCCGTGCCGCGCAGTTCGCGGGCCCAGGCGCGCAGGCGGTGCGGGTCCGCGTCGGCGGGAGCGGCGAGGGCGACCTCGGCGCGGACGACGAGGCGTTCGAGGGCCTGCCGGGTCTCGGAGCGGGCGCCGGCCGAGAAGAGGGTCTGCCACGCCGCCTGTACGGCGGCATGGGCGGTTCCGCTCGTATGCGGGCGCCGGTTCTCCGCGTACGCGGCAGCCGCGTTCAGGGCGTGGGCGGTGGCCCGTCGCTCCGGGCCGTGCGGCCGGAACAGACCGGGTGCCATGCCGACCAACCAGGCCCAGGTGCCCGCCGCGAGGGCCAGGGCGAGGTGGCCGGGCACCTGGGCGAGCGTCTGCGGGGCGAACAGGGAGGCGGAGCTGATGAAGGTGAGGACCACATGGCCCGGCGGGCCGATCCGGGTCGCGTCACAGAGCGCTTTCTGTACGGCGGCCACCAGTGCGCCGACGGTGACCAGCACCACCGCGCTGCCGGTGAGCGAAGCGGCGACCAGACCGACACCGAGGCCGGCGACCATGCCCAGCACCACCCCGGCCAGGGCGCGGGCCCGGGCGGCGTAGGGCCGGTGGTGGGCGTACAGCGCGCACAGGGACCCGGCCATGGTGTACATGGCCAGGTCGAGTCGGCCGAGGGCCAGAAAGGTCAGGTTCGGCGGGGCGACCGCGACGACCACACTCAGGGCGGGCTTGAACCAGATGTCGGAGGGCCTGCCGAGGCGCAGCACACCGGCCAGGGGGAGACGGCGGACGCGCGGGGTGCGGGCAAAGGGGGTCGCACTGCTCATGAGTCAATACCTTAACAGGTGTTTTACTCGTAAACCATGGCTACGTGACCCCTCTGACCTGCTGTGCTCCGTCGCACGCTCCCCGCGTACACCCTTGCGCTCGATTGCGCGCCGCATGGCCCGGGCATTTCTTGACCGACGTCGAGCGGGGAGGTGGGCGTGCACGGACCGGCTTCGCCCGGCTGGCTGCTGGTGGCGCTCTGTGCGGCGACCGGGGCGTACTGCCTGCTGCGGATGCGCAGCAGCGTCGAGGAACAGCGCCGGGCCGCGGGCGGTGAGGCGCTGATGGGCTTCGGGATGGCCGCGATGGCCGTACCCGCCGCCGTGTTCACACCACCGTCGTGGGCATGGCCGCTCTGCGCGGCCGTGTTCGGCGGGGCCGCGCTGCGCGCGCTGTGGGCGGCACGCACGAGCACCCATCATCTGCACCACCTGGTGGGAGCCGGGGCCATGGTCTACATGGCGGCGGTGATGGCGGCCTCCCCCGGGCACCACGGCGGCGCGGGAGTCCCCGTGGTGACGGGCGTACTGCTCCTCTACTTCGCGGGCTATGTCCTGCTGTCCGGCGTCCGCCTGATACCGGCGACCGCCGGTGGCGGACCCGTCGGCTGGGGCGACCGTCCCGAACTCGCGCGCGCGTGTCGGCTGTCGATGGGTATCGCGATGGTGACCATGCTCCTGACGCTCTGAGGCGGCCGGACGGGAGGAGGGGGCGGCGTACGCCCCATACGGCTCGAAACATACGACTCGAACTCGACGAGAACCGGTACGTGTTCGGCCTCCGCCCCGCCCCGGAATTGGCCTCAAGCCGCACCGGTCGGCGAGGATCGCAGTATGCACACGCCGTCCGTCGACTCCCCGCCCCGCCCCCCGGAGCACCGGACCGCCGCCCGCGCGACCGGTGTCCTCGCCCTGTGCTCGGTGCTGCTGCTCGTCCTGGTCGTGGTCGAGTGGCATCCGTTGCTCACCGTGGACCGCGACATCGCCGACACGACCCACCGCTGGGCGGTCGACGAGCCGGGTGTCACCCACGCCTTCCGCATCCTCACGGACTGGGTCTGGGACCCCTGGGCGATGCGCATCCTGGCTGCGATCGCCGTGATCTGGCTGGTGTGGCGGCGCAACGCCCGGTGGACCGCCGTATGGCTGGCGGCCACCTGTGCGCTGGGCACACTGCTCCAGCAGATCCTGAAGGCCGCGGTCGGCCGCCCGCGCCCCGTCTGGCCCGACCCCGTCGACACCGCGCACTTCGCGGCCTACCCGTCGGGCCACGCCCTGACGGCCACGGTCGTCTGCGGTCTCCTCCTGTGGCTCCTCCACCACTACGGCGCCGGCCGCGCCCTGTGGTTCACGGCTCTGACCGTCGCCGTGATCTCCGTGGTCGGCGTCGGTCTGACCCGTATCTGGCTCGGCGTCCACTGGCCCTCCGACGTGCTCGGCGGCTGGCTCCTGGGCACGATGCTGGTGACACTGGCGGTGATGGTCCACCAGCGGTACCGGCCGTGAACGACAGCCCGGTCCGGGGCTACGGCTATGTGGGCCCACCCGAGTTGCGCTCGACGGTACGGCCGGACAGCGAGGGCAGGATCATCCGTTCCGCCGCCGACCTCGACGCCTGGCTGTCCGGGCGCGGGCCGGCCGAGACCTCGGAGCCCTTCACCTTCGTCGTCGCCCTCGACGGCCTCCTGCGGCTCGCGCCCCGCAGGAGTGAGCACGTGGCCTGCGCGGGCGGCGCGGATGTGACGGCCGCCGGCGAGATGGGATTCACCCGGGCCGCCGGCCGCTGGGCGGTCCACGAGGTCACCAACCACTCCACCGGCTACTGCCCGGACCTCGGTTCCTGGGAGGCGGTCGGGCGCGCGCTCGACCAGGCCCGTATCAAGCATCCTGGCCGGTTCACGCATGAGGTGGTGTTCCGGCGCTGCGAGGAGTGCGGGGAGCGGTCGATCGTGCGCGAGGCGGATTTCGTCTGCGTGTTCTGCGGGGGCGAGCTCCCCGTCGAGTGGAACGCAGGCTCGTAGGATCATCGCATGTCTGCCGTGTTGTTCGACTTCTCGGGAACCCTCTTCCGGATCGAGTCCACCGAGTCCTGGTTGAGGGCTGTTCTCGCCGAGGCGGGACTTGCCCTCGCCGAGGCGGAGTTGACGCGGGCCGCGCTGGAGCTGGAGAGGGTGGGGGCGTTGCCCGGCGGGATGGCGCCCCGGGGGCCGCTGCCGGACGAGGTCGCCGCCGTGTGGGGAATTCGGGACGAGAGTGCCGAGCTGCACCGTGCCGCGTACACCGGGCTCTCGCGACTGGTCCCGCTGCCGGATCCCGCCCTGCACGACGCGTTGTACGACCGGCACATGTCCCCCGTCGCCTGGCAGCCGTATCCCGACGCCGCCGAGGTCCTGCGGGGGCTGCGGGAGCGCGGGATCGGGGTGGGTGTGGTCAGCAACATCGGCTGGGACCTGCGACCCGTCTTCCGCGCGCACGGGCTCGATCCGTACGTCGACGTGTATGTGCTGTCGTACGAACACGGCGTCCAGAAGCCGGACCCCCGGCTGTTCAAGACCGCCTGCGCGGCGCTCGGTGTCGAGCCCCGGAACGTCCTGATGGTCGGCGACGACCGGCGGGCGGACGGCGGTGCGGCGGCCCTGGGCTGCGGGGTGCACTTCGTGGATCATCTGCCGACGGCGCAGCGGCCCGACGGGCTGCGGCCGGTTCTCGATCTGGCGGGCTGAGACCCCGGTCGGCACGCGGGGTCGACACCCGGGATCGATTCCAGAAAGGTGTCCGAAAACCGGTTGGTCACCCCGCCGAGGTGGTCGCCTGAGGACACCATTGGGTCGTATACCCGCCCACCCTGGACGATCCCCCGCGTCGCCCAGAGCAGGCGGCTGCCCCGACCAGGCCTTTCTCGGGCCGGTCCGGACGCATTTGAGTATAGTTGGCTGAGAGCCAGTCAACGCAGGAGTTACAGCATGTCCCCGCGCAGCGCCTCGGTCAACGAAGAGTTGCGCCGTCGTTCCCGGGAGCGGCTCCTGCAGGCCGCTGTCGAACTGGTCTCCGAGCGCGGTTACGAGGCCACGACCCTCGGCGACATCGCGGACCGGGCCGGTTCGGCTCGCGGTCTGGTGTCGTACTACTTCCCCGGCAAGCGGCGGCTCGTGCAGTCCGCCGTGCACCGGCTCATGCACCGCACGCTGGAGGAGGCGCTGGAGCGCGATCCGCGCACCGAGGACGGCCGGGAGCGGATGGCCCGGGCCATAGACGCGGTCCTGGGCCTGGCCCGGGACCGGACCGTTCTGATGCGCCAGCACATGGCGGGCCTGCTGGACACCGAGGGTTTCGTGCAGTGCCCGGAGCAACAGCGCCTCGCCGAGCTGCTGCGGGACACGATGGAACGGCACGGTTCACAGACGGTCGAGACCGACTACCCGATGCTGCGCTCGCAACTCATGGGCGCGGTCTACGCGATGGTCGTACCGAACGTCCCGATGTCGATGGCGACGCTGCGCGCCGAGCTGTTCACGCGCTACCGGCTCGACTGGGAGCAGGGCGTCCCGCCGGGCACCGAGGCACCCGACGGGACGTACGACGGGGATCTGTCGCGATTCTTCGAGACGGGCCAGGAGCCCGGGGATCAGTCGAAGTAGTCCGGCTGCGTCTGGACGTTGAGCTCGCCGAGCCGCACCTTCTTGGCGGGATCCGTGCGCCGGTCGCTGAGCTTCAGGACATCGAAGCCCTTGGCGATGTCGTTGGAGTAGATGTAGCCGTTGTAGTAGTACGCCGACCAGGAGCCGGCGGTCGTCAGCCGCTCGGTGGTCACGGGGCCGCGCTCGAAGTAGCCGATCTCCTTCGGGCGCGAGGAGTTCGTGAAGTCCCAGACGGAGACACCGCCCTGGTACCAGGCCTGGACCATGATGTCCTTGCCCTTGACCGGGATCAGCGAGCCGTTGTGGGCCACGCACACCTCGACGTCCGCCTGGTGGCGGGGGATCTTGAAGTAGCTGCGGAAGACGAGCTTGCGCTTGTCGCCCTTGCCAACGATGTCGTAGATGCCGTCGGCACCGCGGTTCGGACCGATCTCCGCGTTGCAGGTGGCCGCGCCGCCGCCGCCCAGCTCGTCGGTGAAGACGACCTTGTTCGCGTTCTGGTTGAAGGTGGCCGAGTGCCAGAACGCGAAGTTCACGTTGTCCTGCACACGGTCGATGACCTTCGGGTGCTCCGGGTCCTTGATGGAGAACAGGATGCCGTCACCCATGCAGGCGCCCGCCGCCAGGTCCTTCGAGGGCAGCACGGTGATGTCGTGGCAGCCGGTGGTCTTGGCGACGCCCGGGTTGGTGGGCGAACCGGGGTTGCCGCCGCCGTCGGGGCCCTCGCCGGGGAAGAGCACCGGGAAGTCCACGACCGCCGCCTTCTCGGGCGCGTTGCGGGGCACCTTGATGACAGAGATGCCGTCGTGCGGCGGCTGGCAGTCGGGGTAGGTCGCGCTCGGCGAGTACGAGGAGACGTAGAGGTAGACGTTCCTGCGCTCGGGCACCAGCGTGTGGGTGTGCGAGCCGCAGGCGGTCTCCACGGCGGCGACGTACTTCGGGTTGGTCTTGTCGGTGATGTCGAAGACCTTCATGCCCTCCCACGACGACTTCTCGGTCGCGGGCTGGGTGGTGCTGCTGCAACTGCTGTCGCTGCGCGAGGAGTCGGTGGACAGGAACAGCAGGTTCCCGGAGACGGAGATGTCGTTCTGCGATCCGGGGCACAGCACCTGGGCGACGGTCTTGGGCGCCTTCGGGTTGCTGATGTCGAAAATGCGGAAGCCGTCGTAGTTGCCGGAGAAGGCGTACCTGCCCTGGAAGGCCAGGTCCGAATTGGTGCCGGGCAGTGCGTCCTTGGGGATGTTGACGAGGTGTTCGATGTTGTCGGAGTGGACGATCTCGTCCTGGCCGGGTATCTCGCCGTCGGCGATCGCCGCCTTCACCTCGGCCTCGGCGCTCTTGGACACCCCCTTGCCCGCGGCCGGACCGTCCCCGGGGTCGGGGGTCGCCACGGCCGGTCCTGCGGTCAGCAGGGCGGCCAGGAGACCCGCGGCGGCCGCGGCAACTCCCAGGCGTCTGCGCCGGGTTCGGGACTCTTTCAACAGGATCACTGTTTTCCTCCCTGTGCCGTTCATGTGGAACGGTTCACGCGTCACCGCAGTATCGTCTTCACCATGCACAGATCAACAGAGGGCAACGAACCTGTAATGAAGGGACCATGGGCGGCCACTGTGCTTTTCCGCCGTGCGCCCCTGCTGACGGCGGCCCTGGCCGCCGTGGCAGCCCTGGCCCTCGGGGGCTGCGACTCCGAGGCGGATCCCAAGTCGGCGTCGGGGAGCGGGCCTTCGGTGCTCGCGCCGGGCAAGCCGGGCGAGGCGAACCGCACACTGTCCGCCCAGGACGCCGAGGAGCAGCGGGCCGACGACGACACTCCCAACTCGGCGGACGTCTCGTACGCGCGGATGATGATCGCGCACCACGCCCAGGCGCTGGAACTGACCGAACTGGCCCCCGAACGCGCCGAGTCGGCGAGACTCAAGGGGCTCGCCGAGCGGATATCGGCCGCCCAGGGGCCGGAGATCGCCGCGATGCGGGCCTGGCTGAAGGAGTACGACGAGCCTGAGAAGAGCGAGGACCACACGCACGCCACGATGCTCGGCATGGCGACCGAGGCCCAGCTGAAGAAGCTGCGCGCGGCGAAGGGGAAGGCGTTCGACGAGCTCTTCCTCACGCTGATGATCACTCACCACGAGGGGGCGATCACCATGGCGACGGACGTGAAGGGGCAGGGCAACAACATCCGGATCGAGGAGATGGCCGACGACGTGGTCGCCCAGCAGACGAGCGAGATCAACCGGATGCGGGACATGCTCTGAACGGGATGCTCCGGTGAACTCGCCGGTTCAGCGTCTTGCGTGACGTGGTGTCAGGAAGCCCGCGTCGCGCGCCCGGGCGATGAGCCGGAGCGACTTGCGGCGGCTGTGCCCGGTCGCGCACATGACCGCGAGGACCGGGTCGACGCCGTCGTCCTGGGCGGCTCGGTACTCCTGGGCGATCAACCAGCGCCCTTCCCTACCGCGCGGCCAGGCGGGGCGGGCCCGGCCGACCAGCTGCTCCGCGGCCCGGGGAGGCGTCACTCCACAGGCCTCGAAGAGCGGGCCCTCGATCCAGTCGGCGAGGGCGCCCAGGTCCTCGAGCGACAGCGCCGGCCGTGCCCGTACGTCCTCCAGGGACACGCCGCCTTCGGCCACCACCGCGAGCGTGTCCACCCGGGCACCGTCGGCGAAGGCCAGCCGGACGTGGAACCACGCCATCACGCCCCCGTCCTCCCGCACTTTCCACGCGGGCCACACGGACACGCTGCCGTCCGTCGGACGACGTTCAGAAAGATGAAGAACGGATGCTTCCAGCACGCACGCAACGTAACCGCATGATCACATTCCATACGAACGGACACGCGTACGCGTGTCACGCGCGGCACCCTGTCAGCGGAGCGGTGGCGGTGCGATCCTGGAAGCATGCGTGTCGCCGTCGTCGGCTCCGGGCCCAGCGGGTGCTACACCGCCCAGAGCCTCGTCCAGCAGGATCCCGACGTGCTCGTCGACGTCCTGGACCGGTTGCCGTGCCCGTACGGCCTGGTGCGCTACGGCGTGGCACCGGACCACGAGAAGATCAAATCGCTCCAGAACAACCTGCGGACGGTCCTGGAGCACGAGCGCGTGCGGTTTCTCGGCGGTATCGATGTCGGCCCGGGCGGGGTGCCGACCTCGCGGCTGCGCGAGCTGTATCACGCCGTCGTGTACTGCGTGGGCGCCGCGACCGACCGGCATCTGGGGATCCCGGGCGAGGATCTTCCGGGCAGCTGGTCGGCGACGGAGTTCGTGTCCTGGTACAGCGCGCATCCGGACTCCGCGGCCGACGGCTTCGTGGTCGGTGCCCGGTCGGCGGTGGTCATCGGGGTGGGGAACGTCGCGGTCGACGTGACGCGGATGCTGGCCCGCGGGGTGACGGAGCTCAGCCCGACCGACATGCCGCATCCGGCGCTCACCGCGCTGGCCGCCAGCCGGGTGACGGAGGTCCACATGGTAGGTCGGCGGGGCCCCTCCCAGGCCCGCTTCACCACCAAGGAGCTGCGCGAGTTGGGTTCCCTGCCGGACACCGAAGTGGCCGTGAACGCGGCGGAGTTGGCGTTGGACCCGGCGTACCTCGACCCCTCTGCCCTGTCGGCGCCGCAGCGCCGCAACGTGGAGGTGCTGCGAGGCTGGGCGGCCGCGGAGTCACGACCGACCTCCCACAGGATCTCGTTGCGCTTCTTCCTCCGCCCCGTCGAACTCCTCGCCGACGGCGGCCGCGTGGGCGCGGTCCGCTTCGAGAGGACGGTGCTCGACGGGCGCGGCGGCGTGCGCGGCACCGGTGAATTCGAGGAGATCGAGGCCCAGTTGGTGCTGCGCTCGGTGGGCTACCGGGGCATGCCGGTGGAGGGACTGCCGTTCGACGCGGAGAGCGGCACGGTACCCAACGTCGACGGGCGCGTCGTGCACGGCTGTTCCGCCGTCCGGGGAGAGTACGTGGCCGGCTGGATCAAGCGCGGCCCGACCGGCGTGATCGGCACCAACCGCCCGGACGCCAAGGAGACGGTGACCTCGTTGCTCGAGGACGCCCCCACGCTCGTACACAACGACCTGCCCGAGGACCCACTGGACGCGCTGCGGGCGGAGGGCGCCGAACCGGTGGAGTGGGCGGGCTGGTGTGCGATCGAGCGAGCGGAAGCGGAGCTCGGTGCGTCCCTGGGCCGGGGCGTGGTGAAGCTCCCGGACTGGCAGTCCCTGATGAACGCGGTGCACGGCAATGCCTCCTAGGGGCGCGAGCACCCCGTGGCCCGCACCGGGCAACGAACCGGCAACACCCCCGAAATCAACAAACTGTTCAACACGCTTACGGTCTCGGACATGGCTCAAACCACCCCTGTGCACCCCGTAGACGAAGTTCCCCCGGTACGGCAGCTCGCCGCCTTCGGCCTCCAGCACGTCCTCGCGATGTACGCGGGCGCCGTGGCCGTCCCCCTGATCGTCGGCGGCGCGATGAAACTGTCGCCCGCGGATCTGGCGTATCTGATCACCGCCGACCTCCTGGTGTGCGGTGTCGCCACGCTCATCCAGTGCGTCGGCTTCTGGCGCTTCGGCGTACGGCTCCCGATCATGCAGGGCTGCACCTTCGCCGCCGTGTCACCGATGGTCCTGATCGGCACGACGGGCGGCGGACTCCCGGCGATCTACGGCTCGGTGATCGTGGCGGGCCTCGCGATCATGCTGCTCGCCCCCGTGTTCGGCACGTTGCTCCGCTTCTTCCCGCCGCTGGTCACGGGCACGGTGATCCTGATCATCGGCATCTCGCTGCTGCCGGTCGCCGGCAACTGGGTCGCGGGCGGTGTCGGATCGGCCGACTTCGGCGCCCCGAAGAACATCGCGCTCGCCCTGTTCGTCCTGGTGGTGGTGCTGGGCGTGCAGCGGTTCGCGCCGGCGTTCCTGAGCCGGATCGCGGTGCTGATCGGCATCGGGGTCGGCCTGGCGGCGGCCGTCCCCTTCGGGTTCACGGACTTCGACGGGGTCGGTGACGCGGACTGGGTCGGGATCAGCACGCCGTTCCACTTCGGGGCGCCGACCTTCGAGTTCTCGGCGATCGTGTCGATGCTGGTCGTGGCACTGGTGACGATGACCGAGACGACCGGTGACCTGATCGCGGTGGGCGAGATGACGGACCGCGGGATCGAGCCGCGCTCCCTGTCGGACGGCCTGCGCGCCGACGGCCTGTCGACCGTGCTCGGCGGCGTCTTCAACACCTTCCCGTACACGGCGTACGCCCAGAACGTCGGTCTCGTCGGCATGACCCGGGTGCGCAGCCGCTGGGTCGTCGCCACGGCCGGCGGCATCCTGGTCCTGCTGGGCCTGCTGCCCAAGCTGGGCGCCGTGGTCGCGGCCGTACCGGCTCCGGTGCTGGGCGGGGCGGGCCTGGTGATGTTCGGAACGGTCGCGGCGAGCGGCCTGCGGACCCTCACCCAGGTGGACTTCAAGGGCAACAACAACCTGACCGTGGTGGCCGTCTCGGTGGCCATGGGCGTACTGCCGGTCGGCGTGCCGACGATCTACGAGAAGTTCCCCGACTGGTTCCAGACGGTGATGAACAGTGGCATCAGCGCGGGCTGCCTGACGGCGATCGTGCTGAACCTGCTCTTCAACCACCTGCCCGCGAAGACCGGTTCAGCCGGTGCCGAGCCGGACGGACTGGCGGACGGCGGCACCGAGGAGGGCGTCGAGAAGTCCCGGGAAGAGGTCGTCTAGGTCGTCCCGGCGCAGGCCGTTCATCTTGGCGGTTCCCCGGTAGACCTGCCGGATCACTCCGCTCTCGCGCAGCACCCGGAAGTGGTGGGTGGTGGTCGACTTGGTGACGGGCAGATCGAAGTGCGAACAGGAGAGCTCGTCGCTGACCGCGGCGAGCTCTCGCACGATCTGCAGACGCATCGGGTCGGAGAGGGCGTGCAGGATGCCCTCCAGCCGGATCTCGCCGCGCTCGGGGTGCGGGAGGGCACGGTTGCTGACGGCGGGGGAGGTCACGGCGGCTCCACTTCTCCAGGCTTCCCGGGGCTCTCCGGACCCGGTGGGACCGGTCCTCGGGAATGCCATTGTACGAGACCTTTCGTAGTTTGACATTCGACGTACTACGATGCCTATCGTACGAGTCGACCACCACCGGCCTTGATGGATGGAGCCCGCCGTGAGCGCACTCTTCGAGCCCTTCACCCTCCGCGACGTGACGATCCCGAACCGGGTGTGGATGCCGCCGATGTGCCAGTACTCGGCCGTTCCTGAGGGTCCCGAGGCCGGCGCCCCGAAGGACTGGCACTTCGCGCACTACGCGGCGCGCGCGGCCGGCGGCACCGGCCTGATCATCGTCGAGGCCACCGGCGTCAGCCCCGAGGGCCGTATCTCCCCCTACGACCTCGGCATCTGGAACGACACCCAGGTCGAGTCGTTCCGCCGTATCACCCGCTTCCTGGTCTCCCAGGGCACGGTCCCGGGAATCCAGCTCGCGCATGCCGGCCGCAAGGCCTCCACCGACCAGCCGTGGAAGGGCGGCGCACCGCTCGCCCCGAACGCGCGAGGATGGCAGTCGCTGGGCCCCAGCGCGCTTGCGTACGACACGAAGCACCCGGTTCCGACAGAGCTGACGGCTGATCACATCGCTCAAGTGGTGGGCCAGTTCGCGGACGCTGCCCGTCGCGCCCTCGCCGCCGGTTTCGAAGTCGCCGAGATCCACGGCGCCCACGGCTATCTGATCGGCAACTTCCTCTCCCCGCACAGCAATCACCGCACCGACGAGTACGGCGGCTCCTACGAGAACCGCACCCGCTTCGCTCTGGAGGTCGTCGACGCGGTACGCGAGGTCTGGCCCGAGGACAAGCCCCTCTTCTTCCGCGTCTCGGCGACCGACTGGCTGGAGGAGGGCGGCTGGACCCCGGACGACACCGTCCGCTTCGCCCACGACCTTCAGGCCCACGGCATCGACCTCCTGGACGTCTCCACCGGTGGCAACGCATCGGGCGTCCGCATCCCGGTCGGCCCCGGCTACCAGGTTCCCTTCGCCGCCCGCGTCAAGGCGGAGACCACCCTCCCGGTCGCCGCGGTCGGCCTCATCACGGAGACCGGACAGGCCGAGAAGATCCTCGCCAACGGCGAGGCGGACGCGGTGCTGCTGGGCCGCGAACTGCTGCGGAACCCGTCCTGGGCGCGGCATGCCGCGCGGGAGCTGGGCGGAGAGGTGCATGTTCCGGAGCAGTACCACCGGTCGGTCTGACGCCATTTCCGCAAAGGACCTTCGGCGCAGGGGGCACGGGAAGTAAGCTCCCCTGCGCACGGTCGGTTCGCCGACTGTGACGGGGAATGGGTCCGGCGTCCCTTTCGGGCGCGTCCGCCGAGCGGATCGGCGGCGCGTCAATCGCGACAACTTCACACGCGGCCTGCACGCCGGCAGGGCCTCAGTTGATCACCGTCGGTATCGGGTGGTCGGCCTGAGACACCTGCCATCCCGCCTGCGGCTCACTCTCGGTTCGATCGCCCTCCCTCTCGGAGGAGGCCCCGAGCATGGAGTCGCGGATCGTCCTGGACATCCTGGGCGCGGCAAGCGTGGTGTCCGTGTTGCTGTACACCCTCACCGGACTGCTCGACCAGGTGCGGGGCTTGCTGCGCTCCTGGCACGCCGTCCGGCGGGACGCCCGCGCACTGCGCCGGAACATCCCGCCGGAGGACCCCGACGGCCGGTGAGCCATCAACTCGCTGTACAGGCCTTGCCATTGAGCGTGAAGGCACCCGGCGCCGCGCTGTTCCCGCCGTGGTTCGCCTGGTACCCGATGCTGACGCTCGCGTTCGGCGCGATCGTCCCGTTGTATGTCGCGTTCGTCGCCGTCACCGCGCCGGAGGACGGGGCGTACGTGGCGCCCCAGCCGTTGGTGATGGTCTGGCCTGTGGGCAGGGTGAAGGCCAGCTGCCAGCTGTTGATCGCGGTGGTACCGGTGTTGGTGATCGCCACGGACGCCGTCAGGCCCGTGCTCCAGGCACTGGTCGTGGCCGTCACCTTGCAGGCGCCCGGCTGGGGTTGGGGGGCCGGGCCCGAGCTGTCGAGGCCGAAGAAGGCGAGGGCGCGGGCGGCCATGCCGGTGGTGTAGAGGTTGTGGCCGACGCCCTGGAGGCTGATCGCCTCGACGGGCGCCCGGTCACCGGTGGCACCGTAGCGGGTGCGGGTCCAGCCGGAGACCGGCGAGTCGGTGGCGGCAGGCGTCTGACTGACGCCGAGGACGTTCGTCCACTGCTTGATCTCCTCCCCGAAGTTGGGATAGCGCAGCACGTCGTCCTCCGTGCCGTGCCACACCTGCATGCGCGGCCGGGTGCCGGTGTAGCCGGGGTAGGCGGCGCGGACCAGGTCGCCCCATTCCTGCGGGGTGTGGGTGATCGTGCCGCCCGAGCAGGCGCTGTTCCACTCCGAGCCGTCGGTCGTCGCGAAGCAACCGAAGGGGACGCCGGAGAAGGCCGCGCCCGCCGCGAACACGTCCGGGTAGTCGCCGAGCAGGACGTTCGTCATCATCGCGCCGGAGGAGATGCCGGTGGCGTAGATCCGGCCGGTGTCGGCGGAGTAGGTGCTCACCGTCCAGTCGATCATCGACTTGATGCCGACGGGGTCGCTGCCGCCGCCCCGCTTCAGCGCCTGCGGCGAGGACACGTCGAAGCACTTGCTGGACCGGGTGACCGAGGGGTAGATCACCACGAAACCGTAGGTGTTGGCCAGTTGGGCCCACTCGGTGCCGTTGTACATGGCCGGTCCGGAGCCGGTGCAGTAGTGCACGGCCACGACGACCGCGGGGTGCGCGGTGACGTTGTCCGGTACGTACAGGTACATCTGGAGGTTGCTCGGGTTCGTGCCGAAGTTGGTGACCTCGGTGAGGGTCGCGGTGGGCACCGCCTCGGTGCGGGCCGAGGCCGCGGGTGCGGCGAAGAGCGCCGCCGCGAGTAACGACAGCAGTGCCAGCAGCACCGAACCAAGCGGTCTCCTGGGGGTGGTGGACACGTCCTTGCCCCTTTCGGTCAGCGGTATCGGAACGATCAGCAGGAGAAGTGCGTCCGGGTCAGGTCAACAGGGCCAGCCGCCTGGGCAGTGGGGAACAGTTTGCGCTCACGGACGGTCCAGGCCCCGGTAGCGGCAGCGCAGTCGGCAGGGGTCGATCGCCACTATCCCCAGCGCGGGCGAGGTGAGCGCCAGGCCGCTGATGAACGTACGCACAAGTGGAGTCGCCACCGACTCGCCCCTCTCGGAAGTTCTCGGAAATCTCGCGGAAGGGAAGCGTCCGGCGAGCATCGTGGCATGCGCATGGCCGCCATGGAAGCGCTCCCACACGTCGAAAGAATTCGCTCGCCCGTGCCGACCCTCCGCCACCTGGACGGCCGAATGTCTTCTGCGCAAAGCGTTGACCAGAAAGCGCTTACCCTCTACGTTCCGTTCAGCGATGTGATCGGGCCCCACCCCACAGGGCCGCACATTGCCGCTCTGCACTGCACACGTCGTTCAACATGGCGAACAATCTTCACGTACATGGCCGACCAGGCACCATGCAGGCACCACGGAAGGGACGCACCCGCATGCGTACTCGCCCCCCACGTACACACGCGCAAAGATCCGCTCTGGCCGCCGGTGCGGCCGCGCTCGCGACGGCGGCCGCGCTGGCCGTTCCGCAGCCGGCCGGGGCCGCCGAGACCTCCCCCATCGGTTTCGGCGCCGGAACGACCGGCGGCGGCAGCGCCTCCGCGGTCACCGTCTCCACGCTGAGCGCCTTCAAGACGGCCGTCACCGGCAGCACGGCGAAGGTCGTCAAGGTCAACGGCCTGATCTCACTGAGCGGTTCGGTCGACGTCGGCTCCAACACCACGGTGCTGGGCGTCGGCTCGTCCTCCGGATTCACCGGCGGCGGGCTGCGGCTGAAGAAGGTCACGAACGTCGTCGTCCGCAACCTGAACATCAGCAAGCCCCTCGCGCCCGCCGACGGCATTGAGGTTCAGGCCTCGACGAAGGTGTGGATCGACCACAACTCCTTCTCGGCGGACCGTGATCACGACAAGGACTACTACGACGGGCTGCTGGACATCAACCACGGCTCCGACAACGTCACGGTGTCCTGGAACACCTTCAAGGACCACTTCAAGGGATCGCTCGTCGGCCACAGCGACAACAACGCGAGCCAGGACACCGGCCATCTGAAGGTGACGTACCACCACAACTGGTTCAGCAACGTCAACTCGCGCATCCCCAGTCTGCGCTTCGGCACCGGGCACTTCTACGACAACTACGTCGTCGGCGCCGAGACCGCCGTGCACTCGCGCATGGGCGCCCAGATGCTCGTGGAGAACAACGTCTTCCGGAGCACCGGAGTCGCTGTCACCACGAACCGGAACAGTGACGTGGACGGCTTCGCCAACCTGCGCGGCAACGACCTCGGTGGAGCCGCCACCGAGGTCTCCCGGGTCGGCACCTTCACCACCGCTCCGTACCGCTACACCGCCGAGCCCGCCTCCTCCGTCGTCGCCTCGGTGACGGGCGGCGCGGGCGCCGGAAAGATCTGACCACCCCCAACCCGTCCACCCCCCGACACGGAAGAAGGAATCGGGACATGACTTCTTCGGCACGTCCACGCGCGCGTACCCGCGCCCTGACCGGAGCCATGGCCGCACTCGGCCTCTCGGTTGGCATGATCATGACACTGAACGCGCCGACGGCCGGCGCCGCCACCTGGCCGACCGCGAACGGCAGCCAGGGGGTCTCGTCGACCATCCAGCTGTCCGGCACCAAGGACTACGGGATGAAGCGCCTGTACGGCACGGGCGACCTGGGCAGCGACAGCCAGGACGAGGACCAGGGGCCGATCCTGAACCTGGCCGCCGGGACCGTCCTGAAGAATGTCATCATCGGGGCCCCCGCCGCCGACGGCATCCACTGCGCGGGCAGCTGCACGCTGCAGAACGTGTGGTGGGAGGACGTCGGCGAGGACGCGGCCACGTTCCGCGGCTCCTCGTCGTCGAACGTGTACACCGTCTCCGGCGGTGGCGCGCGGTCGGCCAGCGACAAGGTGTTCCAGTTCAACGGCGCCGGGACGCTCAACGTCTCCAACTTCGCGGTGCAGAACTTCGGCACCTTCGTGCGGTCCTGCGGCAACTGCTCGACGCAGTACAAGCGGACGATCAACCTCAACACCATCGAGGCGACCTACTCGGGCAACAAGCTCGTCGGCATCAACACCAACTACGGCGACAGCGCGACCCTGAAGAAGATCACGATCGTCGGCGACTCCGGCAAGAAGATCGTCCCGTGCCAGAAGTACATCGGGAACAACTCGGGCAAGGAGCCGACCACGAACGGCTCAGGACCGGACAGTACTTACTGCAAGTACGCGACGTCCGACATCACCTACAAGTAGCCGCTCGCCAGGTGAAGGCGGCCGTACGAAGCGTCCCCGCACGGCGCTTCGCACGGCCGCCGTGTCATGTGCGGAGCCGGCTCTGGGGCACGGTGTCCGCCAGCTCCCCTTGATAGGCGGCGTATGCGGAGCGCAGTTCCGCGCCCGGCCAGTCGGGCGGCAGGAGCTCGGGCGGCAGCACCGGGTCGGTCAGCAGATGCCGTACGACGGCCGCGAAGCCGGTGAGCCGGTCCGCGGGCCGATCCGCGCGCGCGACATGGGTGAGCAGCGCCCGGGACCGGGCCGCCCAGCCGCCGAGGGACCACAGCTCGGCGGCCAGTTCCGGCCCTGGGCGACCGGGGCGGGCCGTGTAGCGCTGGGCGACCGCGTCGAGGTCGTCCGGAAGCGCTCGGAGCAGGTTGGCGGGGCGAAGCCAGACGCCCTCACGGAGTTCGGCGAGCCGGAGGGCGGTCAGCCGCGCGCGCAGCTCGGCGCGTTCGGCCGGTCCACGGCCCGTCGCCGTGATCACGACCATCTCCCAGTCGCCGCTCCACGCGCGCGTGCGAGGGTGCACGGAGTCGTCCTGGCGGCGCTGCCGGGCGAGCAGCCGGTCGCTGAGGCCGTAGACGGTATCGGCGCGTCGCAGGTCACCGGCGCTCACCATCCGGCTGAGTGCGGCACGCAGCGTGGAGCCGCCGACCCCGAACGGCTCCACCGCGCGGAGCAGGTCCTTCACGGGCATCTCCGGCGGATGCGCCCCCAGCAGCAGACTCAGGACGACCGACCGCGCGGACAACGGCCGCAGGTCGACCTCGTCAGGCTGCTCCGACACGTTGCTCCGCATGGTCACGTACTGTACGACTTCCTCATTGTTGCACTATTGCTACGACCGCAGCAGGAGTGCAACATAGGTGCCATGGTCTCCATACCCGCGCAGGAACAGGCCGCCACCCACGCCGTCACCAACCAGCCGCCGCCACTGACTCCGTATGACGCCTCCGATGATCCCGTCCTGCTGGAAGGGCTGCGCCGCGAGGGCGCCGGCTGGGCCGAGGAGGGCATCCGGCGGCTCGGTCTGCGGGCCGGGAGCGCCGAATCCCAGGAGTGGGCGGATCAGGCCAACCGGCACGAGCCGGTACTGCGCACGCACGACCGGTACGGCAACCGCGTCGACGAGGTCGACTTCCACCCGAGCTGGCACCACCTGATGCGGGCCGCGGTCGCCGAGGGGCTGGCTGGAACCCCGTGGTCCGAAGACCGGCCCGGCGCCCATGTCGCGCGTACGGCAGGCGGGTTGGTGTGGGGGCACACGGAGGCGGGCCACGGCTGCCCCACGTCGATGACGTACGCGGCGATCCCGGCGCTGCGCAAGGAGCCGGAACTGGCGAAGGTCTACGAACCCCTGCTGACCGGCCGCGCGTACGAGCCGGAGCTCAGGGTGCCGGCCGAGAAGCGCGGTCTGCTCGCCGGCATGGGGATGACCGAGAAGCAGGGCGGATCCGACGTCCGCACGAACACCACGGCGGCGACGCCCACCGCGGAGTCGGGCGTGTACACGCTGCGCGGGCACAAGTGGTTCACGTCGGCACCGATGTGCGACGTGTTCCTGGTGCTGGCGCAGGCGCCCGGCGGGCTGTCGTGCTTCCTCGTCCCGCGCGTCCTGCCGGACGGCACCCGCAACACCTTCCGCATCCAGCGCCTCAAGGACAAGCTCGGCAACCGGTCGAACGCCTCCTCCGAGCCCGAGTTCGACGGGACCGTCGCCTGGCTGGTCGGTCCCGAGGGACAGGGCGTCAAGACGATCATCGAGATGGTCAACTGCACGCGGCTGGACTGCGTGATGATGTCGGCGACGCTGATGCGCAGGACGCTCGTCGAGGCGGGACACCATGCCCGGCATCGCAGCGCGTTCGGCGCCCGGCTGGTGGACCAGCCGCTGATGCGCAATGTCCTGGCCGATCTGGCGCTGGAGTCCGAGGCCGCCACCGCCCTCACGCTACGGCTGGCGGGCGCCGCCGACCGGGCGGTGCGCGGGGACGCCGGCGAGCAGGCGTTCCGCCGTATCGCCACCGCCGTCGGCAAGTACTGGGTCACCAAGCGGGGACCGGCCTTCACCGCGGAGGCCCTGGAATGCCTCGGTGGCAACGGCTACGTGGAGGACTCGGGCATGCCCCGGCACTACCGGGAGGCACCGCTGCTGTCGATCTGGGAGGGGTCCGGGAACGTCAACGCCCTCGACGTCCTGCGGGCGTTGCGCCGTGCGCCGGACACCGCTCAGGCGCTGTTCGGCGAACTCGCCCTGGCCCAGGGGGCGGACGCCCGTCTGGACGCGGCCGTCACCCGGCTCAAGGACCTGTTGGCCACGACGTCCGAGGCGGGCGCCCGCCGGCTGGTCGAGCACATGGCCCTCACCCTCCAGGCCTCCCTCCTCGTCCGGCACGCCCCGTCCGCGGTCGCCGACGCCTTCTGCGCCACACGGCTCGGTGGCGACTGGGGGCACGCCTTCGGCACCCTGCCCGACGCGGCGGACGCGGGCGCGATCCTCGACCGAGCACTGCCTGGCCGGAACTGATCCCTCCCCCACTGTCCGGATCGCTCACAGTCACCCGTCGATTCCGCTTGGTTGTCAGTCCCGTGGTGCAGACTCCGATCAGTTGGTACTTCGCCTGGGGAGGACAGCGTGTTCACGGGGATCGACGAGGTCGACTGGGCCTCGCTGCGGCATGCGTACGGCAGTGCGGAGGACGTGCCCGGGCTGCTGCGGGGGCTCGCCTCCGCGGACCCGGCCGAGCGGGAGACGGCCCTGGACGGGATGTACGGGGCCTTGCACCACCAGGGAGACGTGTACGACTCGACACTGGCCTGCGTTCCGTTTCTGCTCGCGCTCGCGGCGAGCGGGGAGATCGCGGACCGGGCCGGCCTCGTCGAACTCCTCGTCGGCATCGGGGCGGAGGACACAGCACGGGAGGACGGCGTCGAGAGCGGGCTCGGCGCGCGGGCCCGGATCGGCGTGTGCGCCGGAGCAGAGGTGTTCGTCCGGCTGACGGGGGACGCCGACCCCTCCGTCCGCCGGGCCGCCCCGGAGGCCGTCGTGCGGTTCCTGGACGAACCGGCCCGCGTGCTGGGCCTGTTGCGCGAGCGCTGCGTGCTGGAGCGGGACGACCGGGTCCTGCACGCCCTCACCGAGAGCCTGGGTCTCTTCGTGCGGCTGCATCCCGGGCACGCTGCCGGGGCGCTGGAGTTGCTGACGGCGCAGAGCAGCGCGCCGCACGACCCCGGCCTGCGGCTCGCCGCCCTCGGTCAGCTCGCCGACTGCGCTCCGGACCGGCTTCCGTCCGACCTGGTGACGGTCGCCGTCGGGCTGCTCAGGGAGCGGTCCGCACGGCGGGCCGGCAGACGGAACGGCGTCGACTGCCCCCACTCCGGCACCCTCGTGACGCGGCTGCGGCGGCTGCGGCCCTCGGACGAGCAGGGCTCACAGCTGCTGCGGACCCTGCACCGCGGACTCGGTGACCGGCTCGACGAGCGAACCGCCCTCCTCAAGGGGCAGTTGACCAGTCCGGACGCCGTCGACCGGTGCAACGCCGTATGGATGTCGGCGGGGCTGTTGCGCGAGTGGCGTGCCGACTGGGCCGAGCCGGTCGCTCTCGTCGGTGCTCAACTGGGCGCCGAGGAGGACCGGTTGCGCGATGCCGCGGTGTCCGTCCTGGAGGACCTCTTCGGTCTGGCCGCACCCGCCGCCGACGACCTCGCCGCCCTGGTGGCCTCCCGGCCCGACCTGTGGGTACGGCGCCGGGAGCGTGGGGCGCCGACCCTGGGCGGTCCGCTCAAGGCCCTTGCCAGGAGCGGGGATTCCCGGGCGACGCCGGTGCTGGCGGAGGTGCTGGCCGCTCCGGTCGTACCGGACGATCTGGGCCAGGTGATCGGACACCTGGGCACAGGGGCCGCCCCGCTCGCGCCCGCACTGCGTCGTCGGCTGGGCGAGGTCGTGTGGGACTCCCCCGGGACGTTCGAACGGGCCCTACCGCTGGTGTCGGCGCTCACGGCGCTGGGCGACACGGAGGCGGTGCCGGAGGTGCTGCGACTGGTGCGGGGGCTGCCCATGGGGCTGCGACCGCGGGACGCCGTGGTGGAGTCGGCCGTTCGTGCTCTCGGCACGTTCGGGGACGCCGCGGCCTCCGAGGTCATACCGGTGCTGCGTGAGCTGCTGGGGACGCAGTGCGCGGCGGTCGCGGCGGAGGCGTTGTGGTCCGTCGAGAGGGACCCGTCGGCCGTACTGCCCGTGTTGATCGGCGAGTTGACGGACGGAAGGCCACGACGACGGGCGGCCGCCGACGCGTTGGCGCGGCTTGGGCCGGAGGCCGGTCCGGCGCTGCCGGGGTTGCGACGGCTGGTTCGGGCGGAGGATCCGTGGGAGCGGGTGTCCGCCGCGTGTGCGGTCTGGCGGATCTCGGGGGACGGCGAGCTCGCCGCGCCGGTCCTGCGGACGGCCTGGAGGCAGAAGCCGTCCACGCGCCGGACCATCACCGCCTGCCTGGCCGTCCTGGGCCCTGCAGGAGACCCCCTCCACGATCTCCTTCGTACGGAACTGGCGGCCAGGCGCCGGCACCTGGCGTCACCGTCCGGTGGGTACGGCAGCCATGACGTGCTGGACGACGAGCGGTTGGTGCGGGCTTGTGGGGAGGTTCTGGGGGGCGCTTAGGGGACCCCGACCACCGGCAGGGGGTGCAAAGAGGTCCCGGGTGCGGTCCGCGAGGTGTCTCGCGCGGCCCGCACCCCGGGCAGCCCTGGCTGCACCACGCGACCCGCCGGTTCTACCTCCCGTCGGCCCGCCTCCCGCCCCACAACGGTCCGAAGAACGCCCAGTCCGTGTCCCACTGGTCGAGGCGGCGGCGCTCCATACGGCCGCGGAGGACCCGACCGCCCACGAAGGGGACGGCCGCGGTGCTGAAGCCGACCAGGATGCCGATCATCGCGGCGCGGATCCGGGCCTGCCCCTCGGTGGCGGGCTGGGTCATCAGACGGCCCCGGGCGTCGGTCCAGACGGTGACCGGTGTGCCCTGGGTGCTGCCGGGATCGACGCGGACCTGGCCCTCGTGGGCCGAGCCGTCGCCACCGGTCCAGGTCACCTTGCCCCATACCCGTTCACCGCTCGACGTGCCCGGGTCGGCCGTGCCGGGTGCCTGGTCGACGAGACGGGCCACGACGGGCCGCCACTCGACGCGCTCCAGCGCCAGCTGGTGCTCGACGGACCGGCTCACCCCCAGACCGGCTAACACCCCGGCCAGCAGGGTGAGCAGCCAGGCACCGAGTACGACCCACGCCTCGACGGTGTCGGCGCGGCGTCTGAGTGGATTGCGCCGCCAGCGCCACAGCCAGACCTTGGGACCACGGAACGCCATCGAAGGCATCCTCCTCATGAGCGACGGGCGCACGAACATGCCGGACCGACCTCCCATACGGGGGAGCCGTCCTCGATGCTCACGGCTCACGGCGAGTTCTCCGTCACGACGGTCCCACCGGGCCGCCCGCCGCTGCGGGCATCTTGCCGAAAGCCGCCCGTCAATCGCCGCAAACGGTTACCATCCCCGCCCTGACCTGCGATGAAGGCCTTTCCAGAGGTGACTGTCAGTGGCGGGGTGCAGACTGGCCGGTGTCTGGGACAAAGACGTCACGGAGGTGATCGGTATGACTGAGAAGCTGCTTGCCGTGGGGACGCGCAAAGGTCTGTTCATCGGGCGTGGGCGCGGCGGCACCTGGGAGTTCGACGAGAGCCCGTATTTCAACGCGCAGGCCGTGTACTCGGTCGCCATCGACACCCGGGGCGAGCGTCCCCGGCTGCTGGCCGGCGGTGACAGCGCGCACTGGGGCCCCTCCGTGTTCCACTCCGACGACCTGGGCCGCACCTGGACGGAGCCGGCCCAGCCCGCGGTGAAGTTCCCGAAGGACACCGAGGCCTCCCTGGAGCGGGTCTGGCAGCTGCACCCGGCGGCGGCCGAGCCGGACGTGGTGTACGCGGGCACGGAGCCGGCCGCGCTGTACCGCTCCGAGGACCGCGGGGAGAGCTTCGAGCTCGTCCGTCCCCTGTGGGAGCATCCGACGCGTTCGAAGTGGGTGCCGGGCGGTGGCGGTGAGGGCCTGCACACCGTCCTGACCGACAAGCGGGATCCGCGCGCGGTGACCGTGGCCGTCTCCACCGCCGGGGTGTTCCGCACCAAGGACGGCGGCGCGAGCTGGGAGCCGTCCAACTCCGGTGTCTCCGCGGTCTTCCTGCCCGACCCGAACCCGGAGTTCGGCCAGTGTGTGCACAAGGTGGCCCGGGACGCGGCCGATCCGGACCGGCTGTACCTCCAGAATCACTGGGGTGTGTACAGAAGCGACGACGCGGGGGCGCACTGGACGGACATCGGCGAAGGGCTGCCGTCCACCTTCGGCTTCGCGGTGGCCGCCCATCCCCACCGCGGTGAGACGGCGTACGTCTTCCCGATCACCGCCGACGCGGACCGCGTCCCGGCCGGTCACCGGTGCCGGGTCTTCCGCACGGCGGACGCGGGCAAGAGCTGGGAGCCGCTCGCAGCGGGTCTGCCGCAGGAGGACCACTACGGCACGGTGCTGCGGGACGCGATGTGCACGGACGACGCGGACCCGGCCGGCGTCTACTTCGGCAACCGCAACGGCGAGGTGTACGCCTCGGCCGACGACGGCGACAGCTGGCGGCAGTTGGCCTCGCATCTGCCGGACGTGCTGTGTGTACGGGCGGCGGTGGTGGCGTGACCCAGCCCTTCGACGAGGTACGGGTACTGATCGTCGGTCAGGAGGCCTGAACGTCTGGAGCGCCGAACGTCGGCGATCGTCTCGCACCCCGACATCGGAACCCGTCACCCCTTCCGGTACCCACCGCCCGACAGGGTCCGCAGCGCCGAGGTCACGGCATCGGCCATCGCCCGGCGCGCAGCGGTGAGGGCGGGCCGGGGGTCGACGGCCGCGGGCGCGGCGGTGAGTGTGTCGCGGACCGCGCCGGTGAAGGCGGCGTTCAGTGCCGTACCGATGTTGACCTTGACCATGCCGGCCGCCACCGCCTGCCGGAGCTCCTCGTCGGGCACGCCCGTCGAGCCGTGCAGGACCAGCGGCACGGGGACCGCCTTGGCGAGGCGGGCGATGAGACCGTGGTCCAGCCGGGCGGTGCGCGTGGTCATCGCGTGGGAGCTGCCGACCGCGACGGCCAGTGCGTCCACCCCGGTGGCGGACACGAAGTCGCGCGCCTGGTCGGGGTCCGTGCGTGCGGAGGGTGCGTGCACTCCGTCCTTGCCGCCGATCTCGCCGAGTTCCGCCTCCAGCCACAGACCCTGTGCGTGCGCCCACTGGGCCGCCGCGCGCGTGGCGGCGACGTTCTGGGCGTGCGGCAACGCGGACGCGTCGAACATGACGGATCCGAAGCCGCAGTCCGCGGCGCGGCGCAGCAGCGCTTCGTCGGTGACGTGGTCGAGGTGCAGCGCCACGGGCACGGCGGCCGCCTCGGCGAGCGCTGCGGTGGCGCGGGCTATCGGGGCGAGCCGGCTGCCGTGGAACCGCACGGCGTTCTCGCTGATCTGGCAGATGACCGGGCGGCCCGCGGCTTCCGCCCCGGTGACCACGGCCTCGGCGTGCTCCAGGGTGATGACGTTGAACGCGCCGACGGCCTCTCCGTCGCGGTACGCGGAGCTCACCAGGTCGGCGGTGGGAGTCAGCGGCACGGACGGCCTCCTGTCGCGGCGTGCGAGGGCCGTGACAGCGGCAGAGGCAGAGGCAGAAGTTTGCGGGAAGTGCAGGGTTTTGCTCGTTTGGCGTCCATAAAGCACCCAATCATGCGCTGTGGTTTCATTGAGGTGCGCACTTCGCGGCGCACACCACCGACAGGGAGTTGTGAGACATGGCGGCACCGCAGGCCCGGTGGAGCGCGCTGCTGGAGATGCTGACGCGCGACGGGCGGATCGAAGTCGAGTCGGCCGCCGAGGAGTTGGGCGTCTCCGCCGCGACCATCAGGCGCGACCTGGACGAGCTGGCCCGCCAGCAGATGGTCACCCGCACGCACGGCGGAGCCGTGATCAACGCGATCGCCTATGACCTGCCCCTGCGCTACAAGGCCGCACGCAAGGCTCCGGAGAAGGAGCGGATCGCGGACGCGGCCGCCGGGCTGGTGAAGGCCGGCGCGGTCGTGGGGCTGAACGGCGGCACCACGACCACCGAGGTGGCGCGAGCTCTGGCCACCCGCGCCGACCTGAGTTCCGGCGGCGCGGAGACAGCGGTCACCGTGGTGACCAATGCCCTGAACATCGCCAACGAGTTGGTCGTACGGCGTCACGTCAAGCTCGTGGTGACCGGCGGGGTGGCCCGGCCTGCGTCCTATGAGCTCATCGGACCGCTGGCCACCGAACTGCTCGCGGAGATCGCACTGGACCAGGTCTTCATCGGGGTGGACGCCATCGACGTGGCCCACGGGGCGACCGCCCACCACGAGGGCGAGGCCAGCATCAACCGAGCACTGGCCCGCCGCGCGCAGCAGGTCGTCGCGGTCGCCGACTCCTCCAAGCTGGACCGGCGGGCCTTCGCCCGCATCTGCCCGGTGGCGGACATCGACGTCCTGGTGACCGACAAGGCCGCCTCGGACGAACTGACCGAGTCGTTCGAGGCGGCCGGTGTGGAGGTCATCCGCGCCTGACACCGGGCGCCGCTCCCGTACCGGCCCCCGCGACGGCCCCGGCTCCGACGCGGACCCCGGGGTCATCCGCGCACGCCGCCCGCCGTCAGGCCGGCGACGAGGTAGCGCTCCACGAAGACGAACAGCACGACCACGGGCACGATCGCGACGATCGAGGTGGCGAACAGGTACTGCCACTGCTCGTGGTACGAGGTGACAAAGCCGGGGATCGCCCTGGTCAGCGTCATCCGGTTGCCGGACGAGGTGATCGTGAGCGCCACGACGTACTCGTTCCACGCGCCGATGAAGGTGTAGACGAGCGCGGTCACCACACCGGGCATCGCGAGCGGCAGGATCACACGGGTGAGGGCGCCGAACCGCCCGGTGCCGTCGAGCCAGGCCGCCTCCTCCAGTTCCTTGGGGATGCTCGCGAAGTACGCGTTGAGGATCCACACGCAGAACGGCAGGTTGAACGCCGCGTTCACGAGGATGAGGCCCTCGGCGGTGTCGGTCAGGTCGAGGCTGACCATCTCCCGGTAGATACCGACCAGGAGCGCGGTCGGCGCGAACATCTGGGTGACGAGTACGAGGATCAGGAAGGCGCCGCGCCCGCGGAAACGGTGCCGGGCGGTGTAGTACGCGGCGGGCAGCCCGACGGCCAGGGCGAGCAGCGTCGACGCCCCGGCGACGTACAGCGAGAACAGCAGCGCGTCCCCGACGCGCGGGTCGGTGAGCGACCAGATCTGCGTGAAGTTCGACCACTGCCAGTGCGAAGGCAGATAGGACGGCGGGGACTTCATCAGTTCGGGCGTCGGTTTGAGCGCCGTCAGCAGCATCTCCGCGTAGGGCGCGAGAAACGCGAGCGCCACCAGCCAGCCGGCCGCGGTGAGCAGGACGGTGCGCAGTTTCATCGGTCGTGGCCGCCTCCTGCGCGGCGCGGAGGTGCGGGGACTGACGGCGGTTCTGCTCACGCGGAGTCCTCCTGTCGGCGGACGACGCGCAGATAGACCAGCACCACGGCGAGGACCAGCCCGAAGTTGACGACGGCCATGGCGGCCGACTCCCCCACCGACTGGTTGTCGAAGGCGAGTTTGTACAGGTAGGTGGTGGTCGTGTCGGTGCTGAAGCCGGGGCCTCCGCGCGTCATGGCCCAGATGATGGGGAACGAGTTGAACACGTTGATGACGTTGATGATCGCTGCGACCACCAGCGAGGGCCGCAGCAGCGGCAGGGTGATGCTCAGGTAGGCGCGGACCGGGCCTGCGCCGTCCACCCGCGCCGCCTCGTAGACCTCGCCGGGGATGCTCTGCACACCGGCCAGCAGGACGAACGAGGTGAACGGCAGTGAGACGAACACCGCCACGCCCATCATCGCCACGAGGGCCTGCCCCGGATGGGCCAGCCAGTTGACGGGGGCGTCGAGCACCCCGATGTCCATGAGCAGCCGGTTGACCACGCCGTAGAAGTTGTTGAGCATCCAGCGCCAGATGAGCGCCGTCATCAGCACGGACGAGGCCCAGGGCACGATCATCGCCCACCGCACCAGCCGACGCCCCGGGAAGCTCGCGTTCAGCAGTTGGGCCAGGCCGAGGGAGACCAGGATCGTGACGGTGACGACCCCGACGACCCACACGACGGTGCGCAGCAGCACTCCGGGCAGGTCGCCCTCGGCGAACAGATCGGTGTAGTTGCCAAGGCCGGCGAACCCCTCGGACAGTCCGGTGGAGCTCACCTTCGTCAGGGACGTCCGGATCATCTCGATGATGGGCCAGACGACCATGGTCAGGATGAGGAGGGTCGCGGGCCCGAGCCACAACAGGGGTTCGAGCGCGCGCCATGTCCTGCGACGGCGGCGCGGCGGGGACGGCGCCGGCGCCACCGGGGCCGGGTGTTCGGCCCCGGTGGCGCTTGCGGTGACATCGTGTACGGCCACCGAAGTCAGTCGCCCTTCTGCGCGGTCTTCTGGATCTCGCCCAGGACCTTGGCCGGGTCGCCGCCCGCCACCCCCGTGCCGATGCGCTGTTTCACCGCACCGTCGACCGCGGCCCACGCCGGGTCGTCGGCGGGGGCGAACTCGGCGCTGGAGAGGGCGTCGACGAACGGCTTGTAGTAGGCGGCGTTCTTGCTGTCGGAGCTGAGCACCGCACCAGCCGACTCGGTGACCGACAGGAACCCCTCGGTGGAGACGAACTTGGCGGCGTTCTCCTTCTGGTAGAAGAAGTCGAGGAACTTCTTCACCCCCGCCTTGTTCGACCCGTCGCTCTTCTTGAACGCGACGAGGTAGTCCTGCACGCCGAGCGTCTTGTGGGTGCTGCCGTCCTTGCTGGGCAGCGCCGCGACGCCGTAGTTCAGTTTCGCGTCGACCGGGTCGATGAAGCCCTTCCGCATGAAGACCGCCCCGTTGAGCATGCCGATCTTGCCCTGGGCGAACTGGTTGAAGACGTCCTTGCGGTTGGTGGCCTCCGGGTTGGGCTGGGTGACCTTTTCCTTCGTCAGTTTCCGCAGGTAGCTGAGCGTGTCGACGTTGGCCTGCTGGTCGATCGCCCACTTGCCCGAGGCGTCGGTCCAGCCACCGCCGTTGTTCATCGCCCAGATCTGGAACTCGGCCTGCGCCTCCTCGGGGCCCAGGGGCAGCCCGAGGCCGATGTAACCGGCCTGCTTGATCTTCTTGGCGTCGGCCTCGACCTCGGCCCAGGTGGACGGCGGCCGGGCTATGCCCGCCTTGGCGAAGATGTCCTTGTTGTAGAAGAACAGGCGCGCGCTGGAGATGAAGGGCAGCCCGTACTGGGCCCCCTTGTACTGCGCCTTCTGCCGGAACAGCGGGAGGAAGTCGGCCAGCACCTTGGGGGAGACGACGTCCTGCGCCTTGTAGACCAGGCCGTCCCGGGCGAAGTCGGAGAACTTGTTGTAGTTGAGGACGTCCGGTTCCTGCTTGGTCTGGACGTACGTCTTGACCTTGGAGTCCATCTGCTCCCAGTCGACGACTTCGAGGTTCACCCGGTAGCCGGGGTTCGCCTTTTCGAAGTCCTTGATCAGCGCAGTCCAGTAGGCCTGGGTGTCGTCGTCGTACTTCGCCGCGACGAACCTGATCGTCTTGCCGTCGGATCCGCCGCTGTCCGAGGAGCTGCCCTTGCCGCAGCCGGTGAGGGCCAGTGCCAGGGCCGTACCCCCGGCGAGGCCCGCGAGGTGCCGTTTCACGGAGTACCTCTCCGCACGCATGGCGTGCTTGGTCAAGCGCGTGCTCGCCTGATTGCGCGCCCGCTTGCTTGTTTATGCTCGATTGCTGGTGCTATCAATCATCGAACGACATGATGCTCAATGAAACGCGCACAGTGTCAAGGGCCGTCGCATCACGTATCGGTCACGCCGTGCGCCCGAGAGGGGAGTCCCCGATGAGTCAGACCGACATCGAGATCGCCACGCAGCCCGACTGCTGGAGGCAGGCCGTGGCACTGGCCCGGCGGCCCGACGGTCCCGTCTCCGCCTCGCTGCCCCGGCCCGGCGAGCGGGTCGCCGTCGTCGGCTGCGGGACGTCCTGGTTCATCGCCCAGGCGTACGCGGCACTGCGGGAGTCGGGCGGCCACGGTGAGACCGATGCCTTCCCCGCCTCCGAGATGCCGGACGGGCGGGCCTACGACCGGGTGGTCGCGCTGACCCGGTCCGGCACCACGACCGAAGTACTGGAGCTGCTCGGCCGACTGCGCGGGCACACTCCCACGACCGCGGTGACCGCGGTGCCGCAGTCACCGGTGACGGGGCCGGCGGACGCCGTCGTCGTGCTCGACTTCGCCGACGAGACCTCGGTCGTCCAGACCCGGTTCGCCAGCACCGAACTGGTGCTCCTGCGGGCCCACTTGGGCGAGGACCTGGAGCATCTGCCGCAGCAGGGGCGCGCTGCGCTGGACGAACCGCTGCCGGCCGGGGTGTTGGAGGCCGAGCAGTTCACCTTCCTGGGGCAGGGCTGGGCCTACGGGATCGCCCAGGAGGCGGCGCTGAAGTTGCGCGAGGCGGCGGGCGCCTGGACCGAGGCCTACCCGGTGATGGAGTACCGGCACGGTCCGATCAGCGTCACCGCACCCGGCCGCGTCGCCTGGTGGTTCGGGGACCCGGCGGCCCTGCCGTCCGGTCTCGCCGACGAGATCGCGGACACCGGCGGGCAGTTGGTGGCACTCGGCCGGGACCCGCTGGCAGATCTGGTCGTGGTGCACCGGCTGGCCTCCGCCCTCGCCTCGGCACGCGGGCTGGACCCGGACAATCCGCGCCATCTGACCCGTTCCGTGATCCTGGCCTGACCGGGCGTCCCCCCGGAAGGATCTCGGGGGCCGCAGAATTTACGTGCCCGTTACGAACGGTTTCCGGGCCCGCCGAGGCCGGTCGGCGGGCCCCGTGACCGACCGCCACCAGGGACAACAGCCGCTCCACGACAGCCCTCGGGGCACTCGGGACGCCGTGTGCCCCGCATGTTGACAGGTGGCGGTTCCCGCAAGAGCATGTGCGAAATCGCTTCGAATCTTGCATCTGCACGCAGAATCAAGCAGACCGCAGCCCCGGCGGGCACCGCGCTTCGTCGTGACCGTGCGCTCCGCACGCCATCGGCACCACGCACCGCCGCTCCTGAGCCACCGTCCTGTCCGACAGGAGGACACGAGTGCACGCCCGATTGAGCAGTCCCGGCGGCCTGTTGCTCGCTGCCGCACTGACCGCCGCCATGCTGGTGGCACCCCTTACCGGCTCCACCGCCGCGGCCACGGCCGCCGCCACCTCCACCGCCGGTCCGAAGGTGACCCGCACCGCGAACGCCGTCACGGTCTCCGTGCCGGCCTCGGCCAACACCCCGGGCTACACCCTCGACGTGGCCACCGACGAACTCGCCCTGACCACGCGCCGCGCCGGGAAGACCGTGCTCGCCACCGCATCCGGCGACACCGGCGCCCTGCGCTTCACCACGGCCGACGGCACATGGCAGCACGCGACCGGCGTCACCGACTGGACGTGGAAGAACGGCGTCCTGACCGTCACCGCCGACAGCACGCTCGACGGCGCCACGGTGGAGGCCCGGATCACCCCCGGCGCCGACCGCTACCAGCTCGACTGGGACGTCCGAGGCGGCGCACCGAAGCAACTGGGCCTCTCCTACGACCTGTCGTCGGCCGGCCACTGGTACGGCCACGGCGAGGCGGAGACCCCGCAGGGCGGTCCCGGCACCGACCAGCCCTGGCCGCTGGACGCCGGCGAGGTCGACCACCCGACCTTCGGCCCGGCGTCGTACCACGTGATCGACCCGTTCTGGTACACCTCCAGGTCGACCGGTCTGCGCGTCGACACCGGAAATGTCATGGACGTGGCGCTCAACAAGGGCAAGGACGGCCTCGGCAGCTTCGTCGTCGAGTCGCCCGACACCTACAAGGCCACCGTGTTCGTCGAGTCGACCCCGCTGGAGGTCTACCGCGACTACATCGGCATCGTCGGCAAGCCCACCAAGTCCGACGCCCCCTACGAGCAGTACGCCAAGCCGCTGTGGAATTCCTGGGCGCAGTTCTACACCAAGGTCGACCAGGAGAAACTGCTCGACTACGCCACCGACCTCCACGACAACGGGCTGGACGGGCACACCATCCAACTCGACGACAAGTGGGAGTCGAACTACGGCAACCTGACGTGGGATCCCAAGACCTTTCCCGACCCCAAGGGCCTCTCCAAGAAGATCCACGACATGGGGTTCGACTTCGGGGTCTGGGTCACCCTGTGGATCAACCTGGACTCCGCCAACTACCAGTACGCGGTCGACCACGGCTATCTGCTCATGGACGCCAAGGACAAGACCAAGCCGTGTGACGTGACCTGGTGGAACGGCGAGGCGGGGATCATCGACCTGGCCAACCCCGAGGCCAAGGCCTGGTACGAGGGCAACCTCAAGTCCCTCATGGACACGTACGACATCGACGGGCTGAAGTTCGACACGCGCTTCTTCGACGAGAGGTGCGCGCCGCGCGAGGGCTCCCAGGTAACGGACTACCAGAAGCTCGGTACGCAGCTCGCCGACGAGTTCGACCTCCAGGGCGCCGGCATCCGGGTGCACTGGAACAAGACGGCCCACGAGGCCGGCTTCGTCACCCGCCAGGTCGACAAGGGCACCGGCTGGGACTCGCTGCGCGCCTCCGCCTCCCAGAACCTGGCCATCTCCACGATCGGCTACCCGTTCGTCGAGTCCGACATGATCGGCGGCTCCGGCGGCCAGCCCGCGCCGACGAAGGACGTCCTGGTGCGGTGGGCGCAGTCCGCCTCACTGATGCCGCTGATGTACGCATCGACCTCGCCGGTGGACACCAACGACACCACCACCGGGCAGAAGGTCGACTACGACCAGGAGACCGTCGACCTCTACCGGCAGGCGATCAAGACGCACGAGAAGCTCGCCCCCTACATCTGGGACCAGGTGCAGAGCACCCTGAAGACCGGCGATCCGATCATGCGGCCGCTGTTCTTCGACTTCCCGAAGGACGAGGCGAGTTACACGGTCGCCGACGAGTGGATGCTCGGCCCCGCCGTACTGGCCGCGCCGAAGCTGAGCACCGGCGCGACCCGCTCCGTCCATCTGCCGCCGGGCACCTGGTACGACGTCAACCAGGGCACGGTGATCCGCGGTCCCCAGACCCTCAAGGGGTACGCGGCGCCGCTCGGCGTCACCCCGGCCTTCGTCAACCTCAAGGCGAGGGGCGCCGACAAGGCCATCAGGGCGCTCAAGCGCGACGACGCGCCGGCCGCCTCCGTTCTGATCACCCCGGACGCCCCGGCCACCGACGCCGGCAAGCCGTTCCAGGTGACCACCGACGTGACCAACTGGAGCACCGGGACCATCAAGACCGTCAAGGCGGCCCTGAACCTGCCGGACGGCTGGAGCGCCAAGTCGGCCGGTCCGACCACCGCGAGCTCCCTCAAGAACGGCGCCACCCTCACCACCACCTGGACGGTGACCCCGGCCGAGGACGCCCGTTGGGGCAGCCACGACCTCACCGGCACCGCCAGCTACACCGGGTCCAAGGGCGCGACGAAGGTGTCCGACACCGTGCAGGCAAAGGTGAAGGCCGCCCCGAGCAGCGTGCAGGCGCCGTACCTGACGACCGACACCACCTCCGAGGACCCCCAATACGCCCAGGCCGGTGACCAGTTCGCCATCTGGGCGGGCGGCCAGGACCTGTCCGGCTGGAAGGACGAGAAGGGTGTCATCTACCGCGACGACGCGGCCGGCGAAAAGGCCACCGTGCAGGCCCAGTTGGTGTCGCAGAGCAGCGCCTCACCGGTCGGCAAGGCGGGCGTCGCCCTCGCCAACGACCTGACCGCGCCCGAGAAGGGCGGTTACGCGGTGCTGGTCATGACCCAGAGCTACGGCCTGGAGTTCATGACCGACAGCGACGGCGACGGGAAGCTCGACACCTGGGCGGGCGGCGGCGCCACCTACCACCCGGCGTATCTCAAGCTGACCCGGGACGGCACCACCTACACGGCGTACGCCGGCAAGGACGGGCAGACCTGGTCGCAGGTCGGCACCGCCCAGGTGCCATCGGCTTCCGGCACCGAAGACGCCGGAATGGTCGCCAGCGCGGCCAACGTCAACTACCCCGGCCAGGACATCGAAGCCGTCTTCAGCGGATTCACCGTCACCTCCTGACCCACGGGTATCACCTTCCCGGTTGCCCGGCAGGCCCCTCCTTCCCCTGAGGGCCTGCCGGGGGCCATCCCCGCTTCCCGGCAGTCCTCCCGCCCCCCAGGACCCGCCGAGGACCACTCCCTGCACCTCCGTGAGAGAGGGACCCCAGCCCCATGGCACGTACGTCCTCACTCGCCGCCGGCTTCGTCGCCGGCGTCGTCGTGGCCGCGAGCACCACCGCGATCGCCGTCACCGGTACGGCGACCACCGGCACCGACCTCAATTCCAAGGCCACCACCACCTGGCTGACCGTCAAGGTCGCCGACGCCATGGGCACCAGGGACACCATCACCTGGGTCCCCACCGGCTCCTTCGCCGGCTCCGCGGAGGAGCGGGTCCCGCGCTACCCCATGACCCCCATCCAGGGCAAGGACACCAAGGAGCTGAAGCTCTCCGCCGTGCGCAACGAGCAGGTATCGGCGCAGCTGGCGATCGCCTCCGGCCACGACCTCGACGACGTCAAGGCCGTGGTCGGCGACCTCACCGGGCCCGGCGGCGCGAAGCTGTCCGGTGCCGGCACTCAGGTCCGGTTCGTCAAGTACGTGCCCGTGCAGCGCTCCAAGAGCGAGGTCGACTGGTCCGCCACCATCGACCAGGTCAGCTCCGGCAAGGAGGTGTCCGGCGACCGTAACCCCGATGTGGTCGGCGACCCCCTGCAGGAGGGGTCCTCGGTGGACGTACCCGCGTACGCGGCGCAGCCGCTCTGGTTCACCTTCCACATCCCCAAGGGGGCCAAGCCCGGCACCTACACCGGGACGGTGAAGGTCAACGCCGACGGCCGTACTCAGAGCACGTACCCGCTGACCATCGAGGTCGCGGACGCCAGCGTGCCCGACCCGAAGGACTACAGCTTCTTCCTCGACGTCTGGGCGCAGCCGGAGACGATGGCCAAGAACCACGGCGTCAAGCTCTGGTCCGACGAGCACTGGAAGCTGATCGCCAGGTACGACCGCGACCTGGCCTCGCGCGGCCAGAAGGTCATCAACACCACCATCGTCGACAACCCCTGGCACCACCAGTGGTCGCTCGGCACCCGGGAGTCGCAGACCGCCACGCCGTACACCAGCATGGTCGGCTGGACCTGGAACGGAAAGACGTTCTCCTTCGACTTCAGCCGCTGGGACAAGTACGTCGAGACCGCCAGACGCGCCGGTCTCGGGCCCGACATCGGCGCCTTCTCCATGCTCGCCTTCCAGGACCAGGAGCACCTCACCTACACCGACACCAGCACCGGCAAGACCGTCTACGAGAACGTCGATCTGGGCGGCGACCGCTGGCGGCAGGCGTGGGGAGCCTTCCTCCCCGCCTTCGAGAAGCACGTGAAGGCGAAGGGCTGGCTGGACCACACCTGGCTGTCCTTCGACGAGCGGCCCATCGACACCATGACGGTCGTCAAGAACTTCGTCCACGAGGTCGCGCCGGCCTTCGACGACCGTATCTCCGTGGCCGGTTCGATCAACACCGAAGGCGTCGCGTCCAACCTGTCCGTCGACTGGGGCGGCATCGACGCGATGACGAAGGAGAAGGTGGCGGAGCGGCGCAAGGCCGGCAAGATCACGACCTTCTACGTGTACGGCTCGCCGGCGCACCCGAACACGCTGTCCTACTCCCCCGCCGTCGAGTCGCGGATGCTGCCCTGGATCTCCGCCCAGCGGGATCTGGACGGCTTCCTGCGCTGGTCGTACAACAGCTGGACCAGCGATCCCTTCAAGCAGCCGGTGCACATCTTCACGCAGGGCGACGAGTACCTGGTCTACCCGGGCAAGGACGGCCCGATGTCCAGCATCCGCTGGGAGCAGCTGAAGGAGGGCATCGAGGACTACGAACTCATCGCCCAGCTGCGCAAGAAGGACGGCGGCACCGACAGCGACGCCCTGACCGAGGCCCTCACCACGGCGACGAGGAACCTCGACGGCCGGACGAAGGACGTGGGCGACATCGAGACCGCGCGGGCGGCAGTCGTGAAGGGGCTGACGTCATGAAAGGCAGGTGGAGATCTCTGCTGCTCGCCGGAGCGCTGACTGCCATGTCCCTGTCCGGCGCGGGTGTGGTGACACCGGCCCAGGCGGAGCAACAGACCCCGGCGCGGCACACCGTATCCTACGACCAGCACTCCGTACTGGTCGACGGAAAGCCCCTGTACATCTGGGGCGCCGAGCTCCACTACTTCCGGCTGCCCAGCCCCGACGCGTGGCGCGACGTCCTGCAGAAGATCAAGGCGGGCGGATTCAACGCGGTCTCGCTCTATTTCGACTGGGGTTACCACTCCTCCAAGCCGGGCTCGTACGACTTCACCGGCATCCGTGACGTGGAGCGGCTGCTCGACGAGGCCGAGCGCGCGGGTCTGTATGTGATCGCCCGGCCGGGCCCGTACATCAACGCGGAGGTCTCCGGCGGCGGCATGCCCGCCTGGCGGTCGACCCAGGCCGGCGTGAACCGCACCTCCGAGCCGGAGTACCTGAAGGCGGCCCAGGAGTGGATGAGCCGGATCAACCCGATCATCGCGCGCCACCAACTCACCCGTGGCACAGGGTCGGTGATCCTGTACCAGGTCGAGAACGAGTACCAGGGCGGTCGTCACGACGCCGACTACATGCAGACCCTCATCGACTGGGCGAAGGAGGACGGCATCGATGTGCCCACATTCGTCAACGACGGCGGCGCGAACCAGAACTGGGTGAGCGGCAAGGGCGCCCCGGACATCTACGGCTTCGACGCCTACCCGCAGGGCTTCGACTGCAAGGACCCCGACACCTGGAAGAACCTGCCCGACTATTCATACGTCAACGAGTGGAAGCCCGAGTCCCCGCTGATCATCCCGGAGGCACAGGGCGGCGCCTTCGACCCCTGGGGCGGTACCGGCTACCAGGACTGCGCGAAGCTCACGGGCACCGACTTCACCCGGGTGTTCAGCAAGATGAACATCGCCGCCGGGGTGAGCGGCCAGTCCTTCTACATGACGTACGGCGGCACCAACTGGGGCTGGCTCGCCGACCCCAACGCGGTCTACACGTCGTACGACTACGGGGCCCCGATCAACGAGTCCCGCCAACTGACGGACAAGTACCAGGAGTTCAAGCGTCTCGGGTACATGGTCAACTCCGTCACCTCGCTGGCGCGCACCGACAAGGCCGAGGCCCCGACTCCGACCGACGACGCCCTGCGCATCGACCGGCGCGTCAACCCCGACGACGGCACCCAGTTCTTCACCGTGCGGCACGCCGACACCCGTGTGAAGGACAGGGACGAGACGACCCTCGCGTTGAAGGGTGCGGACGGCGACTACCCACGCGTACCCCAGCAGGGAGCGATCACGGTCGACGGCCGGGACGCCAAACTCCTCGTCGCCGGCTACGACTTGGGTGCGAAGCAGCGGCTCGTCTACTCCACCTCGGAGATCATGACGCACGCCGAGATCGGCGATCGGGAGGTGGCGCTGCTCTACGGACGTGCGGGTGAGGCCGGCGAGACCGTGCTGCGGTACGCCGAGCGGCCCAAGGTGACCGTCCTCGACGGCGATGTCACCACCGCCTGGGACGCCGCACGCGGTGACCTGCGCCTGAACTACACGCACAAGGGCCTGGCCCGCGTGCTGGTGAACGGCATGGAACTGCTGATCGCCGACACCGCCGAGACCGCCCACTGGTGGCGGCAGGACACCGCCGCGGGCCCGGTCCTCGTACGGGGGCCGTCCCTGGTCCGTACGGCCGAACAGGCGGACGGCACCCTGAAGTTGACCGGCGACTCCACCAAGGCCGCGAAGATCGAGGTCATCGCGGACGCCGGGAAGGTGACCTGGAACGGCCGCGAGGTCGCCGTCACCCAGGCGCCGCGCCCGGTCGAGCTGCCCAGGCTGACCACGTGGAAGTACAAGGAGGAGGCGCCGGAGTCCGCGCCCGGCTTCGACGACTCCGCCTGGACCACCGCCGACCACCTCACCGCCAACAATGCGGCGCTGGCCGGATCGCTGCCGGTCCTCGCCATGGACGAGTACGGCTTCCACCACGGCAACGTCTGGTACCGCGGCCGGTTCAAGACCACCGGTGCCGCGACCGCGCTCGCACTCGCCGCCAAGACCGGCAACACGGGCCAGTACGCGGCCTGGCTCAACGGCCG
Organism: Streptomyces canus; assembly: GCF_041435015.1. NCBI lineage: Bacteria > Bacillati > Actinomycetota > Actinomycetes > Kitasatosporales > Streptomycetaceae > Streptomyces > Streptomyces canus. The sequence continues at coordinate 8,940,090 of NZ_CP107989.1, read as the reverse complement.
CTACCTCGGCAGCTCCGGCGACGGCGCGCACACCTTCGACATCCCGGCGGGCACACTGAAGGCCGGTGGCGACAACGTCCTCTCCGTCCTCGTGGAGAACGCCGGCCACAACGAGGAATGGGGCCACGACTACTCCAAGGAACCGCGCGGTGTGCTCAGTGCCGAGGTGATCGGCGGGGCCTCCACCCTCACCTGGAAGATCCAGGGCGACCGGGGCGGCGAGGACCCGGTGGACACCGCACGGGGCCCGTACAACAACGGCGGGCTGTACGGGGAGCGGGCCGGCTGGTCGCTGCCGGGCTTCACCGACAGCACCTGGAAGAGCACCACCCTCTCCGGGCAGGCAGCCAAGACCGGGCCCGGCGTGCGCTGGTACCGCACCTCCGCCCGGCTCGACCTGCCGCAGGGCCAGGACAACGCGCTCGCGCTGGACCTGGCTGAGGCCACGGGCGGCAGCACCGGCTATCGCGCCGAGATCTTCGTCAACGGCTGGCTGATCGGCCGCTACCTGCCGGACACCGGACCCCAGACACGGTTCGTCATCCCCAAGGGGCTCCTGCGTGAGCAGGGCGACAACACCATCGCCCTGGCGGTGTGGTCCACCAAGGCCGGCGCGGGCCCGGGTTCGGCGAAGCTCGTCGACCTCGGCGCCTCGGCGGGCGGGATCAAGGTCGGTACGGTGCCGGCGCCCTCGTACGACGCCAAGACGTACGCCATACCGACCGCGGGCGCCCGGGTCACGGTCGACGCCGAGCCGTTCCTGGCCACCGGCACCGCGACCGAGGTCCCCGTCACCCTCAGTGTGCCGAAGGACGCGCCGACTGCCTCGAACGTCGGCCTGACGCTGAAGGTTCCGGACGGCTGGACCGCGACCACCGACGACACCACCCGTTTCGGCCGGGTCCGGCCCGGCGACACGGTGACCGCGGACTACACCGTCACCCCGCCCGGCGATCCGGTTCACTACGCCGTCCTGACCGCGACCGCCAAGCTCACCCAGCCCGGCCGTCCGGGCACCGTCACCGGGGTACGCGCCGTACAGGTGCCGCCGCCGGGACTGTCCGCCGACGCCTATGTGAGCGACCTGACCCTGGTCAAGGCGGTCAACGGCTGGGGGCCGGTGGAGAAGGACTCCTCCAACGGGGAGGACGCGGCGGGTGACGGTCGTCCCCTGAGCATCGGCGGCACCACGTACGCCAAGGGCCTCGGCGTGCACGCGAACAGCCAGGTCCGGGTCTATCTCGGCGGCGGCTGCACCCGCTTCACCGCGACCGCCGGGGTGGACGACGAGGTCGGCGACGGCGGCAGCGTCACCTTCCATGTGGTCGCCGACGGCCGCTCGCTCACCACCACGCCGGTGGTGCGGGGCTCCGACGGCGGCACCGACATCGACGTGGAGGTGACCGGCGCCCGCTGGCTGGACCTGTCGGTCGACGGGGACGGCGACATCTCCTCCGACCATGCCGACTGGGCCGACGCCAGGCTGACCTGCGCGGGAGGCGCCTCGTGAACCTCGCCCGAGTCGGACGACCGAGAGCCCTGCTGTCCGCGGCGCTCGTGTCCGTACTGCTCGCGGTCCTCGCCGCCGCGGTGCCCGCACACGCCACGGTCCCGGCCGACGCCGCGGCCGCCAAGCCCACGCCCCACACCGTCAGTTACGACAAGTACTCCGTCAAGGTCGACGGCAAGCGACTCTTCGTCTGGTCGGGGGAGTTCCACTACTGGCGGCTCCCCAGCCCCGACCTGTGGCGCGACGTGCTCCAGAAGATCAAGGCGAGCGGCATGAACGCCGTCTCGATCTACTTCGACTGGGGCTACCACTCCCCCGCGAAGGGCCGCTACGACTTCACCGGGATCCGTGACGTCGACAAGCTCCTCGACATGGCCGAGGAGGCCGGGCTCTATGTCATCGCCCGGCCCGGCCCGTACATCAACGCCGAGACGGACGGCGGAGGGTTCCCCGGCTGGCTGATGACACAGAAGGGACAGGCCCGCTCCACCGACCCCGCATACCTCGACGCCGCCCGCGCGTGGCTCAAGCAGATCGACAAGATCCTCGCCCGCCACCAGGTCACGAACGGCACCGGCCCGGTGCTGCTCTACCAGGTCGAGAACGAGCTGTACGACCCCGAAGGCCGCGACTACATCGCCGATCTCTCCCAGCAGGTACGTGCCGACGGCATCACCGTGCCCCTCGTCGGCAACGAGCCGATGCCGCAGTACGCGGGCGGCGAGGGCCTGGACTTCGTCGGCGAGCTGGACCAGTACAACTCCTTCTGCAAGGGCGAGTGGTGGCTGCCCACCCTCAAGCGGCAACAGGACGACGCACCGCTGTCGATCTTCGAGGCGGGCACCGGCTGGTTCCAGACCTGGGGCGACACCGGCTACGAGAAGTGCCCGGAGAAGATGGGCCCCGCCTACCAGAAGATCGTCAACAAGCACGAGGTCATGCAGGGCGCGACGATCGAGAACCTGTACATGACCTACGGCGGCACCAACTGGGGCTGGCTCGCCGACCCGCGCCAGGTCTACACGTCGTACGACTACGGCGCACCGATCAGCGAGCCGCGCCAGACCGGCGCCGACTACGACGAGATGAAGCGGCAGGGCCTCTTCTACACCACCACGGCCCCGCTCACGGCCACCGATCCGGCCGACGCCCCCGCCTCGTCCAACGACGCCGTGCACATCGAGGCGCGTGCCAACCCGGACACCAAGACCCAGTTCCTCTACCTCCGGCACGGCGACCCGATGGCCGACGCCGACGCCACCACCACCTTCGACTGGAAGACCCCGGACGGCACCTATCCGGTCACCGCACGGCTCAACGGCAAGACCGGCAAAATCCTCGTCGCCGGCCACGACCTCGGCGGCGGCCAGCGGCTCGTCTACTCCACCAGCGAGCTGCTGACCAGCGCGAAGACCGGTGGCCGTACCCAAGCCGTGCTGTACGGCGGTGAGGGCGACCCCGGGCAGACGATGCTCCGCTACTCCGCCAAGCCCAAGGTCACCGTGCTGGACGGCAAGGCGGACGCGACCTGGGACGCCGAGCGCGGCGACCTGAAGCTGGACTACACCCACTCCGGACTCACCCGGGTCCTCGTCCAGAGCGCCGGCCGCCCCGACCTGCTGCTGCTCATCGGCACCGACGCCGAGGCCGCCGGCTTCTGGCGGCAGGACACGGCAGCCGGTCCGGTCCTGGAACGCGGCACCGAACTGGTCCGCACGGCGACCGTCACCGGCCTGGGAACGACCCTCGCCCTCACCGGCGACGCGAAGAAGGCGGGCCCGCTGGAGATCTTCGCCCCGTCCGGCGTACGGAACGTCACCTGGAACGGCGCACCCCTGAGCGTGAAACCGACCTCCTCCGGCAGCCTGTTGGGCACCGTGCCCGGCCCGAAGGACGTCAAGCTCCCCGAGCTGACCGGCTGGAAGACGTCCGCGGAAACCCCCGAGGCCGCCCCCGGCTTCGACGACTCGTCCTGGACGTACGCCGACAAGCTGACGACCGACAACCCGACCAAGCCCGGGACTCTGCCGGTGCTCTATCAGGACGAGTACGGCTACCACTACGGCTACGTCTGGTACCGGGGCCGCTTCAAGGCCACCGGCACCGAGAAGTCCCTCTCCCTGACCGCCTACGCCACCAACCCGGACACCGGTTCGGCCGCGGTGGGCGCGTACTCGGTGTGGATCAACGGGAAGTTCGCCGGGACGAGTCAGACCGGCCGCAAGACCTTCCCCATCGCCGACGGTCTGCTGCACAAGGGCAAGGAGAACGTGATCTCCGTCCTGGTCGGCACCATGGGCCACAACGAGGACTTCACCTGGAACAGCGACGACCACAAGCAACCGCGCGGCCTGACCACGGCGTATCTCGCCGGTTCCGACGCCCAGATCACCTGGCGCATCCAGGGTGCACGAGGCGGCGAGAAGCCCGTCGACACCGTGCGCGGGCACATGAACAACGGCGGCCTGTACGGGGAGCGTTCGGGCTGGACCCTGCCCGGATTCCCTGACGGGTCCTGGAAGGCGGCCTCTCTGCCGACCAGTGACACCACTCCCGGTATCGCCTGGTACCGCACCACCTTCAACCCCAGGCTGCCCAAGGGCCAGGACGTCTCCGTCGGCGTCACGATCACCGACAGCCCCGACCGCGACTACCGCGCCCTCATCTACGTCAACGGCTGGCTGATGGGGAACTACGTCAACGACACCGGCCCCCAGCACACCTTCCCCATTCCCAACGGCATCCTGCGCGCCGACGGCAAGAACACCATCGCCGTCGCCTCGTGGAGCGAGGACGCCAAGAGTGGCGGCCTGGGCAAGGTCGGCCTGACCACGCTCGGCAATGTCACGTCCTCGCTGCGGGTCGCCGATGTGGCCGCTCCGGCCTACGACGCCACCACGTACGCCGACCCGGCCACCCCGGCGCGGGTGACCGTCGACGCCCCCTACACCGTCGAGCCGGATAACTCCTACCAGGTCACGGCTACGGCCTCCGTACCCGCAAACGGCAAGACGCTCAGCGGCCTCACCCTGAGCCCGAAGCTGCCCGACGGCTGGACCGCGGCCCCGGCTGATCCGGTGAAGCTCGGCACCCTCGAACCGGGTGGCTCGGCTCAAGCGCAGTGGACCGTCACCGTGCCCGCCGACCAGAACACCGGCACCTTCGCGATGCTCCGCGCCACCGCCGACTTCACCTGGGCCGGCAAGCCCGGTTCGGTGACCGGGGAACAGGTGGTGGCGGCGCAGCCACCGCCGCTCACGGCGGGCGGACACTACGTCAGCGATCTGCCGTTCGTCTCCAGCAGCAACGGTTGGGGCCCGGTCGAACGCGACCAGTCCGTCGGTGAGAACGCCGAGGGCGACGGCCTGCCGCTCACCCTCCACGACACCGTCTACGAGAAGGGCCTCGGCACGCACGCCGCCAGCAGCGTGCAGGTGTGGCTCGGCGGCACCTGCAGCACCTTCCACGCCGCGCTCGGCCTCGACCAGGAGACCTACGGCCGGTCCGACGGCCCGGCCACCGTCACCTACACCGTCCTCGCCGACGGAACGCCCGTCTACGAGAGCGGCACCGTCGACCGGGGCAGCGCGACGAAGCACATCGACGTCGGCGTGGAAGGAGCGCGGCGGCTCGAACTCGTCGTCTCGGACGCCGGGGACGGCAATGCCCTCGACCACGCCGACTGGGCTGACGCCAAGCTGACCTGCGGCGGCGGTGCCTGATGCTGCCTACGGTGAGGCGAACCGTCCGCGGCGGCTCGGCGGCGCTGGTGCTGGCCACCCCGCTGCTCGGCACGGCACCGGCCGCCGCCGACTCCGGTGGGCCGGTCACCGTCACGACACCCACCTACGAACTGCGCGTCGCCACAGACTGGTTGACCGTCACCACCGTACGGGCGGGCCGGACCGTGCTGGCCACCGCGCCCGCGGCGTTCCGGTTCCGGATCGGCGCCGACTGGCACATCGTCCGGGAGGTCACCGGCAGCACCCGTGACGGCAACACCCTGCGCGTCACCGCCGCCACCGACCTGCCGGGCGTCAACGTCGATCTGCGGATCACCCTGCGCTCCGACCGGTACGACATGAACTGGTCCCTGTCGGGCGCACAGGCCGACGCGCTCAGCACGGCGTACGACCTCAGCAGCGCCGGGCACTGGTACGGGCACGGCGAGAACAGCGACCAGACGGTCCAGCCGTGGCCGCTGGACTCCGGGCAGGTGGTGGACACCGGGTTCAGCCCGGCGTCCTACCAGGTGGTCTCCCCCTTCTGGTACACCTCCAGCGCCACCGGACTGTGGGCGGACACGAACGACCCGATGGACGTGCGGATCAACTCCGGCGGCAACGGGCTCGGCGAGTTCACCGTCACCGGAGACCGACCCGCCGCCTCCACGGTGTTCGTCGAGGACACCCCCGCCGAGGTGTACCGCGACCACATCGCGCTGGTCGGCAAGCCCGAACGCTCCGACACCCCCTACGAGCAGTACGCCACCCCGCTCTGGAACTCCTGGGCGCAGCTCTACGGCGAGCAGACCCAGGCGAACGTTCTCGCCTGGGCCCGTGCGCTGGCCGGCGCCGGGCTCGGCGGGCACGCGGTGCAGATCGAGGAGAGCGTGATCGCCTCCGACTTCGGCGAACGCTTCCCCGATCTGCCCGCGCTGTCCAGGCAACTCGGCCGCCTCGGCTTCGACCTCGGCATGTGGACGGGCCTGTACATGCCCGAGACCGCCGCCAACTTCTCCGAAGCCGTCGACAACGGGTATCTGCTGAAGGACCCGTCCGACCCGTCCAAGCCGTGCCTGTTCACCTGGTGGAACGGCCACCGGACCGGGCTGATCGACCTGGCGAACCCGGCCGCCCGGCAGTGGTACACCGACGATCTCAAGGCGCAGACAAGCGAGTTGGGGGTCGCCGGGTTCAAGTTCGACACCGCCTTCTTCGACGACCGGTGCGCCCCCTACCCGGGGGCCACCCGCGCCGACTACGTGAAGTACGGCACCGAGCTGGCCGACGCGTTCGACCAGCAGGGGGCGGGGTTGCGGGTCGCGTGGAACGCCGCGCAGGCCAAGGGCTTCGCCACCCGCACGGCCGACAAGCCGACCACGTTCGCGGGGCTGCGCGCCGCGGTCTCGGCCAACCTGGCGGTTTCCACGATCGGTTACCCGTTCGTCGAGACCGACATGATCGGCGGCTCGCTCGGCTACCCGCCGCCGACCAAGCAGGTCCTGGCCCGCTGGGCGCAGGCGGCGTCCCTGATGCCGCTGATGTACGCCTCGACCTCGCCCACCGGCGTGCGGGACGCGACGACCGGCGAGTGGGTCGGGTACGGCCGCGAGACGGTCGACCTCTACCGGCAGGCGATCAAGACGCACGAGAAGCTCGCCCCCTACATCTGGGACCAGGTGCAGAGCACCCTGAAGACCGGCGATCCGATCATGCGGCCGCTGTTCTTCGACTTCCCGAAGGACGAGGCGAGTTACACGGTCGCCGACGAGTGGATGCTCGGCCCCGCCGTGCTGGCCGCACCAAAGCTCGACGAAGGCACCACCCGGGACGTCTTCCTGCCCACCGGAACGTGGCGTGACGTCACCACCGGCAAGGTCGTCCGCGGCCCCGTGACGCTCAAGGGGTACGCGGCGCCGCTCGGAGTGACACCGGCATTCGTGAACCTCAAGGCCAAGGGCGCCACCAAGGCGTACCAGGCTCTCTCGCGCACCGGCGCGGCACAGTAAAGGGGCGTCAGATGCGTGGGATACGCGGCAGACTCGCGGCGTTGCTCGTGGCGGTCTCGGCCGTCGTGGCCGGGACGGTGGCACCCGCCGAGGCCGGTCAGCAGGAGGCTCGGCGCGGCTGGACCGGAACCTGGGCGACGGCGGCCAGTGAGCACTACGAGGTCTCGGGGATGTCCGAGGTGACGGTACGGATGCCGGTGCACACCAGCGTCGGCGGCTCAGCCGTACGCATCCGGCTGACCAACGCCTACGCCACCGACCCGGTGACGATCGGGCACGCAACGGTGGGTCTGCGCGACGGCGGTTCCGCCGTGGCCCGCCCGTACGACCTGCGGTTCGGTGGAAAGGGCGCGGTCACCATCCCGGCGGGCGGCCAGGCTGTGAGCGACCCGGTCGGACTCGCTGTGCCGGCCCTGTCCGACCTGGTCGTCAGTCTCCATCTGCCCGGCCGGGTCACGCACATCACCGATCACTGGTGGGCGCAGCAGACCGTGTACTGGACGGACTACGGTGCGGGTGACCACGCCGCCGACACCTCCGGCGACGCCTACACCTGGACCACCACGAGCTGGCCGTTCCTCAGCGGTGTCGACGTGACCGCGCCGAGGACCGGGTCGGTGGTGGCGCTCGGCGACTCGATCACCGACGGGTCCTATTCGACGGCCGACACGAACCAGCGCTGGCCCGATCTGCTGTCGGCCCGGCTGAACGCCTGCCTGCCCGGCGCCGGAGTGCTCAACGCGGGCATCACCAGCAACCGGATCACCGCCGGGACCGCGACCAACCCCTCGGCGCTCGACCGGCTCGACCGGGACGTGCTCTCCCAGCCGGGGGCGCGGACTCTGATCCTCTTCGAGGGGATCAACGATCTCGGCGGGGCGAGTGCCGAGCAGATCATCGCCGGGATGAAGACGATCGCCCACCGGGCCCACCAGCGCGGGCTGCGGGTCGTCGGCGCCACGATCACCCCGTACAAGGACTTCACCTGGGGTGGCTGGACCGAGGAGACGGAGACGCGACGGCAGCAGGTCAACGCGTTCGTCCGGGCCTCCGGCAAGGTCTTCGACGACTACGCCGACTTCGACCGGGCGGTCCGGGACCCGGCGGATCCGCGCCGGCTGGGCGCCGCATACGACTCCGGTGACCATCTGCATCCCAATGACACCGGGATGAAGGCATTCGCCGACTCCATCGACCTGACGTCGCTCGGCCTCGGCCGCGGCTGCACCTGAGGAGGAACCGTGTCCGGACGGCTTGAACACCTGCGGGGGCACCGAAGATTCGCAGTCCTGGCCACAGCGCTGGCGGCCACGGTGGCAGCCCTGCTTCCGGTGGCGCCGGCCGCTGCCGAGACCGCGCAGCCGGGTTGGACGGGGACGTGGGCGACCGCCCAACACGCCGCGTACGACCCGGGCACCTCGGAGGTGACGGTGCGGATACCGGTGCGGGTGAGCGCGGGTGGGTCGAGCGTGCGCATCCGCCTGACCAACGACTTCACCACCGAGGCGGTGACGATCGGACACGCGACGGTCGGACTCCGCGATGGCGGTTCCGCCGTCACGAAGCCGCAGAAGCTACGGTTCGGCGGGAAGAGCGGAGTGACGATCGCGGCCGGCGAGCAGGCGGCCAGCGATCAGGTCCGGCTCACCGTGCCCGCCCGCAGCGACCTGGTCGTCAGCCTGTACTTCCCCGGTCGGCTCACCCACATCAGCCAGCACTGGATGGGCCTCCAGACCGTTTACTGGACACCCGACGGCGGCGGCGACCACGCCTCGGACGCCGGCGGGGACGCCTTCACCAAGACCGACTCCACCTTCCCGTTCCTGACCGGTGTCGACGTACAGGGTGGCAACGCGGCGGGTGCCGTGGTGGCGCTCGGCGACTCCATCACCGACGGCGCGGCCTCCACGTCGAACGCCAACCGGCGCTGGCCCGACTATCTGGCGGGGCGGCTGTCGGCCTGCTCGACCACCGCCGGGGTGCTGAACGAGGGCATCAGCGGCAACCGGATCACCGCAGGCGTGGACGGCAACCCGTCGGCGCTGGACCGGCTGGAGCGCGATGTGCTGTCGCAGCCGGGCGCCAGGACAGTGGTCCTCTTCGAGGGCGTCAACGACCTCAGCTGGGGCGGCGCCACCGGCGACCAGGTGATCGACGGCATGAAGGAGTTCGTGCGCCGCGCCCACGAACGCGGGCTGCGGGTGATCGGCGCGACGGTCGTGCCGTATCGCGGCTGGGGCGACTGGTGGACCGAGGCCAAGGAGGCCGACCGGCAGAAGGTCAACACGTTCGTCCGTGACGGCGGTGTCTTCGACGGTTACGCCGACTTCGACAAGGCCGTGCGGGATCCGGACGATCCCACCCGCTACGGTGCCGCGTTCGACTCCGGGGACCATCTGCACCCCAACGACACCGGGATGAAGGCCTTCGCCGACGCGGTGGACCTCGCCGGCCTGCGGGTGGCCCGGGACTGCCCCTCGGCCCGCGTCCGGATCACCCCCTACCGGCCGACCCTGCAAGCCGGTGGCGACGGCACGGAGATCACGTCGACCGTCACCAACACCGGTCCCAGGGCGGTCACTCAGGTCAGCACTCGCCTCGGCCTCCCCGACGGCTGGTCCGCCGAACCGGTCGGCAGCACGAGGACCCGCTCCCTCGCCCCGGGCGACAGCGCCGAGGTCACCTGGACGGTGACGCCGGCGGCCGACGCCATCTGGGGCACCCACGCGATCGGCGTACGCACCTCCTTCGTCCAGGACGGCCGGACACGCCACGACTCCGACAGCGTGGACGCCACGGTGACCCCCGCTCCGTCCGAGGTGCGGGCGCCGTATCTGACGACCGCCACCACGACCGAGATGGCCCAATACGCCCAGAACGGCGACCAGTTCGCCATCTGGGCGGGCGGCCAGGACCTGTCCGGCTGGAAGGACGAGAAGGCGGCGGTCTACCTCGCCGACGCCGCGCCGCCGTCCGGCACGGTGACCGCCCGGGTCATCGGTCAGACCGGCAGCGGCCCGTCCGCCAAGGCGGGGATCGCCGTGGCCAACGACCTCACGGCGCCCGAGGCCGGCGGTTACGCGGTGCTCACCATGTCCGCGCAGTACGGCCTGGAGTTCCTGACCGACAGCGACGGTGACGGGAAGCTCGACACCTGGGCCGGGGGCGGGAGTTCGTACCACCCCGCCTGGCTGAAGCTCGTCCGCGACGGCACCAGCTACACCGCGTACGCCAGTTCCGACGGCACCGACTGGCAGCAGGTGGCCACCGCCACCGTGCCGTCCGCGAGCGGCACCGGCGAGGCGGGTCTGGTCGCGAGCGCGGTCAACCTCAACTACCCCGGTCAGATCACGACCGCACTCTTCGACTCCTTCTCCACCCACGAGTAAGAGGCCCATAGATGGCAGTCAACCGCAGACACTTCATGACCACCGCTGCCGCCCTCGGCGGTGCGGTGCTGCTGGCCCCGCCCGGCACCGCCCAGGCCCTCACCCAGGGTGCGACGGTCGCCGCCTCGGGCATCCCCGACTACCAGCCCACCAAGCCATCCCTCGACACCCACCCGGTGCCGCGCTGGTACAAGGACGCCAAGTTCGGCATCTTCGTGCACTGGGGCATCTACTCGGTGATCGGCGGCGCGACACCGAGAAGCGCCTCCGAGTGGTACCTGTGGTACCAGAGCACCAAGGACAGCGCCGAGTGGAAGTACCACCGCGACACCTACGGCGAGAACGTCACCTACGACGACCTCATCCCCCAGTTCAAGGCCGAGAAGTACGACCCCGACTCCTGGGTGCGACTGTTCGAGCAGGCGGGCGCCGAGTACTTCGCGCTGACCAGCAAGCACCACGACGGATTCGCCCTCTACCCCAGCAAGGTGACGGACCGTCACTCCCTGGCGTACGGCCCGAAGCGTGACCTCGTCGGTGAGTTGATGACCGCGGCCCGCAAGCGCGGCACCGTGCGGCCGGGCCTGTACTACTCGCTCGGCGAGTTCTTCAACCCGGCGATCGGCCGGCCGATGCGCAACTTCTACACCGACCAGGAAATCCCGATGACCGGCTACAAGCCGGTCCAGGACTACGTCGGCGACTACGAGCTCAAGCAGCTGTACGAGATCATCGACCGCTACGACCCGGAGCTGCTCTGGGCCGACGGACAGTGGTTCCGGCCCACCGGCAACCCGCCGTGGCGCAGCGAAGAACCCATGGCCCACTACTACAACCGGGCCAAGAACCGTACGCACCCCAAGGGTGTCGTGATCAACGACCGGTTCGACACCCACTTCGACTTCGCGACGTACGAGCAGCGCACCAACCCCACGATGGACCCCCAGAAGTGGGAATGCTGCATGACCATCGGCTACTCCTGGGGCTACAACAAGCACGAGCCGGACGAGGACTACAAGACCTCCGAGTTCCTGATCCAGCTGCTCGCCGACGTGGTCAGCAAGAACGGCAACCTGCTGCTCAACATCGGCCCCAGGCCGGACGGCACGATCCCCGAGGTCATGCAGAAGCGGCTGAAGGACATCGGCGCCTGGCTGAAGGTCAACGGCCCCGCGATCTACGGATCGACGCCCTGGGTGCGCGCGGAGGAGGAGGGCAGCCCGCTCGGCATCCGCTACACCGTCTCCCCGGGCAAGTTCAACATCATCGTGCTGGGCAGGCCCAGCGGCACTCTCTCGGTGCCCGGCGACATCCCCATCAGCGCCGCGTCCCGGGTTCGACTGCTCGGCACGAGCGGCAGTCTGCGCTGGACCCGCCGCGACGGAAAGATCAACATCACCGTCCCGTCCTCCCTGCCGAGCGACATCGCCAACGTCTTCACCGTCGACTGGGCCCGGTGAGCGGCGTGGGAATCAGCAACGGCACCCGGTTCGACACCCTGGGCCCCACCCTCACCGTCACCACGCAGCCGGCCGAGCCGGCCAGTGGCGACGCGGTCACCGCCACCGCGGTCCTCACCAACGACTGTTCCTTCCCCCTCCTCAACGCCGTGCTCCATCTGATCAACCCCCGAGCCACCACGGCCGCGAAGACCATCCCGCTCGGCGACCTGCGGCCCGGCGCGAAGACAACCCGGAGCTGGCAGACGGCGATCCCGGCCGACGTGGCGGGGGACGTGTCGTTCACCGCGCACGTGGTCTTCGACGTCGATGAGCGCAGCAGCGACTGCGCGCGGTCCTCGAAGACGTTCACGGTGCCCTACGAGCCCAATGGGGTGCGGGACCCGTACCGGACGTTCGCCACCACCGACGACGCGAAGTTCGGCCAGTACGGCAGTCAGTTGGTGATCTGGGCGGGCGGCGCCGACTTCTCCGGCGGCACCGACGAGAAGGGGGGCATCCTCCTTCCCGGCGCCGCCGCCGAGTCGAGCGTGGTGCAGGTCGAGACGGTCAGCCTCACCGGCAGCGACAACCCCACCGCCAAGTACGGGATCGCCGTCGCCAACGACCTGACCGCCCCGGAGAAGGGCGGCTACGCCGTGCTCACCATGTCGAAGTCGTACGGCGTGGAGTTCATGACCGACAGCGACGGCAACGGACACCTCGACACCTGGGCCGGCGGCGGCGTTTCCACCCATCCCGCCTGGCTGCGCCTGGTCCGTTCCGGCACCACCTACACCGCGTACACCAGTATCAACAACCGACTCTCCTGGAACGAGATCGCGAGCGCGACCGTGCCCTCCGCGAGCGGCGCCCTGGACGCGGGCGTGGTGGCGAGCGCCGTGAACCTCAACTACCCCGGGACGACCGTCCAGGCCGTGTTCGACCACTTCACCGTGGAGGAGGCGTGACCGCCTACCGTCCCGAGGAGGACTTCCTCTCGCCGCCCGTCTCCCTCACCGTCACCCCGTCCGCGCCCGAGGCCGGCAAGACCGTGACGCTGACGGCCACCCTCACCAACTCCACCAGGATCGCGCTGCGCGGCACCGTGCTCTATCTCGCCGTGGACGCCTCCGCCGAACAGGACGGCCTGGGCGACCTCGCGCCGGGACGGTCGGTGACCCGCGCCTGGCGGACCCGGCTCGCCGACGACGCGGAGGGCCGGGTCGTGTTCACCGCGCACGCCCTCTTCGACGTGCACCGGAACGGCTCCGACTGCACTCGCGCCACCACCCCCGTCCTGCTGCCGTACCGCTCGCTGCCCAAGGCGTTCGACAACGCGGGGATCTCCACCGAGGGCGCCCTCACCGTCGCGAACATCGACGGCTCGAACTCCAGCCTGTCCGCCGAGGCGCTGGCGTCGGTGGGGCTGACTCCGGGTGCCACGGTCACCTACGAGGGGGTGCCCTTCACCTGGCCGGACACGCAGCCCGGGGCCAAGGACAACGTCATCTCCTACGGCCAGACCGTGCTGCTGTCCGGCTCCGGTTCGCGGTTGTCCTTCCTCGGCACCAGCACCTGGGGCGAGGGCAAGGGCGAGGGCAAGGTCGTCTACGCCGACGGCACCGAGCAGGCGTTCTCGGTCGCCGTCCCCGACTGGTACGGCGCGAACTCCTCCGCCGCGGTGGTGCTGCCCTACCGCCACCTCAGCTCCGGCCGGGACGACAACCCCGTCAGCCTGTTCACGTTCGGCGTCGATCTGACAGCCGGGAAGGAACTGCGTTCCGTCGTCCTGCCCAAGGTCAGCGACGGCATCCAGGAGGGCGCCGCCGCCCTGCACATCTTCGCCATGACGATCACGACGATCAACTGAGCCCTGCCGGAAGGACGTTCATGCACGACAACCGAGGCGACCTCGACCTGCCAGGCGTCACCCGCAGACGGATCCTCACGGGCGCGGTCGCGCTGGGCGGCGCCGCGCTGCTGCCCCTCCCGCAGGGCGCGTACGCGGCCGACGGAGTCCTCTTCGACACCGCGCCCGCCGCGGCCGCGCTGAAGCGGCTGCTTCCCGACCACTACCGGCAGCTCACCCTGCGGGCCGTCAAGGACGGCACCGACCGCTTCCGGGTCACCGGCCGGGCCGGGCAGATCACGGTGGAGGGCACGAGCCCCGCCGTGCTGCTCACAGGCCTCCACACCTACCTGCGGCGGACCGCGCACGCCTCCGTCTCCTGGACCGGCGAGCAGGTGAACCTGCCGCGCATCCTCCCCGCGCCCGCCGCGGCGATCACGGGAGCGGCCAACGTGCCGCACCGCTTCGCCTTCAACGACACCAACGAGGGCTACACCGGCGCCTACCGCGACTGGGACGCCTGGCAGTGCGAGTTGGACGTCCTGGCCGTGCACGGAGTCAACCGGGTCCTCATCTACATCGGCGGCGACGCCGTCTACTACGACACGTTCCGTCAGTTCCGGTACACCGACGCCGAGATGCGCGCCTGGATCCCGGCCCCCGCCCACCAGCCCTGGTGGCTGCTGCAGAACATGTCGGGCTTCGGCGGGCCCATCTCCCGGCAGCTCATCGAGAAGCGCGCCGCGCTCGCCGAGAAGATCATCGACCGGGTACGTGACCTGGGCATGACGCCGGTCCTGCCGGGCTATTACGGCAGCGTCCCGGACGACTTCCCCGCCAAGCACGGCGGGGACGCGGCGGTGGTGGCGCAGGGCACCTGGGGCGCCTTCAAACGCCCCGACTGGCTCGACCCGCGCACCGCGGCCTTCGACGACGTGGCCGCCGCTTTCTACCGTGCCCAGAAGGAGCGGTTCGGCGAGAGCACGATGTACAAGATGGACCTGCTGCACGAGGGCGGCAACGCCGGTGACGTGCCGGTGGGCGAGGCCGCGGGGGCCGTCGAGGCGGCACTGCAGAAGGCCCACCCGGGGGCCGTGTGGGCGATCCTCGGCTGGCAGAACAACCCGGCCAAGGCGCTGCTGGACGGCGTCGACAAGAGCCGGATGCTGATCGTGGACGGCCTGTCGGACCGCTACACCACCGTCACGGACCGGGAGAGCGACTGGGGCGGCACCCCGTACGCCTTCGGCAGCATCTGGAACTTCGGCGGCCACACCCCGATCGGCGCCAACGCCCCGGACTGGGTGGAGCAGTACCCCAAGTGGCGCGACAGGGAGGGCAGTTCGCTCGCCGGTATCGCGGCGATGCCCGAGGGGGCGGACAACAACGCGCCCGCCCTGGCCCTTCTCACCGACCTGGCCTGGACGCCCGGCACCGTGGACCTGGACGACTGGTTCGCCGCGTACGCCCTCTCCCGCTACGGCGGCCCCGACCGGCATGCCGCCGCGGCCTGGCAGACGATCCGCGACACCGCGTACAACATGTCCCGGGCGGACTCCTGGAGCGAGGCACCCGACGGCCTGTTCGGCGCCCGTCCGAGCCTGACGGCGAACAAGGCCGCCGCCTGGGGGCCGGAGAAGGACCGCTACGACACCACGGCGTTCGATGCCGCACTCACCGAACTCCTCGCCGTACGAGTGGAGTTGAGGGACAACTCGGCCTACCGGTACGACGTCGTCGATGTGGCCCGGCAGGTCCTGTCCAACCGCAGCCGGGTCCTGCTGCCGCAGATCAAGGCCGCACACGACGCCGGGGACACGGCCCTCTTCGGCAGGCTGACCAAGACCTGGCTGGGCTGGATGGACCTCCTCGACGACCTGCTGGCCACCTCCGGCCCGCATCTGCTCGGGCGGTGGCTCGCCGACGCGCGCTCCTGGGGCGCCGACCGGGCCGAGAAGGACCGCCTCGAATACGACGTCCGCTCCCTCATCACGACCTGGGGCGGACGCCAGAGCAGCGAGGAGGGCCTGCACGACTACGCGAACCGGGAGTGGTCCGGACTGGTCGGCGGCCTGTACCGCACCCGCTGGCAGACGTACTTCAACGCGCTCGCCACGGGAAAGGACCCAGCGACGATCGACTGGTTCGCCCTGGAGGACCGCTGGGCACACGCGCACGAGACGTATCCGACCGATCCCCACGGCTCCCCGTACGCCCTGGCTCGCAGCGTGCGCGACCTGCTCGCCGGCACTCCCCACCAGGCGGCCCTCACGGCGGGTGTCGACCGGGGAGCGGTGGCCGAGGGCACGCCCGCGACGGTGACGGTCACCTTCACCAACAGGAACGGGTTCGCGGCGGCGCGCGGCGTGACCCTTTCCGTCACCGCGCCCGAGGGCCTGGCGGTGAAGGCGCTCGATCCGGTGGGCAAGGCGTCGGTGGCGTCCGGCGAGACGTTCGCCGCTCGCTTCGAGGTCTCGCTGGCCGGTGCGCCCACGGAACTGGTCGGCCAGGTCGTCGCGTCGGCGGCGTACGCGGGGGGCGGGAAGGCGGTGGCGCCGGTACGGCTGATGGCGGCGGCCGGCGTCGGCGACCCGTACCGCACGGCCTCCTACAACGACGCGGTGTTCGGTCAGGCCGGCGACGAGATCGCCATCGAGGGCGCGGGGGCCGACCTGTGGGGCGGCACCAACGAGTTCGGGGCGGTGTACCGGACGGGCGGGTACCAGGACGGAACGGTGGCCCAGGTCACCGTCACGTCCCAGGACGCGTCCGGGGGCTGGGCACGGGCGGGCCTCATCGTCCGCAACGACCTGGGCTCCCAGGGGAGCGCGGGCTATGTGAACCTGGCGATCACCCCGTCCAACGGCTGCGCGCTGAGCTGGGACGCGGACGGCGACGGCCGTTTCGACTCGATCGAACTGTCGGGCTCCTTCACCGCGCCGGTGCGGCTGCGGCTGACCAGGTCCGGCGCCTCGTACACCGGTGAGGCGAGTACGGACGGAGTCAGCTGGACGACGGTGGGCACGGCCACGCCGTCAGGCGCGGCCGCCGCACAGGACGTCGGGGTCTTCATGACCGCGGCCAACGGCTGGACCGACGGACGGGGCATCGCCACGTTCGACGGATTCACGGTGACCTGAGCGCGGCGACCGCGACGCCCGCGGCCGGCATTCCCGGGCGTACGCGGTCACGAGACGGCGGCCCGACCCCCCCTCCACCGCACGGTCGAGGGGGCCTACGGCAGTCGCCAGTCCACCGGCTGGGCACCCTGGCGAAGCAGCAGGTCGTTGGCGCGGCTGAACGGTCGCGAGCCGAAGAATCCGCGGTCGGCCGACATGGGCGAGGGATGAGCGGACTCAATGGCCGGAAGATCCCCCAGCAGC
Organism: Streptomyces canus; assembly: GCF_041435015.1. Lineage (NCBI taxonomy): Bacteria > Bacillati > Actinomycetota > Actinomycetes > Kitasatosporales > Streptomycetaceae > Streptomyces > Streptomyces canus. The sequence goes on along the minus strand of NZ_CP107989.1, from coordinate 8,922,786 downwards.
GGCCGCAGATTTCGCGCGTCACGCCCCCACAGGACCGACACCAGCGGCTTCCCTCGAGCGGCAAGCGCCCGGATGGCCTGCTCGGTGACCTCTTCCCAGCCCTGGCCGCGGTGCGCGCCCGGCTTGCGCGGGGCCGTCGTCAACGCCCTGTTGAGCAGCAGCACACCCTGCTCGGCCCAGGGCGTCAGATCCCCGTTCGACGGCCGGGGCAGCCCCAGGTCGGAGTGCATCTCCCGGAAGATGTTCTCCAGGCTGCCCGGCAGGGAACGCACCTCGGGCGAGACGGCGAAACTCAACCCGATCGCCATCCCCGGCGTCGGGTAGGGATCCTGACCGACGATCAGAACGCGGACGTCGTCGAACGGCTGCTGGAAGGCCCGCAGGACGTTCGCCCCGGCCGGCAGATAGGTCCGGCCCGCCGCTATCTCGGCCCGGAGGAAGTCCCCCATGGCGGCGATGCGTTCGGCCGCGGGCTCGAGAGCCTTCGCCCAGCCTGCTTCAACAAGTTCGTGCAAGGGTCGTGGTGCCACGGCGTGTCACTCTACTGGCAGGCGCCAGGGCCAAGCACACACTCGTATATGGATGCCGCATCACCGGGAAGGCGGGGAGCTTGTCACTTCACGGGACCGGTACGGGGGAAGGGTTCCTCGCCGTCGACTCCGGCGGCTCCGGACTGCGGGTCCTCGTCGGCCTCCCCGGCCGGGGGAACACGGCCCCGCGGGAGTCCCGGGTGCCCGTGCGGACGGGTGCGCGCGGGATCGACCCGGGGCACCTGATGGAGCAGCTGACCCCCATGGTGCGGGCGTTGCTGTCCGAGGCCGGAGTGACCGGACTGGACACCGCCGTCGTCGGGGCGGCCGGTCTCGCGACCCTGGGCGATGCGCTGCGGGCCGAGCTTCCCACCGCGCTGGAGAGGGAGTTCGGGGTCCGGACCGTCGCGCTCGTCGCGGACGCGGTGACGGCGTACACCGGCGCTCTCGGCCCGCGCCCGGGTGCGGTCGTCGCGGCCGGTACGGGTCTCATCGCGATCGGCACGGACCTCGAGTCCTGGCGCCGGGCGGACGGCTGGGGTCATCTGCTGGGCGACTGCGGGGGCGGGGCGTGGATCGGGCGGGCCGGGCTGGAGGCCGCACTGCGGGCCCATGACGGGCGGTCCGGCGGCTCGGTGGCGCTGCTGACCCTGGCCGAGGAGTCGTTCGGACCGGTGCGGGAGCTGCCCGGCAGGCTGTACCCGCGTACGGACCGGCCCGCCGTGCTCGCCTCCTTCGCGCCCCAAGTGGCGGCCTGCGCCGGGAGCGACCCGGTCGCCGAGAGGATCCTGCGCGAGGCGGCCCGGCACATGGCGGACTCGGCGGCCGCGGTCTGTCCGGCGGAGGGCGAGCCGCATGTCAGCCTCACCGGTGGCTTGTTCAGGATGGGTGCCGCCCTCGTCGTACCGCTGGAGGAGGAGCTGAAGCGACGTCTGCCGCACGCCCGGCAGGTCACGGCGGCGGGCGGACCGCTGGAGGGATCCGTACAGATCGCCACAGAACTGGCGCGGCGTTCGCTCACCCTTCCGAGTGACGAGTCGATGTTGTACGTGGTGACCCCAAAGAGGGGCTGAAGCGGACGTAACTCATCAGACAAAACCGGACGGATACCGCTCACCTGCACCCTCCCCGAACAGGGGAGCCCCGGAAGCCAGTAACATGCGTCGCCATGAGCTCCCCCACTGGGCCCGCGTCCGGCCTGCCAGTACGAATGCCGCGACCTCGCCAGCCCGGGCGGCACCGCCGACCCGAGCCCTTGGCGGCTCCCGAGGGCGCGCCCGCGCTCGTCCTCGCGGTTCCGGGCACGCCCGCGGCCGCCACGCGCAGCCTTGCCGAGGAGGTCGTGAGCATCGCCCGCTCCGAGCTCCCCGGCCTGGACGCGCGCATCGGGTACCTCGACGGGGACGACTCGGAGTTCCCCACGCTTCAGGCCGTCCTGATCCATGCCGCCGAGGAGCGCGCCGCCCGTTACGAGCAGGCCAAGGCCGCCGGGATGGACGTCAAGGAGCCCGACGGCCCCGTCGCCGTCGTGGTGCCGCTGCTCGCCGGTCCGGACAGCGCGCTGCTGCGCCGGATCCGCCAGGCGGTGATGGACAGCCGGATCGCGGCCGACCTCACCGATGTGCTGGGCCCGCACCCGCTGCTCGCCGAGGCGCTGCACGTCCGTCTGTCGGAGGCCGGGCTGGCCCGTGCCGACCGTGCTCGCCTGTTCGCCGTGACGACCGCCGCGGACGGCATCATCCTGGGCGCGGTGGGCGGCGAGGAGGCCGTGCAGGCGGCCGGGATCACCGGCATGCTGCTCGCCGCGCGTCTCGCCGTGCCGGTGATGGCGGCGGCGCTCGACCAGGACGGCTCGATCGCGTCCATCGCCGATCAGCTGCGGTCCTCCGGTTCGCAGCAGCTGGCGCTCGCGCCGTATCTGATAGGGCCGGAGATCGACCCCGCCGTGATCGAGGAGGCGGCCAAGGAGGCCGGCTGCTCCGCCGCCGAGCCGCTCGGCCCCTACCCGGCGATCGGCAAGCTCGTCCTCGCCAAGTACACGACCGCGCTGGGCATCGCCCCGCAGCAGGCGCAGGGCGCACCGGTGCGCTGAGCGCCCCCCTGCGACCGCGTCACCGAAAGGGCCCGCTCCATCCGTCGGAGCGGGCCCTTCGGTGTGCAGCCGGTGGATCAGTCGAAGACCACGCAGGACGCCGCCGGGACCTCGATCGAGCCCTCGTACCTGGGCAGGCCGGTCGCCGGGTCCACCGCGAACCAGGTCACCTCGCCGGAGCGCTCGTTCGCCACGTACAGGAATCCGCCGGACTCCGCGAGGGCCCGGGGCCAGCGGCCGCCGCAGATGACCGTACCGACCAGCCGCAGGTCGTCGCCCTCGACGGCGAACGTGGACAGGACGTCCTCACCCCGGGTGGCGGTCCACACGAAACGGCCGTCGGGGGACGTGACGACGCCCGAAGGATAGGCGTCGCCCTGCGGGGCGCCCGCCAGCACAGGGATCTCGCTCAGGGGCTTCAGGGAGCCCTCCTCGGCGTCCCAGCGGCAGCTGATGAGGGTCGGGGTGAGTTCGTTGAGGACGTAGGCACGGGTCCCGTCGGGATGGAAGGCCAGGTGGCGCGGGCCCGATCCGGGGCGCAGGGCGACCTCGCGGTGTACGTCGAGCGCACCGTCCGTCAGGGTGCACACCCGCACGGAGTCCGTGCCGAGGTCGACGCTGACGATCCACCGCCCGCTCGGGTCGGGCTGCACGTGGTGGGCATGGGGGCTCTGTTGGCGGGGCGTGTGCGGGCCCGAGCCGGTGTGGCGCAGCACGCCGGAGGGGGCACCCGCGAGGGAGCCGTCGGCGCGCAGGGGCACGGTGGTGACGCTGCCGGAGCCGTAGTTGGCGGTCAGGACGTGTCCGGCGTGCACGGCGAGGTGCGTGGGCCCGTTCCCGTCGACCGGCACCGGCGGGCCGGCCGGCTCGGGCCGGTCGCCGTTCACCCGGTACGCGGCCACCGCGCCCTCGGCCGTCTCGCTGACCGCGTAGAGCACGTCCCCGCGGGCCGACAGCGCCAGATACGACGGATCGGGTACGCCGTTCAGGCCGCTCAGCACCTTCAACGCGCCCGTGTCCGGGGCCACCGCCGCCGTCACGATGCCGGGGCCTCCCGCCGCCGTGAACGACCCGATGTAGGCCCGTCCCCGCCCGCCGCCGTCTGCCACAGTCGTCCCCTCTCGGTCTGTGCCGTTCGGGGCGACGGTAGCAGTCGATCAGCACCGGTCTAGACCAGCTCCGGTCATCTTCACGAGGACGTCACGGGCATGGCGGCGTGGGTTCAGGCTCCCACCAGCGGTGAGCCGGTCGGCGTGCGCAAGGGCGCGGCCAGCTCCGCGAGCGCCCTTTCCAGTCCGTGCAGATGAGTCAGGGCGGGTTCCTCGGCCAGAGGGCGGTCCGCCACCGGGAAGTCCCTGCCGTCCGTGAGGGCCTCCACAGCGGCCTCCACCCGCCGACACGCGGCGGTCAGACGGGCGTCGTGCGAGGCCTCGGGGTCGGCCGCGACGGTGACCAGGCCCCGGATCTCCCAGGCGCAGTCGTCGAGGAGGGCGAGGACGCGGCGGGCGCGGCGCTTGCGGGCCGGCATGGGGTTGAGGGGGTGGACCAGCGGGGCCACCGAGAGGCGGACCCGGCCGAGCAGTTGCTCCAGTTCGGTCACCCGGACGGCCGGGTCGGCGCCCGGCACTCCCGCGAGGCGGGCGGCGGCCTCGGCGGTGCAGGCGTGGACGCAGCGCAGGGCGCGCCGGATCCAGGCGTCGGTGACGGCGTGGGTGGTGATCGGCAGGACGAACAGCACCGCGAGGACGGCCCCGACCGCGCCCACGCCGGTCTCCGCGAACCGCAGGGCCAGCAGCCCGGGGTTCAGGACGCCGAGAAGGCCGTAGAGGAGCTCGGCCAGCAGCGTGACCCAGAGCATCATCCACGTGTACGAGACGGCGGCCGTGTAGAAGATGCCGAAGACGCAGACGGCGAGCAGGACGGCCGTGGGCGCCGGCGCCCCGTGCAGCGGTAGGGCGACGAGCAGGCCGAGGCCGATCCCGATCACCGTGCCGAGGACCCGGCGGAAGCCGCGCACCAGGGTCTCGCCGCGCGAGGTGGTGTTCACGAAGATCCACCAGGTGGCGCCGACGGCCCAGTACCAGCGCTGGCCGGAGATCAGCTGGCCGACGACGAGGGCGAAACCCGCGCCGGCCATGGCCTGGACCGCCTGGCGGGTGGTCGCACGGGCGAGGCCGGTCCCGGCGGGCGGGGCGGGCACGGGGGCCGGGGGGAGCCGGCGCTCGTAGCACCACAGGCCGAAGCGGACCGCGGCGGCGGTGAGCACGGACAGCAGGACGGCGGCGTAGAGCTCGGGCAGCTGGTCGGTGGTCGCGTGCCGGAACTGCGCCACGAAGAAGGTCATGAACGCGAAGACGCCGAGGCTGTGCCCGCGTGGGCCCCAGCGTCGGGCGTACACGCCCGCGCCGACCACGGCGAGGAGGACGAGGTCGCGGGCGACGGGGTGGTCGTGGAGCCCAGCCGCGGCGGCGAGGACGGGCAGGCCGACGGCGGGCAGCAGGGCGGTGGTGAGCGCCTGCCCGCGGACGGTGGCGTCCGTGACGGTGAACAGGGCGAGCAGCGCGGCGAGACCGCCGGTGACGGCACCGGCGAGCGAATGTCCCGCGAGGCCGCACACCACGACCGCGAGGCCGATGCCGAGCACCGCCCGCGCGGCGAAGCGCAGCCGGGTCCGGCCCGGGTCCGCCGCCATGAACGCCCTCTTCAGCACGTACCGCCCCCTGAAAGTCTTGGACACCGGCTGGACACCGGCATGGAAAAGGCGCCGCGGGGTCCGCAGCGCCATCGACGGGCTCATTGCAGCATCCTTGCCACTGTCGGCTCAAGTGACATCGCATATGCTGGGCCATCGGCACAGTGAAAGCGGTCCTGGAGCATCCACCGGCGGGCCAACGGACCATGGACGAGGAGGCCGCACGCCATGGCCGTGGACGAGCTCGACACCCGCATCCTGCGACTGCTGCTGGAGCGGCCACGGACGAGCGTGCGGGAGTACGCGCGGATCCTCGGGGTCGCGCGGGGCACCTTGCAGGCGCGGCTCGACCGGCTCGAGCGGGACGGGGTGATCACCGGTACGGGGCCCTCGCTGTCGCCCGCCGCGCTCGGTCATCCGGTGCTGGCGTTCGTGCACATCGAGGTGACCCAGGGGCGGCTCGACGCCGTGGGGGACGCGCTGGCCGCCGTGCCGGAGATCGTCGAGGCGTTCTCGATCGCGGGCGGCGGGGATCTGCTGACGCGGGTCGTGGCGCGGGACAACGCGCATCTGGAGGACGTCATCCAGAAGGTGATCAGCCTGCCGGGAGTGGTGCGGACGCGGACCGAGGTGGCGCTGCGGGAGCGGGTCGCGTACCGGCTGCTGCCGCTGGTGGAGTCGGTCGGGCGCGCTGCCCGGAGTTGATCTTTGACATCCTGGGGGCCATGAGCAGGCTCAGCGGCATATCGGTCATCTTCGATCTCGACGGCACGCTCGTGGACAGCGAGCCGAACTATTACGAAGCGGGTCGGCAGACCCTCGCCGAGCACGGCGTCCCGGACTTCACCTGGACCGACCACGAGCGGTACGTAGGGATCAGCACGCAGGAGACGGTCACGCGGTGGAAGTCGCTGTACGGGCTGCGGGCGTCCGTGCCGGAACTCCTCGCGGACAAGAACCGGCGCTATCTGGAGCTGGCCCGCACCGCCACGCGCGCGTACCCCGAGATGCGGAAGTTCGTGGAGCTGCTGGCCGGTGAGGGCGTGCCGATGGCGGTGGCCTCGGGGTCCTCTCCGGAGGCCATCGACGCGATCCTGGCCGGGACGGGCCTCGACGCGTATCTCCGTACGACCGTCTCGGCCGACGAGGTCGCCCACGGCAAGCCCGCGCCGGACGTCTTCCTGGAGGCGGCCCGCCGGCTGGGTGCCGACCCGGCCGACTGCGTGGTCCTGGAGGACGCCGCCCCGGGCGCCGCCGCCGCGCACGCCGCCGGGATGCGCTGTATAGCGATCCCGTACGTCGCGGCGCAGGCCGACGCCCCGGAGTTCGCCCGCGCCGGTCTCCTCCTGCGGGGAGGCCAGGAGGAGTTCACGGCACGGGCGGCTCATGACTGGCTGGTGCGGAACCGGGGCTGACGGCACAGCGCCCGTCCCCGGCTCCGCCGAGCGACCCGCGCTACGGTCGCGCCCCGTGCGAGGGCTTCGGAGCCGGCTGGATGTTCTGGTTCAGGCGGAACACGTTGTCCGGGTCCCGGTCGGCCTTGATGCGGGCCAGGCGGTCGTAGTTGCCGCGGTAGCTGGCGCGGACGCGTTCCTGGCCCTCGTCCATCATCATGTTGACGTAGGCGCCGCCCGCCGAGTGCGGGTGCAGGGCGTCGAAGTAGTCGACGGTCCACCGCTTGACCAGCTCGGCGTTGGCCGGATCGGGGTCGACGCCGGCGAAGACGGAAGCCCAGTTGGCGTGGCGGTAGGCCCAGGGGGTCTCGTCCTGGCCCACGTCGTGGGCGGCGCCGTCGATCGGGTAGAGGTGCATGGTCGACTGGACGGTCGGCACCTCGGCGCCGAACTTGGCGTGCAGCTGGACCGCCTCGTCCGGGATGGTCTCGACGAAGTCGGCCCGCCAATACCACTGGTGGCCGGGCGGGTAGAGCCCGTCGAACATGGCCTGCAGGTCGGGGTGCTGCATGACCATGGGGGCGTGCAGCAGCGGCGCGGGCAGGGCGTCGAGCAGCGGGGCCATCTCGCGTGCCGCGGCCTCGGTGTCGTCGCCGGTGTAGCACCAGACCACGCCGGCCGTCTTGCGGAGCTGGATCTCCTCGGGGAACGGCGGGGCGGGCGGCACGGTGCCGTGCAGGAAGAACCCGCCCAGCTCGCGGGGCGCGTTCAGGATGAACTCCCGGTAGGCGGAGAGGACTTCGGCGCTGTCCTCGACGGGCCAGAAGGTCGGCCCGGCGATCACCGTACTGATCTCGTGCAGCCGGAAGACGAACGAGGTGACGACGCCGAAGTTGCCGCCGCCGCCCCGGATCGCCCAGAACAGGTCGCTGTTCTCGTCGGCGCTCGCCCGTACCCGGCGGCCGTCGGCCAGGACGACGTCGGCCTCCAGCAGGTTGTCGATGGTCAGCCCGCAGCTGCGGGTGAGGTGGCCGAGCCCGCCGCCGGTGGCGATGCCGCCGACACCGGTCGTGGAGACGATGCCGCTGGGCGTGGCCAGGCCGTGCGCGTTGGTGGCGCGGTCCACCTCGCCCCAGACACAGCCGCCGCCGACCCGCACGGTGCGCGCTTCGGGGTCGACCCGGATGTCCTTCATGGGTGACAGGTCCGCGACCACTCCCCCGTCGACGGTGCCGAGCCCGGCGCCATGGTGCCCGCCGCCGCGCACGGCGAGGGGAAGGCCGTGGGCGCGGGCGAAGCCGATCGTGCGGGACACCGCGTCCGCGTCGGCACAGCGGGCGACGAGGGCGGGGTGCTTGTCGATCATCGCGTTGTAGACGGTACGGGCCTCCTGGTAGCCGGCGTCCTCGGGGCCGATGAGCTCCCCGGTGAATCCGGTCAGTTCACGACGTGCGGCCTGGGCGGGCGTGCTGGACATGAAGTCCCCCGTTTCCGAATCGGGTAGATTCGTCCGTTCTACTCGCGTCACACCGCAGCGGGTATCCGTGACCGTCACCCAGGTCGGCGCTCCGGGATACCTAGGTCGGGGAGCCGCCGGGCAGCAATCCGAGCTCCGCCGCGCGCACGGCGGCCTGGCGGCGGCCCGGTGCGTCGAGTTTGTCGAGCACCGCTCGCACATGGTTGTCGATCGTGCGGACCGACACGACGAGCCGGGCGGCGATCTCCGCGTTGGTGAGCCCTTCGGCGAGCAGCCGTATGACCTGGAGCTGGCGATCGGTGAGGCCTGCGGGGTTCTCGCGGGTCGCGGCGAGGGGGCCGCGCGGGACGTGGCGCACGCCGAGCCGTCGAAGCTCGACGCGCAGCAGGTGGGCCGCCGGTTCGGCGCCCAGTGCGTCGAAGGCGGCCAGGGCCTCCAGCTTGGCGGCGGGTTCCGGGCTCTCGGCGAGCGCGGCGGCATGTTCGTAGGGACAGCCCGCGGCCTGCCAGAGCGCCGCGGCCCGGCGCCACTGCCCGCGCGCCTGCAGGGCGTACGGATGGTCGGAGTCGTCCGGTGGGACGCGATGACCCGCCTTGGTGAGCCAGTAGGCGAGCTCGGGCCGGTGGGGGGCACCGGGCAGCCGGCTCGCCTGGGCGTGGACGGGTGCGGCCGCCTCGATCACCCCTTGCGCGTCCCCGCGCAGCCAGGCCGACTCCGCCCGCGCCACCGCCACCGGTCCGGTGCGCTGCAGTTCCTTCGTCCCTACGGCGATCTCCCAGGCCTCACTGAGGAGTTCGTCGGCGCCGGGGCGGCCGCGCCGGATGCGGACCCTGGCCAGGACGGTCAGGGCGGGACAGCGGGCCGGGATGAAGTCGTGCATGCCGTACTCGGCGTGCTTCTCGGCGTCGTCCCAGTCGGCGGCGGCGAGCCTGCGCATGGCGAGTTCGACGTGGAGGTAGTTGAGGAACCCCAAGTGCTCGGCGCGGTCGGCGAGTTCCATCGCCGGGGGCAGGAACCTGTCGGCCTCGTCGTACTGGAGGTTGTCGAGCAGGGTCCAGATGATGTTGGCGTAGGAACGGCAGGCGTGCTCGACCTCGCCGGCGGCGAGCGCGACGTCGAGGCTCTCCTCCAACTCCGCCCGCCCGCCGGGGTCTCCGGAGCGCCAGCGGGCGGTGCCCACGTTGTTGAGGGCGTGCGCGAGGATCGCCGGGTCGTCCGCCTTGCGGGCCAGGGTGATGGCGCGCTCGCCGTGTTCGACGGCCTCGGCGTAGCGCTCGGACAGCATGCGCAGCTGGGCGGTGTTGCTGACGGCAAGCGCCAACAGGCGGTCGTCGCCCGCGTGTTCAAGCACCGCCACCGCCTCTCGGGCGGCGTCCTGGGCCTGGTCGGCGTTGCCGGCCCACCAGTGGATGCGGGACAGCCAGCGCAGGTCGGCGCCGAGGGCGAGGGTGTCACCGAGGGCGCGGCGCAGGGCGACGGCCTCGCGCTGGGCGGCGACGGCGGCGGCCGAGTCGGCGATGGTGTAGCTCTCGACGGCGTAGCGTTCGAGCAGGTCGGCGAGTTCGGCGGGGGCGTAGCGGTGCCGGTCGCGCAGGACGAGCCGGAGTTGGGCGGCGGCCTCGCGGTGGGCGCCCGTGGCGGAGGCGTCCTTCGCCGCGTCGGGGCCGTAACGGGCGATGGCGTCCTGGTCGCCGGCCTGGGCCGCATGGTGGACGATCCGGGCGGCGTCGGATCCGGGCCGGGCGACCAGAGCCGCGAGAACGGCCCGGTTGAGGCCGATGCGGCGGGCGGCGGGCAGGGAGTCGGCCACGGCCCGGCGGATCAGCTCGTGCCGGAACGCCACCCGTTCCGGCGTGACGGTGAGCAGACCGCGCTGCTCGGCGGCGGCCAGGACGGACACCCCGTCGGTGAGCGGGCCGTGGTGGTCCGCCGCCGGGGCGGACACCGCGGTCGCGCGCGGGCCGGGTTCCCGCGGCGCCGCCGGGGCGGACGCCCCGTCCGTGAGCAGCGCGTCGACCAGCTGGCGTTCCACGGCCGAGGGAACGACGGCCAACTGCTCCAACGCGTCCACGGTGGCGCCGGGCAGACCTCGCAGGCGGGCGAGCACGGCGTCGACGACGGTCGGGGGCACCCTGCCGGTGCCACCGGCGGCGACGATCTCGGCGACGAAGAAGGGGTTGCCGTTCGTGACGGCGTACACCTGGGCGGGGTCGACGCGGCCGGCGCTGAGGAAACGTACGGCGTCCAGGGACAGGCGGGACAGCGGCAGCCGGTGCACGCGGGGCGCCCGGGACACCTGGCCGAGCAGATGCCGTAGGGGGTGTTCACGGCTCAACTCGTCGTCACGGTAGGTCAGGACGAGCAGGGCGGGCAGCCGTTCCATCCGCCGGACCAGGAAGCGCAGGGCGTCCAGGGAGGCCTCGTCGGCCCAGTGGACGTCCTCGACGACGAGTACCGCTCCGCGTAGTTCTTCGAGCAGAGCCTCGTGGACGCGATGGCGGTCGCCGCCCTCCGTCACGGCTCCGGCGAGTTCGCCGCCGACGCTGCCGATCAGGTCGCGGAAGGGGCCGAGGGGCCTGCGGGTGTCGAGGTCGTCGCACTCGCCGACGAGGATCCGGGTGCCGTCCGGCAGATGGCCGGGAAGGGCCTTCACCAGGCTCGACTTGCCGATACCGGCCTCTCCGAAGACGAGCACCACGGATCCGGCCCCGTCCGCCGCCTCCCGCGCGGCCGAGGCCAGTCGCGCCAGCTCGGGCTCCCGCTCGAGGATCCCCCGGTCCACGCGCCCGATTCTGCCACCGGGGGCACCGGAACGCCCCTGTTCCACTGACGGTCCGACTCGCTCGGCACGTCGTCGAGCACGTCGTCGAGGTCGGCTGCGGTTCGGCAGGGACGGAGGGGGCGCGCCGCATCGGCGTACGGCTTCGCGGGGCGAGGGAGCGGGGCGCGAGGGCTGGGCGCGATGTGCCGCATCCTGGGTGGCGGCCGGCTCGCTCACCCCGGCGAACGGCCAGGCGGTGGCAAACACGGCACGGGAGGCGACGTACCCCCTGACCTCCCGAGTGAACTCCCCCAGGGCGCGGGCGTCTTCCAGGCGCTTGGCCGCAGGTCCGAGTCCTGCCGGAGAGGCAAGTCCCCGCCCTCCCATCGGGAGGGCATTTTTGCAGGTCAGAGCACGTTCCGCGCGCCATGGCGAAGCCCCGGAACCTCCCCCTACGTGCATGGGGAGGTTCCGGGGCTGCCCGGCTGTCACCGGGATTTCGCGGGTGGCTGTGTCGCATACGTGTCGAAGTTTTCGGCGAGGGACGTGTCAGCCCGCACCGGGCGGCTGGGGGGAGATCCCCCGCGGCCTCATGGGGCGGGGTACGCGGAGTTGGATTGTTCCGGACGGGCTCTGCGGGGGAGGCCGAAGACGTGCGTCTGCCGCCGTCACGTGTGCGGCTGGACCGTGGGCTGATGAAGTGGAGCCATGACGCTGCTGTCAAGCGTCAGGGATGCCTTGTTCTATGCCGAAGTGGCGGGAGACCTCTTCGATCGTGAAGCGGGCGCGGAGCTTACAGGCGGAGTTCTGGTTGGCGAAGAAGCCCGTACGCCACAGTGCCTCTTCGCGCGGCACGACCCGCTCCCAGGTAACCGGGACTATCCACTCACGAGGATCTTCCCCATCCGTCGCTGCCTCCTCAGAGCGTCGGTACGTGCCCTCCAGCGGGAGATCAACCAGCCGTCGGCTTTCACCGTCGATGCTGAGGGCGGCGTCCTCGAACGGTTGCGGTTCGCCGGAGACCGTGCCGACGCCCACATAGCCCACCTTGGGGATGTGCGTGAACACCCGCGCGCCAAGGGGCAGGGACCGAATCGTCCGTGAGAACCACTCTCCACCGCCGGCCGAAACGAATCCGTAGTTGAGGGCGTCGCCCCAGTTCCGGCCACCGGGCTCGTCGCCGAAGGACACGTACCAATCCGTCCCGTTCCACGGCTCCTGCTTCCCGCGTCCCTTCGACCCAGTCGACGGCGCCACGGCCTCGACCTCGTCGATCAACCAGGTGCGTGCCAGGTAGGAACGCCCCTCGTCCTCAAAGTAGCGGAAGAAGAGCACGTTGACCGGAACCTGGAACCCAGACGCCAGGTAGGTGACGATCCGCTCCGTCGCCGCATCAATCTCACTCGCGACGATGGTGAGAGCGTGAGTCGAGTTGAGCGCCTCCGGCGGAGTGCCGCCGAACCGCAGCGCGAACGCCTCGTCCAGCTCCTCAGCCAATCCCCTGCTGCGGGCGTAGGACGCATAGATGTCGCGTATCTGGTCGTTGGTGAGCTCCTGGACCCAGGAACCGTAGTCGAGAACCTGAGCCACCACCTCACGAGGCGTGCGATCCCGCTTGAGCTCCAGAACGTGCAGGCTCCCCTCGGCATCCATGCCCAGCAGGTCGACGACCTTGCCATGCTGCGTGAGCACCTGCCGGCCGATCAGCAGCAGCGGATGCCCCAAAATGCCTGGATCGGCCTCGATGAGTTCCTCAAGCCGAGACTCCAAGGGCATCGGCCGCGTAGCGACTCGCACCGGCTTGTCGTCCACCCTCCACAGTCCGAACTCCAGCGGCATCGCAGCTCCCCCTCCGCTCAGACCACAGAGCCCGGCTGCCCAGGCGTAGCGACAGAGCGTATGACGCCGAAACACCGATGACCAGTGAACGACCGGTGGACCAGTACTACATGATGGCCGTTGCGGTACAGCAGCGAAGTACAGCAACCATCGTGACCGCCCCCGATGGCTCCCCAGCCGAGAGTTCCGGACGATGAGGTCGTGAGCTGAACGCCGTCGTTCTCCACCAGCAAGCCGTCAGGCCCAAAGGCCCGCTTGTCCGTTGGCGCACCCGCCGTCGGGGCGGGCTGTCGTCGGCTGGGGCGGGCGCCGCAGGATCGTGAGTGCTGCAATCCGCCGGGCACGACAGGGGCCCCGCCGACGCTGGCCGACGGGGCCCGGGGTGGCGCGCGGGGTCAGCAGGCGTCGTACTTCCAGGCGCCGCCCTCAACCGTCCACGGCTGCCCCTGCTGGTCGAACTTCGGCAAGCCCTTCACCTTGTACGAGACGCGGCCCATGTCCCCTGAAACCGTCGCGTGCACGTCCGTCGCCCGATGGTCGGGGCCGTAGTCCTTCGCGGCCTCCCCCACGGTGGCCGCGTACGTGGCCGGGTCCGCCTTGGCGCGACAGCGCTTCGACAGGAAGGCGTACGCCCCCTCCCCGGCCCCTCCGAAGTAGAGGTTCACGTACGTGTCCGCGACGCGCTCCAGTTCGGGGGCGTCGGGCGCCCTCGGGGTGGTGGTCGGCGTCTCGGCGGCCGTGGTGGGGCTGCTGTTCGGGGTGTCGGCTTTGTCGTCGCTGGACGAGGAGCAGGCGGCGAGGGTGGCAAGCAGGGCGGTGGTGAGCGCGATGGTGGCGCGGGTACGCATGTGTCCCCCATGAACGGTGTGCTGAAGGGGGCATGGTGCCACGCCGGGCATGGTTCACGCCCCGCCCGGGGGAATTCGGCATGGCCGTGGGACCAGCCTGCGGCCGCGGTTTCAGAAACGGTGCGGTGCGCTCACCCCGAGGAGGTGACCGCGGCTGGTTGCGACCCGGACCGCCCTCGTCACGCACATCCGGCGGACGTACTACAGCGACGGGGGACGGCCCGTGGAGACGACGGACATCGTGGTGCCCGCCGCTCACTGCGAGATCGTCTACGAGATCCCGATCAACCGTCCGTAGCGGCCTGCGGTGCCCGGGCAAGCAGGTCTGCGGGTGTCGCGCCTACCTTTGACGACGGATGTACCAGCCCGCCACCAGCGCGACGAGAATGGCAACCACGAAGGCCCACACGGTCGTTGCGCCGTGGTACGAGCGGTAGGCAATCAGAGCAAGCATGTTCAGGCGGATACCCCGAGCGGGCGGCTCCAGCCGACACGCATCGCCCGCCCCTCTGCCGAATGCGTGTAGAAGGTGCCGCAGGTCCGCAGTCACCGGCCGAAGAACACGAGGTCAGAGGGCATGCACCGGTGATCTCACCAAGCGCCTTACGCGGCGCCCGTCACCTTGGCGACGAAGGCGGCGAGGTTCGTCACCGTCCGCCGGATCTTCTCGTCCAGGGTGAGCGTCTCGTGCAGCCGCGCACCGGCGCCCGCGTCCTTCTTGCCCCGCACATAGAGCGAGCAGGCGAGGTCGTCGCACATGTAGGCGCCGACCGAGTTGCCCTGCTGCCCTGCCCTGCCCGCCCTCCGCGCGACCATCAGGGAGACCCCGCCGGAGTGGGTGGTCAGGCACAACGAGCACATGCTGCGCCGCGTCTGCCAGGAGCCGGCGGCGGAGCCGCGGAGCGCGAGCGCTGTCGGGCGGCCGTCCGGCACGGCCACCAGGTAGGCGCGGTCGGGGGCCTGCGGATCGCGCCAGCCGAAGTAGTCCAGGTCCTCCCAGGGACGCTCGGCCAGGTCACGCGGTACGGACAGCCGCTTCGCCTCGCCCTTGGTGCAGTTCACGAAGGCGGCACGGATCTCTTGCTCGGTCAGCGGTTCCATAGCCTCACGCTAGTTTGCCTAAAAGCTTTAGGCAAATACATAATTGTTTCTGGCAAACGAGAGGACTGCTATGGCACGAGTAGGGCTGACCACGGAGCGACTGGTCCGTGCGGGCGCGGACCTGGCCGACGAGGTGGGCTTCGAGCAGGTGACCGTCTCGGAGCTCGCCCGGCGGTTCGACGTCAAGGTCGCGAGCCTGTACTCGCACGTGAAGAACTCCCAGGACCTCAAGACCCGGATTGCCCTGTTCGCCCTGGAGGAGCTCGCCGACCTCTCCGCCGACGCGGTGGCCGGACGGGCCGGCAAGGACGCCCTCACCGCCTTCGCGAACGTCTACCGCGACTACGCCCACGCGCACCCCGGCCGTGCCGCCGCCGCCCGGCTGAGGCTCGACCCCGAGACCGCGGCGGCCAGCGCGGGCGTACGGCACTCGCAGATGATGCGGGCGATCCTGCGCGGCTACGACCTGCCCGAACCCGAACAGACCCATGCCGTAAGACTGCTGGGCAGCACCTTCCACGGCTACGCGAGCCTGGAGGGGGCAGGAGGGTTCAGCCACAGCTCCCCCGACTCCGAGGAGTCCTGGACACGGATCCTGGACGCCCTCGACGCGCTGCTGCGCAACTGGCCCACCCCTCCTTCGACAGGCTGAGGACATGCACGACTGGATCACCACACCCGTCACCGCCGACCTGCTGCGCGGCGCCCTCGATGTGGAGCACACCGAGCACGGGGTGCTGCCGCACCGGCTGCCCGCGCGGGCCCGTGCCCAGAACACCGACGGGCAGTTGGCGATGGCCGAGTCCCAGCCCTCCGGGGTACGGCTGGTGTTCCGCACCCGGGCCACCGCGGTGGAGCTGGACGCACTGCCGACCAAGCGGGCCTACGTGGGTGCGCCGCCCCGTCCCGACGGCGTGTACGACCTGGTCGTCGACGGCCGGCCGGCCGGGCAGGGCAGTGTGCTCGGCGGCAATGTCATCACCGTCGACATGGCCGAGGGGACGTCCGAGGTGCGGCCCGGGCCGCACGGCACCGTCCGTTTCGACGGGCTGTCCGGCGAGGTCAAGAACGTCGAGATCTGGCTGCCGCACAACGAGACCACCGAACTGATCTCCCTGCACACCGACGCCCCCGTCGAGCCCGCGCCGCCCGCTGATCGCCGGGTGTGGCTGCACCACGGCAGCTCCATCAGCCACGGCTCCGACGCGGCGAGCTCCAGGAACACCTGGCCCGCGGTCGCCGCGAGGCTGGGCGGGGTGGAGCTGGTCAACCTGGGCCTGGCCGGGAGCGCGCTGCTCGACCCGTTCACCGCGCGGGCCGTACGGGACGCGCCCGCCGACCTGATCAGCGTCAAGATCGGGATCAACATCGTCAACCACGACGTGATGCGGCTGCGCGCCTTCGGTCCCGCGGTTCACGGCTTCCTCGACACGATCCGCGAGGGCCACCCGGACACGCCGCTGCTGGTCGTCTCGCCCATCCTGTGCCCGATGCACGAGGACACTCCGGGGCCCTGCTTCCCTGACGTCAGCGAGCTCGGCGAGGGCCGGCTGCGATTCAGGACGCTGGGCGACCCGGCGGAACGCGCGAGCGGGAAGCTGACCCTCCAGGTGATCCGCGAGGAGCTGACCCGGATCGTGAAGCAGCGGGCCGCCGAGGACCCGAACCTGCACTACCTGGACGGGCGCGAGCTGTACGGGGAGAACGACTCGGCGGAGCTGCCGCTACCGGACGACCTGCATCCGGACGCGGCGACGCACCGACGGATGGGGGAACGGTTCGCGGGGGTGACGTTCGGGCCCGACGGGGTGTTCGGCACCGACTGAAGCGGCGAACCGCGCGTCGGGGCGCAGGCGGATCGCATCGCCCGCCGGGACATCACCACCGTCGGCGCCACTTGCGGAGACCGAACAGGACGGCGGGGCCGCGACGCCTCGGGCAACCGGCTCCCGACGCCGGGCTCCGGGCTCCTGTACGTCGGCGCCGCCTGTGGGGATGACCAGACCAGGGCCGCTGGGCGGCGGGGCCGTGACGCAGAGGGGAACCGGCTCCGGGCTTGCGTCCCCGACCGCCCGACGCCGCCGCGCCCGCGCCGCCCCAGGCTTCGGACGCCGAGCATCCATCACCCAGCCATGAACCCCAAGCCCCAAGCCCCAAGCCCCAAGCCCCAAGAAAAGCTAGCCCCTGCGCTTGGGCTTCCCCCGTCGGGCGCCGCCGCCCTTTGAGCCGCCGGACCCGCCGGACCCGCCGCGGAAACCCTTGCCCGCGCCGGAGGACCCCCGCGCCGCGCCCTTCCCCGCACCCGCACCCGCACCCGCCGCGGGCTTGCGGCCGCCGCCCTTCTCGGGCCGTTGCTTTCGCTCCGGCTCCGGCTGGGTGCGACCCCGTGAGCTGTTGACCGTCCGTCCCCGGACGATGCCGATGAAGTCCTCCACCATGTCCGTCGTGGCGTCCTCCCGCCAGGACAGGGCGATGTCGGACTGCGGGGCGTCGGTGACCGGGCGGTAGGTGAGGTCACGGCGGTGGTGGAGACGGGCCAGGGACTGGGGGACGACGAGGACGCCGATGTTCGCCGCCACGAGCTCGATCGCGTCCGCCGTGGTGGCGGGACGTTCGAAGGCCGCTTCGCCGGGCGGCCGGTCCCAGCCGATGACGTCGTCGAGGGGGTGGAGGACGACCTCGTCGGCCAGGTCCTCCAGGGTCACCTCCTCCGCCGCGGTCACCACGTGGTCCTTGGGGACCACGACGACCGACGTCTCGGTGTAGAGGGGAATCGCGCTGAACACCGTACGGTCGACCGGCAGCCGTACGAGACCGGCGTCCGCACCGCGGTCACGCAACACGTCGGAGGCCTCCGCGGCGCTCACCTGGAGGAGCTCAAGGGGGATGTCCGGCAGCCGCTCGTGCCAGATCCGCACCCACTTGGCGGGCGTCACCCCGGGGACGTACGCGAGCCGGAAGGAGGGGGGTTCTGGCGAGTCTGTCACGCGGCAAGGTTACCCACTGTGGTCGGAGGCCTCGTGCGCGGCCGATAGTCTGGACTCCATGAAGTCGCATCAGAGCACCCAGACGATGAAGCCCGCGACCGCGGCGAAGAAGCTGGGTGTGTACCTCCCCGCCACCCCCTCGGAGTTCCAGGAGGGCGTGGTCTCGCGCGCCGAGCTGAACGAACTTCAGGCCAATCCGCCGCAGTGGCTCCAGGACCTGCGCCAGAACGGCCCGCACCCCCGCCCGGTCGTCGCGGCCAGGCTGGGCGTCTCCATCGCGGGCCTCGCGCGCGGCGGGGTCACCGAGCCCCTCACCACCGAGCAGATCGAGGCGCTGCGGGAAGACGGTCCCGAGTGGCTGGAGAAGGAGCGCGCCACCCAGGCGGAGGTCCGCAAGGAGGCGGCGCGCATCAAGGAGAAGAAGCAGGGCCAGGAGTCCTGACCCTGGCGCGCGGAAGATCCAGAGCCCGCGGAAGGCCGGGGCCCCGAAAACTCCGGTGCGCCGGATCGAACACCTCTGCGACCATTCCGGAATGGTCCACCGCCTGGAACGCCTGGTCATCCGGCACACCCTCCGTCTCCCTTCCCTCGCGGGTCCCGTCGGGGAAGGCGCCGTCGCGGCGCGGCAGTTCGACGCCGCGCTGATGTCCGTCGGCTTCAAGCTGTCGGCGGATGCGCTCAGGCAACTGTCGGGGCTGTCGGAGGCCACGGTCGTCGACACCGCCGTCGGCACGCTCGCCACCGTCCGTGAGATGGCCGGCGACCATGTGCGGCACAACGTCTACTTCAAGGACTTCCCGGCCAACGTCCCGGACACCTTCGAGTTCTGGATGCGCTGCGTGCGCGAGGCCCTGGAGGACGGCAAGGCCCGCTCCGGCGTCCTCGCCCAGCTGCGCAACGGCGTGATCAACCTGCTCACGCTGCCGGCGTACGGCACCTACCAGCACACGTACGACGAGATGCTCGCCGCGCACGACGAGCTGACGGCCGCGGTGGGCGACCGCCTGACCGTCCTGCACCCAGGCGGCGCCCTGGACGACGAGGTCACCGCCCTGTACCTGGCGCTGGCCGGAAGCACCACGCCGCTCGGCGACGAGCACCTGGCCGACCTCAAGGTGCTCGCCGAGCACTGCGCCGACGGGCCCCAGCCGGAGGGGATCCCGGTGCGGGAGAACCGTGCCGTCGTCAACGAGGCCCGGCTGAAGGCGGGTTCGGATCTGCTGCTGGACACCGTCACCGATGTGCTGCGGCTCGCCTGCGCGGTGTCGGGCGGGGATGTGTCCCTCCAGGAGCCGACCCGGTTCCGCGCACTGTCGCGTCCGGTCCGCCGGGCCCTGCTCGCGGGGCTCGACTCGGTCGTCGCGGCGGCCCCGGCCAAGCTCGCCGACGTCCTCGCGCACCGCGAGGCCTTCAAGCGGCTCGGCGAGCGTCTGCACCCGCACGAGTACCCCCAGTGGCCACGCGCCGCCGAGGTGTTCGCCGTCGCCCGGGGCGAGATGAAGGCCCACACCTTCGACGCGCGCATCGAGGCACTGCTCGGTGCGGACGACGTCACCGGGGCGGCGGAGCTGCTCAAGTCCGCGCCGGGCAGGCTCTTCCGCGCGCTGGACCGACTGCTGCGCACCGCGCGCACGCAGGAGGAGCGGGACGCCGTGGTGGCCGCCGTAGAGCAGACCGCCCCGGAGGTGTCCGGGCGGGTCGTGCTGTCGGTGCGTGAGTACCTGCACAACCGGGCCGCGGAGAAGGGCCGGAAGCGGGTGTTCATCAACCGTCTCGGCCGCGCGCACGTCGCCGACGACACGCGTACGGCGGTACCGGAGGCGGACCGTGAGCGTCTGATCGCCGCCCTCGACGCGGAGATCGGCCGTCGACTCCCGTCCCCGGAGCGGCTGTTGGTGGGCCCCGACGTCCTCGACGTGGCGCTTCCGCTCAGCGGGCGGGCGACCTCGGCCGGACTCGGTGTGCTGCCCCGCGGCTCCGTCTCGCCGGTCGACGGGGAGCTGCTGCGGTTCTTCGTGTACTGGAAGCAGGCCCAGCGGGTCACCGACTACGACCTGTCGGCGCTGCTCCTGGACGCGAAGTACGACACGGTGTCGTGGCTGTCGTACACCAACCTCCGTGAGGTGGAGGGCGAGCACTCGGGTGACATCACCAACGCCCCCGACGGCGCTTCGGAGTTCATCAATCTGCGGCTCGGTGCGGTGCGGGGCACGTACATCGTCCCGCAGGTCAACATCTACTCCGGGGAGGGGTTCGAGGAGGCGGAGGAGTCGTTCTTCGGGTTCATGCTGCGCGAGGGCGAGCAGCAGGGGCGGCCCTTCGAGGCGCGTACCGTGCGGATGAAGTCGGAGCTGCGCGGGCCGGGCCGGGTGGCGCTGCCGCTGGCGTTCCGGCGTGCGGAGGACGGGAGTTGGCACGCCAAGTGGCTGCACCTATACCTGAAGGGTCATCCGGCGTACAACCGCGTCGAGGGCAACCAGGTGTCGGTGGCGACACTGTTGCGTGCCGTCGTCGAGCGCGAACAGCTCACGGTCGGGTATCTGACCGAGCTGATGGCGAACGGCGGTACGGATGTGGCACCTTGGGATGCCGAGTCGGTGCCGGACGTGCCCGTGACCTACATCGGCCTGGAGCGGCCCGAGGGGTTGCACCCGGACTCGGTGGTCATCACCCCGGAAAATCTGCGCGACTTGATCCCCGAGTGACTGCTAGCGTCTGTCGTGGCGAGGCCATGAAGGGGCTTCCTTCTCACCGGCTGACAACCGGGCCTCCAAAGCTCCAGCCCCTTCGCTTTCCTCGCCGTCGACATCGCACCGGGCGGCACCCGCGGGTCACCGCGGCCGTACCGCCCGTGGCGAGGCCATGAGGGAGCTTCCTTCTCAGCGACTGCCCTTCGGGGCGTGAAATCAGCTCCTTCGCTCTCCTCGCCCGCGATGTCACCCGCTCAGGCGGCCCTGGACCGGTGTACTCACCGTTCCAGGGCCGCCTTCGCCGTGCTGAGGGCCTGTTCGGCGTAGCCCCGCCCGAACAGCACGGTGTGCACCAGCAGGGGGAACAGCTGGTGGAGCCCGATGCGTTCGGCCCAGCCGTCGGCGAGCGGTGCCACCTGTTCGTAGCCGCGCAGCACCTCGCCCAGGTGCGGGCAGCCGAAGAGGTGGAGCATCGCGAGGTCGGTCTCGCGGTGGCCGCCGTGCGCGGCCGGGTCGATCAGCCAGGCGTGGCCGTCGGCGCCCCACAGCACGTTTCCGTTCCACAGGTCGCCGTGCAGCCGGGCCGGGGGCTCGGCGGGGCCCGCGAGACCGGGCAGCCGTTCGCAGAGCCGCTCGATCACCTCGGCCTCCGAAAGCGTCATGGTGCCGTCGTTCACCGCGCTCCGCAGATACGGCAGCACCCGGTGCTCGGCGTACCACTCCGGCCAGTCGGTGCCCTCGACGTTCCGCATGGGTGCGCGCCCGATGCAGGCCTCCCGGGGGCCACCGGGCGGCGCCGAGCCGAAGGCGGGCGCCCCGGCGAGGTGCAAGCCCGCCAGCGCCCGGCCCAGGCCGAGCGCAGCCTCCCGGTTCGGCCGCCCCCGCGCGATCAGGTCGGTGACCAGCCAGTGGCCGCCCTGGCCGTCCTGGCCGTACACAATCGGCACCGGGACGGTGCCGGCACCGGCCAGCCAGCGCAGCCCCGCCGCCTCCGCCCGGGCCTCCTCAAGACTGTCGGCGCGCTTGACCATCACCGTCCGGCCGTCGTCGAGGACCACCTCGGCCAGCGCGCCGGACAGCGGGCGCTCATCCGTCGCCGTACGGCCTGTGAGCCGCTCCGCCGCCTCACGCGGGCCGTCGCTGTCGTCGTACACCTGCGTCTCCCTGATCACTCACACCACAGCTTTCGCACCAGCTTTCCCGAAGAGCTCGTGCACAGCCTCTGTGAAGACTCCCCGTCATGTCTTGACATACGGAAGAAACGATCCGTAGCTTGGCCGATCATTTAGATTCGTGAAGCGAGTTCACGGATATGAACGAGCACGGACAGGAACGGAGAGCGTCCATGGGCGATCGCCGACGACGACACCGCCTGGCCGCGGCGGCCACCGTCGCGGGATTGATGTTCGGAACGGCCGCCTGTGGCTCCGGCTCCGACAGCGCGGGCAACAGCGATCCGAACACGCTGGAGGTCTGGACCCGGAGCGATCCGGACTCGGCCGCCACCTACGACCGGGTCTTCGCCGCCTTCACCAAGAAGACCGGCATCAAGATCGACTATCAGCCGGTCGTCAACTTCGACCAACAGCTCCAGAGCCGGGCGTCCACCAAGGACCTGCCGGACGTCATGATCAACGACACGGCGCTGATGGGCAGTTACCAGAGCCAGGGTCTGCTCAAGCCGATCGACCCCGCCTCGATCGCGGGCGGCGACCGGATCACCGACAAGTCCTGGTCCTCCACGGTCGGCATCGACGGGAAGCACTACGGCATCCCGTACTCCCGTCAGGCGCAGACTCTGATGATCAGGTCCGACTGGCTGAAGAAGCTCGGGCTGAAGGCGCCGACGACCTGGCAGGAGATGCTCTCCGTCGCCCAGGCCTTCGCCACCGAGGACCCGGACGGCGACGGCAAGGCCGACACCTACGGCATGGTCGCACCGGCCAGCGCCCAGAACGGCTACGCCGCCATGTGGGGCGCGAGCTTCCTGTGGCAGGGCGGCGCGCAGATCATCGCGCCGGACGGCAAGGGCACGTACACCCCCGCCATGGACTCGACCGCCGCGATCAACGCCGTGACCTGGATGAAGGACAACCTCTTCTGCGGCAAGAAGGGTGTCGTCCAGCCCGGCGCGATCACCGCCGTCACGGCGACGGCCACCAACTTCCAGGACGGCAACGCCGGGATGTACATGACCGGCCCGTACAACATCACCACCTTCGACGCCACGCCCGGCAAGGACAAGTACGAGGTCGTCCCCGCCCCCTCCGGCCCGGCCGGAGGCGATGTGCTGGCCGACGGCGAGAACGTCTACCTCGGTGCCAGGACCGGCAAGGACGAAAAGGAGCTGGCGCTGGCCTCGTTCCTGGTCTCGGCCGAGGGCCAGAAGATCGCCATGGCCGGCACCGGCGTCCACCAGCCCGTCGTGCGTATCCCCGTGAACTCCACGCTGGACGCGGCGAAGGTCAGGAACGACGCCCGCTGGAGTGTCGTACAGAAGGCCTACGAGCACGCCTCCGAGCAGTTCCCGAACGCGCCGGACTTCGCCCCGATCAAGCAGGACACCGCCGACGCGCTGAACTCGATCTTCACGTACTGCGGCGGTGACGTCCGCTCGCAGCTCAAGGAGCTGAACGACACCCTCGCCGGTGACCTCAAGGACCAGGACCTGCTGACATGACCGCTACCGTTCCCGCCCCCGGGGCGCGCGAAGGCACGGGCAGGAGGGCCTTCGACAAGAAGGCCGTCGTCCCCTGGCTCTTCCTGGCTCCGGGTCTGCTGCTCGCCCTCGTCTTCAAGTTCTGGCCGATGGCCAAGGGCATATGGCTCAGCTTCTTCGACGTCAGGCCCTTCCTCGGCGACAAGTGGACAGGCCTCGAGAACTACAGCCGGGTCCTGACCGACCACCGCTTCCAGGACGCCATCGGGCACACCCTGATCCTGGGCATAGGCCAGTCGGTCGGCGCGATCCTGCTCGGGTTCGCTCTCGCGCTGCTCCTCGAGGGCCAGGCCCGTTCGCTGAAGTTCCTCCGCACCGCGGTCTTCCTGCCCGCCGTCACGGCCACCGCGGTCGTCGGCGAGCTGTGGCGGCTGATGTACTACCCGACCTCCGACGGCCTGCTCAACAGCGGCCTGCACTTCTTCGGAGTCGGGACCGTCCAGTTCCTCGACAACCCCGGCATCGCGCTGTACTCGACGATGGTGATGGGCATCTGGATCTGGGCGCCGTACAACATGGTGATCTTCCTCGCCGGTCTCGCGGGCGTGGACCGCTCGCTGTACGAGGCAGCGGCGATGGACGGTGTCTCGCTGTGGCAGCGGCTGCGCTTCGTCACGCTTCCCGCGATCCGTCCGGCGCTCATGATCGTGCTCACGCTCGCCACGATCCGCGGACTGCGCGTGTTCACCGAGGTCTACGTCCTCACCGGCGGCGGCCCCGCCGGGTCCACCGATGTCTGGATGACCCGCGCCTACACCCTGGGCTTCAGCCGCAACGACATCGGCGGCGCCTCGGCGGCCTCGGTCGTCCTGCTCTGCGTGACGCTGCTGCTCACCGTCCTGGTCAACCACCTCCGCAAGAGGGGAGAAGCGCGATGAGCGCCCCCGTCATCGACCCCGTCCGGCCGGCGGCACCTGACACCCCGGCCGGACGGACCAGCAAGGCGCAGCGGACCACGCCGGCCCGCTTCGACACCGCCCTCGGCTGGAACGACCGGCCCGGTCTCGCCTGGGCCCTGCGCATCCTGCTCTGTCTGATCGCCCTCGCCGTCTTCGCGGCGCCCTTCCTGACGATCTTCTCAGGCGCCTTCACCACCAACCCCAGCGGATCCTCGCTGTCGTTCCTGCCGCACGACAGCACCCTGCTGAACTTCAGGGTGGCGGGCGAGCGCGGCATCTGGGACTACCTCGGCAACTCCCTGGTCATCGCGGGTGGCGGACTGCTGCTCCAGCTCGTGGTGTGCACGCTGGCCGCGTACGCGCTGGCGCGGCACCGGTTCCGTGGCCAGGCGCTGATCATGATGCTGTTCATGATGACGCTGATGCTGCCCGAGGAGGTCATCGCGATCCCCCTGTCGCTGGTCCTCGGTGACGTCCCCGTGGTCCACCTGGACCTGAAGGGCACGGTCTGGGGTGTCATCCTGCCCCTGGGCGCCTGGGGCTTCTCGGTGATGATGCTGACCGAGTTCATGCGGGACATCCCCGCCGAGATCGAGGAGGCGGCCCGCCTCGACGGCGTCGGCGAACTGCGGATGCTCTGGCAGATCATCCTGCCGCTGTGCAGGCCCGCGCTGGGCGTGGCAGGGGTGCTCGGCTTCATCATGATCTGGGACCAGTACCTGCTGCCCCTGATCGCCTCCAAGGACCCCACCGACTACACGGTCACCGTCGCCCTGTCCATCCTGCGCACCGACCCCGAGGTCGGCTCCGGCGTGGTCCTGGCCGGTGCGGTCATCGCCCTGATTCCCAGCCTGATCGTCTATCTGCTCCTCCAGCGCTCCCTGGTCACCGGCATCGCCGCCGGTGCCACGAAGGGCTGACCCCGACCCCCCACGTGTGAGGGAGACATGAAGTTCCAAGGAGTGCTGTTCTTCCCGGTGACCCCGTTCGCCGCGGACGGCTCGCTGGACGAGGAACGGCTCGCCCAGCACATCGACAGCGGCGTCGCCGCCGGTGCGGGCGGCGTGTTCGTCGCCTGCGGCACCGGTGAGTTCCACGCGCTGACGCCCGACGAGATCGAGCGGGCCACCCGGGTCGCGGTCGAGACGACCGCGGGCCGGGTGCCCGTCCTGGCCGCGGCCGGCGGCCCCACCCCGGTCGCCCGCGACCACGCCGCCCGCGTGGCGCGGGCCGGCGCCGACGGCATCCTGCTGCTCCCGCCGTACCTCGTGACGGCCCCGCAGCAGGGTCTGGTGCGCTACGTCGAGGAGGTCACCGCCGCAAGCGAGCTCCCGGTGATCTTCTACCAGCGCGGCACCGCCCGCCTCACCGAGGCGACGGCCGCCGCGATCGCCGCACTGCCCAGGGTCGTCGGCCTCAAGGACGGCCTCGGCGACATCGAGCGGATGCACCGCATCGTGCGCGCGGTGCGTGCCGTGCCGGGCACGGAGGACTTCCAGTTCTTCAACGGCCTCCCGACGGCGGAGATGACCGCGCCCGCCTATCAGGGCATCGGCGTCCCGCTGTACTCCTCCGCCGTGTTCGCCTTCGCGCCCGAGATCGCCCTCGCGTTCCATCGGGCACTCCCCGCGGGCGACCGACCGCTTCTCGACACCCTCCTCGACGAGTTCTACGGCCCCCTCGTCCAGCTCCGCGACGAGGTGCCGGGGTATGCCGTGGCGCTCGTCAAGGCGGGAGTGGCCCTGCGTGGACTGGACGCCGGTGGCGTACGGGCGCCCCTGGTCGATCCGGCCCCGGAGCACATCGCGCGTCTGTCCAAGCTCATCGACCACGGCCTGGAGGTGGTCGGCGCATGAGCGACCCGACTCGGATCAAAGAGCTGATCGTCACCCCGATCGCCTTCCGCGACCCGCCGCTGCTCAACTCCAATGGCGTGCACGAGCCCCTCGCCCTGCGCATCATCCTCCAACTCGTCCTGGAAGACGGCACGGTGGGCCTCGGTGAGTCCCCCGGCGGCGTCGCCCGACTGGAACGACTTGAGGCCGCCGCGAAGGTCGTCGCAGGCATGGACGTCTTCGACACGACCGCCGTCGGAGCCGCGATCGACGCCGCCCTGCTCCCGACCGTGCCCAGCTCCCACGAGCGCGGCTGGACCACTTCGGCGGTGGAGGTGGCCTGTCTCGACGCGCAGGGCAAGCTGCTCGGCCGCCCGGTCAGCGACCTGCTCGGCGGGACGGTTCGGGACTCGGTGCCGTTCGCCGCGTATCTCTTCTACAAATGGGCCGAGCATCCGGCCCTCGACGGCCGCGCCGCCGTCGGCGACGACTGGGGCGAGGCCCTGGACCCGGCCGGCATCGTGGAGCAGGCCCGGCTGATGCAGGAGCGGTACGGGTTCAGGTCGTTCAAACTGAAGGGCGGTGTCTTCCCGCCCGACGAGGAGATCGCC
The DNA here is from genome assembly GCF_041435015.1 of Streptomyces canus. Lineage (NCBI taxonomy): Bacteria > Bacillati > Actinomycetota > Actinomycetes > Kitasatosporales > Streptomycetaceae > Streptomyces > Streptomyces canus. The sequence goes on along the minus strand of NZ_CP107989.1, from coordinate 8,896,311 downwards.
GCGATCAAGGCGCTCGCGGAGGCCTTCCCCGGGCAGCCGCTGCGCCTGGACCCCAACACGGCCTGGACGGTGGACACGTCCAGGTACGTGGCCCATGAACTCGACGGTGTCCTGGAGTACCTGGAGGACCCGACCAAGGGCATCGAGGGCATGGCGGCGGTGGCGAAGGACGCGCCGATGCCGCTGGGCACCAACATGTGCGTGATCGCCTGGGAGCATCTGAGGCCCGCGATCGAACAGAACGCGATCCAGGTGCTGCTGACCGACCACCACTACTGGGGCGGCCTGCGCCGCACCCGTGAACTGGCCGCCGTCTGCGAGGCGTTCGGGCTCGCCCTGTCCATGCACTCCAACTCGCACCTGGGCATCAGCCTGGCCGCCATGACCCATGTGGCGGCGGCGATCCCGAACCTCGACCACTCCTGCGACACGCACTACCCGTGGAACTCGGCGGACGACATCGTCCTCCCCGGTGTCCTGGAGTTCCGCGACGGCGAGGTCAAGGTACCGACCGGACCCGGCCTCGGTGTGGAACTCGACCACGAGGCCCTGGCCCGGCTGCATCGCCTCTACGTCGACTCCGGGGTACGCAGCCGCGACGACACCGGATACATGCGGCGCTTCCAGCCCGACTACGAACTCAGGCTCCCCCGTTGGTGACAGAACCCCCATGAGACAAGGCGCCCGGCGAACCCGGGCGTCTTGTCTTTGCCGACACCTTGGGAGCGGGGCCGGCCACGGCGGACACGCGCTACCGGGCGAGCCGTACGGCCCGGCTGGATCCCGGATCCTCCCGAGATGTCCCGAGCACCTGTCCCGCGGGCTGGTCCTGGTGAAGTGGTGGCTGTCGACTATCCCCCGCTATCCGGTCCCGGGCCTCGCGGGCGGCATCCGCGCGCCGATCGGCCTGCTGACCTTCTTCGCCGGCGTCTCCCTGCTCTCCACCGGCCACTACCCCGGCGGCAGCTGGGACCTGAACTGCGCGACGCTCCGAGTCCACTCACCTCCCGCCGAAGATCCGCCGGTGCTTCAATGTCACTCCCCGGTGAGAGGAGCGACGCATGGGTGCGGATTCGGGCAGCGTTCTGGTGACCGGCGGCAGCGGGTTCGTCGGCAGTCATCTGGTGCGGCGGCTGCTGGAGCGGGGTGACGAGGTGCACGCCACCGTGCGCAGTCTCGCGAACGCGGCGAAGGTGCGGCCGCTGCGGCAGATGGAAGCAGAGTTCCCCGGCCGGCTCACGCTGTTCGAGGCCGACCTCCTCGATGAGGGCTCCTTCGACGAGGCGATGGCGGGCTGCCGCGTCGTCTTCCATGTCGCCTCGCCGTTCTTCATGCCGGAGAAGATCAAGGACGGCCAGAAGGACATGGTCGGCCCGGCCCTGACCGGCACCCGCAACGTCCTGGCCGGCATCGAGCGGACGCCGACGGTCGAGCGGCTGGTCTTCACCTCCACGGTCGGCGCGATCTTCGGTGACTACTCCGACGTTCGGGACATGGAGGGGCAGGTCCTGTCGGAGACGTACGTCAACACCAGCAGCACGGTGGAGAACAACCCGTACCACTACGCCAAGACGGTCGCCGAGCGCGCGGCCTGGGACGCGGAGGCCGCGCAGACCCGCTGGCGCATGGTGTCCGTCAACCCCGGCCTGATCCTGGGCCCTTCGCTCACGCCCGCCTCCGAGTCCGGCAGCCTCTTCCTCCTGGAGGAACTCTTCAAGGGCTACTTCTTCTACGGCGCCCCGGACTTCAGCTTCACCACGGTCGACGTCCGTGACGTCGCCGACGCACACATCGCGGCGGCGGAGAAGCCCGACGCGAAGGGCCGTTACATCCTGGCCGCGCCGACGATGACGTCGTTCCACGACATGTCCCGCATCATCCGCACCCGCCATCCCCTCGGCCTGCGCATCCCGCGCACCGCGCTCCCCCACTGGCCCGTGCGCGTCCTCGGCCCCGCCTTCGGACTGACCCAGGACTACATCCGCAAACACCTCGGCATCCGCTTCACGGTGGACAACAGCCGCAGCGTGAACGAACTGGGCCTCGTCTACCGCCCGGTCGAGGAGACGGTCCTCGATCATTACGAGGCGTGGCTCGCTCAGCAGGGAAAACGCTGATCCGCACCAGGAGGACCGGCCCGCACGCGACGAAGGTCACAGTTACATCTCACGCTTTTCACACTTCAACCTTCACGAGAGCCTCACAAGTTGGCTAAGTTGACGGCGAGCAGCACGACGGAAGGGGCACATCTTTCATGGCGCCGGATCGAACTTCGCGCAATGGAGGGTTCAGCCTCCCGGCCAAGCGCAACTCCGCACTCGCGACGGCCGCCATCGCCTCCGCGGCCCTCCTCTCGCAGACCGGGAACGCCGCGGCGGACGAGGGGCCGAGCCACGACGAGGTGAGCCGACGGGTCACCAATCTCTACGACCGGGCCGAGACCGACTCCGGTACCTACAACGCCACGCGCGCGGCCGGAACGGCGTCCAGCACCCGCGGCCGTACCGGTCCGACGACCGGCGGCGGGCGCAGGACCGGCGGCGAACCCGCTCTCGACGACATCGCCAAGCAGTGGTACGGCATGGCCCGCGCGAAGACGGGCCCGATGATCGAGGCGACCCTGCCCTCCGACCGCGTTGCCGCCCGCCCTGCCGAGACACGTCGCCAGCGCCCGTCGGACGCTCCCCCGGCACGCGAACCGAAGCCGGCCGAACGCGCCATGCCGGAACTGACCGCCGCACCCATGCTCGCCCTGCCGAGCGCACCGGAGACGGCACCGGGCGTGCCCGCCCCCGCGCCGGCCCAGTCACCTTCGTGGTCACCGGAACCGGCCTCGCAGAACCTCACCGGCACCGGCGAAATGCGCGCCTTGACCAGTTCCCCACTGGTCACCGGCGTCCCTGAGTACACGCCGCAACCCGCCACCGGGGCCCCCGAGTACACCGCCCAGCCTCTCGCCGGGGTTCCCGAGTACACCACCCAGCCCGTCACCGGCTTCCCGGAGTACGCCCCGCAATCGGCCTCCGCGATCCCCGACTACACGCCGCAACCCACGGCCGGGGCACCCGAGTACACCACCCAACCCGCCACCGGCTTCCCGGAGTACACCCCGCAGGTCAGCGCGGGATACCCCGAGTACAGCCCGCAGATCAGCACGGGATACCCCGACTACACCGGGCAACTCGGCACGGGACAGCCCGAGTACACCGCACAAACCACCACGGGGTTCGCGGACTACAGCGGTCAAACCAGCACCGGCATACCTGAATACGCCGCACAAACCACCCAGGGGTTCCCCGAGTACACCGGACAGACCACCACGGCCTTCGCCGAGTACTCCGCGCAACCCACCGCGGCATACCCCGAGTACTCCTCACCCCTCACCGCCCCCCTCGCCGCCGTCGCACCCCCGCCGGCCGACACCTTCCGGACCGTCCCGGCCGCCGTCCAGAGCATCCCGGCCATCCCGGCCCCACGCGCCCCGGAGCCGGACTGGCAGGCACCCCAGCCGGCCGCGGCCCCGGGCGTCGAGCTCCCCACCGTCGACCCCGGTTACGACTCGAAGGTCATCCAGGTGCTCGCCTTCGCCCGCTCCCAGATCGGCAAGCCCTGCGTCTGGGGCGCCGCAGGTCCGGGTTCGTACGACAACTCCGGCCTCACCCAGGCTGCCTGGAAGGTCGCCGGCGTCTCCCTCCCCCGCACCGCTCTCGGCCAGGCGAGCACCGGCACGGCGGTATCGCTGTACGCCATGCAACCCGGCGACCTCGTCTTCTTCCACGACGACTTCAGCCACGTGGGCCTGTGCACCGGCAACGGCATGATGATCCACGCGCCGGGCCCGGGTGCGGCCATCCGCGAGGAGTCGATCTACCCGACCGGCGAGTCGATCATCCGCGGCGCGATTCGGCCCGTCTGAGACGCCACGCGAGCACATCACGGCACTCCCTTCACGCACGCCTCTGGACGCCCCGCGAAGACCTCGCCTAGGGTTCCGGAGAAAGCGCTTTCTGGCCTGACCATGCCAACCAGGGGGAGCGTCTCGTGCCGCACCAGCAATGGACCCGCAAGTCCTTCCTCCGGGGAATGGCCGCCGTCGGCGCGGCCCCCTTCCTCCCCGGCCTGATCCCGACCAGCGCTCACGCTGCCTCCTCGGACCGCCCCGCCTTCCCGCTCGCGGCGGACGGCACGGCCGTCGGCATCTTCGTGGACGCGGCGGACGACCCTGCCGTCGTCCGTGCCGCGGGCGACCTCCAGTCGGACGTCGAACGGGTCTCGGGGGCGAGACCCGACCTGCTCCGCGCGTTGCCGCGGAGCGCCCCCCTGCTCGTCCTGGTGGGCACCCTCGGCGCGAGCCCCGCCATCGACCGCCTTGTCTCGCAGGGCCGCCTGGACGTCTCCCGGGTGAAGGGCCGCTGGGAGGCGTCCGTGACGCAGGTGATCGAGCGTCCGCTGCCCGGCGTGGACCGCGCCCTGGTGATCGCGGGCAGCGACCGGCGCGGCACGGTCTACGGGATCTACGACACCTCCGAACGCATCGGCGTCTCCCCCTGGTACTGGTGGGCCGACGTCCCCGTGGAGCGCCGGGACACCGTGACGGTCCCCGCGGGCCGCTTCGAGCGCCGGGAGCCGTCGGTCCGCTACCGGGGCGTCTTCATCAACGACGAGCAGAACTTGACCACTTGGTCCCACCGCACCCAGGAGACCGACAAGAACATCGGCCCCGAGACGTACCGGCGCGTCTTCGAGCTGCTGCTGCGCCTGAAGGCCAACTACCTGTGGCCGGCGATGCATCCGTACTCCGACTTCTTCAACAAGTACCGGGAGAACCCCGAACTCGCCGACCGCTACGGCATCGTCGTCGGCTCCAGCCACCCCGAGGCCCTGCTGCGCAACGGTGTCCACGAATGGGAGCCGTGGATCGCGGAGCACCCGAACGCCGACGGAACTGCGCCGGTCTACGACTACACGGTCAATCCCGCTGTCATCTCCGACTACTGGAGAGCGCGGGCGCGACAGAACGCCGCGTACGAGAGCAGCTGGACCCTCGGTATGCGCGGCCTGCACGACAGCGCGCTGGAGACGAAGTACGCCACCACGATCCCGGAGAAGGTCGTGGTGATGAACGACATCATCGCCGACCAGCGCCGGATCCTCGCCGAAGAGGTCGGCTCCGCGGCCGAGCCGCAGATCTTCATCCCGTACAAGGAGGTCCTGGACCTCTACAACGCCGGTGTCCAGGTCCCCGACGACGTCACCCTCATCTGGCCGGACGACAACCACGGCAACATGCGCCAGCTGCCGAACGAGGCGGAGCGGGCGCGGTCGGGCGGCAACGGGATCTACTACCACCTCTCCTACTGGGGCCGTCCGAAGAGCTACCTGTGGCTGGACACGACCCAAGTGGCCAAGGTCTGGCAGGAGTTGCGGCGGGTCTACGAGCACGGCACCGACCGCATGTGGATCTTCAACGTCGGTGACGTCAAGTCGATCGAGACCGGCCTGTCCTTCGCGATGGACATGGCCTGGGACGTGGACCGCTGGGAGGCCGACGAGGTCGAGGGCTTCCTGGCGGAGTGGGCCGGGAGGCAGTTCGGGCGAAGCCATGCCAGGGAGATCGCCGCGATCCGCACGGAGTACTACCGGCTCGCCGGGGAGCTGCGCCCCGAGTTCATCGCCGCGGGCCTCGTCTCCGTCGTCCACCACGGCGACGAGTCCGGGCGCCGGATGGCGGCGTACGACCGACTCCTCGCGCGGGTCCGGGCGGTGGGCGCCGAGCTGCCCGACGCCTATCGGGACGCCTTCTACGAACTGGTCGAATATCCGGTGCACGGCGCGTACTTGATGAACCTCAAGTACTACTGGGCGGACCGCAACGCGCTCGCCGCCCGGCAGGGCCGTGGAGCCGGCACCAACCGCTTCGCGGACCTCGCGCTCGCCGCGCACACGGCGGAGGCCGCTCTCACCAGCCGGTACAACACCGAGGTGGCGGGCGGGAAATGGGACGGGTTCATCAATCCGTACCCGTCGCAGATCCCGAAGGCGCCGGGGCGTCCGACCGTCACGAGGGTGACCCGGCAGGAGACCAGCGGGCTCGGGGTGGCGGCCGAGGGGAACGAGACCGGGACCGGCCGACCGCTGTCGTTCTCCTCGTACACTCGCGACCGGCGCTTCGTCGACGTCTTCAACACCGGGTTCCTGCCCCTGGACTGGGCGGCCGAGGCCAGTCACCTGTGGGTGAAGCTGAGCACGGCCGGTGGCTCGCTCACCGAGCAGCGGCGGGTCTGGGTGGAGATCGACTGGGAGCGCGCGCCCGAGGGTGCCCAGGAGGCCACGGTCGCCTTCACCGGCGCGGGGCAACGCTTCGACGTGCCGCTGCGGGTGGTCAACGGGCGCCGACGGGCCCGTGGCTTCGTCGAGGCCCACGGGTATGTGTCGATCGACGCGGCGCACGCCGACCGGTGGGTGGGCCGGGGCGGCTGCCGCTGGCGGACCGTGCGGGGCCTCGGACGTCGTACGGGAGCCGTCGAGGCCGTTCCTTCCACGGCGGCTCCGATCACCGATGGCTTCGCCTCCCGCGCACCGGAGTTGCGGTACCGGGTGCGGTTCAGCAGCGCCGGCACCTTCCCCGTCACCGTCTTCCGGCTGCCCTCGCTGGACGAGCGCGGGCAGCGGCGGGTGGCCGTCGGGCTCGACGACCAGCCGGTGACCGTCCTGTCCGGGCAGGCCGTCGCGACCGGCAACCGGGGGGACGCCTGGGCCCGCCAGGTGGAGGACGGCGTCGAGCGGCTGACCGCCACCGTGACGGTCGCTGCGGCCGGGGAGCATGTGCTGCGGATCTTCATGGTCGATCCGGCGATCGCGGTGGACCAGATCGTGATCGACACGGGCGGCCTGCCCGCCACCTACCTGGCGCCGCCGGAGAGCTATCACCCGGTGTTCAACCCGGAACCCGCGCCGGGCCCGGGTCTGGAGGCGCCGGACCAGTAGACCGGGGGCTTCGTGCGGGCCGCCGGTCCCCCGTGCCGGCGGCCCCCACGCGTCGCGGCCGGCGCTGCCGTCCCCGCGGGGGGACAGGCGTATCCGACGGGCCGCCCTCCCCCCACTGCGGCCCGCCGGAGCTTCGATGTGCTGGAGTACATCCGAGAACGTCGATGGTGCTCGGATGAAGTGTGGGTCAGCGAGGTACTACGCCGGTATGGGTACAACTGCGTATGAGCGGGTGCTGTCGGTCGCCGTGGCCGCGCTCCACGAACGTGACCCTGAGCGACTGTGGCCCCTGCTGGCGGCCGAACTGCCGGTGCTGTGCGGTGGCGACGCCCTGATCTACAAGCTGGACAACTGGGACGAGAGCGAGGGCACGCTCGGTCTGTCCCCCGAGGTCACCGCGGAGTTCGTCGCGCTCGGGGACGAGGACACCGCGCTGCTGCGGTCGGGATACCCGTTGGCCCGGCACTACGCGGACCGACCCGACCGGGCGCCGGTCACGGCCCGCCGGGTGGCCGGCCGTTCCTGGTCGGGAAGCCCGACCGCGCGGCTGCTCGACGACCTCCTGGACGTCGACCATGTGCTGGGCGTTCCGCTGCCGCAGTCGACCACCCCGGTCACCGGGTGCATGGTCTACCGCTCGGGACGGGACTTCACCGACGACGAACTGCGCCTGGCCGAGCAGTTGCAGCCCCTGCTGGCCGCCGTCGAGCAGCAGCGCAACCTTCTACGGCGGCTCGACGCCCCTTCCGAGGAGGCGGCCGACGTGGCGCTCACGCCCCGGGAGACAACGGTGCTGCTCCTGCTCGGCGACGCCCTGACGGCCGTGTCGATAGGCCGCAGGCTCGGGATATCCGAGCGTACGGTCCACAAGCACATCGCGAACATCTACCGCAAGCTCGGCACCCACGACCGCGTCAGTACGGTGCTGCACGCCCAGCGGCTCGGGCTCGTCCCTAGGGCAGCGGCGGCCCGCCCTTGAGGCGTTCCAGGTCGGAGGGGCGGACCTGGATGACCACCACGGCGATGAGCGCGGCGAGCACCGTGAAGATCGCGGCCATCACGAACGCGGCCGAGACGCCGGCGGTGAGGACCTCGTCGCCCCAGGAGCCCGGGAGTTCACCGGTGCGCTCGAACAGGCGGCGCTCGGCCGGGGTGGCCTGGGCGAGGAAGCGCGGCACCTGCTTCTCCGCCTCGTTGGTGCTGGCCGTGCCGAACATCGTGACCAGGATGGACAGCCCGAGCGAACCGCCCACCTGCTGGGTGGCGTTGAGAAGCCCGGAGGCCGCGCCGGTCTCCTCGGTGGGCACGTTGGAGAGAGCCATCAGGGTCAACGACACGAACTCCATGCCCATGCCGAGGCTGAAGACGAGCATCGGTCCGAGGACACTGCCCGCGTAGGTGGAGTGGACGTCGGTCCGGGTCAGCCAGGCCAGCCCGGCCGCCGCGAGGATCGCGCCCCCCACCATGAAGGGCTTGGGTCCGTACACGGGCAGGAACCGCGAGGCGAGACCGGCGCCGATCGCGATGACCACGCTGACCGGCAGGAACGCGAACCCGGTCGCCAGTGGGCTGAAGTCCAGCACGTTCTGTGTGAAGAGGGTCAGGAAGAAGAACATGCCGAAGATCGCGGCCGCGAGGCACAGCATGATGCCGTAGGTGCCCGCTCGGTTGCGGTCGGCGAACATGTGCAGCGGGGTGATCGGCTGCCGGGAACGCTTCTCGACCAGCACGAACACCACGAGGAGGACGACCGCCCCGGCGAACGAGGCCAGTGTGAGCGCGTCCCTCCAGCCTTCCTGGGCGGCCCGGATGAAGCCGTACACGAGCAGCACCATGCCCGCGGTGGCGGTCAGCGCGCCGATGATGTCGAAGTTGCCGGGATGTCGCTCCGACTCACGGATCCAGCGGGGCGTGGCGAGCGCGATGAGCAGCCCGATCGGGACGTTGACGAACAGTACCCACCGCCAGTTCAGCCACTCGACGAGGACTCCGCCGGCCAGCAGTCCGATCGCGCCGCCGCCGGCCGAGACCGCGGCGAAGACGCCGAACGCCCGGTTGCGCTCGGGGCCTTCTCGGAAGGTCGTACTGACCAGGGAGAGGGCGGTCGGGGACGCGATGGCCCCGCCGACGCCCTGGAGGGCACGTGCGGCGAGGAGTTGACCCTCGTTCTGGGCGAGCCCGCCGAGCAGCGAGGCGAGCGCGAACAGCAGTACTCCGCAGATGAACATGCGGCGTCTGCCGAGGATGTCGCCGGTCCTGCCGCCCAGCAGCAGCAGCCCGCCGAAGGTGAGGGTGTACGCGTTGACCACCCAGGCAAGGCTGGTGGTGGAGAAGCCGAGGGAGCGCTGGATGTCCGGGAGCGCGATGTTCACGATGGTGATGTCGAGCACCACCATGAGCTGGCAGGACGCGATGACGAGCAGGGCCATGGCCTTGCCGCCGCCGCCGGAGTCCGGTGGGGTCGTCCGTGGTGCAGAACTCGCCTGCGGGTCGCTGCTCATGGTCTCCGTTCGACCGTACGCCGCTGCCGTGGCCGTCACCACTTGAGGACGTGGCACCCCCAGCCCTCCAAGGAGACGAACAGACCGCAGTCGGCCAGTTCGTCTCCGTCACGGTCGTACACCGCCCCGGTGAGCAGGTCGGTCGCGCGGCACACGCGGCCCCGCAGGTCGTCCCAGGGCAGTGGCAGCCTCGCCTGGGCCGGGCGGTCGGAGTCGTTCACGGCGACCAGGTGGCGGGCGTCGGCGTGCGTCCAGGTCCAGGTGAGCAGGTCGCGGTACGTGTCGTTGTCCGGCCAGCCCGTCGGTGTCAGCGGCCGCCAGTCTCCCCTGCGTACGGCGGCAGCGGCGGGCAGCAGTCGGCCGTAGAAGTCGCGCAGGGGCTCGTCGACGGGCTCCTGCGGCCTGCGCCTCAGGAACACCGGTGGCCGCACCCGGCGGCCCTCGAACTGGCCCTCGTGCCAGAGGGTCGCGCCCGGCAGCGTCGCCACGACCACGGCCGCCGCCCGGCCCCGGTCGCCGGGCAGGGTGGCGGCGGCCCGGGGCTCGTCGTGGTTCTCCAGGAAGCGGACGAGACCGCGCTGGTGGGCGAGGTCGGCGCCCAGGTGGGCGCGGACGGAATCGGCGCTCTCGTGCAGCAGACGGTCGTAGAGGCGCTTGTCGTAGCAGTGGTCGAAGCCCTGCTGCTGGAGGGCCCCTTCAAGGTCCCAGTAGGCCTCGGCGACGAAGAGGAGATCGGGGTGGCGGGCCTGCACGCGCGGGATGACGTACGGCCAGAAGTCCTCGGCGGGGGCCGTGCCCGCGCGGTCTCCCCAGGTCTTCCCGAAGATGTCGTTCATCAGCAGCATGGCCATGTCGCAGCGCACGCCGTCGGCCTGGTCTCCGATGGACACGAGGGTGTCCACGGTCGCCTCGCGCAGCGCGTCGCCGAAGGCGTTCAGCTGGACCACGTCCGGCCAGGGCGGGAAGTAGGGGTCACGGCCGCGGGCGTAGACCTGTCCCCCGGCCTCGATGAAGTCGGCCGGTGCGCGGGCCAGGTCGTCGGCGGTGCCCCGGACGAGACGGTCGGGGCTCGACGTGAGCCAAGGGTGGTCGGGGGCCACGTGGTTGGGAACGTAGTCAAGGATCAACCGCAGTCCTCGTGCGGCGAGTTGGGTGCGGGCGGCGGCCAGCCCTTCGGGTCCTCCGAGGGAGGCGTCGACGACGTAGTCGCGTACGCAGTACGGCGATCCGGCGATGTCCGCGTCGGTGACGTCGGGCAGGGCCTCGCGGAAGGAGGCCCTGAGCCCCTCGTCGTGCAGGGCGATCTCCAGTCCTGCCGGACTGCGCTCCCATACGCCCATCAGCCAGACGGTGTCGACGCCGGGCAGTGCGACGGAGTCCCAGACCTCGCCGGGCACGCCACCGAGGGTGACGGGACGGCCGTAGCGACTGCTCAACTCATTCAGCCAGACGAGGGTGTTGATCTCGAGGATCACCGTCATGACAGGGGCTCCTCCCGGTCGTCTGGCGGCCGGAGCGACTCCCGCCCGCCCCGGTGCCAGTCCTCCTCGCTGATCGAGTGGAACAGGGTCGCGGTGGCCGCCACCAGGCCCGTCCAGCCGGTCTGGTGGGAGGCACCGAGGCCGGCGCCGTTGTCGCCGTGGAAGTACTCGTAGAAGAGGACCAGGTTCTTCCAGTAAGGGTCCTTGGCGAACACGGTCCGGTCGCCGTGCACCGGGCGGTGACCGTCGGTGTCGGGCAGAAAGGTCGCGGTGAGCCGGTCGGAGATCTCGCGGGCGACCTCGTACAGGTTGAGCTGCCGCCCGGAACCGGTCGGGCACTCCACGGTGAAGTCGGGGCCGTGGTAGGCGTGCAGGTTCAGCAGGGCGCGGATCAGCAGGATGTTCATCGGAAACCACACCGGGCCGCGCCAGTTGGAGTTCCCGCCGAACATGCCCGAGTCGGACTCGGCCGGCAGATAGCCGACACCGAACGTCCGGCCGTGCACGTCGAAGGTGTACGGGTGCTCGGCGTGGTACCGGGACAGGGAGCGGATGCCGTGCGGGCCGAGGAACTCGTCCTCGTCGAGCATCCGGGCCAGGATGCGGCGCAGCCGGTCCTCGCCGAACAGCGCGAAGAGGTAGCGGCCGTCGGTGCTGGGGTCCGTGTTCGCGTGCTGCGAGACGAAGGCCTCCACAGCCGGGTGTCGCCGGATGAAGTTCCTTGCTCCCTCGACCAGTTCGGGGAAGGCGCGGTCCGCGCGGCCACCGATGACGCTCGTCGCCGCGAGCGGTATCAGGCCGACCAGGGACCTCACCTTCAACCGGGTCGCGGTGCCGTCGGGCAGCCGGAGGACGTCGTAGAAGAAGCCGTCCTCCTCGTCCCACAGGCTGGCGTTGTCCTTGCCGATGCGGTTCATGGCGACGGCGATCCAGGCGAAGTGCTCGAAGAGCATCTGTGCCTGCTCGACGTAGACGGGGTTGTCGACGGCGAGTTCGATGGCGATGTCGAGGAGGTTCTGGCAGTACAGCGCCATCCAGGCGGTGCCGTCGGCCTGGTCGAGCTGGCCGCCGGTGGGCAGGGGTGCGCTGCGGTCGAAGACGCCGATGTTGTCGAGGCCGAGGAAGCCGCCCTGGAAGACGTTGTTGCCGTCGGCGTCCTTGCGGTTGAGCCACCAGGTGAAGTTCTTCATCAGCTTCAGGAAGGCGTTCTCCAGGAAGGCGCGGTCGCCGTGGCCCGTGCGGTGCTTCTCCAGTTCGTAGACGAAGAGGACGGCCCAGGCGTGCACGGGCGGGTTGACGTCCCCGAAGTTCCATTCGTAGGCCGGGATCTGGCCGTTGGGGTGCAGATAGAGGCGGCGCAGCAGCAGCTCCAACTGGCCCTTGGCGAAGCCGATGTCGACCATGGAGAGGGCCAGCGTGTGGAAGGCGAGGTCCCAGGCCGCGAACCACGGGTACTCCCAGGTGTCCGGCATCGACATGATCTCGTCGTTGACCATGTGGTACCAGGCGCTGTTGCGGAGGCGAGGGTCGGCGGAGAGCGGGTCGACGCCGTGTTCGGCGAGCCAGCGCTCCACGTCGAGGTAGTAGTACTGCTTGCTCCAGAGCATGCCGGCGAGAGCCTGGCGGACGAGGCGCCCTTCTTCCTCTCCGGTGGCGGGCGGAGTGACGCCGGCGTAGAAGGTGTCGGCCTCGGTTCGGCGCATCTCCATGGTGGCGTCGAACTCGCCCCAGGGGTCCGCGAGTTCGGTGTCGGTCAGGCGCAGGCGGATCCGGGCACTGTCTCCGGCGGGGATGGTCAGCGCGTGGTGGACGGCGGCCTTGGTGCCGGTGCGCGCGGGGTTGACGGCTTCCTCCACGCCGTGGACGACGAAACGGTCGATGCCGTCCTTCACGTACGGCGTGCTGCTCGGGCTGCCGAAGATCCGCTCGTTGTTGGTCTCGTTGTCGGTGAAGAGGGCCTCGGCGCCGTCGAAGTAGAGCCTGCGGGTGCCGAGCTCCTCATGATCGGCCCGAATCGCGCTCTGCGTGAGGGACAGGTTCGGGACCGCCACACCGCCCGCCCAGGACCAGGTGTGCCGGAACCACAGGGTCGGGAGCACATGCAGTACCGCTTCGCCGGGCCCCCGGTTGTGGGCGGTGATCTCGATCAGGAGGTCTTCCGGGCCCGCTTTGGCGTACTCGACGAACACGTCGAAGTAGCGGTTCTCGTCGAAGACACCGGTGTCGAGGAGCTCGTACTCGAGGTCCTCGCGCCCGCGGCCCTGGTTCGTGGTGACGAGGTCACCGTAGGGGAACTCGCCCTGCGGGTACTTGTAGAGGTACTTCATGTACGAGTGGGTGGGCGTGTTGTCGAGGTGGAAGTAGTACTCCTTCACGTCCTCGCCGTGATTGCCCTCCGCGTTGGTCAGGCCGAACATCCGCTCCTTGAGGAGGGGGTCGCGGCCGTTCCACAGGGCGAGCGCGAAGCACAGTCGCTGTTTGTCGTCGCTGACACCGGCGATGCCGTCCTCGCCCCAGCGGTAGGCGCGGGAGCGGGCCTGGTCGTGGGTGAAGTACGACCAGGCGTCGCCGTCGTCGCTGTAGTCCTCGCGGACGGTGCCCCACTGACGTTCGCTCAGGTACGGGCCCCAGCGTCGCCAGGGCACCGCACCCGCGTCGGCTTCCGCCAGGCGCCGCCGTTCGGCGTCCGGTGCGCTGCTGTCCGTCTCCATCGCCCGTCCTCCCGGCCGCCCGGCGCATGGGTCCAGACTCGAACGGGTCCGACGGGACCGCAATGGCCATGACCCGTCCGGAAACGGGCGTCACCGTTCCGGCTCAGGCGATCTCGACCAGCAGGTCGCCACCCTCCACCTGCTGGATCTTGTTGATCGCGAGCCGGGAGACGCGACCCGCCTTCGACGCGGTGATCGCGGCCTCCATCTTCATGGCCTCGATGGTGGCCACGGTCGCCCCGGCGTCGACCTCGTCGCCCTCGGCGACCGCCAGCGTGACGACACCGGCGAACGGGGCGGCGACATGGCCCGGATCGGAGCGGTCGGCCTTCTCGGTGGTCGGGATGTCGGAGGAGGCCGCGCGGTCACGGATCTGGATGGGCCGCAGCTGGCCGTTGAGCGTGGACATCACCGTGCGCATGCCCCGCTCGTCGGCCTCGCCGATCGCCTCCAGCGCGATGAGGAGTCGGACACCGGGTTCCAGGTCGACGGCGTACTCCTTGCCCGGCCTGAGGCCGTAGAAGAAGTCCTTGCTGTCCAGGAGGCTGGTGTCGCCGTAGGACTGCCGGTGTGTCTCGTACTCGCGGGTCGGGGCGGGGAACAGGAGCCGGTTGAGGGTCGAGCGGCGGTCCTTCTCCAGTCCGGTGCGGTCCTCGGCGTTCAGCTCCTGGACGGGCTTGGCGTCGGCGCGGCCCTGCAGCGCCTTGGTGCGGAAGGGTTCGGGCCAGCCGCCGGGCGGGGTGCCGAGCTCGCCGCGCAGGAAGCCGATCACCGAGTCGGGGATGTCGAAGCGGTCCGGGGTCTCCTCGAACTCCTTCGGGGTGACCCCGGCGCCGACCAGGTGCAGGGCGAGGTCGCCGACCACCTTGGAGGACGGGGTGACCTTCACCAGGTGGCCGAGGATCTTGTCGGCGGCCGCGTACATCGCCTCGATGTCCTCGAACCGGTCACCGAGCCCGAGCGCGACGGCCTGGGTGCGCAGGTTGGAGAGCTGGCCGCCGGGGATCTCGTGGTCGTAGACCCGCCCGGTCGGGGAGGCGAGGCCCGCTTCGAAGGGCGCGTAGATCTTGCGGACGCTCTCCCAGTACGGCTCCAGGTCGCCGACGGCCCTGAGGTCGAGGCCGGTGGGCCGGTCGGAGTGGTCGGTCGCGGCGACGATCGCCGACAGGGAGGGCTGCGAGGTCGTACCGGCCATCGAGGCCACGGCACCGTCCACGGCGTCCGCGCCCGCCTGGATCGCGGCCAGGTAGGTGGCGAGCTGGCCGCCCGCGGTGTCGTGGGTGTGGATGTGCACCGGAAGGTCGAACTCTCGGCGCAGGGCCGACACCAGCTTCGCGGCGGCGGGGGCGCGCAGCAGGCCCGCCATGTCCTTGACGGCCAGGACGTGGGCGCCCGCGTCGACGATCTGCTCGGCGAGGCGCAGGTAGTAGTCGAGGGTGTAGAGGCGCTCGTTCGGGTCGGACAGGTCCGAGGTGTAGCAGAGGGCGACCTCGGCGATCGACGTGCCCGTGGCCCGTACCGCCTCGATGGCGGGGCGCATCTGGCTGACGTCGTTGAGCGCGTCGAAGATGCGGAAGATGTCGATGCCGGTGGCCGCCGCCTCCTGCACGAAGGCGTCCGTCACCTCGGTGGGGTACGGGGTGTAGCCCACGGTGTTGCGGCCGCGCAGCAGCATCTGGAGGCAGATGTTGGGGACGGCCTCGCGCAGGGCGGCCAGCCGCTCCCAGGGGTCCTCGGCGAGGAAGCGCAGGGCGACGTCGTAGGTGGCACCGCCCCAGCACTCCAGGGAGAGCAGTTCGGGCAGGGTGCGGGCGACGGCGGGGGCGACGGCGAGCATGTCCTTGGTGCGCACGCGGGTCGCGAGCAGCGACTGGTGGGCGTCGCGGAAGGTGGTGTCGGTGACGCCGATGGTCGGCGACTCGCGCAGCCAGCCGGCGAAGCCCTCGGGGCCCAGCTCGGTGAGCCGCTGCTTGGAGCCCGCCGGCGGCTCCACCCCGGCATCCACCCGGGGCAGCTTGGTGACCGGATCGATCACGTCGGGCCGCTCGCCGTGCGGCTTGTTCACCGTCCTGTCGGCCAGGTAGGTGAGCAGCTTGGTGCCGCGGTCGGCCGAGTGCCGGGAGGTCAGCAGGTGCGGGCGCTGCTCGATGAACGACGTGGTGACGTTGCCCGCCTGGAAGTCCGGGTCGTCGAGGACGGCCTGGAGGAACGGGATGTTGGTGGCCACGCCCCGGATGCGGAACTCGGCCACGGCGCGCCGGGCCCGGTTGACGGCGGTGGTGAAGTCCCGGCCCCGGCAGGAGAGCTTGACCAGCATCGAGTCGAAGTGGGCGCTGATCTCCGTACCGGCATGCGTGGTGCCGCCGTCGAGGCGGATGCCGGAGCCGCCGGGCGAGCGGTAGGCGCTGATGCGGCCGGTGTCGGGGCGGAAGCCGTTGGCGGGGTCCTCGGTGGTGATACGGCACTGGAGGGCCGCGCCGTGCAGCCGCACCGTCTCCTGGGACAGGCCGAGGTCGGCGAGGGTGGCGCCGGCGGCGATGCGCAGCTGGGCCTGGACGAGGTCGACGTCGGTGACCTCCTCGGTGACCGTGTGCTCGACCTGGATGCGCGGGTTCATCTCGATGAAGACGTGGTTGCCCTCGCGGTCGAGGAGGAACTCCACGGTGCCCGCGTTGCGGTAGCCGATCTCGCGGGCGAAACGGACGGCGTCGGCGCAGATCCGGTCGCGCAGGCCGGGGTCGAGGTTGGGTGCGGGGGCGAGCTCGATGACCTTCTGGTGGCGGCGCTGCACCGAGCAGTCGCGCTCGTAGAGGTGGATGACGTTGCCGTCCCCGTCGGCGAGGATCTGCACCTCGATGTGGCGGGGCTCGACGACGGCCTTCTCCAGGAAGACGGTCGAGTCGCCGAAGGCCGAGGCCGCCTCACGCGCGGCCGCCTCGATGGATTCACGCAGCTGGGCGGGGTCCTCGACCCGGCGCATACCGCGTCCGCCACCACCGGCGACGGCCTTCACGAACACCGGGAAGCCGATGTCGTCGGCGGCCCCGACCAGCTCGTCCACGTCGGTGGAGGGCGCCGAGGAGCCCAGGACCGGAACGCCGGCGGCGCGGGCGGCGGCGACCGCGCGGGCCTTGTTGCCGGTCAGTTCGAGGATGTCGGCGCTGGGTCCGACGAAGGTGATGCCCGCTTCCTCGCAGGCGCGCGCGAGCTCGGGATTCTCGGAGAGGAAGCCGTAGCCGGGGTAGACGGCGTCGGCACCGGCCAGGCGGGCGGCACGGATGATCTCGTCGACGGACAGATACGCCCGCACGGGATGGCCCGGTTCGCCGATCTCGTAGGCCTCGTCGGCCTTGAGTCGGTGCAGTGAGTTGCGGTCCTCGTGCGGGAAGACGGCGACCGTCCTCGCGCCGACCTCGTAGCCCGCGCGAAACGCGCGAATCGCGATCTCACCTCGGTTGGCGACCAGTACCTTGCGGAGCATTCCCGTTCCCTTCGGCCTGCCGGTGACGCCCCCCATGGTCTCGGCAAAGACCGCCGGTGGCCATGAGAGTCAGGTCACGTGTCGCTGACGGTTTGGAGGTGATCTGCGCAGGTACAACGGTTGTACGGCCTTCTGCGGGCACGTTCTGATCACTCCACCGTCCCGGTGAAGGGCGTCACCGGCCGCTCCAGGCGCTCCCCGTCCACGGTGATGTCGACGACTTCGTTGAAGAACGCGAGCAGCCCCTTGACGACGCCCACCGCGGGGAGCGGGTCCGGGTAGCTCCAGACGATGTTCGCGTGGCCACCCGTCGACCAGTACTCGGCGGTGCCCTTGTAGGGGCAGTCGGTGTGGTGGTCGGTGGCTTCGAACAGGTCGAGGCGGGTGTCCTCGCGCGGGATGTAGTACCGCGTGGGCAGGCCCGTCTCGAAGAGCAGGACGGGACGGTGGGTGTCGGCGACGACCGTCCCGTCGATCTCGACCCGGACATGACGGCTGCTGGGCATGGCGTCGACGCGTTTGTGCGGGTCACGAGGGTGGACGAAGATCTCTTCCTCCTCCTCGTACCAGTGGTCGAGGCCGGTGCCCCAGCGCCGGAACCACGCGAAGGCGATGTGGCCGGCCAGGTCGGCGGCCGGGAAGGTCCAGGCGGCGTTCTCGACGAGCTCGCCGTCGGCCTCGAGGTCGTAGAAGATCCGCGATCCGGTGTGGGTGCCGGTGGCCGGGTTCTTCGCGGGCCGGAGCAGGTCCTCGCGGACGTCGGCGCGCGGGAAGGCGTACAGCGGGACGGGGACGTCCGGTTCCCAGACGAGGACGGGGTGCCGGCTGTCGACGACGGTGACGTCTCCCTTGCGGCCGCGCACCCAGCGTTCACTGGGTTCCCACAGCAGGCCTTCCGGGGTGATCCGTACCTCTCGTGCGGTGGGGAAGCTGGTCATGAGCGTCTCTCCTTCACCTCTTCAGGAAGTCGGCCAGTCCCGTCAGGAGCCGGTCGACGTCCGGTGAGTCGTTGTAGGGGGCGAGGCCGACGCGCAGGCCGCCGGTGTCGCCGAGGCCGAGGTGGCGGGAGGCCTCGATGGCGTAGAAGGAGCCGGCCGGGGCCTGGACGCCACGCTCCGCGAGGAAGCCGTACGCGTCGGCCGTGCTGTGGTTCTCGAAGGTCAGCAGGACGGTCGGAGTGCGGTCGGCGGCCCTGGAGTGGACGGTGACGCCGTCGAGCGCGGCGAGCCCCTCGTCGATCTGCGCGCGCAGGACCCGTTCGTGGGCTTCGAGCGCGGCGTACCCGGCGGTCAGCCGCTCCCGCCGGGTGCCGGTGGCCGCCGGGTCCAGCCGCTCGGCGAGGAAGTCGACCGCCGCTGTCGTGCCGGCGAGGAACTCGTAGGGCAGCGTGCCCAGTTCGAAGCGCTCCGGGACGGCGTCGGTGGAGGGCAGGAGTTTGTCCGGGTGCAGGGTCTCCAGCAACTCCGGGCGGGCGGCGAGGACTCCTTGGTGCGGGCCGAGGAACTTGTACGGGGAGCAGACGAAGAAGTCCGCGCCGAGCGCGTCGAGATCGACCAGGTCGTGGGCCGTGTAATGGACGCCGTCGACGTGGACGAGCGCGCCGACCTCGTGCGCCGCCCGGGCGATGGCGGGGATGTCGGGGCGCGTGCCGATCAGGTTGGAGGCCGCGGTGACAGCGACGAGGCGGGTCCGCTCGGACAGCACGGCCCGGATGGCGTCGACCGTCAACTCACCTGTCTCCGGGTCGAATTCGGCCCACCGTACGGTGGCTCCGGACTGGACCCAGGGGCGGATGTTGGCGTCGTGGTCGAGGCGGGTGACGACCACCTCGTCGCCGGGTGACCAGGTCTTGGCGAGGGTGCGCGCGACGTCGTAGGTGAGTTGGGTGGCACTGCGGCCGAAGACGATCCCCGAGGGACTCGCCCCGAGCAGGTCGGCCATCGCGCGGCGGGCCCCGGTGACGAGGGCCTCGGCGTTGCGCTCCCCCAGGGTCACCTGTCCCCGGTTCGACAGGGGCTGCGCCATGGCGTCGGCGATGGCCCGGATGACGGGCTCGGGGGTCTGGGTGCCGCCGGGGCCGTCGAAGTGGGCGATACCGGCGGCCAGGGCCGGGAAGTGGGAGCGGATGGCGGCGATGTCGTACGTCACGTGGGGCTCCTCGGTCCGACCGGTTCCAGGTGATCTCAGCCTGTCACGCCGTTCGCAGGCTCTCGCGGTGAGCCCGGTTCGTGGCCATCAGCCCGTCGAGGGCGTCCCGGGTCCGGATCAGCTCCTCGATGTGGTCGGAGAGCCGGTCGCGTTCCTCGGCCATCCGCTCCAGGGCGGCGTCGGACGTCTCCTCGCTGGGCGAGTCGACGCACGGCAGGAGTTCGGCGATCGTACGGCTGGACAGACCGGCCGCGTACATCCGCTGGAGGAACGTCACGCGCTCGACCGCGGGCTGTGTGTAGTGCCGCTGCCCGCTCGCGCTGCGTGTGCTGGTGAGCAAACCCTGCTCCTCGTAGTAGCGCAGGGCCCGGACGCTGACCCCGGCCCGTGCCGCCAGTTCCCCGATGCGCACGCGTTCCTCCCTCGCGGACTTGACCCTCACGTCGACGTCAGGTTTTAGCGTACCCGTGTGCCCGGGACACGGGTACGACGGATCTCCAAGGAGACATGACGTGACGACCCTTTTCACCGGCTTCCGGCTCGGCGGACTGCGGCTGCCCAACCGGGTGGTCATGGCCCCGATGACACGGGTGCGGGCCGCCGAGGGCGGTCTGGCGACGCCGTCGATGGCGCGCTACTACGCCCAGCGCGCCACGGCGGGCCTGATCGTCACCGAAGGGGTGCAGCCGAGCCTGATCGGGCAGTCCAATCCGGGGACGCCGGGGCTGTACACCGACGAGCAGGTGGCCGCCTGGCGCCCGGTGACCGAGGCCGTGCACACCAACGGGGGCCGAATCTTCGCACAGATCATGCACGGCGGTCGGGTCTCCCACCCGGACACCAACGGCCTGCGGCCCATCGGCCCCTCGGCCGTCCCCGCCACCGGCGAGGTGTTCACGCCCACCGGACCGCAGCCCGCGCCGGTTCCGCGCGCGCTGGGC
Source organism: Streptomyces canus (assembly GCF_041435015.1). Lineage (NCBI taxonomy): Bacteria > Bacillati > Actinomycetota > Actinomycetes > Kitasatosporales > Streptomycetaceae > Streptomyces > Streptomyces canus. The sequence goes on along the minus strand of NZ_CP107989.1, from coordinate 8,876,061 downwards.
ACGGAGGAGGTCCCCGAGCATGCCGAGTCGTACGCCGGGGCGGCGCGCCGCGCCGTCGACGCCGGGTTCGACGGAGTGGAACTGCACGGCGCCAACGGGTACTTGATCTCGCAGTTCCTGGCCCCCAACGCCAATCTGCGCACGGACCGTTACGGCGGCTCGGTGACCAACAGGATCCGCTTCGCCGTCGAGGCGGCGGCCGCGACCGTCGACGCCGTGGGTGCCGAGCGGACCGGGATCCGACTCTCACCGGGCGGCACGTTCTGGGGAGTTGAGGAGACCCAGGTCGCAGAGCTGTACACCGCGCTGCTGACCGAGCTGTCCCGTCTCGGGCTGGCCTACGTTCATCTGGAGGCCACCGCCCCCGAGGAGACGCTCCTGGACCTGCGGCGGGTCTGGCCCGGTGCCCTCGTCATGAATCCGGTACTGCCGATGGGCGCCAAGCAGGCCGGCCGCTCCGAGGCCGACCACTGGCTCGGTCTCGGCGCCGATCTCATCAGCTTCGGCCGCGCCTTCATCGCCAACCCGGACCTGGTCGAGCGGCTGCGCACCGATCTGCCGATCGCCCCCGCCGACGAGGCCACCTACTTCCAGGGCGGAGACAGCGGCTACCTCACTTATCCCGCATACCAGTACACGGCATGACGTCCTGGTGGCGAGGACACCACGAATGGGTAACGAGGGTCAACCGCAGGCAATGCCGGGTGGTCTAGCCCGACATGAAGATCTCTTTCCTGCTCCACAACGCCTACGCGATCGGAGGCACCATCACCACCACCTTCAATCTGGCCCAGGCCCTGGCCGAACGGCACGAGGTGGAGATCGTCTCCGTGCTGCGGCACCGGCAGCTGCCCAACTTCGTGCTGGATCCGAGGGTTTCGCTGCGACCGCTGGTCGATCTCAGGGAGGAGAAGGAGCACCCTTTACATCGGAGACCGGCGCGGGTGTTCCCGCGCTCCGAGTACCGGTACGGGCAGTACAGCGAGTTGACCGACCAGCGCATATCCGAGGCCCTCGCCACCATCGACGCGGACGCGGTGATCGGCACCCGGCCCGGGCTCAACGTGCATCTCGCGGGTCAGGCGCCACCCCGTGTCGCCCGGATCGGTCAGGAGCACCTCACCCTGGACAACCACTCGCCCCGGCTGCGCACCGCGCTGCGGCGGGCCTACCGGGGGCTCGACGTGCTCACCACGGTGACCGAGGCGGACGCGGGCGCCTACCGGCGCCGAATGCGGCTTCCGGGCGTACGGGTCGAGGCGCTTCCGAACAGCGTGCCGGATCCCGTACTGCCCGCGGCTGACGGCTCGGCGAAGGTGGTCGTCGCGGCCGGTCGGCTGGTCCCGGTGAAGCGGTACGACCTTCTCGTCGAGGCCTTCGCCGCGGTCGCCGCCGAGCATCCGGACTGGCAGCTGCGCATCTACGGCAAGGGGGACGAAGGCGACCGGCTTCGGCAGCTCGTCAACGACCTGGGCCTGTGGAACAACGTCTTCCTGATGGGCCCCGCGGCTCCCATGGAGGCGGAGTGGGTCAAGGGCTCGATCGGGGTGGCCGCCTCCGACTTCGAACCCTTCGGCATGACCATCGTCGAGGCGATGCGCTGCGGGCTGCCTGTGGTGAGCACCGACTGTCCCCACGGCCCCGCCGAGATCATCGCGGACGGGGTCGACGGGCGGTTGGTGCCGGTCGGGGACCGGGACGCCATGGCCGCGGCCCTGCTGAAACTGGTCGGGGACGACGAGCTGCGCCGCCGTATGAGCCGGGCGGCCCTGGAGAACGCGCGGCGGTTCGCTCCCGGACCCGTGGTCGAGCAGGCCGAGCGGCTCATCACCGAGGCGGTCTCGGCGCGGCGGGCGGGACGGCCGGTCGTGCGGGAACGCCGGAGCACACATCTGGCCGCCCGGGGCTTCGCCGCCCGGGACACGGCTCTGGTCGCGGCGAGCGGTGCGCTGCGCATCGTACGAAAGGGGAGGCCGTGACGACGACACGCGCCGGGTGCGCGGTCGACGCGGACGGCAGGATCATCTTCGAGGTGCCTGACGCCCATGGCCGCCGGTTGCTGCTGCGGCTGCGTCCGAAGAAGGGGCTGCCCGAGGAGACCCTGCACGTCCTCGACCTGAAGCCGGCCGACGTGGGGCGCGGACGTGCCGTGCTCGGGGCCGATCCCGTGCTCGCGGAGGGCCGCTGGGACGTGTATCTGCTGGACGGTTCCGAGCGCACACGGCTGCGTCCGGGCCCGCGTGACCTGCGGGCCCTGGTCGACGGACACCTGCGGGACCGGCACGTGCCGCTGGCCGTCCGGGTCCCGTATGTCACCAAGGACGGCTTTCTCGCGGTGCGGACCTGGCTGCGGCCCGCGCACGCGGAGGTCGGCCGCGTGGACGTCACAGGCGGGGAGCTGACGGTCTCGGCCCGGCTGCACGGTGCCTCGCTGCCGGCCGGCGCCGAGGTGCGGCTGCGGCTGCGGCGGGACAGAGGGACCGTACGTACGCTCGAGCCACTGGTCGCAGAAGGCGGCCGGCACTTCTCGTTCACGGTCGCCGACGAGACCCTGGACATCGGCATCTGGGACATGTTCGTACGGCCCGCTCCCGGAGCCCCGATGATCCGGCTCGCGCGGCTTCTGGACGACGTGGCGGACCGCAAGAATGTCTTCGTCTACCCGGGCGCCCCGGCCGGGGGAATCGTCGTGCGGCCGTACTACACGGTCGACAACGACCTGTCCCTGGAGGTGAAGCAGGCCGCCGGCTGAGCGGTCACTCGGGCCGACGGCATGGCCCCGCCGACGACGGCGCGCTGGAGATCATCCCCAGAGCACGTGCAGGGTGGGTGGCTTGCGGAAGACCAGACCGTACGGGGCGGTGGGGTGGTCCGGGTCGAGGCGGAGAGCGGGGAGACGGTCGAGCAGGTGCCGTAGGGCGATGCGGGTCTCCAGACGGGCCAGGTGGGCGGCGAGGCAGTAGTGGGGGCCGTGGGCGAAGGCCAGCTGGAGGCGGGCGTTCGCGCGGCGGACGTCGAAGCGGTCGGGGTCGGGGAAAACGGCGGGGTCGCGGTTGGCACCCGTCAGGGAGACGGTGACGAGGTCGCCCTGGTGGATCGAGGCCGGGCCGAGGGTGAGGTCCCGGGTGGCGTAGCGGTCCACGACGGCCGCGCCGGGTTCGAGACGCAGGGACTCCTCGATCGCGCCGTCCAGCAGGGCGGAGTCGGCCTGGACCAAGGCGAGTTGATCCGGGTGCCGGAGGAGATGCAGCAGGGCGTTGGTGATCATCGCCTCGGTGGTCTCTATGCCTCCGAACATCAGCACCGCGGCGTTGGAGGCCACTTCCGGCAGCGCCAACCGGTCCGCGGCGGAGGTCAGGAGCGAGGTGGCGCCCTTCTTCGCGACCGTGGTCTCGACCGCTGTCCGAAGCTGGGCGTACGCCTCCGGGCCCGCGGGTCCGGCCGTACGGCCCGCCGTGAGGTCCGAGACGGTCCGCACGATGGCGTCGTACCAGGTGAGCACCGTGTCCGTGCCGGCGCCCACCAGTCCGAGTGCCTCGGTGACGACGGCGACGGCGAGGGGGCCGGCGAAGTCGCGGCGCAGTTCGGCGGTGCCCGCCGGTTCGAGTGCGGTGACGAGGCGGTCGGTCTCCCGCACGATGAACTCGGCGAAGCCGTCCCGTACTTCACGCGGGCGGAAGGGTGCGGTGAACGGCTCGCGGTGGCGGGTGTGTGCGTCGCCGTCCAGGGAGAGCATGCTCGGGCCGACGACCTGGGCGGTCGAGAAGCGGGGATCGTCCACGGTGAAGGTCTCGGCGTCCCGCATCACGTCGAGCGCGAGATCGCGCCGGGTCACCAGCCAGCCGTTCAGTTCGGGCAGCCAGGACACGGGTTCGTGGGCACGCAGTCGGGCCAGCCGCGGATGCGGATCACTGGCGAGTTCGGCCAGCGTGGTGGTGGCGCCGAGCGGGAATCCGATCACGCCCCAGGCTAACCCGGCGGAAAATACGTGGAAGATGGGCACGGGGCGGCTTACGCTGCTCCACGATGACGACTCACACTCCTGAACGATTGGGGGTCCCGTCCGCGCAAGGTGAGTGCTGATGCTCACTTCGACCGCGAACGAGGACATCCGTACATCCTTCTGGCCGCGCGTGCGCGAGTTCGCCGTGCCGGCCTCCATGATCGAGACCGCGACCGCCCGTCGCCTCGCCGGGGACTGGGCGGGGGCGTGTGCCGCCGCGGGTTTCGACGTCGATCTCAACCTCCGTGCCGTGGCGCGCGATCACGGCCGGGAGTTGGCGTCCCGGGTCCGGTCCGATCTCCGCGCCCTCGCTCCCGACCTGCTGCGCTGGCACATGCCGAGGATCGCCCCGGACGGGCTGCTGCGGCCGGGGGTGACCCTGACACTGGCACGGTACGACGCACTCGAGGGCCCTGTGCATCTCGTGGCCCGGACCGCGCCGGCCTGGGCTGATGCCGGGCAGCGCATCAGCCTCGCGCTGTGGTCCCGGTCCACGGCCGACGCCGCAGGACATCCGCACCCACGCCCGAACCGACGGTTCCGCCTGGATCTGCACCGGCATCTGTGGGATGCGGGCAGAGTCGGGGAGTTGCGGGCGCGGTCGGGGGGCGGTGAGGTGCGGGATCGCTCGGGGGCCGGTGAGGTGCGGGAGCGGCAGCGGGACTGGGGCGGTGAAGTCCGCTCCTGGGACGGGGGCGGTGATCTCAGGGTCCGGACCGGGACCGGTGAAGACGACGACCGGACCGGAACCAGCCAGACCCGCCACCCGAACGGAACCAGTCAGACCCCCGATCAGATCCCCGACCGGACCTCAGCCGCTGAAGACCACGACCGGACCGCGACCGGCCAGACCCGCGACCCGAACGGGCCCGGTGATACCCGCCACCGGACCGGCACCGGTGAAACACGCGACCAGACCGCAACCAGCCAGACCCACCACCAGACCGGCACCGCTGAAGACGACGACCGGACCGGAACCAGTCAGACCCGCCACCAGGCCGGGACCGATGAAGCACGCGGCCAGACCGCGATCAGTCAGACCCCAAACCCGAGCGGAACCGACGAGTTGCGGCAAGGGTCGGAGGCTGGTGAGCCCTCGATCCGGTCGAGCGCCCGCCGACTTGCCTCCCATGGACCGGAGTTGCCGGTGCCGCCCGGTTGTGCCGTCGATCGGTGGGCGGCGGAGGCGCGGATACTGCTCGCGGACGAAGGGCGGACCGGCGGAGCCCTGCTGGTGCGGCTCGGTGGGCGGCAGCGGCTGGTGCTGGAGCTCGCCGCGGACGACGACGTGATACGTCCCGTGCCGACCCCCTCCGCCGGTACCGTCTCCGCGCTCCCCGTCCTGCCGGACGCGGCGACCTGGGTGCTGCCCGACCTCCAACTGCTGCGCGCCGGCGCGATCGAGGCGGACCGGCTGCACCCCCTGGTCGCCGCCGCGTTGGCACCGGACCGCGCGGCCACCGGGCCGCCCCGCACGCCGGACCGGCCGGGACAGCCGCGTCTCGTGGAGTGCCGGGGAGCCCGCCACCGGATCGGCCTGGTCGACGGGGTGCTGGCCCCGCTGGACCACGACCCTGACGAGATCCGGCGGGAGGAACTGCTGGTCGCGCTGACCGGCACCCCGCTCCCCTGCCTCCAGGCGATCGACGAGGCACACCGCCGTCCGCACTGCCTGGCCGGCGTCCGCGAGCGTCTCGTGCACGGCGACACCGCCGGCGCCCTGGCCGTCGTGGAAGGACTGCTCGGCCCCGAGGCGCTGCTGCGCACCGGATCCCTCCGGGACGAACTGGAGGCGGCCGCGCTACGGCGCATCACATACGGCCTGTTCAGGGCGGGCCTGACAGAACCCGGACCCACTTGGTTCCGACCACGTCCGAGCGGTCGCGACTCCCGGAACCGGCGTACCCATCCGCGTCACGCGACCTGAATCCTCCGGGGACACCGTCCCCTCCTCCTGGCCCACTCCTAGCCCACAGGTGATCACTCATGCCCATGACCGCCCCTGCTCCCCTCTCCCAACTCGACGTCGCCGCCGACCTGTTGACCCTGCTGCGCGACTCCACCACCGAACCGCGCCCCGACTCCCAGCTGGAGGCCCTCACCCTGGCCGTGGCCGCCGATCTGCCCGTACTGCTGTGGGGTGAGCCGGGCATCGGCAAGACCGCGGCCCTGACCCAGCTCGCCGCCGCCCTGGACCTGCCGCTGACCACGGTGATCGCCAGCGTGCACGAGCCGTCCGACTTCTCGGGCCTGCCCGTGGTCGGGGACGATCCCGCCACCCAGGGCGTGCCGATGGCCCCGCCGGACTGGGCGGTACGGCTGGTGCGGGCCGGCCGGGGGCTGCTGTTCCTGGACGAGTTGTCCACCGCACCGCCCGCCGTCCAGGCCGCGCTGCTCCGCCTCGTCCTTGAGCGGCGGATCGGCGCACTCCGGCTGCCGCCCGGTGTGAGGATCGTGGCCGCCGCCAACCCCAGGTCCTCGGCGGCCGACGGCTGGGAGCTGAGCCCGCCGCTGGCCAACCGGTTCGTCCATCTCCAGTGGACCCACGACCACGAGACCGTCGTACGCGGGCTCGGCGGGACCTGGCCGCGGGCCACCCTGCCACAGCTCGACCCGCGCAAGCTGCCGGAGGCCGTGGACTTCGCCCGCCGCGCGGTGTGCGGGCTGCTCGCCGCGCGGCCCACGCTCGTGCACCGGCTGCCCACCAACGAGACCGGGCGGGGCGGTCCCTGGCCGTCGCCGCGGAGCTGGGACATGACCCTGTCCCTGATCGCCTTCGCGACCGCGGCCGGTTCCGCGAGGGACGTGCTCTCGTCGCTGGTCCGGGGCACGGTGGGCGACGGCCCGGGGCTGGAGCTGCTGGCGAGCCTGGACCGGCTGGACCTCCCGGACCCCGAGGACGTGCTCGCCGATCCCGCGGGGGCCGTCCTGCCCGAGCGGGGAGACCTCCGGCAGGCCGTGCTCGACGGTGTGGTGGCGGCCGTACGCGCACGTCCGGACCGGGCCCGCTGGGATTCCGCGTGGGCGGTGCTGGTGCGGGCGCTGGAGACCGGGGCCCCGGACCTGGTGGTCGTGCCCGCGACCACGCTCGCCTCGCTGCGGCAGCAGGACTGGGATGTGCCGGCGGCGATCGAGAGGCTCGCCGGGACGGTGGCGCTGTCCCGGCGGGCGGACCGGGCGGCGGTCGCCTCCAAGGCCCGCCGATGAGCACGAACACCCCCGAAGAGGGGGGACGCCTGGACCGCGACAAGCTCTTCGCCGCCCGTCTCCACGCCGCCCGCGCCCGCCCCTATCTGGCCACCGCGCTGTTCGCCCTGCACACCGTCGAGTCGAAGCAGGTGCCGACGATGGCTGTCGACCGGCACTGGCGGTGCTATGTCTCACCGGCGTTCGTGGACCGCATGCCGGTGGAGGAGCTGGCGGGGGTGTGGGTGCACGAGGTGTCCCACCTGCTGCGCGACCACCACGGGCGCGGTGACCGGGTGGCCCGTGAGCGCGGGCTGACCGGTGTCGGGGACCGGCTGCGGATGAACATCGCCGCGGACTGCGAGATCAACGACGACGTGTACGGAGACGGACTCGTCGCACCCGAAGGCGCCGTCCGGCCCTGGCGGTTGAGGCTGCCCGAGGGGCAGCTGATGGAGGAGTACCTGAGCGGGATCAGCTTCGGTCCGCTCACCCTCGACCTGTCCTGGCTGGACTGCGGCAGCGGTGCCGACGGTCTCGAACGCGCGTGGGACCTGGGCTCCGACGGGGCGGACGGCCTGAGCGAGCAGGAGCGGGACGCGGTCCGCTTCCGGGTGGCGCAGGGCATCAAGGCGCATCCGGGGGACACCCCGCAGGGCTGGCGGCGGTGGGCGGAGGACGCGTTCCATCCGCCGCAGCCATGGCGGGACCTGCTGGGCGCGGCGCTTCGTTCGGCGGTCTCCGGCTCCGGCGCGGGCGACGACTACAGCTACGGCCGTCCGTCGCGGCGCTCGGCGGGGGTGCCCGGCACGGTGCTGCCGAGCCTGCGACGCCGACCACCCCGGGTCTGCGTGATCATCGACACCTCCGGCTCCGTCAGCGACGGCGAGCTGGGCAGCGCGCTCCTGGAGGTTGCCGCGATCTCCCACGCCGTGGGCGGCCGACGTGATCTGGTCAACGTGCTGTCGTGCGACGCGGCGGCCGGGGTCGTCAGTCCCCTGTGCCGGGCCGAGGGCATCCCGCTGGTCGGCGGTGGGGGTACGGATCTGCGCACGGGCTTCGAGAAGGCGCTGCGTTCGCGGCCCCGTCCGGACGTCGTCGTGGCCCTGACCGACGGGCAGACGCCCTGGCCGAGCGCGCGGCCCTCATGCCGTACCGTCATCGGTCTGTTCCCCCGGCCGGGGAGGAGCCGGGCACGACGCGAGAACAACCCCGAGTACGTGCCGGACTCACCGCCCGCCTGGGCCCGCGTGGTGGAGATCGGCTAGGCATCCGGAGGTCGATGAGCCACCAAGCTCCGAGCAGGCCGGCCGATCTCGCAGTCGCCGCGGGGTGGACGCGGAGGTGGTCGGCCGCGAGATCATGGAGGCCGGGGAGTCCGGAGCACATCGCGGGCCTGGGTGGGAGGAGCGGCATGACCAATGTCGACGTACACCAGCATCTGTGGAGCCCGTCGCTGGTGACGGCCTTGAGGGCGCGCCGCGAGCCGCCGTATCTGGACGGCTGGACGCTGTATCTGAAGGGCGAGCCGCCCTACGGCCTGCCGCCCGCCGACCACGACGCGGTCCGGCGCGCGGAACTCGCCGCCACCGACGGCCTCGGCCTCGCGCTCGTCTCCCTCTCGGCGCCGATCGGCGTGGAGTGGCTGCCCGCGGCCGAGGCACGGCCGCTGCTGGACGCCTATCACGAGGGCGCGGCCGCGCTCCCCGCGCCGTTCGGGGCGTGGGCCGCCGCCTGTGTGCGGGACGTCGACGCCAAGGCGACGGCGGACTGCCTGGACCTGGGATTCGCCGGCCTCCAGCTGCCCGCCGACGCCCTGGCGGACGCGGCCGGTTACGCCCGGTGCGCCCCTCTGCTCGAGCTGCTCGAAGAGCGCGACCTCCCGCTGTTCGTGCACCCGGGGCCCGCGGCCGGTGGCTCCGAGGGGCCCGGGTGGTGGCCCGCGATGGTCCCCTACGTCCAGCAGATGCACGCCGCCTGGTTCGCCTTCCGCGCCTACGGCCGCCCCCGCCATCCGCGGCTGCGGGTCTGCTTCGCACTGCTGGCCGGGCTCGCCCCGCTGCACGGGGAGCGGTTCGCCGCGCGCGGGGACGGCAGGACGGAGCCGGACCCGTTGGTGTTCGTCGAGACGTCCTCGTACGGGCCGCGTGCCGTCGAGTCCGTTGTGCGTGCGCTGGGCGTGGACGCCCTGGTCCAGGGTTCGGACCGGCCGTACGCCGAGCCGCCGCAGCACCCCGGCCACGGGCTCGGCGGAGCGGCGGCCTACGCCTTCCGGATCGCCAACCCGCGGCGACTGCTCACCGGGAAGGAATGACAGCGCGGTGAAGGGGCGCGTTCTCTACCGGAGCGCGCAGTTCCACCCGGGGGTCCGTCCTGGCGGCCGGCGCGATCGGCCCGCTCGGCACGCGCGCGCGTGCCCGCAACTCGGTGATCGTCATCCTGGTGCCGTTCGGACTGGGCCTCGGGGTGGTCCTCCTCGCCCCGTACAGACGAGGCCGAGGCCCGCGGGGTCCCGGTGCAAGGGCGGCATCCTGCTGGCCCCGGGCAGCAGCATCCCGATCAGCCCGTACGTCACGACGATGTCGTTCGTCCTCTACGTCGTCTGCGCTGCCGTCGGCCGATACCGGACCTGGCGCTGGGGCGCCCGGCGTACGGCTCGGACTTGAGGCACGCTCTATCCGTGTCCCTCCCGGACGGCCCGCGGCGACGCGCCCAGCTCCTTGCGGCAGGCCTTGTTGAAGGCCTGCAGGTCGGGGATGCCGACGGTCGCCGCGATCGCGGGGATGGCCAGTGTGGAGGCGATGAGCAGGTGCCGGGCGCGTTCCGTGCGACGGCGCCGGATGTAGGCGACGACGGTGTGTCCGGTGTCCTCGCGGAACAGCCGGGTCAGATGGGTGTGCGAGACCCCGGCGGCGCGAGCGATGCCGGGGACGCTCAGCGGCCCGGCCAGATGCTCCTCGATGTGGGCGACGGCTGTCCGCAGGGCGGGGTGCCGGGAGCCGGGACGGTTCTCGCCGGCGGCGGTCAGGCCGGTCGTGCGCCACAGCACCGTCCACAGTTCGGCGGAGGCCCGGGCCGAGGACTGCGCGCTCGCGGCGACCGTCTGCCTCAGCAGCCCGGTCAGCACCGCCGCGTCCGCCCCGGCGTCCTGCATCACCGGGACCCGGCGCCGCTCGCCGCCGCCCGGCAGCCGGAAGTGGGCGTACAGGTGCTCGCAGCGCGTCGCGCCGTAGTGGAAGTGCACCTCGGTGCCGGGCGGGACGAGGCTCACGTGCCCCGGACGGATCGGGTGCCGGGAGCCGCCCAGCTCGAGGGTGCCGGAGTAGCCGTAGAGATGGAGCTGCCACAGCCGTGGGAGCCGGAACACGTCGTGCGGGCCCGCGGAGCCGTGCACACCGACGCCGGCGTTCTCCACGTGGGGCGGCAGGTCGAGGGTGAGGTCGACGTGCTGGGTCATAGTGGAAAATTACCAGTGGTCGCCGATTACAGCCCACCACATCCCCGGTGACTGTTCCTACGGTTGCCGTATGTCAACCACACGACAGCTGCTGAGCTCCGCCCAGGTGGCGCGGTTCGTGGCCCACGGTTTCCTGCGCCTGGACGGCATCGTGCCCCGGGAGATGAACGAGGAGGCGCTCGGTGTCTTCGCCGCCGGGCTGCCCTCCGTGCCGTACGGGACTCCCGTACCGAAGGCGTTCCCCGACGGCTCATTCGCCCGCCGACTCGTCGAACTGCCCGCCGTCGCGGGGGCGTTGGAGAGTCTGGTGGGCCCGGATCCGACCGTCGACCACCACTTCGTGCACACCCGTGACCCGCGCGAGGGCAGCGCCCAGCCGCTGCACGCCGACGCCGTCATCGATCTGCGGTCCGACGCCTTCGACGTCCAGCTCATGTACTACCCGCAGGAGGTCACCGCGGAGATGGGCGGCACGCTCATCGTCCCGGGCAGCCATCTGCGCCGCACCAACGAGTCCGACACCGGCCGCTACCAGAACCTGCGCGGCCAGACCCGGCTGACCTGCCCGGCCGGCACGGTCGCGCTGCTGCACCACGGGATCTGGCACGGCGGACGGCGCAACGACAGCGACATCGTCCGCCACATGTACAAGATCCGCTTCAACCCGACCGTGCCCCAGGTGCGGCTGTGGGACACGGCGGACCTGGACGCGCCTGCCGTCCGGGAGGAACTGGGGCGCGGTTTCCCCTGGTACGAGCAGGCCACCGGCCGGCTGGAGATCCTCAACCGGATCAGGCTGTGGCGTGCCCTGACCGCCGATCCCGCATTCGACATCGAGTACTGGGCCACCCGCATCGCCAACCGGCCCGCCGCACAGAGGAGCAAGGCGTGACCCACTCGAACCCCCTGCGCCAGCAGGTTCTGGTCCTGTATCTGAACACCTCGGCGCTCGACTCGCGGGTCGTCGGCTGGGCCCGCTACGACGGCACGGGCACCACCCGCCCCACGACCGGGGACAGCGACGAGCCGCCGTACGAGACGGGCGTCGCCGCTCTGCAGGACGGCTGGCGGCTCTTCCAGGCCGCGCAGCTCGTCCCGCCGTATCCGGGAACCGAGCACGAGACGTCGTTCCTCAAGCACGAGTTCTTCTTCGAGAAGCTCGTGAGCGGCGGATGAGACCCAGCCCATAGCCTCAACATGGCAAATATGGTCCATCGCCGTAAGTGCGATGAATCGGACTTCTGCCTCTCGAGGAATCAGACCAGATGACCCACCCCCGTCTGTCCGCGCCCTCCGCCCCCTTCCTCCCCTCGGCGACGCTGCGGGAGCTGTCGGAGGCGGCCCGGGCGGCGGAGACGGGTCAGGTGCTGGACGAGCTCTGGACGGCCGGCCGGTTCCTGGACGGGACACCGGCGGCCGTCGCGGCCTGGACGCGGACCTGCGCCATGTGTGCTGGTCCTCCTGGACCCCGCCGCCGAACTCGCCGTCCTGGCCACCGCCGGCCATGTCCCGCCGCTGGTGGTGAGGCCGGGCACCGCGCCCGAACTCGCGGACCTGCCCGTCGGCCCTCCCCTCGGCACGGGCTTCGGCGGATACGAGAGCCGGCACTGCCCGCTGCCGCCGGGCACCCTGCTGCCGGCCTACACCGACGGCCTCGTGGAGCGGCGCGGCGAGGACATCGACACGGGCCTCGCCGCCCTCACCCACGCATCCGTCACCGCCGGGAACGCCCTGCCGGTCATCCTGAACACCGTCCTCGACCGGCCGGCCCCGGCCAACTCGGACGACGCCGTCACGCTTCTGGCGGCGCGCACCCTACGGGAGCCGCTCGGCCCCCGGTGACCTTTGGCCTCCTCACCGATCGGGGCAGTCCTCGTCCGACGCCGTGACCCGCCGTCCGCCGCCGTCGGTCACTTCAGCGGTGACCGTGGCGTCGGACGGACGCGTGAGGCGGTACGCGGCGGCGGCCGTGCAGACGATCTGCCGTACCCCGATGCCGCTCAACCTGTCCATGCCCGGAGGGAGTCGGATCGTCATCGCGTCCCTCTTCACCGTCACCGTCGGGGTGTCCGGCGAGGGAGGGTTCCCCGGCCCGTCGGTGGCGGGCGGCAGTGCCATGGCGGTCGGCACGCCCGGTACCTCGGTGGAGAGCCGCCCCGAACGCCCCTCCCCGGCCAGCGGACCGGCCATCAGCAGCCGCAGCGCCGCCTCGGGGTCACCGGGCAGCTCGGTCGTGCGCGGCATCGCGACGAGCGCGCCGTCCTCGACGAAGTAGACCTGCGTCATCGGGAGAGTCCCGCTCGCGGGACCGCCGGCCTCCACCACTCCGGTCGCGGGAATCCCGCAGGAGGTGAGGGCGAGGAGCGTCAGCAGCGGGACGCTGCGCAGGGCCTTCATGACGGGTTCTCCTCGGGCGACTCGTCCCGCCACAGCGGAAGTTCTACGGTGAAGACGGCGCCGCCCGCCGGGTGGTTGGCCGCGCGGACGGTGCCGCCGTGGATGCGGACGTTCTCGGCGGTGATGGACAGACCGAGGCCGCTGCCCTCCGAGCGGATCCGGGCGGTGTCCGACTTGTAGAACCGCTCGAAGACATGGGGCAGGACGTCGTGGGGGATGCCGGGGCCGCTGTCCCGTACCTCGATGACGGCCCCCGCGCCGCCGACGCTCAGACGCACCTGTACCGGGCGGGCGCCGTGCTTGAGCGCGTTGCCGACCAGGTTGGCGACGACCACGTCGACGCGGCGCGGGTCGACGCGTCCGCGTACCGCGTGCGGCGGCGGCAGATCGGTCGCCACCGTGTCCGTCCAGCCGCGGGCGGCGAGGGTGCGCCGGATCGACTCGGCGAGGTCGATCTCGTCCAGGTGCAGCACCGCGGCGCCCGCGTCGAACCGGGAGATCTCCATCAAGTCGTCGACGAGACGGGCGAGTTTGATCGTCTCTTCGCTGATGAGCCTGACCGCGGTGGCGGTGTCGGGGTCCAGCCGGGCGGCGTCCTCGTCGAGGACGTCGGTGACGGCGGACATGGCGGCGAGCGGGGTGCGCAGTTCGTGCGAGACGTCGGCCGCGAAGCGACGGGCCCGCGCCTCCATCTCGCGCAGTTCGGCCACCGATGTCTCCAGTGCGGCGGCCGTCTCGTTGAACGTGTGGGACAGGTCGGCGAGTTCGTCGGAGCCGTTGACCGCTAGCCGGGTGTCCAGGCGCCCTTCGGCGATCCTGCGGGTGGCGAACCGCAGCTTGCGCACCGGCACCAGCACCCCGCGGGCGGCGAGGAGCGCGAGTACGACAGCGAGCGCGAGGGCCACCACCATGGCCCGCTCGACAGCGGTGACCAGGGCGTCGACGTACGCCTGTTCCGTGGTCTGCGGAACGACGAGGAACACGTGGACCCCGGTGACCGCGGCAGCGGTGTCCCGGCCGCCGAAGAGGATCGACATGCCGACGACGAGGGAGGTGCGCCCCTCGCCGCGCACCCGCTGGAAGACGGTGGCCTGGCTGGACCCGACGGCCTCCCGCAGGGCGGGCGTCACCTCGGTGAAGGGGTCTCCCGGGGCGGAGGAGCCGCTGCGATCCCCGTAGGTCACCAGCACCCGCCAGCTGCCCTGCGACTCGGTGGCCGCCACGTCCTTCGCGAACTCCCGCAGCGCCGATTCCTCGGGAGGCACGGCGAGTTCGGTGGCATGTTGGTTGAGCTGGGCCCGCAGTTGCCTGATGGTGGCGTCCTGGCTCTGCTGGAGCACTCCGGTGCGCGCCTCGCGGAAGGTCAGGGCCCCGGTCGAGATGGCCGCGACGGCGGCGACGAGCCCGAAGGCCACCACCAGGCGGGCCCGCAGGCCCCGCAGCCGGCGCTTCCTCACGGCGCCGCGAAGCGGTAGCCGAAACCGCGCACGGTGTGGATGTAGCGGGGTGCGCGGGGCGGCTCGGACATCTTGGTGCGCAGTCGTTTGACGCAGGCGTCCACCAGGCGGGCGTCGCCGTGGTAGTCGTGCTCCCAGACCGCCTCCAGGAGTTGCTGACGGCTGAACACCTGGCCCGGCGAGGCGGACAGGGTGAGCAGAAGCCGTAGTTCGGAGGGGGCGAGGGCGATCGGCTCACCGTTCAGCGCGACGGTCAGGCCGGCCCGGTCGACGGCCAGGTCGCCGTAGGTGTCGATCTTCGGCAGGCCCTCGGCGCGGGGGGCGCTTCCGGACGCCCGGCGCAGGACCGCGCGTATGCGCGCGTCGAGCACACGGGCCAGGACGGGTTTGACGACGTAGTCGTCGGCGCCCGCCTCCAGGCCGACGACGATGTCCACTTCCTCTCCTCGTGCGGTCGCCATGATGATCGGCAGGGTCTGGTCGACGGCCCGTATACCCCGGCACACGTCCAGGCCGGTCATGCCGGGCAGCATCAGATCGAGGACGACGATGTCCGGCCGGAAGGCCCGCAGCCGGTCCATCCCCTCCTCGCCGGTCGCGGTGGCGGCGACGTCATGGTTCTGGCGGCGCAGGGCCAGGGCGACCCCCTCCCGCACGGCGGGGTCGTCTTCGATCAGCAGTACACGTGACATGCGCACAGTATCCACACGACCATGACCACGAGGAGGGTTATCGGTTCGTTATCTTCCGGGCCAGGTCCGATCACATGGCGATCACATCGTGAACCACCGTGACAGCGCACAAACGAAACCCCGCCGGCCGTCGTCGCCGGAAGCGCTCCGAGCGGAGCGTGAAGGGCCAACTGATGGGCGGCCTGGCCGCGTTGGTGGCCTCCGCGGCCGTCGGCGGTGCGGTGGTGGCGTGGCTGCCGTCCGACGCGAGTCGCACGTCCGCGGCCCTCTCACCCGTGGCGAGTCCGGACCCTCGCAGGACCCCTGAGTCACCGGAACCGCAAGAGTCCGGCGCGCCTCCCAGCCCCTCCACGACTCCTCTCCCCCAGAGCGGCCCGGGGACCTTCGTCACCGCGCCCGGCGGGAGCGGGCGGGTCGGCAAGGGCACGCCCCTGCGCTACCGGGTCGAAGTGGAGAAGGGCATCACGATCTCCCCCGAGGAGGTCGCCGCGCAGGTGGAGCGGACCTTGGCCGACCCGCGCGGCTGGACGGCCGACGGCCACTCGGCGTTCCAGCGGGTGTCCACTGGCCCCACCGACTTCCGGGTCCGCCTCGCCACCCCGGTGACCGTCGACAAGATCTGCGCCGAGGGCGGTCTCGACACCGGCGGCAAGGTCAACTGCAGCGTGAACCAGAACGTGATGGTCAACCTCAGACGCTGGGTGCTGGCGACCGAGTTCTACCCGAAGGACGTCGTCGGGTACCGCTCGCTGATCATCAACCACGAGGTGGGCCACTTCCTCGGCCACGGCCATGTCACCTGCCCCGGCAAGGGGCAGCCGGCCCCCGCGATGATGCAGCAGATCAAGGGCCTGCTCGGCTGCGTCCCCAATGTCTGGCCGTACGACAGCGACGGCCGTCTCCTCACGGGTCCCTCCGCCCCGTGACGCATTGATCCCCCAACTGTCAGGAGTTCAGATGGAGTTACGCATACGCCACAGACCTGCGGCCATGGCCGCGGGAGTGGCTTCCGTGACGCTGGTCCTCGCCGGTCTGCCGGCCGGCGCGGGAGCCGTCGACACCGGGGGCGGTCGTACGGCCGCCGCGGTACGGACGGTCACGCTGGTCACCGGCGACCGGGTCCTGGTCGGCGACAAGGGCCGGGTCTCCGGAGTGGAGCGGGCACCGGGCCGAAAGGACGTGCCGTTCTCGGTCCGGGAGGTCGCCGGACACACCCGGGTCGTTCCCGGCGACGCCGAACTGCTGCTCGCCCAGGGGAAGTTGGACGCGAGGCTGTTCGACGTGACCCAGCTGCTCAAGGACGGCTACGACGACGCGGGCCGGTCCGACGTACCGCTGATCGTCACGTTCAAGGGCAAAAAGACGCCCTCCATGAGCCCGTTCACCGAGGCCGGGGCCCGGATGGGCCGTGCGCTGCCGGTGGTCAACGGCAAGTCGATGCGTTCCGCCAAGAAGCGGACGGCCGACTTCTGGGACACCGTCACCGCCGGCGAGTCCGGGGCTGTCGAGAAGGTCTGGCTGGACGGCCGGCGCAAGGCCTCGCTCGACCGGAGCGTCCCGCAGATCGGCGCACCTGCCGCGTGGGCCGCCGGGTACGACGGCACCGGGGTGAAGGTCGCCGTCCTGGACACCGGAGTCGACACCTCCCACCCCGATCTGGCGGACCAGGTGGTCGAGGAGAAGGACTTCTCGGGCTCCGACGGTACCGGCGACAAGTTCGGCCACGGTACGCACGTGGCGTCCACCGTGGCCGGCACCGGCGCCAAGTCCGGGGGCAAGTACAAGGGGGTCGCGCCGGGCGCGAAGATCCTCAACGGCAAGGTCCTGGACGACACCGGCTTCGGCTCGGACTCCGGGATCATCGCCGGCATGGAGTGGGCGGTGGCCCAGAAGGCGGACGTCGTCAACCTCAGCCTCGGCGGCACCGACCTGCCGGGCACCGACCCGATGGAGGAGGCCGTGGACCGGCTCTCCGCCGATTCCGACACGCTCTTCGTCGTGGCGGCGGGCAACGAGGGCGAGTTCGGCGAGGGCACGGTCGGCTCGCCCGGCAGCGCGGACGCCGCGCTCACCGTCGGCGCGGTCGACAAGTCCGACGCGCTCGCCGACTTCTCCAGTCGCGGCCCGCGGGTCGGGGACAGCGGCGTCAAGCCGGACCTGACCGCGCCCGGTGTCGAGATCACGGCAGCGGCGGCGGCCGGCAGCCTCATCGAGAAGGAGTACCCCTCCGGCGTCCCCGGCTACGCCACCCTCGACGGTACGTCCATGGCGACCCCGCATGTCGCGGGCGCCGCCGCCCTCCTCGCCCAGCAGCATCCCGACTGGAGCGGCGAGCGCCTCAAGGCGGTCCTCACCGGTTCCGCGAAGCCGGGGACGTACAGCTCCTTCCAGCAGGGCACCGGCCGTACCGATCTGGTCCGGGCGCTGGACCAGAACGTCGTCACCGAGCAGGGGCCGCTCGACTTCGGCGAGCAGCAGTGGCCGCACGACGACGACAAGCCGTCCACCCAGCAGCTCACCTACCGCAACCTCGGCACCGAGCCGGTCACCCTCGACCTGTCCGTCGACGCCTTCGCGGTGGACGGGAAGCCCGCCGCCGAGGGCATGTTCAGCGTGTCCCCGCAGCGGATCACCGTCCCGGCGGGCGGCACCGCGAGCGCCGAGGTCACGGCGGACACCCGCGCGGGGAGCGCCGACGGCAGCTTCGGCGGTTCGGTGCAGGCCACGTCGGCCGACGGCAAGGTCCAGGTGCGGTCCGCCGTAGGTGCGGCGCGCGAGGTGGAGTCGTACAGCCTGACGCTCAAGCACATCGACGAGAACGGCCGGCCGACCGGGGACGCCGCCACCGCTGTCGCCGATTTCGACGGCGACTTCTACGCCGAGTACGCCGACGAGCAGGACGGCGAACTGACGGTGCGGCTGCCCAAGGGCGACTACATCCTCAGCGGGATCATTCACCCGGAGACCTCGTCGCCCGCCCACGGCATTCTGGTGGAGCCGAGGTTCCGGCTGGACGGCGACAGGACCGTCACCGTGGACGCCCGGCAGGCGAAGCCGGTGGACATCACCGTGCCGGACCCGACGGCCGAGAACACCGACGCCACCGTCGTGATCGGCTTCGGGCGCGGCGAGGGCAAGCGTGACGGTTCACTCCAGTACCTGATGCCGAGCTTCCAGGGCTCACGGTTCGGGCGGCTCGGCGGCGGGGAGCCCGTGGACGGGCTCAACGCCCTGTACTCCGGCGGCTGGAGCGGCCGGGGAGCGGACGGCGACCGGGTCAACTACCACGCGGCCTGGTTCCGGGAGGGCAGTGTGGACGGCTTCACCGCCAAGGTCGGGCGGAAGCAGTTGGCGAAGGTCGACCTCCAGGTGGGCGAGGCCGTCGACGGCCGCCGCGTCCAGGCCGAGGTGAGCCCGCACCTGCCCGACGGCGAACTGGTCTTCGGCTTCACCGACATGCGGGGCGACCTGCCGTTCCGGAGCACCGAGTACATCCTCGACAACGGTGTGAAGTGGTCCCTGCGCACCTGGCAGGTCTCGGGCGACAGCCAGGACTCGGTCTTCGAGAACTTCCTCATGAGGATGCCGCAGACCTGGAAGGCCGGTCACCGCTACCAGGAGCGCTTCAACGTCGGCGTCTTCGGCCCGGCACCGGCCGGCACCGGACAGCTCGGACCGGCCAGGGGCTTCCCCGGCGTCGCCCGCATGGGGAACACCGTCAGGGCGTATGTCCCGCTGTTCGGCGACGGCGCCGGACACTGGGGCACCAGCAACACCACCGCGGTGACGACCAGGCTGGAGGCGGACGGCAAGGAGATCGCCGACGACTACGGCATCCCTCCCACCGACGGGCTCACCGAGTACACGGTTCCCGCGGAGGACACCACCTACAAGCTGACGGTGGACAACTCCCGTGACCCGGCCGTGTATCCGGTCAGCACCCGGGTCCGCGCGGAGTGGACCTTCCGCTCGGCGAAGACCCCCGACGACGATTTCACCGCACTGCCGCTGTCGACGGTCCGCTACAGCCCTGACCTGACCCTGGCGAGCACGGCGAAGGCGGGCAAGCGCTTCGAGGTGCCCTTCACCGTCGAGGGCGCGGCGGCGGGACAGCGCCCGGCGAAACTCGCCTTCCAGGTGTCCTACGACGAGGGGAAGACCTGGCAGCCCGCCAAGACCGTCGGCGGCACGCACCTGTCGCTCAAGCATCCGGCGACGGCGGGCTCCGTCTCCCTGCGCGCGGAGCTGACGGACCGGGCGGGCAACACCCTGACCCAGACGATCGAAAGGGCCTACCTGACCACCCCGTAACCCCCTGTACCCACGTGCCCGGGACGGCCTCGCCGCTGTCCCGGGCAGCCGTGTTCACCTCGGCGACCAGGGCCCAACAGGCAGCAGGCCCAGGCCTGTTGGGGCCGATGATGCACATGAGGTGAGCCTCGGGGATTAACGTGGGTGTCCACGACCGGTGTTCGACCGTTCGGCGGGTTTCCCCGTCGCGCACACGCAGGAGCGTCCATGGCTGATCAGGCAGAGAACTCCGAGCAGTCCGAGCAGGAGGCCTTGCCCAAGATCGACACCTCTGTGCCGCAGTCGGCCCGGATCTGGAACTACTGGCTGGGCGGGAAGGACAACTACGAGGTCGACCGGGTGGCCGGTGACGCCTTCTGCGAGATCTTCCCCGGCATCGAGACCGGCGCCCGCGCGGCGCGGTACTTCCTCGCCCGCGCCGTCCGTCATCTGGCCGGTGAGGAGGGCGTCCGGCAGTTCCTGGACATAGGCACCGGGCTGCCGAACGTCGACAACACCCACCAGATCGCCCAGCGGGTGGCCCCGGAGTCCCGGATCGTCTACGTCGACAACGACCCGCTGGTGCTGGCCCACGCCCGCGCGCTGCTCACCAGCACCCCGGAGGGGGTCACCAACTACGTCGACGCCGACCTGCGCGACCCCGCCACGATCCTGCGGGAGGCCGGGAAGACCCTGGACTTCGACAAGCCCGTCGCCCTCATGCTGATGGGCATCCTCGGCCACATCGAGGACCACGACGAGGCGTGCGCGATCGTGCGGGAGCTGGTGGCCGGGCTGCCCTCCGGCAGCTTCCTCGTGCAGTACGACAGCACCGCCACCAGCGAGGCCTACGTCCAGGCGATCCAGCAGTACAACGAGGGCGGTTCGCTCCCCTACATCCTGCGCAGCCCCGAGCAGCTCGCGCGTTACTTCGACGGACTGGAGCTGCTCGAACCGGGCGTGGCGTCGTGCTCGCGCTGGCGCCCCGACACCGAGGCGCTGGGGCTTCCCGCGGAGGTGCACCAGTACGGCGGTGTGGCTCGCAAGGGCTGAGACCGCTCCCGGCCTGGGATCAGGTCTCCTGGAGGATGCGGTGCAGGATCGTGGGCGTCTCGTCCGGTGACTCGGCCTCGACCGACAGGCGGTTCATGGCGTCCCAGTAGCACTCGATCTCGGCGGGACGGTCGGGATAGAGGCCGGTGGCGAGTTGTTCGAGGTAGACGACATCGGGCAACTCGCTGCCGGGCAGCCGCACGATGGTGATCGGGCCGCCCTCCGCCGAGTGGCCGCCGGTGAGGAACGGCAGGATCTGGACGGAGACCTGCGGGAGCCGGCAGATCTCGATGAGGTGCCTGAGCTGGGCGCGCATCGTGGAGCTGCCGCCCACGGGCCGCCGCAGCGCCGCCTCGTCGAGCACGGCCCAGAGCGTGGTCGCCGGCTGCCTGTGCAGGATCCGCTGGCGTGACATCCGTAACGCGACACGTCGTTCTATCTCCGCCGGGGACGCGTCCGCGTGGGCGAGCCGGAGGGAGGCACGGGCGTAGTCGGGGGTCTGCAGCAGGACGGGAACACGCTGGACCTCGAAACAGCGGACGAGACTCGCCGCCTGTTCGGCAGCGAGATAGGTCTGCGTCCAGGCAGGCACGACATCGTTGAAGTACTGCCACCAGGCGGGGGTGTTGGACTCCTCGACCAAGGTCAGCAGGGTGGCGCGTTCGGCCTCGTCCGTGACGCCGTAGAGAGTGAGCAGATCCTCCACGTCCCGCAGTTTGAAGCCGTGACGGCCGGCCTCCATACGGCTGATCTTCGACCGTGAGCCGCGGATGACATGCCCCGCGTCCTCACGGGAGACCCCGTGCTCCTCCCGCAGCCTGCGCAGCCGCGCGCCCAGCAGCAGCCGCGGCACCATGGGCCCTGCGGACCGCCCGCCCAGGATCCCGCTGTCGATCGGTGTTCCCGCGGACTCATGGGCACCCATGGGCATTGCTCCCTGCGGTGAAACTCGACTGTGCACACGTACAGACACTGCGAGTTGCCATCGTAGGGGCTGACGGCCCGGCCCGTACCGGTACGTGGAAGCGGGCCTACGCGCTGTCGACCGCCGCGGTGCTCGGGGCCGGGCCGCCCGGGGTACCCGTGGCGCCCGAGCCGCCGAACCGGATGCCCTTGGCCTCCTTGCCGACGGCGCTCAGCACGATCACCACCGCCAGGGCCGGCACCACGGTCCACGCCATCGCCGCCGGATAGCCGTGCCGTTCGGCGAGGGCTTCCTGGATGGGCAGGTTGAGTGCCGCGATCAGGTTCCCCAGCTGATAGGTGACACCGGGGTAGAAGCCCCGGATCGCGTCCGGGCTCATCTCGGTCAGGTGCGCGGGGATCACGCCCCAGGCTCCCTGGACGCACATCTGCATCAGGAAGGAGGAGAGCATCAGCCAGCCCACGGTCGTCGACAGCACGAAGAAGGGCACCACGACCAGACCACCGGCCGCCGCGATCATGATCGTGCGACGGCGCCCCAGCCTCTCGGAGAAGGCACCGAGCAGCGCGCCTCCGATCATGGCGCCGATGTTGTAGACGACGGCGATGGCGATGGAGGTGTCCGGGGACAGACCCAGGCCCTTCTTGACGAAGGTCGGATAGATGTCCTGGGTGCCGTGCGACATCCAGTTGAAGGCGGTCATCAGCGCCACGAGGTACACGAAGCGCTTCAGCACGGCCGGGTCCCTGAACACCCGGTACGCGGGGGTGCGGTTGAGCTTGACGCTCTTCTCCCACACCTCGCTCTCCTCCACCCGGCTGCGCACCCACAGGGCGACCAGGGCGGGCACCAGACTGAAGGCGAACAACCCGCGCCAGCCGAAGACGGGTTCGATAACGAAGAACGCCACGGCGGCGAGCAGATACCCCAGCGAGTAGCCGCTCTGCAGCAGGCCCGACCAGAAGCCGCGCCGCTCGGCGGGGATCTTCTCCATGGCGAGCGCCGCGCCCAGGCCCCACTCGCCGCCCATGCCGATGCCGTACAGCAGACGCAGCACCAGCAGCACGGCGTAGTTGGGCGCGAAGGCGCAGGCGAATCCGACGATCGAGTAGAAGACCACGTCGACCATGAGCGGGAGCCGGCGGCCCCTGCGGTCCGCCCACATGCCGAAGACGAAGGCCCCGACCGGCCGCATCACGAGCGTGGCGGTGGTGAGGAAGGCCATGTCGGTGAGGGAGACATCGAAGTCGTCGGCTATCTCGCTGTAGACGAGGACCACAAGGAAGTAGTCGAACGCGTCCATCGCCCATCCCAGATAGGCGGCGACGAACGCGTTGCGCTGGTCCTTGGTGAGCCCCTTCGCCTGTTCCCGAACGGTATTCAGCATGCCGGCCCTTCCCACGGTTTCGCAGGTGAGGCTAGGTCCGGGCAACGACGCGAACAACGTATGAGGAGCAAAGCAAGAGCCACAATTGTGTCAAGCCGAGGGCCAGTTCCCGGCGCAGCACGCAGGAAGCTGCGGGTGGCGACGGCATGTGCGCGGCCGGCCGGCGCTGCTCGGCGGGGGTCGACGTGCGCCGTCGGAACCGTCGACGTCACGTGGTGGCGCACGATCAGACCGTCGCGACCCCCAGTACCAGCGGCGCCACGGCAAGGAGCATGATGACGGCCGGGGTGGCGCTTCCCTTCTTGTCGCCTCCACGGACGTGCGTCATCACGGCGCCCAGGAAGTACAGGACGACACCGGTCGCCGCCGCGATGCCCAACGGTCGGTAGGCGATGCCGGCGAGCAGCCCCAGAGCGCCCGCGATCTTGACCAGGCCGAGAGGCAGGAGCAGTTGTCGGGCACCCCGAGCGCCTAGAGCCCGTCCGTGATCTTCGGGTCGCGGGTGATGTCGGGAACGGCGGAGAAGACCAGCAGCAGGGACAGCACGACGGCGACGATGGCGTAGTCAGTTGTGCTGTTCGGCGTCTATCAGGGCGAGGGCGTTGTCGATGCCCTGTTCGAGGAGTTGGTCGGCGAGTTGCCGGTCGGTGAGGGCGCGGGAGAGTTGCAGGGTGCCGGCCATCATGCCGAGGAGGCTGAGTGACTTCGGGCGTGCCGAGGGCGGGTCGCGGGGTGCCAGGCGGGCGGCGAAGCCGTCGATGAGGGTCAGCGCGCCATCGGTGTACGCCTGCTTGGTGCGATCCGTGGAGCGTCCGATCTCGTCGAGCAGGGCGGCGTTGGGGCAGCCGTCCTCGACGCTGTCGCGCTGTCGGGGGGAGAAGTACCAGCGGATGATCTGTTCGAGTCCGGCGCGGCCGGGGGCTGCCTGCGCGACGATGTTCTCGTGCTGGGCGCGCAACTGGTCGGCGACCGCGGTGGCGACGAGGTCGTCCTTGGAGGCGAAGTAGGCGTAGAAGGTGCCTCCTGTCAGGCCCGCGTCCTTCATGAGCGTCGCGACTCCGGAGCCGTCGATGCCGTTGCGCTTGAGCCGGCGGCCGGCCGTCGTGATGATCCGCTGCCGTGTCTGGTGTTTGTGTTCTTTCGGGTACCGCACGATGCGTTCCTCCATCGCGGCAGCCGGGGCGTGCGCCCCGGCTGCCATCCTGGTCGGGTCAGTGGGTCGCGCCTGCGAGGAGGGCGGGGAAGTTGATCCTGGCGGTCTGCAGTTTCGGGTCGTGCGGGTCGGGGACACCGCCGTCGGTGATGTACAGGCGATCGCCGCGCACCGCGGTCGCTGAGGGCGAGGCGAGGCCGTCCGCGCTGGTCAGGACGGGCTTGTAGGTGCCGTTCGGGTAGATGACCACGACCCTGTCCGGGCCGTTGTTCGAGGAGGAGCCGTTTTGCGCGGCGAACACCACATCGGAGAACGGGGTCAGGAAGCTGAGGTCGTCGATGTTGGGCAGGCCGCCGGTGACCTGGCGGATGGCGCCGGGCGCGCCGGCGGAGGTGATCGGCACGCGCAGCAGGGTTCCCTTGTTGAAGTTGCTGATCCACAGGGCGCCGTTGTGGAACCTGAGTCCGTTGGCGCCGATCGGCAGGGC
Source organism: Streptomyces canus (assembly GCF_041435015.1). Classification (NCBI taxonomy): domain Bacteria; kingdom Bacillati; phylum Actinomycetota; class Actinomycetes; order Kitasatosporales; family Streptomycetaceae; genus Streptomyces; species Streptomyces canus. Next base: position 8,851,574 of record NZ_CP107989.1, on the reverse strand, counting down.
TTCGGTGGGCACCGGGGCGAGAGCGGCGTCGGTCAGCCACGGCGTCGCCGATCCGCCGGCGACCGGAACGGACCAGATGATGCCCTTGAGGCTGTCCGCGATGTAGAGGGTGCGTCCGGCCGCATCGACGGCCAGCCCGTTGGGGCCCGAGTCGGCGGGCAGAGCGGCGACGCGCTGCGGGGTGCCGTCGCCGAGCAGCTTGTACACGCCGTTGCGGTCCGCGTTGCCCGGCGCCCACAACGCGTAGTAGACGGTTCCGTCACTGCCGCGGGCGTTGCCGCTGATCGCCTCGCCCACCTGCCCGGTGGCAAGCACCGTGCGCTCTCCGGAGGCGGAGATGCGCATCAGCTCCGGACCGTGGGTGCGCTGGCACACCGCGCAGCTGCCGAGCATGGACAGGGTCACCGAGCCGTCGGGGTTGGCGGTGATGTTCTCGGGGATCTCGCCGGCCGCGAAGTCGAACCTCGCCGCGGTCTGTACGTCGGTGACCACGGACCCGCCGTACGAGTGCCCGCCGTACGAGCCTCCCGTCCATGCGGACGCGGACGGCGCCGACGCCAGGACGGCCACCGTCGCGGTGACCGCCAGCGCGACGGCGACCTTCTTCTTCAGCAAACGCTGTGCGCCGAGTGCGCTGCGCCGGGCCGTGTGCTGGGGTTGCCGCTGCATGGACTCTCCTAGGCAAATCAACAAGCGAGTGGTCAATCGGGTGACTGATCAATGGGCGCGGGGAGACATCGGGGAGGTCGCGGAGGTCGAGCAGCATGAGCGCCCGTGAAGCCGGACCGGGGGGTCAGCCGGGCAGGCGGTTGTTCTTGCGGATCTGCTTGTCGAACGTGCCGGCCGGGACGAGGCGACGCGCGGTGGTGACGCGTGAGGCCAGCGGGCCGGCGGTGTAGCGCAGCTTCGGCTTCTTGTCGGTGGCCGCTGTGACGATCACCTTGGCCACGACGGCGGGATCGTCACCGGCCTTCATCGCCTCCGCGATCACCTCGTCGAAGACGCGCCGGCGCTCCGTGTACAAGGGCAGCGGGGTGTCGGGCTGTGCGGCGTTGGTGTCGAAACTGGTCTTGGTGTAGGCGGGCTGGACGAGCAGGACCCGCACGCCGTGCTCGCGGACCTCGTGGTCCAGCGACTCGGAGTAGCCCTCGATGGCGTGCTTCGAGGCGACGTAGAGGGCCATGAAGGGCTGGGGGGCGACGCCGAGGACGGACGAGATGTTGATGACGCGTCCGCCGCCCCGGGCGCGCATGTGCGGCAGGACGGCCTTCGTCATACGGATGACACCCAGGACGTTGATGTTCAGGACGTTCTGGGCCTGGGCGACGGAGTTCTCCTCGACGGCGCCCGACGCGCCGATGCCGGCGTTGTTGACCAGGACGTCGATGCGGCCGAACCGGTCGATCACCTCTGCGACCGCGGCAGTGGCCGACTCGTCACTGCCCACGTCGAGATCGAGGTACGTCACGCCTGCGGGCGGGGTGAGCCCGGAGGTCTTGCGGCCGGTTCCGATCACCTCGAACCCCGCCTCGACGAGGGCGCGGGCCGTCTCCTTGCCGATCCCGGATGAGGCACCCGTCACGAGTGCCACCGGTCGAGTTGTCGCCATCACGAGCTCCCTGATTTTGAAGTACGTTCGTATGCCTTACGTTCGTATGACCATAGGACCGTTGCCGTGTCGATGGCAAGTGGTCACGCCCGGCGATCCGAGAAAGATCTGAGCTCTCAGCCGCCCGGAGGGGGCGCGGGTGGGCCGGACACCGGCCTGGGCGGACACGGTCCGTACTTGGCCACGGGTCTGGCTGAACGGCTGGCCGGTCCGTTCGACGAGCGTCGGCCCGGCCGCCCGCCGGTCGCCGGTGTCGAACAGATGGAGGCCGTTGTGATCGTGGCGTCGGCGGTGATCCGAAGGCGTCATCCGCTGGTCGCGAACGGGGCTTCGCCATCGGTGTGCACCGGCTCTCCCGATGTGCGGCGCCGATGCAGTGGCCCAAGCGGAGTTCCAGCTCCTCGGGACCCGTTTCGGCAGCGAGCTTCTCGAACCGGGGCAGGAATGCCTGGGCCCGGCGAGTGGCTACGGCGGGCCGGTCGCCGTATCGACGCCCGGACACAACCGGCCGAAGCCGCGGAGATCTTCCGGCGCCTGGACGCGGCGCCCCTGCTCGCCCGCGCCCGGGCCGAACAGGAACTGACCGGGCAGCACCTGCGCCGCGACTCCGCACCGGCCCGGGAGAGCATCCTCACGGCACAGGAGTTGCGAGTCGCACGGCTGGCCGCGCAGGGGCTCACCAACCGGGAGATCGGGGCACAGCTGTTGATCAGTCCTCGTACAGTGGGTCATCACCTGGCCAACGTGTTCCCCAAGCTCGGTATCGTCTCGCGCGCCGATCTCGCGCGCATCGACTTCGGCAACGGGTTGCATCTGATCGGCTGACCGTCCGCCTTCGGTGGCGGCGCCGGCGCCCTTGTTCGGCTGGACGACGATCAGCCCCTGCGGCGAGGGTCGCCGTATCTCGGCGGTGACCTCCTGCATGCGGGAGTTCACCACCATCCGGGCGTCGGCAGTTCTCGAGTCGCCGCTGCCGTGGGCAAGCGGCGCAAGGTGCGTCACCGCGTGTCGCGACTCGGCCTCGGACGGGTCGGCCAACCACCGTCAGCCTGTCGGCGATGGTGCGGGACACCACCCCGGACGGGAGACACGTCCCCTGCACGGCCGAGCGCGAGAGCGACTATGGGCGGCCGTCACACAACGCTTCACTCGGTCCTGGCTGTTCAGCCCATGCCAAGGCCGGCGGGTGCGCCCCGATGATGCACGGCACACCGACCAACGGGCCCCGCCCGGAGATCAGGAGGCAGTCGTCATGGGACCGTCGCATCCTCCGTTCCGCTTCACGAAGGGCCGCCGCCTCGTCAGAGGCGTCCGCCGCCGGGTCGCCGCCGCCGCGGGCACTCTGGCCCTCACAGCCGGCCTGGTCGCCATGGGCCCGCAGGCGTCCACCGCGGGTCTGACCCAGGTCACCGGCTTCGGAACCAACCCCGGCAACCTGTCCATGTACGCCTATGCGCCGGACGCCCTGCCGTCCGGCGCCCCGCTCGTGATCGCCCTGCACGGCTGCACACAGAGTGCGAGCGACTACTACGCCCACTCCGGCTGGCCGACGTTCGCCGACCGCTACGGCTTCGCGCTGGTCCTCCCCCAGACGAGCAGCGCCAACAACGCCAACTCCTGCTTCAACTGGTTTGATCCAGGGGACAGTTCGCGCGGTCGGGGCGAGGCACTGTCGATCAGGCAGATGGTCGACAAGGCCGTCTCGCAGTACGGCAGCGACAGCCGACAGGTCTACGTCACGGGTCTGTCCGCCGGCGGCGGCATGACCGCGAACCTGCTGGCCGCGTACCCCGACGTCTTCGCGGGCGGGGCCATCGACTCCGGTCTGCCCGCGTACTGCGCGACCACCGTGCCCGCGGCGTACACCTGCATGTACAGCCCACCGGACAGGACCCCCGCCCAGTGGGGCGACCTGGTGCGCTCCGCCGCTCCCGTCGGCACCACGTCCTGGCCGCGCGTCGCGATCTGGCAGGGCTCCGCCGACACCACGGTCCGGCCCGCCAACGCCACGGAGCTGCGCGACCAGTGGACCGACGTGTGGGGCATCGGCCAGACGCCTTCGCGCACGGAAAGCCTGAGCGGGGGCACCACACTGACCACCTACGACGACGCCTCCGGCCGACCCGCGGTCGAGGTCTACTCGGTCGCCGGTATGGCGCACGGGCTCGCGGTCGACCCGGGCAGCGGCACCGAGCAGTGCGGCGCCACCGGCACGTACTACCTCGACACCATCTGCTCCAGCTACCACACCGTCCGCTTCTGGGGCCTCGACGGCCACGACCAGGGCACCGGTGCCCTGCCCGCGCCCACGGGACTGACGGTCACCGGGACCACCGACACCACCACGGCCCTGAGCTGGAACGCGGCGCCCGACGCGGCCTCGTACGCCGTCTACCGAGACGGCTCGAAGGTGGGCACCACGGAGTCGACCGCCTACACCGACACCAGCCTGACCGCAGGCACGACGTACGGCTACACCGTGGCGGCCGTGGACGCGGCGGGCGCGGCGGGGGCGGTCTCCGCCGCGGTGACCGCATCCACCACCGGGTTCACACCCACGTGTCACACGTCGAGCACCTACGACCACACGGTCGCCGGACGCGCGCATCAGAGCGGCGGCCAGACCTATGCCAACGGCTCCGACGAGCCCATGGGGCTGTGGAACACCTTCAACGGGCACACCCTCGAGCAGACCGCGCCCGGCTACTACGTCGTAGCGGACTCCGGCTGCCCGGCCTGATCCCGGCCCGTCGATACATCGGGTGTATTTGGAGACGCACACCCACCCCTCTCACTCCATATTCACGCGCCAGCGCACACGGTGCGGTCGAAGTCATTGACTCCTCCGATGTATTGGTGTTCCCTCCCGACCGGATCGACCTCCCCTCCCGCAACGGAAAGGACACCCGATGAACAGGAGATCCGTCTTACGGACAGCGGCCGGACTGCTGGCCGGCGGCCCCGCACTCGCCCTCCCCCGGCCCGCGGGCGCGGCGGTGGCCGCCGGCCCGACCGACGGCTGGAGTCAGACGTCGTTCACCTACAGCTGGCAGAAGCCCTGGAATCTCGATCTGAGCGAGCGGCACAGCTCCAGCGGCGGAGTCCAGCGGATGTGGGTGTACGCCACCGACGAGCCCTTCGAGGAGGGCAGTTCCACCGATCCGCGCACCGAGATGCGCTGGAAGGTCGACTACACCACGGGCGATCACATGTGGGACGCCGACGTCTATCTCCCTTCCGGCTCGGACGGCGCCTCCTTCGTCCAGATCCTGCGGAGCGTCCACCCCTCCGGGACTCCGGCCACCGACATCATGCTCAACGTCTACGACACCGGCGGGGGCACCGTGCGCCGTTACGACGGCACGGCCCTCAAGACCGGGGCCTACGGCACCTGGTTCAACGTGAAGATCGCCCACCGGGCGAGCACGGGGACGGGCACGGTCAAGGTCTACTTCGACGACTCCCTCGTCCTGACGGTCGCCGACCGGGGCCCGGCCACCCGCTACTTCAAGAACGGCGTCTACAACCACGGCTCGGGGCGCGCGGAGGCCCGTTTCCGCAACATCCGGTACTGGACGCGCTGATCACGACGAGCCGACTGAGCTGATCAGGAACCGGCAAGGAAAGTGAAACGCACCTTCCGTTGAGGATTGTCCCTGTTGGTGTCCACCAGGCACACCGACTGCCAAGTCCCCAGCTCCAGCTGCCCGTTCACCACCGGCAGCGTCGCATGGGGCGGGACGATCGCCGGGAGGACGTGGTCGCGGCCGTGGCCGGGGCTGCCGTGGCGGTGCTGCCAGCGGTCGTCGGCGGGGAGGAGGGTATGCAGGGCCGCGAGGAGGTCGTCGTCGCTGCCGGCACCGGTCTCGATGAGCGCGACGCCGGCTGTCGCGTGGGGGATGAAGACGTTGAGGAGGCCGTCGCGGCCTGCGGCGACCTCCCTCAGGAAGGCCTCACAGTCGCCGGTGAGGTCGACGATCCGCTCCGCCGAACCGGAGGCGACGTTCAGGACTCGGGTGGTGAAAGCGTCTGCCATGCCCCCATCCTCACCCCTGAGGCCGGATTCACTCGTCATTCCTGGACCATCCTGCGATACGGCGGGTCCAGTCCGCGAGACGCCATTGACCGTGGACACGCCGAATGGCTAGCTTCGGCCCCATGTTGCGTTCAGCCCTGCTCACCACGCGCGGTCACATCGACCTGCTGCGGGTGGCCTCCGCCGCGTGTCGTCGCGGCTGCTGACGCCCTCCTCCCCACTTTTCCCGCACCCTCGCTCCGTCAACCGGCGCGCACGCTGATCCGTGCCGCGCTCGGGCGGCGTCGAGGCGTGCCCCTCGCCGGTCGCTCTCCCCCTCCGTGGAGCATCATGAGCATCAGCCACGCCCCGCCAGGTACCCCCGAAACCGACATTCCGGAAACCTCCCACCCGGACGCCACCGAACCCGCTGCCCCCGGCCCCGCTCCCGACCTCGACCTCGAACCGATCGTCCCCGCCTCCTCCCACCGCACTCGGGTCCCCCGCTGGCTGCGCCGCACCACCGGTCCGCTCCTGCTGCTGGCACTGTGGCAACTCCTCAGCAGCACCGGCGTGTTGACCGACGACGTCCTCGCCTCCCCCGGCCGTATCGCCCAGGTCGCGGGTGATCTGATCTCCGACGGATCGCTGACCTCGGCGATGACGACCTCGTTGCAGCGGGTCGCGGGCGGGCTGCTCCTCGGCGCCCTCATCGGCACCGGACTCGCCCTCGTCTCAGGTCTGTTCCGGATCGGCGAGGACATCGTCGATGCGCCGGTGCAGATGCTGCGGACCGTGCCGTTCGTCGGTCTGATCCCGCTGTTCATCATCTGGTTCGGCATCGGCGAGGCCCCGAAGATCGCCATCATCACGCTCGGCGTGACCTTTCCGCTCTACCTCAACGTCTACGCGGGCATCCGCGGCGTGGACGCTCAGCTGATCGAGGCCGGGGAGTCCCTCGGCCTCTCGCGGTGGGGGCTCGTACGGCATGTCATCCTGCCCGGCGCGCTGCCCGGCGCCATGACCGGTCTGCGCTACTCGCTCGGCATCTCCTGGCTCGCGCTCGTCTTCGCCGAACAGGTCAACGCGGACTCCGGCATCGGCTTCCTGATGGTGCAGGCGCGGGACTTCCTGCGCACCGACGTCATCGTGGTCTGCCTGATCGTCTACGCCTTCCTCGGCCTGCTGGCCGACTTCGTCGTCCGCTCCCTCGAAAGGCTGCTGCTGCAATGGCGACCGACGTTCACCGGCCGGTGAACCACCAGGTGACCGAGATATCCGCGGCCGAGGAAGCCACGGCCGCCACGGAACCCAGGCCCGAGGCGTCCAAGCCCCGGGCACCCCGCCCCGCGCAGGCCGTGCGCGTCGAAGGGCTGACCCGTTCCTTCGACGGCCGTGCCGTCATCGACGACCTCCGACTCGACGTCCGCGCAGGCGAATTCGTGGCCCTGCTGGGCCGCAGCGGCTGCGGCAAGTCCACCCTGCTGCGCATCCTCGCCGGACTCGACCGGGACATCGAGGGCACCGTCCTGGTGCCGCGCCGCAAGGCGGTCGCCTTCCAGGCACCCCGGCTGATGCCGTGGAAGAAGGTGTGGCGCAACGTCCTGCTCGGCCTGCCCGGCAAGCCCGCACGCGCCGTCGCCGACCAGGCCCTGGGGGAGGTCGGCCTGAGCCACCGCACGGACGCCTGGCCCAAGACGCTCTCCGGCGGCGAGGCTCAACGCGCCTCCTTGGCAAGGGCGTTGGTACGCGAGCCCGATCTCCTGCTGCTGGACGAGCCGTTCGGCGCGCTCGACGCCCTCACCCGGATCAAGGCCCAGCGTCTGGTCGGGGAGTTGTGGCAGCGGCGCGGCTGCGCGGTGCTGCTCGTGACGCACGACGTCGAGGAGGCCGTCCTGCTCGCCGATCGTGTCCTCGTGATGGACGAGGGCGTCATCGCGCACGAGCAGGCAATCGACCTCGACCGGCCCCGCGACATCACCGATCCCCGGTTCGCGGAGATCCGCGGGCAGCTCCTGGAGCGCCTGGGCGTCGACACCGCAGCCGAAGCCGCCTGAACTCCCCCACCCACAAGCCAAGTTCCACAGAACGGATCCCCCATGCGACGTCGCCTCGCCCCCGCCGCACTGCTCCTTCCCTTCGCCCTTCTGCTCACCGCCTGCGGCGGAAACGCGTCCGCCGGCACGGGCTCCGACACCGACGGCAAGGGCTCCCTCACGCTCAACGTCGCTGACCAGAAGGGTGGTTCGGAGGCGATCCTGCGCGCCGCCGGGGAGCTCGACCACCTCGACTACAAGATCAAGTGGTCGACCTTCACCTCCGGCCCGCCCCTTCTGGAGGCCGTCAACGCCAAGGCCGTCGACATCGGCGGCGTCGGCAACACCCCGCCGGTGTTCGCGGCCGGCGCCGACTCGAAGATCACGGTGGTGGCGGCCTGGCACGGTACGTCCAAGGGGGACGCCATCCTCGTCCCGAACGACTCCAAGCTGACCGGTCCGGCGCAGCTGAAGGGCAAGTCCGTCGCCGTGGCGCAGGGTTCGTCCGCCAACTACCAACTGGTCGCCTCCCTCAGGAAGGCTGGGCTCGATCCGAGTGACGTGAAGGTCAAGTACCTCCAACCGGCCGACGCCCTGGCCGCGTTCACCTCCGGCAAGGTCGACGCGTGGGCGGTGTGGGACCCGTACACCTCGCAGATCCTCCAGGCGAAGCAGGGTCGGGTGCTGACCACCGGGGACGGCATCACCAACGGCCTGACCTTCCAGGTGGCGGCGCCGGGCGCGCTGAAGGACAAGAAGAAGGCCGCCGCCATCAACGACTACCTGGAGCGGCTGCGACGCGCCTACAAGTGGGTCTACTCCCACGAGCCGGAGTGGGCGAAGGTCTGGGCGAAGGAGACGGGGCTGCCCGAGGACGTGGCGCTGGCCGCGGTGAAGCGCACCTACACCACCCGGGTCGCGGTGGCGGTGGACCAGCGGCTCATCGCTTCCGAACAGGAGATCGCGGACACCTTCACCGGTCTGAAGCTCATCCCCCGCAAGGTCGACTTCGGCGACTTCACGGACACGCGGTTCAACGGTGACCTCCCGCCGTCCACCACCACGCCCCGCCCCTCGGAGACGGACTGACACGGTCGCGGGAAGATCCAGGGCCTCCGCGCCGTTGGTAGAAAGGTGAACAACTTCCGCGAGGTCGAGGTAGTCGTCATAGGCGCTGGTCAGGCAGGTCTGTCCAGCGCCTATCACCTGCGCCGCACCGGTTTCGAGCCGGAGCGCGACTTCGTGGTGCTGGACCACTCCCCCGCGCCCGGCGGAGCCTGGCAGTTCCGGTGGCCCTCGCTGACGTACGGCAAGGTCCATGGCATGCACGCGCTGCCGGGGATGGAGCTCACGGACGCCGATCCGGAGCGACCCTCGTCGGAGGTGATCGCCGAGTACTTCACGGCGTACGAGCGCACTTTCGACCTTCGGGTACGGCGCCCCGTCGACGTCCGTGCCGTGCGCGAGGGCGACGACGGACGGCTGCTCGTCGAGACCTCGGACGGGACCTGGTCGACCCGGGCACTGATCAACGCCACCGGCACCTGGGACCGGCCGTTCTGGCCGCGCTATCCCGGCCAGGAGACCTTCCGGGGGAGGCAGTTGCACACCGCGCAGTACCCGGGGCCCGAGGCGTTCGCCGGGCTGCGGGTGGTCGTGGTGGGCGGGGGCGCGTCCGGCACCCAGCACCTCATGGAGCTCGCCCCGTACGCGGCCGCCACCACGTGGGTGACCAGGCGTGAGCCCGTCTTCCGTGAGGGCCCCTTCAGCGAGGACGTCGGCCGGGAGGCCGTGGCGCTCGTCGAGGAGCGGGTTCGGCAGGGGCTGCCGCCGAAGAGCGTGGTGTCGGTGACCGGGCTTCCGCTCAACGACGCGGTCCGGCAGGCGATCACGGACGGGGTCCTGGACCGGCAGCCCATGTTCGACCGGATCACGCCCGAGGGCGTGGAGTGGAACGACGGACGGCGTCTGAAGGCCGATGTGATCCTGTGGGCGACGGGGTTCCGGGCCGCCATCGATCACCTGGCTCCGCTGAGGCTGCGCGAGCCGGGTGGCGGGATCCGGGTCGAGGGCACGCGCGCGGTCGCCGACCCGCGGATCCATCTGGTCGGCTACGGCCCGTCGGCGAGCACCATCGGCGCCAACCGCGCGGGCCGTGCGGCCGTGCGCGACATCAGGCGGCTGCTGGCGACGGAACCCGTCGCCGCCTGACGTACCGTCGAAGTCACCCTGCCTTGGCCGACTTCTGCTGGTTCTTGTTGAACTCGGCCACGTTGCGCCGGTGTTCCTCGAAGCTGTTCGTGAAGCGGGTGTCCCCCGGCTTCACCGTCACGAAGTACAGCCAGTCCCCCGGGGGCGGGCTGATCGCCGCGCGCATCGCGTCCTCGCCAGGGCTGTCGATCGGGGTCGGCGGCAGACCCATGCGCTGGTACGAGTTGTAGGGGCTGTCGATCCGGAGGTCGGCGCTGGTCGTCCTCAGCGTGGAGCGGTTCAGCGCGTAGTTGATGGTGGAGTCCATCTGCAACGGCATCCCCCGCTCCAGGCGGTTGAAGATGACCCTGGCCACCTTCCCCATGTCGGCCTTGGTCGCGGCCTCGGCCTGGATGATGCTCGCGATGGTGACGGCCTGGTAGACGTTCATCGCGTTGCGCTGGGCGCCGGCCGCGACGGGGGCGCCCTTGAACTTCTGGTTCGCGGTGTCGACCATGAACGACAGCAGCGCCTCGGGCGTCGTCTTCCTCCCGTCGCGCTCCAGCGGATACGTCGCCGGGAAGAGGTAACCCTCCGGGTTGCCCTCCGCCTCGTTGGGCAGCTTGAGGGACAGCTTGGCCAGGGACTTCTTGGCGGTGCCCGGGGGCTGGGCGAGGGCCTTGTCCACGGCGTCGTAGATCTGCCCGGCCCGCCAGCCCTCCGGGATCACCAGCGTGGTGGGCTTCTTCTCCCCCTCGCTCTCCAGGCTCAGCAGCGGTACCGCCACGGCGGTGCCTGCCACGACGGCCCCGGTCGCGATGAGGGCGAGTCGGCCCCGGCGCGTCAGTCGAATCGTGCTCCGTGGCGGAGTGTTCATGTGCATGCGGGCACGGTAACCCGCATATCGTCATAAAACAGGCATATCTTCGGCTTGTCGGATGCGGTTCAGCTGGTCGGTTCCAGCTGCGCGTCCCCGTGTGCGGCGTCCAGTCGGGCGTCCCGGCGTACGAGCTCCGCGTACCGCCCGTCCTGTTCCAGCAGTTCCTCGTGCGTACCGCGTTCGGCCACCCGGCCCGAGTCGAGGACCACGATCTGGTCCGCGTCGCGGATGGTGGACAGGCGGTGCGCGATGGTGAGAGTGGTGCGGTTGGCCGAGAGCGCGTCGATGGCCTCCTGCACGGCGTGCTCGGTCCGGGTGTCCAGCGCGCTGGTCGCCTCGTCCAGGATGAGGACGGGCGGGTCTCGCAGAATGGTCCGGGCGATCGCCAGGCGCTGCTTCTCACCGCCGGAGAACCGGTGGCCGCGCTCGCCGACGACCGTGTCGTACCCGTCCGGCAGCGAGGCGATGTGCTCGTGGATCTGGGCCGCCCGCGCCGCCTGCTCGATCTCCTCGTCGGTCGCGTCCGGCTTGGCGAACCGGAGGTTGTCGGCGACCGAGGCGTGGAAGAGGTACGTCTCCTGGGAGACGACCCCGATGCCGCGCGCCAGGGTGTCGAAGTCGAGGTCGCGGACGTCGACCCCGTCGACGGTGACCCGGCCGCCCGTCACGTCGTAGAGCCGCGGGACGAGATAACCGAGCGTGGACTTGCCGGCACCGGTCGGGCCGACGACCGCGAGACTGCTGCCCGCGGGCACGTCGATGTCGATGCCACCGAGAATGGGGCCGCGCTGGTCGTCGTCGGCGTCGTATCGGAACTCCACGCCCTCCAGGCGGACCTCCCCCTTGACGCGGTCGAGGTGGACCGGGTCCTCCCGCTCGGTGATGTCGATCGGCAGGTCGAGGTACTCGAAGATGCGCTGGAAGAGCGCGAGCGAGGTCTGGATCTGGACGCCGGTCGACAGGAGGCTCACGGCCGGACGGAACAGGCCCTGCTGGAGCGAGACGAAGGCGACGATGGTGCCGATGGAGATGTCCGGGCCGCCCGTCTGGAGGGCGAAGCCCGCGGTCCAGTAGATGATGGCGGGCATCGCGGACATGACGATCCCGATGACGGCCATGCGCCAGCGGCCGGCCATGTTCGACCGCACCTCGAGGTCGACCAGGCCCTCGGACTCGTCGGCGAAGGCCCGGGTGAGCGAGTCGGAGCGGCCCATGGTGCGGCCGAGCAGGATGCCGCTGACGGAGAGCGACTCGGTGACGGTCGCGGCCATCGCGGCCATCTGCTTCTGGCGCTGCGTGACGATCTTCTTGCGTTCCTTGCCGACCCGGCGGCTGATCCACACGAACACCGGGAGCAGCAGCAGCGAGACGACGGTCAGGCGCCAGTCGAGGGCGATCATCGCGACGATCGTGGCGATGACGCTGGTCAGGTTGGAGACCAGGGACGTGGCGGTCGAGGTGACGGTGGCCTGCATGCCGCCGATGTCGTTGGCGATGCGCGACTGCACCTCGCCGGTGCGGGTGCGGGTGAAGAACGCGAGCGACATGCGCTGCAGGCGGCCGTAGACCGCGGTGCGCAGGTCGTGCATGACGCGCTGGCCGACCGTCGTGGAGATCAGGGTCTGCAGGACGCCGAAGATGCCGGTGAGGACGGCACTGAGGATCATGCCCAGCGCGAGCAGGCTGAGCAGTCCGGTGCGGCCCTCGGGGATCGCCACATCCAGCGTTTCCTTCAGCAGGAACGGGGTGGCCACGGTGACGAGGGACGAGGCGCCGACCAGCAGGCCGACCACGGCGAGCTTGGCGCGGTAGGGCTTGAAGAGCCGGAGGATACGGCGCACCTGACGGGGTTGGTCGGTCGAGGTGCCCGGGGTGGGGGTCCAGTCGATGTGATCGCGGGGCATGGTCTCCTACGGAGGGTGAGAGGGTGAGGACCAGCGGAGCCTAGCTCATTGTTACCTATGCTCACAATGAACGAGGTCCTGATATTGTTCCCGCATGGACACGCCCGATTCCGACAGCCTGCTCGCCGAGCAGTTGCTCAGGCTCACGCGCCGGGTGCACCGCATCCAGAAGCGCCAGCTTCATGAGCGCGGTCTCGGTGTGACTCCGGCCCAGTCCCGGCTGCTGCGCACCCTCGCGCACTGGGAGACGCCACCCCGTATGGCCGATCTCGCGGAGCGGCTGGAGGTGGTGCCGCGCGCGGTGACCACGCTCGTCGACGGGCTGGAAGCGAGCGGCAAGGTGCGCCGAGTGCCCGATCCGGCCAATCGCCGGGTGATCCGCATCGAGCTGACCGACGACGGGGTGAAGGTTCTTCAGGAACTGCACTCCGTACGCAGGGCGGCCGCGGAGGAGATCCTCGCTCCCCTGACGGACGCGCAGCGCCGGGCGCTCGGCGGGCTCCTGGACACGCTGGTGGACACACACTGCTGAACAGGCCGGCCACCGCTCCGTAACCCTGGAGCGGTGGCCGCGGCCTGTTCGGGAACGCCGGTCAGCCGGCCTCGGAGACCGCAGGCTCCTTGGCGGTCTCGGCCGGTACCTCGGCGGGCTGCTCCTCCACCACGGGCTCGACGGTCTCGCCGCCCAGCACCTTCTTCGCCCGGTCGATGTCCAGCGCCCCCTCCCAGCGGGAGACCGCGAAGACGGCGACGCAGTTACCGAGCAGGTTCGTCACGACGCGCATCGAGTCCATGATGCGGTCCACGCCGAGGAGCAGGGCGACGGCCCCGGCGGGGATGGCGCCCAGCGAGGACGCCGTGGCGGACAGGGCGAGGAAGGCCGAGCCGGGGATGCCCGCCATGCCCTTGCTGGTCAGCATGAGCACCAGGACCACGGTGATCTGCTGGCTCAGGCTGAGGTCGACGCCCACCGCCTGGGCGATGAACAGCGTGCCGATGGAGAGGTAGAGCGAGGCACCGTCGAGGTTGAAGGAGTAGCCGGTGGGCAGTACCAGGCCCACCGCGTCGTCGCGGGCACCGGCCTTGCGCAGCTTCTGCATCACGCGCGGCATGACGGACTCGGTGGACGCGGTGCCGAGCGCGAGGAGCATCTCCTCGCGGATGTAGCGCAGGAACTTCCAGAGGCTGAGCCCGGTGACCGCCTTGAGCGCGACGGCGAGCAGCCCGATGAACAGGGCGGCGGCCACGTAGCACAGGACGATCAGCTTGGCGTAGGTCTCGATGACGCCGAGGCCGTACTGGCCGATCAGGACGGCCATCGCGCCGAACACCGCGATCGGCGCGAGGCGCATCACGAAGCCCACGACCGCGAAGATGATCTCCTGGGCCTGCTCGATGGCGGGCAGCACCTGCGGGACCTTGGTGTGGCCGAGGTGCAGCAGCGCGGCACCGACCAGACAGGCCAGGATGAGCACCTGCAGCAGGGAGTTCTCCGCGAAGGCGCCGATGAAACTGGTGGGCAGCGCGTTGACGATGAACTCGGTCGTCGAGGGAAGGTGGCCGCCGCCCGTCTTGGCGTCGACGGCGGCGGTGTTGAGCGTGGCCGGGTCGACGTGCATCCCCGAGCCGGGCTGGATCACATTGGCGGCGACCAGACCGATGATCAGCGCCAGCGTGCTCGCGACCTCGAACCAGATCAGCGCCTTGAGCCCGATCCGGCCGAACGCCTTCAGGTCACCGGCCTTGGCGATGCCGACGACGACCACGCAGAACACCAGCGGCGAGATGATCGTCTTGATGAGCCGGGTGAAACCGTCGCCGAGCGGCTGAAGGTCCGAGGCGAAACCGGGCCACAGCTTTCCGACGAGGATGCCGAGCACGAGCGCGCAGGCGACCTGCGCGAAGAGAGAGGTACGCAGTATGTGTGCGACGCGTCGCGGCAGGGACGGGACGGACGGCGGCACGGGCACTCCTTGAGCGACGGGGGACGCGCAGAAGCCTGGGGGAGACTTCTGCGATACGGAAAGCGGCTTCCGTGGCGATCACTCTGGAGGGGCCGTTGATCGCGCGCAAGACCGTCGCGTTTCAGCCGCGTAAATCACGCCGCCTGTGACACATCGCACACAACTTGCCTCAGCAGCCGCTGCGTTCTCCGGTCAGCACCCCCTGGGCGGTGGTGAGAGAACGGTCGTAGCAGCCGGCCGAACCGCGGATCCGGTACTGCTCGCTCGTCGTGCCGACCGCATGCCGCTGGTCGCGCGGGACATTGATCGTGTACGTGGCGTCGCCCGCGTAGGTGTCGTCGAGCCGGGACCACTCCGTGCGCCGGCCCGCTCGGGTCACCGTTACGTCGGCACGGTCACCTAGGGTCAGCACGGTGCGCAGCCGGTCGCCCGCACCGATGATGGTCGTGCCGTCCATCGTGTACGTGCGGTGGGCGCGGGTGATGCGGGCCGGTCCGCGACCGTCGACGGTGACCGACTCGTCGTCCCTCCAGGTCGCCTTGAGCGCGTCGGGGTTCTCGCCGTCGCCCCAGCGGTGGGTGGACGTGTTCGCCAGCGAGCGGCGGACGGTGGTCGTGACGCGGCCGTGCGAGGTGTCGACATATCCGGCGACGGTGAGCCGGTGGTCACCCTCGGTGTCCACGCGGTGTTCCGAACCCGGTGTGTACGTCGAGGAGTTGGCGAGGTCGCCGTTCCGGTGCGTGGTGAGCTTCCCGGTGACGTGCGCGCTCTTGGCGTCCTGCCAGACGAGGATGTTCACGGGAGCGCTCCAGCCCGGCTGCCCCTCGGGGACGCCGACGACGGCGACCTCCACGCGGTGCGGGCGCCCGTCGTTGAGGATCCCGGCGAAGGGGGTCAGGTCGTATTCGATCGGCTTGATGTCGAAGGCGCGGGGACCCGGGACGACGTACCAGAGAAAGGGATTGGACCAGCCACCCGTCCACACCGTGGGGAACGGAGCGGCGATCCCCGCGAGTCGGCCGTCGACCTTGATCTGCACCTCACGGTAGGGGCCGTCGTCGGCCTGGCAGGAGTACGGCGCTGCGGACGGCACGGTCAGGTACCAGTACTCCTCGCAGCCGCCGCCCGAACCGGTGGCGTACACCTCGGCGAGGATGCGCTCGCTGTTGCGCGGCGTGGTGAGGGTGTTGTTGTCGTCGAGGGGCAGCACCCGGTCCGGCGCCGGGGCCTGTCGCCCCTCGTAGAACGTGAGCGTGACCTTCACGTCGATGACCCCGGTGTACGTGTCGTCGACGACGTTTCCGATGAGCATCTCGACGTCGTGACCGGTGCGAAGGGTGTCGCTGTAGCGCGTGACGTCCTTCTCGACGGACCACTGGATACCGTCGGGCGAGGGCTGCGGTGTGGACGTGCGGAAGACCTCGACCCCGCCGATGTGCAGATACCCGAGCCGGTCGAACTGCCGTCCCCTGACCTTGCCGTCCATGCGCAGCACGACCTTGCTCCAGCGCTCGCCGCAGCCCTCGGGCGGTGCGTAGGTGCCGGTGTACGGGGTGAAATCGCGGAACCGCGCTTCGGCGACCGTGAGGTGGCAGGACTTGCCAGAGGGTTTGGCGACGGGTGGTGCCGCGGTGACGGGGTCGTGCCAGTCGGTGCCGAACTCGGCGGGGAGATCGGCGGATTGGGCCACCGCGGAGGGAGCCACCGCGGACTGGGCGGGGGTCGCCCCGAGCAGCGTGCTCGCCAGGAGGGTCACCCCTGCAAGCATGGACATGACGATCCGTCTCTTCATGGCCGTGTTCTACGGCGAGTCGGTCATCCGCCGCAATGCCGCCTCCCCCGGCGGCCTCAGGACCTCAGGTCCGCCCTGTCCCCCATCACCACCACAGGATGCCGGTCCGGATCGAGCGTGCGCAGCAGATACCGCATCGCCGCCCTGGACACGCTCACACAGGCCGACGTACCAGTGCCGTGGTCCATGTGCAGCCAGATGCCGCCGCCCTTGGCATACCCACGGGGCCGGGCCTGGTTGTTGGGCGGGGTGCCCTCGATCCGGTTGTAGTCGATGGCGATGACGTAGTCGAAGTCATGCCAGTAGGACCGGGGCCACCAGCGTGGGGCCGCGATGCCGGCGGATCGCGTGTACGCCAGCCGGGCCCCGGGGTCCGGGAGCACACCGCCCGCGTCACTGAGCGTGAACACGCCGACAGGACTGCGTTTGTCGCCCTCGTGGTGGTCGGTGGTCCAGCCCTTCTTGCCGTTGTGCGCGGGCCAGTTGCCGACGCGGTGCCAGGCGGAACCGTGCTTGGTGTAGAGCACGACGGTGGCGTCCGCGGAGTCCTTGGCGTCGCCGTAGACCACGACGACCTGGCGGGAAGCGGCGGGGATGCCGCGCTGGAGGCGGTCGCCCACCCCGGGGATGCCGGTCGGTTCGTCCGCGGGCTTGTCGGCGGACTCGGTGTGGGGGTCGCCGGTGCCTGCCGGGCCCGGGCCGCCGCATCCTCCCAGGGAGATCAGCAGCGCTCCCAGGAGCGTCGTCGTCACCGCGGCACATCGTGTGCCTCCGCCTCGCATCGCTCCATGGTCGCACCGCGGGCGGGAGAAGACGGATTCCGCGAGCGCAGCCGGTTCTGTACGGCGCGGCGGAAAACCTGTTGCCTCCGACCACGCTCTGCCGCGACCCTTTCACGGTTTGCAGCCGCCGTCTGCGGCTTCCTCCCACCCCCTGACACGAGCCACTGGACATCACCGTCATGCAGATCCAAGACCTTCCGTATCCCGACCCGGGTGTGCCCGACGCACGCTCGGGCTCCCGGTTCCTGTGGTGGCTCTTCAGGAACCAACTGGGCGGACAGCTCAAGTCACTTGCCTGGGGACTGCTGCACTTCCTCTCCATCTCCGTGCTGCCCTTCTGCGTCGGCGTGGCCGTCCAGGCGGTCGTCGACCACTCGGGCCGCCGACTCGCCCTCGCGGGCGGCCTGCTGGTGCTGTGCTGCATCGGCAGCGCACTCGGCGACACCTTCCTGCACCGCACCGCCGTCACCAACTGGATCACCGCCGCCGCGCGCGTCCAGCAGCTGCTGGCCCACAAGGCCGCCAACCTGGGCTCGGCGCTGACCCGGCGGGTCGCGGCAGGCGAGGTCGTGGCCGTCTCCACCGGCGACGTCGAGAAGATCGGCTGGTTCGTGGAGGCCTGGTCGCGGTTCACCGCGGCGGCGGTCACCGTCGTCGTGGTCTGCGCCGGAATGGTCGTCTACCAGCCGCAACTCGGCGGGCTGGTCGCCGTGGGCCTGCCGGTCCTGGCCCTCGCGGCGCTGCCGCTGCTGCCCCGGGCGACCCGGCGAGCCGACGTCCAGCGCGAGAAGGCCGGCCGCGCCACCGAGCTGGCCTCCGACACCGTCGCCGGTCTGCGGGTGCTGCGCGGCATCGGCGGCGAGGAACTCTTCCTCGACCGCTACCGCAGGGCCTCCCAGGAGGTCCGCCACGCGGCCGTGCGCAGCGCCCGGATGTGGTCCCTGATCGCCGCGATCCAGGTACTGCTGCCGGGACTGCTGCTCATCGCGGTCGTCTGGTACGGCGTCCACCTGGCCCGTCAGGGCCGCGTCGAGATCGGCGACCTGGTCGCCGTCTACAGCTCGGTCATGATCCTTTCCTATCCGCTGCGGCACTTCGAGGAGATCGCCATGGCGTACTCCTTCTCCCGGCCCTCGGCCACGCGGGCCGCCCGGGTGCTGTCACTGCAGCGGGCCATGTCCGCCGAAGGCTCGCGGGACAGGGCCGGGAACGGCCTGCCGGCCGGGGATCTGTACGACCCGGCCACCGGTCTGCTCGCTCCCTCCGGCCGGCTCACCGCGGTGGTGTGCGGCGACCCGGACGCGGCGGGGCTGCTGGCCGAGCGCCTCGGCGGGCACCCCTCGGAAGAGGGCACGTCGGTGCTACTGGGCGGGGTGCCCCTGGACGAGCTGCCGCTCGGTTCGGCGCGCACGGCGGTCCTGGTCCAGGACAAGGACCCGGTCCTGCTGTCCGGGACCCTGCGCGAGCTGCTCGACGTGCCCGCCTCGGGTGCCGTCGGCGCCGAGGAGGCGCTCGCGGCAGCGCAGTGCGCGGACGTGCTGGCCGCCCTGGTCCAGGGGTCCTTGAGCACCGAGGACCCGATGGACGCGCGCATCACCGAGCGTGGGCGGTCCCTGTCGGGCGGCCAGCGCCAGCGGCTCGCCCTGGCCCGGTCCCTGTACACCGACCCGGAGGTGCTCGTCCTGGACGAACCGACCTCCGCCGTCGACTCGCACACCGAGGCACGGATCGCACAGGGGGTGCGGGACCTGCGGGCCGGGCGCACGACCGTGGTGTTCACCTCCTCGCCGCTGCTCCTGGACCACGCCGACCGCGTGGTGCTCGTGCACGAGGGCGAGGTCGCGGCGGTCGGCGTGCACCGCGACCTGGTGCGCAACGAACCGCGGTACCGGGCGGTCGTCACCCGCGAGACGGACGAAGAGGCCGCCCTCGACGACGTACTGAACGAACTGGAAGAGATCGAGGAGACAGCATGATCGGCGTGGCGCCACCGGCCTACGACCCGGCGGCACCGACGACGGCGAACACCCTGCCCGTCGGAGCCACCGCGACCGTACGCGCCTATGTGGGCGAACTGTTCCAGCGGCACCGCCGCGCCTTCGCGGTCCTCGTCGGCGTCAACACGGTCTCGGTCGTCGCCTCCATGGTCGGCCCCTGGCTGCTCGGTGACCTCGTCGAGCGGGTGTCGGACGGGGCGAAGGAACTCCATCTGGAGCTGACGGCCGGGCTGTTCGTGATCGCGCTGATCGTCCAGGCCGTGTTCGTACGGGAGGTGCGGCTGCGTGGTTCGATGCTCGGCGAGCGCATGCTGGCCGACCTGCGCGAGGACTTCCTCGTACGGTCGGTCGGTCTGCCGCCGGGCGTCCTGGAGCGGGCCGGGACCGGTGACCTGCTGTCCCGGATCACGACGGACATCGACCGGCTCGGCAACGCGATGCGCGAGGCCGTGCCACAGCTGGCGATCGGCGTGGTGTGGGCGGCCCTGCTGCTCGGCGGGCTCGTCATCACCGCGCCGCCGCTGGCCGCCGCCGTGCTGCTCGCCCTGCCGGTGCTGGTGATCGGCTGCCGCTGGTACTTCAAGCGGGCGCCGTCCGCCTACCGCTCGGAGGCCGCCGGGTACGCCGCCGTGGCCGCCGCGCTCGCGGAGACCGTGGACGCCGGACGCACCGTCGAGGCGCAGCGGCTGAGCGCCCGCCGCATCGAGCTGTCGGAACGGCGGATCAAGGAGTGGACCGCCTGGGAGCGCTACACCCTGTGGCTGCGGTCGGTCCTCTTCCCGTGCATCAACGTCAGCCACGTGATGATCCTTTCGTCGGTGCTGATGGTCGGCGGGGTGTTCGTGCTCCAGGGCTGGATCGGAGTCGGCCAGCTGACGACGGGCGCGCTGATCGCGCAAATGCTCGTCGACCCGGTCGGGCTCATCCTGCGCTGGTACGACGAGCTCCAGGTGGCCCAGGTGTCGCTGGCCCGGCTGGTCGGGGTCCGGGACATCGAGCCTTCCAGTGGGGACGCCGGGCTCGCTCCCGACGGGCGGGACGTGCACGCGGACCGGGTGCGCTTCGGCTACGTGGAGGGCGTGGACGTCCTGCGCAAGGTGTCCCTGGAGGTCGCCCCCGGCACGAGGCTGGCGCTGGTCGGTCCCTCGGGTGCCGGCAAGTCCACGCTGGGCCGTCTCCTGGCCGGGATCTACGCGCCGCGGGACGGCCGGATCACCCTCGGCGGCGCCGAGCTGTCCCGGATGCCCGCCGAACGCGTCCGCGAGCACGTGGCCCTCGTCAACCAGGAGCACCACGTCTTCGTGGGCTCCCTGCGCGACAACCTCCTGCTCGCCCGGACGGACGCCACGGACGCCGAGCTCTGGGCCGCCCTCGGCGCGGTCGACGCGGACGGATGGGCGGGTGCGCTCGACGACGGTCTGGACACCGAGGTCGGCTCGGGCGGCCTGACCGTCACACCGGCCCAGGCCCAGCAGGTCGCGCTGGCCCGGCTGGTGCTGGCCGACCCGCACACCCTGGTCCTGGACGAGGCGACGTCGTTGCTGGACCCTCGGGCTGCCCGCCACCTGGAACGTTCCCTCGCCCGCGTCCTCGACGGCCGCACCGTGGTCGCCATCGCCCACCGCCTGCACACCGCCCACGACGCGGACGTCATCGCCGTCGTCGAGAACGGCCGCATCAGCGAGCTGGGCAGCCATGACGAACTCGTGGCGGCGGACGGGGCGTACGCGGCGTTGTGGAGGTCGTGGCACGGGTGAGGGATGGGGGAATCGAGGGTTGGGGGGGGGTGGGGGCTGTGCGGATGAGCACGGGGACGGGGGCGCGGGCGCCTGGGAGTGTGAGTGCCGGGGGTGCCGGAGGTGCGGGGGTGCCCGGCGTGCCGGAAGTGCGGGGGTGCCCGGCGTGCCGGAAGTGCGGGGGTGCCCGGCGTGCCGGAAGTGCGGGGGTGCCCGGCGTGCCGGAAGTGCGGGGGTGCCCGGCGTGCCGGAAGTGCGGGGGTGCCCGGCGTGCCGGAAGTGCGGGGGTGCCCGGCGTGCCGGAAGTGCGGGGGTGCCCGGCGTGCCGGAGGTGCCGAGCGTCCTTGGAGCTGGCGGGGGTGCCGATTGAGCGGGATGTCGGCTGGGCTGCTGAGCCTCGGGGTCCGTGAGCCCTGAGGCCCATGACCCCGGCGGCTCGGCGGCTCGGCGGCTCGGCGGCTCGGCGGCTCGGCGGCTCGGCGGCTCGGCGGCTCGGCGGCTCGGCGGCTCGGCGGCTCGGCGGCTCGGCGGCTCGGCGGCTCGGCGGCTCGGCGGCTCGGCGGCTCGGCGGCTCGGCGGCTCGGCGGCTCGGCGGCTCGGCGGCTCGGCGGCTCGGCGGCTCGGCGGCTCGGCGGCTCGGCGGCTCGGCGGCTCGGCGGCTGTGCAGTCTCGCGGGCCGCTGCTGTGTCGGCAAGGTAGGCGGGCCTGGCCAGTCGCCCTGCGGCCGCACCCGGAATCCCGGCCCTTCCATCGGCCGACCCAGCCCATCCCTCCGCAGCCCACACCCCCTGCCCCTGCAACGAGTGCGCGCGGTCCGGCCCGCACCACGACCCACTCCACCGGCCAGCCCAGCACGCACCCCCGCCACCTCCGACGACGAGTCCGATCCATACCCGGACCTCCTCCAACAACCGGCGCAACCCAGACCCCGCCCCCCACCAACCGGCCGCTCCACACACCCCGGCCCCTCCAACGACCGATTCCGACCCTCACCCCCGCCCCCTCCGACAACCGGCGCAACCCAGACCCCGCCCCCCACCAACCGCCACTCGAGCCAGCGCAGCGCCCCCTTGGCGTTGCGCCGTCCCGAAGGGGGGTGGAAGGCTGGACAGCAGCACCGGCTCTGGGAGCGTCCGCGGACGGCATGGTTCGACGGCGGGCGCGGCAAGTGCCCCGTGAGTCCGTGGTCCGCCCCGGGCCGCGGAAGGACCGGGTCCGTCCCCTTCACTTGGAGGTACCCGTGGACAGCTCCGACGGATGGGGAGACGACGTCTACCAGCCCGACGGCTCCGAGATCCAGGACGACGCGGGTCTGCTCGACGCGGAGGACACCCTGGAGGACGACGGAGTCGGCGACCCTCTGGACCGCGGCTGGTCCCCGCCGGAGAGGCCGTGGGCGGTGGAGCACAGCGGTGTGACGGCCGCGGAGCGCCGACAGGGCGAGACGCTGGACCAACGGCTCGCGGAGGAGACGCCCGACCTCGCGCCGTCCGACGGTGACGGCCTCGGTGACTACGACGGCTCCGACGGCGAGCTCCTGGACAACGAGGTCGGCGCGATGCGCTCCGGCCGTCTCGTGGCCCCGGACGAAGGGGCCCACGAGGACGAGGAGAGCGCGCTGATCGCCACGGACGTGGGCATCGACGGTGCCGCGGCATCCGCGGAGGAGGCCGCGATGCACATCGTCGACGAGGAGCCTCTGTCCGGCTGACCGCCGTGGCCGACCGACAGGTCCCGCACCGCCCACCGCACTGCCCACGCCCCATCCCGCAGCGCCGAAGGAGCAGCCATGCAGCAGGACAAGCAGCCCGACTACCACCCGGTCGTCTTCCGTGACCGCTCTGCCGGCTACGCATTCCTGACCCGGTCCACCGCCACCAGCGACCGGACCATCGAGTGGGACGACGGCGAGACCTACCCGGTGGTGGACGTCGAGATCTCCTCCGAGAGCCACCCCTTCTACACCGGCAAGGCACGGACGGTGGACTCCGAGGGACGTGTGGCCGCCTTCGAGCGGCGCTACGGAGGCGGGACCGGTCAGGGGAGCTGACGGACGAATCCGTCGCCCCGGCCTCAGATGAAGTTGAGCGCGGCCGCGCAGCCCACTCCCCCGAGGAGCATGAACACCGGCATCAGCACCTTCAGCTCGACCCAGCTGCCCGCCCGGAACCGCATGACCTTCGGCGGGCCGATCGGATACCAGCGCTTGCGGCCCACCGGGATCGGCCACAGGATCGGGCAGCCGGAGACCGTCAGCGCGTCCCCGATGTCGTGCACGAGCGCGCCCAGCACGACCGGCAGTCCCAGCCACAGGTACTCCTGGCCCGGCTGCGTGAACAGCCACTCCGAGCCGTTGCCCGGCTTGTCCAGAACACCCGCTATGATCCACGCGCTGGTCGCGGCCAGCAGCCAGACCAGGACGTCGGCGCTGGAACCTCGGGTCGCACGCCACAGCAGGCCCTCGATGGCCAGCACCATGTGCACGAACAGGATCGCCAACACCGCCCAGCGACCGCCGGTGATCGCCGCCACCGAGCACCCCGCGCCGATCAGCGCGGCCCACAGCCAGGTGTGGGTGAGTGTGCGGTGTCCGCCGGAGCGACGCGGGTCGCCCTGCTTCTTGGTGGCCTTGTAGACGGCGTACGAGAGTTTGTCGACGATCTCGCACAGGCCCCGTGAGATCGGCCCGAAGGCCCGCGAGATCGTGGCCGCCTTGTGGTCGAGGTCGGGAGCGAGCGCGGCGCCCGCGCAGATCAGGGCTCCAGCCAGCAGTACGGGCCACGGCATGGTGTGTCCCGTGGCGGCAGCCGCCGCTCCTACGCCCAGCCAGGCCGCGGCGCCCGACAGTGAGTGTGCTGGTCCCATCATCGGCGTTGCCCGCCCCATTCCTCGTGTGCCACTGTCCAGTTGACCGGCTGCGCTGACGCTCCGTCGGTGACACAGCGTACTGGTCGTGATCTTCCCACTCGCATCCGATTCCCCCATCGGGCATCCGGGCAGGCAAGATGGGTGGGTGACCCTCATCGATCAGCTGCCGCCGACCGCCGACCCCGATGCCCTCTACGACGCCTTCGAGTCGTGGGCCGAGGAGCGGGGGCTGACGCTCTACCCTCATCAGGAGGAGGCGCTGATCGAGGTGGTCTCCGGCGCGAACGTGATCGTGTCGACGCCCACCGGCTCCGGCAAGAGCATGATCGCGGCGGGTGCGCACTTCGCCGCCCTCGCCCGTGACGAGGTCACCTTCTACACCGCGCCCATCAAGGCGCTCGTGTCGGAGAAGTTCTTCGAGCTGTGCAAGATGTTCGGCACGGAGAACGTCGGCATGCTGACCGGCGACGCGTCCGTCAACGCCGACGCTCCCGTCATCTGCTGCACCGCCGAGGTGCTCGCCTCGATCGCGCTGCGCGACGGCAAGGGCGCGGACGTCGGCCAGGTCGTCATGGACGAGTTCCACTTCTACGCCGAGGCGGACCGCGGCTGGGCCTGGCAGATCCCGATCCTGGAGCTGCCCCAGGCGCAGTTCGTCCTCATGTCGGCCACGCTCGGCGACGTCTCGATGTTCGAGAAGGACCTGACCCGGCGCACCAACCGGCCCACGTCGGTGGTCCGCTCGGCGACCCGCCCCGTGCCGCTCTCCTACGAGTACAAGCTCAGCCCGCTCACTGAGACCCTCACGGAACTCCTGGAGACCAAGCAGGCACCCGTTTACATCGTGCACTTCACGCAGGCGCAGGCGGTGGAGCGGGCGCAGGCGCTGATGAGCATCAACATGTGCTCGCGCGAGGAGAAGGACAAGATCGCCGACCTGATCGGCAACTTCCGCTTCACCACCAAGTTCGGCCGCAACCTCTCCCGTTACGTACGGCACGGCATCGGGGTCCATCACGCCGGCATGCTGCCCAAGTACCGGCGGCTGGTGGAGAAGCTCGCCCAGGCCGGTCTGCTGAAGGTCATCTGCGGCACGGACACACTCGGTGTCGGCGTCAACGTGCCCATCCGCACCGTGCTGTTCACGGCGCTGACCAAGTACGACGGCAACCGCGTCCGCACCCTGCGCGCTCGTGAGTTCCACCAGATCGCGGGCCGCGCGGGCCGGGCGGGCTTCGACACGGCAGGCTTCGTCGTCGCCCAGGCACCCGAGCACGTCGTCGAGAACGAGAAGGCGCTCGCCAAGGCCGGCGACGACCCGAAGAAGCGCCGCAAGGTCGTCCGCAAGAAGGCGCCCGAGGGCTTCGTCGGCTGGACGGACAACACCTTCGAGAAGCTGATCGCCTCCGAACCGGAGCCGCTGACGTCCCGCTTCCGCGTCACTCACACGATGCTGCTGTCGGTGATCGCCCGTCCGGGCAACGCCTTCGAGGCGATGCGGCATCTCCTGGAGGACAACCACGAGTCGCGCAAGCAGCAGCTGAAGCACATCCGGCGGGCGATCGCCATCTACCGCTCGCTGCTGGACGGCGGCATCGTCGAGAAGCTCGACGAGCCCGACGCCAGTGGCCGCATCGTCCGCCTCACGGTGGACCTCCAGCAGGACTTCGCGCTCAACCAGCCGCTGTCCACCTTCGCGCTCGCCGCGTTCGAGCTGCTCGACCCCGAATCGCCGTCCTACGCCCTGGACATGGTTTCCGTCGTGGAGTCCACGCTGGACGACCCCCGTCAGATCCTCGTCGCCCAGCTGAACAAGGCGAAGGGCGAGGCCGTGGCCGCGATGAAGGCGGACGGTGTCGAGTACGAGGAGCGCATGGAACGCCTCCAGGACATCACGTACCCGAAGCCCCTGGAGGAGCTCCTCTTCCACGCGTACGACACCTACCGCAAGAGCCACCCCTGGGTCGGCGACCATCCCCTCTCCCCGAAGTCCGTCATCCGTGACATGTACGAACGGGCCATGTCCTTCACGGAGCTGGTCTCCTTCTACGAGCTGGCGCGCACCGAGGGCATTGTCCTGCGCTACCTCGCGAGCGCCTACAAGACGCTCGACCACAACATCCCCGACGACCTCAAGTCCGAGGATCTGCAGGATCTGATCGAGTGGCTCGGCGAGACGGTCCGCCAGGTCGACTCCAGCCTCCTGGACGAGTGGGAGCAGCTCGCCAACCCCGAGGAGATGACCGCCGAGGAGGCCCAGGAGAGGGCCGACGAGGTCAAGCCGGTCACCACCAACGCGCGCGCCTTCCGCGTCCTGGTCCGCAACGCCCTGTTCCGTCGCGTCGAACTCGCCGCCCTCGACCAGGTCGAGGTGCTCGGCGAGATGGACGCCGAGGCCGGCTGGGACGCCGACGCGTGGGGCGAGGCCATGGACAAGTACTGGGACGAGTACGACGACCTCGGCACCGGACCCGACGCCCGCGGTCCCAAGCTGCTGCAGATCGAGGAGCAGCCGCAGAATCGGCTGTGGCGCGTACGGCAGACTTTCGCCGACCCGAACGGCGACCATGACTGGGGCATCAGCGCGGAGATCGACCTTGCCGCCTCCGACGCGGAGGGCCGCGCGGTCGTCCGGGTCACCGATGTCGGCCAGCTGTGAGCACAGGAGAATCCCACCCATGACGAACCCGGCCGAGAGGCTCGTCGACCTGCTCGACCTGGAGCAGATCGAGGTCAACATCTTCCGTGGCCGAAGCCCGCACGAGTCCCTCCAGCGGGTCTTCGGCGGCCAGGTGGCGGGCCAGGCGCTGGTCGCCGCCGCCCGCACCACGGACGGCGAGCGCCCGGTGCACTCGCTCCACGCGTACTTCCTGCGCCCCGGCCGGCCCGGCGTACCGATCGTGTACCAGGTCGAGCGGGTGCGGGACGGACGGTCGTTCACGACGCGCCGGGTCACCGCCGTGCAGCAGGGCCGCACGATCTTCAATCTCACCGCCTCCTTTCACAAGCCTGAGGAAGGTCCCTTCGAGCACCAGCTGCCGCCCGCCCGCAAGGTCCCGGCGCCGGAGTCCCTGCCGAGGGTCGGCGACGAGATCCGGGAGCATCTGGGCGAACTGCCCGAGCAGTTGGAGCGGATGGCGCGTCGCCAGCCCTTCGACATCCGGTATGTGGACCGGCTGCGCTGGAGCGCCGAGGAGGTCAAGGACGCCGAGCCGCGCAGCGCGGTGTGGATGCGCGCGGTCGGGCCGCTCGGGGACGACCCGGTCGTGCACACCTGCGCGCTGACCTACGCGAGCGACATGACCCTCCTGGACGCCGTCCGCATCCCGGTCCAGCCCCTGTGGGGCCCGCGGAGCTTCGACATCGCGTCGCTGGATCACGCCATGTGGTTCCACCGGCCGTTCCGCGCGGACGAGTGGTTCCTGTACGACCAGGAGTCGCCGATCGCGACGGGCGGACGAGGTCTGGCTCGTGGCCGGATCTACAACCTGGAGGGGCGTCTGCTGGTGTCCGTCGTCCAGGAAGGCTTGTTCCGCCCGCTGTAGGTCATGAGCTTCTGCGCCGGAGCCAGCCCAGCAGGCCGCGGGTCGGCTCCTCCTGGGGCGTCGACAGGTCCTGCGGCTGGGTGGAGATCGACCGCCGGGCCGTGGGGCGCGGCGCGGGCCGAAACGTCCGGGCGTCCTCCAGGGCGCGGGTCAGGTCGGTCCTGAGCCATTCGATCTCGTCCGGGTGGTCCGCCGTCATGATCTTCTCGATGAGGTGTGCGGCGGGCGATCCCTGCGCGCCCTGGGCCGGTGGTCCCGGCCGGAAGCGGCTCAGGTGGGATCGCTCGTACGGGTCGGGGACGAGCTCCGCGATCTGGACGGGGTCGAGGAAGGCGGCGAGGGCGCCTGCGCTCTCCCAGGGGTCTTCGGCGAGCCGCAGGAGGAATCCGCGGTGGCGTCCCCGCCAGTTGCGGGCCCGCAGGTCCACGCCCGCGTCCAGCATGTCGCGCAGTCCTTCGGGCATACGGCGTGCGGTGAGCAGCGGGGTGTTCTCCTCGACGGCCGTGAACTCCTCGAGTTCTTCGGCGAGATACATCCACACCACGGCTCGGTACCGGTTGAGATAAAAGCGCACCGGCGAGAACAGGCCCAGGCGGGCCAAGCGGGTGAACCTGCCCGCCGGGACGTCCATGACCTTCGCGCCCTCGGTGGTGCCCACGACCCGCACACGCTGAAGCAACGAGTCCGGGAAACCGTCCGTCGCCCGCAGCCGGTCGATCTCGGAGCCGGTGACGCGTCGCCCCCCGCCTCCCTCGTCGGGCACGGTCCGGATCTGCCCGAGGTGCACCGCGAGGTCGAACTCGCTTCGCTTGAGGCCCAGTTCACGGGCGGCTCGGCTGGGCGTGTACGGCTGGTGTTGGCGTTGGGTGGTCAGGCTGCCCGACATGGTCGCTCTCCCCGTGGAGTCGTCGCTCACGCTGTGTGCGCTCGCCGTGACAAAAACCGTAGCCGGTGCGGCGAGATGCGTGGCGAGCCTGTGGATAACTCCCCGTGGACCAAAGAACGCGCAGGTCAGAGGTCTGGCGCCGGGCTCCGCTCGGGCTGGCGGGCGTCCACGTCGAGGTGCTCGCCGACCCGGTTGACGAGCAGCGTCATCTCGTAGGCGATCTGGCCGATGTCGGCGTCCGAGCCGCTGAGCACGCACAGGCAACTGCCGGTGCCCGCCGCGGTGACGAAGAGCACCGCGTCGTCGAACTCGATCATCGTCTGCCGTACCTTGCCCGCGCCGAAGTGGCGTCCCGAACCCTTGGCCAGGCTGTGCAGTCCGGACGAGACGGCGGCGAGATGTTCGGCGTCCTCACGGCGCAGCCCCGTGCTGGCGCCCGTGACCAGCCCGTCATTGGACAGCACCAGCGCGTGCCGCACATGGTCGACGCGCTCGGTCAGATCGTCCAGCAGCCAGCCGAGCCCCTGCTTCTGCGGCATGTGTCCCGTCTCCCCGTGTGACGTCTCCTCCTGCCCGGAGGATCTCCACACAAGCCTTCCCCACGGCTGTCGGCGGGGCAAGGAGAATGGGGACATGGCACAGAAGATGACCGATGAGGAATGGCGGGAGTTCGTCTCGCACGGCACCCGCACCGGCAAGTTGTCGACCGTCCGGGCCGACGGGAGCCCGCACGTGGCACCGGTCTGGTTCGTACTCGACGGTGACGACGTGGTGTTCAACACCGGCAAGGCCACCGTGAAGGGGCGCAACCTGGCGCGGGACGGACGCGTCGCCCTGTGTGTGGACGACGACCGGCCGCCCTTCGGCTACGTGGTACTCCGGGGCCAGGCCCGGCTGTCGGAGGCTCTCGACGAGGTCAGGCACTGGGCCGGGCGGATCGGGGCGCGGTACATGGGCGAGGAACGGGCCGAGGAGTTCGGCGCCCGCAACGGCGTTCCGGGAGAACTCCTCGTCCGCGTGAAGATCGACAAGGTGCTGGCAGAGAAGGCCCTCGCAGAGTGACGCGCGGGTGAGTGGGCCCACCTCTTGATCAGCCCACCGAGTCGAGCAGCCGGGCGGTGTGCATCCGCCCGGCGTACTCGACCAGTCGGATCAGCACCTCCTTGCCCGAGTCACGGTCCCTCGCGTCGCACAGCACCACGGGTGTGCCCTGGTCGAGGTCGAGGGCGCGTGAGACGTCGTGGGCGCCGTAGGTGCGGGCACCGGCAAAGCAGTTGACGGCCACCACGAAGGGGATGTGCCGGTGCTCGAAGTAGTCCACGGCCGGGAAGCAGTCCTCCAGTCGCCGGGTGTCGGCGAGGACGACGGCGCCCAGGGCTCCTTGCGACAACTCGTCCCACAGGAACCAGAAGCGGTCCTGCCCCGGGGTGCCGAAGAGGTAGAGGGACAGGCCTGAGCGGATGGTGATGCGCCCGAAGTCCATGGCGACCGTGGTGGTGACCTTCTGGTCCACACCGCCGGTGTCGTCCACCAACTGGCCCGCCTCGCTGAGCAGTTCCTCCGTGCGCAGCGGCCGGATCTCGCTGACGGCGCCCACCAGGGTGGTCTTGCCCACGCCGAAACCGCCGGCGACCAGTATCTTCAGCGCGAGGGCGGTCGTCTCGCCGCCCTGGGCATCGGAGTTCTCGGAGACCATCGATCACTTCTCTCGGGAGGGCCGGCAACGGGCGGCTACATCGGTAGGGGGTCGCGAAGGCAGCATCATGACAACTGGAGCTCCCCTTCGAGTGGTTGGACCGCTTATTGCCCGTTGTGACCGACTCGCGCCCGATCGGTGTCGGAAAGGGTGCACGAGTCGGTGCCGTACTGGACCGCGGTGGTTCTGAACGTTCATCTACAGCGCCCGGAGCCCTTCGATCACCTCGCGCAGAATCCGTTCGTCGGGCAGCTGCGCGGGCGGCACCGGGCGGCTGACGGTGACACAGCCGAGTTCCAGGAGGTCTCCCAGGAGCACCCTGACCACGCCCACGGGCAGGTCGGCGTCGGCGGAGAGTTCCGCCACCGACTGCGTCTCCGTACGGCACAGGTCGATCAGGGCACGGTGTTCAGGCCCGAGCGCCGTGTCGTCGTCGGCTCCGGGTGCGCCCACGTCCAGGGTGACAAGGGCGATCAGATCGAAACGCACCCCGGTGGGGCCGGGTTTGGTGCGTCCGCCGGTCATCGCGTAGGGGCGGACGAGGGGGCCGGCCTCGCCGTCGTACCACTGGCTGCCCGGTTCGTACGGGACGCCCTCCATGTCCTCGGTCATCCGAGCCGACCGCCCTTCCCACTCATCCTGCCGCGGGCGGCCGCGCGCCCACGCGCGGTGGCGTGTAGAGGTGCTCGCCGACCCGCTTGACCAGCCGTGCCATCTCGTAGGCGACCAGGCCTATGTCCGCGGTCGCAGCGGTGAGGACGGCGAGGCAGGAGCCGTCTCCCGCGGCGGCCACGAACAGGAACCCGTCGTCCATCTCGACCATGGTCTGGCGCACTCCTCCAGCGCCGAAGTGCCGGCCCGCCCCCTTGGCGAGGCTGTGGAAGCCGGAGGAGACCGCGGCGAGGTGTTCCGCGTCCTCGCGGCGCAGGTCCGTCGAGGCCCCCACGGCGAGGCCGTCGTTGGAGAGCACCACGGCATGCCGTACCTCGCTCACCCGCAGCACCAAGTCGTCCAGCAGCCAGTCGAGTTCGCCGGACCTTCCCCACTCGCGGTTTCGCTCGCGCGGGGGGACTCCCATGTCGGCCCTCGTGCTCGGGTCCTGGATCATCCTCGGTCTCCTTCGCTGCTGTCTCTGCCCGCTGGGGAATCAGGGGTGGCACCACGACCGGGCTGCCTGCCGCCGCCGCGCGCCCAGCCGTCCCGGTACGCCGCCATCCGGTCCCGGACCATCTCGGGGGTACGGCCGTCGTCGTCCCGGCCGGCGGCTGCCGGGGCCGGCTCCTCGGAGCGCTGTTCGCGCAGTTGGGGAGCGAGGTGTGCCTGGCGTACCCGGCGGGGGAGGTCGTCGGACTCCCCCGGCTCGTCGGGCGGGCGGCGCAGACGCAGGGCGGTGACTCCGGAGGGCGGAGTGTCGGTCGTTCCCCGGTCCGCCGAGGCCGCCAGGGGAGCCACCAGGGCGGGCCGCTCGGCCGGAGCGGGGACGGACTCCTGGTCCCGTTCGGCGGCGGCCACGCGCGCGTACTCGCGTTCCGTGAGCCGTTCCCGGTCGGCGGCCTTGGCGGGGGAACGTTCCGCCGCCTTGATGTGCAGCAGCGCCGTGGGCAGCAGGACGACCGCGGTGGTGCCGCCGTAGGGCGAGGTGCGCAGGTGCACCTTGATGCCGTGCCGGGCCGCGAGCCTGCTGACCACGAACAGACCGAGCCGGTCGCTGTCGAACAGGTCGAGGGCCTCGGACTGTTCGATGCGCCGGTTGGCCTCCGCGAGGGTCTCCTTGCCCATGCCCAGACCGCGGTCCTCGACCTCGACGGCGTAGCCGTTGCCGACGGGTTCGCCGGTGACCCGCACGCGCGTGTGGGGCGGTGAGAACTGGGCGGCGTTCTCGATGATCTCGGCCAGCAGGTGGGTGAGGTCGGCGACCGCCGCGCCGACGACGGAGGCGTCGGGCAGCTGACGCACCTCCACGCGCGCGTAGTCCTCGACCTCGGAGACGGCCGCGCGGACCACGTTGGTCAGCGACACCGGCATGCGCCAGGCGCGGCCGGGTGCCGCTCCGGAGAGGATGATCAGACTCTCCGCGTGGCGACGCATGCGGGTGGTGAGGTGGTCGAGCCGGAAGAGGTCGCTCAGTTCGTTCGGGTCGTCGGAGCGGCGCTCCATGCTGTCGAGCAGGCTCAGCTGGCGGTGGACGAGGACCTGGCTGCGGCGGGCGAGGTTGACGAAGACTCCGGAGATGCCGCTGGCGAGTTCGGCGCGCTCCACGGCGGCCCGCAGTGCCGCGCGGTGCACGGTGGTCAGGGCCTCGGCGACCTGACCGGCCTCGTCCTCCGCGGGCGGCCCTGGCGGGGCCTCGGACTGGATGTCGATCTCGTCGCCGGCCCGCAGCCTCCCCATGGCCTCGGGCAGCTTGCGGCGGGCGATCTCGAGGGCGCTGTTGCGCAGGCTCACCAGCTCGACGACGAGTCCGCGCCCGATACGCACGGAGATGACGAGCGACGCTGCGACGGCCATCAGACCGAGCAGGACCGCGGCGCCGGCCGGGGTGAGCAGCCCCCGGGTGAACGGGTCGGCGCGGTGGGCGACGCCGCTGCCCGCCGCCTGTTCGACGGTCCGCATGCCGCTCTGCACACGCGTGTGTGCCGCCTGCCAGGTGGCCTGCGGCGTCGACTCGACGGCGCGTACGCCGGGGGCGGCCGCGAGTGTCCGGTCCTCGGCGGCTGTCACAGTGGTGTAGGCGCCGCTGTCGGCGACCTTCTGCCAGGCGGCGCGGTCGGAGCCACGCAGGTCGGCCACGGCGCCCTCGGTGAGGGCCCGGCGGGTGTCGACGGCTCCGGTGAACAGCCGCAGCCGCTCACCGGCGAGTACGCCCGCCAGGCGCGCGCTGGCCAGCACGACGTCCTCCTGGGCCAGCGACTCGCCGGCGCGAGAGAACTCGAGCAGCACGCGCGCGTCGGAGCCGAGGTCGGCGTCCTGGATGCCGGTGAGGGCGCCGCCCACCGCGAAGGCACCGGCGATGGTCCTGGTGTAGCGACCGTACGTCTCGTCCCATCCGGCGCTGCGGTCCAGGACGGCGGTGCGCACGGAGCGCAGTTGTTCGGCGCCGGTCACGAAGACTTCGAGCCGCTGGGCGACACCGGCGGGCAGTTCCTCGCTGTCGGCGACGGTGTTGCCGTCACCCAGCCGCAGCCGTGCCACGGCCTGATCGGTGCGCTCGGCGAGCTTGCGGAGGTCGTCGCTCTGCGCGGCGGACGGGTCGGTCGCGTAGCGGACCGCGGCGGAACGCTCCGCCTGGAGCGCTGTCACGGCGTCGGTGACGGGAGAGCGGACGGCGTCGTCCACGCGCTGCAACTGCCGCAGCCGGGCCACGTCCTGGGCGGTGGTGACCGTGGCGTACGCCCAGAGGGCGAGCAGCGAGACGACGGGCACCATGAGGAGGCAGACGATCTTGGCGCGGACCGTGCGGGGGCGTATCCGCCAGGATCCCGCGCGCACGGGTATGTCCTCCGGCAGGGGGCCCGCAGGGTCGTCCGGGCTTTCGTCGGCCGGTCGTCCGGCGTGGGCGCGTCGCCCGCGCGCGGGTGTCTGGAGCGGCGTCTCGACGCCGTCTGTGGGGGTCCTACGCGGTGTACGCATGGCCTCCTCGCTCGGGAGTGGTTCGGGGGCGTGTCGCCGGGCCGTCCGGCCCGGATCCGCCGCTAGGAGGGGATGCTCTCGACCGTGCGCTGGGCCGAGGCGGTTGCCTCGCGCTCTCCTGTCGTGGGTGACAGGGCGACGAAGGCCGAGGTCAGGAACAGGTAGGAGCCGAGGCCGACGGCGAGCGGGAAGATGAACTGCATCGCCGTGGCCCCGGGCAGGACGGCACCGGAGGGCGAGACCCGCACACTCACCGCGAACATCCCGGTGTAGTGCATGCTGCTGACCGCGGCGCCCATGATGAGGGAGGCGAGGGTGACGGCGACGGGTGACTTGATGTTGAGCGCCGCCCACAGGGCCGCCGTCGCCGCGACGACGGCGATGAGGACGGAGAGTCCGACCAGCACCGGGTCGTAGTGGACGCCGCCGTGCAGCCGTACGGCCGCCATGCCCAGGTAGTGCATGCTCGCCACGCCCAGGCCGGTGGTGAGCCCGCCCAGGAAGAGCGCGCGGACCCGGTCACGGCTGTAGCCGACCGCGAAGACCCCTGCGGAGACGACGAGCATCGCGACCAGGAGGCTCGCGATGGTCAGGGGTACGTCGTAGCGGATGTCGGTACCGCTGACACTGAAGCCGAGCATGGCCACGAAGTGCATGGTCCAGATGCCGGTGCCCAGGGCCGAGGCCGCGGTGATGAGCCAGTTGCGGCGCGAACGCCCGGTG
Organism: Streptomyces canus; assembly: GCF_041435015.1. NCBI lineage: Bacteria > Bacillati > Actinomycetota > Actinomycetes > Kitasatosporales > Streptomycetaceae > Streptomyces > Streptomyces canus. The sequence goes on along the minus strand of NZ_CP107989.1, from coordinate 8,817,321 downwards.
GCGCCGAGCGCGCGGACGGTGCAGCGCAGGCCGAGCGCGGCGCCGATACAGGCCATGACGTACGAGAGCGTGGGCGTCAGCCAGCCCAGGGCAGCGTGGTCCAGGTGTCCCATGGCCAAGGGACGCTAGTGGGGGCAGGGGCGCACAAAGAGGGCGCATTTCGAAAGGTGCTGCAATATGGCGCAGAGATGCACCTGAACGATCGCGTCACGCTCGAACGTGCGCACACGGCCCCCCATCCGTGTCAGTGAGAGATCATGCGGAACATGAGCGACGACCACACGCATGTCCAGGAGTTCTTCTCGGCCCGTGCCGCCGACTGGGACAGCCGTTTCCCGGACGACGGTCCGGCCTACGCCGCCGCGGTCGCGGAACTCGGACTGCGCGTGGGCGACCGCGTGCTCGACGCGGGCTGCGGCACCGGACGGGCCCTGCCGCCCCTGCGTGCGGCCGTGGGGCCCTCTGGAGTGGTCGTGGGAGCCGACCTGACCCCGGCCATGGTGGAGGCCGCCGTACGGGCCGGACGGGATCGGGACGGGCGACTGCTGCTCGCCGACGTGGCCGCGCTGCCGCTCGGCTCCCGGTCGCTCGACGCCGTTTTCGGAGCGGGCCTGATCTCCCATCTGCCCCGACCGGCCGAGAATCTGCGCGAGTTGGCCCGGGTGGTGCGGCCCGGCGGCGTCCTTGCCCTGTTCCATCCGATCGGCAGAGCGGCGCTCGCCGCACGCCAGGGGCGGCAGATCACCCCGGAGGACCTGCGCGCGGAGCCCAACCTCCGTCCTCTGCTGGCCGGTTCGGGCTGGCGCATGACGTCGTACGCCGACGAGGACGCCCGCTTCCTGGCCCTGGCCGTCCGCGAGGACTGACCGGGCTCACACCGTCCCGGCGACCGCCGCCACGAAGGCGTCGGGGTTGTCGAGCATGACGTTGTGCCCGGCGCCGGGGACGGTCACCACCCGCACTCCTGTCGCCTCCAGCGTCTGTCGCCCCTCCAGTTCACCGCTGAGTTCGCCCTGGAGATACACGCGGTCGATGGGCAGCCCTTCGAGGATCGCGCGCATCATGGGCGCCGATCCGCGCCTGAGCCCGGTCGCACTGCGGTGCAGGACGCGCGGGTCGGCCAGCCGCATGGTCGCCGCCCACAGGGGGCCAACTTTCTCGAGCACGCGCGCGTGGGCGCCGGCGACGAAGTCGTCCTCCTCATAGGCGTCGATCCAGGTGCTGCCCGCCGTGGCCGGAGGCGAGGCGTCGAGGTTGGCCTCGGTGAGGACCAGCCGGGAGACCAGCTCGGGCCGGCGGTGGGCGAGCACGAGCGCGACCGACCCGCCCATGCTGTGCGCGACGATCTCGACGTCGGTCAACTCCGCGGCGTCCAGCGCGGCGGCCAGGGCGTCCGCGTGGTCCTCCAGCGTGTATCCGAAGTCCTCGGGACGATCGCTCACCCCGTGTCCGGGCAGATCGACGAACAAGCTGCGCCGGCCCGCGAGTTCGGGCCGGGCCGCGATGTGCGCGTGATAGACGGTCGAGATCGATCCCAGCCCGTGCACGTACACGCGTGCCGGCTCCTCGCCGGGCGTCTCGGTCCAGCGGATGCAGCTTCCCTTGCCGTCGAACTCGGCCTGCCTCATGGTGCCCTCCCTCGATGCGTCACCCAGGACGATACATCGTCACCGATGTATAGCGTAGAGGAGGTAATACGACAGGGATGTACAGCGCCGATACGGCAGAATGCATGCATGCTGGAGCTCGCCATCCTCGGATTCCTCTACGACACCCCGCTGCACGGCTATGAGCTGCGCAAACGCATCACGGCACTGGCGGGTCACGTGCGGCCCGTGGCCGAGAGCACGCTGTATCCGGCGATCAAGCGGCTGGAGAAGGCAGGGCTGCTGGCGCGCGCGACGGAACCTGGTGCCGTGGCCGCGCCCCGCCATGTCCTGACGCTCACCGATGAAGGCCGTCAGGAGTTGCGCCGCCGGCTCGCCGAACCGGCCGCGCGCGACATCACCGACGAGAACCGATGGTTCACCGTCCTCGCCTTCCTCCGGCACCTGGACGACGCGGGCGCGCAGGCAGCCGTACTGCGGCGCCGACTCGCCTTCCTGGAGGAGCCGGCGAGCTTCTTCTACGAGGGCGACCGGCCGCTGAGCGCCGAGGAGTTGGACGATCCCTTTCGGCGCGGTGTGCTGACCATCGCACGCGCCACCTCCCGGGCCGAGCTCGACTGGCTGCGGGAGACGATCGCGTCACTCGACGGGGCCTCTTCCTAGGCGTTGGCCGAGCGCCGGAGGATCGGGACCGGAACGCACAGCCCGAGTGAGCTGATCACTGCGCCCGGGACCCGGACTCCTCCGGTGCCGCGGGCGGCTCGGTGGGCGTCGGCGCGGGTGGCCGGAAGAGGACGGCCCGGGCCACGGGCGGAGCGAACAGGGCGGTGACGGGCGCGGAGAGGGTCAGCACGGCACGGAAGGCCCGCCCCACGACAGGGTCGCCCGGGGCCCGCTCCTGGACGCGGCTCAGGTACCAGCCGGCGACCTGATCCGCGGGCCCACCGTCGATCGCCGTGCCGACCGCACCCGGCATCTTGCGGTCCGCCCCGGCGGAGATGTCCCACGCCAGCCGGGACGCCGCAAGGAGCGCCTGCTGCACACGCTGTGTCGTGGGCGTCCGGCGCCGGTCGGCCAGCGCGTCCCGCAGGGCGACCGCGCTCATCGCGGCAACGGCCATGCCCTGCCCGTAGATCGGGTTGAAGGTGCACAGGGCGTCGCCGGTGGCGAGGAATCCCGCCGGGTGGCCGGAAAGGTCGTAGCGGCGGCGGATGTTCGCGGTCCGTCGGAAGCCGAAGGACGGGGAAAGCGGTTCGGCCTCGTCCAGCCACCGGTGCAGCAGCGGATGCGGCAACCTCTTGGCGTACGTCACGAACTCGTCGTCGTCCATGGGCGGTTCGTCACCGCGCAGGCCCGAGACGATCACCAGGTGGCTGCCGTCCTCCAGCGGCAGAGCGCCACCGGCGTGCACCTGCTCGGGGTCGGGATAGGCGTAGTAGCCGCGGGTCTCGCCGTCGAGGGCGCCGTTCGTGCCGCGGTAGACGCGGGAGGCGTAGGCGAGTCCCGTGTCGATGGTCTCCTCCTGCGGGCCCTCGGCGCCGATCGCCGCAAGCCACTGCGGAGCCTTCGTGCCACTGCCGGAGGCGTCGACGACCAGATCGGCCTCCAGGGGCCGGGACTCCGCACGGGCGTCGCCGGAGCGGTCCCGCACCCGCACACCCCGCACGCGCGAGGCGTCACCGAGGAACCCGACGACGTCGGTCCCCTCCAACACGCTGATCACCGGGTTGGCGAGAACCCGCCGCCGCACCAGGTCCTCCAGCTGCGCACGGGAACCGGTGTAGATGTGTGTCGTCGCGGGCAGTCGGCGGAACCAGCGGCCGGTCTGCCACATCACCATGTCCGACGGCATGCCCACCCGAGGCGCGCCCGCCTCCCGCAGCTCTGCCAGGAACCCCGGCAGCAGCGACTCCATGGCCACCTGCCCGCCCTGCAGCAGGACGTGCGGATGCCGGCCCTGCGGCACGCCCGGCCGCGGCTCGGGACCGTCCGGCAGCCGGTCGCGCTCGACGACGGTCACCCGGTCGGCGTGCCCGGCCAGGACGTGCGCCGCGAGAAGCCCTGCGAGGCTCCCGCCCACGACCACGGCGTGCCGACCGCCCCGACCGCTGCCCACGCCCCAACGACCACTCTCTCCGCCAGAGTTCACCTCACCACTCCCCTGGTAGCCATGTCGTGAGAAGACACAAGTATCCGGCTCCGCGAAGCTGGTTGACCGTTTTCCGGCCCTTCCGGGCGTCACGTGTACGACCGCCCCGGGCCGTCGGCTCCGTCGACCATCCGGGTGCTCCGCACCGGGCGTCGGTCGACGAGCGGACTGAGGCTTCGCCGCCCCGTCCCTCTCCTGCGGCCAGGACTCCGACTAACGTTGAGTAGCAGGAAATGAACGTTCGGCAGGAGCACGTCGCTCAGGGGGAAGGTCGTCGGCATGTGGGGCAGGATCCGCAAGTCCAGCACCAGATTCGTCAGTGCGTTGCGCACCGAGGCACCCGCCGGCGGGGAGGCCCGTACACACAATCTGTTCGAGGCCGCCGCCGCGTATGTCTCGGCCTGCGCGGAGGACGATCAGGACCGGATCGACGAGGCCTCGGCCTGGGTATCGCCGGAGGCACTGTCGTTCGGGGTCAACGAGCTCGCGTGCCGGGCCGTCGTCGCCCTCGCGCGGGAGCGCGACGAGTCGCCGCGTACGGTGGCACGTGCGCTCCTCGGACTGCCGACGGCCTGACCGGCCGGCAAGGGATGGTCGATTCGCCCCGTCCAGCCGGAAAACTGCAGCTCCGGGTGTGCTTGGGAGTCGTGACAAGGGCCTTCCGCGCACACTAGGGTGCGCGCCGTTGGACGAACCGATGGGGAGGCTGGGATGGCCGGGACGGACGAGGACGCCGTCGCCGCTGCGGACGACGCGCTCTATGTGCTGACGGCGGTGCTGCTGACGCCGGCGAAGTTCCCGAGCGTGCTGGGCGACGACTATCCGGAGGCCTGCGCGGCGCTCGGTCTGGCACCGCTGGCCGAAGGGTACGGCCTGGTGCTCGGCCAGGACGGCGGCGGCGCGCGATGGACGGTCGTCATCGACGACGTCTCGCTGGTCGCGGTCGCCATCGCGTCCTGGGACTGCGGCATGGAGTACGACCTGTCGCCCGACGAGCGCACGGTCGTGGCCGCACTGCCCGGCTGGCCGCTCGCGGTCGCCGTCGCCGCGCCCGGTGTGCCGGCGCCGCACGACCCCGATCCCGAGACGGCCGAGGGCCCGCCGCTGACGCCGCCGGACACCTCCACCTGGGGATCCGCCCAGCGGCGGCTGGGCGCCGATGAGATCGCGCTCCAGTGGGCGATGTGGCGGGAGCAGATCGACGACGCGGCCTTCCCGAGCCCGAACGGCGGGCCCACCGGGGGTGACAAGGCCGTGGCCGGCAAGGTCTCCGACGACGAGGCCGCGGACCGCGATGCTCCGGAGGACACGGCCACGGACGACGTGGGCTCGGGAGACGCGGGCACAGGAGAAAGGGCTGCGGAAGACGCAGCTGCGGAAGACAAGATCTCCGGCGGGGCCGAGAAGGAGGCTCGCAAGGGCCACAACGGCATCCGGCGCGTTCTCGCGGAGGCTCGCGCCTACGTAGATTCGCCGCCGCCCCTCGGGCGGGTCCGGTCGTCCTTCGCGTCGGGCGACGCGCGGACGCTGCGCGCCGACGGTCCGGGCTGGTCGCTGGTGGCCAGGACCGACGACATCGCATTCGTGCTGCTCGACGACGAGCCCGGGGAGGTCCTGCCGGTGGGCCGGGGCCCGGAACTGCCGGGGCTGCTGGAAGCGCTCGACAAGATGGCCGTACGTCCCAGTTGAGTCGCCGCGCCGCACCGTCCGGGCCTGTCGTGCTCCCGGCCGGTGCGGGTGCGTCAGCGGCCGAGCTCCTTGCGGGTGGCGCGGCGCAGCCGGCGCCGCTGCGAGGGGTCCAGGGTCAGGTACGCGGCGGCCGGGACGCCCAGGATGATCAGGACCGAGGCCCACCAGGGCAGCCAGATCAGCAGGAGCAGTCCGACCGCCACTCCCCCTGCGGCGATCTTCGCGTTCTTCGACATGTGCGTCGCCTCCTTCGCGGCGGTTGCCGCTCTCTGTCCAGAAAAACGGGTCCGCGCCTCCTGCAGTTCCGAATCGCGACCCTGAGACAACCCTGAGACCTCGCCCTGAGACGACCCGGATGCGCGCGCTTCCTCCTAACGGTCCGCCCGCAGTGGCTCGCCCACCTCGTGCATGTGGCTCAGGGCCTGTCGGTAGGAGTCGACGAGTCCGGTCTCCGTATAGGAGATACCCAGATCCCGGCAGTGGGCGCGCACCAGCGGCTGCGCGAGACGCAGATGGGGACGCGGCATGCTGGGAAAGAGGTGGTGCTCGATCTGGTAGTTGAGGCCGCCGAGGAACCAGTCGGTGAGGATGCCGCCGCGGATGTTGCGGGAGGTGAGCACCTGGCGACGCAGGTGGCCCCAGGACTCGCCGTCCGGGTCCGGCATTTCCATGCCCTTGTGGTTGGGGGCGAAGGCCATCCCGAGGTGCAGGCCGAACAGCGCCTGGTGGATCGCCGCGAAGGCCAGCGCCCTGCCGGGGGACATGGTCGTCAGCAGCAGGGCGGCGTAGGCGGCGAGATGGCCCACCAGGAGGAAGCCCTCCACGGCACGCTCTCCCGGCGCCTGTCGGCGCAGGTCCCGGAAGCCCTGGACCTTCAGGGCGACGCCTTCGAGGAGGGTGAGCGGGACGAACAGCCATGCCTGACGGCGGGTGAGCCAGCGCCGGAAGCCGGTGCGCCCCTTGGCCTGTTCGCCGGTGAAGACGAGGACGTCCGCGACGACGTCGGGGTCCTTGTCGATGTGGTTGGGGTTGGCATGGTGGCGATGGTGTTTGTGGTTCCACCAGGAGTAGCTCATCCCGAGCAGCAGATTGCCGTGGACAAGACCGATGGCGCGGCCGACCGCCTTGTCGCCGGTGATCTGCGCGTGGCCCGCGTCATGGCCTATGAAGGCGGTGCGGGCGGAGAACAGGGCGAGGAGCGGGGCCAGCAGCAGGGTGCGCCAGGAGTCGCCGGACAGGGCGACGGCGGTGACGAGTCCGGCGAGGGCGAGTGCGTTGACGGTGATGGCCCGGGCGTACCAGCCGTGGCGGCGGTCCAGGAGACCCTGGCCCTTCACGGCGCGCAGGACGGGTGCGAATTCGCTTCCGGCGGGCGGAGCGTTGGACGTACCGCGCGGGTGGCGTGCGACGGTTGCGGTGCTCTGCGGCATGTCCGGGCTCCGGCTCTCTCAGGAAACGTGCTGACCTGAGGAAACGTACGGACCGGTGACCGGTCGCGACCATGTGGCAACCCCCCGTCTACGCGCGGGGGGCAGCACCGGCCGCACAGGGGGGTTGACAACACCCTGGCTTGAATGTGATACAAGCCACTCCGCGGGGGCCCGGGAGGTGATGTACCCTCGGCCACTCCGTCGGCGTAGTCAAGTTTGAGGAGTTCCGCGATCTCTGTCCAGAGGTTTCCCGCGGCATCACCGTCCGAGATCTCCGAACTGGCTTTGTGTTGTGCCGTGTTCGTGCCCGGCGACCCGGCCCGCACGGGCAGTGTGGCCTTTTGGCGGCCCGACGGCGCTCCTCCTCCCGCTGTCGCGGCAGGGACGGTCGAGGATCTGACGCTCGTGGTGCCCGGCCATGACGGTGTGGATCTGGCGAGCCTGCCCGCGGTGCTGCTGCCGGTCCGCGCCGCTCTGCCGGTCCTCACGCGTGCGCGTGCTTCCGCGCACGGGCACCGGGCGACCCTCTTCTGGGGTGCCGCCGCCGTGCTGGCCCTGCAGTGCGCGGCCCGTGGGCTGCTGCTGCCCGGGCTGTCCCCCGCAGACCGCGACGCCTGGCGCATGGGTCCCCTGGAAGCGGCCGACGTCGAGCGTGTCCGCCGACTCGCCGCGGCGATGCCGCCCGAGGCGCACGCCGTACCCCTGAGCGCCGCCGAACCGCTCCGGCTGCCCGACCCCGAGCGGCTGGTGCGCGCCTTCCTGGACGCGGTCGCCGACACCCTGCCCCGCTCCCCCGCGGCGCCCCTCGTGACGGGCGGACCCGCCTACGCCGCCCAGGAACCGCAGCACCTGCCCGAGCAGCGCGCGTGGGCGGCGGATGTCGCCGCGGGCCACGACGCGGGCGTACGCGTCTCGGTGCGCATCGAGGTGCACGGCCTGGCCACTGGTGAGGCGCCTTCCTTCCGCGCCGTTCTCCAAGTGCACAGCGTGAGCGATCCGACGATCATCGCGGACGCCGCCGACGTGTGGGCCGGTTCCACGGCCTTGGGCCCGCACGCGCAGATGGACTGCCTGCTCGGGCTCCGCAGGGCCGCACGCGCGTGGGCCCCGCTCAACCCGCTGCTCTCGGCCGCCGTCCCGGACGCGGTGGAACTCGCCGACGAGGAGATCACCGATCTGCTCGGAGCGGGCGCGCGAGGTCTCTCCGACCTGGGCGTCGAGGTTCACTGGCCGAAAGAGCTGGCCAGAGAGCTCACCACGCGGGCCATGGTCGGTCCGCCGGACGACAACGACCGGCGCCGGTCGGACACTCCGTCGTTCCTGTCCGCCGATGCGCTGCTCGCGTTCGACTGGTCGTTCGCGCTGGGCGACCAGCCGCTCACGCGCGAGGAGCTGGACCGGCTCGCCGAGGCCAACCGGCCCGTGGTGCGGCTGCGTGACCAGTGGGTGCTGGTCGACCCGCACGAAGTGCGCCGAGCGCATGCCCGCCAGGACCACAAGGTGACACCCGTCGACGCGCTGAGCGCCGCTCTGACGGGCTCGGCCGAGGTCGATGGCCGCAGGGTCGAGGTACAGCCCACCGGGTGGCTGGCGGCGCTGCGGGACCGGCTGGCGGACCCGGAGGGGCAGGAGCCGGTCCCGCAACCCGCCGCGCTCGCCGCCCCCTTGCGGGACTACCAGCGCCGGGGCCTGAACTGGCTGGCCCGTATGACGTTTTCGGGACTCGGCTGCTGTCTCGCCGACGACATGGGACTCGGCAAGACGATCACCCTGATCGCGCTGCATCTGCACCGGCAGACCGACACAGCCACCGCCGGCCCCACTCTCGTGGTGTGCCCGACGTCCCTGATGGGCAACTGGCATCGCGAGATCGAGAAGTTCGCCCCGGGTACGCGCGTGCGCCGCTTCCACGGTCCGCGGCGCGGGCTCGACGGCCTGGCCGACGGGGAGTTCGTGCTCACCACGTACGGCACGATGCGCCTGGACGCGCCCCGGCTCGCCGAGGCCGCGTGGGGGATGGTCGTGGCGGACGAGGCGCAGCACGTGAAGAACCCGTACTCCGCGACCGCCCGGGAACTGCGCTCGATCGGGGCACGCGCACGCGTGGCGCTCACCGGAACCCCGGTGGAGAACAACCTGTCGGAGCTGTGGGCGATCCTCGACTGGACGACTCCCGGTCTGCTGGGCCGCCTCGGCGCCTTCCGCGCCCGGTACGCGCAGGCCATTGAGAGCGGTCAGGACCCGGCCGCCGCCGAACGTCTCGCCCGGCTGGTACGCCCCTTCCTGCTGCGGCGCCGCAAGTCGGACCCCGGAATCGCCCCGGAGCTGCCGCCGAAGACCGAGACCGACCGTGCTGTGTCGCTCACCCCGGAACAGGCCGGCCTGTACGAGGCAGTGGTGCGCGAGACCCTGGCCGAGATCTCAGGGGCGGACACCATGACGCGGCGCGGCCTGATCGTGAAGCTGCTGACCGGACTGAAGCAGATCTGCAACCACCCGGCGCAGTTCCTCAAGGAGGAGCGGCCGAGGATCGCCGGCCGTTCCGGCAAGCTGGAACTGCTGGATGAGCTCCTCGACACCATCGTCGCCGAGGGCGCGGGCGTCCTGGTGTTCACCCAGTACGTGCGCATGGCCCGTCTCATCGAGCAGCACCTCGCGGCGCGTGGCCTGCCGTCGCAGTTCCTGCACGGCGGGACACCGGTGGCCCGGCGTGAAGCCATGGTGCGGCGGTTCCAGGAGGGTGAAGTGCCCGTGTTCCTGCTGTCGTTGAAGGCGGCCGGCACCGGCCTGAACCTCACCCGGGCCGAGCACGTCGTGCACTACGACCGATGGTGGAACCCGGCCGTCGAGGCGCAGGCCACCGACCGCGCGTACCGCATCGGCCAGACGCGTCCCGTGCAGGTGCACCGGCTGATCGCCGAGGGGACCGTCGAGGACCGCATCGCCGACATGTTGCACCGCAAGCGGGAGTTGGCCGACGCGGTACTCGGTTCCGGCGACGCGGCGCTGACGGAGCTGACGGACGCGGAGCTGGCCGACCTGGTCGAACTTCGAGGGGGCGCACGATGACCGGACACGACGGTGACACGGAGCGCACGTTCGCGGCGCTGCCGCCCGCGCACGGGCAGGGTTTCGCCCAGACCTGGTGGGGCCGGGCCTGGCTGCGGGCGCTGGAGGACGCCGCGCTGGACTCGGGGCAGGTGAAGACGGGCCGCAGGATCGCACGCGCGGGCGCTGTGGGCGCTGTGTCGGTACGTCCCGGGCGCATCACGGCGGTCGTCCAGGACGTCGATCGCACCGCGCACCGCGCCGACGTTCTGCTGGCCGAGCTGTCGGCCGAGCAGTGGGACCGACTCCTCGGCATGGCCGTCGAGCGGGCCGGTCACGTCGCGGCCCTGCTGGACCGTGAGATGCCGCCGCATCTGGTCGAGGACGCGGCATCCGAAGGCATCGAACTCCTGCCGGGACTGGGTGATCTGGAACCGGAGTGCGACTGCGGCGCCTGGGACCACTGCGGACACACGGCAGCTCTCTGCTATCAGGTGGCCCGGCTGCTGGACCAGGACCCCTTCGTACTGCTGCTGATGCGCGGTCGCGGCGAACACACCCTGCTCGAGGACCTACAGGACCGCAGCTCCGCGCCAGTGGAGGAAGCTCCCGAACCGGAAGGGGTGGATGCCGCCGAGGCGTATGCGGCCGGCGACATCCTGCCGCCCCTGGCCGAGACCCCGGAACTGCCCGAGAAGCCCGGCTCGCCGCCCTCGCTGGACACCGCGACCCCGGCCGGACCGGGAGTCGACCCGGTTGCCGTCCGCCATCTGGCCGCTCGGACCGCCGTGGAGGCGCATCGGCTGCTCGCGGAGGCTCTCCGGCAATCGTCCGAACAGCCTGCCGTAGTAGCCGGACTGACGGTCGCTCAGGACGCCGTGCGTCTCGCCGTCGACGCGCCCGACCCGGCACTGACGGAACGCCTCGCCAACGGATCGGGGCGTGATCCGCAATCTCTGGCGGACGCCACGCGCGCGTGGCGGCTCGGTGGTGCCGAAGCGCTGTCGGTGCTGGAGGAGCAATGGGCGCCCTCGGGCGACACACTCGCACGCGCGCGTGCCGCTCTGGACTCGGCCTGGGACGAGGACGAAAGGCCGTCGCTCAGGGCAGAGGGCAACCGGTGGACGGCCGTCGACGCACCGGCCCAGGTGCGCCTGGGGCGGGACGGGCGGTGGTGGCCGTACCGGCAGGAGCGGCAACGCTGGGTACTCGCGGGCCCGGCGGCCCTGGATCCGGCGACGGCTCTGTCCTCGGCAGAGCTCTCCTCAGCCGAACCGCAGCGGTAGTTCGGTCAGGCCCCTCAGGAGCGTGCTGGTGCGCCAGGTCAGCGTGCCCGGGTCGGTCGCGAAGGCGAGAGCGGGCCGTTGGCGCAGCAGCAGGCGCAGAGCAACGGCCGCCTCAGCGCGGGCCAGTGGGGCACCCAGGCAGTGGTGCGGGCCGTGGCCGAATGCCAGGTGCGCGCGCGTGGGGCGCCGTAGGTCGAAGCGGTCGGGGTCGGGAAAACGCTGCGGATCGCGGGAGGCTGCGGCGAGCGAGACCTGTACGGAGTCGCCCGCCTGGATCCGGGTGCCGTCGATGTCGAGCGGCTCGGCCGCGTAGCGGAACGCGGTGGCGTGCACGGGTGCGTTGTAGCGCAGGGACTCCTCGACGGCCGGGCCGGTGAGGTCCGGGTCGGCGCGGAGCAGGGCGAGTTGGTCCGGGTGGGCCAGCAGCGCGTGGAGGGTTCCGGAGATCAGGTCGACGGTCGTCTCGTGTCCGGCGACGAGGATCAGGAACGCCATGCCGAGGAGTTCTTCGGAGGTGAGGTCCGAGGCTGCCACGAGGTCGCCCAGCAGGCCTGTCGCGCGCCGATCGCGTCCTCGGGCGAGCAGACCGGCGAGGTACTCGGTCAGTGAGGCCGCGGCGGCGGTCGCCGCTGCGGCCGAGGCGGGCATGACGAGTTCGTCGGCCCAGGAGTGGAACACCGCACGGTCGGCCGCGGGCACCTCCAGGAGGTCACAGATCACGGTGACGGGGAGCGGCAGCGCGTACCTGGCGACCAGGTCCGCCGTTCCCCGCTCCGGCAGCGCGTCCAGGAGTTCGAGGGCCGTGGCTTCGATACTCGGGCGCAACGCGGCGACCCTTCCTGCCGTGAAGTGAGCCGCCACCAGTCGACGCAGCCGGGTGTGCTGCGGGGGGTCGCTCTGGAGCATGTTGCGGCCGACGGCGTGTCCGCCGTCACTGCGCCAGGAGGAGGAATGCCGGATGTCGTTGCGCAGGCGCGGGTCGGTCAGCGCGGCTCGCGCCGCCTCATGGGCGACGACGAGCCAGCTCTCACCGCTTCCGGGCACGAGGACGCGGTGCACGGGGCCCTTGGCCCGCAGAGCGGCGTAGGCGGGGTACGGGTTCGAGGCGAAGTCATGACCGTCCGGGGTCAGCTCCTCCAGCGTGGGCGCGGGCACAGGGGTTCCTTTCGGTAGCGGTCGTCAGGCTTATGGCGTCCCGGCCCGGCCTTCACCGCTCCGCGCGCCAGAGCGGGTGCACCGAGGCAGCGAGAGCCGTCGCCTGGGCGTGGCCGGCAAGGGCGGCCGCGGGGCGGCGCGCATCGGACGTCATGTCGCGGCCCATGGCCTGCCGTGCGGCGCGGTCCGGGGTCACGAGGGTGACGTGGGCGCCTTCGGCGGCGAGGACGGACGCCTGCTGTTCGGCACCGGGATGAGGACCCACGGCGGCGGGGATCGGGGCGATGGCCAGGACGTGGTGATGGCCACGCGCGAGGTGGATGTTGGCCGTGGAGCGGCTGCCCCCGTCCATCCAGCGGCGCCCGGTCAAGGTGATCGGGGGCCAGACCACGGGCACCGCGCAGCTTGCGGCGACGGCATCGAGGAGCGTGACGTCCGAGTCGGCGTCGAAGGCCGTCAGTTCCCCGGAGAGCGCGTCGACGGCCGTGATCCGCAGTGCGCGCTCGGGCCAGTCCCCCACGCTGCGCAGCAGTGGACGCAGGGCGTCGTGGACATCGGACTCGGGACCCGTGCGGGCCTTCACCGCCGCTCGCCCGAGGCGCCGAACGGAACGCTCCGGATCGCGGGAGCCCAGTGCGGCCCACAGAAAGCGAAGCGTCTGAGCAGGCGTCACAGCGAGGCCCACCCTGTCGGCGCCGGCCAGTTGGCGTTCGTACAGCTCGCGCGCGGGCTCGCCCGTGAGAAGACGCGAACCGAAGATCGCACCGGCCGAGGTCCCGATGACGACATCCGCGCGGGCCGGGTCGACACCGGCTTCGCACAGGCCGGCGAGAACTCCCGTCATCCAGGCTCCGCCGACGAGGCCACCCCCGCCGAGGACGAGCGCCCTGCTGCCCATGCCCCACCCCCCTCTCAGGTAAATGGGGAGTGCACCCCACTTACCTGGACGACGATAGCATCACTACCGGGGAACACTCCCCGATAGCGCGAAGGGGCGATCATGGCGGACGACGCGACGGCGCCGGTACGGCGTCGCGATGCGCGACGCAACCGGGAGTTGCTGGTCGAGGCCGCTCATGAGGTGTTCACGGAGCAGGGGCTGGAGGCACCCCTGGACGTCATCGCACGGCGGGCGGGGGTGGGAAACGCCACGCTCTACCGGCATTTTCCGAGCCGTGCCGCCCTGGTCGACGCGGTCTTCCGCGACCCACTGGCGGGCACCATGGCCGTCGGCGAACAGGCCCGGGCCGCCGCTGACCCCTGGGAGGGACTCGTCGGCTACGTGGAAGCGGTGTTCGCCGTCCTGGCCACCGATCGCGGTACGAACGACCTGATGACCACGCACCTCGAGGGCGTCGAGTCGTTGCAAACCGTGCACGCCCACAACCGGGCGACCATGGAACTGCTCCTGCGCCGTGGGCGCGACGAGGGAAGCATCCGGGCGGACGCCACGACGGAGGACGTTCTCTTCGCGCTCGCCGCGCTGGGCCGGGCCGTCCCCTCCCTCGCCACGGCCGTCGGCCCCGAAGCCTGGCGTCGCCCTCTCGCCCTGCTCCTCGACGCTCTGCGCGCCTCGCCGACCGTCGCACCCCTCCCGTCCCCCGCACTCACGGCGGACGAACTCGGCGATGTACTCCAAGGATTGGGACCGCACCGGCCACCACGCAAGACGCCCGGCTGAGCACGCGGCACGCGCGCGCGTGCCGCGATCCCGGGCCGACGCACGGCCGACGCCACACGTTCACCCTTCGGTCGTCCGGCGTTCCGGACAGGGCCCAAATGTGGCCGCTGTCACCGAACTTGGTTCCAGGAGGCCCCATGTCCCCGCACGCCGGCGGCCGACGCCCCGCCAGAGGCACCGCAGCGGCGGGTGTACCCCTCGCCCTGATCGCCGCCCTGATCGCGGCGGGGCCGGCCATGGGTGCCCCGTCGGGCGAGGCACGTGTCGTCCGGTCGGCGACACTCGGCGACATCCCGCTGGGCACGTTCAGCAACACGCTCCTGCCGGGCACGGTGGCCGACGACCGCGGGGTGGACCTCGGCGGCATCGGCAGCGACATCTACCCGACGGGCCGCAAGGGCGAGTTCTGGACCGTCACCGACCGCGGGCCCAACGGTCAGATCAAGGTGGCCGGCACCAAGCGCCGCACGTTCCCGGTCCCCGGCTTCGACCCGGCGATCGTGAAGATCCGCGTCTGCGGCGAGGCCGTGAAGGTGCTGGACGCGATCCCGGTCACCACCTCCTCCGGCAAGCCCGTTACGGGGCTACCCAACCAGCAGGGGCGCGACGAGGCACCGTACGACTACAACGCGCTCACAGCGCTGTCGTACAACCCGAACGGCCTGGACACCGAGGGCATCGTGCGGGCATCGGACGGGACCTTCTGGCTTGTCGACGAGTACGGGCCGAGCCTGGTCCACGTCGCCGCGCGCGGGAAGGTCCTCACGCGCTATGGGCCCAAGGGGCTGAACCTCACCGGCACCGGCTATCCGGTGGTGGAGGCGCTGCCCGCCGTCCTGCTGCACCGGAAGATCAACCGGGGCTTCGAGGGGCTCGCCCAACTGCCCGGCGGCGATCTGGTGCTGGCGGTGCAGAGCCCGTTGTCCCTGCCGGACACGGGCGCCGGAGAGGCCTCCAGGACCATCCGGCTGCTGCGTTTCTCGCCGAAGAAGAAGACGGTCACCGCCGAGTACGCGTACCGCTTCGACCCGGTGAACGTCGTGGACCCGAGCGAGGACGACACCTCCGAGCTCAAGATCTCCTCGGTGGTCGCGGTGGGCCGTGACCGGCTGCTGGTCGAGGAGCGCACCGACAAGGCCGCACGGCTTCAACTGGTGCGCCTGGACCGGTCCTCGAACATCCTCGGCGGCACCTGGGACGACGACACCACGTCTCCGTCGCTGGAGCAGCTCGACGATCCGGCGGCCTCGGGCGTGCCCGTACTCGCCAAGAAGCTGGTCGTCGACCTGGGCACGGTCGCCGGGGTGCCCGGGAAGATCGAGGGCGTCGCACGGGTGGACCACGACACCCTCGCTCTGGTCAACGACAACGACTTCGGGATGACGGACGGAGCGGGCGCGTTCGACGCCGACGGCCGACTGGTCGACAGCGGGGTGGAGACGACGGTGTCGTACGTCCGGCTGCCGCACCGCCTCTGACTCACCCGATCAGGGACGGGAGCAAGGACTCCAGGTCACTCGGGAACTCGCTGGGGATGTCGCTCGGGAACTGCGACGGGAGCTCGCTGGGCAACTCACTGGGGAGCCGGGTGGGCAGGCTGAACGACGGCTTGGGAGAACCGTTCGTACTGGTCGCCGGGGCGGGGTTCTTGTCCGGCGAGTCGTCGTTCCCCGAGGCCATGAAGACCACCACGAGGGCGACGGCCACGGCCGCCGCGATCACGGCGAGCAGGGCGAACAGCGGGCTCCGGCGCCTTCTCGGACCGCCCGGTCCGGGGTCGCCGACCTGACCCATCTGCTGGGTCGACGGCAGGCCCCCGTACGGGTTCGGGCCGTTGCGCCCGAAGTCGTCAGGAGGTGGTCCGAAGCCACCGCCCGGAGGCGGTGCGTCACCCGGCGGTCCGGGCGGCTGGGGCGGTACCGGCGGCATGGCCATACCGTCCAGAGTCGCCTCGAACCGGTCAGGGGGCGCCCCCCGCGCGGAAGTTGATACGCCCCCATGCCGTGGATCGCATGATTCCGGCACATTCCCCGCGAGGATCGCTGCACGTCCGCACGCGCGCGTGCCGTCGGCGGAGGCCACTCACGGCCGACGGCACACGCGCGTGGGGCTCATTCAGCCGCGCGCACCCAGCAGGTGGTCCATGGCGAGCTGGTCGAGCTGCTCGAAGGCCATGCCGCGCGCGGCGGCCGCCTCCACGTCGAAGTCCTCGAAGGCACTGCGATCCGCGAGCAGCGACTTCAGGCCGTCCGCCGCCGTCTGCTGCGCCAGCTCGTCCAGACGCGAGGCACGCAGCGCCTCCTGGACCTGCGGGTCGGCGCGGAAGGCGGCCGCACGCTCCTTGAGGATGAGGTAGTTGCGCATGCAGCCCGCGGCCGACGCCCACACACCGTCGAGGTCCTCGGTGCGCGGCGGCTTGAAGTCGAAGTGCTTGGGACCGGCGTAGCCGGCGCTCTCCAGGAGGTCGACGAGCCAGAAGGCGGCCCGCAGGTCGCCCGCGCCGAAGCGGAGGTCCTGGTCGTACTTGATGCCGGACTGGCCGTTGAGGTCGATGTGGAAGAGCTTGCCCGCCCACAGGGCCTGCGCGATGCCGTGCGGGAAGTTCAGCCCGGCCATCTGCTCGTGGCCGACCTCGGGGTTCACGCCGTACAGCTCGGGGCGCTCCAGTCGCTCGATGAACGCCAGGGCGTGGCCGACGGTGGGCAGCAGGATGTCGCCGCGCGGCTCGTTCGGCTTGGGCTCGATCGCGAACTTCAGGGCGTAGCCCTGCTCGGTGACGTACTCGCCCAGGAGGTCGAAGGCCTCCTTCATGCGGTCGAGGGCGACCCGCACGTCCTTGGCGCCACCGGACTCGGCGCCCTCGCGGCCACCCCAGGCGACGTAGGTCTCCGCGCCGAGCTCGACCGCCAGGTCGATGTTGCGGATCGTCTTGCGCAGCGCGTAACGGCGCACATCGCGGTCGTTCGCGGTGAACGCGCCGTCCTTGAAGACGGGGTGCGTGAAGAGGTTGGTGGTCGCCATCGGCACCTTCATGCCGGTCGCGTCCAGGGCCTCACGGAAGCGCTTGATGTGACCCTCGCGCGCGCTGTCGGACGCTCCGAAGGGGATCAGGTCGTCGTCGTGGAAGGTCACGCCGTGCGCGCCGAGGTCGGCCAGACGCTGCACCGTCTCGACCGGGTCGAGGGCACGGCGGGTGGCGTCGCCGAACGGGTCCCTTCCCTGCCAGCCGACGGTCCACAGGCCGAAGGTGAACCTGTCCTCGGGGGTGGGCTGGTAGTTCATGACGCGGCTCCTTGCTGCTGCGGACTATTTCGTCATGGCGGTTTACAAATTAGTATGCACACACGTCTCCGGGAAGACACAAGGTGTCTCCGGGTGGAGACATGAGCCGCATCAAGGTCAAGAGCCGCATGACGGTCAAGAGCCGCAAAAAGGGAGAGCCCGATGTCAGCAGCCGAGGGTCCGCTCGTCGTCGGCGTGGACACGTCCACCCAGTCCACCAAGGCGCTGGTGGTCGACGCGGCCACCGGCCGGGTCGTCGCGCGAGGCCAGGCGCCGCACACCGTGTCCTCCGGAGCCGGCCGTGAGAGCGACCCCCGCCAGTGGTGGGACGCGCTGTCCGAGGCACTGCGCCAGTGCGGGGACGCGGCCCGCGAAGCCGCCGCGGTGTCGATCGGCGGACAGCAGCACGGCCTTGTCACGCTCGACGCGCGGGGCGAGCCGGTGCGGCCGGCCCTCCTGTGGAACGACGTGCGCTCAGCGCCCCAGGCTCGGCGTCTGATCGAGGAACTGGGCGGCCCGAAGGCCTGGGCCGAGCGGACCGGCAGCGTGCCGGGCGCCTCCTTCACGGTCACGAAGTGGGCCTGGCTCGCCGAGCACGAGCCGGAGGCCCTGCGCGCCACGAAAGCCGTGCGTCTTCCGCACGACTACCTCACCGAGCGCCTCACCGGCGAGGGCACGACGGACCGGGGCGACGCCTCCGGCACCGGCTGGTGGGCGTCGGCGACGGAGTCGTACGACGACGAGATCCTCGCGCGCGTGGGACTCGACCCCGCTCTGCTCCCCCGCGTGGTCCGGCCCGGCGAGGTGGCCGGCACCGTGCGCGACGGCCATGACCTGCCGTTCTCCAAGGGCACCCTGGTCGCCCCCGGCACCGGCGACAACGCGGCGGCCGCGCTCGGCCTCGGGCTGCGCCCCGGCACGCCGGTGATGAGCCTGGGCACCTCGGGCACGGTGTACGCCGTCTCGAAGCACCGCCCCACCGACCCGACCGGCACCGTGGCGGGCTTCGCCGACGCCCACGGAGACTGGCTCCCGCTGGCCTGCACCCTGAACTGCACGCTCGCCGTGGACCGCATCGCGGCGCTGCTGGGCCTGGACCGCGAGGCCGTCGAGCCGGTCTCGGGGGTCACCCTGCTGCCCTACCTGGACGGCGAGCGGACCCCGAACCTGCCGAACGCCTCCGGGGTACTGCACGGCCTTCGCCACGACACCACCGGCGGCCAGCTCCTCCAGGCGGCCTACGACGGCGCCGTACAGGCACTGCTCGGAGCGCTGGACCTGGTGCTCGACCAGGACGCGGATCGTTCGACGCCCC
Organism: Streptomyces canus; assembly: GCF_041435015.1. Taxonomy (NCBI): domain Bacteria; kingdom Bacillati; phylum Actinomycetota; class Actinomycetes; order Kitasatosporales; family Streptomycetaceae; genus Streptomyces; species Streptomyces canus. The sequence continues at coordinate 8,798,679 of NZ_CP107989.1, read as the reverse complement.
TGCTGCTCATCGGCGGCGGCGCGCAGGGCGCCGCCTGGCAGCAGACCGTACGGCGGCTCTCGGGGCGTCCCGTCCAGGTGCCCGAGGCCCAGGAGCTGGTCGCGCTCGGCGCCGCCGCGCAGGCCGCAGGACTGCTCACCGGCGAGGACCCGGGCGCGGTCGCCCGGCGCTGGAACACCGCCGCCGGGCCGGTACTGGAGGCCGTGGAGCGGGACGACGAGACGCTGGCCAGGATCGCCGGGGTACTCTCCGACGCGGCGCCGCTGCTGGAGCGGGGGACCTCTGAGGGGTGAGGGAGGCATGACGGCACCGCTGCACGACGCCCACCCGGCGGGTCCGGGGCGTGGCCTGCCCGACACCCAGCAGGGCATGCGCCGCCGCAACCTGGCCAGAGTCATGCACACCGTGAGTGCCGAGGGACCGCTGTCGCGTGCCGCGGTCGCCTCGCGCATCGGGCTGACCCGGGCCGCGGTGTCGACCCTCGTCGACGAGCTCATACGCTCGGGGCTGCTCGAGGAGCTGGGCCCCGAGCGTCCCGGCCGGGTCGGCAGGCCGGGCTCCGCGCTCGCCGTCAGCGGGCGGGGGCCGGCCGGGATAGGCGCCGAGGTCGGTGTGGACCACCTCGCGGTCTGCGCGGTCGATCTGCGCGGGCAGGTGCGCTCGCGGGTGGTGCGGTACGCCGCGAACCGGGGCCGCTCCCCCGAGCCGGTGATCGCGGAACTCACCTCCCTGGTACACCAGGTGGTGGCCGAGGCGGAGGCCGAGGGCCTGTGGCCCGCGGGCCTCGCGGTGGCGGTGCCCGGTCTGGTGGCGCGGGACGCCCGGACCGTCGTCCGGGCCCCGAACCTCGACTGGCACGACACGGACCTGGGCACCCTGCTGCCCGAGGACTTCCCGCTGACCGTGGGCAACGAGGCCAACTTCGGCGCGCTGGCCGAACTCTGGCTCGGCGACGCCACCCCCCACGACTTCCTGCACGTCTCGGCGGAGATCGGCATCGGCGCGGCGCTCGTCGTCGACGGGCAACTACTGCGCGGCACCCGCGGTTTCGCGGGCGAGCTGGGCCATGTGCCGGTCCGCCCAGACGGCCCCCGGTGCCCGTGCGGCGGGCGCGGCTGCCTGGAGCAGTACGCCGGCGAGGAGGCGGTGTTGCGGGCGGCCGGCCTGGAGCCGGGCGAGGACCGCGTCGGACTGCTCGCGGACCGCGCCGCGGAGGGCGACGAGGACGTACGGGGTGCCCTGCGCGAGGCCGGCGAGGCGCTCGGCATCGCGCTGACCGGGGCGGTCAATCTGCTCGACCCCGAAGCCGTGGTGCTGGGCGGTGCGCTGGCCGGGCTCGCGCCCTGGCTGCTGCCCTCCCTGCGGGACGAGCTGTCCCGGCGCACGGCGGGTCCGGCCTGCCCGGTGTCCGTGTCCCACCTGGGTTCTCAGGGTCCGCTCCTGGGGGCCGCCCACTCGGTGGTGCGGGCCGTGCTGGACGACCCGGCGGTTGTGGGCGAACGGGCCTGAGCCGCGGCGACCTCACCCCATCGGGTGAGGGAGTTGTCCACAACCCCAAGGTTGTCCACCGAAACACCAAGCGCTCTCCTGCCCAACCGGCAGGCACCGTACCGTGATTCACGCGAGGTCCCCGGTGGCCTCGAACGGCGGGAATCGGGGGGTGACGTGGGGATCGTGATGCTGATCGCGTCGATACGGCGCCCCCCGGAACACGTGGCCGACACCGCCGGTGTCCACCTCGCCGAGCCCTCACCGAACGGAGCTGCACAGCGATGAGCGACCCCCGGATCCTGACCGTACGGCCCGAACCCGACGAGTACGCCTGGACGTTCGGCGGCGCACCGCCCGTGGCCCACATCGCGCCCGGCACGGTCCTCGACCTCTACACGGAGGACTGCTTCGCGGGGCGGGTGCGGTCCGAGAAGGACCTGGTGTCAGAGGTGTGCGAGTTCCCCTTCCTGAATCCGCAGACCGGCCCCTTCCACATCGAGGGAGCGGAGCCGGGTGACACGGTCGCCGTGCACTTCGTGTCGATCGAACCGGCCCGGGACTGGGCCGCGTCCACCACGGTCCCCCTGTTCGGCGCGCTCACCTCGACGCACACGACCGCCACGCTGCAGCCCCCGCTTCCCGAGACCGTGTGGATCTGGCAGCTGGACCGGACCCGGCGCACGGCACTGTTCCGGGCGCGCGACAGTGACATAGAGATCGAGCTGCCCATGGACCCGATGCACGGCACCGTGGGGGTGGCACCGGCCAATCTGGAGGTGCGTTCGGCACTGGTGCCCGACGCGCACGGCGGGAACATGGACACACCGGAGATGCGAGCGGGTGTCACCTGTTACCTCGGGGTCAATGTGGAGGGCGCCCTGCTCAGCCTCGGCGACGGTCATGCCCGCCAGGGCGAGGGAGAGACCTGCGGGGTCGCCGTCGAGTGCGCGATGAACACCGTGGTGATCGTCGAGCTGCTCAAGGGGCTCGCCACGCCCTGGCCACGCATCGAGTCGGACACCCACATCATCTCGACCGGTTCGGCACGCCCGCTGGAGGACGCGTTCCGGATATCCCAGCTCGACCTCGTGCAGTGGCTGGTGCGCGACTACGGGTTCAGCGAACTGGACGCGTACCAGTTCGCCACCCAAGCGGTGGAGTCGCCGTTGGCCAACGTGTGCGACACCAACTACACCTGCGTGGCGAAGATCCGCAAGGAATGGCTGCCGGCGCGCGAGACTCACCGCGGAGTACATGACCGGCTTCGTGAGACCGCGGTGGCCCTGCTTGGCTGAACACCGCTGAGAAGAAAGGGACTTGATTCATGGAACGCGCCAGACCGCTGCTCGGCAGACGGCGGTTGCTGAAGGGGGCCGTCCTGGCCGCCGTACCGTACGCGCTGCTTCCCGAAGCCCAGGCCGGGGCGGCCCCGCAACCCGTCGACCACCCGCTCGCGGAGTGGCAGCCGGCCAACCCGTCCAACTTCACGGCGGCGGAGCGCCCCTGGTCCCACCGGGTGGACCGGGTGATCATCCACGTCACGCAGACCGACTACACCGGCACCCTGGCTATCTTCCAGAACCCGGCGAAGAAGGTGTCCGCGCACTATGTCGTGCGATCGGCCGACGGGCACATCGCGCAGTGCGTGCGGGAGGCGGACATCGCCTGGCATGCCGGGAACTGGGACTACAACACCAGCAGCATCGGCATCGAGCACGAGGGATGGGTGGACAAGCCCGCCTACTTCACCGAGGCCCTCTACCAGGAGTCCGCGAAGCTCACGGCGGGGATCTGCGGGAGATACGGCATCCCCAGGGACCGCGCGCACATCATCGGGCACTACGAGGTGCCGGGCACCGACCACAGCGACCCGGGGGCGTACTGGGACTGGCAGCGCTACTTGCGCATGGTCGAAGCCGTGTGAGCCGCGCATCGTTCGAGTGAGGCCGGTCGAGGAGGTTGTTTGCGCGCGCACCCGGAGTGACGATGGTCGCAGCCGCGTCGCGCTCCGGGAGGCCGAGTTGACCGATCCATGGGTGGCCCTGGAACCGGGGGCCGACCCTGCCGAACATGTCCGGCTGCTGCGGCGCGCACACGAGACGTTCACCGAGGCGGGCACGGTGCAGCGGCCGGTGCGCCCGGTGGTGGCCGACTCGTGGCAGCGTTCCGCGCGGGCCGGTGTCGGGCCCGACGGGACCGCGAGCGTCGAACTGAGCGACGGGGACCTCGGCTCGTATCGGGCCGAGCACCCGCTGGCACGGGTCATGCCGCTGTTCCGTGAGCTGATGGGGACCTTCGCCTCCGACGGGGAGCATCTGCTCGCGGTGTGCGACGAGCACGGAAGGCTGCTCTGGGTCGAGGGTCATACGAGGACCCGGCGACAGGCGGAGTGGATGAACTTCGTGCCGGGCGCGCGGTGGGCGGAGACCGCTGTCGGGACGAACGCGCCGGGTACCGCGGTCGCAGTGGACCGGCCGGTGCAGGTGTTCGCGGCGGAGCACTTCATCCGCCGGGTGCAGCCGTGGACCTGCGCGGCGGCGCCGGTGCACGATCCACGGACCGGGCGGGTCCTGGGGGCCGTGGACATCACCGGCGGGGACGGGCTCGCGCATCCGCACAGCCTGGGCTTCGTCCAGGCGGTCGCGCGGGCCGCCGAGTCGCAGCTGGCGCTGCTCCTCCCGCAGCAGCCCGCCACCGACACGTCTGAACTGAGTGCACTGGGCCGGGACGAGGCACTGCTGGTCGGCGCCGGCCGGAGGGTCAGGCTCAGCCGCCGGCACAGCGAGATCCTGGTGCTGCTGTCCCGGCACCCGGAGGGTCTGACCGGGGACGAGCTGCTGTGCGCGCTCTACGAGGACGAGTCGGTGACACCGGTGACGCTGCGGGCCGAACTGGCCCGGCTGCGCAGGGTGCTGGGGCCGGGGCTGCTGTCGTCGCGGCCGTACCGGCTGACCGTGCGGGTCGAGTCGGACGTGGCCGTCGTGGAGAGGCGGCTGGAGAGCGGGGCGGTCAGCGCGGCGGCGCGCGGATACACCGGTCCACTGCTGCCGGCCTCACAGGCACCGGCGGTGGTCAGGCTCAGGCGCCGGATCGCCGACGGGCTGCGGACGGCGCTGGTCACCGGACGCGACCCGGACCTGCTGTCGGAATGGGCACACGCGCCGTGGGGCGAGGACGACGTCGACGTGTGGCGGGCCCTCGCCGCCGTGCGGCCCACGGCGAGCGTCCGGGCCCGGCTGGCCGCGCTGGAGTCCGAGCTGGCCGCGCCGACGGCAACGTGGTTGCAACGTCCCCGCTCCTAGCCTCACGCCAGAGCTGCCCAACGGCGGGCAGCGCTGCTGAAGGAGGCTGGCCAGCATGACCCGTTACGCGGCACCCGGCACCGAGGGCGCGATCGTCTCCTACCAGGCGCGCTACGACCACTTCATCGGTGGCGAGTACGTGCCGCCGGTGCGCGGGCAGTACTTCGAGAACCCGTCCCCGGTGAACGGGCAGCCGTTCACCGAGGTCGCGCGGGGCACCGCGGAGGACGTGGAGCGGGCGCTGGACGCCGCGCACGCCGCCGCTCCGGGATGGGGCCGTACCTCGGTGACCGAGCGGTCCGACATCCTGCTGAAGATCGCCGACCGCATGGAGGCGAACCTCGAAAAGCTGGCGGTCGCCGAGAGCTGGGAGAACGGCAAGCCGGTGCGGGAGACGCTGGCGGCCGACATCCCCCTCGCGATCGACCACTTCCGGTACTTCGCGGGGGCGATCCGCGCGCAGGAGGGTTCGCTGGGCGAGATCGACGACGACACGGTGGCCTACCACTTCCATGAGCCGCTCGGTGTCGTCGCGCAGATCATCCCGTGGAACTTCCCGATCCTGATGGCGGTGTGGAAGCTGGCCCCGGCTCTCGCGGCGGGCAACGCGGTCGTCATCAAGCCCGCCGAGCAGACCCCGGCCTCCCTTCACTACTGGATGAGCCTGATCGCGGACCTGCTGCCGCCGGGCGTGGTGAACATCGTCAACGGCTTCGGTGTGGAGGCGGGCAAGCCGCTCGCGTCCAGTCCGCGGGTGGCCAAGGTGGCGTTCACCGGCGAGACCACCACGGGGCGGCTGATCATGCAGTACGCCTCGGAGAACATCAAGCCGGTGACCCTCGAACTCGGTGGCAAGTCACCGAACATCTTCTTCGACGACGTCTGGGCCCGGGACGACGACTTCCGTGACAAGGCGCTCGAAGGGTTCACGATGTTCGCCCTCAACCAGGGCGAGGTCTGCACCTGCCCCTCCCGGGCACTGATCCAGCGCGGCAACTACGCCGAGTTCCTCGAGGCCGCCGTCGCCCGCACCGAGCTCATCAAGCCGGGCCATCCCCTCGACACCGGCACGATGATCGGCGCCCAGGCCTCCAACGACCAGCTGGAGAAGATCCTCTCCTACCTGGACGTCGGCCGGCAGGAGGGTGCGAAAGTCCTCACCGGCGGCGAACGCATCGAGTACGACGGCGAGTTGAAGGGCGGCTACTACGTCCAGCCGACGATCTTCGAGGGCGACAACCGTATGCGGATCTTCCAGGAGGAGATCTTCGGCCCCGTCGTCTCGGTGACCTCCTTCGACGACTTCGACGACGCCCTGAAGATCGCCAACGACACGCTGTACGGGCTCGGGGCGGGCGTGTGGACCCGGGACATGAACACGGCGTACCGGGCAGGTCGGGCGATCCAGGCGGGCCGCGTCTGGACCAACTGCTACCACGCGTACCCGGCGCACGCCGCGTTCGGCGGGTACAAGCAGTCGGGGATCGGGCGGGAGACGCACAAGATGATGCTGGAGCACTATCAGCAGACGAAGAATCTTCTGGTGTCGTACTCGCCGAAGAAACTGGGCTTCTTCTAGACGCCAAAAAAGGGCGCCTGACCAGGCATTTCACCTGACAGGCGCCCTTCCCGGCCTGCGTCTAAGCCACGGGGTGAAGTGCAGAGTAACTCCTGATATGTCCCACTGCTATCCCACCTCTGACCAGCCGCTCCGGGGCATTTCCGGGCCATGGCTCGGTTCATGCGTCCTCTGCACTGCCGTCCTGCCCCACCCACCTTCGCATCGACTCCTCGATCAGGCTGTTGGCATGGTTCCGTGCCTCGGCCAGAAACTTGGCGTAGTAGCGGAAGAGAACCTGGATGCTTTGTCCGGCGCGGCGCGCACACTCTGCCGGGTCGACACCGGAGGCAAGCCAGAATGAGATTCCTGCGTGGCGCAGGTCGTAGGGGCGTTTCGCAAGCTCAAGGGCGTGTTCATCGAGAGTCGGTGCGGCCTCACGCGCACGTCCCCATGTGATGCCGTACGCGGAAGGATCGACGTAGTTTCCCGCTGCATTGCGGAACAGACGTCCATCGGGCGCGACACCGAAACTCTCTATGTGCTCGCGCAGCATGCGCACCAGCACAGGCGGGACGGGCACGAGCCTCGTCGCCTTGGCCGCCCGTCGCTTCAGTGAGTGGACCTCGTGAACGGCACCGTCATTCGTCCACTCCTTCCCCGCCGTGACCACCCCGCCCTTCAGGTTGAGGAGCAGGGCGGTTTCAAAGTCCTGCACCCCATGAATTTATGCAGGTCACGGCCGTGCGACGGTGTATCGGCACCTTCCGCGGCAGCCACAGCAGATCTGTCAACCCCTGGTCAAACCAGGGGATTGACAGCTACCGGGTCACCTACCGCTGGAACGGCGGCTTCAACGCCGACGTGACGATCACCAACACGGGGAGCGCGCCGATCTCCGGCTCTCACGAACGTCACCGGGGCAAGCAGGCCAGGCAGATGTTGGCGATGCCTCAGTGCTGGATCAGGCCGCCGACCGGGACAGGAGCGACGTGGCCGGTTGCCGGAAGGGTCTGTGCCAAGGTGAGGAGGTGCTGCCGTTCCGCCGGGCGATCAGTGCGCGGGTGGACGGCTGACAGTCGGCGCCGGAGACCTTCAGGTCGCGGCTGGAGCGGCCATGCATCGCCCGGTGCCGCGGGGCGTGGCGGCTGAGCAGGGTGGCGTACTCGGCCGCGAGGTCCGCGAGGTCCGCGAGGTCCGCGAGGTCCGCGAGGTCCGCGAGGTCCGCGAGAGTAGCCTGCGGAGACTGGGAGTTCCGGTCGCTGGACGTCTCACACCGGCCGAGCTTGGTCAGCAGCACTTTGATGGCCCTGGCGACCACGAGGGTCTGCCCGCTGGCGGTGGCCGATGTGCTGCTGCCGGAGGCGACGACGCAGGTGACGCCTTCGTAGCCGTATGCGCCGTACCTGAACCTGCGCGGCACCTTTGTATCGCGCCCGGTCCTCTGCGAAACATGGCATGTCTACGGCAGAACGAATAGGTACTTTTAGAGGAGCAAAACGGCCTCCTCGTCTCCCGAGATGACCACTTACATCCGCGCTACCCGCCAAACGGCGGGCAAGTCCCGCCGTACGGCGGCGGGCCGGAACCTGCGGACGCGCGGATCATCGCCGTACGATCCGCCACACGCAGCATGAGGAGCACAGGCAATGACGCTCACGCCGCCCCCGTTCGACCCGGAACTCGCCGCCGCCCTGGAGATGATCAAGGACACGTTGCTGACCCAGCTGACCATGGACGAGATCGAAGCCACCCGTAACGGTCCCGGTATAGAGATGTGGGCGGACATGGACCTGACCTTGGGCGGGGCGTTCGAGGTCGAGGACCGGGTCGTGCCGGGTCCCGAGAACGCGCCCGACATCTCGCTGCTGATCTGCCGGCCGGTCGATCCGGCGACGGACGGTCCGCTGCCCGTGATCTACCACGTCCACGGCGGCGGCATGGTGCTCGGCAACAACCGCGTCGGCGTGGACGCCCCGCTGCGCTGGGCCAATGAGCTGGGCGCGGTCGTGGTGTCCGTCGAGTACCGCCTGGCACCGGAGAACCCGTACCCGGCGCCCATCGACGACGTGTACGCCGGGCTGCTGTGGATCGCCGACCACGCCGAGGAGATCGGCGCCGACGCCGAGCGGATCGTCATCACGGGGGCCAGCGCGGGCGGTGGCCTGACGGCCGCGCTGGCCCTGCTCCTCAGGGACCGCAAGGGTCCGCGCCCCGTCGGCCAGATGCTGATGTGCCCGATGCTCGACGACCGCAACGACACCCCCTCCGTGTACCAGATGGAGGGCCTCGGCGCGTGGGACCGCACGGCAAACGACACCGGCTGGACCGCGCTGCTGGGTGAGCGGCGCGGCGGCCCGGACGTCTCCCCGTACGCCGCCCCGGCTCGCGCGGAGGACCTGTCCGGGCTGCCCCCGGCCTTCCTCGATGTCGGCTCGGCCGAGACGTTCCGCGACGAGGTCGTCGCCTACGCCACCCGCCTGTGGCAGGCCGGCGGTGCCGCCGAACTGCACGTGTGGCCGGGCGGCTTCCACGGCTTCGAAAGCTTCGCCCCGCAGGCGGTCCTCTCCCAGGCATGCCAGGCGGCCCAGGTGGCGTGGCTGCGCAGGCTCCTCGCAGACTGACGGGGCCGGGTACCGGGGGGTGAGGCTGACGCGCGGCTGCCTCCGCGCACCCGCCTGCCAACGCGTGGTGGGGGAGGCGGTTTCTTTCGCCGCGGGTTGCGGAGGGGGTTGGTCGCGCAGTTCCCCGCGCCCCTTCAGGGGCGCGTACGCGGCGGTCGCGCGGGGGAGGCGGCCCGTGCCGCACTCCCCCCCGCGACCTGTGAGCGCACACACTCCACGAAACGTGGCCCCATGGCGCACCATGGGGCCATGAAAGAGCTGGCGGGGCGGCTGACCGCACTGGATCCGGATGCCGGCGCCGCCGTCCGGGTCATCGCCTACTTCGACCGGCTGGCCGAGCACCGGGCCGGTCTTGAGGCGATGGTGCGCGGGGTCGCCGTGCTGGCAGGGTGTCCGGCGCGGCTCGCCGACGCCGGGCGGCGGGTACGTCTGCGGGTCGAGACCGATGGGCACCGCCGGGACACGGACCAGCCTCCCGACCCCGCGTGGCCGTCCGCCGCGCTGTCGCCGGACGGTGCTCCGGCGCTGTGGCTGGAGCGGGCGGGGGCACCCAGCGTCGTCGACTCGGTGATCCTCGAACGGGCGGCGGCTGCCATCCGCGTCGTCCTCGACCGCACCCGTGGCCGCGCACCGACGGCCCACGCCGACGACCCGGCGCTCGTGGAAACCCTCCTCGACGCCACCGCACCCGAGCAGGTACGGCTGCACGCGGCCCGGCAGCTGGGCCTGGACCCGGCCACCCGGGCCCGCGTGGCCGCGCCGTTCGACGGCCCGCCCCGCATCGTGAACGCCTCCGCCCGGCGCGGGCCGATCCACCCGCACGCCCGGCCGTCCACCCCCGGGCCGGCACCGGTACCGGCCCGGGGCACCGCACCGACCCACGCCGGATCCGCCACCGCGGACCCGGGACCGGCGCACCTCGACGCCGGATCCGCCGGCACCGCCCTCCCGCCGGGCCGGGTCGGTGTCGGCCCGGCCGTGCCCCTGCTCGAACTGCCGGGCTCCTGGGCCGCCGCCCGGACCGCGCTTCGTTTCACCGCCGACGGCACCCCGAACGCTCCCGGCCCCCGGGTCGTGTACGCCGATGAGCTCGGCGGTATCGGGCTGCTCGCCGAGCTTGTCGCGCCGGGGGCCGATCCGCCGCCCGATGTGCGGGCGCTGGATGCGGCGGTCGCGGACGCGCCCTGGATGCTGACGACGTTGCACGCGGTCGCCTCGACGGCGAGCCTGCGGGCAGCCGCCGTCGAGGTCAACGTCCACCACTCCACGCTCCAGGACCGGTTGGGCCACGCCGAGGCGCTGCTCGGGTGGCCCATCCGTACCCCGCAGGGCCGACTCAGACTGCAACTGGCCCTGGCCATGCGGCATTTGGGGCGCGCATAGGGGAGATACAGGCGAGGTACAGGGGAGGTGACCCATACCAGGCGGTCACCGGGACGGTCCGGTGAAAGCCTTCGGTCAGGGCCGCAGGTCTTCCGGGTGGTACAGCCCTTCGTCCAAGGGGTGCGGAAATCCGTCTTCCCGGAAACAGCGTCTGACGGAAACTCCCCGACCGCCGGCGCGACTGCCCGGGCCGGCAAGGGCGCTGCTCAGGCCCAGCCGGTCACCGGCACGACGAGCTGTCCTGGCGGAAGTTGCCCGTGCCGTCCGTCACGTCCACGCGCAGCTGTTAGTTGTAGTGGCGCAGGAAGTAGCCGGGTGGTTGTACGACTCGAAGCGGACCGAGCCCGACGCCGTGCCCGTCCGGGCGATGAACGTGGCGCCCTTCGCGAAGGTCGACGTACCGTCGTTGGCGCCGAAGCGGGCTCGGTCGTCGTAGTGGCGAAGGTAGTTGCCGGAGCTGTCGCGGAACGAGTAGCCGCCCGCGTCGGCCAGTCCGGCGACGGCCGTGAAGGTGGACGCCTGCTTGAGCGCGGTGGTGCTGGAAGTGATCACCACGGGGGGGGTGATCAAGGGGCAAGGCCCACGTTCGGCGAGGCCTCCATTCCAATGTGGCCCCCTGCACCGACAGCTGCCTCGTTCTGAACCGGTCTATCGCTGCGTCTGCCTGGTCCCCGCAGTGCACGGCGGCCTTCGCCCTGATCCTGTGTTCCAGGTCTGGAAACACAGGGGACCGGTACGAAGGCCGCAGACGTGTGTGTGCTGTTGCCGCCGCTCAGCGGGACGGGTTCGCCTGAGCTCGCCCCGCAGAACCGGCGCTGCGGAGAGCAGCCGTCTTCTACTGCGCGGACGGCGGGCCCAGGAGCACCACCTCCAGCGCGCTTCCCTCCTCAGGCCAGTCCGTGCGCGGACTGTCCTGGTTTGCAGGCAGGGATTCCCAGCGGAGATAGTAGGTGCCGGTGTCGTTGCGGCCGGCCAGGTCGGTCTGCAGTCGCACCGCCAGGCCAGGGTAGGTGCCGCGCACATCCGTGATCTCGGCGGGCAGCTCCGGGGTCGAAGCCTCCGCCACGGGGTGCAGGCCACCGTCGATGACGATGCTCCGCGGTTCACCCGAGCAAGTGAAGTCGACGCGGATGTTGCCATCCTCCATCACCTCGGAGCCGAGCATGGACACCGTGAAGGCGAGGCTGCCGCCACCGCCGAAACTCCAGCGGCCCTTCCAGTCGCTGATTTGGTGGATGTCCCACGCGCCTGATCCGTCGGGGCGCGCGACGTAGATCTGGGAGTTCCCGTCACCGTCGTACTTGTGATAACTGATGATCGGAGTGCCCTCGGCGTCGAAGCCGAGCTTCGCGTTGCCGTTGAGCAGACCGCCGCCGTCCGGCACCGGGTCGATTACATCCGCCTCGCCGTACCGGAAAGGGGTCGTCAGCGCATGGCCGGCACTGTCGAACCAATCGACGAGGTTTCTGCTCTTGGCATAGCTCAGCCGACTGTTGGTCGCGGCGTCGGGAGTGTCACGCCAGACCCAGATCATGTGGAACCATCCGTCTGGTCCGAGGGTGGGGTTTTCGAAGTAGGCGTTCCACGTCCCGCTCGGATTGTCGGCGGATCCGTTGCCGTCGAAGAGCGGCTCGTCGACCAGCCGCGACCAGGTGGAGGAGGCCTCGTTATACACGTTGAAATAGGTCACGCCGTCACCTGACCCACCATTGCGATAGCTGAAGACGAGACTGCCGTCCTGGCGGTTGACGAACTCGGGATAGGTCACCGAGTTCTCGGTCGACGCATCGATCATCGTGGTCACTCGGGTCAGCGACGTCACGTCGCCGGGCACGGTGGTGCGGAAGTACACCAACGCCGCGTTGTGCATGTTGCCGGACACATGGAGGTTGCCGTCGCGGTCCAGTCCCAGCGAGATGTAGTTGTGGCTGTCCCAGCCCAACGTCGAGGGGAGCACCTTTTTGGTCCAGCTGTTGTCCGAGAGGCTGCGGTGCGCGATCGTCATCCGGCGCGCGCCGTCGTAGTAGGCCACGTACTGATCGTCATTGTGTGTCAGTACCCGTTGCGTCACCGGCATGCCGGCCCACGTCGTGTCCACCGGGATCGTCTGGAGCACCTGCTGCTGGGCATCGGGGAAGTCGTAGGAGCCCTTGTCCACCGTGCAATCGAGCGTTCCCGGAGGTGAGATGGCCGGGGTGGAAGTCGTCAGGGAGAACGACTTCGCGCGCAGGTTGCCCGTGTTCGAGTAGAGGCCGGCGGAGCCGCCCACACGGGTCGGGTCGGTGGTGGGCAGCGTGTACGACGTGTCGACGAGGGTGGCCCCGGAGTCGCTGTTGCGCACCGAGACGGTGAAACGGGTCCCGTCGCGACCGAGGTTCAGTTCGAGAGATGAGCCGTAGGGCGCGTTCATGTTTCCCTGGGCCAGCACGGTCGGTGTGGTGCTGGCCGCCATCTTCAGCAGCTGCCACTGCCCCGTGCGGGCCCCACCGGCGGTCGACACGCGCAGGACGTAGTAGTCCAGCGAGGTCGTTCCCCGTACGTTCGCCGCGATACCGCTCCATTCCGCACCGGAAGGCGAGCTGCTGACGATCCTGATCTGAGCACTCACGGTGTACGAGCTACCGAGCTGAAGCGGACGGTAGGTGGCGACAGCGTTCGTCGGGGTGGCAGCGGAGAGAGCTTCACCGGATGCGATCGACCACGCTCCCCGGTCGGAGACCCAGTCCGCCCCGAGGGAGCCGTTGACGCGTTCGAAGTCCTCGGAGCGCGTGGCCGTAGGTGAGATGGCCGGGGTGGAAGTCGTCAGGGAGAACGACTTCGCGCGCAGGTTGCCCGTGTTCGAGTAGAGGCCGGCGGAGCCGCCCACACGGGTCGGGTCGGTGGTGGGCAGCGTGTACGACGTGTCGACGAGGGTGGCCCCGGAGTCGCTGTTGCGCACCGAGACGGTGAAACGGGTCCCGTCGCGACCGAGGTTCAGTTCGAGAGATGAGCCGTAGGGCGCGTTCATGTTTCCCTGGGCCAGCACGGTCGGTGTGGTGCTGGCCGCCATCTTCAGCAGCTGCCACTGCCCCGTGCGGGCCCCACCGGCGGTCGACACGCGCAGGACGTAGTAGTCCAGCGAGGTCGTTCCCTGTACGTTCGCCGCGATACCGCTCCATTCCGCACCGGAAGGCGAGCTGCTGACGATCCTGATCTGAGCACTCACGGTGTACGAGCTACCGAGCTGAACCGGACGGTAGGTGGCGACAGCGTTCGTCGGGGTGGCAGCGGAGAGAGCTTCACCGGATGCGATCGACCACGCTCCCCGGTCGGAGACCCAGTTCGCCCCAAGGGAGCCGTTGGCGCGTTCGAAGTCATCGGTCCTGGTCACTTGGTCGACGGCCGACGCCGGAAAGGGCGCGGAAAGCGTGATCAGCATGCACGCCAGGGCGGCGGCACTGGCGATCAGCGTGGCCCGCAGCCGCGGCAGGAACCTTCGACGTCTTTGTGTCATGGGCATGATCGTTCCTTCTGTGTCGGTAGTACCTGACGTGAGACAGGGCTGCGGACGCATGGGCGAAGCCCGCCGCGGGTGACCGCCATGCCGCCGAGCGCCCGTTCGGCGGGTGATCGGCTCCGACAAGGCCTTCTCTTGGCAGTTCGCAGGACAGCACACGATGTCATGACTGGCCTTACAAACAGCATGTGTCGGCGGGGGTAACATCGGATGTATTACTGGGACACCAATCGGTGGTCCGTCTAGGACCTCGACAGAAATCGCCAGGTGAGACCCGAGAGTGCAGCTGGCAGACGCGTCCGACCCTCAGGGCTAACCGCCCCGAACATAGGATGTATTCAGCCGATAGGTCGGGTTGCGCTCTCGCTTCGCCGCCGTGCGCGCGCGGTCCCCGGGCAAGGCCGTCGACCGTCCGTCGCGGCCTGGGACTTGACCTTCCAGGGCCACTCTTGGCCGTGCCGGCACCACCCGTCCCCCTCGTGACCGCCGCCCCACACCTTCCTCACCGCTGAGTGATTGGCCGGGGACATGGTCCGGGCGGCCAAGGAGGACATGGCCTCGCCACCGATGAGCCGAGAGGCCGTCGAGCGCATGGCGGGCGGCGCCGTGCCCCGACCGCGGCCGTGCCAACCGCGTTCGTGTGGCCGACCTTGCGCCATGTCGCGGCTCGTGCCGCCTGTTCGGCGAAGAACCGCGCAGGTTGGCAGGCGAGAAGGCAGGCCGGTTCCGATACCGCTATCGCTGCATGCCGATGACATAGTGAATCGCGGATGCGGAGCCGTCCGCGACATGGGTGGGTCGGTAGGCTGCCTCGGTCCACGGTCGGCCACCTGACACCCAAAACACCACCACGGACTCTGTGCAGCCGGACGCTTAGCCACGGCGATGCCCGCACGGCTGACCAGCGTGACGGCCTCAGCTGCATCGCGGCAGCAGCTGCTCCCCATCAGCCCAGGACGGGCCCCGGGTCGCCTCACGCGCCCGCATTCGTGACGGCGGGGGTACGGCGGCCCGCCAGAACTCCGGCCCGGCAGACGGCCGCTCAGCGCCACGGAGCCCCCTCCCCTCCGGCCTGGTTGTTGACGTAGTAGGTGCTGTTGGCCGCGGCCGCGCTGTCGGCACCGGCGAACAGCCCCGCAACCAGGGCGGCGGCCGCTCCGACGGCTGGGAGCTGGCGTGGTCTCAGGAAATCGCGCATGTGGTGGTTCCTTCGAGCTCGTCATTGAGGGACGGAACAGGTGAGATACGGACGACCGTCCCGGTCTGCACCGACAGTCGGATCGGCCCGGGCGGATGGTGGATCGCTTGCGCTTCTTCGGTGCTGTCCGCGGCCGGGTGGACGGTGCTCGGTCCGGACCACGGCGGCACGACCGTCAGTTCACGTTCGTGCCCTCCGGTCAGCTCGAGCCGGTCTGCCTCGCCGGGGCGCCGGGTGAAGGAAACCCGGTGACCCCCGCGAGTTCGCAGTTCGGTGAAGCTGACCGGGAGATCAAGGGGCCAGTTCGGCAGGATGCGGATCACGCCGTCGTGGCTCTGCAGCAGGCACTCGGAGATCACGGCGCCGACCGCGAAGTTCTCGGTCCACACCCCCATCCGCGCCATGAAGTCGAAGGGTGTCGCGTCGTCGTACCGGCCGCCAGCGCACTGGACCCGTGCTGTCGCCGTGCCGTTGGGGATCGTGCAGTACCGGACGTGGCGCAGCCACCGCTCGAGGTCGAGCTGACCGAGCCGTGCCTCCTGCATGGCGACGAACACGAGGTCGTTGCCTCCCTCGGTGCGCTGGCGGCGGACCGTACGGCGGGCGATGTCGACCTGGTCGGCCGGTGACGAGAGCGAGACGGCTTCGCACGGGAAGACCGCCATCGCCGCGGCCGGGACGTTGTAGACGACGTCCGGGTCCTCGCCTGCGACGCTCACCCACACGGTGCCCTCGTCGGTCTCTGTCGTCGGCAGCGGGACAAGCTGGGACACCGCGGCGCGGGCGCGTTGCACGAGGTCTTCGGGCAGAGCGTCCCGTCCGGCAGTACGCAGCGCCTCGTCCGCGTCCACCAGTGCCTGGAAGGCGAAGGTGAAGAACACGATGTCGACGTGTCCGTCGACGTTGAGGCGCAGCCCGTCGGACAGGCCGTACACCTCCGGGACGACCGTGGGGTAGACGTGCAACCGTCCGTCGTCGCGGGCCAGGCGCTCGGTGCCCGCGTCGAGATAGTCGAGCAGGAACTGGGCGACGTCGACCAGGAAGGGTGCGATGCGGTCCGCCAGCAGGTCGACGTCACCGGTGTAGAGGTAGTGCCACGACAGGGTCTGCACCGCCCAGGCCGGGATGAACGCCTCCCACGCCCACTTCGGGCACAGGTAGGGCGCGAGCGTGGTCTCCAGCGGCCAGCCGATCAGTGAGAAGGCCGCACCGGGCATGCCGTAGTACTGCTCTGCGGTACGCCGGGCCTGTGGCAGCAGCGAGTCCAGCAGATCCAGGTAGGGGTGGTGGAGGTCCTCGTGGCCGGTGACGAACAGGCCCCAGTACAGCTGTTGCACGTTGTAGTTGAAGTGGTAGTCGCCGTGGAAGCCGGAGCCGATGTCCCGGTAGGTCCACGGGCCGAACAGGCCGGGCGCGACACCGCCGTCCCGCAGCGCACAGCGCGTCCAGTACAGGTTGCGGTACCACAGCGCCTCGAGTTCGTGGCCACCGACGTCGATCGCCGAGCGGGCCCAGAAGTCGCGCCATGAGGCCGTCGTCGCCGACCTGGCCGTGTCCTGGTCACCCATCTCGACGGCGACCGGGGCGGCCGACAGCGCCGACAGTTCGTCTTGGGTCAGATCGATCCGCAGGTTGAGTTCGCGGGTCGGTGCGACATGCGTGGCGAGGGGGTCGAGAGCGACGCGTCGCCCCTTGAAACCGGCGACGGTTCCGGCCGTGAGTTCGGTGTCGGAGGTGAGCCCGAGCCGGAATGCCGGAGTGTCGGGCAGAGCCTCGCCGGTGACGGGAAGGCCCTGCACGAAGGCGAGGTGATGGGACCACTGCTCGTGGGTGAGGTGTTCGTTCGGCGTGAACGCCGACTTCGGGCGCGTGTAGGCGTTGCCCGCTTCGATGGGGTCGGCGGGCCCGTCCGCGCCGTCGTAACCGAGCGGGTCGGGGAGTACGCGCAGGCCCCGTACCGGCAGCGTCGCGGTACCGTGCGCCGACCAGCGCACCCACGCGGTGTCGGAATCCGCCGCGACGAAGATCTCGACCGTGGACGGAGCGCCGTCGATGGTGAGCTGCACGCTGCAGATCCCGGTGGCGATGTCGACGTGATAGCCGAGGACCTCGCAGCGCCGGGTGTCGAGGCTGAGCAGGACCGAGCCGCACGGAAACGGCTTGGGGTACGGCGCCCCGTAGCCCTCCTCGGTGTCGGCGAGGTACCGGGCGAACTCCTCGTCCTCGTCCGGGCGTCCGTGCCGGGCTGCCTCCTCGGCGGCGGTGAGCACGTTGGCGAACGTCCCCATCCGGTCCGGGTCGACGACCTGGGCCCGCTTGTCCCAGACGGCGTTGTGGCCGAGGTGGATCACGATGGCGTCCGGCCGCGGCACGACGACCGCCCCGAACTCCCCGTTGCCCAGCAGGGCGCCCTCGAAGAAGTCGCCGGCGGCCGGCGTGCGGACGATGGGGTGGCGGCGGCTCACATCGAGGCCGTCGACCGCTTGTGACAGTGGCGCGTACAGGGGGTTGGTGGTCATTTGAACACTCCGCCGAGCGCGATGCCCTTGGTGACGTTCTTGTGGAAGACGAGGTACAGCAGGATGATCGGGATGGACGCCAGCGAGAGCCCGGCGAACAGCGCCCCCTGGTCGGTCGTGTACTGGCCCTGGAACGAGAGCAGACCGACCGGCACGGTCTGCGACTCACCGGACTGCAGCAGCACCACGCCGAGTTGTGTCTCGCCCCAGACGAACACGAGCGTGAGCATCGCCACCGCCGTCACCGCTCCCTTGGCGAGCGGGAGGACGATGCGGACGTACGTGCGCCAGGCCCCTGTGCCGTCGAGTGCGGCTGCCTCTAGCAGTTCGACCGGGAAGTCGACGAAGAACGAGTGCATGATCAGCACGGTGGTCGGCAGGGCCAGGGCGCCGTACGCGATGCCGATGACCACCGGCATGTTGAGCACGCCGAACGCGTTGAACGCCTGGTAGTAGGGAACGATCATCAGCACGATCGGCAGAACGGTCGACGACACGAACAGCCGGGTGAACCAGATGCGGCTGCGGTCCGACAGGTGCGTCGCGAAGTACGCCGCCGTCACTCCGGCCCCGAGGTTGAAGACGAGCGCGGTGACGGCCGCGATCAGACTGTTGCTGAAGTAGCTGGTCAGTCCGGCCGTCCCGGCCGAGCCCTGCCAGGCCCGCGCGTAGTTGCCGGGCAGGATCTTTCCGGTGATACCGAGGCCGTTCAGGTAGATGTCCGCGTTGGACCTGACGCTGAGCAGCAGGATCAGCACGAACGGCACGACGGCGAGCAGCGTCCAGAGCACGAGGGCGGCCCGTGCGGTGCCTCGACCGAGCAGATTACGCATCACGCCTCCTTCGAGCGGCTGGCCCGTACGCCGACGAGGCCGACCGCGATGAGTACGACTGCCGAGAGCACGGCCAGTGCCGACGCCGGGCCGAACTGCCCCTTCAGCAGCGCCTCCCGGTAGATCCGCACCGGCAGGATCGAGGTCGCCGTGCCCGGACCGCCCTGCGTCATCGCCCACACGGTCGTGAATCCGTTGAACGCCCACATGAACTCGAGCAGGGCCGTCATGACGAACACCGGCCGGATCATCGGGAGAGTCATGCTGAAGAACTGTCGTGCCGTCGAGGCGCCGTCGATGCGCGCGGCCTCATAGATGGAGACGGGGACCTGTTCCATCGCGCCGAGCAGCAGCAGGAACGCGAAGCCGACGCCCGCCCACACGGTCACGAACACCACCGGCCAGACGGCCGTGGAGGCGTCACCCAGCCACGCGTGCGCGTTGCCGAGTCCGATGTGGCCGAGGACCTGGTTGACGCCGCCCGAGTGCGGCTGGAAACTCGCCGTCCAGAAGATCGACACGGCGGCCGCGGGCGCGACACCGGGCAGGAACCAGATGACCCGGTAGAAGCGCCCGCCCTTCACGCCGTGGCTGACCGCCGCGGCGAGAAGGCTGCTGATGACGATCGTCGCCACCGCCGACGCGGCGGCGTACACGAGAGTGACGCCCAGCGACTGGTAGGTGTCCGAACTCTTGAGAACAGTGCGGTAGTTGTCCAGCCCCACGGAGTGCATGGGACCGAAGCCGACCCAGTCCGTGGTACTGATGCGTACCGTCTGGACGATCGCGCCGAGGACGAAGACGGCTAGCAGGACAAGCGCGGGCACCAGTGCCAGGCGGGTCACCAACGGTGAGGTGGTGGCCCTCGACCGGCGACCCGACCCCCTCCCGCCCGCGCCGGGACGCCTCGCGGATCGCGATCGCGCCCGGCTGGGCACGACGCCCGTGGACTTCGCGGCGTCGCCGGCGGCGGCCCCCGGGTCCGACGCCGTGATCACGGAATGCGTGCTCATACACCTCTCCTCGAACTGGGATACGGCTCGTTCACGGTCGGCTCAGCTCGCGGACTTGCGGAAGCTCAGCAGCTCGTCCTGCTGCTGCTGTGCCAGTGCGGCCGGCGAGAGGCTGCCGGAGTACATCGCCTGGATCTTCGGGTCGATGAAGGTCTGCGCGAGCGCGTTCGGCACGACCGACGTCCAGCCGGCCGCGCTGCCGTTCTTGGTGATGTCGGCCAGGATGCTCTGCGAATTCGCGTCCATCTTGGCGAAGACGGAGGCGGGCAGGTCCTTCACCCCGGGGAGCAGGTTGGCGGTGCCGACCACGCCCTCCGACTGCGCCTTCTCGGACATGACGAACTCGAGGAACTTCTTCGCCCACGCCTTGTGCTGCGCCCTCACCGGGATGCCCAGGGCGTCGCCGTAGTAGCCGGTCTGCGTGGTCTTCGTCCCGGCGTTGACCGGCGGCAGGAGCAGCCAGTCGGGCTTCACCGAGGTCTTCGCGGGCACGAAGTCGGCCGCCGTGAAGTTGCCGCCGAGGAACATTCCCGCCTTGCCCGCGAGGAACGGCGTCTCGGCGTCCTGGTACTTCTGACCGAGGAACCCGTCCTGGTAGACGCCCGACTTGCGGTAGTTCTCAAGCGTCGAGAGCACCTTGGTGAAGGCCGGGTCGGTGTACTTCGCGGTGACGGCGGTCTTGCTGTTGTAAGACGCCAGGTAGTTCTCGAGCTGCGCCGGCGACGCCGAGGTCGGCAGCAGGGCGTCGACCATCCAGCTGGCCTGATAGCCGGAGGCGCCGCCGAGCTGCAGCGGTGCGTACCCGGCCGACTTCAGCTTCTTGGCCGCGGCGATGAGGTCTTCCGGCGTCGCGAACCGGTGATCGGTCGGCACGGTCACGCCGGCTTTGGCGAAGGCTGCCGGGTTGTACCAGACGACGTTGTAGATGGCCTGGGAGAAGGCGACGACGTAGGGCTTGCCGCCGACCTTCAGCGACCCGGAGACGCCGCTGCCGTAGCGCTTGGCGAGGTCACCGGAACTCCACACGTCACTGAGATCGGTCAGCCCGCCACGGCTGGTCAGAGCGGTGTAGGGCGACGAGCCGACCGGGACGAAGCCGACGTCGGGCGCGTTGCCCGAGCCCAGCACAGTGAGGTTCGAGCCGGCCTTCTGCTCCTGGCTGATCGTCTGCAGTTTGACCGTCACGTTCGGGTGCGCCTTGTGGAAGGCCTTGGCGAAGTAGCCGAACAAGGTCTCCTGCCCGGTCTGCTGCTGAACGGTCAGAGTGACCGGCGCCGAGCCCGTGGTGTCGCTCCCCTCACTCCCCGACGACGAACACGCCACGGCAGAGGAGGTGAGAACGGCGACCGCGGACAGCGCCGTCAGGGCGCGAGGCAGCGGGTTTCGGCGTGCTTCATTGAAACGTCTCATGGTCGGGAAACCCCTCGATAGGGCGCGATTCGGATTCGCGAAGCCGGGTAAAACATCGGATCTACTCAGTCCATGCGGCTAAGGCGTGAAACGTTACAACCGCGTTCCAGCAACGAGCAATGGCCGAAACAAGGTTGTTTTCTCCACCGTCAGGCCGAAAGCTTCCCCCAGCGATACGACTAGACATCCGATGCCTTGCCGGGGGCGACCTCAGGCGTGCAACCGTCTCACCACCGAGGGCCCTCCTCGGCTGCCTGTGGAGCGTGGCGTGACGTTACGAGCGCATTGCCACACTTGGCAAGAGCCTCATCCGATGTATGCGCAGGATCGTGACCGACGGCACGAACACCGAGATAGATCACCAGGATAAAACGCCCATCTGATCACTTTCAGGACCCGTCCTCGACCATAGACATCGGAGGACTGATTGCGCCAACGGGCCGGCGGTCGTACTGTCAGGCACCGCCGCAGAAAAATCATCCGAAGTATCGAGGGACGGGCCGCAAGGGACCGCGTCGAAGGTCGGCGCGCTCCCCGCCCGTGACCTTCCCGGCCCCGTCCACACATCTGGGCGAGGGCGTCCGAAGCACGGGCCCAGGTCACTGTTTCTCGCCGACGGGGTCGATCGGCGTGGCCGGCACACGGCCGCACAGGAGGCTCCCCACGTGTGCTTCCGCCGGTGGCCTCAGGTACCCGGCTCAGCCGGACCCATCTGTCAGCGGGGTCGGTCCCGGCGATGCGGTGGCGGCTGCCGGCCCTGGCACTGTCCGTCAGTCTCACCGATCACGAAAGGCTCAGCGTGTCCTCAACAAGCGTCTCCCGGATCACCGGTCTCGACACGTACGACATACGGTTCCCCACGTCCCGGGAGCTGGACGGGTCGGATGCGATGAACACCGACCCCGACTACTCGGCCGCCTATCTCGTACTGCGGACGGACAGCGAAGACGGCCTGGAGGGCCACGGCTTCGCCTTCACCATCGGTCGTGGCAACGACGTGCAGGTCGCGGCGCTCGACGCCTTGCGAGCCCACGTCGTGGGCCGGTCCGTAGAGGATCTGTGTGACGACCCAGGCAGCCTCGCGCGCGACCTCACCGGCGACAGTCAACTGCGCTGGCTCGGTCCCGAAAAAGGTGTGATGCACATGGCCATCGGCGCCGTCATCAACGCCGTATGGGACCTGGCCGCCAAGCGGGCCGACAAGCCCCTGTGGAAGTTCCTCGCCGACGCCGACCCCGAATGGCTCGCCGACCAGATCGACTACCGGTACATCACCGACGCACTCACCCGCCAGGAAGCAGTAACGATCCTGCAACGCGGCCGGGAAGGACGTACCGCACGGGAAAGCGACCTCCTCGCCCACGGCTATCCCGCCTACACCACCTCGCCCGGCTGGCTCGGCTACACCGACGAGAAGCTGACCCGCCTGGCACAGCGCGCGGTGGCCGACGGCTTCCGGCAGATCAAGCTCAAGGTCGGGGCGGATCTCGACGACGACATCCGGCGCTTCCGGGCTGCCCGTGCCGCAGTCGGCCCGGACATCCGCATCGCCATGGACGCCAACCAGCGCTGGAACGTCGACGAAGCCATCACCTGGACCACCGCGCTGGCCGAGTTCGATCCCTACTGGATCGAAGAGCCCACCAGCCCCGACGACGTCCTCGGCCACGCCACCATCCGCAAGGCCGTCGCGCCCGTCCAGGTCGCCACCGGCGAACACGTCCAAAACCGCATCGTCTTCAAGCAGCTGCTCCAGGCCGAAGCCATCGACGTGCTGCAACTGGACGCCGCCCGCGTCGGCGGCGTCAACGAAAACCTCGCCATCCTCCTGCTTGCCGCCAAGTTCGGCATACCCGTCTGTCCCCACGCCGGCGGCGTCGGCCTGTGCGAACTCGTCCAGCACCTGTCGATGTTCGACTACCTCGCCGTGTCCACCACCGTCCAGGACCGGGTCATCGAATACGTCGACCACCTCCACCAGCACTTCACCGATCCCGTACGCATCGAAGGCGGCCGCTACCTCCCGCCCACGGCCCCCGGATACTCCGCACAGATGCATCCCGGCTCCATCACCCGCTACACCTACCCACACGGCCAGTTCTGGGCCGATGACCTGGCGGCACGCACCACCGACGGCCAGGAGCTCGCCGTATGACCCGCATGGACGGTCTGCGGGCGGTGGTGACCGGCGGCGCCTCAGGTATCGGCCGCGCGACGGCCGACCTGCTGGCGGCTCAGGGAGCACGGGTGGCCGTACTGGACCGGGACAGTACCGGCGTGGATGAGCCACTCGTCGCGCTGCGGGCCGACATCACCGATGACGCCCAGGTGCGCGCCGCCATGGCCGAGGCGTCGGCACGACTGGGCGGAATCGACATCCTGGTCAACAACGCCGGAGTGGGCGCCGCGGGCACAGTGGAGGACAATCCCGACGAGCAGTGGCACCGCGTTCTCGACGTCAACGTACTCGGCGTCGTCCGCACCAGCCGGGCCGCACTGCCGAGCCTTCGCGCCTCCGACAACGCTGCGATCGTCAACACCTGCTCCATCGCCGCCACCGCCGGCCTGCCGCAGCGTGCCTGTACTCGGCCAGCAAGGGCGCGGTCCTCGCCCTGACCCTGGCCATGGCCATGGCCATGGCCGCAGACCACGTCCGCGAAGGGATCCGCGTCAACTGCGTCAATCCCGGCACCGCCGACACCCCATGGGTGAGCGCGCTGCTGGCGGCATCCGACGACCCGACGGTGGAACGGGCGGCGCTCAACGCCCGACAGCCCATGGGGCGCCTGGTGACCGCCGAAGAGGTGGCCGCGGCCATCGTGTATCTGGCGAGCCCCGCCGCCGCATCGGTCACCGGTACCGCTCTCGCCGTCGACGGCGGCATGGCGGGGCTGAGGCTGCGCCCCGCGGAGAAGTGAGGAGCCACATGCGCAGCACACGCCTCGGACGCAGTGGCGTCGCCGTCACCGAACTGGCCTTCGGGGCTGCCGCCCTCGGCAACCTCCACACGCCCGTCGACGACGAGAGCGCCGCCGCCACAGTGGATGCCGCCTGGGAAGCCGGCATCCGCTACTTCGACACCGCCCCGCACTACGGACTCGGTCTGTCCGAAATCCGACTGGGCCGGGCCCTCACAGGCCGGCCTCGCGGCTCGTTCACCGTGTCCACCCAAGGTGGGCCGCCTACTGGAACCCGTCGACCACCCCACCGGTGACGACTGCGCGCAAGGGTTCGCCGTTCCGGCCACGCACCGCCGGATCTGGGACTTCAGCGCCGACGGAATACTGCGCAGTATCGACGCCAGCCTTCGCCGCCTCGGCCTTGACGCGCTCGATGTCGTGTACCTGCACGACCCCGACGACCACCTCGAGCAGGCTCTCAGCGAGGGATACCCCGCGTTGGAGCGACTGCGCAGCGAGGGCGTGGTAAGCGCCATCGGCGCGGGAATGAACCAGAGCGCCGCGCTGACCCGGTTCGTGACGGAGACCGATGTCGACGCCGTACTGCTGGCCGGCCGCTACACCCTGCTCAATCACGAGGCCATCGGCCATCTGCTGCCCGCCGCCGCCGCACGCGGCACAAGCGTGGTCATCGGCGGGGTCTTCAACTCCGGCCTGCTGGCCGCACCGCGCCCGGGTGCGACCTACGACTACGCACCCGCGTCGGCCTCACTCGTCCAACGCGCTGTGGACCTGCAGGCAGCCACCGAGCGCCACGGGGTCGCACTGCGCGCCGCCGCGCTGCAGTTCCCCTTCGGTCATCCGGCGGTGACGAGCGTGCTGGTCGGCGCCCGTTCCGCCGACGAAGTACGTGACGCGGCCGCCCTCCTGTCCCAGCCACTTCCGGCAGCCCTGTGGAACGACTTGCTCGCCGCCGGCCACCTGCCCACTGGAGTGCCCACGCCGAAGAGAATCTGACCGTGCCTATCGCCCGATTCATCAGTTGGTCACCTGTTGCAACGACACCGTTGTCCCCGTCCCCGTCCCAGGGCCATTGCGTGCAGTCGATCTGTCCAGGTTGATCAGCTGATGCCGAGGGCTCTCAGGGGTCGCTGTGGATGGCGGGCGGTATGACGGCAGGCGGCGGCGATGTTGGTCCGGCCGTCCTGGCGGAACACGCTGATCGCGAGGTTGCGCAGGGCACGGGCACCATCCAGGAGATGATCAGTCGACGCGGGCAGGCCCCTTGCCGAAGCCCATCCGGGGTTCCGCGGATTGAAGTTCACCCCGCGCGACTTCCGAAGGATCTTCGCCACCGAACTCGTAAACAGCGGCCTGCCGATCCACATCGGAGCGGCCCTGTTGGGTCACCTCAACATCCAGACCACCCGCGGTTACGTCGCGGTCTTCGACGAGGACGTCGTTCGGCACTACCAGGAGCATCTGCACCACCGCCGCCAGATTCGGCCCGAGGGCGAGTATCGCGACACGACGGTCCAGGAATGGGGGGAGTTCGAGGAGCACTTCGACCGTCGCAAGGTCGAACTCGGCTCCTGCGGACGCCCTTACGGCACCCCTCGTCGGCACGAGCACGCCTGCATCCGATGCCCGATGCTCCACATCAACCCGAAGATGCTCGGCCGGCTCGAAGAACTCGAATCCGACCTTCTTGCCCGCCTCCGGCGGGCTGAGGATGAGAACTGGCTCGGCAAGGCCGAAGGCATCAACCTCACGCTCACTTTCCTACGCGGGAAACGCGAGGAGACCCAACGACGGGCACGGAGGCCGACCGTCGAACCAGGGATGCCGGCCCGCCGCCTGCCTGGGTCCGAATGAATCGTCCCCTGCGCAGGCGACAGGCAGCCGTGAGCACGCAGGCGCCTTGGGCTGGCGAGGGCGACCGGTCCCTTGGTGGTGGTGCACGCGTGCTTACCGGATTCCAGGGCCCAGCGCACGTGAGAGACGGCGATCGCAGAGACCTCACCAGGTCCGTCGTCGTCAGGTCGTAGGGCGTGACGGGTACCACGGCGGAGTCCACCAGGCCGAGGACTTTCCACAGCCCCAGGCGGAGTCGGTCATCGGGGGCGGGCCCGGTGGCGCACCGCCCGCAAACAACATCGACGGTGAGGAACTCCGGGCAGCCGGGCGCCTCGCACAGATCGGTCTCGGCAACGGTGCTCGCAACGCCGTTCTCCGGGCTGCTGCGGCGCAGCAGGGCGCGCGGCCGGCGAAGGCCTCCTCGACGTCGAAGGGCTTGACCACGTAGTCACCCCCGCCCGCTGGGCCGCCGACGACGAGGTCTACGGCAACGACCCGGCACTGCGCGCCGCGCTCGCCCGCCGCCAGCTCGACTACGTGCTGGCCGTCGCGAAGACCCACACGGCGACACGAAGGCCGGCAAACGCCGCGCGATCCACCTCGCCGTCACCCGGGATCCAGGCGTCCTCGTCGATCGTGGCGATCGCGGCGTGGATTGTCGGGTTGAGCCGCACGGTGAGCGAGAAGTGGTCGCCGGCGCGGCGGCAGGCGGCCACGACCTCGGCGGCGTAGAACGCGGCGTCCGCGCGGAACAGGACCATCCCGGCCACGACAGCCAGCGCCTTCACCCCGGCGCTGCCGGGCACCGTCGGCAGCTGAGCGAGGACCTGGTGCGTCGCCGATTTGAGCAACCTCGGCACGTTACTTGTGCTGGTCAGGCTGCGTCGGCGGATGCTATTGGCCTGTGTGCGGTGAGTGGAGGAGCCATTCGGCGACGGTGAGGGCTGCGCGTAGCTTGTCGGTCGGGGCGTCCCCGGAGTGGCCGCACAGGGTGAACGCCTGCTGTACACGGTAGGTCACCGTGTTGCGTGAGATCTGCTCCATGGCAGCCACGCCCTCTCACACCGTCCTTTGAGCGTTTTACTTGGCGAGCGAGTTGGCCACTACGGTGCTCAGCCGCCATGCGGAGGAATCGGCGGACAGCAGCTGTTCGGTGCCATGCTCGATGGCCTGGGCCGTCTCGATGGAGCGGGGGAGCATGGTCTTCTCGTAGACGCGGATGGCGTCGTCGACAGTGGCTGCGTTCGCGAGGGCGAGGGCGAGTTCGCCGGCGTCAAGCATGGCGAGGTTGACGCCGGTGCCGAGCGGGGGCATGAGGTGGGCGGCGTCGCCGAGCAGGGTCACCGTCGGGTTGTGGTCCCAGGCGTGCGGGACAGGGAGCACGAAGATCGGGCGGTGGATGTAGAGGCCGTCGTTCTCAGTGATCATCCGGCGCATGCGGGGCGACCAGAGGGCGTACTCGTCGCGCAGCACGGCGCGGATGCCATCGGTGTCCTCGGCGGTCAGACCCTTGGCGCTGATCCAGTCGACGGGAAGGCGTTGGATGATGTAGACGCGGATCTGGTTTCCGCTGTTGCGCTGGGCGAACAGGCTGCGTTCGCCATCAGCCGCGTGGGCGCCGCCCGAGCCGACCAGTTCGGCGATCTCGGGGTGCCGGTCGTCGACGTCGGAGAACCATGCTTCCAGGGAGCTGATCCCGGTGTACTCGGGGACGGCGGTGGACACGGCCGGACGTACCCGGGAGAAGGCGCCGTCGGCGCCGATGACCAGATCGGTCTCGATGCTCGTGCCGTCGGCGAAGTGCAATTGCCGCGGCCCATCGGCGGTCCGCTGATCGTGTCGAGGGAGCGGCCCCAGCGCACGGTTCCCGTCTCCAGGGAGTCGAGCAGCAGGTCGCGCAGGTCGCCGCGGTCGATTTCCGGCTTCAAGAGTTCGTCGGCCGCCGGGACTTGGCGGAACGTGATCGCGCCGGTCGGGTCCATCTGGCGCAGTTCCTGCCCTTCGGGGCGGGCGAGGGCGAAGAACTCGTCGAGCAGGCCGGCTTCGCGCAGGGCGACCTGGGCGTGGTCAGCGTGCAGGTCGAGGGTGCCGCCTTGGTTGCGGGAGTCGCGGCCCGGGTCGCGGTCGTAGACGGTGACCGCGATGCCGCGCTGCTGGAGGATGCGTGCGCAGATCAGTCCGCCGGGTCCGGCGCCGATGATGCTGATCCTGGCGTCAGCGGGTTCTGGGGACTTCAAGGATGTTCCTTTCGGTCGGAGAAGAGGGGAGTCACCGGGCGAACAGGGCGGGGCGGCGGCGCTCAGAGGTCGCCTCGGTCATGGAGGTGCTTCGTGAACAGAACCCGACCCGCGGAGGGAACGTCGCTGGGTGACGATGGGTGGCAGAGCGAGATCTGCCGCCAGACTGGGTGAATAGGGCGGTCCACGCGGGCGGCCTTGACCGGACACCGCGGCCGTCATCCCGGAGTCGCCCTGCCGTGCCGCCAGTAACCGACGAAAGTGATGTCGGACTTGTCGACGCCGCGCTCATGGACGAGGTGCCGCCGCAGTGTCGTGGGCAGGTGATTCTCACCCGCCACGAAGGTGGCGAAGCGCCCTGCCGGCAGGGCGGCCTTCATCACGGTGTCGAGTGCGTAGCGCCCCGGAAGTCCGGGGCGGCCGTCGCGCGGAAGCCAGTGCACGCTGACGTTCTGTGGTGTGTTCAACTGCTGGATGTCTGCGCTGCTGGGTACCTCGAGGAACACTTCGCTGGGCAACGCGCCCTCGTCGGAGTCCAGGATGGACAAGATGGCCGGCACCGCGGTCTCGTCCCCTGCGAGCAGTTGCCATTCCACGCCATGGGGCGGGTTGTAGGTGGCTCCCTCGTCGAGGATGCCGACCGGTTCGCCGGGGCGGGCACCCCGCGCCCAGGTGGAGGCCGGACTGTCCCCTTCGTGGAGCACGAACTCGATGTCCAGTTCGTTGCGGTCGGGCCAGAAGTGCCGGACCGTGTAGAAACGGACGTAGGGGCGTGCCGCCTTGCCCGTCATCATGTACTGCGCCATCCATGTGGCGTCGGACCGGGAGGGCAGCCAGAGCCGGCCCTGGCCGGGCCGCCGGAACAGGAGCCTGAAGGCCTGGTCGACTCCGATCGGCCGGAAGTCCTTGAGGTCCTCTCCGCCCACGGTCACCAGCAGGAAGTTTCCGGGCCTCCACTCCTTGCGCACGACTTCGACCGACAGCATCCGACGGCTGACGGGCTTGATCCGGTTCATGGTGACGTCCTCTTCCCATGCATCGACGCCGCAACGGAAGGTGGGTACGCACCACGCCCGGGCATCAAGTTAGGCATGCCTAACCGTAGAATGGCGCTCGTGCGCATGGTGGCCACGCGATACCCCGGAACGGCCAGATCGTGATCGGAGCACGGGGCGAACGGAACTGCTGGGCCAGGACGGGACGGATCGGCGGATGGAGAGGCGAGCGTCATGGCTCAGGTGACAGCTCTGGGCGAGGGAGCCGCCTCGCCGATCCTGACCATCGAGCACCAGCATGCGCATCCGCCTCTCCAGGTGGCACCCCATACCCATTCGGAGCCAATGCTGCTGTGGGCGTCGACCACTTCCGTCACCCTGCGCACGGTCTCGCACGACTGGCTGGTGCCTCCGGGGCACGGCCTGTGGATTCCCGGCCGTGTCGAGCACACGGGGACGACACGGCACGCCGGTGAACTGTGCGTCATCCGGTTCATGGCCACGCGCTGCCCCATCGACTGGACGCAGCCCACCGGCGTCGCCGTCCAACCGCTGCTTCGTGAGCTCATCCGATACCTGCGGGCCGAGCCGGACGCGGCGAGCCGCCGGCATGCCGAAGCCCTCCTCTTCGAGGTCCTCCAGCCGCTGCCGACCCACTCGATCCAGGTGCCCATGCCCGCCGAACCGCGCTTGCGTACGATCACCGAGCGGCTCATCGACTCGCCCGGAGATCAGCGAGAACTTGCGATGTGGGCGGCGGAGGTGCACAGCGGGGTGCGTACTCTGTCACGGCTCTTCCTCGCCGAGACGGGGCTGACCTTCTCGCAGTGGAGGACTCGGATCCGTGTCCGCGCCGCAGTAGGCCATCTCGCGGCCGGCGCGTCCGTCAAGGCCACCGCGCGGGCTGTGGGATACCGAAAGCCCAGCGCCTTCATCGCCGCCTTTCAGCGCGTGACCGGGCAGACGCCCGGTACCTACGGGGGCGAGTAGGAGCCATGCAGCGAGTGCGGTTTGGTGTCACATGATGTGACGCTCGGGTTGAGCGGGTTGTCAGCTGTACTGGGCTTGGTCCCCTTTGACGGACATCATCCTTCTGGAGCGGCAGCCACTGATCTTCGATATCCGCCAAACGGGATCAAGCCCAGGTGTGGGCCCAAGGCGCCTGCGTGCTCACCTGCCGGGTTGGATGAGGTCGAGTGCATGGTCGGGGTGTGACTTGTAGTAGTCGGTGGCGTGGGCGGTGTTGGTCCAGCCGGTGAGGCGGGCCAGGGCGATCGCGATGTTACGGAAAGTGGCCATTGCGCGGGGGGTGTTCCCGGTGCGGATCTTGGAGGCGTCCTCGGCGAGGGTGGTGTCCCGGACGTGGTGATGGGCTTCGACGTGCCAGTGCTCGCGCACCGCTCGGGCGAGCTGAGCGTCGGTCGCGGAGCGGCTGCAGTGTCCTGCAAGCCACGCACCCACCGCCGCGTCCACCGCGTCGCCGTCCAGACGTGCCAGGAGTCGGCCGAACGTGGTCGCCCGCGGTGCGGCCCGCAGCCCCAGGCGGTGACGGACCTCGTCGGGCAGATAGGCGGCATGCCTTGCGATGGCGGCAAGGGTGGTGGCGCCGGCGAGTACGGCGATCGTGCACAGTGCCAGGACCTGGCCGAGCCGGTAACGGCGGCCCTGTCGACGGCGCGGATCGGGCAGCATGTCGAGGACGTCGGCAAGGTCCAGCAGGCGGTCGGGGTCGTCGGGGATGGAGCCCGCATCGTGGTCGAGGTGGCGGGACACAGCGGTAATCAGCAAGGATGGCATCCAGAAGCGGTTCGTTGTGATGAGGCGTCAGACACCTCCATCATCACGAACCGCTTCCTTCAGTTGATCACCTACCCCCACCCCGACAACCCGTCCCCACCCGGCAGCGGCATCTCACCGCCCGAGAACGTACGAGCCCTGGGCGGTCACCAGGCCCTCGTCCTTGCAGTGTTCCAGGAGCCGGTCGAAGACCACCCGTTCCATGCCGTGCCCGGCCAGCCGGTGCGGAACCGGCTCAGCACGCTCGCGTCGAAGCCCGTGTCCGTCAGCTCGGCCCCGAGCGCGTACTTCCAGTCGATCGCCCGCACCGCCATCGCCGCGGCCTGCCGGTCGGTCAGGTCCTCGGCGAACTGCAACACCGTGACCAGCGACAACACTCCCGGTGACAGTCCCGGGGCACCGCGCACCCCGAACGCGTCGGCGAACGGCTCATCCGCGAAGACCTCCGCGAGCCGGTCCCGCACCCGGATCGCCAGGCTCCCCTGCGGGAACGCCGCCCGGGCCACCGCCGCAGTCTGTGCCGGAACCTTCGGCAGCCCCTTCGGCCTCATCGACAACCGCATCACCCCCGCGGCCGCACGACAGGGCAACGACCGCACGGACGATCACCCGCGCCCAACCGTCGCCCCGCACGCAATTGCGCAGCAGAGTCCGCAGGCGGCTCAAAGCGCTCCAGTACCGGCACAGCCTCCTCAGCGGATTCCCCGCCGGGACGGGGCTCGCCCTCGACCGACCGACCGGACGGACGCCACTGCTTCCCAAGGTTCGGTGACGAAGGCGGCTCCCTGTAGCACCCACCGGGTCAGCTCGGACGCGTCCCCGGCTTCAGGATGGGGCACTCTCTCAGGCGTCCCGCCGCTTCAGTTGCAGCGCGGCGATGCCCAGCAGCACGGCCAGGAAACCGACGAACACGGCCAGGCCCGCCCCCGGGGAGAGCAGGTCCGAGCCGGGGGAAACAGTCATGAAGGCGGAGCCGGCGTTGGAGGGGAAAAACGGGCCGATCGTGTCGTTCCAGCTGTGCGGGAGGGCGACCTTCATCAGGCCGGGCAGTAGCCAGTTCGAGGCGAACAGGGTGGTCACCGCGCCTGCGGTGTTGCGCAGCAGGGCGCCAAGTGCCATGCCCAGCAGTCCGATACCGGTGAGGTAGACGACAGCGCCGCTGACCGCGCGCAGGACGCCGGGGTCGGTGAGGGAGGCGCCGTCGGAGCCGAGGAGGGCCTGCCCGGCGAAGAAGGCACCGAAGACCGCGACCGCACCGACCGTGAGGACGACCCCGGCGAGCACCGCCGTCTTGGCCCAGAGCACCGGCAGCCGCCGGGGCACCGCGGCGAGAGTGGAGCGGATCAGGCCGGTGCTGTACTCGCCTGCAGCGAGCAGGACCCCGAGGGTACCGATGACGAGCTGGGCCATCTCGGTACCGGCCAGGCTGATGCCGGTCGGATCAGTGGTTCCCTCAAGGCCCTCCATGGTGCCGCCGCCCGAGGTGACAGAGGCGGCGATCAGCGCGAAGGCGACCAGTGCCACGACGGCCCCGAGCAGGGTGTAGGCCGTGGACCGCAGCGACCAGAACTTGATCCACTCGGAGGTGACCACGCGTCGCGTGGTGACGCGCAGTTCGGGACGCTCGTCGCGCTCGGGGCGCACTGTCAGGTCTGGTGCCGAGGTGGTAGTCATCAGGCGGCCCTCCCGGCCTCGGTGAGCTCGTCACCACGGGTGCCCGGCCCGGTGCCGGCCCTGTCAGCGGTCGTGGTCGTGGCGTGGTATTCGACGGCGTCCCGGGTCATCTCCATGAACGCCTCCTCCAGCGATGCCTGCTGGGGGAACAGCTCGTGCAGCGTGAAGCCGGATTCCGCCGCGTGATCGCCGATCTGATCGGTCGTCAGTCCGCTGATCTCCAGGACCCCGGGTTCGAGGCTGGCGATCGTGACATCCGGCCCGGCCAGCTGTTCCCGGATCTGCGCGGCCTGCGGCGAGCGCACGCGTACGGTGGTGCGGGCCGCCCGTGCGGTGAAGTCTGCCACCGACACGTCGGCGATCAACCGCCCGCGGCCGACGACGATGAGGTGTTCGGCCGTGAGTGCCATCTCGCTCATCAGGTGCGAGGAGACGAAGACGGTCCGGCCCTCCTCGGCCAGCCCCTTCAGCAGGTTGCGGATCCAGAGGATGCCCTCCGGGTCGAGGCCGTTGACCGGCTCGTCCAGCATGACCACCCGGGGGTCGGCAAGCAGCGCCGAGGCGATACCGAGGCGCTGGCCCATGCCGAGAGAAAAACCGCCCGCCCGCTTGTGGGCGACCTCGGTCAGGCCGACGAGGTCGATCACCTCCTCGACGCGTCGGCGCGGAACGCCGGTGGTGGCGGCCATCGCCCGCAGGTGGCTGAACGCGGACCGGCCCTGGTGGATGGACTTGGCCTCCAGCAACGCGCCGATCTCGTGCAGTGGCGCCCGGTGTTCGGCGTAGGGGCGGCCGTTCACGGTCGCGGTCCCGGCGGTCGGCCGGTCGAGGCCGAGGATCATGCGCATGGTGGTGGACTTGCCCGCCCCGTTGGGTCCGAGGAAGCCGGTGACCATGCCAGGCCGGACCGAGAAGGTGAGCGAGTCGACGGCCGTCTTGTCGCCGTAGCGCTTCGTCAGGTTGGTGACTTCAATCATGCGGTCCAGACTGCCGAGCGCGGATCTCCCGGTCGTCAGCCCGGCGCGGACACTCTGTCCTCCCATGCCCGTGGTACGGATCTACCGCGGGCGCGGTACTGAGGGGCCTGCGGACAAGACCAAAGGATGAGCGCGCCTCCGCCCGCACGTCTGCCCAGGGCGTGGCCGGTCACTGCGGAGCGCGGGCCAGGCCGGTCTGGTAGGCGATGACGACGAGTTGGGCCCGGTCCCGTGCGCCGAGCTTCGTCATCGCCCGGTTGACATGCGTCTTGGCGGTGGACGTCGAGACGTACAGCCGCTCGGCGATCTCGTCGTTGGACAGGCCCGTGGCGACCAGGCCCAGCACCTCGCGCTCCCGCCCGGTCAGGGCGTCGAGCTGCGCCGCTGTCGTGGCGGGCCGGTCGTCGGGGGAGGCCATGAAACGGGCGATCAGGCTCTGGGTTGCCTTCGGCGACAGCAGCGCCTCACCGCCCGCCACGGTCCGGATCGCGGCCAGCAGTTCTGCAGGCTCGACGCCCTTGCCCAGGAAGCCGCTGGCCCCGGCGCGCAACGCCTGGAAGACGTACTCATCGATCTCGAAGGTGGTCAGGATCAGCACCCGAACCCCTGCCAGGTCATCGTCGGCGGTGATCTCCCGAGTGGCGGCGAGGCCGTCGAGCCCCGGCATCCGGATGTCCATCAGCACGACGTCCGCGCGGGTGCTGCGGGTGAGTTCGACGGCCTCCCGGCCGGTCGTCGCCTCGCCCACCACCTCCAGGTCGGGCGCCGCATCGATGAGCACCCGGAAACCAGCACGGATCAGGTTCTGGTCATCGGCCAGCAGGACCCGGATGGTCATCCGTCTTCTCCTTCTCCGGATACCTTCACCGACGCTGGGGGCAAGGGCAGTTGTGCCCGCACGGTGAAACCGCCGTCGGGCCCGGGGCCCGCCTCGAACTGCCCGCCGACGGCGATCGCGCGCTCGCGCATGCCCAGGATGCCGTGCCCGCCGACAGCCGTGTGCTTGCGGGCCGCCACGCCGCCTCCCGCGTCGTGGATGCGGACGACGAGTCGGTCGGGCGCGTACTCGACGCCGACCCTCGCTGAGGAGCTCCCGCTGTGCTTGTGCACGTTGGTGAGCGATTCCTGCACGATCCGGTACGCCGCCAGGTCTACCGCCGAGGGCAGCGGGCGCGGGTGGCCGGAGAGCGTCCAGGCCACCTCCAAGCCTGCCGCGGCGAACGAGCCGGCGAGTTCCTCCAGCCCGTCGAGGCCCCGAGTGGGCTGCACGGGGGCCCGCGGGTCATCGTCCCGGCGCAGTACGCCGAGCAGCGCGCTGAGTTCCTCCAGCACGCTCCGGCTGGCCTGGCGTACCAGGGTGAGCGACTCCTCCGCGACGTCCGGATCGGTGCGCAGCGTGTGCCCGGCCACCCCGGCCTGGACGCTGATCACGGCGATATGGTGGGCGGCCACGTCGTGCAGCTCGCGGGCGATGCGCAGCCGTTCCTCGACAACCCGGCGGGCCGCCTCCTCCTCGCGGCTCTGCTCGGCGCGACGGGCCCGCTCCTCCAGCAGGCCGACGTACGCCCGCCTGCTGCGGACCGCGTCTCCGGCGGCCACCGCCATGCCGATCCACACGATCAGGTTCTGGGTCCCGATGCCGGACCAGGCCGACCCGGCGGTGGCCAGGGAAGTGACGCCGTAGACGAGCGCGGCGGCGGCTCCGGCCGTCCAGGCGGTCCGGCGGTCGGTGCGGACGGCGACGGTGTACGCGGCGATCACCGGGGCTCCGAGGAACACGCCCTGCGCATCCGAGACGATCATGGAGACGCAGGCGATCCCGGTGGTGACGGCCAGCACCGGAATCGGCCACCGCCGCTGGAAAACGAGCGCGCAGCAGGCCAGTGCCGCCAGCACTGCGACGGTAGCGGTCAGCGGGACCCGCTGAGGCGGGTCGCCGGGGAGGACCGGCGCCAGCAGGCTGGCTGTGTACAGCGCCGCGGCAAGCACCCCGTCCACGACGAGCGGATGTGCCCGCGCAGCCTGGCGCCAGGCCGCAGGACCAGTCATGCGGCAACCATACGTGCAGCCGCCTGACCTGGCGTCCACCCCCCACCGTGGTACGTCCACCTACCGCATCCGTGGCAGGCGCCCCGCAAGGGGCGCACACCGCTGGCCTTCGCGGCACCGCACACCCGCCCCACGCTGACCGGCGGTTCGGTCCCGGCCTGAACCGGCAGCGTTCTCGGCCTTCTCCCCACTCACGATGGCCCAGTACGTGGCGGGCCGGCCCCTTCTGTCACCCCCGTCGCGACGGACCCGTTCTGACGGTCGGAAGGAAGCGGCAGACGAGTCGGGCTGGACGCCGGGTTTTGTCCCCCGGTCGACTCTGCTGCGCAATTTCGGGGTCAGGCCGTGAGTCGGTAGGCGAGGTGTTCGAGGCGGCTTCTGCGGGTGTGGTGCCGGTCGTGGCCGGTCCAGTACGCGTCGAGCCGGATCACGTTGAGTGCGGTTGCGGAGAAGGCGTGCCGGAGGCGGACTTTCGGCAGTCCGCGGTAGCGGGCCCGGCGGATGCCGGTGATGTCCAGGGCCTGTTTGATGGTGCCCTCCACCCCTGCGCGCAGGGCGTACTTGGCCTTCCAGGTCTCGGTCTTCTGCTCGGCGCGGGCCCGGACGAGGGCCTCGTGCGGTTCCCTGGGACGCAGAGTGAGCATGCGCCGGCCCAGCGCGGACTGGTGCACTGCTCCCGGAAGGGGCAGGGGCGGCAGGTGCGGACACTGAAGGTGATGACGATCGCGTCCGCGCCGTGCTGCTTCACCGGGTTCCAGTGCGCGTTGCTCTTCCCGGCGGGACAGCGGACCTGACGGGCCTTCCAGTCGATGGCGAAGGCGTTCCTGTCGAAGCCCGCGTGGGCCTTGGCCTGGGCGGAGTGGTCCAGCAGGACGGGAGTGACCATGCGGGTGCCCCGCTTCAGCGCGGCGGTGATGAGAGCGGCGGAAGGGTAGCCGGAGTCGAGGTAGTGCTCTCCGGGCTTCACCCCGTGCTCGGCCAGGCGTTGTTGGACAGGCGCGGTCGCCTTCACATCGGGCACGGTGGCGTCGGTGGTGAACACGTCCGTGATCAGGTTCGGTGCCGCCGGGATCCCGGCTTCGGCTTCGGCTTCGGCTTCGGCTTCGGCTTCGGCTTCGGCTTCGGCTTCGGCTTCGGCTTCGGCTTCGGCTTCGGCTTCGGCTTCGGCTTCGGCTTCGGCTTCGGCTTCGGCTTCGGCTTCGGCTTCGGCTTCGGCTTCGGCTTCGGCTTCGGCTTCGGCTTCGGCTTCGGCTTCGGCTTCGGCTTCGGCTTCGGCTTCGGCTTCGGCTTCGGCTTCGGCTTCGGCTTCGGCTTCGGCTTCGGCTTCGGCTTCGGCTTCGGCGGGAGTCTCGCAGGTCTCGGTGAGGTGGACCTTGTAGCCCATCCAGAACAGGTCTTCGCCCTTGGCCGCCCAGCGGGCATCGGGGTCGTAGGGAGAGGCCAGGCGCGCGGCCGACAGGCTGTGCTGCGGTCGGCCGACCCGGATCTCGCCCGGCAGGAAGCATGGGCGCACCTCGTCGTGCACCACTGCCTGACGAGCGTCATCACCCAACTCGCCGACGACCACGGCATCGACCCGGACCGCATCTCGTTCGCGGCCCCACGATTTCCTTCTTCTTCGCATCGACGCTGATCACCGGGTCCCGGGCGTCGATATGGTTCTTGGCCTGCTCGTTGATGTAGCGGAACTGGCCGTCCCGGTCTGGATGCTGCCGGCCTTCGATGGTCTTGGCGTTCCCCTGGAGGCTGAAGCCTTCCTCGCGCAGCACGTCGGCGACGGTGTCGGCGGATATCCGGTGACCCTGGCGAGTGAGTTCGGCGGCCAGATGACGAGTGGACTTCGTCGTCCACCGCAACGGCGACATCGGATCACCCCGCACATCCGGCTCGACCAGGGCCAGCAGCGCCGGACGAAGTCCCAGGTCCAGATCGACCGTCCGCTTGCGGCCTCCGCCCGCCCGGCGGTCCCGCCCCAACGGGGCCTTCCCGGATTCCAGTTCATCCGCACCCAGCGACACCGTGGCCTCCCGCACCCCGGCGGCCCGGGCGACCAGCCTGATCCCGCCATGGCCGATCGACCGGGCTTCCGCTCCTATCAGCAGACGCCGCTGCCGCTCGTCGAGATGCGGGAAGATCGCCTCGAACTTGGCTGCCAGAGCTGCCCGTTGCCCCTCCGATGCGCCCATACCACGCCAACGAGTCGGCCAGCGGGAAGCTACGGGTTAATGCTCTGCGAGCCCTAACTTCGAGGCATTGGACGATCACGTGCTACCGATCTCCACCCCGACCAGCACGAGCACCTCGCCCAAACGTCACACCAGCTCCGCTGAGCAGCGGGAATCACGATGGCACCAACTCACTGAAGCTGAGCGGGAAGCGGAAGTACAGCCACACACAGTGGGAGATGACCTCGGCCGGGTACCGGTGCCCCTTGTACGACGGCGACCTGCTCTCCACGGGCACCCCTCCAGCATGATCAGCCCGGCGATCATCCCGCCCGCCCAGCCAACGTGACAGCGCCCCACGTCCGTCTCCGTGGCACTGACACTGCGTACCGAAGCCGCCAAGACCTTCCCACGTCCGGCAATAGCCAGCTCGCAGTGGCTCTTCTCCGGCCGCCAGCCCGGAGAGCCCGGTCAGCTCCAAGTCCACCTGCGTCAGATCGGCGTCCCTCCGCAGTGCGCAGGACCTCCGCGATCCGTCAGCTCGTCCTCCAGGCCCCGGCCCCCGTCATCGCGAAGGCACTCGGCCATCACTACAAGACCGTCACCCGCCTGGTCACCGACAGACGGGTCCGGGCAGTGACAGGCAGGTGACAGTCGATCGGTAGGGGACCGACAGGCCAGATGCCTGGTGGCCTACAGCAACCGGTCCATACCGTCTTGTCATGACCGCAAACCACGAGGAAGAAGTGCACGCGCACGACCGGGGCCTCTCCTACGACCTTCCCCTTCTCGCCCGTCGCCGGATGGTACGGCTGCTGGCGGGGGTGAGCCTGGTGCCGCTGGTGGGCTGCACTTCCGAGGAGGAGACCACGGCGTCCTCGTCCCCGTCGCTCTCCCCGTCGTCCGTGTCGTCGCCCGTTCAGTGCGAGACGATCCCCAAGGAGACCGAAGGCCCCTTCCCCGGCGACGGTTCCAACGGCGTCAACGTCCTGAGGGAGAGCGGTGTCGTCCGCAGCGACATCACGCAGAGCTTCGGCGACTCCGCGGGGGGTACCGCCGAGGGCGTGCCCCTGACGATCACGCTCACGGTGGTGGACGCCGCCTCCGGCTGCGGCACCCCCAAGAAGGGCGCCGCCGTCTACATCTGGCAATGCGACCGGGAGGGCAGGTACTCCCTGTACAACGACGGCGTGACGGACGAGAACTACCTGCGCGGCGTCCAGGAGGCGGACGGCAAGGGACAGGTCACGTTCAAGAGCATCTTCCCCGGCTGCTACCCGGGCCGCTGGCCGCACGTCCACTTCGAGGTCTACGACAGCCTGGCCGACGCCACCGCGGCCAGGTCCATCACGAACACCTCGCAGCTCGCGCTGCCGAAGGACGTGAGCGAGAGGGTGTACGCCACCGACGGCTACAGCGAGAGCGTGAGGAATCTCAGCGAGCTCTCCCTGGAGTCGGACATGGTCTTCAGCGACGGCTACAACCAGCAGCTCGCGAAAGTCACCGGCACCGTCGAGCAGGGGTGCACCGCGACGCTGACGGTTCCGGTGTGACCCGTCACAGCTGAACGGCTCGGGGTTCATTCGCGCGCTCTACATCCAGCCTCTCCGGCTCCCACCCCGCCCCACCGACAGGGGCACTGAGCTGCCACTTGGCTCCGCCCGACTTCCGGCCCCGCCGCCATCTGATGCCCGCCCACGACTACCGAGCCGAGATGACCGTCCGCTTCGCCATCTGGGAGCAGATCACCGGCGTCGCCGGCCCTGCCACCGCGGCCTGAGCACAGGCCCGGCTCCCAAGCCCACCCTGCCCCGACGCGCCGTCAGGCAGTCACAGCCAACAACGTGACAACGCCCCTCCGTCTGCTCGCCGACGTACCGGCGGGCGCCCGCGTCGGTGCCGACACAGACGATCGGCCCGCGCGAATCGCGACGGACTTCTGGATCCGGTCGCGGGCGTCCGCGGTCCAGACATAGCCGTTGAGCAGGACGGTGTCAGCAGGCAGGAACGTCAGGGAGGCTGCGGCGTGTCCCACCCACCGACGGCACCGGACCGACACCGCGTCAGGCGAGCTCCGAGGCCGAGGTCCCCAGGAAGTCCCTGCGCAACGGCATGCCGGACCGGCCGTCACCGTCGGTCCTGACCGCCAGCACCTGGTTGACGCCCATCGTGTTGTTCTCGAACCCGACCGCCGAGGCCGCCATATACAGGCGCCACACCCGCGCCCGCCCTGGCGAGGTCAGCTTGACCGCCTCGTCCCAGTGCGCTTCGAGGTTGGTCACCCACTCACGTAGCGTGAGGGCATAGTGCTCGCGCAGGGACTCGACGTCGCGCACCTCGAAGCCCGCTTCCTCCAGCAGCGACACGGTGGAGCCGACGGGAGCCAGCTCGCCGTCGGGGAAGACGTACCGGTCGATGAAGGGGTCCATTCGGTACTCCCCTTCGTCCCGCACAGGGCGCCGCGATATCTGGTGGTTGAGCAACCGCCCGCCGGGCTTCAGCAGTTGGTGCAGGATGTCTGCGTACGCGCGGTACCGCTTCCCGCCCACGTGTTCGGCCATGCCGATCGAGGAGATCGCGTCGAAGGTGGAGTCGTCGATCTGCCGGTAGTCCTGCACCCTGATCTCCACCAGGTGCTCAAGCCCCGCCGCGGCGACACGCTCGCGAGCCAATGCCGCCTGCTCGACCGAGATGGTGACCCCCACGACCTGTACGCCGTAGCGTTCGGCGGCGTGCATGGCCAGCGAGCCCCAGCCGCAGCCCACGTCCAGCAGCCGCTGCCCCTCGCGCAGGGCGAGCTTGCGGCAGACCAGGTCCAGTTTGGCCTCCTGGGCCTGCTCCAGAGTGTCGCCGGAGCCGGAGGACGGGTCGCCCTGCCAGTAGGCACAGGAGTAGACGAGCGAGGGACCCAGCACCAGGGCGTAAAAGTCGTTGCCCACGTCGTAGTGGTGACTGATGGCCGCCTTGTCACGGCGCAGGCTGTGCGCAGGACCGCGACGGCGCACCACCTCTTCGGCGGGCGGAGCCGGCGGGAGCCCCATCCCCGCGAGGCCGAGCGTCCGGCTCACCGCACGCAGGCTGCCGGGCGCGGTCAGCACGCCCAGCGCTCCGCGGAGCGCCGCCGTGCGGCTGCCGGGCTCGTCCCGTTCCCACACCAGCGTCGAGATGCGCTTCAGCAGCTCGTACAGGTCACCGTCGACTTCGAGGTCTCCGGCCACCCAGGCGCGGGCGAGCCCCAGCTCGCCGGGCCGCCACAGCAGACGCCGCAGGGCTTCGCGGTCGCGCAGGACGAAGGCCGGCCCGTCCTTGGGACCGGCCGTGCTGCCGTCCCAGAGGCGGATGCCCACGGGCAGGGGGAGACCAAGCACCTGTTCACTGAACCGGGCCAGAACTGCTGCGGCTGCTTCGGACATGCGAATCCTCTCCGTTCAACGCAGGGGGCCCGCGCGTCTCGTACGGCGGCTGGGCCAGGCAACGTCCACCGGGGCGGCTGGCGCCGGTGAGTGTAAGCGGACATTGATTGAAAGCTAAAGGGGTCTCTGTTTTGAGCAGTCGATGGAGGCACGGCCGGTTATCCGGCCCGGGTCACGACAGGATTCGGTCCCCCCGGGTGGCCGGGGTCTGCACCCCGGCCGTCCCTTGCCGAGCCGAGCAGGCCGCCCGCGACACCGCGAGCGGCCCGCTGCGCAAGTCCGGTCTACTGACTGCCCGTCAGCTCTCCTCACCCGTACGGCGCCTGCGCGCGAAGTAGACCGCGGCGGTTCCGGCCACCACGACCGCGAGACCGGCACCCGCGAGGACGGGACTACTGCTCGACGCGCCGGTCTCGGCGAGATCTCCGTTCGTGGTCGGGTCGTTCGCCCCCGTGTCCTTGCCGGGCGCGGGCGTGCCCGACGCGCTGGGCGTGGGGGACGCGCCCCCACCGGGCGCGTCGCTCTCGGCGAGCACCGCCGCGAAGGCGCCCGCGATCACCTTGTGGCCGTCGGCGTTGGGGTGGGGGTCCTTCTTCGTGCACGCCCAGGTCAGCTGACAGATCTTGGCCACGTTCGCCGGCACCTCGCCCGCGCCGGGCACCTTCACCTGGGTGGTGAAGTCGTCCGAGGAGAAGGCCCCGGCCACGTCCGCCACCTTGAAGCCGGTGGACTTGTACACCTGGGCGATCCCCGTGTTGGCGGCCTTGACCAGGGGTGCCGACTCCTTGGCGGCCTGCTGCCCCGCGGCGCCCTGCAGCCAGGCCCCCAGGAACGGGTTGTGGTACGTCGAGCCCACGAACTGCGTGTTGTCCGTGCCGGCCTTGCGGAGCGTGCCCGCGATCTGGGCCAGGTTCTTCGCCATGGCCTGGCTCTTGCTGTTCAGGCATGCCCCGTCGAGGGTGCCGGCCGGGCTGACGCAGTTGAGGAGGATGTCGTTGGCGCCCACACTGAGGGTGACGTAGGCGACCTTGCCGTGGTCCTTGGCCATGGCCTGCAGGGCGGCGTCCAGTTGCGACTTGGCGTGCGGGTAGTCGCACTTTCCGCCGTTGATCAGGGACTCGGTGGTCTCAGCGGTGCAGCCGAGGCGTATGTGCTTCAGCCCGGGGGTGCGCTGCTTGAGCTGCGCGAAGAGCTGGTCGGTGTAGGCGACATCGGTGTCCTTGTCGACGTCCGGCTGGTAGCCGGAGGCCAAGGAGTCACCGAGCGAGATGTAGTACGTGGTGTCCTTGGCGCCGGTCACCTCGTCGGCGACGGCCAGTCCGGGCGCGCTCAGCACGAGCGTCATGGCAGAGACGGCCAACGGGGGGCCGAAACGCTGAAGGGATCTCATCACTTACATGCTTTCCAGTTGCGGGGGGATGTTGGGTGCCGAAAGGCATTGGCCTGAGACGTGGCTACAAGCAGCGGAACTCAGCCGCAACGGTTTCCGGGCACCCGAAGAAGGCCTTGGTGAAGGCATAGGGGGATTTCTGCCTCCGTGACGCTGCGGGATCTACCCGCCTTCGCTTCGGAGACGCGGGTGTCAATCTAGCAAGGCTGACACCGAGTTGGATATGGGGGTCCGACAACGTAACGATCACATCGACACGTATAACCAACAGAAGGGCTCGAGCGGCCGGGAATTGCTCACCAGACTCGCTGGTAACCATTCGTTGAGTGATCAGCTGGGTGGCAACTCGCCTCGCGGGCGGCCACCCACCTGCACGAGCTGAACCGCTCCGGGATCAGTGGATGCCCTACAGGTTAAGTCCAACTGCCGGTTTGGGGGCTGGTGTTGAGCGCAGCAGTTGACCCCTTGTTGGACGGGCCGAATAGCACCGATCGCAGAATGCAGACACTGGAGGTTAATCCGGTCCACCCATTCCGCGGAGTTGGATAGCCCGCGGCAGTTCGGCTCTCGACCCCGAACACCTTCTTGAACTCGCCGATGAACGCTACGAGCGTCTTGGTAACCGGTCGAGCTCTGCCGTGAGGAAAGCCTACGCCGCCTTCAAAGCCAGACAGACGCCGTCCGACTGGGCGCGGGTCATGCTGGATTGGTGCGGCATGACCGTCGCGGCCTGCGACGCCTGCCATGACCGCATCCACGACGCGCAGTCGGCCGGATCATTCACGCCCTGATCACGGAGAGCTGGATGACGGGAAACCGTCACGTCCGGATAGGCGTCCCCGCCCGAGGCGGTGATGCCGAGGTCCAGGTTCGGGCCCTCGTCCTCGGTGGGGAGGTAGTAGTTCTCCTGGGCATCCAGGACGAGCGTCGTTCCGGCGGCGTTCGCGGCCGGGGTTGCAACCGCCATAACGGCGGCCGCGACAGCGGCGGCCGCCGCTGTCCGCCATGTTCTTTACGGGCAACGGGCCGTTCCGTCCGGTGCCCCGTACGCGGAGAGGGGGCGCCGAACAGAACTACGGCGTCCGGGAGGTGGGTACCGCTCAGGAGGTGAGCAGCGAGAGGTTCACCGTGTTGGCCATGGCTTGCATGCCGGCGCTGTTGGGGTGCAGATGGTCGCCGCTGTCGTAGGCGGGGAGCAGCTGCGCCGGGTTGGCCGGGTCCCGGAGCGCCGCGTCGAAGTCGATC
This sequence comes from Streptomyces canus, assembly GCF_041435015.1. Classification (NCBI taxonomy): domain Bacteria; kingdom Bacillati; phylum Actinomycetota; class Actinomycetes; order Kitasatosporales; family Streptomycetaceae; genus Streptomyces; species Streptomyces canus. Next base: position 8,755,153 of record NZ_CP107989.1, on the reverse strand, counting down.
ACCGCGTCGAAGGCGCCGCTGGTGCGGATCCACTGGTTGACCTGGGCGCGGATGGCGGCCTTGTCGGTGGTCTGCGTGGAGTTCGGCAGGATGGTCCCGCCGAGGATCCGGACACCGGCCTGGTGCGCCTGGTTGATCATGGTCTGGTAACCGGCGCTGATCTGGTCGGCGGTGACGCTTGTGGCGTTGATGTCGTTGATGCCCTCCAGCAGGATGACGTCCTTCACGCCCGGCTGGGTCAGGACGTCGTGGGAGAAGCGGGTGACGGCCGCGATGCCCTGCCCCGTGTTCGGGCTGTCGGTGACCACGCGGTTGCCGCCGATGCCCGCATCGGCCACGCCGAGGCGCTGGCCGCCGGACTCGGCCTGCAGCCGCCGGGCGAGGTAGTCGGGCCAGCGCTGGTTGGCGTTGTCGGTGGCGCTGGAGCCGTCGGTGATGGAGTCGCCGATGGCCACGACGGTTCCCTTGGCCGTGGGTGACACGACGTCGAGTCCGGCGACGTAGAACCAGTTGGCCGTGGTGGTGGTGAAGTTCGTCGGGGCCTCCTCGGCGGCGTGGTTGCCGGTGCTCGCGGCGGACAGGTACGAGGTCTGGTGGGCGTCGTGGTGGTAGGTGGAGGCGCCGGTGGTGCCCGGGAGGTAGACGCTCACCAGCAGGTTCTGCTCCGCGGCGACCGGCATCGGGATGACGTCGCTGGTCAGTTCCTGCCCGGCGGGGATGGTCGGCGTGGCCGACCGGCCGAAGGTGACGGTGTGTGTGGTGCCCGCGACCGCGGTGGCGCCGCTGGACTGGACGGCCACGGTGACGGCACCTACCGAGAGGGCGGTCGTGCTGCGCAGGTTGGACAGCCGGATGCGCAGCCCCGCGCCGGAGGTGTTGTTGTGGACGACCATCCGGATGGTCTGCGAGGTGAAGCTCTGGCCGCCGCTGACCATGGCCGGGCCCCAGGTCGCCGAGCGCGGGCGCTCGGTCAGGCCCCAGTGCTGGTTGGTCGTGTTCTTGCAGGTCCACTGGATGATCGCGTGGTCCTGCGCGGTGGAGCCGTCGGAGACGTCCAGGCACAGGCCGCTGCGGGCGGAGACGATCGCCGAACCGCTGAAGGTCCAGTTCTGGTTGCCGGCGCCGGTGCAGGGCCACTGGATGATCGGGCTTCCCGCGGTCACGGAGCCGTTCTGCACGTCCATGCACTTGCCGCTGTTGATGTTGACCAGCGAGAAGGTGCCGTCGCCGTGGTCGACCGCCTCCCACAGCTGGCCGGGGCCGCCGGAGGCGGTCTTCTGCACGACCGCCGCTGCGTTGGCCAGGGAGTCCGACAGCACGGCGGCGTTCTTGCCGCTGTTGGCCGCCGTCAGCGCGTAGACGTGGCCGCCCTGCGGCGCGCCCGCGGCCGAGGCGTCTGCCGCCGGGACGAGGGCGAGTCCGGCAGCGGCCAGGCAGGTGGCGGATGCCGTGGCCGTGAGTCTGGCGGCGAGTCTTCGGGAGGTGTGCATGGGCGGCCCTTCTTTGCTGGGTGGGGACGTGCGGCTTCCGCCTGGGGACGTGCCTTCGTGGAGACCGCGGGCCGGAGGGGCCCCGGCCCGCAGCGGCCACGCAGGAGGCTGGTCGTGGCGCTGTGGCCCTGTGGCCCGGGAAGAGGTACGGGCGGCGCGGCCGTGACGGGTGGTCAGGAGGTGGGCTGGAACGTCCACAGCAGGTTGTTGTTGGTCACCCAGGTCCACTGCTTGGTCACGGACCCGGAGGGGACCTGTCCGCCGCCGTCGAGGACGAGTCCGGTGGTGCGGTTGGCGATCGAGTACTGGCCGTTGCCGCGGTCGGTTATCTTCCACTGCTGGTGGGGGCCGCCGTTCCAGGCCTCTTGCTGAGCTGGAGCGCCGTTGCTGGTCGAGCCCCAGCCGTCGGCGACCATGCCGTTGGCGCGGTTGACCAGCCTGTAGTAGCCGTCGCCGAGGTCGACGGCCTGCCACTGGAGGTTGGGGCTGTCGACCGGCGTCCACTGCTTGAGGTTCGAGCCGCTGGCGACGTTGCCGCCGCTGTCCAGGGCCAGACCGTCCGTGACGTTGATCAGACGGAAGTACGAGGCCGGATTGAAGGTGACCTTCAGCGAGACGATGGCGTCGTTGTTGCCGGTCACCCGCAGGTCGGGATTGTCCGCGGTGAACGTCCAGGCCGTGCCGGTGAAGTTGTCGCCGGAGTAGCCCGTCACCCGGTAGCCCTGGGGCACCCTCAGCGAGGAGATGGTCGCGGACCCCACCCCCGCGGCCGACAGCTGGGAGGAGGTGTAATTGCCCAGCGTCAGGACGGCGCTCGCCGAGGAGTAACTCACGTCCTGGAACACGGTCACCCGGGCTCCGCCGGCGGCCGTGGGGACGCCGCTGACCTCGACGCAGACCACGGAGTCATTGGCGTCCGGGGCGGTAGCCGGCACGGTGACGCTGATCTGGCCGCCGCTGACGGTGTAGGTGAGCGAGGCCGAGGGGTTGTTCATCAGGTAGACGCGGCTGATCGTGTTGGTGATCGCCGGGATCTGCAGCACGCCGCCCGTGGGCCAGGTGAAGACGTGGGCGAACAGCTTGCCGTCCTTCTTGGTGGCCCTGCCCCAGGTGGGGTCGGTGGTGAAGGGGCTTGCCGTGGCTCCGTGCACGCTGTCGCCGTACGTCGCCATCCAGGAGGCCAGGCCGCGCAGGATGGTCACGGATCCGGCGGTGACCGAGCCGTCGCCCTTGGGGCCGATGTTCAGCAGGAAGTTGCCGTCCCGCGAGACGCAGGTGACGAGCTCCTGAACGAAATCCCTGACGGGCCGGTAGGAGTTCTCTCGGCCCGCCTGGTAACCCCAGGCACCGTTCATCGTGTCGCATCTCTCCCACTGACGGTCCAGCGGCGCGTTGGGGACACCGAACTCCGCGACCGTGTAGTCGCCCAGACCGAGGTCCCGCTTGACCCGTTCGTTGACGACGAGTTGGGGCTTGCGGGCGATCAGCCAGTTGTAGAGGTCGACACCGTCCGACCGCAGCCACCAGTCCTCGAGGGTGGGGCTGGAGGGTTCGCCGAACCAGTCGCCGTCGAACCACAGGAGCGCCGGGTCGTAGCGGTCCAGCAGCTCCTGCAGTTGGGCTTTCATGTCCGCGATATAACCCGTGCGGGCGGCCTGCGAGGCCATCGTCGTGAGACCGCTTCGGATGGTCTGGGAGGGGTGGTTCCAGTCCAGGATCGAGTAGTAGAGCCCGAACTTGACGCCTCGTGCCTCGCACTCGGTCTTGAGCGCCGCCAGCAGATCACCCTGGACACCGGCGTAGTCGTGCAGGTTGTACAGCTTCGTGCCGGTGGTGTCGGTGAAGCCGGGGACGTTGGAGTCCCACATGGCGAAGCCTTCATGGTGTTTGGCAGTGATGACCAGGTACTTCATGCCGGCGTCCGCCGCCAGTTGGGCGATGGCTGCCGCGTTGAACGCGGTGGGGTTGAAGTGCGCGGACACCTGGGTCTGGTAGTTGGCCTTGGACCAGCTCTCGGAGCTGAAGGCCCATTCGCCGTGGCCGAGGTAGGAGTAGGACCCGAAGTGGATGAACATCCCGAACCGGGCCTGGTACCACCAGTCCATCTTCGAGGAGACCGAGTACGCCTCGGCGGCGGTGGGCCACAGGGCCTGCGGCAGTCCGAAGGCCACGGTGCCGCCGGCGAGCGCGGCGGCCTTGATGAGGGAGCGCCTGCTGAGGTGAGCGGAGGTCATGTGCGGCTCCAGAAGGGGTGAAGGACACGGGGCGTGTCGCCAGTGGTTTGTCCGTGACTCAGCCCGGACGGCGGGGAAACGGCGGCTCGTGTCCGCTCAGGCCACATCCTTCTCGGACATCGGATGTATTAAGGGGTACGCCCCCACGTCTTGTCTAGAGCTAAGGACGGAAATCAGGAATCTTCTCCTCGTCACTGCCCCACGATCAGGTCAACACGCAAGAATAGATAGGATCTATCAAGGTCGATGCGTGAAATGCACACGGCTTCGCAGCGCGGCCACCTGACCGCACGGCGAAACCGTGATGTCCGCTCCGGCGGCTACGCGTCCCCCAGCACGATGATGTCGAGGGTCCTGGGCCCGTGTACGCCCTCCACCCGCTCCAGCTCGATGCCGCCGGTCGCCGAGGGGCCTGAGATGAGTGTCAGCGGCCGCGACGGGTCGAGGCGGCGGAGCGCATCGGGCACGTCGGGTGTGATCTGATCGGCCCGGACCAGGCAGATGTGCTGGTCCGGGAGCAGCGCCAGGGCCCGCCGTCCCTGGCCCAGACCGTGGTCGAGGACCACGGTGGCGGTGACGGCGATGGCCGCGGCGACCGTCGTGACGACGGCGTCCGCCGTGTCGAGCTGTCCGATAGTCAGCGGCGGGACGTCCGCCGGCAGCGACCAGGGGCCGTCCGGGACCAGGCCCTCGGGGAATCCGGACGGCCCCACGAGGCAAAGCGCTCCGGTACGGCTCAGAGCGCGGCCCACGGCCGCCGCGGCACCGGCTGCCGGAACACGGACCACTGTGGCGCGGTACTCGGCGGCACGCTCGGCGAACAGCCCCACGACGTCCTCTCCCGCGTGGTCGGCGCGGCGACCACGCGGACGTGGCAGATCGTCGGGGCGCTCGGAGCGGGGAACAACGGACAGGGAGGCAGCAATCCCGCCCTTTGGGCGAGCGGCACCGCGGGCCGTCCGGGCACCGTGGCGCAGATGCAGACGGATGGCAATCTCGCGCTCTACGCGCCAGGTCATGTGCCGATCTGGGCCAGCAGCACCGCAGGCCACCCTGGCGCCTACCTCGAACTGCAGAACGACGGAAATGCGGTAATTTACCGCGATCCAGGGCATGTTGCCGTCTGGGCGTCACGCACGTCGGGCGGAGGTACGTCAGCGACTCCGATCACTCCTCTCTACAACGACTCCCGTAACGTGCCCTGCGCATCGGGGACTCGAGACCTTGGAGTGGCGGACGGCTACCACAACTCCGCCAGGGTGCTCATCCGCCTGTGCGCGGTGGCAGGTCTGCGCAGCACGAGTGAAGAGAGCGGGAACACCGCCTATCGGGTGCCCGGCGCGAACGGTGAGGCTGTGGTGAATTCTCGCGTATCGGGTGCCGTCGCAGCCATGCTCCGCTCGGCAAAGGCGTCAGGACTCACCCTGAACGCTTCCAGCGCGTTTCGGACCATGGCGCACCAGCAGGCCCTGTGCAACGCCAATTCCCTCTGCCGACAGGGCAACTACAGCCGTGTGGCCCGCCCTGGGACTTCGAACCATCAGATGGGATTGGCCATCGACTTTGCAGGCATCGACAGTTCGGCCGGCTGCGCCAACGGATCGGGGCCGACGTGGAGGTGGTTGCGCACCAACGCAGCCAGGTTCGGGTTCCACCAGTACAGGAACGAGCACTGGCACTGGGATGTGCTGTCCGACAGCACCCGCTGCTGACTGCTGAGAATCGGCTGGCGATGCTCAGCAGTCAGGAAATACATCGCCAACCGCGGCGGCCCCTCGTTCAACGAGGGGCCGCAGGCTGGTCGCCTCGACGAGGTCTGGAGGTCGGGTGGCTGAGTGCCGGCCGAGCAGGGACATTTGACGTCCCCCTCAGAAGCCCTCGTCGCTGTCGTCGGACTCGCGGGCCGGGCGCCCGGCGATGACCTGTTGCCCCGGGCGGATGCCGCCGTTGATGTCGTACACCCCGTGCAGGTCCGCGAAGTGCGCGTGGACCGCCAGGTCCGCACCCTCGGTTGCGCGGGCGCGGGCTCCGGCTTCCCGCGGCGCGCCGCGGCCGCTACCCGGCCGTTCAGAATCGGTGCGCGGGCGGTCGTCACCGGGATCGGAGGGCGCGGGCTGGTCGGCGGCCGGGGGGACAGGGTCGTCGGCATCGTTGTTGACCCCGTGGGGGCCCGGCGGTGGCGGGCCGTCCGGCTCCGGCTCGACGGGGGGTTGTGGGCGCCGGTTCCAGGCCTCGTTCGTCAGAAGGTGCAGGATATTGATGGTGACGATGGCCGGCGCGACGAGGGCGACCGTGCGGGGCAGGGCCGGTTTGAGGGAGAGGGCCAGGACCACGGCGGTCACGCCGTTCTGCTGGCCGAGTGCCAGGGAGATGCGGTCGAAGGGCTTCAGGTTCCGGGCGATGATCCAGCCGACGATCATCTGCGCGACGAAGGCGGCCACGCCCAGCACGATGCCAGGTCCTGGCTCGACGCCGTCGACCAGCAGCATGCCCAGGCCCAGCAGCGCCGCATAGTAGGCGGTGCGCATGATCCGGTCGAGGGCCGCGAGCAGGGCGGGCGGGCGGTAGTAGAGGCCGACGACCGCCACGCCGAGCATCCACCCGTACGCGGTGGCCGCGGTGAGGATGCCGCCGAGCACGATGAGGGAGGCAGCGGTGCGCCACCAGGAGGCCGGCCGTCCGTCCCGATTCCGCAGGAGGTGCCAAGCGAGCGCGGCCACGACGGCCAGGCCCGTGTTCCCCACCGTGGTGAGGGCGTACGAGTCTGGTGGCACAGGCAGTTCTGAGGAGTCGCCGCCGTTCAGGGTGCTCAACGCCAGCGGCGCCAGGTAGGCGGTGAGCAGAACGGTGACCGGGTCGTCGAAGGCGGCCCAGACGGACAACACCGTCTTTGCCCGCTCGGACATCCTGGACCGTGTCCGGAGCGCGGCCACCGACAGGGGGTCGATCTGGGCGACCGTGATCGCGAGGAGGACGTAGGCCGGCTGGTCGACGGTGAGCCACAGCACGGGAACGATCAGTGCCGCTTTGGCGAGGACCCCGACGGTGACCGCGAGGATCAGTGTGCGCAGGTCGTCGCGTGCCTCGGCGAGATCGATGGCCGAGGTCGATCCGAACAGGCCGACTGCGAGCAGCGCCGCGATGGCGAGCGGATAAGCCGCGGTGTCGGTAAGGGTGTCGAGGCCGGTGGCGGCCGACACTGCCCAACCGAGGCCGAGCACCGCGAGCATGACGCTCAGATGACGTGCGGCTTTCAGCGTGCTTGTCACGGCTCGCTCCGATCCGGCCGACTCCCCACAGCGATGAGCATCCCAGCTGGGGGTGCGCGCCGGGACCGAATGCACACGGTTCGCACGTACGACGTACCCGCGTGAGCGTTTGGTCACCCGCGGCGATCCGAGTCAGAGCTTTTCGTCCGGTTTTTCACCCGGCGTGGCCGACATGCTCTGTACGAGCCGGTTCATCTGCTGGTCGGCCAGGGCCACTCGGCTCTGGTCGAGGGTGACGCCCAGCAGGAAGTGGCCGTCGGCCCGGTCGACGTAGAACAGGGCGCCCTCTTCCACGTCGAGCACGACACGCGTGAGTCTGCCCGGCATCACCGCGCGCAGGGACTGGTTCAGCCGGGCCACCACGTAATGCAGGCGTTCGCCCAGCTCCGCGTAGTGGGTGCGGCGCTCGTCGCGGGTGAGGCCGTCGAAGAACGCGGACAGGTCGGGATGGTTGAAGGCGTCCGCGCTCAAGCGGCCGATGCCCGGTGCGAAGTAGCCGGCGTAGTGCAGTGCCTGCGCGGTCACCGCGTCGCGGCAGTGGGTGAGGACGGGGGAATCCGACTCTCCCCAGTCTCCTTCCCTGACCAGGTGCCGTTTCTTGGTGGAGAGCCACGGATCCGTCCGCGGAGGGGACGACTCGGTGAGGAAGCCGCCCGGGTTGGGCCTCGGGACGCCGATCCGGTCGTTCAACGCGGCTACGAGGTCGGCCATGGCCCGGTCGCCCGCCTCGACGGCGTCCGCGCCGAGGGAGACACCGGCGAAGTAGTTGTCCGCACGAAAGTGGTAGTGGAAGACCGCTCCGTCGCCGAACTGGAGCACGCTGCGGATGAGCCGGCCGCTGTCGACCGAGCGCAGCACGTGGTCCATGCGGCCCAGGATGTAGTGGAGCTGGCGGCCCAGACGGATGAACGTCTCCCGTCGGCTCTCGATCTCCGTACCGCCGAATCCGCTGCCCGCGGACGCGGGGAGCCGGTCCAGGATGTCGACCGAGTAGTTGAAGACGCCCCAGCGGTACTCCGCGACATGATGGAGACCGTTCTCGCTCAGCGTCGTGCCGCACAGCCTGATGTTCGCGTTGCTGTCGTCGGTCACATGAGGCGCGCGGCGAACCTCCGGTGGTACCACGGAAGGCTGTCGTCCCCTGGTGTCACTCATCTCTCCCCCATGACCCGTCGTTCAGAACGTCCGGCCACAGTGCCAGCAACTGCTCGCACAGAGCCTGAAGAAGTGGACTTGTCGTGCGCTCCGGCAGCCGCCCCTGGGCGACCGTGTCGGCGGCTCGCCGGTCGTACGGCAGCCGCATCAGCGCGGGGCCCGCCTCGGCGGGGCCGGCTGTGCCGGGGTGGGTACCGCTCGGGTCGTTGCACACCCAGCCGAGCACCTTGCCACCCAGGCCGTGTTCCGTCAGCCAGGACAGGAGCCCGGCGGTGTCCTCGCCGCCCTGTGGCCCGGGCCCGCCGATCACGATGATGTGTTCGAGGCGGCGGCACACTTCCAGGGTGAGCGCGGTACGGCCGGCGCCGCAGTCGACGATCAGGCAGCCCTGGAGCTCCGCGAGTCTGGTGAGCGCGGCACCGACGACGGGCAAGAGCGTCTCGTCCGACGGGAGTCCGCCGAGGTCGTCCTCGGGGCCGAGGGCGAACAGTGCCATGTCCTGACGTCGCGAACCGGTGTAGACGTGGCGCATGTAGGGGAGCACGGAGCGCTCGGCCAGTCCGATGCGGTCCTGGGCGAATCCGAGGAGACCATCCACCTCGGCGTCGGACACCGTCTTCCAGAAGCGGGTCAGGTCGGTCAGCCCGCCGCCGTCGGTCTCCGTGTCCGCGTCCATCAGGATCACGGACTGTCCTACGCGGCCCACTGCGTAGTCGATGAGCAGACCGGCCGCAGCCGTCAGCCGTGTCGCTCCACTGCCAGGCGCGGCGGAGAGCACTGCCACCGTGTGCGGGACACCGATGGACGTCGTCCACGGGTACTCCATCGGATACTCCTTGCTCTGTGCGTTTACCTCAGATGGTGGGGATGTCCAGTTCGACGCCGACCCGGCCGTCCGGGCGGGCTCGGCCCCCCGCGTCCTCCCGCAGCCCCAGCTGTGCGGCCACGGCCAGGGTGAGGGGGTGCTCAGTGCCGAGCCTCTCCCCCAGGTCCCGGTGGGTGCGCTCGTACAGTTCCCGTGCCGCCAGCGAGTTGCCGGCGAAGACCAGCATGTCGGCGTGGCACACGGCGGCCATCAGGACCAGCGGGTGGCGCGGGTCGACGTGCAGGATCCGGCGCAGGCCGGTCAGGCCACGCTCACTGTACTCAGCGGCGGTCTCGTCCTCGGCGTCGCGCAGGCACAGGGCGAGGTTCACTTCGCAGATACGGGTGAAGAGGTGCTCGTCCCCCCATGTCCGGTACGCGGCGAGGTTCCGCTCCGCCCTGTCGATCGCCTCCGACGTCCGGCCCACGAGCCGCAGGTCGGCGGCGAGTGCGACGCGCGCGGCCAGCGTCTCGGGGTGCTCGGGACCGCCGTACGCCTCCAACCCGTCCACGGCCTGTACGTCGCACATCCGGGCGGAGTCCGCCTTGTCGAGTCGTTCGCCGTCGGACAGGCTCGGGGAGAGCGCGGCGATGTGCCGCAGTGTCGAGCCCAGCGCGAAGGCGGTGCGCAGGGTGATCAGGTCGGACGGGCCGAAGTCCTCATGGCTCCTGACGACCCGGTTGATTTCTTGCAGACGGGTCAGTGAGGCCTCGTAGCGGCCGACTTCGAGCAGCCGGCTTCCCACGTAGAGGGACGAGAGCAGAGTCAGCGGATGCTGTTCGCCGCTGACCCGTATCCGGCGTGTGTAGACGTCCTCGTGCTGCTCCATGGAGTCCTGGGGCAGACCGACCATGGCGAGGGACAGGGCGAGGTTGTGGGACGCCATCAGGGTGAAGTGGTTGTCCAGGCCGTAACGGGCACGCAGGACCTCCCGGGTCGACTGCTCCTCGGCGAGCGCGTCCTGTGGCCGGCCCAGCGCACGGAGCTGGGCTCCGCGGGGCAGGGCGCTGCGCAGGGTGAAGTGGCCGTCCAGATCCTGGAGCCGGCGCAGTTCCTCCAGCGCCTTGCCGTTGACACGGTTGGCCTCGGCGTAGCGTCCGGCGTCCATGTGGATGTTGGCCAGTTCCGCGCGCAGCCTCATCAGGAGCAACTGCTGGGTGTCGTCGTCGGGCGAGGACCGGGCGGTCCATACCTCGTCCAGGCGGCGGGCCAGGGTGAACGCGGCGTCGAGGCGTTGGCTGCGGCGCCGGTAGCGCACTTGGTTGACCAGCCAGCGGCGCACGTCCAGGTTGTCGTCCTCCGCCGCTCCGCAGGGGTCGACGTGGGCGTCCAGTTCCGCGTAGCGCGGGTTCATGTCCTGGTCGTCGACGCGGTCATCCGGGGGCGAGTAGGCGGCCAGGACCTGTCGGACGCGCGAGGCGAGTTCCGCCGTCTCCTGGTCGGTGAGGGCCTGACGCTGCGAGGCGAGGTTCATTCGAGCCGCCCTGAACCGCTTGCCGTTCTCGCACATGCGGCCCTGGGACCGGCTGACGAGGCCGCGCGCCGCGAAGCCCAGCTGGCGACGGCCTTCGGCACCTTCGGGCAGCCCCAGGAAGGCCAGGGCGGCCGGTGATTCCAGCAACTCCCAGCCCACCCCCTCGGGGGACAGAACGGTCAGCATCTTCATCAGGTCCAGCGCGGCCGGACGTTCCTTGCCCAGGTCCTCGACGACGGACTGCCACACCGCCGAGGCGGTGTGCTGACCCACGGCCTGTCGGCTCTCGATCGACTGGGCGAGCTCGGCCACCACTTCCTGCGCTGGGCGGGCGGTGCTCCTGAGATAGGCGGCCATCTGGTCCAGCAGCTGTGGCAGCGGCTCGCCCAACTGCACAAGCTGTTCGGCGAGTTCGGGTGTCAGGTCGGGGGCTTTGCGTCGCAGGTACCGTACGGCTTCGGCCGCTGTGGGCGGTTCGACATCGATACGGCGGCCCAGGGCTCCCCAGTCCGGATGTTCGGACGTGATCAGCAGGTGGACGTGGGGGTTGTTGATCAGCAGGCTGGCGATCATCTCCGGGTGGCGGGCGTCGTCGTAGACCAGGAGGAGGCGTTCGGCCCCGGCGCGGCGGCCTTCAAGCTGCTCGCGCAGCGCCTCGACGGCCCGCGGTGAGGACGGCCGGGCGGCACCGAGGCGCACGCTCAGCTGTACCAGCTCCCGCTCGACTCGATCGGCGCTGTCGGCCGGCATCCACCACACGACGTCGTAGTCCGCGCCGAACCGGTGGACGTACTCCGTGGCGAGGGTCCGCTTGCCCACCCCGGCCTGCCCGTGCAGCACGACCGGCTGGGCCGCTTCGCCGGGCTGCAGGGCGTTCCGCAGGGTGCGCAGATACCCTTCCCGGCCCAGGAACTCGCCTTGGCGCTGATGCGGAACATGCCATTCCCGCGGGTGCCTGCGGGGGAAGCGCGGTCCGCGCCCCAGCCGGTCCGCCCAGGCCGCGGGGCGCCGCTCGGCGGAGATGTAGTGGGTCAGCAGGGCGGTACGTGCGGATGCCTCGTCCAGCGTGTACAGCTTGGGACCCGGCCGGTTACGAAACGCCTTCTGGACCTCGACGTCCTCGAGCCAGGCGACGTCCACCCACGCCCCGTTGGCCAGGGCGTCCTGCTTGGGCAAGTGCGCTGCCAGTGCGGTGAGTTGGGGGGAGGAGACCATGGCAGAGGACATCAGGACGAGAAAGGTGCCCGGCGCGTCCGTGCGGGCGGCCCGGTCCCCGGGGCCCGGGTCGAAGTCGCAGGGCACCGCGTTCGCGTTGAGCTCCGCGCGGATCCAGTCCGCATAGGCACGATCCTGCGGCTCGAACACCAAGCGCACCAGGCGGGGCGGTGCGGGCACCTCGGTGAACGCCCCCATGTACTGGGAGCGGACGGTGTCCGGGAGGGGCGCGAAGCGCAGCGTGCGGTCGCCGCTGATCTCCTGGGCGAGACGTTCGTACGCCTGCTTCTGCACCGAGGGCTCGAAGTTCGGCAGCGCGAACGGGATGAGTACCTCCTCATAGGCGAGGTTCGGCAGGTGCTTGACTTCGACCTCGCGCCAATACTGCAGCTCACCGCTGTGCAGAATCGGCCCGCACGCGCCCTCGAACTGACTTCTGGCGCGTGCCCTGCGCCGCTCGGCCTGTTCCGGTTTGGAGTCGTCCACGCGCATGGGGACCGGCAGGACCCTGACGCCACCGGCGGACCGTTCCCGCACTTGGCGGGCGACGGAGGCCGAGCCGTCGATGGACTGGTTGCTGAGGTTGAATCCGACGACGACCACGTCGGGCAGAATCAGCGTGCACAGGCTCGCGTTGTCGGAGTGGCCGGTGCGGCTGTCGATGAGGACGTAGTCGTAGTCGCTGGTGCGCAGGCTCTCTCGCAGTGCTTCCGCGAAGCGCCGGCCTCCCTGCTCCCGGTAGAAGCGGTTCCACTCGAAGGTCGCGACCCGTTCGCTGTAGAGGCTGTCCTGAAGGCCCGGCCCGAGGAAGTCCATACGGCCCTCGGGCCGCGTGAACCGGTACTTGAGCCGGTCGGTGTGGTTGCCGACCTGGGTATGCCGCTCAAGCAGCTCTGCCAGCCGGGCGCTGAACACCTCCCCGGACAGCCCCCGGGCCTCCAGGGCGTCCACAGCCCGGCCGTAGTCCAGGATCATCTCCACCACGCCGGTTGACTCGCGCAGTTCGGGGTCGGGCAGGAACGGCCGCACGAAGCGGTTCAGCCCGGGCGATTCCAGATCCCAGTCGACGATGAGGACGCGATGCCCCGCATCAGCCAGAAGCCAGGCGACATTGGCCAGAGCCATGGTCCGCCCGACTCCGCCCTTGTGCGAGTAGAAGGTCACGACAGTCGCCCGGTTGCGGCCCTGTTCGGACCCAGACTGCGCGGCACTGCTCATCGGTTGTCGCTCCAACCTCGGTGCGTCAGCTGTGAGGCCCCCGCAGGATCGGCCGGTCGTCGTTCTCCACGGGGGAGAACCAGGATCTGTGGGGGGATGCGTCCCGCCGGGGTTCCGGGTGAAGGGACGGTCGTGCGGCGTGCGTTGGCTGCCACGGTACCCGTACCGGCGTGTAAGGCATATTGGGGAAGCAACTGTCCGAGAGCGAAATTCGCGGCATTCCAGATACCTGTGGGGACAGGGTGAAGCAGAGGTCCTGGGGGTTCATGACGGGAGGCGAGAGACGGGCTCCGGTGACGATCCGTTCTACGACCGCACGCAGCACTCTGAGGTATCCGCCGCGAACGTGCGGGGCTCCCACCAGACCGGCAAGACCGGATGCGGTGTAGTCGCCGACCGGCACTGCCACCGTGTCCGGATCCTGGCGCGGAGGCAGTCCCTTGGTGGTCCACAGGATCGGAATCAGAGCCGTCGAGCGTTGTCCGGTCTGATGCTGTTCCCACAGCAGCCGTCGGCGGAACACCGCGAGGTCGCGCAGTGTGCGTGGTTCCTTGTAGTAGCGATCGGTGAGCAACGCGAGCAAGGTACGGCAGCGCATGGCGGGCGTGACGTCGCACTCCCCCGGTGTGAGGTCGCGGGAGGGTTCCGGGAGCAGGCCGGTGTGGCTCGGGTCGGGGCCCAGGCGCCGGTGTATCTCGGCCTGAAGGTCGGTGTTGAACATCCGCAGCCATGGATCCGTCGGCGCGGGCAGAGCGTGGCTGACGTAGTAGTAGGGGGCGCTGGGACTGCCGGGGTGGCCGGTCATGCGCTCATCCCCTTTCGGTCAAGACGCGCGCGCAGGGAGATGACGCCCTTCGTCAGCCGATTCCGCGCGTGGTCGATCAGGAAGCGCAGGTCCGGGCAGTAGCACGAGGGATTGTCGAAGCCGTTGTCCGGGCGGTGGCGATGAGCGCGCAGCCCGCCCCCGCAGATGTCGACGACCGGGCAGGACCGGCACTGCCCGCAGAGCCCGGCGAGACCGGCGCGCTCCGCGGCGAACCCGGGGTCCGCGGCCGCGTGGTCGAAGTCGTGGGCGGCGATGTGCAGCGGGGACCGGCCGGCCAGTGAACTCACCGTCTTGAGAACGTCGTTGTACTCGATCAGCCCGGACGGCTGGATCACCACGACGTCCGCCCCGTACTGACCCCACATCTCACTGCTGCTGGTGCCGCCCAGCTGCACGTCGAGCAGGGAGTCGAAGAGCCGGACCGAGGTCTCCCGGCGGTCGGCGTCGAACCAGCGGTCGAACATGGCGGCGAGCCAATGGCCGTACGGCGCGTCTCCGGCCCCCGGGGGACGGTGCGGAGGGAACTGCCAGGTCGCCAGCGGCAGCAGCAGATCGACGGCGGGTGGTTCGTGCTCCAGCAGCGCCTCGTACGTGGCCACCGGATCGGCCTCGATGTCGATGACGCACAACAGCCCCCGGTACAGGGGCCGGTGACGTGGTGTGCGCAGCAGCGACAGCGCGCGAGCCACCTCGGTGTACGTGCCCTGGCCGCCTCGGTCGGGGCGGCGCCGGTCGTGGGATTCCGGGGTGCCGTCGACGCTGACCCCGACGGTGATGCCGTAGCGGCGGAAGACGTCCAGGAAGGCGCGGTCGAGGAGCGAGGCGTTGGTCTGTACGAGGAGGTCGACTTGGGTCGGCAGGCCCTCGGTCTCGTCGCGCAGACCGCGAGCGAAGCGTTCCACGGCCAAAGGTCCGGCCAGTAAGGGTTCGCCGCCGTGCAAGGCCACCTGAGCCCGTTGCGGGCGGTGGCGGCGCAGGTGCTCGGCGATCCTGATGCACAACCGCCGCATCGTGGCGGGACTCATGATCAGCGGCTCGGCTCTCCAGCCGCGATCGCGGTGCTCGTAGACGTAGCAGTCGGGGCAGCCGAAGTTGCAGCGGCTGTAGAGCTTGACGACGAACTGAGTGAACATCGCCGCCGGTTCTTCGGGCGGCGAGGTGGCGTGGGGCGCGGTCTCACACCGCACTGAGCCACCTCGGCCGCTCGGGTCCGCTGTCCTGGCCCGCGTTGCGCAGCAGGGCCTCGACGAGTGCGGTGCGGGGCAGCCGGAGCAGATCCAGAGCGTCCGGCAGTGCCTGCACGGTGCTCTCCACGGACGGTCCCGATCCGTCCGCCGCGCGCAGTAACGCCTCACGTCCCATCATGCAGGCTCCCCCCGACTGTCCCGGACCCGCGCGATTCAGCGAAGCCCGAGCAGGAGTGCGCGAACAAACGGACGAGGCGCCAGGGGAGTTGTGTGGTTGCTGCTACAGTCCAGGACTCGTGCGTCCTCGGACCGCTCGCCCCCGCTCGTGAATACCTCGACGCGCTTGCCGAACGCTCCCGTTCGGACACTTCGGAGTGTATCGGCGGTATCCGAGTAAGCCTATCCTCACGAATACTGAGGGTAAGTGAACCGGCCTCCGAGGAGCCGTTGCTGACCGATCGGGCAACAGTTCTGACCGAGTCTGCGCGAATGTCCGTCCTACCGGACTGCCGGCGTACCTTGTGAGGGGCTCGTGGATCCAGCCGCTTTCTTCTATACGAGTTGTGTACGGGCTGACGGCTGGCGTGCGCTGACGCGTTTTCACACCGACCTGGAGTACCACCTGCGGATCCAGGAGGGGTTCGGCGTGAGCGGCGTCATCGGTGCGCTGATGGAGCCCGAATCGGCCCGTGAGTCCGACGTGACCAGGGCCGGAGTGATGATCGCACTGTACTCGCCCCGGTACTTCAAGGACCGGGGCGCGGGCCTCGAATGGGCGATTTTCGGGGCCCGGATGCGCCATCACGAGGACACCCGGGGCATGGCGGCACGTGGCTGCCTGATCCCGCTGTGCTGGAAGCCCGTCCGCGACGGCGACTTACCGGAATCGGTACGTCAATCGGTGGAGCAGCCCGGTCCGTTCGACTGGCTGCGGCAGGACGGCCTGGAGTCGCTGGCCGCGTCGACACAGGCAGAGGGCGAAGTACGGTACTACGCCCTGGTCGAACAATTGGCCAAAACTATTGCCGAGTCCGGGGGTACGGAACTGGAGCCACTGGGCGTGACCGATGCGCGGACGCTGCCTCCGGCGTTCGGCAGCGAGAGCGCGCCGCCGCCCGGACCGCTCCCGGAAGGGGAGGGCGGCGAGCGGTGGGCACGTCGCTGGCTCGATGCCCGGGACCCCGCCGCCCGCGGCCACGGGCCGGGTTCGGTCGCGATCAGTTATGTGGGTGCCGACCAACCGTGGGCCGACTGGATGATGGGCGTGCTGGAGCAACGGGGTCACGAGGTCGAGCTGTGGCGCTGGCGGGCCGGCCGGGAGCGGCTGCCCGACGCGGTCGCCCGGGCGCGCAATTCAGCCGAGAGTCTGCTCGTCATCTTCTCGCACAACTACTTCGCCGCCGGTGACACCGCCCCCACCGAATGGGAGGAGGCGTTCGTTCCTGCCTCCGACCGGCCGTCGCCTTCCGTGCTGGTCCAGATCGACGCCGCTCCCCGGCCGCTGCTGGTGCGGGACGCACAGGTCGTCGTCCTGGCGGGAACGGATCTGGCGGAGGCCGAGCAGCGGATCGGTGAGGTGCTGCCCGGAACACGCCGGCCATCACAGGATCGCAGGGGCGGCCGGTGAGCGTGCCAAGACGCCAGCCCCGGCAGCTTCCGCCGATATCCAACCTCCCGCCCCTCCCCGCGCCGTTCGTCGGCAGGGACGAAGAGATCGCGGACACCCACCAGCGGCTCACCGACCATGTCACCGTGCTGGTCCACGACCCGGAGGGCCGCCCGCACGGCTACGGCACCTCCCAGCTGGCCATCTCCTATGGCCACCTCTACACCCTGCACTACCAGCTGATCTGGCTCTTCGACTGCGGCCAGGAGACGGACCCGGCCAGACTGGCGGACCGTGTCGAGAAGGAGACGGAGCGGCTGAGCGAGGCGTTCGAGAAGAGCCTCGGTGAGCCGCTGGACGGTCCCACAGCCGCCGACTGGCTCTTCATCTACGACAACGTGGCGGAGCCCGACGGCATACGGCGCCACTTCCCGGAGGGCAACGCCCGCATCCTGGTCACCTCACGCTTCACCGGCACGTGGGACGAGCGGGAACGGGTGTGCGTGGGTCCGCTGGGTCGTGCGGAGTCGGTTCGGCTCCTCAAGGAGAACATGAGCCTCGACCAGCTGCAGGCCGCCCACCTCGCGGACACCTTCGGCGGCCACCCGAAGCAGATCGTGCGGGCCGGCGAGGCCGTCCTCGCGGGCCGGGTCACCGCGGAAGAGATCGCCACCGTGGTGGAGATCGCCTGGCTGGCACCCCCGCAGCGCCGGGCCGGCGTGCCGGACGGCGTGCGCACGAGCCTGCGCTCCTGTCTGCTGCGTTCGGCCGTGTGCCGGGACTCCGGCAGCTACGGGCGCTTCACGGAGGCCCTGCGCCGACGGACGACGGGAATCGTCCCACGCGATGTGCTGACCTCCGACATGACCATGGCGGAGCGGGTCGATGTGCTGCTGGACGCGGTGTTCGAGCAGGAGGACCCCGCAGCGCTGCGGGTCCTGGCCGACGCCGTGGAGGAGGAGACGGAGAGTTCCGGCTCCGGTCGGCAGATGGCCGCCACCGTACGGCGGATCGTCGACGAACTGCTGGAGGACCAGCGCGGCACCTCTGCTCCCCCGACGCCACTCGCCCATCACCCGGCCCGAGCTCGCTCCCTGCCGCCGCCCCGGTCGGTGCCGGAGCCGACGGCTGAGAAGGAGTACCCCTTCTTCTTCACCAGCTGGCACAACCGGGACGCCGACGGAGACGAGGTGCAGTACTTCCACCAGTTACTGGAGAAGGAGGTGGCGGTCAAACTGCCGGCCCGGCTCGGGAAGACCGGATTCCTCGACTGGAACATGGAGCCCGGGACGAAATGGGAGTCCCTGCTGGTCGAGGCGATTCGCACCACGAGGATTCTGGTCCCTCTGATCACCGAGGACTACTTCACCCGCGAGTGGTGCCGGCGCGAGTGGGCCGTCATGGTGCAACGCATGGCGAACGTCGACGCCGCACAGTCCCAGGAGCCGATCGCCATCCTGCCGGTCTTCTGGGTCAGGCCGATGGAAGGGTGGCGGACGCCGGAGGACTTCGGCCTGTACCAGCACCGGGTGCGCTGGGACGGCGAGAAGGCGTACGACGGGCACGTCTACGACCTGGTCAGGGACAAGGGCCAGCCGCTTACGGAGTATGTGCGTTCGCTCGTCAGGGCCATGGTCAAAGCAGCCGCTACGCCTCTGCCCCAGCTCGACCGGCACAAGGTGATGCGGGTTCCTCTGGCGTTCCGCGATGTCAACGAGAGCAGCCGCTGACGCCGGCGCCCTATCGTCGACCCATGACTCCCGATCATCACGACGCCGACTGCCTCTTCTGCGGGATCGCAGCGGGGTCCGAACCGGCCCGTGTCGTCGCCGAGACCGCGGACACGCTGACGTTCCTGCCCCGGAATCCGGTGCACCCGGGGCATGTGCTCGTCGTGCCCCGGCGCCATGTCGCGGACATCTGGGGGCTCGACACGGCTACGGCGGCAGCGGTCGGCGCGGCTGTGCTCAGGGCCGCCCACGCGGTGCGGGCCGTCCACCGCCCCGAGGGCCTCAACGTCATCCAGTCGTCCGGGGCGGCGGCCACGCAGTCCGTACCCCATCTGCACGTCCATGTCGTGCCGCGCTACGAGGGCGACCGGATGCCACGACTGTGGCCCGGGCACATCGAGCCGGAACCTGAGCTGCTGGACGAGTCCGCGCGGCGGCTGCGCGCGGAGACCGCGTCACAGCACGAACAGCCGCGCGAATACCAGGGCCAGAACCAGGCCGCCGTAAAAGCCCGACAGGGTGGGAGAGACAGCCGCTCGTAGTACGCCCGCCTCCTCTCGGCCCGGTGTCACGTCCATCGCGAACGGCTCGACGGAGGTGTCCTGGCGTCGCACCCGGTCGTACAGCCGCCGAAACAGCCGTTCCTGGTACAGGAAGTAGCCGTCCAGGAGCCAGAAAGCCAGCACGGGCAGGAAGCTCACCAGGGCGACGGAGCCCTTGTCGTTCCCTACGGCGTAGGCGAGCAGCGCACCAGTGACGGTCAGCGACCAGCCCTTGATCAGGAACGAGTTGTTCCCCATCCGGGCCACGATCGTCTGGATCAGCTCCAGATGCCGGATCCGGTCGTCGTCCAGTCGTGACTGATCGTCTGCTGACATCGGCCCCCCACAGTGTCAACTCATGTGCTGTGCAGCTTACTGTCTCGACGACGTAGCGGAAGATGACCAGGCCAGCGACCTGATGACGTTCGGCACCGCCGACCGGCCGGCCCGCGTCCCGCGCGATTGCGGCCGCATCCGCGGCAACCTCCGCAGACCGCACCGCTACCACAGCGGCCTGCTGTCCTGATGACGTCTGTGGGAGTCGAGCAAGCGCCGTCGTGCAGGTCTGAATGATGGGGCCTGTCAGCGTTCTGGCCGGGGATTTCGCCTACTGTTCGGCCACTGTCAGGATGAGACGTTCGGGGACATGCGGCTCTTCGAGCGTGAGATCGACAGCGCGGCGACCGGCCGGCCGCGTTCGGGCTGAAGGGGGCGCCGTCGTGAACGGCACCCCCTCCAACTCCTCCCGGCACACCCGGAGTCCGGCCCCGGTGGCAAGGACGGCCTGCCGTTCCACGACCTGATACTTGCTGACGTGTCGTTCAGCCGTAGGTGCGGTCCCGGGCGACCTGGATGTCGAGCACAAGAGGCCCGCTGCGTTCAGCGAGGCCGGGGAGTACGTCGGCGAGCGTCGCCTCGAGCTGCCCGTGGGTGGTGACCCGCACTGCCGGGCATGCCAGGGCCTCGGCCACACCGGAGATCGTGATCTCGGCGAACGAGGGCCAAGGAGCCTTGCCACGACCCGAGTTCTCGGCGAGCTTGTCCATGATCGCGTATCCACCGTTGGACATGACGACGAAGAGAACACCGGTCCGGTAGTGGGCTGCGCTCCACAGCCCTTGTATTCCGTACAGGGAGGACCCGTCGCCCAGGACGGCCACGACGGGGCGGCTCGGGGCGCCCATCTTCAGTCCGATCGCTGCCGGCAGGCCGAAGCCCAGACCGCCCGCAGCGGCGCTGACGAATCCCAGGGGCGCGCGGGCCGGGACACGCCGGTGCAGTTCCGGGCGGCTGGACGGGGACTCTTCGACCAGGATCGCATCGGCGGGGAGATGCCGGGCGAGGAGATCGAAGACATGGGCCGGCATCAGCGGCTCGCCCGGTCCCGGGGCAGGGACCGGTTCGGGCGCGGACCGCCCGGTCACTCGGGCCGCGCGGGGGGTGACCTTGGCGGCCAGCGCACGGCAGACCTCGGTGGGGTCCGCGATCAGCGCGAGATCGGCTGCGCTGCCGTGGGCTTCCTCGGAGTACTGGGTGATCTGCACGACCCGTAGTCCTTCGGGAAGGAGATCACCGGGTTCCCAGGCGTACTGCCGCAGCACCGGCGCGCCGACCACCAGCAGGGCGTCATGGCGGGAGAGGACCTCGCGCACTCCCGCCCGGCCCGGCGGCAGGTGGCCGGCGAAGGCCGGGTGGTCCTGGGGAAAGCCGGCGCGTGCGCCGAACGGTTCCTGCCACACGGGCGTACCCAGTCGTTCCGCGAGGTCCACGAGCGCCGACCAGGCCGGTTCACTGTCGTTGCCGGCACCGGCCACGATCACCGGGTTGCGGGCGGCGTCGACGAGTTCGGCCACCTCGTCGATCACCGTGGTCACCGCGGGCGCGGCCCGGTGCACCGCCAGGGGCGCGGCACCGCGTTCGGGCGCGGCCGGTTGTTCCCAGTCGTCCATCGGGACCACGACGATCGCCGGTCCGGCTCCGGTGATCGCCTCGTGGTGGGCTCGCGCGACGGCGGCCGGCACGTCCTGCGGGCGCAATGGCGTGTTCGACCACACGGGATACTCGCCGACGAGGCCGTCGAGGTGTCCGGCGAGGAACGGCTCGTGGGCGAGGTGCCGCCGGTCCTGCTGGCCGACCACCACCACGAGCGGTGCGCGGTTGACGCGTGCGGTGGCCAGCGCACTGGCGGCGTTGGCCAGTCCGGCGGTGGTGTGCAGGTTGACGAACGCGGGCCGGCCCCGGGCGATCGCCCAGCCCGTGGCCATGCCGACCACCGAACCCTCGTGCAGGGCCAGCCGGAACTCCACGTCGTCGGGGAAACCGACCAGGAAGGAGATCTCGGTCGATCCCGGGTTGCCGAAGACCGTGGTCGTCCCGAAGCGACGCAGCACATCGAGTACGGCGTCGCGGACGCTCCGCGGCCGGGTGACCGCAGCGTGCTCGGTCGGCTGGTTCCTGATCATGCGGGCCTTCCGTGGGTCCGGCTCGGTCCCTGACACGGGTGTCTCCCTCGACGACACGGGCCGCCCGCCGGGTCGGCGACCGGTGACCGTGAGTATCGAAGTCGCGCGGACAACCCACAATGGGGGCTGTCCGTTCAATGAACACAGAAATCTGGCGGCATCGGCTGCATCGACGCGTACACCGCCCTCTCGTGGCCGGTGGGCGGACCGCAGGCCCTGCTGCGTGTCAGGGTGCGAGGCTTCCCTTCCGGGCCTCCTTGAGGAGGGAGCGGAGAGCTTGCCCGGTGACCGGGCTCGGGTTGGTGTAGGTCTGGGTCTGGGCGACGATCTCGTCGAAGTCGCGCTCGGCGAGGCCCAGTTCGGCCATCGAGCGGGGGGCGTCGAGTTCGGCGGAGGCTCACGCGAGGTGCTTCGCCACGTCGTCGGTGGCCGGCGCACGTCGCAGGGTCTGCTCGACGGCCGGTGCCGCGGGAAGGTTGAAGGCGGCGGCGTACGGGAGCATGCCCGCGTGGACAGTCCCGGGAGCCGCCGCAGGCCCAACCGCTCGGTATCCTAGGGCAGTTGGCGCAGGCTGCCGGTGCCGAAGACCATCCGCATCGGCAGGGCCTCGTAGGTGAAGGTCATCGCGTCGTCTCTGCCGCCGTGCGGGCTTGCGGAGTGAGGCCGGGAATCCCCCCGTTCAGCGCGGTGCCCGGTCGAGCGCCTCGTCCAGCGTCGTCGCGGCCATGATGAGGGAGAGGTGGGTGAAGGCCTGGGGGAAGTTGCCGAGTTGCTCGCCGCTCGGGCCGATCTCCTCGGCGAACAGGCCGACGTGGTTCGCGTACGTCTGCATCTTCTCGAAGGTGTAGCGGGCCTGCGGGAGCCGGCCCGCGCGGGCCAGGGCGTCGACGTACAGGAACGTGCACAGGCTGAAGGTTCCTTCGGAACCGCGCAGTCCGTCGGGGGAGGCCTGGGGGTCGTAGCGGTAGACGAGGCTGTCGGAGACGAGGACCCGCTCCATGGCGTCGAGGGTGTTGAGCCAGCCGGGGCTGCGGGGGGACACGAAACCCACCCGGGGGGCCAGCAGCAGGGAGGCGTCCAGGACGTCTCCGCCGTAGTGCTGGACCAATGCCTGCTCCTTCTTGTTCCAGCCGCGTTCCATGACCTGTTCGAGGATCTCGTCGCGGGCCCGTGTCCAGCGCACGGTGTCGGCCGGCCTGCTGAACTCCGCTGCCATCTTCAGGCCGCGGTCGAAGGCCGCCCAGCACATCACCCGGCTGTAGGTGAAGTCCTTGCGTCCGCCCCGGGTCTCCCAGATGCCCTCGTCGGGGCGGTCCCAGGAGTCGGCGAGCCAGTCGAGGGTGCGGGTCATGCCCTTCCACCCGTGGTAGCCCGCCTGTTCGCCGACCTGGCGGCCCTCGGCCAGGGCGTAGAGGGCCTCGCCGTAGATGTCGAGCTGGAGTTGGTCGGAGGCGGCGTTGCCGGCCCGGACCGGGAAGGAGCCGCGATAGCCCTCGAAGTGGTCCAGGATCTCCTCGGTCAGATGCGGGTCGCCATCGACCCGGTACATGATCTGGAGGGGCTCGTCGTCCGGTCCTTCGCGTGCCCCCAGACGGTCGCCGAGCCAGTGGGTGAAGCGGGTCGCCTCCTCCACGAAGCCGAGGTCGAGCAGCGCCCGCACCGAGAGGGAGCCGTCCCGGACCCACGTGTAGCGGTAGTCCCAGTTGCGCTCGCCACCGACCTGCTCGGGCAGTCCCATGGTGGCGGCGGCGACCGGCGCGCCGCTGGGGGCGTAGGTGAGGAGCTTGAGGGTGATCGCCGAGCGGTGCACCATCTCCATCCAGCGGCCGCGGTAGTTCGAGGTGCGCACCCACTTCTGCCAGAAGTCGACGTTCTTCCAGAGGCCTTCGGTGATCTGCTCCGTGGTGGGTGGCGGTGGCGCCTGCCCGTCCTGCGCGCACACCGTGAACACCACGGCTGCCGAGTCTCCGTCGCTGAGGGTGATGCCGCCCCTGACGTCCTGGCCGTCCCGTTCGAGCGGGATGCTGCCCTGGAGGTAGGCGGTCGTACCCGGGGCCCGGAAGGTGGCCGTGCCGTCCGTCAGGTCGAGGTCGTGGGTGGCCCGCGCGTAGTCGAACCGCGGCCGGCATTCGAGAGCGAAGTGCACGGTGCCGCGCACCGCGCGGACGACGCGCACCAGTTGGTGCCGGTCGGTCGCCGTCGTGCCCGGCAGGACCGGCATGTGGTCGACGATCTCGCCGACTCCGTCGGGTGACATGAACCGGGTCACCACGACGGCGCTGTCCGGGTAGTAGAGCTGTTTCCAGGTGCCCTCGGGGTGATCGGGTGCGAGGAGGAAATGGCCGCCACCGTCGTGGTCCAGGAGAGCGGCGAAGACACTCGGCGAGTCGAAGCGCGGTGCCGCGAACCAGTCGATCACGCCCTGGGACGACACCAGGGCTGCGGTCTGCAGATCCCCGACGAGTCCGTGATCGGCGATGGGCGGGTAGCGTTCCATGGCGTTCTCCCTGCTGATCGCCTCGTCAGGCTGCTTGAGCGGTTACCCGTCCCGTGCGGACGGCGTCGACGAGTGCCTGGTGGTCCTTCTCGTTCTGGTCGGCGTAGCGCTCGGCGAAGGTCACGAGCGCTCGGTCGAAGGAGTCACCCCCGCCCAGGTACGCGGCGATGGCGATCCGGTCGCCCGACCGCGCGTGTGCGCGGGCCAGCGTGGCACCGCACAGCTCGCCGAAGGTCCGCATTCCGGCCGGCACCATCGCCTCGGGTTCGGCGATGCCCTTCCAGTCCCGCAACTGCCGTACATAGAAGTCACGTCGGCGACCGTCGATCCCCTCGACCCGCTCCCAGCCGAGGAAGATGTCACTGGTGGCCTGCATGAGCCGCTGGCCGGAGACCACGCGCTCGCCCTGCGTTCCGTAGGAACTGGCGCCGGCGAAGGGGGCCAGCACCGACTGGTCGGCCTCCTTGGCCTGCATGAGCAGCGGATCCCGGTCGTCCCGGCCGAGCAGGAGCACGATCCAGCAGCGGGTGCCCACACTGCCGACTCCGACCACCTTGCGGGCCATGTCGGCCACCCGGTACTGCTCCAGAAGGGACCGCCGGTCCGACTGCAGGGTGCGGCCGTACCGTTCGATCAGCCGGTGGATCTCCTTCTCCAGCGCGTCGCGTTCCACGCCCTGAAGCAGGTCCTGGAGCGGGGTGATCAGCGGCGGGACCGCGGCGATGCGGACCTGCCCGTCGACGACGTGGGTGAGCTTGCCGAAGGCCTGAAGACTGTCCCGGCTGCGTGCCTTGGTCACCGCCTGCGACCAGCGGTCGCGGCCCCGTGCGCTCAGTTCCGCGCCGAAGTGCTCCCGCACCCACGCCTGGTCGAACTGGGCATACCACACCTCGAGATTGCCCATCTCGGCGAAGCGTCGCATCCACTCGCGGTAGGACCGCACCGTCGCCCGGACGATGCCGGCCCGCTCCTTGGTGCTGAAGCCGTTCGCCCGGCCCGCGATGACGAAACTCGCGGACAGACGCTTG
Source organism: Streptomyces canus (assembly GCF_041435015.1). Taxonomy (NCBI): domain Bacteria; kingdom Bacillati; phylum Actinomycetota; class Actinomycetes; order Kitasatosporales; family Streptomycetaceae; genus Streptomyces; species Streptomyces canus. Next base: position 8,730,355 of record NZ_CP107989.1, on the reverse strand, counting down.
ACGTCCCACTCCCACGGGCCGGGCAGCGTCTCGTCGAAGTCGTTGATGTCGAACATCATGCGGCGCTCGGGCGAGGCCAGCAGCCGGAAGTTCAGCAGGTGCGCGTCCCCGCACAACTGCGCCCTGATCCCGGACACGGGGGTGTCGGCGAGGTCTCCGGCCATGATGGCCGCGGCACCGCGGTAGAAGCGGAACGGCGACTCGGTCATCCGCCCGTAGCGGATCGGTACGAGCTCGGGAACCCGCGTCGCCGACTGCGCGTCGATGATGTCCACCGGGTCGGGCCGTTTCACCGTGGGCGCGAACTCGGCGTGGCTGGAGCGGGGTACGGACGACCGGGCGGCCTTGCCGCGTTCGGCTCGTTCCTGAGGGGTGCGGTGCCGGATTTGGCTGTTGTCCGGATGATTCGACGTCATTGAAGTCGCTCCGCGATGTGGTCGCCGACCCGAAGGGCGTTGGCGATGGCGGTCAACGAAGGGTTGACCGCTCCGATGCTCGGGAAGAAGCTCGTGTCGACGACATAGAGGTTGTCGAGGTCGTGGGCCTTGCAGTTGACGTCGAGGGCGGAGCTTTCGGGGTCGTGGCCGAAGCGGACCGTGCCCGCCTGATGCGCGGTGGCGCCGATGGGCATGCCCTTGTGCAGGTAGATGCTGTGCGACAGCAGATGGTGTTCGTGCATGCCCAAGTGGCTGAGCATGCCTTGCAGTTTGTGCTGGAGGCGCTTCAGCCCGGCGATGTTGTTCTTCTCGTCGAGGGCCAGGTGGATGCCGCCGTCCCGGTCCAGGGTGACGCGGTTCTCGGCGAGGGGCAGATCCTCTCCGCACAACCAGAAGTCGACCGCGTGGTGGGCGAGCACCTCGAAGGGCATGTCGGGGGCGACGGCCCCGGCCCAGCGGGGCGCTTCGCCGTGGATCTGCTCGGAGTCGGACTTGCCCAGCATCTGGATGCCGCCGAGGGGGTAGTCCCAGTCGTCGGATCCCAGATACCAGTCGTGCAGCGCCAGGGTCTTCTGGAACTTGGTGTCGTTGGGTTCCTTGGACACGGCCATCAGGGCGAGGTTGTTGTGCCGCATGTAGTGCCGGCCCACCACGTCCGAGCTGTTGCCCAGGCCCTGCGGATGCCGGTCGTTGGCCGAACGCAGCAACAGGGCCGCCGAGTTGACCGCACCGCAGGCGACGACCACGACGTCGGCACTGAACTCCACGGTGGCGGGGTCCCCGTCCCCCACCGTCGCGACGACCGAGGTGACACTGCGACCCGTCCCGTCCGTGTCGAGGCGCCGCACGTCCGCATGGGTGACCATCTCGACGTTGGCGTGTTCGAGGGCGGGATCGACGCAGATGACCTGTGCGTCGGACTTGGCGCCGACCAGGCACGGGAAACCGTCGACCCGATCGCAGCGGATGCAGGCGCTGGTGTGTGTGGCCCGGCCCCGGTCGTCCTGGGTGAGGTTCACCCCGATCGGGAGGTGGAAGGGGTGCAGCCCCTGCTTCTCCAGATCGTGGCTGAGCTGCTGGATGCGCGGCTCGTGCTGGACCGGCGGGTAGGCGTACTGGGCGCTGGTGGGGCCCTCGGACGGGTCCTCGCCGTGCCGGCCGTGGACGAGGTAGAGGTGCTCGGCCTGTGTGTAGTACGGCTCGAGCTCCTCGTAGCTCAGTGGCCAGGCCGGGGAGATGCCGTCGTGGTGCCGGAGTTCGCCGAAGTCCTCGGGGCGCAGACGGAAAAGCGCGGCGCCGTAGAACTTGGTGTTGCCGCCCACGTAGTAATTGACCTCGGGCGGGAACTGGTTTCCGTTCTTGTCGTACCAGAACTCCGGAGCGCGGTATTTGCCTTTCACGAAGACCGCGGTGGATTCCCAGTTGTCTCGTTCTCGGGGCAGATAGTCGCCGCGTTCGAGAAGGAGGATCCGTTTTCCGGTGGGGGCCAGGCGGTGGGCGATGGTGCCGCCGCCCGCACCGGTACCGATGATGATGACGTCGTAATGCAGCTCGTCGGTCATGCCGGCCACCGTCCTCGGAGCATGCTCCGGTCCCGCCGGGTGAAAGGGGCACCTGATCCAGTACCAACGTATCCCTGGGTCACTTTTCCGGCGAGTTGGGCCAAGCGGGTGATCCAAGACGTCGGGCCACGGCGGGTTCCCGGGCGATGACCGCGCCGACGGTGATGCCGAGGGCCACCACGACGCAGAGCCCGATCAGCCACGACAGCACGGTGAAGACCGCGCCGAGCGACCCGTACCGGTCCAGGCTGCGGTTGAGCGCGGCCGGCACGTAGAACTTCGCGATCACCGACAGGGCGGTCATGGCGACCCCGGTGAGGAGCGCCCCGGGCAGCAGAGGCATCCAGGGGAGCCGCGCGGCCAGCAGCAGGTGCTGGGTCCACCACCACACGGCCACCTCCACGGTCAGCAGAAGCGGCACGCCCAGCCACAGTCCGGCGCCGAATCCCTCCCGCAACGGCCCTTGCAGAACGACGACGACAAGCCAGACCGCGAGCCACACGGGCCATCTCCACGCGGCGACCCGGGCGCCCGCACTCGGCATGTGCCAGGCGCGTTGGCACAACCGTTGCATCGCGCGGCTGCAGGCGGTCGCGGAGAGCAGCACCATCAGCGCGCTGACCACGCCGGTGCTCTGCTGCAGATTGGCGGGGTTGGCCTGGTAGACCTTCTTCAGCTCGTGGTCGGCGGCGCCATGGATGCCGAAGAGGTCGTGCACAGAATTGATGATCTGGTTGCGCACGCTCTGCGGGGCGATGGAGGCGACCAGGAAGAGCAGGGGTACGGCGGTCAGGAAGGCCTGGGCCGCCAGCCGCGTCGCGGAGTCCAGCAGGTTCACCGCGATCAGGTGGGCGGTGAGGCGGGTGATCACCGGGAACCGCTCCTCGGCGGTGCTGCGCAGCCTCAGCAGCCGGACCTTCAGATCCGCCGCCCGATCGCGCAAACGGCTCTTCCCCCCATCTGCGGGCGGGCCGGATTCTCTGTCTGCGCGCATGCTGCTCCCGCTGTCCGGTCCGGGCGTCACGCCCGGGGCGTGACCGCCTCACCAGAGTGCCGCCCCGGGCGGCCGACGATGGCCGCGGCACGTGCACGACTGTGCCGTACGGGTGAGGCCAGCGGTGGCGGCGTTCCGGATGACATCGGGGAGACGAGGGGACCTTGCGTGATTCCCGCTCTCCGGCGAGGTCCGGATCTCCCCGTGGACGGCGGCCGGGTTGGCCCTCCACAGTGCATGTCGACCTCTCGCTCGTCGGCCATCTGCCGTCACAGGATCGCGAGGGGGTTGACCGGGGAGCCGGTGGCCGAGGGCAGCCGGAGGGGGGCGATCACACAGAGGAACGTCCAGCGGCCCTCCCGCGCGCAGATCGGCGCGAGGTCCTCGAACCGCAGGTAGTCGAGCAGATGCAGTCCCATCGCGTGGACGGCGAGCACATGCACCGGGAACGCGACCCCCTCCACCGGGCTGGGGGCCGTGTCGCTGTTGCCGTCACTCCCGAGTACGGCCGCCTCCCGCTCGGCCAGGAACTCCACGGCGGTCGGGTGGAGTCCGGCACGGGCGTCGGACACGTCCCAGGGGCCGAGCTCCTCACGGCGTCGGCGGTGTCCGACGCGCACGAGGACGATGTCGCCCCGGCCGACCCGGACTTCCTGCCGGGCCTCGGCCGCGGCGAGGTCCTCGGCTGTCACGCTCGTTCCGGGCTCGAGCCAGGGGACGCCGTGCAGCCGGGGAACGTCGAGGAGGACTCCGCGTCCGACGATGCCGTCGCGGACCAGGTCGACGGAGAGCGCGCTCGCTCCGGCCGGGGACAGGGCACCCGCCGCCGGTGCACCGCCGTGCAGGGTGCCGTCGTAGATGACATGGCACAGTGCGTCCAGGTGACTGTTCACGTCACCGTGGATGTTCATGGCGAGGCGGTCCCGCGCGAATTCCAGGCCCTTCTCCGCCGGTTCGGCGTCTGCCGGAGCCGTGAGCCGGTGTTCGGCCGGATCGGCGTCGTCCGGTCCGGGACGGGTGTTCACCGGGGCCGCGAGCGACACCGTACGTCCCGACCGCACCTCGCGGACGGCCGCCAGCACCTGTTCCCCGGTGATCGTGTCCAGGGCACCCCGGGGAGTGCCACCGCCGGGGGCCGTGGCGCGCAGGTGGCGATACAGCGACCGGAATTCGGCCTCGCTCAGCTCGTCGGACGTTCGCATACCCCCACTCTCCGACGGACGCCGGACACCGGCACCCCGAGTTGCCGGGGCCGGGGACCGCCGCGTTAATGGATGGGCGCCCCGTCCGGGGCCGTAGGCCGCCGCAGCGAACCGATCCGCGGAGGTCCGGATGGACATGATCCATGTCCGAGCGGTGTGTCCGCCGGACCTCACCGAACGCACCATGGCCCTGCTGAGCGCCGAGGCATGCGTGCTGAACCTGTATCTGCAGACGGGCCGGGTACGCCACCCCGAGGGCGACGCCATCGAGTGCGACGTGCTGACCGGAGCCGCCAACGAGGTGCTGCGCGGTCTGCGGGACCTCGGCCTTGAACACCGTGGCACCCTCGTCCTCGATCCGGTGGACACGGTGTTCTCGGACCTCGCGGCCAAGACCGGGACAGAGGAACTCGGGGCCCGGCTGCGTGCGCCGGTGTGGGAGCAGGTGGAGGCCCGGATCCGGGCCGAGGGCAGGTACCCCCCGAGCTTCTACCTGTTCCTGGTCATCGCCGGACTCATCGGCGCGGTGGGCATCATCACCAACTCGCAGATCCTCATCGTCGCGGCCATGGTGGTCGGACCCGAGTACGGGGCCATCACCAGCGTCGCGCTCGGATTCGACCACCGGGCGCCACCGGGCGCGGCCGCGAATCGAGCAGGGCCTGATGGCGCTGCTCGTGGGCTTCCTGCTGGCCATTGCCGCGACCTTCCTCTTCGCCCTGTCGGTCCGGGGCCTCGGACTCCAGCCGAGGGCCTTCGAGCTGGGGCTCAGGCCCGTCTCGAGTCTGATCGACACCCCCAACTTCTTCTCCGCCGCGGTGGCGGTGCTGGCCGGGATCGTCGGCATCGTCTCGCTGGCCGAGGCCCGCACGAGCGCGCTGCTCGGTGTCTTCATCTCGGTGACCACGATTCCGGCGGCGGCGGACATCGGCGTCTCGTCGGCGTTCGCCAGCTGGGACGAGGCCCGGGGCTCACTGCTGCAACTGCTGCTCAACATCGTCGTACTGATCGTGGTCGGGACCGGCACACTCAAGTGTCAGCGGGCGATCTGGCGCCGGGTGAGCGCACGCCGACGCGAACGGGCGGTCAGGCCGACGGCGTAGGAGCGGGGCTGCCATCGCCGTCGATGTCCAGGATCATTCCGCCGCTCCACTGCTTGTAGCGATGCGCGAACCGGCCGACCGCGCCCCGCCCCCACACCCGACCGACTCGACCAGGCCTTCAGCTGCCTGCGAGCCCGTCGCGGCGGGTGACAGCGGCCCGCGCCCGGCCGAGAAGCGCCGGAAGATCGGCGGTGGCGTCCAGGGTCATGCCCGGCTCGTCCGGTTGCAGCGGCTCCAACGTTGTGAACTGCGACGCGACCAGCCCGGCGGGCATGAAGTGACCGGTACGCCGGGACACCCTGTCCCAGGCGGTGGCCCGGTCCAGGGCGAGATACAGACACCACAGCCCGGCACCGGCGGCCGACGACCGAAGTGCGTCGCGGTAGGCACGCTTGAGGGCCGAACAGGCGATGACCAGCCCCTCGTGGGCCTCGGCGGACTGACGGATGCGCTCGGCGAGGGCACGCAACCAGGGCTCGCGGTCGGCGTCGTCCAAAGGATGGCCGGCGCTCATCTTGGCGATGTTCGCTGCCGGATGGAAGTCGTCACCCTCGAGAAACGGCACTCCGAGTTGCTCGGCGACCGCCTTGCCGACGGTGGTCTTCCCGGAACCCGAGACCCCCAGGACCACCACGATCGGTGGCCCGTCGGCGGTGTCGGCAGGATCCCAGGTCGTCACGGCTGAGCCGTCCTAGCCGGTGCGGGCCTCCCGGCTCCTTCCGACGCACAGCGCCCAGATGACGAAGGCATCCACGGCGATCAGCACGACGGCCCAGACGGGGTAGTACGGCAGCCACATGAAGTTGGCGATCATCGACAGGCCCGCGAGCGCGATGCCGATCACGCGCGCCCAGACCGCTCCGCCGAAGAGGGCGATGCCGGCGGCCACGACGAGGACGCCGAGGGCGAGGTGGATCCAGCCCCAACTCGTCAGAGAGAAGTTGTAGGTGTAGTTGCGAGTGGTGACGAAAACATCGTCCTCGGCGATGGCGGCGATACCTTCGAATATCGCCATCGCTCCGCCGAAGATCATCATGACCCCGGCGAAAGCGGTCCAACCGGACGCCCACACTCCCCCGGTTCGGCGTTGGTGCATTCCCGCTGTAGTCATTTCCCGGATCCTCCAGCGTAGACCTCGCCACTGACCTGCAGCCGATCAGTGGCCCATATTTCAGCTTGCCACGAGAATCGCCGACCGGCAGAACATGAGTAGACGCATACGGTGTTCCCATAAAAGAGACCGGTGCACCGAGAATTGCACCCCGGCCGGAAGTCGGCTGTTTATTGCAACTGGGTTCACACGGTTCGTACCGGGGGGCCGGCGCCCGCCACTCGGCACAGGGCGCGGCAGTACGGCCCGCCGGGAGTGACTCGCCTCGAGCGGCAGACGGCCTGCCTACCCTGGCCGGCTCTCGTCGGCCCGTCCGCCCGGTGTCAGCAGGACGACCGTGTCCCCCGGCCGGGGCAGCGGTGTGCTGCCTGCCGTGACCGGATCGAGGCGGCCGTCCCGCCGTACGAGGAACAGCGGATCGCTGCCGGGCCGCACGGCGTCGGCGGCGGGCTGCCCGAGCACGGCTGCCCCTTCCTCGTATCTACGGGAGAACGTCGGCCAGGTCAGTTCCGGGCCGAACAGAACCTCGCCGCCGATGAACGGCGCCACCACGCCGTGGCTGTCGGCCGGTGCGTTCAGGCGGTGGACCGTGCCCTCCACGCCGCCTCGCAGAAGCACCGCCGCCAATGCGTTGAAGTCGTCCTCGGCGGTGAGGAAGTAGACCGCCGTGATGCCCTGCAGCTCGGCGGCCCCACCCGTGGCGGCGGCCAGCAGCTCACCGGGCGCGAGCTCGAGCCCGGCCTGCCGGATGCGCTCGCGCTGTTCCTCTTCCCCTGCCCACATCAGGACCTCCAGCCCTGCCGATCTCAGGGCCACGCCCAGGTCGACCACCCAGGGGTCGCCCCCGACGAGCAAGGGCCGGGAGCGGGACGGGCGCACGACGCCCAGGCGCCGGGCGACGGGCGAGGCGGTCAGGCCGTAGAGCGTCACGGTCGCGACGATGACCACGAAGGTGGCCGGAAGGATCTTCGACGCGCCGCCGATCCCCTTGGCGACCAGGCCGGCCGAGAACGTCGAGGCCGTGGCGGCCGCGACGATGCCGCGCGGGGCCATCCAGCCGATGAAGCCGCGCTCGCCGCGCGTCAGGTCGGTGCCGAGGGTGGACACGGCCGCGACCAGCGGCCTGACGACCAGCACCAGAAAGGCGGCGAGCCCGAGCGCGGGCAGCCACACATGGCGCAGCGAGTGCGGGGTGACGGTGGCAGAGATGGAGATGAACAGCAGGCCGAGGATCAGGCTGACCAGGGTCTCGAAGAACGGCCGACGTGCGGGTGCACCCATGCCGGGGAGGTTGGCGACGGCCAGGCCCATCACCACGCCGGCGATGAGTCCCGTGTCGTCACGCAGCACATCGCACAGGGCCGCCACACCGATCACCGCGGCGAGCTGTGCCGTGGTGCCGAGGACCTCGCCGAGCCGCAGCACCCGGAACATCAGCCAGAGCAAAGCCGCCCCGAGGGCCCCTCCGGCCGCCCCGATGCCCACGCTGGCCAGGAATTGCGCCGTCCCGCTGCCGAGGTGGTGCCCCGAGCTCGCCACGACCGCGTGGAAGACCAGGGCCCCCAGGACGCCACCGACCGGGTCGATGAGGGAGCCCTCCCAGATGAGGATGTGCTGGAGACGGTCCTTCGGTCGCACGAAGCCGAGCAGCGGTCCCACGACCGTCGGCCCCGAGACCACGAGGATCGCGCCGATCATGATGGCCGCCCGTCGGGACATCCCCAGCAGCGGCGCGGCGAGGAGCGTGCCGAGCAACCAGGTGATCAGGACACCGATCCAGATCAGCCGGACGACGACGCGGCGGGTGTGGCCCTTCAGCCGCGCCAGGTCCAGCCCGAGGCCCGCGTCGTAGAGGATCACGGCGACGGCCAGCGACACCAGCGGTGAGAACGCCGCCCCCAGCAGCTGCTCCGGATCGACGTCGTCGATCAACGCGCCCGCGGCGAAGCCGACCGGCAGCAGCAGAATGAGGGCAGGGATGCGCAGGCGGTCGGCCAGGACCTGTGATCCGACGGCCAGGACGAGGATCAGGCCCACGCCGATGAGCACCTGGTCGGTTGTCACAAGGTGGCCTTTCGATGCGTGGTGGGACGAGTCGGTGCTCCTGCCGTGGATCAGGGTCGGAGGCCGTGACGGGCCCTCACTCTCCCCACGGCGCGATCCCCCAGCGCACGGTGTGCTGCTCGCCGGGGCCGAGGCGGACGAGCCCGGTACCGCTGCGGAAGGCGTCAGGGGGACAGGTCATCGGTTCGATGGCGACCGCGCGGCGACGCTCTCCCGGCGGGAGGGTGTCGCCGGTGTAGAGCTGGACGTAGTCGGCGCCTTCACCGAGCCACACGTCCGTACCGAACGCCTGCGACGGGTGGGCCAGGCGTACGACGGCCCGGCCGTCCGCGCCCCGGTCGAGGTCACCGAAAGGTGTGTCCAGCCGGCGCGCACCGACAGCTTGGGGCGTTCGCAGGTCGTACTCGGTCCCGGCGACCGGCTCGGCGGTCAGCGGCAGTCCGCGCTCGTCGGTGCGCAACCATGTCCGTGCGGGAACGGTCAGCACCGCCTGGTCGACGGCTGCGGTGCCCGCGGTGACGTACGGATGCTGGCCGAAGCCGTACGGTGCCGGGTTCGCGTCAAGATTGCGCGCGGTGACGGAGACTGCGAGCCCGGTCTCGCCCAGCGCGTACTCGGCGCGGACCTGGAGGTGGAACGGATAGCCCGGTTGCGGCCACAGCGGGACCTCCAGGACGGCGCGGCTGTCGCTCACCTCCACGATCCGCCACGCGGTCCACCGCAGCAGCCCGTGAAGGGCGTTGCCGCCGGCCGGCTCGGTGAGCGGCAGTTGCAGATCCTGCCCGCCCCAGGGGTATCGGCCGTCGCGGATCCGGTTGGGCCACGGCACCAGGATCTGGCCGCGCCCGCCGGTGATCCGGTCCTGTGCGGCGAATCCGTCGACCACGGTGCGCTCACCGACCGCATACGACCGAAGGGCCGCGCCCAACTCGACGATGACGGCACGGTGGGTGCCGTGACGGAGGGTCAGTTGCCGTCCGGTGCGGGTCTCCTGCACGCGTGACCTCCTCGGTCTGCACGGTTCGACGCAGTGGTGTCAGGCTGAGGTCGCTACAGGTTGTCCCCCGCTGCTCTGACGGCCCCGGTGTCGCTGTCGGTGAGCTCCTCCAGCTCGCCCATCGTGTCGAGCCGGTAGAGCACCACCAGCGCCGGACCGACCAGGACGATCGCGACGGCGGTGACGATCATCAGCCACCGCAGGGTGTGAGCGGCGCCGGCCGCTTCGGCCACCGTCAGCGAGGTGGGCAGCGCATAGGGCCGCTGCGCGCAGCCCCAGGCGCCGACGGTCAGGGCGACACTCGCCACCGAGGTGTAGCGGGTCCAGCCGTGGGACCGGCGCAGCAGAAGCAGCACCGTGGCCAGTCCGCAGACCGCGGCGAGGATGATCAGCAGCAGGCCCAGGCCCCCGGTGAGGCCGTCCCAGACGTACCGGGCGTCGTCGTGGGTGACGGGCAGGGCGATGAGCGCGAGGACCACCACGGCGCTGAAGGCGATGAGCGCCCGTACGCGGAAGTAGTCGACGAGATCGTGCGCGCCGAACCGCAGGGCGTCGGAGCAGAGGAAGACCGCCCCGAGGAACGCGGTGGCCGCGACGGCCAGCAGGCCCACGAGGACGGAGGTTCCGTTGGCCCAGGCGTCCGCGGAGGCGGTCGTGCCGACCTTGACCCGGCCCGAGGCGATGCCGCCGAGCACCGCCCCCAGGAAGAACGGCGTCACCAGTGACGAGACGGCGAACATCGCCCCGTAGACCCGTCGTTGGGCCAGACGTCGGGTCGGCTTGCGCAGGGCGAACCCGGCGCCGCGGAGCACCAGGCCGACGGCGGCGAGGGCGAGCGGCAGCCACAAAGCGGAGAAGACGGCCTGGAACACCGTCGGGAAGCCGGTCCACATGATGACCAGGACGAAGATCAACCAGACGTTGTTGACCTCCCAGACCGGTGCCATGGCGTGGTCGATGAGCCAGCGGGGCCGCTTGCCGCGCTCCGCGCCCCCGGCCAGGAGGTCCCAGAAGCCCGCGCCGTAGTCGGTGCCTCCGGCGCAGGCGTAGGCGGCGATCGCGAGCACCAGTACCCATGCGATGAACTCGGCCATTACGACGCACCGCCGGACGTGTGGCCGGACCCGCCATCGGGCGCGGCCCCGGTGGCTGCGGGCTCGGGCTCGCTTCGGGGCCCGTACGGGGTGTCGGCCTCAGGGGGAAGATCGGCGCGCGCGGCGGCCGAGCCCTCGTCGGCGATGCGCCATCGGGTGCGCATCTTCAGGACGACGGCGAGGAACGCCCCGAACACCAGCACGTACACGGCCATGACGATGCCGAGCATGGTCCAGATCCCCGCGGCGTGGGTGCTGGTCACCGCCTCCGAGACCCGCATGTGCTGGTAGACGATCCAGGGCTGGCGGCCGACCTCCGTGGTGATCCACCCGCACTCCACGGTGAAGAGGCAGGCAACGCCCGCGCTGGCGGCGCAGCGGTAGAACCAGCGGCCACGGGGGTTGTCCCGGTGTCGCCACCAGGACCAGGCGTACCAGAGCGCAAGCAGGATCAGCACACTGCCGATGGTGGCCATGATGTCGAACGCCCAGTGGGCGATGGTGGCCTGAGTCGCCGTCGGGCGGTCGCTCGCGGGGACCGAGGTCAGGCCTGTCACCTGGGTGCTGGGCTTGAAGCCGGCGAGGATCGAGTCCAGCTGGGGGATCTTGATCCCGCCGGAGATCGTCCCGTCGGGATGCATACGCCCGAACAGGTACTCCGGTACGTGGGTGTCGGTCTTCCAGACGATCTCCAGGGCGGCGAACTTGACCGGCTGCTTGTGGAAGACGGAGCGAGCGGCGGAGTCGCCGAGCATGAACTGGACCGGCGTGAGGATCGCGGCCACGGTGAACGGCACGGTGAATCCGAGCCGGTGGTATCGGTCCCGGCGCCCACGCAGCCAGCCGACCGCGTACACGCCGGCGACCACGTAGCCGGCGGTCAGAAGCATCGCGACCACGAAGTGCCAGTACTCCGGGCCGAACATCGGCGTGAAGATCGCCTGCCGCACGTCGACGTGGATCGGCTTGCCCTGGGCGTCGAGGCCGAAGCCCTGGGGGGTGTTCATCCAGGAGTTGGCCGCGATGATGCCGAACGCCCCCATCAGGGCGGCCAGCGGCAGCGGTACGGCCAGCCAGAAGTGCGTCCAGGGCTTGAGCCGGCGCCAGCCGTAGAGGTAGATCGCGATCAGCACGGCTTCCAGGAAGAACGCCCATGCCTCGACGCCGAACCCGAGGCCGAAGACGTCGCCCCAGCGGCCCATCATGCCGGGCCACAGCAGGCCGAACTCGAAGGACAGCACGGTGCCGGTGATGATGCCGATGGCGAACTGGACGGCCATCACCGCCGACCAGCGCCGGGCGAGCAGCAGGGCGACGGGATCGTTGCGACGCAGCCCCCGGTGGTGCATCAGCAGGGTGATGAACGGCAGTGCCACACCGAACGGGACCAGCAGGATGTGGGAGGCCAGGGTGAAGGCCATCAGCTCACGAGCGGGCAGGAGTTGGTCCGGCGTGTTCGCGAGAAGGACCGCTGTGCTGAACATGTGCGCCTCGGAGGTCTGCCCCGTATGAGCAGGTGGGGCTGAGGAAGGACGGGTTTACTGAGGGGGCGGCCCGGCGGCCGGAGCGTCGGTGTCGGTCAGGGTGAACGCGCGTTCGCGACGCGAGCTGGTGGCGAAGGCGACGGACCAGCTGAGCACCGCTCCCAGCCTGCTGCGGAAGCCGGTGAGGAAGGCCAGGTGGATGAAGAGCCAGGCCAGCCAGCCGGTGAACCCCGAGAGGTGCAGCGGACCGGCCTTGACGACGGCCCGACCGCGGGCGATGTAGGCGGCGCTGCCGAGATCCACGTACGTGAAGGGCTTCGGCTTCTTCGTCCTGCCTTCGACTTGATGTCGCACCGTCCGGCCCGCGTAGGCGCCCGACTGCATGGCGACCTCGGCCAGGCCCGGCAGACGGTTCAGGCTCATCACGTCGCCGGTGACGAAAATTTCCGGATGGCCGGGGACCGTGAGGTCGGGGTCGACCAGGATGCGTCCGGCCCGGTCCTGTTCGGCACCGGTCGCACGGGCCAGGGCGGCCGCGATCGGCGGCGCCTCGACGCCCGCCGTCCACAGCACGGTGCGCGCGTCGAACCGGGTCGTCGCGCCCTCGTGGTCTCGTACCGTCAGGCCGTGCGCGTCGATGTCGGTGACCCTCGCGCCCAGGTGGAGTTCCACACCGAGCCCCTCCAGGGTTCGGGCCGCACGATGGGCCAGTGCCGGGCCGAACGCGCCCAGCACGGCGTCGGAGCCCTCGAAGAGCAGCACCCGTGCCTTGGCGGAGTCGATCTTCTGGAACTCCCGGTCGAGGGTGTGGCCTGCGATCTCCCGGATCTGTCCCGCGAGTTCCACACCGGTCGGCCCACCACCGACGAGCGCGAAGGTGAGCCACTGCTGCCGTTCCCGGTCGTCCGCGGCCGTTTCGGCCATCTCGAACGCCCGGTAGATCCGGCGGCGGATGTCGAGCGCGTCGTCCAGGGTCTTCATACCGGGGGCGTGCGCGGCGAACTCGTTGTGCCCGAAGTAGGACTGGCGCATCCCCACCGCGAGGATCAGTTCGTCGTACGGCAGCACGACGGCACCGCCGTCGGGTCGCCGGGCGTGGACCAGCCGGGCGCCGGCGTCCACGTCGGTGGCCTCGGCGAGCACGCACCTCACGTTGTGGTGGCGCCGCAGGACCCCGCGCAGCGGCTGGGCGATCTGCCCCTCGGACAGGATCCCGGAGGCGCACTGGTACAGCAGCGGCTGGAAGAGGTGGTGGGCGCGGCGGTCGACCACGGTCACCGCGACCGGTGACTTCCGCAGGGCACGGGCGGCGAACAGTCCGGCGAACCCCCCGCCGAGGATCACCACCCGGCGGGGCGTGATGTGATCCTGCATCGGAGATCAGCCCCCGGTGGCGAAGCCGGGGAAGAGCGTCATTCCGCCGTCGACGTAGAGGGTGCTGCCGACGACGTAGTCGAGCAGGTCGGACGCCATGGCGACGACGGCGTTGGCGATGTCGTCCGGATCGCCCACCCGGCGGTACGGGATCAGGCGCAGCAGCTCGGCCTCGGCCTCGGGGGTGTCCCAGGCGTCGCGGTTGATCGGTGTGCGGATGGCGCCGGGTGCGACGGCGTTGACCCTGATCCGCTGGGGCGCCAGCTCCTGGGCGAGGGTCTGCATCAGCATGCCCACACCGCCCTTGGAGGAGGCGTAGTTCACGTGGCCCGCCCACGGGACGATCTGGTGGACCGAGCTCATGCAGATGATCTTTCCCGCCGAACGGGAGACCTCCTCCACCACGCCGCGCCGGATGAACTCCTTGGCCGCCTCCCGCGCGCACAGGAACTGACCGGTCAGGTTGACGTCGATGACCTTCTGCCACTCGGCGAGCGTCATCTCCGTCACGGCCGCGTCCCGCTGCAGGCCCGCGTTGGCCACCATGATGTCGATGGTGCCGAACTCCTCGACCATCCGGGCGACCATGGCGGTCACCTGGTCCTCGTCGGACACGTCGGCCTCGTGGGCGTAGGCACGGACGCCGAAGCTCTCGATCTCCTTCACGACGTTCTCCGCCTCGTGCGCTCCGGCGACGTAGTTCACCACGACGTCCGCTCCGGCCCGGCCCAGGGCAACGGCGGTCGCCAGGCCGATGCCCGAGTTGGCCCCGGTCACCAGTGCCTTCTGGCCCTTGAGGAGCTGCGCGGACGTCGTCCCGCGGTTCTCGACTTTCGTTGTCATCGCGATGTCTCCTTGGGCGTTTCGGACGGCACGCCCTCAGGAATCGGGCGAGGCATGAGGCAAGGCCGGGCCTCGGCCGACCCGGCAGGACAGACACAGGAGCCGGCCGTCGCACACCCGGCCTCAGACGAAAGCACCCCGCGGGGCGGGCGGCACCGACCGGCACACGGTGCCGCCGGTTTCGGCGGGGCATGTCACACCGTCGGGCTACCGGGCCTGATGACGGCCAGAACCACGGCGGCCGGCCGCGGGGGCGCCGCAAAGGCGTTCCGGCTCACAGCCACCACGGCCACCACGGCCACGAACGGAGGAACGCGTGGCCATCGCGTCCACGCGTGGCACGTCCGGGAGACGGCGCCGGACCTAGCGGGCGAGCGACCCGTTCTGGGCGTCGGACGCGGCCTGCCACGCCCGCGCGCCCGCCAGGGACGCCTCCTTGGCCTGTCGCCACTTCATGGCTGCCTGCTGGGAGGGGGGCACGTCCATCTCGCGGATCATGCGTCGACCTGCCGAGAACACGGCGAAGGCCGCGACGCCCATGCCGGCGCAGGCCACCGCGGCACCGGCCGCGGTGAGCACGGCGCCGGTCCTGATGAGCCGGGTGTCGATCTCGATCATCCGCTGAGACTGGCGGTAGTCCTTGTTCATGGCTCCACCATCCGACGGAGAGAGCCGCCTCGCATCCCGACCAACGGCCTCGCGGGTTGCCTGGAGGCCGCGTCGGCCTCCAGGCAACCCGCCACCCGGCGGCGCCGCACGGTCTCCCTCAGGTGCGGGTCCAGTGCTGGTTGCTGCCGTTCGAGCAGGAGTAGAGCTGGATCAGGGTGCCGTTGCCGGTGCCGCCCGCGACGGCGTCGAGGCAGAGACCGGACTGGACTCCGACGATGGATCCGTCGGAGTTGAGGCGCCATTTCTGGTTGTCGCCGCCCCAGCAGCTGTAGATCTGGACTTTGGTGCCGTTGCCGGTGCCGCCGGCGTCCAGGCACTTGTTGCCGTAGACCGTGAGCTCACCGGCGGCGGTGTACGTCCACTGCTGGTTGGTGCCGTTGTTGCAGTCCCACAGCTGGAGCTGGGTGCCGTCGGTGGTACTGCTGCTGGGCACGTCCAGGCAGCGGCCCGACCCGACGCCCTTGATCGTTCCCGAGCCCGAAGGGGGCGTGGAGGTGCCGCCGTTGAGTGCGTTGAGGACGGCGGTGTAAGCGGGCTTCTTGCTGCCGTCGCCGTTGAAGAGCAACGGCGTGTCCTGCGATCGCCAGGAGTCGGTGTCGCGCACACCCCACACGGTGATGCCGAGGCAGCGCGAGACGGCCAGGCAGTCGTTGGTCACGTTGGCGTAGGTCGTGGCCGAGGCGCCCTGGATGTCGAGTTCGGTGATGGCCACGTCGACGCCGAGAGCGGCGAAGTTCTGCAGGGTGGTGCGGAAGTTGCTGTTGTAGGGGCTGCCGCTGTTGAAGTGCGACTGGAAGCCGACGCAGTCGATCGGCACTCCGCGCTGCTTGAAGTCCCGGACCATGGCGTACATGGCCTGGGTTTTGGCCCAGGTCCAGTCCTCGACGTTGTAGTCGTTGTAGCAGAGCTTGGCGGCCGGGTCGGCGGCGCGTGCGGTGCGGAAGGCGACCTCGATCCAGTCGTTCCCGGTGCGCTGCAGGTTGGAGTCGCGCCGGGCTCCCGAACTGCCGTCGGCGAAGGCCTCGTTCACGACGTCCCACTGGGCGATCTTGCCCTTGTAGTGGGCCATCACGCCGTTGATGTGGTCGATCATGGCCTGGCGCAGCGTGCTGCCGCTGAGGCTCTGCATCCAGCCGGGCTGCTGGGAGTGCCAGGCCAGGGTGTGGCCGCGCACCTTCTTGCCGTTCTGTACCGCCCAGTTGTAGACGCGGTCACCGGCGGTGAAGTTGAACTGGCCCCGCTGCGGTTCGGTGGCGTCGATCTTCATCTCGTTCTCGGGCGTCACCATGTTGAACTCGCGGCCCGCGATCGTCGTGTACGCCGAGTCGCCCAGCCTGCCCGAGGCGATGGCGGTGCCGAAGTAGCGGCCGCTCTGTGCCGCCGCGGCACCGAGCGTGCTCTCGGCGGCGTGTGCGTTCGGTGGCGCGACCAGTGCGGCGGCCGCACCGAGCACGCCGACGACCAGCGCCAACAGCAGGCCGCGGATCTTCCGGCGGACACCGGATCCGGGAAGGGCATACGAGCCCATGACTGTGCCTCCAAGGTAGAAATCACGGAAGGACTGGAGCGCAGGGCAATGCAGACGGACGGGGCGGGCCGCAACCCGGGACGATCTCAACGCCGACCTTGTTCGATATACGAACCATGCGGGTTCTCAGACCAGGATGATTGAGGCGTTGACGATGCATCGTCAATACTCGCCACAGAAAAAGTTTCCGCCTCTGGTTCGAAACATTCGAAACTCCTGCGCGCCGATGGAGGCGCTGTTTGTAGACAGATCGGCTACAGACCTTGACCGGAGACCCCCACATTCCTAGCTTGTGGCGTCGAAGCATCCGGGATTTCTTCGAAACTTTCGAGATCGCCCCCGGCCCCCAAAGGAGGCCCTCTGATGTGGTTTCGCCCCCCGCCCCCGGCCCGTCTCAGACGCTTACTCGTCGTCCTCGCACCCTTGCTGCTCGTGGCCACCTTCCTCGGTGCCCAGCCCGCCGGCGCGGCGACCGTAGACCCCAACGCCTCGTATGTGCTGGTCAACCGCAACAGCGGCAAGGCCCTGGACGTCTACAACCTGGCGACCGACGACGGAGCCCGCATCACCCAGTGGTCCAGGAACGACCAAGCCCAGCAGCAGTGGCAGTTCGTCGATGCCGGGGGCGGTTACTACCGCATCAAGTCCCGCCACTCGGGCAAGGTGCTGGACGTCTCCAACTGGTCCACCGCGAACGGCGGCGCGATCGTCCAGTGGACCGACCTGAACGCCACCAACCAGCAGTGGCGGCTGGCCGACAGCGCGGACGGCTACGTGAGGCTCATCTCGCGCCACAGCAACAAGGCTCTCGAAGTGCAAGGCGCCTCCACCGCCGACAGCGCGAACATCGTCCAGTACGACGACTGGGGCGGCACCAACCAGCAGTGGCAGCTCGTCAAGGCCGGCAGCGACACCCCCGGCACATGCGATCTTCCGTCGGCCTATCGCTGGACATCGACGGGCGCGCTGGCGCAGCCCAAGTCGGGATGGGTCTCGCTCAAGGACTTCACCGTCGTCCCTTACAACGGCAGGCAACTCGTCTATGCGACGACGCACGACACGGGGACGAGCTGGGGTTCGATGAACTTCGGCCTGTTCACCAATTGGTCGGAGATGGCCTCGGCAAGCCAGAACAAGATGTCGTCCTCCACCGTCGCGCCCACACTCTTCTACTTCGCGCCGAAGAACATCTGGGTGCTCGCCTACCAGTGGGGCGGGACCGCCTTCTCCTACCGGACGTCGAGCGACCCCACCAACCCGAATGGCTGGTCGTCCCCGCAGGTGCTGTTCTCCGGAAGCATCTCCGGATCCGGAACAGGCCCCATCGACCAGACGCTCATCGGTGACGGGACGAACATGTACCTGTTCTTCGCCGGTGACAACGGCAAGATCTACCGGGCCAGTATGCCGATCGGGAACTTCCCGGGCAGCTTCGGCGCGACCTCGACAGTGGTCATGAGTGATACGACGAACAACCTGTTCGAAGCCCCGCAGGTCTACAAGCTGCAAGGCCAGAACCGCTATCTCATGATCGTCGAGGCGATCGGCTCGCAGGGCCGCTACTTCCGCTCGTTCACGGCCACCAGTCTGAACGGCTCCTGGACACCCCAGGCCGCGACCGAGAGCAATCCCTTCGCCGGCAAGGCCAACAGTGGTGCCACCTGGACCAACGACATCAGCCATGGCGAACTGATCCGCACCGGCGCCGACCAGACCATGACCGTCGATCCCTGCAATCTGCAGTTGCTCTACCAGGGGCGCAGCCCCAACTCCGGGGGTGACTACGGCCTCCTGCCCTACCGTCCGGGTCTGCTGACACTGCAGCGCTGACGGCGTGGCGGGCTCGGCGCAAGGCCGAGCCCGCCCGGGTCACGCGACAAGGCCAGGCTTCGGTGAACGCCGGTCCGGTCGGCCCGAGGGCTACCGGATACAGTGCGCGAGACGGCAGCCTGGTCAGGAGGCGAAGCGTGACCGACACCAGCAACACCCGACCCGCCGACAGCGAAGCGCAAGCTCCGCGGCAGAGCCGGCTGCTCCGCCTGATCCGCTACCTGCCCCTGATCGCCCCCGTCCTGCTGTGGGCCGTGCCCTGCTGGGTGCTCCTGTACACCGGCCAGCACTGGCCGCTGCCCGTCACGCTCGCCGGCACCGCCCTGTTCGCCCTCGGCCTCGTCGGCATGCCGTTCGCGATGATGCGCGGTCACGGTCGTCGCCAGCAGGACCGGGCGGCGATCGTCGGTGACACCCTGCTGGGCGCCGGGTGGGTTCTGTTCACCTGGTCCGTGCTCCTCGGCGTCCTGCTACGGCTCGCCCTGACCGTGTTCGGCGTCGGCGAGGGCCAGGACCGGGCCCGCATCGTCACGTGGGCCGTCCTCGGGACCAGCGCCGTACTGCTCGCCTGGGGGTACGCCGAGGCCCGCCGCGTGCCGCGCGTGCGCCGCCTCGACGTACAACTCCCGCGGCTGGGCGCCGGGTTGGACGGCCTCCGCGTCGTCCTCATCACGGACACCCACTACGGCCCGCTCGACCGCGCCCGCTGGTCGGCTCGGGTGTGCGAGACGGTGAACACTCTGGAAGCCGACCTGGTCTGCCACACCGGCGACATCGCGGACGGCACGGCCGAACGCCGTCGCACCCAGGCCGTCCCCCTCGGCACCGTGCAAGCCACCCGGGCTTGTGTGTACGTCACGGGCAACCACGAGTACTACAGCGAGGCCCAGGGCTGGGTCGACCTGATGGGCGAGCTGGGCTGGGAGCCGCTGCGCAACCGCCATCTGCTGCTCGAACGGGGAGGCGACACCCTCGTGGTCGCCGGCGTGGACGACGTCACCGCCGAGTCCTCCGGACTGGCAGGCCACCGCGCCCACCTCGCCGGAGCGTTGAACGGCTCCGACCCCGACCTGCCCGTCCTGCTCCTGGCGCACCAGCCCAAGTTCGTCGACCGGGCGGCAGCCGCCGGCATCGATCTCCAGCTCTCCGGCCACACCCACGGCGGCCAGATCTGGCCCTTCCACCACCTGGTCCGCATCGACCAGCCCGCCCTCGCCGGCCTCAGCCACCACGGCGCCCGCACCCTCCTCTACACCAGCCGCGGCACCGGCTTCTGGGGCCCGCCGTTCCGCGTCTTCGCCCCCAGCGAGATCACCCTGCTGGTGCTCCGCTCCCCGCATCTGCCCACCTCGCCGTAGCACCGGGCGGGCCAACCACGTTTTACGCAGGTCAGCGGCGCGGAGCCGGGTTCAGGTCGGCGTACACCAGGTGGTGGTCCGAGACCGGGTTCGGATGCACGCGTTGCTCGATCGGGACGTAGCCTCGCAGGAACACGTAGTCGAACTTGCTCTGCCAGTCGGTGGTCGGCTCGCAGGTGCCGGTCGGCGAGGGGTGGCACTGCGGGTCCGCGTCCTTGGCCAGGGCCCACATCCTGGTGAGTTCGGAGGCGTCCGGTACCGCGTTGAAGTCACCGATGACGATCGCGCGGTCGTACCGGGCGACCTCCTTGGCGAGTACGCCGACCTGGCCCGCCCGGACCGTCTCCTGACGTCGTTCGGCGAGGTGGGTGTTGAAGAGCCGGACCTGGCGGCCGCCCACCGTGGTGGTGACCGCCATGTACCCACGGTCCTCGGAGCCACCGTCGGGATACTCCTCGGTGACGACGTCGGTCATCGGTGCCGCCGAGAGGATCGCCTCGCCGTAGCCCCCCGGGTCCCACGGCGCTCCCCCGCAGCGGCCCCAGCTCTGGAGAACCGGCCCGTACTCGACGTGGTAGACGAGCCCGTGCAGGTTCTCCAGATACTCCCGGATCTTCTCGACGTCACCGACGCACGCTTCCTGCAGACCGATGACCTGGGGCGCGAACGTGGCGATCTCCGCCGCCCGGTCGTCGTTTCCCGTCTCACAGGGGTTGCAGAGGTTCCACGTCACGACCCGGTTCGATACGACGTCCCGGACGGCTTTGTCGGGCAGCGACCTGGCGTCGAGGGCACCGCTGGGTGCACTGGGTCCGGAGAGCACCATCCAGGCCAGGACCAGGGCGCCCACGACCAACCACGTGCCCTTTCCGAGCACCATCGCCTCCTCGACGCGGAACCATGGGGGGCAACTGACGTCCGCATGAACGATTTTATGGGACGGGGCTCACTCCTCGTCGCGAAGCCGGCTCGCCAGGGAGGTCAGCGGCTCGGTCTCCTCGGTGTGGCCGAGGGCGGTCAGGTGGGAGACGGCGGCGTCGAGGCGGGTGAGGGCGGGAGCGGGGCGTTTCAGGTAGAGGCCCTCCACGGCGCCCGCGAGGCGCACGCACTCGGCCCACTCGCCGACCCGGTCGTCCTGCTGCGCCGGCTCGCCGAGCAGGGCGAGGGCCTTCTCCAGGGCGGTCAGTGCGTCCTCGTACGCGCCGGCGTAGGCGTTGACCCGCCCGTGTTCGTAGGCGAGGGCGCTGTCCAGGGAGCGGCCGCGGGCCTCGTACCCGGCGGCGCGGGCCTCGTCGGCGATCCGGCCGGCGTCGGCGAGGAAGGCGAGGGCGTCGGCCAGGCCCTCGGCGCCCTGCTGCTGGGCCTGGAGGCGGGCGAGTTCGCGCAGGGAGTTGCTGAGCAGCTCGTAGCGCGGGTCCCGGGCATGGGCGGCGATGGCCTGGTCAGCGGCCTCACGGGCCGGGCCGAACTCGCCGGACTCGCCGAGGAGTACGGCCGTCTCCGCAGCGATCATGGCGTGGCTGCCCGGGTCGTCGTCCCAGCCGGCGGACTCGGCCGCGAGCGCGGCGAACTCCGCCGTGGCGGCCTTGAGGTCCTCCCCCGCGCGCAGGGCCCGGGCCCGGGTCAGGCGCAGTTGCGCGGCGAGGCGGTCGTCCAACTCCCCTGAGGCGACGTCCGGTTCGGCCAGCAGGGAGTCGAGCAGGGCGATGCAGTCCTCGACGCGGCCCAGGTCGAGGCTGAGCTGGGCCGCGTTGCTGTAGGTGCAGAACGCCTCGATCCGGCTGCCGTGGCGAAGGTCCGCCTCCGCCGAACGCGTCAGGTGCCGCAATGCCTCGTCGGGGCGGCTCAGGTGCATGCAGGCCTCGGCCAGATCGCCGTGCAGGCGGCTGGTGTCGACCGTGTCGGCCGGCCAGTCGGCGGCCAGTCGCAGACCTTCGGTGAGGTCCGCGTACGCGGCCTCGGGGACCCGGAGGGCCAGCTGGAGCCGGCCGCGCAGTCCGAGGGTGCGGGGCAGGTGCCAGGCCGGGCCGTGCGCCTTGAGCCGGCCGAGGAGGGCGTCGATCTCGGTGACCGCGGTGGGCAGGTCGCCGGAGATGGCGTGTGTGCTGGCCCGCAGCATCAGGGCGCCGGAGATCTGCCCGGCGATGTCGTGCCGGGTGGCGAACGCGTGCAGCAGGTCGGTCTCGGCGAACACCGGCGTGACGTACTCCTTGCTTCCCGTCAACTGCAGGCGCAGGCCGAGCGCGGTGGCCCGCAGCCGCAGCAGGCGGGCCTCCTGGTAGGGAGCGAGGCTGCCGGTCGTCTCCTCGTGCAGGCGGACCATGGACGTGTGGGCGGCGGTCAGCGCGGCTGCCTTCGCCTCGGCTCCGTCCGCCTCCTCCGCGGGGATCTGGGCGGTGGCGAGCAGGGCGCCGGCGCGGGCGACCGCCGCGTGACCGGGCTCCGAGGCGTCGTCGTAGAGGGCCGCGGCCTCCTCGTTGAGCGCGGCGGCCTCGGCGAAGTCGTCCTTGCCGGCCGCCGAGGTCGCCTCTTCGGCCAGCAGGTCGGCGCGCAGCCGGACCAGCGGGCCCACGGCAGGGTCGTCGGGGTGGGTGTAGTCGCGGGCGGCGACGAGCGTGCGCAGCCGCGCAAAGCAAGCCTCGGCGTCCGGATGCCCTTGCTCCTCCAACTTCCTTGCCTGGCTGATGAGTTCGGGCAGCGCATCGGGAACGGCGGCGGCCGTACGGGAGACCGGCGCGGCGACCGGGGCGGCTGGGGCGGCCGGGGCCACATCGTCGAGGCTGCGGGTGCGCAGGGTCAGTTCCAGCGCGTCCAGGAGGGGTGCCCGGTCGAGGCGGGCCCGGCGGCGGTCGGTGTGGGTCGAGGTTCCGTTGCGGGCGTCGAACCGGGCGGCGAGGTCGTCCGCGCGACCCCGCACCTCGGCACGCAGCCCGGACACCGTCCAGGTACGGCCGGCGTATCCGGCCGCGGGCAGTTCGCCGTGGCCGAGGAGCTCGACGCGCTGAAGGAGGACCTCGACGCCGGTGAGGAAGTCGAGCTGGTCCAGGGGCGAGTCGACCTCGTCGAACAGGTTCCGGTTCTCGGCGAGCAGTTCCAGGCCGCGGGCCTCGTTGCCGGTCAGCGCGCAGAACTCCAGGTGCCGGCCGACCTCGCCGGACATGGCGGGGTTGCGGCGGCAGCCGCGGTAGCCGACGAGGTGCAGTTCGCGCGCCCGGTCGGCGTGGCCGGTGCGCAGCAGGGGCAGCAGCGCGTACGACAGGGAGCGGGCCGGCTCCTCCCGGCAGGACTCCTTCCCCGCCAGGACGGGCTCCCAGGTGCGCAGTGCCCGTTCGTCGTCGCCGGCGGCGAGGTGGAACAGCGCGCGCTCGCAGATCTCGCAGGCCTCGCAGTCGCTGAGCCGGGTGCGGGCGCGGCCCGCCCACAGTTCGTAGGCGAGAGCGGTGTCCTCGCCGACATGGGCGGCGAGCTGGTACGCCTGTCCGTAGTAGGGCTGGAGGCCGAGGCCGGCCTTCTCGTAGCGGTCGCGCATCTCCGTCAGCCACTGACGCAGGCTGGCCAGCGGTATCTCGGGCAGCTGGCGCAGGGCGTGGCCCACCCACTTGAAACGCCAGAACAGCTGGTGGCGCAGGCGGTCGTCGAAGACGTCGGGGTGCTCGTCGAAAAGGGTGAGCAGACGGGCGAAGACGACGGGAGACTTCCGCGGTTCGGAGCCGTAGGTGTACGCCTCCTGGAGTTCGAGGAGGGCGTGGACGAGTGGGACGGGCTCCTCGAACTGCTCGGCGGCGTCGACGAGTTCCTCGGCGGTGACGGTGCGGGTACGGCCGTAGGGACGCGCGTCGTTGTCCTGGAGCGCCTGGTACAGCTCGTCGGTGGTCTGGATCGCGGTAGGCATCGTCAGCTGTCCTTGCGGAGGGCGTGGGCGAGGAGGTCGAGGAAGGAGCGGTTGATGAGACTCGACTCGGCGGGCCTGAGCGGGCGGCGGGACAGCATCGCGGCCTGCCCGTACAGGGCTTCGGCGCTGGTGCGGGCCAGCTCGGGCTCGCCGATGGTGACGGCGGTGCGCACCAGCGGGTTGAGCTGGTTGAGGATCAGCTGGGCCCGCGGGGCCTCCTGGCGCAGGGCGCCGAGGATGTCGCCCCACACGCCGCCCTGCTGCTCGCGGGCCAACTGCGAGCGGGTGCGTTCGTGCCGGGCCTCACGGCTGTCGAGGAGGAGGGCGGGGGCGGAGGCGGGCTGGAAGGTGCGCAGCGCGACGTCGCAGTCGAAGACGGCGAGCGCGTCGCGGGCCTGGGCGAGATAGGCCGCGGCGGCCAGTTCCGTCTCCCGGTCGACGGGGTCGAGGTGGGCGGTGAGGGTCCCCGGGTCGAGGTCGGCGACGCTGACCTCGGGCCTGATCTCGGGCAGCCGGTGGACCAGTTCACGGTCGTAGGTGTAGCCGCCGTTGACGACGCCGAGCCCGGCGGCCGAGGCGATCGCGGCGACCTGGCGGAACTCCTCCACGCTCGAGGTCACGAGGACGGTGCGGTGGGTGCGCGCGAACTCGTCGAGCGTGGCGTGCCCGTCGGTGGTCTCGAACGGCAGCCACGGCAGCAGCATCCGCATGATCTCGTCGTCGTGCACCGCGAGCGACTTCACGGCCAGGTGGTGAACCTGGAGGAAGCGGCCGAGCAACTCGGGGTCGCTGGCGGCGGCCCGGGCGATCCACGCGCGCAGGCGTTCGGCGAGCGCATCGCGTACGGCGGCCAGGGTGTCGTCCTCGTACAGGGACTCGCGGGACGCCGTCGGGCGCAGGCTTTCGGCGTCGACGACACAGCGGACGAAGAACGCCCAGTCGGGCAGGATCTCCTCGGCCTGCTCGGACAGCAGCATGCCTTTGACGTGCACACGGTGGCCGTGGCGGCGCCCGGCCGGTACCGCCTCGGGCAGCACGCACGCGATGCCCTTCAGACCGACGGCCGGCAGGTCCAGCTCGATGGTGTCCAGCGGCGTGAACCCGAAGACCTCCTCGCCGTAGGCGGCCAGGGCGCGGGAGCGGGCTCCGGGGGTGGGATGGGTGCGCGCCCAGGGCGCGGGATCGGGGTTGACGGGCGCGCCCTGACCGCCGGGCCCGCCGGTGCCGTCGTCGAAGGTCACCGGGTGGCGCAGCAGGGAGCCGAAGTGCCGGGCCAGCGCGTGCACCTGGGCCGGGCGGGTCCATTCGCCCGCGTCGGCGCGGGGCGTCAGGGTGACGGTGGTGCCGGGCCTGGGGCGGGCGGAGGCGGGCAGGGTGCGGACGGTGTAGCTGCCGTCACCGCGTCCGCGCCATTCCACGGCGGGGGCGTCGGGGGTGCGGGCGGAGCGGCTCACGACGTGGATCTCGTCCGCGACCAGGAAGCAGGAGAGCAGGCCGATGCCGAACTGGCCGATGAAGTCGGCGCGTTGCTCGGCGATCCGCTCGGCCCGCTTGCTGCTGCGGCCGATCGTCGCGAGGAAGCTGTGCACGTCGGCCTCGGTGAGACCGACGCCGTCGTCCTCGACGCGCACCACGGAGCCGTCGGCGAACAGGCGGATGCCGAAGGCCTCGGCGGGGCCGGCCGGCGCGAGGCTCTGCCGGGCGGTCAGCGCGTCCACCGCGTTCTGGAGGAGTTCGCGCAGGTAGACGCGGGGACTGGAGTAGAGGTGGTGGGAGAGGAGATCGACGAGGCCGCGCAGATCCACCTGGAAGGTGCGGTCGGCGCCGGCCGGGCTCGAAGGGGTGTCGGGCAGAGTCATCGGGCAGTCCGGGGTGGGTGATCGAGGGGTGGCAGGCGGGGTGGCGGAGTCAGGCGTTGCGCCGGGCGCGGGCGTACATCTTTTCCGGCTGTGCCATGTACTCCCAGGGCCAGGGCGTGTAGGCGCCTTGCAGCTCCTGGAAGACGCGCGCCAGCGCAATGCTCTCGGAGGCCAGGGACAGGGCCATCGCGAAGGTGTTGAAGTCCCCCTGCCAGCCCGGGCGGCGGACGTAGGCGGGGTGGAGGATGCTGCGCTCGGCCGCGTCCAGCAACTCGTCCTGGATCTCGGGGGTCACGAGGCAGTCCTTGCGGTCCGACTCCACCCATTCCTCGATGTGCGCCATGGCGATCACACAGCCGAGGCGGTGCCCGTCGGGCGCGCCGGCGAAGGCCTCGCGGGCGAACGCCAGGGCCTGGCCCGGCTCACCGCTCCATCGGGGCTGCAGCTGGGAGACCCATTCGATGTGGGTCTCCAGGTCCAGCGGGTCGCGGCGCAGGGCGGCGTCGCGCCGGGTCTCGTTCACGGCCGGACCCAGGGACATGCCACGGCCGGAGGTGAGAAGGCGGCGCCACGGGGTGACCCAGTCCGGCCGCAGCTCGGCGGCCTCGAGCAGCTGTTCCTCGGCGATCTCGAGCCGCTCGTGGAAGACGCGCCACTGCTCCTGCGTGACGTTCACGGCGCGCGCGGAGGTGCGCGCCTCCCATCCCCAGCTGATGTGCCGCGCCCCGGATATCAGCAGGGCGGTCGCCCGGTGCTCCTTGTCCTCCTGTACGGCCCGGCCGATCCAGTCCTGCACACCGTCCAGGTCGGCGAGCTCGCCCAGGACCGCGTGGTCGCGGCCGAGATCGAAGGGGGCAAGGGCTTCCTTGACCGCCTCCCAGTCACCGGCGTCGGCGGTCTCCACCAGCGCGAGCACCCGCGTGTCCCCGAGCGCGCGCAGCGTGTACATCCCGTTCTTCGGTCTGCGCGGGACGGGCAGGGCGTGCGGATCCGCCGCGGGTCTCTCCGCATCCCTGCCGAACAGCTTGCCGAACATGCCGCGCCCTCCCCTGGTCCCGCGTGATCGTCCGGTGCAGCATAAGCGGCCCCACTGACAGCGCTTCCACCGGGTTTTCACCAGCACTTCACCGGTCCGGTCCCCGCGGACAGCTCTACGACTCCGGCTCGTGAGGGAGGTGCGGTCCCCGGGGGGCGATGCCCCTCAGGCCGCGTCAGCCGCCGTGTCGCGCGGTGCGCACGGGAGTGTCGAGTGCCATTGGACGGCGGTGAACCATGCTGGCAGGACCGGGAGTTCGAGGCGGTGGGGCCGGTGAAGGAGAGCATGTCGACGTCGAGGTGAAGGCCGAGGGCCCGTCCGGGCACGGGTCCGTTGCCGGAGACGACGTTGTGCTCTCCTGGCGGCAGGTTGGCCTCCCCTGCAACCTCCCGCTGACGCCGGCCGGCTGCGGTGGTATTGAAGCCGTCGGAGAACTCACCGCTGTCGGCGCTGCTGCTCGGCCGACGGGCCACCACGGTGCGGTGGACGGTCGCTCACCCGTGCACGCCGCCCCCAGGGAAGGGCGCTGAGCTGCTGGGTCACCATCGGGTTCCCCAGTCACTGAAAAGTGCGTTCTTCCATGTCAGCGGCCGCTCTCCTACGGTTTCCCAGTAACCACTGGAGACCACGGGCTCATGGTGCCCGACCATGGAGGAGCAGAGAATGGCCATCACCTTGCTGAATCCCGGCGGACTGCCGGAGATCGATGTCTACCGGCAGGTCTCGATCGCGTCCGGTACGAAGCTGGTCTTCGTCGCAGGACAGGTCGCCTGGGACGCCGAGGGCCGCACGATCGGTGAGGGCGACCTCGCCGCGCAGGTCGAGCAGTGCTACCTCAACGTCGGCACGGCCCTGGCCGCGGCCGGCGGTTCCTTCGACGACGTGGCGAAGCTGAACGTCCACGTCGTCGACTGGACGCCCGACAAGATGCCCCAGCTCCTGGAGGGGATCTCGCGGGCGGCCGCGAAAATGGGGGTCACCCCGGTCGCGCCGGCCACGCTGCTGGGCGTCGCGGCACTGGACGTCCTCGATCACCTGGTCGAGATCGAGGCCACCGCGGTCCTCGACTGAGCACGGGTCCCGCCGGGACGAGCGCCGCACCCGCGCGAGGTCGCCGATGCGGCGGCCCCCCGGGGGCGCTCGAACGTCGTCAACGGCGTCAAGAAGCTGCCGGTCGGGGTCACTCCGGCCTGATCGGTCTCACAGGCCCTCTCGCTGTGCGTGCGCCTCGGCGAGGAGGAGGTAGGCAGCCGCCGTCCACGTGTAGGCGCGGTCGCGCAGGCCCGTGCCGGTCAGGGCGTCGAAGTTCTCCGCGAAGCCGTGCTCCTCGCACAGAACGCGGAAGCGGGCGCTGATCTCGTCCGCCAGCCGGTGGTGGCCGCCGCGCCGCAGGCCGTCCTCGACGAGGACCGTGGCGGGGGCCCAGATCGGGCCGCGCCAGTAGCCGTCGGCGAGGTAGTGCGGCGAGTCCGGCAGCTCGGTGGCCAGGCCGTACGGGGTGAGATGGGCCGCGATACGGCCGGCCAGCACCTCACCGATCTCGGGTGGCAGATGCTCGCCCAGCACGATGGGCATCAGGTCGAGCAGGCTGGAGGTGCCCCAGGTGTCGCCGCTGTCGACGCCCCGGGCGACGAACCGGTCGCCCGTCCAGAGCTGGTCGAGCATCGCCTGCTGCGTCTCCTCGGCGGCCCGCGTCCACCGGCGGGCGTCGTCCGGTCTCTCCAGAAGCGTTGCCAGGTCGGCGAGTTCACGCAGTTGGAGGGTGAGGAAGGCGGCGAGGTCCGCGGTGACGACCATGCGTTCGGGATCGAAGGTGGTGGCGTTGTCCCAGCCGCTGTCGTTGCCGTGCTGATAATGCGGCAGGGCCGCGCCGGGGGCACGGCGGGCGGTGAGCCAGAAGTCCGTCCAGCGTTCCAGCCTGTCGTAGGTACCGGTCAGTTCCGCGCGGTCGGGAGGCGTGGGCAGCCGGCGTCGCAGATGGCCGAACGCCCAGCCGTGGATGGGCGGTTTGACGAAGTTGTGGAGCACCTCGGAGTGGGTGACCGAGTCGGGCAGCGCCCCGGTCTCGTCCTGGTGGTCGAAGGGCAACTGGAACTGGTCCCGGGCAAGTTCGGGGCAACCGGGGGCCAGGGCCAGGGCGTTGAAGCAGTGGTCCCAGCTCCAGACCTTGTCCATCCAGTGCTTGGACATCAGGACGCCGGGCCGGGTGACCAGACCGGCCGGGCGTACGGTCGCCGACCACAGGACGTAGGCGGCGAGTTCGGCGGCCGGGGTGGCGGCCGAGCGCCAGGGGGCCACGGTGTCGACGAAGTCCGCGAAGGAGTTCCGCGCGGCCTCGACGACCTTGCCGAAGGCCGCCGTCGACACGTAGGGAGGGCGGGCGGTGTCGAGTTCCTCGAGGGCGATCTCCCATCCGCCGTCCGCGTCGGCGACGGTGACACCGCGGTCGGCGCTGCCCAGGGCCTGGCTGCCGAACACGTCGGCGACCGTGCCGGAGAGCACCGTGACACGGTACCGCCGTCCGGTCTCGTACGACGTGAACACGTAGGCGTCGGCGGCCGGTTCGCGGTAGAAGTACGTGCCGCTGAACGGGGTCAGCGTCCGGGCCGCCGCCGAGATCCGCAGCGGTGCGCCCGCACCGCGCAGTCGTACGGTGTCCGGCGACTCGTAGGCGAGGTCGATGCGCCCGTCCGCACCGGTCCAGCTGAGCAGGCCCGGAGTCGCCTCGACGCGGGTCTCGGCCCGTTCGCCGGTCACGGGGTCGAGCGGCACGAGGCCCAGGACGGCGTGCATGCCGTTCTGGTGGGAGACGAGGTGGAGGTCCTCGGCGTACGTCTTCTCCGCCACCACGGGCGAGATGCCGAACCAGGATCCGTAGGTGCTGAACGGGATGTCGTGGACGGAGAAGGCCGGGCCGGATCGGGCGGCGGTCATGAAGGGCACTCGTTTCTCGAGCAGGGATCGTCAGGGGGAGGGGCTGCGCCGCGCAGGTCAGTCCTTGACGGCGCCGGCGGTCACGCCGGCGGCGACGTAGCGCTGGGCGAGGACGAGGATGACCGCGGCGGGCAGGGAGGCCACGACGGCGGTGGCCATGATGGCGTTCCACTGCTGGTTGTTGTTGCCGATGTAGTGGTAGATGCCCAGGGTGATCGGCTCGTGCGTCCCGCCGTTGACCAGGGTGCTGGCGAAGATGAAGTCGGACCAGGACCACAGGAACGCGAACAGGGACACCGTGACGACGGCGTTGCGGCTCATCGGCAGCACGATGGACCGGAAGGTGCGCAGGGGTCCCGCGCCGTCCGTCTTCGCGGCCTGGAGGAGTTCGCCGGGGATGCCGGACATGAACGCGGTGAAGATGAGGACGGCGAAGGGGACGGCCAGGGTGGAGTCGGCGACGATCAGGCCGGGAACGGTCTGGAGCAGGCCGAGTTGGAGGTAGATGGCGTAGAAGCCCATCGCCATGATGATCCCGGGGATCATCTGGGCGGCCAGCAGGACGAAGCTCATGATTCCGCCGCCGCGCGGGCGCAGCTTGGCCAGCGCATAGCCGGCGGGGGCGGCCAGCGCCACGGTCAGGGCGACGGTGCCCAGACCGATGACGAGGCTGGTGCCGAGGTAGGGCAACTGCTGGTCGACGACGGCCCGGTAGCCCTCCAGGGTGACGTGGGAGGGGAACAGGTCCGGTGGGCTCTTGCGCATGTCCTGGTCGCGGGTGAGGGACACGTTGAGCATCCAGTACACCGGGAAGAGCATGATCCCGGTCAGCAGCAGGCCAAGGACGGTCTTCAGCCGTGTTCTCATGACAGCGCCTGCTTTCGCTGGACCCGCACGTAGACCAGGCCGAAGACCAGGGCGGCGACCACCAGCAGGTTGCCGACGGCGGCGCCGGGGCCGAAGGCGGGCAGCAGGTTGCCGAAGCCGAGCTGGTAGGACCAGGTGGCGAAGGTGGTGGACGAGTCGGCCGGACCGCCCTTGGTCATGATCCAGATGATGTCGAAGACCTTGAGTGTGTAGACCAGGCCCAGCAGCAGGGTGATGGCGGAGACCGGGCGCAGCAGCGGGAAGGTGATGCTCCAGAAGCGCCGCCAGGAGCCCGCGCCGTCGATGGCCGCCGCCTCGTACAGGCTGCCGGGGATGGACTGCAGGCCGCTGTAGAGGACGACCAGGTTGAAGGGGACGCCGATCCAGATGTTCGCGATGATCACCGAGGTCAGCGACCAGGACGGCGAGGTCAGCCAGTTCACCGGGCCGATCCCGATGGCGTGCAGGACGGCGTTGACGATGCCGGAGTCACTGTTGAGCATCCACGACCAGGTCGACGCGGACACGATCAGCGGCAGCAGCCACGGCACCAGGAACAGCGCCCGCAGGGTGGCGGAGAGCCGGAAGTGCTGGTTGAAGAAGACGGCCAGCGCCAGGCCGATGCTGTACTGGAAGACCAGGCACACGCCGGTGAACACCACCGTGTGCAGCAGGGCCGGGGCGAAGGTCGGGTCGTCGAAGACCGTCCGGTAGTTCGCCAGGCCGGTGAACGGGGCATCGCCCCGCACGAACGAGCGCACGGTGTAGTGGCGCAGGCTCAGGTCGAGGTTGCGGTACAGCGGATAGGCGTAGAACAGGACGAGGTAGAGGGTCACCGGGGCCAGGAAGGCCCAGGCGGCCCACTGCGGGGAGACGGGGCGGCGCCGCGCCTCGGGGGCCGCGCCCTCGGAGTCGGTCCGCGGGCGCGGCACTTGTGTCGTCTGGCTCATCAACTGGCCCCGAGGTGCACTCACTTGACGGCGGACTGGGCGTCGGTCAGCGCGTCCTTCGGGGACTTCGAGCCGCTGAGCGCGGACTGGACGGCCTTCCACATCTGCTCGGAGATCTTGGGGTACTTGGTGCCGAGGTCGTCGCTGGTCCGTCCCTTGGCCGCCTTGACCGCGTCCACCCAGGGCTTCAGCTCCGCGTTCGCGGCCACCTGCTTGTCCTGGACCTCGCTGGTGGGGGCCACGTAGGACAGGGTGGTGTCGGTGTCGTACAGGTTCTGGGTGCTGGTCAGGCAGGTCGCCAGCTTCTGGGAGGTGGTGTAGCGGCCGGTGTCGTCCTGTACCGGGAGGGTGACGAACTCGCCGCCGGTCGGGGCGGCGGCGCTGCCGCCGGAGGCGCCGGGTATCGGGAGCACGCCGTAGTCGAAGCCGGCCTTCTTGGCGTTGCCGAGCTGCCAGGTGCCGTTCTCCGCGAAGGCGTAGTCGCCGGTCGCGAACTCCTGCCAACTGGTCGTCTGGGTGTTGTTGAGGACCGAGTTGGGGGCGTAGCCGCCCTTGAGCCAGTCCTTCCACAGGGAGAGCGCCGACTCGCCCTGGGCGGAGTCGAGTTGGGTCAGCTTCGCGCCCGCGCCCCAGAACCACGGCAGGAACTGGAAGCTGCCCTCCTCGGTGCCGATCGCGGAGAAGGTGATGCCCTTCTTGCCGGCCTTCTTCACCTTCTCCAGAGCCGCCGTCAGGGACGCCCAGTCCTTCACCGAGGCGATGTCCACGCCGGCTTCCTTCAGGACCTTCTTGTTGTAGTAGAGAGCGAGGGTGTTGGCGCCGATCGGGGTGCCGTAGGTCTTGCCGCCCGACTGGCCGGCCGCGAGGAGGTTGGGGTCGACCTTCGAGGTGTCCAGCTTGTTGTCGTCGGTCGTGGTGAGGACGCCCGCCTCGGCCAGGGTCGAGACGACCGGGTTGTCGACGATGAGGATGTCAGAGGAGTTGCCCTGCTGGGCGGCCAGCAGGGCCTTGTTCGTCAGATCGCTGGTGTCGAAGCCGGTCCGCTTGACCTTCACGCCCGCCTCGGTGCCGCACTTGTCCAGCAGGTTCGTCCAGGCCGAACCCTTGGCGAACTGCGGGTAGGGGTCCCAGACGGTGTACGTGCCGCTGTCGGCGCCCTTGGTGCCGCTGCTGCCGGAGCCGCAGGCGGTGACGCCGGTGGCGACGGCCAGGGAGATCAGGACCGCGGCGGCCGGACGGCGCCGTCTGGAGAAGCTGTTCATGGTGGGTTCCTTCGGTTTGTGGCATGCGGGTGCCGCGGCAGGGGGTCACACGGAGATGAGGGCACCGCGAGCAGCGCCGTGGTGTGCGGACGTGCGGCGGTGTGACGAGTGGTGCCGGGGTGCGATCAGGCCGTCGTGTCGGCCCGCGGAGGCCCCGCGGGCCCGGTGCTGGCCCGCAGCGAGATCGGTGGGATGAGCAGATGCTGCCGGGGCGGCGCGTCGGAGTGGTCCAGCCGCTCCACCAGCAGGTCGACGGCGAGCCGGCCCATCTCGGCCGCCGGTACGTCCGCCGCGGTGAGCTGCGGGGTCACCGTCTCCGCCCAGCGGTTGGCGACGACCCCCGTGATGGAGAAGTCGCGCGGTACATGGCGGCCCGCGTGGGCGAGGCCCCGGTAGAGGCCGCCCAGCGCGGCCTCGTTCAGGGTGACCAGGGCCGTGGTGGCCGGGTCGTCGTGCAGGATCCGTTCCACGCAGGCCTGGCCCGCGGCGGCGTCGTCCCCGCAGCAGTACGTCCGCACCGTCAGCCCGCGTTCGGCCGCGGCCTTCGTGAAGCCGTCCAGTCCGCGGTGGGCGGACTCGTATCCGGTCCTCAGGAGTTGTTCGGGCCGGTTGACGAAGGCGACTCGGCGGTGGCCGAGGTCCGCGAGGTGATGGACGCAGGCCGCCGCCAGCGCGGTGTGGTCCAGGCCGACGTACCAGCCGTCCTCCGGGTGGGCGGTGCGGCCGATGGCGACGGAGGGGAAGCCGAGCGCGGCCAGGTGGTCGGCCCGGTCGTCCTCCAGCCTGATCTCCATCAGGATCGCGCCGTCGACCCTCCGCTCCCCCAGCAGCCGCTGGAAGGAACGGTCGCTGTCCATGCCGCTGGGCGACAACAGCACGTCGTAGTCGTAGGCCGCGGCGGCCTCCACCACGCTGCCGATGAAGTCCAGC
The DNA here is from genome assembly GCF_041435015.1 of Streptomyces canus. Classification (NCBI taxonomy): domain Bacteria; kingdom Bacillati; phylum Actinomycetota; class Actinomycetes; order Kitasatosporales; family Streptomycetaceae; genus Streptomyces; species Streptomyces canus. Next base: position 8,696,975 of record NZ_CP107989.1, on the reverse strand, counting down.
TGCATCCCCGTGTAGTGGTTCCCGGCCGGCGGAAAGACCAGGCCGATGGTGCTGGTCCGCCCGTTGGCCAGGGCGCGGGCGCTGGCGCTGGGCTGGTAGCCCAGTTCGTCGACGACCTGCTGGATCTTCCGGCGCGTGTCCTCCGACACCGGGCGCTTGCCGCTCAGTGCGTAGGACACGGTGCTGCGCGAGACACCGGCCCGCCGGGCGATCTCACCGATGTTCACGGCGACTCCTTGGGACGGGCGACCGGCTTGTCGAACCGGTTCGCGTGGAAGTGAACGTAGGAACTGCCCCGACGCCTGTCAATACCCTGAACGTATTCACTGACGGGGTGGGAAAGACGGCGAGATCCCCCGTGTCGAAGGGATTGCTGGCCCGATGTCCCGGTGCTAGCTTCGCCGAACCGGTTCGACACAGCCGCCCAGGGCGGACTCCCTCGCACCTACCGTCACAGAGCCGCCGCACCCGCACCCACATCCCCCCTACACACCCCCTCCCCCCTGCACCTGCCTGGATCGAACCGATTCGACGGCGACTGAGACGGGACGACGGAACCCGTTACTCGACGATTGAGGACGTATCCATGTCATCCGCTGACAGATCCACGCGCCGACGCGCGCCGGCCGCCATGGCGCTGGCCCTCGGCGCGGGCCTGCTGGCCGCGCCCGCCGTATCCGCGCACGCGGCCGAGGCGCCCGGGCCCGCCGCCCGCTACACCTTCGACCAGGACGACCTCGCCTCCGGAAAGATCACCGACAGTTCCGGCAACGGCCTGACGGCGAGCCTGGTGAACGGCTCGACGGCCCGGTCCGTGGCGGGCACGGACGGCGGCAAGGCGCTGGCCCTGCCCGGCGGAGCCCCCACCTCCGACGGCGCCTACGTCCGCCTGCCCCGTGAAGTGGTCGGCGACGCAACCGACTTGACGGTCTCCGCCCGGGTGAAGTGGAGCGGCGACACGTCGTCCTGGCAGCGGATCTTCGATCTGGGCACCGACACCACCAAGTACCTCTTCAGCACGCCGTACAACGGCAACGGGCTGTTCCAGACCTCCGTGACCACCGGCGGAGGCGGGGCGGAGACCCAGGTCCGCGGTTATGCGGCACTGCCGGCGGACGCATGGCGGACGGTCACCGTCACCCTGGACACCACCGCCGGCCGGCTCACCACCTACCTCGACGGGGTGGCGGTCTCCTCCGCCGCGACCGCCATCAAGGCCAAGGACCTGCTGAGCGGCTCGGCGACCGCCGCCGGCTACATAGGCAAGTCCCTTTACCCGGACCCGCTGCTCAAGGGCGCCGTCGACGACTTCGCCGTGTGGCACTCGGCGCTCACCGCCGAGCAGGTGGCCGGCCTGGTCGGTACGGTGCCGACCCTCCAGGACCTCTCGAAGACGAGCTTCGACGTCCGTACGACCGACGGGACCGCCCCGACCCTCCCGGCGGCCGTCCGCGCCGGCTTCTCCGACGGTTACGACCGCGACACGCCTGTCACCTGGGACGCCGTACCGCCCGAGAAGTACGCCAAGCCCGGGACCTTCGCGGTGGCCGGCACGGCGGCGGGACGCGCGGTGCGGGCGAACGTCACCGTGGTCCGCGAGGGGCAGCTCAACGTCGACCTCGGCTCGGACACCGGCGCGTTCCACGGCGGCGCCTCCGGCACCCTCTACGGCGTGTACGGACCGGACGTCCCCACCAACAACCTCATGGAGGGCATGGGCCTGCGCACCGTCTCCACCAAGGCGCAGGACGGCCCGCAGCACCCCGGTGCGGACGCACTGGACGTGGTCAAGCCGCTGGCCGACTCCACCGACGGCGACGTGTACATCTACATGACCGACATCCACCGCGGCTTCCCGTACGAGTGGCCGGGCGACACCCCCGCGGAGAAGCTCAAGCTCTATGAGGAGAAGATAGCCAAGCAGGTCGACCAGGTGCTCCAGCTGCCGAAGCAGTACCAGGACAACATCGTCTTCGTGCCGTTCAACGAGCCCGAGGGCAACATGTTCGGCACGGGCCAGTGGAGCTACAACAAGGTCAGCTGGCTGAGCGACCCCGACGACTACTTCGCCGCCTGGGACTCCGCGTACAAGCTCATCAAGACCAAGATGCCGGACGCCCGTATCGCCGGTCCCAACACCAGCATCCTCTACGACCAGGTGAAGGGCTTCCTCACCCATGCCCTGGCCGCAGGCACCCTCCCGGACGTCATCACCTGGCACGAGCTGAGCCACCCGGAGGCGGTGCGCGCGAGCGTCGCCAAGTACCGGATGTGGGAGAAGGAGTTGTTCAAGGGCACCGATCGCGAGGGCACCCAACTCCCCGTCAACATCAATGAGTACGCCTTCAACTACCACACCTCCGTCCCCGGTCAGATGATCCAGTGGGTCTCCGCGATCGAGGAGTCCAAGGTGGACGCCGACATCGCGTACTGGAACATCGACGGCAACCTCTCCGACTCCGCGGTGCAGTCCAACCGCGGCAACGGCCAGTGGTGGCTGCTCCATTCGTATGCCTCGATGAGCGGGCACACGGTGGCGGTGACCCCGCCCTTCCCCGGCGAGAACTACACCATGCAGGGCGTGGCCACGCTGGACCAGAAGAAGAAGCAGGCCCGGCTGCTCTTCGGCGGCTCCACGGGCAAGGGTCACATCACCTTCTCGGGCGTCCCGAAGAAGCTCTTCGGTGACCGTGTGCACGCCTGGGTGCGGGAGATCGAGTGGAGCGGACAGGTCGGCGACTCCTCCGGCCCGAAGCTGCTCACGGAGACGAACCTGAAGGTCGCGGACGACGGCACGGTCACCGTCGACTTCGGTGACGGCACGCTGCCGAAGCTGAAGGAGTCCTCAGCGTACGAGATCGTCCTCAGCCCGGCCGGGAAGTCGGCGAACACCCAGTCGCCGCCGGTACGTTGGCAGGGCTCGTACGAGGCGGAGGACGCGGCCCACACCGGGTCCGGCTACACGAAGAACGGCCCGGAGGGTTCCACCTCCGACGTGTCGAAGTTCTACACCTCCGGTGGCTACGACGTGGGCGGACTGCGCACCGGCTCGGACGTCACGCTCGACTTCACGGTGGACGTGCCCGAGGACGGCACCTACGACCTGAGCGTCTTCGCCAACTCCCTCAACACCTTCGACAAGGTGAAGGAGCAGGGACCCACCAATGTCTTCCTGCGCGTGGACGGCCAGGCCGCCGGCGAGCAGCAGCTGTATCTGCCGCTCGGCTACAAGTGGGTGGTGTGGGACCACACCGACACCAAGGTGAAGCTCACCAAGGGCAAGCACACCCTGACGCTCGCTGCGAAGAGCCTGGACGGCAAGCGTGCGACGAAGGGTGACGCCATCGTCGACCGCCTCACCCTCGCCCTTCCCGCGGCCTCGGCCGGCACCCAGGTCTACGAGGGCGAACTGGCCTGGCTGAGCGGCGGGGCACAGCCCGTCTACACCCTGCCCAAGCGGGCGGCCACCGGCTCGGGCGCGGCCCGGATCGGCAAGGGTCAGACGGCGACGTTCTGGGTGTACTCCCCCGCCGACCGTGAGGCCACGCTCGAGGTCGACACCCTCGATGGCTCCGGCGCACGGCTCTCCGTCAACGGGCACGACGTCCGGCGTCTGGCCAAGGGCCGGAGCGGCGTCGCGGTCTCCCTCTCCGGCGGCGTCAACAAGGTGACGCTGACGGGCGGTTCGTCGGCCACGCTCGTCGACCGCCTGACGGTCACACCGACCGGGGGCGCGCTGAAAGCCCGTACGTACGAGGCCCAGGACGCGGTACTCGCCGGCTCGGCCACACTCACCCCGCTGTCCCTGGCGACCGACGGCACGGCCATCACCGGCATCGGCGGCGACCCGGGCAACGGCAACACCGCGACGTTCACCGTCACCGCGGACCGGGCCGGGCTGTACGCGCTGCGCGTCCGCTACTCCAACCCGGAGCAGTCCGAGGCCACCCATTACAACCCGGACCCGCTGGCCCGCCATGCCGACATCACCGTCAACGGCGGCGAGACGCGGCGCGTCGGCTTCCCGCACAGCTTCCACGAGAACAACTTCTGGGAGCTGACCGTCCCCGTCACCCTGAAGAAGGGACAGAACACGATCGCCTTCCGCTCCGAGGAGCTGCCGAACTTCGACGGCACGACCTACGCGTCGGAGACCTTCCCCGGGGTGCTGCTCCGATCCCGGTACGCGCCGCTGATCGACCGGATCACCGTGGCGCCGTACTCGCGGGAGAAGTGATCACCACCGGCGGCGCCGTCAGGCGCCGCCGGCCGGTGCCGGCCCTCTTGTCCGACGGGGAGGGAGACCGCTCCGGTCGCTCAGCCGGTGGCGGTCGGGGACGCGTGGGCCGCACCGCGCGAGTCGGTTGACGGACGCCGTCCGCCCGTCGGCGGGGGCGCCGTCGAGGCGCGTACGACGAGCTCGACCGGTGGGTCGCCCGCCGGTGCCGGCTCGGCGTCCGGTTTCTCGATGGCCTGCACCAGGAGCCGCAGCCCTTCCCGGGCCACGGCGGTGCGGTCATGGTGCCCTCCCTGGCTGACGACGACCGCACCCTGGCGCGTCTCGGCGGCACTTGGGTGAACGCCGTGTGGCCAGCGGGCCGTCGCGCCGGGAGTGGCGGCCCACGAGGGCAAATCTTGCCTCCGCCTTTGCCGGGGGCCACCCGGCCGTTGACGCTCGCAAGAGGACCGACGGGGCCCACCGGGCCCGGAAGGGAGCGCCGGGAACGCCGGAGGGTGACCAGTCCGACGACTGTTGACCTGCTCGCATAGAGTTCCGCCATGAGCAGCAACGGTTCCGAGTCCGGGGGCACGTCGAGCGGCGGTGTGCAGTCCGTCGACCGGGCTGTCACCGTGCTGGAGATCCTCGCCCAGCGTGGCGAGGCAGGCGTCAGTGAAGTGGCCGAGGCGATCGACGTCCACAAGTCCACCGCGTTCCGTCTGCTGGGTGCGCTGGAGGCGCACGGGATGGTGGAGCAGGAGGGCGAGCGCGGGAAGTACCGCCTCGGCTTCGGCATCGTGCGCCTGGCCGGTGCGGTCACCGGGCGCATCGACGTCACCAAGCACGGCCGCGGGATCTGCGAGCGCCTCGCCGACACACTGGGCGAGACGATGAACATCGCGGTCCTGGAGTCCCACCACGTGATCAACCTCGACCAGGTGCGCGGCCGGTCCGCCATCACCGCGCAGAACTGGGTCGGCCGGCTGACGCCGATGCACTGCACGTCGAGCGGCAAGGTCCTGCTCGCCCATCTCACGGAGCAGCGCCGGGACGAGCTCGTCGCCGCGGCCGGGCTCGACCGGATGACCGCACGCACGCTGACCTCCCGGCAGAAGCTGGAGGCGGAGCTGGTCCGGGTCCGCGAGCAGGGTTACGCCCTGACGGTCGAGGAGTACGAGGAGGGCCTCAACGCCATGGCGGCGCCGGTTCGTTCCGGTGACGGCGAGGTCGTCGCCGCCCTCACCGCCTCGGGTCCCGCCTTCCGTCTCACCGAGGAGCGGATGCACGAGCTGGCACCGGTGCTGATCGAGGGCGCCGACGAACTCAGCCACCGGCTCGGCTATCTGGGCTGACACCGGGCGCCGTCCGGGCGCCCGGAGCGTGGCTACGACCCGCTCATCCCCGAAGGCGGGACATCGTCGGGTCGAACAGCGGCTCCTCGGCCACGACCGCCTCCACGCGCTGGTCGAAGTAACCGATGTGCAGCGCGCGGCCGGCCACGGCGAGCTCCGCGGGCAGCCAGGCGTACGCGATGCCCTTGCCGATCGTGTGGCCGAAGGCCGCGCTGGTGACATGACCGACCGGGCGCTGCCCGTCGTACACCGGCTCCTTGCCCATGACGACGGCCCGCGGGTCCTCGATCGTCAGGCAGGTCAGCTTCCGCCGCACGTCGGCCTTGCGTCGCTCCAGCGCCGCCTTCCCGACGAAGTCCTCCTTGTCGGCCTTGACGGCGAAGCCGACCCCGGCCTCGTACGGGTCGTGCTCGTAGGTCATGTCGGTGCCGAAGGAGCGGTAACCCTTCTCCAGGCGGAGGCTGTTGAACGCCCCCCGCCCGGCCGCGATGCCGCCCAGCGGACGGGCCGCCCGCCACAGCGTGTCCCACAGCTTCAGGCCCTGGTCGGCGGTGGTGTACAGCTCCCAGCCGAGCTCACCGACGTACGACAGTCGCATGGCCGTCACCGGGACGGACCCGATGTAAGCGTGCTGGGCGCGGAAGTACTTCAGGCCCGCGGCCGAGAAGTCCTCGTCCGTGAGCGGCTGGAGGACGTCCCGGGCGAGCGGTCCCCACAGGCCGATGCAGCAGGTACCGGGGGTGATGTCACGGACCTGGACCGTGCCGTCGGCGGGGAGGTGGCGGGTGAACCAGTCGAGGTCGAGATTGCCGTTGGCGCCGACCTGGAAGAGGTCGGGGGCCAGCCGTGCGACGGTGATGTCGCTGCGAATGCCTCCGTCGTGGTCCAGCAGCAAGGTGTACGTCACCGAGCCGACGGACTTGGCTACCTTGCCGGTGCACAGCCGCTCCAGCAAGTCGCCCGCCCCCCGCCCGCTCACCTCCAGACGCTTGAGGGCCGTCATGTCGTACATCGCGACGGTCTCGCGGGTGGCCTGGGCCTCGGCTCCGACGATCGGTGACCAGTACCGCGCGGCCCAGTCGTTGGGGGTGACGATCGAACGGCCTTCCACCAGGCCCGCGTTGGCCTCGTACCAGTGCGGCCGCTCCCAGCCGTTCGCCTCCAGGAAGAAGGCGCCCAGCTCCTGCTGGCGGGCGTGGAAGGGGCTGGTGCGGATCGGGCGCGGGGCACCGGACGGCTGGAGCGGATGGAGGATGTCGTAGACCTCCACGAAGTTCTGGCAGTCGCGGGCCCGTACGTACTCCGGGGCGAGCTGGTGCGGCTCGAAGCGGTTGACATCGCACTCGTGGAGGTCGAAGGAGGAGCAGTGGCCGTCGACCAGCCATTCGGCGACGGCTCGTCCGACGCCGGCGGAGTGGGTGACCCAGACGGCCTCGGCGACCCAGAAGCCCTTGACGTCCGGGGACTCGCCGAGGAGGGGCAGGCCGTCGGTCGTGAAGGAGAACAGGCCGTTGATGGCCTCCTCGATCTTGGCCTCGCAAGTGGCGGGCAGCAGGGACTGCGTCTCGGTCCAGGCGTCCGCGAAGTCGTCCTCGGTGAACTTCAGGACCGACGGCATCCCGTCGGCCTCGTCGACGGAGAGGATCTCGTCGGCGGTGATGGGCATGGGCCGGTGGCCGTAGTAGCCGATGCCGAGGGTGTCGTGGCGGTCACGGTAGTAGAGGTCGGCGTCCTGGTGGCGCAGGATCGGGCGCACCGCCTCCTCGGTCTGCCCCGCGAGCGCCGGGACCGGTCCTGTCCAGGCGAGCTGGTGGGCGAGCGGGGTGAGCGGCAGGTTCATGCCGACCATGCGGGCGATCTTCGGGCCCCAGATGCCGGCGCAGCACACGACGATGTCGGCCTGCAGATCGCCCTGGTCGGTGCGGACGCCCGTCACTTCCCCGTCGGCCTGCAGGACGTCGAGGACCTCGTGGCGGGCCAGGAAGGTCACTCCGCGCCCGGTGGCCCGGCGGATCTGCGCCTCGACGGCGAGGACGGCCTTGGCGAGGCCGTCGGTCGGGATGTGGAGGCCGGCGAGGACCCGGTCGCGGTTGACCAGGGGATGCTGGTCGACACACTCGTCGGCGGTCAGGATCCGCGACTCCACGCCCCAGGAGGTGAGCCAGCCCTGCCGGCGGTGGAGTTCGGTGACGCGCTCGGGCGTGGTCGCCACCTCGAGGCCGCCGACCTGGAGGAAGCAGGGCTGTCCGTCGACGTCGAGCGAACAGAACTTCTCGACGGTGTAGCGGGCCAGCTCGGTCATGGTCTTGGAGGAGTTGGCCTGGAAGACGAGGCCCGGGGCGTGCGAGGACGATCCCCCGGTGGCCGGGAGCGGGCCCTGGTCGACCACGGTCACCTCGGTCCAGCCGCGCGCGGAGATCTCGTCGGCGAGTGCCGCGCCGACGACGCCCGCTCCGATGATGACCACTCGGGGTCCCGCCATCGCCGCACCTCCGGTTAAGTTGCTTTGTACGCAACACGATTCAGGCTGCGCAACTCAATGTGCCCGCCGTGCCGGTGGGTGTCAAGAGGCCCGGTGACGTCACGGAACGGTCCGGAAAACGGCAACGCCCGGTGGGCGGCGCGCGGGAGTGCGCACCGCCCACCGGGCGTCCACGAGCGGGCTACTTGATCCAGGCGTCGACCTTGTCGCGGTTGGCCTCGACCCACTTCTTGGCCGCCGCGTCCGGCGTCATCTTGTCCACCGCGATGTACTTGGCCACGGTGTTCTGGTCGTCGTTCGTCCAGTTGAACTTCTTCACCAGGTCGTAGGCCGGGCTGCCGGACTTCGCGAACTTGGCGCTGACGATCTTGTCGAGGTCGTAGACGGGATAGTCACAGGCGACCTTGGCCGCATCGGCGTCGCAACCCGACTTGTACGCGGGCAGGTCGACCTTCACCAGCGGCACCTCGGACAGGAACCACTGCGGTTCGTAGAAGTAGCCGATCACCCACTGCTTGTTCTTCTCGGCGTTGCGGTACGCCTGGATCAGCGCGGTCTCGCTGCCCGCGTACACCACCTTGAAGTCCAGCTTCAGGTTCTTCACCAGCGCCTCGTCGTTGGTGACGTACGACGGGTCGCCGTCCAGGAGCTGGCCCTTGCCACCGGACTCCGAGGTCTTGAACTCGGCGGCGTACTTGTTGAGGTTCTTCCAGTCGGTGATGTCCGGGTGGGCCTTGGCCAGCCACGGCGGCACGTACCAGCCGATGATGCCCTTGTTGCCGGTCGAGCCGGCCTCCACGGCGGTCTTCTGCTGGGTGATGTACTTCTTCTTCAGGTCGTCGTGGCCCCAGTTCTCCAGGACGGTGTCGACCTCGCCGGTCCCGAAGCCCTGCCAGGCGATCTCCTCCTTGAGGTCCTTCTTGGTGACCTTGCATTTCAGGTCGTGCTCGGCGACGTACGCGACGACCGCAGCGTCGGCCTCGTAGCCCACCCACGGGTTGACCGCGAGGTTGAAGGTGCCGCACTTGCCGGAGCTGCCCGAGCCGCCGGCCTCCGAGGAGTCACCGACCTTCGCGCCGCCGCAGGCCGTGAGGGTGAGGCCGAGGACGGCCAGGCCGGCCGCGCCGGCTCGCCAGTGTCTTGCCATCGTGTCGTGCTCCTCAATTACTGGTGCGGCGAGCCGCTGCTTGAGTGATCCGGTCGAACATGACGCCGAGCAGCACGATGGCGAGCCCGGCCGCCAGGCCCTTGCCGTACAACTGTCCCTGCGAGAAGCCGGCGACCACGTCGTAGCCGAGCGCCCCGGCGCCGACCAGGCCGCCGACGACGACCATCGACAGCACGTAGATCAGGCCCTGGTTGGTCGCGAGCGTCAGGGCACTGCGGGCCATCGGCAGCTGGACCTTGGTGATGATCTGCCAGGTGTTGCACCCGGTGGAGGTCGCCGCCTCGACCGTGGTCGCGGGCACGGTCCGCACCCCGTCGGCGATGATCTTGATGGCGACCGGGGCCGCGTAGACGATCGCGGCGACGATGGCCGTGAACCGGGTCGCGCCGAACAGGGCGAGGAACGGCACGAGATAGACGAACGGCGGCATGACCTGGGCCGCGTCGAGGGTGGGCCGCACCATCCGGTCCACCAGCGCGCTGCGGCCCATCCACACCCCGACGACGACGCCGAGCAGCATGACCAGCACGGTCGCCACGAGGGTCGAGGCCAGGGTCGTCATACCGTCCGACCACACTCCGGTGGCGACCAGGAGTCCCACGCACACAGCGGTGGTGACGCCGGCGCGCCAACCGCCCAGCACCACCGCGATCCCGATCAGGGCGGCGCCGACGAGCCACCACGGGGAGTCGGTCAGCAGCGTCTGGAAGGGGTTGAGCAGGCCGTTGGTGATGGCGTCGCGGAAGCCGTTGGTCAGCCCCGACAGGTTGTCCTGCGCCCAGGTGGTCACGTTGTCGGCCGCTTTGGCGATGTTGCTGCCGGTGCCGCCGTCGCCGGGGAACTCGGCCGCCCACAGATAGGTGTGCGACAGATACACGAGTACGGCCGCCACCACTCCCCCGGCCACGAGAAGGTGCCGCCGCCACTTGAGCAGCGGGTTGCCGGACCGCCTGGCCGCCTCCGCGCGTCCGCTCGCCGCGGTGGTGACCCGGTCCAGGACGATCGCCATGACGACGATGGCGAGGCCCGCGTTGAAGGCCGTACCGACGTCGAGGGACTGCAGGGCCTGGACGACGGTCTTGCCGAGCCCGGGGGCGTCGATCAGGGCGGCGATGGTCACCATGGCCAGGGCGGCCATGATGGTCTGGTTGATGCCCATCACCACGGTCCGCTTGGACATCGGCAGCAGGACCTTCAGGAGGGACTGTCTGCGGGTGGCGCCCATGGATGCGGCGGCCTCGACCGTCGTCGCGGGCACGGAACGGATGGCGTGCGCGGAGATACGGATGGCCGGCGGTGCCGCGTAGATGACGGTGGCGATGGTGGCGGAGGCCCCGCCGATCAGGAAGAACAGGGTCAGCGGCGCCAGGTAGACGAAGGTCGGCATCGTCTGCATGAAGTCGAGGAACGGGGTGACGATCCGGTTGGCCCGTTCGGACAGGCCCGCCCACACGCCCAGCGGGAGGGCGAACAGCAGCGCGACCAGGACCGCGGAGAGGGTCAGGGACAGGGTGTCCATGCTCTCCTGCCACAGGCCCTGGAGCCCGAGGAAGGTGAAGCCGGCCACGGCCAGCAGCGCGACCCGCCAGTTGGCCACCGCCCAGGAGACATACCCGGCGAGCCCGACGACTCCGAGCCAGCCGATCTGCGGGAGCGGGCGGTCACCGGACGGCTGGGAGATCAGGTCCTGGACGAAGGTCACCAGGTTGTCGATGACCAGCCTGATCTCGTTGAAGCCGTACAGGAAGAGCGGGTTGGAGTTGCGGTCGGCACCGATGGAGTCGTTGACGTCGTTGAGCCAGCGGTGCAGATCGGTGAGGTCGGCCGCGGCCAGCGACAGGGTCTGCTTTCCGCGCAGTACGGCGAAGAGGACGAGCCAGACGACCAGGATCGCGCCGACCACCATGGACCGGCTGATCCTGCGTACGGGGGCTACGGGCGGAGGCGGTTCGGCCTGCTTCGTCTGCCCCGGTTGCCCGGGTTTCTCCATGACGACGGTCATCACGCGTCGCCTTCCTGCCCGGCGACCACCGCGAGGATCTCCTCGTCGCCGACGATGCCGATCAGCTTGCCGTTCTCGACGACCTTGACGGGCTTGTCGGCCGCGAGCACCGCCCGGGTGGCCTCCTTCACCACGACATCGGGGCCCAGCTCGGGTCCGTCCAGGGGGTCTTCCGGTGTCGCCGGACGCATGATCCAGCGCAGGGTCAGCACATCGCCGCGCGCCACGTCCTTCACGAAGTCGCGTACGTAGTCGTCGGCGGGGGCGCCCACGAGTTCGTCACCGGTGCCGCACTGGACCATCCTGCCGTCGCGCATGATGAGGATCCGGTCGCCGAGTTTCAGCGCCTCGGAGAGGTCGTGGGTGATGAACACCATCGTCTTGCCGACCTCGTGGTGCAGCCGGATGACCTCGCTCTGCATGTCACGGCGGATCAGCGGGTCGAGCGCGGAGAACGGCTCGTCGAAGAGGAGGACGTCCGGATCGCCGGCCAACGCCCTTGCGAGGCCCACGCGTTGCTGCATACCGCCGGAGAGCTGGTCGGGATAGGAGTTCTCGTACCCCGACAGGCCCACGAGTTCGACCACCTCCAGCGCCCGCCTGGTGCGCTCGGCCCGGCCCATGCCGCGGATCTCAAGGCCGAACGCCACGTTGTCGACGACGCGGCGGTGGGGCAGCAGACCGAAGTGCTGGAAGACCATGGAGAACTTGCTGCGCCGCAGTTCACGCAGCCGCCGCTCGTCGGCGTCCCGGATGTCCTCGCCCTCGAAGACGATCTCACCGGCGGTGGGCTCGATCAGCCGGGTCAGACAGCGCACCAGGGTGGACTTGCCGGAGCCGGACAGTCCCATGACGACGAAGACCTCGCCGGGCGCGACCTCGAAGTTCACGTCCCGCACGGCGGCGGTGCAGCCGACGCGGTCCATGAGTTCGCGGCGGGTGAGCCCGCGCAGCTCCTCGGAGTCCGGTACCTGGTTCGCCTTCGGCCCGAACACCTTCCACAGCCCGCGTACGGATATGACGGGCGTGGGTGCCGCGTCCTCGGGGGTGCCGCGGTGCGGCGGCACCTCGGTCTGGGTTGGGGTCATGGTCGACCTCTTCTCGGCGTTCAGCCGCGGAACCAGTGCTGCGGCCGGGGTTGGATGTTCTGCCAGATGTGCTTGGGCTCGCGGTACTCGTCGAGGCCGGTCGGTCCCAGTTCCCGGCCCACACCGGAGTGCCCGAAGCCACCCCACTCGGCCTGGGGCACATAGGGGTGGTAGTCGTTGATCCAGACGGTGCCGTGCCGCAGCCGACGGGCGACCCGCTGGGCCTTCCCCGCGTCCTGCGTCCAGACGGCACCGGCGAGTCCGTACTCCGTGTCATTGGCGATGCGTACGGCGTCGTCCTCATCGGAGAAGCGTTCCACGGTCAGCACCGGCCCGAAGGACTCCTCGTGCACCACCCGCATGTCCTGCCGGCACTCGTCGAGCACGGTGGGCGGGTAGTAGTGGCCGTTCGCGAGGGCGGGGTCGTCGGGGCGCTCACCGCCGCAGCGCAGGACGGCACCTTCGGCGAGCCCGGCGGCGACGTACGCCTCGACCTTCTCCAGGTGCTGCGCCGAGATCAGCGCCCCGGTCTCGGCCTCGGGATCGAAGGGCCCGCCGAGGCGGATCTGCCGGGCGCGGCGCACCACCTCGTCGACGAACCGGTCGTGCAGGGAGTCCTCGACGATCAGCCGGGCACCGGCCGAGCAGACCTGACCCGAATGCAGGAAGACGGCCGTGAGCGCGAAGTCCACGGCCGTCTCGAAGTCGGCGTCGGCGAAGACGACATTGGGGTTCTTGCCGCCGAGTTCCAGCGCGACCTTCTTCACGCTCGCGGCGGCCGTCGCCATGATCCGTTTACCGGTCTCCACGCCCCCGGTGAAGGAGACCATGTCGACCCGGGGATCCTCGGAGAGCGGCGCTCCCACCTCGGGCCCGGTACCGAGGACGAGGTTGGCCGCACCGGCGGGCAGTCCGGCCTCCTCCAGCGCCTTCATCAGCAGGATCGCGGTGGAAGGAGTGAGCTCACTGGGCTTGAGGACGATGGTGTTACCGGCCAGAAGGGCCGGAGCCACTTTCCAACTCGCTTGCAGAAGTGGGTAGTTCCACGGTGTGATCAGACCGCACACACCGATCGGCTCGTAGACCACGCGGCTGACGGCGTCGTCCCGTCCGGTGTCGATCACGCGGCCGGCGTCGGTGCCGCCCAGCCCGCCGTAGTAGCGAAGACAGGAGACGACGTCGGCGATGTCGTACTCGCTCTCCACCAGCCGCTTGCCGGTGTCCAGCGATTCGGCGCGGGCGAACTCCTTGACGTCACGCTCGAGCAGGTCGGCGGTGCGCAGCAGCAGGGCACCCCGCTCACGCTCGGGGGTACGCGGCCAGGGCCCTTCGTCGAAGGCCCGGCGGGCGGCGGCGATCGCCGCCTCGGCGTCGGGGCGGGCCCCTTCGGACACGGTCGCCGAAAGCGTGCCGTCGGCGGGACATCGGATCTCCCGATGGCCTCCGGCCACCGGCTCCCGCCACTTCCCGTCCACATACAGGTCTGCCACCTGGGGAGCCCTTCGAGCGATTCTCGTTGCGCATCGCGCACCGCATTGCTTGTGGTGGAACACTCTGGAGAATGCATGAACCCACGTCAAGGGGTTGGGGGATGACGGTTTCGACAATCGGACGGCCGCGCGGGCGACTTGATCGCGGGCCGGCGAGGCGGGTTTCCGATGCAAGCGGCCCCGTGAAAAAACTGCGTTACCCCGCCTGCGTCCGGGCGTCCCGGTGCCGGTAGTACGCGGCCTCGGAGGGCGGGAGCGGCTCCTTGCCGAGGATGAGGTCGGCCGCCTTCTCCGCGATCATCATCACCGGCGCGTAGATGTTTCCGTTGGTGACATAGGGCATCACCGACGCGTCGACGACCCGCAGCCCCTCGACTCCGTGCACGCGCATGCTGGCGGGGTCCACGACGGCCATCTCGTCGGTGCCCATCTTGCAGGTGCAGGAGGGGTGCAGGGCCGTCTCGCCGTCCTTGGCGACCCAGGCGAGGATCTCCTCGTCGCTCTCGACGGACGGGCCTGGCGAGACCTCCCCGCCGTTGTAGGGGGCGAGGGCGGGCTGGTTGAGCAGCCTGCGCGCGACACGGATCGCCTCGACCCACTCGCGGCGGTCCTGCTCGGTGGACAGATAGTTGAAGCGCAGCGCCGGGTGTTCCTCCGGGTTCCTGCTCCTGATCTTCACCGAGCCGAGGGCGTCGGAGTACATGGGCCCCACATGCACCTGGTAACCGTGTCCGCCGGCGGGCACGGAGCCGTCGTAGCGGACCGCGATGGGCAGGAAGTGGAACATCAGGTTGGGGTAGTCCACGTCCTCGTTGCTGCGGGCGAAGCCACCGGCCTCGAAGTGGTTGGTCGCGGCGGGGCCCTTGCGGAAGAGCCACTGCAGGCCGATGAAGGGGGCGCGCCATTTCGCGAGGTACGGCTGCATGGAGACGGGCTGCTTGCAGGCGTACTGGATGTACACCTCCAGATGGTCCTGCATGTTCTCGCCGACGCCCGGCAGGTCGTGGACGACGTCGATGCCGAGCGCGCCCAGTTCCCCGGCGTTGCCCACGCCGGACAGCTGGAGCAGCTGCGGGGAGTTGATCGCGCCACCGCAGAGGATGACCTCCTTGGCCCGCACCTGCTGCGGCGCGCCCTTGCCGCGCCGGTACTCGACGCCGACCGCCCGCTTGCCCTCGAACAGGACGCGGGTGACGAGGGCGCGGGTCGTGACCGTGAGGTTGGGGCGTTTGCGGACGGGCTTCAGATAGGCCTTCGAGGCCGACAGGCGGCGCCCGCGGTGGACGTTGCGGTCGAACTTGGCGAAGCCCTCCTGCCGGTAGCCGTTGACGTCGTCCGTGGGCGCGTATCCGGCCTCCTCGGTGGCCTTCTGGAACGCGGTGAAGAGCGGGTTGGTGGCCGGGCCGCGTTCCAGGACGAGCGGGCCGTCGTGGCCGCGGAACTCGTCGTCGGGGTCGGCCGCGAGACAGTTCTCCATGCGCTTGAAGTACGGCAGACAGTGCGCGTAGTCCCAGGTCTCCATGCCGGGATCGGCGGCCCAGCGCTCGTAGTCCATGGGGTTTCCGCGCTGGAAGATCATGCCGTTGATGCTGCTGGAGCCGCCCAGCACCTTGCCGCGGGCGTGGTAGACGCGCCGGCCGCCCATGTGCGGCTCGGGTTCGGACTCGTACTTCCAGTCGTAGAAGCGGCTGCCGATCGGGTAGGTCAGCGCCGCGGGCATGTGGATGAAGACGTCCCACGGATAGTCGGGCCGGCCGGCCTCCAGCACCAGCACCTTGGCGCCCGGGTCGACGGAGAGCCGGTTGGCCAGTGCGCTGCCGGCCGATCCACCGCCGACGATGACGAAGTCGTACTGCTGAGGAGCCATGATGCCTCGTCTCGCTCGCGCCGTAGATACGCGCGGCATGGTAGTACGGGTAGCGTCATACGCACCAGGTTGCGCGCCACGCAACTTCTACGACACATCGAGGGCGGCGGCCGGTCCGACGGAACTACCGCCTGCCCCAGAGGGGCGTACCGCTCACTCGTCGTCCGGGAACTCGCCCGCGAACGCGCCCGCCATCCGCAGCCAGGGCTCCGCCTCGTCCTGGCGACCCTGACGCTGCAGCGTGCGTCCCAGCATCAGGTGGGCGTAGTGCTCCACCGGATCGCGTTCGACGATCACGCGCAACTGCTCCTCGGCGCGCTTCAGTTGTGCGGAGTGGTAGTAGGCGCGGGCCAGCAACAGCCGGGGACCGGTCTGTTCCGGCGCCTCCTCGACGACGACCGCGAGGAGCTTCGCGGCACCGCTGTAGTCCCGCGCCTCGAACAGCAGCCCGGCACGCTCCCAGCGCTCGACGGTGGTCTCCTCGTGCGGCACGCCGACGCCGTTGTCGAAGAGGTGCAGCGCGCTGGCCCAGCGGTCGGGCGCCACCCCGTCGGTGGCCGCGTACGCGTTGACGTTCTCGGTCATGGTTCCTGCCTCTCCTCTCCCGGACGCGTCTTCACGCGGACCGGAGTGACTCGCCGCCGGCCCGGATGACGCGGGCGGCGGGTTCGTCGGTCAGATGCTTTCGTACGGTCTCAGTCCGCGTGCTCGGCGGTCTGCGCGCTCCCGGTGTCGCGGGCGGCGAGCAGGGAGGCGTGAGTGGGGGCGTCGGGCACTCCGGCCGGACGCACCGCCGCGAACTCCTTGCGCAGCACCGGTACGACCTTCTCGCCGAGTATGTCGATCTGCTCCAGTGCCGTCTTCAGAGGGATGCCGCCGCCGTCCACCACGAACAGCTGGCGCTGGTAGTCACCGGCGTACTCGCGGAAGGAGAGCGTCTTCTCGACGACCTGCTCGGGCGTGCCGACGGTCAGCGGGGTCTGCTCCATGTACTCCTCCATCGAGACGCCGCCGCCCATCACCGGCGAGTGGTCGAAGACCGGGCGGAACTCCCGCACGGCATCCTGGGAGTTGTGCCGCATGTGGACCTGGCCGCCGAGACCGACGACGGCCTGCTCCGGCGTGCCGTGGCCGTAGTGCGCGTACCGCTGCCGGTAGAGGTCGATCAGCTTCCCGGTGTGCTCCTTGGGCCAGAAGATGTTGTTGTGGAAGAAGCCGTCGCCGTAGTACGCGGCCTGCTCGGCTATCTCCGGGGACCGGATGGAGCCGTGCCAGACGAACGGCGGGACCCCGTCCAGCGGCCGCGGCGTGGAGGTGAAGCCCTGCAACGGCGTGCGGAACTTCCCCTCCCAGTCGACGACGTCCTCGCGCCACAGCCTGCGCAGCAACGCGTAGTTCTCGACCGCGAGACCGATGCCGTCGCGGACGTCCTTGCCGAACCACGGATAGACCGGGCCGGTGTTCCCGCGGCCCATCATCAGGTCGACGCGCCCGTCGGCCAGGTGCTGGAGCATCGCGTAGTCCTCGGCGATCTTCACCGGGTCGTTGGTGGTGATCAGCGTGGTGGACGTCGACAGGATGATGCGCTCGGTGCGCGCGGCGATGTAACCGAGCAGGGTCGTCGGCGACGAGGGCACGAACGGCCGGTTGTGGTGCTCACCGGTCGCGAACACGTCGAGTCCGACCTCCTCGGCCTTCCGCGCGATCGCGGTCATCGCCTTGATCCGCTCGTGCTCGGTCGGCGTACGACCCGTGTGCGGGTCGGTGGCCACGCCACCGACGGTGAAGATGCCGAACTGCATCGCCCTCACCCTTCCTGGTGGTTGATGTATCAACCGCATCCCGGGAACACGGCCCGGCACCGGGCTATTCCGCGCCCACGGCGCCGCCCGGCCTCCCCGCAGGGATCACCAGCACCCGGGGAGTCATCGGCAGACAGGCGGGACTCCGCCTGCAGGTCGCACGAGACGCGCTCCTCAGCGGAGCTCCGCCTCCAGCCGGCTCAGCACGTCCGGAGTCACCGGGTCGGCGAGGTCGGCGAGGTCTTCGTACCGCTTGAGGAACTTGGCCCCCTACGGGCAGACCGGCACTCGGCGCCCAGACCCTGGCCGGCGAAGGCGTCGTCGACCCCGTGTGGAAGAAGACCCCCCCCGGGCACCGCGGTCGCGGTAGGCCGCCAGACCGGCGCGACGGCCGTCGACCAGGATCTCGTACCCGTGACGGGCGTCCACGCCCTGGACACTCCGGATGGCCGGCGGGCTCGTTCCTGGGGAGCCCTTCGAACGGCGGTCAGCGGCGCTGGGGATTGCCGCGCGGCGTGATGACGGCGTTGGGCAGCTCCGGGGCGGGCAGGGGGCTCCCGGGGTGACCCTCGACCTCGCCGAAGCGGTCGGAGCCGGCCTGCCAGTCCTCCCGCGCCTTGACGATGTCCTCGTGACTGCGGCCGATGAAGTTCCACCACATGACGATCTCCTCCTCGAAGGGAGGACCCCCGAGCAGGATCGTGCGCGCGGGAGCGTCCGAGTCGTTCACCACCGTCAGGGTGTCGGTGCCCCGGGGGACGTAGCCGAGTTCGGCCGGGCGCAGCGCCGTGTCGAGCAGGCGGACGTCCCCGCTGTCGACGAGGAGGCCGTACTCGAAGGCGGTGTCCACGGCGAGCGTGAGCGACGCACCCGGGTCGAGGATGATCTCGGCGCCGAGCAAGGGGGTGAAGGTCCGCACCGGGGAGGAGCTGCCTGCGAGCGAGCCCAGGAAGACCCTGACCTCGGCGCCGTCGACCCGCACCGGCTCAGGAACATGGTGCTGGAAGTCGCGCGCGGCGTTGCGGTGCTCCTCGGGCAGCGCCACCCACAGCTGGACGCCATGGATGACGGTGGTGTTCGGCGTGGAGACCTCCGAGTGGGCGATGCCGTACCCGCCGGTCATGAGGTTCATCTCGCCGGGCCGGACGAGCGCGTGGGTGCCCAGGGTGTCGCGGTGCTCGATCTCCCCGCTGAACAGCCGGCTCACGGTCTGCAGGCCGGTGTGCGGATGCGGGGGCACGTCCATGCCCGTGCCGGTGGCGCCGACGGGACCGTAGTGATCGGCGAAGCACCAGGCTCCGATCAGGGTGCGCGCCCGCTGCGGCAGGGGCCGGCGCACGTGCAGCGCGCGCGGCCCGCCCAGCGGCACATCCCGCGCGGACAGCACATCGACTCCGCTCTCCACGGTGCTCACCTGGACCACCACCCACACGCTCTGGTTGTCATATCAACCATCATGCCGCGAGGCGCTCCTCCTTCAGCTCGCCGAGGACGCGCTCGGAGACGTCGGCCAGGCCCGGGGCTCCCGCCGTCATCGCACCGGCACCGCAAGGTACTGGTACTCCAGGAACTCGTCGATCCCGACCCGGCCGCCCTCACGGCCCAGCCCGGACTGCTTGACCCCGCCGAAGGGTGCGGCCGGGTTGGAGACGAGGCCGGTGTTGAGGCCGACCATGCCGACCTCCAGGCGCTCGCTGACGCGCAGGGCGCGGTCCAGGCCCTCGGTGAAGACGTAGCCGACCAGACCCCAGGGGGTGTCGTTGGCGCGCCGGATCACCTCGTCCTCGTCGTCGAAGGTGAGGATCGCGGCGACGGGACCGAAGATCTCCGTGTCCATGAGGCGGCTCTCGGGGGACACGTCCGTGAGCACGGTCGGCGGGTAGAAGCAGCCCGGCCCCTCTTGCGTACGGCCACCGACGAGGACTCGGGCGCCGCGCTCCACCGCGTCGGCGACCAGGGCCTCCACCTTGCCCCGCCCCGTCCTGTCGATCAGCGGGCCGACCTCGACGCCGTCCCGCGTGCCGGGGCCCACGACGAGCGCGCCCATGCGCTCGGCCAGGCGCCGTCCGAACTCCTCCGCCACCGAGTGGTGTAGGAAGAAACGGTTGGCGGCGGTGCACGCCTCGCCCATGTTGCGCATCTTGGCGACCATCGCGCCGTCGACGGCCTTGTCCAGGTCGGCGTCCTCGAAGACGATGAACGGCGCGTTGCCGCCCAGCTCCATCGACGTCCGTACGACCGCCTCCGCGCTCTGGGCCAGCAGCAGCCGCCCGACGGCGGTGGAGCCGGTGAAGGAGAGTTTGCGGATGCGCCCACCGCGCAGGAGCGGTTCGCACACCTCCCCCGCACGGGAGGTGGTGACGACGTTCAGCACACCGTCCGGCAGCCCGGCCTCCTTGAGGATCGCGGCGAGGGCCAGGCTGGAGAGCGGGGTCTGCGGGGCCGGCTTGAGGATCATCGTGCAACCTGCCGCGATCGCGGGGCCGATCTTGCGGGTGCCCATCGCGAGGGGGAAGTTCCACGGGGTGATCAGCAGACAGGGGCCGACCGGACGGCGGGAGAGCAGCATGCGGTTGCGGCCGTCCGGCAGGACGCCGGCACCGCCGTCGATACGGACGGCCTCCTCCGAGAACCAGCGGAAGAACTCCGCCGCGTACGCCACCTCTCCCCTGGCCTCGGCCAGCGGCTTTCCCATCTCGGCGGTCATCAGGTGGGCGAGCTCGTCGGTGCGCTCGAGGATGATCTCGTAGGCGCGGCGCAGGATCTCACTGCGGGCCCGCGGTGCCGTACGGGCCCACTCCTGCTGCGCCTGGACGGCCGCTTCCTCCGCGAGCCGGGCGTCCTGGGGACCGGCGTCCGCGATGTCGCAGAGGATCTCGCCGGTCGCGGGGTCGTCGACGGGCATGGTGGCGCCGTCGACGGCGTCCAGCCAGGCTCCGCCGATGAACAGCTGCGTGGGTGTGTCGGTCATGAGGTCTCTCCTGATCGAGCGGCTTGATCGGCGGCGGGGTCGAGCAGCTCCGCCAGGTGCCGGGCACGGATGCCCCGGTCACCGGCGAGATGGTCGATCTGGGTGGCGCAGCTGAACCCGTCGGCCACGACAACGGCCCGCCGGGCCTCGTCGATGGCGTCGAGGCGAGGCTTCAGCGCCAGGTCGGCGACGGCCATCGAGGTGTCGTAGTGCTGCTCCTCGAAGCCGAAGTTGCCGGCGAGGCCGCAGCAGCCCTCGGCCTCGTCGACCTTGTCCACGCCCAGCCGGCGCAGCAGGTCGGCGGGGCGGCGGCCCTTGAAGGTCGCGTACTCGTGGCAATGGGTCTGCAGGACGATGTCGTCCGGGAGCTCACGGGGCGTCCAGTCGGCGGCGGCCAGGTCGGTCAGGGCGCCCGTGAAGGTGTGAACGCGGTCCGCGACCCGCCGGGCGGCGTCCGTCCCGAGGAGCTCGGGCACGTCGCGCTTGAGCGCGGCGGCACAGCTCGGTTCGGCCACGATGACGGGCCGATCGTCGCCGTTGTCGAGGTGGGCGACCGTGCGGGCCATGATCCTGCGGGCCACGGACAGCTGGCCGGTGCTGACCCAGGTCAGACCGCAGCACAGACCGTCCTCCGCCGTGCACGGGATCCCGGCGTCGGCAAGGACACGCCCGGCGGCTCCGGCCACCTCGGGGCGGAAGGCGCGCGTGAAACTGTCCACGAAGAGCAGGGCCTTCGCCGGTTCGCCGGTCTTCGTCCCGCGCAGGACCCCGCGCAGGACGCGCCGGGAGGCGAAGGCCGGGATCCTGCGCTGCGTGGTCACGCCTCCGAGGCGGGCGAGCAGCTTGCCGACCGGTCCGCGCAGGAGGGCGTTGAGCGGCCGGGCGGCGTATCCGGCGAGGGCCGAGGTCAGGGGCAGCCAGCCCAGCGAGTAGTGCGAGCGCGGCCGGACCCTGCCCCGGTAATGCTGGTGCAGGAACTCCGCCTTGTACGTGGCCATGTCGACGCCGACCGGGCAGTCGCTGGAGCACGCCTTGCAGGACAGGCACAGGTCGAGGGCGTCACGCACCTCCGCGGACCGCCAGCCGTCCTGGACCGTGTCACCGCGCACCATCTCCTGGAGCAGGCGCGCCCGGCCCCGCGTGGAGTCGTTCTCCTCTCCCGTGGCCCGGTAGCTGGGACACATGACGCCGCCCGCGTCGCTGCGGCAGCGGCCGACACCGACACAGCGGCGGGCCGCGCCCGCGAAGCCGTCCTCGTCGTGCGGGAAGGTGAACTCCGTGGCCAGGGGCTGGATCTGGTGCAGCGCGAGATCGGCGTCGAGCGGGGCCGGCGCGACGATGACGCCCGGGTTCAGCAGCCCCTCGGGGTCGAAGGCCTCCTTGAAGGCGGCGAACGCCCGGATCATCCGGTGGCTGTACATGACCTCCAGCAGCTCGCCGCGGGCGCGCCCGTCGCCGTGCTCGCCCGACAGGGTGCCGCCGTGCTCGACGACCAGGGCGGCCGCCTCGTGCAGGAAACGACGGGCGGCGGCGCGTCCCGCGTCCGTGACGAGGTCGAAGTCGATGCGCACATGGACGCATCCGGCGCCGAAGTGGCCGTACATCACGCCCGTGAGCCCGTGGGCGGTCAGCAGATCGCGGAAGTCCCGCAGATAGGCCGCCAGGCTCTCGGGGGCGACCGCCGAGTCCTCCCAACCGGGCCAGGACTCCCCGCCGTCGACGAGACGTGCGGCGAGTCCGGCCCCGTCCTCGCGGACCCGCCACAGCGAGCGCCGCTCGGCCGCGCTCTGCACGACCCGCCCGCCGGTCATCCGCCCCTGCGCCTTGAGCACGTCGAGGAGTGCGGCGGCACGGCGGTTCACGTCCGACTCGTCGTCGCCGTCGAGCTCGACGTAGAGCCAGGCGCGGCCCTCGGGCAGGCCGGTGACGGAGTCCGGGCCGCGCCGCGCTCGCATGGTGGCGACGATCGCCTCGTCCATGCCCTCCACGGCGGTGGGGTTCCAGCGAAGGATCTCCGTCACGTCCTCGGCGGCGTCGACGACGTCGTCGTAGCCGAGGGTGAGCAGCGCCGACGCCTGTGCGGTGGCCACCAGGCGGACCGTCGCGGCGGTGACGACCGCACAGGAGCCCTCGGTGCCGACCAGAGCACGGGCCATGTCGAACCCGCGCTCGGGCAGCAGATGGTGCAGTTGATAGCCGGAGACCTGACGGGGGATCCGGCCCAGCTCGGTCCGGATCGGCGCCAGGTTGTCGCCGATCAGGCGGCGTACGTCCGCTTCGAGGCGGGCGACGCGCTCGGTGTCGGCGGGGTCCACCGGGTGCAGCCCCACGCGGTCGGCAACGGCTCGCACGCCGTCGGCCGTCACGATCTCCAGCGCCTCGATGTGGGAGCCGGTCCGTCCGTGCCGCACCGACCGGTTGCCGCACGCGTCGTTGCCGATCATGCCGCCGAGGGTGCAGCGGCTGTGCGAGGACGGGTCCGGGCCGAACGTGAGCCCGTGCCGGGCGGTCGCGGACCGCAGCGCGTCGAGGACGACTCCGGCCTCGACGCGCGCGGTACCCGTCCCCTCGTCGATGTCCAGGATCCGGTTCATGTACCGGGAGAAGTCCAGGACGACGCCCGGTCCGACGGCGTTGCCGGCCATGCTGGTGCCGCCGCCCCGCGCGGTGACCGGAACACCGGTCTCCCGACAGGCCCGCAGCACCGCGACCACGTCCTCGGCCGAGCGCGGGAAGGCCACCGCCCGCGGCGGCACCCGATAGTTGGACGCGTCGTAGGCGTACGGGCCCGTGGGGCCCGGACCGGTCTCCACCCGCAGTCCGGGAGCGGTCGTGGCGAGTCGACCGACGAGGGACGCGAGAGCGCCGGTCATCGGTCCGCCGCTCCCGAGGTACCGGCCGCCACGGCGGTCGCCCACGCCTGAAGTCCCTCGTCCACCGCCGTCTCGTCGATCACGAGTGCCGGGATCATCCGCACGACCTGGTTCCAGGCACCGCACAGCAACAGCAGCAGGCCCTCGTCGACCGCGGCGCGCTGTACGCGGGCGGCGGTCTCGGGGTCCGGGCTGCCGTCCTCGGTGACGAATTCGCTGGCCAGCATCAGCCCGAGGCCGCGTACGTCCCCGATGGCCGGTGTCCGGTCGGCGACCGCCTCCAGGCCCTGCCGCAGCCGCGCTCCCATCGCCTCGGCGTTCTCGACGAGCTTCTCGTCCCGTACGACGTCGAGCGTGGCGCAGGCCGCCGCGCAGGCCACCGCGTTGGCGCCGTACGTGCCGCCCTGCGATCCCGGCCACGCCTTGCTCATCAGCTCCTCGGAGGCCGCGATGCCGGACAGCGGGAAGCCGCTGGCCAGGCCCTTGGCGGTGACGAGGATGTCCGGGGTGACCCCGAAGTGGTCGTGGCCCCAGAAGCGGCCGGTGCGACCGACGCCGGTCTGCACCTCGTCCAGGATGAGGAGGAAGCCGTGCCGGTCGGCCCGTTCGCGCAGCCCTTCCAGGAAGGCACGGGTCGCGGGGACGTACCCGCCCTCACCGAGCACCGGCTCGACGATGACCGCGGCCGTGTCGGCGGGCGAGGAGATCGTCTGGAGCGTGTAGTCCAGCTCCTGGAGCGCGAAACGCGTGGCGGTCTCCTCGTCCCAGCCGTAGCGGTAGGCCGACGGGAAGGGGGTGACGACCACTCCGCTCATCAGCGGGGAGAAACCGGACCGGAAGCGGATGCCGGAGGTGGTCATGGCGGCGGCGGCGACGGTCCGTCCGTGGAAGCCGCCGTGGCAGACCAGGATGTTGGGGCGGCCGGTGGCCTGCCGGGCCAGCCGCAGCGCCGCCTCCACGGCCTCGCTGCCGGAGTTCGTGAAGAACAGACTGTCCAGTCCTGTCGGCAGCACCTCGCCGAGCTTGTCGACGAGCCGGCGCAGCGGCTGGTGCATGACGGTCGTGTACTGACCGTGGACGAGTGTGCCCACCTGCTCCTGCGCCGCCGCCACGACCTTCGGGTGGCAGTGTCCGGTGCTGGTGACGCCGATCCCGGCGGTGAAGTCGAGATAGCGGCGGCCGTCCTCGCCGTAGAGGTGGACGCCCTCGCCCCGGGCCGCCACGACGGGCGTGGCCTGGCGAAGGTGCGGCGACAGTGCGGTCATGGTCGTCTCCAAGCCGTGGGTGGTGGACTGCGTGGTCTGCTCCCGTGGTCCGAGCATCTCGGGGTGCCGGAGCGGCGACAACGCCTGATCTGTCCAGCGGGGACGCGGAGTTCGGACGTTGTGTCAGGCGGCTCGGGCAGCGGTCCGCCACATGGGGTGCGATGCCCCGCACGGGGCGGCTCTTGCGCAGGTCAGCCTGGCTTGTCACAGTGTCCGGGCAGGCAGGGAGGCACTATGGGCGAGAACGGCGTCACCTTCTGGCCGCCGGATCCGGACGACCGGGGCTCCGCCACGGCCGGCCGGCCGCTCACCGTGGCCGACGTTCTGGCCCTGCCCGTCCTGGCCATGGGGCAGCCGCAGGTCGTGACCGGGGTGACCCGGCTCGACCGACCGGTGCGCTGGGTCCACATCACCGAGCTGACGGACCCGGCGTCCTTCCTCAAGGGCGGCGAGCTGGTCCTGACCACCGGTATGCCCCTGCCCGAGGATCCGACCGGAGTACGCCGGTACGTGGACGAACTGACCGACGTCGGAGCCGCGGCGCTGGTCATCGAGCTCGTACGCCGCTACCACCGCCCGCCGGACGCGCTCGTCCAGGCCTGCCGGGCCCGCGACCTGCCTCTCGTCACCCTCGCCAAGGACGTCAACTTCCTGGAGGTCACCCAGGTCGTCCACACGCTCCTCCTCGGTCACCAGACGGACGCGATGCGCCGTACCCAGCGGATCCACGAGGCGTTCACCGGCCTGACGCTGCGCGGCGCGGGGCCCGAGGACGTGGTGCGAGCGGCGGCGGAGATGAGCGGCCGCACGGTCGTGCTGGAGAACCTGGTGCACCAGGCGCTGATCTGCGAGGCCTCCGGCAGCACGGTCGAAGAGGCGCTCACCGACTGGGAACAGCGCTCCAGAGCCGTCCCCTCCCGGGACCGCACCGAAGTGTGCGGTCCCGAGGGCTGGCTCATGGCGCCCGTGGAGTACCAGGGCGATCGCTGGGGCCGCGTGACCATGCTCCCGGACACCTCTGGCGGGCCACCGGCCTTCACCCCCGAGGACGTGACCGTTCTGGAGCGGACGGCGATGGCCCTGACCATCGCCCGTCTCATCCATGCCACGCCCTGGGAACGCGCCGCGCACCGCAACGCCCTGCGCGATCTCGCCGAACAGCGCCACCACTCCCCCGAGGACGCCCGCGCCCGCTTCGCCGCGCTGGGTCTGCCCACCGAGGGTGGATTCGTCGCGGTGCTGGTGGACCTGCGCAGCGGAGACGACAGCGCCGGGCCGGAGTCCCTCCTGTCCCAGGAACTACGGACCGCGGGCGTGCCCGCACTCGTCGGCGCGCTGGCCCCCGGGCGGCTCGGCGTGCTGCTGGCGTTGCGTCACTCACCGTCCTGGCGGCCCACGGTGGAGCGGCTCGGTCGGGCCGCACTCGGCCTGGACCCCGAGGCGGTCGTGAGCATCGGTGCCGAGGTCGCGGACCTCTACGACGCCCCCCGTTCCTTCCGCGAGGCCGAACGCGTGGCCGAGTCCGCCCTGCCCGGGCTTGCCCTGCCCGACGGCAGGTCCTTCCACGAGCTGTCCGACATCGGCCTGCGCCGACTGCTGTACGCGCTCCGCGAGGACATCCGCGTCCAGGACTACGCCGAGCGGCAGCTCGGCCGTCTCGTCGATCACGACACCCGGCACGGCACGGACCTGCTGACGACCCTGCGCCACTACCTCGACGCGGCCGGCAACAAGACCACCGCCGCCCGCCGCGGCGACCTCTCCCGGGAGACCGTCTACCAACGCCTTCGGGCCATCGAGCGCATCCTCCACCGCGACCTCGAGTCCGGCGAACAGCGCACCGAACTGCACGTGGCGCTGGCCGCACTTGATGTGCTGCGTGCCCCTCACTGAACGCCCGGATCAACCGCACAACACCTGCACACCCCCTACCAGGCAAAACACCCTGGTCAGCGTCACGAGGGTAAACAGGTCGTTCCGTACTCCCCGTATAGTTGCGTTGTGAGCAACTACAACCCGGATAACGAAACGACAGGGTCGTCGAGCGGCGGGGTGCAGTCCGTCGACCGGGCCATTCACGTGATGGAGATCCTCGCCCAGCGCGGCGAGGCCGGCGTCAGCGAGGTGGCGGCCGAGATAGACGTTCACAAGTCCACGGCGTTCCGGCTCCTCGGCGCCCTGGAAGCGCGCGGCCTGGTGGAACAGGCGGGTGAGCGCGGCAAGTACCGTCTGGGTTTCGGCATCGTGCGCCTGGCCGGCGCGGTCACCGGACGCATCGACATCACCCAGCAGAGCCGCCCGGTCTGCGAGGACCTGGCGGAGGAGATCGGCGAGACCGTGAACCTCGCCGTGATGCAGGAGCGTTACGCGGTCAACCTCTACCAGGTGCGCGGCCCGGGCGCCGTCACGGCGCAGAACTGGGTCGGCCAACTGACCCCGTTGCACGCCACGTCGAGTGGCAAGATCCTGCTGGCCCACCTGCCCGCCAAGGAGCGCGCCGCGCTGTTGACCGAGACCGGCCTGAAGAAGGTCACCCCGCGCACCATCACCGCGAAGACGAAGCTCGAGAAGAACCTCGCCGAGGCCCGGGAGCGCGGTTACGCCTGGGCCCTGGAGGAGTTGGAGCTCGGCCTGCACGCCATGGCCGCGCCGGTCCGCGACCGGGACGGAGAGGTCATCGCGGCGCTCAGCGCCTCAGGACCCGCGTACCGCTTCTCCGAGGAGCGCCTCCACGAGCTCGCTCCGGTACTGGTCAAGGGCGCCGAGGAGATCAGCCACCGCATGGGTTACCTGGGCTGAGCCCCCAGCCGGGCCTGGACCCAGTCGTGGAACTCGCCGATGTGGTGCTCGCTGGGCACCAGGACGCCGCCCTTGGCGTACAGCCGTGAGCTCATCCCGGGCTGCGTGCGCTCGCACGCGTCGAAGTCCTGCCGGTTGACCCGGTCGAAGAGCTCCACCGACCTGCTGACATCCTTGCCGCTCTCGACGACATGCGGCAGATAGAGCCAGTCGCACTCGACGATCGTGCGGTCGGCGGCCACCGGGTACATCCGGTGGAAGATCACATGGTCGGGCACGAGGTTGATGAACACCTGCGGCCGCACGGTGATCGCGTAGTAGCGGCGGTCCTGGTCGTTCGAGACTCCGGGAATCCGGTCCAGCCCCTCCGAGCCGTCGACGGTGAAGCCCCTGACGTCCTCACCGAACTCCGCGCCGTGGCCCACGTAGTACTGGGCCGCGTATCCGTCGGCGAACTCCGGCAGCACCTCGGTGAGTTCGGGGTGGATCGTCGCGCAGTGGTAGCACTCCATGAAGTTCTCGACGATGAGTTTCCAGTTCGCCTTCACGTCATAGACGATCCGCCGGCCGACCTCCAGCCCCCCGATGTCGTAGTGCTCGATCGACTCGGTGTCGCCCAGGCGCGCGACCACGTCCTGGACGACCTCGTCGAAGGGCGGCGGGTCCTCCGCGAGGCACACCCACACATAGCCCAGCCATTCGCGCACCGCCACGCTCGCGAGGCCGTACTCGGTACGTCCCACGTCCGGCATCTTCGTCAGGTTGGGGGCGGCGACGAGCTTGCCCGTCAGGTCGTACGTCCAGGCGTGGTACGGGCATTGGAAGGCTCGCTTGACCTCGCCGGACTCCTCGGTGCACAGCTTGGCGCCCCGGTGCCGGCAGACATTGAAGTAGGCGCGGATCGAGTTGTCCCGGGCCCGCGTGACGAGGATGCTCTCGCGGCCCACCTCAACCGTCTTGAAGGCACCGGGTTTGGGCAGGTCCTGGGCGCGGACGGCGCAGAACCACATCGTCTCGAAGATGCGCTCCTGCTCCTGGGCGAAGATCCCGGGATCCGTGTAGGAGGCGCCGGGGAGGGTGGCGATCAGACTGTCCGGCAGGCTGGTCGAGGTCACAGTGCACTCCTCGGGGAACGTCGTGGACCGGTGATGCACGCCGGGACGAGCGGACGGCGTTCTGAACGGGGCGACAGCGGCGGTGCTGTCAGGCCGCGGTGGCGAGCTGCTTGCGCCAGCGCATGAACAGCCGCGGCTGATTCATCCCGAGCACGGCGACCGGATGCCCGGAACGCCGGTAGACGGCCAGGACGTTGCGGTCGTCCCGGGCGCCTTCCTCGATCGTCACACTGTCGGCACCGGCGGCGTGACCGGCGAACTGGATCTTCACGCCGTACTGGTCCGACCAGAAGTACGGCGGCCTCGGCGCGCTCGGTTCCACCGCGCCGCCCGCCAGCAGTGCGGTCACCGCGGCGTCGGGCCGCTCCCGTGCGCCGGTCCAGTGCTCGACCCGGCGGTGCAGGCCCGCGCGCGGGTCGTACCAGGAGGCGCAGTCACCGACCGCGACCACACCGGCCAGGCCGGTGCGGCCGTCGGCGCCGCACTTGACGCCGTCGTCGAGTTCGATGCCCGAGCCCGCGAGCCATTCGACGCACGGGCGGGCGCCGACCCCCACCACCACGATGTCGGCGGGGACGCTGCGGCCGTCCTCCAGCAGGACGGCGTCGACGCGGCTCTCGCCGCTCAGCCCCTTGACGCCCACCCCGCACAACAGCCGTACCCCGTGGTCCGCGTGGAGGGCGGAGACGATGGTGCCCATGGTCTCGCCGAGCGGTCCGGCCAGCGGGGTCGGGGCCGCTTCCACCACGGTCACGTCGAGCCCGAGGGCGTACGCGGTGGAGGCGACCTCGGCGCCGATGAAGCCGCCACCGATCACCACCAGCCGTCCCCCGAGGGTCAGTTCGTCGCGCAGGGCGCGGGCGTCGTCCAGGGTGCGCAGGGTGTGCACCCCGGCCAGGCCGTCCGTGCCGGGCAGGGTCCGGGCGGCGGCGCCGGTCGCTATGACGACGCCGTCCGCCCGTACCTCGCTGCCGTCGGCGAGCCGTACGGCGCGCTGCGGGCCGTCGAGACCGACGGCGCGGACGCCGAGCAGCCACTCGGCCCGCAGGTCCTCGGCGTCCGGCTCCAGCGCGAGATCGGCCTCGGCCAGCGAGCCGGCCAGGAACTCCTTGGACAACGGGGGCCTGTCGTACGGGCGGTGGAGTTCGTCGCCGATGACGACGAGCCGGCCGTCGTAGCCCTGTTTCCGCAGCGAGCGCGCCGCCGACAGACCGGCGAGCGAGGCGCCGACCACGGCGACCGTCCTCACGCGGGTCCGCCGGCGAGCCGGGCCGCGACGCAGGGCGGCAGGTTGGGCGCGTCCAGGGACAGCTGGACGTAGATCATGCCGTCCTCGACGTGGACCTCGTGGGTGCGGACCGGGCGCTTGGCCGGCGGGGCGTCGACGGCGCCCGTCCGCAGGTCGAACTTCGAGGCGTGCAGCGGGCATTCGACCTCGCAGCCCTCCAGCCAGCCGTCGGCGAGCGAGGCGTCCTGATGGGTGCAGGTGTCGTCGATGGCGAAGACCTCGCCGTCGTCGGTGTGGAACACCGAGACCGGCGGATCGATGTCGAGCCGGTAGGCCTCGCCTCGAGGAAGATCCACGAGACGGCACGCGGGAATCATCATGACACCTCGGTGCGTATAGCGAAACGGATTGCGTTGAACGCAACGTCAGTTTGAGGGCGCCCACAAACCCTTGTCAAGGCGTCCAGAGGACGGACACACGCTTTGCTCAACGTTGCCTTGTACGCAACTGAGTGCGCGATAGGGAACACATCGGGCCCGCCTCTCACAGCACCACCACGGACCGCAGCACCTCACCGCGGTGCATCTTCTCGAACGCCTTCTCCACGTCCCCGAGGTCGACGGTCTCGGAGACGAAGGCGTCCAGGTCGAAGCGTCCGCCCAGGTAGAGGTCGATGAGGGCAGGGAAGTCGCGGGAGGGCAGACAGTCGCCGTACCAGCTGGACTTCAGCGCGCCGCCCCGCCCGAAGACGTCGAGCAGCGGCAGCTCCAGCTTCATCTCCGGGGTCGGCACACCGACCAGGACGACGGTGCCGGCGAGGTCGCGGGCGTAGAAGGCCTGTTCGTACGTCTCGGGGCGGCCGACCGCCTCCACGACCACGTCGGCGCCGAAGCCGCCGGTCAGCTCGCGCACCGCTGCCACGACGTCCGCCGTGGAGCCGTCGACGGTGTGGGTGGCGCCCATCCGCGTGGCCCGTTCCAGCTTGCGCGGGTCGACGTCGACGGCGATGACCTTGGCCGCGCCGGCGAGCCGTGCGCCCACGACCGCAGCCATACCGACCCCGCCGCAGCCGATGACGGCGACGGAGTCCCCACGGCCGACGGCGCCGGTGTTCACGGCCGCACCGAAGCCCGCCATGACACCGCAGCCGAGGAGTCCCGCGGCGGTCGCCGGGGCGGCCGGGTCCACCTTGGTGCACTGCCCCGCGGCGACCAGGGTCTTCTCTGCGAACGCGCCGATGCCGAGGGCGGGCGTGAGCGGAGTGCCGTCGAGCAGCGTCATCCGCTGGGTCGCGTTGTGCGTGGCGAAGCAGTACCACGGCCTGCCCTTGGCGCAGGCCCGGCACGTACCGCAGACCGCACGCCAGTTGAGGATGACGAAGTCGCCCGGCTCGACGCCGGTGACGCCCTCGCCGACGGCTTCGACGCGGCCGGCCGCCTCGTGCCCGAGCAGGAAGGGGAAGTCGTCACCGATCCCGCCCTCCCGGTAGTGGAGATCGGTGTGGCAGACGCCGCACGCCTCGACCTTCACCTGCGCCTCGCCGGGGCCCGGATCCGGCACCACGATCGTCTCGACGGAGACGGGGGCGCCTTTCGCCCGGGCGACGACAGCACGAACCTCATGAGTCATGGGTCACTCCTCCGACAGACCTGCGGGTTGCCTCATCCGATACACGCATCACCATGCGCAACTGAGCATCGGGGAGGGTGAGCCAGGGGTCAAGGGGTCGGTTCCAGCCGGGGCGGCGTGCTGGAAGTGGACCCGCAGGGCAGCACGCCCGGCACGGCGCGGCCTCCTCGCCAACGGCCGTATCGGACCCGACCGCCTCAGGACGGACAACCTCGGGCTCACGCCCCCGGGCCCCCGCTCCCTCCGGGGCCGCCGCCTCGGGCTCACGCCCCCGGGACCCCGCTCCCTCCGGGGCCGCCGCCTAGAGTGCCGCCGTTTCAGGACGACCGCCTCGGATGCCGCCCCCTCCGGGACGACCGCCTCGGGTCCCGCCGCTTCAGGTGCCGCCACTCCTGGGGATTCACCTCTGAGCCCCGCCGCAGGGAGCACCCTAGGGTGCCGCCAACTCTGGCACCGCTGCCCCGGGCGACGCCGACCCTGGCACCGCCACCTCGGGTGCCGCCACCTCGGGGGCACCACCTCAGGGAGCACCGCCTCGGGTGCCGAGGACGCAGCCAGCGGGGTGCGGCCCGGCCTCGCCAACCAAGCGGCGCATGACGGAGCCGCTCCCCAGCCGCCGCGGCCGCGTGCCGGGACGCCTCGGGCGCCGCGGCCCCTGAGACCGCCGACTCAGGAACCGCCACCTCACGGGGCGCCGCCTCAGGTGCCGCCGCTTCAGGGGGCCCTGAGACCGCCGCCAACAGGGATCGCCGCCTCAGGCGCGGCCGGATCAGAGACCGCCGGCGCAGGGATCACACCACGGGGCCGCGCCGCGACGAGGCCCCGCGTGTTTCTGGAAGCCGTCCGGACGCCGTGGTCGTCGTCGAGACACCGGCGTCGTCGAGCTCGGCTGCGACCGGACCCAGGCGCCCTTCGGCCGCGCGCGAGGACCTGCTCAACCGCCGAAGGCGCCCGGCGCTTTCGACGCCGTACGGCACCGCGCCCCCGGCCATCGCCCCGTACGACCCCGACCGCCGACCGGACGCCCCGTCACTCCCCCACGTAAGCCGCCAAGTGCTCCGCCGTGATCGTCGACCCGGCGCCGATCAGCTCCCCCGGCGTCCCCTCGAACACGATCCGCCCGCCGTCGTGTCCCGCACCCGGGCCGAGGTCGATGATCCAGTCGGCGTGGGCCATGACCGCCTGGTGGTGCTCGACGACGATGACGGACTTGCCGGAGTCGACGAGCCGGTCGAGGAGGCCGAGCAACTGCTCGACGTCGGCGAGGTGAAGGCCGGTGGTCGGTTCGTCGAGGATGTACACCCCGCCCTTCTCCCCCATGTGCGTCGCCAGCTTCAGCCGCTGCCGCTCACCGCCGGACAACGTGGTGAGCGGCTGACCGAGGGTGAGATAGCCGAGCCCCACGTCGGAGAGGCGCTCCAGGATCTTGTGCGCGGTCGGCGTGCGCGCCTCACCGGCCCCGAAGAACTCCTCGGCCTCCGTCACCGGCATCGCGAGCACCTCGCTGATGTCCCGCCCGCCGAGGTGGTACTCGAGGACCGACGCCTGGAACCGCTTCCCCTCGCACTCCTCGCAGGTGGTGGCGACCCCGGCCATCATCGCGAGGTCGGTGTAGACGACCCCGGCCCCGTTGCAGGTGGGACACGCCCCCTCGGAGTTGGCACTGAACAGCGCCGGCTTCACGCCGTTGGCCTTCGCGAACGCCTTGCGGATCGGTTCGAGGAGCCCGGTGTACGTCGCCGGGTTGCTGCGCCGCGAGCCCCGGATCGCACCCTGGTCCACGGACACGACCCCCTCCGTGGCCGGAATCGACCCGTGCACGAGTGAGCTCTTGCCGGACCCCGCGACCCCGGTGATCACGGTCAGCACCCCGAGCGGAATGTCGACGTCGACGCCCTGGAGGTTGTGCGTGCTCGCACCGCGGATCTCCAGCGCGCCGGTCGCCTTGCGGACCGTGTCCTTGAGACCGGCCCGGTCGTCGAAGTGGCGCCCGGTGACGGTGTCGCTGGTCCGCAGCCCCTCGACGGTGCCCTCGAAGCAGACCGAACCGCCCGCCGTACCGGCCCCCGGACCGAGGTCGACGACATGGTCGGCGATCGCGATCGTCTCCGGCTTGTGCTCCACGACGAGCACCGTGTTGCCCTTGTCCCGCAGGCGCAGCAGCAGGTTGTTCATGCGCTGGATGTCATGGGGGTGCAGCCCGATGGTCGGCTCGTCGAAGACGTACGTGACATCGGTGAGCGAGGACCCGAGATGCCGGATCATCTTGGTGCGCTGCGCCTCGCCCCCGGACAGCGTGCCCGAGGACCGGTCGAGGGAGAGATAGCCGAGCCCGATCTCCACGAACGAGTCGAGGGTCTCCCCCAGCGCCGTCAGCAGCGGCCCGACCGACGGCTCGTCCAGGGCTCGCACCCACTCGGCGAGGTCGCTGATCTGCATCGCGCAGGCGTCGGCGATGCTGATGCCCTTGATCTTCGAGGACCGGGCGCCCTCGCTCAGCCGGGTGCCCTCGCACTCGGGACAGACCGTGAAGGTGATCGCACGGTCCACGAACTCGCGGATGTGCGGCTGCATCGACTCGCGGTCCTTGGCGAGCATCGACTTCTGGATCCGCGGGACGAGACCCTCGTAGGTCATGTTGATGCCCGCGATCTTCATCCGGGTCGGCTCGCGGTACAGGAAGTCCTGGAGCTCCCGCTTGGTGAACCTCCGGATCGGCTTGTCCGCGTCGAAGAAGCCGGACTCGCTGTAGAGGCGGTAGTTCCAGCCGCCGGCCTTGTAGCCCGGGATGGTCATCGCGCCCTCGCTCAGCGACTTGGAGTCGTCGTAGAGCTGGGTGAGGTCGATGTCGTTGACCGTGCCCCGGCCCTCGCAGCGCGGGCACATGCCGCCGACGATGCTGAAGCTGCGGCGCTCCTTCACGGTCTGTCCGCCGCGTTCCATGGTCACCGCGCCCGCCCCGCTGATCGAGGCGACGTTGAAGGAGAACGCCTTGGGCGAGCCGATGTGCGGGGTCCCGAGTCTGCTGAACAGGATCCGCAGCATCGCGTTGGTGTCGGTGACGGTGCCCACGGTGGAGCGCGGGTCACCGCCGAGGCGCTGCTGGTCGACGGTGATGGCGGTGGTCAGGCCGTCGAGGACGTCGACCTCGGGGCGGGCGAGCGTCGGCATGAAGCCCTGCACGAAGGCGCTGTAGGTCTCGTTGATCAACCGCTGCGACTCCGCGGCGATGGTGTCGAACACCAGCGAGCTCTTGCCGGAGCCGGAGACTCCGGTGAAGACCGTGAGCCGGCGCTTCGGGATCTCGATGCTGACGTCCTTGAGGTTGTTCTCGCGTGCCCCGTGCACGCGGATCAGGTCATGGCTGTCGGCAGCGTGCTGCGCGTCCGTCCTCGTGGCCTTGCTCATGGTGACGTGTCCTCCCGATTCGACAGCTTCGAACACTATGTCGACGCGCACGCCTCAGCGCAGCTCCTGGACGCGGATCATGTTGCCCGCGGGGTCGAGGAAGGCACAGTCCCGAATGCCGTACGGCTGCTCGATCGGCTCCTGGATCACCTCTGCGCGGGCCTGGAGCCGCTCGAAGACGGAGTCGAGGTCGGGGGTGGCGAGCAGGAGCTCGGCGGCGTCGGTCACCGGGTGCAGCACGACCGACGTGTCGGCCTGGCCGACGGGCCCGACCGTGAGCCGGCGCGTTCTGTCGCGGCCGACGTCACCGCGGACCTCGAAGCCCAGCACGTCCCGGTAGAAGGCCAGGGACGCCTCCGGGTCGTCGTGCGGGAGGAAGCTCGCCCGAATCGTGATGTCCATGGCCGTCACGCTAGCCACGGCCCGCGGCCCGCGCTTCTCGAATCCTGACCGGTCTCAGCGCACCAGACCCGCGATGTGCGCCGTGACCGTGTCGAGGATGTCCGCCCAGGCGGCCGCGTCACCGAGGACGAGGTAGTTCAGGGTAAGCCCGTCGGTCATGGCCGCGAGATAGCGGGCCAGCACGGAGACGGGCACCCGCAGCTCCAGATCCATGCCCCGGCGCAGCTGCTCGATGAGCTCGGCGTAGGCCTCGCCGTACAGCTCGTACTGGCGCCTGGCCAGGTGCTCGAATCCCGGCTCGCGCAGGGCGTACTGGGTGAGCTCATAGGTGAGCATGTGCGCCTCGGGGTGGGCGCGGACATGGTCCCAGTACGCCCGGAACCCGGCGGCGACGGTCTCCTCCAGGGTGTCCCGGGGGCGCAGCGCCTCCTGGACCACGGTGACGGAGTGGTCGGTGAGGGTCGTGATGACGGCCTCGATCAGGGCCTGCTTGGAGTCGAAGCAGTAGTGGAAGACGCTGAGGGACACGCCGGCCTCGGCGGCGATGGACCGGGTCGTCGTCTTCGCGACGCCGTCCCGGGCCATCGCCCTGATCGCGGCCTCGGTCAGCTGCCGGCGTCGCTCGGCCGACGGCATACGTGCCATGCGTGTCCCCCGTTGTCGTACGTCAGGCGCTGTGGACGCCGACCTCGTTGAGCGAGTATCCCCAGTCGGTGCCGCGGTCGAGGCCGTGGACGCGCACGTAACGGGCCGGAGTACCGGTGAACTTGGCGGTGTCCAGACCGCCGTCCCCGGAGGTGGTCGACCAGACGGTCTGCCAGTTCGTCCCGTCGGTCGAGAGCTCGATCCGGTACGACTTCCCGTACGCCCGCTCCCAGTCGAGCGTGACCTTGGAGACCCGGTTCGTGGAGCCCAGGTCGACCTGCCACCACTGGTCGTCGCTCCAGTCGCTCGCCCAGCGGCTGGAGTCGTCGCCGTCCACGGCCCGCCCCGGCTGATAGCTGGTGAACGGGTTGGACTCGGACGAACTGGCCGTGGCCGTCTTCCCCTTGGCGAGGTCGACGGACGCCTGGTGCTGCTCGGCGGCGCCCCAGGTGTCGAGGTAGGACTCGGCGCCCCTGAAGAGGTCGTCCACCACACCCTGGCCGCCGACGAGCCGGATGTCCTCGATCCAGTCCGGGATCATGCCGACATGGGCGGCCCCGTCGGTGTTGAAGTCGAAGGTGCGCTGTCCGGAGGTCTGTTTGTCGATGACCGAGCCGCCGTCGACGCTCTTGAAGGGGTACGTCACCTTGTTCGCGGCGTCCGCTCCGCGTGGTGCGGGGTGGTCGCCGATGCCGTTGAAGTCGGTGCCGTAGCCGTAGCCCACGTCGTACTTCTCGCGCAGCGCGTCGGTGCGCTTCGCCTCCGCGGCGAACCCTTCGGAGCCGTGCATGTACTGGGCGACGAAGCCGCCGAGCGAGTAGACCCGCTCGGTCCAGTTGAGATCCATCCAGCTGTGCGAGGAGAGCACGCCGGGGTAGTTCGCGGCCTCGAAGATGTCGAGGACCTGGCCGGTGGCCTTGACGCTCATGTGGTCGATCTCGAGCATCATCTTGCGTTTCATCATGCCGCGCACGGCGTACTCACCGAGATCGGTGAGCCCGCGGACATTGCACTGCGCGGACTTGTCGTACGCCGGGACCTCGGTACCGGCCGGCAGGTCGTCCTCCGCCTCGGAGGCCGCCGTACCGATGGGGTTGTCGTGCTGCGGTCCCTTGCAGGTCTCGGTCTTCCAGAAGGTGCCGGTGGACAGGAACTGCCCTACGTTGATGGCGGTTCCGAGTCCGCCCTCGTCGAAGCGGACACCGCACAGGGCGTTGTCGAACTTGTGGCACAGGAACATGGAGCGCACTCCCAGCCCGTACAGCTCGTCGAGCCCCTTGTCGATGTCCGCCTTGCTGCACTGCCCGATGTCGAGGATCTGCTTGCAGCCGAACGGCTCGGAGGTCTCCACACCGAGCACGACCGCCAACTTGCCCTGCTCGATGACCTGTCGGGCCTGCGCGCTGTCGGTGACGATCCGGAACCAGCCCTTTCCGGTGCCGCCGTACATCTTGTCGATGAAGGCCTGGAGGTCGTACGTCATCCTGGCCTGCAGGCGGATCGAGGTCATCTCGTCACAACTACGGTCCTTGAACGGGTAGACGGAGCAGATCATGCCGTTGGTGACGAGGTCGTTGACCAGCACCCGCTGCCCGCCGCGCCAGGCGCGCTCCACCCAGGCGTAGTAGTTGGCCTGATGGGTCATGGAGTCGTACGCCGGCCAGTCCTTGAAGGAGGGCCAGCCCACCGGGTCGTGCTTGCCGTCGCCGCCGTGGGTGATGTAGTCGAAGAGCGCGAGGGTGCCGTCGGGGTAGTGCTCGGGACAGTCCTTGAGCGCGTCGGCGACTCCGGCCTCGGAGAACACCTTGCCGCAGATCAGCCGGCCGCCGAAGGCCTCGTTGGAGAAGAGGTGGTTGTGGGCGTCGATGAACCCTTTCACCTCGCCCGCGGAGTCGGTGCCGGTGAAGGGCGCTCCCGTCACGTTGACCTGGGCGTCGGGGGTGGGCCTGGCCGTCGGTGTCCACCAGTCGGTGGCCGCCGAACTCGGCGTGGGGCCCAGGATCGTGGCCAGTACCAGGAAGAGCAGGGAGGTGATGGTGATGTTCTTGCGTCGGCGGCAGGTGCGTCCGGCCATGGCCCACGTCCCTCGGTCGGCGGGAGGCGCCGTCGACCGAGGGCGTTGTGACTGCCCTTGGATTTGTCATGACCGGCGCAATAGTTGCGTCGAGGATCGCGACTGAGCACGTTCCGAGTCAAGGGTCCGGGACAGTTGACCTGATACCTCGAGGACATCAACCGTTCACGCAGGACGCCCCGTTGAGTGTGAAGGCGGAGGGGGCGGTGTTCGTGGCGCCCTTGCTGCCGATGAAGCCGACGGTGACCGAACCCCCGGCCGGAATCGTGTTGGTGTAGGAGGCCGGCGTGACGGTCACCGAGCCACCGCTCTGCGCGGCGGTCCCGCCCCACATGGTGGAGACGGTCTGCCCGTTGGCGAAGGTGAAGGCGAGCTTCCAGCCGCTGACGGCGGACGTGCCGGTGTTGCGGACGGCGATCTCACCCTGGAAACCGCCCTGCCACTCGCCGACCACGCGGTAGCCGACGGAGCAGCTCCCGGCGGGCATGTCGGCGGTGGTGACGCTCACCGTCGCCGAGCGGGCCGACCGGTTCCCGGCCGCATCACGGGCGTAAACGGCGAAGGAGTACGCCGTGTCGGCCGTCAGGCCCGTCACGGTCACCGAGTTCGCCGTCGAGGCCGCGACCGTCGTCTCGTTGCCACCGCTGACCCGTACGACGTCGTATCCGGCGATGCCAACGTTGTCAGTGGACGCCGTCCAGGAGAGGTTCGCGGAGGTCGCCGTCACCGCCGAGGCGGTCGGGGCGCCGGGAGCGGTCGGGGCCTGGGTGTCACCGGAACCGCCGCCGAAAACGGTGGCTTCCTTGGCGGTCTGCGCGATGCCGTTGGCGCCGTGGAAGATGCGCTGACCCCATGAAGTCATCTGTGCCGGGTCGAAGTTGAGCACGAGGTCGAGGATCGGGTCGGTGTTGCCGCTCCAGGACCAGGCGAGGTAACCGATGTCGAGTTGCTCGGCGGTGGCCATCATGGTGTCCTCGTCCGGATCGCCCCACTGGTCGGCGGGGCCGCCGAACTCCCCGATCACGATGGGCAGTTTGGCGCTGACGAAGGCGTTGAGATAGTCGGTGATCTCCGCCGCGGTGTCGAAGACGCTGTACATGTGGATCGAGAAGATCAGGTTGCCGGTGGTGTCGGCGGCGTACACGGCCTGGGCGTTGGCGCGCATGACGCCCTGCCAGTCCTGGCCCCAGTTGGGGGCGTCCACCATGATCGTGTGCTCGAAGCCGGCGTTCCGGAGCTTCTGGATCGCGGCGATCGTCGGGGCGGTCCAGCCGGCGGGGTCGGTGTTGCCCCAGGGCTCGTTGCCGATGTTGATGACGATGTAGTTCTCCTGGCCGGCGAGCACGTCCTTCAGGCCGATCCAGTAGTCGGCGGCCTGGTCGAGGGTGCCGGCCGCGCTGTCCTCGCCGTATCCGGTGGTGTCGTGCACCTCCAGGACGCAGATGAGCCGGTTGGCCTTGCATTGGGCGATGACGTTGGCCACGTCCGAGGCGGTGTTGGCGGTCCAGCGGTGGCCGTCGGCGAGGACCACCCGGACGGTGTTGGCGCCCTGCGCCTTGATGTCGGCCAGCGACCCCAGTTCGTTCGGGTACCAGGTGTGGGCGTGGTTGACGCCCCGCATGACGAAGTCGTTGCCGTTGCCTTCGACCAGGCGACCGTCGCTGATGTGCAGACCTGTGGCCTGGGCGCCGGGCTCCTCGGCGGCCTGGGCCGCGCTCGGGCACAGGACGCCGAGCACCACCAGTCCGACAAGGGCGGCCAGTCGGGCCAGTAACGCGCTCAGGGGGCTCTTTCTTGTTCTTCTCACTGCGGCTCCAGGGATGGGTGAGACGGTCGGAAAGAAGCATGGGAGCGCTCCCATAGAAGCCACTCTGCCAAGTACACGTCAAGACAAGGGACAGAAATGGGCGGCGCCCCTCGGCAACTCGGTGGCCCCGAGCTCGCATAGGGTTCCCCACCTCGACCACCGCATCCGGGAGGCACGTTGACCACGCGACCCGTCGGCCCCGACGCCGTCAACGCCGAGGCCTGGCACACCTACGGCGACCACCATCTGCGGCGCGGCACGGTTCTGCCGGAGCTGGAGCGGTTCGACTGGGGCCTGCGGGGCATCGGGCCGGGCGCGGAGATCCTCGGTGAGCTCGCCGGGCGGCGCGTGCTGGACCTCGGGTGCGGCCCGGCTCGGCACGCGGCGCATCTCGTCCGGGCGTACGGCGCCTCGGTGGACGCGGTCGACTCCTCCCCCACGCAGCACGAACGGGCCCTCGCACGCTACGGGTCCCTGCCCGGACTGCGTCTGATCAGGGCGGACGCCGTCGAACACCTCGGCACGGCGGAACCGTACGACGTCGTCTACTCCGTCAACGCGGTGCCCTACGTCGATCCCCGCCGGCTGCTGCCCGCCCTCGCCGCAGCGCTCCGGCCCGGCGGGACGCTGTGCTTCACCGTGCTGCACACCAACTCCGTGGGAGAGGGTCCCTCGGCGGCCTTCGAGTCCCGGCCCGAGATCCTGCGGCTCGCCGGAGGCGGGGAGGTCGCCGTACGGATGTGGGTACTGACCCCGGAACTCTGGACGGACCTGCTCGGCGAGCACGGCCTGCGGGTCGCGGGTATCGACGTCCTCGACGCCCCGGAGGAGGGCAACCACGCCTCCTACCGGATCTTCCGGGCGACCCGGCCGGTCCGCGTCTCCTCCCGCCCGCGCACCAACCGGGGGCCGATCCCACACGCGGCGATCGGCGTCGGCGCCATCCTGTACGGCCCTCGCGGACTGCTTCTCGGCCGGCACCGCCGGGGTACCTGGGAGTTGCCGGGCGGCACGGTGGAGGCCGGGGAGTCACTGGCGGAGACGGTCGTGCGCGAACTCCGCGAGGAGACCGGCATCGAGGCCCGCCCGGCCGATGTCCGGCTGCTGGGCACGCTCCTCGACGACGTGGAGGGCGTGGTGCGGATGACCGTGGCCGCCCGGGTCACCGCCTGGCGGGGCGAGCCCTCGGACCAGCCCGACGAACGCGTGGGCGACTGGCGCTGGTTCGCCCTGGACCGGCTCCCCGAGAACCTGTTCGTGTGCAGCGCCCAGGGCCTGACCGCATGGCGCCCGGACCTGCCGATCGACCACACTCC
Organism: Streptomyces canus; assembly: GCF_041435015.1. NCBI lineage: Bacteria > Bacillati > Actinomycetota > Actinomycetes > Kitasatosporales > Streptomycetaceae > Streptomyces > Streptomyces canus. Next base: position 8,655,973 of record NZ_CP107989.1, on the reverse strand, counting down.
GGCCCACTTCACGCCGTACGCCGGCTAGGAGGAGAACGGCTCCGGGGTGAGTTGCCGGAGTACTCGGCAATGTCTTCGGGCGGCTGCCGTGGCGGGATCGGCGGCGGTGGGCGAGGCGTCCGTGGCACGCCGCCGGGCGCGACCGGGAGACGGCTGCATCCCGGCCGTGCCGGCGGTCAAGAAAATGAGGACGGACGACAGCATGGAGCTCAAGGACATCCTGGCCGACTGGCGGGACTACGACGACGCGGCGTTCCGGCTCGGGATGTTCCTGGGCGTCTTTCCGCCGGACCAGAAGTTCTCCCCGGTGAAGCGGATGTTCTGGGTGGACGGGTATCCGCTGGGCGACATGCTGGTGGACATCCTGGACCGGATGACGCAGGCCGGAGTTCTTCTCAAGGACGAGGAGGACGCGCGGTACAAGTGGAACCCGGCTCCCATCGACCTGTCGTGAGGCCGCACGCTGAAGCACTTCGCCTGCAACCCCCTCGCAACCTTCCCCGTGCTGCACTCGACGACCATGGACGAGGATTCCGCACGTGCCGTGTACGACGAGGTGCCGCGCGTCGAGCTCACACCCGCGGCCGCCGAGCTGTTGCTCCGTTTGCGCGAGGCGCACGGGCCGCTGATGTTCCACCAGTCCGGCGGCTGCTGCGACGGCAGCGCACCGATGTGCTACCCGGCGGGCGAGTTCCGCACCGGCGGCTCGGACGTACTGCTCGCCGAGCTGGACGTGCCGGGGGTCGAGGAGCCGGTGACCTTCTGGATGTCGAGGAGCCAGTACGCGGTGTGGAGCCACACCCGGCTGATCGTGGACGTGGTCGCGGGCCGGGGCAGTGGGTTCTCGCTGGAGGCACCCGAGGGGGTGCGTTTCCTCATCCGTTCGCGTGTGGTCGGCGCTTAGCTCCCCTCTTTCATCGCTGTCTGATGCACTCTTCCTGAGTCCTGACAACAGTTGACGAGACATCAGGGAGAGCTGTGACGCATCGTCAAAGACGGCTCGGCGCAGGCAGATCGGTACTGACGTTTCTAGCGGCACTCGGCACGCTGGCCGGTGCGGCCCTGGTGGGGGCGGCACCGGCCGGCGCCGTGCAGGGGTGGACACGGCTCGCGACCGGCGTGCAGTACGAGGAGTTCGACATCGACGCGGCCGCGGGCGTGACGCATGCCCATGTGATCGGCGTGGACCTGAGCGATCCGGGGGTGCGGATGGAGCTGTTGTATCCGGGTGCGGTGGCCGCGCGGGCCACGGTGTCCCGGCTGGCCACCGCGCAGGGCGCGCTCGCGGGGGTGAACGGCGACTTCTTCAACATCACGGAGTCCCAGCACCCGGGCGTCGAGGCCACCGGCGCGAGCGTGGGCCCGGCGATCGCGCAGGGCCGCGCGCTCAAGGCGGCGGTGCCGCGCGGTCAGCGCTTCGGGCCCGCGCTGCCGTCCGGCACGAGCACCAAGGACGTGTTCGGCGTGGGCACCGACGGTCTGGCCCGCCTCGACGACCTGGCGCTCGACGGGTCGGTGCGGACGCCCGAGGGACAGCTGCCGCTGGGCGGGCTGAACCAGTACGCGCTGCCCGTGGGCTCGGTCGGGGCGTTCACCTCGGACTGGGGCAGCGCCTCCCGGGTGCGGTCGACCTGCGGGACGGACACCGACCGGGCCGCCCCGTGCAGCACGGACACCTACGAGGTGACGGTCCGCGCCGGGAAGGTCGTGGCCACGGCCGACGCCCCGGGCAGCGGAGCGATCGCCGCCGGCACCACCGTGCTCGTCGGCCGGGAGGCCGGCGCGCAGCACCTGCGGAAGCTGTCCGTCGGCGCGGCGGTGACGGTGCAGCACCAACTGGTCGCGGCCTCGGCGAAGCTCCCGTACCGCTTCGCGCTCGGCGGCTACCCGGTGCTCGACGACGGCCGCCCGCTGCCCGGCCTCGACGACACGACGTCGGCCGTGCGCACGGCGGTGGGTGTCGCGGACGGCGGACGGCGGCTGTATCTCCTGGCGCTGGACGGGGCGCCCGACTACCGCAGTGGGCTGACGATCGCCGAAGTGGCGGACACCATGCGGACGTTGGGCTCCGTCGACGCTTTCAGCCTGGACGGCGGTGGTTCCACGACCATGGCCGCCCGGATGCCGGGCACGGGCTCCGTCGCCGCCCTCAACCACCCCTCCGGCGGCGCCGAGCGGCCCGTGCCGAACGGCATCGGGGTCTTCTCCACGGGCTGAGGTCAGGGGCGCAGACCGCTGACGATGTCGGCCGTCGCCATGAGGCCGCTGTGGATGGTGGGCGCGATGCTCGTGCCGGCGAGCAAGAAGCCGAACAGCGCGCACACCAGCGCGTGGGAGACCTTGAGTCCGCCGCTGCGCAGGAAGATCACCGCCAGGATCAGCAGCAGCACCACCAGAGAAATGGAAATCGCCATGGACAGCCTCCTCCGCCACGCCGCCACGTCCGTTTCGCGGCGTTCGGCCGTAAGTGTGGCGTAGCGGAGGGTTCGTCCGGGCGGCTGGAGGGTCCTCCGAACGAGTGGTGTCCGTGCCTGTCCCGAGGCGCCTATCCGTGGGTGTCCAGGAAGGCCTCCAGGCCTGCCAGGTCGTCGGTGTTGAAGTAGTCGACGCCGGCGGCGAGAAGCTCGGCCCACAGCGCGTCCCGGGCGGGGCCCGCGAGGTCCGGGGTGGCCCAGAACCGCACCTTCTGTCCGCGCGCGTGGGCCTGCTGAACGATGGTCCGCAGCTTCTGCCGCTCGGCGTCGGGGAAGACGCCCTCACCGAGCCAGGTGAAGTGGAGCGTCCAGTTGTCGCTGATCAGCGGAATGAGGGAGGCGGGCGCCGAGGTGCCGAGGTCGGCGAGCCGACCGTCGTAGAACGCCCGGCGCACGGCCTGGGCCTCCATCGGGACACGGGCGGCGCGGTCGCCGGAGATCACGGCGGTCACCGGTCCGGGGACGACCTTGCCGTGTACGTACGTCGTGAACAGGTGCCGGTGGCGCCGCAGATGGCGGTCGAGTTCGAGGTAGGTCGAGGAGCCCTCGGTCTTGATGTCGACGAGCAGTTGCAGGGGACGGCGGTAACCCCGGTACACCGAACCGCGGTGGGCCTTGACGATCCTGGCCAGCGGGTCGAGGTAGAGGGACTCGAGGGTGCGTGTCGGGTCGAGGTCGTCCACGGTGTGGCCGATGAGGAGCTGGTCGCCGACGAGGAAGATGTCGGCCTCGACGCTGCCGAAGCGGTGGTCGAGGGCGTCGAGGAGGGGGCGCGGATGCTCGTAGTCGTTGTGGGCGTGGGCGCGCCACAACGGACGGGGGCGGTGCGGCCGGTTGTCGGCCCATGCGCTGCCGACGGGCGGGGCGAGCGTCGCCGCGACCGCGGCGCCGAGGGTGGAGAGGGCTCTGCGACGAGTGATGAGGGCCATGTTCTGCCTCCCTGTGGGGCGGGTCGAAACCACAGGGAGTATGGGGCACTTCGGCCCTCAATGAACCTGTACATGCCAGGAGTTGGCCGGACTGCCGTCGCTCGTTCACTCCTTCCGAGCGGGCGCACGGAAAAGCCCGCCCCAGGTGGGGCGGGCTTCACCGAGGTTCAGCGAGTGACGCTCAAGGTGCCTGGAGGTCGACGAGTTCGGCCAACCGGGCGCGATGCGCGCCGGCCGTGCCGTAGGCGATCGAGTCGGCCTTGGCCCGCTTGAGGTACAGGTGCACCGGGTGCTCCCAGGTCATGCCGATCCCCGCGTGGAGCTGGAGCGCCTCCTCGGCGGCGTGCACCGCGACGGTGGCCGCGTAGGCCTGCGCGACGGCGACCGCCACGTCGGCGTCCTCACCCGTCGCGAGCGCGTCGGCCGCGTTCCGGGCGGCGGCACGGAGGTTGACGACCTCCAGCCACAACTGGGCGAGCCTGTGCTTGAGCGCCTGGAAGCCGCCGACGGGCCGGTTGAACTGCTTGCGCTCCTTGAGGTAGCGCACGGTCTCGGTCAACGTCCAGTCGGCGAGACCGAGTTGCTCGGAGGCGAGCAGTCCGGCGCCGGCCCGCAGCGCGCGGTGCACGGCGACTTCGGCGTCGCCCAGCGGGCGGCCCCGCGCCCCGTCGAGGGTGACGGTCGCGAGCGGACGGGTCAGGTCGAAGGAGATCTGCGGAGTGACGGTCGCGGAGGCGGCCTCCACCGCGTACAGCCCGCCGTCGTCCGCGGGCACGAGCAGCACGTCGGCCGCCTGAGCGTCCGCGATCGCCGTCAACTCCCCGTGCAGGCCCCCGTCTTCGTGGCGTACGACCTTGTAGGCGCCGCCCGGGGCGACGCTCAGGGAGACGGCGAGGGCGCCGATCCTCCGCCCGGACGCGAGCTCGGAGAGGAGGTCGTCGGTGTCGCAGGCGAGCAGGGCCTCGGTGGCGACGACCGCACTGGTGAGATAGGGCACGGGAGCGACCGCGCGGCCCAACTCCTCCAGGACCACAGCGACTTCGCGGTGCGTGGCGCCCTGACCGCCCTTGTCCTCGGGCACCAGGAGCCCCGCGAGGCCCATGCCGTCGGTGAGGGCCTTCCAGGCCGCGAGGTCGTGCGGGGTGTCCGACTCGGTACGGGCGATCACACCCGGCGCGTCGCAGTGGTCGGCGAGGAGGTCCCGTACGGCGGCCCGCAGCGCCTCTTCCTCCTCCGAGTACAGCAGGTCGGGCTGTGCGCTCATCGGGACAGGTCCTTCCAGGCGACGTCCTTGTCGGTACGCGGCTCGGCCGGGAGGCCCAGGACGCGCTCGGCGACGATGTTCAGCAGGACCTCGCTGGTCCCGCCCTCGATGCTGTTGCCCTTGGAGCGCAGGTAGCGGTAGCCGGCGTCGCGGCCGGTGAAGTCCACCAGCTCCGGGCGTCGCAAGGTCCAGTCGTCGTACAACAGGCCCTCCTCGCCGCGCAGTTCGACCTCCAGGCCGCTGATCTCCTGGTTGAGGCGGGCGAAGGCGAGCTTCATGCCGGCGCCCTCGGGCCCCGGCTGTCCGGCGACGAGCTGCTGGCGCAGGCGCTCCGCGGTGAGGCGGGCGACCTCGGAGTCGACCCAGAGCTTCAGCAGGCGCTGGTGCAGGTCCTGGGTGCGCAGTTCGGGGCGCTCGCGCCAGGTCTTGGAGACCGGGCCGATCATGCCGCCCTCGCGGGGCAGCCGCATGCCGCCGATCGCGACGCGCTCGTTGTTCAGCGTGGTCTGCGCGACCTTCCAGCCGTCGCCGACCTCGCCGAGCCGGCGGCTGTCGGGGATGCGGACGTCGGTGAGGAAGACCTCGTTGAACTCGGCCTCGCCGGTGATCTGGCGCAGCGGCCGCACCTCGACACCGGGGTCGGTCATGTCGCAGAGGAAGTAGGTGATGCCCGCGTGCTTGGGCACGTCCGGGTCGGTGCGGGCGATGAGGATGGCCCAGCGGGAGTTGTGGGCGCCGGACGTCCACACCTTCTGCCCGTTGACCACCCAGCTGTCGCCCTCCCGCACGGCCCGGGTGCCGAGTGCGGCGAGGTCGGACCCGGCGCCGGGCTCGCTGAACAGCTGGCACCAGACCTCCTCCCCCACCCACAGGGGCCGCAGGAAGCGCTGCTTCTGCTCCTCGGTGCCGTACCTGAGGATCGTCGGCGCGGCCATGCCGAGGCCGATGCCGTTGCGCCGCGGGTCGTTGTCGGGAGCGCCCGCGGCCTCCAACTCGGCGTCCACGACGGCCTGGAGAGAGCGGGGCGCGTTCAGGCCCCCGAGGCCCTCCGGATAGTGCACCCAGGCGAGGCCCGCGTCGAAACGGGCCTTGAGGAAGTCGAGCCGGTCCGTGGTCGCGGGAGGGTGTGCGGCCAGCAACTCGGCGGTGCGGCGCTTGAGTTCGGCTGCGTCGGTCATGCCTGTGCTCCCGTGGGTACGACGGCGATCCGGCCGGTGGTCACCCCGTCGCCGAGGCGCTGCACGGCGTCCGCGGCCCCGGCGAGCGGCACCCGCTCGCTGACCAGCGGCTTGATCGCACCCCGGGCGGCCAGTTCGGTGAGCTGCTCGTGGCAGTGCTGGACCAGCTTCGGATTCTTGGTGTTGTAGAGGCCCCAGTGCAGGCCCAGGATCGCGTAGTTCTTCACCAGGGCGTGGTTGAGACCGGGGCTCGGGATGGTCCCGCTGGCGAAGCCGACGACCACGATCCGCCCTTCGAAGGCGACGACCTTGGTCGACTGCGTGTAGGCCTCGCCGCCCACGGGGTCGTAGATCACATCGGCGCCCCGGCCCCCGGTGGCCTCCTTCGCGGCGGCGACGACGTCCTCGCTCCGCCGGTCGATCACCACGTCGCAGCCCAGCTCCCGGGCGACGGCCGCCTTCTCGGCACCGCCGACCACACCGATGACGGTGGCCCCGGCCGCCTTCCCGAGCTGCACGGCCGCGCTGCCGACCCCTCCCGCGGCAGCGTGGACGAGCAGCGTCTCACCGGCTTCCAGATGGGCCCGTCGGTGCAGCCCGAACCAGCCCGTCTGGTAGCCGATGTGCAGGGCGGCGGCCTCGGCGTCGTCCAGCGAGTCGGGTGCGGACAGCAGAGCGGCGGCGTCGGCGACGGCGTACTCGGCGAAACCGCCGTGCGGCAGTGCGGGGTTGGCGATCACGCGCCGTCCGTCCTCGGTCTCGCCGCAGATCTCCACGCCGGGCGTGAAGGGCAGCGGCGGGCGGACCTGGTAGTGGCCGCGGCACATCAGCACGTCCGGGAAGTTGATGTTGGCGGCGCGCACCTTCAGCAGGACCTGGCCGTCACCGGGAACGGGCTGCGCCACGTCCGCGAGGCGCATCACCTCGCTCGGCTCGCCGTTCTCGTGCACTTGCCAAGCCTGCATGGGGGGCCTCCACGGGGCTGCGTCGTCATGCCGGGGTCTGACCGGGGTTCCCCGCATACTAAGCGGTCGCTTGCCGATCAGGGAACAGCCCATGGAGAGAAAGTGTCCTGACGAACGAAACGCGGCCGTTCAGTGCTCCAGCCGGTGCGGATGGGACGGGTAGACACCCAGGATGCGTACCTCGGTGGAGAAGAACCCCAGTTCGTGCAGGGCCAGGGCGACGTGCTGCTCGTCGGGGTGGCCCTCGATCTCGGCGTAGAAGCGACTGGCGTTCAGCCCCGCGCCGATCTGATAGCTCTCGATCTTCGTGAGGTTCACCCCGCTGGTGGCGAACCCGCCGAGCGCCTTGAAGAGCGCGCTGGGGATGTTGCGCACGGAGAAGAACAGGCTCGTCATCGTCGGTTCCCCGGTGTGCGGGGCCACGACGGACTCGCGGGACAGGACGACGAACCGGGTGGTGTTGTCCGGATCGTCCTCGACCCCGGGACGCAGCACGTCGAGACCGTAGAGTCCGGCCGCGGCGGGCGGGGCGAGCGCCGCGTGCCGCGGGTCGCCCAGCTCGGCCACCTCGCGCGCCGCTCCGGCCGTGTCGTCGGTGACGAGGGTGCGCCAGCCGCCCTCCCGCAGCACCTTGCGGCACTGCCCGAGGGCATGCACATGGCTGCGCACGCACTCCACCTGATCCGGTGTCGCCCCGGGCACGCCCATCAGGTCGAAGCGGATGGCGAGGAAGTGCTCGGCGATGATGAACAGCCCCGACTCGGGCAGCAGATGGTGGACGTCCGCCACCCGACCGGCCGCGGAGTTGTCCACCGGGATCACGGCGAGGTCGGCGGTGCCGAGCGTCACCGCGTCCAGAGCCTGCTCGAAACTCGTGCAGGGCTGCTCGGCGCACCCGGGGTACAGGGTGTGCGCGGCGGTCGCCGAGTTGGATCCGGGTTCACCTTGGTAAGCGACGGTCGTCACGGGGTTGGTTCTCTTGTCGTCGGGCGGCAGAAGCTCCGTAACGTATCAGGGAAGCTCGCCCTCAGATCCAGGTGTCCAGCCACATCCTGGAGTGCCAGTCGGCGTACGGGATCGTCTCCCCCGTGTAGAGCGGGAAGAAGTAGATGAAGTTCCAGGCGATGAGCAGGACGAGGGCGCCCGCGGCCACCGCGCCCTGGGTGCGCCGTCTGCGGTCCGCCCCCGGGGGCCCCAGGATCGCGCCCACCGTCATCGCCACGGCCAGGCAGAGATACGGCACGAAGACCACCGCATAGAAGGAGAAGGCCGTACGGTCCTGGTACAGGAACCAGGGCAGGTATCCCGCGCCCACCGCGCACAGGACGGCGCCGGCCCGCCAGTCGCGGCGCAGCGCCCAGCGGAAGAGCAGATAGAGCAGGGCGCCGCACGCCGCCCACCACAGCAGCGGTGTACCGAGGGCGAGGACGGTCCGGGAGCAGTCGACCGACGTGGCGCAGCCGTCCTGGCCGGGTTTCGGCGACTGGTAGTCGAACAGCACGGGTCGGCCCTGGACCAGCCAGCTCCAGGGGCTGGACTGGTACTTGTGCGGGGTGTGCAGCCCCACGTTGAAGTCGTACACCAGGTACTCGTAGTGCCACAGGCTGCGGAGCGGGGCGGGGATCCATGACCAGGTGCCGCCGCGGCCGTCGGCCCAGTGGCGTCCGTAGCCGTCGTCGGACAGGAACCAGCCGGTCCAGGTCGCCAGATAGGTCGTCAACGCGACCGGGACCAGGGACAGGACCGACGGGCCGAGGTCCTTGCGCAGCACCGCCCGGTAGGGGTCACTGGCCCCGGCCACGCGGCGGGAGCCGACATCCCACAGCACCGCCAGGAGCACGAAGAAGACCAGCACGTACAGGCCGTTCCACTTGGAGGAGGCCGCCAGCCCCAGGAAGACGCCGGCGGCGAGTCGCCAGGGACGCAGTCCGGTTCCGGTGTGGTCGGCGGTGTGCTCGTCCGGGCGCGCGCGGCCGTCCTCGCCGACCGGCAGGGCCGCCGCGAGCCGGCCCCGCGCGTGGTCCCGGTCGACCAGCAGGCAGCCGAACGCCGCCAGGACGAAGAACATGACGACGAGGTCCAGCAGGGCGGTGCGGCTCATCACCACATGCAGACCGTCCACCGCGAGGAAGACGCCGGCCAGACAGCCCAGCAGCGTCGAACGGAACAGCCGGCGTCCGATGCGGCACAGCATGAGCACCGACAGGGTGCCCAGGGCCGCCGTCATGAAGCGCCAGCCGAACGGGGTGAGGCCGAACATCCACTCGCCGAGGGCGATCACCCACTTGCCCGTCGGCGGGTGCGCGACGAACGCCCCCGTGTCGGAGAGCGAGACGACCTGCGGGTGGGCGAGGATCTGCGGATCGGCGATCTTCCGGTCCGGCCAATTGCCCTCGTAGCCGAGGCGCAGCAGGGACCAGGCGTCCTTGGCGTAGTAGGTCTCGTCGAAGATCACGGCCCGCGGCCGGCCGAGGTGCCAAAAGCGGATCGCCCCGGCCAGGACGGCGACCAGCACCGGCCCCAGCCAGTCCCACACCGACGACTTCGGAAAGCGTGGAACGAGACGTTCGCGGAGGTCGGTTCCCGGCCGGGCCGCGTACCCGAATCGGCGAAGGCGCGCCTGCCAGTCGCGGGGCGCTGTCGTCGGACGGGTGCCGACGACGGGGGAACGGGTCACATCGGTCACCGGGCGGCCTGCCCTGCCGCGGAGTGGACCCCGGGCGATATCTCGTGCATCCGGTGAACCTACCTGCGTGATCGTCCAGTTGTCCCCGACGAGAGGGAGAACGCCCGCTCACGCCTTCCGGGGACGCGCCCGTACGTGCATCCGCTCCCCCTGCGGCCCGAACAGACTGAGGAACTCCGCCGGTCCCTCCCCCGTCGACCCGAACCAGTGCGGCACCCGGGTGTCGAACTCCGCCGCCTCGCCCGCCGTCATCACCACGTCGTGCTCGCCCAGCACCACCCTCAGCCGCCCCGCCAGGACGTACAGCCACTCGTAGCCCTCGTGGGTGCGCAGCTCCGGCTCCTCCTCGCGGCGCGGCACCAGCACCTTGAAGGCCTGCAGGCCGCCGGGCTGCCGGGTGAGCGGCCAGAAGGTGCGCCCGTGCCGTTCGAGCGGTGCGGACCGCACCCGGGGATCGCCGACCGGCGGGGCGCCGACGAGTTCGTCGAGCGGCACCTGGTGGGCCTGGGCGATCGGCAGCAGCAGCTCCAGGCTGGGCTTGCGCAGACCGGACTCCAGCCGGGAGAGCGTGCTCACGGAGATGCCCGTCGTCTCCGAGAGCGCCGCGAGGGTCACCTCCCGGTCCTTCCGCAGCCGCCTGAGCCTGGGACCCACTTCGGCGAGAACGTCGTCGGTACTCATACCCGTATTGCAGAATCAGCAAAGTTGTTTGTCAATCCCGCGCCCGCGGAGCGACCGTGGCGGCATGACCGAGACATACGGCGAGACATACGAAGTGATCGTGGTCGGTGGCGGCGCGGCAGGCCTGTCCGCCGCCCTGGTCCTGGGCCGGGCCCGGCGCCACACCCTGGTCGTCGACGCGGGCGAACCACGCAATACGCCCGCCGCGCACATGCAGGGCTTTCTCACCCGGGACGGCGTGCCGCCCGCCGAGTTCCTGGCGATCGGGCGCGAGGAGATCAAGGGGTACGGCGTCGAGCTGGTCCGGGATCGCGTGGTCGAGGTCGCCCCGGGCTTCGCGGTGACGCTGGCGAGCGGGCGGGTGTTCAAGGCCCGTCGCCTCGTCGTCGCGACCGGCCTCAAGGACGAGCTCCCGGACGTGCCCGGTGTCGCGGCGCGCTTCGGCAAGGACGTCCTGCACTGCCCGTACTGCCACGGCTGGGAGGTCCGCGACCAGGCCTTCGGCGTGCTCGCCACGACTCTGCTCAGCGTGCACCAGGCGCTGATGGTCTCCCAGTGGTCGAAGGACGTGACGCTCTTCCTGCACACGGTCGCCGAGTCCGAGCTCTCGGACGACGATCTGCGCAGGCTGGCCGCGGCCGGTGTCGGCGTGGTGCCCGGCGAGGTCGCCGAACTGATCGTGACGGACGACCGGCTCACGGCCGTACGGCTGGAGGACGGCACGACGCACGCACGCGAGGTCGTCTTCACCGCGCCCCGGGCCGTCCCGCAGAACGGCCTGCTGGAGCGGCTCGGAGCCGAGCTCCAGGAGACGCCCTTCGGCAGTTACCCCGTGGTCGACGGGAACGGGCAGACGACCGTGCCCGGTGTGTACGCCGTGGGCAACGCGGCCGGCTTCGCGGAGCAGGTGATCAACGCGGCGAGCGCCGGGTACCGGGCGGCGGCCACGATCAACGGGGAACTGCTGATGAGCGACCTCGACGCGACCATAGGAAGTTAGTCGGGGTGTGGACCCGCCGCCTCCGGTGCACGATGGCTGCATGCTGCTTGCCCGGCTGGCACACGTGTCCCAGGACGTCGCCGCCACCTCGGCGCGGTCCCGGAAGATCGCACTTCTCGCCGAACTGTTCCGGGACGCCGAGGCGGACGACGTCCCGATCGTCATCCCGTACCTGGCCGGACGGCTCCCGCAAGGCCGGCTCGGCGTCGGCTGGAAGGTGCTGAGCCGCCCGGTCGCCCCGGCCGCCGAGCCGACCCTGACCGTGCGCGAGGTGGACGCGCTGCTCAGCGAGCTGGGCAAGGTCGCGGGCGCGGGCTCGCAGGCCGAACGCGCCCGGCTGGTGGGTGAGTTGCTGGGCGCGGCCACCGAGGACGAACAGCGGTTCCTGTTCGGGCTGATCAGCGGAGAGGTACGGCAGGGGGCGCTGGACGCGGTCGCCACGGAGGGGCTCGCCCTGGCGACGGAGGCGCCTCCGGCCGACGTACGGCGTGCCGTGATGCTGGCGGGCTCCCTCCAGACGGTGGCCGAGACCCTGCTCACCGACGGCCCGTCCGCCCTGGACCGTTTCCGCCTCACCGTCGGCCGCCCGGTCCTGCCGATGCTGGCGCACAGCGCCTCCTCGGTGGCCGAGGCGGTCGAGAAGCTCGGCACCTGCGCGGTCGAGGAGAAGCTGGACGGCATCCGCGTCCAGATCCACCGGGACGGGGATGCCGTACGGCTGTACACGCGCACCCTCGACGACATCACCGACCGGCTGCCCGAGCTGACGGCTGCCGCGCTGGGGTTGAGGGGCGAGCGGTTCATCCTGGACGGCGAGGTGATCGCGTTCGACGAGGACGGGCGCCCCCGTTCCTTCCAGGAGACCGCGGGCCGGGTCGGCTCCCGCGTGGACGTGACGACGGCCGCCGAGACGGTCCCCGTCTCCCCCGTCTTCTTCGACGCCCTGTCCGTCGACGACCGCGACCTCCTCGACCTGCCCTTCGCCGAACGGCACGCGGAGCTGGCCCGGTTGGTGCCCGAGCCGATGCGGGTCCGGCGCACGCTGGTGTCCGGTCCGCAGGACCTGGTGGCGGCCGAGGAGTTCCTCGCCGAGACCCTGAGGCGCGGCCACGAGGGCGTCGTGGTGAAGTCCCTCGACGCCTCCTACAGCGCGGGCCGGCGCGGCGCCTCCTGGCTGAAGGTCAAGCCCGTGCACACCCTCGACCTGGTGGTGCTGGCCGCCGAGTGGGGCCACGGCCGCCGCACCGGCAAGCTCTCCAACCTGCACCTCGGTGCCCGTACGGCGGACGGCGGCTTCGCCATGCTCGGCAAGACCTTCAAGGGCATGACCGACGCGATGCTCACCTGGCAGACCGAACGGCTCCAGGAGCTGGCCGCCGACAGCAGCGGTCACGTGGTGACCGTACGGCCCGAACTCGTCGTCGAGATCGCCTACGACGGCCTCCAGAAGTCGACCCGCTACCCGGCCGGAGTCACCCTCCGCTTCGCGCGCGTGGTCCGCTACCGCGAGGACAAGCGCCCCGAGGAGGCCGACACCGTGGAGACACTACTGGCCGCGCATCCCGAGGTGAGGCCGTGAAGACCAGCGCGGGCCTGCTGTTGTTCCGGCACACCGATCACGGCCTGGAGGTATTGCTGGGCCATATGGGTGGCCCGTTCTTCGCCCGGCGGGACGCGGGAGCGTGGACGGTTCCGAAGGGCGAGTACGAGCCGGACTCGGAGTCGCCCTGGGACGCGGCCCGCCGCGAGTTCCAGGAGGAGCTCGGCCTGCCGCCGCCCGACGGGGAGGCCGTGGCGCTGGGTGAAGTCCGGCAGACGAACGGCAAGGTCGTCACGGCGTGGGCGATCGAGGCGGACCTGGATCCGGCGACGGTGGTTCCGGGCCTGTTCAGCATGGAGTGGCCACCGAAGTCCGGGCAGACGCGGGAGTTTCCCGAGCTGGACCGGGTGGAGTGGTGCGGCCTCGACCGGGCCCGGGCCGTGATCGTCAAGGCGCAGGCCGCGTTTCTCGACCGGCTGGCTGAGCACTCGGCCTGACGCCCACGCGTTGCGGTCGCCCCCGCCGCGCGGGAAGGTCGAAGCACAGTCAGCTCTTCAGGAGGTCGGTCATGCCCATCGCGACGGTGAACCCGGCGAACGGCGAGACGCTCAAGACGTACGAGGCCATGGGCGAGGAGGAGATCGAACGCAGGCTCCAGCTCGCCGAGGCGACGTTCCGTACCTATCGGACGACGTCCTTCGACGAGCGCGCCCGTCTCCTGGACCGGGCCGCCGGGCTCCTCGACGACATCCAGCAGGACATCGCCCGGGTCATGACCACCGAGATGGGCAAGCCGGTCAAGCAGGCCCGCGCGGAGGCCGCCAAGTGCGCCAAGGCGATGCGCTGGTACTCCGAGCACGCGGAGTCGCTGCTGGCCGACGAGGAGCCCGCCGAGTACGACGTCAAGGACTCCGGCGCCTCCCGCGCCCTGGTCCGCTACCGGCCACTGGGGCCCGTGCTCGCGGTGATGCCGTGGAACTTCCCGTTGTGGCAGGTGATCCGCTTCGCCGCGCCCGCCCTGATGGCGGGCAACGTCGGCCTGCTCAAGCACGCCTCGAACGTGCCGCAGACCGCGCTGTTCCTGGAGGACCTCTTCCATCAGGCGGGCTACCCGGAGGGCTGTTTCCAGACCCTGCTCGTCGGGTCCGGCGCGATCGACGACATCCTGCGCGACGAACGCGTCAAGGCGGCCACGCTCACGGGGAGTGAGCCCGCCGGGCGGGCCGTGGCGTCCACCGCCGGGAACATGGTGAAGAAGACGGTGCTGGAGCTCGGCGGCAGCGACCCGTACATCGTGATGCCGTCCGCGGACATCGACCGGGCCGCCGAGATCGCGGTGACCGCGCGGGTGCAGAACAACGGGCAGTCCTGCATCGCCGCCAAGCGGTTCATCGTGCACACGGACGTCTACGACCGTTTCGCCGAGCGGTTCGTCGAGGGCATGAAGGCCCTCAAGGTCGGCGACCCGCTGGAGGAGGACACCGAGGTCGGGCCGCTGTCCAGCGAGCAGGGCCGGGCCGACCTGGAGGAACTCGTCGACGACGCCAGGCGCAGCGGGGCGAGCGTGCTGTGCGGCGGGCAGCGGCCGGACGGGCCCGGCTGGTACTACCCGCCGACCGTCATCGCCGACGTGGACCGCGAGATGCGCATCCACCGCGAGGAGACGTTCGGGCCGGTGGCCACGCTGTACCGGGCGGACGGCCTCGACGAGGCGGTGCTGATCGCCAACGACTCGCCGTTCGGGCTGAGTTCCAACGTATGGACGCGGGACGAGGCCGAGGTCGACCGGTTCGTACGGGATCTGGAGGCCGGCGGCGTGTACGTCAACGGGATGACCGCCTCGCATCCGGCGTTCCCGTTCGGCGGGGTCAAGCGGTCCGGATACGGGCGTGAGCTGTCCGGGCACGGAATCAGGGAGTTCTGCAACATCACCACGGTTTGGCACGGAGCGTGACGCTTGCGCGGCTAACATCCCCGGTGTGAACCGCGAAGTGACTCTCCCTCTGATCGTCGATGACCGCGGGACCCTTCAGGTGGCTGCCGCCGATGTGAGCAAGTTGCTCCGCAGTCTTGGCGGGCGGTGGTTGCACCTGGTCGAGGCCGGGGCCGACGGGCTGGACGAGGATACGGTCGCCACGCTGACGATCGAGCTGGCGAAGCTGGCCGACCGGATCGATGTGGCGTGTATCGCGCACAGCAGCGGTAGTGCGCCGTAGGGATTGCTCGTTCGCTGTCCTGCGTCTTCGCCGACCCGGCAGACGAGTCGGCGAAGCCGTGCTTTTCGGACTGCGTCAGCGGATGGACATGCCGGACAGGGTCCGGGCGATGACCAGTCGCTGGATCTCGCTCGTGCCCTCGAAGATCGTGTAGATCGCGGCGTCACGGTGCATGCGCTCCACGGGGTACTCCCGGGTGTAGCCGTTGCCGCCCAGGATCTGGACCGCCTGCGCGGTGACCTTCTTCGCCGTCTCACTCGCGAAGAGCTTCGACATCGAGCCCTCGGCGGCGGTGAACTGCTTTCCGTTGATCGCCATCCAGGAAGCGCGCCACACGAGGAGACGGGCCGCGTCGATGGAGGTGCGCATGTCCGCGAGCTGAAAGGCCACGCCCTGGTTGTCGATGATCGGCCGCCCGAACTGCTCACGCGTCTTGGCGTAGTCGAGGGCGACCTCGTAGGCGGCCCGGGCTGTGCCCACGGCCATGGCGCCCACGGCGGGCCGCGACGCCTCGAACGTGGCCATCGCCGCGTTCTTCACCCGCTCCCCGCCGGTCTTCGCCCGCTCCCGGGCCCGCGCGAGGCGCTGGTCCAGCTTCTCCTTGCCACCGAGGAGGCAGGAGCCGGGCACCCGGACGTTCTCCAGCACGACCTCGGCGGTGTGCGAGGCGCGGATGCCGTGCTTCTTGAACTTCTGGCCCTGGGACAGCCCCGGCGTGTTCGGCGGCACGATGAAGGACGCGTGCCCCTTGGAGCCGAGCTCGGCGTCGACGACCGCCACGACCACGTGGACGTTGGCGATACCGCCGTTGGTCGCCCAGGTCTTGGTGCCGTTGAGCACCCACTCGTCCTTGGCCTCGTCGTACACGGCACGCGTGCGCATGGAGGCCACGTCGGAGCCGGCGTCGGGCTCGGACGAGCAGAACGCGGCGACCTTGACATCGTTCGCGTCGCCGTACATCTGGGGGATCCAGGTACCGATCTGCTCCTCGGTGCCGTTGGCGAGAACGCCGACAGCGGCGAGACCGGTGCCCACGATCGACAGGGCGATGCCCGCGTCGCCCCAGAACAGCTCCTCCATCGCCATCGGGATACCGAGCCCGGTGGGGTCGAAGTACTGCTGGGCGTAGAAGTCGAGGGAGTAGATGCCTACCTTCGCGGCCTCCTGGATGACCGGCCAGGGAGTCTCCTCACGCTCGTCCCATTCGGCGGCCGCGGGGCGGATGACGTCGGCGGCGAAGCCGTGCAGCCAGTCCCGGACCTCCTTCTGTTCGTCGTTGAGCTCCATGGTGAACTCGGCCATGTCCCCTCCAGCGGCGACGCACGTGCATGTTACTTGCGGTAACCCGAGTCTGTTACCCACGGGTAGGAAAAGTCAACTCCCGATGACCAGTCAGCAGCCTGTTCGATGTCAATCGCCCGCCGGGTGTTAGTTTGCGCAGGCGTTACCGATTCAGCACGGGTGGGGAGAGCTCATGGACACCACACAGCGGACCGATCAGCAGCGGTCCGCCGACCGCCGCCGGCGTGAACTGCTGGAGGCCGCGGACAGAGTGGTGCTGCGCGACGGGCCGCAGGCCTCTATGAACGCGATCGCCGCAGAAGCCGGCATCACCAAGCCGATCCTGTATCGGCACTTCGGTGACAAGGGGGGACTCTACGCTGCCCTCGCCAAGCGGCACACGGATGCGCTGCTGGACTCGCTCCGGGCCGCGCTGGACGCTCCGGCGGAACGGCGGGAGCGGGTCGAGGCGACGTTGGACACGTACCTGGCCGCGATCGAGGCCCGGCCTCAGGTGTACCGGTTCCTGATGCACCCCGCCGAGGGGGGCCAGGTCGGGGAGCAGGGGTTCGATGTCGGTAAGCATTCCGCGCCCTTGCTGCGCAGGATGGGTGAAGAGTTGGGGCAGGTCATCGAGGACCGGCTCGATCTCGGGCCCGGGAGTCAGTTGCTGTCGCGGGTGTGGGGGCACGGGATCGTCGGGATGATGTACGCGGCGGGTGACTGGTGGCTCGGGGAACGGCCTTGCCCGCGGGCGGAGTTGGTACGGAGTCTGGCGGATCTGCTGTGGGGGCGGCTCGCCGCGGCGGGGGACAAGGTGGGGGGTCCGGGGTTCTGACGGTCACATGTCGGGCGCGGCCCGGTGGGCGCGGGCTGGTCGCGCCCACGCGGCGGAGCCGCATATCGATACAGCCCCGCGCCCCTGAGCAGGTTCAGCCGGACCTGCGCCAAGAAGTTCGGGCCACTTGCCGCAGGAGCTTCCGTCTGCGCCGGCCCGTCAAGTGGTCCGCGTAGACCTTGCCCTCCAAGTGGTCCGTCTCGTGTTGCAGGCACCTTGCGAAGAAGCCTGTGCCGTGGAGCGTCACCGGCTCGCCCGTCACCGTGAAACCCTCCACCACCGCGTGATCGTGACGTTCCGTTCCCGCCTCCAGGCCCGGCAACGACAGGCAGCCCTCGGGGCCCCTCAGCACCACACCGTCCACCTCCACCAGGCGTGGGTTCACCACATGTCCCAGGTGACGGACCTCCTCGTCGTCCGGGCAGTCGTAGACGAAGACGCGCAACGGCACGCCGATCTGGTTGGCGGCGAGGCCCACGCCCTCGGCCGCGTACATCGTCGCGAACAAGTCCTCCACCAGGGTCGCCAGTTCGGAGCCGAAGTCGGTGACGTCCTCGCAGGGTGTGTGCAACACCGGGGTGCCGAGCAGGGTGAGCGCGCGGACGCGCCCCCGCGTGCCCGGAATGGAGCCGTTTCGCATGGCCGCAAGGGTACGGCGATTCGGGAGTGCTTACGGATCTCGATAGGCTGAGGTCCACACCACGTGGCCGGAGGCTGAGGCGCGGCGCGTACGCAAGGAGGATCGAGATCTGATGACAGGCAACTCGGACCCGCTCTCGCCGCGGGCCAAGCTGGCCGTGACGGCGGGCAAGGCCGTCGCGGCGGCATCCCGAGCCGCGGGGCGCGGCAGCGGTTCGGTCATCGGCGGCCGGGTGGCCCTCAAACTCGACCCCGACCTTCTTGCCCGGCTCGCCCAGAACCTGGACGTCGTTCTCGTCTCGGCGACCAACGGAAAGACCACCACCACCCGGCTGATCGCGGAGGCACTGGGCGCCGCCGGGCCCGTCGTCTCCAACGCCCTCGGCGCCAACATGCCCGCCGGTATCACCTCCGCCCTCGCGGGCGGTTCGGACGCCCGGTACGGCGTCATCGAGGTCGACGAGAAGTACCTCGCGGGCGTGGCCCGCGACACCGACCCCAAGTGCATCGCCCTGCTGAACCTCTCCCGCGACCAGCTCGACCGCGCCGCCGAGACCCGCATGCTCGCGGAGAACTGGCGCGAGGGGCTCGCGGGTTCGAAGGCCGTCGTCGTGGCCAACGCCGACGACCCGCTCGTCGTGTGGGCCGCCTCCTCCTCCCCCAACGTCATCTGGGTCGCCGCCGGACAGATGTGGAAGGACGACGCCTGGTCGTGCCCGTCCTGCGGTGGTGTGATGCAGCGGCCGGGCGACGACTGGTTCTGCGGCGAGTGCGGGTTCCGGCGTCCCACGCCGAGCTGGGCCCTGTCCGGCGACCATGTGCTCGACCCGCACGGCTCCGCCTGGCCCATCCACCTCCAGCTGCCCGGCCGCGCCAACAAGGCCAACGCCGCCTCCTCCGCCGCCGTGGCCGCCGTCTTCGGCGTGCCGCCGCAGGTCGCCCTGGAACGCATGTACCAGGTGCAGGCCGTGGCGGGGCGTTACGACGTCGTCCAGTTCCAGCAGCGCGACCTGCGCCTGCTGCTCGCGAAGAACCCGGCCGGCTGGCTCGAAACGTTCAGCCTGATCGACCCGCCGCCCACCCCGGTGATCCTCTCCGTCAACGCCCGCGGCGCCGACGGCACCGACACCTCCTGGCTGTGGGACGTCGACTACACCCGGCTCACCGGCCACCCGATCTGCGTGATCGGCGACCGGAAGCTGGACCTCGCGGTCCGACTCGAGGTCGCGAACCAGAACTTCCAGGTCTGTGCCAACCTCGACCAGGCCGTGCAGATGAGCCCGCACGGCCGTATCGAGGTCATCGCGAACTACACCGCCTTCCAGGACCTGCGCCGCCGCGTCGGCAACTGAGACACAGGGGACTTTTGTGAGCGACAACAGCCTGCGGGTCGTCTGGATCTACCCCGACCTGCTCAGCACCTACGGCGACCAGGGCAACGCCCTCGTCATCGAACGCCGGGCCCGCCAGCGCGGCCTCGACGTGGCCCGCCTGGACGTGCGCAGCGACCAGCCGATCCCGACCTCCGGCGACATCTACCTGATCGGCGGCGGCGAGGACCGGCCCCAGCGGCTCGCGGCCGAGCGGCTGCGCCGGGACGGCGGTCTGCACCGGGCCGTCGGCAACGGCGCGATCGTCTTCTCGGTGTGCGCCGGCTACCAGATCCTCGGCCACGAGTTCATCAACGACCTCGGCCAGCGCGAGCCCGGCCTCGGCCTGCTCGACGTGGTCTCCGTGCGCGGTGAGGGCGAGCGCTGCGTCGGTGACGTGCTGGCCGACATCGACCCGCGCCTCGGCCTGCCGCCGCTGACCGGCTTCGAGAACCACCAGGGCGTCACCCACCTCGGCCCCACCGCCCGTCCGTTCGCCAACGTCCGGCTGGGCAAGGGCAATGGCACCGGGGACGGTACGGAGGGGGCGTACAACGACACCGTCTTCGGGACGTACATGCACGGACCCGTACTCGCGCGCAATCCGCTCATCGCCGACCTGCTGCTGAAGCTCGCGCTCGACGTGAACGCGCTGCCGCCCACCGACGACCGCTGGTACGAGGCCCTGCGCAACGAGCGCATCACCGCTGCTCAGCAGCCCGCCTGAGCAGGAAGTTCACCCAGGTGCCAGTCGTCTGTCACCGGCCCGTCTGACGCGGAGTCCGCACAGGTGAGCGGACTCGTCCAGCAGGCGGACGCGTCCTACGGCCCCGCCCCCCTGTGCCGCTAGGGTGGCGGGGTTCGAGCCGGACGACGTGGTCCGGACCCGACCCACGTTGATTCGGTGAGAGGGTTATTCCGGCTATGCGCATTGGTGTCCTCACGTCCGGCGGCGACTGCCCCGGCCTGAACGCCGTCATCCGGTCCGTCGTGCACCGTGCCGTCGCCGACCACGGCGACGAGGTCATCGGTTTCCGGGACGGCTGGAAGGGCCTCCTGGAGTGCGACTACCTCAAGCTCGACCTCGACGCGGTGGGCGGCATCCTGGCCCGCGGCGGCACGATCCTCGGTTCCTCCCGGGTCCAGCCCTCGCATCTGCGGGACGGCGTGGAGCGGGCCAAGGGGCATGTCGAGGAGCTCGGGCTCGACGCGATCATCCCCATCGGCGGTGAGGGCACGCTCAAGGCGGCCCGGCTGATGTCGGACGCCGGTCTGCCCATCGTGGGCGTGCCCAAGACCATCGACAACGACATCGCGGTCACGGATGTGACCTTCGGCTTCGACACCGCGGTGGGGGTCGCGACGGAGGCTCTCGACCGGCTCAAGACCACCGCCGAGTCCCACCAGCGGGTGCTCGTCGTCGAGGTCATGGGGCGGCACACCGGGTGGATAGCGCTGCACTCCGGGATGGCGGCCGGTGCTCACGCCATCGTCGTACCGGAGCGCCCCTTCGACATCGAGGAGCTGGCCCGCCGGGTCGGGGAGCGGTTCGAGGCGGGGAAGCGGTTCGCGATCGTCGTCGCCGCGGAGGGGGCCAAGCCGGCTCCCGGCTCCATGGCCTTCGACGAGGGTGCCAAGGACATCTACGGGCACGAGCGCTTCGCCGGGATCGCCCGTCAGCTGTCGATCGAGCTGGAGGAGCGGCTGGGGAAGGAAGCCCGGCCGGTCATCCTGGGGCATGTGCAGCGGGGTGGTACGCCGACCGCGTACGACCGCGTCCTCGCCACCCGGTTCGGATGGCACGCGGTGGAGGCCGTGCACCGTGAGGAGTTCGGCCACATGACGGCTCTGCGGGGGACCGACATCGTGATGGTGCCGCTCGCGGAGGCCGTCGAGACGCTGAAGACGGTGCCGGAGGATCGGTACGCCGAGGCGGAGTGCGTGCTGTAGGTCGTACGGCGGTTGTGTGCCCCCGGTCCAGGATGCGACCGGGGGCAGTCTTAGTCTGGGGCGGACAGACTCGCACAACCCCCACGAATCAGGAGCCGCCGCGATGGACCACAGCGGGCACGGCATGACCCACGACTTGGCGCCGTTCACGCTGGGACGAGGGCTTCAGTGGTCGGCCGACCCCTTCTTCCTCGTCGCCTGCCTTCTCGCGCTCGGTCTGTACACGTGGGGTGTCGTGCGGCTGCGGCGCCGGGGGGACGCGTGGTCCGTGGGGCGGACCGTTTCCTACGTGGCCGGTGTGCTGTCCATAGGGCTGATGATGTGCACCAGGCTGAACGACTACGGCATGGTCATGTTCAGTGTGCACATGGTGCAGCACATGGTGATCAGCATGCTGTCGCCGATCCTCATCCTGCTCGGCGCCCCGGTGACCCTGGCTCTGCGGGCGCTGCCCGTCGCGGGCAAGGGCCGCAAGGGACCCCGTGAGCTGCTGCTGGCACTGCTGCACAGCCGGTACATGCGGATCATCACCCACCCGGCGTTCACCATTCCGCTGTTCATCGCGAGCCTGTACGCGCTGTACTTCACTCCGATCTTCGACTTCCTGATGGGGTCGAAGACCGGTCACGTCGCGATGATGGTGCACTTCCTCGCCGTCGGTGTCGTCTTCTTCTGGCCGATCATCGGCGTCGACCCGGGACCGCAGCGGCCCGGGTATCTGATGCGGATGCTGGAGCTGTTCGCCGGGATGCCGTTCCACGCCTTCTTCGGCATCGCGCTGATGATGGCGTCCGAGCCCATGGTGGAGACGTTCAAGAACCCGCCCGCCTCGCTCGGCATCGACGCCCTCTCCGACCAGAACTACGCCGGCGGTATCGCCTGGGCGTTCAGCGAGATTCCCTCCGTACTGGTCCTGATCGCACTGCTGTTCCAGTGGTACGGCTCCGAACAGCGACAGGCCAAGCGCACGGACCGGGCCGCCGACCGCGACGGCGACAAGGATCTCGAGGCGTACAACGCGTATTTGGCCTCATTGAACGCACGCGGGCGTTGAAAGGCTTCGTCTTTCCGAAGCATTCAGTAGCATGAAGCGCGTTGGGGGAACCGCCGGGGGGAGCGGTCATGACACTTCGCGCATTTATGCACAGGATCGCCGTCCTGGCGATTTTCTCACTGCTGCTGAGCGGTTGTGAGAAGGGAAATCCACTGACGGTGGTCAGGGCGGTCGCCGCCGGTGCGCCCTCGCTCGCTCCGTTCTTCGAGGAGAACAGCGGGCTGGGCAGGGACGCCACCACCACCGTGCGGTCGCAGCCCGTGCAGGGAAGTCTCCAGCAGGGGGACACGCCAGGCCTGTACGGCGGCAGCAAGCAGCCGACCATCTGTGACGTCGCCAAACTCGAACGATTCCTCACCGATCCCAGGAATCACAAAAAGGCACAGGCGTGGGCCGGCGTACTGAACATCGGCACGGACGGGATACCGGAATACCTGGATCGACTCACACCGGTTCTGCTGCGTCACGACACTCTCGTCAAGAACCACGACTACAAGAGGGAAAAGGCCGTCCCGTACAACTCCTTGCTCCAGGCGGGAATCTCGATTCTTGTCGATGAACAAGGGCTTCCGGCTGTGAAGTGCTCGTGTGGAAATCCACTGCGGCCCTTCCAGGGTGACACCGGCCGGATTTCCGTCCAGTTCGAGGACGGCACCAAGAAGTGGGCGGGATACCAGCGGGAGTCGGTGGTGGCCGTGAAGCCCGCTCCCCGGAAACTGGCACGGATCGCTCTCGTCGACGTCCAGGAACCCGCCCGCGGCATCAACCGTCCGGTCGGCAGCACCGGCGAGAAGGACACCACCTTCAACGCGAAGAAGCGGCGCACGGTGCCGGACCTGGCCGGGACGACCTTCGCCCGGGCCGGTCGGGAGCTGATCGACGCCGGGCTGGCGGCCGGGTACACCGGGCAGGGGGTGCCGTCCGACGGCGCGAAGGTCACGGCGACCGACCCGCCCGCGGGGGCGCGGCTGCCGTTCGGGCAGTACGTGATGCTGACCGTGGCAGGGGGTGGCACGAGCACCTCCGGCGGGGAGACCGGGCCCACGACCACTCCCCCGCCGCCCTCCTCGGGGGCGAAGACACCGCCCACGAGTGCCCCGCCGGCGTCGGGGCCCCCGGGATCGTCCGGCGGACGGCCCGGCAAGGCCTCCTCACCACCTCCGTCCTCGTCGAGCGGCAGGCCCGGGGGGTCCTCGTCACCGCCGTCGTCGGGTACGGCTCCCGGCTCGCCGTCGCCCGGCAAGTCGAACGGTCCGCCGAGCCCACCTCCCTCGACCGGTTCACCGCCGACCGGCGCCCCGGTCACCAGCAGCGCACCACCGCCGGCGCCAGCGACGACGACCAGCGCGCCCGCCACCCGGGAGCCGCCCAGCAGCGGTCCCGCGACCACCGAGCCCGCCACCGCTGAGCCCGTCACCAGTGCCCCCCTCAGCGACGGGCCGAGCACCACGGTCGCCGCGTAGCACCCCCGAGGAACCCGAGGAACCCGCAGAACCGGAGAGTCACCGGATGTCTTCAGGATCACCGATCTCGGGAGTGGGCCGGGTCATCGCCGGCCGCTATCTGTTGCTGAACCCGCTCGGCAGCGGCGGCATGGGCCATGTGTGGCTCGCCCACGACCGGAGACTCGACTGCGAGGTCGCTCTCAAGGAGATCGTGTTCCGTGACCCGGTGGAGGCGGACCACGAGCGGGAGGCCCGGGTGGCACGGGCTCGCGCGGAGGCCCGGCACGCGGCGGGGCTGCGCGGCCATCCGCACGTGGTGACCGTGCACGACGTGCTGGAGCACGAGGGGCTGCCGTGGATCGTCATGGAGTACGTGGCGAACGCGGTGGACCTGCGTGACCTGGTCGACTCCCGCGGACCGCTCGCCCCGGCGGAGTGCGCCCGGATCGGCCTCGCCGTGCTGGACGCGCTGACCGCCGGGCATCAGCGGGGCGTGATGCACCGGGACGTGAAGCCGGCGAACATCCTGCTGGCGCCGGACCGCGTGGGATCGCCGTACGGACGCGTCCTGCTCACCGACTACGGCATCTCCGTGCAGCCGGACGCCGGGGAGACCCGGTACACGCTGGCGTCGGTGCTGGTGGGCACGTCGGGCTATCTGGCGCCCGAGCGGGCCACGGGCGGAGCGCCCACCCCGGCCGCCGACCTGTTCTCGCTGGGCTGCACCCTGTACCACGCCGTGGAGGGTGTGGGTGCCTTCGAGCGGGAGTCGCATCTCGCCGAGGTGACCGCGGTGGTCATGGAGGAGCCGCGGCCCGCCGTGCGCGCCGGTGCGCTGGGTCCCGTACTGCGAGCGCTGCTCGCCAAGGATCCCGGGCAGCGATGGTCGGCGGCGGAGGCGGAGACAGCGCTGTCGCGGATCGTGACGCCGCAGGCCGAGCCGTACGTCCGCACGCGGACCGACCTCGGTTCCCAGCCGCCCTGGGCCGGGGCGGAGGTTCCGCCGCCCGGTGCGCCGCCGAAGGGACAGCGGCCGCTGACCGAAGGGCTCCCCTCGCCGCAGGGCGGCCGTCGGCGGCGGGAGCGCTCGCACGCCCTGCGGGCCGTCCTCGCCTGCGGTCTCGGGCTGCTGCTGGCCCTGGGCGGTGTCTGGTACGCCATGGCCGACCGGGCCTCGGACCGCAGGGGCGGACAACAGGGCTCCCGGCAGCCGTACGGCGAGACGGTCGGGCTCACGAAACCCCTGCGGGACGGCGACTGCGTCATCGCCGACTGGCCGGGCCCGGAGCGTTTCCGGGGCACACCCCGGCTGCGGCCGGACCCCACCTGCGGGACGGCCCCGGACGGCCAGGTGATGGCGTTCGTGACGACCGCCTCGGCCGACGAGGCGCGTCGGACGGGAGCGGCGCGGTGCGAGGAGCGGACGCGGGAGATCCGGGACCGGCTCGCGGACGTCCGCAGCCAGGCCGTCGTGCCGACCGACGGGGGCTTCGAGGCGGCGGGACGGCGCACCGCGTGTCTGGTGCTGGGCGGGAACGGGCCGGTGTACGGGCCGATCGGTACCCATCGCAGGCTGGGCTCGGGGTTCGCGGACACGGCGACCATGCAGCGGCGGGACTGTCTGGACGTACGCACCAACCGGGACGCCCGGCTGGCCTCCTGCGGGAGCTCCCACGACGAGCAGGTGCTCGGATTCACCCGTCTGGACCCCGACGTCACGCTGTCCGAGGCGCGGACCGAGTCGGACACGGCGTGCGCGCGTGAGGTCCCGCCGGGCGACTACGGCTTCGATCCGTCCGTCTACACGGCGGGCTCCTGGACCAGTGCGGGGCCCTGGAAGAACGGCACACATTTCGTCGTGTGCACCGTCCGCAGGCAGAACGGGGGCACCATGGAGGGGGACGAATCCTGAGGAGGGTGTTGCGATGCCCGGTACCGGTTCCACGGATGGCTCGACCCGCACGATGGGGGTGCTCACCGTCGGCGGTCTCGTCGCGGTGACCGCCTACACGGTGGCGCTCGGCAGCAACGGCTGGCTGTGGTTCGGCTGGGTCGTGCTGGGCCTGATCACCCTCGGGATGGTGGCCACCCGCAGCACCTGAGGTCAGCCGTCCGTGAGACGGCCCGCCGAGTGCACGCCCGGCTGGTACTTGGGCAGCCGGGCGGTGATCCTCATGCCCGCGCCGACGGCGGTCTCGATGACGAGGCCGTAGGAGTCGCCGTACACCTGGCGGAGCCGGTCGTCGACGTTGGACAGGCCGATGCCGCCCGAGGGGCTGACCTCGCCCGCGAGGATACGGCGGAGCAGGACCGGGTCCATTCCGGCGCCGTCGTCCTCGATGACGACCAGGGCCTCGGCGCCGGTGTCCTGGGCGGTGATCTGGAGCCGGCACTTCTCGGTCTTGCCCTCCAGGCCGTGCTTGATGGCGTTCTCGACCAGGGGCTGCAGGCACAGGAACGGCAGGGCGACCGGCAGTACCTCCGGGGCGATCTGCAGGGTGACGGAGAGACGGTCGCCGAAGCGGGCCCGCACCAGCGCCAAGTAGTGGTCGATGGCGTGGAGTTCGTCGGCGAGGGTGGTGAAGTCGCCGTGCCTGCGGAACGAGTAGCGGGTGAAGTCGGCGAATTCGAGGAGCAGTTCGCGGGCGCGCTCGGGGTCGGTGCGGACGAACGAGGCGATCACCGCGAGCGAGTTGAAGATGAAGTGCGGGGAGATCTGGGCCCGAAGTGCCTTGATCTCGGCCTCGATCAGGCGGGTCCGGGACTGGTCCAGGTCCGCCAACTCCAGCTGGACGCTCACCCAGCGGGCGACCTCCCCGGCCGCGCGGACCAGGACGGCCGACTCGCGGGGCGCGCAGGCGACCAGGGTGCCGTGGACGCGGTCGTCGACGGTGAGCGGGGCGACGACCGCCCAGCGGACCGGGCAGTCGGGGGCGTCGCAGGTCAGCGGGAAGGCCTCACCGCGGCCGGTCTCCAGCGGGCCCGCGAGGCGTTCCATGATCTCGCTGCGGTGGTGGCTGCCCACGCCGTCCCAGACCAGGACCTGTTTCTGATCGGTGAGGCACAGCGCGTCCGTGCCGAGCAGTGAGCGCAGTCTGCGCGCCGACTTGCGGGCGGTCTCCTCCGTCAGCCCCGCCCGCAGCGGGGGCGCCGCCAGGGAGGCGGTGTGCAGGGTCTCGAAGGTGGCGTGCTCGACGGGGGTGCCGAGGCCGCCCAGGGTCTGCGGTCGGGCCGTACGCCGGCCGAGCCAGAAGCCGGCGGCCAGCAGCGGGAGGACCGCCACACACAATCCGGCCAGGAATCCGCTCATGCCTTCACCTCCTCCCGCAGTTCCTCCGGCAGGTGGAAGCGGGCCAGGATCGCCGCCGTGCCCGCCGGTACCCGGCCCGCGGTGGCCAGGGACACCAGCACCATGGTGAGGAAGCCGAGCGGCACCGACCAGAGCGCGGGCCAGGCGAGCAGGGCGTGCAGCGGGCCGCCGGCCGGGAAGCCGGCCATGGTCGCGGCCACGGCGAGGAACGCGGAGCCGCCCCCGACCAGCATGCCCGCGGCCGCGCCCGGCGGGGTCAGCCGTCGCCACCAGATGCCGAGCACGAGCAGCGGGCAGAAGGAGGACGCGGAGACGGCGAAGGCGAGCCCTACCGCGTCGGCGACCGGCAGCCCGCCGACCAGGACGCTCGCGGCCAGCGGGGCGCACATCGCGAGGACCGTGCCGAGCCGGAAGTGCCGTACGCCGCGCGAGGGCAGGACGTCCTGGGTGAGCACGCCCGCCACGGCCATGGTGAGTCCGGAGGCCGTCGACAGGAACGCCGCGAAGGCCCCGCCCGCCACCAACGCGCCCAGCAGGTCGCCGCCGAGGCCGCCGATCATCCGCTCCGGGAGCAGCAGGACCGCGGCGTCGGCGTCTCCGGTGAGGGTGAGTTCGGGGGCGTACAGGCGACCGAGGGCGCCGTAGACCGGGGGCAGGAGGTAGAAGCAGCCGATCAGGCCGAGTACGGCGACCGTGGTGCGGCGGGCGGCGACGCCGTGCGGGCTGGTGTAGAAGCGGACCACGACGTGCGGCAGGCCCATGGTGCCGAGGAAGGTGGCGAGGATCAGTCCGTACGTGGCGTACAGGGGCCGGTCCTCGCGGCCCGCGGCGAGGGAGGTCGACATGCCGTCGCTGGTGCCGCGGTCGGCGGCGGGGACGGTGGTGCCCTTGGCGAAGGTCAGCTCGGTGCCCCGGTCGATGTGGTGCGTGCCCGCGGGGAGTCGGAGCTGCTGGTCCTCGTGGCGGCGGCCGTCGACCGTGCCGGTGACCGTGACGGTCAGGGGGTTCTCCAGCTTGAGGTCGAGGGTGGAGTCGACGCGGACCACCCGCTGTTCGCGGAAGGTCGTCGGTTCCTCGAAGGCATGGCTGGGGGCGCCGTCGCCCTGCCAGGCGAGGATGAGGAAGAGGGCGGGCACGAGCAGGGCGGTGAGCTTGAGCCAGTACTGGAAGGCCTGCACGAAGGTGATGCTGCGCATGCCGCCCGCGGCGACGGTGGCGACCACGACGGCCGCGACGATCACTCCGCCGAGCCACTGGGGCGCCCCGGTCAGAACGGTCAGCGTCAGTCCGGCGCCCTGGAGTTGGGGCAGCAGGTAGAGCCAGCCGACGCCGACCACGAAGGCGCCCGCGAGCCGTCGCACGGCCTGGGAGGCGAGCCGTGCCTCGGCGAAGTCGGGCAGGGTGTAGGCGCCGGAGCGGCGCAGGGGGGCGGCGACGAACAGGAGCAGGACGAGATAGCCGGCCGTGTAGCCGACGGGGTACCAGAGCATGTCGGGGCCCTGGACGAGGACCAGGCCCGCGATACCCAGGAAGGACGCGGCGGAGAGGTACTCACCGCTGATGGCGGCCGCGTTCAGGCGGGGGCCGACGGTGCGGGAGGCGACGTAGAAGTCGGACGTGGTGCGGGAGATGCGCAGGCCGAACGCCCCGACGAGCACGGTGGCCACCACGACGAGCGCGACGGCGGGGACCGAGTAACTGGAGTTCATCGGTCCTCGACCAGCCGCACGAAGTCCCGTTCGTTGCGTTCGGCGCGGCGTACGTACCAGCGGGCCAGCAGGACCATCGGGACGTAGAGGCCGAAGCCGAGGACGCCCCATTCGAGGCGGTGGGCGTCCGGCATGGCCGCGAAGAGCAGCGGGAGCGGCCCTATGAGCAGTCCGAGGAAGGCGAACACCGCGAGGGCGGCGCGCAGTTGGGTGCGCATCAGGGAGCGGACGTAGGTGTGGCCGAGGGTGGTCTGTTCGTCGATCTCGGTGCGCGGCCGGTAGTAGCCGGACGCGGGGCGGCTGCGGCGGGGCGGGCCGGTGACGACGACGCGCCGCTCGACGGGGTCCTGCGGCATGACTACGGCCTCCTCATCAGCAGGTCCCGCAGCTCACGCGTGTGGCGGCGGCTGACCTGGAGTTCCTCGCCGCCGACGACGACGCTCACCGTGCCCGCGTCCAGGCGGAGTTCGCCGACGTGGCGCAGGGCGACCAGGTGGCGGCGGTGGATGCGGACGAAGCCTCGGAAGCGCCAGCGTTCCTCCAGGGTGGACAGCGGGATCCGGACGAGGTGGCTGCCCTTGTCGGTGTGGAGGCGGGCGTAGTCGCCCTGGGCCTCGACGTGGGTGATGTCGTCGACGGCGACGAACCGGGTCACGCCGCCGAGCTCGACGGGTATGTGGTCGGGGTCGGGTTCGTGCACGGGAATCCGGGGCGCGCTGCCGAGGCGTTCGGCGGCGCGGCGGACGGCCTCCGCGAGGCGTTCCTTGCGCACCGGTTTGAGCACGTAGTCGACGGCCTTGAGGTCGAAGGCCTGGACGGCGAAGCCCTCGTGGGCGGTGACGAACACGACGAGCGGCGGGGTGGCGAACCCGGTCAGCAGCCGGGCGAGGTCGAGGCCGTCGAGGCCGGGCATGTTGATGTCGAGGAAGACGACGTCGATCGCCTCGGGCCCGCCGGGTCCCGACTCCAGAGCGCGGTTGATGCGGCGCAGCGCCTCGGTGGCGTCACCGGCGCCCTCCACACTGCCGATCCGGGGGTCGGCGCTCAGGAGATAGAGAAGTTCCTCCAGCGAGGGGCGTTCGTCGTCGACAGCCAGGGCGCGCAGCATGAACCCGGAGTGTAGGAGTAATTCGTACGACTGGACACGTGCGGAGGTGCGGACGCCCCCGCTGGATACAGTGCCGACATGAGCAGCAGGACCGTCGCCTTCGACGAGCTGGACCGGAAGATCATCACCGCGCTGATGGCGAACGCGCGGACGTCCTTCGCGGAGATCGGTTCGGCGATCGGGCTGTCGTCCACGGCGGTGAAGCGGCGCGTGGACCGGCTGCGCGAGACCGGGGTCATCACCGGGTTCACGGCCACGGTGGAGCCGTCGGCGCTGGGCTGGCGTACGGAGGCGTACGTCGAGGTGTACTGCGAGGGCGCGGCCCCGCCGCGGCGGCTCGCGGAGGTGGTCCGCAACCATCCGGAGATCACCGCGGCGATGACGGTGACCGGCGGCGCGGACGCCCTGTTGCATGTACGGGCGCGGGACGTGGAGCACTTCGAGGAGGTGCTGGAACGCATCCGCGTCGAGCCGTTCATCCGGAAGACGATCAGCGTGATGGTGCTGTCCCATCTCCTCCCGGAAAGCCCCGAGGCGGGGGCGAGCCAGCCCGCACCGGAGGCGTAGCCGCTAAACGCACCAACCGTGCGTTTCACCGGATGAACACGCAGCATTCCTGCACAGACGCGCAATTCTTGTTGCTTGTCGGGCCCGCCACCCGTTTTCTACCTTGGTGTCAACCCTCAGTAGACACCGCAGGAAGCGGAGGAACCCCTCTGTGACCGACTCCCGTGTGCCGCGCCGACGGCGTTTCCTCGTCTGCGAACCCAGACACTTCGCCGTGCAGTACGCGATCAATCCCTGGATGCATCCCGACACCCATGTCGACGTGGACCTGGCGCAGGAGCAGTGGCGGACGCTGATCCGCACCTATGAGGCGCACGGTCACGATGTCGCGGCCGTGGAGCCGGTCCCCGGTCTCCCGGACATGGTCTTCGCCGCGAACTCGGCGGTCGTCGTCGGCGGCCGCGTCTTCGGCTCCCTCTTCCACGCGCCCCAGCGACGCCCCGAGTCCACGCACTACGACCTGTGGTTCAAGACGGCGGGCTACGACGTCCACCGTCCCGTCGCGGTCTGCGAGGGCGAGGGCGATCTCGTCTGGACGGGCCGGTACGTGCTGGCCGGAACCGGGTTCCGCACGACCCGGGAGGCGCACCGCGAGGTGCAGGAGTTCTTCGGCCACCCGGTGATCAGCCTGACGCTGGTGGACCCGCACTTCTACCACCTGGACACCGCGCTGTTCGTTCTCGACGACGCCAACATCGTGTACTACCCGGAGGCCTTTTCGCAGGGCAGTCGCGAGGTACTCGCACGGCTGTACCCGGACGCGGTGCTCGCGACCCGTGACGACGCGATGGCGTTCGGCCTGAACTCCGTGTCCGACGGCCGGCACGTCTTCATCGCCCCGCAGGCCGAGGCCCTCGCCGTGCGCCTCGACGACCACGGCTATGTCCCCGTCCCCGTCGACCTCTCCGAGTTCCACAAGGCCGGCGGCGGCATCAAGTGCTGCACCCAGGAGATCCGCTCATGACCGCACCCGTGACCTCGCGTTCCTCCGCCGATCTCATCCGTGCCGAGGAGCCGGTCCTCGCGCACAACTACCACCCGCTGCCCGTGGTCGTCGCCCAGGCCGAAGGCACCTGGGTGCAGGACGTGGAGGGCCGCCGCTACCTCGACATGCTGGCCGGTTACTCCGCCCTCAACTTCGGCCACCGCCACCCGGCCCTGATCGAGGCGGCGCACCGGCAGCTGGACCGGCTGACGCTGACGTCCAGGGCCTTCCACAACGACCGGCTCGCCGAGTTCGCGGAGCGCCTCGCCGAGCTGACGGGGCTGGACATGGTGCTGCCGATGAACACCGGCGCCGAGGCGGTGGAGAGCGGCATCAAGGTGGCCCGCAAGTGGGCGTACGAGGTCAAGGGCGTCCCGGCCGACCGGGCCACGATCGTGGTGGCGGCGGAGAACTTCCACGGCCGTACGACGACGATCGTGTCGTTCTCCACGGACGAGACGGCCCGGGCGGGCTTCGGTCCCTTCACGCCGGGCTTCCGGATCGTGCCGTACAACGACCTGGCGGCGCTGGAGGCGGCGGTCGACGAGACCACGGCCGCGGTGCTCCTCGAACCCATCCAGGGCGAGGCGGGCGTGGTCATCCCGGACGACGGCTACCTGACCGGCGTCCGCGAGCTGACCCGCCGCACGGGCTGTCTCTTCGTCGCGGACGAGATCCAGTCGGGCCTCGGCCGCACGGGCCGCACCCTCGCCGTGGAGCACGAGGGAGTCGTCCCGGACGTCCTGCTCCTGGGCAAGGCACTGGGCGGCGGCATCGTCCCGGTCTCCGCGGTGGTCGCCCGCCGTGACGTCCTCGGCGTACTGCGCCCGGGCGAGCACGGCTCCACGTTCGGCGGCAACCCGCTCGCGGCGGCGGTGGGCACGGCGGTGGTCGAGCTGCTGGAGACGGGAGAGTTCCAGCGCCGGGCCGCCGACCTGGGCACCGTCCTGCGGGACGGCCTGACAGGACTGGTGGGCAAGGGTGTCGTCGGCTTCCGCGCACGGGGTCTGTGGGCCGGCGTCGACATCGACCCGTCCCTCGGCACGGGCCGCGAGGTCAGCAAGCTGCTGATGCGCGAGGGCGTCCTGGTCAAGGACACCCATGGCTCGACGATCAGGCTGGCACCGCCGCTGACGATCACGGCGGAGGAACTGGAATCGGCCCTGGGAGTACTGGAGAAGGTACTCAGGCGCTGACCCGCACGCACCCTACGGCAGAACTCCCTCCCCGGCCGCGCACTCCACCAGACCGGGTGAAGATGTGACGAAGAGGTGATAGACCACTCTCAGCGACAGAGAGGTCGTCCGTGGGCGCTCAGGAGGAGCACGAGACCGCGCGGCACCGGTTCGACGTGGCCGATGCCGCGCCCCTGCTGCTCGACGCCCACGGCACGGTGACCGGCTGGACCAAGGACGCCGAGCGCCTGCTGGACTATCCCGCCACCGAAGCCGTAGGACAGAGCGTCGCCGCCCTTCTCGCCCCCGAGGACGCCCGCCGGCTGCCGGAGATCACCGCGCGCTGCCGGAGCGACGGGAGTTGGGCGGGGCTGCTGACCGCCCTGCACCGACACGGCCGGCCGGTCCCGGTCATGGTCCGGATCACGGTGGCCGACGACTCCGACGACTCGGAACGCTGGCTGGTGCTGCTGTCCGAGATGGCGGAGGCCCCCGGTTGGGACATGAGCCGCCGGGTGCTGGAGCAGATGGTCACCCGCTCGCCCATCGGCATCGCGATCGTGGACACGGACCTGCGCTGTGTGTGGTCCAACCCGGCCCTGGAACAGTTCGGCAGCGCCCCGGCCCAGCAGCGGCTGGGGCTGCGGTTCGCGGAGATCCAGCCGGGCCTGGACGCCGAGGCGATAGAGGCGCAGATGCGGCGCGTACTGGAGACAGGTGAACCGGTCGTGGAGTACGAGCACGTCGGCCGGGTCCGCTCCGCCCCGCACCGCGAGACCGCGCACACGATGTCGTTCACCCGGATCGACGACGACCGGGGTCACCCGATCGGCGTCTACTACACGGTCGTCGACATCACCGAGCGGCACCGGGCCCGGCAGCGCCTCGCTCTGCTCGACCGGGCCGGCGAGTACATCGGCCGCAGCCTGGACATCCGGCGCACCGCACAGGAGCTTGCCGACGTGGCCGTACCCGCGCTGGCCGACTACGTCACCGTGGACCTGCTGGAGTCGGTGCTGCGGGGAGCGGAACCCACCACGCATGTGCCGCTGCTGCGGTCCGGGCAGCAGTCGGTGAACGAGGGTGTTCCGGAGGCCGTCGTCGAGGTCGGTGACGTGGCCGCCTACCGGCCCGGGTCGCCCCCGCTGCGCTGTCTCGACTCGGGCGAGCCCTGGCGGCAGGCGCGCCTGGACCCGCTGGCCGCGGAGTGGGCGACCGACATCCCCGGCGGGCGGAAGGCCACCTTTCTGGAGCTGGGCCTGCACAGCGTGCTGGTGGTGCCGATCCGCGCCCGGGGCGTCACCCTCGGCGTCACCACCTTCTTCCGCCGGCGCCGCCAGGAACCCTTCGACGCGGGGGACCTGAACCTCGCCGAGGATCTCGTCTCGCGAGCGGCCGTCTGCGTGGACAACGCCCGGCGCTACACCCGCGAGCGCGAGGCCGCGCTGGTCTTGCAGCGCAGTCTGCTCCCCCACCGGCTGCCCGAGCAGGACGCCGTGGAGGTGACCGCCTGCTACCGGCCCGCCGACGAGCTGACGGGCCTGGGCGGCGACTGGTACGACCTCATCCAGCTCTCCGGCGCGCGGGTCGCCCTCGTGGTCGGCGAGGTACCCGGGCACGGCATCGGCGCCGCCGCCTCGATGGGCCGGCTGCGCACCGCCGTACGGACGCTGGCGGCGCTGGATCTGCCCCCCGAGGAGGTACTGGGTCACCTCGACGACCTGGTCGCCCGGACGGCGCGCGAGGAGGGTGTGGGGCCGGGGACGGAGGACACCGACAGCGCCCAGGGCTCCGGATGTGTGTACGTCGTCTACGACCCGGTCGACGGGCAGTGCACGATGGCCGCCGCCGGCCATCCCGCGCCCGCCGTGATCCTTCCCGACGGCACGGTCGCCTTCGTGGAC
Source organism: Streptomyces canus (assembly GCF_041435015.1). Taxonomy (NCBI): domain Bacteria; kingdom Bacillati; phylum Actinomycetota; class Actinomycetes; order Kitasatosporales; family Streptomycetaceae; genus Streptomyces; species Streptomyces canus. Next base: position 8,621,705 of record NZ_CP107989.1, on the reverse strand, counting down.
CTTCCGCAGGGGCCGTCGCTCGGCGTCGGCGGTCCCCCCTTCGAGTCGGTCGAGCTGGCCCTGGCGGCGGGCAGCACACTTGCGCTGCACACCGACGGGCTGCTCGCCCACGGCGAGGAGTGGGCCGTGGACGCGGGCCGGGACCGGCTGCGCCAGGCCCTGGAGAGGCCCGCGCCCACGCTCGACCTGCACTGCCGGGCCGTGGTGGACGCCCTGGCCCCCGACCGGCCGCACGACGACGTGGCGCTGCTCATGGCCCGCACCCGGCTGCTGGGTCCCGACCAGGTCGCGGACTGGGACGTGCCCGTCGACCCGGCCCTCGTCGCCGAGGCCCGCAAGACGGCGTCCCGGCAGCTGACGGAGTGGGGCCTGGAGGAGTTCGCCTTCACCACGGAACTGGTCGTCAGCGAACTCGTCACCAACGCCATCCGGCACGCGGTCGGCCCGATCCGGCTCCGGCTGATCCGGGAGCGGTCCCTGGTCTGCGAGGTGTTCGACAGCGGCGACACCGCGCCCCATCTGCGCCACCCGCGCACCACGGACGAGGGCGGGCGGGGGCTGCTGCTGGTCTCCCAGTTCGCCCAGCGCTGGGGTACCCGGTTCGCGCCCGAAGGGAAGATCATCTGGGCCGAGCAGTCGCTCGAGGAACCGCCGGACTGATCCCCGAATCGTGCATACCGTGGGAAAATGGTGCGATCCAGGCGTGAGGCGGCAGCCATGAGCGACAGACCCGGCGACACCGACGCCATCGACTACTCGGCCGTGTTCCAGGCACTGCCCGGCATGGTCGCGCTGCTCACGCCCGACCTGGTGTACGCGGACGCCAACGCCGAGTTCCTGCGCATGGCCGGCCGCCAACGCGAGGAGATCGTGGGCCGCTATCTCTTCGACGTCTTCCCGGACAACCCGAACGACCCCGCGGCGACCGGCATGCGCAATCTGGCCGCCTCCCTGCGCCGGGTGCTGGAGACCGGGGAGCGCGACTCCATGGCCCTTCAGCGGTACGACGTCGAGACACCCGGTCGGCCGGGTGAGTGGGAGGAGCGGTACTGGAGCCCCGTCAACGCCCCCATCCTCGGCACGGACGGCAAGGTCGAGCTGCTCGTGCACCGGGTCGAGGAGGTCACCGAGCTGATCCGGGCCCGCGGCCGCGGGCGCGCCGGCCGGGACCGGGTCCTGGAGGCCGAGCTGTACACCCGCGCCCGTGAACTCCAGGAGGTCAACGAACGGTTGCGGCAGGCCCACGCCCGGGACCGCGAGGTCGCGTTGACACTCCAGGAGGCCATGCTGCCCACCGGCCGGCAGAGGTCGCACCACAGCGCCGCCGTGCGCTACCGGCCCGCGGTCGGCACGCTGAACGTGTGCGGGGACTGGTACGACCTCGTCGACCTGGTGGGCGGCCACCGCGTCGGCGTCTCGGTCGGTGACGTGGTGGGCCACGGGCTCCCGGCCGCCGGGGTGATGGGCCAGCTGCGCAGCGCCCTGAGCGCCGCCTCCCGGGTGGCCGGGGGTCCGGCCGAGGCCCTGAACGTGCTGGGCCGGTACGCCCACGTCGTGGACGGCGCCGAGTCGGCGACCGCGGTCACCACGTTCATCGACCTCGACCACGGCACCCTCACCTACAGCAGCGCCGGGCATCCACCGCCGATGCTGGTGCACCCGGACGGCCGAGTGGAGTGCCTGGACAAGGCGACCGACCCGCCGCTCGACGCCCGTCCCGACCCGATGCCCCGGGTGCAGGCCGCGACCACCTTCACCAGCGGCGCCACCCTCGCCCTGTACACCGACGGCCTGGTGGAGCGGCGTCGCGAGGACATCGACACCGGGCTCGCCCGGCTCGCCGACTCCCTCGCCCGGCACCGCGAGGACGACCCCGAGACCCTCGCGGACGCGGTCCTGCTGGAGCTGCTCCCGCCCGGCGGCGCCACGGACGACACGGCGCTGGTGATCGTGCGGCTTTGAACGCGACAGGATCCCGCCCGGGAATCAAGAGCGGCCCTTTGGCCGACCGCCCCCGCGCTTCACGCCACAGCGCCCGGTCGGGTTGCCGCGCTCCGCCCGCCGGCATCAAGCTGGTCAGGCGTCCGGCCCTGTTCCGGCCGTCGTGCCCTGCGCCTACACTGACAGCCCCGCCTCACGCCGGTTGACCAGCCAGAACGCGGAGTTGAGCCGTCCGCCCGACCGAGGAGCGCCCCCTCTTGTTCTACTACCTGCTCAAATACGTGCTGTTGGGGCCGTTGCTGAGACTGGTTTTCCGGCCTCGAATAGAGGGTCTGGAGCACATCCCGGAGTCGGGTGCGGCCATCGTCGCCGGCAACCACCTGTCCTTCTCCGACCACTTCCTGATGCCCGCGGTGCTCAAGCGGCGCATCACCTTCCTGGCGAAGGCCGAGTACTTCACCGGCCCCGGCGTCAAGGGTCGGCTGACCGCCTTCTTCTTCCGCAGCGCCGGGCAGATCCCGGTCGACCGCTCCGGCAAGGAAGCGGGCCAGGCCGCCATCCGCGAGGGTCTCGGCGTCCTGCGCAAGGACGAACTGCTCGGCATCTACCCGGAGGGCACTCGCTCCCACGACGGCCGCCTCTACAAGGGCAAGGTCGGCGTCGCGGTGATGGCGCTCAAGGCCCAGGTGCCGGTGATCCCGTGCGCGATGATCGGCACCTTCGAGGCGCAGCCGCCCGGCAAGGTCATCCCCAACATCCACCCGGTGGTGATCCGCTTCGGCAAGCCGCTGGACTTCTCCCGCTACGCCGGGATGGAGAACGAGAAGGCGATCCTGCGGGCCATCACGGACGAGATCATGTACGCCATCCTGAAGCTGTCCGACCAGGAGTATGTCGACCAGTACGCGGCCGTGGTGAAGGCGGAGGAGACGGCCGCGCGCAAGGAGAAGGAGCGCAAGTTCCCCCGAATTCCGCTGAGCTGAGGTCTGCCGTCGGCAGAACCCCCTGGAGGAACCGGAGTTGACCGCCGTACGGTCGCCGCATGACACGACATGCTGTGGTGATCGGAGCGACGGGACAGATCGGGCGGGCGGCCGTGGGGGCGCTGGCCCGGGACGGCTGGGAGGTGACGGCCGTCTCCCGGGGCGGCGGACGGGACGAGAGCTGGCCCGCGCAGGTGCGTACCGCGCGGGCCGACCGGGCGGACGACTCGGCCCTGGCCGCCGCGGTGGGCGACGGCTGCGAGGTCCTGGTGGACATGGTCGCCTACGGACCGGCTCACGCACGGCAGTTGGTATCGCTGGCCGACCGGGTGGGCTCGGCCGTGGTGATCTCCAGCGTGTCGGTGTACGAGGACGACAAGGGCCGCAGCTTCGACACCCAGGGCGAGCCGGGGGGCTTTCCCGAGTTCCCCGTGGGGGTGACGGAGGACCAGCGGACGATCGCGCCCGGCGAGGACTCCTACAGCACCCGCAAGGCCGGCCTGGAGCGTGAACTCCTCGCCGCCGGCGACCGGTTGCCCACGACACTGCTGCGTGCCGGAGCGATCCACGGACCGCACTGCCGGACGCCGCGCGAGCTGTACTTCGTCAAACGCAACCTGGACGGCCGGCCTCGGCGACTCCTGCCGTACGGCGGCATGAGCCGGTTCCACCCGGCGAACGTCCACAACATCGCCGAACTCGTCCGGCTGGCCGCCGCGAAGCCCGGCAGCAGGGCTCTGAACGCCGTGGACCCGGACGCCCCGACGGTGGCGGAGATCGCCGCCGCGATCGACTCCGTGATGGGCGTCGAGACGCAGAGCGTGCTGATCGACGGCCCACCGCCCTCGCCGACCGTGGGGGACACGCCGTGGTCGGTGCCGGTACCGGTCGTCTTCGACATGTCCGCCGCCGAACGCGAGCTGGGGTACCGCCCGGTGGTGGCGCGGTACGCGGACCGGCTGCCGGAGACCGTCGCCTGGATCGAGCGGCAACTGGCCGGAGGGGACTGGCGGGAGGCGTACCCGAGGATGTTCCAGACCTACGGCGACCTCTTCGACTACGCGGCGGAGGACGCGTATCTCGACTCGCTCGGCACATGAGAACCGGCGCATGAGAAAAGGCGGCCGGTGGCTCCGGCCGCCTTGTCCCGTGGTGCGTGCTACGGCTTGGGCGTGGCGTGCGGGGTGCACGTCACGTCGGCCTTGTCCAGCTTGCCGGTGAGCAGGTAGGCGTCCACCCGCGGGTTGATGCACGGGTTGACCAGACCGGTCACGCCGTGCGAGCCCGCGTCCTTCTCGGTGATCAGGCGGGAGCCCTTGAAGCGCTTGTGCAGTTCGACGCCGCCCTCGTACGGGGTGGCCGCGTCACGCTCGGACTGCACGATGAGCACGCCCGGCAGGCCCTTGCCGGTGCGGACCTCGACCGGGGTCTGCTGCTTGACCGGCCAGGTGGCGCAGGGCAGGTTCAGCCAGGCGTTGGCCCAGGTCATGAACGGGTACTTCTTGTTGAGCGCGGTGTTGTCCTTGTCCCACTTCTTCCAGCTGGTGGGCCACTTGGCGTCGGTGCACTCGACGGCCGTGTAGACGGCGTTGCCGTTCTCCGAGGAGATGTTGCCCGCGGTGTCCGACAGGTCCGGGGCGGCCGCGTCGACGAGCGCCTGGGTGTCACCGGCGACGTACTTGCTGAACACCGTCGCGACCGGCACCCACGAGGAGTCGTAGTACGGGGCGCTCTGGAAGAAGCCGATCAGTTCGGCCGGGCCGACGACCCCGCCGATGGGGTTCTTCTTGGCGGTGGCGCGCAGTTCGAGCCACTTCGCCTGGACCGCGGCACGGGTGGTGCCGAGGTGGAAGGCGGCGTCGTTGGCGGCGACCCAGTCCTCCCAGTCCTTCCAGCGGCCCTCGAAGGCGATGTCCTGATCGAGGTTGGCCTCGTACCAGATCTTCTCCCGGGACGGGTTGACGACGCTGTCGACGACCATGCGGCGGACATGGCCGGGGAACATCGTGCCGTAGACGGCGCCGATGTAGGTGCCGTAGGAGACGCCCAGGTAGTTGAGCTTCTTCTCACCGAGTGCGGCGCGGATGACGTCCAGGTCGCGCACGGTGTTGGGCGTGGTCATCTGCGCGAGCATCGCCTTGCCGGTGCGCTCGGCGCAGCCCTCGGCGTACTCACGGGCCAGCTTGCGCTGCGCGCGCTTGTCGGCCTCGGAGTCCGGCACCGGGTCCATCTTGGGTGCCTTCACGAACTCCTGCGGGTCCATGCAGGAGATGGGCGCGGAGTGGCCGACACCGCGCGGGTCGAAGCCCACGAAGTCGTACGCCTTGGCCGCGTTGGCCCAGATCGGGTTCTTGGTCGTGACGCGGAGGGGGAAGCGCATGCCCGAGGCACCGGGCCCGCCCGGGTTGTAGACGAGGGCGCCCTGACGCTCCGCCTTGGTGCCGGTGTTGCCGATGTGGTCGACGGCCAGCTTGATCTGCTTGCCGTTCGGCTTGGTGTAGTCCAGCGGCACGCTGACCCAGCCGCACTGGACCGGCTTCGCGATCCCCCAGTCGGCGGGGCAGTCGGCCCAGTCGATCCCGGCCTTCGCGGCACGGGCGGCGGCGATCGCGGCACCGACGGACGCACGGTCCTGTCCCTGCCGGCTCGCGCCCGCCTGCGTGTTGGCGCCGGACGCGGGTGCCGCGACGGCACCGGATATGAGTGTGGCCGTGATGAGTACTCCGGCCGAACCGAGTGCGGTCGTCCGCCACTTCGGTCTCGTCTCCCTCAAGAGGGATCCCTCCCCGTACGTCGTTTCGATTCGTACGGGGATCCTCCTGGCTATGGAGACTCTGTGAACAGGGGGGCGGGACCTTCTTTGCCAATCCGATAAACGGAAGGGGTCGTTCGCTGGGCGGACTAGGCGCTAAGGGTCGCCAGCGCCTCGTCCAGCACCCGGCGCAACAGCAGGGCGTCCGGCGCCACGGCGGTGACGAGCGCGGCGGGCCCTGCCAACGGTACGACGGCGGCGCCCTCGCCGAGCACCTGAGCCGTCACCGGATTGCCGGCGAACTCCGGTCGTGCGACAAGAAGTTGACCGGCGGCCCGATGTCCAGCGAGCACGGCGGGCCCGTCCCAGCCGCCCGGCGCCCCGGGCCCGCAGGCCAGTTCCTGATCGAGCACGGTGCGTCCCGCCACGCGCAGCACGAGCCTGCTGCTGAGCCGCCCGGGCTCCTCCCCCGACCGCCCGAGGACCTGTTCCTCGCGCAGCACGAGCCGACTCGTCGCCCCGAGGTGGATCCGTGTGGTGACATACAGATCGCTGCCCCCGGCGGAGATCAACTGCTCGGGCAGCCAGTGAAGTTCGCCGCCGTCGGCGACGGTGAGCCTGACGTCGTAGCGGGCCTCGCCCTTGGTCTGCCCCGGCAGGGCGATGGTGGCCGCGGCCGATCCGAGGCGCAGTCGAGCACCTTCCCGGACGTCGGCCTCCACGGTGAAGTGGTCGCCGCCGAGGGGCCCACTCATCGCGCCGACGAGGATGACCCGCGTCTCGGCACCGCTCCCCCGGGTGCGCCGCAGCGCCAGCGGCCCGTCGCTCTCCAGCACGGGCAGAGCCGTACCGCCGCGCCCGTCGTCCCGCGCGACGATCCGCGCGGTGGCGCGTACCCCTGCCCCGGGCGCGGTCACGCCGTCCACGCGGCGAGCTGCGCCCGGACCCAGTCGGCGACGTCCGTGACCCCGGCCTCGCCGCGGAGCGACTGGAGGACGACCGGCAGTTCGGCCCGCTGGGCCTTGGCGTCGGCGGCCATCCGCGCGAGGTCGGAGCCGACGTACGGGGCCAGGTCGGTCTTGTTGACGATGAGCAGGTCGGCGGTGGTGACGCCGGGGCCGCCCTTGCGCGGGATGTCGTCTCCTCCCGCCACGTCGATGACGAAGATCTGCGCGTCGACGAGCCCCTTGGAGAAGGTGGCGGTGAGGTTGTCTCCGCCGCTCTCCACAAGGATGAGGTCCAGGGGGCCGACCTCGTCCTCCAGGTCCTCCACGGCTTCGAGGTTGGCGGAGATGTCGTCCCGGATCGCGGTGTGCGGACAGGCGCCGGTCTCCACCGCGGTGATCCGCTCGGGAGGCAGCACGGCTTCCCTGAGCAGGAACTCGGCGTCCTCGCGGGTGTAGATGTCGTTGGTGACGACGGCGAGGGACAGTTCGTCGCGCAGGGCCCGGCAGAGGGCGGCGACGGTGGCGGTCTTGCCGGAGCCGACGGGGCCGCCGAGGCCGATGCGGAGGGCTCTGCGGGTGCCGTCGGGTCGGTGGGCGTCCGCGCTGAGAGCGGCGGGGGTGTCGTGATGGTGGTCGAGATGCATGTACGGCTCCTGGGGGGGTCATGGTCGGGTGCGGGTCCGTGGGGGCTGGTCGCGCAGTTCCCCGCGCCCCTAAGCAGGTTGCGGTGGCCCTCTTATGATGCGAACAGGCGTACTGGCCATGCCGCGTGCGCCTCTGCTCCGATTTCCAGCAACGGCGCCGACGCCGACGGCAATGCGTCGACGCCCTCGTCGGCAACCCTCCGCGCTGCCTCCAGCGCCCGATCCGCGACCCGGTCCAGCTCTGGCGACAACCGGGCGAGTACGCCCGTCGCGTCGAAAGGATCGAGGCTCAGCAGCCGGACCGTCGCACTCGAAGGCCCGCTCACGCTCTCGTACACCGCGCAGTACGCCGCGTCCACGGCCTCGAGGCCCGCCGCCCGGGCTGCCAGCCCCAGGACCACCGGCTGGTGCGCTCCCTTGGGGAACTCCCTTGCCAGGGAGTCGAGTTCGGCCGACGGCCAGGTCGCCCGGGCCGCCCGCATCAGCTGACGGCCCAGCTTGCGTGCGGCCGTCCGCAGTGCGGGGGACGGGGTGCGGGCGTCCGCGGCCTCGTCCAACAGCCGCGGGTCGGCGCCGAGCACGGCCGCCGCGGCCAGCGCGGCCGACACCAGCCCCACCGTGTGCAGCCGTCCCCGGCAGAAGGACTCCAGACTCTCCGCCCCGGTGATCCGCCCCGCCTTGACCGCCGCCTCGGCCCCGCCGGAGTGCGCGTGCCCTCCGGCGGGGAAGCGGCCGTCGGCCAGGACCAGAAGTGCAGCCCTGGACATCAGAAGAGGAAGTAACGCTGGGCCATGGGCAGTTCGGCTGCCGGCGTGGCCTCCACCAACTCCCCGTCGATGTGTACGGCGAAGCTGTCGGGGTCGACCCGTACGTCGGGCCGCGCGTCGTTCTCCCGCATGTCGGCCTTGGTGACCCCGCGCGTCGACTCGATGGCCACGAACCGCTTCCCGAGCTGGAGCCGCTCCGGCAGCCCGTCCTCGATGGCGAGGGGTGCCACGAAGTTGAAGGAGTTGGACGCGGGAGCCCGCCCGATCGCCCCGTACATCGGCCGGGGAAGGATCGGCTGCGGGGTCGGAATCGAGGCGTTCGCGTCGCCCATCTGCGCGTAGGCGATCTGTCCGCCCTTGATCACCAGATGCGGCTTGACGCCGAAGAACGCGGGCTCCCACAGCACCAGGTCGGCCAGCTTGCCCGTCTCCACCGAACCCACCTCGTGAGCGAGCCCCTGAGCGACGGCGGGGTTGATCGTGTACTTGGCGACATAGCGCCGTACGCGATGGTTGTCGGCGCGTCCGTCCCCGGGCAGCGCACCCCGGCGCCGCTTCATGACATGCGCGGTCTGCCAGGTCCGCATGATGACCTCGCCCACGCGCCCCATGGCCTGGGCGTCGGAGGAGATGATCGAGATGGCGCCCAGGTCGTGCAGGATGTCCTCGGCGCCGATGGTCGTGGGCCGGATGCGGGACTCGGCGAAGGCGAGGTCCTCTGGCACCGCCGCGTTGAGGTGGTGGCACACCATCAGCATGTCGAGGTGTTCCTCGGCGGTGTTGACGGTGAAGGGACGGGTCGGGTTGGTCGAGCTGGGCAGCACGTGCGGCTGGGAGACCACGGTCATGATGTCCGGAGCGTGCCCGCCGCCCGCGCCCTCGGTGTGGTAGGCGTGGATGCCCCGCCCGGCGATCGCGGCGAGCGTGTCCCCCACGAAACCGGCCTCGTTGAGGGTGTCCGTGTGGATGGCGACCTGGATGCCGGTCCGCTCGGCGACGGTCAGCGAGGCGTCGATGACGGCGGGGGTCGAGCCCCAGTCCTCGTGCAGCTTCAGGCCGAGGGCGCCCCCGCGGATCTGCGACAGCATCGCGTCGTGCGAGACGGTGTTGCCCTTGCCGAGGAAGCCGATGTTGAGCGGGTACTGCTCCATCGCCTCCAGCATCCGGGCGAGGTGCCAGGGGCCGGGGGTGACGGTGGTGGCCTTGGAGCCCTCGGCGGGGCCGGTGCCGCCACCGACCAGGGTCGTCACCCCGGACGCCAGCGCCTCGTCGGCGATCTGCGGACAGATGAAGTGGACGTGCGCGTCGATGGCGCCGGCGGTCAGGATCCGGCCGTTGCCCGCGATGATCTCGGTCTCCGGGCCGATCACCAGGTCCGGGTGGACCCCGTCCATGGTGTCGGGGTTGCCGGCCTTGCCGATGCCGGTGATCCGGCCGTCGCGAATGCCGACGTCGGCCTTCACCACACCCCAGTGGTCGACGACGACCGCGCCCGTGATGACGGTGTCCGGGGTGCCTTCCGCACGGGTGGCACGTGACTGGCCCATCGACTCGCGGATGACTTTGCCGCCGCCGAACACGGCCTCGTCACCGGCGAGTCCGGGACCGCCGGAACGATCCTCCTCGACCTCGATCAGCAGATCGGTGTCGGCGAGCCGGATGCGGTCGCCGGTGGTCGGGCCGAACAGGTCGGCGTAGGCGGCACGAGAGATCTCAGGCATCGAGGGCACCTCCGGTCTCCCCGCGCAGCCCCGGCACCACACGGGCACCGGTGAGCGGGACGAGTTCCACCTCGACCGGGATGCCGGGCTCGAAGCGCACGGCGGTGCCGGCGGCGACGTTCAGCCGCTTGCCGCGCGCGGCGCCGCGGTCGAACTCCAGGCCCGGGTTGGCCTCGGCGAAGTGGTAGTGGGAGCCGACCTGGACGGGACGGTCGGCGGCGTTGAGGACGGTCAGCGACGTGACCTCACGGCCCTCGTTGTAGGCGATCGGCCCCTCGGCGAAGAGGATCTCTCCGGGAATCATCGGGGCCCCTCAGACGATCGGGTCGTGGACGGTGACGAGTTTGGTGCCGTCCGGGAAGGTCGCCTCGACCTGGACGTCATGGATCATCTCGGGGATGCCCTCCATGACGTCGTCCCGGGTGAGCAGCTTGCGCCCGGAGGCCATGAGCTCGGCGACGGTACGGCCGTCACGCGCGCCTTCGAGGATGTGCGACGTGATGAGGGCGACCGCCTCGGGGTGGTTGAGCCTGAGCCCGCGGGCCCGGCGCTTCTCGGCCACGTCGGCCGCCACATGGATGAGCAGCCTCTCTTGTTCGTGCGGGGTCAGTTGCACGTCCCACCTCACAGTCCTCGCTCCGGACCGTGCGGGGTCCGGCTGCCGCAGCCCCGGGGCAAAGTCCCTGGTGGCGTGGATCCGCAGGCTAGTTGGATCCGGTTTCAGGCACGTTAACCAAGCCGTGATCCCGCATGCTCATCAACGCCCGTAGACCGTCCCGCAGGGACTCGGCGGGCGTCGGTCCGAACAGGGCCTGCTGGGCGAGGAAGCCCATCGCGGCCGCCATCATCGTGCGGGCCACGTCCTCCGGGGGCACGTCCCGCCGCATGATCCCGGCCTCCTGGTACGCCCCGACGATCCGGGTCCAGGTCTCGCGCACGGCGCCGTAGCCCTCGCGCAGGAGGGCCGCGAGCTCGTCGTTGCGGAGGGTCTCGGTCCACACCTGGACGACCAGCCGGGGAAACGCCGGCCGCCCGTCCACGGTCAGGGACTCCTTGGTGGCGAGGACGCGGCTGAGCACGGACGCCACCAGGAGGTCCGGAGGCGGGGGCGGGCTGCTGTGGGTCGCCTCCTCGAAACCCTCGTGGACCTGTCCGAGCACCTCCCCGACGATCGCGCCGATGAGCTCCTCCTTGCCGCTGAAGTAGCGGTACACGGCCCCGGCCGAGAGGTCGGCCTCCTTCAGGACGTCCTGCATGGACGTGGCGTGGAAGCCGTTGCGGGCGAAGCAGACCGCGGCGCCGTCGAGGATCTGACGACGCCGGGCGTCGAGGTGTGCCTGGGATACGCGAGCCATGGCCACAAACTAAAACGAACATTCCTTCTTGACAAGGCGCGGCAACGGCGGGACGGTGGGAAGCGAAGCTAAAACGAACGATCCTTCTTTTCGACGGGGCCCACTGGACCCCGGAGAGGACCCGCATGTCCACCCGTCGCACGATCGCGGTCGTCGTCCTCGTGCCGCTGCTCGCCGCCCTGGCACTGTGGGCCTTCGCCTGGCCCGCCGCCCGCACCGCCCCCCGCGACCTGCCGCTCGGCGTGGCCGGGCCGGCCACCGCGACCGCGCAGATGGAGAAACAGCTGCGGCAGCACGAGGGCGCCTTCGAGATCCATCACTACGCCGACGAGGCGGCAGCGCGGACGGCGATCGAGGACCGGACCGTATACGGCGCGGTCGTCGCGACCGCGCGGGGCCCGGAGCTGCTCACGGCATCGGCCGCGAGCCCGGTCGTGGCCCAGCTCCTCCAGCAGGCCGTCGGCCGGCAGGCCGCCGCGAGCGGCACCGGGGTGAGGACGGTGGACGTCGTCCCCACCCCGGCGTCCGACCCGAGGGGGGCCACCCTGAGCAGCTCCGTGCTGCCGCTGGCCCTCGCCGGGATCATCGCGGGCGCCATGGTGACGCTGCACGGGCTGCGCGGATTCCGCGCGGTGACCGCGCTGGTCGTCAGCGCCGCACTGGTGGGCGTCGTCGGGGCCGCACTGGCCCACAGCTGGCTCGGCGTCCTGACCGGGAACTGGTGGGCGGAGGCCGGGACGTTCGGGCTGTCGAGCCTGGCGGTGAGCGCGGCCGTGGCGGGACTCGCCGCCCTCGTCGGATACGCGGGGATCGGCGCGGTGGCACTTGTGGTGATGTTCCTCGGCAACCCGTTCTCGGGTGCCGCCTCGGCTCCGCAGCTGCTGCCCGACCCCGTCGGCACGATCGGCCAGTGGCTGCCGCCGGGCGCGAGCGCGACCCTGCTGCGCTCGGTGTCGTTCTTCGACGGCGCGACGGCGACCGGCCCCGTCCTGACCCTCACCTGGTGGGCCGCGCTGGGCCTGGGCGCCGTGATCCTCGGGAACGCGCTGAAGGCGCGGGCGAAGGGCACCGTGCCTGCCGGCGAGCGTGACCTCACCTCCGTCGGCTGACCGAACCCGCTCTTCCGCACCCCCGGCCCCTCTGGTCGGGGGCGCCCGCGTCGCTACGACGCGCCGGGCCCCCGGTGATGCGCCGCGATACCGAACCGCTGCTGTTCGCGGGGAGCGGACGCGACCTCCCGCACGGTCGAGACCGCACTGACCACCTGCTCCTCGACGGGCTTCTGGAGCTCCTCCAGCTGTTCGAGGTCGGCCGCGGAGACCAGGGCGACCAGCGGCTTTCCATGCCGTGTGACCACCACGCGCTCACCGCCGTACACCACCCGGTTGATCAGGTCGGCGAGTTCAGCCCTGGCTTGCGTCACCGGAATCTCGTAGGCCATACCCCCATCATAACGTCACGTACGTCCTGTACATTTTTTACAGACAGCCTGCCGCCAGGAGGGGTACGCCATGGCCCGACCCACCGCCCGTTACGTCCTGCCCGAGTTCCACGAGCGAACGAGCTCCGGGCACAAGACGATGGATCCGTACTCGAAGCTGCTGGAGGAGCGGATCGTCTTCCTCGGGACCCCGATCGACGACATCTCGGCGAACGATCTGATGGCGCAGTTCATGTACCTCGAGTACCAGGACCCGGACCGGGACATCTCGCTGTACATCAACTCCCCCGGCGGCTCGTTCAGCGCGATGTCGGCGATCTACGACACGATGCAGTACGTCAGTTGCGACGTGGAGACGACATGCCTCGGCCAGGCCGGCTCCTCCGCGGCCGTTCTGCTGGCCGCCGGCACCCCGGGCAAGCGTTCCGTGCTGCCGGGTGCGCGGGTGGTGATCCACCAGCCCGCGCTGAGCGAGCCGGTCCAGGGGCAGGCGAGCGATCTGGCCATCCAGGCCGACGAACTGATCCGGGTGCGGGGCCGCCTGGAGGAGATGCTCGTCCGGCACACCGGGCGCAGCCCCGAGCAGGTGAGCGTGGACATCGAGCGGGACAAGATCCTGGACGCGCGGGGCGCCCTGGACTACGGCCTCGCGGACGCGATCGTCCCGAGCCGCAAGTCCTCGCGCATCACGCCGGACGCGTGGTGAGCCGTAGATGGTGCCGGACCTTCCACCGCTGCCCGCGCTCACGCGCGCCGAGGGCGAGCTGATCGACCGTTATCTCGACGTGGTCGACCTGCTGGGTCGGATCAACCCGGCCCGGCGCGAGGACACCTATGGCGGACTGCGCGCGGCGCAGGCGCTGGTGAGCAGGGCGGCCGAGCTGCGCGACGCGCTCGTACTGATGCACGGCCGGGGTGAGCGCGAGCTGCACGCCGCGACGCTGGCACGAGCGCTTCGGGTTCTGGACGGCGAGCGGCGCACGTCCCGGGTCACCGTGCCGCCCGAACCCGGCAATTGACGCACCGCCAGCGCTCCCGGGCGTCCAGCGGTCTGACGGGGCGTCCGGAGGGCCTTTGAAACGGACCAAACGACGTACCACCATTTGCAGGAGGCGCGGCTCCTTTTTCACGACCCCTCAAGTTGCGCAACGCGCGTAGTACGGAAGCGGAATGAGGAGTTCCTGTGCTGGTCCGGGGGCTCTTGAGGCCCTCGACACCCCTTCGTTCGAAGAGGTGTCCACCCGAACGGGTGAGTGGTGAGTAACAACACAAACCCCCGGTTCCGTTGGGTTTTTGGGACATGCGTGCGCCAAGATCCCTGTCTGACGACAAGCCCCCGCCGCAGCGGCGGGGCGGTCCGGGCGGACGCCGAGTCCTGCCGCCGCCCGGATGACCGGTCGACAGAAGTGGATCGGCAGGAGTGGAGGACCCAGGCACGACGGGTCGCCGGGACGGTCACGCCATGACCGGGCCGAGCAGCCCTTGGGGTGAAGCCGCGTCAGCGGCCGGGCAACTTTGTCAGCCCGAATCCGACAGGTCATCCTTCACAGGCGGCTGACGAAGGGTTGCGCATGACTGCGCTCAATCGTGTCCCGTCGCTGATGGTCCGGGCCGGTACGGCCTCGGCCTTCGCCATCGCCGCCGTGGGCGGCTCCGTCGTGGTCCCGGGTGTCGCAGCCGACGCCGCCGCCGCGACGCCGGCGACGAAGGCACTCAAGGTCGCGGCTTCCAAGAAGGGCTCGCCGTACAGGTACGGCGCCACGGGGCCCCGCCGCTTCGACTGCTCAGGGCTCACGCTGTACTCGTTCAAGAAGGCGGGCAAGAAGCTCCCTCGTACGGCGGCTCAGCAGTACAACAAGACCCGCCACATCGGCGCGGGCAGCCGTAAGGCCGGCGACCTGGTGTTCTTCCACTCGGGTTCGAGCGTCTACCACGTCGGCATCTACGCCGGGAAGGGAAAGATCTGGCACGCCCCCAAGACCGGGGACGTGGTGAGGCTGCAGAAGATCTGGACGAAGAGCGTCTGGTACGGCCGGGTCAAGTGACGCCCCGAGGGGGCGGCGGCGACCTGACCTCCCGCCGCCCCCTCGGGTCTCCGGGCACTTCGGCGAGCTGCTCCAGGAACGGCGCGTCATCCAGACCGGGGCGCAGGTCCTCTTCGCCTTCCTGCTGACCCTGGCCTTCACCCAGCGCTTCCCGTCCCTCGACACCTTCCAGCGCGCCGCGTACGTCATCACAGTGCTCTTCGCGGTCCTCGCGGCGGCCCTGTTCACCGCGCCCGCCGCCCTGCACCGCTCGCTCTTCCCACGCGGCGCCAAGGCCCTCATCGTGCAGGTCTCCTCCCGGCTCGGCACGGCCGGCATGGCGGTCCTGGTGCTCGCGTTCACCGGGTCGGTGCTGCTCGTGGTGGACGTGACGACGGGCCGGGTCGGCGGAGTGGCCGCGGGCGCGGCGACCCTGCCGGTGTGCCTGGGCCTGTGGGGGCTGCTCCCCCGGCTGGTCCGGCGGGCGGGACTCGCCGAGGAGCGCAGGACGGCACGGCCGCACCTGGCGCCTCCGTCGGCGAAGCACGAGATGGTCGGGCCGCGAGCAGCGGCTCGGCCGGGAGCACCACTCCGGGAACGGTCAACGCGCCTGCGGCGACCCCGGCGACGGCCCGGACCGCCCACGCCGGCGCAGCCACCGCCCCGTCCGGTCCACGAGCACGGCCACCGCCGGCTTCCACACCACCGCGAGAACGACCACGATCAGCGTGGACCCGGCTCCTGCTGTACCGCCGCCGTGACCGGCTGCACCGGTACCGTCCACGGGAGTTCGATGGAGACGGTCTTGCCGCCTTCCCGTGTGGGCCTGACTCTCAGCTTGCCCCCGCACTCGGCGGCGAGCCAGCGGATGATCACCATCCCCCGTCCGTTGTCCTGCTGGACCGCGGCCGGGAGGCGCTTGGGGAAGCGGGGATGGCTGTCGGTCACCCCGATGCGCAGGTGTTCGTCACGGTCCAGCTCGATGTCCACCGTGAAGGTGGGCGACTGCCCGAAGGTGTGCTGTACGGCGTTGGTGGTGAGTTCGGAGACGATGAGCCGGACGGTCTCGGCGGCGTCCGTGGTGGACGGCAGCCCCCACTCCGCCAGTGTGCTCAGGACATAGGTGCGGGCCGCGGAGACCGAAGCGGGTTCGCTCGGCAGGGTGACGGATGCTTCCAGGTGGTCTGCCATGGCGACGTCGTCCCTTTCCCACGGGACCGAAGCCCGACACGGTGCGGATGGTTCGAGTACGGTCCCGGACTGGTGGTTCTTCGTCAGAGTGCCATCACCGAGGCCGTGACGAGTGCCGATCCACCAAGATGTGCATATATCTGTCGCTCAAAGCGGTGAACTCTGCGACGCGAGACCGTATTTGGGCGGCTCGTAAGGAGTAAGGAGTAGCGCCATGCAGCACGGTCCCGCGGTGCGCCGCCGGAAGCTGGGCGCCGAACTGCGCGCGCTGCGCACGAGTGCGGGGCTCACCAGCGGTGAGGCGGCCCGGTTAGTGGGCTGGCACCAGTCGAAAGTGAGCCGCATCGAGACCGGTGCCAGCGGGGTGAAGCCGGCCGATGTGCGGTTTCTCCTCGACGCCTACCGCGTGGCGGACGCGAATCTGAGGGAGCTGCTGCTGGTACTGGCGGGCTCCGACGAGAGCGGTGGCCGGCACCACTGGTGGCACGCGTACCGCGGTGTCCTGCCGCCGACCTACCGGGACTTCATCAGTCTGGAGTCACAGGCGAGCGCGATGCGCACGCTGGAGACGTCCGTCGTGCCCGGGCTGCTGCAGACGCCCGAGTACGCCCGCGCGGTGACCCGGGCCGCGGTGGACGGCCTCGACGACGAACGTCTCGACGCGCTGGTCGAGGTCCGGCTGGCCCGGCAGGACATCCTCCGCGCGCAGCCGCCACTGGAGTTGAGCGCCGTGCTCGACGAGGCGGTGCTGCGGCGGGAGGTGGGCGGCCCCGAGGTGATGGCCCGGCAGCTCAAGAGGCTCCTGGAGGCGGGGCGGCTGCCTCAAGTGCGGCTGCAGGTACTGCCGTTCACGGCCGGGGCGCATGTGGGTATCACCGGGCCTTTCGTAATCTTCTCATTTTCGCGCACTTCTGATCTGGATGTGGTTGTTCTCGACCACTTGACGAGTAGCCTCTACCTCGAGCGGAAAGAAGACCTCCAGGCCTACACCGAGGCCTTCAACACCCTTCGGATCCACGCCCTTTCGCCCGAGGACTCGTTGGATTACCTCGCCGTGATGGGTGACGGCGCGTAAGGAGGCACCATGTCTGCACTGCCTCGGAACGTCATCTCCAGTACCGAACTGCCCGAGGTGCGCTGGCTGCGCAGCAGTTACAGCACCGGAGCGAACAACTGCGTCGAGACGGCGAGGCCGTCGGCCGGGCCATGGGCCGGGCTGCTCGCCGTACGCGACTCCAAGAATCCGGACGGACCCGCGCTGCTCTTCTCCCCCGAGAGCTGGGCGGGCTTCACAGCCGCGTTCTGACCCTCAGTCCACCAGGAGCACGGCCGTGTCACGCCGACTCATGGTCGTGTTTCGCCGATCACACGCACAGCGCGTTCGATCTGCTCCTCGGAGAGGTCCGCGCGGGCGGTCAGCCTGAGCCGTGAGATGCCGTCGGGCACGGAAGGGGGCCGGAAACAGCCCACGAAGAGCCCGGCGGCACGGCAGTCGGCCGCCCACTGAACGGCCTCCTCCGGGGAGGGCGCGCGCACCGAGACCACCGCGGCGTCCGGACGTACCGCTTCCAGACCCGCGGCGGTCAGCCGTGCGTGCAGTCCGGTCGCCACCTCGCGCGCGCGTGCGGCCCGCTCGGGCTCACGGCCGAGCAGCCGCAGGGCCGCGAGGGCGGCTCCCGCCGACGCGGGGGCCAGGCCGGTGTCGAAGATGAACGTCCGCGCCGCGTTGACCAGGTGCTCGACGACCCGTGCGGGGCCGAGGACGGCACCGCCCTGGCTGCCGAGCGACTTGGACAGCGTGACCGTGACGACCACGTCGTCGGCGCCCGCGAGTCCCGCGGCGTACGGGGCCCCGCGGCCGCCGGCGCCGAGCACCCCCAGGCCGTGGGCGTCGTCGACGACCAGGCCCGCGCCGTGTTCCCGACACGCCCTGGCGAGGCCGGCCAGGGGCGCCTCGTCGCCGTCCACCGAGAAGACCGTGTCGGACACGGCGACGGCGGGCCCGTCGTGCGTGCCGAGCGCCTTGCGCACCGCGTCCGGGTCGGCGTGCGCGACGACCTGGGTCGTGCCGCGGGCCAGCCGGCAGCCGTCGATGAGTGAGGCGTGGTTGCCCGCGTCGGAGACGATCAGCGAGCCGTGCGGCGCGAGCGCGGTGACGGCGGCCAGGTTCGCCGCGTATCCGGAGGAGAAGACGAGCGCCGCCTCGAAACCGCAGAAGTCGGCCAGCTCGCGTTCGAGTTCGCCGTGCAGCTCGGTCGTGCCGGTGACGAGTCGCGACCCGGTCGCACCGCCGCCCCAGGTCCGCGCGGCCGCCGCGGCGCCCTCGACGACCTCGGGATGGCGGGCCAGGCCCAGGTAGTCGTTGCTCGCGAGATCGAGCAGCGGCGAGTCGGCCGGACGCGGCCGCAGGGTCCGTACGAGTCCGGCCCGTCGGCGCGCCGCCGCCTGCTCGTCGATCCAGCCGAACGCCATGGGTCCTCCGGGGCTTTTGTAGACAACGGACAGACCCTAGCGGCAGCAAACGCTACCCACGGTGTGGCAATACCCACACGTCACAGCGGGTGTGTTGTGCGATCCCTACCTTGGCCCGAGGCGGGTCCGTACGACAGGATCGGCTCTCATGGACCTGCTGAACACGCTGGTGGACAAGGGGCTTCGGCGCGAGCTGCCGACCCGCGAGGAGGCGCTGGCCGTGCTGGCCACGTCCGACGACGAGCTGCTCGATGTGGTGGCCGCGGCCGGGAAGGTGCGCCGGCACTGGTTCGGGCGGCGGGTGAAACTCAACTATCTCGTCAACCTGAAGTCCGGGCTGTGCCCCGAGGACTGCTCCTACTGCTCGCAGCGGCTCGGCTCCTCGACGGGCATCCTGAAGTACACCTGGCTCAAGCCGGACGAGGCCTCCAAGGCCGCGGCGGCCGGCCTCGCGGGGGGCGCCAAACGGGTCTGTCTGGTGGCCTCCGGGCGCGGCCCGACCGACCGTGACGTGGACCGGGTCGCCGGCACCATCAAGGCCATCAAGGACCAGAACGAGGGCGTCGAGGTGTGCGCCTGTCTCGGTCTGCTCTCCGACGGCCAGGCCGAGCGGCTGCGCGAGGCCGGCGCGGACGCCTACAACCACAACCTCAACACGTCCGAGTCGACCTACGGCGACATCACGACCACGCACACCTACGCCGACCGGGTCGACACCGTGACCAAGGCGCACGCGGCCGGTCTGTCGGCCTGTTCGGGCCTGATCGCCGGCATGGGCGAGAGCGACGAGGACCTGGTCGACGTCGTCTACTCGCTGCGCGAGCTGGACCCCGACTCCGTTCCGGTCAACTTCCTGATCCCGGTCGAGGGCACCCCGCTGGCCAAGGAGTGGAACCTCACCCCGCAGCGCTGCCTGCGCATTCTGGCGATGGTCCGCTTCGTCTGCCCGGACGTCGAGGTACGCATCGCGGGCGGCCGCGAGGTCCATCTGCGCACCATGCAGCCCCTCGCCCTGAACCTCGCGAACTCGATCTTCCTCGGCGACTACCTCACCACCGAGGGCCAGGCCGGCAAGGCCGACCTGGAGATGATCGCGGACGCCGGGTTCGAGGTGGAGGGCGCGGGCGAGGTGACGCTGCCGGAGCACCGGGCGGCGAGCGGGTGCGGGGCCCATGAATCCGCGGGCTGCGGGTCCCACGAGGGCGCGGGGTGCGGATCGCACGCGAGCCACGAGAGCGACGGGGTCTGCGGTACGGCGGTCCCGGCCACCGCAGCCAACGAGGCGCGGACCGATCTGGTCGCCGTACGCCGCCGGGGCGCCGGAACGGATCTCGCGCCCAATGCCTGATCTGCCCGGCCTGCCGCTGACGGAGCTGCTGGCGCTCGACCGGCGGCACGTGTGGCATCCGTACGGTCCGATGCCCGGCCGGGTCGACCCGCTCGTCGTGGAGTCGGCGAGCGGGGTGCGGTTGAAGCTCGCCGAGGGCCCGGAGCTGGTCGACGGGATGTCCTCCTGGTGGTCGGCCGTCCACGGCTACAACCATCCGGTACTGAACGACGCGGCGCGGGAGCAGCTCGGGCGGATGAGCCATGTGATGTTCGGCGGGCTCACCCACGAGCCCGCCGTCCGGCTGGCGAAGCTCCTTGTCGACATGTCTCCCGATGGCCTCGAGCATGTCTTCCTCACCGACTCGGGGTCGGTGTCGGTCGAGGTCGCGGTGAAGATGTGTCTGCAGTACTGGCGCTCGCTGGGCCGTACGCGCAAGCAGCGCCTGCTGACCTGGCGCGGCGGCTACCACGGTGACACCTGGCAGCCCATGTCGGTGTGCGACCCCGAGGGCGGGATGCACGAGCTGTGGGCCGGGGTCCTGCCTCGCCAGGTGTTCGTGGACGCTCCTCCGGCCGAGTACGACGAGTCGTACGCCGACGAGCTGCGCGCGGCGATCGGGCGGCACGCCGACGAGCTGGCCGCGGTGATCGTGGAGCCAGTGGTGCAGGGTGCGGGCGGGATGCGGTTCCACTCCCCCGCGTATCTGCGGGTGCTGCGCGAGGCGTGCGACGCGCACGACGTGCTCCTGGTGTTCGACGAGATCGCGACCGGATTCGGGCGCACGGGCGCCCTGTTCGCCGCCGAGCACGCCGCGGTCACGCCGGACGTGATGTGTGTGGGCAAGGCGCTGACCGGCGGCTACATGACGATGGCGGCGACCCTGTGCACGCCTCGCGTGGCCGACGGCATCTCGCGGGGCGAGGTACCGGTACTGGCCCACGGCCCCACCTTCATGGGCAATCCGCTCGCCGCGTCGGTGGCCTGCGCCTCGATCGGGCTGCTGCTCGGTCAGGACTGGCTCGCGGAGGTCAAAAGGATCGAGGCGGGGCTGCGAGAGGGGCTGGAGCCGGCTCGTGACCTGCCGGGCGTGCGGGACGTACGGGTCCTGGGCGCCATCGGGGTCGTGCAGCTGGACCACGACGTCGACATGAAGGCCGCGACCCAGGCCGCCGTACGCGAGGGCGTGTGGCTGCGGCCGTTCCGCGACCTCGTCTACACGATGCCGCCGTACGTCACGGGAGACGAGGACGTGGCACGGATCGCGCGTGCGGTGTGCGCCGCCGCTCTGGAGGGATGACATGCCGGTACTGGTGATCACGGGGACGGGCACGGAGGTCGGCAAGACCGTCGCCACGGCCGCCGTCGCCGCCGCGGCGCTCGCCGCCGGACGGACGGTCGCCGTCCTCAAGGCCGCGCAGACCGGCGTAGGGCCGGACGAGCCCGGGGACGCCGACGAGGTGGCGCGGCTCGCGGGTGCCGTGACGAAGGCCGAGGTCGCCCGCTATCCCGAGCCGTTGGCCCCGGCCACGGCCGCTCGGCGGGCCGGTCTGGAGCCGGTGCGCCCTCATGAGGTCGCCGAGGCCGCCGCCAAACTGGCCACCGCGCACGACCTGGTGCTCGTGGAGGGGGCCGGCGGACTGCTCGTCCGCTTCGACCACGAGGGCGGGACCCTGGCCCACGCGGCGGAGCTGCTGCGGGCGCCGGTGCTGCTCGTCGCGTCGGCGGGTCTGGGCACGCTGAACACCACGGAGCTGACGGCCCGTGAACTGCGCCGCCGGAAGCTGGAGCTGGCGGGCGTGGTGATCGGCAGTTGGCCCGACTCCCCCGATCTCGCCTCCCGTTGCAACCTCGCGGACCTGCCGGACGTGTCCGGGGCTCCGCTGCTCGGCGCCCTGCCTGCCGGCGCCGGCAGGCCGGCCCCGGCCCACTTCCGTGCCGCGGCGCCGGGTTGGCTGGCCCCGCGCCTGGACGGGACGTGGGACGCGGAGGCGTTCGGGGTGCGTGAGGCTCCCTGAACCACCCCCCGCTGAGCCACGGGCAGGTGCGCGGCTTCATGCGGTGAGCGTCCGCAGGGGTGCGACGGGGTCCCGCGGGGGACAATTGCGGTGAGGTCGGTCCTGTCCGGTGAGGGAGGCTGCCATGGCGCTGCGGTCCGCCGGTTCCGGCAAGGTGTCCCGGGACCCCGTCCACCATCCGCTGTTCGCCCGGTACTACGCCCGGGTCAGTGTCACCGCCGAGAGCAGGTGGGGCATGGCCCGGGTGCGTGAACGGCTGCTCACCGGGCTGTCCGGGCGGGTGATCGAGATCGGCGCGGGCAACGGCCTGAACTTCTCGCACTATCCCGGCACGGTCTCCGAGGTCGTGGCGATCGAACCGGAGCGCCGGCTCAGGCAGCTGGCGGTGGAGGCCGCCCTGCGCTGCGAGGTGCCGGTCGACGTGGTGCCCGGCGCCGCGGAGGCGCTGCCCGTCAAGAGCGAGGCCTTTGACGCCGTGGTGATCTCCCTGGTGCTGTGCAGTGTGCGTGATCTGCCGCGCGCGCTCGGCGAGGTGCGCCGGGTGCTGCGGCCCGGCGGGACCGTACGGTTCTTCGAGCACGGCAGGGGCGGCGGCCCGGCGATGCGCTTCACCCAGCGCGCCCTGGACCGCACGGTGTGGCCTCCGCTGAACGGCGGCTGTCACCTGGCCCGCGACCCGGTCGCCGCGCTGCGGGACGCCGGGTTCGAACTCGGCCCCTACCGACGGGTGTCGATGCCGGAGAAGGGGCCCACGCTGCCTACGTCCTTCTGCGTGCTGGGCACCGCCTGGCGGCCCCCGGCGGCGGAGCGCTGATCACAGGGTCCACCTCTGCAGCTCGCGTGCGATGTCGTGCACGGAGGCGTCGCCCTTCTTGGCCACCTTGGCGAGGTCACGGACGAGCTCCGGCGAGGTGACCACCCTGAGTCCGCTCGCGACGAGATAGGCGTACGCGACCGCACATGCGAAGAGCGCGTTGGTGCGCTCCAACGCCGGAACGTGGATGAGCAGTTGCAGCAGCGCGGCGGCCCGCAGATGCGGGCTGTCGTAGACGGGGATGTCGAATATCTCCGCCTGGTGGCGCGCCACGGCGGCGACCAGGGCGCCCCAGTCGATGACCTGGGGATCACCCGGGGTCTTCTGCTCGGCGAGCATCAGAAGCCAGGCGAGATCGATGTGCAGATCGCTCAACGAGTCTCGTGATCCTTGCCGAACTCCTCCGCGAAGACGGATTCGTACTGCTTCATGAAGTCGGCCGCGGCCTCCACGAAGGCCTGGCCCGCTTCACCGGTGTCCTTCATGACCAGCTCCTCGATGTAGCGGTTGACGCTCACGCCACGGGCGAGGGCACGTTCACGGGCGGCGCGGGCGGTGCCCTCGTCCACCCGCACGTTCAACTGAGTCTTCGCCATGGTTCGAAGCTAGCGCCGAAACGCTAGCACCCGCAAGAGGGTCCACCCCCGGGTGGAATGTGTCCCTTACATCGGTGTCGGGGGCCCGACCTGGGGTGGAGACCTTCTCGACCGCACGGGGGATACCCGGTGTGGGGTGGATCACATTACGCTCGGCCGGATGGGGGCCACCCGGTCCGCGAGCACCGTCCACGAGCGAGGAGAGAGCCTTGTCCACAGCTGCTGCCGAGCACGCTCCCGGTGCCGTTCCGGCCGACGGGATCGCGGCCCGCGCCCGCGGTCTGACCAAGGCCTACGGCTCGGGCGAGACGGCCGTGCTCGCCCTGGACTCGGTGGACGTGGACATCGCCCGAGGCCGCTTCACCGCGGTCATGGGGCCCTCGGGCTCGGGGAAGTCCACGTTGATGCACTGCCTGGCGGGGCTCGACACCGTGTCGGCCGGTCAGGTGTGGCTCGGCGACACCGAGATCACGGGGCTGAAGGACCGCGAGCTGACCAGGCTGCGCCGGGACCGGATCGGCTTCATGTTCCAGTCGTTCAACCTGATCCCGACGCTGAACGCGGCGGAGAACATCACCCTGCCCATGGACATCGCGGGCAAGAAGCCCGACGAGAAGTGGCTGGACCAGGTCATCGACACCCTGGGGCTGCGAGACCGGCTGAAGCACCGGCCGTCGCAGCTCTCGGGCGGTCAGCAGCAGCGCGTCGCCTGTGCCCGCGCGCTCGCCTCCCGGCCCGAGCTGATCTTCGCGGACGAGCCGACCGGCAACCTCGACTCACGGGCGGGACTGGAGGTCCTCGGGTTCCTGCGCGAGGCCGTCGACCAGCTCGGGCAGACGGTCGTCATGGTCACCCACGACCCGGGCGCCGCGGCCCACTCGGACGTCGTGCTGTTCCTCGGGGACGGGCGGGTCGTGGACCGCATGGAGCAGCCCACCGCGGAGGCCGTACTCGAACGCATGAAGCGATTCGACGTGATCCGGAGTCAGACCCAAAGCGCACCCGAGGCCGGGGAGGCCTGACGCCGTGCTGAAGGCGACGCTCCGCAGTTTCCTCGCGCACAAGGGACGGCTGGTGCTCTCCGCGCTGTCCGTGGTGCTGTCCGTGGCGTTCGTCTCGGGCAGCCTGATCTTCTCCGACACGCTGAGCCACACCTTCGACCGGCTCTTCGCCTCGACCGCGCCGGACCTCACGGTCAGCCCCAAGGAGGACCTGAGCGAGGCCATCCCGTCCGGGACGACGGCCACCCTGCCGGCCGCGCTCGCGGACCGTGTGGCCCGGGTCGAGGGGGTCGCCGCCGCGCGCTTCGACGCCGAGGACGACGGGATCACCGTCGCCGACTCCGAGAACGAGTCGGTGGGCTCGACCACCGGCGCCCCCACCATCGGCACCGACTGGAGCCCGACCTCGCGCAGCCCCGTGAAGCTCACCTCGGGCCACGCCCCGCACGGACCGTCCGAGGCGCTGCTCGACTCGGAGACCGCCGACCGCAAGGGCCTGCACATCGGCGACCCACTCACCGTGATCGCGGCGCCGGGCTCCTTCAAGGTCCGGATCGTCGGCATCGTCACGTTCACCACCACCAACCCGGGTGCCACGCTGCTGTACCTGGACCCACCGACCGCGCAGGCCAAACTGCTCGGTTCCTCGAAGGCCGCCACCAGCATCTCCGTCGACGCGGCGAAGGGCGTCGGCAACGACCGGCTCAAGCAGCGCGTGGCCGCCGCGCTCGGGACGGGCACCTACGAGTACCGGACCGCCGACGAGCAGGCGAAGTCGGACGTCGACCAACTGGGCGGATTCCTCGACGTCATCAAGTACGTCATGTTGGGCTTCGCCGGGATCGCCGTCCTGGTCGGTATCTTCCTGATCGTCAACACCTTCTCGATGCTGATCGCCCAACGCACCCGTGAGCTGGGCCTGTTGCGCGCGCTGGGTGCCGACCGGCGCCAGGTCCGGCGCTCGGTGCTCACCGAGGCGACCCTGCTGGGCCTGGTCGGCTCCACGGTCGGGCTCGGCACGGGTATCGGGCTGGCCGTCGGGCTCATCTCGCTGATGAACGCCTTCGGCATGAACATCCGAACGAGCGAGATGGTCATCGGCTGGGGAACACCGGTGGCGGCCTACGTCGTCGGGGTGGGCGTCACCTTCGTCGCGGCCTATCTCCCGGCTCGGCGCGCGGCCGGCGTCTCCCCCATGGCCGCCCTGGCGGACGCCGAGATCGCCGGGATCGGAAAGCCGCTGCGCACGCGGGCGATCGTGGGCGGGATCGTCGGCGCGGCGGGCGCGGCCGCGCTGGTGGGCTGTGTCACCGCGTCGAAGACGGCGTCCGCGGCCTCTCTGCTGGGCCTCGGCGTCGTCCTGACGCTCCTCGCCACCGTGATCGCGGGCCCGCTGCTGGTGCGGCCGGTGATCCGGGTGCTGGGCGGCGCCTTCCCCGCCCTGTTCGGCTCGGTCGGGCGGATGAGCCAGCGCAACGCCCTGCGCAATCCCCGCCGTACCGGCGCCACCGCGGCCGCCCTGATGGTGGGACTCGCCCTGGTCGGCGGGATGTCCGTGGCCAGCGCCTCGATGTCCAAGTCCTTCGACGATCAGATCGACAAGACGCTGGGCGCCGACTACGTCGTGCAGAACGGCAACTTCCTGCCGTTCCCGCAGGAGGTCACGGAGGCGGTGCGCAGGACCGAAGGTGCCGGGCTCGTCGTACGGTCGAGGTTCGCGCCCATCGCCGTACGACTGCCGGACGGCAAGCGCGTCGAGACCACCGCCGCGGGGTACGACCCGCAGCTCGACGAGGTCGCCCACATCACCTACGCGCAGGGCGACACCGCGGCCGCGCTCGCATCCGGGCAGCTGGCCATGGATTTGGACTTCGCGCGCGACCACGACGTGAAGGTCGGCAGCAGGGTCCCGGTCGAGTTCCAGGGCGGGCGCCGGACCGAACTGACCGTGGGCGCCCTCACCGAGCAGGACTCCGCTGACGGGTTCGGGACGCAGGGCGGCATCTACCTCGGCCTGTCCACCCTGGAGCGGTTCGCGCCGGGCGGCCAGGACTCCGCGCTGTATGTGAACACGGCCTCCGGCGCCGACGCCGACCGTCTGCGCGCGGCGCTGGAGAAGACACTCGACCCGTATCCGCAGGTCCAGGTACGCGACCTCGCCGACTACAAGGACCTGGTCCACGACCAGATCGCCGTCCTGCTCTACCTCGTGTACGCGCTGCTCGGGCTCGCGATCGTCATCGCCGTGCTCGGTGTGGTCAACACCCTCGCCCTGTCGGTCGTGGAGCGCACCCGGGAGATCGGACTGCTGCGCGCGATCGGGCTCGCCCGGCGTCAGCTGCGCCGGATGATCCGGCTGGAGTCGGTGGTGATCGCCGTGTTCGGCGCGGTCCTCGGGCTCGCGCTCGGGCTGGTGTGGGGGGTGTGCACCCAGCAGGTGCTGGCGCTTCAGGGCTTGAACGCGCTGGCGATCCCCTGGGGCACGATCGTCGCGGTGGTCGTCGGCTCGGCGGTGGTGGGCATCGTGGCGGCACTGCTGCCGGCCTTGCGTGCATCGCGCATGAACGTACTGGCGGCGATCGCGCACGAGTGATGGAATCGCGGGGCAGACAACTCAAGTCGCTTATCGCTGAGGAGAGTTCATGCCCCGCCCGTTTCGCTTCGCCGTCAACCTGACCGCCGCCGCCACCGACGAGGACTGGCGCGCCAAGTGCCGGCGGGCCGAGGAACTCGGTTACGACGTGATCCTGGTCCCCGACCATCTCGGCAAGGTCGCGCCCTTCCCCGCGCTGGTCGCGGCGGCGCAGGTCACCGAGCGCCCGCGCCTCGGCACGTTCGTCCTCAACGCGGGCTTCTGGAACCCGACGCTGCTCGCCCGCGAGGTCGCCACGGTGGACGCCCTCACCGGCGGCCGCCTCGAACTCGGCCTGGGCGCCGGCTATGTGCAGTCCGAGCACGACCAGGCAGGGCTGCCCTTCGGTTCTGCGGGCGAGCGGGTGGACCATCTCCGGTGCACGGTCGAGGAGTTGGAGCGGCTGTTGTCCTCGGAGGACCATGTGCCGCAGCCGGTGCAGCGGCCCCGGGTGCCCCTGCTGATCGGCGGCATAGGCAACCGGATGCTGCAACTGTCCGCCGAGCACGCCGACATCGCGGCCTTCACCGGGGCGACCCTGGTGCCGGGGAACACGACCGGCAAGCTGACCCCGACCACCGCCGAGCAGCTCGACGAGCGCGTCGGGCGCTATCTGCACCTGGCTGCGGGACGCAAGGAACCGGCCGAACTGAACCTGCTCATCCAGATGGTGGTGGTCACCGACGACCGCGAGGCGGTGGCCACGCCGTTCCTGCACCGGGTGCCGGACCTGACCCTGAAGCAGGCGCTGGACCTGCCCATCATGCTGATCGGCACGGTCGAGGAGATCGTCGCCCAGGTGCTGGCGCAGCGCGAGCGGTACGGCTTCACCTATCTGACGGTGCTGGAGGCCTCCATGGAGGCGTTCGCACCGGTGATGGCGCAGCTGCGCGGCCGGTAACCGTCCGGATCCTGGAATTGCGCGTCCCGGGCGGGACGGGCGTGGTGGGATCGCCGCATGACCGACCTGCGGATACGGGCCGCGACGCCCGACGACCTCGACATCGTCCTGACCTTCTGGAAGCAGGCCGCCGAGGGGACGAGCATCAGCGACGACCGGGACGGCGTGGAGCGGCTCGTCACCCGGGACCCCGAGGCGCTGATCCTCGCCGAGCTCGACGGCGAACTGGTGGGCACGGTGATCGCGGGCTTCGACGGCTGGCGGTGTCATCTGTACCGGCTCGCGGTGCACCCGGAGCGCCGGCGGCGGGGCATCGGGGCGGCACTGCTCACGGCCGCGGAGGAGCGGTTCGTGCGGCTCGGCGGGCGGCGCGGGGACGCGATGGTGCTGGTCCGCAACGAAACTGCACAGCACGCGTGGCGCGCGGCGGGGTATGCGCCCGAGGAACACTGGCGGCGGTGGGTGAAACCCTTCGCCGGCTAGGACGGGCGATCCTGGGGACCCTGTCCGATCATGGGACGGAGGTGACCCGATGACCGAAGTGCTCCTCCTGCTGGTGGCGATCCTGCTCTCGCTGGCCTGCGGTGCCTTCGTGGCGGCGGAGTTCTCGCTGACCACGGTGGAGCGCGGGCAGCTGGAGCGGGCGGTGGAGCGCGGCGAGCGGGGCGCGGCCGGCGCCCTGAAGGCCGTACGGCATCTGACGTTCCAGCTGTCCGGGGCGCAACTCGGGATCACCGTCACCAACCTGGTCGTCGGCATGCTCGCCGAACCGTCGATCGCGGCCCTGATCGCGGGGCCGCTGGAGTCGCTCGGTGTCTCGCCGTCCACCTCCCGGTCGCTGGCGCTGGTGCTGGGCACCGCGCTGTCGACGGTGTTCCTGATGGTGGTCGGCGAGCTGGTGCCCAAGAACTGGGCGATCTCCTCGCCGTTGGCCATGGCCAAGCGGGTGGGCACCGCGCAGAGCTGGTTCAGCGCGGCCTTCCGCCCCTTCATCACGCACCTCAACAACATGGCCAACCGGGTGGTGCGCCGCTTCGGTCTGGAGCCCGCCGAGGAGCTGGCCTCGGCTCGCGGGCCGCAGGAGCTGGCCGCGCTGGCCCGGCACTCCGCCCGGGCGGGCGCGCTGGAGGCGGACACCGCCGAGCTGTTCGTGCGGACGCTCAATCTCGCCGACCTGACCGCGGAGAACGTGATGACCCCGAGGGTGCAGGTGATCGCCCTGGACGTCCAGGCGACCTGCGAGGACGTGGCGAACGCGACGCGTGCGACCGGCCTGTCCCGGTTCCCCGTCTACCGCGGCGGCCTCGACTCGGTCGTCGGCATCGCACACATCAAGGACGTCCTGGCGGTACCGGCCGAACGCCGAGCCCGCACCTCGGTCGCCGAGCTGCTGCGCGAGCCGCTGCTGGTGCCCGAGTCGCTGACGGTGGACCGGCTCCTGGACCGGCTGTCCGGCAAGCGCACGATGGCGGTCGTCATCGACGAGTACGGCGGCACGGCGGGCGTGGCCACGCTGGAGGACATCGTCGAGGAGGTCGTCGGCGAGGTACGGGACGAGCACGATCCTCACGAGACGTCCGACCTGGCTCCCGCGGGCACCGACGAGGAGGGCAGGGAGCTCTTCCGGGCCGACGGTTCGGCACGCATGGACCAGCTCGCGCGCGTGGGCCTGCGGGCGCCCGAGGGGCCGTACGAGACGCTGGCCGGACTGCTGGCGACGGAGCTCGGCCGGATTCCGTCCGTCGGCGACTCGGTGGAGGTCGCCGGCTGGCGGCTCGACGTGGTGGACGCGCAGGGCCGCCGGGCCGCGCGGGTACTGCTGCACGCACCCCTGCCCGGGGAGGCGACGGAGTCATGACCGTCGTCCAGTTGCTGATCGGTCTGGCGAGTCTCGTCGTCAACGCCTTCTTCGTGGGTGCCGAGTTCGCGCTGATCTCGGTGCGGCGCAGCCAGATCGAGCCCCACGCCGATCAGGGCGACCGGCGTGCGAAGAGCGTGCTGTGGGGGCTGGAGCACGTCTCCGCGCTGATGGCGGCCGCGCAGCTCGGGATCACGTTGTGCACGCTGGTCCTGGGTGTGGTCGCGGAGCCGGCGATCGCGCATCTGCTGGAGCCGGTGTTTCACGCGGTGGGTGTGCCGAAGGGCGCGGGGCACGCGGTGTCCTTCGTGATCGCGCTGACCGTGGCGACCTATCTGCACATGCTTCTGGGCGAGATGGTCCCGAAGAACATCGCCCTCGCGGAGCCGGTGCGCAGCGCGCTGCTGCTCGGGCCGCCGCTGGTGACGCTGGCGCGCGGGCTGCGTCCGGTGATCTTCGCGATCAACGCCTTCGCGAACGCCCTGCTGAAGCTGCTGCGCGTGGAGACCAGAGACGAGGTCACGGCGACCTTCTCGGACGCCGAGCTGGCCCGGATCGTGCGGGACTCCGGCGAGGCGGGCCTGATCGACGAGCGGGCGCGGGAGCGGCTGCACGACGCGCTGGAACTGGGGCGACGGCCCGTGCGGGACGTGGTGCTGCCCCTGGAAAGGGTCGTCTACGCGCGCGTGGGCGTCACACCGGAACAGCTGGAGGCGCTGTCGAACGAGTCCGGGTTCTCACGGTTCCCGGTGGTGGACGAGGTGCGGCGGATCGTCGGCTACCTCCACGTCAAGGACGCGCTGGACGCCTCGCCGCGGGATCTGCCGTTCCCGGTGCGGGACATGCGGCCGATCGCGCGGATCCGGGAGAGCACGCCACTGGACGACGTACTGACGGCGATGCGGCGCAGCCGTACCCATCTGGCGGCGGTGCTCGGCGAGGACGGTCGGCTGGCGGGGCTGGTGACGATGGAGGACGTGCTGCGGGAACTGTTCGGACAGCAGGTGTGAGGGGCGGTGCGGGCGGGGTGGGGCCTGAACGGCCGTTCCGGGCCCCAGGGTGACCGACCGCCGGGTATGTGCAGCGGTTACCATTTCTTCCGCCATGCAGACTAATCCCACTTACTCCAGCCTGGTCGCGGTCGGCGACTCCTTCACCGAGGGCATGTCGGACCTGCTGCCGGACGGCTCCTACCGGGGCTGGGCCGACCTCCTCGCCGGCCGGATGGCCGCCGTGACGCCCGGCTTCCGGTACGCCAACCTCGCCGTGCGCGGCAAGCTGATCCAGCAGATCGTCGACGAGCAGGTCGACGTGGCGGCAGCGATGCAGGCGGACGTGATCACGCTGGTGGGCGGCCTCAACGACACCCTGCGGCCCAAGTGCGACATGGTCCGCGTGCGCGACCTGCTGACGGAGGCCGTGGAGCGGCTGTCCCCCGCCTGCAAACAGCTCGTCCTGATGCGCAGCCCCGGCCGCCAGGGCCCGGTCCTGGAGCGGTTCCGGCCCCGCATGGAGGAGCTGTTCACGGTCGTCGACGAGCTCGCCGCACGGCACGGCGCGGTGGTCGTCGACCTGTACGGCGCCCCCTCGCTCTCCGACCCGCGCCTGTGGGACGTGGACCGGCTGCATCTGACGGCCGAGGGCCACCGCCGCGTCGCCGAGGCCGTGTGGCAGACGCTCGGCTACGACCCCGAGGACACGGAGTGGCGTACACCGGTCCCGGCGACGGTCCCACCGCGGTGGGTCGCGCGGCGCGTCGCGGACGCCCGCTTCGCCAGGCAGCACCTGCTTCCGTGGATCGGCCGCCGGCTGACGGGGCGGTCGTCGGGCGACGGCCTGCCGCCGAAGCGGCCCGACCTGCGGCCCTACGAGCCCTAGGACGCCGTGCACACGCGCGTGGTCAACGTCAGGGGGCCGTATCCACGAGTACGGCCCCCGCCTCGAACACGCGCCCGCCGACCTCGCCTATGTCGGCCGACGCTGGACCATGGGCGGCTGGGACCTGCCGAAGCACCCGCTGCACCACCCCTTCGCCTACGACACCCCCTCGCGCCGCCGGGACGGCACGCGGGCCGAGGTCATGGCGAAGTACCGGGTGTATCTACTGCGACGACCGGATCTGCTCGCTCTGTTCCCGAGACTGCGCGGCAGGGCCCTGGCCTGCTGGTGCGCGCCCGAACCGTGTCACGCCGATGTGCTGGCGGAGCTCGCGGAAGACCTCTCGTAGGTTCCGACGAACGGGGCCCGGGCGCTGGCCTGCACGAATCGCCAGTAGAATCCGTACACGTGACTTCCGCTCCCGCCAAGCCCCGCATCCCGAACGTCCTCGCCGGACGCTACGCCTCCGCCGAGCTCGCCACGCTCTGGTCGCCCGAGCAGAAGGTGAAGCTCGAGCGTCAGCTCTGGCTCGCCGTGCTGCGGGCCCAGAAGGACCTCGGGATCGAGGTGCCCGAGGAGGCGCTCGCCGACTACGAGCGGGTCCTGGACACCGTCGACCTGGCCTCCATCGCCGAGCGCGAGAAGGTCACGCGGCACGACGTGAAGGCACGGATCGAGGAGTTCAACGACCTCGCCGGGCACGAGCAGGTCCACAAGGGCATGACGTCCCGGGACCTCACGGAGAACGTCGAGCAGCTCCAGATCCGGCTCTCCCTGGAACTGATCCGGGACCGCAGCGTGGCCGTCCTGGCGCGCCTCGGCAAGCTGGCCGGCGAGTACGGCGAGCTGGTCATGGCCGGCCGCTCCCACAACGTGGCCGCGCAGGCCACCACGCTCGGCAAGCGTTTCGCGACCGCCGCGGACGAGCTGCTCGTCGCCTACGGCCGGGTCGAGGAGCTTCTCGCCCGCTACCCGCTGCGCGGCATCAAGGGCCCGGTCGGTACCGCGCAGGACATGCTGGACCTGCTGGGCGGGGACGCCTCGAAGCTGGCGGAGCTGGAGCAGCGGATCGCCGGTCACCTGGGCTTCTCGCAGGCGTTCACCTCGGTCGGCCAGGTCTACCCGCGCTCCCTGGACTACGAGGTCGTCACCGCGCTGGTGCAGGTGGCGGCGGCCCCGTCGTCGCTGGCGAAGACGATCCGGCTGATGGCCGGGCACGAGCTGGTGACCGAGGGGTTCAAGCCGGGCCAGGTCGGCTCCTCCGCGATGCCGCACAAGATGAACACGCGGTCCTGCGAGCGCGTCAACGGCCTGATGGTCATCCTGCGCGGCTACGCCTCGATGACCGGCGAGCTGGCGGGCGACCAGTGGAACGAAGGCGATGTGTCCTGCTCGGTGGTGCGCCGGGTCGCGCTGCCGGACGCGTTCTTCGCTCTCGACGGTCTCCTGGAGACCTTCCTGACGGTCCTCGACGAGTTCGGCGCCTTCCCGGCCGTCGTCGCGCGCGAGCTGGACCGCTACCTGCCGTTCCTCGCCACCACCAAGGTGCTGATGGGCGCGGTGCGCGCGGGTGTAGGCCGTGAGGTCGCGCACGAGGCGATCAAGGAGAACGCCGTCGCCTCCGCCCTCGCGATGCGCGAGCAGGGCGCCGAGCGCAACGAACTCCTCGACAAGCTGGCCGCGGACGAGCGCATTCCGCTCGACCGGGCCGGGCTGGACTCGCTGATGGCCGACAAGCTGTCCTTCACGGGCGCCGCGGCCGACCAGGTCGCCGTCGTCGTCGGCCGGATCGAGGAGATCGTCAAGCAGCATCCGGCCGCCGCGGGTTACACGCCCGGGGCGATCCTCTGACGCTCCTCACGCGATGACGCGCTTCACCCCCGAGGAGTTGGAGGCCGCCCGCGACCGTGTCGTACCGGACGTGGTCGCGGACGGTCTGCGTGTGCTGTTCTGCGGCATCAACCCCGGTCTGATGACGGCCGCGACGGGGGATCACTTCGCCCGGCCCGGCAACCGGTTCTGGCCGGTGCTCCACCTGTCCGGGTTCACCCCGAGGCTCCTGAAGCCGTCGGAGCAGCGGGAGTTGCTGTCGTACGGGCTCGGGATCACCAATGTCGTGGCCCGGGCGTCCGCGCGGGCGGACGAGCTGAGCGCCGAGGAGTACCGCGAGGGCGGGCGGCTGCTGGCCGAGAAGGTGGCGCGGCTCAGGCCCCGCTGGCTGGCCGTGGTGGGGGTCACCGCCTATCGCGCGGCCTTCGACGACAGGAAGGCGAAGGTCGGGCCGCAGGAGCGGACGATCGGGGAGACGCGCGTGTGGGTGCTGCCGAATCCGAGTGGCCTCAACGCACACTGGTCGGCGGCGACGATGGCGGAGGAGTTCGCCCGGCTGCGGGTGACGGCGGGGGACGGCTAGCGGGTCAGACCGGGTCGATGTCCGAGGCCACGGCCAGGACGTGGACCTCGTCGGTGGTGTCCCGGTAGCCCACGCCGAGGGCGATCCAGCGGTCCGAGCCCGGGGGTTGCCACAGCTCCAGGTCGTCCGCCACGGAGCTCGTCGTGGCCCAGGGTTCGGGTATCTCCTCGCCCCGCTCGCTGTGCACCCGGAGCGTGCCCATGCCCCAGAGCGGCTGCTGCCTGCCCCAGCGGTCGTCCAACTGCTGCGCTATGGAGCTCTTCAGGGCGTAGAAGTCCGCCACGGTCGCCATGCGGCGCGCCGCGTCACCGGTCCGTGTCCCGTGGCTCACCTCTAACGACTCGATGCGGTAACCGGGTCCCGCCCCGTAGGGCACCGGCTCGCCGTCCGCCGCGGTCAGGTCGCGGGCGCACAGCGAGTCGATCGCGGCGAGGTACTTCGCACTGTCCATGTGATCCAGTAAACCGGCCACCACTGACATTTGGCGGAGCGTCAAGTGACTCGGGGCCGGGCGTCCCGGCGACAGGCCGGTCGCGGGGTCGGGCATCGCGGCCACGGCCCCGCCGGGACCGCACGTTCCGACGACGGACCGGTCGCGAGGCTCTGGCGTCCCCGGGGACCGACCGGCCGTGAGGTCGCACCCCGGCCACGAACCGCCGGGGAGTCAGACGCCACGGCCACGGACCGGTCATGGGCTAGGGCATCCCGGCGACAGACCCACCGTGGAGTCAGACGCCACGGCCGCGTGTCCCGGCCTCAGGCCGGTCGTGGGGTCGGACATCCCAGGCGACGGGCCAACCGTAGGTCACGCGTCCCGGCCACGGACCGGTCATGGTGGCGGACATCCTGACCCCGGACCCGCCCCGGGGTCAGGCATCCCGGCGGCGCAAGCTCCACGCGCCCGCCGCGACGGCTGCCGCCGTCCACAGGGCGGTGACGCCGAGTCCGGCCCACGGTCCCAGAGTCCGGTCGGGGGTCTCGTACAGAACGGCCTGTCCGGCCCTGTCGGGGAGGAAGTCGGCGACACCGCCCCCGGCCGCGTCTCCGATCACGAACGAGACGACGAGGACGAACGGGATGATCAGGGAGAGGGCGCCCACACCACTGCGCAACAGGGCCGCGACTCCGGCCGCGAGCAAAGCCATCAGTGTCAGGTAGACCGCGCAGCCGACCACACCGCGCGTCTGCTCTCCCATGGAGAGGCCGCTCGCCGCGTCCCCGAGCCCGGCCCGTGCCACGACGAGCGCCGCGAACGCGGTGACCAGCCCGACGGCCAGCGCCGGCAGGCCGATCGCGAGCAGCTTCGCCGCGAACCACCGCCCCCGCCGCGGCACCGCGGCCAGCGACAGCCGGAGCCCACCCCCGTGGAACTCCGACGACACCGCCATGGCCCCGAAGGAGATGGCCGCGATCTGGCCCGGGGCGACCCCGGACAGCGCCATGAACAGCGGATCGAACTCGGGGTCCGAAGTGTTCGAGACTCCGGCGATCGCGGAGAAGGCGGTGGTCGCCGCGAACAGGGCGAGCAGCGCGCCGAGGAGCGAGCGCAGCGTACGGATCTTCAGCCACTCGGAGCGGAGGACCGGGGCGAAGGAGCGGGGGGTGGGTGGGGACGACATGTCAGGCCTCCTGCGGCTGTGCGGTGAACTCGGTCTCGGTCGCGGTCAGATCCAGGTAGGCCTGTTCCAGAGTGGCTTCCTGTGTGGCCAGTTCGAGGAGCGGCACGCGCGCGGCGGAGACGAGGGCGCCGATCTCGTCCACGCGCGCGTGCTGCACGGTCCAGTGCCCGTCCTCGTGCTCCACGGCGTCGTGACCGTGCCGGGCGAGGGCGCTCTTGAGGGCGGTGGGGTCCGTCGTGCGGATGCGGACGCCGGGCCGCACGCGTGCGTGGATGAATTCCCGCATCGGTGTGTCGGCGAGCAGGCGCCCCCGGCCCAGGACGACGAGGTGGTCGGCGAAGGACGCGGTCTCGTTCATCAGGTGGCTGGAGACCAGCACCGTGCGGCCCTCTCCGGCCAGCCGGCGCAGCAACTCGCGGATCCAGATGATGCCTTCGGGGTCGAGGCCGTTCGAGGGCTCGTCGAGCATGACCACGCCGGGGTCGCCGAGCAGAGCGGCCGCGATGCCGAGCCGCTGCCGCATGCCCAGGGAGTACGTCTTCACCCGGCGCCTCGCGACCGAGGCCAGCCCCGTCCGCTCCAGCACCTCCTCGACCCGGCGGTCGGGGATGCGGTTGCTCGCCGCCAGCGTGCGCAGGTGGTCGCGGCCGCAGCGGGAGCCGTGCGCGGCCTGGGCGTCGAGCAGGGCGCCCACATGGCGCAGGGGTTCGTCGAGTGTGACGTAGGCGCGGCCGCCGATGGTGGCCGTCCCGGAGGTCGGGCGGTCGAGGCCGAGGACGAGTCGCATGGTGGTGGACTTTCCGGCGCCGTTGGGCCCGAGGAAGCCGGTGACACGGCCGGGCAGGACACGGAAGGTGACGTCGTCCACGGCTCGTCGGGTGCCGAACTCCTTGGTGAGGGCTTGGACTTCGATGCTGGTCATGGCAGCAGCCTGACCGGTGCCGCGGGGGCGGGGCCTCCCCCGCGTGGGGAGATCGTCTCCCCCGTGCGGGGGAGGCTCGTTGTCGGTGGCGGCTGGCACGATGACCACATGGTCCGCTTGCTGCGCCCGTTCCGTCGGGCGGTGACGTACACACGATGGCTGCATCTGTTCATCGCCGTCGTGTGGCCGGCCATGTGGATGTTCGTCGAGGAAGCGTGGTGGACCTGGCTGGTGGCGGCCGTGACGCTCGCGCCCGCGGCTCTGGTGCCCGCGATGCGCACCGTGGAGGGGCTGCAGGCGAGGCTGCTGCTGACAGGGCACCGGCACAACAGCGAGAGCAGCGACATCGTCGTCGCGCCGTCGGCGTCCTGGAGCGACCGGGGACGGCTGGTCCTGTGGCTGGAGGCGCGGCTGCTGCTCGGCTACGCGACGGCGATGTTGAGCATGCAACTGCTCATCAGCTCGGTGGACCTGGTGGCGTCGGCCTTAGGACGTGACGTCGACGAGGGCGTCCTGATCCTCCTCGACGGCCACCGGTGGTGGCACGTCCTGCTCGCGCCCCTGTCGCTGGCCGCGCTGGCGGCGACCGTGGTCGGTTCGGGCCGTCTGATCACCGCGCTCGCGCTCCGGCTCCTCGGTCCCTCCCCGGCCGAGCGCCTGGCCGCCATGGAGGAGCGCACCGAGCAGCTCCTGGAGCGCACCCGCATCGCGCGCGAGCTGCACGACTCCATCGGGCACGCCCTGACCGTCGCCGTCGTCCAGGCGGGCGCCGCGCGGGCGGCCGGCGATCCGGCCTTCACGGACCGTGCCCTGGACGCCATCGAGGAGACCGGCCGGGCCGCGCTGGAGGACCTGGAGCGTGTCCTCGGCATCCTGCGCGAGTCCGACCGGCCGGTGAGCGGCCGGCCCACGCTGACGGACGCCGACCGGCTCCTGGAGTCCGCGCGCGCGTCCGGCGCCAAGGTGGAGGCCGAACTGACCGGGCCGGTGGACACCGTGCCCGGGCCGGTCTCCCGGGAGGGCTACCGGATCCTCCAGGAGTCGCTGACCAATGTGCTGCGGCACGCGGGAGCCGTCCCGGTCCGGATCCGTATCGAGGTCACGGGCGAGGCACTCGCCCTGGAGGTCCGCAATCCGCTGACGGCCGACATACCCGGCCCCGGACGGGGCAGCGGGCTGCGCGGGATACGCGAACGGGCGGCCCTGCTCGGCGGCCGCGCGCGCACCGGGCCCGACCGGGGTGACTGGCAGGTGCATGCCGAGTTGCCGCTCCGCTGATCTACGCTGACGGGATGCCGGTCACCGTTCTCCTCGTCGACGACGAACCCCTCGTACGCGCCGGTCTGCGGGCGGTGCTCGAGGCGCAGCCCGACATCGAGGTCGTCGGCGAGGCGGCCGACGGGGCGGCGGTGATCCCCCTGGTACGGCAGCTGCGGCCCGACGTGGTCGCCATGGACGTACGGATGCCGCTGCTGGACGGTATCGAGGCCACGCGCGCGGTACTGCGGACGGTCGACAAGCCGCCGAAGATCCTCGTGGTGACGACGTTCGAGAACGACGAGTACGTGTACGAGGCACTGCGGGCCGGTGCCGACGGGTTTCTGCTGAAGCGGGCCCGGCCGGCCGAGATCGTGCACGCGGTGCGGCTGGTCGCCGAGGGCGAGTCCCTGCTGTTCCCCGCCTCGGTACGACAGCTGGCCGCCCAGTACGGCGAGGAGGGCGGCAACCGTGCCGCCCGGGCCGCGATGGAGCGGGCCCAGCTGACCGAGCGGGAGGCCGAGGTGCTGCGGCTGATGGCGCGCGGTCTGTCCAACGCGGAGATCGCCACACGGTTGATCGTCGGCACGGAGACCGTGAAGTCGCACGTCAGCGGCGTCCTGGCGAAGCTGGGGGCGCGGGACCGGACGCAGGCGGTGATCGCGGCGTACGAGTCGGGGTTCGTGGCGCCGGGGTGACCGGCGAATCGGCCGGCGGGGCGGCAGGGCGGCGGAGCGACCTGTACCATCCGCCCCACACGCGCACGAGCTGGGAGGACGGACGTTGGGGCGACTGACCGGCGGGGATCCCTCACTCCTGCGAAGAATCAATTCCGCGGTGGTACTGCACGCGCTGCGCGCCACGGACTGCGCGACGCTGACCGAGATCACCCGGGTGACGGGCCTGTCCCGGCCGACGGTCGAGGGGGTCGTCGAGGGGCTCATCGAGAGCGGCCTGGTGGTCGAGAAGGCGGCGGACGAGAGCGTCGCCCGGCGGCAGGGACGGCCCGCGCGGCGGTTCCGGTTCCGGGCCGAGGCCGGGCACCTGCTGGGCCTGGACATCGGGCCCCACCGGGTCGCCGCGCTCCTGTCCGACCTCGACGGCCGGGTGCTCGGCGCGGTGGCCAAGGACGTCGACGAGACGGCCTCGGCCGACGAACGTCTGGAGCGGCTGCGCACTGCGGTCGCCGAACTGCTGCGCCGGGCCGGGGTCGCGCGCGACTCGCTGTGGGCCGTGGGGGTCGCCTCGCCGGGCATCGTGGAGGCGGACGGGACCATACGGCTGTGCGCGGCGCTGCCCGAGTGGACGGGGCTGCGTCTCGGCGAGCGGCTGAGCCGTTCCTTCAAGTGCCCGGTGCTGGTGGAGAACGACGCCAACGCGGCCGCGGTCGCCGAGCACTGGAAGGGCTCCGCCACCGAGTCCGA
Source organism: Streptomyces canus (assembly GCF_041435015.1). Classification (NCBI taxonomy): domain Bacteria; kingdom Bacillati; phylum Actinomycetota; class Actinomycetes; order Kitasatosporales; family Streptomycetaceae; genus Streptomyces; species Streptomyces canus. The sequence goes on along the minus strand of NZ_CP107989.1, from coordinate 8,582,807 downwards.
CGACGTGGTGTTCGTGCTGGCCGGGCTGAGTCCGGGGGCCGGTTCGCTGATCGGCGGGCGGTTGCACCGGGGGTACGGCGGGGCGGCCGGGGAGATCGGCGCGTTGCATCTGCTCGGCCGCGAGGTCACCCCCGAGACACTGCTGTCCACCACGGACGAGCCTTTGCACCCGCTCGACGAGCAGGCGGTCGCCGCGGTCTTCGCGCAGGCCCGGGAGGGCGACCAGCGGGCCCGCGCGGCCGTGGACCGGTTCATCCAGCGGCTCGTCCACGACGTGGCGGCGCTCGTCCTGGCCCTCGACCCGGAACTCGTCGTGGTCGGCGGCTGGGCGGCCGGCCTGGACGGCGTACTGGAGCCGCTGCGGCGCGAGTTGGCCCGCTACTGTCTGCGGCCGCCGAAGGTCACCCTGTCGCTGCTGGGCGAGGCGGCCGTGGCGACGGGCGCGCTGCGCCTTGCTCTCGACCATGTGGAGGAGCAGTTGTTCGCGGTGGAGGGCACGGTCACGGCGCGGCGGTGAGCCGTCCCCGGGCGGCGCGCGATGACATACGGCGGTGTCCCGGACCGGGGTCCGGGGCACCGCCGCAGTGCTGCTCAGGAGGCCCGGCGCTCGGGGCCCTCGTGGATCTCCACCGCGCCGGAGTCCCCGAAGGTCAGCCGGCAGGTGTCCGCACGGTAGGTGGCCACCGAGACGGCCGCGGTGCGGCCCCCCGCCAGGTAGCGGGTGGTGACGACGAGGACCGGGGCCCCGGGCAGGCGGTCCAGTTCCTTCGCGTCGTCCGCGCGGGCCGAGCCGAGTTCGACGGCGTTCTCCCGGCTCTCCAGCTCCAGGCGCTGCAGTTCGCGCAGCACGGCACGCGCGCGTGCCGCCCCGGACGGAGTGTCTATGGCGGAGAGCTCCGGCACCGACGCCTCGGGGATGTACAGCAGCTCGGCGGCGACAGGCTGACCGTGGGTCATACGGGAGCGGCGCACGATGTGCACCGGCTGCTCGCGGTCGGTCCCGAGGGCGTCCGCGACGGCCGCGGGCGGCACCGCGGCGGCGCAGTCGACGGCCTGCCAGTCGTCTCCGGCAGCACCGGGCCACGCGTGCTGCTCGCTGCCGACGGCCACGCCCACGCGCGGCGGCGCGACGGTCGTCCCGACACCGCGGCGGCGCTGCAGCCTGCCTTCCAGCTCCAACTGCTCCAGGGCCTGACGGAGCGTGGCACGGGCGACACCGAAACGGGCGGCGAGATCGCGCTCGTTCGGCAGGATCTCGCCCACGGAGAATTCGGAGTCCAGTGCTTCACTGAGCACCGTCTTGAGATGCCAGTACTTCGGTTCCGGCACCGTTTCCAGCTGCGTGGTCCCCACCCTGTCCTCCGCAATCGCCGTGGTCCGGCGGCGTTTTAGCGCCCTTGTTTATTAAAGGTTGTTGCACTTCTCTGCGACCATAGGGCGGCCCCCACCCTTGGTCAAGACCAATCCTCGATCCCTCAGGCAGCAGGCAGGGAGCGCAGCTTGTCGGGGTTGCGGATGACATAGACGGACTGGATGCGGCCGTCCAGGACGTCCAGCTGGAAGACGGAGTCGGGCTTTCCGCCCGACAGGACGAGCACCGCCGGTCCGCCGTTGAGCTCCAGGAAGCGCCAGCTGATGTCCGGGACGCCCTTTTCGGCGACGCCGACGAGGAAACGACCCACGTGGTCGGCCGACTCCAGGACCCGCAGCGGCGCCTTGGTCTTGCCGCCGCTGTCCCCGACGAGCCGGACGTCCGGGGCGAGCAGCGACATCAGCCCCTCCAGGTCGCCTCCGCCCGCGGCGGCGAGGAAACGCTCCGTCAGATCGCGGCGCCGGACCGGGTCGACCTCGTAGCGCGGCCGTCGTTCCTCGACGTGCCTGCGGGCCCGCCCCGCGAGCTGCCGTACGGCGGGTTCGCCGCGGTCGAGCATGGCGGCGATGTCGGCGTAGGGGTAGCCGAAGGCCTCCCTGAGGACGAACACCGCCCGCTCCAGCGGTGACAGCGACTCCATGACGACCAGGACCGCGAGGGAGACCGAGTCGGCGAGGACGGCCTGCTCGGCGGTGTCGGGCACGGTGTCCCCGAAGTCGGTCACATACGGCTCGGGCAGCCAGGGGCCGACGTACGTCTCGCCGCGCGCCTTGACCTGGCGCAGCCGGTCGATCGCCAGGCGGGTGGTGACGCGGACCAGGTAGGCGCGCGGTTCGCGCACCTCGCTCCGATCGGCCGCCGACCAGCGCAGCCAGGCGTCCTGCACCACGTCCTCGGCGTCGGTGACGCGCCCGAGCATGCGGTAGGCGACGCCCATGAGGACGGGACGGTGCTCTTCGAAGACATCGGTCTCGGTGTCAGTGGCCACGGGTTCATCCCAACCCAGACGCCGGTTCGTGTCCAGGCGATATGGCCGGGCGGCGGGTCCCTGGGGATCCGAGGGGTCTACCCGCCAGTAGCAATTGCTGACAAGCTGTCTACAGCGCGTCCGCCGTGCGCCTGCCTCAGCCCGTGAGTCGCCGTCAAGGAGCCCTCATGTCCACCACCGTCTCCTTCAAAGTCCCCTCCGCCGAGGGGCCGCAGCCCGTGACCGTCTCCTACGCGCGCGTGGGCCGCGGTGAGCCGCTGCTCCTGCTGCACGGCATAGGTCACCACCGGCAGGCCTGGGACCCGGTGGTGGACATCCTGGCGACCGAGCGCGACGTGATCGCCGTGGACCTGCCCGGGTTCGGCGCGTCGCCGGGGCTGCCCGAGGGGCTGTCGTACGACCTGGCCACCACGACGTCCGTGTTCGGGGCGTTCTGCGAGGCCCTGGAGCTGGACCGCCCGCACGTGGCGGGCAACTCCCTCGGCGGTCTGCTGGCCCTGGAACTCGGTCGCGAGCAGCTCGTACGGTCCGTCACCGCGCTGTCTCCCGCCGGGTTCTGGTCGCCGGCCGAGCGGCGCTACGCGTTCGGGGTACTGCTCGCGATGCGGCACATCTCCCGGCGGCTGCCACTGCCGCTGGTCGAGCGGCTGTCGCGCAGTGCGGCCGGCCGTACGATCCTCACGAGCACCATCTATGCGCGCCCGGGTCTGCGTTCACCCGAGGCCGTGGTCGCCGAGACGCTCGCCCTGGCGCAGGCCACGGGGTTCGACGCGACCCTCAGGGCCGGTACCGCCGTCCAGTTCGGCGACGACGTCCCGGGGCTGCCGGTCACGGTGGCCTGGGGCACCAGGGACATGCTGCTCGTGCGTCGGCAGGGGGTGCGGGCCAAGCAGATCATTCCCCGGGCCCGGCTCGTGCGGCTGCCCGGCTGCGGCCACTGCCCGATGAACGACGACCCCGCTCTGGTCGCGCGCGTCATCCTCGACGGCAGCCGCTGAGTCCTTCCGCCGCCGGCTCAACGCCCCTGATCCGAAGGCGACTCCGGCGCCGACCAAGGCACTGCCCACGGCCTGGGCCGCACCGTAGGAACCCGTTCCGACAAGGGGCGCGGTACCGGCGGCCGCGACCGGGATGAGCCCGGAGAACAGCGTGGCGCGCTCCGCGCCGATCCGCTGCATGCCCATGTACCAGCACACGAACCCGACGACGGTGACGACCGCCGCCTGCCACAGCAGCGCGGCGGCCTCGGCGGTGTCGGGGCGGCGCAGCCACGCGGTGCCGTCCAGGAACGGTCCGACCACCGCGGCCTCGACGGCGGCGACCGCGCAGACGGTGGCGGACAACAACCGTGGTCCCAGGGGCCGCAGCACGGGTACGGCGAGCACCGCGAAACCGACCTCACCGGCCAGCGCGCCCACGGAGAAAGCGATGCCCGTCCCGTCCGTACGGCCCCAGCCCTGTACGGCGAAGGCGCCGAGGGCGACGAGCAACGCGCCCCGCAGGACGCGGGCTCGGGGTCGGCGTCCGTCGAGCAGCGGCACGAGAACGGCCACCAGCACGGGGGCGCAGCCCACGAAGACGCCCGGGACGGCCGGTTCCGCGGTGCGTTCGGCGGCGATGACGGAGAGGTTGAAGCCGACCATGCCCACGGCGGCGAGAAGCGCGAGACGGGTCCACTGACGGAACCCGAGTGCCCGCAACCGTGACGCGGCGCCCCTCGCGGCCGACGGAACGAGCAACAGCGCGGCGAGGCCGTAGCGCAGGAACTGGCCGCCCGCGTAGGGGTAGTCGCCGAGCAGGCTGTTGGCGGTGAAGGAGGCTCCGACGAGGACGCAGGCGAGCGTGGCGAGGAAGTATCCGCGCGTGGTGGTGTTCATGGCAGTGACGCTAGGAAGCGTGGTGGTCCGGTTTAAGGTCCATTCCCATGACGTCATCGCGGACCAATCCGGAGGGGAAGCCGGACGTTCCGGAATCCGCCGCGTCGCCTGCCTGGGAGCTGCTGCTGCCCGCCGTCTCCGCGCCGGCACGCACGCGTGGCCGTTCCCTGCAGGCGGCGCTGCGGGAGGCGGTGCGGACCGGACGGCTCATGCCGGGGACGCGGCTGCCGTCGAGCCGGGATCTGGCGGCCGACCTCGGTGTGTCGCGTGGGCTGGTCACCGAGGCGTACGAGCAGCTGACGGCGGAGGGTTATCTGCGCAGCGGCCGGGGTGCGGGCACCTGGGTCGGCGGTGCCGTGCGGGCCGCTCACCCACGCGCGCGTGACCTGGCCCCGCGGTCTCGGGGCAGCCGCGCGGACTTCGTGGCCGGGACGCCCGACCTGTCGTTGTTCCCCCGCACCGCCTGGGCCACGGCACACCGCGGTGTGCTGGCGGAACTGCCGCACCAGGACCTCGGTTATCCCGACCCGCGCGGGCTGCCCCGGCTGCGCGCCGCCTTGGCCGAGCTGCTGGCCCGCCGCAGGGGTGTGGTCGCGGACCCGGAGCGGATCGTGGTCGTCTCCGGCGTGGCGCAGGCGACGACGCTGCTCGGATTCGCGCTCCATGCGCGCGGGTTGCCGACCGTCGGCGTGGAGGATCCCGGCAGCCCGCAGCACGACGCCCTGTACGCGGCGGCCGGCGTCGCCATCGTTCCCATACCGCTGGACGAGGACGGAATCTCCCTCGGTCCCCTGTACGACTCGGGCGTGCGTGCCGTGGTCACGACGCCCTCGCACCAGTTCCCGACCGGCATCGCCTACTCCGCGCGGCGCCGTGCGGAACTGCTCGACTGGGCGCGTTCCGTCGACGGCTTCGTCCTGGAGGACGACTACGACGGCGACTTCCGCTATGACCGGGCCCCCGTCGGCGCGCTCCAGGGGCTCGACCCGGATCGGGTGGCCTACGCGGGATCGGTCAGCAAGTCCCTGGCTCCCGGACTGCGGCTCGGCTGGCTGCTGGTGCCGGAAGCGCTGGCCGACGAGGTCGTCGAACGGAAGCGGACCATGGACCTCGGTCATCCCACACTCGACCAGGCGCTGTTCGCCCGGTTCGTGGAGCGCGGCGACTACGACCGCCAACTGCGCCGCTGCCAGCGCGCCTACCGGGAGCGGCGTGACGCGCTGGTCTCCGCGCTGGACGAGCACCTCCCCGGCACGGAGGTGTCCGGGATCGCCGCCGGGCTGCACGTCATCGCCACGCTGCCGCAGCGGTACGGCCCCCAGGAGAGGTTCCTCGCGCGCCTGGCGGCGGCCGGTGTGACCGTCCGCCCGCTGACGGACTACGCACACGCGCGTGCCGAGCCCGACGAGAAGCGGGGCGTGCGGCTGGTCCTCGGCTACGCACACCTGCCTGAGACCCGGATCCGGGACGGCGTACGCCTGATGGCCGAGGCCGCCCGCGGCTGACCCACGCCATTTCGCACACGGGTTCCCTTGTTCCCGCGGCCAGTTGTTCATCTGTGGTTTGCGTGTGCGCTGCGGTGCCCCAGTAGTTCTGGCATCGCACACCGGCCGGATCCCGTCCTTGGAGGCGCATCCATGTCACACCGTCCGTTCCCCGGCCGCCGCAGCGTGCTGCGCGGCTCCCTGGCCGCATCGGCCGCCCTCACCCTGCCGACGGTCTCCGGAGCCGCACCGGCCTTCGCGCTCTCCGGGCGCCCCGGGGCGGGCTGGGGGGTGCAGACGGGAGACGTGACCTCCGACTCCGGCCTGGTGTGGGTGCGTTCCGACCGTCCGGCCCGGATGATCGTGGAGACGTCGGCGACCGAGTCGTTCCGCAACCCCCGCAGATGGCACGGCCCGCTGCTCGGCGCGGACACCGACTTCACCGGTACGACCCGGCTGCGCGGTCTGCCGTCGGGCGAGCAGATCCACTACCGCGTGCTGCTGGCCGACCCGGACGACCCGCGCCGCACCGGCGAGCCGGTCGCCGGCACCTTCCGCACGGTGTCCCACAAACGCCGTGACGGGGTGCGGTTCCTGTGGTCCGGCGACCTCGCCGGGCAGGGCTGGGGCATCAACCCGGACTTCGGCGGCTACACGATCTACCGGGCGATGGCCCAGCTCGACCCGGACTTCTTCCTGTGCAGCGGCGACAACATCTACGCCGACGGCCCGATCGCGGCGACCGCCGCCCTGCCCGACGGCAGCACCTGGCGGAACATCACCACCGAGGAGAAGTCCAAGGTCGCCGAGACCCTGGCCGAGTTCCGCGGCAACTTCCGCTACAACCTGCTCGACCACAACCTCCGGGCCTTCAACGCCCAGGTGCCGTCCGTCATTCAGTGGGACGACCACGAGGTGCGCAACAACTGGTACCCGGGCCAGACGATCCTCGACTCCGACGCCCGCTACACCGAGAAGAGCGTCGACGTGCTCGCGGGCCGAGCCCGGCGCGCGTTCAGCGAGTACTTCCCGATCTCCACGCTGCGGCCGGGTGCGCGGGACGGCCGGGTGTACCGGGTGCTGCCCCAGGGTCCGCTGCTCGACGTGTTCGTGCTGGACATGCGGACCTACCGCAACGCCAACTCGCCCGACGACCAGACCGTGGACCCGCAGGGCATCCTCGGCCGGGAGCAGTTGGAATGGCTCAAGCGGGAGCTGTCGCGCTCGAGGGCGGTGTGGAAGGTGATCGCCTCCGACATGCCGCTCGGCCTGGTCGTGCCCGACACCACGGAGGGCAGGGCGAACATCGAGGCGGTGGCGCAGGGCGACCCGGGCGCCCCGCTCGGACGTGAGCTGCAGATCGCCGAGCTGCTGCGGTACATCAAGCACCGGCGGATCACCGGCACGGTATGGCTGACCGCCGACGTGCACCACACCTCGGCCCAGCACTACCAGCCGTCGCGGGCCGCGTTCACCGACTTCGAGCCGTTCTGGGAGTTCGTCTCGGGTCCGCTGAACGCGGGTGCCTTCCCGGCCAGCGCGCTCGACGGCACCTTCGGCCCCGAGCGGGTGTTCGTGAAGGCACCGACCGCCTCGAACGTCTCCCCCGCGGGCGGCTACCAGTTCTTCGGCGAGGTCGACATCGACGGCCACAGCGGTGAGCTGACGGTGCGTCTGCGCGAGCAGGACGGCACGGTGCTGTTCACGCAGGCGCTCCAGCCGGGTCGGGTGGGCCAGTGACTTCTCGGCAACGTCACTCACGCCCGAACAGTTGAAAAAGGCACAAAAGCACAGAACCGCGCTTTACCGATCAGTCACAATGCGTTCGTGATCACGCAACACCGTTCCTCCACAGTGGCTGCATGACTCGAGACATGTCTGATGTGACCCGTGCGAAACACGGTCGCCCCGTGCACCACTGGCGGCGCGACCTGATCGAACTCGCGGCCCTGTTCACGGCCGTCGCGGTGGTCGACACCGTCGCGAACCTGATCGGGCACGGCCCCGACGGTGCCGCGCTGCTGGTGATCTCGGCGGTGACCCTGGCCGCCACCGCCGGATTCCACACATGGTGGGCACGCCGCCACGGTCACGCACCCCCGACGGGTGATACCGGCACCCGGCCGCTGCCCCAGGGGGAGCAGGCCGGGCCGTCCGACCAGCCGTCGCGCACCTCGGACCCCGTGGCCGCGGAGAGCACGCTGTGGCGGATGCGCACCACGGTGAAGGACGAACCGGGTTCGCTGGCCGCCCTCTGCACGGCCCTCGCCGCGCACCGGGTGGACATCCTCAGCCTGCAGACCCACCCACTGGCCGAGGGCACGGTCGACGAGTTCCTGCTGCGTGCCCCCGGTGCGCTGGAGGGCTCCGAGATCACCCGGGCCGTCGCGCTGGCCGGCGGCTCCGACACCTGGATCGAGCGGGCCGACACGCACGACCTGGTGGACGCCCCGACCCGGGTGCTGGGCCTCGCCACCCGGACCGCCCTGGACGCGGCGGAACTGCCGCTGGCGTTGCGGCAGTTGCTGGGCCGGTGCACGATCCGGTCCTTGCCGGCCGTTCCGGTGGGAGGCGGTCGCGGTTCGGAGAGTGTGCCCGTGGAAGGAGCTCTGGAGGACACCGTGATGCGGTTGCGGGCACCGGAAGGCGGAGTGATCACCGTGGAACGGCCGTATCTGCCGTTCACGCCGACGGAGTTCGCCCGGGCCCGGGCCCTGGTCGAGCTGGACGCCCGGCTGGGTCCGCGGGTGCCGCGCAGCCAGGACGCACTGACGCTGCCGGAAGGCCACGACATCACCGTGCGCCGGGCCGACACCGAGGACCTGGAGGCCGCGGTGGCGATGCACGAGCGGTGCTCGCCGCGGACGTTGACCATGCGCTACCACGGGCCCGTCGGTGACGCCGACCGCTATCTCAACCACCTGCTCAGTCCCCGGTTCGGCCGCACCCTGGCCGTACAGACCGCTTCGGGTCGGATCGTGGGGCTCGGGCATCTGCTGTGGGACGGTGACGAGACCGAGGTGGCGCTGCTCGTCGAGGACGCGTGGCAGCGGCGTGGGATCGGCGCGGAGTTGCTGGAGCGGCTGGTGGCGCTGGCTGTCGAGGCCGGGTGCGAGAGCGTGTACGCCGTGACCCAGTCCTCCAACACGGGGATGGTCGCCGCGATGCGGGGGCTGGGGCTCCCCCTCGACTATCAGATCGAGGAGGGGACCCTGGTGATCACCGCGCGTATCGCTCCTCAGGGAGAGCCCGAACCTGCTGTGGGAGTCGCGGAGCCGCAGGTCAATACAGGCCCGCGGCCCTGACGGAGCACTCCAGCGCCGCGTCCAGATCCGTCCACAGGTCCTCCACGTCCTCCAGGCCCACCGACAGACGGAGCAATCGGTCACTCACGCCCGCACCCCTGCGGTCCTCCGCGTCCACGATGCGGTGGCTGATCGACGCCGGGTGCTGGATGAGGGTGTCCACACTGCCCAGGCTCACCGCAGGGGTGATCAGGCGGACCCGCTCGATCACCCCGTGCGGGTCGCCGTCGACCTCGAAGGCGATCATCGCGCCGCCGATGCGCGGGTAGTGGACACGGGTGACACGGGGATCGGCTGCCAGGCGGCGGGCGAGTTCGGCGGCGCTCGCGGAGGCCGCCCGCACCCGTACGGGAAGAGTCGCGAGGCCTCGCAGCAGCAGGTAGCCGGCGAGGGGGTGCAGGACGCCGCCCGTCGCGAAGCGAACCTGCCGCAGGTGCCCGGCGAACCCCTCGTCACAGGCCACCACGCCCGCCATCACGTCCCCGTGGCCGCCGAGGTACTTGGTGGCACTGTGCAGCACCAGGCGGGCGCCGTGTTCCGCGGGGCGCTGGAGCACGGGTGTGGCGAAGGTGTTGTCCGCGAGGAGGGGCACGGAGCCGCAGGAGTGGGCCAGGGCCCGCAGGTCGATCTCGGCGAGGGTGGGGTTGGCCGGGGTTTCGACCAGGACCAGGCCCGTGTCCGGGCGCAGCGCGTCGGCGACCCCCGCCGGGTCGGTCCAGGTGACCTCCGTGCCGAGAAGTCCCGCGGTCAGGAGGTGGTCGCTGCATCCGTACAGGGGGCGTACGGCGACGACGTGGCGCAGGCCCAGGGAGGCCCGTACGAGAAGGACGGCCGTGAGCGCGGCCATGCCGCTGGCGAAGGCGACCGCGGACTCGGTCCCCTCCAGCCGGGCCAGGGCGGTCTCGAAGCGGGCGACGGTGGGGTTGCCGAGGCGCCCGTACACGGGCGGGCCGTCCGGCTCGGCTCCGGTCGCCGCGAAGGCGTCGATGCGGGCGGCCTCGCCGCGGCTGTCGTAGGACGGGTAGGTCGTCGACAGATCGATGGGCGGGGCGTGCAGGCCCTGCCGGGCGAGGTCGTCGCGGCCGGCGTGGACGGCCTCGGTGGCCAGTGCTCTGAGCGGCGTACGAGAGGCGGTGGCGATGCGCGCTGAGTCCATGCCCGCAAGAGTGAACACCGACCGGCGTTCTCGCGCCGAAGCCCGTGCTACGTTCGGCCAATGGCCGAATCTGTCGTACTGGACCCGGTGGACCTGCATCTGCTGCGGCTGTTGCAGAACGACGCCCGGACCACCTACCGCGACCTCGCCGCGCAGGTCGGTGTCGCGCCGTCGACCTGTCTGGACCGGGTGACCCGGCTGCGCCGCTCGGGCGTCATCCTCGGTCATCAGCTGCGGCTGGATCCGGGGAAGCTGGGCCGGGGCCTGGAGGCGCTGCTGTCGGTGCAGGTCAGGCCGCATCGGCGGGAGCTGGTGGGGCCGTTCGTGGAGCGCATCAGGGCGCTGCCGGAGTCGCGGACCGTCTTCCATCTGACCGGCCCCGACGACTACCTCGTGCACGTGGCCGTGGCGGACATGACGGATCTGCAGCGGATGGTGCTGGACGAGTTCACGTCCCGGCGCGAGGTGGCCCGGGTGGAGACCCGGTTGATCTTCCAGCAGTGGGAGTGCGGACCCCTCCTGCCGCCTGCCACGCCGACAGCGGAATCGGGGTGACTCCCGCGAGGTCCCCGTATGAGGATGGACCGCATGTCTGAGACTCAGAGCCCGCTGCCCCGTCAGGTCGCCGACGCCTACGTCGACGAGCTCATCGCCCTCGATCCGATCACCGGTACCTACCTGGGTGTGAAGGAGAGTTCGAGCAAGCTTCCCGATACCTCGCCGGCGGGACAGGAGGCGCTCGCGGAGCTCCAGCGGGCCACGCTCGCGAAGCTCGACGAGGCCGAGCGGCGGTCCGGCGCGGACAGTGACATCGAGCGCCGGTGCGGTCGGCTGTTGCGGGAGCGCCTGACGGCCGAACTCGCCGTGCACGAGGCGGACGAGGGGCTGCGCGCGGTCGGCAACATGGCCACGCCCGCCCACTCGATCCGCGAGGTCTTCACCGTCACCCCGACGGAGACGGAGCAGGACTGGGCGGCGATCGCGGAGCGGCTGCGGGAGGTACCGACCGCGTACGCGGGTTACCGCGAGTCCCTCGCGCTCGGTCTGGAGCGCAAGCTGTACGCGGCGCCGCGTCCGACCGCCACCTTCGTCGAGCAGCTCACCGAGTGGGCGGACACCGACGGCAACGGCCGTGGCTGGTTCGAGGACTTCGTCTCGGCGGGCCCCGAGGCGCTGCGCGCGGAGCTGGACGAGGCCGCCCGCGCCGCGACGGCCTCCGTGGTGGAACTGCGCGACTGGATGCGGGACGTGTACACGCCGATGATCGAGGGCGCCTCGAACACGGTGGGCCGGGAGCGGTACGCCCGCTGGGCGCGCTACTTCAACGGCACGGACCTCGACCTGGACGAGGCGTACGCGTACGGCTGGTCCGAGTACCACCGGCTGCTCGCCGAGATGGAGCGGGAGGCCGAGAAGATCCTGCCCGGCGCCGGGACGCCCTGGGTGGCGCTCGCCCACCTCGACGAGCACGGCAAGCACATCGAAGGTGTCGACGAGGTCCGCGACTGGCTCCAGGGCCTGATGGACCAGGCGATCGACTCGCTCGACGGCACCCACTTCGAACTCGCCGAGCGGGTACGGAAGGTGGAGTCCTGCATCGCGCCGCCCGGTGGTGCGGCGGCGCCGTACTACACGCCCCCGTCGGAGGACTTCTCGCGTCCCGGCCGCACCTGGCTGCCGACCATGGGCCAGACCCGTTTCCCGGTCTACGACCTCGTCTCCACCTGGTACCACGAGGGCGTCCCCGGCCATCACCTCCAGCTCGCCCAGTGGGCCCATGTCGCGGAGAACCTCTCCCGCTACCAGGCAGCGGTGGGCGGGGTCAGCGCCAACGCGGAGGGCTGGGCGCTGTACGCGGAGCGGCTGATGGACGAACTGGGCTTCCTCACGGACCCGGAGCAGCGGCTCGGCTATCTCGACGCGCAGATGATGCGGGCCGCCCGCGTCATCGTCGACATCGGCATGCATCTGGAGCTGGAGATCCCGGCGGACTCCCCCTTCCACCCGGGCGAGCGCTGGACCCCCGAGCTGGCGCAGGAGTTCTTCGGTGCGCACAGCAGCCGTCCGGCGGACTTCGTGGAGAGTGAACTGACCCGCTACCTCACGATCCCCGGCCAGGCGATCGGCTACAAGCTGGGCGAGCGGGCCTGGCTGCTGGGCCGGGAGAAGGCCCGCGAACGGCACGGCGACGCCTTCGACCTGAAGGCCTGGCACATGGCGGCGCTGTCGCAGGGCTCGTTGGGACTGGACGACCTGGTGGACGAACTGGCGCGGCTCTGACGCTCCGGATCAGGTGACCGACTCGAACCCATGGTCCAAGTCGGTCACCGGCCGCAGCCGTTCACCCGGCGGCGTCGCGCACGTGAACGGCACTCAGTCCGGGAGCCGGCGCAGCTGGACGAGACCCAGCCAGGTCTCCGGCCCGGGCCGTACGTTGGCGGCGCGTACCGCGTACCGGCCCGGGGCCAGCGAGACCTTCAAGTGGTCGGTGTTCACGGAGTCGTTGCCGGGCCAGGCCGCGTCGAAGAGGACGACCGGGCCGGGTACCGACCAGTTCACCTCGTCCTCCCAGGCGGCCGTGGCGAGGGCGGCGGGGACTTCGGCGAGGAGTTCGTCCTCGGAGTCGGCGGCACACCACCGTACGAAAGTGTCGTGGTCGGGGAGGTAGGAGGTCGAAGCAGGCTCGTCCCCGAGGACCAGAGCGGCGGCGTCGCCGACCGGCAACAGGCCCACAAAGCCGTCCACTTCACAGGCCCGGTCGTAGTCGGAGGCCGTCTCGTCGCCGTCGGCGCCCGCCCAGAACGGCAGCACCGTCTCCGGAACCACTATGAGCGGGCCGCCGCCCGACTCGACCCACTCCACCGCGCCCGGCTCCGCGTATCGCACCATGCGCCAGAACCTACACGCACAGGAACCTCAGGGTTGCACCTGCACAGGAACCGCACCGGAATCCCCGGGGCTCAGCAACCGCAGTCCTCCGAGCCGGACGGGGCGGTCAACGGGTCCGCGGCGCGGCGCTCGCGGCCCTCCCAGGTCTCGAACTCGAAGCCCTCGCGCACCCAGTACTCGAAGCCGCCGAGCATCTCCTTGACCTGGAAGCCGAGTTCGGCGAGAGCCGACGCGGCGCGGGTGGCACCGTTGCAGCCCGGGCCCCAGCAGTACGTCACGACGGGCACGGACCTGTCGAGGAGTTGTCCGGCCTGCTCGGGGATGAGCGCGGTGGGCAGATGGACCGCACCCGGGACATGGCCCTGGTCCCAGGCGGCGGTGGAGCGGGAGTCGAGGACGACGAAGCCGGGGTCGCCGTCGGCGGCGAGCGCGGCGCCGACGTCGGACACGTCGGCGTGGAAGACGAGACTGGCACGGAAGTAGGCGGCGGCCTCGGCCGGGGTGGCGGGGGCGACGCGCAGAACGGCGTTCGGGGTGAGTGCGTCGGTTGTCGTCATGGCCAGAAATCTACGGTCGGCGATCAACGACCAGAAGGGAGATTCCACGGCGCGGGCCTTGCTCGGCCCGGGATATCCCTGCTATTTCTCGGGCATGACCGCGTATTCCCCGGACGCCACCGACTGGCGCATCCTAGAAGTCCTCCAGCGGGAGGGCCGGGCGAGTTATGCCGAACTCGCCCGGGCCGTGTCGATGTCCGCGAGCGCGGTCACCGAGCGGGTGCGGCGGCTGGAGGAGGCAGGGGTCATCCAGGGGTACGCCGCGGTCGTCGACCCCGACCGGCTGGGCCTGCCGATCCTGGCGTTCGTCCGCCTTCGGTACCCCAACGGCAACTACAAGCCCTTCCACGACCTGGTCGCCGTGACGCCCGAGATCCTGGAGGCGCACCACGTGACCGGCGACGACTGCTTCGTCATCAAGGTGGCCGCCCGCTCGATGCGTCACCTGGAGGAGGTGTCGGGCAAGATCGGCACGCTGGGCTCGGTGACCACGAGCGTCGTCTACTCCTCCCCGCTCCCCCGGCGGCCCCTGGGGCGCTGACCTCAGCCTCCGCCCCGCTGTGTCAGCACCGACCCCGAGCGCCCCTTCACGACCTCCAGCTGGGCGTGGATCCGCCGGCGCAGGTCGGCCACATGGCTCACGATGCCCACGCTGCGGTCGCGCTCCCGCAGTGAGTCCAGGACGTCGAGGACCTCGTCCAGGGTCTGGTCGTCGAGGCTGCCGAAGCCCTCGTCGATGAAGAGGGTGTCGAGCCGGACCCCGCCGGCCTCGTCGGTGACGACGTCCGCGAGGCCGAGGGCCAGCGCGAGGGAGGCGAAGAAGGTCTCCCCGCCCGACAGGGTCGCTGTGTCCCGCTCGCGTCCGGTCCAGGCGTCGACGACGTGCAGCCCGAGTCCGCTGCGGCCGCGTCCGGTGCGGTCGTCGGAGTGGACGAGGGTGTAGCGGCCGGAGGACATGCGTTGCAGGCGCGCGGTCGCGGCGGCCGCCACCTGCTCCAGGCGGGCCGCGAGCACATAGGCCTCCAGCCGCATCTTGCGTTCGTTGTTCGCGGAGGTGCCCGCGGCGAGCGCGGACAGCCGGGCCACCCGGTCGTACTCCTCGCGCAGCGGCGCCAGCAGCCTGAGGCCGGTGGCCGAGCGGGCGGAGAGCCGGTCGAGTTCGGCGCAGCGCCGGGCGGCCGCGTCGCACGCGGAGGCGGCCTCGCGGACCCGGCGGCCCGCGTCGGCGGCGGCCTGCTCCGCCCGCGCCACGTCGGCGGGCTCCTGCTGGGCGGCGTCGGCGGTGTCGGTCTCGGCGAGTACGGCTCGTACGCCGGCCTCCTCGGCCTGCCAGGCGTCCAGCCGGTGCTGCAGGTCGCGGTGGGCCGTCTCGTCGAGGAGGGCGGCCGCCGCGGCCTGCGGGGTGTCGAAGCCGGCCCGGAAGGCGGCGTCGGCGAGCCGGGCGTCGGCGTCCTTGAGCCGCTGGGCGGTGTCCTCGGCGACGCGCGCGGTGTCGGCGGCGTCGGTGAGCAGTGCGGCCTGCCGCTCCAGCTGGGCGGCGCGGGCGGCCACGCTGTCGGCGGCACCGCGTGCTTCGGTCAACTCCGCTTCCAGGCTGGTGCGTTCCCGGTCCAGGGCGTCCCGGCGGGCGCCGCGGGTCGCGGTGCGTACGACGGCGTCCTGCTGGGCCGACAGACGCTGTTCACGCTCCCGCTCGGCCTGCCGCAGCTGTTCCGTCGCGGTGTGCAGCGCCGAGGCGGCGGTGCGGACCTGGGCGTATTCGCGCTCCAACTCGTCGGCCTGGACGGTGAGTTCCTCGGTGGAGGTGTCCCCGGCCTCGCCCTGGGCGGCAGCCAGGGCCCGCTGGACGAAGGCGAGGCGCCGCTCGGCCTCGGCGCGCTGATCGTCGGCGTGCTGCGAGGTGGCGAGCGCGCGCTCCTCGGTCTCCCGGTCGACGTGTCCGGCGTCCTTGCGAGCGGGGGCGGGGTGCTCGGTGGCGCCGCAGACCGCGCAGGGCTCGCCGGCGGTGAGCTGTGCGGCCAGCTCGGCGGCGATGCCGTTCAGCCGCTGCTCCTTGACGTCCAGCCACTCGGCGCGGGCCTTCAGCGCGCGGTCCGTCGCGTCGATGACCCGCTGCTGGGCATCGTCGGTGTCCCGGGCGAACTGGTCGCGCTGGCGTGCGGCGGCGAGCCGCTTGCGGGCGGGCTCCCGCTGCACGGCCAGCTGTTCGGCGCGGGTGGCCGCCTCCTGGGCGGACTCGACGCCGCGGCGAAGACCCGCGCGGGCCTGCTCCCACCCGGCCAGCCATGCCTCGGCCTCCTGGAGAACCTCCTCGTCGGAGCGCTCCTGGCGGTCCAGGTCGGCGCGCTCCGCGACGAGTTCGGCCAGGCGCTGCTCGGCGCGCCGGGCCGAGTCCAGGCCGCCCAGCTCCTCGGCCGCGCGGCGTGCGGCGGCGGCGAGTCCGGCGGCGCCCGCTCCCGCGAAGGTGTCCGGCAGCAGCCCACGCGCGCGTGCCTCGGCCACGGCCGCCCGGCGGTGCTCCGCCTCCGCCGCCTCCCGCAGCTCCAGCGCGGGCGCCACCGCCTCCGCCTTGCGGGACCGCTCCATCCTGGCCTGCGCCTGGTGGTAGCCGTCGGCGCGCTCCTCGAGCAGCGCTGCCCGCTCGTGCGCCTGGGCGAACCGGCGTTGCAGCCGGTCGACTTCGCGTACGTCGGTCAGGGCCCGCTCGGCGGCGGCCTGGGCGGACTCCGCGGCCCCGAGTCCGCAGTGGGCGATCGTCAGCTGCTCACGGGCGGTGCTGCGGGCCACGGCGGCCGCGCTCAGGACGGCCTCGGCAAGACCCGGCTCACCGGGCGCCAGCTCGGGCAGCTCCATGGCCTCTCCGGCCGCCTGCTGCATGCGGTGCGCGTCGGCCAGCAGCGCGGCATCCCCCTCACGCACCTGCGCCTCGGCGGCACGGCGCCGCTCGGTCAGCCGCTTCTCGACCTCGGCGAACCGATGGGTGTCGAAGAGCCGTCCCAGCAGCTTGCCGCGCGCTTCGGCGTCGGCCCGCAGGAAGCGCGCGAAGTCGCCCTGGGGCAACAGCACGACCTGGCAGAACTGCTCGCGGCTCATGCCGAGCAGCTGGGTGATCTCCTCACCGATCTCCTGGTGGGACCGGCTCAGGTCCTTCCACGCCCCGCCTGCCCCGTCGTACTCGCGCAGCCAGCTCTGCGCCTTGTCGAGCGTCGTACCGGAACCGCGCTTCTTAGGGCGCGCCCACGGCGGCTGCCGGGTGATCTCCAACCGGCGTCCGGCGACGGTGAGTTCGAGGCGGACCTCGGTGCGGGTACTCGCGACGGCGTGATCGCTTCGCAGAGTCATGCCCTGTCCGCTCTGACGGGCTCCCGGGACGGCGCCGTACAGCGCATAGCACACGGCGTCCAGCACCGACGTCTTGCCCGCCCCCGTCGGCCCGTGCAGCAGGAACAGACCCGCCGCCGACAGCTCGTCGAAGTCGACCGTCTGGGAGCCGCCGAACGGCCCGAAGGCCGTGATGTCCAGCCGGTGCAGCCTCACCGCGCCACCTCCCGCACGGTCTCGTCCGCGCGGACGGCGTCGAACGCGTCCCGCAGCACGGTCTGTTCACCCTCGTCGGGCCCGGCGCCGCGCACATGGGCCACGAAGTCCTCGGCGATCTCCTGGTCGCTGCGCCCGGCCAGCCGCCGGGCGTACGACACATCGGGGTCGTCCGGGGTCCGCTCGGGATCGAACACGAGGCTGAGCGTGTGCGGGAAGCGCTCACAGAGCCGGGACATGGGTTCCGCGGGGCGGACCGGGTCGGTGAGAGTCGCCTCGACCCACGCCTCCTCCTGAGGGACGAGCCGCGGGTCGGCGAGGAGTTCCTCCAGCGTCCCCCGGATCCGGGCCAATGCCCGCGGCACCGGGCAGTCGACGCGCACGGCGGTGACCGCGCCCTCGGCATCCAGGTCGACCAGCCACATGCTCTTGCGGTGGTCGGTCTCCGAGAAGGAGTAGGGCAGCGGGGAGCCGGAGTAGCGCACGCGCTCGGTGATGGTCTGGCTGCCGTGCAGATGCCCGAGGGCCGCGTAGTCGACCCCGTCGAAGACCCCGGAGGGCACGGCGGCCACCCCGCCGACGGTGATGTCCCGCTCGCTGTCGCTGGTCTCGCCGCCCGTGACGAAGGCGTGGGCGAGCACGACGGACCGCGTCCCCCGCGCGCGCGTCGCGAGGTCGGCGCGCACACGGTCCATGGCGGCGGCGAGCACCGCCTCGTGGCCCGCCTTCTCCACGCCGAACCCGTCCTTCACCAGGGCGGGTTCGAGATACGGCAGCCCGTAGAAGGCCACGTCACCATGGACATCTGAGAGGACCACGGGCGTCCCGCACGCCGCCGGGTCGGTGCGCAGATGGATGCCGGCGCGACCGATCAGCCCCGCGCCGACACCCAGGCGGCGGGCGGAGTCGTGATTCCCGGAGATCATCACCGTCGGCACGCCGAGGTCGGCGAGCCGGTGCAGGGCGGCGTCGAACAGCTCTACCGCGGCGAGCGGCGGCACCGCGCGGTCGTACACGTCTCCCGACACGACCACCGCGTCCACCCCGTGCTCCCGCACGGTCGTCACGAGGTGACCGATGAACTCGGCCTGGGCCCCGAGCATGTTGACCCGGTGGAACGCCCGGCCGAGATGCCAGTCGGAAGTGTGCAGCAGCCTCATGATCCCCGAGACTAACGGCCGGGTCTGACATCACGGACGGTTACTCCCGTAATCGTCCGCCACCACGCTCTTTGTGCCCACTCGCCGCATTCAAGCCAACTCGCCTGCCTGGGCAAACGCTTGGCAGAACGGCCTTCACGCACCGGCCGGGAAACAGGTTCAGCGACTTCGGGCCGCCCATGTGAAAAGAAGCACCACTGCGACGGCCGTCGCGGCTGCAGGTGTGGCTCTCGTGGTGAAGGGAGCGCTGGAGACGGCGGGGCAGGAGGCGGGCAGGTCCGGCTGGGCCGCCGGTGCGCGCGCGATGGAGCGGATCCGCGCGCGGTCGGCAAGGCCGTGACCATCTACCAGTCGGATCGGCAGATCGGCAGATCGGTAGATCGCCAGATCGGCGAGGAGGGTCTGACGCCGGAGCCCTTGCCCACCTGATTCACGCGTCGCCGTAGGCCTCCCCGCCCAGCTCGAACCCGGCCGTCCCCGCGGTGGCGTCGGCGAGCCACCCCCGGAAGGCGTCCACGTCGGCGTCCGGCAGCCCGATCTCGATGGTGACGGCCTCGCCGTACCGCACGTCCCGCACCTCGCGTCCGGTCGAGCGCAGGTCGTTCTGCACCTTGCCGGCACGCTGGTGGTCGACGGTCACCGTGGCGAGGCGGAACCGGCGGCGGGTGAGGGTGCCCACCGCGTCCAGTGCCTCACCGACGGCGCCCCCGTACGCCCTGATGAGTCCGCCCGCGCCGAGCTTGACGCCGCCGTAGTAGCGGGTGACGACGGCGGCGACGTACCGCATGTCGCGGCGCAGCAGCATCTGGAGCATGGGGACCCCTGCGGTGCCGCCGGGTTCGCCGTCGTCGCTCGCCTTCTGGATCGCGGCGTCGGCGCCGATGACGTAGGCGTAGCAGTTGTGGGTGGCGTCGGCGTGCTCCTTGCGGACGGCCGCGACGAAGTCCTGGGCCTCCTTCTCGGTGGCCGCCGGGGCGAGGGCGCACAGGAAGCGGGAGCGGTTGACCTCGGTCTCGTGCACACCTGGGTGGGCCACTGTGCGGTACGCGTCCTGCATCCGGTCAGCCTAATCCGTCGGCGCGGGCGTCCCGACGGGCGGGCTCATCGCATCCTGCCCCGCGGCACCATCACGGACGTGAGCAGCGCCGTCCCCGGCTCCAGGGCCCGCCAGGACATGCCGTGCCAGCTCAGCACCGCGATCGCCGAGGTCGGGAACTTCACCCGCACCTGGTCCAGCGCGTCGTCGAGGCCGTCCCCGGCCAGCGAGAGGACGAGCTCCTCCAGACCGGGGTTGTGTCCGACCAGGAGCAGCGTCACGACCTGGGGAGGCGTCTCGTGCACGGTCGCCAGCAGCTCCGGTACGTCGGCCCCGTACAGCTCCGGGTCCAGGCGCACCGGCGGTGGGGTGCCCCACTGGGCGGACGCCAGCTCCCAGGTCTGCCTGGCGCGTACGGCGGTGGAGCACAGGGCGAGGTCGGGGAGCAGGTCGGAGGCGGCGAGAGCACGGCCCGCCTCGGGCGCGTCCCGGCGGCCGCGGGGTCCCAGTGGGCGGTCATGGTCGGCGACGCCCTCGGGCCAGGCGGACTTGGCGTGTCTCAGCACGACCAGGCGGCGCAGCGGGCCCGCTCCGGTGCGCGCCGTCATGCCGGGGATCCCAGGTCGCGGGTGAGTTCGAGTCCGAGCAACCGGTCCGCGTGGGCGTACGTCTCGAAGCGGGCGCCCTCCGGCAGGTCCGAGTCCTCGACCCACCGCAGCACCCTCAACACCTCGGGTACGTCCAGGTCGTCCTCCCAGGCGGTACGGAGCCGTCCGCGCACCTTGTCGGGGACGGGCCGTGACGGATGCCGTGCCCAGGCGGAGACGGCCCGGCGCCAGCGTACGAGGGTGTCGTGGGCCTCGCCCAGGATCGCCTCGTCGAGCCGTGCGGGCGTACTCCGGGGCGGGACGAGCAGGGCGAGGCGGACCACGGCGGGGTCGGCGCCCTCCGGAAGGTCCGGCGTCTCGACGGGCGCGACGGCGACCCGTACGCCGTCCGGGGCAGCACCGTCCGCACCCACCACATGGACGACCTGGGACTCGCCCCACCCGGGTCCGACGTCCCGGCGGTCCTCGAAGGGCCGGATGCCCAGGGCGGCGGCGGCCGCGTGCAGCTCCGCCTGTTCGCGATCGCCGGTGAGCAGCGCCCACACGGGCGTGCCGCCGATCTCCAGGGCCCTGGCGAGGAGGTCGGCGACGAGCAGGACTCGGAGGGCGGAGAGGTCGTAGCCCCGTACATGGGCTTCGACTCGGGTCAGGCCCCTGCGGGCGGGGACGGCGTCCACGGGGCGGCCGGTTCGGGCGTCGGTGATGCGCAGCACGGGGCGAGCGTAGGCGGACGGAGGGCTCCGCGCAGGTGACTGACCGGTATTCCGGACACGGGTACGGGATTCAACCAACCGTGCCCGCCTTGGCCGGGCCTCTGACGCTCTCCCCTCTCCGCCGCCCGGAATCAACCGCACCCGACGGCTGTTCCCGCTCAGAACAGTCCTCGCATCCAGAGCAAGGAGCCGAACGTGTACGGCGACTCAGCAATTGTCCGCAGGATCCTCACCGAGCTCGGCGACACCTGGGCGATCGTGGGCCTGTCGTCGAACCAGCGGCGCGCGGCCTACGGGGTCGCCGAGGTGCTCCAGCGCCACGGCAAGCGGATCGTACCGGTCCACCCCAAGGCGGAGACGGTGCACGGCGAGCAGGGGTACGCCTCCCTCTCGGACATTCCCTTCGACGTGGACGTGGTCGACGTGTTCGTGAACAGCGACCTCGCGGGAGCGGTCGCCGACGAGGCCGTGACCAAGGGCGCGAAGGCCGTCTGGTTCCAGTTGGACGTCATCGACGAGGCGGCCTACGACCGGACCCGCGCCGCCGGCCTCGACATGGTCATGGACCGGTGCCCGGCGATCGAGATCCCCCGCCTGCACTGATGTCTTTCCCGAATTCCTGAAACACTCGCAAGGAATTCCCCGCCAAGAAGTCAAATATGCGACAACCGCCTTTAGCCCAAAGGCGGTTGATTCGTAATCTGGGGCCGCCCACACAGCAAATGTGTGTAATTCGTGAGAGGCCCCTTAATTTATGGTAAGCGTCGATTCAGCACCTGAGACAAAGGGAAAGCCGGGCGGCGGCCTGCGGCGGGACGTGGGGCTGATCGGGCTCATGTGGGCCTCGGTGGGGTCCATCATCGGCTCCGGCTGGCTCTACGGCGCCGAAAAGGCGGTCGTCATGGCCGGCCCCGCGGCGATCATCTCGTGGATCATCGGCGCGGTCGCCATTGTCCTGCTGGCCCTGGTGCACGCCGAACTGGGCGGCATGTTCCCGGTGGCGGGCGGTACGGCACGCTATCCGCACTACGCGTTCGGCGGCCTGGCAGGAATGTCCTTCGGCTGGTTCTCGTGGCTCCAGGCGGCGACCGTGGCGCCGATCGAGGTCGAGGCGATGATCGGGTACGCCGGGCACTGGAGTTGGGCGCAAGGCTTCCAGCACGCCGACGGCACACTCACCACCAGTGGTCTCGCGGTCGCCGTGTTTCTCATGGCCGTGTTCGTGGCCGTGAACTTCTTCGGCGTCCGGGTGCTCGCGTTCACCAACAGCGCGGCCACCTGGTGGAAGATAGCGGTGCCACTCATCGCCATCTTCGTCATCGCGGTCGGCAACTTCCATCCGGGCAACTTCACTTCGGAGGGCTTCGCGCCGTTCGGCGCCAAGGGCGTGCTGAGCGCGATCAGTTCCAGCGGCATCATCTTCGCGCTGCTGGGCTTCGAGCAGGCGATCCAGCTCGCCGGCGAGAGCCGTGACCCGAAGCGGGACCTGCCCCGGGCGACCCTCGGCTCGGTCGCGATCGGCGCCGTCATCTACGTCCTGCTCCAACTGGTGTTCATCGCCGCCCTCCCGCACTCCGCCTTCGCCCACGGCTGGGCGAAGCTGAACTTCGAGGGCATCAGCGGGCCCTGGGCCGGCCTTGCGACCCTCGTGGGCCTCGGCTGGCTGAGCGCGGTGCTCTACCTCGACGCGGTGATCTCCCCCGGCGGCACCGGCTTGATCTACACGACCGCGACCTCCCGCGTCTCCTTCGGTCTGGCCAAGAACGGCTACGCGCCGAAGGTGTTCGCCCGCACCGACCGGCGGGGCGTGCCGTGGTTCGGCCTGATCATGTCCTTCGTGACGGGCGTGGTCTGCTTCCTGCCCTTCCCCAGCTGGCAGGAACTGGTCGGCTTCATCACCTCGGCGAGCGTCCTCATGTACGCCGGCGCGCCGCTCGCGTACGGCGTGTTCGCCGAGCGGCTGCCCCACCTGGAGCGCCCGTACCGGCTCCCCGCCGGCAAGGTGATCGCCCCGCTGTCCTTCGTGGTGGCCAACCTGATCATCTACTGGGCGGGTTGGGACACCCTGTGGCGGCTCGGGGTGGCCATCGTCCTCGGATACCTGCTGCTCGGCGTGTACGCCTGGTACGCGGTGGCCGCCGGACTGCCCGACGCGCCCCGGCTCGACTGGAAGGCCGCACAGTGGCTGCCGGTCTACCTGCTGGGTCTCGGTCTGATCTCCTGGCAGGGCGGCTTCGGCGGCCAGGGGCATCTGGGCCTGTGGTGGGACATGCTGGTCGTCACCGCCTTCTCCCTGGTGATCTACTACTGGGCCAAGGCGACCGCCTCCCGACCCGAGGACATCGAGCGGAGCATCGACGAGGTCGTCGTCACCGAGGCGGCCGCGCACTGAGGAAAGCAGTACGGACGGGGCGCCTCCGCGTGTGGCGGCGCCCCGGCACCACTCCCACCCTCCGCAGGGCACCGACATAATGTTCGGGTGACCTCCGCCTCCCCCTCCAACTCCGCTGCCCCACAACGCTTTCCGGTCGTAGTCGTCGGCGCCGGACCCGCCGGACTCACCATCGGCAACATCC
The DNA here is from genome assembly GCF_041435015.1 of Streptomyces canus. Taxonomy (NCBI): domain Bacteria; kingdom Bacillati; phylum Actinomycetota; class Actinomycetes; order Kitasatosporales; family Streptomycetaceae; genus Streptomyces; species Streptomyces canus. Next base: position 8,559,549 of record NZ_CP107989.1, on the reverse strand, counting down.
TGCGAGCCGCGGGCGTGGACTGCCTCGTGCTGGAGGCGGAGACCCGCGAGTTCATCGAGCAGCGGCCGCGGGCGGGCGTCATCGAGGAGTGGGCCGTACGCGGTCTCCAGCGGCGCGGCCTCGCCGACACCCTGCTGGAGCGCGCCCAGTTGCACACCGAGTGCGAGTTCCGCTTCGCCGGCGAGCGCTTCCGCTTCGCCTACGGCGAGCTGACGGGACAGCACCACTTCGTGTATCCGCAGCCGCTGTTGGTGACGGACCTGGTGCGCGAGTACGCCGACGTCCGGGGCGGCGAGATCCGCTTCGGCGTGCGGGACATCCAGCTGCACGACCTGGAGACGTCCCGGCCGTCGGTGTCGTACACCGATGCCGGCACGGGCGAACGACAGCTGGTCGGTTGCGAGTTCGTGGCGGGCTGCGACGGGGCCCGGGGGGTGACCCGCACCGTCCTCCCCGAGACCACGACCATCGCCCGGCACGACTACGGCATCGGCTGGCTGGCGCTGCTCGCCGAGGCGCCGCCGTCCTCCGACTGCGTCCTGTTCGGCATCCACCCGAGCGGTTTCGCCGGGCACATGGCCCGCAGCCCCGAGGTGACCCGCTACTACCTGGAGTGCCCGCCGGGCGACGACCCCGAGAACTGGTCCCACGACCGCGTCTGGGCCGAACTCCAACAGCGCCTGGGCGCGGACGGCACCCCACCGCTCACCGAGGGCCGGCTGATCGAGAAGCGCGTCCTGGACATGCACAACTACGTGGTCGAGCCCATGACGTTCGGCAGGCTCTTCCTCGCCGGGGACTCCGCCCACCTCACCGCGCCCATAGCGGCGAAGGGCATGAACCTCGCCCTGCACGACGCCTTCCTGCTCGGCGACGCGCTCGTCGCCTACCTCGGCAAGGACGACGGCAGCGGCCTGGACGGCTACTCGGAGGCCTGTCTGCGGCGTGTGTGGGACTACCAGGAGTTCTCGCAGTGGCTCTCCGAGGTCTACCACGGCACGTCGTCGGGCGACGAGTACCGCGCGGGCACCACCTTCGCCCGCCTCCGCCGCCTGTTCACCTCGCCTGCCGCCGCCGCGGCCTTCGCGGAGCAGTACCTCGGTACGGCGGCCACGTACTGACGTCTCAGTCGTGCACCGGCCGGTCGCTGAGACGGTGGTCGGCCACGTTCAGGGCCTCGTCGACGAGGCGGCGCAGGTGTCCGTCACGCAGGGCGTAGATCACCCGGCGCCCCTCTTTGCGCGTGTTCACCAGCCCGGCCAGCCTGAGTCGCGCAAGGTGCTGGCTGACGGCCGGCCGGGCCGCTCCGCACGCCTCCGTGAGGGTCGTGACGTCGGCCTCTCCCCCGGTCAGGGCGTGGAGGAGGGTGAGGCGGGTGCGGTCGCCGAGCAGGGCGAGGATCTCGGCGGCCAGGGCGAACTGTTCCTCGCCGGAGGTGCGCGGGTGCGCATCGTGCGCAGTTGATAGGTGCATGCGTGCGCTCATACGCACATAATGGCTCCGTGGGCGGGGTACGTCCACCACCGCGTGCACGGGAAGGGGTACCACGTGATCAACCACGAGCACGGTCACGGTCACGGTCATGGCCACGACCACGACCACGACCACGATGACCCGCATGGGCACGAGCACGGACGCCACGGACTCCGCCATCGCCTGGCGCACGTCCTCACCCCTCACTCCCACGAGACCGCCGACAAACTCGACTCCGCGCTGGAGTCCTCCGCCCGCGGCATGCGCGCCCTGTGGGTCTCGCTGGCGGTGCTGGGTGTCACGGCTCTGATGCAGGCGGTCGTGGTGGCCGTGTCCGGGTCCGTCGCGCTGCTCGGCGACACGGTGCACAACGCGGCGGACGCGCTGACCGCCGTACCGCTGGGCATCGCCTTCGTGCTGGGCCGGCGGGCGGCCACCCGCCGTTTCACGTACGGCTACGGCCGTGCCGAGGATCTCGCGGGCCTCGTGATCGTGCTGACGATCGCCGCGAGCGCGGCCTTCGCGGGGTGGGCGGCGATCGACCGGCTGCTGGATCCGCGTCCCGTGACGCACGTCCCGGCGGTCGCCGCGGCCGCGCTGGTGGGCTTCGCGGGCAACGAGTGGGTCGCCCGCTACCGCATCCGGGTGGGTCGGGACATCGGTTCGGCCGCCCTGGTGGCGGACGGACTGCACGCCCGCACCGACGGGTTCACCTCACTGGCCGTGCTCATCGGGGCCGGCGGCTCGGCCCTGGGCTGGCAACTCGCCGACCCGATCGTGGGGTTGGCGATCACCGCCGCGATCACACTGGTGCTGCGGGACGCGGCACGCGAGGTGTTCCGGCGCGTGCTGGACGCCGTCGACCCGGAGCTGGTGGACCGGGCCGAGGGCGCGCTGCGGGAGGTCGAAGGGGTGTGCGGGGTCGCCGAGTTGAGGCTGCGCTGGATCGGGCACCGGCTGCGGGCGGAGGTGGCGGTCGTGGTGGACGGGGAGATGACGGTGCGCCAGTCGCACGAGGTCGCCGTCGAGGCCGAACACGCCCTGCTGCACGCGGTCCCCCGCCTCACAGCAGCCCTGGTACACGCCGACCCGGCCCCGGTCCCGGGCGAGGCGGACCCCCATCACATCCTCGCCCACCACGCGCCGGCCTGAGAGCAGGGGCCACCACTGGTCCGAGAGCAGACCCCCCGGCCCGAGACCAGAACCCCCGGCCCGAGACCCGAGATCAGAGCCCTCCGACCCGGTCAGGCGATGCCGAGTCCCTCAAGTGCCACCGCGCCCGGCAGTTCCGCGAACGCCTTCCCCGGGACCAGTAGCTTTCCCCGTCGCCGCCCGCTGCCGACCAGGACGTACGGGAGATCGACCACGGCCGAGTCGACCAACAGCGGCCAGTCGCCGGGGAGTCCGATCGGGGTGATGCCGCCGTACTCCATGCCGGTCTCCCCCGTGGCCGTGTCCATCGAGGCGAACGAGGCCTTGCGGGCGCCGAGTTGGCGGCGGACGACCCCGTTGACGTCGACCCGGGTGGTGGAGAGCACCACGCACGCGGCGAGGGTGCTCTCGCCACCGCGCTTGCCCGCGACGACCACGCAGTTCGCCGACCGCTCGAGGAGCTCCCTGCCGTAGTGCTCGACGAAGACCGCGGTGTCGGCCCACCGCGGGTCGGTGTCGACGTACACGATCTGCTCGGCGGGGACGCTGCCGCTCCAGTGCCGTACGGCATCGGCGACCGGGCGGGTCAGCTCGTCGAGGGCGGCGGGGGCGGGGGTGGCGTGGTCGAAGTGTCCGATGGGTGCGTCCATGGCGGCACGCTAACAGCCGCTCATGGCACGGCCGGCACCGAGACGGCCAGCATCCACTGCGCGGGAACGTCGCCCTGATTGGCGTACACGTGCTCGGCGTTGGCCTCGAAGGTGACGCTCGCCCCGGCGGCGACCCGGTGCTCGACACCGTCGACGGTCAGGGTCATCTCGCCCTCCGTGACGTGCAGGATCTCGACCGTCCCGGCGGGGTGCGGATCCGACCGGCTGCTCTCGCCCGGCATCATCCGCCACTCCCACATCTCCAGCGGGCCGGGGGCCTCCGCGCCCGCGAGCAGCCGGCTCCAGCTGCCGGCGTCCGTGCCCCACAGCCGCACCACCTGCTCCGGTGGGACGATCCGCACCTTCGGCCCCTGCTCGTAGTCGAGCAGCGTGGTGATGCTGATGCCGAGCGCGTCGCCGATCTTCACGACCGTGCCGAGGCTGGGGTTGGTCCGGGCCTGCTCGATCTGGATCAGCATGCCGCGGCTGACTCCGGCTCGGGCGGCGAGCGCGTCCAGGGTGAAGCCGCGCTCGGTCCGCCAGCGCTTGACGTTGCGCGCCAGGGACTGGGTCAGCAGGTCGAGGTCCGACACTTCACGTCCAATATTCTGTATGACACAGTACAACTGAATGAACTACGGTGGGATGCACCCGATCGTTCACCGAACTGTACTGCGAGGCGGCCCGTGACAGCATTCTTCGCCCTGGCCACCAGCCTCTTGTGGGGCCTGGCCGACTTCGGCGGCGGGGTGCTGACCCGACGGCTCCCGGCGCTCACGGTCGTCGTGGTCTCGCAGGCGATCGCCGCGGCCGTGCTCGGCGCGATCGTGGTGGCGACCGGCGGCTGGAGCAAGGCGGGGCCCCGGCTGTGGTTCGCGTTCGCCGCGGGTCTGGCCGGACCGGTCGCCCTGATCTGTTTCTACAAGGCGCTCGCGCTGGGGCCGATGGGTGTCGTCTCCCCGCTGGGCACGCTGAGCGTGGCGGTCCCGGTCGGCGTGGGCCTCTTCCTCGGCGAGCGTCCCGGGCTCACGCAGGCCGCGGGCATCGCGGTGGCCGTGACGGGAGTGATCCTGGCGGGCGGGCCCCAGTTGCGCGGCGCCCCGGTGCAACGCCGGGCGATCGTCCTCACCCTGATCGCGGCCCTCGGCTTCGGTACGGTGTTCGCCCTGATCGCGGAGGCGTCCACGACCGTCACCGGCCTGTTCCTCGCCCTGTTCGTGCAGCGCCTGGTCAACGGGGCGGTGGGCGGCGCGGCCTTGTACGTCTCGGTGAAACGGGGCTCGCCCGCGCTCCCGACGACCGGCTTCCCCTGGTCTTTCCTCCCCGCACTCGCCTTCATCGGCCTCGCGGACGTGGCGGCGAACGGCACGTACTCGGTGGCCGCCCAGCACGGCCCGGTCACGGTGGCCGCCGTCCTCGCCTCGCTCTACCCGGTGGTCACGGCCCTGGCCGCCCGCGGCTTCCTCAGCGAACGCCTCCGCGCCCTCCAGACGACGGGCGCGGGCCTGGCCCTGATCGGCACCCTGCTCCTCGCGACGGGCTGACCCCGGCCCGGCGACTTTCGCGACCACCCGCCCACCCCGCCCACCGAGCACGTCGAGCTACTCCGCCCTGGGCCACTACCCGGCGGACCCGGTGGTCACATCCGGCACCCGGAACGACTCCCCAGCAAACGCCCTCCGCGCTCTCCAGGCAGCGGGCGCGGGCCTGGCCCCTGATCGGCACCCTGCTCCTCGACGGGCTGACCCGACGCCGGTTCGACCCCAGCCGACAGGGCCCCCTTCGCGTCACCCGTCAGCCCACCCGACTCGGCGAGCTCCCCCGCCAATCGGCCTAGCGACTCCCAGAGGGCGAACCCGACACACCGTCAATCCGACCACCCGCCAAGCCCCGCGACTCACCGCCCCACACCACACCCGACCCGGCGCCCACGGCCCATCCCGCCCAACAGCCTCCCCCGACACCCGCCCTGGCCAACCCGCCGCTCCCCACCGCAAGGCGAGCCCGGACACCCTCAGCCCAACCCACTCAACGCGCTCCCCGCCGCCCCGTCCCTCAGTCCAGTCCGGCAAGTCGCCCCGCCGCACCCTCGTCCAACTCGGCGAGTTTCGCCGCCGTCTCCTCGTCCAGCCCGGCCAGCGCGTTGAGCTGTTCCGCCGTGGCTCCCTCGGGTATCGGTACCGGCGCCGGGGTCCTGAGCGGCGGCTGCCAGCCGTCCTCGGAGGTCCAGCGCCGTACGACCCGGGCGGGCGCCCCCGCCACCACCGCGTGGTCCGGCACCACACCCCGCACCACGGCACCGGCGGCCACGACGACGTTCCGCCCGATCCGCGCGCCGGGCAGGATCACCGCCCCGGTCCCGATCCAGCACCCCGGCCCGATCTCCACCGGCTCCATCCGCGGCCACTGCTTGCCGATCGGCTCGTGGGGATCGTCGTACGAGTGATTGGTGGACGTGACATAGACGTACGGCCCGAAGTAGCAGTCGCTGCCGATGGTGACCGTGGTGTCGGCGATGACATGGCTGCCACGCCCCAGCACGACCCCGTCGCCGATGCGCAGGATCGGCTCCGGACCGAGGTCCAGGTCGGGCATCAGGCCGGCGGTCAGAGTGACCTGTTCGCCGACGATGCAGTGGGACCCGACATGGATCCACGGTTCACCGAAGACCGTGCCGAGCGGAAAGGCCAGCCGGGTGTGCACACCGAGCGCACCGAAGCGGAAGCGCCCCGGGCGCTCTGCGGTGACGGAGCCCGTGCGCTGCACCCAGGCCCAGCCCGCGTGGACGGCACGCTGGACGAGACGGCCCCGCCAGGATGAGAACGTGTTCTTGCTCTTCGGCACGAGCACACCGTACTGAGCGCACGCCGCACAGATGAGATGGCGGGCTTGTGATCTTCGCCCCACCGGGTGGCGTACGGTTCGGGATATCGCGAACCAGGAGGCGAAATGGCGCACAAGGCGTTGATCACGGGCATCGGCGGAAAGGAACCGACGATCGACGGAGAGGCCTTCGTGGCGCCCACCGCGTCGGTGATCGGTGACGTGACGCTGCAGGCGGGGGCGAGCCTCTGGTACGGCGCGGTGGCCCGCGGCGACGTAGAACGCATCTCAGTCGGCGCCCAGAGCAACATCCAGGACAACTGCACCCTGCACGCCGACCCCGGCTTCCCGGTGACGATCGGCGAGCGCGTCTCGGTGGGCCACAACGCGGTGGTCCACGGAGCGACGGTCGAGGACGACTGTCTGATCGGCATGGGCGCGACGGTGCTGAACGGCGCCGTGATCGGGGCGGGTTCCCTCGTGGCGGCCCAGGCACTGGTACCGCAGGGCATGCGGGTACCGCCCGGTTCACTGGTGGCCGGCGTGCCGGCGAAGGTGCGGCGGGAGCTGACGGAGGAGGAGCGTCAGGGAGTCACCCTGAACGGAACGCTCTACGCGGACCTGGCCGAGGCCCACAGTGAGGTGCACGACAAGCCGTGAGCCTCAGTCGGCGGCCGGGACGGTCTCCGGTTCGGCCGCCCGCATCCGGTCCGTCGCCTTCGCCGCCCTGCGCTTGAGCACGAGCATCGAGGTGAGTCCGATCAGCACGGCGAGCACGAGTCCGAGCCACGAGAACCGCTTCAGCCACGACTCCGCGACGATCCCCACGTAGTAGATGACCGCGGTCGTCCCGCCCGCCCAGATGATCCCGCCCAGCACGTTGGCGATCAGGAACTTCCAGTACGGCATCCGCAGCACACCGGCGAGCGGCCCGGCGAAGATCCTCAGCAGCGCGACGAAACGGCCGAAGAACACCGCCCACATGCCCCACTTCTCGAAGGACCGCTCCGCCGTGGCGACATGGCCCTCACTGAAGTGCCTCGGGAACTTGTTGCCGAGCCAGGTGAGCAGCGGCCGTCCGCCCTTGCGCCCGATCGCGTAGCCGATGGAATCACCGACGACCGCCCCGACGCTGGCGCACGCACCGAGCACCACGGGATTGATCCCCGCGTGCTGCGAGGACAGGAGCGCTGCGGAGACCAGGATGATCTCGCCGGGCAGCGGAATGCCCAGGCTCTCCAGGCCGATGACCAAACCCACCAGGGCGTAGACGGCGGCCGGGGGCACGGTGTCGAGCCATTCCTGGACGTGCAACGCCGGTTCCTCCTGAGTCGCGTTCCCGGCGTGCGCCAAGCACCGACGCACGCCGTGGCAGCCTACCGGTTCACGAGAACCGACGTCCGGAGCAACAGCTCACCTTCGGTCCACGGCAGTTTCGGTCCACGGCAGTTTCGGTCTACGGCAGTGCGGTGCCGAGCGTCGACGCGAGGGGCGCCGTCACCGAGGTCGCGGTGTCCAGGACCGCACCCACCACCGCCCCGGCCCCCTCGACCGGGGCGGCAGGAGCGGCAGGAGTGGCCGGACCGGCCGGCTCGGAGTCGCTGTCGTCGACCTGGGCGACCCGTGTCCCGTACTGCTGGGGCGGGGTTCCGTGCTGGTCCGAGGGCTGACCGGGGCTCTGTTCGCGGCCGCTGTCGGGGTGTTCGCCGGAACCTGAGGGCGGGGCGAGGTGCGGTGCGATCGGATCCTCGCCCGGCCCCCCGGAGGGCCGGCCCGTCTCCGCGTCCTCGGGCGACTGCGTGCCCTGTTGTGCCGGCGCGCTCTCGTCGGTGAACTCCAGCACCCACCTCTGCTTCTGTGAGCCGTTCCGCTCGGTGACGACGACGGTCTCCCCCTTGCCGGGCGCGACCAGGAGCCCCTTCCCGCGGCGCAGCAGCAGTTCGCCGCGCACGGTGAGGTCGTAGCGGACCTCTCCCGTCCGGGTCAGGCAGTCGGCGATCACGACCGACCGCTTCTCGGTGTCCGAGTCGAGGCAGAGCCTGGGATCGGCCGCGCTGCGCAGCAGCCCGTCCTGCTGGTACGACCACTGCTGGGACCCGGCCGAGGAACACTCCGTCAGCATGGCCTTCGTGCCGGGCGTGGCCCGCGCGTGGTGGGCGTCACGGCTGTCGAGGCACAGGTCGGCGTCGGCGTTGCGGAGCCTGCCGTGGCCGACCTCGACGGGGTTGCCCATCGAGGCCGTGGACGGGGACCCGGCGTCCTGGGAGACCGTCGACGGGCTCGGCCGTACGGTGTTCCCGCTCACCGCGCCCCAGGTGGCGCCGGGCGTGGGAACACCGCCGTCGTCCGACCAGCCCTTGGTCACGAGCACTGTGGCGAGCAGGGCCAGGGAGGTCAGACCGGCGCCGACGAGGACGGCACGGGTGCTTTTGCGCGGCTGGGCGAGGAGGCCTGCGGGAACGGGGCGGTGGCGACCGCCGGGCTTTGCACGGGCCGGACCGGGCGAGGTCGGGGCCGGACGCTCGACGGAACGCGCGGGCCGCGAGTCGAGATAGCGGTGGGCGCCCCAGCCGAGCACCGTCTCGGCGAGCAGCACCTCCAGACCACCCTCGAAGTGGCTGAGCTGTTCGGCTGCATGACGGCAATACCGGCAATCCGTCAGATGTTTGCGGACATCGGGCAGAAGGTTCCCGCCCCGGCGAAGGGGGACATCCAGCAGACGATTGTAGAAACGGCATTCACTGGTGGGCGCGAGTTCCCGGTGAGCACGGACACAGCCCGTGCGGAATTGCTCGCGCGCCTGCTCGAGGGCGGCCGCCGCACGGGTCGCGTCCACACCCAGCAGACCGGCCGGTACGGATATGGGTTCGGCCTCGACCTCACTGTGCCACAGCAGGCATTGGGAGGCGCCGGGAAGGGACCTGAATGCGCGCTCGGCGAGCTGTCTTCTTTCCGGGGTGGCGGACCTCGCCGCGCGTAGACCACGGCCGCCGATCGTCTTGCGAAGTTCCGGCAGTACAGCGGAGATTTCGTCATCCGCGGCCCACTCCTTGACGAACTCCCTCACCGCAACAAGAAGTTGTGGGCGCAGCGCGCCGTCACCGGCCCGGCCGAGCACCCGGTGGAATGCCGCCGCGGCCGCCATAGAGGCCGAAGCCGACCATGAGGCAAGGCAGATGACCGAGTATGCGTAGGTCGCCTGCCAGTGACGCGCCATCAACAGCGCGACGGCATGGCCGTCCACGCTGTTCTCTCCCAGCCGGGCCAGAAGATTGCGGTCGGACTCAGCCGGACTCGATCCGGGGCGTGGGGGGTAAGGGGGTCGTGGGGGGTAAGCGGATTGCACGGGACCAATTCCTTCCAAGCCGCAGGACGGCATGGGATATGCGCGTCCTCGGAAAGCAGGCGCCTGATTGGTGCATACCTATGCCGCATCAGATGCGACCCGGTTCATCCCGGGGGGCGCTCACCTTCGCACAATTGATGTACAGCAAACAAGAAGGTGGAGTGACCCATGTTCAAAAAGAGGACAGTTCAGAAATGTTACCGCCGGTATCCGTACCCGCATTCGATGTTAAGCGGTGCGCAGGACTCAAGTTGTGTGCGCGGCCGGATGCTTGGCACACGAAATCTCCCACTCCGGGCCGGGTCCACAGCGGGCTCCCAGGCGTCTCCCGGGGGGCTCTCATCCGGGTGACGCAGCATGATCCGCATGATCGTCCCCCACACGACGGACACCGCCGTCCCCACCCGCACGGTCCGCAAGGCGGTCGTCCCGGCCGCCGGGCTCGGCACCCGATTCCTGCCGGCGACCAAGGCGACGCCCAAGGAGATGCTCCCGGTCGTCGACAAGCCGGCCATCCAGTACGTCGTCGAGGAGGCCGCAGCGGCCGGGCTCGACGACGTCCTGATGGTCACCGGCCGCCACAAGCGGGCCATCGAGGACCACTTCGACAACGCCTTCGAGTTGGAGCAGGCCCTCGCGGCCAAGGGCGACGCGGTACGCCTCGACGCCGTGCGCGATCCCGCGCGCCTGGCCAACATCCATCACATCCGCCAAGGCGAGCCGCTCGGCCTCGGCCACGCGGTGCTCTGTGCCCGCCGCCACGTCGGCGACCAGCCCTTCGCCGTCCTCCTGGGCGACGACCTGATCGACCCGCGCGAGACCCTGCTCAGCACGATGCTCGACGTCCGCGACCGGTACGCCGGGAGCGTGGTCGCCCTCATGGAGGTACCGCGCGAGCAGATCCACCTCTACGGCTGCGCGGCCGTGGTGCCCACGGAGGAGGAGGGCCTGGTCCGCGTGACCGGCCTGGTCGAGAAGCCGTCCCCCGAGAACGCACCGAGCGCCTACGCGGTCATCGGCCGCTACGTCCTCGACCCCGAGGTCTTCGACGTCCTGGACCGCACCCCGCCGGGTCGCGGCGGCGAGATCCAGCTCACCGACGCCCTCCAGCACCTCGCGACCGACGGCACGGTCCACGGCGTCGTCTTCGACGGCCTCCGCTACGACACCGGCGACAAGGCGGACTACCTCCGCACGGTGGTACGCCTGGCCTGCGACCGTGACGACCTGGGCCCCGAGTTCATCGACTGGCTCAAGGGGTTCGTGGCGGAGTGGGAGAGCGGCGAGGGGGTGGGGCGGAGGCGGTTGGCGGCCTGAGCGGCGGAGACAGCGGTGCGCGTGGACAACTGGACCACTCACCCCCACGCCCCGCCGACCCCGCACTCAGCCGTTCGGCCGCAGTGTCCACACCACCGTCATCTCGCCCGTGACCGCCCCGTCCGCGCGGCGGATCTCGATCGTGACCGGGAACTCGGGGCGTTCCCCTGCGTCGAGTTGGGCGACGACCTCGGAGGCCGGACGACCCAGGGTGGCCGTGGCGGTCACCGGGCCCATCGCGAGCTTGCGGTAGGCGATCTCCGCGTTCACGGCGAGCGGTACCGCCCGCGAGAGCTGGTCGCCGAACGCGGCCAGGACGACCGCCCCGCTGGCCGACTCGGCGAGCGTGAACATCGCCCCGGCGTGTGGTCCGCCCACATGGTTGTGGAACTCGCCCTGGTCGGGCAGGGCGACCACGACCTTCTCCGGGCCGGTCTCCAGGAACTCGAGGTTCAGGGTCCGCACCATGGGCACGGTCGCAGCGAGCATCTCGCCGACGGACATCTGGTCTGCGCTCATGCCCGGGATGTTACCCACGAGTAAATCGCGCTGACCAGGCCCGGCACCAGTGATCGGCGTCTCCTTCCAGCCGTCACCGCATCCCGATCCGTCCGGAAAGAGATTGGCACGGCAGCACCCCGGCGGCGATAGTCGGCCGGTGACCCCCTCCGCCGACTCCTCCCGCCGCGCCCGCGGACCCGCCTGGGCGAGCCGGAACTACGGCCTGCTGACCACCGCCGCGTTCGTGACCAACCTCGGCAGCAACGGCGCCCTGATCGCCGCCGCGTTCGCCGTACTGGAGGCGGGCGGCGACAGCGGCGACGTGGGCCTGGTGGCCGCCGCGCGCACCCTCCCGCTGGTGGTGTTCCTGCTGATCGGCGGTGCGGTGGCGGACCGCCTGCCCCGGCACCGGGTGATGGTCGCGGCCAACGCCCTCAACTGCCTCTCCCAGGGCGCGTTCGCCGTTCTTGTCCTGGCAGGCGAGCCCCGGATCTGGCAGATGATGCTGCTGACCGCGCTCGGCGGTACAGGCCACGCGTTCTTCAGCCCGGCGGCCGAGGGCATGCTGCTGTCCTCGGTGCGCGGCGAACAGGCCGGCCGTGCCTTCGCGGTGTTCCGGATGGCGATGCAGGGCGCGGCGCTGGGCGGTGCCGCGCTCGGCGGTGCGATGGTCGCCGCGGTCGGCCCCGGCTGGGTGCTCGCGGGGGACGCGGTGGCCTTCGCGCTCGCCGGTTCGCTCCGCTCCTTCCTCGACGTCAGTCACATCCCGGCGCGCGAACCGGGCGCCGGCCTGCTCGCCGACCTGCGCGACGGCTGGCGGGAGGTCGCGGGGCGGCCGTGGCTGTGGGGCATCGTCGTCCAGTTCTCCGTGGCCAACGCGGTGCTCGGCGCCGCCGACGCGGTCTACGGCCCGCTGGTCGCCCAGGACGACCTGGGCGGAGCGGCCCCCTGGGGTGTGGCCCTCGGCTTCTTCGGCGCGGGCACGGTCGTCGGCGCCCTCCTCATGACCCGCTGGAAACCGCACCGGCTGCTCTTCGTGGGCATCCTCTGCGTGTTCCCGATGACGCTGCCGTCCGCCGCGCTGGCCGTACCGGTGTCGGTACCGCTGCTGTGCACGGCGATGTTCGTGGCCGGCGCGACCGTCGAGGTGTTCGGCGTCTCCTGGATGACCGCCCTGCACCAGGAGATACCGGAGGACAAGCTCTCCCGGGTCTCGGCCTACGACTGGTTCGGCTCGGTCGCCCTCATGCCGCTCGCGGCGGCGCTGGCGGGCCCGGCGGAGTCGGCGTTCGGACGCACCGCGGCCCTGTGGGGCTGCGCGGGCCTGATCGCGGCGGTCACGGCGGCCGTCCTGTGCGTACCGGACGTCCGTAATCTGCGCCGGAACACCAAGCAGGTCACCCAGGTCACCACGAACGACTCAGCCGATGCCGAACGCCCCGTCGGGGGGCTCGGGTGACGGCACCGCCTCCTCGTCCCGCACCGGCCGTGCCGCCCCGATGAACTTCCGCAGCCCGGCACCGTGTTCGACCCGCGCCGGAAAGGCGTCGGCCGCCGTCCGCCGGGCCAGGGCCGACGTGTCGAGGGGCAGCCGCGCGGCGACGAGCACCGCGTTCCCGAACCGCCGCCCGCGCAGTACCGCCGGCTCGGCGATCAGCACAAGCTCCTCGAACACCTCGGCGAAGTTGGCGAGTTGGGACCGCAGAAACGCGAAGGGCGCGGCGTCGGCGAGATTCGCGAGATAGACCCCGCCGCTCCTGAGCACACGCGCCGCCTCACGGGCGTACTCCAAGGACGTCAGATGGGCGGGCACCCGCGACCCTCCGAAGACATCGGCGACCAGCGCATCGGCAGAGCCCGCCGGGGCGGTTTCCAGCCATCCCCGCGCATCGGCCGCGTGCACCGCGATCCCCGCCCCCTCCGAAAGCGGCAGATGCTCGACGACCAGCTCCAGCAGAGCCCGGTCGGCCTCGACGACGTCCTGCCGGGAGCCCGGCCGGGTGGCCGCCAGATACCGCGGCAACGTCAGAGCACCCCCACCGAGGTGGACGACGTCCAGCGGCCGCCCCGACTCCCCGATGCCGTCCAGCACATGCCCGAGCCGCTGCGCGTACTCGAACTCCAGATGCGTCGGCTCGTCGAGATCGACGTACGACTGCGGAGCCCCGTCGACGGTCAGCAACCAGGCCCGCTCCCGGTCCACGTCAGGCATCAACTTGGCGAACCCGTGATCAACGGCACGGGCGACGGGCAGGGACTCGGTCATCCTGTCATTGTGCCTGGGCGAGAGCGCCCCGATAGGGGCGCGGGGAACTGCGCGACCAGCCACAACGGCCCCGCAGCCCCCCACACACCGCAACCACCCTCACACAAGGGCGGTAACGGTCCCCGCCCCGACGGTCCGGCCACCCTCACGGATGGCGAATCCGAGACCTGGCTCAAGCGGCACATCCCGCCCCAGTTCAACGGTCATCACGACACGATCCCCAGGCCGGGCAACGGCCACCTCACCGAGGTCGACATCCCCCACCACATCCGCCGTACGGATGTAGAACTGCGGCCGGTACCCGGTGGAGACAGGCGTCGTACGCCCGCCCTCCCGCGCGGACAGCACATACACCTGCGCGGTGAAGCGACGGCTCGGCACCACACTGCCGGGGGCGGCCACGACATGCCCCCGCCGGACCGCGTCCCGGGGAACGCCCCGCAGCAGCAAGGCCACGTTGTCCCCGGCCTGCGCCTCGTCCATCGGCTTGCCGAAGGTCTCGACCCCGGTCACCACCGTCTCCACGGCAGCTCCCAGCACGTCGACCCGGTCACCCACCCGCACGGTGCCCCGCTCGACCGCGCCGGTCACCACGGTCCCCCGGCCGGTGATGGTCAGCACGTTCTCGACGGGCATCAGGAACGGCGCATCCAGATACCGCTCGGGAATGGGCACATACGTGTCCACCGCGTCGAGCAGCGCCTCGATCGACGCCGTCCAACGCGGGTCCCCCTCCAGGGCCTTCAGCCCCGAGACCCGTACGACGGGCACGGCGTCGCCGCCGTAACCGTGCGCGGTGAGCAGCTCACGGACCTCCAGCTCGACGAGCTCGATCAGTTCCTCGTCGGCCGCGTCCGCCTTGTTGAGGGCGACCACCACGTGGTCGACGCCCACCTGCCGCGCGAGCAGCACGTGTTCGGCGGTCTGCGGCATGATCCCGTCGAGTGCGGAGACGACGAGGATCGCCCCGTCGAGCTGCGCGGCCCCGGTGACCATGTTCTTGACGTAGTCGGCGTGGCCCGGCATGTCCACGTGGGCGTAGTGGCGGGTGTCGGTCTCGTACTCGACGTGCGCGATGTTGATGGTGATCCCGCGCGCGGCCTCCTCCGGGGCCCGGTCGATGCGGTCGAACGGCACGAAGGTGCCGCTGCCGCGCTCGGACAGGACCTTGGTGATGGCGGCGGTCAGGGTGGTCTTGCCGTGGTCGACGTGACCCATCGTGCCGATGTTCAGGTGCGGCTTGGTGCGCACGTAAGCGGTCTTGGACATGGCTGTACCTCGAAGCCTCTTCGTGTTCGTGGAAGAACGGGACCCCAAGGACTCGCCGACCCTCCCCCTGCGGGGTCCGCCGGACTGTCCGGGAAGGGTCAGCTTCGGGCGCCGTCTGCGGCGGCCAGGAACACGGGAACGGCAGCCTTCGGCGCATCCGCGACTGCGGATGCTGCGAGAGCGAAGGCGTACCGGAACATGACGCAGATCATGTCCCACGCGTCGTCCCACGTCGAACGGTTTTTGGCGCCGCCCGACCGCGCAACCGGCGGCACCCATACGGCGATCACACATCCCTGTCGGTTACCGTCACTGGATGCTCGATGCCACCACCCGCTCTGGGGGCACCGCCACGGCCACTCCCCCGGCCATCGCCACGGAGCTCGCCCTCCCCGTCCCCGCTCCGGTGGGTCTCACCTCCCGTTGCACGAGAGTGCTGCTGTCGCCGTGGTCCCGGTTGTCCCTGCTCGTCGCGCTGCTCGCGGGCGCCGCGTCCATGGTCCTGCTCTTCGAGCCGCAGAGACTGCTCTCCGACGGCTGGCCGCCCCAGCTCGGCGGGGTCGCGGCCGCGGTCGTGTTCGGGGTCGCGTACGGGCTGTGCACCGTGGCGTTCGTGCCTCGGCCCCTGCTGAATCTCGCCGCCGGCGCCCTCTTCGGTTCGCAGCTCGGGCTCGCGTCGGCCCTCGCCGGCACGGTGCTCGGGGCGGGGATCGCCTTCGGTCTGGGCCGGATACTCGGGCAGGACGCCCTGCGGCCGCTGCTGCGGGGGCGGTGGCTGAAGGCGGCGGACGGACAGCTCAGTCGGCACGGCTTCCGGTCGATGCTGGCGGCCCGGCTGTTCCCCGGAGTCCCGTTCTGGGCCGCGAACTACTGCGCCGCGGTCTCCCGGATGCGGTACGTCCCGTTCCTCGTCGCGACGGCGCTCGGGTCGATTCCGAACACCGCCGCGTACGTGGTCGCCGGGGCGCGGGCTTCGGCGCCGACGTCGCCCGCTTTTCTGATCGCCATGGCGGCGATCGCCCTGCCGGCGTTGGCGGGGGCGATCGTGGCGTGGCGCAAGCGGCATCATCTGCGGCGCCCTTGAGCGCTTGAGGGGGGTGGAGCCGAGGGCGCCTCTAAAGGGCCCCCGTCACACCCTCTCCAAGATCATCGCGTTGGCCAGTCCGCCCGCCTCGCACATCGTCTGCAGGGCGTAACGAGCCCCGCGTTCGCGCATCGCGTGCACCAGCGTCGTCGTCAGACGGGTGCCGCTCGCGCCCAGGGGGTGCCCTATCGCTATCGCGCCACCGTGGACGTTGACCTTCGACAGATCCGCACCCGTCTCCTGCTGCCAGGCCAGGACCACGCTGGAGAACGCCTCGTTGACCTCGAAGAGGTCGATGTCGTCGAGGGTGAGGTGGGCTCGGCGCAGGACCTGCTCCGTGGCGGGGATGACGCCGGTGAGCATGAGGATCGGGTCGGAGCCGGTGACGGCGAAGCTGTGGAGGCGGGCCAGCGGGCGCAGGCCCAGCCGTTCGGCTGTCTCGCTCGACGTGATGAGGACGGCCGAGGCGCCGTCGTTGATCGGACTCGCGTTGCCCGCGGTCACGTTCCACTCGATCTGCGGGAAGCGCTCGGCGAAGTTCGGGTCGAAGTAGGCGGGCCTCAGGCCGGCGAGGGTCTCGGGGGTGCTGCCCGGGCGTACGCACTCGTCCCGCGAGACGCCGTCCAGCGGCGCGACCTCGGCGTCGAAGAGGCCCTTCTCCCAGGCTGCGGCCGCCTTCTGGTGCGAGGAGACGGCGAACGCGTCCATCCGCTCACGCGTGATCGACCACTTGGCGGCGATGAGCTCGGCACTGATGCCCTGCGGGACGAGGCCTTCCTCGTAGCGCTCGGCGACCCCGGGACCGAAAGGATCCTTGCCCTCGGGAACGTTCGACCACATCGGCACCCGGCTCATCGACTCGACCCCGCAGGCGACGACGAGGTCGTACGCACCCGCGATCACTCCCTGCGCGGCGAAGTGCACGGCCTGCTGGGAGGAGCCGCACTGGCGGTCCACGGTGGTCGCCGGGACGGTCTCCGGGAAGCCGGCCGACAGGGCCGCGTAGCGGGTGGTGTTCATGGCCTGCTCGCCGACCTGGTCGACGGTGCCGCCGATGACGTCGTCGATGAGCGCCGGGTCGACGCCGGAGCGCTCGACGAGGGTGCGCAGGGTGTGGGCGAGGAGTTCGACGGGGTGCACGTGCGCAAGGGCGCCGCTGGGCTTGCCCTTGCCTATGGGGGTGCGTACGGCTTCGACGATGACTGCGTCACGCATGGTGCGGGCCTCCATCAATGCGGGCGATTACCAGTGAGTAGGGAATCCAAACTCACCATAACCTCGTAGGTTGGAGAAACAAACCCATGAGTTGGAGAACCAAACCCTCCCCTAGACTGGGCGTCATGGCCGCCACCCGAGACCCGCGTCCCTGCTCGATCGCCGACGCCCTGGCGCTCGTAGGCGAGAAGTACTCCCTGCTCGTGCTGCGGGAGGTCTGCCTGGGCAACGGCCGCTTCGACCAGCTCGTGCGCAACATCGGGGCCCCGCGGGACATCCTGGCCACCCGGCTGCGCCGGCTCGTCGACGCCGGGATCCTGACCAAGCGGGTCTACAGCGAGCGACCGCAGCGCTTCGAGTACCGGCCCACCCAGGCAGGGCTCGAATTGGAGCCGGTGCTGCTGACGCTCATGGCGTGGGGTGACCGGCACCTGCGCGAGGACGACGACCGGCCCATGGTCCTGGAGCACAGCTGCGGCCATGAACTGACGCCCGTCGTCGCCTGCTCGGCGTGCGGCGACACCGTGGTGCACGAGGACCTGACGTCCCACCCACAGACCCCCGGCTGGACGGTGAAGGGCCCGACGGCCGCGTAGGCGCCCACCGGCCGCGCGCACGGACAGGCCCGCCGGCCCCTGACCCGCCCCTGTGGCCGGCCCGTCACCGCGGGGCGCTACGCTGCCCTCGCACCCCGATCACCGCGCCCGGTGATGTGGCACGCCCGACTCCCCTCACACGACCAGCACTTGGACGCCGTAACTTCATGTCTTGGTTTGAATCACTCGTCCTCGGACTCGTCCAGGGGCTGACCGAGTTCCTTCCCGTCTCCTCCAGCGCGCATCTGCGCCTGACGGCGGCCTTCTCGGGCTGGAAGGACCCAGGGGCGGCCTTCACCGCGATCACCCAGATCGGCACCGAGGCCGCCGTACTGATCTACTTCCGCAAGGACATCGGGCGGATCATCTCGACATGGAGCCGTTCCCTGGTCAAGAAGGAGCTGCGCGGCGACCACGATGCCCAGATGGGCTGGCTGGTGATCGTCGGCTCCATCCCCATCGGTGTGCTGGGACTGCTGTTCAAGGACCAGATCGAGGGGCCGTTCCGGGATCTGCGCATCACCGCCACGATGCTGATCGTCGTCGGCATCGTCATAGGTGTCGCGGACCGGCTGGCGGCACGCGACGAGAACGGCGGGCGGCATCGTGCGCCCAAGCAGCGCAAGGGACTTGAGGACCTGGGCGTCAAGGACGGCCTGATCTTCGGCCTCTGCCAGTCCATGGCCCTCGTCCCCGGCGTCTCCCGCTCCGGCGCGACGATCAGTGGCGGCCTGTTCATGGGGTACAAGCGCGAGTCCGCCGCGCGCTATTCGTTCCTTCTCGCCGTCCCCGCCGTACTGGCCTCCGGCATCTTCGAGTTGAAGGACGCGATGGAGAGCGACCACGTCTCCTGGGGCCCCACGATCTTCGCCACGGTGATCGCCTTCGTCGTCGGTTACGCGGTCATCGCCTGGTTCATGAAGTTCATCTCGACCAAGAGCTTCATGCCCTTCGTCTGGTACCGCATCGCCCTGGGCATCGTCATCATCGCCTTGGTCACGATGGGCGCCCTGAGCCCGCACGCGGCGGAGTCCGCGGGCTGACACACGCCGACGCGGTCTGAGCGGTGTGGGGCCCTGTCCGCCACTGCCCCGGGCACGGTGGCTGCCCTGCTCGAACGCGCGGTCTCCGGCAACCCGGACGGCGACGTGGGCTTCCTCGACCACGACGAGGTGTACGACGGTTTCGCGGACCCGCCGCGAGTGCTCGGGGCCACAGCCGTCGCCGACATCGCGCACGGGCTCGACGCCATCGACGTGGGCGCCCTGCTCAAGGCGGCTGCCGTGTGCGGTTTCAGCCCCGGGCTCGTCGGCGACGTCCAGTTCCACCGCGAGGCCACCCATCGCCGATGGTGTCTGGTCGTCCGGGGCGCGCGCCCCGAAATCCGTGACCAATCACATATGTTCTGCGTAGCCGTCCGGTAGCGGACTGTCAGTGCTTGCGCCTAGGCTTGTGCGCATGTCCCCCGATTCCCTGACCCGTGGTTCCGCACGGTCTGCTGCCGAGGTGAACGAGCAGATCCGGGCGCTCTGGATGCGCGCCGGCGGCACGCTGTCGTCGCAGGAGCGCGCGGAGTACGAGCTGTTGGTGGTCGAGTGGGCGGCCGCGATCCGCAGTGACGTCATCGAGGCGGCCTGAGGCCACGTCCGCCGAGGTCATGCCATGAGAGCGATCGTCGTGGGCGCGGGCATCGGAGGACTGACCGCGGCACTGAGCCTGCGCCGGGCCGGCCATGAAGTGACGCTCGTCGAGCAGTCGCGGCGGCTCACCGAGATCGGTGCCGGCATCCAGCTCGCCCCCAACGCCACGCGCGTCCTCCGCCGCCTGGACCTGCTCGACGCCGTCGCGGAACAGTCGACGCGCCCGGCCCACGTGAGCTTCCGCACCTGGTCCGACGGCCGCGAGATCTGCCGCTATGCCATCGGCCGTGAGGCCGAGGAGGAGTTCGGGGCGCCGTACCTCCAGGTCCACCGCGCCGATCTCCAACAGGCCCTGGCCGCCGCCGTACCGCCCGAGTCGCTGCGCCTGGCCACCGCCGTCGTCGGGATCGACCAGGACGACACCGCGGCCCATGTGACCACGGCGAGCGGTGAACGTCTGGACGCCGACCTCGTCGTGGCCGCCGACGGCATCCGCTCAGCCGCCCGCCAGTGGCTCTTCGGCGCGGACGAGGCCGTGTTCTCGCACACCGTTGCCTACCGGGCCCTGCTCCCCGCCGCCGAGGTCGCCGACCTGGACCTCCCGGAGTACGCAGGGTGGCTCGGCCCGGGCCGTCACGTCGTCCACTACTGGCTGCGTCGCGGCGAACTGCTCAACGTCGTCGCCGTGTTCGTGACGGACCGGGCGGCCCAGGAGTCGTGGACCGCGCGGGCGGAACCCGGCGAGCAACTGCGCACGTTCTCCGGCTGGGACCCCCGGCTGCTGACCGTCCTCGACCGCGCGGGCCAGGTCCTGCGCTACGGCATCCACACGCGCGCCCCGCTCACCCGCTGGCACGTCGGCCGAGTGACCCTGCTCGGCGACAGCGCGCACGCGATGGTGCCGTTCCAGGCACAGGGCGCGGCACAGGCCATCATGGACGCGGCCGTGCTCGGCGACTGCCTCACCGGCGCAGCACCGGACGAGGTGCCCGAAGCGCTCGACCGGTACGTCCGCCGGCGGGTCCGGGCCGCCACATCCGTGCAGGTCAGTTCCGCCCGCGCGGGCCACGACTACCACCTGCCGGACGGCCCCGAGGCCGAGGCGCGCAACGCCCGCATGGTCGCCCTCACGGCCGAGAACAGATTCGGCCCGCACTCGGCCGCCTGGCCGGTGGATGTCCTGGCCGACGGCTGACCTCCCGCCCGTCGACCACCCCCTCCTTCGACCACTCGCCCACCGACCGCCCCCGCCCCGCCCTCCGAATGTCACCGCACGCCCCTTGGCGCGGCCCGCCCCATGCCCAACACTGAGCCGATGACGCAGCGTGTGGAGCTCGCGACCGTGATGGACCGGCTGACCGTGGACGCACTCGTCACCGACTACGCCGTGGCCGTGGACGACGGCGACTGGGAGGCGTACCGAGGACTGTTCACCTCCGACGGGCGGGCCGACTACCGCTCGGCGGGCGGGGTCGAGGGAGACGCGCGCAAGGTCGCCGCATGGCTCGCGGACAGCCTGCGGCTGTTCTCGATGCGCCAGCATCTGATCGTCAACCGCCGCGTCCGGTTCGGCACCCTGGACCAGGACACCGGCGACACGGCCCGCGTCCAGGCCGATTACATCAACCCGATGCGCCTCGCCGGCGACAGCACCGCCTCCACCGCCCCCGACTTCGTCTGCGGCGGCCGCTACGCCTTCGCTCTGCTGCGCACGGACGACGGCTGGCGGCTGCGCGAGGTCGTCGTAGAGGAGAAGTGGCGGCGTCTGCCGGACCCTCGGCCCACACCTGTGATCAACTGAGCCGACGCCCTCGGGGTGGTCGACCACACGCACACTGGAGTCACCTGTGGGGTAGGAGGCGCCGTATGAACACGTTCGGCCACTGGCTCGCCTCCCCGTGGCGGCGCTCGATCGTCGCCGCGGTGGCAGGCGCTCTCCCCGTCCTCGCGTTCCCGGCACCGTCCCTGTGGTGGTTCGCCTACGTCGCCCTCGTCCCCTGGATCGCGCTGATCCGCTCGGCTCCCACGGCGAAACGGGCGGCGTACGACGGCTGGGCCGGCGGTTTCGGCTTCATGGTGGGGATGCACCACTGGCTGCTGCCGAGCCTGAGTGTGTTCATCTTCGTCATCGGCGCCCTGCTCGGCGCGCTGTGGGCGCCGTGGGGCGCGCTGGTGCGGCACTTCCTGGCCGGGACGCCCTCGCGCGGCCGGATCGCGGCAGGTCTTGCCGTGCTGCCGTCGGGCTGGCTCGGTATCGAACTCGTCCGGTCCTGGCAGGGGCTCGGCGGCCCGTGGGGCGTACTCGGCTCCAGCCAGTGGGAGGTGGAACCGGCGCTGCGGCTGGCCTCGGTGGGCGGGGTGTGGCTGCTCAGCTTCCTCATCGTGGCCGTCAATGCGGCGGTCGCCGTGGTGGTGACGGTCCGTGAGTCCAGGGTCCCCGCGGTGGCGGGTCTGGTCGCCACGGCCGCCGTGACCTCGGCGGCCTGGATGTGGTCACCGCGCCCGGACACCGGGAGGACGACACGGATCGCGGTCGTCCAGCCCGGTGTCATCGACGGCCCCGACCGGCGCTTCGCCCGCGAGGAACAGCTGACCCGCGACCTCGCCGCGCAGGACGTCGACCTGATCGTGTGGGGCGAGAGCAGCGTCGGCTTCGACCTCGGGGACCGGCCCGACCTGGCGAAGCGGATCGCTGCGCTGTCCGAGGAGACCGGCGCCGACATCCTCGTGAACGTGGACGCCCGCCGCTCCGACAAGCCCGGCATCTACAAGAGTTCGGTGCTCGTCGGCCCCGGCGGGCTCACCGGCGACCGCTACGACAAGATGCGACTCGTCCCCTTCGGCGAGTACATCCCGGCCCGCTCGCTGCTCGGCTGGGCCACCTCGGTCGGCAAGGCGGCGGGCGAGAACCGCAGGCACGGTTCCGAGCAGGTCGTGATGGACGTCGGTCACGGGCTGAAGGTCGGGCCGATGGTGTGCTTCGAGTCGGCGTTCCCCGACATGAGCCGCCATCTCGCCCAGGACGGCGCCCAGTTGCTGATCGCCCAGTCGGCGACCTCGTCCTTCCAGCAGAGCTGGGCCCCCGAGCAGCACGCCTCGCTCGCCGCCCTGCGCGCCGCCGAGACGGGCCGCCCGATGGTGCACGCGACCCTGACCGGCGTCTCCGCGGTCTACGACGCGAGCGGACAGCGCGTCGGCCGGTGGATCGGCACCGACTCCAGCACCTCGCGCGTGTACGACGTACCGCTGGCGACCGGGACGACACCGTACGTCCGCTTCGGCGACTGGCCGGTGCACGCGGCCCTGCTGATCCTCGCCGCGTGGTGCGCCGCTCAGCTGGGCCGGCGGTTCAGGCGGACCGCTCCTGAACCGCGTGTACCACCCGCTCGCACAGCTCATGGGTCGCCAGCGCGTCCCGGGCACTGAGCACCTTTCCCGCGCGCACGGCGTCGAGGAAGGCGAGCACCGCCTGCTCGATGCCGCGCTGCCGGGCCACCGGCACCCAGTCGCCGCGCCGCCGCACGGTCGGCTGGCCCTTGTGGTCGATCACCTCGGCGAGATTGACCACCTGCCGCTTGGTGTCCTGCCCGGACACCTCAAGGATCTCCTCGGCCGAGCCGCTGAGCCGGTTCATCACCCCGAGCGCGGTGAAGCCGTCCCCGGCGAGCTGGAGCACGACGTGGTGCAGCAGTCCGTCCTCCACGCGCGCGCGTACCGTCACGTCGTCGACCGGCCCCGGCACCAGGAACCGCAGGGTGTCGACGACGTGGATGAAGTCGTCGAGGATCATCGTGCGCGGCTCCTCCGGGAGCCCGATCCGGTTCTTCTGCATGAGGATCAGCTCGCGCGGATGCTCGGCGCACTGCGCGTACCCGGGGGCGAAACGCCGGTTGAACCCGACGGCCAGACTCGTGTTCCGCTGATCGGCGAGCGCCACCAGCCGTTCGGAGTCGGCGAGTTCGTAGGCGAGCGGCTTGTCGACGTACGTCGGTACGCCCGCCTCCAGCAGCCGCGCGACGATGTCGGGGTGCACGCTCGTCGGTGCGTGCACGAAGGCGGCGTCGAGGTCCTGGGCGAGCAGCGAGCCGAGGTCCTGGTGCCGCTGTCCCTCGGGAAGGTGGAGACCGTCGGCGACCCGGGTCAGCGTCGCCGGCGTCCGCGTCTGCACGTGCAGCTCGACGCCGGGCCGACCGCCGAGCACCGGCAGATACGCCTTCTGCGCGATGTCACCGAGTCCGATGCAGCCGACCTTCACGTGGACTCCTCCAGGTTGTCCGGCCAGGGCCTTGCCGGAAGCATACGGCGGCCGCGGCGGGCCCCGGCCGACGACCGGGAATTCGCTGGTGGTGAGGGGTGAGCTGGGTCAGGATGCGAGCATGACGAATCAGCGCCCCGAACCCGCGACCACCGCCGACGAACGCAGCATGCTGGAGGGCTGGCTGGACTACCACCGGCAGACGCTGGCCTGGAAGTGCGAGGGTCTGACCGACGCCCAGCTCAGGACCGCCTCGGTGGAGCCGTCCACGCTCTCCTTGATGGGCCTGGTGCGACACATGGCAGAGGTGGAGCGCAACTGGTTCCGCCGGGTCCTGGCCGACGAGGACGCGGGGCCGATCTACTACAGCGAGGCCGACCCGGACGGCGACTTCCGTCTCACCGAGGCCGACACCTGGCAGGAGGCCTACGGCACCTGGCAGGCGGAGATCGAGAAGAGCCGGCAGAACGCCACCCGCTTCGGCCTGGACGACCTCACCGTGGGCAAGCACCGCCGGACCGGGGAGCGGTTCAACCTGCGCTGGCTCTACACCCACATGATCGAGGAGTACGCCCGCCACAACGGCCATGCCGACCTGATCCGCGAGCGCATCGACGGCGTCACCGGCGATTGACGTCAGCACCGGGAGGCCTGAGCACACCGTACGGGCGCGGAGATCACCCGTGCGGGGCAACCTCCGCTCGTCCGCTGTCGCCGAGGTCGCCCGAACCAGCAGAGTGGCGCGGGTGCATCGAACCACGACTACCGCAACGCTCCTGGTCACCGTGGCTGTCTCGGCCCTCACCGGCTGTGTGACGGTCCAGCGTCCACCTGTGTCCGGGCCGCCGCAGACGACAGCACCGTCACGGCTGCCGGGACAGGGCGACGCCCGCCCGGACGGTCAGGCGCAGCCGCAGATCGTGCAGGCCCCGGCCCAGGAGGCGCTGTCCATGATCGCCCCGTCCCCGTCCTCGAAGCCGGAGGGAGCCGCGCCACGCGACAGGGCTCCGGGGACCACGGCGGCCTCCGCTCAGCCGCAGCCCCGACAGCCGGCACAGGCGCGTCCGGGACATCCACGGCATCCCGCGCGCCCGACACATCCTGAGCCTCGGCACCCGGACGCCGGGCACTACCGGCCGCCCCGGGTCGAGATCCCGGACGTGACCAGGCCGGTCCCCAAGTCGGTTCCCAAGGGCTCGAAGGACGTCTGCGGGCTCGGCCGGAAGTACGGCGGCTGGCAGGAGGGCAGCCCCGAGTCGGTCATCTGCGACCAGACGTACGGGCGTTGAGGCACCCAGGGCTCAGGGCCGCTGCCTCGGCGGCCCCCACGGTCCGCCACCGGCGGATCCGCCCTCGCCGAGCCGTAGCTCCAGCCGGCTGATCTCCGCCCGCACACCGTCGCTGTAGCTGTCCTCCCCCAGGGCGTCCGCCGCCCTGCGGGCCCGGCGCAGATGGGTGCGGGCGGCGTCCGTGCGGGCGAGCCGCACATAGTCGGCGGCCAGGTTGAGGTGCAGCGAGGGATACAGGGCGCGCACGGCGAGCGCGCCCTCGTGCCGGGCCGGCCGGTCCTCGGTGAGTTCCTCCGCGGCCGTCAACGCCCTCAGATCCCAGGCGAGTTCGTCGCAGGGGTCGTCCTGGGCGTCGGCCATGTAGTGCGCCAGGGTGCAGCGGTGCAACGGGTCGCCGTCCTCGCCGATCTCCGCCCACAGGGCCAGGAAGCGGTGCCGGGCCTCCTCGCGGTCCCCCGCGTGACACAGCATGACGACCTGCCCGATCCGCGTCATCACGGTGTCCGGCGCCGCCTGCTCCTGTCGCTCCGTCAAAGCGTCCTCCGGGCCCTTGTCTGCTGTCGTCCCCTGTCCCTCCCGACGCTAGCCGCCGCCACTGTCGATCGAGGTCAGGCGGGACCGGGCCGGGGCCGTGCGGCACCGGCCCGGCGGACGGGTCAGCCGAGGTTCGGGATCGTCCAGTCGATGGGCTCGTGGCCCTGCCGGGCGACCGCCTCGTCGATCTGGGTGAACGGGCGGGAGCCGAAGAATTTCTTCGCCGACAGCGGGGAGGGGTGCGCGCCCTTGACCACGACGTGCCGGTTCTCGTCGATCAGGGGGAGCTTCTTCTGCGCGTAGTTGCCCCACAGCACGAAGACGGCCGGGTCGGGCCGCTCGGCCACCGCGCGGATCACCGCGTCGGTGAACTTCTCCCAGCCTTTGCCCTTGTGCGAGTTGGCCTCGCCGGAGCGGACCGTGAGCACCGCGTTGAGCAGCAGGACGCCTTGCTGGGCCCACGGCATGAGGTAGCCGTTGTCCGGGATCTCCAGGCCCAGCTCCTCTTTCATCTCCTTGTAGATGTTCCGGAGGGAGGGCGGGGTCCTGACGCCCGGGCGGACCGAGAAGCACAGGCCGTGACCCTGGCCCTCGCCGTGGTACGGGTCCTGACCGAGGATCAGGACCTTCACCCGGTTGTACGGCGTCGCGTCGAGGGCGGCGAAGACCTCCTCGCGCGGCGGGTAGACGGGACCCTTCGCCCGCTCGTCCTCGACGAACTCCGTCAGCTCCTTGAAGTACGGCTGCTGCAGTTCGTCGCCCAGAACCCCGCGCCAGGACTCGGGCAGCATGGCGGTGTCGGTCACGTCAACGTCCTCACGATGTGCGGTCACTTCAGGTCTCAGAACCTACAGGCGACCACTGACAGTCCGTGCCGTGAGGGCCGGGCCCGAGCCCTACCAGCTGGTCTTCCAGTACAGCTCCCACATCGTCATCATGGTCGCCGGGTCGATGACCTTCTCGAGACCGGCGATCTCCTCGTTCGCGGCCACGTACTGCTTGCCCTGCCACAGCGGCACCAGCCGGGTGTCGTCCACGAAGACCTGCTGGGCTTCCTCGATCTGCGGCCCCACGGCCCCGCGGTCGCTCTCCGCGCGCGACTCGGGCAGCAGCTTGCCGGTGATCTCGGGGGCGTCGTACGGGGTGCCGAGCGCGTTCTGCTTGCCGACGAAGGGCGCGATGAAGTTGTCGGCGTCGTGGAAGTCGGGGAACCAGCCGCGCCCGAACACCGGGTACTCGCCGTTCTGGTAGCCCTCGACGTAGGTCTTCCACGGGCGGCTCTTGAGGGTGATCCTGAAGAGCCCGGAGGCCTCCAGCTGGCGCTTCAGCTCCTGGAAGGCGGGCTTGGTCGTCGAGCCGTAGCGGTCGCTGGTGTACCAGAGGGTGAGCGGGACGCGCTCGGTGATCCCCGCTTCCGTGAGGAATCGTTTGGCCTTGGCCACGCTGGGGTCTCCGAAGTCGTCGAAGAATCCCGTGGTGTGGCCGGTGAGTCCGGCCGGGACCATCGAGTACAGCGGCTCGACGGTGTCCTTGTAGACGAAGTGCACGAGCGCCGGGCGGTCGACGATCTGGGCGACGGCCTTGCGGACCGCGGGCTTCGCGGACCACGGGTCGCTGGGGTTGAACACCAGGTAACTGATCTCAGTGGTGGGGTTCTCCAGGAGCTGGAGCCCCTCCTTCTGCTGGTTGGTCTCGATGTCCACGGTGTCGGAGGCCCCGAGACCGCGGTAGACGACCGAGATCTCCTTGTCCTTGAGGGCCTTGACCATCACGTCCGACCGCTGGAAGTAGCGGATGGTGACGGCGTCGTTCTTGAGGTCCGCTATGCCCTTGTAGTTGTCGTTGCGGACGAGCTCGGCCTTCTCGCCCTCCTTGAAGGAGTCGAGGCTGTAGGGCCCGGAGCCGCTGATCTTCCCGTCCTTGCGGATCGCGGTCGCGGAGTACTCCTCGGGGTCCACGATCGACATGGCCGGAGTGGTGAGCACCAGAGGGAAGGTGGCGTCGGGCTGGCTGAGGTGGAAGACGACCTCACGGTCGCCCTTCACCTGCACCCGGGAGAGCGTTCCCAGCAGGCCCGCGGGGCCGCCGTTGAGGTTGATCTTCTTGATCCGGTCGATGGAGTACTTGACCGCCTTGGCGTCCAGCGTGTGTCCGTTGGAGAACTTCAGCCCCTCGCGCAGTGTGCAGCTGTACTCGGTGCTCGACGTGTCCGTGAACTCGCAGCTCTCGGCCGCGTCGGGTTCGGGGTCGGATCCACCGGGGGAGTAGTTCAGGAGCGTCTGATAGACGTTGCGGAACAGTTCCCAGGAGCTGTCCCAGGAGGCCGCGGGGTCCAGCGTGGCCGGGGCGCTGGTGGTTCCCACGACGATCGTCTTCCCGCCGTCGGAGGAGCCCGAGGAGAACACCCCGCATCCGGCCACCGTGGATATGGACACGAGGGCCGCGAGGGGCGGCAGGTATCGGTTCCGCATGAACACGCGCTTGCTCCTCGAAATGCCGTGCCGAGAGTCGGCAAAACATACCGCAGCGCCACGCACACTCAACCGGTTCGTTCACAGGGAGCTTGATCACCTCGGCGTGATGACCCTGTAAATCCCTTGTGAGGCTTTTGTGTGTTCGACACGGGCGCCGTCGGTGTCAACGGGCGCCCGTGCCGAGACGACGAGGGTCAGCTCACTCCGGCGTTGAGGAAGATGCCGCCGTCGACGACGAGCG
Organism: Streptomyces canus; assembly: GCF_041435015.1. Lineage (NCBI taxonomy): Bacteria > Bacillati > Actinomycetota > Actinomycetes > Kitasatosporales > Streptomycetaceae > Streptomyces > Streptomyces canus. The sequence continues at coordinate 8,531,424 of NZ_CP107989.1, read as the reverse complement.
TCTGGCCGGTGACCCAGTCGGACTGCGCCGAGGTGAGGAAGGCCGCGGCGCCGCCGATGTCGGAGGGCACGCCGAGCCGGGCCAGCGGGTAGGACGCGGCGGCCTCCGCCTCCCGGCCCTCGTACAGGGCCGACGCGAACTTGGTCTTCACGACGGCGGGGGCGATCGCGTTGACCCGCACCCCCGGCGCGAACTCGTGCGCGAGCTGCTGGGTGAGGTTGATCAGCGCTGCCTTGCTGACGCCGTACGCGGCGATGAAGGGCGAGGGCGCGAGGCCCGCGACGGAGGCGATGTTGACGATCGCGCCGCCGTTGTCCTTCTGCCAGGCGTGCCAGGTCTTCTGGGCGAAGCCGAGCGCGGAGATCACGTTGGTCTCGAAGACCTTGCGCGCCACGTTCAGGTCGAGGTCGGCGATCGGCCCGAACACCGGGTTGGTGCCGGCGTTGTTGACCAGGTAGTCGACCCGCCCGAAGGCCTCCATGGCGCGCTCGACGGCGGCGGTCTGGTGCGCCTCGTCGTGCGCCTTGCCCGCCACGTAGACGGCACGCTCGGCGCCGAGCTGCTCGACGGCCTCCTTGAGGGAGTCCTCGGTGCGACCGGTGATGACCACCCGGTCACCGCGTGCGACGAGCGCCTCGGCGATGCCGTAGCCGATGCCGCGGCTGGCGCCCGTGATGAGCGCGACCTTGCCCGAAAGCTCGGGGAGTTGCGAAGTCATGGTCCCGTTTCCCTAGTCGAGCGGTCCGCCGGCGACGTACAGCACCTGGCCGGAGACGAATCCGGCCGTCTCGCCCGTGAAGAAGGCGATGGCGTTGGCGATGTCGTCGGGCTCGCCCACGCGCGCGACCGGGATCTGGGTGGCGGCCGCGGCCTTGAACTCCTCGAAGCCCATGCCGACACGCTCGGCGGTCGCGGCGGTCATGTCGGTGGCGATGAAGCCGGGGGCGACGGCGTTGGCGGTGATGCCGAACTTGCCGAGCTCGATGGCGAGCGTCTTGGTGAAGCCCTGGAGACCGGCCTTGGCGGCGGAGTAGTTGGCCTGGCCGCGGTTGCCGAGGGCGGAGGACGAGGACAGGTTGACGATCCGGCCGAAGCCCGCGTCCACCATGTGCTTCTGAATGGCCTTGGTGACCAGGAACGAGCCCCTGAGATGCACGTTCAGGACGGTGTCCCAGTCGGAGACGCTCATCTTGAAGAGCAGGTTGTCGCGCAACACGCCCGCGTTGTTCACGAGGATCGTCGGCGCCCCGAGCTCCTCGGCCACGCGCGCGATGGCGGCCTGCACCTGGGCCTCGTCGGAGACGTCCGCGCCGACCGCGATCGCCCGGCCACCCGCCGCGGTGATCTTCTCCACGGTGTCCTTGCAGGCGGCCTCGTCGAGATCGATCACGGCGACCGCGCGACCCTCGGCCGCCAGTCGTACGGCGGTGGCCGCGCCGATGCCGCGCGCGGCACCCGTGACCACGGCTACCCGCTGCTCTGTGGTGGACATTGCTGGTTCTCCTCGCCCTTGAGAAATCGACCTGGGGAAATCGACCTGAGAATGTACGGCCCATTCGGTGAGCGACCGCTTAGTACCTTCGGCAGACGTGACGCTAGAAGCCATGGCACGCGGTGTCAACGCCACACGAGCCGGGTGTGATCCATTACCTGACCAGCAGATCGAGCAGACGCTCCGGTTCGGCGGCCGGATCGGTGGTGAGCCCGGTGTGCACGGGGCCCGGCTGGACGACGGTGGAGCGGGGCGCGATCAGCCAACGGAAGCGCCGTCCGGCGTCGTCGCGGGCGGCCTGTCCGGCCCCCTCACCACCGGCGCAGACCCCCTCGACGGCGTGCAGCGCGGCCAGGACACCGGCCACGTCCGCGTCCGGGTCGAGCGCCCGCAGCCGGGCCTCGTCGAGGTGGGTGCGCACGCCGACGTAGGCCTTGGCGCGGCAGTACACGAGCACCCCCGCGTTGATGCACTCGCCGCGCTCGACGCGAGGTACGACCCGCAGCAGGGCGTACTCGAAGACCTCGCGGTCGTCGGTGCGGCCGCCCCTGATGATGTGGCGCTCGGTCACTTGATCCCCTCGATCCGCTCATGGACGACGGTCGCGCGCGCGAGCAGTGGCCGTGCGTAGGTCCGCCGGAGTTCGTCCGGCGACTCGAAACCGGGCTCGCCGGCCAGCCAGGCGTCCGGGATCTCGGCGGTGACCTCGGCGAGGAGGTCCTCCGTGACCCGGGGCGCCAGTTCGCCGGCGGCCGCGGCGACATCCGGTGCGAAGGGCTTCAGGACATGGTCCGAGGCGTCGTAGGGGCGGGCGGCGGACTTCTCGGCGCCGGGCCAGTTGTGCTGCCAGATCATGGACGCGCCGTGGTCGATGAGCCACACCTCGCCCCGCCACCACAGCAGGTTGGGGTTGCGCCAGGAGCGGTCGACGTTGTTGACCAGTGCGTCGAACCAGACGATCCGGCCGGCCTCCTCGGGGTCGACCGAGAAGGCAAGCGGGTCGAAGCCGAGCGCCCCGGAGAGGAAATCCATGCCGAGATTGGTGCCGCCGCTGGACTTCAGCAGCTCCTGCACCCGCTCGTCGGGCTCACCGAGCCCCAGGTCCGGATCGAGGTCGAGCGTCACGAGCCGCGGCACCCGGAAGCCGAGCCTGCGGGCGAGCTCCCCGGCCACCACCTCGGCGACCAGCGTCTTACGGCCCTGACCTGCGCCGGTGAACTTGATGACGTACGTCCCGCGGTCGTCGGCCTCGACGAGCCCCGGCAGCGAGCCACCCTCACGCAGGGGCGTGATGTAGCGGGTCGCGATGGCTTCCTTGAGCATCGCCCCAGGTTACTGGGGGGTGTCTGAACAACAGGCACTCCGGGGCCGTACCTCAGGGCACTTCAAAGATTCCGTGGAAGGGAAAGTCAGCATGGCCAGCGAATCGATTCATCCCGCATCGGCCCCCAGTCGCCGGGTCGTCGTGGCGGCGGTCGGCGCGGCAGGACTCGCCCTCACCCTGAACGCGTGCGGGTCCGAGGACGACTCCTCGTCCTCGGACGCCGCAGCCGCCGGCAGCGTCCTCGGGAAGACCTCGGACATCCCCGAGGGCGGCGGCAAGATCTTCAAGGACTCGGGCGTGGTGGTCACCCAGCCCACGGCGGGCGAGTTCAAGGCGTTCTCGTCGAAGTGCACCCACCAGGGGTGTGCGGTGACGGGCATCACCAACGGCGTCATCACCTGTCCGTGCCACAAGAGCGAGTTCTCGGTGACCGACGGCAGCGTGAAGAAGGGGCCGGCGACCCAGCCGCTGCCCGAGGAGAAGATCACCGTCAGCGGCGACTCGATCTCGCTCGCATGAGATGTCAGACGCGCCCGGGGCGCCGGGGGCCACCCAGACAGGTCAGCACCTCGTCCGTGGTGGCGAGGGTGGCCACGAGGGCGAGCGTGTGACGGATCATCGCCGGGGTGTAGTCCGAGGGCACCCCGGCGATGGCGTCCGTCACCACCAGGGTGGTGTAGCCGCGGTTCACGGCGTCGAACACGGCGTTCGGGACGGCCACGTTGGCGGAGACTCCGGTCACCACCAGGGTGCGGCAGCCGAGGTTGCGCAGCAGCGCGTCGACCTCGGTGCCCTGGATCGGCGACAGTCCGTGCAGTCGTCGTACCAGGAAGTCCTCCTCGCTCACCTCGATCGGGGCCGCCACCCGCACCGCGGTGGTTCCGGACAGCTGCTGGACGGGCAGGCGTTCGGCGGCGCGGAAGAGGCGGGCGTTGCGGTTGGCGCCGCGCCCGTCCGGACGGCGTTCGGCGATCGCGTGGATCACCTGGACCCCGTTCGCGTGCGCGGCGGCGACCAGTCGGGCGACGTTGGCCAGAGCACCCGAGGTCCGTGCCTCACGGGCGAGTTCGGGCAGCGCGCTCTCCGGTCCGACGACGCCCTGCTGGCACTCGACGGTGAGCAGGACAGTGGTCTCGGGAGCGAGGAGTTCGCTGAGTTGTTCGTACGACGGCACGGTTCCCCCTCGTCGCCGACGGCCCGGAGCCGGTGACAGTAGCCACCATTGCGTCGGGACGGAAGACGACCCATCCTTTTCTGACGTGATGTCAGAGGATCTCTCCTCTGACACGACGTGAGAGAAAGAGGGGGATGCATGACCGTCACTCAGCGCCGTGGCCGGAAGATCATGATGACGCCGGGCGAGCTGGACGAGTTCCTGACCAGCCAGCGCACCTGCCGGGTCGCCACCGTCTCCGCCGATGGCGCTCCGCATGTGAGCACGCTGTGGTTCGCCTGGGACGGCATCTCGGTGTGGCTGTACTCCGTCGTGCGCAGCAAGCGCTGGACCGATCTGCGCCGCGATCCACGGGTCGCGATCGTGGTCGACACCGGTGAGGAGTACGACGAGCTGCAGGGCGTGGAGTTGTCCGGGACGGTGGACTTCGTGGGCGAGGCTCCGCGCACCGGCGAGCTGTGCGCGGAACTCGACGTCCCGGAGACGCTGTTCGCCCGCAAGAACTTCCGCCTGGAGGAGATGCCGCACGACGGCCGGCACGCCTGGATACGGCTGACCCCCGAGAAGATCGTCTCCTGGGACTTCCGCAAGCTGGGCCCGGCGTAGGCCGGTCCACCGGACGAGACCGGCTGCGGGGAAAGAACAGCGCTCAAACGGCCTTGCCCGCAGCCGACTTCAGCGCCTCGACCGCCGCCCGGATCGACGGACGGCGGTCGGCGTCCGCGCGCCACACGGCGTAGATGTGCCGGCTGACCGACTGCCGCACGGGCACGGTCCGCACGTCCTCCGGGATCGGCCCGCGCCCGAGCCGGGGCGCCACGCACACGCCGAGTCCGGCGCCGACCAGGGCGAGTTGGGTCGGATGCTCCTCCGCGCGGTGCGCGACGCGGGGTTCGATGCCCTTGGAGCGGAGGGTGTGCATCAGCCACTCGTGGCAGAACTCGCTCTCGCCCCAGGTGACCCAGTCGTCGTCGGCGAAGTCCTCCAGGTCGACCTCGCTCCGGTGCGCGTGGCGGTGGGTCGCGGGCATCGCCACGTCGGCCGTGTCGTCGACGATCGAGGCCTTCACCAGCCCGTCGGGCATGGGCAGCGGCTTGTTGTACCAGTCCAGGACGACCGCGAGGTCGTAGTCACCGCGGATCACGGCGAGGATCGCGGGTTCCGGCTCCATCTCGCGTGAGCTGATCCGCAGGCCCGGATGCGCCGAGCACAGGCCCGCGATCGCGACCGGGAACAGTCCGCGTGCGGCCGTCGGGAACGCGGCGAGCCGCAACTCCCCCACCACCTGGCCGCGTTGGGCCTCCAGATCGGACTGGGCGAGTTCCACCTGGGAGAGAATGCGTGCCGCGTGGTCGGCGAGGAGCCGGCCGGCGTCGGTGAGCCGCACCCCCCGGCCGTTCTTGGCGAGGAGCTGCTGGCCGACCTCGCGCTCCAGCTTGGACATCTGCTGCGAGACGGCCGAGGTCGTGATGTGCAGGCCCTCGGCGGCGCCGCTCACCGAGCCGTGCCGGGCGAGGGCGTCGAGGGTACGCAGGCGCTCCAGGTTCAACATGTAAGCAATACTACGAGATACCCCGCTCAAAAACTCGCTTGTGCTACGAGATCATGTGCCGGATCGTGGTCGGCATGACCACCGCGACCGTCACCGAAGCCCCGCCGCGGACCACCCGCCGCCCCGCCCTCGACTGGCGCCTGCGCTTCGGCGTGCTCTCGCTGATCTGGGGGTTCAGCTTTCTGCTCATCAAGGTGGGCACCGAGGGGTACGCGCCCTTCCAGGTCACGCTCGGGCGGCTGGTGTTCGGGACGCTGGTGCTCGCGGCGGCGATGACGGTGCGGCGGGAGCGGCTCCCCCGCGGGGTGCGGACGTGGGGTCATCTGGCGGTCGCGGGGTTCCTGCTCAACGCACTGCCGTTCTCGCTCTTCGCGTACGCGGAGTTGACCATCCCGTCCACGCTGGCGGGGATCTGCAACGCGACCTCGCCGCTGTGGGGGATGGTCCTTTCCCTCGTCGCACTGTCCGAGGACCGGCCCACGCGCGTGCGGGTCGCCGGACTCGTCCTGGGGTTTCTGGGGGTGCTGACGGTTCTCGGGGCCTGGCAGGGGTTCAGCGGGCTGGACGGCAGGGGGACGGCGATGGCCCTGCTGGCCTCGCTCAGCTACCCGATCGGGTGGATCTACGTGCGGCGGACTCTGGCCGGCGTCGGGTACTCCCATATATCCCTGATGGGGACGCAGTTGCTGTTGGCCACGGTACAACTGGCGGCCGCCACTTGGCTGTTCTCCGGGATACCCACCCGTGTCGAGGTGCTGCCGCTGCTTGCGATCGCGGCGCTGGGCGCACTGGGGACGGGGTTGGCCCTGCTGGTTCAGTACGGACTGGTCGCCGAAGTGGGGCCGACCACCGCGCAGATGGTCACGTACTTCATTCCGGTCATCGCCACGGGGGCGGGGGTCGCGGTGCTCGGCGAGTCGTTGAGCTGGTCGACGCCCGTGGGCGCGGTGATCGTGCTCGCGGGGGCGGCGCTCAGTCAGGTGCGACGAGGTAGCCGAGGGGGCGGGGTGCGGGTCGCAGATGGCGGTCGCGCGGCTCCTCGCGCCCGCCCCTGAAAACAGCCCGCCTCCCCCTCACACATGATTCCGGGTCGGCGACGGGCCCAGGGCCCTCGCGATCGCGTCCGCCAAGTGGGGCACCTCCGTGGTCGCCAACGTCGCTACGGTCACGCGGATCCCCTGCGGTGCGCTCATTCTGAAGCGGGCACCCGGGGCCACGGCCCAACCCGCGTGCAGGAGGCGGGACACCGCACCCGTCTCGTCCGGGACCGGGATCCATACGTTGAGGCCGCTGCGGCCGTGTGCCTCGACTCCGCGTTCCGCGAGTGCGCCGATCAGCCCGTCGCGGCGCTCGCGGTACGCCGCCGCCACCTCCGCCGTGTCCAGTACGCCGTCGGCCCACAGGTGCACCACCGCCCGCTGGGTGATGCGGCTGACCCACCCGGGGCCCAGGCGGTGGCGGCCGTGGACGCGGTCGACGGTGACCTCGTCGCCGGTGAGGACGGCCAGGCGCAGATCGGGGCCGTAGGCCTTGGCCACCGAGCGGACGAAGGCCCAGTGGCGGGTGACTCCGGCCAGGGGGTGCAGGGGCAGGTCGACGATGCCATGGCCGTGGTCGTCCTCGACGAGGAGGACGTCCGGGTGATCCTCGAGGACGGCGCGCAGGGCACGCGCACGCGTGGCGGTCAGCGAGGCGCCGGTCGGATTCTGGGCCCGGTCGGTGATGATCAGGGCTCGGGCGCCCGACTCCAGGGCCTTGCGTACGTCGTCGGCGCGCGGGCCCTCGTCGTCCACGCCCACCGGGGCGATGCGCAGGCCGAGTGCCGGGACCAGGTCGAGGAGGCTGCCCCAGCCGGGGTCCTCCACGGCAACCGTGTCGCCCGGCTTGAGGTGGGCGGCCAGGACGCGCTCGACCACGTCCAGGGAGCCTGAGGCCACGGCGAGAGGGCCCCTCGGAACACCGTCCGCGTCCAGCGTCTCTCGCGCCAGGCGCGCCAGTTCCGGGTCCACGGTCGCCTCCCCGTACAGGACCGGCTCCCGGTCGCCCTGTTCGGCGGCGGCGGCGAAGGCCGGCGCCAGCGGGGGCAGCAGTGCCGGGTCCGGGTTGCCGTTCGCCACGTTCCGCACGCCCTCCGGGACCTCGACCCGGATGGAGTCGCGTCCCGTGGTGGCCGGCTTCGACCGTACCCGGCTGCCCCTTCGCCCGGCGGTCTCGATGACCCCGCGCTCGCGCAGGGTGCGGTAGGCGGCCGCGACCGTATTGGGATTCACCCCGAGCCCCACAGCCAACTCCCTCATGGGAGGCAGCAGTTGTCCCGGCGCCAGCTCTCCGGCACCCACCGCGCGCTCGACGCTCGCCGCAATCTCCGATGCACGTCGGCCTTCGATCCGATATTCTCCTAGCACAAAGCAGATTATGCACTAGTGCAATGGAGACCGCAATGCAGGGGACCACCGCGACCACGCCGGAGCCGACCGCCTACGCGCCGACCGACCGCACCGTCCCGACGCGCTCACCCGACCGGGCCTCGTACGACAGGGAACTGGTGCACTCGATACTCGACGAGGGCTACGTCTGCCACCTCGGCTTCGTCCGGGACGGCGCCCCGGTGGTCCTGCCCACGCTGTACGGCCGGGTGGGCGAGCGGCTCTACGTCCACGGCTCGACGGGCTCGCGCCCGCTGCGGATGACCGGCAAGGCCGACCCGGGGCTGCCGGTCTGCCTGACGGTCACGCACGTCGACGCGCTGATCCTGGCCCGCTCCGCCTTCCACCACTCGATGAACTACCGGTCCGTGGTGGTGCACGGACTCGCGTACGACGTCACGGACGCCGAGGAGAAGCGCCTCGCCCTCGACGCGCTGGTCGACCACGTGGTGCCGGGTCGCGCTCTCGACTCCCGCCCCGCCAACAAGAAGGAACTGGCCGCCACCGCCGTCATCCGCCTCGACCTCGACGAGGTCTCCGCCAAGCTCCGCACCGGCGGGGTCAACGACGAGCCCGAGGACCTCGCCCTCCCCCACTGGGCCGGCGTGGTCCCGCTGCGCAAGGGCTACGGCACCCCGGTCGCCGACGACGGCCTGGCCCCCGGCACCGAGGTCCCGGACTACCTGGCGGGGCTGTGATGCTGATCCACCCCTGGGACACGGCCCGCGACGACGCCGAGTGGCAGCACTGGCTGTCCGTCCACGACTTCGGGCAGCTCGCCGTCAACGGCCCTGCGGGCGAGCCCCCGTTCGTCCAGCCCCTGCATTTCGCCTACGACCCCTCGCGGAGCGAGGCCCTGACACACCTCGCGCGACCCAACCCGCTGTGGGGCGCACTGGAGGCGAGCCCCGACGTCGTGCTGAGCGTGGTCGACGACTACGCGTACGTCCCGGGTCCGTGGCAGGCCGACCCGGACGTACCGTCCGAACACGGCACACCCACGAGCTTCTACGCGGCGGTCCAACTGCGGTGCCGGGCCCACGTGGTGGACGACCCCGCCGAGAAGGCCGTGCTCCTGAACCACCAGGTCGGTCACTTCCAGCCGGAAGGCGGCACCGCGCGGGTGGCGGCGGGCGAGGTGCCGTTCGGGAGGCAGTTGTCGGGGATTCGCGGGCTGCGACTCGAAGTGACCGGTGTGCGGGCGAAGTTCAAGTACGCAGGCAAGCGGACGGTTCAGGTGCGGGACCGGATCGCGGACGAGCTGGCGGACCGGGGCGGTCCCGGGGACGCGGCGGCGCGCGAGCATCTGCTGCGGCGGCAGCGGGCCTGAGCGAGGGGGCCCTTCCGTCGGAAGGGCCCCCTCGGTTCGTCATGCGGGCACACGCGCCTCCGTCACCGCGAGCCCCGTGACCGCGCCCAGCATCAGCAAGGTGCCGACCACAGTGGTCGGAGAGAGGCGCTCGCCGAACAGCACCACGGCCAGCACCGCCGCGCTCACCGGTTCGAGCAGCATGATCACGGAGACGGTGGTGGAGCGGACGACCGCGGCGGCCGCGAAGTAGAGGGCGTAGGCGAGAGCCGTGGGGACGGTCGCCAGGTAGACCAACAGAGCCAGGAGCAAGGCTGGTCGGGCTGTGTGCGGGACCAGGCCCTCGGCCTGCGCGAAGGGCAGCAGGCAGAGACTGGTGACCGCGAACACCCCCACGGACGTTCCGGTGGACTCCGCCCGGGCGGCGCGCGTGATCAGGGTCATCACACAGCAGCCGGCCGCCGAGAGCAGCCCGAGCAGCACCCCCATGGGGCGTACGGAAGCCTCCGCGCCGCCCAGCGTCAGCACCACGAGTCCGGCGAGGGCTCCGCTGACGGCGACGACTCCACCGCGCCCGAGCCGCTCCCCCAGGGCGAGGCGTGCCCCGAGCGCGATGAGCACGGGGCCGGCGCCGAGGGTGACGACGGTGGCCACGGCGAGCCCGGTGGACCGTACGGCGGCGAAGTAGGCGGTCTGGAACACCGCGAGACCGACGCCCGACGCGCCGACCCGCAGGGCTCTGCGGCCGAACGGTTCCGAGACGGCCGTACGCGCGCGTGGCCGTACGAGACGGACGGCGAACAGCACCGCCAGTCCGGCCGTGCAGCGCCAGAAGGACAGGGCTACCGGGCCCAGGTCACTGGTCCGGTAGGCCAGCGAGGCGACCGCTCCCGCGGTGCCCCAGGTCGTTCCGGCGACGATCAGATAGATGAGGCCTCGCCCGACGGGCAGGCCTGAAGCAGCATGCGACACGTGTTCTCTCCGCAGATGCGCCGAGGCGCGGAAGTTCGGAAGAGGACGCCCGCTCGGTGGCGGGGTCCGCGGACTTCGTCTGCGGGCAGCACCGTTCAGCCCGGCGTCATGCCGGGCGTGGTCTCCGGAGGGCCCGCCTCAGGCGGCCGGCGGAGAAACGACGAGTGTGCGCGTGTGCATGGGCCGGGAGCCTAGGCGGCGTTCTCCCGGGCGGACAACCGACTTTCGGCGCCGCCGGTCGCGACCGGTTCCACGGAGCCCTTGGCCGGGGTCGAGGACTGCGCGATGAAGGCACCGAGGAGGACGACCGCGCCGCCCACGATCTGCGGTGCCGAGAGGTGCTCGCCGAGCAGCACCCAGGCGAGGACGGTCGCGACGACCGCTTCGAGACAGGCCACGACCCCGGCTATCGCCGGCGAGAGCCTGCGCACCGAGACCACGCCGGTGACATAGGCGAGGACCGTGGCGATCAGCACGATCCAACCGAGCAGCAGACCGGCCGCGACCGGGGTGCCGTTCATGTCGGCGCGCTGCGCGAGGACGGAGAAGTCCATGGTCCAGGGGCGGGCCACGACGGTCAGGACGGCGGTCCCGACGAGTAGGCCGTACGCGATCACGCCGAGCGGGTCGGGGACCTCGCCGGAGTCGCTGCCCTGGTCGGACAGGACGAAGTAGCCGACCTGGCAGCAGGCGGCGCCGAGCGCGAGGAGCAGTCCGAGGGCGTCGAAGCTCAGACCCGACCAGACCTCGACGACACACGCGAGCCCGCCCACCGCGAGGACCACGCCGAGCGCGGCGGCGCGGGTGACGGGCCGCCGCTGCACGAACCGCACCCAGCCGAGCACCAGGGCGGGGGCGAGGTACTCGACGAGCAGGGCGACACCGACGGGGATGCGGGAGATCGAGGCGAAGTAGAAGGCCTGCACGCCGGCCACGCCGAGCAGCCCGAAACCGGCGAGCAGGGCGGGACGGCTGCGCAGCAGCGCGCGGTGGCGGACGGCGAGCGGCAGCATCACCAGGGCGGCGCCCGCCACCCTCAGCCACACCACGTGCAGCGGATCGAGGCCCGCCTCGATCAACGGCTTGGCCGCCACCCCGGATCCGCCGAAGGCGAGCGCTGACACCAGTGCGAGACCGAGTCCGACGCCCTTCCCCTCACTGACCCCGCTGCTCTCAGACGTATGCACCGGCCCATGATGACAGGGGACGACATGAGCGTCACCCCCGATGACTCCTGTCTCAGCGGCTGGACCGTGGCGGGCCGCCCGACAGGCCTCCGGGCAGACGGTCGTCGATCCTCGCGGACACGGCACGGGCCTCGATTCCCGCCCGGGTCAGCACCTCGACGGCCCGGGACTCGGGGTCCACCAGGATCGCCGCGAGTAGATCGATCCCGCGGGCGGGTCCGTCGGCGCGGTGCTCGGCCCGGGCGCAGGCGTATTCCATCGCGCCCGCGGCGAGCGGCGAGAGGCCCTCGGTCGCCGTGACCGCGGGGACGGCGCCGGAGTCCTCGATGCTGCTCTGCCAGCGCAGTCCGTAGCCGATGCTGCGCTGCACGAGATAACCGAGGAGCCTCGGCAACTGGGGTTCCGCGTCGAAGACGGCGTACGCCTCGGCGTCGGCGTCCAGCAGTGAGTGCAGCAGATGGGCCGTGTCGATCTGCCGGTCCCCGTCCCGCAGCGCGCGCCTGCGGGCACCGGACACCACCGCTGTCAGTTCCGCGCTGAGCCTGACATCGCCGTCCGGACTGACCGGCGGCGGGCCGCTCTGTTCGCGGGCCGACTGCCGGGGGATACGGGGGTGCACATCCCCCACCTCATCAGCCCCACCGCATCGGGTCATCCCCGAGGGGAAGCATCTTTGCGTCCCACGGAGAGCGGACCCCGCAGCCGGAATCTCCTCCTTACGGATGAGATCAAGCCGCTCAGCCCCGGTGGACGCGCGCCGCCCTGCCGTGCGCCCCTTGCGCAACCGCGATACGACGTCCCTCGTCCCCCACAGGCATGGAGTGCAGGAGCCGGCTGGTGGCACTGCCGGCCGTGGACGGCAAGCAGTACGTGTACCGGGTGTACACCCCGGAGGACGCGCTGCTCGCCGATCTGTTCTGGGAAGTGGCGCTGCCATGACGAGAGCGCGTTCCCGCGCGCGTGGGGTCTGTTCGACGCGGCGGTGATACGGCAGGTGGGCTGAACACACCTCCATGTTTTCTGACGGTTCATCAGTATTGAATGTTGCGCCCCCTGCGGCTACTTTCCGCGACACCACAGCCCGACACGAAGAGGTGGCCGCATGGCGGAAATCAGCGCGGAGGCACTCATCTCCGCACCCGCGGAGAAGGTCTGGGCCCAGCTCACCGACTGGTCCGCGTACGGGGAGTGGAACGCGACCCACACGAGCTTCCCCAAGGGCGGCCCGACGGTTCTCGAATCGGGCGGAACCTTCCAGGAGAACATGAAGCTGATGGGCTTCCCCGCCGAGGTCGAGTGGACCATCGACCAGGTGGAGCCGGCCCGGCTGTTCGCCATCCGGGGCAAGGGCCCGATGGCGGTGAGCGTCGCCACGCGCTACACCCTGACCCCCGACGGCGACGCCACCACGGTCCGCATCGACGGCGAGTTCACGGGCGCCGCCGTCTCGCTGATGGCGGGCAAACTGAAGGACTCGGGGACGGCCGCACTGAACGAGTCACTGCGGAAGCTGGCCGGACTGGTGGAGTGAGCGCGGCACAAGTGAGCGCGGCACAAGTGCGCCGCCCACAGGAAGGCGCCCCGCGGATCGCTCCACGGGGCGCCTTCTGATCGCCCTACGACTGCCCGGACTCGTCTCAGCCCTCGTCGGCGAGGATGAGGTACAGCTTCTTGCGGGCCTCGTTGATGACGGTCAGCGCCTTTTCACGCTGCTCCTTGCTGCCGGTCTTCCAGACCTGGCCGAAGGCCTCCATCAGGCCGAAGCCGGCCTGCCGGATCTCGCCGAGCGCCTCGAAGTCGATGCCGCGGGAGGCTTCCTCCCACGGCGCGTCGGGGCCCTCGTCGGCCGCGGTACGACCGGTCTCGGTGAGGGCGAACAGCTTCTTGCCGCCCTCCGTCTCACTGGCGATCAGCCCCTCGTCCTCCAGCAGCTGGAGGGTGGGGTACACCGAACCCGGGCTGGGCTTCCACGCCCCGCCACTGCGCTCGGCGATCTCCTGAATCATCTCGTAACCGTGCATGGGCCGGTCCTTGAGCAGGGCCAGGATCGAGGCCCGCACGTCACCGCGCCGCGCCCTCCCCCTGGGTCCGCCCCTCCCCCTCGGCCCCCAGGGCCCGGGGCCGAAGCCCGGCCCTCCGAAGCCGGGACCACCGGGACCGCCCGGGCCGAAAGGCCCGAAGGCGCCGCGCAGGCCCTCAGGGCCACCACGGCCCCTACGACCGGCTCCACCATGTCCACGCTCGAATCCGTGGGTACGCATCGCAATCACTCCATTCCATCGTTGATCTGTCGCGATGCTTCAACGATATATCGGAACCGATCGCATGACAAGGCCCTTCCGGTGAACCGAGTACGGGAAAGCTGCTCCGCCGGTCAAGCGGCCGCTGCCCGGTCGGTGAGCATGGACCGCATTACCGCGCGCCGCGGTATCGGTGGCCGTCGGCGGCGCGGGGAGCGCCTGCACGGCGTGAACAGATCCCACCGGAGCCGAAGCCGGTCGAGGACGCGCACCTCAGTCGGCGACGGTCGGCACGGGACCGGCGAGGAGTGGACACCGATTCACCCGTACACCTCTGCCGACTTCCCCTCGGGCTTCGCGGGGCGCGAGACCGTGCGCGCGGGAAACCGAGCGGCCCGGGGCGCCGCCTCCGCCCGGGTCCAGGAGGTCAGGAGTCGCCCGCCCCCAAGGCGTCGCGCAGCGCCGTGGCCATCAGGTCGATGGCTTCCTTTCCGGCCGGTACCGGACCGGTGTGGGTGAAGTAGTGGTCGACGCCCTCGAAGACGCGGTGGGTGACCGGGACGCCGGCGGCCTCCAGAGCCTTGGCGTAGGCGTCCCCCTCGTCGCGCAGGCGGTCGTTCTCCGCGGTGATGACCAGGGCGGGAGGAAGACCCGCGAGGTCGTCGGCGAGGGCGGGCGAGACGAGGGGCCCGGCACGGTCGGCGGGATCGGGAACATAGGCGGCGTTGAAGATCCGCATGAGCTGCGGAGTGAGCAGCGGCTTGGCGACGAGGGACCGCTTCGTGGCCGGATCGGCGACCTGGTCCAGCGGTGCCGAGTCGATGATCTGGAGCCGGGGCGTAAAGGTGCCGCGTTCCCTCGCCAGGCGGCAGACCGCGGCGGTCAGATTGGCTCCGGCACTGTGTCCGCCCACGGCGAGCCGCGAACCGTCCCAGCCACCGGCGGCACCGTTCTCGGCGACCCACGCGGTGACGTCGTAGGCCTGGGTGACGGGCGCGGGGAACGGCCGCTGCGGTGCGACCGAGTAGTCGACGTTGATCACGACACAACCGGCCGTGGCGGCTATGTAGCGGCAGATGTGGTCGTCCTGCTCGGGCCGGGCGACCACGAACCCGCCGCCGTGGAAGTTGACGTACACGGGGGCGGGGGTGTCCGTGGTGACCGGCGGGCGGTAGACGGTGCACGTCACCGGTCCGGCACCGGTCTCCACCCGAAGGCTCTCGGTACGCGCCGGGACGTCGGTGAAGCGCAGGTCCTTGTGGACGCGGGACATCACGCGACCGAGCAGGAGCTGGATCCCTCTGGCCTGGATTCCGGGGCTGAACGGCATGGCTGAACACCCATCGCTACAAAATTAAAGTAACAGGATTCCTGATAATGGAGGCTCGCCACCGAGAGCGCAATGGGCAGAGGGAGACTCCCCCGTAGCGCGGCCAGTTCGACGCCGCCGCCGTCGCTCACCAGGGCGACGTCGGGAGCGAACACGTCGAGCAGCAGCCGACGGTGATCAGCGCGTCACGTCGTCGCGCCGCGTCAGGCGGTTGGCCGCGTTCAGGGTGTCTCCCGTCTCGAGGAGATCGGCCTCAAGACACCGGGCGACGGATCAGCGTGACAGGACGCGCCCCGGATCCCGGCACGGAAAACGGTCCAGCGACCCCGAATTGGCCTTGTCCAGGCCGCGAGATCACCTCGTACCGTCGGGCCATGCGCATCCGAATCGTCGACGCCTTCACCGCCCGCCCCTTCACCGGCAACCCGGCCGGCGTCCTGCTCCTGGACGACGCCTTCCCGGACGACAACCGGCTCCAGAACATCGCCCTGGAGGTCAACCACGCCGAGACGGCCTTCGCCCACCGGCTCCCCGGGGACGGCGAGGCCGACTGGGCGCTGCGTTGGTTCACGCCCGCCACCGAGGTGAACATGTGCGGCCACGCGACGCTCGCCACGGCCCACGTCCTGTACAGCACGGGTGCCCATGAGGGCCCGGTGCGGTTCGCCACCCGCAGCGGTGTGCTCAGCGCGACACCGTGCGAGGACGGCTCGATCACCCTGGACTTCCCGACGGCCCCGCTGACCCCGGTCGAACTTCCCGAGGGAGTCGCCGAGGCGCTGGGCACCGAGCCCCTCACCGCCTTCGACACCGGCCCGAACATCGGTGACCTGCTGCTCGAACTGGCCGACGAGACATCCGTCCACGCCCTGCGCCCCGACCTCAAGGCCCTGTCCGCCTATGCGGAGCGCGGCGTCATCGCCACCGCCCGCGCCGAGAACCCGGACCTGGGCTACGACTTCGTCTCCCGCTGCTTCTTCCCGAACGTCGGCATCGACGAGGACCCGGTCACCGGCAGCGCCCACACCGCTCTGGCTCCCTACTGGTCGGAGCGTCTCGGCCGTACGGATCTCACCGGGCTGCAGGCCTCGCGCCGCTCCGGCCGGGTCCGCACCGGGCTGCGCGGCAGGCGCACGCTGCTGACGGGCCGTGCGGTCACGGTCATCGAGGGCGAACTGCTCGCCTGATCACGCGGTCGGCAGCCAGCCCACCTTCCCCGCGAGGAGCGCGTAGCCCACGAACGCCCCGATGTCGAGCAGGGAATGCGCCACCACCAGGGGGCCCACGCGCCCCCACCGGCGGTACAGGTAGACGAACACCACGCCCATCACCATGTTGCCGAGGAAGCCGCCGATGCCCTGGTAGAGGTGGTAGCTGCCACGCAGTACGGAACTGGCCACCAGCGCGGTGCCCGGGGTCCAGCCCAGCTGGTGGAGTCGGCGCAGCAGATAGCCGACGACGATCACCTCTTCGAGGACCGCGTTCTGCATCGCCGAGAGGATCAGTACGGGGTACTTCCACCACACGTCCGGCAGCGCCTCGGGCACCACGGTGAGGTTGAAGCCCAGACCACGCGCGGCCAGATAGAAGGCGATACCGGTGCTGCCGATCACGGCCGCGATCCCGGCCCCGCGGGCAAGGTCGGGCCCGGGCCGGGTGCGGTCGAAGCCGAGGGTTCTGAGGCTCTGCCCCTCGCGCAGCAGGAGGTGCGCGACGAGCAGCACGGGCACCAGGGCCGACGCGATCCCGAAGAGCTGCCAGGCGAGATCCAGCCAGGGACGGCCCGGCGCGGCCGAGGCGTTGAGGGTCGCCGCCTGGTCCTTGAGACCCCCTGGTTTGGTGACCGACCCGACAAAACTGATCAGCGCGGACACACCACTCGCACCGAGCGAAAGCCCCAGAACGAGCAGCGTCTCGTCACGGAAAATCCTCCGTGAGAGCGCCTTCTGCGGAAAAGAATCGGCCACTGCCCCTTCCTCCGCCTGCACACCTGCCTCCAGTTGAGTAATCCAGCCTCATCCCCACCCCCGCCCCGCTAGGGTCCTTCGAAAGAAGTGACGAAGATCGTGCGCAAGGCCGTCGGGGGGACGGACGCCGTACGGGGGGCGTGCCTCCCTCTTTCCTGCCATTTACGGCCGTGCCGGCACGGAAATCGACAGGGGAGGGCACCACCGTCATGGGACGTCACAGCTTGCCCGATCAGTATGGGGCGGGCGGCAGCGACCCCCGCCCACGCGCGCGCCGCCGTACCGTGGCCATCGCGACGGTCCTCGTGCTGACCGTCGCCGGCGGGACGGCCGCCGCCGTCCAGGGCGGTCTGCTCTCCTTCGGCTCCTCCTGCCGGGACGATGCGGTCCGGCTCGAGCTCGCCGCCTCCCCCGACGTCGCCCCCGCCCTGCGCAGCGCTGCCGAGCGGGCCCGCGACGAGAACCTCACCTCCGACGGACGCTGCGTCGACATCACGGTGACCGCGCGCGAGTCGTACAAGGTCAGGGACACCCTCGCGGCCGGGAAGGACCCCGGCGTGCAGGTGTGGGTGCCGGACTCGGACGTGTGGGTCGAGCAGATCTCCGCGGACGGCGACGCGACGGAAGTGGCCCGTGTCGGCAACGTGGCCTCCAGCCCGGTCGGGATGGCAACGGTGCCGACCGCCGGGAAGTCACTGGGCTGGCCGAAGAAGACGTACGGCTGGCTCCAACTGGCGGGCGCCACCCTGCGGGACGACTCCCTCAAGCTGGGCGCCGCCGACCCCGCGCGCAGCGCGACCGGGCTGCTCGCCCTCACCCGGCTCACGAGTGCGGCGGGCGAGACCGCCGGCGGGGAGACGAAGGCCGCGGCCATGATGAAGGCCCTCTCCCAGCGCATCTCGGACAGCGACGGCCGGCTCGTGGAGACGCTGCCGCGGGACTCCTCGGGCACCGAGCAGGGCAATCCGAAGCGCAATCAGGCGCTGGTCCTGTCCGAACAGGCGGCCTTCGCCCACAACTCCTCGGCGGAGTCCGGGGACGGTCTGGACTTCTTCTACCCCAAGGACGGCTCACCGCGGCTGGACTACCCCTACGCGCTGGTCGACGAGACACGACTGACCACCGACGAGAGCCGCGCGGCGATCCGCTTCATGACCTACCTGCGCAAGCCCGAGCAGGAACAGCTGCTGACGGACCGGGGGTTCCGCACCTCCGCCGACCAGGTGTCGAAGACGCTGGTCGCGAAGGCCGGTGGCGAGGTGCCGCAGCCCTATGCGGAACCCGCCGCCGAGCCCGCCTCGGCGGCGGCGCTCCAGGAGGCCCTCGGCACCTGGACGATCACCGTGCAGAGTGCCCGGATCACGACGGTCGTGGACGCGTCCTCCTCCATGTCGGAGGCCGTGCCGGGCACCGGCCGCTCCCGGATGGACGTCACCAAGGCCTCCCTCCTCCAGGCCCTGGCGACCTTCACCCAGGAGGACGAGATCGGCCTGTGGAAGTTCTCCACCAAGCTCGACGGCGACAAGGACTACAAGGTCCTGGTACCGACGGACCGTCTGGGCGACAGCGCGGACGGGACCGGCACCCAACGCGAGCGGCTGTCGGCGGCGTTCGGCGGCCTCGAGCCGGTGCCGGGCGGAGCGACGGGGTTGTACGACACCACGCTCGCCGCGTACAAGGCGGCGACCTCCTCCTACGCCAAGGGCAAGTTCAACGCGCTGGTGGTCCTGACCGACGGCGTCAACCAGGATCCCGGCAGCATCTCGCGCGGAGCGTTGGTCTCCGAACTGGAGAAACTCTCCAACCCCGAACGCCCGGTCCCTCTGATCGTGATCGCGGTGGGCCCCGACGCCGACCGTGCGGAGGCCGAACAGCTCGCCGAGGCCACCGGCGGCTCCGGCCAGCAGGTCAACGACCCCTCCCAGATCCACACGGTGATCCTGAAGGCGATCG
Organism: Streptomyces canus; assembly: GCF_041435015.1. NCBI lineage: Bacteria > Bacillati > Actinomycetota > Actinomycetes > Kitasatosporales > Streptomycetaceae > Streptomyces > Streptomyces canus. Next base: position 8,512,498 of record NZ_CP107989.1, on the reverse strand, counting down.
TGGCCGCGGGTGCCCGGGGCGGCAGCGTCAGCGACTGACTCCGCGCGTCGCCCCGGGCCCTCACCCCAGCGGCACCGGCTCCGGCAGCCCCACCGGCCAGGTGTGCACCGGCTCTCCCCGGTGCATCAGCTCGCGGTACCGCCGTGTCGTGGCCGCCAGCGCCGCGTCCCGCGACAGTCCCGCCTCCAGTGCCCGGTGGAACGTCGCCGCCTGCCAGGAGGCTCCGTTGGCCCGGCGCCGGCACCGCTCCTCGATCACCCCGAGGTAGAGGTCCCGGTCGGCGCGCTCGATGCCCCACCCGGCGAGGCCCGCGTCGGCGAGCGGCAGCAGTTCGTCGCGTACGAGGGTCGCCGCGTCGACCTCGACCGTGCCGCCCAAACGACCGCGCCGGGGCCAGACCATGCGCGCGTCGATGCCGTACCGGCAGGCCGCGTCGAAGTTGGCCGTGGCCGCCTCGAAGGGCAGCCTGGTCCACACCGGCCGCGGCTCCTCGGCGAGGGCGCGGACAAGGCCGTAGTAGAAGGCCGCGTTGGCGATGACGTCCGTGATGGTGGGGCCGGCGGGCAGCACGCGGTTCTCGACACGCAGGTGCGGGACGCCGTCGGCGATGCCGTAGACGGGCCGGTTCCAGCGGTACACCGTGCCGTTGTGCAGGACGAGTTCGGCGAGGGAGGGCACGCCCCCCTGGTCGAGGACCTCCAGCGGGTCCTCCTCGTCGCAGATCGGCAGCAGGGCCGGGAAGTAGCGCAGGTTCTCCTCGAAGAGGTCGTACGCCGAGGAGATCCACCGCTCCCCGAACCACGTACGCGGCCGCACTCCCTGGGCCTGCAGCTCCGGCGGACGGGTGTCCGTCGACTGCTGGAAGAGCGGCGGGCGGGACTCGCACCACAGCTCGCGCCCGAAGAGGAAGGGCGAGTTGGCGCCGACGGCTATCTGCACGCCGGCCACCGCCTGCGCGGCGTTCCACACATCGGCGAAGCGTCCCGGCGTGACCTGGAGATGCAGTTGCACGGAGGTGCAGGCGGCCTCCGGGGCGATCGACTTCGAGGTGCAGGTGAGGCGTTCCACCCCGTCGATGTCGAGGACGAAGTCCTCACCGCGGGCGGCCACGATCTGGTCGTTGAGCAGGGTGTAGCGGTCGACGTCGGACAGGTTGGAGGAGACCAGGTCGTCCCGGTCAAGGGTGGGCAGAATGCCGATCATCACGATTCCCGCGTCGACCTCGCCCGCTTTACGGTCGGCGTACGCCAGCGAGGTCCGCAGTTCCTCGGCGAGCCGGTCGAATACCCTGCCGCCCAGCCTGTGTGGGGCGATGTTGACTTCCAGGTTGAACATGGCGAGTTCTGTTTGGAAATCTCGGCTTGCGATGCGTTCGAGGACCTCTCCATTCAGCATTCTCGGCATACCGTCGGTGCCGACCAGATTCAATTCGATCTCCAGCCCCATCAGGTTCTGGGGACGATCGAACCGCTGCTCCGCCAGGAGCCGCTCCAGCCCCGTCAGGCACCTGCGGAGCTTGTCGCGGTAGCGCTGGCGATCGGACAGGTCGAACTGGCCTGCCACGACCTTCTCCCCCATCGAAGGGTCCCTCCTCGATGCGTCATGAGTCAGGTGGGATGATGCCCAGCCGGAACGATCGGTAACGTCCCGCGTCGGCCCCGAGCGCGCTACCCTGTCGGAAGTGACCGGTGGCACATTCACTCGGCATGGAGCACTCAGCAGTTTCGAGTGCCCCGAAGAACTCGTGAAAAACGCCGACGAGAATTGGCCGACCACTTCCCGAACATTTCCCGAGGTCACCGCCGCCGGAGAGTCACGGTATCGGGATCATTCTCGCGTATCGCCGACCGAATGGCCCCTTGCCCCGCGCGCTGGAAGCGGCTAGACGAAACACTGTCTGAACACATGTCGTATAAACTTCGCGAACAAGGCAGAGGGTTGGCACCCGCGGTCCTGGATCCTGCCGTCAGGTGACGTACCGCAGTCCTCACCCGCACCCGCGTCACCGGACCCCGGCCCCCGCCTCTCTGACCTTCGTGAGCTGACAGCGCCGTCCGCCCCCGCCCTCGCGCCACCGTGCCTGTCGATTGAGAGGCGACCCACCATGCCGCTGCATGTCCTCCCGGCTCCCGCCCCAGCACTTCGCTCCGTCCTCACCGCACTCGCCTCGCCCACCGCGGTCCGCGAGGCCCGGACACCCTCCCTGCTCCGCGCCCAGGGACCCGTCACACCCGAGCTCCCCCTACCCGTACACGTCCTGGACGGCACCGCCACCCGGCTGACCGGGTGGCGTTTCCTGATCCGCTGCGGCGATCGCTCGGTGGCCGCGGCCGAGACCATGCTGACCCCGGACGGCTGGGCGTTCTCGCACTTCTTCGAGGGCCCCTACATCGCGTCCACCGAGCGGGCACTGCGTCAGGCGGAGGTGATGCAGCAGCCGTATCAGCCGCGCCTGCTGTCGATCCCGGGTCTGTACATGCTCGCGCTGTGGCTGCACGGCGACTGCGCGGCGGACGCCGGCACGGGCCACCTCGCCGCCACCGACCTGCTCGTCCCACTGGCACCGGCGCCACCCGGCATCGCCGCCCACCGCCCGCACCGGGCAGCCGAACTCCTCCCGGTACTGGCCCATCGGGTGACACCGGCCCCACTGCTGGGCTCGCCCGCCTGAATCCTCGTCCGCGCGCATCGCCCACCGCACTCGTACCCCGCCCCTGATTCCGGGTAGCGGGGTACGACTCCGTTTCCGGTGCCATTAGGGTCGTAGACAATCCCCAGGGATCACACAGAAGACTATTTGCTCGTACGAGCGCACAATTGCTCGGACGAGCCGAACTCGGGCCCGACTCCAGGTGGACTAGCCCTATCCGGCCACTGCGAACCACCCGAAGGGACAGTGCAGTTGAGATGAACCGTCCGGCCGGGTGACGCGTCTCCAATCTGTGAAGAAGTGGTGATGCGAAATACCTGCGGATTGACGCCCGTAGGGCAACACTGGGTTCCGACTGAGTTATCGCAAACGGGGGACGTCATGACCACAACACAGCGAAAGATCCCACCAATGTGCCAGCACCAGCCACCGTGTCCCACCGCCGCCTCCGCCGACCGGGAGTCCGCCCGCCTCATGGCGCACCACCCGGAACAGGGCTGGAGCCTGCTGTGCAACGGCGTTCTGCTCTTCGAGGACACCGGTGAGCTCCTGCCCGACGGCCGGGTCATCGCGCCGCACCGCCCGGTCGCGGTCGCGGCCGCCTGAAAACGCCCGGGCGGCCGCCGTACCGCCCGGAGATCTGAGGGGCCGGCTCGCAGCGGCTGTCTGCGCACCGGCCCCGACGCATGTCCCACGGCGATCACTCCCTGTGACGCCTTGTGTATGACCCCACTTTTCCGGAAGACTCCTGGAAGTTTCGAGGCTTGGACGCGGAGGTGGGCAAGTGACAGCAGGCAAGGCCGACGCCGAGCCCCGGGGCAGGGTCACCATCACGGAGATCGCCCGGCAGGCCGGAGTCTCGGTGCCGACGGTGTCCCGGGTGGTCAACGGCCGGTCGGACGTCTCCCCGCACACCCGCGCCCGCGTCGAGCAGCTGCTCCAGCAGTACGGCTACCGCAGGCGCCCCGCGGCCCCCGGCACCCGCGCCGCCCTGCTCGACCTGGTCTTCAACGACCTCGACAGCCCCTGGGCCGTGGAGATCATCCGCGGTGTCGAGGAGGTCGCCCACGCCGAGGGCGTCGGCACTGTCGTCTCCGCGATCCACGGCCGCTCGGGCGCCGCACGCGAGTGGATGCGCAATCTGCGCGCCCGCGCCTCCGACGGGGTCGTCCTCGTCACCTCGGCGCTGGACACGGTCCTCCACGACGAGCTGCGCGCCCTGGGCGTCCCGCTCGTGGTCGTCGACCCGGCCGGCTCCCCCGCACTGGACGCCCCCACCATCGGCGCCGCCAACTGGTCGGGAGGGCTCGCGGCCACCGAGCACCTGCTGTCGCTGGGCCACCGCAGGATCGGCCTGATCGCGGGGCCGCCCCGGCTGCTGTGCTCGCGGGCCCGCTACGACGGCTACCGCGCCGCTCTCGAGGGCGCCGGGCTCACCCTCGACGAGTCCCTGGTCGTGCCCGGCGACTTCCACCCGGAGTCCGGCTTCGCCGGCTGCGAGAAGCTCCTCGAGCTGCCCGAACCGCCGACCGCCGTCTTCGCGGCCAGCGACCAGATGGCCCTCGGCGCGGTCGAGGCGCTGAGGAGACGCGGGCTGAGGGTGCCGGAGGACATGAGCCTGGTGGGTTTCGACGACCTTCCGGAAGTCCGCTGGTCGGCGCCCCCACTGACCACCGTGCGCCAGCCGCTCGCCGACATGGGCAAGCTGGCCGTCCGCACGGTCCTCAAACTGGCCCGCGGCGAACGCCCGGACTCACCGCGCGTGGAGCTGGGCACGGAACTGGTGGTGCGGTCGAGCACCGCACCACCCGCCCCCCGCTGACGGATCACGGCCCGTCCGATGGATCAAGCCGCCACCCCGGCAGATGCAGGCACCCTTGCGGGCCCCGCACCACCGGCCATCACGACCCACCCGGCGGATCAGGCCACCCTCCCGACACCCGCAACCCGCCGGCCCAACCCCCTCACCCCCGCCGACAGATCACGCCCCGCCCCGTGCATCAGACCGCCATCCCGACACCCGCAACCACACCGGCCCCCCGCACCACCAGCTCCCCACCGACAGATCACAGCCCGTCCCGTGCATCAGGCCACCATCCCAACACCCGCAACCACACCGGCCCCCCGCACCACCAGCTCCCCACCGACAGATCACAGCCCGTCCCGTGCATCAGGCCACCATCCCGGCCGGACCCGCACCGCCAGCCCCCGCCGACAGATCACGCCCCGTCCCGTGCATCAGGCCACCATCCCGGCACACGCGAGCACGTGCGCTGGGCCCCGCACCACCGGCGGGACCCGCGCGCAGGCCCTCGGGCGTATCGCCGAAGCCGCCCGCGCCCTGGCGAAGCGGCCCCGGTCGCGGAGACAGGCTCCCAGGGAGGCACACCGGGGGCCTGGCCCGCCTCCACCCCCAACGGCGGTGGCCGGCGTCCCGGGGGCCGGCCTACCGCGGCCCCAGCCGGCGGCGGCCGAGCGGCCACCGTCGGCCACCGGCCCGGCACATCCGAGTCGCTCGGAGCGCGCTTCTCCGCTCCGGGCCCGACGGAAGCGCGCCGATGAGACGGCGGCAGCCGCGTAGGCCCCCGCCCCCCTACTTCAGCGCCGCCCGGATCGCGTGGTACGCCGGCTTCGGCTGGAGCTGCTCGTCCCAGGGCAGCGCGGCCCCCTGGCCCTCGAAGAAGGCGGGTATCCAGCTGTACTTGTCGGTGTAGTCCCAGATCGTGATCCCGACACACCGGCGCACCGCGAGACAGGCATCAGTCAAGTCGGCGTACCACTGGGCCTGTTGGGCCAGCTTCTCCTCGGTCGCCGGCAGGATCATCCGGATGTCGACCTCGGTGAGCGCGGTGTCGAGGCCCAGCTTGGAGAAGCGGCGGAGGTTGTCCTCCAGCGTGGTCGGATAGCCGTACTGGAGCGCCAGGTGGGTCTGGAGACCGATGCCGTCGAGCGGGACGCCCTGCGCCTTCAGCTCCTTGGCCAGGGTGTAGTAGGCGTCGCTCTTCGCCCCGATCCCCTCGATGTTGTAGTCGTTGAGGTAGAGCTTGACCTTGGGGTCGGCCTGGCGGGCCCAGCGCAGGGCGTCGGCGATGTATCCGGGGCCGAGGGTCTTGTAGAAGACGGACTCGCGGTACGTGCCGTCCTCGTTGAAGGCCTCGTTGACGACGTCCCAGGCGAAGACCTTGCCGCGGTAGTGCCGTACCTCGGTCTGGATGTGCTTCTTCAGTACGGGCCTCAGCTCGGCCGCCGTCCACTCGCGCGAGGTGATCCAGTCGGGCAACTGGCTGTGCCACACCAGGGTGTGGCCGCGCACCTTCTGGTGGTTCGCGCGGGCGAGGTTCACGATCTCGTCGCCGTTGGTCCAGTCGAAGACCCCCTGCTCGGGTTCGGTGGCGTACCACTTCATGCCGTTGCCCGGCGTGATCTGGTCGAACTCGCTGCCGAGGATCTTCTTGTACGGCCCGTCGACGAGTTCGGGGTTGTCGGTGGCGCTGCCGAAGTAGCGGCCGTGGCGCTGGGCGAGGTCGGCGAGGGTGGGCGGTTTGCCGTGGGCCTGGGCGGTGGGAGCGGCGGCCGCGACCACCACTGCGGCCAGGACTCCGGCGAGTCTGAGACGGTTCTTGCGCATGGTGCGACTCCTCACGTGCGGGCGGGGTGAGCCGTACTTTTCGAAGCGCCGGGGTCAGCCCTTCGTGGCACCGGCGGTGAGGCCGCCGACGAGCTGGCGCTCGGCGACCGAGTAGAAGGCGAGGGCGGGGACCATCGCCAGGACGAGATAGGCGAAGACGCGGGCGTACTCCGCGGAGTACTGGCCCTGGAACTGCTGCACACCGATGGGGAGCGTCCACCACGTGTTGTCGGTGAACACCAGCAGCGGCAGCATGAAGTTGTTCCAGCTGGTGACGACGGCGAGCACCGAGACCGTGCCGAGCGCGGGCCGTGCCATCGGCAGCAGGACGCGCCAGAAGAACCCGAACGGGCTGCACCCGTCGAGCGTGGCCGCCTCCTCCAGCTCACCGGGGATCTCCCGGAAGAAGGCGCGCAGGATGATGATCGTCATCGGCAGCCCGAAGCCGGCCTGCGGCAGGATCACGCCCAATGGGTTGTCCAGCAGGCCGAGCGAGCGCAGCAACAGGAACAGCGGCAGCACCGCCACCGCGAAGGGGAACATCAGCCCCATCGTGAAGAGCGTGAACAGCGCCTCCCGCCCCCGGAAGGCAAACCGCGCGAAGGAGAACGCGGCCAGCGCCGACGCGGCGACCACCAGCACCGTCGTACCGACCGCGATCAGCGTGCTGCTGCCGAGCAGCCGCCAGAAGTCGCCCCCGGCCAGGATGTCGGTGTAGTTGCTGGTCAGCCAGTGTTTCGGTAGCCCGAAGGGGTTGCTGGAGAGCTCGTCGGTGGATTTGAACCCGGACAGGACGGCGTACACCAGGGGTACGACCATCACCGCGCCGACGGCGACGAGGATCACGTGCAGGGGCAGGGTCCGTGCGGTGGTCTTGCGGGCGGTCACTTGCCGTCCCCCCTCATCGTCGTGGTGGCCCCTTCGAGGTCGCGGCGGAGCACGAACCGCTGGTAGGCGAGGGCGAAGACGAGGCAGATGCCGAACATGACCACGCTGATCGCGCTGGCGTAGCCGACCTGGTAGCGCTTGAAGCCGTACTGGAACATGGTCACGGCCATGGTCTCGGAGTGGTGGTCGGGGCCGCCCTGGGTGACCACCCACACCAGGTCGAAGAGCTGGATCGAGCCGATGACGGACAGGAAGATGCTGATCCGCAGGGTGGGCGCGAGGAGCGGCAGGGTGACGTTGCGGAACCGCTGCCAGGCGCTGGCGCCGTCGATGAGAGCCGCCTCGGTCAACTCCCGTGGGATGGACTGGAGTCCGGCCAGGTAGAGCATCATGTGGAAGCCGAAGTACTTCCACATCATGACCAGGAAGAGCGTCGCCATGACGTAGGAGGGATCGGCGAACCACAGCCCGCCCACGCCGTCCAGGCCGACCGCGCCGAAGATGTGGTCGGCGAGTCCGGAGTCCGGGGCGAAGACCATGCTGAACAGCACGCCGGTGATCGCCTCGGACAGGACGTAGGGCGCGAAGAACAGCATTCGGTAGACGGCTCTGCCGCGCAGCTTCTGGTTGAGGAGGACCGCCATGGCGAGCGCGAACGGCAGTTGGAACGCGAGGGACAGCACGACCAGGACCAGGCAGCGCCACAGGTCGCCCAGGAAGACCGGGTTGTCGAAGAGCTGGGTGAAGTTGTCCGTGCCGATGTAGTCGGAGGGCATGCCGAAGCCGCCCCAGCGGAAGAAGGCGGCGTACAGCGCGAACAGCATCGGCAGCAGGACCATGCCGATGAACAGCACCAGGGCGGGCAGTTGGAAGCCCACCGCGGTCAGCCAGTGCAGTACGCGCCGGCGGCCCCGCCCCCGGGCCCTGACCGATTCCGGGGGCGGGAGATCGGTGCCCGGACCGCTCCGCTTGTCTGCGAGGAACGTGGAGGTCATCGCGGGCTACTGCTCTTCCTTCGCCGTCTGCGTGATCGACTGGGCAACCTGCTCGGGGGACTTGGAGCCGGCGATCAGCGCGGCCACGCTGTCGTTGACCTCCTGGCCGACGGCGGGTGCGTACGCCTGGTCGAGATAGAGCTGGAAGCCGGTGGCGGCCTTCAACTGCGCCTGCACGAGCTTGAGGTTGGGGTCGGTCATGGCCTTCTCCGCGTTCGGCAGCACGGGAAGGGTGCCGGTCTTCTTGACCAGTTCCAGTTCGGTGGCCTCGGAGGCGAAGAACTTCAGGAACTCGACCGCCGCCTGCGGGGCGCCCCGGCGCAGGGCATGTCCGCCGCCTCCGCCGAACACCTCGGTGATGGCGCCCTTGCCGCCCTCGACCGCGGGGAACGGGAAGAAGCCCAGGTTGCTGCCGAGCCCCTTGCCGGAGTCGGCCTCCACGGACGGGGCCCACTGGCCCATGAGTTCCATGGCCGCCTTGCCGTTGCCGACGGCGGCCGCCTGGCCGGTGGGGGTGGAGTAGGCGGCGTTGAGGAACCCCTTCTGGAAGGGCTGGAGGTCCACGAGTTCCTTGAGGTGCCGGCCGGCCTGGACGAACCCGGCAGCGGTGAAGTCCTTGTCCTCACTGGCCTTCTGGAGGGCGTCGATGCCGGCGGTGCGCATCGCGAGGTAGGCCCAGTAGTACATGCCGGGCCACTTCTCCTTGCCCGCGAGGGCAATGGGCGTGATGTTCTTGGACTTCAGCTTGCTCACGGCCTCCAGGAACCCGCCCCAGGTGGTGGGCGGCTCGCTGACGCCGGCCTGCTTGAAGAGCGCCTTGTTGTACCAGAACCCGATCATGCCCATGTCGAACGGGATGCCGTAGACCTTGTCGTCGAGGATGTACGGCTCCTTGGTGACCTTCAGCAGACCGTCGGCCCAGGGCTTGGTCCGGTCCGTCAGGTCCTCGACGAGCCCGGCGTCGACCTGCTGCTTGAGGACGCCGCCACCCCAGGTGTGGAAGATGTCAGGGAGCTTCCCGGAGGCGGTCAGCGCCGTCATCTTCGACTTGTAGGCGTCGTTCTCCAGCTGGACGATCTTTATCTTGATCTTGGGGTTCGCGGCCTCGAACTTCTTGGCGAGGGCCGCCCAGACACTCTTCGCCGGCTCGGTGGTGGAGATGTTCCACCACTCCACCGTGGTCGTCCCGTCGGACGATCCTCCGTCCGAGTCGCCGCCGCAGCCGGTCAGTGTCGTCATGCCCAGACCGGCCGCGGCGGATGCCGCCAGAAAGCCACGGCGGGACAGTGCCGGGTCGCCCATGATGCGCTCCTTGGGTACGGGACGGAGCCGTCCTTGTCCGTCCTGCGGTCCGAAAGTTTCGGAGATGATCCAGAAAGCTTCGCTGCTGCCGCACCCTAGAGACAGCTGCCAAACGGTGGCAACCCCTTGTGCACAGGGAATGTTGAGGAGTCGAACCAGTCGAAGGCCACGGCACCCTCGCTGACGTCCGTGCCGATCGCCCGGAGGGTGAAGCCCTCCGACCACCTGCACGGAGAGACGCCGGCCGTCGTGTGCGACCGAAGGGACTCGTCAGCGCCGGGGACGAGCAGGTCGGGGCCGCCCATGCACGGCATCCGCGGCCCCGTCGGGAGCAGCAGGCGGCCGGTGCGGATCTCGCCCGTCGGAGTGGGCGGCTCCTCCTCGACGAGTACACCGCGCGAGGAACTGCCGCACCGGGCCACTCCGGGCGATCACGCTCGCCTCTCCCCCAGCCCACCTCGACGTCGTGCCCACCTCGACGTCGAGGCACTGGGCCTTCGTGCAGCCTGTCGCGGCGTTCGGGCGGGCGGGCGGCTGCACGGCAGTTCGGGACGCCGCTGAGGGCCACCGAGAAAGGGGGCACGTGACGTGCGGGGCCTGGTGTCCGGGACGGTCCGCCAGCGACCGAGGGCCGGCGAGCCCGCTGCACGGGAAGATCCGGTACGGCGCCGACTCGACGGGCTTGAAGTCACCGCGGTCCGCAGGGAGTTGAATTTCGGGCGCCAGGGGGGTCGTACGCCCTCGGGGGCGACCGGGCGCGGTCGATGGAGACGCGGCCGCGCACGGTGCCGCCCGCGACGACCAGGAGGTCCCGACGATCGCGAATGTTGCCGATCCGGCGCCCGTACGGTCCCCGCCCACTGGCAGACTCTGCGATCCGGGCGAAAGCCGACGATCACCGCGCCGTCGCCCGTCCGTCCGTGTGTCCGTCCGTCCGTCCGTCCGTATCGGCGTCGGCCCTTCCGGCTCGCCCGAAACATTCGATCTATTCGGCGAACCTTACGGAACGGACTGTACGAGGACGTTCAGACGGGAACCAGCCACCCCGGCCCCCCGCTCACCCGTTCTGTGACACCCCCAGACCTCCTGGAGCACCCAGGCGCGAGCGGCGGCTCCTCGCTGCGGCGGACCGCGGCCCTGAGTGGGCGAGCCACTCGTCCATGCCGAACGGCTTGCCGGCCTCGCCCTCGGCCGCGTCGGCCCAGCACGGCCGCCCGCCCGTCGGAACCCCGCCGGGCCGACGTCACGGGATCGGCATCCGGCTCCGGCCTAGCAGCGCACGCATCACGTCGACGCTCCATGTCAGGCATGCCGGAACCGGCCGCCGACTCCCACCCGGGTCGCCGTGTGACGCCGTGTGACGCCGTCAGCCCTTCGCCGCAAGCGCCCTGACCGCGATGTTGAGTTCGAGGACGTTCACCCGGGGCTCCCCGATGAAGCCGAGCGTGCGCCCCTCGGCCTGGCTCCGGACCAGCTTCTCGACCTGCGCGACGGACAGGCCGTTGCGCTCGGCGACGCGGTGGACCTGGAGCTCGGCGTAGGCCGGGGAGATGTCCGGGTCGAGGCCGGAGCCGGAGGAGGTGACCGCGTCCGCGGGGACCTGGGAGGGCTCGACCTTGTAGTCGGCGGTGGAGTTGTCCCTGACGACCTTGGCCTTGGCCGCCTTCACCGACGCGACGAGCTCGGGGTTGTCGGCGGAGCGGTTGGTGGCACCGGAAAGGATCAGCTTGTACTGCGTGTTGACCGAGTTCTCTCCGAGACCGTTCGCAGGCCGGGGCTGGAAGTAGTCGAGGCCGTAGTCCTGTTGGCCGATCAGCGAGGACCCGACGATCTTGCCGTCCTTCGAGGAAACAGGCTTCGTGGCCGGAAACGGCTCCTGTTGACGGGTCCCATACGGCGCCCAGCAGACCTTTGACGGCTCCCTTACGGCCACGGAGGCGGCCGTCACCTGAACTCCTACGGCGATACAGGCACGTTCAACGTGCCCCTCCCCATGACGCTGCGTGTCCACCCCCACCCACCCGCCCGTACGGGCCCACGGGTCGGATACGAGCCTCACAACAGCCCAGTCGCCCGTCGCAGGCCTTCGCCGACCGAGTCTTAACGGAAGCTTGACGCCCCGGCGCCCCCCATCCGTGGGCCCAGGCGTCACTCTCCGCTTACGCTGGTCCCGCCGTCAGCCGGGCGGCCGGAACCCCGCTGAGCCGCACCGCAGGAGCACCACCGATGGCCACCACCGAACACCCTCCTTCCAGTCGCCTGCGCTCCTGGATGTTGGAGGGCCTGTCCGACATGGGCAGGGACGGCGGCCACACGGGCCCCCACGCCGCGCCGGAACCCGCCCATCAGGGCCAGCGCTGGTGGCGGGTCATGTGCCTGACCGGCGTCGACTACTTCTCCACCCTCGGCTACCAGCCCGGCATCGCCGCCCTCGCGGCCGGCCTGCTCTCCCCCATCGCGACGATCGTCCTCGTGATCGTCACCCTCGCGGGCGCTCTGCCCGTGTACCGCCGGGTGGCCGAGGAGAGCCCCCGCGGCGAGGGCTCGATCTCCATGCTGGAACGGCTGCTGTCCTTCTGGCAGGGCAAGCTCTTCGTCCTCACCCTGCTCGGCTTCGCCGCCACCGACTTCCTGATCACCATCACGCTGTCCGCAGCCGACGCCTCCACCCACCTGATCGAGAACCCGCACCTGACCAGCACCCTGCACGACCACAAGATGCTGATCACCCTCTTCCTGGTCGCCCTGCTCGGCGCGGTCTTCCTCAAGGGCTTCCTGGAGGCGATCGGCGTCGCCGTCGCCCTGGTGGGCATCTACCTCGCCCTCAACGTCGTCGTGGTGCTCGTCGGCCTGTGGCACGTCATCACCGCGGGCCATGTCGTCACCGACTGGTCCAGCGCTCTGACGGCCGAGCACGGCAACGTCTTCGTGATGATCGGCGTGGCCCTGATCGTCTTCCCCAAGCTCGCCCTCGGCCTCTCCGGCTTCGAGACCGGCGTCGCCGTCATGCCTCACGTCAAGGGCGACCCGGAGGACACCGAGGCGAACCCCGAGGGCCGGATCCGCGACACCAAGAAGCTGCTCACCACCGCCGCCCTCGTCATGAGCTGCTTCCTGATCGCCACCAGCTTCATCACCACCCTCCTCATCCCCGAGAAGGACTTCGAGTCGGGCGGCCCGGCCAACGGCCGCGCCCTGGCCTACCTCGCCCACAACTACCTCGGAAGCGTCTTCGGCACGGTCTACGACGTCTCGACCATCGCCATCCTGTGGTTCGCCGGCGCCTCCGCGATGGCCGGCCTGCTCAACCTGATGCCGCGCTACCTGCCCCGCTACGGCATGGCACCGCACTGGGCCCGTGCCGTGCGCCCCATGGTCATCGTCTTCACCCTGATCGCCTTCCTGGTCACCTGGATCTTCGACGCCGACGTCGACGCCCAGGGCGGCGCGTACGCCACCGGCGTGCTGGTGCTGATCAGCTCGGCGGCGATCGCGGTGACCATCGCCGCCCGCAAGGCCGGGCAGCGCAACTGGACCGTCGGCTTCGCCGTCATCTCCGCCGTGTTCCTCTACACGACCGTCGTCAACGTCATCGAACGCCCCGACGGCGTGAAGATCGGCGCCTGCTTCATCGCCGGCATCATCCTGGTCTCTCTCCTGTCCCGCCTGGCCCGCGCCTTCGAACTCCGCGTGACCGACGTGACGCTCGACGACATGGCGGAACGTTTCATCCGGGACATGGCCAGCCGCAAGATACGCTTCATCGCCAACGAGCCCGACCAGCGCGACAAGGCCGAGTACCGCGACAAGATCGAGCAGATCCGCGAGGACAACGACATCCCCGGCGAGGACTTCGTATTCGTGGAGGTCACGGTCCTGGACCCCTCGGAGTTCGAGGCGAGCCTGACGGTCCGGGGCGAGGTCCTGCACAACCGCTACCGCGTCCTGACCCTGGAGTCCTCCTCCATCCCCAACGCCCTCGCCGCCCTCCTTCTCCACGTCCGCGACACCACCCGTTGCACCCCCCACATCTACTTCGAGTGGACCGAGGGCAACCCCTTCGCCAACTTCCTCCGCTTCTTCCTCTTCGGCCAGGGCGAGGTGGCCCCGGTCACCCGAGAGGTGCTGCGAGAGGCAGAACCGGACCGTGCGCGCCGCCCCCGGGTCCACACGGGCTGACGCCGTCACGTACCGGGGCACGCACGCGAACCGTCCAAAACGGCGTGACCGCACACATCCCCGCCACGGTCCACCACACGCCCTACGTTGATGCCCATGACCCTGAGCATCCGCAACCAGCTCCCCGGCACCGTCACCACCGTCACCCCGGGCGAGGCCATGGCAACCGTCAGGATCCGTCTGGACGGCGGCCAGGACCTCACGGCCGCGATCACCCTCGAGTCCATCGCCGAACTCGGCCTCACCCAGGGCTCGCCCGTACACGCCCTGGTGAAGTCGACGGAGGTCTCCCTCGCCACCGCCCCGGTCCAGAACGTGTCCATCCGCAACCAGCTGCCCGGCACGGTCACCGCCGTCGCCAGGGGAGCTGCCATGGCCACCGTCAAGATCGCTGTCGAGGGAGGCGTCCTCACGTCCGCGATCACCGCGGACGCCGCGGCCGACCTCGCCCTCGTCGCCGGCGCCCCGGTCGTCGCCCTGATCAAGTCGACAGAGGTGTCACTGGCCACGGCGTAAGGGAAAGGGCCCCGCCGAGACGGGGCCCTCATCACCTCGGGTCAGTCCTCGTACGCGTCCAGCGGCGGGCACGAGCACACCAGGTTCCGGTCGCCGAAGGCCTGGTCGATCCGCCGCACCGGCGGCCAGTACTTGTCCGCGACCGAGACCCCGGCCGGGAAGACGGCATCCTCCCGCGAGTACGCGTGCTCCCACTCACCGCCCAGCGCACCGGCGGTGTGCGGAGCGTTCCGCAGCGGGTTGTCCTCGGCGGCCCACTCCCCCGAGCCGACCTTCTCGATCTCGGCGCGGATGGCGATCATCGCCTCACAGAACCGGTCGAGTTCGGCCAGGTCCTCGGACTCGGTCGGCTCGATCATGAGCGTCCCGGCCACCGGGAACGACATGGTCGGGGCGTGGAAGCCGTAGTCGATGAGCCGCTTGGCCACATCGTCGACACTCACCCCGGTCGCCTTGGTGAGCGGTCGCAGATCGATGATGCACTCGTGCGCGACCAGTCCGCCGGGGCCGGTGTAGAGCACCGGGTAGTGCGGCTCGAGCCGCTTGGCGATGTAGTTGGCGGAAAGCACCGCGACCTGCGTGGCCCGCTTCAGCCCCTCACCGCCCATGAGCCGGACGTACGCCCACGAGATCGGCAGAATCCCCGCGGATCCCCAGGGAGCCGCCGAGATCGGCCCGACGCCCGTCTCCGGGCCGGCCGCGGGCTGCATCGGGTGGTTCGGCAGATACGGCGCCAGGTGCGCCCGTACGCCGACAGGACCCACACCCGGGCCACCGCCGCCGTGCGGAATGCAGAACGTCTTGTGCAGATTCAGGTGGGAGACGTCGCCACCGAAGTGGCCCGGCTTGGCCAGCCCCACCAGCGCGTTGAGGTTGGCCCCGTCGACGTACACCTGCCCGCCGGCCTCGTGCACCTGCGCGCAGATGTCGGCGACGTGCTCCTCGAACACACCGTGCGTCGAGGGGTACGTGATCATGAGTACGGACAGCTCGTCCCGGTACTGCTCGATCTTCGCCCGCAGGTCGTCGACGTCGATCTCGCCGTCCCCGGCGGTCTTCACGACGACGACCTTCATCCCGGCCATGACGGCGCTGGCGGCGTTGGTCCCGTGCGCCGAGGACGGGATGAGACACACGGTCCGCTGCTCGTCACCGTTCGCCCGGTGATACCCGCGTACGGCCAGCAGCCCGGCCAGCTCGCCCTGCGACCCGGCGTTCGGCTGCAGCGACACGTTGTCGTACCCGGTGACCTCGGCGAGCCGCTCCTCCAGCTCCCGGATCAGCGTCAGATAACCCTGCGCCTGCTCGGCGGGCGCGAAGGGGTGCAACTGGCCGAACTCGGGCCAGGTGACCGGCTCCATCTCCGTGGTCGCGTTGAGCTTCATGGTGCAGGAGCCCAGCGGGATCATGCCGCGGTCGAGCGCGTAGTCGCGGTCGGCGAGCCGACGCAGGTAGCGCAGCATCGCGGTCTCGGAGCGGTACTGGTGGAAGACGGGGTGGGTGAGGAAGTCGTCGTCGCGCAGCAGCGCGTCCGGCAGGGCCTCCCCGGTGGCCGCGTCCAGCGCCTCGATGTCCGCCTCCACGCCGAACGCGTTCCACACGGCACCCACCTGGGCCCGCGCGGTGGTCTCGTCGCACGCGACGGACACATGGTCGGCGTCGACGAGGTGCAGGTTGACGCCGTTCCGCCGCGCGGCGGAGACGACCTCGGCGGCCCTCGCGGGCACGCGTGCGGTGAGCGTGTCGAAGTACGAGCCGTGCACGACCTCGACCCCACCGGCCGTCAGGCCCGCGGCAAGGAGGGTCGCGTACCGGTGAGTCCGCCGCGCGATGCCCTTGAGCCCCTCAGGCCCGTGGTAGACGGCGTACATCCCGGCCATGACCGCGAGCAGCACCTGAGCGGTGCAGATGTTGCTGGTCGCCTTCTCCCGACGGATGTGCTGCTCACGTGTCTGCAGCGCGAGCCGGTAGGCCTTGTTCCCGTCGGCGTCCACGGACACACCGACGAGCCGCCCGGGCAGGCTCCTCGCGAACTTCTCGTGCACGGCCATGTAGCCGGCGTGCGGCCCGCCGAACCCCATCGGCACACCGAACCGTTGCGTGGTACCGATCGCGATGTCCGCCCCTAGCTCACCGGGCGACTTCAGCAGGGTCAGCGCGAGCAGATCGGCGGCCACGGTCACGAGCGCGCCGAGCTCATGAACCTGGTCGATGAGCGGCTTGATGTCGCGTACGGCCCCGGAGGCGCCGGGGTACTGGACGAGCACACCGTTGATCTCACGTCCGGCGACCTCGGCCGGGATCCCGTCGCCGAGGTCGGCGACCACGACCTCGACACCGGTCGGCTCCGCCCGGGTCTCGATCACGGCGATGGTCTGCGGCAGGGTGTCGGCGTCGATGAGGAAGAGCCCCTTCTTGTTCTTCCCCATGCGGCGGGACAGAGCCATGGCCTCGGCCGCCGCGGTCGCCTCGTCGAGCAGCGAGGCGCCGGAGGTGGGCAGCCCGGTGAGGTCGGCGACCATGGTCTGGAAGTTGAGCAGAGCCTCGAGGCGTCCCTGCGAGATCTCCGGCTGGTACGGCGTGTAGGCGGTGTACCAGGCCGGGTTCTCCATGACATTGCGCAGGATGACGGGCGGCGTGAAGGTGCCGTAGTAGCCGAGCCCGATCATGGAATCGAGCACCTGGTTCCGGTCGGCCAGCGACCGCAGCTCGGCCAGTACCTCGGCCTCGGTGCGCCCGTCCGGCAGCTCCAGGGCATCGGCGTTCTTGATCACATCCGGCACCGCGGCGGCGGTGAGCTCGTCCAGCGAGCCGTAGCCGACCTGCGCGAGCATCTTGGCCCGCGCCTCATGATCAGGGCCGATGTGACGCTGCTCGAAGGGAATGCCCTGTTCGAGCTCGGAGAGCGGAATGCGATGGGCGGTCATTGCGGAGGCCTCCTGGTCTGGCGCGACCTGTGAGGGGTACCCCGGCGCGGGTACCCCGACGGCCTCCCCCTCTGTCATCTCAACCTGAGAGCTTCACCGGGCCGCCCGAGGGCCGCCGGCTTGCACCGTCGGTGAGAGCGGAAGCTGTCGACACCCGCCCTGCTTTCCAGAGTGACCTCGTCCGCGCGGTACGTGAGCCTGAGAGATTCCGGGGAGGATTTGCTCCTTCGGCGCCTCCGATGGTGTCTGGAGGACTCTCCCGCGCGGGGTCAGCAGCCGCTCGCAAGCCTACCAGCGAGGCCACCGCACGAGTCTTCGAGTGGCCGCACACCCCGATGTGCTCTTTCGTAGTGCTTACGACCGCTTCGGATGAGTTGCGACCAAGTGGAGGGCCCGTGCTGACCGACATCGATCCGCGCAATCTGATCGGCCGCAAGGCGTTCGACCGCAACGGCACCAAGATCGGCACCGTCGACGAGGTCTACCTCGACGACGCGACCGGCGTGCCGGAGTGGGCCGCCATACGCACCGGTCTCTTCTCCCGGGACGCCTTCGTCCCCCTGGGGCCGAGCGAACTGGTCGACGGCAGCCTGCACATTCCCTTCGACCGCGCCCTCATCAAAGACGCCCCCGACTTCGGCGTTGGCCGCCACCTCTCCCCCGACCAGGAGCTCCAGCTCTACCACCACTACCGTCTCGACGTGGCCTCACCGCCCTCGTTCCCGGACCGGGACTTCGGCAAGCTGGCGGGTACGGAGGACGCGGAGACCTGAACGCCCGGCACCTCCTCTGTCAGGGGCAACGGCTCAGCGGGCTCCAGCGCAGGATCCTCGACGAGAAACGTCCGTACCCGCCCCGGCTCCGAATCCGGCGTCTCGAACCGCACGGTCACCCGCCCCAGCCCGCTCCCCTGCACCCACCCGTGCCCGTACTCGGCATGCCGCACATCGTGCCCGGCTACCCACCGTCGCTCAGCAGCAGCCGTCACCTCGGGAACCGCCACATCATCGACCTCCTCCTCGGCCGCCGCCTCCACCCGCTCCCCCGCGGCCTGAGCGAACAGATCCTCCTGGGTGAAGTCGGCGAGTCCACTCACCCCCACCCCCAGCAACCGCACACCCCCCGTCGAGTCCACGCCCTCCAGCAACCGCAGGGCAGCCTCCCGCACGACCGCAGGGTCATCGGTGGGCCCCCGAAGGGTTTCCGACCGCGTCAACGTCGAGAAGTCGTAGCGCCGCACCTTCAGCACGATGGTCCGCCCCGACAGCCCGGCCCCCCGCAGCCTGCGCACGCACCGGTCCGCCAGCCGCTGCACCTCCAGGCTCACCCGCACCCGGTCATGGATGTCCACGTCGTAGGTGTCCTCGACCGACACGGACTTGGTCTCCCGCTCAGCCACCACGGGCCGCTCGTCGTACGCCAGCGCCATCGCGTACAGCCCGTGCCCATGGGCCTTCCCGAGCAGTCGTACGAGCTCGTCCTCGCCCGCCTCCACGATCTCGTCGACCGTATGGATCCCGGCCCGCCTCAGATGATCGCCGGTCGCCGGCCCCACTCCCGGCAGGATCCGCACCGACAACGGCCCGAGAAGCGCCCGCTCGGTCCCCGGCTCGATCACCACCAGCCCGTCCGGCTTGGCCTGCTCTGAGGCGATCTTCGCGAGCATCTTGGACGCGGCCAGCCCCACCGACCCCGTGAGCCCCGTGACGGCCCGTATGTCGGCCCGCAGCCTCGCCCCGGCCAGCCGCGCCGACGCCTCGTCCCAGGCCGTTCCCCCGGCCTCCAGATCCACGAACGCCTCGTCCAGGCTCAGTGGCTCCACCAGCGGCGACAGCTCCCGCAGCAGCCCCATCACCTGCTCGCTGATCGCCTTGTAGAACCCGAAGCGCGGCACCAGATACGCGGCATTCGGCGCGAGCCGTCTCGCCTGGCCCATGGGCATCGCCGAGTGCACCCCGAACACCCGGGCCTCGTAGGACGCGGTGGCCACCACGCCCCGCGGCCCCAGCCCGCCCACGACGACGGCCTTCCCGCGCAGACTCGGCTTGGACGCCTGCTCCGCCGAGGCGTAGAAGGCATCCATGTCGAGATGCAGGATCGTGGGCGCTTTCCTCACATGTCCGATGCTGCCCTACGCCACTGACAATGCCCCGCCCGAGGGAGCGGGGCAGGCTTCAGACCGCCCTGTTGCGCCGCCGCGCCAGCTCGTCCGCGGGGTTGTGCCCCACGAGTGTCTCGCCGGTGTCGATGCGCTCCCCGTGCAGCTGTGACAGGGCGCTCTCGACGTCCCGCCACACGACACCCACGGCGATCCCGAAGATGCCCTGACCGCCCTGGAGCAGCTCGTGGACCTCGTCGGGCGAGGTGCACTCGTAGACCGTGGCGCCGTCGCTCATGAGCGTCATCCGCTCCAGGTCCTGGAATCCCCGCTCACGCAGGTGCTGGACCGTGGTGCGGATGTTCTGCAGCGACACACCCGTGTCGAGGAACCGCTTGACGATCTTCAGGACGACGACGTCCCGGAAGCTGTAGAGCCGCTGCGTCCCCGACCCGTGGGCGGGCCGCACGCTCGGCTCGACGAGGCCGGTGCGCGCCCAGTAGTCGAGTTGCCGGTAGGTGATGCCGGCCGCCGCGCACGCCGTAGGGCCGCGATAGCCGATCTGCTCGGACGCCATGGACGTCGCCCCTCCGCTGCTCGGCACGGCCGCCGGTCGCTGCGGAGCGTGATCGGCCGCGCTGCCCTGAAAAGGGCCGCCGTGATGGGGATCCCCCCAACTCGAACGCAGTTGAGAGCTTGGGGGAGGGTACGGACCGCTTACCCCGAGACTCCGTCCGGGGGCACCCCCAGCCGTACCGTCGCCGCTGCTTCTCACGCCGACCTCCGTCCTTGACCTGCCTTCTCGACGGTAGGCAGTCACCAGGGGTGCGTCAACGATCGCCACACTCGGCACGCCGAGTGATAATCACCCTAGGAGTGGTTTCCCGTACCCCACCGCGGGGAAAGGCTAGCCGAATGCGCTCCTGGCGGGCCGCAGGACGCTCTCACACACCGGTGGCAAATGCCAGCATTTCAGTGACGACCGGACACGGCCGACCCGTCACGGACCACTGATCCGCCGGATCGGCCGCGTCCGCCTCACTGACTGCTGGTGCCGAAGTCCTCGGGGGAGATCTGGTCGAGGAACTCGCGGAACTTCTCCACTTCGTCCTCCTGCTCGTCCGGAATCGCGATGCCGGCGTCGTCGAGCACTCCGTCGCTGCCGTAGATCGGCGTCCCGGTGCGCAGGGCCAGCGCTATGGCGTCGGACGGCCGCGCGCTCACCTCGACCCCGCTGGCGAACACCAGCTCCGCGTAGAAGACGCCCTCACGCAGGTCCGTGATGCGCACTTCGGTGAGCTCCTGGCCGACCGCCTCCAGCACGTCCTTGAACAGGTCGTGGGTCAGCGGTCGTGCGGGGGCCATGCCCTGCTGCGCGAAGGCGATCGCAGTCGCCTCCCCCGGCCCGATCCAGATAGGGAGGTAGCGGTCGCCTCCCACTTCACGCAGGAGCACGATCGGTTGGTTGGAGGGCATTTCGACCCGGACACCTACGACATCGAGCTCGTTCACACAGCAACCCTAGGCCGTGCCCGGGACGTTTGGGTAGTCGGGCAGGAAACGGGGGACGATCCGGTGCCCGGCCACCCTCAGGGCAGGCGTACCCCGAGCGCGGTCTGCACGAGCGTCGCGTGCAGCTTCACAGTGAGCCCCGCGAGTTCCTTGGCGCGCGCTTCCGCGTGTGCACGGGTCTGCGGGTTGCGGTGGCGTTTCAACGGGGCCACGACCTGGTCCACCAGTCCGGCCTCACGATCGGCGGCGGCCTTCATCGCTCGCAGATGCCGCGGCTCGATCCCGAACCGGCCGAGCTCGACGACAAGCGCAGCCACGGTGACCGCCTCCGCGTCGTAGGCCCCGTCGGGAAAAGGCGTGACGAGCCCGTACGACTCCCACTCCGCCAGTTCCGACTCGCCGATCTCGGCGGCGGCGAGCAGCTCGGCCCGGCCGATCCGGGCCGCTGTGGGGCCTTCAGGGACCTCCAGGACCGTTTCTCCGTCCCGCTGGCGGCCGACCGTGGGCAGCGCGACGGCCTCGCCTCGCTCCATGGCGTCGAGATGCTCTCTGATCACCTTGAGCGGCAGATAGTGGTCCCGCTGCATCCTCAGGACATGGCCGAGGCGCTGCACGTCCCGGTCGCTGAACTTGCGGTACCCGGAGGGAGTCCGCTGCGGCTCTATGAGGCCTTCGGACTCCAGAAAACGGATCTTGGAGATCGTGACTTCGGGGAACTCGTCACGCAGCACGTTCAGCACCGTGCCGATGCTCATCAGCCCACTGTCCGTCGCGGCGGTGCCGTGTCCGGCACCGCCGCTCGGTGTTTGAAGCATGGACCTTCCCTGGGAGGGTCAGTAGCCCTGCTGGCTCGCGTAGAAGACCAGCCGGTACTTGCCGATCTGCACCTCGTCGCCGTTGTTCAGAGCGACCGAGTCGATCCGCTCACGGTTGACGTACGTGCCGTTGAGACTGCCCACGTCGGACACCGTGAACGAGCCGTCCTGACCGCGGCGGAACTCCACGTGCCGACGCGAGACGGTGACGTCGTCGAGGAAGATGTCGCTCTGCGGGTGCCGGCCGGCCGTGGTCAGCTCGCCGTCCAGCAGGAAGCGGCTGCCCGAGTTGGGCCCACGACGCACGACCAGGAGCGCCGAGCCCAACGGCAGCGCGTCGACGGCAGCCTGCGCCTCCGGGGAGAGCGCCGGCATCTGCGTCTGGCCGGTGACTTCGGAGTCGTACGCCTCGAGTCCCGAGATGGAGATCGTGGAGGTCGTCTCCGAGGGACGCTCGGGCACGGCCCCGGCCCGCAGCGGGGCGCCGCAGTTGGAGCAGAAGCGGCTGTTCTCCGCGTTGCGGTTACCGCACCTCGTACACACCAGGGCCGACATAGGGGAAAACCCTCCACCCGTACTTGAGGTTGACGGCTGCCCGAAACCTATGCCGCCGGACTGGGCAGGGTCAACAGACGGCACGCCCTGACCTCCGGAAATGTCGCCACCCTGACCGGCCACCTGGTCCCGGAACAGCGGGCGCTGACCCTCGGCGTCGGGCTGTGCGCGATGACGAGCGGTCGCGTTGTCGCTACCTTCTCGCGCGCTCTTGCCGAACAACTTCGCAAACAACTTCACGGGCGATTCCCCTTGACCGAAACAGACCCGCCCGTGGGGCAGGACGAACCCTGATTGAACACACCGGTCGACCCGGACATCCTCACAACGTCCGTTTCCACCAGACAGTTTCCACCACGCACCACCCATTCGGTGCGGCGACCCCCCGCAACCTCATGCCCTGGCCGGACGCCCCCCATGCACCCCCGGTTCACCGGGGGGACGACCGAGCGTAGTCAGGCCGCTTCGCCGCTCGCAAGGCGTCCACGACGATCTTGTCCGACCGCTCGACGGTAACGGTGGCCTGCTCCTTCTCAAGAGTCTGCACCACGCCTCCAGGGATGTTGAGCGCCGGTTCGAGGTCCTGCGGATTGCCGATGACCTTGAAACGAAAAGGTGCGGTGATCTTGTTCCCGTCGACACTCACGCTCTTGCCCGAGTCCGACAGAAAGGTGTTGGCGACGACCCGGACGCCGTTCACCTGGATCGCCTCCGCGCCGGCCGCGCGCAGCTCCTGGATCGCGTCGAGCAGCATGTCCGCCTCGACCGTCCCCTTGGTGTCGTCGATGGTCATCGTGATGCCCGGCCCCTGCGCGGCCACCGTGCCCGCGAGGATGCCGAGTTGCCGCTCCTTCTCGACCGTCTGCTTGCGGGCCTCTTCGGCCTGGTCGGAGCTGTTCTCCAACTCGTCCCGCTGGTTCTCGAGACCCTGCTTCTCGTCTTGAAGACGCTGTGTACGGTCGTCCAGTTCATCGAGGATGCGCACGAGATCCTCCTGCCGCGCCCCCCGCAGCGCGCTGTCGCTGTCGCTGTTCGAGGCCACCTGGACGGCGAGGCCGAATCCAAGGCCGAACAACAGCACCGCGACGATGAGTTGGGCCCTGGTCACGCGAGGCGGCCACAACCCCTTCACCAGCCGCTGACGGCCGGTGAGCCCTGCCTCCGACGCCGTGGTCCCCGCCTCCTCGGGAGGGGTCGCCGGGAGTTCCTCGGGCAGTTCCTTGCGCAGCCCGTTGCCGGGCGTCTCTTCCTGGTCGCTCATCGGCCTCACGCCCGGAAGACGTGTCGACGGATCGCCGCGGCGTTCGAGAAGATCCGGATGCCGAGCACGACGACGACACCGGTCGAGAGCTGGGCGCCCACGCCCAACTTGTCGCCCAGGAACACGATCAACGCGGCCACGACCACGTTGGACAGGAACGACACGACGAACACCTTGTCGTCGAAGATGCCGTCGAGCATGGCCCGCAGGCCCCCGAAGACGGCGTCGAGCGCCGCCACCACGGCGATCGGCAGATAAGGCTCGACGACCGCCGGAACCTCCGGCCGGACCAAGAGGCCGGCCACGACTCCCACGACGAGGCCCAGTACGGCGATCACGATGTGCCCTTCTCAGTTCTCGGCTCTGCTGTACGTACGATCACACTCGGTGCGGCCGGCAGCCGGAGGTCGTCCTCCACGGAGATGGCGGTCCGGATGCCGTAGTTCTCCTGCAGGGCGTGCAGATACAGCCCGTCGGCACTGTCCTGGAACCTGGTGCTCAGCCGCTGCCCGTCTCCCACCGCAAGCACCGTATACGGCGGAACCAGCGGCTTGTTGTCGACCAGTATCGCGTCACCCGCGGCCCTGATCGCCGACAGCGCGGTCAGCCGCTGTCCGTTGATGGACACGGCCTCCGCGCCCGACTCCCACAGCCCGTTCACCACCCGCTGCATGTCACGGTCGCGCACCCGCCCGGTGTCGGAGAACCCCGACGTCTCACGCGGATTCCCGTCGCCGCCCGTGCTGGCTTCCTTGGCGTCGTTCACGACCAGTTTGACGCCCGGGCCGTGCACCTCCACTGCGCCCGACAGGATGCCCACGAGGTCGGCCTGGCCGCTGTCGCCACTCTGCTTGAGCGCCTCGCGCTGCCGCGTACTCACGTCGCCGCGCAGTTGGTCGACGCTCTTCTCGAGCTTGTCCGCCGTCTCGGTCTCGGTCTCGATACGGTCGATGAGCTCCTCGCGCTCCTTGGCGACGACCGGAGCCGCCACCCGCGCCTGCGCCGCCCCCACGGTGACCAGGAGAGCGGCCAGGACCAGGCCGACAGCCAGCCCCAGCCTCGCCCGCAAGGTCTTGGGCAGCCCGCCGTCACCGGCGGCCTTCTTGCGGGCCGCAGCCTCGGCGTACCCGTCGTCAAGGCTGTGATCCATGACATTGGTGAGCAGCGACATGGAGGCGTCCGGGCGCGTGGGGCGCGTGGGGGTGCTCCGAATGGGGGGCTGCTGCGGCATGCCGCACATCGTCGCACGTCGCGGCCCCTACCTCCGAATGGCCCCATCGGCGTGCCGGACAGGCCCCCTTGGGGACACCTGTCCGGCACGCACGCGTGCGTGTCTCAGCGGCCGGCGCTGTCCACGACCGCCGACCATTCGTCCAGCAGGGCCTGCGCGGACGCGTCATCGGGCCCCTCGGCCCACAGATGGGTGACCGCCTCCGCCGGGTCCGGCAGCACCATCACCCAGCGTCCGTCGGTCTCCACGACCCGGACACCGTCGGTCGTGTCGACAAAGCGATCGCCTGCCGCCTCCACGACCCTGCGCATCACCAGTCCCTTGACGGCCCACGGGGTCGCCAGATCCCGCTTGAGGACATGGGCCCGCGGAATCCGGGCGTCGATCTGGCTGAGCGTGAGCTGCGTCCGCGCCACCAGCCCGATCAGCCGTACGAAGGCCGCCGCGCCGTCGAAGACACTGCTGAACTCCGGGATGATGAAGGCGCCCTTGCCGTCACCACCGAAGATCGTCGAGTCGTCGCGCCCGACCCGGGTGAGGTCGTCGGGTGAGGTGGTCGTCCACTCCACCTGCGTGCCGTGGTACGCCGCCACCTGCTCGGCGATCCGCGTGGTGGTCACGGGCAGCGCCACACGGCCGCTACGCCGCTCCGCGGCGACCAGGTCGAGCATGACGAGCAGCGCCCGGTCGTCCTCGATGATCCGCCCCTTCTCGTCCACAAGGGACAGACGCTCACCCACGGGGTCGAACCGCACCCCGAACGCCGCCCGCGCGGAGGCCACGATCTCCCCCAGCCGCACCAGACCCGAGCGACGGGCGTCCGCCGTCTCCGTCGGCCTGGACTCGTCGAGCCCCGGGTTGATGGTCAGCGAATCCACCCCGAGCTTGCCGAGCAGACTCGGGAGCACCAGACCCGCACTGCCGTTCGACGCGTCTACGACGACCTTCAGCCCGGACTCGGAGATCCCGGTGATGTCGACGTTCCGCAGCAGTGAACCGGTGTACGAGTCGAAGACACTCGCCGGGAAGTGCAGGTCTCCGATCTCACCGGGGAACGCGCGCCGGTACTCCTGCCGCGCGAACACCCGGTCCAGCTTCCGCTGACTGCCCTGAGAAAGGTCCGCGCCCCGCCCGTCGAAGAACATGATGTCCACGGAGTCCGGCACCCCGGGCGTGGTCCGGATCATGATGCCGCCGGCGCTCCCGCGAGCGGTCTGCTGCCGCGCCACGGGCAGCGGTACGTTTTCCAGGTCGCGTACGTCGATGGCGCTGGCCTGCAGAGCGGAGATGACCGCCCGCTTCAGTGCCCGCGCGCCACGGGAGTGGTCACGGGCGGTGGTGACGGTCGACCCCTTCTTCAGGGTCGTCGCGTAGGCGCCGGCGAGCCGCACGGCGAGCTCCGGGGTGATCTCGACATTCAGGATGCCGGAGACTCCCCGGGCACCGAAGAGATGCGCCTGGCCCCTGGACTCCCAGATGACCGAGGTGTTGACGAAGGCGCCGGCCTCGATGGTCTTGAACGGGTAGACCCGTACATTCCCCTGGATAATCGATTCCTCGCCGACGAGACACTCGTCACCGATGACCGCGCCGTCCTCGATACGGGCCGCACGCATGATGTCGGTGTTCTTCCCGACGACACAGCCACGAAGATTGCTCTGCTGCCCGACATACACGTTGTCGTGCACGACGGCCTTGTGCAGGAACGCGCCGCTCTTGACGACCACGTTCGAGCCCACGACGGTGTGCTCGCGGATCTCGGCGCCAGCCTCGACCTTCGCGTAGTCCCCGATGTACAGCGGACCACGGAGAACGGCATCGGGATGCACCTCGGCACCCTCAGCCACCCAGACGCCCGGGGAGAGTTCGAAGCCGTCGATCTCGACGTCGACCTTGCCCTCCAGGACGTCTGCCTGCGCCTTCACATAGCTCTCGTGCGTGCCGACGTCCTCCCAGTATCCCTCCGCGATATAGCCGTAGATCGGCTTGCCTTCCTTCATCAGCTGCGGGAAGACATCGCCGGACCAGTCCACGGGCACATCGGGCTCGACGTAGTCGAAGACCTCGGGCTCCATGACATAGATGCCCGTGTTCACGGTGTCCGAGAAGACCTGCCCCCAGGTCGGCTTCTCCAGGAAGCGCTCGACCTTGCCTTCCTCGTCGACGATGGTGATGCCGAATTCGAGCGGATTGGGGACACGGGTCAGACAGACGGTGACCAGCGCACCCTTTTCCTTGTGGAAGTTGACGAGCTCGGTGAGGTCGAAGTCGGTCAGCGCATCACCGGAGATGACGAGAAAAGCGTCGTCCTTCAACGCCTCTTCGGCGTTCTTGACGCTTCCGGCGGTACCGAGTGGCTTCTCCTCATTGGCATAAGAGAGCTCCATGCCGAGCTCTTCACCGTCACCGAAGTAGTTCTTGACCAGTGAGGCCAGGAACTGGACGGTGACGACGGTCTCGTTGAGCCCATGCCTTTTGAGCAGCCGCAGCACGTGCTCCATGATCGGCCGGTTTACCACCGGCAGGAGCGGCTTGGGCATGCTCGAGGTCATGGGACGAAGGCGTGTGCCTTCGCCTCCGGCCATCACGACGGCCTTCATGTCGGAAGCGTCCTCCTTAAGAGACGACGGTCTAGCCGACTTCACCCGTCCAGATTGTCCCGCACTTTTCTGCCGGGGGCCATCGAGCCGCCACGGCCGTGCCATTGGGTGGGGTCAGTCGGCCTTGGCGTCCGCACGGACCAGGCGGCGGACTTGTACCACGTAGAGCACTCCTGCCCACCAGTACAGCGTTGTACCCCATCCGGCGAACGCCCATCCGAAAATAGCAGCGAGTGACGAGATCCATCCAGTTCCGTCACTGAGCAGGAGCAGCGGGAAGGCGTACATCAGGTTGAAGGTGGCAGCTTTGCCAAGGAAGTTCACCTGTGGTGGGGGATAACCGTGGCGCCTGAGGATGCCCACCATCACCAGGAGAACCAGCTCTCGCAGGAGCAGTGCAGCCGTCAACCAGATTGGCAGAATCTCGCGCCAGGTGAGGCCGACCAGAGTCGAGAGAATGTAGAGCCTGTCGGCCGCGGGATCGAGCAGCCGGCCAAGACTGCTGATCTGGTTCCACCGTCGGGCGAGCTTGCCGTCCAGGTAGTCGCTGATCCCGCTCAGAGCGAGTACCAGCAACGCCCAGGTGTCACTCTTCGGCCCTCCGAACTCGGGCCTGAGGATCAGCCACAGGAAGAGCGGCACCCCAACGAGCCTCGCCATGCTGAGGATGTTGGGGATGGTGAGGACCCGGTCCGTCTGGACGCGGGTCTCCTGGACCTCCACCCGGGGGCCTCCTGTGGGAAACGTGCCAACGATGCCCCCTGACCCTACCTCAACGCAAAAAAGCTCTGGCTCTTGGGCTGCGTGCCCAAGAGCCAGAGCTCTAAAAGGAGTTCGGCGGTGTCCTACTCTCCCACAGGGTCCCCCCTGCAGTACCATCGGCGCTGTAAGGCTTAGCTTCCGGGTTCGGAATGTAACCGGGCGTTTCCCTCACGCTATGACCACCGAAACACTATGAAGTTAGACCGGAAAAACGACACGGTCGTTGCCTCAGAACTAACACAGTGGACGCGAGCAAATATGGACAAGCCCTCGGCCTATTAGTACCGGTCACCTCCACCCATTACTGGGCTTCCAGATCCGGCCTATCAACCCAGTCGTCTACTGGGAGCCTTAACCCCTCAAGGGGGTGGGAATACTCATCTCGAAGCAGGCTTCCCGCTTAGATGCTTTCAGCGGTTATCCCTCCCGAACGTAGCCAACCAGCCATGCCCTTGGCAGAACAACTGGCACACCAGAGGTTCGTCCGTCCCGGTCCTCTCGTACTAGGGACAGCCCTTCTCAATATTCCTGCGCGCGCAGCGGATAGGGACCGAACTGTCTCACGACGTTCTAAACCCAGCTCGCGTACCGCTTTAATGGGCGAACAGCCCAACCCTTGGGACCGACTCCAGCCCCAGGATGCGACGAGCCGACATCGAGGTGCCAAACCATCCCGTCGATATGGACTCTTGGGGAAGATCAGCCTGTTATCCCCGGGGTACCTTTTATCCGTTGAGCGACGGCGCTTCCACAAGCCACCGCCGGATCACTAGTCCCGACTTTCGTCCCTGCTCGACCCGTCGGTCTCACAGTCAAGCTCCCTTGTGCACTTACACTCAACACCTGATTGCCAACCAGGCTGAGGGAACCTTTGGGCGCCTCCGTTACTCTTTAGGAGGCAACCGCCCCAGTTAAACTACCCATCAGACACTGTCCCTGATCCGGATCACGGACCCAGGTTAGACATCCAGCACGACCAGACTGGTATTTCAACGACGACTCCACCTGAACTGGCGTCCAAGCTTCACAGTCTCCCAGCTATCCTACACAAGCCGAACCGAACACCAATATCAAACTGTAGTAAAGGTCCCGGGGTCTTTCCGTCCTGCTGCGCGAAACGAGCATCTTTACTCGTAGTGCAATTTCACCGGGCCTATGGTTGAGACAGTCGAGAAGTCGTTACGCCATTCGTGCAGGTCGGAACTTACCCGACAAGGAATTTCGCTACCTTAGGATGGTTATAGTTACCACCGCCGTTTACTGGCGCTTAAGTTCTCAGCTTCGCCACACCGAAATGTGACTAACCGGTCCCCTTAACGTTCCAGCACCGGGCAGGCGTCAGTCCGTATACATCGCCTTACGGCTTCGCACGGACCTGTGTTTTTAGTAAACAGTCGCTTCTCGCTGGTCTCTGCGGCCACCCCCAGCTCGAGGAGCAAGTCCTCTCACCAGTGATGGCCCCCTTCTCCCGAAGTTACGGGGGCATTTTGCCGAGTTCCTTAACCATAGTTCACCCGAACGCCTCGGTATTCTCTACCTGACCACCTGAGTCGGTTTAGGGTACGGGCCGCCATGAAACTCGCTAGAGGCTTTTCTCGACAGCATAGGATCATCCACTTCACCACAATCGGCTCGGCATCAGGTCTCAGACTATTGCCAGGCGGATTTACCTACCTGACGTCCTACACCCTTACCCCGGGACAACCACCGCCCGGGCTGGACTACCTTCCTGCGTCACCCCATCACTCACCTACTACCACCTTGGTTCGGCGGCTCCACCACTTTCCATTCCCCGAAGGGTCCGGAACGGCTTCACGGCCTTAGCATCAATAGGTTCGGTGTTTGACGCTTCACAGCGGGTACCGGAATATCAACCGGTTATCCATCGACTACGCCTGTCGGCCTCGCCTTAGGTCCCGACTTACCCTGGGCAGATCAGCTTGACCCAGGAACCCTTAGTCAATCGGCGCACACGTTTCCCACGTGTGTATCGCTACTCATGCCTGCATTCTCACTCGTGAACCGTCCACCACTGCCTTCCGGCGCGGCTTCACCCGGCACACGACGCTCCCCTACCCATCCATACAGGCGTTGGCCCTATTGTATGAATGACACGACTTCGGCGGTACGCTTGAGCCCCGCTACATTGTCGGCGCGGAATCACTAGACCAGTGAGCTATTACGCACTCTTTCAAGGGTGGCTGCTTCTAAGCCAACCTCCTGGTTGTCTCTGCGACTCCACATCCTTTCCCACTTAGCGTACGCTTAGGGGCCTTAGTCGATGCTCTGGGCTGTTTCCCTCTCGACCATGGAGCTTATCCCCCACAGTCTCACTGCCGTGCTCTCACTTACCGGCATTCGGAGTTTGGCTAAGGTCAGTAACCCGGTAGGGCCCATCGCCTATCCAGTGCTCTACCTCCGGCAAGAAACACACGACGCTGCACCTAAATGCATTTCGGGGAGAACCAGCTATCACGGAGTTTGATTGGCCTTTCACCCCTAACCACAGGTCATCCCCCAGGTTTTCAACCCTGGTGGGTTCGGTCCTCCACGAAGTCTTACCTCCGCTTCAACCTGCCCATGGCTAGATCACTCCGCTTCGGGTCTTGAGCGTGCTACTCAAACGCCCTATTAGGACTCGCTTTCGCTACGGCTACCCCACCCGGGTTAACCTCGCAACACACCGCAAACTCGCAGGCTCATTCTTCAAAAGGCACGCAGTCACGAGACACCAAGCAAGCTTGATGTCCGACGCTCCCACGGCTTGTAGGCACACGGTTTCAGGTACTATTTCACTCCGCTCCCGCGGTACTTTTCACCATTCCCTCACGGTACTATCCGCTATCGGTCACCAGGGAATATTTAGGCTTAGCGGGTGGTCCCGCCAGATTCACACGGGATTTCTCGGGCCCCGTGCTACTTGGGTGTCTCTCAAACGAGCCGCTGATGTTTCGACTACGGGGGTCTTACCCTCTACGCCGGACCTTTCGCATGTCCTTCGCCTACATCAACGGTTTCTGACTCGTCCTGTCGCCGGCAGACGACAGAAGAGAGATCCCACAACCCCGAATGCGCAACCCCTGCCGGGTCTCACACGCATACGGTTTGGCCTCATCCGGTTTCGCTCGCCACTACTCCCGGAATCACGGTTGTTTTCTCTTCCTGCGGGTACTGAGATGTTTCACTTCCCCGCGTTCCCTCCACATACCCTATGTGTTCAGGTATGGGTGACAGCCCATGACGACTGCCGGGTTTCCCCATTCGGAAACCCCCGGATCAAAGCCTGGTTGACGACTCCCCGGGGACTATCGTGGCCTCCCACGTCCTTCATCGGTTCCTGGTGCCAAGGCATCCACCGTGCGCCCTTAAAAACTTGGCCACAGATGCTCGCGTCCACTGTGCAGTTCTCAAACAACGACCAGCCACCCATCACCCCGGAGCTTCACTCCGAGTTCACTGGGGCCGGCATCGAGGGGGTTCATTCCCTCAGACACCCAACAGCGTGCCCGACACCCTCGCCACTCATGATCAGCTTTCCACGCTCCGAAGAGCAGTACTGGCAGCCCGAGATGACTGAAAGTGCCGAATAATCAACGTTCCACCCATGAGCAACCACCGCAGAACGTGTGCCTGCGTAGTGGCCTCTGACCTCACCCCGTAGGGATCGGTAAGAAGTGCTCCTTAGAAAGGAGGTGATCCAGCCGCACCTTCCGGTACGGCTACCTTGTTACGACTTCGTCCCAATCGCCAGTCCCACCTTCGACAGCTCCCTCCCACAAGGGGTTGGGCCACCGGCTTCGGGTGTTACCGACTTTCGTGACGTGACGGGCGGTGTGTACAAGGCCCGGGAACGTATTCACCGCAGCAATGCTGATCTGCGATTACTAGCAACTCCGACTTCATGGGGTCGAGTTGCAGACCCCAATCCGAACTGAGACAGGCTTTTTGAGATTCGCTCCACCTCACGGTATCGCAGCTCATTGTACCTGCCATTGTAGCACGTGTGCAGCCCAAGACATAAGGGGCATGATGACTTGACGTCGTCCCCACCTTCCTCCGAGTTGACCCCGGCGGTCTCCTGTGAGTCCCCATCACCCCGAAGGGCATGCTGGCAACACAGAACAAGGGTTGCGCTCGTTGCGGGACTTAACCCAACATCTCACGACACGAGCTGACGACAGCCATGCACCACCTGTACACCGACCACAAGGGGGGCACCATCTCTGATGCTTTCCGGCGTATGTCAAGCCTTGGTAAGGTTCTTCGCGTTGCGTCGAATTAAGCCACATGCTCCGCTGCTTGTGCGGGCCCCCGTCAATTCCTTTGAGTTTTAGCCTTGCGGCCGTACTCCCCAGGCGGGGAACTTAATGCGTTAGCTGCGGCACCGACGACGTGGAATGTCGCCAACACCTAGTTCCCACCGTTTACGGCGTGGACTACCAGGGTATCTAATCCTGTTCGCTCCCCACGCTTTCGCTCCTCAGCGTCAGTAATGGCCCAGAGATCCGCCTTCGCCACCGGTGTTCCTCCTGATATCTGCGCATTTCACCGCTACACCAGGAATTCCGATCTCCCCTACCACACTCTAGCTAGCCCGTATCGAATGCAGACCCGGGGTTAAGCCCCGGGCTTTCACACCCGACGTGACAAGCCGCCTACGAGCTCTTTACGCCCAATAATTCCGGACAACGCTTGCGCCCTACGTATTACCGCGGCTGCTGGCACGTAGTTAGCCGGCGCTTCTTCTGCAGGTACCGTCACTTTCGCTTCTTCCCTGCTGAAAGAGGTTTACAACCCGAAGGCCGTCATCCCTCACGCGGCGTCGCTGCATCAGGCTTTCGCCCATTGTGCAATATTCCCCACTGCTGCCTCCCGTAGGAGTCTGGGCCGTGTCTCAGTCCCAGTGTGGCCGGTCGCCCTCTCAGGCCGGCTACCCGTCGTCGCCTTGGTGAGCCATTACCTCACCAACAAGCTGATAGGCCGCGGGCTCATCCTTCACCGCCGGAGCTTTCAACCACCACAGATGCCTGCGGTAGTGGTATCCGGTATTAGACCCCGTTTCCAGGGCTTGTCCCAGAGTGAAGGGCAGATTGCCCACGTGTTACTCACCCGTTCGCCACTAATCCCCACCGAAGTGGTTCATCGTTCGACTTGCATGTGTTAAGCACGCCGCCAGCGTTCGTCCTGAGCCAGGATCAAACTCTCCGTGAATGTTTACCCGTAATCGGGTGCACACATCACGAGAGCGGAGCGACCACCGGAATAAGGCGGTCGCTCACAGCGTCCTCGCTGTGTTTTCTTCAAAGGAACCTCGCCCCAGCAGATGCTGGAGACGGGGTATCAACATATCTGGCGTTGATTTTTGGCACGCTGTTGAGTTCTCAAGGAACGGACGCTTCCTTTGTACTCACCCTCTCGGGCTTTCCTCCAGGCGCTTCCCTTCGGTGTTCCCAAACTCTATCAGTGTTTTTCCGGCCCTCTGACCACCGTCCTGCAAGCATGCAGAAGATGATCCAGAGATAGGATCTGACAAGTTGGGTGCTGCCAGGCTGGGACGCTCGGTGGCGCCGCTCGGCCTCAAGCAGGGGTACGACTGTACACGGGGCCGCGAAGAGGGTGCAAATCCGTTGGGCTGGTGGTCTAGACCACTTAGCGGTATCTTTTCTGCGGAACCCGCACTTCACATGCCATACGCTGCTGGACAGCGCCGTCCGGGACAAGCAGCGACGGTGCATATACGCAGCTCCACCCCTGGGAGGCTTCCCATGACCACCGTGACGTCCCCTCTTGCCGGACGCGCCATCGGACTGGCCGCCGTGCCCGATCCGGTCTTCTCCGGGGCCATGGTCGGCCCGGGTACGGCGATCGATCCCGTGCGCGAACCGTCCGAGGCCGTCGCCCCCGTCGACGGTGTGATCGTCTCTCTCCACCCCCATGCGTTCGTCGTCGTGGACGAACAGGGACACGGCGTGCTCGTCCACCTCGGCATCGACACCGTGCAGCTCAACGGCGAGGGTTTCGAGCTGCTGGTGAACAAGGGCGACACCGTCACGCGCGGTCAGGCGATCGTGCGCTGGAACCCGGCCGCCGTCGAGGCCGCCGGAAAGTCCGCGGTCTGCCCGGTCGTGGCTCTGGAGGCCACGGCCGAGGCCCTCTCCGAACTCCGTGAGGACGGCGATGTGAAGGCCGACGACAGCCTCTTCGTATGGAAGTGACGTCAGTACCGTCCTACGACGGCAAGTAACCACCGCGGCGGCGGGACCCGCCGCACTATCGGAGACGGGTGAGATGGAGACAACGCTGCGAGGCGTCGGCGTGAGCCACGGTGTGGCGATCGGCGAGGTTCGGCACATGGGAACGGCGGTACTTGAGCCGCCTGCCAAGCAGATTCCGTCGGAGGACGCGGAGCGTGAACAGGGGCGCGCCCGCAAGGCCGTGGAGGCTGTGGCGGCCGACCTGTTGGCGCGCGGCAATCTGGCGGGGGGTGAAGCCCAGGCGGTGCTCGAAGCGCAGGCCATGATGGCCCAGGACCCCGAGCTGATGGCAGACGTGGACCGGCGTATCGCCGTCGGCAGCACGGCCGAGCGCGCCGTGTACGACGCGTTCGCCGCGTACCGCGAGCTGCTGGCGGGCGCGGGCGAGTACCTGGCCGGTCGCGTCGCCGACCTCGACGACGTGCGGAACCGTATCGTCGCCCGTCTGCTCGGGGTGCCCATGCCTGGCGTCCCGGACAGTGACGAGCCGTACGTGCTGGTGGCGCGTGATCTCGCGCCTGCCGACACCGCTCTGCTGGACCCGACGCTCGTTCTCGGTTTCGTCACCGAGGAGGGCGGACCCACCAGCCACAGCGCGATTCTGGCGCGGGCGCTGGGTGTGCCGGCCGTTGTGGCGCTGCCGGGTGCTGGTGAGCTGGCCGAGGGCACAGTCATCGCTGTCGACGGCAGCACCGGTGACATCTTCGTGAACCCGAGCGATGAGAAGAAGGCCCAGTTGGAGGCCGCTGCCGCCGAGCGGAAGGCCGCGCTCGCCGCATCGACGGGTCCGGGTGCCACCGCCGATGGCCACAAGGTGCCGCTGCTGGCCAACGTCGGTGGTCCGGCCGACGTGCCCGCCGCGGTCGAAGCGGGAGCCGAGGGCGTCGGTCTCTTCCGTACCGAGTTTCTCTTCCTCGACGACAGCAAGAACGCTCCGTCCGAGGAGAAGCAGGTCGAGGCGTATCGCCAGGTCCTCGAGGCGTTCCCCGAGGGGCGTGTGGTCGTCCGTGTGCTGGACGCGGGCGCGGACAAGCCGCTGGACTTTCTGACGCCGTCCGACGAACCGAACCCGGCGCTGGGTGTGCGTGGACTGCGGACGCTGCTCGATCACCCCGACGTGCTTCGGACTCAGCTGACGGCGCTCGCGAAGGCCGCCGAGGGCTTGCCCGTCTACCTTGAGGTCATGGCCCCGATGGTGGCGGACCGCGCCGATGCCAGGGCGTTCGCCGACGCGTGCCGCGCGGCAGGGCTGCAGGCGAAGTTCGGCGCGATGGTGGAGATTCCCTCGGCCGCTCTGCGGGCGCGGTCGATCCTGCAGGAGGTCGAGTTCCTCTCACTCGGGACCAACGATCTCGCGCAGTACACCTTCGCCGCCGACCGTCAGGTGGGTGCGGTGTCGCGGCTGCAGGATCCGTGGCAGCCGGCGCTGCTCGACCTGGTCGCACTGTCCGCCGAGGCAGCTAAGGCCGAGGGCAAGAGCTGTGGTGTCTGTGGTGAGGCCGCGTCCGACCCGCTGCTCGCCTGTGTGCTGACCGGTCTCGGGGTCACCTCGCTTTCCATGGGTGCGGCGTCCCTCCCTTATGTCCGGGCGACGCTGGCGAAGTACACGCTGGCTCAGTGCGAGCGTGCTGCCGCCGCCGCGCGGGCCGCCGACAGTGCCGAGGACGCGCGCGACGCGGCCCAGGCGGTGCTGTCGGGCGAGTAGTCGAACCGGAGAGGTCTGGCTGAAGGTTCCTGGAGGGCGCTCCACCCGTGGGTGGAGCGCCCTCTTTGTGTTCAGTGACTGTGGCGCGACGTCTGTCCTTCCGGTCCGAGGTCGGGCGGCACGCAGTAGTCGACGTCCGATTCCGGGGAGATCAGGTCGCCGGAGTCGATATCGGTGCAGTAGGCGTCGAAGACTTCTCCCGCGGTGAGGGGCTCGAGGCCGTCGCCGCGCAGACGCCAGCCGTAGATGCGGTCGGTGGTCCCGGGGGCGCTGGTGCGCATGACGAGTCCGCCGGGGCTCTGGGTGGCGATGCCGAGTGCGAGGACCGTGGTGAATTCGAGGGCCTCGGCCTCGTCGAGTTGGACGGCCCCCTCGGTGTTCTCGTCGGAGTGGAGGACGGCGACGAGGGTTTCCGGTGTGCCGGTCACGCTGCAGACGAGGTGGTGTTCGCCCGGCCGGGCCGTGTCGAGGATCCGGACGAGGAGGTCGGAGGCGCGGGTGAAGGCCGCGCGGCCGATGTCCTCCCCGCAGGAACCGCAGGCACCGAGGCGGGCGAGGAGGGTGGTCGCGTACTCCCACGTGGCCTGGCGGACGGCTTCATCCACGAGGGCGGGCACGAGGTCGGTGAGAGGCTGGCCCTCGTACGGGAGCGTCGGTCCGGTGTTGGCGAGTTCTGCCGTGAAGCGTGTTCGGCTCGACGGGACGTCCGGGTTGAGGCCCGTCTCCTCGCAGAACTCGGCGTACTCCTGGGGGTCGAAGAGGGCGACGGTGGTGTGGCTGCCCTGTGAGGCGCGGGTCCTCAGGAGGTCTTCGACCTGTTTCAGGTACGTCGCGTGGTCGTCGAAGGTGAAGCTGCGGTAGCGCCGCATGGCGCGGAAGTCGTGTTCGTCGGTGAGCAGGCCGATGGTTCCGGCGATTTCGCGGCGCAGGACGCGTCGCATTGTCTGGTGGTCGGTGTGCGCCATGTTTCCCCCTGTGCGCAGTCGATCAATTCTCACTCACAGTAACCGGCGGCACTGACAATGAGGTCTGAGTGAGACGTGCGCGGACCAGCCGATGCTGGATTGTGCAGGTCAGGGCTATGGCTGTGCCGAAGGCGGCCCATCCTGCCGGGCCGGTGGCAATGGCCGCGGTGACTGCGAGTGGTCCGAAGGTGCGCTGCACGGACTGGGCCAGGCCGTGGACGCCGAGGTAGGTGCCCTGGGCGGTGTCGGGGGCGAGGGCGACGGAGAGTTCCCAGGAGACGGTGGCGTGCAGCATCTCCGCCATGGTGAAGGCCGCTGCCGCGACGGTGAGGAGCGCTGTGGCGGTGACGGCTCCGCCCGTGGCCGCGAGTGCCATGACGGTGCCGCCCAGGGCGAAGGTGACGGAGAGCGGGAGGAGGAGGTTCCGGGCAGCCGCCGTGGTGGTGCCGAATCGGGCGAGGGGGACCTGGAGTGCCACGACCATGACGTTGTTGAGGACCATCAGGAGTGGTGCGAGTCCGTTCGGTGCGTTGGCCTCGTGTGCGATCCACAGAGGCAGGCCGACCTTGAACACGGCGTCGTCGAGGAAGAGGACGGTCTCAGTGGCGACGTAGGCGAGATAGGTGCGGTCGTGCCACGGATTCGTCGGTCTGGTGGTCGGGGCCGGGTGCTTCGAGGTGATGACGGTGCGGGAGGGGGACGAGGGTTCGCCGCAACGCAGGGTGAGTAGTGCTGAGGCGATGAAGGACAGGGCGTCGCCGGCGAGGAGCCACTGGTAGGCGGTGGTGGTGGCGAGCGCCAGGGCCGCTGCGGCGGTGAGGCCTCCCAGCGCCCAGCCCGCGTTGGCGACGGTGCGGTGAAAGGCCTGGTAGCGGACGCGGTCCGGCCCTGCGACCCGGGTGGCGTAGAGCTTGGTGAGGATGCTGGCGGCGCGGTCGCCGAGGCTGCCCACCGCTGAGAAGGCGATGAGCAGTGCGTAGTTGTCGGTGGTGAGCAGTGCGCAGGAGGCCACGGCACGAATGAGCTGGACGGTCAGCAGGACCCGGGTGATGGGGAAGCGGTCGGCGAGCTTGCCGCCGAACGGTGCCCCTGCGATGCCGATCGCGCCTGCGGCAGCGGCCAGGGTGCCGACCTGGGCCAGGGAGAGCTCTGAGACGTAGGTGAAGTAGAGGACGGAGACGGAGGCCCACAGTCCGCTGCCGATCCGGTCGACGAGCGCGATGGCGAGCATTCTGCGCCCGTCGCGACCTCCGGGAACGCTTCTCGACCAAGCTGCCGCGCGCCGTAGCGGATGCACTGCTCCCCCTTGCCTGCTTGCTTTCAGTTATGTACTGATACATACTCTGTAATGTGGCAACACAATATGGGATCAGTGGGACGACGGCCAAGGGAATTGCGGAGTCCGCCGAACGAGCCGTGGCTGAGGGCTCCATGGCGCCCGGAGCCGCACTGCCTCCGGTGCGCCGCCTCGCGGACGACCTCGGCGTGAGCCCGGGGACGGTCGCGACGGCGTACAAGGAACTGCGGCAGCGCGGGATCGTGGTCACCCAGGGTCGGGGTGGGACCGTGGTGGCACCGGCCCCGACGGTGGCGTCTCGTCGGCCGCCCAAAGTGCCCGAGGGTCTGCGGGACTTGGCGGGTGGTCACCCCGATCCGCAGCTGCTCCCCGGACTGGTGCCACCCTCCCGGCTGTCCCCCGGCGCTCGTTCGCACCGTTCGACGCCCCGGCTGGCACGACTCGAGGACGCCGTTCGCGCGTGGCTGCGACCCGAGGGCGTACCTGTGGAGCACGTGACCTTCGCACACGGGGCGCTGGATCTGGTCGGACGGCTGCTGTCCGTGGAGCTACGGCCCGGTGACGCCGTCGCCATGGAGGATCCCGGATATCACCACCTGCTGGATCTGGTCACGGCGTTGGGGCTGCGCATGGTCCCCGTCGCCGTCGACGACGAGGGAGTGTTGCCCGAGGCCGTACGTGAAGCGCTGCGGGCCGGGGCGCGGGCGCTCGTGTGCAGTCCGCGGGCGCAGAATCCGTACGGCGGTCGCTTCTCCGCCGAGCGTCAGGAGGCACTGCTGGGTGTGCTCCGGGAACACCCCGAGGTGCTGGTCGTGGAGAACGATCATGCGTCCGCCGTCGCCGACGCACCCCTGCGGACGCTGACCGGCGCAGGGCTGCCGCGCTGGGTGCATGTGCGGACGGTGAGCAAGTTCCTGGGGACGGACCTGAGATGGGCCGCCGCCGCGTGTGATCCGATCACACTGGGTCGGCACGACGGTCGGCTGTTGCTGACGTCCGGCTGGGTCAGTCATCTGCT
This sequence comes from Streptomyces canus, assembly GCF_041435015.1. NCBI lineage: Bacteria > Bacillati > Actinomycetota > Actinomycetes > Kitasatosporales > Streptomycetaceae > Streptomyces > Streptomyces canus. Next base: position 8,473,340 of record NZ_CP107989.1, on the reverse strand, counting down.
CCAGGAGACGGTGTACGGGCTTCTCACCGACGACAGCACGCGCGCGTTGGTCGCTCGTGCCCAGGAGACCTATGCGCTGCGCCGGAACGCTCTTGTACGGGAGCTCGGCGACCGTGGCATCAAGGCGCACGGGGCGAGCGGGATGAATGTGTGGGTGCCCGTCCGGGACGAGTCGGCCGTGGTGAACGGACTGCGGTCGTACGGCTGGTGGGTGGCGGCCGGGGCCAGGTTCCGGCTGTCGGCCGGTCCGGGCGTGCGGATCACGGCCGCTGAGCTGGAGCCGGCCGATGCGGCGCGGCTGGCCTCGGACTTCGCCGGCGTGCTCGGTGAGTCCGAGGCCACCTACGGTGGATGAACCGCTCCGTCAGGCGCGTTTGCGGGCCAGGTCCTCGTAGAAGTGGAGCAGTTCGAGGTTGTCGATGGAGCCGGGGTTGACCGCCTTCTCCAGAGGGGTGCCCTGGAGGAGGCGCTTGACGGGGACCTCGATGCGCTTCCCGGTGAGGGTGTGCGGGACGCCGGGGACCTCGATGACCTCGTCGGGGATGTGGCGGGGTGAGAGGTTTTCGCGGATCGTCGCCTTGATGCGGTCGAGGAGTGCCTGGTCGAGGACGGCTCCCGGAGCCAGTTGCACGAACAGCGGCATCCAGTACCCGCCGTCGGGCTGCTCGATACCGATGACCAGGGACTCCTTGATCTCGGGGAGTCGCTCCACGGCCTCGTAGATGTCGGCCGAACCCATGCGGACGCCCTGGCGGTTGAGCGTCGAGTCGGAGCGGCCGTGGATGACGACCGAGCCGCGCGAGGTGACGGTGATCCAGTCGCCGTGCCGCCACACTCCGGGATAGGTGTCGAAGTAGCTGTCGTGATAGCGGCTTCCATCGGGGTCGTTCCAGAAGCGGATCGGCATCGACGGCATGGGATTGGTGACGACGAGCTCGCCCACCTCGTCGATCAGGGGCTGGCCGCTCGGATCCCAGGACTGCAGGTCGGTGCCCAGGCTCGGTGCCTGGAGCTCGCCGATGTGCACGGGCAGGGTCGGTACGGCGCCCGCGAAGCACGAGCACACGTCCGTGCCCCCGCTGACGGAGGCGATCCACAGATCCTCACGAACCTCGTCGTGCAGCCAGCGGAAGCCGTCGGGCGGAAGCGGTGAGCCGGTGGTGGCCACGCACTGCACCCTCGACAGGTCGAAGTCGCGGCCTGGGTGCACGTCGGCCTTGCGGCAGGCCATGACGTACGCGGCCGAGGTGCCGTAGAGCGTGGCGCCCGTGCGTTCGGCGACCCGCCACTGGGCGCCCGTGTCGGGGTAGCCGGGGCTGCCGTCGTACAGGACGACGGTCGTGCCCGTGAGGAGGCCGGAGACGAGGAAGTTCCACATCATCCAGCCCGTGGAGGTGTACCAGAAGAAACGGTCCTCGGGGCCGAGGTCGCAGTGCAGACCGAGCTGCTTGAGGTGCTCGACGAGGATGCCGCCCTGGGACTGGACGATCGCCTTCGGCAGGCCTGTCGTGCCCGAGGAGTAGAGCACCCACAGGGGGTGCGCAAAGGGCACCTGTTCGAAGACCGGATCCGTGTCCGCGCTCGTGAGGGCATCCCACTCCAGGGCGCCTTCCGGAGCCTCGGTGCCGAGGAGCGGGATGTGGACGACCGCGCGCAGGGACGGCAGTTCGCGGCGGAGTTCGGCGACCGTCTCGCGGCGGTCGTGCTCCTTGCCGCCGTAGCGGTACCCGTCGACAGTGAACAGGACGACCGGCTCCACCTGTTGGAAACGGTCCAGGACGCTGCGAGCGCCGAAGTCGGGGGCACAGGAGGTCCAGACGGCGCCCACCGCGGCCGTGGCGAGCAGGGCGACGACCGCCTGCGGGATGTTCGGGAGGTAGCCACTGACACGATCTCCGGACCGGAGGCCGAGAGCGCGCAGCTCCGCGGCCAGGGAGCCGACCTCGCGGCGCAGCTCGGACCAGGTCACCGGGCGCGGCTCATGGGTCTCGTCGACGTAAAGGAGGGCGGGTTCGTCCGCGCGGGTCGCGGCCGCGCGCAGGGCGTGCTCGGCGTAGTTGAGGGTGGCGCCGGGGAACCACTCGGCGCCGGGCATCGAGCGGTCGCCCAGCACGCGCGCGTAGGGCGTCGAGAACCGTACGTCGAACCATTGGGTGACTGCTTCCCAGAACGGCTCCAGCTCGTCCACCGACCAGCGGTGGAGGGCCTCGTAGCCTCCGTCGGCCGGGGCGCCGTGGTGTTCGGCCGCCCACGCCTGGAACCTGGTGACCTGGGACCGGGCGATGCGCTGCGGATCTGGCTGCCAGAGCGGCTGGGGATTCTCGGTCGACATGGGGGCTCCCGGACTCTGCGCGTCGTGTGCGTCTCCCGCGCACGGGCCAGGGGTGTGCGCGTGACGCGGCTGACAGGGACGATGCCATGTGATCAACTTCTACGCCAGGGTGCGCCCCACATAGTCCGTGTCGTGAAGATGTGGCCCCGGCACGGGTGAACGCCAGTTGAACGACACGCGCGGGTGAAGCAGTGAGTGGCAGGGTGAACAGCATGAACGGTCGTGACCTGGTGCGTTCGGTGAAGGCGGTTGGTTCGGCGGGGGCGCCCCAGGGGTTGCGTACCGTGCGCGCCGCGTGGCGCAGGAGGCGTACCGACGCCGTCGGGCTGCCGGAGCGGGGGGCCGAGCGGGCGCGGGTGCCGGGGCTGATGCAGGACGTCGAGCCGGGTCCCGGTGGGGGTGTCGTCCGGTTCAGCCGCTCCGAGCTGCGGATCGTCGTGGCGGTGAACGGGGCGGTCTTCTGGGGGTGGGACGGGGCCGAGCCGGAGCCGTCGTACGCGCTGGCGGGCCGCTGTCCGGAGCCGGATCCCCGGGCGGTTCTGGAGCCGGACAAGGACGGCGGCTGGCGGGTCGTGGCCGAGCGGGCGACAGTCGTGGTGTCGCGGCACGGAGCGGTCGAGGTACGTACGCCCGGCGGGGTGACCCTGCGCCGGGATCTGCCGCCCCGCTGGTGGGAGCCGGTGGGCGGCGGCGAGGCGCGCTGGATGCAGCGGTCGGAGGTGGCCGCCGACGCACGGTTCTTCGGGCTGGGGGGACGGGCGTCGGGGCCTAGGTTGCGGGACGGAACGTACCGGCTGTGGAACACCGACCCGGGCCGGGCGTTCGGGCCGGGCGACGATCCGCTGTACGTCACGATGCCGGTGCAGCTGGTGGTGGCCGACGCCGCCACCCACCTCGTGTTCCACGACACCTCGTGGGACGGCACCGTGACCCTGCGGGAGGGCGAGGAGGGCGCCGGCTCAGGGCACGACCTGGTGGGGATGTCCGAGGTGCGGATGGCCGGCGGTCCGCTGCGCTGCTGGGTGATGGTGGGCACTCCCGCGCGCGTGCTGCTCGCCTGGGCCTCGCTGACCGGTGCGCCCGCGCTGCCGCCGTCGTGGGCGCTCGGCCATCATCACGCCCGCTGGGGCTTCGGCAGTGAGCAGGAGGTGCGGCGGATCGTCGCCGGCTACCAGGAGCGGGCGCTGCCGCTCGATGCCGTCCATCTGGACATAGACCACTACGACGAGCACCAGGTGTTCACGGTCGACCAGGGGCGGTTTCCCAAGCTGCCCCAACTGGCCGAGGAACTGCTGCGGGACGGGATCCGGCTGGTGTCGATCGTCAACCCGGCGGTCAAGGCCGCGCCCGGCAACGCGGTCCATGACAGCGGGACGGCCGAGGACGCCTTCGTGCGGGACGCGTCGGGGCGGCTCGTGGAAGGGGTCGTGTGGCCCGGTGAGGCCGTCTATCCGGACTTCACGCACGCACGCGTGCGTGCCTGGTGGGGTCGCCTCTACCAGGAGAGGCTCACGGCGGGGTTCACAGGCTTCTGGCACGACATGAACGAGCCCACGTCCTTCAACGCGTTCGGCGAGTCCACCCTGCCGCGGTCGGCCAGGCACTCCCTGGAGGGCCGCAGCGGTGACCACCGGGAGGCGCACAACATCTACGCGCTGTGCATGGCTCAGGCCGGATACGAGGGACTGCGCGACCTGGTGCCGGACGAGCGGCCCTTCCTGTTGTCGCGTTCCGGATGGGCCGGCATACAGCGATACGGCGGCACCTGGTCCGGTGACGTGGCCACCGGCTGGCCGGGGCTGCGGGCTTCGCTGTCGCTCGTGATGGGGCTCGGGCTGTGCGGGGTGCCGTACTCGGGGCCCGACGTGGGCGGCTACGACGGGCACCCCTCGCCCGAGCTGTATCTGCGCTGGTTCCAACTCGGCGCATACCTGCCGCTGTTCCGGACCCACGCGAGTCTGCGGGCAGGGCGCAGGGAGCCGTGGGAGTTCGGAGCCGAGGTGCTGGAGCACGCGCGCGTGGCGCTCGTGGAACGCCGGCGGCTGCTGCCGTACTTCATGACGCTCGCGCAGTTGGCCCGGCGTACCGGTGCGCCCTATGTCCGGCCCGTGTGGTGGTCCGCGCCCGAGGACCGTGCCCTGCGGGACTGCGAGGACGCCTTTCTGCTGGGTGACTGCCTGCTCGTGGCACCGGTGCTCGATCCGGGCAGCGACCGGCGTGCGGTTCAACTGCCGCGGGGACGCTGGTACGACACGGCCACGGAAAAGGTCTACGAGGGGCCGGGACAGGTGCTCGTCGACGCCCCGCTGTCGCGGATCCCGGTACTCGCGCGCGCGGGCGCCGTGATTCCGGTACAGGGGGACGACGGCGGTCTCGAACTGGAGGTGTGGGCGCCCGCCCGGGGGCGGAGCGGGGGCGGACTGGTCGTTGCGGACGCGGGCGACGGTTGGGACGAACCGGAGATCGAACGTTACGTCGCCCGCTGGGAGGGCCGGAAGGTGGTCGTTCAGCGGGAGGGCGAGGACGGCGTGAGCGAGCCGTCCCACCCGGTGCGGCTGCGCGGGCTGGGAGCGCGCTGAGGATCAGACGTAGCGGCCCTCGAACCAGGCCCGTACGGCCAGCGTGTGCAGCGGGAAGGCGAGCTCCTCCGGCCTGCGCAGGAGGTGCCAGCCCTCCGTCTCGTCGGTGGCGGCGGGCTGTGGGAGGCCGTCGGCGGGACGCTCCGGCAACACCCCGAACAGCAGCAGGTGCCCGTCAGGCGAGCTCAGCGCGTCTACGAGCCGCACGTCGCGGCTCGCCGCGTCGATGCCCGTCTCTTCCTTGAGTTCGCGAACCAGGGCGTGCCGCCAGTCCTCGCGGTCGTCGAGGTAACCGCCGGGCAGGGCGATGCCTCCGCGCGCAGGGGCGATGGTTCGGGTGATGACGACCAGGGCGGTGCCCTGTGTGTCGTACACGGGCTGGAGTGCGACGGCGACCGGCAGGGGGTTGCGGTAGGCCACCGTGTTGCAGGCGGGACAGGTGCGGGGCCAGCCCGCGACGCCCTCTCCGTAGGGCGCTCCGCAGCTCGAACAGTGGGAGCCGGGTGCGGAGTTGGGGGTGGAGTGCTGAGTTTCGGACACGCGGCGGACTGTATCTGATCATCGGGTACTCCGGTTCCGTTGGGCCCTCTGCCTCTTTGGAGCCGCCCGTGCGACACTTCTGACGTTCCGTCAGATTCGGCCCGGGGAGGGGTCTTGCCGCGCACACGCACACCTGTGGTCACCGGGTGGTTCGCCGGTGAGGGAGACGACTTCACGCTTCTCGGGACCCGCTGCTCCGCCTGCGGCTCGGTCTTCTTCCCGCGCGAGGACAGCCACTGTCGCAACCCCGGATGCGACAGTGGCGATCTGGCGGAGATTCCCCTTTCGCGGCGCGGTCGCGTCTGGTCGTACACGGACAGCCGGTACCGGCCTCCGTCACCGTATGTGACCGTTCCGGAACTTCCGTGGGAGCCGTACACGTTGATCGCTGTGGAGCTGGCCGCCGAGCGGATCGTGGTGCTGGGGCAGGCGGTTCCCGGGGTCACGGTCGCCGACCTGGCAGTGGGCGCGGAGGTGGAGGTCGTCCCCGGTGTGCTCCATGAGGACGGCGAGACGATCTGGACGACATGGCACTGGCGGCCGACGGGGGTGACGGCATGACGGGAGAGGTGGCGGTGCTCGGCGCGGGCATGCACCCATGGGGCAAATGGGGGCGCGGATTCGTCGAGTACGGCGTGGCGGCCGCCCGCGCGGCGCTGGCCGACGCGGGCCTCGAGTGGCGGGACGTCGGCTCGATCGTCGGCGCGGACACCGTGCGGGGCGGTTATCCGGGCTATGTGGCGGGGGCGACCTTCGCCAAGGCGCTCGGCTGGCAGGGGGCCCGTGTCGCCAGCGTGTACGCGGCATGCGCGTCCGGGGCGCAGGCGGTGGCCGCCGCGCGGGCCCAGATCCTCGCGGGACTGGCCGACGTGGTGCTCGTGGTGGGGGCCGATGCCGCACCGAAGGGGTTCTTCCGCCCCGCGGGCGGCGACCGGCCCGACGATCCGGACTGGCTGCGCTTCCGGGTTCTCGGCGCGACCAACCCGACCTACTTCGGGCTGTACGCGCGGCGGCGCATGGCCGTGCACGGGGACACGGTGGAGGACTTCGCCCAGGTCAAGGTGAAGAACGCGGCCCTGGGGGCGCTGAATCCGTATGCGCGGTACCGCAAGCGGGTGAGCGCGGAAGAGGTCGCGGCCTCCGCCGTCGTGGCGGATCCACTGCGGCTGCTCGACATATGCGCCACCTCGGACGGCGGTGCGGCGCTCGTGCTCTCCAGTATGGAGTTCGCGCGTCGGAGGGGTGTGGCCGAGCCTGTGCGGATCAGGGCGGTGTCGACGGTGACGCCGACGTATCCGAACACGGTGCTGGACCTGCCCGACATCGCGACGGACTCCGCCGCCGCGGTCGAGCCCGCCGACGGCACCTTCCGTGCGTCGATCGCGCGCGCGGCCTACGAGGAGGCCGGCGTCGGGCCGGAGGATCTCTCCCTCGCCGAGGTCTACGACCTGTCCACGGCCCTGGAGTTGCAGTGGTACGAGGACCTCGCACTGTGCGCGGAGGGCGAGGGCGCGAAGCTCCTGCGCGAGGGGGCGACGGCGCCGGGCGGACGCATACCCGTCAACACGAGCGGCGGACTCGCCTCCTTCGGCGAGGCGGTCCCGGCCCAGGCGATCGCCCAGGTCTGCGAGCTCACCTGGCAGTTGCGGGGCGACGCGGGTGCCCGGCAGGTCGAGCACGCGCGCGTGGGAATCACCGCCAACCAGGGGCTGTTCGGACACGGTTCCGCGGTGATCACCGTGAGGTGATCGGAGGGACCCGGTCCGCGGGCGGGCGGCCCGTGCCCCTGTCCCTGGCCACCGTGGAGTGCCTGCCCGGCAGTGTCGCGGACCGCAGGGAGGCGGCCGCGTGTCTGGCGCCGCTGAAGAAGGCCGCGAAGACGCTCAGCGGGGCGATCTGGGTCGTGGGGCGGGCAGGACTGCCTGGGCACGAGATCCGGCGCGCAGGGGGCGCTGAGGCCCCTTCGACGGTGTATGCGGTGGCGGAGCCGGGCAGGGGCTGAAGGCACGACCGGTGGGCGCCGTTCGGGCTCCGGCCGGCGCTGCCCATGGGGCGAGGCGGTTCGACCGCGCGTCCCAACCGTTGCCGTCGGCGACCTTGACGCCCCCCGGGGCCCGGTGAACACTTCCGGTGTCAGTCGACATCGCCGTACATTCTCGGCGCATCCAGGCACCACGCCGCGCGGGCCCCCCACGAGCTCAGGCCCATTCCCCCACGGGCGATTCGGCTGCGACGGCACGCTCGTCGCGGACGCCGGGCGGGGCGCGGGATTCTCCCTGCTCTCGGCAGTTCGCCAAGGGAACCGCAACCCTGCACGGAGGACCGGGGCGGGAACGTCCCGGGCCAGGGCCTAGGAGCCGCCATGAGCAACGGAGACGTATTCCTCGGCGAGGTCATCGGTACGGCGATTCTGATCCTCTTCGGCGCCGGCGTGGTCGCTGCCGTCGTCCTCAACTATTCCAAGGCGAAGGACTCCGGCTGGGTCGTCATCGCGTTCGGCTGGGGCTTCGGCGTGCTCGCCGGGGCGTACACCGCCGCACCGCTGTCCGGCGGGCATCTCAACCCCGCTGTGACCCTCGGGATCGCCGTCGACACCGGGGACTGGGACCAGGTTCCCGTCTACATCGCCGGTCAGATGGTCGGCGCGATGCTCGGGGCGGTCCTGTGCTGGCTGGTCTACTTCGCGCAGTTCCAGGCCAACGCCGAGGAGGAGATCGCCCAGCCGACGCTCGGGATCTTCTCCACCGCGCCCGCGATCCGCAATCCCGTGGCGAACCTGATCACGGAGATCATCGCGACGATCGGCCTGGTCCTGCCGATCCTGGCCTTCGGCCTCACCAAGGGACTCGGCGAGTCCGGTACCGCGGTCCTCGTCGTCGCCTTCCTGGTCGTCGGCATCGGTCTGTCGCTCGGCGGGCCCACCGGATACGCCATCAACCCGGCCCGTGACCTGGGCCCGCGCATCGTCCACGCCCTGCTGCCGATTCCCAACAAGGGCACCTCGGACTGGAGTTACGCGTGGATCCCGGTGGTGGGACCGCTGATCGGCGGGGCGCTGTCCGGGGTGATCTTCCACGCGGCCTTCTGAAACACAGCCCTTGCGAAACGCAGCCTTGTGCAGGAACCGACGAAGGGGACGTCATGACGGACAAGTTCGTCGCCGCTATCGACCAGGGCACCACCTCCAGCCGCTGCATCATCTTCAACCAGGACGGCGCGGTCGTGGCCGTCGACCAGCGCGAGCACCGCCAGATCTTCCCCAAGCCCGGCTGGGTGGAGCACGACGCCACCGAGATCTGGTCCAAGGTGCAGGCCGTCGTCGCCGGAGCGATCGCCAAGGCCGGGCTGCGGGCCGACCAGCTCAGCGCGCTCGGCATCACCAACCAGCGCGAGACGACGGTCCTGTGGGACCGCGCGACGGGCAAGCCCGTGCACAACGCGATCGTGTGGCAGGACACCCGCACAGCGGCGCTGACCAGGCAACTCGGCGGCTCCGACGGGCAGGACCGGTTCCGCGAGCAGACCGGACTGCCGCTGGCCACGTATTTCTCGGGACCGAAGGCGGCCTGGCTGCTGGACAACGTGCCGGGGCTGCGCGCACGGGCCGAGAACGGTGAGATCGCCTTCGGCACCATCGACTCCTGGCTGATCTGGAACCTCACCGGCGGCACGGACGGCGGACAGCACGTCACCGACGTGACGAACGCCGGACGGACCATGCTGATGAACCTGGAGACCCTCCAGTGGGATCAGTCCATCCTGTCCGCGATGAACGTGCCCGACGCCGTGCTGCCCGAGATCAAGTCGTCCGCCGAGGTCTACGGCACCGCGGTCGGCCAACTGGCGGGCGTGCCCGTGGCGTCCGCGCTGGGCGACCAGCAGGCCGCCGTGTTCGGGCAGGCCTGCTACGACGTGGGTACGGCGAAGAACACGTACGGCACGGGATCCTTCCTGCTGCTCAACACGGGCAATCGGCCGGTCCCTTCGAAGAACGGGCTGCTGACGACGATGGGTTACAAGATCGGCAGTGAGGCGCCGGTGTACTGCCTGGAGGGGTCGATCGCCATCACGGGCGCCCTGGTCCAGTGGTTCCGCGATCAGCTCGGCATCATCCGTACCGCCGACGAGATCGAACCCCTGGCGGCGAGCGTCGAGGACAACGGCGGCGCGTACATCGTGCCCGCCTTCTCCGGCCTGTTCGCGCCCTACTGGCGCTCCGACGCGCGCGGCGTCGTCACGGGTCTCACGCGGTACGTCACCAAGGCGCACCTCGCGCGCGCGGTGCTCGAAGCGACGAGCTGGCAGACGCGCGAGGTCGTGGACGCCATGTATCAGGACTCCGGGGTGCAGATCACCACCCTGAAGGTGGACGGCGGCATGACCAAGAACAACCTGCTCATGCAGCACCAGGCGGACGTGCTCGACGTGCCGGTGGTCCGGCCGAAGGTCTCCGAGACCACGTGCCTGGGTGCCGCGTACGCGGCCGGGCTCGCCACCGGCGTGTGGAACGACCTCGACGAGCTGAAGTCCCACTGGCAGAAGGACGTCGAGTGGACGCCGAGCATGGAGGCGTCCGTCCGGGACCGTCAGTACCACAACTGGCGCAAGGCCGTGGAGAAGAGCTTCGGCTGGGAAGAGGACGGCGAGAACTAGGCACGCGCGCGTGGTGCCGAGAAGCCGCGGCCCGTACCCCTGTCGGCGGGGGTACGGGCCGCACCCGTGTCTCAGGTGGTGACGGTCTGACGGCGCCGCGCCGAGTACGCCATGGCGTGCTGGACGACGCCTACCAGGACGTCCTTGACCGACTGCTTGTGCCGGGCGTCGCACAGCACGATCGGTACGTCCGCGTCGAGGTCGAGGGCCTGGCGTACATCCTCCTCCGGGTAACGGATAGCTCCCTCGAAGCAGTTGACACCGACGAGGAAGGGTATGGAGCGGCGCTCGAAGTAGTCGACGGCCGCGAAGCAGTCCTCCAGGCGGCGGGTGTCGGCAAGCACCACGGCTCCGAGGGCACCTTCGGAGAGCTCGTCCCACATGAACCAGAACCGTTCCTGCCCGGGTGTGCCGAACAGGTACAGCACCAGGTCGTCGCGCAGGGTGATGCGCCCGAAGTCCATGGCGACGGTGGTGGTGCGCTTGCCCTCGACACCGCTCGTGTCGTCGACCGGGCGTCCTGCCTCGGTCAGCAGTTCCTCGGTACGCAGCGGCCTGATCTCGCTGACCGCGCCGACGAACGTGGTCTTGCCCACGCCGAAGCCGCCGGCCACCAGGATCTTGAGCGTGACGGGCTCGACCGGGGGCTTGCCGCGCTCAGAACGCCCGAAGATCATTGGTCTCTTCTCCTGCTTGCTGGGGGTGTTGGGTCGACGGCGGGCCATAGCCTCCGCCGCCGGGGGTCTCGATGACGAGTACGTCGCCGGGGCCGACGTCCGCCGAGTCACGACCGGCGAGTTCGGTGACCGTACCGTCCGCGTGCTCCACGCGGTTGGCGCCCAGCGCACCGGGCTCGCCGCCCGCCATACCGTACGGGGGCACCCTACGGTGCTGGGACAGGGTGGAGACCTTCATGGGCTCGTGGAACCGGATACGACGTACGGCACCGTCTCCGCCGCGCCACTTTCCGGCGCCGCCGCTGCCGGGCCGCAGCGCGAACTCGTCGAGCTGTACGGGCAGTCGCCACTCCAGGACCTCGGGATCCGTGAGCCGCGAGTTGGTCATGTGGGTCTGGACCGCGGGCGCGCCGGGGAAGCCTTCGCCCGCGCCGGACCCGGAGGCCACGGTCTCGTAGTACTGGTGCCGTTCGTTGCCGAAGGTGACGTTGTTCATGGTGCCGGAGCCCTCGGCCTGGACGCCTAGCGCCGCATACAGGGCGCCCGTGATGGCCTGCGAGGTCTCCACGTTGCCCGCGACGACGGCGGCCGGCGGTTCGGGCGCCAGCATGGAGCCGGGCGGTACGACGATGTCCAGCGGGCGCAGACAGCCGTCGTTGAGCGGGATGTCGTCGTCGACGAGCGTCCGGAACACGTACAGGACAGCCGCGTTGACCACCGCGAAGGGCGCGTTGAAGTTGGTGGTCAGCTGGGCGGACGTACCGGTGAAGTCGACGGTGGCGGAGCGGTTTTCGCGGTCCACGCGCACGTGGACCTGGATGACGGCGCCCGAGTCGGTCTCGTAGGCGTACTCGCCGTCTTCCAGTGCGTCGATCACCCGGCGCACGGCCTCTTCGGCGTTGTCCTGGACGTGCTTCATGTACGCCTGGACGACGTCGAGACCGAAGTTCTCGATCATGCGGCCGACTTCGTCGACGCCCTTGCGGTTGGCGGCGATCTGGGCGCGGAGGTCGGCGAGGTTGGTCTTCGGATTGCGGGAGGGGTACGGCGCCTCGGTGAGCAGACGGAGGGTCTCCTCCTCTCGGAAGCGACCGTTCTCCGCGAGCAGCCAGTTGTCGAAGAGGACGCCCTCCTCCTCGATGGTGCTGCTGTCGGCGGGCATGGAGCCGGGGGCGATGCCGCCGATCTCGGCGTGATGGCCGCGGGAAGCGACGTAGAAGAGGATCCTCTGCTCACTCTCCGTGGTCTTCGCGTCGAACACCGGGGTGATCACGGTGACGTCGGGCAGGTGGGTGCCGCCGTGGTACGGGTCGTTGACCGCGTAGGTGTCCCCGGGGTTCATGGACGACCCGCGCCTGCGGATGACCTCTTGGACGCTGGTGCCCATGGAACCCAGGTGGACGGGGATGTGTGGGGCGTTGGCCACCAGGTTTCCGTCCGGGTCGAAGAGGGCGCAGGAGAAGTCCAGGCGTTCCTTGATGTTGACGGACTGGGCCGTGGACTCCAGCCGGGCGCCCATCTGTTCGGCGATGGACATGAAGAGGTTGTTGAAGACCTCGAGCAGAACCGGGTCGGCATGTGTGTCGAGATCGGAACTCTCCGTAATCGTCATGCGTTCCATGACCAGATGCCCGTCGTCGGTCGTCACGGCCCGCCAGCCGTCGTCGACGACGGTCGTCGCACTGGTCTCGGTGATGATCGCGGGGCCGGTGACGGTCTCGCCGGGGGGCAGGTCCTCGCGGCGGTGGAGGGGGACGTCGCGCCAGGTGCCGGCCGTGTGGAGGCGGACGGTTTCGGGGGCGGTGGGACCGCCCTGGTAGAGGGCCAGGGCGGAGAGATCGGGGGGTTCGGTGATGCCGGTGGCTTCGACGGAGAGGGCTTCGACGACGAGCGGGCGGTCGAGGGTGAAGGAGTATGTGGCGCGATGACGTTCCTCGAAGGCGTGCCTCATCGTGGTCGGTTCGCTCAGCTCGACGGTCAGGGGGGTGTCGGTGCCGTCGTAGCGGAGCTGGGCGCGGCGAGTGACCTGGATACGTTTCTCGGGGACGTCCTCGGCGCGGAGTTCGGCGCGGGCGGCGCTCTCCAGGTCATCGGCGGTCTTGAGGACACCGGACATCGCGGCGGGCTCCAGGGGGGCCTCGACGGACTGTTCACGCATGGCCGTGGTGTCGGCGAGTCCGATGCCGAGCGCGGACAGAACACCGGCCATGGGCGGCACCAGGACCGTGCGCATACCGAGCGAGTCGGCGACCATGCACGCGTGTTGGCCACCCGCCCCGCCGAAGGTGGTGAGGGCGTAGCGGGTGACGTCGTGGCCCTTCTGGACGGAGATCCGCTTGACGGCGTTGGCGATGTTGGCGACGGCGATCTGGAGGTATCCCTCGGCGACCTGTTCGGGAGTCCGGTCGTCACCGGTCCGCTCGCGGATCTCGCGTGCGAGGGCGGTGAAGCGGTCGCGGACGAGTTCGGCGTCGAGGGGCTGGTCGCCGTCCGGGCCGAACACCCCGGGGAAGTGGGCGGGTTGGATGCGGCCGAGCATCACGTTGGCGTCGGTGACGGCGAGCGGGCCGCCGCCCCGGTAGCAGGCCGGGCCCGGGTCCGCGCCCGCCGAGTCCGGCCCTACACGGTAGCGGGAGCCGTCGAAGTGCAGGACCGAGCCGCCGCCGGCCGCGACGGTGTGGATGTCCAGCATGGGGGCGCGCAGCCGGACACCGGCGATCTGGGTGGTGAAGACGCGTTCGTACTCGCCCGCGAAGTGCGAGACGTCGGTGGAGGTGCCACCCATGTCGAAACCGATGACCTGGTCGAAACCGGCCAGTTGGGACATGCGGGCCATCCCGACGATGCCGCCTGCGGGGCCGGACAGGATGGCGTCCTTGCCGCGGAACTGCCGAGCTTCGGCGAGGCCGCCGTTCGACTGCATGAACATCAGCCGCACGCCTTCGAGTTCGTCCGCGACGTGCCGGACGTATCGGCGCAGCACCGGCGACAGGTAGGCGTCGACGACGGCGGTGTCCCCGCGCGGGACGAGTCTCATCAGCGGGCTGACCTCGCTGGAGAGCGAGATCTGCGGAAAGCCGACGCGGGCGGCGAGCTGTCCGATCGCCTGCTCGTGGGCGGGGTGGAGGTAGCTGTGCATGCAGACCACGGCGACGGCCCGGATCCCGTCGTCGTACGCCTCCTGGAGGGGACCCGCGAGGGCGTCCAGGTCGGGGGCGCGCAGCACCGTGCCGTCGGCGGCGACGCGCTCGTCGGCCTCCACGACCCGCTCGTGGAGGAGCTCGGGGAGTTCGATGCGGCGGGCGAAGATGCGGGGGCGGTTCTGGTAGGCGATGCGCAGGGCGTCGCGGAAACCGCGGGTGATGATGAGGAGGGTCCGCTCCCCCTTGCGCTCCAGCAGGGCGTTGGTGGCGACGGTGGTGCCCATGCGAACGGCGTCGACGGGTTCCCCGGAGCCGTCCAGGAGCGCGCGGACCCCGGCGACCGCGGCGTCGGCGTAGCGGGCCGGGTTCTCCGACAGCAGCTTGTGGGTGAGCAGGCGGCCGTCCGGGCGTCGCGCGACGATATCGGTGAAGGTGCCGCCTCGGTCGACCCAGAACTGCCAGCCTGTCGTCACGTCCGTCTCCCGGATCGCACTGCTCGCAACCATGTCCGCGGACTGGTGGGCGGCCGTCCGCGGATGGTCGTCGACGATCAGTCAGATCATATCGGCAGGGGTGTTCCGGCGCCCGCCGTGGACCGGTGGGGACCCCCGCCGTGGGTCCGTGGCACGTCCTCGGTGTTCACCGAGGTCAGGCGCGCGCGGTGGGCGCGCCGGGCGGCGCCGTGCCCCGACGCCGTCCGTGCGCGTCTCGCGGCACCGCCGGAGCGGCCCCCGGGAGGGCGGGCCGGACGGTCACAGGGCTCTGAGGCCGTTGATCACGTCACGCAGGATGCTCTCGTCCGGAAGCTCGGCGGGCGGCACCGGCCGGTTCACATGGACCCACTCCGAGGCCACGAGGTCGCCTATGAGGACCCGTACGACCCCGATGGGCAGGTCCAGTTCGGAGGACAGCTCGGCGACCGACTGGGGGGTGTCCCGGCACAGGTCGACGATGTCCACGTGCTCGGGGGACAGCGAGTGGTCCCCTTCGGGATCGTCCGTATGGGATTCGGCCACGACGACCGCGATGAGGTCGAGACGGTGCTGCCCGGCACTCGTGGTACGGCCGCGTGTCATGGCGTACGGACGGACCACCGGTCCGGCCTCGTCGTCGAACCAGTGGCTTCTTCCCTGACCTTCTGTGCTCATGCCATCTCACTACCCGCCCTGAGGCAGATCGGTGCGCGGGGCGGCACCGAGATGCACACCGACCCGCTTGACCAGGAGCGTCATCTCGTACGCGACGAGGCCCACGTCCGAATCGGCGTCCGAGAGGACGGCGAGGCAGCTGCCGTCACCGGCGGCCGTCACGAACAGGAAGGCGTCGTCCAGTTCCACGACCGTCTGCCGGACGTTTCCCGCCTCGAAATGCCGTCCCACCCCCTTGGCGAGGCTGTGGAACCCGGACGCCACGGCGGCGAGGTGCTCGCTGTCCTCGCGGGTCAGGTCCTTGGACACGCCGGTCGGGAGGCCGTCGCTGGAGAGCACCAGGGCCTTGCGGATGCTCGCGACGCGGTCCACCAGGTCGTCGAGGAGCCAGTTCAGCTCGCCGGACTTGTCGGTCGCCTTCGGTGCGGTCATCGACCGTCCCCCTTAGTCGTTCGTTGTGGTGCTGTGCCGCCTGGCGTGTCGTCGCCCACGGCGTTCTCCTCACGGCCACGCTGCCAGCCGCGCTGGAGCGAGGCCATGCGGCTGCGTACCTCGTCGGCGTCCCGTTCGGTGGGCTCCGCCTGGTTCTGGGGGCGCCGCTCCGGAGCCTGCTTGAGCTGGGGAGCCAGGTTGGCCTGCCTTACACGGCGGGGCAGCGGGGCGGTGCCGGACGCGGCGTCCTGGGACCCACGTGCGGCGCCGAGGGGCGGCCTGCCCGAACCGGAGGCGCCGCGGACGGACTCGCCCCAGCCGGGACGTACGACGCCGTCCGGGGCGGAGTCTGCGGGGCCGCCCCTGCCGAGGGCGCCCGGTGCGGACGCGACGGGGCCAAGTGCGGGCGTGTCCGGCCTGTCGGTGTCGCCGGTGGCGGAGTCGCCCGAGTCCGGGCCCGTGCCGCTGGACGCGATTTCGGCGCGCCGGGTGCGTCGGGGCAGGACCGGAGCGCCGGACGGCCCGCCGGGTTCACGGCTCGGGGATGCCGAGGAGGTCGGTGATTCCGTCAGCTCGTCGAGGCGGTCTGCCACGCCGGTGCCCCGGCGCAGGGCCGCGGCGCGACGGCGGCTCGGCAGCGTGGGAGGTTCGGAGCGCGCGGGCCCCTGCCCGGCCGAGGGGGCCGTGTGCGGCCGGGACGTGCCCGGTCCGATCGCCGGTGGCTCGTCCGTCTCCTCGCGTCCCGTCCGCTCGTCAGTGACCGGACGCCCGTGGGAGGTGACCAGCTTGGGAGTGCGGCGGCGGGACAGCGACACCGGGGCGTCCGGGCCGCCGTCGCCGATGTCTGCCCCGTCGGTTCCCGGGGCTTCGTCGTCGACCTGGGCCAGGGAGCGGCGCGGGCGGAACAGTCCGCCACGCTCGCTGTCGTCGGAGTCGAGCACACCCGGGAAGTCGTTCAGGGCGTCCAGGTCGACAGGAGCCTCCAGTTCGACCGGGCCGTCCAGGATCGCGGGCGGCCTGCCCGCCAGCTGGGCCGGTCCCCGGGTGAGCGAGACGCGCTGGGCCTCGTCCAGTTCGGCCTCCTTCGACGGCCGGGGGCGGTCGAGACGGAAGCCGATGCCGTTGGTGTCCGGGACGTCGTCGGTCAGCAGCGCGTCGGGAATGAAGACGACAGCCGTCGTGCCGCCGTACGGCGAAGGCTGCAGCGAGACCCTGACGTTCTGCCGCTGGGCGAGCCGGCTGACCACGAACAGACCCAGCCGGTCGGTGTCGGAGAGCTCGAACTCCGGTGTCTCGGCGAGCCGGAGGTTGGCGTCCAGCAGCGCGTCGGCTGCCATGCCGAGTCCGCGGTCGTGGATCTCCAGGGTGAAGCCGTTGGCGACGCGCTCGCCCAGGACCTGGACGGCGGTGTGCGGCGGGGAGAACACCGTGGCGTTCTCCAGGAGTTCGGCCACGAGATGTGTGAGGTCCGCGACGGCCGGCCCGGTCACGGCCACCCTGGGCAGCCTGCGGACCTCGATGCGCTCGTAGTCCTCGACCTCGGCGACGGCGGCGCGGACGACGTCCATGAGCTGGACTGGTTTGCGCCACTGCCGGGAGGGGGCCGCACCGGAGAGGATCACCAGACCCTCGGCATGCCGGCGCATACGGGTGGTCAGGTGGTCGAGGCGGAAGAGGTCGGCGAGCTCGTCGGTGTCCTCGGTGCGGCGCTCCATGGTGTCGAGCAGCGTGAGCTGCTTGTGCAGGAGGACCTGGCTGCGGCGGGCGAGGTTGACGAAGACCTCGGAGACCCCGGCGCGCAACTCTGCCTGCTTGACGGCGGCTTCGACGGCCGCGCGCTGGAGGGTGTTGAGGGCCTGGCCGACCTCACCCATCTCGTTCTTGTCGTACTCCAGGCGCGGGACCTCGGTCTCGACGTCCACCTGTTCGCCCACGGAGAGCCGGCGCATCACGCTGGGCAGCCGTACGCCGGAGGCCTCGTGGGCCTCCAGGCGCAGTTGCCTCAGGTCGCGGATGAGGGTGCGGCCGACGCGCACGGACAGCACGAGCGAGAAGAGCAGGGCGACCAGGCCGAGAACGCCGACGACGGCCGCCTTGATGATCACGCCCATCGCGTCCGGCCGGACACGGTCCTGAAGGCGGTCGCCGGCCTGGTCGTCGAGCTTGGCGAGTTCGTCGAGCACACTGCCCGCGGCGGCGTCCCAGCTCTTGGCGCTGATGTCGCCGTCGGCGCCGGGATCGGCACCGGCGACGGACTGCTCCGCGGAGCGCAGCGGGGCGGTTCCGGCGTTCTTCCAGAAGCGCTCGTACCGCTCGCGTTCCGACGTCGGCAGCACTCCCAGGTTGATGTCGTACAGCAGGGTCCGCTGCGCGACGAGGTCGGAGACATCCCGGATCTCGTCGCGAGTGAGCTTGCCCACCACCAGGGCGGAGCCGAGCAGGGCGTCCTCGCGGGAGAGCAGTTCGCGGGCCCGGGTGACGTTGACCAGAGCTCGTGCCTGCTTGTCCAACTCGACGCTGTCGACGCCGTCGAGGGTGGCGAGCAGGGCGTAGGCGGGGTCGACGAGGCGGTTGTACTGGTCGAACGCTTGGAGGCGGGTGACCGTGCCCTCCTCGACGCTGCGGCGCAGTGAGTCGATGCCGTCGAACGCGTCCAGGACGGCGGTGAGGCGTTCGTCGTCGTCCTGGTCCAGTCCGTCGCGGGCATCGGGATCGCGCGCGTTCTGCCGGAACTTGGCGATGGCGTCGTCGGAGGCGTTCCTCGTGCTGCGCAGCGCGGACAGGGCGTCCGACGCGCGCGGATCAGCCAGATAGACAAGCGTCTGGCGCCGTTCCTGCTGGAGCACGCGCACGGTGTCCTCGATGGGATAACCGAGCTTCTCCGTGACGGTCGACACCTGGAACAGCTGGGCGACCTCACGTCCCGTCAGTACCGTGGCGAAGCCCCACACCGCGATCAGGGACACCAGCGGCACGAGAAGCAGCGCCACGATCTTCCGGCGGATCGACTTCCCGCGAAAGCGCATGGCCTCCCCCAGCTCGACCCCCGCCGGCCGGGGGTACACATGTACGTCAACAAACGGCGCGAGCCTACTACCGACGCACACGTAACTCGAAGTTGCGTCCGGAACCCGAACTTCCGCTCTGGTATCGCGACATGGGGAGTTGTCCTCCCATTGCGGGAGATTGCCTCCTGCGATCAGGTGGTCCGCGTCCGACCGGAACCGATCGGCCAGGGTGGGTGGTTGGCTGGATTTTTTCGTTTCTTTGACGTCGTGCGGGAATCTTGAAGAGGTCTTGTTCGTCCTTCCCTTCGGGAAATGGCGGTGGATTCGGCCACAGGAGCCGCATCTGCAACTGGGCGGCGTAAAGCAGCGCAAGCCGGGCAGCCACCTTGAAGCCCGGTCCACAGACACCGGGACGAAAGGTCTGCCGGCGGTGGGGAGTGACACGGTGATGGGGACGGCGGAACGGCAGGAGGCGCCGGGAAGCGGCGTGAAGACGGCGAGTCCGACGGCGTCACGGCGCCCCGAAGCGCGGGCTCTCGACATACCGGCGGGGTCGGACGCGCCGAGCGGACGCGGTGCGGCCCGGGAGGAGCCGTACCGGCCATTGTGGGTCGAGGAACCCGCACGCAGGCGTCGGCTGCCGGATCCGGTGCGGACGTCCGCGGTGCGGGCGGTGCTCATCATCGCCGTGACCCTGCTCCAGGCGATGGTGGCCTTCCTGTGCACCCTGGCCGGCTCCTGGCTGGCGTTCCCGATGGTGCTCAGCAGTGTGGCCAGCACCGTGGTGGCCACCTGGGGCGCCCTGGACGTCTGGGTGACCCGCCAGGTGTGGAACCAGCGCCACGGCGTCGTGTCGACCCCGAGCAGCACGGCGCGCGCACTGCGGCGTGAGCGGCGCAAGGCCCGGCGGCAGGCGCGTGTTGCCGAGCGGACGCAGGAGCGCATACGGCGACAAGGCGGCACAGGGCGGCTGTCCCACTCCTGAGCGGCTGAGCCTCCTTACGGGCGGCTGAGCCTCCTTACGGAGTGACCGGCGCCGGACGCTTGAA
Organism: Streptomyces canus; assembly: GCF_041435015.1. Taxonomy (NCBI): domain Bacteria; kingdom Bacillati; phylum Actinomycetota; class Actinomycetes; order Kitasatosporales; family Streptomycetaceae; genus Streptomyces; species Streptomyces canus. The sequence goes on along the minus strand of NZ_CP107989.1, from coordinate 8,453,779 downwards.
CATCCGGGTCGCCGTGATCTCGCTGCGTACCGCCTCCCCCGCCTGGGGCTGCTGAGGCAGGCCCGGGCGGAGGTGTTCCTCCACGCTGATGTACTTCAGGCCGGCCCTGAGGTCCGCGTCGTTGCGCAGGCGGATGACCAGCGGGAACTCTGCGAGTGCGGTCGTGTCGAACAGGCCTGTGGTGTAAAGGAGTTGGACACCCAGCGCGTCCGACACCGCCCGCTGGAGCTCCAGCAGATAGGTCGCGTTGGCGCGGCCGATCGGATTGTCCAGGAACAGCGTGCCGGCGTGCCGGTGCTTGTCCCGGCCCCGGTCGTTGGAGCGCAGGGCCGCCATCGTGCAGTACAGCGCGATGGCCGCGGTGAGGAGCTGGCCGCCGGAGAACACATCGCCCATCTGCCCGACGGGCACGCGCTCGGCACGCAGCACGGCGTCCGGTTTGAGGATCTCCACGGCCACGCCCTTGGGCTGCAGCGCTGCCGCGACTCCCCGCAGCAGCAGGGACATTCCGTCCCGCCGCAGGTCGGAGTTCTTCTTCACCGCGGCCCGGGTCGCCTCGTCGATGACCTCGCCGAGCCGCTCGGTCAGTGTCGCCTGGTCGGGCTCCTCGAAGCGGATCCGCAGGAACTCCTGCCCGGACCACTCGCCGAGCCCCTCGGGCAGCCGGGACAGCCGCTGGGCCGACCTGAGCGTGGCCAGGGCGGACTCCACGAGCCCCCGCAGCCGGTCCACGATCGAGTCCCGGTTCCGCTCCAGTTGGGCCAACTCGTCGGTCAGCACCCGGAGTCGGGGCGCGAAGGCATCCGCCCACTTCTGTGCGTGCTCGGGCAGCGCGGACGCGGGCAGCTCGCGGATCTGCTGCCGTGCGGGAGTGCGGACCTGCTCGTAGCGCGTGGAGTTGGCGTGCCGGACGAGTACGTCGCTCGCCTCGCGCACGGCGGCCTCCGCGGCGGAGAGGTCGGCGGCGCAGCCACGCAGCGACCGGCGGGCCTCGGCGGCGGCTTGACGGGCTTCCTCGGGGCTGCCCGGATACGGCTCCGCTTCCTCCTGCTCGTCCTCCATGTGGTGCTCGCGCAGCAGGTCGCGGAGCATCGCGGCGATCTCGTCGAAGCCGCCCGCCGCGTCCTCGGCGGCCCGGTGGGCGCCGAGCAGCTCCGCGTGTGCCTCCCGGGCCTGCGCCAACGCCTCGGTGCGGGAGGCGAGTTCGGCGGTGGCCGTGCGCAGCAGCGCCTGTGCGTGCTCGGCGTCGCGCGGCTCCAGCTCCGGCGACAGCTCAGTGTGCGCCTCGCCGTCCTCGGGGGCGTGCCGCTCGGCCTCGCCGCGCAACCGCCCGAGCTGCTCGCTCGCGGTCGACACACGGGTCTCCAGGAGCTGCACCAGCTCCTCCGCACGGGCAGCCGCGGCCTGCCGGGAGGGCCCGTCGGACCCGTCGGGCGACTGGAGCAGCTGCGCCGCGCGCGTGCGGACCTTGTTGCTCAGCCGGTCCAGTTCGGCCAGGGCCGCGCTCTCGTCGCTCTCCGCCCGAGCCTGTTCGGCCCGCAGGTCGGCACCGACACCCACCTTCTCGTACAGCTGGGAGGCGGCCCGATAGGCCTCGCGGAGCGCGGGCAGGGATGCCTTGGCGGCCTCCGAGTCGCTGTCCGGTACGTCGTCGGGGGCCCCCGCGATCTCGGCGCGCTCGGCGCGCAGCGCACGGGCGGTGCGACGGGCGTCGTCGGCGGCCCGCTGGGCACCGCGCCGGTCCTCGTCGGCGGCGCGGGCCCGCTCCAGACAGGTCTGGGCGCGGGCCTCCGACTCGGTGGCCTCGTCGGCCAGTTCGCGCAGTTTGACCTGCCAGCCGGCCCGTTCGCGCAGTCGGTAGGCCAGCCCGGCGAGGGCGTCGGCGGCGCGCCGCGCCTTCTGTGCGGCTTCCTGCCGCTCGTCGCGCGTCTGCGCGGCCTCGGCGGCGGCTTCGTCGGCCTCGGCCCGCACGGTGCGCGCCTCGGCCAGTTCGGCCTCCGCCTCCTCGGCGAAGGCGCGTGTGTCCCGGGCGGCCTGCGCCAGCTCGACGAGGCGGCCGGCCGGGCAGCCGGTACGCCAGGAGGCGAGCCGGGCGGACAGTTCACGGTCCTTGGCGAGGCGGGCCGCGAGCGACCGGATCTCCTCGTCCCGCTCGCCTGCACGCGCGCGCAGCGCCTGCCGCTCCTCGTCGGCGGCATGCTCGTCGTGCATGGCCGGGTTCGGCGGTACGAGGAAGACGGCCCCGCTGTCCGACTCGGGGGCCGGAGTGGGCGCGAGGAGGGCAGCCGCCGTACCCACGGCGACGGCGGACCGGGGCAGCAGTGCCGCGTCGTTCAGGACCTCGCGGGCGCGTGCGTGCGTGTCGGGGTCGGTGATGATCACGCCGTCGACCAGTTCCGGCCTTGCGGCCAGCACGCGCGCGTGGTCGGTGGGGTCGACGGCCTGGGCGAGATAGCGCCAGCCGGGCAGGGCGGGGATGCCGTTCTCACCGAGGAACTCGACCGTGGCCAGCACGTCCGGTCCCGGCGGCAGCAGCCCGCCGTCACCGAGCGCGCCGAGGATGCGTGAATCGTCCGCGGCGGCCGTACGCAGCTCGAAGAGCTGGCGTTCGGCGGAGGAGACGGAGTCGTCGAGCAGTTCCCGCAGTTCGTCGGCGAAACGGTCGAGGTCCTCGGGGTTCAGACCGTCGTCGGCGAAAGCACCCGGGGAGCCGGCGTGCGGGTCGGTGCCCTGTCCGGCACCGGCACCCTCGCGCCCGGCCGCACCGTTCGGCTTCGTGCCCTCGGCCGCCGTCCGCGGGCCGGGCACTCCCCCGACGGCCCCGGTCAGGCTCAGGATCTCCGCCAGCCGATCCTCGCCGGCCAGCCCCTCGGCGAGCCGCCGCTCGGCCTCGTAGGACCGCGCGGCCGCGGTGGCCGCGTCCTCCGCGCGAGCGGCCGTGAGTTCCGCGCGGGATTCGGCGGAGGCTGCCTCCCGCGCGTGCTCGGCGGCTCGGTGTGAGGCCTCGCGGGCGGTGTCCCAGGCGGCGACGGCGGTCTTCTCGGCGTCGCTCGCGGCGAGGGCCGCGCGCGCGGGGTCGGCGTCGGGCGCGCTGTCGTCGAGCCAGCCCGCGCGGACCGCCTCGGCGGTCTCCTGCTCGACCTCGCTCAGCCGCTGGCGCAGATGCCCGATCTCGCTGCGGGCGCGCTGCGCCTCGGTCGCGGCCGAGGTGGAGTCCCGGTACGCGGACTCGCCGACCTCCTGAAGGGCGGCGGACCGCTCCTCCCCTTCGTTGGCGAGGGCCTCGGCGCTCTCGGCGGCCGCGTGCAGGGCCCGGACGAGGTCGACGGCGGCCTTGGCCCGGGCGGCGAGCGCGGGCGCCGCGTCCCGCTCGGCCTCCTGGATGGCGGCGGCCACGCGCGCGATCCGGTCGGCTGCGGCACGGTGGCGCAGGACGGCCTCGGCGGCCTGCCAGGCGGAGTGCAGCGTGCGCGCTTCGGCGAGTTCGCGCTTCTGGGCGGCGGCCGACTTCTCGGCGGCGGCGAGCGCCAGGGAGGCGTGCCGGTAGGCGAGTTCGGCGGCGATCAGCGCACTGCGCTCCCGGCCCGCCTCGGCGTGTGTGACGGCGTACGCGGCGGCGGTGACCCGCTGGGCGAGGTCACCGGCCCGCACCCGCTCCTGGACGCCCCGCGCGGACAGCCGTCGGGCCAGTGTCCGCGTACGGCGTTCGGCGCCCGCGTGGATGTCGCGCGCGCGTGAGCGCGCCTCGGCGGCCTCGACGATCCGGCCCAGCAGGTCCACGGACCCCGCGGTGAAGTCCCGTTCGGCGATCAGTTCGGCGCGTCGCCCCAGCTTGTTGCCGAATCCGCCGACCAGGTCGGCGAGCCCGTCGGTGTCGCGGGTGTCGGTCACCGCACGCAGCAGCAGGTCGGTGAAGTCGGAGTCCTTCTTCACCGCGAAGAGGCCGGCGGCCTCGCCCTCGTCGGCGTTCATCTCCCGCTGATAGCGGAACAGTTCGGGGTCAAGGCCGAGGTCGCCCAAATGCTCGATCCACCGGTCGTGGATCTCCTCCCAGTGCACCTCCAGATGCGGATACGCCTTGCCCGCCTCGGTGATGGCGTCCCGGAAGCCCTTCATGGTCCGGCGACGGCCCTGTGCGGCCGACTGGCCCTCGGCGGGCGGCCGTACGGCGGTGGACTCGGCGACGGGCAGGTTGTCGAGGCTGAGCCCCGGTCCGGGCCGGAACGAGTACCAGGCCTCGGCGAACTTCCGCGGGTCGTTGGAGACCTGGCGCCCCCGCCACTCGCTCACCTTGCCGACGACGACGCACTCGCCGGTGAGGGTGTGCTGCCACTCCAGGGCCACGTGCCCGCAGTCGTCCGCCAGCAGGAACTTCCGCAGCACACCGGAGCTGGCACCGCCGAGCGTGTTCCGGTGGCCCGGCAGCATCACCGAGAAGATCAGCTTGAGCAGCACCGACTTGCCGCCGCCGTTCTCCAGGAAGAGCACCCCGGCCGGGGCGGGCCGGCGGGGCGGGCCGACGGGCTCCTCCTCGAAGAACTCCGCCTGCGTGGGCGCGGGGTCGGGCACTTCCGCGCCGACGCCGCGCAGGTCAAGCACGGTGTCGGCGTAGCGCGCACCGGCAGGACCGATGGAGTAGAGGCGGACCCGGGACAGCTCGTACATGGCGGACTCTCGTAAGTCTTCGGCAGGGCAGGGAAGTTCAGGAGTGGAACGGCAGCCCGGCATCGGCCGCCAGCTCCAGGTCGTCGCGGTCCTCGGCGGGCAGCAGGGTCGGCGTGCCGTCGGTGACCGGGACGACACCCAGTTCGAGGAGCTCGGCCATGGCGGCACTTCCGGCCATGTCCCGCACCTGGAGCTGGTAACGAGCCGTGGTCCGGTAGGTACCGCCGTTGTCGTCCCCGGTGCGCTGCAGGAACCCGGATTCGGTGAGGAAGGCGGCGGCCTTGCCCACGATGCCGGTCGTGGACCCGGCGAGCCGGCGCGCGTCCTTGGTCGCGCCGGCCGCGCTGCGTCTGGCCCAGATCCGCCAGGCCGCCTCGAGGCCCGGCGCGTCCGTGGCCGGGTCGGTGTTCTCACCGACCTCCTCGGCCCGCTCCTCCAGCCGTCGGCAGGCCTGCCGTACGAAGGCGTCGACGCCGTTGACCGAGACGCGCCCGATGTATCCGTCGTCGGCGAGGTCCTCGGGCCGGGGGAACGCCATGGCGGCCACGGCGAGATGGGCGAGGCCGTGCAGGAACCGGTCCCCGCCGTCGGCGGACGTACGACGCGCGTAGTCCCCCATACGAACGGCGAACACGGAGTCCTCGGCGGCGGTCACGGCCATGCCCGCGCGGGGGGACACTTCGAGGACGACCAGCCCGAGCCCGGCGGCGACGGCGTCGGCGAGCCGCGCGAACGGGGAGTCCTCCCGGTAGCGCCGCAGCAGTTCGGCGTACTCCTGGTCCCGCGCGGGCTGCAGTTTGGGCTGCAGTCCGAAGGCGACGAGCCGAGCGGCGTCGGCGGCGTCGGCCGGGGTGACGGCGGCGGGCGCCGACGGGGTGGGGACCTCCGTGTCGCTCCACTCGACATGCTCATTCACGGCTTGGGCTCCTTGTCACGCTCTTGCTCACTCATGCTGCTTCCGTCCGGTCCGCCGCCATCCCGACGGCGTCCAGCAGGGCGGTGCCGACGATGAGGTCGGCACCACCGAAGTCCGGATCGTCCAGTTCCGTCCCGTCGTCCACCGCGAAGAGCAGCTTCTCCTCGCCCTGGCGGTAGGCGGTGCCGACGGCGGGGCTCGCCGCGTGAACCGCCAACAGGGCGACCAGGTAGGCCAGATCGAAGCCGCCGGTTCTGCGGGCCTGCGCGAGCAGTCCCGAGAGTCGTCGCGGGGCGTCGGCCGGGAGGTCCAGCAGCTCCTTCGCGGACGCCAGTTGCTCCTCGCTGAACCGGCTGTCGTCCGGCGTGGCGATGAGGTCCGGCTCCGGCATCTCCGCGCCCAGGTGCTCCCGCTCCATCGGCGGCGTCAGCAGTATGTCGACGAGATCGCCCACCCGGACCGACACCGGCGTGCGCATGCCGGTCCCGCGCGCGAAGAACGCGTCGGTGACCCGGGTGGCCTGCTCCAGCGGCAGCGGCAGCACCGGCGCGACGAGGTGGCCGTACAGATCGATTCCCGACGTCGTCATCGGCGTGGCGAAGGCCTGCCGGTCCTGTTCGGCGCGGAACAGTGGCCCCGCTTCGAGGAGTCGGGACTGGAGCTGGGTGTGGCGCCGGATGCAGTCTTTGACGATGTCCACGAGCTCGGCGGCCCGCCGCTTCTGTTCGGCGTCCTCGGACTCGTCCCGCGCCTTGCGGATGTTGGTCAGGATGGCGTTCTCGTGGCGGTACCGGTCGGCGACGTGGTCGAGGGCCTCGGCGATCATGTCGGGCACGGCGTTGAGCCAGTCGACGGCCCGGACATTGCGGCGGGTGGCGTCCAGTGCCCTGCGCAGGGTCTCGGAGTACTGCACGGTCCGGTACCGGGCCTGCTCGGCGGCGAGTTGGGCGTCGGCGAGACGGCCGCGGCTGATCAGCACCTCCAGCTTGACCTCGGCGGCGATCTGGGCGCTGGTGACGTCCGTGTCGAGGGCACCGACGAGGACGTTGACCGCTTCGTCCGTGGTGCGGAGGTACACCGAGCCGCCGGGCCCGGGCACTTCCTCGATCAGCTTGAAGTCGTAGTCACGCCGGACATAGGTCCCGTCCGGTGCGAAAGTGCCGTAAACCGCGCGAAAACCGCGATCAACACTGCCGACGTTGATCAGATTCTCCAGGACCCAGCGGGCCACGCGCTCATGCTCGGCCACGGGCCGCTGCGGGGCCTGGGCGGCGATACGCGGGATGAGGCGGGCGACTATCTGGTCATGGTCTGCGCCGGTGTCGAAGTCCATGTTCAGGGTGACCAGGTCGATGGCGGAGAGGGCCACTTCCGCCATGCCGTACACCGAGTACTCACCGGCGAGATTGGCCTTGCGGGTGTCGAGGTCGTGCAGCGGCGCGGTGCAGGCGAGCGCGCGCAGCCGCCGCGCCAGTCCCTCGTCGGCGGCCGGGCCCGGTGCGGGGCGCGGCCCCGCGCTGAACTGGGGCGGAACGCTGTCCGTCGTCGCAGGCGAAGTCACGGTGCACAGACTAGGTCCTCGGTCTGACAACTCCCCAAACGGCGCGGATCGCCTCCGGCGGTTGAACGAGGGACCACCGGTTGTGTTGCGTCGGCAGGCCGGTGGTGGCTTGTCGCGCAGCTCCCCGCGCCCCTACGGGGCGCTCACCCTGCGCAGGTAGACATCGACCACTCGTTCCAGCGAGTCGCGCAGATACACCGCCAGCAGCTTTTCGGCCTCATCCTTGTCACCAGCCTGAAGAGCTCCCAGGATCTGCTGATTGCGGGCCAGGTAGGGCTCGTGGAGGGCCTTGGGGTCGTCCGCGACGTGGAAGGCGAGCCGCAGTTCGGCGAAGACGCTGCGCATCAGTTCGTCGGTGCGGTCGCTGCCCGCGAGGGCGACGAGTTCCCGGTGGAAGTGGATGTTGGCCGTGCCCAGCGTTTTCCAGTCACCTTCGCGTACCGCCCGCTGCCCCTCCACGACCGCCTCGGCAAGCGCGTCCAGGGCGTACGGAGGCTCGCCCAGCCCGCGGACGACGGCGCACTCCACGAGGGCGCGGGTCCGGTAGATGTCCTCCACGTCCTCGACGGCCAGGACCCGGACGAACACGCCTCGGTTCAACTCGTGGACGAGCAGGCGCTCGTGCGTGAGCAGGCGGAACGCCTCGCGCAGTGTGTTGCGGGACACACCCAGTGCCCCTCCGATGCTGTCCTCCGACAGCCGGGTCCCTGGCGGGAAATACCCCTCGGCGATGCGACTTCTGAGGATGTCCGAGACCCGCTCGGCCGTGCTCGTACGGCCCAGGAGGGCACGGTCGTCGGCCAGTCCGCTCAGCTGCTCTGCCATGCCCGGAATTCAACCGCAGACACGAGAACGAAACAACACGGGTATTGAAGGATCGTTGAACGATCCTCTACGTTGCTCTCACTGCACGGCCCAGCTCCGCATCCTCCGTCCCCCCTTCTGCGAGGTGCTCATGAGCACGACCCCGCCCCCACAGGCCCTGACCGATCACCCCACAGCAACCGAACGCCCCGCCGAAGACGGGGCGTTGGGCTGGTACCGCGCACTCGGTCCGCGCGGCCGTCGCGCCTTCGCCGGCGCGTTCGGCGGCTACGCCCTCGACTCCTACGACTACTTCACGCTCCCGCTGAGCATGGTCGCGCTGGCCGCCTACTTCGGCCTGGACAGCGGCCAGACCGGTCTCTTCACCACCGTCACCCTGCTGGCCTCCGGCATCGGCGGAGCCCTGGCAGGGGTGCTGGCGGACCGGGCCGGCCGGGTCCGGGCGCTGATGATCACAGTGGTCACGTACGCGATCTTCACCGTGGCCTGCGGCTTCGCGCCCAACTTCGAGTCACTGCTGGTCTTCCGCGCCCTCCAGGGCCTCGGGTTCGGCGGCGAGTGGGCGGTGGGCGCGATCCTGGTCGCCGAATACGCGAGCGCCAAGCACCGGGGCCGCACCCTGGGCGCGATCCAGAGTTCCTGGGCCGTGGGCTGGGCACTGGCCGCGATCGTGTACACGCTGGTCTTCTCGGTCTTCGACGCCGACATGGCCTGGCGTGTGATGTTCTGGACCGGCGCGCTGCCCGCGCTGCTGGTCGTCTGGATGCGGCGCCAGGTCCAGGACGCCCCCGAGGCGATCGCGGTGCGCGAGAAGAGTGCCGGGAAGGGCTCGTTCGCGGCGATCTTCAAGCCGGACCTGCTGCGTACGACGATCTTCGCGGGGCTGCTGTCCACCGGAGTCCAGGGCGGCTATTACACGCTCGCCACCTGGGTTCCGACGTACCTCAAGAGCGACCGCGGACTGTCGGTCGTCGGCACCGGCGGCTATCTGACCTTCCTGATCTCCGGCGCCTTCCTCGGCTATCTGACCGGCGGCTACCTCACCGACCGCCTGGGCCGGAGGCGCAACATCTGGCTCTTCGCCCTGCTGTCGGCCGTCTGCATCGTGGCGTACGGCAACATCCCCAGCGGAGCCGACACCTGGCTCCTGGTCCTCGGGTTCCCCCTCGGGTTCTGCATGTCGGCGATCTTCAGCGGCTTCGGGTCCTATCTGAGCGAGCTGTACCCGACGGCGGTGCGCGGTTCGGGACAGGGCTTCACATACAACGCGGGCCGCGCGGTCGGCGCGGTCTTCCCCACCACCGTCGGCTTCCTCGCCGACAGCTGGGGTGTGGGCGGGGCGCTGGTGTTCGGCGCCATCGGCTACGGCATCGCCGCACTGGCCCTGCTCGGGCTGCCCGAGACCCGTGGGAAGGAACTCGCGTGAACCGTACGGAAGACCGCCCCCTCACCCTGACGGAAGACCGCCCCCTCACCCTGGTGGACGAGCACGCGCACGCGTGGAGCCCAGCCCAGGCGCGTACCCGCATCCGCGCGGGCCTGACAGGCCCCACCGCCGGAGTCGCGGCCGGCCACACCCAGGTCAACCTGATCTCGGTGCCCGCCGACTGGGCGTACGACATGCTGCTGTTCTGCCAGCGCAACCCCAAGCCCTGCCCGGTCCTCGACGTCACGGACGCCGGTGACTGGACCACCGTCCTCGCGGACGGCGCCGATCTGCGCACCGATCTCCCCCGCTACCGGGTATGGGAGAACGGCGAGTTGGTGGACGAGCCGACGGACGTGCGCGCGCACTGGCGCGACGACCTCGTTTCGTTCCTGATCGGGTGCAGTTTCACCTTCGAGTGGGCACTCTCCGGGGCGGGCGTCCCGATCCGGCACATTGAGCAGGGCCGGAACGTTCCCATGTACGTGACCAGTCGACAGTGCCGTCCCGCGGGGCGGCTGCACGGCCCCATGGTGGTGTCCATGCGTCCGGTGCCGCCGCAACACCTGGCGGCCGCGCTGCGGGAGAGCAGCCTGCTCCCGGCGGTGCACGGAAGCCCCGTGCACTGCGGCGATCCCTCGGCGCTCGGCATCGACGACCTCGACCGCCCCGACTTCGGCGATCCGGTGGACGCCGAACCGGACGACATCCCGGTGTTCTGGGCCTGCGGAGTGACCCCGCAGGCCGCGGTGATGGCCTCGCGCCCGCCGTTCGCCCTCACCCACGCACCCGGCCAGATGTTCCTGACGGACGCCCGCGACGAGCAGTACCGAGTGGCCTGAGGACGAGCAGTACCGAATGGCCCGAGAAGGAGACGCGAAGTTCCCATGACGACGATCGATCTCAACGCCGACCTCGGCGAGGGCTTCGGCCGCTGGCGGCTGACCGACGACGAGCAACTGCTGTCCGTTGTCACCAGCGCCAACGTGGCCTGCGGGTTCCACGCCGGGGACGCGGCCACCATGCGACGGGTGTGCGAGCTGGCGGCCGTGCGCGGGGTCCGGATCGGCGCGCAGGTCTCCTACCGGGACCTGGCGGGGTTCGGGCGGCGCACGATGGACGTGCCGTCCGCCGAACTGACGGCCGAAGTGGCCTACCAGATCGGCGCCCTGGAGGTCTTCGCCCGGGCGGCGGGCACGCGCGTGTCGTACGTCAAGCCGCACGGCGCGCTCTACAACCGGGTCGTCCACGACGAGGAGCAGGCCGCCGCGGTCGTCGACGGCGTGCTCCTCGCGGACGCCACGCTGCCCGTGCTGGGCCTGCCCGGCTCACGCCTTTTGGAGGCAGCCGGCAAGGCGGGCCTGGAGAGCGTCACGGAGGCCTTCGCGGACCGCGCGTACACCGAGGAGGGCACGCTGGTCCCGCGCAGCCAGGAGGGTGCCGTGGTCACCGATCCGGAAGCGGTCGTGGCACGCTCGCTCGGCCTGGCCCGGGACCGCGTGGTCACCAGCCGCTCGGGCGCCCGCATCGAGGTCGAAGCGCGTTCCCTGTGCCTGCACGGGGACACGCCGGGCGCGGTGGAGCTGGCCCGCCGGGTGCGGCAGCGTCTGGAGACGTCGGGCGTCCGGGTGGAGGCCTTCGTATGAGGGCACTGCAGGTCGGAGACGCCGCCCTGCTCGTCGAGGTGTCCTCCGGCGACGAGGCCCAGGCGCTGCACGCGGAGCTGGTGCGGCGCCGCGCGGAGGGCTCGCTGTCCGTCCGCGAGATCGTCCCCGCGGCCCGCACGGTCCTCCTCGACGGCCTCGCCGACCCGGCCCGCCTGGCCGCCGAACTCACCGCCTCCGACGTACCGCCCGCTCCCCCGCGCGCGCGTGCGGTCATCGAACTCCCGGTCCGCTACGACGGTCCCGACCTGGCCGACGTTGCCGCGCACTGGGGTGTCTCCCCCGAGGAGGTGGCCCGCATCCACGTCGGCACCGAATTCACCGTCGCCTTCTGCGGATTCGCCCCCGGCTTCGGCTACCTCACCGGCCTGCCCTCCCGCTATGACGTCCCACGCCGGGCCACCCCTCGTACGGCCGTCCCGGCGGGCTCGGTGGCGCTCGCGGGCCCGTACACCGGCGTCTATCCGCGTTCGTCGCCGGGCGGCTGGCAGCTCATCGGGACCACGGACGCCGTGCTGTGGGACCACACGCGCGTGCCGGCCGCGCTGCTGGCTCCGGGTACACGGGTGCGCTTCGTGGGTGCGGCATGACGGACCGCGCCCTCTCCGTCGTCCGGTCCGGAGCCCTGACCACGGTCCAGGACCTGGGCCGCCCGGGCCACGCCCACCTCGGTGTGCCCCTCTCGGGCGCCCTCGACGGCCCCGCCGCGGCGCTCGCCAACCGTCTGGTCGGCAACCGCCCCGAGGCAGCCGTCCTGGAGACCACTCTCAACGGCTGTGCGGTACGCCCCCGTTCGACGGTCACCGTGGCCGTGACGGGAGCCCCCTGCAGGGTGTCGGTGGACGGCCGCCCGGCAGCCTGGGGCGCACCCGTGCATGTGCCGGCCGGAGCACTGCTGACCGTCGGCACGGCCGTCTCAGGACTGCGCAGCTATGTGGCCGTCTCCGGTGGAATCACCGTGGAGCCGGTCCTGGGCAGCCGCTCCACCGACCTCCTGTCGGGCCTGGGCCCGGCCCCCCTCACGGACGGCGCGGTACTGCCCCTGGGCGCCCCGAACTCCCTCCACCCGCGCGTGGACACGGCGCCGCAGCCGGCACCCCCCGCGGAACTCGTCCTGCGCGTCACGCTGGGCCCCCGGGACGACTGGTTCACCCCGGAAGCGGTACGGGCCTTCACCTCCCGCCCATTCCAGGTGTCCTCGGCGAGCAACCGCATCGGCCTGCGCACGGAGGGGCCCGCCCTGGAGCGGAGACTCAAAGGCGAACTCCCCAGCGAGGGCATGGTCCTGGGCGCCGTCCAGGTGCCCCCCGACGGCAGGCCGGTGGTCTTCCTGGCCGACCACCCGACCACCGGCGGCTACCCGGTGATCGGAGTGGTCCGCGAGACAGACCTCCCGGCGGCAGCCCAGGCGGTACCGGGGACTCCGGTTCGCTTCACAGAGATACGTAGGCGCTATGCGCTTCACAGAGGTACGTAGGCGCTAGAGGTATCGGCCCGCAGGGGCGAAACGGCGCAGCCGTCCACGACGCGCCCGCATCCACCGGTCCGCTCAAGCCGCCTCCACCTGCTGCTCCCCCGACGCCACCGACAGCGCGGCCAACGCCATGGCCACCGCGTGCGCGGCCCGCAGGTCGAGCCGCCCGCTCGTCCCCCGCGCGCGGTGCCGCATCTCGTCCACGGCCAACGTCACCAACTGCGGCAGCAGATCCGTACACCGCCGCACCACCCACCCGGTCCCCGCCGTGGCCAGCCACCACAGACTCGCCGACTTGGTGGGCACGGGAAACTCCGGCTCGGCCGAGGGCGCCGCTCCGGACGCGACCGCCCGTTCCACCAGCACCTCATGGAAGCGCACGGCCAGTTGCCGGTGCCCTCGCTCGCTGGGGTGCAACCGGTCCGCGCTCCACATCGCACGCTCGGTGGTCCAGGCCCCCTCAGCGGCGTGCAGGTGCAGGGCTCCGTACCGCTCGGACAGGGCGTGCACCACGGCGTTCACCGCCCGCTGCCGCCGAGCCAGCGGCCGCGCCAACGCCCCGGGCAGACCAAGCATCGTGCCCGGGTCCGGCAGACACGCCGTCAGCAGCACAGCGCCCTGGGCGCGAAAGGCCGCGTAGACCGCGTCGAGCCGGGTGGCCACGGCGTGGATGTCGAAGGTGCAGCGCAGCGTGTCGTTGACGCCGACGACCACGGACACGACGTCCGGCCGCAGCGCGAGCCCCTCGGGCAGTTGCCGTTCCAGCACGTCCCGGGTCTGCGCTCCGCTCACCGCGAGGTTGGTGAAGTCCACGCCCGCCGGGGAGAGCCCGTCGGCGAGCAGTGCGGCCCAGCCGCGCCACCCGTCCCCCACCGGGTCCCCCACGCCCTCGGTGAGCGAGTCACCGAGGGCGACGAAGCGCAGGCCTCTCATGACGCGCCCCCGCTCATGCCACGCCTCCGGGCACGGAGCGCCGTAGGAAGACCTCCGCGTCGTGCGCGGCGAGGAACGCCCGCACCGCCGTGTCCCAGCCAAAGCACTCGGCACGCGCGCGTGCGATTCCGCGGCGTTCGGCCTCGGGACGTTCGAGCAGCATGTCCACGGCGTCCGCGAAGGCCTCCCCGCGGTCGGCGGCGACGGCCCCGGCCGATCCGATGACCTCCGGCAGCGCGGAGGAGGCGCTCACCACCACCGGCGTACCGCACGCCATGGCCTCCAGCGCGGCGAGCCCGAAGGTCTCGGCCGGCCCAGGAGCCAGGCACACGTCGGCGGAGGCCTGGAGCGCGCCGAGCAACCCGGGGTCGGAGACGTGCCCGAGGAAGGTGACCGGCAGCCCGCGCTCCCGGGCCCGCTGCTCCAGGCGCGGCCGCAGCGGCCCGTCCCCGGCCACCACGAGCACCGCCCGCCGACCGCGTCGTACGAGCGCCTCCACGGCGTCCAGCGCGGTGCCAGGCCGCTTCTCCACGGACAGCCGGGTGCAGATCACGAGGAGCGTCTCGGCCTCGCGCGCGTAGCGGGCCCGCAGTCCCGCGTCGTGCAGCGCCGGGCGCCGCTCGACCAGGTCGACGCCCAAAGGGGCCCGTACGACATTGCGCGCGCCGATCCGCACGAACTCCCGCTCGGCGAACTCCGTGGTGCACACCACGCGCGCGTAGGTGTGCGCCGTACGGACGTTGAGGGCGTCGGCGGCCCGCCGGGCCGCTCCCTCCGGCAGGCCCCAGGTGCGGAGCACGCCGTCGGCGGTCTCGTGGGAGACCATCACGGCGGGGACGCGGGCGCGCCGGGCCCATTTGCCGGTCCACCTGAGGGTCGTACGGTCGCAGACCTCCAGGCGGTCGGGGGCGAGCTCCTCCAGGACCCGGGCCACGCGCCGCTTGTCGGCGAGGACGCGGTAGCCGCCGGTGCCGGGCAGCAGCGGGCCCGGCAGGGTGATGATCCGTCCCTGCTCGGTCAGGCGGTCGCTCGCGCGCTCACCCGGCACGATGAGCACGGACTCGTGTCCGGCCGCCTGGTAGCCCTTGCCGAGCTCGCGCAATGCGGTGCGCAGGCCGCCCGAGGCGGGAGCGACGAAGTTGGCGAGGCGGACGATCCGCAGCGACTGTCCGCTCATGCCGCCACCGCCGTCTTCCGGCCGGTGAGCACGGCGGCGTAGTGGCCGATCAGCTGATCGCCGACGGCCGCCCAGGTGCGCCCCTCGACCATGGCCCGCGCGGTGACTCCGAACGAGGCGCGCATCTCGGGGTCGGCGGCCAGGGACCACACCGCGTCCCGTACGGCAGCCGGATCGCGCTGAGGGACGAGGAACCCGGTGCGCCCGTGGGCGACCAGGTCCAGCGGACCGCCGGCGGCGGGCGCGACGACGGGCACACCGCTCGCCATGGCCTCCTGCACGGTCTGGCAGAAGGTCTCGAAGGGGCCGGTGTGCGCGAAGACGTCGAATGAGGCGAAGATCCGGGCCAGTTCGTCACCCATACGGCGGCCCAGGAAGACCGCGCCGGGCAGGGCCTGTTCCAGGTTCGGCCGGCTCGGCCCGTCGCCGACCACGACGACCTTGACACCCTCCAGACGGCACGCGTCGGCCAGCAGCTCGATGTGCTTCTCGGGCGCCAGCCTCCCGACGTAGCCGACGATCAGCTCACCGTTCGGGGCGAGTTGCCGGCGCAGCGCCTCGTCGCGCAGGTCGGGGCGGAAGCGGACGGTGTCCACGCCCCGTGGCCACAGCTTGACCCGGGGCACGCCGTGCGCCTCGAGGTCGTGCAGGGACGCGCTGGACGGGGCGAGGGTGAGGTCGGCGGCGGCGTGGACGGAGCGGATACGGCGCCAGGCGGCGGCTTCTCCCGCGTGCACGTAGGTGCGGGCGTATCCGGCGAGGTCGGTCTGGTAGACGGCCACGGCGGGGATGCCGAGCCGGGCGGCGGCGGCCATGCCGCGGACGCCGAGGACGAAGGGGCTGGCCAGGTGGACGACATCGGCACGGTGCTCGGCGATCGCCGCGGCCACGCGCCTGCTGGGGAGGGCTACGCGGACCTGGGGGTAGCCCGGGAGGGGGAGGGAGGGGACACGGACGACGGGGCACGGCGCGAGAGCGTCCACGGCGTGCCCGGGGCCGGACGCGGTGGCCGGCGCGACGACGAGCGGAAGGTGACCGCGATCTACGAGGTGCCGGGCGGTCTGGAGCGCGCAGTGGGCCACGCCGTTCACATCGGGGGGAAAGGATTCGGTCACTATGACGACACGCATAGGGGAGTTCTCGCCGCACTGGACGTGCTCGCGTCAACGTGGATCTTTGCGAGCGGTGAACGTCCCGTGAGCGTTCCGCTGCACACCCGAGCAGGTCAGGCCGTGTCCATGACGACCTGACCCGCGAGTCACCCCGAGTTCACCGGGCGGGTGTGACAGGGCCCGGGGGTGCGCATCCGAGGTGGTGTCACATGGCCGCGGTGTCCGGTCCGATACGGCTGCGGACGGCCGTCTGGACCTCGGCCTCCTCGGCCGGATCGGCGGCCAGTCGGCGCAGTCGCTCGACGACCCGTGCGTCTCCGGTCTCGGCGTGCCGGGCGGCGATCTCGCGGGTGGTCTCCTCGCAGTCCCAGAGGCATTCGACGGCGAAGCCGGTGGCGAAGGAGGGGTCGGTGGCGGCGAGCGCACGGGCGGCGCGGCCACGGAGATGGGAGGAGGCCGTCTCCCGGTAGATGTGGCGCAGCACGGGCGCGGCGCAGGCGATGCCGAGGCGTCCGGTGCCGTCGACGAGGGTCCACAGGGTGGGGGCGTCGGGGCCCTCGCCCCGTACGGCCTCCCGGAGGGCCGCGAGCACCAGGTCCCGGTCCTGGGCGCCGCCCAGACAGGCGAGCATGCGTCCGGCGGCGGCGCCCAGCGGATCGGGCCGTCGGGCCCAGCCACGCGCACGGTCGACGGCGGCGATACTGCGCATGCGTTCGAACGAGTCGAGGGCGGCCTCCACGACGACCGGTGAGCCGGTGACGACGGCCAGCTCGATCAGATCGAAGGCGTCGGGATCATTGCTGTCGGCGAGATAGCGCAGAGCGGTCGCCCGGGCCCCGTCGGTGCCGTCCTTGGCTGCCGCGAGGATCTCGGGCCCGTCCTCGGGGCCCGCGACGGCGGACAGACAGCGGGCGGCGGGCACATGCAGCGCGGCGCCCCGCTCGACGCCCTGCTGGGCCCACTCGAAGACGGCCTGCACGCTCCACCCGGGGCGGGGCCCGGCGGGTCGCATCTGGCGTTGCCAGCGGTCGAAACAGCCGGCCTCCTGAGCGGCACGCACACGCGTGGAGACGGATTCGCGGGGGTCGTCGGCCCACAGCCGCCACGGCCTCGGTTCGAAGGCGTCGCGGACGACGGCGGCCAGCTCGGCCTCGCCCTCGGGATCGGTGGCGAAGCGCGCGAGTACGGGCGCGGCGAGGGCGCGCAGACCGGCGTCGTCGTCCCGCAGCGCCAGTTCGTCCAGGGCCCAGGCCCAGTTGGAGCCCGAGGCGGCGTACCTGCGCAGCAGTTCGAGCGCGTCCCGCCTGCCGTAGGAGGCGAGGTGACCGAGGACGGCCAGGGCGAGGCCTGTGCGCGACTCCTCGGTGTCGAAGACGTCGTCCACCTCGAAGAGGTGCGACTCGATCTCGTCCAGCTCACCGTTGAGGTCGAGAAAGAGACGGGCGTAGTACAGCGAGCGGTTCTCCACCTGCCAGTCGTGGCGGGGATCGCGCAGCACGCAGTGATTCAGGGCCGCGAGCGCCTCGGCGCGCGGGGCGGTGAGCGCGTGCAGTGTGCCGTCGCCGCGGCCCCGCTGGAGCAGGCCGAGCAGCGTACCGCTGGGCGCTATGACCGGATCGAACATGGGAAACAGCCTCACATCAAGCGTCGACGCAACCGGGGACGTGCATTACCTGGCCGCGTGACAACACGTCGGGGCGCCCGCCGTTTCCTGCTTGCTGTAAGCCATCTTCCTCTGCCTCTCGTCGGTGGCCCATGCGGACCCGATCACGGTCCGCGCGGTGCGGCATCACCTGCCCTGCCATCACGTCCGTGAACCACGACGTCATGATGACTCGGCACTTCCATCTGCCGCGACCGAAATTTCGGCGGCCCTGTACCGCCTCCCCCGTTGTCTGTGTTTTCGCTGGTCAGAACATACGGATCAGTATGCGCCGAACAATTCGAGCAGTTCCGCCCTGCCGAACATCCGGGCCGTGTCGAGGGCCGAGGGGGTGCCCTCGGCCGGATCGGCGCCGCCCTCCAACAGGGCCTTGATGACGTCCGTGGAGCCCTTGAAGACAGCCCCGGCGAGGGGCGTCTGCCCCCGGTCGTTGACGCCGCCGGCCGCCGCCCCGCGGGCGACGAGCGCACGCACCGCGTTAGCGTGACCGTGGTAGGCGGCGAGCATCACGAGTGAGTCCCCGCGGTCGTTGGTGAGGCCTGCGGGAACACCCGCGTCGACGTACGCCACGAGCGCCTCGGTCTGTCCCTGTCGGGCCAGATCGAAGATCTTGGTCGCCAGCTCCACGACCTCGGGGTCGGGGGCTTCAGTCATCGGCCGATCCGCCTCTCATACAACCGTTCAGGTGATTCGCAAGGGTACTGGCTCACGCGCCACATGACCCGAAGTGCCGGACGTCAGGACACCACGGCTCTGCCAACCAAGTGAAAACCCGGGAAATTCATCCATTTGCACCTTTTGTCGTATGGATACATGCTGTGATCCTGGAAGTACTCATGGTGACTGTCCCCACGAACCAGGAGCACCAAATGATCCTCTCCATCTCGGGCGTCGTACTGCTCGGCATCGTCGTCTTCATCTTCTTCCGCAAGGACGGGCTCAAGGCCTCGCACGCCCTGATCTCGGCGTTGTTCGGCTTCTACCTGGCCAGCACCGCCATCGCCCCGAGCATCAAGGCCGGCGGCGAGAGCCTGGCGAGCCTCCTCGGCGGCATCAAGTTCTGACGCCGCCCCTCCCGTCCGTACGCACCTCCAGGAGACAGCTGTGGCCCGCCGCCCCCTCCCCCGCATCCTGAGCACAGGCAGCGCGCAGATCGCCCGGAGCCGGGAGCTGGCCCGGACGGCGGCCGACAGCGCCACCGACGTCCTCCACCCGCTGATCACGATGACTCGCGGTCTGCGCCGGCTGGCCTCGGCCGGGCGGCGCAAGTGGGCCGAGGCCCCCAAGGACAAGCGCGGGCCGCTGCTTTTCCTGGTGGCCTCGGTGGTCCTGGTCGTGGCGCTCGTACCGTACGGTCCGCTGCTCGCCGTCATCAGCCTGATGGCGGCGGCGGCCTGGCAGGGCCGGGACCGCAAGCCGTCGGAGCCGGAAGGACCCGACGAGTCGCAGACACAGCGCCTCCAGTCGCTGTACGAAGCGCTCGTCCCGTACTTCTCGGCGGCCGAGGACCCGGCCCCGCTGTACGCGCACGGCGGCGAGTGGGAGAAGGCCTTCCCCGCGTACGACTTCGACGGCACCGGTCGCATCACCCATCTGCTGATCAGCTACCCGGCGTACTTCGCCGACGGCGAGGCCGAGGCCCGGGCCCGCGTCGAGCAGCTCCTGCACGCCAAGTCGGGCCGCGGCCGCGAGTACCACTTCACCTGGGACGAGGAGGGCAACCAGCTCACGGTCACTGTCCTCGCCCCGCTGCCCACCGACATCGCCGCCCAGCGTTTCGTCACCGCGCCGGGCGAGACGGTCCTCGGCTTCACCGACCCCACCCAGGTCCAGCGCACCTTGCCGCTCGGCTACGGCGACGGACAGCGCGACGTCCCGCCGGTGGTCTGGCGCACCGGCATCCGCTCCACCGAGCCGCACCTGCTGGTCCTGGGCCAGCCGGGCAGCGGCACCTCGACCCTGCTCCGCTCCATCGCGCTCCAGGCCCTTCAGTACGGCGATGTGGTCATCGTCGAAGGCGGCGGCACCGGCGAGTACGCGTGCCTGACCGGGCGGGACGGGGTCCTCGCGGTCGAGTGCGGACTGGCGGGAGCACTGGCCAGCCTGGAGTGGGCGGCGACCGAGACGGAGCGCCGTCTCATCGCGACCAACCAGGCCCGTCAGGCCGGCCGGCCCTCGCCGGACGACACCAAGCGCCCGCTGTGGATCCTCCTCGACCGCCCGAGCGCCTTCATCCACCTGGCCGCCGCGGACGGCCGCAAGGATCCGCAGACCCTCCTCCAGGTCCCCCTTCGGCACGGTCGTGCGGCGAATGTCACGGTGGTGGTGGCCGATCAGTTCGACAGCGCGGAGGCGTTGAGCGATCCGGTACGGCAGCACACACGCGCGCGTGTCGTGCTGGGCCCGGCGACGCCGGACCAGTTGGAGACGTTCCTGGGGGCGCCCCCGCACACGACCCCGGCGGGGCAGGTCCCGCCCGGCCGCGGGTACGCCCGTCTGGGGACGGGACCGGTCCATCGTCTCCAGGTGCCGGCCACACCGGACCCGTACGACGAAGCAACGAGCGAGGCGGACCGGCAGGCGGTGCTGGCGCTGTTGCCGGCGCGGACGACTCCGGCCGACGGGGAGACGGTCACCGCGGAAGCGGAGCCGGAAGGGGCCCCCTCGGAAGCAGAGCCGGTCCTCTCGAAAGCAGAGCCAGTCCTGTCGAAAGCGGAGCCGGAAGCGGTGGCCGCGGAAGCGCCGTGACCATCAGCGGTTGTCGTGCGGCTGCGGGTGCGTGGGGGGATCGCGCAGTTCCCCGCGCCCCTGGGCCGGGGCAGTTGCCGTCAGTCCCACAGCGCCGAGGCTGCGACGACCCCGACCACCCCGACCTGCCACTCGCTCCGTCTCACGCGACGAACGTACGCGGCGCCTCCCCGCCCCCGGACCCGCCGCTCTCCACCACCCGCGCCGCCGCGGCCAACCGCGCCGCGGCCTCGTCGGCCACCGCTCCCCCGACGGTGAACGGCAGACGCACATAGCCCTCGAAGGCCCCGTCGACCCCGAACCGCGGTCCCGACGGCACGCGTACGCCCACCCGCTCCCCCACTTCCGCCAGCCGCGAGCCGGACAATCCCCCGGCCCGCACCCACAGCGTCAGGCCACCCTGCGGCACCTCGAACTCCCACGACGGCAGTTCCCTGCGCATCGCCGCCACCAGCGCGTCCCGGTTCTCCCGGGCCTGTCCGCGCCGCAGCTCCACGGCCTGCTCCCACCCCCCGGTGCTGAACAGCCAGTTCACGGCCAGCTGCTCCAGCACGGGCGTGCCCAGGTCGGCATAGGCCCGCGCGGCGACCAGGCTGCGGATCACGTCCGGCGCCGCCCGCACCCACCCGATCCGCATCCCCGCCCAGAACGCCTTGCTGGCAGAGCCGACGGTGACCACGGTCGAGCCGGCCGGGTCGAACGCGCACACCTGCCGCGGCATCGAGACGTCCTCGTCCAGCCACAGCTCGGTCATCGTCTCGTCGGCCACCAGCACGGTCCCCGCGGACCGTGCCGCCTCCACCAGCCGCCGCCGCTGGTCCTCGTCGGCCAGCGCGCCGGTCGGATTGTGGAAGTCGGCGACGACGTAGGCGATCCGCGGCGCCGCGTCCCGCAGCACCTGCCGCCAGCGGTCCACGTCCCATCCGGTCAGCCCCTCCGCCATCGCGACGGGCACGAGCCGGGCGCCCGCCTCCCGCATCAGCTGGAGGATGTTCGCGTAGGACGGGGACTCCACAGCGATGCGCTCGCCCCGGCCACCGAACAGATGACAGATCGCGTCGATCGCGCCCATCGCCCCGGTCGTGACCATGATCTGCTCGGGCATCGTGGGGATTCCGCGCGCGGTGTACCGCTCGGCGATCATCGTCCGCAGTGCCGGAAGACCCGCCGGGTAGTCGCCGTGCGTGTGGGCGTACGGCGGCAGTTCCTCCAGGGCCCCCTGCACCGCCCGCGTCAGCCACGGCTCCGGCGCGGGCAGTGCCGCGCAGCCCAGGTCGATCATCGACCCGAGGGCCTCGGGAGGGAGGGGTTCGAGACCGCGCGCCGGGAGGGGATTGCCGGCCGGGACCGCCGTCCAGCTGCCCGCGCCGCGCCGGGACTCCAGGAAACCCTCGGCCCGCAGCGCCTCGTAGGCCGCCGCCACGGTCGTACGGCTGACGGACAGGGAGAGGGCCAGTTCGCGTTCCGCGGGCAGGCGGGCGGCCACCGGAACGCGGCCCTCCAGGACCAGCAGGCGGACGCCGTCGGCGAGCGCGCGGTAGGCCGGTGGGCGGCGCGTGCCGGGGCCCGCCGGACGGTCCTGCTGGGAGTTGAGCAGCCGGGCGAGCTGCGCCGCACCCACCGCCGAGGTCCACTGCGCCACTGAAATCAGTCCACCTTCCCCGAATTGGCCATGGATGGCGTGTCATCCCAAGCCACAGGGTGTCATGCGTCAGGCCACTACCACCACAGGGGGACCGCGCCTTGTCCACGCAGAACCGTCGCGGACGACGGTTGATCCAGCTGTACGTCGGACTCGCCCTCTACGGGGCCAGCTCGGCGCTGCTCGTCGAGGCGGGCCTGGGCCTCGAGCCCTGGAACGTGCTGCACCAGGGCCTCGCCGAGCTGACGGGACTGTCCATCGGGGTCGTGTCGATCATCGTGGGCGCGGCGGTACTGCTCCTGTGGATCCCGCTGCGCCAGCGGCCGGGACTCGGCACGGTGTCCAACGTCTTCGTGGTCGGCATCGCCATGGACGCCACCCTCGCCGCCGTCCCCGAGGTGCACGGTCTCGCGATACGGACCCCTCTCCTGCTGGCCGGCATCGTCCTCAACGGCATGGCCACCGGCCTCTACATCGCCGCCGACTTCGGTCCGGGCCCCAGGGACGGCCTCATGACCGGGCTGCACCGGCGGACGGGACGCTCGATCCGGCTGATGCGGACCGCGGTCGAAGTGGCCGTCGTGGTCACGGGATTCGTCCTCGGCGGCACCATCGGCATCGGAACCGTCCTGTACGCGGTGTCCATCGGCCCCCTCGCCCAGCTCTTCCTGCGTGTGTTCGCCGTCCTCCCGGCATCCGAGGGCAGCACGGTCGTTGCCAGCGGGCAACCGCGGGGAGCGATACTGCGTCCGTGACCTCGCGGATACGCCACCCCTACCTCGACCATCCCGGCCCCATCCCCTTCGCCCACCGGGGCGGGGCGGCGGACGGGCTGGAGAACACCGCCTTCCAGTTCCGGCGGGCGGTCGAGGCGGGTTACCGGTACCTGGAGACCGACGTCCACGCCACGGCGGACGGCAGGCTGGTCGCCTTCCACGACGCGACCCTGGACCGGGTGACCGACGGGGCGGGCCGGATAGCCGACCTGCCCTGGGCCGACGTACGGCACGCGCGTGTGGCGGGCAAGGAACCGGTGCCGCTGTTCGAGGAGCTCCTGGAGACCTTCCCCGAGGCGCGCTGGAACGTGGACATCAAGGCCGGGCCCGCCCTCCAGCCGTTCCTGGACCTCATCGAGCGCACCGACACCTGGGACCGCGTCTGCGTCGGCTCGTTCTCCGAGGCGCGGGTGATGCGCGCCCAGCGGCTGGCCGGGCCACGCCTGGCGACGTCGTACGGCACCCGGGGTGTACTGAACCTGCGGCTGCGCTCCTGGGGAGTCCCCGCCGCACTGCGCCGCTCGGCCGTCGCCGCACAGGTGCCCGAGGCCCAGTCCGGCATCCAGGTGGTCGACCACCGCTTCGTGCGCGCCGCACACGCGCGTGGGCTGCAGGTGCACGTGTGGACCATCAACGAACCCGATCGCATGCACCGGGTTCTGGACCTGGGCGTCGATGGCATCATGACCGATCACATCGACACACTGCGCAAGGTCATGGAGGAGCGGGGCGTCTGGGTCTGACCCGTCCCGCTCCCGGGCCGCGCACGGCACCTTCACGGGGAAGCGAGGGCACGGGTGGGCACCGACACCGTGCGGGCGGGCTCGACGGACGAGGCCGCCGACCGGCGGCGCGAGCAGCGCGGCTGGTACTTCTACGACTGGGCGTGCTCCGTCTACTCGACGAGCGTCCTCACCGTGTTCCTCGGCCCCTATCTGACGTCGGTCGCCAAGAAGGCGGCGGACCCGGACGGCTACGTCCATCCGCTGGGCGTCCCGGTGCGGGCCGGCTCCTTCTTCGCCTACTCGGTGTCCCTGTCGGTGATCGTGGCCGTGCTGGTGATGCCCCTGGTGGGGGCCGCCGCCGACCGCAGCGGCCGTAAGAAGCCCCTCCTGGCGGCCGCCGCCTACACCGGGGCCGCCGCGACGACCGGCATGTTCTTCCTCGGCGGCGACCGGTATCTCCTCGGCGGGGTCCTGCTGGTCGTCGCGAACGCCGCGGCGGCCGTCGGCACCATGCTCTACAACTCCTACCTCCCGCAGATCGCCCCACCCGAGGAACGCGACGCCGTCTCCTCCAAGGGCTGGGCCTTCGGCTACGCGGCGGGCGCCCTCGTCCTGGTCGCGAACCTCGTTCTCTACACGGGCCACGACTCCTTCGGCCTCTCCGAGAGTGCCGCCGTCCGCATCTGTCTGGCCTCGGCCGGACTGTGGTGGGGCGCCTTCGCGCTGATTCCGCTCCGCCGGCTGCGAGATCGCCGCTCCCGCGAAGAAGGGCCGACGGAAACGACGGCACCCGGCTTCCGGCAGCTCGCGGCCACCGTCCGCGGCATGCGCCGCCACCCGCTCACCCTCGCCTTCCTGCTCGCGTACCTCGTCTACAACGACGGCATCCAGACCGTGATCTCCCAGGCGTCGATCTACGGCTCGGAGGAGCTGGGCCTCGGGCAGTCGACGCTCATCGCGGCCGTGCTCCTGGTCCAGGTGCTCGCGGTGGCGGGGGCGCTGGCGCTCGGCCGGATCGCCCGGGTGTACGGGGCCAAGCGCACGATCCTCGGATCCCTGGTCGCCTGGGCGGTGGTCCTGGGCGCGGGATACTTCCTGCCCGCCGGCGCACCCGTGTGGTTCTTCGTCCTGGCTTCCGGCATCGGACTCGTCCTCGGCGGGAGCCAGGCCCTGTCCCGCTCCCTGTTCTCGCATCTCGTCCCGCCCGGCAAGGAGGCCGAATACTTCTCGGCGTACGAGATGAGCGACCGCGGCATGAGCTGGCTGGGCCCGCTCCTGTTCGGGATCACCTACCAGGTAACCGGAAGTTATCGAGACGCGATCATCTCGCTGGTGGCCTTCTTCGTCATCGGATTCGCCCTGCTCGCACGGGTTCCGGTGCGGCGGGCGATCAGCGACGCGGGCAATCCCGTACCCGAAAGGATTTAGCGTTCAACACCAAAGCGCTGTAGTGTACGCGTTTGGCCTGCCAGGCGTACCGTTACTGCGCGTCAAAGATACCGAAACGCTGGGTGACATCTGTTAGTAGATGTGACAAACCGGGCACTGGTGGGTACAACAAGGGGCGGCTACGACGGCGATGCATTGCCCGGGACGGGACCCGGAACGGGAATCTTTACCGCCGACCGGACGTTGACCGGATGACGACGACAGCGACACCTGTCCTGTGGGCGACAAGCCCGGGAGGCACGATTCATGAGTGAGCGAGCTCTTCGCGGCACGCGCCTCGTGGTGACCAGCTACGAGACGGACCGCGGCATCGACCTGGCCCCGCGCCAGGCCGTGGAGTACGCATGCGAGAAGGGACATCGCTTTGAGATGCCCTTCTCGGTCGAGGCGGAGATCCCGCCGGAGTGGGAGTGCAAGGTCTGCGGGGCCCAGGCACTCCTCGTGGACGGCGACGGCCCTGAAGAGAAGAAGGCCAAGCCCGCGCGTACGCATTGGGACATGCTGATGGAGCGACGCACCCGAGAGGAACTCGAAGAGGTCCTCGAGGAGCGTCTGGCGGTTCTGCGTTCCGGCGCGATGAACATCGCTGTTCATCCCCGGGACAGCCGCAAGTCGGCCTGAGCGGGAACACAGCACATACAAGTAACCGCGGGCGCGGTACGTGATTCACGTACCGCGCCCGCGGTTTGTGCTGCCCGCGGTTGCCCGCGACCGCCTCAGCGCGTGAGCGGCGGCCGCGGCTCCTGCGGAGTGTCGCCGCCCGGCTCGTCCCGGACGATGACCTCGCCCTGGACCACCTTGCCGTCGGGGCGCTGCATACGGGCCTGCTGGAAGGCATCGCCCAGGGTGCCCGGAGCGGCCTCGCGCAGCTTGCGGTCGAAGGTGCGCTCGGCGTACCGGCCGATGGCCTTCTGGACCGGCGGGATCAGCAGGAGCAGGCCCACGGCGTCGGAGATCAGGCCCGGGATCATCAGGAGCAGGCCGCCCAGCATCATCAGGCCGTTGCCACTACTGCCGGAGCTCGAGGGGGCCCCGCCCCGCTGAAGCGCCTCGTTCAGGTTCTGGAAGGCGCGGCGGCCGGCCCGCTTGATCACCACCGAGCCGAGCACGAAGCCCGCGACCAGCAGCAGGAACACCGCGAATCCGCTCGTCGCGCTCGCGACCACGGTCAGCAGCCAGATCTCCAGCACCAGCCAGGCGGCGACGCCCAGCGGCAGGAAGGTGCGCGTACGGGAGCGGCGGGGCCGGGCGGGGTACGTGGGGGTCGGAAGCGCCTGTCGTCATACGTCCAGTGTGCCTGGGTGCGGCTCAGCACGGGATAAGGGGACGATCAGCCGCGGCTGTGAGGCGGTAGGACTACGGCTGTGCGCGCTTTCCCCGCGCGGTGATCCTGCCGACCCGCTCCCCCACGCCCCAGGTGGTGACCCGCCACAGGGCCTCCACGAGGATGTCGCGACTCATCTTGGAGTCGCCGAGTTCGCGCTCCACGAAGGTGATCGGCACCTCGACGACGTGGTAACCGGCCTTGACCGCGCGGCGGGCGAGGTCGACCTGGAAGCAGTAGCCCTGGGAGGCGACGTCGTCGAGGCCGAGGCCTTCGAGGGTCTCGCGGCGGAAGGCACGGTAGCCGCCGGTGATGTCACGCAGCGGAAGGTCGAGGGCCACGCGTGAGTAGAGGCTGCCGCCGCGGGAGATGAACTCGCGGGACTTGGGCCAGTTCACGACCCGGCCGCCGGGCACCCAGCGGGAGCCGAGGACCAGGTCGGCATTCTTGAGGGCGGTCAGCAGGCGGGGCAGTTCCTCGGGCTGGTGGGAGCCGTCGGCATCCATCTCGACCAGGACGCCGTAGCCGTGCTCCAGGCCCCAGTGGAAGCCCGCGAGATAGGCCGCGCCGAGGCCCTCCTTGCCCTTGCGGTGCAGCACCTGGACCTGGTCGTCCTCGACGGCCAGTTCGTCGGCGAGCTTGCCGGTGCCATCGGGGCTGTTGTCGTCGGCCACGAGCACGTGCGCCTCCGGGACGGCCTTGCGCACCCGGCCGACGATGGCCTTGATGTTCTCCGCCTCGTTGAAGGTCGGAATGATCACCAACGCCGTGCCGAGCGGGCCGAATCGCCTCTCCTGGCCCGTGAGGGTCCCGTCGCCGTCGTTCACTGCTGCCCCTTCGAGTCAATGCGCAGGCGTCCACCATAGTGCGCACGGCCTGCGATGACGTGACAAGGCGTTCGTATGCTGGTGTCGTTTTCTCAAGAGTGGGGTAAGAATAATGGTTTCGGCCATGATGGCGGAATCACCGCCCTCGCTGCGGATGGGGGCCCGGCGCCCTTCGGGCCGACCTGGGGCCCGCTGGCTGCGGGTCGACCGAAAGCCGTTGTCTACTGAGCGCCCGGGCCCCACCCGGGTCACACCTCCCCGGCCGGACGGAACGTCTCCTCGCCGTGGCGCGAGCGCTGGGCCTGGCTCCCAGTGACGGTGTTCCGGTGCGGCACACCGTCCCTGACCCAGCGGCGCTGCGACGACTGGGCGGAGATTCCCCGGTCGGGCGTCCGGTGGTGGACCCGGCCGAACCTACCGGCCTCCTGCCGTCGGCTGTCAACAGTCGTTTGACCTGCACGTCTGTCGACAACGCCCTGGTCAGAGCGGAGGATGCGCAGGTCGCGCGACAGCGGGGCGGCGGACGATCCGTGCCCCGCCACCCCCGGAGATCACTCGCCCGGCCGTACGAAGACCGTCCGTCCGCCGACCACGGTCCGCAGACAGACGGGGAGGTCACGGCCCGGCGTCAGGTCGGGCAGACCGGGGGTGCCGGAGCGAGGGTCGGTGGACCAGCGGGCGACCCGGTCGTCGGGGGCCTGCACGATCAGTTGGTCGGTGCGCCACACGGCGTAGTCCGCGGGGGCGCCGGGCACCAGGACTCCCGCGTCGTCCCGGCCGATCGCCCGCCAGCCGCCGCGGGTGTGCGCGGTGAAGGCGGCGCGCACCGAGACCCGGTGCTCGGGGGTGCGGTGGAAGGCGGCCGCACGCAGGGTGCCCCACGGGTCGAGGGGCGTGACGGGGCTGTCGGAGCCGAAGGCGAGCGGGACACCGGCGCGCAGGAGGGCCGCGAAGGGGTTCAGACGACTCGCCCGCTCCCGGCCCAGGCGCCGGGCGTACATGCCGTCCTCGCCGCCCCACAGGGCGTCGAAGGCGGGCTGGACGGAGGCGGTCAGACCGAGTTCGGCGAAGGCGGCGACGGCCTCGGGGGTGAGCATCTCGACGTGCTCGACACGGTGCCGGGCGGCACGGACGCGGGCGAGGCCCAGCTTCTCCGCGGCGGCGCGGACGCCCTCGACCACGGCGTCCACCGCCGCGTCGCCGATCGCGTGGAAGCCGGCCTGCAGGCCCGCCTCGGTGCAGGCGGTCACATGATCGGCCACGGCGGCGGCGTCCAGGTAGGCGATCCCGGTGTGGTCGGCGTCGGTGTACGGCTCGTGCAGGCACGCCGTGTGGGAACCGAGAGCGCCGTCGACGAAGAGGTCTCCGGCGGCGCCGAGGGCACCGAGCTGCCGCGCCTTGGCAACGCCTTCATCGGCCCGCTCGGCCCAGTAGCCGACCACCCTCGGGCCCGGCTCCTGGCTCGCGAGCCGCAGCAGTCCGGTGAAGTCGTCCTCGGAGGAGATCTCGGGGCCTGCGCATTCGTGAAGCGTGCCGATACCGAGGGAGGCGGCGTGGGCGAGGGCGGCGCGCTGCGCTTGCGCGCGTTGGGCCGGGGAGACGGAGGCGAGCGCCTTGGAGCGGACCGCGTGGTGGGCGTCGGCCGTCAGGGGACCGTCCACCGCTCCGAGGGACGCCATGTCGAGCAGTGCCGTCGTCGCCACCGCCGAGTGGACGTCGATGCGGCTCAGATAGAGGGGGCGGCCGCCTGTGGCCGCGTCGAGTTCCGCGCGTGTGGGAGGGCGGCTGTCGGGCCAGCGGGAGGCGTCCCAGCCATGGCCGAGGAGGACGTGGTCGTCGGGGCGGGCGGCGGCGAAGTCTCGCACGCGGGCCAGGACGGCGGACAGATCAGGTGCGGTGGACAGGTCCAGGCCGGTGAGGGCAAGACCCGTGGCGGTCGTGTGCACATGTGCGTCCGTGAACGCAGGGGTGACCAGAGCGCCGTCCAGGTCCACGACCTCGTCGACGCCGTCCGCGAAGGCGTCGGCGGCGCCTTCAGAACCGACCCAGGCCACCTGTCCGCGCTCGACGACCATCGCGGTGGCGAAAGGGTCGGCGGGGCTGTGGACTTCGCCTCGGCGGAGGAGGACGGTGTGCTGTGCGCTCATGGGGGACAGTGTTTCAGGGGCGGTCCCGCCGTGGAGCCGCGCCCCTCAGCCGGCACAGCCCTCGCCGATTCAGATGCGCGGTGGCCTTGCCTCGTACGGGGTCGACAGGACCACCGTCGTACGCGTCGAGACCCCCGCCAGGCTCCTGACCCTCGCCAGCAGCTCCTCCAGCTCGTGCGGGGTCGCCACGCGAACCTTCAGGATGTAGTTCTCGTCGCCCGCCACGCTGTGGCACGCCTCGATCTCGGGGACGCCGGCCAGGCGGTCCGCGATGTCGTCGGGGGCGCTGGGGTCGAACGGTTTCACCGAGATGAAGGCGGTCATGGGCAGGCCCACCGCCTCGGGGTCGACCACCGCGGCGTACCCGCGGATGACACCACGCTGCTCCAGCCGTCGCACCCGCTGGTGCACGGCCGAGGTGGACAGGCCCGTGGCCTTGCCCAGGTCCGTGTAACTCATCCGCCCGTCCTTGACGAGCAGCTGCACGATTTGTCGGTCCAGCTCCTCCATGGCGCAAGAACCTACAGTGCGCCTGATCTCCTCGGATACCTGAGCGCCCCAGGTCATGCCCGGTTCGTGATGTGACCGAGAGGTGCCTGTGAGCCACCTGAGGGACAAAGCGACCGCCACGGGCATCTGCGAGCGGCATGTGACGAAGGCCACACCCACCGAACGGCCTCCGTGATGTTCTCGTGATTACCGCGATGACGGGACGGGAAGTGCTTGCTGTGGTCGAGACCGCAGCGCCGTCACGGCCCAGTCCGAGGGGGAGAACCCAATGCAGAGTCTTCAGCGCCCTGGTCGTACCGCGCCCAAGCGCCTCCAGGCGGTTGTCCAGTCCGAGCCGGAGGGCGTCGAACCCGACGCTCTCGACGACGACTTCGACGCGTACGACACCTTCGAGATGTACCGGGTGATCTGCCCGGACTGCGCGCAGCCCATCGCCCTGCTGGCGGACGAGGAGGTGCTGCCGGAGCACGCGTTGTGCGCCTCGCCGTGGAACCCCTTCGGCCTCACGGTCTGCGCCGGTACGGGCCGTAAGGCCTCCGAGGCCCGGTCGGCGGACGAGTCGGCGGAGCCCCAGGAGCAGCACACCGCCCTCCTGTTGACGCTCCCGCAGGGACTCGACTGGCGGACCCAGCCGTTCTCGCACGTCGGTGGCCCGGGTTCGCGCCCCATGCGCGTGCCGGTGATGCGCCGTCAGGCCGCCTGAGCCGCCTCGCTCAGTCCCAGTAGCTGCCGTGCACCATGGCTCGCAGGCTGCCGTGGTGCAGGATCAGTGTGTCCGGGTCCGCCGGGAGGTCCACCTCGCCGAAGAACGCCTGGCGGTGGGCGATGCGCAGCATGACGATCGCGTGCCGCAGCGCGGCGTACAGCGTGAAGAAGTCCATGTCGCGCGGCGTGTGGCCGGTGAGCCGGGCATAGCGGGCCTCGACCCGGTCGCGGCGCAGGAAGTCGGGCAGTCCGCGCTGGCCGAAGGCGACCGTCAGGTCCTGGAAGAAGCGGTGCAGATAGACGGTCCAGCCGAGGTCGACCTCGCGCGGGGCCAGGGCCGCCATCTCCCAGTCCAGGACGGCGACGGGGTCGAAGCCGTCGTAGATCACGTTCCCGATGCGTGCGTCGCCCCAGTTGAGGACGGGTGGGCCCGGGTCGGGCGGCCAGAGCTGCTCCAGCCGGTCGAAGGCACGCTCGATGAGGGGTGAGCGGGCGAGTCCGTCCACCACCCAGTCGTAGTAAGCGCGTTGGGCGGTGACATGGCGGCGCAGCGCGTCGCCCTCGCCGGGCAGCTCCAGGAACCCCGCTTCCTGCACGGGGACTTGGTCGTGGAGGTGCGCCAACAGCCCGACCGTGGCGGTCTCGAGGTGTTCGCGTTCGGTGTCGCTCGCGGCGTGCAGCCAGTTGCCCTCGTAGGTGTAGGGCATGACATCCGGCGGTACGCGTCCCCGCACGCGCTCCATGACGAAGAACGGTGCCCCGAGCGGGCCCGGGTTCTCCTCCAGCCACCGCACCTTCGGGACCGGGAGTTCCGACGAGCGGCCGACCACTTCCATCGTGCGGTACTGGCGGACCATGTCGTAGACCGGGAAGACCGTGTACGCCGACGGATCCGCTGCGAGCCGCAACGCGCAGGAGCGGAGGGGCGGTTCGGGGTGCTCGATGTCGAAGAGCAGGGTCTCGCTGGACAGGCCGTTCGAGGCGGGGACCGTCACGTCGACGGCCTTCGCGCCGGGCAGGCGGGTGCCGAGCCAGGCGGTGAGGCGGTGGGCGAGTTCCTCCGGGTCGCGGGTGGTGGTGCGGGGGCGGGGTGCCGTGGCCACGTCGTCAACTCCCTTGTCTCCGGGACTGCCTCACGGAGCCACCGAGTCGAAGCCGGTGAAACCGCTCGGGTCGTGCCGTCCGAATGATCCGTGTTCGAAGATGCCGTGGCCGATCCGGCCGTCCAGCCGGAAGCGGGCCGCGTGGTCGGTGACGCCGAACGCGGCCAGGGGGTGCGGCTCGGCGAGGTCGTAGGTGCGGCGGTCGGTCCAGTCGCGGCCCTGCCAGGTGCCGTGTTGCCAGTCGTCGGCAGGCGGGTAGCCGGCGCCGAGTGCGAGCGGTGAGGAGGTGAGGACCTCCACCTCCAGCTCCATGGGCTTGCGGAGGTCACCAAGGTGGACGAGAGCGCGTTCCGGGTGGCGGGTGCCTGAGCGGTAGGTGATCTCGGTCTGGGGCCAGCCGAGTTGGCGGTCTCGGTGGCCCGGTCGGACCAGAGTCGCGTCGTTGAGCGAGCGGTGGCCGTCGGCGTCCTCCTGGACGATCACCATGAGGAAGCGGTCCTCGAAGCGGACCGGACACCAGATCCAGTGAAAGCCCGCAGTCGGATGTTCCTCGGCGAGCCGGCCGCCCTCCTCCCCCGGCACCGGCCGCACACCCCAGCTGCGGTCCCGGGTCCCGGTCCAGCCCCGCACGCGCAGCTCGCGCCCGCCCACCCGGATCCAGCCGTCGCAGTGACCGGCCTGCGCGAAACGCCTCCCCTCCAGGGTGAGCCGGCCGCCCCGCCGCTGAAGGTGGTGCGGTTCCCAGAGCGCAGGGAAGTCGGCGCTCCAGTTGATCTCGTACGACAGCCCGTCCGGGTCGTCGGGAGCCGCCTCGCAGCTCAACACGAAGTCGCGCAGGGGGCGTTCGACGAGAATGCGCAGCGGGCCGACGGCCAGGTTCGTGCGCGAGTCGTCCCGTAGGGCGTCCGAGGCGCGCACCGCGTGCAGGGTCTCGCCGAGGCGGAGGGTCGCGTAGGCGTCGATCACCCCGAGGTTGGGGTACACACCGAGCCCGAGGATCAGCAGGGCGCGACCGTCGTGGTCGAGGACGTGGAAGATGCAGCGGTCGTAGGCGTTGCGGTCCCCCGTCGCGACGTACTTCATGGACAGGGGCACCTGGTGCACGGGGTACTCGTCGAGCGGTACGGGGCGGTCGTCGGTCATGGCCAACCTCCCTGCCGGCAGTTGGCTGACGGTATGTCAGACCGCTGTGACTGGCCAGATGTCCGGCCGGACGTCCGCGAACTCACTCTCGATTGCGGGGAGCGGTGACCCGGCCACCGGTTTCCGCGTTGCCCCGGTATGACCCGTACGTATGCACCGGTCGCAGAATCGGCTCCGTCGGCTCCGTCCCCCTTCCGCCCGGCCCCGCCGCCGCCTCAGGACCCGCCCATCTACCGTGACCTGATGCGCACGTGGGCCAACCGCGGCCGGACCCTTCCGGGACGCCACGACCCGGAGTGGGTCCGGCTGGCGGCGCCGCAGGTCAGACCGGGTCAGTTCAGCGGGTCTCCGGACCCGCTAGGTGACGGGCGATGACCATCCGCTGGATCTGGTTGGTGCCCTCGACGATCTGCAGGACCTTGGCCTCGCGCATGTACCGCTCGGCGGGGAAGTCCGCGGTGTAGCCATAGCCGCCGAGGACCTGGACGGCGTCGATGGTGACCTTCATCGCGGTGTCGGTGCAGTGCAGTTTGGCCATGGCCGCCTGTTTGGCGAAGGGCCGTCCGGCGTCGCGCAGCCGCGCCGCCGCGAGGTACAGCGCCCGGCCCGCCTCGATCTGGGTCGCCATGTCGGCGAGCATGAAGCGCAGGCCCTGGAAGTCGGCGATCGGACGCCCGAACTGCTGCCGCCCGGTGGCATAGCCCACCGCCTCGTCGAGGGCCGCCTGGGCCACTCCGATCGCGCAGGCCGCGATGCCGAGCCGCCCCGAGTCGAGCGCGGACAGGGCGATCGCGAAACCCTGCCCCTCGTCGCCGATGCGCCGCCCGTCCGGGACCCGCACACCGTCGAAGTGGACCTGGGCGGTGGGCGAGCCCTTCATGCCCATCTTCTTCTCCGGCGCCGCGGCGCTCACGCCCTCCGCGTCGGCGGGCACCAGGAAGGCGGTGATCCCGCGCGGCCCTTCCTCGCCGGTGCGCGCCATGACGGTGTAGAAGTCGGCGACGCCGCCGTGCGTGATCCAGGCCTTGGTGCCGGTGATCACCCAGTCTCCCCCACGCTCGACTGCGCTCACGCGGGAGGGGCCCCCATCGTCCCGGACCGCTCTGGTCCGCAGCGAGGCCGCGTCCGAACCGGACGAGGGCTCGGAGAGGCAGTAGGCGCCGAGCAGTCCGCCGCCCAGCATCGCGGGCAGGAACTCGACCTGCTGTTCCTTGGTGCCGTAGGTGGCGAGCGCGTAGGAGGAGAGGGTGTGCACGCTGACGCCGAGACCGACGGTGAGGCGGGCGGCGGCGAGTTCTTCGAGGACCTGGAGATAGACCTCGTACGGCTGGTCGGCGCCGCCGTGCTCGGAGGCGTAGGGCAGACCGAGCAGGCCGGTCCGGGAGAGCAGGGTGAAGACCTCGCGCGGGAAGTGCCCGGCGCCTTCCTCCTCGGCCGCCTTCGGGGCGATCTCATGCTGCGCGATGTCGCGGACGAGCGAGATCAGATCCCGGGCCTCGTCCGTGGGCAGTTGCCGGTCCACCGGCTGCGGGGCGCGGTCGGGCATGGCGACGCTCTCCTCCCTGTAGGGCGCTGACGGACGCACGCCGTGGGGTGGGACGGCTCCGCCGGTATCACTGAACGCCGGTCGCTGCTCGCGTCTCCCGGGTCACGGAAGCTGCTGACCAGCGGCTGCGTCCTGTGAGTATGCCCGATCGGAGACACCCGGTCACTGGTTAACGACCGCTTACTTCAAGATATCCCAGGGCGCTCACAGTCGGCCAGGAATCGGCTCCGGATTGGTCCGAACCATTGACGCGGTGGTCTAGTCCTCCTACTGTTCCGGCAACGCTTTTTCGCGTTCATGCCAATCGGCTGGCGTTCCCCTCTCCCCCACGAGGAGACACCGATGCACGTTCCCCACCGCGCCCGTTTGCGGGCGCTGATCTCCGCCGCGTGTTGCGCGGTCCTCGGCGCGGGCCTGCTGGCCGGCGCGAGCAGCGCCACCGCCGCCGCACCCCAGGCGAGCCCGAAGGCCGCCGGCTCCAAGGTCGTCGGCTACTTCACCGAATGGGGCACCTACGACCGGAAGTACTTCGTCAAGAACATCGAGACCTCCGGCTCGGCGGCGAGGCTGACCCACATCAACTACGCCTTCGGCAACGTCACCGCAGGCAAGTGCGCGATGGGCGACGCCTACGCGGCGACCGACCGGACGTACACCGCGGCCGAGTCCGTGGACGGCGTGGCCGACACCTGGGACCAGCCGCTGCGGGGCAACTTCAACCAGTTGCGCGAGCTGAAGAAGAAGCACCCCGGCCTCAAGGTCCTCTGGTCGTTCGGCGGTTGGACCTGGTCGAGCGGCTTCGGCGAGGCCGCCCGCAACCCGGCCGCGTTCGCGCAGTCCTGCTACGACCTGGTCGAGAACTCCCAGTGGGCCGATGTCTTCGACGGCATCGACATCGACTGGGAGTACCCCAACGCCTGCGGCAACACCTGTGACACCAGCGGCAGGGAGGCGTTCAAGAACCTGATGGCGGCGCTGCGTTCGAAGTTCGGGAGCGGGTCGCTGGTCACCGCCGCGATCACCGCGGACGCCACGGCCGGCGGCAAGATCGACGCGGCGAACTACGCGGGCGCGGCACAGTACGTCGACTGGTACAACCCGATGACGTACGACTACTTCGGTGCCTGGGACGCGTCAGGACCGACGGCCCCGCACTCACCGCTGAACTCCTACTCCGGCATCCCGCGGGCGGGTTACTACACCTCGGCCACCATCGCCAAGCTCAAGGGGCTCGGCATCCCGGCCTCGAAGCTGCTGCTCGGCATCGGCTTCTACGGCCGCGGGTGGACCGGCGTGACCCAGTCGGCGCCGGGCGGCACCGCGACGGGCCCGGCGGCGGGCACCTACGAACAGGGCATCGACGACTACAAGGTGCTGAAGTCCAAGTGCCCGGCGACGGGAACGGTGGGCGGCACGGCGTACGCCAAGTGCGGGAACGACTGGTGGAGTTACGACACCCCCGCGACCATCGCGACGAAGATGACGTACAAGAACCAGCAGGGCCTTGGCGGCACGTTCTTCTGGGAGCTGAGCGGGGACACCTCGGGCGGAGAGCTGATCAGGGCGATCAACTAGCCGAACGAGAGCAGGACTTGGGGCGGGGGACCACGAGCCTCCGCCCCAACCGGTCGGCCGGTCAGCCGTCGCGGCGGGCCGGAGCCGGAGCCGGATGGGCCGGATCCATCTCCTCGATGGCACGCATCGAGGCGCCGAGCGTCTTCACCAGCAGGTCGCGCATGGTGTCGCGGGAGAGCTGGGGCGGACCGTCGATCCAGTCGAGGGTGGCGCCCTCGACGCTGCACACCCAGGCGAGCAGGCCCATGCGGGCCAGCGGGGAGATGTCGGTACGGCCGTACGCCCCGTCGGCGATGGTCGCGACGATCGCGTCGCGCACCCCGTCCCGGATGGCGTGCACCTCGGCGTCGAAACCGACACCGCCGCTGACGACGGTGCGGTAGGCCGCCTGGTTGTGCTCGGCGTAGCGCAGATAACTGTCCAGAGTGCGGTGGACGCGGTCCACCTGCTCCATTTCGAGGCCGCTCGCCGCATAGGTGACCAGGTCGGCGACGGAGTCCTGGATGATCGCCAGGTAGTAGCCCCGCTTGGACTGGAAGTAGTAGTAGATCAGCCCCTTGGCGACATGCGCCTGGCGGGCGATGTCATCCATGGAGAGCGCGTCGTAGGACGTGTCCGCGAACAACTTGCGCCCGATGGCGATGAGTTCGGCGCGGCGAGCCACCGAGCGCTCGGTGCCGCGCGCCCGCGGCCGGGCTTCACGCTGATCACTGATATTCAAGTTTCGACCCTGATCTCGGGCTGGCGGCGGGACATCCGCAGTATGTCAGTCAACGACGGATCAGGTCACAGCAGACCGAGCTGCGTGACCAGCATCGCGATCACGGCGACGAGGGTCCAGCCCGCGATATGCTCGAGGACCTTCGGACCGTCGTCCTTGGGGCCGCCGGTACGGGCGCGGGCGGCTGTGGCTGAGTGTGCGGTCATGGCGTCTCGCTGATCTCGGATGTAGTGGTCGGAATCCCCCCGCCGATTCGTCCACCTTGCCATTCCTGGTCGCTTTTGCGGCCGAGAGCTTGGTCACAGCGAACGGCCCCCGACAGGTGCCGGGGGCCGTACCGAGGAGCTCAGCGCACGCCCACCGCCGCGAGCGCCTTGCGCTGGCGCGCGGTCGGCCGGGCGGGGAAGTACAGATAGCAGACGCCTCCGGTGCCGGAGACGGCCTTGCCGCTGGCGTTGTACCGCTTGGTGCGCAGCCAGATGTTCTCCCACTCGCGCCGCTTGTAGACGCGCCGCACCGCCGCGTCGCCGGGCGAGGCCGGGTCGTTGGCGATCACATCGCCCTCGGCGGTGAAGCCGATGACGGTCATCAGATGGCCGGAGGTGCCGTAACCCGCCCCGGTGAGCTCCTCCTTGAGGAACGACTGGGACGTTATGGCCGGGATACCGGCCGCGATCAGCGTCTCCAGGTCGGTGAGCGAGCCGAGCCGGGTCACCACGCCCTGCAGGTCCTTGAAGGTGGCCGCGTAGGCCGCGTTGAACGGCCAGTTGCCGCAGCCCGCGTACTGGTAGTCGTAGGTGTAGCGGGCCGCGTGGCAGACCTGCGGGTCCGCGTACGACGGGTCGACCCAGGCCAGTTGCTCCTCGGTGAGCCGGCCGCCCCAGTACTCGATGATCATCTGCGAGGAGGTGGGGCTGCACCAGGCCTCGCCGCCGTTGTCGTACTCCGGGTACTGACCCGCGTGGATCTCCTGCGAGTAGCGCGGGACGATCAGCTCCCGGGCGAGGCCGGGTGCGGAGGCCGGGACGGTGAAGCGGTCGGGGACGTCCGAGCCCATCGCGCCCAGCCGCCAGACGGTCGGTGTGGTCTTCGTGCCGGGCTTGCGGTACAGGGTCAGCCGCAGCCGGTACGACGACAGGCGCAGCCCGGTCGACGGGTCGTCGATGGCGAAGGTGTCCGTCCAGATCGTGCTCTTGTCGTCGGTCTGGTCGTCGACCGAGGTGCGCTTGATGTCCCCGTCGCCGGCCGCCCAGCGCCCCATCACGTACCAGGGGGTGGCCGCGCTGTCGGAGTACGTCCCCTGGAGCTCGATCTGGATCCAGCTGCCGGCCGGGGTGCGGGCGCTCCAGGAGGCGATCACCTCGGTCGCGGGCACGGCGAGCTCGTGGACCGGGGAGGTCCAGGTCGCGTACTCCCAGGTGGCGGTGGTCCCGGTATGCGGGTCGGTGTACTCGGTGGTGCCCGCGGGGGCGCCGATCACGACTCCGGGGCGGCTGCCGGCGACTGCACGGGTGCCCTTCGCGGCGCCACTGCGCCAGTCGCTGTACGTGGTCCAGGCGTGGTTGTCCACCAGGTGGGCGGCAGTCTCGTCGGGTGCCGCGTCGGCCGCACTGCCGGCGGCGGCCGCGGGGCCCGCGCTGCCGGTCACCGCGGCGGCGACCGCGACGGCCAGGACGGTTCTGCGGGACGGCTGTTCGGCTCTGCTCATGGGTGGGAAGACCCCCAGGGTGTCCGAGTCGGGCGGGTCCAATGCACGGTTGTGCGCCAACTATGGATCAGGCGGCATGCTCCTGCCAGCACTTCGGCCCATGCCACGCCCACGAATATTGGTCTCGTCCACTGGCATGACCTGGGAACCTGTGGTTCCGCTGCCGGGGGCGGGCCGTCACTAGACTGGCCGCGACCACCCGTCCGCCCCTTCGTCCGTCCCCAGGAACCGTGATCCACGACCTCGCCTCCCGGCTCCGCCGACTGCCCCCGTCCTGCGGTCCGGTCCGCCTGATCGGCGTCGACGGGCACGCCGGCTCCGGAAAGTCCACGTTCGCCGGACAACTGGCCGACGCCCTCGGCGGCGCGCCGGTGCTGCGCCTCGACGACATCGCCAGTCACGACGAACTGTTCGCCTGGACCGGGCGGCTGCTGAGCGAGGTGATCACCCCGCTCGGCCACGGCGAGACCGCGCACTACGCCGTGTACGACTGGCACGCCCGCCGCTTCGGACCGTCCCGCGCCCTGCCGCCCGCGCCGGTGATCCTTCTGGAAGGGGTCGGCGCGGGCCGCCGCGTACTGCGACCGCATTTGGCGCGGCTGCTGTGGATGGACCTGCCCCGCGAGGAGTCCTGGGCACGTGGCCGCTCCCGGGACGGGGCGGAGCTGCGGGAGTTCTGGGAGGGATGGGTCGCGGCGGAACAGCGGCATTTCGCCGAAGACCCCTCCAGGCCCTTCGCCGATCTCCTGGTACGGCAGTGTCAAAAGGGGTACGCGATCACCAGTGGGCCTGCGGAGACCGTTGGACCGGACCGCGATGTCACACACGGTGACGACCCATCGGCGATGTGTTGAACCTGTGAAGACCCCTCAGTAGGAACTTGCCTGAGTCGCCCAACTCCGCTTGACCGAGGGGCCGTACAGGTCTTACGTTCTGAATGTGCGGCCGTTCGAGGCCGCCCGCAGTCGCGAAGCCCCCGGTTGTTCCCCCGTGATCGGGGGCTTCGTTCTGCCCTGACACGGATTTTCGGACGCCGTGAGGCGCGATTCGCTCACCCTCGGTCACCATCCGTCGTGCGCCCCATCTGCTCCCACCTCGTCAAACGGCCTGTGCGGCACCCTACGGCGGGCGACACCACCGCAGGTACGATGCCCTCGGTGCGACCTTCGGACGACTGCTCTGCGCACCGTTGCAACTCCGGTCCGCGGCACAGCGGTTGAACGAAGGCGGCCACCGGGCGTCGGCCCGGTGGTGAAACCACGGGGGCACGGTTTGTGGGGGACGTGATGGATTTCGGCACGCAGGGCCCCGAGGCCCCGGCCGACCTCGCCTGGCTGCGAGGTGTGGACGCCTACACGATGGGCGCCTATCCGCAGGCCGAGGAGGAGTTCCGGGCCGCGGTGCGGATCGATCCCGGGATGGCCGACGGCTGGCTCGGACTGCACGCGCTGCGCGTCGACACGACGACCGCGCTGCTGCGGATGTTCCGGCACCGCGAGCGTTTCGGCGAACAGCGCGCCCGGCACCGGCGCACCCTCAACTCCTGGTACTGGCTGGGCTGGTGGGTGCAACCGGTGCTGGAGAGCCCGCGTGACCTGCTCCTCGCGCACGCCTCGCACTGGCTGGACGGCC
This sequence comes from Streptomyces canus, assembly GCF_041435015.1. NCBI lineage: Bacteria > Bacillati > Actinomycetota > Actinomycetes > Kitasatosporales > Streptomycetaceae > Streptomyces > Streptomyces canus. The sequence continues at coordinate 8,414,082 of NZ_CP107989.1, read as the reverse complement.
GCCATGTCCCCGAACTGGACCGGGCCCTCGCGGGCCTGCCCCCGGTGGACACCGACCACCAGGTTCGCTTCCTGCACGCCTGCCGTGCCTATCTCGTCAAGGACTGGGAGCAACTGGTCCGGCACACCGACCCGTTGATCGACGACGCCATGCTCGGCATCGAGGCCGGACTGTTCGGCGGCATGGCCCGGGTCCGCCTGGAGATGTACGGCCAGGCCGAACCGCTGCTGTCGGCGGCCCTGATGCGCTGCCGCAGCGAACAGCCCCAGCGCAAGGAACTGCGGTACTGGCTGGCCAGGGCCCACGAGGGCACGGGGCGGTCCGCGGCCGCCCTCCCCCTGTACCGGGCCGTGCACCGCGTCGACCCCGCCTTCATGGACACCTCGGCCCGGCTCGCCGCGATCGCCGAGAGCGACGGGTACGACGACTCCGCCGACCTCGCGGCGATCACGCTCACGGGGTTCGGGCAGGACATGTTGGAGGGGCCCGACGGGATGGATCCGCTGTTCGGCATCGAGGGGCGGGAGCTGAAGCTCTCCGATCCGGAGCCGCCGACCGGTCCCCTGCCCTCGATGACCGACCCGGCAGGACGCGAGAGGTCCGGCCCACCCGTGGGGCCGCTGCCCGCGGGGCCCACCGATCCGGTCTTACTGGAGGAGGCGCTCACCGAACTCGAGCGCATGGTGGGGCTCGAACCGGTCAAGCGCCAGGTCAAAGCGCTCTCCGCGCAGTTGAACATGGCCCGGCTGCGCACCGGGCAGGGCCTGCCCGTCCAGCCGCCCAAGCGTCACTTCGTCTTCTCGGGCCCCTCCGGCACCGGCAAGACCACGGTGGCCCGCATCCTGGGCCGCGTCTTCTACGCCCTCGGACTGCTCGGCGGTGACCATCTCGTCGAGGCGCAACGGGCGGATCTGGTCGGGGAGTACCTCGGCCAGACGGCGGTCAAGGCCAACGAACTCATCGACTCGGCCCTCGGCGGGGTGCTCTTCGTCGACGAGGCGTACTCGCTCTCCAACTCCGGTTACGGCAAGGGGGACGCGTACGGCGACGAGGCGCTCCAGGTGCTGCTGAAGCGGGCCGAGGACAACCGGGACCACCTGGTCGTGATCCTGGCGGGTTACCCCGAGGGCATGGACCGCCTGCTGGCCGCGAACCCCGGACTGTCGTCCCGCTTCACGACCCGCGTCGACTTTCCCTCGTACCGCCCTCTCGAACTCACTTCCATCGGCGAGGTGCTGGCGGCCGAGAACGGCGACATCTGGGACGAGGAGGCGCTGGACGAGCTGCGCTCCATCGCCGGGCACGTGGTGGACCAGGGGTGGATCGACGAACTGGGCAACGGGCGGTTCCTGCGCACGCTGTACGAGAAGAGCTGCGCGTATCGGGATCTTCGGTTGTCGACATATCCGGGGATGCTGAGCCGGGACGACTTGTCGACGTTGCGGCTGCCGGATCTGATGCAGGCGTACGGGGAGGTCCTGTCGGGGCGCGGGCCGCAGGATCCGTCGGCGATGTGAGTCCTTCGTCTGAGGGCCGGCGGGGGGCTGATCGCGCAGTTCCCCGCGCCCCTGAAGAGGCGTGCCTGCACCCACCCAGGGGCGCGGAGAACTGCGCTATGACGCCAGCGCCTCCTCGCTGCTACGGGGCTCGGTGACCCGAACCTCCGGCAGCTCCCGGTGCGCCGGGTCTCGTACCTCACCGACCAGCAGTTCCAGTACGTCCTCCAGGGCCACCAGACCCAGCACCTTCCCGGACCCGTCCGCCACCTGGGCCAGGTGTGTGGCCGCGCGCCGCATCACCGTCAGGGCGTCATCCAGCGGCAGGTCGGAGCGGAGCTTCGTCATCGGCCGCCAGATCTGCTGGGGCACCGCACGCTGCGAGTCCTCCAGATCCAGTACGTCCTTCACATGCAGGTACCCCATGAAGGCGCCGTTCTCCGCGGCGACCGGGAAGCGTGAGTACCCGGTACGGCCGGTGAGTTCGATGATCTGGCCCGGGGTCACCGAGGGGCGGACCGTCACCAGGGACTCGCGCTTCAGCAGGACATCCGTCACCGGGCGCGAGCCCAGTTCCAGCGCGTCCTCCAGGCGTTCCTGTTCCTCGGGGTCGAGCAGGCCCGCCTGGCCGGAGTCCTCGACCAGCCGGTTCAGCTGTTCGCTCGTGAAGACGGCCTCGACCTCGTCCTTGGGCTCGACGTGGAAGAGCCGCAGGATGGCCCGGGCGCAGGCGCCGAGGGCGATGGTGATCGGCCTGCAGAAGCGGGCGAAGTAGACCAGGCCGGGGCTGAGCCACAGCGCGACCTTCTCCGGGGCCGCCATCGCGAGGTTCTTCGGGACCATCTCGCCGATGACGAGGTGGAAGAAGACCACCGCGGCCAGGGCGATGACGTACCCCAGCGGGTGGATCACGCCGGTCGGAAGGTGGATCCACTCGAAGACCGGCTCCAGCAGATGCGCGACCGTCGGTTCGGCGACCGCGCCGAGCGTCAGCGAGCACACCGTGATGCCGAACTGGGCCGCCGCCATCATCTGCGGGAGCCGCTCGAGGCCGTACAGCACCTGTCGGGCCCGCGCCGTGCCGAGCGGTTCGATCTGGCTGCGGCGCACGGAGACGAGCGCGAACTCGGCGCCGACGAAGAACCCGTTGGCGAGCACGAGCAGCGCCGCGAAGAGGAGTTGGAGCACGCTCATCGGGCGGCCTCCATGACGTTGACCGTGGGCACCAGGCGGACCAGGCGGACGCGCTCGGCGCGGTAGTGCCCGACCTGGCGGACGGTGAGCCGCCAGCCGGGCAGCTCGGCCCGGTCGCCGACGGCGGGGATGCGGCCGAGCAGGTCGGCGACCAGCCCGGCGACGGTCTCGTACGGCCCCTCGGGCACGTCGAGGCCTATGCGCTGGAGGATGTCGACCCGGCAGCTGCCGTCGGCGTCCCAGGTGAGGCGGCCGTCCTCCGACGGGGCGGCGGCGAGTTCGGGGACGTCCTGTCCGTCGTGCTCGTCGCGGACCTCGCCGACGATCTCCTCGACGATGTCCTCCAGGGTGACCACGCCCGCCGTGCCGCCGTACTCGTCGACGACGACGGCGATGGGCTGCTCACTGCGCAGCTGGGCGAGGAGGGGCTGGACCGGGAGGGTCTCGGGCACCAGCAGGGCCGGGCGGGCGATGCGGGATACAGGGGTGCGCAGACGGTCCTGGACGGGGACCGCCAGGGCGTCCTTGAGGTGGGCCATGCCGACGATCTCGTCGATCTTCTCGCGGTAGACCGGGAAGCGGGACAGGCCCGTGGCGCGGGTGAGGTTGACGACGTCCTCGGCGGTGGCCGAGGCCTGGAGCGAGCTGACCTTCACGCGCGGGGTCATGACGTGCTGGGCGGTCAGCTCGGCGAGCGACAGCGTGCGGACGAAGAGGTCCGCGGTGTCCTGCTCCAGGGCGCCGGCCTGGGCCGAGTGCCGGGCCAGGGAGACGAGCTCGCCGGGGGTGCGGGCGGAGGCCAGTTCGTCGGCGGGCTCGATGCCGAGCGCGCGGACGAGGCGGTTGGCGACCGCGTTCAGGGCGGCGATCACCGGCCGGAACAACCGGGCGAAGGCGTGCTGCGGGCCGGCGACGAAGCGGGCGACCTGCATCGGCTTGGACACGGCCCAGTTCTTGGGCACGAGTTCGCCGATCACCATCTGCACGGCGGAGGCCAGCAGCATGCCGACGACGACGGCCACGCCGGAGACCGCGCCCTCGGGGATGCCGATGGCCGTGAACGGGCCGTGCAGCAGTTCCGCGAGCGCCGGTTCGGCGAGCATGCCGACGACGAGGGAGGTGATGGTGATGCCGAGCTGGGTGCCGGAGAGCTGGAAGGACAGCTCCTTGAGCGAGTCGGCGACGCGACGGGCCCGTCGGTCGCCTTCCGCGGCGGCCCTTTCGGCATCCGTGGCCTCGACGGTGACGAGGCCGAACTCGGCCGCCACGAAGAAGCCGTTGGCGAGGATCAGCAGAAACGCCGCTCCGAGGAGCAGCAAGGGGATGGTCATGCCGCCGCCTCGATATGCCGGGAGGGGGCGGCGCAGGTACTACAGGACGATCCGTCCATCGCTGGAGGGAGTCACTCCTCGGGTAGCAGGAACAACGAGAGGCGGAGGCGCAAGGAAAACGCCTCCGCCAACAGATTAATCAAGACATGGCCGACTGCGGCAGGGTGGAAGCCCCCGAGTCAGCCCTGATCTTCGTCGGAGCGGGCTGTGGAACGGGCCTCAGCGAGCGCGCGCAGGGCCTTCGCGTCGGCGATGGCCTGCTGCTTCGCGATACCCGGCTGGATGCCGAGGGCGGGCAGGCTGGTGCCGTCGCTGAGGTTGAGAAACACCCATGGATCGCCCGGTCGGAGGTTCACCTGGATGATCTCGGCCCATTCCAGATGCCGTCTGCCGGCGATGTTCTGGACGGTGACACCGGACTCGTCGGCGACGACCTTCACCCTGGCCAGCAGGAACAGCACACCGGCGAGCAGGGCCGCCGTGAAGATGAAGCTCAGGCGCTCGCCGGGTCCCAGCTGCTCGAGGAGCAGCGCGATCACCGTGATGGTCACGAAGATCGCGACGCCCGCGGTGAGCAGCACCGCGCGCGTGCGGCTCGGCCGGAACGTGACGGGAAGAGTGGGCAGTTCGGAGGACATCTGCGGTACGCCCCTCAGAGACGGCAGGCGTGGATGGCCGTCGTCAGGATGGCCCGCGCGCCGATGTCGTACAGGTCGTCCATGATCCGCTGCGCCTCCTTGGCGGGGACCATCGCGCGGACGGCGACCCAGCCCTCGTTGTGCAGCGGGGAGACGGTCGGGGACTCGAGGCCCGGCGTGAGTGCGACGGCCTTCTCGAGCTGCTCGACGCGGCAGTCGTAGTCCATCATCACGTACGTCCGGGCCACGAGGACGCCCTGGAGGCGGCGCAGGAACTGCTGAACCTTCGACTCGGCAGCCTCGTCGCTGTCGGCGCCGGTGCGGCGGATGACGACGGCCTCGGACTTCATGATGGGCTCGCCGAAGACCTCCAGGCCCGCGTTGCGCAGACTGGTGCCGGTCTCGACGACGTCGGCGATGACCTCGGCGACCCCGAGCTCGATGGCGGTCTCGACGGCGCCGTCGAGGTGGACGACGGAGGCGTCGATGCCGTGGTCGGCGAGGTGCCCCGCGACGATCCCCTCGTACGAGGTGGCGACCGTCTTGCCCTTCAGGTCCTCGACGCCGTTCGCCTCACCGGGCTTGGACGCGAAGCGGAAGGTGGAGCGGGCGAAGCCGAGCGGAAGGATCTCCTCGGCGTCGGCTCCGGAGTCGATCAGCAGGTCGCGGCCGGTGATACCGATGTCGAGCTGGCCGGAGGAGACGTAGATCGCGATGTCCCGGGGGCGGAGGTAGAAGAACTCCACGTCGTTGACCGGGTCGACGATCCGCAGTTCCTTGGACTCGCGGCGCTGCTGGTAGCCGGCCTCATGCAGCATCTCCCCCGCGGGGCCTGACAGGGAACCCTTGTTGGGGACGGCGATGCGCAGCATGAGGTCGGCTTCCTTTGCTCTCAGGGGTTTGTTGCGGCGAGTGGCTTACAGGTGGGCGTAGACGTCGTCGAGGGAGATCCCGCGCGCGACCATCATCACCTGGACGTGGTACAGCAGCTGCGAGATCTCCTCGGCGGCCGCCTCCTTGCCCTCGTACTCGGCGGCCATCCAGACCTCGGCGGCCTCTTCGACGACCTTCTTGCCGATGGCATGGACGCCCTTGCCGACCAGCTCTGCGGTGCGGGAAGTGGCGGGATCGCCGTTGGCGGCCTTGTGCTGGAGCTCGGTGAAGAGCTCCTCGAACGTCTTATTGGACATGGTGGCGCCCACTTTACGCGTAAGCCCGCACCACCTAACGCCATGGTTCAGATACTGAGCGGAGGGTGGCCGCCGTGGCCACCGCGGCGGTCACCGCCTCGTGCCCCTTGTCCTCGTTGGAGCCCTCGATGCCCGCGCGGTCCAGGGCCTGTTCCTCGGTGTCGCAGGTGAGGACGCCCATGCCGACGGGGACGCCGGTGTCCACCGAGACCTGGGTGAGGCCCTGGGTGACGCCCTGGCACACGTACTCGAAGTGCGGGGTGCCGCCGCGGATGACGACGCCGAGGGCGACGATCGCGTCGTAGCCGCGGCCCGCGAGGACCTTGGCGACGACCGGGAGCTCCCAGCTGCCGGGGACCCGGAGCAGGGTCGGCTCGTCGATGCCCAGGTCGTGCAGGGCGCGCAGGGCGCCGTCCACCAGTCCGTCCATCACCTTCTCGTGCCACTGCGCCGCGATGACGGCGACCCGCAGGTCACCCACGTTGCGTACGGACAGCTCCGGTGCGCCCTTGCCGCTCACGTTCTTCAGTCTCCTCGAGGTGCTTGTGCTACTGGTTGCTGCAGGTGGACACGGGGGTGGTGTCCAGCCAGGGCAGGTCGTGGCCCATCCGGTCCCGCTTGGTGCGCAGGTAGCGGAGGTTGTGCTCGCCCGCCTGTACGGGCATCGGCTCCCGTCCCGTGACCTTGAGTCCGTGCCGCAGGAGGGCGTCGGACTTGTCGGGGTTGTTGGTCATCAGGCGCAGGCTGTGGACGCCGAGGTCCTCCAGGATCTGCGCGCCGGCGCCGTAGTCGCGGGCGTCGGCGGGCAGGCCGAGTTCCAGGTTGGCGTCGAGGGTGTCGTGGCCCTGCTCCTGGAGTTCGTACGCGCGCAGCTTGGAGAGCAGGCCGATGCCGCGCCCCTCGTGGCCGCGCAGGTAGACCACCACTCCCCTGCCCTCGGCCTGGATGCGCTCCAGGGAGGCGTCCAGTTGGGGGCCGCAGTCGCAGCGCAGGGAGCCGAAGATGTCGCCGGTGAGGCACTCGGAGTGGACGCGGACCAGGACGTCCTCGCCGTCGCCGATCTCGCCGTGCACCAGGGCGACGTGCTCGACGCCGTCGACGGTGGAGCGGTAGCCGTACGCCCTGAAGGTGCCGTGGGCGGTGGGCAGCCGGGTCTCGGCCTCGCGGCGGACCGTGGGCTCGCTGGTCCGGCGGTAGGCGATCAGGTCCTCGATGGAGATGATCGTCAGGCCGTGCTTGCGGGCGAAGGGGATCAGCTCGGGCAGCCGGAGCATCCGGCCGTCCTCGCCGGCGATCTCGACGATCGCTCCGGCCGGGCGCAGTCCCGCGAGCCGGGCGAGGTCGACGGCGGCCTCGGTGTGGCCGTTGCGGGTGAGGACGCCTCCGTCCTTGGCACGCAGCGGGAAGATGTGGCCGGGCCGGACGAAGTCGGTGGGCTCGGCCGCGCCGCTCGCGAGGAGCTGGAGCGTGGTCGCGCGGTCGGAGGCCGAGATCCCGGTGGTCACTCCGTGAGCACCGGAGGCGTCCACGGAGACGGTGAACGCGGTCTTCATCGACTCGGTGTTGTCGTCGACCATCTGCGGCAGCTTGAGCCGGTCCAGTTCGTCGCCCTCCATGGGGGCGCAGATCAGGCCGCGGCACTCGCTCATCATGAAGGCGACGATCTCGGGGGTGACCTTCTCGGCGGCGACGACCAGGTCGCCCTCGTTCTCGCGGTCCTCGTCGTCGACGACCACGATGGGGCGGCCGGCCGCGATGTCGGCGATGGCCTGCTCGACCGGGTCAAGCGCGAAGTCCTCGAAGCCGTCGGTGCTGTACAGAATGGGTGCGGCACTCATGCCGGCGCTCCTTCCAGGGCGGGCTGCGCGGACTCACGGGAGCGCAGCCACCAGTCGCGCATGCCCCACAGGACGAGCGCGCCGTAGATGACGTAGACGAAGCCGGAGAAGGCGTAGCCGTTGGCGAAGTTCAGCGGGACGCCGACGAGGTCGACGAGGAGCCAGGCGAACCAGAACTCGACCATGCCGCGGGCCTGGGCGTACATGGCGACCACGGTGCCGACGAAGATGTAGGCGTCCGGCCAGGGGTCCCAGGACAGGGTCGGGTAGGCCTTGAAGAGCAGGGCGACCGCGACGGTGCCGACGGCGGCGGCGCCGACGAGGGCGGCCCGCTCGCGCCAGGTGGCGAAGCGCGGGGCGATGTGGCCGTCCCCGGACTTGGTCTTGTCGCGGTTCCACTGCCACCAGCCGTACAGCGCGACGACCATGACGACGGTCTGCTTACCGGCGCTGCCGGTGAGGTGCCCGAAGAAGGCGCCGAAGAGGATGAGGCCGGAGGCGAACTGCACCGGCCAGCTCCACAGGTTGCGCCGCCAGCCGAGGGCGAGGGCGATGAGGCCGAGGATGTTGCCGATCATGTCCGACCAGAGGATGTGCTGGCCGAACAGGGTGAAGGCCTCGGTGTTGAGGGAGTTCACTTCCCCGCCCCCTGATTGCTCGCGAGCAGGCGCTCCACGTACTTGGCGACGACGTCGACCTCGAGGTTGACCGGGGCGCCGGGCTGCTTGAGGCCGAGCGTGGTCAGGGCGAGGGTGGTGGGGATGAGGCTGACGGTGAAGTAGTCCGGACCGGCGTCCACGACGGTGAGGCTGATGCCGTCGACCGTGATGGAGCCCTTCTCCACGACGTAGCGCGCGAGGTCCGCGGGCAGCGAGATCTTGATGATCTCCCAGTTCTCGGAGGGCTTGCGCTCCAGGACCTCGCCGGTGCCGTCCACGTGCCCCTGCACGATGTGCCCGCCGAGGCGCGCGCCCACGGCGGTGGGACGCTCGAGGTTGACGCGGGAGCCGACACCCAGGGCGCCGAGGCTCGATCGGTCGAGGGTCTCGGCCATCACGTCGGCGGTGAACTCGTCGCCCTCGTGGTCGACGACGGTGAGGCAGACGCCGTTGACGGCGATGGAGTCCCCGTGTTTCGCGCCCTCGGTGACGACGGGGCCGCGCAGTCGGAAGCGACAGGCGTCGCCGAGGTTCTCGACGGCGGTGATCTCGCCCAGCTCTTCGACGATTCCGGTGAACACGTCCCGGGTCCTCCCTGCCTCATGGGGGCACGGACTCCGGGGCTGTCGATGACGACAGAATGAAACGAGCAGGGACACCGGGGGCGACGCCGGACGCACCCGTCCCGAAGGACGGACCGATACGGCGGCGCGCACGAATGCCCGCCCGCCGCGCACTGCCTCCCATCCGGACTTTAACCGTCGGTCCAGGAATTTCACCTGGTCAACCGGCCGCTGGAAGCGGTCGGGTCGCGGACTGTAACCGCCGGTTCGGACTTTCACCGACCCCGGAGTGCGCTGCTTCTGGTACAGAGCCAGTGTGCCACGCCTGATCGACGTCCATATGGGCGAAGGGTGTGGGGTGGCTCACAGACAGTACCGATGGACATTTCAGGCCCGCACTCCCAAGTGGCGGATGGCGCAGATCCATTGACTATTGGTCTAGTCCTTTTTAGGGTCGCCTTGCGTGGACACCCGTAGAGACGGGTCCGGCGGCGGTGACGACGGCCCTTGCCCGCCGCCGGGCCTCCCCCTGGGGGGCCACCACCTGCGGGCCCCGCGACCCTAGCGCGGTGCGAACAAGTCGTCCTGAGCCCTGTCTCTCGCCGTGAGCAGGGCTCCTCGCAGGACCGCTTCTCCGCCCAGCGTGCTCGCTCTCACCTCCGTGGCCAGAGGTGACATACGGCGGACCCGGCTTTCCACCCGTGCCGCGAGGTCCGCCCCGCCGGCCCGGCCCACCTCGCCGCCCAGGACCAGGCAACCCGGATCGAGAATGGCCACGACCGACGCGACCCCTATGGCCAGGCGGTCCGCGAGGGCGTCGAGGAAGTCCGCCGAGCCGTCGGCCACCGCCTCCCGCACCACGTGCGCGGCCGGAGGCTCGTGCCCGTCCACCTCGACCGCCGGCCCGTGCCGCTCCGCCAGTCTCACGATCGCCGACGACCCCGCGAGGGAGTGGAAGCCCCCCTCACAGTCCACCGCGGAGGGCAGTCCCACCGTCCCCGGCACCGGCAGGAAACCGATCTCCCCGGTGCCGCCCGACGCGCCCCGGCGCAGGATGCCGTCCAGGACGACCGCCGCGCCCGTGCCGTGGCCGAGCCACAGCAGGACGAAGGTGTCCCGGTCCCGGGCCGCCCCGTCGCGCTGCTCCGCCAGCGCCGCGAGGTTGGTCTCGTTCTCGACGTGGATGCGCGTGTTCGGGAGCCGCTCCTGCAACGCCAGCACCAGGCGCCGGTGCCATTCGGGCAGGCCACCGGAGTCGCGGAGCTCGCCGGTGACCGGGTCGATGAGGCCGGGAGCGCCGATGCCGACGGTATGGAGTTCCGGCACCCCCGCCTCCTTCGCCGCGCGCTCGACCAGCGCGACCGCCCGCTCGACCGCGGGCCCGGTCCCCATGTCCCCTTCGATGGGCACCGACGCCTCGGCCAGCACCCGACCCAGCAGGTCGGAGACGACGACGGAGACACCCTCGGTGCGCACGTCGAGAGCCGCGAGGTGGGCCTGGTCGGCGACGATGCCGTACAGCCTGGCGTTGGGGCCGCGGCGCTGCTCCCCCGACTCCCCGACCACGTCGATCAGTCCGGCGGCGGCGAGGCGCTCGACGAGGTCGGCGACGCTCGGCCGGGACAGTCCGGTGAGCTGCTTCAACTGCCCTGCCGTCAGCGGGCCTTCCTGCTGGAGCAGTCGCAGGGCGAGCCGGTCGTTGATGGCCCGGGCGGTGCTCGGGGATGCGGGCATGCCGGGAATCCTCTCAGATTCGCAGTGCCGAAAGTGCGCTATCTATCAGGCAGGGTTCCTGATAGTTTACGCGGCGGCAGCGGGACGACGAGGATCCGGGGAGGGGCCCGACAATGAGCGATGTGGTGCGCGCGTCGGCAGAGGTACGGCGGGCCCGGTACGCCGTGGCCGCCGTGTTCGCCGTGCACGGGGCCGTGACCGGTTCGTTCGCGACGCGGGTGCCCTGGATCCAGGACCATGCCTCGGTCGGCGCGGGTCAACTGGGCTTCGCCCTGGCCTTCACGGCGTTCGGCGCGTCCTGCGCGATGCCGTTGGCGGCCCGGGTCAGCCACCGCTTCGGCAGCCGGACGGCCCTGCGCGGGCTGATCGTGCTGTGGACGCTGTCCCTCGTTCTGCCCGCGCTCGCGCCCAACCTCTACACCTTGTGCCTGGCGATGTTCGTGTACGGCGCGAGCGCCGGTATGGCCGACGTGGTCATGAACGCGCTGGGTGTCGAGGTGGAGAACCTGCTGGGCAAGTCGATCATGTCCGGGTTGCACGGCATGTGGAGCGCGGGTGCGCTTGTCGGCTCGGCGGGCGGCACGCTCGCCGCGCATCTGGGCGCGGACGCGCGCGTGCACTTCGCGCTGGCGACGGCCTGCCTCACCGTGCTCGGTGTGCTGGCCTGCCGGTGGGTCCTCGACGTGCAGGCCGGTGCGGACGAGGAGCCGCCGCCCCGGTTCGCGCTGCCCCCGAAGTCGGCCCTGTTGATCGGTACGGTCGGTTTCTGCGCGGTGTTCGCGGAGGGGGCGAGCCTGGACTGGTCCGCCGTGTATCTCAAGGACCGGCTGGACTCCTCGGCAGGACTCGCCGCCGCCTGCACGACCGGCTTCATGCTCACCATGGCGGTGGCCCGGATCGCGGGCGACGCCGTGGTCAACCGCTTCGGGTCGGTCCGCACGGTCCGCCTGGGCGGTGTCCTGGCCGCCGGCGGCGGGCTGCTCATCGTCGTCGCGAACCATCCGGCGGTGGCCATGACCGGCTTCGCCCTGATGGGTCTCGGCATCGCGGTGGTCGTGCCACTGTGCTTCGCGGCGGCGGGGCGCAGCGGGCCCAATCCGAGCCAGGCCATCGCGGGCGTCGCGACCATCACCTACACCTCGGGGCTCATCGCGCCGAGCCTGCTGGGCGGGGTGGCCCAGGCCACCAACCTGACGGTCTCCTTCGTCCTGGTGACCGTCCTGGCCGGGGGCCTCGTCGCCTTCGCGGGCGTCCTGCGCGCCGGAGACCGCGACCGCCCGAAGCTGAGCCCCACGGCCGCGGCAGTTCCCGACCGGCAGTCCTGAAGCCGTAGCTCTAGGGCGAGGCCAGCTCATAGGCGTACGACGGGCTGAACGTGCCCGGTGTCCCCTTGCAGCCGTCCGATTCCCCCGGGAGCTTCACCCACAGATAGGCGTCGATCCTCGGCTCGCCGGTGTCCAGAGTCGGTGCCCGACCGATCTTCCGGCCGGGCGGGTCGCACCACTCGCCGCCGGGCGGCGCACCGTTGCCGTTGCGGCTGGTGTCGATGACGGCGCCCAGGCCGGGCGGTCCGTCCAGGGCGTCGAGGATCTGGCGGTCGTAGGCGATCTCGGCAGCCGTGGTGTGGAAGTTGGAGACATTGCTGAAGATCCCGTCGGAGGAGGCGGCCGAGGCTGCGCCCGCCTGCTTCAGCAGGGCCGCCTGCTCGGCCGCCGGACGCCAGCCGGAGTGACCGGCGTCGTAGTAGACGCGTGCCTCGGGGTTCGCGGCCTTCAGGACCCGGCCCGCGCGGGCCAGCGAGGCGAAGCGGTCTGCCCTTCGAGCGGCCGGGAGGCACTCCGACTGGGCGATCGAGTCGGGCTCCAGGACCACGACGACCTCGCCGGAGCCGAGCCCGGCGGCGAACCTGTCGATCCAGGCGTCGTACGCCCCGAGGTCCGGCGCCCCGCCCTGGGAGGCGCCGCCGCAGTCACGGTCAGGGATCGCGTACGCCACGACCACCGGGACCCGGTCGTGCGCGGCACCTCCCGACGTGACCGCGCGGACCCTGGAGGTGATGGTCGCCGGGGCGTAGTCGGCGAACCAGACGGCGGCCGGCCGGTCGGCGATGCGGGACTCTATGACATAGGCACGCCGGTCGCGCGGATTGTCCTGCACCCAGTCGAGCACCTGGGAGGAGGGGTAGCGGTAGAGGCGGGTGGCGGTGCTGGTCCGGGTCTTCCCGTAACCGGGGCTCGCCTTCTCGGGGGACGGGGACGCGCTCACCTTCGCCGAGGGCGAGGCAGGGGCGGAGGCGGAGGGAGGGGCCGGCTCGGACGCCGACGGTAGGACGGGCGTCGAGTCCGGGCTCGGGGAGCCGCTGACGAGCCCCGGCCGCGCCTCGTCGGAGCCGCCCCGGTCGCCGAGCGCGGAGAGCATCCCGGTCGCGGTGCCGACGGCGACCACCACGGAGGCCGCCGCGACCATCGCGCCGCGGCCCATGGCGCGCCTGCGCGCGGCCCGGCGCGCGGCCAGCCGCTGGGCACGTAGGCCTGACACCCTGTCGCCCCCTCGCACGGCAGGGAATGTTCCCCCGTTCTGGGGAAGCGTCGGGCCCGCCGGTACTCCGGCCACCCTAGGACTGGGACCCTGCCGCTATGGCGCAATTGGAACAGTTCACCACTCCCCTCGACGCGGTCGTCTCCCGTATGCGCGCCCTGGAGGAGGACCTGCCGGACCGGGACGGCGTAGCGGTCTTCAACCGTGTCTACCTCGCCGTCACCGAGGCGGTCGACCGGTGCGTCGACGGAGGCCGGTTCGCGGACGCCCGGGCCGCGATCACGCTGGACGTGCGGTTCGCGGAGCGCTATCTCGCGGCGGTGGACGCGGTCGCCCGCGAACGCCGTCCGCCGGCCTGCTGGCGGCCCCTGTTCCAGTTCCGCCGTCATCCCGGCGTACGACCACTGCAGTTCGCGCTCGCGGGCATCAACGCGCACATCGGCCACGACCTGGCGCTCGCCGTCGTGGACACCTGTCGTAGCCTCGACTGCGAACCCGCCGACGTGGAGGACGAGTTCGACCGCGTGGGTGATCTCCTCGTCTCGCTGGAGGAGCGCATCCGCGAAGATCTGATGCCGGGCCCCGACCTGCTGCAGATCGCCGATCCGCTCACCCATCTGCTCGGCGCCTGGAGCCTGGAGCGCGCCCGCGAGGCCACCTGGACCGCGGCACGGGCCCTGTGGGCGCTGCGCGGACTGCCCGACGTGGCCGAGGAGTTCACCCAGCGCCTGGACACGGCGGTGGGATTCGCGGGACGCATGCTGCTCACTCCGCTGCCAGACTGAACCACCTCACGTGTGTCCGGCTTACGTTGGCCGGTGAACCGCTCGATGCGACCCGACGCAATGGAGCGCACATCCTCGTAGCCGATCCGTCCTACTGCCCTCCTACAACAGGAAGGCGATGCTCCGGCCGGTCGACCGGGCCGACGGCTGGATGCCCAACGTCCTGGTCGGGCATCGGCAACTCGCCGAGGAGTGGCGTCAGTTGCGTGACCTCGCCGCCGAGCTGTACGAGTAGGCGCGTGCCGTCGGGATCCCGTGCCTCGGCGCTAGTCCTCGGGAAGCTCGACCGGCGCGATCTCCTCGTACACGTCCCCCGGACCCGGGTTGGTCGCGTCGGTCTCGCCGCCGAAGTGGTGCATGACGCCCCAGACCGCGTTCAGCGCGGTCTGGATCGCGCCCTCGGCCCAGCCGGCCGTCCAGGAGATGTCGTCGCCGGCGAGGAAGACGCCCCGCTTGTCCTCGGGCAGCCGGTCCTGCATGAAGTGCGTGAACAGGCGCCGCTGGTAGCGGTAGTGGCCGGGCAGGTTGGCCTTGAACGCGCCCATGAAGTAGGGCTCGTTCTCCCAGGAGACGGTCACCGGGTTGCCGATGACGTGCTTCCTGATGTCGACCTTGGGATAGATCTCGCCGAGCGACTTCAGCATGACCTCCATCCGCTCGTTCGCGGACAGCGGGAGCCACTTCAGGCTGTCGTCGCACCAGGTGTAGGAGAGGCAGATGACGGCGGGCTTGTCGGGACCGTCGTCGAGGAGGTAAGTCCCGCGCGTCATCCGGTCGGTGAGCGTCATCGACATGACGTCACGCCCGGTTTCCTCGTCCTTGTCGAGCCAGAACGGCCGGTCGACGGGCACGAACAGCTTGCTGGACTCCATGTAGTGGGTGCGCTCGATCGCCGTCCAGTGGTCGATCGGGAAGAGCGAGTCGTCGCATGCGATCTTCGACAGCAGCATCCAGGACTGGGCGGTGAAGATCGCCGCCGCATAGGTGCGGATGTCTCCTCGCGCGTCCGTCACGGTGATCCGGTTGCCGGCCGTGCGGTGCAGGCGGGTGACCGCCGGGCGGGGCTCGCCACCCTGGTGCAGTGCCGCGAGCGAGGTGCCCTGGGCCCAGTGCACGATCTTCTCCGGCTCGCGCTCCCACAGCCTGAGCGGCAGCTGCTGGGAACCCCCCACGATCCCCCGGTGGTGGTCGTCGGCCTCGGTGTAGACGACGCGCAGGATCTCCAGGATGGAGTTGGGGAAGTCGGTGTCCCAGCCGCCGGTGCCGAAGCCGACCTGCCCGAAGATCTCGCGGTGGCGGAAGGACCTGAACGCCTCCGAGTCGCAGAGGAATCCGTAGAAGGTCTGGTTGTCGAGCTTCTCGACGAGCCGTGCCCAGATCTCGCGGATGCGCGGCACGTCCCGCTCGCGCAGGGCCCGGTTCATGTCGGTGAAGTCGGCGCCCTCTTCGAGGCACCTGTTCCAGGCCTCGGCGACATCGCGGTAGACCTGCGGGAGATCGGCGATCGTCTCGGCGTAGTGGGACTCGCCCTTGAGGTCGACGACCGTCGAAGGGGTCGCCTCCGCGAGGGGGTTGGGGAAGGGACGGGTCTCCAGGCCGACGAGGTCGATGTAGTGCTGGAGCGCCGTCGAGGAGGGCGGGAAGCGCATCGCGCCCATCTCGGCGGTGAGTCCCTGGGTGCCCTGGCCGTCGAAGCCGACGGTCCGCAGCCGCCCGCCGATCCGGTCGGCCTCGTACACCACCGGCCTGAGGCCCATCTTCATCAGCTCGTACGCGGCCACGATGCCGGAGAGACCGCCGCCGATCACCGCGACCTCGGTGCCGTGCTCGGTCGCCGGTATCTGACCGAGGCCCGCCGGGTGGGCGAGGAAGTCGTCGTAGGCGTACGGGAAGTCCGGCCCGAACATGGTGATCGGCGGCTGCTGCGCGTCTGCGTGCTCGACGGCGTTGGGCACGGTGGACGTCATGGGGTACGGACTCCTTGAAGCGATGAGGGTGGTTCGGACGTCAGACGAGGGACCTGTAGAGGCCGGGCCGGCGGTCCGTCAGATACGGGTTCGCCGCACGGGAGTCGGCCAGCAGGGCGGCGTCGGCGTCGGCGAACACCAGCTCCTCGCCGTGTCCGGCGCGGGCCCGGGCCACCCCGTCGGGGCCGGCCAGCGTGGAGAGCCCGACGAACTCGAACTCCCCTTCCTGGCCGACCCGGTTGACGTAGGCGACGTACATCTGGCTCTCCCAGGCCCGCACCGGCACGAGGGACTCGGCGACGAACTGGAACGGGTGCATCTGGGCCGTCGGCACGAGGAGGAGGTCGGTACCGGCGAGGGCGTGGGCGCGGACGTTCTCCGGGAACTCGACGTCGTAGCAGATCATGAGGCCGACGGTGAGTCCGCCCAGCTCCGCCTGGATCACCGGCTGTTCACCGGGCTCGAAGTGGTCGCGCTCGAAGCAGCCGAAGAGGTGGGTCTTGCGATAGTTCGCGAGACGGACACCGTCGGCGGAGATCAGCTGGGCGGAGTTGTGAACCGCGTGGGAGACACGTTCGGGATAGCCGTACGCGATCGCGATCCCGTGCCGCTCGGCGATCTCCGCGACCGTGTCCGCGGAGTCGCCGTCGGCCGGTTCGGCGAGGCGGGCGATGTCGTCGCCGATCGCGTACCCGGTGAGGAACATCTCCGGCGCGGCCAGCAGCGCGGCGCCCGCGGCGGCGGCCCGGCCCGCGGCCTCGTCGAGGACCTTGAGGTTCCCCTCGACGGAGCCGGGGCGGCCGGAGCTCTGGAGCAGGGCGGTGCGCATGCGTGATCCTCACCGGGGCGGAAGGTGGTCGTGGGGGCCACAGAGAGGGGCCACCTAGACGGTACGGGCGGCTCACCAGGGCGGACAAGGAGGAGCCGTTGCGCGCCGGTAAGCGTTTCATTGCGTGCGCGGGCGGCCCCCCGGCGATTCGTTGCGTGCGCCGCCGCCCCGGCCCAGCACCAGCGCCGTCACCAGATACGGCACCGAGAGGATCACGAACACCGTGCTGTGCGCCAGGGACGCCCCGAGCAGGGTGTACGCACCGAACACGGCGACCGTGACCAGTTCCGTGCCCAGGCTCGCCACCGAGGTCAGCGTGGCCCGGCGGGCGTCGTCGATGCGGTGCTGGAGCCTGACGTCGGCGAGCACCTCGGCCAGCTGGAAGCCCGCGAAGGCGAGGCCCACGAGAACGATGCCGGCGGGGGTGCGGACCCCGGCGCCCATGGCGAGGGCGAGTGCGGAGCCCGCGATCATGGCGGCGAGGCCCCGGGTGCCCAGGCGCTCGGCCGGCCCGGCGAACAGGCTGCCGACGGTGACGATCGCCCAGACCAGCAGGACCAGATAGGGCACGGTCGCGTCGGCCACGCCGAGGTCGCGGATCAGCAGCGAGACGTACTCGTCGAGCGCGCCCCACACCGCGGCGACGGCCGGGACGAGCAGCAGGGCGCCCCGGACGGTCCGGTCCCCACGAGCCTCGGCGACACCGGCCCGCAGGGTCGCCGCCCAGCGCGTGCTCCCCTTCTCGGCCGGTACCCGGTGTTCCGGCAGCCGGGTCGCCGTCACCGCGGCCAGCAGACAGGCCAGGACACTCGCGGCGCCCACGGCCTCGTAACCGCCCAGTGCGAGGACCGGTCCGGCGAGGCCCATCGCCACGACGGTGGCCAGCAGCCGGGCCGCCCGGGCCCGCCCCATCACGCGCGCGTACCGCTCGGCGCCCCCGAGTCGCTCCAGCTCGTCGTACACGAGGGCTTCCAGCGCACCCGAGCCGAGCGCGCCGCCGGCACCCCACAGCATGAAGCCCACCGCGAAGGCCCCGTACGACGGGATGGTCACCCACAGCGTGAAGCCGACGGCCGTGAGCAGCGGGCCGATCCACAGCAGCCTGCGGCGCGAGACGGTGTCGGCCCAGGCGCCGGAGGGCACCTCGAGGACGACGGCCGTGATCGACCACAGGGCGAACAGTGAGGAGATCTGCCAGAGCGGCAGGCCGGTGTCGGCGAACAGCAGCGCGTACACCGGGTAGAGCAGGACGAGATCGTCGAGGAACGCGTAGCCGTACAGCGTGGTCGTCAGCCGGCGGACGCCGGTCGCGGGCACACGTGCGGGTGAGAGTGTCATGAGGCCTTCCCGGAAGGGCGGTTCGGACGTCGTCGGTACGGCGTCCGAGGTGGCCCTCGGGAGGCACGGCTGGTGGATCAATGTCGCCAGGTCATGGCACCGATGTTAGACAGTCCCGGGCCCGCTGCCCAGCGAAAATGTGGTGATCACCGCGGCGTGGTCGGACGGCCAGTCGTTGTCCTCGACGTCCGGCCAGGTCCGCGGGGTGCCGCTGACGTAGGTCCGGGAGTGGAGAACCCGCAGGCCGCGGTGGAGGACGAAGTCGATCCGGTCCTGCGGCTCGGGGTGAGCGTGCACCGGCGACCAGGTGTGGCCCGGGTCGCGTACGACATCGGGACGGGCCTGCCGGAAGGAGTCCCCGAAACCCGCCTCCTCCGCCGCCTTGGTCACCGGCCACTCGACGTCCGGCCGATCCAGGTGGGAGGGGCTGTTGAAGTCGCCGACGAGGACGACGGGCGCCGCACCCGCAATCCGGCGCAGCGTGTCCCGCATCTGCCCGGTCCGCACCTCCTCATGGGCGAGCGGCTCGGACGCGTAGGGCCCGTAGTGCTCGGCGTCGAGGTGTGCCGTCCAGACCTCGACCTCCTGATCCCCTACGGCGATCCGGGCCCCGGCGGCCCCGTAGAAACCGACGTCCGGGTCGCCCAGCACGGCCGCGATCGGGAACCGGCTGATGATGCCGAGGTTCGGTCCCGCGCTGTGGTGGTGCCAGCCGAGCGCCTCGGCAAGTTCCTCGGCGGCGCCGCCGTACGTCTCCTGGAGCCCGACCACGTCCACGTCGGTCTCCGCGATGACCTTGAGCTGCTTGGCCCGGTGATCGCGGACCTTGGTGCCGCCGTACCAGAGGTTCCAGGTCATCACGCGGAGCCGGTGGGGCAGCAGGGAGCGGAGCCTGTCGACGGTGACGCCCTCCAGGCTGGCCAGTACCGTCCGGCCGGGCGCGGGCTCTATGGGGGCGAGCGAGGGCACCGCGAGCACCGCGCAGCCCGCCGCTTCCGCCGAGGCGACGCCGGTCTCCGTGTCCTCCACGGCCACGCAGCCCGCCGGATCGACGCCGAGCGTCCGGCACGCGGCGAGGTAGGGGTCGGGGGCCGGCTTGGTGTGTGGCGTGTCGTCGGCGGTGACGGAGACCGCGAAGCGATCGGCGCCGAGCGCGTCGAGCACGGTGTCGGCGACGGCCCGGGGGGACGCGGTCACCAGAGCCGTGGGGACGCCCTCGCGGGCCAGGGCGTCAAGCAGGGCGAGGGCGCCGGGGCGGGGCACGATGCCGGTGCGGACGCGGTCCGCGAACTCCCGGTGGAGGGTCTCGGCGAGGTCCGCGGCCACCGTGCCCGTGAGCGCGGCCAGCCAGGCGGCCGTGTACTCGACCGGGCGGCCGAGCACCTCGGGCCGGTCCTCCTCGGTCAGGACCCGCCCGGCGACCTGCTCCACCGCCTCCCACCACAGCCGCTCGGTGTCGACGAGCGTGCCGTCCATGTCGAACAGGACGGCCTGGAGCGGGAGTCGGTTCACGGGTGCCTCTTTCTGGAAGTTCAGGACGTACGTTCGGCCACGAGCACCGGCCGTTCCGGCAGCGACACACTCACCGCGGCACCCGCCGTGAGCTCGGCGGCCTCGTGCGCGGGCAGATCGGCCTTCACGGCGGTGCCGTCGGCGAGCCGGACGGTGACACGGACGGCCGCGCCCAGGAAGGACGTGGCGACCACGCGGGACTTCCCGTCGGCCGCGGCCCGTACCCGCACGGCCTCCGGCCGCACCAGCACGTCGACCTCGGTCGCGGACGGCACCGGGCCGTCGACCGGCAGCCGCTGCCCGAGCACGTCGACCGTCCCGTCGGCGAGCCGTCCCGGGATCCGGCTCATCGTGCCGACGAACTCGGCGACGAAGGCGGTGGCGGGGCGGCTGTACAACTCGCTCGGCGCCGCGCACTGTTCGAGCTTCCCTGCGTGCATCACGGCGACCCGGTCCGCCATGGACAGGGCCTCCTCCTGGTCGTGGGTGACGAACAGGGTGGTGATGCCGAGCTCCTGCTGGAGCCGCCGGATCTCCTCGCGCAGGGCGAGCCGCACCTTGGCGTCCAGCGCCGACAAGGGCTCGTCGAGCAGCAGCACGCGCGGGCGCAGGGCGAGGGCCCGGGCGAGCGCGACGCGCTGCTGCTGACCGCCGGAGAGCTGGTGCGGGAACCGCCCGCCCTTCTCGGCGAGACCGACCAGTTCCAGCAACTCGGCGGCTCTGGACCGCCGTTCGGCCGTCCGGACCTTGCGCATCCGCAGTCCGAAGGCCACGTTGTCGAGCGCGTCGAGATGCGGGAAGAGGCTGTACGACTGGAAGACCATCCCGGCGTCCCGGCGGTGGGCCGGAACCCGGGTGACGTCCTCGCCGTCCACCAGCACGTCCCCCGAGTCGGGGTGTTCGAAGCCGGCGAGCATCCTGAGCGCGGTGGTCTTGCCGCAGCCGGACGGGCCGAGCAGGGCGACGAGCTCACCGGGCCGGACGGTCAGATCGAGGCCGTCGAGGGCGACGGTCGGGCCGAACTCCCGCCTGATCCCCCGGAATTCGACGGTTGCCGCTGATTCAAGCATGGGTCATCCCCGGGAAGTAGTACGGGTGCGGCCGCCGAAGCCGGCCAGGACGAGGAGCAGCACCCACGTCACGAGCAGGCTGAGCACGGACACGGCGACGGACAACTGGGCCTGCGAGCCGCTGACGTTGACGATCCACACGGCGAAGGGCCTGAAGCCCAGGAGCTGGGCCACGGTGAACTCGCCGAGCACGAGGGCCAGCGTGAGGAAGGAGGCGTTGAGCAGGGCGCCGCGCAGATTGGGCAGTACAGCCTGGACGAGGGCCTGCGGCCAGCCGGCACCGCAGCTGCGGGCGGCCTCCACGAGGGTGCGGACGTCGACGGCGCGGAGCCCGGCGTCCAGTGCCCGATAGACGAACGGCAGCGCCATCACGACGTAGGCCAGGACCAGAACGAAAGGGAAGTCGGGGTTCTGGATCGCCACGAAGGTCTCGAACAGCGGGGTGCGGGAGAGGTGGTCGGGCCCCCACTTGAGGACCGTGCCGAGGCCGGCTACGAACGCGATCGGCGGGACGACCAGCGGCAGCGAGCACACCACCTCGACGAGCGGCCTGAGCCGGGGCGCGCCGAGCCGCAGCGCGACCATCGCGGGCACCATCAGCAGCAGGACGACGGCGATGGTGGCGAGGGCCAGCTCCAGCGAGAGCAGCAGGCTGGAGACGAAGCCGTCGGTGGAGAAGATCTGTGTGTACGCGTCGAAGGTGATCCCCTGGCCAGGCACGTCGACGGTGAAGACGACGGACGCGGCGAGCGGCACCAGGAAATACAGTCCGGCGAGGCCCAGCACGCCCCACCGCCACAGGTTCAGGCGAGCCATCGCGCACTCCTCCGCTGCAGGGGCAGGTAGACGGCCATGACCAGGCCGGCGACCAGGACCATGTCGAGGCTGAGGGCGAGCGCCACGTTCTCCTGGCCGACGAGCACGTTGCCGGAGATCGCGTCGGCGATCTGGAGGGTGACCAGCGGGATGGAGCTGCCCACCATCGCGGCGGCGGTGGCGTACGCGGCGAAGGCGCTGCCGAAGAGCAGCACGAACCCGCCGAGAAGCGTGGGCAGCAGGACGGGCAGGGCGACAAAGCGCCAGTACTGCGTGCCCGTCGCCCCGTTGTTCTGTGCCGCCTCGCGCCACTGGGTGCGCAGTCCGTCCAGGGCGGGGGTGATCGTGAGCACCATGAGGGGGATCAGGAAGTACAGGTAGACGATGACGAGGCCCCAGAAGCTGTAGAGGTCCCAGCCTTTGTCGGTGAGGCCCAGCTGCCGGGTCAGCACGCCGGCGTTGCCGAGCGTGGCGACGAAGGCGAAGGCCAGCGGGACTCCGCCGAAGTTGGCGAGGACTCCGGACGCGGTGAGCACGGCCTCGCGCAGCCCGCGGAAGCGGGAGGACACCACGGCCTGCGCCAGCGGCAGACCGAAGAGCGTCGCCAGGGCGGCGGACACGGCCGACAGCTTCACGCTGCCGAGCAGCGCGGTGAGATACGCGCCCTTGAGGGAGGCCGTCAGATTGTCGACGGTGTACGAAGTCGCTCCGGTGGCCGGGTTCTTGGCGGTGAAGGCGCCGTCCAGCATGGCGATCGCTGGCAGCCCGAAGGCGACCGCGACGAACGCGAGCAGCGGGACGACGGCGATCCAGCCGAGGGACCGGCGCCGCCGCTTCACCTGCGCGGCGGGCGCCGTGTCCACCCGTACGGCGGTGGCCGTCATCCGGAGACGGCCTTCGCCCAGCCCTGTCCGAGGACCGTCTTGGCCTTGTCCTGCTGGGCCTCGGTCGGGAAGGACGGGGTGCCGGTGACCTGGGGCAGCTTGGCGGCGGCTGTCTTGTCCAGCGTGCCGGCCTTCTCCATGGCGGTCATCAGGGCCGGGCGGGCGTATCCCTTGAGCCACAGGTTCTGGCCCTCGGTGCTGTAGAGGTACTCCTGCCACAGGCGGGCGGCCGCAGGGTGCGGGGCGTCCTTGTTGACGGCCTGGGAGTAGTACTGCGAGAACTGGCCGTCGCTGGGCACCGACACCTTCCAGTCGACGCCCTTGGACGTGAACTCGTCGGCGTACCCGGCGTTCAGGTAGTCCCAGTCGATGCTGATCGGCGTCTCGCCCTTCTCGACGGTGGCCGGGGTCGACTCGACGGGCGTGTAGTTGCCGTTCTTCTTGATCTTGGCGAAGAAGTCGAGGCCGGGCTGGATGTCGTCGAAGGAGCCGCCGCTGGCGAGCGAGGCCGCGTAGACACCGCCGAAGGCCGAACCGGACTTGGTGGGGTTGCCGTTGAGGGCGACCTGGCCCTTGTACTGCGGCTTGAGCAGGTCGGCGAAGGTGGTGGGGCAGGTCTTGACCCGCTTCGCGTCGCAGCCGATGGAGATGTAGCCGCCGTAGTCGTTGTACCAGCGGGCCTGCAGGTCCTTCTGCCCGGTGGGGATGTCGCCGTAGGACGCCACCTTGTACGGCGCGAGCAGGCCCTGCTGGGCGGCGCTGAGGGCGAAGGAGCTGCCGAGGTCGAGGACGTCGGGCGCCCGGGACTGCCCCTTGCGCGAGGTCACGGCGTTGATCTCGTCCTGGCTGGAGCCGTCGGGGTTCTCGACGGAGATCTTGATGCCGTACTTCTTCGTGAAGCCGTCGATGAGGGCGCCGTAGTTGGCCCAGTCGCGGGGCAGTGCGATGGCGTTGAGCGTGCCCTCCTTCTTCGCCGCGGCGACCAGCTTGTCCATACCGCCGAAGTCGGCGGCCGAGGTGGCGGTGGCGGCGTTCTTGCCGTCGGCGGTGGTCGACGCGTTGTCGGGGGCTGCGCCGCACGCGCTCAGGGCGAGGGCGGCGAGGACGCCGAGGGCGGCTGTTCTCGGGAGGGACACGGTCACGGCTTCTCCAGGGGACGCGCGAGGGTGCAGGAGCCAAAGAGGGATGACTTGTCTGAACAAGTTGGCCTCAGTAAGGCTGCCGCTGGTGTCGCGCCGGTAAACACTGGCGAAACGCTGACCCCGAATTCCCGCACAATCTGAGCCCTCTCCGGATGCCTCGGAATGTCGACTACCCTGGTCACGCTGTGCACAGAGACCGACTCAGAGGGGAAGCATGGGGGCGCGACACGAGGAGATCGCCGACGAACTGCGTCGGGCGATCGACCGCGAGGAGTACACCGTCGGCAGTCTGCTGCCCGCCGAGACGGAGCTCGCGGCGCACTACGGCGTCTCACGCGGGACGGTCCGTCAGGCGGTCGCGGCGCTGACCACGGAGGGCCTGATCGGCTCCCGGCAGGGTGCCCGTCGCGTGGTTCTCGCCAGTCGCCGCAGCCAGAGCTTCGCGGAGCTCAGGAGTTTCGCCGAATGGGCCCGCGCGATGGGCCGTGCGGCGACCGGGCGGGTGGTGGCCCAGGAGTACCGTCCGGCCACGAAGGAGGACTCGGTGCGCCTCCAACTGGCCATGGGTACACCGGTGTTGCATGTCCTACGGGTGCGTGGACTGGACGGCGAACCGGTGTTGCTGGAGCGGACGGTGTACGCCGACTGGATCTCCCCGACCGTCGAGTCCATCGAGCCCGAGTGTCCCTCGGTCACCCAACGCCTGTACGACGACACGGGGTTGGTCTTCGCCTACGGGGAACACGTCATCGACGCGGTGGCGGCGGGAGCGCAGGACGCGGAGTTGCTGGAAGTCCGGCGCACGAGCCCGCTCCTGAGGGTCCGCCGGGTGACCACCACCCGTGAAGGACGCCCGGTCGAGTGGTCGGACGACCGCTACCGTTCGGACGCGGTGAGCTTCAGCGTGCACAACTCGATCGGCAACAACGCGCTGGCACGGAAGACAGCGGAGTAGGGCTCCCGCCCGACAGGAGGTTCCGTTGGACATCGGTATGCTGCCCCCGGTCGACGAGCATGCGGTGATCGTCTCGGCGACGGTCGTCGAGGTCTGGGATGCGCTCGGCGAGACCCTGGAACAGTCCTTCGGCCGACCCCGCTCCGCCCGCTACGCCCGTCTCGTCGGAGTCGTCGACCGTACGGCGTCCGGGCCCCGGCCCCTTGCCGAGGGGTCGGCCTTTCCCGGGTTCCGGGTGGCCGACGCGATCCCGGGACAGGAGCTGGTCCTCGTCGGACGGCACCACTTCTCGACGTACGCCCTGGTCTTCCGCCTCGAGGAGACCAGCCCAGGGCGCACCCGGCTGCAGGCCGAGACCCGGGCCCGGTTCCCCGGGCCCGGCGGTGCCCTCTACCGGCTGCTGGTCATCTCCTCCGGCGCGCACGCCCTGCTCACCGGGCGGCTGCTGGCGACGGTCCGGCGGCGTGCCGAGCAGGTCAGGTAGGCGAGCCCGAGGAGAAGCGACGCAGCAACGGGGAGAGGACCAGGACCGACTTGGTGCGCTCGACGAACGGCTCCCCCGCGATCCGCTCCAGGACCCGTTCGAAGTGCCGCATGTCGGAGGCGAAGACCTGGACGACCGCGTCCGCCTCTCCGGTGACGGTGGAGGCGGCCACCACCTCCTGGTAGCGCTCCAGACCCCGCTGGATGGTCTCCGGGGAGGTGTTGCGCCGGCAGTAGATCTCGACGAACCCCTCGGTCTCCCAGCCGAGGGCCGCCGGATCCACCCGTACGGTGAATCCGGTGATGGCCCCGGTGGCGCGCAGCCGGTCCACGCGGCGCTTCACGGCGGGCGCGGACAGGCCGACGATCTGCCCGATGTCCGCGTAGGAGCGGCGGGCGTCCTCGGCGAGGGCGTGCACGATGCGTTCGTCGAGATCGTTCAGCACGGTGGGTGGATCAGCCTTCGGGTGTTGCGAGTCGGGAACGGCGATGGCCGTACAGGAAGTAGAACACGAGCCCGACGGCCATCCAGACCCCGAAGACCACCCAGGTGACGGCGGACAGGCTGCCCATCATCCAGAGGCAGAAGGCGAAGCCCAGGGCCGGGAAGACCGGCGAGAGCGGGACGCGGAAGGTGCGGGGCATGTCGGGGCGGGTCCGGCGCAGCACCACGACGGCGATGTTGACCAGGGCGAAGGCGAAGAGCGTGCCGATGCTGGTGGCGTCCGCGAGCTGGCCGAGCGGGATGGCCGCCGCCAGCACCCCGCAGAACAGGGACACGATCACCGTGTTCGCCCGGGGCGCGCCGGTCTTCGGGTGGACCCGGCCGAACACCTTCGGTGCGAGTCCGTCCCGGGACATCGCGAAGAGGATGCGGGTCTGGCCGTAGAGCACGGTCAGGACGACGCTCGCGATGGCGATGACCGCGCAGAACGCCAGCAGGGTGCCCCAGAAGCTCTGCCCGGTGACCTCGCGCATGATCTGGGCGAGGGCGGCCTCGGAGTCGTTGAAGTGCTGCCAGGGCTTCGCGCCGACCGCGACGGCGGCGACCAGCACGTACAGCGCGGTCACGATGACCAGCGACAGCATGATCGCGCGGGGCAGGTCGCGCTGGGCGTTCTTCGCCTCCTCACCGGCCGTGGAGGCGGCGTCGAAGCCGATGTACGAGAAGAAGAGCGTGGCACCGGCCGCGCTGACCCCGGCCATCCCGAGCGGCATGAAGTGCGCGTAGTTGCCGGAGCGGAAGCCCTGGATGCCGATCGCGCAGAACAGCACCAGCGCGGCGATCTTCACGACGACCATGACGGTGTTGGCGCGGGCGGACTCGCGGGCCCCGCCCAGCAGGAAGGCCATGGCGAGGAGGACGACGATCAGCGCCGGCAGGTTGAAGATGCCGCCGTCGCCGGGCGGGGCCGACAGCGCGTCCGGGATGGTGACGCCGATGGTCCCGTCCAGGAGCTCGTTCAGGTATTCGCCCCAGCCGACGGCCACGGCGGCGACCGAGACGCCGTACTCCAGGACCAGGCACCAGCCGCAGATCCAGGCGATCAGTTCGCCCATGGTTGCGTACGCGTACGAGTACGAGGACCCGGCGACCGGGATGGTGCCCGCGAGCTCGGCGTAGGAGAGGGCCGAGAAGAGGGCCGTGAGGCCGGCGATCACGAAGGAGAGCGTGACGGCGGGACCTGCCTTCGGCACGGCCTCGCCCAGCACGACGAAAATGCCGGTGCCGAGGGTGGCGCCGATGCTGATCATCGTCAGCTGCCACAGTCCGAGGGAGCGCCTGAGGGCCCCTCCCTCGCCCTGGCCGCCCTCCGCGACCAGGCGTTCCACGGGTTTGCGCCGCATGAGGCGCGCGCCGAGCCCCGGGGACGTGGGGGCTTCTTGGGTGCGGTGGTGCGTGGGTGCACCTTGGTCGAGCACGCGCTGACTCCTTCGTCGCTGCAGGTGAGTACAGCGCAGCACCCTACGAGCCCGGACGTCACAGTCGTAATGCAGCAACCTTGCACGCAGTCGCAAGATCGTTGCGTTCCGGGCCGATGGGCGGGCGTTCGTTGCGCGTGCCCCCGCCCGGCACCCGTCAGCCCTCGTCAGCGGTCCTCCGGCTCCCCCGCCACGGCCCGCGCCTCAGCCACGTCCGCCTCGTCGAACCCCATCTGGCCGGGCTTGCCGTACGCCTCCCGCTGGGCGTCGATCCAGCGTGTGTGGGCCTCCCACGCGGCCTGTTTGCTGGTGCCCGTCGCCGCCCCGATCTGCGACCAGGAGGCGCCGGCCTCGCGGGCCGCGCGCACGGTCAGCTGACGGCCGTAGGACGCCTTGCGGGCCACGACCTCGCTCAGCGCGAGGAGTTCGAGCAGTTCGGCCCGGTCGGGGGTGTCCGTGGCCCCGCCCAGCGCTTCCCGCATGCGCAGCTCGTCGAGCCGGGAGACGGCGGTCAGCAGGGTGTACTGCGGCTCGATGCTCTCGGGTGTCGTCATGCTCCCAGGCTTGCGTCAAGCAGGCTTGACGTCAAGGTGGCCTGACGAGAGTTCTCGGACGAGGAACGTGCAGGCGTCGACACACTCACGGGTCGTGCCGTCGTGATCCCGGTACGAGTAGCGGTCCAGGTAGTTCGTCGCCGGCCGGTAGCCGAGCCGTGCGTACAGGCCCGCCGCGCGCGGGTTGTCCTGCCCGACCCCGATGCCCACGGTCGTCAGACCCCGCCTGCGGGCCAGTTCCTCGGCGGCCCGGATCAGCTCGGTGCCGATCCCCCGTGAGCGCAGTTCCTCGGGGGCGACCGCGAGGCCGCCGATCTCGGGGCAGTCCAGGGCGACCTCGGGGGCGGCACACCCGATCCAGCGCATCTCCGCGTGCCCCACGGGCCGCCCCTCCAGCCGGGCGACGAGATACGTGCACTCCCCCGCCTCCTGCCGCGCGAACCGCCGGGCGTGGAAGGACGTGGCTCCGGGCGATCCCATGTACCGGTCCAGCAGCGCGACATCGCCGCTCCGGCAGACGCTGATCTCCATACGACGACCGTACGGACCGGGAAGGCGAACGGCCCCCGATTTTCGACGGGGGCCCCGCACAGCGGACGGGTTCAGCTCCAGCTGGCGTGCAGCGGCTTGCCCTCGGCGTAGCCGGCCGCGCTCTGGATACCGACGACCGCCTTCTCGGCGAACTCCTCCAGGGAGCCCGCACCGGCGTAGGTGCAGGAGGAGCGGACGCCCGCGATGATCGAGTCGATCAGGTCCTCGACACCCGGGCGGGCCGGGTCGAGGAACATCCGGGAGGTGGAGATGCCCTCCTCGAACAGCGCCTTGCGGGCCCGGTCGTACGCCGACTCGTCCGACGTGCGGTTGCGCACCGCCCGCGCGGACGCCATGCCGAAGGACTCCTTGTAGAGCCGTCCGCTGGCATCCTGCTGGAGGTCGCCCGGCGACTCGTAGGTGCCCGCGAACCACGACCCGATCATCACGTTGGACGCGCCGGCGGCCAGCGCCATGGCGACGTCGCGCGGGTGCCGGACACCGCCGTCGGCCCACACGTGCTTGCCGTACTTCCTCGCCTCGGCCGCGCACTCCAGGACGGCCGAGAACTGCGGCCGGCCGACGCCGGTCATCATGCGGGTGGTGCACATGGCGCCGGGCCCCACACCGACCTTGATGATGTCCGCGCCCGCCTCGACCAGGTCCCGCACACCCTCGGCGGCCACGATGTTGCCGGCCACGATCGGCACCTGCGGGTCGAGCGCCCGGACCGTCCTGATCGCGGTGATCATCGACTCCTGGTGGCCGTGCGCGGTGTCGATGACCAGGGTGTCGACGCCCGCGTCGAGCAGCTGCTTGGCCTTCTCCGCGAAGTCGCCGTTGATGCCCACGGCGGCGGCGATGCGCAGCCTGCCCCGGGCGTCCACGGCCGGGGTGTACAGCGTGGCCCGCAGGGCGCCCTTGCGGGTGAGGATGCCGGCGAGGCGGCCGTCCTGGTCGACGGCGGGGGCGTAGCGGCGGTTGGCCGCGTCGAGGCGGTTGAAGGCCTCACGGGGGTCGATGTCCGCGTCGAGGAGCAGCAGATCGCGCGACATGACTTCGGCGAGCTGCGTGAAACGGTCGACCCCGGTCAGGTCCTGGTCGGTGACGACACCGACGGGCCGGCCCGCCTCGTCGACGACCACACCGGCGTTGTGCGCGCGCTTGGGCAGCAGGGCCAGCGCGTCGGCGACGGTCTGGTGCGGGGCCAGCACGATCGGGGTGTCCAGGACGTGGTGGCGGCTCTTCACCCAGGAGACGACCTCGGTGACGACCTCGATCGGGATGTCCTGCGGGATGACCACGAGGCCACCGCGGCGGGCCATGGTCTCCGCCATGCGACGCCCGGCGATGGCGGTCAT
Organism: Streptomyces canus; assembly: GCF_041435015.1. NCBI lineage: Bacteria > Bacillati > Actinomycetota > Actinomycetes > Kitasatosporales > Streptomycetaceae > Streptomyces > Streptomyces canus. The sequence continues at coordinate 8,384,751 of NZ_CP107989.1, read as the reverse complement.
GTTGGCGACGACCAGCGGGATCGTGGTGCCCGAGCCGTCCGGGGAGCTGAGGTCCACACCCTGCCGCGAGCCGACGGCGCTGCGGCTCGGGACCATGAAGACGTCGTCGTACGTCAGGTCGTACGGGGGCTGGATGTCGTTGAGGAAACGCACGTGCTGCACATCCCAGTCGATCAGAGGTGGCCCCCGGACAGGTCAGCCAGGGGGAAAGAGCACGTACTTCATTCTCCCATGCCGGCCGGAATACCACCCACGGGCGAATCGTCCAGACCGCCCGGAGGGGCCTTAGGACGAACCTCCAAGGGCGAGCGCCACGGTGAGCGCGGACGCCTGCGAGAACACCTCGCGCGCGGTCTCCCACTCGTCCGGCCGCGCACCCGCGTACCGGTCCCAGTTCCGTACGACGACGACGGTCTCCTCTTCGCCAGCGTCCTCGGAACCGTCCTCGGACCACAGGCCCGGGTCGGAGAGGACGTCGGCCAGCGCGTCCCAGTTACGGCCGAACCAGTCCGGCAGCCGCAGGTCCCGGACGCAGCGCTCCATCAGGCCCGCCTTGTCCGCGACCCCGTCGAGGTCCAGCATGACCACGCGTGCCGTCATCTCAGTACCGCCCTGAACGAGTCGTAGTGATCATCGGTGTAGTAGATCTCCCCACCCTGCCCGGTGACGATGCGCCGGGCCCCACGATCGCGCGAGCCCGGCGTGGGGACGGTGTACTCGTGGTAACCCGACCGCACCCCTCTGACCTGGACTGATGAAGGTCGAAACGGCTGTGACCTGCTAGGACGGGTTGCGGAGACGATCGGAGGCAGTCAGAGACAATACCTCTGCAACTTGCCTCCGAGAGACCCGAGTTGACGGAGATCGATCAGCAGCGGTGACCTCGACGGCTCTCTGTTCCTGCCTTGGTCGAGTTGCGATGGGGACGCCTGCCTCCAGAGCGGGGCCAGGCATACGAATGCCTCCAGGACGGCAATCCTGGAGGCATCGCCGGCACCGATCGGAGGTCGGTTCCGGGTACCACCCCTGGTTCTAGCGGGCCTGGGTGGCGCCCTTGTCCTTGCGGGACGACCTCACCGTGCAGAACCACAGCGGCAGACCACTCATCCATTCAGCCGACTCGCCGCGGGAGGCGCTGCGCCGCCAGTGTGACGAGGTGTCCAGCTAGCACCGGGTTAAGCGACCCTTGGCTGCGAACTGAGGGTGGGCCTTGCTGAGGCATCCGTCTAATTCGGCGAAGGGCCCGCCATGGGTGCTGGTTCGGGGGCCGGGGCGTGGTCGGGGGCCGTCGCGTCACAGGACGGGCCGGCCATGGGGGTGCCGAGAGGGCTCCGCAGGGGGGTCGGCGTCGACGTGTAGGTGTCTGCAGCCTGCTGGGGCAGGCAGGACGAGGGCTGCGGCTGCCCCGTCCGGTGGTGGGCCGCGGCGACTGAGACCGTGACGCACGCCAGGAGGGTCAAAGTGCCTGCACAGATCGCGAGTGGCCGCCGCCACCTGCGTGGAACAGGCGCGTCCCTCTCTCGGTCTCCGCCGGGCTGGTGCGTTCCATGTCGTGGCAGGGGGTTTCCACCAGGTTCCGCATCAAAGGCGTGTGGCATGTTCCGCGGTCCCTGTGTCACCGAGGTGCAACGCGTTCGTGGTCACTGTTCGGCGGCCTCGCGTGCGATCCGCTCGAACTGGGCGCCCATGGCCTCGGCCAGCGCCTGGGCGGCGGAGAGCGGGCGCACCATCACAGTGAAGTCGTCGATCCTGCCTTTCTCGTCGAAGTGCAGGAGATCGCAGCCCTGGAGCTTCTTGCCGGCGACGGTCGCGGTGAAGACGAGGACATGGTCGCGGCCGGCGGGACCGGCGATCTCGCGGATGTAGGTGAAGTCCTCAAAGACGCGGAAGACACCACGCAGGACCGCGGCGGTGATCGCCTTGCCCGAGTACGGCTTGAAGGCGATCGGGCTGGTGAAGACGACGTTGTCGGCCAGCAAGCCGGCCACGGCGTCCACGTCACCGCTCTCGACGGCCTTGCGGAACGGATGCATGAGCCACCTCGCATACTCAACAAATTGAATATTCGCTTTGAGGATAGAGCGAATACCAACGCGCTGTCCATAGACTCCGGGGCCGATCTCTAGTCACCTAGTTGACTAGTCTCGGTGGTTGCTAGTGTGTACCCATGGCATTGCGGAACGCGGTGATGGCCGCGCTGATCGAGGGCGAGGCGTCCGGCTACGACCTTGCAAAGGGATTCGACGCGACGGTCGCCAACTTCTGGATGTCGACACCCCAGCAGCTCTACCGGGAGCTGGAACGCATGGAGGCCGAAGGGCTGGTCACGGCCCGCCTCGTCGAGCAGGAGCGCCGCCCCAACAAGCGACTGTTCTCCCTGACCGAGGCCGGGCGTGAAGCCGTACACGCCTACACGGCAGAGCCTTTGGGCAAGCCTGCGGTGATCCGGGACGAATTGATGGTCAAGGTGCAGTGCCTGGACGCGGGCGACATCCATGCGGTCCGCAAGGCCATCACCGAGCGTATGGAGTGGGCAGCCGACAAACTGGCCCGCTATGAGCGGCTCCGGCAGCGCCTGCTCGACGGGCGCTCCGAGGAGGCCTACTTCGCCGAGGCCGAGCGCATCGGCCCCTACCTCACCCTGCTGCGCGGGATGTCGTTCGAACGGGAGAACCTTCAGTGGGGGGCAATCGCGGTGCGCAGGCTCGACCAGCGTGCGACCGCTCTCCAGGCGAACGGCCGGCCCGGCGACAAACGCGGGTAACGACCAGTAGTGCTTCATTGCGTTGGGTGATCTCGGCCGAGCGCGGGCAGCTTTCGGGAGTGAGGCGCTGAAGCGACGGACCGGTCGAGCTGCGCCGGCAGGACACGGTGGCCACCTGCGACCGATTGCCGTCACACATGTCCATGGGTGCCGGTGCGGGCGATGACGAGCAGGCTTCGTCAGCGCTGGGCGGTGCTCAGGTGCGGGCGGACCGGTCGTCAGGCGGGGTTCGACGTGCCGGCCACGACGTCCATGGCGTGGCGGCGGTGGACGGCGAAGAGGGGGAGTGCGGCCTGGGGGTCGCGGGTGCGCAGGGCGGCGGCCAGTGCGTGGTGTTCCTGGGGGATGCAGTCGAGGTAGCCCTCGGTGCTGAGGCCGATGCGGGTCAGCAGGAACAGGTGGACCTGGCAGCGGATGGTCTCCCAGGCCGCGGCGAGACGCTGGTGGCCGGTGGCGGCGAACACGGCGTCGTGGAAGGCGATGTCCAGACGGACCATGGCATGCGGGTCCGTCGTGCGGTCCATTACGTCGGCTGCCTTCTCGATGCCGGCGAGGTCCTCCTCGGAGGCGTACGCGATGGCCTGCTGGACGGCGAGGTCCTCAAGCGCGCCGCGCAGGCTGTCGAGCTCGGCGACATCCTCGGCGGACAGCGTCGTGACCACGGTGCCGCGGTGCCAGGCGCAGTGCACGAGCCCCTCGCGCTCCAGCACGCGCAGAGCCTCACGCACCGGTCCCCTGCTGACCTGCAGTGCGCCGGAGAGTTCGACCTCTCGCAGCGGTGCTCCGGGGGCGTATGCACCGCTGAAGATCGCCTCCCGGATCCGGTCGGCGACCTCGTCGGCCAGTCCGCGGCGGCGGGCGGGGGCCACCACGCGATCTCCTGTGGGTTGACTCTTCTCCATGTCGTGATGTTAACATTCCCCCGTTGTCGCAATGTCAACATTAGGACAACGGGGGTGGCCGATGGCCCGGCAAGGAGAGAGGCGATTCCCATGAAGGTGTTCCAGATAGGTGCCGCCGGAGGTGTCGGCAGCAGGCTCGCCGCCCTGCTGTCCGAGCGCGGCGACGAGGTGACCGGCATGCACCGCAGCCCGGCCCAGGCCGACACGATCCGCGCGAACGGCGCGACGCCGGTGACCGGCGACCTGATCGCCGACTCCGTGGAAGAGCTCGCAGGCAAGCTTGCCGGGCACGACGCAGTGGTGTTCTCGGCCGGCGCCCACGGAACCGGCATGGACAAGACCACGCTCATCGACGGCAAAGGCCTGGAGAAGGCAGCCGCTGCGGCCGAGGCCGCCGGAGTCCCGCGCTTCGTCCTCGTCTCCGTGTTCCCCGACGCCCTGCGCGGCGCTGGAGCGTCCGAAGGCTTCGAGCACTACGTCAGGGTCAAGAAGAGTGCCGACGTCCATCTCACCCGCACCGGTCTGGACTGGCTGATCGTCCGCCCCGGCACGCTGCTGGACGGACCGGGTACCGGGCGGGTCGCCGCCGGGCCCGCCGTCGAGTACGGCGACGTACACCGCGACGACGTCGCCGCGTTCATCGACGCCGCCCTGCACGAGCCCGCCCTCAGCCGCGTCATCGTCGAGCTGACCTCCGGCGACACCCCCGTCGCAGACGCGGTCACCCGCCTCGCCTGAACCCGGCCCTCCTGCCCGCGCCCCCGCATCTCCACGGCGTCCTGGGCGAGGCCCCGAAGCGGCCTACGCCCCGCTGGCGCAGGCCTCCACACGATCATCGCCTGACACCGGACGGCAGCCGGCCCGTCCGGTGATCACCGACCACGAAAGAAGCACCACCTGCATGAGTAGCCTGTTCACCCCCTTCACCCTGCGTTCGCTTCGGATACCCAACCGGGTGTGGATGTCCCCGATGTGCATGTACTCCGCCGCCGCCCAAGGCCCGGACACCGGTGTGCCGACCGACTTCCACCTCACCCACCTGGCCTCCCGCGCCGCGGGCGGTGCGGGCCTGGTCATGGCCGAGGCCACCGGCGTGCGGCCCGACGGGCGCATCAGCCCCTGGGACCTGGGCCTGTGGAACGACCGCCAGCAGGAGGCGTTCACCCGCATCGCCGAGGCCGTCAAGGCGCACGGCGCCGTCCCGGCCATCCAGCTCGCGCACGCCGGCCGCAAGACGTCGATGGACAAGCCCTGGCTCTCCGACCGGTACGTGCCCGAGGCCGAGGGCGGCTGGCAGCCCGTCGCGCCCAGCGCCATCGCGTTCGGCGGACTGGCTGTTCCTCATGAACTGACCGTGGAGGAGATCCAGCAGCTTGTCCGGGACTTCGCGGACTCCGCGCGGCGCGCGTTGGCCGCCGGCTTCCAGGTGGTCGAGGTGCACGGCGCCCACGGCTTCCTGATCAACTCCTTCCTCTCCCCGGCGTCCAACCACCGCACCGACGCCTACGGCGGCAGCTTCGAGAACCGCCTCCGCTTCGCCCTGGAGGTCGTCGACGCCGTCCGCGCGGTGTGGCCCGAGGATCTGCCGGTCTTCTTCCGCACCTCGGCCACCGACTGGCTGACCGAGAATCCCGAGGACGAACGCGAGGGCTGGACCGGGGACGACACCGTCCGCCTCGCCAAGGAACTCCAAGCCCACGGCGTCGACCTGCTCGACGTGTCCACCGGCGGCATGGTCCCCGACGCCAAGATCGTCGCCGGGCCCAACTACCAGGTGCCCTTCGCCACCCAGGCCCGCCAGGCCACCGGTATCCCCACCGGCGCCGTCGGCATCATCACCGAGCCGCAGCAGGCCGAGGACATCCTCACCAGCGGGCAGGCCGACGCCGTCCTCCTCGGCCGTGAACTCCTGCGCAACCCCTACTGGCCACAGCACGCCGCGCTCACGCTCGACGCCGAGCCGACCTGGCCCGACCAGTACGCCTACGTCGTCGAGCGCCGCAAGCGCTGACACCCCCTTACAGCCTCCGCCACGCTGCCCTCACCAGGGAAGGCGCGCTGAACCACCGCACTGAGAGATCCCCATGAACCACCTGCAGGACAAGGTCGTCGTCATCACCGGCGCCTCCTCCGGCATCGGCGCCGTCAGCGCCAAGGCCCTCTCAGCCCGCGGCGCCAAGATCGTCGCCGCCGCCCGCGGCCAGGAAACCCTCGACCAACTGGTCGCCGACATCAACATGACCGGCGGCACCGCCGTCGCCAGGCTCGCCGACGTCGCCGACGCCGCCGACGTCGTGGACATGCAGGCACTGGCCGACTTCGCTGTCGAACGGTTCGGCCGGATCGACGTCCTGGTCAACAACGCCGGCCTGATGCTGTTCTCCTTCTGGAAGGACGGCGCGATGGACGACTGGAACCGGATGATCGACGTGAACATCCGCGGCTACCTCAACGGCGTCCACGCCGTCCTTCCGGTCATGCTTCGCCAGAAGGCCGGCCACATCCTCAACATGGACTCGGTCGCCGGCCACCAGGTCGGAGACGGCGCCGGTGTCTACAGCTCCACCAAGTTCTTCGTCCGGGCCATGACCGAGTCCATGCGCAGGGAACTCGGCGTCCGCGAAGGCATCAAGGCCTCCACGATCAGCCCCGGCGTCATCGACACCGGCTGGGCCGACAAGGTCACCGACCCCGCCGGACGAACGGCGGCCCAGGAACTGAACGCCATCGCCATCAGCCCGCAAAGCGTCGCCAACGCCGTCGTCTACGCCCTCGCCCAGCCCGCCGACGTCACTGTCAACGACCTGATCATTTCCCCCACCCGCCAGAGCTGGTAAGGACCAGGCACTCCTCGCCGCAAGGAAGGAACCCCAGACCCATGTCCGTTCTCACCTCCCCCATCCCCCGCTTCCACCTCGCTGTCCCGGTCGACGACCTGGACGCCGCCCGCCGCTTCTACGGCGAGACGCTCGGCCTGGAGCAGGGCCGTAGCGCCGACACCTGGGTGGACTGGAATCTGCACGGCCACCAGTTCGTCACCCACCTCGCCCCTGCCCGTACCGGACAGATACACAACCCGGTCGACGGCCACGACGTCCCCGTACCGCACTTCGGGCTGATCCTGACCATCGACGCCTTCCACCGGCTCGCCGACCGGCTGCGCGCCGCGGACACCGAATTCGTCATCGAGCCCTACGTGCGCTTCGCAGGCGAAACCGGCGAGCAATGGACGATGTTCCTGCTCGACCCGGCCGGCAACGCCCTGGAATTCAAGGCGTTCGCCGACGACTCCCAAGTGTTCGCCGCCTGACATCTTCTGTGGTCTGTGGAGGGCTTTCGGAGGGGCTGCCTGCCTATCCCATTGGCCAGTCCCACTTTTCTAGGTGGTCGCTCGTGAAACACCCTCATAAAACAGTTTGGGGTCGTGAGCGACGACTGCAAGCGCGTGGAATCCCACGACTGCCCGATGTCCACCTGCGCCACCCCGGCGGGCTCCCCATGCCGGACCGGGAAGGGCAGAGTGGCCATCGAGTACCACACCGCGCGCTTCCGCCTCGTGCCCCAACTCTCCAAGGCGCTCAGTGTGCGGACCCCCGCCGTACGCAAGGCGGGGTCGGTATGGGCCGAGCTGCCCCGGCCCGCGAACGCCGGCGCCGAGCCGGTCGGGCACGTCCGCCTCGGATACGCCCCGTGCCTCGACCGCCCGGCAGTCCCTGGACGCGCAGCTCGACTCCCTCGCCAAGGCTGGGGTGACCCGCGTCTTTTCGGAGAAGTCTCCACCCGCGCCACCCGACGCCCCGAACCGGAAGGTGCTGTGAAGCTCGCCTGGGAGATTCGCTCCTCCGGCGTCGCCGTGACCCTCGTCGTCCACGAGCACAAGCAGCCCGGCCGCGGCATCGAACTTGCCATGCTCGCCGAGGAGCTGAAGGCGAGCGACGTCGGCCTGGAGTTCCTCACCGGCGAACTGAAGGCACCTGCATGGTCGTCACAGCGTATCGGCGCAGGGACGATCGGCGTGAAGACTTACGCTGCTATGGCGTTGATGAAGTCCTGTGCGGTGCAGGGGACGAGGGCAACGCCCATGCGCGGAAGGTACCGGCGGGCGAGCGTCGTGCAGCTGATGCGCCCCACTCCGCGGATGACGGGACTCATCTCCGCGTGAATCTGGACCGGTTGGTCCTCGTCCTTCGGCCGTACCGGTCCGGGTGCGGGAGATGGCCCAGGCCGCGTTCGGCGCTGGAACGGAGCAAGGAGCCACGGCGGTCGAAGCGGTGGTTGTGAAGGCAGCGCCGCCCGCCTCGAAGACCGGCCGGTTCGCCGACGAGGTCGTCCTGCCGTCGGCGAAGGCCGTCTCCCACCAGGACGTCCGCGCGGACACGAAGCGGCTCCTGCTCCTCCTGGCAACCGGCCAACCGACGCCTGCGGGCCCTGTGTTGGGCGTGTCGGGGATGACGACCAGCCGGAGCGGGCTGCAGCCTGAAAGCATGACCGACCTGAGCCAAGACCCCCGCTTCCTCCAGGACCCCTACCCCACCTACGCGGCCATGCGGTCCAGTTGCCCCGTGCAGCCCCTGCCCACCGGGTCCGGTAGTCACCCCAGCTACGTGGTCACCGGCTACGCGGAAGCCCGGGATGCCCTCGGCGACGCTCGGCTCTCGAAGGACACGGCCGCGTTCTTCGCGGGCAAGGAGCCACGGCGTCGGCTGCACCCGGCGGTGGCACACACCATGCTGGCCACCGATCCACCCCAGCACACCCGGCTGCGCAAGCTGGTGACCAAGGCATTCACGAACGGAGCCGTCGCGCAGCTGCGCCCGTTCATCGCCCGCGTCACCGACGAGTTGCTGGATCAGTGGCCCGTCGGCGAACGGTTCGACTTCGTGGCCGGCCTGGCGGTGCCGCTGCCGGTCATCGTGATCTGCGAACTGCTCGGAGTGCCTGCGGGAGACCGACCCGACGTCCGGCGCTGGTCCGGAGAGCTGTTCGCGGCAGGCAACCCCGACTCCATCGACGCGGCCTCGCATTCCCTGGCCGACTACATGACGACCCTCATCGCCGCCAAGCGCCTGAACCCCGGCAACTCCCTCCTCGACGGACTCATCTCGGCTCGCGACGGAGGCGACCATCTCAGCGAAGAGGAACTGGTCTCCCTGGCGGTACTGCTGCTCGTGGCCGGGCACGAGACCACCACCAACTTCCTCGGCAACGCCACCCTCGCATTGCTCCAGCGCTCCGCCGAGCTGGATCGCCTCCGGAAGAATCCGGACGATGTCCCGGCCGTACTCGACGAGTTGCTTCGATGGGACTCCCCCGTCAGTACCGCCACCTTCCGGTTCACCACAAAACCCGTCACGCTCGGCGGTACCGACATCCCGGCCGGCGCCCCGGTACTGATCGCCCTCGGAGCCGCCAACCGCGACCCGGCCCGCTTCCCGTCACCGGACCTGCTCGACCTGGACCGGGACGCCACCGCCCACCTCAGCTTCGGCCACGGCATCCACCGCTGCGTCGGCGCTCCCCTGGCCAAGGCCGAGGCGGAGATCGCCCTGCGGGCGGTACTGAGCCGGTTTCCCGGAATCCGTCTCGCGGGACCAGCCGACCGGTTGGAGTGGCGCCACACGCGTCTCGTCCGCGGGCTCGTATCGCTGCCCGTCCTGGTGTAGCCGCCCGACGCAGCGCGAATTCGTGGAAGTAGTCGGAGGGTTCGATCGGCAGGAACTCCGCCCACCGGCAGCCCCCTCCCCCTTGCACACCCACAGGTACAGTCCGTTGTCGGGCCATGGATGTCCCGGAAGGATGGGACCCCATGCGAGCAGCAGCCGTACGGACATCAGCAACCGCGCTGCCGCCCACGGCGTTGGTCTGTGTGACCGCATGGGTCCCCCTGCACGGGAAGGACGAAGGACCTCGAAGGTAGGCCCGGCGGGGGCACCGCGTCGAGTGGAGCGCCGCAAGGTCGAGTGGGGCGCCGCAAGCACGGGGCCTGTGCAACGGCACAGGGCCTGGTGCAACGGCGGGTGACCGGTCCGGTGACTCGGTGCCGTCGTAGGGCGTCGCCCGGCATCCGTACGGCGTCCAAGGCCCAGCTGACAGAAACACGCCGGCCGGGACCCCTTGGGTATGGGATCGGCTGGCCCGAGACCATCAGAGCGTCACCCTGCGCCGCGGCAACGACCTCTACAACGGTGCTGAACGACGTGCCGGAGCAGTCCGGCAGGACATTTCGTTCACACCAGTGGCGTCCTGGGGCTGAGCAGCATTGCTGCCCACCTAGGCTCTACATCGTCGCCGTCTCGGAGGGCAGCGGCGCCGGCACCAGGTCAGGCCGCGCAGCCGCCAACCTCCGGCCCCCTATGCACGGTTACTCTCGTGGCTATTTACGTAGCCGCGCGGTCCGGTTTGACCCGGTGCGGAACGGGATCCGAACAAGCCCCTAGTACGGCAAAAAGGGCCCTTGGCCGGTGCTTTCACTGGTCAGGAGCGCCTGGCGGCAGACGAGTCGGGCTGTACGCCGGGTTCAGCTCAAGGCGGAGCCGGTCCTGGCTCACCGATCGCCAACTCTCAGGATGAGATTCCCCAGCCTTCCAGAGAATTGCCGTTTACCGGGCAGCCACTTCGACCCTGAATCGACCCCACACCTTCAGGCACCCCTGACACACCCATCCGATCTGCGCATATGAGGACGCGAGGCAGTCAGAGACAGTCAGAGGCAGCTACTCGTGGTAGTAACCGCGCTGGCGCGCGGGCAGCAGTCGCTCGAAGTTCCCGAAGACCGAGCCGTCCTTGGCGTACGGGAACGGCCCGCCCCTGTCGATGAGTTCGAGGGTCTGCCGGGCCTCGGCCGGGAGCTTCGACTCCTGGACGGTGGCCAGGCCGCCGCCCGTCGACGGCTCGGTGCCGGTGGCCGAACACCCCGTCAGGACGAGCAGACACAGAAGCATTCGGGAGACGAACCGCAGCAGCATGCGCTCGATGCTGCCGCGGCCGTCCCTCATGGCCTTCCGTCAGGGCCCGTCCGGGTCCGCCCTGTTGAGTGCCGGCTTCGGGGTCGTCCCCGCCGTCATCAGGTAGTCCGCGGCGGAGGTGTCCGTCACCAGGCTGGTGACGAGTCCGGACCGCAGCACCGCGTCGATCGCGGCCGCCTTGCGCTGTCCCCCGGCGATCGCGACGACCTCGGGGATACGGCGGAGCTGGTCGGCCTTGACGGTGATGCACCGCTCGCCCAGGTCCCGCCCGACCCGGCGCCCTTCGGAGTCGAAGAGGTGCGCGGACATCTCGGCGGCGACGCCGAGCGAGGCGTAGTGGCCGCGCTCCTCGTCGCTGAGCATGTCGTGCACCGTCGAGATGCCCGGCTCCCAGGAGCCGATGGAGACACAGGCGACCGTGACCTTGTCGAAGTACTCGAAGGCCCGGGCGATCCCGGTCTGGTTGCGCAACGCGGCCGCGGTGGCCGCGTCCGGCAGCAGCATCGGCGCGTAGATGGGGTGGGCGTCCCCGCCGGACACCTGGGCGGCCCGCCGCACCGCCTCCACCGAACCGCGCTCGGCGGTCCCGGCGTCGTACACACCGGTCAACTGCACCACCGTGCACGGTGGCAGCCGGTCGAGGGCGGCCGCCATGTGGATGGTGGAACGACCCCAGGCCAGGCCCAGGATGTCGCCCTCGTCGACCAGTTCGCCGAGCAGGTCGGCGGCCACTTCTCCCAGGTTCTCGGGGTCCGGCGAGTCCTGGGCCTCGGCCGGGGACTCCACCACGACGGCGTGCCTGAGGCCGTACCGGGCGCGGAGCGCGTCGGAGCGCTCGGCGTCCAGCTCGGCCGGCACGCGGATCTCGATGCGTACGAGATCCCGTTCGAGGGCGGTCTCCAGGACCCGGGCCACCTTGAAGCGGCTGACGCCGAACTCCTCCGCGATCTGGATCTTGGACTTGCCCTCGAGGTAGAAGCGGCGGGCCATGGCCGCCGCCTGCACCAGCTCAGCGGGTCCCATCCGCATGGCTGACCGGCCAGCCGACATACCCGACACGGCGATCTCCTCACTGCTGTTCACACTCTGGATTCGCCGTTCATCCTTGCAGATCCGGCGCACTTGATCAGCCCTGATCGAAGCCGTTCACGTTCCCTTGGCTCAGTGGTCGCACGCCCACGAAGCCTTAGCGGTCGCCCCCTCCGCCTGGTTGCGCAATACACGTACCGCCTCGGCCGGGTCGGACGCCCCGTACACCGCGGACCCGGCGACGAAGACATCGGCGCCCGCGTCCGCGCAGCGCTCGATGGTGGAGGCCGAGACGCCACCGTCGACCTGGAGCCACAGCTCAAGGCCGTGCTTGCTGATCAACTCGCGGGTCCGGCGAATCTTGGGGAGCATGATGTCGAGGAAGGCCTGTCCCCCGAAACCGGGCTCGACCGTCATGATCAGCAGCATGTCGAGCTCGGGGAGCAGGTCCTCGTACGGCTCGATGGGCGTCGCGGGCTTCAGCGCCATGGAGGCGCGGGCGCCCTTGGCCCGGATCTCCCGGGCGAGCCGGACCGGAGCGGCGGCAGCCTCCACATGGAAGGTGACGGAGGAAGCCCCCGCCTCTACGTACTGGGGCGCCCAGCGATCGGGGGCCTCGATCATCAGATGGCAGTCCAGCGGGGTGTCCGTCGCACGGGCCAGAGACTCTACGACCGGCACACCGAGCGTGAGGTTCGGGACGAAATGGTTGTCCATGACGTCTACGTGGAGCCAGTCGGCTCCCTCGACCGCCTTCGCCTCGTCCGCGAGGCGGGCGAAGTCGGCGGACAGGATGCTGGGATTGATCTGCGCGGCCATGCCCCAAGCCTCCCATGCCGGGGCGCGAAGGGGCGCGCCGGTCCAGACCTAAGCCGTTCATCGGATGTTGTGAACGACCTGTGCGTGTCATGCTGGGCGGCTGATCGGCTCGACAGGTGGCGCCGGGGGTGGCCATGACCGGGAATCGGGGCATCGCGCACTTCGTCTGCGGACGGCGTGCCAAGTGGGTGGTGCTGGCACTGTGGTTGGTGGTGCTGTTCCTGACGGCGCCCCTGGCCTCCAAGCTCACCGACGCCCAGGACAACGACGCGGCCTCGTGGCTGCCCGGCTCCGCGGAGTCGACCCAGGTCCTCCAGCTCTCCGAGGACTTCAGGCCGGAACAGATCCCCGCGGTCGTCGTCTACGCGCGCGAGAGCGGCCTCACGCCGCAGGAGCGCGCCTCGATCGCCAAGGACACGGCCGAGATCAAGCAGCTGACGGCACACGGCGTCCGCGGCTCGGAGACCCGGGGCCCGATCTACGACCGGCCAAGCGACCCGCGCGCGGCCCAGATCCTCGTCCCGGTCACCATGGACGAGAAGGGCTGGAAGGAGATCGCGCCCGCGGTCGACTCCCTCCGTGACATCGTGGGCAAGGGCGGCGACGGCCTCGCCGTGCACATCACCGGCCCCGGCGGCACGTCCGCGGACTTCTCCAAGGCCTTCGAGGGCATCGACTCGACGCTGCTGCTGTCGGCGATGGCCGTCGTCATCGTCATGCTGCTCATCACCTTTCGCAGCCCCACCCTGCTTCTGGTCCCGCTGCTCTCCGTGGTCGCCGCGCTGTTCACCGCGCAGGCCTTGATCTATCTGCTCGCCACGCACGCGGGACTGACCGTCAACGGCCAGAGCGCGGGCATTCTGACCGTGCTCGTCTTCGGGGCGGGGACCGACTATGCCCTGCTGCTGGTCGCCCGCTACCGGGAGGAACTGCACCACCACGAGGACCGCCACGAGGCGATGGTCCGCGCCCTGCACCGGGCGGGCCCGGCAGTGCTCGCCTCCGGCGCGACCGTCGTCCTGAGCATGCTGGTCCTGCTGACCGCCGAGATGAACTCGACCCGGGGCCTCGGTCCGGTCGCCGCGATCGGTGTCGCGGTCGCCCTGCTGGCGATGACGACCCTGTTCCCGGCCCTGCTGGTGATCTTCGGCCGCTGGATCTTCTGGCCGACCATCCCGCGCTTCGGCGACCCCGACCGCATCGAGACCGGCCTCTGGGCCCGCGCCGGCCGCCGTATGGCCCTCCGCCCCCGGATGGTCTGGAGCGCCACGGCAGCGGCCCTCGTGATCTGCTCGCTCGGCCTGATCCAGCTGCGCGCCGAAGGCATCAGCAACGCGGACGCGTTCACCGGGAAACCGGACTCCATCGTCGGCCAGCAGGTCTCCGCGAAGTACTTCGCGGCGGGCAGCGGCGATCCCCTGGTCGTCGTCAGCAACCAGGCCCAGGCACGACAGGTCGGCGAGGCGGTCGCCGGAACACGGGGAGTCGTGCCCACGTCCCTCGGCCTGCCACCGGGCACCAAACCGTCACACGAAGGCAAGGTCCTCTTCGAGGCGACGATGACCGCCCCGGCCGACAGCGAGGCCGCGAAACAGACGGTGGAGCGGGTCCGGGACGCCGTCCACGCGGTCCCGGACGCCGACGCCCGGGTCGGCGGCGGTACGGCCGCCCTGCTGGACATGGACAAGGCGACCACGCACGACAACATCCTGATCATCCCGCTGGTGCTCGCGGTCGTCCTGCTGATCCTGTGCGGCCTGCTGCGCGCCCTGATCGCCCCGTTGCTGCTGGTCGGGACGGTGATCCTGTCCTTCGCGGCGGCCCTGGGCATCAGCGCCCTGGCCTTCCGCCACGTGTTCGACTACGCGGGCGAGACCACGGACTTCCCGCTGTTCGTCTTCGTCTTCCTGGTGGCCCTCGGCATCGACTACAACATCTTCCTGACCACCCGCATCCGCGAGGAGGCGGCCCACGGAGGCACCCGCGCGGGCGTGATCACGGGTCTGGCCGCGACCGGCGCCGTCATCACCTCCGCCGGCCTGGTCCTGGCCGGCACCTTCGCCGCTCTCGGCACCCTGCCGATGGTCGCCTTCGCGGAGATCGGCTTCACGGTGGCGCTGGGCGTCCTGCTGGACACGTTCATCGTGCGGTCGGTGCTGGTCACGTCCCTGTTCCTGGACGTGGGCGAGAAGGTGTGGTGGCCCAGCAAACTGGCCAACGGTGAGCCGACCGACCCAGAGGCGCGGGGAGCCGGGCGACCAGCCACGACGGCGCCGCGGACCCACGACTAGATCACCCTGTCCTACGGATGACCGCCAGATACATCGCATCGGTACCGTGCACATGCGGCCACAACTGCACATCCGGCCCCTCCCCCAGCTCCGGCACTCCGGGGAACAACGGCCTCGCATCGACTAGCTCGGCGGCCGGCCACTGCTTGAGCACGTCCTCGACAACGGCCCTCGTCTCCGCGAGATGAGGCGAACAGGTCGCGTATCCGACGACTCCGCCCACCCGGACGGAATCCAGTGCGGTGCTCAACAACCCCCGCTGCAACGGCCCGAACCCCTCCAGGTCCTCGGGCCGGCGCCGCCACCGCGCCTCCGGCCGCCGCCGCAGCGCCCCGAGCCCTGTGCACGGCACATCCATCAGCACCCGGTCGAAACTCCCCGGCTGCCACGGCGGCCGGGTCCCGTCCGCGGCGATGACCTGGTACGGCCCGGGATTCCCGGCGAGCGCCTTGGCGACGAGTCCGGCCCGGTGCGGCTGCTTCTCGGAGGCGAGCAGCATGGCCCCCCGCTCGGCGGCCAGTGCGGCGAGCAGCGCGGCCTTGCCGCCGGGCCCCGCACACCCGTCGAGCCACTTCTCGTCCCGGCCCTCGACAGGCGCGTTCGCGAGGGCCAGCGCGACGAGCTGGCTCCCCTCGTCCTGCACCCCGGCCCGGCCTTCCCGTACGGCGTCGACGGCACCGGGCTCACCGCCTTCCGACAGCCGTACGGCATACGGCGACCAACGCCCTGCCACGGCGGACTCCTCGCGGAGCAGTTCCTCGGCGGTGGACCGCCCCGGCCGGGCGACGAGGGTCACCTCGGGCCGCTCGTTGTCGGCCTCCAGCAGCCGCTCGATGCCGGCCCGCCCTCCGCCGAGGGAGTCCCACAGCGCGGAGACGACCCAGCGGGGGTGGGAGTGGACGACGGCGAGATGGTCCTCGGGATCGTCCTCGTAGGGCGGCGCCACTTTGGCGATCCACCCGGGGAGGTCGTTCTGCGCGACCTTCCGCAGCACGGCGTTGACGAACTTGGCGCGGCCGTCCCCGAGTACGACCCGCGCGAGCTCGACGGAGGCGGACACGGCGGCGTGCGTCGGGATGCGCGTCCCGAGCAGCTGATGCGCCCCGAGGCTCAGCACGTCGAGCACCGGCGGATCGACCTCGCGCAGCGGCCGGTCGACACACTCGGCGATGATCGCGTCGTACGTCCCCTGCCGGCGCAGTGTCCCGTACACGAGCTCGGTGGCGAGCGCCGCGTCCCGCGCCTCGAAGCCGCCCTTTTCCCGCGCCTTCCGCAACAGCGGCGGCAGGACGAGGTTGGCGTACGCGTCCCGCTCGTCCACGGCCCGCAGCGCCTCGAAGGCGAGGATGCGGACGGGGTCCTTCTGAGGCCGACGGTAGGGCTTGCCGGTTTTGTGGGGCCGACGGGGCTGGTCGCTCACGAAAAAGGTGCTCCGGATTCAAGTTCTGGTGACGCCCCAAGCGTACGTCCGCGGGAGGCGACGTCGCCCTTCGAGGGCCCGGGTGATCCCGAGGCGGGACGTCACATACCGGAGCCTGGCTCGCGCCCGATCCCGCGCCGGGTGATCCCAAGGCGAGACGACACATACCGGAGCCTGGCTCGCGCCCGATCCCACCGACCACCACCGCACGACGGAAGCCGGCCCCGGCACTCCGACGACCGACGCCACCAGCCCCGACTCCAGCCTCCTGCCCGCAAGGACCCAGGCCACCGGCCACCGACGCAACCACCCACCCGATCCACCGACCACCGCCGCGCGACAGAGCCTCGATCCGGGCACGCCGACAGGGACGCGACCAACCCCGATTCAGGCCTTCTGCCCGCACGACCTGCCCAGGACACAGGCACGCCAACGACCACGCCACCGGCCACCGGCCACCGACGCAACCACCCACCCGATCCACCGACCACCGCCGCACGGCGGAGCGACGACCCCGGCACGCCAACGGCCGACGCGACCCGGCCGGCAGGCACGCCTTCCGGCATCAGGCCGCCCTCACGCTCGCCGTCCTGACCCGCGTCGCGGCCTGGTCCGGCACAACAGGCCCGTGTGGGAGACAGGCGCCCTGCGGCCCACCGTCGCCGACCAGGCTGACCGGCCACCGTCGGCGACCCGCCCACGCTGTCGCTGTCGCGTCACCCGCCGACGGTCTCCCCGTCCGAGATCCTGACGCCCCTCGCCCAGTCCGCGGCCTTCATCGGCTTCTTCCCCTGTGCCTGCACCCACAGCAACTCGACGCCGTACGACCCGGTACCGACGTGGACGCTGTTCTTGCCGACGGCGAGCGCCCCGGGGGCGAGATCCGTCCGGTCGGGAACCGGCCGGACCTGGATGAGCTTGAGCCGCTCGCCGCGGAAGGTCGTCCAGGCACCGGGCGAGGGGTGGCACCCCCGCACGACCCGGTCCACCCGCACGGCAGGCGCGGCCCAGTCGACCCGCGCGTCCTCGACGGTGATCTTCGGGGCGACGGTGACGCCCTCCGCAGGCTGCGGTACCGCCTTCAGCGTGCCGTCGGCGATACTGTCCATGGTCGCGGAGAGCAGCCCGGCACCGGCGAAGGCGAGCCGGGTCAGCAGGTCACCGCTGGTGTCGGTGTGCCGGATCTCCTCGGTGACGGTGCCGTAGACGGGCCCGGAGTCGAGCCCCTCCTCGATGAGGAAGGTCGAAGCACCCGTGATCTCGTCCCCCGCCATGATGGAGTGCTGCACAGGAGCGGCCCCACGCCAGGCGGGCAGCAGCGAGAAGTGCAGGTTGACCCAGCCGTGGGCGGGGATGTCGAGGGCGACGCGGGGCAGAAGGGCGCCGTAGGCGACCACGGGGCAGCAGTCCGGGGCGATCTCACGAAGCCGCTCGAGGAACTCCGGATCACGCGGCTTGACGGGCTTCAGTACCTCGATCCCCGCCTCCTCCGCCCGCTCCGCGACCGGGCTCGCGACCAGCCTGCGCCCCCGCCCGGCCGGCGCGTCCGGCCGGGTGACGACGGCGGCGACCTCATGCCGCCCGGAGGCGATGAGAGCGTCCAGAGCGGGAACGGCGACCTCGGGGGTACCGGCGAAGACGAGCTTCATGGGTGGGCAGGGCCTCTCGGACGGGTGACTCGGACGGGTGACGACGAGCAACACACAAGTCTATGGCGAGCTCCGACAGCCGCACGGCCGGAGAGGGACCCCCACGGGCGAGGGCCGTGTTCCCGATCAAGGCGCGAACCCCCCACCCCCGGCGCGCGCATATGCCGGTACGCCCCCAATGCGTGACCAGCGGAGCGTAAACGCGTTGGTCAAGAAAGAGTTGACCACAACGGGCCGCGATCGCGGCCCCATCCTTTTCAACGCCGGTTCGAGAGGCTTGTTCATGGCCGACCACGCAACCCACGACGCCCAGGCTCGGGCCAGCCTGCACTTGCTGGTGCGGGACATCGAGCGGGTCCGCCGGCAGGTGGACGCACTGCGCACCCTGACCGCCCAGTTGGGCAACGTCTACCGCCCGCGCCGCTCCGGCCCCTCCACGGGCTTCGTCGTCTACGGACGCGCCCCCGCCCCCACGGTCCGTCTCGCGCAGGAACTGCGGGACAGCGTCGAGACCCTGGTGACGGCCGCGGTCGACTTCGACCGCTCGCTCGGCTTCTCGTGGGACGCGGTGGGTTCCGCCCTCGGCGTCACCAAGCAGGCGGTCCACCGTCGTTACGGCGCCCGCCGCGCCGCGGCCCAGGCGACAGCCGAGGCCGAGCGGGCCACGGAGACGTCGGGGGCCCGCACGGTCAGCGTCAACACCGGCATCCCCTCGGTGCCTGCGGTTCCGACCGTTCCCGCGGCCCGCTCCATGCCGACCCAACCCACCGCGGGCAGCCCCACCCTCCGTGACGAGGCACGCCCCACCGCCTTCCCCGGCCCGCGCAACGGCTGACCCACTCCCCCCTCTCTGCCCTCCCACCCCACGACCGGGAGGGCAGACGCATGTCCTCACGCCCCCGACCTCCGCGCGCCCCGCGGCCCCGCGGCCATGCGGCCAGATGCGACCGCCTGCAACCACACGATCGCTTGGACTCGCTGTCCCCGCACCCAGGTCGTACGGCCCACCTCACACCCCCCGACCTACGCAGGCCCCGCAGCCATCCCAGATCGCCGCGGCTTCGCGGCCGCGGCCACGTTCGCGGACCCCTGCCCCCACGCCCAGGTCGTACAGCCCGCCTCTCGCACCCGCCCCCCGAACGTCACCCGATGTCAGGCGGATCAATCCGCACCCACACCGCTCCCTCACCGCCACTCCCGCCCCGAGCCATCCGCGTGGCCTGCGCCGACTTCAGGGAAGACGCCAAAGCCGCCCCCCGTCCCGGCGGCACCCGCACAAGCACCCGCTCCCACCGCTCCCCCACCGGTGGCGCCCCCACCCTCCGAGGCCCCCCCGCCACCGTCACCGGCAACGGCACAGGCCCCAACACCTCAGCCTCACCAGGCAGTTCCACGGCCGCCAGAAACTCGGCAAGCGCCTCCGCCGTCCCCGACACCGCGGCCATCCGCGACACCGGCGGAAACCCCAACTCGGCCCGCTCCCCCAACTCCCGGACCGCATGCCCCACGGGGTCCCAGCGCACCAACGCCTGCACAGGCCGCAGCGTGGGCTCGGCAACCACCACCACCGTGCCCCCGGCCTCCTGCGCCCGCACCAGCGCCGACGCCCCGATCCACCGCCGTAGCGCATCCTCCCCGGCCCGCAGGTCCGGACGCCCGAGCATGGCCCACCCGTCCAGCAACAGCGCGGCCGCATACCCGCCCTCGGCGACGGGCTCCGCCCCCGGCGTGCTCACCACGAGCGCCGGCGCCCCCGGCACGGTGTCCAGCACATGTTCACGCCCGGACGTCCGCACCGGAACAGCCGGAAACGCCCGTCCCAACTCCTCCGCGGTACGCCGCGCCCCCACCACCTGCGCCCGCAACCGGAAGCCCCCGCACTCCGGACAGTGCCAGGCCGCCTCCTCGCGCCCACACCACCCGCACCGCAGCGCCGCCCCGGACTCCTGACCCTCCAACGGCCCGGCACAGTGCCGACACCGCGCGGGCTCCCGGCAGTTGGCGCAGGCCATCCGTGGCACGTACCCCCGCCGCGGCACCTGCACCAGCACCGGTCCGTGCCGCAAGCCCTCCCTGACGGCCTGCCAGGCGAGCGTCGGCAGCCGGGCCGCCCGAGCCGCCTCGTCCCGCGCGAGATCCTGGTCCCCCACGGTCCGCACCAGCGGAGCGACGGCCCGTACCTGCTCCCGCGAGGCGACGAGCGGCCGCGCCCAACCGCTCTCCACAAGCTGCGCTGCCTCCACCGTGCAGCTCCAACTCCCCAGCAGAAAGCCGCACTTGTCCTGCGCGGCCCGCAACAGCAGCACCTCACGCGCATGCGGCTGCGGAGCATGCGGCTCACTGTGACTGTCGTCGCCGTCGTCCCAGAGCGCGACGAGCCCCAGATCGCGCACCGGTGCGAACATGGCGGCTCGCGTCCCGACCACGGCGCGCACGGCCCCCCGCCGCACGGCCAGCCACTCCCGGTACCGCTTCTCGGGCCCGGCGTCGGCGGTCAGGACCGCATGCCGCCCCTCTCCCAGTACCGAGGTCAGCGCGGCGTCGACCCGCGCGACGGCCCGCCCGTCCGGCACGACGACCAGCGCCCCCCGATCCGAAGCCAAGGTCGCGGCAACGGCCCGCGCCAGCTCCTCACACCACTCCGGCCCGGGCAGGGCGTTCCACACCGCGCGCGGTGCACCCCCCGAGGCCAGCGACTCCAGAAACGCGTCCCCCCGCTCGTACCGCCCCCAGGACCCCACCTCGGGCGCCGCGGGCGGCGGCAACGGCTCGGGCGAAGGCCGCTGCTCGGCGCGAGCGCTACGCGGCGGGACGGCAAGCTGCAGCACATCCGCGAGGCTCCCCGCATACCGGTCGGCGACGGCCCGAGCGAGCCCCAGGAGCTCCTCACTGAGCACCGGCTCCGGCGAGACGACCTGAGCAAGTGCCGCCAGCGGCCCGGAGTAGTCCGACTCGGCAAGCCGCTCGACCAGAAACCCGTCGATGAGCCCCCCGCCCTCACGCCGCCCGTCCCGGACCCGCCCACGCCCGGCCCCGAACCGCACCCGCACCCGCACCCCCGGCTGCGCGTCCGCGTCGAGCTCCTCGGGCACGGCGTAGTCGAAGTACCGGTCAAGGTGCAGCACCCCCTTGTCCACCAGCACCCGCGCGACCGGCAACTCCCTGGCCAACGCGGCCCCCCGCCACGTCCGCGGCTTGGCCCGCGGCACCTTGGCCTTCCGCACACTCTCCCGAATCAAGGCAAGCTGCTCGGGCTGCGCTCCTTCGGCGCCACCGTCCACGGACCCGTTCTCGCTGCTCACGCTTGCATTTTTACCAAACCCCACTGACAACCGACGCCGCCCGAACCCGAAGAACCCGTCCGGCACGGGCCCGCGCTCGTCCAGCCGGCGACGCACCGAGGCCCGGCACCCCAAGGGGACACCGGGCCTCGCGGCAAACCGCTGGGGGCTTACCTATGCACTTACAGGCCTGCGGCCTTCTTCAGCTCCTCCACGCGGTCCGTCTTCTCCCACGTGAACTCGGGCAGCTCGCGGCCGAAGTGGCCGTACGCCGCCGTCAGGGAGTAGATCGGGCGCAGCAGGTCCAGGTCGCGGATGATGGCGGCCGGACGCAGGTCGAAGACCTCGTCGATCGCCTTCTCGATCTTGTCGGTGTCGATCGTCGCGGTGCCGAAGGTCTCCACGAACAGGCCCACGGGCTCGGCCTTGCCGATGGCGTAGGCCACCTGGACCTCACACCGGGACGCCAGCCCCGCGGCGACCACGTTCTTGGCGACCCAGCGCATGGCGTACGCGGCCGAGCGGTCGACCTTGGACGGGTCCTTGCCGGAGAAGGCACCACCGCCGTGACGCGCCATGCCGCCGTACGTGTCGATGATGATCTTGCGGCCGGTCAGGCCGGCGTCACCCATCGGACCGCCGATCTCGAAGCGCCCGGTGGGGTTGACCAGGAGGCGGTAGTTCTCCGTGTCCAGCTTGATGCCGTCGTCCAGCAGCGCCTTCAGCTCCGGCTCGACGACGAACTCGCGGATGTCCGGTGCGAGCAGGGAGTCCAGGTCGATGTCGGACGCATGCTGCGAGGAGACGACGACCGTGTCGAGACGGACGGCCTTGTCACCGTCGTACTCGATGGTGACCTGCGTCTTGCCGTCGGGGCGCAGGTAGGGGATGGTGCCGTTCTTGCGGACCTCGGACAGGCGCTTGGCCAGGCGGTGCGCCAGGAAGATCGGCAGCGGCATCAGGGTCGGCGTCTCGTCCGTCGCGTAGCCGAACATCAGACCCTGGTCGCCCGCGCCCTGGCGGTCGAGCTCGTCCTCGTCGCCCTCGACCCGGTTCTCGTACGCCGTGTCGACGCCCTGCGCGATGTCCGGGGACTGCGCGCCGATCGACACCGAGACACCGCAGGAGGCGCCGTCGAAGCCCTTCTTCGAGGAGTCGTAACCGATCTCCAGGATCTTGTCGCGCACCAGCTGGGCGATCGGCGCGTAGGTCTTGGTGGTGACCTCACCGGCCACATGCACCAGACCGGTCGTGATCAGGGTCTCGACCGCGACCCGGGACGTCGGGTCCTCCTTGAGGAGCGCGTCGAGGATGGTGTCACTGATCTGGTCAGCGATCTTGTCGGGGTGGCCCTCGGTCACGGACTCCGAGGTGAACAGACGACGGGACACAACGCTCCCTGGGGTTGCAGCGGCTGCTGGCTGATCATTGGCGGACGGGCTCGGGGGCTGCGCCCGGCATCGTCCGAGAACAGTTTATCGGTCGTGCTCGGCCACCGGCTCCCCCGTCTCGCCACTCGGGAGTGCTGTGACCTGCGGCACGGGCATTGTGCCCAATGACGAGCGGGCTTGGCCAGGGGCGCCACGCCACTGTGGCAGAGGTTTGTGGTGACCGAGAAGCGAAGGAAACATTCACGTGAGGCGCTGTGCCACCAGGTCCCACACGGTTTCGGCCAGGAACTCCTTCGGGCCGTGCGGTACCGGGGTCTCACTGCCGTCGGCGCCCAGCACCACTGCCTCGTTCTCCTCCGACCCGAAGGTCTTGCGCTCCCCCACCTCGTTGACGACGAGGAGGTCGCAGCCCTTGCGGCGCAGTTTCGTACGACCGTTGGCCAGGACGTCGTCGGTCTCGGCGGCGAAGCCGACTATCACCTGGCCGGGGCGGGCGCGCTCGGCCGAGATCTCGGCGAGGATGTCCGGATTACGCACCAGGACGATCGGCTCGGGGTCCTGACCGTCCTTCTTCTTGATCTTTCCGGCCGCGTACGTCTGCGGGCGGAAGTCCGCGACCGCCGCCGCCATGACGACCGCGTCGGCGTCGGCCGCCGCCTTCAGGACCGCCTCGCGCAGCTGCACGGCCGTCCCCACGGGGACCACGTCCACGCCCGCCGGGTCCGGCATGCCGGTGTTCGCCGCGATCAGGGTGACCCGGGCGCCGCGCGCGGCCGCGGTGCGGGCGAGGGCGTAGCCCTGCTTGCCTGAGGAGCGGTTACCGAGGAACCGGACGGGGTCGAGCGGCTCGCGGGTGCCGCCGGCGCTCACGACCACGTGCCGGCCCTTGAGGTCGGGCTCGGTGACGCCCCGGGCGAGCACCCGGCGGCAGACCTCGAAGATCTCGGCGGGTTCCGGCAGCCGGCCCTTGCCGGTGTCGACGCCGGTCAGCCGACCGACGGCCGGCTCGATCACGATCGCGCCGCGACGGCGCAGTGTCTGCACGTTCTCCTGAGTGGCCGGGTGCTCCCACATCTCGGTGTGCATGGCGGGCGCGAAGACAACCGGGCAGCGGGCCGTCAGCAGGGTGTTGGTGAGGAGGTCGTCCGCCAGGCCGTGCGCCGCCCTGGCGAGGGTGTCCGCGGTCGCCGGGGCCACGACCACCAGGTCGGCGTGCTGCCCGATACGGACGTGCGGGACCTCGTGGACGTCGTCCCAGACCTCGGTCGAGACCGGCTTGCCGGAAAGGGCGGACCAGGTGGCGGCGCCCACGAAGTGCAGTGCGGAGGCGGTGGGGACGACGCGGACGTCGTGGCCGGACTCCGTGAGCCTTCTCAGCAGCTCACAGGCCTTGTACGCGGCGATGCCGCCACTGACCCCCAGCACGACCTTCGGCTTGTCCACCGTCTCTCCCCGTCTCTCCCCGCTCGGCAACGTACGACTGCGATGTACGGGTCCATCACACACCACAGGCCCGGCAGTCGCGCTGCCGGGCCTGTGGATAAGTCAGCGAAAAGCTGAAAGTACTACTACTGCGCCGGGCCCTCGACGGCCTCGGACGTCAGCAGACCCGCGTTGATCTCGCGCAGGGCGATCGAGAGCGGCTTCTCGTGGACATGGGTGTCCACCAGCGGACCGACGTACTCAAGCAGGCCCTCACCGAGCTGCGAGTAGTACGCGTTGATCTGGCGGGCCCGCTTGGCCGCGTAGATCACGAGGCTGTACTTCGAGTCCGTGGCCTCGAGGAGCTCGTCGATCGGCGGGTTGATGATGCCCTCGGGCGCGGAGATGGAAGAGGACACGCTCTACCTTCCGATGGATGGGAAAGATTCAGTGCGATGGAGCAAGCCTCAATGAGCAGGCGGGATCACACCACATCCATCAAGGCTAGCAGCTCGCGCGCCACGTCCTCGACGGAGGTGTTGACCAAGTTCACATCGAACTCGGGTTCAGCCGCCAGTTCGACCTTCGCCGCCTCCAGGCGGCGTTCGATCACCTCGGGCGGCTCGGTGCCACGTCCGGTGAGTCTGCGCACCAGCTCCTCCCAGGAGGGAGGAGCCAGGAACACCAACTGGGCGTCCGTCATGGACTCACGGACCTGCCGGGCGCCCTGGAGGTCGATCTCCAGCAGGACGGGCTCACCCGCCTCCAGCCGCTCCAGCACGGCCGCACGCGGCGTGCCGTAGCGGTTGCCGGCGAACTCCGCCCACTCCAGCAGCTCACCGTTGGCGATCAGCTTGTCCATCTCCTCGTCGGTGACGAAGAAGTACTGGACACCGTGCTTTTCGCCGGGGCGAGGCTTGCGGGTCGTCGCCGACACCGAGAGCCAGACCTCGGGGTGTTCCTTGCGCATATGGGCGACGACCGTGCTCTTGCCGACCCCTGAGGGGCCGGAGAGCACGGTCAGCCGCGGACGTTCACTCATGCAGCGATTATTCCAGCAATCCCGGAGTGCCCGGGACTCCCTTCCCGGAGTGACCCGGTTCAGGAACCGGTGCTGCCGAACTCACGCTCCAGCGAAGCGATCTGGTTGGAGCCGAGGCCGCGTACACGACGGCTCTCGGAGATGCCGAGTCGCTCCATGATCTGCTTGGCGCGGACCTTGCCCACGCCCGGCAGGGACTCCAGCAGGGCGGAGACCTTCATCTTGCCGATGACGTCGTTCTCCTGGCCCTGCTTGATGACCTCGTGAAGGGAGGCGCCGGAGTGCTTGAGTCGATTCTTGACCTCGGCCCGCTCCCGGCGAGCCGCGGCGGCCTTTTCGAGCGCGGCTGCGCGCTGTTCAGGGGTAAGGGGCGGAAGAGCCACGCCTACGTCACCTCGGATGTCGATCTTGTCGGATACGGACCGGTGAGGAACCTAGTCGCCCCACACCTGGGGAGCCACGAGCAACACGCTTGCCCGTTCACTCTGCGTCGGAGACTAGCGGGCAAGTCCGCCAGAGTCAGCGAGAACAGCGGAAAAGTCCTGGTCAGCCTCCGCCAGGTCGGACATTCCTGACATATTGCCCCGGATTTGAGGATGTATTCAGACTCAAGCGGGCCCCGAACCACGCGTCGGAGGACTCGAACGGGGGTGTCGAACATCCGCGACGACCGTCGCGGATGCCTCATCCGGTCCTCGCCGACTCCTCAACCCGTCGGCAGCGCGGCCCTGATCTCGCCGGCGAACCGCTCGGCGGACGCGCGCAGCGCACTGACGTCGGGACCGTGCCGCAGCACGCCCCGGCTGACGTTCGGGACGACATTGCGGATCGCCGCCCCGAAGACCCCGGGGAGATCGGCCGGAGTGGCCCCCTGGGCCCCGACGCCGGGCGCGAGGAGCGGACCGTTGATGTCCAGGTCGTAGGACGACAGATCGCCGAGCGTGGCCCCGACGACGGCACCGAAGGATCCCAGCGGCTCCTCCCCCGTGTTCTCGGCGGCCAGATGGGCCAGCATGGTCGCGCCGACGTTCCGGCCGTCCGCGCGGACGGCGTGCTGGACCTCGCCGCCCTCCGGGTTGGACGTCAGCGCGAGCACGAACAGGCCCGCGCCGCTCTCGCGCGCCAGCACGACGGCCGGCGAGAGCGAGCCGTAACCGAGGTACGGCGACACGGTCAGGGCGTCCGAGAACAGCGGGGAGTCCTTGCGCAGGAAGGCCTCGGCGTACGCGGCCATGGTCGAGCCGATGTCACCGCGCTTGGCGTCCATGAGGACCAGTGCGCCGGCAGCGCGGGCCTCCTGGACGGTCTTCTCCAGTACGGCGACGCCGCGCGAGCCGAAGCGCTCGAAGAACGCGCTCTGGGGCTTGAACACGGCGACCCGGTCGGACAGCGCCTCCACGACCGTGCGGCTGAACCGCTCCAGACCGGCCACGTCGTCGTTCAGGCCCCACTCGGTGAGCAGTGAGGCGTGCGGGTCGATCCCCACGCACAGCGGGCCGCGCTCGTCCATGGCTCGGCGCAGGCGTGCGCCGAAGGGCTCGGTCATACCGTGGTCTTCCTCACGTCGGCGCCGACCGCGTCGGCGAGAGTGGCGTACGGGCTCGTGCGCAGGCGCGCGGCGAGCCCCTTGTGGATGGCCCGACCCCAGAAGGGACCCTCGTAGATGAACGCGCTGTAGCCCTGGACCAGCGTGGCGCCCGCCAGGATGCGCTGCCAGGCGTCCTCGGCGTCCTGGACGCCACCGACGCCCACCAGGGTGATCCGGTCGCCCACGCGCGCGTACAGGCGCCTCAGGACCTCCAGGGAGCGCGCCTTGAGGGGTGCCCCGGACAGGCCGCCCGTCTCCTTCACCAGGGCGGGTCCGGATGTCAGGCCGAGTCCCTCGCGCGCGATGGTCGTGTTGGTGGCGATGATGCCGTCCAGACCGAGCTCGACGGCCAGGTCGGCGACCGCGTCGACGTCCTCGTCGGCGAGGTCGGGCGCGATCTTCACCAGGAGCGGGACGCGACGGGAGGCCACCCTGCGGTCGGCGGCCTCGCGGACAGCGGTCAGCAGCGGACGCAGATGGTCGACCGCCTGGAGGTTGCGCAGGCCGGGCGTGTTGGGCGACGACACGTTCACGACCAGGTAGTCGGCGTACGGCGCCAGCCGCTCCGCCGACTTCACGTAGTCGCCGATCGCCTCGGCCTCCGGGACGGCCTTGGTCTTGCCGATGTTGACGCCCACCACGGTCTTGAAAACCGGCTCACGGGAGGCCAGGCGGGCCGCCACGGCCAGCGAGCCCTCGTTGTTGAAGCCCATGCGGTTGATGAGCGCGCGGTCCTGCACCAGGCGGAAAAGCCGCTTCCCGGGGTTGCCCGGCTGGGCTTCCCCGGTCACCGTGCCGATCTCGACGTGGTCGAAGCCCAGCATCGTCAAGCCGTCGATCGCGACCGCGTTCTTGTCGAAGCCTGCGGCCAGTCCGAAGGGGCCGTGCATGCGCAGCCCGAAGGCCTCGGTGCGCAGCTCCTTGTGGCGGGGTGCGAGAGCGGCCGCGACGAAGGTGCGCAGCACGGGAACGCGGGCGGCGAGGCGGATCCACCGGAAGGCCAGGTGATGGGCCTGCTCGGGGTCCAGGTGCTTGAAGACGAGATTGAAAAAGGTCTTGTACATGGTGTCCTCACCAAGAGGGGGACACCGTTTCCGGTGTCCCCCTCAGGGCTGCTAGTCGCGGGCCGCGGTCAGGTGTTCGGCGTGTTCCTGGAGCGAACGGACGCCCACGTCACCGTGGTTGAGGGCGTCGATGCCCTGGACGGCGGCGGCGAGCGCCTGGACCGTCGTGAGGCACGGGACCGACCGCGCCACGGCCGCCGTACGGATCTCGTAGCCGTCGAGGCGGCCGCCGGTGCCGTACGGGGTGTTGACGATGAGGTCGACCTCGCCGTCGTGGATGAGCTGGACGATGGTCTTCTCGCCGTTCGGGCCGGTGCCCTCGGACTGCTTGCGCACGACGGTGGCGTTGATGCCGTTGCGCTTGAGGACCTCGGCGGTGCCGGAGGTGGCGAGCAGTTCGAAGCCGTGGGCGACCAGCTCGCGCGCCGGGAAGATCATCGAGCGCTTGTCACGGTTGGCGACCGAGATGAACGCACGCCCCTTGGTCGGCAGCGGTCCGTAGGCGCCGGCCTGCGACTTGGCGTACGCCGTGCCGAAGACGGAGTCGATGCCCATGACCTCGCCGGTGGAACGCATCTCCGGGCCGAGGACCGTGTCGACGCCGCGGCCGTGGATGTCGCGGAAGCGCGACCACGGCATGACCGCCTCCTTGACGGAGATCGGCGCGTCCAGCGGGAGTTCGCCGCCGTCGCCGTTGGCCGGAAGCAGGCCCTCGGCTCGCAGTTCGGCGACGGTCGCGCCCAGCGAGATCCGGGCGGCGGCCTTGGCGAGCGGCACGGCGGTCGCCTTCGAGGTGAAGGGGACGG
The DNA here is from genome assembly GCF_041435015.1 of Streptomyces canus. Lineage (NCBI taxonomy): Bacteria > Bacillati > Actinomycetota > Actinomycetes > Kitasatosporales > Streptomycetaceae > Streptomyces > Streptomyces canus. Next base: position 8,356,318 of record NZ_CP107989.1, on the reverse strand, counting down.
TGCGGGACGCGCGCGGGTTGGCCTCAAGGACGTAGAGGATGTCACCGGCCATGGCGAACTGGATGTTGATCAGGCCCCGGACGCCCACCCCGCGCGCGATGGCCTCCGTGGAGGCCCGCAGACGCTTGATGTCGAAGCCGCCCAGCGTGATCGGCGGCAGTGCGCACGCCGAGTCGCCCGAGTGGATGCCGGCCTCCTCGATGTGCTCCATCACGCCGCCCAGGTAGAGCTCCTGGCCGTCGTAGAGGGCGTCGACGTCGATCTCGATGGCGTCGTCGAGGAAGCGGTCGACCAGGACCGGGCGCGAAGGGCTGATCTCGGTGGACTCGGCGATGTAGGCCTCGAGGCGGGTCTCGTCGTAGACGATCTCCATGCCGCGGCCGCCGAGGACGTAGGAGGGCCGTACGAGGACCGGGTAGCCGATCTCGTCCGCGATGGCCTTGGCGCCGGCGAAGGTGGTGGCGGTGCCGTGCTTGGGGGCCGGCAGGCCCGCCTCGGCGAGGACACGGCCGAAGGCACCGCGGTCCTCGGCGGCGTGGATCGCCTCGGGCGGGGTGCCCACGACCGGCACGCCGTTGTCCTTGAGCGCCTGCGCCAGACCCAGCGGGGTCTGCCCGCCGAGCTGCACGATCACGCCCGCGACCGGACCGGCCTGCTGCTCCGCGTGGACGATCTCCAGGACGTCCTCGAGCGTGAGCGGCTCGAAGTACAGCCGGTCGGAGGTGTCGTAGTCGGTGGAGACGGTCTCGGGGTTGCAGTTGACCATCACCGTCTCGTACCCGGCGTCGGACAGCGCGAAGGAGGCGTGCACGCAGGAGTAGTCGAACTCGATGCCCTGGCCGATGCGGTTCGGACCGGAGCCCAGGATGATCACCGCGGGCTTGGTCCGGGGCGCGACCTCGCTCTCCTCGTCGTAGGAGGAGTAGAAGTACGGCGTCCTGGCGGCGAACTCGGCGGCGCAGGTGTCGACGGTCTTGTAGACCGGGCGCACGCCCAGCGCGTGCCGCACCTCGCGCACCACGTCCTCGCGCAGGCCCCGGATCTCGCCGATCTGCTGGTCGGAGAAGCCGTGCCGCTTGGCCTCGGCGAGGAGATCGGCGTCCAGACGCTCAGCGGAGGCCAGCTCGTCCGCGGTCTCCTTGATCAGGAAGAGCTGGTCGACGAACCAGGGGTCGATCTTCGTGTACGCGAAGACCTCCTCCGGCGTGGCACCCGCGCGGATGGCCTGCATGACGGTGTTGACCCGGCCGTCGGTGGGCCGTACCGACTCCTCCAGGAGGGCGGTCTTGTCGCCGGGCTCGTCGACGAAGGTGAACTGGCTGCCCTTCTTCTCCAGCGAGCGAAGGGCCTTCTGGAAGGCCTCGGTGAAGTTGCGGCCGATCGCCATGGCCTCGCCGACCGACTTCATGGTGGTCGTCAGCGTCGAATCCGCGGACGGGAACTTCTCGAAGGCGAACCGGGGGGCCTTGACCACCACGTAGTCGAGCGTCGGCTCGAAGGAGGCCGGGGTCTGCTCGGTGATGTCGTTCGGGATCTCGTCCAGCGTGTAGCCGACGGCGAGCTTCGCGGCGATCTTGGCGATCGGGAAGCCGGTCGCCTTGGACGCGAGCGCCGAGGAGCGGGACACGCGCGGGTTCATCTCGATGACGATGACGCGGCCGTCCTCGGGGTCCACCGCGAACTGGATGTTGCAGCCGCCGGTGTCGACGCCGACCTCGCGGATGATCGCGATGCCGACGTCACGCAGCACCTGGTACTCGCGGTCGGTCAGCGTCATCGCGGGGGCGACGGTGATCGAGTCGCCGGTGTGCACGCCCATGGGGTCGAAGTTCTCGATGGAGCAGACGACCACGACGTTGTCGTGCTTGTCGCGCATCAGCTCCAGTTCGTACTCCTTCCAGCCGAGGATGGACTCCTCCAGGAGCACCTCGGTGGTCGGCGAGAGCGTGAGGCCCTGTCCGGCGATGCGGCGCAGTTCCTCCTCGTTGTGCGCGAAGCCGGAGCCGGCGCCGCCCATGGTGAAGGACGGGCGGACGACGACGGGGTAGCCGCCGAGCGTCTCGACGCCCTGCAGGACGTCGTCCATGGAGTGGCAGATGACCGAGCGAGCGGACTCGCCGTGCCCGATCTTCTTGCGGACCTCCTCCACGACGTCCTTGAACAGGTCGCGGTCCTCGCCCTTGTTGATCGCCTCGACGTTGGCGCCGATCAGCTCGACGCCGTACTTGTCGAGGGTCCCGGCGTCATGCAGCGAGATCGCCGTGTTGAGGGCCGTCTGGCCGCCCAGGGTGGGCAGCAGGGCGTCGGGGCGCTCCTTGGCGATGATCTTCTCGACGAACTCCGGGGTGATCGGCTCGACGTAGGTGGCGTCGGCGATCTCCGGGTCGGTCATGATCGTCGCCGGGTTGGAGTTGACCAGGATCACCCTGAGACCCTCGGCCTTCAGGACCCGGCACGCCTGCGTGCCGGAGTAGTCGAACTCGGCGGCCTGGCCGATGACGATCGGGCCGGAGCCGATGACCAGGACGGACTGGATATCGGTGCGCTTAGGCACGCTGGCCCTCCATCGGAACTGTGTTCATCAAAGACGTGAAGCGGTCGAACAGGTAGGCGGCGTCGTGCGGACCCGCTGCCGCTTCGGGGTGGTACTGGACGGAGAAGGCCGGCTGGTCGAGCAGCTGGAGTCCCTCCACGACGTTGTCGTTCAAGCAGACGTGCGAGACCTCCACGCGCCCGAACCTGGTCTCGCTGACCTTGTCGAGCGGCGCGTCCACGGCGAATCCGTGGTTGTGCGCGGTGACCTCGACCTTGCCGGTGGTCCGGTCCTGCACGGGCTGGTTGATGCCCCGGTGGCCGTACTTCAGCTTGTAGGTGCCGAAGCCGAGCGCGCGGCCGAGGATCTGGTTGCCGAAGCAGATGCCGAACAGCGGCGTCCTGCGCTCCAGGACGGCGGTCATCAGCGCGACCGGTCCGTCGGCGGTGGCCGGGTCGCCGGGCCCGTTGGAGAAGAACACTCCGTCGGGGGCGACGGCGTAGACGTCCTCCACGGTGGCCGTGGCCGGCAGGACGTGCACCTCGATGCCGCGCTCGGCCATGCGGTGCGGGGTCATGCCCTTGATGCCGAGGTCGATCGCGGCGACCGTGAACTTCTTCTCACCGACCGCGGGGACGACGTACGCCTCCTTGGTGGCGACCTCCTCGTAGAGCGAGGCGCCCTTCATGTGCGGCTGGGCCTGCACGCGCGCGACGAGCTCGGGCTCGGCGGCGATCGCCTCGCCGGAGAAGATCCCGGCGCGCATCGAGCCGCGCTCGCGCAGGTGGCGGGTGAGCGCGCGGGTGTCGATGCCGGAGATCCCGACGATGTTCTGCGCGACCAGCTCGTCGTCCAGGGAGCGCTTGGCGCGCCAGTTGGACGGCACGCGCGCGGGGTCGCGCACGACGTAGCCGGAGACCCAGATGCGGCTCGACTCGTCGTCCTCGTCGTTCCAGCCGGTGTTGCCGATCTGCGGGGCGGTCGCGACGACGATCTGGCGGTCGTACGACGGGTCGGTCAGGGTCTCCTGGTAGCCGGTCATGCCGGTGGAGAAGACGGCCTCGCCGAAGGTCTCCCCCACGGCCCCGTAGGAACGGCCGCGGAAGATCCGGCCGTCCTCCAGGACGAGTACCGCAGGAGCCTTCGAGGCCCCCCTTGTGGAGGTCGTCATCGTGCGCCTTCCGTTTCCGTCTTGTTGATCATGGAGTTAATGGCGTCGACCCAGTCGGTGTGCTCGGCCGCGTGGTCGGAGCGGAACCCTGAGTCGATCAGACGCTCGCCGTGGGCCCAGGTCACCACGAGGAGCCCGCCCTCGGTCAGGACCTTGCCGGCGATGCCCTTGCCGAGCACGGCCTCCCGCAGGGCCTCGCGCGGGATGAAGAAGTCGGTCGCACCGGGGCGCACGACGTCCAGTCCCGCGTCCGTCAGCGTGAGCTCGACCCGGCTGCGGGCGCCCAGGCCGTGCGCCACGATCCGGTCGAGCCACTGCCCCGCGGTGGTCGAGCCGTGGTAGCGGCCACTCATGCCCAGTCTCACCGGGCCGGGGGCGTCCGGCGCGGTGGGGAGCTCGGGCAGATCGCCCTGGAGCGTGCCGCGCCACTTCCAGCCCTCGCGCATCAGCCAGTAGACGAGCGCGACGAAGAGGGCGAGGCCGACGAGCCAGCCGACGCGGGCGGCCCAGTCGGTGACCTCGGCCGACTTCTTCTCGGCGGCGAGGCCGGTGGCGAATCCGTTGGCGAGCAGAGTTGCAGGTGTCACGTGAGCTTCCCGTCGACGAGCGTGGCCTTGCCCCGGAGCCACGTGTGCGTGACACGGCCCGGCAGCTCACGCCCCTCGTACGGAGTGTTGCGGCTGCGCGAGGCGAAGCCCGCGGGGTCCACGGACCCACGGTATTCCGTGTCGACGAGCATGAGGTTGGCGGGCTCACCAGCCGAGACGGGACGCCCGTGCCCCTTCGCCCGACCGATCTCGGCGGGCTTGAAGGACATGCGCTCGGCGACCCCGGCCCAGTCGAGGAGCCCGGTGTCCACCATGGTCTCCTGCACCACCGACAACGCGGTCTCCAGGCCGACCATGCCCATGGCGGCCGCGGCCCACTCGCAGTCCTTGTCCTCGTGCGGGTGCGGGGCGTGGTCGGTGGCGACGATGTCGATGGTGCCGTCGGCCAGGGCCTCGCGCAGGGCGAGCACGTCCTGCTGGGTGCGCAGCGGCGGGTTCACCTTGTAGACGGGGTTGTACGACCGGACCAGCTCGTCGGTGAGGAGCAGGTGGTGCGGGGTGACCTCGGCGGTGACGTCGATGCCGCGGGACTTGGCCCAGCGGACGATCTCGACGGACCCGGCGGTCGAGAGGTGGCAGATGTGGACGCGGGAGCCGACGTGCTCGGCGAGCAGGACATCCCTGGCGATGATCGATTCCTCGGCCACCGAGGGCCAGCCCCCGAGCCCCAGCTCGGCGGAGACGACGCCCTCGTTCATCTGGGCGCCCTCGGTCAGCCGCGGCTCCTGGGCGTGCTGGGCGACGACCCCGCCGAAGGCCTTCACGTACTCCAGTGCGCGCCGCATGATCACGGCGTCGTCGACGCACTTGCCGTCGTCGGAGAAGACGGTCACACCGGCGGCCGACTCGTGCATGGCACCGAGCTCGGCGAGCTTGCGGCCCTCCAGGCCGACGGTGACCGCACCGATGGGCTGCACGTCGCAGTAGCCGTGCTGCTGGCCGAGCCGGTAGACCTGCTCGACCACACCGGCGGTGTCGGCGACCGGGAAGGTGTTGGCCATGGCGAACACGGCGGTGTAGCCGCCGGAGGCGGCCGCGCGTGTGCCCGTCAGCACGGTCTCGGAGTCCTCGCGGCCCGGTTCGCGCAGATGGGTGTGCAGGTCGACGAGGCCCGGCAGGAGCACCTTTCCGGCCGCGTCGACGACCTCGGCACCCTCGGCGCCTTCGTCCGAGATCCCCGTACCGACCGCCTCGATGACCGAGCCGTCGATCAGCACGTCCTGCGGCTCGCCGCCCAGGACCTTCGCACCACGGATCAGGATCTTGCTCATGTGACTTACTTCTCCTCGATACGGGTGTGGGAGACGGCGGGTTCGTTGCCACCGAGAAGCAGATACAGAACGGCCATCCGGATGGAGACTCCGTTTGCGACCTGCTCGACGACGGTGCAGCGGTCGGAGTCGGCGACCTCGGCGGTGATCTCCATGCCGCGGACCATCGGGCCGGGGTGCATCACGATGGCGTGCTCCGGCATCCGCGCCATGCGGTCGCCGTCCAGGCCGTAGCGCCGCGAGTACTCGCGCTCGGTCGGGAAGAAGGCGGCGTTCATCCGCTCGCGCTGCACGCGCAGCATCATCACCGCGTCGGACTTGGCGAGGGTGCTGTCGAGGTCGTACGCCACCTCGCAGGGCCAGGTCTCGATGCCGACCGGCACCAGGGTGGGCGGGGCGACGAGGGTGACCTGGGCGCCGAGGATGTGCAGCAGGTCGACGTTGGAGCGGGCGACCCGGCTGTGCAGGATGTCACCGACGATCGTGATGCGCTTGCCGGCGAGGTCCTGGCCGATTCCCGCGTCCCGGCCGACGAGCCGGCGGCGCATGGTGAACGCGTCCAGCAGGGCCTGGGTGGGGTGCTGGTGGGTGCCGTCACCGGCGTTGATGACGGCCGCGTCGATCCAGCCGGAGGTGGCGAGGCGATACGGCGCCCCCGAGGCGCCGTGGCGGATGACGACGGCGTCGACACCCATGGCCTCCAGGGTCTGTGCGGTGTCCTTGAGGGACTCGCCCTTGGACACGCTGGAGCCCTTGGCGGTGAAGTTGATGACGTCCGCCGAGAGACGCTTCTCGGCGGCTTCGAAGGAGATACGCGTGCGCGTGGAGTCCTCGAAGAAGAGATTGACGATCGTGCGGCCGCGCAGGGTCGGCAGCTTCTTGATAGGCCGGTCGGCGACCCTGGCCATCTCCTCGGCGGTGTCGAGGATCAGGACGGCGTCGTCGCGGGTGAGGTCGGCGGCCGAGATGAGATGACGCTGCATCTTTCAGGCTCCGTAAGGCAGTTCAGGATCGGGAGATTCCGGGCAGGCGAGGGCACGCCGGAAGGGGCGTACCCGGTCCGTCTGCCGCTAGGTCTGCTTCACACCGAGCAGCACGGTGTCGCGACCGTCCTCCTCGGCGAGCTGGACCTTGACCGTCTCCCGCAGCGACGTGGGGAGGTTCTTGCCGACGTAGTCGGCGCGGATGGGCAGTTCGCGGTGGCCTCTGTCGACGAGGACCGCGAGCTGCACCGCGCGGGGGCGCCCGATGTCGTTCAGGGCGTCCAGGGCGGCGCGGATGGTGCGGCCGGAGAAGAGCACGTCGTCGACGAGGACGACCAGACGGCCGTCGATGCCGTCACCGGGGATCTCGGTGCGGGCCAGCGCACGCGGCGGGTGCATGCGCAGATCGTCGCGGTACATGGTGATGTCGAGCGAACCGACCGGAATCCTGCGGTCGGTGATCTCCTCGAGCTTGACGGCGAGCCGCTGGGCGAGGAAGACGCCTCGGGTGGGGATGCCGAGGAGCACCACGTCGTCGGCGCCCTTGGCGCGTTCGACGATCTCGTGGGCGATACGGGTCAGCACGCGTGCGATGTCGGGGCCTTCGAGAACGGGCCGGGCATCGGACGCCTGGTGGTCGGAAGTGTCCTGATTGTCCATACGAAACGGACCTCCTTCTCCGCCTCACGGGACGGACCTTAAAGGACGTCGGATTTGCGCCATCCACGGTAGCAGGCCGGAACGACGTCCCTGATCACCCCCTTGGCCCAATCAGCCACCACTCTCACGGAAGCGTCGGTGTGGACCATTCGGCTTGACGCAGAAGAGTCACGCTGCGTAACCTCACAGTGAGTTACCAGACGCGCGGCTCGAAACCACTGCGGCCGCGTCGATCCAGTGTCCGGGGAGCTATATGTCCAGCGAATACGCCAAACAGCTCGGGGCCAAGCTCCGGGCCATCCGCACCCAGCAGGGCCTTTCCCTCCACGGTGTCGAGGAGAAGTCCCAGGGACGCTGGAAAGCGGTCGTGGTCGGTTCGTACGAGCGCGGCGACCGCGCGGTGACGGTGCAGCGTCTTGCCGAGTTGGCGGATTTCTACGGCGTTCCGGTACAGGAGCTGCTGCCCGGCACCACTCCGGGCGGGGCCGCCGAGCCGCCGCCGAAGCTGGTCCTGGACCTGGAGCGGCTGGCCCACGTCCCGGCCGAGAAGGCCGGCCCCCTCCAGCGGTATGCGGCCACCATCCAGTCCCAGCGTGGTGACTACAACGGCAAGGTGCTCTCGATCCGCCAGGACGACCTGCGCACACTGGCCGTCATCTACGACCAGTCCCCCTCGGTGCTCACCGAGCAGCTGATCAGCTGGGGCGTGCTGGACGCGGACGCGCGTCGCGCGGTGTCCCACGAGGACAGCTGAACCGCTCCCAGCCTCAGCAGAAACGTGCCGCCGGGGTGGCCGGAACTTCACGGTTCCGGCCACCCCGGCGGCTTTCTGCGCGCCTTGCGGGGCCTGCGCGTACGCGGACGCCTGAGGGCCCGCAGCGGTCTCGCTGCGGGCCCTCAGGCGTTTCACGCCTCTTGCGCGTCGTGCCGACGTCGTCCTGACCTACGCCTCGTCCCGGCGCAGTGACGGCTTCAGGTCCTTGAGCCGACCCAGCAGGCCGTTCACGAACGAGGGCGACTCGTCCGTGGAGAACTCCTTCGCCAGCTGCACCATCTCGTCGAGCACCACCGCGTCCGGGGTCTCATCGGCCCAGATCAGCTCATGGGCGCCCAGACGCAGGATGTTGCGGTCGACGACCGGCATCCGGTCCAGCGTCCAGCCGACCGAGTACTGCGCGATCAGCTCGTCGATGCGCTTCGCGTGCTCCGCGTAGCCCTCGACCAGCTGCATCGTGTACTCGCTCACCGGCGGCTGCCGGGTGTCTTCCCGGGAAAGCCGGATCCAGTCCGCCAGGACCGTCAGGACGTCGACTCCGCGCTGGTCGCCCTCGAAGAGGATCTGGAAGGCGCGCTTGCGGGCCGTGTTGCGGGCAGCCACGGTTAGCTGTTCACCCGGCCGAGGTAGTCACTCGTGCGGGTGTCGACCTTGATCTTCTCACCGGTGGTGATGAAGAGCGGGACCTGGATCTGGTGACCGGTCTCCAGGGTGGCGGGCTTGGTGCCGCCGGTGGAGCGGTCGCCCTGCAGGCCCGGCTCGGTCTCCTGGACGACGAGCTCGACGGCGGCCGGCAGCTCGACGAAGAGCACCTCGCCCTCGTGCTGCGCCACGGTGGCGGTGAAGCCCTCGATCAGGAAGTTGGCGGCGTCGCCGACGGCCTTGCGGTCGATCATCAGCTGGTCGTAGGTCTCCATGTCCATGAAGACGAAGTACTCGCCGTCCATGTACGAGAACTGCATGTCGCGCTTGTCGACAGTGGCCGTCTCGACCTTGACGCCGGCGTTGAACGTCTTGTCGACGACCTTGCCGGACAGCACGTTCTTGAGCTTGGTGCGCACGAATGCAGGGCCCTTGCCGGGCTTGACGTGCTGGAACTCGACGACGGACCAGAGCTGGCCGCCTTCGAGCTTGAGCACCAGGCCGTTCTTGAGGTCGTTCGTGGAAGCCACGGTTGCGGAATCTCCTGGACTGACGTGGACGACCCCGGCGCACGCACTCCTACAGCGCGAGCAGCTCCTTGGTCGTGATGGTGAGTAGCTCGGGTCCGCCGTCCGCCTCGGGGCGTACGACGAGCGTGTCATCGATCCGGACGCCGCCCCGTCCCGGGAGGTGGACCCCCGGTTCGACGGTGACCGGCACGCAAGCGTCCAGTTTACCCATGGCCGCGGGGGCCAACTGCGGGTCCTCGTCGATTTCCAGTCCCACACCGTGTCCGGTGAGGGTCGGGAGGCCCTCGTGGTGGCCCCCGGACTCCAGTACCTGACGGGCCGCACGGTCCACGTCGCGGTAGGCCGCACCGGGTGTCAGCGACTCGCGTCCGGCCCGCTGAGCGGCGAAGACGAGGTCGTACAACTCGATCTGCCAGTCGGCGGGGGACGTACCGATGACGAAGGTACGGCCGATCTCGCAGCGGTATCCGCGATAGCTCGCGCCCAGGCAGACGGAGAGGAAATCGCCCTCCTCGACACGGCGGTCGGTGGGACGGTGGCCGGGGCGGCCGGCGTTCGGGCCGGTACCCACGGACGTGGCGAAGGCCGGGCCGTCGGCGCCGTGGTCGACGAGACGGCGCTCCAGCTCGAGGGCGAGATGTCGCTCGGTGCGGCCGACGAGGATGGACTCCAGGAGTTCTCCCAGTGCCTGGTCGGCGATCTCGGCGCCGATGCGCAGGCAGGAGATCTCCTCCTCGTCCTTGATGACGCGGAGCTGTTCGACCGCGCCCGCGAGGTCTGCGAGGAGCAGCCGCGGGACGACCGAGCGGATGGCTCTGTGGCGGCCGACGGTGAGGTGGTGTTCCTCGACGGCGAGGGTGTCGGCGTGCTGCCCCGCCGCGAGGTCGGCCGCGGCGACGGCCGGGTCGCCGGCGGCGCCGGGGAGGGTGTGGATCCGCAGGGCCTCGTCGGGACGGCCGTCCATGCGGTCGTCCAGCGGACCGGGGCAGAGCAGGACGTCCTCACGTGCGCCGAGCAGGAGGACGGCGCCGCGGGGGGCGGTGCCCGCGAGGTAGCGGACGTTGGCGGGGCGGGAGATCAGCGCGCTGGCGCTGCCGCTGGCTTGACAGCGGGCCCTGAGCTTCGTTCTCCGGGTGACGTACACCTCTGACATGACACGAGCGTAGGAGTCATACGGGTGCGGCGCCGTTCGGGAGAGGCCGAGTGGGGGTTCGGTGCGGATCCTCTGCGATCACCAGCTCGGTGGGCTCGCGATCGACCGCGCCAGCACGTCGTCCAGGACCCTCGCCGTCTGGGCCACGTCCATCTGACTGTTGTCGATGATCGGCAGGCCCGAGCCGTACCACCCGGCCATCCGGCCGTGGATCCGGGCGACCTCTTCGTCGGTCAGGCGGCGGTTGCCCGAGCGTTCGGCGTTGCGCTCCAGGACGATCTCCAGGCCGGGCAGCAGGACCACGGGCAGCAGTCCCGGGCCGACGTGCCGCTTCCAGCCGCCGAGGCCGACCACCGGACGGTCGGGGAAGACGGCGTCGTCGAGGATGCAGGAGATGCCGTTGGCCAGGAAGTTGCGGGCGGCGAAGCCGCAGGTGCGGCGGGCGAGGCGGTACTGGGCCTCGGAGTGGTCGTTCCAGCCGGACTGCGGGTCGGCGAAGCCCGAGCGGACCCACTCCCGCACGTCGTCGAGGCTGATGTGGGCGGTGGGGACCCTGCGGTGGTCGGCCCAGTACTTGGCGACGCTCGTCTTGCCGGCGCCCGCCGGGCCGATGAGCAGCACGGCGAGGGTGGTGCCCGCGGGATCGGGCACGACCGCGGGCGGGGCGCTGGGGGCGCCCACGGGGGCGCCGGGCGGCAGCGGCACATGGCCGGTGGTGTCCGGCACCGGCGCGGGTGAGTGCTGCGGTGCGGGCGGGACCGGAGAGTGCTGCGGCGTCGGCGGAACCGGGGCCGGGGTGAAACCGGGTGCCGGAGGCGGTGGGGGCACCGGGGCGGAACCCTGGTGCGCACCCGGGTGATGCGGTCCCGGGTGGTGTGCGGCCGGCGACCAGCCGGCGGCGGGTCCGTGCCCCGGCTGATGGGGCGGCGGCAGCGGAGAACCCACTGCGTGCTGCATCCGGTGCCACTCCGTCTCGTCGTTTCGGCTTGCTCGCCTCCGGGGCGCTCGCGTCGGTGCCGGGAGCCCGACCGTGCTCGGCCCGAAGGCCTGTGCTCGCTCGTCCTCTCGTCTCCGACGCGCCCCTCCGGCTCACTCGCGGCAGGCTGATCGGCGCTGGTTACGGGGTGGTACATACCCCGCTCGTCACCGAACGGTACCGCCCCCGGCCTACGTTTGGTGAAACGGCCGGGGGCGCCCCGAAGTGCCCCTGGGGCAAGGCGAATCAGGCGGAACGCCCGTCGCGGGACTTACTGGCCGACCTCGCCGTACGCGGCGAGCAGGACCGCCGGGTCCGGGCCCTCCAGGACCGTGGGCTTGCCCAGTCCGTCGAGGACGATGAACCGCAGCAGATTGCCGCGGGACTTCTTGTCGACCTTCATGGTCTCCAGCAACTTCGGCCACTGGTCGTAGCGGTAGTGCAGCGGCAGGCCGACCGATTCGAGGACGGTGCGGTGGCGGTCGGCCGTCGCGTCGTCCAACCGGCCCGCCAGACGGCCCAGTTCGGCGGCGAAGTGCATGCCTACGGCGACCGCGGCGCCGTGCCGCCACTTGTACCGCTCGTTCTTCTCGATGGCGTGGGCAAGCGTGTGACCGTAGTTCAGGATCTCCCTGAGACCCGACTCCTTGAGGTCGGAGGAGACGACCTCGGCCTTGACCCGGATCGAGCGCTCGATGAGCTCGGCGGTGTGCGGGCCCGCCGGGGTGCGCGCGGCCTGCGGGTCGGACTCGATGAGCTCCAGGATCACCGGGTCGGCGATGAAGCCCGCCTTGATGATCTCGGCGAGTCCGGAGACGTAGTCGTTGACGGGCAGGGAGTCCAGCGCGGCCAGGTCGCACAGGACGCCGGCGGGCGGGTGGAAGGCGCCCACGAGGTTCTTGCCCTCGGCAGTGTTGATGCCGGTCTTGCCGCCGACGGCCGCGTCGACCATGGCGAGCACGGTCGTCGGGATGGCGATCCAGCGCACCCCGCGCAGCCAGGTCGCGGCCACGAACCCGGCGAGGTCGGTGGTGGCGCCGCCGCCGACGCCGACCACGACGTCGGTGCGGGTGAAGCCGGACTGTCCGAGCGCCTTCCAGCAGTAGGCGGCGACCTCGGCGGTCTTGGCCTCCTCCGCGTTCGGGACCTGGATGGCGACGGCCTCGAACCCCTGTCCGGCGAGGTCGGCGCGCAGCGCGTCACCGGTGTCGGCGAGCGCCTCGGGATGGATGATCGCGACCCGCTGCGCCTTCTCCCCGATCAACGCGCCGAGCTCACCCAGGAGTTGACGTCCCACCAGGACCTCGTACGGCTCGCTGCCCGCGGTGCCGCCGACCTGGATGCGCGTCACTGCCTCGCTCATGCTTCCTTCAACTCCAGTGCGTCCAGCGCGATTCGGGTGACTTCTTCGGGTGTACGGCCATCCGTGGCGACCACCGTGGTGGCGATCGACTCGTACAGGTGGCGGCGCGCCTCCATCAGCTCGCGCCACTGCTTGCGCGGGTTGACCGCGAGCAGCGGACGCGCGGCGTTCAGGCCGGTGCGCTTGACCGCCTCCTCGACGTCCATCGAGAGGTACACCACCTGCTGCCCGGCCAGCAGCGCGCGCGTGTCCGCGTCCAGGATCGAGCCGCCGCCCAGCGCGAGGACACCGTCGTGCTCGGCGAGCGCCTGCCGCACGGCGGCCTTCTCGATCGCCCGGAAGGCCGGCTCGCCCTCGTCGACGAAGATCTCCGCGATCGTGCGGCCCTGGTCGGCGACGATGTCGTCGTCGGTGTCCCGGTAGCCGACGCCGAGCCGCTCGGCCAGCAGCTGCCCGACGGTGGACTTGCCCACGCCCATCGGACCGACCAGCACCACCTGGGGACCGGTCATCGGATGGCCAGGTTCTCGAGGTAGGACCGCACGTTGCGGCGGGTCTCGGGCACGCTGTCGCCGCCGAACTTCTCCGCCACCGCGTCCGCCAGGACCAGGGCGACCATGGCCTCGGCGACGATGCCGGCGGCCGGGACCGCGGACACGTCGGAGCGCTGGTGGTGGGCCTGCGCGGCCTCGCCGGTGGTCACGTCGACGGTCTGCAGGGCGCGTGGCACGGTCGCGATCGGCTTCATCGCGGCCCGTACCCGCAGCAGCTCACCCGTGCTCAGTCCGCCCTCGGTCCCGCCCGAGCGGCCGGAGACGCGCCGGATGCCCTCGGGCGAGTTCACGATCTCGTCGTGCGCCTTCGAGCCCGGCACCCGCGCCAGCTCGAAGCCGTCGCCGAGCTCGACACCCTTGATCGCCTGGATGCCCATCAGCGCACCCGCCAGGCGGGCGTCCAGCTTGCGGTCCCAGTGCACGTGCGAGCCGAGACCCACGGGGACGCCGTACGCCAGGATCTCGACCACTCCGCCGAGGGTGTCGCCGTCCTTGTGGGCCTGGTCGATCTCCGCGACCATCGCCTTGGACGCGTCCGCGTCCAGGCAGCGCACCGGGTCCGCGTCCAGCTTCTCCACGTCGGCCGGGGTGGGGTACACGCCCTGCGGGGCCTTGGCCGAGGCCAGCTCCACGACATGGCTGACGATCTCGATGCCGGCCGTCTCCTTCAGGTACGACCGGGCCACCGCGCCCAGCGCCACCCGGGCCGCCGTCTCCCGGGCGGAGGCCCGCTCCAGGATCGGCCGGGCCTCGTCGAAGCCGTACTTCTGCATGCCCGCGAGGTCGGCGTGACCGGGCCGCGGCCGGGTCAGCGGCGCGTTGCGCGCGAGACCCGCCAGGATCTCCGGGTCGATGGGGTCGGCCGACATGACCTGCTCCCACTTGGGCCACTCGGTGTTGCCCACCATGATCGCGACCGGGGAACCCAGGCTGAGGCCGTGCCGGACGCCGCCGAGGAAGGTGACCTCGTCACGCTCGAACTTCATCCGGGCACCGCGGCCATAGCCCAGCCGCCGCCTCGCCAGGTGGTCCGCCACCATCTCCGTGGTGATGGGCACGCCGGCGGGAAGGCCCTCCAGCGTCGCGACGAGTGCGGGACCGTGGGATTCCCCCGCGGTCAGCCAGCGCAACCTGCTCAACGGTGCTCCTCAGTGCTCGCGCCCTGGTACTGCCCTGCTTACGCGCGTCCTCGCGTACGGCAACGGCGCGACCAGGTGCGCGGCCCCGGCCCGCCACCTCCGATCCTCCCACGTTCGGCGCCGGGAGCCGGTCACAGGTCCAGCAGACGGACGTGGACACACGGACAGCCCTCGGGCCATCCGCTCAGCGAGCCGCCACCGCATGCTCGCCCGCCTTGCGCATGGCCTCCACCGGCGCGGGCCCGAGACCCGTCATCTGCTCGACCTGGAGCACCGCCTGGTGCACCAGCAGGTCGAGACCGCTGACCACGGCCCCGCCGATCATCGACCAGCGGGCCGCCAGCTCGGTCGGCCACGGGTCGTAGAGCACGTCGAAGAGGGCCGCGGGGCGCTCCGGTACGGCGTGGGCGAGAGCGTCCGTCGCCCCGGCGGGGGTGGTCGCGATCACCAGCGGAGCGTCCAGGGCCTCGGCCGCGTCGGCCCAGTCCGCCGTGCGCACGTCGACGTCGAGACGTGCGCCCCACTGCCGCATCTCGGCGGCCCGGGCCTCGCTGCGCACATAGGCGACGACCTCACCGGTACAGATCCGGGCGAGCGCGGCGAGCGCGGAGGAGGCGGTGGCGCCGGCGCCGAGGATCGCCGCCGACTCGACCTGTTCGATGCCTCGCTCGCGCAGGGCGGCGACCATCCCCGGGATGTCGGTGTTGTCGCCGAGGCGGCGGCCGTCCTCGGTGAACACGACGGTGTTGACCGCCTCCACCGAGGCGGCCGTCTCACTGATCTCGTCGAGCAGCGGGATGACCGCCCGCTTGAGCGGCATGGTCACCGACAGCCCGGCCCACTCCGGCCCGAGGTGCCCGACGAACCCGGGCAGTGCGGCCTCATCGAGCTCGAACCGGTCGTACGACCAGCCCGTGAGCCCCAACTCCTCGTAGGCGGCCCGGTGCAGGACCGGCGAGAGGGAGTGGGCGATGGGCTTTCCGAGAACGGCGGCCCGGCGGGCGTCAGCTGCCCGTGCTCTCATTGAACTTTTCCTTGAGCTGCAGGAACTGGGCATGCGTCTTGGCGAATTCGGTCTTGTTCACGCCGTCGGTCGCAACGAAGTAGTACCAGCCGTCGTCGGTCGGATTCAGTGTCGCCTTCAACGCGGTGTCGCCCGGATTGCCGATCGGCCCAGGCGGCAGACCCTTGTTCGTGTACGTGTTGTACGGGTCCTTGTTGCTGTTGATCTCCTTCTCGGAGATCTCGATGTTGCTCTCGTTCTTCACGTAGTTGAAGGTCGAGTCGAACTGCAGGAACCCGTAGGTCTCGGGGTTCGCGAGGTTGAGCCGGTTGTAGACCACTTCCGCCATCTTGCGGTAGTCGTCCTCGGTCTTGCCCTCGGCCTGGACGAGGCTCGCGACCGTGATGACCTGCAAGGGATTGTCCAGCTTGAGCGCCTTGGCCTTCGCCTCCAGGTCGTACTTGCCGTATGCCTCGGCGGCCTGGGTGACCATTTCCTTCAGTACCGTCTCGGGCTTCATGCCCTTCGCCGCAGGATAGGTACCCGGATAGAGGAAGCCCTCCAGCGGGTCCTTGATGCCCTCGTTGTCGTTCGCCCAGCTCGGCAGCCCGAGGCTCTTGTATTTCTTTTCGGCGATCTTCTTCGTGGCGCCGGAAGCAAGATCGAGTTTCTCGTCGATCCTCGTGTAGACGGAGACGTTCCGCAACCCCGGAGTGACCTGCACGTTGTTCTGGCTGTCCGGGTCGAGCATCATCACGACGGCGCTCTTGGCGGACATCTCCTTCTTCAGCAGATAGGCGCCGGCCTGGATCGCCTTCCCCTTCGGGTTCTGCTCCTGGGCGGACACAAAGGCGTCGACGCTCTTCACGACACCCGCGTCCTTCAGCAGCCGGCCGATCGCGTACCCGCCCGCGCCCTTGGGGACCTGGACGGTGACCACCACGCTCGTGCCGTCCCCGGCATAGTCCGGGGCCGCGCCGAAACGATTTTGGTAGAACTGGTAGCCGAAGTAGCCGACGCCTGCGGTACCGCCGCCGAACACCAGCAGGACCACCAGACAGGCGCACCCGCTCTTGCGCTTCTTGCCGCCCTTGCCACCTCGCCCGCGCCGGTCGCCGCGGCCGCCTTTGGCGTCGTCGGAGTCATCCTCGCTGTCGTCGTCGCCCGCGAAGAAGGCGTGTTCTCCCTGATCCGGGCCCGGATCCCAGTCGATCTGCGGCTCCGGCTCGGCGGCTCGGCGGCTCGGCGGCTCCGGCGGCGGGTACGCGTCCGGGCTGCCGTAGTAGTCCTGCTGCCCGGCGCCGTACGCGGCCGCCTGCTGTCCGTACGGGTCCGAGGGATCGGCGGGGTACGGCACCTGCGCCTGCGTGCCGGTCGCCCAGCCGTTGCCGTTCTGGTCGTACGACTGCTGCGGCTGGCCCTGGTACGCCTGCTGGTCGTACTGCTGCTGATGCTGCTGGTTGTACTGCTGGTGCTGGTCGTACTGGCCGTCGTGCTGCGGATACTGCTGCTGCGCCTGACCATAGGCGGCCTGCTGGCCGTCACCCCAGCCACCGTTGTCGTACTGCTGCTGCGGCTGCGGCTGCGGCTGCTGCGGATAGTGCTGCGGCTGGCCGCCGTAGGGGGACTGCTGACCCGCGTCGGCCTGCTGCCCCTCCCATCCACCGTCCCCGTACAACGGGTCCTCGGGATGCCACGGTTCGGAGCCTTCGCCCCGGCCATACTCAGTCATCGATCCCCTAGAGCCGCGAGGCGGCGGTCTCCTTCTCTCACCATCCGGCTACCGTTTCGCCTCTTTCTGTGCGGTGACTGTTCGAATGTCGCCGCATCGCGCGGAACGTTACCGTACCGCGATCAGATGACCACTTCGACGCCCTCGCCGGGTGCTTTACCTGACACCCGTTCGGATTCCAGCGCCTGCTGAAGAATGATCACGGCGGCTGCCTGGTCGATGACCGATCTGCCCTTTTTGGATTTCACTCCGGATGCGCGCAGTCCCTGACTGGCCGTCACGGTGGTCATCCGTTCGTCGACGAGCCGGACCGGGACGGGCGCGATCCCCCGGGCGAGCTCCTGGACGAAGCCGCGGACCTTGACCGCGGCCGGGCCCTCGCCCCCCTTGAGGGAGCGAGGGAGGCCGACGACGACCTCGATCGGTTCGTACTCCTCGACCAGCTGCTTCAGCCGACGATGAGCCGCCGGGACGTCCCGGCCCGGGACCGTCTCCACCGGAGTGGCGAGAATCCCGTCGGGGTCGCACGAGGCGACCCCGATGCGGGCGTCCCCCACATCGATCGCGAGTCTGCGGCCTCTGCGCATTACTTGGCTGTCTCCCCGACCATGCGCTCCACGGCGTCCACGGCCTCACCGATCGCGGCCGGGTTCTGGCCGCCGCCCTGGGCGACGTCCGGCTTGCCGCCACCGCCGCCGCCGAGGGTCTTGGCGGCCGTGCGGACCAGGTCACCGGCCTTGAGGCCGCGCTCGCGGGCGGGCTCGTTGGTGGCGATGACCGTCAGCGGCTTGCCGTTGTTGACGGTGAAGAGGGCGACCACCGCGGCCCGGCCGCCCTGGATGCGGCCGCGCACGTCGAGGACCAGCTTGCGCAGGTCGTCCGGGGTGGTGCCGTCCGGCACCTGACCGGTGACCACGGCGATCCCGCGGACGTCCTTGGCGGACTCGGCGAGACCGGCGGCGGCCTGGAGCACCTTCTCCGCACGGAACTTCTCGATCTCCTTCTCGGCGTCCTTCAGCTTGCCGAGCATGGCGGAGACCTTCTCCGGGAGCTCCTCCGGACGGCCCTTGATCAGCTCTTGGAGCTGGGCGACGACGGTGTGTTCACGGGCGAGGAAGTTGTACGCGTCGACACCGACGAGCGCCTCGATACGGCGGACACCGGAGCCGATGGACGACTCGCCGAGCAGCTTCACCAGGCCCAACTGGGCGGTGTTGTGGACGTGGGTGCCTCCGCACAGCTCCTTGGAGAAGTCGCCGATGGTCACGACACGGACCCGCTCGCCGTACTTCTCGCCGAACTCGGCGATGGCGCCCTGCTTCTTGGCCTCGTCGATGCCCATGACGTCGGCGCGGACGTCGAGTTCGCGGGCGAGCACCTCGTTGATCTTCTGCTCGACGTCGGTCATCACGGCCGTCGGAACGGCGGACGGGGAACCGAAGTCGAAACGGAAGCGGCCGGGCTGGTTCTCGGAACCGGCCTGGGCGGCCGTCGGGCCGAGCGCGTCACGCAGGGCCTGGTGGGTGAGGTGGGTGGCCGAGTGGGCGCGGGCGATGGCGGTACGGCGGCGGCTGTCGATCGAGGCGTGGGCCTTGGCCCCGACGGTCACCTCACCGAACTGCACGACGCCCTTGTGGACGTAGACGCCCGGAACCGGCTTCTGGCAGTCGCGGACCTCGATGACGGCACCGGAGTCGACCTTGATCCTGCCGGTGTCGCCGATCTGGCCGCCGCCCTCGGCGTAGAACGGGGTGCGGTCCAGGACGATCTCGACCTCGTCGCCCTCGGTGGCGGCCGGGGAGGAGGCGCCGTCGACGAGGATGCCGACGATCGTGGACTCGCCCTCGGTGTCGCTGTAGCCGATGAAGTCGGTCTCGCCGACCTTGTCCGCGATCTCGCGGTAGGCGCCCGCACCGGCGTGACCGGTCTTCTTGGCCTGGGCGTCGGCCTTGGCGCGCTCCCGCTGCTCCTTCATCAGGCGGCGGAAACCGTCCTCGTCCACCGACAGGCCCTGCTCGGCGGCCATCTCCAGGGTGAGGTCGATCGGGAAGCCCCAGGTGTCGTGGAGCAGGAACGCCTTGTCGCCGGCGAGGACCGTGCCACCGGACTGCTTGGTCTCGGTGACGGCGGTGTCGAGGATGTTCGTGCCGGCCTTCAGCGTCTTGAGGAAGGCGTTCTCCTCGGCGACGGCGACCTTCTCGATCCGCTCGCGGTCGGTGACGAGCTCCGGGTACTGCTGGCCCATCATGGCGATCACGGTGTCGATCAGGTCGAGCACGACCGGGCCGGTGGCACCGAGCAGGCGCATGTTGCGGATGGCGCGGCGCATGATGCGGCGCAGGACGTAACCGCGGCCCTCGTTGCCGGGGGTGACACCGTCGCCGATGAGCATCACGGACGTGCGCATGTGGTCGGTGACCACGCGCAGCGAGACGTCCGAGTCGTGGGCGTCGCCGTAGGCCACGCCGGTCAGCTCGGTGGCCTTCTTGATGACGGCCATGGAGGTGTCGATCTCGTACATGTTCTGCACGCCCTGCAGAATCATCGCGAGGCGCTCGAGTCCGAGGCCGGTGTCGATGTTCTTGCTGGGGAGCTCGCCGAGGATCTCGAAGTTGTCCTTGCCGATGCCCTCACCGCGCTCGTACTGCATGAAGACGAGGTTCCAGATCTCCACGTACCGCTCGTCGTTGGCGGCGGGGCCGCCCTCGACGCCGAACTCGGGGCCGCGGTCGTAGTTGATCTCGGAACAGGGGCCACAGGGTCCGGGGACGCCCATGGACCAGTAGTTGTCCTTCATGCCGAGGCGCTGGATGCGCTCCTTGGGCACGCCGATGATCTCGTGCCAGATGCGCTCGGCCTCGTCGTCGTCCTTGTAGACGGTGATCCAGAGCTTCTCCGGCTCCAGGCCGTAACCACCCTTGTCCTGGGGGCTGGTGAGCAGCTCCCAGGCGTACTTGATGGCGCCTTCCTTGAAGTAGTCGCCGAAGGAGAAGTTGCCGCACATCTGGAAGAAGGTGCCGTGCCGGGTGGTCTTGCCCACCTCTTCGATGTCAGGCGTGCGCACGCACTTCTGGACGCTGGTGGCGCGCGCCCACGGGGGCTTGACCTCACCGAGGAAGTACGGCTTGAAGGGCACCATGCCGGCGGGGACCAGGAGCAGAGTCGGGTCGTCCGCGATGAGCGACGCCGAAGGGACGACGGTGTGCCCGCGCTCCTCGTAGAAGCTCAGCCAGCGGCGGCGAATCTCGGCCGACTCCATCAGTGGTCCTCATTCCGGTTGTACGAGTGCGTGGTGTACGTCGTGTTCTCGATGGCGGCGACGCGCCGGGGTGCGGGGAGTTCGGGACTGTCGTGGATACCGAGGGCATCCGTCAGCTCGGCCTCCCGCTGGGCCATGTTGTCCCGGACGTCGAGCGCGAAGCCGACCGCGCGGTCCTTGAGACGGGCACCCGTCTCGATCGCCTTGTTGGCCGCGGTCACGGCGAGGTTCTCGGGGGTCAGCTGCTTCAGCTTGCGATTCACCTTGGTGGTGGCCCAGACACCCGCGGCCACGCCCGTGGAGAACCAGAAAGTACGGCGGAACATCTCTTGAGCCTCAGTCCTTCTTCCCGCGGCCCCGGGAAACCGCCCGGCCCACGATCACGGTACGCCGGGGTGTCTTGGCGGGCACGTCGTCCTTGCGGCCGCTGATCGCGCGGCGCACGCCGTAGCCGAAGGCCGCGACCTTGACCAGGGGGCCGCCGAAGGTGGAGGCGACGGTGGTGGACAGCGCGGAGGCGTTCGACGTGACCTCCTGGACGTCCGAGGCGATCGCGTCGACCCGTTCGATCTGGGTCTGCGCGGAACGTACCGCGGTGGAGGCATCGGCCAGCAACGGGACGGCCTGGTCGGTCACGTCCGCCACGAGCTTGGTGGTCGCCTTGAGCGTCTGGGCCAGCCTCGCCAGCGCGACGGCGAGGAAGGAGACCAGGATCGCCCAGAAGACGGCCACCAGGATCCCGGCAACCTCTCCACCGGACACTGTGTGCACCCGCTCCCTGAAACGTGCTGTCTATGAAAAAAGTCTCCGCCGAGCCTATCGCGCCGGGGACGGCGCTCCGCACCGGATTACCCCTCGCCCGCACGCGGGCCGTCCCGCAGCGGTTGTACGCGGTGAACACGCTTGAGTACGCTCCGTGTTCCATGCGCAGTGATCAGCCCGAGGGCACCGAGGTGAACGGCAATCCCTCCCTGGAGCTCGACGGCTTCGTCGGCCGGAGCGCGGAACTCTCCAGGCTGGCACGGGCGCTCGACACCTCGCGGCTGGTGACGGTGACCGGTCCTGGCGGTATCGGCAAGTCGCGGCTCGCGGCGCGGGTGGCGAGCGGGCGGTGCGCGCCGTGGGGGAGGGTCGAACTGGCCGCCGTGCGCGATCCGGAGTTCGTCGACT
The DNA here is from genome assembly GCF_041435015.1 of Streptomyces canus. Lineage (NCBI taxonomy): Bacteria > Bacillati > Actinomycetota > Actinomycetes > Kitasatosporales > Streptomycetaceae > Streptomyces > Streptomyces canus. The sequence goes on along the minus strand of NZ_CP107989.1, from coordinate 8,334,796 downwards.
ACGCCGTCGTGGAGGCGCTGGGTCTGACGGACCACACCACGCGGCTGCCGCGCGAGACGCTCCTCGCGCACCTCGCCGGGCGTCGACTGCTGCTGGTCCTCGACGGTTTCGAGCATCTGGTGGACGCGTGCGCGGCTCTGGTGGTCGATCTGCTGGGGAAGGTGCCGGGCCTGGCCGTCCTCGCCGTGGGACGCCGACCGCTGGCCGTGTCCGGCGAGCAGGTGTTCGCGCTGGGCCCGCTGAGCGAGGACGAGGCAGCGGAACTGTTCCGGGAGCGCGCCGGGCGGCACGGGGTGGCGACGGCCGGCGGCGATCCGCACGTACGGGAGCTGTGCCGGCGTCTGGACGGCATCCCGCTGGCGATCGAGCTGGCCGCGGGCCGGCTGGGAGCGCTGTCCCCCGGGCAGTTGCTGGAGCGGCTCGACGACCGGTTCCGACTGCTGACGGGCGGCGGCAGGGACGCCCTCCCCCGCCATCGGACACTGCGCACGGCGATCGGCTGGAGCCATGAACTGTGCACGCCCGGGGAGCGGTTGCTGTGGTCGCGGCTCTCGGTGTTCGCCGGACAGTTCGATCTGGAGGCCGCCGAGTACGTGTGCAGCGGCGGCGGTCTGCACGCCGACGACGTCCTCGACGTCCTGTCCGCGCTGCTCGCCCAGTCGGTGGTGACCCGTGAGGAGACCGCGACCGGCGTGCGCTACCGCATGCTCGACACGGTTCGTGCGTACGGCGCCGAGTGGCTGGAGGCGACGGGTGACGCGGTCCGGCTGCGCAGGCGGCACCGCGACTGGTACGTGGGCCTGGCGACCTGGTGCGAGCTGGAGTGGTTCTCCCCGCGGCAGAACGAGGTGGCCGCACGGATCGAGGCCGAACTGCCGAACCTGCGCTGCGCCCTGGAGTACTGCCTGACCGAACCGGACGGGGCGGAGCTGGGCCTGCATCTCGCGGGCTCCCTCTGGTTCTGCTGGGTCGGCTGCGGCCGGCTGTCCGAGGGGCGGCACTGGCTGGAGCGCAGCGTCGAACTCGAGCCCGGCCATGAGCCCGCCCGCCTGAAGGCCCTGTGGGTCCTCGGCCATGTGGCGATCCTCCAGGGCGACACCGTGCCGGCGCTGGCGGCGCTCCAGGAGTGCCGCGAGGAGGCGGAGCGCTCCGCGAATCCGACGGCCGTGGCGTACGCCGAACACCGCACCGGCTGTCTGGCGCTCGTCTCGGACGACATGCCCCGCGCGGAGAGGCTGCTGCGCTCTTCGCTGGCGCGCTACCAGGAGATCGGCGAGCTCAACAGCAACGTGCTGATGGCGCAGGTCGAGCTGGCGATGGCCCGCGCCTTCCTGGGCGATCTTCCGGACGCGGTGCGGCTGTGCCAGGACGTGCGCCAGGTGTGCGAGGACCACGGCGAGCGATGGGCCCGGTCGTACGCGCTGTACGTCCTGGCCTACGCGGCCTGGAGCGAGGGGGACGCGGCCCGCGCGCGTGAGCTGCTCACCGACTGCCTGGCCTGCGCGCACGCCTTCCACGACCTGCTCGGCTCGGTCCTGTCCATCGAGTTGCTGGCTCTGGTCACCGTGACCGAGGGCGATCCGGCCGAGGCGGCCGTGCTGCAGGGCGCGGCGGCCTCGCTGTGGCCGTCGGTGGGCCTGCCCCTGTTCGGTTCGGTCCACTACGACGCCCCGCACGAGCGGTGCGAGGCGACGGCCCGGGAGCGGCTGGGCGACCAACGGTACGAGGAGTGCGTACGACAGGGCCGGTCGCTCGGGCGGGACGCCGCGGTGTCACGGGCGCTGCGCCGCACCCGCCCGCTCGAGGGGCTGCCGGCGCCGCGGGGTTCGGTGCGGCACGCGCGCGTGACCCTCGACATGCAGCAACCCGCCGCCTCGCCCACCCGGAAGGGCGGGGAGACGGCGGGCTGAAGTGGTGCGTGTCCTACGGCCTGCCGGTGATCAGCGGGCGTAGTACTCGACGACGAGCTGCTCGTCGCAGATCACCGGGATCTCCTTGCGGTTCGGCTCACGGTCCAGGCGGAACGCCAGGGCGCCGAGGTTCACCTGGAGGTAGCGCGGGGTCTCGCCGTCGGGGGCGAATCCACCGGCGCGGGCGACCTCGAACAGCGTCTTGCTGCGGCTGCGCTCGCGGACCATCACGACGTCGTCGGGGCGGACGCGGAAGGACGGCTTGTCGACCTTCTGACCGTTGACCTCGATGTGGCCGTGGACGACCATCTGGCGGGCCTGGTAGATCGTGCGGGCGATGCCCGAACGCAGGACCAGCGCGTCGAGACGGCGCTCGAGCTCGATGACCAGGGCCTCACCGGTCTTGCCCTGGGTCTTGGCGGCACGCTCGTAGGCGCGGACGAGCTGACGTTCGGACACGTCGTACTGCGCGCGCAGACGCTGCTTCTCGAGCAGACGGACCTTGTAGTCCGAGTTCTGCTTGCGGCCACGGCCGTGCTCACCCGGGGGGTAGGGACGGGCCTCGAAGTACTTGACGGCCTTCGGGGTCAGCGCGATGCCGAGGGCACGCGACTTCTTGACCTTGGGGCGGGGCTGGTTCGCCACAATCTCTCATCTCTTGGTGTTCGGCTCGTCAGAGTTATGGGAGGTCGCATCCGCAGCCGGGGAAACCCGCCGGGTCCTCGAGGAACCTGGTGGGCAGCCGCTCCCCTGGTCTGGGCACATATGTGCAGCACGCGAGTGGCCCACCTACCGCGAGCGGTGGTGGGCTGCCCGCGACACCATTCGAACGGTGCGCGACGCTCCTGGAACCCCACTGGGGGGTTCCGGCTGACCGTCCCGTTCTGACTGCACGGGACACAGCGCTTCGAGGATTCTACAGGGTGCTCAGGACCGCTTGCGACCGAGGTGCTTGCGGGTCCACTCCACGGCGTCCGCGTACCGGGCCTCGGCGCCGTGCCGGGTGGGTTCGTAGTACGCACGGTCCTTGATGGCGTCCGGGGCGTACTGCTGCTCGGCGATCCCCTCGGGCAGGTCGTGCGGGTAGACGTACCCCTGCGCGTGACCGAGCTTGGCGGCGCCCTTGTAGTGCCCGTCGCGCAGATGCGGCGGTACCGGCCCGGCCAGCCCCTTGCGTACGTCCTCCATGGCCGCGCCGATCGCCGTCGTCGCGGCGTTGGACTTGGGGGCCAGGGCGAGCGCGATGGTGGCGTGGCTCAATGTCAGCGCGGCCTCGGGGAAGCCGATCATCGCCACGGCCTGGGCGGCGGCGACCGCGATGGGCAGGGCGTTCGGGTCGGCGAGGCCGATGTCCTCGCTGGCGGAGATCATCAGTCGGCGGGCGATGAAGCGGGGGTCCTCACCGGCCTCGATCATGCGGGCCAGGTAGTGCAGGGCCGCGTCGACGTCGGAGCCCCTGATGGACTTGATGAGGGCGCTGGCCACGTCGTAGTGCTGGTCGCCGTCGCGGTCGTACTTCACGGCCGCGCGGTCGACCGTCTCCTCCAGCGTGGTGAGGGTGATCTCCGGCTCGCCCTTGTCGAGGGCTGCCCCGGCGGCGGCCTCCAGGGCGGTCAGGGCACGGCGGGCGTCGCCGCCGGCGATCCGCAGGAGGTGGTCCTCGGTGTCCTCGGGGAGGGCGACGGCGCCCTTCAGGCCGCGCTCGTCGCTCAGCGCCCGCTTCAGCAGTCCTCTGACGTCGTCGTCGGTGAGGGGTTCGAGGGTCAGCAGCAGGGACCGGGACAGCAACGGGGAGATGATCGAGAAGTACGGGTTCTCGGTGGTCGCCGCGATCAGGGTCACCCAGCGGTTCTCGACCGCGGGGAGCAGGGAGTCCTGCTGGGCCTTGCTGAAGCGGTGGATCTCGTCGAGGAAGAGGACGGTCTCCTTGCCGAAGCCGCCGGTGGCGCGGCGGGCGCCGTCGATGACCGCGCGGACCTCCTTGACGCCGGCGGTGATCGCGGAGAGCTCCACGAAGCGCTTGTTGGTGGCCTTGGAGACGACGTAGGCCAGGGTCGTCTTGCCGGTGCCGGGCGGGCCCCAGAGGATCACCGAGGACGGTCCGGCGGGACCGCCGCTGCCCTCGCCGACCAGTCGGCGCAGCGGCGAACCCGGCTTGAGCAGGTGCTGCTGGCCCACCACCTCGTCGAGGGTGCGCGGGCGCATCCGGACCGCCAGGGGGCTGCCGGCCGGGTCCTTCTCCTGGCGTTCTTCTGCCGCGGCGGTGAACAGATCGGGCTCCACGTTCAAAACCCTATGTCACGCCACTGACAACGCCGTGGGCCGTCGGTCAGGCCCAGAGCTTGTCGCCCCAGCGGGTCAGGATCAGCATGGCGATGATGCCGCAGTGGGTGACCGGCAGGACCCAGGTGAACTCGGAGAGGAAGCGCTTGAGCCAGCCCGGGGACGGCAGCAGGTCGTTGCGGATGTTGAACGAGGTCACGTACCAGAACATCGTGATCGTGGCGACCCAGGCCAGCGAGCACCACAGGCACAGCGCGTTGATCCGGTACAGCGACTGGAACTGGAGCCAGGTGACGAAGAGCACGCCGAAGAGCGTGCCGAAGTTGAAGGTGAGCCAGTACCAGCGCGGGAAGGTGGCACGGGCCAGCAGGGTCATGCCGACGCAGATGACGATGCCGTAGCAGACGAGGCCGAGCATCGGGTTGGGGAACCCGAAGGCGGCGGCCTGCTTGCTCTCCATCACGCTGCCGCAGGAGACGATCGGGTTGAGGGAGCAGCTCGGCGTGAACGTCTTGCCGCTGACCTTGCCCTCGAGGATCTTGAACTTGTCGATCGTGATGACCCACGCGGCGAGCAGTCCGGCGGCGCCGGTGATCACCAGCAACAGCGCGAAGGCACGGCTGCCGCCCACCGTCCGGGGCGCGCCGTCGTCGCTCGCCGACGAGGGCCCGGGCTCCGTGGAGACGTCTTTCACTGTGGTCTTGCTCATCACGCCGATCCGTCTGCTTGAGAGTTGGACCTTCTTCGGGCAGGGGCCATTGTGCCGCACCCGGAGGCTTGTCCACCGTTCGGTGGACATAAGGAAGTACGCACGGTCGGCCCTGAACGTTCGGTTCCGGCCGATGCTCACAGGCATGACCACACAGGCGAACGAACTCGCGGTGGACGTTCGGGGGCTGCGCAAGCAGTACGGCGACGTGACCGCGGTCGACGGGATCGATCTCGGCATCCGCAGAGGCGAGGTGTTCGGCCTGCTCGGGCCCAATGGCGCGGGCAAGAGCACCACGGTGGAAATTCTCCAGGGCAACCGGGACCGGGACGCGGGTGAGGTGTCCGTGCTCGGCGTGGACCCGGCGCACGGCACGCGCGCGTGGCGTGCAAAAGTCGGAATCGTCTGGCAGGACGAATCCGCGCCCGCCGAGTTGACGGTCACGGAGACCGTCCGGCATTTCGCCCGCTACTACCCACGGCCGCGGGACCCGGAGGAGGTCATCGGGCTGGTGGGTCTGGAGGCCAAGGCGGGCAGCCGGATCAAGGCCCTGTCGGGCGGGCAGCGGCGGCGGCTCGATGTGGCGCTCGGTGTGATCGGCGGCCCCGAGCTGCTGCTCCTGGACGAGCCGACGACCGGATTCGACCCGGCGGCCCGGCGCCAGTTCTGGGACCTGATCCGCAAACTGTCCGAAGAGGGCACGACGATCCTGCTCACCACGCACTACCTGGAGGAGGCCGAGGCGCTCGCCGACCGGCTGGCCGTGATCTCCCGGGGCACGGTCGTCGCCGAGGACGAGCCCGCCGCTCTGCGGGAGCGGTACGGCACCGGCGCCACCGTCGAGTGGACCGAGCCGGACGGCAACCCGCGCACGGAGCGCACCGCCACCCCGACCAGGACGGTCGCCGCGCTGATGCGCCGCTTCGACGGCGAGATCCCGGGGCTCCAGGTCAGCCGCCCCACGCTGGAGGACGTCTACCTCCGGCTCACCGGACAGGAGGACGCGCGATGACCACGACCGCCGTACGGTCCCGGACCGATGCTCGTACCGCGAGGCTGCCCGGAGTCTGGGGGCTCGGACTGAGGCGGGGCGCCCTGGAGATCAGGCAGTTCTTCCGCCAGCGCGACCAGGTGGTGTTCACCTTCGCCTTTCCGGTGGTCTTCCTGTTCCTGTTCGCGTCGATCTTCAGCGACGACGTGGAGGGGGCCGGCATCAAGGCCTCGCAGTTGTACGTGCCGGCGATGATGGCCGCCGGCATCATGTCGACGAGTTTCCAGTCGCTCGGCATCTCGATCGCCGTCGAGCGGGACGAGAAGATGCTGCGCAGGCTGCGCGGGACCCCGATGCCGCCGGCGGCGTACTTTCTCGGCAAGATCTGGCTGGTTCTGTTCACCGGCATCCTGGAGACGGCGCTCCTGTTGCTCGTCGGCACCACGCTGTACGACGTCGAGCTGCCGTCGGACGCCGGCAAATGGTTCGCGTTCGCCTGGATCTTCGTGCTCGGTCTCACGGGGTGCGCGCTGCTCGGCATCGCGATCAGTTCGGTGCCCAAGTCCAGCAAGAGCGCGAGCTCCGTGGTCGTCCTGCCCTTCCTGGTCCTCCAGTTCATCTCCGGGGTGTACATCTCGATCGACACGATCCCGGACTGGATGCTGAACATCGGCGCGCTGTTCCCCCTGAAGTGGATGTGCCAGGGGCTGCGCGGGGTGTTCCTGCCGGACTCGGCGCAGGTCCTGGAGCAGGCCGGCGGCTGGGAGTTCGGGCGCACCGCCCTGGTGCTGGGGGCGTGGTGCGTCGGAGGATTGCTGCTGTGTCTGCTGACCTTCCGGTGGAAGAACCGGCGCGACGGATGACCGCTCCGGCCGACGCCGTGGGCGCGTACTCGTGGGACCGTTCCTTCCGGCTCTGGGACACCTACTTCGCGCTGATCTGGCTGGCCACCCTGGTGTTCGTGCTGGGCGCGGGGCACCCCGGGTGGCCGGTCCGCGTCACGGCGGCGGCGTTGCTGGTCCCGCTGGTCCCGCTCTTCGTACGGGTCGGGCGTCCCCTGCTCCGGCAGGATCCGCCCGACGCGCGCAAGGCTCTCGTCTACCTCGGCGCGATGATGGCGCTGTTCCTGCCGTCGGCGATCCTGGTCGGCGAGACCCGGCTGATGACCTTCGCTCTCGTCCCCCAGTGCTTCATGACGCTGCGGATGCGGTGGGCTCCGACCGCCGTGGCGGTGATCAATCTCGCCCCCGTGGCGGGCTGGGCGCTGCTGTGGCGGCCGAGCGAGCAGGACGTCTTCTTCAACGGCCTGTTCGCCGTCGTCACCCTGGTCTTCTCGGTGGCCGTCGGCAGCTATGTCATCCGGATCATCGAGCAGAGCCAGGAACGGGCGGCTCTGATCGCCGAGTTGGACACGAGCCGGCACGAGGTCTCGCGGCTGTCCGCGGCACACGGGGCGCTGACCGAGCGGCAGCGGATGGCCCGGGAGATCCACGACACCCTCGCCCAGGGCTTCACCAGCCTGCTGATGCTGATCCAGGCCGTCGAGGCCGAGCTCGACTACGACATGCCGCAGGCCCGCCGTCATCTGGCCCTGATGGACGAGACGGCCCGGCTGAACCTCGCCGAGGCACGGGCCCTGGTCACCGACGGCACCCCCGCCGACCTGGACGGCGCCACGCTGCCGGACGCCCTGTTCCGGCTGACGGCCCGGCACTCCGCGAAGCTCGCCGTGACCGGCCAGGTCCGTCCGCTGCCCGCGGGCGCCGAGGTCGTCGCTCTGCGCTCCTGCCAGGAAGCGCTGACGAACTGCCGTAAGCACGCGGGGAGTTCGGCGACCGTGACCATCGACCTCGACTATGCCGACGAGAGCCTCACCCTGTCCGTACGGGACGACGGTCACGGCTTCGACCCGGGGGCCGCCTGTGACGGCTACGGTCTGGCGGGGCTCCGTGCCCGCGCCACCGAGGTCGGCGGGACGGTGCGGGTGCACAGCGCGCCCGGCGGCGGCACCAGGGTCACCGTTCGCCTGCCCGTGCCGCCTCCGAGGAGCTGTTCATGATCCGGATCATCCTGGCCGACGACCACCCGGTCGTGCGGGAGGGCCTGCGGGCGATGCTGAGCGCGGAACCGGACCTGGAGGTGATCGCGGACGCGTCCAGCGGACCGCAGGCGGAGGCGCTGGCGGCCGAACTCCGGCCCGACATCGTGCTGATGGACCTACGGATGCCGGGCGGCTCGGGCGTGGAGTCGATCGTACGGATGACGGAGGCGGGGCTGCCCTGCCGGGTGATCGTCCTGACGACGTACGAGACGGACCGGGACATCCTGCGGGCCGTGGAGGCTGGCGCCGCCGGCTATCTGCTCAAGGACCTGCCGCGGGGTGAACTGGCGGATTCCGTACGGGCCGCAGCCCGAGGCGAGACGGTCCTGGCGCCGACCGTCGCGGCCCGCCTGGTCGACCAGCTGCGCACCAGGCCGGAACGGCCCCGGCTCTCGGAGCGCGAGACAGCGGTGCTGCGTCTGGTGGCGGAGGGCTGCACGAACGCGGAGATCGGCCGCAGGCTGTACATCGGCGAGTCGACGGTGAAGACCCATCTCCTGCGCGTCTTCGCCAAGTTGGGAGTGGACGACCGGACGGCAGCGGTGACGAGCGCCATGCGGTTCGGGCTGTTGGAGTGAGGGGGCTCGTGAGGGAACTCGTCCCCCTCACTCCGTCGCGCTCAGCCCAGGCGTGACTCCAGCTCGGCCACGATCTCGTTGACCCCGATCGCCGACTGCTCCCCGGACTCCATGTCCTTTAGCTGTACGACGCCCTCGGCGAGGTCGCGTTCGCCGGCGACGATCGTGTAGCGGGCGCCGCTGCGGTTGGCGTTCTTCATGGCGCCCTTGAGGCCCTTGGCGCCGTAGCAGAAGTCCGCCGCGATGCCCACCTTGCGGAGTTCGGTGACCTTGGTGAACAGGATCCGGCGGGCCTCCTCCCCCAGCGGAACCGCGAACACACTGGTCGTCGAGGGGAGTTCGAGCTCGACGCCCTCCGCCTCCAGGGCGAGGACCGTGCGGTCGACGCCCAGCGCCCAGCCCACGGACGGGAGGGCCGGGCCGCCGATCATCTCCGACAGGCCGTCGTAGCGGCCACCGCCGCCCACCGCGGACTGGGAGCCCAGGCCCTCGTGGACGAACTCGAAGGTCGTACGGGTGTAGTAGTCGAGGCCGCGCACCAGCTTCGGGTCGTCCTCGAAGACCACGCCCGCCGCTGTGATCAGCTCGCGGACCTCCTCGTGGTACGCCTTGCAGGCGTCGCAGAGGTAGTCGCGCAGCAGCGGGGCGTCCCCGAGCTGCTTCTGCACCGACTCCCGCTTGTCGTCGAGGACGCGCAGGGGGTTGATCTCGGCGCGGCGGAGCGTGTCCTCGTCGAGGTCCAGGCCGCGCAGGAAGTCCTGGAGCGCGGCCCGGTACACCGGACGGCACTCCTTGTCGCCCAGGCTGTTGAGCAGGATGCGGAAGTTCCTGAGGCCCAGCGAGCGGTACGCCTGGTCGGCCAGGATGATCAGCTCGGCGTCGAGCGCCGGGTCCTCCGCGCCGATCGCCTCGGCACCGACCTGCGAGAAGTGCCGGTAGCGGCCCTTCTGCGGACGCTCGTAGCGGTAGTACGAGCCGGAGTACCAGAGCTTGACCGGCAGGTTGCCGAGCTTGTGCAGGTTGGCCTCCAGCGCCGCACGCAGCACGGAGGCCGTGCCCTCGGGGCGCAGCGCCAGCTTGGTGCCGCCCTTGGTCTCGAAGGCGTACATCTCCTTGGTGACGATGTCGGTGGACTCACCGACCCCGCGCGCGAACAGCTCGACGCTCTCGAAGCCGGGCGTCTCGATGTATCCGTAGCCCGACGTGCGCAGCGGAGCGGCGATCGCCTCCCGGACGGCCAGGTACTTGGCGCTGTCCGGCGGGATCAGGTCGTACGTGCCCTTGGGGGCCTGAAAGGTGCTCACGAAGTCTCTTGTCACATTCCTCGTCGGGGAGCCTCGGAGGCTCCCTGGCCCGCGGCCACGTCCCGCAGATACGGGTTGGTGGCGCGCTCCTGGCCGATGGTCGTCTGGGGGCCGTGGCCGGACAGCACCACGGTCGAGTCGTCGAGCGGCAGGCACACGCGGGCCAGCGAGTCGAGCATCTCGGCCATGTCACCGCCGGGCAGGTCGGTGCGTCCGATGGAGCCGGCGAAGAGCAGATCCCCGGAGAAGAACACGGAAGGGATCTCCGCGGTCTCCGGCATCCGGAAGGTCACCGACCCCTTGGTATGGCCCGGCGCGTGCGCGACGGACAGCTCCAGGCCCGCGAGCTCCAGCTTCGCGCCGTCGGTCAGCTCCTTGACGTCGTCCGGCTCGCCCACGGTGATCTCGCCCATGAGCGGCATCCCGATGGAACGCCCGAGACCCATCGTCGGGTCCTTCATCATGTAGCGGTCCTCGGGGTGGATCCACGCCGGTACGCCGTGCGCGCCGCACACCGGGACGACCGAGGCCACGTGGTCGATGTGGCCGTGGGTGAGGACGACGGCGACGGGCTTGAGCCGATGCTTCTTCAGCGTCTCCTCGACTCCCTCGGCGGCCTGGTGGCCCGGGTCGATGATCACGCACTCCTCACCGGCGGCGGGGGCGACGAGATAACAGTTCGTCCCCCAGGCCCCGGCGGGGAACCCGGCAATGAGCACGATCGTCCTCGGTTTGTCTAGATACGGGCGGTCTTCCGGGCGGCTGCCCCAGTGGTCAGAGCCTACCGGCGCTGCCGATTCCTCAGCGAACCCATATACGGTACGGGGCACACGCAGGCGGTCGGTTCATAGGACGCATGCGTACCGGTCGGCGGACGAGACGCATGAGGAGAGAACCCCGTGGTCACCCAGGAACAGCGGAAGCGGCAGCTCGCGCGGGAGAAGTTCTTGCGGCAGCAGCAGCGGCGCACGGCCGCGCGCCGCAAGGCCCGTGTACGCAACTCTGTGATCGCGTCGGTGCTCGGCGTGATCCTGGTGGGCAGCCTGGCGCTCTACACGTCCGGGGTCATGAAGGACGACGACAAGGCCAGCGCGAGCGCGGAGACCACTCCCAGCGCGGCGCCGACCAGCAAGGCGCCGGACCCGTGCGACAAGCCCGCCGCCGGCAAGGTCAAGACGGAGACCTGGAAGAAGGAGCCGGCGATGTCCATCGACAAGTCGGCGAAGTACACCCTTGGCCTCGCCACGACCTGCGGTGAGATCGACATCGCGCTGAAGGCGTCGGCGGCCCCGCACACGGCGAACTCGTTCGACTTCCTGGCGAACAAGGGCTTCTTCGACCACACCAAGTGCCACCGGCTCACCACCAACGGCATCTATGTCCTGCAGTGCGGCGACCCGACGGGCTCCGGCAGCGGCGGACCGGGCTACACCATCCCGGACGAGAACCTGAAGGACAAGAGCCTCAAGAGCAACGTCTACCCGGCGGGCACCGTCGCGATGGCGAACACGGGGCAGGCGCACACCGGTGGGAGCCAGTTCTTCCTCGTCTACCAGGACAGCCAGCTGCCCCCGAGCTACACCCCGTTCGGCACCATCTCGGAATCCGGTATGAAGGTGCTGAAGAAGATCGCCGCGGCCGGTGAGAGCACCGGCGCGGGCGACGGCGCGCCGAACGCGACCGTCGTGATCAACAAGGCGACGGTCACCAAATCCTGACCGCCAAGTGCGAAATTTCGGTCGCGCGGGATGCGGACAGGCAACCCGCCGGTCGCCTATGTTGGCCGTGACGAAACTGTGGACGATGCCCGGGGGCGCTGAAGCCTCTCGGCATCATGTGGAGGAGGCGCTGTGAGCAGCGACCCGTGGGGCCGCGTCGACGAGACGGGGACCGTGTACGTGCGTACGGCCGACGGCGAGCAGGTCGTCGGTTCCTGGCAGGCCGGCTCCCCCGAGGAAGCCCTGGCCTACTTCGAGCGCAAGTACGAGGGCCTGGTTGTCGAGATCGGCCTCCTCGAGAAGCGAGTGAAGACCACCGACCTGTCGGCGAAGGACGCTCAGGCGGCCATCGACCACATCCGCGAGCAGGTCGACGCGCATCACGCGGTCGGCGACCTGGACGCGCTCAAGGTGCGGTTGGACAAGCTCGTGGAGACCGTCGACAAGCGCCGCGAGGAGCGCAAGCAGCAGCGCGCGAAGCAGTCCGACGAGGCCCGGCACGCCAAGGAGGCGCTGGTCGTCGAGGCGGAGGAGCTGGCCCAGTCCGACCAGTGGCGGGCCGCCGGTGAGCGGCTGCGCGCGCTGGTGGACACCTGGAAGGGTCTGCCGCGCCTGGACCGCAAGTCGGACGACGAGCTGTGGCACCGCTTCTCGCACGCGCGCTCGGCGTTCTCCAAGCGCCGCAAGGCCCACTTCGCGTCGCTGGACGCGCAGCGCGAGGACGCCCGCAGGACCAAGGAGCGCCTGGTCGGCGAGGCCGAGGCACTGTCCGGGTCGACGGACTGGGGTCCGACGGCCGCGCGCTACCGCGAGCTGATGGCCGAGTGGAAGGCGGCCGGCCGCGCCCAGCGCGAGCACGAGGACGACCTGTGGAACCGCTTCCGCGGCGCCCAGGACGTGTTCTTCGCCGCCCGCAGCTCGGTCTTCGCCGAGCGGGACGCCGAGCAGACCGAGAACCTCAAGCTGAAGGAGGAGCTGGCCGAGGAGGCCGAGAAGCTCCTGCCGATCGGCGACCTGAAGAGCGCACGCGCCGCCTTCCGCGCGATCAACGAGCGCTGGGAGGCCATCGGTCACGTCCCTCGGGACGCCCGTCCTAAGGTCGAGGGCCGGATGCACACCGTCGAGCGCGCCCTCCAGGAGGCCGAGGAGACCGAGTGGCGCCGGACCAACCCGGAGGCACGCGCGCGTGCCGCGGGTCTGACCGGCCAGCTCCAGGCCGCTGTGGACAAGCTCAGGGGCCAGATCGACCAGGCACGCGCCCAGGGCAACAACGCCAGGGCCGACAAGCTGGAGCGTGAGCTGGAGGGCCGCCAGGCGCTCCTGGACCAGGCGCTCAAGGGTCTCCAGGAGTTCGGCGGCTGAGGCCGTATCGGAAAGGGCCCCGCACCGTGGGTGCGGGGCCCTTTCCCGTGTCTTCTACGACCGGTTCCGCGCCGAGGTCACGCGGTACACGTCGTACACGCCCTCGACTCCCCTGACCGCCTTCAGGACGTGACCGAGGTGCTTCGGGTCGCCCATCTCGAAGGTGAAGCGGGAGGTGGCGACGCGGTCGCGGGAGGTCTGGACGGCCGCGGAGAGGATGTTGACGTGCTGGTCGGACAGGACGCGGGTGACGTCCGAGAGGAGCCGGGAGCGGTCCAGGGCCTCGACCTGGATGGCGACCAGGAAGACCGAGGACTGCGTGGGCGCCCACTCGACCTCGAGGATGCGCTCGGGCTCGCGGGACAGTGACTCCACGTTGACACAGTCGCTGCGGTGAACCGATACGCCACTACCGCGGGTGACGAAGCCGATGATCGGGTCGCCCGGGACGGGTGTGCAACAGCGGGCCAGCTTGACCCACACGTCGTCGACGCCCTTGACGACGACGCCCGGGTCGGCGTTGGAGCGCCGCTTGCGACGGCCGCGGCTCGGCGGGACCGCCTCGTCGATCTCCTCGGTGGCCGCCTCCTCGCCGCCGAGCGCGGAGACGAGTTTCTGCACGATGTTCTGCGCGGAGACATGCCCCTCGCCGATCGCCGCGTACAGGGCGGAGATGTCGGAGTACCGCATCTCGTGCGCGAGCGTGACGAGCGAGTCGCCGGTGAGGATGCGCTGGATCGGCAGGTTCTGTTTGCGCATCGCGCGGACGATGGCGTCCTTGCCCTGCTCGATCGCCTCGTCGCGGCGCTCCTTGGAGAACCAGGCGCGGATCTTGTTGCGCGCCCGCGGCGACTTCACGAAGTTCAGCCAGTCCCGGGACGGACCGGCACCGGGTGCCTTGGACGTGAAGACTTCGACGAGGTCGCCGTTGTCCAGGGTCGATTCCAGCGGTACGAGACGGCCGTTGACCCGGGCTCCTATGGTGCGGTGGCCCACCTCGGTGTGCACCGCGTAGGAGAAGTCCACCGGTGTGGCACCGGCCGGCAGCGCTATGACGTCGCCCTTGGGGGTGAAGACGAAGACCTCGTTGCGGGAGAGGTCGAAGCGCAGGGACTCCAGGAACTCGCCGGGGTCCTCGGTCTCCTTCTGCCAGTCCAGGAGCTGGCGCAGCCACGCCATGTCGTTGAGGTGGTCGTCCTTGCCGGTGGTCCGCGGCTGGTCCGAGCGCACCTTGGAGGTACCGGCGACGGCCTCCTGCTTGTACTTCCAGTGCGCGGCGATGCCGTACTCGGCGCGGCGGTGCATGTCGAACGTACGGATCTGGAGTTCGACCGGCTTGCCGTTCGGGCCGATGACCGTGGTGTGCAGCGACTGGTACATGTTGAACTTGGGCATCGCGATGTAGTCCTTGAACCGGCCGGGGACCGGATTCCATCGCGCGTGCACGGTGCCGAGGGCGGCGTAACAGTCGCGGACGGTGTCGACGAGGACTCGGATGCCGACCAGGTCGTAGATCTCCGCGAAGTCGCGGCCGCGGACGATCATCTTCTGGTAGACGCTGTAGTAGTGCTTCGGTCGCCCGGTGACGGTGGCCTTGATCCGGGCCGCGCGCAGGTCGGACTGCACCTCGTCGGTCACTATGGCCAGGTACTCGTCACGCTTGGGCGCCCGCTCGGCCACCAGCCGTACGATCTCGTCGTACATCTTGGGGTAGAGGATCGCGAAGGCGAGGTCCTCCAGCTCCCACTTGATGGTGTTCATGCCGAGGCGGTGGGCGAGCGGAGCGTAGATCTCCAGCGTCTCGCGCGCCTTCTTCTCCTGCTTCTCGCGCTTGAGATAGCGCATGGTGCGCATGTTGTGCAGGCGGTCGGCGAGCTTGATGACCAGGACGCGCGGGTCCTTGGCCATGGCCACGACCATCTTGCGCACGGTCTCCGCCTGCGCGGCCTCGCCGAACTTGACCTTGTCCAGCTTGGTGACGCCGTCGACGAGCAGGGCGACGGAGTCGCCGAAGTCGCGCCGGAGCTGGTCGAGGCCGTACTCGGTGTCCTCGACGGTGTCGTGCAGCAGGCCCGCCATGAGGGTGGCCGGGTCCATGCCGAGCTCGGCGAGGATCGTGGTCACCGCGAGGGGGTGGGTGATGTACGGGTCGCCGCTCTTGCGCTTCTGGCCGCGGTGCCAGCGCTCGGCGACCTGGTAGGCCTTCTCGATCTGGCGCAGTGTCGCGGTCTCGATCTTCGGGTCGTTGCTGCGCACTATCCGCAGCAGGGGCTCCAGGACCGGGTTGTACGGGTTGGAGCGCTGGACGCCGAGGCGGGCGAGACGGGCGCGGACGCGGTTGGAGGAGCCGGTACGGGCGGGCTGGCCCGCGTTCGGACGGGCCGCGGGGGTCGCCGATGTGGAGTGCTCGGGAGCGGCGGGCTTGGGCCGGGGCGGTTCGGCCGGCTTCTCGACGGGCGCCGACTGGGCGTGCTCGACCGGCCCGCGGGCGTCGTTCGTCGCGCTCTTCGCGTCCGGCGCGGGCTTGGCCGCGGGCGCCGAGGCGGGCTCGGGCTTGGCGGCGGTAAGTGGCTGGGCCTCGTCTGGCAAGAGGACTCCTCGTGCGCGATCCGGGTCGATCCGGGTCCCCGGGTCAGGCTCCGGAGACCCCATGGTAGCGATCCCGCGCCCCGGGATCGCCTTCAGCCCGATGTGAGAGACGTCTACACGTGCAACAAGAGGGGCTGCCGCGTGATTCCTGAGGGTGGCGTGGAGGTGTGCGGCGCGGGACCCGTGGGTGGCCTGCGGATGGCGGGGAGGCCGGGCCGAAGCGAGTGGATCCGCGGGGGCGGGGTGGGCGCGTGGGTCCTGGGCGGTGGGGACGGGCGAGGATTTCACCGGCGTGAGCGTTCCTGAAGGGCCTGAAGGTGGTGAGTGCTTCTCGGCTCGCACAGAAGCCGCGTGGCTCCACTCGCTCCTCGTTCACATGCGAACGGCCGTCCCCGAAGGGGGACGGCCGTTCGTGCGGGGGTGTGGGTCAAACCTTGAGGAGTGACTCCAGGGGGGCTCCGGCCAGGGCCGGCTCCAGGCGGGCCCGGCCGCCCAGGAAGCCCAGTTCCATCAGGACCGCGAGGCCGGCGACCTCGGCGCCCGCCCGGCGGATCAGCTCGATCGAGGCCTCGGCGGTGCCGCCGGTGGCCAGGACGTCGTCGACGATCAGGATGCGGTCGTCGGCGGACAGATCCTCCGCGTGCACCTCGATCTCCGCCGAGCCGTACTCCAGGTCGTACGCCTGGCTGAGGGTCGCCCCGGGGAGCTTGCCCGCCTTGCGGACGGGGATGAAGCCGAGGCCCGCGCGGATCGCGACCGGGGCGCCGAGGATGAAGCCCCGGGCCTCCAGGCCGACGACCTTCGTGGCGCCGGTGTTCGCCGCGACCACCGCCAGAGCGTCGGTGAGCGCCGAGAACGCCGCAGGGTCCGCCAGGAGCGGAGTGATGTCCTTGAACATCACCCCCGGCTCCGGATAGTCGGCCACATCACGGATACGGCTGAGCAGCAACGCCGTGATGTCGGTGAGTTCGGTCATCGGCGCTTCCCCGAAGGACGGCCACGGCCCCGGCCCCGGGACGCGGGCTGGGTGCGCGGACCGACGACCGCGGGGGCGGCGTCGTCGTCCGGATCGTCGGAGACGGGACGCGCGTCGGCCACCTCCTCCTCGACGGACGCCTGGGCACGCTTGGCCAGGACCCGCTTCCTGAGGGCCTTCATCGCCGGCTCGCGCTCCTTGAGGTCGGCGACGAGCGGTGTGGCGATGAAGATCGAGGAGTACGCACCGGCGGCGAGACCGACGAACAGCGACAGCGAGATGTCGTTGAGCGTGCCCGCGCCGAGGAAACCGCCACCGATGAACAGCAGACCCGCCACCGGAAGCAGCGCGACCACCGTGGTGTTGATCGAACGGACCAGGGTGCCGTTGATCGAGCGGTTGGCGATGTCGCTGTAGGTCCAGCGGTTCTGCTTGGTGATGTCCTTGGTCTGCTCCTTGAGGGAGTCGAAGACGACCACCGTGTCGTAGAGCGAGTAACCGAGGATGGTCAGCAGACCGATCACCGTGCCCGGCGTGACCTCGAAGCCGACGAGGGCGTAGATGCCGACGGTGATGGTGATGTCGTGGATCAGGGCGACGAGCGCCGCGATGGCCATGCGCCATTCGAAGGCGATCGCCAGATAGATCACGACGAGGACCATGAAGATCGCCAGACCCTGCCAGGCCTTGTTGGCGATCTGGTCGCCCCAGCTGGGTCCGACCAGGTCGGCGGCGATGGTCTCCGGGTCGACCTTGAAGTCCTTGGCCAGGTCCGTCTTGATCTGGTCGGACTGCTTGGTGTCCATGCCGGCGATCTGGATGCGCAGCGTGTTGTTGCCGAGCTTCTGCACGACGGCGTCGTGGCCGGAGGCCTCCTTCGCGAAGTCCTCGGCCTGGGAGACCGAGACGCTGGTCTTCTCGGTGGTGAAGACCGCGCCGCCCTGGAAGTCGATGCCCATGTTGAGGCCGCGTACCGCGAGGCCCAGGATCGCCGTGATGGTGATCAGGATCGAGATGCCGTACCAGAGCTTGCGGTGACCGATGAAGTCGTAGCTGATCTCGCCACGGTGCAGTCGGGCGCCGAGATTGCCGAGTTTCGACATGCTCACGCCTCCTTCGTCTCAACGGGGGCGGAACGGCGGGTGCGGCGCAGCGGCGGCTTGGCACCCAGACTCTTCGGGTCGAGGCCGGACCACTTGCTGCCGCTCGCGAAGAACTTCCGACGGGCCAGCAGCGTCATCAGCGGCTTGGTGAAGAAGAAGACCACGACGACGTCGAGCACGGTGGTCAGACCGAGCGTGAACGCGAAGCCCTGGACCTTGCCGACCGTCACGATGAACAGCACCGCGGCGGCAAGGAACGACACGAAGTCGGAGACCAGGATGGTGCGCCGGGCACGCGGCCAGGCCCGCTCGACGGCGGGGCGCAGCGAGCGTCCCTCGCGGATCTCGTCCCTTATGCGTTCGAAGTACACGATGAACGAGTCCGCGGTGATACCGATGGCGACGATGGCACCGCACACGGCCGGCAGGTTCAGCGCGAAGCCGATGGCCGGGCCGAGCAGCGCCATGAGCACGTAGGTGAGGATGCCGGAGACCAGCAGCGAGGCCATCGCGACGAGCGACAGACCCCGGTAGTAGGCCACCAGGTAGATCACGACCAGCAGGAGGCCGATGGCACCGGCGAGCAGACCGGCGTGCAGCTGGTCACCACCGAGCGCCGCGGTCACGGTGGTCACGCTCTGCTCCTGGAAGGAGAGCGGGAGGGCGCCGTACGACAGCATGTTGGCGAGGTTCTGCGCCTCGTCCTGCGTGAAGCTGCCGGAGATCTGGGCGTTGCCGCCGGCGATCGAGGAGCTCACGGTGGGGCTGGAGACGACCTGGCCGTCGAGGACGATGCCGAACTCGTTCTGCGGCTGGGTGTTCTTCGCGAGCTGGCCCGTGATGTCCGCGAACTTCTTCGCGCCCTTGCTGTTGAAGGTCATGTTGACCTGCCAGCCGGCGGCGTTCTGGGTGTCGAAGACCGCCTGGGCCTTCTTGACCTCGGTGCCGGCGACGGCGGCCGGGCCGAGCACGTACTTGAACCAGACGCCGTTGTACTCGCCGCAGCCCACGGTGGTGTCGCCCGGCTTGGCGCCCTCGCCCGCGGTGGTGCGCTGCGCCTTCTTGGAGCAGTCCAGGGCGGTGTACTGGGCCTGGAGCTTGGCCTGGGCGGCGGACGGAGCGGGGGCCGACGGGGAGGCGGAGGTCGACGCGCTCGCGGACGCCGACGGCGTGGCGTCGGCCTTCAGCGCGTCGGTGACGGCGCGGCCCTGCGAGGTGGCGGAGGCCGACGGGGAGGACGACGAGGTCGCCTTCTCGCCGGTTCCGGACTTGCTCGCGGAGGGGCTCGGCGAGGCGGTCGAGGAGCCGCTGGCGGACGGGCTCGGCGAGGCCGCGCCGCTGCCGGTGGCATCCTGCGCGAGGACCGGACGGAAGTACAGCTTGGCGGTGGTGCCGACCTGGTCGCGGGCCTCCTTGGAGTTGGTGCCCTTGGGGATGTTCACGATGATGTTGCGATCACCCTGGGTCTGCACCTCCGCCTCGGAGACGCCCAGGCCGTTGACGCGGCGGTTCATGATGTCGACCGCGGTGTTCATGTTGGCCTTGTTGAGCGCGGACCCCTGGTCGGCCTTTGCCTCCAGCGTGATGCTGGTGCCTCCGGCAAGGTCGATGCCGAGACGCGGGGTGGTGTGTCCGGAGAGGAACATTCCACCGGTGAGCGCCACGATGGCGATCAGGATCAGGGCCAGCGTGCGCCCTGGCTTGCTCTGGGCACTCGCGCTCCGGCCCCTTTTGGGTGCTGCCACCTTCTCGTACTCCCTCTCGGGCCGCTCTCGCGCCGGGTCGGCGGGCGGGCGGCCATGACTGGTGTCGGGATCCCGTGCGAGCCGCGCAGATCCGGGGCGCGCGGAGCTGGTCCGCGCACCCCGGAGTGCGACTACTTCGCGCCGGAGTCGCCGTCGGTCTTCTTCGGCTCGTCGTCCGACTTCGCCTCGGCTGCCTCGGTCTCGGCGTCGGCCTTGGCGGGCGCGTCGTCGGCGGGCTCCTCGGCCGTGTCCTTCTTACCGAGGTCGACGGACTTCTCGTCGGAGGCGGCGGCAGCTTCGTCGGCGGACTCGTCGGTCTCGGTGTCGGTGAGGGAGGAGGCGTCGTCCGGGACGACGTCGGAGTCGGACTTCAGGTCGTGCTCGATGCCGTGGACGATGCGGTTGTACTCGTCGTCGGACAGGACGGCACCGATGGCGTTCTTCGCGAAGAGAAGATCGATGCCGGGACCGGCGTCGAGGAGGACCGTGTCCTCGTTGACCTCCTTGACCGTGGCGTACATGCCCCCGATGGTGCGGACGCCGCTGCCGGGCTGCATGTCATTCCGCATGCTCGCGGCCTGCTGCTGCTTCTTCTTGGCCGAGCGGGTCATCAGGAACATGGCCCCGATGAGCACGATGAACGGGAGGAGGGTCACGAGACTCACGGGTCGGTACTTCCTTCACGCGACCGCGATGTGAGCGGCCTGATGGTTGGGGGTATGTCTGCCGCCGACAAAGGCGGCATCGGCGGAGTCTAAGCGAGTCCGCGCGCAGTGAACAACGCTCAGCATGGCACCAGGGTTCCTGACCCGGCCAATGCCCGCGCCGTCACGATCGCGTCACGTCCCGAACAGGTCTTGTTGTCCGTTTCCTGTGGACGCCGAGCGGGGCGGGGTGAGGCCGAGATGCGCCCATGCGGCGGGAGTGGCGACCCGTCCACGGGGCGTACGGGCGAGGAGACCCTCGCGCACGAGGAAGGGTTCGGCGACCTCCTCGACGGTCTCGCGCTCCTCCCCCACCGCGACCGCGAGGGTGGACAGGCCGACCGGGCCGCCGCCGAAGAGCTTGAGCAGGGCTTCCAGGACTCCGCGGTCGAGGCGGTCGAGGCCGCGGGCGTCGACCTCGTAGACCTTGAGCGCTGCCGCGGCGATGTCGCGCGTGACGACTCCGTCAGCCCTGACCTGGGCGTAGTCCCGGACCCGGCGCAGCAGACGGTTGGCGATACGGGGCGTGCCGCGGGAGCGGCCAGCGATTTCGGCGGCGCCGTCGGAACCGATCTCGACGTCGAGCAGGTTGGCCGAGCGGTGGATGACGCGTTCCAGCTCGGCGGGTTCGTAGAACTCCATGTGCGCGGTGAAGCCGAAGCGGTCGCGCAGCGGAGGCGGCAGCAGGCCCGCGCGCGTGGTGGCGCCGACCAGCGTGAACGGGGGCAGCTCCAGCGGGATGGCGGTGGCGCCGGGGCCCTTGCCGACGATGACGTCGACGCGGAAGTCCTCCATCGCCATGTAGAGCATCTCCTCGGCGGGCCGCGACATGCGGTGGATCTCGTCGAGGAAGAGGACCTCGCCCTCCTGGAGGGAGGAGAGGATCGCCGCGAGGTCACCGGCGTGCTGGATGGCGGGGCCGCTGGTGATCCGGATCGGGGCGTTCATCTCGGCCGCGATGATCATCGACAGGGTGGTCTTGCCGAGGCCGGGGGCGCCGGAGAGCAGCACGTGGTCGGCGGTGGCCCCCCGCGCGCGTGCCGCGCTGAGCACCAGGTCGAGCTGTTCGCGCACCTTCTCCTGGCCGATGAACTCGTCCAGGTCCTTGGGGCGCAGGGCGGCCTCCACCGCCTGGTCCTCACGGTCGGCGGACGCACCGACGAGCCGCTCGGAGGCGGTCGCGTCGGTGGTGTCGTCCCAGTTCATGTGGTGTGCCTCTGTGTCGGGTGGGTCAGCGGGCGCGGTTCAGGGTCTGGAGGGCCGCCTTCAGCAGCGAACCGACCTGGGGGGTGCCCTCGGCCGCCTCCGCCTGCGGGGCGACGGCGGTGACGGCCTCGTCGGCCTCGCGCGTGGCGTATCCGAGGCCGATCAGGGCGGCGTGCAGCTGGTCGCGCCAGCCCTGGGTGACCGGAGCGCCGATCGCGGGCGCGCCGATCGGCTCGCCCAGTCGATCCTTCAACTCCAGGAGCAGCTTCTGGGCGCCCTTCTTGCCGATGCCGGGCACGGCGATGAGCGCCTTCTCGTCGCCCGTGGCCACCGCTCGGCGCAGCGCGTCGGGCGCGTGCACCGCCAGCATGGACTGGGCCAGCCGCGGGCCGACTCCGCTCGCGGTCTGCAGCAGTTCGAAGACCTGGCGCTCGTCGTCGTCGACGAAGCCGTAGAGGGTGAGGGAGTCCTCCCGCACGACGAGGGAGGTGGCGAGCTTGGCGGGCTTGCCGAGGCGGAGCGTCGACAGCGTGTTCGGCGTGCATTGCACCGCCATGCCGACACCGCCGACCTCGACCACGGCGGCGTCGGGAGCGAGTGCGGCGACCGTGCCGCTCACAAAGGCGATCATGCCGTACGGCCTTTCCGTGCTGTGGCTGCGTGCAGGGCGACGGCCTGCTGGAGTCGGTTCTGGGCGGGCGCGCGCCAGATGTGGCAGATGGCGAGCGCGAGGGCGTCGGCCGCGTCGGCCGGCTTGGGCGGCGCGTCGAGCCGCAGCAGGCGGGTGACCATGGCGCCGACCTGGGCCTTGTCGGCGCGTCCGCTGCCGGTGACGGCGGCCTTGACCTCGCTCGGGGTGTGCAGGGCGACGGGGATGCCGCGGCGGGCGGCGCACAGCATCGCGACGGCGCTGGCCTGGGCGGTGCCCATCACCGTACGGACGTTGTGCTGGCTGAACACCCGCTCCACGGCGACGCATTCGGGCCGGTGCTCGTCCAGCCACTGCTCGATGCCCTGCTCGACGGCGACGAGCCGCTGCCCCAACTCGGCGTCCGCCGACGTGCGTACGACCCCGACGCCGATCATCGTGAGCGGCCGGCCGGCGATGCCTTCGACCACACCGACACCGCACCGCGTCAGTCCGGGGTCCACCCCGAGTACGCGCACGCTCACCCCGCCCTTCGCTCTCCTGTTTGTGCAGGCTATCGGGTGCCACCGACAACGGGGGTCGGCGACGCCCGGCAACGCGACGGGCCGACGGGGGTGTCCCGTCGGCCCGTTCGAAGCTTGAGTGTCGGCTCAGGCGTCGACCTTCTCCATGACCTCGTCGCTCACGTCGAAGTTGGCGAAGACGTTCTGCACGTCGTCGCTGTCCTCGAGCGCGTCGATCAGCTTGAAGATCTTCTTGGCGCCCTCCTCGTCCAGTTCGACCTGCATGGTCGGGACGAAGTTGGCGTCGGCGGAGTCGTAGTCGATCCCGGCGTCCTGGAGGGCGGTGCGGACGGCGACCAGGTCGGTGGCCTCGCTGAGCACCTCGAAGGACTCGCCCAGGTCGTTGACCTCCTCGGCGCCTGCGTCCAGGACCGCGGTGAGGACGTCGTCCTCGGTCAGCTCGCCCTTGGGGACGATGACGACGCCCTTGCGGTTGAAGAGGTAGGACACCGAGCCGGGGTCGGCCATGGAGCCGCCGTTGCGGGTCATGGCGACACGGACGTCGGAGGCTGCGCGGTTGCGGTTGTCGGTGAGGCACTCGATGAGCACCGCGACGCCGTTCGGGCCGTAGCCCTCGTACATGATCGTCTCGTAGTCGGCGCCGCCGGCCTCGAGACCGCCGCCGCGCTTGACCGCGGAGTCGATGTTCTTGTTCGGGACCGACGACTTCTTCGCCTTCTGGATGGCGTCGTAGAGAGTCGGGTTGCCCTCGATGTCGACGCCGCCCATGCGGGCCGCGACCTCGATGTTCTTGATCAGCTTCGCGAAGAGCTTGCCGCGCTTGGCATCGATCACGGCCTTCTTGTGCTTCGTCGTAGCCCATTTAGAGTGGCCGGACATCTGCCTGTCTCCTTCGCGTAACCCCTACACACAACGAACGCCAGAGATCCTACAAGGACTCGGCCGCCCGGTTCGCGCGCACCATGTCGACGAACAGGGAGTGCACGCGGTGGTCGCCGGTCAGTTCCGGGTGGAACGACGTGGCGAGCGCGTTGCCCTGACGCACGGCGACGATGTGGCCTTCGTGCTCGGCGAGCACCTCGGCCTCGACGCCGACGGACTCGACCCAGGGGGCGCGGATGAAGACGCCCTCTACAGGATCGCCCTCGACACCCTTCACGTCGACCGCCGCTTCGAAGGACTCGTTCTGACGTCCGAAGGCGTTGCGGCGCACGATCATGTCGATGCCGCCGATCGTCTCCTGGCCCGAGCGCGGGTCGAGGATCTTGTCGGCCAGCATGATCAGGCCCGCGCAGGTGCCGTAGACAGGCATCCCGGCACGCACACGCGCGCGGAGCGGCTCCATCACGCCGAACAGGACCGCCAGTTTGGAGATGGTGGTGGACTCGCCGCCGGGAAGGACGAGGCCGTCCACCTCGGCGAGTTCGTCGGGGCGCCGCACCGGCCTGGCCACGGCGTCGGCCGCGGCCAGGGCTACGAGGTGCTCCCGGACGTCGCCCTGGAGGGCCAGGACGCCTATGACAGGAGTGCTCATGAGTGGTTACCAGCCGCGGTTGGCGTAGCGCTCGGTCTCGGGGAGGGTGTCGCAATTGATGCCGACCATGGCCTCGCCGAGGTTGCGGGACGCGTCCGCGATGATCTTCGGGTCGTCGTAGAAGGTCGTGGCCTTCACGATGGCGGCGGCGCGCTTGGCGGGGTCGCCGGACTTGAAGATGCCGGAGCCGACGAAGACGCCCTCGGCGCCGAGCTGGCGCATCAGGGCGGCGTCGGCCGGGGTGGCCACGCCGCCGGCGGAGAACAGCACGACCGGGAGCTTGCCGAGTTCGGCGACCTCCTTGACGAGCTCGTACGGGGCGCGCAGCTCCTTGGCGGCGGCGTACAGCTCGTGGTTGTCGTAGCCGCGCAGCCTGGCGATCTCGTTCTTGATCTGGCGCAGGTGGCGGACGGCCTCGACGACGTTGCCGGTGCCGGCCTCGCCCTTGGAGCGGATCATGGCCGCGCCCTCGGCGATGCGGCGCAGGGCCTCGCCCAGGTTGGTGGCGCCGCAGACGAAGGGCGTCGTGAAGGACCACTTGTCCGAGTGGTTGACCTCGTCGGCCGGGGTGAGGACCTCGGACTCGTCGATGTAGTCGACGCCGAGGGACTGCAGGACCTGGGCCTCGACGAAGTGGCCGATGCGCGACTTGGCCATGACCGGGATCGAGACGGCCTCGATGATCTCCTCGATCATGGTCGGGTCCGACATGCGGGCCACGCCGCCGTCCTTGCGGATGTCGGCCGGAACCCGCTCCAGGGCCATGACGGCCACGGCGCCCGCGTCCTCGGCGATCTTCGCCTGCTCGGCGTTGACGACGTCCATGATCACGCCGCCCTTGAGCTGCTCCGCCATGCCGCGCTTCACGCGCGCGGTGCCGGTCTCGGGAGCCTGGTTCTCGGTGCTGGACACGGGTTGACCTCGCTGAAGTGAAAGGGACTGCTGCAGCACCGAGGAAACGTCACCGGACCAGGCCACAGCAAGGGCCAATGGAGAGATGGTGGATCGTTTTGGTGCGGCCCTGGTCCTACGCTGCCCGGTCGACCAAGGCCGCGGGGGGCTCGTCGTCCATCTCGAAGGCCATCGGGAAGGGGGCGTGACCGGCCAGGCGGAACCAGCGGACCTTGCGGTGCTGGCGCAGGCGGCGGGCGGCGCCGACCGCGTCGTTGTGGAAACGGCGGGCCATCGGGACCCGTCGTACCGCCTCGGTGAGTTCGTGGGCCGCCGCCTCTCCCCCGGGCGCCTCGCGGACCGCCTCCACCTGGGCCGGCTCCCCGAACACGGCCCGCAACGCCTGGCTCAGATCGCTCTCGGCGACCTCCCGCTGCTCCTCCTCGGCCTGCCGGGCGGCGTGTGCGGCCTCGTACAGGACGATCGACGCGGCCGGGTCGAGCACGCCCGAGGTGGCCAGTTCCTGGGCCACGGAGGCACGGCGGAGCAACTGCGCGTCCAGGCCCGCGCGCGTGGCGTCGATCCTGGCGTGCAGCCGGTCGAGACGGCCCGCGGTCCAGCTCAGATAAAGGCCGATCGCGACGAGCGCGACGAGAATCCAGATGAGGGTGGGAGTCACGGGCAGCAAGGCTATCGGGGCGGGTTGGGGCGGGACGGGTCAGGCACGGGGCGGAGCCACGCAGCCGTCATGAGGGCCCGCCCGAGGGTGTGCCTCACCGGCCCACCACAGCCGAACCCGCAATCCCGTGCCCCACCGGCCCACCGGCCCACCGGCCCACCGCAAGCGAATCAACGACCCCGTGCCCCGCCGGTCCCCCGCCGCAGTCGGCGCCCCGCGCGGCGGTCAGTCGCGGGCCAGTCCGAGTCGGGCGCGCAATCCCGGGCCGCGGTCGACATCCGCCGCGGCCACCGCTGCGGCGCCCGACGTCACCGTCTCGTAGACCGACAGGATGTCCGCCCCGACCGTCGACCAGTCGAACCGCCGGACGTGCGCGCTGCCGCGCTCTCGCAGTTCGGTCAGCCTCGCCGGGTCCCCGAGGAGCCGTAGCGCCGCCGCCGCCAGTGCGTCCGCGTCCTCGTTGGCGAAGAGTTCGCCCGCCGCGCCGTGGTCGAGGACCTGGGCGAAGGCATCGAGGTCGGAGGCGAGCACCGGGGCGCCCGCCGACATGGCCTCGACGAGGATGATCCCGAAGCTCTCGCCGCCCGTGTTGGGGGCGACGTACAGGTCGACGCTCCGCAGGAAGCGGGCCTTGTCCATGTCGCTGACCATGCCGAGGAACTCCACGCGCGCGCGCAGCTCCTCGGGGAGCGACTCCACCGCCTCCTCCTCGTCGCCGCGCCCGGCCACCAGCAGCCGGGTCCGCGGACGCTCGGCGAGGATCTTCGGCAGGGCCTTCATCAGCACCGGCAGGCCCTTGCGTGGTTCGTCGATGCGCCCCATGAAGCCGATCGTGTCGCCCTGCCACTCGGGCTTCGGCTCTGCCTTGGCGAAGAAGTCGACGTCCACGCCGTTCGGGATCACCACCGCGTCCCCGCCGAGGTGCTCGACGAGCGTGCGGCGGGCGTACTCGCTCACGGCGATCCGGGCGCTGATCTTCTCCAGGGCGGCCTGGAGGATCGGGTACGCGGCGATCATGACCCGGGAGCGCGGGTTCGAGGTGTGGAAGGTGGCGACGATCGGGCCCTGTGCGGCCCAGCAGGTCAGCAGGCCGAGCGACGGCGAGGACGGCTCATGGATGTGGACCACGTCGAACTCGCCGTCATGCAACCAGCGGCGCACCCGTGCCGCCGACAGGAAACCGAAGCTGAGGCGGGCCACCGAGCCGTTGTACGGCACCGGAACCGCGCGGCCGGCCGAGACGACGTACGGCGGCAGCGGGGTGTCGTCGTCGGCCGGGGCGAGGACGGACACCTCGTGGCCGAGACGGATGAAGTACTCGGCGAGATCGCGGATGTGGAACTGGACGCCACCCGGCACATCCCAGGAGTACGGGCAGACGATGCCGATTCTCACGGGCGGGCCCCGTCCGACGGACGCGGCTCGAGATCCTTCAGCCACAAGCGCTGCAGCATGTGCCAGTCCTCCGGGTGGTCGGCGATCCCTGTGGCGAAGGCATCGGCCAGCGCCTGTGCCATGACAGACGTCTTTTCGGCCCGCGTACCTGTCTCGGGCACCTCGACCGGCGGATGCACCCTTCCCTGCATGACCGGCGAGTCGTCGTACCAGAGTGTCACCGGCAGCAGCAGCGCGCCTGTCTGCTGGGCGAGCAGGGCCGGGCCCGCGGGGATACGGGTCGCCTCGCCGAAGAACCGCACCTCGACCCCGGACGACGACAGGTCGCGCTCGGCGACCAGACAGACCAGACCGCCGTCACGCAGCCGCCGGGCCAGCGTGCCGAAGGCGGTGCCGCCGCTGTGCGGGAGCACCTCCATCCCCAGGCCCTCGCGGTAGGCGACGAAACGGTCGTACAGCGTCTCCGGCTTGAGCCGCTCGGCGACCGTCGTGAACGGTGTCTCCAGCTTGGTGGTGACCCAGGCGCCGGCGAGGTCCCAGTTGGCCATGTGCGGCAGCGCGAGGATGACGCCCTTGCCGGCCGCGAGCCCCTCGGTCAGATAGTGGAGGTCCTTCGGGTCGAAGCCGCCCTTTATGCGCTCCTTGCTCCAGGCGGGCAGCCGGAAGGATTCCATCCAGTAGCGCAGATACGAGCGCATGCCCGCGCGCGAGAGCTCGGCGAGGCGCTCGGGGCTCGCGTCGGGCACCACGCGCGCGTAGTTGCTCTCCAGTCGGAGCACGCCCTTGCCGCGCTGTTTCCAGGCCAGGTCGGCGATGCTCCGGCCGAGGCGCACGGCGACCGGCTCGGGGAGCTTCTTGACCACGCCCCAGCCCAGGCCGTACAGCGAGTCCGTCAGCCGCTCCTGGGCGCTCACTTCGCGGCCTCGCTCCCCTGTTCCTGCGACTTCTGCTTCTCCTCGACGGCGGCCGACTCGGGAGGCGCCGATTCGGCGGTGTCCGACTCCGCCGCTCCCGACGCGACGGCACCCGGCTCAGCGGCGTCGGCCTCGGCCTCGGCCTCCGCCGACTCCCGGCGGACCGTGACGACCCGCTGGATCAGCGTGACCAGGCTGCCGACGGCGACGATCCACAGCGCGATCGGCAGCAGGTACTGGATACCCGGCACACCGAACTTGTGCAGGCCCGCCAATCCGGCCGCGACCAGCGAGATCACCAGGCGCTCGGCGCGCTCGACGAGGCCGTTGACGGCGACCGGCAGCCCGATCGACTCGCCACGGGCCTTCGTGTACGACACCACCTGGCCGCTGGCCAGGCAGAAGATGGAGACCGCGCAGAGCGCGATGTCGTCGCCGCCCCCGGCGTACCAGAGGGCGAAGCCGCCGAAGATCGCGCCGTCGGCGACGCGGTCGAGGGTGGAGTCGAGGAAGGCGCCCCAACGGCTGGAGCGGCCGAGCTGGCGGGCCATGTTGCCGTCGACGAGGTCGGAGAACACGAAGAGCGTGATCACGACCGTGCCCCAGAAGAACTCACCCATGGGGTAGAAGACCAGCGCGCCCGCGACCACTCCGGCGGTACCGAGGAGCGTGACCGTGTCGGGGCTGACGCCCCTTCTGATCAGAAATGTGGCGAACGGCGTGAGAACACGCGTGAAGAATGCACGCGCGTACTTGTTCAGCATGGCCTTCCCGACGGTCGGTGTGGCCGGCTCGGCCCCTGCTGGCCACCGGCTGGCCCATCGTAGCCACGCGCGCGCGTGGGCGACGGCCGGGCACCCGGAGCCCGTGTCACGGGCCCGCGCCATCCGGGCCACCGGGCGATCGCGTCCGTCGTATGGACGCACCGTGACGGGAGTGGAAAGCTCGAAGGACCGCGGGCGTCACCGGAGCCGCACCGCACGCGGGTCCGCATGTCCGCGCCCACAGAGACCTCACCGTGCACGGGAGGCAAGGCCATGGGCGACAAGGCGAACGCACACCCCGGAGCCGCCGGCAGGGCAGCAGCGGCCGACCACCCCGCGTCCGTACGGAATGTGGTGCTGGTCGGCCACTCCGGTTCGGGCAAGACGACATTGGTGGAAGCTCTCGCGCTGACAGCGGGGGCGGTGAACCGGGCGGGCCGCGTGGAGGACGGCGGCACCGTCTCCGACTACGACGAGATCGAGCACCGGCAGCAACGCTCGGTGCAGCTCTCCCTGGTGCCCGTCGAATGGGACGGGTACAAGATCAATCTTCTGGACACCCCCGGATACGCCGACTTCGTCGGGGAGCTCAGGGCCGGTCTGCGAGCGGCGGACGCGGCCCTTTTCGTCGTCTCGGCCTCGGACGGGGTGGACGGCTCCACACGCATGGTGTGGGAGGAGTGCGCGGCCGTCGGCATGCCCCGGGCGATCGTCGTCACGCACCTGGAGGCCGCCCGGGCGGACTTCGAGGAGATGACGCGGATCTGCGCGGAGGCCTTCGGCGGCGACGATCCCGACGCCGTACTCCCGCTCTACCTGCCGCTGCACGGCCCGCAGGGGCCCGACGGGCACGCGCCCGTGACCGGGCTGACCGGTCTGCTGTCGCAGAAGCTGTTCGACTACTCGTCCGGGGAGCGCAAGGAGGCAGAGCCGGGCGAGGACCTGCTGCCGGGCATCGAGGAGGCCCGCAACCGGCTGATCGAGGGGATCATCTCGGAGAGCGAGGACGAGACCCTCATGGACCGCTACCTCGGCGGCGAGGAGATCGACTTCAAGACGCTCGTGGAGGATCTGGAGCGGGCCGTCGCGCGCGGGGTGTTCCACCCGGTCCTGGCCGCCGCCCCCGCGGCCGACGGTGCCCGGCAGGGGCTCGGCACGGTCGAACTGCTCGAGCTGGTCACCGGCGGTTTCCCGACGCCGTTCGAGCACCCCACGCCGGGCGTCACGACGATCGACGGCAAGCCGCGCGAGATCAAGGCGTGCGACACCGAGGGGCCGCTGGTCGCGGAGGTCGTGAAGACCGCGTCCGATCCGTACGTCGGCCGGATCTCTTTGGTGCGGGTCTTCTCCGGCACCCTGCGCCCGGACGCGACGGTCCATGTCTCCGGTCACGGGCTCGCCGACCGCGGGCACGAGGACCACGACGTCGACGAACGCATCGGCGCGCTGTCCGCCCCCTTCGGCAAACAGCAGCGCTCCCTCACGCACTGCATCGCGGGCGACCTCGCGTGCGTGGCGAAGCTGAGCCGCGCGGAGACCGGCGACACCCTCTCGGCCAAGGACGACCCGCTGCTCATGGAGCCGTGGGAGATGCCCGACCCGCTGTTGCCGCTCGCCATCCAGGCGCACAGCAAGGCGGACGAGGACAAGCTCTCGCAGGGCCTCTCCCGGCTGGTCGCCGAGGACCCGACCATGCGTCTCGAACAGAACCAGGACACCCACCAGGTCGTCCTGTGGTGCCTGGGCGAGGCGCACGCGGACGTGGCTCTGGAGCGACTGCGCAGCCGCTACGGCGTGCAGGTGGACGTCGTACCGCACCGGGTCTCCCTGCGCGAGACGTTCGCCGACAAGTCGACCGGGCGCGGGCGCCATGTGAAGCAGTCCGGCGGGCACGGGCAGTTCGCCATCTGCGAGATCGAGGTGGAGCCGCTGCCGGGCGGCTCGGGCATCGAGTTCGTGGACAAGGTCGTCGGGGGCGCGGTGCCACGACAGTTCATCCCGTCCGTGGAGAAGGGCGTACGGGCACAGGCTGCCAAGGGGGTCGCGTCCGGCCATCAGCTCATCGACGTACGGGTGACGCTGCTGGACGGCAAGGCGCACTCCGTGGACTCCTCTGACGCCGCGTTCCAGACGGCCGGGGCGCTGGCCCTCAGGGAGGCCGCGGCCGACGCGAGGATCCATCTGCTGGAGCCGGTCGCCGAGGTGTCCGTCCTGGTCGGCGACGACTACGTGGGTGCCGTGATGAGCGACCTGTCCGGACGGCGCGGCCGGGTGCTCGGCACCGAGCAGACCAACGGCGGGCGCACGCTGATCAAGGCCGAGGTGCCGGAGATCGAGATCGGGCGGTACGCGGTGGACCTCAGGTCCCTGTCGCACGGCACCGCGCGCTTCAGTCGGTCCTACGCGCGGCACGAGCCCATGCCGCCACAGATCGCAGAGAGGATCCGCGGGGAGGCGCGCGACGCCTCGTAGTCCCTCGGCAGGCAACGTTTGCCCGGCTTTCGGTCGGCAGCCGAGAGGGCGTGCCGGGGGTCGCGACGGGGCGAACGTTGCCTGCCGGGGCACGAGTTGGCACCGGGCCACGGACAAGTGGCCGTCCGTGCCGCACGCGCGGTCGTCGGTGCCGCACAAGTGGCCTCCGGTGCCCCACACATGACGTTCCGCGCCCCACAAGTGACGTTTATGGAACGCTCCCCTCCGAATCGGCGGACGGCTTCGGCCGTCCGCCGACGAATGTCAGCACGTGCAGATACGCTGATGACCTGATCAACAGGTGTGCGAAGCAAGGAAGTCGGGAAGGCCGCAGTGGGTGACACCAGCGGCGATCGGGGGCGGGAATGACCGTTGACAGCGGTTACGCGGACTTCTTCGGTCCGCAGGTGCCGCGCACGGGCGACGAGGCGCAGACGGCGACGTTCGCCCTGGCCTCGGCGGCCTATCGGGACAATCCGGTGGAGGAGATCCTCAAGGCCAACAACGAGTGGCACGAGTCGGCCGTCAAGGGCGGCCGCAGCTGGGCGAAGATCTTCCGCCCCAACCTGGGCGAGGCCTTCTCCACGGCGGTGATCACCCGCATGCTCGGCAAGGGCCGCAAGCCCCTCATCCAGTCCTTCGGCGCCGAGCCGCAGGTCGTGGTCGAGCACTGCCTCGCGGCGAACAACATCCGCCGGGACCGGGACAACTGGCTGACCGCCGTGATGGTGCTGTGCGGTGTGCTCTTCCTGCCGGGGCTGCTCGTCTGGCTGCTGGTCTTCACGCTGCGCACCAACATCGCCAAGCGCGAGGACAAGCAGGCCGGAGCGCTCGCCACCGCGCTGCTCGTCGCGATGGGCGCGCTCGCCGTGCTCTTCCTGATCAAGATGCCGTTCGGCGGGTTCTGGGGCTGGTACGCACGCGCGTGCGTGGTCCTTCCCGTGGTCGGCTGGTTCTGGGCCAAGCAGATCTGCGAGCGCACGGCGCAGGATCTGCGGGGCCGCTGGGACAGTCTGCTGGCAGGCAGCAGCGTCGGCGCCAAGGTGCCCGAGGCGGTGCCGAGCAACCCCGGCGAGACCGCGGCCGAGCAGTTGCGCCAGTCCCTGGCGATGCTCAGCGCCGAGCAGCAGTCCAACTCCGTCTTCTACGCCGGCCCCAAGGGGATACTCGGTATGGGCACCCGGTGGGGCAGCTGGCAGCTGGCCGAGGACCTGGTGTCCGCCGACCCTACCCGGGAGATCCACCCCTTCCGCAGCTGGGACGTCATCCGCTCCATCCACGACCAACTGCGCATGCTGGAACGCAACACCATCAACACCGGAGGTTTCCCGAAGCCGTCCGTACGTCACTGGGTCGTCACCCCGATCGCGGAGGGCTCGAAGGAGGTGTCCCGGCCCGGGGGCACGGACGTGGACGCCTACCAGGTCAAGACCCATGCCATACAGGACATTTGCAACAAGCAGCAGTTCGGCGGCGGCGACCGGCACTACCTGGGCGTCCAATGGACGCTCTGGGAGGGGCAGCTGGTCCTCACCATGCTGATCACGGTGACCGTCCTGCACGAGACGCTGCGCATCGAGGTCACCGGACACGCCCTGGGGCCCGTGCACGGGCTGTTCACCTCGAAACCGGCGGCCAAGGAGAAGGAAGTCGCCAAGCAGCTCAGGTTCTGGGAGACCAAGAAGATCAAGCTCCCGCTGGTCGACCCGGACGAGGTGGTCCGCCTCACCGCCCGGGCGCCCCTGACCCGCTACCCCCCGCTGCTCAACTGGCTCGGCGGCTCGCTCGCCCTTCCCGAGCCCTTCGGTCTGCGGCACGCCTGGGCGGACCGGCCGTGGCGGCAC
Organism: Streptomyces canus; assembly: GCF_041435015.1. Classification (NCBI taxonomy): domain Bacteria; kingdom Bacillati; phylum Actinomycetota; class Actinomycetes; order Kitasatosporales; family Streptomycetaceae; genus Streptomyces; species Streptomyces canus. The sequence goes on along the minus strand of NZ_CP107989.1, from coordinate 8,301,851 downwards.
CGCTTCATGGCCGACGACGCGCTGCGCGCCGCGACCCCGGTACTGAGGGTCGTGCACTCCGCGGCGATCCGGGTCCTGTCGGACAACGGCGTGGACACGGAGAAGTTCGGCACGCGGGCGGGCTTCCTGAGCACGCAGGTCCAGGACGTGTCACCGCGAAAGGCGGACGTGTACGACGCGTAGGTGCGAGGCGGGGGCCGCGCGTGCGCCGGCCCCCGTGCCTCACTCGCTGGGCCAGGCCTCCGCCAGCATCTTGCGGGTGTCGCCCAGCAACTGCGGCAGCACCTTCGTGTGGCCGACGACCGGCATGAAGTTGGTGTCGCCGCCCCAGCGCGGGACGATGTGCTGGTGGAGGTGGGCGGCGATGCCGGCCCCGGCGACCGTCCCCTGGTTCATGCCGATGTTGAAGCCGTGCGCCCCGGAGGCCGTCCGCAGGGCCGTCATCGCCTGCTTGGTCAGCGCGGCCAGCTCAGCGGTCTCCGGCTCGGTGAGGTCGGTGTAGTCGGCCACATGACGGTAGGGCACGACCATCAGATGGCCGCCGGTGTACGGGTAGAGGTTGAGCACCGCGTACACCAGCCGGCCGCGCCGGACGATCAGGCCGTCCTCGTCGGATTTGGCCGGAATCGAGCAGAAGGGGCAGCCGTCGTCGGCACCCGGGCCGGTCGGCTTGTTCTCGCCCTGGATGTAGGCCATCCGGTGGGGGGTCCACAGACGCTGGAACGCGTCCTGCGTCCCCACTCCCAACTGCTGCTCCGGCTCACTCGTCATGCAGTGCAGCATATGACTTCGCCCGTTCGCGCCGTGTCGGCGGGGTTGTGGGAAAAGCGGTCCGGGCCAAGCTGGACGGGTGGACGACGAAAGCCGCGGAACCGACAGCCCGGACACCGGCGGGACCGACGGCACCGAGGCTCACGAGACGGACGGCGCCGACATCCGCGAGCCCCGCACGACCGACGCCCACAGGACCGGCACCGACGCCCACAGGGCCGACAGCTCCCACACCCCCGACAGCCGCCAGGCCCGCTGGGAAGCCCGCACGGAGATCCCTCTCGCCCTCGCCTCCCTGGCCTTTCTCGCGGCATACGCGCTCCAGGTCCTGGCCCATCCCCAGAAGGCCGCGCTCGATCTCTGCCTGGCGGTGATGCTGGCCGCCTGGGCGCTGTTCGCCGTCGACTACGCGGTGCGCCGGCGCCTGAGCGGGCAGCGCCTGCGCTTCGTACGGACGCACATGCTGGACACCGTCGTGCTGTTTCTGCCGCTGCTGCGCCCGCTCAGGGTCGTGAAGCTGTACGAGACCGTGCAGCGCCGGCACGGACAGCCCCGGCTCGCCCTGCACGCGCGCGTGATCGTGTACGCCGGTATGGCGGCCCTTCTGCTGGGCTTCACCGGCGCCCTCGCCGTCTACCAGCAGGAGCACGACGCGCCCGGTGCGAGCATCCGCACCTTCGGGGACTCGGTCTGGTGGACCTGCGCCACCCTCGCCACCGTCGGCTACGGCGACGTGGTCCCGGTCACGCCGCTCGGACGCCTGATCGCGGTCGGCGTGATGGCCATCGGGCTGGCCCTGCTCGGCGCGGTGACGGGGACCTTCGCCTCCTGGCTGCTCCAGGTGTTCGCGCGGGAGGACGACGAAAGGCCCCCGGGAAGCTGAGCCTCCCGGGGGCCTCGCCGCGCAACAGGCGTCAGACCTGCGCCCGCTCCTCCACGACCTTGACGATCTTCGCGATGGCCTCGTCGAACGGGATGCCGTTCTCCTGCGAGCCGTCGCGGTAGCGGAAGGACACCGAGCCGCCCGACATGTCCTCGTCGCCCGCGATGACCATGAAGGGCACCTTCTGCTTCTGGGCGTTGCGGATCTTCTTCTGCATCCGGTCCGAGGAGGAGTCGACGTCGACCCGCAGACCCTGCTTCTTGGCGGCCGCGGCGAACTTCTCCAGGTACTCGACGTGCGCGTCGCCGATCGGGATGCCGACCGCCTGGACCGGGGCCAGCCACGCCGGGAAGGCGCCCGCGTAGTGCTCCAGGAGCACGGCGAAGAACCGCTCGATCGAGCCGAACAGCGCGCGGTGGATCATGACCGGGCGCTGCTTGGAGCCGTCCGGCGAGGTGTACTCCAGCTCGAAGCGCTCCGGCAGGTTGAAGTCCAGCTGGATCGTCGACATCTGCCAGGTACGGCCGATGGCGTCCTTGGTCTGGACGGAGATCTTCGGGCCGTAGAAGGCGGCGCCGCCCGGGTCAGGGACCAGGGGCAGCCCCTGCTTCTCGGCGACCTGGCGCAGCGTCTCCGTGGCCTCTTCCCAGACCTCGTCCGAGCCGACGAACTTCTCCGGATCCTTGGTGGACAGCTCCAGGTAGAAGTCGGTCAGGCCGTAGTCGCGCAGCAGGCCGAGGACGAAGGTGAGCGTCTTGTCGAGCTCCTCCGACATCTGCTCACGGGTGCAGTAGATGTGCGCGTCGTCCTGCGTGAAGCCACGCGCGCGTGTGAGGCCGTGCACGACGCCCGACTTCTCGTACCGGTACACGGTCCCGAACTCGAAGAGACGCAGCGGCAGTTCGCGGTAGGAGCGGCCGCGCGCGTCGAAGATCAGGTTGTGCATCGGGCAGTTCATGGGCTTGAGGTAGTAGTCCACGCCCTCGTCGAGCTGCATGGGCGGGTACATGCCGTCGGCGTACCAGTCCAGGTGCCCGGACTGCTCGAAGAGCTTCCCCTTCGTCGCGTGCGGGGTGTAGACGAACTCGTAGCCCTCCTCCTCGTGGCGGCGGCGCGAGTAGTCCTCCATGACCCGGCGGATGATGCCGCCCTTGGGGTGGAACACGGCGAGGCCGGATCCGATCTGCTCCGGGATGGAGAACAGGTCGAGCTCGGAGCCCAGCTTGCGGTGGTCGCGCTTCTCGGCCTCGGCGAGGAAGTCGAGGTGCGCCTTCAGCTCGTCCTTGGTCGGCCACGCGGTGCCGTAGATGCGCTGGAGCATCGGGTTCTTCTCGCTGCCGCGCCAGTAGGCGGCAGCATTGCGCATCAGCTTGAACGCCGGGATGTTCCGGGTGGAGGGCAGGTGGGGACCGCGGCAGAGGTCCTTCCAGCACAGGTCGCCGGTCTTGGCGTCGAGGTTGTCGTAGATCGTCAGCTCACCGGCGCCGACCTCGACGTCGGCGCCGTCGTCGGAGGACGCGGAGCCCTTGAGGCCGATCAGCTCCAGCTTGTAGGGCTCGTCGGCCAGTTCCTCGCGGGCGGACTCGTCGGTCACCACCCGGCGGGAGAACTTCTGCCCCCGCTTCTGGATCTCCTGCATCTTCTTCTCGATGGCCTTGAGATCCTCGGGCGTGAACGGCTTCTCTACGTCGAAGTCGTAGTAGAAGCCGTCCTTGACCGGCGGGCCGATGCCCAGCTTGGCCTCGGGGAAGAGCTCCTGCACGGCCTGCGCCATCACGTGCGCGGTGGAGTGGCGCAGGATGTTGAGACCGTCCTCGGAGGAGATCTCGACGCCCTCGACCTCCTCGCCCTCGGACAGGACGTACGCGAGGTCCTTGAGCTCGCCTCCCACGCGCGCGGCGATGATCGAGCGCTCGCCGGCGAAGAGCTCGGCGGCCGTAGTGCCCGTCGTCACCACGCGTTCTTCCCGCTCGGAATCGCGTTGGATGATCACACGGACGTCTGACACCGGTCTCTCCTGACTGAAGGTGGGTGCGGCGCCATACCGGGAGCGCGCGCAATAGGGGATCGTACCGACCCCGCCCCCACCTCCGCGAAATCAGTCCCGGTCTCACTCCCCTCCGCAGGCCTCCTCGAAGAAGTCGAGATTCTCCTGGAGGGACTTCATCAGCCGGTCCCGCTCGGCCTCGTCCACCTGTACGGGCACGACCCCGGTGGCCCCGGTGAGCCTGCGGAAGCCGCCGCGGCTCTCCAGCCTGCCGTGCACCCGCACCGGCAGCCCGACGAGGTGGGCGTGCCCGGCGATCCGGTACGCCTCCTCGTCCAGGGTCAGCCGGAGGTGCGGGATCTCGGCGCCGGCGATCACCCGCAGCCGCACCGACCCGTCCCCACGCGGCCCCGACCTTCCCATCCGCACCACCGTGCCGGTGATCCGCACCGGGACGGAGGGCTCCTCGCGCAGGAAGCGGGCCCCGGCCTCGCGCAGCACGGGCAGGTCGCCGGGCGAGAACTCCACGGCCTCGGACGACGCAGCGCATCCGTCGGGCACCCCGGCAGCGGGCGCCCACTCGACGGCGATCCGCGCGCCCTCCGTGCCGCGTACCAGGGCGATCAGCGCCTCGGTGAGCTCACGGCTGACGCCCGCCTCGACGGCGCCGTCGAAGGCGTCCATGCCCCCGGTGGCCCGCTGGTAGTCGATGGCCTCGCGGGTGGCGTAGAGGGCCTGGTGGAGGCGGACGGCGAGGGGGCGGGTGGTGCCGACGGGCACGAAGGCGGTGAGCCGGCGGCCACCGGCGGCCGAGCCGACCAGGACGTTTTCCAGGGACGCGGCTGCCGTACGGCGATAACGGGCGCCGTAGTAGCCGGCACGCGCGCGTGTGGCGAGCGCGCCGGCCAGCAGGGTCTGGCGGGCGGCGGCGCGCAGGTGCTCCTCGACGGTCCAGGACGTGGCGTCGGCGGGGCCGGTCGGCACGTCCCGCCACCAGCGGATCTCGTCGCTGGGCACGGCGAGGCCGACGAGCACCTCGCGCGCGGAGGGCGTGCCGCTGCGGGAGAGGGCGACAAGGGCCTCGCCGAGGAGGTCCTCGCTGTCGGGGAAGGCGCGGCTCTCGGGCACGAGCAGGCTGGTGCCGCCCGCACCCGGCCCCGGTGGCGTCCATCGGCCGTAACGGCCGGGGGCGCCGCCGCGCCGCTGCCAGCCGTGCCGGTGCAGCAGGGCGCTCAGGACGGCCGGGTCGACCTCTTCCGGGGTCGGCGAACGGTCCCAGTGGGCCTGCGGGTGGGGCCGTACCGCACGCAGTGGCTCCTCCAGCGGGCGGTGGGTCATGGTCTGCCTCCCGTCCCGACGCGCGTCATGATCTCGCACAGCGCCCGGTCGTCGAAGATGCGGTTGGTGGGGATCCGCACGGTGGTCCGGGTCCGGCCGGTGATCGGGTGGCCGGCCAGGTTGACCCAGTAGCAGCAGTGTCTGAGGTCCAGGCGGTCGTGCCCGGCGCGCAGCCAGTCGTCCTGGGTTCGCGGCACGAGCATGACCACCAGGATCTTGTGGACCGACACCGGGGTGCGGGCGAGTTTGCGCAGATGGTCGTTGTCGAGCGTGAAGGAGAAGGAGCGGCCCGGTGGGTTGGGCGCGACTTGGTAGGTGCACTTGAGCTGCACCTTGATGGTGACCTCGTCGTCGACGGTGTGTCCGGGCGAGCCGTGACTGACGTGCCAGTCGATGCCGTTGTCCGGAAAGGGTTGCGACAACGAGCAGCCGGCTGCCGCCGCGACGGCGTGCAGATAGCCCACCTGCAGTGTCTCCATGCAGGCGGTGGTGGCGAGCGTGCCGCGAAGAGGGCCCGTGCGTTCGGGCAGCAGCCCGCCCCGCTCGGGCTGCGCTATCGCCATGACCAACAGCCTTCCAAGCCAAGTGACATGCCCACACATGGGCCACATGAATCCCGCGCCGAGCCGCTGAACTGCAAAGACCCGTACTCCTGTTGTGTCCTTCCGGCGTACGGCGCAAACAGCCCGGGTATCACCAAACAGGCAGAAGACGGGGCGTCAGCTGCCGTGGGTGAACGAGGGGTTGTGTAGCTATGACGTGCTGGTACGAAGGGCCCCTGGCCGCTTTCGACACCGAGACGACGGGCGTGGACGTCGAGACCGACCGGATCGTGTCGGCCGCCGTCGTCGTCCAGGACGCGGCGGGCACCCGGCCACGGGTGAGCCGGTGGCTGGTCAATCCGGGTGTGCCGGTGCCCGCCGGGGCGACGGCGGTGCACGGGCTGACGGATGAGCATCTGCAGCTCAACGGCCGCTGGCCGGCGCCGGTGATGTTCGAGATAGCCGAGGTGCTGGCCGAGCAGGCGGCGGCGGGCCGTCCGCTGGTGGTGATGAACGCTCCGTTCGATCTGACGCTGCTGGACCGGGAGTTGCGTCGCCACCGCGCCTCGTCCCTGGACCGCTGGCTCGATTCCGCACCGCTGCTGGTGCTGGATCCGCGGGTCCTCGACAAGCATCTGGACCGCTACCGCAAGGGCCGCCGCACCCTCACCGACCTGTGTGAGCACTACGGCGTCGAACTGGCGGGCGCGCACGACGCGGCGGCCGACGCGCAGGCCTCGCTGGATGTCGTACGGGCGCTGGGGCGCCGTTTCGCCGCCCGGCTGGAGCGGCTGGCACCGCCGGAGCTGCACAACCTGCAGGCGGTGTGGCACGCGGCCCAGGCGCGGGGCCTGCAGGCGTGGTTCGCGCGCAGCGGGTCGGAGGAGTCGGTGGACCCGGCGTGGCCGCTGCGCCCGGATCTGCCGGCGGCGGCGTGACCGAGCATGAATAAAGCCGGCCCGTCTGAGACGGGCCGGCTTTTCCCGGTGGGCGATACTGGGTTCGAACCAGTGACCTCTTCGGTGTGAACGAAGCGCTCTCCCACTGAGCTAATCGCCCGGGAACGCACTGAACAATACAGGTCCCCGCGGGTTTCCTTCAAACCGCTTTCAAGTAGGCGACGAGCCCCCGCCGTCCGGCGTGCATCATCCAACGGTGGTTGGCCAGGAAGACCGGCCGTCCGGGCACGGCGAAGCGCCGGAGCAGCGGTTTGTTCACCTCGGTGACCTGGTCGTAGCGGGCGAGGCTGCCGTCCCCGTCCGCGGTGATCGTCCAGCGCGCCCAGCCCTCGAGATCACCGTCCATCGTGATCTCCAGAACCCCGGCCTCCGGATCGCGCCGCACCTCGCGCGCGGTGAAGACCAGGTCGTACGGCAGCACGGCGCGGATCGTGATCACGCCGCGGGTGTCGTCGAGCTGTTGCACCTCGCGCACCTGGGGCCACCAGCGCGGATACTCCTCGGCGCGTTCCAGCACGTCGTAGACGACGGCGGGCTTCGCGGGCAGGGACCACAGGCTGCGGAAGCGGTATCGGGTCCAGTCCATGGACAGAGTCTGGCATCGGATCCGAGGAGGTTTTGAGTACGCGTACTCATGTCGCGCCGCGTGACCCAGCCCACACTTCAGGGCATGACGCACATCCCGCCCCCGGCCGAGGAGCTCCGCCTTCTCGACGCCGAGCTGTGGCAACTGGACGCTCGGCGGACCCAGTTGCTGGCCCGCCGCGCCTGGCTGGTCGCGGCGCTCCAGCCGAAGTGGCAGGCGCCGCAGCCGACCGGACCGAGGTCCGCCGCATCCCCTCGCCCCGAGGCGAGCGCACCGAGCGTACAGAACGTGCTCCTGGTGCTCGGCGGTGTCCTGCTCACGATCGCGGCGATGGTGTTCACCCTGGTCAGCTGGGGTCACCTGGGGATCACCGGCCGGACCCTGGTGCTCGGCGCGGTCACGGTGGCCGCCCTCGCCGCACCGCTCCCGCTGCTGAAGCGCGGGCTGCGCTCGACGGCCGAGTCCGTGGCGGGACTGGGGCTGGCACTGACGGTCCTGGACGCGGTCGCGCTGCACGGAGCCGTCTTCCTTGAGACACCCGGGGCGCCGTACACGGCGGTCGCCTCGGCCCTCCTCGCTGCGCTCTGGACGGCGTACGGCCTCCTGCCGGGCGCCACCGGCCTGCGCCTGCCCCGCCCGGCCGCCCTGGTCGCGGCCCAACTCCCGTTGTTCTTCTGGGCGATCGCGGCCGAAACTGGCGCCTACGGTCTCTCGGCCGCGCTCCTGGTGACGGCCGGTTTCGACACGGTTGTGGCGCTCCGGACGACGCCCGGGTCCGTACGCGTGGTCGCCGCGATCGGCGCGTACGGAGTGGGCGCCTCGGGCGCACTGGCGGCCGGCATGCTGACCTGGACAGCCTCCGGCCCGAGCGCCGCCGCCCGTGCGGCGGCGCTCCTTCTCCTCGCGAGCGCGATCGCCCTGGCCGCCGCGTGGCAGGGCGGTCGTACGGCAGCGCGGGCGAACGGGCAGGCCCTCGGGCTCGCTGTCGCCTCCGGACTGCTCGCGGTGGTCGCCCTCGGCGGCACGGCACGGTCCCTGTTGCCCGAGCCGTGGACCGTTCCGGCCCATCTGGCCTTCGGGACCGCCCTGTTGGCTGCCCTCAGGTTCGACCGACTGCCGGACACGGTACGGCGGGGTCTGGCCTGGGCCGCCGCAGCCGTACAGGCGCTGTCCCTGCTGTGGGCCCTGCCCGTCGTCGGTGTCGTCGTGCTGGGCCCGCTCGCCTGGGCTTCGCGGGCGTGGACCGGCGCCCCGTCGAACGCGCGTACCGCGGTGACCGTCGACGTGACCTGGCCGCCGCATGCGGAGGCGGCACCGCTCGTCCTGGCAGCCGTCGCGGCCGTGCTCGCCCTGACGGTACGGGACACGACCTGGCGCCCCAAGGCGACGGCAGGGGCGCTTGGCCTGGCCTGGGCCACCGCAATCACCCTCCCTGCCGTGCTCGAACTCCCCTACGTCGCGGGCCTGTTGATCGAAGGCGCCACAACAGCCGGAATCCTCACGGCAGCCGTGTTCCCACGGCAGCGCCTCACCGCCCTGGTCCTGGCACTGGGCGCTTCCGCGAGCCTCGCCTGCCTCGCCCTCGCCTCCCAGACGGCGACGATCACCGTGCTCTGTGGTCTGGTCGCGCTGTTCACGGCGGCCTCATGGCGCCTGGCCCCCTTCACCGCCCCCACCGCTCTCGCCTACGGTGCCGCGCTGGCCGTCGCGACCGGCGCCGCCGCGCACTGGTCCCCGGCGCACACCGCCCTGCTGGTCCTGGTGGTCCCCACGGCGGCGGCCCTGCTCGCCGGGCGACTCGGCGACTCGAGGGCAACCGTGCCGGTGGAGGGGTCCGGAGCGGCGGCCGGGCTGCTCGCCATCGCGCTGGCGGCGACCGACCTGCCCCTGCTCGCCACCGTCCTGGCCCTGTGCGGAGTGATCACCGCGGGCACGGCGATCCGTACGGACCGCCGCCCCGTCGGCTACGCGGCCGCGGCCCTGTTCCTCGCGGCCACCTGGGTCCGTCTGGCGGGCTGGGAGGTGGACACCCCGGAGGCCTACACGCTCCCGGTCACGATCCCCGCGCTGCTGGTCGGTGCCCTGCGCCACCGCCGCGACCCGCAGACCTCGTCCTGGACGGCGTACGCCCCCGGCCTGGCCGCCACTCTCGTACCGAGCCTTTTCGCGGCCTGGGGCGACCCTCACTGGACGCGCCCCCTGCTGCTCGGTGTGGCGGCCCTGCTGGTCACCCTGGCAGGCGCCCGCCACCACCTCCAGGCCCCGCTGCTGCTGGGAGGCTCGGTACTGCTCCTGGACGCCCTGCACGAACTGGCCCCGTACCTCGTCCAGGTGACCGACGCCCTCCCCCGCTGGGTGCCCCCGGCCCTGGCCGGCCTCCTGCTCCTGGCCCTGGGAGCGACGTACGAACAACGCCTGAGGGATGCCCGACGAGTGCGGAGCGTCCTGACCAAGATGCGCTGAAGCGCCCCTTCAGGGGCGCGGGGAACTGCGCGACCAGCCACAACGGGCCCGCAGTTCCCCACGAACCGTTACGGCATCCTGTCCCCGAGCAACGCCAGGTTCTCGATGGCGGCCAGCCCGTACAACGCGGTGTCATTCGTCGACACCCAGGCCGCCTCACTGCCCGCGACCAACGAGACCGGCCCGCTCAACGCCTCCGTCTTCCAGGGAGCGGACTCCTTGTACCCGTCGGAGTTGTAGAACTTGTCCCACGCGCGTGTGGCCAGCTTCGCGTCCCCGGTCTGCACGGCCGCGTAGGCGTCCAGCCGCGAGTGTCCCTGGAACAGCAGCAGCGACCCGAAGTTGGACCCGTACCGCGCCGCCTGCTCGGCCTTGGTCGCGTTGAAGTAGCGGCAGTAGTCGAAGTACGCCTCGTTGAACTTCGGCATGTCGACGAGGTCGATGAGCTCGGCGCACAGCTCGTTGAGCCCGAACACGGCGGAGAGGTGCGAGACTCCGACGACGGGCGCCGAGGCCACCGCGAACTTGCCCGTGTCGAGGTCGTACAGTCCGCTTCCCTGCACGAAACCGTTGGGCTGGGCGGCGATGCCCTCCATCGTCGACAGCACTCGGGCCTTGGCCTTCTCCCACTTGGGGCCCTTGCGCTCCCACTCGGTCAGCCAGGCCGAGACCAGCCCGCTCCAGTCCGTGCCGAAACCGACCGACAGGGCGTGCCGGTCGGGTGTGTAGGGGTCGGTGCGGACCTTGCGCAGCGGGTCGAGCACGAGGAACGTCTCGTCGGAGTCGACGTTGGCGTGCATGAGGTCGCCGACGCGCTCGTCCGCGGTGAGGAAGTAGTAGTAGCGCCGGTACGTCGTGTTGGCGATGCGCTGCTGCTTGGCGCTGTCGGCGTAGTGCTGCACACCGTGCCGGGTGCCGAGTCCGGCCCACTGCCCGAGGTGGTACACGTCCACTTCACCGGTGTGCCGGGTCATGGCCTCGGCGAACCGGAAGATGTCCGCGCGACCCGACCTGATGTACGCGAACCAGAGCCAGAGGTCCGGCGACAGCTCGGAGTTGTCCCACGCATAGCCACCGATGTCGTACCGCCACTGGTGCCTGACGGTGTCATAGGTGTGCATGATGTCGCCGTAGTCCCAGAAGCCGTACCAACGGCGCTGCTCCACCTGGTCCTTGTAGTAGGTGAAGAGGAAGTCGAGGTGGTCCTCGATCTTCGCCTTGGCGGGCGTGGACCGGTCGGGCTCGGAGTACAGGCCGGGTCCGAAGACCTTCGCCTTGATGAGCTGCTTGGGCGGGGCGGCGAGCTGGGGCAAGACGCGTACGGCCTCGACCTGTTGGGCCAGGGCCTCGGGCGACGGCGTCGACTCGTTGGCCCAGAACAGCAGTTCCGAGGTACGGGCGATGCCGTAGGGCGTGCCGAACTCGGGCTCGTAGTCCTCGTAGGTGATGTTGAGGCCTTCGAGCTGCTCCGCGAAGGTGTCCTGGCCCATGCCGTCGTGGTAGAAGCGCAGGTCCATGGGCTGGGCCTCGGGCGACCAGAGCCAGAGGGTGACCTCGGCCTCGTCGGTCTGGGCGTCCCGGATGTCGAGCTGGGCGGGGTGCTTCTCCCAGAAGTCCCTGAGGCCGAAGGAGAATCCGCCGCTCGCGCCACCGACGTACCCGAACCCGGAGGCCCGCCTGCCGCCGCCGGCGCCGACCCAGCCGTGTCCCTTCTTGGTGCGCTTGCCCAGGGTGAAGCCGTCGGCGGAGAGCTGGGAGAGGGTGTAGTCGCCCCACTCGGGGATGTACTGGAGCCGGGTGGTGACCCGCTGGTCCCAGGTGGAGGGATCGGGCAGCTTCTTGCCCGCGTACTGGGCCTCCTGCACGGCGATGCCGGGGTCGCGGCGCAGACCGGTGATGCCCTTGACGGCCTCGCGCAGCAGACCGGTGCCCTCGCCGCCGATGCGGATATGACGGTCGTACGCCTGGTCGCGCATCGGCACGGTGAAGCGGACGCCGAGGCCGCGGATGAAGTCGCCGCTCGCCTTGCCGGGTTCCTGGGTGCCGTCGTAGGTGATGGTGTGCACCATGCGGAAGGAGTCGGCCCCCGCGTAGAAGTAGAGCCGGATCGAGAACGGCAGCCAACTCCGGCTGCCCTTGCGGTGCTTGCCGTCGATCTTGACGACCGCGCGGACCGGGCCCGACTGCTCGACGGTGACCTCGGAGATGGCCCCCTCGAAGCGCTCGGTCCTGACCGTGCCCTGGTCCTCGTCCTCGATCTCGGGCTGGCGGATCAGCACGAGCCGCCCGTTCTTGGCGATCTCCGTCGACCCGCGGGTGACCGACTTGATGAGCGTGGCGCCCGACTTGCCGATCCTGGCGGTGATGACCCCGGTGGAGACCGTGATCGAGCCGCCGCTCTTGTCGACGGTGACCTTCTTGTCAGGTACGGCGGCGTCACCGGCGCTCAGCGACAGCTTGCCGTTGCCCGAACTGACCGCGTGGGCGGTCCACTTGAGCGAACCGTCGGGCCAGTAGGCGATCGGCCAGGACTGAGCCGGCACGGCCTTGCCGTCGGCGTCCGTGACCGCGAACTTCTGGTCCTGCTGATAGACGCCCTTGGGCCAGGGGACACCGACGGTGGAGCCGGGCGCGGCACCGAGGCCGCCGTCCTCCAGCCAGTCCAGGGTCACGGGAGAGTCGTCGGCCTCGGCGGCTCTCGGCGCGGCCTGCGCGTCCTTGGCTCCCAGCGCCCAGCTGAACTGCGCGGCGGCACCGGCGACGGCGGCGGCTTTGAGGATGGACCTGCGGGGGATGGGGGACATGGCCATTCCTTCCATGTGCGGATGGTCAGGGGCATGACAGAGAGAGGTGCGGCGCCCGGGCGCCGACCTGGATCGGGGCACCGCGCGTCAGCGGCGCCGGTAGCGTTCCTCCACGGCTACGGCCGCCGCCGCGACGGCCCCGAGGACCGGGACCGCCAGCGGCGCGATGAACCCTGCGGACAGGGCCACGACGGCCAGGCCGGCGACGATCAGGAAGGACCCGGCGGGGTCGCGCAGGGTCCGGCGTACGGCGTCCGCGAGCAGCGCCCGCCAGGACGCGCCCGGTGTCCAGACCGCCGCCGCGCGCAGCCCGGCCACCGCGAGGCCGATCAGCGCGAACAGGCCGACGGCCCCGACGAGAGGGCCGCCGGGGATCCCGGCCCGCGCGGCCTGGACGTCCACCCAGACCGCGGCCCCCGCGACCCACCCGGCGACCCCGACGAGCCACCCGCGGCGCACGGCCGTACGGAAGTCCGCGACGAACTCCCGCCAGCCGCCGCCCTCATGGCCCGTACGACGCCGCAGATGCCGTGCCCCGGCGGCGAAGGCCGCCGGGTAGGTGACGAGTCCGAGACAGGTCACGGCGATCCACACGCCGGTGAGCAGGGTCTCGGCGAAGAGAGCGAAGCGCTCGCCGCCGAACACGGAGGACCTGCGACGCGCCTTCACACGCGCTTGCGCCATGCTGACCGCCTCACTTCAGTCCGGACGTCGCCATGCCGTCGATGAGGTAGCGCTGGAAGGCCATGAAGAAGGCGATGACCGGCACCAGCGCCACCAGCGACATCGCGATCATGCTGCCGTAGTTGGAGATGCCCTCCTGATCGCGGAACATCATCAGGCCCAGCGAGACGGTGTACTTGTCGGGAGTGTTGAGGTAGATCAACGGCCCCATGAAGTCGTTCCACGCGTTGATGAAGGTGAAGATGGCGCTGGTGATGAGGGCGGGGCGGCACAGCGGCAGCACGATCGACCAGTAGGTCCTCAGGTGCCCGCAGCCGTCGAGCTTGGCGGCCTCGTCCAGCTCGCGCGGCAGTCCGCGCATGAACTGCACCATCAGGAAGACGAAGAACGCCTCCGTCGCGAGGAACTTGCCGGCCACGAGCGGCACCAGCGTGTCGACGAGTTCCAGCTTGCGGAACATCACGTACTGCGGGATGAGCAGCACGTGATACGGCAGCAGCAGTGTGCCGATCATCAGGGTGAACAGCAGGTTCCGCCCGGCGAACCTGATCTTGGCGAAGGCGTACGCGGTCAGCGAGCTGGAGATCACGACACCGGCCACGGCGAGGCCCGCGTACATCAGCGAGTTCGTGAAGAACGTGCCGATGGAGATGCCGGAGATGCCGTCGGCGAGACCGGAGAAGTTCGCCCAGACCGGCTTGGACGGCAGCAGGTCGATGCTGGCGATGATGTCCTTGCTGGGCTTGAACGAGGCGCCGAGCACCCAGATCACGGGGTACAGGACGACCGCGAGGACGGCGAGCGCGCCCACGTGCCAGGCGATCGATCCGGTGCGCCGTCGCTCGTTCGCGGTGCGCACGACGGGAGGGCTGACGGTGGTCACTTGGCGGCCTCCTCGTAGTGCACCCACTTCTTCTGCGACCAGAACAGCACCGCCGTCACCAGCGCCACCGCGACCACCAGCGACCAGGCCATCGCGGAGGCGAAGCCCATCTGGGCCTCCTTGAAGCCCTTCTGGTAGAGGTAGCAGGTGTAGACGAGGGTGGCGTCGGCCGGCCCGCACTGGGTGTTGGAGACCACGTACGCGGACCCGAACACCTGGAACGCGTGGATGGACTCCAGCAGCACGTTGAAGAACAGCACCGGGGAGATCATCGGCAGCGTGATGTTCCAGAACCGCCGGAGGGGACCGGCCCCGTCCATCTCGGCGGCCTCGTACAGCTCCTGCGGCACCTGCTTGAGACCGGCGAGGAAGATGACCATCGGCGCGCCGAACTGCCAGATGCTCAGGGCCACCAGGGAGTACAGGACGTAGTCCGGGTTACCGATCCAGCCACCCACGTCCAGTCCGAAGACCTTCTGCGTGCGATCCACGATCGCGTCGTCCGAGAACAGCGCCCGCCACACGAAGCCGACGGAGACGCTGGCGCCGATGAGCGAGGGCATGTAGAACGCGGCCCGGTACAGCCCCTGCCCGCGCCGCTTCTGCGCGAGCAGCAGCGCGACGCCGAGCGCGAGCAGCAGCTTCAGCGGTGTGGCCACGACGACGTACTTGAGCGTGACCTCGACCGACTTCTGCCAGCGCGGGTCCTGGAACATCGTCGTGAAGTTGTCGAAGCCCACCCACTCGGGCGGGGTGAACAGGTTGTACCGGGTGAACGCGTAGTACAGCGACGCGATCATCGGCCCCGCCGTGAGGACCAGGAACCCCGCGATCCACGGCGACATGAAGAGATAGCCGGCGAGGTTCTCGCGGCGCCGCCCGCGCCGCCCGGCGGCAGGAGCGGCGGACCGCTTCTTCGCCGGGCGCACGGGCGCTTCCTTGACGAGCGTCATGGTGGTACGTCCCCTCAGCCCGCGAACGCGGCCTTGGACTCGCTGAACAGCGCCTTGGCGGCGTCGGCCGGCTTGGTCTTGCCCTGGGAGACCTCGCCGCCGATCCGCAGGAACGCCGCCTCGATGACATCGGCGCCCGACGGGTGCGGGGTGATCTTCCCGAGCACGCCGGCCTTGGCGACCTCTTCCTCGTACGCCTTGACGCCCTTGTTGTTGGCGTCGGTGGGCGTGAACGCGTCGTACTGCTCGGTCGTGGCGAGGATGCCGCGGTCGTAGCCCATGATCTTGCCGACCTCGGGGTCGTGGACCATGAAGGAGATGAACTGGGCGGCTTCCTTGGGGTGCTTGGTCCCGGCGAAGGCGCTGAGCATCAGCGAACCGAGGTACTGGCCGGTGTGCTTGCCGTCCGTGGTGGGGATCGGCGCGAGCCCGTAGTCCGACTCGCCCTCACCCTCGTAGCGGATGGAGAAGTTGTCCCAGGTGAACTCGGAAGCGGCGAGCCCGGCCGACAGACCCGACTTGGGTTGGACCTGCTCGATCTTCTTCGGGTCGGCGACCAGCCCGGACTTCACGCGCTTGTAGGCGTCCGTCCACCACTGCGTCAGATCGTCCTCGGTGAAACCGAGGTCGGAGTCGGTGAAGAACGCCTTGCCGTTCTGCCGCAGATACAGGTCGTACAGGTACATGATGCCGTGGTAACCGGTGTCACCGGAGATCTTCAGCTTGTCCTGGATCGTCTGGAGCGCGGCGAAGTACTCGTCCCAGGTCCAGCCCATCTTCGCCTCGACGCCCGCCTTCTTGAAGGCCTTGAGGTCGATGACGAGCGCCATGGTGTTGGCGCCGACGGGGATACCGAGCTGCTTGCCGTCGACCTGACCGTTCACCAGAATGCCGTTGCGGAAGTTGTCCAGGCTCAGATTCCCGGCGTCCGCCTGCGACTTGAGATCCAGCAGAACTCCGCGCTTGTCGTACTTGCGCAGGAAACCGACCGCATTCTGGAATACGTCCGGCGGATTCCCGCCGGAGGCCTGGGTCTGGAACTTCTCCCAGAACGCCTGATAGTCGGTGAATTCAGGCTTGATCTTGATCTTCGGGTACTTCTTCTCGAAGAGCGCGATGGTCTTCTTGATGGCGATGGTGCGCGGCTCGCCACCCCACCAGGCGTAACGCAGTGTCACCGTTCCGTCTCCGGAACTGCCGCTGCCACCTCCGCACCCGGTCGTCGCGGCCAGCCCCAGCGTCGCCGCCGTAGCCCCGGCCGCCTTCAGGATCGTTCGCCTCTCAACATTCCTGCTGGTTCCCACAGTCGGGCCCCTCCCCGCAGCGTCGCCGCCTGCATGAATCGTTTCAAGTAAGCGCTTGCTGGCACAAGCTACGGAGGGCCCGGGAGTGCGTCAATGATTCGGACAGGAATTTCTTCTGAGTGTGGTGAGACGTCGGCGCGCCTCCAACAGCCGGGTGCCGTCCGGGAACTGACGACTACCCAGGTGAGAGACATGGGATCGGCCCGTCGAACAGGACGCAGGCCGCCGTACGGGATCGGCGGGCGGCCGAAAAAGAACGGGCGGCGCGGGGGCGTCGCTGCGGACGGTCACGCGAGCGGGGCCGGCGGCTCCCGGCCTTCGCATCGACCCCCGGACATGCCGACGGCCCGTCCGCGTTCTCGCAGACGGGCCGTCGGTCCGGGTGGGCGATACTGGGTTCGAACCAGTGACCTCTTCGGTGTGAACGAAGCGCTCTCCCACTGAGCTAATCGCCCGGACGCAGGAAGAAGATTACCCCATGTCAGGGGGTGCCCGTGAACAGCGGTGACAGCCTGGGCACCCCCGCGCGGCTCACTGGTTCTTGATGTTCCAGGGCATCTCGAAGCCGAACTTCCAGAGGTAGACCCCGAGGATCGCGGCCACGATCACCAGGCCGATCACGGTCAGGGTGATGTTCCGCCGCCGCACCCTGGGATCGAGGGCGCGCTGGGCCGCCTCGGTCACCTTGCGCTTGGTCCAGCGGAGCACGAGCTGGGCCCAGACGAACTCGGTCGCCCAGATCGCCATACCGCCGAAGATCACGACCCACCCGGGTCCGGGCAGCGGCAGCATGATGATGCCCGCCACCACGACCGCCAGGCCGATGACGAAGATGAGGACCTGCCAGCTCAGATGCAACAGGCGACGCGCCTTGACGAACTCCGGCGCCCGCGAGCCGAGCCCCTGACCGTCCTTCGCCCCGTCCGGCTTCTCGCCGGTCCCCTCGTCCGCTGACACGGCGACCTCGCCCGGCTCGTCACTCCCCGTATTCATACAGCCAAACCCTACCCGAGAGAAACCAGTCACCGGAATGGTCGTACCTCTCGAAGAGGCGCTCGGCCGGAAGAGTTACGTAAAGGCACGCAAAACACTCAGAGGGGTTTACAACGGCACCGTAGGTGGCATGTCGATTTCGCCGACGTGCGAATCCCCGAGCGCACACTGAGCGAAAGGCCCTGGCGCTTATGAACACCACGGTCAGCTGCGAGCTGCACCTGCGCCTCGTTGTGTCGAGCGAGTCCTCCCTGCCTGTCCCCGCAGGCCTGCGGTACGACACGGCCGACCCCTACGCCGTGCACGCCACCTTCCACACCGGAGCCGAGGAAACCGTCGAGTGGGTGTTCGCCCGCGACCTCCTCGCGGAGGGCCTGCACCGGCCCACCGGAACCGGCGACGTCCGAGTCTGGCCGTCGCGCAGTCACGGTCAGGGCGTCGTCTGCATCGCCCTGAGCTCCCCTGAGGGCGAGGCACTGCTCGAGGCCCCGGCGCGGGCCCTGGAATCGTTCCTGAAGCGGACGGACGCCGCCGTGCCCCCGGGCACGGAGCACCGGCACTTCGATCTGGATCAGGAGCTCTCGCACATCCTGGCGGAAAGCTAGGGGGCGAGGTCCCACAGAGCCGCCCGGCGCCGTCCACTCGGGGAGACGGCTCGGGCAGGTACAACCGCATAGGGAACGACAGGCGCCGTGGCTGCGGAGCGCTCCGCAGCCACGGCGCCTGTCGTGCTACCCGTCACCGGGGTCCGGCGAGCCACTACCATCGGCCAGCATCGGCGGGCGTTCGCCCGACCCCCAGGCCAGGGAGCGAATCGTGCTGATCACCCACGACACCCGGTGCGCCCTCGACACCGTGGTCGATCTGGTGAACACCGCACCGGAGGACGACGCGGCGCCGGACGGGCTGCCGGATGTCGCGGCGCTCGAGGATTTCGTACGAAACCACGAGATCAGTGATGTCGGGGTGCTCTCGGAGTTCGATCTGACCGCCGTGCGCAAGATCCGCGGCCGGTTCGCCTCGGTCTTCGCCGCCCCGGAGGCCCGGGCAGCCGCCGCGCTGATCAACGACCTGGTCGCCGCCGCGGGCACCACCCCCCAGCTCACGGATCACGACGGCTACGACTGGCATGTGCACTACTTCGCGCCGGGCGCCTCCGTCGCCGACCACCTGGCGGCCGACTGCGGGATGGCGCTGGCGTTCTTCGTGGTGGCCGGGGAACAGGAGCGGCTGCGGCGCTGTGAGGCGCCCGACTGCCGACGGGCCTTCGTCGACCTGTCCCGCAACCGCTCACGGCGCTACTGCGACAGCCGGACCTGCGGAAACCGTCTGCATGTGGCCGCTTATCGGGCGCGGCGCAAGGAGGCCGCCGGCTGAGGCCCGGCGGCCGGGCTTGGCGTCGGCGGGATGGTCGACGTGGTCCCCGGCGGGTGACGCCGGGGACCCACGGGTACGGCTCAGAGCAGCAGCAGGTCGTGCAGCGCAGCCATGAGCAGCAGACACCCGATCACCGCAAGGAAGATCATCAGCGGTGGCTGGGAAAGGGCGAAAAGGCATCCACGCGGCTCGTCCTGCGGCGGCGCGGTGTCGCTCTGTTCGGTGTCCAGCATCTCGCGGCGATGATGGCGCAGCCGACGGCCCCGGCGCGATCAACACGCCCGAAATGGGCGGGAGTTCGCCGGATTCCGTGATGTCCGTTTCGAGTCGTGATCGCTTACGGACGGGTGCGGACCCTACTGCGAACGTTTCAGTTCACCGCGCGACCCTCATATGCCGTGCTTCTTCAGGATGGCCTCGATGTCACTGAAGTCCTCCCCGGCGGACCCGGTGGCCCGGGGCTTGTCCGCGGGGCGGGCCGCCGGGGTGCGGGCGGCCGGGCCGAGCGAGGGTGCCGAGGCCGCGGGAGCCACCGCCTCCTGCTGGGCGCCACGGGCCGCCTTGCGCTCCTTGCGGGTGCCGCCGCGGCGGCGCTCCACCGCGCGCGTGGTCGAGAACAGCACCCACGACAGCCCGAGCACGCAGAAGCCCGCCCAGGCCGTCGGGCTGAAGGCGGTGTCCGCGAGCCAGTCGACGACGCCGGTCATCACGAGGCCGAGCGGGACAAGGGAGTAGGCCGCGATACGGGTGGCCGCGAGGAAACGCTTCCGGTACGCGGTGACCGCCGCGATGCCCAGGCCGGCCGCGGCGACGGCGGAACAGACGGTCTCGGCAATCATCCGGCCCTCCAGGCGGTGCTCGATCGGCAACGTGCCGCTTCGTCCCTATCCATCCTGCACCTCCCGACCCCTGCCGGGCCATGCCCCGGCAGGACATCAGGGACATCTCCGGGTCACCTCCTCCCGAGGTGCCGGTCGGGGTCGTACCGACGAAGCAGGCGGATGCCGTCGTGGACGTCCGGGGTCGGTTCGGACGGGTGGCCCGGAGCTGGGAGACTGGGCCCATGAGCGACCCCTCCCCCGTCCGTCCGGCCGTGCCCGTTCTCGATGTCTGGTGCGACCTGCAGTGCCCGGACTGCCGTGGCGCGCTGGACGACGTCCGGGCCCTGCGTGCCCGTTACGGCGACCGTCTGGAGCTGCGGCTGCGGCACTTCCCGCTGGAGAAGAACAAGCACTCCTTCGCCGCCGCGCAGGCCGCCGAGGAGGCTCTGGAGCAGGGCAGGGGCTGGGAGTTCGTCGAGGCCGTGCTGGGGCGGGTGGAGGAGCTGGACCGTGCGGGCGAACCCTTCCTGGTCGAGGTCGCCCGTGAACTGGGGCTCGACGCCGAGGAGTTCGACACCGCGCTGATCGACGGCCGGCACATCCTGATCGTGGACGCCGACCAGGCCGAGGGCAAGGCGATCGGCGTGAGCGGGACCCCGACGTACGTCATCGACGGCGAGCGTCTCGACGGCGGCAAGAGCCAGGACGGGCTGCGCGAGCGGATCGAACGGATCGCGGACCGGCTGCTCGCCGGGCCTGAGTGAGCCGGCCTCAGAGCAGGCTCTTGTACATCGAGTAACCCACCGTCTCGTAGCCCAGCGACTCGTACAGCCGCTCTGCCGGTGTGTTGCCCGCGAAGACGTTGAGGCCAAGGACCCGCCTGCCGGAGGCGATCGTCTGGGCCTCGGCCAGCAGCATGAGCGAACGGCCGTGCCCATGGCCGCGGAAGGCCTCCTCGGTCTCGACGTCGTAGACGAACGCCTTGTCGCCGACGAACTCCACCCACAGGATGCCGACCCGGACCCCGTCGTGCTCCAGCACGCTGAACAGCGCGTCCTCGGTCGCGAGGCCGCGCTCCGTCAACCGTTCGTTGTCCCTCTCCGACCTCGCCCTCGCCTCGGTCTCGGGCACCCCGCGGTCGGCCCAGTCCCGGGTGTACTCCGCGATGCCGCGCTCCGCCCACGGCCCGAACTCGGCCTTCGTCATGGGCCTGCCGCGACTGCCCGCGGGCAGTTCGGGCGCGGCGCCGAGCCGCTTCTCCATACCGCGGTTGCGATGCACGTATCCGAGCACGGTGGCGAGCCGCAGCGCGGGCTCGGCGTCGGCGGGGACCCTGATCTCCAGCTGCCCGCAGCCCCAGCCCCGCGCCACCTCCTCGGCGGCGAGCGCGGCGACCGTGCCCCGGCCGCGCCCGCGGTCCGGTTCCTCGATCCGCAGATCGCGGATCTGGGCCACGACCGGCCCGAACGACGGATGGGTCGCGAGGTGTATCGCCCCGACGGGACGGCTGTTCACGCACACCGTGTAGTGGCGGGACAGCGCCCCGTCGGAGCCGTGCTGAAGCGGCTCGGTCGGCCGCAGGGTGGTGGTCATCACCGGAGTTCTACCCTCTGACGCGCGCCAGGTCAGCCCAATATTCCGGCTTTACGGATCGAGGTCGTTCCCGGCCCGCTCGTCGAAGATCCGCATGGCCTTCGCGGTCACCGGGCCGGGCGCGCCCGGCAGTTCGCGCGCGTCGACGCGGTGGACGGCCTGGACGTCCCGCAGGGTCGAGGTGAGGAAGACCTCGTCGGCCCGCTCCAAGACGTCGAGCGGCAGGTCGGTCTCCTTGGCTCCGGTCCACTGCACGGTCAACGCGCGCGTGATGCCCGCGAGGCAGCCGGAGGCGAGCGGCGGAGTGTGGATCTCGCCGTCGAGCACGACGAAGACGTTGGACCCGGTGCCCTCGCACAGCTGTCCGACCGTGTTGGCGAACAGCGCCTCGGAAGCGCCGTCCGCACGCGCGCGGGCGAGTGCGACGACGTTCTCGGCGTACGAAGTGGTCTTGAGCCCGGTGAGAGCGCCGCGCTCGTTACGGGTCCACGGGACGGTGATCACGGCCGTGGAGTCGGGTCGTGGGGCGGACTCGCCGAGGGCGACCACCAGGGTCGGCCCCTGCTCTCCCCGGTCGGAGCCAAGAGGGCCATGGCCACCGGTGTACGTGATGCGCAGCCGCCCGAGCGGCACGGGATGCGCTTCGAGTACGGCGGCACAGGCGCGGCGGATCTCGTCGTGATCGGGGTCGGGCAGCCCCAGGCCCCGCGCCGACAGGGTCAGCCGGTCGAGATGCCGGGTGAGGGCGAAGGGGCGGCCGTCCACCGCCTTGATCGTCTCGAAGATGCCGTCGCCCACGGTCAGCCCGTGATCGAAGACGGAGACGCGGGCGGTCTCGGTGTCCTGCAGCCCGCCGTCGAGCCAGATCTTCACGTAAGGGTCCCTCCACTCACCTCGTACGTTCCCGACGCTATCGCGAGCAGCCGGGACGCCTTCAGCTCGGTCTCCCGCCACTCCCCCTCGGGGTCGGACCCCCAGGTGATACCGGCGCCGGTCCCGAAGCGCAGCACACCTTCGCCACGGTCGATCCAGAAGGTACGGATGCCGACGGCCAGCTCCCCGGTATCCCGGTCGGCGTCGACCCAGCCGACGCCTCCGCAGTACGGCCCCCGGGGCGCGGTCTCCAGGGCGTCGATGATCCGCAGGGCGCTGGACTTGGGCGCGCCGGTGACCGAGCCGGGCGGGAAGGCGGCGTCGAGCAGCTCGGCCCAGCCGGCGCCCTCGCGCAGCTCACCCCGCACGGTCGACACGAGGTGGACGAGACCGGGGTGCTTCTCCACCGCGCACAGGTCGGGAACGGTGACGGTGCCCGTGGCACACACGCGCCCCAGGTCGTTGCGGACCAGGTCCACGATCATCACGTTCTCGGCGTAGTCCTTGGCCAGCAGGTCGCCCTCGGTCCGCCCGGTCCCCTTGATCGGCCCCGACTCCACGATCCGGCCCTCCCGGCGCAGGAACAGCTCGGGGGACGCGGTGGCGATCTCTACCCCGTGTCCGGGCAGCCGGATCGTTCCTGCAAAGGGCGCCGGGTTGCCGCGGGCCAGCAGCGCGGTCAGCGCGTCCACGTCGGCGCCGGGTGCGAGGGGCGCCGTCAGCACACGGCAGAGGTTGGCCTGGTAGACCTCGCCGGTGGCGATGTGCGCGCGAATCCGCCGTACGCCCTCCATGTACGCGGTGCGATCCAGCGATGACATCCAGTCACCGGCCAGGGGTCCTCGCCATGCTCCGGGCCGCGGCGAAGGCACCGGCTCCTGACGTACGTCGGCGAAGCGGGCGCAGGTCAGACCGCCCTCGAAGTCCGCGGCGACGGCCCAGAAGCCGGTGGAGTCCAGAGCCGCGGGATCGCTGGTGACATCGAGGAGACCGGTGGCGACGCGGTCGCCGAAACGGGCGAGAGGAGCGAGGTCGAGCACACTGTCGAGTCTATGGCGGGTGTCCTGCGGGTGACCTGGCCATGTCCCTCAGGCCGCCTTGACCAGGTACGTCGACATGCGCACCGCAGCACGCTGCGCAAACGCGTTTTTGTACTGGCCCCGGAATCCGCTAGAGTTCAACTCGTCGCCGGGCCGCGAGAGCGGAACGAAACGACAAGCGGACGTAGCTCAGTTGGTAGAGCGCAACCTTGCCAAGGTTGAGGTCGCGAGTTCGAGCCTCGTCGTCCGCTCGATGGAAACAGGGGATCTTCCCGAGCCCCTGCACTCCTGGTGGAGTGGCCGAGAGGCGAGGCAACGGCCTGCAAAGCCGTCTACACGGGTTCAAATCCCGTCTCCACCTCCAAGGACGATTAGCTCAGCGGGAGAGCGCTTCCCTGACACGGAAGAGGTCACTGGTTCAATCCCAGTATCGTCCACTGGATCTTCGGCAGATCATCGAAGGTCTGACCCGCGCGATTAGCTCAGCGGGAGAGCGCTTCCCTGACACGGAAGAGGTCACTGGTTCAATCCCAGTATCGCGCACGCAGTGTTCACGATCTCGATCGTGGTTCCCGCGCGATTAGCTCAGCGGGAGAGCGCTTCCCTGACACGGAAGAGGTCACTGGTTCAATCCCAGTATCGCGCACACACCGAAGCCCCCGGCCCTGCGGCCGGGGGCTTCCTCGTTGCCCGGTCAGCTGGAGAACAGCATGTGGCCGAAGCCGCGGTTGCGGTGGTGCCCGCCGTGATGACCACCGTGGCCGCCGTAGTGACCACCTCCGTGCTGCGGCGCGCCCCAGGCCGGTGCGCCGGGCGCGGCAGGGTACTGCGGAGCGGCCGGGGGCGGTGGAACGGCGGGGCCGCCGCCCCACTGGCCCTCCAGACGGGTCAGCGCCTCCAGCTCGCCGTAGTCGAGAAAGATCCCACGGCAGCCGCTGCACTGCTCGATCTGAACACCGTTGCGGTTGTAGGTGTGCATCGGTGCGTGACACTTCGGACACTGCATCGTCGGCTCAACTCCTCGCCCGTTGGTCCTGCTTCGCGTTACGCCAGGACAGACTCCGTCCGGCCCTGGTCGGTTGCACCCTACTTCGCGAAACCGCCCGCCAACTGCGGCGGGGCAGAACCCATTCGGTCACAGGCGTCGACGACCGCCTGCTCCACGTCGTCCAGCGCACGGTCCGCCTCGGCCGCCTTGGCAATGGCCCGGGCCGCCGTCTGCACGGTGAGGGCGCGGGCGGCTACGTCCAGGGCCGGCCAGGGGTCGCCGTCGGCGGGGACCGCGGGGCCGCCTGCCGCTCGGTAGGCGCCGAGGAAGCAGGACCAGTCGTCGGGCGACAGCAGGCCACAGGCGTACCAGGCGGCGGGGCGGGCGAGGTCCCAGGCGGGTTCCCCTACGCCGAGATCGTCGACGTCGATGAGGCGCCAGGGGCCGTCGGGGGCGGGGTGGCGGACGAGTTGACCGAGGTGGAGGTCACCGTGGCAGAGGGTCGTCGTGTCGGACATGGGGGTCTCGGCGCGGGCCCAGGCCGGGAGGGTGCGCCAGGCGCGGAGGACCGGAACGGCGTGCCGTTGGCGGGTGGTGGCGAGGAGGCGGGCAACGGCGAGGGCCGCTTTGGCGGGGCCGCGCATGGGGGGCAGGCCGGGTGGGGCGGGGGTGCGGTGGAGCCGGGCGAGGAGGGTGGCGGCGGCTTCCCAGGGGGCGGCGTCGGGGTTCTCGGGGTCCACGGGTTCGCCGTAGGGCCAGAAGGTGACGAGTCTGCCGTGCAGGTCGACGGGGGTCCTGCCGAGGGGAGGCAGGAGGATGCCGGGGAGGTCGGCGGCTGTGGCGAGGCGGGGGGTCAGGTCGGCGGGGGTGGTGTCGGGGCCGTGGGCCTTCGCGACGGTGTCCGCGTGCCGGACGACTGTGGCGTCGGGGCGGTCGGCGAGGGTGGTCGCTCCGCAGGGGCACGCCGACCGCCCGCGGGAGTGAGCCTCGGTTCCGGCTCTGAGGGTGAGCTCGGTGAGCAGCGCGTGCGTGGTCACGGGACTCCCTGGGCGGCGGTGTGGTCTGTTCGCGAGCGTAGCCGCTGCGCCGGGCTTGAGCTGGGCGCCTACAGGGGTGCCGGGCCGGGTGGTCGGGCGGGTGCGGGTGCGTGGTGGCTGGTCGCGCAGATCCCCGCGCACCTGGGAAGTGCAGTCACCCGCACTACGACGGGCCGTTGGCCGCGTACGGCGCGCAGGGGACGGGGTGGGGGGTGTCCGCCCGCGGCGGCCGGCGTCCGTTACCCAGTACTGCTGAGGAAACAGCTACCGCCGGACCGAGGACGGACGCCCCCCCCCCCGGCCCCGACCCACCCACCGAACCCCACGCGCTACACCCGCCCCACCGGCGCCGCAGGCATTCAGGGGCGCGGGGAACTGCGCACAACGCCCACCCCCACCGAACCCGCACAGGCCGCCGCAGGCATCCCGTTCAACCGCCGGAGGGCAAAGCAATGCCGGCGCAGCTCCCCAGCTGCGCCGGCATTTTGCCGTCCGCCGCACCCCCGTCCCCACGGGGTTTCATGGGTTGATGTCCCCGCCCGGACCGCTCTTCCGGGCCTGGGGTCGCCGCTCAGCGCCCCAGCATCACTCCCACGGACGACGCCTGTGTGGTCACTGTCTCCCAGCCGTCGAAGACGACGAGGAGCAGGACCGCCAGAGGAAGGGCCATGAGCGTCGCCACCAGCGGGTGACGGCGGCCCGTACGGCGGGTTTTGGATGTGCGGGACAGTGTCCGCGGTGCCGTAAGAGCCATGGTCCCTCTCCTGACCGTTCTGTTGTCGTTCTGGCAGCGGCGGGTGTCTGACCTCGGGGGACGAGTGCTGCACCCGCCGCTTGACCTCAAATCTAGGCGTCAGGGGCTCTCCGCACGTCATGCCCTCGTACCGATTGCCGGGCCTCCCCGAGGATGAGCCATGACCAGCGGAGTACTCCCGTGGGTGGAGACGGGGACCTAGGTCTCCGGGTCTTCCCGGAGGGGTCGTCCGGTCTGTCCGGCTTTCTCCGAGCCGTCCTCACGCGGCACCGGCTGCTCCACCAGAGCGAGCACCCGGGTCGCCATGAACCGGGCCGTCCGCACCACCGATCCGTTCCGCGTGACTTCGCTCACTTCCACGACGCCTCGTCGCACCGCCGTCTCCACCCGGCGGCCCGCCCTGCTCGCCACCACCTCGTATGTGCGCGTCGTGTCCCCTGCGTCCACGACTATCTCCACGCGATCACCCTTCACGGGTTCAATCCCCCTTCTGCGACGGGTGGTTGGGATCACATCCGTGCCGAAGTCCGCCCGCCCTCCGGCTCCCTGACCACCTCTCAAGTCTCCCACCCGGCACTGACAATCCATCGGGACGAGAGGGCGCGGCCTCTGCGCGCGGCGGCCCGCGGAAACGTAAGCTGTGGCTCGTCACACGGACCGGGCAGCGGGGATGAACATGGCGATGATGCGCCTGAGGCGCGAGGACCCGCGCGTCGTCGGCTCGTTCAAACTTCACAGACGGCTCGGCGCGGGCGGAATGGGCGTCGTCTACCTGGGCTCCGACCGCAAGGGGCAGCGGGTCGCGCTGAAGGTCATCCGGCCCGATCTCGCGGAGGACCAGGAGTTCCGGTCGCGCTTCGCGCGCGAGGTCTCCGCCGCACGGCGGATCCGCGGCGGCTGCACCGCCCGGCTCGTGGCGGCGGACCTGGAAGCGGACCGTCCGTGGTTCGCCACCCAGTACGTCCCCGGCCCCTCCCTCCACGACAAGGTCGCCGACGAGGGATCCCTGGGCGCGGCCGAGGTCGCCGCCATCGGGGCCGCCCTCTCGGAGGGGCTCGTCGCCGTGCACGAGGCGGGGGTGGTGCACCGTGACCTCAAGCCGTCGAACATCCTCCTGTCCCCCAAGGGCCCGCGGATCATCGACTTCGGTATCGCCTGGGCGACCGGAGCCTCCACCCTCACCCATGTCGGCACCGCCGTCGGCTCCCCCGGCTTCCTCGCGCCCGAGCAGGTGCGCGGCGCCGCGGTGACGCCGGCCACCGACGTGTTCTCCCTGGGCGCGACCCTGGCGTACGCGTCGATGGGCGACTCGCCCTTCGGGCACGGCAGTTCCGAGGTGATGCTGTACCGCGTGGTCCACGAGGAGGCGCAGCTGCACGGCGTGCCCGACGCGGTGGCCCCCCTCATCCGCGCCTGTCTGGCGAAGGACCCCGAGGAGCGGCCGAGCACGCTCCAACTGTCGCTGCGGCTCAAGGAGATCGCGGCCCGCGAGGCACAGGGCCTGCCGGATCTGCGGCCGCCCGCCCCGCGCGCCGGCGAAGCGGACCGGCCCACCGGACGCATCGCCGACACCTACCCGGAGCGCGCCGCCCAACGACGCCCCCAGGGTCAGCCGGGCAATCCCAGCTCTCAGGGAACCCCTCCGGCCCGCGGTTCCGGGCAGATCCGCGGCCAGGCCCCCGCCCGCGGCGGGACCCCGTCACGCGGCGCCGGCACCCCGCGCGGCAACGGTGCGCCCTCCTCCCGCCCGGGCCCCCGGTCCACCCCGGCCTCCTCGCGGAACACGACCCGGTCCGGCAGCGGAAGCCGGCCCGCACCGCGCAGCGGTACCGGTCGGCCCTCCCCCAGGAACACCAAGACGGGACTGCGCCCCGCGAACCCCCGTCTCCTGCGTCAGCGACTGTTCGTGTTCGTCGTCGTGACGCTGCTCGTGGCCCTGGGCATCGCGGCGGCCCAGGGCTGTCAGGGGCCGTCGCGCGGACTCGGCGGCGACAGCGGAGTCGTACGGGAGCAGCGGCAGGGACAGGTGCACGCGCCGCCGCCCCAGGAACCGCCGCAGCAGTCGGTCACTGACGGAACCGACTGAGCACTTCGCCGGGATCGCCGGCGCGGAACGACACCCTGGGCGGACCTGGCCGACCTGCCGGTCAGCCCTGTGGACGCCCCGTGGCCACCGCGTAGAAGGCGACCGCGGCCGCCGCTCCCACGTTGAGGGAGTCGACGCCATGGGCCATCGGGATGCGGACCCATTCGTCGGCGGCGACCAGAGCCTGGGTGGTCAGGCCGTCGCCCTCGGCGCCGAGCATCAGCGCGACCCGGTCCATCCTGTGCGGGGCGGCCTCGTCGAGGGTCTTGGCCTTGGCGTCCGGGGTGAGGGCGAGGAGGGTGAAGCCGGCCTCGCGGACCGACTCCAGGCCCTTGGGCCAGGAGTCGAGGCGGGCGTAGGGGACGGAGAAGACCGCGCCCATCGAGACCTTGACGCTACGGCGGTACAGGGGGTCGGCGCAGTCGGGCGACAGCAGCACCGCGTCCATGCCCAGCGCGGCCGCCGAGCGGAAGATCGCGCCGATGTTGGTGTGGTCGTTGACCGACTCCATCACCACCACGCGGCGGGCGGTCTGGAGCAACTCGGCCGCCGTGGGCAGGGGTTTGCGCTGCATGGAGGCGAGCGCGCCGCGGTGCACGTGGTAGCCGGTGACCTGTTCGGCGAGCTCCGGGCTGACGGCGTAGACCGGGGCCGGGAGTTCGTCGATGACGTCACGCATGACGTCGACCCACTTCGCGGAGAGCAGCATGGAGCGCATCTCGTAGCCCGCGTCCTTCGCCCGGCGGATGACCTTCTCGCCCTCGGCGATGAACAGGCCCTCGGCCGGCTCGCGTTTACGCCGCAGTTCGACGTCGGTCAGGCCCGTGTAGTCGTGCAGGCGCGGGTCGTCGGGGTCCTCGACGGTGATGAGATCGGCCACAGGGTGATACTGCCTTGTCCTGGGAGCGGTGCCAACGGCTGGGAACAGGTTGTGTTACCCCGGGTTACTCCGAGGCCTCCGACAATCGCGGTCCCACGGCGACGACCTCGCCGACGACGATGACGGCCGGAGGCCTCACGTCCTCGGCGACGACCACCTCGCCGACCGTCGCCAGGGTGGCGTCGACCCGGCGCTGGGCGGCCGTCGTGCCCTCCTGGACCAGGGCGACCGGGGTGTCGGGCGACTTGCCGTGGGCCACCAGGGTCTCGGCGATCCGGCCGATCTTGTCGACACCCATGAGGATCACCAGGGTGCCGGTGAGCTTGGCGAGCGAGGGCCAGTCGACCAGGGAACGCTCGTCGTCAGGGGCGACATGGCCGCTGACCACCGTGAACTCGTGGGCCACGCCCCGGTGGGTGACCGGGATGCCGGCCGCGCCCGGGACCGAGATCGAGCTGGAGATGCCGGGGACGACGGTGCAGGGGATTCCGGCCTCGGCGAGGGCGTGCAGCTCCTCCATGCCCCGGCCGAAGACATAGGGGTCCCCGCCCTTCAGCCGTACGACCGACCTGCCCTGCTTGGCGTGCTCGATCAGGGCGTTGTTGATGGCCTCCTGGGCCATGAAACGGCCGTACGGGATCTTCGCCGCGTCGATGACCTCGACGTGCGGCGGGAGCTCGGCGAGGAGGTCACGGGGGCCGAGGCGGTCGGCGATGACGACGTCGGCCTCGGCGAGGAGACGGCGGCCGCGGACCGTGATCAGGTCGGGGTCGCCGGGACCGCCGCCGACGAGGGCGACGCCGGGGGTGCGGGTGCGGTGGTGGGGGGCGACGAGGGTGCCGTCGCGCAGGCCCTCGACCACCGCGTCCCGGATGGCCGCCGTGTGGCGGGGGTCCCGGCCCTTCGCGTTCGTCGTGAGCACGGCGACCGTGACGCCCTCGCTGTGGCCCGTCGCCGGGGTCCACGCGGTGGCGGCGTCGGCGTCGTCGGAACGGACGCACCAGACGCGATGGCGCTCCGCTTCGGCTGAGGCACGGGTGTTCGCCTCCGTGTCACCGGTCGCGATCAGGGCGTACCAGGCGTCTTCCAGGTCGCCTTCCCGGTAGGGCCGCCGGGCCCAGGTGATCTCGCCCGCGTCCGCCATCGCCTCCACGGAGGGGGTAGCCGAGGGAGACACCAGGACGATGTCAGCGCCCGCTGCGATCAGGGCCGGGAGACGGCGCTGGGCCACCTGGCCGCCGCCGAGGACGACGACCTTGCGGCCGGTGAGGCGGAGGCCTACGGGGTAGGCGGGGTTTTCGGCCATGAGGGTGCGGCTCCTCTTTACGGCGGTGCAGTGGCCCTGACGTGCGGATTTTACGGGGTGGGCGGGGAGAGCGGCTCAGGTGTCCGTTGGCTGGGCGTCGTTGCCGGGCACGGACCCACGTGCGAAGGGGATCCGGGGAGCGCGTCCCCGGATCCCCCCTCGCAGCGCCTACTTCTCGGTCACTCCTGCGGAATCGAAGGTCGCCACCTCATGCATTGCCCGCGCCGTGCTCTGGACCAGCGGGAGGGCCAGCAGGGCGCCCGTGCCCTCGCCGAGGCGGAGGTCGAGGTCGACCAGGGGGCGCAGGCCGAGCTTGTTCAGGGCGGCCACGTGTCCGGGTTCCGCGCTGCGATGGCCCGCGATGCAGGCCGCGAGGACCTCCGGGGCGATCGCGCGGGCCACCAGGGCGGCGGCGCCCGCACTGACGCCGTCCAGGATGACCGGCGTGCGGAGGGATGCGCCGCCCAGCAGCAGGCCCACCATCGCCGCGTGTTCGAAGCCGCCGATCGCCGCCAGGACGCCGATCGGGTCCGCGGGGTCCGGCTGGTGGAGTTCGATCGCGCGGCGGACGACCTCGGTCTTGCGGGCCAGGGTCTCGTCGTTGATGCCCGTGCCGCGACCGGTCACGTCGGCGGGATCGGTTCCCGTGAAGACCGAGATCAGGGCGGCGGACGCGGTGGTGTTCGCGATGCCCATCTCGCCCGTGAGGAGCGCCTTGTTGCCGGCGGCCACCAGGTCACGCGCGGTCTCGATGCCGACCTCGATGGCCTGCTTGGCTTCCTCGCGGCTCATCGCGGGACCGGCGGTCATGTCGGACGTGCCGGCACGGACCTTGCGGGGCAACAGGCCGGGCGTGGCCGGGAGTTCGGACGCCACGCCGACGTCCACCACGCACACCTCGGCGCCCACCTGAGCGGCGAAGGCGTTGCAGACCGCGCCGCCGCCGAGGAAGTTGGCGACCATCTGGGCCGTCACCTCCTGCGGCCAGGGGGTGACGCCCTGGGCGTGCACACCGTGGTCACCGGCGAAGATCGCGACGGCCGCGGGCTCCGGAATGGGCGGCGGGCACTGCCGCGAGAGCCCGCACAGCTGGGCGGAGATGATCTCCAGCATGCCGAGCGCGCCGGCCGGCTTGGTCATCCGCTTCTGCCGCTCCCAGGCCTCGCCGAGCGCCTTGGCGTCCAGCGGGCGGATCTGGGCGACGGTCTCGCCGAGCAGGTCGTGCGGCTCCTCGCCGGGCAGGGCACGGCGGCCGTACGTCTCCTCGTGCACGACCCACGACAGCGGGCGGCGCTTGGACCAGCCGGCCTGCATCAGCTCGGGCTCGTCCGGGAACTCGTCGACGTACCCGACGCACAGGTAGGCGATGACCTCCAGGTGCTCGGGAAGCCCCAGCGCACGGACCATCTCGCGCTCGTCGAAGAAGCTGACCCAGCCGACACCGAGGCCCTCGGCGCGGGCCGCGAGCCACAGGTTCTCCACGGCGAGCGCGGCGGAGTACGGGGCCATCTGCGGCTGGGTGTGCCGACCGAGGGTGTGGCGGCCGCCGCGGGTCGGGTCGGCGGTGACGACGATGTTCACCGGGGTCTCGAGGATGGCCTCGATCTTCAGTTCCTTGAACTGCTTGGCCCGGCCCTTGGGCAGCGACTTGGCGTACGCCTCGCGCTGGCGCTGCGCGAGGTCCTGCATCGCGGCGCGCGTCTCGGCGGAGCGGATGACGACGAAGTCCCAGGGCTGTGAGTGGCCGACGGAGGGCGCGGTGTGGGCGGCCTCCAGGACACGGAGCAGCACCTCGTGCGGGATCGGGTCGCCGCGGAAGCCGTTGCGGATGTCACGGCGCTCACGCATGACCTTGAGGACGGCCTCGCGCTCGGCGTCGTCGTAGGCGGGCGCGGCGGGGCCCGTGGACTGTCGTACTTCTTCCACGGCGGCCGTGCTCACTTCTTCCTGGACTTCCGGGACTTCTTCGTCTTCCTGATCGGCCGCCCGGGTGTCCAGGTCGTCCGCCTGCTGTGCGACTCCGGGGCCGCCGCCCGCCTCACGCGGCGCCGGGACCACGGGTTGCTGTGCGTCGTCCGTGGGGAGCGACAGCGGGTGCGGCGGGGTCGGCGCGAGGTGCGGGGTGGTCGGCACCGAGCCGTCCACCGGTACGAACTCGCCCAAGGGCTCGCCCGGTCGGGGCTCCAAGGGGACTCCGGCGGGCAGCACGGCGGGGGCCTCGGCGGCGGCGGGGTACGCGAACTGGGTCTGCGCATCGGCGAGTTCCGCCGCGAGCGGCTGGACTGCCGGCGTCTGCGGGCCCTGCGGCGCCTGGTCCGGGGCAGCCGGGAACTCCTCCTGCGCGACCGGGTCCGACGGCTGGACCTCGTCCGCCGGGAGCGGCTGGGCCGCCGGCGTCTGCGGGCCCTGCGGCGCCTGGTCCGGGGCAGCCGGGAACTCCTCCTGCGGGACCGGGTCCGACGGCTGGACCTCGTCCGCCGGGGCCGCCGGGTCCACCGCCTGTACGTCGGTGTCGGGCACGTCCGCCGCGGACGGCTCCGGCGCTTCCTGGGTGGGGACGTCGGCCGGCCCTCCGACGGGGTCCTGCGGGGCCTCGGCGGGGGCGGGCTCCGGGATCGGCTCCGGCGCCGGTGCTGCCTCCTCGACGGCGAGTGGCTCGGGCACCTCGGCCGCGGAGTAGTCCGCCGCCGGTGCGGAGGGGACTTCGGCGGGTGCGGTGACGACATCCGTGGGCTGCGGAGCCTGCTCGGCCTCCACGGGGGCCTGGAGCGTTACGTCTTCGGCCACGGAGGCGGCTTCATCGACGAGGGGTGCGGCTTCCTCCGTCGCGGCTTCGGCTTCCGGAGCTACCGGAGCTTGGTGAGCCGCGTCCGCTTCCTGGACCGTGCCGGTTTCGGCGTCCTCGGCGGTCACCGTTTCCGAAGCGACCGCTTCCTGGACGGCGACGGCCTCCGGCTCGGCCACTACCTCCTCGGCGACCGGCGTGGTGGCGTCGGCGTCCACCGCGGCGGCGGGCGCCTCCACGACAGGCACGGCCTCGGGCGCGGGCACCGGCTCGGCTTCAGCGGCGTCGACCGGTTCCGGCACGGCGACCGCGTCCTCAGCGGCACCGACGACGGGGCCACTGCCCGGCGCCTGCTCGGCGTCGGCACCGGAATCCGGGACCGCCTCGGTCGCCGCGGGGCCCGCAGCCAGGACCTGGTTCGCGGGCATCTCCGCACCGGCGGCCGGAGCGAGCTGAACACCGTCGGGTAGGGAGCCGTCTCCCGGCATCTGTCCCCCGCCCAGGTCGGCGCCCACGACGGATGCGGGCTCGTCTTCCCCGGCCTGAACGTCGTCAGCCCCGGGACCGTCCGCCAGGACCTGACCCGTCTCGGCGACCGGGGTCTGCACCGGCTCCGGCGCGTACCCGGCCTCCGGGCCCGGTACGGCATCCGGCACCGGGGCCTCGGGAGCCTCGTACGCCGCGGTCTCCACCTCGGAAGCGGGAGGGGTCACCGCAGCCTGGGCGGCGCCCACCGGCTCCTGGGCCGGAACAACCGTTTCGGCAGCCGGGGCCACCGTGCTCACCGGCGTCTGGACGGCGGCCGGGACCGGGGCGCCCCACGGGACCGCGCCCTGCGGCTGCGGCGCGTCGAAGTACTCGGGGCCGGGCACGGCCGCGGCCGGCTGCCGCATCGGTGCGCCCGCGGGGCCGCGGTCGGCGAGGGAGCGGACCGGGCTCGCGGAGGCGTCGGGGATCGGCGGACCGAGGTGCAGCGGCCGGCGAGGCGTGATGGGCGGGATCGGCGTCGAGGGAGCCTGCAGCTGCGGCGTGCGGACGGCGCTCAGATCATGCGCTCCGCTGTCGCGCCCGGACATCTCGTGCGGGCCCGGCTCGTGGACAGTCTCGACGACCGGCTCCGGGGCGGGCGGGGCGACCTCGTTGCCCCACGGGCTCTGGGCGCCCGGCAGCAGCAACAGGTCTTCGTCCTCGGCGGTGGTCTCGGAGAGGTAGGTGTACGCACCCGGGACGCCCGGCTGTTCCACCATGCCTGCGTTCTCCGGCAGTCCCTCGCCCGGGACCTGGCCGGTGTCGGTCATGCGTACCCCTCGCCCATCGGTTAGTGCTTCTACGACCAGCTCGCCGGGGACGGCGCACCGACCGCCCCCGCAGTGAAGAACGAGCGTGCGTGCCCAGCGGCACGAACGGCCCGCCGAGAAAGACGACAAAGCCATTAACTGGCATTGTCCCGGCCGTTTCCCCGTCGCGACAGGTTGATCCGCGACAGCCCGCTGTGGACTGCGCCACGTTGCGCGTCCTCCGGTTCTGCCGTACCACACCCACCCCAAAACGGGCGCGCTTTCCGGACATTGACGAACGAATGCCGGGCAGCCAGGAGCGGTACAACAGTCGGCCAGCCTACCGCGCGCAGTACGACAACAGGATCACGGGGACGGCGGAACAGCGACCGGCGGGGTCAGGCCGTACGGTCCGGGAGCACCCCGCTGAGCAGGAACGCGACACTCCGTTCCGTCTCCGTCCAGGCGCGGGTGTCGAGTTCGACGGACTGGAGGAGGGCGCACTCGACGCGGTAGCCGTGCTCGGTGAGGTCCCGGCCGACGAGTTCGGCCTCGTCGCGGGTGGCCGCGTGGGCGACGATGCGCTGCGGACGCCGGTCGGCGGCCGCGGAGACCACGGCCACTCCCCCGCCGCCGACGCGGACCACGTCCGGTTCGGGAAGGTTCTCCAGGACGTGCGGGGCGGTGCCGGGGACGATCTGGACCTGGAGTCCGAAGGCGCGGGCGTTGGCCTCGGTGCGCTCGCAGGCCCTCAGGTCGCGGTCGACGGCGATGACGGCCGCCCCGGCCCGGGCAGCCTCGGTGGCGAAGGCGCCGCTGCCGCAGCCGATGTCCCACACGAGGTCGCCGACGCGCGGTCCCAGCCGGGCGAGTTGGGCCGCGCGGAGCGGTTCCAGTTCGCCTTCGCCCATGAGGCCGCCGTAGGCCTCGGCGGGCAGGGTCCAGCCGCGCGGCGCGGCGGCCGGGTCGCGCCCGGCGATCCATCCGCCGCCTTCCGTGACGGCGGCGGTGCCGCCGATGACGATGACGAGGTTCGGGTCGCGCCAGGTGTGGTCGGCAGCCTTGTCGGAGGTGACGACGGTGACCTGTTCACGGTCGGTGCCGAGTTCCTCGCAGATGACGAAGGTGCGGTGGACGCCCTCCATCAGCAGGCCGAGTTCGGCGGGTCCGGCGCCGGGCGAAGTGAGGACGGCGACCTTGGTGTGGGCTCGGCACACGTTCACCGCGCGTCGCAGGGTGCGCCGGTGGGCGACGACCACCTGGGCGTCGTCCCAGGGCATACCGGCCCGCGCGAAGGCGGCGGCGACCGAGGACACGCCGGGGACGACCTCGACCTCCAGGCCGAACTCGGGTGCGCGCAGGGTTCGTACGACTCCGAAGAATCCGGGATCGCCGTCGGCGAGCACGACCGCGGTGCCGCGGTGGCCGGTGATGCGGCGGGCAGCGAGGGCGACGCTGCCGAGGCGGATGCGTTCGGCGGCGGGTGGCACCTCGGGGAGTGCCAGATGGTGGGCGGCGCCGGCGACCAGCGTGGCGGCGCCGAGGGCGGAGCGCGCCGCGGCGGTCAGCGGCGAGCCGTCCCAGCCGATCACCGTGACCCGGTCGGCCATCGTCTCTCAGTCTCCAGGGGGGTGTGCGCAGGCCTTCGTCGGTGGGCAGCCCGCGGGCGGCTCCGTGAGGGTACCCGCTGCGCCTCGGAAGCGCTTTCGCCGGCCTGAGTACGAATGGTGTCAGTTCCAGTCGGAGTACGTCGTGAAGCCGTCCGTGTCGGCCAGCTGATCGCCCGCTCCGTCGAGGTCCTCGGGCAGCAGACTCCACACGATGAAATCGGTGCGGACGTCGCTCCAGGTGCCGTCGTCGGCGCGGACGTGCGCTATGCAGGCGTTCCTCAGGACGCCCTCGCTGATACAGCCGATCTTCTGGGCGACCTGCTGGGAGGCGGTGTTGTCGGCCGCCGTGCGCAGCTCGATCCGCTCGAACTTCTGGTCGGTGAACAGCCACTGGGCGGTGGCGAGCGCCGCCTCGGAGGCGTAGCCCTCGCCGCGGGCCCAGGGGGCGATGATGTACGACAACTCCGTGGAGCGTACGTGCCAGTTGGTCTTGGCGAGCTGGACGATGCCGACCAGGCGCTGGGTGAGGAACTCGGTGACGGCGAAGTCGAGTCCGCGGCCGGCCTCCCGCTCGGTCGGCGCGTACTGCGTGATCCAGGCGCGCGCCTGTTCCTCGCTGTAGGGCTGGGGCACCTCGGTCCAGGCCCCGACCTGCTCGTCGTTCATCATCTCGGCCAGCGCGGGCACGTCGTCCTCGTCGAGAGGGCGCAGCACCAACCGCTCCGTGCTGATGGAGATGTTGGGGAAGGTGCCAGTCATGCGCCACTCCGTAACCGTCGGAAAACCTGCAGGGCCTGCTGAACTGCCCAGCATGCAGCATGAAAGCACCGAACCGCATCACGGGGCCCACACCTGGTGACGGAGTGGACCCCGTGCGTGGCGATACGTCGTATACGCGCCGGCGATCAGAAGGAGGCGAGGACGGAACCGGCGTACTTGTCCTCGATGAACTTCTTCACCTCGGCGGAGGTGAGCAGCTTGGCGAGCTTCTTCACGCGCGGGTCGTCCTCGTTGCCGTCCTTCA
Organism: Streptomyces canus; assembly: GCF_041435015.1. Lineage (NCBI taxonomy): Bacteria > Bacillati > Actinomycetota > Actinomycetes > Kitasatosporales > Streptomycetaceae > Streptomyces > Streptomyces canus. The sequence continues at coordinate 8,265,250 of NZ_CP107989.1, read as the reverse complement.
CCGCGAGGAAGTTGCCGTACGGGTTGTTCTTGGGGGACTCCAGCACGAGGGCGTCCGAGGCGGGCTTGAGGTCGGCCTCGATGGCGTAGTTGCCGTTGACGACGGCCGCGTCGACGTCGTCCAGGGAGCGCGGGGTCTGGGCCGCCTCCAGCTCCTTGAACGTGAGGTTCTTCGGGTTCTTCGCGATGTCGGAGGGGGTCGCCTCGTTGCCGGCGCCGTCCTTGAGCGTGATGATCCCGTTGGCGTCGAGCAGCTTGAGGGCACGGGCCTCGTTCACGCTGTCGTTGGGGACGGCGATCGTCGCACCGCTCTTGAGGGCGTCGGCGCTCTGAACCTTGCGGGAGTAGAGGCCGAGCGGCTCCAGGTGGACCGTGACGACGGGCACGATGTGGGTGCCGTTCTTCTTGTTGTAGTCGTCGAGGTACGGCTGGTTCTGGAAGTAGTTGGCGTCCACCGAGCCGTCCTCGGTCGCCGGGTTCTGCGTCGTGTAGTCGCTGAACTCCTTGACCTCCAGGTCGAGGCCCGCCTTCTTCGCCAGGTTCTCCTTGATGTAGTTCAGGATCTCGGCGTGCGGGGTCGGGCTCGCGGCGACGACCAGCGGTCCGCTGGTGTCGGAGGCGGAGTCCGAGCCGGACGAACCGCAGGCGCTGAGCCCGAAGGTGAGGGCTCCGGCGGCGAGGGCGGCGGTGGTGAGCTTTGTGGCGTTACGCACGAAAAGTGCCTTTCCTTTTGGGTGCAGCGATCCCGTGATGGGGTGCACGGGAAGATTTCGGGGTGTCTCAGACGGTCTTGGTGTCCGCCGTGGAGGCCTTCAGCAGCCGCAGCTTCGGCGCCGGGCCCGAGCGTCCGCCGCGGCTGTGCAGCGAGCGGGCCGCGTAGTCGCCGGCGAACTGGATGACCGAGATGACCACGGCGAGGATCGCGACGGTGATCCACATGAGCTGGGTCTCGAAGCGCTGGTAGCCGTAGCGGATGGCGACGTCACCGAGGCCGCCGGCGCCGACCGTGCCGGCCATCGCGGAGTAGCCGATGAGGGCGACGATCGTGGTGGTGGTGCTGGCGATCAGCGAGGGCAGGGACTCGGGGACCAGAACCTTGCGGACGATCGTCCAGGTGTTGCCGCCCATCGACTGCACGGCCTCCACGAGCCCGCCGTCCACTTCGCGGACAGCCGTCTCGACGAGGCGCGCGAAGAAGGGGATCGCGCCGATGGCGAGCGGCACGATGGCGGCCTCGCGGCCGATGGTCGTCCCGGTGATCGAGCGGGTGAAGCCCATCAGCGCGACCATCAGGATGATGAACGGCATCGAGCGGGCGACGTTCACGACCTGCCCGATGACCTTGTTCGCGACGACGTTCTGGAGGAGTCCGCCGCGGTCGGTGAGGACGAGGAGGACGCCGAGCGGAAGGCCGCCCACGACGGCGATGAGCGTGGACCAGCCGACCATGTAGAGGGTGTCCCAACACGCCTGCTCCAGCAGGGGCCGCATCTCGGACCAGGTCACCTGGCACCTTCCTTCACCAGCTGGGGCGCACCGACGACGTCGATCTGAAGACCCTGTTCGCGCAGGAAGCCGACCGGCACGACGTTGTCCTCGTAGCGGCCGGGCAGTTCGATCCGCATCCGGCCGATCTGGAGGCCGGCGACGGTGTCGATGGCGGCACCGAGGATCGATATGTCGATGTTGTAGGTGCGTGAGAGCTGGGAGATGACCGGCTGGGTGGCGGCCTCGCCGTGGAAGGTGACGTCGATGACGGTCCGGTCCTCGCCGGTGGCCTCGCCGCCGACGGGGAAGAGCGCGGAGGCCAGCTCGGAGCCGGGGGTCGCGAGCAGCTCGCCGACCGTGCCGGACTCGACGATGCGGCCGTTCTCCATCAGGGCGGCCGAGTCGCAGACCGACTTCACGACGTCCATCTCGTGAGTGATGAGCAGGACGGTGAGGCCCAACTGCCGGTTCAGGTCGCGCAACAGCTGGAGGACCGAGCGGGTGGTCTCCGGGTCGAGGGCGCTGGTGGCCTCGTCGGACAGGAGCACCTTGGGGTCGCCGGCCAGGGCACGGGCGATGCCGACGCGCTGCTTCTGGCCGCCGGAGAGCTGGGCCGGGTAGGCACCCGCCCGGTCGGCGAGTCCGACGAGGTCCAGCAGCTCAAGTGCCTTGCGGGAGCGCTCCTTGCCCGACTTGCCGAGGATCTCGAGCGGCAGCTCGACGTTGTCCTGCACCGTCCGGGTGGACAGCAGGTTGAAGTGCTGGAAGACCATGCCGATACGGCTGCGCGCCTGCCGCAGCTCCTTGCCGGCGCGGGGTCCGCGCCCCGCGAGGGCGGTGAGGTCCTGTCCGGCGACGGTCACCGTGCCGGCGGTGGGGCGCTCCAGCAGGTTGACGCAGCGGATGAGCGAGGACTTGCCGGCGCCGGACTGGCCGATGACGCCGTACACCTCGCCTTCGCGGACATGGAGATCGACGCCGTCGAGGGCGGTGATCTCTCGCCCGCGTGAGCGGTAGACCTTCGTGAGGCCTGTTGTCGTGATCACTGGGGTTCCGTCACTGTCGAGTACGCGGGCGTGGGTGTGCCCCGGTACGGGAGAGAAGTCGTGCGCGGGCACATGGGTCACGTACGGCGTTCGCGGCGTACGGACGTGCCGGGGCGGCTCGCTTCGGGGCGCGAGCTCAGGGGGGTGGTGCGGGGGCCCTCTAACAGGCGCACATTCGACACATACAACGAGCACCGGGCGTCATGGTCGCCTCGGTCGCAAGGGTGCGGCAGCTCGTCGTGGTCATGCGATCAGTAAAGCAGACGTATGGGAGCGACCAAGAACCCGTTGTCCGAATGACGGACAACGGTGGACACGTTTCAGGACCGGACGGAGATCTGCACGTTCCCGCCGGTGACCAGTGCCGACAAGGCCGACAGATTCTCGACCACCAGGTCGGCGTCGAGCTCGTGGGCCTGATGAGTTGTGGTCAAGGCCACGGTGGTCATTCCGGCGGCCCGGCCGGCGCGCAGGCCCGCGGGGGCGTCCTCGAAGACGACACAACGGGCCGGGTCGACGCCGAGTTCGCGAGCGGCGAGCAGATAGGGCTCGGGGTCCGGCTTGCCGCGGGTGACGTCGTCTGCGGCGACCAGCGTCTTGGGGAGGATGCCGACCGCTTCGAGTCGGGCCTCGGCGAGCCGGCGGGTGGCGGAGGTGACGACGGCCCAGCGGTCGGCGGGCAGGGCGTCGAGGAAGGCCCTGGTGCCGGGGAGCAGATGGACACCGCCGTTGGGCACGTCCTCCACCTCCAGCTGCTCGATCCGCGCGAGAGCCTGCGGAACGACGTCGGCGGGGAGCAGGTCGGCGGCTATCTCGACGGCCGGTCGCCCATGCAGTTCGACACGGGCGAACTCGTCGGCGGTGATGCCGAACTCCTCGGCCCAGCGCGTCCAGCAGCGATGGACGGATTCGAGAGAGGACACGAGGGTTCCGTCGTTGTCGAACAGGAGGGCTTCCGCCGGGATCTTCATGCCGTCGACCCTACGGTGCCGTGCGGGGGCGGCCGCATCAGGCCTTTTGGGCCGTAATAGGCTCGCCGCATGTTTGATGCCCTGACGCTGGTGACCGGCGTCGCCGCGCTGCTGCTGGCCGCCTGGTGCGGCTGGGCCGCGTACCGTGATCAGCCGACCAAGGACTGGCACTTCATCGGGATGGCCGTGGTGTCGGTGCTGGCGCTGGTCCAGTTGGTGATCGGGATCGTGCAGCTCGCGCGGGGCGAGAAGCCCGAGCAGGGAACGACGATCTTCGTCGCCTATCTGCTGGGGGCGTTCGCGTGTGTGCCGGCGGCGGGGATCATGTCGCTCACGGAGCGGACGCGGTGGGGATCGGTGACGGTTGCGGCCGGCGGTGTGGTGCTGGCCGTTCTGGAGGTGCGGCTCTATGACATCTGGGGAGGCTGACGTGAGTCGGCGACGGCTGACCAGTGGGCCGGGGACGCTGCTCGTCTGGCTGTACGGGGTGATGGTCGTCGGGGCGGTGTCTCGGTCCGCCGTGCAGATCTCCACGGAGTTCGACCGGGCGCCGCTGGCCTATTCGCTGTCCGCCGTCGCGGGTGTCGTGTACGGCTTCATCACGTACTCGCTGGTGCGCGGTGGTGAGACGGCCCGTAAGGCGGCGCTGGTGTGCTGTGTGGTTGAGCTGCTGGGTGTGCTGACCGTGGGCACCTGGACGTTGGTGGAGCCGTCGGCGTTTCCGGATGCGACCGTGTGGTCGGACTTCGGGATCGGGTACCTCTTTATCCCCGTGTTGCTTCCGTTGTCGGCGATCTATTGGCTGCGGAAGGGTGCGCCGAACGGGGATGCCGCCTGAGGTTCGTCTGGCGGCATCCGGTCCGTTGTGGCGGGTCGCGCCCACGCGGCGGAGCCGCAGATCAATACAGCCCCGCGCCCCTAAAAGCTAAAGCCCTCAAGCCGTTGCCGCATATGTGCCGGCCGGCTTCTCCAGGACGATCATCGGTACTCCGTCCGCGCCCTCCGACGTGCCCACCGTCTGGTAGCCGACCTTGCGGTAGAGGCGGAGGTTGCCCTCACTGCGGTGGCCGGTGAAGAGGCGGAAGCTGGTGGCGCCGCGCTCCTCCGCCAGGGCGGCTTCGGCCGCCCGGAGAAGGCGGGCGCCGATGCCGTGGCCCTGGAGGCGGGGGTGGACGCAGAGTTTGCCGATGGCGGCCGAGCCGTCCTCGGTGACGTGGCCGCGGACCGAGCCGACCACCTCTTCGCCCAGGCGGGCCACGAAGACGCAGTCCGCGACCACCTCCGCGCGGACCGAGTCCAGGCTCTGGACGAGCGGATCGATGCGGTAGTTGCCGTACAGCGCCGCCTCACTCTGGAAGCACAGGTACTGCAGCCTGAAGATCTGCTCCGCGTCCTGCTCGGCCGCCGCAGAGATGGTCACGCTCATGCCCATGTGCGCACGCCTCCCGCTCACCTGATCGCCTGTTGTCCCCCACTCCTATCCCCGCCCCCGGTGTGTCGCAACCTCCGGTGTGAGCAATCTGCGAAGACATCCCAGGCATCTGGAACGTTCCGGACCGAGACTGCCCTGTGAGATACCCAACTCCCCCGCGATCTCCCGGTAGGTCAGGTCCCGCGGGGAGAGGAGGGCCGCCATGAGGGAGGGGCAGCGGCCGGGCAGTCGGCGCACCGCGTCGTGCAGGGCCCGGCGGCGGGCCGCCGCGAGGGTGAGCTGTTCGGGGGTGCGGTCGTCGTCGGCCGCGGGTTCGGTGTCGTACGGCCGTTCCAGGCGGGCGGTAAGACGGCTGCGGCGGGACTCGGAACGGACGGCGTGGCGGAGCCAGCCGGGCGGGTCGAGGGGCGGGCCCTGGGTCTCCAGATGCTCCAGCAGGCGGAGCCACACCGCCTGCTCCAGATCGGCCGGTTCCGTACCGGTGGCATGTGCCTCCGCGGAGGCCTCGGCGGTCAGCAGTGGCCGCAGGGTGGTGACCAAGTCGTGCGTCATATGCGGTACGACACGGCCGCCCGGGCATTGGGTTGCCCGGGCGGCGGAAAGTCACCCCGATCGGGGCACGGTGGCTCAGCCGTTGACGAAGTCCGCGCGGGCGAGGACGCCCGTGTCCGCGTTGTCGGTGAAGACGCCGTCGATGCCGGTGGCGAAGTACCTCTTGAACGCGCCGAAGGCGTCGCCGAAGGCGTCCGCGTCCGTGCCCCTGCGGTACTCCGCCGGCAGGAAGGGGTTCTCGTTGCGCATGGTGTAGGGGTGCAGGATCAGCCCGACCTTGTGGGCGTCGGCGACGAGGGTCGTCTCCTTGTCGAGGGTGCCGTCCGCCTTCTTCGTGATGACCAGGTCGAGGGTCGGGCCGATGCCCTGGGCATAGCCGGCGATCTCCCTGAGGCCCTTGGGCGTGATCAGGTCGGCGACAGTGCGCGGGTCGCCCTTCTCGACGAGGTCCCAGGGCCGGGTGTTCGCCGCGGACAGGAGCACCACCAGGGGGTTGTCGACCAGCTTGTTCAGGCGCTGGATGCTGGTCGGCTCGAAGGACTGCAGGATGACCGGGGAGTTCCGCTTGTCCTTGCCGTGCTGGTGCAGGAGCTTCGCGACCCGCTCCTCGAGGCCGAGGCCGAGCCCCCGGAAGTAGGTGGGGTGCTTGGTCTCGGGGTAGATCCAGACCTGCTTGCCGCGCTTGCGGGTCTGCTCGTCCTGCCACTTCAGGACTTCCTCGAAGGTGGGGATGTCCCAGCGGCCGTTGTAGAGCGTGTTGTGCGGGCGGTTGGCCGGGATGCGCTCGATCGCGCGGAGCGTCTTGAGCTCGGCGAGCGTGAAGTCCTCGGTGAACCAGCCGGTCGTGGAGACGCCGTCGAGGACCTTGGTGGTCCTGCGGCCGGCGAACTCGGGATGGTCGGCGACGTTCGTGGTGCCGCCGATCTCCGGCTCGTGGCGGCAGACCAGGTGACCGTCCCTGGTGGGGACGAGGTCGCCGGCCTCGACGATGTCGGCGCCCAGGTCGAGGGCGAGCTGGTAGGAGCCGAAGGTGTGCTCGGGGCGGTAGCCGCTGGCGCCCCGGTGACCGATGACCGTCGGCACGGGCAGGCTCTTCAACCCGCCGCCGTGCCCGGCGGAACCGGCCCCGGCGGCTCTCGCGGTACCGGGCAGGCCCAGGACCGCTCCCCCGGCGCCGAACATGGCGGCCCCGAGAAGTGCCCGCCGCCCGGTGCCGTCCGTGTGCTCGTCCTGCGATCCCATGGGGACCCCTCCTGCCGTCGCCTCTTCGATGCGGGCCGATCGTAGGTGCGTGTCCATGACGGACGGGAGACCTCCGGCGGAACACGCGGGTGACGTGGGATGTCGCATGGGAACAGATGTCTGACGACTCGTCGGCTTCGGGAGCGGAGGGCGGGGTACGCGTCGTTCGGGGCGACCTCCGTCACACCGTTCCGCCCGGGTTTCCGGGAGGCAACGCGGTCCATCCGCAGGTAAACGAGTGTCAACAGTGCGTAAGACCTCGGTGAACCGCGGGCGCTCGATGTGCACGATCCCCCGAGCCGCGAGTAATGTCCTCACCTGCACAGACTCATACAGTTTCCCTGGCCGTTCTCTTGACACCGGAGGGCCCGTTGTCCCGCTTCGCGCTCATCAAGGCAGTGCTCGGACCGATCATGCGCCTGATGTTCCGCCCACAGGTGGAGGGCGCGGAGCACATCCCGGGTGACGGTCCCGTCATCCTGGCCGGCAACCACCTCACCTTCATCGACTCGATGATCCTTCCTCTGGTGTGCGACCGGCAGGTGTTCTTCATCGGCAAGGACGAGTACGTCACCGGCAAGACCCTCAAGGGCCGGCTCATGGCCTGGTTCTTCACCGGTGTCGGCATGATCCCGGTGGACCGCGACGGCGGCCGCGGTGGAGTCGCCGCGCTGATGACCGGCCGACGGGTGCTGGAGGAGGGCAAGGTCTTCGGGATCTACCCCGAGGGAACGCGATCGCCCGACGGCCGGCTCTACCGGGGACGCACCGGTATCGCCCGTCTGACGCTCATGACGGGGGCCCCGGTGGTTCCCTTCGCGATGATCGGCACGGACAAGTTGCAGCCCGGGGGTGCGGGGATGCCCCGCCCGGGGCGGGTCACGGTTCGCTTCGGTGAGGCGATGGAGTTCTCGCGGTACGAGGGCATGGACCGGGACCGGTACGTGCTGCGGGCCGTGACGGACTCCGTGATGACCGAGGTCATGCAGCTGTCCGGGCAGGAGTACGTGGACATGTACGCCACCAAGGCGAAGGCTGCCTAGGAGCGGCGGAGCCGCACCTCGACACGGCCCGTGCGCCTAGAAACCCCTGTCGAGCCGTTGGTCCCTCAGCATGAACCAGGCCGCTACCGCGGTCGCGAGCAGGACCGCCGCCCCCGCGCCCGCGGCGATGGTGAGGCCGTCCACGAAGGCCTCACGAGCTGACGACAGCAAGTCCTGAGCCGTGTTCGTCGGCAGGGCGGACGCTGCCTCCACCGCGCCGCCCAGGGACTCGCGCGCCCCTTCCGGCGTGCCCGCGGGGGCCGCGAAGTCCCGGTAGACGCCCGTCACGATCGAGCCCAGTACCGCGATGCCCAGGGCCGCGCCCAGTTCGTACGCCGTCTCGGACACCGCCGATGCCGAGCCCGCCTGGTCCTTGGGGACGCTCGACAGGATCACGTCGGCGGTCACCGTGAAGGAGAAGCCCGCACCCACGCCGACCACCAGCAGGGCGGCGCCCAACAGGGGGTAACCCGTGGACTGGTCGAGCAGGGTCAGGGCCGCCAGGGCCACGCCGATGGCCGCCAGGCCTCCTGAGACGACCGCGCGCACCGAGTAACGGCGGGCCATCGTGCCCGCGACCAGGCCCGCCGCCACCGCGCCCACCGCCGCCGGGAGTTCGGCCAGACCCGCCTCCAACGGGCCTCTGCCCTGGACGAGTTGCAGGTACTGGGACAGGAAGAAGACCAGCCCGGAGAGGCCGAGGATGGTCAGGAGGTCGGCCAGGACGGCGCCGCTGAATCCGTGGTTGCGGAAGAGGCGCATGTCCAGCAGGGGCGCGGGGAGGGTGAGCTGGCGGCGGACGAAGGCGTACAGGGCCGCCGCTCCGAGGACTCCCGCGACGACCGGCTGCCACGTGATGCCGTGCGCGGCGGTCTCCTTGACGGCGTAGACCACTCCGATCATGCCGACCAGGGACAGTGCGACGCTGGCCATGTCCCAGGGGCCCGGGTTCGGGTTGCGGGACTCGGGCAGGAACCTGATGCCGACGAGAACGAGGACCGCCATCACGGGCAGGTTGATCAGGAAGACCGAGCCCCACCAGAAGTGTTCGAGGAGGAAGCCGCCGACGATGGGGCCGATCGCCGTACCGGCGGAGGCGGCCGCGCCCCAGATGCCGACGGCGAGGCTGCGTTCGCGCGGGTCGTGGAAGATGTTGCGGATCAGGGCCAGGGTGGCGGGCATCAGGGTCGCGCCCGCGACGCCGAGCAGCGCCCGCGCCAGGATCAACAACTCCGGTGTCGTCGCATAGGCGTTGAGGATCGATATCGCGCCGAACGCCGTCGCGCCCAGCAGCAGGATCCGTTTGCGGCCGATGCGGTCGCCGAGGCTGCCCATCGACACCAGCAGGCCCGCGATGACGAACGAGTAGACGTCACCGATCCACAGGAGCTGGGTGCCGGTCGGCTCGAGGTCCTCGCTGATGTACGGGGTCGCGAGGCCGAGGACGGTCGCGTCGACGGCCACCAGCAGCACGGCGAGCACCAGGACGGACAGCGCGAGCCAACGGCCGGGACGCTTCACCGCCTCGGTCGCGGTCGCCGGCTGCAGGGTGCTGGTCATGATTCCTCTATCGGTCGTACGGAATGCCGCAGTGCGCCGCCGAGCAGCAGCTCGACGGTCATGTGGTGGAAGTCCTTGGGGGCGCCCTTGCCGCTCTGGAGCAGCCAGACGGCGGAGGCGAGCAGGCCGAACAGGGCCTCGGTGAGCCAGACGGGCGTGAGGTCGATGCGGAACTCGCCGTCCTGCTGGCCGCGCCGGAACAGTGCGGAGATGCGGGCGTCGATCCGGGCCCAGCCGTCGTGCTGCTCCTCGCCCTCGAAGAGCTGGTTCTCCGTGTAGAGGAAGGCGAGGAGTCCGGCCGCGGGTTCGGCCTCGCGGACCAGGCGCCGTACGGCTTCGCTCGCCGGCCCCTCGTCCAGGCGGGCGGCGTCGAGCGCCTTCTCGCACTCCTCGATGCCGAGCGACTCCAGTGCCCGTACGAGCGCGTCGCGTCCGGCGAAGTGGCGGTGCAGCGTGGCCCGGCTGATCCCGGCGGACTTGGCGACCTCGTCCATGGTCGCGGTGGATCGGCGGGTCAGCAGGGCCGCGGCACTGCGCAGCACATGGTCACGGTCGACAGCCATGAGACGACTATAGACCATGTGAGACATTCATGTCTCACGACGGCCATAGATGTCTCATGGGCGACCGCCGAACCGAGAGCTCGTCAGTGCCAGGGCAGTCGGCCGCGGCGCTCCCAGTACGTGCCCGGCTCCTCCGCCAGCCCTGCCAGCCGGGACAGCTGCTCGTCGTCGAGGTCCACGACGGCCGCGTGCAGGTTGGACGCGAGCTGGACGGTGGTGGCGGCCCCCGAGAGGACGACTCCGGCCCAGGGCTGACGGAGGACGAGCGCGAGGGCCACGGCGTCACAGCCCAGGGAGGTTTCCGCCGCTACGGCCTTCAGGGCGTCCGGGGCGTGCGGTTCGGCGAGCCTGCCGTTGGCCATGCCCTCCTTGACGATCACCGTGAGGCCCGCGTCGTGGGCCTCGGCGAGGGCGGGGGCGGCCGAGGTCTCCAGGGCGTTGTACGTCGACTGGACGGTACGGAAGAGCGGCTCGCCGTCGACCGTCACGGCGAGGGCGGCGCGGATCGCGTCCGCCTGGGCGGGGCCGCTGGTGGAGAAGCCGATCGAGGTGCCCTGGGCGGCCGCCTCGGCGAGCCTCGCGTGGAGTTCCTTGTCGGTGAGGGCCGGGCTGTCCGGGGTCACCGAGTGGATCTGGTAGAGGTCGAGGCGGTCGCCGAGCAGTTCGGCGGATTCGCCGCGCTGGCGGTCGTAGGTCTGGACGCTGTGGTCCTTGACCTCGTGGCGCTCGGCGTCGGTGGTCCAGTCGGCGGTGTAGGTGTAGCCCCATTTGCTGCCGACGACCACATCGTCGATGCCGGGGTTCTTGTCGAGCCAGTCCGCGAGGAACTCCTCGGAGCGGCCGTAGGAGCGGGCCACGTCGAAGTAGCGGACGCCTTGGAAGTAGGCGGCGTCGAGGAGTTCGTGGGTGCGGGTGCGGAGGCTCTCCACGCTGCGGTCGTCTCCGAGGTCTTCGTCTCGGCCGAGGTTGATGTAGCCGGGGCGTCCGACGGCGGCGAGGCCGAGTCCGATGTGGCAGGTGGGGGTTGTCGCTGCGGCCAGTCGGGCGAAGGGCATCACGGGCTCCGTTCGGTCGGGTCCGGTACGGCTTCCGACCAACGTAACCCGCGATGACCTTCGGTGAAGGAACCGCGCGCCCAAGAGCTCGGTGGGTACTGGCTTGTTGGCGGGTGCGGGTCCGTTGCGGCTTGCCCCTACGGGCGCTTCGCCTCCGCCCACTTGTGCTGTGCTGCCACGTCCGCCTTCACTTCCGCCAGCTGGACCACCACCGCGCTCGGAGCCGTGCCGCCCCTGGCGTTGCGGGAAGCGAGCGCGCCCGGGACGTTGAGGACCGTGCGGACCTCCGGGGTCAGGTGGGCGGAGATCTTGGCGAACTGATCGTCCGTCAGGTCGCTCAGTTCCTTGCCCTCGGCCTCCGCCGCCTTGACGCACTCGCCCGCCACCTCGTGGGCCACACGGAAGGGGACGCCCTGCTTGACCAGCCACTCGGCGATGTCGGTGGCGAGGGAGAAGCCGGCCGGGGCCAGTTCCTCCATGCGCTCGCGGTTGACGGTGAGGGTCGCCATCATGCCGGTGAAGGCGGGGAGCAGGACCTCCAACTGGTCGCAGGAGTCGAAGACCGGCTCCTTGTCCTCCTGGAGATCGCGGTTGTAGGCGAGGGGCAGGGCCTTCAAAGTCGCCATCAGACCCGTCAGGTTGCCGATCAGACGGCCGGACTTGCCACGGGCCAGCTCCGCGATGTCCGGGTTCTTCTTCTGCGGCATGATCGACGAGCCGGTGGAGAACGCGTCGTGCAGGGTCACGAAGGAGAACTCCTTCGTGTTCCAGATGATGATCTCCTCGGCGATCCGGGAGAGGTTGACGCCGATCATCGCGGTGATGAAGGCGAACTCGGCGGCGAAGTCACGGGAGGCCGTGCCGTCGATGGAGTTGCCGACGCTGCCGTGCTCGAAGCCGAGGTCCTTCGCGACCGCCTCCGGGTCCAGGCCCAGGGAGGAACCGGCCAGTGCGCCCGAGCCGTACGGCGAGACGGCCGTGCGCTCGTCCCACTGGCGCAGCCGCTCCGCGTCCCGGGACAGGGACTGGACGTGGGCCAGGACGTGGTGGGCGAACAGGACCGGCTGGGCGTGCTGGAGGTGGGTGCGGCCGGGCATCGCCACGTCCGGGTGGGCCTCCGCCAGGCCGACCAGCGCGTCCTGGAGCTCGGCGATCAGGCCGCCAATGATGCGGGCGTGGTCCCGCAGGTACATGCGGAAGAGGGTCGCGATCTGGTCGTTGCGCGAGCGGCCGGCGCGCAGCTTGCCGCCGAGGTCGGGGCCGACCCGCTCCAGCAGGCCCCGCTCCAGGGCCGTGTGGCAGTCCTCGTCGGCGATCGTGCCCACGAAGGAACCGTCGGCCACGTCGGCTTCGAGCTGGTCGAGCCCCGCGTGCATGCGCTGGAGCTCGTCCTCGCTCAGCAGTCCCGCGTTGTGCAGCACGCGCGCGTGGGCACGCGAACCGGCGATGTCGTACGGCGCGAGCCGCCAGTCGAAGTGGACGGACGCGGACAGCTTGGCCAGGGCCTCGGCGGGACCGTCGGCGAAACGGCCGCCCCAGAGCCGGACGTCACCGCTGTTGCTGCTCACTTGCGTTGCTCCTCACGGCTGCACTCAACGTTATGCATGATTATGCAGAGTCCTGCATGATTCGTCAATCCGGGGTCCGGGCGGCAAGGAATTTGCGCTCCCTTTGAACACGGGAAACCGCTTGCCCGTACTTCCCGCCGAACGCAGGCGCCGCGTTTGTCAACGAAGACCACTCCCGACCCCGAGTGAGGCATCCGCATGTCCAGGGCTCTTCCTAAGTACAACAAGCGCCGCGTGGCGATCATCGGCGGCGCCGCCGCCGTGGCACTGACCGGGGCGATCGTCGCCGGTACGGCCCTCGCCGGGGAGACCTCCAAGAGCGCCACCCCCACCGCCCGCACGCTGGCCGACGTCGGCAGCATCACGTGCCCGGACGTGGCCTCCCAGCTGCCGGAGATCCCGGCCACCGCGCAGGCCGAGGTCGACCGCAACCTGACCCTGCTCCAGACCCAGATCGACGAGGCCAACAAGCGGCTCGTCGACACCGTCGGCCAGGGCGGCAAGAACTTCGTCCAGAACGCGATCCTCGGCCCGCTGGAGGACAAGCGGATCGCCACGGTCAACCGCATCGCCACCGCCATCGGCCGTACGGCCGACAAGCCGCAGGGCCTCGACGCCCTGGCCCCCTGCACCCTCAACGCCGGCGGTGCCGCCGGCACGGGCGAGGAGGCGGGCGCGGGCGCTGAGGCCGGGGCCGGCGCGGAGGCGGGGGCCACGCCGAGCGAGGCGGCCTCGGAGGCGGCCGGCGGCGCCGAGGACACCGGGAACGCGCAGGGCGCGGGCGACGCGGGCGAGGCGGCCGGAACCGGCGCCATCTCCTGCCCGGACGTGGCCTCGCAGCTGCCGGCGATCCCCGCCACCGCACAGGCCGAGGTGGACCGCAACCTGGCGCTGCTCGACACGCAGCTCGCCGAGGCGAACAAGCGGCTCGTCGACACCGTCGGCCAGGGCGGTCAGAACTTCGTCCAGAACGCGATCCTCGGCCCGCTGGCCGACAAGCGGAAGTCGACCATCGACCGCATCGCGATCTCCATCGGCCGTACCGCGGAGAAGCCGCAGGGCCTCGACTCCCTGGCCGCCTGCACGCTCACCCAGTGACGTGACAGGCGCTGTGGCCGCCCCGTGTGAGCGCCGGCCGGGGCGGCCACGGGCGTCCTCCCGCAAGGGGACGCCCGAATTCCTTAGACAGGCGAAAGGTCTGCGCCCATAATGCCTGGACATGGGAAAGACCTATGAGCGCATAGACGGCCGGCTCCGCTCCTTCATCGAGGCGCAGCCCCTCTTCTTCACCGCGACCGCGCCCCTGTCCGGCGACGGCACGGTCAACCTCTCCCCCAAGGGACTGCGGGGCTCCTTCGCGATCCTCGACGAACTCACCGTGGCCTACCTCGACTTCGCGGGCTCCAACGCCGAGACGGTCGCGCATCTGCGGGAGAACGGCAGGATCACCCTCATGTGGTGCGCGTTCCAGGGGCCGCCGAACATCGTCCGGGTGCACGGGCGCGGTGAGCCCGTCTTCCGGGACGACCCGCGCTTCAGGGAACTGCTCTCCCGCTTCCCGGACATCGACCCGACCGCGCACGGACTGCGGGCGATCGTCGTCGTGACGGCCGAAGTGGTCCGCGACTCCTGCGGTTACGCGGTGCCGTACATGGCGTACGAGGGCGACCGCGAGCTGCACGGCAAGCGGTTCGCGCGCGAGGACGACGCCTCGCTCAGCGAGTACTTCACCAAGAAGGAGCACATCGCCACGAGCCTGGACGGCCTGCCGGGGCTGCCCTTGCCGTTGCCGCCGTCCGAGGTCTGATTCACGCCTTGGCGATCCGGACGGTGAAGGTCGTCGAGCCCGGCTCGCTCTCCACCGTCACGCTCCCTCCGTGCGCCTCCACCACCGCCGCCACGATCGACAGCCCCAGGCCCGCGCCGCCGGTCTCCGCCTTGGTGCTGCGGTCGGCGCGGGTGAAGCGTTCGAAGACGCCCGACTGGATGTCCTCGGGGATGCCGGGGCCGTCGTCGTGGACCTTCAACGACGCCGTGGTGCCGTCGGTCTCCAGGGTCACCGTCACCTTGGTGCCGGCAGGGGTGTGCAGCCGGGCGTTGGACAGCAGGTTGGCCAGGACCTGATGGAGGCGGTGTGCGTCGCCCGTCACCGTGACCGGGTCCTCGGGGAGGTCCAGTTCCCAGCGATGACCGGAACCCGTGGCCCGCGCGTCCGTGAGGGCGTCGAGGACCAGCCGGGTCAGGTCGACGGGGGCGGTCTCCAGGGGGCGGCCCGCGTCCAGGCGGGCCAGCAGGAGCAGGTCGTCGACCATCGCGCCCATGCGGGTCGACTCGGCGGCGATGCGTTGCAGGGCCCGGGTGATCTCCGGCGGCAGCGGGCCGGGGTGCAGCAGGGCGAGTTCGGCGTGGCCGCGTACCGAGGCGACCGGGGTGCGCAGTTCGTGGCTGGCGTCGGCGGCGAAGCTGCGCAGCCGTTCCTCGCTGGCGTGGCGTTTGGTGAGGGCGTCCTCGACATGGCCGAGCATGCGGTTGAAGGCGCCGGCGACGCGGCCCACCTCGCCGCGCGGGTCGGACTCGGGGGCGCGGGGCGGAAGGGCCACCTCGCCGCTGGCCAGCGGGAGTTCGCTGACCCGGGTGGCGGTCGCGGCGACCCGGCTGAGCGGGCGCAGGGACCAGCGCACCCACAGGGCGCCCGCGACACCGGCGGCGGTGAGGGCGGCGCCGAAGACGATCCCGGCGACCAGCTCCAGGCGGTGAACGGCGGCCTCGACGGGCTCCAGGGGCATCCCCGTGATCAGGACGTCGCCGTCCAGCCCCCGGGTGGCGATCGCCCGGTACTCCCCCAGGGTGGAGAGGCCGACGCTGTGACCCCGGCCGTCGGCCGGGACGGCCGCGAGCCGCTCCCGGTCGGCGGCGGTCAGGCCGACGTTCAGGGTGCCGGTGGGGCGGACCACCGCGGCGTTGGTGACCGTGCCGTCCACCAGCCGGGCGCCGAACGTGCCCGAGGCCTGCCGGCGGGTGTCGGCGCGCTCGTCACCGTCGTGGTCGTCCTTCGGCAGCTCCTGCTTGTGCTCCAGGCTGACCGCGAACCTGTTCCCGGCCTCGGTCAGCTGCTCGTCGAGCCGGCTGGTGAGAAAGCCGTTCAGCTCCACGACGGCGGCCAGCCCGACGGCGGCACAGCTCACCGCGAGGAGCACCAGGAGCCCGAGGGTGAGCCGGGCCCGCAGCGTGTGGGGCCGCAGGCTTCTCATGGCGTCACCGGTTTGATCACGTACCCCGCCCCGCGCACGGTGTGGATCATCGGCTCGCGGCCCGCGTCCACCTTCTTGCGCAGATACGAGATGTACAGCTCGACGACATGGGCGCGGCCGCCGAAGTCGTAGGACCACACCCGGTCGAGGATCTGCGCCTTGCTGAGCACGCGCCGCGGGTTGCGCATGAGGAAGCGCAGCAGCTCGAACTCGGTCGGCGAGAGTTCGATCAGCTCGCCGCCCCGGGCGACCTCGCGGGCCTCCTCGTCCATGACCAGGTCGCCGACGGTCAGCCGGGGACCCTCGTCGAGCTGCCGGGCCATGCCCGCGCGGCGCAGCAGCCCGCGCAGCCGGGCGACGACCTCCTCCAGGCTGAAGGGCTTGGTGACGTAGTCGTCGCCGCCCGCCGTGATGCCCTTGATGCGGTCCTCGACCGCGTCCCGGGCGGTCAGGAAGAGCACGCACACGTCCGCCTTCACGGTGTGCAGGGCGCGCAGGACCGCGAAGCCGTCGGTGTCCGGGAGCATCACGTCCAGGACGACGGCGTCGGGCAGCAGCTCCCGGGCCGCGGCCACCGCCGAGGCGCCGTCGCCGGCCGTGCGGACCTGCCAGCCCTCGTAGCGCAGGGCGCCGGAGAGGACCTCGGCGAGGTCAGGGTCGTCGTCGACGACGAGGACCCGCAGCGGGGTGCCGTCGGGGCGGGTGAGAGCGGGGCGGCCGGAGCGTGCGGTGTTCATGACCTCTCCAGGATCACCCCTGACCGGGGCGGCGGGGGCCCGGGGAAGCTCTGAGTTTCCTCTGAGTGCGCTCTGCGGGGTGCCCTTTCAGAGGGTCCTGAGAAGTTCCCCTTGCACAGTTGCGTCCCGTACAGACGAAAGGACGCTCATATGACCACAGTCTCCGAGCGGCGGGCCGCACCGGCCGTGGCGCCGCCCGCGCGACGCTCCCCCGCGGGTGCCGTGCTCGCCCTCCTGTGGGCCGGGGCGGCGGCCGTGCTCGCGCTGTGGTGGGCGGACACCGGTTCCGTGGTCGGTACGGCCGGATGGCTGACCGGCGCCGGGCGGATCGCCGGGTTGCTGTGCGGGTACGCCTGCGCGGTGCTGGTGGGTCTGATGGCACGGGTCCCGCTCCTGGAGCGGCGGGTCGGCTCGGACCGGGTGGCCCGCTGGCACGCGATGGCCGGCCGCTACACCGTCTGCCTGCTGCTCGCGCACATCGGGCTGATCCTCTCCGGGTACGCGGCTCAGGACGGCGCCTCGCTGTGGCACGAGACCGTCACGGTGGTCCTGGACTATCCCGAGATGCTCAAGGCCACCGCCGGCACGGTGATCCTCCTCGCCGTCGGCGTCACCTCGGCACGGGCGGTACGCCGTCGGACCAGCCACGAGTTCTGGTACTACGTCCATCTCCTCACGTACGCCGCCGTGTTCCTCGCCTTCGGCCACCAGCTGGCCCTCGGGAACGACTTCAACGGCAACACCGCGGCCACGGCGGCCTGGTACGTGCTCTACCTCGGTGTCGCGGCCCTGGTGCTGTGGTTCCGGCTCCTCGCGCCGGTGCGGCTGAACCTGCGGCACCGGCTGCGGGTGGAGTCCGTGCACCAGGAGGCGCCGGGCGTGTACTCGGTCGTCATACGCGGCCGGTGGCTGGACGAACTGGACGCGCGGGCGGGTCAGTTCTTCCGCTGGCGGTTCCTCGGCGAGGGCATGGGCTGGACGTCGACGCCGTACTCGCTGTCGGCGCCGCCGCGTCGCGACCGGATGCGGATCACGGTCAAGGCGCTCGGCGACCACAGCGCGGCCGTCGCGCTGCTGCGGCCCGGCACCCGGGTGTGGGCGGAGGGGCCGTACGGCTCGCTGACCGGGGACCGGCAGACCTCGCCGAAGTCGCTGCTGATCGCCGCCGGCGTCGGCATCACCCCGCTGCGGGCACTGTTCGAGACGCTGCCGGGTGAGGTGACCCTCCTGTACCGGGCGCACACGGTCGAAGACCTCGCGCTGGGCGGGGAGTTGGAGGCCGTCGCGCGCTGGCGCGGGGCCCGGCTGCACTACCTGCTCAACGGCCCCGGGGGCCAACGACCGCGTATCACCGCCGAGTCGCTGCGGGCGGCCCTGCCCGACCTGGCCGAGCACGACGTCTACCTCTGCGGCCCGCACGGGTTCGCACGCGACCTGTACGAGGAGCTGCGCGCCGCGGGAGTTCCCGATCGCCGTATCCACCACGAATCCTTCGAGCTGTGAGGCCTCACACGTGCACGCGTTGAAGAAGAACCGCCCGTTGCGCCGGATCGTGCTGGCGAGCGCCGCCACCGTCTCCGGCATGGTGATGCTGCTGTCGCTGAAGCCGCACGCGTCGCCGCAGACCGCCCTGGCGCTGCCCGTGCCCTCCAGCAGCGCGAGTGCGTCGGGCGGCACCGGATCGGCCGCCACCGGCACGAAGACCGTCACCGGCGACACCGTCCAGACCCGCTGGGGGCCGGTCCAGGTCCGCATCACCATCAAGAGCGGCAAGCTCACCGAGGTCACGGCGGTCACCTACCCGACGGACAACCCCCGGGACCAGGAGATCAACAGCTACGCGCTCCCGCGGCTGCGGACCGAAGCACTGCAGGCCCAGAGCGCGGAGATCGACACGGTCTCGGGGGCCACCTACACGAGCGACGGTTACCGCCAGTCACTCCAGTCCGCACTGGACTCCGCGGGCAGCTGAACACACCGGGGTCACGGCACGTATCTGAGGACCAAGGGACCACGCCCACCCCCCCTTGCCCCCGCCCCCGGAGGAAACGTGACCACGACGCTCGCAGGCGGCCGCGCCGCCCGCCGCCAGACGATGCGCCGCATCCGCCCGCGCCGTTCCCCGGCGACCGTCCTGCTGTTCGCCGTATGGGCGGGCGCGGCCGGTGTGCTGTGGCTGTGGTGGCACAACACACCGTCCGTCGCCGACGACAACAGCAAGATCCTCAACGCGGGCCGGATCACCGGTCTGCTGGCCGGGTATCTGATGGCGCTCGTGGTGCTGCAGATGGCCCGGGTGCCCGCGCTGGAACGCCGGGTGGGCTCCGACCGGGTCGCCCGCTGGCACGCGATGACCGGCCGCTACACCCTCTGCCTGGTCGTCGCCCACGTCTTCCTGATCATGTGGGGTTACGCCCTGCAGGCCGGCAAGGGGCTCGGCGACATCGTCCAGCAGACGATGGACTCCATCAACCAGCTGCCGGACATGGGCAAGGCGGCCATCGGCACCGGTCTGCTGTTCCTCATCGGCCTGATGTCGATCGGCGGGGTGCGCCGCAGGATCCCGTACGACACCTGGTACCACGTGCACCTGCTGACGTACGCGGCGGTCTTCCTGACCTTCTGGCACCAGCTGACCACCGGCAACGACTTCGCGGTCGAGCCGGTCGCCAAGACCGTCTGGTACGCGCTGTACGGCTCGGTCACCGCGCTCGTCGTCTGGTACCGGATCCTCACGCCGATCCGGCTGAACCTGCGCCACCGGATGTACGTCGAGGCGGTCGTCGAGGAGACGCCGGGCGTCGTGTCCGTGCTGATCGGCGGGCGCAAGCTGCACCGGATGGGCGCGGAGGCCGGCCAGTTCTTCCGCTGGCGCTTCCTCGCACCGGGCATGCGGTTCAGTTCCCACCCGTACTCGCTCTCCGCCGCGCCCCGACCGGGCATGCTGCGGATCACGGTGAAGGCGATCGGCGACCACAGCGAGCGGCTGCGCGAGCTGGTGCCCGGCACCAAGGTGTGGGCCGAGGGACCGTACGGCGCGCTCACCGCCCAGCGCCGCAGCCGGGGCAAGGTGCTGCTGGTGGCCGGCGGGGTCGGCATCACGCCGATGCGGGCCCTGTTCGAGACGCTGCCCGGCGCGGCCGGTGACATCACCCTGCTGTACCGGGCCAACACCACCCAGGACCTGGCCCTGTGGGACGAGCTCGCCGCCATCGCGGACGAGCGCGGCGCCCGGCTGATGTACGCGGTCAACAGTCCGGACGGGGAGCGTCCGGACATCTCCGCGGAGTCCCTCCAGCGCAAGCTCCCCGACATCGACAAGCACGACGTGTTCATGTGCGGGCCGAACGGCTTCGCGCAGTCCGTGTACGAAGCACTGCGCGGCGCGGGTGTGCCCGCCCGCCGCATCCATCACGAGTCGTTCGAGATGTGACGACGGGAATTCAGGAGCTGTTGAAGCGATGAGGAAGAGTCACCCCGTCCGTCGAGTCGTGCTCGCGACCGCCGCCACCGTCTCCGGTGTCGTGCTGCTGCTGTCGCTGAAGCCGTCCTCGGACCCGGCGTCCGCCCAGGCGGGCGGAACGATCCCGCAGCAGACGGCGGCGGCACAGGAGTCGGCCCAGGGCGGCACGGGGGCGGCCGCCGGCGGCGCGGTCACCGGGGACGTGGTCCAGACCCAGTACGGTCCCGTCCAGGTCCGTATCACCGTCAGCGGCAACAAGATCATGAAGGCCGAGGCGGTCCAGGCGCCCAAGGGCGGCGAGAGCGACCAGAAGACCGCCCTGTCCGTTCCGAAGCTCAACCAGGCCGTGGTCGCCAAGCAGAGCCCGCAGATCGACACGGTCTCCGGGGCGACCTACACGAGCGAGGGCTACAAGAAGTCGCTCCAGTCGGCGATCGACAAGGCGAACGCGGCCGCTCCGGCCCAGCCGTCGGCTCAGCCCTCCCAGCCGGCCGGCGGCAGCGCCGGGGCAGCCGCGAAGACGGTCACCGGTGCGGTCTCCCAGACCCAGTACGGGCCGGTCCAGGTCCGGATCACGGTCAGCGGCGGCAAGGTCACCAAGGCCGAGGCCGTGCAGGCCCCGAAGGGCGGGACCAGCGACCAGAAGACGGCGCTGTCCATCCCGAAGCTCAACCAGGAGGCCGTGGCGTCCGGCAGCGCGGACATCGACTCGGTGTCCGGTGCCACCTACACCAGCGAGGGCTACAAGAAGTCGCTGCAGTCGGCGCTGGACCAGGCCGGTGGCTGACACGGTGGCCGAGTCGGCACAAGCTCCCGCCGCGGTGCGTCACGCGGAGGAGGTCATGGGGACGGTCTTCTCCTTCGACGTCCGCGGCGGGGACCCCCTTGCCGTGCAGGCGGCACTGCGGGAGGCGGTGGCGGGGCTGCACCGCGTGAACGAGGTGTTCAGCACCTACCGCGACGACAGCCAGGTCTCCCGCCTGGCCCGCGGCGAGCTGACGGTCGCCGAGTGCGATCCCGAGGTCGCCGAGGTCCTGGAACTCGGCGCCGAGGCCGAGCGGTTGAGCGACGGCTGGTTCAGCCTGCGCTACGGGGGCCGCCTCGACCCCACCGGCATCGTCAAGGGCTGGGCGGTGGAACGCGCGGCCCGTCGGATGGCTCGCGCGGGGGCGACCGGGGTGAGCGTCAACGGCGGCGGAGACGTACAGCTGTTGGGCGTTCCGGGCCCGGAACGCCCGTGGCGGGTCGGCGTCTCGGACCCCCTGCGTCCGGGCGGCCTGGCGGCGGTGGTCTCGGCGGCGGGCGCGGCCGAGCTGGCGGTGGCCACCTCCGGCACGGTGGAACGCGGCACCCACATCGTCGACCCCCGCACGGGCCGCTCCGCGGTCTCGGACCTGGTGGCGGTGACGGTGGTCGCCCCGACCATCACCTGGGCGGACTGCTGGGCCACGGCGGCCTTCGCGATGGGTTCGCGGGAGGGCCTGGCCTGGCTGGAGAGCCTGCCGGACGTGGAGGCGTTGCTGATCACCGCGGGCGATGAGGTGCGGTGCACGGGGGGCCTGGCAGCCAGGCTCGGTTAAGCGCTTTAGGGGCGCGGGGAACTGCGCGACCAGCCCCCACTCAGCCGCACCCGACACACAACCTCAATGCCCGTTCTGAGCCAACCGCAACAAGTGCTCGGCCAACGACTGTCCCCCCACGGGATCCCGACTGATCAGCATCAACGTGTCGTCCCCGGCGATCGTCCCAAGGATGTCGTGCAGCTCAGCCTGGTCGATCGCCGACGCCAGGAACTGCGCGGCCCCCGGAGGAGTCCGCAGGACCACGAGATTCGCCGAAGCCTCCGCGGAAATCAGCAGCTCCTGAGAGAGCCGCCGCATCCGCTCCTCCTTGGCGGACTCCCCCAACGGCGCCCGAGGGGTCCGAAAACCCCCCTCACTGGGCACCGCGTAGATGAGATCCCCGTCGGTGTTACGGATCTTCACCGCGTTCAGCTCGTCGAGGTCCCGGGAGAGCGTCGCCTGGGTGACGCTCAGCCCGTCGTCCGACAGCAGCTTGGCCAACTGGCTCTGCGACCGCACCGGTTGCCGGTTGAGGATGTCCACGATCCGGCGGTGGCGCGCGGTACGCGTCTGCGGCACGGCAGGTCCCGCGACCCCGTTGTGCTCGTGATCCTGCGCATGACTCATCGTCGTCTCATTCTCCGGATCATCCGTCTCCCTCGGCGACACCCAGGATGCCGGGGAGAGCCTGAACAAGCGCGTCCACTTCGTCGTCGCCGAGGTTCAGCGGCGGCATCAGCCGTACGACGTCGGGGGCGGGCGCGTTCACCAGGAATCCGGCCTCCTGAGCCGCCTGCTGCACCTTCGGTGCGAGCGGCTCGGTGAGCACGATACCCAGGAGGAGCCCCGCACCCCGGACGTGGGAGATCAGGGGGTGTCCGAGTGCGTCGATTCCGTCCCGCAGCCTCTCGCTCTGCTGCTTGACGTTCTCCAGCAACCCGTCGTTCGCGATGGTGTCGAGGACGGCGAGGCCGGCGGCACACGCGACCGGGTTCCCGCCGAACGTCGTCCCGTGCTGCCCCGGCTGCAGCAGGTCCGCGGCCCGCCCGAAGGCGACGGTCGCGCCGAGCGGCAGTCCGCCGCCGAGCTGCTTGGCGAGGGTGACGACGTCCGGGAGGACGCCCTCGTGGGCCTGGTACGCGAACCAGTGTCCGGTACGGCCGATGCCGGTCTGCACCTCGTCGAGGACCAGCAGCGCGCCCTTGGCCGCCGTGATCGCCCGGGCCGCCTTGAGGTAGCCGGCCGGGGGCACCACGACGCCGTTCTCGCCCTGGATCGGCTCGATGACGACGAGCGCGGTGTCCTCGGTGACCGCGGCGGCCAGCGCCTGCGCGTCGCCGTACGGCACATGGGTGACGTCACCCGGCAGCGGCAGGAAGGGGGTCTGCTTGGCGGGCTGGCCGGTGAGCGCGAGGGCGCCCATGGTCCGGCCGTGGAAGCCGCCCTCGGTCGCGACCATGTGGGTGCGCCCGGTCAGCCGGCCGATCTTGAAGGCCGCCTCGACCGACTCGGCGCCGGAGTTGCAGAAGAAGACCTTGCCGTCCCGGCCGAAGAGCTGGAGCAGCCGTTCGGCGAGGGTGACGGTCGGCTCGGCCATGAAGAAGTTGGAGATGTGGCCGAGGGAGGCGATCTGCCTGCCGACGGCCTCGACGATCGCCGGGTGGGCATGTCCGAGCGCGTTGGTGGCGATCCCGCCGACGAAGTCGAGGTACTCCTTGCCCTCGGCGTCCCAGACCTTGAGTCCCGCGCCGCGGACGAGAGGGAGGCGAGGGGTGCCGTAGTTGTTCATGAGCGAGCCCTGCCACCGCTGGGTCAGCTCCTGATTGTCGGTCATACGGCATCCCCCTCTTGTGCGTCCGGCACGACCATCGTGCCGATCCCCTCGTCGGTGAAGATCTCCAGCAGGATCGAGTGCTGGACCCGCCCGTCGATGACCCGGGCCGTGGTCACGCCGTTGCGTACGGCGTGCAGACAGCCCTCCATCTTCGGGACCATGCCGGAGCTCAACTCCGGCAGCAGCTTCTCCAGTTGGGAAGCCGTGAGGCGGCTGATCACCTCGTCGCTGTGCGGCCAGTCCTCGTAGAGGCCCTCGACGTCCGTGAGGACCATGAGGGTTTCGGCGTCAAGAGCAGCAGCGAGTGCCGCAGCCGCCGTATCAGCATTGACGTTGTAGACATGTCCGTCGTCCTGGCTACGGGCGATCGACGAGACGACCGGGATGCGGCCGTCGGCGAGCAGTGCCTCGATCGCGCCCGTGTCGATCGCGGTGATCTCGCCCACCCGCCCGATGTCGACCAACTCTCCGTCGATCTCGGGCCGGTGCTTGGTGGCGCTGATGGTGTGGGCGTCCTCGCCGGTCAATCCGACGGCGAGCGGCCCGTGTTCGTTGAGCAGATTGACCAGCTCGCGCTGCACCTGCCCGGCCAGCACCATCCGTACGACGTCCATGGCGTCCTCGGTGGTGACCCGTAGGCCGGCCTTGAACTCGCTGACGATGCCGTGCTTGTCGAGGGCGGCGCTGATCTGCGGGCCGCCGCCGTGCACGACGACCGGCTTGAGCCCGGCGTGGTGCAGGAAGACGACGTCCTGGGCGAAGGCGGCCTTCAGGTCCTCGTCGATCATGGCGTTGCCGCCGAACTTGATGACGACGGTCTTGCCGTTGTGGCGGACCAGCCAGGGCAGCGCCTCGATGAGGATCTGGGCCTTGGGGAGCGCGGTGTGCTTTCGCGTGGTGCTCATGAGGAGTAGGCGCTGTTCTCGTGGACGTAGTCGGCGGTGAGGTCGTTGGTCCAGATGGTGGCGGTCTCGGATCCGGCCGCGAGGTCGGCGACGATGTGCACCTCGCGGTAGCGCATGTCGACCTTGTCGCGGTCCTCGCCGACGCCGCCGTTCTTGCAGACCCAGACGCCGTTGATGGCGACGTTCAACCGGTCGGGCTCGAAGGCGGCCTTCGTGGTGCCGATGGCGCTCAGGACGCGGCCCCAGTTGGGGTCCTCGCCGTGGATCGCGCACTTGAGGAGGTTGTTGCGGGCGATGGAGCGGCCGACCTCGACGGCGTCGTCCTCGCTCGCGGCGCCCACCACCTCGACCTTGATGTCCTTGCTGGCGCCCTCGGCGTCCCGGATCAGCTGCTGGCCGAGGTCGTCGCAGACGGTGCGCACCGCCTCGGCGAACTCCGCGTATTCCGGGGTGACTTCGGAGGCGCCGGAGGCGAGCAGCAGCACGGTGTCGTTGGTGGACATGCAGCCGTCGGAGTCGACGCGGTCGAAGGTGGTCCGGGTGGCGGCCCGCAGGGCCCTGTCCAGGGCCTCGCTCTCCAGGTCCGCGTCGGTGGTCAGGACGACCAGCATGGTGGCGAGGCCGGGAGCGAGCATGCCCGCGCCCTTGGCCATGCCGCCGACGGTCCAGCCGTCCTGGGTGACGACCGATGTCTTGTGGACGGTGTCGGTGGTCTTGATGGCGATGGCGGCCTTCTCACCGCCGTGCTCGGACAGTTGAGCCGCGGCGGCCTCGACTCCCGGCAGGAGCTTGTCCATCGGGAGCAGCAGGCCGATGAGCCCGGTGGAGGCGACGGCCACCTCACCCGCGCCGATGTCCAGCACCTCGGCGACCTTCTCGGCGGTGGCGTGCGTGTCCTGGAAGCCCTTGGGACCCGTACAGGCGTTGGCACCACCGGAGTTGAGGACCACCGCCGACAGCTGACCGCTCTTGAGGACCTGCTCGGACCACAGCACCGGCGCGGCCTTCACACGGTTGGAGGTGAAGACGCCGGCGGCGGCGCGGCGGGGCCCGGTGTTGACCACGAGGGCCAGGTCCGGGTTGCCGTTCTCCTTGATTCCGGCGGCGATGCCCGCCGCCTGGAATCCCTTGGCTGCCGTGACGCTCACGGTGCGACTCCGATCGTGGAAAGACCGAGCTCCTCGGGGAGACCGAGGGCGATGTTCATGCTCTGGACGGCACCGCCCGCGGTGCCCTTGGCCAGGTTGTCGATGGCGCTGATCGCGATGATGCGGCCCACGGACTCGTCCAGGGCGACCTGCACCTGAACGCCGTTCGAACCGTAGACGGATGCCGTGGCGGGCCACTGGCCCTCGGGCAGCAGATGGACGAAGGGCTCGTCGGCGAAAGCCTTCTCGTACGCGGCGCGGACGGACTCGGCGGTGACGCCGGGCTTCGCCTTGGCGCTGCACGTGGCGAGGATGCCGCGGGGCATCGGCGCGAGGGTCGGCGTGAAGGAGACACTCACCCGGGAACCGGCCGCCGCGCTGAGGTTCTGGACGATCTCGGGCGTGTGCCGGTGGCCGCCGCCGACGCCGTACGGCGACATGGACCCCATGACCTCGCTGCCCAGCAGGTTCGGCTTGGGCGCCTTGCCCGCGCCGGAGGTGCCGGAGGCGGCGACGATCACGGCCTCGTCCTCGGCGATTCCGGCGGCGTAGGCCGGGAAGAGGGCGAGCGTGACGGCGGTCGGGTAGCAGCCGGGCACCGCGATCCGCCTGGTCCCCTCCAGCGCGGCGCGGGCACCGGGCAGTTCGGGGAGGCCGTAGGGCCAGGTGCCGGCGTGCGCGGAGCCGTAGAACTTCTCCCAGTCGGCGGCGTCCTCGAGCCGGAAGTCGGCGCCCATGTCGACGACGAGGACGTCGGGGCCGAGCTGTTCGGCGACGGCGGCGGACTGTCCGTGGGGCAGGGCGAGAAAGACGACGTCGTGTCCGGCGAGGACGTCGGCCGTGGTCTCCTGGAGTACCCGGTCGGCCAGCGGCAGCAGGTGCGGCTGCAGCGCGCCGAGCTTCTGCCCGGCGTTGGAGTTGCCGGTCAGGGCACCGATCTCGACCTCGGGGTGCGCCAGGAGCAGCCGCAGGACCTCACCGCCCGCGTATCCGCTCGCTCCGGCCACCGCCGCACGTACCGCCATGTCATCCTCCTCCTGGATGGCATGACTATACGTTTCGCTGCACGTTTATGCAACCGCGTGCATACTCACGCCCTCCGTCGGCGCAGGGCCCCGAACGCGCCGAGCCCGACGAGAGCGACCAGCGCGCCGCCCCCCACCGCCGTCCCCAGCCGCAGACCGGGCGGATGGAAGTTGCAGGTGACACTGGACGAGGTGCCGTCGAGCGGCACGGCGATCAGCCCGTGGTACTCCTTCGCGGGTACGGCGGCCGCGTCTCCGGCGGCGCAGCGCCAGCCGGCGATCCGGGGCGCGGCCACGACGGCGACCCCCTTGCTGCCCTCCGGGAGCCGGGCCCGGATCGTGCCGCCGGAGCCGGAGACGGTCACCTTGGTGGCGCCGGTGGCCTTCAGCTGTCGTACGACGGTGTGCAGGCGGTCGGTGTCCAGGCAGCCGACCGCCCGGTCCGGCACCACGCCCAGCCGGTTCGCGGACAGCTCGATCGTGAGGCGCCCGGAGTCCGGAACCGTGCCGAGCCGCTCCATGGCGGCGATCTTGGTGAGGGGCCGCCAGTCGGCCCGGAACCGTCCCGTCAGGCCGTGGGCGGAGGGGCCGGCGAGCCGGGCCGTGCCCACGAAGTACGGCGCCCAGAGGTAGACCTCGCTGCCCGCCCGGCACCGGGCGGTGATCGTCGCCTTTCCCCCTACCCGCACGCCTTGGCGCCGGTCGGTGCTGCGGTCCGCGTCCCTCCCGACGGCGTTGAGCACGGTGAGGTGCGGAAGGGTGTAGACACGGGCGCCCAGCAGCAGCTCCTGGTTGCGGTACGGCGACGGCCCGAAGGCACCGGTCGCGGCGGCCGGCCGCACCGTCACCAGGGGCGGGACGTCCTCGCGGGTCACGGTCTCCCCGGTGCCGTCCTGCGGGAACCAGTTCTGATGCGGGTCCGGTGGGGAGTGCACCCGGGCGCCGACGGAGAAGAGGACGTCCGTCACCGCGTTGTCCAGGCTCTGGAGGCTGCGGCCGCCGGAGGTCCAGCCGCCGCCGAGGGCGGTGAGCGTACTGCTGAGCACGGCGGAGGTGTGGCTGCTGTAGTACTGGGCGCCCTGGCCGCCGACCTCCAGCGGGTCGTTGCCGACGGTCTGCTCCCGGCCCGGGTCGGTGCGGTAGCGGGGCCAGCCGTCGGCCTGCGCGACCGCGTCGGCCTGGTCCTGCTGCCGGGCGCCCCAGGGGGCGTAGTCGTCCATGTGCCCGAACCGCATCCGGGTGGCCACGGCGTCGGTGGCGATGGCCTCGCCCAGCTGCGCTCCGACGAGCAGTACGGCGGCGAGCACCGCTGGGGCCATACGCAGTACGGGTCGCCTGCGGCCGAGCAGGATCAGCCCGAGCAGCGCGCCCAGGGCCGCCATCAGGAACACCGGCCAGGCGAAGGAGCGGACCAGCCCGCTGCCGCTCGCGACGACCGCGATCAGCGCGAGCAGTCCGGCCGCCGAGGCCAGGGCCCGCCGGTCGAGGGGGCCGTAGGAGAGCGTGTGCCAGGCGGCGATCACCAGCAGCGCGCACACCACGAAGGTCTGGCGGTACGAACTGCCCTGCGGTGCGGCGAAGGCGTGCCACAGCAGATGGGTCGGGCCCCACTGCATCGACAGGGTGACGACCAGCACCAGCAGCGTCCACCCCGCGCGCACCCGGCGGGGTGCCGCACGGTGGAAGGGCAGGGCGAGGGCGAGCAACAGGGCCGTGGTGCCGACGAAGAGGGCCGGGGAGCCGAAGCTGTACGTCGTCGGCAGCAGCCGGGCCAGCAGGTCCTCCGTACCCACCGGAGCGAACCGGGTGAAGCGGCCCTCGGAGGCGTGCGCGCTGCCGAAGTACACGACCGTCACCAGGGGTGCGGCCAGGCCCATGCCGAGTGCGAAGGTCAGGGCGGCCCGGCCCGCGGCGCTGAGCCTGCGGCGGCGGGGCAGATCGGCCAGCCACAGCCGCAGCAGGAACACGAGAGCGGCGGCGAGGGTGGCCATGTACGCCGTGTAGAAGTTGGCGATCCAGGCGGCCGTCACGACCAGCACCCCGACAAGCGGGCGCCTGCCGCTCAGGATCCATTCCCCGACCAGGCACAGCAGCGGCAGGGCGATCAGCCCGTCGAGCCACATGAGGTTGTACGAGGCGGTCGCCACGGTCCATCCGCACAGGGCGTAGGACGCGCCCAGCAGGCCCGCCGCCCACCAGCGTCCGGGGCGCAGCCTCAGCAGCAGCCAGGCCATGGCGGCACCGGCGCACGCGATCTTCAGCACGGTGATCACGTACACCGCGAGGTCGATCTCGTCCCTCGGGAACACCGCCACGAGCAGGGCGAACGGGCTGGTGAGGTAGGTGCCGAGGTCGGGCAGGAAGCCGGCGCCGAATCCCGACTGCCAGTTGACGAGGAGCCCACCAGTGCCCCGTCCGTGCAGCAGGTCCCACAGGTGCGCGTGGAACGGCACGTACTGGTTTCCCAGGTCGTTGACGTTCCGGGTGCGCGGTCCGAAGGGGTAGCTGCGGGCGACGGCGTCGGCCGCGCACAGCACGACGACGGTGATCGTCGCCGCCAGCAGAGCCGCCTGCCCCGGTCCGGGCGGCGGCCGCTCCCCTATGTGGTCGTCCGCGGTCTTCGGTTCGGGCGGGACGGTCGGTCGCACGCCCTGTTTGCTGGTCAATTCAAGCCCCCGTCCGGGGCGTTCGCCCCGTGCGTTGTTGCTGCGCCGATTTAGACCGGGGGTGCATACGGTTGGTTGTCCTACCGCAGATGGCGGTGCAGTGAATTCCGTACGACCCGGAGGCGACGGTGGCCGAGGGGACCGTACGAGCAGAGGGAGCTGACATGAGCGAGAGCACCACCCGCGAGGAGCGTTTCGCGCGCGGCCTGGAGATGCTGGGGAGCGTCAATCCCGAGGTGGGACAACTGGTCGTCGACTCACTCGCCGACATCAGCCCGGAGATGGGCCACCAGGTCATCGCCTGGGGGTTCGGCGAGATCTACTCGCGGCCACAACTCGCGCCCCGTGACCGCCAGTTGGTCACGCTCGGCATGCTCACCGCGCTCGGCGGCTGCGAGACCCAGCTGGAGGTGCACATCAACACGGCCCTCAACGTGGGCCTCACCCCCGAGCAGATCGTCGAGGCACTGTTGCAGTCGGCCGGCTACTGCGGGTTCCCTAGGGCCCTCAACGCCACGGCCGTGGCGAAGAAGGTGTTCGGCGAGCGGGGGCTGCTGCCCGTCGGACAGCAGCCCGCCGACCCGTCGGCTACCTCTGCCTGATCCTCAGGAAGGTGATCGAGTTCGCCGGGAAGGTGTACGAGAACTTCCCGGCGACCCCGTCGAAGGTGGACTTCACCGGGGCGACCGCGGTCGACGTCTCACTGTTCACGGCGTCCGGGCCGGCCGCCAGCGTGGTCACCCGGGCCCTGGACGCGACCTTCGCACCACCCAGGTCGATCGCCGTGCGGGCCGCCGCGTTCTGGGCGTTGACGACCTTGACGATCAGGTCACCGGTCTTCTGGTCCCTGGTGACCACCTGGCGGAACGGCTCGGCCGGCTTGTCGTCGGTGAAGCTGCCCCACTCCTGTCCGTCGAGGTAGAGGGTCACCTGACGGCCGCGCACCTTGACGTCGATGTCGTAGGCACGGCCGGTCTCGACCGATCCGGCCTTGGAGATCAGCGTCGACTTGCCGCCGTCCACGGCCTGTTCGACGGCGGTCTGGGTGTTGTTCCAGCCACCGATGTTCCACCAGTAGTAGTTACCGGTGTCCTTGACGCCGAAGGCGACGAGGAAGCCCTCCTTGCCGGCCTTCTTGGTGGCCTTCGCCTTCAGGTCGTAGTCGTGCCAGGACGGGTCACCCGCCGAGACCATGGTGTTCTCGGCGGTCACGTCCGTCTGCACGTACTGCCCGTCCTGGACGCTCCAGCTGCCGCCGCCGGTGTGGGTCCACTGCGAGGCACCACCGCTGAAGTCGTCGGTGAGCAGGGTGTTCCCGTCGGCGCCGGTGACCCGCACATCGTCGTACGCCGCCGTCGTCGCCCACGTCGAGAGGCCCACGGCTCCGGTGATCGGGGCGAGCAGCGAGGGCGTGCCGGTGGCCGTCGAGGGCACCACGCGGTCGCCGACGTTGGTCATGAACAGCTTCTGGACCTCGTAGTTGGCGGAGTTCCAGGAGGCGTGGTTGTTGAACCAGATCAGGTCCGGGCGCCACTGGACGTAGTCCTCGTTGGCGAACAGCGGGGCGTAGGAGGCGAGTTTGACGACGTCGGCGTTGCGCTCCAGGCCGGTCATGAACGCCGCCTCGGTGAGGGCGTTCTTGAAGGTGTTGCCCTGGGAGGCGTACTCGCCGAGGAAGACCTTCGGGCCGCCGCGGTCGTAGGAGTCGTAGCGGTCGTTGTTCTGCAGGAACCACTGCGGGCTGTTGTAGTAGTGCTCGTCGACCATGTCGACCTTGGCGTCCTTGTTGAGCTGCCAGGCCGTGTCGAAGGTCGTACCCGAGTCGTCCGGGCCGGAGTTGGAGATGACCTGGATGTCGGGGTACTTCGCCTGGATGGCGGCGCGAAACTCCTTGAACCGGGCGAAGAACTCGTTCGGCAGGTTCTCCTCGTTGCCGACCTCGATGTGGGTGAGACGGAAGGGCTTGGCGTGGCCCATCTTCGCCCGCACCTTGCCCCACGTGGAGCTCGCCGGGCCGTTGGCGAACTCGATGAGGTCGAGGGTGTCCTGGATGTGCCGCTTGAGCAACGCCTCGTCGACGACGGCCTTGTTCTGACCGCAGCCGGTCACCAGCGCGGGGACCACGGGCAGCGGCATGGCGCCGATGTCCTCGGAGAGGCGGAAGTACTCGTAGTAGCCGAGCCCGTAACTCTGGTTGTAGCCCCAGACGTTGGAGTTGGTCGCGCGCTGCTCGACCGGGCCGATGGTGTCCTTCCACTGGTACGAGCGCTTGCGCTGCCAGCCGGAGGCCGCGCTGTAGTCCTCCATGGATCCC
This sequence comes from Streptomyces canus, assembly GCF_041435015.1. Lineage (NCBI taxonomy): Bacteria > Bacillati > Actinomycetota > Actinomycetes > Kitasatosporales > Streptomycetaceae > Streptomyces > Streptomyces canus. The sequence continues at coordinate 8,233,826 of NZ_CP107989.1, read as the reverse complement.
GTGTTCACCAGGCAGCCGCCGGGGAAGCGCACGAAGCCCGGGTGCAGGGCTGCGATCTTCTCGGCCAGGTCCTTGCGCAGCCCGTTGGGTTCACCGCGATAGGTGTCGCGCGGGAAGAGGGACACCATGTCGAGGGCGGCCGCGGCGGAGGAGGCCACGGTGAGGCGACCGCCGGAGCTGGTCCGGGTCGCGGTGAAGGTGGCCTTGTACCGGGCCCAGCCGCTCTTCGTCACGGTCGCCCTGCGGGCGATGGCGAGCGTCCCGTCGGCGTCCTGCAAGGAGACCGTGAGGGCCGTACCGGCGTCCGCGCGGGCCCATACCGAGAAGTCGTATTTCTTGCCCTCTTCCACATGGATGCCGGTGTTGTATCCGGCGTTGGTGACGGACGAACCGGCGCCCAGGGAGAGGTAGTTGCGGTTGCGCTCGCCCAGCCGCCCCTCGTCGTTCACCACCTGGCCGGCGCCCGAGACCGTCCACGAGGTCAGCGGGGTGTACGAGGAGTTGTCGGCGGTGGAGTACTCGAAGGACCGGTTCTGCACGAGCTCGGCGTACAGACCGCCGTCGGCGGCCCGGTTGATGTCCTCGAAGAAGACGCCGTACATCGTGTCGTCGATCTTCGCGCCCCGGGCGGCCCGGTCGACCGTGATCGCGTAGTCGGTGACGTCCTCGGCATGGGCGGGGGCGGGGACCAGACCGGCGGCCACCAGGAAGGCGGTGGCGCCGAGACCGAGTCTCCAGCGGGTGCGTGACATGAATACTCCGCGGCTCTTTGTCGAAAGTGACGTTCGAAATACCAAACGATGATCAGCACTTCGAACGGCAAGATAGGGAGGGTGCCGGGGAGCGTCAACGGGTCGCGCGGGACCGAAAGTGTCGGAAGTGAGGGACGGATGAGCGGGTTCTGGCCAGTGGCGGATGTGCTGGCGTATCTGGCCGGGACCTGGCGGACCGAGCGAACCGTGCGGGATCTGGCGAGCGGAGACGAAGGGGAGTTCTCCGGTACGACCGCTTTCGGCCGACCGGAAGAGGGCGGCCGTCTGTCCGAAGGCGGTGGACTGCTGTCCCAGGAGTCGGGCGTCTTCGTCTGGCAGGGCGTCCCGCGCCCCGCGGAACGGACGCTCCGCTTCCTGCCGGGCAGGACACCGGGCACGGCCGACGTCCGCTTCTCCGACGGGCGCCCCTTCCACGACCTGGATCTGACGTCCGGCCACCATGTCGCCGACCACCCCTGCGCTGCGGACCTCTACCGCGGCGAGTTCAGCGTCCTGGACGTGGACCACTGGCGCACGGTGTGGCGGGTCGGCGGCCCGGCAAAGGACCTGGTCCTGACGACCGACTACACACGCGAGCCCGCCGGCGGCCACGCGGGCGGCATGCCCGACCACTGACCGCGCGAGACCACCGGCCGCGCCGCCACAAGGCGGCCGACGACTCACCGCACGGGACCGCCCGGCGGCCACCCGCACACGACGGCCGGCGGACTACCACGCCAAGCCCCTGGCTATGTCCGCGCAGGCTGAGCCGGGGCGCCCTCGAAACGGAGGTTCCAGCGGCCGGCCCTGCCGGTCACGGTGGTCGCCGACAGCGGACGTACGTCGATGTTCCAGTAGGTCGACGGCGGGGCCTTCAGCGCGTAGACCAGGGCGGCGCGGATCACGGCCGGTTCGGCGACGGCCACGATACGGCCGCCGTCGCCGACGGGCCGGGTGTCGAGCCAGCCCCCGACGCGGGTGATGAAGTCGAGCAGTGACTCGCCGCCGTGCGGGGTCGCCCTCGGGTCGGCGAGCCAGGCGTCCACGGACTCCGGCTCGCGGGCCATCGCCTCGCCCAGGGTCAGCCCGCGCCAGCGCCCCATGTCACAGTCACGCAGAGCGAGTTGGACCAGCGGGGAGTAACCGAGGGCGTCCCCGGTGGCACGGCTGCGCGGAGTGGGCGAGCAGTACCGCAGCTCGGCGGCCGCGAGCGGCAGCAGATCGTGCGCCACGCCCAGCACCTCGTCCCACCCGGCCTGGTCGAGCGGACGGTCGTCCTCGAACCGCTCGGCGAGCAGCGAGGAGCTGCGCGCGGCGGCGACGAACGTGACCCGAAGTTGCATGCGGCGATCGTGAGCCGTGAAAGTGCGCAGGTCAAGAGGCGTTACCGGGGAGTTACCCAGGGTGCGCCGGGGTTCACTGCCCGAAGACGAGCGCCATCCAGTGAGCCGGCGTGACGAGCGGTGCGAACCCGAGCTTCTCGTACACCCCGTGGGCGTCGTGGGTGGCGAGCAGGATGCGTTTGAGGCCGTAGGGTCGCAGGTGCTCGCGCACGGCACCGACCAACGCCGTACCGATCCCCTCGCCCCGCACGGACCGGTCCACGTACACGTCGCACAGCCAGGCGAAACTGGCCAGGTCGGTGATCACGCGGGCATAAGCCACCTGATCCCCCGATTCCACCGCGTACACCCCGAAGTTGAGCGACCCGGCGATCGCCCGGTCCTGCTTCTCCCGAGGTCGGCCGATCGCCCAGTAGGCGTCGGTCGACAGCCAGTGGTGCACCCGCCCGGCATCGATGCGGTCGGGGTCGGTGGAGATCTCGTAGCCCTCGGCGAGGGGCGGGGTGTCGGTCATGGGCGTGACGTTGGCAGTCACGGACGGCGGAGTCGAACGTTTTTCGCCGGGAGTACCTCGTCACAGGCCGTGCGGAGGCGCCGTACCCCTTCCGCGATCTCCCCCACCCCGGCCACCGCCGCAAAGCTCAACCTGACATGGCCCGCCGGGGGTTCCGCGCTGAAGTACGGGCGGCCGGGGGTGATCGCGACGCCCGCGCGCAGGGCCGCGGCGGTCAGGGCGGTCTCGTCCGTGCCCTCCGGGAGGCGGAGCCAGAGGTGGTAGCCGCCCGACGGGATGTGCGGGAGGGCGAGTTCGGGCAGTCCGAGACGGAGGGCGGCGGTCATGGCGTCCCGGCGGGCCTTCAACTCCGCCGAGATCGTGCGCAGATGACGGGGCCAGGCCGGGGAGCCGACGAGTTCCAAGGTCGCCTCTTGGAGCGGGCGGGGGACGAAGAAGGTGTCGACGATCTGGATCGCGCGGAGCCGCTCCAGTACCGGGCCGCGTGCGGCGAGCGCGCTCACCCGGAAGCTGGGCGAGGTCGCCTTGGTCAGGGAGCCGACATGGACGACGACGCCGTCGGGATCGTCGGCGGCCAGCGGACGCGGCAGCGGGCCGGCGTCCTCGTGCACGAGCCGTCGTACGAAATCGTCCTCGACGACGAAGGCGCCGGCCTCGCGGGCGATGCGCAGAACCTCGCCCCGGCGCTCGGGGGCCAGCACCGCGCCGGTCGGGTTCTGGAACAGCGGCTGGCAGACGAACACCCGGGCGCCGGTCGCCCGGAAGGCGTCGGCGAGCAGGGCCGGTTTCACGCCGTCCGCGTCCACCGGGACGGGGACGGGGCGAAGGCCGGCGGCACGCGCGATCGCCAGCATGCCGGGATAGGTGGGCGACTCGACGAGCACGGGAGCGCCGGGTGGGGCCAGCGCGCGCAACGCCGTCGTGAGCGCCGACTGGCCGCCCGCGGTGATCAGCACCTCCGCGGCCGTGACGGCGCCGCCGATGTTCCGCGCGAACCACTCGCGCAGCTCCGGCAGACCTTCCGTCGGCGGTCGGCCCCAGGCTCCGGGGCGGCGGCCGGCGCGGGCCAGGGCCGCGGACATCGCGCGCTCCGGCTGCAGACAAGGGTGCAGATAGCCGCCGTTGAACTCGATCACCCCGGGCGGCGGGGCGGCCAGCGAGACCAGGACACCGGACGCGTCCACCGAGCGCGGTACGAGGTCGGCGGCGCCGTCAGCGCTGAGCGCGACCTCCTGCCAGGAGGTGTCCCCGGCCGGAGCGGCCAAGGCGCGCGCCGCCGCCCGGAAGGCACCCGCGCCCGGCCGGGTGACCACGAGCCCCTCGGCGGCGAGCTGGGCGAGGGCACGCGAGACGGTCACCGGGCTGACCCTGAACCGGTCGACCAGGGACCGGCTCGACGGGAGCTTTCCACCGGGAGAGTAGCGGTCGAGCTCTCGCCGCAGCTGTTCTGCCAGCTCGGTGACGCTGCTACGCTCTTGCATGAGAGTACAGAGTAGCGCTATCGCACCGACTGGGATAGCGGTCCCCGCTCCCACCAAGAGCTTCGGCACCCTCCAGGCCGCCCTCGGCGTCGCCGCCTTCTCCCTCACCTTCCCCGCCACGGCATGGGGCCTCGAAGGCTTCGGGCCCTGGTCCCTCGTCGCCGTGCGCAGCGTCCTCGCGGCCCTCATCGCCGCGGGCTGTCTGGCGGCGCTGCGGGTCCCGGTGCCGAGCCGCCGGGACTGGCCGGGGCTCGTGGTCGTCGCCGCCGGGGTGGTGGTCGGCTTCCCGCTGCTGACCACGCTCGCCCTGCAGACGTCGACCACCGCGCACGCCGCCGTCGTCGTGGGTCTGCTCCCCCTGACGACCGCGCTGCTGTCGGCCCTGCGCATGGGCACACGCCCTTCGCGCACCTTCTGGACGGCCGCCCTGGCGGGCGCGGCCGCGGTGGTCGCCTTCACGGTGCAGCAGAGCGGGGGCGCCCTGACCACCGCCGACCTGTATCTCTTCGCCGCGCTCCTGGTGTGCGCCGCCGGCTACACCGAGGGCGGGAGGCTGGCCCGGGTCATGCCCGGCTGGCAGGTCATCGCCTGGGCGCTGGTGCTGTGCCTGCCGATCGGCGTGCCCGCGGCGGCGCTCGCGCTGTCGTACGAGCCGGTGCACCTCACCGCGCACAGCGTCGCCGGGCTGCTGTGGGTGGCGGCGGGCTCGCAGTTCCTCGGCCTGGTCGTCTGGTACCGGGGCATGGCCGCGATCGGGATCCCCAAGGCCAGCCAGTTGCAGTTGGCCCAGCCCCTGCTCACACTGGTGTGGTCGGTGCTGCTGCTCGGCGAGCACCTGACGGTGGCCGCCCCGCTGACGGCCGCGGCGGTGCTCGTGTGCATCGCCGTCACCCAGCGGGCGCGGGGCTGAACGGCGCGCACGCGCCGGTCCAACCGCGTCCCCGCGCCGTAAAATCGGGGCCACGGACCGCTGCTCCCGCACTTGGTGAGGAGGCCCCAGACGATGCGTGCAACCGTGGGCGACCAGCTTGTCCAGCACGGCAGGGTGGTCGGACAGCAGGACAAGATCGGCGAGATCGTCGAAGTGATGGGTCAGGAGGGCAACCCCCCGTACCGCGTCCGCTTCGAGGACGGGCACGAGGGCGTGTGCTCACCCGGCCCCGACACCGAGATCAGGCACCGGCTCCAGCAGACCGGCCGGTGATACGGCGCGGGGGAACCGCCGGCACCTGGTAGTGGTCGGCGACCACCCGCGCCATCGCCCCGATCGGGTCGGAGGTGACCTCCCGCGCGGCGAAGAAGACATGTCCGCGCACCTGCTTGTAGTCGCGCGCGAGCGTGAGGTGCCGGGACAGTTCCGCGGGGTCCTGCCAGGCAGTGGGCTGCGCCGGATCCCCGGCCTTGTAGAGGGCCTCGCCCAGGTACAGCTTGGTCCTGCTCCCCTGCGCCTGCTTCGCCCACCAGGGCACGAGCTTCGCGTAGTCGGCGGCGGCGAAGCCGATGTTCCAGTAGAGCTGCGGCACGAGGTAGTCGATCCAGCCCTCGCGCACCCACTTGCGGGTGTCCGCGAAGTTGTCGTCGTACGACTGCACACCCGCGCGCGTGTCCGAGCCGAGCGGGTCGGTGGCGGCGTTGCGCCACACCCCGAAGGGGCTGATGCCGAACTGTGCGGTGGGCCGGATCCGCTTGATGCGGGCCGCGGTCTCCAGGACCAGCTTGTCGATGTTGTCCCGCCGCCAGTCGGCCCGGTTCGCGAAGGCGCCGCCGTACGCGTCGTAGGCCGCGTCGTCGTCGAAGGTCTGGCCCGCCACCGGATACGGGTAGAAATAGTCGTCGAAGTGGACCGCGTCCACCGGGTACTTGCGCACCGCGTCGAGGATGGCGTCCTGGACGAAGGCGCGGACCTCGGGCAGCCCGGGGTTGTAGTAGAGCTTCCCGCCGTACGTCACCACCCAGTCCGGGTGCCGGCGGGCGGGGTGGGAGGAGACCAGCCGGGTCGGGTCGCCGTGGTTGGCGATGCGGTACGGGTTGCACCAGGCGTGCAGTTGCAGGCCCCGCCGGTGCGCCTCGGCCACGGCCGTGCCGAGCGGGTCCCAGCCGGGGTTCCTGCCCTGGGTCCCGGTGAGGTACTGCGACCAGGGCTCGTACGGCGAGGGCCACAGGGCATCGGCGGTGGGCCGTACCTGGAACATCACCGCGTTCAGGCGGTCCGCCGCCGCCCGGTCGAGGTGGGCGATCAGCTCCGCGCGCTGCTGTGCGGCGGTCAGCCCCGGCTTCGACGGCCAGTCCCGGTTGGACACGGTGGCGAGCCACACGCCCCGCATCCCGGTCACAGCCCGTCTCGGATGCCGCGGTGCCGCCGCCGCTCCCGAGGCCGAGGTCATGGTCGACAGCGCGGCCAGCGCGAAGGCCCGGCGCGACAGACGCCCCATGTGCACACTCCCCCAACACCATGGATCCGCTCGGTCACGGATCGTCTCCGCGCCCCAGAATGCCCGACGGATGACGGACCCCGGCGATCGATCATCGATACTTGGGAGTAACGTGCACGAACGGAGCAGGAACCGGACAACGGCCGACCTGCCACCAGGTGAAGATCAGCGAAAGGGACGAAGTGACGGACTTCCCGGCGGGAGACATCGCGCGCGTCGGAGTGGTGGGCTGCGGCCAGATGGGGGCGGGCATCGCCGAGGTGTGCGCCCGCGCCGGCCTGGACGTGAAGGTCGCCGAGACCACCGGCGAGGCCCTGGAGATCGGCCGCACCCGGCTGTTCAACTCCCTGACCAAGGCCGCCGAACGCGGCAAGATCACGGCGGACGAGCTGGCGGAGACGCAGGCACGTCTGAGCTTCACCACCGACCTCGGCGAGTTCGCCGACCGCGACCTGGTCATCGAGGCCGTCGTGGAGAACGAGCAGGTCAAGACCGAGATCTTCCAGGTGCTCGACCATGTGGTGACCCGCCCGGACGCGATCCTGGCCTCCAACACCTCCTCCATCCCGCTGGTGCGGCTGGCGGTCGCCACCTCGCGGCCCGACCAGGTCGTCGGCATCCACTTCTTCAACCCGGCCCCGGTGCAGAAGCTCGTCGAGCTGATCCCGGCGCTCACGACGTCCGAGGGCACGCTGGCCCGCGCCCAGCAGTTCGCCGAGAAGCTGCTCGGCAAGCACGCGATCCGCGCCCAGGACCGCTCCGGCTTCGTGGTCAACGCGCTGCTGATCCCGTATCTCCTGTCCGCGATCCGGATGTTCGAGTCGGGCATCGCGAGCCGCGAGGACATCGACAACGGCATGGAGCTGGGCTGCGCCCATCCGATGGGCCCGCTGAAGCTGTCCGACCTGATCGGCCTGGACACCGTCGCCTCGGTCGCCTTCTCGATGTACGAGGAGTACAAGGAGCCGCTGTACGCCGCTCCCCCGCTGCTCCAGCGCATGGTCGACGCGGGCCGGCTCGGCCGGAAGTCCGGCTCGGGCTTCTACTCCTACGACTGACCCGCACTCTGTCCGTTCCAGGGTGCTGATGACACAGTGCTACGAACACGGGCCCGGCGCTCTTGCGAGTGCCGGGCCCGTGGCATTCACACACCGTGTGCACGGCGGGCCCGCATATGCCCGTCGCACACTCTCCCCACGCGTCCACCAGGCGAGTTGACTCTTGATGCGCATGCAAGGGATGTGATGACTACGGAAAGGAGCGGACTTGTGACCGCCGAACCGGAGCATCCCGTGATCCATGGAGAACTCGCAGAGTTACGACGCCGCCTCGATGTCGCGTACGCACGCGTCGAGGGAGGCCTCGCTCTGCTCAGTCACCGTACGGAGGAGACGGACAAGGAGATCGACGATCTGAGCGCACGGATCATCGCCCTGGAGCACGCCCGCTGGCCGCTTCCCGCGGTTGCGGCGATCACCGCCGTGGGCGCGCTCGTCGTGGCGATCTGGCAGGCTCTCGGCCACTGAGGCATCGGGACGCTCGGGTGGGGGATCAGGGCTGAGCGTCCTGACCGAGCCTCAGATGGTGCAACAGGAGTAACGCGGCCGCCATGTTGGCGGCCGGGACCTCCCCACGGGCGACCATGTCGGGAACGAGCTTCAAGGGGACCCATTCCCGGCGGTCCGACTCGAAGTCGTCCACGGGGTGCCCGATGTACTCGCCCTCGTCGGCCCAGTAGATGTGGTGCCGGGCGTCGGTGAGCCCGTTGGAGGGCTCCACGCTCATGAGGTGCTGGAGCGGGCCCGGTCGCCAGCCGGTCTCTTCCTCGAGTTCCCTGGCGGCCGCGACGGCGATGTCCTCGCCGTCCTCGACCACACCCGCGGCGAGTTCCCAGCCCCAGCTGTCCGTGATGAAACGGTGACGCCACAGCAGGAGGACCTCGTTGGCCTCGTTGACCACCGTGGCGACGGCGACGGGCCGCAGTCGTATCAGGAAGTGGTCGAGATGCCGGCCGTCCGGCAGCTCGACATCGGCGAGATTGACGCTGAACCAGCGGTTTTCATACACAGTTTGTTCGTTCTGTTTCGTCCACTGCACGGTTCTGCCACCTTCCGTCGAGTAAGTGGCAATATCGCAGCAGGGACTGTGGCTGTCGGCGTACGCGTGCCCTCCTACAGCGGTACGCGCAGTGCGCCGTCGATCAGTTCGGCTGCCTCGGCGGTGCCCGCGCAGCCGCTGCGGACCAGGTGTTCGCGGACCGCTCTGAGTCTGTCGCGCAGGCGCTGGGACTCCATTCCCCGGGCCTGTTCCGCCATCTGCACGGCGGTGGCCACCGCCTTGTCGGCGTTGCCCTGACGCAGTTCGATCGTGCTGAGCATGGCGAGGCGGTGCACCCGCCCGCGGTCGTGGGCCGGGTTGTCGACGGCGGCCGCGGCGTGCGCGGCGGCCGCCGCGAGTTCGCCGAGGCTGAGGAGCGCCTCCGCCACCTGGACGTTGACGAGGCCGGGCTGGACATAGCCGGTCTCATCGGGCTCGTACCCCCGCCGGATGCGTTCGGCGGCCTGCTCGGCCCGCCGGATGCAGGACAGCGCGGTCGTACCGTCACCGAGGTGGGCGTACGCCTTGGCCTGCATCGCGTAGAGGTCGCAGGCGAGCGCCGGGGTGATGTGCTTGCCTGCGGCCCGCAGCGCGGCCTCCGCGAAGGCGACGGCCTGGCGGTACTCCCGCATGAACAGGGCCTGGTTGACCAGCAGCGCGATGACATACGCGCCGAGTCCGCGGTCGCCGCTGGCCTTGGCGAGCCTGAGGGCCTGGTGGAAGTAGCGCTGGGCGAGGCCGTGGGCGTCGGAGTCGTAGGCGCAGATTCCGGCGACGGCGACCAACCCGCCGGTGGCGCGGTGCAGTTGGCGGCCCGTCTCGTCGGTGTAGCTGCCGCGCAGCAGCGGGGCGGCCTCGGCGTTGAGGAAGCCGACGATCCGGGTGCGGGTCGCTATGCCGCCGGCCTTGCGGTACATCTGCTCGTAGTGGGTGCGGGCCGCGCGGAGCATCGCGATGTCGGAGTGGGTGACCCGGTGCCGGCCGCCTCGGGAGACGTCGACGTCCTCCGGCGGGTTCTCCCACTCCCACACGGGCATGACGGCGGGGGTGCCGGTGACCGCGGGGGCGCCCAGGATGTGCGGACGCTGCTGTTCGTCGGAGCGCCACAGAGCGGTGGCCCGTTCGACGAAACCGGACAGCGAGGTACCGTGCGGGGCGGAGGGTTCGCCGGGCACGCCGAGGCCGATGTCGTCGAGGGTGACGGGACGTTGGAGCCGGCCCGCGAGCACCTCGCAGATCAGGTCGGGCACCTGACCGCGCGGGCGCTGGCCCTTCAACCACCGTGCCACGGCGGTGTGTTCGTACCTGAGCGCGAGACCGCGTGCCCTCCCGGCCTGGTTCACATGTGCGGCAAGCCCGGCGTGCGAGATCCCGGCTTCGTCGAGGATCGCGTCGAGCAGAGTGTTGGGCTGCATATATGCCCCCCGGGTGGCTCGGTGCCGACAGATTAGTGGGTTCGTCTTCACACGGGGTGTGAACGGAGTGCTCGAATCCGCAGGGTGTGCGCACTGTCGCGGAGAGTTTCCGCCCGGTTGACTGAAATACCTCGCAAGAGGCCGGCCGGGCCGCCGGCTCCCCCTCGTACAGTGCGGTGGCCCGGCCGTGGGCTTCAGAGGTGCGTCGTGGCTGGTCGCGCAGTTCCCGAGGCAGCTGAGTGGTGCCGTTCGTTTCTCAGCACCAGGAGGGCGACGTCGTCCGTCGGGGTGCCACCCGTGTGGTTCAGGAGAGCGGAGAATACAGCACCGAGTACGACGTCGGGAGCGCCCCGCGCAGCCTCACGAAGTACTTCCGGCAGCGAAAAGAACCGGCCATGAGCGTCCCTCGCGTCCTCTGCACCGTCCGTGTGCAGGACCAGGGTCTCGCCCGGTAGCAGATGGCCGCACTCCAGGGGCTGAAGGTCCCACGGCAGCCGAAACGGGCCGAGGGGCGGCAACGGATCCGCGCACGACAGAGGCTCGACCCCGGGGCCACTCAACAGGTACGGCCACAGGTGGCCGCAGTTGAGGGCGTGGAGCCCACCGTCCCTGCCGATCTCCAGCAGCAGCACCGTGACGAACTCCTCGGCGACCGTACCGTCATGTTCGGCGCGCTCCCTCAGGTGCCGGGCGAGCGCACGGTCCAGTCTGCGCAGCACCCCGGCGAGTTCGGGCTCGTCGTGGACAGCCTCGCGGAAGCTGCCGAGGACCGCGGCGGCCGTACCGATGGCGGTGAGGCCGTGGCCGCGGACGTCGCCCATGACGACCCGTACACCGTGTTCCGTGGCGACGGCCTCGTACAGGTCGCCGCCGATGGTGGCGCCCCGGTCGGCGGACAGCTGGGCCGCGGCCACGGTGAGCCCGTCGATGCGCGGCGGCAACGGGCGCAGCAGCGCGCTCTGGGCGGCGCCCGCGACCTGGCGGGCTTGTCTGAGCTCACGCAGCAGGGTCCGCCGGACATGGACGATCAGCCCGGTGCCCACCGCGAAGAACACGGCGCTGCCGGCGACTCGCGCGCCCAGGCCGTTCTGCTGTGCGAGCGGGCAGGTCAGTTTGTACGTGATCGCGGCGGCGCCCCACACCGTGGGCAGCCCGAGCGTCAGCGCACGGCGCGACGTCCGGTGGCCTCTGCGGACCGCGAGGCGAGCGGCACGCCCGACGACACGAGGCACCGCAGCCCTCAAGCACATCATGCCGATGGCCCCCCAACTAGGCCCTGCACACGCAATCGGACCGACCTCGAAAGGCCGGTCCGATTCTGTCGACCACATGGGCCAAAAGGGCCAGATCGCCGGGGGAACTCACCCTATCGAGTGAGGTGGCCGCACGCTCCGCACACTCAGCCTCGGAGCACAGCCCCCGTACGCTCCCCGGCGAGGGCGACCGCCGCGTCCCGGGCCGCGGAAGCCTCGTCCACGGTCAGGGTCCGGTCCCCCGCACGGAAACGCAGCGCGTAGGCCAGCGACTTCTTGCCGTCCCCCAGCTGCTCCTCGTTCTCGTACACGTCGAACAGCCGGATCCCCTCGAGGAGTTCACCCGCGCCCTCACGCAGCGCGGTCTCGACGTCGGCGTGCGGCACGAACTTGTCGACGACCAGGGCGACATCCTGCGTGGCCACCGGGAACGTGGAGATGGCCGGCGCCTGCGGGGTGTCGTCGCCGACCGCCTCGAGGACATCCAGGTCCAGCTCCATCGCGGAGGTGCGCGCCGGCAGCCCGAACGCCTTCACCACCCGCGGATGAAGCTCACCGGCGTGACCGACGACCGTCTCGGCGCCGTCCACGACGACCACGAACTCGGCACAGCGTCCCGGGTGCCACGGCCCGTACTGACCGCCCCGCACGACCAGCTCGGCGCCGGCCTCACGCGCGACCAGGCGCCCGGCCTCGACCGCGTCGGCCCAGTCGGCCGGACGGCCCTTGCCCCACCAGCCGGCCTGCTCCCGCGCACCGGCGAGCACCACGGCCACGTGCCGCGGCTGTTCCGGCAGTGCGGCGTCCAGTTCGGCGATCTCCGCGTCCGTGGGACGCCGGTCCACCGGCAGCACCGCGGCGACCCGCTGCTCCGAGCGCGGCAGGAAGACCAACCCGGTCTCGAACAGCGCCAGATCGTGCGAACCCCGCCCGTCGTTGCGCCGCAGGGCACCGAGCAGCCCCGGCAGCAGCGACGTACGCAGCGCGGGCTCCTCGTCGTTCAGCGGGTTGGTCAGCCGGACGACACGGCGAGCCGGGTCGTCGGCCTCCAGGCCCAGCTGGTCGAAGACCTGCTCGGCGACGAAGGGGTAGTTCGGCGCCTCGACATACCCGGCACCGGCGAGCGCCCGCCCGGCCCTGCGGTGCAGCCGCTGGCGGTGGGTCAGGCCGCGGCCGGCCGGCGGCCTGGGCAGCGTGGAGGGCAGGTTCTCGTAGCCCTCCAGCCGGATGACCTCTTCGGCCAGGTCGTTGATCTCCTGGAGGTCAGGACGCCAGGACGGCACGGTGACGATCAGCTCGTCCTGCCCGTACACGTCGCAGCCGACCTCCTGGAGACGGCGTACGACGGTCTCGCGGCCGTAGGAGACACCCGCGACCTTGTCCGGGTGGTCCGCCGGGACGCTGATGGTGTGCGGGGCCGACGGGGCGACGACCTCGGTGACACCGGCCTCGGCGGTGCCGCCCGCGAGCAGCACCAGCAGGTCGACCGTGCGCTGCGCGGCAGCGGCGGCGGCCTGCGGGTCGACACCGCGCTCGAAGCGCCGGGACGCCTCGGAGGACAGCTTGTGGCGACGGGCCGTACGCGCGATGGAGACCGCGTCGAAGTGGGCGGCCTCGATGACGACGTCGGTCGTGCCTTCGGTCTCCGCGTGGTCGGCGATCTCGGTGTTGGCGCCGCCCATCACGCCGGCGAGGCCGATCGGGCCACGCTCGTCCGTGATGACGAGGTCCTCGGCGTGCAGTTTCCGCTCGACGCCGTCGAGGGTGACGATCTGCTCGCCCTCCGCGGCCCGGCGCACGCCGATGGTGCCCTGGACCAGCGAACGGTCGTAGGCGTGCAGCGGCTGGCCGAGCTCCATCATCACGTAGTTGGTGACGTCGACGGCGAGCGAGATCGGGCGCATGCCGACCTTCTGGAGCCGGCGCTGGAGCCAGAGCGGGGAGCGGGCCTCGGGGCTGAGGCCGGTCACCGTACGGGCCGTGAAGCGGTCGCAGCCGAGCGGGTCGGAGACCTGCACCGGGTAGCCGAAGGCGTTCGGACCCGGGACGTCGAGCAGGGCCGGGTCGCGCAGCGGCAGGCCGTAGGCGATCGCGGCCTCGCGGGCCACGCCCCGGATGGACAGGCAGTCGCCGCGGTTGGCGGTGACGGCGATGTCCAGGACCTCGTCGACCAGCTCCAGGAGCTCGATGGCGTCCTTGCCGACCTCGGTCTCCGGCGGCAGCACGATGATGCCGTGGCTGCCGTCGTCGCCCATGCCCAGCTCGTCGCCGGAGCAGATCATGCCGTGGGAGGTCTTGCCGTAGGTCTTGCGGGCGGCGATCGAGAAACCGCCGGGCAGCGTCGCGCCGGGCAGCACGACGACGACCTTGTCACCGACCTGGAAGTTCCGCGCACCGCAGACGATCTCCTGCGGCTCGCCGGTGCCGTTGGCCCGGCCGACGTCGACCGTGCAGAAGCGGATCGGCTTCTTGAAGCCCTCCAGCTCCTCGATGGTCAGCACCTGGCCGACGACCAGGGGGCCCTTGAGGTCGGCGCCGAGGTGCTCGACGGTCTCGACCTCGAGCCCTGCGGAAACGAGCTTGGCCTGGACGTCACGGCCGGTTTCGGTCGCCGGCAGGTCGACGTACTCCCGCAGCCAAGAAAGCGGGACCCGCATCAGATCTCCATCCCGAACGGCCGGGTGAACCGGACGTCACCCTCGACCATGTCTCGCATGTCCTCGACGTTGTGGCGGAACATCAGCATCCGCTCGATGCCGAATCCGAAGGCGAAGCCGCTGTACTTCCGCGGGTCGACGCCACAGGCGGTCAGCACCTTGGGGTTGACCATTCCGCAGCCGCCCAGCTCGATCCAGCCCTCCGAGGAGCAGGTACGGCAGGGGCGGTCGGGGTTGCCGACGGACTCGCCGCGGCAGACGTAGCACACCATGTCCATCTCGGCGGACGGCTCGGTGAAGGGGAAGAAGTTCGGGCGCAGCCGGGTCTTCATGCCCTCGCCGAACAGGGCCTGGACCATGTGGTCCATGGTGCCCTTGAGGTCGGCCATGGTCAGGCCCTCGTCGACGGCCAGCAGCTCTACCTGGCGGAAGACCGGGGTGTGCGTGGCGTCCAGCTCGTCGGTGCGGTAGACGACACCGGGGCAGATCACGTACACCGGCAGCTCACGGCTCAGCAGCGAGCGGATCTGCACGGGCGAGGTGTGGGTGCGCAGCACGACACCGGACTCGGTGCCGCCTGAGCCCGCGGCGGAGCCGCTATTAGGTGCAGCCTCGACGAAGAAGGTGTCCTGCTCGCCGCGGGCCGGGTGGTCCGGGCCGATGTTGAGCGCGTCGAAGTTGAACCACTCGGCCTCGACCTGCGGGCCCTCGGCGACCTCGTAGCCCATGGCCACGAAGACGTCCTCGATGCGCTCCGAGAGCGTGGTGAGCGGGTGGCGGGCGCCGGCCGGTACGCGGTCGTACGGCAGCGTGACGTCCACCGCCTCCTCGACCAGCACGCGCTGGTCGCGCTCGGCCTCCAGCTCGGCCTGACGGCCGGCGAGGGCCTTGTTCACCGCGCCCCGGGCCTGGCCGACGAGCTTGCCGGCGGCGGCCTTGGCGTGCGGGGGCAGGGCGCCGATCTCGCGGTTGGCGAGGGCCAGCGGGGACGTGCCCCCGGTGTGGGCGACCTTGGCCTCCTGGAGCGCGTCGAGGGAGTCCGCGACGGCGAAGGCGGCGAGCGCCTCGTCCCGCATGCGCTCGATCTCTTCCGGTTTCAGGGCCTCGACCTCTACAGGGTCGTACGACTTGTTCGGTGCCGACATCTCTTCCCGTGCTTCCGATTGGCTGGCTGAAGGTCCCCGTCACCGATGCACTCGGAGGGCCGTCCATGGGACACAAAGGTGCCAAAGGCCGAGTCTAACGGGGTGGAGATATACGAATGCGCCCGCGGGCGGCTCGGGCGGATCTCAGGTGAGATAGGCCGGAGCGCTCACGGGCAACGTAAATCGGAACTCGGCGCCGCCCTGGGAGCCGCGGCCGACCGTGATGGTGCCGCCGTGGGCTTCGACGATGCCCTTGACGATGTAGAGCCCGAGGCCGGTGCCACCGCGCTTGCTGCCCCGCCAGAAGCGGGTGAAGACGCGGTTCATGGACTCCTCCGGGATGCCGGGACCCTCGTCGCTCACCGTGACCGACGTGCCGGTGTCCTCCCCTTCGCGGGGTGACTCCGTGGGCGTGATGTCAATGGTGACGGTTCCCTCGCCGTGCCGCACCGCATTTTCCAGCAGGTTGCTGAGCACCTGGTCGATCTTGTCGGGATCGGCCCACAGGGCGGGCAGCGGCTGCTCGAGGCGGAGCAGGAACCGGTCGGCGGCCAGGCCCGCGGCGACGTAGGCCTGGATGTGGCGCCCGACGGCGGCGCCGATGTCGACGGGCTGGCGCCTGACCTCCAGGCGCCCGGAGTCGATGCGGGAGATGTCGAGGAGCTCGGCGATGAGCCGGGTGACCCGGTCGGCGTCGGCGTCGACGGTCTCCAGCATCAGCCGTTTCTGGTCGTCGGTGAACCTCTCCCACTTGGCCAGGAGAGTCGCGGTGAAGCCCTTGACGGAGGTGAGCGGGGACCTGAGCTCATGGGCCACGGTGGCGATCAGCTCGGCGTGGCTGCGCTCGGTGCGGCGGCGGGCCTCGGTGTCCCGCAGGGCGACGACGACACGGTGGACGGGCCCGGTCGGCCGGGTGCGCACGTACTGCGCGGAGACGAGGACCTCACGGCCGCCCGGCAGCAGCAGATTCCGTTCGGGCTGCCGCCTGCGGATGGCGAGGCCGCCGTACGGATCGGTCAGCTGCCACCAGCGCCGTCCCTCGAGGTCCTCTAACGGAAGGGCCTTCTCCAGCCGCTGTCCGAGGGCGTCCTCGGCGGGGAGGGCGGTGATCCGCGCCGCGGCGGCGTTGAAGCAGATCACGCGGCCCTGCTCGTCCGCGACGACGAGACCGTCGGGCAGCTGGTCGGGATCGATGCCGAGTTCGGCGGCACCACCGGCACAGGCTTCGGACACGTCCTGGGCGCTCCTCGTGCCGACACTCATCCCCGTACCCCACCTCTCCGACGGCGCAGGGCCCCCGAGCTGGTCACCCTACTGGTTCTCGGTGACGGAGCGGCACCCTCCGGGGGCGCGCTGTGCACGGGCTGACGCATAGAGACATACGGCGGCCGCGGTGGCGAGGTTCAGACTCTCGGCCTTCCCGTGGATCGGGACGCGCACCACGGCGTCCGCGAGTGAGCGGGTCTCCTCCGGGAGCCCCCAGGCCTCGTTGCCGAACACCCACGCGGTCGGCCCGCCCATCGTGCCCTGGTCGAGCTCGGCGTCGAGGTCGTCGGTCCCGGCCCCGTCGGCGGCGAGGATCCGCACACCGGCCCGCCTGAGCCCCTCGACGGCCTCCTCCACGGGCACACCGACGGCGACGGGCAGGTGGAAGAGGGAGCCCACGGAGGCCCGTACGGCCTTGGGGTTGTAGAGATCGACGGACGCGTCGGTCAGGACGACGGCCTCGGCACCGGCCGCGTCGGCGCACCGCAGCACGGTGCCGGCGTTGCCGGGGTCCCGCACGTTCGCGAGCACCGCGACGAGTCGGGGCCGGGCGGCGAGGATCTCCTCGAAGGGGGTGTCGAGGAAGCGGCAGATCCCGACGAGCCCCTGCGGGGTGACGGTCGTCGAGATGTCGGCGATGACGTCCTCGGCGGCGAGGTGCACACGGGCCCCGACGGCCCGGGCCTCTCCGATGATGTCGGCGTACCGTTCCGCCGCTTCCACGGTGGCGAACAGCTCCACCAGACCGTGCCCGGCGGCCTCCCGTACCGCCTGCGGTCCCTCGGCCAGGAACAGCCGCTCCTTCCCCCGGAAGTTCCGCTTGGCGAGCCGCCGCGCGGCGGAGACCCGGGGGGAACGGGGGGAGATCAGCTCGGGGGTGACGGGGGGCATGCTCTTCACCTTCGGATGTGTTCCGGAAACAGCGGACCCGCAGGCATCACTGCCTGCGGGTCCACCCAGTCACGTCGGCCTAGGGCCGGCGCGGCGTCACGCGGCCTTGGGCGCGTTCACGTCCGCCGGCAGAGCCTTCTGCGCGACCTCGACGAGCGCGGCGAACGCCGTCGCGTCGTTGACGGCCAGCTCGGCCAGGATCTTGCGGTCGACCTCGATGTTCGCCGCGTTCAGACCCTGGATGAAGCGGTTGTACGTGATGCCGTTGGCGCGGGCAGCGGCGTTGATGCGCTGGATCCACAGCCGACGGAAGTCGCCCTTGCGCTTCTTGCGGTCGTTGTAGTTGTAGACCAGCGAGTGGGTGACCTGCTCCTTGGCCTTGCGGTACAGGCGCGAACGCTGACCGCGGTAGCCGGAGGCCGCCTCGAGGATCGCCCGGCGCTTCTTGTGGGCGTTGACTGCCCGCTTGACGCGTGCCACTTGTTAACTCCTTGTAGCGGGGCCGTGGTTGGACTCACACGGCCCGGTATCGATGGGGTCCCGGTCCAGACGTACGGCGCTCAGTGAAGGCGCCGCGTACGTCACTTGCCGAGAAGCTTCTTGATCTTCTTGGCGTCGCCCGGGGCCATCTCGGCGTTGCCGGTGAGGCGACGCGTCAGGCGCGACGTCTTGTGCTCGAGGTAGTGGCGCTTGCCGGCGCGCTCGCGGAGCACCTTGCCGGAGCCGGTGATCTTGAAGCGCTTGCTGGAACCGCTGTGCGTCTTGTTCTTCGGCATAGCGCCGTTCTCTCCTCGTCGGTGGCGCTCCGGTGCCCGGTCCTGAAACCGGGCACGGTGAGCGTCGCTCTTGTATCGGTTGGTGTCCTGGGGACTCGCGTCCCCCGGGGTCACGCCTCGGCGGAAGCCTCTGCCGGGGCCTCGACCTCGACCTCGGCCTCGTCCTCGACGTGGTCGCCCTCCGCGGCGTTCTGCGACTTGCCGGGGTTGGCCTTCGCGTCTGCCTTGCGGGCTTCCTGCGCCTGGCGGGCCTCGGCCATCGCCTCGGTCTTCTTCTTGTGCGGACCGAGAACCATGATCATGTTTCGGCCGTCCTGCTTCGGATTCGACTCGATGAAGCCGAGGTCCTGGACGTCCTCCGCGAGACGCTGCAGCAGTCGGTAGCCCAGCTCGGGCCGGGACTGCTCGCGACCACGGAACATGATCGTGATCTTGACCTTGTCGCCCTGCTTGAGGAACCGGACGACGTGACCCTTCTTGGTGTCATAGTCGTGCGGGTCGATCTTCGGCCGGAGCTTCATCTCCTTGATGACCGTGTGCGCCTGGTTCTTGCGCGCCTCACGGGCCTTCATGGCCGACTCGTACTTGAACTTCCCGTAGTCCATGAGCTTGCACACAGGCGGACGGGCGGTTGCCGCCACCTCGACCAGGTCCAGGTCGTACTCCTGCGCAAGCTCCAGTGCCTTGGCCAGGGGGACGATGCCCACCTGCTCGCCACTGGGACCGACAAGTCGCACCTCTGGAACGCGAATCCGGTCGTTGATGCGGGGCTCGGCGCTGATGGATCCTCCTCGGTTAGCACCACACGGCGGTCTGGCGGACAGCCGCGTATGTCTTTTCGTCAGACCTAACCGCACCGAGGAACAAAAAATGCCCCGGCGGATCACAGACGGGGCTCCAACACTGCCGGAGCACCGCCGCGATGACGCGGGGCGCACTTTCGGGCGACTCCATCGTCCGTACGGAACGATGGTGGCCGCCTGACCGGGGTGACCCGCCGTCCCAAGGGATGGCCGGGTGGGAGATCGGAGCCTCCACTTGTGGGCCGGACACGCGAATGTCCAGCCGGTCGTTACACAAGGTTAGCAGCAACCCGGGGGTGGTGCGAACCGACGTGCGCCGGGCCCTATCGTGGGGGACATGAGTGACACCCCTCCCGCGTCTGCCGGCTCCCCCGGCTCCCCCGACTTCGACGAGATGACCCGCGACATCGCCGAGGTCCCCGCCGTCGAGGTGATCGTGACGGTCGCCGTCAACCTGATGAGCGCCGCCGCGGTGAAGCTCGGTCTGACCGAGGAGGGCGACACGTACAAGGACCTGGACGAGGCCCGCAAGCTGGTGGCGGCCCTGGCCGGCCTCCTGGACGCGAGCGCGACCGAGATCAGCTCCTTCCACGCGGCCCCGCTCCGCGACGGTCTGAAGTCCCTCCAGCTGGCCTTCCGCGAGGCGTCCCTCGTCCCCGACGAGCCGGGTCAGGGCCCGGGCGAGAAGTACACGGGCCCGGTCTACGGCTAGCGCCGGGGCACTGGTTCACCCTCGTACGTACAAGGGCTCGCCCGGCGGCGTGGCCCCGGCCGGCAGGACTGCCAGGTCGAGGCCGCGTACCAGGCGGGCCCTCAGTGTCTCGTCGGCGGCCAGGCGCCGCGCGACCGCGTGGACGCCGGCTTCGTGCGGCACGGCCGGCTCGAAGACCAGGGCGAGGGTGCCGTCGGCCCCGCCCGGGCCGAGATAGGCACGCAGCACCGCGCGCACGTCGGCGACCACGGCGCGCACCGCGTCCACCACCGCCGGGTCGGCGAGCGGGTCCGCGGTGGTCCGTCCCTCGGCGAGGGCGAGCAACGCGGAGCCGGTCAGCTCGAAGGGCACCGGCCCCGCCAGATCCAGTACGACCGTGTCGGCCTTCTCGTGCGCGGCGGCCTGCAGCGCCTGGTGCAAGGGTACGGCGACGGGGCGGGCCTCGGGGTCCCAGCGGGCCAGCGACGCGGTGGAGGTGAAGGCCGGCAGGGCGGTCCGGGATCCGGCCTTGAGAGTGGGGACGGCCATGTCGCTGCTCTTCTCGCGGCGCAGCCCGTTCTCGTCCTCCTCGACCTCGCCGAGCACGGCCACCACGGGGACGAGCAGCCGGGCGCCCTTGAGGGCGTCCAGGACCGGGCCCACGGCGGCGCGGTCCTCGGCCCAGGCCGCGAGCGCCGCGCTCAGCCGGGGATCGGCGGAGCCGTCGTCGTCGGAGAAGCCGGGGTCGGGAATGTTCTTGTTCGCCACGGTCACCGACCCTATAGGGGGCTTGCTGCTGCGGTTGTGCGGGCCCGGAAACCCGCCCGTGACCGCTTTCACGGGTTTCTCAGAGTTCGCTGACACAGCTCTAACGTCCGTCTAACGGCCCGCACAGTCGGCGCCCCGACGATCGGCGGCATGGAGTCCTCCAGAGCCGCCAGACGCCGCGTCCGCAGGTCCCCCCTGCGGCCTTTGCTGTACACCGCGCTCGCCTGCGTCGCCGTCACCGGCCTCACGGCCGGGGGCACCGTGTACGTGAAGGCGCAGGCGCACTCCGGGGGCGGCACCGTATCGTCGGCGCCGACGCCGTCGTTCTCGTCCTCCCCGGCGGCCACGACTGAGGAGGCGGCGGCTGTGGCGGAGCCGGTGGTGGATCTCGACGAGCGGCTGTCGGACGCCATGAAGGCGGTGAGCGTGACGGGCGACGAGCACGTCTCGGCGGCCGTGCTCGACCTGGATTCGGGCGACAGCGCGGTGTACGGCGACGGTGCCTTCGACACGGCGAGCATCGTGAAGGTCGACATCCTGGCGGCGCTGCTGCTCCGGCACCAGGAGGCGGGCACAGAGCTCAGCGCGCGGGAGAAGGCGTACGCCACCATGATGATCGAGAACAGCGACAACACCTCGGCGTCTGCGCTGTGGGACATCATCGGGAGGGCCTCCGGGCTCGACGCCGCCAACGAGAAGTTCGGGCTGACCGGCACGGAGGGCGGCGACGGGGCGCTGTGGGGGCTGACCCAGACCACGGCGGCCGACCAGCTCACCCTGCTCCAGCAGGTGTTCGGGGACGGCTCGGAGCTGAGCGAGGCCTCGCGGTCGTACCTTCAGGGGCTCATGGGCCGGATAGAGGCCGACCAGCAGTGGGGGGTGTCGGCCGCGGCCGACGGATCCGGGTGGGCGCTGAAGAACGGCTGGCTGCCGCGCAGCACGACCGGGCTGTGGGACGTCAACAGCATCGGGCGGGTGACGGTGGACGGCCACGCGTATCTGGTGGCCGTGCTCTCGAAGGGGAACTCCACACAGGCGAAGGGGATTTCGCTGGTGGAGGCGGCCGCGAAGGCGGCGGTGTCGGTGTTCACGGGAGAGGATGTCTCGGCATCCGCGTCGGCGAACGCCACGAGTGCGGCGGCCCGCTGAGGCTTCGCCCCGCCTCAGAAGCCCTCGTGGGACCGGCGGGGGCCCCGGCGGCCGCGCCACAGGACCACTCCGGTGACCAGCAGGGCCACACCCAGACCGCCCGCGAGCGGGGCCGCCCAACTGGCCGTGTCGCTCTCCGACGTGGCGGCATCGGGGCCGGAGCCGAAGTACTTCTCGCCGTAGGACGCCGGCTGCAGGCCCTGCGGCTTCAGGCGGGCCGCGGCCTTCAGGGCTGCAGCGGGGTCGACGAAGCCGAAGCCGCGGGAGTCGTCGCGGCCGCCCGAGGGGGCGTTGCGGGCCGTGTCCTCCAGGAGCTTCTTGATCTGTGCGGGCGTCAGGCTCGGGTGGGCGGCCTTGACGAGGGCGACCGCGCCCGAGACGAACGCGGAGGCGGCGCTGGTTCCCCAGCCCTCGTAGTACTTGTGGTCGGGGTCGGCGATGACGACGTCGTCGCCGGGGGCCGCGACCGTGGCGTACCAGCGGCGGGTGGAGAAGGAGGCGCGGGTGCCGAACTTGTCGACGGCGGTGGCGGCGATGACGCCCGGGTAGGCGGCCGGGTAGGAGATGTGGTCGCCCTTCTCGCCGCCGTTGCCCGCCGAGGCGACGACGACGGCGCCCTTCTTGAGCGCGTACTGGACGGCGTCGTCCTCGCCGGCCTCGGGGTGCGCGGACGCGGAGTCGTCGCCGAGGGAGAGGTTGATGACGTCGGCGCCGTGGTCGGCGGCCCAGCGGATGCCCTCGGCCAGGGCGTTGCCGCGGGTGTTGCGGGCCCTGGAGCGGGCCGGGTCGCCGTCCTCCAGGATCACACGGACGGGGAGGATCCTGGCCTCCGGGGCGATGCCCATGACACCGTCGCCGTTGCCCACGCCGTGTCCGTGACCGGCGATGATGCCGGCCATGGCGGTGCCGTGCCGCGCCCAGGGCCGCTGCCCTCGCACGGCTCCGAATCCGATCATGTCCTTACCGGTGAGGACGTTGCCGACGAGGTCGGGGTGGTCGTTCTCGACGCCGGTGTCCAGGACCGCGACGGTGACGCCCGCGCCCTTGGTGGTCTGCCAGGCCTCCTGGGTGTGCATGGCCTCCAGGGCCCACTGTTTGGCGCGGATACCGTCGGCGTGCGCGGCGGTGGGCGGGACGAGGGCGACGGAGGCGGCGAGGAGGACGCTCAGGAGACCTGCCCGGCGGGTCGTGACGCTCATGAGGACTGCTCCGGGGGCGAGGTGACGGTCTTGCGCAGGGCGCGTTCGACACGGTCGGCCAGCCCTTGGGCCTCGTTGCCGAGACCGGCCTGGGCGGCGGGGGTGGTGTCGCCGGACTCCATGGCCTTCTCGGCGGGCTCCGGGGTGTCGACCGTACGGCCGTCCGCCCAGCCGGAGACGGCGAACGCGACCACGGGGGCGTCGGTGAGGACGGAGATCGTCCAGGAGGCCCGCTGCGCCGCGCCGAAGTCCGCGGCGAGGGTGTTCTTCGCGGCGTACGGGAGGGGCATCAGATCGGTGCGGTCGGCCAGTCCCTCGCGGGTGAAACGCGTGTCGAGGTCGCGCATGGCGGTGGCGTCGGCGTCGGTGAAGAGGAGGCCGACGGTGGTGACGTAGCTCTGGGTGGCGTCCGTGTAGGTGGCGCGCAGGAGACGTTCGCAGCCGACGGGGGCGAGGGCCTTGCGCAGCAGGGGGTCGAAGGCGTTCGTGCAGTTGCTGTCGGGGGCGACGGCGATCCGCGTCCATGTGCGGTCGGCTCCGCCGGGCCCGGCGCCCTGGCCGTCCACGGTCGGCGGGAACAGCTGGTCGACGGGCACGCTGTGCCACAGCTCACCGGCCTGGGCGAACCGGTCGCCGCCGCCTTCGTCATTGGAGTCCCCGATCAGCCAACTCCCGGTCACGGCACCGCCGATGAGCCCGAGGCCCAGTACGGCACACGCGGCCACGGCGGCGATCCGGGGAGGGATCCGCACCCCCCAGGACCGCTCCTTGTAGCCGACCTCGGGCTCCCCGAACGACACAACGGGCCGCCCGTTGCCGGGCATTCCGGCATGCGGGGGCATGGGGGCGCTCCAGGAGAGGGCGGGGTCGGGTGCGAGGGAGGTGGCCGACGATTCCGCGGGGGTCGGGGGCGTGGAGGGCCGGCCGCGAGGTACTGGAGGTGTGGAAGGCCGGCTGGTGGGCGCCGGCGGCACGGTCGGCGGGCTCGCGGGCGCCGAGGACGTGCGCCGGGCACCGGCGCCCGGCGCCTCACGCGTGGGACGCGGCGGGAATCCGGGGCGGGCGGGTGCGCCCGGACGGTGTGGATCGGCTCCGGGACGACCGGAGCCGGGGCGGGCGTCGGGCACGGGCGGTATGGCGGTGCCGCCGGAAGCCCCCCGCGACGCGGAGGGCGCGGACGCCGAGCCGGTACGCCCGTCACCATCGGCCGGCCCCGTCGGCACCGGCCGCATCCGGAAGGTCGTCTCGGCCGGGCTCTCGGCGGGGGCGTCGGCACGACGCGGGGGCACGGAGGGCCGAGTGCCGGGCCGGGGCGGCACGACACCGGACGCCGACGGCGAACCCTGCGCCGGAACCCCGGGGGTGTTCGCCTCCGGCGCCGGAGGAGTGTCCGGGAAGCGGGCCGAGGCCGGGGGCGGAGGCGGGGTGCTGCCGGGGAACGGGGTGCTCGAGTTCCGGGGGCCGGACCGGGCGCCGGTGCCGGAAGGGGCCTGGGGCCGCCCCGTGCCCGTAGGAGGGTTCGCGGGTGCGTTGCCGGTGCGGAGTGGTGCGCCCTCGGCCCCGCGGCCGTCCGACGCGGACCATGCCTCACCGTGGGGCGGTGTGGAGCCGGAGCCCGCGTCGTCGGTCGTTCGTATCGGCGGCCGACCGGTGGCACCCGTGGCCTGGGACCGCTCCCCGCCCGGCGCGTCGGTCTCCCGTCGCTTGTTCGTGTCGCCGAAGGCGCGGGGCAACGTGGCGGCGGCGTCCTGTCGGCCAGCGTCACCGGGTGTCCGGCGACCCGACGTGTCCGGACCAGCGGGCACCCGTGCGCCGCTCTCCTCGGACTCCTGCCAGTCGAACCCGCCGAAGGTCGCCCGGCCCTGCGCTCCCGGGCTTCGTCGGCTCCGCTCGCCGAACGCCTGCCAGTCGGTGTCCTCGCTCATTCGCCCGCCCGGCTCGACGATCTCCCGCCGGCCCGGCTCGACGGCTTCCCGGCGCCCCGGCTCCTCGGACGGCTCCGAACCTGGCCCGTCCTCGCCCGCCGCCGGCGGCTGGGCCGGTCTCGGCGGGGTCGTCGGGCGTGGAGGAATCGAGGCGCGGCGTGCTTCGGTGCTCATGCACCCCCCGTTTCCCTCATGTCCGGGCCGTTCGGTCGTGCGCGGGCCCTCGTCGGAGTCGCCGGCAGGAAAGACAGCCGTCCGGGCACGCATACCCGCACGGAAGGGCCGGCATCCCGGCGCGGCGGCGACGGGGGCGAACAGCCCTGCGTGCGTGCGCGTCACTCTACGGGTTGTTCCTGGGCGAACGGGAACCAGTCCACCAGGCCGGGGGCATCTGCCCGGAACGTCCCCCTACCCTGCGGTAATCCTGTCTGGCAGTCTTCGTTCATGACTGCGCGCGCCGCCGACCGGGCCCGTTACGACCGGGCCACCGCCCATCTCGACGCCCCCCTCGCGATCGTGGACCTGGACGCCTTCGACGCCAACGCGGACGATCTCGTCCGCCGGGCGGCGGGGAAACCCATCCGCGTCGCCAGCAAGTCCGTGCGGTGCCGGGCGCTGCTCGAACGCGTCCTGGCGAAGGACGGATTCGCGGGGATCATGTCCTTCACGCTCGCGGAGTCCCTGTGGCTGGCCCGGGGCGGCTTCGACGACATCCTGCTCGCCTATCCCTCGGCCGACCGCGCCGGATACGCCGAACTCGCCGCCGATCCCAAGCTCGCCGCCGCCGTGACGGTGATGGTCGACGATCCGGCGCAGCTCGCCTTCATCGACGGGGCCCGTGCGGGCGGCACCGAAGTCATCCGGGTCTGCCTGGAGTTGGACACCTCGCTGAGGCTGCTGAGCGGCAAGGTGCGGGTCGGTGCCCGGCGTTCGCCGCTGCACTCCCCCGCCCAGGTCGCCGACATGGCACGCGCGGTGGCTCGGCGCCCCGGGTTCCAGGTCGTGGGGATCATGGCCTACGAGGGGCACATCGCCGGTGTCGGGGACTCGGTGGCCGGACGGCCGTTGCGTTCCCGGGCCGTCCGGCTGATGCAGGCCACCGCCCGCCGGGAGCTCGCCGAGCGGCGCGCCGCGGTCGTGCGCGCGGTGCGGACCGTCGTGCCGGACCTGGAGTTCGTCAACGGCGGCGGCACGGGCAGTGTGCAGCACACCGCCGCCGAGGACGCCGTCACGGAGATCGGCGCCGGGTCGGGGCTGTACGTCCCGAGGCTGTTCGACAACTACACGTCCTTCAGCGGACGTCCTGCCGCGCTCTTCGCCCAGCCCGTCGTGCGCAGGCCGGGGGTCGGCGTCGTGACCGTCCTCGGTGGTGGCTACCCGGCCTCCGGCGCGGCCGGACCCGACCGGCTGCCGGTGCCGTATCTGCCGGAGGGGCTGAAGTACGACCCGCAGGAGGGGCCCGGCGAGGTGCAGACCCCGCTGCTCGGCGCACCCGCGGACGATCTGCTGCTCGGCGACAAGGTGTGGTTCCGGCACGCCAAGGCCGGTGAGCTGTGCGAGCGGTTCGAGAGGCTGCACCTGATCGAGGGGGACGCGGTGACGGCGACCGTCCCGACGTACCGCGGGGAAGGCCACACGTTCCTCTAGGTCAACGGCGGACCGACCGGATCCCGTCGGTGATCCGGTCCATGTCGGCCAGGGGCGGACCCTCAGGACCCGCGTCGAAGGCGAAGCGGACGACGACGGCGTCCTGAGGTCCGCCGGGGGCGGGAGCGAAGACCAGAGACTGGACGTAACCCTCGGATCCCTGGGCCGCCTTCACCCGCCAGCGCACCAGGTAACCGGTGCATCCGGCGACGGCGACGCGCTCCGATCCGACGACCCGGTGGCTGCGGATGCCGGCGTAGGAACTGCGGGCGGCCTGCGGTATGTCCTTCCTCGCGAGGGACGCCGGGGACGCCCCGGGGTTGGCGGGCAGGGTGTGCGTGAAGACCTTGCCGCCGTCGGTGGTCATCACGACGTTGTCGCGGGTGACGTACTTCGCCGGGGCCCAGCCGTCGGGCAACGGCAGGCTGATGCCGTCGAGTTCGTCGTCCAGGCGGGACGGGGCCGTGGAGGGCGGGGGCGTCGCGACCGTCGGTGCCGTGTCCGCCACGACGTCGTCCCCGTCGCCCCGGGCGAGGGCGAACGCCCCGCTGACGATCGCGGCGAGGAGGACGACTCCCGAGGTCGTCAGGGCTACGGCCTTCGCGCGCCCCGAGGCCCCGCCGACCGGCCGTGGCGGGCCGGGGCCCTCCGCGGCGCGCCGGTGGTCCGTCCAGGCCGTCCCGTCCCACCAGCGCTCCAGATGCGGAGCGTTGGGGTCCGGGTACCAGCCGGGCGGGAGCGTCCTGCTCATGGGGGCACTGTAGGACGAGACCTACAGCGGTGTGACGTACGCCCCCGAGATGCCGCCGTCCACGAGGAAGTCGCTGGCGTTGACGAAGGAGGAATCGTCGCTGGCCAGGAAGGCGACGGCGGCGGCGATCTCGTCCGCCTCGGCGAACCGGCCGACCGGAATGTGCACGAGCCGGCGCGCGGCCCGCTCGGGGTCCTTGGCGAACAGCTCCTGGAGCAGCGGGGTGTTGACCGGGCCCGGGCAGAGGGCGTTCACGCGGATGCCCTCCCGCGCGAACTGCACGCCCAGTTCGCGGGACATGGCGAGCACGCCGCCCTTGGAGGCGGTGTACGAGATCTGCGAGGTGGCCGCGCCCATCCGGGCCACGAAGGACGCCGTGTTGATGATGGAGCCCTTGCCCTGGCGCCGCATGTAGGGGATCGCTGCCTTGCAGCACAGGTAGACGGAGGTCAGGTTGACCTCCTGGACGCGCTTCCAGGCCTCGAGACCGGTCTCCAGGATGGAGTCGTCGTCGGGCGGGGAGATGCCCGCGTTGTTGAAGGCGATGTCGACGCTTCCGTAGGTGTCGTACGCCGTCTTGAACAGGGCCTCGACCTGCTCCTGGTCGGTCACGTCGACCTTGACGAAGAGCCCGCCGACCTCGTCGGCGGCGGCCTTGCCGCGGGTCTCGTCGACGTCGGCGCAGACGACGCGGGCGCCCTCGGAGGCGAGCCGGCGGGCGGTGGCGAGACCGATGCCGCTGCCGGCTCCGGTGATGACGGCGGTGCGGCCGACGAGACGACGGCACACGATCTGATCGGTCACTGTGCGGGGCCCTCCGTGCTGATGAAGACGTTCTTGGTTTCGGTGAAGGCGGTCAGGGCGTCCGGGCCGAGCTCGCGGCCGAGTCCGGACTGCTTGTAACCGCCGAAGGGGGTCCAGTAGCGGACGCTGGAGTGGGAGTTGACGGACAGGTTGCCCGCCTTGACCGCCCGGGAGACGCGCAGGGCGCGGCCCAGGTCGCGGGTCCAGAGGGAACCGGAGAGGCCGTACGGGGTGTCGTTGGCGAGCCGGATCGCGTCCTCCTCGTCGGTGAAGGGCAGCAGGACGGCGACCGGTCCGAAGATCTCCTCGCGGGCGGCCTCGGAGTCGGGCGCCTCGCCGGTGAGGACGGTCGGCGCGAACCAGAAGCCTGGCCCGTCGGGCGCGCTGCCGCGCAGGCCGGGGGCGCTTTCCGGCACCAACGCCCGTACGCGGTCGCGTTGCTGACGGGAGATCAGCGGGCCCATCTGGGTCTTCTCGTCGGCGGGGTCGCCCACGACCACGGCGTTCACCGCGTCGGCGAGCAGTTCGCGGACCTCGTCGTAGACCGACTCCTGGACCAGGATCCGGGTGCGGGCGCAGCAGTCCTGGCCGGAGTTGTCGAGGAAGGAGAAGGGGTCGACGGCCGTGCGCAGGTCCGCGTCCGCGAAGACGATGTTGGGGCTCTTGCCGCCGAGTTCGAGGGTGACCGGCTTGACCTGGCGGGCGCAGCGCTCCATGACGGCACGGCCGGTGGCGGTGGAGCCGGTGAACACGATCTTCGCGACGCCGGGGTGCTCGACGAGGGCGGTGCCGGCGACCGGGCCGTGGCCCGGCAGCACCTG
The DNA here is from genome assembly GCF_041435015.1 of Streptomyces canus. Taxonomy (NCBI): domain Bacteria; kingdom Bacillati; phylum Actinomycetota; class Actinomycetes; order Kitasatosporales; family Streptomycetaceae; genus Streptomyces; species Streptomyces canus. The sequence goes on along the minus strand of NZ_CP107989.1, from coordinate 8,205,246 downwards.
GAACAGACCGTCCGGGAGCCCCGCCTCCAGGGCGAGTTCGGCGAGCCGCAGGGCGGTGAGCGGGGTCGTCTCGGCGGGCTTGAGGACGACGGCGTTGCCGGCGGCGAGCGCGGGGGCCGTACCCCAGGCCGCGATGGGCATCGGGAAGTTCCAGGGCGCGATGACCCCGACGACCCCGAGCGGTTCGAGGATCGTGACGTCGAGTCCGCCGGGGACCGGGATCTGGCGGCCGTTCAGCCGCTCCACCCCCCCGGCCGCATAGGCCAGCAGATCACGGACGTTGCCCGCCTCCCAGCGGGCGTTGCCGAGGAGGTGACCGGCCTCGCGGACCTCCAACCGGGCCAGTTCCTCGACGTGTTGGTCGACGACGTCGGCGAACCGGCGCAGCAGCCGGGCCCGGTCGGCGGGCGCGAGCGCGGCCCACTTCGCCTGCGCCTTGGCAGCCCTGGTGACGGCCGCGTCCACGTCGGCCGCGGTGGCGGCGGGGACGGTGGCGACGACCTCCTCGGTGGCCGGGTTGAGGACGGTCAGCTCATGCTCGAAAGACGACGGGGACAACGAAGTACCTCTCACAGACGTTCGAAGGAGCGGCGCAGCTCCCAGTCGGTGACCGCCGCGTCGAAGGCTTCGAGCTCGACGCGGGCCATGTTGCGGTAGTGCGCGACGACCTCGTCGCCGAAGGCGGCCTTGGCGATCGGGCTGTTCTCCCAGAGCTCGGCGGCCTCGCGCAGGGTGGTGGGGACGTGCGCGTACTCGGCGGTGTAGGCGTTGCCGGCACAGGCCTCGGGCAGCTCCAGCTTCTGCTCGATGCCGTACAGCCCCGCCGCGACCAGCCCGGCGACCGCGAGGTACGGGTTGACGTCACCGCCGGGCAGCCGGTTCTCGAAGCGCAGGGACCGGCCGTGGCCCACGACTCGCAGGGCGCAGGTGCGGTTGTCGTGGCCCCACGCCACCGCCGTGGGGGCGAAGGAGCCCGGCTGGAACCGCTTGTAGGAGTTGATGTTGGGGGCGTAGAGGAGCGAGAAGTCCCTGAGGGCCGCCAGCTGCCCCGCGAGGAAGTACCGCATCACGTCCGACATCCCGTCCGGACCGGCCATCGCGTTGTTGCCGGCGGCGTCGGCGAGCGAGAGGTGGATGTGGCAGGAGTTGCCCTCGCGCTCGTTGTACTTGGCCATGAAGGTGAGCGACACGCCCTCCTGGGCGGCGATCTCCTTGGCACCGGTCTTGTAGATCGCGTGCTGGTCGCAGGTGACCACGGCCTCGTCGTAGCGGAAGGCGATCTCGTGCTGGCCGGGGTTGCACTCGCCCTTGGCGGACTCGACGGTGAGCCCGGCGGCCGCCATCTCGTTGCGGATACGGCGGAGCAGGGGCTCGATGCGGCCCGTGCCCAGCACCGAGTAGTCGATGTTGTACTGGTTCGCCGGGGTCAGCCCCCGGTAGTTCGCGTCCCAGGCCTGCTCGTAGGTGTCCTTGAAGACGATGAACTCCAGCTCGGTGCCGACCTGGGCGGTGTAGCCGAGCTCGGCGAGCCGCTCCAGCTGGCGGCGCAGGATCTGGCGGGGCGCGGCGACGACCGGGGAACCGTCCTCCCAGGCGAGATCGGCGACCAGCAGGGCCGTACCGGCGTTCCACGGCACCCGGCGCAGGGTGCTCAGATCGGGGCGCATGGCGAAGTCGCCGTACCCCCGGTCCCAGGACGACATCGCGTAGCCGGCGACAGTGTTCATCTCGGTGTCGACGGCGAGGAGGTAGTTGCAGCCCTCGGTGCCGTGGTGGAGTACCTCGTCGAGGAAGAAGCGGGCGGCGAACCGCTTGCCCTGGAGCCGGCCCTGCATGTCGGGGAAGGCCAGGACGACGGTGTCGATCTCACCGCTCGCGACGAGGGCATGCAGCTCCTCGACGCCGAGCGGGGGTGTGCGGTCTGCCACGGGAGAGCTCCTTCGGCTGCTGCGCGTTTTTCCGACCGGGCCGGGAGCCATAAGGTATTGCTCTGAACCATTGCTTGGGAAGGGGGCTCGGCCATATGTCGGTGGACGCTGACGGCGGCCCGGACGACCGGTTGACGCCGGTGCTGCGGCCGGTCAGGGCGGGCAACGGCTTCGAGGAGGCACTGGAGCAGATCCTCCAGGTCGTGCGGCTCGGCCTGGTACCGGGGGGCGGGCGGCTGCCGGCCGAGCGGGAGCTCGCGGAGCGGCTCGGGATCAGCCGGGTGACACTGCGCGAGGTGCTGAAGGTGCTCCAGGACCAGGGGCTGGTGGAGTCGCGGCGCGGGCGCTACGGCGGCACGTTCGTCCTGCCCCGGGCGCAGGACGCGGTCGGCGAGGAGGAACTGCGGCGCCGGATCGCCGAGGCGGACATCGAGGACGTGCTGCGCTTCCGGGAGGTCCTGGAGGTGGGCGCGGCGGGACTGTGCGCGACGCACGGCCTCACCGACCAGCAGGCGCAGCGGCTGCGCGAGGCCCTGGCGGCCACCCAGGAGGCTCCGCTGGCGGACTACCGGCGTCTGGACACGCTGCTGCACCTCACGCTGGCGGAGCTGTGCGGCTCACCCACGCTGACCGCCCAGTACGCGGCGGTGCGGGCCTCGGTGAACGACCTCCTGGACTACATCCCGCTCCTGGTCCGCAACCTGGAGCACTCCCAGCGGCAGCACGCGGCGCTGGTCGAGGCGGTGCTGGACGGGGACGCCGACGGGGCCCGGGAGATGATGCGGGAGCACTGCGCGGGGACGGCGGCGCTGCTGCGCGGTTTCCTGGCGTGACCTTGATTCTTGACACCGTCAGGCGCAAAGGTATGGGCGTGGGCCATTGCAAGCCTGGGAGGGCCGTGTGACCGTACGACCGCTGATCGGTGTCAGCACGTATCTGGAGGCCGGCGCGCGCTGGGGCGTCTGGGAGCTGGAGGCGGCACTGCTGCCGGCAGGGTATCCGCGACTCGTCCAACACGCGGGTGGTCTCGCCGCGATGCTCCCGCCGGACGCCCCGGAGCACGCGGCCGCGGCGGTGGCCCGCCTCGACGGTCTGGTCGTCGCGGGCGGCCCGGACGTCGAGCCCGTCCGATACGGCGCCGCCCCGGACCCCCGCACGGGCCCGCCCGCTCGCGCCCGGGACACCTGGGAGCTGGCCCTGATTCAGGCGGCGCTGGCGGCCGGCGTCCCCCTCCTGGGCATCTGCCGCGGCATGCAACTGCTGAACGTCGCTCTCGGCGGCACACTCGTCCAGCACATCGACGGCCACGCGGAGGTGCCGGGAGTCTTCGGCCACCACCCGGTCAAGCCCGTACCGGGCACGGTGTACGGCGACCTCGCCCCGGAGGAGACCTCCGTACCGACCTACCACCACCAGGCGGTGGACCGCCTCGGGGAAGGCCTCCTGGCGTCGGCGCACGCCCCGGACGGCACGGTGGAGGCCGTCGAACTCCCCGGCCCGCCCTGGGTGCTGGGTGTGCAGTGGCATCCGGAGATGGGCACGGACCTGCGGGTGATGCGGGGGCTGGTGGCGGCCGCTAGCGCCCGGTGAGCCGCCGCCGGAGCCAGGCCAGCGCCGTGTCGCCCTGGGCCCGCTGGAAGGCCCGGACGGTGGGAATGCCGGGCGGCGCGGGCAGCAGGGAGTGGTACAGGAAGTAGCCGGTCACGGCCGCGAGGGCGGTGGTGACGGCGTCCGGGTCGGCGGCCGCGCCCAGCGGATGTGCCGTGAACAGCTCCTCCGGGTCCGGGCCGCCCTGGGCGCGGACGCACGGCAGCATCACCAGCAGGTCGAACCAGGCCGTGGCACGCAGGGCGTGCGGCCAGTCGACGAACACGGTACGGCCGGCGTCGGTGAGCAGGATGTTGTCCGCCCGCAGGTCCCCGTGAGCGAGGGTGTCGCCGGTGACGGCCTCGGGCCAGGGAGCGGCGAGTTCGGCGAGCCGGGGCAGATGGGTGGCGGTCCAGGGGCCTAGGCGTTCCGCGAGGTCCTCGTGCTCACCGTCCAGGAGTCGCTGCCAGCCGCCGAAGGTGCGGGCGAGGGCCGTGGCGGCGGGCGGCGCGTCGAGCGGGGACGGGGTGAGGGTGCGGCTCAGTTCCGCCACCGCGTCCAGGACGCGTGCCAACTCGGCGTTCTGCCACGGGATGCGGGGCTGGCGGCCGGGGACGTCCTCGTACACGAGGGCCACCCAGGTGCCGTCGTCGTAGGTGCCGAGCAGACGGGGCGCCGGGACCGCGGCGGGCAGCGCGGCGGCGTTCCGTGCCTCGGTGCGGTGCAGTTCCGGGCTGTCGGGGTTGGTGTCGCCGCTGACGGCCTTGACGAAGGCCCGGCGGCCGGTGGCGGAGCGGACGCGGGTGGCGGCGCCCGGGGAGAATCCGCCGGGTTGGGTGGTGGCATGCGTGACCCGTCCGCCGAGCACGTCCGCGACGGCATCGCGTACGGCCTCGGGGAGGTCCTCCCAGGGGGTGCGGACGCCCGTTGCGGGCGGGGCGGTGGCGGTCATGCGGTTCATGGTGCGGGTCCGCTGTGCCGGCTCGCCAAGGGTTTTCGCCCCCGCGAGGAACCGTCCTACGCCCGCGTCAGCGACAGCAGGTCCCTCGCCGGGCCCACCGGTCGGTGGCCCGTGGGCCACACCGCCCGCAGGTCGCGTGCCAGGGACACTCCCTCCACCGGCACCCGCACCAGGCGGCGCATCGCCAGTTCCTCCCCCACCGCGAGCTCGCTCAGGACCGCCGGACCCGCCCCGCTCACCACCGCCGCCTTCACCGCCGTGGTGGAGGAGAGTTCGATCAGCGGGCGGGCCAGGCCGCCCAGGGCCGCGTCCAGCACCTGCCGTGTGCCCGAGCCCTTCTCGCGGAGGATCAGCGGTGTCGTGGCCAGTTCGGTGGCGGCCAGAGGACGTCGGCGGCGGGCCCACGCGTGTCCCGGGGCGGTCACCACGATGAGGTGGTCGTGGGCTATCACCACCGAGTCGAGGCCGGGAGGGATCGTCAGCCCCTCCACGAAGCCCAGGTCCGCCTCGTCCGACAGCAACCGCTCGGCCACCGTCGCCGAGTTCCCCGCGTGCAGGGACACCGCCGTGTCCGGCCGCCCGGCACGCAGCGCCAGCAGCCACCCCGGCAGCAGGTACTCCGCGATCGTCATGCTCGCCGCCACCCGCAGCCGGGAGTCGCGCCGGACCCGCAGCGCCTGCGCCCCCGCGTCGAAGGCCTCCGCCGCCGCCACGATCCGCCGCGCCCAGTCCGTCACCAGCGCCCCGGCGTCCGTGAGCCGGGAGCCGCGGGGCGAGCGGTCGACCAGGGCCACTCCCAACTGCCGTTCCATCGAGCGGATCCGGCTGCTCGCCGCCGGCTGGGTGATGCCGACCTCCCGCGCCGCCCCGCCGAGGCTCCCGAGCCGCGCCACGGCCAGCAGCAGCTCCAGCGCCCCGAGATCCGGCACCCGGTGGGCCAGGCCGCCGCCCACCGCCGCTCCTTGCTGATCCACACCGCTCATAAAGACAGCTTATGCCCTCATAGAGCCATACTCCCTGGTCGCGACCCGTCCCGCACGACACCGTGGAGGCATGGTCACCGCCGTCCGTCACCTCGGGCCGAACTGGTACGCCTCTGTCATGGGCACCGCGATCGTCGCTACCGCCGGCATCGCGCTCCCCGTGCACCTCCCCGGCCTGCGCACGATCTGCGCGGCCGTCTGGCTCCTGTCCCTCGCCGTGCTGCTCATCCTTCTCTGCGCCCGCGCCCTGCACTGGCGCCACCACCGCGACCAGGCCCGCGCCCACCTCCTCGATGCCGCCATGGCCCCCTTCTACGGCTGCCTCGCCATGGCCCTGCTGGCCGTCGGCGGCGGTGCCCTCACCGTCGGCCGGTACTGGATCGGGACGCCGGCTGCGGTCGCCCTCGACGCCGTGCTGTTCACCTCGGGTACGGCCGTGGGACTCGCCGCCGCGATCACCGTGCCGTACCTCATGGCCGTACGGCAGAAGGCCGACCCGCGGCAGGCCACACCCGTGTGGCTGCTCCCCCTCGTCGCGCCGATGGTGTCCGCCGCGCTCGGGCCGCTTCTCGTGCCGCATCTCCCGGCCGGTCAGCCGCGCGAGACCCTGCTCCTCGCGTGCTTCGCGATGTTCGGGCTCAGCCTTCTCGCGACCCTGGCCATGCTGCCGCTCGTCTTCGCCCGGATCGTCACCGGCGGGCCGCTCCCCCTCGCCCTCACCCCGACCCTCTTCCTGGTCCTCGGCCCGCTCGGCCAGTCCACCACCGCCGTCGGCAAGTTCGCGGACGTGGCCCCCGGTGTCGTGGCGGCCCCCTACAGCCAGGGCTTCGGCGTCCTCGCGGTGCTGTACGGCGTTCCGGTCATGGGGTTCGCGCTGCTGTGGCTGGGGCTCGCCACCGCGCACGTCGTCCGTGCGGGCCGGCACGGGATGCGGTTCGCGATGACCTGGTGGGCCTTCACCTTCCCGGTCGGCACCTGTGTCACGGGGGCCGAGGCGCTGGCCCGGCACACGGGACTCGTCGTCTACGACTGGCTGGCCACAGGTCTCTTCCTCGCTCTCGTCGCCGCCTGGGCCACCGCCGCCCTGCACACCGCGCGCGGGGTCGTCAGCGGCGCGCTGCTCGCAGGGCCTCGCCCAGCGCACGTGGCGCCTCTGCCAGTGAGGGTCCGTACCACGTCAGGTGCCGTCCGCTGACGAGGGCGCAGGGCAGGCCGGGGAAGGCCTCCGGGCCGTCCTCGGGGGTGAAGCGGTACGGCTCGTCGGGGAGGACGACCACATCCGGTGCCGCCGCCCGCAGCTCCTCCAGCGGGATGCGTGGATAGCGGTCCTCGTGGCCGGCGTACACGTGGTCCACGCCCAGGCGGGACAGCACATCGCCCGCGAACGTGTCCCGGCCCAGCACCATCCAGGGCCGCCGCCAGATCGGTACGACGGCCGTCCTGCGGCGCGCGAGGGGCGCGAGCGCCGACCAGGACTCCTCGGCCTCGTCCAGCCAGCGCGGCCGTACGACGCCACACGCCTGGACGACCCGGGCCAGCTCCTGGAAGGCCTGCGGGACGTCCCGGACCTCGGTGACCAGGACCTCCAGGCCCGCCTCCCGCAGAGCGGCAACATCGGGCTCCCGGTTCTCCTCCTCGTTCGCGACCACCAGGTCGGGCGCGAGGGCGGTGATCCGGTCGAGCTTCGGGTTCTTGGTGCCGCCGACGCGGGTGACGTCGAGGCCCGCCGGATGGGTGCACCAGTCGGTGGCGCCGACCAGGGCGCCCGGTGCGGAGCGGGCGATCGCCTCGGTCAGCGAGGGGACCAGGGAGACGACTCTCACTGCCGGGGCCGGTCCCGGACCGCCTCGATGTGTTCGGCCACGGCGACGACGACCACGCGGGTGTCCGCCACGGTCGCCCGCCAGCGGTGCCGCACCCCTCCGGTGAGGTACAGGGTGTCACCGCGGCCCAGCCGGTAGGCGCGCCCCTCCGCCTCGACGTCCACCGCGCCGTCGGCGACATACATCAACTGGTCGTTGCGGTACTGGAATTCACGGCCCGCGTCATGGTCGCCGGTGAACTCCTGGGCGTGCATCTGGTGGTGACCGCGCACCAGGGAACGCATCCGGGGTGCGAAGTCCGGCTCCGGGCCCTCGGCGTGCACGACGTCGACGCTGCACGCCGGGTCGGCGGCGGCGAGGAGTTCGACGGCGGTGGTGCGCAGGGCGTCGGCGACCTTCTCCAGGGAGCTGCGGCTGGGGCGGGCGCGTTCGTTCTCGATCTGGCTCAGGAAGGGGACCGAGAGGCCGCTGCGCTCGGCCACGACGGCGAGGGTGAGCTCCAGCGCGCGGCGCCTGCGGCGCACGGCCGCGCCGACCCGAAGGGGCTGTTCTTTGTGGTCGCCCATGGCTCCGGCTCCCTCCTCCGCTCGTCGGTCCTGTGACACGTCCCCTGATGAGTTGTCTGCACCCTACGCATGTTCGGCAAACCGTTTCACGCGGCCGTCACATCGATGTCACACCGCGTGCGACCGTACCTCTCACTTCACGCCAGCCGAACGGCCCCCCGGTGGATCACCAGGGGGCCGGAAGCCGGGCGCTCACCCGTCGCCCGCTGCTCAAGTCCCCTTGTCGTCAGCGAAGTTCAGGCGATGACATAGCTCTATGTGGTTGGCCGGATCCTTACCGTGCTCCCGGAGCGGTTATGACGGTGTCATCCGCCCGACCATCCCCGGATGCTCCTTCAGCCAGGCGGCGACCGCCTGCTCCTCGTGACCCTGGCCGTACCTGTTGATCTCACTTTCCAGGGTACCGAGCTCCTTCTCGCTCATGTGGAAACCCTTGATCCACTTGGTGAGCTGCGGATACTGCGAGGGGAACTCCTCGTTGGCGATCGTGCGGATCGTGTTGCCCTCGCCGAAGAGCTTCTTGTCGTCCTTCAGCTTGGTGAGGCCGTACTGGCTGTAGGCCCAGTGCGGGGACCACAGGACGACGGCGACGGGCTGCTTCTTGGCGTAGGCGCGCTTGAGCTCGGCCAGCATCGCGGGCGTGGAGCCGTCGACGACGTCGTACTCCTTGTCGAGTCCGTAGCCGGGCAGGACCTTGTTCTTGAGGAGGTTCATCTCGCCGGTGCCCGGCTCGATGCCGATGATCTTCCCGTCGAACTGGGCGGCCTTGCCCTTCAGGTCCTCGTAGGACTTCACACCCTTGACGTACGACGGCACCGCGACCTCCAGCGAGGTCGGCTCGTACCAGGTGCCGAGGTCGGCGAGTCTGTCCTTGCTCTTGTCCCAGTAGTTCTTCTGGGCGTACGGCAGCCAGGCGTCGAAGTTGAGGTCCAGGTCTCCGGAGGCGAGGCCCGTGTAGACCGGGCCCACGTCCATCTGCTTGAGGTTGAGCTTGTAGCCGCGAGCCTCCAGGACGTTCTTCCAGAGATACGTGACGGCGATGTCCTCGTCCCAGGGGAACCAGGCCACGTTCACCGGGCGCTTCGTCTCCGCCGCCGTCTTCTGGACGGGGGCCATCTTGTCGACCAGGCCCGGGTGCTGCTTCAGCCAGGTGCGCACGGCGTCCTGCTGCTTGCCCTTGCCCGCCTTGTTGATCTCGGCCTCCAGGCTGGTGAGCTGCTTCTCGTCCAGCTTGAAGCCCTTCAGCCACTGTCCGACGACCGGGTTCTCGGCCGCGAAGCCCTTGCGGGCCACCGTGTGGATGCCGTCACCCGAGCCCCAGGCGCCCTTGGGGTCCTTGAGCTTCTTCAGGTCGTAGTCGTTGTACGCCCAGTGCGGCGACCAGAGCGTGACGACGATCGGGTCCTTCTGGGCGTACGCCCGCTTGAGCTCGGCCAGCATGGCGGGCGTGGAGCTGTCGACGACCTTGTACTCCTTGTCGAGGCCGTACGCCTTCAGGACCTTGCTCTTCAGCAGGGCCATCTCGCCGGCGCTCGACTCGATGCCGGTGATGTTCCCGCCGAACTGCGAGGCCTTGCCCTTGAGGTCGGCCAGGGAGTTGATGTCCTTCATGTACGACGGCACGCTCAGCTCGAGAGAGGTCTTGTCGTACCAGGCCCCGAGGTCGTCGAGCTTGCTGCCGTACTTCTTCCAGTACTGCTCGTGGGTCGTCGGCAGCCAGGCGCCGGTCATGAAGTCGGCGTTGCCGGAGGCGAGGGAGGTGTAGAGCGGTCCGGCGTCGAACTGCTTGGCGTCCACCTGGTAGCCGCGTTCCTCCAGGATCTCCTTCCAGAGGAAGGTGGAGGCGACGCCGTCGTCCCAGGGGACGTAGCCGATGCTGATCTTCTTGCCCTGGCCGACGTCCTTGCCGCCGGAGACGGCCGTGGCCTCGCCCGAGGCGCCGCCGAAGATCCCCATGCCGCCCGCGACGAGGGCGAGGACGACGACGCCGATCACGGCGATCTGGGGGCTGGGACGGTAGGACCAGATCTTCAGCCCGCCTTGGGACGCGCGCGCCTTGGCGGCGGCGCGCCGGCCCAGCGGGGAGACCTGGGTGCCGAGCGCGCTGGTCATGCGGTCGAGGTAGATCGCGAGGATCACGATGGCGACACCGGCCTCGGAGCCGAGGCCCACGTTGAGCTGGCCGATCGCCTCGTTGACGTCGCCGCCGAGGCCGCCGGTGCCGACCATGCCGGCGATCGCGGCCATCGACAGGCCGAGCATGATGACCTGGTTGACGCCCGCCATCACGGTGGGCAGCGCCAGGGGTAGCTGCACGCGCAGGAGGGTGTCGCGAGGGGTGGTGCCGAACGCCTCGGCGGCCTCGACGAGCTCCTTGTCGACCTGGCGGATGCCGAGCTCGGTCATCCGGACACCGGGGGCGAGCGCGAAGATCAGGGTGGCGACGATGCCCGCGGAGGCGCCGGTGCCGAAGAACAGGATCGCCGGGATGAGGTAGATCATCGCGGGCAGCGTCTGCATGAAGTCCAGGACGGGGCGGACGACTCCGCTGACCCGGTTCGAGCGGGCCGCCCAGATGCCCACCGGGACGGCTATCACCAGCGCGATGATCGTGGCGACGAGGACCAGCGAGAGGGTCGTCATCGCGTCCTCCCACAGTTCGAGGGAGTCGATGAAGGCGAATCCCGCGAAGGTGAGGAGGCCGGCCAGGGTGCCGCGCAGCCAGAAGGCGATCACGGCGAAGATGCCCGCGAGCAGGAGGGGCTGGGGCGCCTGGAGGACGGCGTCGATGCCGTCGTAGGTGCCGGTGAAGACGGTCTTGAGGAAGTCGAAGAGCCAGGACACGTGGTCGAGCAGCCAGTCGACGGTGTCGTTGACCCAGTCGCCGAGCGGGATCCTAGGCATGGGCCACCTCCGCGTCGCCGAGGAAGCCGAGCAGTCGCTGCTGCGGGATCACGCCGACGAGTGTGCGGTGCTCGTCGAGGACGGCCACCGGATGTGTCGACCGGGCGCTCATCGCGCAGAGCTCGGTGAACGGCGTGTCGGGCGTCGCGGTCTCACAGTCGCTCGCGCAGCCGCAGTCGGCCTCGTCGCCGCGCACGTCCGTGTCCATGACGGCGGACGCGGTCAGGACGCGGGAGCGGTCGACGTCCTTGGTGAAGGAGGCGACGTAGTCGTCGGCGGGCCGCACGAGGATGTCCTCCGCGCTGCCGATCTGGACGATCCGGCCGTCGCGCATGACGGCGATCCGGTCGCCCAGCCGCATGGCCTCGTTGAGATCGTGGGTGATGAAGACGATCGTCTTCTTCAGGGTCTGCTGGAGCTGCAGGAGCTGGTCCTGCATGTCCCGGCGGATCAGCGGGTCGAGCGCGCTGAAGGACTCGTCCATGAGGAGCAGGTCGGCGTCGGTGGCGAGGGCACGGGCCAGGCCCACGCGCTGCTGCATGCCGCCGGACAGCTCGTCGGGCCAGGACTTCTCCCAGCCCTTGAGACCGCACAGCTCCAGGGCCTCGGTGGCCCGCTCGACGCGCTCGGCCTTGGCGACGCCCTGGACGGCGAGGCCGTAGGCGGCGTTCTCCAGGACGCTGCGGTGCGGGAAGAGCGCGAAGTGCTGGAAGACCATGCTGATCTTCTTCGCGCGTACGGCGCGCAGCTCGCGGTCGGTGAGCGCGGTGAGGTCCTGGCCGTCGAAGCGGACATGGCCCGCGGTTGGCTCCAGGAGGCCGTTGAGCATGCGCAGCAGCGTGGACTTGCCGGAGCCTGACAGACCCATGACGACGAAGATCTGGCCCGGTTCCACGGTGAAGGAGGCGTCGATCACCGCGGCGGTGGTGCCCTCGGCGCGCAGTCCCTCCCGGTCGGCGCCCTCGCGGAGCCGCTCGACGGCCTCGCCCGGCCGTCTTCCGAACACCTTGTACAGCTGCTCTGCCTCAAGCCTTGATGACACGCGTGCCTCTCGTCTCTTCGACCACTGGGGGGAGACGAAGGGCCGCGACAGTTGAAGGTGCAACCTGCCTCGCTCCGAGGCGGCGCCTGCCCCGATGCCTTTCGGCCAAACGCACCGGTGGTCCAGTTCACAGGACGCTCACACCCGCTGGACGTGGCAAGGGACGAGGGCCGGTGTCGGTGCCGTACGGCATGATGCGAAGCGTGACCGGACGACTGATGCTCCTCGACACCGCCTCCCTCTACTTCCGTGCCTACTTCGGCGTGCCGGAGTCGGTGAAGGCACCGGACGGCACGCCGGTGAACGCCGTGCGCGGCCTCCTCGAATTCATCGACCGCCTGGTCAAGGACCACCGGCCCGACCTGCTGGTGGCCTGCATGGACGCGGACTGGCGCCCCCAGTGGCGGGTCGACCTCATCCCCTCCTACAAGGCGCACCGCGTCGCCGAGGAGCGCGAGAGCGGCCCGGACGAGGAGGAGGTGCCGGACACGCTCTCGCCGCAGGTGCCCGTCATCGAGGCCGTCCTGGACGCGCTCGGCATCGCGCGTGTGGGTGTGGCCGGCTATGAGGCGGACGACGTGATCGGCACGTTCACCGCGCGGGCGACGGGCCCGGTCGACATCGTCACCGGCGACCGCGACCTGTACCAGCTGGTGGACGACGAGCGCGGGGTGCGCGTGCTGTATCCCCTCAAGGGCGTCGGCACGCTCCAGCTGACCGACGAGGCCTGGCTGCGCGAGAAGTATGGCGTCGACGGCCGTGGGTACGCGGATCTGGCGACGCTGCGGGGCGACCCGAGCGACGGCCTGCCGGGTGTCCCCGGTATCGGTGAGAAGACGGCTGCCAAACTGCTCGCCGAGTTCGGCGACCTGGCCGGCATCATGGCCGCGGTCGACGACCCGAAGGCGAAGCTCACACCCTCGCAGCGCAAGCGGCTCGACGAGTCGCGGCCGTACGTCGCCGTGGCACCGAAGGTGGTGCTGGTGGCCGGTGACGTCCCGCTGCCGCAGGTGGAGACCGCGGTTCCGCGCACGCCGCGCGATCCCGCGGCACTGGAGAAGCTGGCAGACCGATGGGGGCTGGGTGGCTCACTGCAGCGGCTGATGGCGACGCTCGGCGCGTAAATATTGCCCGCGCTTTCCACGAGTGGCATGCCGTCACCAGGGGGGTGGATGCTAACTTAGGTAAGCCTAAGCGTAGGGAATTGGGAGGCCGACATGGCAGAAGGACCGGGACGCAAGCCGCGGAAGCCTCACTCCGCACAGGTCGTCCGCACCGAACGCCTCACCCCGCACATGCAGCGCGTGGTGCTCGGCGGCGACGGACTCGCGGACTTCGCGGCGGACACCTGCACCGACCACTACGTCAAGATCCTTTTCCCGGCCGAGGGCGCGACCTATCCCGAGCCCTTCGACATACAGCGGATCCGCGAGGAGTTCCCGCGCGAGCAATGGCCCGTGACCCGCACCTACACCGTGCGCCACTTTGACGCCGAACACCGCGAGCTCACCCTGGACTTCGTGATCCACGGCGACGAGGGCCTCGCCGGCCCCTGGGCGGTGCGCGTCCAGCCCGGTGAGACCGTGCGCTTCATGGGCCCGGGCGGCGCCTACGCCCCCGACCTGGACGCCGACTGGCATCTCCTCGTCGGTGACGAGAGCGCGCTGCCCGCGATCGCCCGTTCCCTGGAGTCGCTGCCCGACGGCGCCCGGGCACACGCCTTCATCGAGGTCTCCGGGCCCGCGGAGGAGCAGAAGATCGACTCCGACGTGGAGGTCGTGTGGCTGCACCGCGGCTCCCGCCCGGTCGGGGAGTCGCTGGTCGAGGCCGTGCGCGCGCTGGAGTTCCCGGAGGGCCGGCTGTGCGCGTTCGTGCACGGCGAGGCGCACTTCGTGAAGCAGCTGCGCCATCTGCTGCGCGTCGAGCGCGGTGTCCCGCGCGAGGACCTGTCGATCTCCGGCTACTGGCGCCTGGGCCACAACGAGGACGGCTGGCAGGCCTCCAAGCGGGACTGGAACGCGCGCATCGAGGCGGAGCAGGAGGGGGCGGCGCCGGCCGCTTAGGCGTACGGCCGTTCTCCCGTACGGCTGCTTCAGCGCAGTCCCGCTTCAGGCATGCGGCCGCTTGGGCTCGGCCGCGAGAGGGGCGACACCTTCGAAGGTGCCGCCCCTCTCGCGCGTTCACACCGACCGCTGGTACGACCGGAAGGTCCGGATCGACAGCCACACCGCCACGACCGCCAGCCCGAGCAGCGCTCCCCCGCGGCCCAGCACCACGCCCCAGTCCGGGTCCGCGGACAGGGCCGAACGGCCCGCCACCATCGCCCAGTTCAACGGGTTGAAGTCGGCGATGTGCCGCATCCAGGAGGGCATCTGCGAGGGCGCCATGAAGGCGCTGGACAGGAAGGTGAGCGGGAGCAGCAGGAAGGTGTTGATCCCGATGATCGACTCCCGTTCCCGCACCAGCATGCCGAGCGCGTTGGACAGCGCCCCGAAGACGGTGCCCAGCAGCACCGAGGCGAGGACCAGCACGGCGATCCCGGCGATTCCGCCCGGGTAGTCGGCGCCGCCCAGCAGCCCGAGCAGCACGATGACCACCGACTGGAAGGCGGTGACCAGGCCGTTGTTGACGACGTTGCCGTTCATCAGGGCGGCCCGGCTGACCGGAGTGGTCAGGAAGCGGTCGAGGGTGCCGCGCTGGATCTCGTCCAGGGTGGTCATCCCCGCCCACATGTTGGAGCCGAGCGCGCTCATCACCACCACACCGGGGACCAGATAGTCCAGGTAGGACGTGGTGCCGAAGCCGCCGAGCTCGACGACCTTCCTGAAGAGGCTGCCGAACAGGAACAGCCAGATCACCGGCTGGACCAGGGTGATGATCGCGTACGCGGGCTGCCGTACGAACACCATGAGTTGACGCTGCGTCATGTACCAGGTCTGGGAGACGGCCATGCTCATCGGGCACCCACCAGGTCTTCGGCCTCCGCGTAACGGCGGCCCGCGTAGCGCAGATAGACGTCGTCGAGTGAGGGACGGGCGACGGTCACGGTGGCCACCCTGACCCCGGCCCGCTCCAGGGCGGTGAGCAGGGCGGGTACGGCGGCGGCCCCGTCGTCGGCGCGGACGCTGACGCGGTGCCCGTCGGCCAGCACCTCGTGCACGCCCGGCACCCCGTGCAGGGCGCCGGTCAGCAGGGTGCGGCCCGCGTCGCCGAGCGGCTCGCTCAGCTCCAAGTGCACCGCGTCACCGCGCAGTTCGCCCTTCAGCGCGTCCGGAGTCCCCTCGACGACGATCCGGCCCCGGTCGACGACGGCGACACGCTCGGCGAGCCGGTCCGCCTCTTCGAGGTAGTGCGTGGTGAGCAGGATCGTCAGCCCCTCCTCACCGGCGAGCCGGCCGATCTCGTCCCACATCGCGCTGCGGGCCTCGGGGTCGAGTCCGGTGGTCGGCTCGTCGAGGAAGAGCACCTCGGGGCGGTGCACCAGGCCGAGGGCGACGTCGAGTCGGCGTCGCATGCCACCGGAGTAGCCCTTGACCGGGCGCCGGGCGGCGTCGGTGAGCGTGAAGCGGTCGAGGAGCTCGTCCACCCGGCGTTCGAGCGCGGCGCCCCGCAAGCCGTAGAGCCTGCCCTGGAGTCGGAGGTTCTCCTGGCCGGTGGCGACCGGGTCGGCGCCGGAGCCCTGGGCGACCACGCCGATGGCCCGGCGGACCCGGTCCGGGTGGCGCAGCACGTCGTGGCCCGCGACGGTGGCCGAGCCGGAGTCGGGGCGGGCCAGGGTGGTGAGGATCTTGACGGTGGTGGACTTGCCGGCGCCGTTCGGGCCGAGCAGGCCGAAGACGCTGCCCCGCTCGACGACCACGTCGATGCCGTTGAGTGCGGTGACCTCACCGCCGTAGGTCTTGATCAGTTGACGCGCCTCGATCGCGGGCGCACGGGTGTTCATGGCAGGTGTCCTCCTGGGTGAGCGGATCCGGTGAAGGGATGACAACTGATCCGCGTGAGGAGCACCGGGCTATCCTGGGCATGCCGCACCTCGATCGCCTGGATGTGCCTCAGAGCGGATTCAGTTCGGGGTTCGAGGCCCCGGCGGGCTGCTGCAACAGCCGTGCCGGGGCCTGTTCTCGTCAGGTCATGGTGCGTGGAACGCCTTCCACTCCTCGATGCCGGGCAGCCTGCCCTCTCTGAGTTCGCCGAGGAAGCCGCGGACCCACGCCGCCTCCGCCTCGACCATGTGGAGCTGGTACTCGTTCTCCACGAGGAAGAGCCGGGGCAGCGTCTCGTAGAGCTTCTCCAGGGCGCCTCGGCCGCCGGCGATCTGTACCTCCAGGGCGTCGAGCCGTTGCTCCAGCAGCGGCACCACCTCGTCGGGGTGCAGCACGCCGAGCAGCGAGAGCGCGGTCTCGAAGATCGGGTACTCCTTGGCCGGGAAGGCGACCAGGTCCGACATCCACTCGGTCATCTCCTGGCGCCCGGCCGCGGTGATGCCGTAGACGGTCCGCTCGGGCCGGTTGCCCTGCCGCTCCACGTCCGTGACCTCGACGAACCCGTGTTTCTCCAGGCTCTGGACGACGGTGTAGAGCGAGCCGTAGTTGATCTTCGTGCTGGCGTCCTTGCCCTGGCGGCGCAGGGTCTGGGCGATCTCGTAGGGATGCATCGGCTTCTGCCACAGCGTCGCCAGCACGGCGAGCGCCAGGGGGTTGCGGAGCTTGCGGCGCCCCATGACTCCACCTCCCATCCGAACCTCGTACCCGAATATCCGTGACCGAACATATCGCGACCCACAAGGGCGGTCAATAGACACGATGTATCGCGTTTAGGTGCCCGGCACAAGAGCGTGAGGACTTGGGAGCCACTTCGACATGCCTGCGTCACGCACCCGAAACAGCGCCTCCTTAATTTCTGTCACCCGACAGGAATTCAGCTCCCGCACCGCTGTTCCGCTCTCCGCTCTCATGCCGCCGAAGGCAGGTGCCGCCGTGACGACAGCCAGCCCCTCCGACGTCCGTCCCGATCCTCCGCACTCCCCCGCCCCCGACGACCGCACCCTCACCGAGTTCGGCTACCAGCAGGAACTGCACCGGAGCCTGGGCCGGTACGCGTCCTTCGCGGCCGGGTTCTCCTTCATCTCGGTCCTGACGACCGTCTTCCAGTTCTTCGCCTTCGGGTACGCGTTCGGCGGCCCCGTCTTCTTCTGGGCCTGGCCGGTGGTACTGGTCGGGCAGCTGCTGGTGGCGGCCTGCTTCGCGGAACTGGCGGCGCGCTACCCGCTGTCCGGCGCGATCTACCAGTGGTCGTCCCGCCTCTCCACCCCGGCCTTCGGCTGGTTCGCCGGCTGGATCATGGTGATCGGGCAGATCGTCGTGGTCGCCGCGGCGGCACTCGCCCTGCAGATGGTGCTCCCCGCGATCTGGTCCGGCTTCCAGCTGGTCGGCACCGACCCGGCGCCGACCTCGGCCGACGGGGCGGCCAACGCGGCACTCCTCGGCGTGATCCTGCTGGTCCTGACGACCGTCGTGAACGTCCTCGACAACCGTGTGATGTCCCTGATCAACCGGGTCGGCGTCACCGCCGAGATCATCGGCGCGGTCCTGATCATCGTGCTCCTGCTGACCCACTCCGAGCGCACGCCGAGCATCACCTTCCACACCACGGGCGCCGCGCAGAGCGGCCTGTTCGGGGCCCTGTTGGTGGGCTCGTTCGCGGCGGCGTACGTGATGATCGGCTTCGACAGCGCGGGCGAGATGAGCGAGGAGACACACGCTCCGCGCCGCACCGCGCCCCGCACGATCCTCACGGCGCTCGGCGCGGCCGGCGTGCTCGGCGGCCTGCTCGTCCTGGGCGGCCTGCTCGCCGCCCCCAGCCTCACCGACGGGCACCTGTCGGTCGACGGCCTCAGCTACGTCCTCACCAGCAGCCTGGGCGACGGCGTCGGCAAGGCCCTGCTGGCCGACGTGGTGGTCGCGATCGCGGTGGCCACCCTCGCCATCCAGACAGCGGCCTGCCGCATGCTCTTCTCCATGGCGCGCGACGGCCAACTGCCGTTCGCGGGCCGCCTCGCGCGGGTGAACCCCCGCACGGGCATGCCCACCGCCCCCGCCCTGGTCGTCGGCATCCTGGCCGCCGCGCTCCTCCTGCTCAACTTCGCCTCCCCGGAGGCGTTCCTGGCGATCGGCACGACCTGCATCGTGATGCTCTACCTGGCGTACGCGATGGTCACGGGCCCGCTGCTGATCCGGCGCGTGCGAGGGGAGTTCACGTCGGAGGGCACGGACGAGACGGGCGCCCGCCTGTTCTCCCTGGGTCGCTGGGGCGTCCCGGTCAACGCCCTGGCCCTCCTCTACGGCCTCCTGATGACCGTCAACCTGGCCTGGCCCCGGGCAGAGGTGTACGACCCGGCGGGCGGGCACTGGTACTTCCAGTGGTTCACGGTGCTGTTCCTGGCCGCGACGCTGGCAGTGGGCGTGGCATGGCGGGCGGTTCGCGGGCGTACGCCGAGGGGGTAGGGGGCGCAGCCCCTTGGCGGACCCCCGTAGGTCCGCCGTGGCGGCCCCTCAGTCACCCCGGACACGCGCGTGCAGATGCATGTCATGCCAACCGTCCGGATGCAGGACCGCACTGCGCTTGGTCCCTTCCAGAACGAAGCCCGTCTTGGTCGCGACACGACACGAGGCCTCATTCCGGACGGCGTGCATGAGCTCGAGGCGATGGAACCCGATGTCGTCGAGGGCCCAGCGGGACAGGACGACCGTGGCACGCGCCGCGACACCCCGCCCACGCGCCTCCGCGGTCGTCCAGTACGCCATCTCGGCCTGCCCGTCGTCGAGATTGATCTCTCGCAGCGCCACCCGGCCGAGCAGCAGCTCGGTGTCCGCGTCCACCACGGCCCACTGAGCGGTCTTCTCCTGGGCCCAGGCCTCCCGCCACTCCTCGATCCAGCCGCCGACCTCGTCCACGGAGTCGGCGGCACGGGCGTGCCACTGGTGCATCACCGGGTCCTGGAACGCGGCGTGGACCGCGGGCGCGTCCTCGGCCCGCCAGGGGCGCAGGAGCAGACCGTCACCGGTGGGGAGGGTGGGTTGCACGGTGCTGGAGAGGGCGCCTGGCGCGAGGACCGAGCGGGTGAGGTACGGCATGAGCCTCATCCTGCCAACCGCACGGAATCCGTCCCAACGAGTTTTTACCCTTGACGGCGATGGGACGCGGCCCCGATGTCCCACCCTCGCACTGAACCATGGTCACGTCCTGGGCGCTCGAGTGGGACGGCCCGTCCCCGGACGAACTTGCTTCCCAACAGCCGCAAACGACGGTGGTACCCGCGGCGCACCGACAGGCTGGAATGCGCGGCCGTGCATCCGGCGGCCAGGGGATCCGCTCCGTGCGCCGGGGCTGCGCCCCCTTTCGCACGGCCGGAAATCGTCGCATGGTGCGAAGTGGTGGGCTGTCAGGTGAATTGCCGGCATGAGCGGTGTCGCACCCGGGCCCGTGAGGATGGTGGCCGGATGCCTGCGATGGTCGGCGGTGCGGCTCGGGTACGTGCTCCGCGCACCGTACCGATGCGGTCGACACGGCCGTACACTAGTGCGAATGCGCCCGGGGCGAGCGCCTGCGTCCTCCCGACCGGGCTGTCCGGAATGTCACCGAGAACAGTGACCCGGCTCCCACCCGACATGCCCCGCGCATCGACCCGTCACGGTGCCTCACACCAGCGCCAACTCGCCCCGCACCGTTGACGAAACCCACGGCGGCACTGGAAGGTAGGGATGATCCACGACCTCGCCTGCGACAACGCTGTCGTGGCGGTGGTGGCCACTGACTCTCCGCACCGCCCGGCTGCCGCCGCGCGCAGTTGACGAGGCCTGGTTCATGCACCAGTTCAGCCACGCTGCGGTCGCAGCGTATGGAACACAACGCGTAGTTCATGGACTTGGTCGACTCCGCCACCCGGAGGGCAGCATGAATGACTTTGCCCCAGGCGAGTTGCCTGGGCCGTTCCACTGATCGGGCACGCTCACCTCGGTCGGCACACGTCACCCTGGCCGTGACATGCGCCCCTCGCGTCCCGAACACCCCGGAACGCCTCTGATCCCGTGTTCTACCCAAGCCGAAGGACCTGAAAGGGACTGATCATTCCAGGTCTTGAATACGCGACGGGAGATCAGCACGATGAGTATTACCTCGTCCCCGATACCTTATGCGTGGATGCACAGTATGGGGCTCTTTTCCGGCCTATCGTCGCACAAGGCGATTCACAAACACAGGCGCACCAGGGGAGGCGGGCTCCGAGCAGAGGGAGCGTCAGGTGAGTGATCTGGCGGGCTTGACGGGCGCCCTGAGCCCTGGAACTCATGGTCAGGTCATATCGAGGCTCGAACCCGCGAAGTGGCGGAATTCGGTTGACTCTCTCCTCACCGATCCGCACGCCATGACATTGTCCGGAATGCTCTGCCATGCGATCGAGGCGGAGACCGCCAATGGCAGTCGATCCGCACTGAGGTCGCCCAGCTCGCATCTCGATGCGGTTCGGCCTCCCGGCCTCCGGGCCGTACGTGCACTATTGCGCCGTGAGCAACGGCAGGTGAACTGGCAGTCCCTCCTCGGCAGGGACACGGGTGGGCTGTTGACCCTCGCGTACGACCGGCTGATGCGCAGCTCGGAGACCCCGCCGCTGATCGGCGTACGGGGAGAGCTCTCCGTCGACCGGGCCCAGCAGTGGTGCCAACGAGCCGTGGGTCATACGGCTCACTATTCCTTCGCGATGGAGATGGCGGGTCTCTTCACCGCTCTGTGCACCGCACCCGAGTCGAGCACCGCACTCGAAGCCAAGACCACGTTCCTGTGGGGCGTACTGGCGGGAGTCAGCGAGTATTACGCCGGAACCACGCCGCATGTGCAGGAGATCAGCCGGCTCGCCCGGGATGCAGTGGTCGCTTCCCGGCAATGCGTGCGGCTGCACGGGCAAGAAGGCGAACTGGTAGTTGCTGCGCAGATGGAGTGCGGCGCGGTTCAGCTCGTCGACAACCTGACCGGAATCCTCCAACTGCCCGATCTCTTCGACACCGAGGAGTACATCCGCATCAGGGGCGCCGACATCGGGGTGCACATCTATACCGTCCAGGACGACAGCTCGGAACGTTTTCGGAAGATCGTCGACGAAACCACGATGGTCGCCGTACTCGCTCATGACCTGATCGACCAAGGACGTGATACCGAGAACGGCAACCGAAACAATCTGGCACTGCGACTGCCCGACAGGACACAGCTCTGGGACATCCTGGAGGTCTGTCTGAGCCATACCTGCGCGATCGGCGGAGAGCAGTGGCAACGTGTCGTCGCGGGTTTCGTGGTGGGCACGTGCCTGTATGCACGGGGAGGCCGGGAACGAGTGCACGACGGCAGCGCGACAATCGTGCGCAAGAAGCTTCGCCCGAGTGTGGAGTGGACATACGCGCCCAGGCTGGCCGAGTACTTCTCGCATGCCGAGTGCGCCTGCACGGACCAGGCCGGTCCCGTCAACATCGGGCCGGAACTCGACAGGCTCTACGCCGACAGCTCGACCATTGTGCGCGGCTGGCTGCACGGCCGTTGGGATGCGCACATCGACGTGACAGAACTCCAGCGGCTCGGTCTCGCCTGCGCATCGGCGGTACGGAGCAGGAGCTCGCTCTTCTCCGGCCGGAACGGAGCAGAAGTGATCCCTTGAGCCAGGTCCGCCGCCCTGAGAGCGCTGAGCTGCGGCACGGCCCATTCCCCTCACCGCCCCGTCGTAGGCTTGATCGTGATGAGACGCCGTACACCGCCCCCGCCCTCTCCCCTGCCGCAGCGCGACGGGGTCGATCCGGTGCGAGTGCGGTTGCCGATCGGTGATGCTTGGGCGACCGTGCGGGATCACCTCATGGCGCGGCTCGCGGCCGGGGCCGAGGTGATCGACGGGTTGCTGGAGGCGGGGCGGATCGTGGATGCCGCCGGGCGTCCGGTGACCCGCGACATGGCGTACGTGCCGGGGATGTTCGTGTGGTTCCACCGGGAGCTGCCCGACGAGGAGCGGGTCCCCTTCCCGATCGACGTCCTCTATCGGGACGAACACGTCGTGGTGGCCGACAAGCCGCATTTCCTGGCCACCACCCCGCGCGGCAGCCACGTCGCCGAGACGGCCCTGGCACGGCTGCGCCGACAGCTGGGCATCCCCACGTTGGGCGCCGCACACCGGCTGGACCGACTGACGGCCGGCCTGGTGATGTTCACCGTGCGGCCCGAGGAACGCGGCGCCTATCAGTCGCTGTTCCGGGACAGACAGGTGGCGAAGGAGTACGAAGCGGTGGCCCCCTACGACCCGGCGCTGCCCCTGCCACGCACCCTGCGCAGCCGGATCGTCAAGGAACGCGGAGTCCTGGCGGCCCGGGAGATCGAGGGCGAGCCCAACGCGATCAGCCGGATCGAGTTGCTGGAGCACCGGGACGAGCGCGCCCGGTACCGACTGACGCCGAGCACCGGGCAGACGCATCAATTGCGGGTGCACATGAGCGCTCTGGGCGTGCCGATCCTCGGCGATCCCCTCTATCCGGTGGTCACCGACCCCATTGCGTCCGGCGACTTCCGGCGTCCGCTCCAACTGCTGGCACGGGTACTGGAGTTCACCGATCCGGTCACGGGACGCGAGCACCACTTCGTCAGCTCTCGCGTGCTGCGGGCGTGGTCCTCCTACGAGGAGTGGGCCCCCGGGTAGGTCGGTGCCGGTCGGCTCACTCTCCACGCCACCAGCGCAGCAGGCGCTGGAAGACCCCGGGGTGCCCGACCGGTTCGTCGGGCGTCGGTGCGGGCGTCGGCACGCTCGGTACGGGAGGTGTCGCCTGCGGGAGTGGCGTGCTGACCTGCCAGTCGTTGGAGCGCTGCGACGGCATGCGGTGCGCCGGGAGCGCCATGACGTCCTGCTGGGGCTTGGGCACGAACTTCACCGGCAGGTCCACCAGATGCCGGTTCGAGATGGTCTCCGTCCACTGCAACTCGTCCTCCTCGCAAGCGAGTTCCGCGTCGGGAAGGCGGGTCAGCAGCGCGTCGACGCCGACGTCGGCGATGGCACGGCCGATGTCCTGGCCAGGGCACTCGTGGGGGCCGCCGCTGAAGGCGAGGTGGGAGCGGTTGCCCTGCATGTTCGCCTTGGTGTCGGGACGAACCCGTGGGTCGACGTTGCCCGGCGCGATGCCCAGGATCAGCCCGTCGCCCCTGCGGATGCGCTGGCCGCCCAACTCGGCGTCCTGCTTGGCGAAGTAGCCCAGGATCGCGCTGAACGGCGGCTCGTCCCACATGGACTGCTCCACCGCTTGGGGCACCGTCATCTGGCCGCCGTTCAACTGGGCACGGAACCGCGGGTCGGTGAGCACCACCCGCAGTACGTTGGCGAGAAGGTTGGCGGTGCTCTCGTACGCGACGATCAGGATCAGGCGCAGGTGCTGGCTGACCTCCTCGTCGGTGAGCCGCGCCGGGTGGTTGATGAGGTGGCTCGTGAAGTCGTCCTCGGGTGCGGCCCGTCGGCGGGCGGTGAGCCGCGTGAGGACATCCATGATGTACGCGTTGCTCTCGATGGCTGTCTCGGTGCCCTTGGGAAGGTCGCGGGCGGCCTCCACGATCCGGTCGTTGTACTCCTCGGGCATGCCGAAGATCTCGCACATCACCATCATCGGCAGGCGCTCGGCAAACTGGCTGACCAGGTCGGCCCTGCCCTGCTCACAGAACTTGTTGACCAAGTGCTGGGTCGCGCGGTTGATGTGACGGCGGATCCCCCGGTGGTCGATGGTCGAGATGGCGCCGGTAACCGCGCCGCGCAGCCGCAGGTGCTCGTCGCCCTCGGCATGGGAGCAGAGCGGCTGCCAGGCAAGATGCGGCATCATCGGGTGAGTCGGCTTGACCGTGCCGTCCTGCATGGGGGCCCACAACCGGGTGTCGCGGCTGTAGTGCGAGGGAGTACGCAGCATGTGCATGTTCTCGCCGTGCCCGAGCACCACCCAGATCGGCACATCATCGTGAAGCAGCGCCGGAGCCACCGTTCCGTACTCGGCGCGGAGCGTCTCGTACACGGCCTCCAGGTCCTCCGCCCCCGGGCCGTACAGCCGACGCAGTCCTCCGACGCCGATGCCGTGTGCGGGGCAGCCGGGGGGAGGGGCGGCCGTGGGGTCGTCCGTACCGGCCGGGGAAAAGGATTCAGGCGTCACGATGGTCGCTCCGAAGCTGAGATCGATCTGGTGTACAGGAAGTGATGGGCTGCCCCGGTCCGATGGGTTCGAGCGAAGCCGGGAGCTTGGGAGAGGGGGCGGCGGTACGGCTCTGCCGAGCCACCCCTCACACCGGAGCCTTCTCCAAAGCCAGCGAATGAAGGAACTGCAACAACGTCATCAGCACGTCCCGGCTGGACGCCCGCCGGCGTGCGTCGCACTCGACGATGGGGATGTCCTCGCTGAGGTCGAGCGCGGCGCGCAGGTCGTCGAGCGGGTGGCGGGGGCCGTCGGGGAAGGTGTTGACGGCGACGACGAAGGGCACGCCGCGCTCCTCCAGACGGTCCATGACGTCGAAGCTGACTTCGAGGCGTCGGGTGTCCACGAGGACCACCGCTCCGAGTGCGCCTTCGAACAGGCCGTTCCACAGGAACCAGAAGCGCTCCTGGCCCGGGGTGCCGAAGAGGTAGAGGACCAGTTGGTCGGTGATGCTGATGCGCCCGAAGTCCATGGCCACGGTGGTGGCCGTCTTGGTCTCGGAGCCGTAGTTGTCGTCGACCCCGATGCCGGCCTGGGTCATGGTCTCCTCGGTGGTCAGCGGTTTGATCTCGCTGACCGAGCCGACCATGGTCGTCTTGCCCACGCCGAAGCCGCCCACGATGACGATCTTCACCGCGGCTTCGGCGGTTTGGGGAAGGTGGTCCTCTGTGCGCGGACCGGGGATGGTGTCAGAGCCTTTGAAGTCCATGCATCACCGCTTCGAGGAGGGAACGGTCGGCCAGCGCCTGTCGGATGACCGGGGCGCGGGCCGTCACCAGTTCGGCCGTCAGCAGCTCGGTGAGCAGGACGGTCACCACGCTGAACGGCAGGCTGAGATAGGCGGACAGCTCGGCCACGGACAGGGGGGCCGTGCAGAGCCTGAGCAGCGCCGCCTGCTCAGGCGTGGCGGAGGGCGGCGGGTCGGCGTGCGCCACGATTAAGGTGACCAGGTCGAGTTCCGAGCGCTCGGCTCCGTCGGGGCCGGTGATGACGTACAGCCGCTCGGGGTTCTTCTTCGGTCCCTCGGGTGGGTCCTGGCCCTCCTGCGGGGGTTGCGGCGCCGGTTCCGGACTGGCCTTGGGGAATCGCCGTCGGCGTTGTGGAGGAGTCATACGGTCTGCCCGTTGCGCCGGGGCGGACTGGTGAGGTGCGCGCCGATGCGGACGACCAGGTCGCTCATGCGGGCGCTCATGTGGCCGGGTTCGGTGATGATGTCGGAGAGCACCGCGAGATAGGCGTTGGGGCCGGCGGCCATCAGATAGAAGTAGCCCCCGTGGATCTCGATGAGGACCATCTTCATCTTGCCGTCGCTGCCGGGGATCTCCCCGGCCACGGCGCCCGCCAGGCTCTGCAGGCCCGCACAGGCGGCGGCGACGCGGTCGGCGGTGTCCGGGTCTCCGCCGTGCCGCGCGATGCGCAGGCCGTCGGCGGAGAGCACCACGATCATCTGGATGCCCGGTACGCCTTTGGCGAGGTCCTGGAGCATCCAGTCGAAGTTGCCTCGCTGCTGGATCACTTGAGGTTCCCCTCGTCTTCGGCCTCGGTACGGGCCGGTTCGTCGGTCTGCTGGGTGACTGTGGAAGAGGTGGGCCGCTTGAGGCCGTCCATGAACGCCTGGACCCACAGGCCGGGCGGGGTGTCGTCCGGCTTCCGCTCCGGCTCCGGCTCGCGCTGGGCCGTCGACCAGATCGTCGGGCGGCCTTCGCGCTCGGCGCGTTCGATCTCGGCCTGCTCGGCGTAGCGCTGGGTGAGCGAGGTCTTGACCCGGCTGCGGCGCTGCGGCAGCCCGTTGGCCGTCCACTCGGTGACCTCCGGGACGTCGTCCTCCATGGAGACCGGTGTCGTGAACTTGGGGCTGGTGGGGCGGCGCTTCTTGATCGTGCGCTTGGGGCCGGGCAGGGCGCCCAGTTCGGCCTTGGGCACGGCGGTGGCGCCGATGCCGTGGGCGAGTCCGACGCCGGGCTCGTCGGTGAGCATGTCGCTGGGCACGACGAGGATGGCGCGCACGCCGCCGTACGCGGAGGCACGCAGGGAGACCTGCATGTCGTACGCCTGGCAGAGCCGGCCCACGACGGCGAGGCCGAGACGCGGCGACTCACCCAGATCCTGGAGGTCCACACCGGCCTTGGCCCGCTCCAGCATGCCCTCGGCCCTCAGGCGGGCCTCCTCGCTGAGGCTGACGCCGGCGTCCTCGATCTCGATACAGACGCCGGTCTGCACCTCGGTGGCGGTGACGTGCACCTTGCTCTGCGGCGGGGAGTAGCGCGTGGCGTTGTCGAGGAGTTCGGCCGCGGCGTGGATGACCGGCTCGACGGCGGTGCCCTTGACGTTGACCTTGGCGATCGAGGACAGATCGATCCGCCGGTACTCCAGGATCCGCGACATGGCGCCGCGCAGCACGCTGTACAGCGCGACGGGCTCCGGCCACTGGCGTCCGGGGCGGCCGCCGCCGAGGACGGAGATGGAGTCGGCCAGGCGGCCGATCAGCGCGGTGCCGTGGTCGATGCGCAGGAGGTCGTCGAAGACCTCGGGGTTGCGGCCGTGGTCCTCCTCCATCTCCCGCAGTTCGTTGGCCTGTTGGTGGACGATGGCCTGGACGCGACGCGCGATGTTCACGAAGGAGCGCTGCGCGGCGTCACGCATGATCTCCTCGGTGTCGACGATGGTGAGCACCGTCTTGAGCAGGCGGATCTGCGCCTCGGGGAGGTCCGCCCACGCGGGGTCGATGTCGCCGAGTTGGCGAATCACCTCTCCGGGGGAACTTCCGCGGCGCAGCCAGTCCAGCGCGGTGGGCGCGATCTCCTTCGCGAACCGGATCAGCTCCTGGTCCTGGTCGGCGATGCGCCGCTGCAGATCCGCGGTGTGACGGTCGTGCTCGAGTCGCTGGTCCCGCAGTTCACGACCGCGCCGGACGGCTTCGGCCGCCACCGCGATCACCAGCAGTGTGGCGATGGCACCGCACCAGCCGACAGCGGCCCGGGCGGGCTGCTGCACTGCCGCGACGGCGGCCCCGGTCGCCGCGGCCATGACTATGGCGGGGAGCAACAGCACGCGCGCATACGGCAGTTCACGGCGTCCTGGCGGGGATTGAACACTCACCATGTGGGCCCTCTGAGACGTATCGACGGGGAGTCGCACATATAGGGAACAAGCGCACGAATACACATCAACTCGGTGCGCTGCGGGCGAGCTTAGTCCGACCGGATCATCGCCGTGTCATATTCAGCAAGCGCCTGAAACGGGCATTGCGACTGGAGTACCCTCGGCCCCATTTATACGCTCCGACACAGATCGAACACGTTCAGTTAGGGCGTACGCACGTACGAGACCCACTCACCGCGACGGGTGAAGCTCGACCTCCGGTCGGGTACCGGACTCAGATCCCGGCGATGCGCAGGGCCGCGTCCGCGGTGGCCTCCGCGAAGACCGAGACGGGGCGCTCGGGGTCGGAGCGGTGGATCAGGATCACGCTCTCGATCAGGCCGAACAACAGGTCGGTGCGGAGATCGAGCTCACCCTTGGCGAGGGCACCTCCCGCCGACGTGGCCGCGAGCAACTGCCGGTAGGCATCCTTGAGTTCGGCGCGCACGGCATGGAAACCCGCGAACCTCTCGGCGCGCACCTCGGGCAGCAGATAGAGGCCGCCGAGATTGTGCGGCCCGTCGCACAGCACCTCGGTGTCCGCGCGGCACAGCTCCCAGAGCCGGTTCTCGGCCGGGACCGTGTCGTCGGCGAGGAGCTCGCGGGCGTACGCCAACGAGGGCGTGACGGTGGACTCCAGGAGCTCGGCGAGGAGCTCCTCCTTGCCGGAGACGTAGTGGTACATGGACGCCTGCCGCATGCCGGCGCGCTCGGCGACCGCCCGGGTGCTGGTGGCGGCGTAGCCCAGCGAGGTGAACAACTCGGCTGCGGCGACGAGGAGTTCGTCACGCGGCGCCAGCCCTGTGTCCGGCCGCCGAGCCGCCCGCGGCCTGCCGACCCGTCGCCCGGACTCCGCCGCACCGCCTGTCGTACCCATGCGTGCGATCCTCGCACACGGGGGCTCGGGGATCTGCGAGTGATCCACGAGCGCCAGACGGACGCCGACACCCCGGCATGCTCCAGCCCCCCCCAGGAGCACGAGGATCTGCGAGTGATCCCCAGCCCCGGGGCGGCCGCAGAGACCCCCGCATGCTCCAGCCTCCCCAAAAGCGCAGGACCGTATCGACTCGCGACTCCGCCGCGCGGCCGCGACCAGCCCCCACCGCCCCACACCCCGACGACACGCCTGTGAGCCCCCGGTAACCCTCTCGCAACGCCCGAGCAATCCCTCCGACCCGCGGCGCACCTAATTTCTGTCGAGCGACAGAAATAACCCCCGGAGCCGGAGGTCCCGCCATGGCCACGCAGACCACGTACGGAGCCCGAGACCACGCCCGTGCCCAGGAGGGCACCCGCGCCGAGGCCATGCCCGTCGTCCCGGCCGGCAACTGGCCGGACCCGCCCTGCGAGGCGGGCCACCTGGTGTGGGCGGAGACCGTCGCGGGCGGCAACTACACCCACCGCGTCCTCGCCCGCGGCACCGAACTGCGCCTCACCGACCCGCACGGAGACGCCTGCGCCCACCTCCTCCTGTACGCGGAGGGCCGCCCCTGGGAGCGTCTGAACGTCGCCGACACGGTCAAGGTCCAGTGGAACGCCTACCTCGGCGAGGGCCAACTGCTCCTGTCCGACCAGGGCCGCGTCCTCGCAAGCGTCGTCGTCGACACCTCCGGTCGCCACGACGCCCTGTGCGGCACCTCCACCCTGGTCAGCAACACCGGGCGCTACGGCGACGGCACCCCCCAGAGCCCCTCCCCCGCCGGTCGTGAGCTCTTCAAACTGGCCGCCGCGAAGAACGGCCTCGAACCCCGCGATCTCCCCCCGTCCCTGTCCTTCTTCCAGGGCGTCCGGATCCGCGAGGACGGCACGCTCGACTTCACCGGCTCGGCGGGCCCCGGCGGCAGCGTCACCCTTCGCGCCGAACAGGACGTGACGGTACTGATCGCGAACGTCCCGCACCCCGCCGACCCACGGCCCGACTACCTCAGCACCCCCCTGGAAGTCCTCGCCTGGCGCGCCGAACCCACCCGCGCCGGCGACGCCCTCTGGGACGCCACCCCCGAAGGCCGCCGCGCCTTCCTCAACACCGCCGAATTCCTGGCCTCGAAGGGACGCGCATGAAGACCGTGGTTCCGGCCCGCGCCGCCTGGTCCCGCGTCATCCGCGAGGGCGAGACGCTCACCATCACCGATCTGCACGGCAACCAGGCCGTGGACTTCCTCGTCTACGACGCCCACGACACGGCGGTCCGCTACAGCGCCCCCGACACCGTCCAGGCGCAGGGCGGCATCTTC
This sequence comes from Streptomyces canus, assembly GCF_041435015.1. Lineage (NCBI taxonomy): Bacteria > Bacillati > Actinomycetota > Actinomycetes > Kitasatosporales > Streptomycetaceae > Streptomyces > Streptomyces canus. The sequence continues at coordinate 8,175,832 of NZ_CP107989.1, read as the reverse complement.
CTCACCACGGGCAGCGTGCTGATGTCCGGCGAGCACACCCCGCTGATGACGGTCACCGCCGACGACGTGGGCCGCCACGACACCGTCGGCGGCGCCTGCTCCAAAGAGTCGAACACCCTGCGCTACGGCCATCACACCTGGTCGCAGCACGCCTGCGTGGACAACTTCCTCGCCGAGGGCGCGAAGCACGGTCTCGGCAAGCGCGACCTCGTCTCCAACATCAACTGGTACATGAACGTGCCGGTCGAGCAGGACGGCACCCTCGGCATCGTCGACGGCATCTCCGCCCCGGGCCTCTCGCTCACCCTGCGCGCCGAACGCGACGTCCTCGTCCTGGTCTCCAACTGCCCCCAGATCAACAACCCGTGCAACGGCTTCGACCCGACACCCGTGGAGATGACGATCGAGGCCGCCGAGACGACGATCGGGGACGCACGATGACCTTCGACACCCTCCTCGTCGCCAACCGGGGCGAGATAGCGGTCCGGATCATCCGCACGGCCCGCGAGGTGGGCCTGCGGACGGTCGCGGTGTACTCCGACGCCGACCGGGCCGCACCGCACGTCCGACTCGCCGACCAGGCCGTACGCCTCGGCCCCGCACCCGCGAAGGAGTCGTACCTCGACGCCGACCTGGTGCTGAAGGCCGCCAAGGACTCGGGCGCGGGCGCGATCCATCCCGGTTACGGCTTTCTGTCCGAGGACGCCGCCTTCGCCCGCCGTTGCGAGGACGCGGGGATCGTGTTCGTGGGTCCGACGCCCGAGCAGTTGGAGCTCTTCGGCGCGAAGCACACGGCACGGGCGGCGGCGGAGGCGGCCGGGGTGCCCCTGGCACCGGGCACGGGACTGCTGCCGTCTCTCGACGAGGCTCTCGCATCCGCGGCGGCCATCGGCTATCCCGTCATGCTCAAGGCCACCGGCGGTGGCGGCGGCATCGGCATGTCGGCCTGCCACTCCGCCGACGAACTGACCGACGCCTGGGACCGGGTGCAGCGCGTCGCCGCGGCCTCCTTCTCCTCCGCCGGCGTCTTCCTGGAACGGCTCGTGGAGCACGCCCGCCATGTCGAGGTACAGGTCTTCGGCGACGGCGAGGGCAGGGTCGTCACCTTCGGCGACCGCGACTGCTCCCTCCAGCGCCGCAACCAGAAGGTCCTGGAGGAGGCTCCGGCACCAGGTCTCCCCTCGCACGTCCGCGCACAACTCGCGGACAGCGCACGTGAGTTGTGCGCCGCCGTCGGCTACCGCTCCGCGGGAACCGTCGAGTTCGTCTACGACGCCGCCCGCGAGGAGGCGTACTTCCTGGAGGTCAACACCCGCCTCCAGGTGGAGCATCCGGTCACCGAGGAGATCTACGGCGTCGACCTGGTCGCCTGGATGCTCCGACTGGCCCGCGGCGAGCGGGATGTCGTACGCGAACCGGATCCGCCGCACGGCCACGCCGTCGAGGCACGCATCTACGCCGAGGATCCCTCGCGTGAACACCGGCCCAGCGCCGGGCTGTTGACGCGGGTCGAGTTCCCCACCGGAGTCCGGGTCGACGGCTGGGTGGAGACGGGCACCGAGGTGACGACGTCGTACGACCCGATGCTCGCGAAGATCATCGCCTACGGCCCCGACCGCGCCCACGCCCTCCGACGGCTGGACGAAGCCCTGGAGCGCACCCGTGTCGACGGCATCGAGACCAACCTGGGCCTGGTCCGGGCGGCGCTCGCGGACCAGCGCCTCGCCAGGGCGACCCACTCGACGGCGACTCTCTCCCAGGTTCAGGACCCGACCCCACGCATCGAGGTCATGGCCGCCGGCACCCTCACCACCGTGCAGGACTGGCCGGGCCGTACCGGCTACTGGCAGGTCGGCGTACCCCCGTGCGGCCCGATGGACGACCGTTCCTTCCGGCTCGGCAACACGGCGCTGGGCAACCCGGAAAGTGCTCCCGGCCTCGAGTGCACCTTGCAGGGCCCGTCGTTGAGGTTCACCCACGCCACGACCGTCTGCGTGACGGGCGCCCCCGCCCCGGTCGCCGTCGACGGCACTCCGGTCGCCCAGTGGGAGCCGGTGACCGTGCCCGCAGGTGGTGTCCTGGAGGTCGGCGCACCCGCCGAACACGGTCTGCGGACGTACGTCCTCTTCGCGGGCGGCCTCGACGTCCCGGCCTTCCTCGGCAGCGCGAGCACCTTCACGCTGGGCCGCTTCGGCGGACACGGCGGCCGGGCCCTGCGGACGGGCGACGTACTGCACGGAGGCCGCCAGGCCGAGGGGCCGCTGCTCGCAGAGGCTCAGGCCGAAGGAACACCGGTCGAGGACCGTCCCTCCTACACCTCCACCTGGCACATCGCCGCCGTGGAAGGCCCGCACGCCGCCCCGGAGTTCTTCACCGAGGACGACATCCGCGACTTCTACGCCGCCGACTGGAAGGTCCACTTCAACTCGGCCCGCACCGGTGTCCGCCTGGTCGGCCCCAAACCCCGCTGGGCCCGCAGCGACGGCGGCGAGGCCGGCCTGCACCCCTCCAACATCCACGACACCCCCTACTCGGTCGGCGCGGTCGACTACACGGGCGACATGCCGGTGCTGCTGGGCCCGGACGGGCCCTCCCTCGGCGGGTTCGTGTGCCCGGCGACCGTCATCAGCACCGAGCGCTGGAAGCTGGGCCAGCTGCGCCCGGGCGACACCGTGCGGTTCATGCCGGTGGACGTCGCGGGCGAGCCCCGCCCGGCGATCGTGGACGGCGGTGTCCTCACCCGCGACGGTGACGTGACCTACCGCCGCAGCGGCGACGACAACCTGCTGGTCGAATTCGGCCCCATGCAGCTGGACCTGGCGCTGCGCATGCGTGTCCACGCGCTGATGGACGCGGTGGCCGAGCAGGGCCTCGACGGCGTCACCGACCTCACCCCGGGCATCCGCTCCCTCCAGATCCAGACGGACCCCGGCCGCCTCCCCCAGCACGAACTCCTCGCCGTCGTACGGGAGATCACCGCATCCCTGCCCCCGTCCGACGAGTTGGTCGTCCGCTCCCGCACGGTCCACCTCCCCCTCTCCTGGGACGACCCCGCCACCCGCGAGGCGATCGCCCGCTACATGGCGGGCGTTCGGGACGACGCGCCCTGGTGCCCCTGGAACATCGAGTTCATCCGCCGCGTCAACGGCCTGGAGTCGGTGGACGACGTCTACCGCACGGTCTTCGACGCGGAGTACCTCGTCCTGGGCCTGGGCGACGTCTACCTGGGCGCCCCGGTGGCCACCCCGCTCGACCCGCGCCACCGCCTGGTGACCACGAAGTACAACCCGGCGCGCACCTGGACGGCCGAGAACTCCGTCGGGATCGGCGGAGCGTATCTCTGCGTCTACGGCATGGAGGGCCCCGGTGGCTACCAGTTCGTGGGCCGTACGACCCAGGTGTGGTCGCCCTGGCAGCAGCGCGGCGCGTTCGAGCCGGGCTCGCCCTGGCTGCTGCGCTTCTTCGACCGCATCAGGTGGTATCCGGTGGACGCGGACGAACTCCTGGAGCTGCGGGCCGACATCACGTCCGGCCGCTTCGTTCCCCGGATCGAGGAGGGCACCTTCTCGCTCGCCGCGTACCAGTCGTTCCTCGCCGAACACGCCGAGTCCATAGCGGAGTTCAGGGCACAGCAGCAGGTGGCCTTCTCCGCGGAGCGGGACGCGTGGGAAGCGGCGGGCGAGTTCGCGCGGGCAGCGGAGACGTCGCCACCGGCTGTCCCCTCCGCCGAGGTCACGGTCCCTCCGGGCGGACGTCTCATCGAGGCCGAATTCGCCGCTTCCGTATGGCAGTTGAACGTCGAGCCGGGCGACGAGGTGGCGGCCGGCCAGCCGCTGCTCGCCCTGGAGGCGATGAAGATGGAGTCCAGGGTGCACGCGCCGACGGACGGCGTGGTCGCGGAGATCCTGGCCAGGCCGGGCGACCAGGTGGAGGCGGGGACGGCACTGCTCGTCCTGGCCCCGGCCGCACAGTGAAGCCCGGCCGCACAGGAAAACCTGGTCGCACAGTGAATGAGGAGCGAGCCATGTCCACCACCGTCACCCGGGTCCGTGCCGCCTATGACCGCATCGAGGCCGTGGACCGCCCCGAGATCTGGATCGACCTGCGCCCCCGGGAGGAGGTCGAGCGGGAAGCCCGGACGATCGACGAACGGCTCGCGAAGGGCGAGCGACTCCCCCTCGCGGGACGCCTGCTCGCGGCCAAGGGCAACATCGACGTGGCCGGCCTTCCCACCACGGCGGGCTGTCCGTCGTACGCCTACCATCCGGAGGCCGATGCCCCGGTCGTCGCAGGTCTCCGCGCGGCGGGCGCGATCGTGCTCGGCACCACGAACCTGGACCAGTTCGCGACGGGCCTGGTCGGCACCCGTTCCCCGCACGGCGCGGTCCGCAACGCGTACGACCCGGCCAAGGTGAGCGGCGGCTCCAGCTCCGGCTCGGCCGTCGCGGTGGCCCTGGGCATCGTCGACTTCGCCCTCGGTACCGACACGGCGGGCTCGGGCAGGGTCCCGGCCGCCTTCAACGGCATCGTCGGCCTCAAACCCACCCGCGGTCTGGTCCCGACGGCCGGAGTCGTCCCGGCCTGCGCCTCGATCGACTGCGTGACGGTGTTCGCCCGCACCCTGCCGGAGGCCGAGCAGGCCCTGTCCCACATGGCGACCGGCACGACCCCGCCCCTCCCCGCACGCCGCCCCGGCCCGTGGCGGATCGCTGTTCCCGCGCGCGACCAACTCGGCGAACTGGACGAGGGCTGGGCTCAGGCGTACGAGGCAGCGGTGGCGCAGCTTGCGGCGACGGGCGCGACGCTCCGCGAGCTGGATCTGTCGCCGTTCACGGACGCCGCGGCGATGCTCTACGAGGGCGCCTTCGTGGCCGAGCGCTACACGGCGGTGGGAGCCTTTGTCGACAAGGCGACAGCAGCGGGCGACGACTCCCTGGACCCCACGGTCGCCGGCATCATCACCCGGGCCCGCGACCTCCCGGCCCACCAGCTCTACGCCGACATGGACCGCCTGGCCGCGCTCCGCACGCGCGCGCTGGCCGAACTGGCCGACGCGGACGCCCTCCTCCTGCCCACGACCCCCGGCCACCCCACCCTCGCCGAGGTGGCCGCCGATCCCCTGGGGGCCAACGCCCGCCTGGGCCGCTTCACCAACTCCACGAACCTCTTCGACCTGGCCGCGGCAGCCGTCCCGGCGGGCGAGGTGAACGGCCTCCCGTTCGGCGTGATGCTGATCGGGCCGGCGTACACCGATGAGCGGCTGGCGAGGATCGCGAGCCTGCTCCAGCCGGAGACCCGGCTCGCGGTGGTCGGCGCGCACCTGACGGGACAGCCGCTGAACCCCCAACTCCTCGCGCTGGGCGCCCGCCTGGACCGTACGACCACCACGGCGCCGGTCTACCGCCTGCACGCCCTGCGGACGGCCCCACCGAAGCCGGGCCTGGTCCACGTGGGCGAGGGCGGCGCCGCGATCGAAGCGGAGGTGTGGCGGCTGCCGGCGGAGGGCCTCGGCCGCCTCCTGACCGCGCTCCCCCGCCCGATGACGCTGGGCAGTGTGCAACTGGCCGACGGCACCGAGGTTCCCGGCTTCCTGTGCGAGCCGTCCGCTCTCACGGACGCCGAGGACATCACGTCATGCGGAGGCTGGCGGTCCTATCTGAAAGCCGAGTAGGTCGACCGATCCCTCACCCCACCGACGAGTAGGCCACAACCCCCCGCAGCAACAGATCGACAGCCTTCCGCGCGTTCTTCGCGACGGAGGAATTCCCACCCCCCGACACCGGAGCCGCCGCCGAGATCTGCCCCAGCACATCGATCACCTGCTTGCACCACCGCACGAAGTCCCCGGCAGGCATCTCCGCCTCCCGCAGCACCTCGTCGAGCCCCTTCCCACTGGCCCACATGTACGCGGACCAGGCGAACCCGAGATCCGGCTCCCGCTGCCCGACCCCCTCGGTCTGGTTGATCCGGAAGTCCTCCTCGAGGGCGTCGAGCCGCCCCCAGATCCGCACCATCTCACCGAGCGCCGCCTTGGCCTTGCCGGACGGCACCTTGGGTGCCATGGCGTCGTCGCCGACCCGGGACTCGTACACCAACGCCGAGACGCATGCGGCCAGTTCGGCAGGGGCGAGCCCCTCCCAGACCCCTTCGCGCAGGCACTCGCTGGCCAGGAGGTCGAGCTCGCCGTACAACCGGGCCAGCCGCTTGCCGTGCTCGGTGACCTCGTCGGCCCGCAGATAGTCCAGCTCGGTCAGGAGTGCCACGATCCGGTCGAAGGTGCGGGCGATCGTGTTCGTACGCCCCTCGATGCGCCGCTCGAGCTGCGAGGTGTCCCGCAGCAGCCGGTGATACCGCTCGGCCCAACGGGCGTGGTCCTCACGGTCGTTGCACCCATGGCAGGGATGCGCCCGGATCGCCGTCCGCAGCCGCGCGATCTCGCGGTCGTCGGCCGCCTGGGAGCGCTGCTTACGGGCCCGCTCCGGCGGAATGTGCCCCGCCTTGGTGCGCAGCGCGGAGGCCAGGTCCCGACGGGACTGCGGTGAGCGCGGGTTGAAGGACTTCGGGATCCGCATCCGCTCCAACGGCTCGACCGGCACCGGGAAGTCCATCGACGCGAGCCGCTTGACCTGCCGCTCGGCGGTCAGCACCAGCGGCCGCGGGCCGTCGTGGTGCTCGAAGCCCCGGTGGCCGTTGGACCGCCCTGCGGGCAGGCCCGGGTCCAGCACCAGCGCGAGACCGGCGTACTTGCCCGTCGGCACATGGATGACGTCGCCCGGCTTGAGCTTCTCCAGCGCCACGGCAGCCTCGGCCCGCCGCTGGGCGACGCCCTGCCGGGCCAGCTCGGTCTCGCGGTCCTTGAGCTCGCGGCGCAGCCGCGCGTACTCCTCGAAGTCGCCGAGGTGGCAGGTCATGGAGGCCTTGTAGCCGTCGAGGCCCTCCTCGTTGCGCTGCACCTGACGCGAGATCCCGACGACCGACTTGTCGGCCTGGAACTGCGCGAACGACGTCTCGAGCAGCTCGCGCGAGCGGTGCCGACCGAACTGCTCGACGAGGTTGACCGCCATGTTGTACGACGGCTTGAAGCTGGAACGCAGTGGGTAGGTGCGCGTGCCGGCCAGCCCGGCCAGGTGCTCCGGGCTGCTCCCGCGCTGCCACAGCACCACCGCGTGACCCTCGATGTCGATGCCGCGCCGCCCGGCACGCCCCGTCAACTGGGTGTACTCACCGGGGGTGATGTCGGCGTGCTGCTCGCCGTTCCACTTGACGAGTTTCTCCAGCACGACCGAGCGCGCGGGCATGTTGATGCCCAGCGCGAGCGTCTCGGTCGCGAACACGGCCTTGACCAGGCCGCGCACGAACAGCTCCTCGACGACCTCCTTGAACGTCGGCAGCATGCCCGCGTGGTGGGCCGCGATACCGCGCTCCAGGCCCTCGAGCCACTCGTAGTACCCGAGGACATGGAGGTCCTCGGTCGGGATGGAGGCCGTGCGCCCCTCGACGAGGGCGCGCACCTTCCCGCGTGCCTCGTCGTCGTTGAGCCGCAGCCCCGCGTACAGGCACTGCTGTACGGCCGCCTCGCAGGCGGCGCGGCTGAAGATGAACGTGATGGCGGGCAGCAGGCCCTCGGCGTCCAGTCGCTCGATGACCTCGGGCCGGCTCGGCGTCCACACCTTCGACCGCTGCCGCCGCTCGCGCTCCCGGTCGGCCTCGCGCATCGCCCGGCCGCGTCTGCGGTCCTGGTACGACGGCCGCTGGGCCTCCATGCGGGCCAGCCGGGCGAGGTCGGGGTTGACGGCCTTCTTGCTGCCCTCGCCCTCCTCGAACAGGTCGTACATCCGGCGCCCGGCGAGCACGTGCTGGAACAGCGGCACGGGCCGGTGCTCGGAGACGATCACCTGGGTGTCGCCGCGGACGGTGTCGAGCCAGTCGCCGAACTCCTCGGCGTTGGACACGGTCGCCGACAGCGACACCAGGGTCACCGACTCGGGGAGATGGATGATCACCTCTTCCCATACGGCGCCCCGGAAGCGGTCGGAGAGGTAGTGCACCTCGTCCATGACCACGTATCCGAGGCCGAGGAGGGTCTGCGAGCCCGCGTACAGCATGTTCCGCAGCACCTCGGTGGTCATCACGACCACGGGGGCGTCGGAGTTGACACTGTTGTCACCGGTGAGCAGGCCGACCTTGTCGGCGCCGTAACGGCGGCTCAGGTCCGCGTACTTCTGGTTGGACAGTGCCTTGATGGGTGTGGTGTAGAAGCATTTCTTGCCCTGCTGGAGGGCGAGGTGGACGGCGAACTCGCCGACGATCGTCTTGCCGGAGCCGGTGGGAGCGGCGACCAGCACGCCCTTGCCCCCTTCGAGGGCCTGACAGGCCTCGATCTGGAAGGGGTCGAGACCGAAGTCGTACATCTCGCGGAAGCCCGCGAGCGCGGTGGCCTGCTCGGCTGCCCGCAGGCGGGCTGCCGCGTACCGCTCGGCCGGTGAGAGGTCCTCTGTCATCGTGCTTTCGAGCGTACCCGGCGGCACTGACAACAGGACGATCATTATCCGGATCGGAGTCCGCGAAACCTGCTCTTCACGCAGTTCACGGGCCCACCGCAGTTCACGGGCCCACCACGGACACCGCCCCGCGCACACAGCGCGCGCTCAGCGGCAGCGGCCCGAGCGGCTCGCCGTCCGCATAGCCCGTGACGTCCTCGGCGGCGATCTCGACCCGCGCGGCCCGCAGCACGGTCACCTTGGGGTGGTCGACATGGGTGCCCCGGTACACGCTCGGGAACACCCGCAGCAGGGTCCTACGGCTGCAGTCCCCGACCACGGTGATGTCGAAGAGCCCGTCGGTGAGGTCCGCGCCCGGGCAGATCCGCATGCCACCGCCGTACGACGATCCGTTGCCGACGGCCACCAGGGTCGCCTCGACCTCGCGGACCCGGCCGTCGTCGAGCGTGATCCGGTACGGGACGGGCCGGAAGCCGGCCAGTTCGGCGAGCATCGCGAGGTCGTACTTGAGGCGGCCCGCGGGCCATCTCATGCGGTTGCCGCGGTCGTTGACCCGGGAGTCGAAGCCGGAGGCGAGGACGGTGCCGAACCAGTGGTCACCGACCCGGCCCAGGTCGATGTCGTGGACCCGGCCCTCCTTGAGGGCGCCGGCGATCAGCCGGCCCGCGGCGGCGGGATCGCGCACCGGCAGGCCCAGCGTGCGGGCGAAGTCGTTGCCGGTACCGACGGCGACCAGGCCGAACGGGGTGCGGGTGCCGGCCACGGCCTGGAGGGCGAGGTTGGCCATTCCGTCGCCGCCGACGGCGACGAGTGCCCCTGTGCCCTCGTCCACGGCGGCACGCGCGCGTGCGAGGGCGTCGGCGGCGTCCTCGCCGAGCACGGTCCGCACCGCGAATCCGGCCGCCCGCAAAGCGGAAGCGGCCGGCTGCGCCGCGTGGGCGCCCCGGCCGCGGCCCGCGGTGGGGTTGACGAAGAGGGTGATCTCGCTGGTCACGGAAGTGACCTTACGAGCCGAGTCCCCTCGTCAGGTCACGTCGTCATAACCGTTGACCCGGTCCGCACCCGACTGCTCGGGCAGCGCCCGGCTCGCGGAGACGGTCTCGACCTCGCCGATGTCCTCGGGGGTGAGATCCAGGTCGGAGGCCTCGTCGTCGTCGGGGCCCTCGGCCTCGCGACGGCGCTTGCGCCGGTCGTTGAGGAGGGAGAAGGCGGTCGCCCCGAAGTACAGGATCCAGATCGGCGCGGCGAGGGCCAGCATCGTCAGCGGGTCGGTGCTCGGTGTCGCTATAGCCGCGAACACGGTGATGGCCATGATCATGCCGCGCCACCAGCCGAGCATCCGCTTGCCGGTGATCAGCCCGGTGAGGTTGAGGAAGACCAGCAGCAGGGGCAGCTCGAAGGAGAGACCGAAGACCAGCACCATCCGCAGGACGAGGTCGAGCAGGTCGTCCAACGGCAGCAGGTTGGCGGTGCCGCCCGGGGTGAAGCCGATCAGCACCTGCGCCGTGGTCGGCAGGACCGAGTAGGCGAAGTAGGCGCCGACGAGGAAGAGCGGGGCGCCCGTGCCGACGAACGCGTAGGCGTACTTCTTCTCGTGCCGGTGCAGGCCGGGTGCGACGAAGGCCCACAGCTGGTAGAGCCAGACCGGCGAGGCCGCGACGACGCCGGCCATCAGCGACACCTTCAGGGCCAGCGTGAAGGGCGTCAGCAGACCGTTGATCGTGATCTCGGCGCACGGCTTGGTCGACTGTGTCGACTTGGCCAGTTCCGCGAAGGACTTGTCACAGCCGACCGAGTCGAGGATCGGCTTGGTGATCAAGTTGATGATGTCGTTGTAGAAGAAGGCGGCCACCACCGTGACGATGACGATGGCCAGCATCGCCTTCGCGAGCCGGTTGCGGAGCTCACGAAGGTGATCCGCGAGAGGCATCCGCCCCTCGGGATCCCTCTCTTCTCTGCGGGCAGACTTCAGCAACCCACGTTCCCATCTCGTGCGGGCGGGCCGGAGGTCACCGGCCCCGCGTCAGCGCTTGGTCGTGTCCGTCGGCTCGGTGACCGGGCGCGAGCTCGTCACGTCGCCGGGCGCGGCCTGGATGGTGCGCTGAGCAGGGGTCTGCTCGTCGGTGTTGGGCGGACCGGCCGGAGTGGCCGTGCTGCTGCCCTCGTCCTTCATCGCCTTGGCCTCGCTCTTGAGGATGCGAGCGGACTTGCCGAGCGAGCGCGCCATGTCGGGAAGCTTCTTCGCGCCGAACAGCAGGATGACGACGACGAGGATGAGAATGATCTCGGGGGCGCCGAGCCTTCCGAACATAAGTCTTTACCTTCTCACCGAGGCGGCTTGTGGGGTGCTGTCCGACCGGTCGGACGTGTGTCCGATCAGTCGTGCTGACAGCGATCGTAACGCTCAGGGGTGAACGCCTGGCAATCCCTGTGCGTACTCCCGGTTCGCGGCCGAGCCTCGTTATCCGAACCGCGACCAGCAGCGTACCTGCCGACCGGGCCAAGGTGACAGGTCGAAGTGGCCCAAAACGCATGCGCCGCTCGACTCACACCCAACTCTCAGCCGTACTCACAGTGAGTCCGCAGAACGGGCCGTGCTCACCGCCGCCCGCTCCAGGTCCTCCGCGGCCCGGCTGATCCGCCGCGCGGAGTCCGTGACCTGGCGCCCCAGACGCTGCGCCTCCAGAAAGACCCGGACGGCGAGCACACCCAGGACGGCGAGACCCAAGAAACCCAGTGCTACCGCGAACATCGGCCAGAACATGGCACCGAGCCTAGAGGGTGGAGTGCAGCCGCAGTGTCCGGACCCCGCCGCCGGTCAGCAGTTCCACGATCCGCTCGCCGGCGGGCTTGCGGACGGCCGCGCCGCACTCGGGGCAGGTGAAGGAGTAGAAGGTGGCGCGGCTGGTCGCTCCGATGGCGAGGCGCAGGGCGGCGGCGGCCAGCTCGAACCGCTCCCGGCAGTCCGGGCAGCTCGCCTTGAAGGACACCGGAGCCGCGCTTTTCATCCCCGCGAAGGCGGCAGCCACCGTCATGTCCGCACCAGACGTCGCCGACTCGCTCAAAGCCCCTGCTCCTGCCTGTCGTACCGACCGTCGTGCACCCGCGTCCCCGGGGTGTCCTGCGCCTCGACCCCGTCATAGGCGGCCAGCGCCTCGCGGGCCGCCTCGCGGGCGCTGTCGGCGAGGTCGCGCGGCGAGACGATGCGGCCGTCACGGCCGAGCCGGAGCGCCAGCCTCCGCAGCGATGCCGGGTCGGGAGTGCGCAGGGTAATACGCAGCCCGCCGTCGGAAAGCTCATCCGCACTGTCGTGCGGGTAGTACTCGGCGACCCAGCGGCCGCCGGGGCCCACCTCGACGACCACCTCGGGGTCCTCGGCCGCGGGCTGCACGAGCCCCTCGGACAGGTCCCTGAGCTCGACCTCGGGCGGCGCGGACGGCTCGTCGAGGATCTTGATCTCGGCGACCCGGTCGAGCCGGAAGGTGCGCCGCGCCTCGGAACGGCGGCACCAGGCCTCGACATAGGTGTGGCCGACGCTGACCAGGCGGATCGGGTCGATCTCACGCTCGGTGAGCTCGTCGCGGGCGGGCGAGTAGTAGCGGATCCACAGGCGCCGGCGCTCGGAGATGGCCCGGTCGACGTCCGCGAAGACCCCGCCCTCGGACTCGAAGGTCACCGACAGCCGCGCGCTGGCACCGGCCGTCTCACCGGCCGCGGTCTCCACCTTGGCGGTCGCCCGCAGCAGCGCCTGCCGGTCGCTCTCCCGGAGCCCGGGCAGCGTGGACACGGCGCGGGCGGCCACCAGCAGCGCGGTCGCCTCGTCGGCGGCGAGCCTGAGCGGCTCGGCCACGTCATCGGGGTTGTGCCACCAGATCCGCTCGCCGTCGGTGTCGATGTCGAGCAGATCCCCGCCGCGGAAGCTGGTGCCGCACATCGGCAGCACATCGAGGTCGGAGACCAGCTCGTCCTCGGTGATCCCGAAGGCGCGGGCGACGTCCTCGACCCGGGCGCCGGGGCGCTCCCTGAGATAGGTCACCAGGGAGAGCATCCGCCGGGTCTGGTCGATGGCGTTCGCCGGCCTGACCGGTTTGCCTGCCATGATCTCTTCCGCTCCCCCTCAGCCCTTGGCCACGGCACGCAGCCGGTCCACCACGTCGGCCCGCAACTCGGCGGGCTCCAGGACCACCACGTCCGGGCCGAACTCCACCAGCCAGGCGTCCAGGCCGTGGCCGTACGGAATCTCCAACTCGTCCCAGCCGTCGCCCAGTTCCCGCACCGAGGTGGCTTTCGCCCGCAACGGGTACCCGGCGCCCGTGCGCAGCCGGATCCGCGCGCTGCGGTCGGCGGTCTCCCCCGCCCAGCTCGCGACGGTCTCACGGACGGTCACGACGTCGGGGACCGGGGCCGTGAAGCGCGCGCCGCGCGAGCGCACCTTGCCGGTGATCCGGGAGAGCCGGAAGACCCGCTCGGCACCCCGGTCGCGGTCGAATCCGGCCAGGTACCAGTGGCCGCGCCAGCACTCCAGCGCCCATGGTTCGACATGGCGGGGCTCGGGGCGGGCGGCGGTGGCCTTGCGGTAGTCGAAGACGACCGGGCGGCGGTCCCGGCAGGCGAGCATCAGCGGCTCGAAGGAGGCCTCGTGCACCGGGATGCGCGGCTCCAGGGCGCCGTGCGCCTCGTACGGGTCGAAGTCCTCGGGCAGCCCCGCCGCGCGCAGTTTCTGCAGGGCACCACTGGCCGCGCCGGCGAGCCGGGCCTGCTGCCACACCTTGGCGGCCAGCCCCAGCGCGGCGGCCTCCTCGGCGTCGAGGGTGACGGGCGGCAGCCGGTTGCTGTCGCGGCGGGCGAGATAGCCCACTTCGCCGTCCAGGTTCTCAACGGTCTCGATCACGAGCCCGAGTTCACGCAGATCGTCCTTGTCGCGCTCGAACATCCGGTTGAAGGAGTCGTCGGAATTCGCCTCCAGGTAGGCCTCGATGGACTCCCGAAGCTCACGCTTGCTGAGCGGCCGTCGCGTCCCGAGCAGACACAGCGCCAGGTTCATCAGCCGCTCGGCCTTGGCAATGGCCATCGACGCCCTTCGCCTCCCTATGGTGCTTACGGACGATGACCGTACCGCCCCGAAGGAGCAGGGCAAAAGCCGAGGGCCCATGCCCGGACGGGCATGGACCCCGGTTGATCAGGTCCGGTCGGATGTCGTACGACGATCCGACCGCGACGCGATCCCTTATGACTCCGGTACGACGATCAGACGCCGAGGAGGTCGACCACGAAGATCAGGGTCTCACCGGGCTTGATCGCCGGGGTCGGGCTCTGGTTGCCGTAGGCGAGGTGGGCGGGAATGGTCAGCTGGCGGCGGCCGCCGACCTTCATGCCCTGCACGCCCTGGTCCCAGCCCTTGATGACCCGGCCGCCGCCCAGCGGGAAGCGGAACGGCTGGCCACGGTTCCAGCTGGCGTCGAACTCCTCGCCGGTGCTGAAGGCGACGCCCACGTAGTGGACGGTGACGGTCTGGCCGGCCTGCGCAACCTCGCCGTCGCCCTCCCAGATGTCCTTGATCTCCAGGTCCGCCGGGGGCTCGCCGCCCGGGAAGTCGATCTCGGGCTTGTCGATGCTCACGTCACTCGCTCCTGCTGGTTCACGGAAAGGCAACAGGGACCAGTCTTACATCCCCGCGGCCGGGACCTTCGCGCATGTCCCCCGTGCGTCACATCTTCGCCAGGATGTCCACGGTGAAGACCAGCGTGGAGTCCTTCTCGATCCCGCTGCCGGCCGGCGGCTTGTCGCCGTAGCCCAGCTTCGGCGGAATGGAGATCAGCACCCGGCTGCCGACCTTCTTGCCGGTCAGCCCCTGCGCCCAGCCCTTGACGACCTGCTGGAGCGAGAACGACGCCAACTGCTTGCGGCTGTACGTCGAGTCGAACTCCTTGCCGGTGTCCCACACCACGCCCTTGTACTGCACGAGCAGCGTGCTGTCGGCCGCCACCTCGTCGCCGTCGCCCTCGATGACGTACTCCGACACCAGCTTGGTGGGCGCGTCCGCCTTGGGGATCTCGATGGAGGGAGCCTTGCCGTCGGTGTTGGTGCCGACCTTGGGCAGATCCGCGTCGCTCTGCGCGATGTCCTTGCCCTTGGCGGAGCTCTTCGCGTTGAACGTGTCCTGGATGTCGACGACGAACACCAGCGTGTCGGTGCCCTTGATACCCGCCTGCGCGTTGCCCTCCTTGCCGTACCCCCAGGTGGGCGGGATGGAGAACTCGACCCGGCTGCCGGCCTTCTTGCCGGTCAGGGCGTACCGCCAGCCGTCGATGATGCTGTTCGGCGCGAGCTGGATGACCAGCGCCGTCTTACGGTCGTAGGAGTTGTCGAAGACCTTGGCCGTGCTCCAGATCTGGCCGAGGTAGTGGGCCTGGATGTAGTCGCCCTCGGCGACGGTGGTGCCGCCGCCCGCGATGACCGTCTTGACCGCGAGATCCTTCGACGGATCGCCGGTGCCCTTGGCGACCGTGGGCTTCTCACCGAACTTCGTGCCCGCCGTGATCGCCGGCAGCGGACCGTCGACGATCTTCGGCGGTGGCGCCTGCGAGGCCGAGGACGACGCCGAGGGTGACGCGCTGTCGCTCGCCTTGCTCGAGTCGGACTTGTCGTCACCGCATGCGGCGAGTGTGGCCAGTCCTGCGGGAACGGCAATGAGGAGTGAGCGTCGGCGCACGGTGGGGGCCTCGTAATCGGTCGATCTTGTTGATGGCGTGCGCGCAACTCTACGGCGTGAGAAGGGCGCCGTACGTGAAACGTACGGCGCCCGTGTTGCGTTCCGACACTGACACGGAACGCGTCGATCACATTCCGGCGATCAGTTTCTCGACCCGGTCGTCGACCGAACGGAACGGGTCCTTGCACAACACCGTGCGCTGCGCCTGGTCGTTGAGCTTGAGGTGGACCCAGTCGACGGTGAAGTCCCGGCGCTGTTCCTGGGCCCTGCGGATGAAGTCACCGCGCAGCCGGGCCCGAGTGGTCTGCGGCGGAACCGACTTGCCCTCGAAGATCTTCAAGTCGTTGCAGATACGGGCGGCTTGACCCTTCCTCTCCAGAAGGTAGTAGAGGCCACGACGGCGGTGGATGTCGTGATACGCGAGGTCTATCTGCGCGACCCGCGGGTGGGACATGGTCATGTTGTGCTTGGCCCGGTACCGCTCGATGAGCTTGTACTTCATGACCCAGTCGATCTCGGTGCCGATCCGGTCGAGGTCCTCGGCCTCGATCGCGTCCAGCGTGCGGCCCCACAGCTCCAGGACCTGCTCGACGGTGCCGGTACGGATGCCCCGGCGCTCGCAGAAGTCGACGGCCTTCTCGTAGTACTCGCGCTGCACCTCGAGGGCGGAGGCCTCCCGGCCGCTGGCCAGACGCACCTTGCGCCGGCCGGTGATGTCGTGGCTGACCTCGCGGATCGCCCGGATCGGGTTCTCCAGGGTCAGATCCCGCATCACGGTGCCCGCCTCGATCATGCGCAGCACCAGGTCGGTCGCGCCGACCTTCAGCAGCATGGTCGTCTCGGACATGTTCGAGTCGCCCACGATGACGTGCAGGCGGCGGTAGCGCTCGGCGTCGGCGTGCGGTTCGTCGCGGGTGTTGATGATCGGCCGGGAACGGGTCGTCGCCGAGGAGACGCCCTCCCAGATGTGCTCGGCCCGCTGGCTGACGCAGTACACGGCGCCCCGCGGGGTCTGCAGAACCTTGCCCGCGCCGCACAGCAGCTGACGGGTGACAAGGAAGGGAATGAGGATGTCCGCGAGCCGGGAGAACTCCCCGTGGCGTGCGACGAGATAGTTCTCGTGACAGCCGTAGGAGTTGCCGGCCGAGTCCGTGTTGTTCTTGAAGAGGTAGACGTCGCCCGCGATTCCTTCCTCGTGCAGGCGTCGTTCGGCGTCCACCAGGAGTCCTTCGAGAATGCGCTCGCCTGCTTTGTCGTGCGTGACCAGTTCGGTCACGTTGTCACATTCGGGTGTCGCGTATTCCGGATGTGACCCGACATCGAGATAGAGGCGGGCGCCGTTTCGCAGAAAGACATTGCTGCTGCGGCCCCATGACACGACACGGCGGAAGAGGTACCGCGCCACCTCGTCGGGAGACAGGCGTCGCTGTCCCCTGAACGTACACGTGACGCCGTACTCGTTCTCCAGCCCGAAAATGCGGCGGTCCATGAGTGAACATTACGCCCGATCCCCCGAGCTGAAACGGGGTTCGGCAGCACGGTTTGGATCATTTTCCCATGAAGAGGCAACCACCCCCCGCACCACGGGAGCTGTGAGGACGCCTCCCGTGACCAGCAGAACCAGCAACGACACGCCCCCCGCCACCCCCGGCACGACGAAGCCCCACAGGGCCCCGCCCCGCTCGACGACCGGGCCCGCGAGGCCCGTTCCGACCGACGCGCCCACGGTGAACGTCGTCACGAGCCAGGAGAAGGCCTCGGTGACCGTCCCGGTCGGCGCGTGCCGGTCGACCAGGACGAAGGCGCACGCGATGACGGGCGCCAGGAACACTCCGGCGAGCACCGTCAGCAGTGTCATGGCCACCGCGCCCGGCATCAGGGTCAGCGGCAGGTAACACACCGCCAGGAAGCCCACCAGGACCTGGAGTCGCCGCGCGGGCTCACCGGCCCACTGCCGCGCACCGTACGCCAGGCCGCCCACGAGGGCACCCAGACCGATCCCGGCCATCAGCCAGCCGTACACCGCGTCCCCGCCGTGCTCGTCCGCGTACGGCACGGAGGCGACCGTGATGGACCCGAGCGCGATGCCGACGAACAAGAACGCGCCGAGCATCGCCAGCAGGCCGGGAGAGCGCAGCGCGCCGAGCCAGTGCGCCTCACGCGGTGCCGAGCGCCACGCGCGCGAGGGCGGCGACACGACGACCGAGAGAGCGCCCAGCACTCCGACGACGTTCAGCACCAGCAGTGCCGCCCGGGCCGACCACAGCGACGCGCACAACGTCACCAGCAAGGGCCCCACGGCGAACATGACTTCCTGCGCCACGGCGTCCATGGCGTACGCCGTGTGCACCTGGCCCTCCTTGCGCAGCACGCTCGGCCACAGGGCCCGCAAACCGCCCTCCAGCGGCGGCGTGAAGAGCCCGGCGGCGGCCACCGCCGCGTAGGCGAGCGGGAGCGGGTCGGTGCCGTTGAAGGCGAAGAGAGCTATCGCGAGGGCCGACAGCACGGCGGAGGGAAGCTGGACACGGGGCTGGCCGCGCAGGTCGACGAGCCGCCCGAGCACCGGCTGCCCCACGGCGTTGGCCACGCCGTACACGGCCGCCAGACCCCCGGCGAGGCTGTACGTGCCGCCCTGTGCCCGGACGAACAGCACGATGGCGATCGCCGCCGTGGCGTTCGGCAGCCGGCCCACCAGCGTTCCCGCCAGCAGGCGCGCCGCGTGCCTCGCCCTGAGGATCTCCAGGTATCCCGCGGCCATGTCCCGCCTCCAAGTCATACGTATAACCTCGACTCCCATACGTACCATGTGCGCTGTTCGGACGTCCAGACGAAGGAGCGGACC
This sequence comes from Streptomyces canus, assembly GCF_041435015.1. Classification (NCBI taxonomy): domain Bacteria; kingdom Bacillati; phylum Actinomycetota; class Actinomycetes; order Kitasatosporales; family Streptomycetaceae; genus Streptomyces; species Streptomyces canus. Next base: position 8,157,777 of record NZ_CP107989.1, on the reverse strand, counting down.
CACGGTGGCACGCAGCAGTACGCGCCCGACCAGCCGTGACGTCGCACAGGCAGCCGGGGTGTCCCAGGCTGCCGTCTCGCTCGTGCTGGGCGACAAATGGCGCGGCCGGGTCTCCGAAACCACCGCCGAACGGGTCCGAGAAGCCGCCCGCGACCTCGGCTACCGGCCCAACCTGGCCGCCCGCAACCTCCGCCTCGGCCACACCCGCACGGTCCTGCTCGTCGTCCCGGCCCTGACCACGGAGTTCTTCGCCGGCGTCTACACCGGCGCCGCACGCGTGGCCGCCGACCACGGCTTCGGCGTCGTCCTGTACCCCTCCCCCGAGGGCATCGGCCCCGCCCGCGACCCCTTCGCGTCCGCCCAGGCCGCCCTGGACGGCGTCATCGCCTCCTCCATGGCCGCCGACGCCCTCACCGCCATCCGCGGCGACCAGCTCCCCCTCGTCATGCTCGACAGCGACCCCTCGGGCAGCCTCGGCGCCGCCACCGTCAACCTGGACATCGCCGACGGCATCCGCCAGGTCGCCGCGCACCTCCTGGACCTCGGCCACCGCCGCTTCCTGCACCTCGCGGCCGACGTGCCCTCCTGGACCTTCGAGGTCCGCGCGCGCGAACTGGCCGAACAGCTCGACGCGGTCCCCGGCACCTCCGTCCGCACCGCCCACGCACCCATCTCGATCGACGGCGCCCTGACCGCCACCGAGGCCGCCCTCACCACCCCGGGCCCCCGGCCCACCGCCCTCGTCTGCGACGACGACAAACTCGCCGCCGGCGCCTACAAGGCCGTACGACGGCTCGGCCTGCGCATCCCCGACGACATCTCCGTCACCGGCCTGGACGACCTCGGCCTCGCCACCGCCATCGACCCGGAGCTGACGACCGTACGACTGGACGCCGAGCTGTTCGGCGAACGCGGCATGGAAGCCCTCCTGGCCGTCCTGGAAGGCCGTACACCGCAGGCGGGGGACATCCCCGTCGAGCTGGTCGTCCGGGGCTCCACGGCCCCGCCCAGCACCCCCTGAACGCCCGGCGCCCCGGCCTCAAGGTCGGCCGGGGCGCAGAAGGGGTAATGGTCGGGCGGGACGCCCCGGGACTACTCGTCCTCGGAACCCTCCGCCTCGTCCGCGCTCTCCGCCTCGGTGGACGCACCGCCGGCCTCCAGCAACCGACCGAGCTGACGCCCCACGATGCGCTTGAACTTGCGCTGCTGCGGACGCGTCCGGTCCAGCACCGCGACCTCCAGCCGCTCCGCGGGGATCTCCCGCTCACTGCCGTTCGTGTCACGGGACAGCGCCTGCACGGCCAGCTTCAGCGCCTCCGCCAGGCTCATGCCGTCCTGGTGACGCTGGTCCAGATAGCTGCTGATCGTCTCGGCGTTGCCGCCCACCGCGACCGAGCCGTGCTCGTCCACGATGGAACCGTCGTGCGGCAGCCGGTAGATCTGGTCGCCGTCCGGCGTCTCACCGACCTCGGCCACGACCAGCTCCACCTCGTACGGCTTCTCACCGGCCGAGGAGAAGATCGTGCCCAGCGTCTGGGCGTAGACGTTGGCGAGACCACGGGCGGTCACGTCGTCACGGTCATAGGTGTAGCCACGCAGGTCGGCATACCGGACGCCGCCGATCCGCAGGTTCTCGTACTCGTTGTACTTGCCGGCGGCCGCGAAGCCGATCCGGTCGTAGATCTCGCTGAACTTGTGCAGCGCGCGGGACGGATTCTCGCCGACGAACACAATGCCGTCGGCATACTGCAGCACGACCAGGCTGCGACCACGGGCGATGCCCTTGCGGGCGTACTCGGCCCGGTCGGCCATCGCCTGCTGGGGGGAGACATAGAACGGCGTCGACACCGGTTATCCGTCCCTTTCTGTGGAAGTCACTGCGATCACCTTGAACAAGACGGGTGGCGCCTAGAGCAACGCGGCCCGCGGGCCGTCGGGCTGCTCCAGCCGCCGCTCGAGAATCGAACGGGCGATCTCGGAGGACTCGTCGTCGGTGAGCCGGCGGAAGCCGTCCTCGGTGATCACGGTGACGATCGGGTAGATCCGGCGGGCGACATCGGGACCACCGGTCGCCGAGTCGTCGTCGGCCGCGTCGTACAGGGCCTGCACCACGAGCATCGTGGCCTCGGCCTCGGTCAGACCGTCGTGGAAGAACTTCTTCATGGCACCGCGCGCGAAGATCGAGCCGGAACCGGTGGCGGCGAAGTTGTGCTCCTCGGAACGGCCGCCGGTGACGTCGTAGGAGAAGATCCGCCCCCTGCCGCGGTCCACGTCGTATCCCGCGAACAGCGGCACCACGGCCAGCCCCTGCATCGCCATGCCGAGGTTGGAACGGATCATGGTGGACAGCCGGTTCGCCTTGCCCTCCAGCGACAGCTGGGCGCCCTCGACCTTCTCGAAGTGCTCCAGCTCCAACTGGAACAGCTTCACCATCTCGACGGCGAGACCGGCGGTGCCGGCGATCCCGACGGCGGAGTACTCGTCGGCGGGGAACACCTTCTCGATGTCCCGCTGAGCGATGACGTTGCCCATCGTGGCGCGACGGTCACCGGCGAGCACGACACCTCCGGGGAAGGTGACCGCCACGATCGTGGTGCCGTGCGGCGCCTCGATCACACCCTGCATGGGCGGCAGCTGCCGGTTGCCCGGGAGCATCTCCGGCTGGTGCTCGGACAGGAAGTCCATGAAGGACGACGACCCAGGCGTCAGGAAGGCAGCTGGTAGACGCCCGGTGCTACGAGTGTTGGCTTCCACGCGATTCCTTCCACATAAGCAGCAGCCCGCCTTATGGCATCGGGCCGATCCTTGAACTGCCCCAGTGCGGCATTGCAGCTGAAGCACAGTACGCCTCGGACCCTACCCGTCTTGTGGCAGTGATCCACATGCTCGGGCACGGCCGCCAAACATATGCAGCAGACGCCCCCTTGAGAGGCGATCAACTTGTCACGCTCGTCTTCGGTGAGGCCGTACTGACGCTTCAAATGGTCTCGCCGACCCTGAGCCGCGCGGCACGCCTTGCAGCGCGTCGACAACCCGTCCGAGGCCGTCGTGTTGCGATGCCATTCGCTCCACGGCTTGATCTCTGCGCACGTGCGGCAGAGCTTGTGCCCGTCCGGGACGTCAACCTGCTCCCGAACCGGCTTACCCATGGCCTCCCGGCGCCGCCGGTAGTGCGCGGCGCTGTACTCCGCCACGCACTCCCGGCAGTGCACCTGGAGGCCGTCACGCCGATTCCTGTCACGCGCAAAGGCCGCAAGAGGTAGATCCCGCCCGCACTTCCTGCATTCCTTGGCGTCGGGCTCTTCAGCCACTTGATTCCCCCGCAACCTTCACTTCGAAGGCAAAGTGACCTATCAGCCTCTACTCTCCGCCTTTTTGCACGAAGGACCTCACGAAATCCTCGGCATTCTCTTCGAGTACGTCGTCGATCTCGTCCAGGACGGAGTCCACGTCGTCGCTGAGCTTCTCCTGGCGCTCCTTGAGGTCCTCGGAACCCTGCGTCTCCGCAGTCTGCTCCTCGACCTCCTCGGTGTTGCGCGTGGCCTTCTGCTGTCCGCCGCCGGTGTCCTTGGTCGCCATAACCCCTCACCCCGCTCGGTTCGACGTTCTTGATCAGACCCTACAAGCAGGGTCCGACATCGGCCCCGCAGTTCCTACAACGTACGGGGGCCATCTCGATGATTCCCTCTGGCCGGGTTTTCCACCCTGCGGGACCGCCCGGCCCCAGGACCCTCTCAGCTGCCCGACAGCACCCTGACCAGGTCTTCTGCCGTGCGACAGCGGTCCAGGAGCTCCTTGACGTGATTTCGCGTTCCGCGAAGCGGTTCGAGGGTTGGGACCCGCTGGAGCGAGTCCCGGCCCGGGAGGTCGAAGATCACCGAGTCCCAGGAGGCCGCGGCGACGTCGTCGGCGTACTGCTCCAGGCAGCGGCCGCGGAAGTACGCGCGCGTGTCCTCCGGGGGCTTGGTGCGGGCCCGCTCGACCTCGTTCTCGTCGAGGAGGCGCTTGATGCGGCCGCGGGCCGCGAGGCGGTTGTAGAGGCCCTTGTCGGCCCGTACGTCGGCGTACTGGAGGTCCAGGAGGTGCAGTTTCGCGGCGTCCCAGTCGAGGTCGTCGCGGCGCCGGTAGCCCTCCATGAGTTCGCGCTTGGCGACCCAGTCGAGCTCGCCGGCGAGGCTCATGGGGTTGTTCTCGAGGCGGTTGAGGGTGTCCTCCCAGCGGGCCAGGATGTCCTTGGTCTGGTCGTCCGCGTCGGCGCCGAAGCGTTCTTCGACGTACTTGCGGGAGAGCTCGTAGTACTCCATCTGGAGCTGGACCGCGGTGAGTGTGCGGCCGCTGCGGAGGGTGACCAGGCGCTGGAGGGTGGGGTCGTGCGACACCTGGTGCAGGGTCCGTACCGGCTGGTCGACCGCGAGGTCCACCGCGATGAAGCCGTCCTCGATCATGGACAGGACCAGAGCCGTGGTGCCGAGCTTCAGGTACGTCGAGATCTCCGAGAGGTTCGCGTCGCCGATGATCACGTGGAGGCGGCGGTACTTCTCGGCGTCGGCGTGGGGCTCGTCGCGGGTGTTGATGATCGGGCGCTTGAGGGTGGTCTCCAGGCCGACCTCGACTTCGAAGTAGTCGGCGCGCTGGCTGAGCTGGAAGCCGTGTTCGTGTCCGTCCTGGCCGATGCCGACGCGGCCGGCGCCTGCGAAGACCTGGCGGGAGACGAAGAAGGGCGTGAGGTGGCGCACGATGTCCGAGAAGGGGGTTTCCCGCTTCATCAGGTAGTTCTCGTGCGTGCCGTAGGAGGCGCCCTTGTTGTCGGTGTTGTTCTTGTAGAGGTGGATGGGCTGGGCGCCGGGGAGCTGGGCGGCGCGTTCGGCGGCCTCGGCCATGATGCGTTCGCCGGCCTTGTCCCACAGGACGGCGTCGCGTGGGTTGGTGACCTCGGGGCTGCTGTATTCGGGGTGTGCGTGGTCGACGTAGAGTCGTGCGCCGTTGGTGAGGATGACGTTGGCCAGGCCGATGTCCTCGTCGGTGAGCTGGCTGGAGTCGGCGGCCTCGCGGGCGAGGTCGAAGCCCCGTGCGTCCCGCAGCGGATTCTCCTCCTCGAAGTCCCAGCGGGCCCGGCGGGCCCGGTGCATCGCCGCCGCGTAGGCGTTGACGATCTGGGACGAGGTGAGCATGGCATTGGCGTTGGGGTGGCCGGGGACGGAGATCCCGTACTCCGTCTCGATGCCCATTACTCGCCGTACGGTCATGCGGCCCTCCTTGCCCGGCAGCGCCCTCGGTCGGGGGCGCCGCTCAAGTACCGCTGGCGCTCCGGTGCGTGTGCGGTGCCCGTCCCCGCACTGCGCGACTCGGCGGTACCGAAGAGCCTAGAACGGCTCTGCGCTGGTGGGGAGATCATTTGCGTCATTGCCTTGCTCGCCTTTGGTCCGGTTAGTTGCCTGAAAAACAGTCGGCTGCGGGTACCCCGGTGAGGGCACCCGCAGCCGCCCTGTCTTTACAGGTACTGACCGGTGTTCGCCACCGTGTCGATGGAGCGCCCGGTGTCGGCGCCCTGCTTTCCGGTGATGAGCGTACGGATGTAGACGATCCGCTCGCCCTTCTTGCCGGAGATGCGGGCCCAGTCGTCGGGGTTGGTGGTGTTGGGCAGGTCCTCGTTCTCCTTGAACTCGTCCACGCAGGCCTGGAGGAGGTGGGAGACGCGGAGACCCTTGGCGTTGTGATCGAGGAAGTCCTTGATCGCCATCTTCTTGGCGCGGCCCACGATGTTCTCGATCATGGCGCCGGAGTTGAAGTCCTTGAAGTAGAGGACTTCCTTGTCGCCGTTGGCGTAGGTGACTTCCAGGAAGCGGTTTTCCTCGGATTCCGCGTACATGTGTTCCACAGCCGTCTGGATCATGCTCTGGACGGTGGTGGCCTTGCTGCCGCCGTGCTCGCCGACGTCGTCGGAGTGCAGCGGGAGGCGCTCGGTGAGGTACTTGGCGAAGATGTCCTTGGCGGCCTCGGCGTCGGGACGCTCGATCTTGATCTTCACGTCCAGGCGGCCGGGACGCAGGATGGCGGGGTCGATCATGTCCTCACGGTTGGAGGCGCCGATCACGACCACGTTCTGCAGGCCTTCCACGCCGTCGATCTCGGCGAGCAGCTGGGGGACGATGGTGTTCTCCACGTCCGAGCTGACACCGGATCCGCGGGTGCGGAAGAGGGATTCCATCTCGTCGAAGAAGACGATGACGGGCGTGCCCTCGGAGGCCTTCTCCCTCGCACGCTGGAAGACGAGGCGGATCTGCCGCTCGGTCTCGCCGACGTACTTGTTGAGGAGCTCGGGGCCCTTGATGTTGAGGAAGAAGCTCTTGCCGGTGGCCTGGCCGGTGACCTCGGCGACCTTCTTGGCCAGCGAGTTGGCGACGGCCTTGGCGATGAGCGTCTTGCCGCATCCGGGGGGTCCGTAGAGCAGGACGCCCTTGGGCGGGCGCAGTTCGTGCTCCTTGAACAGGTCCGGGTAGAGGTACGGCAGCTCGACGGCGTCTCGGATGGCCTCGATCTGGCCGCCGAGTCCGCCGATCTGTTCGTAGCCGATGTCGGGGACTTCTTCGAGGACGAGTTCCTCGACCTCGCTCTTGGGCACGACCTCGTAGACGTAGCCGGAGCGCGGTTCGAGGAGCAGGGCGTCGCCGGGGCGGATGGTCACGTCGAGCAGCGGTTCGGCGAGCCGTACCACCCGCTCCTCGTCCGTGTGGCCCTGTACCAGGGCGCGCTCGCCGTCCTCGAGGATCTCCTTGAGGGTGACGATGTCGCCGACGCTCTCGTACTCCATGGCCTCGACCACGTTGAGAGCTTCGTTGAGCATCACTTCCTGGCCGCGCCGGAGCTCTTCGAGTTCGACGCTGGGGCTGACGTTCACCCGCAGTTTGCGGCCGCCGGTGAAGATGTCGGCGGTGCCGTCCTCGTTCGCTTCGAGGAAGACGCCGAAGCCGGCCGGGGGCTGTGCGAGCCGGTCGACCTCCTCCTTGAGGGCCACGATCTGGTCGCGGGCCTCACGGAGCGTGTTGGCGAGTCGCTCGTTCTGGGCGGACACGCCGGCCAGGTTGGTCTGCAGCTCGACGATCCGCTCTTCGAGAATCCTCGTGTGTCGCGGAGAGTCGGCGAGCTTGCGTCGCAGGACGGCGATCTCCTGCTCAAGGTAGGCAATCTGCCCGGACGGGTCGTCGGACCCTCGTCCCGGGCGGATGCCGCGGTTCATGTCGTCGTCGTGGGCTGCCACGGTCCTCACCTCCTCCAAGGGGAGCTGGACGCTTCCAGACCCTACCTGGGTGGGTGTCGATTGAAACCCCTAGATCACAAAGACTGTCGAGGTGTGTCCGATCTTCACCCTTGCGCTCTCCCTCACGCCAGGGGAATACCCACCGAACAAGATTGGAAAGCTGCCGAAGGTAGGGTCGAACTGTTCAACACCCGTCAGAGCTGGCCGGATTCCCGTTCGGCTCGACGCATAAACGGCAGGAGAGATGAGAGTGCAGCAGGAGGTCGGGGCCGACGGCGAGACCCTGGAGGTCTGGATCGACCAGGATCTCTGTACCGGTGACGGCATCTGTGCCCAGTACGCGCCCGAGGTGTTCGAGCTGGACATCGACGGTCTGGCCTATGTGAAGGGCTCGGACGACGAGCTTCTGCAGGACAGGGGCGCCACAACGCCCGTACCTCTGCCGCTTCTCAACGATGTGGTCGACTCCGCGAAGGAGTGTCCTGGCGACTGCATCCATGTACGTCGAGTTTCGGACAGGGTCGAGATCTACGGACCGGACGCGGAGTGACCCGAACGGCACGGTGCGTGACCACTGTCTGATTTCTCACAGATGTGATCGCTTCGGTCAGACGGTGTGCGTGCCCGCGGGGGTCGAGCGGACGAACGCGCCGTCCTTCCACTGCCACTTCGCCTTGTCCTTCACATCCGGGCAGCAACTGGGTACGTCGGACGTGGAGTAGCCGAGCAGGGTCGCGAGGACGGTGCCGTCGCTCACCGTGAAGTCGGTGACGGTGTTGCGGGTCTTCGGGCTCAGCAGGGTGGCGACGACACGGGGTTCACCGGTGCCCTTCGCGCGTGTGATGACGTAGACGGCGTCGGGCGGGGTGCCCATGGGGGCGTCGCAGTGCACCACGACGACTGTTTCCGGCCGTCCGTCGCCGTCGAGGTCTCCGGAGACCTGTTTCTGGATCTTCGCCTTGACGGGTCCGCAGTCGATCGGGAAGTGGACGTCCGCGGGATCGGGTGCGGTCGTGGCCACGGGGGCGGGTCTGGCCTCGGGGCCGGCCGCCTGGGCCGCCGTTGCCGGGTTGGGCTGGAGGACCGCGGAGAAGGCCACGACGCCTGCCACGGCGGTGGCGGTGGCGACCCAGTGGATCGGGCGGGTGTGCGTGTGTGCCAGTTCCGGGACGGCGGATTGCTGCACTAGGAGCGTCTCCTGTGAGGGCGTGCCGGTGGGGGTGGGGTGGCCAAGATGGTGCCACACGTCACAGGTCGGGGGAACGGCGGGGTGGGTACTTGTGCGGGTTGCCGTACGGCGGTTTCCGTCGCCCCCTCAACACGGAAGCGCCGGGGTGGAGTTCCCCTGGTCTGCGGGAACTCCACCCCGGCGCCTGTACGTTGACTGCGGCACGGGGCCGCCCTAGCGGCCGGAGCCTCCGTCGGCGTTGGGGCCGGTGTAGTCCTCGCCGTAGGCGCCCTTGGCGGGGCGGCGGCGGCGCATGGGGGGCTCGACACCGTCGGCGAGGCGGCGGGCGGTGAGCAGGAAGCCGGTGTGGCCGATCATGCGGTGGTCCGGGCGGACGGCCAGGCCTTCCACGTGCCAGTTGCGGATCATCGACTCCCAGGAGGTCGGCTCGTTGAAGGAGCCGATCTCGCGGATGGACTCGACGGTCCGGGCGAGCTGGGTGGTGGTGGCGACGTAGCAGCACAGGATGCCGCCGGGGACGAGCGCCTTGGAGACGGCCTCCAGGCACTCCCAGGGGGCGAGCATGTCGAGGATGACGCGGTCGACGTCGGTGTCGGACAGGTTGTCCTGGAGGTCGCCGACGGTGAGCTGCCAGGCGGGGTGCGGGCCGCCGAAGTAGCGCTCCACGTTCTGCTGGGCGATCTCGGCGAAGTCCTCGCGGCGCTCGTAGCTGTGCAGCATGCCCTGGTCGCCGATGGCGCGCAGCAGGAAGCTGCTGAGCGAGCCGGAGCCGACGCCGGCTTCCACGACGCGGGCGCCGGGGAAGATGTCGGCGAAGGCGAGGATCTGCCCCGCGTCCTTCGGGTAGACCACGGCGGCGCCGCGGGGCATGGACAGGACGTAGTCGGGGAGCAGGGGGCGCAGCGCGAGGTAGGCGACGTTACCGGTGGTGCGGACAACGCTGCCCTCGGGTGCGCCGATCAGCTCGTCGTGCGGGAAGGAACCCTTGTGGGTGTGGAAGTTCTTTCCCTCTTCGAGCGTGAACGTGTAGTGGCGGCCCTTGGGGTCGGTCAGCTGAACCTGGTCCCCGACCTTGAAGGGCCCGCGCCTGCGGGCGGCACCGGTCGGTTCGGACATGTGAACAGCCTACCGGTCCCCGGAGGGGCCGCCGACCACTAGGACGGTCTGGCCATGGCCTTCACGAAGGCGCGTTCCACGTCGGCCGCGGACAGGACGCCGTAGATCTCGCCGGTCTGCTCGACCACGAGGTACTCGGTGGCGGGGGTCGCGCGCAGGGTGTCCAGCAGGTCCTCGCCGGCGAGTTCCGCGGAGACGCGCATGCCGTCGGTGAGGTCCTGGGCGAGGCCGCTGACGGCGACCCAGGGGCGGCGGTGTTCGGGTACGCCGACGATGGCGGCCTCGCGGACGAGGGAGAGCGGGGTGCCCTCGGCGTCGACGACCACCAGGGCGCGGGCGCCGGCGGCGTTGGCGCGGCGCAGGGCCTCGGAGAGGGGGGTGTCGGTCTCGACGGGGACGGCGCGGCGGGTGAGGGTGCGGGCGCGCAGTTCGGGGAGGTGTTCGCGCAGGCGTGCCATGCGCAGGCTGTTGCCGGCGCCGGTCCAGATGATCGCGGCGAGGATCGCGGCGAGCAGGGCGTCCATGACTGTGTCCATGCCGACGTTGTCCTCGGCGGAGGAGCCGAGCGCTCCGGACTGGGTGAGCAGGGGGAGGCCGATGAGGACGCAGACGGCGAGGGCGCGGCCGACCCAGGCGGCGGCGACGGTGCCGCTCATGGGCTTGCCGGTGATCTTCCAGACGACGGCGCGGAGCATGCGGCCGCCGTCGAGGGGGAGGCCGGGCAGGAGGTTGAAGACGGCCACGATGAGGTTGGAGGCCATCAGGCCGGCGAGCAGGACGCCGGGGACCGTGCCGGGTTCTACGGGCTGCATGGCGAGGTAGAAGAGGCCGGCGAGGATCAGCGAGAGCAGCGGGCCGACGAAGGCCAGCACGAACTCCCGGCCAGGGGTCTCGGCCTCTTTCTCGATCTCGGAGACGCCGCCGAAGAACTGGAGCTGGATGCGGCGGACGGGGAGCTTGAAGCGCAGTGCCGCGACGGTGTGCGCCAACTCGTGGACGAGGACGGAGGCGTAGAAGGCGACCGCGAAGAAGAGGGAGACGAGGTAGCGGGCGGCGCCGAGCTCCGGCAGCACGCGGTCCAGCTGTCCGCCGAACACCCAGGTGATGAGCGCGGCGACGAGGAACCAGCTGGGGGCGACGTAGACGGGCACACCGAAGGGGCGGCCCATCAGCAGGCCGCCCCGGGGCTGGGGGGACTGGGGCGGAGGGCTCTTGGGGGCACCGGAGTGGGCGAGGGTGCGGTGGGCGTCGTGGTAGGCCGGACGGGCGTGGTCGGCGTCCGGCTCTTCGGGTTTGTGCAGGTCGGTGGGGGGTGAGGGCTGTCGGGGACCGCCGTGGGGGTGGGCGGACTCATGATCCGCGCTCACGCCCTCGCCTTCCGGCCCTTCGGCCTCCGGGGCGGGTGCGGGGGCGTCGGACGGGCGCTGACTTCCCTCGGGCGCATCGTCGGCCTCCAGGGGAGCATCGGCCTCGGACGTGTCGTCGGCCGCTCGTGGCGAAGGGCCGCGGGTGCCCGCCACCGGCGGTTCCGACGGGCGCCCACTCCCCTCCGGCCCAGCACCGGTCTCCGGGAGGCCGCCGGCCTCGGCGGTGTCGTCGGCCGTCGGCGGTTCCTGGGCGGGGTTGCCATCCGCGGCGGGCTCCGGTGCGGCCTCGGGGGTGGGACGGTCGTCGGCCGGGGCACCGTCAGTGCCGTCGAAGCCCCCGTCGGGTCGGGGTGTGCCGGCGCCCTGTGCGGAAGCGCTGGCGGGGTTCGTGGCGGACGCCCGGTCTCCGTGCTCGTGCGGGTCGGGGGTCGTGGGGTCGGTGGTCTGGGCCGTGGGCCCTGCGTGGGGCTTGGCCGGCCGGTCCCTGCCGGACCGCGGCTGCCCGCTCCCGCCGCTCTCGTCCACGATGTCCCCTCGTTCGAAGCGTCTTCCGCGCCTGCCGTGCGGAAGGGTCTCGGGTCGATGGTATGCGGCGGTGGCGACGCGTTCCGCCCCGGCACCCCCTGTGTTTCCTCAGGTGTCACGGCGGTCCGGCCGCGAGTGGGTCACTGTCAGTGGCGACCCGTATGGTCTGTGGTCATGGAGACGAGCACCGAGGACACGGCGGAGGCCGCGAGCGGCGACCCGGGGGCGGCGGTGGAGCCGGTCACGGGCGAGCCGACGGCAGAGGGTACGGCGGAGGAGGCGGTGGAGGTCTCGCGGCCGGCCGCCATAGCGCCGGCCTCCCTCTCCCCTTCTCGTGCCAATGACTTCATGCAGTGTCCGCTGCTGTATCGGTTCCGGGTGATCGACCGGCTCCCCGAGAAGCCGAGCGAGGCGGCCACTCGGGGGACCCTGGTGCACTCGGTGCTGGAGCGGCTCTTCGACGCCCCGGCCACGGAGCGGACCGCGCCCCGGGCCAAGTCGCTCGTCCCCGGCCAGTGGGACCGGCTCAGGGAGAGCCGGCCCGAGGTGGTGGAGCTGTTCGCCGACGATCCGGACGGCGAGCGACTGGCGCTGTGGCTCGGTGAGGCGGAGCGGCTGGTCGAGCGGTGGTTCACGCTGGAGGATCCGACGCGCCTGGAGCCCGCGGAGCGGGAGCTGTTCGTCGAGGCGGAGCTGGACTCGGGGCTGAGGCTGCGCGGGATCATCGACCGGGTCGACGTGGCGCCGACCGGCGAGGTGCGGATCGTCGACTACAAGACCGGCAAGGCGCCCCGGCCCGAGTACGCCGAGGGCGCGCTGTTCCAGATGAAGTTCTACGCCCTGGTGGTGTGGCGGCTGAAGAACGTGATCCCGCGTCGGCTCCAGCTCGTCTACCTCGGCAGCGGTGACGTCCTGACGTACGACCCCGTCCTCGCGGACCTGGAGCGCGTCGAGCGCAAGCTGCTGGCGCTGTGGGAGGCGATCCGGCAGGCCACGGAGACGGGCGACTGGCGGCCGCGCCCGACCAAGCTGTGCGGCTGGTGCGACCACCAGGAGCACTGTCCGGAGTTCGGCGGCACTCCCCCGCCGTACCCACTGCCGGTGACGCCCGCGATCGGTGAGCAGGGCAGAATGGGGCCGGACTAGCGAAGGAGACTTACGTGGCCATCCGCGTCCTACTGGTCGACGACCAGCCGCTGCTGCGCACCGGCTTCCGGATGATCCTGGAGGCCGAGCAGGACCTCGCGGTCGTGGGCGAGGCCGGAGACGGCCTGCAGGCTCTCGACCAGGTACGGGCGCTCCAGCCCGACGTGGTCCTCATGGACATCCGTATGCCTCGGATGGACGGTGTCGAGGCGACGCGGCAGATCACCGGGCCCGGGCGGGACGGCCCTGCCAAGGTGCTCGTGCTGACCACCTTCGACCTCGACGAGTACGTGGTGGAGGCGCTGCGGGCGGGGGCCAGCGGCTTCCTGCTCAAGGACGCCCCGGCCAACGAGCTCGTGCAGGCGATCCGGGTGGTGGCCGCGGGTGAGGCGATGCTCGCGCCGAGCATCACGCGTCGGCTGCTCGACAAGTACGCCACGCATCTGCCGTCCGGCGACGAGCCGGTGCCGGACACGTTGCACACGCTCACCGACCGCGAGGTCGAGGTGCTGAAGCTGGTGGCGCGCGGGCTGTCCAACGCGGAGATCGCCGCGGACCTGTTCGTCAGTGAGACCACCGTGAAGACGCATGTCGGTCACGTCCTGACCAAGTTGGGGCTCAGGGACCGGGTGCAGGCCGCGGTGTACGCGTACGAGAGCGGGCTGGTGCGTCCCGGCGCGCAGTAGCCGGGAGCGGTACGGAGCGAAGAGGGCGTCCCCCACCTGACGGGGGGCGCCCTCTTCGTGTCTGCGGCCGTCGGGGGATCAGTCCTCGCCGTCGGATCAGCCCTTGCTGAGCTCCCAGAAGCGGAACACGGTGGAGGCGTCGAGGCAGTACTCCAGGCCGTAGACGTCGTCACGGACGACGGCGTACTGCTTGGCCTGCCACACGGGCAGGACGGGGACGTCCTCGGCGACGATGTCCTGGAGCGTGGCGAAGGGGTCGTCCGTCGCGGAGCGGTCCGGCTGGGCGGCGGTCTGCGGGATGAGCGAGCGGGTGATCTCGTTGTTGCTGTAGTGGTTGTCCAGCACGTTGCCCTTGCCGAAGAAGGGGGCCGTGAAGTTGTCGGCGTCCGGGTAGTCGGGCACCCAGCCCTTGACGTAGACGCCGTACTTTCCGGCGGCGATGTCCTTCTCGTACTGGTCGAAGGCCACGGACTTCACGTCGGCGTCGAACAGGCCGCTGGCGTTGAGCTGCTGGGCGATCGTCTTCAGTTCCTGGCCGGTGGCCGGGCCGTAGCGGGACGGTGTCGACCACAGGGTCAGCTTCACCTTGCCGGTGATGTGGTCCTCGGCGAGGGCGGCGGCTGCCTTGGACTTGGAGGGCTGGGCGCCGTAGGTGTCGAAGAAGGCCGTGTTGTGGCCCCCGATACCGGCCGGGATGATCGAGTAGAGCGGGGTCGCGGTGCCCTGGTAGACGTCGTGGATGAGGGCTTCGCGGTCGATCAGGTAGGCGATCGCCTTGCGGACGCCGAGTCGGCCCGCGACCGGGTCGTCCATGTTGAAGACGAGGTGCTGGACCTCGGCGCTGGTGCCCTCGACGACCTCGACGCCGGAGTCGGGCGAGGCGTTCTCGATGTCGGTGATGTCCCCCGCGGTCAGGCCGCGGTAGGCGATGTCGACCTTCTTGTCGGTCAGGGCGGTCTTCAGGGCGCTCTGGTCGCCGTGGAAGAACTTCAGCGTGACACCGGAGTTCTGGGGGTCGGCGGTGCCCTTGTAGTTCTCGTTGACGGAGAACACGGCCTGGTCGTCGTCGAACGAGTCGAGCTGGTAGGGGCCGGAGCCGACCGCCTTGCCGTCCTTGCGGAGGCCGTCGGCGTCGTACTGCGTGTGGTCGACGATCGAGCCGGCGCCGGAGGCGATCTTGCTCGGGAAGGTGGCGTCCGGGGTGTTGAGCTTGAAGACGACCCTCTTCTCGTCCGGAGTCTCGACCTTGTCGAGCATCGGGAACATGATCGCGGGACCGGCGTCGTCGTTGATCTTCAACGTGCGGTCGAAGGAGAACTTGACGTCCTCGGAGGTCAGCGAGTCGCCATTGCTGAACTTGAGGCCGTCCTTGAGCGTGCACTCGTACACCTGGGTCCTGGTGTCGGTGAACTCGCAGCTCTGGGCGGCGTCCGGCTCCGGTTCCGTGCCGCCCTTGGGGAAGCTGAGCAGCGACTGGAAGACGTTGTTGAACAACAACCAGGAGCCGGGGTCGTAGCCGGAGGCCGGGTCGGTGGCGAGGACGTCGTCGGACATCCCCATGACCACGGAGGAGCCGCCGGAACCGGAGTCCCCCGACTCCGTGCCGCAACCGGTCAGCAGACCGGCGCCCAGGCCCGCCACGAGGGGCAGGACCTGCCACTGGATGCGCTTGTTCACGTGCGAGTGCCTTGTCGTCGATTCTTGTGGAATCCCCGGGCCCGTCCACCGAGGCCCGGGGTGCTGGAGGCGTCGCGGTCGGTCAGCCGCTCACTCCTCGGCCGAGTTCCCACAGCTGCAGCGTCGACGAGGAGTTGAGCGCGTAGGCGGTGCCCGTGACGTCGTCGCGTGCGGCGACGTACTGGTTGCCCTGCCACAGCGGCAGCACGGGAACGTCGTCGGCGACGATGTCCTGGATCTCGGTCAGGCTTCCGGACGCGGCGATGCGGTCGGCCTCGCGGCGGGAGTCCGGGATCAGAGTGTTGCGGATCTCGCCGTTGTCGTACGGCGATCCGAGGAAGTTGTCCTTGTCGAGGAACGGGGCGAGGTAGTTGTCGGCGTCGGGGAAGTCCGGGAACCAGCCCATGCCGTAGACGTCGTACTTGCCCTTCTGCTCGGCCGGGCGGAAGGTGCTCCAGGGCGCGCCCTGGATGCTGACGTCGAAGAGCCCGCTGTCGTTGAGCTGCTTCTGCAGGTCCTCGAACTCCTCCTTGGTGCCCGAGCCGTAGTGGTCGGTCGTGTAATGGAGGGTCAGCTTCACCGGCGTGGTGATGTCGGCCTGGGCCAGCAGGGACTTGGCCTTGGTGACGCTCGGGTCGCCGTACTTGTTGAAGAACGCGTTGGAGTGGCCGGTGATGGTGGCCGGGACCAGCGAGAAGAGCGGTTGGGCCTGGATGCCGTAGACCCTGGAGACGAGTTCGCTGCGGTTGATGAGCTGAGCCATCGCCTGGCGCACGGCACGGGACTTCACGGCCGGGGCGTTGGTGTTGAAGGCGAGGTAGCGGATCTCCAGGCCGGCCATCTCGACGAGGTCGACGTCGCCGCCGGACTCGTTCGAGAGCTTCTTGATCTGCTGCGGCGACATGGTGCGGGTGATGAGGTCGATGTCGCCCTTTTCGAGGGCGGTGCCCATGTCGTCGGCGTCCGAGTAGGAGCGCAGTTCGACCTTGTCGTTGTTCACCGTCAACGACCCCTTGTAGTTGGGGTTCTTGGTGAACACGGCGTCGACGAGCTCGTCGTTCTTGACGTCGGACTTCATCGTGTAGGGGCCGGAGCCGTCGACGTCGAAGCCGTCGCGGAGCTTGTTCTTCGCGTAGTCGTCGGGGTTGACGATGCCGGCGACCGGGGTCGACAGCTTGTACGGGAAGGTGGCGTCGGCGGTCTTGAGGTGGAAGATGACCTCGCGGTCGCCCTTGGTCTCCACGGTGTCGATGGTGGACAGCAGGGCGAAGACGCCGGAGTCCGCCTTGAGGGCGCGGGCGCGGTCGATGGAGTACTTCACGTCGGCCGCGGTGATGGCGTCACCGTTCGCGAACTTCAGGCCGTCGCGCAGGGTGCAGACGTAGCGTTCGTTGCCGCTGTCGCTGAAGCCGCAGGACCGGGCCGCCTCGGGCACGGGGTTGCCGTCGCCCTTGGGCTGGATCATCAGGGTCTGCACGGTCTGGCGCAGGACGTTCCAGGTGCCGACGTCGTAGGCGTAGGCGGGGTCGAGCGGCGCGGGAGCGTCCTTCGTGGCGGTGAACCGGTCGGTGGTGCCGACAGCGATCGCGTCGCCTCCGCCGCTGCCGCTGTTGGAGCCGCCGCAGGCGGCGAGCACCGGCGCGAGCAGACCGATGACGGCCGGCAGCACCAAAGTCTTGCGGTTCATGCTCGAGTTTCTCCACAGCTGTTCAGTCCGTGTACCCGGCATGCATGGGTGGTGCGGCGGATCACGGGGTTAGGGCGATGTTCTCACCAGGAGATTAGTCCGCACCTGCAGGAGGGTTCGCGGCCACCGGAGTTGGGCTTCCATCACACAGCGGAACCGGGTGTGGACGCACCGAAAACCCGTCAGGGGAAGGATTGGTGCAGTGTTTCACCAATCGGGACACATGGGCGCGTCCGCACCCCTCGAAGCGGGGCGTCCGGCACAGCCTCGGTCACCTGTCGAGGCCCCGTCGAGTGGGGAACCTCACACCCGTAACGGGAGGGCGCCGGACCGGAATTCGGCCATCCGGCGCGCTTTGAATTCCTGCGACAGGGACCTGGGGAATTACCGCGTTATCCGCGCTGCACGCTGGGTGAACGGCCGAGGCATTTCCGTCATCGAAGGGTGATCAGGCCGCGCAGAAATGTCAGGTCGACCTCTTCGAGGGAGCCGACGACAGTGCGTCCGGGGGCCTGCGGGATGGGGGCGACCGAGGGCACGACCACGACCTGGCAGCCGGCGGCCTCGGCCGCGGCGACACCGGTGGCGGTGTCCTCGACCACCGCGCATCTGGCCGGATCGGCGCCGAGTCCGGCGGCGGCGAACAGGTAGGGGTCCGGGTGCGGCTTGGTGCGCGGGACCTCGTCTCCGGCGACCGTGAGGGCGAAGTGCTGGGGGCCCAGGGTGGCGAGGACGCGGTCGATGATGCGCCGGTGCGAGGCGGAGACCAGGGCGGTGGGGATCCGGTGCGTGGACAGCTCGGCCAGCAGCCGGGTCGCCCCCGGCATCAGGGGCAGGGCGTGGCCGATGCGCTCCTCGAAGCCCTGGTTGAGCAGGACGGTGAGCTCGGCGAGCGTGATGTCGGCGCCGGTGGCCTCGATCAGGAAGCCCGCGCTGCGGGTCATGGGGCCGCCGACCACGACATGGCGCCAGGAGTCGTCGAGGGTGTGGCCGAGGCGCGCGAAGATCTCGACTTCGACGTCCCACCAGAAGCCCTCGGTGTCCACCAGGGTGCCGTCCATGTCGAGGAGTACGGCCTGGAGGGCGGAGCCGTCCGCCGTACGGGTCAATGGCGCGGGGACCGTGCTGGTCATCCACGTACCTCCTTGAGGGACGAGCAGGCCGGTTCCCACGAAGGGAACCGGCCTGCGGTGGACCGACCAGTGTACGACTTATCCGATCAGTGTGCTTGGCGAGCCGGGATGTGGCTCAGCGGGCGTTGAAGTACTTCGCCTCCGGGTGGTGGATGACGATCGCGTCGGTGGACTGCTCGGGGTGGAGCTGGAACTCCTCGCTCAGGTGGACGCCGATGCGCTCCGGCTGGAGCAGGTCGGCGATCTTGGCGCGGTCCTCCAGGTTGGGGCAGGCGCCGTAGCCGAGGGAGAAGCGGGCGCCCCGGTACTTGAGGGCGAACATGTCCTCGACGTCACTGGGGTCCTCGCCCGCGAAGCCGAGCTCGGAACGCACGCGCGCGTGCCAGTACTCGGCGAGCGCCTCGGCCAACTGGACGGACAGGCCGTGCAGTTCGAGGTAGTCGCGGTAGGCGTTGGCCTCGAAGAGCTGGGCGGTCTGCTCGCCGATCCGGGAGCCGACGGTGACGACCTGGAGGCCGACCACGTCGGTCTCCCCCGACTCCTCCGGACGGAAGAAGTCGGCGAGGCAGAGCCGGCGGCCGCGGCGCTGGCGCGGGAAGGTGAAGCGGGTGCGCTCGTTGCCCTCCTGGTCCAGGATGATCAGGTCGTCGTCCTTGGACACGCACGGGAAGTAGCCGTAGACGACGGCGGCTTCCAGCAGGTTCTCGGTCTGCAGCCGGTCCAGCAGACCGCGCAGCCGGGGCCGCCCGTCGGTCTCGACGAGCTCCTCGTACGTCGGCCCCTCGCCGGTGCGGGCCTGCTTGAGCCCCCACTGGCCCTTGAAGAGCGCGCCCTCGTCGAGCCAGGAGGCGTACTCCTTGAGCTGGATGCCCTTGATGACACGGGTGTCCCAGAACGGCGGGGTGGGCACCGGGTTGTCGGTGGCCACGTCGGAGCGGACGTGCCCCTCTTCGGGCCGCTCCTCCTCGACGGTCACGGCATTCGCGCGCACCCTGCGCTGCTTGAGCTCGGGCAACTTGGCGCCGGGCACGCCCCGCTTGACGCCGATGAGGGCGTCCATGAGGCGTAGGCCCTCGAAGGCGTCGCGGGCGTAGCGGACCTCGCCCTGGTAGATCTCGTGCAGGTCCTGTTCGACGTAGGCCCGGGTCAGCGCGGCTCCGCCCAGGATGACCGGGAAGTCGGCGGCCATGCCGCGCTGGTTGAGCTCCTCCAGGTTCTCCTTCATGATCACCGTGGACTTGACCAGGAGCCCGGACATGCCGATGACGTCGGCACGGTGCTCGGCGGCGGCGTCCAGGATCGCGGAGACCGGCTGCTTGATGCCGAGGTTGATCACGTTGTAGCCGTTGTTGGACAAGATGATGTCCACGAGGTTCTTACCGATGTCGTGAACGTCGCCGCGGACCGTGGCGAGCACGATGGTGCCCTTGCCGGCCTCGTCGCCCTCGACCTTCTCCATATGCGGTTCCAGATAGGCCACCGCGGTCTTCATCACCTCGGCGGACTGCAGGACGAACGGCAGCTGCATCTGGCCGGAGCCGAAGAGCTCACCGACGACCTTCATGCCGTCCAGGAGGGTGTCGTTGACGATGTCGAGAGCGGGGCGCGTCTGGAGGGCCTCGTCGAGGTCGGCCTCCAGGCCCATCTTCTCGCCGTCGATGATGCGCCGCTTGAGACGCTCGTCCAGGGGCAGAGCCGCCAGTTCCTCGGCACGGCCCGCCTTCAGGGACTTGGTGGTGGCGCCCTCGAACAGCGCCATCAGCTTCTGGAGCGGGTCATAACCCTCCGCGCGACGGTCATAGATCAGGTCGAGGGCCGTCTGGACCTCTTCCTCGCTGAAGCGGGCGATGGGCAGGATCTTCGACGCGTGCACGATCGCCGAGTCCAGGCCCGCCTTGACACACTCATCGAGGAAGACCGAGTTGAGCAGGACACGGGCGGCCGGGTTGAGACCGAAGGAGATGTTGGACAGACCCAGCGTGGTCTGAACCTCCGGGTGGCGGCGCTTGAGCTCACCGATCGCCTCGATGGTGGCGATGCCGTCCTTGCGGGACTCCTCCTGTCCGGTACAGATGGTGAAGGTCAGGGCGTCGATGAGGATGTCCGACTCGTGGATACCCCAGTTGCCGGTCAGGTCCTCGATGAGCCGTTCGGCGATGGCGACCTTGTGCTCGGGGGTGCGGGCCTGGCCCTCCTCGTCGATCGTCAGCGCGATCAGCGCGGCACCGTGCTCCTGGGCGAGCTGGGTGACCTTCGCGAAACGGGACTCCGGGCCGTCGCCGTCCTCGTAGTTGACGGAGTTGATGACCGCGCGGCCGCCGAGCTTTTCCAGACCGGCCCGGATGACGGGAACCTCGGTGGAGTCCAGGACGATCGGCAGCGTGGAAGCGGTGGCGAAACGGCCCGCCAGCTCCCTCATGTCCGCCACACCGTCACGCCCGACATAGTCCACGCAGAGATCCAGCATGTGGGCGCCCTCACGGATCTGCTCACGGGCCATCTCCACACAGTCGTCCCAGCGGGCCTCCAGCATGGCCTCACGGAACTTCTTCGAGCCGTTGGCATTCGTGCGCTCACCGATCGCCAGGTAAGAGGTGTCCTGGCGGAACGGGACCGTCTGGTAGAGGGAAGCGGCACCGGGCTCGGGCTGCGGGCTGCGCTCGCAAGGCGTGAGCCCACGGACCCGCTCGACGACCTGGCGCAGGTGCTCCGGTGTCGTACCGCAGCAGCCGCCGATCAGGGACAGGCCGTAGTCACGGACGAAGTTCTCCTGGGCATCGGCCAGGCCCTCGGGATCCAGCGGAAAGTGCGCCCCGTCCTTCGTGAGGATCGGCAGACCCGCGTTCGGCATGCACAGCAGCGGGATACGGGAATGCCGGGCAAGGTAACGCAGATGCTCGCTCATCTCGGCCGGCCCGGTCGAACAGTTCAGGCCGATCATGTCGATGCCGAGCGGCTCCAGCGCGGTCAGCGCCGCGCCGATCTCGGAACCCAGCAGCATCGTGCCGGTCGTCTCGAACGCCATCGAGACCACCAGCGGCACATCGGAGCCGGTCGCCTCCAGCGCGCGACGGGCACCCAGCACCGACGCCTTCGTCTGGAGCAGGTCCTGCGTGGTCTCCACGATCAGAGCGTCGGCGCCGCCGGCGAGCAGCCCCTCCACGTTGGCCTGATAACCATCGCGGATCGTGGCGTAATCGATGTGGCCCAGGGTGGGCAGCTTGGTACCGGGCCCCACCGAACCCAAAACCCAGCGCTGGCGGCCGTCACGGGCGGCGTACTCGTCGGCCGCCTCACGGGCAATCCGGGCACCCGCCTCGGACAGCTCGTGCACACGATCGGCGATGTCGTACTCCGACGCGGCCGTGTGATTGGACCCGAAGGTGTTGGTCTCCACGCAGTCGACGCCCACCGCGAAGTACGCGTCATGGACGGAACGCACGATGTCCGGGCGCGTCACATTGAGAATCTCGTTGCAACCCTCGAGATTCTCGAAGTCCTCGAGCGTGGGGTCCTGCGCCTGCAGCATGGTGCCCATCGCTCCGTCAGCGACCACCACCCTGGTGGCAAGGGCCTCACGGAGCGCGGACACACGGGTCCGGCTGTCGGCGGAAGGGGTCAGTGGCGACGAGGCCATGAAAGGGCTCCCTCAGTTGCGACGGCTGTCGGCTTCAGGCGCCCGCGAGACGTCCCACGCCGGGCGCACCACGCCAGGGTAGCCGGGTCCCCGGCTGGATGTTCGGCACGTCCACGGGACGGACGAGGATGGCGGCCAGGTCATCAACGGGATACCAGTGACGCAACAGTTGCCGACCGACCATTAGCGGGAGGTCGGCATGGACCGGTAGTGTTCGACATTGCCGAACAGCGGCAGCGGCGCCGTAACACTCGGGTGTCGAAGCGGACGGAGGCAGGACGGCGATGGCACGGAACATCCAGTCGCTCGAACGGGCGGCCGCGATGCTGCGGCTGCTCGCGGGCGGCGAGCGGAGACTCGGCCTGTCGGACATCGCCTCGTCCCTGGACCTGGCCAAGGGCACCGCGCACGGCATCCTGCGCACCCTCCAGGCGGAGGGGTTCGTGGAGCAGGACGAGGCCTCCGGGCGGTATCAGCTGGGCGCCGAACTGCTGCGCCTGGGCACGACCTACCTGGACGTGCACGAGTTGCGCGCGCGTGCGCTCGTGTGGACCGACGACCTGGCCCGTTCCAGCGGCGAGAGCGTCCATCTGGGCGTGCTGCACCAGCACGGCGTCCTCATCGTGCACCACGTCTTCCGGCCCGACGACAGCCGGCAGGTGCTGGAGATCGGGGCGATGCAGCCCCTGCACTGCACGGCGCTCGGCAAGGTGCTCTCGGCGTTCGACCCGGTCGCGCACAGCGAGGCGCTGGAGAGCGACCGCAAGGCGTTCACCGAACGGACCGTGTGCGACCTGGAGGACTTCGAGCAGCTCCTTGACGTCACGCGCGCGCGTGGGTACGCGGCGGACGTCGAGGAGACCTGGGAGGGTGTCGCGTCCATCGCCGCACCCATCCACGACCGGCGGCGCATGCCGGTCGGCGCGGTCGGCATCACGGGCGCGGTGGAGCGGCTGTGCCGGCCCGACGAGGAGGGCGCGCTGCGCCCGGAGCTGATCGCGGCCGTGCGGGACTGCGCCCGCGCGGTCTCGCGGGATCTGGGCGCCGGGCGGTTCTGAGAAGTACGTGAGAGTCAGCGGGCGAGGACCGGGCGTCGGGCGGCGTCCCGGTCCTCGCCGTACGCTGACACAACGGGCATACCGCCCGGTCGGCACACAGCGTGTCCGGCGTCGTGCCCTGCGCAGTCGGCCCGCAAGATCGGCAACCGACAGCGATCAATAACGATCGCACTTTCGATAACAGAACCCTTGACGTGCGCGTAACGCCGGAGCAAGACTCCCGTCCATCGGTCGGCATTGTCGAACACCTACCGGCAATACGCGCTAGAGTGTGACAACGCCAAGGGCCGGCATCGCTCTCACCCCCGAGGGCAGCTCGAACCTCCGGAGGGACCCGGGGTTCGGTCCCCTGGACGAAGGACAAAGGAGTCGCGGGTGTCCAGCTCCGACATCTTCATCGGCGAGACCATCGGTACCGCCATACTCATCCTGCTCGGTGGCGGCGTGTGCGCCGCCGTCACGCTGAAGGCCTCCAAGGCCCGTAACGCCGGCTGGCTCGCCATCGCCTTCGGGTGGGGTTTCGCCGTTCTGACGGCCGTCTACACCTCGGCGCCCCTCTCCGGCGCCCACCTCAACCCGGCCGTGACGCTCGCCCTCGCGCTCAAGAAGGACGGCATCCCCTGGAGTGACGTCCCGATCTACTGGGGCGGGCAGCTGCTCGGCGCCATGATCGGTGCGGCGCTGGTCTGGATCGTCTACTACGGCCAGTTCCACGCGCACCTGACCGACAAGGAGATCGTCGGCGCTCCGGGCGCGCAGGCCACGAGCGCCAAGGCCGTCGAGGCACAGGAGAAGGGCGCCGGCCCGGTGCTGGGCATCTTCTCCACCGGCCCCGAGATCCGGGTCGCCTGGCAGAACGTCGCCACCGAGGTCATCGGCACGTTCGTGCTGGTGCTCGCCGTCCTCACGCAGGGTCTCAACGGTGACGGCAAGGGCCTGGGCACCCTGGGCGCCCTGATCACCGCGCTCGTCGTCGTCTCCATCGGTCTGTCCCTCGGTGGGCCGACCGGGTACGCGATCAACCCGGCCCGTGACCTCGGTCCGCGTGTCGTGCACGCCCTCCTGCCCCTGCCCAACAAGGGCGGCTCCGACTGGAGCTACGCCTGGGTCCCGGTCGTCGGTCCGCTGATCGGCGGCGCGATCGCTGCGGGCATCTACAACATCGCTTTCGCTTAGAACATCTGGCGCAGCCGCAGAGCAAAGCCGTAGTAGATCAGTCGTAGCCCGTCCCCTTACTCACGGAACCCCGGGAGCACACAGTGACCGACGCCCACACCGCCGGCCCGTTCATCGCCGCCATCGACCAGGGCACCACCTCCAGCCGCTGCATCGTCTTCGACAGGGACGGCCGTATCGTCTCGGTCGACCAGAAGGAGCACGAGCAGATCTTCCCGAAGCCGGGCTGGGTCGAGCACAACGCCACCGAGATCTGGACCAACGTCGAGGAAGTCGTCGCCGGAGCCATCCAGAAGGCCGGCATCACCCGCGACGACATCAAGGCCATCGGCATCACCAACCAGCGCGAGACCACTCTCCTCTGGGACAAGAACACCGGCGAGCCCGTCCACAACGCCATCGTCTGGCAGGACACTCGCACCGACGCGCTGTGCAAGGAGCTCGGCCGCAACGTCGGCCAGGACCGCTTCCGCCGCGAGACCGGTCTTCCCCTCGCCTCGTACTTCGCCGGCCCGAAGGCCCGCTGGCTGCTCGACAACGTCGAGGGGCTGCGTGAGCGCGCCGAGCGCGGCGACATCCTCTTCGGCACCATGGACAGCTGGGTCATCTGGAACCTGACGGGCGGTGTGAACGGCGGTCACCACGTCACCGACGTCACCAACGCCTCCCGCACCATGCTGATGAACCTCCACACGCTGGAGTGGGACGAGAAGATCGCCGAGTCCATCGGCGTGCCGCTGTCGATGCTCCCCGAGATCCGCTCCTCCGCCGAGGTCTACGGCGAGGTCACCGGCGGCAAGCTGGGCGACCTGCTCGGCGGCATCCCGGTCGCCTCGGCGCTCGGTGACCAGCAGGCGGCCCTGTTCGGCCAGACCTGTTTCGCCGAGGGCGAGGCCAAGTCGACGTACGGCACCGGCACGTTCATGCTGATGAACACCGGTGACAAGATCATCAACTCGTACTCGGGACTGCTGACGACCGTCGGCTACCGCATCGGCGACGAGGCACCGGTCTACGCCCTGGAGGGCTCGATCGCCGTCACCGGTTCGCTGGTGCAGTGGATGCGCGACCAGATGGGCCTGATCTCCACCGCCGCCGAGATCGAGACGCTCGCGCTCTCGGTCGAGGACAACGGCGGCGCGTACTTCGTGCCGGCGTTCTCCGGGCTCTTCGCCCCCTACTGGCGCCCGGACGCCCGCGGTGTGATCGCCGGCCTCACCCGGTACGTCACCAAGGCGCACATCGCCCGCGCGGTCCTGGAGGCCACCGCCTGGCAGACCCGTGAGATCAGCGACGCCATGACCAAGGACTCCGGTGTCGAGCTCGCGGCACTCAAGGTCGACGGCGGCATGACCTCCAACAACCTGCTGATGCAGACGCTCTCGGACTTCCTGGACGCGCCCGTGGTGCGCCCGATGGTCGCCGAGACCACCTGCCTCGGTGCCGCCTACGCCGCCGGTCTCGCCGTCGGCTTCTGGACCAGCACCGACGACCTGCGCGCCAACTGGCGCCGGGCCGCCGAGTGGACCCCCAACATGGCCGCGGAGAAGCGCGACCGTGAGTACAAGAGCTGGCTCAAGGCCGTCGAGCGGACCATGGGCTGGCTCGAGGACGAGAACTGACGGGAGAGCTCACCACAGCTCATCTCGAAGTTCTGATGAGGAGTAAGAACCCCACATGACCAGTCAGTCCACCCTGCAGTCCGTACCTGCCCTCGGTACGCGCCCGGCCTCCGGCTCCCACCCGAGCCGCGCCGAGACCCGGGAGCAGCTCTCCAAGGCGTCGTACGACCTTCTCGTGATCGGCGGCGGCATCCTGGGCATCTCCACCGCCTGGCACGCCGCGCAGTCCGGCCTCAGGGTGGCACTGGTCGACGCCGGCGACTTCGCCGGCGCCACCTCCTCCGCCTCCTCCAAGCTGCTCCACGGCGGTCTGCGCTATCTGCAGACCGGCGCGGTCAAGCTGGTGGCGGAGAACCACTTCGAGCGCCGTGCGGTCTCCCGCCAGGTGGCTCCCCACCTGGCGAACCCGCTCACCTTCTACCTCCCCGTGTACAAGGGCGGGCCGCACGGCGCCGCGAAGCTCGGGGCGGGCGTCTTCGCCTACTCCGCGCTCTCCGCGTTCGGTGACGGTGTCGGTCACCTCCTGTCCCCCGCCAAGGCGGCGCAGGACGTGCCCGAGCTGCGCACCGACAACCTCAAGGCCGTGGCCGTGTACGGCGACGACCAGATGAACGACGCGCGCATGGCGCTGATGACGGTCCGCGCGGCCGTCGAGGCGGGCGCGGTCGTGCTCAACCACGCCGAGGTGACCGGCCTCCGGTTCACCAAGGGCCGGGTGACGGGCGCGGATCTGCGTGACCGGCAGTCCGGTGACGAGTTCGGCGTGAACGCGCGGCTCGTGCTGAACGCGACCGGGCCGTGGGTGGACCACCTGCGCAAGATGGAGGACCCGAACGCGGCTCCCTCCATCCGTCTGTCCAAGGGTGCTCACCTGGTCCTGAAGCGGACGTCTCCGTGGAAGGCCGCGCTGGCCACCCCGATCGACAAGTACCGGATCACCTTCGCCCTCCCGTGGGAGGACATGCTCCTGCTCGGCACGACCGACGAGGAGTTCGAGGGCGACCCGGCCGATGTCGCGGTCACCGAGAAGGACACGGCCCAGATACTCGACGAGGCCGCGTTCTCGGTCCGCGACCAGCAGCTGTCCCGTGACCTGATCACATACTCCTTCGCGGGTCTGCGCGTGCTGCCGGGCGGCCCCGGCAGCACCGCCAAGGCCAAGCGGGAGACCGTGGTCACGGAAGGCCGTGGCGGCATGCTGTCCGTCGCGGGCGGCAAGTGGACGACCTTCCGGCACATCGGCCGTACGGTCATGCAGAAGCTGGAGGCGCTGCCGGGCGCTCCGCTGGGCGACGACTTCGAGCCCATCGCGTCCCTGCCGAAGAAGCTTCCGCTGCCCGGTGTCGCCAACCCGCGCGCGATCGCGCACCGCCTGCTGGTGGACAACCCGGCACCGGGTCCGCGCATGGCCGCCGACACGGCGAAGCATCTGGCCACGCACTACGGTTCGTTGGCCTTCGACATCGCCCGACTGGCCAACGAGAGCCCTGAACTGGGTCAGCGAGTGCATCCCGATGCGCCGGAGATCTGGGCGCAGGTCGTCTACGCGCGGGACAACGAATGGGCGGAGACCACGGACGACGTGCTGCGGCGCAGGACCACGCTGACGATTCGGGGGCTTGCCACGGACGACGTCCGGGCGAAGGTTCAGGATCTGCTCGACAAGAAGTGAGCGGTGACACGGGAAGGGCGGCTCCTCGTCGAGGGGCCGCCCTTTTTCGAGCCGCAGGTCGATACGGCCCGGCCTACATGGCCCGTACGACCGCCCGCACGGACTCCACGTCGGTCAACTCCCGGCGATTCACTATCAGTTCGCGGCCGATGAACAGTGCTCTGCGTGACGCCGCGACCGGGTCCTCCAGTGTCGTCAGGTCGGTCAGGTGGGCGAAGCCGATGATCCTGCGGATGATTTCGGTGCCCGCGTAGCCGAGGGACTCCGTCCAGACCTGCCTCAGGAAGCGGTCCAGGTAGGCGTCGTCGAAGAACGTGTCCACCCGGGTCGGCCACAGGCGGCGGAACTCCCTCTCGAACGCCTTCCAGGACAGCCGGAGTTGGTCGGCGTGGTCCGTCAAGCCGCCCAGCGCGCGGGCCCGTTCCTCCGAGACCAGGGCGTTGACCCAGTACAGGCCCAGGTCGAAGCCGATGGGTCCCACGAAGGAGAACTCGGGGTCGAAGACCCGCACCACGGGGGCGCCGTCACGGATGCTGACCATGACGCTGCCGGTGTGGAGGTCGCCGTGCAGGAGGGCCTGGGCGCCGGTCATGAACAGGTGCCTGAGCTCGGCCACCTCCGTGCGGAGCTCCGCGTCCGTCCGGAAGGACACCGCCAGGTCGGCCACGCCCTCGTGCCAGTGGTTGTGTTCGTGCTCGAGGTACGGCTCCGACAACACCACGTCTTCCGTGATCTTGCAGAGCTCGGGGCTCACCGAGGCCGCGATCAGGGCCTTGCGCTCCGCCGACGGCATACCGAAGTCGCTCGTGGCGAAGGAGAGTTGAGCGACCAGTTCACCGATGCGGGCCGAGGTGTGGGTGCCGTACCAGGACGGGCCCGCCACCCGCACCCAGGGCAGGGCCTGCTTCACGGCGAGGCTGCGGGTGCCGTCGGCCGAGGAGGCGAGGAAGACCCGGTTCATGTTGCCGTCGGAGACCTCCCGTACGGCGATGTCGTCCAGGTCCTCCCAGTGGCCGCGCTCGCTCAGGTACGCCGGGATGTCGTCGGTCTCCAGGATGCGGTAGCCCATGCGTGTCTCCTCAGGACGTACGGCGCTTGGACAGGGTGAAGCTGAACACCAGGGCGAGGATGAGGACCGCGCCCTCGACGACGTCCTGGGTGTAGTACGGCAGGCCCTGACCTGGGGGAACCATAGTTCGAGACGGTCGTACAGATGTCTGAGAAGTCGTGTGGGAGTCCAGTACCCTGTCCGCGGATCGAGACGGGGTGGCCTCCCCCTCCAGGGCCTGCGTCTGCCCCACCAGACGACCGACGCCGTGCCCCTACGTCGTCACGCTCGGCGCCCTCTTCCTCGCGACGGCCCGCCGCCGTCGCCCTGTCCGCCCTTCCGGAGCCGCCTCATGAGCCAGGACCTGCTGCCCGTCACCCGCATACCCCGCACCGGGCTCCCGGCGCACGCGGTCGTCGTCGGCGACCCGGCCCGCGCGGCCGCCGTCGCCGCCCTCCTCGACGGCGCCGAGGAGGTGTCGTACCACCGCGAATACCGTGTGTTCAGCGGCAGTTGGAAGGGCGTGCCGGTCGCCGTCGCCTCGCACGGCGTGGGCGGCCCCGGTGCGATCCTGCTGTTCCAGGAGCTGGCCGACGCGGGGGCCGGCACGATCCTGCGGTTCGGCACGGCGGGCGCGATGAAGCCCGGGATCGGCGACGGCGATCTCGTCATCGCGGAGGCCGCCGTACGGGACGACGGGGTCACCCAGCAGCTGCTGCCCCCTGAGTACCCGGCGGTCTCGGCACCCGAGGCGGTCCTCGCGCTCCAGCGCGCGGCCCGAGAGACCGGGGCACCGCACCACCGGGGCATCGTCTGGACACGGGCGGCCTTCCAGCCCGGTCTCCTTCCCCTCTTCTCCTACGGCGGCGCCGGGCTCGCGGCGATCGAGATGGAGCTGTCGGCGCTGCTGGTCACCGCCTCGCTGCGAGGGCTCGTCGCCGGTGGTGTGCTCGTGATCGACGGGGCGAACGCGGACGAGCTGGTGGACGAGGAGGGCACCAGCGTCTACGACCCGCACCGGGAGGTCGTCGTGGCCGGTGCCGAGCGGGGTGCGGTGGTCTCCCTGGAGGCACTGCGGCTGCTCGCCGAGTCCTGAAGCGTGGTGTACGCGGTTCACGGCGACGAGCGGGCCCTGATCGCCGATCTGGAGGCTCTCGTCCGAGCAGACCTCATAATGAAGCTGAGACATCCGAGGTCTCAGCGCGATGCGGGGCGAGAAGGAGGCCGACATGGCTGTCACCGACGAGGCGATCGAGAAGATCAAGGGAATGATCGTCTCCGGCGCGCTGCGCCCCGGCGACCGGCTCCCCAAGGAGAGCGAGCTCGCCTCCGAGCTGGGGCTGTCCCGCAACTCGCTGCGCGAGGCCGTGCGGGCGCTGTCGCTGATCCGCATCCTGGACGTACGGCAGGGCGACGGCACGTATGTGACCAGCCTGGATCCGCAACTCCTGCTGGAGGCGATGAGCTTCGTCGTCGACTTCCACCGCGACGACACGGTCCTGGAGTTCCTGGCCGTGCGCCGCATCCTGGAGCCGGCCGCCACGGCGATGGCCGCCTCCCGGATCAGTGAGCAGCAACTGGACGCGCTCTCCGCCCAGTTGGACAAGCTCGGCGACAGCCCGTCGGTGGAGGAGCTGGTGGCCTCCGACCTGGACTTCCACCGCGGGATCGTGCAGAGCTCCGGAAACTCCGTCCTCTGCTCGCTTCTTGACGGTCTGTCGGGTCCTACTACGCGGGCCCGGATCTGGCGTGGACTGACCCAGGAGGACGCGGTCAGCCGCACCCTGCACGAGCACCGCGCGATCCTCGCCGCCCTGCGCGACCGGGACGGCGAGGCGGCCCGGTCGTGGGCGACGGTGCACATCGCGAGCGTGGAGCAGTGGCTGCGATCCACTCTGTGAGTTCGCGGCGGGGACTGTAGGGGTGCGCGTCATCGTGCGGGTGCCGGCTCGTTGTCGCTGGTCGCGTCCACGCGGCGGAGCCGCATATCGACACCTCCCGCGCCCTGAGGTCGGGACAGCCCCCGGGTGAGAGGCCCGGGTGTTTCAGGGTGGCGAACGGGGCAGTGATCCGTTCACTCC
Organism: Streptomyces canus; assembly: GCF_041435015.1. Lineage (NCBI taxonomy): Bacteria > Bacillati > Actinomycetota > Actinomycetes > Kitasatosporales > Streptomycetaceae > Streptomyces > Streptomyces canus. The sequence continues at coordinate 8,127,699 of NZ_CP107989.1, read as the reverse complement.
CCCGTGCAAGGGGGCTGCGGGCGCCCCCGCCGGACGCCGTAAGGTTGGTGCGTTAGGCGAGGGCACGTCGGAAGGAGGCGCTGGGTGATCGAGCTCGAGGGGGTTCCCGAGCTGATCGACCCGGTCATGGTGGCCGCGTTCGAGGGCTGGAACGACGCCGGCGACGCCGCCTCCACCGCGGTCGCACATCTGGACAAGGAGTGGAAGGGCGAGGTGTTCGCGGCGCTCGACGCCGAGGACTACTACGACTTTCAGGTGAACCGCCCCACGGTGTGGCTGGACGGCGGAGTGCGCAAGATCACGTGGCCGACGACAAGGTTGTCGGTGGTCCGCGTCGGCGGCGACAAGCCGCGCGATCTCGTACTCGTCCGAGGCATCGAGCCGTCGATGCGATGGCGCTCGTTCTGCAACGAGTTGCTGGGCTTCGCCCACGAACTGGGCGTGGAGCTGGTCGTGATCCTCGGCGCGCTGCTCGGCGACACCCCGCACACCCGTCCGGTCCCGATCAGCGGGACCACGTCCGATGCGGACCTGGCCCAGCGGATGGACCTGGAGGAGACCAAGTACGAGGGCCCCACGGGCATCGTCGGCATCCTCCAGGAGGCCTGCACCCATGCGGGCGTACCCGCGGTGTCGCTGTGGGCGGCCGTACCGCACTATGTGTCGCAGCCGCCGAACCCGAAGGCGACGCTGGCCCTCCTGAACCGTCTGGAGGACCTGATCGACGTACGGATCCCGCTGGGCGAGCTGGCCGAGGACGCGCGCGCCTGGCAGGTGGGCGTGGACCAGCTGGCCGCCGAGGACACCGAGGTCGCGGAGTACGTCCAGACGCTGGAGGAGGCCCGGGACACCGCGGAGCTGCCGGAGGCCTCGGGCGAGGCGATCGCCCGGGAGTTCGAGCGGTATCTGCGGCGCCGGGACGGCGGTCAGCCGGGGCAGCCGGGCGGTCACGCGACCGCGGACGGCAGTGACAGCGCTGCCTATCTGCGGGACGGCCCCAGCGGTCGGGCGAAGCCTCCCAAGCCGCAGAAGCCGGAGACAGAGGCCGGGACGGAACCGGAGACGGACGACGAGGACTCGTCGTCGGAGGACTGAGCCGAGGGCTGAGCCGAGAACCGGGCCGGTGAGGGCGGTGCGCGGGATGCGCGCCGCCCTCTGCCGTGTCAGACCTGTGGCACCGCCACCGCGTCGTATTCGGTGGTGGGTGTCGGCTCCACGTCGAAGCGCGCGTTGGGCAGATACAGGTGCCTGCCCCAGGCCGCCACCGTCGTCGGGATGCGGAAGCGCGGGTCGGTGATGCGGGTGAGCGCGGTGCCCCGGGTGCCGACGTCGTTCAGCCGGAACACGTCGATCGCGTTCTGCTGCTGCTGGACGGCGTAGAGGATCCGGCCGAGCAGCAGCAGGCCGTCGCCGTTGGGCAGTTTCGCCGTGCCCAGGTCGACGGCGCGGGCGGTGCCGGTGCGCGGGTCGACCCGCATGAGGCCGCCGCCGTTCGCGTAGTCGTTCACCACGAGCAGGGCGCGGCCGTCGGGGGTGCGCTCGATGCCGTTGGCCGTGAAGTCGGGTCCCTGCTGCCAGTCCCCGGTCAGCGGTACGGTCGTCACCGCGCCCTGGGCCAGCTTGTAGAGCACCGGCTTGAAGGAGTCGGTGAACCAGGCGGCGCCCGGGGTGAGGATCACGTCGTTCACGAAGGTGCCGCCGGTGGCGTAGACCTGTTCGGTCTCGCCGGAGCGGGCGTCCACGGTCCGTATCTCGCCGCTGTCGCCGCCGGCGAGGAAGAGTCTGCCGTGCCGGTCGATCTTGAGACCGACCGTCGGGCGTCCGGCGCCCTTGGCGACGATCTTGCCGCGGCCGGTGGCGAGGCTCGCCCGGTAGATGTCTCCGTTCGCGAGGGAGCCGAAGTAGGCGCAGGGCTCGGAGCCGATGGTGATGCCCTCGGGCTGGAAGCCGTCGGGGAGGGAAAACTGCGCGGGCCACGCGGCGTGCCGGGTCTCGGCCGCGTGCGCGGTGCCGCCGAGCAGGGCTGCTCCGGTCAGCGCGGCGGTCGTGGTCAGGAGTGTGCGACGTGCGAAGGAACGGTCTGCGAGTGCCACGGTGCGTCCTTCCGCCGGGGGCCGGCGCACGGCCGGCCGAACGGGTGCGCGAAGCTCCCACCCCATCACATGACCGCTGCCTCCACAGCCTTTGGCCGGATTGTGGCGTGACATCGGCTTCCGGACGGATTGCACACGTTACCCAATTCAACTTGTTTCAAACCGAGTTGGCGAACCAGGGCTGGACGAGCCGCCGTTGCGGTGCTTGGTTGTCCCCCGAAGACACGGAAGGCACCCGCAGAACCCGCACGGACGAAGGGAGCGGTACCCGATGACCGAGCAGGTACAGCCGCCACAGGGCCCGGGAGCCTCCGGGCCGGGCCCCGACGGAGCGGGATTCAGCTACCGGGGAGCCGAACAGGAACTGATCGTCGTCGCCCGCTCCGAGGCCCGGCTGCGTGCCGGGGCCGAGGGCGTCCGCTCCGCGGCGGGCGCGGACGTGTCGGCCCTCAACATGTTCCTCAGCGACGAACAGCTCGCCCTGGAGCCGCTGTTCGGCAGCGAGGAGCGACTGCAGCAGTCGGCCGTCCCGAGCGCCGAGGACGTGCCCGATCTGGCGCGGTTCTACCGGGTACGCGGCGGAGAGGACCGGGCGGCGGAACTGCGGGCGCGGATCGCCGCGCTGCCGGGCATCGACACGGCGTACGTCAAACCGCCCGCCGTGCCCGCGACGGTGGACGACGACCGCCGGCTGAAGGAGGGCGCGCCCGTCACGCCCGACTTCACCAGCAGGCAGGGCTATCTGCGCCCCGCACCCGAGGGGATAGACGCCCACTGGGCCTGGCAGCGCCCCGGTGGGACGGGTCGGGGGGTGACGGTGATCGACGTCGAGGGCGCCTGGCAGCTGGGCCACGAGGACCTGGCCGCCAAGCTCGCCGGTGTCGTCGTCGGCACCCCGCTGACCGACCTGGCCTGGCGCAACCACGGCACCGCCGTGATCGGCGTCATCGGCGGCGACCCGGGCGAGCGCGGCGTGACCGGGATCGCGCCGGAGGCGGTGACGGCGGCCGCGTCCTTCCAGGGCATCGGCACGGCCGCCGCGATCCAGGCGGCGGCCGACCGGCTCGGCCCCGGTGACGTCGTCCTGGTCGAACTGCACCGTCCCGGACCGCGGTTCGACCACGCGCTCCGAGACGACCAGAAGGGCTACATCGCGCTCGAGTGGTGGCCGGACGACTACGCGGCCGTCCGGTACGCGACCGCCAAGGGCGTTCTCGTCGTGGCGGCCGCGGGCAACGGCGGCGAGTCCCTCGACGACGCCGTCTACGAGCGCCGCCCCGACGAGTTCCCCGCGTGGTGGCGCAACCCGTTCAACCCCTCCAACCGGTCCTCCGGTGCCGTCCTGGTCGGCGCGGGCGCCCCGCCGCCCGGCACGCACGGCCGTGACCACGGCCCGGACCGCTCTCGCCTGGCGTTCTCCAACTACGGTGCGCGCGTGGACGCGCAGGGCTGGGGACGCGAGGTCACGACCACCGGCGGCTTCTGGGACAAGCCCGGCGACCTTCAGGGCGGGCCCGAGGAGATCGCCTGGTACACGGACACGTTCTCCGGGACCTCCTCCGCCTCCCCGGTGGTGGTCGGCGCGCTGGCCGCGCTGCAGGGCATGCTCAAGGCGGCCGGCCAGCCGCCGATGTCCCCGGAGCGCGCCCGTACGGTGCTGCGCGCCACGGGCTCCCCGCAGCAGGACGCACCCGGCCGTCCCGCCTCGCAGCGGATCGGCAACCGTCCCGACATCAAGGCGGCGGTCACCCGGCTGCTGCCGGAGGCCGTCGGCTCGGGCCAGGCTGAAAGGTACTGGGACGAGCTTCTGCCCTTACCCCGTGAACTCCCGCCGCGCCTGCGCCTGTTCGTGGCCGGTGCCTGGCGCAACCTCAACCACCCGTCCCCCGAGATCAGGCAGGCGGTCCACACCGCCTTCGCGGGTGGACGGCCCGACGTCCGGGTGTGGTTCTCGGACGACGAGATCGTCGGCCTGGTGATCACCGGCTGACGGTCCGGCACGGCACGTCCCGTCACATCAAACGGAAGGTGACATCCGCATGAGCATCACCCCGCAGATGGGCCGGCAGGGACAGCAAGAGGGTCAGCAGTTCCCGACGACCTCGCCCTACCAGCAGCAGGGCTTCGGACCGCAGGGCGGCCAGCAGGGCTTCGGCATGGGTGCCGGCTCCATGGAGCAGCTCCAGCAGCTCGGTCAGCAGCAGCCGTTCCAGCAGCTGTTGCAGCAGCTGAGCGGCCAGCAACATCAGCAGCAGCCCTTCGGGCAGGCACCGCAGCAGGACCAGCAGGCGCAGCAGCAGGAGCGTCAGGTGCAGCAGGAGCTGACGCAGCTCGCGCAGCAGGTGGTCCAGCAGATCGTCCAGCAGGTGCAGGCGCAGGCCCTCGCCTCCGGTGTGGCGAACGGCTTCATCGACATCGTGCACCCGCTCCAGGGCCAGCCCCAGCAGGTCTTCCTGCGCATCAACAACCAGTTCCGGGTCCTGAACAACCCGAGCCCGCAGATCCACCAGCAGATCCAGGAGGCCTTCGCGTTCGGTCACCAGGTGATCGGCATCTGGGACGCCCAGTCCCCGAACGTCCTGCGCAGCGTGCGGATCCAGCGGATCTGACCGGCGGCCGAAAGACAAAGGGGCGCTTCCTCACCGCGGAGGAAGCGCCCCTTTGCGTACCGCCTTACAGCGCGACGCCGAGCAGCGCGTCCACCGCACGTGTCACGACGCCGGGCGCGCCCATGTCGGCTCCGCCCCGCTCCTCCTGCGCGGCGGCCCAACGGTCGACGGCGGCCAGCGCGGTGGGGGCGTCCAGGTCGTTCGCGAGGGCCTCGCGGATCTCCTCGACGAGCCTCTCGGCGGACGGACCGTCGGGCCGGGAGACGGCGGCACGCCAGCGGCCCAGCCGGTCCACGGCGTCCTGGAGGACATGGTCGGTCCACTCCCAGTCGGCCCGGTAGTGGTGGGCGAGCAGCGCCAGGCGGATGGCGGCGGGATCGACACCCTCGCGCCGCAGCTGCGACACGAAGACCAGGTTGCCCTTGGACTTGGACATCTTCTCGCCGTCGAGGGCGACCATGCCGGCGTGGACGTACGCCTTGGCCATGGGGAACTCGCCGGTCAGCACCTGGGCGTGGGAGGCGCCCATCTCGTGGTGCGGGAAGGCGAGGTCGGAGCCGCCGCCCTGGACGTCGAAGGTCATGCCGAGGTGGTCCAGGGCGATCGCGACGCACTCGATGTGCCAGCCGGGGCGTCCCCGGCCGAGCGAAGCGCCGTCCCAGCTGGGCTCGCCCTCACGGGCGGCCATCCACAGCATCGGGTCCAGCGGGTTCTTCTTGCCCGGACGGTCCGGGTCGCCGCCGCGCTCGGCGGACAGCAGCCGCATGGCGGCCGCGTCGAGGTTCGAGACCTTGCCGAAGTTCGGGTCGGACTCGACGGAGAAGTACACGTCCCCTTCGAGCTCGTACGCGGCACCGGCGTCCCGCAGCCGCTCGACGAGCGGCACGATCCCGGGTATCGCCTCGACCGCGCCGATGTAGTGCTGCGGGGGCAGCATCCGCAGGGCGGTCATGTCCTCGCGGAAGAGGGCCGTCTCCTTCTCGGCGAGGGCGGCCCAGTCGAGGCTGTCCCGCTCGGCGCGCTCGAGGAGCGGGTCGTCGATGTCGGTGACGTTCTGGACGTAGTGCACCTGGCGCTTGGTGTCGAGCCACACGCGCTGCACGAGGTCGAACGCGTTGTAGGTCGCCGCGTGCCCTATGTGGGTGGCGTCGTACGGCGTGATGCCGCAGACGTAGAGACGGGCGACGGGACCGGGGTCGAGGGAGACCAAGCCACCGGTCGCGGTGTCGTGGATCCTCAGGTCGCGGCCCTGACCAGGCAGGGCGGGGACCTCGGAAGCGGGCCAGGCATGCATGTCATGAGCCTAACCGGACGGATGTTCCGTATACGAACCGGACCGGGCCGGATGGCCGGTAAGGCCTTCTTGCGCGGTACGGGCCTGTGTGCAGTGTGCTGCTAAACGGGCGGCCAGGGAATGGCCGGCCACTCACCGCTCGGTTCCGGGTGCTTCCCGGAGTCCAGCAGCGCGTCGACACGCGCGCGTGTGGCGTCGAGCTCGGCGGCCGTGATCAGTACGGCGAGACGCCGGGCGAGCGCTCCCGAGGGGCCGAGCGTCTCCCTGAGGCCCTTGAGGACCTCGACCGCCTCTCCCGTCAGGGGTTCCCCGGCCCAGCCCCACAGGAGCGTGCGGAGCTTGTTCTCGGTGTTGAAGGTCACTCCGTGGTCGATGCCGTAGAGACGGCCGCCCTCGGCGGGCAGCAGGTGGCCGCCCTTGCGGTCCGCGTTGTTGATCACCGCGTCGAGGACCGCGAGCCGGCGCAGCCGCTCGTCGTCCGCGTGCACCAGGAGCGCGGTCCTGCCTTCGTCGACCTCGGCGAGGCCGATGGCCCTCCAGCCGGGTTCGGGTTCCTCGGCGTCGACCAGGGCGAGCAGTTCGCTGCCCGGCACGCCCTCGATCCACAACTGGCACATGCCCTCGCCGTAGGGTCCGTCCCGCAGCACGGTGGGCGGGACCAGCCCCCAGCCGGTCGCCTCGGACACCTCGTACGCTGCGACCTCGCGCTGGGCGAGGGTGCCGTCCGGGAAGTCCCAGAGGGGCCTCTCGCCGCGGACCGGCTTGTAGACGCAGAGGGCCTCCTGTCCGTCGTGGGAGACGGAACAGTGCAGCACCGCGTTGGACGCTTCGCGGATCTGTCCGCGAACCGTCAGCTCACCTCTGGCGAGCAGCTCTGCCGTGGTCACGCTCCGCGGCGGTATCCGTTCTGGCGCGGACATACGTGTCCTTCCGGGTCGAGCGGGAGGCTGCACAGCGGGCACGGCGGCCGCCCGGCGTTGACGACGTCCAGGGCACGCTTGGCGAAGGCCCTGGCCTGCGCGCCGGTGAGCCGGACCCGCAGCATCGGGGGGCCGTTCTCCTCGTCCTGGAGGAGTTTCTCCTCGGCCTCGGCGAGGTCCTCCTCGGATTCGGCCTCCAGCTCCACGAGGGCCTGCGCCTCGACGATCATGCGCTGCTCCTCGCCGTCCCAGGCGAGGGCCATGGTGCCGACCCGGAACTCCTCCTCGATGGGAGTGTCGAGGGGGGCGGTGTCGGCGACCTCGGTGGGCGACACCGCCGGCACCGGGGCGCTGCCGCCGCTGCGGCGCACGACCTCGTCGAGGAGTTCTTCCATCCGCTCGGCGAGAGCGGCCACCTGCGTCTTCTCCAGGGCCACGCTGGTCACTCGGGGGCCGGCCGTGGCCTGGAGGAAGAACGTACGGCGCCCGGGCAGTCCGACCGTGCCGGCCACGAAGCGGTCCGGCGGGTCATAGAGGAACACCTGACGGGACACGTCCTGTCTCCATTGGATTCGTGAGTACGGGAACGTCCATGCGTGAACGCGCTTGTGTGAACCGCTTCACCCTACTGCGCCCGACGATCACGGTGCGCCCGCACCACCACCGACCGCGGCGTCACCGCCCGCGGCCCCCTCTCGCGGCACGAGGGACGCGAAGTCACCGGTGTCGCCGAGGCGGACGAGAAACGGCCGCAGACGTGTGTATCGGATGACAGTGATGGAACACGGTTCGACAGAGATCCTCTGGAAGAGGTCGAGATGAAGACCCAGTGCGTCCGCGACGAGCGACTTGATGATGTCGCCGTGCGAGCACATCAGATAGACGGCGTCGGCTCCGTGGTCGCGCTCCACGCGCGCGTTCCACTCGCGTACGGCCTCCGCCGCGCGCGTCTGCATCGCTCGCATGGACTCACCGCCGGGAAACGCGGCGGCCGACGGATGCGCCTGGACGACCTCCATGAGCGGCTCGTCACCCAGCTCCGCGAGCTTGCGGCCGGACCAGTCGCCGTAGTGGCACTCCCCGATGCGTTCCTCGCTGTGCGCCGGGAGGCCGGGCCGGGCGTCGAGCAGCGGCTGAATCGTTTCCTGACAGCGCTGGAGGGGGCTGGCGACGACCTCGGAGATCGGCACTCCTTCGAGCCGTCCGGGCAGCGAGGCGGCCTGTGCGGTGCCGCGCTCGTCGAGGGCCACCCCGGGCGTCCACCCGGCGAGCAGCCCCTCGGTGTTCGCGGTGGATCGTCCGTGCCTGACAAGGATCAACGTGGGCATGCGGCCCAGGGTAGGCGTACGCCGAACCGCGGCGTCCTTCGAGCGACGGGAGAACACACTCCGTGATCGTTGACTGTGCCATCTACCGGGAAGGGCGTCGTTCGGAGGGGCCCGAGGACCTGTCCGACGCGCTGGACGAGGCGCGATCGGCGGGCGGGTTCGTCTGGCTCGGCCTGCACGAGCCGACGGAGAAGGAGTTCGACCTGGTCACCCGGGAGTTCGGACTGCACCCACTGGCGGTGGAGGACGCTCTCAAGGCCCATCAGCGGCCCAAGCTGGAGGTGTACGACGACTCGCTGTTCGTGGTCCTCAAGCCGGTGGTGTACGAGCCGAAGAGCGACACCGTCTCCACCGGCGAGGTCATGCTCTTCCTCGGCGACGCCTTCGTGGTGACGGTCCGTCATGGCGTGGGCTCACCGCTGAAGGCGGTACGGGAGCGCCTCGAGCAGGAGCCGCAGCTGCTCGGCAAGGGACCCACCTCCGTGTTGTACGCGGTCGCCGACGCCGTCGTGGACCACTACCTGGAGGTGGCGACGGAGCTGGCGACCGACCTGGAGGAGCTGGAGGCGGAGGTGTTCTCGCCGGACGGCGGCGGCTCGCGGCACACCGCGTCCCGGATCTACACCTTCAAGCGCCAGGTCCTGGAGTTCCGCCGCGCCACCGTCCCGCTCTCGATGCCGCTGACCCGGCTCGCGGGCGTGGGGGCGTACGGCGGGACGGTGCCGTTCGTGAACGACAGGGCGCGGCCCTTCTTCCGGGACGTCAACGACCACCTCGCGCGCGTGAACGAGTCGGTGGAGGGCCTGGACCGGCTGGTGTCGGACGTCCTGTCGGCGCATCTCGCGCAGATGAGCGTCCGGCAGAACGACGACATGCGGAAGATCTCCGCGTGGGCGGCCATGGCGGCGGTCCCCACGATGATCGCGGGGATCTACGGCATGAACTTCGACCACATGCCGGAGCTGCACTGGGTGTGGGCGTATCCGGCGGTGATCGTGCTGATGGGCGTTCTGGAAGTGCTGCTGTACCGGCTGTTCAAGCGCCGGGGCTGGCTGTAGGGGTTCTCAGGCGAACTCGGGGGCGGAGGTGGCGGGTCCGCCGAGGGCGTCTCGGCGCTCCGGTGGCGTCAAGGAGACCATGCGGCGCCAGCCCGCGGCACGTTCGTAGGCGTACACACCGTGGATGCCCGCGGCGAGGACGGCGGACTTCGCCCGGGACCAGCCGAGGATGCTTCCCATGTGGGCCATCACCGCGAGGCTGACGTCCCGGTAGACGCGGATCTCGGCCAGCGCGCACTCCCTGAGCGTGTGCCGGATGGCGCGGCCGTGGCCGGCCTGGGCGAAGCGCAGCAGTTCCTCGTGGCAGTAGGCGAGGTGGTTGTCCTCGTCGCCCGAGATCATCTTCACCGCCCGGCCGAGCTCGGGGTGGTCGGCGAAGTGCCTGCGCAGCAGCTCCATCTGCTCGGAGGCCCGCTGTTCGGTGACCCTGCTGTGGGCGAGGTAGGTGACGATGTCCCGCACGGTCAGCGGCTCGTCGCCCTTGAGCTTCTCGTGGGCCAGGCCGATGCCGTGTTTCTCCAGGAGCATCGTGTAGTCCGTCTCGGGCGGGACGGGTACGGGTTCGAGACCGCGTTTCCTCATCAGGGCGTTGAAGATCCGCCCGTGCTTGTCCTCGTCGGCGCCGTGCCGGGTGATCTTGGGGGCGAGCGCGCGCTCGCTCGGCGGTACCAGCGCCGCGATGCGGGCGTTCTCCCAGCCGCCCTGCGACTCCCCGCTGGCCGCGATGGAGCAGAACAGCCGGAAGGACTCGTCGTGGTCGAGGATCTCCTGGAACAGACTCTTGGCCGAAAGCATCGTGGGGCACCTCTCTGCCGGACTGGCGGCAATCCGCAAAGAAAGAGTCAAATGCGGCGCGAGGGGTGCGGCAACAGCTGCGGCGGACAACTCCGCCGAAAGGATGACGTCCGGGGTCACGACAGGGGCGTAACCGCACAGGGCGCGTGCGCGTTGAAGCCCGTGACGGCCGTGGCGGGGAAGACCCCCGAGCCCCCACCACGGCCGCGGAAACCTCCGGTGGCCGAACCGTTTGTCCGTGCGCAGGCGCCGTTATGCGAGCCCGGCCCGCTCCAGGGCCTCGGTGCCGGCCCTGAGCGAGGCGAGCCGCTCGTCGAGGGTGAAGCCGGCGGGGGCCAGGGTGAGGGTGGTGACGCCGGCCGCCGCGTACTCCTTCATCCGGTCCGCGATGCGGTCCACGGAGCCGAGCAGGGCGGTCTTGTCGATGAGGTCGTGCGGGATGGCGGCCGCTGCGCCGTCCTTGTCGCCGGCCAGGTACTTGTCCTGGATCTCGGCGGCCGCCGCCTCGAAGCCCATCCGCTGGGCGAGCTGGTTGTAGAAGTTCTGCTTGCGGCTGCCCATGCCGCCCACGTACAGCGCGGTGTAGGGGCGGAAGGTGTCGGCGAGCGTGGTCACGTCCTTGTCCTCGCCGAGGGCGAGCGGGAGCGTCGGGGCGATGTCGAACCCCTCGAGGGTCTTGCCCGCCTTCTCCCGCCCGGCACGCAGATGCCGGATCGCGGTGTCCTCCAGGTGCTCGGCGGAGGGGAAGATCAGCAGGGCCCCGTCGGCGATCTCGCCGGTCTGCTCCAGGTTCTTCGGGCCGATCGCGGCGATGTACAGCGGGATGTGCTCGCGCTCGGGGTGCACGGTCAGCTTGAGCGGCTTGCCGGGGCCGCCGGGCAGCGGGAGCGTCCAGTGCTCGCCGTCGTGGGTGAGGCGTTCGCGGCTCATGGCCTTGCGCACGATCTCGACGTACTCACGCGTGCGTGCCAGCGGCTTGTCGAACTTGACGCCGTACCAGCCCTCGGAGACCTGCGGTCCCGAGACGCCGAGGCCGAGCCGGAAGCGGCCGCCGGAGAGGGAGTCGAGGGTGGCGGCGGTCATCGCGGTCATCGCCGGCTGGCGGGCCGGGATCTGGAAGATGGCCGAGCCGACGTCGATGCGCTCGGTCTGGGCGGCGACCCACGTGAGCACGGTGGCCGCGTCCGATCCGTAGGCCTCCGCGGCCCAGCAGACGGCGTATCCGAGCCGGTCGGCCTCCTGGGCGACGGCGAGATTGTCCGCGTCCATTCCGGCGCCCCAGTAGCCGAGGTTGATCCCGAGCTGCATGGCCGATTCCCCTTACCGATCAGTAACGTCCTTGTCGGCAGACCATAGCGCGGCAGGGCGCACCGGGGCAGGTCGCGGCCCGTGCCGATGAGCGGACGGCGATCTCCGCGCGCCTGTCGGAATCCGTTGTCCACAGGCACCCACGCGACAGGTTCTGGCCAGTAATCTCGGCGTTCATGGAGCAGAGGCATCTCGGCCGGACCGGCCTGCGCGTGTCCCGCATCGGACTCGGCACCCTCACCTGGGGCAGGGACACCGACGAACACGACGCGGCGGACCTCCTGAAAACCTTCTGGGAGGCGGGCGGGACGCTGGTCGACACGGCGGACGTGTACGGCGACGGGGAGGCCGAGTATCTGCTCGGACGTCTCATAGAAGGCCTGGTCCCGCGCCGGGACCTGGTCATCTCCACCAAGGCGGGCAGCGTGCCCGACCCGGACGTCCGCGTCGACTGCTCGCGCGGGCACCTGCTCGCCGCGCTGGACGACTCGCTGGCCCGGCTCGGCACGGACTACGTCGACATCTGGCAGATCCATTCCTACGACCCCTGCACCCCGCTGGAGGAGACGCTCCAGGCCCTCGACCTGGCCGTCAGCAGCGGCCGCGTCCGCTATGCCGGGGTCTCCAACTTCTGCGGCTGGCAGCTCGCCAAGGCGGGCACCTGGCAGCTGGCGGCGCCCGGGACGCGCACCCGGCTGGCCGCCACGCAGCTGGAGTACTCGCTGCTCCAGCGCGGGATCGAGCGGGAGGTACTGCCTGCCGCGCTCGATCTGGGCATCGGGCTGCTGCCCTCCTCGCCGCTGGGCCGTGGTGTCCTGACGGGCAAGTACCGCACCTCCACTCCGGCCGACTCGCGGGGTGCCTCGGAGCATCTCGCCCCGTTCGTCGCGCCCTACCTCGACGACACCGCGAGCCGCATCGTGGACGCGGTGACCACGGCGGCCGACGGGCTCGCGGTGACGCCGCTCCAGGTGGCCCTCGCGTGGGTCCGGGACCGGCCGGGAGTGACCGCGCCGATCGTCGGCGCGCGCAACTCGCAGCAGCTCACGGCGGCATTGTCAGTGGAGGCCCTTAGTCTTCCTGACGAGATCTGCCGGGCGCTCGACGATGTGTCGGTGCCCGTGCACCGCTATCCCGATCACGACTGGAGCACGCTGTGAGCACGGAGCCGGAGCCCACGGAGAAGACCGAGCCGGGGACGCGGGGCACCGCACCGGAGCCGGAGGGCACGGGGGGAGCGCCGGGCCGGGCGACGGACGGCGTCGCATCAGCGGGAGACTCCGTGGCGGAGAGCGGTGACGTGGACGCGGCCGCGGGCGAGGCCGCTGAAGGCGTGAGCGACCGGCCTGTCGGCGGCGAGGAACCGGAGGCCGACGCGGGCGAGGGCGGTGACTCGGCCGGCGCGGACGCGGACGGTGCGGGCAAGGCGCAGTTGTCCGAGGCCGAGGCCGAGTTGGCGGCTCAGCAGCTCGAGCGGGAGCGGATCGCGCGGCGCAAGGCCGAGAAGCAGCGGCCCGTCGAGAGCGGAGCCAAGCTCAGCGGGAAGGCGGCCGATCTCCTCGCGGCCGTACGGGCGGTGGAGAGCGGGGCGAAGCCCGTGGCCGCCGTCTTCAGCGAGCCCGAGCCGCCGCGTCGGCCCGCCCGGGAGCCGGTGCGGCCACGGCCGGTGCCGGCGGAGGCGACCGGGGTCGGCGGTGGCGTAGGTGTCGCGGTCGGCGGGACCGCGCCGGAGACCGTGGAGGCCGTACAGCGTGTACTGGCCGAGGGCGGGGCGCCCACGGCCCTCGCGTCGCAGGTCGCCGCAGTCCTCGGGGAAGGGGCCGACGAGGAGCTGCGGGCGGATCCCTGGCAGTTGCTGCGGGTCATGGGCGTGCGGCCCGAGCAGGCCGACGGGTTCGCCCGGGGACTGCTCGGCGCGGAGTGCGCGCCGGACGACGAGCGACGGGGGCGGGCGGTCACCGTCTGGCTCCTGGAGCAGGCGGCACTCGCCGGACACACCGCGCTGGAGATGCCGGCGCTCACCGCCGCGCTGGCCCAGCGGGGCGTGCCGGACGCCGACGCGGCCGTACAGAGCACCATCGCCGAGGCCGAGGCCCTGGTCTTCCAGGACGCGCTCGACCCGGCGGCCCCGGAACCCTCGGAGGACGACGAGGAGGGCGCGGAGCAGCCGGTCCGGATCCTGGTCGGGCTCGAGCGCTACGCCCTCGCGGAGGAGAGCCTCGCCGACGGTCTGGCCCGGCTGATCAACTCCGTGCCCAAGGAGGACGGTTCGGCCGAGGACTGGGAGCGTGCCGCCCTGTCGGCCAAGGGTTCGGCCGCCGAGCTGATCCGCGCCGTCGCGGCGGGCGGCCTGGTCCTGCACACCGGCGGCCAGGCGTCCCTGACGGAACCCGCGGCGCTGCTGACAGCGGCGCGAGGGCTGGGGCTGCGGGCATGGGCGGCCACGCACAGCCCACTGGGCCGCGACCGCTTCAGCGCCCTGCTCCAAGGCGACCGGCCGAGCGCCTCCGGCTCGGACGGGGCCGCGCGGCAGGACGACGTTCCCCCGGTAACAGGCCCAGCAGGCGGCATCCCGGCCGGCACCCGGCCCGTCGCCACCGTCGCCGGGCTCCTCTCCGGTGCTGAAGGGCCCGGTCGGGACGGAGACGGGGCGTTCGATCTCGACCTGCTCGTGGTGCTCGACGCGCCGCAGCTGGACGTCGAGACGGCCGCGCTGCTCGTGGAGTCGATGCCGGACGGGGCGCGGCTGGTGCTGGGCGGAGATCCGGCCGTGCTGTGGTCGGCGGGGCCCGGACGGGTGTTCGCGGATCTGCTCGCCGCGCGGATCTGTCCGCAGGTCGCCTCGCGAAGGCCGGACCCCGGCCCCCTGGGCGAGCTGGTCTCCGGTATCGGCATCGGTGAGCTGAACCAGGTCGAGGCCCCCGGCAAGGAGGTCGTGATCGTGCCGGTGCGGGACGCGGGCGAGGCCGTGCACCGGACCGTGCAGCTGGTCGCGGACTCGGTGCCACGGGCACTCGGGGTGCCCGCCGACGAGACCCAGGTGATCACACCGGGCCACGGCGGCGCCGCCGGCACCCGCGCCCTCAACGCGGCCCTGAAGGAGCGCCTGAACCCCGGCCCCGGTCGCTTCGGCGGATTCGACCCCGGTGACCGCGTCGCCTACTCCCCCGCACCGGGCCGTACGCTCCCGGGCCACGTGGTCGGGGCCGACGCGGACGGCCTGCGTCTGACCTGCGCCGGCGAGCCCGTCGTCGTACCGAAGGAGCGCGTGGAGCAGTCCGTACGTCACGGCTGGGCCCTGACCGCACACCAGGCGGTGGGGTGCCGCTGGCCCGCGGTGGTCGCGGTACTGCCGGGCGACGCCACCCAGGCCCTGTCCCGCCCCTGGGTCTACACGGCGTTCGGCAGGGCGGACCGTCACCTGTCCGTGGTCCAGGGCGCGGAACAGGCCCTGCCGAGGGCGGTGGCCGAGATCCCGGCCAAGCCGCGAACGACTCGGCTGCCCGTCCTCCTCAGGGCACAGACACCGACGGCCGGCTGACCCCGTCCGAAAAAGGGGCGCGGCCCCGGAGATCATTCCTCCGGGGCCGCGCCTCATTCGTCTCAGCGACGATCCACGTCCAGCGGTTCCAGGTCCTCGTCCTCGAGGTCGGCACCGTCGGCCTCGTCATCGACGTCGTCGTCGAGGTCGTCCTCAAGGTCGTCGTCGAAGACCGCGCTGACATCGAACCGGCACACCACCCGCTCCACGTCGACCGGCTCGAACGGGGCCTCCAGCCACTCCCCCGGCTCGGCCGGTTCGTCGGCCGCGGTGACCCACAGCGTGGAGTCGCCCTCCTCGAGGCCGAACTCCTTGTGCCGGGAGGCGATCTCGTCGGGCTCGAACTCGCCGAACAGCACCCCCAGCGCGCCGTGCACCGTGCCGGAGGCCTCCGTGGCGACGGTGTCGTCCGCCGCCTCGATCCGCTGGGCCTGCGCCAGCAGCCGCTGCGGCTCCGCCACGGCGTAGTCACGGCGGATCAGCACACTCAGCGCGTTCGGCTCCTCCGGGCCCGTGTACGGCGCGGTGTCCTCCGCGCCGGGGATCTCGAAGGGGGTGACCTCGTCGTAACGGTCGTAGAGCAGCTCGTCGTACACCTCGGCGGCCGCGGCCAGTTCGTTGAAGGCCTCGTAGACGCCGGGGTCGTCCTCCCCCGACCTCCGTTCGACCGCGGCCAGGTGGCGGTCGAGCGCGGTCTTGACCGCCTCGGCGGCGGCACGTACCTCGGCAGCGGTGGGCTGCACAGCATCAGACATAGTGCAGACGCTATCCGTACCGGGCCCCGGACCGCACAATAGATGCGATGCCGGAATACGAATTTGTCGACGTGTACGTACCGCGGGGGGTCTCCCGCAAGGACGCCACACGTCTGCTGACGGACCATGCCGAGTACGGACACTGGGAGTTGGACCGACTGAGCCTGATGCGCGATGGCAGCCGCAGGGTGCGGTTGCGCCGGCGGATCATCCGCCAGGTGCGTGCCACGTGGTGAGACAGGCAGAACGGAGCGGGCCCCGCCGCGGCGGGGCCCGCTCCGCTTCTCGCGGTGTGCCCTAGGCCGAGGCCCGTGCCCTGCGGTAGAGCACCGTGCCGGCGAGGAGCGCTCCGGCGCCCACCGGGAGGGCCAGGCCGATCGGCAGGTCGCTGCCGGTCTGGGCGAGCTGCGCGCTGCCCAGGGGCTGGGTGACCGTCTGGGCACCGGGGTGGTTGCCGCCGACCGGCGTCCGGTGGCCCGCGCCCGGCGGGGTGGCGGGGAAGCCGGGGTGGCCGGGCTCCACCGGGTTGCCGGGGTGACCCGGGTGGCCGGGGTGACCCGGGTGGCCCGGACTGCCGGGCTGTTCCGGCGATCCGGGCGGCGTCTGGTGGCCGCCGCCGGGCGGGGTGTGCCGCCCGCCGCCGGAGCCGGTTCCGGAGCCGTTTCCGCAGTCGTTGTCCATGGCGGGGTTGCCGATGCCGATGAGGTCGACGCTGTTGCCGCAGACGTTCACCGGAACGTCGATCGGCGCCTCCACGTGGTTGCCCGAGCCCACGCCGGGTGAGCCACCGGTGTGTCCGCCGGCGTGCGAACCCCCGGATTCGCCGGAGCCTGAGCCACCGTGTCCGCCGTGCCCGCCATGTCCGCCGTGCCCGCCATGTCCGTGACCCCGGTGACCGCCGCCGTGTGCTCCGGAGCCGCCGCCCTTGTTGCCGCAGCTGTTGCCCATCGCGGGGTTGAGGAGCCCGACGACGTCCACGGTGTTGCCGCACGCGTTCACCGGCACGTGCACCGGCACCGACACGGTGTTGCCCGACAGTACGCCGGGAGAGTTCGTGCTTGATCCGCTCGCGCCCGAGTCGGCATGGGCGGCGCCTCCGGCCGCGGCGATCACGCCGGTCGCGGCCGCCACTGTCATCAGGCTCTTGCGGGTGACTTGTCGCATCTGCTGAATCCCTGCTTTCGACCCTGTCTCGAAATACCGCCGCATCGCGGTTCTTTTTCTTTTCGAAAAGGCCGGTCGGCCCCGGAACGCATGGCGTGCGCTCCGGGGCCGACGGGCTCACCCCTCTTCAGCGAGGGCGAGGCACAACGTCACTTGTTGATGCAGGTGTTGCCGAAGGCGGGGTTCAGCAGGCCGATCACGGAGACCGTGTTGCCGCAGACGTTCACCGGGACGTGCACGGGAACCTGGACGACGTTGCCGGACAGAACACCCGGGGAGCCCACAGCGGCACCCTGAGCACCCGCATCGGCGACGGCAAGGCCCGCGCCCGCGAGAACCAGGCCACCAGTGGCAGCCGCAGCGGCGACGACCTTCTTGATCATTATTCCTCCTTGTTGGCAAAGCGACCCCAAGTAGCGGATCGCATCACCTGTAACGAGGAGGGAGTAATGGGGATACGAGCGTATGAGCACATTCACCCTTCCCGGCCGATGTCGCACGAGCGGGCGAATTACCGCGTCAACTCGCGTCGATGAACCGGTCGAGCACCCGCACGCCGAACTTCAGCCCGTCCACGGGCACCCGCTCGTCGACCCCGTGGAACATCCCGGCGAAGTCCAGCTCCGGGGGCAGCTTCAGCGGCGCGAAGCCGAAGCCGCGGATGCCGAGCTCGTCGAAGGACTTGGCGTCGGTGCCGCCGGAGAGCATGTAGGGGATCGCCTTGGCGGCCGGGTCCTCGGCGACCAGCGCGGACTGCATGGCGTCCACCAGCGCCCCGTCGAACGTGGTCTCCACGGCCTTGTCGGAGTGCACGTCCTCCCGCCTGACCTTGGGCCCGAGGATCTTGTCGAGGTCCGTGAGGAACTCCTCCTCGAAGCCGGGCAGGAAGCGCCCGTCGACGTGTGCGGTGGCCTCGCCCGGGATGACGTTGACCTTGTAGCCGGCGCCGAGCTGGGTGGGATTGGCGGTGTTGCTGAGGGTCGCGCCGATGAGCTTGGCGATGCCGCCGAGCCTGGCGAGCGTGCCCTCCATGTCCTCCGGGTCCAGCTCGGTGCCGAGCGCGTCGCCGAGCTCGTCGAGGAAGGCGCGCGTGGTCTTGGTGACCCGGACCGGGAACGTGTGCCGTCCGAGCCGCGCGACCGCCTCCGACAGTTCGGTGATGGCGTTGTCCCGGTGGATCATCGAGCCGTGCCCGGCGGTGCCGGCCACCGTCAGCTTCATCCAGTGCATGCCCTTCTCGGCCGTCTGGATCAGGTAGAGCCGCCGCTGCTCGCTCACCGTGAAGGAGAAGCCGCCGACCTCGCTGATCGCCTCGGTCACGCCCTCGAAGAGCTCCGGGTGGTGGTCGACGAGGTGCCGGGCGCCGAACTTGCCGCCCGCCTCCTCGTCGGCGAGGAACGCGAGGACGATGTCCCGGGGCGGCCTGCGCCCACTGCGCAGGCGGTCACGGACGACCGCCAGGGTCATCGCGTCCATGTCCTTCATGTCGACGGCGCCCCGCCCCCACACACACCCGTCGGCGACCTCGCCGGAGAAGGGGTGGTGGGTCCAGTCCTGCGCGTTGGCCGGCACCACGTCGGTGTGCCCGTGGATCAGCAGCGCGGGCCTGGACGGGTCCTCGCCCGCGATCCGGGCGACCGTGGAGGCGCGACCGGGGTGCGACTCGAAGATCTGCGGTTCGAGGCCCACCTCGGCGAGCTTCTCCGCGACGTACTCGGCCGCCTTGCGCTCACCCGGCCCCGAGTGGTCGCCGTAGTTGCTGGTGTCGATCCGGATCAGCTCGCGGCAGAGGTCCACGACCTCGTCCTCGCCGGTGACGCCCCTGGCCGTGTCCGTGTCGCTCACGCTGTTCCTCCCGCTGTCACTGCTGGTGGTTCCCCTCATCCTCCCCCCGCGGTCCGGTCCTCCCCAAGACCGGACCCGGCCCGTCACACGCCGTTCACGCGGGGCCGGGGACGGGAACGGGGGGTGATCGGGGCCCCTCGAAAGCCTGGTAATGTTTCCTTCGTCGCCGCGAGGGGAACCCCGCGCGACAGACACCTTGTCCGGGTGGCGGAATGGCAGACGCGCTAGCTTGAGGTGCTAGTGCCCTTTATCGGGCGTGGGGGTTCAAGTCCCCCCTCGGACACCAGCCGAATCCCCCGGCCGCTCAGCGGCCGGGGGATTCGTCGTATACGGCCTGTTCGCTGTATGTGGGGCATCTCTCGCTCGGCGTGAAGATCACCAGGTCACAGGCGCGCGGCAGAGCTGCCGCACCCCTCGAACAGCCGTCCCCAGTGGCCGTTTCGGAGGTTCGAACCTAGCGTCGTACTAAAATTTCCGGCTTGTTACGAGCTGGTGCCGGACAACCCCAGGCAGACCTGCGGCCCGCCAGCGCCCCGGAGGGCTCCGGGATCGAGACGCGAGGACCGATGGCAGCGATACACGAGAGCAGCGCTCTCGGCCTGCTCAACGAAGAGCTCAGCGCAGAGATCCGCGAACAGTTCGGCGACACGGCCCGTTTTTCCGGGGGCCCTGCCGCCTCCCCGCGCACGCTCGTCGACGTCTTCGACGCGTCCGTCCGGTCCTACCCCGACGAGCTCGCCCTGGACGACGGGACCACCCGGCTCACCTACCGTGCGCTGGCCGTCGAGGTGGAGCGGCTGCGGCGGCGGCTCGCCGAGGCCGGGGTCGGACTCGGCGACCGGGTCGGCATCCGGGTCCCGTCCGGCACCAATGACCTGTACGTCGCGATCCTCGCCGTGCTGGCGGCGGGCGCCGCGTACGTCCCCGTCGACGCCGAGGACCCCGACGAGCGGGCCGAGCTGGTGTTCGGGGAGGCGGAGGTCCGGGCCGTGGTCGGCGCCGGGCACGAGCTGACCGTCAACGGGCGCTGCGACTCCCCCGCCGCCCGACCCGGCGTCGAGCACGACGCGTGGATCATCTTCACCTCCGGCTCCACCGGCCGGCCCAAGGGGGTCGCCGTCTCGCACCGCAGCGCGGCCGCCTTCGTGGACGCCGAGGCCGCCCTGTTCCTCACCGACGATCCCATCGGTCCCGCTGACAGGGTCATGGCGGGGCTGTCGGTCGCCTTCGACGCGTCCTGCGAGGAGATGTGGCTGGCCTGGCGGTACGGGGCCTGTCTGGTGCCGGTGCCGCGTTCGCAGGTCAGGAGCGGGGCCGATCTCGGGCCCTGGCTGGTCGAGCAGGAGATCACCGTCGTCTCCACGGTGCCGACGCTCGCCGCGTTGTGGGAGCCCGAGACCCTCAACGACGTACGGCTGCTGATCTTCGGCGGTGAGGCGTGCCCGCCCGAGCTGACGCAGCGGCTGGTGACGGAGGGGCGCGAGGTCTGGAACACCTACGGGCCCACCGAGGCGACCGTGGTGGCCTGTGCCTCGCTGATGAGCGGCGAGGAGCCGATCCGGATCGGGCTGCCGCTGGACGGCTGGGAGCTGGCCGTCGTCGACGAGGCCGGGGAACCCGTCCCGATGGGCGCGAGCGGACAGCTGGTGATCGGCGGGGTCGGGCTGGCCCGGTACCTGGACGCCGAGAAGGACGCGGAGAAGTACGCGCCGCTGAAGTCGCTGGGCTGGGAACGGGCGTACCGCAGCGGTGACCTCGTGAAGACGGAGCCCGAGGGGCTGGTCTTCCTCGGCCGGGCCGACGAGCAGATCAAGCTCGGAGGCCGGCGGATCGAGCTGGGTGAGGTCGACGCGGCTCTCCAGGCCCTGCCCGGGGTCGCGGGAGCGGCCGCCGCCGTCCGCACCGCCCGCAGCGGCAACCAGCTTCTCGTCGGGTACGTCGTCACGCAGGACGGCTGGGACCATGCCGCAGCCGTGGAGAAGCTGCGGGCCGCACTGCCCGCCGCGCTCGTGCCGTTGATCGCTCCCGTCGACGACCTGCCGACGCGGACCTCCGGCAAGGTGGACCGCAACGCGCTGCCCTGGCCGCTCGAGGGGCTCGAAACCGGCGGCCCCGCGGAGGAGTTGTACGGCACCGAGGCCTGGCTCGCCGAGCAGTGGGCGGAAGTCCTCGACATCCCGGTCTCCAGTGCCCGCGACGACTTCTTCGCGATCGGCGGCAGCAGCCTGGCCGCCGCCCAGTTGACCACCCGGCTGCGCACCCGCTACCCGAGCGCCGCCGTCCTCGACATCTACCAGCAGCCCACGCTGCGCAAGCTGGCCCGCCACCTGGAGGAGTCCGCGCAGGACGACGGAGCGGCGCGGGTGATCGCACCGGTGCCGCTCAAGGCCCAGGTGATCCAACTTCTCGTCCTGCTCCCCCTGTTCACGCTGCTCGGACTGCGCTGGCTGGTGCCGCTCGCCGCGCTCGGGAACGTCCTGCCGTACTCCTGGCTGCCGAGCACCTCGTGGTGGCTGGTCGGGGCCGGTGCCCTGCTGCTGTTCAGTCCGCCCGGACGGCTGGCGATCGCGGCGGGCGGGGCGCGCGTGCTGCTGCGCAAGGTGCAGCCCGGCCGCTACCCGCGCGGTGGCGGCGTCCACCTGCGGCTGTGGACGGCCGAGCGACTCGCCGAGTTCACCGGGGCGACCTCGCTGACCGGCTCCTGGCTGGAGCGGTACGCGCGGGCGCTGGGCGCCAGGCTCGGCCCGGACGTGGACCTGCACTCGCTGCCGCCGGTCACCGGCATGCTCAAGCTGGGCCGGGGCGCGGCCGTCGAGTCCGAGGTGGACCTGTCCGGCTGGTGGCTGGACGGCGACCGGCTGGAGGTCGGCCAGGTCAAGGTGGGTGCGCACGCCGTCGTCGGCACGCGCAGCATCCTGTTCCCCGGCGCCCGGGTCGGCAAGCGGGCCGAGGTGGCGCCGGGTTCGGCGGTCACCGGGCAGATCCCGACCGGCCAGCGCTGGGCGGGCGCGCCCGCGGTCAAGCTGGGCAAGGCCAAGCGCAACTGGCCGAAGGAGCGGCCGGCGCGGGGGACGTACTGGCGGGTGATGTACGGCCTGGCCGGCCTCTCCATGAGCATGCTCCCGGTGCTGGCGGGTGGCGCGGCCTTCCTGGTCGCCCGTCCGTTCCTCGCCGCCTACGCGCCCCTGAAGGGCGCCGCCCTGGCCCTCGTCCCGGCCACGCTCGCCTTCGGGCTGGCGTACGCGCTGCTGATCCTGGTCGCCGTACGGCTGCTGAGCCTGGGGCTGCGCGAGGGGACGTATCCGACGCACAGCCGGGTCGGGTGGCAGGCGTGGACCGTCACACAGCTGATGGACCGCTCGCGCGAGACGCTGTTCCCGCTGTACGCCGGGCTGGTCACGCCGGTGTGGCTGCGGCTGCTCGGGATGCGGATCGGACGCGGTGCGGAGGTGTCGACGGTGCTCGCGCTGCCGAGCCTGACGACGGTCGGCGAGGGTGCGTTCCTCGCCGACGACACGCTGACCGCGCCGTACGAGCTGGGTGGCGGCTGGGTCAGGATCGGGCGCGCGGAGATCGGGCGGCGGGCGTTCCTCGGGAACTCCGGGATGACCGCGCCGGGGCGGACCGTGCCGGACGGCGGGCTGGTGGGCGTGCTGTCGGCCACGCCGAAGAAGGCGAAGAAGGACACGTCGTATCTGGGGCTGCCGCCGGTGAAACTGCCGCGCAGCGCGGCCGACAGCGACCAGAGCCGGACGTACGAGCCCTCGGCGGGGCTGCTGTGGGCGCGCGGTCTGGTGGAGCTGTGCCGGATCGTGCCCGTGTTCTGCTCGGCCTGGCTGGCCGTGCTGACGGTGGCCGCGCTGTGTGTGCTCGGGCCGTGGGCCTGGCCGCTGGCGGGAGTGGTACTGCTCGTGGCCGGTGCGGCGGCGGGGCTGGTGTCGGTGGTCGCGAAGTGGCTGCTCGTGGGGCGGCACCGCAGTGGGGAGCACCCGCTGTGGAGCGGCTTCGTGTGGCGCAACGAGCTCGCGGACACCTTCGTCGAGGTGCTCGCGGTGCCGTGGCTGGCGGGTTCCGTGCCCGGTACGCCGGTGCTGACGGCGTGGCTCAGGGGGCTCGGCGCGCGGATCGGCAAGGGCGTCTGGGTGGAGAGCTACTGGCTGCCGGAGACCGATCTGGTGACCCTGGAGGACGCGGCGACCGTGAACCGCGGCTGTGTGCTCCAGACCCACCTCTTCCACGACCGGATCTTGCGGACGGATACTGTTGTTCTCCGTGAGGGTGCCACGCTGGGCCCTGGCGGGATCGTGCTGCCCGGCAGCACGATCGGGGCCCGCACCACGCTGGGCCCCGCGTCGCTCGTCATGGCCGCGGAGTCCGTCCCGGACGACACCCGCTGGCTCGGCAACCCGATCGAGGCATGGCGGCCCTGAACGCGGGCCACTCGGAGTCGGTGAGCGGTGTACCGGTGGATCCGAGTGGGAACGCAGCGCAGGGAGCAGAAGCGGCAGTGGCAGTTCAGCAGGCGGCGGGTCCGGACCCGTACTTCCCGGACCACGGTGACGCCCGGTACCGGGTGCACCGCTACGAGCTCGCCCTGGACTACCGCCCGGGCCCGAACCGGCTGGCCGGGAGCGCCCGGATCAACGCCATAGCGGGGCGCTCGCCGCTCGCCGAGTTCATGCTCAACCTGTCCGACTTCAAGATCGGCCGGGTGCGGGTGGACGGCCGGCAGGCGCGCTACACGCACCGGGGCGGGAAGCTGCGGGTCCGTCCGGCGAAGCCGGTGCGGCCCGGGGCCGCGTTCACGGTCGAGGTGCACTGGTCGGGCAACCCCAAGCCGGTCGGCAGCCCCTGGGGCGGGCTCGGCTGGGAGGAGCTGGAGGACGGGGCGCTGGTCGCGAGCCAGCCGATCGGGGCGCCGTCCTGGTACCCGTGCAACGACCGGCCCGCGGACAAGGCGTCGTACCAGATCTCGATCACCACGCCGTCGGCGTACGCGGTGGTGGCGGGCGGCAGGCTGCTGACCCGTACGACCAAGGCGTCCACGACGACCTGGGTGTACGAGCAGGCCGCGCCCACGTCCAGCTATCTCGTCGGGCTGTCGATCGGCAAGTACCAGACGGTGCTGCTGGGCGACCCGGGGCCGGGCGGGGTGCCGCAGCACGGGCACATCCCGGCGCATCTGCTGCCGGAGTTCTCCCGGGACTTCGCGCGGCAGCCGCAGATGATGGAGCTGTTCCAGGAGCTGTTCGGGCCGTATCCGTTCGACGAGTACGCGGTGGTCGTCACGGAGGAGGAGCTCGATGTGCCCGTGGAGGCCCAGGGGTTGTCGCTGTTCGGCGCCAACCACGTGGACGGCGCCCGGGGTTGGGAGCGGCTGGTGGCGCACGAGCTGGCGCACCAGTGGTTCGGCAACAGTGTGTCCATCGCGGACTGGCGGCACATCTGGCTGAACGAGGGGTTCGCCAAGTACGCCGAGTGGCTGTGGTCGGAGCGTTCGGGGGGCCGTACCGCCCAGCAACTGGCCGCCGCGGCACACCGGTTGCTGTCCTCGCTCCCCCAGGACCTGCGTCTGGCCGACCCGGGACGCAAGTCGATGTTCGACGACCGGCTCTACGAACGCGGCGGGCTCACCGTGCACGCGGTGCGCTGCGCGATGGGTGACGAGGCGTTCTTCCGGATGCTGCGCGGCTGGGCCGGGCTGCACCGGGGCGGGGCCGTGACCACGACGACGTTCACGGCCCACGTCAACCGGTTCGCGGACGAGCCGCTGACCGGGCTGTTCGACGCGTGGGTGTACGGGACGGCGCTGCCGTCGTTGCCGACGGTGATTCCGGCACGGCCGGCGCATCCGCCCACCAACACCGGCACGGTGCAGCCGTGAGCCGGCGTGGCTCCGGGCAACGGCCCCCCTGTCCTTGCGGCCTCGAGGAGACGTACGACCACTGCTGCGGCCGCTTCCACCGGGGTGAGTCGGCGGCGCCCACCGCGGAAGCGCTGATGCGTTCGCGCTACAGCGCCTTCGTGAAGCGCGACGAGGCGTATCTGCTGCGCACGTGGCACCCGCGGACCCGGCCGCCGGGTGTCGATCTCGATCCCGGCATGCGCTGGACCGGCCTGGAGATCCTCGGCACGGCCGACGGCTCGGCGTTCCACAGCACGGGCACGGTGACGTTCCGCGCCTCGTTCAAGGGCGGCTCCCTGCACGAGCGCAGCCGTTTCGAGCGCGTCGGCGGAGCCTGGGTGTACGTCGACGGGGAGTTCCTCGACTGATCTACGTGATCTACGTGATCTACGTGATCTACGTGATCTACGGCGCGAGTATGTCCAGCTCCTGGAGGGCGCCCTCGGCGATCTCGCGGGTCAGCTCCTCCGCATGAGTCGCGTCGCCCGCGCGGATCGCCTCGGCGAGCCGGACATGGAGGGTGACGGCGGCCGGGTCGGGGTCCTCGAACATGACCTCGTGGCGGGTGCGGCCGGTGAGGACCTCGGCGACCACGTCACCGAGGCGGGCGAACATCTCGTTGCCGGAGGCGTTGAGGATCACGCGGTGGAAGGCGATGTCGTGGAAGAGGTAGCCCTCGAGGCGGTGGCCCTTGGAGTGGGCGACCATGCCGAGCGCGCACTCGGTGAGTTCGGCGCACTGCTCGGCCGTCGCGTGCTTCGCGGCCAGGCCGGCCGCCACCGGCTCGATCGCCGAGCGCAGCACGGTCAGTGAGCGCAGCTGGTGGGGCCGGTCGGCGCCGGCCAGTCGCCAGCGGATGACCTGGGGGTCGTAGACGTTCCACTCGGCCTTGGGGCGGACCGTCACGCCCACGCGTCGGCGGGACTCGACCAGGTGCATCGACTCCAGGACGCGGACCGCCTCGCGCATCACCGAGCGGGAGACGTCGAAGCGTTGAGCCAGTTCGTCCGTGCGCAGAACGCTGCCCGGCGGGTAGTCGCCCGCGGTGATGGCGGGGCCGAGGCTTTCCAGTACGCGGCCGTGCAGCCCCCGGCCCGATGTGCTCATGCACTCAGAGTACGGGGCGTGTCACACCAAGAAAAAGTCAGACTTATTCATCACAGCCTCTTGATTCGTCGTACCTAATCGGTTTCAGTTGCGTCTGCATCAGTCGGCATGAGTCGGCATCAGTTGTCGAAGAGGACACGCAGACAGTGAGGCAGCGATGAGTACCCCGAAGGTCGTCGTGGTCATGGGCGTCGCGGGCACCGGGAAGACCACCATCGGTCCCCTGCTCGCGACCCGGCTCGGCGTTCCGTACGCCGAGGGCGACGACTTCCACCCGCCGGCCAACATCGCCAAGATGTCGGCCGGCACCCCGCTCACCGACGAGGATCGGTTGCCGTGGCTGGACGCCATCGGCTCCTGGGCGCACGGGCGGGCGGCGCTCGGCGGGGTGGTCAGCTGCTCGGCGCTGAAGCGCTCGTACCGCGACCGGCTGCGGGCCGAGGCGCCCGGGGTCGTCTTCGTGCACCTGGCGGGCGACCGCTCCCTCATCGAGGACCGGATGTCGCACCGGCAGGGGCACTTCATGCCCACCGCGCTGCTGGACTCGCAGTTCGCCACGCTCCAGCCCCTCCAGGCGGACGAGGCCGGGGTCGTGGTGGATGTGTCCGGCAGCCCGGAGGAGATCACCGGGCGGGCCGTGAAGGCGCTCGCCGAACTCCCGTAACACCCCTTTCCACACCCTTTTCCGAAGCACATCCCCGTACCTGCAAGGGACCCCCGTGACCAGACTCAGCGTCGAGATGCTGGCAGCGGACGCACCGGAGCCGATCACCTCGGCCGGTCACGCTCAGCTGGGCATCGCCGTACTGGCGGGCATCGCCGTCATCGTTGTACTCATCACCAAGTTCAGGCTCCACGCCTTCCTGGCGCTGACCCTGGGCACGCTCGTGCTCGGCGCGGTCGCCGGAGCGCCGCTCGACAAGGCCATCACCAGCTTCACCACCGGCCTCGGCACCACGGTCGCCGGCGTCGGCGTGCTGATCGCCCTCGGTGCGATCCTCGGCAAGATGCTCGCCGACTCGGGCGGGGCCGACCAGATCGTCGACACGATCCTCGCGAAGGCGGGCGGCCGTTCGATGCCGTGGGCGATGGTTCTGATCGCCTCCGTCATCGGTCTGCCGCTGTTCTTCGAGGTCGGCGTCGTGCTGCTGATCCCGGTCGTGCTCATGGTCGCCAAGCGCGGCAACTACTCCCTGATGCGCATCGGCATCCCGGCCCTCGCCGGTCTCTCCGTGATGCACGGCCTGGTCCCGCCGCACCCCGGCCCCCTGGTCGCGATCGACGCGGTACAGGCCAACCTCGGTGTGACGCTCGCGCTCGGTGTGCTGGTGGCCATCCCGACGGTGATCGTCGCCGGGCCGCTGTTCTCGAAGGTCGCGGCCCGCTGGGTGGACGTCCCCGCGCCCGACCGGATGATCCCCCAGCGCGCCTCGGAGGACCTGGAGAAGCGGCCGGGTTTCGGTGCCACCCTCGCCACGATCCTCCTGCCGGTCGTCCTGATGCTCTCCAAGGCGCTGGTCGACATCGTGATCGACGACCCCGACAACACCGGGCAGCGCGTGTTCGACGTCGTCGGCTCGCCGCTGATCGCCCTGCTGGCCTCGGTGCTCGTGGGCATCTTCACGCTGCTCCGCCCGGCCGGCTTCGGCAAGGAGCGCCTCGCCCCGCTCGTCGAGAAGGGCCTCGCGCCCATCGCCGGCATCCTGCTGATCGTCGGCGCCGGCGGCGGGTTCAAGCAGACCCTGATCGACTCCGGCGTGGGTCGGATGATCCTGGAGATATCCGAGGACTGGTCCATACCGGCCCTGCTCCTCGCCTGGCTGATCGCGGTCGCGATCCGTCTCGCGACCGGCTCCGCGACGGTGGCCACGGTCTCCGCGGCCGGCCTGGTCGCCCCGCTCGCCGCGAACATGTCGACGACGCACACGGCCCTGCTCGTCCTCGCCATCGGCGCCGGCTCCCTCTTCTTCAGCCATGTCAACGACGCCGGGTTCTGGCTGGTCAAGGAGTACTTCGGCCTGGACGTCGGCCAGACCGTCAAGACCTGGTCGATCATGGAGACGATCATCTCGGTGTTCGCGGGCGGTCTGGTGCTGCTGCTCTCGCTGGTCATCTAGGCGTACGGCGGCTGCGGCGCCCCCTGTCGGCCTACGGCCGCCACAGGGGGTGTTCGCGTTCCGCCCACTCCCGGCTCACTTCTCCGGTCCTGAGCCCCCTCCTCGCCTCCGGATCGCCCAGCGCCATGCCGATGTGGCCCGCGAGGACGATGCCGATCGACAGGGCCAGCCAGTCGTGGACGAAGGTCGCGCTGGTGCGCCACTGGATCGGAGTGAGGTGGGTGAACCACATCAGCAGGCCCGTGCCGAGCATGACCAGGCTCGCGCCCGCGATCCAGGCGGCGTAGACCTTCTGACCCGCGTTGAACTTGCCCGCGGGACGGGCCGCCCGGCGCTTGTCGCGGTGCAACGCGGCCCGCAGCCAGACCCGGTCGTGCGGGCCGAAGCGGTTCAGGAAGCCCAGGTCGGCGCGGAAGGCGCGGGAGACCAGGCCCACCAGGACCGGTACCGGCAGGGCCAGGCCCGCCCACTCGTGGACGCGGACCACCAGCTCACGGCGGCCGACGAGTTCGGCGAGCTGGGGGACGTAGAGGCAGGCCGCCGTCACCACGCAGACGCCCATCAGCGCGGCGGTCGCGCGGTGGACCCACTTCTGGCTGCGCCCGAAACGCCGGACATGTGCCTGCGGTGGGGCATCAGCTCGTAGGATCATCGTCCCGCCCGTTCGATCGGCCCACCCAGGCGTCCACGTCGTAGCCCCGGTCCTCCCAGTAACCCGGCTCCACGTCCTCGGTGACGGTGATGCCGGACAGCCACTTGGCCGACTTGTAGAAGTACATGGGAGCCACGTAGAGGCGGACCGGGCCGCCGTGGGTGTGGCCGATGTCCTTGTCCTGCATGCGCAGGGCCACCAGGACGTCCGAGCGGCGGGCCTGGTCGAGGGTGAGGCTCTCGGAGTACGCCCCGTCGAAGCAGGTGAAGCGGACGGCGCCCGCCTTCGCTCTCACCCCGGCCGCGTCCAGCAGCCGGGACAGCCGTACGCCTTCGAACGGCGTGTCCGGGACCCGCCAGCCCGTCACGCACTGCACGTCCTTGACCATCCGGGTCTGGGGCATCGCCCGCAGGTCGGCCAGGGTGTACGTCCGCGGGCGCGAGACCAGGCCGTCGATCTTGAGCTGGTAGTTCTCGGCGTTCTTGTGCGGCACGGACGAGGTCACCGAGTAGTAGCGGAAGCCGCCGCCGTTGGGGAGCAGTCCCGTCAGCCCGGTGGGGTCCTTGTCGGCGGCGCTGCCGAGGAATGCCTCCAGGCCGCGTTGCAGGGTGGGCGCGCCGACCACGCCGAGCGCGCCCAGGCCGAGGGTGCCGAGGAGGACACGGCGGCCGATCGGCGTACCGCGCTGTTCCTCGGGCTGTTCGGAGTTCACCTCCTCATTCGAACACCCGCGAGGCCTGCGGGACCAGGAATCGCGGGTGCTCGTCAGACTTCCGTAACCACTTCTCACCCGGATCTCAGCGAGCACCGGGTTCGCGGAGGGCTACGACACCTCCCCCGCCGCCTTCTCCAGCTGGAACGCCTCGTTGCCGAGCCCGATCCGGGCGTGCGCCTCGGGCCTGCGGGCCCGCAGGAGCAGGCCCTGCGCCAGGCCCACCACCACGGCGAGCCCGATGATGCCGGGCAGCACCCAGCTCAGCGAGGACCCCGGGCCCGCGCCGACCAGGACGTCGAAGTCCTTCACCGTGTACACGGCGATCACCAGCAGGGCGATCCCCGCGAGGGCCGAGGTGACCAGCCGCCAGGCCTGGGCGCCCGCCGCGCCGCGCCGGACGAAGAAGGCGATCACGGAGGCGGAAGCCGCCGCCATCAGCAGGATCACGCCGAGGGAGCCGATGTTGCCGAACCAGGTGAACAGGTGCAGAACCGGCACGGTCGGGTCGCCGGTGGGCTTGTCGTCGGCGATCGCGAAGACGACCACGACCACCACGGACACGGCGGTCTGGAGCAGCGAGCCGGTGCCGGGCGCGCCGCTCGCACTGTTCGTGCGGCCGAAGGCGGCGGGCAGCAGTCCCTCGCGGCCCATCGCGAAGGCGTAGCGGGCGACCACGTTGTGGAAGCTGAGCATGGCCGCGAACATGCCGGTCACGAACAGCACGTGCAGGACGTCGGTGAACGTGCCGCCGAGGCGGGACTCGGTGAGCCCGAAGAGCAGTCCGGCGCTCTGCTTCTGCGACTCGGCGACGACCGCGGAGGGCCCGGTGGCGACGGTGAGGGCCCAGCTGCTGAGCGCGAAGAAGACGGCGACGCCGCCGACGGCCAGGAACATCACGCGCGGCACCAGGATGTGCGGGCGGCTGGTCTCCTCGGCGTACACGGGCGCCTGCTCGAAGCCGAGGAAGGCGGCGATGCAGAAGCACAGGGCGGTGCCGACGCCGGCGCCGCTGAGGGTGTCCGGGTTGAAGGCGTGCAGGGACAGGCCCTGGGCCGCGGGGTCGGCGACCGCGGCGATGTCGAAGATGACGACCAGGGCGACCTCGACGATGAGCAGGACGCCGAGCACGCGCGCGTTGACGTCGATCTTCAGCCAGCCCAGCGCGCCGACGACCAGGGCGGCCACCAGCGCGGGTATCCACCAGGCCACCGACAGGTCGGCGTAGGTGGCGAACAGTCCGGAGACCTCGAAGCCGAAGATGCCGTAGATGCCGACCTGGAGGGCGTTGTAGGCGACCAGGGCGACGAGGGCCGCGCTCGCCCCGGCCGTGCCGCCGAGACCGCGGGAGATGTAGGCGTAGAAGGCTCCCGCGTTGTGGACGTGCCGGCTCATCTCGGCGTAGCCGACGCTGAACAGGACGAGGACCACGCCGAGGACGACGTAGAGGAGGGGTTGGCCGACGATCCCCATCACCGCGAATGTAGTGGGCATGACACCCGCGACGACCATGAGGGGGGCGGTCGCGGCGAGAACGGAGAGCAGCAGGCCTCCGGTGCCGAGGCGGCCGGCGCGCAGCGCGCGGTCCTGCCCCTTGAACGTACTGATGTCCGGTCTGCTCTTACTGGAACTCTCGGTGGCCATGGGGACCGTCCTTCTGGGGTTCGGGGGTGCTACACCGTGCCGAGCGCGCTGTCGCGGGCGGCAAGGAAGGCGGAGTACGGCTCGTGGTCCGGATAGGACCAGGGGGCCGGGGTGGGGCGTTCGCCGATGCGGTGGAAGAGGGCGGCGGCCTCGGCGCCGCGGCCCTCGCAGACCTTCGCGTGGGCGAGGAAGTTGAGGTCGACCAGGCGGCGGGGGTGACCCTCGTGCTCCCATTCCAGCCACCAGTCGAAAGCCGCCTTCATCACCTGCCGGGCCCGGCGTCCGGTCCAGTGGCCCGAGGCGGCCGGGTCGCGCGGCTCGTGCCCGGCGGCGGCCAGGGCCCGGTAGCGCTCGGCGTGGGCGATGACCGGCAGGATCGCGAGCGGCGAGTCGGCGGGGGCCTGCTCGGCGGCCCAGTTCGCGAAGTCGTAGACCTCGTGCAACGGGTCGGGGCCCGCCTCGGCCCGGCGCTCGGCGAGCCGGGCGACCATCAGATGGTGGGCGTGGTGGTGGTCGGCGTGCCGCTGCCGGATCTCGCCGAAGACGTCGGCCACCTCGTCCGCCGCCCCGAGGTCGCGCTCCAGCAGGAGCAGGCCGAGCCAGGGGGTGGGGTCGGCGGGCAGCCGGCGGGCCGCGGTGCGGCAGGCCTCGCGGGCGGCGGCGGGCTTCCCCTTGCCCCGCGGCACCCGTTGGACCAGGGCGAGGGCGAGCAGTACGGCGGCGTCGCCGGAGTCCGGCTCGGCCACCAGCCAGTCCCTGGCCCAGGCATCGCTGTACGGCTCGGCCGCGAGAACCGTGATCCGGTGGCCCCGCCGGTCCCACTCGTCACCCGTCCGGGCCAGCAGCGCACGGGCCGCCTGCCATCTGCCCTGCGCCAACGCGGAACGCGCGTCGATGAGTTCGGCGTCGTCGAGGGCCGCGTCGAAGGCCTGGGCGGCGCGTTTTCGACTGCGGCCGAAGGGCGGCGGGGGCGGGGACACCGTGTGGGTTTTCCTCACGGAACATGGCGCGTGACGGGTGGGGCGGAAGAGCGAGGTGGAAGGGGTGGGGCGGAAGGGGTGCCTGAGCGGATGCGGGCAGGCCGACCGTCGATGTGGGCAGGTCGGCGGGCCGATTCGCACCGCCATCGACTGATCACGGACAGCCAACCGCCCGCCAATGGTTTGCGTCAAGAGCCGACGGCGCATTACACGCGTCAACTATCCATACCTGAGAGGAAGTTGTGGCGAAGCGGTGCTGGTGGGACCGGGTCAAGGGCCCACGTCTGTGGCGTACGCCATGGCGCCGCGCCTCCTCGCACCGCACCATGGCGGGAACCCCGCTGCCGAGAACGACGCGGCGGCCGAGTCGACAGCCCGAATACGGGTACTCCCAGGGGCAAGCCGGACGCTGGGACGCTACAGTCGGCGACAACCCCTCCGCCGCCCGGCCGGACGATCGAGGTACGCAGCGTGTCGGTACTGGTTCTGATTCTCGCCGTGAGTGCTGCCTGTTGCCTGGGCTTCGGCTTCGTGCTCCAGCAGAACGCGGCCCGTCAGGCCCCGCTGAGCGACTTCCTCTCGCCCCGGCTGCTCCTGGACCTGGTGAAGGTGCCGCGCTGGCTCGGCGGCATCGGCCTGATGGTGGCCGGCATGATCCTCGGCGCGATCGCGCTGGGCCAGGGCGAGGTCTCCCTGGTCGAACCCCTCCTCGCCACGAACCTCCTCTTCGCCCTGGCCCTCTCCCGCAAGCAGACGAAGCAGCCGCTGGGCCGCCAGGGCTGGGCGGGGCTCGCACTGCTCGCGGGCGGGGTGACCGCGTTCATCGTGGCGGGTGAGCCACGCGGCGGTACGGCGGTCACCGATCCCTTCCGCCACTGGCTCATCATCGGCGCCATGATCGGCCTCGCCCTGCTGCTCACGACGTACGCCAAACGCTCCCGCCTCAGCTCGGGCCCGGTCCTGCTGGCCCTGGCCGCCGGTCTGCTGTACGGCGTCCAGGACGCCCTCACCCGGGTCAGCGGCCAGCGCTTCTCCGAGGGCGGCCTCGTCGAGCTGCTGACCGGCTGGCAGCCGTACGCCGTGCTGGTCCTCGGGATCACCGGGCTCGTCCTGGTGCAGAGCGCGTTCGAGACCGCACCCCTGCGGATGTCGCTGCCCGCGCTGACCGCGGCCCAGCCGCTCGCCGGGATCGTGTGCGGGGTGGGCTTCCTGGGCGACCGGCTGCGCACCGACACCGCCGCGCTGACCTGGGAGGCGCTGGGGCTCGCGGCCGTCGTCGCGGGCATCGTGCTGCTGGGGATGCACCCCGCGATGCCGCGCGGGGCCGACCGGTCGGAACCCGCGCGCGACCTCCAGCCGAGCTGACGCGCGCCTTGTGGGACGGACGCGCCGGGCGCTGCTGCTTGGATGGGGACATGAGCGCTGCTGACGAGATCCTCGACATCGTCGACGAGAACGACAACGTCGTCGCCCAGTCCCCACGCGGCGAGGCCTACGCCGAGGGGCTGCGCCACCGCTGCGTCTTCATCCGGGCCACGGACGTCGAGGGCCGCCTCTTCGTCCATCGCCGCACACCGACCAAACTGGTCTTCCCGTCGCTCCACGACATGTTCGTCGGCGGCGTGGTCGGCGCGGGCGAGTCCTACGACGACGCGGCCCTGCGCGAGGCCGAGGAGGAACTCGGCGTGAGCGGGCTGCCCCGCCCGGAGTTCCTCTTCAAGTTCCTGTACGACGACGGGGCCGGCCGGACCTGGTGGTCCGCGGTCTACGAGGTCCGCTGCGAGCTGCCGGTCAGCCCGCAGGTCGAGGAGGTCGCCTGGCACGACTTCCTGCCGGAGGACGAGGTGGAGCTGCGCCTGCGGGACTGGGAGTGGGTGCCGGACGGGCTGGCCGCGTACGAGCGGCTCAAGGCGTACCGGTCGAGGGGTTGAGCGGGGCCCGCACCACGTCGTTCGGGAACCCGGCCGCTAGGCTCGTGCGCGTGATCGATTTCGCACGGAACGTCCGCGTCTGGTTCGCCCCCGAGGAGGTCCGGCAGGAGGGCCGTACCCCCGACTACCGGTTCTCGCTGGCCAATGAACGCACCTTCCTGGCCTGGCTGCGCACCGCGCTCGCACTGATCGGCGGCGGCTTCGCCGTGGACCAGTTCCTGCCGGATCTGCGCTGGGGCTGGCGGGTGGGCCTGGCACTCGCGCTGCTCGCGGCGGGCGTGCTGTGCTCGTTGCGGGCGGTCAACCACTGGGTACGGTGCGAGCGGGCGATGCGGCGCGGCGAGGATCTGCCGGTGTCCCGGTTCCCGGCGCTGCTGAGCCTGGTCGTCGCGGTGGTGGCCGTGGCCATGGTCGTCGTGGTGCTCGTCGGGTGGGAGGGATGAGCGAGGGCACCGCGGAGGCCTCCGCCGCGGAGCGTGACCCGGGGCTCCAGCCCGAACGCACCCGGCTCGCCTGGCGTCGTACGACCCTCTCCGGCACGGTCTCGGCGGTACTCGCCGTGAAGACGGCCCTGCACGGCGGCCCGTCCCCCGCCACACTCGTCGCCTGCGCCCTGTGCTGCGCCCTCTGGCTGGGCTTCCTCTCCCTCGCCCACCACCGCATCCGCGCCCTGACCTCATCGGACACGCCAGGGGCCCTCACCTCGCGACATGCCATGGCGGCGGTCCTGTGCACGGTGGCGACGGCGGTGTGCGGGGCGGCGCTGGTGTTCTGAGCGGCTCGGCGCCCCACATCCCGCGCCTCACCCGCCGGAAACACCAGCTCCCCGCTCAGCCGAAGCCCTTCCACCAAACGGGCCCTCGCTGAAGTTCTGCGCGCACCACGCGGCCCGTACGACCGTCCAGTCGGCCCCCGACGCATGCAGCGCCTCCTCGGCGTGCCGCGCCCGGTCCTGCCCCCGCGACGACAGCAGCACCAGCCGCCGTACGCCGATCCCACCGCCTCCCGAGCGACCGCCCCACACGCGCCCGGCCGTGCCCACCCTCGCCCCTACGGGGCACCCGTACGCCACGCAGACCGTAATATCCGCATACGCACCTTTCGCGTGACAGCCTGTCCGACGTCATCGCCCGTCGCTTCGAAGGTGAGCACCATGACCACCCTCCACCACGAACACGCCTCGCACGCGCACACCCACGGTCCGGGCTGCGGACACGCCGAGGTGCCGCACGAGGACCACGTCGACTACGCGCACGACGGACATCTGCACCGCGAGCACGAGGGCCACTGGGACGAGTGCGAACCCGGCGGACATGTCTCGCACGACGGTCACGAGCACCGGCACGGCCAGGACTGCGGACATGAGAGCGTCCTGCACGGCGACCACGTCGACTACGTCCACGACGGCCACCGGCACGCCGCCCACGAGGGCCACTGGGACGACCACTGACCCGACCGACAGGCACCGCCGACAGCTCCCCGACGCACCGCGCGGGGAGCTGTCGGCCTATCGTGGTCCGGATCACGTTCCCCGCGCCCTCTGGACGACATACCGACCAGTCGGCATGATGGTCGGGACCGTTCACGCGCGCATAAGGAGCACAGATGAGCCCCGATCATCCACCAGGACTCGATCTCGACCGGCTGCGCGGCCTGCTCGACCGCGAGCGGCCCGGCCTGGTGCACGGCCCCCTGACCGGCCGGCTGATCGAGGGCGGACGGTCGAATCTCACTTACGCGGTGTCGGACGGCACGTCGAAGTGGGTCGTACGACGGCCCCCGCTGGGCCACGTCCTGGCCACCGCGCACGACATGAAGCGCGAGCACCGGGTCATCAGTGCCCTGCATCCCACGGACGTGCCGGTGCCGCGGCCGGTCCTGCTGTGCGAGGACGAGGACGTGCTCGGATCGCCGTTCTACGTCATGGAGTTCGTCGAGGGCACCCCGTACCGCACCGCCGACGAACTCGCCCCCCTCGGGCCCGAACGCACCCGCGACGCCGTGCTGTCCCTCGTCGACACCCTCGTCGAACTGCACGCGGTGGATCCGGCGGAGGTCGGCCTCGCGGACTTCGGCCGCCCGGAGGGCTTCCTGGACCGCCAGCTGCGCCGCTGGGGCAAGCAGCTGGACGCGTCCCGCAACCGCGACCTCGCCGGCATCGACGAGCTGCACGCGACCCTCGGCCGCCGTCTCCCGCAGTCCCCCGCGGCCACGGTCGTCCACGGCGACTACCGTCTCGACAACGTCCTGATGGGCGACGACGACGAGATCAAGGCGATCCTCGACTGGGAGATGTCGACCCTCGGCGACCCGCTCACCGACCTCGGCCTGCTGGTCATGTACAGCATGCCGCTGGGCATGCCCGACTCCCCCGTCTCCACGACCGCCGAGGCCCCGGGCCACCCGGATCCGGCCGAACTGGTCGCGCGGTACGCCGAGCGCTCCGGACGGGACGTCTCCGCGGTGTCCTGGTACACGGCGTTCGCCTGGTTCAAGCTCGCCGTGATCCTGGAGGGCATCCACTACCGCTACACCCTGGGCCAGACGGTCGGCCGCGGTTTCGACCGCATCGGCGACCTCGTCCCGGTCTTCATCCAGCACGGTCTGACCACGCTTCGACACGGCATCCAGGAAGGCTGATCCGCATGGACTTCGCGTTCGACGCGCGCACCGAGGAGCTGCGCGCCAAGCTGCTCGCCTTCATGGACGAGTACGTCTACCCCGCCGAGGCCGTCGCGGAGGAGCAGCGCGACCTGCTGGCCTCGCCGTGGGACACCCCGGCCGTGGTCGAGGAGCTCAAGGCCGAGGCACGCAGGCAGGGCCTGTGGAACCTGTTCCTCCCGGACGCCGAGTACGGCGCCGGCCTCACCAACCTCCAGTACGCCCCGCTCGCCGAGATCACCGGTCGCTCCCCGCAGCTCGCGCCCACCGCGCTGAACTGCGCGGCGCCCGACACCGGCAACATGGAGGTGCTCTCGCAGTTCGGCGACGAGCAGCAGAAGAAGCAGTGGCTGGAGCCGCTGCTGGCCGGTGAGATCCGCTCGGCGTTCGCGATGACCGAGCCGGAGGTCGCGTCCTCCGACGCCACCAACATCACCACGCACATCGAACGGGACGGCGACGAGTACGTCGTCACGGGCCGCAAGTGGTACATCTCCGGGGCGATGAACCCGGACTGCAAGATCTTCATCGTGATGGGCAAGACCGACCCGGACGGCGAGGACATCCGCCGCCAGCAGTCCATGATCCTGGTTCCCCGGGACACCCCGGGTGTCACGGTCAAGCGCGCGATGCGGGTCTTCGGCTACGAGGACCACTACCACGGCGGCCACGCCGAGGTGATCTTCGACCACGCGCGCGTACCGGCCTCGAACCTCGTCGGCGAGGAGGGCGGCGGCTTCGCCATCGCCCAGGCCCGCCTCGGCCCCGGCCGGATCCACCACTGCATGCGGCTGATCGGCATGGCCGAGCGGGCGATCGAGCTGATGTGCCGCCGGGCCGTCTCCCGTGACGCCTTCGGCAAGGCCTTGGCCCAGCAGGGCGTGGTCCACAACTGGATCGCCGACGCGCGCGTGACCGCCGAACAGCTCCGCCTGCTGGTCCTGAAGACGGCCTGGCTGATGGACACGGTCGGCAACCGGGGTGCCCACACCGAGATCCAGTCCATCAAGATCGCCACGCCCCGCGCGGTCGTCGACATCATCGACCGGGCGATCCAGCTGCACGGCGCGGGCGGCGTCAGCCAGGACTTCCCGCTGGCCGAGCTGTACGCCGGCGCCCGCACCCTGATGATCGCGGACGGCCCGGACGAGGTCCACCAGCGCTCGCTCGCGCGACGGGAGCTGAAGAAGTACCTCTAGGAGGCGCTCTACGGCCGCAGGGACCGCAGGAGGAGGTCGGCCAGGTGGTCGGCGACCTCCTGCGGGCCCATCGGGCCGTCCGGGCGGTACCAGGTCGACAGGTGGTGGACGGACCCGAAGTGGTAGTCCACGACGAGATCGGCCGGGGTCGCCTTCGAGAAGACGCCCGCTTCCTGGCCCTCCTCGATGAGGGCGCGGAAGCGCTCGTGGTACTTGCGCCGCTCGGCGCGTACCTGCTTGTTCTTCTCGGGGCTCAGGTGGTGCATCGAGCGGAAGAAGATCATCGCGTCGTCGAGGTTCTCGATCGTGGTGACGACGACGTCGGCGGCCGCCGCCCGCAGCCGCTTCTCGATCGGCTCGTCGGCGTTCGCGAGCGCGTCGAGGCGCTCCTGCTGGACGCGCAGCACGCGCGCGTACACCTCGTGCAGGAGGTCGTCCTTGGAGCCGAAGTAGTGGTACAGCGCCCCCTTGGTGACGCCGGCCGCCTCGACGATCTCCTGCACGGAGGTGCGGTCGTAGCCCTGCTCGGCGAAGAGCCGGGTGGCGGCGGCCAGCAGCCGCTGCGGGACGGGCGTACCGTCTCCGTCCGTCGTCCTGGGCACTGTGCCGCCACCTGCCTTCCGAGAGGTCATTCGCTGTTGTGCGGTGGGGAACGGAGTTCCCGCCGGAGGATCTTCCCACTGGCCGTCTTCGGCAAGTCGGGCAGGATCTCCACCTGCCGCGGGTATTTGTAGGCCGCCAGTCTCTCCTTGCAGTACGCGGCGAGTGCATCGGGGTCGGTTTCCGCACCCGGACGGAGGCTGATGTACGCCTTGACGGTCTCCCCGCGGTACCCGTCGGGCACGCCGACGACGGCCGCCTCGCGCACCGCCGGATGCGTGTACAGCACGTCCTCGACCTCGCGCGGCCACACCTTGAAGCCGGACGCGTTGATCATGTCCTTCTTGCGGTCCACGACGTACAGCCAGCCCTCGGGGTCCATGAACCCGATGTCACCCGTGCGCAGCTCGCCGTCCGGGAAGGTCTCGGCGGTCGCCTCCGGCCGCCGCCAGTAGCCGGGCACCACCTGCGGCCCGCGCACGAGGATCTCGCCCTGCTCGCCGAAGGGCACCTCGGCGCCGCTGTCGTCGACGATCCGTACGACCGTCTCGGGCCCCGGCACGCCCACGGCGAGCGTCCCGGACACCGGGTCGACGGGCGCCTCCCGCTCCGGCGGCACGGACGCGCAGGGCGCGGAGCACTCGGTCAGCCCGTAGCCGTTGCGGATGTACGGCCCGAAGCCGGCCCGGAACTTCTCCACCAGGGCGGGCGGCAGCGGGGCCCCGCCGGAGGAGATGTTGACGAACGACGAGAAGTGCTCGCGGGTGACGTCCGGGTGGGCGGCCAGGGCCATGAAGGCGGTCGACGGGCCGACCGTGTAGTGCGGTTGGTGCTCGGCGAAGGCCTCCAGCACGACGCCCGCCTCGAAGCGGTACGCCAGCACGAGCGTGCCCACGCTGTTCAGACACGCCCCGAGCTGGCAGACCATCCCGGTGATGTGGAACAGGGGCGCCAGCGCGAAGTACACGGGCGCCTCGGGCAGCCCGAGCCCGGTCCGCTGCCGCTCGGCGTTGTACATGATGTTGCCGTGTGTGTTGGTGGCGCCCTTGGGCGTGCCGCTCGTCCCCGAGGTGTAGCTGATCAACGCGATGTCGGAGGGCGTGACGTCCCGTCCTTCGGGCGCCTTGTGCCCGGCACGGGCGACGGCGACCAGGTCGTCGGCGTCCTCGGCCTGCGACAGCCGCTCGAAGGTGAGCACGCGCGCGTCCCCGCGGGTCTGGAAATCCAACTCGCACCCGGTCAGCACGATCCGCACGGGCGAACCGGCCGCCGTCTCGCGCAGATACGACTCCCAGGCCCGGTCGGAGCAGATCAGGGCGGCCACCTCCCCGTCCCGCAGGACATGGCCGACCTCCCCCGACTTGTACATGGGGTTGACGGGCACGACGACCGCGCCCGCCTTCCAGGCACCGAGCAGCGCGAGCACGAAGAGCGGGGAGTTCTGGAGCAGGACCGCCACCCGGTCCCCGCGCTCCAGACCGCGAGCGGCGAGGTGCCCGGCGACGGAGTCGCTCAGCTCGTCGACCTCGCGGTAGCTGAGCCGCCCGTCGAAGTAGGCGAGGCAGGGCCGCTCCGGCGCCTCGGCGACGGCCCGCCGCAGGGCGTGCACGAGCGAGTCGGCGGGCTCGACCGGCCCGCGCTGGGCCTCACTGAGCAGCGCCAGCCAGGGCTTGGCGGCGTACCGGGACTCGCTCATCGGGCTTCCTCCCACTTGCGCTGGAGGTGGTTCATGCCGGCCAGCCAGCGATCGGGCTCGGCGGCCCGCACCTGGTAGTACTCGGCCACCTCCGGGTGCGGCAGGATCAGGAACCGGTCCTCCTCGATCCCCCGGAACAGCGCCTCGGCCACGTCCTCCGGTTCGACGGCGGTCGGCTGGAGCACCAGATCTCCCGCGCTCCCGGTGGCCGCGAGCATGTCGGTCCGCACGCCCTGCGGACAGATCGCGTGCACCTTGATGCCCCGGTGCCGGTAGGTCAGCGACAGATACTCGGCGAAGGCGTATGCCCCGTGCTTGGTGACGGCGTAGGGAGCGGCCCCGATCATGGTCAGCAGCCCCGCGGCGGAAACGGTCGACACGAACCGCCCGCTCCCCCGCTCCAGCCACCCCGGGAGCAGCGCGTGAGCTGCCCGTACGTGCGCCATGACGTTCACGTCCCAGGAAGTGGCCCAGCCGGTCTCGTCGAGCGGCTCGTCGGCGTTCCCTCCACCGAAGGCGACACCGGCGTTGGCGCAGTAGACGTCGACGTTGCCGCCGAGCGCGTCGCGGGCGTCGGAGACGACGGCGGAGGCGTCCCCGGCGACGGCGATGCCCCCGATCTCCTCGGCCACGGCCTTGGCGCGGCCGGCATCGAGGTCATTGACGACGACCCGGGCCCCTTCCGCAGCAAACCGCCGGGCCAGCGCAGCCCCGATGCCACCTCCCGCTCCGGTCACAACCACTCCGGCACCCTGCAGGGCTTCCACCATCGGTCTCCTTCGACTCCGGCTCGACTGCAGGCCCAGACTAACCGGTCGGTATGTTGGAGGGAAGGGCGAGGAGGACCCACCCAGGGGCGCGGGGCTGTATCGATGTGCGGCTCCGCCGCGTGGGCGCGACAAGCGACGTACCACCCGCAGCCTCCCCACAACCCGCGGGAGCGCATACCGTGCCACCCATGCGCCTATCCAGACGAGCTCTCCTCGCAGCGACAACGGCAGCAGCCTCACTGACCTCAGCCCCACCCGCCCACGCGGCCCGGCCCGGCCGCAGGCGAACCGGCTTCGAGAACCTCGCCGCATCCGGCTACGAACAACTCCGCGGCCAGCGATGCGGCATCGTCACCAACCCCACCGGCGTCACCCGAGACGTCCGGCACATCGTCGACGTGATGCACGCCGACCCCCGCGTCGACCTGACCGCCGTCTTCGGCCCCGAACACGGATTCCGGGGCACCGCGCAGGCGGGCGGCTCCGAGGGCCGCTACGACGACCCCGCGACCGGCCTCCCGGTCTACGACACGTACCTCAAGAGCGGCAGGCCCCTCGCCGACATCTTCACCGCCTCCGGTGTGGACACCGTCGTCTTCGACATCCAGGACGTGGGCGCGCGCTTCTACACGTACATCTGGACCCTGTACGACTGCATGGAGGCGGCACAGCTCGCGGGGAAGCGCTTCGTCGTCCTGGACCGCCCGAACCCGGTCACCGGCCGTGCGGCCCAGGGCCCGGTCCTGCACAGGGAGTTCGCGACCTTCGTGGGCAGACAGCCCATCTCCCAGGCACACGGAATGACCGTCGCGGAGCTGGCCCGTCTCTTCAACGGGGAGTTCCTCACCTCGCCCGTCCCCCTGGGCACGGTCCTGATGACGGGCTGGAAGCGCTCGGAGTTCTACGACGCCTGGAACCTCCCCTGGGTCCCCCCGAGCCCGAACATGCCGACCCCCGACACCGCCCTGGTGTACTCCGGCACCTGTCTCTTCGAGGGCACCAACCTCTCCGAGGGCCGCGGCACCACCCGCCCCTTCGAACTGCTGGGCGCGGAGGGCCTGGACGGCCGCTGGGCCGCTGCCGTGAACGAACTCGGCCTGCCCGGTGTGCACTTCAGGGAGGCCTACTTCGCCCCCACCTTCTCCAAGTTCCAGGGCAGGACGGTCGGCGGCGTACAGATCCACGTCCACGACCGGTCCGGCTACGACCCCGCCCGCACCGGCATCGCCCTGCTGGTGACCGCCAAGAAGGCCTGGTCCGGCTTCGGTTGGCGCGCGGACAACTGGATCGACAAGCTCACCGGCTCCACCCGGGTCCGCACGATGATCGACGCCGGCGCCGGTGCTGACGAGGTCGTGGCGAGCTGGCGGGAGGAGCTGACGGCTTTCCGGCGGATTCGAAAGAATTACCTCCTCTACGGATGAGCCGTGGAGTATGGCCAACTTCGCCCGGTAGCAGGACGATGCGCACCACTACGGGGACGAGGTGGTCGGTGATGGCGGATCCGGCGATGAGTGTGACGCCCTACTGGGAGCTGACGTTCGACGCGGACGGCGACCCGGACACCGGCCGGCGGGACCGGCTGCTCGCGGAGGTGGTGGAGCGGGGCGTCGACGACCTGGTCGTCTTCGCGCACGGCTGGAACAGCGACCGCTCGGCGGCGACCCGGCTCTACAGCAGCTTCTTCGCCCCGTTCCCGCGGCTCGCTCCGGCGGCGAGACTCGGGTACGTGGGGGTCGTATGGCCGTCGATGCGGTTCTGCGACGAGCCGATCCCGGACTTCCCGCGGTCCGTGGCCGCCGAGATGCCGCCGCGTCCGGTGCTCGACAAGGACACCCGGCACGCACTGCTCGAGACCTTCCCCGGACGGGCCACCGTGATCGACCAGTTGTCCCGGCTGCTCGATCAGCAGCCTCCCGAAGAGGCCGAGCTGGAGGAGTTCGGGCGGCTGGTGCGGATGCTGGTGGACGTCGAGCCGCCCGGGCCCCAGGCGTTGTTCGCGGCGGACACGCTGGCGGAGGGGGTGCCACAGGACGAGCCGGAGATGTTCGGCGGGTCCGCGGCGACGGTGTGCGAGGAGTTCGCGCGAGCCCTCGCCCAGCTCGAATCCCCGGGCGGAGCAGAGGGGTTCACGATTCCCAACCCATGGGACGGGGCGCACGAACTGCTGCGGCAGGGGACGTACTACGCGATGAAGAGACGCGCCGGCACGGTGGGCGAGCGCGGGCTCGGCCGGGTGATCGGACAGCTCGCGAAGGCGGCGCCCGGGGTGCGGGTGCACCTCGTGGGGCACAGCTTCGGGGGCCGGCTGGCGTCGTTCGCACTGCGCGGGCTGCCGGAGGGGGTGCGGACGGTCAAGTCCGTCACGCTGCTCCAAGGGGCCTTCTCGCACTACGCGTTCGCGACCCGACTGCCGCACGACACGCGTGCGGGAGGTGTGCTCCAGGGACAGCAGAACCGCGTCGACGGGCCGCTCGTGTGCTGCTTCTCCAGCCATGACTCGGCGCTCGGCACCCTGTATCCGCTGGCCTCGCGCATGGCGGGTGACGCCCAGGGCGTGGCGGCCTTCGACCTCGGCCGGACCCTGGGCGCGAAGTGGGGGGCGATGGGCCATGACGGCGTGCAGGCAGTGCCGGACACGCCGTCCTTCAAGCTGGCCGACGCCCTCGGGAAGCTGCCCGCGAAGGGCTGCGTGAACGTCGACGTGGCGGTCGTCGTCAGACGCGGCGGACCGCCCTCGGGCGCGCACAACGACATCTGCCATCGCGAACTGGCCCAACTGGTGCTGGCGGCGGGCCGTATCCACTGACCCGCCGCCTGCCGTCGGTCTAACGGTGCGAAGTGAACTCCACCACCTGCTGGAAGGTCGGACGGTTCTGCCAGCTGATGTTGGAGTGCTTGATGCCTCCCAGGGTGCGCTGCACGATCGAGTCGGCGCACCACTGGTCGCCCGCCGAGCACAGGTCGTCGCCGGGGTAGACCTGGGCCGCGGTCTTGCCGGCCGCGGTTTTCAAGGTGCTGATCAGGATGTCCCGGCAGGCGCCGAGACTGCCGCCGCCGCAGTACTTGTCCGCCAGCGGACCCCGCACGCTCTCACCGAGCACCGCGCGGACGTCCTTGTCGACGTAGCTCCACCAGCCGTACTGGAAGGAGCTGCCCGCGTGCGCGCCGGTGGGTCCGTGCGCGGCCGAAGGGGACTCGTCGACGGGCAGGTTGGCCTGGAGGGCGGTGTACAGGCCGGTGCCGAGGCCCGGTTCGAAGATGCCCTGGGCCAGCAGCGGCCACCACGCGTCCAGGATGCGGATCGCGTCGGCGTCGGCGTACTTCTTCGAACCCGCCGACGTCTCGGTGCGCTTGCCGCCGGCGGTCAGCCACGCCTGGAGTTTGCTCACCGCGGCCGCGGCCGTGGAGTCGGTGACCGCCGAGCTGTTGATCACCTTGAGCAGGTCGGGGAGGACGTCCTCCGCGCGCAGGTCGGCGAGGGACGCGTCCGCCATGGCCTTCACCAGCGAGGCCCGGGTGACCCCGCCCGCGGCGACCAGTTTCTTCACGCGGTCTTCCAGCAGATTGCCGCGATGCACGGACCCGTCGCCCCAGGAGGCCGTCGCGTAGTCGAGCGCCTGTTTGTTGTTCCAGGAGACGTAGTAGTCCTGGTCGATCGAGTTGGGGTGCGCGGAGGCCGGCGTGTAGTCGGCGGTGTTCGTCGTCGGGTTCCAGTTCTTCCACTCGTACGCCGCCTGCGCCCACACCGGGAACTCGGCGTCGACGCCGGACGCGCGCACCGGGTTGTTCCCGCTGTTGTAGTACGCGGTGTGCGTGGAGTCGGCGTAGAACCAGTTGAAGGTGTAGTTGATGTGCTGCACCGCGCTCTGGAAGGTCTGCGGGCTCTTGACGTAGTCCGGGTCGTTCAGCATCTGGAAGCCGATGATCGAGTCGGCCTCGTGCAGATAGGAGGAGCGCAGGGTGGTGTAGGCGACCTTCTTG
Source organism: Streptomyces canus (assembly GCF_041435015.1). Classification (NCBI taxonomy): domain Bacteria; kingdom Bacillati; phylum Actinomycetota; class Actinomycetes; order Kitasatosporales; family Streptomycetaceae; genus Streptomyces; species Streptomyces canus. Next base: position 8,083,031 of record NZ_CP107989.1, on the reverse strand, counting down.
CCGCCGACGGTCGCCCGGTACTCGACAGGACCGTATTTCGTGCGCCAGACCCTCATGGTGTACGACCCCGCGGCGGTGCCGTCGGCCGTGGTCGGGGCCCAGGAGTTCTTCTGTTCGATCTTGTCCATGGCCGTGCAGGTGCCGTGGTAGAGGTAGTGGTAGTCGTCCTGGCACAGCTCGACGGCGTAGGTGTCGATGATGTCCTGGCCGGAGGTCGTGGCGGACCAGGAGTAGTCCTGGCCGCGGCCGAGCTCGACGTACATGCTCAGGCCCGCGAAGGAGGCGCCGCGGGCGCTGATGCCGGGGCCCTGGATCTCCTGGAGCATGAGGAGTTGGGGCGCGAAGTAGCCGGTCTGCGGTCCGAAGACGGCGACCGGGTGGCCGCTGGCCGTGTACTTGCCGCTGACGACAAGGGCGTTGGACATGCCGCGCTTGGCCGAGGTGAGGGCGTTCGCGGTCGCCGTGGCGGAGGCCGCGCTCGCGCTCTGGTCGGCTCCGGTGCCGGTGGCGTCGTGGACCAGGGGCTCGGTGCTCACCGAACCGGCGTCGGGCAGCGCCTCGCCCTGCGGGTTCGCGGGCTTGGTGGCGTACGGGAAGCTCTCGCCGTTGTGGACGGTGAGGACGGCCTCGGGGTCGTTGCGCTCGCGGAACGACTCCCAGACCTCGGTGCCCTTCGTCACGCCGTACTGCTCCTGGGCGGCCAGCAGGGAGATCGCGTTGTTGACCTCGCCGCCGCCCCCGGAGCCGAACAGGGCGCCGATGACGGAGGCCAACGCGACCAGGTCGGTGATCTTGAAGTGGTCGATGGTGCCCGCGTTGGTGACGGAGTCCTTGTGGCCGGTCAGGACGTACTCGCCGGGGAAGTAGCGGCCGCTGTCGGAGGCGTCGATGTAGGAGTTGATGCCGGCGAGGTAGGCGTTGGCATCGGCGAGGGCCTGCTGGCCGCGGGTTCCGTTGTTCGCGACGGCGTTGTCGATCTGGGCCTGGAGGTCGGCCTCGCTGTAGGGGGCGTTGCGCCAGAACTGCTGTTCCAGGCCCTGGTTGGAGGCGGCGCCGCCCGCGAAGGCGGTGAGCTGGCCGCGACCGACGTGCCGGAAGACGTCCATGAGCCACAGCCGGTCCTGGGCCGCCGCATAGCCGGCGCCGAACTCGGTGCCGTATCTGGTGGTACCGGTGATGTGCGGCACGCCCGTCATCTTGTCACGGACGATCTTCACGTCGGTGCGGCCCGCGGGACTCAGGGTGGAGGCGACTTGATCGGACGGGACCCCGAACGACGCGTCGTTGAAGAACGTGTTGATCGTGGAGTTGGTGAGCGCCGAGTAGCCCTTGGCCAGGTTGGCGTAGGGGCCGAGCTGGTCCTCGGCGTGGTCGGGCTGGGTACCGAAGGCCTGATTGAGGAGGACTTGGGCGAGGGTCGCGTTGCCGTTCTCGCCGGGCGGCAGGATGTCGGAACACTGGCCGCCGCAGTAGTCGTTCGCCGCCGTGGCCTCGGCGGCCGACGCCGTCTGAGCAAGCGGGGACAAAAGACCGGCAATCAGGACGCATATGGATGCGGTCTTCAGGAACCCGGTGAGTCTGCCGGGAGTTCTCAGTCTGTCGAGTGCGGTGCGTGAGGTGCGCCGTGGCATGGCAGCTCCAACCGACGGGGGGTGTGGCCGGACGTTACCGCCGGTATCCCCGAGATTGAAGATGAACATGCGTCAAGTTTTGACAGGGGTTCTCGAGCTTATGGGGGGCATCGGAAATCGGATGGAGCCAAATCGCTTGTCGATACGTCTATTCGGCAACGTCGTGCGAAGTCCGCACGGCGACAACGCCGAAGTGACCGAAGTACAGGTGCAGGTGTGACGGAGGTGCAGGGCGATGGCCGGTTTCCGGAGTCTGGCGAGACAGGTGCGGGATCCGCGGTGCGATCTGGCGCTTCGGCGCTACTCGCTGCGCAAGTGCCTTGAGCGGTTCGCTCCTTACGGGCACAGGGCGACCTGGGACCACTTGTGCTCCCGGGCGGGATTCGGTCCCGAGGACCGCTCCCCCGACCCAGCGCGGCTCGTGGCCGCACTGGAGGAGTTGGAGGAGGCGCGTTCGGTCTGGCTGGCCTACGAGGTCGAGTTCGCCGAGCGACGCAAGAAGGAGAAGCACGACGGGTTGCGCAGGCCGGGCAGTGTGGACGACTGGCACCGGCTGACCTGGGGCGGTTTCGGAGTCGCATGGTGCGACGATCCCCGGGTGCACCCCGATGACTCACTGGCCGAGGTGCTGCGCAGGCTGATCTCCGCGCTGGAGCGCGAACCGGGTGCGGTGTGCCCGGTGTGCGACGGAGAGCGGCTCGTCTGGAAGTACGAACTGGACCACGAACCCTCGACCGGACCGGTCTGCACGGACTGCGGGATCCTGGTGCCGCGGCCCGTGCTCACACCCGACGCCCTGGCGGACGCCAGGCGCGGACGGTTGCTGATGTCGGCCTAGAGCGTGTGAGCGCACCGGGGGTGCGCCGGGGATGCCGCACCCCCTGTATTGACGGGGTTGAACCGTCGGTGCCGCCTGGCACCATCGAGGAATGGTGCAGGTGTGTCTCAACGGCCCGCGCGGGGCCGCCGACGGAACGGCGGTGCCGCTCACGCCCGAGTCCATGGCGCAGGCGGCGGCCGAGGCCGTCGCGGCGGGCGCCACGGACATCCATGTCCACCCCAAGACACCTTGTGGGCGGGACAGTCTGTCGCCGCGGGTGGTAGCGGCGACACTTGAGGCGATCCGTGCGCGGGTGTCGGTCCCGGTCGGAGTGACCACCGGCGCCTGGGCGGAACCCGATCCAGCGGCCCGGCTCACCCGCGTCCGGGGCTGGACCGTGCTGCCCGACCACGCCTCGGTGAACTGGCACGAGCCGGGTGCCGAGGAGATCGCCACCGCACTGATCGACCTCGGAGTCGGCGTGGAGGCCGGTATCTGGTCGGGGACGGACGCGGCGGCGAGGTTCGCGGTGTCACCGCTCGGACCGAAGGTGCTGCGGGTCCTCGCGGAGGTGACGCACACCGACACGGCGGAGACCTCCGCGCGCACGCTCCTCGCCGAGCTCGGTCCGGCCCACGGCCGCCCCGTGCTGCTGCACGGCGAGGACGCCGGCGCCTGGCCGGTGCTGCGGCTGGCCGGCCGTCTGGGCCTCGCGACCCGAGTGGGCCTGGAGGACACACTGGTCCTGCCGGACGGCCGACGGGCCCTGTCCAACGGTCAGTTGGTGGCCGAGGGACTGCTCCAATACGGGTGGGCCCGGCGCTCGTCGTAGGCAGGGCTCTCGCCGAAGTGGTCGTACGACGACTCAGCAGCGCTCGTCCGTCGTCTCCTGCCGTTCCGGCTCCCGGCGCCCGTTCTTCCGTCGGCCCCCGCTCTGCTCCACCAGCAGCCGTGACCCCGTCAGCCGGTCGCCGAACACGTCGTCCGGGTTGGAGAGCACACACGTGTCGAGGGAGAGGCAGCCGCAACCGATGCAGTCGGTCAGATGGTCCCGCAGACGGTTCAACTGCTTGATGCGTTCGTCGAGTTCGGAGCGCCAGGCCTCGGAGAGGCGGGCCCAGTCCTCGCGGGTGGGGGTGCGTTCCTCGGGGAGTTCGGAGAGGGCGTCGCGGATCGTGGCCAGCGGGATGCCGACGCGTTGGGCGGCCCGGACGAACGCGACCCGGCGCAGCGCGTCACGGGAGTAGCGGCGCTGGTTGCCCGTGGTGCGGCGGCTGCGGATCAGGCCCTTGGACTCGTAGAAGTGCAGGGCGGAGACGGCGGCACCGCTGCGGGCGGCGAGCTGGCCGACCGTGAGCTCATGGATCTTCTCGGGAATCTGGGGCACCCCTCGAAGCCTACCCATCCCGTCACCCTCGCGGTCCGTTGACAGGGGGCCCTCGGCCGACCATGCTAAGCAGTCGCTTAGATATGATGTGGCGAGGAGGCCGGGACATGGCAGAGCCGAGGATCTTCACGGGTGCGGACGACCTGAAGGCGGCGGTGGGCGAGCGGCTGGGGTACACCGACTGGCTGGAGGTCGACCAGAAGCGCATCGATCTGTTCGCGGAGGCCACCGGTGACCACCAGTGGATCCATGTCGACCCGGAGAAGGCCGCCTCCGGCCCCTTCGGCACCACCATCGCGCACGGCTATCTCACCCTCTCCCTGCTGCCGCTGTTCGGGCCGCAGCTGATCAAGGTCGAGGGCGTGAAGATGGGCGTCAACTACGGGACGAACAAGGTGCGTTTCCCCGCGCCGGTACCCGTGGGCTCCCGCCTGCGTGCCACCGCGCAGATCACCGGCGTCGACGACGTGGCGGGCGGTGTCCAGGTCACCGTCGCCTTCAGCGTGGAGCGCGAGGGCGGGGACAAGCCGGTGTGCGTCGCGGAGTCGGTGTCGCGGTACTACCTGTAGGCGGCTACTTGGTCGCGCCCACCATCCGCAGGACGAGGTCGGCGTCGAGCGCGCCGACCTCGTCGGGCGTCCAGGGCCCGTCGACGTTGAACCAGCGGGCCACGTCGATGCAGAGCGACATGACGGCGAGGGTGGTGCCCTTCACGTCGAGCACGTCGAACTCTCCGGTGGCCATGCCGTCCTCGATGATCCCGCGGATCTCGGCGTCGCACTGCCGGCGCAGCGCGAGGATCTCGGCGCGGGCGTCGGGGCCGAGCGAGTCCAGTTCGTACTGGACGACCCGGGCGGTGGTGCGACCACCGGCGTGCCAGCGGACGAAGGAGCTCACGGCCTCCGTGAGCCGCTCGGTGGCGGTGCCTTCGCGGCGGGCCGCGACCTGGAGGATCTCCAGCGCCTTCGCGTGGCCGATCCTGCTGATGCGGTGGAGCAGCTCTTCCTTGGTCTTGTAGTGGATGTAGAGCGCGGCGGGGCTCATACCGGCCCGGCCCGCGATGTCCCGGGTCGTGGTGGCGTGATAGCCGCGCTCGGCGAACGCCTCCACCGCGGCAATGAGCAGCCGCCGCGCCGCGTCGGGCGTGACCTCGCCCCACGCCGACGTCTCGCCGTCGGCCGTCTCCTTCGCCGTACTCATCGCACGCCCCTCTCCACTGTCAGAACCCCCACCATACCGCCGAACCTGAGCGAGCGCTTAGCCACCCCGTGCTGCGCGGGCTGGAGCGGCGGGGTGCGGGGCGTGGGCCGGAGCGACGGAGGGTGCGGGTCGGGAACTGGGACTGGAGTAACGGGGGGTACGGAACGGGGACTGGAGGAGCGGGGGGTATGGGCGCGGGCCAGACCCCCGAAGCCGGCCACCGCCAGAGCGCTCACCGCCGGCCCCGGGCCAGGCCCGCCCGAAGCCGACCTCGGGCCAACCCCCACAAGACCAACCACCATCCGACCACTCGGAGCCGACCCCCGGCCAGGGCCGCCCCATGCCAGCCGGCCGGCGCCAGACCGCTCGACGTCAACTCCCAGGTCGAACCCCCTCCCGGCCAACCCCCGTCACAGCTTCTCGAAGGGGTCGTGTTCGGCGAGCAGTTTCTCCAGGCGGGCCTGGTCGACGCGGCTGACGATCTGGCCGGCCTCCTGGCGGTCGCGGATCACCTTGGCCAGGGTGAAGGCCGAGGTGACGAGGTACAGGACGGCGATCGCGAGGAAGCCGCGCACCCAGGCGTCGGCGTTCAGGCGGAAGATGCCGACGGCCGTGGCGGCCATGGCCACGGCGAAGGAGGCGACGGCCTGGCCGTAGAAGGCGGCCGTGTTCTGCTGCTTGACCGGTGTGTCACTCATGGCCCGAGTCTCGGCGACCGGTGACCCCTGCCACATCCGCTCAGATACTCAGAACGGCTACTCAGAACGGCTGCTCAGAACGCCGAGACACCCGTCAGCGCCCGCCCGATGACCAGCTTCTGGATCTGGCTGGTGCCCTCGTAGAGCGTCATCACTCGGGCATCGCGCAGCAGTTTGCCCGCCGGGTACTCGTCGATGTAGCCGTAGCCCCCGAAGACCTGGAGGGCGTTGTTCGCGGCGCGTACGGCGGCTTCCGAAGCGAACAGCTTGGCCTTGGAGGACTCGACGGCGAAGGGCAGCCCGCGGTCTATCAGGTCGGCCACCCGCCAGGTCAGCAGCCGGGCCGCGTCCACGTCGACGGCGATGTCGCTGATCAGCTCCTGGACGAGCTGGTGCCCGGCGATCGGCTTGCCGAACTGCTCGCGTTCACCGGCGTACCGGACGGCCGCGTCCAGCGCGGCCTGGGCGATCCCCACACAGCCCGCCGCCACCGACATCCGCCCCTTGGCCAGCGCGGACATGGCGACGGAGAACCCCTTGCCCTCCTCGCCGACCATCGCGGTGGCGGGCACGCGCACGCCCTCAAGCACCAGTTCGGCCGTGGCCTGTCCGCGCAGGCCGAGCTTGCCGTGGATGGTGCGGCGCGTCAGACCGGGCGTGTCGGTGGGCACGAGGAAGGCGGAGACGCCCTGGTGGCCCGGAGCGTCGGTCGACCGGGCGAACAACAGCACCACATCGGCCCACGTCCCGTTGGTGATGAACATCTTGGTGCCGTCGATGACGTAGTCGTCGCCGTCCCGCACCGCGCGCGTGGCGAGGTTTCCCGCGTCGGACCCGGTACCGGGCTCGGTGAGGCCGAAGCAGCCGACGTACTCGCCGGAGGTGAGCCCCGGCAGCCACCGCCGCTTCTGCTCCTCGCTCCCCCGCGCGGCGATCGTCTTGGCCACCAGGCCCAGCGAGACGGAGACGATGCCACGCACGGACGAATCACCGCGCCCGAGCTCCTCGGTGACCAGGCAGTACGCGAGATGGTCGCCGCCCGAGCCGCCGTACTCCTCGTCGATCGTCAGCCCCAGGAACCCGACCTCGCCGAGCTTCTTGACGATGGCCCGGTCGACCTCCTCGGCGCGATCCCAGGCGATGACGTGGGGGGCGATCTCACGGTCCACGAACTCCCGCGCCAGCCGCCGTACGGCAGCCTGCTCCTCACTCAACCCCAGGTCGACCACGAGATCACCTCACTTGAGAGCCGCGCCTTTAAATTAGCACTGCTAGTTTCCGTTCCGCAGCCCTACTATGTGCGCCATGGCCCGACCGCGCAAGCCCCTCCTCAGCACCGACCGGATCGTCGAGACGGCCCGCGCGCTCGTGGACGCGGAAGGCCTCGCGGCACTGTCCACACGCCGGCTGGCGGCGGAACTCGGCGTCAGCGGCCCGTCGCTCTACAACCACTTCCGTACCAAGGACGAGATCCTGGAGGCGGTCGCCGACTCGGTGAGCGCCCAGGTCGACCTGTCGATGTTCGAGGACGGCCGCGCGTGGCGGACCGCGTTGCACGACTGGGCCGTCTCCTACCGCACCGCCCTGCGCGACCACCCCAACATCGTCCCGGTCCTGGCCCGGGGCCCCGGCCGCCGTCCCGCGGGCCTCCGGCTCGCCGACGCGGTCTACGGCGCGATGGTCGACGCGGGCTGGCCACCGGCGCAGGCCACGTCCATCGGAGCGCTGATGCGGTACTTCATCATGGGCTCGGCGCTCGGCTCCTTCGCGGGCGGATTCGTCGACGACAAGAGCGCCTACGACCCCGCGGACTACCCCCATCTCGGCCAGGCGCACCTTCTCGCCGAGCAGCAGGAGAAGATCGACGAGCGGGCGTTCGAGACGGGGCTCAGGGCTCTGCTGGACGGCCTTGCCCAGCAGTACGAGCAGGTCGGACCCACCGCGTAGGCATATTTCGGTGGGCGCCGAAGTATCTCTCCGCGATGCTGGACCACATGACCAAGGACCCGCAGGCACCTCAGTTGGCGAGGCTCGCCGCACTGATCGCCGACGAGACCCGGGCGGCCTGCCTCCTGGCCCTCCTCGACGGCCGGGCCTGGACCGCGGGCGAGCTGGCCCGCCACGCGGGTGTGGCCGCGTCCACCCTGAGTGAACACCTGGGCAAGCTGGTCGCAGGCGGGCTGCTGACGGAGGAACGGCAGGGCCGCCACCGGTATGTCCGGCTGGCCGACGCGAGGGTGGCCCACCTCGTGGAGGACCTGGTGGCACAGGTCTCCCCGGACGCGGTCCCACGCCCGCGGAACCTGCGGGAGTCGAGCGCGGGCTCCGCGATGGCCCGGGGCCGTACCTGCTACGACCACTTGGCAGGACGACTGGGCATCGCGGTGACGGACGCACTGACATCCCGTCAACTCCTGCTTCAGGAAACGGGTTTCGCCCTCACGGACGCGGGTCTGGCGTGGTTCGACGCCACAGGCATCTCGCTCGACCGCAAAGGCCGGCGCCCCCTGGCCCGAGCCTGCCTGGACTGGACCGAACGACGCCCGCACCTGGCAGGGGTCGCGGGCGCGGCCCTGTGCCGGCACGCCCTGGCCGAGGGCTGGTGCGTACGCATCGGCTCGGAGCGAGCGGTGAAGGTGACAGCGACAGGAGAACGGGCGTTGACCGACCTCCTGGGAATCGACGCGGCGACACTGCGCTGAGGCTGCCGGGGGCAACCCGTCCGAAATCCGCGAGCTTCCGCACCCTCCCCTACCTAACCTCAGGAGCATGATGAACCACCGCCGCACCGAACTCCTCGCAGCCGGCGCAGCCACCGTCACCGTCATCCTGTGGGCCTCCGCCTTCGTCTCCATACGCAGCGCGGGTGCCGCCTACTCCCCCGGCGCCCTGGCCCTCGGCCGGCTCCTCTCCGGCGCACTCGCGCTGGGCGTGATCTGCCTGATCCGCCGGGAAGGGCTCCCCCCTCGCTCCGCCTGGCGCGGCATCGCCGTCTCCGGCGTCCTGTGGTTCGGCTTCTACATGGTCGTCCTGAACTGGGGCGAACAGCAGGTGGACGCGGGCACCGCGGCCCTGGTCGTGAACATCGGCCCCCTCCTGATCGCCCTGCTCGGCGCCCGGCTGCTCGGAGACGCGATGCCGCCCCGCCTGCTGGCCGGTATGGCGGTCTCCTTCGCCGGCGCGGTCACCGTGGGCCTGTCGATGTCGGACGACGGCGGCTCCTCGGTACTCGGCGTCATCCTGTGCCTGCTCGCGGCGATCGCCTACGCCGGCGGAGTCGTCGCACAGAAGCCGGCACTCGGCTCCGCGACCCCGCTGCAGGTGACGACGTTCGGCTGCTTCACCGGCGCCGTCGTCTGCCTCCCGTTCGCCGGCCAACTGGTGTCGGAGGCGGCCGACGCCCCGGCCTCGGCGACCCTCAACATGGTCTACCTGGGCGTTTTCCCGACCGCCCTGGCCTTCACGACGTGGGCCTACGCGCTCGCCCGTACGACCGCCAGCCGCATGGGCGCCACCACCTACGCGGTTCCCGCCCTGGTCGTCCTGATGTCCTGGCTGGCCCTCGGTGAGGTCCCGGGTCTGCTCACGCTCGCGGGCGGGACGCTGTGCCTGGCAGGCGTGGCGGTGTCCCGCTCCCGAACGCGACGGACGGCTGCGGCCCCGGTGACCGCACCGGAGCCGCAGCCGCAACCCGAGAGCGCCTCAGACCCCGCGTGAACGCGCCCTGCTCGCCAGCACCTTGATGCAGAGCAGCGCGATCACCGAGAGCCCGATGATGTACCCGGACACCGCCATCGATGTGCCCGTGGTCTCCAGCAGCAGCACCATCAGGAAGGGCGCGAGCCCACCGCCGAGCACGGCGGCGATCTGGTAGCCGAGGGAGGCGCCGGTGTACCGCATCTCCGGCGTGAACAGCTCGGCGAACAGGGCCGCTTGCGGGCCGTACATGATGCTGAGGAAGCATCCGGCGACGAATGTGGAGACCGCCAGCCACAGCAGCGACCCGGTGTCGATGAGCAGGAACATCGGTATCGCCCACAGGGCGACGCCGACCGCGCCGATGGCGTAGATCCGGATCCGGCCGAGGCGGTCGGAGAGCGCGGCGGCGGCCGGGATCAGCACCAGCTGGGTGAGGCTGATGCAGAGCGAGACGGTGAGAACGGCACTGCGTTTCATGCCGAGTTCGCGGGTGGTGTAGTCGAGGACCCCGGTGATCAGGATGTAGAAGGTCGCGGTGTTCACGGCGAAGGAGCCGCCCGCGAGCAGCACCGTGCCGAGGTGGTGGCGCAGGACCGTACGCAGCGGGGAGTTCTGCCCGCTCTTCTCCTTGGCGGCCAACTCCTGTTCCGCCTGCCGGAATTCGGGGGTCTCCTCGACCTTGGCGTGGATGTACCAGGCGAGCGCGAGGACGAACAGGCCGATGAGGAACGGGACGCGCCAGCCCCAGGCCGCGAACCCGGCGTCCGTGGTGAACGCCCCGGCCAGCAGGAACACCGTGTTGGCGGTCACCACGCCGATGGGGACGCCGAGTTGGACGACGCTGCCGTAGAGTCCGCGCTTGCCCTCGGGGGCGTACTCGGTGGCCAGCAGCATCGCGCCGCCCCACTGCGCACCGACCGCGACGCCCTGTACGACGCGGAGGAGGACGAGCAGGATCGGGGCGGCGACGCCGATCGTGTCGTACGTCGGCAGCAGGCCGATGCCGGTGGTGGCGACGCCCATGAGGGTGAGCGCGAGGACCAGCATCGGCTTGCGGCCCCGTTTGTCGCCGAGGTGGCCGGCGACGATGCCGCCGATCGGGCGGGCGAGGAAGCCGACGGCGAAGGTGGCGAAGGCGGCGAGGACGCCGGCGGTGGAGCTGCCCGACGGGAAGTACAGATCGCCGAGAACGAGGGCGGCGGCTATGCCGAAGACGAAGTAGTCGTACCACTCGACGGCGGAGGCCAGGGCGGCCGCCGTGGCGACGCGACGGCGGTGGGGAGTCGCCGGCGCGGTGACGGAAGTTTGGTGAGCGGAAGGGGCCGTGTCCATGCGGTGCACACTCCGGTGGGTGCGTGGGGACGTTGGCGGCTGAACATACTGACCGGACGGTATGGGGTCAACGGTTGTGCGGGAAGGTTGCCCGGAGCACCCGAGATGAGGCTCCGGGCAACCGTCGATCAGAACACCACCAGGGCCCTGCCGCCCTTGCCCGCCAGCATGTTGTCGAACGCCGCCGGAATCCCGTCCAGCGCGATCCGTTCCGTCACCAGGGCGCCGAGGTCCAGGCGGCCCGCCCGTACGTGCTCGGCGAGCACAGGGAGGTCCTCGGCCGGGTTCGCGTTGCCGTAGACACAGCCCGCGAGGGTGCGGCCCCAGTGGAAGAGCTCCAGGGCGTTGAAGGTGACCTGCTGGTCCTTGCCGCCGATGCCGACGACCGTCGTACGGCCGCCGCGGCGGGTGGAGTCCCAGGCCGTGCGGATGGTCGCCGCGCGGCCCACGCACTCCACGGCGACGTCGACGCCCTGCTTTCCGGTCAGGCCCCTGATCTCGCGGGCGGTGGTGTCGGAGGCGATCACGTAGTCGGTGGCTCCGGCCGCGCGCGCCAACTCCTCCTTCTCCGGGGAGACATCGACCGCGACGATCCGCGAGGCGCCCGCGATACGGGCCGCCTGGAGCGCGGCCAGGCCCACTCCCCCGACGCCGTACACGGCGACCGTCTCGCCCTCCCGGACCCGTGCCGCGTGGTGGACGGCTCCGTAGCCGGTGAGGACCGCACAGCCCAGCAGGGCCGCATCGGTGAGCGGGATGCCCTCGGGCAGGGGCAGGAGGCAGGACTCGGAGACGACCGTCTCCTCGGCGAACGCGGCGACGTTCAGGCCGGGGTGGAGGTCGGTGCCGTCGGCGGTGCGGGCGTAGACGTCCGCGGCGCCGTTGAGCGCGTTGGCGCACAGCCAGACCTCGCCGAGCGCGCAGGCATGGCAACTACCGCAGGCGGGAGCCCAGTTGAGGACGACTCGGGAACCGGGCGCCACCCCGTTGACCCCCTCCCCCACGGCGACGACCGTACCCGCGCCCTCGTGGCCGAGGACGGCCGGGACGGGGACGCGCATGGTGCCGTTGGACAGGGACAGGTCGGAGTGGCAGACGCCGGCGGCGGCGAGCCGGACGCGGACCTGGCCGGGACCGGGGTCCGGCAGGTCGATGTCGGTGACCTCCAGGGGAGCGCCCACGGCGGGAAGAACAGCGGCACGAACCACGGGAAGGCTCCTCAGAACTGGAGGGACTTGGTCTGGAGGTACTCGGCGAGACCGTGCGAGCCGAGCTCGCGGCCCACCCCGGACTGCTTGTAACCGCCGAAGGGGGCAAGGGGGTTGAAGCGGCCACCGTTGATGTCGACCTGGCCGGTGTCCATCCGCCGGGCGAAGGCCACCGCCTCCGACGCGTCGCCGGCCCAGACGGCGCCCGCGAGGCCGTAGACCGTGCCGTTGGCGATGCGCAGGGCGTCCTCCTCGTCCTCGTAGCGCAGGACGGACAGGACCGGGCCGAAGATCTCCTCCTGCGCGATCGTCATGTCGGGGGTGACGTCGGCGAAGACGGTCGGGGCGACGAAGTAGCCCTGCTCGCGCGGGGATTCAGGGCCTCCGGCGACCAGCCGGGCCCCCTCCGCCACGCCCTTCTCGATGTAACCGCGCACCCGTGCCTGCTGCTTGGCGCTGACAACGGGGCCGATGCGCTCGCCGTACTTCGCAGCGGCCGCGGCGGCGAGGTCGACAGCTTCGTCGTACTGCTCGGTGTGCACCAGCATCCGGGTCCAGGCACTGCAGGTCTGGCCGGAGTTGGACATCACGTTGGCGACGCCGACGTTGACCGCCTTGGCGAGGTCGGCGCTCGGCAGGATGACGTTGGCGGACTTGCCGCCGAGTTCCAGGGCGACCTTCTTCAGGGCGGCACCGGCGGTCGCGCCGATCTGCCGTCCGACCGCGGTGGAACCGGTGAAGGAGACCAGGTCCACGTCCGGGTGCTCGGCGAGCGCCTGCCCCGCGACCGGGCCGAGGCCGGTGACCAGGTTGAAGACGCCTGCCGGGACACCGGCCTCGTGGACCGCCTCGGCGAAGAGCTGGGCGACCAGCGGGGTGTCCTCGGCGGGCTTGAGCACGACCGTGCAGCCTGCGGCGAGGGCCGGGGCGACCTTGGCGACGATCTGGTGGAGCGGGTAGTTCCAGGGCGTGATCGCGCCGACCACGCCGATGGGCTCCTGGTGGACGGTGGAGTTGCCGACCTTCTCCTCGAAGGGGTGCGTGGCCGCGAGTTCCGCGTAGGAGGCGGCGACCGCGACGGGGACGGCGGCGTGGACGTTCTGCGAGAACTTCAGGGGCGAGCCGAGTTCGGCGGTGACGGTCTCGGCGATCTCGTCCTTGCGGGCGGCCAGGACATCCCGGAGGGCGGCCAGGCGGGCGGCCCGCTCGGCGGGTGCGGTCGCGGCCCAGGCCGGGAGGGCGGCGCGAGCGGCCCGTACGGCGAGGTCGACGTCCTCGGCGGTGCCGGCCGGGACCCGGCCGAGGACCTGCTCGTCGGCCGGGTTCACGACCTCGATCAGGTCCGGGCCGGTGGCCGGGCGCCACTCGCCGTCGATGTACATGCCGTCGTGCGCCTTCATGGTGCGTCCTCCCGGGCTGGGCCGTGCGTGGTGTCGTCCGGCCTCATAAACTAGCGACGATAGTTTTTTCGCGCCAGAGCGGGACCGGACCGTCCAGGGACATCAGAAGTCGGCGCGGGCCCGGTCGTCCACCCGCCCCACGGATTCCTGCCCGAACGTCTTCTCGTACGCCCGCCGGATCTCCTCGATCCGCCGGTCGCTCGCGGAGGCCTGCCCGGCCGGATACAGCAGGATCAGCTCGTACGACCGCTCCTTCTCGGTCCTCCCGCTCACGTCCCGCCACTGCCCGCGCCCGGACTGCACGGTCAGCCCCTCCGGGAAGCCGGGCGCGACCTCCTTGTCGACGAAGGCCGTGAACTGCCGGTCGGTGACGGCCGGTCCACCGCCGGGCCGCTCGGTGCCGAAGAAGAGCTGGGTCTCGACGTACGGCACCCCGCGCTCCGGCACCGGGGCGTCGGCCCCGGCGAAGGTGGTGTGGGCGGTGGGCGCGGCGACGGCGAGCAGGAGGGCGGCGCCGGTGAGGAGCGCCCTGGTCCTGGTGAGATGCACGTTCATGCGCCCTGCCTAGCGGACCACCGCCGCCCGGCCCGGCTGCCGCGCCCTCGGTTCACTCCACCAGGCCGAAGCGGGCCGGGGGGCGGCCTGGAGGGCGGTGGAGGAGTCGGTCAGTGGAGGCCCGGGCGAACGGAGGCGGTGCGGAGGATCGACGACGGGCCGGGCCGGGGCGGACGGAAACGGTGCGGCGGATCGACGGCGAGCGGGACCGGGGGCGGACGGAAGTGGCACGGCAGAACGACGGCGAGCGGGACCGGGGCGGACGGAAACGGCACGACACCACCACGACAACCAGAGCCGGAGCGGGCGGAACGGTGCGGCGGATCGACGACAGGCGGGGCCGGGGACGGACGGAAGTGGCACGGCAGAACCACGACGGGCGGAACCCGGCCAGACAGAAACGGCACGACACCACCACGACGGGCGGGACCGGGGCGGACGGAAACGGCACGGCAGAACCATGGCGGGCGGAACCCGGCCAGACGGAAACGGCACGACACCACCACGACGGGCGGGACCGGGGCGGACGGAAACGGCACGACACCACCACGACAACCAGAGCCGGAGCGGACGGAAACGGTGCGGCGGATCGACGGCGGGTGGGGACGGTGGCCGGGCGGCGGAGGGATGGTGGACTCGACGCCGAGCCGCGCCCCTCCCCACCCGGACCCTCACTCGTCCAGGTCCGGAAGGTGGTCCGGGGACGGGCAGATGCGTTCTCCGTGCTGGTCGAAGACGAAGAGGTGGGAGATGTCGACGAGAAGGGGGACCTGCATGCCGCGGCGGAGGTCGAGGTCCGGGGTGGTGCGAACCACGAGGTCACCGGGGAGGCGGGCGTCGGACGGGGCGGGCTCGGGGCCGGAGTCCGCCGGGTCCTCCAGGACCACCACCGGGCCCGCCCGCAGGGAGCCGGCGCGATCCCGCAGACGCTCCAGGACCGTCCCGTCGCGGCGGCGCCGCCGGGTCGGCCGTGGAGCGGGACGCGGGGCCTCCAGGTCGGGGACGAGGGCGGGGCGGGAGCCGGTGTTGAAGTGGACGAGGACCTCGTGGCCCTGGAACTCCACGTGCTCCACCAGGCCGGTGATCGGCATCTCACCCGGACGCGCGGAGGTCCGTTCGGCGATGCGGATCGCCTCCGAGCGCAGGCCCACGATCACCTCGCGGCCCTGCTGGACGCGGAGCAACTGGTGGTCCAGGGAGAGGGGTTCGGGCAGCCGCAGGTACTGCTTGCCGAGGCTGATGGTCATCGCGCCGTCCAGCGGAGCCCGGACCAGGCCGCGCAGGAGGTTGATGCGCGGGGTGCCGATGAAGGCGGCGACGAAGACGTTGCGCGGCAGCGCGTAGACCGAGCGCGGGGTGCCGACCTGCTGGAGAACTCCGCCGCGCAGCACGGCGACCCGGTCGCCGAGCGACATGGCCTCGGCCTGGTCGTGCGTGACGTAGACCGTGGTGACGCCCAACTCCTGGGTGAGGCCGGCTATTTCGGCGCGCAGGTGGTTGCGGAGCTTGGCGTCGAGGTTGGACAGCGGCTCGTCCATCAGGAAGGCGGAGGGGTGGCGGGAGATGGCCCGGCCCATCGCCACCCGCTGGCGTTCGCCGCCGGAGAGCTGAGCTGGGTAGCGGTCGAGGAGGTCCTCGATGCCCAGCATGCGGGCGGTGGCGTCCACGCGTGCGCGGGGATCCTCATCGGGGGCCTCGATGCGCAGCGGGAAGCCGATGTTCCCCCGGCTGGTCATGTTGGGGTAGAGGGCGAAGTTCTGGAACACCATCGCCATCCGCCGCTCGGCGGGCAGCAGGTCGTTGGCGTACTCGCCGTCGAGTCGGAGCTCGCCCTCGGTGATCTCCTCCAGGCCGGCGACCATCCTGAGGACGGTGGATTTTCCGCAGCCGGAGGGGCCGAGCAGGACGAGGAACTCGCCGGGCTCGATGTCCAGCGAGAGCCGGTCCACCACCCGGCTTCCTCGCGTGTAGGTCTTGCTCACGTCGTGCAAGGAGATGGCGCGTGTCATGACGGTGCCCCCGAGGGCTGAATCAGGCGCTGGTGCTCCGCGGTCGAGAGGCCCCGGGCGGGTCGTACGGGGCTGTGAGTCACGGAAGTTAACGGAACGCGCCCGGCCAGGGGAAGAGACTGGGCGGTATCAGGCGCTCCAGTCCAGCCAGTGAGAAAACGGACGGACGGATTCAGCGGGCCGTCGTGCCCGTCGGCGGCTGCGGCTCACGGGTCCGGGTGAGGTGGGCGAACACGACGACGTTGCTGGTGTAGCCCGTCCGCCACTTGAAGAGTCCACCGCAGGTGATCACGCGGAGCTCCGGGCGCCGGGCCGGGCCGTAGACCTCCTTGTCGGGGAAGCCCTCCTTGTCGAAGACCTTCACCCGGTCCACGGTGTAGACGGCGGTACGGCCGTCCGCGCGCCCCGCCTCGATCACTTTGCCGGGCTTCACCTGGGCGAGCGCGGCGAAGACGGCGGGACCGGTCCTGGTGTCGCGGTGGCCTACGGCGATCGCCGTGCCGGGCTCCCCGGGCGTGGGGCCGCCCTGGTACCAGCCCACGAGTTTCGGTTTGTCCACCGGCGGTGTGGCCAACTCCCGTCCCTTGATCAGCCCGAGGCCCGTGATGGGGGCGTCGATACCCAGGGACGGGATGCGGAAGGTCGTCGGCCGGGACCGGGGCAGCGGGCGGAGAGCGGGCGTGCGGGTGGGCGTGGGGCGGGCGGAGGGGGCCGGACGACGGGCCACCTCGGCGTCCGACTCACGGGCCACCTCGGCGTCGGGTTCACCGGGCGCCCCGGTGTCGGGTTCACGGGGTACCTCGGCGTCCGGGCCGGCAGCCACCTGGGCGTCCGGGCCTGCGGCCGCCACGACGCCCTGGCCGTCGGGCCCGTACGGCGCGGTCGACTTGTGGTCACCGGTGCACCGGACCCCCACCGTCACCAGGACGACCGTGAGCAGGGCCGTCCTGGTGAGGCGGTAGGCGCGGGTCCGGTACCAGGGCCTGCGTCTACGCCTACGCGGCGCCATTGGGCCGACGGCGGTTCAGCCGGAAGTACGCGACACCGCCGACCGCCACCAGGCCGACGGCTCCCGCGGCGGTCACCGGCGCGAACGCGGCCGCGGTGTCGACGAGACCGCCGCCGCCCGCGTGCACACCGCCCTTGGGGCCGTTGGAGTCGTTCTTGCCCCAGCCCGCGCCGTCGTTCTGCCGGTCCTCGATCTGGTCGCCCGGCCGGCGCTCCCCGCCGTGCCTGCCGTCGTGGCAGTTGACGCGGAAGACCTTCTCCTTGGGGACGCCCGCCACGATCCAGGTGATCTTGTACTGCCCGTCCGCCATCCCCAGCGGGTCGGTGTGGCCGGCGCCCCCCGCGAGCTGGATGGCGCCGGTGACGGTGGCGGCGCTGGGCAGCGGCGGCTGAGGCGTGATGGTGTAGGCGATGGTGGTGAGGATGTCGAAGTTGACGGCATCCAGGTAGAACTTGCAGACCTTGGGATCATCCTTCGAGACGCCGAAAGGCACGCCCACGCGGTGGATCCTGATGTCGCCGTTCTCGCCCACGGCAGACGCGGTCGGCGCCGCCACCCAGGACGCGCCGGCCGCGGCGAGGGCGGTGAGGACGACAGTGGCGCCCGCGCGGACGCGGAAGGTACGTGGGGGTGTCAGGGTGGGCATGCGCGGTCCTCCGATTCAGACGATTTCCATACAAATCGCTCTTTCGGCAGCACTCTCCTTTATGTGCGCAGCGGTCATGCGCATCGACGCCCGGCGCGCCGTCAGATATCGCTCGTGCGGCGCAATCCCGGGCGTTTCGGCCGCTTTCCCGCGTCCGACCCCGGTTTTTCGGGCGGCCCCGGCGACCGCAGTGCCACTCCCGCCGAGAGCAGCAGCAAGGTCCCGAGCATCACGAACGGCGCCGCCGCGCCCACGACGCCCGCGACGAGGCCCGCGGTGGCCGGTGCGGCGACCTGGCCGAGGCGGTTGCCGGTCAGCCGCAGGGCGAGCGCGGTGGAGCGGGCGCCGTCGGGGGCGGCCTGGACGACCGTCGTCATGGACAGCGGCTGTCCGACGCCGAGACAGAAGCCGAGCACGGCGAGCATGACGGCCAGCGCCCACACCGGGACCGGCAGCGCGATGCCCGCGCACAGCAGGGCCGCCAGCACACACGTCACGGTCAGCAGCAACGCGCGCCCCAGCAGCCGTAGCAGGGGAGTCAGTACCAGGCGGCAGGCGATGGTGGCGGCCGCGCGCAGGCTCAGTAGCAGGCCGATCACCGAGGGGGCGATGCCCCGGTGTTCGCCGACCACCGGAAGGTACGCGGTGAGGATGTCCGTGGCGGACAGCACGGACAGGCTCACGAAGATGCCCCCGGGCACGCCCCGGGACCGCAGGATGTGCCCGACGGGAACCCGGTCGCCTGGTCCGGTACGGGACGTGGCCGCCGTGTCGCGGTGCTCGATGCGCCACAACGACGTGCACGCGACCGCCGCTCCGGCGCCCGCGACGAGCAGCGCCAGCGCACTCGTGCCCGCCATGTCGGAGCCGCCGATCAGCGCGCCCGCCGCGATCGGGCCGACCAGTTGGCCGAGAGAGGCGCCGATGGTGAAGTGGCCGAAGTTGCGGTCCTGTTCGTGCGGTGCGGACTGGCGGGCGACGAGCGACTGGGCACCGATGACGAAGCTGAGGTGGCCGAGGCCCATCACCCCGCTCCAGACCGCCATCGTCCACAGCGAGTCGGCGAGGCCGCTGAGCGCACAGCCGCCGGAGATCAGGACCACACCGACGGGCAGCAGCGGCGCACAACGTCCGTGATCCGTACGGCGGCCCAGCGGGACCGCCGCGAACAGCGGGAGCAGCGCGTAGACACCGGCGATGACACCGATCGCCCGTTCGTCCGCACCCAGCGCGAGAGCCCGGTAGGAGACGGCGGGCCGAGCCATCGACACCGCCCCCTGCGCGAAGCTGAAGGCGATGACGAGGCGGAGCAGCCAGCCGCGGTTCCCACCGGGCGCCATGGTTCAAGTCCTCCGTGGAAGCAGGTCAGATGATCCCGAAGAGGATGCCCGCCCCAAGGATGATCAGACAGGTGAGCGCCGCCCACTTGACCACGAACCTGGTGTGGTCGCCGAACTCGACCTTGGCCATGCCGACCAGGACGTACACGGCCGGGACGAGCGGGCTCGACATGTGCAGCGGCTGGCCGACGAGGGAGGCGCGGGCCATCTCCAGCGGGGTGACGCCGTGCGCCGCGCCGGCCTCGGCGAGGACCGGGAGGACGCCGAAGTAGAAACCGTCGTTGGACATGAAGTAGGTGAGCGGGAGGCTCAGGATGCCGGTGACGAGGGCCATGTGCGGGCCCATGCCCTCGGGGATGACGTCCACCATCCAGCGTGCCATGTGGTCGACCATGCCGGTGCCCTGGAGGACGCCGGTGAACACGGCGGCGGCGAAGACCATGCCGGAGACGTTGAGGACGTTGTCGGCGTGGGCGGCCAGGCGGGCCTTCTGGTCCGGGATGTGCGGGAAGTTCACGGTGAGCGCGAGCGCGGCGCCGATCAGGAACAGCACCGGGATCGGCAGCCACTCCATGATCATGGCGGTGAGCAGGGTGAGCGTGAGCAGCGCGTTGAACCAGTAGAGCTTGGGACGCAGGGTGGCCCGGTTCGGGTCGAGGACCTGGAAGCGCTCCGCGTCGCCTTCCTCGGCGTCGGCGTCGGCGTCGGTGCCGGAGCCGGAGCCGCCGGTGACCTTGTCCGTACCGGAGGCACCGGGGCCAGAGGCACCGGAACCCGCGCCGACCAGGACCGTCTCGGTCTCCTCGACCTTCTCCTCGACCAGGACCTCGTTCAGGGTGAGCACGCCCAGCCGCTTGCGCTCGCGCTTGCCGAGCACGTACGAGAGGACGAAGACGCCCAGCAGGCCGACGGCCAGGGCCGGGATCATCGGGACGAAGATGTCACTGGCGTCGAGCTTCAGCGCGGTGGCGGCGCGGGCCGTCGGGCCGCCCCAGGGCAGCGTGTTCATCACGCCGTTGGCCATGGCGGCGACACCGGTCATCACGACCAGGCTCATCTTCAGGCGCTTGTACAGCGGGTACATCGCCGAGACGGTGATCATGAAGGTGGTCGAGCCGTCGCCGTCGAGGGAGACGATCGCGGCGAGGATCGCCGTGCCGACGACGATCCGCATCGGGTCGGCCTTCGCGAACTTCAGGATGCCGCGGACGACCGGGTCGAAGAGGCCGACGTCGATCATCACGCCGAAGTAGACGATCGCGAACATGAGCATCGCCGCGGTGGGGGCGAGGCTGGTGACGCCGTCGATGACGTAGTCACCGAGCTTGGCGCCCTTCCCGACGAAGACGCAGAACAGCGCCGGAATCAGTACGAGCGCCGCGATCGGCGACATCTTCTTCATCATGATCAGGACCAGGAAGGTCGCGATCATGGCGAAGCCGAGGATGGTCAGCATGAGTGGATACCTAACGTTCGCCCTTGAACTCCCACCGGAGTCGGCAGTGCGATGACGTTAGGTCCCGTCAAGCGGCGTTAACAAGACGTTGACATGCGAGCAATAAGCGCAAAACTGCTGGTCACAGCTTTGCGCTGCTCACAGCGCCGCTACGGTGGCCAGTTTTACGGGTATGCCGTTGAGGACCGCGTTGCCCGAGAGCGGGTCGAGCAGGCTGCCGTCGAGGAGCTGGTTGACGTTGACGCCGGGGTCCTTGAGGGCATGGCTGAGCCGGGTGCCGGGCCGGTTGTGGCCCCAGCCGTGCGGCAGGCTGACCACGCCGGGGCGCACGCCGTCGGTCACCTCGGCTTCGGTGACCACCTCTCCCCCGGCGCCCTTGACCCGC
The DNA here is from genome assembly GCF_041435015.1 of Streptomyces canus. Taxonomy (NCBI): domain Bacteria; kingdom Bacillati; phylum Actinomycetota; class Actinomycetes; order Kitasatosporales; family Streptomycetaceae; genus Streptomyces; species Streptomyces canus. Next base: position 8,062,256 of record NZ_CP107989.1, on the reverse strand, counting down.
ACCGCGGCGCCGTCCTTCAGTCCGAGCCGCTCGGCGTCCTCGGGGTGGATCTGCAGGGTGCAGCGGTTGGTGCCGCCGGTGAGGGCGGGGACGTTGTGCATCCAGCTGTTGTTGGAGCGCAGGTGCCGGCGGCCGACAAGGACGAGCCCGTCGGCCTGATGCCGCAGGGCCTCGCGCAGCCGGGGCAGGTCGTCCGCGAGGGGCCCCGGCAGCAGTTCGACCTTGCCGCTCCTGGTCTTCAGCGGCTGCGGCAGCCGGGACCCGAGCGGTCCGAGGTCGATGCCGTGCGGATGCGCGAGCAGCTTGGTGAGGCTCAGCCCGTCCGGTCGTACGCCGAAACCGTCGCCGTAGGGGCCGAGGCGCAGCATCATGTCGAGCCGCCGCTCGGGGCCGGTGTCGCCGACGAGTGCGGCGGCGAGTTCGTCCGGCTCGCGGCCGTGCACGGGCGAGTGGGCGTCCTTGACGGCCTTGCCGAGGGTCTGGCCGATCACCAGGTCGTCCACGGCGGACGGGTCGGCGCCGTGCATGCCGGTCGCGGCGAGGACCAGCCGGGCGAGGATCTCCGTCTCCGCCATCCGGCCGGGCTCCAGCGGGACGGCGGGGCGGGTGTAGCGGACCTGGTTGCGCACGGCGAGGGTGTTGAAGGCGAAGTCGTGGTGCGGGCTCTGGGAGGGCGGGGGCGGCGGCAGCACGACGTGGGCGTGGCGCGAGGTCTCGTTCAGGTACGGGTCCACGCTGACCATGAAGTCGAGCGAGCCGAGGGCCTTGTCGAGCCGGTCGCCGTCGGGGGCGGACAGCACGGGGTTGGCGGCGACGGCGATCAGCGCGCGGACCGGCTCGCCCTCCGTGGTCGCGGTGTCGATCTCCTCGGCGAGCGCGGAGAGCGGCAACTCGCCCTTGGCCTCCGGGTGTCGGCTCACCCGGGAGTGCCAGCGCCCGAGCGCGAATCCGTGGCTGGGTCCCGCGGGCCGGGGCGTCCGGTCGGTGGCCGCCTGCGGGAAGAGCGCGCCGCCGGGCCGGTCGAGGTTGCCGGTGAGGATGTTGAGCACGTCGACGAGCCAGCTGGCCAGGGTGCCGTGCGGGACGGTGCAGCTGCCGATGCGGCCGTATACGGCGGCGGTCGGAGCCGCGGCCAGTTCGCGGGCGAGGGCGCGTGTCACGTCGGCGTCCACGTCACAGGCGTCGGCGACGGCTTCGGGAGTGAAGTCCTGTACGGCTTCCCGGAGTTCGTCGAGTCCTTGGAGGTGTGGGGTCAACTCCCCCGTGTCCACGAGGCCTTCCTCGAAGAGCACGTACACCATGGCGGCGAGAAGCAGCGCGTCCGCACCGGGCCGGATGGCGATGTGCCGGTCGGCGAGCTTTGCGGTGCGGGTGCGGCGGGGGTCGATGACGGTGAGGGTGCCACCGCGCGCCTTGAGCGCCTTGAGCTTGCCGGGGAAGTCGGGGGCGGTGCACAGACTCCCGTTGGACTCCAGGGGGTTGGCGCCGATGAGCAGCAGATGGTCGGTGTGGTCGAGGTCCGGCACGGGGATCGCGTTGGCGTCGCCGTACAACAGCCCGCTGGAGACGTGCTTGGGCATCTGGTCGACCGTGGACGCGGTGAACACGCTCCGGGTGCCGAGCCCGGCGAGCAGCACCGGCGGGTAGAGGGCGCCGGCCATGGTGTGCACGTTGGGGTTGCCGAGGACGACCCCGACGGAGTTCGCCCCGTGGCGGTCGACGACGCCCCGGATTCCGGCGGCGACCGCGTCGAAGGCCTCCTCCCAGGTGGCCTCGCGCAGTTCCCCGTCCCGTCGGACGAGGGGTGTGCGCAGCCGGTCGGGGTCCCCGTCGACGGCGCCGAAGGACGCCCCCTTCGGGCAGATGAACCCCTTGCTGAACACGTCGTCATGGTCGCCGCGGGCGCCGGTGACCCGGGTCCCCTCGACGGTGAGCGTCAGACCACAGGTGGCCTCGCACAGGGGGCAGATACGCAGAGCGGTGCGGGACACGGGTCCTCCCGGGGCAGCGGTGCCTGTCGAGGTGAGCATACCGACCGGTACGGATGGAGGGGAGGGGGTGTGGACGGTCAGTCCAGAACCCTCGCCAGATAGGCGCGCAGCAGCTCCCGGGTCTCCTGGATGATCCGCTCGTCCCCCTCGGGGGCCATCCGGAAGGCCAGGTGGACCAGGGTGTCGGCGGTCTCCACGGCGATGAGGAAGGTGCGGCGCAGGTCGTCGTCCGGTTCCCGGGCGAGGTAGCCGGACAGGAGCTCGGTGAGGCGGTCGGCGACCCGGTGGTTGGGTTCCGCGTGACGGGCGCCGACGGGGATCTGGTTGCCGAAGTCGACGAGGGAGAAGCCGGGGGCGGTGCGCTTCATGGCGAGGTACTCGTCGAGGACGACGTCCATCGCCGTACGCCAGCCTCCTTCCTCGCCCGACTCCTTGAGGCGGTCGGTGACGCCCTCCGTGAAACGCTCCAGGTTGCGCTGGGCCAGCGCGTCGACCATCTGCCGCTTGTTGCCGAAGAAGCGGTAGACGGAGCCGATGGGCACGCCGGCGCGCAGGGCGACGGCACGGGTGCTGAGGGCGTCGTAGCCGACCTCGTCGAGCAGGTCGGCGCAGGCGTCGAGAATTCTGGTCAGCCGTTCGGCACTGCGCCGCTGCACGGGGGCGCGGCGAAGCGAGGTCGCTTGGGGCACAGGCTTCATGATGCCTTTCCGCCGCGGTCCGGTGAACCCTGCCACCTGGTACGGGTCCGGGGGCCTGCGGCACTCATCGGCCACCGCCGACGCTCGCCGCGAGCCGCGCTTCGCGCTCCGGGCCCGGAACACCGCCGCCCGCACTCGCCACGGTCCGCACCTCCCAGGCACCGCCACCCGCACCCATGGCCGACCGCCACCCCGAAGCCGCACCACCAGCACTCACACCACCCACCGGGCCCGGAACACCGCCGCCCGCACTCGCCACGGTCCGCACCTCCCAGGCACCGCCACCCGCACCCATGGCCGACCGCCACCCCGAAGCCGCACCACCAGCGCTCACACCGCCCTCCGGACCCGGAACATCGCCGCCCGCGCGCATGATCAGTCGCGCACCGGAAGCACCGCCGCCCGCACCAGTACCGGCCCGCGATTCCCAGCCGCCGCCCGCACTCGCCGCGGTCCGCGATTCCGAGCCGCCGTCCGCGCTTCCCCCGGCCTGCGGGTCCGCAGCGCCGCTCCCCGTCGGTTGTGGTTCCGAGGCCGTGACGTCCGCCGTGCTCTCCACCGGGGCGCCGTCCACGGCCCACACGGTGCCGTCGTCGGCGTACAGCCGGGCGGTGACCTTGTGGGTGCCCTGGGGGACGTACGCGGCCGCGAGGCGGCAGGACGGGGCGCGGAGGGTGGTGACGGGACGGTCGTCCACGAAGACGACGGCGACGCCGCGGCCGGAGACCGCCTTCGCCTTTGTCCCGGTGGGCGAGAAGGTGAAGTGCTCGACGGTCAGGCGCAGCGACCAGCTGTCGTCGGTGTTCGGCTGCACCTCTATGCCCACGTCGGGGGCGTTGCCCTTGTCCACCTCGCGGTAGTGCCGCCCCTCCTCATCGGTGTCGTCGAGGACCTTGCCCACCGGTGAGACCGACTGTCCGTCCTTGCGCTCCTGCGCCCCACTGGCGCCACAGCTCACGGATCCGGTCACCAGCACGACACAGACCGCGAGCAGGGCAATGAGTCCCCGCGTCCACGACATGCCCGGGAGCGTAGAACACAGGTCCGACACCGCGAATCCCCCTGGGGTCTGGTTCTCGCTCTCCTCCCTGAGGAGGTCACGGCGGGGAGATCGGTTCCACGGAACGGCCTCTTGCGCCGATGAAACCGCAATCCTACGGTGTTCCATAGGAATCAGACCGCAAGGGAGCGATCATGACCGGGGACACAGCGATCACGCGCGGCGACGCACGCAAGGCCGCCGAGGGCCTGGCCCACCTCTCCGGATTCGGCAACGAGCACGCCTCGGAGGCCGTCCCGGGCGCCCTGCCCGAGGGCCGCAACGCCCCGCAGCGCGCCCCCCTCGGCCTGTACGCGGAGCAGCTCAGCGGTACGGCGTTCACCGAGCCCCGCGCCCACAACCGCCGCTCCTGGCTGTACCGGATCCGCCCCTCCGCCGCGCACCCGGCGTTCACCCACACCCACAACGGCCGGATCCGCACGGCCCCCTTCACCGAGTCGGTCCCGGACCCCAACCGGCTGCGCTGGAACCCCCTGCCGGAGCCGGCCGAGGGCACCGACTTCCTCGCCGGCCTGTGGACCCTCGGCGGCAACGGCGACGTCACCCAGCGCACCGGTATGGCCGTGCACCTCTACCACGCCACCGATTCCATGGACCGCGTCTTCAGCGACGCCGACGGCGAGCTGCTGATCGTCCCGGAGCGCGGCGGGCTGTTGCTGCGCACGGAGTTCGGACTCCTGCATGTGGAGCCGGGCCATGTGGCGCTGATCCCTCGCGGGGTCCGCTTCCGTGTGGAGCTGCTGGACGAGTCCGCGCGCGGCTATGTGTGCGAGAACTACGGGGCGCCCTTCCAACTCCCCGACCTGGGGCCGATCGGCGCCAACGGCCTCGCCAACCCCCGTGACTTCCGGGCTCCCGTCGCCGCCTACGAGGACGTCGAGGGGCCGGTGGAGGTGGTCAACAAGTTCTGCGGCAACCTCTGGACCGCGACCTACGACCACTCCCCGCTCGACGTGGTCGCCTGGCACGGCAACCATGTGCCGTACGTCTACGACCTGCGCCGCTTCAACGTCATCGGCAGCATCTCCTACGACCACCCCGACCCGTCGATCTTCACCGTACTGACGTCCCCGTCGGACACCCCCGGGCTGGCCGGCGTCGACTTCGTCGTGTTCGCACCGCGCTGGCTGGTCGGCGAGGACACCTTCCGGCCGCCGTACTTCCACCGGAACGTGATGAGCGAGTACATGGGACTGATCGAGGGCGCCTACGACGCGAAGTCCTCCGGAGAAGGGGGCTTCGTGCCCGGCGGCGGCTCGCTGCACAACATGATGTCGGCGCACGGGCCGGACCGGGAGACGTTCGACCGGGCGAGCGCGGCCGAGCTGAAGCCGCAGAAGGTCGACGACGGGCTCGCGTTCATGTTCGAGACGCGCTGGCCGGTGACGCTCACCGCGCACGCGGCCCGGGCGGACCACCTCCAGCCGCACTACGACGACGTGTGGCGCGGCCTCGAACGTCACTTCCGCCCGTTGCACTGACCGATCCGCGGAAGGTACGGATAGCCCGTGACCTCCTTCGCCCCGGACTCGATCGTCCTGAACCGCAAGCTGCCGCTCTGGTACCAGGTGTCGCAGTCCCTGCGCGCCTCGATACTCGGCCGCTCACCGCAGGACCCGCTGCGCCTGCCCACCGAGGAACAGCTGGCCGGCCACTACGGCGTGAGCGTGCTGACCATGCGGCAGGCGCTGAAGGAGCTGGAGGACGAGGGGCTGATCAGCCGCCACCGTCGCCGGGGCACCTTCATCGAGCCGGACGCCCGTCGGGGCACCCCCGTCCGGCTGCTCGGCTCGGTGGACGCGATCTTGGCCCAGCAGTCCGGTATGACGACCGAGCTGCTGGAGCACGGCAAGTCGCCCGTGCCGCCCGAACTCGCCGAGTACTTCCCGGAATTGGACGAGGTGGCCGCGTACCACCGACTGCGCAGCGACGAGCAGACGGGTGAGCCGACCAACCATGCCCGCAACTACGTCCGCCCCGAACTGGCCGCGCGCATCGACCCGTCGGATCTGGCGCGCCGGCCGATGACCAAGGTGCTGCGGGACGTCGTCGGGGCGGACATCAGCCGCATCACGGACACCGTGGAGGCGCGCCTCGCGGATCCCGAGACCGCTCGGCTGCTCCAAGTCCCGCTGCTGAGCCCGATCCTCCACTACACGGGGGTCACCTACGACACGGACGGCCGGGTGCTCGACGTGGCGGTGATCCACTACCGGGGCGACCGGTTCTCGTTCACCGTCACCCTGGACGCCACGTGACCGCACTGTCTGTCACAGGTCGTACGATGCCCAGCGTGACGCACGACGACGCTCCGCCGCTGGCGGACCTCATGCCGTGGTCCGTCGCACCGCCGCGGCTCGGCCGGGGGTGGCCGACGGGGCCCGACGCGGCCTCCCTGAAAGCCCGCTGGGACACCCTGTTGAAGGCCGAGGGTCCCGACCGGGAAGCCCTGTTCGAGCCCACCCGCTCCCGTACCCTGCGCTCGGCGATCGGGCAGCTGCCGGGACGGACGGGCGGCACGGAGAAGCTCGCGCGCGCCACCGGGCCCTGCCCGGAGCCGCTACGGGTCCTGCGCGCGCCCTTCGACGAGCAGTGGCTGATCCCGGACCACCGGCTGATCGACGCGGCCCGGCCCGAGCTCTGGCGAGTGGCGGACGAGGACCAGGTTTTCGTGGTGGAGACCCCCACGGACGGCCACGGACCCCAGCTCCTGGCCACCTCCCTCCTCCCCCTGCTCCGTCCCGGCCGGGTCCGCCCCCTGTACCGCCGCCCGGGCGGCACGGAGCCGAACCTGGCACCGGGGCTCCTGAAGCACCTGCGGACGCGCCTCGGGACCACGGTGGAACCCCTGGACGTGCTCGCCTGGATCGTGGCGGCGGTCCGCCCGGACCTCACCGTCCCGCTCACCGACGATCCCGAACTGTGGTCCCGCGGCGTCGAGTCGGGTCACCGCGTCCTCTGGCTGATGCGCCGCGACGGCGACCGCCCGAAGCTGCCCGGAGGCCGCCGCCCCTACGTCCGCGCACCCCTGCCGTCCCGTCCCCTGACCCTGGACTACGACCGCGACGAGGAGGCCCTGCTGCTGGGCGAGGGCCGCATCTCCCCCGTACCGCCGAAGGCCTGGGACTTCGAGGCCGGCGGAGTGCGGGTCCTGGAGCAGTGGTTCACGGCCCGCGTCACGGAACCGGAGCCGGGCACATTGGCCGCGATCCGTCCGGCGACGTGGCCGCAGCCGTGGACATCGGAGCTGCTCGAACTGATCACCGTGCTGGCCCTGCTGGCGGATCTCCAGCCCCTCCAGGACGCATCGACGTCGCGGATCACGGCGAGCGATCTGCGCGAGGCGGGGGTCCTGCCCGTCCCGGACTCGGCCCGCAGGCCGGCCTCGGTCCTGGACGGCCACGAGGAGGGGCCGGAGGGGCAGCTCACCCTGCTCTAGCTTCTGGGCGCGAAGCCGTCCAGGACCCGCTCCAGCATCCTTTCGAACACCGCGTCCAGATCGATCGGCCCCGCGTCCTCCATGAACGACGCCGCCAGCCGCGGATACGCCCCCGACGCCACCTGACTACCGAGATACGCGATCCGCACCGCGTTCTCCTGCTCCTGCGACCACGGCAGCGACCGCACCCGCTCCGCCGTGGACAACTCGTTCGAGACGTACGTCGTCACACACCCGTTGAGCATCGCGACCAGCTCGATCTTCGTGCCGCTGGCGGCGTCCAGCGGGTCGAGGCAGGCGAGGCAGTGCTCCAGATAGCGCAGGGCGTTGGGGCTGAAGCCGTACACCCCTGACATCAGCCGCACCATCCAGGCGTGCCGGTGCATGAGCGCCTTGGTCTGGCGCGCGTTGCGGAGCATGTCGGCCCGCCAGTCACCGGTCGGCTCGAACAGCTCGTGCTCCCCGCTGACCGCGTCCACCATCAGCTCGTACAGGTCCTCCTTACGGGGGACGTAGTTGTACAGCGACATCGTCCCGCAACCCAGTTCGGCCGCGACGTGCCGCATGGACACCGCCTCCAGGCCCCCGGCATCCGCGAGCCGCACCGCCGCGGCAGCGATGTCCGCCCTGGTGAACGCGGGCCTGGGCCCACGCCCCGTCCGCTCAGGACGCGCCCAGATCACTTCGGGTACGGCCGCTCGGCCCGCCATCGATCATCACCTCGGCCACCATCCTAGTTACGTACAGCGTACGTAGTGCGCTATGGTCCTGCCATGACTTCTACGTACGCTGTACTTAGTGAAGGTCTGGAGAAGCGATTCGGGGAGGTCCATGCCCTGCGCGGTCTCGATCTCGCGGTCGCGCCGGGCACGGTCTGCGGCATCCTCGGCAGCAACGGCGCGGGCAAGACCACGGCCGTACGGCTGCTGACCACGCTGCTGCGGCCGGACGCCGGTTCCGCGCGGGTCGCCGGACACGACCTCGTCCGGGAACCGGAGGCCGTACGCCGCGCCATCGCCGTCACCGGGCAGTACGCCTCGGTCGACGGGGACCTCACCGGGCGGCAGAACCTCAGGCTGTTCGCCCGGCTGCACCGCGTGCGGGGGCCGGCCGAGCGGGCCGCCGAGCTGCTCGAACGCTTCGGGCTGACCGAGTCCGCCGACCGGGCCGCGTCCACCTACTCGGGGGGCATGCGCCGCCGTCTGGACCTGGCGGCGAGCCTGATCCGCCGCCCCGAGATCCTGTTCCTCGACGAGCCGACGACCGGCCTCGACCCGGCCAGCCGCAACCTCATCCGGGACGCCGTGCGCGACCTCACCGCGGACGGCACGACCGTGCTGCTGACCACGCAGTACCTGGAGGAGGCCGACCAACTGGCCCATGACATCGCCCTGGTGGACAAGGGGCGGGTCGCGCACACGGGTTCGCCGTCCCAGCTCAAGGCGTTGATCGGGGCGCATGTCGAGGTCGTCGTCGCGGACGCGGAGGTCCTGACGAAGGCGGCCGGGGTCCTCGACCAACTCACCGGCGGGCAGCCGTCGTTCGACCACGTCCGCAACTCGGTCGGCGCGGTCACCCGGGACACCACGCTCACGCTGCCCCGGCTGGTGCGTGAACTGGACGCGGCGGGGGTGCCGTTGCTCGACGCGAGCATCCGGCCACCGACCCTCGACGACGTCTTCCTGCGACTCACCAAGGAGGTTGCGGCATGAGCATGTTGGCCCACGACGGCACCGCGATGCTGGGCCGTCAGCTGCAGCGGATCCGGAACACCCCGGGGCTGCTGATCCTGACCCAGACCATGCCGATCACCATGCTGCTGTTCTTCGGCTATGTCTTCGGCAGCGCGCTGGCGATGCCGGGCGAGGAGTACCGGTCCTTCCTGGTGCCGGGCCTGCTGGTGGCGACGGCGGCGAACGGGATCATGACCGGGATGTTCCAGGCGGCCCAGGACGTCCACCGGGGCGTGACGGACCGGCTGCGCACCCTGCCGATCAGCCGGGCGGCCGTGCCGCTGGGACAGTCGGTCGCGGACGTGCTGGTCACCGCAGCCGGCATGGTGCCGTTCCTGCTGGTGGGGCTCGCGGTGGGCTGGCGCGTGGAGAAGTCCGCGCTGCAAGCGGTGGGCGCCGTGGGGCTGTTGCTGCTGTTCCGGTTCGCGACCACCTGGATCGGCATCTACCTCGGCCTGCTCACCCGGAGCGAGGAGGCCGCCGGTCAACTGGGCGGTGCGACGTTCATCCTGCCGCTGCTGTCCAACGCGTACATCCCGACCGAGGGGCTGCCCGGCTGGCTGCGCACCCTCGCCGAGTGGAACCCCATCAGCGCGGTGACCACGGCCCTGCGGGACCTGTTCGGCAACGCCCCGGTGCCGGAGGGGGCCGCCTGGCCGGTGGCCCACCCGATCGCCGGGTCACTGATGTGGTGTGCGGTGCTGCTCGCGGTCGTCGCGCCGCTGGCCGTACGGCGGTACGCGCAGGGCGAGGGCTGAACGCCTCTTGCCGGGAGGGGAGTTCGGGCCCTGCCGGGGCCCGGGCCGACCTCGGAGTGCATGACAAGTCTGGTGTGCTTGTGGACTGAGGTGGGGACGTGCCCCGCGCTCGACCGATTCACCTGGATCGTGCTGCATGCCGTGGGGATGACGGACGGGAGGGCAGCACGACGCCGGGGTGGCGCGACCGGCCGAGCGCGGGTCGGGACGTCCGAGCCCAGGGGGCCCGGCGAGCCGTACGGCTCAGCGCCCGCCGAACAGCGAACGGCGCAGTCGGCGCAGGGGCGCGAACAGCGAGACGCGGCGCACCCGCGCACCCCTGTCACTGCGCTCCTGCTTGGTGGTGTCACGCGCGGTCAGCTCACGCATCAGCGACGTCGCCTCGGCCGCCTCTCGCTGCGGGACGGCAGGTCCCGACAGCACCGAGAGATGGCGGTCGAGGCGCGAACTGGTCGCGCTGCTCCCGCAGGTGATCGCAGGGACCCTCGCCCTGCGCACTGCTATCTGTTCCATGTCACTCCCCACCCGTACGAGTCCACCCGGCCCGGGCAGGGTAACCCTATCGCCCCGTCGGGGCACACGTGTATCGGCGTCACAGGATTCACCTTCCCCGCAAGGGTGTTGACGACCCCTCCATGATTACTCTCCGAATCCAACCGATTTCAGGGCGAGTTGGACAACTGGCTGGGTAGTGGGCTGCGGGGAGCCCCCATCGGGCTCGACGGTCACAGCGAGTGATGTCGCGGACTTGTCGAGTCCGGTCGCGACCAAGGGCGTGTCGGCGGCGAAGAGCCCGAGGGAGCGCGGTTGCTCGTTGGGGCGCATGAGCCACAGCTGGCGCACGCGGCCGCTCGGGGGCGCGCTGTACCCGCTCAGGGTGACGACCGCGCGCCCCTCCGATGCGGAAGCGATCACTCCGATGGTGCGGCCCTGTGCGTCCTGCCCCCGGGTCGCCGCTGCGTCCGCGGCCTGGAGAACGTGGGCGATCTCACTGGCCTGGGCCTTCTGCGCGTCCAGTTCGTCCTGTGTCCGGTTGGCCTGAACGGCGAACAGCGAGGCGACGACAAGTGCCGCGGCCGCGGTGGCCGTCGCGAACGGTACGAACAGCGGACGCCTCTGACGCTGCCTGGGCGGCGGCTGGGCCCCCCAGACATGGGGCGGCAGCTGCGACTTGCGCGCCCGTACCGGCTCCGGCCGCGCCCGTACCGGCTCCGGCCGTACGGCGGGCTCCTGCGGGAGGGTGCGGACGGCGGCCAGCACCCGGTCGCGCATCGCGATCGGCGGCGGAGCGGCGGCCGACCACGCGAGCCGCACCGCGTCCTCGGACAGCGCACGCACTTCCGCCGCACAGCTGTCGCAGTCCTTGAGGTGCCTCTCGAAGCGGGCCCGCTCGGCGGGCTCCAGGGCGTCGAGAGCGTACGGGGCCGCGAGGGAGTGCAGATCTTCCCGGCGGAAGAGGCTCACGCCGCACCTCCCAGGCACTCCCGCAAGCGGGTCAGTCCGTCACGCATCCGCGTCTTCACCGTGCCCAGCGGCAGCGAGAGCCGCTCGGCCACTTCACGGTACGTGTAGCCGTCGTAGTAGGCGAGGGTGACGGACTGGCGCTGGAGTTCGGTCAGACGCTCCAGACACCGGCGCACCCACTCGCGTTCGAGGCCCGCCTCGACCTCCTCGGTCACCATGTCGAAGGCGGGGTGATGGGACCGGCGTGCCTCGCGCTGATCGCGTTCACCGGCCGCGCGGGCGCTGCGCACCCGGTCGACGGCACGGCGGTGCGCGAGGGTGAGGACCCAGGACAGCGCGCTGCCCCGGCGCGGGTCGAACCGCGCGGCGGACCGCCAGCATTCGAGCAGCACCTCCTGCGACACCTCCTCCGACTGCGCCGGATCACGCACCACACGCCGTACGAGCCCGAACACCGGCCCGGCCACGAGCCCGTAGAGCTCCTCGAATGCCCTCTGGTCCCCTCCCGCCACGAGCATCAGAAGCTCGTCCGCCTCCAACTCGCCGCCCCCTCCCGCAAACCCGCACCTGGGCCGTCCCGTCCCACGAGGTACTCGCAACGCACACACCTCCGTATGGGGTTACGGATCAGAAGGCCGAAAACGCGGGTCGAGCAGCAGAAAAGAAGTTTTGAGATTCGACCAATCCGACCCGCCCACCACTCCGAATCACCGGGCGTCAGGCAAGTTGGACTGAGGACGGACGGCATGACACCTATCTCCAGGAACGGCTCGGGACGCAGCAGCCTTGCGACCCTCATCTGTGGCGCGCTGGCCGCCACTGGGCTCGCAGCCGCCGGCGTGGCCACGCTGGAACCCGGGGCGGCCTCCGCCTCCAGTCACCGGGAGGCCCCGCTGATCTCGGGCGACCCCCAGCACGACAACACGGACTTGTACGCGTTCGTCAGCCCCGACAAGCCCGACTCGACGACGATCGTCGCCAACTGGATCCCCTTCGAGGAGCCCGGCGGCGGCCCGAACTTCTACCAGTTCGCCGAGGACGCGCAGTACGACCTCCACATCGACAACAACGGTGACGGTCAGGGCGATCTGCTGTACCGCTTCACCTTCAAGACGCACGTCAAGAACAAGAAGTCGTTCCTGTACAACACGGGCGCGGTCGAGAGCCTCGACGACCCCGACCTGAACGTCACGCAGACGTACGACATCGAGCTGTTCCAGCTGAAGAACCAGAAGGTCAAGTACAAGACGAAGCTCGCCGACGACATCCCGGTGGCGCCGTCGAACGTCGGCAAGGCCTCCATGCCGAACTACGAGAAGCTGCGCGACCAGGCGGTCTACAAGCTTCCCAACGACTCGACGTCGTTCGCCGGCCAGGCCGACGACCCGTTCTTCGCCGACCTGCGCGTCTTCGACCTTCTGTACGGCGGGAACCTCACCGAGGTCGGCAACGACACGCTCAAGGGCTACAACGTCAACTCGATCGCCCTGCAGGTCCCGACGGACATGATCACCGAGTCCTCGCACCAGCCGGTCGTGGGCATCTGGTCGACGACCCAGCGCAGGAACGCGCAGGGGTACTACTCCCAGGTCTCGCGTCTGGGCAACCCGCTCGTCAACGAGGTCGTCAACCCGCTGAAGGACAAGGACAAGTTCAACGCGTCCGCGCCGTGGGACGACGCCCAGTTCCTCAAGAACGTGACCAACCCCGAACTGCCGAAGCTCATCGAGGCGATCTACAAGATCCCCGCCCCGAAGGAGCCTCGCAACGACCTCGTGGACGTGTTCCTCAAGGGTGTGAAGGGGTTGAACCAGCCGCCCTACGTGCGCCCCGCGGAGGAGCTGCGCCTCAACACGTCCATCAAGCCCACCGATTCTCCGAAGCGGCTCGGTGTGCTTGATGGCGACAACGCCGGATTCCCGAACGGACGGCGGCTGACGGACGACGTGATCGACGCGTCGCTCCAGGTCGTCGAGGGTGAGCTGGTCGGGTCCAAGAACGACCTCGGTGACGCCGTCGACAAGAACGACAAGGACTTCGAGAAGTCGTTCCCGTACGTGGCACTGCCGACCGAGGGGTCCCGGGGGCCGCTGGCCAAGGGGACGTCGTCGGGCAACGACGTCCGCAACCAGCTCGGGGACGCGCTGTCTCCGGCGGGTGCCTCCGGTTCCGGCGACAACATGTCCCTGATCGCCGGGTCCGCGGGCGCCGGTGCGGCCGGGATCGTGCTCATCGGAGCGGCGCTCATGTGGTGGCGCCGGATGCGGCGACGGGCGTACTGAGCGCCGCCTGAGGAACCTGCAAGTCCCCCCTTCACTGGCGCGGCCCGCACATCACTCATCCCCCACGGTGCGGGCCGCGCCGCACCACACGATCACGAGCCAATCAGGAGAGGGCATGTCCGGGTCTACGACCGACAGCGCACCCGAGAACGAGCACGACGGATCGTCGGAGACCGCGGAGCCCTCTGCTCAGGGCGCCGAGGAGAAGGTCACCGCCGTACGGCGGGTCTCGGAGGCCGGGCGGCGCTGGCGGGCCGCTCAACTCGCCGGGTGCGCGGCTCTGTTGGCCGTCGCGCTGACCGGTGGGTCGATCGCCATCGGAGCGCTGCGGGACGGTGGCACCGCCACGGTGGCCAGTTCGTCGTCGTCGGCGGTCTCGCCCGGGCTCATGGCCAGTGGGGACCTCGACGCGGGCATCAGGGCCCTCCAGGCCCATCTGCGCGGTCAGCCCAAGGACTTCGGCAGCTGGGCCACCCTCGGACTCGCCTACGTCGAGCAGGCGCGGACCAAGGGTGATCCCTCCCGGTATCCGCAGGCCCAGCAGGCGCTCAAGAAGTCGCTGGAGCTGAAGGCCGACAACGAGCAGGGGCTCGCCGGCCTCGCCGCACTCGCCGCCGCGCGGCACGACTTCAAGGATGCCCTGGCCTACGCCGACCGGGTGCTGAAGCAGAACCCCTACAGCGAGCGCGCCCTGTCCTCCCGGATCGACGCCCTCGTCGAACTCGGCCGCTACGACGAGGCCTCGAAGGCCGCCGACCTCGCGGACGAACGACGGCCCGGCATCCCGGTGTTCACCCGCTACGCGTACGTCCACGAGCTCCGCGGCGACGTCCGTACCGCCCGCACGGTCCTGGAACAGGCCCTGTCCACCGCGACCACTCCGGGAGACATCGCCTACGTGGCCACCGCGCTGGGCCAGCTCGCCTGGAACCAGGGCGACTACGACACGGCCCTCACCGACTACGCCCGCGCCCTCGCCGCCGACGACGCCTACCTTCCCGCACTGGAGGGCCGGGCCCGTGCCCAGGCCGCGAACGGGGACCGCGCCGCCGCGATCAAGGGTATGGAGGCCGTCGTGGCCCGGTATCCGCTGCCCGGGCCTCTCGTCGGGCTCGGAGAGCTGTACGAGGACCGGGGCGCCGACGGTGACGAGGCGAAGGCCAAGGACCAGTACGCGCTCGTGGACGCCTGGACGGCCCTCGCCCGGGCCAACGGCGTCAACGCCGATCTCGACACCGCGCTCGCCGCCGCCGACCACGGCGACAAGGCGTCCGCCCTGCGCGCCGCCCGCGCCGAGTGGGCGCGCCGGCACACCGTGCACACCGCGGACGCCCTCGCCTGGGCCCTGCACGTGAACGGGCGCGACAAGGAGGCCCTGCCGTACGCCCGCCAGGCCACCGCCACCGGCTACCGCAACGCCTCCTTCCTCTACCACCGCGGGATCATCGAACTCGCCGCGGGCGACCGGAAGGAAGGCCGGAGTCATCTCGGCTCCGCCCTGAAACTCAACCCCGGTTTCTCCCCCCTCGGCGCCCGCGAGGCCCGCAAGGCTCTCAAGGAGGCGTCCAAGTGAGGCCCCGCCGTCTGTTCGCGTCCGTCACGGCCGTCCTGACGGCGGCTTGTGCGCTCGCGCTGCTCCCTTCCAGCAGCGCGAGCGCCCACCCCCTCGGCAACTTCACCGTCAATCGGTACGACGGTCTCGTCGCCGCCCCCGGCGCACTCCGCGTCGACCACGTCGAGGACCTCGCCGAGATCCCGGCCACCCAGGCCAAGCCGGACATCGAGAAGCTCGGCATGACCGAGTGGGCCGCTCAGCGCTGCCGAAAGGCGGCGGAGGGCAGCAAGGTCACCGTCGACGGCCGTACGGTCGCCCTGACCGTGCGGGCCGGCCACGCGCGGGTGCGTCCCGGTCAGGCCGGGCTCGACACCCTCCGCGTGGAGTGCCGGCTGACCGCCCCGCTGCCCGAGGACGCCACCGTCGCCCTCGGCTTCCACAGCGCGGGCACCGACTCGGGGCCCGGCTGGCGCGAGATCACCGCGCGCGGCGACCGGACGACGCTCACGAGGTCGGACGTGCCCACGAAGTCGGTCTCGGACGAACTGACCACCTACCCGCAGGAGTTGCTCTCCTCCCCCGCCGACACCGTGACCGCCTCGCTGCGCGTGCGGCCCGGCGGTCCCGCCCTCGCCGAAGAGCAGTCGGACGCCCCCGCCGCCTCCGTGCTGCCTCGCGGCGCCGACCGCTGGACCCGCGCCCTGGACTCCCTGGTCGCCCGGCACGACCTCACCGTCGGCTTCGCGGCGCTCGCCCTGCTCATCGCGGTCGTCCTGGGCGCGATGCACGCGCTGGCCCCGGGGCACGGCAAGACCCTGATGGCCGCGGTGGCGGCGGCTCGCGGCGGCAAGGCCCGGATGAAGGACGTCCTGCCGCTGGCCGCCTCCGTGACCGTCACCCACACCCTGGGCGTGGTCGCGCTGGGCCTCCTCGTCACGGCCGGCTCGGCGGCGGCCCCGTCGGTGATCGCCTGGCTGGGCATCGCGAGCGGGGTGCTGGTGACCGCGGCGGGCGTCACCCTCCTGCGCCGGGCCCTGCGCACCCGCCCTCACCCGCACGGGCACGGGCCCACGCATGACCACGCCCACCCGCACGACGCCGGGGAGCCCGAGGAGCGCTCCCTGGTCCTGGTCGCCGCCCACACGGAGACCGTTCCGGCGACGGCAGGGGCCGAGACCCGGACGCACGCACACGCCCCCGCCCCCACCCACGACCACCCGCACGGGCACGGGCACACGCACGACCATGACCATGACCACCCGCACGGCCACACCCACGACCATGACCACCCGCACCCCCATCCCTCCACCGTCGAACACACGCACGGCGGCTTCACCCACACCCACGCCGTCGCCCCCACCCTCCGCGGCACGATCCTCCTCGGCTTCGCCGGTGGTCTCGTGCCCAGCCCCTCCGCCGTCGTCGTGCTCGTCGGTGCCGCCGCGCTCGGTCAGGCCTGGTTCGGTCTGCTGCTGGTCGTGGCGTACGGCGTCGGACTGGCCCTGACCCTGACCGCGGCCGGATTCGCCGTCGTCAGGCTGGGCAGTGGAGTCACACGGCTGCTGGACAGGCGCCCCCGCCTGGCCGCCAGCCCGATGACCGCCCTGGTGCGCAGGACCGCGCCCCTGATGTCGGCGTTCGTCGTGGTGGCTCTCGGGGCAGGATTGGTGCTCAAGGGGGCGGCATCCGCACTCGGCTGAGCTACTTTTGTACAGAATTCACGTGCAACATCACGCGGAGTGGAGATTTCGCCCGGATGCGAATGGGGGACGCCCGTGTCCGAAGAACCGGGCAGTGAACGACTGATCGCGGGCCGCTACCGACTCCTGTCCCCGCTCGGCGAGGGCGGCATGGGAACCGTGTGGCGCGCCCGTGACGAGGTGCTGCACCGCGAGGTCGCGGTCAAGGAGGTGCGCGCGCCGCACGGACTGGCGACGTCCGAGGTCGAGCGGCTGTACGCCCGCCTCGAGCGCGAGGCGTGGGCGGCGGCGCGGGTCGCCAACCGCAACGTGGTGACGGTGTACGACGTGGCCACCCAGGACGGCCGCCCGTGGATCGTCATGGAGCTGGTGCGCGGCATCTCGCTCGCCGAGCTCCTGGACGCGGAGGGCCCCCTCAGCCCGCAGCGGACGGCGCACATCGGCGCCGAGGTGCTCTCCGCGCTGCGGGCCGCGCACGAGGCCGGGGTCCTGCACCGGGACGTGAAGCCCGCCAACGTGCTGCTGTCGAACGACGGCCGCGTGGTGCTCACCGACTTCGGCATCGCCCAGGTCGAGGGCAGTTCGGCACTGACGATGACCGGCGAGGTCATCGGCTCGCCCGAGTTCCTCGCCCCGGAGCGGGCGCTGGGCCGCACACCGGGCCCGGAGTCCGACCTGTGGTCGCTGGGCGTGCTGCTGTACGCCGCCGTGGAGGGCAACTCCCCCTTCCGGCAGAACACCCCGCTCAGCACCCTGCGCGCGATCGTGGACGAGGAGCTGCCGCCGCCGTACCGGGCCGGCCCGCTCACGCCGGTGATCGAGGGGCTGCTGCGCAAGGATCCCGCGCAGCGGCTGCCGGCCGACCGGGCCGAGCAGGAGCTGCGGATCATCGGGGCGGGAGGCACGCCCCGGGCGGATGCCGTGCAGGCGGGCCCTTACGCCCCGACCATGGCGGCGCCCTTCCCGCAGGAGCCGCCGACGGCCCCGTACCGGCCGGCGCCCACTCCCACCTCCACCCCCGTCGCGGCCTCCGGGCCCCCGGAGCGCAACCGTCGCGCGACCGTCGTCCTGGTCGCGGGCGTGCTGGCCCTCGCGCTGGCGATCGCGGGGCTGACGTACGCGCTGCTGAACCATGACAACGGCGACAAGGGCGGGGAGACCGCCAAGGACACCACCCCGGCGGTGAGTTCACCCGCGCAGACCAAGACGGACGAGCCCAGCGACTCCCCCTCGCCGAGTCCGAGCAAGAGCACCACGAGCGCGCCCCCGCCGCAGTCGGTGGACGTCTCGCTGGCGGGCTCGAACACCGACTACACGGGCAGCTGCCCGCCGGACAGATCGGCGGCCCCCACCTTCACGGTCACGCTGGAGGTCGGGCGGCTCCCGGCGACGGTGACCTACCGCTGGGTGTCGAAGAACGGCTCGGTGAACGGCAGCTGGAAGACGCTCACGTTCCCGGCCGGTGGCGGAAAGACTCAGCAGGACAGACGGTTCATCACCACCCAGGACAACAGCGGGACGTTCGAGGACACCATCAGCGTGGAGGTCCGCGACCCCGTCGAGAAGACGTCCAACTCGGTCCCCTTCGCGCTGACGTGCGTGGCGGAGACCCCGACCGACACCGGCGAGGCCTCCCCCACTGCGTCCCCGTGAAGGGTGATCAGGCCGCGCTGTTCAGGACCGGGAGATAGCCGCCGGACTGGCCGGCCGCCGTCGGGTGGTAGGACTCGCCGATGTTGAGCAGGTTGAGGCTGTGCAGCCAGGCGCTACCGGAGCAGAGTTCGTGGCCGGTGAAGGTGGGGCGGACGTCTCCCCAGGCGAAGCCGTGGTTCGCGGCCCGCTTGGCGATCGCGGTGTCGAGGTAGTCGGCGGCGTCGTTGATCGCCTTCCGCTTGGTGTCGGAGAGGCCGAGGCAGGTGGCGCCGAGCTGGTAGAAGCGGGGGTAGCCGAGGACGACCACGTGAGCGTTGGGGGCCCTGCCGCTGATCTGCGAGTAGACGTTGTCCAGTTGGCCCGGGAGCGTCGAGTCGACGTACGCCTTCGCGGTGTTGATCCGGGAGAGGCAGGAGCTGTCGGACTGGAGCACACAGGTCGTCATGACGTCGGCGAAACCGGCGTCGTTGCCTCCGATGCTGATGGAGACGAGTGCGGTGGCGGAGCTGAGCGGGGTCAGCTGGTTCGCCAGAACATCACCCGTACGGGCGCCCGAGCACGCGGCGAACGCGAACGACGAGGGTGAATGGGCGGCCGCCCAGAGGTAGGGGTAGGCCTTCGTGCTGCGCTTGCAGTCGCCGCTCGAACTGATGTAGCTGCCTGCGCCGACACCCGAGGAATAGGAGTCTCCCAGGGCCACATAGGGGCCCTCGGCGGCGTGGGCGGTGCCTGTCCCGGTGAGGACTGCGGCGAGGGCGAGGAGGAGCGAGCCGACGTACGCGGCAAATCGGGAACGTCTCATGGAACCTCCCTTTAGCAGGATCTCTGCCGTATCCGTCGTAGCAACGACACGCAGCAACGGGAAGTGTCCATGCCAAAATCGGTGCCGACGCCATGGACCGTGCCGCTGCGCGCTCTTGACGCTCCCCCAGGCACTGCGCGACATTGAAGCCCGGCATCCGGCGCTTTCTGGGGGGAAAGGTCGCCCATGCAGACGACACGTATCGGAACATCCTCGAAGGCGTCGGGGAGAGACCTGACGCCGTTGCTCGCGGGCGCCGCGACCGCCGTGGGGGGATTCGGCGCGCTGCTCGCGTTCACCGGCTCCGACTCACCACTGCGCGCCCCACTCACGCTCTTCTTCCTGCTCGCGGCACCCGCCGCCGGCATCGCCGCCGCACTGCGCGGCTTCGATCCGTTCGCCCGGGTGCTGACCTCACTGGCCGGCTCGGTCGTCCTCAACATGCTGGTGGCCCAGGGCATGCTGGCCACGCACCGCTGGTCGGCGCGCGGCGGCGTCATGGCGATGGCCGTGATCAGTGCCCTCATCCTGCTGCTGGTGCTGATGCGGCGGCGCCGTACGGTGAAGGGCCAGGACGCCTGACGTGGACATCAGCGTGTACCGCCCCGGCGAGCTGAGTGCCGCCGACCGGGCGGCATGGAGCGCCATGCAGTCCAAGGCCCATCTGCAGGGCTCGCCAGAGCTCGCGAACCCGTTCCTGTCCCCCGAGTTCGCGCTCGCGGTGGGCCGGTGCAGGCGGGGCGTGCGGATCGCCGTCGTACGGGAGCAGGGCGAGCCCGCCGCGTTCTTCCCGTTCCGGAGAACCGCCGCCGGTGTCGGCCGGGCCGTCGGCCTCGGCATCTCGGACGCCCAGGGACTGGTGCACCGGCCCGGATTCACCTGGGACGCCCGGGAGCTACTGCGCGCCTGCGGGCTCGCCGTCTGGGAGTTCGACCATCTGGTGGAGGGCCAGGGGCCGTTCGAGGCGGAAGGCTCCGGCAGGTTCCCCTCTCCGGTCATGGACGTCGACCAGGGGTACGAGACGTATCTGGCCGGTCTGCGGGAACGCTCACCGAAGTTCACCCGCACCACACTCGCCAAGGAACGCCGGCTGGCCCGCACGGCGACCGAGCTGCGCTA
Source organism: Streptomyces canus (assembly GCF_041435015.1). Lineage (NCBI taxonomy): Bacteria > Bacillati > Actinomycetota > Actinomycetes > Kitasatosporales > Streptomycetaceae > Streptomyces > Streptomyces canus. The sequence continues at coordinate 8,042,002 of NZ_CP107989.1, read as the reverse complement.
CGTCCACGACGAACGCGACCCGGCCGCCCTGCGCGTCCTGATGGGCTGGAAGTCCGCCCAGTACCGCAGGACCGGCCGCAGCGACCGCTTCGCGCATGAGTGGATCGCCCGGCTGGTGGAGCAGTTGTTCCACACCCGGTCCGATCCGTTCGCGGGGATCCTGTCGGTGCTGTACGCCGACGGGAAGCCGGTCGCCGCCCACTTCGGGCTGCGCACCGAGCGCGTCCTCGCGTGCTGGTTCCCGGCGTACGACCCGCACTACGCGAAGTACTCGCCGGGCCTGATCCTGCATCTGCGCATGGCCGAGGCGGCCGCCGCCGACGGCGTCGCGTACCTCGATCTGGGCCGGGGTCAGAAGGAGTACAAGGACTCCCTGAAGACACGGGAACTGACCGTGTCGGAGGGGTGGGTGACCCGTCGGCACCCGGTCGCGGTCGGACACCGCGTCCGCCGGGCTCCGGCGCGGGCACTGCGCAACGCCGTGGTGGTGCGGCCGGAGCTGTTCGAACCCGCCGACAGGCTGCTGAAGAAAATGGGAAAGATCCGCTCTGGCGCGACTGTAACGGTCAAACCAACAAAAACGTGAGGCCTCGTTCCAGGTCTTGCCATACGGGTTCAATCGTCAATACCGTCATACATCACACCCGCACCGTCCCGTCATCGAGCGGCTCTAGGGGAGGGCTCAAGGACCGCGACGGGGGCGCGGGGCGCGGTAGGGGGGTGCCGTGCTCGGTGACCGCACTTGTCACCGAGTCGTGCCGCGCGACCGGCTGTCGTTTCTTTGAAGCAAGCACAGCACGACGGCGGTCGGCCAGCTTTGCCAGCTCACCCGGCAGGTACGGAGATTCCTTCCGGCATGCCGCGCGTGAGAACCCCCCTTTCGAACCGGAGCAACAAACCGGACCGCCCAGGGGCGGGCGGTCCACCGGACGAGAGGGAACCAGACTCATGAGTTCAGTTCTGCGCCCGGCGACTGCGGGCCAGGATGTGCCGACAGCCAGCCAGTACCGGCCCATCTCCACTCACCTGGCCATCACGCCACCGGTGAGTGTCGTCATACCCGCCATGAACGAGGCGGAGAACCTTCCGTACGTCTTCAAGACGCTGCCCGACTGGATCCACGAAGTGGTTCTGGTGGACGGCAACTCCACGGACGACACCGTCGCGGTGGCCCTCGAGCTCTGGCCCGAGGTGAAGGTCGTGAAGCAGCACGGCAAGGGCAAGGGGGACGCGCTGATCACCGGGTTCGAGGCCTGCACCGGTGACATCGTCGTCATGATCGACGCGGACGGCTCGGCCGACGGCAACGAGATCGTCTCCTATGTGTCCGCCCTGGTCTCGGGCGCGGACTTCGCCAAGGGGTCCCGCTTCGCCAACGGCGGCGGCACCGACGACATGACCTTCATCCGCAAACTCGGCAACTGGGCGCTGTGCACCATCGTCAACCGCAAGTTCGGCGCCCGCTACACGGATCTCTGCTACGGGTACAACGCCTTCTGGCGGCACTGCCTCGACAAGATCGACCTCGACTGCACGGGCTTCGAGGTGGAGACCCTGATGAACATCCGGGTGGTCAAGGCGGGGCTCAAGGTGCAGGAGATACCGAGCTACGAGTACCTCCGCATCCACGGCACGAGCAATCTGCGGGCCGTCCGGGACGGTTTCCGGGTGCTCAAGGTGATCCTCGGGGAGCGGTCGAACCGGCGTGCGCTGCGCCGCCGTGCCCATCACTCGCCGATGCTCGACTCGCGCCGGGGAGAGGTGTCTTGAGCGATCCCGACATCTCCGTCGTGATCTGCGTGTACACCGAGGACCGCTGGGAGGACATCCTCGCGGCGGTCACCTCGGTGCGTACGCAGTCGTATCCGGCCCTGGAGACACTGCTGGTCGTCGACCACAATCCGGTACTTCTGGACCGACTGGCCAAGGAGTACAAGGAAGTTCGGGAGGTCCGCGTGTTCGCCAACGCGGGCCCCCGCGGCCTGTCCGCGGGCCGCAACACGGGGATCGCCGCCTCGCGGGGCGAGGTGATCGCCTTCCTGGACGACGACGCCGTCGCCGAGCGGGACTGGCTGCGCCACTTCGCCTCCGGATACGCGGACCCGCGGGTCATGGCCGTCGGCGGCCGTACGATGCCGATCTGGGCGTCGGGGCGCCGGCCTGTCTGGTTCCCCGAGGAGTTCGACTGGGTGGTCGGCTGCACCTACAAGGGCATCCCGTCCGGCCTGGTCCGGGTGCGCAACGTCCTGGGCGGCAACGCCTCCTTCCGCCGCAGCGCCTTCGACGCCGCGGGCGGCTTCGCCACCGGCATCGGACGGGACGGCGACAAACGCCCGCTGGGCTGCGAGGAGACGGAGCTGTGCATCCGGCTGAGCCGGGCCAGACCGGACGCGGTCCTGCTGATCGACGACCGGGCGGTGATCCACCACCGGGTGCCCGAGGCGCGCGAGCACTTCGGGTACTTCCGCACGCGCGCGTACGCGGAGGGCCTGTCGAAGGCACTCGTGGCCCGAAGTGTCGGCGCGGACAAGGGACTTGAGTCCGAGCGCCGGTACGCCACCCGGGTGCTGCCGGCCGGGGTGGTGCGCGGGCTGCGGGACGCCGCGCTGTCCCGCCCGGGGGGCGCGGGGCGGGCGGGCGCGATCGTCGCCGGGGTGCTCACCGCCGCCGGCGGGTATGTGGTCGGCACCGTCCGGGCGCGGCGGGGCGGAGCCACGTTCACGGTGGCGGACATCGAGGGGGAGAGAGATGGCTGAGCCGCCCGTACCGATCCTCATGTACCACGCGGTCGCCACCGACCCGAACGCCGCCACCCGGGTGCTGTCGGTGTCCCCGGAGGCCTTCGCCCGGCAGATGGAGATCGTCGCCGAGTCGGGGTTCACGCCGGTCAAGGCCGCCGACCTCGCCGCCTGTTGGCGCGAAGGCCGACCGCTGCCCGAGCGGCCCGTCCTGATCACCTTCGACGACGGCTACGAAGGCAGCCACCGCCACGCCCTGCCCGTGCTCGCCAAGCACGGCTTCACGGCCACGGTGTTCGTCTCCACCGGCTGGATCCGGGGTGCCCACGACACGGGCGGCGGCCTGGACACCATGCTGGACTGGGACCAGGTCCGCGAACTCGCCGCGGCGGACGTCGAGATCGGCGGCCACACCCACACGCACCCGCAGCTCGACCAGCTCGAGGACAGCGAACTGCGCCACGAGCTGATCCACTCCAGGGAGATCGTCACCGACGAACTCGGCACCGCGCCGGCCTCGCTCGCCTACCCGTACGGCTATTCCAGCCGCCGGGTGCGCGAGGCGGTACGCGAGACGGGGTACGGCCAGGCGCTCGCCGTGAACAACGGCCTGGCGCGCCGGAGCCAGGGGCCGTATGCGCTCACCCGCCTCACCGTGCGCCGCAGCACCACGGCCGAGGAGTTCGAGCGGCTCGTCCAGGGCCGTGCGATCGCCCGGGACTTCGCCAGGGACCGTGCCCTCACCAAGGGGTACGCGTTGGTCCGAAGAGCACGACAGGTCCGCCGGAAGGTCTCCCGTTCCCGTGTCTGACACGACGACCACGACCGAGCCCGAGTCGACCGCGGCGAAGGCGCCCGAGCAGTCGGGGCGCCGTCTTCGGCTGCCCGGCCTCGGCAGGGGCGCGCAAGGCGGCAACCAGCTGTTCCGCAACGCCTACGCCCTGATGCTCAACACCGGTATCTCCGCGGTGCTGGGCCTCGGCTTCTGGCTGGCGGCCGCCCGCTACTACTCCGAGTCGGCGGTCGGCCAGGGCTCCGCCGCGATCGCCGCGATGAAACTCCTCGCGGGACTGACCGCGGTGACCCTGACCGGGGCGCTGGCCCGCTTCATACCGGTCGCGGGCCGGGCCACCGGGCGCCTCATCGCCCGTACGTACGCGGGCAGTTCGGTGATCGTCACGATCGCCGCGGCCGTCTTCCTGCTCACCCTGGACATGTGGGGGCCGTCGTACCGCTTCCTGCACGGGACGGTGAACGGTCTCGGCTTCATCGCCGCCGTCGTCGCCTGGAACGTGCTCACCCTCCAGGACGGGGTGCTGACCGGCCTGCGCAGCGCGCTGTGGGTGCCGGTCGGCAACACCGTGTTCTCCGCGGTGAAGCTGGGACTCCTGGTCGCGTTCGCGGTGGCGATCCCGACGGCCGGTGTCTTCGTGTCGTGGGTCGCGGCGATCGCCGTCTCCGTGCTGCCGCTCGGCTGGCTGGTGTTCCGGCGCCTGGCGCCGCGCCACGAGAAGGCGACCGAGGACCACGCGAAGCCGCCTTCCCTCAGGGAGATCGGGCGTTTCCTCGCGGGCGACTACACCGGCTCGCTGTTCTCGCTCGCCGTGGTCTACCTGGTCCCGGTGATCGTGGCCTCCCAGGTCAGCTCCCAGGACAACGCGTACTTCTACATCACCACGACGATCGGCGGCACCTGCAACCTGCTCGCCATCAACATGGGCGCCTCCCTGACCGTCGAGGGCTCGCACGACCCGTCACGCCTGGCCGCCAACACCCGTGCCGCACTGAAGCGGATGGCGCGGATCATGCTGCCGGTGGCCGGCGTCCTGTTCTTCGGGGCGCCCTGGATCCTCGGTGTGTTCGGATCGGGCTACGCGGACGCGGCCACCCCGCTGCTGCGCTGGTTCGCCGTCGGCGCGGTGCTCCGGGTCGTCATGGAGACGTACTTCGCGGTGCTGCGCGCGCAGAGCCGCACCTCCGGACTCGCCTGGCTGCAGGGCCTGTTGTGCCTCATGGTGCTCGGCCTCACTCTGCTGCTCCTGCCCCGCATGGGGCTGACCGGAGCGGGCGTCGCCGAGATCTCCTCGCTCGCGGTGATCGTCGCCATCGCCGCGCCCAAGCTGTACCGGACGATCCGGCACGCACCGGCCGCCGAGGTCCCCGCGAGCGCGGCTCCCGACGGTGACCTCGCCGACCTCGGGGCGCGTGAGGTACCGGCCGCCGGCCGCACCCGCCGTCCCGGCTGGGCGCTCGACCAGGACACCCTCGCGCTGGGCATCCACGTCGACTTCGACCACCAGGAACGCCGTCCCGACGTACGCCCGGGTCCCGGCACCCCGCCCACGGGCACGCCCGTGCCGGGCGTGACGCGCGACCGGCCGACGTGGGCGCTGCAGAAGCCGTCCGACCTGGGGCTGCCGGTGGAGATGGGGGTCCCCCCGCTCGAGCGAATGCGAGAGTGGGGGAGGGAGCCTGGCTCCGAGTCCTCCCTCGGGCCGTCCGAGACGGAGGTGGACGCGCCGTTCGAGGTGGCCTTCGACACCGGCAAGAAGGTCGACGTACCGGAGGAGTCCGCCGTACCGGAGGAGGCGCCACAGTCCGCGGAGCCGCCGCGGCCGCTGTCCTGGCGGGAGCGGCTGCAACCCACCTGGCTCGGTGTGTTCCTCGGCTGCCTGCTGGCCGTCGCGCTGCTCCTGTACTGGGTGCCGGCCCTCGGCCTGGGCGAGGCCGACCTGGACCGGATGGGCGGGCTCGGGCTGATCTCGATCCTGCCGCTGCCCACGCTGGTCGGCGCGGCGCTCCTGGTCGTGGTCTTCGCCTCGCTGCTCTGGCTGGGTCGTGAGCACAAGGCGCTGCTGCTGGTCACGCTGGTGGCGACCGTGTTCTCGCTGCACGCGCTGCCCGCGGTGATCGAGGCCGAGCCGCGGTTCGCGACGGCCTGGCAGCACCTCGGGTTCATCGACTACATCGACCGGACCGGCTCCGCGGTGCCCGACCTGGACGCCCGCTGGAGCTGGCCGGGCTTCTTCGCGGCGGCCGCGTTCGTCGCGCAGGCCTGCGGGGTCAGGGACTTCACCGAGGTCATCCGCTGGTGGCCGACGGCGATCCAACTCCTCTATCTGGTACCGATGTTCCTGCTCGTACGGCACATGCGGGCGAGCTGGCGGGCCAAGTGGACCGGCATCTGGATCTTCGTGCTCAGCGGCTGGGTCGGCCAGGACTACTTCTCCCCGCAGGGCTTCACCTATCTGCTGTACCTGGTGTTCGTGGCGGTCCTGCTCGTCTGGTTCCGCGCCCCGCGCGTGATCTGGACGAAGCGGCGGCCCGGCGAGGCCGAGGTCGAACCCACGAACCGCCGCCAACGAGCCGTCCTGCTCGCGGTGTTGATCGGGCTGTTCGCGGCGAGCGTGCCCGCCCACCAGCTCACGCCGTTCGTGATGCTCGGTGTGCTGGCGGTGCTCGTGCTGATCGGGCGCAGCGAACTGCGCGGTCTGCCCATCCTGTTCGCCGTCATGGTGGCCGCCTGGATCGGCTGGATGGCCGAGCCGTACTGGTCGGGACACTTCGACGACCTGTTCGGCGGGGTCGGCGGCGTCGGCGGCAACGTCTCCTCGTCGGTCTCCGGCCGTATCGAGGGCGGCAGTTCGACCCACAAGCTGGTCCTGTACGTGCGCGTGCTGCTGGCGGGCGGGGTGATGGCCCTCGCCTGTTACGGCTGGTGGCGGCGGCGCGACCACAAGTACCGGGAAGCCGCGCTGCTCGTCCTCACCTTCGTGCCGTTCCTCGGCTTCGGCATGCAGTCGTACGGCGGCGAGATGGCCCTGCGGGTCTTCATGTTCGCCCTGCCGGGCGCCGGTCTGCTCGCCGCGCTGGCGCTCTTCCCGCGCACCGGCGTCACCGCGAAGGAACGCGAGAAGGACCGGGTCAGCCTCGCCCCGGTGGCCGCGCTCATGGCGGGTCTGCTGCTCGTCGGCGGCTTCCTGGTCGCCCGGTGGGGCAACGAGCCGTTCGAGCGGATCCAGCCCGGCGAGGTCGCCGCCATGGACTACGTCTACGCGCACGACGATCCGACGGTCCGGGTGCTGTGGCTGTCCAACGACACCCTCAACAATGTGACGCCGGCGATGCCGTGGGGCGCGAAGGACATGGAGAAGGTGTCCTACGTGCCGACGCTGGCGCCGACCGACCCGGTGCTGGTGTCCGGGCTGGTGAAGTCGCTGAAGGACGCCGGCCCGAACTCGTATCTGATGGTCAACGTCAGCCAGGTCACGTATCTGCGTCTGGACGTGGGCTATTCGAGGACGTGGGAGCCGAGGCTGCTCGACAACCTCGACAGCCGCAAGGACCTCAAGCGGGTCCTGACCAACGACGACGTGACCATGTACGCCCTGCGGGACCAGCCCGCGGGGAAGGTCCCGAAGGCCGATCCCGGGCCGATCGGGCCGCAGGTGACCTGGACTCCCTGGTCGGTGGTGGGGGCGCTGGCGGCGCTGGCGCTGATCCTGCTGCTCTCGGCCCGTGAGGTGGTGCGGGTCGCGGTGCGGCCGGGCGTGCGGCAGTTGCGGTGGCTGCAGAGCAGCTTCTGGTTCGCGCTGCCGCTGCTCGCGGTGTTCCTGGCGGCGCTGGTGCAGCGGTTCCTGACGATGAAGTGACGCCCTTCGGAGGTCAAGTGGCTCAGCGGGTGAGCCACTTGACCTCGTACGCCTGCATGTCGAACCGCTTCCCGTCGATCTCGGCGCTGATCTGCCGATTCAAGGTGTTCACCACCAGGACGGACTTGTCGGTGGCGAGGACCCGGACGTTGGGCACGTCGTCGGCGGCGACGGAGACGTTCTCGTACCCGCTCCCCGGCGGGAAGGCCTTGCTGAACCGGCTGACGAGGTCGAACATCGGCAGCTTTCGACCGCCGCCGCTGCCGCTGGTCGGCGTCCAGAGACAGCCCGCGCAGTCCGTGCCCTTCTCGTTCTCCGGGTTCCAGTAGAGGGCGGACGTGGTGCCACCCTTGGCCAGCGCGATCATTCCGGCGGCCTGCACGGCGACCCGGCGGTTCTCGGACCAGCCCTCGCGTTCGTCCCGGCTGTCGGCGGGCTCGACGTAGTACTCGGCCCACCACAGCGGCAGGTTCCCGGTCTGCTGCCGCACCCACCGGCTCACCGCGGTGAACTTGTCGGTGGCCGCGAACTCGTCCGGCAGCAGCTCGTCGTCGTTGGTGTAGCTGGAGCCGTCCACGACCACGAAGTCGGCGCCGGCCTTGTTCCTGTTCCAGTAGTCGAAGGCGTCGAGGATCCGCTGATCCATCGCGCCCCAGGCCCCCTTGAAGGTGGCGGAGGCGTCGTCGGAGCGCGGGTCGACGCTGTCCATCACGAGATAGGGTCCGCCCACCATGATCTTGGGGTTGACCTTCTTCAGCGCCTTGTAGACCAGGTTGTACAGCTGGGTGTACCCCTCGTAGTCCCAGCGGGCCTTCGCGTCGTTCCAGAAGCCCTTGAACTCGTTCCATACGATGAAGTGGCGTACGTCCGGGTAGCGCTTGGCGACGGTCGCGGCGAGCGCGGCGTAGTCCTTGAAGTGCGCGGGATCCGGCGCGGTCTCCAGTGCCGCCTTGCTCCAGTCGGTGTTGCCGACGCCCGCCTCGCCGCCCTTCATCCAGTCCGGAGCGCAGCACAGGGTCACGATCGGTGTGGAGCCTGAGGCACGGATGAAGTCGATGCGCCGGTCCAGGTCCTCGAAGTCGTAACGCCCCTTGACCGGCTCGGGGTTGGCGGCGCCCCAGCCCATGATGTGCTGGTTCTGCGGGACTCCGCCGGCGTCTGCCAGCAGTCCCTCGACGCGCTCGGTGGCGGTGGAGCTGCCCTCGTCGGCACTGAACTGGGTGTGTGTGAACCCCCAGCCCACCTCCGGGGTCTCCGCGTCCGGCGTGGACGTCGGAGTGCCGTGGACCTTGTCGCCGTTGCGCGAGGTGCCGTCGGTGCCCGCGCCACTGCCCGGAAGCGTGTTGAGGAGGGTCACCACCAGCGCCAGAGCCACCGCGCCCACACCGAGCAGAGCGGTGAGCCGCCACCGCAGTGCCCCCGAATTCCACCCATGACGTCCCATTGAGGGCAACGGTATCCGCGAACACGCCTGTGCGGGCAGATGTCGGAGATGCACAGCTCCGTAACAGGACGTTGAGGGCGGACCGGAAACACGGGACAGCCGCGACACGACCGGCGCACCACGGAAACCGGGTGCGGGTGGGGGTCCCGTGCCGGATCATGGGCGGCATGTCTGCGAACCCACACGACGCTCTGCCGATCCGGCTCAACGTCGACGACAGCGACTCACCGTCCGACGTCGTCGACGCGCTGTTCCTCGGCCGCTTCGCGACGGGCGAGCAGCCGTACTCCCACGCGGCCAACATCGACCGGGTCCGCACCGGGGCCACGCTCCTGCCGGCGGGCGCCCGCGTGCTGCGCGTCGCCCGCGACGACGACCGCAGCGCGACGCTCGCCGAGGGCGACGGCTGGACCCTGCTGATCTCCCGCTGGAACCGCGGCGCCGACGTCACCGTCACGGCCACCGACCCCGAGCTGGCCAAGAAGGTCCTCGACCAGGCCACCGACGGCGCGGCGGACGAGCCCGAGCCCCAGCCGGAGAACGTGACGATGGGCTTCTGGTACGTCTCCCCCAGGCGCGGCCCGCACCGCACGACCCGCCAGATCTCCGCGGGCACCTGGGACGAGGTCCGGGACAACTACACGGCACCGGTCGCGGACGCGATGGACACCCTGATGAAGACGACCCCGGAGGACATCGCGGGCCGTCTGCTCCTGCTCCACGGCCCGCCCGGCACCGGCAAGACCTCCGCCCTGCGAACGCTGGCCCGCTCCTGGCGGGACTGGTGCCAGGTGGACTGCGTCCTGGACCCGGAGCGGCTGTTCAGCGATGTCGGCTATCTGATGGACATCGCGATCGGCGAGGAGGACTCGACGGGCAAGGGCCGCTGGCGGCTCCTGCTCCTGGAGGACTGCGACGAGCTGATCCGCGGCGAGGCGAAGCACACGGCGGGCCAGGCCCTGTCGCGTCTGCTGAATCTCACCGACGGCCTGCTGGGCCAGGGCCGCAACGTCCTGGTGGGCGTCACGACCAACGAGGACCTCGAGCGCCTGCACCCCGCCGTGGTCCGCCCCGGCCGCTGTCTGGCCCGCATCGAGGTGGGCCCGCTGACCCACCGGGAGGCGGTGGGCTGGCTCGGCACCGAGGAGGGCGTGGGCCGTGAGGGAGCGACCCTGGCGGAGCTGTACGCACTGCGCCGGGGGACGTCACCGACGGCGGTGCCGGAGCCGCGCCCGGGGGCGGACGCGGGGCTGTATCTGTAGTGCTTTGATGGGTGTATGACCCTGTTCGTGGGCACGTCGGGGTGGCAGTACAAGGACTGGCGGGGCGTCCTCTACCCCGCCGACGTCCCCATGCGGCTCTGGCTGGAGCAGTACACGGAGCACTTCCCGACGGTCGAGATCAACAACGCGTTCTACCGGCTGCCGACCCGCGAGACCTTCGAGGCGTGGCGGGAGCGGGTGCCGGGGGACTTCGTGGTGGCGGTGAAGGCGAGCCGGTACCTGACCCACATCAAGCGGCTGAAGGACCCGCAGGAGCCGGTGCACCGCCTGATCAGCCACGCGGAGGGGCTGGGCCCGCGTCTGGGCCCGGTGCTGCTCCAGCTCCCCCCGACCCTGCGGGCCGACCCGCAGCTGCTGGACGCCTGCCTGACCTGTTTCCCGTCGTCGACCCGGGTCGCGGTGGAACCCCGCCATGATTCCTGGTGGACACCGGAGACCCGAAAGGTGCTGGAGTCCCGCGGCGCGGCCCTGTGCTGGGCCGACGTCCGCGCCCGCCCGGTGACCCCGCTCTGGCGCACCGCCGACTGGGGATACGTCCGCTTCCACGAAGGCCGAGCACGGGCGTGGCCGCACTACGGCAGACGCTCCCTGGAGACCTGGGCCGAGCGGATCGAGAAGACCTGGGCCGGGAACGAGGACGTGTACGCGTACTTCAACAACGACCCGAACGGAGCCGCCGTACGGAACGCGCGGCTGTTCGCCGCGCTGTCTCAGCCCTCCCCGTAAGCCGCCCGCAGCGCATCCCGTACGGCCGCCAACGCGTCCCTCTCCGTGAACCCGAGTCGCCGGGCCCGCTCGACGTACGCCTGGGCGGCCGACGCCAGCTCCCGTTCGGCGGCCGAGCCGGCGGCGGCCACGAACGTGCCGTTGCGCCCCCGGGTCTCGATCACCCCGTCACTCTCCAGCGCCCGGTAGGCCTTGGCGACGGTGTTCGCGGCGAGTCCGAGCGACTCGGCGAGCCCGCGCACGGTCGGCAGCCGGTACCCCACCGGCAGCACCCCCGCCCGCGCCTGCTCGGAGATCTGCACCCGCACCTGCTCGTACGGCGGCGCACTGTCGTCGATGTGGATCTTCAAGGTCACGAGCCGATTGTCCCGCACCCACCGGAAAATGAGAGGCACTCGTGCGACGCCCCCACGTAACGTGCGCCTTCATGACCGTGATCGTGCGCGACCTGCGCCCCCAGGACCCGGCCGACGTCGAGGACTTCACGCACGCCCGCCATCTGGCCCTTCCCCACGTGCTGTGGACCCCGGCCGGCGTCATTCACCGTACGGTCCACACCCACCCGGACGCCCATTACCGCTCCTTCGTCGCGGAGGAGGACGGAGAGGTGATCGGCACGGCCCAGGTCGGCCTCGCCCACGACAGCCCGGAGCCGGGCCACGGCTACCTCAACATCTACGTACGCCCGGACCGCGTGCGGCGCGGCGCCGGTAGCCTCCTCGCCCGCACCGCCGAGGAGCATCTCGCGGCACACGGCGCGACCAGGCTGTACTCCTGGGTGCTGGACGAGCCGCAGAACCGCACGTTCGCCGAGCGGCACGGCTACCGGGCCAGCCGCTCCGCGCACTTCCTGCGCCTGGACCTGACGAACGGCACGCTGCCCCCGCTGCAAACGCCTCCCCCGGGCGTCGAACTGCGCACCGCGGCCGACTTCGCCGACGACCCGCGCCCCTTCTTCGAGCTGGACGCGGAGACGGCGGAAGACGAACCGAGCGATGTGGGCATCGAGTTCACGGACTACGACGTGTGGATCGAGGAGAACTGGAAACATCCGCTCCTCGACCATGCCCTGACCACCATCGCCCTGGTCGAGGGCCGCCCCGCCGCCTTCAGCGTCGCCCACACCGACGGCGCCGGCCGCTATGCCACCGCCATGACGGGAACCGCCCGCGCCTTCCGCGGCCGGGGCCTCGCCAAGCTCGCCAAGAACGCCTCCCTGCACCGCGCCCGCGCCGCCGGATGCACGCAGGCCCTCACCGGCAACGACGCCGGCAACGAACCCATGCTCGCGATCAACAAGTGGTTCGGATACGAGATCTGCGCCACGGAGGTACGTCATGTCCGCGAACTCACCTGAGCCCCTGCAGCGTGTGGACGTCGTCCTGCTCAAGGCGGGCCGCACGAAGATCCGTTACGAGGCCGAGCTCCTCACCGACGACGGCACCCGCATCACCGTCCGAGCCCCATGGGCGGGCGAGGGCTTCCGTGACTTCGGCTTCGTCCGCTTCGAGCCCGGCGACATCTTCACCGAGCACTACTGGCGGGACCGCTGGTACGCCGTCAAGGAGGTCCGCTCCTCGGACGGCACTCTGAAGGGCTGGTACTGCGACATCACCCGCCCGGCGGCACTGAACGGCACCGAGTTGGTCGTGGAGGACCTGGACCTGGACCTGTGGGTCTCGACCGACGGCACGGACGTGCTGCGCCTGGACGAGGACGAGTTCGAGGAGAGCGGCCTGGCGGAGAGAGACCCGGAGGCGGCGTCGGCGGCAATGACGGCCCTGGACGAGCTGGAGGCCTTGGCCCACCGCTTTTCGACCGAGGCACCACACTGGCCCCCGATCTCTTAGTCGCCCCTCACCAGCACCGCGTACCGCTCGTCATCCACGTCCTTCCCCCACAGCAAAGAGTCCCCCGACAACCGCTCCACCCGTACATGACCGCCCAGCGGCTCCGCCAACCCGCTCACCACCTCGGCCGATATCCCCACCGCCCCCCACACCCCCTCCACCAGCACCAACCGCCCACCCGGCCGCAGCAACCCCCACCACCGCCGCAGCACCCGCCCGGGATCCGGCAACGCCCACAGCACGTGTCGGCCAAGGACCACATCGAACCGCTGCTCCCCCACCGGAGGATGCGCGGCGTCACCGACCAGGAACGCCGCGTCACGCCCGGCGAGCTTGGCGCGCGCCAGCTCCACCATGGCCGGAGAAAGATCCACCCCGGTCACCCGATGCCCCTGCTCGGCCGCGAGGAGTGACAGACTCCCGGTCCCGCACCCGAGATCGAGGACGTCGGAGGCCCCTCCCGGCAGCCACCCCCGCAGCCGCTCGGCCCAAGCGCCCCTTACCCCGGGGTCCCGCAACCCGTGATCCGGCTCCTCGTCGAAGGACCCCGCTTCGGCGTCCCAGTCCACGTCCGCCGCGCCACCCCTGCCGTCACTGTTCTCCGTCATGCACCCAAGAGTGACACCCGCCACTGACACTCGAATCGTGACAGCCGCCACTGACAGACCGGTAACCGATGAGGAACTCTCCCCAAAAGGGTCTACCTCCGTGAGAACGCGGAACACGGTAGGCACTGAAGGAGGCAGTCATGCGCCGTACCACCGTGCAGAAGCCCCTGAAGAGGACAGACGCCCGGCGACTCCCCGAGGAGGCCGACGAGCGCCCCGCGGGACGACCCGAGGTCCGCAAGGACATCGCGCGGACCTGGTGGCCCGACGGCTGACGGCGGCAGGCGCGCCCCGTATCAGACCAGTCGCTTGCGGTAGTGGACGCGGTCATAGGGCCCGTCCACTCGCCGTTCCACGACCTCATAACCGAACTTCGGATAGATCTCCTGGTTCTCCCACATCATCGCGTTCGTGTAGAGCCTGACCTCGGGCAGCCCCAGCGCACGCGCGTGTGCCTCGACGAATCGCAGCAGCCGTCCCCCCACGCCCTGCCCCTGGGCGTCGGGGCGGACGGCGATGTTGTCGAGATAGAGATGGTCGGGGTACTCCTCGACCACCACGAGCCCGACCACCGGGTCACCGGTGACGAACACCTGCCCCGCGGCCACGTTCGCCGCGTGGTCCCGCTCCATGGGCTGCGGTACGCGTCCGATGCGCTCGATGTAGTGCTCGTACGCAGCGTCGGTCAGGGCTTTCACGGTCGGTACGTCGGCCGCGACGGCGGGTCGGATCTCCTCGTTCGTCATGCGCGCACGGTAGCTGTCTGATCTCCGCCTCAGCACTCCCTTAAGAGGGCCATAAAGATCGCCACCGCCCGTCACAAGCTGGGGATTTCACGGTTTCTTTGATCCGGCACCCATCAGTACCGGTTCCGAGGAGATCCCCCATGCCCGCACGCCGCAAGGCCACAGCCGTCGTCGCCGTCGGCCTGACCCCGCTCGCCCTGACCGCACTGGCCGCCGGGCCCGCGTCCGCGCACGGCTCGATGGGCGACCCGGTCAGCCGGGTCTCGCAGTGCTACGCGGAGGGTCCCGAGAGCCCGACGTCGGACGCGTGCAGGGCGGCGATCGCGGCGGGCGGCACGCAGGCGCTCTACGACTGGAACGGCATCCGCATCGGCGACGCGAACGGACGCCACCAGGCGCTGATCCCGGACGGCAGGCTGTGCAGCGCGAACAACGACGAGTTCAAGGGGCTCGACCTGGCCCGCGCCGACTGGCCGGCGACGAGTGTGAGCAGTGGGTCGTACACCTTCAAGTACCGCGTGACCGCTCCGCACAAGGGCACCTTCACGGTGTACCTCACCAAGCCGGGCTACGACCCGGCGCAGCCGCTGGGCTGGGGCGACCTGGACCTGTCGAACCCGGTCGCGACGGCCACCGACCCGGTCGCCTCGGGCGGCTTCTACACGTTCTCCGGCACGCTCCCGGAGCGCTCCGGGAAGCAGCTCCTGTATGCGATCTGGCAGCGCTCGGACAGCCCGGAGGCGTTCTACTCCTGCTCGGACGTGACGTTCGGCGGCGACTCCGGTGGCCCGGCGAGCAGTCCGACCCCGGCCCCGAGCGCCTCCGCTCCCTCTGAGGAGCAGATCGAGGACGGCACCGGCAAGTCGACGGTGGAGCACGACGGGCACGGTGACGACGACGCCAGTACGTCGGCGGAGCCGTTGGCCGGGAGGGCGAGCCTCCCGGCCAACGACGTTCAGGCGGCGGGAACTTCGCAGAACCTCGCCGAGACGGGTGGGGACAGCAGCACGTCGTATCTCGCGATGGGCGGTGCTGCCACGCTCGCGGCCGGCGCGGCGATCCTGTTCGGTTCGGTGCGGCGGCGCGCGGTGAACGGCGGTGCACGGCGGGGCCGTTGACCGCATGAGCTCCGGGGCCTGACCGGCGGCTCAGGCCGGACAGGCCCCGGCATCGGTCAACTGAACGCCGACGCGCAGGTGGTGGGGGTGGCGTGGGCGGGGTCGAGGGCGTTGGCCACCTCGTGGAAGGCGATCCGGTCGAACAGCCCGATGGCCACGTGCTCGGAGAGATCGAGCGCGCACAGGTCCTGCAGCAGGACGTTGTGGACGCCGGATCCGCTGAGGAACTGGCTCCGGTACGGCGTGACGACCTCGTCGTACTTGGTGGCGAGGACGGTGTACGTGACGCCGGGGACGGTGTCGCCGCCTTCGTTGAGTTTGGCGAGGAAGGGGGAGCCGACGACCTGGTCGGCGAGGGCCGGGGTGTGGGTGGTGAGCAGGTCCTGGATGCCCGGGAAGTACGGCAGCAGGCTGGTCAGACCCGACAGGGTGGTGCCGTGGTTGTCGGGGGCGATACCGACGAGGGCGTTCACCTTGGCGGCTCCGCCGAGGAACTTGAGGTAGTAGCGGGGCATCAGACCGCCCTGCGAGTGACCGACGAGGTCGGTCTCGGGGGCGCCGGTGGCGGCGAGCACCTTGTCGACGAAGGTCTTCAGCTGCTCCGCCGACTTGTCGATGGGACCGAGGCCGTGGAAGAGGGGCACTCCGGACAGTTGGCCGTAGTCGAAGGAGAAGACGCAGTAGTCGCGGTTCTCCAGATAGGGGGCGAGGGCCAGCCAGTTGTCCACGGAGTTGGCGAAGGTGCCGTGGACGAGGACGACGGGGCGGGGGTGCGCGGCGGAGGGCTTGCAGGTGTAGTCGTTCCATCCGCTACTTGGGGCGGTCGCCGCCTGGGCGGCTCCGGCGGCGGGGACGACGGCGACCGCGGCGGTCAGGAGCAGGGCGGCGAGGGGTCTGAGCAGTCGTTTCCAGGGCAGCATCGGGTGATCTCCTTGCGGCTCAAGGGAGTTGCGATGGCTGTACGCCCTGTGACCCGGATCACGAGGATGCTGTTCAATTCGAAAGTTACGGACGAGTAGTGCACTTGTGAAGTTACGCGTCAGTAAAAACTTGCAGTGTTAACCGCGCCGGATGCATCCACTGATGAACCGTCACCAGGCGGGCCTGATGGGACCCTTGGGAGCAATCCGCCCCAATCGGTCGCGCAACGCGCGCACATCACTCTCACCGAGTACATCGATCCACGACCGCACGGCCTCCGCGGCGGCCTCCTCCGCCGCACGGGTGCAGGCCCATCCCCGCTCGGTCAGCACGACCAGCCGGGCCCGCGCGTCCCCGGGATGCGGCCGCCGCTCGGCATACCCCTTGCGCACGATCTCGTCGACCAGCTGGCTCGCGGCCTGCTTGGTCACACCGAGATGACCGGCCAGCTCCGTGACCGTGGCCCCGTCCGGCGCGAGCCGCGCGAACGCGAAGCCCCAGGCCGGCCGCGCCTCGAACCCACGGGCGACGACCCCATCGTTGATGCGTTGGGTCAGGTCACCGGCGGCGGCGAGCAGGGCGGCGGCCAGGGCGAGGGCTTCGGAGTTCTGCACTCAGGCATTGAAACACCCTTGACGATTTGGTCAA
This sequence comes from Streptomyces canus, assembly GCF_041435015.1. Classification (NCBI taxonomy): domain Bacteria; kingdom Bacillati; phylum Actinomycetota; class Actinomycetes; order Kitasatosporales; family Streptomycetaceae; genus Streptomyces; species Streptomyces canus. Next base: position 8,025,268 of record NZ_CP107989.1, on the reverse strand, counting down.
GCAGCTTGACCATGGATACATATAGTCAATCTGCTTGACCATCTACGACCCGGAGGCCCCGCATGCCCGTAGTCCACTCGTCCGATGCCGTCACCCACGAGATCCACGGGGCCCGTTTCGTCTCGTACGCCACTCCCCTCAGCGGCGCCAAGGAGCTCTGCGCCTGGCGCGGCGAGATCCCCGCGGGAACGAAGGCGCCGGCTCACACCGTCAACCGCGAGGAGATCTTCCACCTGCTCATCGGCGAACTCCTGATCACTCTCGGCGACACCGCCCATCGGATCACCGCGGGCGACACGGTGATCGTCAACCCCGGCGTGACCTTCGCCGTCGAGAACCCCACCGATCACACCGCCCTCACCTGGGTCACCACCTCCATCGGCCTGGAGGCGGAACTGGCCGACGGCACCCGTATCACTCCGCCGTGGGCCAACTGACCTACGCGGCCAGGGTTCCCGGCAGCACCGCCAGCGGCCCGAACCTCGCGCGGGCCCGGTCCGCGGCCTCCTCGATGCGGCGGAGCTTGTCGTCGGTGGGGTCGAAGGTGAGCTGGTGGGAGGCTTGTTCGGCGGGGTCGAGGCCCTCGGCGCGCAGGGAGACGGAGCGGACTCGGGCACGCTGGAGACCGAGGGCCTCGTACATGTCGTACGCCGCCCTGGTCAGGGCCACCGAGTGGGCCGTGGGTTCACCGAGGGTGCGGCTGCGGGTGGTCGCGGTGCGGTCGGCGTAGCGCACGGTGAGGGTCAGGGTGCGGCAGACCTTGTCGAGGGCGCGCAGCCGGGCGCCCAGTTCCTCGGCGGCGGAGAGCAGCGCGCGGCGATGTTGATCGGGGTCCAACTCGTCGCGCGTGAAGGGGCGTTCGGTGGCGAGGGAGCGCGAGACGCCGTTCGGGACCACCCTGCCGCGGTCCACGCCGTTCGCCTTCTCGTGCAGTTCGCGGCCGGTCTTGGCGCCGACCAGGCGCTGGAGCGTGGGCAGGGGTGCGGCGGCGACCCGGCCCAGGGTGTCCAGGCCGTACTCGCACAGGACGCGGGCGGTCGCGCCGCCGACGCCGGGGAGCGCGGCGACGGGCCGGCCGGCGAGGAAGTCCGCCACCGCGTCCCCGGGGACCGCACAGGTCACCCCGGGCCGGGCGTCCTTCAGTGCCATGCGGGCCAGCATCGGCCCGGGCCCGGCGCCGATCGCGCAGTCGACGCCGTGCAGGGCGAGGGCGCGGACCCGGATCACCGAGGCCAGTTCGACGGCGTCCCGCTTGAAGTACCGTTCGGCGCCCCGCAGATCGGCCAGTGCCCGGTCCGGCGGCAGCGCTTCGACGACCGGCGTGAACTCCTCGAGGAGGCCGAGCAGTTCGGGCAGGGCCGCCTCCCGCGTCGGCGGCAGCTGGAAACGTACGCAGAGGATGGTCATCCCGCACTCCCCGGGCTCTGGTGCCACAACTTCCGTATCTGTGAAGGCTCTTGACCCGCCGGTCGCAGATCGGCCCATGGATGCAGTTCGTATCCCGTCGGCATTTGGATTCGTCTGCCGCCGGTCGGATCCTCGGCCGCGTCACCGGCCCCGACCGGCACCGGCTCCGCCAGCCGTGCCGCCACCGCGTCGAGGCCTTCCCCGTCCCGCAGCTCGACCAGTTCGGCGAGGTTCCAGGCGGCCGCGCCCACCACGCTGAGGCTGCGCGGGCCGCGCCGCTGCACCACCCCGCGCACCAGCAGCAGCCAGGAGTGGAAGACGGTGTGCGCGCAGGCGTCGTGGGAGTCGTCGAAGAAGGCGAGGTCGACCAGGCCGGTGCCGTCGTCCAGGGTGGTGAAGATGACCCGCTTGCCGGACCGGATCGGCGGCGTCTGAGTGGCCGCCTTGGCCCCCGCGACCAGTACGGCCTCACCGTGCCGCGCCTCCCGCAGCCGTCGCGCGCTGACCACGCCCAGCTCCGTCAGGAACTCCTGGTGGTCGTCCATCAGATTGCGCGAGACGTCCATCGACAGCACCCCCAGCTCGGCGCTGAGCTTCTCCACGGAGGAGAGATCGGGCAGTCCGACCGAGGCAGTCTTCCGGCCGCCGGACAAGGGGAGTTGGGCCCCACGGCCCGCGCGAGCGCCCCGGTGCAGCTCGGTCAGGTGCAGTTGCAGATCACGCCGGTTGGCGCCGAAGGCATCCAACGCCCCTACTTGCGCGAGACGTTGAGCCACCGGACGGCTCGGACGCGCCCGCCCCCAGAAGTCCAGCAGTGAGGCGTACGGCTGTCCCTCGGCGATCCGTGCCGCCTCGGCCTCGCTGATGCCGTGCACGTCGGAGAGGGCCAGCCGAAGTCCCCACACGGCAGGAGATTCAGACACCAGTTCGATCCGATGGGCGACCCCCGACTCGTTCACGTCCAACGGCAGGATCGGCACCCCGCGCCGCCGCGCGTCCGCCAGCAGCAGCCGCTTCGGATACATCCCGGGGTCGTGCGTGAGCAGCCCGGCGTAGAAGGCCGCCGGGTGGTGCGCCTTCAGCCACGCCGACTGGTACGTCGGTACGGCGAAGGCGACCGCGTGCGCCTTGCAGAAGCCGTACGACCCGAAGGCCTCGATGATCTCCCAGGTACGCTGAATCGTTTCCGCGCTGTATCCGTTCGCCGCCGCGTGCTGCGCGAACCAGAACCGGATCCGCCCCTGCGACTCCGGGTCGGACAGCCCGCGCCGCACCCGGTCCGCCTCGCCGCGCCCGCACCCGGTCATGATGTCGACGATGTCGATGATCTGCTCGTGGAAGACGACGACCCCGTACGTCCCCTTCAGCGGCCGCTCCAGATCCCGGTGCGGATACCGGACGGGCGCCCGCCCGTGCCGTGCCTCGATGAACGGCCGCACCATGTCGGCGGCGACCGGGCCGGGCCGGAAGAGCGAGATGTCGACGACGAGATCGTGGAAGGTGGCCGGCTGCAACCGGCCGACCAGGTCCCGCTGCCCCGGCGACTCGATCTGGAAGCACCCGAGCGTCTCGGTGGACCGGATGAGTCGATACGTCGCCGGGTCGCCCGGCGGCACGGCGTCCAGGTCGATCCGCTCCCCCGCCGCCCGCTCCACCTCCGCGACCGCGTGCGCCATCGCCGACTGCATCCGCACGCCCAGCACATCGAGCTTGAGCAGCCCGAGATCCTCGACGTCCTCCTTGTCGAACTGCGACATGGGAAACCCCTCGCCGCTGGTCGGCATGACCGGCGTACGGCGCAGCAGGGTCGCGTCGGAGAGCAGCACCCCGCACGGATGCATGGCGATCCCCCGGGGAAGAGCGTCGAGGGCCTCGACCAGCTCCCACAACCTGCCGTGACGCTGCTTCTCTTCTGCCAGCGCCTTGAGTTCGGGCAGTTCCTCCAGGGCCGCGCGGGCGTCGCGCGCCCGGATGTGCGGGAAGGACTTGGCGATGCGGTCGATGTCGGCGGGGTCCATGGACAGGGCCGCCCCCACGTCCCGGATCGCGTGCCGCACCCGGTACGTCTCCGGCATCGCGACGGTGGCGACCCGCTCGGTCCCGAACCGCCCGATGATCGCCCGGTAGACCTCGAGGCGGCGCGCGGACTCCACATCGATGTCGATGTCGGGCAGAACGAGCCGCCGGGTGGACAGGAACCGTTCCATCAGCAGCCCGTGCTCGACGGGATCGGCGTGGGCGATCCCGAGAAGGTGATTGACCAGGGAACCGGCGCCGGAGCCCCGAGCGGCAACCCGGATGCCCATGTCCCTCACGTCATCGACGACCTGAGCGACCGTCAGGAAGTAGGAGGCGAATCCGTGGTAAGCGATGATGTCCAGTTCCTCGTGCATCCGCTCCCAGTACGCGGGCTTGCCCGCATACCCCTTCAGCACCATTCCGGCCGCCGCCCGCGAGGCCAGGGACCGCTGGGCGGTGCGGAGGCCCGCGCCGACGAGGTGCGGCTCGGGGAAGTGGACGGTGCCGATCCCGAGGTCGTCCTCGGGGTCGACCAAGCACTCGGCGGCCGTCGCCTGTGTCTGCTCCAGCAGCCGGTGGGCGATGTCGCGCCGGAAGCCCGCGGCCTCGACGATCCGTTCGGCGGCCGCCAGCATGGCCCCCGCGTCCTTGAGCCAGGCCTCGCCGGAGTCCAGTTCCTTGACTGCGCCGACGGGGACAAGGCGGCGGGCCGAGTCCAGGACGTCGGCGACCGGGCCCAGGCCGGCGTCGGCGTACCGTACGGCATTGCTGAGCACGGGACGGATCCGCTGCTCGGCGGCGAAGCCGACCGTACGGGCGGCCAGCCGCAGGGAGCCCGGCCCCGTGCCCTTCCGCCCGTGCCAGACGGCTTCGAGCCGCAGGGCGTCACCGTAGGTCTCCCGCCAGGGAACGAGCAGCCGGGCGGCCCGGTCGGGGCGGCCGACGGCGAGGGCCCGGCCGACATCGGAGGCGGGTCCGAGCAGCACGGTCAGCCCGTCCCCCCGGTTCTCGGCCCGGGGCAGCAGCGGCGTGCCCTGCTCACCCTTGTCCGAGTGCGCCATCGTGACGAGCCGGCACAGGTCGGCCCAGCCGCGGGCACCGTCCCGGGCGAGAAAGGTGACACGGGGAGCCGACTCGTCGACGAAGGCACCTCCGCGCACGGGAGCACGGCGCCGCTCCTGTCGTACGGGCTGGGCCTCCTCCACGGCCAGCCCCACCCCGAACAACGGCCGCACCCCCGCCCTCGCACAGGCCTTGGCGAACCGGACCGTACCCGCGAGGGTGTCACGGTCGGTGAGGGCGAGGGCGTCCATCCCCCGCTCGGAGGCGCGCTCGGCGAGGCGCTCCGGGTGCGAGGCGCCGTAGCGCAGGGAGAACCCGGAGACGGTGTGCAGATGAGTGAAGCCAGGCATCCGCACCTCCACTGTCGAACATCAGTTCCCTATCGCCTCACCTCCACCATAGACCAAAAACCGAACGTGTGTACGACGAGGGTCGAATCACCTCTCACCTGCGGAAACAGCTATTCGGACCCGGATTGCGGCGTTTGACGTCGCGGCCTCCGCGAAACGCGAGAGTCCCGCCCCCAAAGAGGGGACGGGACTCCACTCACCACCGAAACGAACGTCAGCCGATCGACGCCCCGGTCGCCGACAGCGCCTCTGTCACCGGCTGGAAGAACGTCTCCCCGCCGGAGGTGCAGTCACCACTGCCACCGGACGTCAGCCCGATCGCACTGCTCCCGGAGAACAGCGAGCCTCCGCTGTCCCCGGGCTCCGCGCACACGTCGGTCTGGATCAGCCCGTTCACGATGTCGCCATTGCCGTAGTTCACCGTCGCGTCCAGCCCGGTGACCTTTCCGGAGTGCACCTGGGTCGTGGACCCGCTGCGCGTCACCGACTGACCGACGGTCGCGGCCGCCGCCCCCGTGATCGCCTGCGCGGACCCGTTGTAGAGGTTCACCTCGCTGGGGTGATCGACCTCCGCCGTGTACTTCACCAGCCCGTAGTCGTTGTCCGGGAAGCTGGACAGCGAGTTGGTGCCGACCTCTTTTCCGCTCGAGTCCGACCACGTCGAGATCGCCTCGGTGCAGTGCCCGGCGGTGAGGAAGAACGGCTCCCCGCCCTTGACCACGTTGAATCCCAGCGAGCACCGCCCGCCGGATCCGCTGATCGCGTCACCACCCGCGATGAAGGGCTTGAACTCCCCCTTGCTGCGCTGGAGTTCGGCCACCGGGCCCAGCCCGTCGACCACCTTGGTGAGCTTGGTCCATTCGGCGGCGGAGACCGTGCGGTCGGCGGTGACGACGACCTTGTTGGTGGTGGGGTCGGTCACCCAGGACGTCCCGGGGATGGTCGCGTCGCTCGACAGCGTCGTCCGCGCGCTCTTCAGCTCGGCGAGAGAGTTCGAGACGATTCTCGCCGAGGCCCCGGCCGCCGACACGGTCCGTGCCGCGTCCTCGTCGAGCACGTTCACCACGAGACTCTTGGTCTTCGCGTCGTAGAACGTCCCGGCCGCGTCCGCGCCGAGATCCGCCCCGAGCGTCGAGGCGAGCTTTCCGGCCGCGAGGGCCGAGAGGGTCTTGACTTCCGGCGTGGCCGGCGTCTCGCTGGCGTTCGCAGTCTGCAAGGTGACACCCGCGGCGACCAGTGCGGTGATGCCCGCACCTGCCACGACGATCCGGCGCCTGGGTATGCGTCGATGCTTCAACTCGCGTCCTCCTGTGGGGGGTCGGCCCGGGAGATTGTGGGGACCTCACGGGCCGGAAGGCTGGTTGACGAGCCCTTACTCTTCCGAACCCCACAGGGAGCGCACAAGGGTGACTTCCGGACGCGCGTAGAACGCGGTTGCGCGCCTCTGACATTTTTGACAGTCCACGGTCACCCCAGGCCATTCACGCTGCAAACACTACGAGCGAGTAACACCCCATCAGCCCGTGAGGTCTAGTCCTGTCCTGAATTCGACCCTCCAGGATCCGAATCCAGTCGGGGCTCCAGAGACGGACGTTGCTCCTGCAGCGGTTGCTGCGGCGTCGGCGCCGCCCGCTCCAGAAACCGCAGCAGCTCCACGGGAAACGGCAGCACCAGCGTCGAGTTCTTCTCCGCCGCCACCGCCACCACCGTCTGCAGCAACCGCAGTTGCAGCGCGGCAGGCTGCTCGGACATCTCCTTGGCCGCCTCGGCCAGCTTCTTCGACGCCTGGAGCTCCGCGTCCGCGTTGATGACCCGGGCCCGCCGCTCCCGGTCCGCCTCGGCCTGCCGGGCCATGGACCGCTTCATGGTCTCGGGCAGCGAGACGTCCTTGATCTCGACCCGGTCGATCGTGACGCCCCACTCCACCGCCGGGCTGTCGATCATCAACTCCAGCCCCTGGTTGAGCTTTTCGCGATTGGACAGCAGATCGTCCAGCTCGCTCTTGCCGATGATCGACCGCAGCGAGGTCTGCGCCATCTGCGCGACCGCGAACCGGTAGTCCTCGACCCGGACGACCGCCTCGGCCGGCGAGGTCACCTTGAAGTAGACGACGGCGTCCACCCGCACCGTGACGTTGTCCCGGGTGATGCCCTCCTGCCCGGGCACCGGCATCGTCACGATCTGCATGTTGACCTTCCGGAGCTTGTCCACGCCCGGAACGATCATCGTGAACCCCGGCCCGCGCACCTCCGGCCGGAGCTTTCCGAGGCGGAACACCACGCCCCGTTCATACTGCTTGACGACCCGCGCGGCCGCCATCACGTACACCGCTCCGGCGGACACGAGCGTCACGCCCGCCGCCACCAGCTCCTCGACCATCGCGACCCCCAGGGTCCGAACCAGGCGCTCAAGGTGTGTACTTCGACGGTAACTCCGCTGTGTACACGAAGGGGAGACGGAGGACACAGGTGGTCCACGGCATCAGGACGCAGGACGGCCGCCGGCTGACGGTCGAGGAGTACGGCGACCCGGACGGCACACCGGTGGTACTGCTGCACGACACCCCGGGCTGCCGCCTCGGCGTCGTACCCCGGGACGTCGTCGCCGCGCGCCCGCACATCCGGTTCATCGCCTACGACCGCCCCGGCTACGGCGATTCGGACCGTCTGCCCGGACGCCGTGTGGCCGACGCCGCCCGGGACGTGGCGGAGCTGGCCGGCGCCCTCGGGCTCGGCCGCTTCTCGGTGCTCGGCCACTCCGGCGGTGCCCCGCACGCCCTGGCCTGTGCCGCGCTGCTGCCCTCCCGGGTACGGCGGGCGGCGGTGCTGGCGTCCCCCGCTCCGCCGGACGCGCGGGACCTGAGCTGGTTCGACGGCATGGCCGAGTCCCACGTCGAGGAGTTCACCCGGGCGCTCACCGACCCGCTCGCCTTCGCCGGCCGCCTCGCCGCCCGCGCCGCCGACATCCGCCGCGACCCCGCGCAGTTGCTCGTCTCCCTGCGCGACGGGCTCACGGACTCCGACCGGCGGATCGTCTCCGACCCGGCGATCGGCGAGATGCTGCTGCGCGCCTACCGGGAGGCGCTGCGCGGTTCGTCGTACGGCTGGCTCGACGACGACCTCGCCCTGCTGAGCGACTGGGGCTTCGACCCGGCGGCCGTCATCCGGCCCGTGCTGCTGTGGCACGGCGCCCAGGACAGGTTCTCCCCGGTCGGCCACTTCACGTGGCTGGCGGACCGCATCCCCCGCGTCCGCCCCGTCCTCCAGCAGGACACCGGCCATTTCGGCGCGCTGGAGGCCCTGCCGGCCGTACTGGACTGGCTCTGCGCCCCGCCGAGACGGACCACGTCGAAACAGACCACGTCGTGATCACGGCGAACCCCCGTACGGCAGATGCGTACGGGGGTCCACCAGGTGCCGGTTGCGATGCGGGCCGTTGCGGGCCTAGAAGACGCTGACGCCGTACGCGCTCAGGGCCTCGGTGACCGGCTGGAAGAAGGTCGTGCCGCCGGAGGAGCAGTTGCCGCTGCCGCCGGAGGTCAGACCGTAGGCGACGCCGTTGCTGCCGTACAGCGGGCCGCCGGAGTCGCCGGGCTCGGCGCAGACCGTGGTCTGGATCATGCCGTAGACGACGTCACCGCCGCCGTAGTTGACGGTCGCGTTGAGCGCGGTGACCCGCCCGCTGTGGATGCCGGTGGTGGAACCGCGGCGGTTGACCGTGGTGCCCACGCTCGGGGTGGCGGCGCTGGTGATGTCGACGCTGCCGACGGTGCCGGAGATCGACGAGGTCGGGTAGCTGGACGAGTAGCGGACGAGGCCGTAGTCGTTGGTCGGGAAGCTGGACCCGGCCGTCGAACCGAGCGTGGTCGTGTGCGCGGAGTTCGACCACCAGGTGCCCGCGCCGTCGGTGCAGTGACCGGCGGTCAGGAAGTAGTAGGTGCTGCCGCTGCGGACGTTGAAGCCGAGGGAGCAGCGCCAGCTACTCGCATAGATGGCGTCGCCGCCGGAGATCAGCTTGTTGAACTTGCCCGGAGTCCGCTTGATCGTGAGCGCGTCGGCGTTGCTGCCCGCCTGCTGCTTGATCTTGGCGATCTCGGCCTGCGAGACCGTGCTGTCCGCGGTGACGACCACACGGTTGGTCTTGCTGTCGACGGCCCAGGCGGTGCCCGGGATGTCGGCCTTGAGTACCGAGCTACTGGCGCTCTTGAGTTCGGCGGTGCTGAACGGGGTCGCAGCGGTCGCGTTCGCGCTGGGGACCGCGATGGCGGCCGCGGCCACGAGGCCGGTGGTACCGGCGATCAGCCGCGTCCGTCTCGCAATGCCACTGCGGGGGGTGGTGCGCTTGATCCTCACGTTTCGTTCCCTCCCAGGGGAAGTCGGGGGCCCGCGTGGGGTCGGGGCCCGTGAGGCGCAGTCAGCGGTCCGGCCGTCCGGATTTCGAACACGCCGTGCCCCTGACAAGCGCTGAGGGGGAGTATTCGGCCGAACGACCGGTCGCCGCAAGGGCGCCTTTCAGCCGCAACCTTTGAAACACCTTTGCGATCGAGAGGGAACGTTCATCCTTCAGATCACGTCGCGCTCCCCCGCCGCGACGGCGACACCCAGAGTGTTCCCAGGCGGCGGGAACGGACAGATGAAGTGGTCGGCGAAGGCGCAGGGCGGCAGCAGCGCCCGGTTGAAGTCGACCGTCGTACGTCCTTCGGCGTCCGGTGCGGAGGGGTACAGGAACCGGAACCGGTAGCTGCCGTCCCCGCTCGTCGTATCGCCGAAAACCGCCCACAGCGAGCCGTCGTCCCGGACCGCGGCCTTCAGTGTCAGTTCCTGTCCGTCGAGCATGAACGCCACTTCGCCGCCGAGCCCGAGCCCGCGCTCGACCCCGTCCGCGTTCGGCACACGAACGGTCCGCCGCGCGTCGTACGGCGTGAAGCGCCCCGGCACCGACCAGCGCGGATCGTACGGTGTGGCCTCGATGCCGCGGAACGCCCGCCGGGCCGGGGCTGCGGGGTCGAAGTCCCGTACGCCCCACACGCCTTCGCGCACCAGCACGACCAGTCTGCGCTCGCCGTACGCCACCCGGGCGGTCTCGGCCGGACCGGGGTCGGCGCTCAGCCGTACCTCGCCGTCGAAGGGCCGCCCGTCGACGGTCAGGCCGTCCGCCCCGGTTGCGGTCAGCACGACGGCGTCGTCCGCGAGAGCCCAGGTACCGGGGAGACTTGGGAGTCGGCCGTCCGGATGGTCGTCCAACCAGTGAGTGCCGATGAGGGCGAGCGGCCCATAGGGCTCGGACACCGCTTCGACGCGGTGCTCGTGCCACAGCTTCCAGTCGTCGGACGCGTCGGTGGTCATGTGATCAGCCTTTCCGTACGGGGTCGGGGAGCCCGAGGTGGGAGCGCAGGGTGGTGCCCCGGTATGCGGTGCGGAACGCGCCGCGCTCCTGGAGCAGCGGGACCACTTCGTCGACGAACTGGTCGAGGCCGCCCGGGGTGAGATGGGGTACGAGGACGAAGCCGTCGGCGGCCTCGCGCTGCACGAACTCGTCGAGTTCGGTGGCCACCGCGTCCGGGGTGCCGATGAAGAACTGCCGGCCGCCCGCCTCGATCACGGTCTGCCGGATCGACAGGCCCTTCTCGCGGGCCAGAGCCGCCCACTTCTCGGCGATCGCGACCGTGTCGCCGCGCCGGGTCCGCCCCTGGGTGAGGGCCGGATCGGCCACCGGATCGATGTCGGGCAGCGGGCCGTCCGGGTCGTAGGAGGACAGGTCGACGCCCCAGATCTGCTCCAGCGTGCGGAGCGCGGTCTGCGGTGAGGTCTGCTGCCGTCGGATCTCGGCGGCCTTCTCCTGGGCCTGGGCGGCGGTGTCGCCGAGCACGACGCCGATCCCGGGCATGATCTTCAGGTCTTCGGGTGTACGGCCGTACTTGGCGAGGCGGCGCTTCACATCGGCGTAGAAGACCCGGCCCTCCTCCAGCGAACTGTGCCGTGCGAAGACCACGTCGGCGGCGGAGGCGGCGAACTCCCGTCCCTCGTCGGAGTCCCCGGCCTGGATGACGACCGGGTTCCCCTGCGGCGAGCGCGGCACGGTGAACTCGCCCGCGATGTCGAAGTGCCGCCCGCGGTGCGCGAACGGCCGCGGGATGCCGTCCGGTGTCCAGGAGCCCCACAACTCCCTGGCCGTCTCCAGGAATTCGGCGGCCCGGGTATACCGGTCGGCCCGGTCGAGGAAACCGCCGCGCCGGAAGTTCTCCCCGGTGAAGGCATCCGAGGAGGTCACCACGTTCCAGGCGGCCCGGCCGCCGCTCACGTGGTCCAAGGTCGCGAACCTGCGGGCGAGTTCGAACGGCTCGTTGAAGGTCGCGTTGACCGTGGCGGCGAGCCCCAGGTGTTCGGTGACACCGGCGAGCGCGCTGAGCACGGTGATCGACTCGGGGCGTCCGACGACGTCCAAGTCGTGGATACGGCCCTTGTGTTCGCGCAGCCGCAGCCCCTCGGCGAGGAAGAAGAAGTCGAACAGTCCGCGTTCGGCGGTGCGGGCCAGGTGCGCGAAGGAGGAGAACTCGATCTGGGACCTCGACTCCGGATCGGTCCAGACGGTGGTGTTGTTGACGCCCGGGAAGTGCGCGGCCAGATGCATCCGCCTACGGCTCATGACGCGCTCCCGTTGTGGCGTACTGGTTGGCGGGCCTGGCGAGGCCCAGGTGCTCCCTGAGCGAACTGCCCGGGTAGAAGGTGCGGAACAGTCCGCGGTGCTGGAGCAGTGCCACGGTTCCGTTGACGAGCCGTTCCAGGTCGCGCAGCGGTTCGACCGGCGTGAGGTGGAAGCCGTCGACGATGCCCTCGCCGTGCCAGGTGGCGATCAGTTCCGCGAGGTCCACGGGGCCGCCGCGGTAGAGCGGCCCCTGCGGGGTCTGTCGGGGGCCGCCCCCGCCGTGCCCAGGCTCGGCCGCGTGCTCGCCGTCGCCGAGATCGACGAGGAGGCCGGCGAGGACCCGCAGCTGGTCGGGGTGGCGCCCGAAATCCGCTGTCATGGAGCGGAGTTGGTTCCGCACAGCGGCGGCCTGCGGGGCACTCGTGGCGCGGACGAGGGCCACGTCGGCGTACCGGGCGGCGGTCCTGCGGGCGGGACCGTCGGTGGCGTCGACCACGCGGACCGGGTGGCCCTGTGGGGGCCGCGGCACGATCGAGGGGCCCTTGACGGAGAAGGACGTGCCGCGGAAGTCGACGTGGTGCAGCTTGTCCCGGTCGATGAAGCGGCCGGTCGGCGCGTCCCGGATCTCGGCGTCGTCCTCCCAGCTGTCCCACAACTTCGCGGCCACGTCGGCGACTTCACCCGCTTCCTGCCACAGTGCGTCGGACGGAGCCGCCTGCCGGCGGCCGAAGAGGCGGGCCTCGCCCTCGGTGGTCGACACGTCGATCCGCCAGCCGGCCCGGCCCCGGCTGACCCAGTCGAGGGTGGCGACGGCGGCCTGGACGTGGAAGGGCTCGGTGTGCGTGGTCGTGACGGTGGGCACCAGGCCGATCCGGCTGGTGGCGGGCGCGAGGCGGGCCAGCACGGCGAGGGCGTCGGGACCGGGCCGGGCGAAGCTGTCCTCGAGCGTCACGAAGTCGAGCCCGCCGCGCTCGGCGAGCCGGGCGAGGGTGAGGTAGGAGGCGGCGTCGTAGGCGGACGGCTGGTCGACAGCGGCCGACAGGTGCAGCATCACAGCACCTTCGAGAGAAAGGACCGCGTGCGTTCGTGGTCCGGGGTGTCCAACACGTCGGCCGGCGGACCCTGTTCGACGATGCGTCCGTCGTCCATGAACACGACGGTGTCGGCGACCTCGCGGGCGAAGCCGACCTCGTGGGTGACGACGATCATCGTGGTGCCCTGGCGGGCCAGGTCCTTGATGACGTCGAGGACTTCGCCGACCAGTTCGGGGTCGAGCGCGGAGGTCGGTTCGTCGAACAGCAGCAGCCGGGGTTCCAGCGCCAACGCCCGTGCGATCGCGACCCGTTGCTGCTGGCCGCCGGAGAGCTGCCGGGGAAGGGAGTCTGCCTTGTCGGCGAGCCCCACCCGGTCGAGAAGCCGCCGTGCCGCCTCGACGGCCTCCTTGCGCGGCCGCTTCAGCGCCGAGACCGGGGCCTCGACGACGTTGTCCAGCACGGTCAGATGCGGGAACAGGTTGAAGTTCTGGAAGACGAACCCGATCCGCGTGCGCTGTCTGAGCACCTCGCGCTCGGGCAGCTCGTACAGCTTGTCGCCGGAACGCCGGTATCCGACCAGCGCGCCGTCCACGCTGATCGTGCCCCGGTCCACCTTCTCCAGGTGGTTGACGGTGCGCAGCAGCGTCGACTTGCCGGAGCCGGACGGGCCGAGGATCACGGTGACCTCGCCGGTGCGCACGGCGAGGTCGATGCCCTTGAGCACCTCCAGTGATCCGAAGCTCTTGTGGACGGACCTGATGTCGACCATGACACTCATCGCTGAACTTCCCTGCTTTCCAGGTGACTTAGGCGGCCGCACGACCGGCGAGCTCGCTGAGGAACAGCAGCGCGGCCCGCGCGGTCGCGTCGTTCTGCCGGAACGCGGGCCCGCCGGTGCGCGGCCGGGTGAAGGCGCCGGGAGTACGGCCGTCGGTGTGCGGCCCGAGCGCGAAGCGTCGTGGGTGGGGCCGTCCGGACCGGTCCAGGACCCTCCCGTCGGCTCGGTCCACGCGCAGCAGCCCGTCCGGGGTCTCGGCGGCCCCCTCGGCGTGCAGCTCGCGCAGCAGCGGATCGAGGGCCCGCCGGATCGTCGGCTCGGGCAGCCGCGCCTCGACCAGCGCCCGCGCCCGGACCGAGAAGTCCGGCACGGTGGGGCTCGACGCCCGGAACACCCCGTCCTCGGCGCGGACTTCCATGTCCGCCCCCATGAACCTGAGCACTCCGGCCCGGGACAGCGCGAGCAGCTGCCGCAGCCGGGGTCCGGGCGGCCCGGAGGCCAGATAGCTGAAGAACCCGTGCCACCATCCGCCGATGTCCCCGAGCCGGACCAGCTGCCCGTAGACGGAGAGCAGCCCGAGGAAGACGGCCAGGTCCGGGCTGTGTCCGGGGTCATGACGGCGGTCCAGGTCTGCCTGGACGTACTGCCGCAGCCCGTCCTGGAACTCCTCGTGCGTCGCGTACCGCACCCCCTCCAGCGGCCGGTCGAGCGCGGCGAGGTCGAGCCGGTCGCGGGGGTCGGGCACCGCGGAGGCGACGAGAACCTGGAGGTCCGTCTCGCTCCCGGCCGTGTACTTCTCCTCGAAGTCGGTCCAGGACATCGCGGTCCGCTCCGGATGCACGGTGAACAGCCGGTGGTAGTGAGCGAATCCGAGCTCCTTCACCACCAGCGGCCACACGTCCCGCCCGAAGTCGAAGCCCTCCGGCCGGGCGAGGAGTCCGTCGATCTCGGCCGGCCCCAGGAAACGGGGCAGCGGCGGCCGCTCACCGGACCAGTCGTAGCCGATCTTCGAGTGGTACGGCACTCCGCGCCGCGATCCGACGTAGAGAACCGGCTCGCGCCCGGACGGGACGTAGGTGTCCCCGTCGTACCGCCCGCCCCGGCCCTCGGTCAGCAGCGCCATCAGGTCGACGAAGGCGAGCCCGAATCCGCGGACCAGGACCGGTGCACCGGGCGCGAGCGCGGACAGGTCGCTGTCGGCGGTGAAGTCCGGTGGCAGGTGGACGAGGCCGTGCTCCCGGGCGTACGCGGCCAACGCGCGCTGTTCGGCGTCCAGTTCGGCGTCCAGGTGGCCGAGGGCCAGGACGACGAGGTCGGCGGGGAGCGGACGCGCCAGGCCCTCCAGCCAGACCTGCTGCCGGCCCTCGCGCGGGCCGCTGACCCGTACGGCGCGCCTGGGGTGGTGGTGGACGACGACGCCGTCCGGCAGCGCGGCCACCGCCTGCTCATGCACCCAGCGCAGGTACGCGCCCTGGAGTTGCCGGTCCGCGAAGGTGCGGCCGTCGATCCCGGCCCACTCGTGCAGCGTGGGGCCGGGGCGGACGGGTCCGGCCATGTCCACGGTCTCGTCGGTGAACATGGTGACGTCCTCGGCGTGCGAGTTCATCCACAGCAGCGGCGACTGCGCCGCGCGCCAGATGCGTCCGGCGCCGGGCGGGTGCGGGTCCACAAGGTGCAGGTCGAGGCCCCGACCGTCGTACAACTCGGGGGCGTTGGCGGCGATCCGCTCGATCAGCCCGGTCCCCCGCGGCCCGGCACCGACGATCACCAGCGAGCGCCTCATCGGGTGCGCTCCGAGCCCCGGGCGTAGTGCTTCTCCAGGTAGTGCTGGCCGACGCCGAGCACCGAGGTGACGACGGTGTACCAGACGGTGGCGACCATCAGCAGGGGAATGACCTGGTAGGTGCGGTGGTAGACGAGCTGCACGGAGTAGAGCAGGTCCTGCACGGCGATCACGCTGACGATGGAGGTGCCCTTGAGGGTGCCGATCAGCATGTTCCCGGCCGGGGGCACGATGGAGCGCATCGCCTGCGGCAGCACGATCCGCCACCAGCGCCGCCATCGACTGAGCCCGAGTGCCTGCGCGGCCTCGATCTGCCCGCGGTCGACGGAGAGGATCCCGCCGCGCACGACCTCGGCGGCGTAGGCGGCCTCGTGCAGGGTCAGACCGATGACCGCGACGGTGACCGGGCCGAGCAGGTCGACCGTCCGCACCCCGAGGATCCGCGGGTACAGCGCCCCGATGTTGAACCAGAGCAGCAGCTGCACCAGGATCGGGATCGACCGGAACAGCCAGACGTATCCCCAACTCACGCTTCTGAGAACCGGGTTGGCAGACAGCCGGGCCGCCGCGAGCAGCGCGCCCAGCACGAAGCCGAGCGTCATCACCACCGCGGTCAGCCAGAGCGTGAGCCACAGTCCGCGCAGCACCGCGTCGGTGGTGAAGTAGTCCGCGACGACGTCCCACTGGAAGGCGTCGTTGCGCAGAACGGAGTTGAGGGCGAGCCCGAGCAGCACGAGAACGGCGACGGCGGCCGCCCACTGGCCGAGACGGCGACGTGGGACGATCCGCAGGGAATCCGCGTACTCCGGTATGCCGGGTGCGGAGGAGGCTTTGGCGAGGGTGTCGGAGGACATGCGAGGGCTCCGGGGCGAGTGGGGGCCCCTCCCGCTCGAGCGAAGTCGAGAGTGGGGGACCGTAGAACTCGGACGGGTGCCTTCACACGGGTGCGGCCGAGCCCCTCAGCAGGGCCGCCCTTCGAGACTACGGCTGCGTTTCCCCTCGCTGTCAAGGCTGTCCACACTGTGAGCCGTACGTCTCATGCCAGTTGACGGCAAACCGGATGCCTGTTCCACTTGCCCCATGCATCCACAGCAGTGGCTGGTCAAGCGCTCCCACATCGACTTCGGTCGCGTGTGGTCCTCTTCCTGTTGAGCTGACCCACTGCGCGCCCTGATTCCCCAGGGCGCCTTTCGCGTTCTCCTTCCTCGCCTTCGCGCATCCTCCCCGCCTTCACACGCGCCCTCCCCTCATTCAGCGTTCCTCGCTTCCAGGAGACCGCCCCACTGTGCGCCCACCCACCCATGCCCGAAATAGTCTGCTCATCCCCTTTGCCTTCATTACGGCGGGCACTCTGCTTCTGACCGCGTGCGGCTCGGGCGCGGACGACACCGCCCCGGCCTCGGCCCGCGCCGACACGATCCCCACCACCGACGTCGTCTCCGCGATCAAGAAGGACGATGCGGCGGCCAGGCTGCTGCCGTCCGGCACCACGAGCCTGACCCTCGCCGTCAGCGTCTCCGGCCAGCCGCCGGGCACCTCGATCCTGGACGACGGCAAGACCCTGGCCGGCCAGGACGTCGACTTCGCCAACGCGGTCGCCAAGGTCCTCGGCATCAGGCTGAAGACCGAGCAGGCGAGCTTCGAGGCGATCCTGCCGGCCCTCGACAGCGGCACGTACGACCTCGGCGTCGGCAACTTCGGCGTGACCGACGAGCGCCGCAGGACGATCGACTTCGTCACCTACATCAACGACGGCCAGGGCTTCGCCACCCGCAGCGACAGCAAGCTCACCAGGATCACCGACCTGACCCAGCTGTGCGGCCTGAACGTGGCGACCGGCGCGGGCACGACGTTCGAAGCCACGCTGGAGGACAACAAGCACCTCTGCACAAAGCCCTACAAGGTGCAGACCTACAACGAGCAGGGCGCGATCTGGTCCTCGCTCCAACAGGGCCGCAGCGACGTCGTGATGTCCACGATCAACGGCCTGCGGTACGCGGTGGCCCACCAGCAGGGCGTGAAGTTCCTCAACGAGTACCACCGCCTGGACGTCGGTTTCGCCTTCAAGAAGGGCACGCCCCTGGCCAAGGCGTTCCAGGCGGCCGTGAATGACCTCATCAAAAACGGCACCTACGCCAGGATCCTCAAGAAATGGGGCACCACAGGCTCGGCGACGACCGTCTCCCGCATCTCCCCACCCGAACTGAAGTAGCGCTCTGACCTGAGGCTTCATCAGAGCTGAGCGCTGTCGGACCCGTTCACCCGTACGCCCCACCTCTCACCCGTACGCCGTGAAGAATCATATTTCACTCACAGTCAGCAGCCGTATGGGATACGACCCTTGGGGTACCTGGCCTCTCGACGTATTCGCTGTGCACCAGTACCGTCACAAACCCCCCGCGCGGCGGCTATCCACTTGGCGCGCGATCCGCATCATGGATGACCATAGGGATACAGAAGCAAGAGAGACCGCTGTGAGAGGAGGCGTCCATGGGATCGGTGCGCAAAGCGAGTGCCTGGCTGGGCCTCGTTGACGACAACGATGACGAGCGTTACTACGACGACGACGGATACTCCGAAGGGACCGAGCCCGGGGATGCCTGGGTCACCGACCCGCGGGTCAAGGTGGCTTCGGACGTCGCCGAGGAGAAAGGCCGCCGGATCGGCACGGTGACCCCGGACAGCTTCCGGGACGCTCGCGCCATCGGCGAACTGTTCCGCGAAGGCGTGCCCGTCATCATGAACCTCACCGCGATGGAGGCCTCCGACGCCAAGCGCGTCGTCGACTTCGCGGCCGGGCTGATCTTCGGACTGCGCGGTTCCATCGAGCGCGTGTCCACCCGGGTGTTCCTGCTGTCCCCCGCCAACACGGAGATCGTGAACGGCGACCCGGCCGTGCACCGCACGGACGGCTTCTTCAACCAGAGCTGAGGCAGGGCCGCTCGCCGGCCCTGCCCCGCGCAGGGTCTACCGGAAGGCATCCAGTCCGGTGAGCGCCTTGCCCAGCACCAGCTGATGCATCTCCACGGTGCCCTCGTACGTCAGCACCGACTCAAGGTTCGTCGCGTGCCGCATGACGGGGTATTCGAGGGAGATCCCGTTGGCCCCGAGAATCGTCCGCGCCGTACGGCAGATCTCGATCGCCTCACGGACGTTGTTGAGCTTGCCGAAGCTGACCTGCTCGGGACGCAGGCGGCCGGCGTCCATGCGCCGCCCCAGATGGTGGGCGAGCAGAATCCCCTTGTGCAGTTCCACCGCCATGTCGGCGAGTTTGGCCTGAGTGAGCTGGAAGCCCCCGATCGGCCGCCCGAACTGCTCCCGCGTCTTCGCGTAGTCCACGGCGGTCTCGAAACACGACCGCGCCGCCCCCATCGCTCCCCACACGATCCCGTACCGGGCGTGCGACAGACAGCTCAGCGGCCCCTTGAGCCCGGTGACCTCGGGCAGCACCGCGTCGGCGGGCAGCCGTACGTCGTCGAGGACGAGCTCGCTGGTGACGCTGGCCCGCAGCGACCACTTGTGCTTGATCTCGGGCGCCGAGAAGCCCGGCGCATCGGTCGGCACCACAAAGCCGCGGATCGCGTCGTCGGTCTGCGCCCATACGACGGCGACCCCGGCGACCGACCCGTTGGTGATCCACATCTTGCGCCCGTTCAGCACCCAGTCCGTGCCGTCCTTCTTGGCGTACGTCCGCATGGATCCGGGGTCGGAGCCGTGATCGGGTTCGGTGAGCCCGAAACAGCCGATGACCTCTCCGGCGGCCATGCGCGGCAGCCAGGTCTGCTTCTGCTCCTCGCTGCCGAACCGGTGGATGGCGTACATGGCCAGAGAGCCCTGCACCGAGACGAGGGACCGGATCCCGGAGTCGGCGGCCTCCAGCTCCAGACAGGCGAGCCCGTACTGCACGGCGGAGGCGCCCGCGCACCCGTAGCCGCTCAGCGACATCCCGAGGGCGCCGATCTCCCCGAGCTCACGGGCGAGTTCCCTGATCTCCGGCAGCTCGCCCCGCTCGTACCAGTCCGCGACATACGGCAGGACACGGTCGGCGGCCCAGGTCCGCACGGTCTCGCGGATCGCCAGGTCCTCCGGCTCCAGCAGGTCGTCGATACCGAGGGGGTCGGCGGGGTCGAACGGGGCCATGAGCACATCCTCCGAGAGCCAGCTCAAAACTAGCATCGCTAGTTACGCTTCCCGGCTGACGTTACGACGCGGTGTCCCGCACGTCCAGATGCCTGGCGTCAGGCCGAGACGCGGGACTCCGCGACCTCCCGCGGCGACGGAAGCTCCACCGCCGTCGGGGACTCGCCGCACTGCATCGCACGCGGCAGCCGCAGCGCCATCACCGCGCCCAGCACCAACAACCCCGCACTCACCAGCAAGGTCACGTGCAACCCGTGCACGAAGGAGTCCTGGGCGGCCCGGCGCAGGGCCACGCCCGCGGGTCCACCGAGATGTCCGGCGACCTCGTAGGCCTCGCCCAGGGAGTGTCCGGCCGACTTGGACGCCGCGTTCGGGACACCCGGTACGCCGGAGAGGCCGGGCGTGTACGCCGCGTTCATCACACTGCCGAGCAGCGCTATGCCGATGCCCGCACCGAGCTGGTACGAGGTCTCGCCGATGGCCGCCGCCCCGCCCGCCTGCTCCGGGGGCGCCTCGCTGAGCATCGACTCGTACGCCCCGAAAAGCGTCGTCTCCAGACCGAACCCGAGCAGGACGAACCCGGACACCAGCAGGCCCGTGTTGTCCGCGTCGCCCATCGCGGTCAGCAGCAGTACGGCCACGGCCGTGAGACAGAACCCGGCACTGACCATCCGGCGCGGCCCGAATCTCCGCAGCAGACGCGCTCCGGCCAGCCCCGCCGCCATCGCGGCGATCGTCAGCGGCAGCAGCCGCAGGCCGGTCTCCAGCGGGGACAGGCCCAGGACCAGTTGGAGATACTGCGCCGCGATCAGTTCGAGCCCGACGAGGGCGAGCATCGCCAGGACGATGCAGCCGACCGAGGTGCTGAAGGCCGGGCGCGCGAACATCCGCAGGTCCACCAGGGGATGTGTGAGCCGCTTCTGCCGCCGTACGAACAGGACAAGCAGGACCGCGCCCACGACCAGCGGTACCGCGGTGAACGCGTCGAGCTCCCCGGCGCCGAGCTGCTTCACGCCGAGGACGAGGCCGAACAGCCCGGCGGCTGCCATCAGCGCGCCGACGACGTCCCAGGGACCGTTCGCGGCGCCCTTCGACTCGGGCAGCAGCAGGCGGCCCACCGGCAGGCTGACCAGCATCAGCGGGATGTTGACGAGGAAGACCGACCCCCACCAGAAGTGCTCCAGGAGGAAGCCGCCGAGCAGTGGTCCGACAGCCGCGCCGACAGCGGCGACCGCGCTCCAGATACCGATCGCGAGCGCCCGCTCGCGCCGGTCGGGGAAGACCTGGCGAAGGATCGAGAGGGTGGCGGGCATGATCATCGCGCCGCCGACGCCGAGCAGCGCCCGCGCGAGGATCAGCACCTGGGCGGTGTCCGCCAGGGCGGCGACACCGGAGGCGACGCCGAAGAGGGCGTAGCCGAGGAGGAGGACTCTCCTGCGGCCCACGCGGTCGCCGAGCGTGCCGAAGAGGATCAGCAGCGAGGCGCAGACGAGGGGATAGACGTCGACGATCCAGAGCAGCTCTATCGCGCCGGGCTTGAGGTCCTCGGTGACGGCGGGCACCGCCACGTGCAGCACGGTCGCGTCGAGGGCGACCAGGAGCAGGCTGACGCAGAGGACGACGAGGACGACCCAGCGGTTTGCACCGGCCCCGGCCGCCCGACGGCGCAGCGCTGCGGCGGCCGTGGTCGTCCCGGACATGCACGTACCTCCCAGATGTTCCCTGGCACGTTCGGCGGGCACACGGGGTGGGGACCCGTGATCTCGGCCGGAGAGGAGCGGTGTCTCCGGCCCGCGCAGCGAACGGCGGGTGACACGTCAGGGTACGCGAGTTCTCGCGTCGGCCCAGTGGCGGACCTCTCACACTTCGCGCGGAACACGTGTGGCGTACACCACGTTCTCATCGGGTCCCACGCCCCGGCGGGCGTGCCGGTTCGGCGCGCGGTCGATAATCGGGGCCGTGACCGATCTTGGAACGCGCACCGAACCGGCCCTGCGCCGAGCCGCCCCGGCGCTGCTCGGCTATGCGGCCGTACGCGCCCTGGGCCTCGTCACCCTGGCCCTGTGGAGCGCGGCGCGCGACAAGAGCGCGTACACCCTGCTGACGGCCCGCTGGGACGCCCTCTGGTACACGAGGGTCGCCGACCTCGGTTACGGCTACGAGGTGCGGCTGCCGAACGGCGACGTGCACTCGAACCTGGCGTTCTTCCCGCTCCTGCCCTGGCTGGAGCGGCTGCTGTCCGCGGTGACGCCGCTGTCGTACGCCGACGCGGGCTTCGCGGTCTCCTTGCTCGCCTCCTTGTTCGCGGCCTGGGGCGTCTTCGCGGTGACGGATCATGTGTACGGCCGCCGGGCCGGCGTCTGCGCAGTCCTGCTGTGGGCCGTCCTGCCCGTCGGGATCGTCCAGTCGATGGCGTACAGCGAGTCCCTGTTCACCGCGCTGGCCGCCTGGTCGCTCTACGCCCTGCTGACCGGCCGCTGGCTGACGGCGGGCCTGCTGGCCTCCCTGGCCGGCCTGACGCGCCCGGTGGGCCTCGCGGTGGTCGCGGCGGTGTGGGCGGCGGGGATCGCCGCGTTCCTGCGGGACCGAGGGAACCGCGCCGCGTCCGGGTCGGAGCGCGTCACGCCGGCCGGGGCGACCACAGCCACGCGGGCCGCGGGCATGGCCCTCGCCCCCCTCGGTGCCGCCGCCTACGTCCTGTGGGTCGGTCACCGCACCGGCGGAGGGCCGCTCGGCTATCTCGACGTGCAGGCGGGGTGGCGCAACGGATTCGACGGCGGATACGCCTTCGCCCGCTTCGTCGCCGACAAGTTCACGTCGTTCCCGTCGGCCCTCGCCGGCGTGGGGCTGATCGTCGGGGTCGGGCTGGTCGTGTGGCTGTATGCCACCTGTGTGCGGCAGGGCCAGCCGCTGCCCCTGCTGGTGTACTCCGGGGTCGTCACGGCGCTCGCCCTGTGCGCGTCGAGCTACTTCGGCTCGAAGCCGCGCCTGCTGATGCCCGCCTTTCCCCTGTTGCTCCCCCTCGCCCTGGCCCTCGCGCGCTCGAGGACCCGCAGGTCAGCCGGGGTCGTCGTGGTGATCGCCCTCGCGTCCGCCCTGTACGGCGCCTTCTGGCTGAACGGCTCCGGTCCGCCATGATCGGCTCCGGGGCGTCGATGAGCACCCGGAGAATTCCGTCCCATGATTCGGTGAACTAATTCATAAGGGCCAATAAACCCGGCCCCGGAATGATCAAAGGAATTGAAGGACGCAGCCACCTGCTTTTGCGGAATCCCTGGAAATAAACCCCCGGCTGAGAGGAATCCCACATCACATCGTCATCACAAAGCCGCTGATTCGACAGGGAACAGAGCTCACTCGCTGTAACGTCGATTGGGTGCGTACCGAACGAAACCTCACCCGTCTGGACCGGGTGTTCGCCAGGCTGGACCGTGAGCCGGAACGACCGGCCCACCTCAGCGTGCCCAGGGCGAGCCGGCACCGGACCGTCCTGGTGATCGCCGCCCTGGCCTTCTACCTGGCGATCGTGTGGCTCGTGGTGACCACCTCGTGGCTGGTCCGCCTCGACTGGCAGGTCATGTTCTTCCGGCCGTACCAGCAGTGGGCGTCCATCCACTGGTTCGTCGACTACTACGTGGTGCTGGGCCAGCGCGGCCCGACCGCGGTGATGGTCGCGGCCTGGCTGGGCTGGCGTTCCTGGCGGCAGCACACCGTGCGCCCGCTGCTGACCCTGGGCGCCTCGCTGCTGCTGCTGAACATCACGGTCGGCGCCGCCAAGTACGGCATGGGACGACTCGGACCGCACTACGCGACCGTCATCGGCTCGAACGAGATGGGCCTGGGCGGCGATATATTTCCCAGCGGTCACACCGCCAACGCCGTGGTGACCTGGGGGATCCTGGCGTATCTGGCCTCCACCCCGAGGGCCCGCCGCTGGCTCTCCGCCATCTCCGCGGTGACCTCGCTGGGCGTGGGCATGGCCACCGTCTACCTCGGTACGCACTGGCTGAGCGACGTCGTGCTGGGATGGGTCGCCGGTCTGCTGATCCTGCTCGCGCTGCCCTGGTTCGAGCCGCTGATCGCCCGCGCCGAGACCTACGCCTTCGACCTGCGCGACCGCTGGCGGGCCCGCGGCGGTGCGAGGACACCGGCCCCGGTCACCCCCGTCACGGCGCCCGCGCCCGCCCGCCTCAAGCCGCTCACGGCCCCACAGAACGAGACGGCGGCCCGCGAGGCCACCACGCCGACGCGTGGCCCCAGGTCACCCGCCTACCTGGCCCCGGGCCCGCACACCACCCGCTCGGAGCGCACCCCGGTCACCCCGGTCGGCAGCCGCCGCCCGCCGCAGTCGGACCGGATCGCGCGCGGCACGCCCCACGCGCCGGCCACCCGGCCGGTGACCGGCGGCTGATCCCGCCTCCGACACGGCGGGGCCGGTACGCACCACCACCCCGCGCATGACGCAGGCCCCGGTTCCCCTGCGTGGAACCGGGGCCTGCGTCATGCGGTTCAGCCCTTCCAGGCCCGCGCCACGCGGCCGTCCTTCACCTCGAAGTTCAGCCGGCCCGCGCGGTACTCCATCGTGATGATCGCCCCCGGCGGCAGTGACCTGACCGTCGACCAGCCCCGCTCACGCGCGGTGCGCTCGGCGGAGGCGGAGTCGAGGCCGACGTAGGTGTCCGGGCTGTCCTGGGGTTCGGCGGGCGGTGTCGGAATGGATGCCATACCGCCACGCTAGGCCCTGCCCGGCGGCCGCGGAAGTCCGGATCCCGCACGCCTCCTGTCACGCTTCTGTCACAGGATCACGACACGCGTTTCCCTCGCACTGCGTCACACGGACGGGCGTTTCCCTCACCCTTCCGCAGGTATTCGAACGCAATTTCCGCGTGTCGTAGGACTTCCCCGAATGAGCCGTGAGAAGGCTTGTCCGAGAACCGACCCGGGCCCTTTGCCCACGCATTCCGGACAGGGCCACGGAAGCTGACACCGCATAGGAAATACACGGTTCCGGCACAGAACCCCCTTACGCCCTCTGTCGCCGCGCACGACCGCGCGAGCATCATGGCGTGAGCCGAGCGAAGGGGCGAGCGATGGGGACGCAGACCGTGCACGCGACGGCACGACCCGTGCGGACCAAGGGGCACGGGCGGGTGGTCGTCGACTGGTTGACCACCACCGACCACAAGAAGATCGGTCACCTCTATCTGATCACGTCGTTCGTGTTCTTCCTGGTCGGCGGCGTCATGGCCCTGCTGATGCGGGCCGAACTCGCCCGGCCGGGACTGCAGATCTTGGACAACCAGCAGTACAACCAGTTGTTCACGATGCACGGCACGATCATGCTGCTGCTGTTCGCGACCCCGAGTTTCGCGGGCTTCGCCAACGAACTGATGCCGCTGCAGATCGGCGCCCCGGACGTGGCCTTCCCGCGGCTGAACATGCTGTCCTACTGGTTCTTCCTGTTCGGTGGCCTGATCGTGCTGGGTTCGCTGCTCGTGCCGTCGGGTCCGGCCGCCTTCGGCTGGTTCGCCTACGCGCCGCTGAACAACTCCGCGCACTCCCCCGGCGTCGGCCCCGACCTGTGGATCATGGGCCTCGCGCTGGCCGGCTTCGGCACGATCCTCGGCGCGGTCAACTTCATCACCACCATCATCGGGATGCGCGCGCCCGGCATGACCATGTTCCGGATGCCGATCTTCACCTGGAACACGCTGTTCACGTCGATCCTGGTCCTGCTGGCGTTCCCGGTGCTGGCGGCCGCACTGCTGGTCCTGGAGGCGGACCGGCGCTTCGGCTCGCAGGTCTTCGAGGCGGACAACGGCGGGGCACTGCTGTGGCAGCACCTGTTCTGGTTCTTCGGGCATCCCGAGGTGTACATCATCGCGCTGCCGTTCTTCGGCATCATCACGGAGATCATCCCGGTCTTCAGCCGCAAGCCGATCTTCGGCTATCTGACGCTGGTCGCGGCGACGATGTCGATCACCGGTCTGTCGATCGTGGTGTGGGCGCACCACATGTTCGTCACCGGCGCGGTGCTGCTGCCGTTCTTCTCCTTCATGAGCTTCCTGATCGCCGTCCCGACGGGCGTGAAGTTCTTCAACTGGACCGGGACGATGATCAAGGGCTCACTGTCCTTCGAGACGCCGATGCTGTGGGCGACGGGGTTCCTGGTGACGTTCCTGTTCGGCGGCCTGACCGGGGTGCTGCTGGCCTCGCCACCGCTGGACTTCCATGTCTCGGACACCTACTTCGTCGTGGCACATTTCCATTACGTGGTGTTCGGCACGGTCGTCTTCGCGATCTTCGGCGGGCTGTACTTCTGGTGGCCGAAGTTCACCGGGAAGTTGCTCGACGAGCGACTCGGCAAGATCCAGTTCTGGACGCTGTTCGTCGGCTTCCACACCACGTTCCTGGTGCAGCACTGGCTGGGCGCGGAGGGCATGCCCCGCCGGTACGCGGACTATCTCGCCGCGGACGGCTTCACCGCGCTCAACACGATCTCGACGATCGGGGCGTTCCTGCTGGGCGCCTCGACGCTGCCGTTCCTCTACAACGTCTGGAAGACCGCCAAGTACGGCGTGAAGGTGGAGACCGACGACCCCTGGGGCTACGGCCGGTCCCTGGAGTGGGCCACGTCCTGCCCGCCGCCGCGGCACAACTTCACGACACTGCCCCGGATCCGCTCCGAGTCCCCGGCATTCGACCTGCACCATCCGCAGTACGCGGCCCAGGTTCCGCAGCCCGAGCCAAAGAGCGAGCAAGCCGGTCGTGAGCCGTCCTGATCGCCTCGGTCAGCTCGGCCGGCTCCAGCACCTCGAACTCGAAGCCCGTCATCATCACGTGGATCACCATCACGTCGAGACTCGAGGCCCCGGTGTGCAGGAGACAGCTGTCGGGCCCCTCCGCCTCCAGCACCCCGGCACTCGGCGAGATCCGCTCGGCGGCCCGTTCCTTGGGCACCAGCAGCCGCACGACCGCGTGTGAGGCGTACGCGCGCGTGGAGACGCCTCGCGAGACGTACGCGGCGAGATCGTCGGCCGGCGGGGTGCGCGGAGTGAACCGGGGACCGTGCGGCGGCCTGGGGGTGATCCGGTCGACCCGGAAGGTCCGCCAGTCGTCACGGTCCACGTCCCAGGCGACCAGATACCAGCGCCGCTCGCTGCACACCAGGCGGTGCGGTTCGACGGTACGGCGACTGGACGCGCCCCCGTGGTCGCTGTACTCGAAGCGCAGCCGCTCGGCGTCCCGGCAGAGGTTGGCGAGCTCGGTGAGGACGCCCGGGTCGACGGCGGAGGGCTGGGTGCCGCGCAGCATGGGCACGGTGAAGGCGTTCAGGGCGCCCACCCGGCGGCGCAGCCGGCTCGGCAGGACCTGCTCCAGCTTGGCGAGGGCCCGTACGGAGGTCTCCCCGATCCCCTCGATGCCCTGCCCCGCGGCCGTGCGCAGGCCGACGGCGACCGCGACGGCCTCGTCGTCGTCCAGGAGCAGCGGCGGCAGCTCGGCGCCCGCGCCCAGCTGGTAGCCGCCACCGGTGCCCGGGCTGGCGTTGACGGGGTAGCCGAGCTCGCGCAGCCGGTCCACGTCCCGGCGCACGGTGCGCGGGGTGACGCCGAGGCGGTCGGCCAGGGCGGCGCCGGACCATTCGCGGTGGGCCTGCAGGAGCGAGAGCAGGCGCAGGAGTCGTGCCGAGGTCTCCAACATAAAATCGAGTCTGCCAGCCATTGCGGACAGTTGTTGTCCGCAAGCCTTCCTAGCTTGGACTCATGGCAGACAACAGCGCGACCACAGAGACCCGTGAGATCCGCCCCTTCCGGATCGACATCCCTCAGGCGCGGCTCGACGACCTGCACACCCGCCTGGACCTCACCCGCTGGCCGGACGAGCTGCCGGACGCCGGCTGGGAGTACGGCGCCTCCCTGCCGTATCTCCGCGATCTCGCCGCGTACTGGCGCGGTGCCTACGACTGGCGCAAGCACGAGGCCGCCCTCAACGAGCTGCCGCAGTTCGTCACCGAGATCGACGGCACCCAGGTGTACTTCCTGCACGTCCGCTCGTCCCGGCCGGACGCGCTCCCGCTGATCCTGACGCACGGCTGGCCGGGTTCGATCGTCGAGTTCCTCGGTGTGATCGGCTCGCTGAGCGAGGACTTCCATCTGGTGATCCCGTCCATTCCCGGCTTCGGCTTCTCCGGGCCGACGCGCGACAAGGGCTGGAACGTCAACCGGGTCGCCCGCGCCTGGGCGGAGCTGATGCGCAGGCTGGGCTACGAGCGCTACGGCGCCCAGGGTGGCGACCTGGGCGCGCTGATCTCCCCAGCGCTCGCCCGGGTCGCTCCCGAGTCCGTGGCCGGTGTCCATGTGAACGCCGCCTCGGTCGGGTTCATCCCGCTCGGCCCGGTCGACGAGGAGGCGCAGCAGGGGCTGACCGCCCGCGAGCGGCAAAGCCTTGCGAGCATCGCCGAGTTCACCACGGACGGCTTCGGCTACAACGCCCTGCAGTCGACCCGTCCGCAGACGCTCTCCTACGCCCTCACCGACTCGCCCGTCGGCCAACTGGCGTGGATCATGGAGAAGTTCCAGGCGTGGACGCACTCCTCGGCCACGCTGCCGGAGGACGCGATCGACCGGGACACCCTGCTCACCAACGTGATGCTGTACTGGCTGACCGGCACGGCCGGTTCCGCGGCCCGCATGTACTACGAGAACAGCCATGTGCCGGACTGGTTCCCGACGGCGACCTCCGGGGTGCCGACCGCGGTGGCCAACTTCGGCGAGGACGTGGCGATCCGCCGCTGGGCCGAGCAGGCCAACACCCTGGTCCGCTGGACGGAGTTCGACCGCGGCGGCCACTTCGCGGCCCTGGAGGTCCCCGAGCTGCTGGCCGGTGACGTCAGGGAGTTCTTCGGCTCACTGCGGTGAGGGGCACGCGGTGACGGACACCGACAGGTCGTTGTCCCGCGTGTAGTACGGCCCGGCCTCCACCGGGCCGTACGCCGTCTCCACGCGTGCGCGTGGATAGGTGAACACGGGCTTCTTGTCGGCGACGTCGTCGAGCAGCCGCGCGATCCGCACCCGCGGCCCGCTCTCGCCGTGCGGCCGCAGCCACAGGTCCCAGACTCCGGGTCCGAGCGCCGCGTACGACACCGGGAAGGCGAACCGAGCCTCGTCGGCGGCGACGTCGCTGCGGCGCGCGGGACCCGGGGAGTGCCGGGGGCGCACCTCGGCGTAGGCGTCGGGGGCGAAGCAGGCGCCGTACAGCCGCCCGCGTACGGTCAGTCCGGCGCCCTCGACGCGCAGCTCGCCCGCCTCGGCGTGCGGGGCGCGCAGCCAGCTGCGGACGGTGAGCTTGCCCTGCCGCGTCGCATACGGGATGCGCACGGCGACATGGCCGCGGGAGCCGCTCGGGGTGCGGGCGGTGAGCGCGCGCAGGTCGGTGGCGCCGGGCGCGAGGCGCAGGGGCTCGTCGTCGGCCACGCGCGCGTACGCGTCCCAGCGGCCCTCGGGCAGGGCGACGGTGCTGGGCAGGGCGGCGCGCAGCGTTCCGTCGGCGGTCGGGGCCAGCGGCAGTCCCACCTCCTCGTCCCCGTCGCGTCGGCGCAGCACCAGATGGGCCGTCCTGCTCGCCCCGTCGGCGGTGACGTCGAAGGTCAGTCCGCCCGCGGAGTCGGCGACACAGTCGGCGCGCAGTGACACGTCGTGCCCTGCGGGCATGGTCCTCCCGTGGTTCATGGTGTCCGGTCAGACCGTCGTGGGCCCCCTTTGGTTGCGTGCGGCCGGTGACTCATTGTCGATAGGCCAGTTGCGGAACGTCGAAGCAGGTGTGGTCCATCTCGCCCTGGGAGACCCAACCCCGCCCGTCCTCCCAGCGGGCCACCGACAGGCAGGTCCGGCGGGACTTCGGCGGCTCGGCGAGGTGCTCGAAGGTGACAGGGACGAGGAGGCCGTCCGCGGTGTGGTCCCGGCTGCGGTTCATGTAGGCGTCGACACACGCGCGCGTGATGCCTTGGGCCTCAGCGCATGATGTCGCGGCGTCCGTGAACCACATCGCGGCCGCCCAGCCCTCCAACTGCCACTGGGAGTGCGTCTCGAGGCTCTTCGTGGCCTCCCTGAACTCCCGTACGGCCGCGTGGTCCGTGTCCTCGTAGTTGCGGCTGGCCCCGGTCGCCCACAGGGCGTTGCGGCACCGCGGGGCGTCCTTGTAGTCGTGCGGGACGGTCGAGGTCCAGTTCTGGACGTTGGTGACCTTGGCGGTGACCTCGACGCCCGCCGCGTCCATCGCCTCGCACAGCTGGGCGTTGCCATGGCTGTCGACGGCGTCGAAGACCAGGTCGGCGCCCTGATCCTTCAGGTCGGCCGCCACGGCACGGAAGTTGGGCAGCGCGAAGTCGACCTGCTCGGTGACGACCTTGTACCCCTCGGCTTTCAGCCCCTGCTCGACGAGCCGGGCGTAGGCGGCGGACGCGGCCTGGTTGTACGACACGACAGCCGCCGTACGGGCCCCGTGCTCGCGCTTGAAATAGCGGTAGACCTCGGTGCCGCCGTACTGCTTTCCGCCCCAGCCGGTCGTGCCGCGCCGGGGCGCGAGGCTGCCGTAGATGCCGTAGAGGTGCGGCCAGGTGTCGTAGGCGGCGCCGAGGGGCTGGCCTCCGATGTCGGGCACGCGCGCGTGGGAGACGCGGGAGGCGCCGGCGTAGTCGAGGGCGGTGGTCGCGACCAGGGCGACCACCTTGTCCTCGTCGATCAGCCGGTGCACACAGGTGTTGTTGCCGACCCCGCTGCCGCCGTCGTCGCACTCGCGCACCTCGATCCGGCGGCCGTCGACGCCCCCGCGCGCGTTGAGGCGCTCGAAGTACGCCTTGGCACCGTCGCGCGGGCCGGTGAAGGCGCTGCCGCCGACCGGACTGGTGGCACTGGTGACGATGCCGACCCGGATCGGGGTGTCGTCCTGGGCGGGGGTCGCCCGCTCCCGGTGCTCGAAGTCGCTCTCCGGCAGCCGGCTGCCGCACGCCGTGCCCACCGTGAGCAGCAGGACCGCGAGGGCGGCCTCAGCAGCCCGGAAGAGCCGACGCCGTGGCATTGCCGCTCAACTGGACCAGTGCGCACAGGGTGTTGACGGACACCTTCCAGGTGCCGTCCTGTTCGACCGCCGTTCCGGAGGCGTCCGGAAGGGCGGTGGCGCCGTTCAGCATGAGGGTGTACGTCACGTCGGCCGCCGTCGGCTTGGTGAACCCGACCTTCGTGACCTTCGCCTGCACCTGTCCGCCGCGCTGGTCACCGCTGAAGGCCTGGAGCACCGGCCCCATCTCGTCGCCGTTCTCCAGGACGGCCTGTTTGTCCTTGGTGGAGGTCTTCGGGTCGAAGAACTTCTCCCAGTTCGTCTTGATCTCCCGCTGGGCGGCCGCCGCGTCGGCGGGTCCGCTCGGCGACGGGGCCGCGGAAGGTGTGGTCCGCTCCACGGAAGGCGTCGGCGGCGGGCTCTCGCTGCCGCCGCCGCTGTCGTCGCTGCACGCCGTGAGGGCCACGGTGAGGACGAACCCCACCGCCATCAGCCCCCGGCTGCCGTTCCCCCACGTGCGGTCGCTCCCGAGAACCATCTGGCTCACCACCGGGTGTCGGTCCGGGCCACGTGCGCCCGGTGCTTTCAGGGTCAGCTTCCAGAAGGCATAGTGCAAGCGATTGGCTTACATGGACAGGCACGCGACATGTGGGAGCCAGAGATGCGGACAGCCCGACTGCGGACCGTGCACCCCGTTCTGTGGGCCGGCTGGGCCGCGCTCGCCGCGGGCGCGGTGCTGTGCGTCCTCGGCTGGTACGGCGTCTCGGGCGAGCGTTACGCCGAGCGGCAGCTGCCCTACCTCGCCTCCTGCACGGTGCCCGGCGCCGCCCTGATCGTCGCCGGGGCGGTGCTGCTCACCCACGGCCGGGGCGCGCTCGCCGCCGCGCGCGTGGAGGAGCTGTACGGCCTCCTGGTCACCGCGGAGCCCGATGAGGCCGAGGAGTCCGGCACGGCGGCCGGCGCGCCCCTGGCGGTCAGCGGGGACCTGCTGATGGTGCCCGGCGGCACGCTCTGGCACCGCGCGGACTGCCCGCTGGTCGCCGGGAAGGTCGAGTCGGTCCCGGTGGACGCGAAGCTCCTGGCGAGCGGAGAGCTGGGCCCCTGTCCGATCTGCGAGCCCGTCGAGGAAACCGACTGATGTCGTCGCTGACCTACGACCTCACCCTCGCCGGGTTGTCGGTCGGCAGCGCGGCCGCGCTCACCGGAGTCGGCCTGATCGTGACGTACCGCGCGACCGGGGTGCTGAACTTCGCGCACGGGGCGATCGCGATGGTGTGCGCGTACGTGCTGCGGCAGTGCGTGGTGGAGTGGGGCTGGCCGCTGTGGGCCGGGGCGGTGGTGACCCTGCTGATCCTGGCGCCGGTGATGGGCGTGGTGCTGGAGCGTTTCGTCTTCCGGCCCCTGTCCGTCCTGGGCGGCGATCCGGCCCAGACCCTGGTGGCCTCCATCGGGGTCTTCGTGCTGCTGGTGGGCGGGGCCGCGCTGCTGTGGGGCCAGGGCGCACGGGACGACGCTCCGGAGCTGGTGTCCGCGGATCCCTGGGGGCAGCTGGCGGTCGTCCTGGTCCTGGCGGCCGGCGTGGGCGCGGTGATCCGCTGGACGCGCTTCGGACGGGAGCTGCGGGCCGTCGTGGACGACCGCGGGCTGGCCGTGCTCGGCGGGATCGACGCCGACCGGGTGGCGGCGGCCGGCTGGGCGTTCGGGGCGTTCACGGCGGGCCTGACGGGCGTTCTGCTGGCCCCCTTCGTCCGCCTGGACCCGTACGGGCTGCCCCTGCTCGTCATGGAGGTGGTGGCGGTCGCGGTGGCCGCGCGGATGCGCAGCCTGCCGGTGGCCGTGGTGGTGGCGCTGGGCATCGGGGTGGCCCAGAGCCAGCTGACCCGACTGCACCCCTCGGGCCGGGCCGAACCGTTGCTCCAGGCGGTGGGGGCGAACCTGTTCGTCGTGGCCCTCCTGGTCGCGTGCCTGGCACTCCCCCGCATCGGTACCCGGGATGTGCTCCCCCGGACGGCCACCGCGCGCGTGCCGACGCCTCAGGGCGCATGGATCGTCGCGGTGATCCTTTTCCTGATCCCGCTGGGTTTCGCGGGCTCGGACCTGCACACCTCGGTCCAGGTACCGGCGTTGGGCGTCGTCCTGCTCTCCCTGGTGGTCGTGACGGGCCGGGGCGGCCAGATCTCCCTCGGGCAGGCGGCCTACGCGGGCCTGGGCGCCCTGTTCACCGCCCTGCTGGCGGCGGGCCGCTTCCCGGGCCTTCCCCGGCTGCCGGAACTGGCGGCGCTGGCGCTGGCGGTGGTCCTGGTGGCCCCCCTGGGCCTGCTGACCGGCTGGCCTGCGATCACCCGCCGGGGGCTGGCGCTGGCCCTCGCGACCTTCGCGGTCGGCGTCGGCGTGAGCCGCTTCGTCTTCGCCCAGCCGTACGCCACGTCCGGGCTGTCCCTGGGCCGCCCGGCGGGCTTCGAGGGCGACCGCGCGTACTACGTCATGGAGTTGGCCCTGCTCACGCTCGCCCTCATGGCCACCCACGCCTTGCGCAGAGGCCGGACGGGCAGGGCGCTGGCCGCCATGCGCGACCACGAGTCGGGAGCCTCGGCGGCGGGCGTCCAGGTCCCCGCCCTGAAGCTCCTCGCCTTCGTGGCGGGCGCCGCCCTGGCCGCCCTGGGCGGCGGAATGCTCGGCATGGGCCTGCGCGCCTTCGACCCCACCGCCTACGACCCCGTCCGCGGCCTCCTCTGGTTCGCGGCGGTGGTCGTCCTGGGCGCCGACAGCACCTTGGGCGCCCTGACCGCGGCGGCCCTCCTGGTCGGCCTGGACGCGGGGGCTCGGGGAGGGGTGGCGGCGGCGCTGGTCGGGGTACTGGCGGTGCTGGTGGGACGGTTTCCCGGGGGGCCGTACGAGGCGGTGCGGAGGCTGCGGCCACGTCGGGAGGCGGGCCTGACGACGGCGGGCCTCCAGGCACGGAGACGACTGCGACGGGCGCTGCGGACCGCGACGCCCCCGACCGCGGCATCGGGCGCGGGCGCGAGGCACAGCCAGGAGCCGAGCACCGCTCTCCCTGCCGCCCCGGCGAACACCCCGACGGCGGATCCCGGCGGCGCCCGACCCGGCACGCCACTCCGCGCCGATCCCGGCGGTGTCGAACAAGACCCGTCCCGCCGGAGCCGACCCCCCGCGCCGCACGCCGGCAACGACTCTCCACCGTGGCCACCGGCCCGAGGCCGGGCGGTTCTCACCACGCACGACCTCCGGGCCCGCTACGACGGCTTCACCGCCCTCGACGGAGTCGACCTCACGGTCCCACCGGGCAGAATCACCGCGATCATCGGCCCCAACGGCGCCGGAAAGACCACGCTCTTCCACTGCCTGGCAGGAACCGTCCGCCCCTCCCAGGGCCGAGTCCGCTACGGCGACCGTGACATCACGCGTCTCCCCGCCCACGCCCGGACCCGCCTGGGGATCGCCCGCACCTTCCAACAACTCGCGGTCTTCCCCACATTGACCGTGGCGGAGAACGTCCGGGTCGGCGCCGAGCAAGGCCGGACGACAGACCCGGCCGCAGCGGACCGCGCCCTGAGACTGTTCGCCCTCGACGGCCCCCTGCGCGACGCCCCCGCGGCCGACCTGCCCACCGGCACCCTGCGTCGGGTGGAACTCGCCAGAGCCCTCGCCGGCACCCCGAGCGTCCTCCTCCTCGACGAACCCGCCGCCGGTCTCGACACCGCCGAGGTGACCGCCCTGGCCCGCATCCTGAGGGCCCTCGCAGCCGACGGCACCGCCCTCCTCGTCGTCGAACACGACCTCGACCTGGTCGCCGACCTCGCGGACGTCGTGCACGTCATGAGCGCGGGCCGCATCATCGCCTCCGGCCCTCCGGCCCACGTGCTGGACACACTCGCCGCCCGGGAGACCGCCTCATGACAGCCGTCACGGCCATCTCCCTCCGCCACGCGCGCGTGCGCTACGGCCCCCTGGAGGCCCTGCACGGCATCACCCTCACCGCACCGGGCCCCGGCCTCACCGTCCTGCTGGGCCGCAACGGCTCCGGCCGTACGACGACTCTGCGCGCCCTGGCCGGAACAGTGCCGCTCACCGACGGCAGCGTGGTGTGGGACGGCACCGACGTGACCCGCGTACCGGCGTACGAGCGGGCCCGCCGCGGTCTGTGCCTGGTCCCCGAACGCCGGTCGGTGTTCGGCTCCCTCACGGTCCGCGAGAACCTCGAACTGGCCGCCCCCACCCACGACCTGGCCCTGGACGCCTACCCTCAGCTCGCCCGCCTGCTCCCCCGCCGTGCCGGCACCCTCTCCGGCGGCGAACAACGCATGCTCGCGCTCTCCCGAGCCCTCCTGGCACGAGCGCGGGTGGTCCTCGTCGACGAACCCGCGCAAGGCATGTCTCCCACGGTCGCGGCCCGCACGTACGAACTCCTGGCCGCACTGGACGCGTGTGTGGTCGTGGCCGAGCAACGGCTCCCACCCGCGCTCCGCGACCGGACGGTGATCGTGTACGAACTGCGGCGCGGTGTGGTCGCGTTCGGCGGAGAGGCGGCGGAGCTGCGACCGGGGCGGGGCTGACCGCCCCGCCCCGCCCCGCCCACAGGGAGCTCTCAGATGTCGAGGCGCTGCCCGGGCACGATCAGGTGGGGATCGGCGCCGATGACGGCCTTGTTGGCGGCGTAGACCTTCTGCCAGGTGGTCCCGTGCCGTGCGGCGACCTCGCTGAGCGTGTCGCCCGGGCGGACGGTGTAGTCGCCACGGGAGGCGCCGCGGTTGGTGTGGCTCTCCGAACGGGCCCGCGCCTTCGCCGGCTTGGAAGGAGCGGCCTTGGTCTCGGACGAGGCGGCGGGCACGCTGCCGTACGCCCCGGCGCGTGCCGAGCAGGTCGGCCAGGCGCCCCATCCCTGGGCGCGCTGCACCTTGGTGGCCACCGCGATCTGCTGCGCCTCGGTGGCCTGGTCGGCGGTGGGCGCGTAGGCCGTGCCGCCGTACGCGCGCCAGGTGCCGGCGGAGAACTGGAGTCCTCCGTAGTAGCCGTTTCCGGTGTTGATGTGCCAGTTCCCGCCGCTCTCGCACTGGGCGATGCGGTCCCATACTCCGCCGTCCGCGGCCGCGGAGTTGCCGGCCGCAGCCAGCAGTCCGAGCGGGGCGAGCAGGACGGCCCCGGCGAGGGCCGCGGTGGTTCGGGCCTTACGAGCGTTGTCGCGCGTGGTATCAGCACATTCGGACATGTATTTCCCTCTCGAAGGACTCGGGGTCCCGAGCGGTGCTCGTTGCACACGGCGGAGGAATGTAGAGAGCCTGTGGAGGCGCCAGCAAGCAACGCCCCGTCATTCCAGGCCGATTGCCCGTTACCGCAGGTATCGGCAATTTCCGGCCACCCACTTCATTCGCTGATTTCCTGATTTGTCGACCTGTCACCCAGTCGACCTGTGACCCACTTCACGCAACCAACTTCCTTGGATTTCCAACGACTTGACACTGAGTGCCCGATTCCGCAGCCGAGGTGACCCTGCGCGGTGGATGGTTCGATTCCGTTCGCCCTGGGGCGTGACTCCCGCCACAGATCGCCCGTTGTCTTCTTCATGAGCCCGGGACCCACCCGGGCACCGCTTCCCGAGGGAGTCACCCGTGCCGCGCATGCTCGACGTCAGCGACGAGGTTCGCGCCGAGATCGGCGACGAAGAAGCCGACCGGCTGCTCGCCGGAGAGAACGCCCCCGGCAGCTACGACTGCACCTCCTGCCGCACCCAGGGCGACTCCGCACAGGAGCGCACCAGCACCGTCCTGTTCATCGGCGACGAGACCGCCGTCCTGGCCTTCGCCCACGCCAGCTGCCTGCCCTCACAGGTCGTCCAGGTCACCGAGGAGCAGCTCCGGGGCGCGGTGAAGTCCATCACCGGCGACACCGTCGACCTGGACCCGGACAAGGTCGTACCCGAGCAGGCGGTGCTCGGGGTGACCAGCGGGCTGATCCTGATCGCCGGGGAGCTGCACCCGGCGCTGGTCGTGGAGCCGACCGGGCCGATCGTGCGGCCGGGCGCGACGGGGCTCGGCGACGACTTCCTGCCGCTGCTGATCGAACAGGGGTTCATGCCGCTGACGGCGATCGCGGCGGTGCCGTCCGTGCTGCACGGGTGGTCGGTGCTGCTGGCGGTGGGCCAGCTGCACGCGGTGCTCCAGCCGTCGCCGAACGGCGGGCAGCCGGTGGCCTGGTGGCAGGCGCACCAGCCGCTCCAGGTCACCGAGCCCTGGCGGGCCGCCGCCAACAAGCACCAGCAGGTGCTGATGTTCGCGGCACCGGTGGGCTCCATCGGACGCCAGCCCCGGGAGGATCTGCTGCGGGACGCGCTCGACAAGGCGGCGGCGAACGGCAAGCTGGTCGCGGCCGCGATGCCTCTCGCCGGGACCTGACAACCGGCTGAAGGATCACGCCGGACCGCATCCCCGAGGTCCCGGCGTCGTTTGGACATACGTGCACCCATACGACGCTCCGCGCCGGTTTCCCGGCGGACCATCGGCCACGCCGATCTACGACGCGCTCTACTCCGAGTACGTCAAGGCCTTCCGTTCGCTGCCGGGTGACCGCAGCGGCGAGGAGGAGCTGGGCTTCACCGCGTTCGGGAACACCCCGCACGCCTCGGGCTCGTTCAGCAGCTCGTACAGCGCCTACAGCACGGGTGCGTTCAGCGCCCGCCAGCAGTCGCAGTGGCAGCGGGTGGGACACATCGGGCAACAGCACAGCGGGATGCGCCACGTCCCGGCGGCGCTGCCGCCTCCGCGCAGAGGGATCTGACACATGAGGAAGGGCGGCCCCGGTGGGGGCCGCCCTTCCTCATGTGTACGTCACTTCTTCTTCGCGCCGCGCTTCTCGCGCACCCGCACCGAGATGTGGATCGGAGTGCCCTCGAAGCCGAACTCCTCACGCAGCCGGCGCTCGATGAAACGCCGATAGCCCGCCTCGATGAACCCGGAGGCGAAGAGCACGAACCGCGGCGGCTTGGTGCCCGCCTGGGTGCCGAAGAGGATGCGCGGCTGCTTGCCGCCCCGGATCGGGTGCGGATGGGCGGCCACCAGCTCGCCGAGGAAGGCGTTGAGGCGGCCGGTCGGGACACGCGTCTCCCAGCCCGCCAGAGCCGTCTCGATCGCGGGGACCAGCTTCTCCATGTGGCGGCCGGTGCGCGCCGAGACGTTGACGCGCGGCGCCCAGGCGACCTGGCCGAGCTCGGTCTCGATCTCCCGCTCCAGGTAGTAGCGGCGCTCCTCGTCGAGGCTGTCCCACTTGTTGTAGGCGAGGACGATCGCGCGACCCGCCTCGACGGCCATGGTGACGATCCGCTGGTCCTGGACCGAGATGGACTCCGAGCCGTCGATCAGGATGACCGCCACCTCGGCCTTCTCGACGGCGGCGGCGGTGCGCAGCGAGGCGTAGTAGTCGGCGCCCTGCTGGAGGTGGACCCGCTTGCGGATACCGGCGGTGTCGACGAACTTCCAGGTGACACCGCCGAGCTCGATGAGTTCGTCGACCGGGTCACGGGTGGTGCCGGCCATCTCGTTGACGACGACCCGCTCCTCGCCGGCCACCTTGTTCAGCAGCGAGGACTTGCCGACGTTCGGGCGGCCGATCAGGGCGATGCGGCGCGGCCCGCCGATCGCGGTGCCGAAGCTCTGCT
This sequence comes from Streptomyces canus, assembly GCF_041435015.1. NCBI lineage: Bacteria > Bacillati > Actinomycetota > Actinomycetes > Kitasatosporales > Streptomycetaceae > Streptomyces > Streptomyces canus. The sequence continues at coordinate 7,987,326 of NZ_CP107989.1, read as the reverse complement.
CGGGCGCCTCCGGCAGCGCCTCCAGAACGGAGTCGAGCATGTCACCGGTGCCCCGGCCGTGCAGCGCCGAGACGGGGTGCGGCTCACCGAGTCCGAGGGACCAGAGGTAGGAGGCGTCGGCCTCGCCGCTCGGTCCGTCGACCTTGTTGGCGCACAGCACCACGGGCTTTCCGGCCTTGCGCAGCAGTCGTACGACCGCCTCGTCGGTGTCGGTCGCGCCGACCTTGGCGTCGACGACGAACACGACGGCGTCGGCGGCCTCGATCGCGTACTCGGCCTGCGCGGCCACGGAGGCGTCGATGCCGAGGACGTCCTGCTCCCAGCCGCCGGTGTCGACGACCTTGAAGCGGCGTCCGGCCCACTCGGCCTCGTAGGTGACACGGTCGCGGGTGACGCCGGGCTTGTCCTCCACGACGGCCTCGCGGCGCCCGATGATGCGGTTCACCAGAGTCGACTTGCCGACATTGGGACGGCCGACTACGGCGAGCACGGGCAGCGGGCCGTGCCCGGCCGCCTCGATGGCACCCTCGACGTCCTCGGGGTCGAAGCCCTCTTCCGCGGCGAGCTCCATGAACTCCGCGTACTCGGCATCGCCAAGCGCTCCGTGGTCGTGCTCTTCGGAAGAGCCCTCGGAGTGGATGTGGTCGTTCATGAAGTCCGTACCTCGTTCATCGTGGTGATCGGTGGACCCCCGGTTGTTCCGCCGGATTGATCCACTACTCAGTGTGGCCTAGCGCCCGGTCAGGCGCCTGGCGTTTTGCAGGTGGGCGCTGAGCTGCTTCTGGATGCGCTCGGTCGCCTCGTCGAGCGCCTTGCGCGTACGCCGTCCGCTGCCGTCGCCCGCATCGAAGGGGTCGCCGAAGACGACGTCGACGCGGCTGCGCAGCGGGGGCAGCCCCTGTATCAACCGTCCCGGCTTCTCGGAGCTTCCCAGCACGGCGACCGGAACGACCGGTGCCCCGCTGCGCACCGCGAAGTACGCGAGCCCGGCCCGCAGGGAGGCGAAGTCGCCCTCGCCGCGGGTGCCCTCCGGGAAGATACCGAGCACCCCGCCGGCCTTGAGGACATCGAGCGCCTGGGTGATCGCCCCGCGGTCGGCCACCGAGCGGTCCACCTTGAGCTGTCCGATGGCCGTCAGGAAGGGATCCAGCGGGCCGATGAACGCTTCCTTCTTGATCAGGAAGTGCGTCGGCCGGGGTGACACCCCCATGACCATCGGGCCGTCGATGTTGTGGGAGTGGTTGACGGCGAGGATCGCGGGCCCGGTCGCGGGCATCCTCCAGGCGCCGAGCACACGCGGCTTCCACAGCCCGTACATCAGCCCGACGCCGATCCGTCGCCCGACCTCGGCGCCCTTCGTCGAAGGAACCGTGCCGGAAGAGTCCGCACTCACTTCCCGGCCCGCTTCTCCTCGACGAGGGTGACGACACACTCGATGACCTGCGCGAGGCTGAGCTCGGTGGTGTCCACCTCGACCGCGTCGTCCGCCTTGGCGAGCGGCGAGGTCTTCCGGCTGGAGTCGGCCGCGTCCCGCTTGATCAGCGCCTCGCGGGTGGCGTGGACGTCGGCACCCTTGAGCTCCCCGCTGCGGCGCGCGGCGCGGGCCTCGGGCGAAGCGGTGAGGAAGACCTTGAGGTCGGCGTCGGGCAGCACGGTCGTACCGATGTCCCGCCCCTCGACGACGATGCCCTTCTCGGCCGAGGTCGCCAGCGACCGCTGCAGCTCGGTGATCCGGGCCCGCACCTCGGGCACCGCGCTCACCGCGCTGACCTTGGAGGTGACCTCCTGGGTCCGGATCGGACCGGCCACATCGGTCCCGTCCACCGTGATCGTCGGGTTCTGCGGATCGGTGCCGGAGATGATCTCCGCCTTCCCCGCCACGGCGGCGATCGCGGAGGGGTCGTCGATGTCGATCCCGTTGGTCACCATCCACCAGGTGATCGCCCGGTACTGGGCCCCGGTGTCCAGGTAGCTGAGCCCCAGCTGCGCGGCGACAGCCTTCGAGGTGCTCGACTTGCCCGTGCCGGAGGGGCCGTCTATGGCGACAATCACGGGCTGGGCGGCGCCGTTTTCCACGGGGGGACACCTTTCGGGTGCGGTCTGGCGAGTGGTGTGGGGACGCGACTGTGCCCCGCACAAGGTTACTGGGTGCGCGTCACTCGTCCGGACGCCCTCGTCCGGACTCCTGCCCTACTGCCGGATGGCCCAGCCCCGCTCCCGCAAGGACGCCGCCAGCACCGGCGCCGCCGACGGCTCGACCATCAGCTGCACCAGCCCCGCCTGCTGCCCTGTCGCATGCTCGATCCGCACATCCTCGATATTGACCCCCGCCCGCCCGGCGTCCGCGAAGATCCGGGCCAGCTGCCCCGGCTGGTCGTCGATGAGCACGGCCACGACCTCGTACACCCGAGGAGCGGACCCGTGCTTCCCGGGCACCCGGACCTGCCCGGCGTTCCCCCGCCGCAGCATGTCCTCGATCCCGGTCGTGCCCTCGAGCCGCTTCGCCTCGTCCGCGGACTGCAACGCGCGCAGCGCCCGCACCGTCTCCTCCAGGTCCCCGGCGACATCGGTGAGCAGATCGGCCACCGGACCCGGATTCGCGGAGAGGATGTCGATCCACATCCCGGGATCCGACGCGGCGATCCGGGTCACATCCCGGATCCCCTGCCCACACAGACGTACGGCGGCTTCCTCGGCGTGCTGGAGCCGCGCGGCGACCATGCTGGACACCAGATGAGGCATGTGCGAGACAAGCGCCACAGCACGGTCGTGGGCGTCTGCGTCCATGACCACCGGCACCGCACGACAGTGCGAGACCAGCTCCAGCGCGAGGTTCAGCACCTCGGTATCGGTGTCCCGGGTGGGGGTCAGCACCCAGGGCCGCCCCTCGAAGAGATCCCCGGAGGCGGCCAGTGGTCCGGACTTCTCGCGACCGGACATCGGATGCGTACCGATGTACGAGGAGAGGTCGAGCCCCAGTGCCTCCAGCTCCCGCCGCGGCCCGCCCTTCACGCTGGCCACGTCGATGTACCCGCGAGCCACCCCGCGCCGCATCGCGTCGGCGAGCACCCCGGCCACGTGCGCGGGCGGCGCGGCGACGATCGCGAGGTCGACAGGCCCCTCGGGCGCCTGGTCCGTACCCGCTCCGAGCGCGGCGGCCGTACGGGCCTGCTCGGGATCGTGGTCGGCGAGGTGGACGGTGACACCGCGCCCCGCCAACGCCAGCGCGGCGGACGTCCCGATCAGCCCGGTCCCGACGACGAGTGCGGTCCTCACTGTGCGATGTCCTTGCGCAGGGCGGCCGCGGCGCCGAGGTAGACGTGCGCGATGTCGGCGCGGGACCGGTCGGACTCTATGTGCGCGAGAACACGGACGACGCGGGGCATGGCTCCCTCGATGTCGAGTTCCTGGGCGCAGATCAGCGGTACATCGGCGAAACCGGTGCCGAGCTTGCGTGCCGCGGCCGCGGGGAAGTCGCTGTGCAGGTCGGGCGTGGCCGTGAACCAGATGCTGATCAGGTCGTCCGCGGTCAGCTCGTTCCGCTCCATGATGGCGGTGAGCAGCGCCCCGACCTGCTCGTCCATGTGGCCGGCCTCGTCCTTTTCGAGTTGGACGGCGCCCCGGACCGCTCGTACCGCCACGGCGTTGCTCCTTGCTGATGTGCGTTCGGCTCCTGACCGTCCAGCCTAGTCAGCCCGTGCGGGGCGGGTGCACGGCGCCCGCACCCTGAGATGGCGTCCCGGACCGTGCCAATGTCACCTGAATGTCCCAGTTCCGCTACTTGGGGTGAAAACACACCTGTGCGCCTCTGGACTCGGGGCCCGGGGTCCGCTCTGATGGCAGGAAACTCGCCTCGGGGGAGGCCCCTTACATGAAGCGTTCCGGACCGTTGCTGACCCTGCTCGCGGGATTGCTGGTCGGCCTGTTCATGCTCTCGCTCAACGCCACGACGGGAGAGAAGGCCACCTCGTCGTACGTGAAGCCGTCGCCCAGCACCAAGGCGTCAGCGAGCACCGCACCGGCACGGACGTCCGCGCCGCCCAGCCCGTCCCCGTCCCGGACCCCCGTGCCCGAGGGCGTCTACACGGGCCGTACCGACGACGACTCCTCCGCGGTCGCGATCACCGTGCGCGACGACAAGGCGATCGCCTACGTCTGCGACGGCCACAACATCGAGTCGTGGCTGCAGGGTGACGTGAAGGACGACGGCAGCCTGCGGCTGACCGGCAAGGGCGGCGCGAGCCTGGACGGCAAGGTGAAGGGGACCACGGAGATCCGCGGCACGGCCCACGTCGGCAGCGGGAGCTACGCCTTCACCATCGGCAGGGCGAAGAAGTCGTCCGGGCTCTACCGGGCGAACAGCACGGTGGCCGGCGCGAAGATCGAAGGCGGCTGGATCGTCCTTCCGGACGGCGAGCAGGTCGGCATCCTCAAGCGCGACGGCAAGCCCTCCCCGGCACCGAGGATCGACCCGGAGACCGGTGCGGTGACGGTCGACGGACAGCAGCTCACGGCCCGTCCGGTAACCCCCTGACCTAGGGCGAAGGAGCCGATCATGACCGTCGACCCGAACGCGGCCACCCAGAGCTGGCCCTCGCCCGAACCCGAGCGCCGCTCCGGCCCGGCCCGCTATCTGATCCCCGCCCTCGTGGCCGCCGCGGTGGCGGTCGCCCTGGGCGCGTACGGCAAGGTCCACGACCCGACGGGGACGGCCTTCAACCTCGCCGGCTTCAGCAGCACGGGCGCGGTGAAGTCGTGGCTCGCGACGGTCGCGTTCTTCTTCGCGATCGTGCAGCTCGTCTCGGCCCTGATGCTGTACGGCAAGCTTCCGGGCCCGAGCTGGTCCGCCACCTTGCACCGCTGGTCCGGCCGTGTGGCCTTCCTGGTCGCGGTGCCGGTCGCGGTGCACTGCCTGTACGCGCTGGGCTTCCAGTCGTACGAATCACGCGTTCTGTGGCACTCCCTCCTGGGTTGCTTCTTCTTCGGTGTGTTCAGTGCCAAGATGCTGCTGCTCCGCTCGGAGCGACTTCCCGGCTGGCTGTTGCCGATCGTCGGCGGGCTCGTCTTCACCACGCTCACGGTCCTCTGGCTGACCTCGGCCCTCTGGTTCTTCCGCACCTTCGGAGTCACGACATGACGCACAGCCCGACGCGGCGCACGATCCTTCTCACGACGGGCGCGGCCGCGCTGACCGTCGGCTGCAGCGAGTACGGCAACGAGAACGGCGACTCCGGGTCCAGTTCGGTGGAGGCCGGCACCGAACTGGCGAAGACCAGCGAGATCCCGGTCGGCGGGGGGAAGATCTTCAAGGACGAGAAGGTCGTCGTCACCCAGCCGAAGGAGGGCGAGTTCAAGGCCTTCTCGGACATCTGCACCCACCAGGGCTGCCAGGTGACCAGCGTGTCCGGCGGCACCATCAACTGCCCCTGCCACGGCAGCAAGTACCACATCACGGACGGCTCGGTGGCCAACCCACCCGCCACCAAGCCGCTGCCCGAGAAGCAGATCAAGGTCAGCGGGGACTCGATCCAGTTCGGCTAGGCGTCCCAGAGCGCCCCGAGCGTCATCAGTTCACTGCCGTACTCGATCCGGTCGGCCCACGCGGCCGGCCAGGCGTCCGCCCCCAGGTGGGCGCCTGCGAAGGCGCCCGTCAGGCAGGCGATCGAGTCGGAGTCGCCGGAGCTGCACGCGGCCCGCCGCAGTGCCGTCAGCGGCTCGTCGGGGAACTGCAGGAAGCACAACAGCCCGGTCACCAGGGCTTCTTCGGCGATCCAGCCCGCCCCGGTGGCCAGACACGGGTCCTCCTCGGGCGAGGCGGTGCGCACGGCGTCGTCGAGCCGGTCGAGGATCGCCAGGCACTCGTCCCAGCCACGCGCGATGAACTGCCCGGGCGTCCGGTCCTGACCGCGGGTCCACAGGTCGCCGAGCCAGCGCTCGTGGTACTGCCCCCGGTTCACCAGGGCGTACGACCGCAGCAGCCCGACCAGTTCGCCCGGCTCGGCTCCCTGCAGAAGCAGCCGCACGGCGCGCGCGGTGAGGTCGGACGCGGCGAGCGCGGTCGGATGCCCGTGGGTGAGCGCGGACTGCAACTGGGCGGCGCCCGCGCGCTGTTCGTCGCTGAGCCCGAGAACGAGTCCGACGGGTGCCACACGCATGTTGGCGCCGCAGCCCTTGGAGTTGATCTGGCTGGCTTCCTGCCAGGGCAGTTGCTCGTTCTTGAGCAGAGAGCAGGCCCGCAGACAGGTGTTTCCCGGCGCCCTGTTGTTCTCCGGTGACTGATACCAGTCGACGAACTCCTCCCTCAGCGGCCGCTCCAGGTGCTCGGGCCCGAGCACCCCCCGGTCCATCGCCGTCCGCAGGCCCCTCCCCAGCGCGAGCGTCATCTGCGTGTCGTCGCTGACGATCGCCGGGGTCCGCAGCTCCATCTCCCGCCAGGGTCCGCACTTGGCGAGGATCGACGGCACGTCATTGAACTCGGTCGGGAAGCCGAGGGCGTCCCCGAGGGCGAGGCCGACGAGTGTTCCGGTGGCGGCGCGTTTGGTCAGGATCGTGGTCATGCGGGGCGTCCTTCCGGGGACGGTCGGAGGAGAGGGGGGTGCAGGGCGGTGGCCGGCCCCGCGCGATAGAGCGCGGCCGGTTTGCCGCGGCCGCCGGTCAGACGTGCGGCGCCGGGGACTGCCTCGACGAAGCCGGGCGTGGCGAGCACCTTGCGGCGGAAGTTGGGCCGGTCGAGGGTGGTGCCCCACACGGTCTCGTACACCTGCTGGAGCTCGCCGAGAGTGAACTCCGGCGGGCAGAAGGCGGTGGCGAGGCAGGTGTACTCGAGCTTGGCCCCCACGCGTTCCTGGGCGTCGGCCAGGATGCGGTCGTGGTCGAAGGCGAGCGGCCCCGCCTTGTCGTACGGCACCCAGCGGGCCTCGGCCGCATCGCTGCCGCCGTGCGGCTCGGGCGGATCCGGGAGCAGCGCGGCGAACGCGACGGAGACGACCCGCATCCGGGGGTCGCGGTCGGGCTCGCTGTAGGTCCGCAGCTGCTCCAGATGCAGCCCGGAGACGTCCGACAGCCCGGTCTCCTCGGCGAGTTCGCGCCGGGCCGCCGTCTCCGCGGACTCGTCCGGGTGCACGAACCCGCCGGGCAGCGCCCAGTGTCCGGCGTACGGCTCCTGCCCCCGCTCGACGAGCAGCGCGTGCAGGGCGCCCTCCGCGACGGTGAGGACGGCGAGGTCGACGGTGACGGCGAAGGGTTCGTGGGCGTACTTGTCGTAGTCCACTCGCGCTCGCCCCCTTTTATGGTCAGGATGACTAATAGTCCTTACGACTATAAAGAGCGCGAGGGTGTTCCACAAGCCCCTAGAGGTGCCGCCCCAGGAAGGCGAGAAGCCGTGTCTCGGGCCGTGCGCGGGGCGGCACGGCGACCGGTTCCGCGAACCGCACGCCCCGGTCCTCCTCCCCCACCACACACTGGGCGACGGACAGCAGTTCGGCCGCGAGGCCCTCCGGAATGGGCCACTGCCGGCCGCAGGCCCGGGCCACATCCCACCCGTGCACGGTGATCTCGACGGCGCCGACGGCGGCCATCACCCGTACGTCCAGCGGCCGTTCTCCCACCAGCACGTCCTCCGGCGGACCGGCGGCCCAGGCACCGAGCACGGCACACGCGCGTGTGCGGAAGCCGCAGACCCGGTCGGCGTGCGGGAGCAGCCCGATCCGCCCGCCGGTCAGCCCCTCGTACAGCGCGTCCAGGGAGTCGTCGAGATGGCCCAGCAACTCCTCGAGATTCCACCCGGCACACGGCGTGGCCCTGCCGAGGCTCACGGCCTTCGTCCCCGCCACGCTGCCCAGCGAATAGGCGAGCGAGCGCTCCAGCAGCTCACCCGCGCTCATGACAGCACCTCCGCCCGGACGCCACAGCAGCTCCTCAGCGGCCCCACAGGGGTCTCCTGGGCCCGCTGGGGCCCGCAGGACCGCGAAGGCCGCACAGGGCCCTCCAGCGCTGCCTGACACGCCTCGTCACGGATCCCGGTCCTCGTGTCCATCCCCACTCCGTCCATCCCGCGCTCCTTCCGTCACCGATACAGACCGCAGGGAGGGAGAAAACGCATCGGCCGGCCCCGGGAGACTTCCGGAACCGGCCGCACGCGCGGGTGTGTCCGTGGGGACTACAGGTCGACTTCCTTCATCAGCATGCCGACCTCGGTGTTGGACAGCCGCCGCAGCCAGCCGGACTTCTGGTCGCCCAGGGTGATGGGGCCGAAGGCGACCCGCACCAGCTTGTCGACCGGGAAGCCCGCCTCGGCGAGCATGCGGCGGACGATGTGCTTGCGCCCCTCGTGGAGGGTGACCTCGACGAGGTAGTTCTTGCCGGTCTGCTCGACGACCCGGAAGTGGTCCGCCTTCGCGTACCCGTCCTCCAGCTGGATGCCGTCCTTGAGCTGCTTGCCCAGGTCGCGCGGGATCGGGCCCACGATGTGCGCGAGGTAGACCTTCTTCACGCCGTACTTGGGGTGGGTCAGCCGGTGGGCCAGCTCACCGTGGTTGGTGAGCAGGATGACGCCCTCGGTCTCGGTGTCGAGCCGCCCCACGTGGAAGAGCCGCGTCTCACGGTTGGTGACGTAGTCCCCGAGGCACTGCCGGCCCTCGTTGTCCTCCATCGTCGAGACGACACCGGCGGGCTTGTTCAGCGAGAAGAACTGGTACGACTGCGTCGCCACGGTCAGGCCGTCGACCCTGACCTCGTCCTTCTCCGGGTCGACCCGCTTGCCCTGCTCCAGGACGATCTCGCCGTTGACCTCGACCCGCGCCTGCTCGATGAGCTCCTCGCAGGCCCGGCGCGAGCCGTAGCCCGCGCGCGCGAGGATCTTCTGCAGCCGCTCGCCCTCCTGCTCGGCGCCCGGGAAGGTCTTCGGCGGCTTCACGTCCTTCTTGCCGGCGTACCGCTCACGGTTGCGCTCCTCGGCCCGCGCCTCGTACTCGCGGGAGGTCGCCGGCACCGAACGGCCACGCCCGGTGTTCTGGCCCTGCTTCGGCCCGCCCTTGGCACCGCCGCGCGCGGAGGCACCGCGACCGGTCTTCGGTCCCTCGTGGGTGGCGCCGGGGCCCACGTCGTAGCGGCGCTCCTCGGGACGGGGCCTCTTCGGCCGGCCCCCCTGCTTGTCGTCGCGGTCGTTCCCGGCACCGCGGGGGTTACCGCGGCCACCGCTGCTCCCGCCGCGGCCGCCGCTGTTGCCACCACGGCTCCCGCCGTTGTTTCCGCTGCTGTTCCTGCCGCTGCTGCTTCGCATCAAAGTTCCGTCTTGTCGTCTGCGTCCTCGGAATCCGGGGCGTCCGGATCGAACGACGGTACGGCTTCCTGGGTCTCGGCCTCAATCGCCTCCGCCTCCGGGAGGAAGGGCGCGAGCTCCGGGAGCTCGTCCAGACCGCGCAGGCCCATCCGCTCCAGAAAGTAGTTCGTCGTCACGTACAGGATCGCACCTGTTTCGGGTTCCGTGCCCGCCTCCGCGACCAGACCCCGCTGGAGCAGGGTGCGCATCACGCCGTCACAGTTCACGCCGCGCACCGCGGAGACCCGGCTGCGGCTGACCGGCTGGCGGTACGCGACCACGGCCAGCGTCTCCAGCGCGGCCTGGGTGAGCCGGGCCTGCTGGCCGTCCAGGACGAACCGCTCCACGGCCGGGGCGTACTCGGCGCGGGTGTAGAAACGCCAGCCGCCGGCGACGTACCGCAACTCGAAACCGCGCCGCTGCACGGTGTAGTCGTCGGCCAGCTCCCTGAGCGCCTTCGCGATCTGCCGCTTGGGCCGCTCCAGGATCTTCGACAGGTGCTCCTCGGTCGCGGGCTCGTCCACGACCATCAGGACGGCCTCCAGCGCCGGCTTCAGATCGAGATCGGCGACGGTCGGCGGTCCCGTCGGCACCTCGGTGGTGTCCTCGCTCACGCCTTGTCCTCCTTGGGCGGCTCGGGCGGTCGGTCGAACTCGTCGGTCACCACCGGCTCGTCCTCCCCCGCACCACCGGTCCACCGCACCACCAGCTCCCCGAGCGCGGTCTCCTGGTCCAGTGCCACGGCCTTCTCCCGATACAGCTCCAGCAGCGCCAGAAAGCGCGCCACGACGGTCAGGGTGCCGTCGGCATCCTCCACCAGCAGACGGAAGCTGGCCTCACCGAGCTCCCTGAGCCGCGCGACCACGATCCCCGCCTGCTCCTGGACACTCACCAGGGGCGCGTGGATGTGATCGACGTACACCTGCGGCTTGGGCTTGGGCTGCATCGCCTTCACGGCGAGCTTCGCGAAGCCCTCCGCCCCGATGCTGATGACGACCTCGGGCAGCAGCTCGGCGTGGTGCGGTTCCAGTCCGACGGTGCGGGGGTAACGCCGGGCCTCCTCGTCGAGACGCCGGTTGAAGATGTCGGCGATCTGCTTGTACGCGCGGTACTGCAGCAGCCGTGCGAAGAGCAGGTCCCGCGCTTCGAGGAGTGCCAGGTCGGCCTCGTCCTCCACCTGCGCGGCCGGCAGCAGCCGAGCCGCCTTGAGGTCGAGGAGAGTGGCCGCGACGACGAGGAACTCGGTCGTCTCGTCGAGATCCCAGTCCGGACCCATGGCGCGGATGTACGCCATGAACTCGTCGGTGACCTTGGAGAGCGCCACCTCGGTGACGTCGAGCTTGTGCTTCGAGATCAGCTGGAGCAGCAGATCGAAGGGCCCCTCGAAGTTGGCCAGCCGAACTTTGAAGACACCGTCGGAGGCTTCTTCCCGCTCGCCGGTCCCGGCCGGAGCCTCGGCCTCGGCGACCGGCTCGCTCTCCGTCTCGACCGGCCCGCTCTCCACCGCGACCGGCTCGCTCTCCACCTCGACCGGCTCGCTCTCCACCTCGGCCGGCTCGCTCTCCACCTCGGCCGGTGAAGCGACCGGCTCGGCCCCCGGCCCCCGGCCGAGCACACGCCGACGGCCGGCGGAGCCGCCGGGCACGGGAACGTCGTTCGAGGTCATAGCCCCCGCAGGCTACCGCTACCGCCCACGCAGCCGACGGACGAGAATGCTCGCGTCCCCTCGGGACTCCAGGTCCGCCAGCACCACGGCGACCGCCTCCCGCACGATCCGGCCGCGGTCCACCGCGAGCCCGTGCTCACCCCGGAGCACCAGACGGGCGTGCTCCAGATCCATGAGCTCCTCGGCGGACACGTACACGGTGATCTTCTCGTCGTGCCGTTCCCGCCCGCTGGGCCGCCGGGAGGGAGAGCGACCGCGCTTGCCGCGCTGCTGGCCACCGGAGGCCTGGGCAGAACCTTCCTGCGCCTCCTGACGTGGCCCGGAGCGTTCCGCGGTGGCGGCCCGGCTGCGGGACTCGCCCGCCTCGGCGTCGGCCGCGACGTGCTCCGCCCCGTCGCCGTCCCCGCCCTGTGCGGGCACGGACTGCGGCGCGTCCTCGGCCGCCCCGTCCGGCTCCCCCGCGGGAGCCGGCACCCGGGCCTCGCCGTTGGTCCCCCGCCGGGGAGTGGACGCCTGGAGCGCCATCCCCCCTGTCGTACGGAACAGTTCGTCGGCCCCCGGCAGACTCACTCGGCGTGACACCGGGCGAGCACCTCCCTGGCGAGCTGGCGATAGGCGGCGGCACCGACGGAGTTGGAGGCGTAGGTGGTGATCGGCTCACCGGCGACCGTGGTCTCCGGGAAGCGGACCGTGCGCCCGATGACCGTGTGGTAGACGTGATCGTCGAACGCCTCGACGACGCGCGCGAGCACCTCACGGCTGTGCACGGTGCGCGAGTCGTACATCGTGGCGAGGATCCCGTCGAGCTCCAGGTCCGGGTTGAGCCGCTCCTGGACCTTCTCGATGGTCTCCGTCAGCAGTGCGACACCACGCAGGGCGAAGAACTCGCACTCCAGAGGGACTATCACCTTGTGCGCGGCCGTCAGGGCGTTGACCGTGAGGAGGCCGAGCGAGGGCTGACAGTCGATCACGATGTAGTCGTAGTCGGCCATGAGCGGCTTCAGGGCACGCTGCAATGTCGACTCGCGGGCGACCTCGGAGACCAGTTGGACCTCCGCCGCCGACAAGTCGATATTGCTCGGCAGCAGGTCCATGTTGGGGACCGCGGTCTTCAGCAGGACCTCGTCGGCCGCCATGCCCCGCTCCATGAGCAGGTTGTAGACCGTGAGGTCGAGCTCCATCGGGTTGACACCGAGACCCACCGACAGCGCGCCCTGCGGGTCGAAGTCCACGAGCAGCACGCGCCGGCCGTACTCCGCGAGCGCGGCACCCAGGTTGATGGTCGACGTCGTCTTGCCCACGCCGCCCTTCTGGTTGCACATCGCGATGATCTTCGCGGGGCCGTGGTCGGTCAGCGGGCCCGGGATCGGGAAGTACGGCAGGGGGCGGCCGGTCGGGCCGACGCGCTCTCGGCGCTGGCGGGCCGCATCGGGCGCGAGCGTGGCCGCGTACTCCGGATCGGGCTCGTACTCGGCGTCGGGGTCGTAGAAGTGCCCCTCGGGCAGTTCGTCGTAGTCGGCGAAGTGGTTGTGGGGCGCGCCACTTCCGTCGCCGGCCATGGCGTTCACGTGATGGCCATCCATGCTCTGGTGTGCTGTCCGCACGGTCTGCGGACTCTGACGGGCTGCGAAGGTGCGCACCGCGACGGAGCCGACAGCCTCGAACCCCGCGGGGCTCTGGGCCCCGGCAGGCATTCCTGGTTGACCACCCCCGGGAGAAAATGTCGACTCATTCACAAGTCGTCTTACCTCCTTGGAGACCAGGAAACTTCTAGACAAGGTCAGCGTGGCACCATGCCGACGGTTGGCGACTCTATGGCGTGTCGGGTGTTCACAGCAACACAATCCGCCGGACCCGGCAGGATGTGTCGGCAATGAAACATCCCGCTGTCAAGGGCGTACGGCAGTCGCACGGCAGGTTTCGCCGGTGTACGAATCGGTTCAAGGGTTACGTTCGACGCGAGTTGACCGAGAGTCGCAAAGTGACCATACACACATCCGGCCGGACCTTGTGGGGCAAGGTCCGGCCGCATGTGCCTCGTTGACGCGCCTTGTTGACGTATCGCCTTTACGAAAAGGTGACTTAGCCATCCGGGCAGGTCACAGCCTCAGCCGAGCAGCGTCTCGAGCTCCACGTGCTCCAGGCCGTGCGCCTCCGCGACCTCGCGGTAAGCGACCTTGCCGTCATGGGTGTTGAGCCCCTTGGCCAACGCCGGATCGCGGCGCAGCGCCTCCACCCAGCCCCGGTCGGCGAGTTCGACGATGTAGGGCAGCGTCGCGTTGGTGAGCGCGTAGGTGGAGGTGTTGGGCACCGCGCCGGGCATGTTGGCGACGCAGTAGAAGACCGAGTCGTGGACCTGGAAGGTCGGTTCGGCGTGGGTGGTGGGGCGGGAGTCCTCGAAGCAGCCGCCCTGGTCGATCGCGATGTCGACAAGGACACTTCCGGGCTTCATCCGCGCGACGAGCTCGTTGGTGACCAGCTTCGGGGCCTTGGCGCCCGGGATGAGGACGGCACCGATGACGAGGTCGGCGTCCAGGACGGCCTTCTCCAGCTCGAAGGCGTTGGACATGATCGCCCGGACCTTGGTGCCGAACACCTTGTCGGCCTCGCGGAGCTTGTTGATGTCGCGGTCGAGCAGCGTGACGTGGAAGCCCATGCCGACGGCGATCTGCGTGGCGTTCCAGCCGGAGACCCCGCCGCCGATGACGACGGCGCGCGCGGGCTGGGTGCCGGGGACGCCGCCGGGGAGGACACCGCGGCCACCGACCGAGCGCATGAGGTGGTAGGCGCCGACCTGCGGGGCGAGCCGGCCCGCGACCTCGGACATCGGGGCGAGCAGCGGGAGCGCACGCGAGGGCAGTTCGACGGTCTCGTAGGCGATCGCCGTGGTGCCGGACTCGATCAGCGCGTCGGTGCACTCCTTGGAGGCGGCCAGGTGCAGGTAGGTGAAGAGCGTCTGGTCCTTGCGGAGGCGGTGGTACTCCTCGGCGACGGGCTCCTTGACCTTCAGCAGCAGGTCGGCGGTGGCCCACACCTCGTCGGCGGTGTCCAGGATCTGGGCGCCCTCGGCGACATACTCCTCGTCCGGGATGGAGGAGCCGACGCCGGCGCCCCGCTCGATGACGACCTGGTGGCCGTGGCGCACCAGCTCGTGCACACCGGCGGGGGTGATGGCCACCCGGAACTCGTTGTTCTTGACCTCGCGGGGGATGCCGACCTTCACGTGGATCACGGTCCTTGGCTCAGAGTGTGTGGGGCAATACAACACATACCCGGGCATGCGTGAGCACACCAGGAGACACCGCAGGAGAAGGTGCGGCAGAGCCAGTCTAATGAAGGTGTTCCCGCTGTCTAGCCTTTCATTGCATCAATCTTCTGCGGATGTACTACGGATTTCGCAGGCGTCAGCGGCTTGTTTCGGCTCATCGACCTGCTGAGACCCCGGTTCCTCCTCGGAAACCTCCTCGCCCAGCAGCCGTTCGGCGGCGGCGCGGTGCAGCTGGGCGGCGGCGGGATCGCCGAGCCGGTCCAGCGTGTCGGCGAGCCGCAACTGGAGCGCGGCCTGCAGCCGGACGTCCTCGGCGCGGCGCGCCCACTCCACGGCCTCCTGGCAGGTGCGCAGGCACTCCTCGGGGCGTCCGGCGTACTCCTGGACGCGGGCGAGTTCGCTCAACGCCCGTGCGTGCGCGGCCACATCGCCGTTCTTGCGGTGTCCGGCGAGCGCGGCCCGCCAGTTCCTGACCGCCTCGCCGTAGCGGCCCGCGTAGGTGTGCGTGGCGGCGATACGGCCGTACAGCCGGGCGGCCTCCGCGCGCTCGTCCCGGGCCAGCCGCTGGGCCAGGGCCCGGCCGAACCAGTCGGCCGCCCGGTCGTAGTCCCCGAGCTCCAGATGCGCGCCGCCTACGGATTCCATCGCGCGGCCGGTCGCGTACAGGTCATTCGCTTCCCGTCCGGCGTCCAGGGCAGCCCGATAGCGCGCCAGCGCCTCCCGGGTCCGGCCGGTCTGGGCGTCGAGGTCGGCGAGGTTCAGCAGGGCGGCGGCCTTCTCGCGCGGCAGAGCACGCCGCCCGGCCACGTCGAGGACGAGACCGTGGATGTCGTAGAGGTCGGGGGCGGCGGCCTTCATACCGAAGTGGGCCACCATCGCGCGCACGAGCTGCGCCATCAGGCGCCGGGCCAGGGTGTCCAGCTCCCCGTCGGCGACCGCGTGCCGGGCCGCGGCGAGCAGGGCCGGCCTGCGGATGCGCAGCCAGTCCTCGGCCGCCCTGGGGCTCGGGAAGCGCACCGAGGGCGACATGCCCTGGAGCTTCTCGCGGGCGTCGGGGCTGTCGGTCTCGGTGATCGCGCGGGAGGACTGGAGCAGCCGCACGGTCCGCTCCAGCATGCGAGCCCGGGCCAGCTGCAGCTCGGCCGGGCGGTCCTGGGTGTCGGCGAGGGCCTTGAGCAGGGGATACAGGCAGTTGGGGACCTCGTACTGCGGCAGCGGCGACTCCACGGCGTGCAGCAGACCGAGGGCGACGAAGTCGTCCAAGGTGGAGCGGGCGCCGCTCACCGAGCAGCCGGCGAGCGCGGAGGCGGTGTGCGGATCGACGAGTCCTGCCGGGGCCAGGGAGAGCAGTCGCAGTATCCGGGCGGCCGTCGCGGGAAGGGACGTGTAGACGAGCTTGAAGACCCGACTGAGCGGACTGCCTTCGTCACTCTCCGTGTGCAGTTGCTTGGCCAGGTCGGCGACGGCCGCCTTGGGGCGGGCGGCGAGCCAGCCTCCCGCCAGCATCAGCGCGGCGGGGTGGCCCTGGCACTCCTCGACCAGGCCCTCGGCGGCGCGCGGGTCGACGGTGATGCGGACCGACCCGGTGTGCCGGGACAGCAACTCCAGCGCGGCCTTGGTGTCGAGGCCGCCGAGGGTGCACGGGCGAACGTCCGCGATCCCGGTCAGCGGACCTCCTGAGACGGCCACGACCAGGCATTCCGGGGCATCCGGAAGCAGGGCGTCCACCTGCTCCGCGGCCAGCGCGTCGTCGAGCAGGAGCAGCGAGCGACGGCCGGCGAGAGCCTCGCGCAACACCGCCGTGAGGTCGTCCTCGGAGGCCCCGGCGGGCGCCGCCACGTCGAGCGCGGTGAGCAGTTCACGGGCGGAGTTCCCGACCGGCACAGGGGTGCCGTCGGGCTCGCTCAGCCGGGCGCGCAGCAACCCGTCGTCGTAACGTTCAGCTACCGCCCGGACGAGTTCCTCGGCGAGTGCGGTACGGCCGGATCCGGGGCGCCCCGCGATGAGCAGCACACGCGCGCGGGGTGCTTTTTTGCCGGAGAGGGTGTCGAGTCCCGCCCGCTCGATGTCGGCGAGCAGCTCCTTCAACTCTCGCGTCCGCCCCAGGAATTGGCCCTCGCCCGACAGCCGTACGCCGCCTGTGTCCACCGCCTGATCCGTCACGGGCCACACTCCCGTCCCACCGCACGCGCAAAGCCCGCCGGTGACCCCGGTTCGGGCTTTTCAGAGCCTAGTTCACCCTGTGCAACGGTCCCGGCAGAGCGCGGCGGCGGGGACCAGAGAGTCCCCTGATCGGATCAACGGTTCATATGATCACCGAGTCGGCAGTTCCGGTAGACAGGGGCGCGGGGAACTGCGCGACCAGCCACGACGAACCGGCACCCGCAACGAACCGCGCACCCCGTAAGACCTCACGCCTCGAAAGGCCGCGCAGGCCACTCCGCATCGGCCGAACGCAACCCGTCCACCCCGCCGGAGGCCCGCGCGGCGACGAGCGAAAGCACGCCCACCACCAGGCAGGCGTTGTGCAGCTCTCCGGCAAGCGCCCCCCGCACCAGCTCGGGCACCGGCACGCGCGCGTACTCCAGGTCGATCTCCTCGTGCTCGACCTCGAAGCGCTCGCCCTCGGCCTCGGACAGCCCCTGGGCCAGGAAGATCCGGATCGCCTCGTCGCAGCCCCCGGGCGAGGTGTAGACGTCCGTCAGCACCCGCCAGTCCTCCGCCTTGACGTGCGCCTCCTCGTACAGCTCCCGCTGGGCCGCGTGCAGCGGATTCTCACCGGGCACGTCCAGCAGCCCCGCGGGGATCTCCCACAGCTTCTGCCGTACGGGATGCCGGTACTGCCGGATGAGCAGCACCCGGTCCTCGTCGTCGAGGGCGAGGACGGCCACGGAACCCGGGTGGACCTGGTAGTCCCGGCGGACCACCGACCCGTCGGGCATCACCACCTCGTCCGTGCGGACGGAGGTCTTGTTGCCCACGAAGGGGGTCTCCGTCGCCCGGATCTCCCACTCCTCCGGGGCATCCTTGATCGTCATTCCCTGTCCTTCCCCACGTGCGCAAAAGAAGCCGGGGCGCTCGCCTTTGAATGCGTGCGCCCCGGCCACCGTACAACTGTCGTGCTACTTGGAACTCTGCCGCTCGACCGCGGCCTTCACCAGGCCGGCGAACAGCGGGTGCGGCCTGGTCGGGCGCGAGCGCAGCTCGGGGTGGGCCTGCGTGGCGACCAGATACGGGTGGACATCGCGCGGGTACTCGACGTACTCGACGAGCTTGCCGTCCGGCGAGGTGCCGGAGAACAGGATGCCCGCCTTCTTTTCGAGCTCGGCACGGTAGGCGTTGTTCACCTCGTAACGGTGCCGGTGCCGCTCCTCGACGTACTCCTTGCCGTCGTACACCTCACGGACGATGGAGCCCTCGGCGAGCTTGGCCGGGTACATGCCGAGCCGCATGGTGCCGCCCATGTCGCCCTCGCCGGCGACGATGTCGAGCTGCTCGGCCATGGTGGAGATGACCGGGTGGCCGGTGGCCGAGTCGAACTCGGTGGAGTTGGCGTCCGGGATGTCGGCGAGGTTGCGCGCGGCCTCGATCACGATGCACTGCAGGCCCAGGCAGAGACCCAGCAGCGGGATCCGGTTCTCGCGGGCGTACTGGATCGCTCCGACCTTGCCGAGCACACCACGGTCGCCGAAGCCGCCCGGGATGCAGATGCCGTCGACGTCACCGAGCTGCGCGGCGGCGCCGGCCGGGGTCTTGCAGTCGTCCGAGGTGACCCACTTGATCTTCACGCGGGCCTTGTTGGCGAAGCCGCCGGCGCGCAGGGCCTCGGTGACCGAGAGGTAGGCGTCGGGCAGGTCGATGTACTTGCCGACCAGGGCGAGGGTGATCTCGTGGTCGGGGTTGTGGACGCGGTCGAGCAGGTCGTCCCAGGTCGTCCAGTCCACGTCGCGGAACGGCAGGTCCAGCTTGCGGACGACATAGGCGTCCAGGCCCTCGCTGTGCACGGTCTTCGGGATGTCGTAGATCGAACGGGCGTCCGGGCAGGCGACCACGGCGGCCTCGTCGACGTCACACATCAGCGAGATCTTGCGCTTGATGGCGGTCGGCACTTCGCGGTCGGACCGCAGCACGATCGCGTCCGGCTGGATACCGATGTTCCGCAGGGCCGCAACCGAGTGCTGGGTCGGCTTCGTCTTCAGCTCTCCCGACGGGCCGATGTACGGCAGGAGGGAAATGTGGACGACGAAGACGTTGTCACGGCCGACCTCGTGCCGCACCTGGCGGACCGTCTCCAGGAACGGCAGCGACTCGATGTCGCCGACCGTGCCGCCGACCTCCGTGATCACGACGTCCACCTCGTCCGTCGCCATGCGTCGGATGCGGTGCTTGATCTCGTTGGTGATGTGCGGAATGACCTGCACGGTGTCGCCCAGGTACTCACCGCGCCGCTCCTTGGCGATCACCGTGTTGTACACCTGGCCGGTGGTGACGTTGGCGGAGCCGTCGAGGTCTCGGTCGAGGAAGCGCTCGTAGTGGCCGATGTCCAGGTCGGTCTCGGCGCCGTCGTTGGTGACGAACACCTCACCGTGCTGGAAGGGGTTCATCGTGCCCGGGTCGACGTTGAGGTACGGGTCGAGCTTCTGCATCACGACGCGCAGGCCCCGCGCCTTGAGCAGCATGCCGAGGCTGGAGGCCGTCAGGCCCTTGCCGAGCGAGGAGGCGACACCCCCAGTGACGAAGATGTGCTTGGTCGTCGTGGCTGTGCTGTTTCGAAAAGCAGCGGTCATGGCCAAGAGGGGGCTCCCGTGGTCGCGATCTGGAGGTGCGGTTCGGGGGTCAGACGCCCACCGGTCCACGGGCTACCAGGGTATCAGCGCCTCGGGGAGATGGCTTCCGGCCACGCTCCGCGCACACGCCGACACGGACCCGCACGAACACACCCGTTTCTCACCCGTTGCTCACCCGTTCGGCTCAGCCGCGTTGCCCGGAGCGGCACGCAGATCATCTACGTGCGTCGTATCCTGCTCGGACACTCACTGCCGAGCCCGGCCGGAAACTCGGGACCACCCCCACCCGTAAGCGCCGGAACAACGAGAGCTCGTCAGTTCGTTGAGCAACAGTTGTCGTTTTGCCTCACAGCGGCAGGACTGTTTTGCTTCACCGCTCAACGACGCATTACAACGACCCCCTTGACCGCACCAAGCGACAGCCCCCTTTCCTGCAGGGGGTGACGTGGCCGTTCGACTGGAGTTGCACGTGGCCGGGCGCATCGAAGATTACGCACTCATCGGAGACATGCAGACCGCAGCCCTGGTCTGCCGGGACGGCACGGTGGACTGGCTGTGCCTGCCCCGCTTCGACTCGCATGCCATCTTCGCCGGCCTGCTGGGCACCGAGGAACACGGCTTCTGGCGCCTCGGGCCCGCGCACGCGGCCGACGCCGCGCCCCCCACGGCGGCCCGGCGCACCTACCGCGGCGACTCGCTCATCCTCGAATCCGAGTGGGACACCCCGCGCGGCACGGTCAGAGTGACCGATTTCATGCCCCCGCGTGACGGCGCCCCGCAGCTCATCCGGATCGTGGAAGGCGTCTCGGGCCGCGTCCCGATGCGCTCGGCCCTGCGCATGCGGTTCTCCTACGGCCGTGTCGTGCCGTGGGTCCACAAGCACGAGGGGCGCACGGTCGCCGTGGCGGGCCCGGACTCGGTGTGGTTCGACACCGACTGCGAGACCTACGGCAAGTCCCTGACGACGTACTCGGACTTCACGGTCGCCCCGGGTGACCGGATCGCGTTCACCATCTCCTGGGAGCCCTCGCACAAGCAGCCGCCCCCGCTGCCGGAGCCGGAGCAGTCGCTGGAGGCCACCGAGGACTTCTGGCGTGAGTGGGTCGAGCACTGCACGTACCACGGCCCCTACCGCGAGGCCGTCATCCGCTCGCTGATCACCCTCAAGGCGCTGACGTACGCCCCCACCGGCGGCATCGTGGCCGCGCCGACGACCTCGCTGCCCGAGGACATCGGCGGCGTCCGCAACTGGGACTACCGCTACACCTGGCTGCGCGACGCGGCCATCACCCTGTCCTCGCTGCTGCGCACCGGCTACCGCGAGGAGGCCCGCGCCTGGCGCGAGTGGCTCCTCAGGGCAGTGGCCGGCGACCCCGAGAACCTGCAGATCATGTACGGCATCGCGGGCGAACGGGAGTTGGGTGAGGCCGAGCTCGACTGGCTGCCCGGCTACGAGAACTCCGCCCCGGTCCGGGTCGGCAACGGCGCCGCGCACCAGCTCCAGCTCGACGTGTACGGCGAGGTCACCGAGGCCCTGCACCTGGGTCACATGACGGGCCTGGCCCGCAACGACTACGCCTCCCTGCTCCAGCTCAAGCTGATCCGCTACCTGGAGCAGCACTGGGACGAGCCGGACGAGGGCATCTGGGAGGTGCGCGGCCCGCGCCGGCACTTCGTGCACTCCAAGGTGATGGCCTGGGTCGCCGTGGACCGCACCATCAAGCTCATCGAGTCCGGTGACGCGGACGGCCCGCTGGAGAAGTGGCGCGAGCTGCGCGACGACATCCACCGGGACGTGTGCGAGAAGGGCTACGACAAGGAGCGCAACACCTTCACGCAGTCCTATGGCTCGAAGGAGCTGGACGCGAGCCTGCTCCTCATCCCGCAGATGGGCTTCCTGCCCCCGGACGACAAGCGCGTGATCGGCACCATCGAGGCGATCCAGCGCGAGCTGTCCACGCCGGACGGCTTCATCCTGCGCTACCCGACCTCGAGCGGCGACGAGAACGTCGACGGCCTCCCCGGTGACGAAGGAGCCTTCCTGGCCTGCTCGTTCTGGATGGCGGACGACCTCGCGATGATCGGCCGCGTGGACGAGGCGAGGAAGCTCTTCGAAAAGCTCCTCTCGCTCCGCAACGACCTCGGTCTGCTCGCCGAGGAGTGGGACCCGCGCCAGAAGCGCCAGGTGGGCAACTTCCCCCAGGCCTTCAGCCACGTTCCGCTCATCGACACGGCCCTGCGCCTGACGGCGTCGGGGGCGTACGGCGGCTGAACAGGACCTGAGCGGCTCCTCGACCGGACTGTCGTCCTCCCGTGCCACGGCGGCCACGCCGAAGTCCATGCACCGGACGCTGCCCCGCCCTGCGCCGGGCACGCCTCGGGTAGCGTCCGGCTCATGGACAGCGCGACGAACAGCGGTTTCGACACCCAGGGCACCGGTATCACCGTGCAGCGGGCGCTGGAGCTGCCCGGTCTGCGCAGCGGGCTCCCGGAGATCCTCGCGGGCGCGGACCGGCTGGACCGGACCGTGCGCTGGGTGCACGCGGGCGAGGTCCCGAACATCGCCTCTCTGCTGAAGGGCGGCGAGCTGCTGCTGACCACGGGGTACGGTCTCGGCACCCGTCCGGCCGAGCAGCGCGCGTTCGTCCGCACCCTGGCCGAGCGCGGCATCGCGGCCCTGGTCGTCGAGCTGGGCCCGCGTTTCACGCGGCTGCCGGCCGCCCTCGTGGACACCGCTCGCGCGACCGGCCTCCCGCTCGTCCAGCTGCACCGCGAGGTGCCGTTCGTGGCGGTCACCGAGGAGATCCACACCGAGATCGTCAACGGGCACTACGCGCTGCTCCAGCGCGCGGAGGAGGTGCACCGCCGCTGCACGGAGGCCCTGCTGGGCGGCGGCGGTGTCCCACAGGCCCTCGGCATCCTGGCCGACTTCAGCGGCAACCCGGTCTTCCTGGAGACGACGGACGGACGGCTCCTGTACGCCGCCGGAGAGGGCCCCGAGGGCGCCGACCCGCTCCAGGTCTGGGAAGGGCTGCGCGGCCAGCACAAGGACACACCGACGTCCGGCTCGGTCCTCGTGGACGTGCCCGGGGGCGGGCCCGGCGCGGGTTCGGTACGGGCGCGGCTGGTCCTGCTTCCCGTACGAGCACCGCTGGCACCCGTGCACCGCATGGCGGCCGAGCGGGCGGCCGGCATCCTGGCCGTCGTCCTGATGCAGGCCCGCCAGGAGGAGGAGCTCGCGGCACGCGGACGCGGCGACTTCCTGACCGACCTCGCCGAGGGCCGCATCACCGCGCAGGACGCGCCGGCACAGGCGCGCGTGCTGGGCTTCAGGCCGGGCACCGGCCCGCTGCTGCCCGTGGTGATGCGACTGGGCGACACGCTCTCCACCGCTGGGGGAGGCTGGGCGCTGCCGGCCCGGGCCGTCTCCGAGGAGCTGGCCTCGCTCGGCGTGCCCGTCCTGCTCGGCGTACGGCCCGTCGAGGGCCGTGTGCTCGTCCTGCTCGGTCTGCGCTCGGAGTCGGAGCGGTCGGCGGTGGCGGACCGGGTCGCGGCAGCGCTGCGGGCGGGTGTGGAGCGGGCCGGGACGCAAGGCCCGGGCGCCCAGGCGCCGGTCGTGGTCGTCGGAGTCGCCGGTGGCTGGGCGGCGGCCTCCGCGGGCCTGCGGCACGCGGCCGAGACGGCGACCGCGGCGCAGGGCCTGTCGGACCGCCCCTGGTACGACGCCCGCCGCCTCGACATCGACCTGCTCCTGTGGCGGCTGCGCGACCACCCGGACCTGGCGGCCTTCGTGGACCGCGCCATCGGCCCGCTGCGCGCCCACGACGACCGCTCCAAGCCGCCGCTGCTGCCCACCCTCCAGACCTATCTGGCGCACGCGGGCCGCAAGGCGGAGACGGCCCGTGAACTCCACCTCAACCGGCAGACGCTCTACAACCGCCTCGCCCGCATCGGCGAGTTGCTCGGCACGGACCTTGACGACCCGCAGACGGTCCTGGCGTTGAGCCTGGCACTACGGGCACGCCGACATGTGCCCTAGCCCGGTTCGGGAGGGCTCTCAGATGAGCGGCCGGGGCTGGGTCAACTCGTCGTAGACACTCAGCACTTGCGCGACGGTCTCGTCCTCGGTCGGCCAGGTCGCCGCCTGCCGCGCCCCCCGCTCCTTCAGCAGCTCCCGGCGCTCGGGATCCCCGAGCAGCTGTACGACGGCCTCGGCGAGGGCCTCCGGGTCGCCGTACGGGACGAGTTCGGCCGCGTCGCCGACGAGTTCGGGGATGCCGCCGACCTCGGTCGCGACAAGCGGCACGCGCGCGTGGAAGGCCTCCTGGGCGAGGAGCGAGCGCGCCTCCCAGCGGCTGGGCAGGAGCGCGAGATCGGCGGCGGCGAGCAGTTCGGAGATGTCGTCGCGCCGACCGATCAGCCGAACGGGCAGTCCCTCGTCCTCGATACGGCCCTGAAGGACGGCGCGCAGCGGACCCTCGCCCGCGATGACGACCAGCGGCACCGGGTCGAGAAGGCGCCACGCGCGCGTGGCGTCCAACAGGGTCTCGTAGCCCCGATGCCGGTCCAGGGAGCCGACCGCCATCAGCAACGGGCGGCCGGTGGCCCCGAGTTCGGCTCGCACCTTGGGCCGCAACCGGTCGGGATCCTCCTGCTCGGCGACTGCACGCGGCCCGGGCAGGGCGACGGCGGCGAGTCGCGCGTCCCGGGCACCGGTCCTGCGCGCCCGGTCCACGAGCGCCGAGGTGGACCCGAGCACCACGGAGGCGGCCTTCACGACCCGGCGTTCGAGAAGGCGCACGAAATGAGCCCGCGCGCCCTCGGCGTACGCCCGGTCGTGCCAGGTGACGACGAGCGGAGTGCGCCGCCCGCTGAGCGCCAGCACCGCGCGGAACGAGGCGTGCAGCCCGTGCGCGTGGACCAGATCGGCGTCCGCGCATGCCGCCCGCAGCACCGCCACGGAGGTGGGGTCGCTGCTGCGCGGCACGTGCACATGGTCGGCACCGGCCCCGGAGAAGTCGAAGGCCCGATCCGCCTCGGCGGGGGCGCACACCGTGACCCGCACGCCCCGCGCGACAAGCCCCGAGGTCAGGGAGCGCACATGCGCGCTGCTGCCGGCATTGCCTCCGCCCAGCACCTGCACGGTGCGCAGCGGCGACTGGCCGTGCGGTGAGTGGCTGCTCACGGGGGTCACGTGGCCGGGCTCCTGGTTCGGGTCGGACGGTCACGAGGAAACGTACAGAAGGTGTCGAGCGGAGGGGTGTACCGCGCGCTTCCTACGCGTGATGGGTTCTCTGCCAAGGATGCCAGGACGTACGGGTGTTCCGTGAATGCGGAGAACGGGGGAACGGCGTGTGCGGCGAGTCGGGGTCACTCACAAGAGTGACGGTAAGCCTCTTCCGACCTGAAGGTGCCCGCAGCCGACACACGACTCACCGCACCCCCACACAGCAGCAGCAACAACCGCGGCCGCATGCGCAACCAGCCCCAGCCGCCCGTTGCCCTCGACCACCGCGGCCCCCAGAGCCGCCCCCAACGCGTGCGCCCCCGCATCGCCGATCATCACGCGCTCACCGAGGTCGTCCGGCAAGACAGCCCCCGCCGCGCCCACGGCAACCTCGGCCACCTCCGACCGCACCATCCCCGGCACCCCGAGCGCCACCACCGCTCCGGCCGCCCGACCGGGCCGTACATCCACGAGGTTGACGAAATGCGCGGCCCCGGCGATCACCACACCCGCGAGCGCCTTGTCCACCAGCCGCTCCTTCATCAGCGCCCCCGCGACCAGCCCGGCCGCCGATATCCCGAACAATTTGACGGCTCCGCTGGTCACTTCACCGTCCCGCAGCGCGGCCATGTGTGCCCGGAACCCCCGCCGATGGTCCCCCGCGACGTCGTCGTACGCCCCGCAGAGCCCCGCGACGGCCACCGCCAGCCCCGCGGCGGGCCGAATCCGCCCGGCCCCGATCGCAGCGGCCAGCGCGGTCGCGGGCCCGGCGTACAACTCGACCGTCCGACCGGCGTAGTTCGTCCGCTCCCACCGCCCCCGCCCGCCCGGTGCCGTTGCCCGAAGGGCGGTGATGCCGACGCGCGTCAGGGCAGCGGTGATTCCCAGGGACGTACCCCTCACGCGTCCGCCCGAGCTGTGGCCAGCAACTCCTCCGCATGCGCGCGGGCCGTCTCCGAGTCCTCCTGTCCGGCAAGCATCCGGGACAGTTCCCGAACCCGTTCCTCACCCTCCAGGACCTTCACACCGGACCGCGTGACGGACCCGTCGTTCGTCTTCTCGACCAGCAACTGCCGGTCGGCGAAGGCGGCGACCTGAGGCAGATGGGTCACGACCACGACCTGCGCGGTCTTCGCGAGCCGCGCGAGCCGCCGCCCGATCTCGACCGCCGCCTTGCCGCCGACCCCGGCGTCCACCTCGTCGAAGAGATACGTCGGCACCGGGTCCGTCCCCGCGAACACGACCTCGACGGCCAGCATCACGCGCGAGAGCTCACCGCCGGACGCGCCCTTGGCGATGGGCCGCGCCGGCGCACCCGGATGCGGGGCGAGCAGCAGCTCGACCTCGTCGACACCGGCCGGCCCGTACGCGACCGCGCGCCCGCCGACCTCGACACCCTCCGGGTCCTCGGTCTGCCGGATGGCGAAGGACACGCGCGCGTGGGGCATCGCCAGCGAGGCCAGCTCTGCGGTCACCGCGGCGGCAAACCTTTCCGCGGCCTCCGTGCGCGCGTCCGTCAGCGCCTGCGCCAGCCCGCCCAGTTCGGTCCTGAGCGCGTCCCGCTCGGCGGTCAGCTCGTCGATCCGCTCGTCGTCGCCGTCCAGTTCGGTGAGCCTCGCGGCACTCTGCTCGGCCCAGGTGAGCACAGTGGCGACGTCCTCGCCGTACTTCCGCGTCAGTGCGGTGAGAGCGGCCCGCCGCTCCTCGACCGCCGACAGCCGCAGCGGATCGGCGTCCAGGTCGTCGGCGTACCCCGCCAGCTCCCCGGCCACATCGCCCAGCAGGATCCCGATCTCCCCGATCCGGTCGGCGAGCGCCGCCAGCGCGGGATCGTGCGACCGTACGGCTTCCAGAGCCCGCTGAGCGCCCGCCACGAGCGTCGCGGCATCGATGCCCTCGGGGTCCTCGGGGTTCCCGGCGAGGGCGGCATGGGCGGCCGTGGCGGCCGACGACAGCGCCTCGGCGTGCCCGAGTCGTTCGGCCTCCTCGGCCAGCTCGACGTCCTCCCCTGCCCGAGGCTCCACGCCGGCGATCTCGTCGAGCCCGTACCGCAGCATGTCGGCTTCCTGGGCCCGCTCACGCGCGCGCGTGACGATCTCGTCCAGTTCGACCGAGACGGCCCGCAGCCGCCGGTAGGCCTCGGTGTACTTGGCCAGTGGCACGGCGACGGCATCACCCGCGTACCGGTCGAGCGCCTGCCGCTGCCGGGTCAGCTTGAGCAGCCCCTGCTGATCGGTCTGCCCGTGCACGGCGACCAGCTCGTCGGCGAGCTCGGCGAGCACCCCCACGGGCACGGACCGCCCACCCAGGTGCGCCCGGGACCGGCCTTCGGCGGAAACGGTACGGCTGATCAACAGCGCCCCGTCGTCGAGCTCCGCCCCGGCCTCCTCGGCCCGTACGACGACGGAGTCGCCGGCGGACACGGTGATCCGCCCCTCCACCACCGCTTTCTCGGCCCCGATCCGCACGAGCGCCGCGTCAGCCCGCCCGCCGAGCAGCAGCCCCAGGCTGGTGACCACCATGGTCTTGCCCGCGCCCGTCTCACCGGTGACAGCGGTGAACCCGGGCGACAACTCGACGACGGCGTCATCGATGACTCCGAGCGACCGTATCCGCATCTCTTCCAGCACGGTGAAGACCTTACGAGGTCCGGACGACGAGATGCGAGGCCCCCTGTCACTCGGGCGAGTGGACCCACCTGTTCAGGGGCGCGAGGAACTGCTCGCTAGTGCGGCGCCCCCCGCCATCCAGAAACGGGCAACGCGAACTTCGCCACCAGACGATCCGTGAACGAAGCATGATGCAGCCGAGCCAACCGCACCGGCACAGCCCCCCGCCGCACCTCGACCCGCGCCCCTGGCGGCAACTCGAACGTCCGCCGCCCGTCACACCACAACACACCCGGCGGAATATGCGGCAACAACTCCACGGCCAGCACCGAGTTCGGCGAAGTCACCAACGGCTTCGCGAACAACGCATGCGCGGAGATCGGCACCATCAGCAGCGCCTCCACCTCGGGCCACACCACCGGCCCACCCGCGGAGAACGCGTAGGCCGTGGACCCGGTGGGCGTGGACAGCACGATCCCGTCACACCCGAAGCCCGTCACCGGCCGCCCGTCGATCTCCAGCACGACCTCGAGCAACTTCTCCGCGCCGGCCTTCTGCACGGCCGCCTCGTTCAGCGCCCAGTCCGTGTGAACGATGTCCCCGTTGCGGTGAACGACGACATCGACGGTCATCCGCTCCTCGACCTCGTACGCCTTGGTCACCACCCGGTCGACGACCTTGTCGAGATCGTCCCGCTCGGCCTCCGCGAGGAACCCGACACTGCCCAGGTTGACGCCCAGCATCGGCACCCCGGACGCCCGGGCGAACTCGGCGCCGCGCAGCAGCGTCCCATCGCCGCCGAGCACGATGAGCAGCTCACACCCTTCGAGGCACTGCGGAGTCGCCTCCTTGACGAGCTCCACCTCCGGCGGCAGCGGCAGGTCGGCCGCCTCGTACTCCAGGACGCGCACGCCGATCCCCGACTGCATCAGCCCCTTGACGACCAGCTCGGCACTGCGAATGGCCGCGGGCCGCCCGGTGTGGGCGAGCAGGAAAACAGTACGAGCTCGGTTCTGGCTCAACGCGGCCCCTCCGCAACTGCACGGTCTACATCGGCCGGGTCCAGGGCGGGGGCCCCGGCACGCAGCCACAGAAAGTATTCGACATTTCCCGAGGGTCCGGGCAACGGACTGGCCGTGACCCCGTTCACCCCGAGCCCGAGTTCCGCCGCCTTCGCGGCGACACCGCGCACGGCCTCGGCCCGCAGCTGCGTGCTGCGCACGACTCCCCCACTGCCCAGCCGTTCCTTACCCACCTCGAACTGCGGCTTCACCATCATCACCAGATCGGCGTCCGGCTTCACGCACCGCACCAGGGCGGGCAGTACCAGTCCGAGCGGGATGAAGGACAGATCCCCCACGACAAGATCCACTGGTTCCCCATCGATCGCTTCGAGCGTCAACTCGCGTACGTTCGTACGGTCCTTGACGGTGACGCGTTCATCGCTCCGGAGAGACCACGCGAGTTGCCCGTAGCCGACGTCGACGGCGACCACGTGCGACGCCCCCGCCCGCAGCAGCACATCGGTGAAACCGCCGGTGGAGGCCCCGGCGTCCAGCGCCCGCCGCCCCTCCACGACGAGTCCCCGCGGCACGAACACCTGAAGGGCACCCGCGAGCTTGTGCCCACCCCGGGACACGTAGCCGGGATCGCTGTCGTCGCTCTGCACCACGATCGCGGCCGCGGTCTCCACCTGGGTGGCGGACTTGGTCGCGACGGTCTTGCCGACGGTGACCCGCCCGGCCGCGATCAGCTGGCCGGCATGCTCGCGCGAGCGCGCCAGCTTCCGGCGGACCAGCTCCGCGTCCAGACGGTTGCGTGCGACTCCTGCCACGTTCGGTTCAGCTCCTAGTGCCATACGAGGGTGAGGGCGCCCTCTGGTCATACGACGGTGAGGGCGCCGGAGGTCCCGGGCGGGCGTCGAGCGCGGTGAGCGCGTCGCGCAGCCCCCGGTGTACATCCTCGTACACCTCGATGTGTCCGTCCGTGGCGAGGTGGTCGGCGTCGCCCAGCCGCTCCAGCTGAGCGTCCACCTCGGCGTTGCCGGTGGGGGTGCGAGGGACGTGCAGAGGGGCGGGGGCAGCCGGGTCGTACCCGGGTTCGACCGGGACCTCTTGTGAAGGCTCTGGAACAGCGTCGCTCATGCCCAGACGCTACCCCGAACCGCTGGGGTACCGTCGATCATGATGGCCACGATCGAGGAGTGCCGCGCCGCACTCGAAAAGCTCTCCGACAACATGCGGAACGCCGAGGGGGACGCCGCCACGGCGGCGTCCATGGACCGCTCGGTGAGTTGCCGTATCACCGATCTCGACGTCACCTTCGTCGGCCGGATGACCGGCGGCCGGATCGTGGTGCACGACACCCTGCAGGGCCCTCCGAAGGAGAAGGCCCAGATCAGGCTCACCATGTCCGGTGACGACCTGGTGGCCCTGGTGAACGGCGAGCTGAACTTCGCCAAGGCCTGGGGCTCGGGCCGGGTGAAACTGGAGGCGGGCCTCAGGGACCTGTTCCAGCTCAGGAAGCTTCTGTAGCGGCCTCCACGCGCACGCGTGCCTTGCGCGCTGCCGGCACCACCAGCGGCGTCCCGGTCTCCGGGTCGTCGATCACCTGGCAGCGCAGTCCGAAGACCTCCTCGACCAGTTCGGCCGTGACGATGTCGTTCGGACGCCCCTCGGCGATGATCTTCCCGCTCTTCAGCGCGATGAGATGCGTGGCGTACCGGGCGGCGTGGTTGAGGTCGTGCAGGACGGCCACCAGCGTGCGGCCCTGCTCCTCGTGCAGCTCGGCGCAGAGGTCGAGGACGTCGATCTGGTGCTGGATGTCGAGGTAGGTCGTCGGCTCGTCGAGGAGCAGCAGCGGGGTCTGCTGGGCGAGCGCCATGGCGATCCACACCCGCTGCCGCTGACCGCCGGACAGCTCGTCGACGTACCGCTCGGCGAGTTCCGCGACCCCGGTCTGCCGCATGGACTCCTGGACGACCCGCTCGTCCTCGGTGGACCACTGGCGCAGGATGCCCTGGTGGGGGTAGCGGCCGCGGCCGACCAGGTCGGCGACGGTGATCCCGTCGGGCGCGATCGACGACTGCGGGAGCAGACCCAGAGTGCGGGCGACCTTCTTCGCCGGCATCGACTGGATGACCTGCCCGTCGAGCAGCACCTTGCCCTGGCTGGGCTTGAGCATGCGGGAGAGGGCCCGCAGGAGCGTGGACTTGCCGCACGCGTTGGGGCCGACGATCACCGTGAAGGAGTTGTCGGGTATCTCCACCGACAGCTGCTCGGCGATGACCCGCTGGTCGTAGGCGAGGGTGACGGTGTCGGCGGACAGGCGGTTCACGGTGCTCCTTGGGTTGTTCAGTCCGCTGGTGAGGATGGTCTCGGCGCTCATATCCGGCCCGCCCTGCGCTCGGTGACCAGGAGCCACAGCAGATAGACGCCGCCGAGGACTCCGGTGACCACGCCGACGGGCAGCTGGTCCGCGCCGAAGACCTTCTGCGAGACCCAGTCGGCGGTGACCAGGAGGGTGGCGCCCATGCACAGGGACGGCACCAGGTTGGGGCCGGGTGAGCGGGTGAGGCGGCGGGCCAGCTGCGGAGCGGTGAGCGCGACGAAGCTGACCGGTCCGGCGGCCGCGGTGGCGGCGGCGGTGAGCAGGACGGCGGCGACCAACAGCAGCAGCCGTACGCGTTCGACACGCACCCCGAGGGCGTTCGACACGTCGTCGCCCATCTCCGTCATCCGCAGGCCGCGTGCGTTGGCGAGGACGAGCGGGACCAGAACGGCGCACAGCCACAGCAGCGGCCAGACCTGCGCCCAGTCCCGGCCGCTGAGAGATCCGGTCATCCAGACGACGGCCTGGGCCGCCTCGGTGAGGGTGGACCGGGTCAGCAGATAGCCGTTGACCGCCGTGACGATCGCGGAGACGCCGATGCCGACCAGGACCAGCCGGTATCCGTGCACGCCCTGCTTCCAGGCGAGCAGATAGATGGCGAACCCGGTCACGAGTCCGCCCACGAGCGCGCCCAGGGTGACCTGGGTCGCGCTCCCGGAGAACAGCACGATCATCGTGAGCGCCCCGGCCGTCGCCCCCTGGCTGAGCCCGAGCACGTCCGGACTGCCCAGCGGATTGCGGGAGATGGCCTGGAAGAGCGCGCCCCCGACCCCGAGCGAGGCGCCGACCAGGAGCCCGACGAGGACTCGCGGCAGCCGCAGCTCGTTGATGATGAACTCCTGCCCCGCGTTGCCGTTCCCGAGCAGCGTCTTCAGCACGTCCCCGGCGGGGATCGGGAAGTCGCCGGTGCCGATCAGCACGACGCTCGCGGTGAGCGCGGCGAGGAGTATCAGTCCGACGACGACGGTGGCCCGGACGTCCAGCCGGAGGGACAGGCCGCCGGGGGTCCTGATGGCACGGTTGGTCCTCACAGCTGCGCCGTCCTCCGCCGTCGTACGAGAAAGATGAAGACCGGCCCGCCGACGAGCGCGGTGACGATGCCGACCTGGAGCTCCGCGGGCCGCGCGACGAGGCGCCCGATGACGTCGGAGCCCAGCAGCAGCACGGGCGACAGGATGGTCGCGTACGGCAGGATCCAGCGCAGGTCGGGGCCGGTGAAGGAGCGCACGACGTGCGGCACCATCAGGCCGACGAACACGATCGGTCCGCAGGCGGCGGTCGCGGCCCCGCACAGCACGGTCGCGGCGAGCATGGCCAGCGCCCGGGTGCGGTTGAGGTGCGCGCCGAGGGCCTTGGCGGTGTCGTCGCCCATCTCCATCGCGTTGAGCGGCCGGGCCAGCGCGAGGGCGAGGAGCGAGCCGGCCGCGAGGAACGGCAGCACCTGCACGATGGTCGAGTTGTTCGCCGAGGACAGCGAACCGACCGTCCAGAACCGCATCTTGTTGAGCGCCTGGTCGTCGGTGATCATCACGGCCTGGAGATAGCCGTACAACGCCGCGCTGATCGCCGTGCCGGCCAGCGCGAGCCTGACCGGGGTGGCACCACGGCTCCCGCCGAGGAACCAGACCAGGGCGCCCACCGCGGCCGCACCGAGAAAGGCGAACCAGACATAGCCGCTGAGCGAGGTGACACCGAAGAAGGTGATCGCGGTGACGACCGCGGCGGACGCGCCCGCGTTGATGCCGAGCAGCCCGGGGTCGGCCAGTGGATTACGGGTGAGCGCCTGCAGCACCGCCCCGGACAGACCGAGCGCGGCACCGGCCAGCAGGCCGAGGACGGTCCGCGACAGCCGGTCGGCCACCACGACGTCGCCATAGGTCCCCGTGTCCTGGAACAGGCCGTGCCAGACCTGTTCCACGGACAGCCCTTTCGCCCCGACCGCGATGCTCGCCGTCGCGACGAGCACCAGGATCACGACGGACACGAGGAGCCCAAGGACTCGTATCGCCCGGCGGGTTGGGGGCACGGGGGCGGTCTCCGCGCGCTGTTCGGGAGGACTGTCGACCAACACGCAGTTAGGTTAGCCTACCCTGCCAACAGGCCACGATCCCGAGGCCCGAACGTTCCCGGGCTCACCGGGTCGCCTGCCCGCCCCGACGACTCACAACCCCAGCCTGGCGAGCGCCTTCCCCCCCTCCAGCTCGCACACACCGTCTCCGGCCGCCGTCCAGGCCGCCGCGCACAGCGCCCGCAGTCCGTCCAGGGCCTCGCCGTCACCGTCGAGTTCCAGTCGCTCCTCGCCGGCCCTCGCGGTCCAGCCACAGCACCGGAAGCCTTCTCCCGCCTCGGTGACCTCGGGCTGCCCGGTGAGCATCCCCCGCAGATCGGCGTCCACATAGGTCGGCCGGTGCTGCGGCGGCGCGGCCAGCAGCTGGGCGCCGTCGGTGACGCCGGTGAGCACGAGCAGCGAGTCCACCTCGCCGTTGAACGCGCCCTCGATGTCCGTGTCCAGCCGGTCCCCGACCACCAACGGCCGCGTCGCGCCGGTCCGCAGGATCGTCTCGCGGTGCATGGGAGGCAACGGCTTGCCCGCGACCTGCGGCTCGGCACCGGTCGCTATCCGCACGACCTCCACCGCGGCTCCGTTGCCCGGTGCGATCCCGCGCCCGCTCGGAATCGTCAGGTCGGTGTTGGACGCGAACCAGGGCACTCCCCGCGCAACGGCATAACTGGCCTCCGCGAACCGTCCCCAGGGCAGGTCAGGCCCACCGAAGCCCTGCACGACCGCAGCCGGGTCGTCGTCCGCCGACTCCACGGGCTCAAGACCCCGCTCGCGCAGCGCGACCCGCAGTCCCTCGCCCCCGATCACGAGCACCCGGGAACCAGCCGGCACCTGCTCGCTGATCAGCCGCGCGACCGCCTGGGCGGAGGTGATGACGTCATCGGCGCCCGTCGGTATCCCCAGCTCGGTGAGGTGCTCGGCCACCGTGTCGGGCGTGCGCAGCGCGTTGTTGGTGACGTAGGCGAGGTGCATACCCCCCTCGCGCGCGGTGGCGAGCGAGTCGACGGCGTGCGCGATCGCGTTCCCGCCCGCGTACACCACCCCGTCGAGGTCGAGCAGTGCGGTGTCGTACGCCTTGCTCAGGGACTGCCCACTGCCCTCGGGCCTCGTCCTCGCGCCCTGGCTCATTCCGCATCGCTCCTCGTTCGACGGCTTTCCCCCGATCATCCCCCATGCCACCGACACCCGTACGATGCCGGGATGAACACAGCAGGTCACCCGGAAGCAACGGCGCGCCGAGGCCTGGAACTCACCCCGTTCCGAGGCCTGCGCTACGACCCCGACCGGGTCGGCAGCCTGGCCGCCGTGACATCACCGCCGTACGACGTCGTGGTCCGCCCCGACGGCCTGCACCAACTCCAGTCCAACGACCCGTACAACATCGTCCGGCTGATTCTCCCGCAGGCGACGACCCCGGCCGAACGCAACGAACAGGCGGCCCGCACCCTGCGCGGCTGGCTCTCCGAGGGCATTCTGACCGCCGACCCCGAGCCCGGCCTGTACGTGTACGAACAGCGCGACGGAGCCGGCCTGCTCCAGCGCGGGATCATCGGCACCCTGCTCCTCTCGGAGCCGTCGGAGGGCGTGGTCCTGCCGCACGAGGACGTCATGCCGCATGTCGTCGCCGACCGCGCGGCCCTGATGCGCGCCACCTCGGCGAATCTGGAGCCCCTGCTCCTCACCTACCGCGGAAACGGCTCGGAGTCCGTCACGACGACCGCGATCGAACGCATGGCCGGGCAGCCCCCGCTCCTGGCCACGACCACCGAGGACGGCTACAGCCACCGCCTGTGGTCGATCACCGACCCGTCCGAAGTGGCCCGCATCCGCTCGGACCTGGGCCGGCATCAGGCCCTCATCGCCGACGGCCACCACCGCTGGGCGACCTACCGCCGTCTACGCGCGGAGCACGCCTCCCCGAGCCCCTGGGACCACGGCCTGGTCCTCCTCGTGGACACGGCCCGCTACCCCCTCCGCGTCCGTGCCATCCACCGCCTGCTGCACGGCGTCCCGGTGGCCCGGTCCCTGGCGCTCCTCGACGGTCTCTTCCGCGTACAACGCCTCGACGTCCCCCTCGCCGAGGCCCTGGACGCCCTCGCCGATTCGGCCTGCGCGGGCAACGCCTTCGTCCTCGCCGGAGACGGCGCCTTCCACCTCGTGGACCGCCCCGACCCGGACCTCCTGTCCCGCACGGTCCCCACGGACCGCCCCACCGCCTGGCGCACCCTGGACGCCACGGTCCTGCACGCCACGCTCCTCGCCCACGTCTGGCACATCCCCGAGGACGACCCCGCCCGCATCGCCTACATCCACGACACGGCCGCCACCGTCGAGAAAGCGGAACGCGACGGCGGAACAGCCGTCCTGATGCACCCGGTCCGCGAGGAGGTCGTACGCGACCTCGCCCGCCAGGGCGTCACGATGCCCCGAAAGTCGACGTCGTTCGGCCCGAAACCGGCGTCGGGGCTGGTCCTGCGCGCACTGGACGTGTAACGCACGAAGGGGCGGGATCATGGGATCCCGCCCCTTGTTCACTGCTTCACTGACCGCGCGTGTCAGTCCTTGAGGTCGCCGTCCTCGTCGTCTTCGCCCTCTTCGGCGAGTTCGTCGTCCACTTCTACGACCTTCTCGGCGGCCTCACTGTCGGCCTGTTCCTCAGCCTCGTCGAAGGCGTCGACGAACTCGACCCCGTCCAGCTCGGCGAGCCGGTCGGAGGCGTCCGTGCTGCCGTCCTTGTCGGACTCCACGGCCTTGGCGAACCACTCGCGCGCCTCACTCTCCCGACCGGCCGCGAGCAGCGCGTCGGCGTACGCGTACCGCAGCCGCGCAGTCCACGGCTGCACCGAGTTGGAGGCCAGCTCGGGACTCTGCAACGTCACGATGGCCGCGTCGAGCTGCCCCATGTCACGCCGGGCACCGGCGACGACGAGCCGCATCTCCACCTGCCCTGCCTTGTCGAGCTTGTGCACCTCGGGCGCCCCGGCCATGTCCAGCGCCTTCTCCGGCCGCCCGAGCCCGCGCTCGCAGTCGGCCATGACCGGCCACAGCTCCACGTTCCCGGTCATCCGCCGCGCGGCCCGGAACTCGGCGAGCGCCTCGCTGTACTTCTGGCTGGCGTACGCCGCGAACCCGGCCGCCTCTCGTACGGCGGCGACACGCGAGGCCAGCCGCAGGGCCACCTTGGAGTAGCCGTAGGCACCCTCGGGGTCTTCGTCGATGAGCCGGGCGACCATCACCAGGTTCTTGGCGACATCCTCCGCGAGCCCCTTCGGCAGACTCTGGAGCTCCTGCCGTACGTCCTTGTCGATCTCGTCGCCCGTGACGTCCTCGGGGATGGGCAGCCGCTTGATCGGCTCACGATCGCGCTCCCGCTCGTCGCGGAAACGCCCGCCGCCACGACGGTCGTCGCCACCGCGCCGGTCGTCCCGTCCACGGAAACCGCCGGGCCGCCCACCACGGTCGTCCCTACGCGGCCCACTGCGCCCGCCACGGTCGTCCCGCCGGTCGCTGTCGCGGCGGAAGCCGCCCCGGTCGTCCCGGTTGTCGTCACGCCGGAAGCCACCACGGTCGCCGACTCGGTTGTCGACCCGCCGGTTGTCGTCACGCCGGTCGTTGTCGCGACGGAAACCACCACGTTCACCGCGGTCATCGCTCCGGCGGTCGTCCCGCCGATCGTCACGGCGCTCGTAGCTGCCGCGGTTGTCGTC
Organism: Streptomyces canus; assembly: GCF_041435015.1. NCBI lineage: Bacteria > Bacillati > Actinomycetota > Actinomycetes > Kitasatosporales > Streptomycetaceae > Streptomyces > Streptomyces canus. The sequence continues at coordinate 7,951,291 of NZ_CP107989.1, read as the reverse complement.
GCGACGGAAGCCACCACGGTCGTTGTCGCGACGCTCTACGCGCTCGCCTCGGTCACTACGGTCGCTTCGGTCGTCACGGCGGAAGGCAGGCCGGTCTCCATCACGCCGGAACCCACGGTCGCGGTCACGATCGTCACGGCGCGGCCCGGCCGGCCGGTCGTCGCGACGGAACGCGGGGCGAGGCCCACGGTCGTCCCCACGAGGGCCACGGTCACGGTCGTCACGCCGACCATAGCCACCCCCACGGTTGTCCCCACCACGACTGTCGCCACCACGGTTGTCCCCACCACGGCTGTCGCCACCACGGCTGTCGTCGCGACGGAAACCACCACGATCACCGCGGTCGTCTCGACCCCTGTACCCACCGCCGCGGTTGTCGTCGCGACGGAAGCCACCACGGTCGTTGTCGCGACGCTCTACGCGCTCACCTCGGTCACTACGGTCGCTTCGGTCGTCACGGCGGAAGGCAGGCCGGTCTCCATCACGCCGGAACCCACGGTCGCGGTCACGATCGTCACGGCGCGGCCCGGCCGGCCGGTCGTCGCGACGGAACGCGGGGCGAGGCCCACGGTCGTCCCCACGAGGACCGCGGTCACGGTCGTCACGCCGACCATAACCGCCACCACGGTTGTCCCCACCACGACTGTCGCCACCACGGCTGTCGTCGCGACGGAAACCACCACGATCACCGCGGTCATCGCTCCGGCGGTCGCCACCGCGGTCATCCCGCCGGACATAACCACCACTGCGGTTGTCGTCACGGCGGTTGTCGTCACGGCGGCCGTAGCCGCCACCGCGATTGCCACCGCGCTCATTGCCGCCACGGTCGCCGGCACCGCGGTTGTCGTCGCGACGGAAACCGCCACGGTCACCACTGTCCCGTCGCCGCTGGTCGCGCTCCGGTCGGTCGTCGGGAGAGTTGGTGGACATGGTGACTCCTGTCTTCGGTACTGCAAGCATTCTAAAAACAAAAGGACCCCTGGTCCCAGCTGAACGCTGGGACCAGGGGTCCTCCAAATATTGTTCGGCGGCGTCCTACTCTCCCACAGGGTCCCCCCTGCAGTACCATCGGCGCTGTAAGGCTTAGCTTCCGGGTTCGAAATGTAACCGGGCGTTTCCCTCACGCTATGACCACCGAAACCCTAATGGTTTCGAGCGAACAAGCACACTTTTCTGTTATGCGTTCTAGCTCAAAGCCGACAACAGTCGTTGCCTCAGAACTAACACAGTGGACGCGAGCAAATATGGACAAGCCCTCGGCCTATTAGTACCGGTCACCTCCACCCATTACTGGGCTTCCAGATCCGGCCTATCAACCCAGTCGTCTACTGGGAGCCTTAACCCCTCAAGGGGGTGGGAATACTCATCTCGAAGCAGGCTTCCCGCTTAGATGCTTTCAGCGGTTATCCCTCCCGAACGTAGCCAACCAGCCATGCCCTTGGCAGAACAACTGGCACACCAGAGGTTCGTCCGTCCCGGTCCTCTCGTACTAGGGACAGCCCTTCTCAATATTCCTGCGCGCGCAGCGGATAGGGACCGAACTGTCTCACGACGTTCTAAACCCAGCTCGCGTACCGCTTTAATGGGCGAACAGCCCAACCCTTGGGACCGACTCCAGCCCCAGGATGCGACGAGCCGACATCGAGGTGCCAAACCATCCCGTCGATATGGACTCTTGGGGAAGATCAGCCTGTTATCCCCGGGGTACCTTTTATCCGTTGAGCGACGGCGCTTCCACAAGCCACCGCCGGATCACTAGTCCCGACTTTCGTCCCTGCTCGACCCGTCGGTCTCACAGTCAAGCTCCCTTGTGCACTTACACTCAACACCTGATTGCCAACCAGGCTGAGGGAACCTTTGGGCGCCTCCGTTACTCTTTAGGAGGCAACCGCCCCAGTTAAACTACCCATCAGACACTGTCCCTGATCCGGATCACGGACCCAGGTTAGACATCCAGCACGACCAGACTGGTATTTCAACGACGACTCCACCTGAACTGGCGTCCAAGCTTCACAGTCTCCCAGCTATCCTACACAAGCCGAACCGAACACCAATATCAAACTGTAGTAAAGGTCCCGGGGTCTTTCCGTCCTGCTGCGCGAAACGAGCATCTTTACTCGTAGTGCAATTTCACCGGGCCTATGGTTGAGACAGTCGAGAAGTCGTTACGCCATTCGTGCAGGTCGGAACTTACCCGACAAGGAATTTCGCTACCTTAGGATGGTTATAGTTACCACCGCCGTTTACTGGCGCTTAAGTTCTCAGCTTCGCCACACCGAAATGTGACTAACCGGTCCCCTTAACGTTCCAGCACCGGGCAGGCGTCAGTCCGTATACATCGCCTTACGGCTTCGCACGGACCTGTGTTTTTAGTAAACAGTCGCTTCTCGCTGGTCTCTGCGGCCACCCCCAGCTCGAGGAGCAAGTCCTCTCACCAGTGATGGCCCCCTTCTCCCGAAGTTACGGGGGCATTTTGCCGAGTTCCTTAACCATAGTTCACCCGAACGCCTCGGTATTCTCTACCTGACCACCTGAGTCGGTTTAGGGTACGGGCCGCCATGAAACTCGCTAGAGGCTTTTCTCGACAGCATAGGATCATCCACTTCACCACAATCGGCTCGGCATCAGGTCTCAGACTATTGCCAGGCGGATTTACCTACCTGACGTCCTACACCCTTACCCCGGGACAACCACCGCCCGGGCTGGACTACCTTCCTGCGTCACCCCATCACTCACCTACTACCACCTTGGTTCGGCGGCTCCACCACTTTCCATTCCCCGAAGGGTCCGGAACGGCTTCACGGCCTTAGCATCAATAGGTTCGGTGTTTGACGCTTCACAGCGGGTACCGGAATATCAACCGGTTATCCATCGACTACGCCTGTCGGCCTCGCCTTAGGTCCCGACTTACCCTGGGCAGATCAGCTTGACCCAGGAACCCTTAGTCAATCGGCGCACACGTTTCCCACGTGTGTATCGCTACTCATGCCTGCATTCTCACTCGTGAACCGTCCACCACTGCCTTCCGGCGCGGCTTCACCCGGCACACGACGCTCCCCTACCCATCCATACAGGCGTTGGCCCTATTGTATGAATGACACGACTTCGGCGGTACGCTTGAGCCCCGCTACATTGTCGGCGCGGAATCACTAGACCAGTGAGCTATTACGCACTCTTTCAAGGGTGGCTGCTTCTAAGCCAACCTCCTGGTTGTCTCTGCGACTCCACATCCTTTCCCACTTAGCGTACGCTTAGGGGCCTTAGTCGATGCTCTGGGCTGTTTCCCTCTCGACCATGGAGCTTATCCCCCACAGTCTCACTGCCGTGCTCTCACTTACCGGCATTCGGAGTTTGGCTAAGGTCAGTAACCCGGTAGGGCCCATCGCCTATCCAGTGCTCTACCTCCGGCAAGAAACACACGACGCTGCACCTAAATGCATTTCGGGGAGAACCAGCTATCACGGAGTTTGATTGGCCTTTCACCCCTAACCACAGGTCATCCCCCAGGTTTTCAACCCTGGTGGGTTCGGTCCTCCACGAAGTCTTACCTCCGCTTCAACCTGCCCATGGCTAGATCACTCCGCTTCGGGTCTTGAGCGTGCTACTCAAACGCCCTATTAGGACTCGCTTTCGCTACGGCTACCCCACCCGGGTTAACCTCGCAACACACCGCAAACTCGCAGGCTCATTCTTCAAAAGGCACGCAGTCACGAGACACCAAGCAAGCTTGATGTCCGACGCTCCCACGGCTTGTAGGCACACGGTTTCAGGTACTATTTCACTCCGCTCCCGCGGTACTTTTCACCATTCCCTCACGGTACTATCCGCTATCGGTCACCAGGGAATATTTAGGCTTAGCGGGTGGTCCCGCCAGATTCACACGGGATTTCTCGGGCCCCGTGCTACTTGGGTGTCTCTCAAACGAGCCGCTGATGTTTCGACTACGGGGGTCTTACCCTCTACGCCGGACCTTTCGCATGTCCTTCGCCTACATCAACGGTTTCTGACTCGTCCTGTCGCCGGCAGACGACAGAAGAGAGATCCCACAACCCCGAATGCGCAACCCCTGCCGGGTCTCACACGCATACGGTTTGGCCTCATCCGGTTTCGCTCGCCACTACTCCCGGAATCACGGTTGTTTTCTCTTCCTGCGGGTACTGAGATGTTTCACTTCCCCGCGTTCCCTCCACATACCCTATGTGTTCAGGTATGGGTGACAGCCCATGACGACTGCCGGGTTTCCCCATTCGGAAACCCCCGGATCAAAGCCTGGTTGACGACTCCCCGGGGACTATCGTGGCCTCCCACGTCCTTCATCGGTTCCTGGTGCCAAGGCATCCACCGTGCGCCCTTAAAAACTTGGCCACAGATGCTCGCGTCCACTGTGCAGTTCTCAAACAACGACCAGCCACCCATCACCCCGGAGCTTCACTCCGAGTTCACTGGGGCCGGCATCGAGGGGGTTCATTCCCTCAGACACCCAACAGCGTGCCCGACACCCTCGCCACTCATGATCAGCTTTCCACGCTCCGAAGAGCAGTACTGGCAGCCCGAGATGACTGAAAGTGCCGAATAATCAACGTTCCACCCATGAGCAACCACCGTCGAACGTGTGCCGACGTAATGGCCCTGGACCACCGGGCAAGCCCGGCAGCCTAGATGCTCCTTAGAAAGGAGGTGATCCAGCCGCACCTTCCGGTACGGCTACCTTGTTACGACTTCGTCCCAATCGCCAGTCCCACCTTCGACAGCTCCCTCCCACAAGGGGTTGGGCCACCGGCTTCGGGTGTTACCGACTTTCGTGACGTGACGGGCGGTGTGTACAAGGCCCGGGAACGTATTCACCGCAGCAATGCTGATCTGCGATTACTAGCAACTCCGACTTCATGGGGTCGAGTTGCAGACCCCAATCCGAACTGAGACAGGCTTTTTGAGATTCGCTCCACCTCACGGTATCGCAGCTCATTGTACCTGCCATTGTAGCACGTGTGCAGCCCAAGACATAAGGGGCATGATGACTTGACGTCGTCCCCACCTTCCTCCGAGTTGACCCCGGCGGTCTCCTGTGAGTCCCCATCACCCCGAAGGGCATGCTGGCAACACAGAACAAGGGTTGCGCTCGTTGCGGGACTTAACCCAACATCTCACGACACGAGCTGACGACAGCCATGCACCACCTGTACACCGACCACAAGGGGGGCACCATCTCTGATGCTTTCCGGCGTATGTCAAGCCTTGGTAAGGTTCTTCGCGTTGCGTCGAATTAAGCCACATGCTCCGCTGCTTGTGCGGGCCCCCGTCAATTCCTTTGAGTTTTAGCCTTGCGGCCGTACTCCCCAGGCGGGGAACTTAATGCGTTAGCTGCGGCACCGACGACGTGGAATGTCGCCAACACCTAGTTCCCACCGTTTACGGCGTGGACTACCAGGGTATCTAATCCTGTTCGCTCCCCACGCTTTCGCTCCTCAGCGTCAGTAATGGCCCAGAGATCCGCCTTCGCCACCGGTGTTCCTCCTGATATCTGCGCATTTCACCGCTACACCAGGAATTCCGATCTCCCCTACCACACTCTAGCTAGCCCGTATCGAATGCAGACCCGGGGTTAAGCCCCGGGCTTTCACACCCGACGTGACAAGCCGCCTACGAGCTCTTTACGCCCAATAATTCCGGACAACGCTTGCGCCCTACGTATTACCGCGGCTGCTGGCACGTAGTTAGCCGGCGCTTCTTCTGCAGGTACCGTCACTTTCGCTTCTTCCCTGCTGAAAGAGGTTTACAACCCGAAGGCCGTCATCCCTCACGCGGCGTCGCTGCATCAGGCTTTCGCCCATTGTGCAATATTCCCCACTGCTGCCTCCCGTAGGAGTCTGGGCCGTGTCTCAGTCCCAGTGTGGCCGGTCGCCCTCTCAGGCCGGCTACCCGTCGTCGCCTTGGTGAGCCATTACCTCACCAACAAGCTGATAGGCCGCGGGCTCATCCTTCACCGCCGGAGCTTTCAACCACCACAGATGCCTGCGGTAGTGGTATCCGGTATTAGACCCCGTTTCCAGGGCTTGTCCCAGAGTGAAGGGCAGATTGCCCACGTGTTACTCACCCGTTCGCCACTAATCCCCACCGAAGTGGTTCATCGTTCGACTTGCATGTGTTAAGCACGCCGCCAGCGTTCGTCCTGAGCCAGGATCAAACTCTCCGTGAATGTTTACCCGTAATCGGGTGCACACATCACGAGAGCGGAGCGACCACCGGAATAAGGCGGTCGCTCACAGCGTCCTCGCTGTGTTTTCTTCAAAGGAACCTCGCCCCAGCAGATGCTGGAGACGGGGTATCAACATATCTGGCGTTGATTTTTGGCACGCTGTTGAGTTCTCAAGGAACGGACGCTTCCTTTGTACTCACCCTCTCGGGCTTTCCTCCGGGCTTTTTCCCTTCGGTCTTGCGTTTCCGACTCTATCAGATCCTTTCGGGCCTGATTCCCTGTCGGCGGGGCCTTTCGACATTCACTACGTTAGCCGATTCCCTCGGCAACTCATAATCGAGTCCGCGAGTTCGAATTTCAGCATGCGAGCATGCCGAAATCGCCCCCGCTGAGGGGATGTCGTAGGTAGTGGTTTGGCCGCTCTCGGCTGCTGGCGATCGCCGTAACCGGTTCAAGCGGCTCGTGCCACGTTACGCATCTTCCAAGAGCGAGTCAACTTGAGCGGCGCCTCGGCACATGGGCGCGATAGGGGCTCACTGTCGGGTCGTTGGCGATCCAGAACCGCCAGGGGTGCACGCCCCCGTCGCCGGCCACTCCGGTCCGCGGACCGTTGAGTACCTGGTCGGAGGCAACTGGGGTGCCGGTGAGCGCCCTCAGAGGGGTCTCACCCGACGCGCACGCGTCCGTGCCGTCCAGGGCTCGGTCCACGCCCAGGGCCGTGGCCAGGCGGGCCGGTCCTTTGGCCAGTTCCTTGTCATTTCGGGCCGAGAGTCGACGTTTGCGGGCCAGATCCGCACCTTCGAGGACCTCGCCGGCGCGGAGCAGGACGGCGCTCGCCCGGCCCTCCGGTCCGCAGACCAGGTTCATGCAGAACCACATGCCGTAGGTGAAGTAGACGTACACATGCCCAGGCGGACCGAACATCACGCCGTTGCGGGCCGTGTGGCCCCGATAGGCGTGGGAGCCCGGGTCGTTCGGACCGTCGTAGGCCTCGACCTCCGTGAGGCGCACGGTGATCGGACCGGCCGGGGTCGTGCGGACGAGGGTGCGGCCGAGGAGGTCGGGGGCGACTTCCAGTACAGGGCGGTCGAAGAACTCTCGTGGCAGTGGCGTACGGTCCGGGGGCGTGATCATGGCGTACGAGCGTAGTCCAGACGGGTGTGTGCCAAGGGTGGTCAAGGGGTCCGTCCGCTTGCCAGGGTGAGGGCGCGGAACCGACTGCGGCCGGATCGCGTTTGTAGGGATCAGGAATCCGCGCGTTCTTAAGAGGAGAGACATGGCGTTCAAGAAGCTGCTCGCGAGCCTGGGGGCCGGCGGGGCTTCGGTGGAGACGGTGCTGACCGAGGTCAACGTCGTCCCGGGGGGTGTCGTCCAGGGCGAGGTGCGGATCCAGGGTGGGTCCGTCGACCAGGAGATCGAGGGGCTGTCGGTCGGGCTCCAGGCCAGGGTCGAGGTCGAGAGCGGCGACCAGGAGTACAAGCAGGACATCGAGTTCACCAAGGTCTCGCTCGGCGGTGCCTTCACGCTTCAGGCGAACGCGGTGCACGCGGTGCCGTTCGGTCTGGAGATCCCCTGGGAGACGCCGATCACGACGATCGACGGCCAGGCCCTGCGCGGCATGAACGTCGGTGTGACCACCGAGCTGGCGATCGCGCGTGCCGTGGACTCCGGTGACCTGGACCCGGTCAGCGTGCACCCGCTGCCCGCGCAGAAGGCGATCCTGGACGCGTTCGTCCAGCTGGGCTTCCGTTTCAAGAACGCGGACCTGGAGCGCGGCCACATCCGTGGGACGCGGCAGCAGCTGCCGTTCTACCAGGAGATCGAGTTCTTCCCGCCGCAGCAGTACCGCGGGCTCAACCAGGTCGAGTTGAGCTTCGTCGCGGACGGCAACGCGATGGACGTCGTGCTGGAGATGGACAAGAAGCCGGGACTGTTCAGCGAGGGCAGTGACACCTTCCGGTCCTTCCAGGTGGGTCTGCACGACTACCAGAGCACCGACTGGGCCGCTTATCTCAACCAGTGGCTGTCCGAGGTCGGCAGCAAGCGCAACTGGTTCTAGGCTCGGAACCACTGACTCCAGTACTCGATCCAGGAGGTACCGAGGTGACCGAGCTCAAGCGGCGGCCGCTCCCCCACGACTTCCACCCGCCCGTGCCGTCGTTCACGGTCACGAGCGAGGACGTCGCCGAGGGGGCGACGCTCAAGGACGCTCAGGTCTACGCGGCCGGCAACACCTCTCCTCAGCTGCGCTGGGAGGGCTTCCCGCCGGAGACCAAGAGCTTCGCCGTGACCTGCTACGACCCCGACGCGCCCACGGGCAGCGGGTTCTGGCACTGGGTCGTGTTCGACATCCCGGCCTCGGTGACCGAGTTGCCGGTGGGTGCGGGCAGCGGCAAGTTCGAGGGGCTGCCGGAGAGTGCCGTACAGGCGAGGAACGACTACGGGTCGAAGGACTTCGGTGGGGCCGCGCCGCCGGCCGGGGACGGGCCGCACCGGTACGTCTTCACCGTGTACGCCGTGGACCAGGAGAAGCTCGGGCCCGATTCCGATGCCTCTCCCGCCGTTGTGGGCTTCAACCTGCGATTCCACGCAATCGCGCGTGCTCAGCTGATCGGTGAGTACGAGGTGCCCGCCGAAGACTGACGTTCATTGAGCGTTTGCCCGCCTCTGGTCTTGGAATTGATCAGAGGCGGGCACTTTTTATTGCGTTGTCCATCTCGGCGTGCCCGGCCAGAGTTGATCCAAGCCCAAGCCCGCCAAGGGGTGGGCCGGTGCGCACGGGAGGTGGGCTGGTATGCGGGACACGCTGGTACTCAACGCGAGCTTCGAGCCGCTGTCGACGGTGACGTTGAACCGAGCCGTCGTTCTGGTGCTTCAGGACAAGGCCGTCGTCGAGCAGTCCCACCCCGAACTGCGCATGCGCGGAGCCGCGGTCGACATACCGGCACCCCGGGTGATCAGGCTGTGCAGGTATGTACGGGTGCCCTTCCGAAGACAAGCCCCATGGTCTCGGCGGGGTGTTCTGGTGCGTGACCGGCACAGGTGCGCGTACTGCGGGCGGCGGGCGACGACCGTGGACCACGTGGTGCCGCGGTCCCAGGGTGGTCAGGACACTTGGCTGAACACGGTGGCCTCCTGCGCGGAGGACAACCACCGCAAGGCGAACCGGACTCCGTCCGAGGCGGGGATGCCGTTGCTGCGGGAGCCGTTCGAGCCGACTCCGGCTGACGCGATGCTGTTGTCGCTGGGGCACGAGGACTTCTCCGCGCTGCCGGACTGGCTGGCCGGAGAGGCCGCCTAGTCATCCGCCGGGTGCGGTTCTGATGCGGCTGCGGGTGCGTTGTGGCTTGTCGCGCCCCGCGGCGGAGCCGCATGTCGATACAGCCCCGCGCCCCTGAGTACGTTGGGGCCCGCCTTCGTCGAGAAGGCGGGCCCCTTTGTCGTACGGACGTCCCTGGGTCAGTCGATCTTCGGGGTCTCCCGGCGTTCCGAGCCGCCGTTGCCTCCGCTCGAACCGCCGCCGAAGTTGCCGAAGTTGCCCATGGCTCCGGAGAGGCCCTTGAGGGCGTCGCCGATTTCGCTGGGGACGATCCAGAGCTTGTTGGCGTCGCCCTCGGCGATCTTGGGGAGCATCTGGAGGTACTGGTACGACAGGAGCTTCTGGTCGGGGTCTCCGGCGTGAATCGCTTCGAAGACCGTGCGGACCGCCTGGGCCTCACCCTCGGCGCGCAGGGCCGCGGCCTTGGCCTCACCTTCGGCGCGCAGGATCTGGGACTGCTTCTCACCCTCGGCGGTGAGGATGGCGGCCTGGCGCGTACCTTCCGCGGTGAGGATCGCGGCGCGCTTGTCACGGTCGGCGCGCATCTGCTTCTCCATCGAGTCCTGGATGGAGGTCGGGGGCTCGATGGCCTTCAGTTCCACGCGGTTGACGCGGATGCCCCACTTGCCGGTGGCCTCGTCGAGGACGCCGCGCAGGGCCGCGTTGATCTCCTCGCGGGAGGTCAGGGTGCGCTCCAGGTCCATGCCACCGATGATGTTGCGGAGCGTGGTGACGGTGAGCTGCTCGATGGCCTGGATGTAGCTGGCGACCTCGTAGGTCGCGGCCCGGGCGTCGGTCACCTGGTAGTAGATGACCGTGTCGATGTTGACGACCAGGTTGTCCTGGGTGATCACCGGCTGCGGCGGGAACGGCACGACCTGTTCACGCAGGTCGATGCGGTTGCGGATGGTGTCTATGAATGGGACGACGATGTTGAGGCCCGCGTTGAGTGTCCGCGTGTAGCGGCCGAACCGCTCCACGATCGCGGCACTCGCCTGCGGGATGACCTGGATCGTCTTGATGAGGGCGATGAAGACCAACACCACCAGGATGATCAAGACGATGATGACCGGTTCCATCGTGCTCCCCGTGCCCTTCTCTGCCTCGGCGTTCTCGGAAGATCTTATGGTTGTTGAAGATCTTGCTGGTCGAGTCTGACAGACCGTCGTGCAACTCGTAGTGCGTTCGGTTCAGTTGCATCCTGCGAGGTCACATGACGATCGCCGTGGCTCCCTCGATGTCGACGACATCCACTTCCTGGCCCACTTCGTAGGCCCGGCCGGTGTCGAGAGAGCGGGCCGACCAGACCTCGCCGGCGAGCTTGATCCGGCCTCCCGCGTTGTCGACGCGTTCCAGGACGACGGCCTGTTTCCCCTTCAACGCGTCGACACCTGTGACAAGTTGGGGTCGCTGAGAGCGGTGCCGGGTCGCGATGGGCCGTACGACGGCGATGAGGGCCACCGAGACGACGGCGAAGACGAGCACCTGGACGACGATGTCACCGCCGAGTCCGGCCGCGATCGCGGCGGCAATAGCGCCCGCAGCGAGCATGCCGAACTCCGGCATCGCGGTGACCACGAGCGGGATTCCGAGCGCAGCCGCGCCGACGAGCCACCACACCCATGCGTCGATGTCGTTCACATGGGTCATGGTAGGTGCGGGGGACCGCCGCGGACAGGGCGCGATGGAGTGGGAAGGGGCTTCTTACCCGTGTTTTTGCGGGGACTTCACGTGATCACGACAGAGGCAGGCCCTGCGCGGTCCAGCGTTCGCCGACCTGCTCGACGACGAGGGGGAGGCCGAAGCAGAGGGAAAGGTTGCGGGAGGTGAGCTCGAGCTCCAGGGGACCCGCGGCGAGCACCTTGCCCTGGCGGATCATGAGGACGTGGGTGAAACCGGGGGCGATCTCCTCGACGTGGTGGGTGACCATGAGCATCGAGGGGGCGATCGGGTCGCGGGCGAGTCGGCCGAGGCGGCGGACCAGGTCCTCGCGGCCGCCGAGGTCGAGGCCGGCGGCGGGCTCGTCGAGGAGGAGGAGTTCGGGGTCGGTCATCAGGGCGCGGGCGATGAGGGTGCGCTTGCGCTCGCCCTCGGAGAGGGTGCCGAACTTCCGGTCCAGGTAGTCGGTCATGCCGAGGCGGTCGAGGAAGGCGCGGGCGCGCTGCTCGTCGATGTCCTCGTACTCCTCCTGCCAGCCCGCGGTCATGCCGTACGCCGCCGTCAGCACGGTCTCCAGGACAGTCTGGCGCTTGGGGAGCTTGTCGGCCATGGCGATGCCGGCCATGCCGATGCGGGGGCGCAGTTCGAAGACGTCGGTGCCGGGCTTGCCGAGGGTCTCGCCGAGGATGGTGGCGGTGCCCTTGCTGGGGTAGAGGTAGCTGGAGGCGAGGTTCAGGAGCGTGGTCTTGCCGGCGCCGTTGGGGCCGAGGATGACCCAGCGCTCGCCCTCCTTGACCGACCAGGAGACCTGGTCCACCAGAGCCCGGTCCTCACGGACCACGGATACGTCCTGAAGCTCCAGAACATCGCTCATGAGCGCGTTGTCTCCCCTTGCAGTGTGACCGGTGTCGGCGTCTCGGCTGTCGCGTGCGCGTTTTTGGGCGCAGCCCTCGAAGAAATCTACGCCACCGGTCGGCCGCTCCCATCCATCGGTCCGGTCCTTAGGCTGGGGGCATGCTCTCGGAACCGCGCTCTGGACGCCTTGCCGCTTGGGGAAACGGCCTTTTGGCCGGACTTGTCTCGCCGGACGACGCCGTACTGGCGATCGTCGGTGACGATGCCGTGCACCGGGTCGAAGGGCTGCCGGGTGAGACGGCGGCCGTCGGTCTGACGCTGGCGCTGGGGCGGCTGCGGTCGCTCGGCGTGACGGGACTGCGGGTCGCGCTCCCCGCTCCCGGGCATCCGCTGGGGCTGAGCGGGCCTCCGGAGTTCAACGCGCGGGCGTTGGACGCCGAGGAGGCGGTGGTCTGTCACGGCGCCGCGCTGGGGCTGGTGCCGGAGGTGTACGAGGCCGGGCCGTCGGGTGATGTGCATGTCGAGGTGGTGTGGCATGTGCTGCCGGTGCGGGAGGCTCCGCCGGCGGATGTTCCCTCGCTGGGCGAGGCCGAGCGCGAGCTCGCGGAGGCGCTCCGGGAGGCGACCGAGGTGTTGTCGGGGCTGGACCTGGCCGGCTCGGGTCCGGTGGCGGAGGCGGCGATCGATGCGTACCGGGCTCGGGCCGAGCGGGGGCGGGAGGTTCTGGCGCCCGGGTATCCGCCTCGGGCGGTACGGGTGTTGGAGCTTGCTCAGCGGGTGGGGCTGTTGGTGTCGCTGGCCTATGAGAACGGGCACGGGGGTGCGGTCAGCTCCGCCGAGATGCGGGCTCGAGGGGAGGCGTTGCGGCCGGTGGAACGGACGGGGCGGCGCGCGCAGGTGGCTGCGTACAACGCGTATGTGGAGGAGCTGGAGCGGGGAGTGCGGTGAGCTGTGCCTGATCGTTCGGCTGCGGGCCCGGTGGGGGCTGGTCGCACCCGCACACCGGCACAGCGAGGCACATCCCACCGTCCGTTTCTACGGCGGCAACGCCAAGGGCCCCACAAGTCGCGTTGACTTATGAGGCCCCGTTGCTCAGACCTGACGTCAGTCGTTCGCACCCGCGTTGCCGAAGGCCGGGTTCAGCAGGGCGATGAGGTTGGCGGTGTTGCCGACCACGTTCACCGGGACGTGCACCGGAGCCTGGATGAGGTTGCCCGAGGCGACGCCCGGCGACTTCACGGCCGCGCCGTCGGCACCCGCGTCGGCGACAGCGGCACCGGCAGCGGCACCCGTGGCGATACCGGCGACGGTCAGGGCCACGGCAGCCTTCTTGGCGATGTTCATGAGAAGCGTTCCTCCTGCGTTTGCGAGTCCGACCCGGCCGCGGGTCGTGCGCTGATCAACGCGGAAGGACAAGGGACGGTACGGAGATACGAGCAGGAGTGCCCGTTCGGATCATTCGAACGACAAACGGACCGGCCTCCCGGGTGCGGGGTGCACCCGGGAGGCCGAAGTCACTGCCCGCTCGGGGGAAGTCAGCGGTTGACGCCGAGGTTGCCGAAGGCGGGGTTCAGCGCGCCGATGACGTTCACGCTGTTGCCGACCACGTTCACCGGGACGTGCACCGGGGCCTGGATGAGGTTGCCCGAGACGACGCCGGGCGAGCCCACGGCCTTGCCGTCGGCGTGCGACCCGTCGGTGGCGGAGGCCATACCGGCACCGGCCGCGACCAGTCCGCCGGCCACCATCGTCACGGCCGCTACCTTCTTCAGGTTCTTCACTTCTAAGCCCTCCCTAGCGATTGCCGCGGCAGTCGCCGCAGCACGCACTGGAGAACGGCGGAGATCCACGAAGGATGCGCCATCCGGGGGACATTCCCACGACGGTATGAATCTCAGTCCGGAGCGGAACCCTCCGTATTGCCGTGCGTCTCGTGGATCAACCGGCCACACCGTGACGAACCGCCCACAGGGCCGCCTGGGTCCGGTCCGCCAGGTCGAGTTTCATCAGGATGTTCGAGACGTGTGTCTTGACGGTCTTCTCGGAGAGGACCAGCGCGCGGGCGATCTCCCGGTTGGAGCGGCCGTCCGCGATCAGCCCGAGCACCTCGCGCTCCCGCTCGGTGAGCGAACCGCCTCTGCCCTGGCCGGAGTTGTTCTCCTCCTGGGACAACAGGGCGCCCGCGACCTCGGGTTGGAGCAGGATGTGGCCGGCGTGGACGGAGCGGATGGCTCCGGCGAGGGCGTCGGGGTCGACGTCCTTGTAGACGTATCCGGCGGCGCCCGCGCGCAGGGCCGGGACCACGGTGCGCTGTTCGGTGAAGCTGGTGACGATCAGCACGCGCGCGGGGTTGTTCAGTTCGCGGAGTTTGCGCAGGGCGTCGATGCCGTCCATGCCCGGCATCTTGACGTCCATGAGGACGATGTCGGGCTTCAGTTCCTCGGCGCGCTCGACGCCCTCGGCGCCGTCGGCCGCCTCGCCCACGACCTCTATGTCGTCCTGCACTTCGAGGAAGGTGCGCAGACCCCGGCGGACGACCTGGTGGTCGTCGACGAGCAGGACCTTGATCGCGTCAGCCACCGGGTACCTCCATCTCGATCGTGGTGCCCTTGCCGGGCGCCGATTCCACGGTCAGCGTGCCGCCGACCCCGCTGGTGCGGTCCCGCATGGAGACCAGACCCAGGTGGCGTCCCGCGCGGCGTATGGACTGCGGCTCGAAGCCGCTGCCGTCGTCCGTCACGCGCAGGACGGCTCCGCCGCCGCGCCGGTCCACGGTCACGTCGACGTGGGCCGCGCCCGAGTGCCGCAGCGCGTTGTGCAGGGCCTCCTGGGCCACGCGGAGCATGGCCTCCTCCTGGGCGGCGGGCAGGGCGCGGAAGCTGTGGGCGGCGAAGGTCACGCGCGCGGTGTGGGCACGGTCCAGGACCTGGACGTGGGTGCGGAGGGTGGCGGTCAGGCCGTCCTCGTCCAGGGCCGCGGGGCGCAACTCGACCACGGCGGCGCGCAGTTCGTCGGTGGCCTCGGCGGCGAGCGTGGCCACCTGCTGCATCTCGTCCTTGGCGCGGGAGGGGTCACGGTCGACGAGGGCTGCGGCGGCCTGGGCGGTCAGGCGCAGGGAGAACAGCTTCTGACTGACCGCGTCGTGCAGTTCGTGGGCCAGCCGGGAGCGCTCCTCGGCGATCGTGAGCTCCCGGCTGCGTTCGTACAGGCGGGCGTTGGTCAGGGCGATCGCGGCGTGCTGGGCGAGGATCGAGAGCAGTTCCTCGTCCTCCTCGGTGAAGCCGCAGCTGCCCTCGGGCTTCGGGCACGGGGGGTGTGGGGGGTGTCCCCCCACAGGACGCAGCTTGTTGGCGAGGAACAGTGCACCGATGACCTCGTCGCCGTCGCGGATCGGCAGGCCCAGGAAGTCGATCAGGTCCGGGTGGGCGGACGGCCAGCCCTCGAAGCGGGGGTCCTTGCGGACGTCGGCGAGGCGCTCGGGGGTGGCCTCGTGCAGCATCGCGGCGAGGATGCCGTGCTGGCGCGGGAGGGGGCCGATGGCCTTCCACTGGGCGTCGCTGACACCGTCCACCACGAACTGGGCGAAGCCGCCGTGGTCGTCGGGGACGCCGAGGGCGGCGTACTGCGCGTCGAGCAGCTGGCGGGCGGAGGCGACGATCGTCTTGAGGACGTCGCGCACCTCGAGGTGCCTGCTCATGGCCAGCAGCGCGGAGCTCACCGCGGCGAGGCCGGACCGGGGGCCTTGACTCATGCCCTCAGAGTACGGGCGGGGTGTGACAGCGCGGATCGGACCTGTGACGGCCTCCGACTAGGGCGAACGACCTAGGGCGAAGGGCCTCGCCGCTTTGCGGCCCGCGTCCGAGGCGGCCGGGACCGCCCCGTTCCTACGTTGGGAGCACGCCGATCAGGAGGCGTGGAGGACGAGGGGACGTGTGTCATGCCGGTAGCGATCATCACGGGGGCCTCGAAGGGGCTGGGACGGGCGCTCGCCGAGGGCCTGGCCGCGCGGGGCTGGGACCTGGTGCTCGACGCGAGGACGGCGGAGGTCCTGGAGGAGACGGCGGCCGCGCTCGCCGGGCACGGCACCCGGGTGACGGCTCTGCCCGGGGACGTCACGGACCCGGCGCACCGCTCGGAGCTGGTGGCCGCGGCCTGGAGGCTCGGTGGCGTGGATCTGCTGGTGAACAACGCGAGCGCGCTGGGTGCCGAGCCGCTGGCCCGGCTCGAGGGGCTGCCCCTGGACGGGCTGCGCCGCGCGCTGGAGGTGAACGTGGTGGCCGTGCTCGGGCTGGTTCAGGAGGCGCTGCCGCTGTTGCGGGCGTCGGAGGCCGGCACGGTGATCACGGTGAGTTCGGACGCCGCCGCCGAGGCGTACGAGACGTGGGGCGGTTACGGGGCGTCCAAGGCCGCCCTGGACCACCTGGCGGCGGTGCTGGGCGAGGAGGAGCCGCGGTTGCGGGTGTGGGCCGTCGATCCCGGGGACATGGCGACGGACCTGTACGCGGCGGCCGTACCGGACGACGGTGATCCGCGGCCGGAGCCGGCGAGCGTGGTGCCGGCCTTTCTGCGGTTGCTGGACGAGCGGCCGGCGAGCGGCAGGTACGGGGCGCCCTCGCTGCTGGAGGGGCGATGACACTCGCGGTGCGCGTACCGGAGGAGCTGTCGGCACGGTTGCCCGCCGAGCAGCGTGGGCCGGGGCTCGACCGGGACGCCGTACGGCTGCTGGTGTCGCGGGGTACGGCGGTGTCGCACCACTCGTTCGGGGAGCTTCCGCGGTTGCTGCGGGCTGGGGACCTGCTCGTCGTGAACACCTCCCCCACGCTGGCCGCGGCCGTCGACGGGCGGATCGGGCACGCGCGTGTGGTGGTGCACTTCTCCACGCGCGGGGACGACGGCCGGTGGGCGGTCGAGCTGCGGGATCCCGACGGGAGGGGCACCACGCGTGCGCGTGCGGGAGGGCCCGCGGGGACGGAGGTGCGGCTGCCCGGGGGCGGGCGGCTGGTCCTGGCGGAGGCGGTGAGCGAGCGTCTGTGGTGGGCGCGCGTGTGCGGCGGGGAGGTTCTCGGGCTGCTGCGGGAGCACGGGCGGCCCATTCGGTACTCCTATACGGAGCGGGACCAGCCGTTGTCCGTCTATCAGACGGTGTTCGCGCTGCCGTCGTCCGACGGGTCGGGCAGTGCGGAGATGCCCAGTGCGGCACGGCCCTTCACCGCGCGGCTGGTGGCGGAGCTGGTGAGCCGGGGTGTGCAGTTCGCGCCGGTCACGCTGCACACGGGGGTGGCCTCGACGGAGGCGCACGAGCCGCCGTATCCGGAGCGGTTCTCGGTGCCGGAGGCCTCCGCGCGACTGATCAACGCGGTGCGGGCCGGGGACGGCAGGGTCGTCGCCGTCGGGACGACCGCGGTGCGGGCCGTGGAGTCGGCCGCCGGGGCCGACGGGGTCGTACGCGCGCGTGAGGGATGGACGGACCTCGTCGTGACCCCGGAGCGCGGGGTGCGGGTGGTGGACGGGCTGCTGACCGGGCTGCACGAGCCGGAGGCCTCGCATCTGCTGATGCTGGAGGCGGTCGCGGGGCGGGCGGCGATCGACCGCGGGTACGAGGAGGCGCTGCGCAGGCTCTACCTGTGGCACGAGTTCGGGGACGTGCATCTCCTCCTGCCCCCGGAGGGTTCTCACGCAGAGCATTGCTCAGGCAACTTTCGGTGAGACCGATGTGCGGGCGATGTGAGCCCGCACATAGGGCGCAGATCACGTACGAAGCGACATAGGAGACAAAGGCTTACGTCGTGAACGGCACAGACGTTCCAGTCTGTCCGTTTTTGTCCTCCCCCGGTCCACTATCCGGGGTCGTACGTCACACCTTTGCCCGGGTGTTTTGCGCCAGCTAAGAATGGCCAACGTCGCTCAGCGCCGCGGGTTCCGACCGCGGCGTTTGTGCCGGAAGCACCCGTGTCCTCCAGGACAGCGAGCGACCTCCCGCGCTATTCGAAGAGGTCCATCCCGCATGCCCAAGAACCCTTTCACCCGTGGTCATCGTCGCGAGCTGAGCAAGCGCCACAAGATCGCCGTCGCCGGCGTCGCCACGCTCGGTGCCGCCGCCGTCGTGTTCAGCGCGGTTCCGGGCAACGCGGAGACCACCACGTCCGAGGCCACCGTCTCCTCGGCCCCGGTGAAGTACTCCTCCGAGCAGCTCAAGAGCCGCCAGGCCGACGTCAGCGAGCAGCTCGCCGCCAAGGCCCTGCAGAGCAAGGCCGCCGCCGAGGCGAAGGCAGCGAAGGCGCACGCCGAGGCGAAGGCCAAGGCCAAGGCCGCGGCCGCCGCGAAGAAGAGGGCCGCGCACGCCGCCGCCGCCAAGAAGGCCGCGCAGGCGCGCAAGGCCAAGGCCGCGAGCCGGGCCGCGCATCGCGCCAAGCTCAAGGCCGCGGTGCACAAGAGCTACGCCAACAACCTTGACGGCTGGATCAAGGAGTCCCTGGACATCATGAAGGCCAAGGGCATCCCGGGCAGCTACAACGGCCTGCACCGCAACATCCTCCGGGAGTCCTCGGGCAACCCGAACGCGATCAACAACTGGGACATCAACGCCATCAACGGCATCCCGTCGAAGGGGCTGCTCCAGGTCATCCCGCCGACGTTCCGGGCGTACCACGTCGCGGGCACGTCCTGGAACATCTACGACCCGGTCGCCAACATCACCGCCGCCGCCAACTACGCGGCCGACAAGTACGGCTCGATGGACAACGTGAACAGCGCGTACTGAGGTCGCGCGGACCTCTTCTACGCACAAGGGCGGCACCCTGTCGGGGTGCCGCCCTTCACCGTGGTACGACAGTGATCACTTGCGCATGACCTCGGGCTCGTGGCGGCGCAGGAAGCGGGCCACGAAGAAGCCGCAGACCACGCCGATGGCGATGAGGGCGATCATGTCGAGGCCCCAGACGCCGACGGTGTGGTTCCACAGCGGGTCGGTCGAGTCGCCCGGTTTGACGGGCGGGTTGACCTGGTT
Source organism: Streptomyces canus (assembly GCF_041435015.1). Classification (NCBI taxonomy): domain Bacteria; kingdom Bacillati; phylum Actinomycetota; class Actinomycetes; order Kitasatosporales; family Streptomycetaceae; genus Streptomyces; species Streptomyces canus. The sequence continues at coordinate 7,932,256 of NZ_CP107989.1, read as the reverse complement.
GAAGTCCAGCGTGGCGCCCGCGGCGGCGACCGCCCAGCGGGACGGCATGAGGTACGAGAGCTCGTTGACGCCGATCGTGCCGTGCAGGGTGAACAGACAGCCGGTGAAGACGACCTGGACGATCGCGAACATGACCAGCAGCGGCATGGTCTTCTCGGACGTCTTCACCAGCGCGGAGATGATCAGGCCGAACATCATCGAGGTGAACCCGAGGCCCATGATCGGCAGACACAGCTCCGCGAGGGTGGCGCTGCCGAGGACCAGTCCCTCCTTGGGGAGGCCACGGCTGGCGAAGCCGATGACGCCGACCATCAGTCCTTGCAGGATGGTGATCACGCCGAGCACGAACACCTTGGACATCAGGTACGCCGAGCGGGACAGGCCGGTGGCCCGCTCCCGTTCGTAGATGACCCGTTCCTTGATCAGTTCGCGGACGGAGTTGGCGGCGCCGGCGAAGCAGGCGCCGACCGCCAGGATCAGCAGGACGGTGGTGGCCGTGCTGTTGGGCTCGGGGAGTTTGGTCCTGGGGTCGATCGGCTTGGGCAACAGCGGGTCGCCGAAGTCGATGAGCAGGCTCACCGCGCCGAGGACGAGCGGCAGGATCACCGTCAGGGCCAGGAAGCCCTTGTCGGACGCTATGACGGAGACATAGCGGCGCACGAGTGTCCCGAACTGGCCCATCCAGCCCTGCGGCTTCGGCGGTTTCATCGCCTGCATCGGAGGCAGCTGTACGGACTGTGCGGCGACGGCGTCGATGTCCGCGGCGTACATCTGGTAGTGCTGTGAGCCCTTCCAGCGTCCGGCCCAGTCGTAGTCGCGGTAGTTCTCGAAGGCGGAGAAGACGTCGGCCCATGTGTCGTAGCCGAAGAAGTTCAGCGCCTCCTCCGGCGGGCCGAAGTAGGCGACCGCGCCGCCCGGGGCCATCACCAGGAGCTTGTCGCACAGCGCCAGCTCGGCCACGGAGTGGGTGACGACGAGGACCGTGCGGCCGTCGTCGGCGAGGCCGCGCAGCAGCTGCATGACATCGCGGTCCATACCCGGGTCGAGGCCGGAGGTCGGCTCGTCCAGGAAGATCAGGGACGGTTTGGTGAGCAGCTCCAGGGCGACGGAGACGCGCTTGCGCTGGCCGCCGGAGAGGGAGGTGACCTTCTTCTCCTTGTGGATGTCGAGCTTCAGCTCGCGCAGCACCTCGTCTATGCGTGACTCGCGCTCGGCGCCGGTGGTGTCGGCCGGGAAGCGGAGTTTGGCCGCGTACTTGAGGGCCTTCTTGACGGTCAGCTCCTTGTGCAGGATGTCGTCCTGCGGGACCAGACCGATGCGCTGGCGCAGCTCGGCGAACTGCTTGTAGAGATTGCGGTTGTCGTAGAGGACGTCGCCCTGGTTGGCGGGCCGGTAGCCGGTGAGCGCCTTGAGCAGCGTCGACTTTCCGGAACCGGACGGTCCGATGACCGCGATCAGGGACTTCTCCGGGACGCCGAAGGAGACGTCCTTGAGGATCTGCTTGCCGCCGTCGACCGTGACGGTCAGGTGCCGGGCGGAGAACGTCACCTCACCGGTGTCGACGAACTCCTCGAGGCGGTCGCCGACGATCCGGAACGTGGAGTGGCCGACGCCGACGATGTCGCTCGGGCCGAGCATCGTCGAGCCGCCCTTGGCGATGGGCTGGCCGTTGACGTACGTGCCGTTGTGGGAGCCGAGGTCGCGGATCTCCATGCGGCCGTCGGGCGTGGAGTGGAACTCCGCGTGGTTGCGGGAGACCTGCAGGTCGGAGACGACCAGGTCGTTCTCCAGAGCACGGCCGATGCGCATGATGCGGCCGATGGTGAACTGGTGGAACGTGGTCGGGCTGCGGTCGCCGTAGACCGGCGGCGCGCCCGCGCCCGCGCCGGGTCCCTGCTGCTGCGGGATCTTCTGCGGCGGCTGGTGCGCGTACGGCTGCGGCTGCGGCTGTTGCCGGGGCTGGGGCTGGGGCCATCCGGACGGCGAGGCCTGCTGGTGCGGGGCCTGCTGTGGTGTCTGCTGGGCCCAGCCGGGGTTCGCGCTCTGCGCGACGTACGGCTGCTGCCGGGGCTGCGGCTCGGCGACCGGGGCCGCGGTGCCGGACAGGCTCAGCAGCGGGCCGTCGTTCGCGTTGCCGAGGTGGACCGCCGCGCCCGGCCCGATCTCCGTCTGGTGGATCCGCTGGCCCTGCACGAACGTGCCGTTGGTGCTGCTGTGGTCCTCGATGACCCAACCGCGCCCGCTCCAGACGATCGTGGCGTGACGCCAGGACACCCTGGCGTCGTCGAACACGATGTCCCCCTGCGGATCGCGTCCAAGGCTGTACGACCTGGACGGATCGAGCGTCCAGGTACGTCCGTTCGCTTCCAGTACGAGTTCCGGCACTCCAAGCCCCACTGAGTAGTCCCCCGCATTGCCCCCGTCACAGGGAGTGTAGGGATGTCGAACATCGTCGGGAACTATTTCAGGATCCACCTCCTGACCGAAAGTTGAGCCCCGAGAACACCACGTTCGCGCGCTTCGGCCGGTTCCGTTGACGGGGTTGAAACCGACCCGGAGAGTGGGTAATCCACGCGAGGGGGACAAGCGCGGTCTTGTCCGCGCCGCGGATCGGGGGGTCTGCCATGAGTGCGTCCATGAGCGCCGAGACGACGAAGCACGGCGTGAGGCTGCCGTGGGGCGACATCCTGCTGTCCGCCATAGCCGCCGTGAGCTGGGCGTTGATCGGCATGGCGGGTGCGGCCGCGCTCGGTCTGCATCTGCTGGAGGCCGATTCCGCGGCCTCGCTGGGCCCGATGACCGCGGCGGTTGTGGCCCTGGCGGCGGGTGGTTCGGTGACACCCTCCGGTGACGTGTCCGCGTTCGGGTTGACGGGGGCGGAGGCGACTACCGCCATCGAGATCACGCCATTGGGCGTCAGCCTCGTCGGCGCGGTGCTTTTGTCATGGTTCTTCCTACGGTCCCTGCGGGGCGCCGGAGCGGTGATCGCGCCGTCGGAACTCCTCGCGCGCGGGGGGTCGGTGATCGTCCTGTTCACGGCGATGATGGGCGGGCTGGCCTGGGCGGGGCACGACGTCATCACGATCGACGGGGGCGCCCTGGGGCTCGACAAGCTGCCCGGCGCGGGCGGGAGCGGCGGCCTCGACATCCCCGGACTGGGGGACGTCGGGGACATCGGCGGGCTGCTGCCCGACCAGATCGGGGGCCTCATCGACGCGAAGGCCGCGGTCGGCTTCACGGTGGACACCGCGCCGACGCTGCTCGGCGGGCTCGGCTGGTCGGCCGGGATCCTGCTGGTCGCCCTGCTGGCGTCCCGCCGTACGCCGCTGCCGCGCGGCTGGGAGGCCGTGCACCGCGTGGTACGGCCGGCCGTGTCCGCCCTCGTGACGGTGATGCTGGTCGCAGTGGCCGCGGGGCTCTCGGCGGCGGCGTTCGCGGCGATCGGCGACGACCACCCCAAGCGGATCGCGGGAGCGGCGCTGCTCGGTGCGCCGAACGGGGTGTGGCTGGGCATCCCGATCGGCCTGTTCGTCCCCTTCGACGGCCGGGCCACGGGGGTGCTGACGAACTTCCTCCCGGACCCACTGGACCGACTCCTCACCTCGGACTCCGACCAGTCGGTGTCCCTGGGGCGCCTGGCGGAGCTGGACGGGCGGGTGTGGCTGCTGGGGGTGGGGGCGGCGCTGATGATGCTGCTGGCGGGAGTGCTTACCGCTGTGCGGACGCCGGTGGGGGTTCGGGGAGACGGGGTGAAGGGGGCCGGGCGGGAAGGGGGCAGCGGTTCTGCGGGGGCGGGGTCCGAGGTCGTACGTGATCCCGGTGCCCTTGGTTTCGCGGGGCGGTGCGCGGTACGCCTGGGGATCGCCACGGCGTTGGCGCTGCCGTTGCTCGCCTGGCTGACGGCGGTGTCGGTGGACGCCTCGCTGTCGGTGCTGGGGTTCGACGCGTTCGGCGCCGGGGTCCGGCTGCGGGGGCAGCTGGGCATGGCGCTGCTGCTCGGGGCGCTGTGGGGTGCGGGGGCGGGGGCCGCGGGGGCGTTGCTGGCCCGGGCGACGGGGGCGGCGGGGGCCCGGGCGGCGGGGCCGGCACTGGGTGACTTGGCGGGTGGCGGTGCGGGGGCAGGGGCTGTGGGGGTGCGGGCGGCTGGGGAGGTCGGGGGGCAGGCGGCCGGAGCGGCCGGAGGCTCGCGGTATGGCGGTGCGGGTGGGGCGTATCAGCGGGCGGACGGGCCGTACGCGAGTGGGGGCGGGACGGGCGGGAGTGAGGGCGCGCCGCGTGGGAGTGGGGGCGCGGCCTATGGGAGCGGTGCCGGGCCGCATGAGAGCGGGAGCGCGTCCTACGGGAGTGGCGCCGGGCCGCATGAGAGCGGGAGCGCGTCCTACGGGAGCGGCGCCGGGCCGCATGAGAGCGGGAGCGCGTCCTACGGGAGCGGCGCCGGGCCGCATGAGAGCGGGAGCGCGTCCTACGGGAGCGGCGCCGGGCCGTATGGGAGTGAGGCTGGGCCGCGTCGAGGTGAGGGTGGGGGCAGGGAGTACGAGGAGGGCGGGCCCGGGGCGTACGACGGTGGACCACGGCCGTACGACGGTGAGCCGGGACCCTACGTGCGGGGTACGCCTCATCGGCCTCCGAACCCGGCGACGAACCCGTATCTGCGGGTGCCGGATGAGTTGCTGGGGCCTCAGGATGCACGGCCCGGTGGCGAGGGTCGGCGAGAACCGGGCCGCGAGGGCGGCGGGCAGGCGCCGCCTGGGCCAGAGGGCGGTTGGCGGACACCGGGCCCTCAGGACAACGAGCGCCCACCTCGGCCGGAGGGCGGTCGGCCGACACCAGGCCCTCAGGACAACGAACGCCCACCTCGGCCGGAGGGCGGTCGGCCGACTCCGGGCCGTGAGGACGGTGGGCGCGCGCCGCGGCGTGAGGGTCGTCGGGAAGAACCTGGGCGGGAGGGGCCGGGAGTGTCGGGCAGGGGGTGGCCTGGTGGTGGGGCGCCGGCCGCCTCCGGTCCGCAAGGCTCCGGCGGGTACCGGCAGGACGAGGGGACGGACGCGCCGGGCGGCAGCCCTCGGCCACAAGACGGGCCCGGCAGTAGCCCTCGACGACAGGACGGGCTCGGCAGCAGGCCTCCGCTGGACAGGCCCGGCGGCAGCCCTCGGCCGCAGGATGAGGTGCAGCCCCCCGAGGAGAGCGCTCGGCCGTCGGACGATTCACGTCGGCCCGGCGGATCGCCACCGCCCGACAACGTCTACGGCGCCCCCACGATGGCTCGCCCGATCGACGAGCCCCCTCGTTCACCGCAACGGCCTCCCCGGCAGCGACCGGGTGGCCGACGGTCGTCCTCCGGAGACGAGGGCCGTCAGTCACCGCCACCGCCACCACCTCCTCCCCCGCCCCCGCCACCGCCGCCGCCGCCGCCGCCGCCAGGGAAGCCGAAAGGGCGGCGCTGACACGGCGCCCGTCGCAGGCAGGGCTGTGTGGGGAGACGGCGTGGTCGCCGGCCGGGTGTTCCCGCCGTGCGGTGGGGTCGTTCGAAGCCGGCGGAATCAAGGCCGCTCCTGCCCTCGCGGAGTCGTAGGACACGGCCGTCGGCCGGGCCCTTGGCCTCGCCGGCTCCGGGCGGAACGCTGCTGAACACCGACCCGATCCCGCTCCCTCAAGCCCCCTCCCGCAGCGAAGCCGTGTCCCGCTGGTAAGGATCTCGCCACCCGCCCGCCACCGAGTGTTCCGTGTCCGTCAGACGGACCGCGGGAGCAGAAGGCACTGGGTGCCGGATACGGTGGGAACACCATGAGCGCTTCGCAGACCTCGTCCTCCGACGTCCCCACCCTTCTCGTCAAGATCTTCGGGAAGGACAGGCCGGGCATCACGGCCGGCCTCTTCGACACCCTCGCCGCGTACTCCGTCGACGTGGTCGACATCGAGCAGGTCGTCACGCGTGGCCGCATGGTGCTGTGCGCGCTCGTGACCGCGCCGCCCCGCACGCTGGAGGGCGATCTGCGGGCGACCGTCCACAGCTGGGCCGAGTCGATCAAGATGCAGGCGGAGATCATCTCCGGTCTCGGCGACAACCGGCCGCGCGGGCTGGGGCGTTCCCTGGTCACCGTGCTCGGTCACCCGCTCACCGCGGAGGCCACCGCCGCCATCGCCGCCAAGATCGCCCAGGCGGGCGGCAACATCGACCGTATCTTCCGGCTGGCCAAGTACCCGGTCACGGCCGTCGAGTTCGCGGTGTCCGGCGTGGCGACCGAAGCGCTGCGCACCGCGCTCGTCACGGACGCCGCCAAGCTCGGCGTCGACGTGGCCGTCGTCGCGGCCGGTCTGCACCGCCGGGCCCAGCGGCTCGTCGTCATGGACGTGGACTCCACGCTCATCCAGGACGAGGTGATCGAGCTCTTCGCCGCGCACGCCGGCTGCGAGGACAAGGTCGCCGAGGTGACCGCGGCCGCGATGCGCGGCGAGCTGGACTTCGAGCAGTCGCTGCACGCGCGCGTAGCGCTGTTGGAGGGGTTGGACGCCTCGGTCGTCGACAAGGTGCGCTCCGAAGTACGGCTCACGCCGGGCGCGCGCACCCTCATCCGTACGCTGAAGCGCCTCGGCTTCCAAGTCGGTGTCGTCTCGGGCGGATTCACCCAGGTCACCGATGATCTGAAGGACCGGCTGGGGCTGGACTTCGCCCAGGCCAACACGCTGGAGATCGTCGACGGGAAGCTGACGGGCAAGGTCACCGGGGAGATCGTGGACCGCGCGGGCAAGGCGCGGCTGCTGCGCCGGTTCGCTGCGGAGGCGGGAGTGCCGCTGTCCCAGACGGTGGCGATCGGCGACGGCGCCAATGACCTGGACATGCTCAACGCGGCCGGGCTCGGGGTCGCCTTCAACGCCAAGCCGGTGGTGCGGGAGGCCGCGCACACCGCGGTGAACGTGCCCTTCCTGGACACGGTGCTGTACCTGCTGGGCGTCACCCGCGAAGAGGTCGAGGCGGCGGACGCGCACGAGGAGGACTGACCCGGCACATCGGCAGGGGCCCGGCACCATGACGGTGCCGGGCCCCTGCCGTGTCACGCGCCGGTGGGGGTCGCGGTCAGTCGGACGGTGCCCAGTAGTCGGCGAGGGTGGCCACGCCCGGCTCCAGGGTCTTCCAGGGGCCGCTGAACGTCAGGACGGCGAAGGCGGCGGCAGGGAAGCCGCGCGCGCTCATCCGCTGGCGGGCGTCACCCTCGGCGGCGCCGGCAAGGACGTCGGCGAGACCCTGCACACCCGGGTTGTGGCCGATCAGGACGACGTTCTGCAGGTCGTCCTGGGTTTCGTTCAGCACGGCGATCAGCTCGCCGGGAGAGGCCTCGTAGATCCGCTCCTCGTAGACCGTTTTCGGCCGGTGCGGGAACTCCTGCACGGCGAGCTTCCAGGTCTCACGGGTCCGGGTCGCGGTGGAGCAGAGGGCCAGGTCGAAGGGGATGCCGGAATCGACCAGTCGTCGTCCGGCCTCCGCTGATTCTTTGCGGCCACGGTCGGCGAGCGGCCGCTCATGATCGGTCACCTGCGGCCAGTCGGCTTTCGCATGCCGGAAAAGGACAATCCTGCGGGGTTCTGCGACGCTCATGGGATCCAGCTTCGCATGAAACAGGCCATGGGGCGCAGGGAGTTGACGGGCGGCTTTATGGGTGCTCAGCGCGCTATCAGCTGCTGGACCCGCTCCAGGAACTGGGTGACGGCCGGGTCACCGGAGGCCGCGTGCGCGTCGGCGGGGTTGAGGATGAGGGCCAGGAGCACCACGAAGGCGAGCGTCGGCAGGGCGAGGGCCCACCAGGGCAGGCGGATGTCGACGCCGCCCCGGGACGCCGGGTGGGGCGGGGTGTGCGTAGGGGCCGACATGAGTGCCTCCGCTGTCTTCGAGTGGCCTGGGCGGTGACCGGCGTGGCGCGGTCACATCTCGAAGTTACGGAACCGGGGGCCTTCAACCCATCCGGAGATCCACCCAGTTGACCCTGACACTCGCCCCCTAGGGGACAGGGGGTTAACCCCACCGTCGGAGCCGGGAACGGGTGCCCGGATCAGGGCGAGGCGATCGTCGCGATGATCGCGATGACGACGAAGATGGCGAAGAACGAGCCGAAGACCAGCAGCATCTTCTTCTGGCCGTTTTGGGGGTTCGGATCGAGCACTGGCATACGGCCAGTCTCGCACCCCGGTCTCTTACCGGGGCTGCCGGGGTGACCTCAGCGGGCCGCCTCGTCCTCCACCGTGCGGTCGCGGCCCGCCAGCACCCCGACCGCCATCTGCGGGACCAGCAGGCCGACCATGAGCGCGATCGGCAGGCCCCAGCCGCCGCTGTGCTGGTACAGCACGCCCACCAGGAGCGGTCCGGGGATGGAGATCAGATAGCCGGTGCTCTGCGCGAAGGCGGACAGCTGGGCCACGCCCGCGCCGGTCCTGGCCCGCATCCCGACCATGGTGAGGGCCAGCGGAAAGGCGCAGTTGGCGACGCCGAGCAGGACGGCCCAGGCCCAGGCGCCGGCGGCCGGGGCGAGGTACAGGCCCGCGTATCCGGCGAGGCCGCAGGCGCCGAGCGCGATCACGATCGGGCCCTGGTGCGGCAGCCGCGTGGCCACGCGCGGGATGACGAAGGCCAGCGGGACGCCCATCACCATCGTGACGGCCAGCAGCAGCCCTGCCGTGCCGGCGGACACGCCCGCGTCCCGGAAGATCTGCGCCATCCAGCCCATGGTGATGTAGGCGGCGGTGGCCTGGAGCCCGAAGAACACGGCGAGCGCCCAGGCGGTCCGGCTCCGGGTGATCCGCAGCGTGGGCGGCTCCACGCGCGCGTGCGTCTGCCGGACCGGCCCCGCCCCGTCCACGCGCGCGTGGACATGCCGGGAGACCCCTTGCACGGCCTCCCGCTCCGCCGGGGCGGCCCCCCGGTCCCGTACGAGCGGGATCCACGGCAGTACGGCCGCGGCGGCCAGGCCGGCCCACACCGTGAGTCCGGACTGCCAGCTCCCGCCCAGTGCCTCGGTCACCGGCACGGTCACTGCGGCCGCGGCCGCGGTGCCGAGGGCGAGGGCCATCGAGTACAGGCCGGTCATGGAGCCGACCCGGTCGGGGAACCAGCGCTTGACGATGACCGGCATCAGGACGTTGCTGACGGCGATGCCCATGAGGGTGAGTGCGCTGGCGGCCAGGAAGCCCGCCGTGGAGCCCGTGTACGGCCGTATGAGCAGACCTGCCGTGATGGCGACCATGCCGGCGCACACCACCGCGCCCGCGCCGAAACGGCGGGCCAGACGCGGGGCCATGACGCCGAAGACGGCGAAGCACAGCGGGGGGACCGAGGTGAGCAGGCCGGCCATGCTGCCGCTCATACCGAGTCCGTCGCGCACCTCTTCGAGGAGGGCGCCGAGGCTGGTGATGGCGGGGCGGAGGTTGAGAGCGGACAGCACGATGCCGACGACGACCAGGCGCACCGCCCACGCGCGCGTGGCGGGCACCGCGGCTCCCTCCTGCGGCCCGACACCGGAATCGCGTGCGATCGCGGAACCGGGTGCGGTCGCGGAACCGGGTGCGGTCGCGGAACCGGGTGCGGTCGTGGACTTCGGTGTCCGGGTTTCCTCGCGTGCCATGCCGCCTATCATAGAATCATAGGATGATTGGTTGTCCATCCCCGGGGCGTCCTCGTTCGTCCCGCCCGTGCGAAGGTGTGCCATGCCCCTGAGCCATCCCCGCCGCTCGGCGCTGTCCGAGCAGGTCATCGCCGCGCTGCGCAACCAGATCACCTCGGGCGAATGGCCGGTCGGCTCCCGGATCCCGACGGAACCCGAACTGGTCGAGCAGCTGGGGGTCGCCCGCAACACGGTCCGCGAGGCGGTCCGCGCGCTCGCCCACAACGGCCTGCTGGACATCCGGCAAGGCTCGGGGACGTACGTCGTGGCGACCAGTGAGCTGGCCGGCGTGATGCACCGCCGGTTCGCCGACGCGGACCCCCGGCACATCGCCGAGCTGCGGTCCACCCTGGAGTCGTCCGCGGCGCGGCTGGCGGCCGAGCGGCGCACCGAGAAGGATCTCAAGCAGCTCGACGCGCTTCTCGTCCGGCGCGATCAGGCCTGGGAGTCGGGCGACGCGGAGGCCTTCGTGACCGCGGACGCCACCTTCCACCTGGCCGTGGTGGCCGCCTCCCACAACGAGGTGATGACCGAGATGTACGCGGACCTCGGCGAGGTGCTACGGGACTGGCTGCGTGAGGACGTCGGCGAGAAGCTGACGCCGGAGACGTACATGGACCACGCCCGGCTCGTCGACGCGATCCGCGCGGGCGACGCGGCGGCGGCCGCCGTGGAGGCGGCCGGTTACCCCTTCCTGTGCCGTCCGGGACGGTTCAGCGCGCCAGCTTCCGGTGGCTGACCCACACCGAGCGGACCTCTTTCCAGCACCGGCCGGTCAGCCGCACGGTCTGCGCGGGCCCCGCCTGGACCTCGGCGCCGTCGGTGTCGAGGTCCCACCAGCGGTCGCACTCGATGTGCAGGCGGACGCCGTCGGTGCGCGGATAGGGGTTGTGGCAGTAGGTGGTCACGTGGGAACCGGTGACCCTGCTGCGACAGGAGGCGCCGAACAGCTCCGAAGCCGCGGCTCCGGGCGCTTCCACGCGCGTGTGCGGCATCGCTTCGTACGACAAGGAGATCACGAGACAGACGGCTGCGGTCGCTGAGGCCAGACTGCGGGACAGGCGCACAAGGGGACCTCCTCGGCCGTGCTGGGGAGGGAATCGCGGGTGAACCCGTGATCCAGCGTGCCCAGTTGTGGATGTCCGCGCGCGGCCGGTGGGCCGAACGGGGGACATCCCGGGACACCCCCGAGCCGCGTCCGTCGCGCCGGAGGCCCGAGCGTCGAGGGCCCCCACCCTCGACGGGTGGGGGCCCTCAGAATCGGCCGAGGCTCAGCGGCAGCGTCACGCGCCGATCGCGTGCAGGCCGCCGTCCACGTGGATGATCTCGCCGGTGGTCTTCGGGAACCAGTCGCTCAGCAGGGCGACGATGCCCTTGCCGGCCGGCTCCGGGTCCTTGAGGTCCCACTCCAGCGGGGAGCGGTTGTCCCACACGGCGGCCAGGTCGCTGAAGCCGGGGATGGACTTGGCGGCCATCGAGGCGAGCGGGCCCGCGGAGATGAGGTTGCAGCGGATGTTCTGCTTGCCCAGGTCCCGTGCGACGTAGCGGCTGGTGGCCTCCAGGGCGGCCTTGGCCGGGCCCATCCAGTCGTACTGCGGCCAGGCGTACTGCGCGTCGAAGGTGAGGCCGACGACCGAGCCGCCGTTCTGCATCAGCGGCAGGCAGGCCATGGTGAGCGACTTCAGGGAGTACGCCGAGACGTGCATGGCCGTGGCCACGGACTCGAACGGCGTGTTCAGGAAGTTGCCGCCGAGCGCGTCCTGCGGCGCGAAGCCGATGGAGTGCACGACGCCGTCGAGGCCGCCGAGCTCCTCGCCGACGATGTCGGCAAGACGGCCGAGGTGCTCGTCGTTGGTGACGTCGAGCTCGATGACCTTGGTGGGCTTGGGGAGCTTCTTGGCGATGCGCTCGGTCAGCGTGGGCCGCGGGAACGCGGTCAGGATGATCTCGGCGCCCTGCTCCTGGGCCAGCTTGGCGGCGTGGAAGGCGATGGAGGACTCCATCAGCACACCGGTGATCAGGACGCGCTTGCCCTCGAGAATTCCGCTCATGGTGTTCAGTGACCCATTCCCAGTCCGCCGTCAACGGGGATGACGGCTCCAGTGATGTACGAGGCGTCGTCCGAGGCCAGGAACCGCACCGTCGCGGCCACCTCCTCGGGCTGCGCGTAACGACCGAGCGGCACCTGCTTCACGATGCCCTCGCGCTGCTCGTCGGTGAGCGCCTTGGTCATGTCGGTGTCGACGAAGCCGGGCGCGACGACGTTGAAGGTGATGTTGCGCGAGCCCAGCTCACGGGCGAGGGAGCGCGCGAAGCCGACCAGGGCGGCCTTGGAGGCGGCGTAGTTGGCCTGGCCGGGGCCGCCGTAGAGACCGACGACCGAGGAGATCAGGACGACCCGGCCCTTCTTGGCGCGCAGCATGGCGCGGTTGGCGCGCTTGACCACGCGGAAGGTACCGGTGAGGTTGGTGTCGACGACCGAGGTGAAGTCCTCCTCGGACATCCGCATCAGGAGCTGGTCCTTGGTGATGCCGGCGTTGGCGATCAGAACCTCGACCGGGCCGTGCTCGGCCTCGATCTCCTTGTAGGCCTGCTCCACCTGCTCGGTGTCGGTGATGTCGCACTTGACGGCCAAGAAGCCGGCCGGCGGCTCACCCGAGCGGTACGTGATCGCGACCTTGTCGCCGGCGTCGGCGAATGCGCGGGCGATGGCGAGGCCGATGCCCCGGTTGCCTCCGGTGACGAGAACCGAGCGGCTCAACGGATCACCCTTTCCATAGGGGTCTGACACACCCGCCCGAACACGTGGATGGCAGGCGGCTTCCCCGAAAACCTATCGGGCCGGTCGCTGTCGGGGACATTCGGGCACCGACAGTGGCTTACGGGACTCGCTGTCGGGTCCCTACAGAAAGTTGCCGACAGCGGTCACAAACGTGTGGTCCGCACACCGGTCGCCGCGACATGATCGGGGCAGCCCCTCGCCCACCCTCACGCCGACAGGAAGAGACCCAGGTGCCTCATACGATCGACGAAGCCTTCACAGCGCTTCCCCTACGTGCCCTCGCCGACGCCGCGCTGGCACGCGCGCGTGCGCTCGGCGCCGAGCACGCGGACTTCCGGTTCGAGCGGGTGCGCAGCGCGTCCTGGCGCCTCAGGGACGCCAAGCCCTCCGGGTCCTCGGACACCACCGACCTCGGGTACGCGGTGCGGGTCGTCCACGGCGGCACCTGGGGCTTCGCGTCCGGCGTGGACCTGACGCTGGACGCCGCCGCCAAGGTCGCCTCGCAGGCCGTGGCCATGGCGAAGCTCTCCGCCCAGGTGATCCGCGCGGCCGGGTCCGACGAGCAGGTGGAGCTCGCCGGAGAGCCCGTGCACGCCGACCGTACGTGGATCTCGTCGTACGAGATCGATCCGTTCTCCGTGCCCGACGAGGAGAAGGCGGCGCTGCTCGCGGACTGGAGCGCGCGGCTGCTGGCGGCCGACGGGGTCAACCACGTCGACGCCTCGCTGCTCACCGTGCACGAGAACAAGTTCTATGCCGACACCGCCGGCACCGTGACCACGCAGCAGCGGGTGCGGCTGCATCCGCAGCTGACCGCGGTGTCGGTCGACGAGTCCAGCGGCGAGTTCGACTCGATGCGGACCATCGCGCCGCCGGTCGGCCGTGGCTGGGAGTACCTCACGGGCACCGGCTGGGACTGGGAGAGCGAGCTGGAGCAGATCCCGGAGCTGCTCGCCGAGAAGATGCGGGCGCCCAGTGTCGAGGCGGGCCTGTACGACCTGGTCGTCGACCCGTCCAACCTGTGGCTGACCATCCACGAGTCCATCGGCCACGCCACCGAACTGGACCGCGCGCTGGGCTACGAGGCGGCCTACGCCGGCACCTCCTTCGCCACCTTCGACCAGCTCGGCAAGCTCAGGTACGGCTCCGAGCTGATGAACGTCACCGGTGACCGCACCGCCGAGCACGGCCTCGCGACCATCGGCTACGACGACGAGGGCGTCGAGGGCCAGTCCTGGGACCTGGTGAAGGACGGCACCCTGGTCGGCTACCAGCTGGACCGGAGGATCGCGAAGCTGACCGGGTTCGAGCGCTCCAACGGATGCGCCTACGCCGACTCCCCCGGGCACGTCCCGGTGCAGCGCATGGCCAACGTGTCGCTCCAGCCCGACCCGGCCGGGATGTCGACCGAGGACCTCATCGGGAGCGTGGACCGCGGTATCTACGTCGTCGGGGACCGGTCCTGGTCGATCGACATGCAGCGCTACAACTTCCAGTTCACCGGCCAGCGGTTCTTCAGGATCGAGAACGGGCGGATCACCGGACAGCTGCGGGACGTCGCCTACCAGGCGACCACCACCGACTTCTGGGGCTCGATGGCCGCCGTGGGCGGCCCGCAGACCTATGTCCTCGGCGGCGCCTTCAACTGCGGCAAGGCCCAGCCCGGCCAGGTCGCGGCCGTCTCGCACGGCTGCCCGTCGGCCCTCTTCAAGGGCGTCAACATTCTGAACACCACGCAGGAGGCCGGTCGATGAGCGCCCGCACCAACAAGCCGCACGAAATCGTCGAGCGGGCCCTCGCGCTGTCCCGGGCCGACGGCTGTGTCGTGATCGCCGACGAGCAGTCGACCGCCAACCTGCGCTGGGCGGGCAACGCGCTCACCACGAACGGCGTCACGCGCGGGCGCACGCTGACGGTCGTCGCGACCGTCGACGGCAAGGAGGGCACCGCCTCCGGTGTGGTCTCCCGGTCCGCGGTGACCGCGGACGAGTTGGAGCCGCTGGTGCGGGCCGCGGAGGCCGCCGCGCGCGGTGCCGCGCCCGCCGAGGACGCCCAGCCGCTGGTCACGGGCGTACCGGAGTCCCCGGACTTCACGGACGCACCCGCCGAGACGTCCTCGGCCGTCTTCGCCGACTTCGCGCCGGCGCTCGGCGAGTCCTTCGCACGCGCGCGTGCGGGTGGCCGCGAGCTCTACGGCTTCGCCAACCACGAACTCGTGTCGACGTATGTGGGCACGTCCACGGGGTTGCGGCTGCGCCACGACCAGCCCAACGGCACGCTGGAGCTCAACGCCAAGTCGCCGGACCGGACCCGCTCGGCCTGGGCCGGACGCTCCACCCGGGACTTCAAGGACGTCGACCCGGCAGTCCTGGACGCCGAGCTCGCCGTACGCCTGGGATGGGCCGAGCGGCGCCACCAGTTGCCCGCCGGGCGGTACGAGACGCTGCTGCCGCCGACCGCTGTCGCCGACCTGCTGATCTATCAGCTGTGGTCGGCGTCGGGCCGGGACGCGGCCGAGGGGCGGACGGTGTTCTCCAAGCCGGGCGGCGGCACCCGGGTCGGCGAGAGGCTGACCGAGCTGCCGCTGACCCTGCGCAGCGACCCGCACGAGCCGGGCCTGGAATCCGCGCCCTTCGTGGTCGCGCACTCATCCGGTGGCGATCAGTCGGTGTTCGACAACGGTCTGCCGGTCGCCGCCACCGACTGGATCCGGCAGGGCGAGCTGGCGCATCTGATGACGACCCGGCACAGCGCGGGCCTGACCGGGCTGCCCGTCGCCCCGGCGGCCGGCAGCCTCGTCCTCGACGGAGGCTCGGACCTCTCGATCGAGGAGATGGTCGCGAACACCACGCGCGGGCTGCTGCTGACCTGCCTCTGGTACATCCGCGAGGTCGACCCGGCCACCCTGCTGCTCACCGGGCTGACCCGGGACGGCGTGTACCTCGTCGAGAACGGCGAGGTGACCGGCGAGGTCAACAACTTCCGGTTCAACGAGTCGCCGGTCGGCCTGCTGGGGCGGGCGACGGAGGCGGGGCGGACGGAGAAGACGCTGCCGAGGGAGTGGAGCGACTACTTCACCAGGGCCGCGATGCCGGCGCTGCGGGTGCCGGATTTCAATATGAGTTCTGTCAGTCAGGGCGTATAACCTCGTAGCCGGTAGTCACTCGACTGCCCGAGGACCTTTCTAGGAGATACGAGAACCGTGACGGACATCGTCGACGAGCTGAAGTGGCGTGGGCTGTGGGCCCTGTCCACTGACGAGGACGCTTTGCGCAAGGCGCTCGCGGACGGTCCCGTCACGTTCTATTGCGGTTTCGACCCCACGGCGGCCAGCCTGCACGTCGGTCACCTGGTGCAGGTCCTCACCATGCGCCGGCTCCAGCAGGCGGGCCTGCGCCCGCTGGCGCTGGTGGGCGGGGCGACCGGGCAGATCGGCGACCCCCGCCCCACGGCCGAGCGCACGCTGAACGACCCGGAGACGGTCGCGAACTGGGTGTCCCGGCTGCGCGCGCAGATCGAGCCGTTCCTGTCCTTCGAGGGCGAGAACGCCGCGGTCATGGTGAACAACCTGGACTGGACGGCCGGGATGTCGGCCATCGAGTTCCTGCGGGACATCGGCAAGCACTTCCGTGTCAACAAGATGCTCACCAAGGACTCGGTCGCACGCCGGCTGGAGTCCCAGGAGGGCATCAGCTACACGGAGTTCAGCTACCAGCTGCTCCAGGGCATGGACTTCCTGGAGCTGTACCGGCGGTACGGCTGCACGTTGCAGCAGGGCGGCAGCGACCAGTGGGGCAACCTCACGGCGGGGCTCGACCTGATCCACAAGCTGGAGCCCGAGGCCGAGGCGCACTGTCTCGCGACGCCGCTGATGGTCAAGGCGGACGGCACCAAGTTCGGCAAGACCGAGGGCGGCGCCGTCTGGCTCGACCCGGAGATGACCACGCCGTACGCGTTCTACCAGTTCTGGCTGAACGTGGACGACCGGGACATCTCGACCTACCTGCGCATCCTGTCCTTCAGGTCCCGTGAGGAGCTCGAGGAGCTGGAGAAGCAGACCGAGGAGCGTCCGCAGGCCCGGGCCGCGCAGCGGGCGCTGGCGGAGGAGCTGACGACGCTGGTGCACGGCGCCGACCAGACGGCCGCCGTGATCGCCGCGAGCCGTGCCCTCTTCGGGCAGGGGGAGCTGGCGGAGCTGGACGAGAAGACGCTGACCGCGGCGCTCTCGGAGGTGCCGCACATCCGGGTCGCCGAGCTCGGTGCCGTCGTGGATCTGTTCGCCGAGGTGGGACTCGTGGCCAGCAAGTCGGCCGCGCGGCGGACGGTGAAGGAGGGCGGGGCCTACGTGAACAACGTCAAGGTCGCGGCCGAGGACGCGGTGGCCGCCAAGGAGGACCTGCTCCACGGTCGCTGGCTGGTGCTGCGCCGGGGCAAGAAGAACCTGGCCGCGGTCGAGGTCACCTCGGCCTAGATCCTGAGCACAGCAGAAGGGGGCGCCTCTCCCGGTGGAGGGCGCCCCCTTCGTCGTACGGCTCTCAGGTCCGGAATTTCCTCTTGCCCAGCGTCGCCATGTAGAGCATGTCGCCGAAGCCGACGATGACGATCGCGGCGATGAGCTGGAAGACGTGGCGGCTCCAGTCGATGCCGGGCGTCTCGTCCACGCCGAACCCGCGCGCCATGGCGTTGCCGGCCACGGCGCCCAGCATGCCGAAGATGCTGGTCAGCCAGAGGGGGCTGTGCTGTTTGCCGGGGATGATCGCCTTCGCGATGAGACCCAGCACGAATCCCACGATGATCGCCCACAACCAGCCCATGGCTGCCTCCTCGTACGGCTCGACGTGAGCATTACGGTCAGTGTCGGTCCGTTCGGGCTACGCCGCATGCCGGGTGCGGCCGTACGTGCCGGGAGCGAGCCGGTTCGCCCGGGCGGGAGGTGCCCCGGTCTCGTAGGCGGCGCAGACGCGGCGTAACGTGGGAGTTGTCCGGGCCCGGTACCTCCACCGGGTACGGAGCGGATGCGGGGAACGCGGAGAGTCCGATGCGGGCGGATGGTGGAATGTGATGCGGAAGCAGCATGGCGGCGGCAGCGCCCAGGTGTTCCGGATCACCGGAGCCAGGACGAGCCTTCAGGAGGACGTGCGCGGACGTCAGCGCCGGTACGTCATCTCGATGACGGTCCGTACGATTTCCGTGGTGCTCGCGGCCACGCTCTGGAACGTCGAACGGCACGTCGCGATCGTCGCGCTGGTGCTCGGGGCGGTTCTGCCCTATATCGCCGTCGTCATCGCCAACGCGGGGCGGGAGAACGCGCCCTCGCTGCCGTCGACCTTCGTGACCGCTCCCACCCGGCCGATGATCTTGCCGCCGCGAGCCGATGACGACTTCGCGGAACCCGTGCCGGAAGGCGGTGCGGGCGGGGCGGCGTCGGGTGCACGGGGTGAACCGCGCGAGCGGACCTGAAGCACCAAGCTCAAGGAAAGCTCAGATCAATCATGTTGTTCCAGTGCCGTACGACGGGTTACCCGTGACATACTTCGTACGCGCTCCGCATCCCCCGTCGGAGCGACAGACCGACGCCGGGCAGCTCCCCCCGTGGCTGCTCGGCGTCGCCTTTTCCCCGCTTGTTTTCCCCGCTCGCTTTCCCCGCTTGTGAGACGAAATCCGTGAGTGACGAGACCGCGATCTGCTCCGCGAAGGGCTGCCGCGCCGATGCCGTGTGGGTGCTCGCGTGGAACAACCCGAAGATTCACACGCCGGAGCGGCGCAAGACGTGGCTGGCCTGTGAGGAGCACCGGGAGCATCTGTCGCAGTTCCTCGGGGTGCGGGGCTTCCTCAAGGATGTCGTGCCGTTCGAGGACTGGCAGGCGCCCGAAGGGGCCTAGCCGCCGATCGCCGACATCGGCCGGTCCGGCTGGACGAACGTCGGGTCGTCCAGGCCCGCTCCCGCCTTCTTGCCCCACATCGCCTCGCGCCAGATGCGGGCGATCTCCTCGTCGGGGGCGTCGGAACGCAGTGCGGCTCGGAGGTCCGTCTCCTCGCGGGCGAAGAGGCAGTTGCGTATCTGACCGTCGGCCGTGAGGCGGGTGCGGTCGCAGGCCGCGCAGAACGGGCGGGTGACCGAGGCGATGACACCCACTACGTGTGGACCGCCGTTCACGATCCAGCGTTCCGCGGGGGCCGAGCCGCGCTTGTCCGAGCCCTCCTCCGTGAGGTCGAAACGGGTGCGCAGGGAGGTCAGGATGTCCCCGGCGGTGATCATGCCGTCGCGCTTCCAGCCGTGCTGGGCGTCCAGGGGCATCTGCTCGATGAAGCGCAGTTCGTAGTCGTGCTCCACCGCCCAGGCGAGAAGGTCGGGGGCCTCGTCGTCGTTCAGTCCGGGCATCAGGACGGAGTTCACCTTGACCGGGGTCAGGCCCGCCTCGCGGGCCGCGTCCAGGCCCTCCAGGACGTCCTGGTGGCGGTTGCGGCGGGTGAGGGTCTTGAAGACGTCCGGACGCAGGGTGTCGAGGGAGACGTTGACCCGGTCCAGGCCGGCGGCCTTGAGGGCGCCGGCCGTGCGCTTGAGGCCGATGCCGTTGGTGGTGAGGGACATCTGGGGGCGCGGCTCCAGAGCCGCGACGCGCTCGACGATGCCGACCAGGCCGGGGCGCAGCAGGGGCTCACCGCCGGTGAAGCGGACCTCCTCGATACCGAGGGAGGTGACGGCGATGTCGATCAGGCGGACGATCTCGTCGTCGGTGAGCAGATCCGGCTTGGCCAGCCACTGCAGGCCCTCTTCCGGCATGCAGTACGTGCACCGCAGATTGCAGCGGTCGGTCAGCGAGACTCTCAGGTCGGTGGCCACCCGGCCGTAGGTGTCGATGAGCACGTGGGCCCCCTCCCTCGTCGCGGATCAGTGCCGGCTCCATCGGTTTCCGTCACTTGCGAGCCTACGTGACGCCGCTGACAACGACAGTGCCCGATCCCACGACGTACGGAGCGGCCGTGTCGTAGAGATCTACGACACGGCCGCTTCGAGGTGCGTGTCAGTGCGCGCCGGTACCGGTCAGCGACCGGACCTCCAGCTCCGCGTACTTGCCCTTGTCCGGCTCCTCCTTGGAGAGGTAGGTGCCGATGATGCCGAGCAGGAAACCGACCGGGATCGAGATGAGACCCGGGTTCTCCAGCGGGAACCAGTGGAAGTCGACGTCCGGGAACATCGAGGTGGGCTTGCCGGAGACGACCGGCGAGAACAGCACCAGGCCGACCGCCGTGACGAGGCCGCCGTAGATCGACCACAGGGCGCCGGAGGTGGTGAACCGCTTCCAGAAGAGGCTGTAGATGATCGTCGGCAGGTTTGCCGAGGCGGCGACCGCGAAGGCGAGCGCGACGAGGCCCGCGACGTTGAGGTCGCGGGCGAGGGCGCCCAGCAGGATGGAGACCGCGCCGATGCCGACGGTGGCCCAGCGGGCCGCACTCATCTCCTGCTTCTCGGTGGCCTGACCGCGCTTGATGACGTTCGCGTAGATGTCGTGCGCGAAGGACGACGACGAGGCCAGGGTGAGGCCGGCGACGACCGCGAGGATCGTGGCGAAGGCGACCGCCGAGATGGTGGCCAGCAGGATCGCGCCCCAGTTGGAGTCGACGCCGCCCAGATGCAGGGCCAGCAGTGGCGCCGCCGTGTTGCCCGCCTTGTTGGAGGCGATGATCTCGTCCGGCTTGATCAGGGCCGCGGCGCCGAAGCCGAGGGCGAGGGTCATCAGGTAGAAGGCGCCGATGAGGCCGATGGCCCAGATGACCGACTTACGGGCCGCCTTGGCGGTGGGCACCGTGTAGAAGCGGATCAGGATGTGCGGCAGACCGGCGGTGCCGAGGACCAGGGCGATGCCGAGCGAGATGAAGTCCAGCTTGGTGGTGCCCGTGGCGCCGTACTTCAGACCCGGCTCCAGGAAGGCCGCGCCCTTGCCGCTGTTGTCGGCGGCGGAGCCGAGGAGGTCGGAGACGTTGAAGTCGAACTTCAGCAGCACCAGGAAGGTCAGCAGCAGGGCGCCCGCGATCAGGAGCACGGCCTTGACCATCTGGACCCAGGTGGTGCCCTTCATGCCGCCGATGGTGACGTACACGATCATCAGGACGCCGACCAGGGCGACGATGCCGATCTTGCCGCCGTCGCTGGTGATGCCGAGCAGCAGGGAGACCAGGACGCCCGCGCCCGCCATCTGGGCCAGCAGGTAGAAGATCGAGACCACGATGGTGGAGGTGCCGGCGGCCGTGCGGACCGGGCGCTGGCGCATCCGGTACGCGAGGACGTCGCCCATCGTGTAGCGGCCGGAGTTGCGCAGCGGTTCGGCGACCAGGAGCAGGGCGACGAGCCAGGCGACCAGGAAGCCGATGGAGTACAGGAAGCCGTCGTAGCCGAAGAGGGCGATGGCACCCGCGATGCCGAGGAAGGACGCGGCGGACATGTAGTCGCCGGAGACGGCGAGGCCGTTCTGGAAGCCGGTGAACTGGCGGCCGCCCGCGTAGAAGTCGGAGGCGTCCTTGGTCTGGCGTCCGGCCCAGATCGTGATGACGAGGGTCGCGAGGACGAAGACCGCGAACAGGCTGATGATCAGCCCTCGGTGCTCGCTGGCCTCGCCGGCCGCCAGGGTGATCGCGGGGCTCATGCGCCGCCCTCCATCCGGGACTTGATCGCCTCGGCCTTGGGGTCGAAGCGGGCGGCAGCGGTGCGCGCGTACCACCAGGCGATGAGGAACGTGGTGAGGAACTGGGCGAGGCCCAGGACCAGGGCGATGTTGATGTTGCCGACGACCTTGGTGCCCATGAAGTCGCCCGCGTAGTTGGACAGCAGGACGTACAGCAGGTACCAGGCGATGAAGCCGACGGTCAGCGGAAAGGCGAAGGAGCGGTAGGAGCGGCGCAGTTCACCGAACTCCGCGCTCTCCTGCACCTCGGTGAACTCCTCGGTGGTGGGGAGTTTATGGGTCTCTTTCGAGGGTGGCGGTGCGTCGGTGGCCACGGAGTCTCCTCGCGTTGCGGATGCGGTTGTGACGGGGATCGGGCGCGAGTGTCCTCGCCTTCCCTGCCCAAGGTCACGGCGGCACGCGCGGACCGGTTCAACTCGCTTTGCTTCTTTCCGAACTCACCTTGGGGAAGTCATTGCTGGCCAGCGACTTCGGGAGATAGCTTCGGCCTGCACCACCCGTCATGTACCTGCCCGAGCGACACCTGTGTCTCGGGCCGGTTTCGTTTCCGGATGATGTGGAGACCCCATGTCCCAGCCGCGTTCCAGACGTTCGAGACGTTCCATACGTTCAAGAAACCGTCTCGCGCTCGCCGTGCCCGTCGTGCTGTCCCTCACGGCCTCGCTCGGCTTCCTGCCTTCGGCGGCCTCGGCCGCCCCTGCCACGGAGTCCGTAGCGCAGGCAGCGGACGCGACGAACCTGTCGTACGTCGTCAACACCAAGGTGGACCACCGCACGATCGCGTCGGTGAAGAAGGCGATATCGGCGGCCGGCGGCACCGTCGTGATCGCGTACGAGAAGATCGGCGTGATCGTCGTCCACTCCTCCGCGCCGGACTTCGCCCAGAAGATCCGCACGGCGCGCGGGGTGCAGTCGGCCGGCGCCACCCGCACCTCGCCGCTGACCCCGGCGGGCACGACGGACGAGGGCGCGGTCCAGGTGCTGTCGGACGCGCAGGCCGCGCAGGTCGCGAAGACCTCGGCCACCACGCCGGACAGCGAGCCTCTCGAGGCCGATCAGTGGGACCTGCGCGCGATAGGCGCCGACAAGGCCGCCAAGATCAACCCGGGCAGCCGCAAGGTGACCGTCGCCGTGATCGACACCGGCGTCGACGACACCCACCCCGACATCGCACCGAACTTCTCCGCCGCGCAGTCGGCCAACTGCGACGGTGGTGTCCCGGACACCACCGCGGGCGCCTGGCGGCCGTACACCGCGGACGACTACCACGGCACGCACGTGGCCGGTGAGATCGCCGCGGCCCGCAATGGTGTCGGCGTGGCCGGGGTCGCGCCCGGCGTGAAGGTCTCGGCCATCAACGTGACCGACCGGAGCAACGGCCTCTTCTACCCGGAGAGCGTCGTGTGCGCCTTCGTGTTCGCCGCCGACCACGGCGTCGAGATCACGAACAACAGCTACTACGTTGATCCCTGGCTGTACAACTGCATGGACGACCCCGATCAGCGGGCCATCGTTGATTCGGTCAACAGAGCGCAGTTGTACGCACAGCACAAGGGCACGCTGAGCCTGGCGTCGGCGGGCAACTCCAATGACGACCTGGACTCCGACGCGCTCGCCGACGCCTCGAGCCCCGACGACTCCACTCCGGTGGAGCGCACCGTCGATCCGCACGAGTGCTTCGACGTGCCCACGCAGCTGCCCGGTGTCGTCACGGTCAGCGCGACGGGCGTCAAGAACCTCAAGTCGTACTACTCCTCATACGGCAAGGGCGTCATCGACGTCGCGGCACCCGGTGGCGACCGGCTCTACCAGATCCCGGACACGCCGTCGCAGAACGGCCGCATCCTGTCCACCCTGCCGAACGGCGCGTACGGCTTCCTGCAGGGCACTTCGATGGCCTCGCCGCACGCCGCGGGCGTCGCCGCCCTGCTGAAGTCGACGCATCCCAAGGCGAGCCCGGCCCAACTGCAGGCGCTGCTCAAGGCGCAGGCGTCCGCGACGAGCTGCCCGGCCTCCTACGACCAGGACGGCGACGGCACACAGGACGCGGTGTGCGAGGGCGGCACCCGGGCCAACGGGTTCTACGGCTTCGGCATCGTCAACGCGCTGCGCGCGGTCAAGTGACCCGCCCGCACCGCTTGTCCCGCATACGAAGTGGAGAGATTCTCATCATGACAGGGCCCCACTCGCGCCATCGGCGCGCGCTCGCGATCCCGCTCGGCATGGCCATGGCGACGGCCATGGCGTTCCTGCCGGGCGCCACGGCGTCCGCGTCCGGCCTGCCCGGCACCACGGCCGATGTCACCGGTGCTGTCCTCGCCTCCGCCGACGCGGACGGCACGGCGCTCAGCTACGTCGTCAACGTCCGCCCCGGGCACGGCCCTTCCGCCCAGGTGAAGAAGGCCATCGCCGCAGCCGGCGGCACGATCGTGACGTCGTACGACCAGATCGGCGTGATCGTCGTCCACTCGTCGAACCCCGAGTTCGCCAAGACGATCCGCAAGGTCCGCGGGGTCGAGTCGGCAGGCAACACGCGCAACGCGCCGCTTCCCGCGCAGTCGACGACCGACGAGGGGACGCCGAAGGCGCTCAACTCGGCGCAGCTGGCCGCCGCGCAGGCCGCCGCCGCCGCCGGCCAGGACCCGCTGGAGTCCTTGCAGTGGGACCTGCCCGCCATCAAGGCGGACAAGGCGCATGAGAAGTCGCTCGGCAGCAGCAAGGTGACGGTTGCCGTGATCGACACCGGCGTGGACGACACCCACCCGGACCTCGCGCCGAACTTCGACCGGGCCGCGTCGGTCAACTGTGTGACGGGCAAGCCGGACACCACCGACGGGGCGTGGCGGCCGAGCGCCGCGGAGAGCCCGCACGGCACGCACGTGGCAGGTGAGATCGCGGCCGCCAAGAACGGCGTCGGTATGACGGGGGTCGCGCCCGGCGTGAAGGTGGCGGGCATCAAGGTGTCGACCACCGACGGCTACTTCTACACGGAGGCCGTGGTCTGCGGCTTCGTGTGGGCGGCCACGCATGGGGTCGACGTCACCAACAACAGCTATTACACCGACCCTTGGTACTTCAACTGCACCGACGACCCGGACCAGAAGGCCCTCGTGGACGCCATCACCCGGGCCACGCGGTACGCGGAGAAGAAGGGCGTGGTCAACGTCGCCGCGGCCGGCAACGAGAACTACGACCTCGCGGCCGACGAGATCACCGATCCCGTCTCGCCGAACGACGGCACGCCCTCGGACCGGGTGATCGACCCGTCGAAGTGCTTCGACATACCGACCCAGTTGCCGGGGGTCGTGACGGTCGCGTCGACCGGCGCCAAGGGCATCAAGTCGTCCTTCTCCAACCACGGCCTGGGCGTCATCGACGTCGCCGCGCCCGGCGGTGACTCGACGGCCTACCAGACGCCGCTGCCGCCCGCGACCAGCGGGCTCATCCTGGGCACGCTGCCCGGCGGCAAGTGGGGCTACATGGCCGGTACGTCGATGGCCTCGCCGCACGCCGCGGCCGTGGCCGCCCTGATCAAGTCGAGGCATCCGTACGCCCCGCCGGCCCTGGTGAAGGCGCTGCTGTACGCCGAGGCCGACGCCACGCCGTGCACGGATCCCTACGACATCAACGGCGACGGCAAGGTCGACGCGGTGTGCGAGGGGTCCAAGAACCGCAATGGCTTCTACGGCTGGGGCACGGTGGACGCACTGGACGCGGTGACGAAGTAGGTCCCTCCATATATTGATTGCGTCAATACTGCATAGTGCAGTCATGACGGGAATCAAGTTTGTGGTGCGGGAGGGTGCTCTTCAGGGGCGCCTTCCCGCACAGCAGCTGGCGCGGACTTGTGTCGGCGAGTGCGCGCTGGCCGCCGCCGAACTGGGGGCACTGCGGGCCGGGCTCGCCGAAGCACCGACGGTGCGGGTGGACGACGGGGCGGTCGCCACCGCTTTCCTGAGCGAGCGTCATCTGTTGATCAATGGTCGCGCGCCGGTCAACTTCGCGCCGCTGTCCCGGTTCTGGCGAACGGCGGACGGGTGGGTCCGCACGCACGCGAACTATCCGCACCACCGCGCGCGGCTGCTCCGGGCGCTGGGTGCGCCGGAGGACCCGGTGGCCGTGGAGGCGGCGCTGGCCGAGCGGTCCGCCCTGGACGTCGAGGACGCCGTGTACGCGGCCGGGGGTCTCGCCGTCGCCCTGCGCTCTCCCGAGGAGTGGGCCGTGCACCCTCAGGCGGCCGAGGTGGCGAAACGGCCGCTGGTCGAGCGGGGGCGGCTGGACACGGCACGCGTGCGTGCGTTCGCGCCGGTCGGCACCTCTCCCCTGCGGCCGGCCGCCGGCCTGCGTGTCCTGGACCTGACGCGGGTCCTCGCGGGACCGGTCGCCACCCGCACCCTCGCCCTGCTCGGCGCGGACGTCCTGCGCCTGGACGCGCCCCACCTGCCCGAACTGCCGGACCAGCACGCCGACACCGGTTTCGGGAAGCGGTCGGCGACGCTCGACCTGGCCGCCGACCGGCAGACATTCGAGGAGCTGCTCGCGGTGGCGGACGTGGTCGTCACCGGATACCGGCCGGGCGCGCTGGACCGGTTCGGGCTGTCACCCGAAGCGCTGGCGGAGCGGCGGCCCGGGGTGGTCGTGGCGCAGTTGTCGGCGTGGGGCGGATACGGGCCGTGGCGCGAACGGCGAGGCTTCGACAGCCTCGTCCAGGCGGCCACCGGGATCGCGGTGCTGGAGGGTTCACCGGATCGGCCGGGCGCGCTGCCCGCGCAGGCCCTCGACCACGGGACGGGCTATCTGCTGGCGGCTGCCGTGCTGCGGGCGCTGACCGAGCAGTCGTACGAGGGCGGGAGCCGGTTCGTGCGGCTGGCGCTGGCACGGACGGCCCAGTGGCTGACCGACGGCCTGGACGGCACGGCGGCGGGCGACGTCGTGAGTGAGCCGTACGACGGCCCTGAGCCCTGGTTGGCGGAGACGGACAGCGCGCTCGGGCGGCTGCGATACGCCCTCTCACCGGTCTCCTTCGAGGGCGGCCCGAGGGACTGGGCACGGCCGCCGGTGCCGTGGGGCACGGACGCCGCACGCCTGCGCTGAGCGGGCCGGAACCGACCGTGGCACCGGCAACGTACCTATGGGTGGAATGCCTTACCACCACTTGTTTCACTGCAGTTGCCCGGTTCTGTCCGTTGTGGTCAAGATCGAGGGGTGACCTTGATAAGACCCACCTCCGAGGCGACCGACGCGGGCGGCCCCACCCGGCGTCCCGGCACCGGCCGGGCGGTCGCCGTCCTTGTCCTGGCGGTACTGGCCGTGGCGATACCGCTGTTCGGGCCGTCCGTCGCACTGCACGGCACCGGGGAGGCCGCCGCACCCGGGACCGGCGGGGTGGCCCTGTTGCGGGCGGTGCTGTTCGCGGCGCTGTGTGTGCCGCTGGGCGAGCTGTTCGTGGGCCTGCTGGCCCGTTCCGTGCCCGATGCCCCGCCGCACGTGCCGCGCTCCTGGGCCCCTTACGCGGCCGCCGCCGGTTTCCTCGCCGCGCTGGGTCTGGCGTCGGTCGTGGCGACCGGCAATCTGGTGCCGCACAGCTTTTCCGAGATCAATGTCGGCGGTCTGTACGAGTCGCGGGACGGCAAGTTGGCGCTCCTGGAGGTCAACGCGTTCCTGGTGGCCGGCCTGTGCGCCCGTTCGGGCCGCCCGGCCACCCAACTGTGGCCGCTGGCGGCCGTGGTGGTGGCCGAGGCCCTGCGCGCGCATCCCCCGACCCAGCACAGTCCGCTGACCGGCTCCGGACTGACGCTGGTTCATCTGACGTGCGCGGCGCTGTGGGCGGGCGGACTGCTGCGGGTGCTGCGGACGCTGCGCCGCTGGGGTCCCGCGGGGCCGGGCGCGGCGCTGCTCTCGCTCTACGCGCGTGTGGCGGCCGTTCTGCTCGCCGCCATCACCGCGACCGGCGTGTGGAGTTCGCTGCGCCGGATGCCGCCCGGCACGATTCTGGAGCAGCTGACGGACACGGCCTACGGGCGCACGCTGCTCGCCAAGGTGCTCCTCGTGGCCGTCGTCGCCGCTCTCGCCCTGTGGGCGCGGATCCGGCTGCACCGCGCCCCCGCATCGCTGACCGCCTGCGCACCCGCACGCGCGGAGGTCGTCGCCCTGGGACTCGTGGTCGTGGTGTCCGGGCTGCTGACGGCGCTGCCGCTGCCGATCCGCTGGTGAAATGCCGCTCGGTGAGCGCTAGTTGGTGACGAGTACCTTGAGGGCGGTGCGCTCGTCCATCGCCTTGTAGCCGGCGGGGACGCCCTCCAGGTCGACGGTCATGTCGAAGACGGGTGACGCGTCGACGGTGCCGTCCAGGACGTCGGGGAGCAGCTCGGAGATGTAGGCACGGACGGGCGCGACCCCGCCGCGCAGGGCGATGTTCCGGTCGAACATGACGCCGAGGTCGACGCCGGTGCCGCTGCCGTGCGGCACACCGACGAAGCCGATGGCACCGCCGTCGCGGGTGATGCCGACCGCCGTACGCATGGACTGTTCGGTGCCGACGGCCTCGACGACGGCGTGCGCGCCCTGGCCGCGGGTGAGTTCGCGGACGGCCTCGAGGGCCGCGTCCCCGCGTTCGGCGACGACGTCGGTGGCACCGAAGCGGCGCGCGATGTCGGTGCGGACCTGGTGACGCCCCAGGGCGATGATCCGTTCGGCGCCGAGCCGCTTGGCCGCGAGCACCGCGCACAGGCCGACGGCTCCGTCGCCGACGACGGCGACCGTGGCGCCCGGGCGGGCTCCGGCGCCGAGGGCCGCGTGGTGACCGGTGCCCAGGACGTCGGAGAGAGTCAGCAGGGAGGACAGCAGGCGGTCGTCGGAAGCCGCCTCCTTGGGCAGCGGTACGAGGGTGCCGTCGGCGAAGGGGACGCGCACGGCCTCGCCCTGGCCGCCGTCGTAGCCGACGGAACCCCAGAATCCGCCGTGCTCGCAGGAGGTGGTCAGGCCCTCGCGGCAGTAGTCGCAGACGCCGTCGGACCACATGAAGGGCGCGACGACGAGGTCACCGCGGCTGACGGTACCGACCTCGGAGCCGGTCTCCTCCACGATGCCGAGGAACTCGTGGCCGATCCGCTGACCCGGCTGCCGGGCCGCCTCGCCGCGGTAGGCCCACAGGTCGCTGCCGCAGATGCAGGCGCGCAGCACCCGGAGCACGGCGTCGGTGGGCAGCTGCACCACCGGCTCGGGCACGTCCTCCACGCGCATGTCGTACGGGGCGTGGATGGTGGTGGCGCGCATGGCGAGGATCCTTCTCGTGCGAGGTCGTGACGGCGCTCAGGGGGTGGTCGAGCGCACCTCACCGTACGTCGCCAGCGGTCCCGGGCGCGCTTCGAGGGCTCGAAGTGTGCCACTGGCCAGCAGGAACTGCGCGGCGATGTACGTGAGCATGATCCAGAACTCGGGCCGTGGAAGCTGGGGCCAGTCGGCGACGCCGGTCGCGATGAGGGTGTCCGAGAGGAGGAAGAGCGCGCCGCCGACTCCGGTGAGCGCCCCGAACCGCACGGCCGACGCGCACGCCATGGTCGTGAGCAGAACGCTGTAGCCGGCGACGGGCACGCGCAGTCCGGCGGGCAGGTCCGGCCACAGGGCCACGACGGTGACGACGAGCGCGGTGGCGTAGGCGGGTGCGAGGAGGCCGACACGCGCGCGTGGGCTGCCGTACGCCTGGAAGAGCGCGAGGTAGCAGACGTGGCCCGCCGCGAAGGAGGCCATGCCCGCGAGGAAGGCGAGGTCGGCGTCGGACAGCAGCAGGACGTCGCCGCCCCAGCCGCACAGGAGGGCGGCGACCAGGAGCCGGGGCGCCGCGGACGCGACGGAGTACGCGGCCAGGAGGGGCATCAGAAGGGGCTTGGCGACGGCGTGCCCGGGAGCGAAGCCGGTGGCCAGGGAGGTGAGGTCGACGGCGGCGGCGAGAACGAGGACCGTGAGGAGTGCGCGGCGGGTGCGGTGGGTCCCGCGGGCGCTCGGGATTCTCACGCGGGCACGGTCTCCTCGGCCGTCTCCGGTACCGGTGCCGGTGCCCAGCCGGGCCCCCTGAAGACCCGTCCCGCCCGCTCGCGCCAACTCCGTGCCTCCTTTACGTCCTTGACGATCGCTACGTATTCGTGGGTGGCCACCTTGATCGGGTTGAACGTGTTGATGTTCTTGGTCAACCCGTAGACGGGCCGTTCGGTCTCGGCGACGAACGAGCCGAAGAGCCGGTCCCAGACGATGAGGATCCCGCCGAAGTTGCGGTCCAGGTAGCCGCCCTGGGAGGCGTGGTGGGCGCGGTGGTGGGACGGGGTGTTGAAGACGAACTCGAACCAGCGGGGCATCTTGTCGATGCGTTCGGTGTGGATCCAGAACTGGTAGACGAGGTTCGCGGAGGAGCAGAAGGCGAGCGCGGCCGGGTGGACGCCGGCGGCGACGAGGGGGACGTAGAACGGCCAGACGGTCAGCGTGGTCCAGGGCTGGCGCAGCGCGGTGGTGAGGTTGAACTTCCGGCTGGAGTGGTGGACGACGTGGCAGGCCCACAGGATGCGGATGACGTGGTGGCCGCGGTGGGACCAGTAGTAGAAGAAGTCCTGCCCGAGCAGCATCAGGGGGACCGTCCACCACAGGACGGGGACGCGGAGCGGGGTGAGTTCGTACAGGGCCGTGTAGAGGGCCACGATCGGGATCTTCCACAGGAAGTCGAAGAAGAGGCTGCCGAGTCCCATGCCGATGCTGGTGGCGGCGTCCTTCGTCTCGTAGCCGGCGGCGTCCTCGTCGGGATGGACGCGGACGCTGATCATTTCGATGACGGTGAGCAGGACGAAGGCGGGTATGGACCAGACCACGACGTCGGGGAGGTTCGGCATGCCTGCACCGTAGAACCGCCGGTCGCGCGCCGCCAGACGTTGTTACCCACAAGTATTACCGGTGGTACGCGCTTGCTTCTTGGCGATCTCCACCAAGGGGTGTCCGTGGGCGGTCTTACGCTGCGGAGGCAGGACGCCGAGCGGTTGTTCGCGGCGGATTCTGGATGCCGGGCGGCCGGCGTATCGGTTACGGGAGCACCCGCAGGCTGGAACCGGTGCACGCCCTTCCTGCTACGCCTGCCGGTCACCGGAGGTGCGGCTGTGCGCCCCCGACGGCCGGGGGGAGGAACTCCTCGCCGACGGGCGGGCGTTGGTGCGCGGACCGGGACGACCGCCTCTACGTCAACTGACCCCCGCCGCCCCCAGCAACACCCCCACCCCGTAGGTAACCCCCATCGCCAACACCCCACCCCCCACGTTCCGCAGCACCGCTCGTCCAGGAGCCGCCGCCCCCAGCCGTGCGCTGCTCCAGCCGGTCAGCACCAGCGCCGCCACCACCGACAGCACCGTCACCGGTACCCGCCACCCCGACGGTGGCAGCACGATGGCGAGCAGGGGCAGCAACGCCCCCGCCGTGAACGCCAGGAAGCTCGCCCAGGCCGCATGCCAGGGGTTCGTCAGTTCGTCCGGGTCGATGCCGAGCTCCACGCGCGCGTGAGCCCGCAGTGCGTCACGTTCCGTCAGTTGTTCCGCCGCCTCACGGGCCACGTCGCGCGACAGCCCCCGTTCCTCCAGAAGATCCGTCAACTCCTCCAGCTCCGCCTCCGGCTGTTCCCTCAACTCCCTCTTCTCCACGGCCAGCGCGGCCATCTCCGAGTCGCGCTGGGTCGACACGGACACGTACTCCCCGGCCGCCATGGACATCGAGCCGGCCAGCAGGCCCGCCAGACCCGCCGTCAGCAACGCCGCGCGGTCGCTCGTCGCGCCGGCCACGCCGACGACCAGCCCCGCCGTGGAGACGATGCCGTCGTTGGCGCCCAGGACGGCCGCGCGCAGCCAGTTGAGGCGGGCGCCGAGCGCGCCGCCATGGGTCTCGTCGTGCGTCGGTTCGGTCATCCCCGGAGGATGGCACCCCGGTCGTCGCGAGCGGGGCACCGACGCCGCCGTGAGGGACTGTCAGTCGCGGCCCGTATCCTCATGGACCATGCTCGAAGACCAGACGACCGCAGCGTCCTCCCCCACAACGTGGCCGGCCGTGTATCCGCAGGGATACGCCGTCGTCGACGTGGAGACCACCGGCCTGGCCCGGGACGACCGGATAATCTCCGCCGCCGTCTACCGGCTGGACGCGCGCGGCGAGGTCGAGGACCACTGGTACACGCTGGTCAATCCGGAGCGCGATCCCGGCCCGGTGTGGATCCACGGGCTGACGAGCGAGGCACTCGACGGCGCGCCGCTCTTCCAGGACATCGCCGACGAGTTCTCGGCCCGTCTCGACGGTCGCGTGCTCGTCGCACACAACGCCGTCTTCGACTGGCAGATGATCGCCCGCGAGTACGCGCGCGCGGGACGGGTGCCGCCGGTGAGTCAGCGACTGTGCACCATCGTCCTGTCCAAGGAGCTGGGGCTGCCGCTGCCCAACCACAAGCTGGAGTCGCTGGCGGCGCACTTCGGCGTCGTACAGCAGCGGGCGCACCATGCGCTCGACGACGCGCGCGTGCTCGCGGAGGCGTTCCGGCCGAGTCTGCGGGCGGCGGCCGCTCGAAGCGTGCGGCTGCCCCTGCACGAGTGCCGGCCGCTGACCGAGTGGACGGACCGGGCGGTGCCCAGGCAGTCGGCGGGCTACGGCAGTTATCGGCCGACGAGTTGGCGGCCCGCGCGCAAGCGGCCCGCGTGCCCCTACCCCAACCCGGGGCGCTACGAGGACGGCAAGCCGCTCAAGCAGGGCATGCGGATCGCGTTCTCCGGGGACACCTCGATCGAGCGCGACCTCCTGGAGGACCGGGCGGTCGAGGCTGGGCTGCATGTCGCCACCAGCGTGTCCCGGCTGACCAGTCTGCTCGTCACGAACGACCCGGACTCGGGCACGTCCAAGGTGGTCAAGGCCCGGCAGTTCGGCACACCGGTCGTCGACGAGGCGGCCTTCGGGCAGCTCCTCAGGGATGTGGAGCCGGCGTCGGAGGGATGACCGTACGGAAGCCAGGACCGTACGGACGGGTGATTTGCCGTACGACTCGCCCCGCGCCGACTCGTCCGCACGGCGCCGACGGCCCACCCTGTGGCGCATGGCGACTTGCGAAGTTTGCGGCAATAACTACGGCATGACCTTCGAGGTGCACGCGCAGGGTGCGGTGCATGTCTTCGACTGCTTCTCCTGTGCGATCCACCGGATGGCACCGATCTGCGAGCACTGTCGTGTGCAGATCATCGGGCAGGGTGTGGAGGTCGAGGGCCACTGGTTCTGCGGTGCGCACTGCGCTCGCGCGGAGGGAAGGGTGGGCATCGTCGACCGGGTCTGACCACACCCCTGTGCGAACACCCCGCGGTCCGAGTTGTACGGTCGTGGGGTGTACCGCTTCCTGTTGTCCCGGCAGTGGGTGATCCTCACGCTGGTCGCCCTGCTCCTCATCCCCACGATGATCAGGCTGGGCATCTGGCAGATGCACCGTTACGAGGAGCGCACCGCCCGCAACCAGCTGGTCTCCGACGCGATGTCGGCGAAGCCGGTGCCCGTGGAGCGGATGACCTCGCCCGGACACATCGTCACCACC
The DNA here is from genome assembly GCF_041435015.1 of Streptomyces canus. NCBI lineage: Bacteria > Bacillati > Actinomycetota > Actinomycetes > Kitasatosporales > Streptomycetaceae > Streptomyces > Streptomyces canus. The sequence goes on along the minus strand of NZ_CP107989.1, from coordinate 7,899,553 downwards.
CACGACCGGTATCGCAGCGTGACCGCGAAGGGGCACTTCGACACGGACGACGAGGTCGTGGTCCGGCGCCGCACCAACTCCGACGACGAGGTCGGGTACCACGTCCTGACCCCCTTCGTCCTGGACGACGGCAAGGTGCTGCTGGTCAACCGGGGGTGGATCCCCTCGGACGGGCCGACCCAGACCGCGTTCCCGAAGATCCCCGCTCCCCCGAAGGGTGAGATCACCGTCACGGGGCGGCTGATGCCCGACGAGACGACCGCGGCGAGCGGCATCAAGAACCTCGAGGGGCTGCCCGACCGGCAGGTCATGCTGATCAACAGCGAGCAGGAGGCCGAGCGGCTGGGCGCCACGGTGCTCGGCGGCTACATCGCCCAGACGGCACCCGAGCCGAAGGGCGACAGCCCGGAACTGATGGGCGGCAACCCCGGCAAGGAGGACGCCGCGCTGAACTACGCCTATGCCATCCAGTGGTGGCTGTTCTCCATCGGCGTGCCGATCGGCTGGGTGGTCCTGGTGCGGCGGGAACTGCGCGACCGCCGGGAGAAGGCGGATCAGGACAGCACGACGAAGGCGGAACCGGCCGCGGTGTGACAACCGGCCCGGCCCCACGCCGACCGCAGTGTGGTCGGCCGACCCGGTCCCACGTCAGTCGCAGTGTGGTCGGCCGGCCCGGTCCCACGTCAGTCGCAGTGTGGTCGGCCGACCCGGCCCCACGTCAGTCGCAGGTGACGCACCGGCCCATCGCACGGCGCCGACCGCGGTGTGATGCACCGCCCCGACCCCACAGCGCCGGCCATCACGTGATGCCCCGGCCCACCCCCACAAGCCCGACCACGATGCCACCAGCCCGGTACGCCGGACCGCCGACCACGCCGTGCCCAGTCGGCCCGGTCTCGGCACACCGGCCGGGTGCGCCCCATCGCCCCGGCCTCGACATCGGCCGCAGGGTCTGCCTCATCGGCCCGGCCCCACGTCAGTCGCAGGCGACGCATCGGCCGCGGCGTGACGCATCCGCCCACCCCCACAGCACCGGCCACGATGCCGCCTGCCCGGCCCCCGCGACGTGACCCACCGCCCCGACCCCACAACGCCGGCCACCACGTGAAGCCCCGGCCCACCCCCAGATCGCCGACCACGGTGCCCCCCAGCCCCGGGCCCCGGACCGCCGACCACAGAGTGGCCGTCGGTCGGCCTCACGCCCGTCGCCCCGCCCCCGACGCACCAACCGCAGTCTCCGCCTCACCGGCCGGGACGGCCCCGGTCCCGGTCCCGCCAGTAGAGAAACGTGCGCTCCGGCTCGGGCAGGAGCTCCCACGGATGCGGGGTCATACGGCGGCCGATCCGCCGGAAGACGGGTGCCGTGTCGGACGGGCGGTGTGCGCGGACGAGGGCGAAGGCCAGGATGTTGAGGTCGGCGACCGCCTCGGCGTGGGGTGGCGCGGCGGTGTGGAACCAGTCGGTCAGGGCCGAGTCGATCTCGGCGCCGGCGAGGGGTTCGTTCCAGTGACTGTCGGCCCCGAGCGACGTCTGCCGCTGCCGGTGGGCGACGAGTTCGACGCGGGCCGCGACGGGGAGCAGGGCGACGGGCGAGCCGTGCGGAGCGCGGGCGGCGCCCTGACGGGCGAAGTCCATCATGTCGGCGACCGAGCCGTGTCCGCGCGGGGACAGATAGCGCAGCAGCCGGTGGTAGGCGCCCCGGTGCCACGGGGCACGGGTCACGGCCTCGGTCCAGACGGGCACGGCGTCCCGGGCCGGCACGGCGAGGGAGTGCATCAGGCCGAGGAGGGCCAGCCAGGGCGTCGGATCCTCGGGGCAGACCTCAGCGGCACGCAGACACGCCCGCTCGGCGTCCCGGGCAGCGGTCCACCCGTCGGCCGGGGCCCGCCGTACACACCGGACACAGGCCCACAACGCCAGCGCGTCCCCGTCACCGGGCCGTTCGGTGATCCACCGCTCGCACACCGCGGGCGGCAACCCGTCCGCCAGTACGGACATCCGGTGCCACCGGCGATCCCAGTCCCGCCCCGTGTCCCGCAGCAGGTCGGCGACCGGCTGCCAGAGCGGACGGCTGGAACCCGCGCCGAGGCCGTGCAGCTGAGGGGTGGGCCGGAGTTCGGTCAGCGTCGTGTGCAGCGCGTCGTCGTCGAGGGCGGGGTGGACCAGCAGGGCGGTGCGGCGTCTGAACATCTCGGTCCCGAAAGGTGAGTGGGGCGTACGGGGCGGGCGGTGCGCCCGCCCCGTGGTCCACGACGGCGGCGTCAGCAGCACCGCCCCTGCGGGTGAGCCTCCCGGTGCCGGCTGCGCAGCACCTCGTACTCCCGTCGGGTCGGTACCGGCGCGAGCGGATGGTGGCGCAGATGCCGCTCGCGGTAGCGGTCGTACTCCGCCTCCCCGGTCAGCTCCCGCAGGTACCACCGGACGGCCCGCGCCCACCGCCGCGCTGTCACGGTCACCGTCACGAGCGCACTCCCACGAGCTCCTCACCGGCCTGCTCGGGCACGTCGATCCGCGACTCGACATACGGCGCCTCGGTGGTCGGCGACGCGCCCGGCGCCCGGAGAGCCCGCACGCACACCACCGCCGCGTTGACGATCACGACCGCGACCAGCAGCAGGAACGCGGCGATCAGCACCCCGTCGACCGTGGAGTTGGTGACCACCGTGTGCATGTCGTCGAGCGTCTTGGCGGGCGGGAGCACCTGGCCCGCGTCGATGCCGTCCGCGTACTTGGCCCGCTGGGCGAAGAACCCGACCCGCGGGTCGTCGGAGAAGATCTTCTGCCAGCCCGCGGTGAACGTGATCGCGACCACCCAGGCCAGCGGGACCCCGGTGACCCACGCCCAGCGCAGCTTCCCGGACTTGACGAGGACGGTGGTGCACACGGCCAGCGCGATCGCGGCCAGCAACTGGTTCGCGATGCCGAAGAGCGGGAAGAGCTGGTTGATTCCGCCCAGGGGGTCGGTGGCTCCGGTGTAGAGGAAGTAACCCCAGGCCGCCACCACCAGAGCACTGCACAGCCAGATGCCCGGCTTCCAGTTGACCCGGCCGACCGGCTTCCACACGTTGCCGAGCATGTCCTGGAGCATGAAGCGGCCGACCCGGGTACCCGCGTCCACCGTCGTCAGGATGAACAGCGCCTCGAACATGATCGCGAAGTGGTACCAGAAGGCCTTCATGGCGGTACCGCCGAACACCCCGGAGAAGATCTCCGACATGCCGACCGCGAGGGTCGGGGCGCCTCCGGACCGGGCGATCAGCGACTGTTCCTCGACCGCCTTGGCGGCCTGGGTCAGCTGGTCGGGTGTGATGGTGAAGCCGAGGCCCGCCACCGCGTGCGAGGCCGACTCGGCTGTCGCGCCCAGCAGTCCCCCCGGGGCGTTCATCGCGTAGTACAGGCCGGGCTCCAGGGTCGCCGCCGCGATCAGCGCCATGATCGCGACGAACGACTCCATCAGCATGGCGCCGTAACCGATGAGACGGACCTGCGACTCCTTCTCGATGAGCTTCGGCGTCGTACCGGAGGAGACCAGCGCGTGGAAGCCGGACAAGGCCCCACAGGCGATGGTGATGAACAGGAAGGGGAACAGGGACCCCGCGAACACCGGCCCCGCGCCCGATGTGGCGAAGTCGCTCACCGCGTCCGCGCGCAGCACCGGGGCGGCGACCACGACACCCACGGCCAGCAGCGCGATGGTGCCGATCTTCATGAAGGTGGAGAGGTAGTCGCGGGGGGCCAGGAGCATCCAGACCGGGAGGACCGACGCCACGAAGCCGTAGCCGACCAGGCAGAAGACCAGGGTCGTCGGGCTCAGCGTGAAGGTGGAGGCCAGCGAGGAGTTCTGGACCCAGCTGCCGCCGACGATCGCGAGCAGCAGCAGCGCGACGCCGATGAAGCTGGTCTCCACGACCCGGCCGGGGCGGATGCGGTGCATCCAGAAGCCCATGAACAGGGCGATCGGGATGGTCATGGCGACGGAGAAGGTGCCCCACGGGGAGTGCGCGAGGGCGTTGACCACGACCAGGGCCAGCACGCCCAGCAGGATGATCATGATGGCGAAGACCGCGATCAGCGCGGCCGCGCCGCCCGCCTTGCCGATCTCGTCCCGGGCCATCTGCCCGAGCGACGTGCCGTCCCGCCGCATGGACAGGAACAGCACGACCATGTCCTGTACGGCCCCCGCGAAGATCACTCCGGCGACGATCCACAGCGTGCCGGGCAGATATCCCATCTGGGCCGCCAGCACCGGGCCGACCAGCGGTCCGGCGCCCGCGATGGCCGCGAAGTGGTGGCCGAGGAGCACCCGCTTGTCGGTGGGCTGGAAGTCGACGCCGTCCTCCAGCCGTTCGGCCGGAGTGGCGCGACGGTCGTCCGGCTTCAGGACCCGGCGGGCGATGAAGCGGGAGTAGAAGCGGTAGGCGATCGCGTACGAGCCGAGGGCGGCGACGACCAGCCAGACCGCGGAGATCTTCTCGCCCCGGGCCAGCGCGAGCACGCCCCAGGCGACCGCGCCGAGCAGCGCGACGACGGCCCACAGCAGGATCGACCGAGGTGACATACGTGACTTTTCAGGCGCCTCGAGGGCAGGCTGAAGGACGGTTTCAGGCATGGCGGCTCCTCACCGGAAACGGTGGAACGGGAAAGGCGGAACGGGAAAGGCGGAGAGAGACTCAGCGGCGATGTCGGTCCGTCAGCGCGTACGCGGCGAGCAGGCACAGACCGCACCCCGGCACCCAGGCGAGCTGGTACCAGTAGAAGAACGGCGTGCCCGCCAGGCGCGGCTCCGCTCCGGCGTACATCGGAACCCACAGCAGTCCCGCGGTGGGTGCGAGAAGCAGTACGGCGATCGCGACGCGCCGTAGCCGGTGATGACCGGTCCGTGCCATGACCTGCGCTCCTCTCCCCATCGCTGTGGGTCTGTGCAAGAGTTGCCCACCCGTCGCAGACGGTTGACAGCGAATGTCCAGAAGATATCCCGCCGGTTCCCTGTCCTCCGAACCGGCCGCCCGCGCAACTCTTGCGCGAGGGTCCAGCCATACCTGCGGGCACACCAAGGACGGTGACCATGGCCGACAGCGCCATGACCGCGACGTTCCTCGCCGTGATCGGCGGAGCGTCGCTGCTCGCCGTGACCGCGCGCCGCCTGCGTCCCAGCGACCGGCTGCCGTCCCTGGAGGGCTGGGCGCTGGCCGACCGCAGTCTCGGGCCGGTGTGGACCTGGCTGCTGCTCGGCGGCACGATCTTCACGGCGTACACCTTCACCGCCGTACCGGGACTGGCGTACGGCAACGGCGCGGCCGCCTTCTTCGCGGTGCCGTACACGGTGATCGTGTGCCCGATCGCCTTCGTGCTGCTCAGCCGCCTGGGCGAGGTGGCCCGCCGGCACGGCTACATCACCGCCGCCGACTTCGTGCGCGGACGCTACGGTTCGCCGCCGCTGGCCCTGGTGGTCGCGCTGACCGGGATCCTCGCGACGATGCCGTACCTGGCGCTGCAACTGCTCGGGATACGGGCGGTGCTGACCGCGGGGGGCGTGTATCCGCGGGGCGCGACCGGTGACCTGGTGATGGTGGCGCTGTTCGCGGGCCTCGCGGTGGCCACCTACCGGCACGGGCTGCGGGCGCCCACCGTGATCTCCGCGCTCAAGGCGGTCGCCGTCTTCGTCTCGCTCACCGCCGTCACCTGGCTGGTCCTGGAACGGCTCGGCGGTCCTGGCGCGGTGTTCGACGGGGCCGCCGAGCGACTGGGCGGACCCGCCCTGCTCCTCTCCCCGCAGCAGCAGCCCGCCTACGCCACCCTCGCCCTCGGCTCCGCCCTCGCCCTGCTGATGTACCCGCACGTCCTGACTGCGGGTTTCGCCGCCGACAGCCCGCGCACCCTGCGCAAGGTCGTCGTGGCCCTGCCCGCCTGGACGGGGCTGCTCGCGCTCTTCGGGTTCCTGGGCATCGCGGCACTCGCGGCCGGGGTGCGGGCACCGGAGGGCGGCGCCGAGACGGCCGTACCGATGCTGGTGGACCGGTTGATGCCGGGGCCGCTGGCCGGGCTGGTGTTCGGCGCGATCACCGTGGGGGCGCTGGTCCCGGCCGCGGTCATGTCGATAGCAGCGGCCACCAGTTTCGTGCGCAACGTCTACGTCGAGTACGTGCACCCGACGGCCACGCCCAAACGGCAGGTGCGGATCGCCAAGGCGGTGTCGCTGACCGCGAAGGTGGGCGCGGTGGCGTTCGTGTTCGGGCTGCGCGACCAGGACGCCGTCAACCTCCAACTCCTCGGCGGGGTCTGGATCCTGCAGATCTTCCCGGCCGTCGCCGTGGGCCTGTTCACCGGGCGGCTGCATCCGCGGGCGCTGCTCGCCGGGTGGGGCGCGGGCATGCTGGCCGGCACCTTCCTCGTGGTCCGCGAGGGATTCTCGTCGCTCGGCAGCGGACCCTTCCAGATCTACGCCGGTCTCGTCGCCCTTCTGCTCAACCTGACCGTCGCCCTGGCCGGAACCGCGGCCCTCGAACGGCTCGGCGTCCCGCGCGGCGCCGACCTGACCGACCTACCGTCGCGCCTGACCGTCAGGCGGCGCCCCGAGACGGGAGCGAACAACCCGTGAAACAGCATCTGAGACACGGCACCCCCGGGCCCCTCCCGCTCGCCCCCGCGGCGGCCGACCCGGCCGAACTGGAGCGCGAGGCCGGTGTGGCCCGCCTTTTCGAGCTGCACTACGCCTCGATGCTCCGCCTCGCCGTGCTGCTCGGCGCCGACGACCCGGAGAACGTGGTCGCCGAGGCGTACTACCAGATCTACCGGAAGTGGCGGCGTCTGCGGGACACCGAGGCCGCGGAGGCCTATCTGCGCTCCACGGTCTGCAATCTGACGCGGATGCGGATACGGCACCTCCAGGTCGCGCGCAAGCACGTCGAGAACCCCCCGGCCCCGCTGGACGAGCTCGTCGCCTCCGCCGAGAGCACCGCGCTCCTCCACGACGACCAGCGCGTCCTCATCGACGCGCTCCAGCGACTGCCCGCCCGGCAGCGCGAGGCGCTGGTGCTCAGGCACTGGCTCGGGCTGAAGGAGAGCGAGATCGCCTCGGCGATGGGCATCTCCTGCGGCTCCGTCAAGACCCACACGGCACGCGGCCTGGCCGCCCTGACCCAGGCGATGGAGGCCCGGCGATGACGCATCGAGACGCGACCGAGTCACGTGGCACCGGTCCGGACCGCAGCACCGAGCGCGAGCTGCAGGAGGCCCTGGCCGCGCTGGCGGGCGGGGTGCACGCGGCCCCCGACGCCTACCGCACGGCACGCGGCGAGTGGCTGCGCCGCGAGCGCCGCCGCCGGCTCGTCCTCGCCGTCCTCATCGCGGTCGTGTTCGCGCTGGCGACGCTGATCGGTCTGTGGGTGCTGAACCAGACTCCGGCCCACCCGGGGGTGATCTTCTCCGGCACGACGGCGTCACTCCCCCGGCCGCACCCCTGATTGCCCGCACGACCAGCAGGGAACCCGCACTCCGTGCACCCCCGAACCCCACCGGCCACCCGGATCCCCCGTATCGAGGACTACGCCCTCATCGGCGACGAACAGACCGCCGCCCTGGTCGGCACGGACGGCTCGGTGGACTGGCTGTGCCTGCCCCGCTTCGATTCGGGGGCCTGCTTCGCGAGGCTGCTCGGCGACGAGGAGAACGGGCACTGGCGGATCGCTCCGGAGAACGCCGACCGGTGCACGAGGCGCGCCTACCGCCCCGGCACCCTCGTCCTGGACACCGAGTGGGAGACCGACGAGGGAGCGGTGCGCGTCACCGACCTGATGCCCCAGCGCGACCTGGCCCCCGACGTCGTGCGCGTCGTGGAAGGGCTCCGCGGCCGGGTCACCGTGCGCAGCACGCTCCGGCTGCGCTTCGAGTACGGCTCGATCGTGCCCTGGATGCGCCAATCCGACGGGCACCGGGTGGCCGTCGCGGGCCCCGACGCGACGTGGCTGCGCAGCGAGCCCCCGGTACGCACCTGGGGCGAGCACTTCGGGACGCACTCGGAGTTCACCGTCGAGGAGGGCGAGAAGGTCGCCTTCGTCCTCACCTGGCACCCCTCGCACGAGCCGCGCCCCCCGCTGACCGACCCCTTCGAGGCGCTGGAGAGCAGCGTGGCCGACTGGCAGGCCTGGGCGGCGCGCTGCCGCTACGACGGTCCGCACCGGGACGCCGTGGTCCGTTCCCTGATCACCCTGAAGGCGCTCACCTACCGGCCGACCGGCGGCATCGTGGCGGCGGCCACGACCTCGCTGCCGGAGGAGATGGGCGGGGTGCGCAACTGGGACTACCGCTACTGCTGGCTGCGCGACGCCACCCTCACCCTGGGCGCCCTGGTGCAATGCGGCTACCTGGAGGAGGCCGAGGCCTGGCGGGACTGGCTGCTGCGCGCGGTGGCCGGCGACCCGGCGGACCTCCAGATCATGTACGGCGTCGCGGGAGAACGGCGGCTGCCGGAGTTCGAGCTGCCGTGGCTGTCCGGTTTCGGCGGCTCGACGCCGGTACGCATCGGCAACGAGGCCGTGAAGCAGCTCCAACTGGACGTGTACGGCGAGGTCATGGACTCGCTGTCGCTGGCCCGGCGGGCGGGCCTGCCCGCCAAACCGCACATGTGGTCCCTGCAGAACGTCCTGCTGGACTTTCTCCGGTCCTCGTGGCGGCAGCCGGACGAGGGACTGTGGGAGGTGCGCGGCGGCCGCCGCGACTTCGTCCACTCGAAGGTCATGGTGTGGGTCGCCGCCGACCGCGCCGTGCGCGCCCTGGAGGCCTTCCCGGATCTGAGCGGCGACCCGGACGGCTGGCGCGCGCTGCGCGACGAGGTGCACCGCGAGGTCTGTGAGAAGGGCTACGACCGCCAACGCAACACCTTCACCCAGTACTACGGCTCGCGCGCACTCGACGCGTCCCTGCTGCTGATCCCGCGCGTCGGCTTCCTTCCGCCCGACGACCCCCGTGTCGTCGGCACGGTCGACGCGATCCGCACGGAGCTCGACCACGGCGGATTCGTCCGGCGGTACAGCGCCGAGGAGACGACGGTGGACGGGCTGCCGGGCGGCGAGGGCATCTTCCTGGTGTGCTCGTTCTGGCTCGCCGACGCGCTCCACATGACGGGCCGTACGAAGGAGGCGCGGGAGCTCTTCGAACGGCTGCTGGGGCTGGCCAACGACGTGGGGCTGCTGTCCGAGGAGTACGACCCCGTGGCCGGCGCCCAGCTCGGCAACTTCCCGCAGGCGTTCAGCCACATCGGACTGGTGAACACCGCCCTCACCCTGTACGGGGGCGAGGAGGCAGGATAGGAACCATGGATCTTGGACTGAAGGACCGTGTGTACGTCGTCACCGGAGCGACCCGGGGGCTCGGCAACGCGGCCGCGCGCGAGCTGGTCGCCGACGGGGCGAAGGTCGTCGTGACCGGGCGGGACGAGACGCGTGTGCTCGCCGCGGCGGCGGAGTTGGGACCGAACGCCTTCGGGGTGGCCGTCGAGAATGCCGATCCGTCGGCTGCCGAGCGGCTGATCGCCGCCGCGCGGGAGAACTTCGGCGGTTTCGACGGGGTGCTGATCAGCGTGGGCGGGCCTGCGCCCGGGTTCGTCGCCGACAACACGGACGAGCAGTGGCAGTCCGCGTTCGAGTCGGTGTTTCTGGGAGCGGTTCGGCTGGCCCGGGCGGCTGCGGCCGAGCTGGAAGCCGGCGGTGTGATCGGGTTCGTTCTCTCCGGTTCCGTGCATGAACCGATTCCGGGACTGACGATTTCCAACGGACTGCGGCCCGGTCTCGCCGGGTTCGCGAAGTCGCTCTCGGATGAACTGGGGCCGCGGGGGGTTCGGGTCGTCGGGCTCCTGCCGTCCCGTATCGACACGGATCGCGTGCGTGAGCTGGACGCGTTGTCGGCGGATCCGGAGGCCACCCGGGCCGCGAACGAGTCCCGGATTCCCTTGCGGCGGTACGGAACGCCGGAGGAGTTCGGGCGGGCTGCCGCGTTCTTGCTGTCGCCGGCTGCGTCTTATCTGACGGGGGTCATGCTTCCTGTCGACGGGGGCATGAGGCACGGTTTCTGAACGCTCTCAACTGACCCGTTCCGCTTTGTGCTTGACGCCGGTCATGCGGACCTCGGCCGGGAGTGTCTCGAGCCCTGCCGAATCGCGGGCGTGGGTCAGGGCTTGTGCCGTCAGGACGTGAAGGGCCGTTCCCGGGTCCACGTGGGGTTCCAGCAGGAGTCGTACGCGGGTCCGGGGCGCGTCCGGACGGCCGGTCAGGTGGGCGTGGGCCCGGTGGACGCCGTCCACCTCGGCTGCCTCACCTTCGAGTACGCCCTCCAGGGCCCGGCCCCGCAGGAGCGCACCCTCGCCGTCGCCCGTGTTGACGCGTACCTCCGTGAGCCAGCGCCTGCGGAGGACCGCGGTCAGCCACCACAGGGTCAGCAGCACCACGAGTGCCAGGGCGGCGATGACCGTCGGCCACCACCAGCCCTCGCCGTCCCAGCGGGTGCGCTCGGCGTCGCTCAGCAGAACGTCCTTCTTGCCGTCGTGGATCCACCATGAGGGCGGGTCGAGACCGAGGCCCACGGCGAGTACCGAGCCGCCGACGACGAGCAGTACCAGCCCCACCAGGCCGATCAGTACGCGGTTGACGGTCCTGAGCATCGGCCTCAGCCCTTCTTCCTGGTCGTCCGCGCCACGTGCACCGACAGTGCGGGGGGCCGGGCCAGGCCCAGTGCCGTGATCGCCTCGGTGAGGGTCACGTCCAAGTCCGCCCGGACGTCGTCCAGTTCGCGGAAGTGGGAGACCGCGCGGACGTCGGCCTTCTTCCGGCGCATCCGTACGCGTGCGGACTGGACGCCGGCCACCTCCATGGCCCGGTCCCGCAGGACCATCGCGGCCGCGTCCCGGTGGAGGCCCGCCCGCACATCCGGATGGGTGCGGCTCATCGGGAGGACGCCGCGCAGACCCGGTGTGGCGGCCAGGACGATCAGCCACAGGCCCAGGGCCGCGGCGACTCCGGCGCCCACCAGGACCCAGATGTCGTCCAGGGGGCGTTCGGCGAGCTGCCGGGCGAGCTCGCGGCGCCAGTGCATGGGCGGCCGGTCGGCCCGGACGGCTGCGATGTCGTACAGGAAGATCCCCGCGACGAGCAGGAGCAGCAGGGCCACGATGCCCGCCGGGACCCTGCGCGCCGACCAGAAACGGCGTTCGCCGCCGCCCGCCCGGTCCTCCAGGGCGGGTGGTGGTCCGTACGCCGCCGCCGACGCGGACTGGTCGCGCAGGTCCGGTGCCTTCTCGATGACCGGCAGTCGTTGTGTAGTGCCCTCGGAGCCCTGGGGCTCGCTCATCGCGTCCTCCCCTGTGCCACACCGTGCGCCTGTGCCGGATACAGCCGCTCCACCTGGACGGCGACCTCCGACACCTCCATGCCCACCAACGCGACTACCCGCTCGACCACGTGCTGACGCACCTCTCGGCAACGCGCGCCGATGTCGCAGGGGTAGTCGAGTTCGAGGTGCATGCGGATCCGGGCGACCTCGCGGTGGACGACGACGGTGGCGTACGGGGGCTGGGCCTCGGCGGGGAGCCGTCCGAGCGCCTCGCGGGCCGCCTGACCCGCGACCTTCGCGACCACCCGGTCGGCGATCCTCGTCGCCCCTCGGTCACCGGGCGGAACGGCGGTCGCGCTCAGGGGTGTGCGGAGCTCGTCCGCCGCGCCTGCCTCGCTGCTCACGGACGTCATCGCCGCCGGTCACGCCGCTCGTCACGAGTACGGAAGAGGTCGCCGATCTCCAGGTCCCCCTCCAGGAACCGGCCGACGACGAAGCCGATGGCGCCCAGCGCCGCCACCAGCAGGAAGGCGCCGAATCCGCCGAAATACCCTGCGAAGCCCAGCGCCATGCCGGCGATCATGCCGACCACGGCCATGCTCATCGCACGCTCCCTAAAAGTCCCTGAAGTGTGGTCGGGCTACTGGAGCCGGGTCTCCGGCTCCTCGTCCTCTTCGTCGGGCAGCTTCACATCGCTCACCGCGATGTTGACCTCGACGACCTCCAGACCGGTCATCCGCTCCACCGCCGATACGACGTTCTCGCGCACGGCCCTGGCCACGTCGGAGATCGAGACGCCGTAGTCGACGACGATCTCCAGGTCGAGCGCGGTCTGCACCTCGCCGACCTCCACCTTGACCCCGCGAGTGGCGGACTTCGAACCGCCGGGCACCCGGTCCCGTACGGCCCCGAAGGTGCGGCTCAGCCCGCTGCCCATGGCGTGGACGCCGAGGACGTCCCGTGCCGCGAGTCCGGCGATCTTCTCCACGACACCGTCGGCGATGGTGGTCCGCCCACGTGTCGCCGCGTCGCCGCCGCCGCGCTTGGTGGTCTTCCGCGGCTGCACCGACGACTCCACCTCGGTGTTCTGCGTCATGTCGGTCATCACCATCACCCCTTTCGGTCGTCCTCCTTCGACCACCGTAAGCGCGGTTGCGCGATCGCGCGCCGGAGATGCGGCAGGCTGGAGTAATGACGGCGGAGCAGTGGGCACGGACGGTGCGGCATCAGCTGGGGCTGGGGCGGCTGCTGCCCCTGGGCGGGCCGCGCGACGGGGCGTGGATCTCCGAGGATGCGGCTCAGGGGGTGCTGCGAGCCGCCGTGCGAGAACTACCGGAGGTACGGCTCGGTACCGTGCGCATCGGCCTCGCCGATCCGGAGGACGCGCACGAGCCCGCCGTGCCGCCGCCTCCGAGCGCGCTGCCGCCCGGCCCGCTGCGGATCACGGCGGAGTTCGAGGCCACCCCCGCACGGCCGCTGCCGGTGACGGCGGAGCGGCTGCGCACGGCACTCGCCGGAGCGGCGACGGGGCTGCTGGGGCTGGAACTCGGCGAGGCGGACCTGCGGGTGACGGCCCTCGTGGACGAGGACGCGGAACCGTCTCCCGTACGACGGCCCGAGCCGCCGCGTGCCGTGGCGGCGGGGCACGGCGACGAGGCTCTCGCGGCCGGCGCCGCTCTGGCGGTGCCCGGTGTGGACCGGCTGACCGGTCTGCTCGGGCGGCCGGTGCACATCGAGGACGGGGAGACCGGGGACGGCTCGCTTCCGCGCCGGCATGTCCGCGTCGAACTGTCGGTGGACGCCGGCCGCCGGGCCCTGGACGTGGCCCGGGAGGTCCGCGCCGCCGTGGGAGAGGTGCTGTCGGATCGTCCGACGGTGGCCGTGCTGGTGACGGCCGTGATGACCTAGGGCTGTCCGGCGGATCATGCGGACGTCGCCGTTGCTTGACGTCTGCCCGATCCGCCGGCAGGTCCTAGTCGCCGACTCCGGCGAGGTCACGCAGCCGTCGGGTCTGGGCCGCCCGCTCGGCGGCGCGCTGCTCGTCGTAGGTGCGGTCCTGGGCGCCCCGCAGCAGCGACTTGGTCTCGATGACCGCGTCGCGGGGGGCGGACAGGAGCGCGGCCGCCAGGTCCTGCACGGCGGCGTCGAGTTGGTCGAGCGGTACGGCGAGGTTGGCGAGGCCGGTGTTCACCGCCTCCTCGGCCGTGACCAAGCGCCCGGTGGCGCAGATCTCCAGCGCCCGGGCGTACCCGACGAGGCCCACCAGAGGGTGGGTGCCGGTGAGGTCGGGGACCAGGCCCAGGCTGGTCTCGCGCATGGCGAACTGCACGTCGTCGGCGACGACGCGCAGGTCACAGGCGAGGGCCAGCTGGAAGCCCGCCCCGATGGCATGCCCCTGCACGGCGGCGATGGACACGACGTCACTGCGCCGCCACCAGGTGAAGCCCTCCTGGAACTGAGCGATGGCGGCGTCGAGTTCGGCGTCACCACTGCGGGCGAGGTCGATGAACGACGGCTCGCCCTCGATCCCCTCGGGCGTGAACATCTGCCGGTCGAGCCCGGCGGAGAAGGACTTGCCTTCGCCACGCAGCACCACGACCCGGACGGAGCCCGGCACCAGCCGGCCCGCCTCGGCGAGCGCCCGCCACAGAGCGGGGCTCTGAGCGTTGCGCTTGGCCGGGTTGGTCAGCGTCACCGTGGCGAGGGTGTCCTCGACGGTGAGCCGCACGCCGTCCTTGTCGAGCAGGGGAACGAGTTCCTGGCCATCCTGGCTGGACGTCGCCATGGGGCGCCTCCGATGAGTGCGGTCATCCTCCGTGCCGCAGGACGGCACAGCTAAGTGACTGCACAGTAACCACCCGGTCAGTCAGCCGACCGACCGGGTGGCCACCATCGAAGCCGATGGCCGCCCGGATCAGGACGATGCGGCCTTCTTGCCCCGCGTCGCTCCGCCACGCCCACGAAGCGTGACGCCCGATTCGCTGAGCATCCGGTGCACGAAGCCATACGAGCGGCCGGTTTCCTCGGCCAGTGCCCGAATGCTCGCACCGGAGTCGTACTTCTTCTTCAGGTCTGCCGCGAGCTTGTCGCGCGCGGCGCCGGTTACCCGGCTGCCCTTCTTCAGAGTCTCGGCCACCCGTGCCTCCTCATGGGAAGTGCGCTCTGGTCCCCTCATGATCACCCCTCCGGGGCGCGATGGCCACCCATTCGGCAAGGTCCGTAAGACAGGGTTTTGACGACAGGAGCGCATCCCCACAAGCGGAATCTGTAATTCCACCCAGAGTCGTTCGTACCGCCGAACGGGTTCTTTTGTGAAATGCCAGGTCAGCGACGTACGACGGCCGAGCCCTTGTCGATAAAGGGCTCGGCCGTGAAATCGATGTAGGACACACCTCGGTACGAGGAGATCTCACACAGATGATGGATCACCGGTGGGCCGAATGATCCATACGCCGTGGATCACGCCATGGATCACGCTTTCGATCAAGCGGCGCTCACTCAGGCGAGGGCCACGAGATCCGCGTAGTCGGCACCCCACAGGTCCTCGACGCCGTCCGGCAGCAGGATGATCCGCTCCGGCTGGAGCGCCTCGACGGCGCCCTCGTCGTGAGTCACCAGGACGACCGCGCCCTTGTAGGTGCGCAGTGCGCCGAGGATCTCCTCGCGGCTGGCCGGGTCGAGGTTGTTGGTGGGCTCGTCGAGGAGGAGGACGTTCGCCGACGAGACGACCAGGGTGGCGAGCGCCAGGCGGGTCTTCTCGCCGCCGGAGAGGACGCCGGCCGGCTTGTCGACGTCGTCGCCGGAGAACAGGAACGAACCCAGCGTCTTGCGCACCTCGACGAGGTCGAGGTCGGGAGCCGCCGAGCGCATGTTCTCCAGGACCGTGCGCTCGGGGTCGAGGGTCTCGTGCTCCTGGGCGTAGTAGCCGAGCTTGAGGCCGTGGCCGGGCACGACCGCGCCCGTGTCCGGCTGCTCGGTCCCGGCCAGCAGACGCAGCAGGGTGGTCTTGCCCGCGCCGTTCAGGCCCAGGATGACCACGCGGGAGCCCTTGTCGATGGCCAGGTCGACGTCGGTGAAGATCTCCAGCGAGCCGTACGACTTCGACAGACCCTCCGCCATCAGCGGAGTCTTGCCGCAGGGCGCGGGCTCGGGGAAGCGCAGCTTGGCGACCTTGTCCTGCTGGCGCACCGCGTCGAGGCCGGCGAGCAGCCGGTCGGCACGCTTGGCCATGTTCTGCGCGGCGACCGTCTTGGTGGCCTTGGCGCGCATCTTGTCGGCCTGCGAATGCAGGGCCGCGGCCTTCTTCTCGGCGTTCTGCCGCTCGCGCTTGCGGCGCTTCTCGTCGGCCTCGCGCTGCTGCTGGTAGAGCTTCCAGCCCATGTTGTAGACGTCGATCTGGGCGCGGTTGGCGTCCAGGTAGAACACCTTGTTGACGACCGTCTCGACCAGGTCGACGTCGTGGGAGATCACGATGAAGCCGCCGCGGTAGGTCTTGAGGTAGTCGCGCAGCCAGACGATCGAGTCCGCGTCGAGGTGGTTGGTCGGCTCGTCCAGGAGCAGGGTGTCGGCGTCGGAGAAGAGGATCCGGGCCAGTTCGATACGGCGGCGCTGACCACCGGAGAGGGTGTGCAGCGGCTGGCCCAGCACCCGGTCGGGGAGGTTCAGCGCGGCGGCGATGGTGGCGGCCTCGGCCTCGGCGGAATACCCGCCCTTGGTGAGGAACTCCGTCTCCTGGCGCTCGTACTGCCTGAGCGCCTTCTCCCGGGTGGCGCCCTGGCCGTTGGCGATGCGCTGTTCGTTGTCGCGCATCTTCTTCAGCAGGACGTCGAGGCCGCGCGCGGAGAGGATCCGGTCGCGGGCGAGCACGTCGAGGTCGCCGGTGCGGGGGTCCTGGGGGAGGTAGCCGACCTCGCCGGAGCGGGTGATCTGGCCCGCGGCGGGGATGCCCTCGCCGGCCAGGCACTTGGTGAGGGTGGTCTTCCCCGCGCCGTTACGGCCGACCAGGCCGATGCGGTCGCCCTTGGCGATGCGGAAGGTGGCGGACTCGATGAGGACTCGGGCGCCGGCGCGCAGCTCGATACCGGAGGCGGAGATCACGGACAGACTCCAGGGCGGATTCGGGATTGACGGGTGGGCGGCTGAGGACGTTCCCGCCGTCTAATGCGCGAGGAGAATGGCCATGGGCCAAGTCTAACGGTGGCGTGCAAGCACTTTTGTGGGTTCGGGTGTTCGGTTCGTCTCGCTTCAGCGGTCGCTGCCGTCGGGCCGTTGTCAGTGGTCGCTGCGAGACTGGTCGGCAGAGGGAAATCCCGGCACGCGCCCGGTTTCCGATCCGGCGCTTGATCACGAGGGAGTGATCGGCATGGCAGGCACGAGCGGTGGGCGTCCGAGCATCTACCCGACGCTGCTGTACACCGACGCGAAGGCGGCGATCAAGCAGCTGACGGAGGCCTTCGGGTTCACCGAGCTGTCGGTGTACGAGGGCGAGGACGGCTCGGTACTGCACGCCGAGCTGGTGCAGGGCAACGGCGCGGTGATGCTCGGCTCGAAAGGCCGCGGCGGCGTCTTCGACGCGGCGATGAAGGACGCGGGCACGACCGGGGTGTATGTCGTCGTGGACGACGCCGACGCCCACCACCGCCGCGCCGTGGAGCACGGCGCGGAGATCCTGATGCCCCCGACGGACCAGGAGTACGGCTCCCGGGACTACATGGCCAGGGACGCCGAGGGCAATGTGTGGAGCTTCGGGACGTACGCCCCGGAGATCCACGCCTGACTCATCCTCCCGTGTGCACCTGGAAGGCGGCGCGGCGTACGGCCTTGGCGAGGGCCGGGTCGGGGTGGGCGGCGGCGAGGGCGACCAGGACCTGCACGGTGCGCGGGTGGCCGACGGCCCGGACCTCGTCGAGCAGTCGGGGGACGGTCGGCTGGAGGGCGGACTCCAGGTGTCGCACCAGCATCGGGGCCTCGCCGTGGTCGGCGACGGCGGCCGCGGTGTCGACCCACAGCCAGGTGGCCTCTTCCCGGGTGAGCACCTCGTGGGCGTCCTCCGGGTCGATCCCGTCGTGCTCGGCCAGCCACAGCAGGGCGTACGGCCGCAGGGTCGGCTCGTCGGCCACGGAGCGGACGTCGGGCTCGGCCGGGGCGCCGACGACGCGCAGGGCCTCGAAGGCGAGGCCGCGCAGCAGGGCGTCGTCACCGCGGGCGGCGCCGAGCAGCTCGGTGACGGCGCTGCCGACGGGACGGGCCGCGAGCCAGGCGCGGTACTCGGCGCGGGCCGCGTTGGGGCGCAGCTGGGCGCAGCCGCGCAGCATCTCCTCGGCGGCGACCTCGATGTTGCCGGCCGGACTCTGCGCGGCGACGCAGATCTGCTCCAGCTTGACCCACACCGCCCAACTGCCGAGCGGGGTGAGGGTGGCCTGCCCGTCGCCGTAGGTCAGGGCGCCGACGGAGGCGAGGGCGCGCAGGGCCCAGTCGAGGAGGGGGGCGAGGGGGGCGTCGGCCGTCTCGGGCTCCTCCACGGGCTCCGGCTGGGGACCGTAGGGGATCTCGCAGCGCGCGGTGCGCAGTTCGGTGACGCGCTGCTCCAGGAGGTCCAGGAGTTGCTCGACCGGGACGGGGCCGGCCGACAGCTGGAGGAAGGAGAGCACCTGGGGCATGGCCGAGACGACCTCGGCGACGGCGGCGGGCTCGCGGTCGGTGGGTTCCGGGGAGGCGAGCGACCAGGCGTCGAAGAGGGCGACCCAGCCGCGCAGTACGGCGCTGTCGTCACGGTTCCAGGCGCGCAGCCGCCAGCCCGGGCGCGCGCTGTCGCCATGCACCTCGATCAGACCGGCGAGGCGGGCGGTGTCCCAGGCGGCGCGGACCTGAGCCGCGGTCAGGCCGAGATCCCCGGCCGCGCGCCCGGCTGTCTCGTCGGAGAGGGTGCCCTTGCCGTCGGAGCCCGCGCCGTCCCTGCCGGGGCCCAGGGCGCCGTCGGCCCAGTGCGCGACACGGGCCGCGTCGGCGAGACCGGAGCGCGCCATTCTGGCCAGTTCCGCGGGGGCCGGTGTGCCTTCCGGCGGGCGGGGCGCGGGGCGGCGTGGGCGCCGTTGGTTCACGGCTGAGGGGGCGGCGGCCAGGGGTCGCGGGCGGACGAGTCGAAGCCTGGAGTCGCGCGGGATACGGGACGTCACGGGTGCAGTCTTCCGGTTGACGGTCCGAAAACCCAAACGGAATGCCACCGCGCGCGACGGGGCGGGCCGACGCCGGGGCCGCGCGAAGGGGCATACGCCGAGATCAGGCCAGTAGTACGGGCTTAAACGGAACCTGTGGGACCGGGGCGCCCGGAGGTCACATCAGGGGGGTGAGGAAACGGCGCAGTGCTTCTTCGTAGCCGCTCGGGTCGGCGTTCCACATCGCCGCGTGGGGGGCCTCGCGGACCGTGTGGAGGGCGATCCGGTCGGGGTGGGTGCCGGCGAGACGGCGGGAGAGGTCCCAGGGGGCGATCGTGTCGTCCGGACCGTGGAAGATCAGGGTCGGCGGCGGGGGCCGGTCGGGGCCCATGTCGTCGGTCCGGTTCTCGTGGTCGGCGTAGGGGACGGTGCGGTCCGCGTACAGGCCGAAGTGGTCGCTGGGCAGCCCGGTGCGGCCCTGTGCCGCGCGCACCGCGAGCGGCAGGAGGACGCCGGGGGTGTGGCGGGCCGCGGCGAGGGCGCGCAGGGTCCGCTCCCAGCTGAGGACCGGGGAGTCCAGGATCAGCCCCCTGACGCGGTCGCGCAGGTCCGAGTGGGCGGCGGCGCGCAGGGCCATCGTGGCACCGGTGGACCAGCCGTGCAGGACGAGTTGGCGGGCGCCGTGGTCGACGGCGTACCGCATCGCCGCGTCCAGGTCGCGCCACTCGGTGTCGCCGAAGTGGTTCAGGCCGTCGGGCGGGCGGGGGGCGCCCGCGTCGCCGCGGTAAGCGGGGGCGAGGACCGGGAAGCGGAGGCCGTGCAGGAACTCCATGAGGTTCATGGCGTGTTCGCGGGTCGTGCCGAGGCCGTGGACCGCGATGACCCAGGTGTCGCGTACACCCGGGATGAACCACGCGGGCAGGGCGCCGAGTTCGCCCGGAATCTCGACGTCGGTGTGGTCGAGGCCGAGGATCGACTTCGGGTTGCCGACGTACGCGTTCGGGGTGAGCCAGACCTTGTCGCCCGGTTCCAGGGTGCCGTGGGTGACGCTTTCCAGGCGGCGGACGACGGTGTCGGCGGAGTGCGGTTCCGCGGCGAGGACGGGGCCCACGACGGCGTGGGAGGCGTCGCCTGCGAGGCCGTATCGGCCGGGGCGGAGGGCGGCGAGGTCGCGGGTGAGGGTGATACGGCCGGCGGCGACGGAGTGAACGGTGAGCCGGGGTTCACCGGGCAGCGGGCGGCCCGGTGGCGCCTTCAGTCCGGCGTCGCTGGCGATCCTCCCGGCGACGATTCCGGCCGTGCCGGCCGCCAGGGCTGCGGTGACGGCAGCGGCCGTCGCTTTGACAGTACGCACGCCTTTCAGTGTCCTGTCAGACCCGGTCGACGGCCAGTGGGCGTGCCTCCGGCGGTTGGGCGGGGGTGCCTGCGGCGGCCTGCTTCGGTTGGGTGGGGGTGGGCGTTGTGCGCAGTTCCCCGCGCCCCTGGATGCCTGCGGCGGCCCGTTTCGGCTTCGGTGGGGGCGGATGTAGCGCGTGCGGGTGGTGTGTGGGTCGGGGCCGGGGTGGGGGGTGTCCGTCCTCGGTCCGGGGCTCGGTCCCTTGAGCAGGGCTCGGTATCGGACGCCGGCCGCTGCGGGCGGACACCCCCCAGCCCGTCCCCTGCGCGCCGTACGCGGCGAGCGGTCCATTGTGGCGCGGGTGACTGCAACTCCTCAGGGGCGCGGGGAACTGCGCGACCAGCCCCCACCGGCCCGCACACGCGCAAGGACCCGGCGTCGCACCCCCGTAGGCTTCCCGCTCAAGCTCAGCGCAGCCCCCGCTGCCCGTACCCCCGCAACCGCTCCCCCGCCTCCATCACCTGTTCCTCCGTCAGCAGGTTCGGGGTCAGGCCCGGTACCGCGCGGGCCGTGAGCCACAGGTGGCACATCCATTCCAGCTGGGCGGTGCGGTCGTAGGCCTGGGAGAGGGTGGCGCCGTAGGCGATCGTTCCGTGGTTCTGGAGGAGGCAGGCGGAGCGGTCGGCGAGGGCGTGGAGCATGTTCTCGGCCAACTCGTCGGTGCCGTAGGTGGCATAGGGGGCAACCCGGACGGCACCGCCGAGCGCGCCGGTCATGTAGTGGATCGCGGGGAGCTCGGGCACGAGCGTGGAGACGGCCGTGGCGTGCACGGCGTGGGTGTGGACGACCGCGCGGGCGTCGGTGCTGCGGTAGACGGCCAGATGCATGGGGAGTTCGCTCGTCGGGACCAGCCTGCCGAGGACCTGTCGGCCGTCGAGGTCGACGCCCGTGACGTCGTCCGGCGTGAGGCGGTCGTAGGGGACGCCAGAGGGCGTGACCAGGACCGTGTCCGCGACGCGCACCGAGACGTTGCCGGAGGTTCCGACGACCAGTCCGTCGGACACCGTCCGGCGGGCCGTGTCGACCAACTCCCCCCAGGCGTCCGCCTCCTCGGCACCGACACGCCGTACGTCCCGTGGATCCCGCTGTTCCTCAGCCATGCCGCGATCCTGCCAGCCGTGGCGCCGGTTCGCCTCGGGCCGGGGCCCTGTAGGGCACAGATCCGACGCCATTCCGGGGGACACCTGGCCCGTGATCGCAAGCCTGCCCATCTCGCCGCACCAGAAGAACGTCAACGGGCAGAAGGCCAGGACCACGGGTGCCGAGTTCGTCTACGTCCGTGGATGGCCCGCTCCAACTCGGCGGGTGACCGGAATCTCTTCAAACGGGTCGGCGCATCAGCCGAGGGGGTTCGTTCGGGGGCATAGCCGTGGGGCGCACGGGCCGCGCGGGGGCCGCGAGGTCGAGCAAAGCCGTAGCAGAAGATTACGGTCACCGTGCGGCCCGCCTCAGTTCACCTTCCGTTCATCCAGGTTACTTACCTTCAACAGGCCAATGACCTCGAACGATTGCCTGGGTAAATGGAAAACTTCTCGCTGATCCTCGCGATTGTGGTGGTAACCGCACTCGCGTTCGATTTCACGAACGGTTTTCACGACACCGCCAACGCGATGGCCACCACCATCTCGACCGGTGCACTCAAGCCCAAGGTCGCGGTGGCCATGTCCGCCGTGCTCAACCTTGTGGGCGCTTTCCTCTCGGTGGAGGTCGCCAACACGATCTCCAAGGGTCTCGTCGACGAGACCGGCATCCGTCCCGAGGTCATCTTCGCCGCCCTGGTCGGCGCGATCCTCTGGAACCTGCTGACCTGGCTGGTGGGCCTGCCCTCCAGTTCCTCGCACGCCCTCATGGGCGGGCTGATCGGCGCCACCATCGCCTCGGCGGGCATGGGCGCGGTCCACGGTGACGCGCTCATCACCAAGGTCCTGATCCCGGCGATCGCGGCGCCGATCGTCGCGGGCATCGCCGCCATGCTGGCCACCCGGCTCTCCTACAGCCTGGGCAAGAAGGCCGACGGCAAGGCCGCCGCGAAGGGCTACCGCACCGGCCAGATCGCCTCGGCCGGTCTGGTCTCGCTGGCCCACGGCACCAACGACGCGCAGAAGACGATGGGCATCATCACCCTCGCCCTGGTCGCCGGCGGTGTCGTCGCACCCGACTCGGACCCGCCCACCTGGGTCATCCTCTCGGCGGGCCTCGCCATCGCGCTCGGCACCTACCTCGGCGGCTGGCGCATCATCCGCACCATGGGCAAGGGCCTGACCGACCTCCAGCCGCAGCAGGGCTTCGCCGCCCAGACCAGCGCGGCCACCGTCATCCTGGCCTCGTCCCACCTCGGCTTCTCCCTCTCCACCACGCACTCCGTCTCCGGTTCGGTGATGGGCGCCGGCCTCGGCCGCAAGGGCGGCGTCGTCCGCTGGTCCACGGCCACCCGCATGTTCGTCGCCTGGGGCCTGACGCTCCCGGCGGCGGCCCTGGTGGGCGCCCTGGCGGAGTCGGTCACGGACCTCGGCGACTGGGGTACGGCGGTCGTGGCGGTCTTCCTCGTCGCCTCCAGCGCGGCGATCTGGAAGATCTCGCGGCGCGAGGTCGTGGACGCGTCCAACGTCAACCACACCGACGAGCCGGCCGGCGTGGTGACCACGGCGATCGCCGCCGTGACCCCGCCGCCCGCGGGCACGGTGACCGAGGCCCTCACCGCCACGATCCCGGCCCCGCCCGCCACGACGGAACCGGCCGCCCCGCCGGCCGCCGTCTGAGCCCGCAGTACTAAGGAAGCCTCACCATGAAGATCGACTGGGAAGCACTCGGCTCCGTCTTCGGCGTCAGCCTCGTCGTCACCGTGGGCCTCGTGGCCCTGTTCACCCTCGGCATCATGGGCCTGTCCCGCCAGGAACGGGCCACCGCCCAGGGCGACTCGGCCGCCCTCGCGGTCACCGGCGCCTACGCCTGCTTCGCGGCGTGCGCGGCGGCCGTGGCGTACGGGATCTATCTGATCGTGGCCTGACGGCACCGGTCCCTCGACGGCCGGGAGGGTACGGAACTCAACGTTCCGTACCCTCCCGGCCGTTCTTTCGCCTCCGGTCCGCTGTCCCGCCGGACCGGCGATGTGGGGTTGTGCACACTCCCCCGCCGCAGGTCAGAAGCAAGTTGACGGCTCTCGAAGGGCCGTGGTGGACTGCCGGAGCCATATACGGCGGCAGAAGAGGAAGCCGGTGCGAATCCGGCGCGGTCCCGCCACTGTCACCGGGGTAGGTAGCCCCGGGAGCCAGGAACTCTCGCCGCCGGACTCGTCGAACCAGGGCGTGGACACCCTGAGTGAGGACATGACGCGATGCTCGCCTGCCGATCCACCTGCGGTACCAGGCACTTGAACGACCCCGCGATCGGCTGAGCCGGTGCGTGCCGATCGCGTCTTCGCGTACGGCGCCGCCGCCGGTCTGATCGGCGACCTTCTGCTCGGTGACCCCCGTCGGGGGCATCCGGTCGCCGCGTTCGGACGGGCCGCGGGCGCCGTGGAGCGGGTGTTGTGGCGGGACCACCGGGGGTGGGGTGCACTGCACACCGCCGTGTGTGTGGGCGGTGCCGTGGGCCTCGGTGCCGTCGCGGAGAACGTCGTACGTCCGTCCCGTACCGCTTCCGTCACCCTCACCGCCGCCGCCACCTGGGCCGTCGTGGGCGGGACTTCACTCGTGCGGGAGGCCCGGGTCATCGGGCGGGCGCTGGAGGCCGGAGACGTCGAGGCGGCCCGGGAGCGGCTGCCGCATCTGTGTGGGCGCGATCCTCAGGCGCTCGATGCCGACGGGATCGCGCGGGCCGTCGTGGAGTCCGTCGCCGAGAACACCTCCGATGCCGTCGTGGGGGCGCTTGTGTGGGGGGCCGTCGCCGGGGTGCCGGGGCTGCTCGGGTTCCGGGCCGTGAACACGCTCGACGCCATGGTGGGGCACAGGTCCGTCACCTACCGCCGCTTCGGGTGGGCTTCCGCCCGGCTCGACGACCTCGCCGGGTGGCCGGGAGCGCGGCTGACCGCCGTACTCGCCGCCCTGGCCGGTGACAGTCCGCGGGGTGCCGTGCGGGCCTGGCGGGAGGACGCGCCCAAGCACCCGAGCCCCAACGCCGGGCCCGTGGAAGCCTCGTTCGCGGGGGCGCTGGGTGTCCGGCTCGGGGGGACGCTCTCGTACGCGGGGCGGGTCGAGCATCGGCCAGTGCTGCATCGGCAAGGGCGCGCCGTCGCCACGTACGACATCGAGCGCGCCGTACGGCTGTCACGGCGCGTCGGGCTGCTCGCGCTGGGCGTCGGTGTCGCCGCGCGGGCCTTCGTGAAGGGGCGTACGGCATGAGTGGCGGGGGTCTTCTCGTCGCCGGAACCACCTCGGACGCCGGCAAGAGTGTCGTCACCGCCGGGATCTGCCGGTGGCTGGTGCGGCAGGGGGTGAAGGTCGCGCCGTTCAAGGCGCAGAACATGTCCCTCAACTCGTTCGTCACCCGCGAGGGCGCCGAGATCGGCCGGGCGCAGGCCATGCAGGCGCAGGCCTGCCGCATCGAGCCGACCGCGCTGATGAATCCCGTGCTGCTCAAGCCCGGTGGTGAGCAGAGCAGTCAGGTCGTGCTGCTCGGGAAGCCCGTCGGGGAGTTGAGCGCACGCGGCTATCACGGGGGGCGGCAGCAGCAGCTTCTCGGGACGGTGCTCGACTGTCTCGGCGAGTTGCGGGGCACGTATGACGCGGTGATCTGTGAGGGGGCCGGCAGCCCGGCCGAGATCAACCTGCGGCGTACCGACATCGTCAACATGGGGATCGCCCGGAACGCCGGGCTGCCCGTGCTGGTCGTGGGCGACATCGACCGCGGGGGCGTCTTCGCCTCCTTCTTCGGGACCGTCGCGCTGCTCTCCCCCGAGGACCAGGCGCTCGTCGCCGGGTTCCTCGTCAACAAGTTCCGGGGGGATGTCTCGCTGTTGGAGCCGGGACTGGACATGCTCCACGGGCTCACCGGACGCCACACCTACGGCGTTCTGCCCTTCCGGCACGGGCTCGGGATCGACGAGGAGGACGGGCTGCGGGTGTCCCTGCGGGGGACGGTCCGGGAGTCCGCGGTGAGCCCTCCGGTGGGTGAGGACGTGCTGCGGGTCGCCGTCTGTGCGATTCCGCTGATGTCCAACTTCACCGACGTCGACGCCCTGGCCGCCGAACCCGGTGTGGTGGTGCGGTTCGTGGACCGGGCGGAGGAGCTGGCGGACGCCGACCTCGTCGTGATTCCGGGAACCCGCGGGACCGTTCGGGCGCTGGAGTGGCTGCGGGAGCGCGGGCTGGCCGACGCCCTCGTCACCAGGGCCGCTCAAGGACGCCCGGTGCTCGGCATCTGCGGTGGCTTCCAGATCCTCGGCGAGCACATCGAGGACGAGGTCGAGAGTCGGCGGGGGCACGTCGAGGGGCTCGGAGTCCTTCCCGTGCGGGTGCGGTTCGCGCGGGAGAAGACCCTGACCCGGCCGGAGGGCGAAGCCCTCGGCGAGCATGTCGCGGGGTACGAGATCCATCACGGGGTCGCCGACATCCACGGGGGCCAAACCTTCCTCGACGGCTGCCGCGTCGGCCAGACCTGGGGGACCCACTGGCACGGCTCGCTGGAGTCGGACGGGTTCCGGCGGGCCTTCCTGCGGGAGGTGGCGGCCGCCGCGGGCCGCCGGTTCGTGCCGGCCCCCCACACCTCGTTCGCCGCGCTGCGCGAGGAGCAACTCGACCGGCTCGGCGACCTGATCGAAGAGCACGCGGACACGGACGCGCTGTGGCGACTCATCGAGTCCGGCGCGCCGCAAGGACTGCCTTTCATTCCACCGGGAGCGCCCGCATGAGCACAGTGTTGTTGTTGTCCACCGCCGACACGGATCTGCTGGCGGCCCGGGCCGCTTCCGGTGCCGAGTACCGGATCGGCAACCCGACGCGGATCGACGTCACGGACGAGCTGCCCGCACTCCTGGACGGCGCGGACATCGCCGTCGTACGGCTGCTCGGCGGCAAGCGGGCCTGGGAGGACGGGCTCGCCGCGCTGAAGGCTTCCGGCGTCCCGACCGTCCTGCTCGGCGGAGAGACCGTGCCGGACGCCGAGTTGATGGCCGAGTCGTCCGTACCGGCCGGTGTCGTGGCCGAGGCACTCAGGTACCTCGTCGAGGGCGGGCCCGCGAACCTGGAGGAACTCGCCCGGTTCCTGTCCGACACCGTGCTGCTGACCGGCGAGGGGTTCGCCGAGCCGCGGAAGATGCCGGAGTACGGCGTCCACGGCCCGCCGGCGCCGGACAACGGCCGCCCGACCGTCGGCGTGCTCTTCTACCGGGCCCATGAACTCAGCGGCAACACCGCCTTCGTGGACACCCTGTGCGACGCGATCGAGGCGCGGGGCGCCAACGCCCTTCCCGTGTACTGCGGTTCACTGCGCGGTGCCGACGCCGGGCTCTACGAGCTCCTCGCCCGGGCCGACTCCCTCGTCGCCACCGTCCTCGCCGCCGGCGGCACCCACGCCTCGCAGGCCTCGGCGGGCGGTGACGAGGAAGCCTGGGACATCGGGGCGCTGGCCGACCTCGACGTGCCGGTGCTGCAAGGGCTCTGCCTCACGTCGTCCAGGGCGGCGTGGGACGAGTCGGACGCCGCCCTCTCCCCCATGGACGCGGCCATGCAGGTCGCGATCCCGGAGTTCGACGGACGGCTGATCACCGTGCCGTTCTCCTTCAAGGAGCAGGGGCCCGACGACGTCCCGGTGTACGTGGCGGACCCCGAGCGGGCCGCGCGGGTCGCCGGGATCGCCGTACGGCACGCGGAGTTGAGGCACAAGCCGAACCCCGAGAAGAAGCTCGCGCTGGTCTTCACCGCGTATCCGACCAAGCACTCGCGGGTCGGCAACGCGGTGGGCCTGGACACGCCCGCTTCGGCGGTGCGGGTGCTGGACTCGCTCCGGGATGCCGGGTACGTCGTCGAGGGGTACCCCGACAACGGCGACGAGCTCATCCACCGGCTGATCGAGGCCGGCGGACACGACGTCGAGTGGCTGACCGAGGACCAGTTGGCGTCGGCTCCCGCCCGGGTGCCGCTCGCCGACTACCGGGCCTGGTTCGACCGGCTGGAGCCGGGACTTCGCCAGGCCATGGTGGACGCGTGGGGTGAGCCGCCGGGCTCGCTGTACGTCGACGGGGACGACATCGTGCTGGCCTCGCTCCAGTTCGGGAACGTCGTCGTGATGATCCAGCCGCCGCGCGGCTTCGGGGAGAACCCGATCGCGATCTACCACGACCCGGACATGCCGCCGTCCCACCACTACATGGCCGCGTACCGGTGGCTCGAGAACTCTTTCGGCGCCGACGCGATCGTCCACATGGGCAAGCACGGCACGATGGAGTGGCTGCCGGGCAAGGGCCTCGGCCTCAGCGGGGGTTGCGCGCCGGACGCCGTGCTCGGTGAACTGCCGCTGATCTATCCCTTCATCGTCAACGACCCCGGCGAGGGCACCCAGGCCAAGCGGCGCGGGCACGCCACCGTGGTCGACCACCTGGTGCCGCCGATGGCGCGGGCCGACACCTACGGCGACCTCGCCAAGCTGGAGCAGCTCCTCGACGAGTACGCGCTCGTCTCCGACCTCGACCCGACCAAGGCCCCGGCCGTGCGCGCCCAGATCTGGACGCTGGTCAAGGCGGCCGAGCTCCACCACGACCTGCATGTGGACGAGCAGCCGGACGACGCGGCGTTCGACGAGTTCGTCATGCACATCGACGGCTATCTGTGCGAGATCAAGGACGTGCAGATCCGCGACGGGCTGCACATCCTCGGCGGCGGACCGGTCGACGAGGCCCGGGTCAACCTCGTGCTCGCCGTGCTGCGCGCCTCTCAGGTGTGGGGCGGGCAGGCGAACGCCCTGCCGGGGCTGCGGGCTTCGCTGGCGGAGCATTTCGGGCTGGTCGAGAAGGAGTTGCTGGCCGAGCCCGGTGCGCCGGTGAAGGTTCCGGTCGAGCTCTCGGACCTCGTCGACGGTCCTGCGCGCAGCGCCGCCGACGCGATCGATCTGCTGGAGCAGCTGTGCCGACGGGTCGCGGAGGGCATGGAGGCCGTGTCCTGGGACGTGACAGCCGTCCCCGTTCTCGTGCGTGACGTCCTCGGCACCGAACTCCCCGAGGCCGTCGCCGTGCTGGAGTTCGCCTGCACCGAGGTCGTGCCCCGGCTGGCCCGTACGACGGACGAGATCGCCCACATCCTCAAGGCCCTGGACGGCGGTTACGTCCCGGCCGGGCCTTCCGGCTCGCCGACCCGCGGGCTCGTCAACGTCCTGCCGACCGGCCGGAACTTCTACTCCGTCGACCCCAAGGCCATTCCGTCCAGGCTGAGTTGGGAGGTCGGACAGTCGCTCGCCGACTCGCTCGTGCAGCGGTACCTGGCCGACACCGGCGAGTACCCGAAGTCCGTGGGGCTCACGGTCTGGGGTACGTCCGCGATGCGTACGCAGGGCGACGACATCGCCGAGATCCTCGCGCTGCTGGGCTGCCGTCCGGTGTGGGACGAGGCCTCGCGGCGGGTCACCGGCTTCGAGGTCGTTCCCCTGACCGAGCTCGGCCGTCCGCGCATCGACGTCACGGTCCGCATCTCCGGCTTCTTCCGGGACGCGTTCCCGCACGTCGTCGGCCTGATCGACGACGCCGTCCGCAAGGTCGCCGAGCTGGACGAGCCGGCCGACCGGAACTTCGT
Organism: Streptomyces canus; assembly: GCF_041435015.1. Taxonomy (NCBI): domain Bacteria; kingdom Bacillati; phylum Actinomycetota; class Actinomycetes; order Kitasatosporales; family Streptomycetaceae; genus Streptomyces; species Streptomyces canus. Next base: position 7,870,961 of record NZ_CP107989.1, on the reverse strand, counting down.
GAAGGCGCACGCCGACGAGGACACCGTCGAGCACGGTGACCGGCGGCGCGCGACGGCCCGGATCTTCGGGTCCAAGCCGGGGGCGTACGGCGCCGGTCTGCTGCCGCTGATCGACGCCCGCAACTGGCGCTCGGACGCCGACCTCGCCGAGGTGTACGCGGTGTGGGGCGGCTACGCCTACGGGCGCGGGCTGGACGGGCGGGCGGCGCGCGGGGACATGGAGACCGCTTTCAAGCGGATCAACGTCGCCGCGAAGAACGTCGACACCCGCGAGCACGACCTGGTCGACGCCGACGACTACTTCCAGTACCACGGCGGCATGGTCGCCATGGTGCGCCACCTCACGGGCGCCAACCCCGAGGCGTACGTGGGTGATTCGGCCACGCCCGACCAGGTGAAGACGCGGACGCTCGGCGAGGAGACCCACCGGGTCTTCCGGGCCCGGGTCGTCAACCCGCGCTGGATGGCGGCCATGCGCCGGCACGGCTACAAGGGCGCCTTCGAGATGGCGGCGACCGTCGACTACCTCTTCGGCTACGACGCCACGGCGGGCGTGGTCGACGACTGGATGTACGAGAAGCTCAGCGCGGAGTACGTCTTCGACGCGGAGAACCGGGACTTCATGAAGAAGTCCAACCCCTGGGCGCTGCGGGGCATCACGGAGCGGCTCCTGGAGGCCGCCGACCGTGGACTGTGGGCCGAGCCGGACGCGGACACGCTGGAGCGGCTGCGGGCCACGTACCTGGAGCTCGAGGGCGACTTGGAGGGTGACGAGAAGTGAGTACCCCGTTTCCGTTCACGGCCGTCGTCGGCCAGGAGGACCTGCGGCTCGCGCTGCTGCTGAACGCCGTGTCGCCGGCGGTCGGCGGTGTGCTGGTGCGCGGCGAGAAGGGCACCGCCAAGTCGACTGCGGTGCGCGCCCTTTCGGCTCTGCTGCCCGAGGTCGCGGTCGTCCCCGGCTGCCGTTTCTCCTGTGACCCCGCCGCACCGGACCCGTCCTGCCCGGACGGTCCGCACGAGGCGGGCAACGGCGGCATGCGCCCCTCCCGCATGGTCGAACTCCCCGTCGGCGCCTCCGAGGACCGGCTCGTCGGCGCCCTCGACATCGAGCGGGCGCTCGCGGAGGGAGTGAAGGCCTTCGAGCCGGGACTCCTCGCCGACGCCCACCGCGGGATCCTCTACGTCGACGAGGTCAACCTCCTCCACGACCACCTGGTCGACCTGCTCCTCGACGCCGCCGCGATGGGGGCGTCGTACGTCGAGCGGGAGGGGGTCTCGGTACGGCACGCCTCGAAGTTCCTGCTCGTCGGCACCATGAACCCCGAAGAGGGCGAGCTGCGGCCGCAGTTGCTCGACCGGTTCGGGCTGACCGTCGAGGTCGCGGCCTCGCGGGAGCCGGACCAGCGGGTGGAGGTCGTGCGGCGGCGGCTCGCCTACGACGACGATCCGGCCGGGTTCGCGGCGCGTTGGGCGGACGAGGAGAGTGCCGTACGGCAACGGATCGTCGCCGCACGGGAGTTGTTGCCGTCGGTGCGGCTGGGCGACGGGGCGCTCCGGCAGATCGCGGCGACCTGTGCCGCGTTCGAGGTGGACGGTATGCGGGCCGACATCGTGATGGCCCGTACGGCGACCGCGCTGGCGGCGTGGGCCGGGCGGACCGATGTGCTCGCGGAGGACGTGCGGCAGGCCGCGCTCCTCGCGCTGCCGCACCGCCGACGCCGTAACCCCTTCGACGCGCCGGGACTTGACGAGGACAAGCTCGACGAGACGCTGGAGGAGTTCAGCGGGGAGGGCGACGAGGATCCCGACCCGGACGGGCCCGGTGGGGGTGGCGGGCAGCCGCCGTCGTCCGACGGGCCGCAGGCCGACGGGGATTCCGGTGCGCAGCCGGAGGCGGGGGACGGTGGCGAGCCGCAGGCCTCCGGTGCCGGTTCCGGGGAGCAGTCCGCCGCGCGGGCTTCCGAGCCCTTCCGTACCAAGGTGCTCAGCGTGCCCGGGCTCGGCGACGGCGCTGCCGGGCGACGGTCCCGTGCGCGGACCGAGCACGGGCGGACGACCGGTGCCCGGCGGCCCCAAGGGGCCCTGACCAAGCTGCACTTGGCGGCCACCGTGCAGGCGGCCGCCCCGCATCAGCGGGCGCGGGGACGGACGGGGCGCGGGCTCGTCGTCCGGCGTGACGATCTGCGGCAGGCGACGCGGGAGGGGCGCGAGGGGAATCTCGTGCTGTTCGTCGTCGACGCCTCGGGGTCGATGGCGGCGCGGCAGCGGATGAGTGCCGTGAAGGGGGCCGTGCTGTCGCTGCTCCTCGACGCGTATCAGCGGCGGGACAAGGTGGGACTGGTGACGTTCCGGGGGTCGGCGGCGGAGGTCGCCCTGCCGCCCACGTCCTCGGTGGACGCCGCGGCCGCCCGGCTGGAGACCCTGCCGACCGGTGGGCGTACCCCGCTCGCGGCCGGGCTGCTGCGGGCGCACGAGGTGCTGCGGGTGGAGCGACTGCGGGATCCCGCGCGGCGGGCGCTGGTCGTCGTGGTGACGGACGGGCGGGCCACCGGTGGGCCCGAACCGGTCGCGCTCGCGGGGCGGGCGGCCCGGCTGTTCGCCGCGGACGGCGTCGCCTCCGTCGTCGTCGACTGCGAGTCCGGGCCGGTGCGGCTGGGGCTCGCCGGGCAGCTGGCGGGTGAACTGGACGGCACGGCGGTGACGTTGGACGAGTTGCGGGCCGACTCGATCGCCGGACTGGTGAAGGACGTACAGAGGAGGGCCGCGTAATGCCTCAGGGACAGCCGAGTGTGGTGCCGGAGGACGGACTGACGACTCGTCAGCGTCGTAATCGGCCGTTGGTGGTGGTGCACACGGGCATCGGCAAGGGGAAGTCGACCGCCGCTTTCGGGCTTGCCCTGCGGGCCTGGAATCAGGGGTGGCCCATCGGAGTGTTCCAGTTCGTCAAGTCGGCGAAGTGGAAGGTCGGCGAGGAGAACGCGCTGCGGGTGCTGGGGGCGTCCGGGGAGGGCGGGTCGGTCGACTGGCACAAGATGGGTGAGGGCTGGTCCTGGGTGCAGCGCGACGCCCAGATGGACAACGAGGAGAAGGCCCGGGAGGGCTGGGAGCAGGTCAAGCGGGACCTCGCCGCCGAGACGTACCAGCTGTATGTGCTCGATGAGTTCGCCTACCCGATGCACTGGGGGTGGGTGGACACGGATGAGGTTCTTGACGTGCTCAGGAATCGGCCCGGGACCCAGCACGTGGTCATCACCGGCCGCAACGCGCCCGAGAAGCTGGTCGACTTCGCCGATCTCGTGACCGACATGTCCAAGGTGAAGCACCCCATGGACGCCGGGCAGAAGGGGCAGAGGGGCATCGAGTGGTGACTTCTTCCGTCCCTCGGCTGGTCATCGCCGCGCCGTCGTCCGGCAGCGGCAAGACCACCGTTGCCACGGGGTTGATGGCCGCGTTCGCCGCGCGGGGGCTCGCCGTGTCTCCGCACAAGGTGGGGCCGGACTACATCGATCCCGGGTATCACGCGCTCGCGAGCGGGCGGGTGGGACGGAATCTCGACGCGTATCTGTGTGGGCCGGAGCTGGTGGCTCCGCTGTTCCTGCACGGGGCGCGCGGGTGTGACATCGCCGTCGTGGAGGGGGTGATGGGGATGTTCGACGGGGCCGCGGGGGAAGGAGAGCTGGCGTCCACGGCTCATGTGGCGAAGCTGTTGCGGGCGCCCGTGGTGCTGGTCGTCGACGCCTCGTCGCAGTCCCGGTCCGTTGCCGCGCTGGTGCACGGGTTCGCGTCGTGGGATCCCGAGGTCCGGGTGGGGGGCGTGATCCTCAACAAGGTCGCGTCCGACCGTCATGAGGCGTTGTTGCGGGAGGCCTTGGAGTCGGCCGGGGTGCCGGTGTTCGGGGTGCTGCGGCGGGTGGCCCAGGTGGACACGCCTTCTCGGCATCTGGGATTGGTGCCGGTCGCCGAGCGGCGGGGGGCGGCGGTGGATGCGGTCGCGGCGATGGCGGAACAGGTCCGTGCCGGGTGCGATCTCGATGGGCTGGTTTCGCTGGCCCGGGGTGCGGGGGCGTTGTCGTGCGCGGCTTGGGATGCGGCTGAGGTGTTGGCTTCTTCGCCCCCGCCGCCCCTACCCGTCCCGTCCCCAGGGGCTGCCGCCCCTTCGACCCCGCCTGGGGGCTCCGCCCCCAGACCCCCGTCGGCCCTTGAGGGGCCTCGTCCTCAAACGCCGGACGGGCTGGTGGTCGCTGTTGCCGGTGGTCCTGCCTTCACGTTCTCCTACGCGGAGCACAGCGAGCTGCTCGCCGCCGCCGGTGCCGAAGTCGTTCCCTTCGATCCGCTGAGGGACGAGCGGCTGCCCGACGGGACCGCCGGCCTGGTCATCGGGGGCGGGTTTCCCGAGGTCTACGCCGCCGAGCTCTCCGCCAACGAACCGCTGCGCAAGGCCGTTTCAGCCCTCGCAGAGACCGGCGCTCCCGTCGCCGCCGAGTGTGCCGGCCTGCTCTATCTGTGCCGTGAGCTCGACGGGCAGCCGATGTGCGGGGTGCTCGATGCCTCGGCCCGGATGGAGGACAGGCTCACCCTCGGGTATCGGGACGCCGTCGCCGTCAGCGACAGTTCACTTGCTGTCGCCGGGACACGGATGCAGGGGCACGAGTTCCACCGGACCGTGGTGGAGCCGGAGGCGGGGGACGCCGCGGCCTGGGGTGTGCGGGTGCCCCGGCGGCGGCTCGAAGGATTTGTACAGCGTGGTGTGCACGCGAGTTATCTGCACACGCACTGGGCCTCGGTGCCCGGTGTCGCCCGTCGGTTCGTGGAGAGGTGCCGGACGTCATGAGCAGCAGCAGGTTGATCGGGGTCGGGGTCGGGCCCGGGGATCCGGAGCTGGTGACCGTCAAGGGTGTCAACGCCCTGCGCGCCGCCGATGTGGTCGTGGTGCCGGTCATGGACACCGGTGAGAAGGGGCGGGCCGAGGCCACCGTTCTGCACTACGTGCCCCAGGAGCGGATCGTCCGGGTCGTCTTCGCCCTCAACGAGCGCAGTGATCACGCCCGGCGCGAGGCCGCCTGGGACGCGGCCGGGGAGCGGGTCGCCGAGTTGCTCGCCGCCCACGCGTGCGTCGCCTTCGCCACCATCGGCGACCCCAACGTCTATTCGACCTTCACCTATCTCGCCCAGACCATCGGCGAGCTCGTGCCCGACGCCGTCGTCGAGACCGTGCCCGGGATCACCGCCATGCAGGATCTCGCCGCGCGTTCCGGGGCCGTGCTGACCGAGGGCACCGAGCCGCTGACGCTGGTGCCCGTCACCGCCGGTTCCGCCGTCCTCAAGGAGGCGCTCAACGGACCAGGGACCGTCGTCGCGTACAAGTTCGGGCGGCTGGCCGGTGAGGTGGCCGAGGCGCTCAGGGAGACCGGGCGGATCGAGGACGCCGTATGGGGATCGGCGCTGGGCATGGAGGCCGAGTCCATCCGGCCCGCCGGTGAGCTCGACGGGGCTCCCCTGCCGTATCTCTCCACCCTCATCGCGCCCGCGCGGCGGGACGGCACCCGGGGTGGCAAGTTGTGACACCCTCCGCAAGCCCCTCCAGAGCCGCCGGATCAGCCGGCCAGGCCCACCACCAGCCAGATGAAACCCACGCCCGCGACGGTGCACAGCAGGGTCGAGCGGGCGGGGTGTTCGTGGTGGGCCTCGGGGAGGATCTCGGCCGCCGCGAGATAGAGCAGCGCGCCGCCGAAGAGGCCGAGGTAGCCGCCGAGCAGACCTTCCGGGATGGTCACGAACGACGTCGAGGCGGCCCCCACCACCGGGGCCGCCGCGTCCGCGAACAGCATCCCCAGCGCTTTGCGGCGGTCGTTCCCGTACAGGCTCGTGATCGTGTACGTGTTGAAGCCGTCCGCGAAGTCGTGGGCCACGACGGCGAGCGCGACTGCGGTGCCCATGCCGCCGCCCACCTGGAAGGCCGCGCCGATCGCCACGCCGTCCATGGCGCTGTGGCCGACCATCGCGGCCGCCGCCGTGAGGCCCACCTCGGGCGCCCGGCCGTTCCGCTCCTCGCCACCGTGCGCAGCCTGACGGGCCGCCAGCAGACGCTCCACCAGATGGGCCAGCAGAAAGCCGGCCACGAAGAGGAGCAGGGCCGCGGGGACGCCGAAGACCTCGTCGCCGGCCGCGCGCAGCGCCTCCGGCAGCAGATCCAGGCCGACCACGCCGAGCATCAGGCCGCCGGCCAGACCGAGGACCAGATGACGGTGGTCGGTCACCCGCTGTGCCGTCCAGCCTCCGGCCAGCGTCATCAGGAACGCGCCGAGCGCGACGAAGACCGCCATAGGGCCTTGGTATCCGATCAACCCCTGTTCGCGCACATCCGGCCATCGCACCGGCGACACCCTTGACACCTTTTGCAATGAGAGGACCGATTCCCATGGCCGATGCCCCCACCGGCAAGGTGACCTTCGTCGGTGCCGGCCCCGGCGCCGCCGATCTGCTGACGTTCCGGGCCGCGCGCGCCATCGCCGAGGCCGACGTCGTGATCTGGGCCGCGAGCCTGGTGCAGGCGGAGGTCCTCGAGCACGCGCGCGAGGACGCGGAGATCCTCGACTCGGCGACCATGTCGCTCGAGGACGTCGTCGCGGTCTACGAGCGGGCGCGCGAAGAGGGCCTGAAGGTCGCCCGGATCCACTCCGGCGACCCCGCCCTGTGGGGCGGTACGCAGGAGCAGCTCGACCGGTGTGCGCGGATCGGCATCGGGACCGAGGTCGTGCCCGGTGTCTCGGCGTTCTCCGCGGTCGCCGCGCTCGCGCAGCGCGAGCTGACCATTCCCGAGGTCGCGCAGTCCGTCGTGCTGACCCGGCTCGGCGGCGGCAAGACGCCCATGCCGCCCGGCGAGGAGGTGCGGGAGTTCGCCAAGCACGGCACCACCATGGCGATCTTCCTGTCCGCGGCCCGCAGCGGACAGCTGGTGCGGGAGCTGCTCGAGGGCGGCTATCCGACCTCCACGCCGGTCGTCGTCGCCTACCAGGCGACCTGGCCGGAGGAGCTGGTCGTGCGGTGCACGATCGAGACGCTGGAGGAGACCGTCAAGGAGCACAAGCTCTGGAAGCACACGCTCTTCCTGGTCGGGCCGGCGCTGGACGCCGAGGGCACGCGGTCGCACCTCTACCACCCCGGTCACTTCCACGGGTACCGCAAGGCCGATCCGGAGGCCCGGCGGGCGCTGCGCGCGGCGCGGGGTGCCGGCACATGATCACGGTCGTGGGGACGGGGACGGGGGCGCCGCCCCAGGAGTGCCTGGCCGGCGCCGAGCTGGTGGTCGGCGGGCGGCGGCACCTGGATGCCGTACGGCTGCCGGAGGCCGCGGAGCGGATCGTGCTCGGGCCGCTGGCTCCCGCCCTCGACACGATGGCGGAGTACCTGGAGAAGGAGCGGCGGGTGGTCGTGCTGGCCTCCGGCGACCCCGGGTTCTTCGGGATCGTGCGGGTGCTGGCCGAGCGGTTCGGGCCCGCCGCGCTGGACGTGCGGCCGGGGGTCTCCTCCGTCGCCGCCGCCTTCGCGCGGGTCGGACTGCCGTGGGACGACGCGGTGGTGGTCAGCGCGCACGGGCGTGATCTCCGTACGGCCGTGAACGTGTGCCGCGCGCGACCGAAGGTGGCGGTGCTGACGGGGCCGGGGGCGGGTCCCGCCGAGCTGGGAGCCGCGCTCACGGCCCACACCCGCGTTCTCGTCGTCGCCTCCGCCCTGGGCACCGACGACGAACGCGTCGAGCGTGTCACCCCCGCCGAGGCCGCGGTCCGGGACTGGGGTACGGCGGTGAGTGTCGTGCTGTGTCTCGACGAGTCGCGGGCGCTCGGTGCCGTGCGCACGGTGGCCGGGCCCGCGGCCCAGCCCGTCCGATGGGCCCTGGACGAGGGCGAGTTCACCCACCGGGACTCGATGATCACCAAGTTCGAGGTGCGGGCGCTGGCGCTGGCGCGGCTCGGGCCGCGGCTCGGGGATCTGGTGTGGGACGTCGGCGCGGGCTCGGGGTCCGTGGCCGTGGAGTGCGCGCGGCTCGGTGCCGCCGTCGTCGCGGTCGAGAAGGCTCCCGACGGTGTCGAGCGGATCCGCGCCAACGCGTCCGCCCACGGAGTCGACGTGCGGATCGTGCACGGGTCCGCACCGGACGCCCTCGCGGAACTCGACGACCCCGACGCCGTGTTCGTCGGCGGTGGTGGACGTGAACTGCCCGACATCGTCGCCGTGTGCGCGCGGCGGGCCCGGCGGAGCGTCGTCGTCGCCATGGCCGCGCTCGACCGGGTGCCGGCCGTACGCGCGGCCCTCACCGACGCGGGGTTCGACTGCGACGGCGTACTGCTGCAGTCGTCCCGCCTCGCACCGCTGCCCGGGGACGTGACCCGGCTCGCGGCGACCAATCCGGTCTTTCTGCTGTGGGGTGCCAGAAACCCCGTCTCTCATGAAGGAGTTGCCCAGTGATCGGCCTCATTTCCGCCACCGCGGCGGGGGCGGCGGCACGCGACCGGCTGGCCGCGGCTTGGCCGGACCGTACGCGCGTGTACGACGGGCCCGTGGGCGACGCCGTACGGCGGGCGTTCGCGGAGTGCGAGCAGCTCGTGTGTTTCCTGGCCACGGGGGCGGTCGTACGGCTGATCGCGCCGCTCCTCGGTGACAAGGCCTCCGACCCGGGTGTGGTGTGTGTCGACGAGGGCGGGCGGTTCGCCGTGTCCCTGGTCGGCGGGCACGGCGGCGGCGCCAACGAACTCGCCCGGGAGGCCGGGGAGTTGCTGGGTGCCGAGCCCGTGGTGACGACGGCGACCGACGCGGTGGGGGTGCCCGGGCTCGACACGCTCGGGCTGCCGGTGGAGGGCGCGGTGGCCGCCGTCTCGCGGGCGCTGCTGAACGGGGAACCCGTCGCCCTGCACAACGAGTCGCTCTGGCCGCTGCCGCCGCTGCCGGTCGCCGGGGAGGGGGCGTACGGCATCCGGGTCACGGACCGGCTCGTCGAGCTCTCCGAGCGGGAGGTCGTGCTGCGTCCGCCCACCGTCGTGGTCGGCGTGGGTGCCTCCAGGGGCGCGCCCACCGAGGAGATCGTGGAGTTGATCGAAGGCTCGTTGCGACAGGCGGGGCTGTCCGTTCTCAGCGTCGCCGAACTCGCCACCGTGGACGCCAAGGCTCAGGAGCCGGGGATCGTGGCGGCGGCCGGGCGACTCGGCGTGCCGCTGGTCACGTACTCCGCCGAGGAGTTGGCCGCCGTCGAGGTGCCCAACCCGTCGGACGCGCCCCTGGCCGCCGTGGGCACCCCGTCCGTCGCCGAGGCCGCCGCGCTGATCGGCGGCGGTGAACTCCTCGTCCCCAAGCGGAAGTCGGCCGCGCGGCCCGCCATGGCGACCTGCGCCGTCGTACGGCGTCCCGCGCGCGGCCGGCTCGCGGTCGTCGGGCTCGGTCCCGGCGCCCGGGACCTGCTCACGCCGCGCGCGAAGGCGGAGTTGCGGCGCGCTTCGGTGCTGGTCGGGCTCGACCAGTACGTCGACCAGATCCGTGATCTGCTGCGGCCCGGCACCCGGATCCTGGAGTCGGGGCTCGGGGCCGAGGAGGAGCGAGCCAGGACCGCCGTGGCCGAGGCGCGCAAGGGCCGGGCGGTCGCGCTCATCGGCAGCGGGGACGCCGGCGTGTACGCCATGGCCTCCCCCGCGCTCGCCGAGGCCTCCGACGACATCGACGTGATCGGCGTGCCGGGGGTCACGGCGGCGCTCGCGGCGGCCGCGATCCTCGGTGCCCCGCTGGGCCACGACCACGTGTCCATCAGCCTGTCCGACCTGCACACGCCGTGGGAGGTCATCGAGCGGCGGGTGCGGGCCGCGGCCGAGGCGGACATCGTGGTCACCTTCTACAACCCCCGTTCCCGGGGCCGGGACTGGCAGCTGCCCAAGGCGCTGGCGATCCTCGCCGAGCACCGGGAGCCGGCGACGCCGGTCGGTGTCGTACGGAACGCGTCGCGGCCGGACGAGTCGGCCCGGCTGACGACACTGGCCGCTCTCGACCCGGCCACGGTCGACATGATGACGGTCGTGACGGTGGGCAACACGGCGACCCGCGACATCGCGGGGCGCATGGTGACGCCGCGCGGCTACCGCTGGCAGGAGGGCGCCAAGTGAACCGTGTCGTCCACCCGATCGAGGTGGAGTCCTACCGGCGGCTGCGCGCCCGCCTGGACACCTCGCACTTCCCGCCGCTGACCCGGGCGGTGGTGGAGCGGGTCATCCACTCCGCCGCCGATCTGGAGTACGCCACCGATCTCGTCATGGACGAGAGCGACCTGGAGAAGGCGCACATCGCGCTGCACTCCGGCGCGCCCGTGGTCACGGACGTGGAGATGGTCGCGGCCGGCATCACCCGGCGGGAGACCGTCTGCCGGCTGAGGGACGCCGAGTCGGGGCCGGGGCTGACCCGTTCGGCCCACGCCATCCGCCTCGCCCATGAGCAGGTCGGCGCCGGGGCGATCTGGGTGATCGGCAACGCGCCCACCGCGCTGGAGGAGTTGCTGACCCTGGACGCGGCCCCGGCGCTCGTCATCGGGCTGCCCGTCGGCTTCGTCGGCGCGGTCGAGTCCAAGGCCGCGTTGCGCGAGAGTGGGCTGCCCGCCGTGAGCAACGTGTCCGAGAAGGGCGGTTCGGCGGTCGCCTCCGCGGCGCTCAACGCCCTGCTGTACCACCCCACTCACCCTTCCGAGGAGACATCGTGACCACCCCGCCGCCCGCCCTGCTCATCGCCGGTCATGGCACCCGGGACGAGGCCGGAGCCGAGGCGTTCCGTGACTTCGTCCGGGAGCTGGGGGCCCGCCACCCCGAACTGCCCGTCGCGGGCGGCTTCATCGAGCTCTCCCCGCCGCCGCTGGGCGACGCGGTGGCCGAGCTGGTGGAGCGCGGCGTCCGCCGGTTCGCCGCCGTGCCGCTGATGCTGGTGTCGGCCGGACACGCCAAGGGCGACATCCCGGCGGCGCTGTCCCGCGAGAAGGAGCGTCACCCCGGGATCTCGTACACCTACGGGCGTCCGCTGGGCCCGCACCCGGCGCTGCTGAACGTCCTGGAGCGGCGTCTCGACGAGGCGCTGGGCGCCACCGGCGGACGCACCCCGATGGACCGGGCGGACGTGACCGTGCTGCTCGTCGGGCGGGGTTCCACCGATCCCGACGCCAACGCCGAGGTGTACAAGGCGGCCCGGCTGCTGTGGGAGGGGCGCGGATACGCGGGCGTGGAGACCGCGTTCGTGTCGCTGGCCGCGCCGGACGTGCCGAGCGGGCTCGACCGGTGTGTGGCACTGGGGGCGCGCAGGATCGTCGTGCTGCCCTACTTCCTGTTCACCGGGATCCTGCCGGACCGGGTGAAGCAGCAGACCGAGGGCTGGGCGGCCGCGCATCCGGAGGTCGAGGTGCGCTCGGCGGAGGTCATCGGTCCGGAGCCGGAGCTGCTCGACCTGGTGATGGAGCGGTACGAGGAGGCCGTCAGGGGCGATCTGCGGATGAACTGCGACTCGTGCGTGTACCGCATCGCGCTGCCGGGCTTCGAGGACAAGGTGGGTCTGCCGCAGCAGCCGCACTTCCACCCGGACGACGACGGCCACCATCACCACCACGGGCACCCCCACGGCGCCCACACCCATGCGCACTGACCGGGCCGGCGGCCACGACCTGCGGCACCACGGCGACGCCGAGGTGCGGGACGACGGGGCGCGGCTCACCGACCTCGCCGTGAACGTCCGCGCGGACACTCCCCCGGTCTGGCTGCGGGAGCGGATCGCCGGATCGCTGGCCGGGCTCGCCGCCTATCCCGACGGGCGGGCGGCGCGCGCGGCGGTGGCGGCCCGGCACGGCGTGCCCGTGGAACGGGTGCTGCTGACGGCGGGGGCCGCCGAGGCGTTCGTGCTGCTCGCGCGCGGCCTGACGATGCGTCACCCGGTGGTGGTGCACCCGCAGTTCACGGAGCCGGAGGCGGCGCTGCGGGATGCCGGGCACACCGTCGACCGGGTACTGCTGCGGGAGGAGGACGGCTTCCGGCTCGACCCGGCGGCCGTCCCCGAGGACGCCGACCTGGTGGTCGTCGGCAATCCGACCAACCCCACGTCGGTCCTGCATCCGGCCGCCACGATCGCCGAACTGGCCCGCCCCGGGCGGACACTGGTGGTGGACGAGGCGTTCCTGGACGCGGTGCCGGGCGAGCGCGAGGCCCTGGCCGGGCGGACGGACGTGCCCGGACTCGTCGTCCTGCGCAGCCTGACGAAGACCTGGGGGCTGGCCGGGCTCCGGATCGGCTACGTCCTCGCCGCCCCGGAGACGATCTCCGCCCTGGAGCGGGCCCAGCCGCTGTGGCCGGTCTCCACTCCGGCCCTCGCGGCGGCCCTGGCGTGCATGGAGCCACGTGCCGTGGCGGAGGCCGCCCACGCGGCCCACCGGGTGGCCACCGACCGGGCCCATCTCGTCGCCGGGCTGCGGGAGTTCGCCTCGGACGGGCTCCGGGTGGTCGAGCCGGCCCAGGGCCCCTTCGTCCTCGTACGACTGCCGAAGGCGGCTGCCGTACGACGGCATCTGCGCGATCTCGGTTTCGCAGTGCGGCGCGGGGACACGTTCCCGGGGCTCGGCGAGGAGTGGCTGCGGCTCGCGGTGCGGGACCGGGCGACGGTCAACTCCTTCCTGCAGGCCCTGGACCAGGCGGTGACGCTGGCCCAGCACTGAGGCGGGTGCCGTCGGGGAAACGGATCTCGACGGTGCCGCCGGGGGTGAGCGTGGCGGCCGCGCCGGTGACCGGTACGTCGGTGCCGAGAGCCACGAGGGTGACCAGGAGGGCGCCGGTGCCTTCGAGGACGGGGGTCGCCGAGTACCGGCCGCAGGCGTTGGTGTCCTCGGCCGCCACGACCGTGCCGTCGGCCTCGCCCCAGCCGTACAGTCCGACGACGGTGCTCGTCAGCCCGTCCGCGGCCCGGCGGACCCGCGACCAGCCGGGCCCGGACTCGGCGATCGGCGGCCCGGTGTCGCAGGCGAGAGCCCAACCCCCTTCCCGCACCGGGACGTCGGCCACCGGGATGCGGTGCACACGTACCTCCCACGGCCCGTGGACCAGGCTCACCGTCTCGACACGGTGTCCGAGGGCGAGGTGCCAGGAGGCGGCCCTGCGGCCTGCGCAGTCCAGCGGGTGGAGACGGCCGCGGGGGGACGGGCTGCCGTCCGGGGCGAGCAGGGCGAGGTGGTTGTCGGGACCGAGGGGGGTCTCGGGGGCGGTGGCGGTGGAGTAGGCGAACTTGGAGTAGTGCGGGCTGTCGGCGTCGGCCGCGGGCGGGGGCGGGAGGCGGTCGGTGCCGTGGTTGACGAGGCGGACGATGCCGTCGGAAGCGGTCGAGTGGATCAGCCAGCCGGGGGCGGGGAGGGCGAGGACGGTGTCGGTGGTGTCGACGGGACCGGGCTCCTCGGGGGCCGTCCACACGGGGTGGTCCGCCGGCAGCAGCAGGCCGAGGAACGCCTTGCTCGCCCAGTACGGGGAGGCGGGGCCCGAGTAGCGCTGGAGCACTCCGTCGAACGGCCGGTACCAGCCGAGGGTGAGCAGGCCGCGCTCGTCGGGGGCGCCCCGCTCGGTGAAATGCTTCAGAGTGCCGGAGGCCAGGCGGCGGGTGACGCCGGGCGGCAGCGGGGTGGCGTCGGCGAGGGCTCCCGCCCAGAGCGGGGCAGCGGCCGCGAACCGGTAGGTGAGGGAGCGGCCCTGGTGGACGGGGGCGCCGTCGGAGCCGAAGAAGTACTGGTGGACGCCGAGGAACTCCCGCAGCCGGTCGCGGTGGCGGGCCACGGTCTCCGGGGCGGCGCGCGGTCCCGCGATCCGGGCCCACAGCACCGGGTACAGGTGCAGCGCCCAGGCGTTGTAGTAGTCGAACTTCTTCCCGTCCCCGTCGGTGTACCAGCCGCCGCCCCGGTACCAGTCGTCCAGCCGGGCCAGGCCCGCGTCGATCTCCTCCCGGCTGTGCGGGGCGCCGACAGAGGCCAGGAACTCCTCCGTGATCACCTGGAAGAGCCGCCAGTTGGAGTCGTTGGCGGTCGCCCCGACGAACCGGCCGAGCCACTCGGCCACTCGGCTCCGCACACCGTCGTCGAGCCGGTCCCACAGCCAGGGCCGGGACTCGTGCAGCGCGAGGGCGATCGAGGCCGCCTCCACCATCGGCTGGGCACGGTCGGCGATCGGTGGCCAGCGCTCGGGGTGGTGCGGATCGGTGCCGGCGGCGAGTCCGGCGGCGTACCGCTCGACGAGCGCGGGGCCGACCCGCCCGGCCGACCCGGCGATCCGGAAGGCGGCGAGCAGGAAGGACCGCGCGAATCCCTCCAGTCCGTCGGACCAGGCCCCGGAGTGGCTGGGCGGCCCGGGCAGCCGGTACTGGGCGAAGCCCGGGGTGGCATAGGGCAGGAGCCCGTCGAGCAGCCGGTCGGCGACGGCTTCCCAGTGGGCACGGGTCCAGCCGGTGAGGGGGGAGAGGAGGCGGTCGGTGGGCGGGAGGTCGGGGTGGTGCGTCGGGTCGTCGGGGGGCGACACATGCGGCGCGGTCATACGGGGGTGAGTCCTCCGTCGGTCGGTGGTGGGGCGACACTTTTGCGTACGACGATGTGGGTGCCCAGCAGATGACGGCTCCCGGCGGCGTGTTCGGGGTCGCGCAGGGCGATGCGTACGGCGGAGCGGCCGAGTTCCTCGGCGGGCGTACGGACCGTCGTCAACGGCGGGTTGAAGTCCTCGGCGAGCGGGATGTCGTTGTAGCCGACGACGGAGATGTCCGCCGGCACCCCGAGCCCGGCGTCGGCGATGGCGCGCAACGCCCCCGCCGCGACCATGTCGTCCCCGGCGACCACCGCCGTGAACTCCCTGGTCTCCTTGAGCAGTTCGGTCATCGCCCGCACCCCGGCCGCCCGACCCAGCCCGCAGTCGACGACCCGCGCGGCCGCCGGGGGCAGCCCGTGCTCGGCGAGCGCGGCCCGGTATCCCGCGACGCGCGCATCAAGGGCCGTGTTGCCCGGCAGACCCCCGAGAAAGACGATCCGCCGATGTCCGGCGGACAGCAGGTGCCCGGTGATCGCCCGGGCCCCCGCCTCGTTGTCGAACTCGACGACCAGCGCCGGGATGTCGGGATCCGGGGCGGGACGGCCGCACAGCACCAGCCGCGCCCCGGAGGAGTCGAGGGCCTGCGCGTAGTGGGCCACGCGCGAGCGATACGCCTCGTCCTCGACGACCCCGCCGACGAGGATCACCAGCCGGGCCCCCTCCTCCCGCATCAGCTGCACGAACTCCATCTCCCGCTGTGGATCCCCGCCGGTCGCCCCGACCACGCACAGCCACCCGCGGTCGGCGGCCTCGGCCTCCACTCCCTCGGCTACCTGGGCGTAGAAGGGGCTGGTGACCTGCCGGACGACGACGGCGGCCATCTTGCGGCCCCCGGCGACCAGCGCCCGGGCATGCGCGTTGGCGACGTAGTCGAGATCGCGGGCGGCACGCAGGACTCGGGCCCGGGTCGCGGCCGGCACCGGATGGTTGCCGCTGAGCGCGCGCGAGGCCGTCGCCATCGACACCCCCGCGCGCTCGGCGACCTCACGGATCGTGACCCGCCGCCTGGACCCCGTGTCCGTCATGTCGTTCTCCATCCCCCGCGTCTCCTGTTCCACCGGCGGCGCCTCACGTATTGGCCGCGTAGTCCTTCGCGAACTCCCCGGCCATTCTGTCGCCGCCCTGGGCCCGCCACTTCTTGACCACCGCGTCCCACTCCGACAGCGGCAGCCGCCCGGCCACGATCCCGGTGACGGCGTCGTCGAGCATCGCCTTGAGGGTGGTGCCCTGGGCGTTCTTGGTGCGGGACTGCAGGCCGTTGGAGGCGTTGCGGATGGCGTACGGCACTACCTTTCGCTGCCAGGAGTGCAGGGCCCGTACGGCATCCGGCATGCCCGGCACGAACAGCACCTGCGGGCCTTCGGCGAGGTACTTCAGCGGCAGGTTGGTGTTGTTCTCGACCTCGCCCAGCTCGGTGGGCTCGGGGGAGCCGTCCTTGCCGCGGGTGAAGTGGGTGCCCTCGACGCCGTAGTGGACGAGCTCCCACTCCTGGCTGCCGAAAGGGGCGGCGAGGTAGTCGAGGATGCGCAGGAGGAGTTCGACGCGCTCCTTCTTGGCCTTCTTCAGGACGGTGTAGCCGAAGGAGCGGCGGGCGGCGACGATTCCGCCGGGCCTGCCGTCCACGGTGTACGGGAGAGCCGCGGCCGGGGTCAGTTTGCCCTGGGACTCACGGTACTTGGGGAGGTAGGCGCCGAAGCCGTCCTGCATGGAGCCGACCGTGCCGTTGTAGTAGAGGGTGGTGAGGTCGATCTGGGAGACGGACGTCGAGTCCGGGTAGTAGGAGCCGCCCTTGCGGAGCCGGGCCTGGTAGGCGATGGCCGCCTTGTAGCGTTCGTCGGCGGCACAGTGCCGGAAGGTGCCGTCCTTGGTGACGGCCCACTCGTTGGGCGCGTGGTGGGCGGCGGCGTGCACGGCGTTGCCGAACAGGGAGCCGTTGGCGGCCCCGAGCGCGTAGGTGCGGCCGCCGGTGGCCCGCTGGGCGACGGCGGCGAAGTCCTCGGAGGTCCAGCCCTCCTTCATGCCTGCGTCGGTGAACATGCCCTGGTTCAGCCAGAGGGTGGAGCCGGGCAGCGGGCGTTCGAGCGGGATGCCGTAGATGCGACCGCCGACGCGACCCATGTCCTGCCAGGCATGGGTGGGGATCCCGGCCAGGTTCGGGTAGGCGCTGATCGCCTCACCGGAGAGATACGGCGTGAGGTCCTCGGCCCGTCGCTGCACGAACTCCGCCTCGCGGGGCAGGACGAAGCCGGAGAACAGGTTGATGATGTCGGGCAGGGTGTCGGGGTCGCCCGCCATGACCGTGGCCATCTTCTTCTGGTAGTCGGCCTGGGAGACGATCGTGTACTCGATCTTCACGCCCAGCGCCTTCTCGACGGCCGCCCAGAACCGGTTCGCCGAGGCCGGCTTGGGCGGGGTGCCGAAGGACACCGACATGACCTTGACGGTCGAGCCGTCGCCGGGCGTACGGGAGACGGACCTGACGAGGTCGGCGGGGTAGGCGGTGTATCCGGCCTGGACGCCCGCCTCGGTGGGGGCGAGGTCCGGCTTGGGACCGCTCGTGGCCCTGTACGCGGGCCAGGGGGCCAGCTTCTTGCCCGCGTTGGAGACATCGCTGTCGCCGGAGCCGGTGGAGCAGGCGGTCAGCGCACCGGAGACGGAGGCCGCCGCCGCGGACAGCAGCAGGGTGCGTCGGGACAGGCTGGGCATGGGTGAATCACCTCGTGTCGGCTTGGTTCAGCTCTTGATGGCGCCGGTGAGCACGCCCTTGGTGAAGTACTTCTGGAGGAAGGGGTAGATCAGCAGGATCGGCACGGTGGCGATCACGAGGACCGCCATCTGCACCGTCTGCGGGGCGGTGACGGTGCCCTCGCCGGTGGTGGCGTCGGTGAGCCCGGAACCGGCCACCACGTAGGTGCGCAGCACCTGCTGGAGGGGCCAGTGGTCGCTCTCCAGGTAGAGGGAGGCGTAGAACCAGGAGTTCCAGTAGGCCACCGCGTAGAAGAGTCCCACGACGGCCAACGCGGCCTTGGACAGCGGCAGTACGACGGAGACCAGCACCCGCCAGTCCCCCGCCCCGTCGAGGCGCGCGGCCTCGTAGAGCTCGTCGGGGATGCCCTGGAAGAAGCCGCGCAGGACGACCAGGTTGAAGACGTTGACCAGGACGGGCAGGACCAGCGAGGCGTAACTGTCCAGCAGGCCGAGCTCCTTGACCAGCAGGAAGCTCGGGATCATGCCGGGTGGGAAGAGGAAGGTGAACAGGACCAGCAGGAGTACCGGCCGGCCGCCGAGGACTCCGGGGCGGGCGAGGGCGTAGGCGAGGGTGACCGTGCACAGGAGGCTCAGCAGGGTTCCCACGACCGTGACGCCGACGCTGACGCCCAGTGCGTGGGTGACGATGCCGCCGTCGAGGATGTCGCGGTAGGCCCGGAGAGAGGGCTCGGTGGGCCACAGCACCCAGCCGCCGTTGTCGACGACCTCCTCGGTGGAGGCGAGCGAGGTCGACACGATGACGAGGAAGGGCACACAGACGAGCAGCACGACGACGGCGAGGGCCACCGCCTTCGCGGCCTGCGTCACCGGCTTCGGTTTCTCCATCCATCCCGGACGGGCCTGGGCACTCACTTGTAGACCCCCTGTTCGCCGAGGCGGTGGGCGACCTTGTTGGCGGCGTAGACGAGCAGGGCGCCGACGACGCCCTTGAACAGGCCCGCGGCGGCGGCGAATCCGTAGTCGCCGCCGACGATGCCCTGGTAGTAGACGAAGGTGTCGATGATCTCGGAGGCCTCGGGGCCCACCGCGTCGCGCTGGAGCAGCATCTGCTCGAAGCCGACCGAGAGGATGTCGCCGAGCCGCATGATGAGCAGCAGCACGATCACCGGGCGGATGGCGGGCAGGGTGACGTGCCAGAAGCGCCGCCAGGGGCCCGCCCCGTCGATCGCGGCGGCCTCGTACTGCTGCTCGTCGACCTGGGCGAGGGCGGCGAGGAAGATGATCGTGCCCCAGCCGGCGTCCTTCCAGATGACCTGGGCGACGACGAGCGGCTTGAAGGCGTCGGGGTTGCCGATGATGTCGACGCTGTGCAACCCCATGCCGTCCAGGCCGGAGTTGAGCAGTCCGGTGTCGCCGAGCAGCTGCTGGAAGAGGGCGACGACGATCACCCATGAGATGAAGTGCGGGAGATAGGCGACCGACTGCACGAACCGGCGGACGCTGCTCCGGGTGAGGCTGTGCAGCAGCAGGGCGAGGCCGAGCGGGACCGGGAAGTAGAACACGAGCTGGAGGACGGCGATCCAGACGGTGTTGAACACCGCGTCCCAGAACGCGGTGTCCTCGAACATCCGCCGGAAGTTGCCGAGTCCGGTCCACGGACTGCCCCACAGGCCGTCGAAGGGGACGTACTCCTTGAACGCGATGACGTTGCCGACCAGCGCGCCGTAGTGGAAGAGCAGGAAGTAGGCGAGGCCGGGCAGCATCAGCAGGAAGAGGGCTCTGCTCTGGAAGCGTTTTCGTCGGACGACTGCCAAGGCTCTCCCTCTTCCTGGTGGCTCAGACCGAAGAGGAAGTTAAAGCGCTTTCATGCATGGGTCAACAGTTCTGACAAAGCTGGGGAGTTGGTGCAGGTCAGAGTGGCGCGCCGAAGCGTAACGGCGAGTGAAAACGCTCTCAGTCGGTTGTGGGGCGGCGTGCCATGAGGACGCTCACGACGGCCACCCACACGCCCGCGAGGATGAAGGCGAAGAACCCGACCCAGGGGATGAACACCAGCACCCCGACGACCACGGCCGCCCAGGCCAACCAGCGGGGCAGGGGCGAGTCCGGGGCGCGGACCGTGGCCAGGCCGGCGGCCAGCAGCATCAGGCCCATGCCACCGACGAACGGGATGAAGAAGTCCTCGTTGAGGGCATTGAGCGCCTGGAGCGCCCCAGGGGTCGCCGAGGACTTGTCCGAGAGGTCCAGCAGGGCCAGGGTGAGGGACGCGCCCGCCAGGAAGCCCACGGCGACGAGGACGCCGCCCGAGAAGACGACGTGGTGCAGCCAGCCGTCACCGGGCGCGATGTCCCGGACCAGCCGGGCGAGATGGGCGGCGAAGAAGACGAAGAGCACCGCGGCGACGACCAGGAAGTACAGGCCCACGCCGAGCTGTCCCTGGTGGTCGGAGTAGTAGAACCTCACCTGGCGGCCCGGGGCGTCGTACGCCGGGGTGTCGCCGAACAGCAGAAAGCCGATGACCGTGAACACCACGGCCACCAGACCGGTCAGGGGTGCGATGCGCATGGGGACCTCCTACACCCCCCGGCGGGGCCCACCCCCTCGTCTTCCACGGTGACAGGGATACGGCCGCCGTGCCATCCGGGAGAAGTCCCGGCGGCGGCCCGGGACCTACTGCACGACCCGGCCGTTCAGCACGACCTGGAGCGGGTTCGCCAGCACGCGTACGTCCGTGCGCGGGTCCTGTGCGTAGACCACCAGGTCCGCGGCGGCGCCCTCTTCCAGGCCGGGGCGTCCCAGCCACGCCCGGGCACCCCATGCCGTGGCCGACAGGGCCTCCAGCGGGGGGATGCCGGCCGTCACCAGTTCCGCGACCTCCGCCGCCACCAGGCCGTGCGGGAGGGTGCCGCCCGCGTCCGTGCCGACGTAGACCGGGATGCCGGCGTCGTAGGCGTTCCGTACGGTGTCGTAGCGGCGTTCGTGGAGCCGTCGCATATGGGCGGACCAGCGGGGGAACTTGGACTCGCCGCCGTCCGCGAGCTTCGGGAAGGTCGCGATGTTGACCAGGGTCGGCACGATCGCGACGCCCCGGGAGACGAACAGCGGGATCAGGTCCTCCGTGAGGCCCGTCGCGTGTTCGACGCAGTCGATGCCCGACTCGACCAGGTCCTTCAGGGAGTTCTCGGCGAAGCAGTGCGCGGTGACCCGGGCACCCAGGCGGTGGGCCTCCGCGATCGCCGCCTCGACCGCCTCCCGGGGCCAGCTGGGGGCGAGGTCGCCCACCTCGCGGTCGATCCAGTCGCCGACCAGCTTGACCCAGCCGTCACCCCGCCGGGCCTCCTGGGCGACGTATGCGACGAGGTCCTCGGGCTCGATCTCCCAGGCGTAGTTCCGGATGTAGCGGCGGGTGCGGGCGATGTGCCGGCCGGCCCTGATGATCTTCGGCAGGTCCTCGCGGTCGTCCACCCAGCGGGTGTCGGAGGGCGACCCGGCGTCACGGATCAGCAGGGTGCCGGCCTCCCGGTCGGCCAGGGCCTGCTTCTCGGCCACGTCCTGGTCGACCGGGCCGTGCGGGCCCAGGCCCACATGGCAGTGCGCGTCCACCAGACCGGGCAGCGCCCAGCCCGACACCGTACGGATGTCACGGGCGGCGACGGGGCGGTCGTAGGAGATCCGCCCGTCGACCACCCACAGCTCGTCCCGGACGTCCTCGGGGCCGGCCAGGATCCGGCCCTTCACGTGCAGCACCGCGTGATCGTTCATGCATCGCACCCTAGCCAGCGGGAGGTCACTGCTCCCAGGGCGGTGGTCCCTCGAAGGCGAGCTGGTGGACGTCGAAGAGGACCGCCGCCTCGACGCCGAGGGCGGGTCCGCCCTGCCGGGCCGCCCAGGTCAGGAAGGAACGCGGCTCGAAGGCTCCGGCGCCCAGGCCCTTGGTGTACTCGGCGTGCGCGGCCAGGGAGGCGATGCCCCGCTCCAGGGGTTCGCCGGTGACGTCCACGCCGTGGGTGGGGCGGTCGGTGCCGGCGACGGCCACGAAGCGGACGCCGCCCCAGGGTTCGAGGCCCTCGTCGGCGAGTTCCGGGAAGATCCACCGGTTGCCGGCGTCGCGTGCCGCGTCGAGCGTGGCCAGGCCCACCACGCGGTGGTCGGCCTGGTTGACCACCCCGCCGACCATCCGCACGGTGTACGCCCCCGTCACCACGACCTCGGGGCGGTGCCGGCGGATGACCCGCACGAGGTCGCGGCGCAGGGCCGGGCCCTCCTCGATCATCCCGTCGCGGTGGTCGAGGAACTCCACGGAGTCCACGCCCACTTCACGCGCGCCCGCCCGCTCCTCGGCCTCGCGCAGGGGGGCCGCCCGGTCCGGGTGCAGCCCGTCGATGCCCGCCTCGCCACGGGTGGCCAGCAGATAGGTGACCCGCTTGCCCTGCTCCGTCCAGCGGGCCACCGCGGACGCCGTCCCGTACTCGATGTCGTCCGGGTGCGCCGCCACGGCCAGGCAGCGCTCCCAGTCCTCCGGCAGCGGGGGCAGGGTGCCGCCCGCTCCGAAGCCGCCCGTGTCGTCGAGAGTCGTCATGCCCGAATGATGGCGGTTGTCCGGCGTCGAGCGACAGGGGAACGTACGTCCCTTTTCAGTCGCCGTCCTCCTCCACGTCGGCCATCGCGGGGTCGAGGAGCCGGGAGAGGAAGTGGCGGGTGCGTTCATGGCGCGGGGCGCCGATCACCTGGGCCGGGGTGCCGTCCTCGACGATCATTCCGTCGTCCATGAAGACGACCCGGTCGGCGACCTCGCGGGCGAAGGTCATCTCGTGGGTGACGACCATCATCGTCATGCCCTCCCGGGCGAGCATCCGCATGACCGCGAGGACGTCGCCCACCAGCTCCGGGTCGAGGGCCGAGGTCGGCTCGTCGAAGAGCATCACCTCGGGGCCCATGGACAGCGAGCGGGCGATCGCGACCCGCTGCTGCTGTCCGCCGGAGAGGGAGGCCGGGTAGGCGTCCGCCTTCTCCGCCAGGCCCACACGCTCCAGGTTCTCGGCGGCCACCTCGGCCGCCCGCGCCTTGCCCCGCCGCAGGACCCTGCGCTGCGGCAGCGTGAGGTTCTCGGTCACCGTGAGGTGCGGGAACAGGTTGAACTGCTGGAAGACCATGCCGATACGGCGGCGTACGGCGTCGATGTCGACGTCGGGGTCGGTGAGTTCGGTGCCGCCCACGTAGACCTGGCCCTTCGTGGGCTCCTCCAGGAGGTTCACGCACCGCAGCAGCGTCGACTTGCCCGAGCCGGAGGGCCCGATCACACAGACGACCTCGCCCTGGCCGATCTCCAGGTCGATGCCCTTGAGGACCTCGTTGGTGCCGAACGACTTGTGCAGGCCGCGTACCTCGATCTCCGGCCGGCTCGTCTCAACGGTCATTTCACGGCCTCCTGGGCCTTGGCCTCCATACGGCGGACCACGAACCCGAGCGGGATCGTCACCAGCAGATAGCACAGCCCCGCGACGAGGATCGGCGTGGAGTTGGCGGTCGTACTGGCCAGGTCGCGGCCGTACTTGGACAGTTCCCGCTCCTCCAGGGTGACGCCGAGGAACAGCACGAGGGAGGAGTCCTTGAACAGGAGCACCAACTCGTTGGTCAGCGGCGGGAGGATGATCCGGAACGCCTGCGGGACGATGATCGAGACCATCGCGCGGGCCGGTGAGAAGCCCAGCGAGCGGGCCGCCTCCATCTGCCCCTTGGGCACCGCCTGGATGCCCGCGCGGATCGTCTCCGCCATGTACGCCGCCGCGACCAGACCGAGCGCGAGGGCGACCTTGCCGTACGTGCCGCCGATGATCTCCGTACCGGGAAACGCGAGCGGTACGGCCACGCCGATGAAGATGAAGATCAGCAGTGCGGGCAGACCGCGGAAGATCTCGATGTAGACGCCGGCGAACCAGCGGTACGGGCCCACCGACGACAGCCGCATCAGCGCGATGACCATGCCGAGGACGAGCCCGACGACGAAGCCGGACAACGTGTAGAGCACGGTGTTCTTCAGCGCCAGGGTGATGACGTCGGGGAACATCTGGTCGGCGATGTCCGCCTGCGCGAACTGGTTCTTCAGCCGCCCCCAGTCCGCCGAGACCGCGAAGGCGATCACGACGCCGACGAAGACGACGTACTGGACGCCACGGGACAGGCTGCGCTTCTGACGTCGAGTCAGGCCCTTTTTGCGAGGCGTGAGTTGCGCGTCCGTCGCGGTCATGAGGCGGAGGGAGACGCGACCGACTCGTCGTACGGACCGATCCACTTCTCGTAGAGCTTCTTGTACGTGCCGTCGGCCTTGGCGTCCGCGAGCGCCTTGTTGACGGCGGCCAGCAGCTTGGTGTTGCCCTTCTTCACCGTGAAGCCGTACTGCTCACCGGTGTTGATGTTGTCGGCGACCTGGAAGGCGTCGGCGTTGGCCTTGTTCTTGAGCCAGCCCTGGACGACCGGGTAGTCGATGACGACGGCCTTGACCTGGCCGGAGCGCAGACCGTTGAGGACGGCGTCGGAGGACTCGAAGGAGACCGGGTCGAAGCCCTGGCCCTTGACGTAGTCCTCGCCGGTGGTCTGCGCCTGGGCGCCGAGCTTGACCTTCTTCGCCTTGGCGTCGGCGAGCGAGGAGATCCCGCTGCCCTTGGCGACCAGGAGGGCCTGGGTGGCGTCGAAGTAGGGGTCCGAGAAGTCGACGTTCTTCTTGCGCTCCTCGGTGATGGTCATGCCGGCCGCGGCCAGGTCGCACGAGCCGGAGTTGAGGAAGGCGCCGGTCTTGAAGTTCTCGAAGGGGGTGTCGAGGATCTCCTGCTTCACGCCCAGGTCCTTGGCGACCAGGTCGATGAGCGAGACGTCGAAGCCCTGGACCTTGCCGTCGATCTCCGACTGGAAGGGCGGGTACGGCAGGTGGGTACAGGTGGTGAGCTGTCCGCCCTTGACCAGTTCGACCCCGCCCGCGGCGGTCTTCGAACCGCTGCCGCCGTCGTCGCTCGAGGTACAGGCAGCGACGAGCAGGAGCCCGGCCGTCGCGGTGGTGGCGGCCAGGACGCGGGTCCGGCGCCCGGAGAGGGTGTTCACGGAAGGCCTCCTGTGGGGGAACTGTGGGTTCCGATTATAAGGAGAAGTTTGAGTCTCTCAAACCAAACCGATGGTTGCGAGGCCGTTCAGCCTAGGAAGTCGCCGGTCGTCGGGGGTGGAGGGGGAACGGTTACGCTCGTCACGTCTACCCCAGTGAGCGAAGAGAGCACCGTCGTGACGCACCCCTTCCTGGATCTGGCCCCGCTCGGCGCGGCACAGTTCGCCTCGATCGAGGACCGCGTGGCGCGGCTGTTGCGCACCGAGCAGGACGTCGTGATCATGCAGGGCGAGGCGCTGCTGCCGCTGGAGGGAGCGATCCGCTCCGCTGCCGGTCCGGGTACGACCGCGCTGAACGTCATCACCGGTCCGTACGGGCAGACCTTCGGCAACTGGCTGCGGGACTGCGGTGCGACGGTGATCGACCTCGCGGTGCCGTTCCACACGGCGGTGACGGCCGAGCAGATCTCCGCGGCGTTCGAGGAGCACCCGTCGATCGGCTTCGTGTCGCTGGTGCACGCGGAGGCGGCGACCGGCAACACCAATCCGGTGGCAGAGATCGGGGACGTCGTACGGCGGCAGGGCGCCCTCTTCTACCTCGACGCGGTCGCCTCCGTCGGCGCCGAGCCGGTTCTGCCGGACGCGTGGGGTGTGGACCTGTGCGTGATCGGGGCGCAGAAGGCGATGGGCGGCCCTGCGGGTGTGTCGGCGGTGTCGGTGAGCGAGCGGGCGTGGACCCGGATGGCGGCGAACCCGAGGGCCCCGCGCCGGTCGTACCTCTCTCTCCTCGACTGGAAGGAGCGCTGGATCGACGGCGGCCGCAAGGCCCTGCTGCACGCTCCGGCGCAGCTGGAGATGCTGGCGCTGGAGGCGTGCGTCGAGCGGATCGAGGCGGACGGACTGGACGCGGTGATGGGCCGACACCGGGCCGCCGCCGCGGCGACCCGGGCGGGGGCGCGGGTGCTGGGCGCGGGCCTGGAGCCCTATGTGTACGAGGACCGCGAGGCCGCACCCGTCGCCACGACGCTGCGCTCGCCCTCCGGCCTGGTGGCATCGGAACTCGTCGCCCGCGCCCTGGCGTCCGACCCCGCGCTGCCGCTGGCCGCGGGCGGGGGCGCGCTGGCCAAGGAGATGATCCGGGTCAACCACTACGGGGTGGACGCGACGCGGGGGGCCGTGCGGGCGAGCCTGGCGGCACTGGGCGCGGCACTGCGGGAGAAGGGACTCGCGGTGGACGTGGAAGGCGCGCTGCGCGCCGCGGAGGAAGCGTGGCGGTAACCCTCGGCCGACCCTTTCATTAACGGGTGCATAATTGACAGAGTAATTCCGGGGCTTATCAGAGAATAGCTTCCCGTATTCTTCTGCCCGCTTTCCCTGGACCTAAACGCAAAGATTCTGCGAACGCGAACCGGCTGAATTCGGGGAGATCTCGTGGTGGTTACATGCCTGTGACGCGTTACACATCGTGATCCATTTGCCCCTTATCTGCCGGGCATAACCGTGCAAAACGGTCACTTCTTGCGCGTCGGCGCGCGCCCGCGTGATAACACATGGAACGCCCGCATGTAACCCCACCCGGCGATGCAATTTTGAATTTCCCTCGGTAAATTCAATTCGCATGACTGCCGCACAAGCAGACCTGCAAATCGACCGGCCGACGGTCGCGGACGGAGCCGCACTGTGGCGGATCGCCCGTGACTCCGAGGTCCTCGACCTGAACTCGTCGTACAGCTATCTGCTGTGGTGCCGCGACTTCGCCGCCACGTCGGCCGTCGCACGGAACGACAGCGGGGAGCCGATCGGTTTCGTCACCGGGTACGTCCGCCCGGACCGACCCGGCACCCTGCTCGTCTGGCAGGTGGCGGTGGACTCGGCGTACCGCGGCCGCGGACTCGCCGCCGCCCTGCTCGACGGACTGACCGCGCGGCTCGCCGCCGAGCGCGGGCTGACCACCGTCGAGACCACCATCACGCCGGGCAACACCGCCTCCGAGCGGCTGTTCACGGCGTTCGCCGAACGCCGTGGCGCCGGCCTGGAGCGCGAGGTGCTGTTCGACGCGAGCCTGTTCCCCGACGGGCCGCACGACCCCGAGGTCCTCTACCGCATCGGGCCCCTCTCCCCCACCCCCACTCCCTCCGCCTGACCCCCCACGCACCCGAGGAGCGATTCTTCGTGACCATCACCCAGCCCGACCTCAGCGTCTTCGAGACCGTCGAGTCCGAGGTGCGCAGCTACTGCCGCGGCTGGCCCACCATCTTCGACCGCGCGCAGGGCAGCCGCATGTACGACGAGGACGGCCACGCGTACCTGGACTTCTTCGCCGGCGCCGGTTCACTGAACTACGGCCACAACAACCCCGTGCTGAAACGGGCGTTGATCGACTACCTGGAGCGCGACGGCGTCACGCACGGGCTCGACATGTCGACCACCGCCAAGCGCGCCTTCCTCCAGACCTTCCAGGACCTCGTGCTGCGGCCGCGCGACCTGCCGTACAAGGTCATGTTCCCGGGCCCGACGGGCACCAACGCCGTGGAGTCGGCGCTCAAGCTCGCCCGGAAGGTCAAGGGGCGCGAGGCCATCGTGTCCTTCACCAACGCCTTCCACGGGATGTCGCTGGGCTCCCTGGCCGTCACCGGCAACGCCTTCAAGCGGGCGGGCGCCGGTATCCCGCTGGTGCACGGCACGCCGATGCCGTTCGACAACTACTTCGACGGCACCGTCGAGGACTTCCTGTGGTTCGAGCGGCTCCTGGAGGACCAGGGCTCGGGCCTGAACAAGCCGGCCGCCGTGATCGTCGAGACCGTGCAGGGCGAGGGCGGCATCAACGTCGCCCGGCGGGAGTGGCTGCAGGCGCTCGCCGCGCTGTGCGAGCGGCAGGACATGCTGCTCATCGTCGACGACATCCAGATGGGCTGCGGGCGTACCGGTGCCTTCTTCTCCTTCGAGGAGGCGGGCATCACGCCGGACATCGTCACCGTGTCCAAGTCCATCAGCGGCTACGGCCTTCCGATGTCGCTCTGCCTGTTCAAGCCGGAGCTGGACATCTGGGAGCCGGGCGAGCACAACGGCACCTTCCGCGGCAACAACCCCGCCTTCGTCACGGCCACCGCCACCCTGGAGCAGTACTGGGCGGACGGGTCCGCGATGGAGAAGCAGACCCGCAAGCGCGGCGAGCAGGTCGAGCAGGGGCTCATCTCCATCACCGAGGAGAACCTGGCCGACGTGAAGGAGTACCGCGGGCGCGGGCTCGTGTGGGGCATGGAGTTCCACGACAAGGAGCGCGCCGGCAAGGTGGCGCACCGCGCCTTCGAACTCGGGCTGCTCATCGAGACGTCGGGCCCCGAGAGCGAGGTCGTGAAGCTGCTTCCGGCACTCACGATCACCCCCGAGGAACTGGACGAGGGACTCAGCATCCTCGCCCGTTCCGTACGCGAAACCGTCTGAATCACCGTCTACGTAGGAGGCATCGCAGCACCGTGATCGTCCGTTCTTTCAAGGACATCGAAGGCACCGACCGGCATGTGAGGGCCGCGTCCGGCACCTGGGAGAGCAAACGCATCGTGCTCGCCAAGGAGCGGGTCGGCTTCTCGCTGCACGAGACGATCCTGTACGCGGGTACGGAGACGTCGATGTGGTACGCGAACCACATCGAGGCCGTCGTCTGCGTCGAGGGCGAGGCCGAGCTGACCGACCACGAGAGCGGGCAGACGCACTCGATCACGCCCGGGACCATGTACCTGCTGGACGGTCACGAGCGGCACACGCTGCGGGTCAAGGAGGACTTCCGCTGCATCTGCGTGTTCAACCCGCCCGTGACCGGCCGGGAGGACCACGACGAGAACGGCGTCTACCCGCTGCTCACCGAACCCGAATCCGAGGAGGTGTGACCGCACCCATGACCACCACCACCGTCACCGATCTCTACCCCAGCCGCGGCGCCACCGAGGTGTCGACGCCCCGCAAGGACCCGGTGGTCTGGTCGGCCCCCGGCGCGCCGGGACCGATCGCCACGGGCGAGCTGGAGGCGTTCGAGCGCGACGGCTTCCTCGCCGTCGACCAGATCATCGGCCCCGACGAGGTCCCCGTCTACCAGCGTGAGTTGGAGCGGCTCGTCACCGACCCGGACATCCGCGCGGACGAACGCTCGATCATCGAGCCGACGTCCAAGGAGATCCGCTCGGTCTTCGAGGTGCACAAGATCAGCGAGATCTTCGCGAGTCTGGTGCGCGACGAGCGGGTCGTCGGCCGGGCCCGGCAGATCCTCGGCTCGGACGTCTACGTCCACCAGTCGCGGATCAACGTCAAGCCCGGTTTCGGGGCCAGCGGCTTCTACTGGCACTCCGACTTCGAGACCTGGCACGCCGAGGACGGCCTGCCGAACATGCGGACGGTGTCCGTCTCGATCGCGCTGACCGAGAACTACGACACCAACGGCGGCCTCATGATCATGCCGGGGTCCCACCGCACCTTCCTCGGGTGCGCGGGGGCCACCCCGAAGGACAACTACAAGCAGTCGCTGCAGATGCAGGACGCGGGCACGCCGTCGGACGAGGCGCTCACCGCGATGGCCTCGGAATACGGCATCAAGCTGTTCACGGGCAAGGCCGGTTCGGCGACCTGGTTCGACTGCAACTGCATGCACGGCTCCGGCGACAACATCACGCCGTTCCCGCGCAGCAACGTGTTCATCGTGTTCAACAGCGTGGAGAACCAGGCCGTGGAGCCGTTCGCGGCGCCCATCCGGCGGCCGGAGTTCATTGGCGCGAGGGACTTCACGCCGGTGAAGTGACCCCACGGTGACCCCTGAGTGACCCCGGGGGTGGCCCTCACAGCCACGACAGCGACGCGGCCCGCTCCAGTACGTTCCGTACGGCGGCCGCGTCGCCCGTGGTGTCCCGGGGAACCGTGTCCGGCGCGTGCCGCCCGCCGACCAGCAGACAGAAGTCCACGGCGTCCAGGGTGAGTTCGGCGGCGACGGGGTCGCTCTGCGAACCCAGGACCCACTCCTCGCCGCCCCTGAGCCCCAACAGCACCGGCGGGGCCTCGGCCCCGAGGACGGTGCCGAGAACGCGGACGGCCAGCCTGACCAGCTGCCCCAGGTGCTCCTCGGGCGGCGGCGGCACGGCCAGGCCCAGGGCGCGGCCGATGTCGTCGGTGTGGATCCACGCCTCGAAGGCCCGCGCCAGGAAGTGCTCGGTGACGGGCAGCCTGAGGCCCATCAACAGGGTTGTTCCTGCGGCGAGTTCGGGATCGAGGGCATGCGGGGTGCCGAGGAGCGCGGCCGCCTGCGCGGACCAGTCGGCGATGGTCTGTTCGGGCGTACGGCCGTATTCATGGGCGATCACCTCGGCGGTACGCCTCTCCCAGGCGTCCGCCCAGTCCGCGTCCTCGTCGATCCACGCGCCCGGCACCCGGGCGTCGATCCCGAGCCGCAGGGCCAGATGTTCGTCGGCGGCCAGCAGATGGGCGATGGTCGCGTGCACGTCCCAGTCGTGCACGACCGGCGTCGACCAGCGCCCCGCGAGCTCGGGCAGCAGCGCCTCGAGCCCGGCGACGGCGGCCGCGTAGGGGGCGGCGTGCCGGGCCACGCGGGGTGGCGCGGGGCGGGCGCGGAGGGCTCCGGTGAGAAGGGTGCCGAGGGGGGACGGCGGCTCGTCGAGCGGCGGGCCGTCCAGCAGCCGTACGGTCGCGCGCAGCCGTTCCGCCTCCGCCGCGCAGCTCTCGCACTCGGCCAGATGCGGTGGGACCAGCCGCTCCTCGGCCGGTTCCAGGGCGCCGAAGGCCCAGGCGGCCAGCAGATCGCGTACGTCGTCGTGATCGGTCACCGCTCGCCCCCTTCCCTGTGTTCCCCTGTCGCCATCATGCGCCCTCTTCCCACGCCGGGTCGGGTGGGTCGGCCAAAGTCTCCGCGAGGGCACGCAGGGCGGTGCGCAGCCGGGTCTTCGCGGTGCCCTCGGGGATGCCGAGCTCGACGGCGGCCTGCCGGTAGGTGCGGCCCGCGAAGTAGGCGAGGTGCACCACCTCCCTTTGCGACTGCGGGAGTTCGGCGAGAGCGGTGTGCAGCAGGAGGGACCGCTCCCGGTCGACGACCGCCTCGGCGGGGCCGGGAGAGGCGTCCGGGATGCCGTGCAGGGCCAGGTCGTCGGCGCGGACGTCCTTGCGGTGCCGGGCCTCCCTGCGCACCCAGTCCACGGCCCGCCGGTGGGCCAGCACCGACAGCCAGGTGCGCAGGGTGCCGCGGCGCGCGTCGAAGGCGTACGGCCTGCTCCACAGCTGCGCGAAGACCTCCTGCGCCACGTCCTCGGCCGCGGCCCGGCTGCCGGTCACGCGCACCGCGACCGCCCGCACCAGCCCGCCGTACGCCCCGTACGCCTCGGCCAGCGCGGACTCGTCGCCGTACACCAGCCGCCGGTGCAGCTCCGCGTCTGCGGGTTGCTGTACGGACGTCGTCCCGTCCGTGGACTCCACGGCACCACCACCCCTTGATGCCCCTTCCTAGCGTCCCGGGCGGCGCGGCGCCAGCGGTTCAGGCAGACAGGGCGTCCAGGAGCCGGTCGACATCGGCGGCGGTGTTGTAGAGGTGGAAGGAGGCGCGCAGGTTGCCCGCGCGGTCGGAGACCTCGATGCCGGCGGCGCTCAACTCGCGCTGCCGGTGGCCGAGTCCGGGCACGGACACGATCGGCGAGCCGGGGGCCGGCAGCGGTGCGTGGCCGAGGGCGGCGAGTCCGGTACGGAAGATGTCCGCGAGGGCGAGGTCGTGGGCGCGCACGGCGTCCACGCCGAGCTCCTCCAGGAGTTCGAGGGAACGGCGGGTGCCCGTGTAGGTGAACAGGGCTGGGCTGACGTCGAACCGCCGGGCGGAGTGGGCCAGTTCGGCGACGGGGCCGTAGCAACTGTCCCACGGGATCTCCCCCGCGACCCAGCCGGCCAGCACCGGCTTCAGGTCGCCGAAGTCCTCCGGCACGGCGAGGAAGGCCGCGCCGTGCGGGCCGAGCAGCCACTTGAAGGTGGTGGAGACGGTGTAGTCGTACGACCGCGCGTCCACCGGGAGCCAGCCCGCGGCCTGCGAGAAGTCGACGTAGGTGCGGGCTCCGTGGTCCCTGGCCGCGTCCCGCAGGGCGGGCAGGTCGGCGATCCGGCCGTCGGCGGACTGGGCGGCGCTGACCGCGACGAGGGCGGTGCCGGGGCGGACGGAGTCGGCGAGCCGTTCCAGCGGCACGATGCGGACCTTAAGGTCGCCGCGGGTGTGGAAGGGGTTCACGACGGAGGTGAAGTCGTCCTCGGCGGTGAGGACTTCGGCGCCCGGCGGCAGCGAGGCGGCGACCAGGCCCGAGTGGCTGGACACGGACGCTCCCGCCGCGACCCGGGTGACCGGGACGCCGGCGAGCCTGGCGAACGCGGCGCGGGACATCTCCACGTCCTGGAACAGCGGGTCCAGCGGCCTGCCCTCGGCGCGGATCAGCGCGACCTCCTGGAGGGCGGTCACGGTGCGTGCGGGGAGCAGGCCGCTGCTCGCGGTGTTGAGGAAGGTGTTCTTCGGGGCGAACTCGGCGCGGACGAGGCTCTCGAACGTCTCCATGGCTCCACTGTGGGGCCGGAAGACCTCTCGGTCCATTGCGAATTTCTACGCGGTTTCGCCAAGGAACGCTTATACGTCCGCGCCGACCTGCGTGTTTTGTCAGCCCTGCTGGGGTACGGCGCACCCGTCGGGACCGCAGGCCTCGGCGGAGGTGTCGCCCTGGTCGATCAGCTTCAGCGGGGAGCGGTTGCCCCAGGCCTGGGTGAGGGCCTGGGTGAAGACCTCGGCGGGCTGGGCTCCGGAGACGCCGTACGTGCGGTCCAGGACGAAGAAGGGGACGCCGTTGGCACCGAGCTCGGCGGCCTCGCGCTCGTCGGCGCGGACGTCGTCGGCGTAGGCGGTGGGGTCGGCGAGGACCTTGCGGACCTCGTCGGCGTCCAGGCCGGCCTCCACGGCGAGCTCCACGAGGCGCTCGTCGCCCTCGGTGAACAAGGACCTCTCCTCGGCGAAGTTGGCCCGGTAGAAGATCTGGACGAGCTCGTCCTGCCTGCCCTGTTCCTTGGCGAGGTGGAGGAGCCGGTGCAGGTCGAAGGTGTTGCCGTGGTCGCGGTCCCGGGTCCGGTAGGCGAGCCCTTCGGCGGCGGCCTGGGCGCCGAGGTTCTCCTCGCCGGCCTGGGCCTGGGCCTCGCTCATGCCGTACTTCTTGCCGAGCATGGCGAGGACGGGCTGCACGTCGCCCTTGTCCCGCCCGGGATCCAGCTCGAACGACCGGTGGACGACCTCGACCCCGTCACGGTGCGGGAAGGCCTCCAGCGCCTTCTCGAAGCGGGCCTTGCCCACGTAGCACCAGGGGCAGGCGATGTCGCTCCAGATCTCGACGCGCATGGTTCGGCTCTCTCCAGGTCGGACGTACGGAGACTCCCTCCGCTCAGTGGGTGAACATTCAAGCAGCGGGTCTCATTCCCCGGGTGCCTGCACCTGCTCAGGGGCGCGGGGCCGTATCGATGTGCGGCTCCGCCGCGTGGGCGCGCCCAGCCCCCTCCCACCCGCAGCCGCCCGACGACCGAACCCGGCACCCCGGATGGCGCCCGGCTCAGGCCCAGCGCAGCGCTCAGGTTCCGTCGCGCAGGTCGGCCGGCCACTCGGGCCGGTACTCGATGTGGTCGTACGTCACCACACACCCCTCCCCCATCGGCGACTGCGCCATGAAGCCGATCAGGGCCGCGCCGGTCTCCTTCTCGTCGCCCAGGGTGAAGAGGCGGACGAAGGTCCAGCGCTTGCCGTCGCGGGAGGCGTGGAAGGCGAAGGCGCGGCCGGTGCGGCTGACCCGCAGCCACACCGAACTGCCGTCCACGGTGAAGGAGTTGCAGTCGTCGGAGTGTCCCCGGGTGACGACCGTGCAAACGGTGGGCACGTCCGGGGAGTTCTCCAGGCAGAGTTTGGCCCAGGCCCGCTCGCCGACATGGACGTAGAGCACGCCCGCGTCGAACGACTTGTTGAAGCCCACGGTGACCCGGGCTATCAGCTGGAAGTCCCCCTCGGGGGCACCGAGCAGCCGCGGCGCGTCGGCGGCGGGGTCCAGGGACTCCCCGGTGGGCGGCACGAACCGGTCCTGCCGGGGGCCGGCCCACCCGGAGAGGATGCCGTCCTCGTGGGCCCAGTGCCCGTCGGGGCCATAGGTGCGGAGAGGGAAAGGGAGTTCGGGAAGTTCGACGTCCATCCTCAGAGTTTTCCAGCTCCCTCTCCGCCCGCGACTCCCGGGTGCCAGGGCCCGGTCGGCACATCATGCCGACGTCGCGGGCCCTGGCACATTCCTGCCGGAGGGGGCGCCCCCAGCGACGTTGTCGTCGCTCTCCCCCGCCGTGCAGCTGCCCGCACCAGCCCCCCGCTCACCGGCGCTGATCAGGCACCGTTGCGTGCGGTCGGCCTGATCCGCCGGCAGGCCCTAGCGCTCCAGCTGGTTGTTGAAACGGCGGGGCAGGCCCAGTGGGTTGTCGTCCCTCAGTTCCGGCGGGAGCAGGGCCTCCGGCGCGTTCTGGTACGCCACCGGTCGCAGCCAGCGCTCGATCGCCGTACCGCCCACCGACGTCGACGTGGACGTCGTCGCCGGGTACGGGCCGCCGTGCTGCTGGGCCGGGGCCACGGCCACGCCCGTCGGCCAGCCGTTCACCAGGACCCGGCCGGCCAGCGGCGTCAGCTCCGCGAGGATCTCGGCGCCACGCCCCTCGCCCGCGGCCTCCTGCGCCGACAGGTGCACCGTCGCGGTGAGGTTGCCCGGGAGCCGGGACAGCACGGCCCGCGCCTCGTCGTCGTCCTCGTAGCGGGCCACCACGGTGACCGGACCGAAGCACTCCTCCAGGAGCAGGTCGTACGCCCCCTCGGTGGTCAGCTTGTCCGCCGCCACCGTGAGGAAGCCCGCGCTCACCGTGTGCTCGCCGCCCGCTCCGGGCGTCACCGGCGACTCGACCTCGGGAAGCTCGACGCGCTCGGCGACCCCGGCGACGAAGTTGTCCCGCATGCGGTGGTCGAGAAGGACACCCGCCTCGGTGTCGCTGACGGCGTCGGTCAGGGACTTCAGCAGGCCGTCGCCCGCCGCGCCGGACGGCACGAGGACCAGGCCCGGCTTCACGCAGAACTGGCCGACGCCGAGGGTCATGGAGCCCGCGAGCCCGGCGCCGATGGCCTCCGCGCGCTCGGCGGCCGCCTCCTCGGTGATCACGACGGGGTTCAGGGAGCCCAGCTCGCCGTGGAACGGGATCGGCACCGGACGCGCGGCCGCCGCGTCGAACAGGGCACGGCCGCCCTTCACGGAACCGGTGAAGCCCGCGGCCGCGACCAGCGGATGCTTGATCAGCTCGAGGCCGGCCTCGAAGCCGTGGACGAGACCGACCACGCCCGCGGGGATGCCGTGCTCGGCGGCGGCCCGGCGCAGCACGGACGCGACCAGCTCGGACAGGGCCGGGTGGTCGGGGTGGGCCTTGACGACCACGGGGTTGCCGGCCGCGAGCGCGCTCGCGGTGTCGCCGCCGGCGACCGAGAAGGCGAAGGGGAAGTTGGAGGCCGAGTAGACGGCGACGACGCCCAGGGGGACCTTGTAGCGGCGCAGGTCCGGGATCGGCGGGGTCGCGGTGTCGTCGGGGTGGTTGATCACCACGCCGAGGAACTCGCCCTCGTCGACGATGTCGGCGAAGGCCCGCAGCTGGTAGCTGGTGCGGGCGAGCTCGCCGGTCAGCCGGACCGGACCGAGCGCGGTCTCGGCGTCGGCGGCTTCGACGAGGTGATCCTTGGAGTCCTGGAGCCGGTCGGCGGCGGTGCGCAGGAAGGCCGCGCGGACGGTGCGGTCGGCGAGGGACGCGCGCGCGTCGTGCGCGGCGCGGACGGCGGCGTCCACCTCCTGGGCTGTGGCCTCCACCGCAACCTGCTCGCGCTGCTTCCCGGTTCGGGGGTCGACACTCCAGACTGGTGCTGCTGCCACCGCGGGTCCCTCCACGTGTATCTGGGTCAGCCACCAGGACCGTTCGATATGCTGAACGCTGTCCCTGATGGTGAATATGCTGTTGGAGACTATTTCCCGTCGAACGAAGGGGTCAAGGGCGATGTCGGCTGGCGAGACGGGCGGCGGGTCACAGGTCAAGTCCGCGGTACGGACGGTTGAACT
This sequence comes from Streptomyces canus, assembly GCF_041435015.1. NCBI lineage: Bacteria > Bacillati > Actinomycetota > Actinomycetes > Kitasatosporales > Streptomycetaceae > Streptomyces > Streptomyces canus. Next base: position 7,835,368 of record NZ_CP107989.1, on the reverse strand, counting down.
GCTCGAATACTTCGCCGGACGTCCCGGCATGCACTCCCTCGCGGCGGTCCAGGAGGCCGTCGGGTACCCCAAGTCCAGTCTCTACATGTTGCTGCGCACGCTTGTCGAGCTGGGCTGGGTGGAGACCGACGCGACGGGCACGCGGTACGGCATCGGCGTGCGGGCGCTGCTCGTCGGCACCTCCTACATCGACGGCGACGAGGTGGTCGCGGCGGCCCGGCCGACGCTGGACCGGCTCTCCGACGACACCACCGAGACCATCCACCTCGCGCGACTGGACGGCACGAACGTCGTCTACCTCGCCACCCGACAGTCGCAGCACTACCTGCGGCCCTTCACGAGAGTGGGCCGCCGGCTCCCGGCGCACTCCACCTCCCTCGGCAAGGCGCTGCTCAGCACGTACTCCGACGAGCAGGTCCGCAAGATGCTGCCGGAGACCCTGCCCGCGCTCACCGAGCACACGATCACCGACCGCGAGAAGCTCATCGAGGAGCTGCACCAGATCCGGGAGCAGGGCTTCTCCGTGGACCGCGAGGAGAACACGCTGGGGCTGCGCTGCTTCGGCGTCGCGATCCCGTACCGCACGCCCGCGCGTGACGCGATCAGCTGCTCGGTGCCGGTGGCGCGACTGACCCCGGCCCACGAGCAGATGGTGAAGGACGCGCTGTTCGACGCGCGGGACCGGCTGACACTGGCCACCCGTAGGCTCTGAGGCATGCAGATCGCGCTTCGAGAGGTTCATGACAGCGATCTGCCGGTCTTCTTCCGGCAGATGAACGATCCCGAGTCCCTGCGCATGGCCGCGTTCACCCCGAAGGACCCGGCCGACCGGGACGCGTTCGACGCCCATTGGAAACGCATCCGGGCCTCGGACGCCGTGCACCGCACGATCCTGGTGGACGGTGACGTGGTGGGCAGCGCGTCGGTGTACGGCGAGCCGGGCGAGCGCGAGGTGACCTACTGGGTCGACCGGGCCTACTGGGGGCGCGGCATCGCCACGGAGGCGCTGCGGGAACTGGTCCGGCAGGTGCCCGAGCGCCCCCTGTACGCCCGCGCGGCCGCCGACAACACGGGCTCCCTGCGCGTCCTGGAGAAGTGCGGATTCCGGGTGACCGCACAGGCGTCGGGGTACGCCCACGCGCGCGGGGCGGAGATCGACGAGACCGTGCTCATGCTGGACGCGTGAGACCGCCGTAGAAAAGCCGCGCAAGAAGCCTCAGATGAACGTCCGATGAGAAAAGCGGACGCATGGGAACGATCCGCTTCCGCCTGATCGTCTTCTCGGTGGGATGAACAAGACGATCAGGCGCGCATCGGTCTTCGCGCTGCTCCTGGTGTTCGCTCTGCTGATCCGAGCGACCTGGGTGCAGTTCTACGACGGCCAGGCACTCGCGGACGACAACGACAACCGGCGGAACGCGATCGAGACGTACTCCTCGCCGCTCGGGAACATCATCGTGGCCGGAAGAGCGGTCACGGGTTCCGAGAGGGTGACGGACAGCGACCTCGCGTACAAGCGGACGTACACGAACGGCAAGCTGTACGCGGCGGTGACGGGCTACGCCTCGCAGGCCTACGCCCCGACCCAGCTGGAGGGCATCTACGCCGACCTCCTCAAAGGCACCGACAGCCGGCTGAAGACCGTCATGGACACGATCACCAATCAGCGGGCCGAGCCCGGTGATGTGATCACGACGATCGACCCCGCCGTGCAGAAGGCGGCGTACGACGCGCTCGGCGACAAGAAGGGCGCGGCCGTCGCGATCGACCCGACGACCGGCAAGATCCTGGCGGTCGTGTCGACACCGTCGTACGACCCGTCCTCGCTGACGGACGCCAACACCGCGGGCAGTGCCTGGAAGCAGCTCAACGGGGACTCCGACAAGCCGCTGACCAACCGCGCGCTGCGCCAGCCGCTGCCGCCCGGCTCGACGTTCAAGCTGGTCGTGGCCTCGGCCGCGCTGGAGGACGGCCTCTACTCCTCGGTGGACGAGAAGACCGAGAGCCCGGACCCGTACACCCTGCCGGGGACGACCAGGGAACTCGCGAACGAGAACACCTCCGCGCCCTGCGAGAACGCCACGATCCGCACCGCGCTGCAGTACTCGTGCAACAACGTCTTCGCGAAGATGGCCGTCGACCTCGGCCAGGACAAGGTGAAGGAGATGGCCGAGAAGTTCGGCTTCAACGACGCCACGCAGGACGTCCCGGTGCGGGCCTACGAGAGCGTCTATCCGTCCGGCATGGACAAGTCCTCGACGGCCCTGACCGGTATCGGCCAGTACGACGTCACGGCCACCCCGCTCCAGATGGCCATGGTCTCCGCGGCCATAGCCAACGGCGGCAAGCTGGTGACGCCCCACATGGTGTCGACGATCACCGACCACGGCGGTGACGTCCTGAAGAACTACGACGACGAGGCGGGCACCGAGCGGATCGTCAGCTCCGACACGGCGGAACAACTCCAGTCGGCGATGCAGACGGTGGTGGAGAAGGGCACGGGCACGAACGCCCTGATCGACGGCGTCACGGTGGGCGGCAAGACCGGCACGGCCCAGCACGGCGAGAACAACAGCCAGACGCCGTACGCCTGGTTCACGTCCTACGGGAAGGCCGACGGGAAGGAAGTCGCCGTGGCGGTGGTCGTGGAGCAGTCGAACGCGGCCCGCTCGGAGGTGAGCGGCAACGGGCTGGCCGCCCCCGTGGCCAAGGCCGTGATGGAGGCGGCCCTCAAGAACTGAGGCGTCCCGGTGGCTACTTGGCGCCGAGGATCTGCTCGATCGGGTCGATCGCGAAGTACACGAGGAACAGCGCCGAGGCCGCCCACAACAGCCAGTGGATCTCCTTGGCCTTCCCCAGCACCACCTTGATCACGACGTACGCCAGGAAGCCGGCCCCGATGCCGTTCGTGATCGAGTAGGTGAAGGGCATCACGGCGATGGTCAGGAACGCCGGGATCGCGATGTCGTACTTGTCCCAGTCGATGTGCTTGACCTGCGTCATCATCAGGAAGCCCACGGCGACGAGGGCGGGAGCGGCGGCCTGGAGCGGGACGATGGTCAGCAGCGGGGTCAGGAACAGCGCCAGGCCGAACAGCCCACCGGTGATGAGGTTCGAGAACCCGGTGCGCGAGCCCTCACCGACGCCCGCCGCCGACTCGATGTACGACGTGGCGGAGGACGCGGACGCCGCACCACCGGCCACCGCCGCCGCCCCGTCGATCAGCAGCACCCGGCCGAGGTTGGGCACCTTGCCCTCCTCGTCCAGCAGCCCCGCCTCGGCGGTGATCCCGACGACCGTTCCCATCGTGTCGAAGAAGTCGGACAGGATCAGCGTGAAGATCAGCAGGACGACCGTGACGATCCCCACGCCGGGCGCGCTGAAGGAACCGAACAGGCTGAAGTGACCGATCAGCCCGAAGTCGGGGGTGTCGACGACCTTGTCGGGCCACGCCGGTGTCGTCAGCCCCCAGGCCTTGATGTCGGCGATGGAGTTGATGACCATCGCGAGGACCGTCATGGTCACGATGCTGATCAGGATCGCGCCCTTGACCTTGCGCGCGAGCAGCCCGATCGTCAGCAGCACTCCGAGACAGAAGACGAGAATGGGCCACCCGGTGAGGGCGCCGGTGCCCCCGAGCTGAACCGGCACGGTGGTGTTCGCGGCGTCGGGGATACGGCTCACGAACCCGGCGTCCACGAAGCCGATGAACGCGATGAACAGCCCGATCCCGACACTGATCGCCTGCTTGAGCGGTTGCGGAATGGCGTGCATGACGGCCTCCCGCAGTCCGGTGACCACCAGCACACAGATGAGCAGACCTTCCAGGACGACCAGGCCCATCGCGTCGTCCCAGCTCATCAGCGGGGCGATCTGGAAGGCGACGACCGCGTTCAGCCCGAGCCCGGCGGCGAGCGCGAGCGGCAGGTTGCCGCCCACGCCCATGATGATCGTCATCACCGCGGCCACCAGAGCCGTCGCGGTGGTCAACTGCACCGCATCCAGCTGGTGGCCGAACTTGTCCTTCGCGCTGCCGAGAATGATGGGATTCAGGACAAGGATGTAGGCCATCGTGAAGAACGTGGCGAAGCCGCCGCGTATCTCACGGGCGAAGGTGGATCCCCTCTCGGAGATCCTGAAGTACCGGTCGACGGACATGGTCGATGCTCCTTGGTGCCTGAATGATCGATGTGCGGATGCTGGCTGGATTGTTCCTGCGTTGAACGCGCTTCAGGTTTTCCCCGTGTTACGGATTCGGGGGTCGCCCCGTCATCCATCGTTCGAAGGACCGTACGAAACCACGTACTCGATCACTGCTACGCTTCCGCATCTCCGCCCGGCCACCCCCGGACGACCACATGTCATTCACATGACACGCAAAGGAGAGGGAGCCCGTGGGCACAGTCGCCGACGACGCCGCCTCCGTGGAGTTCCACGCCTTCTTCGAACGCCACTATGCCGAACTGTCGCGCCTCGCCCATCTGTTGACCGGCGAGCCGGACGCCGCCGACGATCTGGCGGCGGACGCCCTGCTGGCGCTGTGGCACCGCTGGGACCGGGTGCGCGCGGCCGACCACCCGGCTGCGTACGCGCGCGGAGTGGTCGCCAATCTGGCTCGCACCCGCATCCGCAGCGCCGTCCGCGAGCGCCGGCGCATCGCCCTGTTCTGGTCCCAGCGCGAGGAGAAGGTCGAGGACCCCGACGTGGCGGGCGTGGTCGACGTCCAGGAGGCGTTGCGCAGGCTGCCGTTCCGCAAGCGGGCGTGTGTCGTGCTGCGGCACGCGTTCGATCTCTCGGAGAAGGACACCGCGCTGGCCCTCGGTGTGTCGGTCGGTACGGTTAAGAGCCAGACCTCGAAGGGGATGGCCGAGTTGCAGCGGCTGCTCGGCCCTCAGAACGCTCCGCTGAAGGTGCACGCCGCGATGGCGCGCACCGGTGACGCCGGAGGAAGGGACCGATGACCATGCAGCGGGACGTGCACGGCGCACTGCGCGCCCGGCTGCGGGACGCGGCCGAGGCGCACGAGCCGAACCGCGAGCAGATCCTCGCCCGGATCGAGCGCGGCATGTCGGAGCAGACCCGCCCCGACCACCGGGCGACCCGGCCACCGGTCTACGGCTGGGTGCGGGTGGTGAGCGCCACGGCCGCGGTCGCCTGTGTGCTGGGCCTCGGCGGTTACGCGGTGGCGTCCGCGGTCAGGGACAAGACACCCGCGCAGACGTCGGTCGCGGCCACGGGCACGCCCACTCCGTCGCCCGACGCGACCAGCCGGCCGCCCGCCCCGCCGGCGGATCCGACGCCGAGGACCACCCCCACGCGGGAGGCCGAGAAGCCGAGCGGTCCGCCCTCGGGCACGCCCAGCGCCTCCACCGAGGTGCAGGCGTCCGGCGCCGAGGACGGCCCGCTGTGGTCGGACGGTGCGATGGACCCGCACAGCAACGAGTTCTGGGCGCAGAGCGATGTGACCGTCAGGACCTCCGAGCAGCTGACCGCGCTCACGGTCGAGTTGAGGATCGAACAGACCGGCGGTGTCACCACCACCGGCGCCTGGCGCTCACTGCCCGAGGACGACTTCACGCTGACGGTCGCCGAGAAGGACGGCTTCCTCGTCTACACCTGGGTGCTCAAGGACGGCCGTACGGTCCCCAATGGCGAGTGGGTGTTCGCCGGGCAGTACAACCACGCGCGCGGCGGCCGGGACGCGAAGGGCGACGGCTACACGGCGACGGCGACCGCGAAGTCCGGGGACCTCGCCGTGAAGGGCGGCTTCGCGGCCCAGGCCGACGGCGCGGACGAAGGGGACTCCTAGGTCCGTCGCCGGAGCCTTGAAAAAATCTCCGGCGGCGCGGCAACCCTTTCGTCCTCAGCGGCCACTTAATGGGTGCACGGTCCCCTGATGACGGTGAACGGCTGGGTTTCGGCCATCCCCACGGCCCCCACGCAGCCCGGCACGCGCTCCTTCACCACGGGTTCGTACCGGGGGAACAACCATTCGTTCCTCTTCAACGTCCCTAGTAGTGCGTGGACGTACATGGACCTGCCGGCCTGAGCCCCCCTCGGCCGGCAGCTGCCGGCTGGAGCCCCCCTCGGGCCGGCACGAGGAACGCCCCGCCTGTGACGACAGGCGGGGCGTTTCGTCGTTCCCCGCTCAGTTCATCGTGGTGCCGATGGTGGTGGAGCCGGTGGTCAGGAAGGCCGTCGAGGGCAGCGAACCGCCCGGCTCGCGGGCGCCATACGCCGTGGTGGCGTCCGTCGACCTGAATGCCGGCGTCGGCACCCCGCTGTCCCAGTTGTTCGCCGCGGACACCGTGGACGAACCCCGCTCGGACAGCCCGCCCTTGTTGCTCACCGCCAGATTCCGCGCCAACCGGGCCTTGCCCGTGGCGAAGTAGAAGCCGGCCTCGGCATTGGAGTACGCCGTGTTGCGGTTCAGCACGATCGCCCCGGTGTTGGAGTTCTCGGTGAACCCGTTCAGCGTGTTGTCCCAGGCCGCGTTGTTGTTGACGAGGTGCGCCACCGTGACGCCCCCGCCGCCCAGCTTGAACCCGTTGCCGTTGCCCTCGAAGGCGCCGTCCGCCCACCGGTTTTCGCCGTTCCCGAAGGCCCAGCTGTGCTCGATGGTGACCGGCGAGGAGAACTGCCACAGGTCGAGCCCGTCGTCGGAGTTGTTGTAGAGGCGGGCCCCCGTGATCCGGTTGCCGGTGCCGGACCCGAACTTCACCGCGATCCCGTCGGCGTTCTGTCCGTGCCCGGCGGGGTCGTAGTTGCCGTGACTGTCCAGGTTCTGCACGAGGTTGTCGCTGGTGCCGTCGCCGCGCAGCGTGAACCCGGAGTCCCCGTTGTGCGCGGTGACGAGGTTCTTGAAGACGCCGCCCACGGAGGAGGTGACGACGAAGCCCTGGGCCGGGGAGTTCTGGAAGGTGAGGTTCTGGACGGTCCAGTAGTCGCCGTAGATCCCGGCGAGCCAGGACCCTGCGGGCAGCCTGGACCCGTCGATCCTCACCTTCTCGCTGCCGTGCGCCCGCAAGGTGATCCGCGCCGAACTCGTGCCGTCAGCCGTGGACTTGAGGGTGGCCGACGGGGTGTACGTACCGGCGCGGACCTCAATGACCGTACCCGCGGTGGCGTTCTTCACGGCCGCTTCCAGCTGAGCCGTGCCGGACACGGTGACCGTCGTCGACGCGGCCTCGGCCCCGCCGCCCGACAGACCGAGATGTACGCCGCCCGCGCACGCGGCGACGGCGACCGCCGCGCCGATGGAGAGCGTGCGGGTCCGGCGGTGGCGTCCGGTGCTGTGACGCACGGGGGCGTTCCTTTCCTCGGGGATGGGGACGCCCTGAAGTCGCCGCCGTGACCGGCGAGGTTGCCGGGCCCCAACGAAAACAATCGAAACTTTCGCTGCTCCTCCTCGCGCGCTCATCGATTGACGTGCTGTTTCCCGCTCGTAACACTCCGAAGGCGCGCACAGCCCCCAACAGAAACCCCCACACCCCCACACTCACAGGAGCGACATGCGCCCTCGTATCCTCCTCGTCGCCTGTCTCTCGCTACTGCTGGCCCTTCTCACCGCACCGGCCGGTTCCGCCCACTCAGGAGCACCACCCGTGAGTCACCCCAAGTACGCCGGCTACCTCTTCGCCTACTTCACCGGCGAGGGCACCGCCGACGGCGAGCAGATCCGCTACGCCCTCAGCCGCGGCAACGACCCCCTGCACTGGCGCGAGCTGAACCAGGGCAAGCCGGTCCTGACGTCGACGATCGGCGAGAAGGGCCTGCGCGACCCCTTCGTGATCCGCTCCCCGAAGGGCGACAAGTTCTATCTGATCGCCACCGACCTGCGCATGTACAAGAACAGCAGCGGCAGTTGGGACGACGTCCAGCGGCACGGCAGCAAGTCGATCATGATCTGGGAGTCCACCGACCTGGTCCACTGGACCGACCAGCGCCTGGTGAAGGTCGCCCCGGACAACGCGGGCAACACCTGGGCGCCGGAGGCCTATTGGGACGACAGCCTCGGTGAGTACGTCGTCTTCTGGGCGTCGAAGCTGTACGCCGACGACGACCCCGGGCACACCGGATCGACGTACAACAAGATGCTGTACGCGACCACGAAGGACTTCCGCACCTTCAGCGCGCCCAAGGTCTGGGACGACCCCGGCTACTCGGTCATCGACTCGACGGTCGTGAAGTACAAGGACACCTACTACCGCTACACCAAGGACGAGCGGGACCCCACCTCCAGCTCGCCCTGCGCCAAGTTCATCACCGGCGAGAAGTCGACGAGTCTGACCGCGACCAAGTACGACCTGGTCGCGGACTGCATCGGCAGCGGGGCGATGGACCGCGGTGAGGGTCCGACGGTGTTCAAGTCGAACACGGAGAAGAAGTGGTACCTGTTCATCGACGAGTACGGCGGTCGCGGATACGTCCCCTTCGAGACCACCGACCTCGACTCGGGCAGGTGGACCCCGTCCACGAACTACCAGCTGCCCGCGAATCCCCGGCACGGCACGGTGCTTCCGGTGACGCAGAAGGAGTACGACCGGCTGCTGGCCGCGTATCCGTCGACGCCCGCCTCGGTCGTGGACGCGACGGCCGCGGGTCAGAAGGGGTACGCGATCGTCACCGAGGCCGCGTCGAAGGTCGTGCTCCCGGTGCAGACCGACACCGACCTCACGCACCTCGCTCCGAAGATCGCCGTGGGTGAGGGCGCGAGCATCGCCCCCAGGTCCGGTACCCGGCGCGATTTCCGCAGGCCGCAGTCGTACACCGTGACAGCCGCCAACGGCACCAGCCGCAGCTGGACGGTCGAGGCGGTGCGGACCGGAAGCCCCGTCCTCCCCGGCCTCAACGCCGACCCGGACGTGCACTATCTGAACGGCGAGTACTGGATCTACCCGACCACCGACGGCTTCAACGGCTGGAGCGGGACGCGGTTCAAGGCGTACTCGTCGAAGGACCTGGTCCACTGGAAGGACCACGGGGTCGTCCTCGACCTCGGCGCGGACGTGTCGTGGGCCGACAAGTACGCGTGGGCGCCGGCGATCGCGGAGAAGAACGGGAAGTACTACTTCTACTTCTGTGCCGAGCAGCAGATCGGCGTGGCGGTGGCGGACTCCCCCGCCGGTCCCTTCAAGGACGCGCTGGGCAAACCCCTGGTGGCGAAGGGCGGTTCGCTCCAGGGCCAGATGATCGACCCGGCCGTCTTCACGGACGACGACGGGACGTCGTACCTCTACTGGGGCAACGGGCACGGCTATGTCGTCCCGCTGAACGACGACATGACGTCCTACGACGCCGCCGCGGTGAAGGACATCACCCCGGACAACTTCCGCGAGGGATCCTTCGTGATCAAGCGGCACGGCACGTACTACTTCATGTGGTCCGAGGACGACACCCGCAGCGAGAACTACCACGTCGCCTATGCGACGGGACCGTCCCCGCTCGGCCCGTGGACCAAGAAGGGGACGATCCTGTCCAAGCGTCCCGAGTACGGCATCCTCGCCACCGGCCACCACTCCGTGGTGAACGTCCCCGGCACCGACGACTGGTACATCGTCTATCACCGGTTCGCCCTGAACGGGCCGGGGAAGCCCGGCGGCGACGGAATGCACCGCGAAACCACCATCGACCGGATGGAGTTCGCGGCGGACGGCACGATCAAGCCCGTGGTACCGACCCTCGAGGGGATCCGGCCGGTGAAGAACTAGCTCACGAAGTACGTCGGGTTCGGGAGCTTGTACGTCCGGTCGGCGTAACCGCCGTCGAGGTCGGAGTACTGGTCGCCGAAGTTGGCGATGATCTCGTACCCGAGGTCCTTCTCGATGTGCGCGCGGGTGCCGGACTTGTACTGCACGGTGGTGCAGGTCCAGGTGCCCGGCGTGGCGCAGGCGCTCAGGTAGGACGGCGGGTTCGCCTTGTCCTTGAGGAACACGTGGTCGGTGTCGAGGTTCACGTCGGCACCGATCTTCTTCAGGTTCTCGACCGCCGCCGAGCGCTGCGCCTCGCTGAGACCCGAGTTGTAGAAGACCTCGACGCCCTTCTTCTCGGCGTACTGCACGAGCTCGGGGCTGCCGAAGACGGCCGGGCGGTCGGCCCGGTTCACGTAGTCGGCCCATGTGGTCGCGTTGTACGTGTAGTTGTAGCGCTTCTCGTAGTCGAGGCTGAGCAGCAGCGTGTCGTCGATGTCGAAGACGACGGCGGGCTTCTCGCCCTTGTGGTGCGCCTTGCGGGTGGCCTGGTCGATGTACTTCCGGGCCGCCTTGTCGAGGGACGCGAGGTCCTTGGCGTACGGGCTGGTGGGGGACGCCTGGTAGACACCGTTCGCGTCGGCCGCGGTGCCGTAGTAGGTGTCGATGTCCTTGACCAGGAGCCCGATGTTGTAGGGCTCGTGCGTGGAGTTCGCCGTGGACTGACCGGCGGTGGCCGCGCCGGCGCCGTACAGGGCGCCGCCGGCGACCGCACAGGCGGTGGCGACGGCTGCGATACGCAGTGACTTATGCATGACAGAGGTTCTACGCGCGTCACCCTGGTGGGCGCGAGACCCGCCCGGTAAAAAACGGGTCAAGCGCCCTGAGCCGGGGTGTTCGGAGGCGGCGTCAGTTCATGGTGGCGCCGATGGTGGTGCTGCCCGTCGTCAGGAACGTGGTGGCGGGCAGGGTGCCGCTGGAGCTGCGGGCGTTGTACGTCGTCGAGGCGTCCGTCGACTTGAACGCGGGAGTGCTGATCCCGCTGTCCCAGTTGTTGCCGGACGAGGTGACCTTGGAGCCCTTGCTGACCGAGCCGCCGCCGTTGCTCACCGCGAGGTTCTTGCCGAGTTTCGCGGAGCTGGTGGCGAAGTAGTAGCCCCACTTGCTGTTGGCGTAGGCGGTGGTGCGGTTGATGACGATCGCGCCGGTGTTGGAGTTCTCGGTGAACCCGTTGCCGGCGTTGCCCCAGGCCGCGGAGTTGTTGATGACGTGTGCGACGACCTCGCCGTCGCCGCCCAGCTTGTAGCCGTTGCCGTCGCCCGCGAAGGCGGAGTCGGACCAGCGGTTGACGCCGTTGCCCATGGACCAGGTGTGCTCGACCGTGACGGGCGAGGAGAAGGACCAGAAGTCGATCCCGTCGTCCGAGTTGTTGTAGAGGCGGGCACCGGTGATGAGGTTGCCGGTGCCGGAGCCGAACTTCACGGCGATGCCGTCGGCGTTCTCGCCGTGGTTCGCGGCGTCGTAGTTGCCGTAGGAGTCGATGTTCTTGACCGTGTTGTTGACGGTCCCGTCTCCGGTGAGCGTGAAGCCGGAGTCGCCGCCGTTGACGGTCTTGATGTTGTTCCAGACCGTCCCGGTGCAGGACTGGCAGACGACCGCGCTGTCCGGGGAGTTCTGGAAGGTGATGTTGGAGACGTTCCAGTAGTCGGCGGTCAGCTTGAAGATCCAGTCGCCGTCGGGGAGCGACGAGCCGTCGATCTTCACGGTCTCCGCGCCGTACGCGGTGAGCGTGACCGGCGCGGAGGAGCTGCCGTTTGCCGTGGACTGGAGGGTGGCCGTCGGGTAGTAGGTGCCGCCGCGGACCTGGATGACGGTGCCGGCGGTGGCGTTCTTGATGGCGTTGGACAGGTCGGTCGAGGTGCTGACGACGACCGTCGCGGCCTGGGCCTGGGTGGGGAGAACGGCGAGGCCGGAGCCGAGGGCGAGGGCGGCCGTGGCGATGAGAGCGGTACGACGAGACATGGAGTGCGGGTCCTTTCGCCGTGCTTATGGGGGAGTCGTGCCTTTCGGGGAGTCGTGCCTTTCGGGGACGGGGTTACAGGACGGCGTCGAGCCAGCCGAAGACCTCGTCCTGCATGCGGTCGACGAAGACATGGCCAAGGTCCGGCCATGTCTTCAGGTGCAACCGCTCCTCGGCGTGGCGGGAGTGCCAGACGGCGCGCAGCTTGTCGTACGCGACCTGTACGCCGTCGGCGGGGAACAGCGGGTCGAGCCCGCCGTTGAAGAAGAGCATCGGCCTGGGGGCGGCGATGCTCGCCACGTCGGGGAAGTCGAGGAACCGGGGCAGCCCCGGGTGGAGCATGTAGTAACTGGACTGCCCGCGCAGGGTGTTGTTGCCGGGCACCATCATTTCCCTGAGGCCGGTCATCCAGCAGACGGCCGCCGTGGCCTTGACGGCGTCGGTCAGCGCGGCGGTCTGCCAGGCGCGGTGAGCGCCCATGGAGAACCCGAGAGCCGCGACCCTTTTGGCATCCACCCGGTCGAGACCGGCGAGGAAGCCGGCGGCGCGGGCGTCCTCGCGGGCCATGAGACCTGCGAGGGAGGAGCCGAGGTTGTAGAAGTTGGAGGCGAGGGCCTGCTGTTGTTCGTAGGCGATCGGTCCGCGGTCGCCCCAGCCGAGCGCGTCCGCGCACAGGACGACACGGCCGCGCCGGGCCAGCTCGTCGCCGACGAAACGGCCGCTGAAGTACTTGTCCGCCCAGGTCTGCGCGGAGGCGAGCCGAGTGTCGTCGTACCAGGGCCGGACCAGTTTCTCCTTGCCGATGTCGAACTTCGCCCCGTGATCGTGGAGAAGCAGCACGGCGGGGAACGGCCCGGGGCCGTCCGGAGTGAGCAGGGCGGCACGGACGCGTTCGTGACGGGTGAGGGAGAGGGTGACCAACTCCCGCGTGTAGCCCTCGCTTTGGGGGCCCTGGTCGAATTCGGCGTCGTACGGCGTCCCGTCCTCGCGGTCGACGAGGAGGTGCTCCTCGACCGTGGAACGCGCGGTCCGTCGCCAGGCGCGGAAGTCACGGACCGGTGAAGTCCCCCAGGCCAGCGGGAAGTCCAGCTCGGCCTTGAGCGCCGGGTGGAAGTCGGGCAGCGGGCCGTCGACGACCCCGGCTTCCGCGGGGCTCACCGCTCCCCCGGCCAGCATGGCCGCTCCGGCGCCCACCACGAACGCCCGTCGGCCCACCTCACCGGCGTTCATAGGGCCTCCAGTCGCCGAGATACGTCCGCCGGGTGTGCACGGCGGCCTCTTCGGCGGTCAGCTGGGGCCGGTTGCCGGGGACGGAGATCACCGCGCCGGGGCCTGAGTTGGCGTACTCCCGAAAGCGCATGGTCTGCCAGGGGTAGGCCTCGCGCATGTTGGTGTACGGCGCGACCGGGTCGATTCCGGGCCCGACCCGGCTGTTCCGCACCACGAGGGACGGCCAGGCGGTCGTCTCGTACGACGGCACCCAGGGCCGTGCCAGCTTGTACGCCGCGTCCTCGGCCCCGGAGGTGATGCGGGAGCGGACGGCGAGGATGCCGTAGGGGTTGGCGCGGGCGGTGGAGGGGGCGAAGACCATGCCCTTGGGGGTGAAGTCGACGTCCCGCTGGAGGGTGTGGAAGTGGCACTCCTCGAAGACGGCGGTGGCCCGGCCGAAGACGAAGTCGACGTCGCCCTCGACATAGCAGCGGCGGAAGTACTGCCGGTCGAAGGCGGTGAGCGCGGTCGTCTCGACGAAGAGGGTGTCCTGGTGGGCCAGGAGGCGGACGTTCTCGAAGTGGGTGCGGTCGCCGTAGGTGTAGGCGGCGACCGCCTGGGTGCCGGTGATGTCGGGGTGGTCGGCGCGCAGCCAGTCGTTGGCGAGGGTGAGGTCGCGGACGGTGAGGCCGGGGGCCGCGGAGGTGAAGGTGGCGGAGCCCGCGGTGCCGTAGGTGCCCGAACCGTCGGGCCTGCGGGTGCCGTTGGCGTTGTCGTGGACGATGACGGCGGCGCGTGGGTCACGGACGGCGCCGCGCAGGGTCAGCTCCGCCTTGTCCGCGGGAACGTTGACGATCTCGCGATAGGTGCCCGGGTGCACGACGATCGTCCAGCCGGGGCCGATGACCGCGTCGACGGCCGCCTGGACGGAATCGCCGGGGCGGACGTGGAGGACGCGGCGCGTTCCCGCATGGGCCGGGGCGGACGCCGCCACGACGAGGCCGACGCCGGCGCTGATCAGTGCTCGTCGCCGCATGTCAGCACTCCTCCCGCCACGGCTTCCAGTCGCCGAGGTAGGCCTCGCGCGTGGCCGACTGGGCTTGCTCGGCGGTGAGTTGGGGCCGGTTCCCCGGGACCGTGATCCTGGCGCCGGGGCCGGTGTCCCGGTACTCGGCGAAGCGCTGGTTCCGCCAGGGGAAGGCGTCCGACATGGTGGTGTAGGGGGCGGCCGCGTCGATGCCGGGGCCCAGCCAGGTGTCCCGCACCACGAGCGAGGGCCGGGCGGTGGTGTCGGAGCTCGGCACCCACGGGCGGGCCAGCTTGTAGAAGGCGTCGGGTGCTTCGCTGCTGACGCGGCTCCTGGTGACGAGGTAACCGCGCGGGTTGGCACCCGCCGTGGAGGGCGCGAAGACGAAGCCGTACGGCGCAGCCGCCAGGTCGGTCCGGTTCAGGGTCCTGAAGTGGCAGTTCTCGTAGACGGCCGTGGCCCGCCCGAAGACGAAGTCGACGTCGCCTTCGGCATAGCAGTGCGAGAAGTACTGGCGGGCGAAGGAGGTGAGGGCGATCGAGTCGGCGTAGAGGGTGTCCTGGTGGCCGAGGAAGCGGCAGTGGTGGAAGGCGGAGCGGTCGCCCTGGATCTTGATGGCGACGGCCTGGGTGCCGGTGATGCCGGGGTGGTCGGCACGCAGCCAGTCGTTGGCGAAGGTGATCCAGCGGGCGGTGAATCCGTCGGCCTGCACGGTCGTGGTGGCCGACCCGGTGGTGCCGTAGGTGCCGCCGCCGGGCTTGGGGGTGCCGGCCGCGTTGTCGTACACGACCACGACGTCCCGGGGGTCCTCGGAGGCGCCGATCCAGGTCGCGTCGGTGCGGGTGATGTCGACGGCGACGGTCTCGCGGTAGGTGGCGGGGGCGAGGACGAGGGTCCAGCCGCTGCCGGTGGCGGCGGTGACGGCGTCCTTGACGGTGGTGTGGTCGCCCCGGCCTTTCGGGTCGACGTACAGCGTCTGCGGGGTGAGCCGGGCGGCGGGTGATCCGAAGCGGCCGAACGGGCGCCGGGCGCCGGCGTGCGCGGGGGCCGGCGCGAGGGCGAGCGCGGCCGCCGCTCCGGTGCTCGCGAGCAGGAATCCCCTTCTGGACAGGGGGAGTCGGGTGTCGTGCGAGGGCATGCGGGTGCTCCTTGGACATGCGGCTCAGGGGTGGGGTGCCTCGCGTGGGGGGTGAGGTGGGTGGCCGGGACGGCCGCTGGATTCCGCCCCGGCCGGTCAGGGGGGTGTCAGCAGACGCGCCCGGCGCCCGCGCCGCGGTCGACGATCCCGGGCACCTTCTTGGCCGGGTCGACCTTCGTGCGCAGGGTGGGCGTCCAGCCCGCGCCGGACTCCAGGGTCTCGGCGGGGATCTCGGCGTTGTGGACGGCGATCAGGTCGGTGGGCTTGCCGTTGACGTAGTTGTCCGCGGCGGTGAGCGGGGAGACGTTCCACCGCTTGAGCACCTTGGCCGCGCTGATCCCCGCAGGCAGCGTGAACGCGTTGTGCTCGGCGACGAGTTGGGACTCCTTGCCGATGCCGAAGCTGTAGGCGTAGTCGTCGTTCGCCACGAAGTGGTTGTTGTAGGAGTCGACCTGGCCGAAGCGGACGCGGGGCGCGCGCTCGACGAGGTCGGAGAACAGGTTGTGGTGGAAGGTGACCTTGAGCTTGCCCCGGTCCCCCGCCGCCGTGGACTCGCTGTCGCTGTTGCCGATCAGGATCGTCTTGTCGTGCTCGGTGAAGACGTTCCAGGAGGCGGTGACGTAGTTCGCGCCGCGGACGATGTCCAGCTCGCCGTCGTGCTGCTGGTAGAGCATGCCGAAGTAGGTCGGCGCGGCACTGTCGGGGTGACTGCCGTCGGTGAAGGTGTTGTGGTCCAGCCACACATGGGTGGACCCGTAGACGACGGCGGTGTCGTACTCGGAGTTCCAGTTGCCCTTGTCACCGTCGGTCGGGTCCCACTGCGGGAAGCAGTCGATCGGGCTCTCGAAGGTGAGGTTGCGGACGATGACGTTGTCGACGGCCTTGATCTGCAGGCTCGCGCCCTTGAACCCGGCGTTCTTGCCGACGCCGATGATCGTGGTGTTGGCGGGCACGTTCGCCTTGATGGTCTGGTCCTGGTTGGCGGCGGAGGCGCGGCGCAGCCCCTCGGGGCTGTCGTCGGGCTCGGCGCTCAGGTCGGTGTCCAGGCCCCAGGCCTCGGGCGAGTACTTCGCGAGGTAGGCGTCGAAGTCGTACCCGGGCGCCGCGAGGGAGTCGCAGCCCTCGGAGACGGCGTCGACGGTCCCCTTCACCTTGATGATCTTCGGGGCGCCGCCACCGGCGGCGAGGGCGGCCTTGAAGCCGGCCCAGTCGGTGACGGTGTAGACGTGGGCGGCGTCGGCGGCCGCGCCTCCGGTGGTGCCGGTGCCTTCGGAGGCCCAGCCGTCGCCGGTGGCGAGGGTCTCGCGGGCGACGTCATGACCCTTGGCCTGGGCGGTGGGGCCGGTGACCGCGAGGACCAGGGCGGCGCAACCCGCCACGGCCATCACCCTTGTAATGACATGCCCATGCCATATCTGTGCGTTCATGGTGCGGCTCTCTTTCGACAACGAAGAAGGAGTGGTCAGGCGGTGGCCGACGACGGCCAGGTGATCCAGGACTCCGGGATCTCGGCATCGAGCCGGCACACGTCCCGGGGTGCCAGCACGCGGTGCCGCAGCAGTTCACGGGTGACGAGCCGGGCCACGGCTATGGCACCCGGCGGATTGAAGTGCGTGTTGTCCTGCTCGGTCGCGGTCCAGTTGAAGTACCGCTTGGTCTCCTCGACCCCGAGCTTCTGCCACAGCGCGAGCGACAGGGCCTGGATGTCGAGCAGTGCGACACCCTCCTCGGTGGCGAGCGCCCGCATCGCCGCCGGATAGTCGCCGTGGGTCGGCACGGCGTTGCCGGAGGCGTCGAACTTCCGCCGCTCGACCGAGGTGGCCAGCACGGGCCGGGCACCACGGGCGCGGGCACCGTCGATGTACAGGCGCAGATAGTCCTGGTACGTCGTCCAGGGCTCGGTGTAGCGGGCCGGGTCCGCGGTCTTCTCGTCGTTGTGGCCGAACTGGATCAGCAGGAAGTCGCCCGGCTGAATGGCGCCGAGGATGACATCGAGCCGTCCCTCGTCGACAAAGGACTTCGAACTCCGCCCGTTCACCGCGTGATTGGCGACACGCCGGTCCTTGTGCAGAAAGAAGGGGAGCGCCATGCCCCACCCGGTCTCGGGAGCGGCGTCGGCGTATTTCTGGGCGGCGGTGGAGTCACCGGCGATGTAGAGGGTGCGCTGTTCTTTGGCCTGAGCAGTACCGGTTGCGCTGAAAGCGACGGGCACGGCGGCCATCGCCGCCACGGTGACCTGTCTGCGTGTGAGTGACACCTTGGGTAGCCTCTCTTCCCTCAGGGGCGCGGGCTGTATCGATGTGCGGCTCCGCCGCGGGGCGCGACCAGCCACGACGAACCCGCGGCCGGCCGCACAGTGAACCCCCGAGCTCTTAGCCGTTCTGTTCCTTCCACTCGACCTGAGCCTTGTTCAGCTGGTCGGCCATGGTGTCCAGGAAGTCCTTCGCACTCATGTCACCCAGCAGCACCTTCTGGAAGTTCGGCTCGTTGTCCGCCTTGGAGATGGTGTTCCAGTCGGGCAGGTAGTACGGCAGCTGGACGATCGTCGTGGAACCGTCCGTCAGTGCGGCGGCGGCCAGCTTCGTGGGCTCGGCCTCCGAGATCCAGGCGTCCTTGGCTGCGTCGTTGTTCGACGGCACCTGCCCGGCGGCCTTGTTGAACTTCGAGTTCTCCGCGGCCGAGGTCGCGAACTCGATGAACTTCCACGCGGCGTCCTTGTTCTTCGAGCTCTTGAACACCCCCATCCCGTCGACGGGGTTGGACACCTGGACCCGCTTGCCGGAGGCGCCGATCGGCTGCGGAATGCCCCGGAACTTGTCGACCCCGAGTGCCTTCACGTGGTCCTGGTACGACCCGAGGTTGTGGTTCAGCATCCCGATCGTGCCGGAGTCCCACTGGGCGACCATCTTGGTGAAGTCGTTGTTGAGGTCGGCCGCCGGAGTGACCTTCTTGTAGAGGGCCGCGTACTTCTCCAGCCCGGCCACGTTCTTCGGATCGTTGACGGTGGTCTTGTCGCCGTTCCAGAACGAGGTGATCCCGCTCTGCCCGTACATCGCGTCCAGGGCCTGAGCGATGGACCCTGCGCCACCGCGGATGGTGTAACCGAACTCGTTCTTCTTGGCGTCGGTGAGCTTGTCCGCGGCCGCGTAGAACTTGTCCCAGGTGGTCGGCTCGTCGAGGCCCGCCTTCTTGAACAGGTCGGTCCGGTAGTACAGCACGCCGTTGTTGGCGGAGGTCGGGATCGAGTACAGCGTCCCGTCCCCACCCCCCGCCGCCTTCAGCACGCCGACCATGTCCTCGTTGAGCTTGCCGTTCAGGGAGGACTTGGAGAGCCGGCTGTCCAGCGGCTCCAGCGCGTTCTGCGCGGAGAACCCGGCGAGCATGGCCGCGCCGACACCGCCGACGTCCGGCAGGCCGCCGCCCTGGATGGCGGTGTCGACCTTGGACTGGTACTCGGTGGAGGCGATACCGACGTACTCGACCTTGATGTCCGGGTTCGCCTTCTGGAAGTCGGCGATGATCTCCTTCCAGATGTCGGTGCGCACACCGCCGTTGTTGTCCCAGAAGACGATCTTGCCCTTGCCGCTGCCCTCGCCTCCCTTGTCACCGCCGGACCCGCTGCCGTCGTCACCGCAGGCGGTGGCGGTCAGCGCCAGGACGGACCCGAGGGCGACGGCTGTGGCAGCGCGCCTGCTTCTGCGGATACTGATCTTCATTGATCGGCTCTCTTCTTCTTCTGATTCCAGCGGAGAAATGAAGTTGTGGGGGGAAGTCGGTGGCGCCCGGAAGTCAGTGGCCGGCGTACGGCGCCCAGCCGTCCGTGCCCTTGAGGTAGTTCGCGAGCGTGCAGGTCCTCGCGTCGGCGGCGCCGAGCTGTGGCCGGTCCGCGCTCGGGGCCGCGCCCGGCCCGGAGTTGCGGAACTCGGCGAACCGCGCGTCCCTCCACGAGAAACCGCTCATGTCGGTCCACGGCGAGGACTTCACGGCGGCCGGCAGCTCGGTGTCGCGGATCAGCACCTGGGCCACGGCGGCGGGTTCACCGCCCGGGTGCCACGGCCGTCCCAGATGGACGGACTGGCCCGGCGCGTCGCTCACGACCTTCGACCGGGTGATCAGGAACCCGTACGGGTTGCCCGTCCAGGTCGAAGCGGCCGTGATGTAGCCGTTGTTGGTGTCCGAGCCCCGGCTCAGCGCCCGGATCACGGACCGGTCGATCACCGTGGTCGCCCGGCCGTAGACGAAGTCGACATCGCCCTCGATGTACGAGTCGCGGATGTAGACCCGGCTGATCAGGTCCAGCTTGGGGCTGTCGGTCATCAGGGTGTCCTGGTTGCCCAGGAAGGCGGTGTCCTCGAAGACGATCCGGTCGCCGGTCGTCTTCATCGCGAGGGCCTGCTCGCCCTTCAGCTCGACCGCGGCCTCGTCGAAGTCGTTGCTGAAGGTGAGGTGGCGGGCGGTGACGTCGTTCGCGGCGATCCGGACCGTCGCGCTGCCCGTCGAACCGCCGTACTCGGCGGGGGTGTCGTAGACGATGACGGTGTCGGACCGGTCGTGTCCAGTGCCCTGGAGCACCATCCTGGGCTTGGTCGCGGGGATGTAGACCTTGGCTCGGTAGGTGCCCGGCGCGACGGTGATCGTCACCGGCACGGCGTTGCCGTCGGGCACGGCGTCCACCGCGGCCTGCACGGTCGGGTAGTCAGCGGGGACGTGCAGGGTCACCCCGATCCGCTTCTGCGGACCGGAGAACCTCGACACCAGCGAGGGCACGGCGGCGGCCGGGTCCAGCCGGTAGTCGTAGAAGGACCGCGGATCGAATGCCGTGCCCCACGCGTCCGTGCGCCCGGTCGTGTTCTTCAGGATCGATCCGCGCTGCACCAACTCGGCGGTGGCATCGGCCTGGTAGGGATGCTGGACACCGTCGTAGTAGCTGTTCTCGATGACCATCCTGGTCCTGCCGCGCGCCCAGTTCCCGTACGTCCACACCGGGTCACCGTCGGCGACCTGCGAGGACAGGTAGTTGTTGTACAGGTGGGCGAAGGCGAGGTTGTCCGCCGAGGGGTTGCGCTGCTTGGTGCCGCGGAACCAGTTGTGGTCGATCGTCATCTCGGTGAGGACATTGGTGGTCCAGCCGATCCCGAACGCCTTGTTGTGGTTCGTGAACTGGTTGGAGGAGACGGTGATGTACCGGCTGTCCTTGCGGATGTCGAGCAAACCGTCGCCCATGTGCGTGAAGCGGTTGTGATCGATCCAGACATGGTCGACCGTGTCCATCTGGATCGCGTCGAAGTCGGTCGTCTTGCCGTCCCAGTCGCCCTCGACGTACGAGTCACGGATCGTCAGGTTGCGGATGATCACGTTGTGCGTGCCGGGGTTGAGATGGAGCTCGCCGTGGACGATCTCGCCGGTGTCGCCGACGCCGATGATCGTCTTGTTCGAGGCCACGACGATGTCCGAGCCGAAGGGCTCGACGGCTATCGCGCCCGAGACCCGTATGACGTACGGCTCCTCGGCCGCCGCGTAAGTGGCCAGCGCGGCCTGGTCGGTGACGGTCACGACCTTGCCGCCGGCCCCTCCGGTGGTCCCGCCGGCGAGGGAGGCGAAGCCGTGGGCCCGGTCACTCCAGCGGTCGACCGGAGTCTTCTCGGCAGCCTTGGCCTGCCCGATCGCCCCGAGGCTCAGCGCGGCCACCAGACCGAGGACAGCGGCCAGGACCGTGCCGTATCCCGGTCTCTGCAAGCGCTTGCTATGAAGGTGCTGCGTCATTGCGGCTCCCAACAGGCTTACGGGTTCGGTGCGTTACAGGGGGTCGATCCTGAAGTGCGAGAAGGTTGCCGCCCCGGCGTGCCCTCCTCCGACGGGCACGAGGGCGAACAGTCCGAGCAGGGCTCCGACCCAGCGCCAGGGGGTGGCGGCGAAGACGGGTCCGCTGGGGCGCAGGCCGTCGCCGACGTCGGAGAAGAAACGGCAGCGCGCCCCCGCGCCGATCTCGATCCGCAACCGCGCCCGTCCCGTGGGCGCCGGCCGCGGATGGTCGGCGTCCCGCTCCTGCTCGGCGACGCCCTCGGCGAACCGGTGCACGAGATGGACGCTCCCGTCGGCCCCGCGCTGGAGCCCGATCCAGCTGAAGGCATCGCCCAGGACGGCGAGTCCGGCGCGTGCCCCCGGCTCCTCGCTGCGCAGTCGCAGTTCCACCTCGACCGCCGATGGTGTGCCGGGCAGCCGCTGGGTGAGAACGTTGGGCAGTTTGCGCAGGTCGGGCGCGTCGGCCGAACGGACGCAGGTGAGCCGTAGCCCGTCGCCCGAGTGGTGGGTGGCCCAGCCGGGCTGCGGGTTCGCGGTCCACTGCCACTGGCGGCCGAAGCGTCCGCCGGGGAAGTCGTCGTCGGTGGCGGGCGCCGCGTCCTGCTGCGGCGGCAGGTCGGGCCTCTCGTGTACGGCGACGGGGGCGCCGTCGTCGCCGATCACCGGCCAGCCGTCGTCACCCCAGCGCATCGGCTGGAGATGGACGACCCTGCCGTAGGCGCCCTTCTGCTGGAAGTGCAGGAACCAGTCCTGGCCGGACGGGGTGCGCACCCAGCCGCCCTGGTGCGGCCCGTTGACGTCGGAGTCCTGCTGCTCCAGGACGACCTTCTCCTCGTACGGGCCGAAGAACCCGCGCGAGCGGAAGGCACCCTGCCAGCCGGTCTCCACTCCCCCCGCCGGAGCGAGGATCCAGAACCAGCCGTCGTGCCGGTAGAGCTTGGGGCCCTCCAGGGTGAACCAGCCTGGTAACCGGTCGCCGTCGACGATCACCTTGCCCTCGTCGAGGAGTTCGCGGCCGTCGAGGTCCATGCGGTGGCCGGTGAGGCGGTTCTTGACGCCGGAGCGGGACTTGGCCCAGGCGTGCACCAGATAGGCCTCGCCGGTCTCCTCGTCCCACAGGGGGCAGGGGTCGATCAGGCCCTTGCCCGACTTGACGAGGTGCGGGCGGGTCCAAGGGCCCCTGATCTCGGGGGCGTTGATCTGGAAGATGCCCTGGTCCGGGTCGCCCCAGAAGATCCAGAACCGTTCGTCGTGGTGGCGCAGCGAGGGGGCCCAGACCCCGCAGTCGTGCCGGGGCTTCGTGAACTCCCCCGCAGGCTCCAGGTGTTGGAGGGCGTGGCCGATCAGCGTCCAGTTGACCAGGTCGCGGGAGTGCAGCAGCGGCAGTCCGGGGACCCGGCCGAAGCTGGAGGCGGTGAGGTAGAAGTCGTCGCCGACGCGGAGCACGTCCGGGTCGGACCAGTCGGCGTTCAGGATCGGATTCGTGTACGTCACTGGCTGACCGCCTTCCGTACCAGGGCCGCCACTTCGAGCCGGGGCAGGCGTCCGTCGGCCACGACGGTGACGATCCGGCGGACGACGGTCTCGCCGGGCGGGATGGGCAGCCTTGAGTCGTAAGCCAGCGATGATCCGACGCCCGGGTATTCGCCGACGCGCACGAACCACGGGTCGCGGCGGGTCCGGTCGGTGGCCCCGGCGAAGACGAGCGTCCAGGTGGCGCCGGTGAGGGCGACCCAGTCGGCGCGGGTGCCGTGGATCGCGTCCTCGCCTTCGCGGTCGACGGTGAAGACGTCCGGCGCGTCCTGTTCCTTCCGGGCCCGCCAGAAGAACCCGCCGTAGGCCGCGCCCGGGCGGCCGTTGGTCGCGGGGCTGCCGATCGACAGGGGGTCCGAGGTGACGTTGGTGAGGGAGAAGGTGAAGTCCAACGCCCATGCGGAGCCGGTCAGTTCGGTGGCCGCGACGGTACGGCGCTCGCGCAGCAGCTCGGTTCCGGAGGCGACCCAGCGCAGCTCCTCCACGAAGCCGTCCGGGTCGCGGAGCTGGAAGGAGTTGTGGCGCTGGGCACCGTGGTTGTCGAGCTCGGTCGGGCCCTGGTCGCGGACGTAGGTGCGCCCGCCCCAGAAGTTGTGCCCCTCGACGTCGGGAACGGCGACACCGACGCCGAGGTGGTGGATGTGGTCGGCGGGGCTGACTTCGGTGACAGCCGTGCCGGCCAGGGTGGTGACGGGGTGCAGGTAGGGGCGCGGGGAGAGCCGGGCGGGCAGCTCGGGCCGGGTGACGTAGCGGCCGACCGGGCGGCCCGCGACACGCAGGACCGGGGAATCGGGGGTCGTCATGTGCTCACCTCGTTCGCGACGTGTGGCCGGGCCCAGTCGGCGCCCAGCTCGGAGTAGAGGGCGAGACTGTCGGCGGCGGCCGCGACGAGTCCGTCGATGCCGGGGACGACCCGGCGGTCCTCGTCGGGGAGCAGGTGCCAGGCCGTCGCCGGGAGCGGGTCCGGGTCGGGGGCGAGCCGAATGGCTTCGACGACCTTCATGAAGGCGCCGGTCGCGTCCGGGACGACCAGCAGGTCGTCGCCGTCGGTGACGTGGTCGACCAGATTCTCCAGCAGGTCGGTGCGGCCGTACTCGTACTCCTCGGGGCCGTGGCCGGCCCGCTGGAGCAGCACGCGGTCCTGCTTGTACCAGTAGGTGATCCGGCCGCGGTCGCCGTGCACGACGACGTACGGCTCGTCGGGGTCCTCCGCGCACAGGGTCACGGCGACGGTCACCTGGAGGCCGTTCGCGGTGGTGACGCGGACACAGGAGGTGTCGTCGGACTCGATGTCGTTCGCGCGCAGCAGCTCGGTCTCGATACGGGTGACGTCCTCGGCGCGGCTCGCGTCGCCCAGGGCGAGCGCGGTGGCGACGGCGTGCGCGAGCGGGTTGGTCAGTGCTCCGTCGATCACGTCGACGCCGTTCATCCGCCGCTTGCCCGCCCAGGGCGCACGCCGGTAGTACGCCTCGGCACGCGCCCAGGCACCGGCCCCGCCGATCCCGGTCACCTCGCCGATCGCTCCCTCCTCGACCAGCTCGCGGATCGCGGGCACGGCGTGCGAGCCCAGCGACTGGAAACCGATCTGGCAGGCGACACCGGCCGCGGCGACTCCGTCGGCCATGCGGCGGAACTCGGCGTAGGAGGGAGCGGGGGGCTTCTCCAGAAGAAGGTGCACTCCTCGGGAGGCCGCCGCGAGTGCCAGGTCCGTGTGGGTCGGGATCGGCGTGCAGATCACCGCGATCCGGGCGCCGGTCGCGTCGAGGAGCGCGCCGAAGTCGGCGGACTGCTCGGGCGTTCCCAGGCCTTCGGGGATCTCGTCGCCGGTCAGCGGGGTCAGCTCGCAGATCCCGGCCAGTCGTACGATCCCCTTGTCCTGCAGTCGGCGGATGTTCTCCAGGTGCCAGCGGCCGTGGCCGCGCGCGCCCGCCAGGACGATGTCTACGGTGCTCATGGGATCCTCCCTGCGCCCGCGCCGCGGGCCACCTGCCGGTCGGCCGCTTCGGCGCTGTCGATCTTTGTGTGCAGGGTAGGCGTCCAGCCGACGTCCGCCGTGAGGTCACGCTCGCTGCCCGAGTCGTAGGCGTTGTAAAGGGCGAGCAGATCCACCGGATAGCCGTTGAAGAGGGTGCCGGTCTGGTGCGGCGCGCTGCCGTTCCAGCTCTTGACGAGGTCGGCCGCCTCGATGTGGCCGGGGGTGTGGAAGGCGTTGTTCTCGGCGTGGACGGCGGACTCGGTGGAGATGCCGAGGGAGTAGCGGTAGTCGTCGTTCCTGGCGAGGTACCGGTTGTTGTAGAGGTGCACCTGTCCGAAGCGGACACGGGGCGCGCGCTGTACGACGGACTCGAACTGGTTGTGGTGCAGGGTGACCCGGAGTCTGCCGCGGTCGCCGGTGGCCGAGTCGCTGTTGCCGATGAGCATCGCCTTGTCGTGGTCGGCGAACCGGCTCCAGGAGACGGTGACCAGGTCGGAGCCGTTGGTGATGTCCAGCAGGCCGTCGTGGCGGAGGTAGTTGCGGGCGAAGTAGGTGGGCTCGTCGGCGTCGGGGTGGCAACTGTTCGCCGGGGATACAGGGGGACGCTTTAGCTCGATCGTGTGATCGTCGGCTTGCAGGCTTGCGGTGGACTGGGCTGATCGAGGTAGCGTCGCTGTGCGATCTGGGACGCCGGGTGCGGTGCCAGCGTGCGGGGCCCCTGCTCCACCAGCGAGATGGCTCAGGGCCTCCCCGTCGCCTCTGGCCGCACCCACATGGCCAGATCGTGAGGGACTCCGCCCTTCCAGGACCGGACCACGGACAGGATCCGTGTCGCCCTCCGGAGGCGAAGGCGGACGCCCAGCACGCCCAAGGCCGTTCGGGGCGTGCCAGTAAGCGGGCTCACTCCTGCCGACCGCCCAGGAACGGTCGTAGGCGGCGAGGTACTTCTTCGTCCTGTAGCCGCCAGTGGCGTACTCGGCGCAGTCCAGTTGGGGGCGGGTGTCGTCCGTGTTGGCGGCGATCGTCCCGGCGATCTTGATGATTTCCGGGGCGTCGCTGCTGCCGTCCAGGGCGTGGGCGAGTCCGGCGCAGTCGGTGACCGTATACACGTGACCGTCGTCGACCGTCGCACCGCCGGTGATGCGGCCGTCGGCGGCTGCCCAGCAGTCGTTCGGTGGCAAGGTTTCGCGGCTGAGGTCACGGGCCTCGGCGTGAGCGGGGACGCAGAGACTCTCCAACAAGCCCATGTCGACGCCGATCCGACGGGGTATCATCCCTTCACCGCCCCCGCGCTGAAGCCCGTGATCAGCCACTTCTGGATGAAGGCGAACACGATCACCACGGGTACGGCAGCGATGATGCCGCCGGCGGCGAGCGCGCCGAGGTCGACGCTGTCCGCGCTCATCAGGGTGTTGAGGCCGACCGGGATCGTCTGCTTGTCCTGGTTGTTGAGGAACATCAGGGCGAACAGGAAGTGGTTCCAGGAGTGCACGAAGGCGAAGGATCCGACGGCGATCAGACCGGGCCGCAGGAGCGGCAGGACGACGATCCGGAAGGCCGTCATCCTGTTGCAGCCGTCGACCCAGGCCGCCTCTTCGAGCGAGTACGGCACGTTCTTGATGAAGTTGCTGATCAGGATCATCGACAGCGGCAGCTGGAACACCGTCTCGGCGATGATGACACTGCCCAGCGAGTTGATCATCTTCAGCTCGGCGAAGATCTCGAACAGCGGCACCAGGAGCAGCGCACCCGGCACGAACTGCGAGCACAGCAGGGCCAGCATGAACGCGTTCTTGACCTTGAAGTCGAACCGGGCGAGGGCGTATCCGCCGGCCAGGGCGACGAGTGTCGTCATCACCAGGGTGGCGAGGCCGACGTACACGCTGTTCTCGAAGTAGGTGCCGAAGGCCCGCTCCGTCCACACCTTCTTGAAGTGGTCGAAGGTGATCGGCCAGGGGACGAGCGAGGTCGAGCCGGCCGGGCGCAGCGCGAAGAGCAGGATCCAGTAGAAGGGGATGAGCGTGAAGACGAGGTAGATCGACAGCGGTGTGTAGATCTGCCAGCGCGGGACCTCGTCCCAGGAACGGCGGTGCTTGACCGAGCGCGGCGGTTCGGGTGTCTCGCGCACGGGCGCGGGCG
Source organism: Streptomyces canus (assembly GCF_041435015.1). Classification (NCBI taxonomy): domain Bacteria; kingdom Bacillati; phylum Actinomycetota; class Actinomycetes; order Kitasatosporales; family Streptomycetaceae; genus Streptomyces; species Streptomyces canus. The sequence continues at coordinate 7,808,836 of NZ_CP107989.1, read as the reverse complement.
CGACCTCCGTGGCCTCCTTGGTGATCACTTGGAACCGCCTCCGAACTTGCTCAGCCGCAGATAGACCATCGAGCAGAAGAGCAGGATCACGAACGCGACCGTGGTCAGGGCGGACGCGTAGCCGAAGTTGTGGGCGTCGACGCTGGTGTTGGCGATGTACAGCGGCAACGTGGTGGTCTCGCCCGCCGGTCCGCCGCCGGTCAACGTGTAGAGCAGGTCGACGTTGTTGAACTCCCACACCGCGCGCAGCAGCGTGGACAGGATGATCGCGTCCTTCAGGTGCGGCAGCGTGATGTGCCAGAACTGCTTGAAGCGGCTGGCCCCGTCGACCTCGGCGGCCTCGTACAGGTCCTTCGAGACGGACTGGAGGTCGGCGAGGATGAGGATCGCGAAGAAGGGCACACCGCGCCACAGGTCGGCGACGACCGCCGCCGAGAAGACGGTGGAGGTGTCCGACAGCCAGCTGGTGCCGTAGGAGCCGATGCCCATGTCGGCGAGGTAACGGGTGATGCCCGTCTGGGAGTTGTAGAGCAGCACCCAGATCGCGGAGGTCAGCACTCCGGAGACGGCCCACGGCGAGAAGACCATCGCGCGCCCCAGTCCCCGGCCCACGAAGGTCTGGTTGACGATCAGCGCGAGCGCCAGGCCGAACAGCAGCTGGAGCCCGACCTCGACGAAGACCCACTTGGCGCTGAAGGTCAGCGTGTCCCAGAACTGCGGGTCCTTGGTGAAGATCTGGACGAAGTTGTCGAAGCCCGCGTACCCGTTCCGCCACGGCTTGGTGGGGTTGTAGTTCTGCAGGCTGTAGTAGAAGACGCTGATGACCGGGTAGGCGATGAAGCCCAGCATCAGCAGGGCCGCCGGCGCGATCAGCAGGTACGGCAGTCTGCGCGGCGTGGCGGAGGCACGGCGCCGCCGGGGTGGCGCGGGCGGTTTCGCCACGGCTGCGGCTTGGGCCATGACTGTTCTCCGTTCTCAGTACGTCGGACGTGCGACGTGCGTTCGTCGTGCGGGAAGCGCTTTCTCTCTGCACATGGCTGTGCCAGGTCGTGCTGTGCCAGGTAGTGCTGTGCGATGGTGCCGCCCGCGGAAGCGGGTCGTGGGTCAGCTCGCGTACGGGTCGGCGACCTTGCCCGGGCGGGCGAGGAACTCGAAGTCGCAGCCGGTGTCCGCCTGGGTGATCTGTTCGTTGTAGAGCGCGCCGTAGCCGCGCTCGTCACGCGCGGGCGGCGGTGTCCACTCCGCCCGTCGGCGCTCCAACTCCTCGTCGTCCACGTTGAGTTGGAGGACGCGCGCCTCGACATCGAGGGTGATGTCGTCCCCCGACCGCACGAGGGCGAGCGGTCCGCCGACGTACGACTCGGGCGCCACGTGCAGCACACACGTGCCGTAACTCGTCCCGCTCATCCGGGCGTCGGAGATCCGGACCATGTCCCGCACGCCCTGCTTGAGCAGATGGTCCGGGATCGGCAGCATCCCGTACTCGGGCATGCCCGGGCCGCCCTTGGGACCGGCGTTGCGCAGCACCAGCACGCTGTCGGCGGTGATGTTCAACGCCGGGTCGTTGAGGGTGCGTTGCATGGTCCTGTAGTCGTCGAAGACGACCGCGGTGCCGGTGTGCTTGAGCAGGTGCTGCTCGGCGGAGATGTGCTTGATGACGGCGCCGTCCGGGCAGAGGTTGCCGCGCAGGACGGCCACCCCGCCCTCGCTCGCGACCGGGTTGTCCCGGGTGCGGATGACGTCGTCGTTGTGGACTTCCGCGCCCTCGATCTGCTCCCCGAGGGTGCCGTTCACGGTCGGCCGGTCCAGGTGGAGCAGGTCGGTGATCCGCGAGAGGAAGGCGGGCAGACCGCCGGCGAAGTAGAAGTCCTCCATGAGGTACGTCTGTCCGCCGGGCCGGACGTTCGCCAGCACCGGCACGGTACGCGCGATACGGTCGAAGTCGTCCAGGGTGAGCTTGATGCCCGCCCGGCCGGCCATGGCGATCAGATGGATGACCGCGTTGGTGGAGCCGCCGAGCCCGAGCACCGTGGTGACAGCGTCCTCGAAGGCCTCGCGGGTGAGGATCTCGGACGGCTTCAGGCCGGTCCAGGCGAGTTCCACGGCGCGGCGCCCGGAGGCCGCGGCCATCCGCTCGTGCGCGGAGTCGACGGCCGGGATCGAGGACGCACCCGGCAGGGTCATGCCCAGGGTTTCCGCCGCCGCGGTCATCGTGGACGCGGTCCCCATGGTCATGCAGTGACCGGGCGAGCGCGCCAACCCGCCCTGGAGCTCGCGCAGTTCACAGTCCGTCAGGTTGCCCGCGCGGTGCTCGTCCCAGTACTTCCACATGTCGGTGCCGGACCCGAGGGTCTCGCCCCGCCAGTGCCCCGGCAGCATCGGCCCCGCGGGCACGAAGATCGAGGTGACATCGGCCGAGGCCGCGCCCATGAGCAGCGCCGGCGTCGACTTGTCGCAGCCGCCGAGCAGCACCGCCGCGTCGATCGGATACGACCGCAGCAGCTCCTCCGTCTCCATCGCGAGGAGGTTGCGGTAGAACATCGGGGTGGGCTTCTGGTACGTCTCCGAGAGGGTGGAGACCGGGAATTCGAGCGGGAAGCCCCCGGCCTGCCACACCCCCCGCTTGACCGCCTCGGCGCGCTCGCGCAGATGGACGTGGCAGGGGTTGATGTCCGACCAGGTGTTGAGGACGGCGATCACCGGGCGGCCGCGGTACTCCTCGGCCTCGTAACCGAGCTGGCGCATACGGGCGTTGTGCGACCAGGTCCGCAGCTGGCCCTCGGTGCCGTACCACTGATGGCTTCTGAGCTCTTCGGGACGCTTCCTGTCGGTCATATCGACCACCCGGCGGCTATCGCGGCGACCTCGGCGCGCTCGGCCTCGGGCAGCTCGCGGCTCGGCGGACGCACGTCGCGGCGGCACAGGCCAAGCGAGGCGAGGGCCTCCTTGACGACGGTGACGTTGTTCGCGGAGCCGTTCGCGGCGCGGAGTTCCTCGAAGCGGCGGATCTGCTCCCAGACCTTCATGGCGGCCGGGTAGTCACCGGACCGGAGCGCCTCGATCATGTTCAGCGAGACGGCGGGGGCGACGTTGACCAGCCCCGAGGTGAAGCCGGTGGCACCCGCCGAGAAGTAGGAGGGCGCGTAGGGCTCGGCGAGCCCGGCGACCCACACGAAGCGTTCGAGTCCCGCGTCCCGTGCGAAGGCGCCGAACCTGGCCGCGTCCGGGACGGCGTACTTCACGCCGATCACGTTGGGGCAGGCGTCGGCGAGTTCGGCCAGGCGGTCGCCGCTGAGCTGGGCGTTGCGGATGTACGGAACGACTCCCAGTTCCGGGACGGCCGAGGCGATCGCGCGGTGGTAGTCGACCCAGCCGCCCTGCGAGACATAGGGGTGGACGGGCTGGTGGACCATGACCATCCCGGCGCCGAGCTCGCGGGCGTGGCGGGCGGAGGCCACGGCGGTCGGGACGTCGTGACCGACGCCGACGAGGATGTTCGCCCGGTCCCCGGCCTCCTCGACGGTCAACTCGGTGACCAGGCGGCGCTCTTCGGGGGTCAGAGCGTAGAACTCGCCGGTGTTGCCGTTGGGGGTGAGGGTGGTGATCCCTCCGTCGAGCAGCCGACGCAGCAGGGCCCGGTGGGTGTCCTGGTCGACGGTGCCGTCCTCGGCGAACGGAGTCACCGGGATCGCCACCACGTCGGCCAGGGCCGCCCGCCGGGTCTCGAACGTCTCGCTGCTCATTCCTGACCTTCCTCGTCCAGCACTCCGGGGAACGCTCGTTCCACGAAGGACGCGATGTGGGCGTGCAGGGCGCGGGCCGCTCCGTCCGCGTCGCCCTCCAGGGCGAGCCGCAGGATCTCCCGGTGCTCGCCCGCCTCCCGTTCCCAGGAGGGCGAGGCCGCCCAGGCGACGGCGGAGACGAGGGCGGCCTGGTCGCGGACCTCGTCGAGCATCCGGCCGAGCAGCGGGTTGCCGCAGGGCAGGTAGAGCGAGCGGTGGAACTCCCGGTTGGCGAGGGAGCGTTCGGCGGTGTCGGTGGCGTCGTCGGCCCGGGTCAGCGCGTCCCGTGCGGCGTCGAGGGAGGCCCCGCGCCGTACGGCCCGCTTCAGCGCCTCGGGTTCGAGGAGCAGCCGGACGTCGTAGACCTCGCGCGCCATGTCCGCGTCCACCATGCGCACCGTGACGCCCTTGTACTGGCTCATCACGACGAGCCCGGTCCCGGCCAGGGTCTTGAGCGCCTCGCGCACCGGGGTCTTGGACACCCCGAACTCTGCGGCGAGTTCGGTCTCCACCAGGGCCTGACCAGGCGTCAGGCGCCCGGTGAGGATGCGGCGTTTGATCTCCTCCAGCACGTACTGCGTGCGGGAGGGGATCGGCGTGGGCACAGAGGTCATGCGCGCCTCTCGGATCTCGCGTATCGGATCTTGCGTATCTGATCTCGCATATCGCGTCTCATATATGACGTATGAAGTACGACGCGTTGAAGGTAGGGAGGGGTGCGATGTTTCGTCAATGCTTCTGGCAGAGGAAGTTGAAGTTGCGGTGAAGACGAGGGTCAGACCAGCCGGGTGGCGCCCTCGAACGCCGTGCTGGTGCGCCCGGCGAAGGCGACGGCCGCGCGTGTGGTGGCCGCCTCCCTGGTGAGCGTGGGTCCGACGTGGGTGACGATCAGTTCGCGCACCCCGGCCTTGCGGGCGATGCCGCCGGCGTCCTCGGGCGTCAGGTGGGTCTGTTCGCCTTCGCGATGACGGTCGATGTCCGCCTCGCACAGGAACACGTCCGACTCCGCGGCGAGTTCGACGAGGGCGGCACAGGGCCCGCTGTCCCCGGAGTAGGCGAAGACGCGTCCGGCGCACTCGGCGCGCAGCCCGTACGCCTCGGCGTCGTGCGCGACGGCCCGCGCGGCGAGCCGGAGGTTCCAGTGCCGGACGGTGTGACCGTCGTACAGGGGATGGAAGGCGAGGATGCCCTCGAGGAAGCGCACGTCGGACCGCCCGAAGAACCCGGCGAGCCGATGGGCGCAGCCGGGTGGCGCGTACACCGGGATCGGGGCGGGCGGGGTGAGTCCGCCGAACGCGAAGGCGTAGACGGCGGACAGCAGGTCCGCGCTGTGGTCGGCGTGCAGATGGGAGATCCAGATCGCCGTCAGCCGGGAGGGATCCGTGTGCCGCTGCAACTCGGCGAAGGTGCCGGGCCCGGCGTCCACCCACACCTCGGCGCCCCCGCCGCGCAGCAGATAGCCGGAGCAGGGGCGGCCCGGCGCCGGGTGCGGGGAGGCGGTACCGAGGACGGTGAGGCTGAGGGGCGGCATGGTGGGGAGCGTACGGTCCGGGCCTGCCGCCCGCCGCCGGTTTCCGTTCCTCTACGGCAGGGTCGTACCGGTGTCTACGGCAGCCGGGCGCCGCGCGTGGGACGCGGGGACGGTCCTGGCCCGATGGCCACCCGGGCGCGGCGAGGCGGACGGGGCAGGCCGGTGTCGCGGGCAGCGAAGGGGACGCCGACGGGGGGCGCCTCCCGTGACGGCGTCCACGAGAGCCGGGGGCCCTGTTACGACGTCCGGCCCGGGTTCCGCCCGCTGAGGCCGATCGCCCGGTCCAGCAGGGACGCGTCCTGGGGCACGGGGACGATCGGGCCGAAGATGGCGTCCCGGCTCGGGTCCTTTGCGGAGGCCTGGAGGAAGTCGTACGTCGCCTGGAGCGCGGCGGGGTCCGGGTCGTACGCCTGGCCGGTGGCGCGGGCCAGGTCCCAGCCGTGGACGACCAGTTCGTCGACGGCGACGGCTGCGGCGATCTCTCCGGGCAGGTCGACGCCGCCCGCGCGGGTCATTCCGGTCCAGGCGGCCGGGTCGCGCCAGGCCTCCGCGAGTTCGTCGAGGACCTTGGGGAGTTCCTCGCGCCAGCCGGGGCCGATGTCCGGGACGGAGTCGGTCGGCGGGGTGTCGGTCGTGGCGCCGAGGTCCTTGCGGGCGGCGTCACGGAAGGCCGCGGAGAGGCCGAGCAGGTGGCCGAGCATGTGGTGCGCCGCGTACTTCGGACAGGGCGTGGCGTTCCCCAGCTGATCATCGGTGACGGCCTCGGCCAGAAGGGCGATGACGCGTGTCTGTGGTCCGAGGTCCAGGGGTGGGACGGTCATGCGGTACTCCTCGTGGTCACGGTGTCGTAAGGGTTAGACCGCCCCCGCCCCGAGAACTCATCGCTCGCACGACCGCGGATGTAGGGCACCTGCCCCATCCCGGGCCCGGGGCCTTAGGCCCACGATGTCCAGGCATGACGAAGACATGGGCGGTGTTCCACGACCGCAACGCCAGGCTCTTTCTCACCGCGGTGACCGTCTCGGGCTTCGGCACCTCGGCCCTGTGGCTGGTGTCCGGCGTCTGGGTCAAGGACCTCACCGGCTCGGACGGCCTGGCCGCGCTGTGCATGCTCGCGATGTGGGCACCGGCCCTGGCGGGCCCGCTGCTCGGCGCACTGGCCGACCGGGTCCCGCGCAAGCGCCTGCTGATCGGCGGCAGCCTCCTGATGGCGGTCCTGCTCCCGGCCCTCCTCGCCGTCGACGGCCCCGACCGGGTGTGGCTCGTCCTCACGGTCCTTTTCGTGTACGGCGCCGCGGGCGTTGTCCATGACGCGGCGGAGTCGGCCCTGGTCGCCGGCGCCGTCCCCCCGTCCCTGCTCGGCGACTTCAACGGGCTGCGGATGGCGGTCACGGAGGGCATGAAGCTGGTGGCGCCGCTGGCGGGAGCAGGGCTCTACGCACTCCAGGGCGGACCGGGCGTGGCACTCCTGGACGCGATCACGTTCGTCCTGGCCGCGCTGTTGTACGCCGGGCTGCGGGTCCGCGAGACCCGACCGGATCCCCTCGCGCCGCCGACGAGCACTGGCAGCGGGGACGAGCCGTCCGGGCGAACGGCGACCCCGCCGCCGTCACCCAGCCGCAGCCCGACCGCCACGAGCCTCCCCGGACAGCGCACGGCAACCACACCCAAAACACCCGACGACCCGACCACCCCCAGCCGCCTCAGACTGTTCAGACGCACGGCAGCCACACCCAAGACACCCGGCCTCGGCCCGACCACCCCCAGCCGCCCCAGACTGTTCAGACGCACGGCAGCCGCGCCCAAGACACCCGGCCTCGGCCCGGCCACCACCCGCCGCCGCACGCTGTCCAGGCGCACCCCCGCCGGCGCCGGAGCCCGCCACATATGGGCCCACCCCATACTCCGGCCGCTGGTCCTGGCCGGCGGCACCACCATGCTGTGCGCCGGGATCAACGGCGCGCTGATCTACGCCGTGATCGACGGACTCGGCCACTCCCCCGCGTACGCCGGTGCGCTGTACGCCGCCCAGGGCGCCGGTTCCCTGGCGGTGGGGCTGGTCTCCGGGCCCGCTCTGCGCCGGCTGGGCGAGCGCCGGTTCGCCGCGTACGGCATCGCCCTGACCGCCGTCGCCGCCGGCCTGCGGGCGATCCCGTCCGACCCGCTGGCCCTGGTGTCCAGTGCGGCGATCGGCGCGGGTCTCCCCTGTGTGCTGATCGCCGCGCTCACGGCCGTACAGGGCGAGACCCCGGACGCACTCCTGGGCCGTGCCGTCGCCACGGCGCACACGCTGGTGTACACCCCGAACGTGCTCGGCCTCGCGGCCGGCGCGGCCCTGGTCGAACTGGTCGACCAGCGGCCGCTGTCGGCCCTCCTGGGCGTGGCCTGGCTGGCCACGGCAGTGCCGTTGTTTCAGCGGCCGGCCAGTGCCTCACGGATCGCGTCCAGGTCGCCGTCCGACGCCAACCCCGCGTGATACAGCCGGATCTCGGTCGCTCCCAGCTCCCGTGCCCGCGCCACGTCCGCCGCGAGCGTGCCCGGGCTGCCGCCCATCTGCGAGACGACGGGGAAGTTGGCGGCGATCACCGCGTCCTCGCGGGCCCGCGCAAAGGGCGTGAGCAGGTCCGGTCCGCCCGCGCAGGGCACGACGACACCGTCCGCGACGGACAGGATGTGCTCGGGGTCGACACCCGGGTTGGCACCGACGTGGTACGTCACGGGGTCGGCGTGCAGCAGGATCTGGAAGCCCTCGGGAGCGGCCGAGCGGACCGCGCGGACCGCCGACTCCTGGAGCGTACGGGCGGTCTCGTCACGCCACGCGCGCGTGGCCGCCGCCGTACCGGCGCCGAGGAGCTTCTCGACCCCGGCCCAGCCCCCGTCGTCCGGCGCGCCCTGCCACAGCGGCTCCAGGGCGGTGCGCACGGCCGCGGCCAGCGAGTCGGCGTCCAGCCCCTGCTCGCCGTACCCCTCGCGGCACGTCCCGCAGAAGCAGAGCGCCATGAGGTACATCCCGGCGTCGCCGAGCGGCACCCCGCCGGTCTTGTCGTGGGCGTGCAGGTGCTGGAGGCCGTACCAGCCGAGGGACTCGAGTTCGGTGCCGGCCGCCCCCGGGCGCAGCGCCGCCTCGACGGCGAGGTCGATCAGGTACGCGCGCGTGGCGGGCTGTGCGATGCACGGGGCCCACGGGTAGCGGTCACCGTAGGCGTTGACGACCGAGGTGTCCGGATGCTCGGCGCCCAGGCGGGAGTTGTGCGCGAGGACCACCCAGGTGTGCACGTCGAGGCCCGCCTCGGAAAGCTGCGCGGCCGCCTCGCCGAAGGCGTCGCCGGGGGCCCAGTCGCCGGCCGCGTACGGACGCAGTGCACGCCCTTCCCAGCGTGCGTCCGTCGGATACAGCACGGACGCGTGCTCGGCGGTGACGATGCGGTGCCGCGGGTGGCGGGGGGTCAGGGCGCGCGTGGAGTGGTAGGCGGCGGCGAGGGTCGCCTGCTGTACGCCGAGCCCGGCGATACGCGTCGCGGCCTCCGGGTCCCCGTTGACGTCCCAGGGGTAGACGAACGTGGACGCCTTCACTGTGCCTCCTCCAGGAGCGCGTATCCGCGCTCGATGATCTCCGCGAGCTGCTTCACATGATCCTCGCCCGGCTCGTGCAGCGGCGGGCGGACCTCCCCCACGTCGAGGCCCCGCATCCGGACGCCGGCCTTCACCAGGGAGACCGCGTATCCACGGCCACGCGCGCGCAGTTCGACGAAGGGGCGGTAGAAGCCGTCGAGCAGGCGGTCGACGGTGGCCCGGTCGCCGTCGACGATCGCGCGGTGGAAGGCGAGGGCGATCTCGGGGGCGAAGCAGAAGACGGCCGAGGAGTACAGGGGGACGCCGATGGCGAGGTAGGCGAGCTGGGTCTGCTCGGCGGTCGGCAGTCCGTTGAAGTAGAGGAAGTCGCCGGGTACCTCGGTGCGCACCGCGCTGACGATCCGCTGCATCAGGTCGAGGTCGCCGAGGCCGTCCTTGAGGCCGATGATCCCCTCGGTGCGGGCCAGTTCGACGACGGTCTCCGGGGTGAAGACGGCGTTGTCGCGCTGGTAGACGATCACCGGGAGCGCGGTCGCGGCGGCCACCTCCCGGTAGTGCCGCAGCAGCCCCTCCTGCCCGGCGACGACGAGGTAGGGCGGCATGGCGAGCAGCCCGTCGGCCCCGGCCGCCTCGGCGAGCCGCGCGTACCGTACGGCGAGCGCGGTGCCATATCCGGCGCCCGCCACCACCGGCACCCGCCCCGCCGTCTCCTCGACGGCCGCGCGGACGCACGCCTCGAACTCCTCGGGCGTGAGCGCGTGGAACTCCCCGGTGCCACAGCACGCGAACACGGCGGCGGCCCCCGCCGCCACGCCCTGGCGCACATGCGCGCGGTAGGTGTCGAGGTCGACGGAGCCGTCGGCGCCGTACGCCGTGACCGGGAAGAACAGCGGCCCGCTGGGGATGCCGAGTCGATGGGCGAGGTCGGCAGACGTCACAGGCTCTCCCTAGAACGAGTGGACGAGAAGAACGGGCGTGCGGGATTCTGATCGAAGTTTATATTTATGAACATGGGTCGCGCCACCCTTGACGGAGAAGCGGAATGATCCTTAGCTTGTCCACGAATGTGAATACCGTGCACTCATACGGCCGTCGCCCCAAGGAGACCCGAGGATGCCCGCTCCCCGTACCGTTCTGCTCACCGGTGCCGCCGGCGGGCTCGGCACCCTGATGCGGGATCTGCTCCCGGCCTACGGCTACGACCTGCGCCTGCTCGATCTGCGGCCCGTCGAGGGCGAGCCGGACGCGGTCGTCGCCGACCTCGCCGACAAGGACGCGGTACGCGAAGCCGTTCGGGGTGTCGACGCGATCATCCACCTCGCGGGCATCTCCCTGGAAGCCCCTTTCGAGAAGATCCTCAAGGCGAACATCGAGGGCACCTACAACCTGTACGAGGCCGCTCACGCCGAGGGCGTCGGACGGATCGTCTTCGCCTCCTCCAACCACGCCGTCGGCTACACCCCCCGCCCCCAGGGCGCCGACCCGCTCATCCCCATCGACACCCCGCGCCGCCCGGACACCTTCTACGGCCTGTCCAAGTCCTTCGGCGAGGACCTCGCGCAGTTCTACTGGGACAAGCACGGCCTGGAGAGCGTCTCCGTGCGCATCGGCTCCTGTTTCCCCGAGCCGACCAGCGTGCGCATGCTCTCGCTCTGGATGAGCCCGGCCGACGGCGCCCGCCTCCTCCACGCGGCCCTGACCGCCGAGCAGGTCGGCCACAGCGTGGTCTACGGCTCCTCCGCCAACACCCGTCTGTGGTGGGACCTCACCACCGCGCGGGCGCTCGGCTACGACCCGCAGGACGACTCCGAGCCGTACGCGGACAAGCTGATCGCCGAGCAGGGCGAGCTCCAGGACGGCAACGAGGGGCACGCCTACCTGGGCGGCCAGTTCGTGACGGACCCACCGATCTGGCCGTACTGACACCCCCGAGACGGACGGGCGGGCACCGAACGGGCCCGCCCATAGCCGTCTTCGGGCACCGGCGGTGCCCGATCCCACGCCTTTTCGGACGCCTCCGCAGGTCCGAGGCGGTCACTCCGCTCCGCAAACGGGCACACACGGGCAGCATCGGACCCGCAACAGGCCTGGTCAGTCCCCCGTACCCGCTGTAGAACTTCCCCCAAGGGCCACACCGGGCCCGAACGGGCAGAGCAGCGCGTGCGAGAGGCGGGTGTCGGCCATGGACGCGAGAACCGCGGAGGAACGCCAGCGCGAGATCGTGCGCACCGCGCGCGCCACCGGCTCGGTCGACGTCAACGCGCTCGCCGCCGCACTGGGCGTGGCCAAGGAGACCGTACGACGGGATCTGCGCGCCCTCGAGGACCACGGGCTGGTGCGTCGTACGCACGGCGGGGCCTATCCCGTGGAGAGCGCCGGGTTCGAGACCACGCTCGCCTTCCGGGCCACCAGCCATGTGCCCGAGAAGCGCCGGGTCGCGGCCGCCGCGGCCGAGCTGCTCGGGGACGCCGAGACCGTCTTCGTCGACGAGGGCTTCACCCCGCAGCTCATCGCCGAGGCCCTGCCCCGGGACCGGCCGCTGACCGTGGTCACCGCGTCCCTGCCGGTCGCGGGAGCCCTTGCCGAGGCCGAGCACACCTCCGTCCTGCTGCTCGGCGGCCGGGTCCGCCCCGGCACCCTGGCGACCGTCGACCACTGGACGACGAAGATGCTGGCCGGCTTCGTCCTCGACCTGGCCTTCATCGGCGCCAACGGCATCTCCCGCGAACACGGCCTCACCACCCCCGACCCGGCGGTCAGCGAGGTCAAGGCACAGGCGATCCGAGCCGCGCGCCGCACCGTGTTCGCCGGCGTGCACACCAAGTTCGGCGCGGTCAGCTTCTGCCGCTTCGCGGAGATCGGCGCGCTGGAGGCGATCGTGACGAGCACGCTGCTGCCCTCGCCCGAGGCCCATCGGTACTCCCTGCTGGGACCACAGGTCATCAGGGTCTGAACGTCGAACTGCCGTGATCAGCGGGCCTTCCGCACCATGAAGCGCCCTATATATCCCTCTATGTCCAGGAGCGATCCATGCGAACCCAGAGCCGACGACGGCCGCCGCGAGCCACGCTCGCCATGGCCGCCGCAGGGACGCTGCTCGCCCCGCTGCTCTCCGGCTGCTGGGTCGGAGCCGGCGGGGCGGGGTCGGGCGGCGACGCCATCAACGTCCTGATGGTCAACAACCCCCAGATGACCGAGCTGCAGAAGCTGACCAAGGCCCACTTCACCAAGGAGACCGGGATCAAGGTCAACTTCACCGTCCTGCCCGAGAACGACGTCCGCGACAAGATCAGCCAGGACTTCGCCAACCAGGCCGGCCAGTACGACGTGGCGACCCTGTCCAACTACGAGATCCCGATCTACGCCCGCAACGGCTGGCTGCACGAGATGAACTCGTACGTCGCCAGGGACCCGTCGTACGACGAGAGGGACGTCCTCGCGCCGATGCGCCAGTCGCTGACCGGCGACGACGGCAAGCTCTACGGCCAGCCCTTCTACGGCGAGTCGTCCTTCCTGATGTACCGCAAGGACCTCTTCGAGCAGAAAGGGCTGACGATGCCGGCCCGTCCCACCTGGACCCAGGTGGCCGACCTGGCCGCGAAGGTGGACGGCGCCGAGTCCGGCATGAAGGGCATCTGTCTGCGCGGCCTGCCCGGCTGGGGTGAGGTCATGGCCCCGCTCACCACGGTCGTGAACACCTTCGGCGGCACCTGGTTCGACAAGGGCTGGAAGGCCCGCCTCGACTCCCCCGAGTTCGAGAAGGCGGTGAAGTTCTATGTCGACCTCGTCCGCGACCACGGCGAGTCCGGCGCCGCCCAGTCCGGCTTCGCCGAGTGCCTCAACAACATGACCCAGGGCAAGGTCGCCATGTGGTACGACGCCACCTCCGCGGCGGGTTCCCTGGAGGCGAAGGGCTCCCCGGTCAAAGGCAAGGTGGGCTACGCCCCCGCCCCCGTCGAGGAGACGAAGTCCTCCGGCTGGCTCTACACCTGGGCCTGGGGCATCCAGGACGCCTCACGCAACCCCGACAAGGCCTGGAAGTTCGTCTCCTGGGCCTCCAGCAAGCAGTACGAGCAGCTGGTCGGCGACCAGATCGGCTGGTCCAACGTGCCGGCCGGCAAACGCGCGTCGACGTACACCAACCCCGCCTACGTGAAAGAGGCCGCCGCCTTCCAGGAGATGACCAAGGAGGCCATCGAGCAGGCCCGGCCGAACGACCCGGGGGTGCAGCCGCGCCCCGCGCCCGGCATCCAGTTCGTCGGCATCCCCGAGTTCACCGATCTGGGCACCAGGGTCTCCCAGGAGATCAGCGCGGCCATCGCCGGACGCCAGTCCGTCGAGTCGGCCCTGAAGAAGTCCCAGCAGCTCGCCGAGAAGATCTCCGAGGAGTACGAGGGACGATGACCGCGACAACCGTGGCCCCGCCGGCCACTCAGACCGTACGCACCGCGGACCCGTCGAAGGCCCGCCTCCGCGCCTGGGCCACCCGCGCCCCGCTGCTCCCCGCCCTGATCTTCATGATCGTGGTCACCCAGCTGCCGTTCGTGGCCACGGTGGTGATCTCGTTCTTCGACTGGAACTCCCTCTATCCCAAGGCCCGTCACTTCACCGGCGTCGACAACTACAAGGACGTCCTCACCGACGCGGACCTGCGCCACTCCGTGTGGACGACGGTCCTGCTGACGGTGACGGTGGTCCTGGTCAGCCTCGTCCTCGGACTGCTCCTGGCCCTGCTCCTGGACCGTCGCTTCAAAGGCCGTGGCGTGGTCCGCACGCTGCTGATCGCGCCCTTCCTGGTGGTCCCGGTGGCAGCCGCACTGCTCTGGAAACATGTGCTCTACAACCCCGAATACGGCCTACTCAATGGGTTGTTGCACTATGTGGGCGGCCCACAGCCGGACTGGATATCCAACACCCCGCTGCTCGCCGTCGAGGCCTCCCTGGTCTGGCAGTGGACACCGTTCATGATGCTCATCCTGCTGGCCGGCCTCCAGAGCCGCGACCAGCAGCAGATGGAGGCCGCGCGGGTGGACGGCGCGAGCGACTGGCAGATCTTCCGCTATCTGACCCTCCCGCATCTGCGCAGGTATCTGGAGCTGGGCGCCCTGCTGGGCTCGATCTACATCGTCCAGAACTTCGACGCGGTCTTCACGATCACCTCCGGCGGCCTCGGGACCGCCAACCTCCCCTACACCGTCTACCAGAGCTTCTACCAGGCCCACGAGAACGGCCTCGCCTCGGCCGCCGGCGTCCTGGTCGTCATCGGCTCCATCATCATCGCGACCTTCGCCCTGCGCGTGGTGTCGTCCCTGTTCCGTGAGGAGGTGGGCCGGGCATGAGCACGATCGCCGTGAAACGCAAGGGACTTGGCCTGGGTCTGGTGGCCTGGCTGCTGGGAATCGTCTTCTTCCTGCCGATCGCGTGGATGGCCCTGACGTCCTTCCACTCGGAGACGGACGCGGCCACCAACCCGCCCTCCTTCGGCGCCGCCCTGACCCTGGACGGCTACCGCGAGTTCTTCGGCACCGGCGGCGGCGCGAGCCCCTGGCCGGCCCTGATCAACTCGACGGTCGCCTCGCTGGCCTCGACCCTCTTCGTCCTGCTCCTGGCCCTCCCGGCGGCGTACGCGCTCTCCATCCGCCCGGTCAGGAAGTGGACGGACGTCCTGTTCTTCTTCCTGTCGACGAAGATGCTCCCGGTGGTGGCGGGCCTGCTCCCCATCTACCTGTTCGCGAAGAACACCGACATGCTCGACAACATCTGGCTGCTGGTCATCCTCTACACGTCGATGAACCTGCCGATCGCCGTCTGGATGATGCAGTCCTTCCTCGCCGAGGTCCCGGTGGCCGTGATCGAGGCCGCGCGCGTGGACGGCGCCCGGCTTCCGACGATCCTCGCGCGCGTGGTGGCCCCCATCGCCCTGCCCGGCATCGCGGCGACCGCCCTGATCTGCTTCATCTTCAGCTGGAACGAACTGCTGTTCGCGAGGGTGCTGACCGGCGTGGTGGCCGAGACCGCCCCCGTGTTCCTGACCGGCTTCATCACCAGCCAGGGCCTGTTCCTGGCCAAGGTGTGCGCCGCGTCGCTCGTCATCTCCCTGCCGGTACTCGCCGCGGGGTTCGCCGCCCAGGACAAACTGGTCCAGGGCCTGTCGCTGGGAGCCGTGAAATGAAGGCCGCCGTCATCGAGTCCGTGGGCCGTGCCGTCGTCGCCGAGGTCCCGGACCCGACGCCGGGCCCGCGCGAGGTCGTCGTCGAGGTCGCCGCGTGCGGTCTGTGCGGCACCGACCTGCACATCCTCCAGGGCGAGTTCGCCCCCAAGCTGCCGATCGTGCCGGGCCACGAGTTCGCCGGCCAGGTGGTCGGCGTCGGCACCCAGGTCACCGAGCTCTCGGTCGGCGACCGGGTGGCGGTCGACCCGTCCCTGTACTGCTACGAGTGCCGCTACTGCCGTACGGGCCACAACAACCTCTGCGAACGCTGGGCCGCGATCGGCGTCACGACGGCGGGTGGCGCGGCACAGTACGCGGTCGCGCCGGTGGCCAATTGCGTACGGCTGCCCGAACACGTCCGTACCCAGGACGCGGCGCTGGTGGAGCCGTTGTCCTGTGCGGTCCGGGGGTACGACGTCCTGCAGTCCCGCCTGGGTGCCCATGTCCTGATCTACGGCTCGGGGACGATGGGCCTGATGATGCTGGAGCTGGCCAAGCGGACGGGCGCGGCGAGCGTGGACATGGTGGACGTGAACCCGGCCCGCCTGGAGACGGCCCGCAGCCTCGGCGTCTCGGCGTCCGCCGCGAACCCGGACGAGCTGGACCGTCCGCAGGGCTGGGACCTGGTGGTCGACGCGACGGGCAACGCGGCGGCGATCCAGGACGGCCTGGAGCGGGTGGCCAAGGCGGGCACCTTCCTCCAGTTCGGGGTGGCCGACTACGCGACGCGGGTGACGATCGACCCGTACCGCATCTACAACCAGGAGATCACCATCACCGGCTCCATGGCCGTCCTGCACAGCTTCGAACGCGCGGCTGAGCTGTTCGCGACCGGTGTCCTGGATCCGGAGATCTTCATCAGCGACCGGCTGCCTCTGGACCGGTATCCGGAGGCCCTGGAGCAGTTCGCCGCGGGGGTGGGACGCAAGATCGTGGTGGTGCCGTAGCCCGCTCGGCCATTTGGCCGTCGGGTAAGGGAACGGCAAAGTGGGCCCGATCGTTCACGGGGCATGACAGCTATGACCCCCGGCTCGAACATCCCCCTGTCCGCCGCCCGCGTGACGGTGGACGTCGCCGCGCCCGTGCGGCTCGACGTATCGGGCCTGCTGCTCACCGCCGACGGCAAGGTGCGCTCCGACGACGACTTCATCTTCTACAACCAGCCCTCCGGCCCGGGGGTGACGTACCGCTCGGGCGGTGGTACGGCCCCCGACGCGATCACCGTCGACACGTCGGCCGTACCGCCGGGCATCGAGAAGATCGTCGTCACCGCCAGCCCGGACGCCGCGGGCCAGACCTTCCAGGGCATCGAGCCGACGGCCACGATCCGTGACGCGGACGACAACAGCGTGCTGGCCACGTTCACACCCCCGCAGCTCGGCACCGAGACGGCGCTGGTGATCGTGGAGGTCTACCTGCGCAACGGCGCCTGGAAGGCCCGGGCGGTGGGGCAGGGGTACGCCAACGGGCTGGCCGGGATCGCGACGGACTTCGGCGTGACGGTGGAGGAACCCGCCCCGGCGCCCGCCGCGGCCCCTGTCGCCCCGCCGCAGCCGGTGACTCCGCCGCCCGCGCCGACCATGCAGACCCCGGTGGCCCCGCCGACCCCGGCCATGGACCCGCGGCTCGCCCCGCCGGCGCCGCCCGCTGCCCCGGCTCCGCCCGCTCCCGGCGCCGGGAAGATCAACCTCGACAAGGGCCGGGTCAGCCTCCAGAAGAACCAGACGGTGTCCCTGGTCAAGGGCGGACGTCCGCTGCTCTCCCAGGTCAAGATGGGTCTCGGCTGGGAGCCCGCCTACCGCGGCAAGGACATCGACCTCGACGCGTCCGTCATCGCCTACGGGCCGCAGCGCAACCACATCGACAGCTGCTACTTCGGCAAGCTGTCCATCGTCGGCGGCGCGATCAAGCACTCCGGTGACAACCTCACGGGTGAGGGCGGCGGTGACGACGAGGTGATCGTCGTCGACCTCGGCCGGCTCCCCCAGGAGGTCACCGGCCTCGTCTTCACCGTCAACTCCTTCTCCGGCCAGAAGTTCACGGAGGTCGCCAAGGCGTACTGCCGCCTCATCGACGCCGCGAGCGGAGAGGAACTGGTCCGCTTCGACCTCACGAACGCCGAGGCGCAGACGGGCGTCATGATGGCCAAGCTGATCAAGCAGTTCTCCGGTGAATGGGAGATGACGGCGATCGGCGACTTCGTGAAGTCCCGCACGGTGAGGGGGATGGTGAAGCCGGCGGCACAGGCGCTCTAGTGCACGATGCGGTGCATGGCCAGGCGGTGAGTGGTGGGGGGCCTGCGCGAGTCGGCCCCCCACCGACTGTGTAATTGCGTTGCCGCAGCACCGGCATCTTCGATCGAATGCCTTCATGACTCATGACGGCCCTGCGGACCATCTGGAGCAGAACCGACGCTTCTGGGATGACGAGGCGGCCGCGTGGCACGGGCCGCTCGCCCGTGATCACTGGGCGCGCACGGAACCGTCCTGGGGACTGTGGGCCACCCCCGAGTCGCAGGCCCGCGTCCTTCCCGACGGCATCGACGGGATGCGCGCCATCGAGCTGGGCTGCGGTACCGCCTACGTTTCCGCCTGGCTCGCCGGAGCGGGCGCCCACCCGGTCGGGATCGACCTCTCGGAGAAGCAGCTCGCCACCGCTCGCGCGATGCAGGCGGAGTTCGGCATCGACTTCCCGCTGATCCTGGGCAATGCCGAGAAGGTGCCCTACGAGGACAACACCTTCGACTTGGCGATCAGCGAATTCGGCGCCTCGTTGTGGTGCGACCCCTACCAGTGGATCCCGGAGGCGGCCCGGCTCCTCGTTCCCGGTGGCCGGCTGGTCTTCATGCGCTACTCACCGCTGTTCGCGCTGTGCGTGCCGTCCGAGGGACCGGTGTCCACCACGCTGTCCCGCGGGCAGTTCGGCCTGACCCGGCTGCACCGGGAATCGCACGTGGAGTTCATCCTGCCGCATGGTGAGATGCTCCGTCTGCTTCGCTCCTGCGGCTTCGTCGTCGAGGACCTGCTGGAGATTCAAGCGCCCCGGCATGCCCACCAGGACTATCCGGAGGTTTCCGCCGACTGGGCCCGGCAATGGCCCAGCGAGGAGATCTGGAAAGCGCGGCTGGCAGGCTGACCCACGACCGACTACGCCCGCAGCCCCTCCGTGAGCAGTGACAGGTAACGCCGGATGGACTCGCCCCCGCCGTCCGCCAACTCCGCCGCGCCGACGACCCCGTGCGCCAGCCGCAGCAACTCGATCGGCTCGACATCCGCCCGCAGCGTCCCCTCCGCCCGCGCCGCCTCCACGAGCCGCGTCGCCGCCCCCCGCACATGCGTCCCGCACACCGTGAGCACCGCATCGCTCGCGTCCGCCACCGCCGACCCCAGCAGCGTCTTCAGCCCGCGTACCTGAATCGTCCCGACGCACAGCTCGTACAGCCACTCCGCCAGCGCCTCCCCCGGCGGCAACTCCTCCGCGAGCTCGTCGGCCCGGCGCGCGAACCCCTCGACACGGTCCACGTACGCCGCCTCCAGCAGGGCCTGCCGCGTGGGGAAATGCCGGTACAGCGTCCCGGACCCCACACCGGCCCGCTTGGCGATGTCGTCCAGCGACGCGCCCTCCCCATGCTCGGCGAAGGCTTCCGCCGCCACCTTCAGCAACCGCTCGTAGTTGCGCCGAGCGTCCGCGCGCATGGGCCTGACCGGCGTCATCCAGACACTCCTCGCGAACCGGAGACTCTCCCCGCATGGTACCGAACCCCGGCCTGTCCCCTCAGAGCAGTAGGCCGGAGGCGTGCAGCGCGTCGAACACCATCCGGTCCACGGCCGAGACCCGCTCACGGTCGCCGTAGCCGAACCAGTCCGTCTCTTCGATCTCGCTCGAGGCAACCAGCGGACCGGTGCACTCGGCGGTGTAACAGATCATCCGGAACTCGGTGCGTCCGTCGTCCCTCCGCGTCTCGAAGGTGCCGACGTGCACCATCGTGGTCGTATCGACCCGGGACCGGAGTTCTTCGACGATCTCGCGCGCCAAGGTCTCGGCATCGGACTCGCCCGGCTCCCTCTTCCCGCCCGGGAAGTAGAAGACATCCACACCGCGGCTGCGTGTCACGAGCACCCGCCCGTCACGCACGAGAACCCAGGCCACCTTCTCCGGAACGCCCTCACCCTTTCCCATCCCGGGACCCTACCCACCCGCGTTCACATCTTCGTCGCCCCCGCCGCGAGATCCCGCAGGAAGTGCCGTGCGCCGATCAGGAAGACGACGATCAGCGGCAGGACGCTCATCAGCGCGCCGGCCATCACCACCGCGTAGTCGGTGTTGTAGGCGATGTTGAGGTTGGCCAGGGCGACCTGGAGGGTGACCTTGTCGGGGTTGACCATCACCACCAGGGGCCAGATGTAGTCGTTCCAGAGGCTGATGAAGGTGAAGATGCCGAGGAAGGCGAGCGCGGGCCGGAACAGCGGCAGCGCGACCTGCGCGTAGAGCCGGAAGAAGCCGGCGCCGTCGATCCGGCCGGCGTCGAGGAGTTCGTCCGGCAACGAGTTCTGGGCGTACTGGCGCATCCAGAAGATGCCGAACGCGTTGGCCGCCCCCGGGATGATCAACGCCTTCAACGTGCCCGCCCAGCCGAACTCGGCCATGGTGACGAACTGCGGCACCAGCGCCAGCTGCGACGGGATCATGTACGTCGCCATCAGGATGCCGAAGAGAATCCCCTTCCCCGGGAACTCGTACTTGGCGAAGGCGAAGGCCGCCAGGGAGTCGAAGAACAGCACCAGCAGTGTGCCGACCGTGGCCACCACGACCGTGTTGAAGAGGGAGGTGAAGAAATCGATCCGGTCGATCACCTCCCGCATGTTGTGCAGGAGTTGGGTGCCGGGCACCAGCCGGGGCGGGTAGGCCAGGATGTCCTGGGTGGTGACGGAGGCCATCACCACCAGCCAGTAGAACGGGAAGAGGGAGACCAGCACCCCGAGGAGCAGGGCGACCCGTACCAGGACCCGGGTCCGCCTGCTGCCGGCGCCGATCGCGAGGCCGGCGTGGGAGTTCGTGTGCTCAGCGGCCATTGCGGCCTCCCTTGCGCAGCAGCGGGATACCGCGGCGGTCGTCGCGGTCGCCCCCGGACACCAGCCGCCAGTTGATGACGGCGAAGACGGCGATCAGTGCGAAGAGGATCCAGCCCATCGCGGCGCCGTAGCCGAACTGGAGGTCGTTGAAGGACTTCTGCCACAGATAGAGCACGATCGTCATGCCTTCCTGGCCGGGACCGCCCGCGGTGCCCGGGTCGTCCGAGTAGAAGAGCACCTGCGACTCGGTGAAGATCTGGAGGCCGCCGATGGTGGAGGTGATGATGGCGAACAGGATCACCGGCCTGAGCTGCGGCACGACGACCCGGAACAGCACCTGGCGGCTGCTCGCCCCGTCGACCCGGGCGGCCTCGAAGAGCTCGTTCGGGATGGCCTGGAGACCGGCCAGGAAGATCAGGGCGTTGTAACCGACCCACCGCCAGATGACCATGAGGGAGATCGCCGACTTGATCCCGAGGGAGGAGGTCAGCCAGCCGATGCCGTCCACCCCGACCGCCTTGAGCAGCGAGTTGGCGAGCCCCGCCTGCGCGAAGACCGACCCGAACACGATGGTCATGGCGACCATGGAGGTGACGTTCGGAATGAAGTACGCCACCCGCCAGGCGGCCGAGTACCGCACCTGCGAGTGCAGCAGGAACGCCAGTACCAGCGCCAGGAAGAGCATCGGCACCGTGGACATGAACCAGATCTCGAAGGTGTTGACGATCGAGTGCCAGAACACCGAGTCATGCAGCAGCCAGTAGTACTGCCGGAACCCGACGAACTTCATGCTCCCGATGCCGTCCCAGTCGTGGAAGGACAGGTAGAACGAGAAGAACACCGGGAAGGCGCCGAAGAGGGCGAAGAGGATGTAGTACGGCGAGATGGCGACGTACGGCGGAAGATGACGCCGCCACCTCCCCCGCGGTGCCTCCGTGCGGGCCGGCTCCTCGGTGCTGTCGGACGGAGGTGCCTGTGCCAGGGTGGCCATGTCAGCTCACCCCCCGCTGGGCGAGCGCCCGTTCGGCGGCGTTCATGGCGTCGCGCCAGGCCTTGTCGGGGTTCTTGCCGAGCGTCTCCACGTTCGTCAGCTCCTGGTAGACCGGGGTGTTCGCGGTGTTCTCGTAGGCGCTGAAGAAGATCACCGGGGCCTTCTTCGCCGCCGGTCCGAAGACGTCGACGGGGATCTGCCCGCCGAAGAACGGGTCCGGTTCGCGCATCGCCGGCTGGGAGTACACGGCCGGGGTGGTGGGGAACAGCGACATCTCCTGATAGCTCTTCAGCTGGTTCGCGGGGCCGAGCATCCACTTCAGGAAGGCGAACGCCCCTTCCGGATCACGGCAGTAGCGGGTGATGCCGACGTAGGACCCGCCGTAGTTCGCCGGGCCGTCCGGCATGGTGGTCAGCCGCCACTTCCCCGAGGTCCTGGGCGCGGTGTCCTTGAGGCCGCCGATGTACCAGACCGCGTTGTTGATCGTGCCGATACGGCCGCCGCTGAGGGCCGAGTTGAAGTCGGGCGTGCCGTCCAGGGCCCGGGCGCTCAACCCCTGCCGGTAGGTCTCCACGGCCAGGTCCCAGGCGCGCTTCACGTGTTCCTGGTCGCCGATGAAGCGGTTGTCGGCGTCCACGAACTGCTTGGGGCTCTGGTAGAGCGCCATCCGGAACACGTAGGCGATCTGCGAGACCAGATACGGGTGGCTCGGCGCCTTCGCCTTGAGGGTCTTGCCGACCTGGAGGTACTTCTCCCAGGTCGAGGTGGCCTCCGCGACCTCCTCCGGTTCGGTGGGCAGACCGGCCTGCTCGAACAGGTCACGTCGGTAGTAGAGCGCGGTGGGACCGGCGTCCAGCGGGAAACCGATCATCCGGCCGGACGGGCTGACGCAGCTCTTCCACTTCCAGGCGAGGTACTCGTCCTCGACGGCGTCCGCGCCCAGGTCCTTCAGGTCCACGAACTCGCTCTCGTCCGGGAAGTAGTCCCCGATCGGGGAGTTGAGACAGGCCAGGTCCGGCACATAGGCACGGGCCGCCATGACGGTCCGCAGCTTGCCCCGGTAATCGCCCGCGATCGAGGCACCCTTGACCTTCAGCCCCCTCGCCCCCGGCACGCCGCGTGCGGAGGTGGCGAGCAGCTTGGCACTCAGCGAGCCGTTCCAGTACCAGATCGTCAGGTGGTCGGTGCCCGCGGAGATCGAGCCGCTCGCGCTCCCGCACCCCGACAGGCCCAGCAGAGCGGCACCCGCCCCGCCGAGAGAGGCACCGAGCAGGCGCCTTCGGGACATCGTTCGGTGTGGCATGGGCGCGCACTCGCTTTCCGGACGGGTAGGACAACGATGTCAAGCTGCCGTGAACGTTCACGTGAACGTTGCCGACGAGTATTGGGGTGGCTGAAAACAGGAGTCAAGACATGTGCGGGCGCGACGTGTTGAGTGCCTGTCCTTTTGTGCCGATAGTGCCGCCCTCAGGCGGGGTGCGTCCCGTCGACCACGTATCCGCGCCGCTTGTCCACCACGTTGCGCAGCGGCCGGCCCTCGAGGTGCCGGGTGAGGTTGTCGAGGAACACCTCGACGAGCGCCTCCCGCTCGCTGGTGGTCTCGCCCGCCGTGTGCGGGGAGATCATCACGCCGGGCATGTCCCACAGGGGTGATACGGCAGGCAGCGGTTCCTGGGCGAACACGTCCAGGGCCGCGCCGCCGAGCCGTCCGGCGGCGAGATGGTCGACCAGCGCCTCCTCGTCGACGAGTCCGCCCCGGCCCACGTTGATCAGCCGTGCCCCGAGCTTCATGGCGGCGAGCACGGAGGCGTCGACCATGCCCCGGGTGCCCTGGGTGAGGGGTGCGGCCAGGACGACGTAGTCCGCTTCCGTCAGGGCGGAGCGCAGGGTCGACGCACCGTGGACCGTGCCGAAGTCGGGGTCGTCCGTGCGGGCCTTGCGGCCCGCGCCGCACACCCGCATCCCGACGGCGCGCAGCAGCCGGGCGATGGCCCGGCCGATCGGCCCCGTCCCCCAGACCAGCACGGTGCGTCCGGTGATGCCGTCGCTGGGGCGCGGACGCCACTCGCGGCGCCGCTGGTGCTCCCAGGTGCCGGGGAAGTCCTTGGCCAGGGCGAGGATCAGGCCGAGGACGTACTCGGCGGTCGGCTGGTCGTAGACCCCGCGGGCGTTGGTCAGGACAACGCCCGGATCGTCCACCAGGGCGGGGAACAGGAAGGAGTCCACGCCCGCCGAGGCCGCGTGGACCCAGCGGGGTGCCTTGTCCGGGTTGTCGGGCCAGGCCTCGCGGATGGCCGGGGTGATGGTGACCCAGGCCAGGAGGGCGTCGGCGCCGGGGAGGAGGTAGGGCAGTTCTTCCTCGGTGGCGTAGACGGTGTCCGCGAGGCGTTCGATGAGTGCGGTGGCGGGGGGCCGGTTGCCGCGGTGGAGGACGACGAGTCGCTCGGGCATGTCAGGCTCCGACGGGGACGGCTATGTACTTGTACTCCAGGAACTCGTCGATGCCGACGCGTCCGCCTTCGCGGCCCAGGCCGGACTGCTTGACGCCGCCGAAGGGCGCTGCGGGGTTGGAGACCAGTCCGGTGTTGAGGCCGATCATGCCGCTTTCGAGGCGTTCGGCGACGCGCAGGGCGCGGTCGAGGTTCTGGGTGAACAGGTAGGCGGCCAGGCCGAATTCCGTGTCGTTGGCGGCGGTGACGGCCTCGTCCTCGGTGTCGAAGGTACGGATCGCGGCGACCGGGCCGAAGATCTCGCTGTCGATGATCGCCGATTCGGCGGCGATGCCGGTGAGGACGGTGGGCGGGTAGAAGCAGCCCGGCCCGTCGGGGAGTTCACCGCCGGTGAGCACGGTGGCGCCGCGCTTGACGGCGTCCCGTACCAGGTCGTGGGCCTTGCTGCGGCCGGCGATGTCGATGAGGGGTCCGACGTCGGTGCCGGGTGCGGTGCCGTCGCCGACCTTCAGGGCGGCCATGCGGGCGGCGAGGCGGGTGGCGAACTCGTCGGCGACGGAGGTGTGGACGTAGATGCGGTTGGCTGCGCAGCAGGATTCGCCCATGTTGCGCATCTTGGCGACCATGGTGCCCTCGATGGCGACGTCGAGCTCGGCGTCGTCGAAGACGATGAGGGGGGCGTTTCCGCCCAGTTCCATCGAGGTGCGGATGACGGTGTCGGCGCACTGGGCCAGCAGGATCCGGCCGACCTGGGTGGAGCCGGTGAAGGAGAGTTTGCGGATTTTCCCGCCGCGCAGGAGAGGTTCGACGAGGCCGGCGGCGTCGGTGGTGGTGACGATGTTGAGCACACCGGCCGGCAGACCCGCTTCGGTGAGGATCTCCGCCAGGGCGAGGCTGGTCAGGGGGGTCTGGGGGGCGGGTTTGAGGACGATGGTGCAGCCGGCGGCGATGGCGGGGCCGATCTTGCGCGTACCCATCGCGAGGGGGAAGTTCCAGGGGGTGATGAGCAGGCAGGGGCCGACGGGCTGACGGGTGACCAGCAGGCGGTTCCTGCCGTCGGGGGCGGTGGTCAGGCCTCCGTCGATACGGACGGCCTCCTCGGAGAACCAGCGGAAGAACTCCGCGCCGTAGGCGACTTCGGCACGCGCCTCGGCCAGCGGCTTGCCCATCTCCAGGGTCATCAGCAGCGCGAGGTCCTCGGTGCGCGCGATGATGAGGTCGTAGGCGCGGCGCAGGATCTCGCTGCGCACCCGGGGCGGAGTGGCGGCCCAGGCGGCCTGCGCGGCGACCGCCGCCTCAACGGCACGCCGGCCGTCGGCGGGTGAGGCGTCGGCGACCCGGCACAGTTCCTCGCCGGTGGCCGGGTTGTCGACGGACAGGGTCCGGCCGGACGCGGCGTCCTGCCAGGCACCGCCGATGAACAGCTGCTTGGGAACATCACGGACGACAGTCATCGTGGGTATCTCCTTGAAGGTGTGGAGGGGCTGCCGACCGGTCAGCGGATGCGGTCCAGCGTCTTGTAGTAGGCGCCCGCGAAGGGCAGGAACCAGGCGGTGCCGTTGTAGAGGGGGATGCGGGGCGGGGCCAGGTCGCGGACCGGGCTGACCTCGGGGTGGCCGTCGATCACCTCGGCCATGACCTGGCCCATGTGCGTGGCCATCTGCACGCCGTGGCCCGCGTATCCCATGGAGTAGTGGACGCCGTCCTCGGTCTGCCCGGCGTGCACGATGCGGTCCATCGCGAAGCCGACGGAGCCGCCCCACACGTACTCGACCTTCGTGCGGGCGAGTTGGGGGAAGATCTCGCACATCTCACGGAACAGGACGGCCCCGCTCTTCTTGTCCGAGGTGGGGTCCGACGGCGCGAAGCGGGCTCGGCCGCCGAACAGCAGCCGGTTGTCCGGGGTGAGCCGGAAGTAGTGGCAGACCTGGTTGGAGTCGACGATGAGGCGGGCCTTCGGGATGATGTCCCGGGCGAGGTCCTCGCCGAGCGGCTCGGTCACGATGATGAAGCTGCCCAGGCAGACCTGCCGGCGGCGCAGCCACGGGAAGTTCTTGTCGGTGTAGGCGTCGGTGGCCATCATGACCTGCCCGGCGCGGATCACACCGCGCTCGGTGCTGACCTCGAACCGGCCGCCGGCGGTGCGCCGCACACCGATGGCCGCGTTGCGCTCGTGGATCTCGACACCGGTGCGCTCGCAGGCCTCGGCCATGCCGCGTACGAAGCGGCCGACGTGCAGTGCGGCGCTGAACGGGTCGAGCAGGCCGCCGTGGTAGGCGTCGGAGCCGATCTCGGAACGCAGCTCGGACTTACCGATCAGAATGGTCTCGTGTCCGAAGTGCTTGGCCAGGTCGCGCTGTTGGGCCTTCTTGCCTTCGAAGTGCGCGGGGCGGGACGCGACACCCAGGCGTCCGACGCGGCGGAACTCGCAGTCGATGGACTCCTCGTTCACGAGCCGCTCGACGGTGTCCACGGCCTCGCCGTAGGAGGTGTAGATCTCGCGGGCCCGCTCCAGTCCGTACCGGCGGATGGCCTGGCCCACACCGATGGTGAAGCCCAGGTTGGCCATGCCGCCGTTGCGAGCTGAGGCACCGGAGCCGATCTGGCCCTTTTCGACGAGGGTGACGCGAGCACCCTTGCGGGCGGTGTGGAGGGCGGTGGACAGACCCGTCAGGCCGGCGCCTACGACCACCAGGTCGGCGTCCTCGGAGAGGGGCTTGCCCGAGCGGTCGGGAAACGGACCGGCGGTCTCAATCCAGTACGGGATCGTCTTCATAACGGGTCTCCTGCGGGATGTGTTCGGGGAGGGCGCGGCCGGGCACACCGGGGGTGGGGCACGGCGCTGTCAGCGGTAGCGCGGGCCCGTGCCGGCGCAGGGCTCAGGCGAGCGGTTCCACGGGGAGGGCGTTCCGGCCGTCGCGGTGACCGCCGAGTTTGCGGACGAGGGCGACCAGGGCGAGCGCCAGGACGGCCAGGGCGATGAGGACGGCGCTGACCGCGGTGACGGTCGGGTCGACGTCGAACTGCAGGGCGTTGAAGACGAGGACCGGCAGGGTGCGGGTGTCGGGGGTCGACATGAACTGCGCGATGAAGAACTCGTCGAAGCTGGTGATGAACGAGAACACCGCGGCGGCGATCAACCCGGGTGTGGCCAGGGGGAAGGTGATGCGCCGGGCGATGGTGAGCCGGCCGGCACCCATGCTCGCGGCGGCGTCCTCCAGCCGTTCGTCGATGCCCCGCAGCGTGGAGATCATGATGAGGATGGCGATGGGCGCGGCGAGCACGGTGTGGCCGAGGGCGATGGCCAGGGGGCTGCCGAGCATTCCGGCCGGTTCGAAGAACAGGAACAGGCCGAGCGCGATGACCACTTGGGGGATGAGCAGCGGAGCCAGGACCAGCCCGTAGACCGCCGTGTGCAGGGGCAGCCGGCCGCGGGCCAGGGCGGTGGCGGCGGTGGCTCCCAGGATGAGGGAGAACACCGTGGTGAGGGAGGCGATGAGGCTGGACAGGGCGATGGAGGTGGCCCAGTTGCCGCCGGGCGCGGCCATCTGCTCGTACCAGTGGGTGCTGTACTCCTTGGGCGGGAAGGTGCCGATGCCGTCCGCGCCGAAGGAGGTGACCAGGATGATGACGATGGGCATCGCCAGGAACAGCAGGATCGCGGTGGCGCTCAGGGCGCGGCCGATGTGTCCGGCCCGGGTGGCGGGCAGTTCCATCATGAGCTGCTCCTTCGGGCGTGTGCCTTCTTGCGGCGGAGCTTGGCCAGGCCGAGCACGCCCAGGCCGGCGAAGGTGAGCAGGAGCAGGATGACGCCGAAGGCGGCGGCGGAGTTCCACTGGTCCTGCTGCATCACCTGCTGGTCGATGAGCGCGGCGACGACGGTCTGCTTGTCGCCGCCCATCAGGGCCGGGGTGATGTAGTAGCCCAGGCACAGGATGAAGCTGAGCAGTCCCGCGGTGCCGATCCCGGGCGCGACCAACGGCAGGTAGATCCTGCGGAAGATGGTGAACCGGCTCGCGCCGAAGCCGGCCGCCGCGGCCAGGAGCCGGCCGTCGACGCCGCGCATCACGCCCTGCAGGATCAGGACGGTGTAGGGCAGCATCACCGAGGTGGTCCCGATGACCACACCGGTCTCGTTGTAGAGCAGCGGGAACGGGGCTCCGGGCACGTGCAGCGAAGTCAACAGCGTGTTGATGAGGCCGTGGTCACCGAGCATGATGATCCACCCGTAGGTGCGCACCAGGGCACTGATGAAGTGCGGCACCACCACGATCAGCATGGCCGGCGCGGCGAAGACGGGCCGCATCCGGGCGATGGCGTGCGCCAGGACGAAACCCACCAGGAGACTGAGCACCGCGGTCTCCGCGGAGATCCGCAGGGTGGAGAGCAGCACGGACAGGTTCACGCCGCTGAGAGCGTCGGCGTACCAGTGCAGGGTGAATCCGCCGCTGTCGCCCTTGAGGCTCAGCGAGAGCACCCCGATGATCGGGTACACGAACAGCACCAGCAGGAACACCGTGACGGGGACGGCGTTGACCAGGGCGAGCCGGGAGCGGTGCCCGCGCATCGCGGACGTCTTCACACGCACCTTGCCGGGTGCGAGAGCGGTGCCGGCCACGGTTCACCCCCCGTCCGTGGCGTCGAAGACGCTGACGTCGTCCCGGTCGGCGGTGACACACACCCGCTCGCCCGTGCGCGGCGGGACGGCGGCGGTCTCGATCCGCAGCGGCGGGGTCCCCGGAGCGGCCCCGTCCAGGCGGACGCCGATCCGGGTGAGCGAGCCGACGTAGACGGCCGTCTCGACCGTGCCGGTGCAGCAGCCCTCCTCGGCGCCGACCAGGCGCAGCTTGCCCGGCCGCACCGCGGCGCGCACGCTCTGTCCTGGCACGCAGGGGTGGGCGCGGGCCGTGAGGACACCGCCGGTGTCCAGCCGTACGCGGGTGCAGTCGTCTGTTCCGCCGTCCTCGACCTTGCCGGTGAGGAAGTTGGCGGCGCCCAGGAAGTCGGCGACGAACGGGGTACGGGGGCGTTCGAACAGGCCGCGGGGGGTGTCGAACTGCTCGATGCGGCCGTCCTTCATGATGGCGATCCGGTCCGAGAGAACCAGCGCCTCCTCCTGATCGTGCGTCACATAGACGACGGTCAGGCCGAGTTCGCGCTGGATGGACTTGATCTCGGTCTGCATCTGGTCGCGGAGCCTCTTGTCCAGCGCACCCAGCGGTTCGTCCATCAGCACGATCGGCGGGCGGTAGACCAGCACCCGGCACAGGGCGACGCGCTGCTGCTGACCGCCGGAGAGCTCACGGGGCTTGCGGCCGGCGAACTTCGACAGGCCCGCCGCCTCCAGGGTCTCCCCCACCCGGCGGCGGATCTCCGCCTTGTCCACCCCTCGCAGTTGTAGGGGGAAGGCGACGTTCTCGGCGACCGTCATGTGCGGGAAGAGCAGGTACTGCTGGAAGACGAAACCGAAGTCCCGCTTGCCCGGGTTGAGTTCGGTGATGTCCCGGCCGTCCACTGCGATGGCGCCGGAGTCGGGCTCGGTGAACCCGGCCAGCATCATCAGCGTGGTCGTCTTGCCGGAACCGGAGGAGCCGAGGAAGGTGACGAACTCACCCGCCGCTATGTCCATGTCCACGCCGTCGACCACTGTCGTCCCGCCGTAGGACTTGCACAGCCCCGTCACCGACAACGACTTGCCCGTCGGTGAGGAGGAGCGAGGGGCCAGGGCGGCGGCGAGGTCGTCGGCGGACAGCTTCGCGGCGGTCGGGGTCTGGGTCCGCTCACGCATCGGCCCACTCCTGCCAGCGCTTGGTGACGGCGTCACGGTTCTTGTCCCACCAGGCGGCATCCGCGTCGAACCCGATCTTGAGGTTCTGCGGTGAGGTCGGCAGCGTGGCCAGGACGTCCTCCGAGAGCAGCTTGGTCGCCGCCGGGACGACCGGGCCGCCGGTGGGGCTGAGCTTGGCGAACGCCGCCTGCACCTCGGGACGCAGCGAGAAGTCGATCAGCCGGTAGGCCGCGTCCGTGTTGTCCGCGCCCTTCGGGATGCCCCAGCCGTTGGTCATCCTGCGGGCGCCGTTCCACTGGTAGGCGACCGGCTGCCCCTGCTTGATCAGTTCATCCGCGCGGCCGCCCCACAGGGAGGTCATGACGACCTCCTTGCGGCCGAGCAGGACGGCCGGCAGGGCGCCGGTGTTCCAGAACTTCTTCACATCGCCGCGGATCCGCGACATCGACGCGAACGCCCGGTCCACATCCAGCGGGTACAGCTTGTCCAGCGGCACACCGTCGGCCAGCAGCGCGAACTCCAGCTCCGGCAGGTCGGCCTCCGCGCTCTGCAGCGACCGGGGGCCGCTGAAGGAATGCGTGTTCCAGAAGTCGGCCCAGCTCTTCGGGGCGCGCTTGAGACTGTCCGTGCGGTAGGCCATCACGCTCGCCCACACGTTCTTGCCGACCGCGTGCTCCGGCAGGTTGTTCTCCGCGATCCCGGCGCCCTTGACGCTCTTCAGCCGATCGTGGTCCACCGGCTCCAGACACTCCAGGCGGGCCATCTTCTGGAAGTTCAGCAGTGTGTTGTCCATCAGGTCCACCTGCGGACGGCCCTGCTTGACCTGGGCGATGATTTGCGCCGACTGGTAGTTGACCGTCGTGACCGTGATGCCGGTCTCCTTGGCGAACGGCTCGTAGATCGCCTTGGTCAGGGCGTCGTTGTAGGCGCCACCGCTGTTGCTGACGACGAGTCGCTTCTTGGAGCTGCCCGAGCCGCGGCTTTCGCTGCTGCCCATGAGGGTGCCGCAGCCGGTCACCACGGTGGCGGCGGCCAGCGCGCCTGCGGTGCTGAGTACGGTTCTGCGTCCTATTCGGTTGGCTTCCATCGGGCGCCTCCTGGTGCTGGGTGTGGATTCGGGGGAACGGAAAACACTGGGTGGGGGGTCCTTCTGGGCGGTCCGTGCGGGACGGTGTGCGTGGAGATTCAGATGCCGAGCATGGTGTTGAGCTCGTCCAGGGACTTCACCGGCACGTAGTCGTAGCCGTGGGTGACCGGGTCGTAGCCCCGGTCCAGGAGGATCAGGTTGCGGAAGCCCAGGTCGTGCATCGGCATCAGGTCGTAGCGGGTGTGCGAGGAGACGTGCACGAAGTCCTCGGGGGACGCGTCGAGCTGGTCGAGCATGTACTCGAACGCTGCGTACCGGGGCTTGTAGTAGCCGGCCTGCTCCGCGGTGAAGACCGCGTGGAAGTCCGCCCCGAGCCGGGGCACGCTCTCCTCCAGGAAGGAGTCCTCAGCGTTGGAGAAGATCACCAGCTTGTAGTGCTCGCCCATCTTCTTCAGCGGCTCGGGCACGTCGGCGTGCGGACCCCAGCTGCGCACGCCGTCGGCGAACCGCTTGCCCGCGTCCGGCGCCGCCTTCACACCCCACTTGCGGCAGACCCGCTCGAAGGAGTCCTGCAGCACCTGCTCGTAGGGGTAGTACGCGCCGCGGACCTGGTCGTAGCGGTAGCCGCGGAACTCCCGGAGGAACTGGTCCCAGTGCTCCGCGGGGATCTGGTCGCCGACGAGCTCACGCGTGATGGGCGTCATCGGCCACTCGATCAACGTGCCGTAGCAGTCGAACGAGACGTACTTCGGCCGGAACTGAAACGACGGAATGGGCATGGACGAACTCCAGTTCTTTGCTGCAGGAACAGGTTTCGATTCAGCATTTGTCGCTGTTTGTCCGGCACATCGGTGACGGACTTCCCCATGAGGGGAGGCGGGTGACTTCAGGTCAGGCAGCGTCGGCCGCGGCCGGTGCCAGGAAGCCGACGGGATGGTCGGTGGTGCCGTCCAGGGCGAGGTCGGCGGCGATCTCGCCCATGGCGGGGGACAGTTTGAAGCCGCTGCCGGAGAAGCCGGCCATGACGATGATGTCGTCCTCGCCGGGGAGGCGGCCGACGAGCGGGTCGCCGGAGTCGGTGTAGCCCTCCATGTAGGCCGACATCCTGATGGGATCGGGGTTCAGGTCGGGCATCAGCTCGCTGATGAACTCACGCATGGTGGCGAGTTCCTCCGGACGGACCGTCCGGTCGAGCCGTTCGGGGTCGGATACCGGCAGATGGCGCGCGGAGTGGACGCCCAGCTTGAAGGAGAGGCCCAGCTTGACGGACATGCCGTCGGGCGAGGGGAGCCCGTAGCAGTCGTGGGGTGTGCTGCGTACGAAGGCGGGGGCGCCGCCCGCGAACCAGTCGTGGCGGGTGGGGATGTGCCAGGAGCTGATCAGCCGGCGGACGTCGACCGCGCGCGGCAGGTCCGGGAGCAGGGTGTTGATCCAGGGGCCCACGGTCACCACCGCGGTGTCCACGTGATCCGTGCCCTGGTCGGTGACGATGTGCACCCCGCCGCCTGCCGCGGGCGCGATCTCCCGCACCGGGGTGTAGCGGTGCAGCCGGGCGCCCAGTTGCTCGGCACGGGTGGCGGCGGCCTGGATCGACGCCTCGGGCCTGATGACGGCGCCCCTCCGGTCGAGGACGGCGGTGTGCCCGTCCGGGAGGCGGTGCTGCGGGTAGCGGCGGGCGAGTTCCTCCCGGTCCAGTACCTCGTGATCCAGCCGGTGGGTGGAGCCGGCGGCGAGGAGGAGGCCCATGGAGGGCGACGCGGTTTCGCCCATCACCAGGCATCCGCTGCGGCGTCGCAGTGAGAATCCGGTCTCTTCCTGGAGGTGGTCCCACATCCGGTCGGCGAGCCGCAGCAGCGGGATGTAGCGGGGTTCGCCGAGGTGGACGGCTCGGAAGATGCGGGTCTCGCCCCCGGCCGCACCGCGGTCATGACCCGGCGCGTACCGGTCGTAGCCGATGACCTCGGCTCCGCGGGCGGCCAGTCGCCACATGGCCTGGCTGCCCATGCTGCCGGCACCGATCACGGCGACGCGCTTCGGGTTGCGCATGAGGTCGCTCCTTTCGATGGTGTGGTCCGGGTGGCAGTCGGGCCCCAGCACGGTGAAGACATCGTGGGGACTCTTCCGGTTCGGGTCCCGCTGGGGATGGCGTTCACTCTCGGCCCGGGGGAACCTGCAGGTCAACCCACACTGTGTTCCACCTGAGGGCCTTCTCGAGACGGTCTGTCACCGCGGACGGCCGGGCCGTACAAAATGTCTGCCCCCTCTTGTCACGGTGAGTGGCCGGTGCGAGGGTGTGCCCGATCCCCTCGGACGAAAGCACCCCCCATGCCGCCCAGACGGCCCGCAAACGGGCACTTCCCCACGATCGCGGAGGTACTGCGGCTGCCCGTG
Source organism: Streptomyces canus (assembly GCF_041435015.1). Lineage (NCBI taxonomy): Bacteria > Bacillati > Actinomycetota > Actinomycetes > Kitasatosporales > Streptomycetaceae > Streptomyces > Streptomyces canus. Next base: position 7,775,960 of record NZ_CP107989.1, on the reverse strand, counting down.
CTCACCGAGGGGATGCCACGCGTGCTGGCCGGTGAGTCACAGCTGGACAGGGCGGTGCGCTGGGTGCACGTCACGGAGCTGCTCAATCCCGCAGATTTCCTGGAGGGCGGCGAGCTGGTGCTGACGACCGGCATGCCGCATCCCGAGGACACCTCCGAGCTGCGAGGCTATGTCGACCAGTTGGCCGACGTCGGCGCGGCCGGTCTCATCGTGGAGCTCGGTTACCGGTACCGGAAGGTGCCCGGCGAGCTGGTGGCGGCGTGCCGTGCCCGTGACGTGCCGCTGGTCGAGCTGGCCCGGGGCGTCCGGTTCATCGACGTCACGCAGACGGTGCACGCGCTCATCCTTGACGCCCAGGGGGCCCTGCTGCGGCGCGGGAGGGACATCCAGGACGTCTTCACCGCCCTGACGCTGCGGGGCGCGGATCCCGAGGAACTGGTGCACACCACGGCGGAGCTCACCGGAGCCCCGGTGGTGCTGGAGGATCTCACCCACCGGGTCCTGATGTGCGAGCTGCTCGGCCGGCCGTACGAGCCGGTGGTGTCGGCCTGGTCGCGGCGTTCGCGGGCCGCCCCGACGCCGGAGAGGATCACGCCGAGCGGCCCGGAGGGGTGGCTGATCGCGCCGGTGCAGGACCACCAGGGGCTGTGGGGGCGGCTGGTCCTGCTGGAGGGCCGGCTGAACGCCGAGCCCGACCCGGAACACGTCCTGGTGCTGGAGCGTGCGGCGATCGCGCTGACCATGGCGCGCCTGGCCGGGCCGGCCTGGTGGGAGCGCCGGGCCCACCGCTCCGTACTGCGGGACCTGTACGAACGGCGGTTCCGCTCCCCCGCGGATGCGCGCGCCCGCGCCGAGGCGCTGGGGCTCCCGGCCCTCGGGCACCGGCTGTTCGCCGTGGTCATCCGCCACACGTACACCGGCACCGAGGGTGAGCACCTCGACGAACGGATCGCGAAGGCGCTGGCGCATACCGGCGTCCGCGCCCTGGTCGGCGAGACGGCCCCGGGCCGGATCGGCGTGCTTCTGGCACTGGCACAGGCGAGCGCCTGGCAGCCGGTCGCCGAGCGGATCGGCCGGCTGACCCGGGAGGAGCTGGGGCCGGAGGCCGTCGTCGCCGTCGGCCCCGGGGTGACCGACCTCGCCGGGATCGCCCGGTCGTGGCAGGAGGCGGAGCAGACGGCCGAGGCCATCACACCGGCCTCCCCGGAACGGTGGTTCTACGTCCCCGCCGACGTGCAGTTGCCGGAGTTGCTGGGCGTCCTGCGGCAGGACACCCGTCTTCAGCGGTACGCGGAACGGCAGCTGACCCGCCTCATCGAGCACGACGACCGCAACAGCGGCGATCTGCTCCCGGCACTGCGCGCCTATCTGACGGCGGCCGGGAACAAGTCGGTCGCGGCGAAACGCGTCGGCATGTCCCGGCAGGCGTACTACCAGCGCCTCCACACCATCGAACGGCTCCTCGGCTGCGACCTGGAATCGGGCCTGCAGCGCACGTCCCTGCACGTCGCGGTGCTGGTCCTGGACGCACAAGAAGCAACAGTTCCCGGCGCATGAGGGGCACGCCGGCCGTCACCGGTGCGGACATCGGACGTGGCCAGGATCAAGGCGATCGCGTGCGCGATGGCCCCGGCAGCTCTCAGGCCGAGGCGCGTACCACCAGCTCAGGCGCCACCCAGGCATCCGCGCCGGTCAGCGGCTTCTCGCCGGCCCGCAGCCGAGCGACCTGCTCGACGGCCAGCCGCCCCAGCCGCCGCTTGTCGAGCCGCAGGGTGGTGAGGGCGGGTTCCACCAGTTCGCCCAGGGAGAGCCCGTCGAAGCCCAGCACGGCCAGGTCCTCCGGTACCCGCCGGCCCCGGCGCCGGGCGGCCCGCATCGCGCCGACGGCGATCAGGTCGTTGAAGCCGAACACCGCCGTCAGCTGGGGCCGGGCGTCGAGGAGTTGCTCCATCGCCGCCTCGCCGCCCGCGACGCCGTGGCCGTCGGACATCGCGATCCAGCCGTCGTCGACCGGCAGCCCGTGCCGCCGCACCTCGGCCAGGAACGCCTCCCGTCGGGGACCGGGGCTGAGCCGGTCACCGTCCAGCATGCCGATCCGGCGGTGACCTGCCCGGACCAGGTGGGCGATGCCCTGTTCAAGGCCCGCGGCGGCGTCGATACCGACGGCCGCGAACCGGGTCTGCTGCGGGCCGCGCTCCAGCAGGACGAGCGGCAGACCGCCGAGGTACCGGGCGAGGACCTCGTCGTCGTTCTTGAAGTAGCCCAGCACGGCGTCCGCCTGGTGGGACAGCACGCCGAGCGCCTCCCGCTCCTTGGCACCGTCGGTGCGGGTGTCCCACACCACCACCTGCCAGCCACGCTCCTCGGCGGCCTCCAGCACCCCGGCCGCGACCTCGGGAAAGAACGGATTCATCAGATCCGGAATGACCAGCCCCGCGGTCACCGTCCCCTTCCGCACCAGCCCGCGCGCGAACCGGCTGGGCCGGTAGTCCAGCATCCGCACGGCTTCGAGTACCCGCGCCTTGGTGTCCGGGTCGATCTCGCCCTTGTCGTTCACCGCCCGCGAGACCGTCTGCCGAGACACTCCCGCGAGCTGCGCCACGTCGTGAATCGTGGCCCGGCGGCGAGGACCGTCGGACGCCTGACCACCGGGCTCCCGCTGCTGCTCGTCGGTCCACATGCAGTGCACTGTATCCAGCCGGCACGGGGACGGGCCCGGCCCGGGCTAGAACAGCGCGCTGTACCCGTTGAGGGCCGGCTGCCCTCCGAGGTGGGCGTAGAGCACGGTGGAGTCCGCGCCGATCTCGCCCCGCCTGACCAGGTCGATCATCCCGGCCATCGACTTGCCCTCGTACACGGGGTCGGTGACCATCCCCTCGGTGCGGGCGGCGAGGCGCATCGCGTCCAGCGTGGTGTCGTCGGGGATGCCGTAGACACCCGCGTGGTACCGCTCGTCCAGCTCTACGTCCTCCTCGGTCAACTCCTTCTGTACGCCGATGAGTTGCCCGGTGCCGTGGGCGATCCGCGCGATCTGTTCCCGGGTGGCGACGGGCTTGGCGGAGGCGTCGATGCCGAGCACCCGCCGGGGCCGCCCGCCCGCCTCCTCCAGCGCCCGGAACCCGGCGACCATGCCGGCCTGGGTGGAGCCGGTCACCGAGCAGACCACGACCGTGTCGAAGAAGACGCCCAACTCGCGTTCCTGATCGGCTACTTCATAGGCCCACGCGGCGAAGCCGAGGCCGCCGAGCGGGTGGTCGGAGGCGCCGGCGGGGATGGCGTACGGCGTGCCGCCCCCTTCCTCGACATCCCTGAGCGCCTGCTCCCAGCTCTCCTTGAACCCGATGCCGAACCCGGCCTTCACCAGCCGTACGTCGGCCCCGGCGAGCCGGCTGATCAGGATGTTGCCGACCTTGTCGTAGACGGCGTCCGGCCAGTCCACCCAACTCTCCTGCACCAGCACGCACTTGAGCCCGGCCCGGGCGGCACAGGCGGCGACCTGACGGGTGTGGTTGGACTGGACCCCGCCGATCGAGACAAGGGTGTCGCAGCCCTTGGCAAGGGCGTCCGCGACCAGGTACTCCAACTTGCGGGTCTTGTTGCCGCCGTACGCGATCCCGGAGTTGCAGTCCTCGCGCTTGGCCCACAGCGCGGCGCCGCCGAGGTGCGCGGTGAGGCGCTCCAGGCGGTGCACGGGGGACGGTCCGAAGAGGAGGGGATAACGGTCGTAGGACGAAAGGGGCACGGGGACCTCCCGGGTCGGTCGCTGTGGGCTCAGTCGCTGTCGGCCAGCTCGGCCAGGCCCCGCCAGATCTCCGCCGTGACCCGGACCGCCTCGTCCACGTCACCGGCCGTGCAGGCCTCGATCAGCCGGTCGTGCAGGCCCGCCGAGCGGCAGTTGCCGCCCTCGCCGAAGCGCCGGCGCTCCAGCCTGCGGATGAGAGGGGTGTAGCGGGCGGTGGTGGCGGCGGCCGCGCGGTTGCCGCTGACGCGGACGAGGACGTCGTGCAGGGCGTCGTCGGCGTGCACGGCTTCGTCCACATCACCGGCGGTGACGGCGGCCGCGAACCGTTCGTTGGCCGCGCGCATCGTCTCGATGTCGGCGGCGAACAGCCGGGGCACGGCGACCCGCGTGACCAGTTCGTGCATGGCCCCGACCACGGCGGCGGCGTCCCGCACCTCGGCGGCGACGACCTGGGTCACCCGCGTGTAGCTCTGCGGCTTGCTCTCCAGCAGCCCGTCGTCGACGAGCCGCGCGAAGGCCTCCCGCACGGGCGCCCGTGACAGCCCGAGCCGCTCGGCGAGATCGGCGTCCCGCACCACCGCCCCGGGCTCGATCTCGCCGGCCACGATGGCGTCCCGGATGGACGCGTAGGCGCGGTCCCGGAGAAGGGTGCGAGCGAGTGGACGCATGGCTTCCATGGACTGAAATGTTAGATGTCAATGAGGACCGCGCACAAGGGTGCGGGCATGCGAGTGGCCCGCACCCCCCGTGAGGTGCGGGCCACGCTCGGGGCTCAGGCGGCCCAGGGCCAGTCGGCGTCCTGGGCCGCCTCGAGCAGCGGAACCATCCGGAAGGCCGCGTCCGAGAGGCCTCCGAAGGTGTGGCGGTTGCCGATGCCGGAAGGGCCGTGGCCCGCCCGGTAGCCGGCGAGGTTCCAGGTGTAGACCGGTACCTCGGCCGGGATCTGCTCGGTCGGGCCGCCGTGCCGGTTGTACGTGTACTGCTCGTCGGTGACGATCAGCACCCGGTCCTGGCCCCGGTAGTGCGCGCGGACGGCCGAGGTGGTGTCGGTGCCGCCCAGGTCGCCGAAGCGGCCGAGGATCTTCAGCACCGACTCGCCCTCGCCGAACGTCAGACGCCGGCTCGTGGTGCCGAACTCGACGAGATCCGCGTCGGCCGCCCGCAGCGCGAGCGCCGTGCCGAAGATCGCCGCCGCGTCGGCCCGGTTGAGCCGCGAGCGGTCGGACAGCCGCGTCCACATCGAGCCGGAGCGGTCGACGAGCACCAGGGTCCGGCCGGGCAGTGCGGGCACGTTGGCCAGCGAGTGGCCGAGCGCCTGCTCCAGCGGGTAGGACCAGCGCAGCGACGGCGCGTGCTGGTAAGCGGCGAGGTACCGGAAGGGGAACTGCCGCGAACGTGCGACCTCCGCCGGGTCGCTGATCCGGGCCGCCACCTGGGCCGCGACCTCGTCGGAGACTCCGGCCTCGTCGAAGTTGCGCAGGTTACGCGCCAATGCCATCGCGCCCGTGGACGGAATCACCGCCTCCCAGGCCGCCTTGTCCATCGGCCCCTGCAGCCAGCCGGCCAGCGCCTCCCACGTCATCCCGGCCGCGGCCAGCCGCTCGGCCCCGCCCTCGGACGTGACCAGCGCACGCCGCCGGCCGGGCGGCACCGCCATCAGCTCGCGGTGCGCGGTGAGCACCCGGCTCGACTCGGGCGGCACGGCCGTGTCCGGGTTGTGCCGGCGGTCGAGGGCGTACTGGAACAGCTCGCCCTGCCACGGCTTGTCCGGGTCCGGGGCCGCGTGCACGAGGTTGAGGATGTCGCCGAAACGGTAGCCCTTGGACGCGGTGTCGTACTTCAGCAGCGACTTGCCGCTGTACAAACGGCGTACGGCGTCGGCGATCCCGCGCTTGACGGGCTTCGGCACGTTACGGCCGTACTGCGCCGTCCAGTATCCGAGGAATTCGCCGGGCTCGTCGGGCCGCTGGAGTACGGAGGCCACGACCTGGCGGTTCGAGGGGCCGTCGGTGGTGCCCGCGTCGAGGCGTGCCTTGACGTACTCGGCGGCGCCCACGATCGAGGCGGTACGGAGGTTGCCCTCGCCGCGCAGCCAGCCGAGCAGGCCGGCCGTCCAGGCCGGGTCGGTGACGGCGAGCTGCCGTACGAGCGTGGCGAACCGGTCGTCGCGGTTCGCGCCGGACTCGTAAGAGGTCTGCTGGGAGACGAAGTTGGCGACCGCGAGCAGAAAGAGCTCGGAGCGTGCGTCACGCTCATGTCCCCGGCCGCCCTCGTAGGTCCGCAGGATGCGTCCCGTCGACGTCACTCGCGAGGTGGGGCGGGCCCGTGCGGCCTTCTTGTTGAATCGCGTCATGGTGAATTCCCCCGAATTCGTTTCCGTTTCGGAGGGAGACGCAGCAAAAGGAGGGTGCCCGAGGTCGAAGTCGACTGCGGTGCTTATAAACTGGCGCGTCTTCCGTTCCGCCACATCGACCCTGGGTCGATGACGGGATTCGAACCCGCACGAGGGCTTTCCCCCCACCAGTTCCCGAAGTATCCGCTGCCTGCGCACCGGGCACCCACCATGAGCTGCGCCTCCCGAGATCAAAGTGCTCGCACCGGGAGGTGCATGAAGTTGTGGTGTCCAGAGTTCAGATCGGCGGAACCGACATTAGGTGCTCTGCCTCTGAGCTACACCGGCACGTGGTACCGGTGGCGGGATTCGAACCCGCGGCCTCCCCATTAAGAGTGGAAGTAGGTCCTGCCTTCGCACCTGGACATACATCACTTTAGGAGGGGGCCGCGGGACTGGCGAGCGAATTAAATTCAGCCGCGCTTCTGCCGCTTCCAGGGCCCCGTGATCGCCAGCATGATCCCCGGCGTCTGGATGTTGGCGTACAGGGTCCGGCCGTCGGGCGAGAAGGTGACGCCGGTGAACTCGCTGTACTCGGGCTCCTCTTCGGTGCCGAGGTTCAGTTCGTTGCGGGCGATCGGGTAGGTGCGGCCGCTCTCCGTGGCGCCGAACAGGTGCTGGACGCCCTCGCCGTCCTCGGCGATCACGAGGCCGCCGTACGGGGACACGGTGATGTTGTCGGGGCCGTCGAAGGCGCCGTCCTTGGACGGGTCGGGGTTGACGCCGAGGAGGACCTTCAGGGTGAGGGTGCGGCGCTTGGGGTCGTAGAACCAGACCTGGCCGTCGTGCTGGACGGGGCTCTCCTCACGGGCGTACGAGGAGACGACGTACGCGCCGCCGTCGCCCCACCACATGCCCTCGAGCTTGCGGGCGCGGGTGACCTGGCCGTCGGTGAACTGCTTGCGGACGGAGACCGTCTTGGCGTCGCGGTCGGGCACGTCGACCCAGTCGACGCCGTACACCGTACCGATCTTCGTGGCGCGGGAGAGGTCGTCGACGAACTTGCCGCCGGAGTCGAAGCACTTGAAGGCCTGCAGGACCCCCGCGTTGTCCGCGAGGGTGCGCAGCTTGCCGCGGCCGTGGTGGAAGCCCGCCGGCGGGGTCCAGCGGAAGAGCAGGCCGTTGGGGCCGGAAGCGTCCTCGGTCAGGTAGGCGTGGCCGCGCTTGGGGTCGATGACGACCGCCTCGTGGGCGTACCGGCCGAACGCCTTGACGGGCTTGGGGTCGCGGTTGGCGCGGTGGTCCTCGGGGTCGACCTCGAAGATGTAGCCGTGGTCCTTGGTCATGCCGTTCTGGCCGGCCTTGTCCTCGGTCTCCTCGCCGGTGAGCCAGGTGCCCCAAGGGGTGGTGCCGCCCGCGCAGTTGGTGGAGGTGCCGGCGATGCCGACCCACTCGGCGACATGCCCGTGACGGACCTCGACGACCGTGCAGCCACCGGAGGCGGCGGGGTCGTAGACGAGGCCCTCGGTGAGCGGCACGGGGTGGGGCCAGTTGGCACGCGGGCCCTTGAGCTCGTGGTTGTTGACCAGGAGGGTCGCGCCGCGGGGGCCACAGAAGGTGGCCGTACCGTCGTGGTTGGACGGCGTGAACTCGCCGGACTCCAGCTTGGTCCTGCCGCTGTAGGTGATGACCTTGTACGTGAACCCGGCGGGCAGCGCGAGCAGGCCCTCGGGGTCGGCGATCAGCGGCCCGTAGCCGACGCCGCCGTGGGCGCCCGCGATCTCCGCGCCCTCGCTCTCGACGTCGGTGGCCGCGAGCGCGTTGGGTGCGGTGGCGAGGGCGCCGACACTGCCCGCCAGCGCGACACCGGCTCCGGTGATGGCGGATTTCGCGGCAAAATCCCTGCGGGTGAGCGACATGGTGTCTCCTGAGACGGTGGGTATGCCGTGGAGGGTGGGGGACCTCGGGTCGGCGCTACGGTCCCGCCCATGTCTGAACGCCAGCTGAACAGCGAGAGGATTCAGTGGAGTGGCTTGAATGAATCAACACACGTTGATGGGGAGTCCTTTAGGTGCGTGACCGGCCACAGTGAGCCCCGGGACTCGCAAGCCGCCCTCAACCCCCTTGCTGCGACCGCGCCTTGAACGCGGCCTTCCGGGCCTCCTTCGCCACCCGCTTGTCCGGATGCAACCGCCCCATCGCCTCCAGCACATCCGCGGTGGCCGGGTGGTCGACCCGCCAGGCCGCGGCGAAGAACCCACCGTGCTGCTGGGCCAGTCCTTCCACCAGCGCCTGTAGCTCCTCGGAGTTCCCCTCAGCGGCGAGCTGCGCGGCGATCGTGTCGATGGTCAGCCAGAACACCATGTCCTGGGAAGGCGGGGGCACCTCCCCGAACCCCCGCTCGGTCAGCCAGACCCGGGCCAGCCCACCCAGCTCGGCGTCGTCGAGGACCTCCCGCAACGCGGGTTCGGCGACCGCACCGACCAGGGACAACGCCTGCTGACACCGCAGCCTGCGCAGGGGCGCACCTGAGTCGCTCCCCCGGGCCGCCGTCAGCAGTTCCCGGACCGCCGCGAGAGGTTCACGCCGGTCCAGCCACTGCTCGGTCTCGGCCTGCGCGGCGGAGGGCGGGAATGTCGAGGTCCCGTCGAGCAGCGCGTCCGCTCCCTTGTCGGCGAGGTCGCCGACGGCCGGTGCCGTGATGCCCGCCTCCAGCAGCCGCGACCGCAGCCCGTACAGCCCGAGCGGGGTGAGCCGGACCATGCCGTACCGGGAGACGTCGGTCTCGTCGACGACCGCCGCGGGCTCCTCGTCGGTGTCCGCCATCAGGGCCTCGTCGACGGGCTGGTACTCGACGATCCCCACCGGCTCCAGGACCCGGAACTGGTCGTCCAGCCGCATCATCGCGTCGGACACCTGCTCCAGGACGTCGTTGGTCGGCTCGCCCATGTCGCTCGGCACGATCATCGACGCGGCGAGGGCGGGCAGCGGCACGGGTCCGTTGCCGGGGCCGTCCTCGCTGACCGTGAGCAGGTAGAGGTTGCCGAGCACACCGTCGAGGAACTCCTGCTCGGCCTGCGGGTCCCAGTCCAGGGAGGCGAAGTCGACCTCGCCGCCGTCGTCCATGGCATCGACCAGATCGTCCAGATCGGGCACGCTCGCGTCGGCCAGCGCCGTCTCCAGCGCCGTCAGCCACACGCCGAGCACGTCCTGCGGGGACCCGGACAGCAGAGCCAGGTCCTCGCTGGTGGCGACCGTGCCCTCCTCCTCGTCGACGATCTCGACGAGCCCGGTGTCGAGGGCCACCCGCCAGGCCTCGCTCGCACTCGCCGCCGCCTCGTCCCCGGTCAGTCCGAGGTGCGCGGCCGCCGCGGGCAGCTGCTCCTCGACGAGTCCGCCCCCGGCGTCGACCCGCGTGTCCTCGCCGGCCCAGCGGGCGAGCCGGGCGGCTCGGGCGAGCAGCGGCGTGGACAGGGCGTCCCGCGCCAGCTCCGCTTCGGGGTGCAGCCGCACCGGCGGCAGGGGGGAGCTGTCTGACATCGGCTGGTTCTCCTCGGACGCGTCGTGCCACTCAGCCGCTCAGCGTAGACGGATATCCACCTATGCCGCCCGGTTCATGTTCCCGACAGGGTCCGTACATGGCTGAAACCTTGACAACTGGGCTGACCAGGCAGGAGATTGACGCGCGTAGAAATCCGGCGGACATCTGTTCACTGTATTTTCTACGCGCGTCGCCACCGCCCCACAGGTCGCGGCTCCCACCGTTCCACGTTCACCCTCGTCCCGGCGCCTACGTTCGTCCCCGGAGGGATCCCGTTGCCGAGCAAGAAGTCCGCGCGTCTCGCCGCGCTCACCGTCGCCGCCCTGTCGGCGGCTTCCACCGTCGTCCTCGTCTCCCCCGCCCATGCGGCCGGCGTGAGCATCCATGACATCCAGGGCGCGACCCGGATATCCCCGTACGCCGGTCAGAAGGTCGCGGATGTGGCCGGAATCGTCACCGGTGTGCGCACCTACGGCTCCTCCAAGGGTTTCTGGATCCAGGATCCGAACCCCGACGCCGACCCGGCCACCAGTGAGGGCGTCTTCGTCTTCACCAGCTCCGCCCCGAAGGTCGCCGTCGGCGACGCCGTCACGGTCACCGGCACGGTCTCGGAGTACGTCCCGGGCGGCACGTCGACCGGGAACCAGTCGCTGACCGAGATCACCAAGCCGACCGTCACGGTCGTCTCCAGCGGCAACACGGTCCCCGCGGCCACGGTGATCGACGCGAGGTCGGTGCCGGCCGCCTACGCCCCGGCGGGCGACCCCGCCGCGGGCAACTCGATCAACGGCCTGACGCTGGAGCCGAAGAAGTACGCCCTGGACTTCTACGAGTCCCTGGAGGGCATGAACGTCAAGGTCGCCGACACCCGCGTGGTCGGCGCGACCGACCCGTACACCGAGCTGTGGGTGACGGTGAAGCCGCGCGAGAACACCACCCGCCGCGGCGGCACCCTCTACGGCTCCTACACGTCGCAGAACGCCGGACGGCTGCAGATCCAGTCGCTGGGCTCGACCTCCGCCTTCCCCGTCGCGAACGTCGGTGACGTCCTCACCGGCAGCACCGCGGGCCCGCTGGACTACAACCAGTTCGGCGGCTACACCCTGGTGGCGAACGAGATCGGCACGCTGAAGAGCGCCGGTCTCGAGCGGGAGACCACGCAGAAGCAGAAGAACGGCGAGCTGGCGGTCGCGACGTACAACGTCGAGAACCTCGACCCGACCGACGCCACCTTCGAGGAGCACGCCTCCGCGATCGTGAACAACCTGAAGTCGCCCGACATCGTGTCCCTGGAGGAGATCCAGGACAACAACGGCGCCAAGGACGACGGCACGACCGCCGCCGACGTGACGGTGAACAAGCTGATCGACGCGATCGTCGCGGCGGGCGGCCCGAGGTACGAGTCGCGCTCGATCGACCCGGCCAACGACACCGACGGCGGCGAGCCGGGCGGCAACATCCGCCAGGTGTTCCTCTTCAACCCGCAGCGGGTCTCCTTCACGGACCGCGCGGGCGGCGACGCCACGACGGCCGTCGGCGTGACGAGGACCCACGGGAAGGCCGCGCTGACGGTCTCCCCGGGCCGTATCGACCCGACGAACACGGCCTGGAACAGCAGCCGCAAGCCGCTGGCCGGCGAGTTCGTCTTCCGTGGCCGCACGGTCTTCGTGATCGCCAACCACCTCAACTCCAAGGGCGGCGACTTCGGTCTGAGCTCGGCGACCCAGCCGGTGCCGCGCAGCTCGGAGATCCAGCGCCACCAGCAGGCGACGCTGGTCAACGCCTTCGTCAAGGACATCCTCGACACCCAGAAGAACGCGGACGTCATCGCCCTCGGCGACATCAACGACTTCGAGTTCTCCGACACCGCGAAGATCCTGGAGGGTGACGGCGAGCTCTGGTCGGCGATCAAGTCGCTGCCCAGGAGCGAGCGTTACACCTACGACTACCAGGGCAACCAGCAGGTCCTGGACCAGATCCTGGTCAGCCCGTCGATCCGGCGCGGCTGCGACTTCGAGTACGACAGCGTGCACATCAACTCGGAGTTCAACGACCAGATCAGCGACCACGACCCGCAGGTGCTGCGCTTCAAGCCGTAACCCACGAAGGGTCAGGCCTGGTTGAACACCCCGTTCAGCCAGGCCTGCCACTCGCTCTCGCACTCCTTGATGTCGGTGTCGGATGCGAAGTCGTGCAGGGAGATCCCGACCGGGTGGCCCCAGTGGTTGCGGCCGAAGACACGGGTGAGGCTCCGCTCGGTGCGCAGCCCGATGAAGTACGGGTTGCGGAAGTCGACCACGGCGCCGAAGGTGTCCGGCCCGTGGACCGTCACGCGCGTCCCGGCGGCCACGTCCTCGCCGACGCCGAGCGCCCGCCCCACGGCGGCGAGGGCGTCGGGGGCCTTGGACGCCTCGGGTCCGTCGAAGGTCGCGAAGGCGGCCGGGCGGGGCGCGAAGTGGGTCAGGTACTCGCGCAGGGTGTGCAGATAGAAGTCGGTGTGCTTGGCGGCGCCGTCGTACTGGTTGTCCCAGTCGTCGACGAAGATCCCGCTGTGGACGTACCGCACCCAGGCGCGTCGGCCCTCGTCGCGGGGTTCGACGGTGTAGTCGAGCTGGTTGAGGGTCTGCTGGGAGATGCCCTCGACGTCCTCGACCCGGTTGGTGTAGTGGTGCGGCGGGTCCCAGGCGACGACCTTGGACCCGAAGGGGCCGGTCCCGCCGACGCGAGGCTCGGGCGGCTCCATCGGCCACAGATAGCCACCGGTGCCGGTGGTGATCGCCTCCCACACCTGCTCGGGGGTGGCGTCGACCTCGAACTCGCGGGCGATCTCGAACTCTTTGGACATGATCTACTCCAACTCGGTCTGTTTCAGCGTGGGATGGACGGCCACCACGATCCGGTGGTCCCGGCCCCCCTCGGCGTCCGGGGCGTCGTACTTGCGGATCAGGCCGGTGATGCCGGCCGTCAACTCCTCAATGAACGCGGCCCGTTCGGCGGCCGAGGCGAAGCGCACCTCGCCGTCCAGCGCGTACGTCGCCAGCCGCTTGCGGGCCTTCGCCGCGCCGGTGATCAGCGAACCGACATCCCGTACCAGCCGGGCCCCGAGCGCCAGCAGCCAGCGCGCGGAGAGCTGGTCGCGGAAGCGGTCCGGGTCGGGCTGCACGGCGGCGAGGGCGAGCGGTGAGATCACGTACGACGCCGCGGTCGCCCGCATCAGCCGCTCGGTGACGTTGCCCTTGCGGCGCTCCCCGGCGAGCTCGACCAGGCCGTGCCGCTCCAGCGCCTTCAGGTGGTAGTTCACCTTCTGTCTGGGCAGCTCGACCTTGCCGGCCAGCATGGCGGCCGACGCGGGGCCGGCCGCCAGCTCGGCGAGCAGTCGCGCCCTTATGGGGTCCAGGGAGACGGCTGCGGCCTCGGGGTCCTCGATCACGGTGACGTCCAGCATGGGTCCACCGTCTCACCGAACACTTTTTTTGTCCAGACGGTTTGAGTTTTCGGTTGACCTAGCCGGGAATCAGCCCGAGAGCGTGGTCGTACCGGCTGACCACGCTGCTCTTCAGCCCCGGCCAGGTCTGCACGCGCTCCCAGCGGTCCGAGGCCGAGCCGATCCCGTCCCCCGGCGCGGCGAGCGCGTCGAGATGCGCCTGAGCGCTCTCCCACTCGGCGTAGTTGAGGACGCGGGTGCCGTCGGTACTGAGGTGGAAGTGGGCGCCGATGCCACCGGGATGCGGGTTCGGCTCGTTCTCCAGCGCCTCGAGGACGGCGTCGACCCAGGCCCGCTGCCGGTCGGGGTCGGGACCGTCGAACTCGATGTCGACGATCACGATGCATCCCGGGACCCGCCGGTCACCGTCCCGGGCGACGCTGCGGTAGTGCCGGTAGCGGCCGAGCCCCACCCGCTCGATGTGGGGGACGGCGGTGTCGATCTCGTCGACGCGCTCCAGCCGCTGTGTCCGCGCGAAGGCCTCGTAGGTCTGTTCGTCCGTCCACTGCGAGTAGTGCAGGAGGCTCGCGGTGTCGTGTCCGGTGTAGACGTGGTAGCCGAGCAGTCCGTCGGCGGGCCACGGCCGGCGTTCCCAGGTACCGGCGACGGCCTCGACGGTCTGCCGCTGCCGCAGCGGGTTGCCCACCCGCCAGGTACTGAAAAGGGACGCACCCACCTCGGGCCGGGTGAGATCGGGATGGGTTTCGGTACGGCGGGTCATGCGCACGGCCTCCTCGGATCGCTGCTCGATGTGTGCAGCCACCACCCTTCAACCTCAACCAAGATTCAGGTCAAGTCGGCGGTTCGCGGGGGCGTTTCGGGAGACCCGCCACGGCATGGACGAGCAGGCCGACGACCAGCCGAACAGCCCCTCCGAGTTGCCCGCGCGATCCTGGCGTGCGGCGCTGCGGCGCACGGGGAAGGAGTTGCTGGACGACGAACTCGCCGACCGCGCGGCGGCGTTGACGTACTACGGCGTCCTGTCGCTGTTCCCCGCCCTGCTGGTGATGGTCTCCCTGCTGGGCGTGGTGGGACAGCGCGCCACGGACAAGATCCTGGACAACATCGGGGACCTCGCGCCGGGTCCGGCCCGGGACATCCTGCGGGACGCGGTGGTCCAACTCGGCGACAGCGGCGGCACGGGCAGCGTGCTCGCGATCGTCGGCCTGTTCGCCGCGCTGTGGTCGGCGTCCGGGTACGTCGCCGCGTTCATCCGTACGTCCAACGCGGTGTACGACCTTCCCGAGGGGCGTCCGGTGTGGAAGCTGACGCCGCTGCGGCTGGCGCTGACCGTGACCTTGATGGTGATGCTGGCGGCGAGCGCGCTGATCGTGGTGTTCACGGGCCCGCTGGCCGAACGGGCGGGCAGGGCGGTGGGGTTCGGCGACGCGGCGATCGCGCTCTGGGGCGTGGCCAAGTGGCCGGTGCTGCTGCTCCTGGTCGTCCTGATGATCGCGCTGCTGTACTGGGCGGCCCCCAACGTCCGCGGCCGCGGCTTCCACTGGATCTCGCCGGGCAGTGTCCTCGCCACCCTGGTCTGGCTCGCCGCCTCCGCGGGCTTCGCTCTCTACGCCGCCAACTTCGGCTCCTACAACAAGACCTACGGCACCCTCGCCGGCGCCATCGTCTTCCTGGTGTGGCTCTGGCTGACGAACCTGGCGATCCTGCTGGGCCTGGAGTTCGACGCGGAACTGGCCCGGGAGCGGGCGATCGTCTCCGGCGAGGCCGAGCCGACCGAGGAGCCGTACGTGGAGCCCCGGGACACCCGGAAGTGGCCGCCGAGGCTGCGGGCGAACCGCGGGCGGTGACGGTAGGCACACGGCTGGGCGCGGGCCACCGCCCGCGCCCAGCCGTACGCATCGCTCACTTCTTGGGGTACCGCCACGACACCACGACGACCGCGGCCACGGCCGCGCCGACGATCAGCACCGGCCTCGGATGCCGTAGCGCTGCCATGACCAGGGGCCGGGCCGGAGCGGGCACGCTGTGCTGCGCCTTCCGCTCCAGGGCGGCACTCGTCTGCGAGGCCCTGTCCTGGGTGACATGGCCGGCCCGTTGCGTCCGGTCCTGGACCTGATGACCGGTCTTCACCGCCTTGTCCTGGACCTGGTGGCCGGTCTTCGCCGCCGTGTCCTGGACCTTGTGACCGGCCTGCATGGCCCGGTCGTGCACGGTGTGACCGGCCTGTGCGGCGCTGCTGCGCAGCTGCACGGTCATCGCGCCCGCCTTGTCCCTGAGATCTGCCGCACGAGCCCGCGCGCGGCCCTTCACGTCCATCTTGCCTGCCAACTCCTCTACCGTGTCGCCTAGTTCGCTGCGGGTCCGCTCGATCTGGCGGCGCAGCTCATCGGGTCCCTTGGCCCCCGTCACGGGGGGCTCGCCGCTCGTCCTGTCCGTCATCGGTGCGCCCTTTCCCTGATCTCCTCGACGTCCGCCTTGACGCTGCCGAGGGCCTCCTCGGGCGTCGGGGGTGTGGCGCGGCGCAGCTGGGCGCGGCCGATGGCGGCGAGCACCCCTGCGATCACGAACAGCACGGCCGTCACGATCAGCGCCGAGGCCCACACCGACAGCACCAGCGAGAGGGCGGCGGTGGCCGTTCCGGCCAGGGCGAGCAGTCCTGCGTAGGCGAAGGCGCCGGCCGCACCGAGCAGCCCCCCGCCCCTGCCGGCCCGCCGGCCCTTCTCGGCCAGCTCCTCCTTCGCGAGGGCGACTTCCTGCCGCACCAGCCGCGAGACCTGTTCGGTGGCCTGTCCGACGAGTTCGCCCACCGAGTGATGTTCGTCGTGCACCGGCCTGGGGGCCGTGGTTCCGGTCACGGTGTTCCGCCTCCTCTCGGTCGGAACTCCCGGGTACCCGGCCCGGCCCCCGCTACCCCTGCGGACCGCCGTCCGGGCCACGCTGTCCGAGCCGGGCCAGCTGGCTCTGGAACCAGTCGAGCCTGGCCTGCAACAGGGCCGCCTCGGCGGCGAGTTCGGGCACCCCGAGACCCTCGGGCAGACCGGGGTCACCTTGCGTGAGCACGGTGGCCGGCCGTGCCACCACCCGCAGCCCCTCTCCGGCCAGCCGCGCGAACCCGGCGAGCGAGACGGCCGTACGACCGCGCAGGCAGCCCGCGCACGAGGGCGCCAGGGCCCGCCAGCCGGGTCTGCCCCAGTCGGCGTCGGCGAGGGCCGCAGCGACCGTGCCGCAGGCGCAGGGTCCGACGGTGGCGGTCCGCACCCGCTGGCGGGCGTAGCGGAAGCCGCGCTCGAAGCGGAGGTAGCGGCCGAGGACCAGGACGTCGAGGAGGACGGCCGTACGGTGCTCGGCCGTGCACAGCAGCGCCTCGGCCGCCGCGCGGTCGTGCACGCAGTGGAAGCCGCAGTCGCAGCGACGGCTCGGCGCCCGGTGCCGCAGGCCGTAGACGCAGGACGCGTCGGCCAGGACTCCGTACGGCAGCGCGCCGCCGAGCGACACACCGGTGAACCCGGCCCGGGTGCCGTCCTGGGACAGCACCGGGTGGGCGATCTTGTATCCGGTCGGCGGCTCCGTCGGGCGTTCCTCCGGAAGCCGCAGTCTCATCGGGCCGCCGGAACCTCTTCGGGAGCCTTCAGCTCCTTGATCTCCTCGGGGAGCTCGAGCTCCGCGTCGTGGATCTCGGGCCGCTCTTCCGCGACTCCGGTGGCGAGTGCCTTGCCGAGCTTCATGACGCCTCCAGGACCAGGGGTCGTGCACCGTCCTGACCATGGTGACCCATGCGGGCCCCCTTTGGACATAGGACCTTCTTTTCGCAGCATCACTTACCAGTACGCCGTAGAAGAATTAAGTGGAGCTTCACGGTCGGTCTGCCGAGACTACGCGTATGACGACAACCGCCCCGCCCTTCGGCCGCGCCCTCTGCGCCATGATCACGCCCTTCGACGAGGCCGGCGCCCTCGATCTCGACGGCGCGCAGGGGCTCGCCGACCACCTGGTGAGGGAGGGCTGCGACGGGCTCGTCCTCTCCGGCACCACGGGCGAGTCGCCGACCACGACGGACGCGGAGAAGGCGGCACTGGTGGCGGCCGTGCGCGAGGCGGTGGGCGAGCGGGCCTCGGTGGTGGCGGGGGTGGGCACCTTCGACACCCGGCACACCGTGGAGCTGACCCTCGCGGCCGAAAAGGCGGGCGCGGACGGGGTGTTGGTGGTCAGCCCCTACTACAGCAGGCCGCCGCAGGACGCGCTGGAGGCACACTTCAGGGAGATCGCGGACGCCTCCGGACTGCCCGTCATGCTCTACGACATCCCGGGCCGCACCGGCACCCGCATCGAGCCGGAGACGATGATCCGGCTCGCCGAGCACCCCCGGATCGTCGCGGTCAAGGACTGTTCCTACGACCTTCTCGGCACCCAAAAGGTCCTGAACCGCACGGAGTTGGCGTACTACGCGGGCTGCGACGAGCACATCCTCGCCCTGTACGCGGTGGGTGCGGCGGGCTACGTCAGCACGGTGGCCAACGTGGTCCCCGCTCAACTCCGCGCGATCCTGGACATGTTCGAGGCGGGCGACACCCCCGTGTCCGCCCGCCTCCAACAACGGGCCACGCCGCTGATCGAGGCGATGATGTCGGCGGGCCTGCCCGGCACGGTCACTGCCAAGGCCCTCCTGAACGCGCTCGGTCTGCCCGCGGGCCCGGTCCGCGCCCCGCTGCGGCCCGCCGACCGGAAGACGGCCGACGGGCTGCTGGCGGAGTACGAACGCCTCGTGGCCGCCTGATCAGGGCTGGGCGAACAGTGGCTCCCAGCGCCCGGCGTCCCCGTCGTTGCCCTCGCGGAAGCCGCTGAGCGGGACCTCCTTGTCGCTGCCGATGGTGACCAGGACGAGCCGCTGATGGAACTCGTTCTTGTCGTTCTCGCCGATGTCCCAGGCGATGAGCTGCTTGTTGCCCACCCAGGCCAGCAACTGCTGCCCACGCACCTCGGTCTTGGCGCCGGTCTTGGCGTCGAGGACCCAGGACGAGGTCTTCCACTTCTTGCCCGCGAAGTCACCGGCGACGAGCATGCCGCTGGGCGACTTGCCCGCGTCGACGAACCACTCCGGGTACCTGTCCTGCGCGGGCGTGGGGACCTTGACGCCCTTGAGGTCCCAGAACTCCTTGCCGATGTCCCCCATCGGGTTCCCGGCCCAGACGTGCCGCCCGTCGTCGGTCAGAGCGAAGTCCTGGCGGGAGTTGAGGAAGCCACTCCCGAACTCACCGTTGTCGGAGGCGAGCTTCACCTCGTTCCAGGCGCCCTTCCCGGAGGCCACGTCGAGGACGTAGAAGCCGGTGCGGCTCGATGTCCTCTCCTGAACCCAGTCGTCGCCGTCCTGCGTCTTGATCAGCAGATCGGGGTTCTTGGTGTAGGTCGTGGCGACCAGCTTGCGGCCGTCGCGGGAGAAGGCGAGTCCGCCGACGCCGTGGTCGACCGGGATCCACCGCGCCACCGTGCCGGTGGTCAGGTCGAGCAGACCGATCCGGGAGGCGGGCAGGTCCTGTTCGAGGACAACGGCGGTCTTCGCGCCGGGGGCGACGGCGACCCAGGACCAGTCCGCGGCCCTGGCGTACTCGCCGGTCCTCGGGTTCAGCAGGTGGTAGGTGCGCCGGTAGACGGCGGTCTCCGCGGTCTTCTTGACCGTCTCCGGGACGAAGTACCCGGCCAGGGTCGTGCCCCCGACGGAGATCTCCTCGCGCGGCGGGGACTGGTCGGGGTGGGCCTTGGTCTTCTTCTCCACCACGACCCCGCCGCCGCCCGAGGGGCGCACGTCGTGCTTGCCGGAGTCCAGCAGCGGCACCGCCACCCCGACGGCGACCACGGCGACCGCGGTCACGGCGGCGGCCGCGATCCTGCGGTTGCGGCGGCGGCGCCGGACGGCGAACACCCGGTCGGCGAATCCCGCAGCCGCCGGGGGCTGTTCGGCGGCCTGTTCGCGCAGTGCGTCGCGCACGATGTCGTCGACGTTCACGGACGCACCTCCACGGGCGAATAGTCACGGGCGTCGAACTGCTCGGCCTCCGCGGGCCCCAGGGCGGCCAGTTCGGGGGCGAGCTGACGCAGCCGGGCCAGCGAACGGTGGGTGGTGGACCGTACGGTGCCGACCGAGCAGCCGAGCAGGCGGGCCACGTCGGCCTCGGGTAGATCCTCGAAGTAGCGCAGCACCAGCACGGTGCGCTGGCGTGCGGTGAGCCGGGAGAGGGCCTCGCGTATCACCAGACGCAGTTCGGCCGCGGCGGCGGTGTCGGGGCCGGGCTCGCCGGTGCCGGGCGGTTCGGGCGGCTCGGCGACACTGACCTCCCGGCGGGGCCACTTGAGCCGCCAGCGGCTGACCTGCTGGCGGTAGAGGACCTGCCGTACGTAGGCCTCCGGTTCGTCGATCTTCTGCCACCGCCCGGCCGCCTTCACCAGGGCGTTCTGCAGCAGGTCCTCGCCGGCGTGCCGGTCTCCCCCGCACAGCAGCACGGCGGTCTTCAGCAGGGCGGACGACCTGCTGTCCACGAAGTCCCGGAAACTCTCCAGCCCTTCGACATTCATCGTCACCTTCTCTTCCCCGGCGACGCCTGTGCGCCACCCCTCCGACCCTTGTGACGCGTGCCGTGGCCCGCCGCTATGCCACCGCCACGAAAAAAAGTCGCCGTAGCGGAAATTCGATCCGCCACGGCGACTTCCACACGGGGTCGCGGGTCAGTTCCAGGAGTACCCGTCGCCGATCAGCAGCAGGTGCTCCAGCACGTCCTCCATCGGATCGTCGACCTGGCCGACGTTGACCAGGCCGACCCGGGGCCCGTTGTGCGAGGCGGTGTTGGTCTCGTCGGCGTGCGCGTTGCCGACGGGCACGAGACACACCGCCGCCAGGACCGTTGCCGAAACACCTCCGAGGTCACGCGGAGTAACCCGTAAGTGATCTTCGCCTGTGCCGGAGCGGCTCAGTTGTGGCTGTGCAGGATGTCGTTGAGGCCGCCCCAGACCGCGTTGTTCGGGCGGGCCTCGACCGTGCCGGTGACCGAGTTGCGGCGGAAGAGGATGTTCGACGCGCCGCTCAGCTCACGGGCCTTGACGATCTGGCCGTCGGGCATGGTGACCCGGGTGCCCGCGGTGACGTAGAGACCGGCCTCGACGACGCACTCGTCGCCGAGCGCGATGCCGACGCCCGCCTCGGCGCCGATCAGGCAGCGCTCGCCGATGGTGATGCGGACGTTGCCGCCGCCGGAGAGCGTGCCCATGGTGGAGGCGCCGCCGCCGATGTCCGAGCCGTCGCCGACCACGACACCGGCGGAGATGCGGCCCTCGACCATCGACGTGCCGAGCGTGCCCGCGTTGAAGTTGACGAAGCCCTCGTGCATGACGGTGGTGCCCGCGGCGAGGTGCGCGCCGAGGCGGACCCGGTCGGCGTCGGCGATCCGGACGCCCTTGGGGGCCACGTAGTCCGTCATACGGGGGAACTTGTCGACCGAGGTGACCGTGAGGTACAGGCCCGCGGCGCGGGCATTGAGCCGAACCTTCTCGATCTCGTCGACGGCGACCGGGCCGAGCGAGGTCCAGGCGACGTTGGGGAGGAGGCCGAAGATGCCGTCCAGGCTCTGGCCGTGCGGCTGGACCAGACGGTGCGAGAGCAGGTGCAGACGCAGGTAGGCGTCGTGCGTGTCGAGCGGCTTCTCGTCGAGCGAGGCGATGACCGTACGGACCGCGATCACCTCGACGCCACGGCGGGCGTCCGGGCCGATCGCCTTGGCAGCGCCTTCGCCGAGCAGTTCGACGGCCTTCTCGGCCGACAGCCGCTCGGTACCGGCGGGGCCGGGCTCGGCCGAGAGTTCGGGGGCGGGGAACCAGGTGTCGAGTACGGTGCCGTCGGCGGCGACGGTGGCGAGGCCTGCGGCGATGGCGCCGGTGGTGCGCGGAGCAGTCGTGTCGGTCATGAGGGAAACCTAACCGGCACAGGCCATGCGATGCGAACCCTGCACGGGACGTCTCAGAAGTCGAGCGGCCCGGCCCCCGGACGGCACCCCGTGACACCCAGGAGAAGATCACCCGGGCCGGTAGGGACCACACGGGTCGGCGGGGGTCACGGACGGTCGGCGGGGACACCCCGGGCCGACGGGGACCACCCCCGGCCGGTGGAGCTCCCCCGGGCCGAGGGAAATCACCCCGAAGTCGAGGGGGTCACCCGCGGTCGGCCGGGATCATCCGCGGTCATGGCGATCGGCCGAGACCAGCCGCGGTCGTGGCGGTCACCAGTGATCGGGCGGGGACCACGCACGGTCGTGGGGATCGCCCAGGCAGGCCGACCGGGACCACCCGCAGCTGGCGGGGGCCACCCGTGCCGACCGGGACACCGCCAATTGACGGGGGCCACCCGGCGCGACGGAAATCTCCCGCGGTCGACCGGGACCACCCCCGGCCCCGCGGATCACGCACGCCGATCAGGGTCACCCGCAATCAGTGAAGACCACCCGGGCCGAGCGGATCACCCGCGATCGACCCGGCGCCACCCCCGGCCCCGCGGATCACGCACGCCGACCGGAACCACCCGCGATCAGCGGAGACCACTCAGGCCAACGGGAATCACCCGCAGTCGGCCGGAATCACCCGCCCCAGCACCTCCCGCGCATACCCCTCGTCGTACGGCACCCCCGTCAGCAGTACCTGTAGGCAGATCCCGTCGGCCAGGGCGACCAGCGCCCGTGCCGAGACCGGGTCCGTGCGGCGGGTGAGGCGTTCGGCGAGGTCGTCGGCCCATTCAGCGGCGACGGGGCGCAGGGCGGGGCGGCGCAGGGCGGCGAGGTAGAGCTCGTACTCCAGCTCGACGCCGGTGCGGTCGCCGCCGAGCCAGTCGCCGAGCACGCGGGCGAGGTCGGCGGCCAGGTCACCACCGGGGTCGTCCAGGGCTCCGTGCGCGGCGACCGCCTTGGCGAAGCCCTCGCTGGCCTGGCGCAACGCCGCGACCATCAGCTCGTCGAGGCTCTTGAAGTGGTACGTCGTCGAACCGAGCGGCACATCGGCCTCGGCGGCGGCGCTGCGGTGACTGAGCCCCGCGAGCCCCTTCTCCCCCACGACCCGGATGGCCGCGTCGATGATCCGCTGCCGGCGCTCGGGGTCGTGCCGCCGCGCCATCAGTGCGCCCCGCCCAGGTTCAGCACCACGACCCCCAGGATGATCAGCACGATCCCGGCGGCCTTGGTGGCCGTCATCCCCTCCCCGAGGAAGAGCATCCCGATGCCGACGATGGCCGCGGTGCCCACCCCGGCCCAGATCGCGTAGGCCGTGCCGACCGACACCGTCTTGAGCGTCTGGGCGAGCAGCGCGAAGGAGAGGACGTACCCCAGCACGGTCAGCAGCGAGGGCGCCAGCCGACTGAAGCCCTCGGTGTACTTCATGGCCGTGGTCGCTCCGACCTCGGCGGCGATGGCTCCGGCGAGCAGCAGGTATCCCATGTGTACAAGCGTACATAACGAAACGCGGGTGGCGTCGCACAGCCGTATCTGATCGATCGTCAGCCACTGATCGGGGGCAGCACAGGACGAAGACGGGCCGTTCAGGACAAGGGGGTTCAGACCTGACCACGCTGCCACACTGTGAACACTCCGAGAGAGGAATGTGGAAAGCAGCCGGTTCAAAGGGCTGCTCGGGACCGCCGGTAACCACTAGTGTTCCCCCGGAACCACTTGTGTTTCACCATTCACATACCGCGCCACCACAGCAGCGGCACGTCGCCTCGCGCCGCGCCGGAGGAACAGCGCATGCCCGAAGACAAGTCCCGGCCGCCCCAGGACCGCCCCTGGGAGAACGGCTGGACGTTGGACACCTCCCGCACGCCCGGCACCCGACGGCTCTATCTCGCCGGGGCGTTGGCGGTGGCCACGATCATCGCCTGTGTGGCGGCGATAGCCGCCACGGACAACAAGTCCGGGGGACCGGCGAAAACCGCGCGGGACGAGGGATCCGGTCTGATCTCCTTCTCCTCGCAGCCCCCCGCACCGACCACGCCCCCGCCGGGCGACAGCGGCCTCTCCTCGGTGTCCCCCACTCCCCGGGGTCCCCGGCAGCAGGGAGCCGAGCCCACCGCCACGGTCACGGCCAACCCGAAGCCGCCCAAGTCCACGGCGTCCAAGGGCAGTTCGTCGAAGCCCCACCCGTCCGTGACCTACCGCTCGGTCCGCTCGGTCAACTACCCCGCCCGGTACTGGCACGTGGACGACGGCTATGTGGGCCTGGACCCGGTCGGCGGCTCGGAGTTCCGCGAGGACGCCACCTTCACCCAGGTCAAGGGGCTGGCGAACAGCTCCTGTTACTCCTTCACCACCCACGACGGCACGTACCTGCGCCACCGCAACTTCGTCCTGCGGGCCGACCGCAACGACGGCTCCTCCCTCTTCAAGCAGGACGCCACGTTCTGCCCCCGGGACTCCTCCTACTCCGGCGCGAAAATGCTGGAGTCGGTCAACTTCCCCGGCTACTTCCTCCGCCACCAGAACTTCGTGGTCCGCCTCGAACGCTTCGAGTACAGCTCCCAGTACCTGGCGGACTCCTCGTTCCAGCTGGTGGGCGGACTGTCCTGAGCCGCGGATGAACACAGGAAAGCGGCGGCACCCGGAAGGTGCCGCCGCTTTCCCACGTGCGGGGTCGCTCAGACGTTGAAGCCGAGCGCCCGAAGCTGCTCCCGGCCGTCGTCCGTGATCTTGTCCGGTCCCCACGGCGGCATCCACACCCAGTTGATGCGGAGTTCGCTCACGAGGCCGTCCGTGGCGGACTTGGCCTGGTCCTCGATGACGTCCGTCAGCGGACAGGCCGCCGAGGTCAGGGTCATGTCGAGGGTCGCGATGTTCGCGTCGTCGATGTGGATGCCGTAGATCAGGCCGAGGTTGACGACATCGATGCCCAGCTCGGGGTCGACGACGTCGTACAGCGCCTCGCGGACCTCTTCCTCCGAGGCCGGCTTCATCTCAACGGTGTCGGTCATGCCGTCTTCCTTTCGGCTTCGGCGTCGGCGCCCAGCGCCTGGGCCGTCGCGTCCTTCCAGGCCATCCAGCTGAGGAGGGCGCACTTGACCCGGGCCGGGTACTTGGAGACACCGGCGAACGCGACCGCGTCCTCCAGCACCTCTTCCATCGCGTCGTCGGGCTCGATCCTGCCCTTCGACTGCATCAGTTCCAGGAAGGTCTCCTGGATCTTCTGCGCCTCCGCCAGGTCCTTGCCGACCAGCAGATCGTTCAGGACGGACGCGCTGGCCTGGCTGATCGAGCAGCCCTGGCCCTCGTACGAGACGTCCTCGATCCTCTTGCCGTCGTACTTCACACGGAGGGTGATCTCGTCGCCGCACGTGGGGTTCACATGGTGCACCTCGGCGTCGCCATCCCTCAGACCACGCCCGTGCGGGTGCTTGTAGTGGTCCAGGATGACTTCCTGGTACATCGAGTCCAGCTTCACGGTTTCAGCACGCCCTTCAGCCGAAGAAGTTCCGTACGTGCTCCAGCCCCTCGACCAGTGCGTCGATCTCGGCCGGCGTGGAGTACAGATAGAACGACGCTCGCGTGGTCGCGGGAATTCCGTACCGCAGGCAGACCGGCCGCGCGCAGTGGTGACCGACCCGGACCGCGATGCCCTGCTCGTCGAGGACCTGGCCCACGTCGTGCGGGTGGATGTCGCCGAGCGTGAAGGAGATCGCCGCGCCCCGGTCCTCGGCCGTGGCCGGGCCGATGATCCTGAGGTCCGGGACCTCCGCCAGGCGCTTCACCGCGTACTCGGTGATCGCGTGCTCATGGGCGAGGATCTTGTCCATGCCGATCGAGTTCAGATAGTCGATCGCGGCGCCCAGACCGACCGCCTGCGCGATCGGAGGCGTGCCCGCCTCGAACTTGTGCGGCGCCGGGGCGTACGTCGACGAGTGCATCGACACGGTCTCGATCATCTCGCCACCGCCCAGGAACGGCGGCAGGTCCTCCAGGAGCTCCTGGCGACCCCAGAGCACGCCGATGCCCGTCGGGCCGCACATCTTGTGACCGGTGAAGGCCACGAAGTCGGCCTGGAGGGCCTGTACGTCCAGCGGCATGTGCGGCGCGGCCTGCGAGGCGTCGATGCAGACCAGCGCGCCGACCTCCTGCGCGCGGCGCACTATCGCCTCGACCGGGTTGACCGTGCCCAGGATGTTCGACACCAGCACGAAGGAGACGATCTTCGTCTTCTCGGTGATGATCTCGTCGATGTTGGACAGGTCGAGCCGGCCGTCGTCGGTCAGGCCGAACCACTTCAGCTTCGCGCCCGTGCGCTGCGCGAGCAGCTGCCACGGCACGATGTTGGAGTGGTGCTCCATCTCCGTGATGACGATCTCGGTCTCGTGGTCCACCCGGTAGGGCTCGTCGGCCCAGCCCAGCATGTTCGCCACGAGGTTGAGCGACTCGGAGGCGTTCTTGGTGAAGATCACCTCGTCGCGGCTCGGCGCGTTGATGAAGGCGGCGACCTTGTCGCGCGCGCCCTCGTACAGCGCCGTGGCCTCCTCGGCGAGCACATGCACACCGCGGTGGACGTTGGCGTTGTAGCGCTCGTAGTACTCGTTCAGGGCGTCGAGCACCTGGCGCGGCTTCTGCGAGGTCGCCGCGTTGTCCAGGTACACGAGCTTCTTACCGTCGTGGACCTGGCGGTCCAGGATGGGGAAGTCCTTGCGGATCGCCTCTGTGTCGAGGAGGCCCGGCAGCTGCGTCACGCGGATACGCCACCCTTCGTGTATGCCTCGTAGCCCTCGTTCTCCAGCTTGTCGGCGAGCTCCGCGCCGCCGGACTCGACGATGCGACCGCCGGAGAAGACGTGGACGAAGTCGGGCTTGATGTAGCGCAGGATGCGCGTGTAGTGCGTGATCAGCAGGGTGCCGACCTCGCCGGTCTCACGGACGCGGTTGACGCCCTCGGAGACGACGCGCAGGGCGTCGACGTCGAGGCCGGAGTCCGTCTCGTCGAGGATCGCGACCTTCGGCTTGAGCAGCTCGAGCTGGAGGATCTCGTGGCGCTTCTTCTCACCGCCGGAGAAGCCCTCGTTCACGTTGCGCTCGGCGAAGGCCGGGTCCATGTTGAGACGCTCCATGGTCTCCCTGACCTCCTTCACCCACGTCCGCAGCTTGGGGGCCTCGCCGCGGATGGCGGTGGCGGAGGTGCGCAGGAAGTTGGACACGGAGACGCCGGGGACCTCGACCGGGTACTGCATCGCCAGGAACAGGCCCGCGCGGGCGCGCTCGTCGACGGACATCTCCAGGACGTCCTCGCCGTCGAGGGTGACGGTGCCGCCGGTGATGGTGTACTTCGGGTGACCCGCGAGCGAGTAGGCGAGCGTCGACTTGCCGGAGCCGTTGGGGCCCATGATGGCGTGCGTCTCGCCCTGCTTCACGGTGAGGTCGACGCCCTTGAGGATCTCCTTCGTGGCGTTGTCGGCCTCGACGGTGACGTGCAGGTCTCGGATTTCAAGCGTTGCCATGGGTGCCTCAGGACTCCTGGGAAAGGGAGACGAGCACATCGTCCCCTTCGATCTTTACTGGGTATACGGGGACGGGGCGCGTCGCGGGAAGGCCGGACGGTTTGCCGGTGCGCAGGTCGAAGCTGGAGCCGTGCAGCCAGCACTCGATCTGGCAGTCCTCCACCTCGCCCTCGGAGAGCGAGACGTTCGCGTGCGAGCAGATGTCGTGGATCGCGAACACCTCCCCCTCGGTCTGCACGACCGAGACCGGCGTGCCGTCGAGTTCCACCCGCTTCGGGGTGTCCTCCTCCAGCTCGCTCAGCCCACAGGCGCGTACATA
Source organism: Streptomyces canus (assembly GCF_041435015.1). NCBI lineage: Bacteria > Bacillati > Actinomycetota > Actinomycetes > Kitasatosporales > Streptomycetaceae > Streptomyces > Streptomyces canus. Next base: position 7,749,090 of record NZ_CP107989.1, on the reverse strand, counting down.
GGCCATCAGACTGTGGCCTCCAGCTCCTCGTCGATCTTCACGAGAAGGCGCTCTTCGATGTCGTCGACGCCGATCTGCTGGACCAGCTCGGCGAAGAAGCCGCGGACGACGAGGCGCCGGGCCTCGTCGGCCGGGATGCCGCGGGCCATCAGATAGAAGAGCTGCTCGTCGTCGAAGCGGCCGGTCGCACTCGCGTGGCCGGCTCCGACGATCTCGCCGGTCTCGATCTCGAGGTTCGGCACGGAGTCGACCCGGGCGCCGTCGGTGAGGACGAGGTTGCGGTTCATCTCGTACGTGTCCGTGCCCTCGGCCTTGGCCTCGATGAGCACGTCACCGATCCACACCGCGTGGGCGCCCTCGCCCTGGAGCGCGCCCTTGTAGGCGACGTTCGACTTGCAGTGCGGGGTGTTGTGGTCGACGAGGAGGCGGTGCTCCTGGTGCTGGCCGGCGTCGGTGAAGTACAGGCCGAACAGCTCGGCCTCGCCGCCGGTGCCGGCGTAGGCGACGCGGGGGTGCAGCCGGACGAGGTCGCCGCCGAAGGTGACCACGAAGGACTTGAAGGTGGCGTCCCGGCCGATCAGCGCGTTGTGCTGGGCCACGTGCACGGCCTTGTCGTCCCAGTCCTGGACGGAGACGACGGTCAGCTTGGCGCCGTCACCCAGGACGTAGTCGACGTTGGCGGCGAGTACGGCGTCACCGGTGTGGTCGATGACGACGACGGCCTCGGCGAAGGCTCCGAGCTCCACGACCTGGTGGGCGTAGGTGGTCCCGCCCTCGCCGTGCACGGCGATCCGGATCGGCTCGGTGAGGACCGTCTCCTTGGGGACGGTGATCACGCCGGCCTTCTCGAACGCCGAGTACGCCTGGGCGGCGATGCGGTCCACCGGGGTGCCGGCCCTGCCGAGGCGGGCGTCGTCGCGGCCGACGGTCTCGATCACGACCCCCTCGGGGGCCGCGATGTCGACCTTCACGCCGTCGCCGGTGGCGACCGCGGAGCCGTCGTGCAGCCCGCGCAGCCGCTCCAGCGGCGTGAACCGCCACTCCTCCTCGCGGCCGTGGGGGACCGGGAAGTCCGCCACGTCGAAGGACGGGGGCGCGCTCATGCGCGTGGCGACGGTCGACTCGGCGGCCACCGCGATCTGGCCGGCGGTGGTGGATCCCACCGGAATGTTCTGAGCCTCAGCCATGGCTGTCGGTCTGCTCTCTTTCCTACGTCGGAATTCGCTAGCTGCTTGCGGGGAGACCGGTCTTAGCCGACCGCGCCTTCCATCTGCAGCTCGATCAGCCGGTTGAGCTCAAGGGCGTACTCCATGGGGAGTTCCTTCGCGATCGGCTCGACGAAGCCGCGCACGATCATCGCCATCGCCTCGAACTCGCTCAGGCCACGGCTCATCAGGTAGAAGAGCTGGTCCTCGGAGACCTTGGAGACGGTCGCCTCGTGGCCCATGGACACGTCGTCCTCGCGGACGTCCACGTAGGGGTACGTGTCGGAGCGGGAGATGGTGTCGACCAGCAGCGCGTCGCACAGCACGTTCGACTTGGAGCCGTGGGCGCCCTCGCCGATCTCGACGAGACCGCGGTAGGACGTACGGCCGCCACCGCGCGCCACGGACTTCGAGACGATGTTGGAGGACGTGTTCGGCGCCATGTGGACCATCTTGGAGCCGGCGTCCTGGTGCTGCCCCTCGCCCGCGAAGGCGATGGACAGGGTCTCGCCCTTGGCGTGCTCGCCCATCAGGTAGACGGCCGGGTACTTCATCGTCACCTTGGAGCCGATGTTGCCGTCGATCCACTCCATGGTCGCGCCCTCGTACGCCACGGCGCGCTTGGTGACCAGGTTGTAGACGTTGTTCGACCAGTTCTGGATGGTCGTGTAGCGGCAGCGGGCGCCCTTCTTCACGATGATCTCGACCACCGCGGAGTGCAGGGAGTCCGACTTGTAGATCGGGGCCGTACACCCCTCGACGTAGTGGACGTAGGCGTCCTCGTCGACGATGATCAGCGTCCGCTCGAACTGGCCCATGTTCTCCGTGTTGATACGGAAGTAGGCCTGGAGCGGGATCTCCACGTGCACGCCCTTCGGCACGTAGATGAAGGAGCCGCCGGACCACACCGCGGTGTTCAGCGACGCGAACTTGTTGTCGCCGACGGGGATGACGGTGCCGAAGTACTCCTTGAAGAGCTCCGGGTGCTCCTTCAGGGCCGTGTCGGTGTCCAGGAAGATGACGCCCTGCTCCTCCAGGTCCTCGCGGATCTGGTGGTAGACGACCTCGGACTCGTACTGGGCCGCGACACCGGCGACGAGGCGCTGCTTCTCCGCCTCGGGGATGCCGAGCTTGTCGTACGTGTTCTTGATGTCCTCGGGCAGGTCCTCCCAGGACTCCGCCTGCTTCTCCGTGGAGCGCACGAAGTACTTGATGTTGTCGAAGTCGATGCCGGAGAGGTCCGATCCCCAGTTCGGCATGGGCTTCTTGCCGAACAGGCGCAGACCCTTGAGACGGAGCTTGGTCATCCACTCCGGCTCGTTCTTCTTGGCGGAGATGTCCCGGACGACGTCCTCGTTGATACCGCGCTTGGCAGAGGCACCAGCCACGTCGGAGTCGGCCCAGCCGTATTCGTAGTTGCCCAGACCCTCGAGCTCAGGGTGGGCGGTCTCCTCGATGGGGAGTGTCATGCGGGGTTCCTCCCGGCGGTACTTGCGGATGCGTTATCAGTGGTCTGGGAAATCTTGGGGATGAACGTCGTGCAGACGCCGTCGCCGTGCGCGATGGTCGCCAGTCGCTGGACGTGCGTTCCGAGCAGCTGGGAGAAGATCTCGGTCTCCGCATCACAGAGCTGGGGGAACTTCTCAGCGACATGGGCCACCGGGCAGTGGTGCTGGCAGAGCTGCTCGCCGACCGGTGCGCTCCGCGCCGTAGCAGCGTACCCGTCCGCGCTCAGGGCCTTGGCCAGGGCTTCGGTGCGCTCCTCGGGGGCGGCGGACTCGACGGCCTTGCGGTATTCCTCGGCCTGCGCGGCGATCCTCGCGCGTGCGAAGGCGACGACCGCCTCATCCCCGCCGAACCGCTCCTGGATCCAGCTCAGGGCGTCCGCGGCGAGCTTGTCGTACGACTGGTCGAAGGCGTCCCGGCCGCAGTCGGTGAGCGCGAAGACCTTGGCGGGACGGCCACGCGTCCGCGCGCCGTACACCCGCTGCTCCCGCGCCTCCACGACCTCGTCGGCCGCCAGGGCGTCCAGATGACGTCGTACGGCCGCATGGGTGAGGCCCAGTCGGCCGGCCAGCTCTGCGACGGTCGACGGGCCGTGGTCCAGGATGGATCGCGCGACGCGGTTGCGGGTGGACCGCTCACCGGTCGCGAGCTCCTCCTGAGGGGCCCCCGTGGGGGTCTCCCGAACCTCGCCGACGTTTTTCACAACGCCATTGTTGCGTAATTCCTCAGGACCGGGCAAGCCGTGTCCCATCCGGTGGACGGTGCCCTGCATCACTTAGGCATCCCTAACCTGACCTGGGAGAACGATCTTTGATCGATCAAACCGGTGGCATGTCGCGGCCCTGTCAGGGACACTGCGGAACCATGCCGATACCACCTCCCACCGGCCCACTTGTCACCCGCGACACCCTCGCGGGGCAGCTGCGCGAGCTGGGGGTCCGCAGCGGCGAGATCCTCCTCGTGCACTCCTCCCTGAGCGCCCTCGGCTGGGTCTGCGGAGGCCCGGTAGCGGTGGTCCAGGGACTGCTCGACACCCTCGGCCCGGACGGCACACTCGTGGTCCCCACCCAGACCGGCGACCTCTCCGACCCGGCGGTGTGGAGCAACCCGCCGGTGCCCGAGGAGTGGTGGGACACGATCCGGGCGACCATGCCCGCCTACGACCCCCTCGTCACGCCCTCGCGCGGGGTCGGGGTGATCCCGGAGACGGTGCGCACCTGGCCCGGCGCCCGGCGCAGCGCGCACCCGCAGACCTCCTTCGCGGCGATAGGCCCCCGCGCGCACGCGGTCCTGGACGGACACGCCCCCGACTGCCGCCTCGGCGAGCACAGCCCGCTGGCCCGCCTCGAGGACCTCCACGCGCGCGTGCTGCTCCTCGGCGCGGGCTACGACACCTGCACGAGCTTCCATCTCGCCGAGTACCGCGTCCCGACCCCGCTGGTGAGGGTCGGCCGCCCGGGACCGGACGGGTGGGAGGTGGTGACGGAGGTCTCGATCACCTCGGACCGCTTCGACGAACTGGGCCACGACTTCGAGCGCGACCGGGCCGTCGTCGTACGGGGGAGGGTGGGCGCGGCCGACGCTCGGCTGTTCCCGGTGGCGGAGGCCGTGCGGTACGCGCAGCGGTGGCTGCCGCTGCACCGGCCACGGGAGGACACCCCCCGGAACGCCCTGGGAGGAGGTCCGGGTGGAGATCCTGCACCCGCCCGTCTGCGGCGCGGGTGGCGAACCTAGACTCGGGCCCATGCGAAGTGAGCCCGTGGTCCAGGTCCACGCCCTGGTGAAGCGGTACGGCACGAAGACCGCCGTGGACGGCCTCGACCTGGTGGCCCGGGCGGGCGTGACCGCCGTACTCGGGCCCAACGGCGCGGGCAAGACGACGACGGTCGAGACCTGCGAGGGATACCGGCGGCCGGACTCCGGCACGGTACGGGTCCTGGGCCTCGACCCGGTGCGGCAGGCCCGTGAGCTGCACCCGAGGATCGGCGTGATGCTGCAGTCCGGGGGCGTGTACTCGGGCGCCCGGGCCGACGAGATGCTGTGGCACGTGGCCAAGCTCCACGCACACCCCCTCGACGTGGACGCGCTGATCGAGCGCCTGGGCCTCGGCAGCTGCGGCAGGACGACGTACCGGCGCCTGTCCGGCGGCCAGCAGCAGCGGCTGGCGCTCGCCATGGCCGTCGTGGGCCGCCCGGAGCTGGTGTTCCTGGACGAGCCGACCGCCGGCCTGGACCCCCAGGCCCGCCGCTCGACCTGGGACCTGGTCCGCGACCTGCGCGCGGACGGCGTCTCGGTCATCCTCACCACGCACTACATGGACGAGGCCGAGCAACTCGCCGACGACGTGGCGATCATCGACGGCGGCCGGGTCATCGCCCAGGGCTCCCCGGAGGAGCTGTGCCGGGGCGGCGCCGAGAACACCCTGCGTTTCATGGGCCGCCCCGGCCTCGACGTGGGCTCCCTCCTGAAGGCCCTCCCCGCCGACTCCTCGGCGGCGGAGCTGACCCCCGGCTCCTACCGGGTGGTCGGCAAGGTCAACCCGCAACTGCTGGCGACGGTGACGTCCTGGTGCGCCCAGCACGGCGTGATGCCGGAGAAGATCTCGGTGGAACGGCACACCCTGGAAGACGTCTTTCTCGAACTCACGGGCAAGGAGCTGCGCGCGTGACGGCCACCGGTATGTACACCCCGAAGCCGGGCGCGGCGCCGCTGGGACGCATGATCGCGACCCAGGCGGTCCTGGAGACGAAGATGCTCCTGCGCAACGGCGAGCAGCTCCTGCTGACGGTGGTGATCCCGACCCTGGTGCTGGTCCTGTTCAGCTCGGTGGACATCATCGACACGGACGAGGGCAAGGCGGTGGACTTCCTCACCCCCGGCGTTCTCGCCCTCGCGGTCATGTCGACGGCCTTCACGGGCCAGGCGATCGCGACCGGCTTCGAACGCCGATACGGCGTCCTGAAGCGTCTGGCCTCCTCCCCGCTCCCCCGCTGGGGCCTGATGACGGCGAAGACGGCATCGGTCCTGGTGACGGAGATCCTCCAGGTGATCCTGCTGACCGCGGTCGCCTTCGCGCTGGGCTGGTCACCGCACGGCAATCCGTTGTCCGTGCTGCTCCTGCTGATCCTGGGCACGGCGGCGTTCTCGGGCCTCGGCCTCCTGATGGCAGGCACCCTGAAGGCGGAGGCGACCCTGGCGGCGGCGAACCTCGTCTTCCTCCTGCTGCTGGTGGGCGGTGGAGTGATGGTCCCCCTGTCCAAGTTCCCTTCAGGCGCCCAGGACGTCCTGGGTCTGCTGCCTATCACCGCCCTGTCGGACGGCCTGCGGGACGTGCTGCAGCACGGGGCCGGGACGCCGTGGGGCGACCTGGGGATTCTGGCGGTGTGGGCCGTGGCGGGTCTGGCCCTGGCCGGACGCTTCTTCCGCTGGGAGTAGGGGGCCCTCGTGAACGCGTGCACAAGCGGCCCCCTACGATGGAACGCGTGCCGAACCTGACCCGCGCCGACGCCGTAGCGGCCGTCCGCAACCCGCTCGCCTTCATCGCCGCACGCTGGACCCCGACTTCCCGGACGGTTCAGCGGGCGGCCCTCGCCGCGCTCGTCATGGCGGTGGTCATCGTGGTCACCGGCGGGGCGGTGCGGCTGACCGGGTCGGGTCTCGGGTGCCCGACCTGGCCCAAGTGCACGGACGACTCGCTGACCGCGACCAGCGCGATGGGCTTCCACGGTGCCATCGAGTTCGGCAACCGGATGCTCACCTACGTGCTGTGTGCCGCCGTCGGATGGGCGATCATCGCCGCGCGCTCCGAGAAGCCGTACCGGCGCAGCCTGACCCGGCTGGGCTGGGCGCAGTTCTGGATCGTGATGAGCAACGCGATCCTCGGCGGCATCGTCGTCCTCGTGGGCTTGAACCCGTACACGGTCGCGGCCCACTTCGTGGCGACGACGGCCCTGATCACGGTCGCCGCGGTGATGTGGCAGCGCACCCGCGAGGGCGACACGGCACCCCGTCCGCTGGTCGGCAAGCCGGTGCAGCAGCTGGTGTGGTTCCTGGTCGCGGCCGCCGCCCTGCTGATCCTCGTCGGCACCGTCGTGACCGGCGCCGGACCGCACGCCGGTGACTCCAGCGAGGTCGAGCGGATGCCGCTGGACTGGGAGACGGTGAGCAAGGTGCACGCGGTCCTGGCCTGGATCGTGGTGTCGCTGACCTTCGCCCTGTGGTTCATCCTCAAGGCGGTCGACGCCCCCAAGGGCCCCCTGCACCGCACCCGCGAGCTCTTCCTGGTCCTCCTCTCCCAGGGCGTCATCGGCTACGTCCAGTACTTCACCGACCTGCCCGAGTTCCTGGTCGGCCTGCACATGCTCGGCTCGGCCCTGGTGTGGATCGCGGTCCTGCGTGTCCTACTGGCCCTGCGGGAGCGGTCCGAGGGTGAGCCGGCCGAGGTCCCGGCTCAGTCGTACGCCGCCACCAGTTCGTCGATCGCCGGGCCCAGGTAGCCGCGGGTCAGCGCCGCCCTGTTCTCGACGGCGGGTTCGCCGGGCTCGCCGTAGCGGCGCCTCCGGATGTCCTCGACGACCTCCACCGGCGCCCCGAGCCCCGGCAGCAGTTCCAGCGCCTCGCGCTTGCTGATCAGTCGCCCCTCCCCCAGCGTGACGCTCGCGCGGGCGAAGGTCAGCAGCCCCCCGTCGACCCACACGTCCCGGGTCCACAGCGGGGCGTTGTCGAGGGCCGGGCGCCAGAAGTCGCGCTGGTCACGGACGATGAAGTCGGCGAGCTCGCGGTCCGATACCGGCGGCAGCAGTTCGGCGGGCGGTTTCCCCAGCAGCACCCGTCCGAAGCTGTGCAGTTCGCGCAGGGTCACCTGGGTGACCGGCCGCTTGAACAGCTCCTCGTGCGCCCAGGTGAGGTGGCGGCGGCCCGGATCGGCCGAAGGCGTCAGATAGGTGCAGTGCAGCTGCCCGGACAGCGGCTCGGCCCGCAGCCGGGCGTGCGCCTTCGCCAGCCGCCAGACCGTGCGGGGTGTCAGCGAGGGCAGTACGGCGATCAGGTCCAGGTCGCTGCGGCCCTCCTGGTAGTCACCGCCCGCGAGGGAGCCGTGGGCCCAGACGGCGACGGGGGCGAGCGGGGCGAGCCCGGTCAGGAAGCGGTCCAGTAACACCTCTGTCTGCATGCACCCATCCTGTACAGCTCACTCCAGTCCGTACACCCTGCGCGCGTTCCCCGCCGCGATCAGGCCGGCCACCCGCTGCGCGTCCGCCAGTGACCAGGCCCCCTCCGTGACCCAGCCGCCCAGGACCCGGGCCAGCGCCTCGCGAAACAGGTGGGCGCCCACGACATGCAGTTCGGGCAGGCTGTGGGCCCCGCTGGAAAAGACGATCTTGCCGAAGGGGGCCAGTTCCAGGATCTCCGCGAGGACGGTAGCCGCGCGGGCGCCGGTGCGGACGAGGGCGGCTCCGGAGTCGGCGTAGACGTGGGGGAAGACGCCGGCGAGATGGGCGGCGTGCCGGTGGTAGGGGTAGCTGTGCAGAAGGACGAGGTCGGTGCCGAGGCCCGCGGTGGCCCGGACGAAGTCGGTGAGCAGCACCGGGTCGGTGCGGTCGATGCGCAGACCCGGTTCGCCGAGCCCGGCGTGCAGCTGGAGGGGCAGGCCCGAGGCGGCCGCGATCCACAGCAGGTGTCGTAGCAGAACGGGGTCGGACAGTTCGCCGCCCACCCGGCGGCCCGCCAGCCATCGGCCCGCCGCGCCCCGCACCTCTCCCGGCCCGGGTGGCTCGGGCGCGAGTGCCAGGCCGTGCCGTACCCCCGCCACCGACGTGAAGGCGACCGCGCTCGCGGCGGCTCCGTGCACCGACTCGGCGAGGTTGGCGAGGAAGGACTCGACGGTGCCGGAGGTGTCGGCGACCTGTTCGGCGAGGAGCTCCAGGCGCACGATCTCGCGGGCCTCGGCGTCCGCGGCGGAGGCCAGCTCGGCGGGGCCGGTGAGGTCGCCAGGCAGTCCCGTGTCGACCAGATACGTCGTGATTCCACTGCCGCGCAGCAGCCTGCGGCCCGCTTCCAGTACGCCCAGCTCGCGGCGCCGGGCCAGATAGCGGGCGGGCGGACAGTGCGGTTCCAGGCCGAGCAGGGGCGGGCACCATCGTCGTACGGCGAAACCCGTCTGGGTGTCGAACAGCGTGGTCCCCGGGGCGGGCGGGCCCTCGGTGCGGGCCAGCTGGGTCTCGAAGGTGCCGAGACCCAGCTCCGTCCTCAGTACGCCGTGGCAGTACTGGTCCACGAGGGACGGCGTTTCGATCATCCGGGCTCCCCGTTGCTGGACCGTGTCGCTGCTCACAGGTCCTAACGGGTGAACGGGGCATCAGGTGTTGGTGTCACACACCCCGTGCGAAGCGCTCCGCGGGCTGAGCCGTTTCGCCCGCCGTGAGGGACGGCACCGCCCTTCGCGCGACGGCGGGCCCGTCGTGGCTGATCGCACCCACGCGGCGGAGCCGCACGTCGACAAAGCCCCGCGCGCCTTCGGGGCGCGTCTGATCAGCCGTTGCTCGGGCCGCCGACCTGGATGCCCGCCATCCGGGTCCACTCGTACGGCCCCGTCCTCACCTTCGCGGCGAACTCGCCGTCGAACTCCTCGTGAACCGTGATGCCGGACTTCTCGACGGCCTTCTCGGCGATCTCGTACGAGGGGGCCACCAGGTCGCCCCAGCCGCCGTCCTCGCCGACGAGGACGATCCGGGTGCCGCGCTCACCGATGTAGGCCAGTTGGCCCTCGGCGCCGCCGTGCTCCTTGGAGAAGGCGCTGATCTGCTTGGCGAGCCGGGCGACCTTGCGCGCGGCCTTCGCGTCAACCTGCTGCGTGTCTGCCATGACCAGGATGCTACCGACGGGTAGAGGGAACGGCGACGTGACCCTTACCTCAGGAAGGGGTCGACCGCCACCGCGAGGAAGAGGAGCGACACATAGGTGATCGACCAGTGGAACAGCCGCATCTCCTTGAGCTTCGCGCCCGTCACCTCGGCCTTGGCGCGGTTCTGCAGCCCGTGCGCCTCCCACAGCCAGAAGCCGCCCGCGAGCAGCGCGACCGCCGTGTAGAACCAGCCGGTGTAGCCGAGCGGCGTCAGCAGCAGCGAGACCGCGACCATCACCCAGCTGTAGATGACGATCTGGCGGGCGACCACCTTGTTGGAGGCGACCACCGGCAGCATCGGCACGCCCACGCGCGCGTAGTCCTCGCGCACCTTCATCGACAGCGGCCAGTAGTGCGGAGGCGTCCAGAAGAACATGACCAGGAAGAGGATGATCGGCGCCCACGACATGGAGTTCGTGACGGACGACCAGCCGATGAGGACCGGGAGGCAGCCGGCGATGCCGCCCCACACGATGTTCTGCGAGGTACGGCGTTTGAGGATCATCGTGTAGACGACGACGTAGAAGAGGAGCGCGCCGAGGGAGAGCCAGGCGCTCAGCCAGTTGACGGCGAGTCCGAACAGCAGCGTCGAGACGACCGCCAGCGTGATGCCGAAGGCCAGACACTCGCGCGGCGACACCATGCCGGTCACCAGTGGACGCTGCGAGGTGCGGTCCATGAGCGCGTCGATGTCGCGGTCGATGTACATGTTGAGCGCGTTGGCGCCGCCGGCCGAGAGGTAGCCGCCGACACAGGTGAGCAGGACCAGCTTCAGGTCCGGCACACCCTGCTGCGCCAGGAACATCACCGGAACGGTGGTGATGAGCAGCAGCTCGATGATCCGAGGCTTGGTCAGCGCCACGAACGCCTTGACACGGGCCCCGAACGGCCGGTGAACCGGGCTCTGGCTCGCACCGAGCACACCCGCTGGACGGGATTCGACGGCCGTCACGCACACCCCTACAGAGACATCCCAGCAAGCCTCACCCGTGTGAAGTCCCGGTAAAGGCTCGCGCGTACCACGCCACTGTAGACGTTGCCCATACCCCGATATTCGCGGGGGTCGGGTCGTGTCCGAGGGCGCCCCCGGAAGAGCTCCGGCGCACTCGGTTGAGCACTCTTACGAGCGGCTGCGTATTCAGTTGCCGAATGCGGTACGGGCCAGTCGGGAGGCGGATGTCCGCGCGGCCCGGCAGTCTGGAATGACTCGAAAAAACGCACGTACTTACGGGGGTAGGCTCGACAACGGCCGGGCGTCCCGTGCCCCGGCATTTCGACATGCGTGACATGTGGAGAGGAGCCCTGACCCAGGGTGAGCACCAAGCCGACCACCACAGACCTCGAGTGGACCGAGTTGGACCAGCGGGCCGTCGACACCGCCCGCGTCCTGGCCGCCGACGCCGTACAGAAGGTCGGCAACGGCCATCCCGGTACGGCGATGAGCCTGGCCCCCGCCGCCTACACCCTCTTCCAGAAGGTGATGCGGCACGACCCGGCCGACCCCGACTGGGTCGGCCGCGACCGCTTCGTGCTGTCCGCGGGCCACTCGTCCCTGACCCTCTACACCCAGCTGTACCTGGCCGGTTTCGGTCTGGAGCTGGACGACCTGAAGGCGTTCCGCACCTGGGGTTCGAAGACCCCGGGTCACCCGGAGTACGGCCACACCAAGGGCGTCGAGACGACCACCGGTCCGCTCGGCCAGGGTGTCGCCAACGCCGTCGGCATGGCGATGGCCGCCCGCTACGAGCGCGGTCTGTTCGACCCGGAGGCCCCCGAGGGCACCTCCCCCTTCGACCACTTCGTCTTCGCCATCGCCGGTGACGGCTGCCTCCAGGAGGGCATCTCCGCCGAGGCGTCCTCGATGGCCGGCCACCAGAAGCTCGGCAACCTCGTCCTTCTGTGGGACGACAACCACATCTCGATCGAGGGCGACACCGAGACGGCCGTCTCCGAGGACACGGCCAAGCGCTACGAGGCGTACGGCTGGCATGTGCAGCGCGTCGCCCCGAAGCCGGACGGCGACATCGACCCGCATGCCGTCTACAACGCGATCGAGGCCGCGAAGAAGGTGACGGACAAGCCGTCCTTCATCGCGATGCGCTCGATCATCGCCTGGCCCGCCCCGAACGCCCAGAACACCGAGGCCGCGCACGGCTCGGCGCTCGGCGACGACGAGGTCGCGGCGACCAAGCGGGTGCTGGGCTTCGACCCGGAGCAGTCCTTCGAGGTGTCCGACGAGGTCATCAACCACACCCGCCAGGCGCTGGAGCGCGGCCGTCAGGCGAAGGCCGAGTGGGAGAAGTCCTTCCAGGAGTGGCGCAACAACAACTCCGAGCGCGCGGCCGAGTTCGACCGCATCGCCGCGGGTGAGCTGCCCAAGGACTGGGAGTCCTCGATTCCGGTCTTCGAGCCCGGCAAGGGTGTCGCCACCCGCGCCGCGTCCGGCAAGGTCCTCCAGGCCCTCGGCGCGGTCATCCCCGAGCTGTGGGGCGGCTCCGCCGACCTCGCGGGCTCGAACAACACCACGATCGACAAGAACAGTTCGTTCCTCCCGGCGGACAACCCGCTGCCGGAGGCGGACCCGTACGGCCGCACGATCCACTTCGGCATCCGCGAGCACTCCATGGCCGCGGAGATGAACGGCATCGCGCTGCACGGCAACACCCGTATCTACGGCGGTACGTTCCTCGTCTTCTCCGACTACATGCGCAACGCCGTCCGGCTCTCGGCGTTGATGCACCTGCCGGTGACGTACGTGTGGACGCACGACTCCATCGGCCTCGGCGAGGACGGACCGACGCACCAGCCGGTCGAGCACATCGCCGCACTGCGCGCGATCCCCGGCCTGAACGTGGTCCGCCCGGCCGACGCCAACGAGACCGCGATCGCCTGGCGCGAGATCCTCAAGCGCTGGACCAAGGAGTTCGGCAAGGGTGCCCCGCACGGCCTGGCGCTGACCCGTCAGGGCGTGCCGACGTACGAGCCCAACGAGGACGCCGTCAAGGGCGGTTACGTCCTGTTCGAGGCCTCCACGGGGACTCCCGAGGTCATCCTCATCGCCACCGGTTCCGAGGTGCACGTGGCCGTCGAGGCACGCGAGCAGCTGGAGGCCGACGGGGTGCCGACGCGCGTCGTCTCCATGCCGTCCGTGGAGTGGTTCGAGGAGCAGGACCAGGGGTACCGGGACAGCGTCCTGCCGCCGGCCGTGAGGGCCCGTGTCGCGGTCGAGGCGGGTATCGGCCTTACCTGGCACAAGTACGTCGGGGACGCCGGTCGCATCGTTTCCCTGGAGCACTTCGGTGCTTCCGCGGACGGCAAGGTGCTCTTCCAGGAGTTCGGCTTCACTGGCGAGAACGTGGCCGCGAAGGCGCGGGAATCTCTCGCCGCCGCCCAGCGCTGACGCTCACATACGACACGTAGGAGATGTAATTCCATGACAGACGCACTCAAGCGCCTCTCCGAGGAAGGCGTGGCGATCTGGCTGGACGACCTGTCGCGCAAGCGGATCACGTCCGGCAACCTCGCCGAGCTGATCGACCAGCAGCACGTCGTGGGCGTCACCACCAACCCGTCGATCTTCCAGAAGGCGATCTCCGAGGGCGACGGCTACGACCAGCAGCTGTCCGACCTCGCCGCCCGCAAGGTCACGGTCGAAGAGGCCATCCGCATGATCACCACGGCGGACGTCCGGGACGCGGCCGACATCCTGCGCCCGGTCTTCGACGCCACGGGCGGCCAGGACGGTCGCGTGTCGATCGAGGTCGACCCGCGCCTGGCGCACAACGAGAAGGCGACCGTCGCCGAGGCCAAGCAGCTCGCCTGGCTCGTCGACCGCCCCAACACCCTCATCAAGATCCCGGCCACCCGTGCGGGCATCCCGGCGATCACCGACGTCATCGGCCTCGGGATCAGCGTCAACGTCACGCTGATCTTCTCGCTGGAGCGCTACCGCGAGGTCATGGAGGCCTTCCTGGCCGGCCTGGAGAAGGCCAAGGAGCGGGGTCTCGACCTGTCGAAGATCCACTCCGTGGCGTCCTTCTTCGTGTCCCGTGTGGACACCGAGATCGACAAGCGCATCGACGCGCTCGGCACCGACGAGGCCAAGGCCGCCCGCGGCAAAGCCGGCGTCGCCAACGCGCGCCTCGCCTACCAGGCGTACGAGGAGGTCTTCTCGGGCGAGCGCTGGTCGAAGCTGGAGAACGCCGGCGCGAACAAGCAGCGTCCGCTGTGGGCCTCGACCGGCGTCAAGGACAAGGCCTACAAGGACACCCTGTACGTCGACGAGCTGGTGGCGCCGAACACGGTGAACACCATGCCGGAGGCGACCCTGTTCGCCACCGAGGACCACGGCCAGATCCGCGGCAACGCGGTCGCCGGTACGTACGAGCAGGCCCGTGCGGAACTCGACGCCGTCGAGAAGCTCGGGATCTCGTACGACGAGGTGGTGCAGCTCCTGGAGGACGAGGGCGTCGAGAAGTTCGAGGCGTCCTGGAACGACCTGCTCAAGTCGACCGAGGCGGAGCTTCAGCGCCTCGCCCCATCGGAGGGCTGAACTCTTGTCGAGCAGCAACCCGCTGCGTGACCCCGCCGACCGACGGCTCCCGCGTATCGCGGGGCCGTCGGGCCTGGTCATCTTCGGCGTCACGGGCGATTTGTCACGAAAGAAGCTCATGCCCGCCGTGTACGACCTCGCGAACCGGGGTCTGCTGCCACCGGGCTTCTCGCTGGTCGGCTTCGCCCGGCGGGACTGGGAGAACGAGGACTTCGCGGAAGTCGTCCACGACGCCGTCAAGGAGCACGCCCGGACGCCGTTCCGCGAGGAGGTCTGGCAGCAGCTCATCCAGGGGATGCGCTTCGTCCAGGGCACTTTCGACGACGACGACTCGTTCGAACGGCTGCGCGACACCATCGACGAACTCGACAAGGCGCAGGGCACCGGCGGCAACTTCGCCTTCTACCTGTCCGTGCCGCCGTCGGCCTTCCCCGTGGTCATCCAGCAGCTGAAGAAGCACCGGCTGGCCGACCAGTCGAGCGGCTCCTGGCGGCGCGCGGTCATCGAGAAGCCCTTCGGCCACGACCTCAAGTCGGCCGAGGAGCTCAACGCGACCGTCGAGGAGGTCTTCGCCCCGGACCAGGTCTTCCGCATCGACCACTACCTGGGCAAGGAGACCGTCCAGAACATCCTGGCGCTGCGCTTCGCCAACACGATGTTCGAGCCGATCTGGAACCGGTCCTTCGTGGACCACGTGCAGATCACGATGGCCGAGGACATCGGCATCGGCGGCCGGGCCGGCTACTACGACGGCATCGGCGCCGCCCGTGACGTCATCCAGAACCACCTGCTCCAGCTCATGGCCCTCACCGCCATGGAGGAACCGGCCTCCTTCGACGCGGACGCGCTGGCCGCCGAGAAGACCAAGGTGCTCGGCGCCGTCCGGCTCCCCGCCGACCTGGGCACCGCCACCGTGCGCGGGCAGTACGCGGCGGGCTGGCAGGGCGGCGAGAAGGCGGTCGGCTACCTCGAAGAGGACGGCATCGACCCCCGGTCCAAGACCGACACGTACGCGGCCATCAAGGTGGAGATCGACAACCGCCGCTGGGCGGGCGTCCCGTTCTACCTGCGCACCGGCAAGCGTCTGGGCCGCCGGGTCACCGAGATCGCGGTGGTCTTCCAGCGCGCGCCGCACTCCCCCTTCGACACGACGGCCACCGAGGAGCTCGGCTCCAACGCGATCGTCATCCGCGTCCAGCCCGACGAGGGCGTCACCGTCCGCTTCGGCTCCAAGGTGCCGGGCACCTCGATGGAGATCCGGGACGTGTCCATGGACTTCGCCTACGGCGAGTCGTTCACGGAGTCCTCTCCCGAGGCGTACGAGCGCCTGATCCTCGACGTCCTGCTCGGCGACTCCAACCTCTTCCCCCGCACGGAGGAGGTCGAGCTGTCCTGGAAGATCCTCGACCCGATCGAGGAGTACTGGGACACGCACGGCAAGCCCGCCCAGTACCCCTCCGGTACCTGGGGCCCGGTCGAGGCGGACGAAATGCTCGCACGAGAGGGACGGAGCTGGCGCCGGCCATGAAGACAGACCTCACGGACACCACCGCCAGCAAGATCAACAAGGCGCTGGTCAAGGGCCGCCGGGACATCGGGACACCGGCCGTCGGCATGGTGCTCACGCTGGTCATCGTCACGGACGAGGAGAACGCCTACGACGCCCTCAAGGCCGCCAACGACGCGTCCCGCGAGCACCCCTCGCGCACGCTGGTGGTCATCAAGCGGGTGTCGAGGAGTCCTCGTGACCGCACCCAGTCCCGCCTCGACGCCGAGGTACGGGTGGGCGCCGACGCCGGCACCGGCGAAACGGTGGTGCTGCGGCTGTACGGCGAAGTCGCCGACCACGCCCAGTCGGTCGTCCTCCCGCTGCTGCTGCCGGACGCGCCGGTCGTCGTCTGGTGGCCGGTGGCCGCACCGCTCGACCCGGCCGGGGACCCGCTCGGGGCGCTCGCCCAGCGGCGGGTCACCGACACCTACTCCTCCGAGCAGCCGGTGCGCGAGCTGACGGCACGCGCCGACACCTACACCCCGGGCGACACCGACCTCTCCTGGACCCGGATCACGCCGTGGCGCTCGATGCTGGCCGCCGCGCTCGACCAGGTCACCTGCAAGGTGGACGCCGTCGAGGTGGAGGGCGAGGAGTTCAACCCGAGCTGCGAGCTGCTGGCGATGTGGCTGGCGGACCGGCTGGACGTGCCGGTGAAGCGGTCGCTGTCCGGCGGTCCGGGTCTCACGGCCGTACGCCTGCACACGGACAGCGGTCCGATCGTCCTGGACCGCGCGGACGGCTCGCTCGCCACGCTCTCCATCCAGGGCCAGCCGGACCGTGCGGTGGCGCTCAAGCGCCGGGACACCGCCGAGCTGATCGCGGAGGAACTGCGCCGGCTGGACCCGGACGACACGTACGCCTCCGCGCTGCGGTTCGGGGTGGAACGGCTGAACCCGTCGGCTCCCTTTCCGGAACCGGCCCCCAAAGGAGAACCTGGCTCCGATGCCGGAGAACCCGGCTCCGGAGATTCCGTCTCCGCGGAGCCGGCCGCAACCGGAGCCTCCGCGGAAGTCGCCGTCAAAGCCCCTGTCGAGGGCCCTGCGAAAGCTTCCGGGCAGGAAGCGGCGCCGTCGGCATCGCTGAAGCCGGTCCCCTCCGGGCTGTCCGGGAAGGCGGCGAAGTGAGCACCCCGCAGCTGGTCGTGCACCACGACAAGGAGCTGATGGCGCAGGCCGCCGCGGCCCGTCTGATCACGAAGATCGTGGACGCGCAGGCCTCCCGGGGCTCGGCGTCGGTGGTCCTCACGGGCGGCCGCAACGGCAACGGCCTGCTCGCCGCGCTGGCCGCGGCGCCCGCCCGGGACGCCGTCGACTGGGGCCGTCTGGACCTGTGGTGGGGCGACGAGCGCTTCCTGCCCGAGGGCGACCCGGAGCGCAATGTCACGCAGGCCCGCGAGGCCCTGCTGGACGCCGTACCGCTGGACCTGAAGCGTGTGCATGCCATGCCCGCGTCGGACGGTCCCTTCGGGCACGACGTCGAGGCCGCGGCGGCGGCCTACGCCGAGGAGCTGGCCCGTGCTGCCGGTCCCGAGAACCACGGCGCGGTCCCGACCTTCGACGTCCTGATGCTGGGCGTGGGCCCGGACACCCACGTGGCGTCCCTGTTCCCGGAGCTCCCCGCGGTACGGGAGACCGAGCGCACGGTCGTCGGCGTCCACGGCGCCCCGAAGCCACCGCCGACCCGGGTCACCCTCACGCTGCCCGCCATCCGCGCGGCGCGCGAGGTCTGGCTCCTGGCGGCCGGCGAGGACAAGGCGCAGGCCGCGGCGATCGCCCTGTCCGGCGCGGGTGAGATCCAGGCGCCGGCGGCCGGGGCCCGTGGCCGGGCCCGCACCCTGTGGCTGCTGGACTCGGCGGCGGCCTCCCAGCTGCCGAGGTCGCTGTATCCGCCGGCGTCGTCGTAACAGCCGCCTTCGAGAAGGCGGTTCGGACGCCGGGTCCCTCCCAGGAGGGGCCCGGCGTCCGCGTTCTCACTGCCGGCCGCGCAGCTCCCGGTACGTCGTCACCAGGGCCTTCGTCGACGCGTCCAGGCCCGGCACCTCGGCGCCCTCGGTGAGCGCCGGCTCGACGCGCTTGGCGAGGACCTTGCCGAGCTCGACGCCCCACTGGTCGAAGGAGTCGATGTTCCAGATCGCGCCCTGGACGAACACCTTGTGTTCGTAGAGCGCGATGAGCTGGCCGAGGACCGACGGGGTCAGCTCGCGGGCCAGGATCGTCGTCGTCGGGTGGTTGCCCTGGAACGTCTTGTGCGGGACCAGCTCCTCGGCCACCCCCTCCGCCCGCACCTCGTCCGGAGTCTTGCCGAAGGCCAGCGCCTGGGTCTGGGCGAAGAAGTTCGCCATCAGCAGGTCGTGCTGTGCCCTGAGGGCGTCGGACAGCTCGGCGACCGGCCGGGCGAAGCCGATGAAGTCCGCCGGGATGAGCTTCGTGCCCTGGTGGATGAGCTGGTAGTAGGCGTGCTGCCCGTTGGTGCCCGGCGTGCCCCACACCACCGGCCCGGTCTGCCAGTCCACGGGGTTGCCGTCACGGTCCACCGACTTGCCGTTGGACTCCATGTCCAGCTGCTGGAGATAGGCGGTGAACTTCGACAGGTAGTGGCTGTACGGCAGCACGGCATGCGACTGGGCGTCGTGGAAGTTGCCGTACCAAATGCCCAACAGACCAAGGAGCAAAGGTACGTTGGACTCGGCCGGGGCGGTGCGGAAGTGCTCGTCGACGAGGTGGAAGCCGTCGAGCATCTCGCGGAAGCGGTCGGGCCCGATGGCGATCATCAGTGACAGACCGATCGCCGAGTCGTAGGAGTAGCGACCGCCGACCCAGTCCCAGAACTCGAACATGTTGGCCGTGTCGATGCCGAAGTCCGCCACCTTCTCGGCGTTCGTCGACAGCGCCACGAAGTGCCGGGCGACCGCCTCCTGATCCGCCTTCAGCTCACCGAGCAGCCACGCGCGTGCCGAGGTGGCGTTGGTGATCGTCTCGATGGTGGTGAAGGTCTTCGAGGCGATGACGAACAGCGTCTCGGCCGCGTCCAGGTCGCGGGTGGCCTCGTGCAGGTCGGCGCCGTCAACGTTCGACACAAAGCGGACGGTGAGGTCGCGGTCGGTGAAGCCGCGCAGGGCCTCGTACGCCATCGCGGGGCCCAGATCCGAGCCGCCGATGCCGATGTTGACGATGTTCTTGATGCGCCTGCCGGTGTGGCCGGTCCACTCGCCGGAGCGGACCCGGTCGGCGAAGTCGCTCATCTTGTCGAGCACGGCGTGCACGCCCGGTACGACGTTCTCCCCGTCCACCTCGATCACGGCGTCCCGCGGGGCACGCAGAGCGGTGTGCAGCACGGCCCGGTTCTCGGTCGTGTTGATCTTCTCGCCGCGGAACATGGCGTCCCGCAGACCGAAGACGTCGGTCGCGGCGGCGAGTTCGCGCAGCAGCCGCAGTGTCTCGTCGGTGACGAGGTGCTTGGAGTAGTCGACGTACAGGTCACCGACCCGCAGTGTGTACCCGGTGCCGCGTCCGGCATCGGCGGCGAACAGCTCCCTCAGCCGTACCTCGCCGAGCTCTTCGCGGTGCTCGGCCAGCGCGGTCCACTCGGGCGTCCGGTTGAGCCTGGTACGGCCGTCTGCGTTCATGTCCGACTTCAGCCTTCTTTCGTACCTGTGCCAGCTGCTCCAACCTAGTTGATCAGCGCATCAGCCAGGCGATGAACAGGACGAAGAAGCCCGTCGCGAACAGGGCAAGGCGGACCCACGCAGCGCGTCGGCCGAGCCTGAAACCGCTCCGGCCAGGCACCTCTCGGTGTCCGGCCGGCTGTCGACGCTAGATCTCGCCCCTCAGTTTGGCGAGCGCCTCGGCGAGGATCGCCTCGCCGTCGGCGTCGCTGCGCCGTTCCCGTACGTACGCGAGGTGCGTCTTGTACGGCTCGGTGCGCGGCGGGTCCGGCGGGTTGTCCCGGTCCTGTCCGGCGGGAAAGCCGCAGCGGGGGCAGTCCCAGGTATCGGGGACCTGCGCGTCGCTGGCGAAGCTGGGCTGCGTCTCGTGCCCGTTGGAGCACCAGAAGGAGATGCGCAGACGGGGCGCGGACTCGCCCCGCTCGGCTTCGCCCATCGGCCCCGCCCCGACCCGGCTACCTCGGATCGCGTTGCCACTTGCCACGGTCGTAACTCCCTGCGTGATGGTGCCGCGAAGCGAGTCGGCGTGTCGCTTCGTTGCGAGCGCCTCAGTCTACGTAAGGCCCAACGCGCGTCCAGTGATTGGAGTTACAGCCCCCACACCTAGACGCAAGCCCCATGATAGGCCGCGCTCAGCTGCGCGTACCGAACATGGGGCCTTACGTGCGGAATGTACGTGCTGTGTGTGGCGTCGCCGCTCAGCTGTTCGTCTTCATGAGGAGACCGAGCACGATGATGCACGCGAACCACAGCAGACCGACCACGATGGTGATCCGGTCGAGGTTGCGCTCGGCGACCGAAGAGCCGCCGACGGAGGACTGCATACCGCCACCGAACATGTCGGAGAGGCCGCCGCCCTTGCCCTTGTGCATGAGCACCAGCAGCATCATCAGGCCGCTGAAGATGATCAGGGCGATCGAGAACCCCATAACCACGGCTGGACCAACTCTCTCGGATTCGGATGAACGACGGGGGCACGGCCTTCAGGGCCATGCCCCCGCAAGGGTACGACGGATCCTCGCCAGGTCCTACTCACTGGTCCCGGAAGCGCACGATCTTGACGAACTCGTCGGCGTCGAGGGACGCACCGCCCACGAGCGCCCCGTCGATGTCGGCCTGCGCCATGATCTCGGCGACATTGCCGGCCTTGACGGAGCCGCCGTACTGGATGCGGACCTGGTCGGCCAGCTCCTGCGAGTACAGCTCGGCGATCTTGCCGCGGATGGCGGCGCAGACCTCCTGGGCGTCCTCCGCCCCGCAGACCTTGCCGGTGCCGATGGCCCAGACCGGCTCGTAGGCGATGACGACGGACTCGGCCTGCTCGGCCGGGAGGTCCTTGAGGCCGCCCTCGACCTGGGCGAGGGTGTGGGAGACGTGGTTGCCCGCCTCGCGGACGTCCAGCTCCTCGCCGACGCACAGGATCGGGGTGAGACCGTGCTTGTAGGCGGCCTTGACCTTGGCGTTGACGATCTCGTCGGTCTCCGCGTGGTACTGACGGCGCTCGGAGTGGCCGATCGCCACATACGTGCACTTCAGCTTGGCCAGCATCGAGCCGGAGATCTCGCCGGTGTAGGCGCCGGAGTCGTGCGCCGAGAGGTCCTGGGCGCCGTACTTGATCTTGAGCTTGTCGCCGTCGACCAGGGTCTGCACGGAGCGCAGGTCGGTGAAGGGCGGCAGGACGGCGACCTCGACGGCCTCGTAGTCCTTGTCCGCGAGGGCGAAGGCGAGCTTCTGGACGTGGGCGATGGCCTCGAGGTGGTTGAGGTTCATCTTCCAGTTGCCCGCCATGATCGGCGTGCGCGTGCTCATGTAGGTCAGTCCTCCAGTGCGGCGAGGCCGGGGAGCGTCTTGCCCTCGAGGTATTCGAGGGAGGCGCCGCCACCGGTCGAGATGTGGCCGAATGCGTTCTCGTCGAAGCCCAGGGTGCGGACGGCCGCGGCGGAGTCGCCACCGCCGACCACCGTGAAGGCCGGGGAGTCGAGGAGAGCCTGGGCGACCGCCTTGGTGCCCTCGGCGAATTCGGGGTGTTCGAAGACGCCCATGGGGCCGTTCCAGAAGACGGTGGCGGCGTCGGTGATCTTCGAGGCGTACAGCTTGCCGGACGCCGGGCCGATGTCCAGGCCCATCCGGTCGGCGGGGATGGCGTCGGCGGCGACGGTGGTGGAGTCGGCCGGGGCCTTGGTCTTCAGGTCCGGGAACGCGGGGGCGACCACCGCGTCGACCGGCAGGACCAGCTCGACGCCGGTCTTCTCGGCGCGCTCGATGTACTCCAGAACGGCCGGGATCTGGTCCTCCTGGAGGAGGGACGCGCCGACCTCGTGGCCCTTGGCCTTGAGGAAGGTGAAGGCCATGCCCCCGCCGATGAGGATGCGGTCGGCCTTGCCGAGCAGCTCGTCGATGACGGCGAGCTTGTCGGAGACCTTGGCGCCGCCGAGCACGACCACGTAGGGGCGCTGGACGTCGTCGGTGAGCTTCTTGAGGACGCCGACCTCGGTGGCGATGAGGTGGCCTGCGTAGTGCGGCAGCCGGGCCGGGAGGTCGAACACCGAGGCGTGCTTGCGGTGGACCGCGCCGAAGCCGTCGCCGACGTAGACATCGGCGAGGGCGGCGAGCTGGTCAGCGAAGGCGCCGCGCTCGGCGTCGTCCTTGGAGGTCTCGCCGGCGTTGAAGCGGAGGTTCTCGACGACCGCGACCTGGCCGTCGGCGAGGCCCGCGACCGTGGCGGTGGCCGACTCGCCCACCGTGTCGGTCGCGAACTCCACGGGAGCGTCCAGGAGTTCACCGAGGCGGGCGGCCGCCGGGGCGAGGGAGAAGGCCGGGTCCGGAGCGCCCTTGGGGCGGCCCAGGTGCGAGGCGACGACCACGCGGGCGCCCGCGTCGGCGAGGGCCTTCACGGTCGGCAGAACGGCTCGGATACGGCCGTCGTCGGTGATGGTGGTGCCGGACAACGGCACGTTGAGGTCGGCGCGGACGAAGACCCGCTTGCCGGCCACGCCTTCGGCGAGGAGTTCGTCGATCGTCTTCATAAAGGGGACTCCTGAGGAGGGCTCTGGATCGTACGAAAGCTGATCACGTGAGTGAGGGCTCGGGCAACGCGTCCTCACGCTGCCCGAGCCCTGCTCACACACCTAGGTGCCTGATCGGTCGATCAGAGCTGGTTGCCGACGAAGACCGTGAGGTCGACGAGGCGGTTGGAGTAGCCCCACTCGTTGTCGTACCAGCCGAGGATCTTCACCGAGTTGCCCTCCTGGACCATGGTCAGGGAGGAGTCGAAGGTGCAGGAGGCCGGGTCGCTGACGATGTCCGAGGAGACGATCGGGTCCTCGGTGTACGACAGGTAGCCCTTGAGGTCGCCGTCCTCGGAGGCCTTCTTGAACGCGGCGTTGACCTCGTCCTTGGTGACCTCGCGCTGCAGCGTCACGACCAGGTCGGTGGCCGAGCCGGTGGGGACCGGGACGCGCATCGCGATGCCGTCCAGCTTGCCCTTGAGCTGCGGGAGGACCAGGGCGGTGGCCTTCGCGGCGCCCGTCGTGGTCGGGATGATGTTCTCGGCGGCGGCGCGGGCGCGACGCAGGTCCGAGTGCGGGAAGTCCAGGATGCGCTGGTCGTTGGTGTACGCGTGGACCGTCGTCATCAGACCCTTGACGATGCCGAAGTTCTCGTCCAGAACCTTGGCCATCGGCGCCACACAGTTGGTGGTGCAGGAGGCGTTCGAGATGACGTGGTGGTTGGCCGCGTCGTACTTGTCCTGGTTGACGCCCATCACGATGGTGATGTCCTCGTCCTTGGCCGGAGCCGAGATGAGGACCTTCTTGGCGCCGCCCGCGATGTGCTTCTCGGCGTCGGCCTTCTTCGTGAAGATGCCGGTGGACTCGACGACGATGTCGACGCCCAGCTCGCCCCACGGGATGTCGGCCGGGTTGCGCTCGGACAGCACCTTGATGGTGTGACCGTCGACGGTGATCGTGTCGGCGGTGTGCGACACCTCGGCCTTGAGGCGGCCCAGGATGGTGTCGTACTTCAGCAGGTGCGCGGTGGTCGCGGTGTCACCCAGGTCGTTGACAGCCACGATCTCGATGTCAGCACCCTGCTCCAGCAGCGCGCGGAAGTAGTTACGACCGATGCGGCCAAAGCCGTTGATGCCTACGCGGATCGTCACGAACCGATCTCCTCGTTGGTACGCCGGTTGTGAGACCGGCGAGCTGTATGGGATGTCCCCGACCACCCCCGACCCTACCTCCCTGAGCCCGGCGTGGTGACATCGAGATGCCCCATACACGGCAGGGCGGTCCGTACCCGCCAGTAGGGGTACGGACCGCCCTGGACCGAGATCTCCGGTCACCCGAAATGACTACATCGAGTCACCCGGGGTTCACCCGCCGATCGCCGCGAGCGCCTTGGCGAGAAGGACCTTGCGGTCGGCCGCCGCGGTGATGTGCTCCAGGCCGAAGCCCAGCAGCACGGTGTCGTCCGTGGTGACCGCTCCGTAGGTCTTGAACAGCTCTCCGGCGCGCCCCCAGTCCTTCACGACCGCGGGGCTGCCCGCGGGCGGCCCGGGCACGCTCCACGCGCCGAGCGAGGTCTCGAAGCCTTCCGTCTCGACGGCCTGGCCGCCGACGACGACCGAGGTGTTGTCGACGAGGACGCCGCGACCGCCGGACCCGGGGTCGGTGATGTAGCTGAAGGACACCTCGACCTTCTTGCCCGCGTACGCGGAGAGGTCGAAGGAGACCTCCTGCCAGCCGGCCGAGGCCCCGGTGAAGCTGTTCCACCGGCCGCTGGTGCCGGAGGCCGTGCAGTCGCCGGTGCCCAGGGTCAGATACCGCTTGAGAGCGGGGTGGGCCGCGATGAAGAACCCGGCCTCGCACTCGGCGGGCACGGCGCTGGTGGTTGCACCGTTCTTCTCCGGGAGGGTGGTCCAGTCGTCCGCCCCGGCGGTGTGCGCCTCCAGCACGGCGTGGTCGTAGCCCTCCTCGGTGTCCCACAGCATCCGGGTGCGCAGCGTGGGCGCCTGCGCGGCGGTCACCTGGGTGAGGTCGACGGTGCGGGTGAGGCGGTTCCAGGCGTAGTCGCTGTGCGTGACGGCCGCCATGGACGTGCCCTCGTACGGTCCGTACGGGTTGGGCGTGCCGGGGTACGTGCCGCCTCCCGCACTCGCGAACTGCGGGAAGGTCGCCGCGGGCAGGTTGTCCGAGGTGACGCTGAAGGATCCGGCCGCGTCCAGCGGGTTGCCGGGGGCGGCCCCGAGGCTCGCGCCGGCTCCGGCGAGTCTGCCGGTGCCCTGGAAGGCCGTGGCGCCCGGCAGCGTCGTACGGGTGTAGGCGCCCAGGTAGTACTGGCTGAAGTCGTTCGACAGGGTGCCGCCGCCCAGGTCGACGTTGCCGCCGGCCCGCTCGCCCGCCTCGACCAGCTTGCCGCCCTCGTTCAGGAAGGCGCGCAGCTGGAGCTGGGTGGGGTTGCCCGGGACGGTCGCGCCCGTGTAGTGGACGACGGTCCGGAAGTGGTCCAGCACGCCGAGCGCGTCGGGCGCGCCCTGCGTGGCGACGTTCCAGACGATCGCCCTGCGGCCGGCCGCCTTGAGGGCGTCCACGTAGGTCTGCGCCTGAGTGGCGGTCGCGCCCTCCTCGGCGACCACGAGCACGTCGGCGCGCGGCCGCTCGGCCACCGTGTAGGTGAAGTGCGCGCTGGAGCTGGGCTTCTTGCTCTTCGTCCGGCCGGTGAACCAGACCTCGACCTTGTCGCCCGGATCGCCGTCGGCGACCTTGGCACGGTACTCGTCGAAGTAGAGGTTGTCCTCACCGCCGTACGTCTCTCCGCCCTTCCAGGCCTTGAGCGCCACGTCCTTCGTACGGCCGCCGTTGACGCGGTACTTGAGCTCCTTGTCGCGCACGGACCTGCGTACGACGACGGAGACCTCCTGGTCCGCGCCGCGCGCGTAGGACGTGGTGAACGGCTTCGGGGTGAAGTCGGCGGCCTTCAGACCGAGCGACGACTTCGGCTGGTCGGGCGTGGCCGCGGACTCGGCGACGGAGAGCGCGAACGGGAGGTTCTTCTCGAACTCCTGCTGGATCAGCTTCTCGTCGTCCGGGAAGTTGAAGACCGATTGGCAGTCCGCCGCGTTCCACCGGTCGTTCGGGTCGAGGTCCGAGGCGGTCTGGCAGGTCGACATCTCGGGGGTGAACATCGCCAGGCCGTTGACGTTCGACGCGTGGCCGTCCGCCTCGCCGTTGGTGGTGTACAGCTCCGAGGAGACCTGTGGACGGTAGCCGGGGATCGCAGAGTTGTCCGGGGTGCCGGCGAGCGCCTTGTACATCACGTCGTCGGGCGTGTCGGTGGCCACCTGCCAGCCGACGCCGTAGAGGAGGAGTTCGGCGGCGGAGTGGTAGTTGATGCCGTACGTGAAGCCGATCCGCTTCTCGAAGGCGTCCAGCGCCTTGGTCTCGGGCTCCGAGGAGGGGGCCGCGCCGCGGTAGGTCTCGCTGGTGGGGTTGGGGGACGAACCCTCGTCGTCGTAGCCCCACTTGTAGGAGAAGTTGCGGTTGAGGTCGACGCCGTCGCCGACGCCTATGGTGCCGTCGCCGTTGTTGTCGTGCAGGTTCTTGCGCCACAGGCGGTTGTCGTCGCTCTGGAAGGTGTAGTCGTAGCCGTCGGGGTTGGCCGACAGGACGAACCACAGCTCGGTGGAGTCGACGATCTTCTTGACGCGCTTGTCGCTCTTGTAGTTGTCGACGTAGTGGTGGAGTAGCCGGCGGGTCATCTCCGGCGTGATCCACTCGCGCGCGTGCTGGTTGGACATGTAGAGGACGGAGGGTTTGGCGCCGTCCTTGGACTTCTTCGCGTTCTTGGTCAGTTTGAGCGCGAGGATGTCCTTGCCGTTCACGGTCTTGCCGATGGAGACGACCTTGGTGAGGCCGGGGTTGGCCCGGGCGGTCGCGAGGATCTCCTCCTGGAGGCCGCCGCTTCCGCTGTACGGCCGGAACACGCCCTCGGCGGCCTTGTCCACGCGGGCCTCGGCCTTGGCGGTCAGGGTGTGCTCGGTGAGCTCGACGCCCTGCCCTTCGAGCTTCTGGGCCTCCTGGTCGGTGAGGTAGACCTCGACGGTCGCGGTGCCCTTCGCGGGCACCTGCTCGCTCAGTTCGTGGCCGTCCTGCCCGGCCGCCAGCAGCAGGGGTACCTGCCCGCTGGTCACCTCGGCGCGGAAGACCTTGACTTCGTTCGGATCAGGAGAACTGGTTGCGCTCTCCGCGGCCTGGGCGACGGGCGCGATGCCCGCGCCGCCGAGCAGGAGCGCGCCAACAGCGAGGATCGGTCTCGCTCTTCGTCTCATGAGCCCCCCTTGCGGTGGTCCGCCACAGCAGCGAACAGATGCCAGGCTCATGACAGTTGATGATCCAGTCAAGGGCGCCTCACACATACGCAAACGCCGGTGCCGACGTCCCAAGTGGGCGTCGGCACCGGCGTGGTGAGTGACGGTCAGCCGACCAGGTTGTCGGCCATCTCCTCGGTGATGCTGGACTCCGTGCCCGGAATGCCGAGGTCGGAGGCACGCTTGTCGGCCATGGCCAGCAGGCGGCGGATACGGCCGGCGACGGCGTCCTTGGTCAGCGGCGGGTCGGCGAGCGCGCCCAGCTCCTCCAGGGAGGCCTGCTTGTGGTCCATGCGCAGCCGGCCGGCGGCGGCGAGGTGCTCGGGCACGTCGTCGGCGAGGATCTCCAGGGCCCGCTGGACCCGGGCTCCGGCGGCCACGGCCGCGCGCGCGGAGCGGCGGAGGTTGGCGTCGTCGAAGTTGGCGAGACGGTTCGCCGTGGCCCGCACCTCGCGGCGCATCCGGCGTTCCTCCCAGGCGAGCACCGACTCGTGGGCGCCCAGCCGGGTGAGCAGGGCACCGATCGCGTCACCGTCCCGGACGACCACGCGGTCCACGCCGCGGACCTCACGGGCCTTGGCGGCGATCGAGAGGCGGCGGGCGGCGCCGACCAGGGCGAGCGCCGCCTCGGGGCCCGGGCAGGTCACCTCCAGGGAGGAGGAGCGGCCGGGCTCGGTCAGCGAGCCGTGCGCCAGGAAGGCACCGCGCCAGGCGGCCTCGGCGTCGCAGGTGGCACCGGAGACGACCTGCGGGGGCAGCCCCCGGATCGGGCGGCCCCGGCCGTCCACCAGGCCGGTCTGGCGGGCCAGCTGGTCACCGCCGGCCACGACCCGGACGACGTAACGCGAACCGCGGCGCAGTCCGCCCGGTGCCATCACGATCAGTTCGGAGCTGTGTCCGAAGATCTCCAGGATGTCCCGCTTGAGTCTGCGGGCCGCCATCGCGGTGTCCAGCTCCGCCTCGATCACAATGCGCCCGCTCACCAGGTGGAGGCCGCCGGCGAACCGCAGGATGGCGGAGACCTCCGCCTTTCTGCAGCAGGTCCGGGTGACGGGGAGCCGGGAGATCTCGTCCTTCACCGCTGCCGTCATCGCCATGGGCCGATCCTTCCATGCATCCGAAAAATACGGTCGTACGCGGCGGCCAACAGCTCCGGGTCGTGCCTCGGGGTCCCGTCGGGCCGGGCCACCGGCGCCAGCTCGACCGCGGCGCCGAACCGCTTGGC
Organism: Streptomyces canus; assembly: GCF_041435015.1. NCBI lineage: Bacteria > Bacillati > Actinomycetota > Actinomycetes > Kitasatosporales > Streptomycetaceae > Streptomyces > Streptomyces canus. The sequence continues at coordinate 7,721,119 of NZ_CP107989.1, read as the reverse complement.
GGCGTCGGTCAGGGAATCGCGGTCGGGCACGGCGGCCTGGTCGGCCAGCACCACGTCCAGGGCGAGTTTAGGGGCGTGTCGTCCCAAAACCTCCAAATGACGCTGCGGGGAGAAGCCATCGGTTTCTCCCGGCTGCGGTGCGAGGTTCAGGGAGAGTACCCGGCGCGCCTTCGTCTGGGTGAGGGCGTCCAAAAGTTCGGGCACCAGCAGATGCGGGATGACCGAGGAGAACCACGAGCCGGGTCCGAGGACCACCCAGTCCGCGTCCAGGACCGCCTCCACCGCCTCGGGGACGGCGGGCGGGTCGTGCGGCACGACGTGCACCGACTGCACCTCACCCGGGGTCAGGGCCACGGTCGCCTGTCCCCGGACGGTCTCCACGTCCTCGGGCCGGTTCGGGTCGTGCCCCTTGACCAGGGCCTGGAGCTCCAGGGGTACGGCGGACATGGGCAGCACGCGCCCGTGCGCGCCGAGGAGTCTGCCGACCAGGTCGAGGGCCTGGACATGGTCGCCGAGCTGCTCCCACAGGGCGACGATGAGCAGGTTGCCGACCGCGTGTTCGTGCAGGTCGCCCTTGGACTGGAAGCGGTGCTGGATGACCCGGGCCCAGGTCTGGCCCCAGTCGTCGTCACCGCACAGCGCGGCCAGCGCCTTGCGCAGGTCGCCGGGCGGCAGGACGCCCAGTTCGTCGCGCAGGCGCCCGCTGGAGCCGCCGTCGTCGGCCACGGTGACGACGGCGGTGAGGTCGCCGGTGATCCGGCGCAGTGCGGCGAGCGAGGCGGACAGGCCCATGCCGCCGCCGAGCGCGACCACCTTGGGCTGGGCACCACGCCGACGGGGTCTTGCCCCGCGGGCCTCGACGGGCCGGGCCGCCCGCCCTTCGGGGACGGCCCGGCGCAGCCTGCTCAGCCGCGGACTACGTGCGGTCATTCCCGTCCCATGTCCCGGTGTACGACCACCGTCTCCACACCCTCGGCCGCGAGGCGCGCGGCGAGCTTCTCCGACGTGGCGACCGAGCGGTGCTTGCCGCCGGTGCAGCCGATGGCGATGGTCACGTAGCGCTTGCCCTCGCGGCGGTAGCCGGCCGCGATGAGACGCAGCAGCTCGGCGTAGCGGTCGAGGAACTCCTTGGCGCCGGGCTGGTTGAAGACGTACGCCGACACCTCCTCGTTGAGGCCGGTGAAGGGGCGCAGCTCCGGGACCCAGTGCGGGTTGGGCAGGAACCGCATGTCCGCGACCAGGTCGGCGTCGACCGGGAGGCCGTACTTGAAGCCGAAGGACATGACGGTGGCCCTGAGCTCGGGCTCCTCCTCGCCGGCGAACTGGGCGTCCATCTTGGCGCGCAGCTCGTGCACGTTGAGGCTGGAGGTGTCGATGACCAGGTCGGCGTCGCCGCGCAGCTCGCGCAGGAGCTCGCGCTCGGCGTCGATGCCGTCGACGATGCGGCCGTCGCCCTGGAGGGGGTGCGGGCGGCGCACGGACTCGAAGCGGCGCACCAGGGCCTCGTCGGAGGACTCCAGGAAGACGATCCGTCGGGTGACGTGCTTGGCCGCCAGGTCGGCGAGGGACTCGCGGAGGTTGTCGAAGAAGCGCCGGCCGCGGACGTCGACGACCACGGCGATCCGCGCGACATTGCCCTGGGAGCGGGCGCCGAGCTCCACCATGGTGGGGATCAGCGCGGGCGGGAGGTTGTCGACGACGAACCAGCCGAGGTCCTCCAGACACTTCGCGGCGGTCGAGCGCCCGGCGCCGGACATCCCGGAGATGATCACCAGTTCGGGGATGGCCGCCTCCGGGACTCCGGCGGCATCGGCGGGCGCGCCCGTACTCACCTGTGCGTCCTCTCCGCCCTGGTCCTGTGGTTCTTCGTGCTCGTTCACATTCATGTCTCCTGCCCCCGTCGTTCGTCCGGGGCACCCGCCGTCACGGGTTCCCCACCGGAACCCGTGGTGCCGGGTTCCTCCTCATCCATGATCTCTCCAGTCGCCGTGTTCACGGCGGGCGCGGCCGGGGCCGCCTGGGCGAGGGCCACGGCGATCGTCTCGGCCGTCTTGCGGCCTATGCCGGGGACCTCGCAGATCTGGTCGATGGTGGCGGATCGTAGTTTCTTCAAGGACCCGAAATGTTTCAGCAGGGCCTGCTTGCGCGTGTCTCCGAGGCCGGGGACGTCGTCGAGGGGGCTCGACCGGAAGCGCTGGGCCCGCTTGGTGCGCTGGTAGGTGATCGCGAAGCGGTGGGCCTCGTCGCGGACCCGCTGCAGAAGGTACAGGCCTTCACTGGTGCGGGGCAGCACGACCGGGTCGTCGTCGTCCGGCAGCCAGACCTCCTCCAGGCGCTTGGCGAGGCCGCAGACGGCGATGTCGTCGATGCCGAGCTCGTCCAGGGCCTTCTTGGCGGCGGCGACCTGGGGCTGTCCGCCGTCGACGACGACGAGCTGGGGCGGATAGGCGAACTTCTTCGGGCGGCCGTCGTCGTCCTTGAGGCCGTTCTCGGGGGTGCCCTCCTCGGGGAGGTCGTCCACCCACTCGCCCGTCTTCTCCTTCTCGGCGAGGTAGCGCCGGAACCGGCGGGAGATCACCTCGTGCATGGACCGGACGTCGTCCTGCCCCGCGAAGCCCTTGATCTGGAAGCGGCGGTACTCGCTCTTGCGCTGGAGTCCGTCCTCGAAGACGACCATGGACGCGACCACGTCGTCGCCCTGGAGGTGGGAGATGTCGTAGCACTCGATCCGCAGGGGCGCGCTGTCCAGGTCGAGGGCCTCGGCGATCTCCTCCAGGGCACGCGAGCGCGTGGTCAGGTCGGAGGCGCGCTTGGTCTTGTGGAGGACGAGTGCCTGCTGGGCATTGCGCTGCACGGTCTCCATCAGGGCCTTCTTGTCGCCGCGCTGCGGGATGCGCAGGGAGACCCCCGAGCCGCGGCGCTCGGTCAGCCACTCCTGGACCGGCTCGACCGGGTCGGGCAGGGCCGGGACGAGGACCTCCTTGGGGACCGAGTCGCCCTTCTCCTCGCCGTAGAGCTGCTGGAGGGCGTGCTCGACGAGGGCGCCGGTGGTGATCTCCTCGACCTTGTCGGTGACCCAGCCGCGCTGGCCGCGGACACGTCCGCCGCGCACGTGGAAGATCTGGACGGCGGCCTCCAGCTCGTCCTCGGCGACCGCGATCAGGTCGGCGTCGGTCGCGTCGGCGAGCACCACGGCGCTCTTCTCCATGGCCTTCTTCAGGGCCCCTACGTCGTCGCGCAGGCGGGCCGCCCGCTCGTACTCCATCTCCTCGGCCGCGTCCCTCATCTGCTGCTCGAGACGGCGGATGTAGGTGCCGGTGCGGCCGGCCATGAAGTCGCAGAAGTCCTCGGCCAGGTCGCGGTGTTCGTCGGCGGAGACGCGGTCGACGCAGGGCGCCGAGCACTTGCCGATGTAGCCGAGGAGGCAGGGGCGGCCGGTGCGGGCGGCGTTCTTGAAGACGCCGGCGGAGCAGGTGCGGACCGGGAAGACGCGCAGGAGGAGGTCGACGGTGTCGCGGATCGCCCACGCGTGCCCGTACGGCCCGAAGTACCTGACGCCCTTGCGTTTCTGGCCGCGCATCACCTGCACGCGCGGGAATTCCTCGTTCATCGTCACCGCGAGGTACGGGTAGCTCTTGTCGTCGCGGTACTTGACGTTGAACCGGGGGTCGAACTCCTTGATCCAGGAGTACTCCAGCTGGAGGGCCTCGACCTCCGTGGACACCACCGTCCACTCCACGGAAGCGGCCGTGGTCACCATGGTGCGGGTGCGGGGGTGCAGGCTCGCCAGGTCCTGGAAGTAGTTCGCCAGGCGCTGGCGCAGGCTTTTCGCCTTTCCGACGTAGATCACCCGTCGGTGCTCGTCGCGGAACCTGTACACCCCGGGAGAGTCCGGGATCTCCCCTGGTTTGGGGCGGTAGCTGGAGGGGTCGGCCATGTCTCACACCCTACTGGCGAGGGCTGACAGTCCGGTGAGCCTGTGGACAACGGCCAAGGTCTGTCGGGCGGATCCTGTGCGGAGCCTGCCGGAGGCGGCCGTGGCGAGACACCGCCGAGGTCGCGTCCGTGCTGCTGCGCTCGCCCTTGCCGGCCGAACCTCGGGAGCGGCCGAGCACGCTGCACCGGTTTCGGGTCAGCGGCCTGCCGGGCATCCGGCCGAGCGGTCCTCGACATCGAGCGGCGGCCCGGCCGAGCCGGTCCCGGCGGGCCCGCCCCCCATCGACGCGATCACGTACTTCGTGGCCGGTGTCGGCCCGGCGCCGGATCTGTACGTTGCGGTGCCGCTCCGGATCCGTGAGGCGGGCGGAGGGCGGCCGGACCCAACGTCCTGGCCGAGGCGTTCGACGCTGTTCGCCGGGCTCGCGGCGGCCCGGCTGTCGACCATGCCGCTCGACCAGCGCGTGCTCACCGCATCGCCGTGGCTCGTCACCGTTTCCTTCCGGTGATGCGCGCCTTGGCCCGCCGTGAACGAGCCACCGCTCCGATCGCGGCGTTCCGGCGACTGTCCGGAGCCGGAGTCCGGATCGCGACCGCGGTGACACGTCCGCGGACGACGCAGGCGGCCTTCCCCATGTCCGCCGGAGGCCCTAGCGGGACTCCAAAAACGTCAGCACGGCCAGCACCCGGCGGTGGTCGTCGGTGTCCTCCGTGAGGGCGAGTTTGCCGAGGATGCTGCGGACGTGTTTCTCGACGGTGCCCTCGGTCACCCACAGCCGACGGCCGATGCCGGCGTTGGAGCGGCCCTCGGCCATCAGGGCGAGGACCTCGCGCTCGCGGGCGCTGAGACGGGCCAGCGGGTCGTCGCGGCGCTGGGCGGAGAACAGCTCCTGCACCAGGGAGGGGTCGACCACCGAGCCACCCCGGTGGATGCGCTCCAGGGCCTCGATGAACTCGTCGACGACCGTGACCCGGCTCTTGAGGAGGTAACCGACCTTACGGCCGCTCGCCAGCAGTTCCAGGGCCTCCTCGACCTCGACGAACGCGGACAGGACGAGGATGCCGGTGTCGGGGTGGCGCTCACGGATGGTGCGGGCGGCCTTGAGGCCTTCGGTCGAGTGGTCCGGAGGCATCCTTATGTCGACGATCGCCAGTTCGGGGCGTTCCTCGTCGACCAGTTCCAGGAGCCGGACCGCGTCACCGGCCTGGCCCGCGACCTGGTATCCGAGGCGCTCGCACAGGCTGGCGAGACCCTCCCTGAGCAGGATGTCGTCGTCGGCGAGGACAACCCGTCCCTGTGCCGGCTGCTGCGATGCGTCGTCCATGCCCCAGCCCCCTCACCCGGCCTGTGCGGTGCGTCGTCCGAGGTCGGAGCTCCCCCGCCCCCGCCCGCTGCCCGCGCTCCAACAGCCTGCCCCACCCTTGGGTTTACGGCTAGCCGGAAGCGGAATTGGAGGCCTGCCGTGACGACATCAGGACGTGTCGGGGCGATTCTCGAACGAGTGCAGATGCAGTCCGACCGGCCGTCCCGGGCGAGGGACGGAAGGTCGCACGGCCGAAGGGTGCGGGACATGCGGCGGACACGGATCGAGAAGCAGCGGCGGCCGGTCCGTGCCCGTCGGTACCCGGACGACACGTACGGCACCGTCGACGCCCTGGACCCGAGGGACCCGGACGTCGTGCGTGCCAAGCGCCTGCAGACCGCACAGAACGGCGGAACCCACCGCCTCTAGAGCCGGACGGATGCCTCTCCGTCCGACAGGACCGCCCGGCGCGTACGCGACGTCACCCAGTTCAGGCTCCCCCACCTGGACGAACTCCCCGGCGTGCGCCCCGGGCGGTCACCGGTCCGGCGAGGGCCCGCCCAGGGGCAGCCGCACGTCCAGGGTCGTGCCCTCGCCGGGCGGACTGCTGACCGCCAGCTTGCCGCCGATCGCCTCGACCCGGTCGATGAGACCGATCAGCCCGGAACCGCGTCCCGGCTCGGCGCCGCCGGAGCCGTCGTCGCGGATGGTCAGCTCCAGGAAGCCGCCCCGGATCTCCGCCGAGACCTCCACCACGCGCGCGTGCGCGTGCTTGGCCGCGTTGGTGAGGCATTCGGAGGTCACGTAGTAGGCGGCCACCTCCAGGTGTTCCGGCAGCCGGCCCGCGGGCAGCTTCAGGTCGAGCTCGACGGGGACGGCGGAGCGGCGGGCCAGGGAGCGCAGGGCGGGCCCCAGGCCGCCTTTGGCGAGGATGGCCGGGTGGATGCCCCGGGCCACCTGGAGCAGGTCCTGGAAGGCGTCGTCGAGGCCCTTGCCGACATGCACCAGCTGTTCGGCGAGTTCGGAGGACCGGTCGGTCACCAGGGTCTCGGCGAGCCTCAGATCCAGCTGGAGGGCGACGAGCCGCTGCTGGACCCCGTCGTGCAGATCGCGCTCGATGCGCCGCCGGGAGGCGTCCGACGCGGCCACCACGCGCGCGCGTGAGGCGGTCAGCTGGTCGCGGCTGTCGGCGTTGGCGATGGCAGCGGCGACGAGTTCGGTGAAGTCGGCCAGCCGCGACTCGGTGCCCACCGGCAGCATCTCCAGGGGAGAGGCCGCGACGACGAAGCCCCACAGCCGGTCGTCGACGACGATGGGCGCTCCCACGGCGTGGCCGACGTGGGCGGCGCGCCGGGTCCGGGTGACCGTGTCGATCGCCTCGTACCCCGCCTCGCTGCGCTCCTTGCGCGTGGCCTCTTCGAGATCTTCCGGGATGCCGAGCACGGTCCCGAGGACCGTCTGGCTGCCGTCGGGCTCCTGCCGCAGGACGGCCGCGGTGGTGTCCAGCAGGTCCCCCACCTCCTCGGCCACCCTCCCGAACACCTCGGACGGCGGGGCGCCGTGGGCGACCAGGGTGGCGACCCGGCGCAGGGCGGCCTGTTCCCGGGCGGTGCGGCGGCTCTCGGTGACGTCGCGGGCGGTGGCGTAGATGAGGCCCTGTTCCGGGACCGGCCGGGCGCTCCACTGCAGCCAGCACTCGGTGCCGTCCGCGCGCAGGTAGCGGTTCTCGAACTCGGCCACCTCGACGCCGTCGGCCAGCCGTGCGAGAGCCGCACGGGTGGTGTCCCGGTCCTCCTCGTGCACGAACTCGATGAACGGCATCGACAGGATCGTCTCGCGCGGGTGGCCCAGAGTGCGCTCGAAGGCCGGGTTGACCCGCTTGAAGTAGCCGTCGGTCCCGCTGATGCAGAGCAGGTCCAGAGAGAGGTTGAAGATGCTCGCCAGTTCCTGCTCGGCCTCCTCGCGCCGCCCGTGCGCCGCCGCGAAGGAGGCCATGGTGCTGTTCATGCCGCCCAGCAGCTGGCTCCACGTGCCCTCGAAGGAGGCTTCGTCGGCGCGGTGTTCGAGGCGGTTGTGGTCGATCGCCGTGTTCATGGCGCGGATCTCGGCGGCCAGCCGCTCGGTGGTCACGCGCAGTTCGCGGAAGGTGTCGGCGACATCGCCCAGTTCGTCGCGGCCGGCGTACCGGATGTCGTACGAGAGATCGCCGTACGACAGTGCCCGGGCTCCCGCGGCGACCTGACCGAGGGGCCGGGTGATCGACCGGCTGAGTGCGAGCGCGAGGAAGGTGACGAGGGCGAGCACGGCCAAGGAGGCGGTGAGGTCGCGCACCACGCGGACCTCCGCGTCGCGGCGGTCGTGGTCGGCCGTGGCGTCCAGTGCGCGGGCGGCCCGGTCCTGGATGCCGCGCAGGGAGTCGATGCGGGCCCCGGAGTCGGCGAGCCAGCGCTCGTACGAGGGCCAGGCGTCGGTCTCCGGGCGGGCGGTGGCGAGCAGGTCGCGGACCCTGCGGACGGCTCGGCCGGGGTCCCGGAACTGGATGACGTAGAGCTGGGTCCGCAGTTGGGCCGAGGTGTTCTCCCGGAAGGCGTCCAGCTGGGCCGTCTCGAGCGCGGGCCAGCGTCCGGCGCCGGTGGGCCGGCCTGCAGGCCCGGCGAGCAGGGCGGCGACCTCCGCCTGCTCCCGGTCGGCGGCCTCGATGGCGCGCAGGAGCGCGATGTGGGCGTCGGCGGCGCGGCCCGAGGCCCGGGTGGGGCGGCCGGCTTCGAGCGCGGTGACGTCGTGCAGCAGGGTGTCCTCGACGCTGCCGTACTGCTCCGCGATGTCGGGGGCGGTGAGCGAGCCGGTGGTGATCTGGACGCGCAGGGAGTGCAGTTGACGGCCGAGGGCGTCGAGGTCGCCGGCGATGTCGGATCCGGACCACGAGGCGGCGCGGTTCACGGCGCGCTCCAGGGTCCGGTCGGTGGCGCGTTCGGCCTCGGTCCGTTCCGTCGGCGTGTCCGGGCCGGAGCGCAGCCGGGCCGTGACGGCGGCGAGCCGTTCGCCTGCCACGGCGTCGGTGACGTCGGCCGTCGCGAACGACACCTCGGTGCCGGTGTGGAAGTCACGCAGGGTCCGCGCTTCCCGCCACTGGGCCACGGAACTGAAGGCGGTGAAGGCGAGCAGCCCGGTCACCGGCAGCAGGACCAGCAGCATCAGCTTCCGGCCGACGCGCAGCCGGGCGAGCAGCGGGACGCGGTGCGGGACCCCGGAGCTTCGTCTGAGCGGTGAGCGGCTCATGACCGGGCCTCAGGCGCCGACGCTTCCATGCATGGTGCCGCTGGGTTCCGTCACGCGAACACCCCTTTGTGGAGGGCGCTTTCACGCGCCCGTGCAGGGCACGGTCGGTCGTGGCCCGGCCTCTTCAGCATGCCCGCGAACTCCGCTGCCGTCCATGCGTCCCTGGAGCCACACGACCCGGCGCGGAGGCGGCTCACGGTCCGTCCTTCGGGTAACCGTCGTGGACGGCGAGGTCCTTGTCGATGGCCTCGACCGCCTCGTCGAGCGTGGCCTTCACCGGAGCCCTGTCGATCATGATCTTCGGGAAGGCCCGGGAGAACGCCTCGGTGATCGCCGGGTAGGCGGGGGTGCGCGGCCTCGGCCGGGCCACACCGCCCGTCAACTGCTCGATGAACAGGCGCTCGGCACCGCCCTCGGCGTACTCCGGCGAGAGCTTCACCGCGCTGCGCGTGGCCGGGATCGCGCCGTTGGCCACGCTCATCCGGTGGATCTGGTCCGGCTTCAGCAGATAGGCGAGGAAGCGCCATACGGCGTCGCCGTCGGCCCCGCCCGAGGTCACGCCCCATTGCCAGGAGCCCATCCCGGTCACGGTGCCCTCGCCGAAGTCGGGCAGCGGCACGATCGCCAGGTCACCGGGGAACTTCCTGGTGTAGTCCGGGTACCACCAGTGGCCTGTCCAGGAGATGGCACTGCGCTCCTGGAGGAAGGTATGAACGCTCCTGCCGGGCTCGACGAGACCCTCCTGCACCCAGCTCTGCAAGGTGGTGAGCGCCTCGACCGACTCGGGTCCGTTCAGGAAGCCGTCGGCGGTCCGGAACGTCCTGGGATCGATGAGATCCCCGCCCGCCGACCACACCGCGGGCGCGAAGCCGTAGGTGTTCCACTCCTCGCCGGGCTTCGCGTCGACGAGGCCCATGTCGAGCGGATACCGGTACCCCGCCTTGCGCAGGGTGCGCAGGATGTCCGTGAACTCGCGGGCGGTCCAGGCGTCCTCGGCGCTCCGGGGAATGCGGATACGGGCCTTCTTCAGCACCGACGGCCGCACATAGAGCCCGAGCCCGGAGTCGAAGGTGCCGATCCCGTACAACCTCCCCGCGTAGGTGCCCTGTTGGCGGATCGAGGGCAGCAGGTCCTTCCGCAGGCTGTCGGACAGACAGGAGTCGATCGGCTTGATCTTGCCGGACCAGGCATAGCTGTAGAGCCGGGGTCCGTCGAAGTCGAGCAGGTCCGGCAGGTCGCCGCTGGCCGCGGCGGAGAGCACCAGTTCGTTGTACGGCCGCTGTTCGGGCAGTGTGACGACCTCGACCCGCACCTCCCGCTGCGCCTTGTTGAAGTCCTGGACCTGGCGGCGCAGCGTGTTGTACTCGGCGCTCGGCCCCGCGTGGAACCACACGGTGACCTGCGCGGTGCCCTCGATCCTGCCGTCGCAGGTGGTGTCGGTACGGGTCCGCTCGCCCCTGTCGCCGCCGCCTCCTCCGCCACCGCACGCGACGAGCAGCAGCACGGCTGCCACCAGCCCCGAGGCCAGGGCGCGACGCCCACGGCCTCTTCCGACGTCTCCGAGCGGCACATTCATGGCACACCCCCACTCGACCGGACTCGCACGGCCTCCCCAGGGCAGCCCACATGCTACCGCCCGTCACCCCTCGCTGCGCTGGGTGAGCGGGAACTGACGTGTTCGGCACAGGACTCGAGCACATTCCAGGTGCCGGGAAGCAATCCGTCCCGACTCTTTCCGGGTAGCCGGAAAGCGCGATCCCCGGACGGTTGGGACCCTGTGCGCATGTCCATGCGCTGTCTTCTCGTCGATGACAGCATCCGGTTCCTGGAGGCCGCGCGCAGTCTGCTGGAACGCGACGGGATACCTGTCGTCGGCGTCGCACTGTCCGGTACCGAGGCTCTCGCACGGGCCACGGAGCTGACCCCGGACGTCGTCCTGGTCGATCTCGACCTCGACGGCGAGAGCGGGTTCGACGTGGCGGCGGAGCTGGCCCGCAGTGTCTCCTGCGTCATCATCCTGATCTCCACACACGCGCTGGACGACGTCCGGGAGCTGGTCGCCGGCAGTCCGGCGCGCGGCTTTCTGCCCAAGTCGGCGCTGTCGGCGCGGGCGATCAGGGAGTCGCTGGGCGGCGACGGGGAGGCCCCGTCCGCCTGAAACAAAGGGGCCGCCGTCCGGCCGGGAGTGCGCCATCGTTCGGCGGCAGGTGTTGTCGGGACTTGGTCAACACGCTTCAATGCGGGGGAACTCGGGGCCGGGAACGACGGCGTACGGATGTGAAGCCTCCATGCGGCACTGCCGCGGACGGCCCCGACGCACCCTCACGTACGGCCTGACCAGCCGCCCGGACCTGCACAGAAAGGCCCCTGCATGCCGCACGCCACACAGCACGCGGACGTCGCGACCGTCGCCGACGCGGAACTGGACACGGCCCTGCGAGGCGGCCCCTTTCACGTCGCGCTGCGCGCCGCGATCGCCGCCCGGGGGCTGCCGCTGCAGCGCGTCCAGCATCATTTGACGCGGTACGGGGTCAGGGTGGGCGTCACCAGCCTGAGCTACTGGCAGCAGGGTGCCCGGCGCCCGCAGCGTCCCGAGTCGCTGCGGGCCGTACGGGCGCTGGAGGAGATCCTGCAGCTGCCGGAGGAGTCGCTGATCCGGCTGCTCGCCGAGCACGACGACCGGTCGGCCGCCGTACGGCCCGGGGCGCGCTCCTACCGCTCCCTCCTCGCGGCCTCGGACGTCCTCGAACAGCTGTTGGGCGAGCTGGACTCGCCGCCCGACGGCGGGCTGCACACGCTCGGCCACCACGAGCGGATAGACATCGGGGCGCGCCGCGAGCTACGCGGCCGCGAGTCGCACCACATCGTGCGCGCCCACCGTGAGGGCGTCGACCGTTTCATGGCCGTCCACCACGGCGACCCGGGGTGCAGGCCCGATCTCATGACCGTGCATGCGCTGGAGAACTGCCGTACGGGACGCGTCCGTTCGCACCAGGACACGGGGGTGCTCGTCGCCGAGCTGCTCCTCGACGCCCGGCTGCGCGCGGGGGACACCTTCCTGTTCCGCTACCACGTCGAGGACGGCACGGCCGGGGTGTCCCGCGAGTACGTGCGCGGCTTCGGCTCACCGGGCGGTCAGTACGCGCTCCAGGTCCGCTTCGACGAGAACGCCCTGCCCCTGCGCTGCCACCGCTTCGCCCAGCACTCCCCCGCGGCGCCCCGCAGCGGCCGCCAGGAACTGGCCCTCACCGGCCACCACCACTCGGTGCACCTCGTCGAGCAGCGGGTGCGGTCGGGGGTCGTCGGGATCGGGTGGGACTGGGAGTGACCGGGGTGACGTCAGGTCGGCGGCTGCGCGTAAACGTTTGCGCAAGCGTTTACGTGCGCTGCTGAATGGGATACCTTCCGGGCCGAGGGTCACTGCTTCCGGTGCCCCGTGGGCGTCCTTCCGGGAGGGGAACCCGATGCCGACCATGGCCGACGTGGCACGTAGCGCCGGGGTGTCCGTGGCGACCGTCTCGCACGTCCTCAACGGCACCCGGCCGGTCCTGCCCCACACCCGCCAGGCCGTGCTGGACGCCGTCGACGAGCTCGGTTACACCCCCAACACCCTCGCCCGCTCCCTGGTGACCTCCCGCACCCGCTCCATCGGGCTCGCGGTGTCGGCGATCAGCAACCCGTACTTCACGGAGATCCTCCAGGGCGTCGAGGCGGGCGCACTGGAACACGGCTACAGCCTGCTCATCGCCGATCCGCACGACGATCCCGACCACGAGTGCAAGGTCGTCCAACTGCTGCACGAGAGGCGGGTGGACGGCATGATCGTCGCGCCCTCGGCGGACCCGTGCGAGCTGGTCTCCTACCTCGGGCGCCACCGGGTCCCGACGGTGTTCCTCGACCGTGTGATCGACGGAGTGATCGAAGGTGTGGTCGGCGGTGTGGTCGAGGACCCGGCGGACGGTCCGCAGCACTTCGACCAGGTCTGCGCCGAGAACACCGGGCCGACGGCCCGGCTGGTCACCCATCTCGCCGGACTCGGCCACCGACGCATCGGCCTGGTGGCGGGCCTGCCCGGGCTGAGCACCACCGCCGAACGGATCTCCGGATACCGCCACGGCCTCACCACCGCCCGTCTCCCCTACGACGACGACCTCGTCGTCCACGGCGACTCCGAGTCGGCCGGAGCCGAGCGGGCCACAGCCACCCTGCTCTCCCTCGCCGAGCCGCCCACCGCCCTCGTCACCGCCAACAACGCGATGACCATCGGCACCCTGCGCGCCCTGCAAGACCGCGGTCTGTCGGTGCCGGACGACCTCGCCCTGTGCTGCTTCGACGACTTCGCCTGGGCCGACCTGTTCTCGCCCCGGCTCACCGCGATCGCCCAGCCGAGCAGGGAGATCGGCGCGCAGGCGGTCCGTGTGCTCCTGGAACGCCTCGCCGCGCCGGACCGGCCCGCCCGGACCGTGCGCCTCGACTGCACGTTCGTCCACCGCACGTCATGCGGTTGCCCCGACTCCGGGGAGCGGGGGCGGCCCTCGCAGTCCTCGCAGTCCTCGCAGCCTTCCCAGCCCTCGCAGTTCGAGAAAGGAAACGTCTCGTGATCGTCGTCGCCGGTGAGGCCCTGATCGACCTGGTACCGCAGGGCAGGGGCGCCCTCGCGAGCCTCACGCCCGCGCTCGGCGGCGGCCCCTACAACACCGCCGTGGCCCTCGGCCGGCTCGGCTCCGCCACCGCCTTCTGCTCCCGCACCTCGCTCGACGCCTTCGGCGAGGCCCTGCTCGACGGGCTGCGGGAGGCGGGGGTGGACGTGTCCCCCGTGCAGCGCGGTGCGGAACCCACCACGCTCGCCGTCGCCACGATCGACACCAACGGCTCGGCCGCCTACTCGTTCTACGTCGACGGCACCGCCGACCGCCTGTTCACCGCCCCCGCCTCACTCCCCACCGACACGCGCGCGGTGTCCTTCGGTACCTGCTCGCTCGTCCTGGAACCGGGGGCGAGCGCCTACGAGGAACTGCTGCGGACCGCGGCCGCGCAGGGTGTGTTCACCGCGCTCGACCCCAACATCCGGGCCGGGCTGATCCCCGACGCGGACGCCTACCGGGCCCGGTTCAAGAGCTGGCTGCCGTCGGTGTCGCTGCTCAAGCTCTCCGAGGAGGACGCGCTGTGGCTGGGCGGCACCCCGCGTGAGTGGCTGGCCTCGGGGCCCTCGGCCGTCGTGGTCACCCATGGCGGCGACGGGCTCACCGTGTTCACCCGAGACGGGGCGGCGCTTGCCGTGCCGGGCGAGAAGGTCGACGTCGTGGACACCATCGGCGCCGGCGACACCGTGAACGCGGCCCTGCTGCACGGTCTGGGCACCCTCGACGCGCTGTCCCCCGCAGGGCTCGCGGGCCTGGGCGTCGAGGACTGGACCCGGCTGCTGCGGTTCGCGGCACGCGCGGCCGCGATCACCTGCTCCCGGGCGGGGGCGCAGCCGCCGTACGCGTCCGAGCTGGGCGGACTGTAGGCACTGAGGAGACCGGTACGGGTCCGCGGGGGCGGCACGTCGAGCCAGGGAGCTGACGACGGAGCGAGCGGTGCCCCGCGGGAACTTCCCGCGGGGCACCGCTCGTCGCGTGTCTTCTCCGGATGTGGACGGCTCGCCGCCCCGGCGCCTCAGGCCTTGCGGGCCCGGGTCGCCTTCTTGGCGGGCGCGGCCTTCTTGGTTGTCGTCGTCCTGGCCGTCGCCGTCTTCTTCGCCGTCGACTTGGCGGCGACCGTCTTCTTCGCCGCGGCCGTCTTCCTGGCCGGTGCCTTGCGCGGGGCCTTCACCGCGGCCCCGTCGCTGATCCGGTCGGCGCCGAGGATCTCCCTGAGGAACTTGCCGGTGTGGCTGGCCGGGACTCCGGCGACCTCCTCCGGGGTGCCCTCGGCGACGACGAGTCCGCCGCCCGCGCCGCCCTCGGGTCCCATGTCGACCACCCAGTCGGCCGTCTTGATCACATCGAGGTTGTGCTCGATGACGATGACGGTGTTGCCCTTGTCGACCAGGCCGGACAGGACCTTCAGCAGCTTGCTGATGTCCTCGAAGTGCAGACCGGTGGTCGGCTCGTCCAGGACGTAGACCGTACGGCCGGTGGACCGCTTCTGGAGCTCGCTGGCGAGCTTCACGCGCTGCGCCTCGCCACCGGACAGAGTGGTCGCGGCCTGGCCGAGACGGACGTAGCCGAGACCGACGTCCTTGAGGGTGTTGAGGTGGCGGGCGATCGCGGGGACGGCCTCGAAGAAGTCCGTGGCCTCCTCGATCGGCATGTTGAGGACGTCGGAGATGGACTTGCCCTTGTAGTGGACCTCCAGCGTCTCCCGGTTGTAGCGGGCGCCGTGGCAGACCTCGCACGGGACGTAGACGTCCGGGAGGAAGTTCATCTCGATCTTGATCGTGCCGTCGCCCGCGCAGTTCTCGCAGCGGCCGCCCTTGACGTTGAAGGAGAAGCGTCCGGGCATGTAGCCGCGGACCTTCGCCTCGGTGGTCTCGGCGAACAGCTTGCGGACGTGGTCGAAGACGCCGGTGTACGTCGCCGGGTTGGACCGCGGGGTGCGGCCGATGGGCGACTGGTCGACGTGCACGACCTTGTCGACGAGGTCGTCGCCGTCCACGCGCGTGTGCCGGCCGGGGACGCTCCTCGCGCCGTTGAGCTCGCGCGCCAGGTGGGTGTACAGGATGTCGTTGACCAGGGTCGACTTGCCGGAGCCGGAGACACCGGTGACCGCGGTGAACACACCCAGCGGGAAGGACACGTCGATGTCCTGGAGGTTGTTCTCACGGGCTCCGTGCACCGTGAGCTTCCGGGACGGGTCCAGGGGGCGGCGGATGTCGGGCAGCGGGATGGCCTTCTTGCCCGACAGGTACTGGCCCGTCTCCGACTCGGCGTTGGCGAGCAGCTCCTTCAGGGAGCCGCTGTGCACGACCTTGCCGCCGTGCTCGCCCGCGCCGGGGCCGATGTCGACGATCCAGTCGGCGACCTTGATGGTGTCCTCGTCGTGCTCGACGACGATGAGGGTGTTGCCCATGTCGCGCAGCCGGACCAGGGTCTCGATCAGCCGGTGGTTGTCGCGCTGGTGCAGGCCGATGGACGGCTCGTCGAGGACGTACAGGACGCCGACGAGTCCGGAGCCGATCTGGGTGGCCAGACGGATGCGCTGGGCCTCGCCGCCGGAGAGGGTGCCGGCCGCGCGGTTCAGCGAGAGGTAGTCCAGGCCGACGTCGACCAGGAACTTCAGTCGTTCGTTGACCTCCTTCAGCACGCGCTCGGCGATCTTCTTGTCACGGGCGCTGAGCTTCAGCTCACCCAGGAAGTCCGCGCAGTCGCTGATGGACATGCCGGAGACCTCGGCGATCGACTTGCCCATGACGGTGACCGCGAGGACGAGCGGCTTGAGGCGGGTGCCCTCACAGGTGGGGCAGGGCACCTCGCGCATGTAGCCCTCGAAGCGCTCGCGGCTGGCGTCGCTCTCGGACTCGCTGTGCCGGCGCTTGACGAAGGGAACGGCACCTTCGAAGGGGGTCGTGTAGACCCGCTCGCGGCCGTACCGGTTGCGGTAGCGGACCTCGATCTGCGTCTTGTGGCCGTGGAGCAGGGCCTTCTTGGCGCGCTGGGGCAGCCCGGCGAAGGGGATGTCCGTCCGGAAGCCCAGCGCGTCCGCGAGGGCGCCGATCAGACGGCCGAAGTAGTCCTTGGTGTGCCCGTGCGACCAGGGGTGGATGGCGCCCTCGTCGAGGGACTTGTCCTCGTCGGGGACGATCAGCTCGGGGTCGACCTCCATGCGCGTGCCGATGCCGGAGCAGTCGGGGCAGGCGCCGAAGGGCGAGTTGAAGGAGAAGGAGCGGGGCTCCAGCTCCTCGAAGGACAGGTCGTCGTACGTGCAGTACAGGTGCTCCGAGAACATGCGCTCGCGCTCGGGGTCGTCCTCGGGGAGGTCGACGAAGTCGAGCACGACCATGCCGCCGGCGAGGCCGAGGGCGGTCTCCACCGAGTCGGTGAGACGGCGCTTGGCGGATTCCTTCACCGTGAGGCGGTCGATGACCACCTCGATGGTGTGCTTCTCCTGCTTCTTCAGCGTGGGCGGGTTGGAGAGCTGGATGGTCTCGCCGTCCACGCGCGCACGGCTGTAGCCCTTGGTCTGGAGATCGGCGAAGAGATCGACGAACTCTCCCTTGCGCTCGCGCACCAGCGGCGAGAGCACCTGGAAGCGGCTCCCCTCCGGCAGCTCCAGGACCTTGTCGACGATGGCCTGCGGCGACTGGCGCGAGATCGGGCGGCCGCACTCGGGACAGTGCGGCTTGCCGATGCGCGCGAAGAGCAGGCGCAGGTAGTCGTAGACCTCGGTGATGGTGCCGACCGTCGAGCGCGGGTTGCGCGAGGTCGACTTCTGGTCGATGGAGACCGCGGGCGAGAGACCCTCGATGAAGTCGACGTCGGGCTTGTCCATCTGGCCGAGGAACTGGCGGGCGTACGAGGAGAGCGACTCCACGTAGCGACGCTGGCCCTCGGCGAAGATGGTGTCGAAGGCCAGGGAGGACTTGCCCGACCCGGACAGGCCCGTGAAGACGATGAGCGAGTCGCGAGGCAGGTCGAGCGAGACGTTCTTCAGGTTGTGCTCGCGCGCGCCACGGACGATGAGACGGTCGGCCACGCCGGTCCGCACCTTTCTTGGCTTGAGAGGAGTGACAGGGGCGGGGCCCCCGTGCTTTCTCAGACTAGGGGGAGCCACTGACAACGCCGGTCGGATTCCCCGGAGGCATAACAATCCCCGACCATCCAGCATGCCCGACGCCGCACTCGACCATATAGCACGCGCTTTCGATTTACGGCACTGCTTCACCACCTTCACCCAAAGGGGTGGCGGAGCTAGGGTCAGCACCATGATTGATCACGCTCATGACCTGGTGTCTGTACGTGGTGCGACCGAGCGGCTCCTGACCGCAGCCGCCACGTTGGACAACGCGTCCGTGACCGAGTCGTCACGGCTGCCGGGCTGGAACCGCGGCCATGTCCTCGCACACCTGTCCCGCAATGCCGACGCCCTCGTGAACGTTCTGCGGGGACAGCCCATGTACCCCTCCGCTGAAGCGCGCGACGCCGACATCGAGCGCGACGCCCCGCGCCCCCTCGACGTCCAGCTCGCCGACCTCCGCGACAGTGCCGAGCGCTTCCAGGACGTGGGGGCCGCACCGGCCGACTGGTCGCGCACGGTCGAGCTCCGCAACGGGGTCACCGACTCGGCGTCCCGGGTGCCGTTCCGGCGGTGGGTCGAGGTGGAGCTGCACCACGTGGACCTCGGGATCGGCTACGAGCTGGAGGATCTCCCGGAGGACTTCGTCCAGCGCGAGATCGACTTCCTCGCGCAGCGGTTCCTGGGGCACCCCGACGTCCCTTCCCTCGTGATCGAGGAGGACGACGGCCGCCGGATCCCGACGGGCGGCCACGAGGACATCGCACTCGTCGTCACGGGGCGCCGGGCCGACCTGCTCGGCTGGCTGGCCGGCCGCCGCGACGGCTCGGCACTGACGGTCCACGGCGGCGCCCTCCCCTCACTGCCCCCGCTATAGGCTGACGCCATGACGTACAGCGGACAGGTGACGGTCGGCGGGCCCGCCGACGTGCACGAGCTCAAGGACCTGATGATCACCAAGATCGCGGTCGGTCCAATGGACAACAACGCCTATCTGCTGCGCTGCCGGGTCACCGACGAGCAACTGCTGATCGACGCGGCCAACGACGCGCACACCCTGCTGGGCATGATCGGCGACGACGGCATCGCCTCCGTCGTCACCACGCATCAGCACGGCGACCACTGGCAGGCGCTCGCCGCGGTCGTCGCGGCCACACGCGCGCGTACGTACGCCGGCCGGGACGACGCCGAAGGCATCCCCGTGCCCACCGACGTCCTGGTCGACGACGGCGACACCATCCGCGTGGGGCGTGTGGAGCTGACCGCGCGCCACCTGGTCGGGCACACACCGGGCTCGATCGCCCTCGTCTACGACGACCCCCACGGGCATCCCCATGTGTTCACCGGGGACTGCCTGTTCCCGGGGGGTCCTGGCCGGACAACACGGCCGGAGGATTTCAACTCCTTGATGGACGGCCTGGAGACCAAGGTATTCGACGCCCTGCCCGATGAGACCTGGGTCTACCCCGGCCACGGCAATGACACCACCCTCGGCACAGAGCGACCCCGCCTCGCAGAATGGCGCGCACGAGGCTGGTAACCACTCAACGACGACTGGTTGTACGGCCAGCCCGCACACGCGCAGCGACGTGGCCGGGCGTTCGGTCGGCACTCTCCCCCTCACCCGGAACGGCAAAGACTTCGCGGGGGGGGGCTTCGACCTGGCGGTGCACGAGCCTGCCCTGAGTTCCCGAAGATCGGGGGCACCCTCGTTTCGCGTGCAGCGTTGTTCTTCGGCCGCGATCAGGACAGTGAAGGCGTCTGCGTGCCGGCGGGCAGCTCACCGTGCAGGCGCCGATAGCCCCAACTTGGATTTTCCCTGGCCAGGCGCAGCACCAGCGCCCGGATCGAGTGCACGGTGCGGGGCCGGCCTCCGCGCTTCGGCCGGGACTGGGAAGCGTGTCGGCGGGCGATGACGTTGCGGTGCCGGCGCAGTACCGTGTCCGGCCGCACCAGCAGCCGCATCCGGCGCAGCACTTCCCGTGGCAGGCCATGGAGGAGCGACGCCAAAAACGCCCGGTCGCTCGCGTGGAACCGGACCTGCTGGCCGTTCAGCTGCCGTTCCAGAACGCCGATCTGGTGGCGCAGAGCGAGGGTCTCGACATTTTCTCCCGGTCGCTCATCGGCAGCAGTCGCAGCATCGCGAACGCGTTCGTCACACCCAGGTACGCCAGTCCCAGCAGCACGACCGATCATCATGCCGCGCCAAGCGGCGCCGCGCGATACCGGCGACTCGATCGGCCTCGGCCAACGCCCAAACCCGATCCCACCTGCGTGGACGAGGTATTGGGCAAGGGCAGCGTCACGTCACGAGCAGGGGTATCGGCGCTCGCATCACTAGCCTCGCCGTTTCGGTTGGGTCGGCGGCTGGTGAGGCGGAAATGTGAAAGTGCCTTCCTGACTTGGGACGATGAACCTTGCTGAGGGGTTCGGTCGGTCCAAGCGGAGGACACCTTCTACGTACAGGCTGTCGGGTTGCGTCCCAAGGTCCATCTACCCGGACCATGACGGCTTGCGGATCACCTGGAACAATGACTCCGCCGACGCCCCCCGATCCACGACGCGCCTCCTGCGAGAGCACGCGGCGACCATGGCGTCCGCTTTCCGCTGAGCAACCTCGCACCCTCGATTTCCCAGGCGTGGGGCGCATAGGGGATGCGCCCCACGCACCACCCCCATCGGGAGACACGTTGAGAGTTCGTCACTCCACTGCTGGAAGCCGCTGGGCAGCAGGCGTTCTCGCCATGCTGCTGGGCCTGATCGGAGCGCTGCTCGTGCCCGAGCCGGTGTCCGCGGCACAGGCTGCCCGCGGTACGTCCGTCATCGGGCATGCCGCCTCCGCCTCCGCCGCGGCGTTGCCCACCAGGCTGCGCGGAGTCAACCGCTCCGGCACCGAGTTCATGTGCGTGCAGAACCGGGGCATCTTCGACGGCCCTGCTGACAGCGCCTCGATCCAGGCGATCAAGAACTGGCAGGCCAACGTCGTCCGCGTTCCGCTCAACGAGGACTGCTGGCTCGGCACCAACGGCGTCAACTCCGCCTACAGCGGCACCAACTACCGTAACGCCATCTCCGATTACGTCTCCCGGCTCCGCCAGGCCGGCCTGTACGTCATCCTCGAACTGCACTGGAGCAGCGGTGTCCACATAGGCTTCGGCTCCAGCTGCTGGACGTATGCCTCGCAGTGCCAGAAGCCCATGCCCAACAGCGACCACACCCCGGACTTCTGGAAGTCGGTGGCCAACACCTTCAAGAGCGACCAGGCCGTCGTCTTCGACCTGTTCAACGAGCCCTTCCCGAACCTGGTGATGTTCGACCACAACGCCTCGTGGAAGTGCTGGCGCGATGGCGGTTCGGCATGCATCGGCTTCCTCTACTCCGTGGCTGGTATGCAGACTCTCATCGATGCCGTGCGGTCCACCGGCGCGACCAACTACATCATGGTCGGCGGCATCAACTACTCCAACGACCTGTCGGGGTGGCTGACGTACGCGCCCTCGGACCCCGCCGCGAAGCTCGTGGTGTCCTGGCACTCGTACAACTTCAACAGCTGCAACACCCAGAGCTGCTGGGACTCCCAGATCGCGCCCGTTGCCGCCCGCTATCCGCTGGTGGTCGGCGAGATCGGCCAGAAGGGTCTGCCGCACGATCGGGTGACATCTGAACTGGCTTGCCCTGTGGGGCGGGTGGGAAGGATGTCGCTGTGCCCAAGCCTTATCCGGAGGAGTTCCGCCAGGACGTTGTGCGGGTCGCGAGGAACCGCGGTCCGGGTGTGACGGTCGAGCAGGTGGCCACCGACTTCGGAGTCCATCCGATGACGTTGTGGAAGTGGATGCGTCGCGCGGACATCGACGACGGAACCAAGCCCGGAACGACCGGCCAGGAGAGCGCAGAGCTTCGGGAAGCTCGTCGGCGGATCAAGCTGCTGGAGCAGGAGAACGAGGTTCTGCGGCGGGCCGCGGCCTATCTGTCACAGGCGCATCTGCCGGGAAAAGGATCTACCCGCTCGTGAAGGAGCTGGCCGGGGACGGGGTGCCCGTCACGGTTGCGTGCCGGGTGCTGAAGCTCGCCAGGCAGCCCTACTACCGCTGGCTGGACCAGCCGGTGACCGATGCCATGCTGGAGGAGGCGTACCGCGCGAACGCGCTGTTCGACGCGCACCGTGACGACCCGGAGTTCGGCTACCGCTTCCTGGCAGACGAAGCGCGCGGTGCCGGGGCCGTGATGGCGGACCGGACCGCGTGGCGAATCTGCCGGGACAACCGCTGGTGGAGCGTGTTCGGCAAGAAGCGCGGCAAGGCCAAGAAGGCCGGCCCGCCGGTGCACGACGACCTGGTCCGCCGTGACTTCACCGCGGTTGGCCCGAACCGGCTGTGGCTCGCCGACATCACCGAACACGCCACCGGCGAAGGCAAGTTGTATCTCTGTGCGATCAAGGATGTCTTCAGCAAAAGGATCGTCGGCTACTCGATGGACACGCGGATGAAGTCCCGCCTGGCCGTCACAGCCCTCAACAACGCTGTCGCCCGGCGTGGACACGTCGACGGGTGCATTCTGCACAGCGATCGCGGGTCGCAGTTCCGGTCACGGAAGTTCGTCCGGGCGCTCGATCGTCACCGGATCGTCGGTTCGATAGGGAGGGTCGGGGCGGCAGGCGACAACGCGGCCATGGAGTCCTTCTTCAGCCTGCTGCAGAAGAACGTCCTCGACCGTCGATCGTGGGCCACCCGCGAGGAACTGCGGATTGCGATCGTGACCTGGATCGAGAGGACCTACCACCGGCGCCGCAGACAAGCCTCGCTCGGCCGGCTGACCCCCGTCGAATTCGAGAGCGTCATGACCACACCGGCTCTCCAGGCCGCGTGACCGAACCTGTCACCCAAAGCTGCACCAGACCCGAACGACTGCGCCCACGGCTACATCGACACCCTCATGAACTGGCTGGATAGCCGAGATCTCGGCTACCTGGGCTGGACCTGGAACACGTGGGACTGCAAGTCCGGCCCGTCGCTCATCACCGACTACAACGGGACCCCGACCGCCTACGGACAGGGACTCAAGAACCGCCTCGCCTCCGGCTGACCGGAGTGCGGACGGAGGGCTGCTCCGGCTCACCGGAGCAGCCCCGCCCATCCGCACGACCCGCTGCGTGCTCCGGCGGCACGATGGTGCCCCACGTCCACAAAGAGCCGTTCAGCGGGCAGGAACAAGTCCAGGAAAGCTCGGGAGAGCCAGTAAGGCTCCGCCCCCGCGCCCTCACCGTTTGGTCCGCGTAGGCGGCGGGAACTGACTCGCAGAGGGCAGGCGACGAACTGGCCGACGTCCCGGAACGGCCGCTTCTGCACCGAGCTCTAGCCTCACCGTTTCGGTTGGGTCGGCGGCTGGTGAGGCGGAAATGTGACCTTCCTGACCTGGGACGATGAACCTTGCTGAGGGGATCGGTCGGTCCAAGCGGAGGGCACTTTCCACGTGCAGGCTATCGGGTTGCGTCCCAAGGTCCATGTCAGTGCCGACGGTTCGGGGGTGGTCGGGCATGCCGGGCCACGGTTGCCGGCAGATCTCGCGGATGCCACCGGGCTGGTGGCCGCGTACTCGGCCGCTCTCAGGCCGCTTCGGCCGCGCGGGACCGGACACGATCCGGGCCGGATCGCCACCGACCTGGCGGTGTTGCTCGCCGACGGCGGCGAGGCCATCGCGGACCTGGCTGTACTGCGGGACCAGGGTGAAGTGTTCGGCCCGGTCAGCCTCAACCTGCGGTTCTCGGTCGGATACGCGGTCACCGAGCCGGTCCGCCGCGCCATTCAAGCCGTGCCCAACCACCTCTGGCATCCCGCCCTGGACCAGGACGGAACGCTGCGTGACGGCGCTGAGGTCGCCGAGCTGACCGGCATGCTCGACCTGACCGGCTAGCCGGCCGACTCTCGCATCATCGTGCGCCGGGAGCGGCCGCACCCCGGAACCCAACTGTCCCTGTTCGATCAGGACGAGGGTCGGCGGCATCAGGTGTTCCTCACCGACACCCCGTACTGCGGCGGCGGCTCCGACCAATTCCTGGAGGCCCGCCACCGCGGGCACGCCACGGTCGAGGACCGCGTCCGGTGCGGCAAGACCACCGGCTTCGGCCGCTTCCCCTCCCGCGACTTCCAAGCCAACGCCGCCTGGCTCGAACTCAGCCTCGCGGCGATCGACCTGCTGGCCTGGATGCGCTTCCTGTTGCTGGACGGCGAACTCGCCACTGCCGAGCCGAAGAAGCTCCGCTACCGGCTACTGCACGTCGCCGCCCGCCTCACCCGCGGCGGCCGCCGCCTGCGCCTGCGAATATCGGCGACCTGGCCCTGGCGACACGAACTCGCCACCGCCTTCCACCGCCTCGCAACACTGTCCCGCCCGGCCGGCTGACCAGCAACCCCCTGACCGCCCGCGACCCGAAGGACCTTGGAGAACCCGACCACCGCGCCGGGACCCCGCCACGCCCAAGCACCGAAATCACATCGCCACGAGACAGCCGACCCCTCAGCCACGCCTCATCCCACCAACCGAAACGGCGAGGCTAGGCGTTGGGGTCACGCAAGCCGACCGCGTCATGCCGCCAGAACGGCTCTGCATAGACCAGCGTCCCCGTCATCCATGGTTCATGCCCCGGGAACCTGATGACCTGAAAGGCACCGTCCGGGATGCGCAGGGACGGCTTTCGGAAGCCCAGGCCACCACCGGGCGCGAAGCCGAAACGCGAGTAATAGCCCGGATCACCCTCCAGGAAGACGAGCGGAACAGCGCGCTCGGCGAGGACCCCCAGGCCGTGTCGAACCAGGGCCGAGCCGATACCCCGCTTATGGAGCTCAGGCATCACGGCCAAAGGACTGAGGACTTGCACGTCAACCAGCCGACGAGGCGCATCGAGAAGACTGCGGGTGAACATGACATGCCCAACGACCTGCCCGTCGTGCTCGGCGACCAGCGAGAGACCGTCCTGGGGTGTGATGGTGTCCCGCAGGGTATCGACCAGGTCGGCCACGACAAGGCCATGGTCACCGAACGCCTGCAGGTGAACATCCCGCACGGCCTGCCTGTCGCTGGGAAGTTCTTCGCGAAGATCCATGCCCGGAGGGTAAAGGCCCCTTCGGGCGGCTCGCACACGGTTTTGGAACCGGAAAGACACGAGCCCAGTGACCGCCCAGTTGCACACCGGACCAGCAACCGAACCGAACGCTCGCTCCGGCGGGGCGAAGGTTCGCTGATGCGGCACAGTTGCTTGCTGTTCCCGGTCCGTCCTGCTCAGTTGTGCCAGGCGGCCGGTTGCGACGCCATGCGGCACTCGGCAACTTCTCAGGTCTGCTCTCCGTCACAGACGACAGTTCCGTCCACCGTGTGCGGACCAAGTCGTGCCGTCCGTGGTGACCGCCGCGCCGTAGGTGACCTCGGAGCCGTTGCTGTGGGTCATCCACGCCGTGCCGCGCGTGGTGCCGTAGCCCGGGGCGGCCGGGAAGCCCTCGCCGATGGTGGCCCAGGCGTCGTTCTGGCCGATCTTCGTGGTGCGGCAGGTGTCGGCGCGGGGGGACACGAGTGCCGTCTTCAGTCCCTTGGCAGCCTTGCCCAGGGACACGTTGACGTTGGGCGGCAGGCTCGCGTCGGAGCGGATGGTCCCGGCCTGCGCGGAGGCGATCGGGTTCCCCCAGCTTTGGGCCGACGTCGATCGGGCGGGTGCCCGCGAGTGGTTCATGGCCTGGCTCGGGCAGCACCCACATCTGGTGCGCCGTCACGAGCGGCTGTACGCGGAGGGCTCGTACGCCCCGAAGTGGTACCAGCGCCGGATCATCACCCGTCAGGTCCACGACGTGGCGCAGGAGTACGGCATCGGTCCCGCGCGCGGGGATGCCCCGGCGGATTCCCGAGCCGGCCGACCCGCGCGAGGCGCCCGTGACCGAACCGACGCAGCTCTCGCTGATCTGAGAGGGCGTTGGCTCGGGGGGGCGTCCATCTGTCGGTCGACACCGCGCTTCAGGTCGCAGGGGTCCTCGTTGATACGGGCGTACAGAAACAGCCACTGTGCGGGCGGGGGCAAGGTTGGCGGTCACATTTGCTGTGTTACCCGGTCAGCTTTGGTGTTCCCGGGAGGCGTGGGCAGCACCCGCAAGGATCCCGAGGCGTTCGCCAGCCTGCTCCACGACGTCGAGACGAAGATCTTCGACGCGCTGCCGGACGAGACCTGGGTGTACCCGGGACACGGGAACGACACATCGCTGGGCGCGGAGCGGCCGCACCTGCCGGAGTGGCGCGCGCGGGGGTGGTGAACCCCGGGGTACGCGCCCTGCGCATACCCTTCGCACGCGCCCCGTGTGAACTCTTCACACACGCCGGTGTCACGCACGCGCTCCCGGCGCACATGGTTGCGCAGTCAACTGGAAGCAGCCCCGCACAGGATGACGGCTCCTGCGCGGTACGGGCCGCCGGTCTTTCTATCCCCGCCCTCGACCGGCGGCCCCGGCGTCCTGTCCGAAAAGCGTTCACACGAATGCAACATACGTTCCCAATATGCGGACGATTGCCGTTGTGACCTCGACAAACGGGACAGTGGACTGTCACTCTCCCGCCATGCACCTTGCCCCCCGCGCACTGCGCCGCGCCGCCGCCGCGGCATCCATAGCCCTGCTCGCCACCGCCGTCGGCTGTGCTCCTCAGCCGGAGGACGACGCGAACGCCAAGGCCTCGGGGTCGACCGGAACCACCTGTGCCAAGGGCAAGTTGGCCACCAAGAGCTCCGGAAAACTGACCGTCGCGACCGACGAGCCCGCGTACGAGCCGTGGTTCAAGGACGACAAGCCCGCGAGCGGCAAGGGCTTCGAGTCGGCCGTCACCTACGCCGTGGCGAAGCAGCTCGGCTATGGCAAGAGCGCCGTCGTCTGGCAGAGCGTCCCCTTCAACAAGGCCTTCGCGCCGGGTGAGAAGACCTTCGACTTCGACATCAACCAGGTGTCGATCAGCGCCGAGCGCAAGAAGGCCGTGGACTTCTCGTCCGGCTACTACGACGTGCGTCAGGCCGTCATCGCGCTCAAGGGCACCAAGGCCGCCAAGGCGAAGAGCATCGCGGACCTGAAGGGCCTCAAGCTGGGCGCCCAGGTCGGCACGACCAGCCTCAACTACATCGAGGACGTGGTGAAGCCGACGCGGGAGGCCGCCGCGTACGCCAAGAACGACCAGGCCAAGTCCGCGCTCCAGAACGGCCAGGTGGACGCCATCGTCGTCGACCTGCCGACCGCCTTCTACATCACGGCGGCCGAGGTGACGGACGGCACGATCGTCGGGCAGTTCGAGAACCAGGCCGGCACACCGGAACAGTTCGGACTCGTCCTCGACAGGGGCAGCGCGCTCACCTCCTGCGTGACGGCCGCCGTGGACGCCCTGCGCAAGGACGGCACGCTCGCCAAGCTGGAGCAGGAGTGGCTGTCGGACGCCGTCGACGCCCCGGTGCTCAAGTGACGCTCACGAAGGACGAGTCCGGCGCCGCGACACCGGACGCGGACGACTCGTACACACCGTCGCAGCGGCGGATCGAGCGGGAGCGTCTCAAGCGGGCCCGCGCCCGCCGCGCGACGGCGATCGCCGCGGTCTCGACCCTGGTCACCGCCGTCGTGCTCTATCTGGTCGTCGTCAGCGCGCCCGGCTGGCCGCGCACCAAGGAGACGTTCTTCAACGGGCAGTACGCGCGTGAGGCGTTCCCGAAGGTCCTCGAAGGGCTGTGGCTGAACGTCCGTCTGCTGCTGATCTGCGGTGTCGCCGTGCTGGTGCTCGGCATGCTGATCGCCATCGCCCGCACGCTGCGCGGCCCGGTGTTCTTCCCACTGCGCTTCCTGGCCGCCGCCTACACGGACTTCTTCCGCGGACTTCCGCTCATCATCAACCTCATGATCGTCGTCCTGGGCGTTCCGGCACTGCGGCTCCAGGGCGTGACGGTCGATCCGGTGCTGCTGGGCGGTACGGCCCTCACGCTGACGTACTCGGCGTACGTGGCCGAGGTGTTCCGCGCCGGCATCGAGTCCGTGCACCCCTCGCAGCGCGCCGCCGCCCGCTCGCTCGGTCTGTCCAACCGGCAGGCGCTGCGTCATGTGGTGCTCCCGCAGGCCGTGCGCCGCCAGGTGCCGCCCCTGCTGAACGACCTGGTGTCGCTCCAGAAGGACACCGGTCTCGTGTCGATCGGCGGCGCGATCGACGCCGTACGGGCCGCGGACATCATCGTCGGCCGCAGCCTCAACTACACGCCGTACATCGTCGCGGGCCTGGTGTTCGTGGCGCTGACCATCCCGATGACCCGCTTCACGGACTGGGTGACGGCACGGATGGACCGCAGGCGGGCCCAGGGAGGGACCACATGAGCGACGCACCGGTGCTGCGGATGGAGTCCGTCCGCAAGACCTTCGGCGGCTCGGTCGTACTGCGGGGCGTCGACCTGGAGGTCGCCCCGCACACGGTGACCGCGCTGATCGGTGCCTCCGGCTCCGGCAAGTCGACCCTGCTGCGCTGCGCCAACCTCCTCGAGGAGATCGACGACGGCGCCATCTGGCTGGACGGCGAGGAGATCACCGATCCGCGCGCCGACCAGGACGCGGTACGGCGCCGTATCGGCGTGGTCTTCCAGGCGTACAACCTCTTCCCGCACATGACGGTGCTGGAGAACATCACGCTGGCCCCGCGCCGGGTGCACGGAGCGGCCCGCGCGGAGGCCGAGGAGCACGCCCGTGAGCTCCTGGAGCGGCTCGGCCTGGCGGACAAGGCCGGCGAGTACCCCGACCGGCTCAGCGGCGGTCAGCAGCAGCGGGTGGCGATCGTGCGGGCCCTCGCCGTACGCCCCCGTCTGCTGCTGCTCGACGAGATCACCGCGGCCCTCGACCCGGAGCTGGTGGGCGAGGTCCTGAACGTCGTGCGCGACCTGAAGGGCGACGGCATGACCATGGTG
This sequence comes from Streptomyces canus, assembly GCF_041435015.1. Classification (NCBI taxonomy): domain Bacteria; kingdom Bacillati; phylum Actinomycetota; class Actinomycetes; order Kitasatosporales; family Streptomycetaceae; genus Streptomyces; species Streptomyces canus. Next base: position 7,692,934 of record NZ_CP107989.1, on the reverse strand, counting down.
CTGGCCACGCACGAGATGGGCTTCGCGCGCGAGGTCGCCGACCAGGTGTGTTTTCTGGACGCGGGTGTGGTGCTCGAGCGCGGGACCGCCGGGCAGATCTTCGGCGACCCGCAGCAGGAGCGCACGCAGCGCTTTCTGAAGCGGATCGTGGAGGCGGGGCGACTGTAGCGGTGACGAAGCGGCGGTAAGGACCGTGCGCCCAGGACATCGGTCCTTACACGTCGGCCTGGGCCGGCCCCGCCAGCGCCGCGACGCGCTCGACGCCGAAGACGTATCCCTGCACTCCGCAGCCGGCGATGACTCCGTCCGCGCGCAGCGAGACGTAGGAGTGGTGCCGGAAGGCCTCGCGCTGGTGGATGTTGGAGATGTGCACCTCCAGCACCGGGAGCCCGTCACAGGTGTTGAGCGCGTCCAGGATCGCGACTGACGTGTGCGAGTAGGCGCCGGGGTTGATGACGATCCCGCAGTGCTGGAGCCTCGCCTCGTGGATCCAGTCGACCAGCTCGCCCTCGTGGTTCGACTGCCGGAAGTCCACCGTGCCGCCGTGCGCGGCCGCCGCCTTGGCGCACAGGGCCTCGACGTCGGCGAGGGTGTCCTTGCCGTAGATCTCCGGCTGACGCTGACCCAGCAGGTTCAGGTTGGGGCCGTTGAGGACCATGATCGGGGCGTTGGCCAGGGTGCGGGGCACGGTTCCTCCGGTCGGTGCGGGCGGGCTGCTCGGACCCCGGTTTATCACGGTGCGCCGCGCGCGGTGCCGCCCGTACCCTCCCGGCATGACGACGATCTCGTACCCGCCCAAGCCCGTACCCGGCGACCGTATAGCCGTCATCTCCCCGGGCGCAGGCCTGCCGGGGCTCTTCCCGCGCCCCTACGAGCTGGGGCTCGAGCGGTTGCGCAAGGAGTTCGGGCTGGAACCGGTCGAGTATCCGTCGACCCGCAGGATGGGTTCGACGCCCCAGGAGCGCGCCGCCGACATCCATGCCGCGTTCGCCGACCCGAGCGTCAAGGCGATCATCGCGTCCATCGGCGGCGACGACCAGATCACCGTGCTGCCGTTCCTGGACCGGAAGTTGATCCGGGCGAATCCGAAGCCGTTCTTCGGGATGAGCGACAACACCAACCTGCTCGCGTTCCTGTACAGCACCGGCATCGTCGGCTACCACGGCGCGACGGTGATGACCGCGCTCGGACGGCCGGTGGCCATGAGCGCGCTGACCGCCGACTCCCTGCGGGCGGCCCTGTTCACCTCGGGCGAGTACGAGCTGACTCCCGCCGCCCGCTGGCGGGACGTCGACCGTGACTGGGCGGACCCCACCACCTTCGACTCCGCACCGGAGACCCGTCCCGGCACCGGCTGGACCTGGGTGAACGCCGACCGGACGGTGGAGGGCCGGGCTTGGGGCGGCTGTCTGGAGATCGTGGGCTGGCTGCTCATGGCCGACCGCGAGATCGCGCGTGACCTGGGTCAGTACGACGGCGGAGTGCTGCTCCTGGAGACCTCGGAGGAGATGCCGAGCGACGTCGAGGTCTTCCGCACCCTGCGCAACATGGGTGAGCGCGGACTCCTCCAGCGTTTCTCCGCACTGCTCTGGGGCCGCCCCAAGACGTGGGCCCTCGACCGCCCCACCAGCCCCGAGGAGGCGGATCGTTACGCCGCCGACCAGCGCGAGGCCGTACTGCGGGCCATGCGCGTATATGCCCCGCACACCACCATCGTCTTCGATGTGGACTTCGGACACACCGATCCACAACTCGTCCTCCCCTACGGCGGTCTCGTCCGAGTCGACGGTCCCGCCCGGCGCATCACCGTCACCTACTGATCACGCCCGAGCGCGCTCACGCGCCCCCGTAACTCCCGATCACTGTGGGTAGTTGACGCGGCATGCACGACGTACGCACCGTAAGGGCGCCCTCCATGCCGCGGCTCGCGGCCGCCTCGCTCGCCGGGACGGCCATCGAGTTCTACGACTTCTTCGTCTACGGGACGGCCGCGGCACTGGTCCTGGGTCCGCTCTTCTTCCCGACGTTCTCCCCGCTGGCGGGTTCGCTGGCCGCCTTCGGGACCTTCGGCGTGGGGTTCCTCGCACGGCCGCTCGGGTCGGTGCTGTTCGGGCACATCGGGGACCGGCGCGGACGGCGGCCGGTGCTCGTGGCCTCACTGCTGCTGACCGGCGCCGCCACGGTCGCGGTCGGCTGTGTGCCGACGTACGACACGCTCGGGGTGGCCGCGCCGGTGCTGCTCCTGGTGCTGCGTTTTCTCCAGGGGCTCGGGCTCGGCGGGGAGTGGGGCGGGGCCGTACTGCTGACCGCGGAGCACGCGCCCGCCGAGCGGCGCGGGCTGTGGACGAGCTTCCCGCAGGTGGGGCCCGCGCTGGGCTTCCTGCTCGCCAACGGCGTGGTGCTGGCGCTGTCGACCGCGCTGTCCGAGGCGCAGTTCGCCGCGTGGGGCTGGCGCGTGCCGTTCTGGACGGCCGGGGTGCTGGCGGCGGCGGGGCTGTGGCTGCGCTCCTCGGTCCCGGAGAGCCCCGGTTTCCTGGAGATCGACGACCACGCGCGCGTACCGCTCGCCGAGGTGGTGCGCGACCATGGGCGGCTCGTGCTGCTGACGGCCGGGGCGCTCGCGATCGGGTACGCGATCTTCTACGCCGTGACGACGTGGTCCCTCGCCTACGGGACCGAGCGGCTCGGGGTGAGCCGTGCCGTCATGCTGACCTGCATCATGGCCGCGGTGCTGGTGAAGGGCTCGCTCACGCCGGTGGCGGCGCTGCTCGGGGACCGGTACGGACGGCGGCCGTTGTGTCTGGCCGGGTGCGCGGCGGCAGCGCTGTGGATGTTCCCGATGGTGGCGCTGCTCGCGACCGGGCAGCCGTTGCTGATGCTCCTCGGTTTCCTGGGCGCGATGATCGCCTTCATCACGATGTTCGCGGTGATCGCCGCGTATCTGCCGGAGCTGTACGAGCCGCGGGTGCGCTGCACCGGTGCCGCGGTCGGCTACAACCTCGGCGGGGTCGTAGGCGGCGCGCTCACGCCGATCGTGGCGACGGCGCTGGTGGAGCACGGCGGGCGGGTGCCCTGGGGCGTGGGTGCGTATCTGACCGGGATCGCGCTGCTCAGCCTGGGGTGTTTCGCGTTGCTGCCGGAGACGCGGCCGGTGCCCGAGGCGGCGGCGGAGCCCGCTATGGATTGACCGCCAGTTCCAGATAGGCCGCGAACAGCACCAGATGGACACCGCCCTGGAGCGGTGTGGCCCGGCCGGGAACCACCGTCAGCGAGCTCACCACCACGGTCAGGGCCAGCAGCACCATGTGGGTGGAGCCCAGGCCGAGGACGAGCGGGCCGGAGAGCCAGACGGAGGCCAGAGCGACCGCGGGGATGGTCAGGCCGATGCTGGCCATGGCCGAGCCGAGGGCGAGGTTGAGGCTGGTCTGCACCCGGTCGCGGCGTGCCGAGCGCAGGGCGGCGATGGTCTCGGGGAGCAGCACCAGCAGGGCGATGACCACGCCGACGACGGCCTGGGGAAGACCCGCCTTGGCGACCCCGGACTCGATGGTGGGCGACACGCCCTTGGCCAGGCCGACCACCCCGATCAGGGCCAGGCCCAGCAGGCCGAGACTGGTCAGCGCGGTACGGGCGGTGGGTGCGTCGGCGTGGTCCTCGGTGGTGATCACCTCGCCCTGACGGGTGATCGGGAGGAAGTAGTCGCGGTGCCGTACGGTCTGGGTCGCCACGAACAGGCCGTACAGGATCAGCGAGGACAGCGCGGCGAAGGTCAGCTGCGTGGCGGAGAACTCCGGGCCCGGCTTGCTCGTCGTGAACGTCGGCAAGACCAGGCTCAGTGTGGCCAGGGTGGCGACCGTGGCGAGCGCGGCGCCGGTGCCCTCGGCGTTGAAGACCGCGGTGCCATGACGCAGTGCGGCCACGAGGAGACTGATGCCGACGATGCCGTTGCAGGTGATCATCACGGCTGCGAAGACCGTGTCCCTGGCCAGGGTCGAGCTCTTGTCTCCGCCGTCCACCATCAGGGTGACGATCAGGGCGACCTCGATGATCGTGACGGCGACGGCGAGGACGAGGGAGCCGAACGGTTCACCGACCCGGTGGGCGATCACCTCGGCGTGGTGCACGGCGGCCAGCACGGCCCCCGCGAGGACCAGGCTCACGAGCACGACGACCGCGCCGGGCAGATCGCGTCCCCATGTGAACACCAGCAGGACGACGGCGAGCACCGGCACGGCGGACGTCCAGCTCGTGGCGAGCGACCTGAGCCGAGCGATCATGCCGTGATCGTCGCAGAGGCCGATCGGCTCCGCACCGTGCCGGCGCTACTTGATTTCGCCCGACTCCAGGACGTCGCAGTTGGTGTAGACGCGCTCGCCGATGCTCAGCGCGCCCAGCTGCTCCGCGAGTTTGCTCGTCTCGGGGTCGTCACTGTTGCGCATGGCCTCGTCGTACGAGTCGAACTCGATCAGCGCCAGATAGTGATGGGGCTTGTCCCGGTCCTTCAGGAGCATGCGGTGGGTCGGGCCGCCCGTCCTGCCCGCGTTGCGCTCCCCCGCCTCCTGCAGCAGCTGCTGCATCTCTTCCATACGCTCGGTCTCGAAGCCGATGATCTGCACGAACTTCATGGTGTCTCCAGCCGGCCACGGCGCCCCCGGGCCGGGGAACGCGCTCTGGAACCAAACAAGCACCGGGAGCGATACCCGGCAATTCGCCGCGCTCCGCTCCCGGTGCTGGTTCTTCTCCGTCCGCCGTGGTCAGGCCTCGATGCTGTCCTTCGGAGCGCCTTCGCCCTCCGCCTGCGCCGCCTCGGCCGCCTCCTGCTTCCTGGTGGCCATCAGACTGGTGACCGTGGTGACGATCAGGACCGCGCAGATCACGCCGAGCGAGACCGGAATGCTGATCTCGGGGACGTGGACCCCGGACTCGTGCAGGGCGTGCAGCACCAGCTTGACGCCGATGAAGCCCAGGATGAGCGACAGGCCGTAGCTCAGGTGGACCAGCTTCTTCAGCAGACCGCCGATGAGGAAGTACAGCTGCCGCAGACCCATCAGGGCGAAGGCGTTGGCCGTGAAGACGATGTACGGGTCCTGGGTCAGGCCGAAGATCGCGGGGATCGAGTCGAGCGCGAAGAGCACGTCGGTGGAGCCGATCGCGAGCATCACGACGAGCATCGGGGTCATGACCCGCTTGCCGTTCTCCACGATCCACAGCTTGGTGCCGTGGTAGCGGTCGGCCACGCCGAACCTGCGCTCGGCGGCCTTGAGCAGCTTGTTCTCCTCGAACTCCTCTTCCTCCTCGTCCGCCCGGGCCTCCTGGATGAGCTTCCAGGCGGTCCAGATGAGGAAGGCGCCGAAGATGTAGAACACCCAGGCGAAGCTGGCGATGATCGCGGCACCGGCGGCGATGAAGATCGCGCGCAGCACCAGGGCTATCAGGACACCGACGAGAAGCACCCGCTGCTGGTACTGCGAGGGCACCGCGAACTTCGCCATGATCAGGACGAAGACGAAGAGGTTGTCCACGCTCAGGGACTTCTCGGTGATGAAGCCCGCGAAGAACTCTCCACCGGCCTGGCCGCCACCGAAGACGAGCAGACCGAGCCCGAAGAGGCCGGCCAGGGCGATCCAGACGACCGTCCAGATGCCCGCTTCCTTGATGGACACGTCGTGCGGCTTGCGGCCGATGAAGAAGTCGACCGCGATGAGGGCGGCGAGGCCCACGATGGTCAGGACCCACAGGGTCACGGAAACATCCACAGTTCCTCCGGCAATACGTAACGGCAAGTAACCAGCGTCGTCGCGCTGCCGGAGGTCTCTTCCACCCACGGTGGGCCGACGCCCCGGGATCAGGCCTGATCCGTATTGACGGGTACGCCGCAGTCGACAGGGAGTACTCCCCTCCGTGCCACCCACCGTACCTCAATCACCAAGTAAAGGTAAAGCGGTTGGCAAAAGAAAGGTCAAAATACCTGGTGGGAGCTGCTTTACGTGTACTTGGTACGAGCCTCCGCGACCTGGTTCAGGACCTGTTGGACCACCTGGCTGCCGGGCGGGACGAGCGCGGGCTCGTAGGTCCAGGCATGGCCGACCCACGGGTCGGCGAGGTGGTCGTCGGGCACCGCCGTCAGTCGCATGAGCGAGCGCCACAGGGGGTCGAGGAGGGGACCGTAGGCGGACGCCTCCTCACGGTCCGCGACCATCATCAGGTGGACGCCGACGGACGGTCCCTCGTCCGCGAGGTAGCGCAGCTGGGTCACGGCCCGGTCGTCGAAGCCGTGCGGGAAGTCGTTGACGATCAGAAGTTGCTCGGAGGTGTCGAGGCCGGGCGGGAGGGAGTCGGCCGCGCCGCCGCGCACCGCCATCTGCACGAGGTCGACGCGCTCGGTGAGGCGGGCCAGGACGTCCGCCACGCCCGCGGCGCCGACGGCGGGCGGGGCCGCGAGCACCCCGGCCCACACCAGCGGGGCGAGCGACTGCGCCCCCGACCCGGCCGGGTCGATGACGTGCAGGGTGTAGTCCCCCGCGGGGTGGACGGCGAGGAGCCGGGCCGCGAGCGCCACAGCCGTGTCCATGGCGAGGCGGTGCAGTTCGTGGGAGTCGAAGAACGAGCCGTCGAGGGATCCGGCGGCTCCGCTGTCGATCCACAGGCCGCGCTCCAGCGGCAGCCGGACCAGCATCGGGATACGCAGCTCGGGGCACTCGGGCAGATGCAGATCGCCCAGGCGCACGGCCATGGGTGCCTCGAACGGCACCCGGTAGCCGTGCCAGACGGGGTTGTCCCAGCGGGCGTACGCCAGGGGCAGGGCGGGTTCGACCACCTCGGACTCGGCCGTGAGCTGGCCGAGATCCCGGTCGTAGGCCGCGCGGGCCTGTTCGACGAGCTCGGCGTGCTTGGCACGGGACGCCTCGCGTGCGGCGTCGCCCTGCCCGCCGATCCGATGACGCGGGTCGGCGAGGGCCGCGTCGAACTCCTTCTCCATGCGCGAGTCGGCGAAGTCGACGGCGCTGCGGTACGCGGCCGTGGAGCGGGCCAGGTCCTCGAACATGCCCCACACCTGGTTGTAGAGCCGCTCGTCCATGGACCAGCCGGTCGCGTCCCCGGCGACGGGCCGCGCGGGCTGTCCCGGCTGAACGGGGGGCGCGGCCGACGGAGGCGGGGGCGGGGCGGCGTTCTGCCGTCGGGGGTGACTGTAGTCGACCGGGCCGCCGACGGTGGGCACGGGAGGCTGAGCCGCGGACGCGTCAGCGGGCACCTGGGGGTGTCCGGGCTGCGGCCCGCCGGTTGCCGGGGCGCCCTGCGCGCCGTAGGGGGAGGCGGGCTGCGATGTGCCGGAGGCCGGGCCGCCGTTCGGGGTCGTCGGCTGCGGCGGTGTGCCCGGGGGCTGTGTGCCGTACGGCGACAGCGGCTGCGGGGGTACGGCACCGGAGGCGCCCCGGGTCGCGGAAGAGCCCTGCTCGGGGCCCGGTGCCGGCGTGGCCGTCTGGCGGGCACGGTCGCCGTCCGCCGTGCGGGCCGGGGGCGTCACCGCTCGGGCCAGGCCCTGGGCCACCGCCTCATGGATGGTGTTCGCCAGCTGGTGGGCCTGGGGAAGGCCCTGATCGGTGAGGAGTTCGGTGAGACCGCCCGCGTAGCCCTGGCCGACGGCGCGTACCTTCCAGGCGCCCTGGCGGCGGTAGAGCTCCAGCGCGACGACCGCCGACTCGGCGTCCAGGCCGGTGATGGTGTAGCTGGCGAGCTCGATGCCGTCGAGGCCCGTGACCGCGACGAAGGGGGCGGCGACGGCGCCGAAGCGCACGGGGCCGCCCGCCGAGGGCAGGGCGAGCAGCACATGGACCCGGTGGACGGCCTCGGGCACCGCGCCGAGATCGACCGCGAGGCGGTGGTCGGAGGCCGCCTGCCGGGAGACCTCCAGACCCGGCAGGGCGGGAGCGCCCGGGTGGACGACCCACTCGACGCCGTGCACCGTGCCGTGCTCGTCGCCGAGCGTGGCTCCGGCCACGATCGGCGTACCGGCCGCGATCCGGATCTCGAGACGGGCCTGGGAGAGCGGGTGGTTCTGCCCCCGCACCAGCTCGGCCGTCATCGCCTTCTCCCCCTGTGTCGTGGTGTCGGTCGGGTGCCGCTCGGCGGGCCGGCTACAGGTGCGGCAGGATCGCCGGCATGAGGTCCTGGAAGGTGCGGCCGTTGGCCGGGGTGCCGAGGGCCGTCATGGTCCAGCCCGGGCCCGTCCGGTGCACCTTCGCCATGATCTGGGCGGTGTAGGCGCCGCCGCCGGCGAGCGTGTAGCGGGCCAGCTCGTCGCCATTGGTCTCGTCGACCAGCCGGCAGAAGGCGTTCTGCACCTCCTGGAAGGTCTGGCCCGTGAAGGAGTTCACGGTGAAGACGATCTGGTCGATGTGAACGGGGACGCGGGCCAGGTCGACGAGGATCGCCTCGTCGTCCCCGCCCTGGCCGACGCCGCCGACGAGGTTGTCACCGGTGTGCTTGACCGAGCCGTCGTCGCTCACCAGGTGACGGAAGAAGACGACGTCGACGGGCTGCTTGTCCGCGAACAGGACGGCGGAGGCGTCGAGGTCGACCTCCCGCGTGCGCGAACCGAACAGGCCGCGCCGGGGGGCCGCCTGCCAGCCGAGGCCCATGCGCACCGCGGTCAGGCTGCCTCCGTCGTTCTTCTGCAGACTGATGGCCTGACCCTTGGTCATGTTGACGGTCACGCGCCGAACCCCTCTCGCTGCTGTCCCCTGTTACCGCGGTGCCCGCGGTTGTCCAGAACCCTACGCAGGGGCACTGACGGTGACGCACCCCGAAGCGCACTTTGTGTCGGTCTTGCAACACAGCGCGATGGAGGTCAGGCCAGGCCGGCCTCCTTCATCTGTCGCAGCTCCTTCTTCATCTCGGAGACCTCGTCGCGCAGCCGGGCCGCGATCTCGAACTGGAGGTCGGCGGCGGCGGCACGCATGCGTGCCGTCATCTCCTCGATCTGCTCGGCCAGTTCGGCCGCGGGGCGGTCGGTCGGGACGGTCTCCTTGGCCTTGCTCTTGGCGGCCTTGGTGCCGGCCGCCGCCTTGCCGAGGGAGGGCACGGGGGCCTTGGCTCCCTTGCCGTCCTTGCCCTGGCGGTAGCCGGAGCCGAGCAGCTGCTCGGTGTCGATGTCCTCGCGGGCGATCTGCGCGACGATGTCGTTGATCTTCTTGCGCAGCGGCTGGGGGTCGATGCCCCGCTCCGTGTTGTACGCGACCTGCTTCTCCCGGCGCCGGTTGGTCTCCTCGATGGCCTTCTCCATCGCCGGGGTGATCTTGTCGGCGTACATGTGGACCTGGCCGGAGACATTGCGCGCGGCGCGGCCGATGGTCTGGATCAGGGAGGTGCCGGAGCGCAGGAAGCCCTCCTTGTCGGCGTCGAGGATGGCCACCAGGGACACCTCGGGCAGGTCGAGGCCCTCTCGCAGGAGGTTGATGCCGACGAGGACGTCGAACTCGCCGGAACGCAGCTCGCGCAGCAGCTCCACGCGGCGCAGGGTGTCGACGTCGCTGTGCAGATAGCGGACCTGGATGCCGAGTTCCAGGAAGTAGTCCGTGAGGTCCTCTGCCATCTTCTTGGTCAGCGTGGTGACCAGGACACGCTCGTCCTTCTCGGTGCGGGTGCGGATCTCGTGCACCAGGTCGTCGATCTGGCCCTCGGTGGGCTTGACGACGACCTCGGGGTCGATCAGGCCGGTGGGGCGGATGATCTGCTCGACGACGCCGTCCCCGCGCGAGAGCTCGTACTTGCCGGGCGTCGCCGACAGATAGACGGTCTGGCCGATGCGCTCCGTGAACTCCTCCCACTTGAGGGGGCGGTTGTCCAGGGCCGAGGGAAGGCGGAAGCCGTGGTCGACGAGGGTGCGCTTGCGGGAGGCGTCGCCCTCGTACATCGCGCCGATCTGGGGCACGGTCACGTGCGACTCGTCGATGACGAGGAGGAAGTCGTCCGGGAAGTAGTCGATCAGGGTGTGCGGCGGGGAACCGGGCGAGCGGCCGTCGAAGTGCATCGAGTAGTTCTCGATGCCCGAGCAGGAGCCGATCTGGCGGAGCATCTCGAGGTCGTACGTCGTGCGCATCCTCAGGCGCTGGGCCTCCAGGAGCTTGCCCTGCTTCTCCAGCTCGGCCAGGCGCTCCCCGAGCTCCTTCTCGATGTCGTTGACGGCCCGCTCCATGCGCTCGGGTCCCGCGACGTAGTGCGAGGCCGGGAAGACGTACAGATGGTCGTCGTCGCTGATGATCTCGCCGGTGAGCGGGTGGAGCGTGGACAGTGCCTCGATCTCGTCGCCGAACATCTCGATGCGGACGGCGAGTTCCTCGTAGACCGGGAAGATCTCGATGGTGTCGCCGCGCACCCGGAAGGTGCCGCGGGTGAAGGCCAGGTCGTTGCGCGTGTACTGGATGTCGACGAAGCGGCGCAGGAGCTGGTCGCGGTCGATCTCCTCGCCGACCTTGAGGGGGACCATGCGGTCCACGTACTCCTGCGGGGTGCCGAGGCCGTAGATGCAGGAGACCGACGCGACCACGATGACGTCCCGGCGGGTGAGCAGCGAGTTGGTGGCGGAGTGGCGCAGGCGCTCCACCTCCTCGTTGATCGAGGAGTCCTTCTCGATGTAGGTGTCCGACTGCGGGACGTAGGCCTCGGGCTGGTAGTAGTCGTAGTACGAGACGAAGTACTCGACGGCGTTGTTCGGCAGCAGCTCGCGGAATTCGTTCGCCAGCTGGGCGGCCAACGTCTTGTTCGGGGCCATCACGAGGGTGGGGCGCTGGAGCTTCTCGATCATCCACGCGGTGGTGGCGGACTTTCCGGTGCCGGTCGCGCCGAGCAGGACGACGTCCTTCTCACCTGCCTCGATGCGCTTGGCCAGCTCGGCGATGGCCGCCGGCTGATCGCCGCTGGGCTGGTAGGAGCTGACGACCTCGAAGGGCGCCACCGTACGTTCGATGTGGGAAACGGGCCGCATGGAGTCCACCGTACGACTCCCCACTGACAACGCGGTCCGATCAGGGGCTCCGGGCGGAGGAGGGGCCGGTGGGGTCAGCGGTTCTGCGGGGTGCGGGCGTCGCTGTGGGCCAGGTTCCGGCGGGGGCGGATCGAGGGGCGGCGGGCGGCCGGGTGGTGGACGAGTTCGCGCGCGGGGACGCCGGGCTTGTTCTCGGCGGGCGACCACACGGGTTTGCCCATGACCATCAGCGGATCGAACATCACGACGACACCCGCGATCAGCAGGAAGGCGAGCGGGCCGATCATCATGGGCGCGAGCAGGGAGGTGGGCGAGTCACCGGCGACGGGGGCGGACGTGCGGTGCACATGGACGCTGAGGGCGGCCATGCCGGTGTAGTGCATGCCCGTGACGGCGAGGCCCATGACCAGGCTCGCGCCCACGCTCCACAGGAATCCCCTGACCTGCCCGGCGGCCCAGAGGGCGGCGGTGGCGGCGACGACGGCTATGACCACGGAGATGGCGACGGTGACGGTGTTGTACTCCAGCTGCCCGTTCAGGCGCATCCCCGCCATGCCCAGGTAGTGCATCGAGGCGATGCCCAGGCCGGTGACCGCACCGCCGGTCATCAGGGGTGTTCCGGTCGCGCCCCAGTAGCCGACGATGAAGACCCCGACGCCCACCATGACGATGGCGACGCCCAGGCTCGCGAAGGTGATGGCCCTGTCGTAGTGGATGGGCGCCTGTTCGACCTTGAACCCCATCATCGCGACGAAGTGCATGGTCCAGATGCCGGAGCCGATCGCCGCCGAGCCGAGGGCCAGCCAGCCGGGTCGCCAGGACCGGCTGACCAGCATGGATCTGGTGGTGCAGCGCAGGCCGAGGGCGCCGCCGAGGCAGGCCATGAGGTAAGCCACCAGCGGTGTGACGAGTCCGTAGCTGAATCCGTCGACCGTGCCTTGCATGCGCGGCTACCTTCCGCCCTCTTACGTCCTGGAAATCCCTGAAATGTGCCTCTTCCCAGCACCGCCCGAGCGGTCGGGGTCGAGGCAGAGAGTATGACCCTCACCGGAATGGTCGAACGATTTTCCGGCAAAGAAACACGCCCTTGCCCCAGTTGTGCGGCACCCGTGAGCGGACTTGGAACACGACCATTCAGGATGTGGCCATTCTGTACCCCACCGCCGTTGACCCGGTGCTGTCACAGTTGTGCTGTACGTGATTGCTCGACGCGAGGAGTACGTATGCACGCGCGCGCTGCGACCTCCATGATCACCGCGCTCCTGGGGACCGCCGCCCTCCTGCTTCCCGCAACCGACGTCCGAGCCGTCGAGGACGGCACCCCGCCCGCGATCATCGCCCACCGGGGCGCCTCCGCCTACGCCCCCGAGAACACCCTGGCCGCCGTCGACAAGGCCGCACGGCTCGGCGCGGTCTGGGTCGAGAACGACGTCCAGCGCACCAAGGACGGCGAACTCGTCGTCCTCCACGACGACAGCCTCCGGCGCACCACCGACGTGGAGCAGGTGTTCCCCGGTCGGGCGCCCTGGAAGGTGAAGGACTTCACCGCCGCGGAAATCGCGCGTCTGGACGCGGGCGGCTGGTTCGGCGCCGCCTACGCGGGCGCGCGCGTGCCGACGCTCAAGCAGTATGTGCACCGCGTCGATCTTCACCATCAGAAGCTGCTCCTCGAACTCAAGAACCCGGAGCTGTATCCGGGCATCGAGCACGAGACCCTCAAGCTCCTCAGCAATGAGGGGTGGCTCGACCGGAAGCACAGGAGCCGGCTGGTCGTGCAGAGCTTCAGCGCGGCCAGTCTGCGGACCGTCCACGATCTCAAGCCCGCTGTGAAGACCGGCTTCCTGGGAACGCCGTCCGTGGCGGACCTGCACGCCTACGCGGAATTCGCCGACCAGATCAACCCGTCGTACGCCGCAGTCTCCAGGGCGTACGTCTCCGCGGTCCAGGCCTTCACGGGTCCGCACGGCAGACCGCTCGAGGTCTCCGCCTGGACCGTCAACACCGCGGGCGCCGCGCGGCTGGTCGCCGGGTATGGCGTCGACGCCATCATCACCAACAAGCCGGACGTGGTCCGGGACGCGCTGCGCGAGTAGCGGCCTGTTCGCCATCGCCGCCGGGCGTTGTCAGTGCCGGCTCGTACGGTGGACGCATGAACAGCCAAGGGCAGGACGAGCAGCGGGTCGTGTGGACCGTCGTCGGCACGGAGATCGGGCCGCTGCTGCTGGCCGCGACCGACGAGGGCCTGGTCAACGTGGTCTTCCACGCCACGGAACCGGTCCGCGGCAAAGCGCTGGAGCGGCTCGCGTCCCGGCTGGGTACCGAGCCCGTCGAGGCGCCCGGCTCCGCACTGCTGGCCGAGGCGATACGCCAGGTCGAGGCCTACTTCGCGGGCGAGCGGCACGACTTCGAGCTGCCCCTGGACTGGTCGCTGATCTCGGGCTTCAACCGACAGGTGCTGCGCGAGCTGGCGTCCGGTGTGCGGTACGGCCAGGTCGTCGGGTACGGCGATCTGGCCGGACGGGTCGGCCAGCCGGGTGCCGCGCAGGCCGTGGGGGTGGCCATGGGCTCCAATCCGCTGCCGGTGGTCGTGCCGTGCCATCGGGTCGTGGAGAGCGACGGCGGCATCGGCGGGTTCGGCGGCGGCCTGGAGACCAAGCGGAAACTGCTCGCGCTGGAGGGCGTGCTGCCCGAGCCGCTGTTCTGACGCGCGGCCCGCGTCCCTTCGTGACGGCCCGCGCGCGACGGCCGGCCGGAAGGCCGACTGGCAGACGCCGGCATGCGCACAGCCACTGGCATCCGAGGAATCGGAGCCGAAGGGACGGCGATCAGACATGAGCGGAAACAGGACAGTCGCGTATCACGGGCGGTGCGCTGGGTATCCCGGGCCTGTATGTCACCGATGACCGCGGTGGGGTCGGCGACGGCGCCAGGGGCGGGACGCTGAAGGTACGGCTGGGGCTCGGCCGGGCCAAGAGCCACCGCTTCGCGACCGGACAGTGCCCGGTGATGAAGTACCACCGGAGTTCTGATGACGGCGACCCTGCACGGTCGTGTGCACATCGCCGAGGCGGTCAACGCGACCGTCATCGGGCTGGACGACGCGCCGCGCGGCTACGCCGAGTTCGACCAGGGCGCCAGTCGTCAGTACGTGCTCGACCCGCACGGAGCGCTGACCGGCGTACCGCAGGTCTGACATCTCGCGGGAGGGGGCCACACACGCGTGGCGCGCGACCCCTTCGCGCGTCGGTCCGCGTCAGTCGTAGTGGCGCGCCTCGAAGACGTTCCCGTCGGGGTCGCGGAAGTAGAAGCTGCGCCGGGCCATTCCGCGGGCGCCGAAGGAGTCGCGCGAGAAGTCCGAGACGGGCACGGACCCTTCCTCGAGTCGGGCACGGAGTGTCTCGAAATCGTCGGCGGACAGGGCCAGGCAGACATGATTGACGGGGTGTCCCGCGCTCTCGGCAGCGCCAGGGACCATTTCCATGTGGTCCGCCATGGTGAGCGGCATGAGGTCGAAGATGGTCTCGTCGTTGAGCCGTACGGAGGGGAAGGACACCGCCCCCGCGGCGAAGTCGGTGAGTCTCACGGATTCCATGCCCAGGGTCTTCTCGTAGAAGTCGGCCGAGGCCACCGGGTCACGGACCCAGAGGACGACATGGTCGAGACGTGTCGAGTTGTCCTTCATGCACTCCAGGCTGGTGTCGTCCTCCACAGCCCGCAAGGGTTTGACCGGACGTGCCGCCCGCCAGAGATGAGGGAAGACCGAACGACAGGAGGCAGGCCCGTGGTGCTGGTGGTGTCCGAAGAGGTGCGCGAGGCGATCGACGCGCGTCGACCCGTGGTGGCCCTGGAGTCCACGATCATCGCGCACGGGCTGCCGCGTCCGCGCAATCTGCAGGTGGCGCTGGAGCTGGAGGACGTCGTACGGCGGCAGGGAGCCGTACCGGCGACGATCGCCGTACTGGACGGGCGGCCCCTGGTCGGCCTGGACAAGGAGCAGTTGGAGCGGGTCGCCAACGAGGACGGGATCCGCAAGCTGGGTCACCGGGATCTGCCGCTCGCGGTGGCCGCGGGGGTGAGCGGGGCGACCACCGTGTCGGCGACGGCGCAGCTGGCGGCCCTGGCCGGGGTGGAGGTGTTCGCGACCGGCGGGCTCGGCGGGGTGCACCGGGAGTGGACGACGACCCAGGACGAGTCGGCCGACCTCGGCCTGCTGGCGCGCACACCGATCACCGTGGTGTGCGCGGGCGTGAAGTCCATCCTGGACGTGCCCGCGACGCTCCAGAGGCTGGAGACGCTGGGGGTCGCGGTCGCCGGGTACGGGACGGACCGTTTCCCCGGCTTCTATCTGTCCGACTCCGGCTACCCCGTGGAGTGGCGGCTGGACTCCCCGCAGCAGGTCGCGGACGTCATGCGGGCGCGGGAAGCGCTGAGCGCGCCCGGCTCCGCGCTGATCGTCGCCAACCCGGTCCCCGAGGAGGAGCAGCTGGATCCCGACTTGCACGCGCGGGTGCTCGCGGCCGCGCTGCAGGCGTGCGCGGAGGCGGGGGTCACCGGTCAAGGGGTCACGCCGTTTCTACTGGGCTACCTGGTGCGGCACACCGACGGTGCCTCATTGAGCGCCAACCTGGCGGCGGTGCGCGGCAACGTGCGGCTGGCGGGGCGGATCGCGGCGGCCCGGGCCGGGGCGTGACGACGGACGCGCTCGGTACCGCCGCGGCCGGCCGGGGTGGCGCCCTGCTGGTCGTCGGGGATGTCATCACGGACGTCGTCGCCCGGCACCGGGGGCCGCTCGCCGCGGGCACGGACACCGCTGCCACGATCCGTACGGTGCCCGGCGGGGCAGGGGCCAACGTGGCCTGCTGGGCCGCCCGCGGGGGCGGTGCGGAGGTACGGCTGCTGGGGCGGGTGGGCGCGGACGCGGCCGCGTGGCACGAGCGGGAGCTGGCCGAATGCGGGGTACGGCCGCGGCTCGTCGTCGATCCGGAGGCACCCACCGGTACGGTGATCTGCCTCGTGGACACGGGAGAGGCCGCCGAGCGGACGTTCCTCACGGACAGCGGCGCCTCGCTGCGGCTGGAGCCGGACGACTGGTCGGACGCGCTGCTCGACGGCGTGGCGTGGCTGCACCTGTCGGGCTATCTGCTCTTCTCGGAGCCGAGCCGGGCGCTGGTGGCGATGGCCCTGGAATCCGCACGCGCGCGTGGCGTTCCGGTGAGCCTTGATCCGGCGTCGGCGGGCTTCCTCCGGGAGCTGGGGGTGGACCGCTGTCTCTCGCTCGTCGAGGGGGTGGACGTCCTGCTGCCGAGCCGGGACGAGGCGTGCCTGCTCACCGGGCTGCCCGACCCGGCGGACGCGGCGGCCAAACTGAGCCGCCACGTCCCGCTGGTGGTCGTCAAGCAGGGAGCGGAGGGTGCGGTGATCGCCCGCTCCGGCACCGTGTACGCCCGCGTGCCCGCCGTAGCGGCGACGCCCCGGGACACCACCGGGGCGGGCGACGCCTTCACGGGCGGGTTCCTCGCGGCTCTGCTGGCGGGCGCCGCACCCGAGGACGCGGCGGCGGACGGATGCCGGGCGGGTGCGCTCGCGGTGGAGCGGGTGGGCGGGAGACCTCCGATGCCGTGACCGCCGACCGCCGACCGCCGGCCCGGCGCCCCGGCTGCCGCTCCCGTCCTACGCCTTGCGGCCCCACGCCGAGATCAACGGGGCCGTGGCCAGGTCCATCGTGCCGGTGGCGACATTGGCGAGGTGGCGGTCGATGTCCTCCTCCGTGGCGAGGCCCGCCGTGACCAGCTGCCCGCGGATCTGGCGGATCGTGGCGGACTCCAGGGCGGCACAGGCCGGCGAGGCGAGCGGGAAGTAGGCGTCGGCCGCCACCTGGCGCAGACCGGCCTCGCGCAGCAGGCGCGGGAGGGTGCGGCCGTAGGAGAGGTCGGCGCCGCGGTCGGCGAGCAGCCGGCGGAACCCCTGGCGCAGCCGGTTCGCCAGTTGCTGCTCGGGGCCGCACTCGTCGGGGCAGGTCAGGGGTTGCAGGGCGGGGTCGGCGTCCTCCAGCAGGAGCCGTCCGCCGGGGCGCAGGGACTTGATCATCGACCGCAACGCCCGTTCCCGGTCGGGCACATGGACAAGGACGAGCCGGGCGTGCACCAGGTCGAAATCCTTCCCCGGCGGTTCCTCGGCGCTCACGTCGTGAACGCGGACGTCCACCGGCGCGCGGGCCGCCGCGGCCAGGAGCGTGGTGTCGATGTCGGTCGCGACGACCTTTCCTGTCGGACCTACCTTCTTGGCCAGCCAGGACACCACGGACGTGCCGCCCGCGCCGACCTCCCAGCAGCGCCAGCCGGCTCCGATGCCGAATCCTTCGATGTGCCGGAAGGTCGTGGGGTCGAAGAGGGTGGCGAACGCGTCGAAGCGCTCTCCCGCCTCCGTCTGCCGGTTGTCGAGGAGATACCGGTCGGTTCGTGTCATGCCGCGATGATCCCAGTTGGCGTGCTTGTCCGAAACGGACGACGCGGTCCCACGACGAGATGGCCGGCCTCCGTCCGAGGAGGCGACGGCGCCGAGGGGGGCGCGGGCCGGTTGTCCACAGGCGGGAACCAAGCGGAACCTCGCCCGCCCACAGGCTCACCCGACGCTTACGTCGGCCTGGCAAACTGGCCCGCCAGGACGCGGACACGCGTCGCTGGGAGATCCACGCGAGGAGATCCGGATGTCCATGGCAGGGAATCTGCGAAAGGTCACGAGCCTCGGCCGCGTCGGCGGCCTGCGCAAGGTGGCCCGGCTGGCCCGGCGGCGCCCGCGCGTCGACCTGAGCCACCACGCCCGCTCCCCGCTGGGCACCTCGGTCGTCAACTGCGTGACGTACAAGGAGGGGGCCCGCATCCCGGTCGGCGGTGACCTGGTCGACACCGTGGAGCGGGTGCGCAAGAGCCGTGACGGCTTTGTCTGGCTCGGCCTGCACGAGCCGTCGGACCATGAGTTCGAGGGCATCGCGGACCTCTTCGACCTGCACCCGCTGGCCGTCGAGGACGCGGTCGAGGCCCATCAGCGCCCGAAGGTGGAGCGCTACGGCGAGACGCTGTTCGCGGTGTTCAAGACGGTCTGCTACGTCGAGCACGAGGAGCTCACGGCGACGAGCGAGGTGGTCAACACCGGAGAGATCATGGTGTTCGCCGGCGAGGACTTCGTGATCACGGTTCGGCACGGCAGTCACGGATCGCTGGGTCCGCTGCGCGAGGGGCTGGAGTCCGATCCCCAGCAGCTCGCCAAGGGGCCGGCCGCGGTGCTGCACGCGATCGCGGACCATGTGGTCGACGACTACCTGGAGGTCACCGACTCGATGCAGTCGGACATCGACCTGGTCGAGACGGCGGTGTTCGCGGAGAACGGCGCCCGGGTCGATCCGGGCCGCATCTACCAGCTCAAGCGCGAACTCCTGGAGCTGAAGCGGGCGGTGGTCCCGCTCAGCCGCCCGCTCGAGGAGCTCGCCACGCGGCCGATCCACGTCATCGCCCCGGAGATACAGGCGTACTTCCGCGACGTCTCCGACCATCTGCTGCGTGCCAAGGAGCAGATCGCCGCGTTCGACGAGCTGCTCAACTCGATCCTGCAGGCCCACCTCGCGCAGGTGACGGTCTCGCAGAACGA
Source organism: Streptomyces canus (assembly GCF_041435015.1). Taxonomy (NCBI): domain Bacteria; kingdom Bacillati; phylum Actinomycetota; class Actinomycetes; order Kitasatosporales; family Streptomycetaceae; genus Streptomyces; species Streptomyces canus. The sequence goes on along the minus strand of NZ_CP107989.1, from coordinate 7,674,306 downwards.
GGACATGCGGAAGATCACGGCCTGGGCCGCGGTGATCGCCGTCCCGACGATGGTCTGCGGTGTGTACGGCATGAACTTCGACCACATGCCGGAGCTGCACTGGACGTTCGGCTATCCCTTGGTCATGGGCGTGATAGCCGTCGCCTGTGGCGTGCTGTACCGCGGCTTCCGGCGCAACGGCTGGCTGTGACCGGGGTGGTCCGCGGGGACGGTCAGTGGGTGGTGGAGCTGCGCGCGTAGACGCTCTCGGTCCAGTCGGCGATCTGCTCGTCCGTCAGGTGCCGGGCCAGGTCGGACTCGCTGATCATGCCCACCAGGCGCTTGTTCTCGATGACGGGGAGCCTGCGGATCCGATGCTCCTGCATCTCGTGCAGGACGTCGGAGACATCGGCGCTCGCGTCGATCCAGCGGGGTGTGCCCTGGGCCATCTCGCCCGCGGTGACCTTGGCCGGGTCGTGGCCCACGGCCACACAGCCGATGACGATGTCGCGGTCGGTGAGGATGCCGCACAGCCGTTCGTTCGCGTCACTGATGGGCAGGGCTCCGACGCCGAGTTCACGCATCAGCTGGGCGGCGCGGTCGAGGGTCTCGTGGGCGGGGATCCACTGGGCACCCCGGTGCATGATGTCTCCGGCGGTGGTCATGGAGTACCTCCCGGTGCCGGACGGCCGGCGCGGCGCGGACGGCACCGCAAGTCCCGACGCCCTACATTCTCGCCGCGCCGCCGGGGGCCCGCACCCGGAACCTGCCGGTGACCGCGGCCGGTCTCGGGCAGCGACGCCACAGGCCTCGAACGGCCCGGCTCAGCCGCTCCACGCCGGGTGGCGGGGGTCGTCGGCGCGGACAAGGACGTCGGCCGTGCCGGCCGGGTCGGTCTCGTCGGCGTAGCGCACGTAGGCGGGGAGGGTCCAGTGGTCGGGCTCGGGAGTACGGCGCCGGAGGGCGCCCTCGGAGAGGAGGACGTGGACGGTCAGGTCGAAGGGGAACCAGTGGTGCAGCAGGAGGGGGCCGTGCAGCAACAGGACGCCGCCGGGCGGGAGCTGGACATAGGCACTGCGGGTGGCGCGGTCGCTGACCGGGTCCCACAGGTCGGGCAGGACTCGGCCGTCGCCGCCGGGTTCGAGGGGGCCGAAGACCTCGCGCCAGAGAGCGCCGGTGTCGAACCAGCCGCTGTAGTAGGCCTCCAGGTCGTGGTGGCCGTATTCCAGACGGAGCGAGGCGGGGCGCAGGAAGCCCTCCATGCCGACGACGAGCGAAGGGCGGCCGCGTATGCGCAGAGCCTCAGCGACGCGCTCGGCGAGGTCGCCGGGACGGGCTGCCGGGGCGCCGTCGAGGGCGACGCGGGGCCAGGGGCTGCCGTCGGCCGGCTTCAGGTCGAGGAGTCGGTCGGCCAGCTGCTCGCCGAGCCGGTCCCAGGTGATCGCTTCGAGTCGCACACGGCCATGATGCGTCAGCCGATGTTCCGAAGGCATCGCGCTCGTGGACCCGGTGGGCGCCGGGCAGGGGTCACCGCGCCGGTTGTTCGGTGTCGGCAATGAGCGTGGCTGGGAATGAACCCCTCATGGCAGGCCTCGCGACTCCCCCGACCCCTGGCGGCATTCTTGTCGTCCAGCCGTTGAGGAGACGGCACTGTGCGGAGTGCCGGGGCGGGCCGTTGGCGATGCTCGTCGTCGAGGGCGGGGCGCCGCGGTGTCTCGACTGCGCCGACCTCGGGCACCTGGTGTTCCTGCCGCGCGGGGACACGGCTCTCACGCGCCGCTCGCGGGAGGAGAGCGCGCTGTCGGCGGTCGTCGTGCGGTTCAACCGGCGCAGGGGGCGTTACGAACGGCAGGGCGTCCTCGTCGAGGAGGCGGGGCTGGCGCGGGCCGAGGAGCGGTGCCTGGCTGACGCGGAGGCGCGGCGGCGGCGCCGGGTGCGGGACGCGCGGCGGCGGGCGGTGGAGGACGTGCGGTTCGCCGAGGCGTTCGCTGCGGAGATCCGGCGGTTGTTTCCGGCGTGCCCCGAGGAGCGGGCTCGGGCCATCGCGTCCCACGCGTCCCTGCGCGGCAGCGGGCGGGTGGGGCGGAGCGCGGCGGGACGAGCCTTGTCGGAGGGCGCGGTGGTGTCGGCGGTGGTGGCTTCCGTGCGGCACGTGGACACGCCGTATGACGCGTTGCTGATGAGCGGGGTGACGCGGCATGAGGCACGGCGACGGATCTCGGGGGGTGTGGAGACGGTGCTCAGGGGGTGGCGGGTCCTGGGAATGGTGGAGGAGGTGGCTCAGGCGCCGCGCTGAGGGCACCGGCACCGGCTGCTGGGACCGGCGAAAACGGAGGACCGGCGGACGCGGAGGACCGGCGGAACAACCGGTGTGGCGCAACTCAGGAGTTCGGGTGGGGTGGACGTTTGGTTATGAGGGTGCGCGCCAAGGCCATGGTTCGGAGGGTGGGGGCGGGATTGACTGGTGGGGACGGGTGGTGCTGGGCCTGGGGCTCGGCCGGAGGCGGGAGCTGGTGTGGTGATGATCGAGGGGCCTTACTTCGGACTGGTCGTGCTGGGGGTGCTCGGGACCGGGCTGGTGGCCGGGGTCTTCTGTGCGTTCTCGACCTTTGTGATGAGGGGGCTCGCCGAGTTGCCGCCCGCGCAGGGCGTCGCCGCGATGAACGCGATCAATGTGACCGCGGTGCGGCCGCCGTTCATGGCCGTGTTCGCGGGCTCCGCGGTGCTGTGCGCGGTGATCGCGGTGGTGACGTTCGTGCTGTGGCCGGACGAGGGGACGGTGGAGTTGCTGGTGGGCAGCGCGCTGTATCTGTTCGGCTCGTTCGGGCTGACGATGGTGGCGAACGTGCCCCGCAACGACGCCCTGCTCAAGCTGGACCCGGGTACTGCGGAGGCGGCGGCGTACTGGCCGACGTACGTGCGCGAGTGGACGATGTGGAACCACGTCCGCGCGGTCGCCTCGGGCGCGGCGGCGCTGGCGTATGTGCTGGCCCTCACGTGAGCGTTGCGCGCCCGTCCTCCGATCGCCGAGAAAGCGCTGTCCCGGCGTCTGGCCGGCCCTCTGCACGAGGGGCCGATCAGCCGTATCGTGGCCGAAAGGAGTTCCGCAGGAGTGCCGCCCGATGACGCACGGCCACGGCGGACGCGTCGGCGTCACCAGCGCGAGCAAGGAAGACGGCCATGGCCGATCCCAAGGGATTCATGACCACACCTCGCCAGGACTGGCCTCGCAGGCCGGTAGAGGAGCGGGTCCGGGACTGGGACGAGGTGTACGTCCCCGGGGCGCTGCTGCCCATCATCAGCAAACAGGCGGACCGCTGCATGGACTGCGGCATCCCGTTCTGCCACGACGCCTGTCCGCTGGGGAATCTCATCCCCGAGTGGAACGACCTGGTCTCGCGGGAGGACTGGCGGCAGGCCGCCGACCGGCTGCACGCGACGAACAACTTCCCTGAGTTCACGGGGAAGTTGTGTCCGGCGCCGTGCGAGGCGGGGTGTGTGCTGGCCATCAACCAGCCGGCGGTCACGATCAAGAACGTCGAGGCTGCCGTCGCCGACCGGGCCTGGGAGCTCGGGTTCACGCCGCCGCGACCGCCGGACCGGTTGTCCGGGCGGACCGTCGCGGTGATCGGGTCGGGGCCGACCGGGCTCGCCGCGGCACAGCAGTTGACCCGGGCGGGACACACGGTCGCCGTCTACGAGAAGGACGACCGGCTCGGCGGGCTCATGCGGTACGGCATCCCCGAGTTCAAGATGGAGAAGCACCATCTGGAGCGGCGGATCGAGCAGATGCGGGCCGAGGGGACGAAGTTCCGTACGTCCACGGTGGTCGGGCGGGACGTCGGGGCGGCGGAGCTCAGGTCGCGGTACGACGCGGTGGTGATCGCCACGGGGGCCACGGCGTGGCGCGAACTGGAAGTGCCGGGGCGGGAGTTGGCCGGGGTTCAGCAAGCCATGGAGTATCTGCCGTTGGCGAACCGGGTGCGCGAGGGGGATCTGGCGGAGTCCCCGATGTCGGCCTCCGGGAAGCATGTCGTGATCGTGGGTGGAGGTGACACGGGGGCCGACTGTCTGGGGACCGCGGTGCGTGAAGGGGCCGCCTCCGTGACCCAGTTGGACATCTATGCGCAGCCCGGGGGTGAGCGGGACGAGGATGCCGAGCCGTGGCCCACGTATCCGAAGATCTACCGGTTGTCGGCGGCGCACGAGGAGGCCCGGGATCTGGAGACCGCGCCCGCGGCCGACGCGGACGCGCGGCTGTTCGCGGCGTCCACGCTGCGCTTCACCGGGGACGGGGACGGGCATGTGCGGTCTCTGCATCTCGTCGAGGTGGACGCCGCGCGGCGGCCGGTGGCGGGGACGGGGCGGACGATTCCCGCCGACCTTGTGCTGCTGGCGCTGGGGTTCTCCGGGCCGGATCGGGGGGATGGGCTCGTGGAGCAGTTGGGGCTGGGGATGGAGCCCCGGGGGACGGTCGCGCGCGATGCCGGGTTCGGTACGAACGTGCCGGGGGTGTTCGCCGCGGGTGACGCCGCTCGGGGACAGTCGTTGATCGTGTGGGCGATCGCCGAGGGGCGGGCGGTCGCGGCGGCGGTCGACCGGTATCTGACGGGGAGTTCGCGACTGCCGGCGCCCATCGGGCCGTACGACCGGCCGATGACGGTGTAGGGCGGCGGTCGGGCCGAGGGGCGCGGCGAGTTCGGCACCGCGGGAGCGCGCCGATGCAGTTGCGCGCCGTCACGGCGGATGAAGGGGCCGGCGCGAGAGGGGACCGCCGGACCTTCGGACCTCGCCATCGCCCAGGTGGAGCGGCTTCTGCGGAACACCGGTGGACGGCCGGCAACCGCCGCGGTCACCGTGTCGTCGTCCTCGCGCGGGCCACGCCCACGCCGGCCCGGGGCCGGCGCACGCGGCGGCCCCGCGACCCGAATGCCCTGGTGCCGGCCACCTGGTGCGAACCGGCGACCGATCCGCGCGGGGCCCTGGCGCTCTGCCGCGTCGCCGCCGAGGCTCACCCGGCTGATCCGACCCGCGCCGGCGGTGCTGCGGCTCCTGGGGCGGCCGGGCTCTGAACTCTCGCCCGTCCGGCAGGAGCCGCAGGACACCTCCGACGCGGTCCCCCGCCAGGCGTCGCGCCTCCACCCGAGCCCGCACCGACCCAAGCCCGCCCAGCTCCCTCACCGGACGCCGCTCCCCCACCCACGCCCACCCCCTCCCCGCCGGACGCCGCTCCCCCACCGGGCCGGGCCCACCTCACCCCCGCTCGTCCGTCCCCGCCACCTTCGCCGTCGACAGCGCCACCCTGTTCCAAGTGTTGATCGCGAGGATCAGGGACAGTACGTGGGCCAGTTCCTGCTCGTCGAAGCGGGCCGCGGCCTCCGCGTAGACCGTGTCGGGGACTCCGCCGTCGGCCACCAGCGTCACCGCCTCCGTGAGGGCCAGGGCGGCCTGTTCCTTCTCCGTGAAGAAATGGCGGGCCTCTCGCCAGACCGGGACCATGTGGAGGCGGTCCTCCGTCTCGCCGGCCTTGCGGGCGTCGTTGGTGTGCATGTGGAGGCAGTAGGCGCAGTGGTTGAGGTGGGAGGCGCGGATCTGGATCAGCTCGACGAGGGTGGGGTCGAGGCCTTCCCGGGCGGCCGCGTCGAAGCCGATCAGGGCCCGGAACACCTTCGGGGCGGCCTTCGCGAAGTTCAGCCGAGCCATACCTGTCACGTTCGTGTGCGTCGTCGTCATGTGACCAACCTACGGGCCGGAAAGACCGGCTGTAGGGTGCATTTCCATGGCGGAATCATGGGTCAATTACGCGGAGCGGATCGGCTCCGACCTGCACCTCGAGCTCTCCGTTCCGGGGAGCAAGCGGGCCGCGCTGATCCGGGCGTTGCGGGACGCCGTCCACAGTGGGCGGCTCGCTCCCGGCACCCGGCTGCCGCCCTACCGTTCACTCGCCGCCGACCTCGGCGTCGCCCGCAACACGGTGGCCGACGCCTACGCCGAACTCGTCGCCGAGGGCTGGCTCACCGCCCGCCAGGGCTCCGGCACCCGCGTCGCCGAACGATCCCGGCCGCCGCTCCACGCCGCCGTACGCCCGAGAAGGCCGGCCCCCGACCCGCGCGCGCGTGCCACCCGCCACGACCTCCGCCAAGGCACCCCCGACGCCTCCGGCTTCCCCCGAACCGCCTGGCTCGCCTCCTACCGCCGGGCCCTCCACCAGGCCCCCAACGAGGTCTTCGGGCCCGGCGACCCCGCCGGCCGGCCGGAGCTCAGAGCGGCCCTCGCCGCCTACCTCGCACGCGCGCGCGGCGTGCGGACGGAGCCGGACCGGATCGTCATCTGCTCCGGGTTCGCGCATGCCCTACGGCTGCTCTTCGGAGGAGGAGGAGGAGGCGGCCGGCAGCCCCTGCGCGGCCCGCTGGCCGTGGAGGCGTACGGCCTGCCCTTCCACCGGGAGCTGCTCGCGGCGGAGGGCGTCCGGACCGTGCCGCTCCCCCTCGACGAACACGGCGCACGCGTCGACCGGCTGAGCCGCGAGCGGGCCGTACTGCTCACGCCGGCGCACCAGTTCCCCACCGGCGGCCCACTGCACGCCGAACGCCGGGCGGCGGTGGTCGACTGGGCACGCGCGCGTGGCGCGGTGGTGCTGGAGGACGACTACGACGGGGAGTTCCGCTACGACCGCAAGCCCGTCGGCGCCCTGCAGAGCCTCGACCCCGAGCGGGTGATCCTGATCGGCTCGGTCAGCAAGAGCCTGTCTCCCGCGGTACGGCTGGGGTGGATGGTGCTGCCCGAGCGGTACGTCGGTGACGTACTCGCGGCCAAGGGCGAGCGGGAGGCCTGGGCGAGCGTGCTCGACCAGCTGGCCCTCGCCGACCTCATCGTCTCGGGGTCCTACGACCGTCACGTCCGGCAGATGCGGCAGCGGTACCGCGGCCGCCGGGACCGGCTCGTCGCCGCGCTGGCCGAGCGTGCGCCGCACATCGAGGTCAGCGGGGTCGCGGCCGGGCTGCACGCGGTGCTGCGGCTGCCGCCGGGCACCGAGCGGTCCGCCGTCAAGGCCGCGGTCTGGCAGGGCGTCGCGCTGGACGGGCTGGCGGAGTTCCGTCACCCGGACACGGACATGCCGGCCCACGACGGCCTGGTCGTGGGGTACGCGACCCCCTCCGAGCATGCGTACGCGGCGGCGCTGGAGGCCCTGTGCGGGGCGCTGCCGCCGGGTGAGACGCAGGTGCCGTAGGAGACACCGGCATCCGCTGATCCCCCGGGCCCTGCCTCCGGGGTGGGCCGGCAGCGGCCCACCCCCGTTGGTCGATCTCAATCATTCAGCGATTACTCATCAAGGGAGCACTGAGGTCAGGAGAGCAGGAAGTCGGCCACCCCCGCCTTCGCGCCCTCGATGAACGCGGTCATCTCGTCGGTGGTGTAGATCAGCGCCGGTCCGTCGGGATCGGTGGACTGGCGGACGGCGATCCGGCCGTCGGCGAGCTTCATCGCCTCCAGGCAGTTGCCGCCGTTGCCGCCGCTCCACGGCTTGTGCCAGCCTTCGCTCCCCAGCTCCCGGGCGGGCATGCCATTGTAGACGGGTAGGCGCGGCTTGATGCGATTCATTCACAGCTCCTTGCGGAGATCCCGGAGGATCTCCTTCGTGCGATGTGCCGTAGCGGCCTGCGCCGCCATGCGGTCCATGACCTCGAGATGGGTCGCCACCTCGACGCGCGCGTCCAGATAGATCGCGCCGGTCAGGTACTCGCTGTAGACCATGTCCGGAAGTTCGGGCACGGCGAATCGGAAGAGCACGAAGGGCCCGTACGTGCCGGGGTGCGGCCCGTTGGCGAACGGGGCGACCTGGAGCGTCACGTTGGGCAGCTTCGTTGCCTCGAGCAGTTTGTCGAACTGGGCACGCATCACCTCCGGACCGCCGACGGGGCGGCGCAGCACGGTCTCGTCCATGACGACCCACAACCGGGGCGCGTCCTGACGGGTGAGCAGTCCCTGCCGTTCCATGCGCAGGGCGACATGGCGCTCGATGTCCTCGGGGCTGGTCTGGCCGATGGCGCCCGAGCGCAGGACGCCACGCGCGTAGTCCTCCGTCTGCAGCAGACCGGGGACGAAGTGCGGCTCGTACTCGCGGATGAGCGCGGCCGCGCCCTCCAGGCTGACGTGCATCGAGAACCAGCCGGGCAGCACGTCGTGGAAGCGCTGCCACCAGCCGGGGCGGTTGGCGTCCTCGGCGAGCTGGACGAAGTCCTCGGCCTCCTGGTCACTGACGCCGTAGGCCTTCAGCAGGAGCTGGAGGTACGGGATCTTGAGCCCTACCTCGGCCATCTCCATACGGCGGACGGTGGCGGGGGCGACACGGAGGATACGGGCTGCTTCCTCACGCTTGAGCCCGGCACGTTCCCGCAGGTCCAGCAGGCGCCGGCCGAGGACGACCTGGCCGACCGTCGGCGCGGACCGCGGTTCGCTCACGCTCCACCTCCACGAAGTCATGTACGGGCGTCACAACCACCTGCATGCTGACAGCCCAGCGGCGCCATTCGAAGACCTGATTCGAAGATCTGTACGAATACAAATACCGCTGCGTACGGATCTTCGGTGATCCCAACTGGCGCCGCTCAAGATGCTGTTGCGAGCAGTGTGCCACGGCCTCTCACCGCGTCACACGGCACTCTGCATTTTTCAGAGTGACACTTGCCAAGTGTTCACGACGGGGCGATAGTGGCAAGCGTGATTCCGTCCCCGCCCTTAGGAACAGACGCTGCCGTAGGCCGCCCCCAGGGTCTCGGTGCTGTCGCGGGAAAGGGGCCCGACAGGGCCGCTGCCCGGCGCCGGTTCCGTTTCGAGCTGGCCGCGCATCCGGGTTCTCCCGCGCAGGCCAGACGCCTGACGAGGGCGCGGCTGACCCATTGGTCGGTCTGCGAGGACACCTGCGACTCGGCCGCCCTGGTCGTCTCCGAGCTGGTCACCAACGCCATCGTGCACACCGCGAGCAGCCGTGTGGTCTGCGAGCTGCACGACGATGACGACCTGGTGCGAATAGCCGTACGTGACGAGGGCTGCGCGCCGGGTGAACCGCACCCGTCCCCGCAGCGCGGCGAAGAGGAGCACGGGAGGGGACTGCTCCTCGTCGACTCCCTCTGTCACGCGTGGGGCGCCCATGAGCACGGCCCCGGTCTGCTGGTATGGGCGGAGCTGCCGCGCAAGGCGGACAAGCCCCGCGACGACACAGGACCGCGCAACGATCTGGGCTGGGGAGCCCGCCCGAAGCCGCTTCCCTCCGGGGGGTCGGGCCAGGGGGACGAGACCGAGGAGCATCACAGAGCGGCGCCCGTGGGTGAAGCACGCGATCACGGAGCGGGGGGCGCTGACGCATGGGCGTGAGCAGCGGATCCGGCGGCCAGGTGCTGACCATGGACACGCTGGTCCGCCTCGGCCGCGGGCTGCGCGCGCCGGGGACGCCGCGCAGACTGGCCGTCCCGGAGGGGATGACGGTGCCGCTGGGCTGCGACGCGGTGGGGGTGCCGGTGCAGTTGAGCAGAGAGCTGGTGTCCCGGTTGCCGCGGGTCGGGTGTGTGTACGCCGATGACACGCACTGGTGGTGGATCGTTCCCGCCGACTCCGACTACGCACTCGAATGGCCCAGGCCCGCCCAGTACGCCACCGGGGCGGTTGTTCCGGACGCCCCGGTGGTGCCGTCTCTCGTTCATCGGGCCGAGGGGACGTTGCCGTACACGCCGCCCATCCCTCTCTACCTGGCGTTGTGCCGGCTCACGGGGACCACGCCCAGTTGGTCCCGTCCGGTCAGCTCAGCGGGTTAGCTCCGCCGGAAGGCCGTCTGTCGGGAGCGGGTCCGTGAGGGCCGGCTCCACAGTTCTCCGCGCCCCTTTGCGGCGCGTCGTACGCCCGCGTGTTTTCTCCGCTCCCTTTTGCGCCCTCCCTCCCTGCGGCCCGCCCCCGCCATAGTTGCCCCGTCCAGGATCGGGGGAGGTCTGTGGTGGGGAAACGGCGTGGCACTGAGCAGCCCGGAGTCTCCGAGTCGGAGCGGCTGCTCTTCGGAGGACCGCTGAGGTACGACACGGGCTGGAACTCCCACCCCGACGCGTTCATGGAGCTGGGGTTCCGGGCCATGGTGGTGCGGCTGCCGTCGCTGTTGTCGGCGAGTCTCCGGCTGGCCTGGCAGGCGGACCGGCGGGCCGCGCGGACCGTGCTGGCCGCCGAGGTGACCCGGGGTCTCGCGCAGGCGGTGAGTCTGCTCGCGGTCAACAGCGTGCTGGGCCGGCTGATCGGCGGGGGCGCGCTGGAGGACCGGCTGCGAGGGGCCGTGCCCGCGTTGGTCACCATGGCCGCCGTGATGCTCCTCGGGGCGCTGCTGCGGGCCGCGTCGACGCATGCCACCGGCCGCCTCGAGCCCAAGGTGGAGCGGGTGGCGACCGAGCGGTATCTGGAGCGGGCGGCCACCGTCGAGCTTGCGGCGATCGAGGACCACGCCTTCCACAAGCTGCTGGACACCGCGCAGTACGGCGCCACCTCGGCCCGCCGGATGATCTCGTTCGCGACGCGGGTGGTGAACGCGATGATCTCGCTGATCGCGGCGGCGGGCGTGCTGACCGTGCTGCACCCGGCGCTGCTGCCGCTGCTGGTCACCATGACGATCCCGAGCGGCTGGGGCGCGCTGACCATCGCACGCCGCCAGTACGAGTCCTTCCACACCTGGGTGCAGCACGTGCGGGCGGGCCGCCTCCTCGGCGCCCTGCTGATCGAGCCGGAGGCGGCGCCGGAGATCCGCGTCCACGGAGTGGGGCCGTTCCTGCTCAGGCACTACCGCGCGATGGCGGAGACGGCGGAGGCGGAGCAGGCCCGACTGGCCCGGCTCGCGGCCCGGACGGGTCTGACAGCGGCGGCCTGGACGGGCCTGGCGACGGTGGCGACGTACGCGACACTGGGCGGGCTGCTGCTGGCGGGCGCGATGGCGTTGTCGGTGGCGGGTACGGCCGTGATCGCCGTGCGCACCGGCTCGCAGAGCCTGAACACCCTGGTCATCGAGATGAACGCACTGCACGAGGAGGCCCTGTTCGTCGGCGACCTCCAGCGGCTCTACGCGGAGGCGGCCGAGCGGGCGATCCCGGAGGGCGGGGCCGCGCTGCCGGACGAGCCGCGCGAGATCCGCTTCGAGAACGTCTCCTTCACTTACCCGGGTGACGCGACCCGCCCCGCGCTCGACGACGTGACCCTCACCCTGCCGCTCGGCAAGATCGTCGCACTGGTCGGGGAGAACGGCTCCGGCAAGACCACCCTGGTCAAGCTGCTCGCGGGGCTGTACGCCCCCGACCGGGGCCGGATCCTGTGGGACGACCTCGACGCGGCGCACGCGGACCGGCAGCTGCTCGCCGAGCGGGTCGCGATGGTCGCCCAGGACTTCAAGCGGTGGCCGTTCACCGCCCGCGTCAATGTCGCGGTGGGCCGTTCCTCGGTGCCGCTCACCGAGGAACGGGTGTCCGGCGCGGTCGCCGAGGCCGGCGCCGGGGAGGTGCTGGCCGATCTGCCGCGCGGCCTGGACACCCTGCTGGCCCGCAACTTCAGCGGCGGGCACGAGCTGTCCGGCGGGCAGTGGCAGCGGCTCGGGATCGCCCGGGCCGCCTACCGGCGCGGGCGCATCCTGATCGTGGACGAGCCGACGGCCGCCCTGGACGCACGGGCCGAGCTGGAGGTCTTCGAGAAGATCCGCGCGCTGTCCGGCACCGGTCAGACGGTCATCCTGATCACCCATCGGCTGGCGTCGGTACGCCACGCGGACCTGGTGCACGTCCTGGAGCAGGGCCGGCTCGTGGAGTCGGGCACGCCCGACGAACTCCTGGCCTCCGGTGGTGTCTACGCGGAGCTGTACTCGCTCCAGGCCGAGCAGTTCACGGTAAAGGTGCCCGCCAAGGAGGCGGGCTGACCTCACGCGACAGCGTCTACCGCTGCCTCTCCACTGCGGACGATCACCAGGAACGTGTCCGTCGCGAGGTCCATGACGACCTCCGCCGGCAGCCCCTCAAGACGCCTCGCCTGCGCGAACTCCTCCGCCGGCCACGATCCGCGCGGCCCGCCAGCGGGAAAGCGTTCGAGCACTGTTCGCCCGTTCACCACCCTGCACCTCCAGAAAGCGTTGCGCTCCCCGTAGGAGCGCTTGTAGGAGTTAACGCCTTCCAGGGCCCGAAAGCCTCGGTGAGTTGCCGTACTGAGACGTAGCCGACACAAGTTCACCCCGGAGTGTGAGGGTCCTGTCACCGTGTGACGATCTACCTCACCCTCCGTGTCAGTCCTCGTACTCGTCGTGATACCGCATGCGTACGCTGCCCGCGGGCGCCCCGAGAGCGGAGGCGCGCCCCTTGGGTTCCTCCCATTCCTCCTGCCGTCCCAGTGCGGTCAGGTCGAGGAAGCTGGTGGTCGAGCCGAGTCCGTCGAGGCCGCGTTCATAGGTCGAGTAGGTGTGGAAGACCCGGTCGCGGTCGCGCAGGAAGCAACTGATGCCGGGCCGCTCGGCCGGCTCGTCGTCCATCTCCAGGGTGGCCTCGAAGTCGTCGTTGAAGTCGCCGCCGTGCGACGAGTACCAGGGCACGGTCCATCCCATCCGCGCCTTGAACGGCAGGATCTTCGTATACGGCGCTCTCGACACGGCCGCGAACGTCGTCCCCCGCGCCTTCAGATGGGCCAGGTGTCCGATCTGGTCCAGGAAGGCGGAGCAGCTGCGGCAGCCCGCGTCCCACTCGGGCGCGAACATGAAGTGGTAGACGACGAGCTGACCGCGCCCCTCGAAGAGGTCGAGCAGGGTGGCCTTGCCGTCACCGCCCTCGAAGACGTACTCCTCCTCGACCTCGACCATGGGAAGCCTGCGCCGCTCGGCGTTGAGGGCGTCCCGCGCGCGCGTGGCCGCCTTCTCCCTTACCAGCAACTCCGCGCGCGCCGCGCGCCATTCGTCCCGAGAGACGATCTCCGGAAGCGCCATGGGGTCCCTCCTGTGCAACGGTCCGTTCGGGGTGGTGACCGTGGGGAGGGGCGAAACTCATCGCTGTCACGGAAAATTCCGGGACGGGTTGATTCAGTACGACACCTGGAGCGCGAGCAGGCCTCGGGCGCGCAGGGAGTTGCGCCACTTCGGGGTGGGCTCGGCGAGCGCGAGATCCGGGAACCGTTCCAGTAGCGCGGCCAGGGCGATCTCGGTCTCGGCACGGGCCAGCGGGGCGCCGAGGCAGTAGTGGATGCCGTGGCCGAGAGCGAGGTGGCCGGAGGCGTCGCGGGCGAGGTCCAGACGGTCGGGGTCGGGAAAGCGGTCGGGGTCGCGGTTGGCGGCGGACGGGGAGACCCAGACCGTCTCGCCCGCGGGGACGGTGACCCCGCCGATGGTGACGTCCTCGACGGGGAAGCGACGGATGGCCAGCAGGGCAGGGCCCTCGTAGCGGAGGAACTCCTCGGTGGCCGCGGGGAGCCGGGCCGGGTCCTCGCGCAGGGCGGCGAGCTGTCCGGGGTGCTGGAACAGCGCGAGCACCGCGTTCCCGATCAGCTGCACGGTGTTCTCGTACCCGGCGAAGAGGATGAGGAAGGCCAGCGACATCAGCTCGTCCTCGCTGAGCCGGTCGCCCTCGTCGCGGACGGCGATCAGATCGGAGAGCAGGTCGTCGGCGGGTTCCCGGCGCTTGTCCGCGAGGAGCCGCGTGAAGAAGCCGAGCATCGCCACGACCGCCTCCTTGGCCGCCGCGGGTCCGGCCGCCGGGTCCGGCGCGACGAGCGTGTCGGTCCACACCCGGAAGTCCAGCCGGTGCTCGTCCGGAATGCCGAGCAGGTCACAGATGACCGTGATCGGGAGGGGCGCGGCGTAGGAGGCGATGAGATCGGTGGTCCCATGGGAACCGAGCGCGTCGAGGAGCCCGTCGGCGGTGCGCCGGATCGGCCCGCGCAACTGCTCGATCCGCCGCGGGGTGAAGGCCCGCCCGACCAGTCGACGGATCCGGGTGTGGTCCGGCGGATCCATGGTGAGCAGGTTGGCGTCGAGCGCGGGCGGCAACGAGAACCCCTTGTACGTCCCCGCCGTGGCGTACCGCTTGTCCAGCGACAACCGCGGATCGGCGAGAGCCGCCCGCACGTCGTCGTACCGCGTGACGATCCAGGCGGGCGTCCCGTCGGGCCCGGCGATCCGATGCACGGGCGCGGTGTCGCGCAGGCGCCGGTACACGTCGTAGGGGTGCTCAAGAAGGCCGTCGGCGGGGTCCATGGGCGTCAGCCTAGCGGCGCGGAGATCACGGGCTGCCGCCAACGGTCACCGTCAGTTGGCGCCGAAGCGCCCTTCCTGGGCCGGGTTTCAGTTGTCGTAGTCCTGGATCCGCCTGCCGTGGCTCCGGTCGAGGAGGGCGGGCAGGCGCTTGCTCAACTCCCCCGCCACGGACGGGACATCAATGGTCGGCAGCTCACGGTCCCGCATCAGCACACGGCCGTCCACGATCGTCGTACGGACGTCGGAGGAGCGGGCGCTGTGGACCAGGGTGGCGGCGAGGTCGTGGACGGGCTGGGTGTGCGGTCCTGTGAGGTCGACCAGGATGATGTCGGCACGCCTGCCGGGTGCGATGCTGCCGACGACCTCACCGAGGCCGACCGCGCGGGCGCTCTGGAGGGTCGCGTGGTGCAGGGCTTGACGGGACGTCAGCCAGCGCGGGTCACCGGTCGTCGACTTCTGGAACAGCGCGGTGAGCGCCATCGACTCCCATACGTCGAGGGAGTTGTTGGAGGCGGCCCCGTCCGTGGCGAGTCCGACGGGGATGCCGATGTCACGCAGGGCGCGCACGGGCGTGGTGGTGGGCCAGGCGAACTTGAGGTAGCCGCGCGGGGCGGTCGCGACAGCCGTACGACCGGAGGCACTTGAGAGAATCGGCAGGTCACTGTCGAGGATGCCGGAGCCGTGCGCGATCAGGACGTCCGTGTCGAGGATCCCGGTGCGCCGCAACACCTCGATGGGCGTCGCCCCGTGCCGGGCGAGGCTCGTCTCGGTCTGGTCGCGGTTCTCGGCGGCGTGGAGATGGACGGGGAGGCCGTGCTCCCGGGCGAGCGCGGCGGTCGCGGTGAGGTCGCTGTCGTCCACGGTGTAGGGCGCGTGCGGGGCGAGCGCCGTGGTGATGCGGCCACCGGCGCCGCCGCGGTGCCGTAGAGCGAACTCCAGGGATTTCTCCCGCCCTTGGGGCCCCTGCGAGGAGAAGTACGCCTCCCCGAGATGCGCGCGGATCCCGCACTCCTCGACGACCGCGGCGACGGCGTCCATCGAGAAGTAGTGGTCGGCGAAGCAGGTGACACCGCCCCGGATCATCTCGGCGCAGGCCAACCGAGCCCCCAACTCCACATCCTTCTCGGTGAGGTTGGACTCGATAGGCCAGACGACGTCGTTGAACCACTCCTCGGTCGGCAGATCCTCCGCGACCCCCCGCAGGGCGACCATGGGCGCGTGGGTGTGGCAGTTGACGAGCCCGGGAAGAGCGACCTGCCCCCGCCCGTCGATGCGCTCCGCCGCGGGCAGTTCCTCGGCCTGCGCACTGCTGATCACCGACTCGACGACACCCTCCCGTACGACGATCCCGGCGTCGTGCACGAACCCGACCTGCTCTTGATCGTCGTGCGTCAGCACCGTGCACGGGGTGATGATGAGACCTGCGGGAGAAGGCGTCATACAGGCACCGTACGACGCGGTCGTGCCCTCGCAGTGGGTCAACCGCGCATCCCGTCGCCGCTCTGTCGCGACGGCGCGGACACCTGCACCCTGGCCTCACCGCACCACCCGTCGTACGCCTTCCGGAAGGGGTCCGGCATGCTCGTCGGCACCTGGAATCTAGAGAATCTGATGCTGCCGCACAGTGGTGACGGCGCACCCGGGACCGAGGCCGAGTACGAGGCGAAAGTGGCCGCCCTCGCCTCCGTGATCACCGCGCTCGACCCGGCGCTGCTGGGCGTCCAGGAGGTCAGGCAGGAGGAGACACTCGCCGATCTGGCCAAGGCGATCGGCGGGGATTGGCACATCGCGCTCTCCCGGCACGCGGACCGCAGGGGCATCCGCGTCGGCTTCCTCAGCCGTACCCCCCTGCGGATGCGGCGGGACACCCATGCGTTCGCGGACGGGCTGCGCCCCGTGCAGGGTGACGACGGCACCGAGCCGGACGCGCACGACAAGGAGACCAGCCGAGGCTTCCTCGCCGTGGAGACCGACACCGACGACGGGGTCCTCCAGGTGGCGGTCGCCCATCTCAAGTCGAAGCTGCTGTCGTATCCGGGCACCGGGGGCCGGAGCCGCTTCCAGCCCCACGACGAGGCCGAACGGGCCCGCTTCGGCGCCTACGCCCTCTACCGGCGGGCGGCCGAGGCGACGACCCTGCGCGCCCTCGCGGACTTCCTGCTCGAAGGTGCCGGGACCGAACGGGACGTGATCGTCCTCGGCGACATGAACGACGTGGTGAACGCCGCCACCACACAGATCCTGCTCGGTCCGCCCGGCTCCGAGCTCGACAAAAAGCGCGCGTTCCTCAAGGCCGACCTCGGCGATCCGTTCCGGCTGTGGGACATCGCCCCGCGCATACCCGAAAAGCGCCGCTTCTCCCGCGTCAGCTTCGGACGCGCCGAACTGATCGACCACGTCCTGCTGAGCCACCGTCTGGCCCGCCGCATCGTGGAGGCGGGGACGGGCCTGCCCGAGCAGCAGGACGACGCCCTCGCACTGCCGTCCGTGGACGAGGATCCGACGAAGCGGGTGGGGACGCCCGGGTCGGACCACGCACCGGTGTGGGTACGGGTGTGACTCCCGACCGGCCCTAACCGGCGAGGGGAACGTCGGGCAGCCGGACCCCCACTCGCCCGCGCCCCTCGTCGAGTCGGCCGAGTTCGTCGAGGAGTTCGGTGAGCCGCTGGACCTGTTCGGGGGCGAGCCGCCCGGAGTCGTCGAGGTGGACGGCGCACGCGGTGGTCGTGTCGACGATCCCTTCGAGCACGGCGACGATCTCGTCGGCGCCCTCCGAGTGCCGGGCGAGCGCGGGGAGTTCGGCGGCGGCGAGGGCGATGGCGGTACGGGCCTCGGCGAGCGCGCGGTAGGCCTCGCGGCGGAGGGTCCAGCGCCGGGCGCGGGTGTCGTCGGTGGGAGTGTCCCGTACGACGGTCCCGGCGCCTCGTGGGACAGGCCGCGCGGCCTGCCGTGGCACAAGCCGCGCCATCTCCCGTGGAACAGGGCGTTCGGTCTCCCGCAGAACATGCGTGAGGTACGCCTCGGCCGCGCCGCTCGCCGCGGCCAGCCGGGACCGCACGCCCCCGCCCCGCTGCCCCGGCATCGGCAGATGCCCCACGATCAGCACGATGGCGCAGGCGAGCAGGGTCTCGGTGATCCGGCCGGCGGAGGCCTGCGGCTCGCCGCCCACCATCACGAGCGCCAGGACGAGGACCGTGACGACGGCGGTCTGCGCGGCGAAGTGCCGGGTGGCCACGGGAATGAGCGCCCCGCTGAGGGCGACGAGCACGATGAGTCCTTCGGGCCGCGGCAGCACGAGCGCGAACCCGGCGAAGACCAGTGCTCCGAGGACGGTCCCGGCGGCCCGGCACAGCACCCGGGAGACGAGCGGTCCGAGGTCGGGCTTGACGAGGAAGACGGTGGTGGCGGGCAGCCAGTACCAGTGCTGGTGCTCCCCGTACCAGTGGGAGTGGTGCAGCGCCTGTGCCACGGCGACGCTTGCCCCGAAGCAGAGGGCGACCCGCAGCCCGTACTCCCGCCCGCCGGCCCCGAAAACGGACCGCAGCACGCCCCGGACGGTGAGCCGGCGCTTGTGCAGATCCCCGCCCCGGCCCCGGTCGAAGGCCTCGGCGGCCCGCAGCAGCGCGTCGTCGAGTGCCCGCAGCGCGGGCGCCGACCGGGTGGGCGCGGGCAACGGCCCGGTGTGCGTGTTCTCCCGTACGGCGACGGCGAGCCGTCGGGGTCCCGCGGAGGCCCGCCCGGGCACCGCCTCCTCCGCCCAGGCGAGCGCGGTGGCGGCCTCGGCGAGCGGCAGCGCGGCGGCGTACTGCGCGTGCAGCCGCCGCTCGGCGGACGAGCTGGCGTACCGCCGCAGCCGGGGCCCGGTGAGCGCGTCCTGCGCGTGATCGAGGGCGGCGGTGAGCGCGACGCGCCGCGCGGTGGCGTCCTCACTCCCCGCGGCGTCCAGGAGAGCGGCGACGGAGTCATACACATCGGCGACGGCCTCCCGCTCGCCGTCGAACCGGAAGTCCCCGACGAGGGCACCGGGGGTGGGCAGCACGAGCCGCAGCGCGAGCAGCCAGCAGGCCCCGCCGAGATACACGACGGCGCGCAGCCCCCCTTCCTCCGGCAACGGCATGCCCGCCCCGATCGCCGAAGCGACCAGCAGCTGCGTACCGGCCCCGGAGGCGACGGGTCCGACGGCGCTGACACCCCCCGCCACGAGCCCGACAAGGGTCAGCAGCAGGGTCAGTGGGACCGCCCCGATGTGCTCCCCGGCGGTGGTCCCCACGAACATCCCGACCGCCCCCGCGAGCGCCGGCACCCCGATCCGCTTGACGGAGACCCGCCGGCTCCCGGGCCGGTCGTTGATCCCGGCGAGCATGGCGGCGATGGCGGCGACGACACCGAGGGAGGTGCGGTCGGCGAGGACGGCCACCAGGAGGATGGGTCCGGCGGACAGCGCACCCCGCACCACGGCGTTCCAGGGAATCGGCCCACGCTGAGCACGCAGGGCGTGCGCGAGCCAGGGCGGTAGGTGCATCCGTACGGCGGGGCGGGACACGGGGCTCCTGTCGTCTGGGGGAGGCGGGGGTGTGCCTTCGGGCGACGGTGGCCGGGCGTTGGGCTGTGGTGTCCACGGTAGATCGCGATGGTGGAGGGGATGGGGTGGTTGTATTTCGGGCATGTGACGGTTGGCCGGAGAGGCGCTTTCTTTATGAACGCAACCGGGCGCGGACTCGATCGGGCAAGACCCGGTCCGCGCCATCAGACCTTGGACTACGGTTACGACTGCTGACATACACCAGCTGACCAGGGCGAAAGGACGACCTACGTGAACGCGGCCCCGCTGAGCCCCGAGGACCCGACGGAACTCGGCGGCTTCGAGCTCCTCGGGCGCATCGGCCACGGTGGCATGGGTCAGGTATACCTCGGTGAGTCTCCTGGTGGAGAGCCCGCGGCGGTGAAGATCATCAAGCCGTCGGTGGTGGACTCGGAGACCCGTCTGCGTTTCGCGCAGGAGATAGAGGTCCTGAAGACGATCTGGGGTCCGCGTATCGCGGCGTTCCTCGACGCGGACGCGGAGGCCGAACAGCCGTGGCTGGCGACGGAGTACATCGACGGACCGGACCTGCGCAAGCACATCAACACCCACGGTCCATTGCCCTTGGTGCTGGTCGCCTCCCTGGGCGCCACGCTCGCGGAAGCCCTCGCGGGCGTGCACAAACAGGGCCTGCTCCACCGTGATCTGAAGCCCGCCAACATCCTCCTCGGCCCGAACGGCCCGAAGATCATCGACTTCGGTCTCGCGGTGTTCACGGAGTCCAGCGCGTCTCTCACCGCCCCGAACACCGTGCTGGGCACGCCCGCATGCATGGCGCCCGAGCAGGCGAACGGCGTCAAGCCGCTCACGGCGCCTGTCGACGTGTATGCCCTCGGTGCCGTCATGCTGTACGCGGCGACCGGCCACTACCCGTTCCAGGCGGACAACATCCACGCGCTGTTCCACCTGATCACCAAGGCGGACGCACAGGCAGACCTGACCGGAGCGCCGGCCGAGTTGGTCCCGCTCCTCACGTCGATGCTCACGTACGTCCCGCAGGACCGGCCCGCGCTGCCCGAGGTCGTCCAGAAATGCCGTGCCGTGATCGAAGCGCAGGGCCTCAAGATCGCTCAGGCCAGGCGCCGCCTCACCGCGGCGACGACGGTGACGGACACGCCCCCCGTGCCCCCCGCCTCGCTCACTGTCGTCGATGCGGCCGTGGCGAACCTCCCCACGGAGACGCTCCCTCAGCAGCCGACGCACACCACGGCCCCCACTGTCCCGCTCCCCCAGGACACGCTGCCTCCCGCCGCGTACACCCGCACGGTCAAGGCCGAGCAGGCCCCGGCGGCCCACGACCTGCCGCCCGCCCGTCCTGTCGCGGCCCCAGGGACTCCCCCGCCCGCCCAGCGCGGCCGGGAGCGCACGGGCCCCGGACCCCTCCGTACGTCGGTCCAAGCCAGGCGTGTGGCCCAGCAGTTGCGCGAGGTCTACGCCCAGCGCGCGAAGTTCTAGTCCCCATCAGCACAGTCCCCATCAGTACAAGAGAGGCAGTGCACGTGACCGTCGACCAGGCTGCGCACGCCGCGGAGTCCGCCAAGTACCCGCCCGGTTCGCAGATCGAGGTCCGGGACGAGGAGTGGCTCGTACGGAACGTGACGCCCACGGCACACGACGGAGACCGGATCGAGGCGGTGGGCGTCTCGGAGTTCGTACGGGACCAGG
Organism: Streptomyces canus; assembly: GCF_041435015.1. Lineage (NCBI taxonomy): Bacteria > Bacillati > Actinomycetota > Actinomycetes > Kitasatosporales > Streptomycetaceae > Streptomyces > Streptomyces canus. Next base: position 7,653,835 of record NZ_CP107989.1, on the reverse strand, counting down.
AAGCCGTCTTCTTCACCGCGCTCGACGACGTGCAGCTGATGGACCCCCGCCGGACCAGGCTGACGAGGGACGACTCCCCCAACTTCCGCCGCAGCCGCCTCTTCCTCGAAGCGGTCCTGCGCAAGACCCCGCTCCCCCAGTCCGAACGCGGTCTGGCGCTGGCGGACAGCTTCCTGCTCGACTCGCTCCCCTACCAACACCGCCCCGCACAGCTCGCTCTCTCCGGCAAGAACCTGCGTCCGCGCATGCTCATCGCGGACGTGGTCGGCCTCGGCAAGACCCTTGAAATCGGCATGACCCTCGCCGAGTTGATCCGTCGCGGGCGTGGCGAGCGCATTCTCGTCGTCACTCCGCAGCATGTCCTGGAGCAGTTCCAGCACGAGCTGTGGACCCGCTTCGCGATCCCGCTCATCCGGCTCGACTCGGTGGGCATCGAGCGCATCCAGCGGGAGATCCCGGCGGGCCGCAACCCCTTCACGTACTTCAAGCGTGTCATCGTCTCCATCGACACGCTCAAGAACACCGCCCAGTACAAGCACCATCTGGAGCGCATCCGCTGGGACGCGGTCGTCATCGACGAGTCGCACAACCTCATCAACCGCGGCTCGCTCCGCAACCAGCTGGCCCGTATCCTCGCCCCGCAGACCGACGCGCTCATCCTGGCCTCGGCAACCCCTCACAACGGCGACGCCCGCTCCTTCGCCGAACTGATCTCCCTCCTCGACCCGGCCGCGATCCGCGACCCGGAGCGCTACGAGGCGGCCGACATCGAGCACCTCTTCATCCGTCGTACGAAGATCAGCCCCGAGGTCCGCGAGCAGATGAAGGGCCAGTGGGCGGACCGCGGCCCGAGCATGTCGGTGCACTGTGCCGCGACGGCGGCCGAGGAGAGGGTCTTCGAGGAACTGGCAGAGGTGTGGCTGCCACGGGACGGTCGCTCCTCGGTGAGCGAGAGCCGTCTGTTCCCGTACACGGTGCTGAAGTCCTTCCTCTCCTCACACGTGGCTCTGGGGGCGACGGTCGACGCGCGCATCAAGACGCTCACCACGAAGGAATACGCCGTTCCAGGCCCCGAACTGGACGCGCTGCACCGCCTCAAAGACCTCACGGCCGGCATGTCGGAGCAGGACTCGGCGAAGTTCGAAACCCTCGTCGAGCAGCTCCGGTCCATCGGAATCGGCCCGAAGAGCGACACCCGGGTCGTGGTGTTCTCCGAGCGCGTCCAGACGCTGGAGTGGCTGCGTAGGACGGTCCCGGCGGCTCTCGGCTTCAAGGGGAAGGCGTTGCAGGAGGCCGCGCGGGTCATGCACGGCGGTCTCTCCGACGAGCAGCAGATGCAGTGTGTCGAGGACTTCGGCCTGGCGGACACCCCCGTGCGCATCCTGTTCACGGGAGACGTGGCATCGGAGGGTGTCAACCTCCACCGCCAGTGCCACCAGCTCGTCCACTACGACGTCCCCTGGTCCCTGATCCGCATCGAGCAGCGCAACGGCCGTATCGACCGCTACGGCCAGTCCCACCCCCCGCAGTTCCGCGCGCTGATCCTCACCAGCGAGGTCGAGGGCGCGAAGGACGACCGTACGGTCGCCGAACGGCTCCTGGAGCGCGAGGACGAGGCGCACCGCAGCATGGGTACGGCGGAGGCGGTCTCGGGTCTGTACCGGGCGGACGCGGAGGAGAAGTCCCTCATCCAGGATCTACTGCGAGGCCGTACGGTCGACGAGTCCCTCGACGCGACGGCACAGGCGGCCGCGGCCGAGGACTCCGGCACCGACTTCCTCGCGGACTTCTTCGGAGCCGTCGGCGACGACCCGGACGAGGTCGACGGGGACGCTCCGCCCGCCCCTGCCGACGTGCCCCGCCTGTTCACGAACACCCGCGAGTTCATCGACGAGGCGATGCGCGAGGCCTTCCCCGAGTCACAGCGTGAGTTGGAGCTGGACCAGGACCCGGAGACGGGCCTGATCTCCTTCCGGCCGCCGTCGGACCTGACCCACCGGCTGAAGGCCCTGCCCCTGGACTACCGCCGCGAACAGCGCCTCCACGAACGCCTGTTGGTGACCCTCAACCGCAAGCTCGCCGACCTGGCGCTGATTCGCGCCCGGGAGTCCTCGACGTCCAGCTGGCCGGAGATCTCCCTGCTCACCGATCTCCATCCGGTCATGGAGTGGCTGACGGACAAGGTCCTGGTGCGCCTGGGCCGCCAGGAGGCCCCGGTCATCACGGCGAACGTGAAGCTGCCCGTTTATCTGATCCAGGGGATCTTCTCCAACGCGCTGGGCCGCCCGACGGTGGTGAAGTGGATGACCGTCCAGGGCCGCACGGTCACCGACGACATGGTGGGCGTACTGCGCGACGCGGGCGTCGGCCCCACGATGGCCAACCCGCTCCACAGCCACGACCTCGACCTGCTGACCTCGGGCATCCCGGCCGCCCTGGAGGCGGCGGAGGACTTCCTGCGCCGGCACAGCGCCGAGTGGGACCGGGCGCTGCTCGACCCGATCGAGAAGTACAAGGAACGCCTGGGCACCTGGGAGCAGCCGACCCTGGCAGGCCCCGACACCAAGTCGAAGCTCACGGACCTGGCCGACTCGCTCCTCACCACCGGCCGCCCGATGCTCCGGATCCTCGCCGTCCTCGACTCCACCGCCTGATCTCCCGAGGTTCACCCAGCCATGACGTACGACTCCCTCGTCAACCGCGGCGACTACTTCTCCGCGCACTATCTGGCCGAGGTCCTCCCCAAGGACCTCAAGGCGGGTCTCCTGGCGACCTGGAAGGAGCGCGAGGAGGCCGCCCGCGACACCGAGAGTGCGGCGGACGCGCTGCCGGTGACTGCCCGCGTGGGCCTGCGCGAGCTGCGCCGCCCGTACTTCCGGGCACGGGCGTTCTTCGCGGAGGCGGCGGCCGAGCCGGACGACGCGACGACGTACGACAACCCGGACTGGCGGGAGCGGGCCACGGAGCTGAACGCGTCGGTGCTGCGCGCCTTCGGCTACGACGCCAAGCCGCAGACCGTGACCGTGCAGCGGGCGGACCATGCGTACGAGGTGCGGGTCGCCCACGCCGAGCCCGGCCTGATGGCGCTGGACTGCGGCTGGGCGGCGGAGCCGGACGCGGCGCTGGAACCGGACGGGGCGGGCCGGTTGTTGCACCGGGTCCAGCTGGAGGGGTCCGCGGAGCTGACGACGGGCTCGAAGCTGGCGTCGTTCCTGTTCGCGAGCGAGGACGCACCGCGCTATGTGCTGCTGCTGGTCGGCGGCGTGATCATCCTGGCCGACCGGGCGGTGTGGGGCGAGGGACGCTACCTGGCGGCCTCGCTGGACGCGGCGTTGGAACGCAACGACGTCCGCATGGGCGGCGAACTCGACACGCTGGCGGCCCTGTTCGGCGCGGACTCCCTGCGGACGCCGGAGGAGGGCGGCGAGAACCCCCTGACAGGCCTCGTCGACAAGTCCACCAGGCACGCGGTGGGCGTCTCGTCGGACCTGCGCGACGGTCTGCGCCTGTCGGTGGAGCTGATCGCGAACGAGATCCTGGAACGGCTGCGGGTGGCGGGCCTGCGCCCGCAGGACGTCAAGGAACTCCCGGAACTGTCAAGGCAGTTGACGCGCGAATCACTGCGCTATCTGTACCGGATCCTGTTCCTGCTGTACGCGGAGGCGCGGCCCGAGCTGGGCATTCTGCCCTCGGACTATCCGGAGTACCACCAGGGATACGGGCTCGGACGGCTGGGCGAGCTGGTGGCGGAACGGGACCTGGTCGGCGAGAAGGCCCGCGAGGGCTTCTACCTCTACGAGTCACTGGACCTGCTCTTCCGGAAGGTGCAGGAGGGATACCGCTCGCGGCGCACCCACGGCGAAGGGGCGCCCACGTCGGAGGACATCGGCCTGCGCTTCGAGCCCCTCCACTCCAAACTGTTCGAGCCGGACTCCATCCAGCTGATCGGCGCCCGCTCGGTGGCCGACCCCCGCTTCGACGAGGACGAGACCGGCGAGGTCAGGTACGTCGACACGCGCCTGCGCAACGCCACGCTGTACCGGGTGCTGCGGCTGCTGATGCTCACGCGCGGCAGGAAGGGCGAGCGCGGCGGCTTCATCTCGTACGCCCAGCTCGGCATCAACCAACTGGGCGCCGTGTACGAGGGGTTGATGTCGTACTCGGGCTTCGTGGCGAGCGAGGAACTGTACGAGGTCGCGAAGGCCGGCGACCCGAAGGACGGCTCTTGGCTGGTGCCGGCCTCGCGGGCCGACGAGTACGCCGACTCGGTCTTCGTACGGCGACGGGACGAGGAGACGGGTGCGGACGTACGGGTCCGGTATCGGCCGGGGTCGTTCGTGTACCGCCTGTCCGGGCGGGACCGGCAGACATCGGCCTCGTACTACACGCCGGAGTCGCTGACGAAGGTGACCGTGCAGCTGGCGTTGCAGCATCGACTGGACCAGGACGGTTCGGTTACGGCGGCTCGGGAGCTGCTGGACTGGAAGATCTGCGAACCGGCGCTCGGTTCGGGCGCGTTCCTCAACGAGGCCATCAATCAGGTGGCGGCAGAGTATCTGCGGCGGCGGCAGGACGAGTTGGGCGTCGCCATCGACACGGAGACGTATGCGATCGAGCTCCAGAAGGCCAAGGCGTATGTCGCGCTGCACAACTCGTACGGCGTGGACCTGAACTCGACGGCTGTGGAGCTGGCGGAGGTCTCGCTGTGGCTCAACACGATGCATCCGGGGATGGAAGCGCCGTGGTTCGGGCTGCACCTGCGGCGCGGCAACTCGCTGATCGGTGGGCGGCGGGAGATCTATTCGGCGGAGAGGTTGAAGAAGGGCGGCTGGCTGGGGAGCACGCCGGAACGCTTTCCGCTGACGGAGACGGGGGTGGAGGGTGGCCTGCCGGACGGGGCCGTGCATCACTTCCTGCTGCCCGCGAAGGAGTGGGGCGCGGTCGCCGCCGAGAAGGAGGCCAGGGCACTGGCGCCGGAGGCGGCCAAGGCGCTGGGTGCCTGGCGGAAGGCGATCACCAAGTCTCCGTCGAAGAAGCAGACCGAGCGGTTGCAGGGGCTGGCCCGGCGAGCTGAGTACCTGTGGGGGCTTGTCGTACGGCGCCTGGAGATCTCCGAGCGGGACATCTCGCGGCGGATCGACGTGTGGGGGGCGGAGGCCGGGTCGCTGCGGGCGCCTGAGGTGGCGGTGCAGCGGGAGAAGGTGCTGGCGGATCTTGAGGCGGTCGATACGCCGTACTGGCGGTTGAAGACGCTGATGGACGCGTGGTGTGCGTTGTGGTTCTGGCCGGTGCGGGGGGCTGCGCTGCTGGACGGGACCGATGGGGCGTACCGGCGGGTGGCGGAGTGGGTGGAGGGGGGTGAGGAGGAGTCGCCTGTCGATGATGACGCCGAGGCTTCGGACGACGGTGTGTTGATGGCCTGGGAGGCGGATGCGCTGCCTGGGTTCGGGGTCGATTCGAAGCAGCTGAGTCTGACGCGGGATGCGGTGGAGCGACGGAGGACCGGTCGACGGCAGGAGCAGGTCAAGGAGCGGCGGCGGGAGGCTGTTCCGCTGGCGGACCTGGACGACTGGCTGGAGTTCGCGGAGTCCTTGCTGGGGAGGCAGGAGGTTCCGGCGGATTCGTTGGTCTCGGAGTTCGAACGGCTGGATGAGCTTGAGCCGTATGAGGATGCGCTGCCGGATCTGATGGGCATGGATGGGGCTCATCGGCTGGAGGAGCAGTATCCGTGGGCTGCGGTGGCGAAGGATGTTGCTGGGCAGCAGGGGTTCTTTCATTGGGAGTTGGAGTTCGCGCAGGTATTTGCGCGGGGTGGGTTTGATTTGCAGGTGGGGAATCCGCCTTGGGTGAGGCCTCGGTGGCAGGAGGATTTGGTTCTGGCGGAGCTGGAGCCCTGGTTTTCGCTGGCGGAGAAGCCGAGTGCAGGGGAATGGCGGCTCCGTAAAGAAGAGGTGCTGGGCGCGCGTGCCGATAGCCAGGCTTTCCTCCTCGATGAGCTGGCCGCCCTTGCTGGTGCCGTCGCTGTGCTGGGCAGCCCGGTGATGTACCCGCTTCTTATCGGTACTCAGGGCGACCTCTACCGGGCCTTCATGGCTAGGGTGTGGCGGCAGATCGCGCCGCAGGGCAGCGCAGGCATGATCCATCCGGACACACACTTCGGTGGCGTCCGCGAGGGCGCCATCCGGGCTGCCACGTACCGGCATCTCCGGGTTCACGCGCACTTTGTGAACTCGGCCAACTGGGCATTCGACGACCTCAACCGTTCCGCAGAATTCGGGATGCATGTCTACGGCTCGCCACAGGATCCTGACTTCCTGCATGTCAGCGAGCTCCGCGGCATCGATGTCCTGCCAGATTCGCTGACCCACGATGGGCGGGGCACAAGCCCCGGCATCAAACACAACGGCTCGTGGGACATAAGGCCACATCGCGACCGCATCGTGCATGTAGACACTGCGCTGCTTGCCAGTTGGCAAGCCCTGACGGGCTCTACGGGCGGAGCGGCACAGGCCCCTCTGCTGTACCCGGTCCTCGTCGGCGAACAAGGCGCAATTGAGGCATTGGCCGCCTACCCCAAGAGCATGGCCGACTACGGCCCGATGATCTCAAGCGGATACCACGAAACCGGGGCCAGGAAGGACGGATTGATTCGCTGGGGCAATCAGGCCGTCACAAAACTCGCAGATGTCATCCTCCAGGGACCGCACTTCGCATCCGCGCTTCCCTTCTCAAAGGAGCCAAGGATCCCCTGCCGAAGCAACAGAGACTGGGACTCGCTCGCGCCGACGGAGCTGCCCGAGAGGTACGTTCCGGTGACCAACCTTGTCCGGGCCACCGACGAAGCGACGTACCTGGGGGACCAACAGACCTGGTCGGAAAGGCCGTTCACCGCCTACTTTCGGTTGGCCTGGCGTGTCATGATCCCCTTCGACAGTAGCCGCTGCCTGCACGCCGCTCTCATCCCACCCGGCCCCGCTCACGTAGACGCCGTAAACTCGATGGCCCTTGCGAACAACCACTCAACCGCCCTTAACGCAGGCTTCTGGGCAGCACTACCTCTGGACTACCTGCTTCGCATCACCGGCCGCTCTCACCTTCGCGCCGCCGAGGCCCACAAAGTACCTGCCCCCGACCCCAAACACCCCCTCGCCTCCGCCCTCCTCCTCCGCACCCTCCGTCTGAATGCCCTCACCACCCACTACGCGCCTCTCTGGGCAGAGCTGTTCGACCCCCGCTGGGCGGGCTACGAAGACTGGGCGAACCCCAACTGGCCCCGCCTGAAGCCCCTCGCCGCCAGCCTCAAGCCGACCTGGGAGTACGACACCCCCCTCCGCACCGAGCACGAACGCCGGGCCGCCCTCGTCGAACTCGACGCCCTCGTCGCTGTATGGCTCGGCATCACCGCCGACCAGCTCGCCGCGATCTTCAAGTCCCGCTACCCACAGCTGTACGACTACGAGTCGGCAACCTACTTCGACGCCAACGGCCGCAAGATCGCCGCCGACTTCAACACGTACGGCCACGGCCAGACCAAGCAGGACTACCTCGACCTCATGGCCCACCTGGAAGACCCGGAGCACACTCCACCTCCGGCCGGCTACCAGGCCCCCTTCTACAAGGCCGACCGCGAGACCGAAATGCGCGCCGCCCACGCCCACTTCCAGGCCCGCCTGGACGCCGAGATCGCGGCCGGCCGCTGGTCGTGAACGCCAGTGCCCCGCGACCGTTCGTGAACGATCACGGGGCACGGCGAGGTCGTGCTACGCGCTACACGGGGTGCCGAGCGGCGAACCCGACGAAGTCGGTCCAGGCGTCCGGCGTAAGGCTCAGCACCGGGCCCGCCTTGTCCTTCGAGTCACGCACATGCAAGGCGCCTGTCCAGGCTGCAACCTCGACGCACTCGCCGCCCGCCCCACTGCTGTAACTGCTCACGAACCATGCCGACTCGGGCACTGACGCCAGAGGCTCTTCGACGTTCATGTCTCTCCCAGCAACTTCTCAATGAGGGCCAGCGATTCGCGCGGAGTGAGCGCCTGTGCCCGGAGGAGGCCGTACTGCTCCTCGATCTCTCGGACCGGTTTCCGCGCGGTGTAGAGGCGGCTGTCCTGTTGTGCCTCCACGTAGGCGATCCTCCGTCCTTCCTTCGTCTCGATCAAGGTGAACGGACCAGCCAGTCCAGCATGTTCCTCCCGCTCGACGGGCATCGCCTGAATTTCAACGTTACGCCGGTGACCGTGCAGCAGGATCTGCTCCAGTTGGCCCCGCATGACACCCCACCCGCCCAGGGGGCGACGCAGCACCGACTCCTCGATGACGAAGCTGATGGTCGGCAACGGCGTTCGGCAGAAGATCTCCTGGCGGGCCAGACGTGCCGCCACCCTCTGCTCCACCGTCTCCTCGTCCAGCAAAGGCCGCCAATTCGTGAACACAGCCCGCGCATACTCCGCCGTCTGCAACAGCCCAGGCACCGCCTGATTCGCGTACACGTGAAGCTCAACCGCCTCGGCCTCCAACTTCGCCGCATCCCGAAAGAACGCCGGATACTGAGCCCGAGCCACATCCTCCTTCCCTGCCTTCAACACCCCACCGGCATCCAGCACTTCATCCACCCGGTCGATGAACTTCGGCGGTGGAATCCGCCTCCCCTGCTCGAAAGAGGCGATCGTCGCGGCCGAGTACCCCGTCAGAGCCCCGAGCTCCGCCCGGTCCATCCCCGCCCGCTCCCGGAACAGCTTCAGTTGCCGCCGCCACACGTGCAGGATGCCCGCACCGAACTCGTACTCCTGCTCACCCTCAGCCTGCTGCTCCTCCACCCCGACACCTCCCGTACGCACCACACCGCCGAGCACAACCAACGCACCGCCCTGGACCCCGGTCACGCCGCCGGCCACGTACAGCCGCACACCGACCGCGTACAACCGGTGACCGTCAGCGCATCACGCCTGTTCAACGCTACGCACAGACACAACCGTTGACAGCATGAAGCCAGCAGTTCCCCCACAAAGGCGCGAATTCTCGATGCGGTTCACCTCGACACCACGCGGCGCACGCCTCGCCCGTCGACTCGTCTCGCACCGCCTGAACGAGTGGGGCCACCCCTACGCCTCGCCCACCAACGAAACCGTCACCCTCATCGCCGCCGAGCTCACCGCGAACGCGGTCCGCCACGGCCACGTCCCCGGACGGGACTTCCACCTCAGCGTCGTCGGGACAGCGACCGGCAGCGGCTTCCGCATCGAGGTCACGGACACCCGCGCCGAGAAGCTGCCCGCCCCCGGCACACCACCCCCCGACGGCGAGTCGGGCCGCGGCCTCCTCCTCGTGGACGCCCTCGCGAACGTCTGGGGTGTCGACCCTCGCCCGACGGGTCCCGGCAAGACCGTGTGGGCCGAGTTCCACGTTCCGTCAGGGTGCGGAAATCCCGGGCGAGTTGGCGGACTCGGGGGAAATTGAGGATCTTCGGCGGATATCCTTACCCGGCACTTCACCACCCGCGACCGGCTGTCGGCCGGTGGCCCCCGTCCGGATTGGCCCGCCGCTTGAACAGCCGATTTCTGCGCCTGACCGTGGAGAACTTCCGCACCCTCACGCGGATGGACCTCCCACTGGGCCCCCTCACCGTCCTGGTCGGCCCCAACGCCGTGGGCAAGTCGAACGTCCTCAGAGTCTTCGAGTTCCTCGCCGGCGTGGCCCGCGCCGGCATCGAACCCACGGTGGAGACACTCGGCGGCTACGAGGAAATCGCCTACCGGGGCGGCAACCACACTCGCTCAGGGCTCCGGATCGGCCTGGAAGGCATCTGGAGCCCGCACGCCTCGGAGTCGGCCCCCGACGCGTACAGCCTGAGCCTGCTGCGCCGTCGGGTGCCCGGGGAGGACAGGGGCCGTTACCACTTCTCGCGCCGTGAGGGCTTCGTCCTGCACACGGAAGCCGCCGAGACCAGGATCGAGCTCCGCCTCACCACGGCCGAGATCGTCAGCGCGGTCGCAGGCGAACAGCTGCCCCGGCCGCCGAAGGTCGACCCCATGGCCACCGGCCTGCGCGGTGAACTCCCCTTGCCCAAAGGCGCCCCCTCCGCCACGGCCATACGAGGGCTCGCCCAGCACCTCACCGAAGTCCGCGTCTTCGACGCCGACGTACGTGCCGCCCGACGGCCCGCGGCCGTGGGTCTGCCCGGTCAGCTGCTCGCCGACGACGCGTCCAATCTCGTGGACTTCCTCCTCAAACTCCGGGAAGAGCCGGACGCGTGGGCGGCCCTCCTGGAGGACGTCACCACGTTGGTGCCCTCCATCGAGGACATCGACATACAACTGGTCCCCGGCACCAGCGGACGGGCCACCGTCCAGCTCAAGGAACGCAACCTGCGCGGCCGGACCAGCCTCGCCGACGCCTCCTTCGGCACCGTACGCATGCTCTGCCTGTTCGCCCTCCTCCACGACCCGCACCCGCCGGTGATGACGTGCATCGAGGAGATCGACCACGGCCTGCACCCGCACGCCCTGGAGCTCCTCGCCGAGCGGCTCCGCGAGGCCAGCGAACGCACCCAGCTCCTCGTCACCACCCACGCCCCGGTGCTCGTGGACCAGCTCGAACCGGAGGAGATCGTCATCTGCGAGCGCGACGCGAAGGGGGCCTCCCACATCCCGGCCACCAGCACGGAACGTATCCGCGAGGTCGTCGACGCGTCCGAAGGACTGCCGCTGGGCGAGCTGTGGTTCTCGGGGGCGCTGGGCGGGGGGCTGTAGTGGCCGGCAAGAAGCAGGCAGGCCGTGGCCAGGGCAAACCGGTGATCGCGATAGCCGGGGAGGGCCAGCACGACAGGGACGTTCTACGGCATCTGCTCCCCGTTCTGTGCCGCTGGCCCGCTGCCCGCCCACCGAAGATCATCGAAGTGAAGACGCCCGTACGGCTGAAGAAGGCGGAGAACCAGCTGGCACCACGTCTGGAACGGCTGCATCTGCTCGCCCAGGGGCAGGCCACGCGCCTCCAGGCCCAGCTCGCCGGCATCGTCGTGCACGTCGACCTCGACGCCGTCATCGACGAGGCCTACGAAAATCGTCGCCGACAGCTCTCGGCCGAGCTCCGGAAGGCCTTCGGCTGCGACACGGCCCTCGCCCTCGCCGCCGACGAGATGGAGGCCTGGCTGATGCTGTTCCCCGAAGCGTTCACCAAGCTCAACTCGACGTGGAAGCTCACACAGCAGGACCGTAAGAGAAACCTGGGAACCATATCCGGCGGCTCCAAGGAACTCCTCAAAAGCCGCCTCACCCGCCCCCCATACCTCGAGAGCCACGCCCCCGAAGTGATCGAGAAGGCCGTCGCGTACGGCTACGTGACCTCCTGCGACCCCAGCCGCAATCGCTCCTACGCCGACTTCGCGGCCGATCTCGCACAGTGGAAGTGACGAGATCCGGTCAACCTTCGACGGAGCGCCCTCACCTACGGCCAACCGCCGTGCTGCGGCCTACAACCACCATGCCTTCCGCAACAAGGTGATACACGAGCAACGCCCAACCGTCACCGGACGAGTCCGCATGGCGCACCCGCCTGACCCGAACCAGTCGAGCAGCGTCCCGCCTCGGCCGACGCGCCACCGCCCTCGCGGAGCCCCTGGGCCAGTTGGCCGCGGCAATCCTTGTCGTCGCCGGGGCTTCCGGGCAGTAACCGCCCCAAAAAAGCCGCATAGGGCCCGGAACGGCCAGCCACGGAGGAGAGTCAGGCCACAAAGGGAGAACTTTCATCGGCCAGGTTCCATAACAATCCAGGTCTGGCAGTGGGTCGGAGTATTCCGACTATGCCCATGCATACAGTTGCAGTCAAGCGGTTTCCCGGCGCCATACAGGGCCCTTGACGGCGGTTCAGGTAATCGCCCGAGTTCTATGCGAACGCGCTACCGAAACGGGGTGTTGAGCCAGAGACCAGGCCCGAGGAGCGCAAGGCCGAAAACGCACACATGCGAATTGCGGAACGGCTGGAATTTTTCACTTAACGCATCGGATTATCATCCGCTCTTCTCCGAGGGATGTTCAACGCGGATCCTTACCTGATGGTCCCGATCGACCAGGTCCGCCACTACACCATCAACACGCCCTCCCACGGCGGGCCAGCTCTCAGGGCCACATGAGCCCCCGCTAGGATTATAAGAGATGATATCCACAAAGCCTTTTACATTTGGAGCCTCATCCAGCTGCACAAAGAATCCGAATGGGAAATGAGCAACGACGACACCAGCCGCCCGAGAGCCAACCCCATAAATCTCTTTGGCTCGTTGCCACTCTTCTTCATCGCTCACCTGTGCCACTCCCTTGGGTAGTTATTGAGACGCTCCACGTCAGTGTTCGGGATCTCCAGCTCCGTCAGGGGCCCACCCTCGTACGGGTGCTCAAATTTTGCAAAATATCGCTCATATTCAGCCACAGGTATCCTAACCTCAATCACACCTTCTTTGTAAAACTTTGCGTAACTTTCAGCGAGCTCTCGTTCCTTTGCAAAGTAGGCCATTCCATTCATATAGGGGTCGTCGGGACCACCAGGGAAGTCATCAGCCAGGTAACCATTGTCGTACTGATGCTGCCCCTGTCCTCTCTGGGGCGCCTTGTAAAGACTTTGCTCACCCTCACCAGGCTCACAAGGCGTCAGCCCGAGCGGGTCAATCCAGACGTGGGGATTGCTTACATAGGCAACCGGGTTGGGCGCGGGTTCGAGCCCAAGGGGGTCAGGGGCGGTGTAGCGGCCGGTCTCAGGGTCGTAGTGGCGGAAGTAGTTGTAGTGCAGGCCGGTTTCTGGGTCGTAGTACTGGCCGGGGAAGCGGAGTGGGGTGTACGCGGTGCTGTCCGCGGTCCATGCCGTGGTGCCCCACAGGGTGCTGCGGGTGCGCCAGGCGATGTCGCCCGCCTCGTCGATGAGTTCGGTCGGGGTGCCGACCAGGTCCGTGACTATGGCGAAGAAGCGGGAGTCGATCTCCTGCTGGGGGGCTTCCGCCGCGGTGATGCGTTCGGTCTGGGTGATCGGGCGCAGGCCTTGGTGGTCCCAGGTCAGCGTGACCGGATTCGGCAAATCCGCTGACGTCGCGGTCTGTTCGCAGAGGATCGTGCCGTCCCAGGTGAAGTCCACCTGTTCCAGGACCGATTCGCCGTCGGGGGCCATCCGTTGCTTCGCGATGCGGCGGCCCAACGGGTCGTAGCGGTAGCGCCACGTCGTACCGTCGGGGGTCGTTACCGCCGTCAGGCGATCCTCCGCGTCCCATGCGTAGCGCCAGGTGTCCGGCTTGCGGGACAGGCGGGATTTCTGGCGGAGGGTGACGCGGCCCGCTTCGTCGTGTTCGTAGCGGATGGTGCCGGCGCGGGTGATGCGGGTTCCGTTGTAGGAGCGGGTGCCGGTTGCCTCATGGCCAGGGTGCGTGGAGGGCCACCTCGCGGACGTCTGGTTGCCCGCCTCGTCGTACGCGTACGTCTCCGTCCAGTTCGCCGCGTGCACCGCCGTCACCCGGCCCGCCACATCGACGTCGAAGTGGCGGGTGCCGTTCAGATCGTCGTCGATGGCGGTGAGGTTGCCGTCGGCCCGGTAGGTGTACGCGCGGTGCTGGAGATGGCTGCCGGCCGGGCCGATGATGTCTTGTTTCGTCAGGCGGCCCCGGGGGTCGAAGGCCTGGGTCAGGGTCACCGACTCGCCTATGTGGCGGGCCAGTTCGCGGCCTGCCTCGTCGTGCGTGAAGGTGAGGGTGCGGCCCGACACCGCCATTCCTGTGCGGTTGCCCGATGCATCGTACGACCACGTCGTCGTCGCGCCGGTGGGCGTGGTGCGGCCGGTGCGGCGACCGAGCACGTCGTAGGTGTGCGTGAGCGTGCGGCCGTTGACCGTCTCCGACAGCACGCGGCCCGCCTCGTCCCGGTGAAGGGTCAGCAACGCGTCCGGGCCCGTCGCCTCCGTCAGGGCGCCCGTCGGGTCGTAGGCGTACGTCGTGACCGCTCCGGCCGCCTCCTTGCGGATCACCCGGCCCAGGACGTCACGGAAGAAGGTGATCGGCTCTCCGGATGCCGTGGTGCTGGCGCTCAGTTGGCCTGCCGGGTCGTGCTCGTACGTCAGCCTGCGGTCGTCGAAGTCCGTCTCCGCGATGAGGCGGCCCGCTGGGTCGTACTCGTAACTCCACGTCAGGCCCTGCGGGTTCAGCACCCGCGTGAGGCGTAGTTCCGTGTCGTGGTCGAACTCGTAGCGCACGCCGTCCGGGCCCGTGCGGGCCGCCAGCAGGTCGAAGTGGGTGTACTCGTAGCGGGAGACCGCGCCCGACGCGTCCGTGTGGGTGGTGCAGTTGCCCTCGCCGTCGTACGTCCAGGACTCCGCCGAGCCGTCCGCCGCCGTACGGCGGGACAGGCGGCCCTCCACCGTCCACTCCAGGCGGGTGACGGAACCCGTCGGGTCCGTGATCGTCACCGGGCGGCCGAAGGCGTCGCGTTCGTAGCGGGTCACCGCACCCAGGGGGTCGGTGATCTCCAGGGGCAGGCCCGCCGCATTGCAGCGGACCCGGGTGGTGTCCCCGAGGGCGTTGGTGACGGACTCCAGGTGGCCCTGGTCGTCGTACGTGAAACGGGTCGTCGTACCCGAGGCGTCGGTCACCGACGTGCGGTTGCCGAACTCGTCGAACTCCTGGGTGACGTGGGTGCCATCCGCGCCGGTCACCGCGACCGGCAGGCCGTGGTCGTTGTAGCCGACGCTGTTATAGCAGCCGTCCGGACGGATCGCCAGGACCGTACGGCCCGCCCGGTCGTAGGCATAGCCACGCGTGCGGCCCAGGGGGTCGGTGACGGTCAGCGGGCGGTGGGCCCGGTCGTAGGTGGTGTGGGTCGTGGCGCCGTCCGGGGTGGTTTCCACCACCACCTGAAGCTCGCCGTTGACCTCGTAACGGGTGCTGTGCCCCAGCGAGTTGACCGCTGCGACGGTTCGAAGACCGGTGGTCGGGTCCGGTTCGCCGTAGGTGTACGTGTTGCGCAGGTGGCCCGCCTCGCCGCCCTGCGAGATACACCGGTCCTCGTCGTCGTAGACGTAGTGGTACGAGGAGTCGTTCGTGTCCGTCCATGCCGTGATCCGGCCGATCGCGTCGTTGGTGAAACGGGTCGGCAGGCCCGATGAGTTCGTCACCGTCGACAGGTGGCCGTGCGCGTCGTAGGTGAAGCGGACCAATTCGACGTCGTCGGCCAGGTGCAGGGCGGTGATGCGGCCGCCGTCGGTCGTGATCCTCAGGTCGTAGCCGGACGAGTGCACGATGCCTGTAGGGGCGCCCTCGTCGTCGTACTCGAAGGTCAGCCACTGGCTGCCCGAGCGGTCGATGACCTGCGCCAACAGAGCTATGCCGTCGCCGCCCGGGCCCGCGAAGTCCCAGAGACGGCCGGACTCCGGGTCGGTGACCGTGTAGTCGCCCCACTCGTCCACCGTCAGCGGCCAGGAAGCGCCCGCCAGCGGCAGAACCGGGACGCCCGGCGCCGGGTGCGGATACGCCAGCAACGAGCCGTCCTCGCGGACGAAGACGACGCCCTCCGCGTCGATCTCCAGGCGCTGGTCGGCCGTCGACGTCCAGCACGGGCCGAACCAGCGGCCCGCCCGGTACGACGACTCGAACTGGCGGGAGAAGACCAGGGGAAGCCGGGCCGGTAGCGTCACATCCGTCTGCGGGAGGGACATGCGGCCGGTGGCCATGTCGATCGGGTCGCCGCCGAACAGCCTGCACTTCAGTTCCCGCGCGACGTCCATGAGTCCCCGGCGCGTGCCTTGGCGCGCGGCTCCCGTGGCCGCATCCTTGGCAACCCCGCGCAGCCCGTCCCGCAGGAGCGCCGCCCGGCCCAGCCCTCCCGCCCCCTTCCCGCCGATCAGGTTCGAGAACAGATACCCCGCCGAGTCCCCCGGGTCGCTGGACCACCCCGTGCCCAGGATCGACATCGGCAGGCGTTCCGGGTGGGCCGCCGTCCCCACCAGACCGGCCAGCAGCAGCTGGGAGTTCTTGCCCCAGTCGCCGGGGTGGGTGAGGTTGTAGGGGTCCAGCGGGTTGACCGTGCGGGCCAGCTTCAGCATGTCCGTGCCGCCGCGCAGGAGGCCTCCCGCGACATGGACCGAGTTGAGTTGGGTGCCGACGAACAGGTCCGCCGCATCCGCGCCCATACGGTCGGTGAACTCCGGTTTCGGTGGGGCCGATTCCAGGGCGGCGGCCATCTTGCGGCGGGCGTCCCCAGCGGCATCCGTACGCTGGCTGCGGGCGTCGGACAGGATGTCCTGCGCCTCCTGGCGGCCCGCCGTCCCAGGGTCGACGAAATCGCCGGGCTTCGTCGGCTTCACGCCCGGGTCGCCGCCCGCCTCGGCGGTCGCGTTGTATCGCTCGGCCGCCCGGTTGTACGCCGACACCTGCGCGTCGTAAGCGTCCGCCGCCCGCCGGGAGGCGTCCTGAGCGGCGCGGTACGTCTCGATCGCCGCCTGCGCGCGCCCCTGCGCCCAGGCCACCGTGTCCGCGTACGCCTCCAGCGCGGCCGCGGCCGACGTGCACGCGTCCGCCGCCGTCAACCACTGCTTCGGCTGTACGTCGAACTTCGCGCGGAACGCGTCCGCGGCCTGGCCCCGCCACTCCCCCGGGTCCAGCGACCGCATGCCCTGGCCGACGTTCTCGAAGGCGCCCGCGAACTTCCGCAGATGCCCGGCCCGTTCGCGCAGCGCCGGCTCGCTGCCATGGACGAGCTCCTTCGGGTCCTCGGTCTCGCCCAAGGCGCGTTCGGCGACCGTGCCGCCCAGGCGGTTGTTCACGCTCTCGCCGAAGTCCCGGACGTTCTCGGCCGCGCCGTCCGCGCCCACCTTCGAGAGCAGTCCCGCCGTCTTGTCCGTGCCCCAGTTGACGGCCTCGCCGACGCCCTTGTTCAGGCCGTCGGCCGCGCTTTCCAGGCCGTCGCCGAAGTCGTCGACCAGATCCCCGAACCCCATCAGCCCTCACCCTCCCCCTCAGCAGAGGCCTGAGGCGGGCCGCTCCACTGCCAGTCCGTATCCGGGTCGAGGAACGCGTCCGGCGTCACCGTCGATGTCGAAACGTCCTCCGCCGCCTGGGTCCAGGCCGCCTTCACCTCGTCCGCACCCGACGTGAACGACTCCGCGCTGTAGTCCGCGTTCGCCACCTGGCTGACCGGGTTGTCCTTCAGCGTCTCCGACCAGGAACGTGCCTTCACCTCGTCCGGGGACAGGTACGGGTTGCCCGTGCCCGCCGTCCACACCGACTTCAAGGTGTCGGAGACGTACTGCTCCTGCTCGTGGTAGATCCCCGCCGACAGCCCCAGCCGGCCCGCGAACTCGTTCGCGTCCCGCATCAGCGAACGCACACCCCAGCCCCAGCGGTCGCAGAAGTCCCCGAACACCTGCTGGAGGCCGTCGTCGCCCACCTCCAGGCCGGTCATCGACAGGTCGTCGAAGCCGCGGCCCAGGTTCGCCTCGATGTCGAAGCCGAACTCCTTCAGCTCCGCCATCGCCTGGTTGATGCCGCGGGTGATCCGTTCCATCGCCTCCGGATCGACCTGGTAGCCGTCACTCATGCCACCGGCTCCTTCGAAGCGCCGTCCACAGCCACCGCGTCCGGCACGATCCCCGCAACCGGCGGCAGCGCGAGGCCCGTCGGGCTGCCCGCGTCCACCGCGACCCCCGCCGGGCCGCCCACCTTCGGGATCACCTGGTCCAGCAGCCGCGCCCCGTGCACGGGTATTCGCTCCGGCACAGCCTCACCCCGCGCCTCGGCGAAACGCTCCAACGCCGCCTCGTCCGTAAACGCGAACAGCCAGCGAATCCCGCCCGCCTCCACCGACACCAACGAACCGTCCACCACCGGCACCAGCACCTCGCTGCGCCGGAACTCCCCCACGACCGCACGCAGGTTGCCCTGCCCCACAGCCGCCAGGTCCGTCAGCCGTCCCCGCAACGCCTCGGCACTCACTCCAGCCGCCCCCGTCGTAGCCCTCATCGAACGTCGCACAAGTGAACGATCATGCTAGACCGCCTAGTTTGGGGAACACCAGCCGCATCTCGGCCGCGAGCGGTCATCACACCCCTCGCGGTCAGTCTCCGTCCCACTCCACGCACGCTCACCTTGTGGCCGACTCACGGGCGATCGCCCATGACAAGTTGGCGCACGACAAAGCTCATGTGCTGGACATGCCCCACCCTGATCCAGGTCTCCGCGTTCCCCGACCCCTTGGAGCCCGCTCCCCGCGCGCACTCGGACAACCAGCGCTCGCCGTCGCTGTATTCGGCACCCCGGAACGCCTCGGACTCCGTGATCCAGCGGGCCGTGGCACGGACCCGGTCCACTCGGTCGTTTCCCCGGGTGGGGGCCCGCCCGATGAGGAAGCCGTCCGGTGCGGTGTAGCGCATCAGTCCCCACGGCGGCCCCGGCGCCCGCACATGGGGGATGTTCGCGCTGAAGGCGTGCTCCGTCGAGTAGTCCCCGTAGACCAGGGCTCTCGGGAACGCCGGGCGGGCCGCCCGCACCGCCCCGTACAGCTGTCGGTCGTGGCGCGGAGCAACGTAGGAGAAGGACTCCGCGCCAGGGCTGTCGTACAGACGGGGAAAGGCGCCGGACGTCAGCACGACCGTCCGCCACGGGACCAGCGCACCCAGGAGGTCCAAGGCCGCGATGGCCCTCTTGCTCGCCTCCGCCGCGTCCGCGACCGCTCCGATGTCCAGGATCAGGTCCATCCGCGAAGGCGGCAGGCAGAGGCGGTCGATCAACCTCAGCAGCTCCGTCCGCTGAGGCTCGTCCGGCGGGGTGTCGACCAGCACGCGTATGCCGATTCCGCGCCCGCTGAGGAAGGCGAGGTCGGCGGCGTAGCGCTGCAGAGTGGGATCCCGCTCCGGGCCAGTGACCAGTCGTAGGGCGCTCCGGGTCGTCAGTCGCCACAGGCTCACCGCCGCCGCGTGGAGGCTGCCTTCGACATGGACGGGGTCCACCCAGCCGGGCATTCCGTCCATCGCCTCGATCAGTTGGTCCGTGCGCGGAGCGAGCCAACGGTCGAGTGCGGTCTGGGCGATGTCCGGGGCACGGGCCGGTGCTGCCCTCCCGCCACGTGGGCGCTCCCGTCCGGTGTGCGGGACGAGTGTCCACAACGGAGCGATCCGCCGTCGAACGCGCACGTCCAGTTCCGCGTAGGCGTTCCAGGCGTCCCGCCGTGCCGGCAGGACCGGTACGTAGATCGGCTCGACCATCGCGGCTTCCCCCAGACCCCGCTGCATCGCCGTATCGCCCCTGGTTGAAGGGTGAAGTGGGACTCTCGGTGACGAAAGAAGGCGATTCCGGCCATGGGCCGCTCATGTGAGCCGTGAATCCGGGGACGCTGTCAGATGCCCGCTATACGGTTGGGCCGTACAACATCCTGGGGTGAAGGAGTACGTCGTGAGGCCGACCCTGGCCGCAGCGCAGGTCCGCGGCAGTTTGATCCAGTACCTCACGACGACGTACGCCCTCACCGACGGAGACACCCGTCTCGCCCTGGAGCGCTTCCTCGGGCACCCGGAGACGGGCATTTTCCGCGGTCCGTATCTGCGGATCAGGACGCCGTTCCACAAAGCCGACGACGGCTGGCAGCGGCATCTCGAATGGGCTCCCGGCTTTCCGCCGTACCGGCATCAGGCCAAGGCGTGGGAGCGGCTGAGCACGCTCCACGGGCCGGCGCGGCCCACGTTGGTCACCACGGGGACCGGCTCGGGCAAGACGGAGTCCTTTCTCGTGCCCGTCCTCGACCACTGCCGGCGGGAGAAGGCGCGTGGGCGGAGCGGGCTCAAGGCCGTCCTGCTGTACCCGATGAACGCGCTCGCCACCGACCAGGCGGGGCGTATCGGCGAGTACCTCGCGCAGCCGGAGCTCGCCCAGGTCACCGCGGGCCTCTACATCGGTGACCGGCCGGACACCGACTTCCGGCGGGTGCTGACCCGGCGTGAGGAGATGCGGCTCACGCCGCCCGATGTGCTGATCACCAACTACAAGATGCTCGATCTGCTGTTGCAGCGCGGCGAGGACCGACCCCTGTGGGAGGGCGCCGACATCGCGTTCGTGGTGCTCGACGAGTTCCACACCTACGACGGGGCGCAAGGCACCGATGTCGCGATGCTGCTGCGCCGACTCGCCTCGGCGACCGGACAGAGCAGGCCGGGGCGGCCGCTCGGGGCGATCTGTCCGGTGGCGACGTCCGCGACCCTGGGTGAGGGCGGTTCCGGCGGCGGCCAGGAGGTCGGCCTCCTCGATGTCGCCGCTCAGGTCTTCGGGATGCCGTTCGCAGCGGACGCCGTGATCGGTGAAGAGCGTATGTCCGCCGGACAATTTACCGGCGAGGTGGACTACGAACTGCCCGAGCCGCCGACTCCGAAAGAGGTCATCGACTGCTCCGGCGGCCTCGGCGTAGAAGCACGCCCCGACCTGCTGGACCTCGACGGGCTCGCGGAGAGGCTCCTCGGACGGCGGGGGCTCGACGCGTTCGCGCTCGGCAGGCTTCTCAAGCGGCATGACTTCACCCACGGAGTGCTCTCGCTCCTGGACGGCGAGCCGCTCGGCGAATGGGAACTGCGGGACCGGATGAGCCGGTTCGGGTATGCGTGGGGGCGGGCCGCCCGGGAGAATCCGCGGCTCGTGCTGCAAGCCCTGTCGCGCTTCGTGGCGCTGCTGTCCGCCGCCCGAGATCCCGAGTCGGACGAGAAGCGGCCCCGGCCGCTGCTGCACGTGGAGGCACATCTGTGGGTGCGGCCCGTCACGCGCGTGCTGCGCGGCGTGGGGCCGACGCCGGAATTCCGCTGGTACGAGGACGACCGCACCGCGGCGCGCAGGGCGGCCCTCGCCACACCGCCCGCGGGGGGTGGCGAGGACGAACGGTCGTCCGGGTCGTGGCCGTCCGGTGACGCGAGGCGGGCGCTGGCGCAGCCCGGCTCGGACACGGCGGTGCGGCCCGCAGCCGTACATCTGCCCGCCGTCTACTGCCGCAACTGCGGGCGGTCCGGGTGGGCCGCACTGTCTCCGGAGGCTGATCCGCAGCAGCTCGTGATGGCCCAGGACAAGGTGTGGCGCGCGGGAATCGGCCGCGACAAGCGGCGTATCCGGTACTTCATCTCCGCCACGCCCGCCGAGCGGGACGAAGCGCTGGGCGCCCTCACCGGTGCCAGGGCATCGTCGGGAAGCGGCGTCGACCCGCTCTCCGTCGTCGTACTCGACGGTGCGCAGGGGACGTACCGGCTGCCGACGGCCGCGGACCGCGACGAACTGCAGGACGGCTGGTTCGCACTGGCCATCACGGACAAGAAGTCCGCGGACCGGGCCGCCGTCGAGGACCGCTGCCCCGCCTGCAACGCGGACAACGGCATCCGTTTCCTCGGCACGTCGCTCGCCGCGCTGGCCTCCGCCACCATCACCCAGCTGTTCACGGGCGGGGACATCGCGCTCGTCCCGGAGGAGCGCAAGACGCTGCTCTTCAACGACTCCACCCAGGACGCCGCGCACCGGGCGGGGTACGTCGCCAACGCCTCGTACAAGTTCTCCCTGCGATCGCTGCTCGCGCACGCTCTGGACGACTCGCCGGAGCCGGTGCCGCTCAATGACCTGATCGGGAACGTGCTCGACTCCGTCGACGACCCCCAGGTGCTGGCGGCCGTGGTGCCGCCCGACCTGCACGACGAGCCGGGTGTGGACCGGCTGCTGTCCGGGCGGGGCACGGGGGATGCCCGTACGTGGAAGCTCATCGGTGAGCGGCTGGCCTTCGCCACGGTCATGGAGTTCGGTCTGCGTTCGCGTCAAGGGCGCACGCTGGAACTCACCCGTACCGCCGCCGCCGAGGTCGTCATCGAGGACCCGGACCGCGTCACAGCGCTCGCGCGCGATCTGCATCTGTCGCTGCCCGGTCAGCTCGTCGCGGTGGGCGGGCTGCCCACGCCCGAGCGCTATCTGGCCTTCGTCCGCGGACTGTTGGAACGGGTACGGCAGCGCGGTGGCGTCCGGCACCGGTGGCTGGAGCCGTGGATGCGGGACGCGGGCGTGACCCGGTTCAAGGTGTGGGGCGGGCGGCCCGACGGCATGCCGGCGTTTCCGGACGGGGTGGCCGCTCCGAGATTCCTCCTGGACGGGCCGAAGGAGAAGTCGACGTTCGACGCGGCCACCGGCAGGCTGGGCTGGTACCAGGACTGGACTCGCCGCTGCCTCGGCCTGGACTCGGCCGGCGCGAGCGAGTATCTGCGCCGGCTGCTGCCGGTGCTGGCGGAGGAACACGTCCTCGCGGTGCGCACGGCACAGGACCGGACCACCAAGGTGTACGGCCTCCAGCCCGGCCACATCGACGTGCGGCTGCTCGACGACGCTGTGGTCAACAAGTCCTTCGTCAGCTGCGGGGACTGCGGCTGGGAACAGGTCGTGCTGCCCGAGCGCAGAACCCGCTGGTACGGGCATCCGTGTCCGCGGTACCGCTGCCCGGGCGTGCTCCGGCCGCCGCAGTCCGACGTCTCCGTCAGCGTCACCAGCACGTCCGGCAGCTTCGGCGGCTCTCGGGAGCGCGACTACCGGAACGACTACTACCGGCGCCTGTATCTGACGGGCGGCACCTTCCGTGTGGTCACCGCGGAGCACACGGGCATGCTCACGCGTCCGCAGCGCGAACGCGTCGAGCGGACCTTCCGGGAGGGCACGCACTACACCGACCCGAACGTGCTCTCCTGCACGCCCACTCTCGAACTCGGCATCGACATCGGCGACTTGTCGGCCGTACTGCTCGGCTCCCTGCCGAAGGGCCCGGCGAACTATGTGCAGCGGGCGGGGCGGGCCGGGCGAAAGACCGGCAACGCGCTGATCGTCGCCTTCGGTGGCAGGCGTGCCCGTGACCTCTACTACCTGGACGAGCCCCGGGAGATGATCGCGGGCGACATCGTGCCGCCCGGCTGCTATCTGTCCGCGGTGGAGATCCTGCGCCGTCAGTACACGGCGCATCTCCTGGACCTGGCGGCCCTCGGTTCGCTCACCACTGCCGACGGGGAGCGGCTCCAGCCCGCGCCGCGGCTGGTGTCGGCGCTCTTCGGCATCACCGGCTGGTCCCAGGACCTCGCGGACGCCGCGCTCACCCATGGCGCGCGTCTGGTCGAGGATTTCCTGGCCCTGTTTCCCGTCGGCGGGGCGGACGGCTGGGGAATCTCCGAGCACGCCGCCGACGAGCTGCGCGCGTACGCGACGGGCGGCATCGTTCGGGCCCTGCAGGAGGCCGAGGAGGACTGGACGGGGCGGCGCGAGGAACTGCGCCGGCGCATCGCGGCCATCGACACGGCGATGGGCGGACTCGTGCGCTCCGACCCTGAACAGGACCGTGAATACCGCGAGTTGATCGCCGAGCGCCGCGCCACTGGCGACCTGCTGCGTGAACTGAGCCAGAGCAGCGCCCACAGCGCGCTCGTCGATCTGGGCCTGCTGCCGAACTACAGCCTCGCCGACACGACGACCCAGCTGGAGGCCACCCTCTACTGGACGGAGGAGCGAGGCGCTGACGGCGAAGACGGCGAGGGCGAAGCCGGGGGTTCGAAGAAGACGTACCGCAGCGAGGTACGGGACTACGAGCGATCCCGCAGGCTCTCCCTCTCCGAACTCGCCCCGGGCAACAGCTTCTACGTCAACGGCTACAAGCACGTCGTACGCGCCCTGGACATCGGCAGCCCGGAGCGGCGCGCCTGGTCCGTGTGGCGGCTGTGCCCGGCGTGCGGCTACGCCCGCACCGAGAACGCGAGGACGGACACCTCGCCGTGCCCGCGCTGCGGTGGACGGGAGATCGCCGACGCCGGATGCGTCCAGTACGTCATGGAGCCCAAGCGGGTCATCGCCCGCGACAAACGCGACGACGCCAGGGTCCGGGACGACAAGGACGAGCGGGACCGCCGTCGCTACGCGATGCTCACGACCGTCGACATCGATCCGGTGCATCTGGCACCCGGCTCCTGGCGGCACGAAACGGCCGTCTTCGGTGTCGACTTCACCCGGCGCGCCGTCATCAGAACCCTCAACCTCGGGCTCGACCGGCAGGACGGCGGCAGCACCGTGCCGGTCGCGGGGGACGACGTCCGGCTCAACCCCTTCTACGTGTGCACGAGTTGCGGGGGTGCCACCGCCGACGGACGCCCCGTCGTCGACCAGGCATCAGGGGCGCTCACGGAGTCCCTCGCCACGAGCAACAGGGCGAGCGCCCACCATCTGCTGTGGTGCCCGCGCCGCAAGACACGGGACGCCGGAGACCAGCAGGGCAAAGGCCAGGACGTGCCGCTGTTGCTCGCCCACGAGTTGGTCACCGAGGCCGTACGCATCCTGTTGCCGGCGTCCGTCGCTCGTGCCAAGGAGCGGCTGGCATCGTTCACCGCCGCCCTGTTCGTGGGCATAGCGGCACGGTACGGAGGCGACCCCGACCACATCGACATCGCCTCCGCCTCGATGCCCGACGGCGGCGACGCCGACTGGCCCCGGCGTTTCCTCGTGGTGTACGACCGGCTGCCGGGCGGCACCGGATACCTTCACCGGCTGGCGTCGGCCGACGGCTTCCGTGAGGTACTGCTCAGGGCACGCGAGGTCATCGAGAGCTGCCCGTGCATCGAGAAGGGCATGGACGGCTGCCACCGGTGTCTGCTGCGCCGCGTCCCGGCGGGCGACTACGACCGGGTGAGCCGGAACGAAGTCCGGCAGATGTTCGACGAGTTGCTCGGCAAGACCGGTGAGACCTGGAAGACCTCACCCGTCGCGGCCACGCACCACATCCCGCTGGAGCGTCAGGCGGAGAGCGACCTGGAGGTCATGTTCATCGAGACGCTCAAGGAATGGGCGGGGCATCCCGACTCGCGCGCCAGCGCCGACGCGTACACGACCACGGCCGGCACGTACTCACTGGATCTCAGGCTGACCGGCGCGGACGGCTCGACGCTCAGTTGGCGGGTCTCGCAGCAGCGAGCCCTGGACGGGACGCGTCCGGACGTCCTCTTCGAGCGCCTCGACGCTCCCGGCCCGCGCCTCGCGCTCTACCTCGACGGCTACGAGTTCCATGCCACCCCGAAGCACAACCGGCTGGCCGATGACGCCGCCAAGCGCACTCGGCTGCGTGCGGAAGGGCTGCGCGTCTTCCAGCTCACCTACTTCGACGTGAAGGAGTGGCGCACCCGGGTGCGCGACACCGGCTATGCCGCTGCCGGGCCCGCGGATCCGGTCTGGCATCCCTACGGCGACCTCGGCACGCAGCAGGCCCGGAAGTACTACGACGAGGTGCGGGGTGGCCTGCCGGGCGAGCTCGCCCACACGGTCTGGATCAACCCGGCGGATCTGTTGCTCTCCTATCTGCGATCTCCGGACGCCGACGCATGGCTGGCACGTGTGGAATCGGTCGTGGCCGGCCTCACCGGGACCCGCCCTCACATGGCGGCCGTATCCGAGGAAGCCGTCGGGGCACAGCTCACTGCGGCCCTGCACGGCACCCCGCCGCAGGGCCGCGGCGGGCCGCTGCGCGTCCTCGCCGCGGTGGACCGGTCGGGCTGCTGCGTCACGGCTGTCGCGGACGCCCGGCACAAGCCGCCCGCTTGGACGGCGGCCACCGTGCTGGACGACAGCCCCACAGCCGTGGCGAACGCCGACGCTCACCGCAAACGTTGGCGGGCCTGGCTGTACTGGAGCAACCTGCTGCAGTTCCTGGAGCACGGCGGAGGCGACAGCGCCCAGCTGACCGCAAGCCTGCTGGACGGTTTCTCGGCCGACACTTTCGCGGTGACCGGTGGCTCCGGCTGGCTGGCCTCCACCCGGATCGAGCTCGGGATCGGTGCCGGCGAGCAGCCTGCCGAGCCGGACTTCCGGGAGGCTCCTGAGGCGACGCCGACCGCGACGGAGCCGAGCGGAAGCGCGCCCGCGACCACCGGCTGGGACTCCGTGCTGGAGTACCTCGATCCGGACGAGCCCGGACTCCAGCTGCTGGCAGTGGCGCTCGCCTCGATGGCGGCACCCGTGCCCGTCGCCGGCTTCGAGCTCGACGACCGCGGCTGGATGGCCGAACTCGCCTGGCCGGACCGCAGGATCGCCGTGGTCCTGGCGCCCCGTCCCGTTGGCTCCGATCCGGACTACGAGGCTCAGGACCGGGACGCCGCGTTCGTCAGCGCGGGGTGGGACGTACGTCCCGCGAGTGAGTGGACGGCCGGAGACCTGGCGGAACGGCTGGCCGCGCAACCGCAACCATATGCGCCCGGCAGGCATCGTGATCAGCGAGAAGACGGAACGACCGGAACGACTCAGGGGGAGCCCCACCGATGAACACCGCGAGCGTGACCCTGCGTCTGCTCGACAAGGCCGACAAGGAGATCCTCAAGCTCCCCCGGACGGTCAAGGGCGCGCTGTACGACTTCCAGCACAAGTTCAAGGCGAACCCGCAGGCCACCGGCCTCCAGTTGAAGCAGCTGAAGGGCGACAGCAGGCTCTGGTCCGCGCGCGTCAACGACGAGTACCGCGCCCTGCTGCTGCGCCTCGCCGACAGTGACTGGCTGATCGTCTCGGTCAAGCACCGCAAAGAGGTCTACGAGAACCTCGACCGCCTCTCCTATGGCATCAACCAGGTCACCGGCGGCATCGAGTACGTCGACCTCCAGGTCGTCGAGGAGAGCGTCCTCAGGCGGACGGCAACCGCCCCGCCGACAGCCGGGCCGACTCCCCGTGCGCAGCCTGAAACCGCGCAGCCGGAACCGCTGTTCGCACTATTTTCGGACCAGCAGCTCACCGACCTCGGCGTGGCCGAGCCGCTCGTACCGGTGATCCGCACGCTCACCACCGAGGAACAACTGCTCGGACTCAGCGAGTACGCGCCGCAGCTGACCGGCGAGATCCTGCTGTCGCTCTTCGATGGCACGTCGTACGAGGACGTGCTGGAGCAGGTGACGGCCCCGGTCGCCGCACCCGAACCGGTCGACACCGAGGACTTCCAGACCGCCGCCGAACGCCCGGCGACGATGGTCACCACCACTGACGAGGCGCTGCGGGAGGCCTTGGAAGGCGAGGACTTCGGGCGCTGGAAGGTGTTCCTGCACCCCACGCAGTCCAAGCTGGTCGAGCGTGACTACTCCGGTCCGGCCCGCGTCGGCGGCGGCCCGGGGACAGGCAAGACCATCGTCGCCCTGCACCGCGTGAAGCATCTGGTCGAGCAACTCCCCCAGGGCCGCACCAAGCAGGTGCTGCTGACCACGTACAACAAGAACCTCGCGGCGGACCTCCGTGCGCGGCTGCTGGAACTCGGTGGCGAGCGGCTGCTGTCCCGCGTGGACATCAGCCATGTCGACCAACTGGCACTGCGCGTGGTCCGGGAGGCGGAGCCCGGCAGCACCAAGCAGACGATCGACGACAATCAGGTGCTCCGCGAGTGGCGCGCCATGCTCGACGAGCTCGGTGAGACGACCTGGGACGCGGAGTTCCTCCAGGACGAGTGGACACAAGTGATCCTCGGCCAGGCCGTTGCTTCCCGCACCGACTACTTCCGGGCGCGTCGGGCGGGCCGGGGACGGAACATCACCCGGCCCGAGCGAGCCGAGATCTGGCAGCTGGCCGAGAAGTTCACCCAGCGGCTGGACAGTCTCGGGCGCCAGACGTGGGCGCAGGTCGCCGAGCGGGCCGCGCGGCTGGAGACGGAGCGTGAGCGGCGCATGCAGATCGTCGAGCAGCAACGCGCGGAGCATGGCGGCCTGGACAACATCCACCTCCAGGACGGTTCAGCCGGATGGCTGCGCTACCGCTACCGGCACATCGTCGTGGATGAGGCCCAGGACCTTCGGCCGGGGCACTGGAAGATGCTGCGCGCCATGGTCGCCAGAGACCGCAACGACATCTTCCTCGTCGGCGACACCCACCAGCGCATCTACAACAACCAGGTGACCCTGGGCAGCCTCGGCATCAACATCCGCGGCCGGTCCGCCAAGCTCACCCTCAGTTACCGGACCACCCGGCAGATCCTCGGCTCGGCACTCGGGGTGCTGAGCGGCGAGTCGTTCGACGACCTCGACGGCAACGCGGAGACTCTGGCCGGATACCGGTCCGTCCTGAACGGCGCAGTGCCCGAACTCCACCCGAGCGCCGACTGGGAGGCCGAACGCGAGGCGATCACCGAACTGATCTCCCAGTGGGACGACATCCCCCTGGAGCAGATCGCCATCTGCGTGCCCACCAACGCCATGGCTCAACAAGTCGCGGTGTCGCTGGCCCAGTCCGGCATCCGTGCGGTGGAGATCGGCCCGGACGGCCCACGCGGCGATGACGGTGTGCACATCGGCACGATGTTCCGGTTCAAGGGACTTGAGTACCAGCGCATGATCATCGCCGGGGTGAGCGAAGGCCTTGTGCCGCGCACAGAGGTGATCGGTATGCGGCGCACAGACGCGCTGCGTTACCGCCGTGAACTTCAGCGGGCCCGCTCCCTCCTCTTCGTCGCGGCCACCCGTTCACGCGATTCGCTGGCGATCTTCTGGCACGGAACGCCCAGCCGCTTCCTGGAGCCACTGCTCGCAAGCTAGCGCCTCAGCAGACCCTGGTCACCAGCGCCGGTGAAGAACGCCTCGGCCTCAGACAGGGCGGCAGCCAGCGCCTCGGGCTGCCGCCCCATCCCGGCCAAGAGGTCGTCGACACCCCGCAACCCCACCCGCTCCAACAACCGCTTCTCATTGGTCACCCACTCCCCCCGAGCCGCCAGAACTCCATGCCCGGCCTGTACGGCAGCGGTGGCGAGGGCGCCCGCGACCTCCGTGAGGCGGCCTGCCGGTGCGTGGTTCGCCTTTGCGTACGCGAGGGTGGCACGGGCCGTGCCGTGCCAGCGTTCGGCGGCGGAAGTGCGCAGCTTCTCGGGATAAGCGGCTGGTCGCGGGAGTTCGCCCCGCAGCACCCTGTTGATCGCCAGCTCCGCGACGATCAAGTAGCTGGGGATCCCCGCGAGATGGAACAGCAACGGCTCCACCCGGAACCGCCCCTCCTCCGCCTCCGCCAACTCCCGTTCCACGACCTCGAGGTCCCGGTAGTGGACGTCGACCCGCCGCTGGTCGATCGTCAGCCAGGCACCCCCGTTGAACACCCCGCCACCCCAGCCGCCGATCTCGGACACCTCGCCCTCCCAGCCGACGGCACGGAGATCGGCCGGGTCGAAGGCGCCCCGGTAGTAGACCGCCAGGTCCCAGTCGCTGTCCGGCCGTGCGGTCCCCTGGGCGCGGGAGCCACCGAGGGCGACGGCCCGGACACCGGGGAGGGCGGCGAGACGGTCGGCGGTGGTGTCGAGGAAGGCGGCGTCGGAGTGTGTGGGGGGCATGGGTGCAGCGTACGAAGCCCGGGGGCCGCCCTCCACGGAATTACGCGGCCGGCGCCTCCGCACGGCACAGCCGCGAGGGCCGTTGTCAGTGGCACGCGTTATCAATGAAGTCGTCACTCAGTGTTACGGCAACGGGGGAGTCGGCGATGACGACGTACGAGAAGGATCCTGACCCGCGAGCGCACCGCACGCATCTCTCCGCCGCCGGCCTACGGGCTCGCGGCTGGACCGCCGGCATGATCCGCCGGCTGCTGGGCGAGCCCGATCTGCGGCGGGCCAACCCGTTGTCCCGTACGGCCCCGCCGATTCGTCTCTACAGTGTCGAGCGGGTCGAGGCCGCTGAGCGGAGCGCGGAGTTCAGAGCCGTTTCGGCCGTTGCCGCCCGGCGGTCCGCCGCGGTGAGGGAGGCCGCGTCGCGGAGGCGGCGGGAGGTGCTCGCACGCATCGCGAGGGGCAGGCCCCCGGAGTCCTCCCCGGGGTACCCCGACCTTGCGCAGGAGTGTGAACGCCGGTCGGGCGAACGGGAGTCCGGTCCCGGAAATTCAGGTGCGGTCCCGTCCCCCGCCCCCGATGATCGGAAAGTTGTCCGCCGTTCACCCCAGGAGTCCACGTGATCCAGCGCGTCACCGCCCCGGCCCTGTTCCCGCCGCCGACCTACTCCCACGCCTCCGTCGTCGAGGCCGGCACGAAGCTCGCGTTTCTGGCCGGGTCCGTTCCGCTGGACGCGAAGGGGAACCTCGTCGGTGAGGGGGATCCGGCGCGGCAGGCCGAGCAGGTGATCGCGAACCTTCGGGAGCAACTGCACGCGGTGGGAAGCGACTTGGAGCACGTGCTGGCCACCGACGTGCACGTCGTGAGCAGCGAGCCGGCGGTGCTGTCCGCCGTGTGGGAGGTCGTGGAGGCGTCCGGGCTGAGCACCGGCCCGCACTCGTCGACGCTGATCGGGGTGGCCTGCCTCGGCTACACCGGCCAGTTGGTGGAGATCACGGCCACGGCCGTCGTACCGGAGAAGGCCTCGCGATGAGCGCGGTCGTCATCCGCCGGGCCACCGCCTCCGACGCCTCCGCCACGGCCGACGTCTATCTGCGCTCCTTCGCCGCCGCGTTGCCGACGGTCGTACGGCCCCGGTCCGACGACGAGGTGCGCGCCTACATCCGGGACGTCGTGGTGCCGTCGCGGGAGACGTGGGTGGCCGTGGCGGAGGAACAGGTCGTGGGCCTCATGGTCCTCGCCGACGATCTGCTGTCCCAGCTGTATCTCGACCCCGCCTGGCGAGGGCGCGGCATCGGCGACCGGTTCGTCGCGCTCGCCAAGGAGCGCAGTCCGCGGGGGCTGGGCCTGTGGACCTTCCAGGTCAACAAACCGGCCCACCGCTTCTACGAACGGCACGGCTTCGTCGAGGCCGAACGCACCGACGGCAGCGGCAACGAGGAGCGGGAGCCGGACGTGCGGTATGTGTGGCGGCCCTGAAGCGTGCCGCTTCGAACCTGGTCAGTCCGACCGCGCTCCCCACACCCGCCTCTTCGGCACCGGCTTGGCATACCCGCCCGCCCGACTGGTGTTCAGCCCCAGCCCCACCAGCGACTCCGCGAGCTTCACCGCCGCCCCCACCCCGTCGACGACGGGAAGCCCCAGCTTCTCCCCCACCGTCCGTTGCAGCCCGGTCATCCCCGCGCACCCCAGCACCAGGACCTCGGCGCCCGCCTCCCGCACCCGCTCGGCGGCCGCCAGGAACGCGGCCTCCGTGCGGTCGGCGTCGCCCAGGTCGAGAACCCCCAGTCCGGTCCCGACCACGGCGGCGCAGTTGCGCCCCACCCCCGCCAGCTCCAGGCTGTCCTCGATCTGCCCGCACGACCGCTCCAGCGTGGTCACCACGCCGTAGCGCCGGCCGAGCAGACAGGCCAGATGGGCGGCGGCCTCGGTGATGTCGACGACCGGTACGTCCACCAGCTCCCGGACGCCCTCCCGGCCGTGCTCGCCGAAGCCGGCCATGACGACGGCGTCGTAGGGAGGACCCTCATACGTGCGCAGCAGGTCGATGACCGCCGCCGCGGAGAGATAGCTGTCGAGCCAGCCCTCCGCGGACTCGGGTCCCCACCGCGGGGTGAGTCCGAGCACGGCGGTGCCCGGGCCTGCGACGGCCCGGGCACCTCGTACGATCTCCTCGGTCATCTCCTGCGTGGTGTTGCAGTTGGTGACGACGATCCGCACGTTCCTCAGACCTCCAGAGGCTTCTCGGTCACACCGGCGGAGTCGGCCGTTCGCTCGCTCCGGCACAGCAGCGCGTACAGGCCGGCCGCGAGCGCCGTACCGATGAACCAGGAGTACGGGGCCACGTCGCTGAAGGTCTTCACCAGGGCGAGGACGCCCGCGACCGCGGCCGCCGGCAGGAACGCCCACAAAGCCTTGGGGTTGACCCCCTTGCGGTAGTAGTAGCGGGAGCCGGGCTCGGCCTTGAACAGCTCGTCGACGTCCACGCGGCCCTTCTTGACCCAGTAGTAGTCGAGCATGATCACGCCGAACAGCGGACCGAGGAAGGCACCGAGGCCGCCGAGGAAGTAGTTGACGACCGTGGGGTTGGAGAAGAGGTTCCACGGGGTCACGAGCAGGGCGGCGACCGTGCTGATCATGCCGCCGACCCTGAAGGTGATCTTCTGCGGCCAGACGTTGGCGAGGTCGTACGCCGGTGAGACGAAGTTGGCGACGATGTTGACGCCCATGGTGGCGATGGCGAAGGTGAGCGCGCCCAGGACCATCACCCAGGTGTTGCCGACCTTGGCGACGAGCTCCGCCGGGTCGGTGATGGCCTGGCCCCAGACCTCCAGCGAGCCCGCGGTGACGATCACGGAGACGACCACGAAGGCCGTGGAGTTGATGGGCAGGCCCCAGAAGTTGCCGCGGCGGACGGTCTTGTAGTCCGGCGCGAAGCGCGAGAAGTCGCAGAAGTTGAGCATCAGCGTGCCGTACGTGGCGAGGATCAGGCCGATCGCGCCGAACCACTGCCGCCACTGCTCACCGACGGAGACCGGGTGCGGTGTGGTGGTGAGCGAGATGCTCCAGCCCGCCTTGGCCAGCACCCAGATCGCCAGCGCGATCATGACCAGCCAGATCGCGGGACCGCAGAAGTCCTGGAACTTCCGCACCGACTCCATGCCCTGGCTGATGATCAGCGCCTGGATCAGCCACAGGGAGAGGAAGGAGACCCAGCCGAGCGCGTCGAGGCCGAGGAAGGAGCTGTGTGTCCAGGACTCCAGGCCCGGCCAGGCGGCCAGCAGCATCACGTTGACGGCGACGGAGGCCAGATAGGTCTGGATGCCGTACCACATGATGGCGATCACGGCCCGGATGAGGGCCGGGATGTTGGCGCCCCACACACCGAAGCTGATGCGGCTGACGACGGGGAACGGCACGCCGTGGCGCTGGCCGATCTTCCCCATCCAGTTCATGCCGACGTAGATCAGCACGAAGCCGACGAGCAGGGACGTGAACACCTGCCACACGTTCATGCCGAGAACCAGCAGACCGGCCGCGAAGGTGTAGTTGCCCAGGTTGTGGACGTCGGACATCCACATGGCGAAGAGGTCGAAGACCTTCCAGTTGCGCTTGCCGGCCGGCGCCAGGTCTTCGTTGGTGAGCCGGGGATCGGGGACGAACGCTGGTACGCCGGTGACTTCGGCACGGTCGGCGAGGGACACAGGGCCTCCAGGGACGGGGACAGGAGGAGGGCGGCCGCCTGGCATCCAGTTTTGGTATACCAAACTGCGGACATGGTCCCGCCGTCAAGAGTTCCGACCGATGTCGCGTTCGTTAACGCTCCGTAAAACAGCTCCGGAGTCGGAGAAGATGGCTCCATGAGCTCCACGACGAACATCGAGCCCCTCGGCGCCGTCCGCGAACGCGTCCTGGCCACCCTGCGGCAGGAGATCATCGCGGGCGGGCTGCGCCCGGGCGACCGGCTGGTCGAGCGGGAGCTCGCCGAGCGCTTCGGGGTCTCCCGGGTGCCGGTCCGCGAGGCGATCCGCGCGCTGGTCGCCGAGGGCTTCGTCCACTTCGAGACGCCCCGCCGGACGGTCGTACGGCGACTGACCCCGAACGACGTCAAGGAACTCTTCGAGCTGCGCGAGGCGCTGGAGGTGTACGCCGCCGGCCTCGCCGCGACGCGCGCGACCCCTCAGGACCTCGCCGAGGTCGAGCGGCTCCTCGCCCTCGCGGCGACCGCGACCGAGGCGGGCGACGCGGAGACGATCACGGACGTCAACAGCCGTCTGCACGACAGCATCGTCGCCATGGCCCGCAACAGCCTGCTGGTCGACGCCCTGGAACCGGTTGCGGGGCGGCTGCGCTGGATGACCCGGCGGAACGAGGAGTGGCCCCAACTCCTCGTCGAACACCGGGACCTGTACGAGGCGATCGCGTCCGGCGACCCCGACCGGGCCCGCGCCCACGCCCTCGCGCACGTGCGGACCAACTACGAGTCGACGGTACGGCAGCTGTTCGGGGACACGGCCGAGAAGATCTAACGGGGCCGGCCGCGCGCGTACTTGTCCGTCGCCGCCACCATCACGTCCACGCCCCGCTCCCCCGCGAAGTGCGCGCCTTCGTCGATCACCGTCAACTCGCTGCCGGGCCAGGCGTGTTGGAGCCGCCAGACGGTGCCGAGGAGGTTGCCGAGGTCGAGGCTGCCCTGAACGAGGGTGCCGGGGATGTCCTTGAGGAGGGGCGCGTCGCGCAGGACGACGCCCTCGTCGTTGCCCTCGCCCAGGAAGTGGTCGTTGCCCCAGTAGTGGGTGACGGTCCGGGCGAAGCCCTGACGGAACACCGGGTCCTCGTAGCGCGGCACCGACCGCGGCGGCGCGGACTCGATCGCCGTCTCCCAATCGGTCCACGCCCGCGCCGCCCGCTCGCGCACCTCCGGATCGGGCGACTCCAGCAACCGGTTGTAGGCGGCGGGGATGTTCCCGGCCCGCTCCTCGGCCGGCAGCTCTCCGACGAACCGTTCGAACGCCGCCGGGAAGATCTTCCCGAGTCCCCTGGTGAGCAGGGTGACTTCGGGATTCGCGCCGGTCGCGATCCCCGTCAGCACCAGCTCCGTCACGGCCTCCGGATGCGTCTGCGCGTATCGCAGCCCGAGCATCGACCCGAAGGAAATGCCCCACACCAGCCACCGCTCGATCCCCAGATGCCGTCGCAGCAGCTCCAGGTCCGCGAGGAGATGCGGGGTCGTGTTGACGCTCATGTCGGTGTCGTACGCGCTCGCGTGCGGCGTCGACCGCCCGGCGCCGCGCTGGTCGAGGAGCACGATCCGGTACGCGGCCGGATCGAACAGCCGACGCGCCCACGGCGTGCAGCCGGACCCCGGCCCACCGTGCAGCACCACCGCCGGCTTGCCGTCCGGATTCCCGCAGGTCTCCCAGTACACATGGTTGCCGTCGCCGACGTCGAGCATGCCGTGGTCGTACGGTTCGATCTCCGGGTAGAGGGGCATCCGGCGACCCTAGTCGTCGTACGGCGGTCTCGTCGTCCGGTTTTCGTCGGTACGGCCACGCAGTCCCGCCGTCTCGGCAGCCGTGCGCAGCACGTCCCGCAGCATCTCGGGCGTGAGCTTGCCGGTGAAGGTGTTGCGCTGGCTGACGTGGAAACAGCCGAAGAGTTCGAGACCGTCGAGCCGGACGCGCGCGCCGTGTCCGAAGGCGGGCCGCGGCCGGGGCACGCTCCAGCCCGCCTCCGCGAACGCGGGCAGCGCGGCCTGCCAGCCGAAGGCACCCAGCACGACCACACTCCGCAACGTGGGCCGCAGCAGGTTCAGCTCCTGGACCAGCCAGGGCCGGCAGGTGTCGCGCTCGCCGGGGGTGGGCTTGTTGGCGGGCGGGGCGCAGTGCACGGGCGAGGTGATCCGCACGCCGTACAG
The DNA here is from genome assembly GCF_041435015.1 of Streptomyces canus. NCBI lineage: Bacteria > Bacillati > Actinomycetota > Actinomycetes > Kitasatosporales > Streptomycetaceae > Streptomyces > Streptomyces canus. Next base: position 7,618,606 of record NZ_CP107989.1, on the reverse strand, counting down.
CTCCAGGCCGTCGTCCGCGGTCACGGCGGTCGGCTGCGAGGCGAGCCCGATGTCGTACAGCGCCTGGTACAGCACGTCCCCGGAACGGTCACCGGTGAACATCCGCCCGGTACGGTTCCCGCCGTGCGCGGCCGGCGCGAGCCCGACGATCAGCATCCGCGCGTCCGCCGGCCCGAAGCCGGGCACCGGCCGCCCCCAGTACGTCCAGTCGGCGAACGCGGCCCGCTTGGTCCGGGCCACCTCCTCCCGCCAGTCGACCAGCCGCGGGCAGGCGCGACAGCCCGCGATCCGGCGGTCGAGATCAGCGAGGGCGTTCACGACTCCACGGTACGGGCACGTACTAATGTCGGAGCCATGGCTGTGGATCGTACGGACGACAACGAGACCGGTGGGACGGACCGGGCCGGAACGACGGCCGAGGGTCCCGACGCGAAGGTCGCCGGTCCCGGCCTCACGGCCCCCGAGGCACCCGACCCGAAGATCGCCGCCGCGGTCGCCGCCGCGGAGGCCGCCGGACCGCAGAGCGGCGAGAGCGTGCGGATCGACAGCTGGATCTGGTCCGTACGGCTGGCCAAGACCCGTTCCGCGGGAGCCACCGCCTGCCGGGGCGGGCATGTGCAGGTGAACGGCGAGCGCGTGAAGCCCGCCCACTCGCTGCGCGTCGGCGACGAGGTGCGCGTCCGGCAGGAGGGCCGGGAGCGGATCGTCATCGTCAAGCGTCTGATTCGCAAGCGGGTCGGCGCCCCCGTGGCCGTCCAGTGCTACGTCGACAACTCTCCCCCGCCCCCGCCCCGAACGGCCGTCGCCCCCGCCGGCATCCGCGATCGCGGCACCGGCCGCCCGACCAAGCGCGACCGCCGCGAGCTGGAACGCCTGCGCGGCCTCACGGAGGGCAACCGCCGCACCCGCTTCGGCGGCCCGGGCGGGTCCGGCGAGTCGGACGCGATCGCCGACTCAGGCGGACCCGACGGCCCGGGCGGCCCCGACAGTTCGGGCGGGGCACGCCGCTCCGGCCGGGACAGGCGCTCGAACCGGGGCGGTCACTCGGGCAGAACCGGACGCTGAGGCGAAACCGGACGCTGCTCCGGCGTCGGCGGACCAGCAACCGTCGGCCACCGCGGTGAGGCCGGTCCCCTCCCGAAGGGCAGGGACCGGCCTCACCGCGGTGGCCGTGGGGCCGCTCTCCTCACGCCCGTCGTCGCACCAGCCGCAGCAGGTCCGCGTTGTGCCGGCGCCGGGCCCAGGCGATCAGGGCGAGCGGGACGATCAGGATGAGCGGAGTCGCCGCGTTCTCCCCGTCGAAGTAGGTGAGCTGGACGACGAACGCGCCGACCATCAGCCCGCTCAGCGCCACGGCCGCCACCGACTGCAGCACCGGGATCAACAGGGCGATCCCCCCTGCCAGTTCGAGCACGCCGATGATGTACATCCCCGCGCTGCCCCAGCCCATCTCGTCGAAGCCCTCGACGGCCGAGGGGTGCGCGATCAGCTTGGGGAGCGCGCTCGCGATGACGTAGAAGAGGGCGAGCACGACCTGCAGGGTGCGCAGAGCGATCCGGGCCCGGCGGCCGCGTCCGGTCGAGGACTCGGCGATGACAGGGGAGACGGCGGAGGAAGCGGCGGTACGGGTGACGGGGACGGTGGTCTCGGACATCGGGGTCTCCTGTGGGAAGCGGTCCGTGTTGCTGTCGCAGAGGTAGACCCGCGCCCACGCTCGAACTCATCGCTGCCCCCTGACCGATTTCCTCAGCCCGTCGTCCAACACCGCCCGCACCCGTCCAACGGCCCGTGTCCGCACGGCCGTTCCCGAGTCGCTCAGGTTCACCCGTCCGAGCTACCAGGGGAACCAGCCGTGTCCGATGTACCAGTGCCCGCCGGCCCGCAGATGATCACCGACGGCCCGTTCCAGCGCCGTCCGGCGTGGCAGGCTCTCCACCGACAGCTCCGGGTCCCCGAACACGAACTGGACCGGTTCGGCGTCCTCCGGCTCCCGGTCCTCGGGGGCCAGCCGGAAGCGCTCCTGGAACCGGACGATGTTGGAGTCCGCGGGCAGATACCCCTTCAACTGCGGGTCGAGCAGCCAGGAATGGCACAGCGCGGCACCATACGGCTCCTCCCCGAAGTGCCGGGCGAAGAACTCGGCGGCCAGGGCGAGCGAACGTTCGCAGGCCTCCGGTGACAGCGGGCCGAGGAAGTCGGGGATGTGCAGGCTCAGACATGGCGTGCCGGAGGCGATGTCCAGCCCGGCAGGCTTCAGCGTCCGACTGTTCCACGGCCCGTACCGCGTCCGCTCGAACTGGAGTCGTCCCAGCTGGTACAGCTCGCCCCGGGAGTGCCGGGTCAGCCAGCGCGGTGACTGCACACCCGTCCTGCCGTACCGCCTGCGGTGCACGGCCATGTTCCGCCCGAGGTCGGCGAGGGTGCGCCGGGACACCTCGGCCGGGATGCCGCGCGAGCGGTGGTACGCGCGCGTGTGGGGCAGCGCCGCCACGAACACGTAGACGGGGAAGCAGCGTTGGAGGGCGCCGGCCGGCCAGTCGAGCTCGGGCAGGACGACCGGGTCGTCGGCCCTGCCCATGTCCCGGACGAGTTCGTCGACGGAGTGTTCCAGGAACCGCCGCAGCTCCGGGTCGTCCATGACCCGCCGGCCCATCCGTACGAGTTCGCCCACGTCCTCGTGCGGTACAGCGAGTTCCACCAGCACCTCGGCCAGTTCATCGGCGTCCGGAAGCACGCGGTGACCCTCTCTTTCGCCCTTTGGTCAACGTCCGTTCCGAAGAGTACGTTGCAAGGGAGGAGTGGTGATCCCGATGCGTACGGGCAGTGAGCCGACGACCGCGCGCAGTGCACTGCGGATGCGGTTGTGGCTGAGTGTGTGGGGACTGGTCTGGGCGGTCTTCGGTACGGTCGCGTTCGCGCTGGCGGGCCGGCCGGGGTGGGCGATCGCCTGCGGAGTGCTGTGGCTGGTGATCACCGCCGACCTCGCGATGATCCTCCGGCACATCCGTCAGGGCCCGCACTACCAGCCGGGCCCCGACATCCCGCCGTACCGCCCGCCGGAAAGCCGACCCAGGTAGCGGGCCGACGCGCTCAGGTGTCGAACCGCGCCGCCTTCAGGAACTCCGGGTTCGGGTCCAGCGCGGCCGCCAGCCGGAAGTGACGTCTGGCCTGGTCGGACCGGCCCTGTCGCTCATAGGTGCGGGCGAGTGCGAAGTGGGCGAAGGCATTGTCCGGCTCGCGCTCCAGGACGATGGTGAACTCCAGCTCGGCGGGCCGCAGTTGCGCGGCGGCGAAGAAGGCCCGCGCGCGCAGCAGCCGGGCCGCGGTGTTCTCCGGGTGGGCGGCGATGACGGAGTCGAGCAGCTTCACCGCGCCCCGCGGGTCCCGCGCGGAGAGCAACTGCTCCGCTGCGCGGAAGTCGATGACATGGGTCTCCGGAGTACGTCCGGTCGATCCGCTGGTCTCGGGCACGGCAAAGTCCTTCCCTCACTGGAGGGGTTCAACGCCCGGACAGGGGGGCGCTATTCCGGAGACGTCCGGGACGCGCGTGCCCGGCGTACGAGATCGCCCCATACCTCCTGTACGCGTCGCCGCAGCTCTTCCAGGGGGACGTCGTTGTCGATCACGACGTCCGCGATCTCCAGGCGCTTCTCGCGTGTCGCCTGGGCGGCCATACGCGCGCGTGCGTCCTGCTCGGTCATGCCACGCAGCCTGACGAGCCGGTCGAGCTGGGTCTCGGGGCTCGCGTCGACGACGACCACGAGGTCGTAGAGCGGCGCGAGGGCGTTCTCCGCGAGCAGGGGGACGTCGTGGACGACGACGGCGTCGTCGGCCGCGGCGGATTCGAGCTCGCGGGAACCGGCGCCCACCAGCGGATGCACGATCGAGTTCAGTACGGCGAGCCGGTCCGGGTCGGCGAAGACGATGGAGCCCAGCTTGGGGCGGTCGAGGCCGCCGTCCTCGGCGAGTACGTCCTCGCCGAAGGCCGCCACGACCGCGGCGAGGCCGGGCGTGCCCGGCGCGACGACCTCGCGCGCGATGCGGTCCGCGTCGATCAGGACGGCGCCGTGCTCCACGAGGAGCCTCGACACCTCACTCTTGCCGGCGCCGATACCGCCGGTCAGGCCCACCTTCAGCATGACCGGAAGCCTAGACGCTCCGCCTGGGGGGCGGTGCGGGGTGGTACGGAAGGAGACCTGGGGCGCGTGCCTCAGGTGTCGCCTTCCCGTTCCGCCAGGAAGCGCTCGAACTCCAGGCCGATCTCGTCCGCCGACGGAATGTCCACCGGCTCGGCCAGCATGTTGCCCCTGGTCTCCGCGCCGGCCGCCGCGTCGTACTGGTGCTCGAGGCCCTGGACGAGGGCCACGAGGTCCTCGTCGCCCTCCTGGATCTGGCGCTCGATCTCGGTCTGGGTGCGGTGGGCGTCGGTGCGCAGGGCGTGGGCGATGCCGGGCAGGACCATGCCGGTGGCGGCCGTGATGGCCTCCAGGACGGTCAGGGCCGCGTCCGGGTAGGTCGAGCGCGCGATGTAGTGCGGGACGTGCGCCGCGACGCCCAGGACGTCGTGACCGGCCTCCATGAGCCGGTACTCCACCAGGGCCTCGGCACTGCCGGGCACCTGCGCCTCGTCGAAGGGGCTGCGGTGGCCGGGGACGAGGTCGTGGCGGTTGCCGTGCGGAGTGAGGCCGACGGGGCGGGTGTGCGGGACGCCCATCGGGATGCCGTGGAAGTTCACGGACAGCCGGACGCCGAGCCGCTCCACGATCTGCTGGACGGCCGCGGCGAAACGCTCCCACTCCACGTCCGGCTCCGGGCCCGACAGCAGCAGGAAGGGCGCTCCGGTGGCGTCCTGGACGAGCCGCACGTCGATCGTGGGCTCCTCGTACTCCGTCCAGCGGTCGCGCTTGAAGGTGAGCAGCGGACGGCGGGCGCGGTAGTCGACGAGTCGGTCGTGGTCGAAACGGGCCACGACCTGGTGGGGCAGCGAGTCGAGCAGCCGGTCGACGATCTGGTCGCCGGTCTCGCCCGCGTCGATGTATCCGTCGAAGTGGTAGAGCATGACCAAGCCGGCCGACTCCTGGGCGAGCGCCATGTCTACAACGGCGAGGCCCTTGGGCTCCCATGCGTACAAACCCTGCGGATCAAGCACTGTGACCGCTCCTCCTCGTGTTCATACGCTTCAACGCGCCCTGGAACAGCGGCATTCCCACCCGAGCGCTTGATCAGGCCATCTCTTACGCCCTTTTCCTGGCAGGGGAGGAACAACGCGCCCCGTCAGGGGCGCGGGGAACGGCGGGACGAGCCCCCACCGGCCGTCGGACAAACACTGAGGGACCGCACCCCGAAAGGTACGGCCCCTCAGTCAGGAGCTAGTGCTCAGTGGGCGTCAGCTCTGCCCACCCGCCAGCTTCTCGCGCAGCGCGGCAAGCGCCTCGTCCGAAGCCAGCGCGCCGGAGGTGTCCGCACCCTCGGAGGAGTACGAACCGCCACCGCCACCGCCACCACCGGCGGCCGGAGCCGCACCCGCGGTGTCCCCGCCCTCGGCGGCAGCAGCCGCGTCGGCCTCGCGGGACTTGATGACCTGCTGCTGGTGCTGCTCGAAGCGGGTCTGCGCCTCGGCGTACTGGTTCTCCCACACCTCACGCTGGGATTCGAAGCCCTCGAGCCAGTCGTTGGTCTCGGGGTCGAAGCCCTCGGGGTAGATGTAGTTGCCCTGGTCGTCGTAGGACGCGGCCATGCCGTACAGGGTCGGGTCGAACTCGACCGAGGCCGGGTCCGAACCGAACGCCTCGTTGGCCTGCTTCAGCGAGAGGCTGATGCGACGGCGCTCGAGGTCGATGTCGATGACCTTGACGAAGATCTCGTCGTTGACCTGGACGACCTGCTCCGGGATCTCCACGTGGCGCTCGGCCAGCTCGGAGATGTGGACCAGACCCTCGATGCCCTCGTCCACGCGGACGAACGCACCGAACGGAACCAGCTTCGTGACCTTGCCGGGCACGACCTGGCCGATCTGGTGGGTCCGGGCGAACTGCTGCCACGGGTCTTCCTGGGTCGCCTTCAGCGACAGGGAGACACGCTCGCGGTCCATGTCGACGTCGAGAACCTCGACGGTGACTTCCTGGCCGACCTCGACAACCTCGGACGGGTGGTCGATGTGCTTCCAGGAGAGCTCGGAGACGTGGACCAGTCCGTCGACGCCACCCAGGTCCACGAAGGCACCGAAGTTGACGATCGAGGAGACCACACCGGAGCGGACCTGACCCTTCTGGAGGGTCGTGAGGAACGTCTGGCGAACCTCGGACTGGGTCTGCTCGAGCCAGGCACGGCGGGACAGGACCACGTTGTTGCGGTTCTTGTCCAGCTCGATGATCTTGGCCTCGAGCTCCTTGCCCACGTAAGGCTGGAGGTCGCGCACGCGGCGCATCTCGACGAGGGACGCCGGCAGGAAGCCACGGAGGCCGATGTCGAGGATGAGACCACCCTTGACGACCTCGATGACGGTACCGGTGACGATGCCGTCTTCTTCCTTGATCTTCTCGATGGTGCCCCAGGCACGCTCGTACTGGGCGCGCTTCTTCGAGAGGATCAGGCGGCCTTCCTTGTCCTCCTTCTGGAGAACAAGGGCCTCGATCTCATCGCCCACGGCGACGACCTCGTTGGGGTCGACGTCGTGCTTGATGGAGAGCTCGCGGCTCGGGATAACGCCTTCGGTCTTGTAACCGATGTCGAGCAGGACCTCGTCCCGGTCGACCTTCACGATGACGCCGTCGACGATGTCGCCGTCGTTGAAGTACTTGATCGTCTCGTCGATCGCGGCGAGGAAGGCTTCCTCGTTACCGATGTCGTTGACCGCTACCTGCGGAGTGGTAGAGGTGGTCTCGGTGCTGCTCGTCATGTGGGAAAGGGCTCCGGTACGGACAGTGAGTCGTAGGTACTGCTTACGCCGGGAGCCTGTTTCGCTCTGAAGAAGCCGGACAGCCAAGGAAGCGCCACACAATCACTGGTGGCGCCTCGACAACCGAGGGGACATACAACAGATGCGAGCGCAGCCTGCTACGTCTGAGGAGCGCAGGCCCGCAGCGCAACTTGTAGCATACGGGGGCAGCCGGACAGGGTCAATGCGCGAAGGCGCACACCCGGGGCGGATCGCCGCATACCCGGCAGAAAACCAGTCTCACGAGGCCACGCGGACCCGCCGTCGTCCCCTTCGTGACGTCGTCACGAAGGTCGGACGGAAGAGCCCGCAGACTAATACGAGGGAGCCGATCATCCAAGAGCCCGCATCACACCAGCAGGAGACCGGTCCGGACGCGGAGTCGCAGGCCACCCGGCGTGACGCGGACGTCACCGAGAGCTCCCGGGCCAACCGGGGCTGGTGGGACCGCAACGCGGACGAGTACCAGGTCGAACACGGCACGTTCCTCGGCGACGACCGCTTCGTGTGGGGCCCCGAGGGCCTCGACGAGGTGGAGGCCGAGCTGCTGGGCCCGCCCGAGGACCTCAAGGGCCGGGACGTCCTGGAGATCGGCGCCGGCGCCGCCCAGTGCGCGCGCTGGCTGGCGGCGCAGGGAGCCCGCCCGGTCGCCCTCGACATCTCCCACCGCCAGCTCCAGCACGCCCTGCGCATCGGTACGTCCTTCCCCCTGGTGTGCGCCGACGCGGGCGCGCTGCCCTTCGCGGACGCCTCGTTCGACCTGGCGTGCTCGGCGTACGGCGCTCTGCCGTTCGTCGCCGACCCGGTACTGGTCCTCAAGGAGGTGCGGCGCGTCCTGCGCCCGGGCGGCCGCTTCGTCTTCTCTGTCACCCACCCCATCCGCTGGGCATTCCCCGACGAGCCCGGCCCCGAGGGGCTCTCCGTCTCCGCCTCCTACTTCGACCGCACGCCCTACGTCGAACAGGACGAGGAGGGCCGCGCGGTGTACGTCGAGCACCACCGCACGATCGGCGACCGGGTGCGTGACGTGGTCGCCGGCGGCTTCCGCCTGGTCGACCTGGTCGAGCCGGAGTGGCCGGTCTGGAACACCTCGGAGTGGGGCGGCTGGTCTCCCCTGCGCGGGAATCTGATCCCCGGGAGCGCGATCTTCGTGTGCGAGCGCGACTGAGGCGTTCCGTCAGTCGTACGACACTGGGGGCGTGATCCGTTACGACGCCCTGGACTCCCTTCCCGTACGCGGTGCCCTGCCCGCGCTGCGCGACGCCCTGGAAGGCCACGGAACGGCCGTCCTCGTCGCCCCGCCGGGCACGGGCAAGACGACCCTCGTGCCGCCGGCCCTCGCCGGCCTGCTGGACTCGGACGCACCCGCGCGGAAGGTCGTCGTCGCCGAGCCCCGCCGGATCGCCGCCCGCGCGGCGGCCCGGCGGATGGCGTGGCTGCTGGGGGAGAAGGTCGGCGGGAGCGTCGGCTACAGCGTGCGCGGTGAGCGGGTGGTGGGACGGCACGCGCGCCTGGAGGTCGTCACGACAGGGGTGCTGCTTCAGCGGCTCCAGCGCGACCAGGAGCTGGCGGGCGTCGACGTCGTGGTGCTCGACGAGTGCCACGAACGGCACCTGGACGCGGACACGACGGCGGCCTTCCTGTGGGACGTACGGCAGGCCCTGCGGCCGGAGCTGCGGCTGGTGGCCGCGTCCGCGACGACCGACGCGCAGGGGTGGGCCCGGTTGCTGGGGGACGCGCCCGTGATCGAGGCGGAGGGTGTCCCGCATCCGGTGGAGGTCGTGTGGGCGCCGCCGGCCCGTCCGGTACGGCCGCCGCACGGCATGCGCGTCGATCCCGCACTGCTCGCGCACGTGGCGTCGGTGGTACGGCGGGCGCTGTCCGAGCGGCAGGGGGACGTGCTGTGCTTCCTGCCGGGCGTGGGCGAGATCGCGCGCGTGGCCGGGCAGTTGGGCGGTCTCGGTGACGTGGAGGTGCTCCAGGTGCACGGCCGGGCTCCGGCGGCCGTGCAGGACGCGGTGCTGGCGGGCGGGGAGCGGCGGCGGGTGGTCCTGGCGACCTCCGTGGCCGAGTCGTCCCTGACCGTGCCCGGCGTGCGGGTGGTCATCGACTCGGGGCTCGCCCGGGAGCCGCGCGTCGACCACGCGCGCGGGCTGAGCGCACTCGCGACGGTACGGGCCTCGCAGGCGGCCGGGCGCCAGCGGGCGGGCCGCGCCGGACGTGAGGCGCCGGGTGCGGTGTACCGGTGCTGGGCGGAGGCCGAGGACGCGCGTCTGCCGCGCTTCCCGTCGCCGGAGATCAAGGTGGCCGACCTGACGGCGTTCGCGTTGCAGGTGGCCTGCTGGGGCGATCCGGACGCGTCCGGGCTGGCTCTTCTGGACCCGCCGCCGGGCGGCGCGATGGCGGCCGCCCGGGGCGTGCTGACCGCCGTGGGGGCGGTGGACGCCGACGGACGGGCGACCGCGCGGGGTGTGCGCCTGGCTCGTCTGGGCCTGCATCCCCGGCTGGGGCGGGCGCTGCTGGACACCTCGGGTGCCGGCGCCGAGACGGTCGCGCTGCTGTCGGAGGAGCCGCCGCGGGAGTACGGCGACGACCTGGCGGCCGCCGTGCGGACCGCGCGGCGGGGCGGTGACGCCTATGCGGGACGGTGGCGCACAGAGCTGCGGCGGCTGCGGTCCGCCTCGGCGGAGTTCACCGAGCCGGCTGCCGGGAACGACGGTCTCGTCGCCGCGCTCGCCTTTCCCGAACGGGTCGCCAGAGCGGATTCGGGCTCCTATCTCATGGCCTCCGGCACTCGCGCCGAACTCTCCGACGGCTCCCCGCTGCGGGGCTCGCCCTGGCTCGCCGTCGCCGTGGCGGACCGGCCCGTCGGAAAGGGGCACGCGCGCGTGCAGCTCGCCGCGGTGATCGACGAGGACACGGCCCGGTCGGCGGCCGCGTCCCTGTACTCCGAGCGCGAGGAGGTGCACTGGGCCGACGGGGACGTCGTGGCACGGCGGGTGGAGCGGCTCGGCGCGATCGAGCTCGCGGCACGGCCGTTGAGAGACGCCGACGCCGTCCTCGTACGCGAGGCACTCCTCGAAGGACTCCGCCAGGAAGGGCTACGGCTGCTGCGGTGGACGCCCGACGCCGGGGTACTGCGGCAGCGGCTGGCGTTCCTGCGCCACCACCTCGGCGACCCGTGGCCCGAGGTGTCCGAGGATGCGCTCCACGCGCGCGTGGACGAGTGGCTGGAGCCCGAGCTGAGCCGTGCCCGGCGACGGGCCGACCTGGCGCGCATCGACGCCGGACAGGCACTGCAAAGGCTCCTCCCCTGGGCCTCCGGTGAGGCCACACGGCTGGAGGAGCTGGCGCCCGAGCGGATCGCCGTACCGAGTGGATCCAGGATCCGGATCGACTACGGCAGCCCCGAACAGCCCGTCCTCGCGGTGAAGTTGCAGGAGATGTTCGGGCTGCAGGAGTCGCCCCGGATCGCCGGCGTGCCCCTCCTCGTCCATCTCCTCTCCCCCGCGGGCCGCCCCGCGGCCGTCACCGCCGATCTCGCGTCCTTCTGGAAGGACGGCTACACGGGCGTCCGGGCGGAGTTGCGCGGCCGGTATCCGAAGCATCCGTGGCCCGAGGACCCGGCGGGCTCCGAGCCGACGCGGCACACCAAGGCACGGCTCAGGCCGTGACCGGTTCGGGTTCCTCGACCTTCGTGGCGGCCGGGCGGCGGCTGCGGGCTTCCAGCCACAGCGACAGCGCCAGCAGGAGGAGGCCCAGGCTCAGGAAGCCCCACGGCAGGTACGAGGTCATGAGGAGGACGAGGGTGCGGTTCGACTTGACCAGGTCGACCGTGTGCCTGATGTAGTCCTCGCGCATCTTCACGTCGCCGGCGAAGACGGTCACCTTGTCGCGGCCGCCCAGGAGGGTGCCGCCGCGCAGTTCCTCCGTGTGGAGCTCCTCGCCGTAGACGGGGGCGCCGGTGAGGGGTTCGACCCAGAACTTGCGGACCGTGGTGTACCAGCGGGTGGTGCCGGTCTTGGCGAGGGACTCGCGGGTGATGCCCTGGACCGGCATGGTCTTCGGGAAGGGCACCTTGGTCCAGGGGATGGTCTGCTCGAAGTAGTAGACGTCGACGCCGCGGAAGGTCCGGGTGCCCTTGTAGTGGATGGGGGCCGAGGTGCGCGCCTGGGCGTCGAAGTACACGTAGTCCCGTTTCTCCGTCAGGAAGGGGAACTTGAACTCGATGCCCTCACGCTTGACCGGGTCGCCGTCGACCATCTCGCCGGTGGCGTGGACGGGTTCCTGGGTGTGGGCGTCGAAGATGTAGCGCTCGGGGATCCGGGAGACCATCTTGCCGTCGGGGCCGACCACGTAGGACAGGCCGTCCCAGACGACGACGTCCTTCCCTGCCGTCTTCTCGATCTCCTCCGAGGCCTCCACGTTGCCCTTGAGGGTCTGCACGATGGTGACCTTGGGGACCTTCTTCGCCTTCATTCCGTCGTTGTAGTCGATGAGGGTCGCGTCCTTGGCCTCCAGGACCATGTCCTGGTACTGGTTCGCGGGGATCTTGGCCAGGCGCGGGAAGGCGTACCAGCGCAGCAGCGGGGACAGCGCCGCGAAGAACACGGCGAGGGCGAGCAGGACCAGACTGGTCTTGCGGCGCATCTCGGCCTCCCGGGGTCACGGGTGTGCGGGCACTGTGGTCAGCAGCGGTTTCGGGGACGTCCCGCCGGTCGGCGTGCCGAGTGCGGTGATGGTGAGGACCAGCGCGAACGCGAGGGCCAGACCGGTCGCGGCGGCGATCAGGGCGCGCATATCCACCTCCCGGCACGGGAACTGATACATCGTCAGGTCCGGCACCGTAGCAACGGGCGGGCGAGATGAGAACAGCTCGCGCACGGACGAAGGGCGCCCGGTCCGCCGTAGCGGAGAGGACGCCCTTCGAAGTGGCTCCGGTGGCTACGAACTCGCGCTGGGGCTGGGCGAGGGGCTCGCGGAGGTCTCAGCGGCCGCCACGGTCAGCGTCACGTCGAGCGTCGCGCCGCCCGCGGTGGTGACGCGGAGCACGAAGGTGCCGGTGGTGTCGTCGGAGTAGAGCTGCGGCAGCTTCAGCAGGCCGTCGGCGTCCGTGGTGAGGCCCGTCAGGGTGCGGACGGTCTTGCCGTCGGCGTCCTTGAAGTAGGGGCCCTTGTCGTTCTCGGTCGCCTCGTCCGCCGACTTGATCAGGGTGGCGGTGGCGGCGACCTTGTCGGCGACGGCGTCCTTGTAGCTGGCCTTGACCTGGACCGCGTCGGCGAACTGACCGCCCGGGGTGCAGGTCAGCGCGGTGTCGCTGGTGCGCACGAGAGTGTCGGCGACGCGCTGGGTGACGGTGGCCGTGTAGTCCGGGCCGGTGACCGTGCGGCCGATGAGGGTGGCGCGGACCGTGAAGGCGCCGGTGGTCTCGCCCGCCTGGAGCGCGGGCGCGGTGGCCACGCCGGAACTGTTGGTCAGCGCGGTGGCGACCTTCTCGCCGCCGGTGAAGGCGGCGTCGGTGTCGCCGACGATCGTGAAACGGATCCGGACCTTGGCGACACCCTTGCCGGCGGCGTTCTCGGCCTTGGTGCTGATCTGCTCGGTGAACGCGTCGCCCGCGATGGCGGTGAGCTTCGCGGTGCCCGAGTCCTCCAGGTGGTCCACGGACTGGGTGGGCGTGACCGGAGGGGCCGGGGGCGGAGTGGTGGGGGTCCCCGACGGGGGCGGGGTGGTCGACGGCGGGGTCGGGCTCGGCGAGCCGGGCCTGCTCGGCTTCGACGGGTGCGGCGCGCTCGGAGTCGAGGGCGACGACGGCGAGGTGGCCGAGCCGCCGCCGGTTCCGCCGTCGCTGCGGTTGCCCGGGACGGTGCCGGTGCCGTCGGGGATCTCGTGGGTGCCCTTGCGGTAGTACTCCAGCCACGAAAGGACCGTGTTGACGTAGTGCCGCGAGGGGTTGTAGCTGAGGATCGCGCTGTCCAGGTCACCGCTGTCCGAGAGGTCCCAGCCATTGCGGCACAGGTAGTGACCGGTGGCGAGAGCGGCGTCGTAGACGTTGTTCGGGTCCTTCACCCCGTCGCCGTTGCCGTCACGGCCGGCCCACGCCCAGGTGGACGGGATGAACTGCATGGGCCCGACGGCCGAGTCGTAGGCGGTGTCGCCGTCGTAGGCACCGTTGTCGGTGTCCTTGATGAGTTCGAAGCCGTTGCCGTCGAGCTGCGGGCCGAGGATCTTGGAGGTGGTGGTGCCGTCCGCGTCGACCCGGCCGCCGCGGGCCTGGCCCGACTCGACCTGGCCGATGGCGGCGAGCAGCTGCCAGGGCAGATTGCAGCCGGGCTTGGCCCCCTGGAGTTCGGCCGCGGCCTTCTTGTAGGCATCGAGGACGGTCGCGGGTATGCCCGCCTCGGACTCGACCGGAGAGACGGTGGAGGTGCCGTCGGTCGGCGCGGGGCTCGGGGTGTTCAGCGGCGGCAGGTCCGTGTAGTACGGCGAGTTGCCGGTCGCGCCGCTGTCACCGGCGGTCGCGTCGGGAGAGGGCTGGGCGTCGGCGGCGGTGGATCTGCCGTGGTCGTCGACCGTGGCCCCCGGGGCCTGGGAGGCGGACAGTGCCGCGACCGCGGCCGCGGCCACGGCGGTGGTCACCGCTCCCTTGCGCAGCCTCCTGCCGAATTGCGCCGCCATAAAGTGAACCCCTCCCGTGGACGCCCGAGCGCCCTTCTCCGTCTGTCGCTCTCGTCCCGTTGAGACAGTCGAACCGTCCTTGAGGTTGCCCCTGTGACGCGCGGTAATTCCTGAGTCGCACGTTCGCCCGAGCTTCCCAGCGCGGTGACCCGTGTGACCCTACGACAACTTCCTTTTCGCGGACACCGGTTCGTGCCCGATATTCACCGGTTGGCCATGTTCGATCGGTGCGGACCCGCGTCGCCCATACTGGACGGCACCGATCACCCGGGCCGCCGCCCGGCCAACACCCGTCACGAGGAGCCCCGTTGCCGTTCACCCTGAGCCATGCGGCGGCGGTACTGCCCGCGGTGCGCACCGACGGAACGGGCCGGGGCCGACTGCTTCCGGCCGTCCTCGTGGCCGGATCCTTCGCACCCGACATGACCTATTACGCGGCAAGTGTCGTGCCCGGGGCGATGGAGTTCGGCACCGTCACGCACTCCTTCCCGGGCGTCTTCACGATCGACGTGCTCGTCGCCTGGGCACTGGTGGGTCTGTGGCTACTGCTGCGAGAACCGCTCGTGGCCCTGCTGCCACGAGGGCGACAGGGCAGGGTGGCGACGCTGCTGCGCTGCGGGGCGCCACGCGCGCGCGTGACTGCGGCACTGGCCGTGCGCTGGTACGCCTCCGCCGCCGTAGGAGCGCTGAGCCATGTCGTGTGGGACGCGTTCACGCATCACGACCGGTGGGGGGTGCGGCTGTTCCCCGTCCTGGGCCGCGAGGTGGCCGGCTCCCCTCTGTACTGGTATCTCCAGTACGGCGGTTCGGCACTGGCCGCGGTGGTGATCACCGTGTTCTGCGTGCACGCGCTGCGCCGGGCACCCGTGGCGGCCGAGCCGTCCGGTGTCCCCGTTCTGTCGGTGCGGGACAGGTGGTGGGCCGTGGCCGTGATCGGCGGGTGCATGACGGTGGGCGCGTTGCAGCGGGCCTCGCGGTGGTGGGCGTACTGGGGCTCCACCGCGAAGCCCTGGGAACTGATTCCGGCCCTCTGCTTCGGCGCGGGCGCCGGCCTGGTGCTCGGGATACTGCTGTACGCCGCGGGGGTCAGGCTGTGGCGCCCGGCCCCGGTGTCCGGTGCCGAGGAAGAGGCCGGACTCCCGCTCGCTCGCTGACGGTGTCCGCCGTCGCCATGAACACCGTCATCGTGGGCATCGGACGGGACCGGGGCAGCAGGGTGAGGGCAAGGGCCAGATAACTGAGCGCCAGCTCGGCCCACAGCCGATGGCCGGACGGCTCTTCCTCCACGTCGTCCACGGCGCACCGGTCGCGGCGGGCGACGCGGTGCCGTAGCTCTGTGGCGGCATGGCGCAGGGTGCTGGTGAAGCGGGCCGGGACTCGGCGCAGGAGTGTCGCCAGGTCGAAGGGAATGCGGGCGGTGCTTGCGGCGGCCGCATGGGCCGGAACGGGACGCTGCGCGGAGAACGGTGCCTGGTCGGCGTACGCCTGTGCGGAAGCCGTCCGGCGGTGGAGCATGCGTATACCCATGAGCGCATCCTGGCCGGGGGTGCGGTCGGGGGCGTTGTTGTGGCGTCCACGCGAGTGACAGCCGCGTACACGGGGCCTGAGGCGGGCGCCTACGGGGGTGCCGGGCGGGTACAGGCCGGTGGGGGCCTCAGGGGCGCGGGGAACTGCGCGACCAGCCCCCACGCACCCGCACCCACTCGACGGACCTGACCCGGCACCCCGCCGGAGGCTAGTGCGCTGCGGACTCCCAGTCCGCCCCATCCCCCACCGACACCCCCAACGGCACACGCAGATCCACGGCATCGGACATCTCCCGCCGCACAATCTCCTCCGCGGCCTCCCGCTCCCCCGGTGCGATCTCCAGCACGATTTCGTCGTGGACCTGGAGCAGCATGCGGGACGCGAGGCCGGCCTCCCTCAGCGCACCGTCCACCTTGAGCATCGCGATCTTGACGATGTCCGCCGCGGTCCCCTGGATCGGCGCGTTCAGAGCCATCCGCTCGGCCGCCTCACGGCGCTGACGGTTGTCGCTGTTGAGGTCGGGCAGATACCGCCGACGCCCGAAGAGCGTCGCCGTGTACCCCGTCGCCCGGGCCTCGTCGACCGCCCGCCGCAGATAGTCCCGCACCCCACCGAACCGCTCGAAGTACGCGTCCATGAGGGCCCGCGCCTCCCCCGCCTCGATGTTCAGCTGCTGCGAGAGCCCGAACGCGGACAACCCGTACGCCAGCCCGTACGACATCGCCTTGATCTTCCGCCGCATCTCCGCGTCGACCCCACCGGGCTCCACGGCGAACACCTGCGAGGCGGCGGTCGTGTGCAGGTCCTCCCCCGACGTGAACGCCTCGATGAGCCCCTCGTCCTCGGAGAGGTGGGCCATCACCCGCAGCTCGATCTGGCTGTAGTCCGCGGTCATGAGGGACTCGAAGCCGTCCCCCACCACGAACCCGCGCCGGATCGCCCGCCCCTCGTCCGTGCGGACCGGAATGTTCTGGAGGTTGGGATCCGTCGACGACAGACGGCCCGTGGCCGCGACCGTCTGGTTGAACGTCGTATGGATACGCCCGTCCGCGGCGATCGTCTTGATCAGCCCCTCGACGGTCACCCGGAGCTTGGCCTGCTCACGGTGCCGGAGCATGATCACCGGCAGTTCGTTGTCCGTCTGGTTCGCCAGCCAGGCGAGGGCATCGGCGTCCGTCGTGTACCCGGTCTTCGTCTTCTTCGTCTTGGGCAGGCCCAGCTCGCCGAAGAGGACTTCCTGGAGCTGCTTGGGCGAGCCGAGGTTGAACTCGTGCCCGGCCGCCGCGTGCGCCTCCTTCACGGCCTGCTGGACCGCGCCCGCGAACATCTGCTCCATGGCCTCGAGGTGGGCCCGGTCGGCCGCGATGCCGTGCCGCTCCATGCGAGCCAGCAAAGCGGAGGTGGGCAGCTCCATGTCCCGCAGCAGATCCGCGGACCCGACCTCCTCCAGGCGGCTTTCGAAGGCCGTGCCCAGATCGAGGACGGCCCGGGCCTGGACCATCAGCGCCTCGGCCTCGGCACCGTCGTCCGCGCCGAAGGCGAGCTGTCCGTCGGCCGTCGCCGCGGGGGCCAGCTCCCGGCCCAGGTACTCCAGCGACAGCGCGTCCAGGTCGAAGGACCGGCGCCCCGGCTTGACCAGGTACGCGGCGAGCGCGGTGTCCATGCCGACGCCGGCGACGCTCCAGTCGTGCTCGGCGAAGACCCGCATGGCGCCCTTGGCGTTGTGCAGGACCTTGGGCCGGTCGGCGTCGGCGAGCCAGGCGACCCACGCCCTCTCGTCGGCCTCGTCCAGCTGGGACGGGTCGAACCAGGCGGCCGCACCGCCGGACGCGGCGAGCGCGACCTCGGCGACCGAACCGGTGCCGAGGGCCCAGGTGTCGACCGTGGCCAGGCCGAGAGCCTGCTGCGCGCCGTGCTCGGCGAGCCAGCCCGCCAGCTCGCCGGTGCCGAGCACCGTGCCGTCCAGCTCCACGCCGGGCGCGACGACCGGGGTGCCCTCGGCCTCCTCGGCGCCCGGGTCGACGGCCAGGAGCCGCTCCCGCAGGGAGGGGTTCCTGATCTCCAGGGTGTCGAGGATCATCGCGAGGGTCTTGCGGTCGTACGGAGCGCGCTCCAGGTCGGTGACCGCCTTCGGCAGCTCCACCGTGCGCACCATCTCGGTGAGGCGGCGGTTGAGCTTGACGGCCTCCAGGTGGTCGCGGAGGTTCTGCCCGGCCTTGCCCTTGACCTCCTCGACGCGCTCGACCAGCTCAGCGAACGAACCGAACTGGTTGATCCACTTCGCCGCGGTCTTCTCGCCGACGCCGGGAATACCGGGGAGGTTGTCGGACGGGTCACCGCGCAGGGCCGCGAAGTCGGGGTACTGGGCGGGCGTCAGGCCGTACTTCTCGAAGACCTTCTCCGGAGTGAACCGGGTCAGCTCCGAGACGCCCTTCGTCGGGTAGAGCACGGTGGTGTGGTCGGTGACCAGCTGGAAGGAGTCGCGGTCGCCGGTGACGATCAGCACGTCGAAGCCCTCGGCCTCGGCCTGCGTGGCGAGCGTGGCGATGACGTCGTCGGCCTCGAAGCCGTCGATCGCGAAGCGCGAGACGTGCATCGCGTCGAGGAGCTCGCCGATCAGCTCGACCTGGCCCTTGAACTCGTCGGGGGTCTTGGAGCGATTGGCCTTGTACTCCGTGAACTCCTCGGAGCGCCAGGTCTTGCGGGACACGTCGAAGGCCACCGCGAAGTGGGTGGGGGCCTCGTCGCGCAGGGTGTTGGCCAGCATCGACGCGAAGCCGTAGATCGCGTTCGTCGGCTGGCCGGTCGCGGTGGTGAAGTTCTCCGCGGGCAGCGCGAAGAACGCGCGATAGGCCAGCGAGTGCCCGTCCATGAGCATCAGACGCGGGCGGCTGCCGCCGGGGCTGTTGTCGGTCTTCTTCGCTGCTGTCTCTGCCACGCCCCCGATCCTGCCACGCCCCACTGACAGTCGGACCCGCCCGCCGCCGACGGCACAGAACGGACAAGCTCTGCCACCGCTTCCCGCAGGCCCGGCAAACGCCGTCGTCACCGGCGCGTGCGAGGATCGGAGACCTACCTCACATGTGTGTGCGAAGGAGAGAGTCCGATGGCCACGAAGCCGCCCAAGGGTGATCCGGTTCAGGACGCTCCACAGGTCACCGAACCGAAGCACGCGGCGGCCGGCCTCCCGGCCATCGGCCACACCCTGCGGATCGCTCAGCAGCAGATGGGCGTGAAGCGCACCGCGCTGACCCTGCTGCGGGTCAACCAGAAGGACGGCTTCGACTGCCCGGGCTGCGCCTGGCCCGAGCCCGACCACCGGCACGCGGCGGAGTTCTGCGAGAACGGCGCGAAGGCGGTCGCCGAGGAAGCCACCCTGCGCCGGATCACCCCGGAGTTCTTCGCCGCGCACCCCGTCGCCGACCTCGCGACCAGGAGCGGCTACTGGCTGGGCCAGCAGGGGCGGCTCACCCACCCCATGTACGTCCCCGAGGGCGGCACCCACTACGAACCGGTGACCTGGGAGCGTGCCTTCGACATCATCGCCGAGGAGATCGCCGCCCTCGACTCCCCCGACGAGTCCGTCTTCTACACCTCCGGCCGCACCAGCAACGAGGCCGCGTTCCTCTACCAGCTCTTCGCCCGCGAACTCGGCACGAACAACCTGCCCGACTGCTCCAACATGTGTCACGAGTCGTCCGGTTCGGCACTCAGCGAGACCATCGGCATCGGCAAGGGCAGTGTCCTGCTCGACGACCTCTACCAGGCCGACCTGATCATCGTCGCCGGGCAGAACCCGGGGACCAACCACCCCCGCATGCTCTCCGCCCTGGAGAAGGCCAAGTCGAACGGCGCGAAGATCATCAGCGTCAACCCGCTGCCCGAGGCCGGCCTGGAGAAGTTCAAGAACCCGCAGACCCCCCAGGGCATGCTCAAGGGCGCCGCGCTCACCGATCTGTTCCTGCAGATCCGCATCGGCGGCGACCAGGCCCTCTTCCGTCTCCTCAACAAACTGATCCTGGAGACGCAAGGGGCCGTCGACGAGGCCTTCGTCCGCGAACACACCCACGGCTACGAGGAGTTCGCCGAGGCCGCCCGCGCCGCCGACTGGGACGACACGCTCACCGCGACCGGCCTGTCCCGCAAGGAGATCGAGGAAGCCCTCTCCATGGTCCTCGCGTCCGAGCGGACCATCGTCTGCTGGGCCATGGGCCTCACCCAGCACAAGCACTCCGTGCCGACCATCCGCGAGGTCGTCAACTTCCTCCTCCTGCGCGGCAACATCGGCCGCCGGGGCGCCGGCGTCTGCCCGGTCCGCGGCCACTCCAACGTCCAGGGCGACCGCACCATGGGCATCTTCGAGCGCCCCGCGCCCGCCTTCCTGGACGCCCTGGAGAAGGAGTTCGGCTTCGCCCCGCCGCGCGAGCACGGCTTCGACGTCGTCCGCGCCATCCGCGCCCTGCGCGACGGCGAGGCCAAGGTCTTCTTCGCCATGGGCGGCAACTTCGTCTCCGCCTCCCCCGACACCGACGTCACCGAGGCCGCCATGCGGCGCGCCCGGCTGACCGTGCACGTGTCGACCAAGCTCAACCGGTCGCACGCGGTCACGGGCGCGCGTGCCCTGATCCTGCCCACGCTCGGCCGCACCGAGCGCGACCTCCAGGGCGGTGGCGAGCAGTTCGTGACCGTCGAGGACTCCATGGGCATGGTGCACGCCTCCCACGGCCGCCTGGAACCCGCGAGCCGGCAACTGCTGTCCGAGCCCGCCATCGTGTGCCGGCTGGCACGCCGCGTGCTCGGCGAGAAGAGCCGGGTGCCGTGGGAGGAGTTCGAGAAGGACTACGCCACGATCCGCGACCGCATCGCGCGAGTGATCCCCGGCTTCGAGGACTTCAACGCGCGCGTGGCCCGCCCCGGCGGCTTCACCCTGCCGCACGCCCCGCGCGACGAGCGCCGCTTCCCCACCGCCACCGGCAAGGCCAACTTCACCGCCGCGCCCGTCGAGTACCCCGAACTGCCCGAGGGACGGCTGCTGCTGCAGACGCTGCGCTCGCACGACCAGTACAACACCACGATCTACGGCCTCGACGACCGCTACCGGGGCATCAAGAACGGCCGCCGGGTCGTCCTGGTCAACCCCGAGGACGCCGACCGGCTCCGGATCGCCGACGGCTCGTACGTCGACCTCGTCAGCGAGTGGAAGGACGGCGTGGAGCGGCGGGCACCCGGGTTCCGGGTCGTGCACTACCCGACCGCCCGGGGCTGCGCGGCCGCCTACTACCCCGAGACCAACGTCCTGGTGCCGCTGGACGCCACCGCCGACACCAGCAACACCCCGGCCAGCAAGTCCGTCGTCGTACGTCTGGAACAATCGGCCACCGACTGAGCGTTTGCTCAGCGCAGGCAGTCGTAGCGACCAGGACGAACGGAGCCCGCCCCATGGGTGAGCAGCAGCACGCCACGTTTCCCCAAGAGGTCATCGACGAGTACGCGGCGCTCGGCGTCGACCTCGTCGCCATGTTCTCGGCCGGCCACCTGGGCACCCGCATGGGCGTGCAGATCGTCGAGGCCTCCGCGGAACGGGTCGTCGGCACCATGCCCGTCGAGGGCAACACGCAGCCGTACGGGCTGCTGCACGGAGGCGCCTCGGCCGTCCTCGCCGAGACCCTGGGCTCCGTCGGCTCCATGCTGCACGCCGGGAGCTCGAAGATCGCGGTGGGCGTGGACCTGAACTGCACACACCACCGGGGAGCCCGCTCCGGGCTGGTCACCGGAGTCGCCACACCGGTGCACCGGGGGCGGTCCACCGCGACGTACGAGATCGTGATCAGCGACGAGGAAGGTCGACGCGTCTGCACCGCCCGGCTCACCTGCCTCCTGCGGGACGCCCCCGGCCGCTAGAGCCTCCGGCGGATCAGGCCGACTTCAAGCAACGGTGCCTGATCGGTTCAGGTGAGCGGGGTCATGGGCGTCCCCCCGCTCGAGCGGGGCCGAGAGCGGGGAGAGGGACGGCAACGGGGCAGATCCGCGTGCCAGACCCCGCGACGTCGGCATGATCCGCGGGACAGGCCCTGAGGCGCACACCGACTGGGCACGAGCCCCCCGGCACCCCTACCGTTCTCCCATGACCGGTATCGGCCCCGTCGAGCCCGTCAACTCACCGGAGACGGGGGAGAATCACGACGTCATCGGCGCCGACGAGGCACGTCTGACGGACCGTTGGGCGTCGCGGTGGGAGACGTTGTCGCCCAGGGCCCGCAGAACAGCTGCGACAACGGCCGCGTTCACCCTGCTCGCGGCCGGAGTCCTCCTCCCCCGCATCCTGGCCGACGAGCACCGCGCCGAGGTCCCGGACGTCCCCGTCCCCTGGCCCGCCAACGTCACCGCATGGCGGTACCTCGGACCCGCCGGACTCCCCGAAATCTCCGGCGCCCATCCCACCAGCGGCCGCTTCCGCTTCGCCGTCGACGTCCACAGCGGACCCCCCGTCACCCTCCGGGTCACCGGCGCCGCCTTCACCGGCCTCACCGCCCACGCCCTGCCCGAGGCCTTCACCGTGCACGCCGGCACGACCCGCCGGGTCACCGTGGAGATATCGGTTTCCGACTGTTCGGGTCTGCCGCTGAATGCCGACCTACCATTTCTTGACGTGACGCTCCGTAACACGCGCGCAATACAGCACCACAGTTTCATCTTCGGCCGGGCCTACTCCCACGACCTTTTCGCGCTCCTTCGAGGCGCCTGCGCCACGACCACGCCGTCACAGGCCGGACGGCCAAGCGGAAGTGCAGGTTCTCAAAATGCGGACTGAGGGGAAATTCCGCCAAACCGGCTGAGAGTCCCCTCCGCGGAAGCGCACCATCCACCCCGTCATAACAAGAAAGTCACAAGCCAGCGCACAGCGATGCCCCTGCCTGCAAACCGGGCTTAGAGTCACGGCCAGTCACCGCTCCATCGGGAGTTCGGTACCAGCGCGGCACAAGGCCGCACCCACGAGGGCGCGTGTGCCTGCGGAAAGGACTGATTGTGCGACGTTCCATGGTGATACTGACCTCCGTCTTCGCGACTGGAGCTCTGACGCTCACCGCCTGCGGCTCCCGAGACGACAAGGGCGGCGACAGCGAAGGCGGAGGTGGCACCACCCTGACGATCGGCGTGGACGCCCCGCTCTCCGGCGAGAACTCCACCACGGGTCTCGGCATCCAGTACGGCGCCCAGATCGCCGTCGACGACGCCAACAAGGCCAAGCTCGTCCCCGGCGTCACCT
This sequence comes from Streptomyces canus, assembly GCF_041435015.1. Classification (NCBI taxonomy): domain Bacteria; kingdom Bacillati; phylum Actinomycetota; class Actinomycetes; order Kitasatosporales; family Streptomycetaceae; genus Streptomyces; species Streptomyces canus. The sequence goes on along the minus strand of NZ_CP107989.1, from coordinate 7,596,197 downwards.
TCAAACTGAAGGCCTACGACGACAAGGCGCAGCCCGCCACCGGCCAGTCCAACGCCACCACGATCACTGGTGACAAGACCGCCGTCGGCGCCGTCGGCCCGCTGAACTCCGGCGTCGCCCAGACGATGCAGCAGGTGTTCGCCTCGGCCAACATGGTCCAGATCTCCCCCTCGAACACCAACCCCGAGCTGACCCAGGGCAAGAACTGGCAGACGGACAAGAAGCGGCCGTACAAGACGTACTTCCGCACCGCCACCACCGACGAGCTCCAGGGCAGCTTCGCCGCGGACTACGCGTACAACGGCCTCAAGAAGAAGAAGGTCTTCGTCGTCGACGACAAGCAGACCTACGGCGCCGGCCTCGCGAAGATCTTCAACGAGCAGTTCAAGAAGCTCGGCGGCAGCGTCGTCGGCACCGACCACGTCAACACCGGCGACAAGGACTTCGGTTCCCTCGTCACCAAGGTCAAGAACTCCGGCGCCGACCTGCTCTACTACGGCGGCCAGTACGACGAGTCCTCCCTGATCACCAAGCAGCTCAAGGGCGGCGGAGTCAAGGTCCCGCTCTTCGGCGGCGACGGCATGTTCGCCTCCACCTACATCGAGACCGCGGGCACCGCGTCCGAGGGCGACCTCGCCACCGCCGTCGGCGTCCCCGCCGACACCCTGCCCGCCGCCAAGACGTTCATCGAGACGTACAAGTCCAAGGGCTACAAGGGTGACTACGGCGCCTACGGCGCGTACTCCTACGACGCCACCACCGCCATCATCAAGGCCGTGAAGGCCGCCGTCGACGCCAACAGCGGCAAGGTCCCCAGCGACATCAACGCCCTGCGCTCCTCCGTCGTCGACGCCGTCCAGAAGTCCGACTTCGAAGGCATCTCCGGCAAGGTCGCCTTCGACCAGTACGGCGACACCACCAACAAGCAGCTGACCGTCTACCAGGTCACCAAGGGTGCGTGGAAGGCTGTGAAGACCGGCACCGCCGACCTCGGCTAGTCCAGGGCCCAGCAGCACACAGCAACACCACCACGGGCCGCGCGGGAGGGGACCCCGACCGCGCGGCCCTTGCCACACCCCACCCCAGCACGCGATATGTGCACACGACCACCAGCGACAATGGAGGCCACGCGGTGAACACCCTGCCGCAGCAGCTGGCCAACGGGCTGCTTCTGGGCTCGATGTACGGGCTGATCGCCATCGGCTACACGATGGTGTACGGCATCGTCCAGCTCATCAACTTCGCGCACGGCGAGATCTTCATGACCGGGGCCTTCGGCGCCTTCACGGTCTACTTCTACCTCTTGCCCGACGGCACCTCTATGGCCCTCGCCGTCCCCCTGATGCTGATAGGCGGCGGTATCGTCGCCATCCTCATCGCCGTCGGAGCGGAACGGTTCGCCTACCGGCCCCTGCGCGGAGCCCCACGGCTCGCACCGCTCATCACCGCGATCGGTCTCTCCCTGGCCCTCCAGGAAGTCGTCCGCAACTTCTACCCCCGCGCCGACCGCGCCGTCGCCTTCCCCGGCCTCGACGGCACCCACGACATAGGCTCCGTCACCATCAAGGACGCCGACATCTTCCTCGTGGTCGCCGCCATCGTCTGCATGTCCGCCCTCGCCTTCTTCGTCCGCAAGTCCCGCACCGGCCGCGCCATGCAGGCCACCGCCCAGGACCCGGACACCGCACAGCTCATGGGCATCGACACCAACCGCATCATCGTGATCGCCTTCGCCATCGGCGGGTTCTTCGCCGCCGTCGCCGCCGTCGCCTACGGCCTCAAGTACGGCAGCATCGACTACCGCATGGGCTTCCTGATGGGCCTCAAGGCCTTCACCGCAGCCGTCCTCGGCGGCATCGGCAACATCTACGGCGCCATGCTCGGCGGCCTCGTCCTCGGCGTCGCCGAGACCCTCGCCTCCGCCTACATCGACGACATCCCCGGCATGCACCTCTTCGGCGGCGGCTCCTGGAAGGACGTCTGGGCCTTCTGCCTGCTCATCATCGTCCTCCTCGTCAGGCCACAAGGCCTGCTCGGCGAACGCGTAGCGGACAGGGCGTGATCACGATGACCGACACCACCACCCGCGGTCTGATCCCGCTGCCCCTCGCCGCGGCCCGCGCACTCCTCCTCGCCGGGGGCATCGCCACCGCCGCCTCCGCCTTCCTCGCCTGGACCTGGACCAGCGAGTTCCCCGGCGACCTCACCATCACCGGCTACCCCGGCGGCCTCCAGTGGCTGACCTTCATCGCCGGCCTCCTCACCACCCTGTTCGCCCTCGCCGCCTACGGCATACGCGGCCTCGGCGGCCTCATACCCGCCCGCAACAACGCACCCCTGGTGCTCACCGCCCTCGGCGCCTTCGGCGTCACCTGGTACACGATCATCTCGATCGCCGCCGAACTCGGCGGACTCGCCAACCTCGAACCTGGCGGCTGGGTCGCGGCCATCGCCTCCCTCCTGCCCGTCATCGGCGCCTTCGCCCTCCCCGAGCCCCGCACCGCGAGCGGCAAGGAGAACTTCAAGGCGTACCTCGCCAAGCCCGACGGCATCCCCGCCCCCGCACCCATCAGCCCCTGGGTCGAGCGCGCGATCATCACCCTCGCCACGATCGTCGGCCTGGCGGTGTTCACCTACGGCATCGACACCGAGTACGGCGAACTCTTCGTCGGCTACCTCATCGTCGTCGTCTTCGCCGTCTGGGCCCTGCACACCGCGGGCCTCAACGACCGCTTCTCCCGGATCGTCGCCCGCAACCGCAGCTTCACGCTCGCCATGGGCTTCGCCGCCGCGATCGCGTTCCCCTTCACCCAGACCAACGACCACTACGCCAACATCGGCGTCAACATCCTGATCTTCGGGACCGTCGCCCTGGGCCTCAACATCGTCGTCGGCCTCGCGGGCCTCCTCGACCTCGGATACGTCGCCTTCCTCGGCGTCGGCGCCTACACCGCCGCCCTCGTCTCCGGCTCCGAGTTCTCCCGCTTCTCCGGCGTCCACTTCCCCTTCTGGGCCGCCGCCCTCACCGGCGCCGCCGCATCGCTCGTCTTCGGCGTCCTCATCGGCGCCCCCACCCTGCGACTGCGCGGCGACTACCTCGCCATCGTCACCCTCGGCTTCGGAGAGATCTTCCGCATCGCCGTCAACAACATGGACGGCGACTCCGGCCCCGACCTCACCAACGGACCCAACGGCATCCCGGCCATCCCCGACCTCAAACTCCTCGGGTTCAACCTCGGCGAAGCCCACGACATCGGCGGCTTCACCCTCGGCCGCTTCGCCAACTACTACCTCCTCATGGTGCTGATCATGGCCCTCGTGGTCCTGGTCTACACCCGCGCCGCCGACTCCCGCATCGGCCGCTCCTGGATCGCCATCCGCGAAGACGAAACCGCCGCCACCGCCATGGGCATCAACGGCTTCCGCGTCAAACTCATCGCCTTCGCCCTCGGCGCCACCCTCGCCGGCCTCGCCGGCACCGTCAGCGCCCACGTCACCTACAGCGTCGTCCCGACGCCGTATCAGTTCGCCGGCTCCACGCCCCCGAACTCCGCCTTCCTGCTCGCCGCGGTCGTCCTCGGCGGCATGGGCACCGTCGCCGGCCCCCTCCTCGGCGCCGCCCTGCTCTACCTGCTCCCGGAGAAGCTCGTCTTCCTCCAGGACAAGTCGCTGCTGGCCTTCGGCATCGCCCTCATCCTGCTGATGCGCTTCCGCCCCGAAGGCATCATCGCCAACCGCCGCAACCAACTCGAATTCCACGAGACCGGCCAACTCGACATACCAGAACAAACGACGTTGTCCGGCGAACCGGCCGCCGTCACCAAGGCGGGGGCGTGAGCACCATGACGACACCTGTACTCGAAGCCCGCAACGTCACCATGCGCTTCGGCGGCCTCACCGCCGTCCGCTCGGTCGACTTCACCGTCAACTCCGGTGAGATCGTCGGCCTCATCGGCCCCAACGGCGCAGGCAAGACCACCTTCTTCAACTGCCTCACCGGCCTGTACGTCCCCACGGAAGGCACGGTCTCCTACAAGGGCACCGTCCTGCCGCCCAAGCCCCACCTGGTGACCAAGGCCGGCATCGCCCGCACCTTCCAGAACATCCGCCTGTTCTCCAACATGACGGTCCTCGAGAACGTCCTCGTAGGCCGCCACACGCGGACCAAGGAGGGCCTCTGGTCGGCACTGCTCCGCGGCCCCGGCTTCAAGAAGGCAGAGAGGGCCAGCGAGGAACGGGCCATGGAACTCCTGGAGTTCATCGGCCTGGAAGGCAAGCGCGACCACCTCGCCCGCAACCTCCCCTACGGCGAACAGCGCAAGCTCGAGATCGCCCGCGCGCTCGCGTCCGACCCCGGCCTGCTCCTCCTGGACGAGCCCACCGCCGGCATGAACCCCCAAGAGACGCGCGCCACCGAAGAACTGGTCTTCGCCATCCGCGACAAGGGCATCGCCGTCCTCCTCATCGAGCACGACATGCGCTTCGTCTTCAACCTCTCCGACCGCGTCTCCGTCCTCGTCCAGGGCGAAAAACTCGTCGAAGGCACCTCCGAAGTCGTCCAGGCCGACGAACGCGTCATCGCCGCCTACCTCGGCGAACCCTTCGAAGGCGACCCCGGCGCGGCGGACGCCGCCGCGGTCGACGCGGCCGAAGCGCAGAGCACCACCGGCACCAAGGGAGAAGCCCAGTGACCGCACTCCTCGAAGTCGAGGACCTCCGGGTCTCCTACGGCAAGATCGAAGCCGTCAAAGGCATCTCCTTCAGCGTCGAAGCCGGCCAGGTCGTCACCCTCATCGGCACCAACGGCGCCGGCAAGACCACCACGCTGCGCACGCTCTCAGGCCTGCTGAAGCCCACCGCCGGCAAGATCCTCTTCGACGGCAAGCCCCTCAGCAGCGTCCCCGCCCACAAGATCGTCTCCTTCGGACTCGCCCACTCCCCCGAAGGCCGGCACATCTTCCCCCGCCTGACGATCTTCGAGAACCTCCAGCTCGGAGCGTTCCTCAGGAAGGACAAGGAGGGCATCGAGAAGGACGTACAGCGCGCCTACGAACTCTTCCCGATCCTGGGAGAACGCCGCAACCAAGCGGCAGGCACCCTGTCCGGCGGCGAGCAGCAAATGCTGGCCATGGGCCGCGCGCTCATGTCCCAGCCGAAGCTCCTCATGCTCGACGAACCCTCCATGGGCCTCTCGCCGATCATGATGCAGAAGATCATGTCGACCATCGTCGAACTGAAGTCCCAGGGCATGACGATCCTCCTCGTCGAGCAGAACGCCCAGGCGGCGCTCTCCCTCGCCGACCAGGGACACGTCATGGAGGTCGGCAGCATCGTCCTGTCCGGCACCGGACAGGACCTCCTCCACGACGAGTCGGTCCGCAAGGCCTACCTCGGCGAAGACTGACTCTCTGCCCGCACGACGAGGCCCGCGCCCCCTGTTGGGGACGCGGGCCTTGGTCTTTTGTGGCCGCCGGGGTTCAGCCCTTGTTGGCCTTCTTCTCGTCCGCGTCCTGGATCACGGCCTCGGCGACCTGCTGCATCGACATGCGCCGGTCCATCGAGGTCTTCTGGATCCACCGGAACGCGGCGGGCTCGGTCAGTCCGTACGACGTCTGAAGAATCGACTTCGCCCGGTCGACCAGCTTGCGGGTCTCCAGGCGCAGGGTCAGGTCCGCGACCTCGTTCTCCAGCTCCCTGAGCTCCGTGAACCGGGACACGGCCATCTCGATCGCCGGCACGACATCACTCTTGCTGAAGGGCTTCACGAGATACGCCATCGCACCGGCGTCCCTCGCCCGCTCCACCAGGTCCCGCTGCGAGAAGGCGGTGAGCATCAGCACCGGGGCGATCCGCTCCTCGGCGATCTTCTCGGCGGCGGAGATCCCGTCCAGCTTGGGCATCTTCACATCGAGGATGACGAGGTCCGGCTTGTGCTCACGGGCGAGCTCGACGGCCTGCTCACCGTCACCGGCCTCGCCCACGACGCTGTAGCCCTCTTCCTCCAGCATCTCTTTGAGGTCGAGGCGGATCAGGGCCTCGTCCTCGGCAATGACGACACGGGTCGTCAGCGGAGGCACGTGCGACTTGTCGTCGTCGGGCGCGTCTACGGGCTGGGGCGACTCGGGGGCGGTCACGGGGGCTCCTCGTTCAGGGGCAGGGGTACTGCTGACAAGAGCGTACCTAGCTGCGGTAAGGTGGGGGCAAGGCGGGTGACCGCCGACCTTCGTATCGAAGGGGCCCCGGTAGCCCAGCGGTAGAGGCCATGGATTCAAAACCCATACAGCGTCGGTTCGAATCCGACTCGGGGCACTTTTCCTTGGATTCCAAGGTCGCCACCAAAAGCGGATGTTCCCGTTCTCGTGAACATCCGCTTTTTACTGCGTGTCGTCGCGATCACTCTCACAGAGTGTCGGCATGGAACAGTACAGCCCTTCGATTCGCGCCCAAGCTATCGCATTGATGCGTCAGGGCGTCCCCAATCGAACAGTCGCGGAGCGCCTCAATATCCCACGCGGGACCGTCGGCTGGTGGCGTAGCGAAGACCGCAAGGCACGGGGTGAGACTTACGAGCAGCCAACGGACTGCCCCAGGTGTACGGGGCGCCCGTTCGACGAAACGGCGTACGCCTACCTTCTGGGCCTCTACCTCGGGGATGGCCACATCATCTCGAAGCCCAAGCAGCACCATCTATCCGTGTTCTGCAACGCAACACAGACCGGCCTGATTACTGCCGCTGAAGACGCGATGCGCACAGTGATGCCGCTGCCGAGCGTCAAGCAGCGCTACAAAACCGGCTGCGTCGAGGTGAAGTCGTACACCAAGCACTGGACTGGACCTGTATGTTCCCCCAGCATGGCCCCGGCAAGAAGCACGAGCGCACCATCGCCCTCGAACCCTGGCAGCAAGAGATTGTCGACGCGCACCCTTGGGAGTTCATCCGCGGCCTCATCCATTCCGACGGCTGCCGGATCATCAACTGGACGACGCGCACCGTCGCCGGTGAACGCAAGCGCTATGAATACCCCCGGTACTTCTTCACCAACGTGTCCGACGACATCCGAAAGCTCTATACGGACACGCTCGACAAGCTCGGCATCGACTGGACGCACTGCACCCGCCACGGCAACGCGTACAACATTTCCGTCGCCCGCAAAGCCTCAGTCGCCCTCATGGACACCCACGTAGGCCCCAAACACTGACCACGACTACTTCGGACTGTCGTCCTCGCCAATGTGATGCACCCGGACCAGGTTCGTCGACCCCGACACCCCGGGCGGTGAGCCGGCCGTGATCACGACCACGTCGCCCTGCTCGCAGCGGCCGTACTTCAGCAGCAGCTCGTCCACCTGGTCCACCATCGCGTCCGTGGAGTCGACCTGCGGACCGAGGAACGTCTCCACACCCCACGTCAGGCTCAGCTGAGACCGAGTCGCCGGCTCCGGGGTGAAGGCCAGCAGGGGGATCGGGGACCGGTACCGGGACAGCCGCTTCACCGTGTCCCCACTCTGCGTGAACGCGACCAGGAACTTCGCGCCCAGGAAATCGCCCATCTCCGCCGCCGCCCGAGCGACAGCGCCCCCTTGCGTACGGGGCTTGTTGCGTTCCGTCAGTGGCGGCAGCCCCTTCGCGAGGATGTCCTCCTCCGCCGCCTCCACGATCTTCGCCATCGTCCGGACCGTCTCGATCGCGTACTTGCCGACGCTCGTCTCCCCCGACAGCATCACCGCGTCCGTGCCGTCGATCACCGCGTTCGCGACGTCCGATGCCTCAGCCCTCGTCGGGCGCGAGTTCTCGATCATCGAGTCCAGCATCTGCGTCGCCACGATCACCGGCTTGGCGTTCCGCTTCGCCAGTTTGATCGCCCGCTTCTGGACGAGCGGCACCTGCTCCAGCGGCATCTCCACGCCCAGGTCACCGCGGGCCACCATGATGCCGTCGAAGGCCGCGACGATGTCGTCGATCTCCTCGACCGCCTGCGGCTTCTCCACCTTGGCGATCACCGGCAGCCGGCGCCCCGACTCGTCCATGATCCGGTGGACGCCCTTGATGTCGCGGCCCGACCGCACGAAGGACAGCGCGATCACATCGAAGCCCATGCGCAGGGCCCAGCGGAGGTCCTCCTCGTCCTTCGAGGAGAGGGCGGGGACGGAGACCGCCACGCCCGGGAGGTTCAGGCCCTTGTGGTCGGAGACCATGCCGCCCTCGATCACCCTGGTGTGGACGCGGGGGCCCTCCACCGACGTGACCTCGAGGCAGACCTTGCCGTCGTCGACGAGGATGCGCTCACCCACGGCAACATCTTCGGCGAGTCCGCCGTATGTCGTGCCGCAGGACCGCTGGTCCCCCTCCGCGCCCTCTTCCACCGTGATGGTGAAGGTGTCGCCGCGTTCAAGGAGTACGGGCCCCTCCGTGAAGTGGCCGAGGCGGATCTTCGGGCCTTGAAGGTCGGCGAGGAGGCCGACGCTGCGGCCGGTTTCGTCGGAGGCCTTGCGGACGTGGTGGTACCGCTCCTCGTGTTCGGCGTAGCTGCCGTGGCTGAGGTTGAAGCGGGCTACGTCCATTCCCGCGTCGACCAGGGCTTTGATCTGGTCGTACGAGTGGGTGGCGGGGCCCAGGGTGCAGACGATCTTTGCTCGGCGCATGTTTCGACACTAGACCTTACCGGCGGGTAGGGAATTGGGGAGGCATGTCCACTCAACAACCTTTGGGTGAAGGGCTGTTGACAAGCGTTGAAGTGTGCGCCATCCCGCTCTGATGAGCATTTCGTTTGCAAATCCCAGCGGTCGCTCACAGCCTCGGTGGTGCCATGGTGAAGCGTGCGTTGACCTGGGCGTGGACGTGTTGGCGTTGGGGTTCGAGGTCGAGGGGGGCGGCTGAGGTGTCCGCCGCGGCCTCGTAGGCCATGGAGCGTGCGCGGCTGGCCTTGCCGACGAAGCGGGGTTCGGGGTCCTCGGCGCCGATGTCGGCGAGTTCGACGAGGGCCGCCAGCGATGTGCCCAGTGCTTCCGCGTACTCCCTCGCCCGCTGGACCGCTTCCCGCACCGCCTGCTGCCGGGCTTCCCGGTAGGCGGGTGAGTCCCGGCGCAGGGCCCACCAAGGGCCGTCGACCGTCGTCAACTCCTGGTCGGCCAGCCGGGTCGTGAGTTCACCCAGTGCGGTGAAGTCGGTCAGTTCGGCCGTGATGTGGACGCGGCCGTGGTAGGCGTGGACGCGTTCGCCGCGGCCGTGTTCCTTGAGTTCCGGGGTGACCGAGAAGGAGCCGGTTTCCAGGCGTTCGACTGCGTCTCCGTAGGACTTCAGCAGGTCCAGGACGCTCGCGTTGCGGCGGGTGAGGTCGTCGAGGGCGGTGCGGCGGTCCTTGCCGCGGGCGGCGACGGTGACGCCGATGCGGGCGATCTCGGGGTCGACTTCGAGGTGGGCTTCGCCACGGACGGCGATGCGGGGGGCGTCGGGGGTGCCGTAGGGAACGGTCATAACGACCCACTCTGTCAGTTTTTACAGAGGGGGTCATCAGATCGAAACCTGCGAGGCCTGTTGCCGTTGGGCATGACCGGGTCAGAATCTACGCGCGTTGTTGACCGTTCCCCGAGGAGATCAAGACATGCCCTTGAACCGCAGGAAGTTCCTGGAGAAGTCCGCCGTGACCGGTGCGGGTGTCGCGTTGGCGGGTGCCGTGGGTGCGCCGGCGGCCGAGGCCGCGGAGGCGAAGAAGGGTCACGAGAAGCGGTACTCCCTGACGGTGATGGGCACGACCGATCTGCACGGTCATGTCTTCAACTGGGACTACTTCAAGGACGCGGAGTACAAGGACGCGGCGGGCAACGCGCAGGGGCTGTCCCGGATCTCGACGCTGGTGAACCAGGTGCGTGCGGAGAAGGGCCGCTGCAACACGCTGCTGCTCGACGCGGGCGACACGATCCAGGGGACGCCGCTGACGTACTACTACGCGAAGGTCGACCCGATCACGGCCAAGGGCGGTCCCATTCACCCGATGGCCGCGGCCATGAACGCCATCGGGTACGACGCTGTGGCGCTGGGCAATCACGAGTTCAACTACGGCATCGAGACGCTGCGGAAGTTCGAGGAGCAGTGCGACTTCCCGCTGCTGGGTGCGAACGCGCTGGACGCGAAGACGCAGAAGCCCGCCTTTCCGCCGTACTTCATCAAGACGTTCCATGTGAAGGGCGCGCCGCCGGTGAAGGTCGCGGTGCTGGGTCTGACCAACCCGGGTATCGCGATCTGGGACAAGGCGTATGTGCAGGGCAAGTTGACGTTCCCGGGGCTTGAGGAGCAGGCGGCGAAGTGGGTGCCGAAGCTGCGGTCGATGGGTGCGGACGTGGTGCTCGTGTCGGCGCACTCGGGTTCGTCGGGGACGTCGTCGTACGGTGACCAGTTGCCGTACGTCGAGAACTCGGCGGCGCTGGTGGCGCAGCAGGTGCCGGGGATCGACGCGATTCTGGTCGGGCATGCGCATGTGGAGATTCCGGAGCTGAAGGTCACCAACACGAAGACCGGGAAGACGGTCGTGCTGTCGGAGCCGTTGGCGTTTGCCGAGCGGTTGTCGCTGTTCGACATCGAGCTGGTTTTCGCGAAGGGCCGTTGGGCGGTCGAGTCGGTCTCGTCCAAGGTGCTCAACTCGAACTCGGTCGCGGACGACCCGAAGATCACCAAGCTGTTGAAGGCCGACCATGACGTCGTCGTGAAGTACGTCAACCAGGTCGTCGGTACGGCGACGCAGACGCTGACGACGGTCGAGGCGCGCTACAAGGACGCCCCGATCATCGACCTGATCACGAAGGTCCAGGAGGACGTGGTCAGGACGGCGCTGGCGGGCACGGAGTACGCCTCGCTGCCCGTGATCGCGCAGGCGTCGCCGTTCTCGCGGACTTCGGAGATCCCGGCGGGCAAGGTGACGATCCGGGATCTGTCCAGCCTGTACGTGTACGACAACACGCTGGTGGCGAAGCTGCTGACGGGTGCGCAGCTCAGGGCGTACCTGGAGTACTCGGCGGAGTACTTCGTGCAGACGGCGGCGGGTGCGCCGGTCGACGTGGAGAAGCTGACGAACGCGAACAACCGTCCGGACTACAACTACGACTACGTGTCGGGGCTGTCGTACGACATCGACATCGCGCAGGCGGCCGGTTCGCGGATCAAGAACCTGGCCTACAACGGTGCCGCGCTGGACGACGCACAGAAGTTCGTGTTCGCGGTGAACAACTACCGGGCGAACGGTGGCGGCGCGTTCCCGCACGTGGCCTCGGCCACCGAGCTGTGGTCGGAGTCGACAGAGATCCGCACGCGGATCGCGGAGTGGGTGACCGCGAAGGGCGTGCTGGATCCGAAGGACTTCGCGTCGGTGGACTGGAGGCTCACGCGCGACGGAACGCCTGTGTTCTAGAGGTCCAGCAGGGTGACGTCCACGGCGTCGGCGATGGCTTTGGCGCCGGCGTCGTTGACGTGGAGGCCGTCGCCGGCGTTGAACTCGTCGCGGATCCGGTCGGGTCGGTCCGGGTCCGCGACGGCGGCGGCCACGTCCACGATCCCGTCGAAGGGGTGGTCGTCGCCGAGCAGCCAGGCGTTGACCTCGGCGCGTACGGCTTGGCCGCGCGGGGTGTCGTAGCCGTCGTGGACGGTGCCCTTGTAGGGGCCGATCGTGGAGCCGATGACGGTGAGTCCGGCGGTGTGGAGGCGGTCGGCGAGGGTGGTGAGGCCGGCCTTGAACTCGGCCGCGGTGGGGCTTTCGGCGGGTTGTTCCGGGTGGGCGAAGTGGCCGGGAAGGCCTAGGTCGTTGAGCCCGATGTGGATGATGACGTGGCTGACGCCGGGGACGGCGAGGACGTCGTGGTCGATGCGGGCCAGGAGGTGTTCGCCGATCTCGTCGGTGAGGAGCCGGTTGCCGGAGATGCCCGCGTTGACGATCCAGCCGTGTGTCAGGCGGCGGCTGAGCTGTCCGGGGAAGCTGTTGTCGGTGCCGGGGGTGGTGGCGGCGCCTTCGATCCAGGAGTCGCCGAAGGCGACGGCGATGCGGGTGCCGGCCGGGGCGAGGACGTCCGCGCCGGCGAGGAGGTGGCCGGTGGCGAACTCCTCGGGGTCTTCGAGTACGGCGGCGGACAGCTGGTTGCCGGGGACGGCGTGTCCGGTGTCGTAGGGCATGGCGGTGAAGGTGGTCGGTCCGGTGTCGCCGGGCAGGTAGAGGCTGAGGGTGAGTTCCTCGCCCGCGCTCACGGGGAGTTCGACGGGGTCGCTGATCGTCTCCTCGCCGGCGGGGATGGTGACGGTGGGGTTGCCGGAGAAGCGGAGCGGGGTGTCGCTGCCGGGGTCGATGCCGCTGCCTTTGGTGCGCAGGGCGAGGTGGGCGCCGCCGATGTCCAGGGGTGTGGTGCCGTAGCGGTTGGTCAGGTGGATGCGGACGGCCTCGCCGCCGCCGGCCAGGCGCAGGGACTGGCGGACGGTCTGGTCGGTGAAGCCGCGGGACTCGAAGAGGGCGAGGTTTTCGCGGGGGTTGATGGCGGCGGCGCGGTGGGCGGCGGTCCAGGTGGTCGTCATGTGGGAGCCAACCGGGCCGGTGCCGGGGTTCTTCCGCCGCCGCCGGTTTTTTACCGTCCCTCGAGCAGGGGGGTGAGGGTGGGGGCCTGCCGGGCGGATGGGATCTGGGCCCGGTGGTCGAGGCCGAAGGTGGTGAAGGCCGTGCGGGCGGGGAGGGGGTAGGCGTCCTTGCCGGTGACGGTGTTGAGGATGGTGGCGCTGCGCCAGGCGGCGAGTCCGAGGTCGGGGGTTCCGACGCCGTGGGTGTGGCGTTCGGCGTTCTGGACGTAGACGTGGCAGTCGGCGCCGCTGACGGACGGGTCGAGGACGAGGCGGAAGTGTTCGTCGACGCGGAGGCGTTCGCGGCTGTCGCGGCGCAGGTAGGGGTCGAGTCCGGCGAGGATGCGGTCGAGGGGGCGTTCGCGGTGGCCGGTGGCGAGGACGACGGCGTCGGTGGTGAGGCGGGAGCGGGTGCCCTGCTGGATGTGTTCCAGGTGGAGTTCGATCTTCGTGGTGGCGATTCTGCCGGCGGTGCGGACGCGGACGCCGGGGGTGAGGACGGTGTCGGGCCAGCCGCCGTGCAGGGTGCGGCGGTAGAGCTCGTCGTGGATGGCGGCGATGGTGTCGGCGTCGATGCCGCGGTGGAGCTGCCACTGGGTGGTGCCGAGGCGGTCGCGGACGCTTTCCGAGAGGGCGTGGAAGTAGCGGGTGTAGTCGGGGGTGAAGTGTTCGAGGCCGAGTTTGGAGTACTCCATCGGTGCGAAGGCTTCGGTGCGGCCGAGCCAGTGGAGTCCTTCGTGACCGGTGGGGCGGTTGCGGAGCAGGTCGAGGAAGACCTCGGCGCCGGACTGTCCCGAGCCGACGACGGTGATGTGGTCGGCGGCGAGGAGGGTCTGGCGGTGGGCGAGGTAGTCGCCGGCGTGGACGACGGGCACGCCGGGGGCCTCGACGAGGGGTTTGAGGGGCTCGGGTACGTGGGGTTCGGTGCCGATGCCGAGGACGATGTTCTTCGTGTACGTCCGGCCCAGTGCCTCGGCTTCTCCGTCGGAGTCGAGCTGGGTGAAGTCGACTTCGAAGACGTCGCGTTCGGGGTTGAAGCGGACGGCGTCGACCTGGTGGTGGAAGTGGAGGCCGGGGAGGTTCTCGGCGACCCAGCGGCAGTAGGCGTCGTATTCGGCGCGCTGGATGTGGAAGCGCTCGGCGAAGTAGAAGGGGAAGAGGCGCTCGCGGGCCTTGAGGTAGTTGAGGAAGCTCCAGTGGCTGGCGGGGTCGGCGAGGGTCACCAGGTCGGCGAGGAACGGGACTTGGATGGTGGCGCCGTCGATGAGCAGTCCGGGGTGCCAGCCGAAGGTGGGGCGCTGTTCGTAGAAGACGGCGTCGAGTGTGGTGAGGGGCTGGGCGAGGGCGGCGAGGGAGAGGTTGAAGGGGCCGATGCCGATGCCGACGAGGTCGCGGGGTGCGTCGGGCTCGTGGTGTGGGGGGTGGGGGTTCATCGGGGGGTGGTTCCTTCCACGAGTTTCAGGAGTCCGGCGAGGTCGGCCGGCCGGGTGGTGGGGTTGAGGAGGGTGACCTTGAGCCAGAGCCGGTGTGCTGCGCGGGCTCGGCCGAGGACGGCGCGGCCGTCGGTGAGGAGTTGTCGGCGTACGGCGGCCACGGCGTCGTCGGTGGCGCTCGCCGGTCGGAACAGGACCGTGCTGATGGTGGGGGGTTCGTGGAGTTCGAATCCGGGGTGGTCGTGGACGAGCTGCGCGAATTCCCGTGCTCGCTCGCAGACTTGGTCGACCAGCGCGCCGAGTCCTGTGCGTCCCAGGGTTTTCAGGGTGACGGCGATCTTGAGGATGTCGGGGCGGCGGGTGGTGCGCAGGGAGCGGCCGAGGAGGTCGGGGAGGCCGGCTTCGGTGTCGTCGTCGGCGTTGAGGTAGTCGGCGCGCTGGTGGAGGGCGGTGAGGTCGTTGCCGTTCCGGATGGCGAGGAGTCCTGCGGCGACGGGCTGCCAGCCGAGTTTGTGCAGGTCGAGGGTGACGGTGTCGGCGGTGTCGATGCCGGTGAGTCGGTCTCGGTGCCGTGAGCTGAACAGGAGGCCTCCGCCGTAGGCCGCGTCGATGTGGAGCCGTGCGCCGCGCTGCGTGCACCAGTCGGCGATCTCGGGCAGTGGGTCGATCAGACCGGCGTCGGTGGTTCCCGCTGTCGCGGCGATGACCAACGGTCCATGCAGGGTCGTGTCGAGGGCTGCGGGATCGAGGGTGCCGTCGGGGGTGGGGACGATGACCGGGGCGGGCATGCCCAGGAGCCAGGCGGCCCTTGGGAGGGAGTGGTGGGCGTTTCCGCCGCAGACCAGTCGGACGCCCGGGCCCAGGGTCTCTCGGGCCAGGAGGAGGGCGAGTTGATTCGATTCCGTGCCACCCGTAGTGATCAAAGCGTCTGGCCGGTGGGGGCTTGTCGCGCAGTTCCCCGCGCCCCTGGGTGGGTCCAGGTAGACGTCGTTTGCCAGTGCTCGGGTTACCTGGGCCTCCAGCTCCGAGGCTGCCGGGGCCTGGTCCCATGAGTCCATCGACGGATTCAGAACGCTGACAGCCAGGTCTGCCGCTGCGGCCACCGCGAGAGGCGGGCAGTGGAGGTGGGCCGCGCAGAGCGGGTCCGCCGGGTCCGCCGCGCCTTCCGCCAAGGCGCGCACCAGGTGTCGTAGGGCGTCCGGATCGCCCTCGTTCGGGAGTACGTCCCCCAGCGCATCGCGCACCCGATCCGCGACCGCCCCCGGGCCGCCCGCCGGGAGTGGGCCCCCGCGCGCCCGCGCCCCCTCCCCCAGCGCCTCCAGGACCGTGTCGAGCAGCGGGCGCAGCGAGGACGGGCCTTCGGGGCCCGAGGCCAGGGGCGGCGTGTTCATCGTCGACCTCCGGGGGCGCTGGGGGCTTCCAGCTTGGACGCGGTTGCTTGGGCGCGCCCGGAGGGTTCAACGATCCTGACCCGAAAGGGGGTACTCCCGTACGGGGAAAACCCGCTCTACATCTGCCTCACGCGCAACGCGCGTCCCAGATCGTCGAGTTGGTCGACCAGCTTGCGGCGCAGGGCGGGGATGGGGTCGGCGTCGCGCAGACAAGCCCGGCCGAGAGCCTGGTTGTCGTCGTCGATGGCGTGGTCGGGGAATGCCCAGCGGCCGGCGGCGTCGGCGATCGCGGGGCCCCGGCGGGCGGCGAGGGCGACGGCGTCCTCGTAGTAGCGGGGCACGTACTGCCGTACGAGTTCGGCCTGTTCGGGCTGCCAGAAGCCCTGGGCGGTGGCGGTGAACAGGTAGTTGGAGAGGTCGTCGCCGGTGAACATCGCCTCCCAGGCCTGTGCCTTGGCCTCCTCGGTGGGGAGGGCGGCGCGGCAGCGGGCGGCGCCTTCCTGGCCGGTGGCCGAGGGGTCGCGTTCCAGTTCGGCGGCGATCGCGGTCTCGTCGGTGGCGCCGAGGACGGCGAGGCGGGCGAGGACGCGCCAGCGCAGTTCGGGGTCGAGTTCGGGGCCGCCGGGGACGGTGCCGTCGGCGAGCCAGGCGGCGATGGTGTCGGGCTGGGAGGTGACGTTGATGCCGTGCCGGACGGCGATCAGGCGCAGGCCGGGGTTGTCGCCGTCCTCGGTGCGGCGGATGAGGTCGCGGCACAGGGAGGAGAGGGTGGCGAGGGCCGCGGGGCGCTGTTCGGGGGTGACGTAGCGGTCGGCGACGTAGGTGGAGGCGAAGGCGAGGACGCCCTGGACGAGAGCGAGGTCGGTCTCGTGCGGGAGGTGGGCGCGGGCCGCCTCCAGGTAGGCGGTGGGCGGGAGTTCGCCGTCGCGGACGGCGTCCCTGAGGGCGTTCCAGACGACCGCGCGGGTCAGCGGCGAGGGCAGGCCGGAGAGGCTCTCGGTGACCGCTTTGAAGGACTCGTTGTCGAAGCGGACCTTGGCGTAGGTGAGGTCGCCGTCGTTGAGCAGCAGGAGGGTGGGGCGCTTGCCGATGGGCAGCGGGCCCTGGGAGTCGGCCCTGGGGACGTCGAGGTCGAGGCGTTCGCGCAGGACGAGGTGGCGGCCCTCGTCGGACACGTCCTGGTCGTAGAGGCCGACGGCGATGCGGTGGGGGCGGCTGCCCTTGTGCTCGACCTGGAGGGTGTACGTGCCTTCCTCGGCGCGGGTGACGGTCGGCCTGAGGGTGTCGACGCCGGTGGTGCGCAGCCAGGCGTCGGCCCAGGCGTGGACGTCGCGTTCGGTGGCGGAGGCGAGGGACTCGATGAAGTCGGCGAGGGTGGCGTTGGCGAACTTGTGGCGGGCGAAGTGGGTGTTGATGCCGGCGAGGAAGTCCTTCTCGCCGAGCCAGGTCACCAGTTGCCGGAGTGCGGAGGCGCCCTTGGCGTAGGAGATGCCGTCGAAGTTGAGGAGGGCCGAGGCGGTGTCGTTGACTTCGTCGGGGGCGACGGGGTGGGTGGAGGGGCGCTGGTCGGCGTCGTAGCCCCAGCCCTTGCGCATGACGCCGAAGTCGACCCAGGTGTCGGTGAAGCGGGTGGCTTCGGTGAGGGTCTGGTAGCCCATGTACTCGGCGAAGGACTCGTTCAGCCAGATGTCGTCCCACCAGCGCAGGGTGACGAGGTCGCCGAACCACATGTGGGCCATCTCGTGGGCGATGACCATGGCGCGGGTCTGGCGTTCGGTGTCGGTGACGGCGGAGCGATAGACGAACTCGTCGCGGAAGGTGACGAGGCCGGGGTTCTCCATGGCGCCGGCGTTGAACTCGGGGACGAACGCCTGGTCGTAGGAGTCGAAGGGGTAGGGCTCCTCGAACTTCTCGTGGTAGCGGTCGTAGCACTGCCGGGTGATCTCGAAGAGTTCGTCGGCGTCCGGGTCGAGGTAGGGCGCGAGGGAACGGCGGCAGTGGATGCCGAAGGGCAGGCCGCGGTGTTCGGTGCGCACGGAGTGCCAGGGGCCGGCGGCGACGGCGACGAGATAGGTGGAGATCAGGGGGGTGGGGGCGGCCTGCCAGCGGCCGTCGCCGAGGTCGGAGGTGATGCCGTTGGCGAGGACGGTCCAGTCCTCGGGGGCCTTCACGGACAGGTCGAAGACGGCCTTGAGGTCGGGTTGATCGAAGGCGGCGAAGACGCGCTGGACGTCCTCCATGAACAGCTGGGTGTAGACGTAGGTCTCGCCGTCGGTGGGGTCGGTGAAGCGGTGCATGCCCTCGCCGGTGCGGGAGTACCGCATGACGGCGTCGATGCGCAGTTCGTGCTCGCCGGCGGTGAGCGCCTTGAGGGGCAGCCGGTTCTCGTGCAGCGTCTCCGGGTCGAGGGGGTGGCCGTCCAGGGTGGCCCCTCGCAGTTCGACCGGCTTGAGCTCGACAAAGGTGTCCGCCTCCGCGCGCGCGGTGAACCGGATGACGGTCTGGGACTCGAAGGTCTCGTCGCCGGTGGTGAGGTCGAGCGCGATGGTGTAACGGTCAACGTCGAGGAGCTTGGCACGGGTCTGCGCTTCGTCGCGCGTCAGTACGGACATGCAGGACATGCTGCCTGATGGCAGGGGCAACTCACAGAGGCGGATCGGTACACGCCTTATGTCCGGTCCTGTTCGAGCTCCCCGGTGTGCGCCCCTTGTCCGCGCTGCACCGGTACCCGGGCGTCCGGGTGGGGCAGGGGTCGGCGGGCGGCGCTCTCCTCGTCGTTCTCGCCGTGGCCCTTGACGAGAGCGCGTAGCTCCCGCACCTCGTGTTCGAGGGCGAGGTGGCGCCGGTGGGCGTCGAAGAGGTACCGGACCTTGGTGCGCAGGGCCCATGGGTCGATGGGTTTCATCACGAGGTCGGCGACGCCGAGGCCGAAGGCGGTGGAGGTCAGTTCGTGGTCGGCGCCGAAGCCGGTGAGCAGGATGACGGGGATGTGCTGGGTCTGCTCCAGGCGCCGCATGTAGCGGACCACGTCGAGGCCGCTGACGCCGGGCATCCGCACGTCGAGGAGCAGGAGGCCGACCTGGCCCCGGAGCACCTGCTTGAGGGCCTCGTCCCCGCTGGTGGCGCGGGCGAGCCGGTAGCCCAGCGGGGCCAGGGCACTCTCCAGGGCGTAGAGGGTGTCCTCGTGGTCGTCGACGATGAGGATCTTGGCATCCGAAGGCATGGCCCGACCTCCCTCCCTCGCGGACAGCCAGCCTACGCCCGCGTCCTGACGCGGAGTGCTCGCGGGCTGACAAGGAGTGCACAGCGCAGCATGCCGCGTGCGGGCCGCCGTGTCACCTCCCCGGGGCGTCGGTCGAGGTCAATCGGCCAGGGGGGTGGGGCCGTTCACGGTGTCCTCGGCGATGCGCTCGTGGTGTCTGATCACCTCGGCGATGATGAAATTCAGGAACTTCTCAGCGAAGGCCGGGTCGAGTTTGGCGTTCTCGGCGAGGGTGCGCAGCCGCTCGATCTGGCGGGCCTCGCGGGCCGGGTCGGCGGGCGGCAGCTGGTGGCGGGCCTTGAGGTGGCCGACCTGCTGGGTGGCCTTGAAGCGCTCGGCGAGCATGTGGACGACGGCCGCGTCGATGTTGTCGATGCTGTCCCGCAGACGGGCGAGCTCCTCGCGGACGGCGGGGTCGACGTCACCGGATCCGTTGTTGCTGGTGGTCATGGGCGACAACCCTACGGGCGCGGGGCCAACGAATCGCAGGCGGACCGGCCGATCGGCAGCGCGGGTGGTCAGGTCATCGGCGAACCGGCCCGGCCGGGAACGCGTGCGATCAGGTCCACGGCAGACCGGCCCGATCGGCGGCGCGGGCGATCAGATCCCAGCGAACCGACCCGTTCGCCGGCGCGGGCGGCCAGATCCTCGGCGGACGGGCCTACCGGCAGCACTGGCGATCAGGTCCACGGCAGACCGGACCGATCGGCGGCGCGGGCGATCAGAGCCTCAGCGAACCGACCCGATCGCCGGCGCGGGCGGCCAGATCCTCGGCGGACGGGCCTACCGGCAGCACGGGCGATCAGGTCCACGGCAGACCGGACCGATCGGCGGCGCGAGCGATCAGAGCCTCAGCGAACCGACCCGATCGCCGGCGCGGGCGGCCAGAAGCACAGCGGGCGGGCCTACCGGCAGCACGGGCGATCAGGTCCACGGCAGACCGGACCGACCGACAGCACGGGCAACCAGATCCGCAGCAGACCGAACCGGCCACCAGCACAGATGACCAGAACCACAGCGGACCAGCCTACCGCCAACACAGACGACCAGAACCACGGCAGTACCGACCCGCCCCCCGACCCCCGCCGGACCGCCATGCCCACCCACACAAACGACCCGACCCACGCCAGACCGCCCCGCCCAGCAACACGAGCGATCAGACCCGCGGCGGATCGTCCGGATCCGGTACCTGGTTGCTCCAGCCGCCGGGGACCGTCCGGCTCTCCTGGGCGCGGAAGCGGATCGGGGGCATGCCGACGCGGCGGGTGAACAGGCGGGAGAAGTAGGCGGGGTCGTCGTAGCCGACGCGGCGGGCGATCGAGGCGACGGGGAGGTCGGTGGCGGCGAGGAGTTCCTTGGCGCGGCCCAGGCGGATGCCGAGGAGGTAGTCCTTGGGGCTGCAGCCGGCGCCCCGGCGGACGGCGGTGCGCAGTTCGGCGAGGGTCATGCCGTGCCGGGCGGCGTGGTCGGCGACCGACATCGGCTTGCAGGCGTCGCGGGCGAGGGCCTTGAGGACCGGATCGCCGTCGGGGGCGAGGTCGGCGCGGGCGCGGCGCAGGGCGACGAGGAGTTCATGGACGGCGGCGCCGGTCTCCACCTCCAGGAGGGGGTTGTCGCGGCGGGCGGCCCGGGCGATGCGGGCGATCACCGCACGCGGTCCGGTGGCGTCGGACAGGGCCACGACAGGGCGGTCGGGCTCGATGTAACCCAGTTCGGTGTACGTGGCGGTGGCGGGCCCGGTGAAGCCGACGAAGCCCTCGTCCCAGCCGGCCCCCGGGTCGGGCGCGTAGTGGTGCGGGACACCGGGGGTGAGCCACAGCAGCGCGGGCGCGGTGACGGTCCTGCGCCGGCCGTCGGGAGTCTCGTACCACCCGGTGCCGGTGCTGATGACGACGGCGACGTGGCTGTCGAGGGTGCGGGGACCGACGGTGGGCAGCGGGCCGTACTGGAGTCCGACCCCGAGGCAGACCAGGCCCAGGCGGTGATGGACGGGGCTGGGCGTGAGGAACCGCATCCACGTGTGGTACATCGCGCTCCTTGCCTGCGCTTCGGTCCAAGCAGCGACGATCTTTGTCCATGGACCTGGCCGCCGCCAGTCGTGAGGGTGGAGCCTATGAGCGAGTTCACGGTGGGTGAAACCGATTTCCTGCTGGACGGACGGCCGGTGCGGCTGCTGTCCGGCGCGCTGCACTACTTCCGCGTGCACGAGGCCCAGTGGGGGCACCGGCTGGCGATGCTGCGGGCGATGGGCCTCAACTGCGTGGAGACGTACGTGCCGTGGAACCTGCACGAGCCGCACCCGGGTGACGTCCGGGACGTGGAGGCGCTGGGCCGCTTCCTGGACGCGGCCCGGGAGGCGGGGCTGTGGGCGATCGTCCGCCCGGGCCCCTACATCTGCGCGGAGTGGGAGAACGGCGGTCTGCCGCACTGGCTGAAGGGTCACGCACGCACGAGCGACGAGGTGTACCTGGGGCAGGTGGAGCGCTGGTTCCGGAGGCTGCTGCCCCAGGTCGTGGAGCGGCAGATCGACCGCGGCGGCCCGGTGATCATGGTTCAGGCGGAGAACGAGTACGGCAGCTACGGCTCGGACGCCGCCTATCTGCTGCGGCTGGCCGAGCTGCTGCGCGCGCAGGGGGTCACGGTGCCGCTGTTCACCTCGGACGGCCCCGAGGACCACATGCTCACCGGCGGCTCGATTCCCGGTGTCCTCGCCACGGTCAACTTCGGCTCCGACGCACGGACGGCCTTCGCGTCGCTGCGCCGGTACCGCCCGGACGGCCCGCTGATGTGCATGGAGTTCTGGTGCGGCTGGTTCGAGCACTGGGGCGGCGAGCAGGTCGTACGGGACGCCGGGGACGCGGCCGCGGCGCTGCGGGAGATTCTGGAGTGCGGCGCCTCGGTGAACCTCTACATGGCGCACGGGGGCACGAACTTCGCCGGCTGGGCGGGCGCCAACCGGGGCGGCGGCGCGCTGCACGACGGTCCGCTGGAGCCGGACGTGACGTCGTACGACTACGACGCGCCGATCGACGAGTACGGCAGGCCGACGGAGAAGTTCTGGCGCTTCCGTGAGGTGCTGGCGCAGTACGGTCCGGTGGCCGACCTGCCGCCCGCGCCCGGCGTGCTGGAGGCGGACGCCGACGTGGACCTGTCCGGGTGGGCGTCCCTGTCCGCCGTGCTGGAGGAGCGCGGCGGACCTCCCCAGGAGGGCCCCGTCCCGCCGACCTTCGAGGAACTGGACGTCGATCGGGGGCTCGTGCGGTACGAGGTGACCGTGCCGGGGCCGCGGCAGCCGTATCCGCTGACCGCGCGGGGGCTCAGGGATCTCGCGGTGGTGTACGTCGACGGGGAGCGGGCCGGGGTGCTCACCGAGGAGGATGTCCAGCTCAAGGAGCCGGTCGCGGGGCACGCGCGCGTGGAGCTGTGGGTGGAGTCGCTGGGGCGGGTCAACTACGGGCCGCGGAGCGGGGAGGGCAAGGGGATCACCGGGGGGCTGCTGCACGAGCGGCAGTTCCTGCACGGGGTGCGGGCGCGGGGGCTGCGGCTGGACGCGCTGGACTCCGTGACCGGGATCGGCTTCCAGGAGGTCCCGGGGGGAGGCTCGCCGGGGCTGTACCGGGGTGAGGTGTCCGTGCGGGGCGCCGGGGACGCGGTGCTGGAGCTTCCGGGCTGGACCCGGGGATTCGTGTGGGTCAACGGCTTCAACCTCGGCCGGTACTGGTCGACGGGCCCGCAGCGGACGCTGTACGTGCCCGGTCCCGTGCTGCGGGAGGGCGGCAACGACGTGTGGGTGCTGGAGCTGGAGGAGGCACCGGCGAGCGGGACCGTGCTCCGGCTTCGTACGCCCGGTCCGACCCACGAGAATCCGCTCACGACCTCGTAGAGTGGAGTCGGGTTCTGGGCGTCTTGGGGGTACGGGCGTGACGAACGACGGACCGGTCCAGCACGGCTACCCGCACCTGGAGACGGTGCGGGCGTCGATCAACGCGCTCTACAAACGGCTCTCCTACGACACCGTCCAGACGTTCGCGACGAGTGTGGCGCCGGTGGATGTGGCGTTCTGCGACACCGACGATCTCCATCTCGGCGCGCAGCGGGTGGCCCGGGAGCTGGTGCGGCACTACCGGCTGCCGGACGCCCGGTTCGTGGTCGGCTTCCGGGAGATGACCCACGCGGCGAACGTCGAACTGACCGCGGGCCCGGAGTACTTCGTCGAGCTGAACGACCGGTTCCGCACGCATCGGCGGGACATCGGCGCGGCGCTGGCGCACGAGGTCATGCACGTGTATCTGCACCGGCTGGATCTCTCCTTCCCGGGGGTGCGCGAGAACGAGATCCTCACGGACACGGCGGCGACGTATCTGGGGGCGGGGTGGCTCCTGCTGGACGCGTACCGGGAGGACGCGGCGTCGTCGCAGAAGCTGGGGTATCTCACGCCGGAGGAGTTCGGGTACGTGCTGGCGAAGCGGTCGCTGGTGTTCGGGGAGGATCCCTCGGTGTGGTTCACCAGTGCGCAGGCGTACACGGCGTATGTGAAGGGGATGGCGCAGGCCCGCCAGGACTCCGAGCAACCGCCCCTCACGGCGGCGGGCTGGGCGGGCCGACGCCGCTACGCACGAGACCGTCGGCACGCGCCCGGCCCGCAGCCGGGCGTCCCCTACACCTTCACCCCGGACGGCCCCGGGCGCCTGCGGGTGTCGTTCCCCTGTCCTACCTGCCATCAGCGGATTCGGGTGCCGGTCCGGGGGCGGGTGCGGGCGCGGTGTGCTCTGTGCCGGACGGTTCTGGAGTGTGACACGTAGGGCAGGCGGACCCGGTTACGCCCCGTACACCGGGCCCGGCGCCTCCGCCTCGCCGAGCAGCTTCAGGGTCGCTTCCCCCGCCTCCGCCGGAGTCCACGTCGCCCCTTTGTCGGCGGTCGGGCCGGGCCGCCAGCCCTCCATCACCGTGATGCGGCCGCCCTCCGCCTCGAAGACCCTGCCCGTCACTCCCGCGCTCGCCTCGGAGCCCAGCCAGACCACCAGGGGTGACACGTTCTCCGGTGCCATCACGTCGAAGCCGTCGGTCGGGGCGGCCATCGTGTCGGCGAAGGTCTGTTTCGTCATCCTCGTCCGGGCCGCGGGGGCGATCGCGTTGACCTGGACGCCGTAGCGGGCGAGCTCGGCCGCCGCGACCAGGGTGAGGCCGACGATCCCGGCCTTCGCGGCGCTGTAGTTGCCCTGTCCGACCGAGCCCAACAGGCCTGCTCCGCTGCTGGTGTTGATGATGCGGGCGGTCGGCGTGCGTCCCGCCTTCGCCTCGGTCCGCCAGTGTGCCGCCGCGTGCCTCAGCGGCAGGAAGTGGCCCTTCAGGTGGACCCGCGTCACCGCGTCCCAGTCCTCCTCGTCGAGGTTCACCAGCATCCGGTCGCGCAGGAACCCCGCGTTGTTGACGAGGGTGTCGAGGCGGCCGTACGTCTCCAGGGCCGCCCGGACGAGGGACGCGGCACCGTCGGCCGTGGCGATGTCGCCGCCGTGGGCGACCGCTTCGCCGCCCGCCGCGCGGATCTCCTCGGCCACGAGGGAGGCGGGGCTGTCGGGGCCCGGGGTGCCGTCGAGGCCGACGCCGAGGTCGTTGACGACGAGCCGAGCTCCCTCGGCGGCGAAGGCGAGGGCGTGGGCGCGGCCGAGACCGCGGCCCGCGCCGGTGACGACGACGACCCGGCCGTCGCAGATTCCGGTCATCTCACGTCTCCTTGTCGATGGTTCACGTCTCCTTGTTGACGGTTGCGGCGTCGAGGAACGCCGGCCGTTCGCCGCCGCCGTGCACCAGCAGCGAGGCCCCGCTGATGTACGCGGCGGCGTCCGAGGCGAGGAACACGGCCGCCGCCCCGACGTCCGACGGCTCGGCGAGGCGCCCGAGCGGGACCGTGCGGGAGACGGCGGCGACGCCCTCCTCGTCGCCGTAATGCAGATGCGACCGCTCGGTGCGGACCATGCCGACGACCAGAGTGTTGACGCGCACGTCCGGCGCCCACTCCACGGCCATCGAGCGGGCGAGGTTCTCCAGGCCCGCCTTGGCCGCCCCGTACGCGGCCACGCCGGGCGAGGGCCGGCCGCCGCTGACGCTCCCGATCATGACGATCGACCCGCGGGTCCGCTTCAGGTGGTCGTACGCGGCCAGCGACACCGTCAACGGGGCGAGGAGGTTCAACTCCAGCACACGGAGGTGTCGTTCGGGGCCGGCGTCGGCGAGCAGCCGGTAGGGCGCCCCTCCCGCGTTGTTGACGAGTACGTCCAGGCGCGGCAGTTCGGCGAAGAACTGCCGTACGGCGTCCGCGTCCCGGACGTCCAGGCTCACGAACCGCGCCTTCGGCAACGGCACTTCGGGCGGTCTGCGCGCACAGACGACGACCTCGGCGCCCGCCTCCGCGAAGGAGCGGGCGATCCCGGCGCCGACTCCACGCGTCCCGCCGGTGACGACCACGACCCTCCCGTTCAGCTCCATTCACCGCTACCCTTCACCTAACAAACGTTTGGTGGAAAGGTAGCTGATGCTTCCATGGGTGTCTCCACCTCGCCCCCGGAAAAGGGGCCGGAAAAGGACGGGATCGCCGTCGTCACGGTCGACTTCCCGCCGGTGAACGCCCTGCCGGTGGACGGCTGGTTCGCCCTGGCCGACGCGGTGCGCGCGGCCGGCCGGGACCCTCGGGTGCGGTGCGTGGTGCTGGCGGCGAAGGGACGCGGGTTCAACGCCGGGGTGGACATCAAGGAGCTCCAGGCAAGGGGCCCCGGAGCACTGGTCGGCGCCAACCGCGGCTGTTTCGAGGCCTTTTCGGCGGTGTACGAGTGCGAGGTGCCCGTCGTCGCGGCCGTGCGGGGATTCTGCCTGGGCGGCGGCATCGGGCTCGTGGGCAACGCGGACGTCGTCGTGGCGAGCGAGGACGCCGTCTTCGGACTGCCCGAGCTGGACCGCGGCGCGCTGGGCGCGGCCACCCATCTGTCCCGGCTGGTCCCGCAGCATCTGATGCGGGCCCTGTACTACACCTCGCGCACGGTGACGGCGGCCGAGCTGCACGCGCACGGATCGGTGTGGCGGGTGGTGCCACGCGATGAACTCAACGCGGCCGCACTGGAGTTGGCCCGCGAGATCGCCGCCAAGGACGGGGAGCTGCTGCGCCTGGCCAAGGCCGCCATCAACGGCATCGACCCCGTCGACGTCCGCCGCAGCTACCGCTTCGAGCAGGGTTTCACCTTCGAGGCGAGCGTCAGCGGGGTCGCGGACCGGGTCCGGGACCGGTTCGGGAAGGAAGAGGCATGACCGACAAGACGATGACCGCCGACGAGGCCGTCTCCCGCCTGCGCAGCGGCATGACCCTCGGCATCGGCGGCTGGGGATCCCGCCGCAAACCCATGGCCCTGGTCCGCGCGTTGCTGCGCTCCGAGATCACCGACCTGACGATCGTGGCGTACGGCGGCCCCGACGTCGGCATGCTCGCCGCCGCCGGACGGATACGGAAACTGGTAGCCGCCTTCGTCACGCTCGACTCGATCCCCCTGGAACCGCACTACCGCGCGGCCCGCGAGGCCGGTGCCTTCGAGCTCATGGAGATCGACGAGGCGATGTTCATGTGGGGCCTGCACGCGGCCGCGAACCGGCTGCCGTTCCTGCCGGTGCGAGCCGGGCTCGGCTCCGACGTCATGCGGGTCAACCCGGGCCTCAGGACGGTGACTTCGCCGTACGACGACGGGGAGACGTTCGTCGCGGTGCCCGCCCTGCGCCTGGACGCGGCCCTGGTCCACGTCAACCGCGCCGACCGGCAGGGCAACGGGCAGTACCTGGGCCCCGACCCCTACTTCGACGACCTCTTCTGCGAGGCGGCGGACGCGGCCTACCTCTCGTGCGAACGGGTCGTCGACACCGCCGAGTTGACGAAGGAGGCGGCTCCGCAGTCGCTGCTGATCGCACGGCACACGGTGACGGGGGTCGTCGAAGCCCCGAACGGCGCCCACTTCACGTCCTGCGCACCCGACTACGCCCGGGACGAGGCCGCCCAGCGGGAGTACGCGACCACCCCCTGGCCGGAGTTCGCCGAGCGCTACCTCGCATCCCCCGAAGGGACCGGCTCATGACCGTCACCCGTGCCGAGTACTGCGTGATCGCCTGCGCCGAGGCCTGGCGGGGTAACGGCGAGGTGCTGGCCAGCCCCATGGGTCTGATCCCGGCCGTCGGCGCCCGGCTCGCCCGGCGGACGTTCTCCCCCGACCTCCTCATGACCGACGGCGAGGCCCTGCTGGTGGGCGTCGACGGCACCGTCGAGGGCTGGCTGCCCTACCGTCGGCACCTCGCCCTGGTCACCGGCGGCCGACGGCACGTGATGATGGGCGCGAGCCAGATCGACCGGTACGGCAACCAGAACATCTCGTGCATCGGCGACTGGACGCGGCCGAAGCGGCAGTTGCTCGGCGTGCGGGGGGCACCGGTCAACACCCTCAACAACCCGACCAGTTACTGGGTACCTAGGCACTCTCCGCGCGTCTTCGTGGAGAAGGTCGACATGGTGTGCGGGGTGGGGTACGACCATGCGGACGGCGCCCCCCATCACCGTATCCCCCGGGTCGTCTCCGACCTGGGTGTCTTCGACTTCGCGACGCCGGACCACTCGATGCGGCTGGCGTCGGTGCATCCGGGGGTCACCGTGGCACAGGTGCGGGAGGCCACCGGGTTCGATCTGGTGGTCCCGGACGAGGTGCCGTACACGCGCGAACCGACCGAGCGGGAGCTGCGGTTGATCCGTGAGGTGATCGATCCGCAGAACGCCCGGTCCAGGGAGGTCGGCGCCTGATGGAGACCACGCTCACCCGGCTGGTGGGTGTCCGCCGTCCGATCGTGCAGACCGGGATGGGGTGGGTGGCGGGCCCGCGCCTGGTCTCCGCCGCGGCGAACGCGGGCGCGCTCGGCATCCTGGCCTCCGCGACCATGACGGTCGACCGGCTCCGGGATGCCGTGCGGGAGGTGAAGTCCCGTACGGACGCCCCCTTCGGGGTCAATCTGCGGGCCGACGCGGCGGATGCCGGTGACCGGGTGCGCGTGATCGTCGAGGAAGGGGTGCGGGTGGCGTCCTTCGCCCTCGCGCCCTCCGCCGAGCTGATCGGCGCGCTCAAGGAGGCGGGGGTGGTCGTCGTCCCGTCCGTCGGGGCCCGGCGGCATGCCGAGAAGGTCGCTGCCTGGGGCGCGGACGCGGTGATCGTGCAGGGCGGCGAGGGCGGCGGGCACACCGGGGACGTGGCGACGACGGTCCTGCTGCCGCAGGTGGTGGACGCGGTGGACATCCCCGTCGTGGCGGCGGGGGGCTTCTTCGACGGGCGGGGTCTGGTCGCGGCGCTGGCGTACGGGGCGGCGGGCGTCGCCATGGGGACCCGTTTCCTGCTCACCTCGGACTCGACGGTGCCGGACGCGGTGAAGGCCCGCTATCTGGCGGCGACGGTCAAGGACGTGACGGTGACCCGGGCGGTCGACGGCCTCCCCCACCGCATGCTCCGCACGGACCTGGTGGAGTCCCTGGAGAACACGGGCCGTGCACGCACCCTGCTGCGCGCGACCCGGCACGCCGCCGCCTTCCGCAGGCTCTCCGGCCTGACCTGGCGGCAGCTGGTCCACGACGGCCTCGCGATGCGCCACGGCAAGGACCTCGCCTGGAGCCAGGTGCTGCTCGCCGCCAACACCCCCATGCTGCTCAGGTCGGCGATGGTGGACGGCCGTACGGATCTCGGAGTCATGGCCTCCGGGCAGGTCGCCGGGGTGATCGACGACCTGCCCTCGTGCGCGGAACTGGTGGAACGGATCATGAAGGAGGCGGAGCAGGTCCTGACGGGCCTCACAGCCTCTCGATGATCGTCAGGTTCGCCTGCCCCCCGCCCTCGCACATGGGCACCATCCCCGACGGCCCCCTCGCACCGCTCGGCCCCCGGGGGCCTCACGGGCTTCGGGAGCCTGCGCCGGACTCCGTCCGCCGAAGCGGGTGCCCCGCCGGCATCACAGCCTCTCGATGATCGTCACGTTCGCCTGCCCCCCGCCCTCGCACATGGTCTGGAGGCCGAACCGTCCGCCCGTGCGCTCCAGTTCGTGCAGCAGGGTCGTCATCAGCTTCACCCCGGTCGCCCCCAGTGGATGACCGAGGGCGATCGCGCCGCCGTTGACGTTGACCTTCCGCGGGTCCGCGCCCGTCTCCTTCAGCCAGGCCAGGACGACCGGGGCGAAGGCCTCGTTGATCTCGACGAGGTCGATGTCGTCGATGGTGAGGCCGGTCTTCTTCAGGGCGTGGGCGGTGGCCGGTATGGGGGCGGTGAGCATCCGGATGGGGTCCTCGCCGCGTACGGAGAGGTGGTGCACACGTGCGCGTGGGGTCAGGCCGTGTTCGCGCACCGCCCGCTCCGAGGCCAGCAGCATGGCCGCCGCCCCGTCGGAGACCTGCGAGGAGCAGGCAGCGGTGATGGTGCCGCCCTCGATCACCGGCTTCAGACCGGCCATCTTCTCCAACGACGTGTCCCGGCGCGGGCCCTCGTCGACCGCGACCTCGCCGTAGGCCACCGTCTCGCGCTCGAAGCGCCCCTCGTCGATGGCCCGCAGGGCCCGCCGGTGGGACCGGAGCGCGAACTCCTCCTGGTCCTCGCGGCTGATCCCCCACTTCCCGGCGATCATCTCGGCACCGACGAACTGGTTCACCGCCCGGTCCCCGTACCGCGCCCGCCACCCCTCGCTGCCCGCGAAGGGCCCCTGGGTCAGTCCGAGCGGCTCGGCGGCCTGCCGGGTCGCGAAGGCGATCGGGATCATCGACATGTTCTGCACCCCGCCGGCGACGACCAGGTCCTGCGTCCCGGACAGCACGCCCTGCGCGGCGAAGTGCACGGCCTGCTGCGAGGACCCGCACTGGCGGTCCACGGTCACCCCGGGCACCTCCTCGGGCAGCCCGGCGGCGAGCCACGAGGTCCGCGCGATGTCCCCGGCCTGCGGCCCGACCGCGTCCAGGCAGCCGAAGACGACATCCTCCACGGCGGCCGGATCGACCCCCGCCCGCTCCACCAGCGCGACCAGCACCCGCGCTCCCAGATCGGCCGGGTGGACCCCGCTCAGTCCTCCCCCGCGCCGCCCGACGGGCGTACGGACCGCTTCGACGATGTAGGCCTCGGCCATGACAACTCCCTTGCGTGTAAGGGCTATTCGCGTACGGCGATCCCGTCCAGCACCATCGACAGGTACTGCCGGGCGATCTCCTCCGGGCTGTGCTGTCCGCCGGGCCGGTACCAGGACGCGGCGACCCACACGGTGTCGCGCACGAACCGGTAGGTCAGCCGTACGTCGAGGTCGGCCCGGAACACCTCGGCCGCGACCCCGCGCTCCAGCGTGGACAGCCAGGCCTTCTCGAACCTGCGCTGCGACTCGGCGAGGAACGCGAACCGCTCCTGCGCCACCAGTTGCTTGCTCTCCTTCTGGTAGATCGCGACGGCCGCGCGGTGCCGGTCGATCTCCCGGAACGACTCGGTGACCAGGGCCTCCAGCGTCTCGCGCGGGTCGAGTTCGGCGCCCAGGACGGCGTCGTAGCCGCCCCAGAGCTCGTCGAGGAAGGTCCGCAGGATCTCCTCCAGCATCGATTCCTTGGAGTCGAAGTGGTAGTAGAGGCTGCCCGCGAGCATGCCCGCGTGGTCCGCGATCTTGCGTACGGTCGTGGCGTTGTAGCCCTGTTCGGCGAAGACCTCGGCGGCGGTGTCGAGGAGTTCGCGACGGCGCGCGGGCGCTGCGGCGCTCATCTGGGGCTTCTTCTTGGTCGGCTTGGTCGGCACGGAGTCATTGTCGTCCTATGCGTGCTGGCTGCTGACGGCGACGACCTCGCCGGTCATGTACGAGGAGTAGCCGGACGCCAGGAACACGATCACGTTGGCCACCTCCCAGGGCTCGGCGTACCGCCCGAAGGCCTCACGCGCGGTCAGTTCCTCCAGCAGCTCGGCCGAGGTCACCTTCACCAGGTGCGGGTGCATGGCGAGGCTCGGTGACACGGCGTTGACGCGTACGCCGTACTCGGCGGCCTCCAGGGCCGCGCAGCGGGTCAGCGCCATCACGCCGGCCTTCGCGGCGGCGTAGTGCGCCTGTCCGGTCTGGGCGCGCCAGCCGACGACGGAGGCGTTGTTGACGATCACGCCGCCGGAGCCCCTCGCGTCGCGCATCAGCCGCAGGGCCGCCCGGGTGCACCGGAAGGTGCCGGTCAGGGTGACGTCCAGGACACGGGTCCACTGCTCGTCGGTCATGTCGACGAGGGCTGAGGTGCCGCCGAGGCCGGCGTTGTTGACGACGACGTCGAGTCGGCCGTGCTCCCGCAGGGCCGCTTCGAACAGAGCCTGGACCTGTGCCTCGTCCGTCACGTCACAGGGCAGCGCGGCGACCCGCTCGGGCCCGAACTCCCCGGCCAGCTCGGCGCCGTACTCCTTGAGCCGTCGTGCGTGCGCGTCGCTGATCAGGACGCGCGCGCCCTCCTCCAGGAAGCGGCGTGCGGTCGCCCCGCCGATGCCCGCGCCGGCCGCGGCGGTGATGACGGCGGTGCGCCCCTTCAGCAGCCCGTGCCCCGGTTCGTACACCGGGCTCTCGACGCCTGTCATGGCGCCACGCTAACCTACCAAACACTTGTTAGGGAAGGACGGGTGTCCATGGATCTGGCGTTCACGCAGGAAGACGAGGCCTTCCGCGCCGAGGCCCGCTCATGGCTGCACGCGCATGTGCCCGCCTCCCCGCTCCCCTCCCTGGAGACCGAGGAGGGCTTCGCGGCCCATCGCGCGTGGGAGGCCGAACTCGCCGCGGACCGCTGGTCGGTGGTCAACTGGCCGACGGCGTACGGCGGCCGGGACGCGGGGATCGTCCGCTGGCTGGTCTTCGAGGAGGAGTACTACGCGGCCGGGGCTCCCGGACGCGTCAACCAGAACGGCATCAGCCTCCTCGCCCCGACCCTCTTCGACCACGGCACCCAGGAGCAGCGGGACCGTGTCCTGCCGTCCATGGCCACCGGGCGGACGGTGTGGGCGCAGGCCTGGTCGGAACCGGAGGCGGGCTCGGACCTGGCCTCCCTGAGGGCGAAGGGGGTGCGCACGGAAGGCGGCTGGCTGCTGAGCGGCCAGAAGACCTGGTCCTCCCGGGCCGCCTTCGCGGACCGCGCCTTCGGACTCTTCCGCACCGACCCCGACACCCCGAAACCCCACCAGGGCCTGACCTACCTGATGTTCGACCTGCGCGCCCCCGGCGTCACCGTCCGCCCGATCCGCCGCCTCGACGGGAAACCGGCCTTCGCCGAGCTCTTCCTGGACGAGGTGTTCGTGCCGGACGAGGACGTCATCGGCGAGCCCGGCCGGGGCTGGCGGATCGCGATGTCGACGGCGGGCAACGAACGGGGCCTGATGCTGCGCTCACCGGGCCGCTTCCTGGCGTCCGCCGAGCGCCTGCACGACCTCTGGAGGTCCCACAGCGGTCCCGCGAACACCGGAACCCGCGTCGCGGACGCGCTGATCGGCGCCCGCGCCTACCAGCTGTTCACCTACGCGGCCGCCTCCCGCTTCCTGGACGGCGACACCATCGGCCCCGAGTCCAGCCTGAACAAGGTCTTCTGGTCCGAGTACGACATCGCCCTCACCGAGACGGCCCTCGATCTCCTGGGCGAGGAGGGCGAGTTGGCCGACACGGACTGGTCCGAGCGGTACGTCTTCTCCCTCGCCGGCCCCATCTACGCGGGCACGAACGAGATCCAGCGCGACATCATCGCCGAGCGCCTGCTGGGCCTGCCGAAGGGCCGCCGCTGATGCGTTTCCTTCTCGACGCCGAGCAACGGGAGTTCACGGCCTCCCTGGACGCGATGCTGACGGCCGCGGACACGCCGTCGGTGGTACGGGACTGGAGCCGAGGGGACCACGCGAGCGGGCGCGCACTGTGGCGCCGTATCGCCGAGGCGGGGGTCTTCGCGCTGGCGGTACCGGAGGCGTACGAGGGGTTGGGGCCACGTCCCGTCGAACTCGCCCTCGCCTTCGTCGAGTTGGGGAGGCACGCCGTACCGGGCCCGTTGGTGGAGACGGTCACGGCGACGACGCTGCTCGCCTCACTGGACGACGCGGGACCGGCGAAGCGGCTGCTGCCCGCTCTGGTCTCGGGCGAGTCCGCGGCGACCGTGGCGACGGGGGCGTACGCACTGGACGCGGACATGGCGGACGTACGGTTGGCCCTCTCAGCCCGTCCGGGACCCCCTCTGGGGGAGCTTGAGGACGGCGGGGGCGAATCCAGCCCCACGCGCACCCCCGCCGAGCTGCGCCTCGCTCCCCCACCCGGCCCCCCACGCCCCTCCCTCGACCCAGGCCGCCGCCTCTTCCCGGTCGTCCCTCACGGCGGCGAACTCCTCGCCACCGACCCGCCCCTGGCCCCCGCCCTCCTCCTGGCCCGCCTCACCACCGCCGCACAGGCCCTGGGCGTCGGCCTCGCGCTGCTCGACAGGACCGTCGCGTACGTCAAGCAGCGCACCCAGTTCGGCGTCCCCATCGGCTCGTTCCAGGCGGTCGGACACCAACTCGCCGACGCGAAGATCGCGCTGGAGTTCGCCCGCCCCCTCCTCCTGGGCGCCGCCCTGACGATGACCGCGGAAGACGTCGCCGCCGCCAAGGTCACGGCGTGCGAGGCGGCGTACAGAACGGCCCGCACCGCGCTCCAGCTCCACGGTGCGATCGGGTACACGGCGGAGTGCGACCTGTCCCTGTGGCTCACCAAGGCCCGCGCCCTGCGCACCGCCTGGGGCAACCCCGACGAGTGCCGCGACACCGTCCTCAGTGGTGGTCGCCGCTGGTGACCTCGCGGTACTCCTCCACCGTCGGCTTCTCGATCCGCGTGTCGGGCCCGAACATCGCCCGCGCGAGCCCGGCCCGCACCCGCTGGGAACGCCTGACCGGCCGCCGCACCCCGTTCGCGTCGACGAGCGGACCGATCTCGTACGGCGGTTCCTGCTCGTGCTGCGTGAGGGTGTGCAACTGCCCCTGCGCGAGGGGTTCGTGGACCTCGACGTACTCGCCGTCCGGGAGCCGCCGGATGGTGCCGGTCTCACGGCCGTGCAGCACCTTGTCCCGGTCCCGGCGCTGCAGCCCGAGACAGACCCGCTTGGTGACGACGAAGGCGAGCACCGGCACCACGAACACGGACACCCGCACGAACCAGGTGATCGCGTTGATCGACAGATGCAGATGCGTGGCCACGATGTCGTTGCCGCCGCCGATCAGCAGCACCACGTACAGGCTCAGCCAGGCGACTCCCAGCCCCGTGCGGACGGGCACGTTGCGCGGCCGATCCAGGATGTGGTGCTCGCGTCTGTCGCCGGTGATCCACGCCTCGACGAAGGGATAGACCCCGAGCGCGAGCAGGATCAGCGGGAAGAGGGAGAAGGGGATGAAGACACCGGGCTCCAGGGTGTGGCCCCAGAAGTTGATCTCCCATCCCGGCATCACCCGGATCAGCCCCTCGGAGAAGCCCAGGTACCAGTCGGGCTGGGCGCCGGTGGTCACCAGGCGCGGGCTGTACGGCCCGAACGCCCACACGGGGTTGATCTGGGCGAGGCCTCCCATGAACGCCAGCACGCCGAAGGTCAGGAAGAAGAAGCCGCCCGCCTTGGCCATGTAGACCGGCAGGAAGGGCATGCCCACCACGGACCTGTTGTCCCGGCCGGGCCCCGGGTACTGGGTGTGCTTGTGGTAAAAGACCAGGATCAGATGGGCGACCACCAGGCCGAGCATGATCCCGGGCAGTACGAGCACATGGATCGGGAAGAGCCTGGGGATGATGTCGTGCCCCGGGAACTCCCCGCCGAACAGGAAGAACGACAGATACGTCCCGACGATCGGGATCGACAGGATCGCCCCGTCGGCGAACCGGATGCCGGTGCCGGAGAGCAGGTCGTCGGGGAGGGAATAGCCGGTCAGGCCGGTGATGATGCCGAGGAACAGCAGGGTCCAGCCGAACACCCAGTTGAGCTCGCGCGGCTTGCGGAAGGCGCCGGTGAAGAACACCCGCATCATGTGCACGAGCATGCCGGTGACGAAGACCAGCGCCGCCCAGTGGTGGATCTGCCGGATCAGCAGTCCGCCGCGCACGTCGAAGCTGATGTCGAGCGTGGACTCGTAGGCCCTGGTCATCACCACGCCGTTGAGGGGCTCGTAGGAGCCGTGGTAGACGACCTCGACCCCGCTGGGCTCGAAGAACAGCGTGAGATAGACGCCGGTGAGGATCAGGATGAGGAAGCTGTAGAGACAGACCTCGCCCAGCATGAACGACCAGTGGTCCGGAAAGACCTTGCGCATGTTGGCCTTGGCCAGCGCGTACAGGCCCAGCCGCCCGTCGGCCCAGTCGGCGAGTTTCTCGCCCTTTCCGGCCGCTCCGCCACGAGTGCCCTGGTTCACCGATCGTGCGCCGTCCATGAGTCGTCGCCTCCCCGTCGGATCAACCACAGGGTGGCACGACACGCGGGTGATGCCAACGGGGCGGGCAGCCTCCTGAATCCGGCCCCGCCGCTCTTCTCCCGCACCCGCGTTCGCTATTTTGTTCGCCGCCGCCCCCACCGGCTCGATCATCACCCCTGTCACTCCGAGGAGCCGGCCGTGGACCCCGAATCCGCCGTCACCACCTGCTATCGCCATCCGGCGGTGGAGTCCCACGTCCGCTGCACCCGCTGCGAGCGGTACATCTGCCCGGACTGCATGCGGGAGGCCGCCGTGGGACATCAGTGCCCCGAGTGTGTGCGGGAGGGGGCACGGTCGGTACGGCAGGCCCGGACCGCGTTCGGCGGGCGGATCACGGCCGTCCCCCTGGTGACGTACGTCCTCATCGGCCTCAATGTGCTCGCGTACGTCGGCGAGCTCGTGCGCCCGGCGATCGTGGACCGCTTCGAGATGCTGGGCGCCGGGCTCGTGGGCCCGGACGGCGGCCACTACGTGTGGCAGGACACCTACCCCTCCGACTTCCACACCGAGGGTGTCGTCGACGGCGAGTGGTACCGCCTGCTGACCGGTGCGTTCCTCCATCTGCCGCCCACCGAGGGCACGTTCGGGATCCTGCACATCGTGATGAACATGGTGTCGCTGTGGAACATCGGGCGGGTGGTCGAGGCCCAGCTCGGCCGTCTGCGGTACGTCGTCCTCTATCTGCTGTCCGCGCTCGGCGGCTCGGTCCTCGTCCTGCTGGTCGCGCCCGGCGCCCCCACGCTCGGCGCCTCCGGGGCGATCTTCGGACTCGGCGCCGCGTACTACGTGATGGCCCGCCGGCTCGGCGCCGACATGGCCCAGGTCAACCGGTTCATGGCGGGCCTGCTGCTGTGGCTGGTGATCTCCGCGTGGGCGACGTCCTGGCAGGGCCACCTCGGCGGCCTGCTCGCCGGGGCCGTCGTCACCCTTGCTTACGCGTACGCTCCCCGGGACGGCCGTCGGGCCCTGGTGCAGGCGGGAGCGTGTGCCGTACTGCTGGTGCTGCTCCTGGTGTCTGCCTGGGGCAAGGTCGCCGAACTGACGGGAGCGCAGTGAAAGGCGCCCGCCTGCTGCTCCTCGCGGCCGTCCCCGTGGTCGCCACGGCGTCGGTCTACCTCCTCGCGCCCGAGGACTCCGGCGCGGGAGGGGCGGGCCCCGACCTCTCCTCGGCCTACCGTTCCCAGGCGGCCCAGGACGCCGAGGGTGCCCAGGGTGCCAAGGCCTGGGCCGAGCGGCCCGAGGGGGTGAACGGCGCGGAGGACAAGGCGGTCATCGGCGACCTGCCGCCGGGCCTGGCCGCCCCCGCCAAGAAGGAGCTCGCCCAGCAGCTCGTGGCCAGCGCCGAGAACTCCACCCTCGACTGGCGCAGCGCCTACGCCTACATCGAGGACATCGGCGACGGCCAGGGCTACACGGCCGGCGTGATCGGCTTCTGCACGGGCACCAACGACCTGCTCACCCTCGTCGAGGGCTACACGAAGGCCCACCCCGGCAACCGTCTCGCCCAGTACCTCCCCGCGCTGCGCGCGGTCGACGGCACGGACTCCCACGAGGGCCTGGACCCGGGCTTCACGGCCGCCTGGAAGGCGGAAGCCCGGGTCCCGGCCTTCCGGAAGGCCCAGGACACCGCACGTGACCGCGTCTACTTCGACCCCGCGGTGCGCCTCGCCAAACTCGACGGCCTCGGCGCCCTCGGCCAGTTCGTCTACTACGACGCCATGGTCTTCCACGGCCCCGGCACCGACCCCACCAGCTTCTACGGCCTGCGCGAACGGGCCCTCCAGAAGTCCGACAGCCCGACCGAGGGCGGCTCCGAGAAGTCCTACCTCGACACCTTCCTCGACCTCCGCGAGGACGCCATGCGCACCCGCGACGCGGACATCGACACCACCCGCGTGGACACCGCGCAACGGCGCTTCCTGAACGACGGGAACCTGGACCTGAGGACGCCGCTGGAGTGGCAGGTGTACGGGGAGACGTTCCGGGTGCCGTAGGAGAACATGCGACGGCGCCTGCCCTGTGGTCCGGTCGGGGACGTCGGGGCAGGCGCCGTCAGCGTTCCGTACGCCGTTGTACGGGACGTCTATTCGGGTGTGATCACACCATCAGCGAGCGGTCCGTCGGCCGGATCGGCGCGGGCAGTTCACTCGCACCGGTCAGGAAGCGGTCGCAGCCGCGGGCGGCCGAGCGGCCCTCCGCGATCGCCCACACGATGAGCGACTGGCCGCGGCCCGCGTCACCGGCGACGAAGACGCCCGGCACGTTGGTCTGGAAGTCGGCGTCGCGGGCGATGTTGCCGCGCTCGTCGAGGTCCAGGCCGAACTGCTCGACCAGGCCGTTCTCCCGGTCGGTGCCGGTGAAGCCCATCGCGAGGGTGACCAGCTGGGCGGGGATCTTGCGCTCCGTGCCCGGCTTCGGGGTCAGCTTGCCCTCGATGAACTCGACCTCGCTGAGGTGCAGCCACTGGACGTTGCCGTCCTCGTCGCCCTCGAAGTGGGTGGTGGAGACGGAGTAGACCCGCTCGCCGCCCTCCTCGTGCGCGGACGTGACCTTGTAGAGCATCGGGAAGGTCGGCCACGGCTGGTGCGGGGCACGGTCCTCGCCCGGCCTCGGCATGATCTCCAGCTGGGTGACCGAGGCCGCGCCCTGGCGGTGGGCGGTGCCCACGCAGTCGG
This sequence comes from Streptomyces canus, assembly GCF_041435015.1. Taxonomy (NCBI): domain Bacteria; kingdom Bacillati; phylum Actinomycetota; class Actinomycetes; order Kitasatosporales; family Streptomycetaceae; genus Streptomyces; species Streptomyces canus. Next base: position 7,558,343 of record NZ_CP107989.1, on the reverse strand, counting down.
CGCCGGTGTCGCCGCCGCCGATGACGATGACGTGCTTGCCCTCGGCGGTGATGGGGGGCGCCACGTAGTCGCCCTCCTGCACCTTGTTGGCCAGCGGCAGGTACTCCATCGCCTGGTGGATGCCCTTGAGCTCACGGCCGGGGACCGGCAGGTCACGGGCGGTCGTGGCACCGGCGGCGATGACGATCGCGTCGTAGCGCTTCTTGAGGTCGGTGGCCCTGAGGTCGCGGCCGATCTCGATGCCGGTACGGAAGCGGGTGCCCTCCGCGCGCATCTGCTCGATACGGCGGTTGATGTGCCGCTTCTCCATCTTGAACTCGGGGATGCCGTACCGGAGAAGGCCTCCGATGCGGTCCGCGCGCTCGTAGACGGCGACCGTGTGACCGGCCCGGGTGAGCTGCTGGGCGGCGGCGAGACCGGCGGGTCCCGACCCGATGACCGCGACGGTCTTGCCGGACAGGCGCTCCGGGGCCTGCGGCTCGACGTCACCGCTGTCCCACGCCTTGTCGATGATCGAGACCTCGACGTTCTTGATGGTCACGGCCGGCTGGTTGATGCCGAGCACACACGCCGACTCGCAGGGCGCCGGGCACAGACGACCGGTGAACTCCGGGAAGTTGTTGGTCGCGTGCAGACGCTCGGAGGCGGCGGACCAGTCCTCGCGGTAGGCGAAGTCGTTCCACTCGGGGATGAGGTTCCCGAGCGGACAGCCGTTGTGACAGAACGGGATGCCGCAGTCCATGCAGCGGCTGGCCTGCTTGCTGATGATCGGCAGCAGGGAGCCGGGGACGTAGACCTCGTTCCAGTCCTTCAGACGTACGTCGACCGGGCGGGACTTGGCGACCTCACGGCCGTGGTTCAGGAAGCCCTTCGGGTCAGCCATTGATCGCCGCCTCCATCATCTTCTCGGTGATCTCGGACTCGGAGAGTCCCGCCTGCTCGGCGGCGTCCTTGGCGGCGAGCACTGCCTTGTACGTGCTGGGGATGATCTTGCTGAAGCGCTCGACCGCGGTGTCCCACTCGGCGAGCAGCTTCTCGGCGACCGTGGAGGCGGTCTCCTCCTGGTGGCGGCGCACCACGTCGTGCAGCCACTGCTTGTCGGCCTCGTCGAGCGCTTCGACGGCGCCCGCGTTGCCGACGTTGACGTTGTCGGGGTCGAGGTCGATCACGTAGGCGATACCGCCGGACATGCCGGCCGCGAAGTTGCGGCCCGTCTCGCCGAGGACCACCGCGTGACCGCCGGTCATGTACTCGCAGCCGTGGTCGCCCACGCCCTCCGAGACCACCAGCGCACCGGAGTTGCGGACGCAGAACCGCTCGCCGGAACGACCGCGCAGGAACAGCTCGCCACCGGTCGCGCCGTAGGCGATGGTGTTGCCCGCGATCGTCGAGAACTCGGCGAGGTGGTCGGCACCACGGTCCGGGCGCACGATCACCCTGCCACCGGAGAGGCCCTTGCCGACGTAGTCGTTGGCGTCGCCCTCCAGGCGCAGCGTGACACCGCGCGGCAGGAAGGCGCCGAAGGACTGGCCGGCGGAGCCCGTGAAGGTGATGTCGATGGTGTCGTCGGGCAGGCCCGCGCCACCGAATTTCTTCGTCACCTCGTGGCCGAGCATGGTGCCGACCGTGCGGTTGATGTTGCGGATCGAGACCTGGGCCCGCACCGGCTGGGCGTCGGTCGCCGAGTCGGCGGCCAGGGCGTCGGCGGCGAGCTTGATGAGCTCGTTGTCGAGCGCCTTCTCCAGGCCGTGGTCCTGCTCGATGACCTGGTGCAGCGCCGCGCCCTCGGGCAGCTCGGGCACGTAGAAGAGCGGAGCCAGGTCCAGGCCCTGCGCCTTCCAGTGGTTGACGGCCCGCTCGACGTCGAGCGTCTCGGCGTGACCGACGGCCTCCTCGATGGAGCGGAAGCCCAGCTCGGCGAGGATCTCGCGGACCTCTTCGGCGATGAACTTGAAGAAGTTCACGACGTACTCGGCCTTGCCGGTGAACCGGTCGCGGAGCACCGGGTTCTGGGTGGCGATGCCGACGGGGCAGGTGTCCAGGTGGCAGACGCGCATCATGACGCAGCCGGAGACGACGAGCGGCGCCGTCGCGAAACCGAACTCCTCGGCGCCGAGCAGCGCGGCGATGACGACGTCCCGGCCGGTCTTGAGCTGACCGTCGGTCTGGACGACGATCCGGTCGCGCAGGCCGTTGAGCAGCAGGGTCTGCTGGGTCTCGGCGAGACCGAGCTCCCAGGGGCCGCCCGCGTGCTTGAGGGAGGTCAGCGGGGAGGCACCGGTACCACCGTCGTGACCGGAGATCAGGACGACGTCCGCGTGCGCCTTGGACACACCCGCCGCGACCGTGCCGACGCCGACCTCGGAGACCAGCTTGACGTGAATCCGCGCCTGCGGGTTCGCGTTCTTCAGGTCGTGGATCAGCTGGGCCAGGTCCTCGATGGAGTAGATGTCGTGGTGCGGCGGCGGGGAGATCAGGCCCACGCCCGGGGTGGAGTGCCGGGTCTTGGCGACCCACGGGTAAACCTTGTGGCCGGGCAGCTGGCCGCCCTCGCCGGGCTTGGCGCCCTGGGCCATCTTGATCTGGATGTCGTCCGCGTTGACCAGGTACTCGGAGGTCACGCCGAAGCGGCCGGAGGCGACCTGCTTGATCGACGAACGCCGCGCCGGGTCGTACAGCCGGTCCGCGTCCTCGCCGCCCTCACCGGTGTTGGACTTGCCGCCCAGCTGGTTCATGGCGATGGCGAGGGTCTCGTGCGCCTCCTTGGAGATGGAGCCGTACGACATGGCGCCGGTGGAGAAGCGCTTGACGATCTCGCTGACCGGCTCGACCTCGTCGATCGGGATCGGCTGCCGGTCGGAGGTGAAGCCGAACAGGCCGCGGAGCGTCATCAGGCGCTCGGACTGCTCGTTCACGCGGTCCGTGTACTTCTTGAAGATGTCGTAGCGGTTCGCGCGCGTCGAGTGCTGGAGGCGGAAGACCGTCTCCGGGTCGAACAGGTGCGGCTCGCCCTCACGGCGCCACTGGTACTCGCCGCCTATCTCGAGGGCGCGGTGCGCGGGCGCGATGCCGGAGGCGGGGTACGCCTTGGCGTGCCGGGCGGCGACCTCCTTGGCGATGACGTCGATGCCGACGCCACCGATCTTGGAGGCCGTGCCGCTGAAGTACTTCTGGACGAAGCCCTCTTCGAGACCGACGGCCTCGAAGACCTGGGCGCCGCGGTAGGAGGCGACGGTCGAGATGCCCATCTTCGACATGACCTTGAGGACGCCCTTGCCCAGGGCGTAGATCAGGTTGCGGATGGCCTGCTCGGCCTCGATGTCCGACAGGAAGGTGCCCGCTCGGACCAGGTCCTCGACGGACTCCATGGCCAGGTACGGGTTCACGGCCGCGGCGCCGAAGCCGATCAGCAGGGCGACGTGGTGGACCTCGCGGACGTCACCGGCCTCGACCAGCAGGCCCACCTGGGTGCGCTGCTTGGTGCGGATGAGGTGGTGGTGGACGGCCGCGGTGAGCAGCAGCGACGGGATCGGCGCGTGCTCGGCGTCCGAGTGGCGGTCCGAGAGGACGATCAGCCGGGCGCCGTTGTCGATGGCGGCGTCCGCCTCGGCGCAGATCTCCTCGATGCGCGCGGCGAGGGAGTCGCCGCCGCCGGAGACCCGGTACAGACCGGACAGGGTCGCGGCCTTGAAGCCGGGCATGTCGCCGTCGGCGTTGATGTGGATGAGCTTGGCCAGCTCGTCGTTGTCGATCACCGGGAAGGGCAGCACGACGGACCGGCAGGAGGCGGCGCTCGGGTCGAGCAGGTTGCCCTGCGGGCCGAGGGCGGAGCGCAGCGAGGTGACGAGCTCCTCGCGGATCGCGTCCAGCGGCGGGTTGGTGACCTGCGCGAACAGCTGGGTGAAGTAGTCGAAGAGCAGGCGCGGACGCTCGCTCAGCGCGGCGATCGGCGAGTCCGTGCCCATCGAACCGATGGGCTCGGCACCGGCCTTGGCCATCGGCGCGAGGAGAACGCGCAGCTCTTCCTCGGTGTAGCCGAAGGTCTGCTGGCGACGGGTGACCGAGGCGTGGGTGTGCACGATGTGCTCGCGTTCGGGCAGGTCGCCGAGCTCGATCTCGCCGGCCTCCAGCCACTCCGCGTACGGCTGCTCGGCGGCGAGGCCGGCCTTGATCTCGTCGTCCTCGATGATGCGGTGCTCGACGGTGTCGACGAGGAACATCCGGCCGGGCTGGAGACGGCCCTTGCGGACGACCTTGGCGGGGTCGATGTCGAGGACGCCGACCTCGGAGCCGAGGACGACGAGGCCGTCGTCGGTGACCCAGTAGCGGCCGGGGCGGAGGCCGTTGCGGTCGAGGACCGCGCCGACCTGCTTGCCGTCGGTGAAGGTGACACAGGCCGGACCGTCCCAGGGCTCCATCAGGTTGGAGTGGAACTGGTAGAAGGCGCGGCGGACCGACTCCATGGAGTCGTGGTTCTCCCACGCCTCCGGGATCATCATCAGCACGGAGTGCGGCAGCGAACGGCCGCCCAGGTGCAGGAGTTCGAGCACCTCGTCGAAGGACGCCGAGTCGGAGGCGTCCGGCGTACAGATCGGGAAGACGCGCTCGAGGGTCTTGTCGTCGTCACCGAAGAGGTCCGAGACCAGCTGGGACTCGCGGGCCGCCATCCAGTTGCGGTTGCCCTTGACGGTGTTGATCTCACCGTTGTGCGCGACGAAGCGGTACGGGTGCGCGAGCGGCCACGACGGGAAGGTGTTCGTGGAGAACCGGGAGTGCACGAGCGCGATCGCGGAGGCGAAGCGGCGGTCGGACAGGTCCGGGAAGAAGGGCTCCAACTGGCCGGTGGTCAGCATGCCCTTGTAGACGATGGTCCGCGCGGACAGCGAGGGGAAGTAGACGTCGACCTCGCGCTCGGCGCGCTTGCGCAGCACGAAGGCCTTGCGGTCGAGGTCGATGTCCGTGGCGGGCACAGCCGAGCCGTCGCCGACGAAGATCTGGTGGAACGCCGGCATCGTCGAGCGGGCGGTGGCGCCGAGCAGCTCCGGGGCGACCGGGACCTCGCGCCAGCCGAGGACGGTGAGGCCCTCCTCGGCGGCGATCGTCTCGATGCGCGAGACGGCGTCCTCGACGCCGTCCTCCGGCAGGAAGGCGATTCCGACCGCGTACGCACCGGCCGCCGGCAGCTCGAAGCCGGCGACCTCACGGAAGAAGGCGTCCGGAACCTGGGACAGGATGCCCGCGCCGTCACCCGAGTCGGGCTCGGAGCCGGTGGCACCGCGGTGCTCCAGGTTACGCAGAACCGTGAGCGCCTGCTCGACCAGCGCATGGCTCGCCTCGCCGGTGAGGGTGGCCACGAAGCCGACGCCACAGGCGTCGCGCTCGTTGCGGGGGTCGTACATACCCTGCGCAGCAGGGCGAGCATCCATGAACGACCACTTCTGGCCACTCGTGGAGTGCTGGGACGGCTGGCGCGGCGTACGCATCGGCTCTCCCGTCGTCGTCAATTGGCATATTCAGCTTGCCGAGGGACGACGTTGGCCCTCTGCGTAAGTGCAAAATTTCGTGCAGGTTACATGATGGAGCGGATCTCGGGAACCGGATACTCCGTTCCAGCATGCGGACGCCACGGCATGCGAGGGGGGTGTCGCATGCATGGCTTGAAGTATGTGGGGACCGAACCGGACCGATCGGTCAGATCGCCGTCCGTCGGGCCGGGGGGCGGTGAAGGCGTCGTCGCCGACCCCGCGAGTGCGCCGCAAGCGTCATTGCCCGCAGCGCTTACGGCTCATGCCCAGTGGTTAAGCAATCGAAACCAGCGAGTAACGGCTACTTATGCGGCCCATCGCATAAGTAGCAGCCGATCTATCCTACGGCCGTTCCGAACAAACTGCCCAGGGCGTACGTCACACCGGCCGCCGCACTTCCCAGAGCGAGCTGCCGGAGTCCGCTGTACCACCAGGTCCGCGCGGTCACCCTGGCCACGACGGCACCGCACGCGAACAGCCCGACGAGAGCGAGCAGCAGGGCGGGCCACAGGGCGGTCGCCCCGAGCAGATACGGCAGTACGGGCAGCAGGGCGCCCAGGGCGAAGGACCCGAAGCTGGACACGGCGGCGACGAGCGGCGAGGGCAGGTCGCTCGGGTCGATCCCGAGCTCCTCGCGGGCATGGATCTCCAGGGCCTGCTCGGGGTCCTTCGACAACTGCCGCGCGACCTCGCGCGCCAGCTCGGGCTCGACACCCCGGCCTACGTACAGGGCCGCGAGTTCGGCCTCCTCGTCCTGGGGGTGCTTCCGCAGCTCTCGGCGCTCCACGTCCAGCTCGGCCTCGACGAGCTCGCGCTGGGAGGCGACGGAGGTGTACTCACCGGCGGCCATGGAGAAGGCACCGGCGGCGAGCCCCGCGAGTCCGGTCAACACGATGGTGTTCTGTCCGACGGCCCCGCCGGCGACTCCGGTCATCAGGGCGAGGTTGGAGACCAGTCCGTCCATGGCACCGAAGACGGCGGGCCTGAGCCAGCCGCCGTTCACATCGCGGTGCGTGTGGTTGTCCCGGTGCGCCTCGTGCAGTGGCGCCTCGATGTCGATGATGGCCATTCCGGTCCCCCAGGGAAGCTAAGCCAAAGCTAACTTTGGACATGTTCTAATTCTCAACAACGCACACAGTACGACGGTCCATTCCCACCCGCCAGCAAGGAAAGGCTCGGCTAACCTGCGGCTTTACCTTCGAATGCACAGACGATCGAACCCCCGCTCAGATGTCGACCGGGTGATGCTGAGGCTTCGGAGGCTCAGGTCAACCGCCGATGGTGGGACACATGCGCAAAGGGTTCCGCGCCCCATGAGGAACCCCCTCTGGGAGAGGCCGCGTATGGCATCGATCGCCTGCATTCCCCCGGTCCCGGCGCCCGAGGACGCCACCGGACTCCGCGAGCGGGCCCGCGGCGCCCTGCTGGGCCTGGCGGTCGGGGACGCCCTGGGAGCCCCCGCCGAGAACATGAAGCCGTCGGAGATCCGCGCCCGCTGGGGCCGGATCGAGGGCTATGTGCTGGACGAGCCGGCCGGCACGGACGACACCGAGTACACGATCTTCTCCGGTCTGCTCCTCGCCCGGCACGGCTCGGCCCTCACGTCGTCCCATGTGGAGGCGGCCTGGCACGAGTGGATCGCGGACCGCGACGAGGGCCCGTTCCGGGGTGCGGGCTTCAGCGAGCGGGGCACGCTGGAGAACCTGCGCCGCGGCCTGGCGGCCCCCATCTCGGCCCAGCACCGCCACGCCTGGAGTGACGGCCTGGCCATGCGGGCGGCCCCCTTCGGCGTCTTCGCGGCGGGCCGACCCGCGGAGGCGGCCCGCCTGGTGGCGATCGACGGCTCGGTGAGCCATGACGGCGAGGGCATCTACGGCGGCCAGGCGGTGGCGGCGGGAGTGGCGGCCGCGATGGCGGGCGCCCCCACGGTCGTGGTCGTCGCGTCCGCGCTGGCGGTGATCCCGGACGACAGCTGGACGGCCCGGTCCCTGCGCCGAGCCGTGGCCGTGGCGCACCGGGGCGAAAGAGCGGTCCGCTCCGCGGTGGTGATCGGCGGCTACCCGTGGACCGACCTGGCCCCGGAGGCGGTGGCCCTGGCCTTCGGCGCGTACGCGGCGGCCGACGGCGACTTCCGCGAGGCGGTCCTGACGGCGGTGAACATGGGGAGAGACGCGGACACGACGGCGGCGGTGGCGGGGGCCCTGGCGGGAGCGACGAGGGGAGCGTCGGCGATCCCGACCGACTGGGCGTCGGCGATCGGCCCGGCGAGAGGCAGCTGCCTCCCCTCCATGGCAGGCCATCACGTACTGGACGTGGCGGAGTTGCTGGTGCCGGGCGAGGACAAGAAGTGGGCCACGACCGGCCTCACCCGTCGACCATGGCCACCTCCGGACCCGGACGCCTTCACCCTGGCGGCGGACGGCGCCGCGGGAGCGGACGAATGAGGCCGCCGGGCCCCTGGGCGGAGACCCCGGACCCCACGTCCACACGGAACGGCCCCGGCCCGACGGCCCCACCGCCCCACTCCCACACCACAGACCGACCGACCGCCTGCACCACGACGGCGCCGACCACGTGCAGCACCACGGCCCCGCCGACCACCACCGGCCCCGCCGAACCCGCGTCCACGGCGAAGCCGCTCGAACCCGCGGCCGCCGACGGTGAGTTCGCCCCGCAGGGGCCACCCGCACCTGACTACGAAAGTCGCACCGGTGGTGCGGGTGGGAACACAAAGGCCGAAGGCGGAGCCGAGGCCGGAAAGAGAGTCCAGGGACTCCTCCTCGGCCTGGCCGCAGGCGACGCCGCCGGCTGGCCCGCCGCCCGCCACAGAGCCGCCCGCATGCCCGACTGGACCCGCCGCCTCACCCGCGAACTCGACACCTTCGCCGAACAGAACGCCACCACCACCCTCCCCGTCCCCATCGCCCTCAACCAACCCCCCGAACCCCTCCGCCTCGGCCCCTCCGACGACGCCGAATGGGCGGCCTTCACCGCGGAGGCCCTCCTCAAGGCAGGCACCGGCACCCCCCTCGGCAACCTGACCGGGGAACGCCGTACGAGAGCCGCCATCGACCTCACCTGGAACGCCCTCGCCGCCGAAGTGGCCGCCGCGGCGCATCGCGCCCCCGAGATCGAGTCCGCCGTCCTCCCCCTCCGCGCCCGTATCTCCGTGCGAGCGGGGCTCGGCAACCTCGCCACCGGACTGCGTCCACCCGCCACCGGTCACGACAACCCGCACTACTTCGACGACGCGGCCTGCATCAGAGCCTGTGTCCTCGCCGTCGCCCACCCCGGCGACCCCCGACTCGCCGCGGACCTGGCCGAGTTCGACGCCCGCTACACCCAGGACGGAGACGGCATCCACGGAGCACGGGCGATGGCCGCGGCCGTCTCCCTGGCCCTGGTCGGCACCCCCGTCGAGGCCTGCGTGGCAGCCGCCCTCACCGAACTCCCCGAAGAGACGGAGATCGGCCGCAACGCCCGCCACGCCCTGCACCTCGCCCGGTCCGCCGACACCGCCTTCGCCCTGATCCCCGCCCTGGAACACGAGATCGTCGACCACGTCTACAGCTACGGCATCGCGGCCGCCGAAACCGTCCCCGTGGCCCTGGCGCTGGCCGGCGCCGCACAGGGCCGTATCGCCGAGGCGATCCCCGCCGCGGCCTGCCTGTCCCGGGTCGCCGACTCGGCCCCCGCTCTGGTGGGCGCGCTGACCGGGGCACTGGGCGGCGCCGACGCGATCCCCGCCACCTGGCGGAACACCTGCCGGAAACTCTCCGGCTGCGCCCTCCCCCGCCTCACCGGCACGGACCTCGTGGAACTCGCCGAACTCCTGGTAGCCGCACAACCGCCCCTCCCAGGAGGATGATTCCGGGCATGACGCCCAAAAACTCAGAAATCATCCTTGAGGACCGGATCACCGGAGCCCTCGTGGGCGCGGCGGTGGGCGACGCCCTCGGCGGTCCCGTCGAGGGCTACTCCCCCGAGCAGATCCTCGAACGTCACGCCGGCCGCGTCCACGGCATCGTCGGCCCCTGGAACGGCGACGCCTGGCGCACCGCCCGCCCCATCGCCCCGTACCACAAGGGCGACGGCCATGTCACCGACGACACCTTGATGACCCACGCCCTGATCAGGGTCTACGACCGGGTCCGCGACCACCTCGACGCCTACGCGATCGCCGACCACCTGGTCCCCGACCTGATGACGAACCCGCGCTGGATCCCGGAACTTGAGGCGGAGGCGCTCCCCCTCCAGCGGATCTTCCTCGCCGAGAAGTGGCTGGTCAGCCGCCTCCACTACGGCCATGTCGACCCCCGGGAGGCGGGCGTCGGCAACATCGTCAACTGCGGTGCGGCGATGTACATGGCACCCGTCGGCCTGGTCAACGCGGCCAACCCGCAGGCCGCCTACGCCGAGGCCCTGGACATCGCGGGCGCCCACCAGTCGTCGTACGGCCGGGAGGCGGCGGGAGTCTTCGCGGCGGCGGTCGCGGCGGCGGCGACACCGGGCGCGACACCGGACTCCGTGGTGACGACCTGCCTCTCCCTGGCGAAGGACGGCACCCGTACCGCGATCGAGCAGGTCTGCGAAGTGGCCACCCACCACACGGACTTCGAGTCGGCACTGCACCCGCTGCGGAAGGCGGTCGCGCCCTACGACACGGTCGGCCCCGACTACCGCGCTCCCTCCCTCGGCGCCCGCCGCCCCTCCCGCCTCCACTCGATCGAGGAACTCCCCATCGCCCTGGCCATGGTGCTCGTGGCCGCGGGCGACTACCGCCGATCGGTCCTCGGCGCGGTGAACTACGGCAGGGACTGCGACTCGATCGCCACGATGGCCGGCGCCCTCGCCGGGGCCCTGGGCTCCCCGGTTCCGGACGACTGGTCCAAAACGGTCTCGGAGGCGAGCCGCCTGGACCTGTGGGAACCGGCAGCGACGCTGACGGCCGTGACCCGGGAGATCTTCGAGAGGGACGTGACCCACCGCAGGACCCACGAGGCGGCCTTCGCGGAACTCGGAGGCCCGAGATGCTCCGACTGACCTGGGTCCAGCCGGAGGACCTCATCGGCCACGAACTCCGCCAGGCGGCGCAGGACGGCAGGGAGCCGTCGGCGGTCGCGGCGAGGTGGAGAGCGGCGGGAGGCAAGGAGGCGCCGGCAGGAGCGGGCGCCTCCGCGGAGCCCGCGTCCAGGTACCTGCGGCAGCTGGCGGAAGACCTGCTGGACGAACTGGCGGATCTTCCCAGCACGTTGGCGGACCATGAGCCCACCGACCTCGCGACGATCAAGGATCGCTGCCGGGCGTGGCCGTCGCCCACCCCCGCTGCACCCCCCACCCCCGCGGCACCCCCCACCAAGGCCGGTCTGGAAGCGGCCTGGCTGGGCCGAGCCGTGGGCTGCCTCCTGGGCAAACCGGTGGAGAAGCTCCCTCTGGAAGCCATCCGCCAACTCGCCGGATCAACCGGCAACTGGCCCCTCACCACCTACTTCACGGCCAAGGGCGTCCCGGCGGACCTCCTCGCCGCCCATCCCTGGAACCGCCGCTCGGCAACCACCTCCCTCGCCGAGAACATCGACGGCATGCCCGAGGACGACGACCTCAACTACCCCCTCCTGAACCTCCTGTTGCTGCAACGTCACGGCAGGCGCTTCACCACCACGGACGTGGCCGGACTCTGGCTGGCCGAGCTCCCCGCCGGCCGCACCTTCACCGCCGAACGCCTCGCCTACCGCAACCTCCTCCAGGGCCTGGAGCCCCCGAGAACGGCCCGCCACCGCAACCCCTTCCGCGAATGGATCGGCGCCCTCATCCGCGCGGACGTCCACGGCTGGACCAATCCCGGCGACCCGGCCGCCGCGGCCGAACAGGCCCACCGGGACGCCACCCTCACCCACACGGCGAACGGCGTCTACGCGGCGATGTTCACGGCGGCGGTGATCGCCCGGGCGACGACGACCCCCGACATCCACACCTGCCTCCGCACCGGCCTCACCGTGATCCCCCCGAACTCCCGACTGGCGAAAGCGATCACCCACGCGGTCCAACTCGCCGAGCGGCACGACGACTTCGACAAGGTCGTGGACGCACTCCACGCCACCCACGCGGCCACCCACCACTGGGTCCACTCGATCCCCAACACCGCGCTGATCGCCGCCGCCCTCACCCACGCGAACGGCGACTTCACCGGCTCCGTCTGCAGAGCGGTCAGCGGCGGCTGGGACACCGACTCCAACGGCGCCACCACGGGCAGCATCGCCGGACTCCTGGCCGGGGCCCCCGACCACCTCCCCGACCGCTGGACCACCCCCCTCAAGAACCGTCTGGCCACCTCCGTCGCCGACTTCAACGGCACCGGCTTCGACACCCTGGCCCATCTCACCCAACGGGAGGCTGCTCGCCCATGACCCACATCGCCGTGCTCGGCAGCACGAACATGGACCTGGTCACCTACGTCGAAAAGGCACCCCGACGAGGAGAGACCGTCACCGGCAGAGACTTCCGTACGATCCCCGGCGGCAAGGGCGCCAACCAGGCGATCGCCGCGGCCCGCGCCGGCGCCACCGTCTCGATGATCGGCGCGGTCGGCAACGACGGCTTCGGCACCCGGCTGCGCTCCACCCTCGAACACTCCGGTGTGACCACCGACCACCTGCGCACCATCGAGGGCCCCTCCGGCACCGCGCACATCGTCGTGGACGACGCGGGCGGCAACGCGATCGTCGTCATCCCCGGAGCGAACGGCACCGTCGATCATCTCGCCCCCGGCGACGAGGGCCTGATCGCCTCCGCCGACGCCCTGCTCCTCCAGCTGGAGATCCCCCTGGCAGCTGTCCTCGCGGGCGCGCAGACGGCACGGTCCCACGGCGTCCGTACGATCCTCACGCCCGCCCCCGCCCGGCCCCTCCCACCCGAACTCCTCGACGCCACCGACCTGTTGGTCCCCAACGAGCACGAGGCGACCACCCTCACCGGCCGCGGCGACCCGTTCGCCGCGGGCGCCGCCCTCCTCGACCGGGTCCCGCGCGTGGTGATCACCCTGGGCGCGGCGGGCAGCGTCTATCTGACCCGGGACGCCGAACCCCTCGCCGTCCCCGCCCCGCACGTCACCGCGGTGGACTCCACGGGTGCCGGCGACACCTACGTGGGCGCCCTCGCCGTCGCCCTCGGCGAGGAACGGCCGATCCGGGAGGCGATGACCTGGGCGGCCACGGCGGCCGCACTCTCCGTCCAGCGGGAAGGCGCCTCGGCGTCGATGCCCTACCGATCCGAGATCGAGGCCCGGTACACGTCATGACACACGCACCTCTCACCGGCCTCCGCGTTCTCGACCTGGCCACCCTGTTCGCGGGCCCGATCGCGGCCACGATGCTCGGCGACTTCGGCGCGGAGGTCATCAAGATCGAGCACCCCACGAAGCCGGACCCCTCCCGTGGCCACGGGCCTTCGAAGGACGGCATCGGCCTGTGGTGGAAAGTCCTGGGCCGCAACAAGCGCACGCTCACGATCGACCTCTCGAAGCGGGGCGGTCGCGCCACCTTCCTCCGCCTGGCCGAGACGGCGGACGTGGTCATCGAGAACTTCCGCCCCGGCACCCTGGAGAAGTGGGACCTCGGCTGGCCGGAGCTCTCCGCCGTCAACCCCCGCCTGGTCCTCACCCGGGTCACCGGCTTCGGCCAGTTCGGCCCGTACGCCCACCGCCCCGGCTTCGGCACCCTCGCCGAGGCGATGAGCGGCTTCGCGGCGATCACCGGCGAACGGGACGCGCCCCCGGTCCTGCCGCCCTTCGGCCTGGCCGACTCCATCGCGGGCCTGGCCACGGCGTACGCGGTGATGACGGCGCTCGCGGCCCGCGACCACACCGGCGAGGGCCAGGTCGTCGACATGGCGATCATCGAACCGATCCTGACGGTCCTCGGCCCGCAGCCGACCTGGTACGACCAGCTCGGCCTCGTCCAGGAACGCACCGGCAACCGCTCCGCCAACAACGCCCCGCGCAACACCTATCGCACGGCGGACGGCACCTGGGTCGCCGTCTCCACCTCGGCCCAGTCGATCGCGGAGCGCGTGATGCACCTGGTGGGCCGCCCGGAGCTGATCGACGAGCCATGGTTCGCGACCGGTGCCCAGCGGGCCGCCCACGCCGACGTCCTCGACCGGGCGGTCGGCTCCTGGATCGCCGAACGCACCCGCACCGAGGTCCTCGCGGCCTTCGAGAAGGCGGAGGCCGCGGTCGCCCCGATCCAGGACATCCGGGACGTGATGGCCGACCCGCAGTACCAGGCCCTCGACACCGTCACCACGGTCGACGACCCCGAGCTCGGGCCCCTGCGCATGCAGAACGTCCTCTTCCGGCTCTCCTCGACCCCTGGCACGATCCGCTGGGCGGGCCGCCCGCACGGCGCGGACACGGACGAGATCCTGACGGAACTGGGCCTGACCGAGGCCGAGTTGAGCGCCCTGCGCACGGAGGGCGCGCTGTGAGACCGTATCCGCTCACCTGGCTCTACGCCCCCGGCGACCGCCCGGAGACCGTCACCAAGGCCCTCGCCTCCGGCGCCGACGTCGTGGTCGTCGACCTGGAGGACGCGGTGGCCCCGGACCGCAAGCGCTACGCCCGCGAGGCGACGGCCGAACGTCTCACCGACCCGCAGCCCATCCCGGTGCACGTCCGGGTGAACGCCCTGGACAGCCCGCTGGCGGCAGCGGATCTGGCAGCGATCGCCGCCCTCCCGGGCATCTCCGGTCTGCGCCTGCCCAAGGTCACCGCCCCCGACCAGATCACCCACGTCGCACAGACGACAGCCTGGGCCGAAGGAGGCGCCCCGCCCCTGTACGCCCTCCTGGAGTCGGCCCTGGGCATCGAGCGCGCCTACGCCATCGCCACCGTCCACCCGGGTCTGCGCGGCATCGCCCTCGGTGAGGCAGATCTGCGCGCCGACCTCGGCGTACGACACGACAGAGGCCTGGACTGGTCCCGCTCGCGCGTGATCGTGGCGGCACGAGCGGCGTCGCTCCCTCCCCCACCCCAGTCGGTCCACCCCGACACCCGGGACCTGGAGGGCCTCGAAGCGTCCTGCGCCCACGGTCGCGCCCTGGGCTTCCTGGGCCGAGCGGCCGTCCACCCCCGTCAACTCCCGGTGATCGAGCGCGTCTATCTCCCCACGGCGGAGGAAATCGAGCACGCGGAGACGGTCCTCAAGGCAGCGGAGGCCCACCGGGGGGCCCAGGCCCTCGCGAACGGCACCTTCATCGACGCGGCGGTGGTGACCCAGGCCCACCGCACGCTCTCCCTCGCCCACCGCCGCTGACATACGACGAGGGCGCCCCGAGCAGTCGGGGCGCCCTCGTCGACGTACAACCAAGCGTCAGGTCTTCTTCGCCGACCCGGCCTCGTCGGTCACCTCACGGGAGTCGGCCTCGGTCTCGTCGGAGTCGGTCTCAGCCTCGGGCTTCACGACACCGTCGGCCTTCTCGTCCTCTTCGGCCTCACCGTCGGTGACGTCGGCACCCGGCTCGACCACTTCCTCGCGGCCGGGCCGCTTCTTCGCCGACAGCACGAAGTAGGTCACCGCGAGCACGAACACGATGATCGCGGTCCAGACGTTGAGCCGGACCCCGAGGATGTGGTGGGCGTCGTCGATGCGCATGTACTCGATCCAGCCGCGCCCCGTGCAGTACGCGGCGACGTACAGCGCGAAGGCCCGTCCGTGTCCCAGCTTGAAGCGGCGGTCGGCCCAGATGACGAGGAGCGCGACGCCGACGCACCACAGCGACTCGTACAGGAACGTCGGGTGGTAGTGGCCCGGCACCCGGCCGTCCGTGGAGGACGTGATGTGCAGGGCCCACGGCAGGTCGGTCGGCTTGCCGTACAGCTCCTGGTTGAACCAGTTGCCCCAGCGGCCGATCGCCTGCGCGAGGGCGATACCGGGGGCGAGGGCGTCGGCCCAGGCGGGCAGCGGGATGCCCCGGCGTCGGCAGCCGATCCACGCGCCCACCGCGCCGAGCGCGATCGCACCCCAGATGCCGAGGCCGCCCTCCCAGATCTTGAAGGCGTCCACCCAGTCACGGCCCTCGCTGAAGTACAGCTCGTAGTCCGTGATCACGTGGTAGAGGCGGCCGCCGAGGAGTCCGAACGGCACGGCCCAGACCGCGATGTCGGCCACCGTGCCGACCCGTCCGCCGCGGGCGATCCAGCGCTTGTTGCCGAGCCAGACGGCAACGAAGACACCGATGATGATGCAGAACGCATAGCCACGCAGCGGGATGGGACCGAGGTGAATCACCCCGCGCGACGGGCTGGGAATGTAGGCAAGTTCCATGGCAGGGTCGACGCTACCCTGCCGGGCCGGGCCCACGGCAAGCGGCCCGGCAACGGGTCCATAACAGGCGCGTGAGAGACGGCGGCCGCCGCCTTACCCGCCGTCACCCCTTGTTGGCGGCCTCCACCTGCTGCTTCAGCTTCGTCGGCGTCATCGTCCGGTCCTGGTAGATGTTCTTGCCGTCGAGCAGCACGGTCGGAGTGCCGGAGAAGCCGCCATTACGGAAGGCGGCCGCGGACTTGTCCACCCACGTGGTGTGGGTGCCCTTCTCGACACAGGTGCGGAAGGCGGGGGTGTCGAGCCCGTCGACCTTCTTCGCCAGTTCGAGGAGTTTGCCGTTCTCGGCGTAGTCGTCGCTGGTCTCCTCGGGCTGGTTCTCGTAGAGCACGTCGTGGTACGCCGGGAACTTCCCGGCGTCCTGGGCGCAGGCCGCGGCATTGGCCGCGTTGCGGGAGCCGGTGCCGCCCATGTTGCCGTCGATGATCGTCGCCAGGTGGTACTCGACCTTGAGCTTGCCGGACCCGGTGAGCTCGTGGATCGTCGGGCGGTACGCCGCCTCGAAGGCCTTGCAGGCCGGGCAGCGGAAGTCCTCCCAGACGACGAGCGTCGACTTGGCGCCCTCCTTGCCGACCGGGACGGCGAGGCTGTCCTGGCCGTTGGCCCCCGAGGGCGCCACGACCGGACCCGAGGCCTTGTCCTTGCCGGAGTTCGCCGCGATGACACCGATCACCGCCGCGAGACCCAGGACGCACACCACGCTCGTGCCCACGATCAGCACCCGGCGCCGCTTGTCCGCGGTCTTCTGCTTCGCGCGCTCCTCCGCCAGCCGCTCGCGGGCGGTGCGCTTTCCCTCACGGTTCTTCTCGCTCACACCCGCAGAACGAACCGGGGAGGCGCACCGCGCCTCCCCGGCCCCAGGACCACCCCTTCGAGTGACCGAATATCTCACTGCGCCATGACGGGCCGCGGCAGGGTCACGCCTGTCGGCGCACGCCCTTCGCCAGCTCGCCCGCGAGTGCGCGGACGCCCTCCACCCCGGCCTTGTCGTCCGCGGCGTCGAGCATCCGCTTCACGAAGGCCGAGCCGACGATCACGCCGTCGGCGAAGCCGGCCACCTCGGCGGCCTGCGCGGCGTTGGAGACGCCGAGCCCGACGCAGACCGGCAGGTCGGCACCGGCACCGGCGACCCGGGTCCGTTCGACCAGGTCCTGGGCCTGCGCCCCGACCGACTCACGGGTGCCCGTGACGCCCATCAGCGAGGCGGCGTAGACGAATCCGCTGCCGGCCGCGGTGATCTCGGCGAGCCGCGCGTCCTTGCTGCTGGGCGCGACCACGAAGACCGTGGCGAGCGCGTGCTTCTGCGCGTGCTCCCTCCACAGCGCCGACTCCTGCACCGGCAGGTCGGGCAGGATGCAGCCCGCGCCGCCCGCCTCGGCGAGCTCGGCCGTGAAGCGCTCGACGCCGTAACGGTCGATGGGGTTCCAGTACGTCATCACGAGCACCGGTTTCCCGGTGGCCTCGTAGGTCTCCTTGACCGTGCGCATGACGTCCGCGATCTTGACGCCGCCGCGCAGGGCGATGTCGTCGGCGGTCTGGATGACGGGGCCGTCGAGGACGGGGTCGCTGTGCGGCAGACCCACCTCGACGACGTCGGCACCGCCGTCGAACGCGGCCTTGATCGCCTCGATCCCGCCGTCCACGGTCGGGAACCCGGCCGGGAGGTAGGCGACGAGCGCGGCACGGCCCTCGGCCTTGGCACCGGCGAGGGTGTCGGACAGCAGCTGAATGTTCCCGCTCACTTGGCGTCCCCCTCGATCTCGGCGGTGTCGGCGTCCTGGTCGGCGGCGACCTGGGCGTCGGTGTCGTACAGGTCGAAGTAGCGGGCGGCCGTGTCCATGTCCTTGTCGCCGCGGCCGGACAGGTTGACGACGATCAGTCCGTCCTTGCCGAGCTCCTTGCCGACCTCCAGGGCACCGGCCAGCGCGTGGGCGCTCTCGATGGCCGGGATGATGCCCTCGGTGCGCGAGAGCAGGCGCAGGGCCTGCATCGCCGCGTCGTCGGTGACCGCGCGGTACTCGCCGCGGCCGCTGTCCTTGAGGTAGGAGTGCTCGGGGCCGATGCCCGGGTAGTCCAGACCGGCCGAGATGGAGTACGGCTCGGTGATCTGGCCCTCCTCGTCCTGGAGGACGTAGGAACGGGAACCGTGCAGGATGCCGGGCTCACCCGCGGTGAGGGTCGCCGCGTGTTCACCGGTCTCCACACCGTGCCCGGCGGGCTCGCACCCGATGAGGCGTACGCCGGTGTCCGGGATGAAGGCGTGGAACAGACCGATGGCGTTCGAACCGCCGCCGACGCAGGCGATGGCCGCGTCGGGGAGACGGCCGGCGCGCTCCAGGAGCTGGCGGCGGGCCTCGACGCCGATCACTCGGTGGAAGTCGCGGACCATGGCCGGGAAGGGGTGGGGTCCGGCGACCGTGCCGAACAGGTAGTGCGTGTGGTCGACGTTGGCGACCCAGTCGCGGAAGGCCTCGTTGATCGCGTCCTTGAGCGTGCGGCTGCCGGACTTCACGGCGATGACCTCGGCGCCGAGCATGCGCATCCGGGCCACGTTGAGGGCCTGGCGCTGGGTGTCGATCTCGCCCATGTAGATGGTGCATTCGAGACCGAAGAGCGCGCAGGCGGTGGCCGTGGCGACGCCGTGCTGACCGGCACCCGTCTCCGCGATCACCCGGGTCTTGCCCATGCGCCGGGTGAGCAGGGCCTGGCCGAGGACGTTGTTGATCTTGTGGGAGCCGGTGTGGTTGAGGTCTTCCCGCTTCAGGAAGATCCGGGCGCCGCCCGCCTCCGCGGCGAAACGGGGGACCTCGGTGAGCGAACTCGGGCGGCCGGTGTAGTTGACCAGCAGGTCGTCCAGCTCACGGGCGAACTCGGGGTCGTGCTTGGCCTTGTCGTACTCGACGGCGACCTCGTCCACGGCGGCGACGAGGGCCTCCGGGATGAACTTGCCGCCGAACGCGCCGAAGTAGCCTTCGGCGCTGGGGATCTGACCCTCGGGGTCGGGGATGAAGAACTCGCTGGGCATGGCAATACCTCACGGTGAGTGCGTGGAAAAGACACCATTCGCCGTGGGGGCGGAGACAGTCGGTCGGCCGCGGGACCGTTGTGGCCGGTCGCGCCCGCGCGGCGGTAGCCGCTGATCAATACAGCCCCGCGCCCCTGACGGGGCGCTGCCATCGCATGCCGTTCACCTGGCCGGGTTCGTCTCCGATGACGTATCGCACCCGACGACCGTGCACCCTGCGTGCGGGCGCGCGGCAACCACGGGGGCGGCAGCCGCGCGCGAGGCGGGCGTACCTGTCCGTGGTTGTCGTCGTGAGCGTCATCGGGGCAAGCCTAGCGAAAGATCAGCCGCGCCCGTGCCGGAGAGCCGGATGCTCGCCCGCCGCCACCAGGTCGGAGACCGCCGTCTTGGGGTCCTTGCCGGTGACCAGGGACTCGCCCACCAGGACCGCGTCGGCGCCGGCGTTGGCGTAGGCGATCAGGTCGTGCGGGCCGCGGACGCCGGACTCGGCGATCTTGACGAGGTGGGCGGGGATCTCGGGAGCGACGCGCTCGAAGGTGCCGCGGTCGACCTCGAGGGTCTTGAGGTTACGCGCGTTGACGCCGATGATCTTCGCGCCGGCGTCCACCGCGCGCTCGACCTCGTCCTCGTCGTGGACCTCGACGAGCGGGGTGAGTCCGATGGACTCGGCGCGCTCGATGAGGGACTCCAGGGCGGGCTGCTCCAGGGCCGCGACGATGAGCAGCACGAGGTCGGCGCCGTAGGCCCGGGCCTCCCAGAGCTGGTACGACGTGACGATGAAGTCCTTGCGCAGGACCGGGATGTCCACGCGCGCGCGGACGGCCTCCAGGTCGGCCAGCGAGCCGCCGAAGCGGCGCTGTTCGGTGAGGACGGAGATGACGGCCGCGCCGCCCGCCTCGTAGTCCGCGGCCAGGCCCGCCGGGTCGGCGATCGCGGCCAGCGCGCCCTTGGAGGGGCTGGAGCGCTTGACCTCGCAGATGACCTTGACGCCGTCGCCGCGCAGGGCGGCCACGCCGTCCTTGGCCGCGGGAGCCTTCGCCGCGCGCTCCTTGAGCTCGTCGAGGCTGACGCGCGCCTGCCGTTCCGCGAGGTCGGCACGGACTCCGTCGATGATCTCGTCGAGCACACTCACGCGAGCGGCCCCCTTCCAGACGGTCGGCAGTTCCGGCGACTGATGAAAACAAGTGGTCACTGCGATGGTATCCGCAGGAGGGCGTAGGCCTCGCATCCGGTTGACGCCGGTCCCACTACCTGGACGTTCATCAGTTGATCAAGGATGAAGCCAGCCACCGAACGGCAGGTTCCGGACAACCGTGAAGACCAGCAGCAATGTGCCCAGTGTCCACAGGTGCACCGGTCCGAGACCGAGCCGCAGCGGTCGGCCGCGCGCCGCGCGGACCACCCAGACGGTCCACAGCACGGCGAAGCCCAGATAGCCCACAACGGCCATCGCGTTGTCCTGGAGGGCGGCCGGGAAGTCACCGTGGATGAACGCGTGCGCGCTGCGCAGACCGCCGCAGCCGGGACAGTAGAGGCCGGTGATCAGGTAGAGCGGACAGACGGGATAGTGGCCGGGCTGGTTGGGGTCCACGGTCCCCACGTACGCGAAGGCCCCGGCGACGACCGCCAGGATTCCGCCCGGGACGGCGAGCCCGGTGAGTCGGGGTGCGCGCTGGGTGTCGGCGTTCACGCCTCGCATTGTGCCCTGTTAAGGCCCCGCGCGCGCGTGAGGGGCGGCCCCGGCGCTCCCGCCCGGCCGCCCCTCCACGAGGTTCTCCGCGTGTCAGCTCTTGGCCTCGGCCGTCTCACGCTGCTGCGAGGTGACGAGTGCCTTGTGGGCGTCCTTGGGCATGCCCATCCCCATCGCGCTCATGATCCAGCCGACGACACCACCGATGACCACGATCGCCATACCGGCCCAGAAGCCCGCCGGCTGGGCCATCACCATGAAGGCGCCCGCGACGCAGAAACCGATGAAGGCGATCGTGACACCGGTCCAGGCGGCCGGGGTGTGACCGTGGCTGCTGCCCGCCATTGCTTGCTCCTAGGTGCTGAAGTACGTGTCTGAGCCCGACGCTCGAAGTCATTGTCCCGCACGCGAGGGCACGAAGTGATCCGGGGTCGCGCTTCGCGGGCGACCGCTACGCCCCCGTGGGATCCTCTCCCCGGTCCAGGGCCTTCCAGATGTCCTCGGGCCGGTCGGGATCCACAACGGCCGCCTTACGACGCACCCGAGGCGCCCCGTCCCGCTCGTACCGCCCGGACATCGCGGGCCACGACCGCCCGTAGCGCAGCGCCAGCAACCCGGCGAGCAGGATCAGCGCACCGCCCACCACCGCGACGTACGGCCAGGCGGTGTGGGAGAGAGCGGCGACCGTCGCCGAGGTGTCGCCGGAGGCCTGGGCCGCCTGCTCGTCCAGGGCGGACGCGTCACTCGCCCCGAACAGCGCCGCGGCGACGATCCCCGCGCCGGAGAGCGCGAGCAGCGCGGCGACCAGGAGCCGCCCGGCCTTGCGGACGGCGAAGACGGCGACGAGCGCGGCGAGGCCCACTATGGCCAGGGCGGCGGGGACGCCCGTGACGTCACTGCCCTTGGCGGTCAGGGGAAAGGCGCCGCCTGCCACGGTCGCGGTGCCCTCGGACCACCGCTGACGGGTGGCCAGCAGCGCCACGGCGGCGCCGAGCGCGCCGCACAGCAGAGCGACGGCGAGACT
Organism: Streptomyces canus; assembly: GCF_041435015.1. Classification (NCBI taxonomy): domain Bacteria; kingdom Bacillati; phylum Actinomycetota; class Actinomycetes; order Kitasatosporales; family Streptomycetaceae; genus Streptomyces; species Streptomyces canus. Next base: position 7,536,700 of record NZ_CP107989.1, on the reverse strand, counting down.
CAGACGTCCGGCCCTGGCGGGTCCGGCGGCTTCGGAACGGGGGTGAGGTACAGCAGTCACGTACCCCACTATCACCCGAACCCCGGGCGAACGGGCACCCGGGGCTCCGTGAGAAGCGCCCCATTCCTCGGTGAAGACCCCTACTTGCCGAGCCGGTTCGCCGTGTGGACCGCCCGCAGGACGGCCGCCGCCTTGTTGCGGCACTCCGTGTCCTCGGCGACCGGGTCGGAGTCGGCGACGATGCCGGCGCCGGCCTGGACGTAGGCCGTGCCGCCGCGGAGGAGGGCCGTACGGATCGCGATCGCGGTGTCGGAGTCGCCGGCGAAGTCGAGGTAGCCGACGCAGCCGCCGTACAACCCGCGCCGGGACGGCTCGAGTTCGTCGATGATCTGCATCGCGCGGGGCTTGGGGGCGCCGGAGAGGGTGCCCGCGGGGAAGCAGGCGGTCAGGACGTCGAAGGCGGTGCGGCCCTGCGCGACCTTGCCGGTGACCGTCGAGACGATGTGCATCACGTGGGAGTACCGCTCGACGGACATGAAGTCGACGACTTCCACGGAGCCCGGCTCGCAGACGCGCCCCAGGTCGTTGCGGCCGAGGTCCACCAGCATCAGGTGCTCGGCGCGCTCCTTGGGGTCGGCGAGCAGCTCGTCGGCGAGGGCCTGGTCCTCCTGCGGGGTCGCCCCGCGCCACCGGGTGCCGGCGATGGGGTGCACCATGGCGTGCCCGTCCTCGACCTTGACCAGGGCCTCGGGGGACGAGCCCACGACGTCGAAGCCGTCGAAGCGGAACAGGTACATGTACGGGGACGGATTCGTGGCCCTCAGGACGCGGTAGACGTCCAACGCGCTTGCCGTGCACGGCGTCTCGAAGCGCTGGGAGGGGACGACCTGGAAGGCCTCCCCGGCCCGGATGCGCTCCTTGATGTCCTCGACGGCCTCCTGGAAGTCGGGGCCGCCCCAGAGCGCGGTGTACTCGGGCAGCTCGGAGGGCGGCAGGACCGCCGGGGGCTGGGCCACCGCGCGGGACAGGTCCGCCTCCATGGCGTCCAGGCGGGCCACCGCGTCGGCGTGGGCCTCGTCCACGCCGGTGTCGAGGTCGTTGTGGTTGATCGCGTTGGCGATCAGCAGGACCGAGCCCTCCCAGTGGTCCATGACGGCGAGGTCGCTGGTCAGGAGCATGGTCAGCTCGGGGAGCTTCAGGTCGTCGCGGTCGCCGGGGCCGATCTTCTCCAGGCGGCGGACGATGTCGTAGCCGAGATAGCCGACCATGCCGCCGGTGAAGGGCGGCAGTCCCTCCTGGTGCGGGGTGTGCAGGGTCTCGATGGTGGCGCGCAGGGCGGCGAGCGGGTCGCCGTCGACGGGGACGCCGACCGGCGGGGTACCGAGCCAGTGGGCCTGGCCGTCGCGTGCCGTCAGGGTCGCGGCCGAGCGCACGCCCACGAAGGAGTAGCGGGACCACGAGCGGCCGTTCTCCGCGGACTCCAGCAGGAAGGTGCCGGGGCGCTCGGCGGCGAGCTTGCGGTAGAGGGCGACCGGGGTGTCGCCGTCGGCCAGGAGCTTGCGCGTGACGGGGATGACACGGCGGTCGGTGGCCAGCTTGCGGAAGGTCTCGAGGTCCATGGCGGCTGACCTTACTGATCCGAGGCGGCGGCACCGGAATCAACGCCGTCCTTGAGGAGCACGTCCGCGTCGAAGCAGGTGCGCGCACCGGTGTGGCAGGCGGCACCGACCTGGTCGACCTTGACCAGCACGGTGTCGGCGTCGCAGTCCAGGGCGACGGACTTGACCCACTGGAAGTGGCCGGAGGTGTCGCCCTTGACCCAGTACTCCCGGCGGCTGCGCGACCAGTAGGTGCAGCGGCCGGTGGTCAGCGTGCGGTGCAGCGCCTCGTCGTCCATCCAGCCGAGCATGAGCACCTCACCGGTGTCGTACTGCTGGGCGATCGCGGGGACGAGCCCGTCGGCGCTGCGCTTGAGGCGCGCGGCGATCTCCGGGGCCAGGGTGCTGGGCTGGGGCGTGCTGGTCATGATGGCCATTGTGCCGCGCGCCACCGACAAGCCAGGCGCCGTGTCCACTGGGCGGACCCGTCGGGCGGCCGTAGGCTGACTGCATGTCGACTTTCGCCAAGCGTGAACGACTTCTCCTCGCCGACCTGTTGGAGGCCGAGGGCCCGGACGCCCCCACTCTCTGCGAGGGCTGGCTCACCCGCGATCTCGCGGCGCACGTGGTGGTGCGCGAGCGCCGTCCCGACGCCGCCGGCGGCCTGCTGATCAAGCAGCTCGCGTCCCGCCTGGACCGGGTGATGACCGAGTTCTCCGAGAAGCCCTACGAAGAGCTGATCCAGCTCATTCGTACGGGCCCACCGCGCTTCTCGCCGTTCCAGCTCAAGCAGGTCGAGGAACTGTCGAACACGGTCGAGTTCTACGTCCACACCGAGGACGTCCGCCGGGCCCGCCCCGACTGGGCGCCGCGCGAGCTGGACTCCGTCTTCCAGGACGCCCTGTGGTCCCGTCTGGAGCGCACCGCCCGGCTGATGGGCCGCGGCGTCCCCACCGGCCTGGTACTGCGGCGCCCGGACGGCCAGACGGCGGTCGCCCACCGCGGCACACCGGTCGTCACGGTGACCGGTGAGCCGTCGGAGCTGCTGCTGTTCCTGTACGGCCGGCAGAGCGCGGCCAAGGTGGAGCTGGACGGCGACAAGGAGGCGATCGCCAGGCTGCACGAGGCGAAGGAGCTCGGGATCTGAGGTCACGTCGGGAGCTCGGCGCGGCGCAGGTTCCGCGCGCACAGCGCGACCAGCCCGCCGAGCCCGCACACCACCGCGCTGACCACGAAGACCGGTCCGGTGCCCCAGGCGCCGATGGCGGCGGCCGACAGGGGCATGCTCAGCGGTGCGAATCCGAGACTGACCAGTGAGGCGACGGCGGTGACGCGGCCCAGGTAGGCGGGATCGGCCTGGGTCTGCAACAGGGCGCCGCACAGGGCGCCGCTGAGTCCGGCGAGCAGTCCGATCAGCAGGGCGACCCCGACGGCGGCGAGGACCCCGGGCACGAAGGCCAGGGCACCGATCGCGACCGCCCCGCCGAGACAGGCGTACACCATCACGTGCCCGGCGTGCGGCACGCGGCCGCGTACGGCGAGCAGCAGGGAGGCGGCCCCGGCGCCGACCCCGAACCCGGCGAGCACCCAGCCCATCCCGGAGGCACCCCAGCCACGCTCGTCGGCGAGCAGGGTGAGCCCGACGTTGAGCGGTCCGACGAACCCGAGGTCACCGAGGGCGATGGCCAGCATCAGCGGGGCGAGGACGCGGTGACGGCGGATGTAGCGCAGCCCGACGACCAGGTCCTGCCAGGCGGCACCACCAGGACCGAGGGCGCCTCCCCCGGCCTCCCCGACCACCCGCTCACCGCTGTCGGCCACCGCGCCCACACGACCGCCTCGACGGCCCACCCGCCTGCCGCCCTCACCAGCCACCTGATTGCGGCCCGCCGCACCACCACGACGGACCACCCGCCCGCTGCCCTCACCCATCACCCGGCCGCCGGCCGCCGCACCCGTCCCACCCCCACGACCAACCACCCGCCCCCGGACCACCCGTCCACCGCCCCCACCAACCACCCGGCCGCGGCCCGCCCCACCACCACGGACCCCCTGACCGCCGCCCTCACCAACCACCCGGCCGCCGCCCGCCGCACCTGCCCCACGACCACGACCGACCACCCGCCCCCGGACCACCCGTCCACCGTCCCCACCAACCCGCTCGCCGCCACCCGCCGTCCCCGCGTCCGCACCGCCCGATCCTCCTGCGCCCCCGCACCCCGCGCCGGAGACCCCCGTGCCTTCGGCTCCGTCGACCGCTCCGTCGGCCGCCCCGGCTCCCTCCCGGGTCGCGGCGCCGGCAGGCAGCTCCCGCAGCCGTACCGATATCAGCAGCGGCACCGACACCGCGATCAGCAACCCCGCGAAGGTGAATGCCGCCGCCGCACCTCCGACCGCCACCGCGAGTCCGCCCAGCGGTCCACCGACCACGCTCGCGAAGCGGATGCCGAGGCCCCGCATGCCCTGCACGCGCGCGAGTTGCCCGCGGCTCGTCACGCGCGCGGGGAGGGCTCCCACAGCCGGCAGGAACACCGCGTCGACGGTGCCGAAGACGAGCGCGAGCAGGGCCAGCGGCCACAGGCCCGGCCCGGTGAGGAAGAGCAGCCCCGCCACCGCGAGCACGGCCGCGCAGCGGACCGTGTCACTGATGATGACGACTCTGCGTGGCCCGAACCGGTCGGCGATCACTCCTCCGCCCAGCATGAGTACGGCGCGCGGCACCGCGCTGACCGCCATCACGACGCCCGCCTGCGAGGGCGTACCGGTCTGGACGGCCGCCCAGGACAGGGCGATGTAGTAGACGCTGTCGCCGATCATCGACGCGGTGTAGCCGCCGAGCCAGCGCAGGACGTTGCCGTCACGGTGGGCAGGGGTGTCGACGGTGTCGGTCGGGGTGGTGAGCGTGGCGGTCACTGAAGGGAGCCCTCTCAGACGCGGAACGGGAATCCGTACATGTGCAGCGCGACGTTCTCGCGCCCCTCGGTGTCGCCCGCGGCTTCGGCGGCCCGGCCCTTCTCGTCGTACTTCCTGGCAAGCGCGAGCAACTCCTCGCGCAGCTCGTCCAGTTCGGCCGAGGTCAGCCGCAGCAGGGACTCGCTGTCCGGGGCGGCGGCGTTCCATTCGGCGCTCCAGGTCGGCCGCTCGTCGAGGTAGCGGCGGTACATGTCGGCGCGCTGCTCGTGGAAGAGCCGCGTGGCCGCCAGATGCGCGGCCGCCCGCTCCGGCGCATCCCGGAAGTCCCGGTCCCGGATGCTCACACCCTGGGAGGAGGGCTGCCACCAGCGCTCCCGGCCGTCCCCGCTCTGCGGTTCCGCCTCCTCGATCAGCCCGTGCTCGGCCAGCTTGCGCAGGTGGTAGCTGACCAGCGACACGGCCTCGTCGACCTGGTCGGCGAGGTGGGAGGCGGTGGCGACCCGGGACACGCACAACCCCCGGTAGAGCTGCATCCGCAGCGGGTGGGCGAGGGCCTTGAGCGTGCCGAGGTCGGTGATCGGGCGGTTCTGCTCGCGTGACATGCCCTCACCGTAGATACAAAAGAAAACTTGCACAATATATTTTGCGCAACTTCCCTTTCCTGTCTATCCAGGAGAAAGCCCCGGCCGCCTCGACGACCGGGGCTCAGACGGAGAAAGGGGTCACCGCACCGGGTGCCCCGCCGCCCGCAGCGTCTCCTTCACCTCGCCGATCCGCAGATCACCGAAGTGGAACACCGAGGCCGCCAGCACCGCGTCCGCGCCCGCCCCGATCGCCGGCGGGAAGTGGTCGAGTCTGCCCGCACCGCCGGAGGCGATCAGCGGCACCGTCACGTGCTTGCGAACGGCCTCGATCATCTCCAGGTCGTAGCCGTCCTTGGTGCCGTCCGCGTCCATCGAGTTGAGCAGGATCTCGCCGGCGCCCAGCTCGGCCGCCCGGTGCGCCCACTCCACGGCGTCGATGCCGGTACCGCGACGACCGCCGTGGGTGGTGACCTCGAAGGTCCCCTCAGCGGTGCGTCGCGCGTCCACCGACAGCATCAGCACCTGCCGGCCGAACCGCTCGGCGATCTCCTTGATCAGCTCGGGGCGCGCGATGGCCGCGGTGTTCACCCCGACCTTGTCCGCTCCCGCCCGCAGCAGCTTGTCCACGTCCTCGGCCGTGCGGACACCGCCGCCGACCGTCAGCGGGATGAACACCTGCTCGGCGGTGCGGCGCACCACGTCGTACGTCGTCTCACGGTTGCCCGACGAGGCGGTGATGTCCAGGAACGTCAGCTCGTCGGCGCCCTCGGCGTCGTACACCTTGGCCATCTCGACGGGGTCGCCCGCGTCGCGCAGGTTCTGGAAGTTGACGCCCTTGACGACCCGGCCGTTGTCCACGTCCAGGCAGGGGATGACTCGTACGGCCAACGTCATGAGGACACTCCTCGGAACGCCTCCACCTCGACCTCGACGACCAGACTCGGGTCCACGAAACCGGAGACGATGATCATGGACGCGGCGGGCCGGACGGCGTCGAACAGCTCCTTGTGAGCCCGTCCGACCTCCTCCACGTCCCGGGCGTGGGTGATGTACAGGCGCGTCCGCACGACGTCCTCGCGGCCGAGCCCCAGCTGCCCCAGCGCCGCGAACGCGACGTCGAAGGCGTTGACCGTCTGCTCGTACGGGTCGCCCGCGACGATCTCGCCGTCCACCACCGAGGTGCAGCCGGAGACCAGCACCAGGCCGTTCGGCAGTTCCACCGCGCGGGAGTACCCGAAGGTCTCCTCCCAGGGCCCGCCGGTCGTGACACGTCGTACGTCGCTCACTTGGCCACCGCCTCCAAGGCCTCTTCCAGGGTGAACGCCTTCGCGTACAGCGCCTTCCCGACGATGGAGCCCTCGACACCGAGGGGCACCAGCTCGGCGATGGCCCGCAGGTCGTCCAGCGAGGACACGCCGCCGGAAGCCACCACCGGGCGGTCGGTCGCCGCGCACACGGTGCGCAGCAGCTCCAGGTTCGGGCCCTGGAGCGTGCCGTCCTTGGCGATGTCGGTGACGACATACCGCGCGCAGCCCTCGGAGTTGAGCCGCTCCAGCGTCTCGTAGAGGTCACCGCCGTCGCGGGTCCAGCCGCGGCCCTTCAACGTCGTACCGCGGACGTCCAGACCCACCGCGATCCTGTCGCCGTGCTCGGCGATGACCTTGGCGACCCACTCCGGGCTCTCCAGGGCGGCGGTGCCGAGATTCACCCGGGTGCAGCCGGTGGCGAGGGCGGCCGCCAGCGAGGCGTCGTCCCGGATGCCGCCGGACAGTTCCACCTTGATGTCCATCGCCTCGGTGACCTGCCGGACCAGCTCACGGTTGTCGCCGGTGCCGAACGCCGCGTCCAGGTCGACCAGGTGCAGCCACTCCGCGCCCGCCCGCTGCCAGGACAGGGCGGCCTCCAGGGGGGAGCCGTACGACGTCTCGGTCCCGGACTCGCCGTGCACGAGGCGGACGGCCTGGCCGTCGCGGACGTCGACGGCGGGAAGGAGTTCGAGCTTGCTCACAGTGTTCCGATCCAGTTGGTGAGGAGCTGGGCACCGGCGTCGCCGGACTTCTCGGGGTGGAACTGCGTGGCCCACAGCGCGCCGTTCTCCACGGCGGCCACGAAGGGCTTGCCATGCGTCGACCAGGTGACCTTGGGGGCCGTCATCGCCGTGTTGTGCGTCTCCAGCGACCAGTCGTGGACGGCGTAGGAGTGCACGAAGTAGAAGCGGGCGTCGGCGTCCAGGCCCGCGAACAGCTGGGAGCCGGCCGCCGCGTCGACGGTGTTCCAGCCCATGTGGGGCACGATGTCGGCCTTCAGCGGCTCGACCGAGCCGGGCCACTCGTCGAGGCCCTCGGTCTGCACCCCGTGCTCGATGCCGCGCGCGAAGAGGATCTGCATCCCGACGCAGATGCCCATGACCGGGCGCCCGCCGGACAGCCGGCGGTCGATGATCCAGTCGCCGCGGGCCTCGTGCAGGCCCTTCATGCAGGCGGCGAAGGCGCCGACGCCCGGCACCAGCAGACCGTCGGCGTTCATGGCCGTGTCGTAGTCACGCGTTATCTCGACGTCGGCTCCCGCGCGCGCGAGGGCGCGCTCGGCGGACCTCACGTTCCCGAAGCCGTAGTCGAAGACGACCACTCGCTTGGATGCGCTCAATTCCACACCTCCAGCCTCACGACGCCCGCGACCAGACACATCGCGGCGCCGATGGAGAGCAGCACGATCAGGCTCTTCGGCATGTCCTGCTTGACGAAGGAGTAGATGCCGCCGGCCAGGAAGAGGCCGACGACGATCAGGAGGGTCGAGAGGCCGGTCACAGCGCGCCCTTCGTGGAGGGGAGGATGCCGGCCGCGCGCGGGTCGCGCTCGCTGGCGTACCTGAGGGCCCGGGCCAGCGCCTTGAACTGGCACTCCACGATGTGGTGGGCGTTGCGCCCGTACGGCACGTGCACGTGCAGCGCGATCTGCGCCTGGGCGACGAAGGACTCCAGGATGTGCCGGGTCATCGTGGTGTCGTACTCGCCGATCATCGGCGCCATGTTCTCGGGCTCGGTGTGCACGAGGTAGGGGCGGCCGGACAGGTCGACGGTCACCTGGGCGAGGGACTCGTCCAGCGGGACCGTGCAGTTGCCGAAGCGGTAGATGCCCACCTTGTCGCCGAGCGCCTGCTTGAAGGCGGCGCCGAGCGCGAGGGCGGTGTCCTCGATGGTGTGGTGGGAGTCGATGTGCAGGTCGCCCTCGGTCTTCACGGTGAGGTCGAACAGACCGTGCCGGCCGAGCTGGTCGAGCATGTGGTCGTAGAAGCCGACGCCCGTCGACACCTCGACCTTCCCGGACCCGTCGAGATCGATCTCGACCAGGACCGAGGTCTCCTTGGTGACGCGTTCCACACGTCCTACGCGGCTCATGTGCTCTGCTCCTTCGGGGGTGTGGGGGTGTCCCCCACAAGACACTGCAACTCACGTACCGCGTCGAGGAACGCGTCGTTCTCCTCCGGGGTTCCGGCGCTGACCCGCAGCCATCCCGGGATGCCGTTGTCCCGGACCAGGACACCCCGGTCGAGGATCTTCTGCCAGGCCGCGTGCGAGCCCCCGGGGCCGTCGAACCGTCCGAACTGCACGAAGTTCGCGTCCGACTCCACGACCTCGAAGCCGATCGCGCGCAGCTCGCTCACCAGCCGGTCCCGCTCGTCCTTCAGCTGCTCGACGTACTTCAGCAGGGTGTCGGTGTGCTCCAGGGCGGCCAGCGCGGTCGCCTGCGTGACGGCCGACAGGTGGTAGGGCAGCCGTACGAGCTGTACGGCGTCCACGACCGCCGGGTGCGCGGCGAGGTAGCCGAGGCGCAGGCCCGCGGCCCCGAACGCCTTCGACATCGTCCGCGAGACGACGAGATTCGGCCGTCCTTCGAGCAGCGGCAGCAGCGAGTCGCCGTGGCTGAACTCGATGTAGGCCTCGTCGACCACGACCATGGAGGGCTTCGCCGCCTGCGCGGCCTCGTACAGCGCGAGGACCGTCTCGGGCGGGACCGCGTTTCCCGTGGGGTTGTTGGGGGTCGTGATGAACACGACGTCCGGCTTGTTCTCGGCGACGGCCTGCTCGGCGGCGGCGAGGTCGATCGTGAAGTCCGCGCCCCGGGGACCGGAGATCCAGCCCGTGCCGGTGCCGCGCGCGATGAGGGCGTGCATCGAGTACGACGGCTCGAAACCGATCGCGGTACGGCCCGGTCCGCCGAAGGTCTGCAGCAACTGCTGGATGACCTCGTTGGAGCCGTTCGCCGCCCAGACGTTGGCGAGGCGGACCTCGTGCCCCGAGGTGTCGGTGAGGTACTTGGCGAGCTGGGTGCGCAGCTCGACCGCGTCGCGGTCCGGGTAGCGGTTGAGATCGCGGGCGGCCTCACGGACCCGCTCGGCGATGCGCTCGACCAGCGGCTCGGGCAGCGGGTAGGGGTTCTCGTTGGTGTTCAGCCGTACGGGGACGTCCAACTGGGGCGCGCCGTAGGGGGACTTGCCGCGCAGCTCGTCCCGTACGGGAAGATCGTCGATTCCGAAGTTCACTTGCTCGTCGGCACCTTCCACCCGAACCGGGCCTTGATCGCCGCCCCGTGGGCGGGCAGGTCCTCCGCCTCCGCCAGCGTCACCACGTGGTGCGCCACGTCCGCGAGCGCGTCCTTCGTGTAGTCGACGATGTGGATGCCCCTGAGGAAGGACTGCACGGACAGTCCGGAGGAGTGGCAGGCACACCCGCCGGTCGGGAGCACGTGGTTGGACCCGGCGCAGTAGTCGCCGAGCGAGACCGGCGCCCAGGGTCCGATGAAGATCGCGCCCGCGTTGCGGACCCGGTCGGCGACCGCGGCGGCGTCGGCCGTCTGGATCTCCAGGTGCTCGGCGCCGTACGCGTCGACCACCCTGAGGCCCTCGTCGATGCCGTCGACGAGGACGATCGCGGACTGGCGCCCCGTGAGGGCCGGACGGATCCGCTCCTCGACATGCTTGCTGGCCGCGACCTGCGGCTCCAGCTCCTTCTCGACCGCGTCTGCCAGCGTCACGGAGTCCGTGACGAGCACGGACGCGGCGAGCGGGTCGTGCTCGGCCTGGCTGATCAGGTCGGAGGCCACGTGCACCGGGTCGGCGGTGTCGTCCGCGAGGATCGCGATCTCGGTCGGGCCGGCCTCGGTGTCGATGCCGATCTTGCCCGCGAAGTAGCGCTTGGCGGCAGCGACCCAGATGTTGCCGGGGCCCATGACCATCGGCGCGGGAGCGCAGGACTCGGTGCCGTACGCGAACATCGCGACGGCGGTCGCGCCACCGGCCGCGTAGACCTCGTCGACGCCGAGCAGCGCGCAGGCGGCCAGGATCGTCGGGTGCGGCAGACCGCCGAAATCGGCCTGGGCCGGCGAGGCGAGAGCGATCGACTCGACGCCAGCCTCCTGCGCGGGGACCACGTTCATGACCACGGTCGACGGATACACGGCCCGCCCGCCGGGCGCGTACAGCCCGACCCGGTCCACCGGCACCCACTTCTCGGTGACGGAACCGCCGGGCACGACCTGGGTCGTGTGCGTCGTACGGCGCTGCTCGCGGTGGACGAGCCGGGCGCGGCGGATGGACTCCTCCAGGGCCGCGCGCACGGCGGGGTCGAGCTCTTCGAGCGCTTTGTCCAGAGCGGCGGCCGGCACCCGTACCGACGCCAGGCGGACCCCGTCGAACTTCTCCGCGAAGTCGATCAGCGCCGCGTCGCCCCGATGATGGACGGCCTCGCAGATCGGACGCACCTTCTCCAGGGCGGCCTGAACGTCGAAGTCGGCTCGGGGCAGCAGGTCGCGCAGGGCGGGGCCCTCGGGGAGGGCGTCGCCGCGCAGATCGATTCGGGAGATCACGTGGTCAATTCTCTCAGACCCTCCTCAGGGCCCGTTCGCGCATTCCAATGGCTGATACGCAACCCGGAAGATCGCCCTCACGTCTAGCGTTCAGTGGGTTACTCAGCGGGCATGAACAGTTGTACGAATCACAAGTGACCGAGGGGCTGGAAGAACCGTGAGCGAGGGGGCCGGGATCCGGGACGGAGACCTGCCGGACGATCTGACCGCCGCCGAGGCCGGTATGTGGCAGGCCTTCCGCAACGGCACCGTGTACGACCTGACCAGCGGCGACACCGTCGTCGACGACCCGCACGGCGGGCACCCCTGGGGTCCCGAGCGCACGGTACGCGCGCGTATCGTCTGCTGGCTGCTCCTGGACGGTCCGCCCGCGCTCGCCGGCCGGGTCCCCTCCCTGAAGCTCACCGGCGTGCAGATCAGCGGCACCCTGGACCTCGCCGGCGGCACGGTCGAGCCGTACCTGGAGATGAAGGGCTGCCGCTTCGAGCGGGAGATCCTGCTGCCGGAGGCCCGCTTCACCACCGCGCGGTTCGTGAACTGCTCGGTGCCCCGCCTGGAGGCCGCCAGGGTGCACACGGAGGGCGATCTGCATCTGCCGCGCTGCCGTTTCCACAACGGCGTGCGACTGACCGACGCGCACATCGGCACGGATCTGCTGATGAACCAGGCGATCGTCTACCGCGACCGCAGCGGCCGTTCGCTCGCCGCCGACGGCATGACCGTGGGCCAGGACCTGCAGGCCGAGCTCCTGGAGTCGCACGGCGAGCTGAGCCTGCGCAGCGCCACCATCGGCGTCTCGCTGAGCCTGCGTGGCGCCCGGCTGAACAACCCGTACACCCGGCTCGCGCTGAACGCCCCCCAGCTGACCGTCGAGCGCACGCTGTACCTGACCCCGGCGGGCGTCGGGGCCTCCATGCTGAGCGGGGCGACGCCCGCGCGCGGGACGCGGATCCAGCGCTTCGAGTGCGTGGGCGGCGTGCGGCTGGACGACGGGCGGTTCGGGGACGCGGTCGACCTGGAGCGGGCCCGCTTCACCTTCACGGAGGAGCAGGAGCTGTCGCTGCGCCGGGTACAGGCCCCGGAGCTGCGCTTCCTGGGTGAGAGGCCGCAGCGCGGCAAGGTGGTCCTCTCGGGAGCGCGGGTCGGCAACCTCGTGGACCGGGCGAGCGCCTGGCCGGGGCCGGGCAACCTCCACATGGGCGGCTTCGTCTACGAGAGCCTCGTCCCGCACGGTCCCTTCCCGCTGGCCGAGCGGCTGGAGTGGGTGGCGGCCGCGACCGCCGAGTACAACCCGGAGCCGTACGAGAGGCTCGCGGCCGTACTGCGGGCCGGCGGCGAGGACGAGGACGCGCGCGAGGTGCTGCTCGCCAAGCAGCGCCGCCGCCGCGAGAGCCTGCCGCTGGCCGCCAAGCTGTGGGGATACGTGCAGGACTGGACGGTCGCCTACGGGTACCGGCCCGGCCGGGCCGCCGTATGGATGGCGGTGCTGTGGGCGGCGGGCTCCATGGCGTTCGCACACGCGAGCCATCCGCCGCTCAAGGGCGGCGACCATCCGGTCTGGAATCCCGCCCTCTTCGCCCTCGACCTGCTGCTCCCGGTGATCGACCTGGGACAGGTCGGCTTCTGGCAGTTGCGGGGCGGCTGGCAATGGCTGGCGGCCGCGATGGTCCTCCTCGGCTGGATCCTGGCGACCACCGTGGCGGCCGGGGCCACGAGGCTGTTGCGGCGAAATTAGGGAGGTCCGTGGTGCGGAAGGTGAACGAAGGTCACGTCTTTGCCGCGCCTTGACCGTCCGCCGTACAACTTTCCACGAGTTGCACGTGCGCACTGGCGCGAGGCTGAGCCGCGGACTTTCAATGGTCGACACCATGGCTCTGCTGCCCCCCTTCATCCGCGCGTCACGGATCCCCCCATACCACCTCGCCGGCGGACTGCCCGCCGACGACGAGGTACTGCTCGACGTGCCCGACGACCGGCTCGGGCCTGCGCTGGTCGCGGCCGGACAGGGCGGGTACGGGCGCGCGGCCGAGCTGCTCGCCGCGACTCGCGAGAGCGACGCCTGGGAACTGCGCGACCGGTACGTCCGGCGGCTCTCCGCCTTCGCCCGCTCGCGCCCCGAGTGGTACGACACCTGGCGCGCCGAGGCCCCGTACGACCCGGACCAGCTGCTGCTGGGCGCCCAGCTCGCGGTGGACCGCGTCTGGGACTCACCGGCCCGGACGGAGCTGCTGCGCGAGGTGAGCCCGCTGATCACGGCCGCGGCGCGCGGCGAGGACCGCGACCCGGTGCCGTGGCGTATCGCGCTGGACCACGCGCGCGGCTCGCAGGCGGGGCACACCTATTTCGGGGAGTTGTGGGAGGCGGCCCTCAGGCGCGCCCCGCTCCACTACGGCTGCCATGTCGCCGCTCTGCGCTACCTGGCGACCTCCTGGCGCGGCTCGTACCGCGAGTGTTTCGACTTCGCCGACCGGGCCGCGCAGGACGCCCCGCCCGGCTCTCTCATCCAGGCGCTGCCCGCGCGGGCGGCCCTCGCCTGTCTGACCGAGGGCGGTGGCACCGCGGTGGCGCGCGAGCGGCTGGACGCAGCGGCGGACCGGGCGATCGAGCTGTCCGCCACGTTCGCGGCGGCCGACCTCTGGCCGGCCGAGGTCCGCAACAAGCTGGTGTACGTCCTGGTGCGCCTCGGCCGCTGGACGGACGCTCTGGAGCAGCTGCGCATGATCGGCCCGTACGCGACCTCGTTCCCGTGGGGCCGGGAGTCCGAGGACCCGCTGGGGCGCTTCCTGGAGGTCCGCGAGGAGGTCCGGCGGCACGCCCTGATCCATCCACGGAGTGGGCACGGGGGACGTGTCCGCTCCGGAGGCCATTAGGCTTTGGCGCCGTGACCACCGTGCGGCTCCCGCTCTTCCCCCTGAACTCGGTACTGTTCCCGGGGCTCGTGCTTCCTCTCAACGTCTTCGAGGAGCGCTATCGCGCCATGATGCGCGAACTGCTGAAGACCCCCGAGGAGGAACCGCGCCGGTTCGCCGTCGTGGCGATCCGCGACGGCCACGAGGTGGCGCCCAGCGCGCCCGGCCTGCCGGACCAGACGGCCGTGCCCGAGCGCGGCCCCGCGGCCGGCTTCGGCGACGACCCCGTCAAGGCGTTCCACGCGGTGGGCTGCGTGGCGGACGCGGCGACGGTACGGGAGCGGGCGGACGGCACGTTCGAGGTCCTGGCGACGGGCACGACCCGGGTTCGCCTGCTGTCCGTCGACGCGTCGGGCCCGTATCTGACGGCCGAACTGGAGGAGCTGCCGGAGGAGGCGGGCGAGGAGTCCGGTCCCTTGGCGGAAGGGGTCCTGCGGGCCTTCCTCCAGTACCAGAAGCGCCTGGCGGGGGCCAGGGAACGCACCCTGTCGTCCGGCACGGAGCTCCCCGACGAACCGTCCGTGGTGTCGTACCTGGTGGCGGCGGCGATGATGTTGGACACCCCCACGAAGCAGCGGCTGCTCCAGGCCCCCGACACCGCGTCCCGGCTCCGGGACGAACTGAAACTCCTGCGCGCGGAGACGGCGATCATCCGTAATCTTCCGTCGTTGCCGGCGTCGGAACTGACGCTCGGCCCGACGAGTCTGAACTGAGGCCGGAGCCGCCAGATGCCGAAGAAGCCGAAGAGGCAACAGCAGTCGGGAGGCACCCCCGCGACGGTGGCCCTGACCGCGGCAGGCGTGCCCTTCACCGTGCACGCCTACGACCACGACCCTTCCCACCCCTCCTACGGCGAGGAGGCGGCCGAGGCGATGGGTGTCTCCCCCGACCGCGTCTTCAAGACGCTGGTGGCGGACGTGGACGGGGCCCTCACGGTGGCGGTGGTCCCGGTGGCGGGCTCACTGGACCTGAAGGCCCTGGCGACGGCGGCGGGCGGCAAACGGGCGGCGATGGCGGACCCGGTCCTCGCCGAACGTACGAGTGGCTACGTCCGCGGCGGCATCTCTCCCCTGGGCCAGCGCAAAACGCTCCCCACGGTCCTCGACGCCTCCGCCGCCACCCACGACACGATCTGTGTCTCGGCCGGCCGCCGGGGCCTGGAGGTGGAACTGGCGCCGACCGACCTGGCCCGTCTCACGAAAGCGGTCGTGGCGCCCATCGCCCGCGCGTGACCCCTCGACGGACCCTCTTCCTCGGTTAAGCAGAAGGGGCATGTCGAAGAAAACACGGAAACGCAAATGGCGCACCAAGAAGGGCCGCTCGAACCACGGCAGGCGGCCGGCGTAGGGCCGCGACGGGACGTCACGGCTCGATCCCGGCGCCCTACTGCGTGGGCGTTCCGTACCCGTCCCTGGGAACCGTCTCCCCATATATGGGCTCCGGATCCCGGGGCCCGAACAACGCCGTCAGCCCCAGATGCACGACCAGCCCGGCAAGCGACCAGGCCAGCAACGCCCCCTTCGCGCCCAGCTTCAGCGGCGCGGAGAACGTGACGCCCTTGCCCACAGCCTTCGCATGGGCGAGCACATCCGAGGACGGCCCGAGCCACGTCCCCACCCGCCACGCGAGCAAGGATCCCAGCACCCCACCGACGGCCAGCCCCACCACCAACGGCACCCCGCCCCGCCGCCGCCAGAGGAACACCACGAGCGCGCTCACCAAGCCGAAGGCCAGCGCCAGCAGGGTGAACGTCCCGTCCACCCCCACCGCCTGCTCCCCCTCGGTGTCCTTGAGATAGACGACCCAGCTGCCCTGCTCGTCCACATCCCCGACCAGCGGAACATGCGGTGCCAGCCACCACCACAGCACCCCGAGCAGCGCCCCGACGACCGCCACGGCGACCGTGACGACCACGGCCTCCAGCAGCTCGGTCTTCATGCCGGGCCCGTCCTGCCCGTACCGGGCTTCGGCGGGAGCCGCGTACCGGGCATCAGGGGCGTGCCACGCATCGTGCGGGGACGGTTCGTGGGGCGGCGGAGGAGGAGTCAACGGTGCGGTCACCCTGACATCGTGCCAGGCCCGCCTGTGCGGCGCGTCACCGGACGGCCGCCCGGCGATACGCCCAGGTGGCGACGGCCAGCGAGACCACGCCCACGCACCCGCACACGGCGAGGTCACCGAGCACGAAGGCCCAGTCGGGATGCGGTCCGAAGGTACGTGCGAACGCCTCGACGCCGTAGGTCGAAGGCAGCAGGTCCCGCGTGAACCGCACCGCCTCGGGCATCCGCTCGGCGGGCAGCACCCCGAGCAGCAGCGCGGCGGACATGCCGAGCTGCCCCAGCAGGGTGGCCAGTTCCGGCCGGGGCGCGAGCAGCCCGAGCGCGGCGCCCAGCCCCGCCAGGGCCGCGCCGGCCAGCGGAATCACCGCCACGAGCACCCACAGATGGGCCAGCGGAAGCCCGAACAGCACGCACCCGAACACGGCGGTCACCACGGTCCCGGGCACGGTGAAGGAGGCGTACGCCCCCGCGGCGCCGAGCACCACGGCGGCCGGCGGCACCGGCAGCGTGGCGTAGTGATCCAGCCCGCCGCTCGCCCGCAGCTGGCCGAAGTACTGCGCGAGCAGATTGAGCGCGACGAAGGCGACGACCAGCACGGACGCCCCGGCGACCACGGACCGGGCCTCGCCCCCGCCGTCCACGACCCCCCGCATCAGGACCATGATGCCGATCGACTGGAAGGTCGCCACGAACAGCAGCGGGATGCGCGCGACCCGCGCGCGGGACAGCTGCGCCCGGTAGACGGCCGCCAGCGACGGCCAGAGCCGCGCGCGCGGCCCGAGCTCGGCGGCCGCACCCCGGCCCGTCTCCTCGACGGCCGGAGCGCCGCCCGGCAGAACCTCGGCGGGTACGACACTCACGTGGCTCTGCTCCTCTTCGCTCCGGCGGTCGCCCTGTGACGTACGGATACGGCCGGCCGCGTACTCGACGTGCTCAAGCCTTCACCAGCCCCTGTCGCGCGGCCCCGCCCAGCGCGAGGTACACGTCCTCCAGGCTGGGTGTGGCGAGCGTGAAGTCGTCCAGCGCGGCGAACGCGGCCCCGCCGGTGACGGTGGCCACGACCGCGCGGGCCTCCTCTGGGGCGAGCCGCAGCGTCCAGCGGCGCCCGGAGGCCACGGCACGGTCCTGGAGCGCGGCGACCTCGGGCACGTGCAGCGGGGCCGCCTCGCGCCACACGAGGTCGACGCGGACCTCGCCCGCGACCTGTTCCTTGAGGCCGGTGGGTGTGTCGCAGGCGATCACCCGGCCCTGGTCGAGGACGGCGACCCGGTCCAGGACGGTCTCCGCCTCGATGACGTTGTGGGTGACGAGCAGCACCGTCGTGCCCCGCTCGGCCCGCCGCCGGTCCACGGCGGACCACACCGCGCGCCGCGCCACGGGGTCCATCGCGGTGGTCGGCTCGTCGAGCACGAGCAGCGGCCGCTCCCCCACGAGCGCCGACGCGAAGCACGCGAGCCGCCGCTGCCCGCCGGACAGCCTCCTCAGCGGCCGCCCGGCGATCGGCGTGAGCCCCAGCTCCTCGAGTACGGCGTCCCGCTCGGCCCGCGCCCGCCGTGCCTCCAGGCCGCGCAGCCGCCCGGTGGTCTCGGCGGCGAGCGAGACGGTGAGCTCGTCGAGGGCGGTGGACTCCTGGCCGAGGTAGGCGAGGATCCGCGAGGCCCGGTCCGGGTGGCGCACGATGTCGTGCCCGAGGATCTCGACGCTGCCGCGGTCGGGCCGCATCAGGCCGGTCAGCTGCCGTACGAGCGTGGTCTTCCCGGCGCCGTTCGGCCCGAGCAGCCCGAAGATCTCACCGCGCCGGATGTTCAGCGCCACGTCGTCGGTGGCCCGCACCTCGGGTGTCCCCGGGGCCCCGCGCCGCCCGCGCACCGCGGGATAGGTCTTGGTCAGCCCGCGCACCGCACACACGACATCACCACCGTGCCGAAGTGCCTGTGCCGCGCGCGTACTCACAAAGAACGAGACTACGGGGTCGGGGCGTCCTGTTCCCTCTTGGGGCGGCGTATGTGCCGTTTCACTCCCCGGCGGGCGCGTGCTCCGCCGCCGTCCGCACATCGATCTCGCGCCAGAACCCGGCCCGGATCGCATAACGGTCGTGCTCGTCGATCTGGTCGTCCTTGTGCGCGAGCAGCCCGAACCGCGCCGCGTACCTGAGCAGCTCCCCGTCGATCCGGTGCGGCACCCGCGGATACATCCCGGACAGCCGCTGCAGATGCGCCTGGTCCCCCAGCCGCTCCATCCACCGCCGCGCGAAGACCTGCCCCACCTCGAACGGGTCCCCGCCGACCGTGGTGATGTCCTCCTCCCGGTCGGCCCACCGCTGCTCCGCCGTGGTCAGCTGCGCGAGGGTCGGCATGGAGGCGACCTCGGGCGGCTCGGCGGCACCACCGGGCCGGTCGACCCATCCTTTGTCGGAGGACCACCGCAGGGTCGCGCTCGCGGGGTGCTGCGCGGCCTGGGTACCGGGCGCCCGCAGCGCGGCCAGGTCCTTGGGCGTCGGCACCCCCTTGGACGCCGGCACCCGCTCCTGCGTGCCGTTCTCCGAGGCGGCGGCCGTGGCGTGCTCGCGCTCCTCCCCGGCCCGCTCGGGCGCGGACTCGGGCAGCGGCGCCGAAAGGATCGCGGCGATCTCGGGCCGCGGCACGGGCGGCGGCGCACAGATCCCGCCGAGGTCCTTGGCGCGTACGGCCTTGGTGATCCACGCACGGTCGAGCACCCGCCGCTCGTCCGCCTCGGCCACCAGGTCCTCCGACTGGTTGTAGTCCCCGTCGGCGGCCTGCACGGCCCACAGGTGTACGGCGACCCCGTGCTCCTTGGCGGCCATCATGCCCGGCAGCAGGTCTCCGTCGCCGGTGACGAGCACGATGTCGGAGCAGGCGCGGTTGCGGGCCAGCTCGGTGAGCTCGGCGTGCATGGCGGCGTCCACGCCCTTCTGGGCCCAGCGTCCGTCGCTGCGGGTCAGGGCGCCGAGCCGGACGGTGACCCGGGGCATCACGCGCAGCCTGCGGTGCTCGGGCTGCGGGACGCGGTCGGGGGCGCCGTCGAACCAGTAGATGCGCAGCAGGGGCCGTTCCGTGTCGGACTCGGCCCGGTCGCGCAGCCCCTGGACCAGGGCGGTGTGGTCGACGGTGATACGGGAGCGGGAGGGCTCTCCGGCAAGGAGACTGGCGGCGGCCCCCAGCAGATACCCGGCGTCCACCAGGACGATGCAGCGGTCCACGCGATCCACCCTCTTTCCGGGAGGTTTGCTTCGGGCTTCCTTCGAGTCTGCCCGACCGCGCGAGGGTTAACGGCCCGAACTCGATCTTCGGCGTGGCGTTTCGAGGCGTCGCGCGGCGACATTCCCTGTCACACACGGTAATTATCCGAAATGCGCCTCTTGCCAGCCTATGTGAATCTGGTCCCGGCCCTGGCCCCTAGATTCCCCCTCAGGAGGCAGATCACCATGGCCAAGAACAAGAAGCAGAACCGAAAGCAGCCGCAGTCCGAGCGTGGCCGGCAGGAGGACCAGCACTCCTCGATGGAGGCACAGGCCGAACAGCGTGCCACGCAGGTGACCCCCGGCGATGTCGCCCGCAAGGGCCGGCAGAAGAGCTTCGGTCACAACTGACATCTGCATAAAGGGTTGTTGAGACCCAGGTACGCAGAAGGGCGCACCCCGTCAGGAGTGCGCCCCTCTGCATGGTCCGAGCCCCGGTGGGTCAGCCCGCCAGGCAGGACGGCCCGAGCAGCACCTTCAGGTCCCCGAAGAGCGCCGGGTCCGGCTTCACCCGGTGCCGGTCCAGCCGCAGGACCGTGGTCCTGCTGGGGCCCTGGAGCCGGATGCGGACCTCGCTCTCCCCCTTGTGGTGACTGAGGATCTCGCCGAGCCTGCTGACCATCGGAGGGGTGACCTTCAGCGCCGGGATGGTCAGGATCACGGGCGCGTTGGTGCCGGCGTTGGACAGGTCGGGGACCTGGAGCTCCATCGCGACCAGGCGGGGCACGTCCTCCCGCTTGTCGAGGCGGCCCTTGACGAACACCACGGCGTCCTCGACCAGTTGCGTCGACACCAGTTGGTAGGTCGCCGGGAAGAACATGCACTCGATGGAACCGGCGAGGTCCTCGACGGTGGCGATCGCCCAGGCGTTGCCCTGCTTGGTCATCTTGCGCTGGAGGCCCGAGATGATGCCGCCGATGGTCACCACCGCGCCGTCGGAGTGCTCACCGCCGGTGAGCTGGGCGATGCCCGCGTCGGCCTTGTCGGACAGCACGTGCTCCAGGCCGAAGAGCGGGTGGTCGGAGACGTACAGACCGAGCATCTCCCGCTCCTGGGCGAGCAGATACGTCTTGTCCCACTCCTCGGTGGTGAACTCCACGTCCAGGCCGAAGCCGGGCTCGCTGGTGTCCTCGTCCCCCATCCCGCCGAAGAGGTCGAACTGGCCCTCGGCCTCCTTGCGCTTGACCGCGACCACGTTGTCGATCATCGAGTCGAAGTGCGCGGTGAGGCCCTTGCGGGTGTGCCCCATCGTGTCGAACGCACCCGCCTTGATCAGCGACTCCGTGGTGCGCTTGTTGCAGGCGACCGCCTCGACCTTGTCGAGGTAGTCGGGGAAGGAGGCGTACTTCCCCTTGGCCTTGCGGCTGCGGATGATCGACTCGACCACGTTGGTACCGACGTTGCGCACGGCTTCGAGCCCGAACAGGATGACGTCGTCGCCCTGGGCGGCGAAGTTGTGCTCCGACTCGTTGACGTTCGGCGGGAGCACCTTGATGCGCATGCGACGGCACTCGTTGAGGTAGACCGCCGACTTGTCCTTGTCGTCCTTCACCGAGGTGAGCAGCGCGGCCATGTACTCGGCCGGGTAGTTGGCCTTGAGGTACGCGGTCCAGTAGGAGACCAGTCCGTACGCGGCGGAGTGCGCCTTGTTGAACGCGTAGCCGGCGAAGGGGACCAGGACGTCCCACAGGGCCTGGATCGCCTCGTCGCTGTAGCCGTTCTTCTTGGCGCCGGCCTGGAAGATGGTGAAGTTCTTCGCCAGTTCGTCGGGCTTCTTCTTGCCCATGACGCGGCGCAGGATGTCGGCCTCGCCGAGCGAGTAGCCGGCGATGATCTGGGCGGCCTTCTGCACCTGCTCCTGGTAGACGATCAGGCCGTAGGTGACCGCGAGGACCTCTTCGAGCGGCTCCTCCAGCTCCTTGTGGATCGGCGTGATCTCCTGGCGGCCGTTCTTGCGCTCGGCGTAGTTGATGTGCGAGTTCATGCCCATCGGGCCCGGCCGGTAGAGGGCCGAGACGGCGGAGATGTCCTCGAAGTTGTCGGGCTGCATCTGGCGGAGCAGCGAGCGCATCGGGCCGCCGTCGAACTGGAAGACACCGAGGGTGTCACCGCGGCAGAGCAGTTCGAAGGTCTTGGGGTCGTCCAGCGGCAGGGCGAGCATCTCCAGGTCGATGCCCTTGTTGGCCTTCACCATCTTGATGGCGTCGTCCATGATCGTGAGGTTGCGCAGCCCCAGGAAGTCCATCTTCAGCAGGCCGAGCGACTCGCACTGCGGGTAGTCCCACTGCGTGATGGTCACGCCGTCGGTGTGGCGCACCCAGATCGGGGCGTGGTCGACGATGGGCTCACTGGACATGATCACGCCGGCCGCGTGCACACCCATCTGCCGGACCAGGCCCTCGACGCCCTTGGCGGTGTCGATGACCTTCTTCACGTCCGGTTCGTTCTCGTACATCGACCTGATCTCGCCGGCCTCGCTGTAGCGCGGGTGGGAGGGGTCGGTGATGCCGTTCAGGTCGATGCCCTTGCCGAGGACGTCGGCGGGCATCGCCTTGGTGAGCCGGTCGCCCATCGCGTACGGGTAGCCCAGCACGCGCGCGGAGTCCTTGATGGCGTTCTTCGCCTTGATCTTGCCGTAGGTGCCGATCATGGCGACCTTGTCGGCGCCGTACTTCTCGGTCACGTACCGGATCACCTCGACGCGCCTGCGCTCGTCGAAGTCGATGTCGACATCGGGCATGGAGACGCGCTCGGGGTTGAGGAACCGCTCGAAGATCAGACCGTGCGGGATCGGGTCGAGGTCGGTGATGCCCATGGCGTAGGCGACGATCGAGCCGGCCGCGGAGCCTCGGCCGGGGCCGACCGCGATGCCGTTGTTCTTGGCCCACATGATGAAGTCGGCGACCACGAGGAAGTAGCCCGGGAACCCCATCTGGATGATGACGTCCATCTCGTACTCGGCCTGCCGCTGGCGGTCCTCGGGGATGCCGCCCGGGAAGCGGCGCTCCATGCCGCGGCGGACCTCCTCCTTGAACCAGGTGACCTCGGTGTAGCCCTCGGGGATGTCGAACTTCGGCATGAGGTTCTTGGCCTCGAACATGCCCTCGGTGTCGACCTGTTCGGCCACCAGGAGGGTGTTGCGGCAGCCTTCCTGCCAGGCGTCCGAGGAGTCGACGGCGTACATCTCGTCCGTGGACTTCAGGTAGTAGCCGGTGCCGTCGAACTTGAAGCGGTCCGGGTCGGAGAGGTTCTTGCCGGTCTGGATGCACAGCAGCGCGTCGTGGGCGGTCGCCTCGTGCGCGTACGTGTAGTGCGAGTCGTTGGTGACCAGCGGGGGGATGCCGAGCTTCTTGCCGATCTCCAGGAGGCCGTCGCGGACCCGGTGCTCGATCTCGATGCCGTGGTCCATCAGCTCCAGAAAGTAGCGGTCCTTGCCGAAGATGTCCTGGTACTCGGCGGCGGACTTCAGCGCCTCGTCGAACTGGCCGAGGCGCAGCCGGGTCTGGAGCTCGCCGGACGGGCAGCCGGTGGAGGCGATGAGCCCCTCGGACCACTGGGAGATGGTCTCCTTGTCCATGCGGGGCCACTTCTGCAGCCAGCCCTCGGCGTACGCGTCCGAGGAGAGCTTGAAGAGGTTGTGCAGACCGGTCCTGTTCGCCGCCCAGATCGTCTTGTGGGTGTAACCACCCGAACCCGAGACGTCGTCCCGCTTCTGGTGGGGCTGACCCCACTGGATCTTCCGCTTGTTGCGCCGGGACTCGGGCGCGACATAGGCCTCGATCCCGATGATCGGGGTGACCCCGGCCTTCTTCGCGGAGTGGAAGAAGTCGTACGCCCCGTGCAGGTTGCCGTGGTCGGACATGGCGATATGGGTCATGCCCATCTCGTTGCACGCGTCGAACATGTCCTTGAGCCGCGCGGCACCGTCCAGCAGGGAGTACTGGGTGTGGACGTGCAGGTGCGTGAACGGCGGCTTTGACACGGCGTGGCCTCCATGGAAAACACTCGACGACAGGCGGGCGGACAGTTCGGGGGACAGCGTCGAAGTCTATGCCTCGGCACTGACACTCCGAGGGTCGCCCCGCGTACCTTCACAACGAGGGTCGCGGGCACTTTCACCCGGGCCCGCCCGTTGGACTGACGACAGAAACGCTGTCGTACACATGCACCAGGAGGCACCCCGCGATGTCGGTTCCGCAGCTCAACGACGAGCACCGCGGCGAGGAGA
The DNA here is from genome assembly GCF_041435015.1 of Streptomyces canus. Classification (NCBI taxonomy): domain Bacteria; kingdom Bacillati; phylum Actinomycetota; class Actinomycetes; order Kitasatosporales; family Streptomycetaceae; genus Streptomyces; species Streptomyces canus. The sequence goes on along the minus strand of NZ_CP107989.1, from coordinate 7,513,285 downwards.
TCCTCGCTGTCTTCGACACCGCCTTCGGCGAGCTCCTGGCCGCCGACCCGGCAGCGTTCCGCGTGAAGTTCCGGAAGATGGCGGCCTCCGCGTTCGCGTTCTACCGGGGCACGGCGTGCCTCTTCTACCACGACCTGGACGCAGAGAAGAGGGGCGGCCCGTACCTCGACGAGCGCACCTCGCGCGTGTGGATCCACGGCGACCTGCACGCGGAGAACTTCGGCACCTACCTGGACGCCAACGGCCGGCTGATCTTCAACGTCAACGACTTCGACGAGGCGTACGTCGGCCCCTTCACCTGGGACCTCAAGCGCTTCGCCGCCTCCGTCGCGCTGATCGGGTACGCCAAGGCCCTCGGCGACGAGCAGATCACCGAGCTGGTGGAGGTGTACGCGGGCGCGTACCGCGAGCGGATCCACGCCCTGGCCACCGGCGCCAAGGACGACGAGGTCCCGCCCTTCACGCTGGACACCGCCCAGGGCCCCCTCCTGGACGCGCTGCGCGACGCCCGCTCCCTGACCCGCTTCGGCCTCCTGGAGTCGATGACGGAGATCCGCGACTTCGAGCGCCGCTTCGCGCCGGGCGGCGGCTCCATCGAGCTGGACGCGGCCACCCGCTACAAGGTGCTCGCCGCCTTCGACGGCTATCTGGAGACCCTCCCCGAGGCCTCCCTGTCCCGCCCGGACTCCTACCGCGTCAAGGACGTCGTCGGCCGCCGCGGCATCGGCATCGGATCGGCCGGTCTGCCGTCGTACAACATCCTGCTCGAGGGGCACACCGACGCCCTGGAGAACGACGTCGTGATCTACATCAAGCAGGCCCAGACCCCGGCCGTCTCCCGCCACATCACCGACCCGGCGATCCGTGACTACTTCCAGCACGAGGGCCACCGCACGGTGATCTCCCAGCGCGCCCTCCAGCAGCACGCCGACCCGTGGCTCGGCTGGACCGAGCTGGGCGGTGCGGGCCAGCTGGTCGCCGAGATCTCGCCGTACGCCGTGGACCTGGACTGGGGCGACATCGACGACCCGGAGGAGATCGCGGCGGTCGTCGCCGACCTCGGCCGGGCCACGGCCACCATGCACGCGGCGGCGGACGACACCTCCGGCGAGTCCCTGGTGCCCTTCTCCACCGAGCGGGCCATCGACGCGGCGATCGCGGCGGACGAGGACGGCTTCGCGGGCCTCCTGGTCGACTTCGCGCACAGCTACGGCGCACGCGCGCGTGCCGACCACCAGACCTTCGTGGACCTGTTCCGCAACGGCCGGATCCCCGGCCTGTGACAGGCCCCATACCGCTGTCGATAACGATAGGGCCGCTCACAGGGACTCTTTAGGGGTCCCTTACAGGCCCGCGTGACACACTCTCCACGCTATGGACATATCCGGGACCCAGCTACGAGCGCTCCGCGCGGCGCTGTTCACGGCACTCGTCGTGACGCTCAGCACCGCGTCGCACGTGCTGCTGTCCCGGGCTCCCCTGCCGCTGAACACGGTGGCCGCGGTCGCCGCCGCCGTGTTCGCGCTCGCCTACGCCCTGGCCGGCCGGGAGCGCGGCTTCGGACGGATCGCCGCCGTGCTGATCCCGCTGGAGCTCGCCGCCGACACCGTCTTCACCACCGGCCAGCACGTCTGCTACGGCGCCGCGGGCGGCCCGGTGGCGGGCCCGCTGCGCTCGGTCGGCTGGGACGTGTTCTGCGGCGACGGCACCAGCGTGGGCTCGCCGCTGGCGCGGATGACCGGCACCACCCCCGACCGGCTCGGCGGCCTGCTCGCGCACGCCGACCCGCAGACCGCCTGGCTGCTGCTGGGCGCGCACCTGTGCGTCGGTCTTCTCGCGGCCGCCTGGCTGCGCCGCGGCGAGCGGGCGCTGGCCCAGCTGCTGCGGGCCGTGGCCGCCACGACCTTCCGGCCGCTCCTCCTGGTGGCCGCCGCGCTGACCGTGCGGTCGGCGCCGGAACCGGCCCGCCCGGTGCGCCCCGGCCGCCGTACGGCCGTCGTTCTCGACGAGATCCTCGTGCACTCCCTGGGACGGCGTGGACCGCCGTGCTCGGTCGCTGTCGCCTGAACCGGAACAGCACCTGAGCACCACCAGTCCCGATCTACGTATCCCCCGCACACGACGTGTGCGCGTCCCCTCGATGGAGAACACCACCATGAGCAAGCGGAACAGCCAGGCCTCGAAGACTGCCGCCCGTGAGCGGCTGCGGCAGGAGCGCGAGCGCCAGGCCAAGCGCGACAAGGTCAAGCGGCAGGTCATCGTCGCCTGTTCCGTCGTCGGCGTCCTGGCGATAGCCGGCGGCATCGGCTACGCGGTCGTCCAGAACAACAAGCCCAGCTACTGGGAAGAGGCCAAGAACGACAAGCTCGTCAAGCCGGCCAACAGTTCGGGCAGCAACGGCACGACGGTCGTCATCGGCAAGAGCACCGCCAAGAAGACCCTGGTCATGTACGAGGACCCGCGCTGCCCCGTCTGCGCCCAGTTCGAGCAGACCGTCGGCTCGACCGTCGACAAGGACGTCGAGGACGGCAAGTTCAAGATCCAGTACGTGGGCGCCACCTTCCTCGACGGCAACCTCGGGGGTGAGGGCTCCAAGAACGGCCTCAGCGCCCTCGGCGCCGCGCTGAACGTCAGCACCGACGCGTTCCTGAAGTACAAGACCGCGATGTACTCCACGAAGTGGCACCCTGCCGAGGACGGCCCCGACAAGTTCAAGGACGACGCCTACCTCATCAAGATCGCGCAGACCGTCCCCGAGCTGAAGGACAACAAGACCTTCCAGAACGCCGTGAAGAACGGCACCTACGACAAGTGGGCCCTGGACATGTCCGAGAAGTTCAACAAGGACGGCGCGACCGGCACTCCGACCCTGAGGATGGACGGCAAGAACCTGACCGGTTCCGACGGCAAGAGCGCGCCGATGACGGTCGCCGACTTCAACACGGCGCTCGAGGCGGCCCTGAAGGCCTGATCCCCGCACTCTTCAGGCAAAGAGCGGGCGAACTTTCACGAGTTCGCCCGCTCTCGTTCATACCGGCCAGTAACCTGATCGGCCGTGACCAGTAGACAGAGATCAGCCGAGAGCAACTCCCTGTCCCCGCGCCGCCGTACGGTCGTCAAGGCCGCGGCGGCCACCGCTGTCCTCGCCGCCCCGCTCGCCGCCGCCCTGCCGGCCCGAGCTGCCGACGAGGCCCCCGCCTTCCTGCACGGCGTCGCCTCCGGCGACCCGCTCCCGGACGGCGTCCTGCTGTGGACCCGGGTGACCCCGACCGCCGAGGCCGTGCCCGGTTCCGGGCTCGGCCCGGACACCGAGGTCGGCTGGGTCGTCGCCAGGGACAAGGCCTTCACGACCGTCGTCGCCAAGGGGTCCGTCACCGCGACGGCCGCCTCCGACCACACCGTCAAGGCGGACGTCCGCGGCCTCGCCCCCGCCACCGACTACTGGTTCCGCTTCTCGGCGGGCGGCACCGAGTCCCCGGCGGCGCGCACCCGCACCGCGCCGGCGGCGGACGCGGCCGTCGCGAACCTCCGCTTCGGCGTGGTCTCCTGCGCCAACTGGGAGGCGGGCTACTTCTCCTCGTACCGCCACCTCGCGACCCGCGGCGACCTGGACGCCTGGCTGCACCTGGGCGACTACATCTACGAGTACGGCACCGGCGGGTACGGCACGCGCGACACCGTCGTACGACCGCACGCGCCGACCCACGAGATCCTCACCCTCGCCGACTACCGGATCCGGCACGGCAAGTACAAGACGGACCCGGACCTCCAGGCCCTGCACACGGTCGCCCCGGTCGTCGCGATCTGGGACGACCACGAGTTCGCCAACGACGCCTGGTCGGGCGGTGCCGAGAACCACACCGAGGGCACGGAGGGCGCCTGGTCGGCCCGTCAGGCAGCCGCCAAGCAGGCCTACTTCGAATGGATGCCGGTACGTCCGGCGATCGCGGGCACCACCTACCGCCGGCTGCGGTTCGGCAAGCTCGCCGACCTCTCGCTGCTCGACCTGCGGTCCTACCGCTCGCAGCAGGTCACCGTGGGCAACGGCTCGGTGGACGACCCCGATCGCACGATCACCGGCCGCGCGCAGCTGGACTGGCTCAAGGCGGGGCTGAAGTCCTCCGACACGACCTGGCGCCTGGTCGGCAACTCCGTGATGATCTCGCCGTTCGCGATCGGCTCGCTCTCCGCCGATCTGCTGAAGCCGCTCGCCGAGCTGCTGGGCCTGCCGAAGGAGGGCCTCGCCCTCAACACCGACCAATGGGACGGCTACACGGACGACCGCCGCGAGCTGCTGGCCCACCTGCGCTCCAACGCCATCCGCAACACCGTCTTCCTGACCGGCGACATCCACATGGCGTGGGCCAACGACGTGCCGGTGGACGCCGGCACCTACCCGCTGTCGGCCTCCGCCGCCACGGAGTTCGTCGTCACCTCGGTGACCTCCGACAACCTCGACGACCTCCTGAAGGTCCCCGAGGGCACGGTCACCGCCCTCGCCGCGCCGGTCATCCAGGTCGCCAACCGGCACGTCCACTGGGTCGACACCGACCGCCACGGCTACGGCGTCCTGGACATCACCGCCGACCGGGCGCAGATGGACTACTACGTGCTGTCCGACAAGACCAAGGCGAACGCGACCTCGTCCTGGGCGCGTTCGTACCGCACGCGGACCGGCACACAGAAGGTCGAGCGGACGTACACCCCCGTCTAGAGCGTCCCCAGGAAGCCGAGGGCCACCCGCCAGGTGGCCTCGGCGGCCTCCTCGTCGTAGTCCGGGAGGCCGGGGTCGGTGTAGAGATGACCGGCCCCGGCGTATCTGTAGATCTCGACATCGGCGCCGGTGCGGCCCATCTGGAGATACCAGGCGCTCAGCCAGTCGTCGGTCTCGAAGGGGTCCGGCTCGGCCACGTGCAGCTGGACCGGCAGCTCGTCCGCGGTCGCGTTCGGCGCGATGTCCGACGTGCCGTGCAGGAGCAGCAGGCCGCGGGCCTTCTCGTCACCGAGGGCGAGGGTCTGCGCGATCGAGGCGCCGAGCGAGAAGCCGGAGTAGACGAGGCCGCGCTCGGAGTAGGGCGCGGCGGCCAGGACGGCCCGCTTGAGCAGCTCGTCCTTGCCGATCTCCGCGTTGAAGGCCATGCCCTCCTCGACCGTCTCGAACATGCGCCCCTCGAAGAGGTCCGGCGTCCACACCTCGTGGCCGGCCTCCCGCAGCCGGTCGGCGGCCTGACGGACGGCGGGCCGGAGGCCGTAGGTCGAGTGAAAGAGCATGATGTTCATGAGGCCATGGTGCCAGCCTGCACCGACAGTGCCGTTTCGCGGGCGTGCGGCCGTCGTACCCACTTCGCGGCCGAAGTCACATGTTCATGAGCGCCCGGGTCCGGTTAGGTTCGGGGTCATGGAGAACGTACTCCGCCCACTGATCGTGGTCGGCGGCTCGGTGCTGCTCACCCTGGTGATCGGCTGGGCCACCGACCTTCTGCTGCGCAAGGCCGACGCACGCCACAGCGAGACCCCGATGTGGGGTCTGCTGCGCCGTGGTCGCATCCCCTACCAGCTCGTGCTGTGCGGGGCGATGCTCAGAGGGTCCTTCGACCAGGCGAGGATGCTGGAGCGGCACAGCGCCGGTATCGGGCAGACGCTGACGCTGGTTCTGATCGGGTCGGCCGCGTGGCTGGTGATCCGAATCGCCGCCGCGATCGTGGAGACGACGTACACCCGCTACGCGCGCGTGCACCGCGACCCCGCCCGGGTGCGGCGGGTCCGCACCCAGGTCACGCTGATCATGCGGGTGGTCGCCGCGACCGTCGGCGTGGTGGCCGTGGCCGCGATGCTGCTGACGTTCCCCGCGATGCGCGCGGCCGGTGCCTCGCTGCTGGCCTCCGCCGGAATCCTCGGCATCGTCGCCGGTGTCGCCGCCCAGTCGACGCTCAGCAACATGTTCGCCGGGCTGCAGATCGCCTTCGGTGACATGGTGCGCATCGGCGACACCGTGGTGGTGGACGGCGAGTGGGGCACGGTCGAGGAGATCACGCTGACCTTCCTGACGGTACGGACCTGGGACGAGCGCCGGATCACCATGCCGGTGTCGTACTTCACCTCGAAGCCGTTCGAGAACTGGTCCCGCGGCACCCCGCAGATGACCGGCATCGTCTTCTGGCACGTCGATCACACGGCCCCGGTGGAGCTGATGCGCGAGCGGCTGCGGGACATCCTCCGCGAGTGCCCGGCCTGGGACGGCCGCGACTACGGCCTCGCCGTCACCGACACCACCCCGAACACCATGCAGGTACGAGCCCTGGTGACCGCCAAGGACGCCGACGACATCTGGACGGTACGGGTCACGGTCCGCGAGCAGATGATCCGCTGGCTGACGGACCACCACCCGTACGCCCTGCCCCGGGTCAACACCGCGGACGCGACGATGGCGCCGGGATTCCGGTCGAGGGACGGCCATCGTCCGGACGGCGCCCACTCCGGCGTGCCCGCCCGTCGCGCCCACGAGGCGCCTCGGACGGGCCGCGGCTGACCGCGGGGCATGGCACCAGCCACGACGGGGCCCGCAGCCGCCACCCGCCACCGGGCCCCCGTCACCGCCCCCGCTCAGCCCCGCCATTGACCTGCACGACCTGCGAAGTCACATGCCCCGCCCCGTGGGACGCCAGCCAATGAAGCGTCGCGGCGACATCCCCCGGCGTCCCGGCCCGCCCGTTCAACGTGTCGTTGACGAGCCGTTCCCGCCGAGCGGGATCCATGGCCCCGCCGAAGAACTCCGTCTCCTCGATGTACCCCGGCGCGACCACATTCGCGGTGATCCCCCGCGGTCCCAACTCCCGCGCGAGATCATGGGCGTACGGATGCAGCCCCGCCTTCGCCGCCCCGTACGCCCCGCTCCCGGACCCCCGGTACGCGGCGATGGAACTCACGAACAGCACGCGCCCGCCCGGCGAGGCGAGCCGCTCCTTCAACCCCTCGGTGAGCAGTGCCGCGGTCAGCAGATTGAGCCGGAAGTTCACGGTCCAGTTGTGCGCGACGGCATCGAGCGGATCAGAACTGTCGACGGGCGGCTCGAGCTGCCCGGTACCCCCGGCGCTGTGGATCAGCACGTCCACGGTCCCGAGTTCACGCTCCACGAACCCGACGACCTCGCGCACCTCGTCGACGTCACCGAGATCGGCGGCGTACGTCAGGGCGCCGGGCACCCCGGCCTTCTCGAGCACCTCGGCACGCCGGCCGAGCAACAGCACCCGGTCCCCTTCCGCGGCGAACACCTGCGCCGCCGCGAGTCCGATTCCCGTACCGCCACCGCTGATGATCACGTTGCGAGTCATAACCGCAGCCTACAAACGCCCGGTCGGTGAGCTCATCCCGGTTTCCGTACCTTCACCGCAGACTGCGGACGTCCAGATGCCGCAGCACCCGGTCCACGATCTCGGGATCGGCCCCCGGCTCGCTCCGCGCCGCCAGCACCTCGTGCCGCGCCGCGCTGAGCATCTCGCCGTGGATGCGCCGCGCCCGCTTGAGCCGCCGCCTGGCCTCCCGCCGCTCCTCGTCCCCCATCTCGGGAGAGATCCGCACACCGATCTCGAACGCCCGCCGCAGCATCTGCTCCGACAGCTCCTCGGGTAGTTCCTCCACGTCCTCGATCTCCCGCAGCCGCTTCTTGGCCGCCTTCGCCGCCCGGACCGCGAGGATCTTCTCGAACTCCATCTCCCGCTCGCTGTCCGCCCGCACCCCCAGCCGCTTCACCAGCCACGGCAGGGTCAGCCCCTGCAGCACGAGCGTCGCCATGATCACCCCGAATGCGATGAACACGATCTCGTCCCGGTCGGGGAAGCCCGCCCCCGAGTCGGTCTCCAGCGGGATGGCCAGCGCCAGCGCCACGGACGCCACGCCCCGCATCCCGGACCACCACATGACGACGGTCTCCCGCCATCCCATCGGGATCTCCTCGTCTATGTCCCGCTTGGCGTGCATGCGTTTGGTGAGCCAGGTCGCCGGCAACAGCCACAGCAGCCGTACGAGCACGACCACGGCCACGATCGCGGCGGCCCAGCCGAGCATCTCGCCCCAGCGTCCGGACGCGGTCCGGATCGCGTTGTGCAGTTCGAGTCCGATGAGCCCGAAGGCCACGCCGGTCACGAGGGTGTCGACGATGTCCCAGAAGGTGTGCCCGGCGAGCCGGGTCATCACGTCGTCGGCGTCGGTGGCGTACTCGGCGATGAACAGGGCGGTGGTCAGCACCGCGAGCACCCCGGACCCGTGGAGCTCCTCGGCGAGCACGTAGGAGGCGTACGGCACGAGTACCGTCAGCCCGATCTGGAGAGTGGCGTCACCCAGCAGATCCATCAGCTTGTTGGCCCCCCAGCCCAGCGCGAGCCCCACGGCGACGGCGACCACCGCGGAGAGCACCAGCTCGAAGACGGCCTTCCCGGCCGTGAACGAGCCGCTGACGGCCGCGGCGACGGCCACGTGGTAGAGCACGATCGCCGTCACGTCGTTGAAGAGCCCCTCGCCCTCCAGGATGGACACCAGCCTCCGGGGCAGCCCGAGTTGGCCGGCCACGGCGGTCGCGGCGACCGGGTCGGGCGGTGCGACCAGCGCGCCGAGCGCGACGGCGGCGGCGATCGGCAGTCCCGGCACGATCGCCTGGGCGACGACGGCGACGCACAGGGTGGTGACGAACACGAGCGCGACGGCGAGCAGGAAGATCGGCCGCTTGTTGGCCGCGAACTGCCGCCACGACGTCCGACGCACCGCCGCATAGAGCAACGGCGGCAACAGGATGGGCAGGATCAGCTCGGGTGGAATATCGACATTCGGTACGAAGTCCAGTACCGCGAGCACGATCCCGAGCAGCGTCATCAGCACCGGCGCCGGCAACCCGAACCGGTCTCCCACCGGGACACTGATCAGAGCCCCCAGCAACAACACGAACAACAGGGCCAACTGATCCACGGTGAGAACTCCGGGCAGATCGACAAATCTACGGTCACTTCAGTCTGCCCGCTTCCCGCCCAGACCTTCCCGACCGCCGCTCGCCGTCTCCCGTCGACGAATCCGAGATCCGGCCGTCAGAGAACCCGCCGCATGGCCCGGTGCGCCATCCCCGCGTCCGGAAACTCCGGCCCGTACGCCACGTAGCCCAGCCGCTCGTAGAACCCCAGCGCGTGCGTCTGCGCGTGCAGATCCACGGCCACGAGCCCACGGGCGCGTGCCGCGTCCTCGACGGCCCGCACAAGAGCCGCCCCCACGCCGAGTCCGCGGGCCATCTGTGTCACGGCGAGCCGCCCCAGCGACCCCACGGTCATGTCACCGCCGGTCTTCCCGGCCGCCGCCGCGCCGTGCAGCAGCCGTCCGGTCCCGAGCGGCACCCCGTCCTCCCGCACGGCCAGCACATGCACCGCTACGGCGTCGTAGGCGTCGTACTCGATGTCCTCCGGCACGCCCTGCTCGCCGACGAAGACCTCCTTGCGCACCGTGAAGCAGGCCTCACGGTCGGCGGGATCCTCGGCGACCCGCACCACGTACGCGTGCGTGCTCACCCGTAGGTCTCCTCACGCACCAGGTCCAGGGCCTGCTGCAGATCCTCCGGATAGTCGCTCGCGAACTCCACCCACTCCCCGTCCCCGGGGTGCTCGAAGCCGAGCCGCACGGCGTGCAGCCACTGCCGGGTCAGCCGGAGCCGCTTGGCGAGCGTCGGGTCGGCACCGTACGTCAGGTCGCCGACGCAGGGGTGGCGGTGGGCCGCCATGTGGACGCGGATCTGGTGGGTGCGCCCGGTCTCCAGCTTCACATCGAGCAGGGAGGCGGCACGGAACGCCTCGATGAGGTCGTAGTGGGTCACGGACGGCTTGCCCTCGGCCGTGACCGCCCACTTGTAGTCGTGCTGGGGGTGGCGGCCGATGGGTGCGTCGATGGTGCCGCTGGTCGGGTCCGGGTGGCCCTGGACGAGCGTGTGGTACCGCTTGTCGACCGTACGCTCCTTGAACTGCCGCTTGAGCGAGGTGTACGCCCGCTCCGACTTGGCCACGACCATCAGGCCCGAGGTACCCACGTCGAGGCGGTGCACGATGCCCTGGCGCTCGGCGGCACCGGAGGTCGAGATGCGGTACCCGGCGGCGGCGAGCCCGCCGATCACGGTCGTCCCGGTCCAGCCGGGGCTGGGATGCGCGGCGACACCCACGGGCTTGACGATCACGACCACGTCGTCGTCGTCATGGACGATCTCCATGCCCTCGACCGGCTCGGCGACGATCTGCACCGGCGCGGCCGCCTGTGGCATCTCGACCTCCAGCCAGGCCCCGCCGTGCACCCGCTCGGACTTACCGACCACCGACCCGTCGACCGTGACCTTCCCCGCGGCGGCGATCTCGGCCGCCTTGGTCCGGGAGAAGCCGAACATGCGGGAGATGGCGGCGTCGACGCGCTCGCCCTCCAGGCCGTCGGGCACGGGCAGGGTACGGATCTCGGGAACGGTGCTCACCCGTCGAGTATGCCGGACACCACCGACAGCCCCGACCGGCGCCTGTGGATCAGTCCTTGTGGACCGTGCCGTCGGGGTCGAGCCCCTTGAACGACAGCAGCACGATCAGGATGCCGCCGCACACGATCGCCGAGTCGGCGAGGTTGAAGACGGCGAAGTGCTTGGGGGCGATGAAGTCGACGACCGCGCCCTCGAACACGCCCGGGGAGCGGAAGATCCGGTCGGTGAGGTTGCCGAACGCGCCGCCGAGCAGCAGCCCCAGCGCGATCGCCCAGGGCAGGCTGTAGAGCTTGCGGGCGAGGCGGGCGATGACCACGATCACGGCCGCCGCGATCACCGTGAAGATCACGGTGAAGGCCTCACCGAAGCCGAAGGCCGCGCCCGCGTTGCGGATCGCCTCGAACCTCAGCCAGTCCCCGACGATCTCGATCGGCTCGTGGTGCTCCAGCCTGGCGACCACGATCATCTTGCTGACCAGGTCGAGGGCGTACGCGAAGGCGGCCACCGAGAACAGCACGGCGATACGACGCTTGCCCCTGGGCCGCGCCGTCTGGTCCTGCTCCGGCTCCGCCCCCGCCGCCTCTGGGGTATCCGGCGTACCGATGATGCGCTCCGCCTCTGTCACGTGAGTCCCTCGACCTAGATACCTGACTGAGGACGAGGGTACGACACGCCTCCAAGGACCCTCAGTACCGGCGTTCCTGCTTCTGCTTGCACTCCACGCACAGGGTCGCGCGCGGGAAGGCCTGCATGCGCGCCTTGCCGATGGGATTGCCGCAGTTCTCGCACAGGCCGTAGGTGCCGGCGTCGAGCCGCCCCAGGGCGCGTTCGGTCTGGAGCAGCATCTCGCGTGCGTTGGCCGCGAGGGCCATCTCGCTCTCGCGCGTGATGTTCTTGGTCCCGGTGTCGGCCTGGTCGTCGCCGGCGCCGTCCCCGGAGTCCCGCATGAGCCCCACCAGGGACTCCTCCGAGGTGGTGATCTCGGTACGCAGCCGCAGGGCCTCGGCCGTCAGCTCCGCGCGCGCCTCGGAGACCTCTTCGGGCGTCCACGGGTCCTCACCCGGGCGCACCGCGAGCTCGCCGGGCTCCACCGCGGAGACACGCGCGTTGGGTAGGGCGGTCTTAGCCGCCGTGGCCGTGCCAGGAGTCTTCTTCGCAACCACTGTCGTGGCTCCCGTCTGCTTCGCGGCCTCGGCCGCGCCCGCCTTCTTGGCCGTGCTTTTCCTGGCCGCCCTCTTGGTGAGGGTGTTCTTCCCGGAGGTGCCCTGTCCGGCGTCCCCCTGCGGGGCACCGGCCTCCGTGGCGGCCTTGTCCTCGACCGCGCTGTCCTTCGCGGCCGTCTTCTTCCCCGCGGCCTTCGTCGCGGTGGTGCCCTTGGCCGCGCTCTTGGTCGCGGCCGTGTCCTTCGCTGCGGATGTCTTCGTGGCTGCCTTCTCCTCGACCGCGCTGTCCTTCGCCGCCGTCTTCTTCCCCGCGGCCTTCGTCGCGGTGGTGCCCTTGGCCGCGCTCTTGGTCGCGGCCGTGTCCTTCGCTGCGGATGTCTTCGTGGCTGCCTTCTCCTCGACCGCGCTGTCCTTCGCCGCCGTCTTCTTCCCCGCGGCCTTCGTCGCGGTGGTGCCCCTGGCCGCGCTCTCGGTCGCGGCCGTGTCCTTCGCTGCGGATGTCTTCGTGGCTGCCTTCTCCTCGACCGCGCTGTCCTTCGCCGCCGTCTTCTTCCCCGCGGCCTTCGTCGCGGTGGTGCCCCTGGCCGCGCTCTCGGCCGCGGCCGTGTCCTTCGCTGCGGTCTTCTTCGCGACCGCCTTCTTCGTCACCGCTTTCTTCGTGGCTGCCTTCTTCGCGACCGCCTTGTTCGCGGCGGAGGTCTTCTTGGTGGCCGCCTTCTTCGGCGCCGCGGCCTTCCTCGTGACCGAGGCCTTGCCTACGCCCTCGGTGGCCTCTGCCGTGGCCTCTGCCGTCCCGTCGGCAGGCGGCTCGGCCGCCGCTCTCCCGGCCGAGACCTCCTCCGCGGCCGTCCGCCCGCCGGGAGCCGCCGTGGCCTTCTTGGCGCCGCTCTCCTTCCGCGGCGCCGCCTTCTTCGCCGCGGCCTTCTCGCCACCCGCGCGCGTGCTCTTGACGGCGGCCTTCTTCGCGACGCTCCTCGCCGCCGCTCCGACCGCCTTCACGGCCTTGGCAGCCGCACCCTTGGCCTCGCCGCCGGGGGCTCGGGCATGGGTGGACCGGCCCGACGCCGACTGCTGTACGGCGGTCTTTTTCGCCACCATGCCGCGGCCCCTTCACATATTGTGATCTTGCTCGCGAATCGTGCTGGGACGATAAATCGACTTGGGTCCCGCGGCAACGGGGCACGCCGCTCGATTCGCCCGCCCCGCGCGCGCGGGGCGGGAAGCATGCATGCGTTGTGCCCAGCTCCCCGCCAGGTAATCCGCCGAACCGCCCGTCCCGGAATCCGAACAGTCATGCCGCTCCATTCGGGTCACTCCGGGCCCTACGGCGGCCTCCGCGTCCGGACCCGCAAAACCGGTCGGCCACTGTCCCCGGGGCGCCGTACACTGGGCGGAGCGAAAAGCGTGGATGGGGACGAGTAGCGGCGTAGGCAGCCCAGAGCGACCCGGGGACGGTGGAAGCCCGGGGGCGAGCGCGACGTGAAGATCACCCCGGAGCCGCCGGAAGAAGGCCTTGGATCAGTGGGCTCCGCCCACGGGCCGCCAGGGCCAGTAGACCCGGCATCGCGGCCCCAATGAGGGGGCTCACCGACGCACACCAGGCGTCGGCGGGCCAAGGAGGGTGGTACCGCGGGAGCGCGCCGAAACCGGCGCACGGACTCTCGTCCCTCCGGACGGAAGGCAGCAAGTCCGCCGGAGGAAGCTCGCTGATGACAACGCCGACGTACCGCCAGGTGCCCGCCCAGGTCGACCTGCCCGCGCTCGAGCACGCGGTGCTCGACTTCTGGCACGAGCAGAAGATCTTCGCCAAGAGCCTGGAGCAGTCCGAGGGCCGCCCCGAATGGGTGTTCTACGAGGGCCCGCCCACCGCCAACGGCATGCCCGGTGCCCACCACATCGAGGCGCGCGTCTTCAAGGACGTGTTCCCCCGCTTCCGGACCATGCGCGGCTACCACGTGGCCCGCAAGGCCGGCTGGGACTGTCACGGCCTGCCGGTGGAGCTGGCGGTCGAGAAGGAGCTCGGCTTCACCGGCAAGAAGGACATCGAGGCGTACGGCATCGCCGAGTTCAACGCCAAGTGCCGCGAGTCCGTGACCCGCCACACCGACGCCTTCGAGGCGCTCACGACCCGCATGGGCTACTGGACCGACCTCCACGACCCCTACCGCACCATGGACCCGGAGTACATCGAGTCCGTCTGGTGGTCGCTCAAGGAGATCTTCAACAAGGGTCTGCTGGTCCAGGACTACCGCGTGGCCCCCTGGTGTCCCCGCGACGAGACGGGCCTGTCGGACCACGAGCTGGCGCAGGGCTACGAGACGATCGTCGACCCTTCCGTGTACGTCCGTTTCCCGCTCACCTCCGGTCCGCTCGCCGGCCAGGCCGCGCTCCTGGTCTGGACGACGACCCCCTGGACGCTGGTCTCCAACACGGCCGTGGCCGCGCACCCCGAGGTCACCTACGTCGTCGCGACCAACGGTGAGGAGAAGTTCGTCGTCGCCGAACCGCTCGTCGCCAAGGCGCTCGGCGAGGGCTGGGCGACCACCGGCCAGTCCTTCACCGGCGCCGAAATGGAGCGCTGGACCTATCAACGTCCGTTCGAGCTCGTGGAGTTCCCGGAGCCGGCCCACTACGTGGTCAACGCCGAGTACGTCACGACCGAGGACGGTACGGGCCTGGTCCACCAGTCCCCCGCGTTCGGTGAGGACGACCTCAAGGTCTGCCGCGCCTACGGCCTGCCGGTCGTGAACCCCGTCCGCAGGGACGGCACGTTCGAGGAGGACGTCCCCCTGGTCGGCGGCGTCTTCTTCAAGAAGGCGGACGAAAAGCTCACCGAGGACCTCCAGCAGCGCGGCCTCCTCTTCAAGCACATCCCGTACGAGCACAGCTACCCGCACTGCTGGCGCTGCCACACGGCGCTCCTGTACTACGCGCAGCCGTCCTGGTACATCCGCACCACCGCCGCCAAGGACCGCCTCCTCCAGGAGAACGAGAACACCAACTGGTTCCCGGAGACGGTGAAGCACGGCCGCTTCGGCGACTGGCTGCAGAACAACATCGACTGGGCGCTGTCCCGCAACCGCTACTGGGGTACCCCGCTGCCGATCTGGCGCTGCGAGGACGACCACCTCACCGTCGTGGGCTCCCGCGCGGAGCTCACCCAGCTGACCGGCACGGACCATTCCGGCCTCGACCCGCACCGCCCGTTCATCGACGAGGTCACCTTCGCGTGCCCCCAGTGCCAGAAGACGGCCACGCGCGTGCCGGAGGTCATCGACGCCTGGTACGACTCGGGTTCGATGCCGTTCGCGCAGTGGGGCTACCCGTACAAGAACAAGGAGCTGTTCGAGTCCCGCTACCCGGCGCAGTTCATCAGCGAGGCCATCGACCAGACACGAGGCTGGTTCTACACGCTGATGGCCGTCGGCACCCTGGTCTTCGACAAGTCGTCGTACGAGAACGTCGTCTGCCTCGGTCACATCCTGGCCGAGGACGGCCGCAAGATGTCCAAGCACCTGGGCAACACCCTCGAGCCGATCCCCCTGATGGACCGGCACGGCGCGGACGCGGTGCGCTGGTTCATGGCGGCCGGCGGCTCCCCGTGGGCGGCCCGTCGCGTGGGCCACGGCACGATCCAGGAGGTCGTCCGCAAGACACTCCTGACGTACTGGAACACGGTCGCCTTCCAGGCCCTGTACGCCCGTACGTCCGGCTGGGCGCCCAGCGAGGCGGACCCGGCCCCGGCCGACCGGCCGGTTCTGGACCGCTGGCTGCTGTCCGAACTGCACGCGCTGACCGACCAGGTGACCCAGTCCCTGGAGTCGTACGACACCCAGCGCGCCGGCAAGCTCCTGTCGGCGTTCGTCGACGACCTGTCCAACTGGTACGTACGCCGGTCCCGGCGCCGCTTCTGGCAGGGCGACAAGGCCGCGCTGCGCACGCTGCACGAGGTCGTCGAGACCGTCACCAAGCTGATGGCCCCGCTGACCCCGTTCATCACCGAGCGGGTCTGGCAGGACCTGGTCGTGCCGGTCAGCCCCGGCGTCCCGGAGTCCGTGCACCTGGCCTCCTGGCCGGAGGCGGACCTCTCCGCCATCGACCCGGAGCTGTCGAAGCAGATGGTCCTGGTGCGCCGCCTCGTCGAGCTGGGCCGTGCCACGCGCGCGGAGTCGGGTGTGAAGACCCGTCAGCCGCTGTCCCGGGCGCTCATCGCCGCGACCGGCTTCGGCTCCCTCGACCGTGAACTGCACGCGCAGATCACGGAGGAGCTGAACGTGAGCGCGCTCGCCTCCCTCAGCGAGGTCGGCGGCAGCCTGGTCGACACCACGGCCAAGGCCAACTTCCGCGCCCTGGGCAAGCGTTTCGGCAAGCGCGTCCAGGATGTGGCGAAGGCCGTCGCGGGCGCCGACGCGGCCGCGCTCTCCCTCGCCCTGCGCGAGGGCACGGCGTCGGTCGAGGTCGACGGCGAGACGATCACGCTGGCCCCCGATGAGGTGATCATCACAGAGACTCCGCGCGAGGGCTGGTCGGTGGCGTCCGACTCCGGTGCGACGGTGGCGCTGGACCTGGAGATCACGGAGGAACTCCGCCAGGCGGGCCTGGCGCGGGATGCGATCCGCCTGATCCAGGAGGCCCGCAAGAACAGCGGCCTCGACGTGGCCGACCGCATCGCGCTCCGCTGGACGGCCACGGACCCGGCCGTGATCGCGGCCCTGTCCGAGCACACGCCCCTGATCTCCGACGAGGTCCTTGCCACGGACTTCGCCCAGGGTGAGGCGGACGACACCTACGGCACCCCGTTCACCGACGAGGGCCTGTCCCTGACGTTCCGCCTGCGCAAGGCGTAACCGCGAGAGCGAAGGCCCGGTCCCCAGGAGGGGCCGGGCCTTCCGCGTCTCCACGTCACGGTGATCAACCCGCGTAAAAGGGCGAGGCCCCGGGTCGAAATCCGGGGCCTCGCCCTGAACGCTGCCGACGCCTAAGGCGTACTAGAGGCCGTCAGTTGTCGTCCTCGTCGATGAGGAAACCACGCATCGGCGAGGGAGCCTGTCCCATCGGGCCAGGACCCTGCGGCCGCACCGGCGCCATCGGCTGGGTCATCGCAGGAGACATCTGCTGCTGGCCGCCGTACGACGGGCTGGCCGGCGAAGGACCGCCGCCCATGCCCTGGTTGCCACCGTACGACGGCGCGCTCGCACCGGCCGGAGCCATGGAAGGCGCCGGGGACGGCGGCAGCGACGCGGTCGCCGGGGTACGCGGCGGAGCCAGCGAGTCGTCGGCCTGGGTCTCCAGCTGACGCAGCTGCGACTCGAGGTACGACTTCAGACGCGTGCGGTACTCGCGCTCGAAGCCGCGCAGGTCCTCGACCTTGCGCTCCAGCGTGGCGCGGGCGGACTCGAGGGAGCCCATCGCGACGCGGTGCTTCTCCTGCGCGTCCCGCTCCAGCGCGTCCGCCTTGGCACGCGCGTCACGCTCAAGACCCTCGGCACGCGAACGGGCCTCGCCGACGATCTTGTTGGCCTCGGAACGAGCCTCGGCGATCGCCTGGTCGGCGGTCTGCTGGGCCAGCGAGAGGACACGGGCGGCGCTGTCGCCACCGGGGCCCTGACCGGGGCCGCCCATCGGACCGCCCATGGGGCCGCCCATCGGGCCACCCATCTGCTGCTGCATGGGCGGCTGACCGCCCATGGGGCCCTGGCCCATCGGACCCTGGCCCATCTGGCCCTGGCCCATCTGGCCCTGGCCCATCTGCCCCTGACCCATGGGGCCCTGGCCCATCTGACCGGGACCCTGCGGGCCGCCCTGGCCACCGCCGGGGCCGGCGGGCAGCTGCGGCGCACCGCTCGGCAGCTGGGGCGGGCCACCCATGGGGCCGCCCATCTGCTGCTGCGGCGGACCGGATATGCCGGCAGGCACGGGAGCGCCAGGACCTGGCCCACGCATGCCCTGCTGCGGCATTCCCTGTCCGGGCATGCCACCCTGCTGCTGGTCCTGCTGCTCCGGGGGCTTGCGCATGTTCTGCTGGTTCTGGGCAGCAGCACGCGTCGCCGCGGCCAGCTTGGCGCGCAGGTCCTCGTTCTCGCGCAGCAGGCGGGTCAGTTCGGCTTCGACCTCGTCGAGGAAGGCATCGACCTCGTCCTCGTCATAGCCTTCTCGGAGGCGGACGGTCGTGAACTGCTTGTTCCGCACGTCCTCGGGGGTCAACGGCATCTCTTCACCTCAACGTAGTCATCGGCAGTCGGCAAGACCGTATCGTCCACAGTCACCTCGCCAGGTTTCCCGTGATGGAGATGAGGATGTAGACGATGATCATCAGCACGAAGAAGGACAGGTCGAGCGCCACGCCCCCGAGACGCAGCGGCGGGATGAACCGCCGCAGAAGCTTCAACGGTGGATCAGTGACAGTGTAGGTGGCCTCCAGAACGACCACCATCGCCTTGCCGGGTTGCCATGAGCGGGCGAACTGGAAGACGTAGTCCATGACCAACCGGAAGATGAGCACGATGAGGAACACCATCAGCGCGATGTAGATCACCTGCGCGAACACGCTCATGGTCTGTCTTTCCCTCTCCCCTGTTCCGTACTTCGTTCCGGTTGTGCTTCTCAGCTCTGGTTGAAGAACCCGCCCTCTGCGATGCGGGCCTTGTCCTCCGCCGTGACATCGACGTTAGCAGGCGACAACAGGAACACCTTCTGCGTCACCCGCTCGATGCTGCCGTGAAGACCAAACACCAAACCGGCCGCAAAGTCGACAAGTCGCTTGGCGTCTGTGTCATCCATCTCAGTCAAATTCATGATCACCGGGGTGCCCTCACGGAAGTGTTCCCCGATGGTACGGGCCTCGTTGTAGGTCCGGGGGTGAAGCGTGGTGATCCGGTAAGGCTCTCGTTCCGACACGACCTTGGGCATGATCACCGGTGCGTTCTTCTCCAGGCTTGCGCGCTCTTGTGTGATGGACGCCACGGGCGCGATGCGCGCGGGACGCACCGATTCCGCGGCCAGCGAAGTGGATCGGGGCACCGAGTCGCGCGGCACCGAGGACTGCACGACTCTGACCGATTCATCCCTTTCAGGCTGAAGTGCCTGATGTGACTGGTGAGACGGCTCATGCCGTCGGCGGTCCCGCTCGGGCTCCGGGTCGAGTTCCGGTTCGAAGTCGTCGTCGGGGTCGAAACCGCGGCCGTCGTACCCATCGTCCTCCACGAGGCCGAGGTAGACCGCCATCTTGCGCATCGCGCCGGCCATTCTCTGAGTCCTCCGCTCTGTGGTGGATCGGCTGACGACTGCCAAGTGCCCGCGATCCACGAGGTCGTTATGACCGCCTTTCGGCGGTAATGACCATATTTTCTGCTGTGGTCCGACTTCTTGGCGACGTTACCCGAGCCTGGGGCGGACTCCGAGTACCGCGGTGCCGACGCGCACATGTGTCGCCCCTGCCGCCACGGCCTGTTCGAGGTCCGCACTCATCCCTGCCGAGACCATGTTCGCAGCCTGATGGTCTCGGCGCAGGTCGGTCGACAAATCCATCAACCGCTCGAATGCCGCCTGTTCGCGTCCCGCGTACTCCCCGGTGAGCGGAGCGACGGTCATCAGCCCGTCGAGCCGCAACCCCGGAGCCCCGGCCACGAGATCGGCCAACTCCGCGATTCCGCCCGGCGCCACGCCACCCCGCTCCCCTCGCTCGCTCGCCCCCGCGTCGAGCGCGACCTGGATGAGGCATCCCACTTCGCGCCCGGCCTTCACGGCCTCCTTCGAAAGAGCCGTCACCAGCTTGGAACGATCGACAGACTGCACGAGATCCGCGTAACCGACCACGGATCGCACTTTGTTGGTCTGCAATTGACCAACAAAGTGCCAAGTAAGCGGCACATCAGAACATTCGGCAGCCTTGGGTGCCGCGTCCTGGTCCTTGTTCTCGGCGACATGGCGCACGCCGAGCTCCGCCAGCACCCGCACATCGCTCGCGGGGTAGGTCTTGGTGACCACGATGAGGGTCACCTCTTCCCGCGCCCGCCCGGCGGCCGCGCACGCGGCGGCGATGCGCCGCTCCACCTTCGCCAGATTTGCGGCGAGTTCATCCTTACGGTCCGTCATGCCCCATCAGTCCAGCCAGACATATCCCGCGAGTCGCCCCGTGGTGCGATCGCGGCGATACGAGAAGTGGTCGCCCGACTCCAGCGTGCACACCGGCGACTGCTGCCGGTCGCGCACCCCGAGCCGGTCGAGCTGCGCGTGCACTCCGGCGGTCACATCGACCGAGGGTGTGCCCCAACTCGTCTCGGCGTGCGCCGCGGGTTCGACGGCGGCGACGTCGGCGCGCATCTCCGCGGGCACTTCGTAGCACTTGCCGCAGACGGCCGGTCCGGTGCGGGCGACGATCCGGGCGGGATCGGCGCCGAGTTCGGTCATCGCGCGTAGCGCGGCGGGGACGACTCCGGCGACCATGCCGGGCCGGCCCGCGTGAGCCGCCGCGGCGATCCCGGCGACCGGGTCGGCGAGCAGCACCGGGGTGCAGTCCGCGGTGAGGACGGCGAGGGCGAGACCGCGTTCGGCGGTGACGATCGCGTCGACCTGAGGCACCGGCCGCTCGCCCCACGGCGCGGAGACCACCACGGCGTCCGCCCCGTGCACCTGATGCATCCAGACCACCCGGGCGGGATCGATACCGAGCGACTTGGCGGCCAGTTCGCGATTGGTCCCCACGGCCTCGGGGTCGTCGCCGACCGCCCCGCCGAGGTTGAGCTCCTCATACGGAGCGGCGCTCACCCCGCCCCACCGGTCGGTGAAGGCGAAGTGCGCGCCGCTCACGCTCTCGCGCCGTCCTATCACTTCAGGAAGTCCGGCACGTCCAGCTCCTCGGCCGAGCTGTCGGTGTAGCTCCGCGACGGCGGGACCGGCGGGGCGACCGGAAGGTCGGCGACCGGCTCCTGCGCGGGCTCCGGGTCCTCCTTGGGCGTGACGCTGCCGAGCGAGCCGAAGGACGGGCGGCTCTCGGTCTGCCGTACCGGAGTGGGCTCCTCGCGGCGGGCCGGGTTCGAGGACGATCCCATGACCGTCTCCCGGCGGGTCGGCGGCTGCCCCCCGTCGAAGCCGGCGGCGATCACGGTGACGCGGACCTCGTCGCCGAGGGCGTCATCGATGACCGCACCGAAGATGATGTTGGCCTCGGGGTGGGCGGCCTCGCTGACCAGCTGGGCCGCTTCGTTGATCTCGAACAGGCCGAGGTCGGAACCGCCGGAGATGGAGAGCAGCACACCGCGGGCGCCGTCGATGGACGCCTCCAGGAGCGGCGAGGAGATCGCCATCTCGGCGGCGGCCACCGCCCGGTCGTCGCCGCGGGCCGAGCCGATGCCCATGAGCGCCGAACCGGCCTCCGACATGACCGACTTGACGTCGGCGAAGTCGAGGTTGATCAGACCGGGCGTGGTGATGAGGTCGGTGATGCCCTGGACACCGGAGAGCAGGACCTGGTCGGCCGACTTGAAGGCGTCGAGGACGGAGACCTGGCGGTCCGAGATGGACAGCAGCCGGTCGTTGGGGATGACGATGAGGGTGTCGACCTCTTCGCGGAGTTCGGCGATGCCGTCCTCGGCCTGGTTGGCGCGGCGCCGTCCCTCGAAGGTGAACGGGCGCGTGACCACGCCGATGGTGAGGGCGCCCAGTGTGCGTGCGATGTTGGCCACGACGGGCGCGCCGCCGGTGCCGGTGCCGCCGCCTTCACCGGCCGTCACGAAGACCATGTCGGCCCCCTTGAGGACCTCCTCGATCTCCTCGCGGTGGTCCTCGGCGGCCTTGCGGCCCACGGCCGGGTTGGCTCCGGCGCCGAGTCCGCGGGTGAGTTCGCGGCCGACGTCGAGCTTGACGTCGGCGTCGCTCATCAACAGCGCCTGCGCGTCGGTGTTGATGGCGATGAACTCGACGCCCTTGAGACCGACCTCGATCATCCGGTTGATGGCATTGACACCACCGCCGCCGACACCGATGACTTTGATGACTGCGAGGTAGTTCTGCGGTGCTGCCACGTCGAAGGCCTCTCGCCTCGAGTTACGTGTCGTCGAACCAACGAGGCACTGCTGCCTCGCGATCCGCCGACTGATGCCGAATGGGACGGTCCGTAGCGCCGACCCGAACCCTAACGCTGAAGTTTAGGGTTACCAGTGTGTCTGTTCCCTGGAGTCTTCTGAACAGGACACTAAGTCGACAAGTGGCGCACGTTCAACGAACACGCCGAACCTCCCGTTTTTCTTTTCACCCTATGTGATCAGCCGTAGCAGTGCCCAACCAGGGTGCTGGCCTGCGCTGATGTGCGTCAACTCCCTGCTGACGCAGGCGCGGTGGGGACGCTGACGTCGAAGTGCCGCGCATCGGGAGTGGCTTTCATGAGAGCGGCGAGCGTACGGGCCTTTGCGGCACCTTTCTCGCTGCTCCCCCAGGCGACGGTGCGACCGCCCCCCAACTCCAGCGAGATGTCGTCGTACGAACGCACCTTGACGGAACGGGTAACGTGCGCGACGGCGGCCGGAATGTCACCCGCCACGCGCACCGCTTCGCGCACGAGCCGGGCCTCGCCGAAGCGGCGCAGGCTCGCGGCACGGGAGTCCGGCCGGGAGAGCGTCAATTCCAGGGCGGGGACACCTTTGGGGGCCTCGGAAACCGTGGCGAATCGGACGCCTTCATCGTCCACTTCGACGAAGTTTCCGCCCTTTTGGACAAGCAGAACCGGGGTACGCTCGGTCACTTTCAGCCCGATTACGTCGGGCCAGGCACGAGCGACATCAACCGAGTCAATTCGGGGCAATTTCCGGAGCAGTCGCGCCTCAATGGCATCCGTGTCGACGGAAACAAGCGGCGATCCGACCGGGACGTCGGCGGCCTCGCGGACCTGCTCCGGGGTCAGCACCCTGGTCCCCGAGACCGACACGCTGTCGACGCGCAGCCACTGGGAGCCGTACAACAGCCAGACGGTGCCCGCGGAAAGAAGCACGAGCGCCACGGCAAGAATGATGATCGTACGAAGCCGACGCACCCTCAACCGCCGGGCAGGAGGCGGGCCGGACGACTCCTGCTGGCGTTCACCGCGCTCGGCGGTCGTCGATCCGGCCACGCCCACTCCCTTTTCCTGGCTACTGGCGTCGGTGGGAGGCGATCGCCTCGTACACCATGCCGACGAGCAGCTCGTCGGCGTCCCGGCGGCCGAACTCGGCGGCGGCGCGGGACATCTCGTACAGCCGGTGCGGGTCGGCGAGCACGGGCAGGACGTTGGCCCGGACCCAGTCCGGCGTCAGTTCCGCGTCGTCGACCAGCAGTCCGCCGCCGGCCTTGACCACCGGCTGGGCGTTCAGCCGCTGTTCTCCGTTGCCGATGGGCAGCGGGACGTAGGCGGCCGGGAGCCCGACGGCGGAGAGTTCGGCGACGGTCATCGCGCCCGCGCGGCAGAGCATCATGTCGGCCGCGGCGTACGCGAGGTCCATCCGGTCCAGGTAACTTACCGGGATGTAGGGGGGCATTCCCGGCATCTGCTGTACGTGCGGCAGTTCGTTCTTCGGGCCGACCGCGTGCAGGATCTGGATCCCGGCCTGCTGGAGCCAGGGTGCGACCTGCTGGACGACCTCGTTGAGGCGCCGGGCGCCCTGCGAGCCGCCGGAGACCAGCAGCGTCGGCAGGTTCGGGTCGAGGCCGAACACGTGCCGGGCCTCGGGGCGGGCCGCGGCCCGGTCCAGGGTGGCGATGGTGTGGCGCAGCGGGATGCCGATGTAGCGGGAGTTGCGCAGCTTGCTGTCCGGCGTGGCGACGGCGACCTGGGCGGCGTACCGGGAGCCGATCTTGTTGGCGAGGCCGGGACGGGCGTTGGCCTCATGGATCACGATCGGCACACCGAGGCGCTTGGCGGCGAGGTAGGCGGGCAGCGCGACATAGCCGCCGAAGCCGACGACGGCGTCGGCCTTGGTGCGCTCCAGGATCTGCTCCGTGGCCTTGATCGTGCCGCGCAGCCGGCCCGGCACGGTGATCAGCTCAGGGGTGGGCTTACGGGGCAACGGGACGGCCGGGATCAGCGCGAGCTCGTAGCCGCGCTGTGGGACGAGCTTGGTCTCCAGCCCCCGTTCCGTGCCCAGAGCCGTGATCCCCACGCTCGGGTCCTGCCTGCGCAGGGCATCCGCGAGGGCGAGCGCGGGCTCGATGTGGCCGGCGGTCCCCCCACCGGCGAGTACGACATGCACCGAAATTCACCGCTCTCCGGACGAACGCGCCGAGGGGGCGCGCCGTCGCATCGTGTTCCATCTCCGAGGCCCCCGTGCCGGCACGGCGCCTCCCGCCCGCTTTCTACCAAAGCGGGGTTGCCGCATCGAAAGCGCCGCCCGCGCGGCGGGGTCGTCACGCGCGAACGCGATCAGCAGCCCGACGGCGAACATGGTCGGCAACAGGGCGGAACCTCCGTAGGAGAACAGCGGGAGCGGGACGCCGGCGATCGGCAGCAGACCGAGCACCGCACCGATGTTGATCACAGCCTGAGCGGTGATCCAGGTGGTCACGCCTCCCGCGGCATACCTCACGAAGGGGTCCTCCGTGCGTCCGGCCACGCGGATACCCGCATAGCCTAGAGCCGCGAAGAGGGCGAGCACCGACAGCGTCCCCGCGAGGCCCAGTTCCTCACCGGTGACGGCAAAGATGAAGTCGGTGTGGGCTTCGGGTAGTTGGCCCCATTTTTCCACACTCGCACCGAGCCCGGAGCCAAAGATTCCGCCGGAGGCGAGGGCGTAGATGCCGTGCACGGCCTGCCAGCAGTCGGCGGCGCCGGACTTGGGCTCGGTGGCGCCGATGCAGGCGAGCCGGGCCATGCGGTTGGGGCTGGTCTTGATGAGGACGAACCCGATGAACGCGGCGACCGACAGCACCCCGACGAACAGCCGGGTCGGCGCCCCCGCGAGCCACAGCAGGCCGAACAGGATCGCCGTCAGGATGATCGCCGTTCCCATGTCGCCGCCGAGCATGATCAGCCCGAGCAGCAGGAAGGCGACCGGGACGAGCGGCACCAGCATGTGCTTCCACTGGGTCAGCAGCTTCTTGTCCTGCTTGCGGGCGAGCAGGTCGGCCGCCCACAGCACGAGGGCCAACTTGCCGAACTCGCTGGGCTGGATCTGGAAGGAGCCGCCGAGCGAGATCCAGTTCTGGTTGCCGTTGACCGACATCCCTATCCCCGGCACCTGCACCAGGGCCATCAGGAAGACGGCGCCCGCCAGGATCGGATAGGCGAGCGCCCGGTGCAGCTTGACCGGCATCCGGGAGGCGATCAGCAGCAGTACGGTGCCGATGACGGCGGCCAGGAACTGTTTGCGGAAGAAGAAGGATCCCGGCAGGGACATCTGCAGAGCCGTGATCTGGGAGGCCGAGTAGACCATCACCAGACCGAGCACGGTGATCAGCAGGCTGCCGCCGAGGATCAGGTAGTAGGCGGTCAGCGGCCGGTCCCAGGCCTTGCGCGCGCGCGTGTAGAGCCGTTGTACGGGGTTCTCTCGCGAGGGCCGGGGGACGGCGGGGCGCCGGGACGCCCGCTGCACGGGCGGCCTGCCGGTACGGCTACTGGGCATCAACGCCTCCGCTACGTCGGTCAGGAGCCGAGTTCGCGAACCGCCTCCGCGAACGCGTCACCGCGCTTGTTGTAGTTGGCGAACATGTCCATCGAGGCGCAGGCCGGGGCCAGCAGCACCGTGTCACCTGCGACGGCGAGGCGCGAAGCCTCCTGGACAGCCGCGAGCATCGCCCCAGTGTCGGTCCGGTCGAGGTCCACCACGGGTACTTCCGGGGCGTGTCGCGCGAGGGCTTCACGGATCAGGGCGCGGTCCTGGCCGATCAGCACGACACCGCGAAGTCGCTTTGCCGACTTGGCGACCAGCTCGTCGAAGGTCGCGCCCTTGGCGAGCCCGCCCGCGATCCACACGATCGACTCGTAGGCCGCCAACGAGGCTTGTGCCGCGTGGGTGTTGGTGGCCTTGGAGTCGTCGACGTACGCGACCGCGTCCACGTCGGCCACGTGGGCGATGCGGTGGGCGTCCGGGGTGAAGTCCCGGAGCCCGTCCCGTACGGCCCTGGCGGGCACCCCGAATGCGCGTGCGAGGGCCGCCGCCGCAAGGGCGTTGGCGATGTTGTGCGGGGCGGGCGGGTTGACGTCCGAGATCTCGGCGAGTTCCTGGGCGTTCTTGTGCCGGTCCTCGACGAAGGCGCGGTCGACCAGGATGCCCTCGACGACGCCGAGTTGGGACGGTCCGGGGGTGCCGAGGGTGAAGCCGACGGCCCGGCAGCCCTCCTCGACGTCCGCCTCGCGCACCAGGTCCTCGGTGGCCTTGTCGGCGACGTTGTAGACGCAGGCGACCCGATTGCCCTCGTAGATGCGGCCCTTGTCGGCGGCGTACGCCTCCATGGAGCCGTGCCAGTCGAGGTGGTCGGGCGCCAGGTTCAGCACGGCGGCGGAGTGGGCGCGCAGGGAGGGCGCCCAGTGGAGCTGATAGCTCGACAACTCCACGGCCAGGACGTCGTACTGCTCGTCGCCGAGCACCGCGTCCAGCAGGGAGACGCCGATGTTGCCGACGGCGGCGGTGCGCAGCCCCGCGGCCTTCAGGATCGACGCCAGCATCTGGGTGGTGGTCGTCTTGCCGTTGGTGCCGGTGATCGCGAGCCAGGGAGCCGCGTCGGGGCCCCTGAGCCGCCAGGCGAGTTCGACATCGCCCCAGATCTCCAGGCCGGCCTCACGCGCCGCGGCGAACAGCGGTTTGTCCGGCTTCCAGCCGGGCGCGGTGACGACGAGTTCGGCGCCCTCGGGCAGGGTCGCACCGTCACCGAGGCGCACGGTGATGCCCAGCGCCTCCAACTCGGCCGCCTGCTCACGCGCGCGTGCGTCGTCGCCGTCGTTGACGACGGTGACGTTCGCCCCGCGCGCGTGCAGCACCTTGGCCGCCGGGATGCCGGAGACACCGAGTCCGGCGACGGTGACGTGCTTGCCCTGCCAGTCCAAAGGCTCCGAGGAGGTCACTTGTCTGCTGCCCATCCCGCGTAGAAGAGGCCCAGGCCGACGATCACACAGATGCCCTGGATGATCCAGAAACGGACCACGATGAGGACTTCGGACCAGCCCTTGAGTTCGAAGTGGTGCTGGAGCGGTGCCATCCGGAAGACCCGCTTGCCCGTCATCCGGAAGGAACCGACCTGGATGACGACCGACATGGTGATGAGGACGAACAGACCGCCCATGATGGCGACCAGGAGCTCCGTGCGGGACAGGATCGCCAGGCCCGTGAGGACACCGCCGAGGGCGAGCGAACCGGTGTCGCCCATGAAGATCTTGGCCGGCGAGGTGTTCCACCACAGGAAGCCGAGGCAGGCGCCCATCAGCGCGGAGGCGATCACCGCGAGGTCGAGCGGATCGCGCACCTCGTAGCAGGCGTTCGGGTTGGTCAGGGTGCCCGAGTTGGCGCAGGACTCCTGGAACTGCCAGACGCCGATGAACGTGTAGGCGCCGAAGACGAGGACCGAGGCGCCGGTGGCGAGGCCGTCCAGACCGTCGGTGAGGTTCACGCCGTTCGACATCGCGAGGATCATGAACAGCGCCCAGACCACGAACAGGATCGGGCCGATCTTCCAGCCGAAGTCGGTGATGAACGACAGCTTGGTGGAGGCCGGGGTGTTGCCGCGCACGTCCGGGAACATCAGCGCGAGCACCGCGAAGCTGATGCCGACGATCAGCTGGCCGGCCATCTTCGCCTTGGCCCGCAGGCCCAGCGAACGCCGCTTGACGATCTTGATGTAGTCGTCGAGGAAACCGACCAGGCCCATGCCGCACATCAGGCCGAGCACCAGCAGGCCCGAGTAGGTCGGGGGGTAGCCGGTGATGACCTTGGACAGGAAGTAGGCGACGACCGTCGCGGAGATGAAGGCGATACCGCCCATCGTCGGCGTACCGCGCTTGCTGCCGTGCGAGCGCGGGCCGTCGTCCCGGATGTACTGGCCGTAACCCTTGCGCGCGAGCAGCTTGATCAGCAGCGGGGTGCCGACCAGGGTCAGGAAGAGGCCGATGACTCCTGAGAACAGGATCTGCTTCATCATCGGACGGCAACCTCACCCTCGGCGTCGAGCAGCGCCTGGGCGACGCTCTCCAGGCCGACCGAACGGGACGCCTTCACGAGGACGACGTCTCCCGGGCGCAATTCACTGCGCAGCAGGTCGACCGCCGCCTGTGCGTCGGACACGTGCACCGACTCCTCACCCCACGAACCCTCGTTATATGCGCCCAGTTGCAGCCAGGACGCTTCCCTGCCCCCGACCGCGACGAGCTTGCCG
Organism: Streptomyces canus; assembly: GCF_041435015.1. NCBI lineage: Bacteria > Bacillati > Actinomycetota > Actinomycetes > Kitasatosporales > Streptomycetaceae > Streptomyces > Streptomyces canus. Next base: position 7,485,307 of record NZ_CP107989.1, on the reverse strand, counting down.
ACATTGAGCCGGACGGCGAGCCGTCCGACCGCGTCGTGCTCGGCGAGCGCCTCGTCCCCGAGCTCGGCCATCTTGCCGAGCACCGCCCAGGTCCGCCGCCCCTTGCCCATCGCCGCGAGCGCGCGCAAGGCCGCTCGCATGGACTCGGGGTTCGCGTTGTAGGCGTCGTTGACGATGGTCACGCCGTCCGGGCGCTCGGTGACCTCCATACGCCAGCGGGAGAGGGAGCCCGCCTCGGAGAGCGCGGTGGCGATCTCACTTGCGGACATGCCCAGCTCATGGGCGACGGCGGCCGCGGCGAGCGCGTTCGACACGTGGTGCTCACCGTACAGGCGCATGGTCACTTCGCTTGCACCGGAGGGTGTGTGAAGCATGAAGGCAGGCTGTCCGGTGTCCGTGAGTCGTACGTTCTCGGCTCGAACGTCCGCTTCGCCGGACTCTCCGAAAAGGAGCACCTTCGCCTTCGTACGGGAGGCCATGGCACGTACGAGAGGATCGTCGGCGTTGAGGATCGCGGTGCCGCCGTCCTGTGCCGCCGGCAGGGCCTCCACGAGTTCGCCCTTGGCCTGCGCGATCTGCTCGCGGCCGCCGAACTCACCGATGTGCGCGGTGCCGACGTTGAGGACCAGTCCGATCTGCGGGGGCGTCAGATCCGTGAGGTAGCTGATGTGGCCGATGCCGCGGGCGCCCATCTCCAGCACGAGGAACCTGGTCTCCTCGGTGGCGGTGAGCGCGGTGAGCGGCAGGCCGATCTCGTTGTTGAGTGAGCCCGGCGTGAACACCGTCGGCGCCTTGCGCTGGAGCACCTGGGCGATCAGGTCCTTGGTGCTGGTCTTGCCGGCGGAGCCGGTGAGGGCGACGAGGGTCGCGCCGAGGCGTCGTACGACATGACGCGCGAGGGCGCCGAGGGCCGTCTGGACGTCCTCGACGACGATCGCGGGTACGCCGAGAGGGCGCTGGGCCAGCACGGCCACCGCGCCGGCCCGGACGGCTTGTTCGGCGTAGTCGTGGCCGTCGACGCGCTCCCCCACGAAGGCGGCGAACAGACTGCCGTCCTTCACCTGCCGGGAGTCGATGACGACGGGCCCGTGCACCTGCGCCGACGGATCCGGTATGTCATGCGTCTGCCCGCCGACGACTGAGGCGATCTCGGCGAGAGAGAGGGCGATCACAAGTTCATCCCTGGGTCTTCTGGATGGCTTCTCGAAGCACCTGGCGGTCGTCGAAGGGACGGACCACCCCGGCGATGTCCTGGCCCTGCTCGTGGCCCTTCCCGGCGACCAGTACGGTGTCGCCCGGCCGCGCGCGGGCGACTGCTGCGGCGATCGCGGCGGCCCGGTCCTCGAAGACCTGGACCTCGCCGCGCTCGTGTGCCGGTACGGACGCCGCGCCCTGGAGCATGGTTGCAAGAATCGCGAGGGGATCCTCGGAGCGGGGGTTGTCGGAGGTCAGTACGGCGGTGTCGGAGAGGCGGGCCGCGGCCGCGCCCATGGGCCCCCGCTTGGTCGTGTCCCGGTCGCCTCCGCAGCCGAGCACGATGTGCACCTTGCCCTCGGTGACCTTGCGGAGCGCCTTGAGCACCGACTCGACGGCGTCGGTCTTGTGGGCGTAGTCCACGACCGCGAGGTAGGGCTGCCCGGCGTCCACGCGTTCCAGGCGGCCCGGCACGCCCGGTACGGCGGCGACGCCGTCGGCGGCGGTCTGCGGGTCGAGGCCCGCGGCGGCCAGGGCGACGATCGCGGCGAGGGTGTTCGCCACGTTGAAGGGGCCCGGCAGCGGCGACCTGGCGCCGATCCGCTCGTCCTTGGGGCCGATCACGGTGAACGTCGAGTCCATCGGGCCGACCTCGACGTCCGCGGCACGCCAGTCGGCGTCGGGGTGGCCCTCGGCGGAGAAGGTGACGACCGGGACCGTGGCCTCCTTGACGAGCCGGCGTCCGTACTCGTCGTCGAGGTTGACCACGCCGAGACGGCTGCGTTCCGGCGTGAACAGCTGCGCCTTGGCCTGGAAGTAGTCCTCCATGCCGGAGTGGAACTCCATGTGCTCCGGGCTGAGGTTGGTGAAGACGCCGATGTCGAAGACACAGCCGTCGACCCGGCCGAGGACCAGCGCGTGGCTGGAGACCTCCATGGCGACCGCCTCGACCCCGCGCTCGCGCATGACCGCGAACAGGGCCTGGAGGTCGGTGGCTTCCGGCGTGGTGCGCTCGGACTTGATGCGCTCGTCGCCGATGCGCATCTCGACGGTGCCGATCAGGCCGGTGGACCTGACCCCCTTCAGACCGCCCTCGACGAGGTACGCCGTGGTGGTCTTGCCGGAGGTGCCGGTGATGCCGATCTGGAGCAGGTCCCGGCCGGGGTGACCGTAGATCGTGGCCGCCAGTTCGCCCATGCGCGCGCGTGGGTCCTCGACGACCAGCACCGGGAGCCCGGTCGCGGCGGCGCGCTCGGCGCCTGCCGGGTCGGTCAGCACCGCGACCGCACCGAGGCCGACGGCCTGGGTGACGAAGTCGGCGCCGTGCAGGCGGGCGCCCGGGAGGGCGGCGTACAGGTCGCCGGGGCGGACGGCACGCGAGTCATGGGTGATGCCCGTGACCTGCGCGGCGTTCTCCGGCTGCTCGGCACCCAGCTGGTCGGCGAGCTCCGCGAGAGGTGTTGCGGAGACCCGGACCGGCCGGGGCGGTCCCGGATAGGTCACGGGTGCGCCCTTCTGGGTGGTTTGGGACTGATCAGCGTGTGGCACGGCGGTGAGCGTACCGGGCTCACCCGCCTCGGAGCGAAGTGAGGGGCGACGGGCGCCCTGGTTCCCGGAATCGGAGGTGATCGTCGTCACGAGGTGGTTCCTGGTGGCCTTTCCGAGCGCTGATGAGGTGCTGAGGTGTGCTGATCAGGGCGTGTAGGACACGGGCAGCTTCGCGGCCTTCGCCCCCGTGGGCGGGACCTGCAGGGTCTTCAGGGCGAACTCCATGACCTGCTTGTAGACGGGTCCGCAGATCTGACCGCCGAAGTAACTGCCGCTGGTGGCGTTCTGGATGGCGCAGTAGACGGTGATCCGAGGCTTGTCGGCGGGCGCGAAGCCGGCGAACGAGGAGGTGTAGCCCTTGTACTTGCCGGTGGCCGGATCCACGCGGTTGGCCGTGCCCGTCTTGCCCGCGACCCGGTAGCCGGGGATGCGCGCCTTGGTGCCGGTGCCCTCCACGTCGTCCACGACCGACTCCAGCATCCGGGCCAGCGTCTTGGCCGTCCTGGCGCTGACGACCCTTGTCTCCTTGGGCTTCGCGGCGGGTGTGAAGCGTCCGTCGGGTCCCTTCGTGCCGCGCACGAGCGTGGGTTCGACGCGGACACCACCGTTGGCGATCGTCGAGTAGACGGACGCGGCCTGCATCGCGTTGAGGGACACACCTTGGCCGAAAGGAATCGTGTACTGCTGCGAGGTCGACCAGTCCGCGGGCTTGGCGAGGATGCCCGGGGTCTCGCCGGGGAAGTCGAGCCCGGAGTAGCGGCCGAGGCCGAATTTGTGCAGGTAGGAGTAGAGGACCTGGTTGGCCTGCGCCTGGGTCTTGCCGAGCTGGCCGGTCGCCAGGATGGTGCCGATGTTGCTGGACTTGGCGAGCACGCCGTTGAGCGTGAGGTACCAGGTCTCGTGGTCGATGTCGTCCTTGAAGAGCCGGTCACCGCGGTGCAGCCGGTTGGGCACGATCACATGCGTGAGCGGGGTGGCGACGCCCTGTTCCAGTACGGCGGCCATGGACATGACCTTGGCGGTGGAACCGGGCTCGTAGGCGTCCTGGAGGGCCGCGTTGCCCATGTTCACCGAGCTCGCCCGGGACAGGTCGTTCGGGTCGAAGCCGGGCGAGTTGGCCATGGCGAGAACCTGGCCGGTCCGCGTGTCCTGCACTATCACGTACCCGCGGTCCGCCTTGGACTCCTTCACCTGCTCGGTGATGGCCTGCTGGGCGGCCCACTGGATGTCACGGTCGATGGTGAGCTCGACGTCGCTGCCGGGCACCGCGGGGGTCTCGGTGGAGCCCACGGTGGGCACCTGGCGGCCGCCGGACTGGGCGTAGCGGATCTTGCCGTCCTTGCCGGTCAGCAGGGAGTTCAGCTGCTGCTCGACACCGCCGCCGCCCTTGCCGTCGGCGTTGACCCAGCCCAGTATCCCGGCGGCGAGATCGCCGTTCGGGTACACGCGCTTGGTGGTCGGCACGGACAGGACGCCCGCGAGGACGTTGGCCGTGCCGGGGTCGGTCTCGCTCTTGGTGGCGAGCGCGGACTTCAGGTCCTTGATCTGCTTCCAGACCTGCGGGGTCTGGCGGTTGGCGAGCAGGGCGTAGCGGAGTTTGGGGTCCTTGGGCCGCAGCTTCTTGACGATCGTCTCCTGCTCCTGCCCCAGGATCGGCGCGAGCAGGGCGGCGGCCTGCTCAGGGCCGTCGTCGATCTTCAACTCCTCGCGGCTGAACAGCGTGGGGTCGGCCGTGATGTCGTACGCGTCCTCGCTGGTCGCGAGGGCCACGCCGTCGCGGTCGGTGATCCCGCCGCGCTCGGCCGCCAGCGTGTAGCCGACATACCGGTTCTGCTCGGCCTTGGCGGCGTACGTGCTCGCGTCGACGGCCTGCACCTGGAGCAGGCGTACGACGAAGGCGGTCAGCACCAGCGTCAGCGCGAGGCCGACCAGGCGCAGCCGGGGGCGGGGACTGCCCAGGCGGATGGTCTTGGGGGCCGCGGGGCGGCGGGCCGGGCGGGCTCCGGGGCCCGGGCGCGGTCGGCCGACGGGGCGGGCGGAGCGCTCGGGGCGCGCGGGTCCGGGCACGCGGCGGCGCGGCGGTTGCCTGCCGAAATCGTCGGACACTTCCGTCACCTGCCGGGGGTCGGGGTCGTGGGGGGCGGGACGACCGAGGGCACGGCCTCGGGCGCTGGTACGACGGTCTCCGTCGGAGTGGAGCCGGCCGTCGGCGTCGGGACGGTCGCGCTGTCGATCACCTCGGGGGCGAGGACGAGCGGCATCCGCAAGGAGGCCGGTTCGGCGTCGGAGGCGGGCGACGGGACGCCCTTGACGGTGCCGTCCGGGTCGAGGAAGGCCGGGTCCCCGCCGGGCACCATGCCGAGTTCACGGGCGCGGCGCACCAGGGCCTCGGGCGCGGAGTAGGCGTCGATGTCCCGCTGGAGGCCCTGCTGCTCGTCGGTGAGGCTCTTCGTATCCCTCTGGAGGTCGGTGAGCTTGAAGGACCCTTCGCTGAGCGCGGAGTTCAGCACCAGCAGCCCGATGAGGCCGCCGCCGAGGAGGAGGACCACGAGGAGCACGAAGGGGGTGCGGGCCGCCTGTCCGGAGCCCGTCGGGCCAGGGAACAGGCGCGCGAGACGGGCCGCCCTCCCCCTCAGTTCGGGTTTCCTACTCACTCACCCTCCAGTGAGTCCGGTTTCCCCACTCACTGACGCGGCTCACGCGCCTCACGCACTTCACTCGATGGACTCCCTGATTCGCTCGGCGCCCCTGCATCGCGCCGGTGCGGCCCGCCGGTTCTCGGCGATCTCTTCCTCGGTGGGAAGTTCGGCACCGCGCGTGAGCAGCTTGAGCCGGGGCTGGTACTGCTCGGGGACGACGGGCAGTCCGGGCGGGGCGGTGGTGGCGGCGCCGGCCGCGAAGACCTGCTTGACCAGCCGGTCCTCCAGCGAGTGGTACGACAGCACGGCGATCCGGCCGCCCACGGCGAGTGACTTCACCGCGGCCGGGATCGCCCGCTCCAGGACGGAGAGTTCGCCGTTGACCTCGATACGCAGGGCCTGGAACGTGCGCTTGGCCGGGTTGCCGCCGGTGCGCTTGGCGGCCTGCGGCAGGGAGTCCCTGATCAGCTCGACGAGCCGAGCACTGTGGGAGAAGGGCTGCTTCTCCCGCTCACGCACGATGGCGGACACGATCCGCTTGGCCTGCTTCTCCTCGCCGTACGCCCTGAGGATCCGGACGAGTTCGCCCGGCGGGTAGGTGTTGAGGACCTCGGCGGCGCTCATGCCGGTCGTCTGGTCCATGCGCATGTCGAGGGGGGCGTCCTGGGCGTAGGCGAAGCCCCGGTCGGCCTCGTCGAGTTGCATGGAGGAGACACCGAGATCGAAGAGGACACCCTGCACGCGCGCGATGCCGAGCCTGTCGAGGACATCGGGGAGCTCGTCGTAGACCGCGTGGACGAGGGTGGCACGCTCACCGAACGGCGCGAGCCGCTCGCCCGACAGGCGCAGGGCCTCCTTGTCGCGGTCGAGGGCGACGAGCCGGGCCTCGGGGAAGCGCTGGAGCAGTGCCTCGCTGTGGCCGCCGAGGCCGAGCGTGCAGTCGACGACCACCGCTCCGGGCCGCTCGAGAGCGGGGGCCAACAGGTCCAGGCACCGCTGGAGCATCACCGGAACGTGTCGACTCTGCCCCTCCCGCCGCCCACCACCGCCCTTATTCGAATGCGCTTCGCGCCCCATTGAATTCTGGGCCCTCTCAGGTCCGGCGCGTCCGTACGCACCGCCGGGTCCCCGCCCTCCCTCCCCTTCGCCGGGGACTCCGGTGAAAGGGGAGGCCTGCCGGCGCCGGAAGCGTCAGCCGACCGGGAGCGGGAGGAGGCCGAGCCGTACGTACGCGCCGCGCACGTGGGGAGATCTCCGGAAAATCGCCGGGGTCTCCGGGGAAAGTCCAGCAGGGAGGCCTCGCCTCCCGCTTCGCGTCACTTTAGTCCACGGCCTCTCGCGGTCAATCAACCGGCCTGCGCGTCGCGCCCCGGTGCGGACTCGACGCCATGAAAGAGCGGAAAACACCCGTTCGGGTGCACCCGAGACCCTTGTGGGGTACCTCACACAGAGGACGTGATGACGCTCTTTTTCCCTTCTCACGGCAGGACCGGAACGACGGTGACCAGTACCGTCATGGTTATGACGACTTCCGCATCCGTTCCCACCGAAGGCGCCATATCCCCCGGCGGCCGTGTGACCGATCGCCTGGTCGACGCCAACGAGCGGTACGCCGCAGCCTTCACCGACCCCGGTATGGACGCCCGGCCGGTGCTGCACGTTGCCGTCGTGGCCTGCATGGACGCCCGACTCGATCTGCACGCCGCGCTCGGCCTGGAGCTCGGCGACTGCCACACCATCCGCAACGCGGGCGGTGTGGTGACCGACGACGTGATCCGCTCGCTCACCATCAGCCAGCGCAAGCTCGGCACCCGCAGCGTCGTCCTGATCCACCACACGGGCTGCGGCCTGGAGGCGATCACCGAGGACTTCCGCACCGAGCTGGAGATGGAGGTGGGCCAGCGTCCCGCGTGGGCGGTGGAGGCCTTCCGGGACGTCGACCAGGACGTACGGCAGTCCATGCAGCGGGTGCGCACCTCGCCCTTCCTGGTGCACACCGACGACGTGCGCGGCTTCGTGTTCGACGTGAAGACGGGTCTGCTGCGCGAGATCGATCCCGTGTAACCGGCCGCCTTAGCTGTCGTTTCGCTGTTGATTTCGGCCCTCAGGGTGCCCAAAACACCGTAAGACCCGACATAGTGCAGCCAGTTGTCCACAGTCGAGTGACACGAATCGGTAACGGCAGCAAGAATGCGGGTGTGGCGTCACGCGGAACTTTTCACGCGTGGTGTCCGTGATTCGGGGTGGGCCGGTTACGCGTCACAGAGCGTCGGCCCGGAAAGTACGGGCCGAGGAGGGCCGGGTGACCACCTATGACGATCGAGCGAGCCTCACTGATCTGACCGCCGTCGTGGAGCGGGTACGCAGTTCGGTGGAGGGCGTGATCGAGGGGAAGCCCGAGGTCGTTCGGCTTTCGCTGACCGTGCTGCTCGCCGAGGGACATCTTCTGATCGAGGATGTCCCCGGCGTCGGCAAGACCATGCTGGCCAAGGCGCTGGCGCGGTCCATCGACTGCTCGGTGCGCCGCATCCAGTTCACGCCCGATCTGCTGCCCTCGGACATCACGGGTGTGTCCATCTGGGATCAGCAGCGCCGGGACTTCGAGTTCAAACCGGGTGCGATCTTCGCGCAGATAGTGATCGGCGACGAGATCAACCGCGCCTCGCCGAAGACCCAGTCGGCGCTTCTGGAGTCGATGGAGGAGCGCCAGGTCACCATCGACGGGCAGACCTACGAGCTGCCCAGTCCCTTCATGGTGGTGGCCACGCAGAACCCGGTCGAGATGGAGGGCACGTATCCGCTGCCGGAGGCCCAGCGCGACCGTTTCATGGCCCGGGTCTCCATCGGCTACCCCAGCGCGGACGCCGAGCTGCAGATGCTCGACATCCACGGCGGCGTGAACCCGCTGGACGACCTCCAGCCGGTGGCGCACGCACACGACATCGTGAAACTGGTCGAGGCCGTCCGCGGCGTCCACGTCGCCGAAACGGTCCGGCGGTACGCGGTGGACCTGGTCTCCGCCACCCGCACCCACCCCGATCTCAGACTCGGCGCGTCCCCGCGCGCGACGCTGCACCTGCTGCGCGCCGCCAAGGCCTCCGCCGCCCTCAGCGGCCGTGAGTTCGCGCTGCCGGACGACGTCCAGGCGCTCGCCGTGGCGGTCCTCGCCCACCGTCTGCTGCCCACTGCCCAGGCCCAGCTGAACCGGCGCACCGCGGAACAGGTCGTGCAGGAGATCCTCCAGCGCACCCCGGTTCCCGCCGCGCCCCAGCAGGGCGGCCTCGGGATCGGCCGCACCGCACCCGCGTATCCGCAGCAGCCGCCGCGGAGCCTGTGATGTCCACCGGGGTGCCCTCGGCCGACGGCCCCGAGGCCGACCGGGGCGACAAGGGCGGGGTGCGTACCGCGCTGGCGGGTCTGACCACCCGGGGCCGCTCCTTCTTCGCCGCCGGCATCGCCGCGGCCGTCTGCGCCTACGTCCTCGGCCAGAGCGACCTGCTGCGGGTCGGTCTGATGCTGGCCGTGCTGCCCCTGGTCTGCACCACCGTGCTCTACCGCACCCGCTACCGGGTCGCGGGCAGCCGAAGGCTCTCCCCCGCGCGCGTGCCCGCCGGCAGCGAGGCCCGCGTCCATCTGCGGATGGACAACGTCTCGCGGCTGCCCACCGGCCTGCTGATGCTCCAGGACCGGGTCCCCTACGTCCTCGGCCCGCGCCCCCGCTTCGTGCTCGACCGCGTCGAGCCGGGCGGCCGCCGCGAGGTGTCCTACCGGGTCCGCTCCGACCTGCGGGGCCGCTACCCGCTCGGCCCGCTCCAGCTGCGCCTGACCGACCCGTTCGGCATGTGCGAACTGACCCGCTCCTTCTCGACGTACGACACCCTGACCGTCATCCCGCGCGTGGAGGCGCTGCCGCCGGTACGGCTGAACGGCGAGGCGAAGGGGTACGGCGACGGACGGCAGCGCTCGCTCGCCCTGGCCGGCGAGGACGACGCCATCCCGCGCGGCTACCGCTACGGCGACGACCTGCGCCGGGTGCACTGGCGTTCCACCGCCCGATACGGCGAGCTGATGGTCCGCCGCGAGGAACAGCCCCAGCGCGCCCGCTGCACGGTGCTCCTGGACACTCGAGGCCTCGCCTACGCGGGCGCGGGCCCGGACTCGGCCTTCGAGTGGGCCGTCTCGGGCGCCGCCTCCGTCCTGGTCCACATGCTCGAACGGGGCTTCTCCGTAAGGCTGTTGACGGACACCGGCAACTCCGTGCCCGGCGAGGGCGCCGACGGCTTCGCGGGCGCCAGCCAGGGGACGGCGGACGCGGCCGGGCTGATGATGGACACGCTCGCGGTGATCGACCACTCCGACGACACCGGCCTGTCGCGCGCGTACGACGTGCTGCGCAGGGGGAACGAAGGACTGCTGGTGGCCTTCTTCGGCGACCTCGACGAGGAGCAGGCCACGGTGGTCGCCAAGATGCGGCAGCGCAGCGGGGGCGCGCTCGCCTTCGTGCTGGACAGCGAGAGCTGGGTGCGGGAACCGACCGACGTGCCCGGGGCGGTGCAGGAGCGCCAGGAGCGGCTGCGGATGCTGCGCGAGGCGGGCTGGACGGCACTGGGTGTGCCGCGGGGCGCCTCGCTGGAGGAGCTGTGGCGCCTCGCGGACCGCGAGCGCACGGGCGTCGGCGTGGCCGGCGCCGGGGAGGGACCGTGATGAGCGGGCGGGCACGAGTGGCGCTGTGCGCGTGGGCGGCCACGCTCATGGCCGCGTGCGCCCTGCTCCCGCTGGTCGAGCCGGTCACCTGGATCGTGCAGGCCGCCTTCCTGCTCGGAGTGCAGACGGTCGTGGGCGCGGTGACCCGGCGGATCCCGCTGGCCCGTCCTCTGACGGTGGCGGCGCAGACCCTCGTCACGCTGGTCATGCTGACCCTGATCTTCGCCCGGGACCAGGCCCTCTTCGGGCTGATCCCCGGCCCGGGCGCCTTCGTGCACTTCGGGGACCTGCTCCAGCAGGGCGGCGACGACATCTCGCGCTACGCGATCCCGGCGCCGCTGGCGTCCCAGGGCATCAAGCTGATGGTCTTCGGCGGTGTCCTGGTCATCGGACTCGTGGTGGACATCCTCGCGGTGACCTTCCGCAGCGCGGCCCCTGCGGGCCTGCCGCTGCTCGCGCTGTACTCCGTCGCCGCGGGACTGTCCGAAGGCCACGGCGGCTGGTTCTGGTTCCTGGTCGCGGCGGCCGGCTATCTCCTGCTGCTTCTGGCCGAGGGGCGCGAGCGGCTCTCCCAGTGGGGCCGCGTCTTCGGCGGGGCCGCGCGCGGACCGGGCGCGGACCCCGGGCCGGTGGCGCCGGTGCGCACCGGCCGGCGGATCGGCGTGGCGAGCCTCGGCATCGCCCTCGTGGTATCGGCCGCTCTGCCCTCGATGAACGGCGGCCTCCTGGACGCCACCGGGGCGGGCGTGGGCACCGGAAACGGCAACGGCGGCACCATCTCCGCGGTGAACCCGCTGCTCACCCTGCGCGACAGCCTGAACGTGGACGAGGACCGCCAGGTCCTGTCCGTGCGGACCGGGAGCAACACCGACATCTCCAACCTGTACCTGCGGATCGTCTCCCTGGACGAGTTCGACGGCCGGACCTGGAAGCCGTCCAAGCGGCCCATCAAGGCCGTACCGGACGACTTCCCGACCCCGGTCGGCCTCGGCGGCGACGTCAAACGCACGGAGGTGGAGACGAACATCGCGGCGGCGAACTGGTACGCGCAGGACTACCTGCCGATGCCGTACCCGCCGAGCGGCGTGAAGATCAAGGGCAGCTGGCGCTACGAGCCCGAGGGAATGGCGCTCGTCGGCGACCACGGGCAGAACACGCGCGGGCTGACGTACCAGGTGAACAGCCTGGACGTGCAGCCGACGGCAGAGCAGCTCGCGTCGGCGCCGACCGCGCCCGCTGCCATCGAGCGCGACTACACCGAGCTGCCCGACTCGGTGCCGTCGGTGGTGGCCAAGACCGCCCGCGAGGTCACCGCGGGCGCGAAGAACCCCTATGAGCAGGCGGTCGCGCTCCAGGACTACTTCGCGGTGACCGGCGGTTTCGAGTACGACACCAAGGTGGAGGTCGGCGACGGACCGAACGCGATCGCCAACTTCCTGCGGGACAAGCAGGGCTTCTGCGTGCACTTCTCCTTCGCCATGGCGGCGATGGCCCGCTCCCTGGGCATTCCGGCCCGGGTCGCGGTGGGCTTCGCGCCCGGCACCCCGCAGGCGGACGGCTCGATCTCGGTGGGGCTCAAGGACGCCCACGCCTGGCCCGAGCTGTACTTCGAGGGGGTGGGCTGGACCCGCTTCGAGCCCACCCCGACCCGGGGCACGGTGCCCTCGTACACCGTCCCGGACGCCACCGGCGATCTGACCCCCGACGTGCCGAGGCCGTCCGCGGGTTCCTCCACGGAGCCGTCGGCCTCCCCGTCGGCGAGCGAGAGCTGCTCGGCCCAGCTGCGCAAGCTGGAGGCGTGCGACAGCGCGTCGCCCGCGGCCGCGGCGTCCGGGGACGGTGGCGGCCCCTGGTGGGCCGTACAGGGCCAGTGGTGGTACCTGAAGCTGCTGTTCTGGGTGTTCGTGGGGCTGGTCGGGCTGTCGATCCCCTTGGCGCCGATGCTGTGGCGGCTGCGCACCCGTTCGGTACGTCTGCGCGGGCACGGCCGCAGCGACGCGGATGCCGCCGCGCACGCCCTGGCGGCCTGGCAGGAGCTGACCGACACGGCGTGGGACTTCGGGATCCTGCCGGACGACTCGCAGACGCCGCGGAAGGCGGCGGCGCGGATCGTACGGCTCGGGCATCTCGATCCGGTGGCCGCGGCCTCGGTGCACCGGGTGGCGGACGCCGTGGAGCAGGTGCTCTACGCCCCGCGCCCCCGGCCGACGGCGGGCCTCGCCCAGGATGTCCACCGGGTGATCGGCGGACTGCGCGGCTCGGTCGGCCGGGTCACGCGGGCGCGCGCGCTGATCGCCCCCCGTTCCACCGCGCGGGTGGTGTGGGCGGCGTCGGAGTGGTGGGCCGGGGTCAGGGCACGTGCGGCGGCGATCCGGCCGACCCTGCGCAAACCGTTCGGTCAGCAAGGCTGAAAAACGCCGCACGCTGAGGGCGGAACGACGGTGGCCCGGGCCTTCCCAAGGCCCGGGCCACCGTGTTGTGAGGGGTGGGAGTGTCCTGCGGAGACGGGGGGTGACGTCCTGAGGACATACGCGCACTTGAGGACATACGTGAGGGGGTGAGCACCCGGCTGGGTGCTCACCCCCTCAGAACGTCTGTGGGAGCGGCTCGGCGGGCCGGCTACTGGCCGCCATGTTCGTCTCGTCGCCGCTGCCAGCGCTGCTCGATCCGATCCATCATCGAGCGCTTCTGGCGTCCCTGGCGACGGGCATGCGGGGCGCCCGCGGCGGGCTGCTCGCCCGGCTTGGGGGCCTTGCGCCAGCCGGTCACGGCGAGTACCGCGCAACCCAGCATGACGAGGAAGCCCACCACGCTGAGCCACACCTGCTTGGCGACCATACCGGCCATGAGGAGCGCGATACCTACGAGGAAGCCGGCAACTGCCTGGTAGACCCGCCGCCGGGTGTACGTACGCAGCCCGCTTCCCTCGAGCGCCGACGCGAACTTGGGATCTTCGGCGTACAGCGCTCGCTCCATCTGCTCGAGCATGCGCTGCTCGTGCTCCGAGAGCGGCACGGAGTCCTCCTCATCGTGCAGTCGCCGGGGCGACTCGGGGGGTCCCTTCAGGATAGGCAGGGAATCGCCCCCGTGAAACCCGCCCCTCTGCGCCAATTGGCCAACCGGATTCCGCCATGAACGCTCCGGCTGCTGAATCTTGTCATTCCCCAGCGGCCGTCCCGTCATGCCGGGCGGTCTCCCTCGATCATACGGCGCTGCGCGGGCGATCGGGGGGCCTGTGGCGTACTCCATGTGCCATCAAGTACCTGATCAGCACTCCGGCACAGTGGCGGCTCAGGCCTCGGCGGCCTCCCGGGTCTCGCCGAGCACATGGAGCTGCGTGGCCACGGAGTGGAAGGCGGGGAGTTCGGCCGCCGCCTCCTCCAGCTTCAGCAGGGCTTCCAGGGCGCCGGGCTCGGTGTCCACGAGCACGCCGGGGACGAGGTCGGCGAAGACCCGCACGCCGTGCACCGCGCCCACGGTGAGGCCCGCGCCCTCGACGAGCGCGGTGAGCTGTTCGGCGGTGAAGCGGCGCGGCACGGGATCGCCGTCGCCCCAGCGGCCGTTCGGGTCGTCGAGTGCCTGCCTGGCCTCCTTGAAGTGGCCGGCCAGGGCCCGGGCGAGCACGGCGCCGCCGAGACCGGCGGCGAGCAGACTGAGGACGCCCTCGGGGCGCAGGGCGGCCACGACGTTGCGCATGCCCTCGGCCGGGTCGTCCACGTACTCCAGGACGCCGTGGCAGAGCACCACGTCGTAGCCGCCGCGCTCGGCCACGTCGAAGAGGCCGTGGGCGTCGCCCTGGACGCCTCGCACCCGGTCGGCGACTCCGGCCTCGGCCGCGCGGCGCTCCAGGGCGAACAGCGCGTTGGGGCTGGGGTCGACGACGGTGACCTGGTGGCCGAGGCGGGCGACGGGCACGGCGAAGTTGCCGCTGCCGCCTCCGGTGTCGAGGACGTCCAGCGCCTGACGTCCCGTGGCCTTGACCCGGCGGTCGAGGGCGTCCTGGAGGACCTCCCAGACCACGGCGGTACGGAGAGAGGCGCGGGGTCGCATCGGGTCCGACACGGCAGTTGACTCCTCGGCGCGGCACCGCCCGTTGCACGGCGGAGCGATCGGGGCGCCTTCCCGGCCGGGGGCGTGGACGGGGAGGCTTCAGGCGCTCCCCACCCTATTGCCTCCACCGCCGCGCCCAGTCATCCCGGTGCCACGGCCAGGGACCCGTCCCGCCCCACGGGGCGGCGGAAATCGCGGGCGGCCGGGGCGGGTTCCGGGCCGGTACGAGAAGAGGCTTGGCGGGACGGTCGGCGGAGGTCAGGCACCAGGAACACGCCGCGCTCAGCCCGCGTCCGGAAAGTCGCGGTCGCGGTCGGTGTGGCCGCCGCCCCCCTCGGGCCGGTCCGCGTCCTGGCGTGGTTGGGGCAGGACGGGCTGGAGCACCAGCATCCGCTCGACGAGGCGCAGGAACATCGCCACGTCGCGTATGAGGTCGTCCGCGTCCCGGCGGCTGGCCGCCCCCTGGATGCCGGCCTCGGCCCGGGCCCGGCGCCGGGCCCCGGAGGCGAACAGCGCGCTCCACTCGGTGAGCTCGGGCGCTATCTCGGGGAGCACTTCCCAGGCGCTCCGGATCTTGGCGCGACGTCGGGGCGTGGGCTCCGGACGCCCCCGCGCGGCGAGCACGGCGGCCGCGGTGCGCAGGGCGGCGAGATGCGCCGTCGCATAGCGCTCGTTCGACGTCTCCAGCGCCGAGGCCTCGTCGAGGCCGGCGCGGGCCTGGGCGAGCAGGTCGAGGGCGGCGGGCGGGGCCGTCGCCCGGCGCAGCACGGGGTGTACGTCGCTCGCCGGGCCGGTCAGTGAGGGGGCAGGGCCGGTGGCGCGGCGCCGACGGGCGGCGGCTGCGTGATAGCTGGCCATGACGAACCTCCTGTCGTCTGGTTGACGGCACATCCCGCTACGGAGTGCCGTATGTGCTCATCGTGAGGTATGCCACTGACAATCCGTTCTGACCTGGGCTTTTGCTTCGATCGAAGGTTCGGGTTAGTTTTTGCACTGACCAGTCAGTTCAAAAAGTTCTCGATTCAAGAAGATCAGGGGGTGGCCGTGGACGGAATCGCTGTCACGGCCCAAGGCTTCGGGCTCAAGGGGCCTCGCGGCTGGGCGTTCCGCGGAGTCGAGCTCACCGCGGAGCCCGGCGCGTTGATCGCCCTGGAGGGGCCCTCGGGGTCCGGTCGTACGAGCCTGCTGCTCGCGCTCACCGGACGGATGAAGGCCACCGAGGGGACGGCGACCGTGGGCGGGGCGCGGCTGCCGAAGCAGTTGGCGGCGGTGCGCCGGCTCAGCGCACCGGCGAACGTCGCCGGGGTCACCGACCTCGACCCGGCCCTGACCGTCGCGGAGCATGTGCGTGAACGGGCGCTGCTGCAGCGCCGGTTCGGCGACTCGGTGCGCGCGCTGCTGCGGCCGCGCGAGGAGCGCAGGTCCGAGGCGAAACGGAGGATCGACACCGCGCTGACGGCCGCCGGGCTCGACCGGGAAGCGCTGCCCAAGGGCGCGCGCACGGCCGTACGCGATCTGGAACGCCTGGAGGCCCTGCGGCTGTCGATCGCCCTGGCCCTGATCGGCCGCCCGCGGCTGCTCGCCGTCGACGACCTGGACCTGAAGCTGTCGGACACCGAGCGGACCGAGGCCTGGACGCTGCTGCGGTCCCTCGCCGCGGCCGGCACGACGGTCCTGGCGGTGTGCAGCGAGGCCCCGAAGGACGCCGTGACGGTGTCCACGCGACCTGAACCGCAAGAGGACACGCAAACCCGGAAGGAGACGGCCGATGCGCTCGCCGAAACTGGCCGCGCTTGAGCTGCGCCGCTTCGGCAGGGGGAAGCTGCCGCGCGCCGCCCTGGTGGCGCTGCTCGTGCTGCCGCTGCTGTACGGCGCCCTGTATCTGTGGTCCTTCTGGGACCCGTACGGCCGCCTGGACCGCATCCCCGTCGCCCTCGTGAACGACGACAGGGGCGCCACCGCCGACGGCGCAAAACTCACCGCGGGCGACGACCTCACCAAGGGGTTGCGCGAGAGCGACACCTTCGACTGGCACCAGGTGAGCGCCGCCGAGGCACGTGAGGGTGTCGAGAACGGCACCTACTACCTGTCGCTGACCATGCCGACCGACTTCAGCAAGAGGATCGCCTCCAGTGCGGGGAACTCCCCCGAGACCGGCGCCCTCCAGGTCCGTACGAACGACTCGAACAACTACATCGTCGGGCAGATCTCACGGACGGTCTTCGCCGAGGTGCGCCGGGCGGCGTCCACGAAGGCGTCGCGGTCCTTCCTGGACCGGATCTTCATCTCCTTCTCCGACATCCACGGCGCCACGGTGAAGGCCGCCGACGGGGCCGACGACCTGGAGGGCGGCATCGGCAAGGCGGAGAAGGGATCCGAGGACCTCGCCACGGGCCTGAAGGCCGCCAGGGCGGGCAGCGGGAAGCTCTCCGACGGGCTGGCGAAGCTCGACACGGGCTCGGGCGACCTCGCGGACGGCGCACAGCAGGTCGCCGGCGGGACCCAAAGCCTCGCCGACAAGGTCAACGGGGTCGCGGACAAGGTGGGCCCCTTCCTCGAAGGCAACGAGAAGACCATCGGCGACACCGCCCGGCTCGTCGCCGACTCCGCCGGGGCCGTCCGCCACAACCTGGACACCCTGGTGAGGACCGCCCCGGCGGCCGCCGAGGGAGCGCACAAGGCCGCCGCCACCCTGAACGCCGTCTATAAGGCGCGCTGCACGGACCCGGTGCTGCCGGACCCCGCCTGCGCCGACCTGAAGAAGGCCGAGCAGGCTGCCGCCGACGTGGCGAGGGTCGCCGACGACGTCAACGCTCTCGTCGCCGACCAGAACGGCGATCTGAAGAAGCTCGACAGCCGGCTCGCCACGCTCCAGCAGCAGGCCCGAGCGCTCGCCGACCGGGCGCCCCGCCTCTCGGAGGACCTGGACGACGCCGTAGCGAAGATCAACCAGCTGAACCAGGGCGCAGGCAAGGTCGCCGCGGGCGCCAGGACGCTCCACTCCGGCCTCGGCACCGCGAGGTCCGGCGCACAGGACCTGGACGAGGGCGTCGGCCGGCTCAAGACCGGGGCCGACGACCTGAGCGGCGGGATGTACAAGCTCGCCGACGGCTCCGAGAAGCTCTCCGACGGGCTGCACGACGGCGCCTCGCAGATCCCCGACTACGACAAGAAGGACCGCGACCGGCGCACCGACGTGATGGCGGATCCGGTCCAACTGGTCTCCAGGGACCTGCACAAGGCGCCGAACTACGGCACCGGGTTCGCCCCGTACTTCATCCCGCTCTCCCTGTGGGTGGGCGCGATGGTGGCGTACATGCTGATCACACCGATGAACCGGCGTGCGCTCGCCGCCGGTGCCGCGGCCTGGCGGATCGCGCTGGCCGGGTGGCTGCCCGTGGCGGCGATCGGAGTGCTGCAGACCGTGGCGCTGATGTCGGTGCTGCACTGGGCGATCGGCCTGCAGATGGCGCGGGCGGCCGGGACCGTGGGATTCCTCTTCCTGGTGACGGCCTGCTTCGCGGCGATCGTCCAATGGCTGAACGCACGCTTCGGAGCGGCGGGCCGGATCCTCGTCCTGGCTCTCCTGATGCTCCAGCTGACGTCCGCGGGCGGCACCTACCCCGTCCAGACCAGCCCGGGCTTCTTCAACGCGATCCACCCCTTCCTGCCGATGAGCTACGTCGTGGAGGCCCTCAGGAGGCTCATCACGGGCGGCGGTCTCACTCCGGTGTGGCACGCGTGCGTGGTGCTCCTCGCCTTCACCGCCGGCGCCCTCGCGCTGACCGCCCTGTCGGCCCGCCGCCGGCAGGTGTGGACGCTGGACCGGCTGCACCCGGAGCTGACCCTGTGAACTCTTCCGCGACCTCAGGGGCGGTCTCACCTGTGAGAATCAGGAGCATGGAAAGCAGCAGCGCCCCGGCGGGCGTCAGCACCCGCCGCGAGGCCACCCGGCAGAAGCTTTACGAGGCGGCCGTCACGCTCATCGCCGAGCAGGGCTTCTCCGCCACCACGGTCGACGAGATCGCCGAGCGGGCCGGAGTCGCGAAGGGCACGGTCTACTACAACTTCGCGAGCAAGTCCGTCCTCTTCGAGGAACTGCTGCGGCACGGCGTGGGCCTTCTCACCGCCTCGTTGAGGGAGGCGGCGGAATCGACGGCACGCGCGGGCGGCGGCAAGGTGGACGCCCTGGACGCGATGGTCCGGGCCGGTCTCGTCTTCATCGACCGCTACCCGGCCTTCACACAGCTGTACGTGGCCGAGCTGTGGCGCACCAACCGGGCCTGGCAGTCCACGCTCATGGTGGTCCGTCAGCAGGCCGTGGCGGTCGTGGAGGGCGTCCTGCGCGAGGGCGTGGAGAACGGCGAGTTCAGCGACGAGATCGACGTACCGCTGACCGCCTCCGCCCTGGTCGGCATGGTCCTGGTGGCCGCCCTGGACTGGCAGTCCTTCCAACCGGAGCGCTCTCTGGACGACGTGCACGCCGCTCTGTCGCGGCTGTTGCAGGGGCGGGTGAGCGGGCGCAAGGGGTGACACGAGGCGGACAGGCGAAAGCGCCGGTCCGCTGTGGCCGCGTCCCCCGCGGGCCACCTCGAACCGGCGCCTTCCCTTGCTCCCCCGATTTCCCCCGTGCCCCCCGTTGGGCCCCCGTTCGGTCGTTCCCCCGCTTTCCCGGGTTCCCCCGTGCCTCGCTCCCGCCGACCTCGGCCGGCGGAAGGAGCGGATCCGGGGCGGCTCCGTTCCGGCGCCCCGTGTCGCCGGTGCCGGAGCCGTTCCCCTTCGCCGTGGCTCCACTCTCTCGTTCGAGCAGGTCGGGGCCCATCCGCGCGCGTACTCATCTCACGCCCTAGGTACGGATACTCAGTTCTGCGCACTCAACCCCAGACCGCCCCGCAGCCGACTGGTTACGATCGCGTCCGTGTCCGTACTCCCTCTGGTGTTCACCAGCGGCTGGGCCAGCGGCGTCAACGCCTACGCGGTGGTGCTGCTGCTCGGCGTGTTCGGTACGACGGGGCTGAGCGACGACGTCCCCGAGACCCTGCAGCGCCCTGAAGTCCTCGTCACGGCGGGCGTGCTGTTCCTGTGCGAGGCGGTGGCCGACAAGATCCCGTACGTCGACTCGGCCTGGGACTCGGTCCACACCGTGATCCGTCCCGTGGCCGGCGCCTGGGTCGGCGCGCTGCTCGCAGGTCAGAGCGGTTCGCTCTCCGATGTGGCGGCGGGCCTGATCGGCGGTTCGACGGCTCTGGCCAGCCACACGGTCAAGGCGGGCACGCGCATGGCGGTCAACTCCTCGCCCGAGCCCTTCAGCAACGTGATCGTGAGCCTGGCAGAGGATCTCGGGGTCGGCGGCATCGTCACCTTCGCGATGTTCCACCCGGAGGCGGCCGCGGTCATCGCGGGCGTACTGCTGCTGGCCGGCCTGCTGACGCTCTACTTCCTGATCTCCCGCATCCGAAGATTCCGACGCCGCAGGGCCCAACGCCGGGAGGAGAAAAGCCTCGTGGCACGCATCGGACGACCGCCCGGCTGACGGCCGGCCACGGTGTGCCGCAGGTCCTCGTCGGCAAGCCGGCCGCCCGCGGGCGGAGTGTCAGTGGCGGCCGATAAAGTCGCAGGCATGGCACGGATTGCGGTGATCGGCGCTGGGATGGGCGCGATGGCGGCCGCTGCCCGGCTGGCCGTCGCGGGCCACCGGGTGGCGGTGTACGAGCGTACGGAGACGTACGGCGGGGCGGTGCGCCGGGTCGAGCGGGACGGGTTCGGGTTCGACACCGGGCCGGGGCTGCTCACCCTCCCCGCGGTCTACCGCGATCTGTTCATCAAGACCGGCAAGGAGCCGCTGGAGTCGGTCGTCGAGCTGGTCCAGGTCGATCCGTCGTCGCGGCACATCTTCACGGACGGCACCGAGGTGTCCCTGCCGAACGCCTCGCGGGCGGGAGTGGTCGCCGCGCTGGAGGAGGCCCTCGGCGCGGGCGCGGGCGACCGCTGGGGTGACTTCCTCATCCGGGCCCGCGAGGCCTGGGACCGCACCCGCAGGCCGCTCCTGGAGGAGCCCCTGTGGCCCAACTGGCAGGTGCTGCAGCGCGAGCCCTACCCCGGGGTGCCGCACAAACGGCTGCTGCGCACCCGACAGGCCCGCACGCTGTACGAGATCGGCGCCTGGGAACTGCGGGACCCGCGGCTCGCGGCCCTGCTGTACGGCCATGCGCTCGCCCACGGCGTCGACCCCGGGAGCGCGCCGGCGAGCGCGGCCGTCCTGCCGTACATGGAGCACGCCTTCGGGACCTGGTACGTCCGGGGCGGCATGCGGGAGTTGGCGCGGGCGGTGTACGAGCGGTGCGTCCGGCGCAAGGTCGAGTTCCACTTCGGCGCCGAGGTGACGAGCGTCCTGGAGAAGGACGGTCGCGCGGCAGGTCTGGAGCTGTCCGACGGGGCGGTCGTGGAGGCGGACACCGTCGTCGGAGCAGGACCCTGGCGACTGCGCGGGCTCGTACCGGGTCGTGAGCTCTACGGCGCGAAGGACGTCCTTCCCGACGCCGAGGACCTGCACCCGGGCCGGGTCGTGGTGTGCCTCGCCCTGCGCGGAGGGCGGGAGCCGGACGCCGTGCACCGCACGGTGGTGTACAGCCCCGATCCGGAGGGCGAGTTGGGCCTCTTCTCGCACGGGGAGACGCCCGACCTCACGGTGCGGATCGACCGGCCGGACGACCCTGCCCTGCGCCCCGACGCGGACCACGAGTCCGTGGTGCTGACGGCGACCGTGCCCTGCGGCCTCGGGTACGACTGGGCCACTCCGGGAGTCGTCGAGGCCTTCGCGGACCGCGTGGTCGCCGCCGCCGAGCGGGCGGTGCCGGGCCTGCGCGAGCGGATCCTCTGGCGCGAGGTACGCACGCCCGTGCACACCGAGCGGGAGACAGGAGCCCTGGGCGGCGCCGTGCCCCCGCCCTCGCTGGCCGGCGGGGAAGGCACGCTGCACCCGTCCAACAGCACGGCGATACCTGGCCTGTTCACGGCCGGCGGCTGGTCACACCCCGGCGGCGGCCTCCCCCATGCGGGCATGTCGGGCTCACTGGTGGCCGGACTGATCGTGGAGGGACCGGAGTTCCGCGGTTCTCAGTGACGGAGCCGCCCCGCGTCAGAAGCGGTACTGCTCGTCGTACCCCTGGCCCTGGTTCTGCTGCTGGCCCTGGTCGCTGTTGTCCTGGTAGTAGCCCTGCTCCTGCGGGAGTTCGCCGCCGTAGGACTCGTCGGTGCGCTGCTGCGGCACCCACACCCCGCCGGCCGGGGTCTCGCCGCCGTATGTCCCGCCGTACTGGTCGTAGCCCTGCTGGGCGAACTGCTGCTGGCCCCCGTAGGAGGCGTCGTACGAGCCCGCGCCATAGGTCTGGGTGCCGATGTACGGGTCGGAGTAGGCGGCGTACTGCTGCTGTCCGGCCTGGTCGTAGCCGTACTGCTGCTGGTCGTAGCCGGAGTAGCCGTCGTAGCCGTACGTCTGGTCGGCGGCGGCCGTCGCGTACTGGTCCTGGGTCTGGCCCGTGGACGCGTAGGACTGGTCACCGGCGTAGGAGGAGTCGTTGTATATGCCGTAGGAGCCGGTGTCGTCCGGCAGGGGCTGCGGCTCGTAAACCGAGGTGGTCTCGGCGGCCGTCGGCGCGGCGGAGCGAGCGGGCGTGAAGACGTCGTCGCGGTCGTAGTCGTCGTGGCCGTAGCCGGAGGTGTCCGGCCGGCCCTGGTCGTACCCGGCCTCGTCGCCGTGGGCCGCGTCGCCTGCCTCCGGGTCGGAGACGTCCAGGCCGCGCTCACGACGGCTCTTCTTGCCGCCGGTCAGACCGCCCAGCGCGGCCGGCGGGTTGACCGCCCAGCCCTGCTCGAAGCCACGGCGGAACGACAGCGTGACGTAGGTCTGGCCGACCGCGAAGGCGATCGCGCCCAGCCCGATGACGACCACCGACGGCATCAGCACGCCGAGGACCACACCGAGGAAGCCGACGAAGGCGAGCAGCCGCCAGCGCAGCCGCGCCTTGTACTGCAGCAGCACCTCGCCGAGCAGCCACAGCGCGACGATTCCGAACGCGATGTAGAGGACCGTCCAGCCCATGTACGCCCCTCTCCCAGTGACCGCTACGCAGTGTGTCGTATATCCGTGCGGCCGGTCTAGGCCTGCGGTGGATGGTGCAGACCCAGGTTTTCGTAGATTTCCAGCGTCGCCGTGGAGTTGTTGAGCGTGATGAAGTGCAGTCCGGGCACTCCCTCGGACAGCAGCCGAGCACAGAACTCCGTGGCGAACTCGATTCCGATCGAGCGTACAGCGGTCGGATCGTCCTTTGCTGTGAGGATCCGCTCTTTCAGGACGGAGGGGATGATCGCATTACTGAGCTGTGGTAGCCGCTCCAGCATCCGCACGCTGGTCACGGGCATGATCTCGGGAATGACGGGGGTCGCGCAGCCCGCCGCGTGGACTCGGTCACGCAGCCGCAGATAGGACTCCGGCTGGAAGAACATCTGGGTGATGGCGTAGTCGGCCCCTGCGCGGCACTTGTCGACGAAGCGTGTGACGTCGGAGTCCCAGTCGGCGGAGCGCGGGTGCATCTCCGGGAAGGCCGCGACGCCGACGCAGAAGTCGCCCGACTCCTTGATGAGCCGGACGAGTTCGGCGGCATAGGTCAGGCCCTGCGGGTGCGCCACCCACTCGGCCATCGGGTCGCCGGGCGGGTCGCCGCGCACGGCCAGGATGTTGCGGATTCCGGCGTCGGCGTATTGGCCGATGATGTTGCGCAGTTCCGCGACGGAGTGGTCGACCGCGGTGAGGTGGGCGACCGGGGTCAGGGTGGTGTCCGCGACGATCTGCTGGGTCTCCTTGACGGTGCCCGCGCGGGTGGAGCCCCCGGCGCCGTAGGTCACGGAGACGAAGTCCGGGGCGACCGCCTCGACCCTCCTGAGCGCGCTCCACAGGTTCCGCTCACCCTTGGGGGTCTTCGGCGCCGAGAACTCGAAGGAGTACGTCGTCTTGCCCGCGGCGAGCATGTCACGCACCGTGCGCGCGCGGTCCGTCCTGGTGGATGCGGTTCCTAGGGCCATACCCGCAGGTTAGCCAGGGGGCAGCGGTCGCCCAACCGGATCACGGAAATTTGCCCGCTTTGTCGACTTGTTGTCCACCCCTCGGACACCGGGCCGATCATGCGACCGACGCATACCGGCCCCTCACGCAGTGTCACTCAACCGCTTCGCGAACTCCGCGGCGGCCGCGCCCGGGTCGTCCGCCTCGGTGATCGCCCGGACGACCACGACCCGGCGGGCACCGGCCTCCAGGACCTCGTCGAGGTTGCCGAGGTCGATGCCGCCGATGGCGAACCAGGGGCGGTCGGTGCCGAGGGCTGCGGTGTACCGGACCAGGTCGAGGCCGGGGGCGTACCGGCCGGGCTTGGTGGGGGTCGGCCAGCAGGGGCCGGTGCAGAAGTAGTCCACGCCGTCCTGGACCGCGGCCGCGGCGGCCTCCGCCTCGGCGTGCGTGGAGCGGCCTATGAGGATGTCGTCGCCGAGGATCGCGCGGGCGGCGGGGACGGGCAGGTCGCCCTGCCCGAGGTGCAGCACATCGGCGCCCGCCGCGTGGGCGACGTCGGCCCGGTCGTTGACCGCGAGAAGCCTGCCGTGCCGCGCGCAGGCGTCGGCGAAGACCTGGAGATGCTCCAGTTCCTCGGCCGCCTCCATGCCCTTGTCCCGCAGCTGCACGATGTCGACGCCCCCGGCCAGGACCGCGTCCAGGAACTCGGCGAGATCCCCCTGGCGCTTGCGGGCGTCCGTGCAGAGGTAGACGCGGGCGCCGGCGAGCCGGCCACGGGTGGTGTCGGGCATGCGTGAGTCTCCCCCGGGGTTCGGTGGCGTACGGGCCGTGCCGGACCGTGGCCGTGGCCTCGGCGGTCACGGCCCGTACGCCGGTGTGGTTCGGATCAGACGGCGAGCGCCTGGGCCCGGCGCTTCACCTCCGTGCCGCGATTCTCGCTCAGGGCCTGCGCGGGGGTGCCGGGCAGGCTCTCGTCGGGCGTGAAGAGCCACTCCAGCATCTCTTCGTCGGTGAAGCCGTCGTCCCTCAGGAGCGTCAGGGTCCCGGCCAGGCCCTTGACGACCTTCTGCTCGACCCCGTCGATGAAGGCGGCGGGGACGTGCAGCGCGCGGTTCTCACCACGGCGTACGGCGATGAGCTGGCCGTCCTTGACCAGCTGCCGCACACGCGTCACCTCGACATCGAGCAACTCTGCGATGTCGGGGAGGGTGAGCCAGGCGGGGACGAGAGCATCGATCTTTGCGTCAATCTCGGTCACGGGATTAAGCGTGCCATCCCGCACTGACAGTCGGAAGCCGGGGCGCCCCCGGCGGGGGAACGCAGTTCTCACAGCGCCCACCCGGTGGTCGGCTACGCCGTCGCCGCCTTCAGCGGCCTCGCCGGGTCCGTCAGCAGCTCCGGGTCCATCTCCGCGCCCGCCTCGATCAGGCGGCGGCCCTGGGCCAGGTCGCGGGGGCGGCCCACCGCCAGGAGGGCCACCAGGCGGTTCTCGCGCAGCCAGCACACCGTCCAGGCGGGGCCGGACGGCTCGCCGCGCCACAGCGTCGTGTCGGCGGACGCGTGGTGGCCGGCGTACTGGACGAAGCGGCCGAACTGCTCGGACCAGAAGTACGGGACGGGGTCGTAGACCGTGCGGGTCTCGCCCAGAATGTCGGCGGCCACCGTGCGGGGGCCCTGGAGGGCGTTGTCCCAGTGGTGGACCAGCAGGCGCTCGCCGTACCGCCCCGAGGGGAAGGAGGCGCAGTCGCCGACCGCGTGGACGTCGGGCACGGAAGTGCGCAGCCGGTCGTCGGCGACGACCTCGCGGTGGGCGCCGAGTTCGATGCCCGAACCGGCGAGCCAGGCCGTGGCGGGCCGGGCGCCGATACCCACCACGACCGCGCCCGCGACCACCCGGGAGCCGTCGTCCAGGACGACCGCGCCGGGCTCGACGCGCTCCACGCGCGCGTGGGTGCGCAGCACGGCACCCGCGTCGGCGTACCAGGAGGTCATCGGCGCGGCCACCTCGGCGGGCAGCGCGCCCGCGAGCGGCCGGTCGGCGGCTTCCACGACCGTCACCGCGCAGCCCGCCTCGCGCGCGGCGGTGGCGAACTCGGCGCCGATCCAGCCCGCGCCGACGACCACGATGTCGTGCTGCCGGGCGAGCACAGGGCGCAGCCGCTCGGCGTCGTCCAGGGTGCGCAGCAGATGCACGCCGGGCACACCCTCCGTGCCGGGCAGCCGGATCGGTTCGGCACCGGTGGCGAGGACCAGGGCGTCGTACGGGACAGGCCCGGCCTCGGTGTCCAGTTCGTGCGCTTCGGGGCGTACGCCCAGTGCCTCGCGGCCGAGCAGCAGTTCGATGCCGAGGGCCTCGAAGTCCACGTCGAAGGCGGCGCCCTCGGCCTTGCCGAGCAGCACGGCCTTGGACAGCGGCGGACGGTCGTACGGCTGATGGGGCTCCGCGCCGATCACCGTGACCGTGCCGTTGAATCCCTGTTCGCGCAGGGCGACCGCGGTCTGCACGCCGGCCATGCCCGCGCCGACCACGACCACCCGCCGCTGCGCCTGCGTCTGCTCGCTCATTTGATCACCCTAGTCACCTGACAATCAGTCAGTCAGGAGTCGTGCTCAGTGACCTGTTCCACAACGCTCGTCCCGCTGCCCGGCTGCGACTCCCACTGCCACGTCTCCTCCAACCGCAGCCGGCCGTCGGGGAGCTCCACGACCGTCGCGACGCAGTGCCCGGAGGAGGTCGTTCCGTCGTGCTTGAGCTGCACGTACCGGAAGTCGAGACCGTCCCCCGCGCGCGTGCCGACGAGATGTCCGCGTACGACGTCACCGCCCGCGTACTCGGCCCAGATCTCCCCGCCCTTCTCGTGGTAGGTGAACCGGGTCCGCGTACCCACCTGACCTGGGGCCTGATCGGCCACCGGGGCGAGGACGAGGCCGTCGAGCGAGCGGGGCATGGCGGAAGGCTCCCTTACAGAGGCGCACGGGCACGGGCTAGGGTGGCCAACGTAGAGCACTCGCGGGAGCCCGGACGCACCGGGCTGAGAGGGAGGCTGGCGGCCTCCGACCGTACGAACCTGATCCGGGTCATGCCGGCGAAGGGAGGGGCTGGACGCCCATGTCCTCACGTACGTCAGACGTCCTCGTCGTCGGGGGCGGCATCATCGGCCTGGTGACGGCCTGGAGGGCCGCGCAGCACGGACTCAGCACGGCTGTCGTGGACCCCGAGCCGGGCGGCGGGGCCGCCCAGGTGGCCGCCGGGATGCTGGCCGCGGTCACCGAACTGCACTACGGCGAGCAGACCCTGCTGGGGCTGAACCTCGCCTCGGCCCACCGGTATCCCGACTTCGCGGCGGAGCTCACCGACCTGACCGGTCTCGACCTCGGCTACCGCCGCTGCGGCACGCTCGCCGTGGCCCTGGACGCCGACGACCGCGCCCACCTGCGCGAACTGCACGCGCTCCAGCGGCAGTCGGGGCTGGAGTCGGAGTGGCTGTCCGGCCGGGAGTGCCGGCGCCTGGAGCCGATGCTCGCACCGGGGGTCCGGGGCGGACTGCGGGTGGACGGCGACCACCAGATCGATCCACGGCGGCTCACGCGCGCGTTGCTGGCCGCGTGCGAGCAGGCGGGTGTCGTCTTCCACCGCGCGTGGGTCAAGGGCCTCCGTGTCGCCGGGGACCGGGCCGCGGGGGTCACCACGACCGACGGCGACGAGCTGGGCGCGGGCCAGGTGGTACTCGCCGCCGGAAGCCTCAGCGGCCGCCTCGAAGGGGTCCCCGCGGACGTCCTGCCCCCGGTACGGCCCGTGAAGGGCCAGGTGCTGCGGCTGACCGTGCCTCCGCACCGCGCGCCCTTCCTGAGCCGCACCGTTCGGGCCGTGGTCCGCGGCAGCCAGGTCTACCTGGTGCCGCGGGAGAACGGCGAGCTGGTGATCGGCGCGACCAGCGAGGAGCTGGGCTGGGACACGACGGTGACCGCGGGCGGGGTGTACGAGCTGCTGCGGGACGCCCACGAGCTCGTCCCCGGCATCACCGAACTGCCGCTGACCGAGACCCGCGCGGGACTGCGCCCCGGCTCCCCGGACAACGCCCCGCTGCTCGGGCCCACGGAACTGACCGGGCTGGTGCTCGCGACCGGCCACTATCGCAATGGCGTGCTGCTCACGCCGATCACCGGGGACGCCATGGCGCACGTCCTGACGACGGGTGAACTCCCCGACGTGGCACGCCCGTTCACCCCGAGGCGGTTCGCCGCCACGGAACTCCTGGAGCAGCCGGCATGAACATCTCCGTCAACGGGGAGCCGCGGGAGTTCGCTCCCGGCACGGCTCTCGACACCGTCGTGCGGGCGCTGACGCCGGCGCCGTCCGGGGTGGCCGCGGCGCTCAACGAGACCGTCGTCCCGCGCGCGCAGTGGCCCGCGACGTCCCTCTCCGAGGGAGACCGCGTGGAAGTCCTCACCGCCGTCCAAGGAGGCTGACCCATGGCCGACGATCCCTTTGCCATCGGCGGTACGTCCTTCTCGTCCCGGCTGATCATGGGCACCGGCGGAGCGCCCAGCCTGGATGTGCTCGAGCGAGCGCTGGTCGCCTCCGGCACCGAGCTGACGACGGTCGCGATGCGGCGCGTGAACCCGTCGGTGCACGGCTCGGTGCTGTCCGTACTGGAGCGGCTCGGCATCCGGGTGCTCCCGAACACGGCGGGCTGTTTCACCGCCGGAGAGGCCGTCCTGACGGCCCGCCTCGCGCGCGAGGCGCTCGGCACCGACCTGGTCAAGCTGGAGGTCATCGCCGACGAGCGCACCCTTCTGCCGGACCCGATCGAGCTGCTGGACGCGGCGGAGACCCTGGTGGACGACGGCTTCACGGTGCTGCCGTACACGAACGACGACCCGGTGCTCGCCCGGAAGCTGGAGGACGTGGGCTGCGCGGCGATCATGCCGCTGGGCTCACCGATCGGCTCGGGCCTCGGCATCCGCAACCCGCACAACTTCCAGCTGATCGTCGAGCACGCGCGTGTGCCGGTGATCCTGGACGCGGGGGCGGGCACGGCGTCGGACGCGGCCCTGGCGATGGAGCTCGGGTGCGCGGGTGTGATGCTCGCCTCAGCGGTGACGCGGGCGCAGGAACCCGAGCTGATGGCGCATGCGATGCGGCACGCGGTGGAGGCGGGACGGCTGGCGTACCGGGCGGGGCGGATCCCCCGAAGGCACTTCGCCGAGGCGTCGTCTCCGGCGGAGGGCAGGGCGGTACTGGACCCGGAGCGGCCCGCTTTCCGGTGACCTGACGTGGGGCCTGGGGCGAGGGGGGTGACCCGAGTGGCACACCTGCCCCCGACCGGCAACGCCGTGCGATCTGCGTCACAGCTGCGCTGCAGTCCCGCCTCGATATCGGCCGAACTGGACGGGCTGTCAGCGACGGCTCGTAGACTCACTGCGTGGATACGACCCTTCAGGACCCGCTGGTCGGGCAGGTGCTCGACGGCCGCTATCGCGTGGACGCGCGGATCGCGGTCGGCGGGATGGCCACGGTCTACCGGGCCCTGGACACCCGTCTGGACCGCGTGCTCGCGCTCAAGGTGATGCACCCCGCGCTCGCGGCGGACGGGACCTTCGTCGAGCGGTTCATCCGGGAGGCCAAGTCCGTCGCCCGGCTCGCCCACCCCAACGTCGTGCAGGTCTTCGACCAGGGCACCGACGGGTCGTACGTCTATCTCGCCATGGAGTACGTCGCCGGGTGCACCCTGCGGGACGTGCTGCGCGAGCGCGGGGCCCTGCAGCCGCGCGCCGCCCTGGACATCCTGGAGCCGGTGCTCGCCGCGCTCGGCGCCGCGCACCGCGCGGGTTTCGTGCACCGGGACATGAAGCCGGAGAACGTCCTGATAGGGGACGACGGCCGGGTCAAGGTCGCCGACTTCGGACTCGTGCGGTCGGTGAACACCGTGACCAGCACCACCGGAGCCGTCCTCGGCACCGTGTCCTATCTCTCGCCCGAGCAGATCGAGCAGCCGGGCACCGCGGACGCCCGCGTCGACGTGTACGCGTGCGGCGTGGTCCTGTACGAGATGCTGACCGGCGACCGCCCGCACGACGGCGACTCCCCCGCGGTCGTGCTCTACAAGCACCTCCACGAGGACGTCCCACCGCCCTCGGCCGTGGTGCCGGGGCTGCCGTACGAACTGGACGAACTGGTCGCGTCGGCCACCGCCCGCACCCCGGATCTGCGTCCGTACGACGCCGTGGCGCTGCTCGCGCAGACCCGCGAGGCACACGGCAGGCTGAGCGCCGATCAGCTGGACGCGGTACCGCCGCAGGCGCTCGCGGCGGAGTACGCGGGTGCCGAGAACCGCACGAGCGTGATCCCGCGCACCCTGACGGTGCCGCGTCTCCTGCCGGTCAACGAGGACGAGCCGGTGTACCACCGCACCAGCCGCCTGGAGAGCCCGCCGCCCCCGCCTTCCCGGCGCGGCCGCTCTTCCGGCGGGCCCCGGCGCGGCCCCCTCCTGATCGTCGCCGCGATCCTGCTGGCCCTCGGGCTCGGGGCGGGCATCTGGTACATCAACTCCGGTCAGTTCACCCAGGTCCCGGCTCTCCTGACGAAGACCGAGGCACAGGCCCGGGACCGGCTGGACGAGGCCGGTCTGGAGACCGGCAAGGTCGCGTACGCCTACAGCGACACCGTGAAGCGCGGCACCGTCATCAGCACGGACCCGGGAGTGGGCGCCCGCATACGGAACCACGACTCCGTGTCGATCACCGTCTCCAGGGGCCCGCAGACGGTGAAGGTGCCCGATGTGCGGGGGGACGCGCTGAGCACGGCCAGGAACCGGCTGAAGGCGGAAGGGCTGCAGCCGGGCATGGTCACCCGGGAGTTCAGCGACGACGTGCCGAAGGGGTTCGTGATCAGCACGGATCCCGAGGACGGCACCACGCTGCGCGCCGGCTCGGCGATCGCGCTCACCGTCAGCAAGGGCGCCCCGGTCGACGTCCCGGACGTCACCGGTGAGGACCTGGCCGACGCCAGGGCCGACCTGACGGAGGCCGGTCTCAAGGTGAAGATCGCCACCACCCGGGTCAACTCCGAGTTCGACGCGGGCCAGGTCGCCAAGCAGACCCCGGCCGGCGACAGCCAGGCGGCCGACGGCGACACCGTCACCCTGACGATCTCCAAGGGCCCCGAGATGATCGAGGTCCCGGACGTCACCGGCGACAGCGTCGACGACGCCAAGACCGAACTGGAGGACGCGGGCTTCCAGGTCGACGAGGACCGCGGCCTGCTCGGGCTGTTCGGCGACACGGTGAAGAAGCAGTCCGTGGAGGGTGGCGACACGGCCCCCAAGGGTTCGACGATCACGATCACCATTCGCTGACGGACGCTCCGCGCCCCCCAGGGGCGCGGGGACTGCGCACCCAGCCCCCACCGGCCCGCTGCCGCCGACGGCACAAGGCCGCACCCCCGACCGCGCCCCCACCCGTCCAAGCGCCGCAGGCAATGGCACCCTTGACCGGTGACAACTCAGCGCAACCCCGTCGGCGGCCACGTCCCCGTGGCCGGCGGCCTGAACTCCGTGGGCCTGTCGTACGCCCGTGACCTCGACGCCGAGACCGTGCAGGTCTTCGTCGCCAACCCGCGCGGCTGGGCCACCCCTGCCGGAAACCCCCGCCAGGACGAGGCATTCCGCGAGGCCTGCGCGCAAGAGGCGATACCGGCGTACGTGCACGCCCCGTATCTGATCAACTTCGGCTCGCACACCGAGGCGACCGTGGAGAAGTCGGTCGATTCGCTCCGGCACTCCCTCCGGCGCGGACGCGAGATCGGCGCCCTGGGCGTCGTCGTGCACACCGGCAGCGCGACCGGCGGCCGCGACCGTTCCGTGGCCCTGCAGCAGGTGCGCGAGCACCTGCTGCCGCTGCTCGACGAGCTCACCCACGACGACGACCCGTACCTGCTCCTGGAGTCGACGGCCGGCCAGGGCGCCTCCCTCTGCTCACGCACCTGGGACTTCGGCCCGTACTTCGAAGTCCTGGATGCCCACCCGAAGCTGGGCGTGTGCCTGGACACCTGCCACATCTTCGCGGCCGGCCACGACCTCACCGGTCCGAGCGGCATGCACCAGACCCTCGACCTCCTGGTGGAGACCGTCGGCGAGGGCCGCCTGAAGCTGATCCACGCCAACGACTCCAAGGACGTGGTCGGCGCCCACAAGGACCGCCACGAGAACATCGGCTCCGGCCACATCGGCGAGGACCCGTTCCGCGCCCTGATGACCCACCCCGCCACCGCGGGCGTACCGCTGATCATCGAAACACCCGGCGGCAAGGAGGGGCACGCGGCGGACGTGGAGCGGCTGAAGAAACTCCGGGACGGCTGAGGACGGCCAGGGCCGGCGAAGGAAGCCGAGCCGACCGGATCAGCTCACGACGGCTGACAGGAACGCCAGCAACAGCCCCGCCCCGAGCAGCGCCATCGACCGACGCAGCCAGCGGTACTTGGCCGAGAGGATGACGCTGACGTCCTGGAACTGGGTAAGCAACCAGCTCACCCGGTCCGTGCCGGCCTCGGCGGTGGCCCGGCGCAACTCCTCCAGGTCCGTGGCGCGGAGGGCGTCGGCGTAGTACGTAGGACCCGGGACCGAGCGGACCGTGCCGGTGCGCGGCAGGACGACCGCGAGGAGCAGGAGCGTGCCGAGCGCCCAGAGCGCCCCGCCCGCCGCGAGGAGTGCCAGGGAGAGCCCCGAGGCCTCGGTCGGTATCCCCCTGCCGAGCGCCAGCGCCGGCACCGCCACGGCACCCGAGAGCAGGATCGACGCCTTCACGTCCGCCCTGCCCAGGTCCTCACGCACGGTCAGCAGGAGCCGCTCGGCGACGTAGTGCGCGGCGTCCGGTTCGTCCGGGGTCACTCGCGGGCCCCGGAACCGTGGTCGTACTCCATTCCCGTGCCCTCCCCGGGGACCGAGTCGGTCGGCGGCGCGGGAGGGGCCGGCGGTGCGTCGGCCGGGGGCAGCGGCGGCGCGGGCGGCATCGGCGGTATCGGCAGCGACGTCGGGGCCTGCGGAATCCCGTTGGGGAAGACACCGCCGGCGACGGTACGGCTGTAGTCGATGAGGGCCTGGACCTGGTCGTCGATCTGGTGACGCTGGACCACGCCCTGGTTGATCAGGTTGGTGAGGTAGTCCAGGGCGCCCTGGCGCTGCTCGCGGGCCTGCTGCTGGAGCACGCCGAGGATCTCGTGCGCCCGGCTGGGGTCCTGGGCCAGCATCGTGGCGTACTGGACGGTCTCGCCCGCGCTGATCAGCTTGTGCGCGTCGTCGAGGTTGGCGGCGATCCGTGCCTTGTGGGCGAGGTCCATGGCCTCCTGGACCTTGCTGCCCTTCTCCACCGCGACCATCTGGGCCTGATGGTCGGCGGCCGCCTGGCCCAGGTCGATACGGATGAAGACCTGGGTGACCAGGCCGAGGTCGGCGCCGAAGTCGTTCCACCGGCCGCTGGCCAGCTCGTCCTGGATCGCCTCGTCGACCTGCTGCGCCGAGTCCAGGCTGTAGCGTCGGCTGATCCCGCGCAGCCGGGCCTCCAGCGGCGGCCGGAGCATGCGCTCCACGTCGACCACCCGCTTCTCGGCGGCCAGGTAGAAGTCGCGCACCTCCCAGTTGACGTCGGCGCCCGCCTTGAAGCGCGACCGGTCGCCGTGGGTGGGCAGTTCGAGCTGGAAGGAGGCCTGGTGCTGACCGCGGGCGATCCAGCACACCGAGGTGGGCTTGGCCATCAGCGGCTTGTTGAAGTGCTCCGCGCCGCGCACGGTCAGGATGCTGTAGCCGCCGTTCTTGTAGTAGAGCACCGAGGCCACCTGGCTGTTGCGGTGCCGGTAGGCCGCCTGTGGGGCGAACTCGCGTACGAAGGGGCCTCTGAGGTCGTGCGGGAGGACGAACTCCTCGTCCTGGCGCGGCCACTGCTGGCCCCACTGGTTGTGCGTCATCGTGTACTCGCTCCCTGGACCGCCCCCCACAGACGGCGGACCTGCTGTTCGTTCAGTGGTTGGTCGGGGTCTTCGGTCAGTTCCGTGATCAGCGACAGCAGCCGCTCCCGGTCGTCCTGGCTGTGCACGAGCAGTGGCAGGAACCGCTCCAGGCACTCGGCCCAGGGCTGCTCGGCCGAGTCGCGCAGCCAGCCGGACAGGGTGTCGACGGCGCCCTCGTAGGACCGCGGGGTCTGCAGAGCCGTCCACAGGAGCCCGGCGAGTTCCGCGGCCTGGGCGGGCCGGACGGCGGCGAGGGCCAGCATCAGCGGCCAGTCGCCGTGTCCCTCCAGGTCGTCGTGCTGGTTCCAGAGATCGACCACGCAGACGGAGGCCAGGAAGAGAGTGCTCTGCAGGCCGAGGTCCTGCTGGGGCCGGCGTTCGTCGGACAGCCAGGCGCGGATCCTGTTCGGAGTCCGGCCGTCGGGGTGGGCGCCGGCGAAGTGGGCGACCTGGACGGCCGCGTCGGCCCGTAGCCTGCCCTCGTCCCAGGCACCGATCCCGCCGAGCAGGTCCAACGACTCGCGCGGAGTGGCCGTGGCCCGCCCCCTGCCGAGCACGGCGCCCGCCGTCCAGCGCAGTTGTTCGTCGCCGTGCCGGGCCCAGGAACCGACCAGGGCGCGGATGGCGCCGCCGACGTCCGGGGAGCGCAGGGCCACGTCGAGGACGGTCGCGGCGAACAGCCGGCGT
The DNA here is from genome assembly GCF_041435015.1 of Streptomyces canus. NCBI lineage: Bacteria > Bacillati > Actinomycetota > Actinomycetes > Kitasatosporales > Streptomycetaceae > Streptomyces > Streptomyces canus. Next base: position 7,451,418 of record NZ_CP107989.1, on the reverse strand, counting down.
CGGGCCTGCTTGGCCTGGGCCATGGGCTGGACCAGTTCGTGCACGGTGTGCGACAGGTCGAGGCGGCACAGCTGTCCGGCCGCGACGGCGGCCCGCACCCAGACCTGGGGCCGGTCGTCCTCGCACAGTCCGGCCAGCCACCGCAGCACGGGCCCGCGCGCGTTGTGCCGGTGCTGCCAGAGGTGGCCCAGGACGGCCGGGGCGAGAGCCTCACCGGCGAAGCGCACCGTGCGCACCGGGACCTCCTCGGTGCCGACCTCCTCCGTGCCGAGTTCGGCGACCGCGCGGGCGGAGACCAGCCGGGCGTCGACGCCGTCGCTGAACAGCGGGCGGCCGGGTGTCGCCTCCGGATCGACGGTGACGGCCAGTTCCCAGGCGAGCACCTCGGCGGCCTCGGCGACGGCGCTGAGCGAGGCCCCGTCCAGGACGGCGACGGCGATCCGGTAGGCCGCGTCCCGTAACCGCTCGGGGGTTTCCGAGCGGACGCCTCCGGCGAACCACTCGGCGGCCTGGCTCTCGGCGAACTTCCGGCATGCGGCGAGCAGTTCGTCGTGCGTGAGCTCGCCCCGGGTGTTGCGGGCCAGCAGGGTCGCGAAGTGGGCGGCCTCCGCGGGCCGCAGGTCGTCGAGGCCCCGCGCCTCCACCACCTCGGGATCGAGCGCCATGGCCCGGGCCCGCTCGTACGCCTCGGGCCCCGCCTCGTCGAGTTCGTCGGCGAGGTGACCTTCGAGTACGGCGGTCTGGGGGGCCGGGGTGTGGACGCGGTAGTAGCGGCCGCCGCGGGAGAGCACGTCCCCGGGCTCGGGGGTGGCCAGCAGGACCGCGTACGCCTGCTTCTTGCGGAGCAGTTCGCACAGCCGGTCCAGGCCGGTCTCGTCGGGGAGTCCGACGGCGCTGGGTTCCAGCACGTAGCCGTGGCCCTCGTCGATCTGGCCGTCGTCCAGCTTGTCCAGGTCGGTGCGCGGGTCGAGCCGCGAGACCTGGCCGCGGGTCAGGTCGTCCAGCAGGGACAGCGCGGTGTAGGAGCGGCCGGTACCGGGACGGCCGAGCAGGACCAGGAGTCGTCCGCCGCGCAGTTGCCCGCGGTACTCCCCGTAGTCCTTCGGTTCCTGGAAGACCCGGCGCAGCCTGCGTAGTTCGTCCTCGGGGAGCGGGCCGGCGAGCAGCCGCTCGGCCACCGGTCCGCCGTAGAAGTTCATGTTCTGGACGGACCCGGAGCTGATGAGGGTGCCGGAGCCGTGCGAGGACACGGTGGAGCGGTAGATCCGGGAGGCGGCGGCCGCGGCCCCGGGCAGCGCCTCCTCGCCGAGCGGGTCGGCCGCGGTGCCGCCGATGACGTCGGACTGGGGCTGTTCCGGACCACTCCCCTGGTCGGGGCCGGCGGACTTGTCCGGTTCGGCTTTCTGCTGCGGCTGTTGCTGCTGGGGTTTCGCGTTGCCCTGTGGAGGCTGGGGGCTCTGCGCGTTCACCGGTCACCGCCGTACTGGTTGATGTGCAACGTGTCGACGTTGCCGTTGGCGATGAACTGGCCGCTGCCGTGGTGGTGATTGTTCTGGACGAAGCTGTCCCCGGTGCCCTGCGGCTGCGGCTGCGGCTGCGGCGGCTCGGACCGGACGTCCTTCGCCGCGGTCGCCGGGTCGGGCGGCTGCGACAGCCCGGGCACCGTGAACCAGGCGGCTCTGCGGCCCTCCTTGAGCTCCACCTCGTGGCGGCGGTAGCGGTCCGGCTCCACCCAGCGCCCGCCGGCGAGCACGACGTCCTCGTACAGCCGGTCGGAGGCGACCACCACCAGGGGTGCATCCGCCGCGGCTTTGAGGATCGCCTTCGCGGTGTCGCAGTCGCCCAGTCGGCAGGCGAGATCGACGGCCCGCCCGGAACGGCCGTGTGCGTCGGGCGTGACGGGGCCGACATGCAGACCCACGCGCAGCCGCAGGGGCTTGTTGAGGTCGCGGTTGATCTGGCGCAGGTTCTGGTGGAGGTACTCCAGCCACTCCCCCACCACCCGCTGGGGCGGCACGTCGGGCGCCAGGACGCTGAGGATGCCGTCGCCGCGGTCCTCCTGATAGAGGCGGGGAGCGCGGATACGGGCCTGTTCGAAAGCGGCGTTCGTGACCTCGTAGAGTCTGCGCCGCATCCCGGGTTTCTCAGTGTCGGACAACAGGCCCGAGCCCTGCGCGTCCACGTTGACGATGAAGCCGTACTCGGCTTCCTCCTCCATCGTTCTCTCCTCCCTGCCGTCCCGTCGAACCACCGGCTCCTCGCATGGTCGCGAAGCCGGCCGATCCCCGCTGTAGCCGTTTACACAGCGCGGCACCCGGTGCTTCTAGGTCTGCGTGCCATGGGGCTGTCCGGCGGCGAGCAGGCGGAGGGGATCCAAGTCGGCTACGGCGAGAGTGCCGGGGCCGGTGCGGACCAGTCCCTGTTCGCGTAACAGGCGCAGAGCCTTGGCGACGGCCTCGCGGGTGGAACCCACGGAAGCGGCCAGTTCGTGCTGCGCGAGGGGGAGCCGTATCGTCACGGCCTCGTTCTCCAGCCGGCCGGTACGGTCGGCGAGTTCGACCAGGCGTTCCGCGAGCCTCTGCAACACCGTCATGGAGGCGAGGGCCCGACGCTCGTGGTCCGCGCTGCGCAGCCGCTCGGTGAGCTGAATCGTCATCAGCGCGTTGGCGAGCGGCCGGGAGGCCAGGAAGCGCCGGAAGCGCTCCCCGGGTACGACCAGGCCGGTCACCGGACCCAGGGCGCTCACCGAGGCACTGCGGGGACGCCCGTCGAGTGCCGCCATGTCGCCCACGGCCTCGCCGGCCCGGCGCAGGGCCAGGATCAGACGGCCGCCGCGCTCGGTCGGCGTCCACACCGTGCACCAGCCGCTGAGCAGGACGACCACGAACGTGGTGCGGTCACCCTCGGCGAGGAGCGTGTCGTGCGGTGAGTACTCGTGCCGGGTACCGAGACCCGACAGCGCCTCCCGGTCCGCCGGGCCGAGACCCCCGAAAAAGGTATGCCGCTCTCCGAACAGCCCCACCGTCGTCCCCCGTGTACCGCTCTCCCCCGAACCGGACCGCAAGCGGAACCCCAGAGGCCCCTTGGATCCGTCTCCACCCGACGCTTCCCGCCAGGCAAGGCTCTCAGCGTAGCGCTCTGGGCACGGAATGTGCTGTCAGTTACCGGAACGACGTCCGAACCTTCACAGGAATACCCCTAGGGGGTATATAGTCGGCCTCTGTGGAAGGATCCGTCATCCGACACTGGGGGTCAGCCGTGGACCACGAGCACACCGCACACGCACACACCGGGCACACCGGCACCGCGCAGCCGGGCGCCACCTGGGCCGTCGCCGTCCAGGCCACCCTCCACTGCCTCACCGGCTGCGCCATCGGCGAGGTGCTCGGCATGGTCATCGGCACCGCGCTCGGCTGGGGCAATCTGCCCACGACCGTCCTGGCAATCATCCTCGCGTTCGTCTTCGGCTACTCGCTCACCCTGCGCGGGGCCCTGAAGGGCGGCCTGGACTTCCGGGCCGCGGTCCAGGTGGCACTGGCCGCCGACACCCTCTCCATCGCCGTGATGGAGCTCATCGACAACGGCGTGATCGTCCTGTGGCCGGACGCCATGGACGCGGAACTCGCCGACCTGCTGTTCTGGGCGTCACTGGCGATCTCGCTGGCCATCGCGTTCGTCGTGACCGTGCCGGTCAACAAGTGGATGATCGGGCGCGGCAAGGGTCACGCCGTGGTCCACCAGCACCACGGGCACTGACCGTCACAGCTCGGGGCCGTCCCCCGGCTGCTCCTGGTACGAGTACCGCTGCTCCTTCCAGGGATCGCCGACGTTGTGATAGCCGCGCTCCTCCCAGAAGCCCCGGCGGTCGGCGGTCATGTACTCGACGCCCCGGACCCATTTGGGCCCCTTCCAGGCGTACAGATGGGGGACGACCAGCCGGAGCGGAAAGCCGTGCTCCGCGGTCAGCAGTTCCCCGTCCTTGTGGGTGGCGAGGATCGCGTGTTCGGACGCGAAGTCCTCGAGGCGGAGGTTGGAGCTGAAGCCGTACTCGGCCCAGACCATCACGTGGGTGGCCGTCGGCGCGGGCGGGGCGATCTCCAGGATCGCGCGGGCGGGAATGCCGCCCCACTCGGCACCGAGCATGCTGAACTTCGTCACGCAGTGCAGGTCGCCCACGACGGTGGTGTACGGCAGTGCCGTGAACTCCTCGTGGTTCCAGCAGTGTTTCTCGCCGTCCGCGGTGGCGCCGAAGACCCGGAAGTCCCAGCGTTCGGGCCGGAACTTCGGTACCGGGCCGTAGTGCGTGACGGGCCAGCCGCGCTGCAGTCGCTGCCCCGGCGGAAGCTCGGAGTGCGCCGCTTCTCCGCTCTCGCGCTCCACCGGCTGACCCATGCCTTCCATCCTGACAGACCCAAGGCGATGCACCTGACCAGCCCTCGCCCAATTCACCTCACATCGGACTAAGCATGCCCTTACTTACTAAGTGAAGACTTACTGGACGATCTTCTTCGCCGGTGCAAGGATGCGGCGCAGCCTGCCAGTTCCCCACGATTGGAAGGAGCCTCTGCGATGCAGGGCGACCCCGAGGTCATCGAATTCCTCAACGAGCAGCTCACGGGCGAGCTCACCGCGATCAACCAGTACTTCCTGCACGCGAAGATGCAGGAGAACTTCGGCTGGACGAAGCTCGCGAAGTACACGCGGCACGAGTCGTTCGACGAGATGAAGCACGCCGAGGTGCTGACCGACCGCATTCTCTTCCTGGACGGGCTGCCGAACTACCAGCGACTGTTCCACGTGCGCGTGGGCCAGACCGTCAAGGAGATGTTCGAGGCCGACCGGCAGGTCGAGGTCGAGGCCATCGACCGCCTCAAGCGCGGTATCGAGGTGATGCGCGCCAAGGGCGACATCACGTCGGCGAACATCTTCGAGTCGATCCTCGCGGACGAGGAGCACCACATCGACTATCTCGACACGCAGCTGGAGCTTCTGGAGAAGCTCGGCGAGGCGCTCTACATCGCGCAGCTCATCGAGCAGCCGGAGAGCTAGGCGGCCTCGTCGAGTTCTTCGAGTCCGGTCAGGACCTGCTTACCCGGGTCGGCCGGCTCACGGCGGGGGTAGGCACCTCGGCCGAGGATGGCCTGGATCCGACGTACACAGGATCCGCAGTCCGTCCCGGCCTTGCAGGCGGAGGCGATCTGGCGGGGCGTACAGGCACCGCCGTCCGCGTGCTGCTGGACCTGCGCTTCGGTCACTCCGAAGCAGTTGCAGACGTACACGCGGATTCACCTCCCGCCGAGATCAATAAGGCTAACCTAACCTTACCCGGCGCTCAGGAACCGCAAAAGTGGAGCGGGGCGCGGATCGTATGTGATCCGCGCCCCATTCACGTTCCTGTAACAGGTGCCCCCGTCACTGGTCCCTGTACATCTCCGCGACGAGGAACGCCAGGTCGAGCGACTGGCTGCGGTTGAGCCGCGGGTCGCAGGCCGTCTCGTAGCGCTGGTGCAGGTCGTCGACGAAGATCTCGTCGCCGCCGCCCACGCACTCGGTGACGTCGTCGCCGGTGAGCTCGACGTGGATGCCGCCCGGGTGGGTGCCCAGGCCCTTGTGGACCTCGAAGAAGCCCTTGACCTCGTCGAGCACGTCGTCGAAGCGGCGGGTCTTGTGGCCGGAGGCCGCCTCGTAGGTGTTGCCGTGCATCGGGTCGGTGATCCAGGCGACGGTCGCGCCGGAGGCGGTGACCTTCTCGACCAGCTCGGGCAGCTTGTCGCGGACCTTGTCGGCGCCCATGCGGACGATGAAGGTCAGCCGGCCGGGCTCGCGGTCGGGGTCCAGGCGCTCGATGTACTGCAGCGCCTCCTCGGCCGTGGTGGTCGGGCCGAGCTTGATGCCGATCGGGTTGCGGATCTGCGAGGCGAACTCGATGTGCGCGTGGTCCAGCTGCCGGGTGCGCTCACCGATCCACACCATGTGCGCGGAGACGTCGTACAGCTGCCCCGAGCGCGAGTCCACGCGGGTGAGCGCCGACTCGTAGTCGAGCAGCAGCGCCTCGTGCGAGGAGTAGAACTCGACGGTCTTGAACTCCTCCGGGTCGGTCCCGCAGGCCCGCATGAAGTTCAGCGCCTGGTCGATCTCGCGCGCCAGCTGCTCATAGCGCTGGCCGGACGGGGACGACTTCACGAAGTCCTGGTTCCAGGCGTGAACCTGGCGCAGGTCCGCGTAGCCGCCCGTGGTGAAGGCGCGCACCAGGTTGAGCGTGGAGGCGGAGGCGTTGTACATCCGCTTCAGGCGCTCGGGATCCGGGATGCGGGCCTTCTCGTTGAACTCGAAGCCGTTGACCGAGTCGCCCCGGTACGTCGGCAGCGTCACGCCGTCGCGGGTCTCGGTGCCCTTGGAGCGCGGCTTGGAGTACTGGCCGGCGATCCGGCCGACCTTCACGACCGGCACCGAGGCGGCGTACGTCAGCACGGCGCCCATCTGGAGCAGGGTCTTGAGCTTGTTGCGGATGTGGTCCGCGGACACGGCGTCGAAGGCCTCGGCGCAGTCGCCGCCCTGGAGGAGGAACGCCTCTCCCTTGGCGACAGCCGCCATCCGGGCGCGCAGCTGGTCGCACTCGCCCGCGAAGACGAGCGGCGGATACGACTCGAGGTCCGCGATCACTGCGCGCAGAGCCTCGGTGTCGGGGTACTCGGGCTGCTGCGCCGCGGGCAGGTCTCGCCAGGTGTTGCCAGCGCTGGCGCTGGTCTTAGCGTTCACGGTCACCCCATAAACATTACGTGGTCGTGTCCGGGGTCCATTCATCTGCTCATCAAGTGAGACGCATTCCGCTCGAACGGGGTCGCCGCCGTTCGTCCGTATACGGCTGCACGCCCGTGGCGCCGCGGTTGCGGGGCGCGGTGACCGACAGGCGCTTCATGAGTCCCCCCGGAAAGGGTGTAGAGTCCGCGCCATGTACGCGCACTCGATCCAGAACTGGTGGTGGACCGCTCATCCGGCGGCCCACTGACAAGCGCGTACGCAAGACTTCGCGAAGGCCGCCCGAGGGGCGGCCTTCGGTGTTTTCCGGGGTCGTTCCTCCTCATCGACAGCCGAGGAACCATGGACCTGACCCGACTCCTGCACGACGACCGCCCTTTCGCCCTGCTCCGCCGTCGCACCCCGGGCCACGACGAGCACACCGTCGAACTGCTCGTCGGCCCGGTCAGCACCTACGACCGTCTCGCCGACCTCCCCGACGAAGGCCTGGCGCTGGTCCCCTTCCGCCAGATCCGTGAGCGCGGTTTCGACGTGCGGGACGACGGGACGCCGCTCGCGGTGCTGACGCCCGAGCTGACCCACACGCTCTCCCTCACCGAGGCCCTCGCGCAGCTTCCCGCCCACGACGTCCGTGTCGAGAACGGCGGCTTCGACGTGGCCGACGAGGAGTACGCCGAGATCGTCGGACGGGTGCTGCACGAGGAGATCGGGCGCGGCGAGGGCGCCAACTTCGTGATCCGGCGGACCTACGAGGGCGGGATCCCGGGCTTCTCCCGCGCGGACGCGCTCGCCCTGTTCCGGCGGCTCCTGGAGGGCGAGCGGGGCGCGTACTGGACCTTCGTCGTGCACACCGGCGAGCGGACCCTGGTCGGCGCGAGCCCCGAGGTGCACGTCCGGATGTCCGGCGGGACCGTCGTCATGAACCCGATCAGCGGGACGTACCGCTACCCCGCCGAGGGCCCCACCCCCGAGCACCTGCTCGACTTCCTCGCCGACGGCAAGGAGATCGAGGAGCTGTCGATGGTCGTCGACGAGGAGCTCAAGATGATGTGCACCGTCGGCGACATGGGAGGCGTCGTCATCGGGCCCCGGCTGAAGGAGATGTCCCACCTCGCGCACACCGAGTACGAGCTGCGCGGGAAGTCCTCACTGGATGTGCGGGAGGTCCTGAAGGAGACCATGTTCGCGGCCACCGTCACCGGTTCGCCCGTGCAGAACGCCTGCCGGGTCATCGAGCGGCACGAGGTCGGCGGGCGCGGGTACTACGCCGGCGCGCTGGCCCTGCTCGGCCGGGACTCCGGCGGGGCGCAGACCCTCGACTCCCCCATCCTCATCCGCACCGCGGACATCTCCGCCGACGGGCGCCTCAGGGTCCCCGTCGGCGCGACCCTCGTGCGCGGCTCGGACCCGGTGAGCGAGGTCGCGGAGACCCACGCCAAGGCGGCGGGGGTACTGGCGGCTCTCGGCGTACGACCGTCCCGGCCCCGTGCGGAACACGCGCGCGTGAGTCTCGCCGACGATCCACGCGTGCGTGCCGCGCTCGACGGGCGGCGCACGAACCTCGCCCCCTTCTGGCTGCGCATGCAGGAGCGGTCGTACGGGCTCGAAGGGCACGCCCTCGTGGTCGACGGCGAGGACACCTTCACCTCGATGCTCGCGCATGTGCTGCGCTCGGGCGGGCTGGACGTCACCGTGCGGCGCTACGACGAACCGGGCCTCGGGGACGCCGTGCTCGCGCACGAGGGGCCCGTCGTCCTCGGGCCCGGTCCCGGCGATCCGTGCGACCTGGACGATCCCAAGATGCGGTTCCTGCGGGACCTGACCGCGCTCGTCGTCCGCGGCCACCGGCACGGCGTCCTCGGCGTCTGCCTGGGCCACGAGCTGATCGCGGCCGAGCTGGGCCTGGACATCGTACGGAAGGAAGTGCCGTACCAGGGCGCGCAGACGACGATCGATCTGTTCGGGCGGCCCGAGACCGTCGGCTTCTACAACAGCTTCGTGGCGCACTGCGACGACGAGACGGCGACCGAACTGGCCGCACACGAGGTCGAGATCAGCCGGGCCGGCAACGGAGAGGTGCACGCGCTGCGCGGCCCCGGCTTCGCGGGCGTCCAGTTCCACCCGGAGTCGGTCCTGACACTGAACGGCGCCACGGTCGTAAGGGAGCTGGTGAGGCAGCTGCGCCGCACGGCTGTGTGAGCCGGCCGACGTCAGCCGAAGAACACCGCCACCTCCTCGTACAGCTTCGGATCCACCGTCTTCAGCTTCGCCGTCGCCTCCGCGATCGGCACGCGCACGATGTCCGTCCCGCGCAGGGCGACCATCTTGCCGAAGTCGCCTTCGCGGACGGCGTCGATGGCGTGCAGGCCGAAGCGGGTGGCGAGCCAGCGGTCGAAGGCGCTGGGGGTGCCGCCGCGCTGGATGTGCCCGAGGACCGTCGTGCGGGCCTCCTTGCCGGTGCGCTTCTCGATCTGCTTGGCCAGCCACTCGCCGACACCGGACAGCCGCACATGTCCGAAGGAGTCGAGCGACTCGTCCTTGAGGACCACGTCGCCGTCCTTCGGCATGGCACCCTCGGCGACGACCACGATCGGGGCGTACGACGCCCTGAAGCGCGAGGTGATCCAGGCGCACACCTGGTCGACGTCGAAGCGCAGCTCGGGGATGAGGATGACGTTGGCGCCGCCCGCGAGGCCGGAGTGCAGGGCGATCCAGCCGGCGTGGCGGCCCATCACCTCGCAGACCAGGACGCGCATATGGGACTCGGCGGTGGTGTGCAGCCGGTCGATGGCCTCCGTGGCGATGCCGACCGCGGTGTCGAAGCCGAAGGTGTAGTCGGTGGCGGACAGGTCGTTGTCGATGGTCTTCGGAACGCCGACGCAGGGCACGCCGTGCTCGTCGGACAGGGTCGCGGCGACGCCGAGGGTGTCCTCGCCGCCGATCACGATGAGCGCGTCGACCTCCCGCTCGGCCAGGTTCTCCTGGATCCGGCGGATGCCGTCCTCCTGCTTCAGCGGATTGGTGCGCGAGGAGCCGAGGATGGTGCCGCCGCGGGGCAGGATGCCGCGCACGGCCGGGATGTCGAGACGGACGGTGCGGTCCTCCAGTGGACCCCGCCAGCCGTCCCGGAAGCCGGTGAAGTCATAGCCGTACTCCTGAACGCCCTTGCGGACGATGGCCCGGATGACGGCGTTGAGGCCGGGGCAGTCGCCGCCTCCGGTCAGTACTCCGACGCGCATGGACAGTTCCCTTCGCCGCAGGTGCCTGACGAAGGGTCAGTGTGACGCCCGTCTCACTCGTCGTCGAGGCCTCTTTCGATGGCGTATCGGACGAGCTCGACCCTGTTGTGGAGTTGCAGCTTGCCGAGGGTGTTCTGGACGTGGTTCTGGACCGTGCGGTGGGAGATCACCAGGCGTTCGGCGATCTGCTTGTAGCTCAGGCCCTTGGCGACCAGCCTCAGCACCTCGGTCTCGCGCTCGGTGAGCTGCGGGGCCCTGGGCTGGTCGGGGTCGGTGGTGGGCGCGGGGTCGGTGGCGAGGCGGCGGTACTCGCCGAGCACCAGGCCGGCGAGGCCGGGCGTGAAGACGGGGTCTCCGACGGCCGTGCGGCGGACCGCGTCCAGGAGTTCCTCGGTCGACGCCGACTTCAGCAGATAGCCGGTCGCGCCCGACTTCACGGCCTCCAGTACGTCGGCGTGCTCGCCGCTCGCGGACAGCACGAGGACGCGCAGGGCCGGGTTGTGCCCGACGAGCTCCTTGCAGACCTGGACGCCGGGCTTCACCGGCAGGTTCAGGTCGAGCACCAGCACGTCGGGGTCCGCCGCCTTGGCCCGGCGTACGGCCTGGTCGCCGTCGCCCGCCGTCGCGACCACGTCGAAGCCGGACTCGGCCAGGTCGCGGGCGACCGCGTCGCGCCACATGGGGTGGTCGTCGACCACCATGACCTTGATCGGACCCTTGTCGTTCATCGCTGTCCTGCCTTCCCCCGTGAGACCTTCGGGACCTTCAGTTCGACCTCCGTGCCCTGGCCCGGAGGCGAGATCAGCTCGGCGCTGCCGCCGAGGTCGCGCAGCCGGCCCCGGATCGACAGGGCCACCCCGAGCCGCCCCTCACCCTCGGCCTGGGCGAGCCGCCCCTCGGGGATGCCGGGTCCGTCGTCCCGTACGGTCACGATCACCTCGTCGGGCTCGTCCTCGACGAGGATCCACGCGCGCGCGTGCTCACCGGCGTGCCGGTGGACGTTGTCCAGGGCGGCCCCGACGGCCGCGGCCAGTTCGCGCGCGGCGGGCGGGGGCAGCGGGACGGGGGCACCGGGCTCGACGAGGGAGACCTTCGCCGAGGCGTACGGGGCGAGCAGCGCGCGCAGGTCGAGCGGCCCGCCGTCCGGCCCGCCCTCCGCCTCATCGTCCCGCTCGTCGTCGATGACGTGGACGACCGCCCCCTGGGCCGCGTCCCGCGACACCCGGGAGACCGAGGTCAGGCCGCCGGAGACCAGGGTGCGCAGCGCCACCTCCTGCTCGCCGGCCATCCGGCCCAGCTCGGCCGCCTCGCCGCCCATGACCGCGCCCCGGCGCTGCACCATGGCGAGCACCTGGAGGACGCTGTCGTGGATGTCGCGGGCCAGCCGCTCACGTTCCCGGGTCGCCGCCTCGATCTCCAGGGCGCGGGCGAGGGTGCGCTCGGAGGCGCGGGCGACCTCGACGACATAGCCGATGGCGATGGAGGCGACCCAGACGAGGATCACGTTGTGGACGGTGTCGCGGGCCGGGTGACCGCGCTCGAACAGGTTGGCGGCGGCGACGGGCGTGGAGGCGAGCGCGGCCCAGCGCCAGCCGCCCTTGATGGCGAACGCGAGGACGGAACCGGCCGTCCATATCGACGGCAGGGTGGGGCCGCCGCTGTCGATGTGGTGGTCGTTGACGACCAGGGGGGTCAGCACGATCCCGGTGATCGCGATCGCGAGGTCGACGGCGAGGAAGCGCTTGGTGCAGGCGGCCGCGTTCTGGACGCGGGGCAGCGTGGCGAACGTCCACACGCACAGGACGACGTAGTAGGCGATGGCGATGCCGGGCCGGTCGAACTCGTCGTACTCGGTGGCGAAGAGCCCGACCGCGTACAGCATGGTGAGCACCCGGTACCCGGTCAGCGCACGCCACAGCGGCTGCTCGACCGACATGCGCATGACCCGCACCTGCTTGACCATGTCCCCCACCCCTGGGCTCCGACCGCCGTGTCCCAGGATCCTAGGACGCCGGCTGCCCGGGCCTGTCCTGCTCGGCCTTCGCGGCAGCCGCCTTGGCGGCCTTCTCCGCCTTGGCCGCCTCCGTGATCCGCCGCTTGGCGGCGGTCGCGTAGATGTCGACGTACTCCTGGCCGGAGAGCTTCATGATCTCGTACATGACCTCGTCGGTCACCGCGCGCAGCACGAAACGGTCGTGCTCCATGCCCTGGTAGCGGCTGAAGTCCAGGGGCTCGCCGATGCGGATGCCCGGCCGCATCAGCTTGGGCATGACCTTGCCCGGCGGCTGGATCTTCTCCGTGTCGATCATGGCGACCGGGATGACCGGAGCACCGGAGGCGAGCGCCACGCGCGCGAGGCCGCCGGGCTTGCCGCGGTAGAGGCGGCCGTCGGGCGAGCGGGTGCCCTCGGGGTAGATGCCGAACAGCTCACCGCGCTCCAGCACGTCGAGGCCGCTCTTGATGGCCGCCTCCCCCGCGCCGCGCGCGCCGGAGCGGTCCACCGGCAGCTGGCCGACGCCCTTGAAGAAGGCCGCCGTGAGGCGGCCCTTCACTCCGGGCGTGGTGAAGTACTCGGCCTTCGCGATGAAGGTGACCTTGCGGTCGAGGACCGCGGGCAGGAAGAAGGAGTCGGAGAAGGAGAGGTGGTTGCTCGCCAAGATGGCGGGGCCCTCGGCGGGAATGTTCTCGAAGCCTTCCACCCAGGGCCTGAAGGCGACCTTCAGCGGCCCTCCGATGGCGACCTTCATCGTGCCGTACAACAACCGAGTGCCTCCTGTGTCCGTCGATGAGACCTTAACCCGGAGCCCTGTCAAACAGTCCGACGGCCCTGGTCGGTGTCAGTGCGGTCGCGTACGGTGAACCTCACCTGGACTTGCTCACGCTTCTTTCATGAACAGGAGACCTAGGTGCCGGTCCTCCCCGGAGCCGAGCCGTTCCGCCATGAGGGCGGGGAGGCCGGTGTCCTTCTCTGCCACGGCTTCACCGGTTCCCCCCAGTCGCTGCGCCCCTGGGCCCAGCACCTCGCCGAGCACGGCCTGACGGTCTCCCTGCCGCTGCTGCCCGGACACGGCACCCGCTGGCAGGACATGGCCCTCACCGGCTGGCAGGACTGGTACGCCGAGGTGGACCGCGAGCTGCGCGCCCTCAGCGAGCGCTGCACCTCCGTGTTCGTGGCCGGCCTGTCCATGGGCGGCACCCTGGCCCTGAGGCTGGCCGCCAAGCACGGGGACGCGGTGAGCGGTGTCGTGGTCGTCAACCCGGCGAACCGCATGCACGGCCTCGCGCCGTACGCCCTTCCGGTGGCCCGTCACTTCGTCCGTACGGCGCCCGGGATCGCCAGCGACATCGCCAAGGAGGGCAGCGTCGAGCTGGGGTACGACAAGGTGCCGCTGCACTCGGCGCACTCCCTGCGCACCTTCTTCCGGCAGGTCGACGGCGAGCTGCCGCAGGTCACCCAGCCGCTGCTGGTGCTGCGCAGCGCCCAGGACCATGTGGTGCCGCCGGCCGATTCCGCGCGTGTGCTGAGCCGGGTGTCGTCGACGGACGTAACGGAGATCGTGCTGGAACAGAGCTACCACGTGGCGACGTTGGACCATGACGCGGAGCGGATTTTCGACGAGAGCCTCGCGTTCATCGGCCGGCACACCACCGGCATCGGCAGCGAAGGGACGGCCGCACGTGGCTGAGCACGACTCCGACCGCGAGGACCGCGAGCCGGACGAGCAGGGCGTCCCGTTCGACGAGGAGGCCGCGTGGGCGGCCATCGTGGCCGGGTACGGCGAGGAGCCGAAGGACCCGCCGGGCACGAAGCCGTTCAAATCGGTTGAGGATCTCGCGCTGCTCGAGACCGAGACGAACGACGAGCCGACGACCACGGAGACGCAGCCCACGAAGGACGGGGCGAAGAAGGACGCGCCGAAGCAGGACGAGAACCCGGCGAAGCCGCTGGGCGGTTCCGTCGCCTTCGCACCCGGTGTCGGGCCCCGTGACTACAGCGCGCCCGAGCCGTCCGAGGAGGACTTCGAGGAGGACGACGAGGGGCACTTCGTCCCCCCGGAGCCGCCGCCGCTGCCGTCCGCCGACACCACCTCGCGGTTCGCCTGGCTGGGAGTGCTGGGCGGGCCGGTCCTGCTGCTGGTCGCGGTGCTGCTCGGCTGGGAGATGACGTGGTGGCTGGCCACGGCGGGGATCGGCGGGTTCCTGGGTGGCTTCGTCACGCTGGTGACGCGGATGCGGGCCGACGACGAGGACGACGAGGATCCCGGCCGGGGTGCCGTGGTCTAGTACGGCTCAGTTCGCGGGGATTCCGAGGGTGGCCAGGACCGGGAGATGGTCGGTGGCCGCCCTCATGTCTGCCTCCGTGATCCCGGGGAGGTGCGTGGGAACTCCGCAGCCGAGCACCTCGATGCCCTTCGTGACGAAGATCGCGTCGATGCGCTGGTGGGGTTTCGTGTGGGTCCAGGTGTGTTCGGCACCCATCGGGCTGGTCGCCCAGCAGTCCTGGAGGTTCGTGGCGAGGCGTCTGAAGGTGCGGCCGGTGGGGCGGTCGTTCAGGTCGCCGCCCGCGATGACGTGGTCCACGCCCATGCCGGCGAGGCGGTCGAGGAGCATGCCCGCCTGGTCGTGGCGCTCGTCCTCCTGCAACGACAGGTGACAGCTCAGGACGCCGAGGCGGGCGCCGCCGAGTCGTACGACCGCTGTGGCGAAGCCTCTTCTGTGGTGGCCGGGGGTGAGCGGGAGGAGGACGTCTTCCGTACGTTCGACCGTTGCCCGCAGATTGCAGAGGATCGCGGGGCCCGCCGCTGTGCCGCCTCCGGTGAGGATGACCAGTCCTGTGGCTGACGCCAGCCTTGCCAGCTTCTTGCGCCAGCGGAAGAAGCGGGGGGCTTCCTGGATCAGTACGAGATCGGGTTCACAGGCGCGGATGACACGGGCGAGGGCGGCTGTGTCGTCGCGCATGGAGCGGATGTTGTAGCTCAGGACTTTGACCGGAACCATGTGGATCAATTTACGCCCAAGAGTGAGGGGCGCGAGGTGTGTGCGGCAGAGCCGCACGGTGAAACGGCCCCGCGCCCCTGAGTAGGTCCACTCCATGCCCGACTACATGATCGGGTCGGGCTCTCTCGCCAGGTCCGCCGCGCCCACCAGGCCCGCCTTGTTGCCCAGTTGGGCCGCGATGACGTCGGCGACCGGGCGCCAGTTGCCGCCCACCAGCCAGCGCTTGTAGGACTTGCGGATCGGGTCCAGGACCAGTTCTCCCTCGTCGGAGAGGCCGCCGCCGACGATGAACGCGGAGGGGTCGAAGAGGGAGGCCAGGTCGGCGAGGCCGGCGCCGGCCCAGCGGGCGAGCTCACGGTAGGAGTCGACGGCCACCGGGTCGCCCTGGCGGGCGGCCATGGAGATGTGCTTGCCCTCGATGCCGTCGGGGCTGCCGTCGCCGAGGCCGAGGAGGATCTCGGCGTTCTCCGGGGTGGCGTTGGCGCGCTGCTTGGCGTAGCGCACCAGGGCGCGTCCTGAGGCGTACTGCTCCCAGCAGCCCTGGCTGCCGCAGCCGCACAGCAGACCGTCGGGCACCATGCGGATGTGGCCGAACTCGGCCGCCACGCCGAAGTGGCCGCGGCGCAGCTTGTTGCCGATGATGATGCCGCCGCCGAGGCCGGTGCCCAGGGTGATGCAGATGACGTTGCGGTGGCCCTTGCCCGCGCCGAACTTGTACTCGCCCCACGCGGCCGCGTTGGCGTCGTTCTCCACGACGACCGGAAGGCCGACCCGGGTCTCGACCTTCTCCTTCAGCGGCTCGTTGCGCCAGTGGATGTTGGGCGCGAAGTAGACCTCCGAGCGCTGGCGGTTGACGTATCCGGCCGCACCGATGCCCACGCCCACGATCGCGTGCCCGGCGCGCGCGCCCTCCACCGCCGAGGCGATCGCGTCCACGATGCCCTCGGCCGTGCCCGGGGTCGGCACCTTGTAGGTCGAGAGGATGTTGCCTTCCTCATCGACCACGCCGGCCGCGATCTTCGTGCCGCCGATGTCGACGCCGATGGTGAGTCCCATGAATCCCTCAGTTTCGGTCGAGCCCCGCTACGGCCAACCGTACCCGAGCCCCTGCGGTCAGGGGGTTTCAGTCCAAGTCGATGCGCTCGCCGGGGCCGGGGTCCTCGCCCCGGTCGCGCAGGGTGTCGTCGCGGCGGCTCCAGCGCTGCTCCTGTGCCTGGACCGCGGAGCGGTACGCGGCGAGGAGCTCGCCCCCCGCGGCGGCGAGGTGGTCGAAGACGTCCGGGTTGCGTTCGATGACCGGCTCGACCGCGGCCTTAGCCTGCTGGACGACCTGCTTGACCACCTGCTGGGCGGCGGGCCCGGCGATGCCACCGAGGAGCGGGGACTGGAGGCCGGACAGCTTCTCGGCGACGTTGTCGACGAGCTTGCGCAGCTCCTCGGCGGCCGAGCCCGGGGGCGGGCCGTACTGGGTGCGGCGGCGGGCCTTCTCCGCCGCGAGGTCCTCCGCGGCCGCCGTCGCCCACGCGTCGGCGTCGGTCGCCCGTACCTCGTCCACGGAATCCACGGGCTCGCGGTCTCCGGCGTCGGACGGGGGGAGCTCTTCGCTCATGACGACCTCCTGACTACGGTTCGTCCCTACGACGTTACCCGAACGGGCGTACACGGTTCACGGGGTCCGGGGCCACAGATCCGGGTCCGGCGCGAACCGGATCCGCAGTTCGCCCTCGCGCAGGGCGGCGCCGGCGACGGTGCAGCGGCGCAGGGCCGAGGGCAGCGGCACGATCCGGCGGAACTGCCCCGCGCTGACGAGGAGTTCGTCGCCGCGCCGGATCAGGTCCAGCTCGTCGCGTATGGCGCCGGGCAGCGGGAGGTGCCACACCAGGACGCCGTCCTCGGCGAGGTGATCGACGACGGGCCACTCGACGGTGGAGGTCGTGTCGTTGACTTCGGGGACGGCGAGGGCGGTCAGGTCGTCGGCGCCGCGCGGGTCGTGGCCGAGGTGCGGGACGGCATGGACGTCGTACGACTCCTGCCACTCCTCCAGGGCCTTGCGCTGCTGGGCGACGAGGCCGGCGGGCCACTCCTCCGGTACGACGCGGTTGGCGATCAGGGCGTCGGGGCGCAGGCCGCGCAGGGCGAGGGCGAGGCTCGCGGACCGTACGTCGTCGGTGCCGGCGGGGCCGGGTTCGGCGACGAGTCGCACGACGGTCTCCCGATCGGCGAGGACGGCCTCGACCGCGCCGAGTTCGGTGTCCCAGCGGGCGGCGGTCTCGTACAACCACTCCGAGGGCATGGGGACGCCGGCGAGCCTTCCGAGCACGGGGCGCAGGCCCGCGGCGGCCTGGCGCTCGGCCGGGAGCAGGCGGCGCAGGTAGCGGCGGAGTTCCTCGGGGAGGGAGAGGAGAGCGAGGGCCTGCTGGGTGGGCGGCAGGTCCACGACGAGCAGCTCGTGCCGCTCGGAGAGCGCCGCGTCGCGCACGGCCCGCAGGAGGGTGAGTTCCTCGGCGCCGGGGAGGGGGGTGACCTCCTCGGGGTCCAGGCGGGAGGCGCCGAGCAGGTTGAGCACATGGGAGGCGCGGTCCTGGAAGCGGGCGAGATCATCCCGGAAACCGGCGGTGGCGTCGGGGCGCCAGGCGGTGAGGTGCGGGGTGATCCGGGTGGGGGTGGGGCCCGTTGTCGCGCCGAGAGTCGTGCCCAGGGTGTCCGTGCGGTCGGCACTCAGCACCAGGGTGCGGATGCCGTTGCCCGCGGCGCGCAGGGCGGTGGCGGCGGCGACTGTCGTACGACCGCTGCCGCCGGGGCCGGTGATCAGGATGGTGCGCATAGGGGTGAACCGTAACGGACGCCGCGGTTCGGCCCGGCCGTGCGCCGAAGGAAAGGAGGTGCCTCGCTCTGCGATCACGCGGCTGCGGGCAGGCACCCCCTCGGCGAGTGCCCCTACTCCCCCGACTCCACCCGCTTCTTCAGCCCCGCCAGCGCACGGTCGATGATGACCTTCTCGGCCTTGCGCTTGATCATGCCGAGCATCGGGATCTTGACGTCGACCGTCAGCAGGTACGTGACCTCCGTCGCCCCCGCACCCGCCGGCTTCAGCAGGTACGAGCCGTCCAGCTGCCGCAGCATCTGGGACTTCACCAGCGTCCAGGAGACCTCGTTCTCGCCGGTCCACGTGTAGCCGAGGACCTGGTCGTCCTTGATGGCGCCCGCGTCCATGACCAGCCGGACCTGCTCGGCGCGGCCGGAGGCGTCCGTCGAGAGGACCTCCGCCTGCTTCACCTCGCCCGTCCAGTCCGGGTAGCGGGCGAAGTCCGCGATCACCGCCATGACGTCGGCAGGCGCAGCTTCGATCGTGATGCTCGAACTGGTGTGTTCCGCCATCGCCGTGGCTCCTCCAGATATGGTCCGGTGAGGAAGGGTGGTACGCACGTCTGTGCAGCGTGAAGGCTACCGCGCGTCCGGGCTCACCATTCCAGCGCCCACGGCTTCCCGGTCCCCGCGAAGTGCCCCACGTTCACGCACTCGGTCGCCCCGATGCGCATCCGCCGGACCAAGGGCTGGTGGACGTGACCGAACAGCGAGTACCGGGGCCGGGTCCGGCGGATCGCGTCCAGCAACGCCCGGCTCCCCCGCTCGAAGCGCCGCGCCACCGTGTCGTACACCAGCTCCGGCACCTCCGGCGGGATGTGCGTGCACAGCACGTCCACCTCGCCGACCGCCTCGATCTTCGCCGCGTACTCCTCGTCGCTGATCTCGTACGGCGTCCGCATGGGGGTCCTGAGACCGCCGCCGACGAAGCCGAACGTCCAGCCGCCGATCTCCACCCGCTCGCCGTCGAGCACGGTCGTACCGGGTCCGGCGTACTCCGGCCACAGAGGCGGCATGTCGACATTGCCGTAGGTCGCGTACGTCGGTGTCGGGAACGCGGCGAACATCTCGGCGTACTGCTTGCGCACGGCCTTCTCGATCACGGAGGCCCGGTCCGCGCCGATCCCGCCCCACAGTCGCGCCCCGAGCTCTCGCGCCTCCTCGAAACGGCGGGCGGTGCGCAGTTCCACGATCAGATCGGCGTTCTCCGTCCCGAACAGGTCGGGGAAGATCCCGCGCGAGTGGTCGGCGTAGTCGAGGAAGAGAACGAGGTCACCCAGACAGATCAGGGCGTCGGCACCCTCGCCGGCTCCGGCCAGGTCATGGGCGTTGCCGTGCACATCGCTGACCACGTGTACGCGCGTCTTCCGGTTTCCGGCCGGTGTGGGTGCCATGACGATCAAGAGTAGGCCTGTGCGGCATACGTGAACAGAGCCGACCGGTCCTGCGGTTACTGGCCAGTCAGTAAGCAGGTGGACTACTGTGCGCCAAGAACCCCAATCCGTGTGACGCAGCGAACATCTCGCCGGACCCCCCTGTCGAAGAAGCCATACCGGCGGGTAACGTCCGGGCAGTCCAGTCGTGCTCAGCTTTCAATCACTGAATCTCTGAGCACCTGCCCGAGCCTTGGACCGACCGTCGCATCACACAACGTCGTGGCGCCGGCGCCCTATGAGGAGCAGCAGTCTTGCGCGAGTTCAGCCTTCCGGCTTTGTACGAGGTCCCTGCGGACGGCAATCTCACCGACATCGTCCGTAGAAACGCCGCGCAGCATCCCGACGTCGCCGTCATCGCCCGCAAGGTGGGCGGTCAGTGGCAGGACGTGACGGCCACGGCGTTCCTCGCCGAGGTGCACGTCGCCGCCAAGGGGCTCATCGCCTCAGGCGTCCAGCCGGGCGACCGGGTCGGTCTGATGTCCCGTACCCGCTACGAGTGGACGCTGCTCGACTTCGCGATCTGGAGCGCGGGCGCGATCACCGTGCCGGTGTACGAGACCAGTTCGCCGGAGCAGATCCAGTGGATCCTCGGCGACTCCGGCGCGACCGCCTGCGTCGTGGAACTGGATGGTCACACCGCGGCCGTCGAGTCGGTGCGCGACGCGCTGCCCGCCCTGAAGCACGTCTGGCAGATCGACGGCGGCGGGATCGAGGAGCTGGCCCGCGCCGGCAAGGACATCAGCGACGCGGCCGTGGAGGAGCGCAGCTCGCTGGCGAAGGCCGACGACCCGGCGACCATCGTCTACACCTCCGGCACCACGGGCCGTCCCAAGGGCTGTGTGCTCACCCACCGCAGCTTCTTCGCGGAGTGCGGCAACATCGTGGAGCGGCTGCGCCCGCTGTTCCGCACCGGTGACTGCTCGGTGCTGCTCTTCCTGCCACTCGCGCACGTCTTCGGTCGGCTCGTGCAGATCGCGCCGATGATGGCACCGATCAAGCTGGGCATGGTCCCGGACATCAAGAACCTCACCGACGAGCTGGCGTCCTTCCGGCCGACGCTGATCCTGGGCGTCCCGCGCGTCTTCGAGAAGGTCTACAACTCGGCGCGCGCCAAGGCGCAGGCGGACGGCAAGGGCAAGATCTTCGACAAGGCCGCCGACACGGCGATCGCCTACAGCAAGGCCCTGGACACCCCGTCGGGTCCGTCGCTCGGACTGAAGATCAAGTACAAGACCTTCGACACACTGGTCTACAGCAAGCTGCGCGCGGTCCTCGGCGGCAAGGGCGAGTACGCCATCTCCGGCGGCGCCCCGCTCGGCGAGCGCCTGGGGCACTTCTTCCGCGGCATCGGCTTCACGGTCCTGGAGGGTTACGGTCTGACCGAGTCCTGTGCCGCGACCGCGTTCAACCCGTGGGACCGCACGAAGATCGGCACGGTCGGTCAGCCGCTGCCGGGCTCGGTGATCCGGATCGCGGACGACGGCGAGGTGCTGCTGCACGGCGAGCACCTGTTCAAGGGCTACTGGAACAACGAGGCCGCCACGGCCGAGGCGCTGACCGACGGCTGGTTCCACACCGGTGACATCGGCACCCTCGACGAGGACGGCTACCTCAGGATCACCGGTCGCAAGAAGGAGATCATCGTCACCGCGGGCGGCAAGAACGTCGCGCCGGCCGTGATCGAGGACCGGATCCGGGCGCACGCACTGGTCGCGGAGTGCATGGTGGTGGGCGACGGGCGGCCGTTCGTGGGCGCGCTGATCACCATCGACGAGGAGTTCCTGGGCCGTTGGGCCGAGGAACACGGCAAGCCGGCGGGTTCCACCGCGGCGTCGCTGGCCGGGGACGCGGACCTGAACGCGGCGATCCAGGCCGCGATCGACGACGGCAACGCCGCGGTGTCGAAGGCGGAATCGGTGCGGAAGTTCCGCATTCTGTCCTCCCAGTTCACGGAGGAGACGGGCCACCTCACGCCGTCGCTGAAGCTCAAGCGGAACGTGGTGGCGAAGGACTACGCGGACGAGATCGAGGCGATCTACGCGAAGTAGAAAGCCTGTTGAAGGAGCGTCATGGCGCGGTGTCCTCGGCGAGGACCCGCGCCATCGTGCGTTCGGCGAGCGCGGTGATGGTGACGAACGGGTTGACCCCGATGTTGCCGGGGATCAGCGAGCCGTCGGTGACGTAGAGCTTCGGATAGCCCTTCACCCGGCCGTAGTTGTCGGTGGCCCTGCCCAGCACACAGCCGCCCAGCGGGTGGTAGGTGAAGTCGTCGGCGAAGACCCTGCTGGGGGAGCCGAAGAGGTCGTACCGGTAGATGGTCGAGTTGGCGGAGTTGATCCGGTCGAAGAGCTTCTTGGCCATGCCGGAGGAGACCGAGCTCTGCGCGGCACTCCAGTTGAGGTTCAGAGCGCCGCCCGAGTACGAGAAGGCCGCGCGCTGCGGGTTCTTGGTGATCGCCAGATACAGGCTCACCCAGTGCTCGAGTCCCGTGGGTAAAGGCGCGATCTCGGCGAAGACGGGGTTGTCGGTGTTGGCCCAGTCGTCGATGCCCATGACCGGCATCGTCGACTGGTTGGCGCCGACGGTGTCCCACAGGTGGTTGGCCCGCCCGAGCATCACGTTGCCGTTGGGGCCCCAGCCGGCCCCGACGCTCGCGTCCAGCGCCGGAAGGGTCCCCGACTGCTTGGACCGGAGCAGGAGTTCACTCGTGCCCAGGCTGCCGCCGCCCAGGAACAGATAGGTGCAGCCGTACTGCTTGGTCTCGACGACCGCGCCGGTGTTGTCGATACGCTCGGCGGTCAGCACCCAGCTGCCGTCGCTCGCCCGGCTGATCCCGGTGACCTTCTCCATGGTGTGGATGGTGACGTTGCCGGTGCCGAGCGCGGACGCCAGATACGTCTTGTCGAGGCTCTTCTTGCCGTGGTTGTTGCCGTAGATGACCTCCTGGCCGAGGGCCGACTTGGTGGCGGTGCCGGCGGCCTCGCGCTGCATGTAGCCGAAGTCGTAGACGCTGGGCACGAAGGTGGTCTTCAGGCCGGTGTTGCCGGCGTGCTTCCGGGAGACCCGGCTGAACTGATACCACTCGGTCGACTCGAACCAGGCCGGGTCGACGGTGTTGACGCCGAGCATGGCGCGGGCGCGCGGGAAGTACGTGCTGTACATCTCCGCGGTGTCGATGCCCGGGAACTGCTCGGCGAAGTAGGACTGGAGCGGGGTGACCGCCATCGAGCCGTTGACCAGGGAGCCGCCGCCGACCCCGCGGCCCACGAAGACGGACATGTTGGAGAAGCGGACGCGGTCCAGGACGCCGGGGTAGGGGTTGATGTCCTTGTTGACGACGTCCAGCCACAGGAAGGTGGCCAGCGGCGCCTCGGTGCGGGTGCGGAACCACATGGAGCGCTGGTCGGGGTTGGCGGTGTTGCAGAAGACCTTGCCGTCGGGGCCGGCGGTGTTCCACAGCCGGCCCATCTCGAGGACGAGGGTGCGGATGCCGGCCTGGCCGAGGCGGAGGGCGGCGACGGAGGCGCCGTAGCCGGAGCCGACGACGATGGCGGGCGCGGACTCGACCGCGGCGGGCTCGTCCGCGCGGGCCGACTGGAGCCCGACACGGGTGAAGCCGAGAGTGGCCGCCGTCTGCAGGGCGGCCATACCAAGGATCTGACGTCTAGTCAGCTGACGCTGTATCAGTTTTGCTGTCATGCGCGCAGCATCGGCGGATTATCGGCCTCCGGCTATAGGAGGGTCTTCAACTTTTCCGCCAACAAATCCCATCGCCACTTCTCCTCGACCCACTCCCGTCCCCGCTCCCCCATGCGCCTCCGCAGTTCCGCGTCGCCGAGGAGGACGACGATCCGCTCGGCGGTCTCCTCGGCCGATCCGCCGCGCACGACCCAGCCGGTCTCGCCGTCGAGGACCGCGTCCGGGGCGCCTCCGGAGTCCCCGGCGACGACGGGCAGGCCGGTCGCGGAGGCCTCCAGGTAGACGATCCCGAGCCCCTCGACGTCGAGCCCGCCCCGGCGGGTCCGGCACGGCATCGCGAAGACGTCCCCGGCGCCGTAGTGGGCGGGCAGCTCGGCCCAGGGCACGGCTCCGGTGAAGCGCACGGAGTCGGCGACACCGGTCTCGTGGGCGAGCCTGCGCAGCTCCTTCTCGTAGGGTCCGCCGCCGACGATCAGCAGAACGGCGTCGGGCTCCTTCGTGAGGATCCGCGGCATGGCGAGAATCAGCGTGTCCTGCCCCTTGCGCGGCACGAGCCGGGACACGCACACGACCACCGGCCGGTCCGTCAGCCCCAGCCGTGCCCGCACCGCGTCACCGCCCGACCCGGGATGGAAGGTCTTCTCGTCGACGCCCGGCGGCAGCTGCACCATCCGCCCGGCCGCCTGCGGCGTCAGCGCGCCGGCGATCCGCGAGCGCGTGTACTCACCGAGGTAGGTGAGGGTGTCCGTCGACTCCCCGATCCGGCCCAACAGCTGCCGCGCGGCGGGCAGTTGGGCCCACCCGGCCTCATGCCCGTGGGTCGTGGCCACCAGCCGCTCGGCACCCGCCCTCCTGAGTGCCGGCGCCATCAGCCCGAGCGGCGCGGCCGCCCCGAACCACACCGACGTACAGCCGTGCTCACGCAGCAGCCCGACGGCCCTGCGGGTGGCCCCGGGCGTCGGCAGCAGCATGGTCGTGGAAGCCCGTACGACGGTGAAGGGCTGCTCCGCGTCGAAGGCGGCGGTCGCCTCGACGCCCTCCCGGCTCCGTTTCCAGGTGGAGGCGTGGACGACCAGGCGCTCGGGGTCGAGCCGGAGCGCCATGTTGTGCAGGAACGCCTGGATGCCACCCGGGCGGGGCGGGAAGTCGTTCGTCACGATCAGGGTCTTGTGCATCGCCGCCGACCCTACCGAACCGGCAGCTCACAGCCGGGGACGGCCGCTCTTATGGCACCCTCACAGGAGAGCGGGACATCATGTTCTCCTCAAGCGACCATTTCAGGGCGACGGCGAACGGCGGGGAACCACGTGGAGACGACGGGTGTGCGGCGGTCCCTGACGTGGCTGCTGCTGACCTGGGGCGTGACCAGGCTGTTGCTGCTCCTGTTCGTCTTCAAGGTGTACGTCTTCCCCGGGCCGGACGTCACCAGTGACGTGTCGGTCATCTATCAGGGCTGGTACGACGTCCTGCGCACCGGAACGTTCCCGCAGTCCGACGTGACCTGGCAGTATCCGCCCGCCGCGGCCCTCGCGATCCTCTCCCCCGCGCTGCTGCCCTTCCTGGAGTACACGCAGGCCTTCTTCCTCATGGCCTTCGCCGCGGACCTGGCCGCCCTCCTCCTGCTGCTGTACGCGGGCCTGCGTCCCGGACGGCGGCTGCGGGGAGCCTGGGTGTGGGTGGCGGGCGTACCGCTGCTCGGCCCGACCGTCTACTCCCGCTACGACGTGATGGTGACCGCGGTGGCCGTCGCCGCGGTCCTCGCGGCCGCCCGGCATCCGAAGGTGGCCGGGGCGCTGGTGGGCTTCGGGGCGCTGCTGAAGGTGTGGCCCGCGCTGATCCTCGTGGGGATCCGCAGGCGGAGCGTCTGGACCTCGGCGGCGGTGACGGTCGTGGTGGTGGCCGGACTGTTCTCCGTCGCGATGCCCGGGGCCTTCGCCTTCCTGACCTTCCAGCGGGAGCGGGGCACCGAGGTGGAGTCGCTGGGTTCGCTGGTCTTCCACATCGCCCGGCACCACGGCTGGGACGGCTCGGTCCTGCTCAACTACGGCTCGGTCGAGTTCCTCGGCCCCTGGGTGACCATGGTCAGCACGGCCGCGCTCGCGCTGACCGGCATGGCCTTCGGACTGCTGCTGCTGTGGCGGCTCGCGGCCACCCGGTTCGAGGCGCACACGGCGGCCGACGCGGCGCTGGTGGCGGTGCTGATGTTCACCACCACCAGCCGCGTGATCAGCCCGCAGTACATGGTGTGGCTGGTCGGTCTCGCGGCGGCCTGTCTGTGCTTTCGCGCGAGCCGGATGGGCGTGCCGGCCGTCCTGGTGCTGATGGCGTGCTTCGTGACGGTCCTGGAGTTCCCGATCTGGTTCGCGGACGTCGTCGGGAGCACCCCTCGCGGCATCGTCCTCCTGGTCGCGCGCAACGGCCTGCTGGTCCTCGCCACCGTCATCGGCATGCGCGAGCTGTGGAAGGGGACGGTCCAGAAGCCGGCTCCGGCGGTCCCGGTGCCGGATCAGACCGAGGCTCCCGCCCAGGAGGCCTCCGCCTCCTCCTGAACTCCGGCGCGCGTCCGCCGGAACAGCACCGTCACGACACCGCACTGAAGGGCCATGGCCAGCGCCATCGCCAGGCACACGCCGGGCAGTCCGAAGCCCGTGCAGCCGTATGCCAGCGCCAGCTGGGCCGCCGTGCCGAGCAGCGTCACCCGCAGCAGCACCCGCGCCTGTCCACTGCCCTCGAAGACCCCGCCGAGCGCGATGAAGCACGCCATCAGCAGCAGGTACGGCCCGACGCAGCGCAGGAACAGCACGCCGTCGTGGGCGACTTCGGGTCCCGCGCCGAAGGCGGCCATGATCCAGCGGGCGGTCACGTGGAGCAGCACCGCCGCCACGAGCCCCACCGCGCCGGACACGGCCACCGCCTCCCGCCCGATCACCCGCCGCGCGTCCCGTCCGGAGCCCCGCAGGTGCGCGGTGTGGATGGAGGCGGCCTGCCGCACGGCGTAGAAGGCCATGGTGGCCACGTACATGACCTTGTACGCGATGGAGTAGGCGGCCACCGCCGTCACCCCGAGCCGCGCCACGATCGCCACCAGGACGAGCGCGCCGCCCTGGCGCACGGTGAAGTCGGCGGCCATGGGCAGCCCGGTGGCCAGCGTCGCGCGCAGCGGGACACCGGCAGGGACACCCGGGCACGACCGGAGCAGGGTGTTCCGGCGCAGGGCGAGCAGTCCCACCCCGAGGGTCAGGGCCCGGCACAGCACGGTCGAGGCCGCGGCGCCCGGGACGCCGTACCGGTGGATCAGGAACGGATCGCACACCAGGATCAGCCCGTTCGCGAGGAAGGCGAGCCGCATGGGGGTCCGGGTGTCGCCGGCGCCCTTGAGGATGCCGTCGACGAGTTGCTGGGCGAAGAAGACGGCGATGCCGGGCATCGAGATCGCGAAGTAGGCGGTGGCCAGGGACACGGACCGGCCGCCGTCGAGCACCAGCCGGGCCAGCGGCTCGCGCAGCAGGAAGCCGCCCACGGCGACCACGGGGGTGACCAGCGCCCACAGCGCCATGCCGCCGCGCACGGCCGCCCGCACTCCGCCGGGATCCCGTGCGCCCCGGGCATGCGCCACCAGCACGGTCGTCCCGGAGGCGAAGACGAGCGCGACGCCGAGCAGCACGTTCTCGGCGTTGGTCGCGACGGCCACGGCGGCGACGGCGGGGCCGCCGAGCCGGGAGACCCACACGGTGTTGATGATCCCGGCGGCGACGGAGGCCAGCAGGCCGAGGTAGACGGGGTGGGCGAGCGCGACAAGCTGCTTGCGGTGGCTGTTCATCCAGGAGTCCCCCTCGATACGAGATACCTCGAATAGAGGTAGCTCGATAAGAGGTAGCATGAGGGCACGACCCCCGCAAGGAGGAATGCAGTGCTGGAGCTGTCGATCCTCGGCTTCCTGGCCGAAGAACCCCTGCACGGCTACGAGCTCAAGGAGCGCATCAAGGCGCTCACCGGCCATGTCCGCCCGGTCAGCGACGGCGCGCTCTATCCGGCGATCACGCGTCTCGTCAAGGCGGGCAAGCTCGACGAGCGGGCGGAGCCGGGCGCGAGCGCGGCCCCGCGTCGGACACTGTCGCTGACCGGTCTGGGGCACGAGGAGCTGCTGGAGCGGCTGCGGCACCCCAAACAGGCCGAGATCACCGACCAGGTCCGTTTCAACACCGTCCTCGCGTTCCTGCGGCACCTGCCGGACCGGCGGGAGCAGGCAGCCGTACTGCGCCGGCGGCTGGAGTTCCTCCAGACGCCGGCGAGCTTCTTCTACGACGGCGGCGAACCGGTGCGCGCGGAAGAGACGGACGACCTGTTCCGGCAGGGCATGCTGCGGGTGGCGCGGGCGACCGGCCAGGCCGAGCGGGCGTGGCTGGCGGAGGCCATCGAGCGCCTGGATCAGCCGAGCTGAGCCCGCAGATACTCCCGCCACTCGGCCGTGAACGCCTCCAGGTCGGTGCCGAGGACCTTCGCCATGGCCTCCTCCACCGCCCCCGGCCGCTTCGTGTGCGTGCCCACCGCCCGGTAGAAGGCGCCCAGCTTCGCCTCGCCCCACCGGTCCGCGATCATCCGGCAGGCCATCCAGCCGCTCTCGTAGGACTTGGCGAGCGCGGTCGCGCTGCCGGCGAAACCGAAGTCCGCGTCGGACGGCAGGACCGTCGGCACCCGGCGCTCGGAGACGGCCTCACCCAGCTCCGGTGCGGCCTCGACCGGGGTGCGCCCGGTGCCGCGGTAACCGACCCAGTCGGCGTACCCCTCGGACAGCCACAGCGGGGTCGCGGCGGTGGTGTCGGCGCGGGTGGCGACATGGGTGGTCTCGTGGGTGAGCACGACCTGCCCGCCCACGGTGCCGAGGAGGCCGTACGCGTCGGGATTGACGATGATCCGGTCCGCGGGCGCCTGCGCCGGGGCGCCGGTCTCGCCGGTGGTGACGGCCGCGATCCCGCGGTACGAGGAGGCGGGCGAGCCGAGCAGGCCCCCCATCCCCTCCACGGACCTCGGTACGAGCACGACGACGTGCCGGGACCACTCGGTGCCCCAGGCGTCCGACACGGCGGGTACGGCGTGGTCGGCCAGATCCGCGAAGAAGTGCAGCTTCTCACCGGAATGTCCGACGCCGAGGACCAGGCTGTGCCTTCCGCGGACGACCGTCACCTCGCCCTGGTCCCACAGCTGCTGCGGGGCCTTCTTGGCGGGCTTCTCGTCGGCGACGTACCACTGGCCGGACGCGTCCAGGGAGAGGTCCAGGGTGCGGGCGACGGTGACGGGGGCGCTGTCGTAGCCCTGGACCTGGTAGCGCAGTTCCGCGTCGGCGGTGGCGGTGGAGCCGCTGCGGTGGACGCCGGTGACCTTGTAGGACCAGGAGGCGAGCGGTACCGCGCTGACGTCCTCGAACCAACTCGCGGTGCCCGTCTCGGCGATCGCCGCCTTGTCCCGGTCGAGGACGGCGGCGGCCCTCCGGTCGAGGACGCGCTGCACGTCGGCCTTGGCGGTGTCGGTGGCCGTCGGTCTCCCGCCGCAGGCCACCAGGGAGGCCAGCAGCAGGCACAGCACCACGACACCGTGTTTCGACGCCCGCCCTCGACCAGCCATGTTTCCCGATCGTACGGGTATCGGAGCCGTCGGTCAGGGGCGTGTGACCGTCGCCCCCGGCATCATGCCCACCGGGTCGTAGCGCACCGGGGCGCCGGGATAGGGAGCGTGGACGACCTGACCGTTGCCGACGTACATGCCGACGTGGCTGGCGTCGCCCCGGTAGGTGACCAGGTCGCCGGGCATCGCCTGGGAGAGCGGGACCTGGCGGCCGGCGTAGCGCTGGGCCTGGGACGTGCGGGGCAGGGCGACGCCGGCCCGGGCGTAGGCCCACTGCATCAGACCCGAACAGTCGAAGCCGGTGGGCCCGTTGGCACCCCACACGTACGGCATGCCGATCGCGGACTGCGCTGCGGCCACGGCGGCGGCCGCCCGGCCCGAGGGCGCCACCGCACCCGAGAGGTCGGGCAGCCCGGAGCGGCCGGATCGGGAGGCCCGGTCGTAGGCGGCGCGTTCGTCGGACGGCAGGGAGTTGAGCAGCTCGCGTGCCCTGGCGAGCTTCGTCTCGACGGTCCGCTTGTGGGAGGCGACGGCCTTGCGGCTCTTCTCCAGTTCGTCGAGCTTCCGTGCCGCTTCGCTGCGCTCCTGGGCGAGTTCGCGCATGGCCTCCTGGAGGTCCTTGAGCTCACCCGCCTGGTGGGCGCTGATCCGGTCGAGGACGGCGGCCTTGTCGAGGTACTCGTCCGGGTCGTCGGAGAACAGCAGCGCGAGGGACGGGTCGAGGCCGCCGGAGCGGTACTGGGCGCCGGCCAGCGAACCGAGCGCCTCCCGCATGGAGTTGATGCGCTCCTGCTGCCGCGCGATCCCGTCCTGCGCGGTTCCGACCTCCTCGCGCAGCGAGTCGGCGCGCTCGTCGGCCTTGTTGTAGGCCTCGGTGGCGTGCTCGGCCTCCTCGTAGAGACGGTCCACCTCGGCCCGGGTGCCGTCGGACGGGGCGGCGACGGCCGGTACGGCGCCGAGCGCGGCGGCCGCCGCGGACAGCACGGACAGGGCGGCACCGGCGCCCCGGTTGAACCCGGACGTCTGGACAAGGCGGCGATGGGACCCCACGGGAAGCCGCGCTCCTTCCACTGACGGACAGAGACGTTCCCCGGCGAAGGGGAAACGCGGCCGACAGTAGCCCCGCGGCGGGGGAGTATCCAACGACCTCCGGGGGCACACAACGTGACACCCCGCCTAGGACGCAGGTCATGGGCGGGGTGTGCAGTCAGGTGCGCTTGTCGCGATTCGCCCGAACGGGCGGCGAGTCGTCGCGATCTTGGGCGGTCGGGAGGCTCAGATCCGTACGCCGAACTGGAACGGCATGTTGTTGATCGACTCGTAGCGCACGACCGTGCCGGTGCGCGGGGCGTGGATGACCTGGCCGTTGCCCGCGTACAGGGCGACGTGGTGCAGGTCGCCGTAGAAGATGACCAGGTCGCCGACCTTGAGGTCGCTCATGCTGTAGATGCGCGTGCCGGCGTTGGCCTGGGCCTGCGAGGTGCGCGGGATGGTGATGCCGGCCTGCGCGTAGGCCCAGGAGGTCAGGCCCGAGCAGTCGTAGGAGGCGGTGCCGGTGGCGCCGTAGACGTACGGCTTGCCGAGCTGGGTCTGGGCGGCGTTGAAGGCCGCCTGGGCCCGCGCGGAGGACGCGGGGGCGTCACCGAGGTCCACGCGCTCGCTCGCGGAGCGGCTGGCGCGGGCGTCGGCGGCGGCGAGGGCGGCCTTCTCGGCGGCCGTCAGCGAGTTGAGGAGCTTCTGCGCCTCGGCGAGCTTGCCCTGAACGGCCTTCTTCTGCTTGGCCAGTTCGGTGCGGGTGCTCGAGAGGTCCTTGAGCTTCTCGGAGGCCTCGGCGCGGTCCTGGGCCAGCTCGCGCTGCTTCTCCTGGATCTTCTTCAGCGCCTCGACCTGCTGGGAGCTGAGCTGGTCCGCGGTGGACGCCTGGTCCAGGTAGTCCTCCGGGTTGGAGGACAGGAAGAGCTGGAGCGAGGAGTCGATCGTGCCGCTGCGGTACTGCGCGGCGGCCGCGAGGCCTATGGAGTCCCGCAGTTCGTTCAGGTCGTCCTGGCCGCGGGCCACGTTGTCCTGGATGGTGGAGATCTCCTTCTGGAGCTTCTCCTGCTTCTCCTTGGCGCCGTTGAGCTTCTCGGTGGCCTGCTCGGCCTGCTCGTAGAGGGCGTCGACCTTCGCCTTGACCTCGTCCTTGCTCGGCTTCTCGCTCGGCGCGGCGTTGGCGGCATTGGCACTGAGGGCCACGGCGGCAGCCGCTGCGGTCGTGAGCACGGTTACGCGCGTACGGCTCGGCTGCTTGGGTCGACGGTGGGACGCCACGGAGGTGAACTCCTTCTTTTGAGTGATCACCCGCTCGGAGGTTCGAGCCCAGACCCTAGTGACCTTCCCGTGATCAGTTCAAATCCTCAGGAGCAAAATCTCGTCACGCCCTGCATTCTTTGCACATAACTCACATGCAGTGAGGCCAACTTGACGCTACGTTGCGTGACGATACGGCTAATTCGGTCATTCAACCTGGACTTTGATGTTTAGGACAGTCGCTTCAGAAGCATCGCGGAAGCGACCGGCCGCGCCCCCGCCTTGGCGATGCCGTCGGCGACCTCGCGGTCGGTCGAGGCGACGATCACCGGCCTCCCCGGCGGCTCGGCGCGCACGAGCTGGCGGATCAATTCGTCGGCGGTGACGCCCGCCTTGGAGAACAGCACCCGCACCCCGCGCGGCGGCGCGAGCAGCACGGGCGCGGCCAGCTCGGCCCCGTCGAAGACACAGGTCACCTCCGCCCCCGTCTGCGCGGCGAGCTGGGAGAGCTGCCCGAGGAGCCTCAGGCGCTGCTTCTCCAGCGGCATCTGGGGATAGCCGGTCTTGGTGACGTTGTATCCGTCGACCACCAAGTGCGCCTGGGGCAGGGCCAGAAGCTGGTCCAGGATCGCGGGGTCGTTCTCGGACAGCGCACGCGCGGCGATGTCCTTCGGGGTCATGCGGCCCGGTTCGACCGCGTCCACCGTCTCGGCGGGCCGCACGGAGACCGGCGGCAACGCCAGCTCCCGCCGCAGCCCCTGGGCCGCGTCCAGAACGGTGTCCAGAAGCAGACGCACGCGCATGTCCTCGACACTGCGCCCCTCCCGCGCCGCTCTGCGCGTGGCCTCCAGAGCGGCCTCCGACTCCCCGAGGCGTGCCTTCAGGCGCCGGGACTCGCTCTCGGCGGCGGACACCTGGGCCTGCCCCTCGGTGCGTACGGTCTCCATCTCGCCCTGCAGCTTGCGCAGGGCCGCCTCACCGCGCTTGACGTCACTGTGTGCCGCGCGCAGCTTTCGGTGCAGCGATTCGGTTTCCTTCTTGGCGGACTCCAGCTCGGTGCGCAGCCGCTCGGTCTCGGCGCGCGTCTGGTCGCGGGCGGCCGCGAGCTCCTCGCGCAGCCGCTCCAGCTCGGCGCGGCTCTCCTCGTCGGCCCGCTCGGCGTCCGCCCGCAGGGCCTCCTCGCCGGCCGCGGTGACCAGCTTGACCCAGCCGGTCGGCCGCAGAACATAGGCCGCGGCCGCCACATCGAGCGGATCCGCGGCCGGGGGCGGCGCACCGGAGTCGAGGGCACCGGCCAGCTCCGGCTGGGCCTCTCTGAACTTCTCCCCGATCCGCTGGCGGAACAGCGGATCGGTCTCCAGCGCGGCCGCCATGGCGTTGCCCGCGAACTTGGCCCGCCGGTTCGGCGCGAAGCGCGCGTACTGTCTGAGCTGTGCGGGCAGTTCGCCGACGGTCAGCCCGCCGAAGCCCTCCGAGACGATGTGTACGACCCTGCGCCGCACACCGTCGGGCAGCGGACGGTCGAGCACCTCGGCGGCGCCGTCGCCCGGCTCCCCGCCTTGTGTCTCCACCATCCGTCACACCCCATCACTGTGCGGGGCCGGCTCTCTCAGGAGTCGGCGCCCGGCCTGTCCACGAGTTCCACCTGGTCCACGGCGTTGCACCAGCGGCACCGCACCGACTCGATGGTCTCACTGACCACCTCGCGCTCCTCGACCTTCGGCTCTCCGGCCAGGTCGAGGTGGACGTACTCGACGACCTTCGACGAGCGGGTCACGTCGAAGCGCGTGAGGTTGCCGCAGAGGGTGCAGCGCCACCGCGTCGAGGCGGTCGGGAGGGGAACCGTCATCGTGACTGTGCTCTTTCCTACTAGCCATTGTCCGTGACACACCGGCGGCCCGGTGCGTGTGGCTCGTAACCCTAAGGCCTGGCGGGTACTCGCCGCTCGGGCGTCCACAGGGCCTGCCCGACGGCGAGGCGGTCTGTGCTGTTGCGTCCCGTTACGCCATGCTCTGTGTTCGTGATCAGTAACTGGAGGGTGACGGTCGGTGGAGCTGGAAGGTCGCTGTGGGGGCCGGCACCGGTCACCTACGGCCTGATCGCCCTGTGCTGTCTGGTCTTCGTGGTCGGCCCCGCCTCGGGCCTCGATCCGGCGTACGGCTCCGGGGACGCGGCCCTGGCCGCTCAGCGGGCCTACTTCCACCGCTGGGGCGTGGTTCCCGCCGAGCTCTTCGCGGACTCCCCCGGTGCCGCCCTGACCCCGGCGACCGCGCTGTTCGTGCACGGCAGCTGGGTGCATCTGCTGGGCAACATGCTCTTCCTCTACGTGTTCGGGGTGATGACCGAGGAACGGATGGGCCGGGTGCAGTTCCTCCTCTTCTACGTCGGCTCCGGCTACCTCGCCCTGCTGGGCTACGCGGCCGCCAACGCCGACTCCGGGCAGTCCCTGGTCGGTGCCTCGGGGGCGATCTCGGCGGTCCTCGGCGCGTTCCTGTTCCTGTTCCCCGGTGCCCGGGTGACCAGTCTCCTGCCGTTCCTCTTCTTCCTCCCGCTGCGCTTCCCGGCCTGGGTCGTCCTCCCCTTCTGGGCGGCGCTGCAGTGGCTGGCGGCGGGCCGCGCCTCCGAGGGCCCCGGGGTCGCCTATCTGGCCCACCTGGTGGGCTTCGGCCTGGGCCTGGTCTTCGCGTGGGTGCGCTTCGGCCGTACCACTAGAGTGAAGTCCGCCCCAGCTCCGTCCCCCGAGGGAGAGAACCAGCCGTGATCACCGCGATCGTCCTCATCAAGACCAGCGTGGACCGGATCCCCGAGATCGCGGAGCGGATCGCCGCGCTGGAGTCCGTGAGCGAGGTCTTCTCCGTCACGGGCACGTACGACCTGATCGCCATGGTCCGGGTCAAGCAGCACGAGGACCTCGCCGAGGTCATCCCCGGCAGCATCAGCAAGATCCCGGGCGTGGAGGGAACGGACACGCATGTGGCGTTCCGGACCTACTCCCAGCACGACCTGGAGGCCGCGTTCGCGATCGGCCTCGACGGCTAGTGCCTCGGCAGGCAACGTTTGCCCGTTGAGGAGCGGCGTCCGGTGCGTGCTCTCGGCGTGCCGGCCGGAAGTCCTCGTACTGGATGTACTTGGGCTTTCGGCCGGTGCGGCGAGAGGGCGTGCCGGGCGGCGCGACGGGGCGAACGTTGCCTGCCGAGGCACTAGACCCTAGGAGTCGAGCGCGAGCACGGTGATGCCGTCGGCGGTCGCGACGTACACGCGGCCGCTCCGGACGACCGGCGACTGGGTGCCGACGGAGGCGCCGCCCTCGACGCGCTTCTGCCAGATCTGCTTGCCCTTGCGGTTGAGGCCGTAGAGCGTCGAACCATGGCGTACGTAGAGGGTGTCGCCGAAGACGGTCGGGTTGCTGTACTGGGTTCCGTCGTCGGTGAACTGGAAGGACCACGCCGTCGATCCGTCGGCGGGGTGCAGGGCGACGAGTTCGTAGTCGGAGGCGGTGACGCCCAGGCCGCCGAAGGGCACGCAGGTGAAGTAGCGGCTGCCGTCCACCTTGTCGTTGGTCGAGTTCCACAGCGGCTTGCCCTTGCGGCCGATGCCGTGCAGCATCTGCTCGCCGCCCGATCCGACCACCAGGGTGTCGCCGACCAGCGCGGGCCGCCCGGTGTCGAGGCCGGCCGCCGTCGCCCAGAGCCGCTTGCCGGTCTTCGCGTCCAGCGCCTGCACCTGGTCCCCGAACGTGCCGACGTAGACCACCCCGTCCGCCACCATGGGCTCACCGGTGGGTGCCGGCCCGGTCGGCGCGCTCCAGCGCACGCTGCCGTCGGGGGCGTAGGCCCGGACCCCGCCCGCGTCCGAGCCGTTGCCGTAGGACACCAGGATCAGTTGCCCCGCGGTGACCAGGAACTGGCTGTTCGCGGCGAACGCCCTGGTCCAGCGGACCTTGCCGCCCCGGCCGAGCGCGCACAGCTTGGAGGCGCCCTCCTGGTCGTCCTCCAGCAGGCAGTACACGCCCTGGGCGGTGGCGAGCGGGGACATGGCCTCGCCGCCCAGTGCGGTGTGCCAGACGGTCCGCCCGCCCAGGTCCAGCGCGTGCAGCGAGCCGTCCGCGCCGCCGACGTACACCCGCGTGCCGTCGGGCGAGAGGGCGGCGCAGGGGCCGCGACGCCCGCCGAGCCCCTGGACCTTGTACTGCCAGCCCGTCGCGGGCGTGCCCGTCGCGGAGCCCGCACCGGTCGCCCCGGCCACCGTCTCACCCGTCGCGGATCCGTCCGAGGAGTCCCGCAGCCACAGCCACCCGCCCACACCGCCGGCCGCCACGACCCCGGCACCGCCGACCGCGGCCCGCAGCAGCCGACGCCGGGACGGCGGAGCGGGATTCGGTGAGACATGGGTGGCCGCGGGGACGTCCGTGACGGTCACGGGGGCCACGTACTCGACCCGGCTCTCCCGCTCCCCCGAGTCGTGAGCGGGAACCCAGCGCGCACCGCTCTGCGCGGCCTCGGGCTCCTTCGCGGCACCGGGGCCGTACCACCCCGCCCGCAGTCCCTCGCGCAGCGATCCCGCGGTGTGCCCCGCGGCCGCGACCAGCTCCGTGGGCGTCGGCCGCGCGCCGGGGTCGTCCCGCAGACACGCCTCCACCAGCGGCAGCTGTTCCTCAGGTACGGCGGACAGGTCGACGTCCCCGGTCAGGATCCGCAGCAGAACGACCGAATCCTGCCCCTCGCCGAACGGTTCCTTGCCGCCGGAGGCGTACGCGAGGACCGCGCCCAGGGAGAAGACGTCACTGGCCGGCACCACCTGGGCGCCGTTGCGGATCTGCTCGGGCGAGAGATAGCCGACCGATCCGACGACCACACCGGTCCGGGTCAGTGCCGTGCCCTCCAGAGCCCTGACGATCCCGAAGTCGATGACCCGGGGCCCGTCCGGCGAGAGCAGGATGTTGGAGGGCTTGAGGTCCCGGTGCACCAGCCCCTTGGCGTGGATCGCGGCGAGCGCCTCGGCGAGCGCGGCCGCCAGCAGCCGTACCGCGTCCGCGGGCAGCGGCCCCCGGTCGAGCACCGCGTCCCGCAGGTTGGGCCCCGCCACGAACTCGGTCGCCATCCACGGCCGCGCGGCCTCGGTGTCCGCGTCCACGACCCGCGCGGTGTACGTGCCCGCCCCGCCGACGGTCTGCGCGGCCCGCACCTCGTGCCGGAACCGGGCACGGAAGGTGCGGTCCTCGGCGTGCTCGGCCCGTACGACCTTCACGGCCAGTCGCAGCCCGCCCCGCGCCTCGGCGAGATACACCTCGCCCATGCCGCCGGACCCGAGTCTGCCCAGGACCTCGTAGGGCCCGATGGTCCGCGGGTCCGTCTCGCGCAGCTCCTGCACCCCGTGCTCCCCCTGCTTTCCGTACGGCTGCTGAGGGGGAGCGTATACGCGCGCCGGACGTCAGAAGTCAGACGGCCGGGACGCAGCGGCCGTCCTCGGTGCGGTACGTCCACTTCGCACCGTCCGCGACCAGTTCCTTCACGGCCTTCACGAACCGCTCCACGTGCTCGTCCGGTGTGCCCGCGCCGAAGCTCACCCGGATCGCGTTGAGGGACTTCTCGCCGGGCGCGGCCTCGGGGGCGCCGCACTCGCCCTGGGACTGCGGGTCGCTGCCGAGGAGGGTGCGGACGAGGGGGTGGGCGCAGAAGAGGCCGTCGCGGACTCCGATGCCGTACTCGGCGGAGAGGGCCGCGGCGAAGTGGGAGCTGTTCCAGCCCTCGACGACGAAGGAGATCACGCCGACGCGGGGGGCGTCGTCACCGAAGAGGGAGAGGACGCGGACCTCGGGGACCTCGGCGAGGCCCGCCCTCACCTTCTCGATCAGGTGCTGCTCGCGGGCGACCAGCGTGTCGAAGCCGGCCTCGGTGAGGGCCCGGCAGGCGGAGGCGATGGAGTAGGCGCCGATGACGTTCGGCGAGCCGGCCTCGTGGCGGGCGGCGCTCTCGTGCCACTCCACGTCCACTCCCCCGTCCTCGCGCCGCGTGACCTTGCGGCTGGCGCCGCCGCCCGCGAGGTAGGGGTCGGCGGCCCGGAGCCAGTCCGCGCGGCCGGCCAGGACACCCGAGCCGAAGGGGGCGTAGAGCTTGTGGCCGGAGAAGGCGACCCAGTCGACATCGAGGTCACGGACGCTCAACGGGTGGTGCGGGGCCAGCTGGGCCGCGTCGAGCACGATGCGGGCGCCGTGGGAGTGAGCGGCTGCCGCAAGCTCCCGTACGGGCCACAGCTCACCGGTGACGTTGGAGGCGCCGGTGACGCACACCAGGGCCGGGCCCTGGGGGTCGCGGTCGGCGAGGGCCTTCTCCAGCGTCTCCACGGCCTGCCGCGGGGTGCGCGGGGCGTCGAGGTAGGTGACCCGGGCGTCCTTCCACGGCAGCAGCGAGGCGTGGTGCTCGGTCTCGAAGACGAAGACCTGGCAGTCGGCGGGGAGCGCGGCGGCGAGGAGGTTGAGCGAGTCGGTGGTCGACCGGGTGAAGACCAGCTGGTCGTCGTCCCGGCAGTCGAGGAACTCGGTGACGGTCCTGCGGGCGTTCTCGAACAGGTCGGTCGACAGCTGCGAGAGGTAACCGGCACCGCGGTGCACGCTGCCGTAGTAGGGCGCGTAGGCCGCCACGTCGTCCCAGACGCGCTGGAGGGCGGGGGCGCTGGCCGCGTAGTCGAGGGCCGCGTAGGTGACCTCGCCGCCCGTGACGAGCGGGACGGTGACATCCCGGCCCAGAACGGGCAGATGGTCACAAATGGTCCGGGCGGGGGCAACGGTGGAGACAGACATGGGGGACTCCCGTGAAAAGAAAGGTGAGATGGGTGTGCGGAGGCGGGGCTCGGCGCCCTATCGCATTCGCTTGCTCACGGAAGACTCCCTCGAATGACCAGGACCCCTGGTTTCGAGAGGGGCCCGCGCTTGCCGTAGACCTCGCTGCCTACGGCCTGGTCTTCACCCGGGGCACCCCGCCACGGACGGAGGGTTGCCGGACAGTCGGCCGGGGCCTCATGACTGTCACTCATGACCTGGTACAGGAACGTACGTGAAGTGATCGCGGTCCCGCAACCCGTGTCCGGATGACGGGACCGCGCTGCCCGCTACGCGTTGCTCGCGGCCACCCAGCGATCCAGCGTGCGCCTGGCGGACCCGGAGTCGATCGACTCGGCGGCCTTGGTCATGGCGGCGCCGATCTGCTCGGCCAGCGTCCCCGACCCCGGGTCCAGCGCCACCAGCGCCGCCGCCGAGTTCAGCAGTACGGCGTCCCGGACGGGGCCCGTCTCGCCGTCCAGGAGCCGCCGCGCGACCTCCGCGTTGTACGACGGATCCGCGCCCCGCAGTGCCTCCACCGGGACCAGCTCGAGGCCGACGTGCCGCGGATCGAAGCTCTCCTCGGTGACCTTGCCGTCGCGCACGACCCACACCCGGGACGTGGACGTCGTGGTCAGCTCGTCGAAGCCGTCGTCGCCGCGGAAGACGAGGGAGGAGTTGCCCCGCTCGGCCAGGACGCCGGCGATGAGCGGTGCCAGGCGGGGGTCGGCGACGCCCACGGCCTGCGCCTTCACCTTGGCCGGGTTGGTCAGCGGACCGAGCGCGTTGAAGGTGGTCCGGATCCCCAACTGCCCTCGCGCTGCGGCCACATGACGCAGCGCCGGATGGAACTTGATCGCGAAGCAGAAGGTGATCCCGGCCTCCTCGGCGACCTCGGCCACCCGCTTCGGCGTCAGCTCCAGATTGACGCCGAGCTTCTCCAGGACGTCCGAGGCGCCGGACGCGGAGGAGGCGGCCCGATTGCCGTGCTTGACGACCTTCGCGCCGGTGCCGGCGATGACGATCGCCGACATCGTGGAGATGTTCACCGTCTTCGCGCCGTCGCCGCCCGTGCCGACGATGTCGACGGTCCGGCCCGGCACCTCGATGACGTTCGCGTGCTCGTACATCGTCCGGACCAGCCCGGTGATCTCCTGGACGGTCTCGCCCTTGGCGCGCAGCGCCACCGCGAACCCGGCGATCTGCGCGTCCGTGGCCTCGCCGCGCATGATCAGGTCCATCGCCCACGCGGTGTCGTCGGCGGACAGGTCACGGCCCTCCAGCAGGCCGTTGAGCAGAGCGGGCCAGGAACGGCCCGCCGCGGTGTCGCCTCCAGCGGGGGTCACAGCGCTCATGGGGCCGCTCCAGATGTCGTAGAACAATGTGCTCCCACCCTATCCAGCCCGGGGCACGGCAAAGGGCCCCGTCCGGCGTTCGGACGGGGCCCACGGTCTCCTCCCCCTCCCAACCGCGTGTACCGGACTTCGCCCCACCTCCGCCGCTCAGCGCATGGCAAAGGGCCCGTCCAGTGTGTCGGACGGGCCCTTCTACCGCGCGTGGCGAGCGCAGCGATCAGTGGTGGCCGTGGCCGCTCGTGATCTCCTTGTACTCCTCGACGGTGGGCTTGGGGATCTGGGACTCCTCGCCGTAGTACGCCTCGCTCAGCTTGGCGCGCAGCTTCTGGGAGCCCTTCACCTTGCGCTCGACGCCGTTCTCGTCGACCGTGGCACCGATCGCGGCCGGCTCGTACTGGTCGTGCGCCGTGAGCGTGTGCAGCTGCTCCTGGCTGAGCGGCTCGTGCACCTCGATGAACTCACCGTGCGGCAGGCGCTTGATGATGCCGGACTCGCGGCCGTGCAGCACCTTGTCCTTGTCGCGGCGCTGGAGGCCGAGGCAGATCCGCTTGGTGGCGATGAACGCGAGGACCGGGGCGACGAAGAACGCGACCCGGACGAACCAGGTGATGGCGTTGATCGACAGGTGGAAGTGGGTGGCCCAGAGGTCGTTTCCACCACCGATCAGCAGCACCATGTACCAGGTGATCCACGCGACGCCGAAGGCGGTACGCGTCGGCGCGTTGCGCGGGCGGTCCAGGATGTGGTGCTCGCGCTTGTCGCCGGTGACCCAGGACTCGATGAACGGGTAGACCGCGATCGCGACCAGGACCAGCGGGAAGATCACCAGCGGGATGAACACGCCCAGGACGAGCGTGTGGCCCCAGAAGTTGATCTCCCAGCCCGGCATGACACGGATCAGGCCCTCGGAGAAGCCCATGTACCAGTCCGGCTGGGCGCCCGTGGACACCTGGTCGGGACGGTAGGGGCCCATCGACCAGATCGGGTTGATCGAGGCGATCGCCGCGATGGCCGCGATGACACCGAAGACCAGGAAGAAGAAGCCTCCGGCCTTGGCCATGTAGACCGGCAGCAGCGGCATGCCGACGACGTTGTTGTTCGTCTTTCCGGGGCCCGCGAACTGCGTGTGCTTGTGGTAGAAGACCAGGATCAGGTGGCCGACGACCAGGCCGAGCATGATGCCCGGCAGCAGCAGCACGTGGATCGAGTAGAAGCGGGCCACGAAGTCGCCGCCCGGGAACTCACCGCCGAAGAGGAAGAACGACAGGTACGTGCCGACGATCGGCACGGACAGGATCGCGCCCTCCATGAAGCGGACACCGGTGCCGGAGAGCAGGTCGTCCGGGAGCGAGTAGCCGGTGAAGCCGGTGAACATGCCCAGGACGAACAGCAGGAAGCCGAACAGCCAGTTGACCTCACGCGGCTTGCGGAACGCGCCCGTGAAGAACACGCGCATCATGTG
This sequence comes from Streptomyces canus, assembly GCF_041435015.1. Classification (NCBI taxonomy): domain Bacteria; kingdom Bacillati; phylum Actinomycetota; class Actinomycetes; order Kitasatosporales; family Streptomycetaceae; genus Streptomyces; species Streptomyces canus. The sequence continues at coordinate 7,410,877 of NZ_CP107989.1, read as the reverse complement.
CACGAACATGCCGGCGAGGAAGATCAGCGCCGCCCAGTGGTGGATCTGCCGGATCAGCAGACCACCGCGCACCTCGAAGGAGATGTGCATGGTCGAGTTGAACGCCTCGGACATCAGCTGGCCCTGCAGCGGGACGTAGCTGCCGTGGTACTCCACCTCGTTCATCGACGGGTGGAAGAACAGCGTCAGGTACACACCCGTGAGGATGATGATGATGAAGCTGTAGAGGCAGACCTCGCCCAACATGAACGACCAGTGGTCGGGGAAGATCTTGCGCATGTTGGACTTGGCCAGGGAGTAGATCCCCAGCCGGCCGTCCGCCCAGTCGGCGACGCGCTCGCCCGCCGGGGCCTTGTCGCGCCGCGCCCCGTTGGCCGCGGTGCTCTCGTTTGTGCTCATCCGCGCTCCCAGAATGCAGGACCGACAGGCTCGTCGAAGTCGCCGAGCGCTTCGAGGTAACCCTGGTCGTTCACGCCGATGCGCAGTTGCGGCAGGGCGTGACCGGCGGGGCCGAAGATCACCCGGGCACCGTCGGAGAGGTCGAAGGTGGACTGGTGGCAGGGGCAGAGCACGTGGTGCGTCTGCTGCTCGTACAGGGAGATCGGGCAACCCACGTGGGTGCAGATCTTCGAGTACGCGACGATCCCCTCGTGCGACCACTCGAGCTCGCGCTTGTCCTTGATGTTGTCCGGCTGGATGCGGACGATCATCAGGGCGGCCTTGGCGATCTCGGTCTGGAACTCCTCGTCGTGCTCCTCCAGGCCCTCGGGCTTGGCGAAGGTCAGCGAGCCGACCGCCACGTCCTCGGGACGCAGCGGCTCGTTGGTGTTCATGTTGACGAGCTGGAGGCCCTTGCGCCACATGGTGTGGCGGAGCTTGGTGCCGGGCAGCGGGCCGAGGTCGCGCAGCAGCATGACGCCGGAGAGCGGGAACAGGGCGAGCGCGCCGAACATCGTGTTGCGGATCAGCTTGCGCCGGCCGAGCGCCGACTCCTTGGCGCCCTGCTTGAAGTCCGCGTGGACCTTCGCGCGGACCTCGGGGGACGCCTCGATCGGGTGGCGCTCGTCGGCGATCTCCTCGTCGGACATCAGGGTGCGGGCCCAGTGGACCGCACCCGCGCCGATCGAGAAGAGGGCGAGACCGAGGGTCAGGCCCAGCGCGAAGTTCAGCGCGTTGATGTGCCCGATCGGGAAGACGAAGATCGACTTGTCGTGGGGGATGCCCACGTACGAGGCGATGAACCCGACGGTGGCCAGCATCGACACCGTGAACAGCATGGCCACCGTGCGCTCGGACCGCCTGGCGGCCCGCTCGTCGATGTCCTGCACCCGGTGCTCGTGGGGCGGGAGGCCGGGGTCCGCGAAGGGGTTCTTCTCGTCCGCGACGCCTACCGCGCCGTGCGCGTCCTGCTCTGCGGGCAGGTTCTCTTCTGGAATGTCTTGGCTACTCATGACTTCTTGGCCTTTGCGGTCCGAGCGGCGACCCAGACGGCGACCGCGATCAGCGCGCCGAGGCCGAAGATCCAGGCGAACAGGCCTTCGGAGACCGGGCCGAGACCGCCCAGCTCAAGGCCGCCGGGGCTCACGGTGTCGTCGCCGTTGACCGCGTTCAGGTACGCGATGATGTCCTTCTTGTTCTGCTCCGACAGCGTGGTGTCGGGGAACGACGGCATGTTCTGCGGGCCGGTCTGCATGGCCTCGTAGATGTGCTTCGGATCGACGCCCTCGAGGCTCGGCGCGAACTTGCCGTGCGTCAGCGCGCCGCCCTTGCCGGTGAAGTTGTGGCACTGCGTGCAGTTGTCACGGAACAGCTCGCCGCCCTTGGCGATGTCGGCACCGTCGGGGCCGTACTGCGCCTTGGTCGGGATGTTCGGACCCGCGCCCAGCGAGGAGACGAACGCGGCCAGCTGGTCGATCTCGGCCTGCGTGTAGATGACCTTCTTGCGCGGAACCTGCGCGCCCGGCTGCTGGGCCGGCATACGGCCGGTGCCGACCTGGAAGTCGACGGCCGCGGCGCCCACGCCCACGAGGCTCGGACCGTCGGAGGACCCCTGACCGCCGGCGCCGTGGCAACTGGCGCAGCCTACGGCGAAGAGCTTCTTGCCCTCGTCGATGGCCAGGGACTGGGCGGTTTCATCTGCCTGCGCCTTGCTCGCGGGTGCGAACACGGCGTACAGCCCCCCGGTGCATGCCAGCGCGAGGAGTAGGACGACGAGCGCCGCCAGCGGGTGGCGTCGTCGTGCGGAGAGCTTTTTCACGGATTACCCCGGTGTCAGGATCTTCTGCGTCGATGCTTGCGATGTCGGGAGCGGGCCCGGCTACTTGATCAGATAGATCGTGGCGAAGAGGCCGATCCAGACGACGTCGACGAAGTGCCAGTAGTAGGACACGACGATCGCGGCGGTCGCCTGCTCGTGGGTGAACCTCTTGGCCGCGTAGGTACGTCCGAGAACGAACAGGAAGGCGATGAGGCCGCCCGTCACGTGCATACCGTGGAAGCCGGTGGTCAGGTAGAACACCGAGCCGTACGGGTCGGAGGACAGGGAGATCCCGTCCTTCTTCACCAGCTCCGTGTACTCGTAGATCTGACCGCCGATGAAGATCGCACCCATGATGAAGGTGATGATGAACCAGCCCCGGAGCTTCTTCACGTCACCGCGCTCGGCGGCGAAGACGCCGAGCTGGCAGGTGAGGGAGGAGAGCACCAGGATCGTGGTGTTCGTCGCCGAGAACGGAACGTTCAGGGCGTGCGCCATCTCCTTCCAGTGATCAGGACCCGTCACCGATCGCAGGGTGAAGTACATCGCGAAGAGGGCCGCGAAGAACATCAGCTCGGAACTCAGCCAGATGATGGTTCCGACGCTGGTGAGGTTCGGCCGGTTGACCGACGGGTGCGCGTGCCCGGTTTCTACTGTCGTTGCTGTCGCCACGACCGACATTATGTCGGTCGCTTATCCCGCCCTCACCCCGGGGGGTGCCGTTCGGAGTGTCTCCCTGCTCCAGACCGGTGTTGACGTGGTGTTCAAGGGAGTAGCATCCGGCCCAACGGGCCTGTCCTTACGACGCTGACGTCACGGAGGAACAATGCAGCCGACCGCCACGGTGCTGGTCTACAGCGACGATTCCAACACCCGCGAGCAGGTACGGCTCGCCGCGGGCCGTCGACCGGCTCCCGACGTCCCGTTGGTCGAGTTCCTGGAGTGCGCCACGCCTGCGGCGGTGCTGAAGGAGCTGGACAAGGGCGGGATCGACGTCTGTGTGCTGGACGGGGAGGCCGTGCCGATGGGCGGCATGGGGCTCTGCCGGCAGATCAAGGACGAGGTGTTCAACTGCCCGCCGGTGCTGTTGCTGATCGGGCGGCCGCAGGACGCGTGGCTGGCCACGTGGAGCCGGGCGGAGGCCGCGGTGACCCATCCGGTGGATCCGGTGGAGTTCGCCTCGGCGCTGGCTTCCCTGCTGCGGGACCGCAAGGCCTTGAACGCCTGAGAGCTGCTCCCGCGTCCCTCTAGATGCTCTGCGGCCTCAGCCTCGCCGTCTGGTCGGGGCTGGGGGCGTCCGGGGTGCCGGCCACCAGGGCGCTGCCGTCGCGCCACTTCTTCCAGTCGAGGTTCCAGTCGCCGAAGCCGTTGCCGAAGGGCTCCATGGTGTCGCCCTCCGAGTTGACGACCTGGACCACGTCGCCCTCGTGGACGGTGTTGAAGAACCACTCGGCGTTGGACGTGCTCATGCCGGTGCAGCCGTGGCTGACGTTGGCGTAGCCCTGGGAGCCGACCGACCAGGGAGCGGCGTGGACGTACTCACCGCTCCAGGTGACGCGGGTGGCGTAGTAGACCGGGAGGTCGTACGAGTCCGAGGAACCCTCGGCGATCCCGATGCTGGTGCCGCGCATGCGTACGAAGTACTCCTTGGCCAGCACGACCTTGACGCCGTTACGGGTGTCGAAGCCCGGCTTGCCGGTCGTGACCGGGAGCTCGTTGATGACCTCGTTGTTCTTGTAGACCTTCATCGAGTGTGACGCGGCGTCCGTCACGGCGATGATGCGGTCGCCGGTGGTCAGCTTCAGGGGCTTGGCCTTGCCGCCCCAGAGCCGGTCGCCGATCTTGATGCCCTCCAGCTCGCTGCGGACCTGGATCGTGGCGTGGGCGGGCCAGTACTCCTTGGGCCGGTAGTGGAGCTCCTTGTCGTCCACCCAGTGCCAGGCGCCCGGTACGGCGGGCGTGGAGTCGACTCTGAGGGCGCGCTCGATGACGGCCCGCTGGGCCTTGTCCTTGACGGGTCTGTCCAGCTTGGCGGTGACGGGCTGGCCGACGCCGTACGTGCCCGACTTGGGGCCGAAGGTGACCTTCAGGCGCGTCTTGCCCAGCGGCTTGCTGGTGTCGAAGTCGAGGACCCTGCGGCCCGGGGCCCCGTCCTCGTCCTCGGTGCTCACCCGGACGGTGTAGTGGGCGTTTGCGGCCAGTGGGGAGGTGCTGCGCCAGCGGGTGCCGTCGGCGGAGAGTTCGCCCGCCAGATAGCGGCCTGTGGCGTCCGTGGCCGTGACGTCGGTGATGCGGCCGTCGTCGTCATCGGCGGTGACCTCGAGCGGCTTGTCCGGGTCGGCCTTCTTGCCGCCGCCCGTGGGCGCGTTGAAGGCGATCTGGTCCGCCGCGTCGAACGGCGTGGCCGCCAGCGGGTTCCCGTCGGACCCGCAGGCGGCGGCGCTCGCGCCGAGGGCGATCACCAGCAGCGTGCAGCTCACGACGGTGCGGGTACGCGGTGCGTGGTTCATGGCTTCACGCTAGGAAGCCCCGTCAAGAACGGCGCGCTGAGTGACTCGTACGAGGGACAAGGATTGCGGCAAAAGCAGGAGCCCGGACCCTCCTGACGGAGTGTCCGGGCTCCTGATGAGCTCCGCTCGTGCTACTGCGTGCGGTTCTCACCGCGGTAGTACTCGAAGACCCAGCCGTACAGGCCGACGAGGATCACCGGCAACGAGAAATACAGCAGCCACCAGCCGATCGCGACCGACAGGAAGGCGAGGGCGCCGCCGAAGCCGAGGGCGAGCGGCTGCCAGCTGTGCGGGCTGAAGAACCCGACCTCGCCGGCGTCGTCCGCGACGTCGGCCTCCTTGTTGTCCTGCGCGCCGGCGTCCACCCGCCGGGCCGTGAAGCCCAGGTAGAAGCCGATCATGATGGACAGGCCGAAGGCCAGGAAGAGCGCGGTGGTACCGGCCGGCTCCTTCGACCACACGCCATAGACGATCGCCATGACGAGGATGAAGACGCTCAGCCAGATGAACATCCGTCCTTGGATCTTCACTTGCCGGCCTCCTTGGCACCGGAGAGGGCCTTCTCACCGTGACCGGCGTTCTCGAGCTGGTCGAGAGCGGCGATCTCCGGGTGGTGAAGGTCGAACGCCGGGGATTCACTGCGGATCCGCGGCAGGGTGAGGAAGTTGTGGCGCGGCGGCGGGCAGGAGGTCGCCCACTCCAGGGAGCGGCCGTAGCCCCACGGGTCGTCGACGCCGACCGGCTTGCCGTACTTGGCCGTCTTCCACACGTTGTAGAGGAACGGCAGGATCGACAGGCCGAGCACGAAGGAGCTGATCGTCGAGATCGTGTTCAGGGCGGTGAAGCCGTCGGCCGCCAGGTAGTCGGCGTACCGACGCGGCATGCCCTCGGCGCCCAGCCAGTGCTGGACCAGGAAGGTGCCGTGGAAGCCGATGAACAGCGTCCAGAACGTGATCTTGCCGAGGCGCTCGTCGAGCATCTTGCCGGTGAACTTCGGCCACCAGAAGTGGAAGCCGGAGAACATCGCGAAGACGACGGTGCCGAAGACGACGTAGTGGAAGTGCGCCACCACGAAGTACGAGTCCGAGACGTGGAAGTCCAGCGGGGGCGAGGCCAGGATGACACCGGTCAGACCACCGAAGGTGAAGGTGATCAGGAAGCCGGTGGCCCAGAGCATCGGGGTCTCGAAACTCAGGGACCCCTTCCACATCGTTCCGATCCAGTTGAAGAACTTCACGCCCGTCGGTACGGCGATGAGGAACGTCATGAAGGAGAAGAACGGGAGCAGCACACCGCCGGTGACGTACATGTGGTGAGCCCACACCGTCACGGACAGACCCGCGATCGCGATGGTGGCCGCGATCAGACCCATGTAGCCGAACATCGGCTTGCGGGAGAAGACCGGGATGACCTCGGAGATGATGCCGAAGAACGGCAGGGCGATGATGTACACCTCTGGATGGCCGAAGAACCAGAAGAGGTGTTGCCACAGCAACGCTCCGCCGTTCGCGGCATCGAAGACGTGTGCCCCGAATTTCCGATCCGCCTCCAGCGCGAACAGCGCGGCGGCGAGCACGGGGAAGGCGAGCAGGACCAGCACCGCGGTCAGCAGCACGTTCCACACGAAGATCGGCATGCGGAACATGGTCATGCCCGGTGCGCGCATGCAGATGATCGTGGTGATGAAGTTGACCGCGCCGAGGATCGTGCCGAAGCCGGAGAAGGCCAGACCCATGATCCACAGGTCGGCGCCGATGCCCGGAGAGCGGACGGCGTCGGAGAGCGGGGAGTAGGCGAACCAGCCGAAGTCGGCCGCACCCGAGGGGGTGAGGAAGCCGCCGACAGCGATCGTCGAGCCGAACAGGTACAGCCAGTAGGCGAACATGTTCAGCCGCGGGAACGCCACGTCGGGCGCGCCGATCTGCAGCGGCATGATCCAGTTGGTGAAGCCGGCGAACAGCGGCGTCGCGAACATCAGCAGCATGATCGTGCCGTGCATCGTGAACGCCTGGTTGAACTGCTCGTTCGACATGATCTGCAGACCCGGCCGGGCCAGCTCGGCGCGCATGAAGAGCGCCATCACGCCGCCGATGAGGAAGAAGGCGAACGACGTGACCAGGTACATCGTGCCGATCGTCTTGTGGTCAGTGGTGGTGAGCCACTTGATGACCACGCTGCCGCGGTTCTGGCGCCGGACCGGCAGTTCGTCCGCGTAGTGGGACCCTGCTTCGGCGGCACCCTGGGGTTCGTTGAGGATGCTCACAGGTTCGTCGTCTCCCGGTCCTTCTCGTGGGCGGTCTGCTCGATGCCCGCGGGAACGTAACCGGTCTGCCCCTTCTTCGCGAGGTCCTTGAGGTGCTGCTCGTAGCGCTCGGGAGAGACGACCTTCACGTTGAACAGCATCCGGGAGTGGTCGACGCCGCACAGCTCGGCGCACTTACCCATGAAGGTGCCCTCCTTGTTGGGGGTCACCTCGAAGGCGTTGGTGTGGCCCGGAATGACGTCCTGCTTCATCAGGAACGGCACCACCCAGAAGGAGTGGATGACGTCACGCGAGGTGAGGACGAAGCGGACCTTCTTGCCCTTGGGGAGCCAGAGGGTCGGGCCGGGGTTTCCGGTCTGCGGGTTCCGCGTGGCGGGCGTACCGAAGTCGTAGACACCGCCGGCGTTCGCCGGGAAGTCGTTCTTGAACCGGGTCGGAATCGCGTCCAGGTTCTTGTCGGTCTTCGCGTCGCCCGTGGAACCCGCGACGGGCTCGATGTAGTTGAAGGCCCAGCTCCACTGGTAGCCGACGACGTTGACGGTGACGTCGGGCTCATCCTTGAGGCTGAGGAGCTTCGACTCGTCGCGGGCCGTGAAGTAGAAGAGGACCGAGACGATGACGAGCGGAACGACCGTGTACAGCGCCTCGATCGGCATGTTGTACCGGGTCTGCGGAGGAACCTCGACCTTGGTACGGCTGCGCCGGTGGAAGATCGTGCTCCACAGGATCAGGCCCCACACCAGCACACCGGTGGCCAGCGCGGCAGCCCAGGAGCCCTGCCACAGGGAGAGGATCCGCGGAGCCTCTTCCGTGGTCGGGGTGGGCATACCAAGGCGGGGGAAGTCTTCCCAGTTGTACGAGCAACCGGTGGCGGTCGCCAGGACCAGGCCCGCAATCATTGCCTGCAGCAGCTTCCGCCGCATCGGGCGCCGCGGCGAGCGGTCGGAGCCGTTGGGACTCACGTAGCGCCTTCCCGAGAGTCTCGCCCGCGCGGATTGGCTGCGGCCTGCCCTTACTCGGTGGTCGGTCGCCGCCCTGCGTCGGGCAGGGGTTTGGATGTTTATGCGGACCAAACCCTAGCCGACGCTCTCCGGGGGTTCAGCGGGAGGGGTGCCTACTGGGTGGGGGGTTAGCTGAATTGGCGGCTGCGGGCCTTTTGTGCCTGGTCACGCCGTCCAGGGAGTTAGCGTTGCAGTGTGTCCTACTTCGACGCTGCTTCCAGTGCTCCCCTTCATCCCGTCGCACGTCAGGCGCTGTTGGCCTCCTTGGACGAAGGATGGGCTGATCCCGCCCGGTTGTACCGGGAGGGGCGGCGGGCTCGGCTGCTGTTGGATGCCGCTCGGGAGGCCGCTGCCGAGGCCGTGGGGTGCCGGCCTGACGAACTGACCTTCACGTCCTCCGGGACGCGGGCCGTGCACAGCGGGATCGCGGGGGCGCTTGCCGGTCGTCGTCGCATCGGACGTCACCTGATCGTGTCAGCCGTCGAACACTCCTCGGTACTCCATTCGGCGGAGCTGTTCGAGGTGACCGAGGTTCCGGTGAGCCGTACGGGAGCGGTGAGCCCGCAGGCGTACGTCGATGCCCTTCGCCCCGATACCGCGCTGGCCTGCCTCCAGTCGGCGAACCATGAGGTGGGGACCGTGCAGCCGGTGGCCGAGGTGGCCGCCGTGTGCCGTCGGGCGGGGGTGCCGTTGCTGGTGGACGCGGCGCAGTCGCTCGGGTGGGGGCCGGTCGAGGGCGAGTGGTCGCTGTTGACCGCCAGCGCGCACAAGTGGGGCGGTCCGTCGGGGGTCGGCCTGCTCGCCGTACGAAAAGGTGTCCGCTTCTCCCCCCAGGGACCCGCCGACGAGCGGGAGTCGGGGCGGGCGCCGGGGTTCGAGAACCTGCCGGCCGTCGTCGCGGCGGCGGCCTCGCTGCGGGCGGTGCGGGCCGAGGCCGCGCAAGAGGCCGTACGGCTGCGGGAGCTGACGGCGCGGATCCGGGCCCGGGTGCCGCGGCTGGTGCCGGACGTGGACGTGGTGGGCGATCCCGAGAAGCGGCTGCCGGGGATCGTCACCTTCTCCTGTCTCTATGTCGACGGAGAGACCTTGCTGCACGAGCTGGATCGCGCCGGTTTCTCCGTCTCCTCCGGTTCGTCCTGCACGAGCAGCACGCTGACGCCGAGCCATGTGCTGAAGGCGATGGGCGTACTGAGTGAGGGGAATGTGCGGGTGTCGTTGCCGCCGGGAGCGACCTCCGAGGAGGTCGAGCGTTTCCTGGAGGTGCTGCCGGGGGCGGTGGCGGCGGTGCGGGAGAAGCTGGGCGCACCGACGCCTTCGGCCGTGGTACGGGAGGACTCACTTGTCGTGGACGCCCTCGGCAAGCGGTGCCCGATCCCGGTCATCGAACTGGCCAAGGTGATCGGAGACGTTCCGGTGGGCGGGACCGTCCGGGTCCTGTCGGACGACGAGGCGGCCCGCCTCGATGTCCCGGCGTGGTGCGAGATGCGGGAGCAGGAGTACGTGGGAGAGGAACCGGCGGACAACGGAACGGCATATGTGATCCGCCGGATCAGGTGATTCAGGTGATTCAGGTGATGACGGGACTCAGCCCAGGTGCCCCTGGACCTCGGACGCGGCCTCGTCCCCGTACGCCTTGGTGAACCGCTCCATGAAGTCCCCCCGCCGCAGCCGGTACTCCTGCGTCCCCACGGTCTCGATGACGAGCGTCGCCAGCATGCAGCCCACCTGAGCCGCCCGCTCCAGCGAGACCCCCCAGGCCAGCCCCGACAGGAACCCGGCGCGGAACGCGTCGCCGACCCCCGTGGGGTCCGCCTTGCGCTCCTCCTCCGCGCAGCCGACGACGATCGGCTCCTCGCCGACCCGGTCGATCCGCACACCCTGCGCCCCGAGCGTCGTGACCCGGTGGCCCACCCTGGCCAGGATCTCGGCGTCGGACCAGCCCGTCTTGGACTCGATGAGCCCCTTCTCGTACTCGTTGGAGAAGAGATACGTGGCGCCGTCCAGCAGTATCCGGATCTCGTCGCCGTTCATCCGGGCGATCTGCTGGGAGAAGTCCGCGGCGAAGGGGATGCCGCGCGACCGGCACTCCTCGGTGTGGCGGAGCATCGCCTCGGGGTCGTCGGCACCGATGAGGACGAGGTCGAGGCCGTCGACCCGGTCGGCCACCGTCTTGAGTTCGATCTGGCGGGCCTCGCTCATCGCGCCCGTGTAGAAGGAGCCGATCTGGTTGTGGTCGGCGTCGGTGGTGCACACGAAGCGGGCGGTGTGCAGGGTCTCGGAGATGCGGACGGACGCGGTGTCGACGCCGTGCCGGTCGAGCCAGGCGCGGTACTCGTCGAAGTCGAAGCCCGCGGCGCCGACGAGGATCGGCTTGGTGCCGAGCTGGCCCATGCCGAAGGCGATGTTCGCACCGACGCCTCCCCTGCGCACGTCGAGGTTGTCGACCAGGAAGGAGAGCGAGACCGTGTGCAGTTGGTCCGCGACGAACTGGTCGGCGAAGCGGCCGGGGAAGGTCATGAGGTGGTCGGTGGCGATGGAGCCGGTGACTGCGATGCGCACGGCGTGGCTCTCCTGGGGGGAGGGTGTATTGACGGTTCACGCTATCGGGTCCGTATGGGGTACTGCGAGGCGGCCGACGGCGCGGTGAAGCAGGAAAAACTACCCGATAGTAGATCTTTCTTCGCGGGCCCGGGCGTGCATACGGTGCCGTCATGACCAACCTTGAGCTGTACGTCTCCGCCCCTGCCGACCTGGACGGGGGCCTCGCGTCGCTGCTCGGTGACTGCGCCCGGATGGCTCCGCACTGGGCGGTTCCCGACCGGATCGTTTCCCTTCCGGTTTCTCCCTCCCTCATCCACGGCGTGACGGTTCCCGAGGGCTCCGCCCGGCTGCTGGAGGCGATGTCGGAGTACGGCGACTGAGGCAGGGCGCTCGCGTCGGCGCGTTCGAGGGAACCGCGCGCTCCCCCGCTGCGTCCCATCGCCGTCCCCCGGAAAGGGGATGCGGGATACGACCCGTTTGCCGACCTTTTTGACAGGGTCTGGTCAGGGTCGAGGGACAGTTGCGCAGCAGAAGGAGCGATGCGGTGAACACCGAGCGACCCGACAACGACGAGGCCTCCGGCGGCGGGGACGGGAGCTCTGCGGAAGCGCGCGGTGCGGGGGCGGTCGGCGCCGACGACGTGAGCGGGGCCGAGGAGACGCGGGGTTCCGACGCTCTCGGCGACGAGACGAGCCCCGCCGTTACGCCCCTGGAGGGGGAGAGCCACGCGGGCGCCGATCAGGGCGGCGGAGCCGAAGGCACCGAGGAAGCCGGCGCCACCGGAGGCCCGGCAGAACGCACCGAGGAAGCCAGTGCCACCCGAGGCCCGGCAGAACACACCGAGGAAGCAGCGGACGACTCGCCGGCCTCCGGCACCGCGGCCGATGCCGCGGCCGACGAGGCGGACGGCCCCGCGGCCCCCGGCGCCCATGCCGACGCTGACACGCCACAGGCTCCCGCCGATGGCGACAGCGCGGCGACTCCCGGCCGCACCGGCCTCGGCAAGCTCCCCGCACCCGACGCCGCTGTCGGCCCGGACGTGCCCGCGGGCCTGGACACCGGTCTCGATCAGACTCAGCCCCCCGCGCCGGATACCGCCGTCGCGGGGGCGGGGTCCGACCACGATCACGTTCCCGCCGTCGCCGCCCTCTCCGCCCCCGACGCACCCCGTTCCGGTGGGCACCGCTCCCCGGCCGTCGTCGCCGCCGTCGCCGCTGCCGTCCTGCTGGTCGGGGGTGGTGGGGCGTACCTCGCCGCCAGTACCGCCGGAGGGTCCGGCGACGGCACGGCCTCCGGCGCGTCGGGGGACGACACTCCTCCGCCCCTCGCGCTCGACGGCTACAGCAAGAGTGGTGGTGCGGGGAACGGGATCGCCCCCGGGGAGCCGAATCCGTACGGCGTGACGTACCGCGTCGACGGCAGCCTCCCGGAGGGGCCCAACTCGGCGCCGGTCTACCGGACCCAGGGGCAGGTCACCGAGGACGACGTGGCGCGGCTCGCCGGGGCGCTCGGGGTCGACGGCACGCCGGTGGCGCAGGGGCAGGTCTGGCGGGTCGGGGCCAGGGACGGTTCGGGACCGAGTCTCCAGGTGAACCGGCAGGCGCCGGGCGCGTGGACCTTCCAGCGTTACTCCCCCGTCATCGACAACTGTGACAGCGCCACCGTGTGCGGTGCGGAGCAGACCCCCACCGGATCTCCGGTGAGCGTGGCGGTCGCGGAGAAGGCCGCCGCGCCGGTACTGAAGGCGGCGGGTCAGGACCGCGCGAAGCTGGACGCGAGCCAGGTCATGGGCGCCCAGCGGGTCGTGAACGCCGATCCGGTCGTGGGCGGGCTGCCCACGTACGGCTGGACGACCGGCGTCACCGTGAACGGCCAGGGCGACGTGGTCGGCGGCACCGGCCAGTTGAAGGCGCCGGTGAAGAGCGACACGTATCCCGTGCTGAGCGCCGAGAAGACGCTTGGCCTGCTGAACAAGGTGCCCGCGACCGGCCACCGCATGGGCATCGGCGGCTGCGCCAGTCCCGTACCGCTCAAGGACCGCTTGGAGGCGCCCTGCGGGGAGTCGACGGCGAGCCCCGCGAAGAACACGCTCGCCGTCGAGAAGGCGGTGTTCGGGCTGGCGTCGCATCTCGTGGCCGGCCGGCCGGCGCTGGTGCCGTCCTGGCTGTTCGAGGTGCGGGCGTCGGGCGCGAAGGACGCCTTCACGGTGACGTATCCGGCGGTCGACCCGACGTACATCGCCTCCACGGCGACGGCGACGCCCACGTCACCCGCCACACCCACGGCACCCTCGGACCAGCCGACCTCCGCGCCGAAGACGCGCGACGTCAAGGTGGACGGCTACTCGGCCGAGGGCGACGAGCTGACCCTGAGCTTCACGGGCGGGGTGTGCGGGGACTACGCGGCGACGGCGAGCGAGACCTCGGACGAGGTGACGGCCAAGGTGACCTATACGCCGTGGCCGGACAAGGTCTGCATCGCGATCGCCAAGGAGATCCAGAAGACCGTGCCGCTCGACGCGCCGCTCGGTGACCGCAAGGTCGTGAGCACGGACGGCAAGGAGATCCCGCTGAAGAAGGCGGGTGCGCGGCTGCCGGAGACCTCCGGGGCCCGGTAGTCCTGGAGATACGAGAAGGCGGCGGCCCCGTCGGAGGGGGCCGCCGCCTTCTGTCGTTCGAGCCTTGGTCGAACCCGTGGCTTAGCTGAAGGAGTCGCCGCAGGCGCAGGAGCCGGTCGCGTTCGGGTTGTCGATCGTGAAGCCCTGCTTCTCGATGGTGTCCACGAAGTCGATGGACGCGCCGCCGAGGTACGGAGCGCTCATGCGGTCGGTGACGACCTTGACGCCACCGAAGTCCTTGACGACGTCCCCGTCGAGGGAACGCTCGTCGAAGAAGAGCTGGTAACGCAGGCCGGAGCAGCCGCCGGGCTGAACGGCGACGCGCAGGGCCAGGTCCTCACGGCCTTCCTGGTCGAGCAGGGCCTTGACCTTCGCCGCGGCGGCGTCGGACAGGATGATGCCGTCGGTGACGGTGCCGGTCTCGTCCGATACGGACATCTACATCTCTCCCGGGTTGTACGGAGACTGCTTACCGACGATTGCAACCGCCGGGGCCGCGGATTCATTCCGGGCCGAGCAACTTGTCTTTTCGCCTGTCCCCTTCATGCTCGCACACCCGCGACGAAGCGAACAGCGGCCCGAGAACCACCCCTCCCGGGAGGACCGGGATTCACGTCACATCGACGTTATAGCCATCGTCAAAGTGACGTGAACCGGGTTATGATAGATAGCGTCAGATCGACGAAAAGTAGAAAGGGTGCGTGACGTGACCACCGCCCAGACCACGGAGCTCGACGTACAGCCGACTCCGCTCGCCCTGTTGCTGCTCGGCCGCGAGGCCGACCCGAGGAGCGAGCGGGGCGTCGAGTGTCCCGGCGACCTGCCCTCGCCCTCCGACCCCGACCTGGTCGAGCGCGCCCGCGCGGCCAAGGAGAAGCTCGGCGACAAGGTGTTCGTCCTCGGCCACCACTACCAGCGTGACGAGGTCATCCAGTTCGCCGACGTCACGGGCGACTCCTTCAAGCTGGCCCGGGACGCGGCCGCGCGCCCGGAGGCCGAGTACATCGTGTTCTGCGGTGTGCACTTCATGGCCGAGTCGGCGGACATCCTCACGTCCGACGACCAGAAGGTGGTCCTCCCCGACCTCGCCGCCGGCTGCTCCATGGCCGACATGGCGACGGCCGAGCAGGTCGCCGAGTGCTGGGACGTGCTCACCGAGGCCGGCATAGCCGAGCAGGTCGTGCCGGTGTCGTACATGAACTCCTCGGCGGACATCAAGGCGTTCACGGGCAAGCACGGCGGCACCATCTGCACGTCGTCCAACGCCAAGAAGGCTCTCGAGTGGGCCTTCGAGCAGGGCGAGAAGGTGCTGTTCCTCCCCGACCAGCATCTCGGCCGCAACACCGCCGTGCGGGACATGGGGATGACGCTGGAGGACTGCGTCCTCTACAACCCGCACAAGCCGAACGGCGGCCTGACCGCCGAGCAGCTGCGCGACGCGAAGATGATCCTGTGGCGCGGCCACTGCTCGGTGCACGGCCGCTTCTCGCTGGACTCGGTGGAGGACGTCCGCGCCCGGATCCCCGGTGTGAACGTCCTCGTGCACCCCGAGTGCAAGCACGAGGTCGTGGCCGCGGCGGACTACGTCGGCTCGACCGAGTACATCATCAAGGCGCTGGAGGCGGCCCCGGCCGGCTCCAAGTGGGCCATCGGCACCGAGCTCAATCTCGTACGACGGCTCGCGAACCGTTTCGCCCCCGAGGGCAAGGAGATCGTCTTCCTGGACAAGACGGTCTGCTTCTGCTCGACCATGAACCGCATCGACCTGCCCCACCTGGTCTGGACCCTGGAGTCCCTGGCCGAGGGCAAGCTCGTGAACCGGATCGAGGTCGACAAGGAGACCGAGGCGTTCGCGAAGCTGGCCCTGGAGCGGATGCTGGCGCTGCCGTAGGCCCGTGTCGAGCCACGCTCACCCCGACGCGGAGGTCCGCTCGGGGTGGGCGGGGTCGAGGGTGAAGACGTCGCCGGACGGGGTGGTGACGACCAGGGCGCCCTCGTGGAGCAGCACCCTGGGAAGCCGCTCGGTCAGTGCGCTCACCCACTTGGCGCGCGGCAGGGTTTCCCACAGCAGCGTGCCCTCCTTGGCGTCCAGGGCCGCGACCCGGCCGCTGGCGCTGGCCAGATAGACCACGCGGGCGCGCGGAGCGGGGGTGACACCGCCCGGCTGCTCCAGGCTCGTCGAGGTCTGCCACAGCTGCTTGCCCGTGCGGACCGACACAGCGGTCACCCGGCCCGAGGTGCCGGTGAACCACAGGGTGCCGTCCGCCGTCGTCGCGGTGCCCTCGAACTCCTTGGCCAGCTCCGTCGTCGTGGCGGCGCCCGTGTCCGGATCCACCAGCCGGATCCGGGAGAAGGGTCCCTTGTACTCGGAGGCCCGTTGCCCTGCGTCGAGGTAGAGCAGGCGGCCGTCGTACGTGCCGACGAGAATCGCCTGCCTGGGCACCGTCAGGCGCCGCACCGAGCCGTCGGAGCGGTCGAAACTCAGAACCAGCGTGTCCTTGCTGGCCGTCATGGCGGGTGCGCACTCCAGGTAGAGGCCCTCGTTCGAGCGCGCCGGGTCGCACTGCATCCCCGACGGAAGCGGCGCCTTCCAGCGCTCGGCGCCGGTGCGCGCCGAACGTGCGGTCACCGATCCGCGCTCCATGTCCGGGACGAGCAGAAGGTCGCCCGAAAGGTACGGGTGGCTCGACTCGGAGTCCAGCGTGCGGCGCCACAGCCGTTCCCCTGTCCCGGTATCGAGGGCGATGACCGAGACCACGACATCCCCGCCCTCGGGCTGGTAGCGCTGCTGGACCAGCATGACGCCGTCCGCGACCCCGAGGAGCGAGAAGACGTACGACCTCTTCCTCACGACGGACGGCACCCCGTCGGCGCGCCAGTCGACCCGGCCGGTGACACCGTCGAGGCGCACAGGCAGAACCGCGTCGCCCGCGCAGTAGACGGAACCCTCGTGCATCTGGCATTCCGGGCCGCTGTCCATCCCTCCCTCAAGGAGGGTGATCCCCTTCTTCAGGCCCCGCTCGGCGTCGGCGTACACCGTCGTCTGCCACGGTTGCCAGCCACTGGGCAACGCCGTCCAGCGAGAGGTGGCGGCCCGCGCACCGGCCGTACCGCCGCCCTCGGCGTCGCCGTCGGTGCGTCCCGGGCCGGTCAGCAGGTACGAGGTCAGCCCGACGGCCAGCACGCCGATGGTGGCGGTCGCCGCCCACAGCGGGCGCAGCCGACGCCGGCGGCCGGGCGACGTGGCCGACTCCGGGTCCGGGGCCCCGGTGTCGGAGGGGTCCGGCAGGCCCCCGCGCATGGTCACCGTCCGCGGGGGCTCCGCCGCCTCCTCCTCGGGCAGTACCCGCGCGAGCTCCCGGGCCACGTCGTCCAGTCCGGGCCGGTCCTCGGCCTTCTTGGCCAGACAGCTCTCCAGGACCGTCCGCAGCTGCGGTCGTACGCCGTCCAGGACGGGTTCGTCGTGCACCACCTGGTACGCCGTGAGGTAGGGGCTGTCCGCGTCGAACGGCCCCCGCCCCGTGAGGGTGTACACCAGCAGCGCGCCGAGCGCGAAGACGTCGGAGGCCGGGCCGACGGTGCGGGCGTCGGTGAGCTGTTCCGGGGACATGAAGGGCGGCGTGCCGATCATCTGGCCGGTCTCGGTGAGCGGGTTGTTCTCCGCCGCCCGGGAGATGCCGAAGTCGATGACGCGGGGGCCGTCGTCGGCCATCAGGACGTTCGCTGGCTTGAGGTCGCGGTGCACGACACCGGCACGGTGGATGTCCCGGAGGGCCTCCACCAACCCCAGTGCCAGGCGCCGCAGTTCGGTCTCCCGCAGCGGGCCGCGCTCGGAGATCCGGTCGGCGAGCGAACGGCCGGGGACGTACTGGGTCGCCATCCACGGCCGCGGCGCTTCCGGATCGGCGTCCACCACCGGTGCGGTGAAGGCGCCGCTCACCTTGCGAACGGCCTCTATCTCCTGGCGGAAGCGGGTGCGGAAGACGGGGTCCTCGGCGTACTGGGCGTGCACCACCTTCACCGCGACCTCGCGCCCGGAGCGGGATCTGCCCCGGTAGACGAAGCCCATTCCCCCCGACCCGAGCCGGTCGACCAGCTTGTACCCACCGACCGATTTCGGGTCGTCCTTGTTCAGCGGCACGCCCGCATCCCCTTCCCCCGTGCGGCATTCCGAGCACCCAGCATAGGTAACGGGGTGCCCGGCCCCGCCGCACGACGGTCCCGGGCCGCCCCGTCAGTACCGCGTACGGGAGTTGAGCCGGGCCGCCTGGCGGGTCAGGTAGTCGCGTTCGGCGAGGTTGGGGGCCTTGTGGGCGGCCTCGGCGTACAGGCGGGCCGCCGTCGTCACATCGCCGGCGCGTTCGTGGAGATAGGCCGCGGCCGCGGTGTGGCGGGGCAGCGAGTCCTTGATCACGGCCAGGGCGGCCAGGCCCGCGCGGGGGCCGTCCGCCTCGCCCACGGCGACCGCGCGGTTGAGGCGGACGACGGGGCTGTCGGTGAGGCGGGCGAGTTCGTCGTACCACTCGACGATCTGCACCCAGTCGGTCTCCCCGGCGGTGGGTGCGTCGGCGTGCAGGGCGGCGATCGCGGCCTGGGCCTGGAACTCACCCAGCCGGTCGCGGGCGAGCGCGGTCTGCAGGATCCGGACGCCCTCGGCGATCGCCGCGGTGTCCCAGCGGGTACGGTCCTGCTCGGCCAGCGGCACCAGACCGCCGTCGGGGGCGGTGCGGGAGGCGCGGCGGGCATGGTGGAGCAGCATGAGGGCGAGCAGCCCCGCGACCTCGGGGTGGTCGATGGCGCCGGCGAGCTGCCGGGTGAGCCGGATGGCCTCGGCGGCGAGGTCGACGTCGCCGGAGTAGCCCTCGTTGAAGACCAGGTAGAGAACGCGCAGCACGGTGCCCACGTCGCCGGGCTGGTCGAAGCGGACCCCGGAGACGGTGCGCTTGGCCCGGCTGATGCGCTGCGCCATGGTCGCCTCGGGCACGAGGTAGGCCTGGGCGATCTGGCGGGTGGTGAGTCCGCCGACGGCGCGCAGGGTGAGGGCGACGGCGGAGGACGGGGTGAGCGAGGGGTGGGCGCACAGGAAGTAGAGCTGGAGCGTGTCGTCCACGGCGGGCGTGGAGCCGGGCGCCGGTTCCTCCTCGATACGTTCCTCACGCCGGCGACGGGCGGTGTCCGAGCGGGTCGCGTCGAGGAACTTGCGCCAGGCCACGGTGACCAGCCAGCCCTTCGCGTCCCGCGGCGGGTCGGCCGGCCAGAGACGGACCGCCTCGACGAGCGCGTCCTGGACGGCGTCCTCGGCCGCCGCGAAGTCGGCGCCACGGCGGACGAGCACGGTGAGCACGCTCGGCGTGAGGCTTCTGAGCAGCGCCTCATCCACCGGCGTGGCACTCCGGGTCGGTGGGCGACGCCGCGTAGAACGGGCGCAGCTCCAGCCACTCGTGGATCGGCTTCCCGCCGGCCCCGGGGGCGGCCGACAGCTCCCCCGCCACCTCGACGGCCCGCTCGTAGCTGTCGACGTCGATCACCATCCAGCCGGCGATGAGGTCCTTGGTCTCGGCGAACGGTCCGTCGGTGACGGGCGGGCGCCCCTCGCCGTCGTACCGCACCCACGTCCCCTCGGGAGCGAGCGCCTGCCCGTCGACGTACTCCCCGGTCTTCACCAGCCGGTCCGCGAAGTCCCGCATGTACTGCACGTGTGCCGAGATCTCCTCGGGCGTCCACTGCTCCATGGGCACGTCGTTGGCCGGAGCCGGAGCGCCACGGTAGTGCTTCAGCAGCAGGTACTTCGCCATGGTGTCTCTCCTCGGTCCCGGTGCGACCCATTCTGGCCGCTCCCACCACGGGGACGGAGCGGGGCACGGGTTCTCGACATCACCGCGAGATTTCTTTTCACGGCCCTCGTCGGGTCATTCCACCTTCGGCCGGACCAGCCCCGACTCGTACGCGATCACCACGAGCTGGGCCCGGTCCCGGGCGCCCAGCTTGGACATGGCCCGGTTGACGTGGGTCTTGACGGTGAGCGGGCTGACCTCGAGGCGCTCGGCGATCTCGTCGTTGGAGTGACCACCGGCGACCTGGACGAGGACCTCGCGCTCGCGGACGGTGAGGGCGGCGAGGCGTTCGGAGCGCACCGGGTCGTTGTCGTCCGCGTCGCCCTGGGCGAGGAAGCGGGCGATCAGCCCCTTGGTGGCGGCCGGGGAGAGCAGGGCCTCGCCGCCGGCCGCGACCCGGATGGCGCTGAGGAGTTCCTCGGGTTCGCTGCCCTTGCCGAGGAAGCCGGAGGCACCGGCCCGCAGGGACTGCACGACGTAGTCGTCGACTTCGAAGGTGGTCAGGATGACCACGCGGACATGGGCGAGGCCGGGATCCTCGCTGATCATGCGGGTGGCCGCGAGGCCGTCCGTGCCGGGCATCCGGATGTC
Source organism: Streptomyces canus (assembly GCF_041435015.1). Taxonomy (NCBI): domain Bacteria; kingdom Bacillati; phylum Actinomycetota; class Actinomycetes; order Kitasatosporales; family Streptomycetaceae; genus Streptomyces; species Streptomyces canus. The sequence goes on along the minus strand of NZ_CP107989.1, from coordinate 7,391,263 downwards.
CATGAGGACGACGTCGGCGCGCTCCTGCCTGGTCAGTCGGACCGCCTCGGCGCCGTCGGACGCCTCGCCGACCACCTCCATGTCCGGCTCCGAGTCGACGAGCACACGGAACGCGCTGCGCAGCAGTGCCTGGTCGTCGGCGAGCAGGACACGGATCGTCATACGGGCTCTCCCGTGGCAGGGGTGGTGGTCATACGGCGCCGCCCGCGGCCGGGGTGCGGGTCTTGACCGGCAGGATCGCATGCACGCGGAAACCGCCGCCGTAGCGGGGACCGGTGGTGAGGGTGCCGCGCAGGGCGGTGACCCGCTCGCGCATGCCGAGCAGGCCGTGGCCGCCGCCGCTGTCGGGGTCGTCGTCCTCGCCGGCACCGTTGTCGAGGACGGTGATCTCCAGGTTGGGGCCGACGCGTACGACGCTGACCTCGGCCTTGGCCTCCGTGCCGGCGTGCTTCTGGACGTTGGTGAGGGCTTCCTGGATGACCCGGTAGGCGGCGAGGTCGACGGCGGCGGGGAGGGTGGTGCCGTGGTCGGCGCGGGCGACTTCGACATGGAGGCCCGCGCTGCGGAAGGTGCCGACGAGTTCGTCGAGGCGGGCGAGTCCGGGGGCGGGTTCGGTGGGGGCCTCGGGGTCGCCGGACTGTCTCAGCAGGCCGACGGTGGCGCGGAGTTCGTTGAGCGCGGAACGGCTGGCCTCGCGGACATGGGCGAGGGCTTCCTTGGCCTGGTCGGGGCGCTTGTCCATGACGTGCGCGGCGACTCCGGCCTGGACGTTGACCAGGGCGATGTGGTGGGCGACGACGTCGTGCAGGTCGCGGGCGATACGCAGGCGTTCCTCGGCGACGCGGCGGCGGGCCTCCTCCTCGCGGGTGCGTTCGGCCTTCTCCGCGCGCTCTCTTATGGCCTGGACGAAGGCGCGGCGGCTGCGGACGGCGTCGCCCGCGGTGGCGCCGATACCGGTCCAGGCGAAGATGCCGAGGTTCTCCTGGGCGTACCAGGGCAGCGGTCCGGCGAGCATCGCGGCGCCGGTGAGCACGGTCATGGTGAGCAGGCCGGCCCGCAAGGTGGTGGGGCGGTCGGTGGTGGAGGCGACCGTGAACAGGGCGATGACGGCGGCCATGGCGACGGGAGCACGGGGATCGCCGGTGACGCACTCGATGATGGAGGCGGTGCCGGTGAGGGCGAGGACCGTGAGCGGGGCACGGCGGCGGAAGACCAGGGCCAGCGCCGCGAGGACCATGAGCACGAGGCTGAGGGGGGCCGGGGTGCGCAGGCTCCAGCTGACGGCGTCCTTCTCATGGGGCGCGACGAAGGAGCCGACCATCATGCAGGCGAGGACGCCCACCGCGAGGACGGCGTCCAGGGCCAGGGGATGCGCCTTGAGCTGTTGTTTGGCGCGCTGGAGAGTGCTCACGTCCGCAACGGTACGGGTGCCCCGGCGGGGGCGGAACGGAGGCTGCCTGTACGTCCCGGGTCACCGGGCCGGTGACCCGGTGACCGTCGTCCCCGGGAGCGCACCGTCCGCCCGGTCACCCGGGGATGAGGCCGTCGTCGCTGAGCAGGTCCCGGACCTCCTCCAGGGTGGCGTCCGGGGACGGGAGGATCAGTTCCGAGGGTTCCAGGGAGTCGTCCGGGAGTGGCACGCCCAGCTCGCGGACCCTGGTGAGGAGGGCTTGGAGGGTGCGGCGGAAACCTGGGCCGTCGCCGTTCTCCATCTCGGCCAACAGCTCGTCGTCCAGCTTGTTGAGGTCGGCGAGGTGGCCCTCGGCCAGCCTCACCTGCCCCTCCCCCATGATCCGTACGATCATGTCGCCCTCCTCGGCGTGGGCCCTACTGCTTGTCGAAGCGTGGGGTGTCCTGCGGCTGCTGCTGGGACTGCGACTGGCCGGTGCCGCCCTCGATGGCCTGCTGCGACGACGAGCCTCCCGCCAGCTCCGCCTTCATGCGCTGCAGTTCCAGCTCTACATCCGTACCACCGGAGAGCCGGTCCAGCTCGGCCTGGATGTCGTCCTTGTGCATGCCGGACTGGTCGTCCAGGACGCCGGAGGCGAGCAGTTCGTCGATCGCGCCGGCCCGGGCCTGGAGCTGTGCCGTCTTGTCCTCGGCCCGCTGAATCGCCAGGCCGACGTCGCCCATCTCCTCGGAGATGCCGGAGAACGCCTCGCCGATACGGGTCTGGGCCTGGGCCGCGGTGTACGTCGCCTTGATGGTCTCCTTCTTCGTGCGGAAGGCGTCCACCTTGGCCTGGAGGCGCTGGGCCGCAAGGGTGAGCTTCTCCTCCTCGCCCTGCAACGTGGAGTGCTGTGTCTCGAGGTCCGTCACCTGCTGCTGGAGCGCGGCACGGCGGGACAGCGCCTCGCGGGCGAGGTCCTCCCGGCCGAGCGCGAGCGCCTTGCGGCCCTGGTCCTCCAGCTTGCCCGACTGGGACTGCAGCTGGTTGAGCTGGAGTTCCAGGCGCTTGCGGGAGGTGGCCACGTCGGCCACGCCCCGGCGCACCTTCTGGAGCAGCTCCAGCTGCTTCTGATACGAGTAATCGAGGGTTTCGCGCGGGTCCTCGGCCCGGTCAAGGGCCTTGTTCGCCTTCGCGCGGAAGATCATCCCCATACGCTTCATGACACCGCTCATGGGCTTCGCGCGCCCCCTTCTGACGGACTTCCAGCTCCAGCTCTGCGACAGAACCCACAGTACGGGCCCTGCATCCATTGACGCACTGTTCCGGGACGGATGCGCTCATCCCCAAGGACGACTGACCAATCCCTTGCTCCGGCGTAAGGAGTAGGTGACCTTCAGGGTGAGCAACCGACACCGGACGTCCCCTCTGTCCCCCTACATGACGACTGGTGTTGCCGGATCGTTCCCCACCGGGCTGGGGTCCAACCCCGGACACCCCTTACCCTTGGGTTTTGTGTTCCGTAGCCGTGCCACCAAGGATGAGAAGGCCGCCGTCGCCGACAAGGCGCAGCTGACCGACTCCAAGCAGCCCCGCGACCCGCAGGCCCCCAAGGGCCGGCCCACGCCCAAGCGCAGTGAGGCCCAGTCCCAGCGCCGCAGCGTCGCCCATACGTCGCTGACCCGCAAGGACGCCTCCAAGCGCCAGCGCGAGGAGCGCCGCAGCGCGCTGGAGAGGCAGCGCCAGGCGCTGGCCGGCGGCGACGAGCGGTACCTGCCCGCGCGCGACAAGGGCCCGGTGCGCAAGTTCGCCCGCGACACCATCGACGCGCGCTTCAACGTGGCGGAGTTCTTCCTGCCGATGGCCGTGGTCATCCTCGTGCTGAGCCTGGTGCGGGTGGGTGCGCTGCAGAGCATCGCGCTGCTGCTGTGGCTCGTCGTGATCGTGCTCATCGTGCTCGACTCGATCCTCACCGGTTTCCGTCTGAAGAAGCGGCTCGCCGAGCGCTTCCCGGACCAGAACCGCAAGGGCGCGGTCGCCTACGCCCTGATGCGCTCCCTCCAGATGCGTCGCCTCCGGCTGCCCAAGCCGCAGGTCAAGCGCGGAGAGCGGCCCTGAGTACGACGTCTTTCTCCGGGGGCGCGGCGCATGCCTGGCTGAACAAGCTGGGCGGGCTGCGGAATGTCGTACGACAGGAGCTGGTGGCCCGGCAGCTCGACGAGCAGATAGTCGGTCGGTACCCCGTCGGGAAGCGGCTGCGGGTGCTCGACGTGGGCATGGGTCAGGGCACCCAGGCGCTGCGGCTGGCCCGGGCCGGGCACCAGGTGACCGGGCTCGAACAGGACTCCACGATGGTCGCGGCGGCCCGGGAGTCCCTGTCCGCCGAGCCCGAGGGCATCCGGGAGCGGATGCGGATCATCGAGGGCGACGGCCGGGACACCGGGGTGCACTTCCTGCCGGGCAGCTTCGACGTGGTGCTGTGCCACGGGGTGCTCATGTACGTCGAGGAGCCGGATCCGCTCCTTGCGGGGCTGGCGCGGATGCTGGCACCGGGCGGGCTGCTGTCGTTGCTCGTGCGCAACGCCGACGCGCTGGCGATGCGGCCGGGGCTGACCGGGGACTGGGCCGGTGCGCTGGGCGCCTTCGACACCACCGCGTACCGCAACCGGCTCGGGCTCGATGTGCGGGCCGACCGGCTGAGCACGCTGACCGCGACGCTCGCCGGCATCGGGGCGCCTCTCCAGGCCTGGTACGGCGTGCGGGTGTTCACGGACACGGCAGCGGACGACACCGAGGCGCCGGCCGACGTGGAGGCGCTGCTGGCCTGCGAGGAGCGGGCCGGGCGGACGGATCCGTACCGGGGGGTCGCCGCGCTGCTGCACCTGTGCGGAGTGCGGGGCTGAGCGCTCTGTCGCTGTGCGGAGGCGGGCGAGGGGGCCATGGCACCCTCGCCCGCCGAGGTCAGGCCTCCTCGGCCGCGCGCAGGCTCATCGGGCCGTAGATCTCCGTGGCGTCCTCGAACAGCCGTACCTGTTCCGCGCCGCCCGCGAGCAGGTCCTTCCAGTACTCGCCGAGCCACGACTCGGCGTCTCCCTGGGTGGTGAACTCCTCGGGCTCCACGGCGGGCTGGGTCTCCGCGCCGTCGGCCTTCTCGAATCGCCAGGTCCATGTCGCCATGCGAGCCTCCCGTGTTTGATCCGTTACGAAGAGCACCCTAAGCGGTAGTTCGTCGGCTGCGGGCCCGCGGGGGTTGCTCGCGCGCAAGATCAACGGGGACCGGCGAGAATCGTCTCCGTGGAACTCACTCTGCTCGGGACCGGTGCCCCCAACGGCCTTCCTCGCCCCGGTTGTCCCTGTGCCGCCTGTGCGGTCGCCGTCGGGGCGGACGCACGGGGTGCCACCTCCGTCCTCGTCGACGAGGCCCTGCTGCTCGATCTCACCCCCGGTGCCGCCTTCGCGGCCGCCCGCGCCGGGCACACGCTCGGTGGCGTACGACAGGTTCTGCTGTCGCACCCCCACGACGGGCCCCCGGTCGAGGTGCCCGCCGGGCTTCCGCAGCCGGGGCGGGTGCCGGACGGGCGGGAGCTGGCGCTGCTGACCGGGCATCGGGTGCGGGCCGTGGCGATGGACGCGCCGGGGACCGGGTACGCCGTCACCGGGCCCGACGGGCAGCGGGCGCTGTATCTGCCGCCGGGGGGTTCGCCCGCCGGGCTGGAGGAAGGGACCGTCGAGTCGTACGACATGGTGCTCGCCGATGTCGTACGGCGGCCGGACGCGCTGGCCCGGCTGCGGGCCGTGGGCGCTGTCGGTCCCACGACGGATGTCGTCGCCGTGCATATCGATCATGACGTGCCACCGGGGGCCGAGTTGCGGCGGCGGCTGGCCGCGGCGGGAGCGCGGGCCGTGCCCGACGGGACGACTCTGGTGGTCGGGGTCTACGAGGACGTACCGGATGTGCCGCGGCGGACGCTGGTGCTGGGCGGGGCGCGGTCCGGGAAGTCGGTGGAGGCCGAGCGACGGCTGGAGGCCTTCCCCGAGGTGCTGTACGTGGCGACCGGTGGCTCGCGGAACGGGGACACCGAGTGGGCCTCCCGGGTTTCCGCCCATCGGGAGCGGCGGCCCGGGTCGTGGCGTACGGCCGAGACGTGCGATCTGGTGCCGCTGCTGAAGGACGACGGGGCGCCACTGCTGATCGACTGTCTGTCGCTGTGGCTGACGGACGCGATGGACGCCGTGGGAGCGTGGGACGACGCGGAGTGGGCCGGCGGCGGGGAACGCGAACTGCGGGCGCGGGTGCGGGAGTTGACGGACGCGGTGCGGGGCGCCCGGCGGACCGTGGTGGCCGTGTCCAATGAGGTGGGGTCGGGGATCGTGCCGGCCACCGCGTCCGGGCGCCGGTACCGGGACGAACTGGGACGGCTGAACGCGGCGTTCGCGGGCGAGTGCGAGCAGGTGGTGCTGGTGGTGGCGGGGCAGGCGATGGTGCTACGGGGCTGAGGTGTCCGCGTTCTTGCGGGCGATCACCCGGTACGCCTTCGCGAAGCGGGTGCCGGCGAGGAGGAGGGCCAGGGCGTGGTCCAGCGCTCTCGCGGCGGAGGCCAGCGGTCCGGTCGCCCTCAGGGGCAGGCGGGTCGTCACACGGCCCGGGATGTGCGCGGATCTGCGGGCCGTGGTGACGATCGTGCAGCCCTGGGACTCCAACTCGGCGCGGGGGTCGGCCGGGCATTCCACGAGCAGGTGACCGCCGGGGCGCAGGACGGCGAGGGCCGCCTGGAAATCCGCGGTGCGGGGCCGCTGGTTCAGCAGACTGACCACGTCGTAGCGGGCGCGGAGACGGGCGGTGATCCGTGGGTCCGTCAGCCGGCCGACGTGGCCTTCCTCCAGGCGTTCGACCACCTGGGCGTGCACGACACGGGGGCTGGGGTCCAGGCCGTCGAAGGCCGTGTAGGGGAAGAACGTTCTCGCCGCCTCCGGGAAGTCCGCGTCCCCCGTCTCCACGTCCAACCAGCTCTCCGGTTCGGGGAACGGCAGCATCGCGCGGGCGGTGGAGCGAAGACGCCGTACGGAAGGGGCGGTTGGTGCGGGCATGAGGCCTCCCGGGAACGTACGGCAATTCGCTGCAAATCGGAACGTATGGGATCCCGATCCCGGGTGCAATGACGTCATGGCCACGTGGCGCCCCCGTGTTCGATCAGGGCCGGTACTGTTCGGCGAATGAGCTCGCTTAATCTCGACGACTTCACCGATCTGATCGAGCGCCCCGACGGCGGGGTGCGTCGCGACGCCGAGGCGCGCAGGGAGCGTCAGATCGTGCCGCCCGGGGCGCTGGGCCGCCTCGACGACCTGGGTGAGTGGCTGGCCGCGGCGCAGTCGGCCGTACCGGTACGGCCGGTCGAACGGCCGCGGGTCGTGCTGTTCGCCGGTGACCACGGGGTCGCCGAACTGGGCGTCTCGGGGCGGGCCGCGGGCAGCGCCTCGGAGGTGGTGCGGGAGGTCCTGGAGGGCGGCCGTCCGGTGTCGATCCTCGCGCGACGGCTGGGTGTGCCGGTGCGGGTCGTCGACATGGCCCTGGACTGCGACCCGGCCGAGCTGCCGGAGGATGTCGTACGGCATCGGGTGCGGCGCGGGAGCGGTCGTATCGACGTCGAGGACGCGTTGACCCTGGAGGAGGCCGAGGCCGCCTTCCGGGCCGGGGTCGCGGTGGCCGACGAGGAGGCCGACTCCGGTACCGATCTCGTCGTGCTCGGCGATGTGAGCGTGGGCGGGACCACGGTGGCCGGGGTGCTGGTCGCCGCGCTGTGCGGGACCGACGCCTCCGTCGTGACCGGACGGGGCGGGACCGGGATCGACGACCTGGCCTGGATGCGCAAGTGCGCGGCGATCCGGGACGCACTGCGGCGGGCGCGGCCGGTGCTCGGGGACCAGTTGCAGTTGCTGGCGACCGTCGGCGGCGCCGACCTCGCCGCGATCACCGGCTTTCTCCTCCAGAGCGCGGTGCGCAAGCTGCCCGTCGTGCTGGACGGAGTGGTCGTGGCCGCCTGTGCGCTGGTGGGTCAGCGGATCGCGTTCCGGGCGCCGGACTGGTGGCTGGCCGGGCAGAACAGCGGTGAGCCGGGGCAGACGAAGGCGCTGGACCGGATGGCCCTGGAACCCCTGCTCGACCATGCTGTGACGGTCGGGGAGGGTGCGGGCGGACTGCTGGCGCTGCCGCTGGTGCAGGCCGCGGCGGCGCTGGCCGCCGAGCTGCCGGAGAAGCCCGCGGTTTCCGAGGAGGAGCCGGAGAAGGTGTCCGACGAGGAGTAGTCCGGGACAGGTGGGTGCCCTTGCGACAGAATCGCCGGCGCAAAGGGCATGATCGCCCTTCATGGGAGATGTCCGAGTTGCACCTGTTCGGAATGTCCGCCGGTCCACCGGCGCCTCGCGGCGGGCCGCCGGTTTCGCCGTCTGGTACCTGCGGGTCGTCGCGTTCGTCAACTTCCTCAGCGCGGTGTGGGTCTCGCTGGGGCAGGACGTGCGGCGGCACAACCAGCAGGACTTCTTCACGCCGTATCTGCTGACGGCGGGCTTCGCCTCCGGGGTGTTCACGGCCTTCCTCGCCATCACCATGCGGCGGCGCAAGCGCGCGGCGTGGATCCTGAACCTGGTGCTGTCGGGGGCGTTCCTCGCGCTGTTCGTCCTCGCGATGGCGTTCCCGGAGATCCGCCGGTACGCGCAGAACTGGATCTCGCTCGGCCTCACGGCCGCGTTCGTCACCGCGCTGCTCGTCGGCCGGCGGGAGTTCTACGCCAAGGGCGACCGGTCCAATCCGCGGCTCGCCGCCGCCGTGGCCGTGGGCGGACTGCTGGTGTCCTCGTTGCTGGCCGCGCTGCTGGTGACCGTCACCAACAAGGCCTCGAGGTCCTCGTCCTTCGGGGAGCGGTGGTGGTACGGCACGCTGCGGCTGGTCTCCGTCGCCGCCGACGACTCCCGCTTCGACGGGATCCTGACGCCGAACTGGGTCAACGTCGTCATCAACGTGCTCAGTACGATCCTCGTCCTCGCCGTCTTCTACGCCGCCTTCCGCTCCCGGCGTGCGGTCGACCCGCTCACCGAGGACGACGAGCGGCGCCTGAGGGAGCTGCTGGAGCGGCACGGCGAGCGGGACTCGCTCGGGTACTTCGCGCTGCGCAGGGAGAAGAGCGTCGTCTGGTCGCCGACCGGGAAGGCGGCGGTGACCTACCGGGTCGTCAGCGGGGTCTCGCTGGCCTCCGGCGATCCGATCGGTGACCCGGAGGCCTGGCCGGGGGCGATCGAGCCGTGGCTCGCCGAGGCGCGGGCGCACGGGTGGCTGCCGGCAGTGATGGGCGCGGGTGAGGACGCGGGGACGGTGTACGCGCGGCACGGCCTGAACGCGCTGGAACTGGGCGACGAGGCGATCGTCGAGGTCGCCGAGTTCACGCTGGAGGGGCGGGCGATGCGGACCGTCCGGCAGGCCTACAACCGGGTCAAACGGGCCGGGTACACGGTACGGATCCGGCGCCACGAGGACATCCTCGCCGAGGAGATGGCGGCTCTCGTACGGCGTGCGGACGACTGGCGGGACGGTGCCACCGAGCGCGGGTTCAGCATGGCGCTGGGGCGGCTCGGGGATCCGGAGGACGGCCGGTGCGTCGCGCTGGAGTGCAGGGCCGGCGACGGTGAGCTGAAGGCGGTGCTCTCCTTCGTGCCGTGGGGACCGCACGGGCTGTCCCTGGACCTCATGCGCCGGGACCGCGACGCGGACAACGGGCTCATGGAGTTCATGGTCATCGAGCTGCTGAACCGGGCCCAGGAGATTCAGATCACCCAGGTCTCGCTCAACTTCGCCATGTTCCGTTCGGTCTTCGAACGTGGTGCACGTCTTGGTGCCGGGCCGGTGCTGCGGCTGTGGCGGTCGCTGCTCAGCTTCTTCTCGCGCTGGTGGCAGATCGAGTCCCTGTACCGGGCCAACGCCAAGTACCGGCCCATCTGGGAACCGCGGTTCCTGCTGTTCGAGAAGAGCGCGGACCTGCCGCGCATCGGCATCGCCTCGGCCCGCGCGGAGGGGTTCCTGGAGGTGCCGGGACTGCCGGGGTGGCTGCGGCGGCGGGAGCACCTGAGTACGCACAGATGAGGACCATGGGATGAAGACGCTCGCCCGCTGGGCCCGCGCGGAGTGGGGGCCGCTGTACGTCACCGTGCGCGGACCGCTGCTGCGACGGAAGTGGCGGGCGGTCCCCCTGGCGTTGACGGCCGTCGGGCTGACGGCGGCCCTGCACGTCGTGCACAACCGGTCGTGGGGCTACGACGTCGTCCAGGACGTCGGTGCCGTACGCGCCGCGGACCCGCTGTGGCTCGCCCTGCTCCGCACCCCTCTCTCCCTGTTCGTGCCGGCCCTGGACCTGCCGGTGTGGGGCGCGCTGGCGCAGATCCTGTTCGTCTTCGGGATCGCCGAGATCTGTCTGGGCCGGTGGCGGACGCTCGCTGTGGCCTACGCGGCCACGCTCGCCGGAACGCTGTACGCGCGCGTGGGCATCTGGCTGGGCCCCGACAGCCCACTCGGCCTGTCCGCCTCGGACGCGCACGTCGTCGACACCGGCCCGTCGGCGGCCGTGGTGGGCCTCGCCGTCTTCGTCGGCCTGCGCTACGGCGCCCGGGTCACCGCGGGTGCCGTCATCGCGTCGATGGTGGCGGAGGTGCTGGTGAAGGAGAACCTCGCCGGCAAGGAACACCTGGCGGCGATCGCGGCGATGCTGGTGCTGTGCGGAATCCCGGCGGCACGTCGGCGGCGCGTGAGGGAAGAGGCCGGGTCGGGGCTGCCGCCGGGCGAGCCCTGAGACGAGCGCCGCGCGTACACCGACGCCGCGTCCTCACCCGCGCCCGTCACCGCCGGCAGCCACCCGTGCGCCCGCGCCTCGGCGAGCCACGGCTCGATCGCCCCCGGCCAGGCCTCCGGGTCGCCGATCCGATCGCCGACGACCCGGTAGGTCACCGCCGCCTTCCCGGTCGGCGACCGGACGACGCTCTTCTCCCTACGCAGCGCGTGCGACCCCGGGCCCCGGAAACCGGCATGGACGCCGACCGCCCCTCACCACTGACCAGGATCCCCGCGGCGCGTCAGCGGCGTTCCAGCGACGGGGTCGGGTCCGGTTTGCCGCCGATCAGATCCTGGAACTTCCGGCGGGGGCCCGACCAGCGCTTGTCGCGGCGGTAGGCGCGCAGGGTGGCCCGGGCACGGGCGCGCGGGCGGCGGCGGTAGAAGCGCCGGGCCCAGGGGGAACCCGGGCGGGCCAGGCGGATGAGGCCGATCAGGCCGAGGAGCGGGACGATCACGCTGAAGATCGCCATCCGGGTCTTGCCCTTGAGCAGGACGAGCATCGCGAAGAGGAAGTTGACCACCACGCTGGTGATGACGCCGCCGCGGTCCTGGGCCTCCTCCTGCGTCACGTCGTTGACGCCGAACGGCGAGAATCCCGCGAGCATGAGGCCGACCAGCGCCGCGGTGAGGACGACGACCTCGACACTCTTGCGGCCCTCCTCGGTCCAGTAGACGTCATCGAGATGCAGGATCAGCGCGAACTCGTCCAGCACCAGACCCGCGCCCATGCCGAAGACGACCGCGCACAGCCCCGCCACGAAGCCGTGCCGCCCGCTCGTGACCGCGCCGAAGCCGCCGACGACGGTGAGAACGACTCCGGGCACCACGTGGTGGATGTGCACCCCTCCGGTGCTGACGTTGCCGAAGGGGCCCTTGCCCGCCCGGATGAGCCGGGTGATGACCCGCGTGATCAGGAACGTCAGGACGAACGCGGTCAGGGCGAGGAGCAACGGCAGCTTGCCGGGTTCCACGATGTTGCGGTGCAGCCAGTGGCCCATGGACCCAGTCTCGGGTCGGCGGGGGCGGGCCGCCCGACGGCTACGGCGTCCGGGCTACCCTGCCGACGTGTCCATGACCCCACCCCCGCTCGACGGCCTCCGCTTCGCCTTCGGCACGCTCAGCGTGCTCCCCGTGAAGGTGACCCGCTGGGACCGGGAGGCGGCACGTGGCGGAATGCTGTGCGCTCCGCTGGTCGGGGTGGCGGTGGGGTGCGTGTCGGCCGCGCTGGGCCTCCTGCTCCTGGCCCTGGGCTCCTCCGCACTGCTCGCCGCGGTCGCCACGGTCGCCGTACCGGCGGTCCTCACGCGGGGCCTGCACCTCGACGGCCTCGCGGACACCGCCGACGGCCTGGGCAGCGGCAAGCCCGCCGAGGACGCCCTGCGGATCATGAAGCAGTCGGACATCGGACCGTTCGGGGTGCTCGCCCTCGTCTTCGTGCTGCTCGCCCAGGTGGCCGCGCTGTCGCAGCTGTACGGCGACTCGTGGGCGCGGGGTGCGACGGCGGCCGTGGTCTCGGCGACGGCCGCGCGCCTGGCCTTGACGCTGGCGGCCCGCGCCGGGGTCCCGCCGGCCAGGCCGGAGGGACTGGGGGCCGCGGTGGCGGGCGTGGTCCCCGTACGAGGTGCGGTGCTGGTGGCCGTCGCGGTGACGCTGGCGGCGGCCGGAGCGGGGGCGCCCTTCGGGTCGTACGACGTCGTCCGCACGGTTCTGGCGGTCGCCGCCGCCGGGGGAGCGGCCGAGCTTCTCCTGCGGCACTGCACGCGCCGCTTCGGCGGAGTGACCGGGGACGTGTTCGGAGGGCTGGCGGAGACGGCGGCGACGACGGCACTGGTGATCCTGTCGATGAACGTCTAGCAGGCCTCGCGCCACACCCCGAGTTCGTACTTCTTCAGCATCGAACTCAGCTTCAGCCGCCGGGACTCGGCGCAGAAGCGGCTGGTGGGCAGTTCGTACTCGACGTGGAAGACCGCCTTGTCCGCCGTGATGAACGGCTCCATGTCCCCGCATTCGGCGTACTGCGCGCACTGCTCGTTGACCGCGAAGTCGAAGTCCCCCACCAGCTCCGGGATCTGGTCGAGGTCGTTCTTCAGACCGACCGACAGTCCGCGGTCGTGGGCCATGTCGGCGATCAGACGGTTGTAGCGGAGCTGGTCCGCCGCCGTGAGTTCGAAGCCCGTGCGGTTCTTGTAGCCGTCCATGTTGTCCGGCTCCACCGCGTCGAAGCCCTTCTCGCGGCACATGTCGAGGCGGTCCGCCATCAGCGGTTCCAGGGCGTCCGTGGCGCGGATGTCGAGCCAGCGCTCCCCCTCCCAGCCGTTGCCGCGCCCGATCACCGACTTGGGGAACGTGTCGGCGTCGGGCCGCCAGTCCTCCCATGCGCCGGTGGAGAGGTAGCAGATGGCCTTGCGGCCCTTGCGGTGCAGGGACGACACGACCGCTTCGGACTGGTCGAAGCCGTCGATGTCGTACACCGGCACGTCCACGGACGTGTCGACACGTCCGGTCAGCTGCCACTGCCAGGCGACGCCGGGGCGGGGCCGCCAACGGGAGTCACCGGACGCGGAGTCGGGGGTGGTCGAGCATCCCGTCACCAGGAGGAGCAGGGTGACGAGCAGGAGAGGGCGCTTCAACGGACAGGCTCCAGACGGTGCGACGGCGTACCCAGGGATGATCTCGTGTGCCGCAGCCGGAGGTACGCTCGGCCGACCCGAGCGTAGGCTCGTCCCGGGTGGTCGCCGGCAGGGGTGAAGGCCCCGATCGGGACCCGTGCTCGGACACGAAATAGGGTCGGCCGTCGGGCCCGGTCGACCCACCCGCTCGACCCCAGCAACTTCACATCGGAAGCGAGAATTCACCACCGTGACTGCTCTCACTCTCAGCACCTCCGCGGCGCCCGGCCTGCGGGCCGACGCGATCGTGATCGGTGTCGCCAAAGGCGCGAAGGGCCTGGTAGTGGCGCCGGGCGCCGAATCCGTGGACAAGGCCTACGACGGCAGGCTCGCCGGCGTCCTGGAGACCCTCGGTGCCTCCGGCGCCGAGGGCGAGGTGACGAAGCTGCCGGCGCCCTCCGGCATCAAGTCGCCGCTCGTGGTGGCCGTGGGCCTGGGCGCCGAGCCCGAGAAGGACTCCTCCTTCGACCCGGAGGCGCTGCGCAAGGCCGCCGGTGTCGCCGCCCGCGCGCTGGTCGGCGCGAAGAAGGCCGTGTTCGTACTGCCGCTCGGCGACGCCGCCGACCTCGGCGCGGTCGCCGAGGGCGTGCTGCTCGGGGCGTACTCCTTCACGGCCTACAAGGAGAATGCGCCTTCGAAAAACGACGCCAAGGCGAAGAACGGCAAGGCGCCGCTGGCCGAAGCCACGCTGCTCGGCGGCAAGCCGCGGGATGCCGCGTACAAGGCCGCACTCGCCCGGGCCGCCGCCGTCGCCGAGGAGCTCAACCGCGCGCGCGACCTCATCAACATGCCGCCGAACGACCTGAACCCCGAGGTGTTCGCCTCGATCGTGCAGGCCGCGGGCAAGGAGCACGGCCTCAAGGTGCAGGTGCTCGACGTGAAGGCGCTGGAGAAGGGCGGCTACGGCGGCATCCTCGGCGTCGGCGCCGGATCGGCGTCGGGGCCGCGGCTGGTGAAGCTGTCGTACACCTCGTCCAAGGCGAAGAAGCACCTCGCGCTGGTCGGCAAGGGGATCACGTACGACTCGGGCGGCATCTCGCTGAAGCCGGCGGGTCACAACGAGACGATGAAGTGCGACATGAGCGGGGCGGCGGCGGTGTTCGCGGCCGTGGTCTCGGCCGCGCGTCTGGGGCTCGAGGTCAACGTCACCGGGTGGCTGGCGCTCGCCGAGAACATGCCGTCGGGGTCGGCCACGCGCCCCGGTGACGTGCTGCGGATGTACAGCGGCAAGACCGTGGAGGTGCTCAACACCGACGCGGAGGGGCGGCTCGTCCTCGCGGACGCTCTGTGGGCGGCGTCCCAGGAGAAGCCGGACGCCATCGTGGACGTCGCGACCCTCACCGGCGCGATGATGCTGGCGCTCGGCAGCCGGACCTTCGGGATCATGGCCAACGACGACGCGTTCCGCTCCGCGGTGTACGAGGCCGCCGAGGAGGTCGGGGAGCCTGCCTGGCCGATGCCGCTGCCGGAGCACCTGCGCAAGGGCATGGACTCTCCCACCGCCGACATCGCGAACATGGGCGAGCGGATGGGCGGTGGGCTGGTCGCCGGGCTCTTCCTGCGGGAGTTCGTGGGTGAGGGGATCACCTGGGCGCACCTGGACATCGCGGGTCCCGCGTTCAACGACGGGGGGCCGTTCGGGTACACGCCGAAGGGCGGGACGGGGTCGGCGGTGCGGACGCTGGTGCGGCTGGCCGAGCTGACTGCCTCGGGTGACCTGGGGTGATGTTCGCCCAATAGCTCGGTGCCATCGGTTGAGTGGCATCCACAGGGGCGTGGGGGCTGGTCGAGCCACGCGGCACAGCCGCAAGGGGATACAGCCCCGCGTTCCTGAGCTGCCTCACCATGTCCCCTCTTCTCATGTGAGCGTGTGGTGTCTCACACCCCGGCCCGGCGTCTCGTTCAGGGCTGACAAGTGCGAAGATGGGGCTCGGCAGGACAGGGCCCCCACCACAGGGCCGAAGAAAGAGCGGCCGGACACCAGCCGCCGCGCGGTCACTGGAGACCGGCGTACGGCGCACATGCATGGAGGACGTGACGTGGCGAACGACGCCAGCACCGTTTTCGACCTAGTGATCCTCGGCGGTGGTAGTGGCGGTTACGCCGCGGCCCTGCGCGGGGCTCAGCTGGGGCTTGACGTCGCCCTGATCGAGAAGGACAAGGTCGGCGGTACCTGCCTGCACCGGGGATGCATCCCCACCAAGGCCCTGCTGCACGCGGGCGAGATCGCCGACCAGGCCCGCGAGAGCGAGCAGTTCGGTGTGAAGGCCACCTTCGAGGGCATCGACATCGCCGGGGTGCACAAGTACAAGGACGGCGTGGTCGCCGGCCTGTACAAGGGCCTCCAGGGGCTTGTCGCCTCCCGGAAGGTCCACTACATCGAGGGTGAGGGCCGGCTGTCGTCGCCGACCTCCGTCGATGTCAACGGACAGCGCATCCAGGGCCGCCACGTGCTCCTCGCGACCGGCTCCGTGCCGAAGTCGCTGCCGGGCCTGGAGATCGACGGCAACCGGATCATCTCCTCGGACCACGCCCTCGTCCTGGACCGCGTGCCGAAGTCCGCGATCATCCTGGGCGGCGGTGTCATCGGCGTCGAGTTCGCCTCGGCGTGGAAGTCCTTCGGGTCGGACATCACGATCATCGAGGGTCTCAAGCACCTCGCTCCCCTCGAGGACGAGAACTCCTCCAAGCTGCTCGAGCGCGCCTTCCGCAAGCGCGGGATCAAGTTCAACCTGGGCACCTTCTTCCAGAAGGCCGAGTACACCCAGGCCGGCGTCAAGGTCACCCTCGCCGACGGCAAGGAGTTCGAGGCCGAGGTGCTGCTGGTGGCCGTCGGCCGCGGGCCCGTCTCCGCCGGTCTCGGCTACGAGGAGCAGGGCGTCGCGATGGACCGCGGCTACGTCCTGGTCGACGAGTACATGCGCACCAACGTCCCGACCATCTCCGCCGTCGGTGACCTGGTCCCCACGCTCCAGCTCGCGCACGTCGGCTTCGCCGAGGGCATCCTGGTCGCGGAGCGTCTGGCCGGTCTGAAGACCGTTCCGCTCGACTACGACGGCGTCCCGCGGGTGACCTACTGCCACCCCGAGGTCGCCTCCGTGGGCATCACCGAGGCCAAGGCCAAGGAGATCTACGGCGCGGACAAGGTCGTCGCTCTCAAGTACAACCTCGCGGGCAACGGCAAGAGCAAGATCCTGAACACCGCGGGCGAGATCAAGCTCGTCCAGGTGAAGGACGGTGCAGTGGTCGGCGTCCACATGGTCGGCGACCGCATGGGCGAGCAGGTCGGCGAGGCCCAGCTGATCTACAACTGGGAGGCGCTGCCGGCCGAGGTCGCCCAGCTCATCCACGCCCACCCGACGCAGAACGAGGCGCTCGGCGAGGCGCACCTGGCCCTTGCGGGCAAGCCGCTGCACGCGCACGACTGATCCCTCGGTCGACGAAGCGACGATCACAGACTTCCGCAATTCGTAAGGAGCAACCGAAACCATGGCGGTTTCCGTAACCCTTCCGGCGCTCGGCGAGAGCGTCACCGAGGGCACCGTCACCCGCTGGCTGAAGGCCGAGGGTGAGCGTGTAGAGGCCGACGAGCCGCTGCTCGAGGTGTCGACCGACAAGGTCGACACCGAGATCCCCTCCCCCGCCGCCGGCGTCCTGGCCTCCATCAAGGTCGCCGAGGACGAGACGGTCGAGGTCGGCGCCGAGCTGGCCGTGATCGACGACGGCACCGGCGCCCCCGCCGCTGCCCCGGCACCGGCCGCCGAGCCGGTCGCCGAGCCCGCCCCGGAGCCGGCTCCGGCCGCCCCGTCCACCGAGCAGGCCGCCCCCGCGCCGGCTCCCACCGCCGAGGCCGCTTCCGGCGGCGGCTCCGCCGAGGGCACGGACGTCGTCCTGCCCGCGCTGGGCGAGTCCGTCACCGAGGGCACCGTCACCCGGTGGCTGAAGGAGGTCGGCGAGGAGGTCGCGGAGGACGAGCCCCTGCTCGAGGTCTCCACCGACAAGGTCGACACCGAGATCCCGTCGCCTGCCGCCGGTGTCCTGCTGGAGATCGTGGTCGGCGAGGACGAGACGGCCGAGGTCGGCGCGAAGCTCGCCGTCATCGGCGCCCCGGGCGCGGCTCCGGCCGCTGCCCCGGCCCCCGCCGCTCCGGCCCCGGCCGCCGAGGCCCCCGCCCCCGCCCCGGCCCCCGCGGCTCCGGCGCCCGCTCCGGCTCCGGCTCCGGCTCCGCAGGCGCCCTCGGCTCCGGCCCCGCAGCAGCAGACGGCTCCGGCTCCCGACCCGGCGCCCGCCGCTCCGGCTCCCGCGCCCGCCCCGGTCACCCCGGCCCCGGCTCCGGCCGCGACCTCCGGTGACGACGGCGCCTACGTCACCCCGCTGGTGCGCAAGCTCGCCGCCGAGAACGGCGTCGACCTGGCCTCCGTCAAGGGCACCGGCGTCGGCGGCCGGGTCCGCAAGCAGGACGTCATCGCCGCCGCCGAGGCCGCGAAGGCCGCCGCCGCTGCTCCGGCTCCGGCCGCTGCCGCCCCGGCTGCCCCCGCCGCCAAGAAGGCGCCGACGCTGGAGGCCTCCCCCCTCCGTGGCCAGACCGTCAAGATGCCGCGCATCCGCAAGGTCATCGGCGACAACATGGTCAAGGCGCTGCACGAGCAGGCTCAGCTGTCCTCGGTCGTCGAGGTCGACGTCACCCGCCTGATGAAGCTGCGCGCCCGTGCCAAGGACGCGTTCGCGGCCCGTGAGGGCGTCAAGCTCTCCCCGATGCCGTTCTTCGTCAAGGCCGCGGCCCAGGCGCTGAAGGCGCACGCGCCCATCAACGCCAAGATCAACGAGGGCGAAGGCACGATCACCTACTTCGACACCGAGAACATCGGTATCGCGGTGGACTCCGAGAAGGGCCTGATGACCCCGGTCATCAAGCACGCGGGCGACCTCAACATCGCCGGCATCGCCAAGGCCACGGCGGAGCTCGCGGGCAAGGTCCGCGCGAACAAGATCACGCCCGACGAGCTGTCCGGCGCGACCTTCACCATCTCCAACACCGGTTCGCGCGGTGCGCTCTTCGACACGATCATCGTGCCGCCGGGCCAGGTCGCGATCCTCGGTATCGGTGCCACGGTGAAGCGTCCGGCGGTCATCGAGACCGAGGAGGGCACGGTCATCGGCGTCCGCGACATGACCTACCTGACCCTCTCCTACGACCACCGTCTGGTGGACGGCGCCGACGCGGCCCGTTACCTGACCGCGGTCAAGGCGATCCTGGAGGCGGGCGAGTTCGAGGTCGAGCTCGGCCTGTAAGCCTCAGAAGTGCCTGTACGGTGCCCCGTCCGGAGCTCTCCGGACGGGGCACCGTCGTCTCACCGGGGCGTCAGCGTCCTGTCCGACCAGCCCCACAGCTCCTCCGCCCACACGTTGGGGATGGACAACTTGGGTGCGGGCGTGAGGTGCCTCGTCCGGTACGCCTTCAGGACGTCGTAGGTGGCGTCCAGGCAGTCCCGGGAGGTGAGTTTCCCGGTCCTCGGGTCGACCCCGACGAGGAAGCCGCGGGCCTCGACCGTGCGGATCATGGCGCGGGCGTTGTTCACGTCATGGGTCGAGGACGTGGTGCAGCGGTAGCGGCTGTAGGGGTGCTCGGACGTGCCGGGGTAATAGGCGTCGGTGGACATGTCGCTGAGCATGCGATCGTACGACCCCTCCGCGTGCCAGGCCCCGATGTCGCCGCCCGGCGGGGTGTACAGCTTCGCGCTGGGGTTCTCGACGGCGCCGTAGACCCAGCGTCCGGTGCCCGGGACCTTGAAACCCCAGCCGACGTGCCCGAACTTCTGTGCCCCGTCGGGCTTGACGAAGACGCAGGCGGCGCCGCTGCTCCGGGTCGCACCCGCCATGCCGGTGATCGCTTCGGTCGCTTCGGTACTGCTCGGTGTCACGTCGGCCGTCGCCCGTGCGACCGATTGAGCGCAGCCCGTCACGGCGACGATCGCGCCGATCACGGCCGCGAACGCCAGTCCGCGCTGTCCCCCGATGTTCATGCCGTCCCCCTGTGGTGCGAAGGGGCGCCCCGCGCGGGAACCCCTGACGAACGCGACACTTCTCAGAGCCGTGGGGTTCCGTGTCTTGACAGAAGTCGTGCGGCTGGGAGCGTGTAAGCCTCGTCTCACCTGCAGGAAAGCGCCCCCGTGCGCCCCTCCCGGACGGGCACTCGGCCTTATTGTCTAAACGTCAAACGCCCTTAAGGAGCTCTCATGACCGCGCCCGTCGTCCACTCGCTGCGCGAACAGATCCGCGAGCACATCGTGGAGGGGATCGTCAGCGGGCGCTGGCAGCCGGGCGAGCGGATCGTGGAGCGCCGTATCGCGACCGAGCTGGAGGTCAGCCAGACGCCGGTGCGGGAGGCGCTGCGCGAGCTGGAGTCGCTGCGGCTGATCGAGTCCGCCCCGAACAAGGGCGTACGGGTGCGGAACCTGACGGCGGCCGACCTGGAGGAGAGCTACCCCGTGCGGGCCGGCCTGGAGGCCATCGCGGCGGAGCTGGCGGCGGAGCGCCTGGCGCAGGACTGCTCGGCCCTGGAACCGCATGTCGCCGCGCTGTACGAGGCCGACCGCGACTCGGACGGCACGGGGCAGGTGCGGCACACGGTGGGTTTCCACCGCGAGCTGGTGCGGGCGGCCGGCAACTCCGTGCTGCTGCACACCTGGGAGGGCCTCGGCATCGAGGTCTTCACCGCCCTGTCGATCCGCTGGCTGGGGACGGTCCAGCAGTCGTACGCGGAGGAGCACGAGGAGCTGGTGGCGGCGTTCAAGCGCCGGGACCCGCGGATCCCCGAGATCGTGAAGGCGCATGTCCTGGGGTGCGCGCCGCGGGCCTGACGCAGCCGAGCACACCCGCGCTCACCTGCGGAAACCCTTCGAAAACAAGGCACCCGGTGTCTCCGTCCGAGGCACCCCGTGCCTACTTTCTCGCCATCGAGAAGTTTTGCCTCTCAACCCTTTGATCGATCATCGATCAGCGAGTTAGAGTCGCCGACGGGCCCTTACCGGGGCCCTCCGCCCTGTCCTGCCAAAGACAAAGGGCACCCCCGAAACCCTGCCTGATTGAGGGAACCCCTTCGACTGAGGAAGGCGGCGACATGACCGACCCCAACGCCATCCAGGCCAGCGAGCTCGACCAGCTCCCCGACCGGGACCCCGAGGAGACCGCCGAATGGCAGGCCTCCCTGGACGCGGTCGCCAAGGCGGCCGGCCCGCACCGTGCCGCGTACCTGATGCGCCGCACGCTGGAGAGGGCGGAGGGCAACGGCATCGCGCTGCCGAAGCTCCTCGAGACCGACTACGTCAACACCATCCCCACCGCCGCCGAGCCGTCCGCGCCCGGTGACGAGGAGATGGAGCGGAAGATCACCGCGTGGAACCGCTGGAACGCGGCCGCGATGGTCACGCGCGGCTCCAAATACGGCGTCGGCGGCCACATCGCCACCTTCGCCTCCGCGGCCTGGCTCTACGAGACCGGCTTCAACCACTTCTTCAAGGGCAAGGAGGCCGACGGGTCCGGCGACCAGCTCTACATCCAGGGCCACGCCTCCCCCGGCATCTACGCCCGCGCCTTCCTCGACGGCCGGCTGGACGAGCAGCAGCTCGACAACTTCCGCCGCGAGTCGGGCGGCAACGGCCTCCCGTCGTACCCCCACCCCCGCCGTCTGCCCTGGCTGTGGGAGTTCCCGACGGTGTCGATGGGCCTCGGCCCGCTCTCCGCGATCTACCAGGCGCGCTTCAACCGCTACCTGACCGCCCGCGGCATCAAGGACGTCTCCGACTCCCACGTCTGGGCCTTCCTCGGCGACGGCGAGATGGACGAGCCCGAGTCCACGGCGGCACTCGCGCTCGCGAGCCGCGAGGGCCTCGACAACCTCACCTTCGTCATCAACTGCAACCTCCAGCGCCTCGACGGCCCGGTCCGCGCCAACTTCAAGATCGTGCAGGAGCTGGAGGCCCAGTTCCGCGGCGCCGGCTGGAACGTCGTCAAGTCGCTGTGGGGCAACGCCTGGGACGCGCTGTTCCGGCTCGACACCACGGGCGCGCTCGTACGACGGCTCCGCGAGGTACCCGACGCGCAGGTGCAGACGTACCAGACGCGCGACGCCGCCTACATCCGCCAGGACTTCTTCGGCAAGGACCCGGCCCTCGTCGAGATGGCGAAGCTGCTGTCCGACGACAAGATCCTCGAGTGCTTCCACCTCTCCCGCGGTGGCCACGAGGCGCGCAAGGTGTACGCCGCCTACAAGGCCGCCGTCGAGTTCAAGGGCGCGCCGACGGTGATCCTGGCCCAGACGGTCAAGGGCCACACCCTCGGCGAGGGCTTCGCGTCGAAGAACGCCAACCACCAGATGAAGAAGCTGACGGTGGACGAGTTCAAGACCATGCGTGACCTGCTTGAACTGCCCATCAAGGACAGTGACTTCGTCGACGGCGTGGTCCCCTACGGCCACCCCGGCGCCGACTCCCCCGAGGTCCGCTACCTCCAGGAGCGTCGCGCGGCCCTCGGCGGTCCGGCCCCCGCCCGCCGTGTGCACCCGGTGGCCCCGCTGCCGGCCCCGGCGGAGAAGGCCTTCGCCTCTTTCGACAAGGGCTCGGGTACGCAGAACGTCGCGACCACGATGGCCTTCGTCCGCCTGATCAAGGACCTGGTCCGCGACAAGGAGACGGGCAAGCGCTGGGTGCCGATCGTCCCGGACGAGGCGCGCACCTTCGGTATGGAGTCGCTGTTCCCGTCGCTGGGGATCTACTCCCCCAAGGGCCAGACGTACGAGCCGGTCGACCGCGACCAGCTGATGTACTACAAGGAGGCCCAGAACGGCCAGATCCTCAACGAGGGGATCACCGAGGCCGGTTCGATGGCCGACTTCATCGCCGCGTCCACCGCGTACGCGACGCACGGCGAGGCGATGATCCCGTTCTACATCTTCTACTCGATGTTCGGCTGGCAGCGCACCGCCGACCAGATGTGGCAGCTCGGCGACCAGCTCGGCCGCGGCTTCCTCGTCGGCGCCACGGCGGGCCGTACCACGCTGACGGGCGAGGGCCTGCAGCACGCGGACGGTCACTCGCCGGTGATCGCGGCGACGAACCCGGCGGCGCTGACGTACGACCCGGCGTTCGCGTACGAGGTCGCCACGATCGTGCGCGACGGCATCCGCCGTATGTACGGCGAGGCGGCCCCCGGTGAGGACCCGAACGTCTTCTACTACCTGACGGTCTACAACGAGCCGCTTCCGCAGCCCGCCAAGCCGTCCGGTCCGGGCATCGACGAGGGCATCGTCAAGGGTCTGTACCGCTTCAACACGGCGGAGTCCGCGGGCCTCTCCCCGGCCGCGAACGCCCCCCGCATCCAGCTCCTCGGCTCCGGCACGGCGATCCACTGGGTGCTGAAGGCGCAGCGGATGCTCGCCGAGGAGTGGGGCGTGGCCTCCGACGTGTGGTCCGCGACGTCCTGGACGGAACTCCGCCGCGACGCGCTGGAGGCCGACGCCGGCCTGCTGCGCGGCGAGGAGCGGGTCCCCTACGTCCGTCAGGCGCTGCACGGTGCCGAGGGCCCCGTCCTCGCGGTCTCCGACTACATGCGCCAGGTCCCGGACCAGATCGCGCAGTGGGTCGAGCAGGACTGGTCCTCGCTCGGCGCGGACGGCTTCGGCCTCTCCGACACCCGCGAGGGCGCCCGCCGCCACTTCGGCGTCGACGCGGAGTCCGTCGTGGTCGCGGCCCTGGCTCAGCTGGCCCGCCGGGGCGAGGTCAAGGCGACGGCCGTGAAGGAAGCACGCGAGAAGTACGGGCTGTAAGAGCCCGAGCTTCGAGGAAGGGGTACGGCGGCCGCCGTACCCCTTCGCTGTCAGTGGCCCCCGGCATCATGAACCCATGCGTGCTGCCCGTCTCATCAAAATGGTGCTGCTCCTCCAGTCCCGTCCCTCCATGACCGCCGCCGAGCTGGCACGGGAGCTGGAGGTGTCGGAGCGGACGGTCACCCGGGATGCGCAGGCGTTGTCGGGGGCCGGGGTTCCCGTGTATGCGGACCGGGGCAGGGCGGGCGGGTACCGCCTCATCGGCGGTTATCGCACCCGCCTCACCGGCCTGGCGCGCGGCGAGGCCGAGGCGCTGTTCCTGTCCGGTGTGCCGGGGGCGCTGCGCGAGATGGGGCTCGAGGACGCCGCCTCCGCAGCCCGGCTGAAGGTGTCCGCCGCGCTGCTCCCCTCCGTCAGCGACGCCTCCCGTACGGCCGCTCAGCGGTTCCATCTCGACGCGCCCAACTGGTTCACCGAGCCGAAGTCCCCCGAGCTGCTGCCCGCCGTCGCCGACGCCGTGTGGGACGACAGACGGGTCACCACGCGCTACCGCGGCCGCGAGCGCGAGGTGGAGCGAGAGCTGGAGCCGTACGGGCTCGTGCTCAAGGCGGGCGTCTGGTACCTGTGCGCGCGGATCCCGGGGAACGGCACCTTCCGGGTGTACCGCATCGACCGGTTCATGGCGGTGACGGCCGCCGGGGAACGCTTCGAGCGCGACGAGGAGTTCGACCTGCCCGGGTTCTGGGAGGAGCGCGCCGAACAGTTCGCGCGCTCGATCCTGCGGGCCGAGGTCGTCGTACGGCTGTCAGGAGCGGGGGCGCGCGGACTGCCGTACGCCGTCGATCCCGCCGGTCCCGCCCGGGAGGCACTGGCGGCCGCCGGGCCGCCGGACGACGACGGGTGGGTGACGGTGACCCTCCCGGTGGAGTCCGAGGAGGTCGCCCATGGGCAGCTCGCGTCGCTGGGGCCGGACGTCGAGGTGCTGGCTCCGGAGAGCCTGCGGACGCGGTTCGCGAGGGACGCCGTGCGTCTGGCGGGGCTGTACGGCAGGGACGAGACCCTGTTCGGGACATAACAATCCGCCGCACTCCACGTGCGTCCCACCCTTCCAGGCCCGATGCTGGACCCGTGATGGACGAGACGGAGTTCTGGGAGCTGGTGGACGCCACCCGCGAGGCCGCCGAGGGAGACCCCGAGGAGCAGGCCGACCTGCTCGTGGACCGGCTCCTGACGCTGGACCCGGACATGGTCCTCGACTTCGCCCGTCACTTCGAGGCCCGCTTCAACCGTGCGTACACCTGGGACCTGTGGGGCGCCGCCTGGATCCTGCTGGACGGGGTGAGCGACGACGCCTTCGACTCCTTCCGGTGCTGGCTGATCGGCCAGGGGCGCGAGGTGTACGAGGGTGGTGTGCACGACCCCGACTCGCTCGCCGACCTGCTGGCCGACTTCGACGAGGAGATCGACGGCGACGGCGAGGAACTGGGCTACGCGGCCGACGAGGCATACGAGCAGCTCACCGGTGCCGTCGCTCCCGACCTGGGTATCCCGCCCGGGGCCTCCGAGCCGCTCGGCGCGCCGGTCGACCTGGAGAGCGACCGGGTACTGGCGGAGCGGTACCCCAAGCTGTGGGACCGGTTCAGGGGCTGAGTCCCGGTCAGGCCGCTCGCCCTGTGTTCAGGCCGCCGTCGTGGCCCTGCGCCGGGTCGTGTCCGTCGGGATGTACGCCTGGGTCCGGTCGGCCTTCACCGCGTGGTGCATCGGGGCCGCGTTGGCCTGGTCGAGCGCGGACGCGGTGACGGCTGCCGGGCCGAGGATCACGGCCGCGACGGCGCAGACGACCGCCCAGGGGCCGCGCGCGGTCCGGGTCCATCCGCCGGCCGTCTCCGTGGTGTTCGTGTGACTGCTGTTCATTTCTTCCCCACCTCCAGTCAGTGCGTGTGCCTGACGATAGGGCGGCTGTTTCGGAGTGGTCCTTGAGTCGCCTGCGAGAAACCTGTGAGGGCTCGGCCTCTTGACCCCTGCCGTGACTCCCGGCTTACCGTGGCCGCCCCGAACAGGAGCACCCCGCCCATGACCAGCCCGTATGTGCGCGAGATCACGCGCGAGGAACATCTCGCCCATCTGCGGCTGCACCCCGACGCGAGCCATCTCCAGATCCCCGAGTGGGCCGACGTGAAGCCCGACTGGCTGGCGGAGAGCGTCGGCTGGTTCGAGGGCGACGCGAGGGTCGCGACGGCCCTCGTCCTGTACCGGCCGCTGCCCGGCACCCGGCGCTGTCTCGCCTATCTCCCCGACGGGCCCGCGATCGACTGGCGCGACCCGCGCCCGGAGCGCCTGCTGGATCCGCTGGTCGCCCACCTGGAGAAGCGCGGGGCGTTCTCGGTGCGGATCGGGCCACCCGTCGTCGTGCGGCACTGGGACCCCGGGACGGTGACGGCGGGCATCGCCGACCCCGACGTACGCCATGTGCGCGAGGTGCCCGCGGCCGGCGTCGACGGGTTCGCGCTGGACGCCGGGGAACGGCTGCGCGGGCTGGGGTGGCGTCGGTGCGCGCAGGACGAGGACAGCGGCTTCGGGCTCGGACAGCCGCGCTACGGCTGTCACATCCCGCTCGCGGGCCGCTCGGTGGACGAGCTGCGCGGAGCCCTCGCACCGCACTTCGAGCAGTCCCTGCGCACGGCCGAGTCGGCGGGTGTCCGGGTCTCCTGGGGGACGGCCGCCGATCTGCCCGACTTCTATCGCCTCTATGCCGCGACCGCCGCCCGAGACGGCTTCCGGGCCCGCCCGCCGGTCTACTTCCGGCGCATGTGGGAGGCCATGAACGCCGAGGACTCCGACCGGCTGCGGCTCTATCTCGCCGAGTACGACGGCGAGGTGCTCTCCGCCGCGCTGATGATCAACGTCGGTTCCCGCGTCTGGCACTCCTACGCCGCGTCCGGTCGCCGGGGGCGGGAACTACGGCCCAGCAGCGCGCTGTTGTGGCGGATGCTGTGCGACGCGCGGGCGGCCGGTGCCGAGACGTACGACCTGCGTTCCGTGAATCCCTCCCTCGGCGAGGATCGTCTGCTGGGCCGGCTCCGCTTCAAGACGGGGGCGGGCGGCCGGGTCGTGGAGTACCTCGGGGAGTGGGAACGGCCGGTGGGGCTCCAGGGCAGGGTGTTGCAGCGGGCCTTGGGGGTGTATCTCGGGCGCAGGTGACCCGGCGGCACTCGGCGGCGGCTCGCGGGTCAGGTCCGTCGGCCCTGGAGGCGGGCGGCCGTCTCCCTGATCTCCGGCAGCCGCGCCCTGAGGGCGGCGCCGGGACAGGTCGTCATGTAGCCGTCGCCGTGGCCGGCGAGGGCGGGCAGCTTCGCGGTGGTGCCGGCGGCGTAGCGGCTGAGGCTGTTGCTGGAGGTGAGACGTACGGTGGTGCGCGGGTCGATCCCGGTGAGGCCGAGTTTCCAGGCGGCCAGTGCGGCGATCGCGTCGGTCATCGCCCGCGGGACGTGAACGCCCGCGGTGAACGTGCCGATGGCGGCGATGCCCGCCGTGCGGTGGTTGAAGCCCTGGGTGTGGGCACCGGTGACGGCCCGGTCGACGCCGCCCGCACGGCCCTCGTAGATGGTGCCGCAGCGGTCGACGAGGAAGTTGTAGCCGATGTCGTCCCAGTTGCGGGCGCCGGTCTGGCCGGCGGCGAGGTAGCGGATGATGCGGGGCGTGTCGGCGCAGTCGTAGTCGTTGGGCGAGTCGGTGTGGTGCACGAAGACCGCGAGCACCTTGTCGTCGTAGCGCGGGGGCGGTGGGGTGCGGGCGGCGGAGTTCGCCTCATCGGTGCCGGCTGCCCACACCGACCGCGGCACGATGTGCGGCCTGACCGCGCGGTGCGCCGCGAGCCCGTGCCGGGCCACTTCGGCAGCCCTGGCGGGCCCGGCGTCGACCGCGCGCTCGACGCCGTTGACACACAGCACAAGCGCGAGGACGGCACCGAGCCCGGGAACACACCCGAGCACCACGCGCACAGCGAACGGGAGCCGCCGCGCCGCCCGAACAGAAGCGGCGGGTGGGCCGACGGCCACGGGCCTGTCGGGGGCCGCCGACGGCGCGGGATGTGCGGACCTGGCGGGGGCCGCCGACGGTGCGGGGGCTGCTGGGTCGGCGGGAGCTGCAGGCCGGACGGGGGGCGCGGACCCCGCGGAGGCCGCTAGGTCGGCGGGGACTGCAGGCCGGACGGGGGGCGCGGACCCGGCGGGTGCCGCCGACCGGACGGGGGTCGCGGGACGGCGGACGGGGGCCGTCGGCCGAACCGAAGCGGCGGCCCCAGGGGTGGCTTCAGCCCCGTCGGGGTCGGCTGTCCCGGCAGAAACCACGGGCTCGTCAGCTGCCGCCGGACGTGCGGGGACCGCAGGCCCGGTGGACACCCCGTCCCCAGCAGCGGCCGCAGGCCCGGCAGACGCCGTCGGGGCGACCGGAGCGGTGAGTCCGGTCGGCGCCTCGGGGCTGTCAGGAACCGTGGAGCCGATGGCAGCGGGCGCCGGACGGTGTTTACGGGGGAGGTGGTTTTGGAGCGCGAGGCCTCTTCGGCTCGCGTCACGTATGCGGGCCGCGAGTCCTGTCCCGCTCGCGTCACGTATTCGGGCCGTTCGCCGTCCTCGCATCCCCCGCGCTCTTCGGACACGCATGGTTCCACTCTCGGCCCGATCCGCTCCGCCCGCGATGTGTGCTGTGCCACCCGGTGGAACCATCGTCCTGGTCCGCGACGTTTTTCCAGGTGCACGCACACGTACCGCCGGGAACCGGCCACGCGTGCGTGCGGCTGATCACTGGACGCCTCGCCTGCGTACTGAAGGTTCCGAGAGAGAAGGGCGGCTCCGTGGACGTGCTCGACATCCTGCTGTTGCTGGTGATCGCCGCCTATGCGGCCTCCGGCTACCGACGCGGTCTGGTGGCCGGCTGCGTCTCGCTCGCCGGGTTCGTCGGCGGCGCGGTCGTGGGCGTGTGGGTGCTGCCGTGGATGATGGACCTGGTGGCACCGGGGAGCACGGCCGCGACGGTGACCGCCGTGCTGACCGTGCTGGTCCCGGCCGCGGTGGGGCACGAGCTGGCGGGACGGCTGGCGCTCAGGCTGCGCCGGGAGCTGGACCAGGGCCCGCTGAGAGTCGCGGACGGCGTCGGCGGTGCCGCCGCCAACTCCGTGGCCGTGCTCATCGTGGCCTGGGTCGCCGCAAGCGTGCTCGGCGCGTCCTCGTCCCCGCTGGTCACCACCGCCATCCGGGACTCCGCCCTGCTCGGCGCCGTCCAGGACTCCATGCCGGAGACCACG
The DNA here is from genome assembly GCF_041435015.1 of Streptomyces canus. NCBI lineage: Bacteria > Bacillati > Actinomycetota > Actinomycetes > Kitasatosporales > Streptomycetaceae > Streptomyces > Streptomyces canus. The sequence goes on along the minus strand of NZ_CP107989.1, from coordinate 7,363,207 downwards.
CCGTCCTGGTTCTCCCGGGCCACCTCCGCGCTGACCGAGGCGGGCTTCCCGCAGGTCTTCAACCCGTTCGAGAACGAGTCGACGGCCGAGGTCGCCAAGCCCACCGGCGACAGCGTCACGGCCGCCGCCACCGACGCGGCCAAGCTCAGCACGGTCAAGATCGAGGGCGCCTCCGGCACCCAGGGCCGCGAGGGCAGCGGCTTCGTGTACGCCCCGCAGCACGTGATGACCAACGCCCATGTGGTGGCCGGCATCGACGAGCCGAGCGTGCGGGTCGGCGGGGTCGGGCAGCCGTACAAGGCACGGGTGGTGCTGTTCGATCCGAACCGGGACGTGGCCGTGCTGTACGTCCCGGATCTCCGGGCGCCGGTGCTGCGCTTCGACGACAGCGCCTCGCGGGGCGACTCCGCGGTGGTCGCCGGCTATCCCCAGGACGGTGACCTGAACCTCCAGGCGGCCACGGTGGCCAACCGGGTGAAGGCGACCGGCCAGAACATCTACAGCGACGCCACCGTCACCCGCGAGATCTACTCGATCCGCTCGACCGTCCGCCCCGGCAATTCCGGCGGCCCGTTGCTGACCGCCTCCGGCAAGGTCTACGGCGTGGTCTTCGCCCGCTCCACCTCCGACGACGAGACGGGCTACGTCCTGACGGTCGACGAGGTCGCCGGCGACGCCGAGAAGGCGGCGGACGCCACGTCGCCGGTGGACACGGGCGATCTGGTCACGTCGTAACGCGGCAGCCTCCCGGATGACGGGGACACGGTCTCGCACGACACCGGTCCCGCACTGGTCCCGCATGGCACCCCGGAGGCTCCCGTGCCCGTGTTCTTCCTGATCTCGCTGCTCGTGGCGGGGGTCGCGCTCTGCCTGCCGGTGCGCAGACGCCGTACGACCGCCGCGGCCGACCAGATCCTCAGAGACGGCGCCCCATGAGCACGTCGTCGACGTACTCCCCCGCCAGCAGGAACTCCTCCGGCAGCACGCCCTCGACCGCGAAGCCCTCGGACTCGTAGAGCCCCCGGGCGGGCGTGTTGTGCCCGAGGACGCGCAGGGTGAGGCGGCGGGCGCCCCGGCGCCGGGCCTCCTCGGTGATCGCGCGGATCAGGGCCCGGCCGACACCGCGGCCCCGGGCCCGGGCGCTGACGACGAAACCCTGGATCTGGCGCACATGGGCGCTCGCCTCGAGCCCGGTCGGGAAACCGAGACGGATGTAGCCGAGGATGCGGCGGTCGGCCTCGGCGACCAGACAGTCGTCGGGGAAGTGCCGCTCGTCGAAGAACGGCCGGTAGGGCGGCTGCTGCTCGGGCAGGACGTCGTGCAGGGGCGACCATTCGGCACGCTCGAGGCGGGCCAGCTCCTCCTCGTCGTCGGGGAGAGCGAGGCGTATGGACAGCTGGGACATGACCGCCAGCCTACGGTGGAGGTACCGGAACCAGACATCGCTCTTACTCACCCACCAGGCAGGATGAGGTCATGCAACTTTCAAGAATCGCGGTGGCCGGAGCGTCCGGACTGATCGGCTCGGCCCTGACGCGGTCCCTGACCGCGGACGGGCACGAGGTGGTGCGGCTGGTGCGCCGGGAGCCCAAGGACGGGACCGAGGTCCGGTGGGACCCCGAGGCCGGGCGGGTCGACACGGCCGGGCTCGCGGGGTGCGACGCCGTGGTCAACCTCGCCGGGGCGGGGGTCGGTTCGCGCCGCTGGACGGACGCGTACAAGAAGCAGATCCACGACAGCCGGGTGAACGGCACGAGGGCCCTCGCCGAGGCGGTCGCCTCCCTGGACAAGCCGCCCCGGGTCTTCGTGAACGGTAGCGCGATGGGGTACTACGGCGAGACCGGCGACCGGATCGTCGACGAGGACTCCCCTGCCGGCCAGGGCTTCCTGCCCGAGCTGTGCGTGGAGTGGGAGGGGGCGACCGCGCCCGCTCAACAGGCCGGCGTACGGACCGCGTTCACCCGCACCGGGCTCGTGGTGGGCCGCGGCGGCGGAGCCTGGGGCAAGCTGTTCCCGCTGTTCCAGGCGGGACTTGGTGGGCGGATGGGCGACGGGCGGCAGTACTGGTCGTTCATCGCGCTGCACGACGAGGTGGCCGCGATCCGCCATCTCCTGGAGACCGACGGGCTGTCCGGACCCTTCAACCTCACCGCCCCGCAGCCCCTGACGAACCGTGAGATCACCGAGGCCATGGGCCGCGTGCTGCACCGGCCGACCCTCTTCACCGTCCCCGCGCCGGTATTGCGGGCCGTGCTCGGCGAGATGGCCGGGGACGTGCTGGGCAGCGCACGGGTGCGGCCGACGCGGCTGCTGGAGTCGGGGTTCACGTTCGCGTTCCCGGACATCGAGGGGGCGATCCGGGCGGCGTGAGGGTTCCCGTGGCCGTCTGTGACACCATGCGACCGCTGTGCGACCGTGCTCTGCCGATGCGCGACTGTTCCTGACCGGTCACCGCCCTACCCTCGACCCGAACTCGGGTATCCCCGGAGCCTGTTGGGGGCATGACGTCTCCACCGGCCGCGCAACCTCGAGGAGGGGCACGTGCTTGAGCCCGCGTACCAGGCGGACGTCGTGATCGTGGGAGCCGGGGTCGCCGGTCTCTCCGCGGCGCATCGGCTGACCAGCCAAGGAGTGACCGTCGCGGTGTTGGAGGCCGCCCCGTGTGTGGGCGGCCGGATGTCGACCGAGAAGGTCGACGGCTTCCGGCTCGACCGGATCGGACAGCTGCTGTCCACGGCGTATCCCGAACTACGGCTCGCGCCCGGGCTCGACGGGCTCGTGCTGCGGCCCTTCGCCCCGGGCGTCCTGCTGCATGGCGACGGACGCCATCACCGCGTGGACGCTCCGGCGGGCGCCCGGAGCGCAAGGGGCGCACTGCATGCGGTGCGCGCCCTGGCGAGCGCCCCTCGGGGGATGCCGGGGCCGAGGTTGGTGGCCGCACCCCGGAGGGCCGCATCACGGAGGGCCACGTTCCGGGTGCTGCCCGGTGCCGGTCAGGGGACCGCGTCCAGGGCCGCCCGCGCGGGCGCGCCGCTCGGCGGTGCCGTCGACCAGGCCCGGCTCGGTGCCGCGCTCACCCGGTTCGCCACCGTGCCCGTCGAACGCCTCCTCGCCCGTCCCGAGTTGCCCGCCGTGCAGTCGCTCGCGGCCCGGGGGCTGCCCGCGCGTACGATCGACGGCTTCCTGCGTCCCCTGCTCGCCGCACTGCTGTGCGACCCCGCGCTGACGACGTCCAGCCGATGCGCCGATCTCGCGCTGCGGGCCTTCGCGGGTGGGCGGCTGTGCGTGCCCGAGGGCGGCGCGGAGGCGCTTCCGGAGCTGCTCGCCCAGACGCTGCCGACGGCAACCGTGCACACGGGGGTGCGGGTCACGTCCGTCTCGACGACGTCGGTGACCACGGCCGAGCACGGCGAGATCCGGTGCCGGGCGGTGCTGCTGGCGACGGACGCACGGGCCGCCGCCGAGCTGCTGCCGGGGTTGCGGGTGCCGGACTTCCACCCGGTGACGGTCCTCCACCACACGACGGACGAACCGCCCCGCACGGGTTCCGCGCTGCTGCTCGACGCCGACCGGGGCGGCCCCGTGGCCCACACGGCGGTGATCAGCGAGGTCGACCCGAGTCGGGCCCCTTCGGGCCGGGCCCTGATCTCCTCGACGGTCCTGGGCACCCCGCCTCCGGACCTGGAGACGGCCGTACGCACCCACCTGGGCCGCCTGTACGGCACGCCGACGCACCGCTGGGAGACCCTCGCGGTCCACCACACCCGGGAGGCGGTCCCGGCCATGCCCGCCCCGCACGATCTGCGCCGCCCGGTACGCCTGCTGGCCGGCCTGTACGTGTGCGGCGACCACCGGGACACCAGCACGATCCAGGGCGCCCTGCACTCGGCCCACCGGGCAACCACAGCAATCCTGAAGGACCTGGGAGTGGCAGGCTCAATGCATAGGGCTGATCCGTTGCCAACGACGCGGGCCGCTTGAGACCGACGTGACACCCGCGCCCCCCGAGGGGCGCGGGGAACTGCGCGACAAGCCACGACGGCGCCGCACCCGTCACCGGGCCGTCGGAGTCACGGCGAAGCGGCCCCTACCCCAGCGCAGCAACCTTGTCCCGATAACTCCGCACCGGCGCCGCATCCTTGTACGGCTCCAACCGCCGCTCGAAGTCCCGCACATACTCCACCGCCCGCACCGACCTCATCTCCGCGGCCTGCCCCGCCGCCTCCGCCGCCAGCGCACAGGCCTGGTCCAGTTCCCCCAGACCCAGGCGCGCGGAGGCAAGGACCACCCGGCAGAACAACCGGCTCCGCGCATACGCGGGCGCCCGCAACTGAAGCGAGCGCTCGGCGTGCTGCGCCGCCGCCCGGAACTGCTGCAGATCCCGGTGACAGTGCCCGAACTCGTCCGCCAGCTGCGCCTCGTCGAAGAACCGTGCCCAGTGCGGGACGTCGTCACCGGGTCGGGCCGCCTCCAGGGCCCGTTCCGCGCGGACCAGTGACGCCGTGCACGCCCGCACCTCCCCCAGTACGCCGTGCCCCCGCGCCTCGGCCGCGTGCAGCAGTGCCTGCACGACCGGCGGGGCCGTCGTACCGACGCCCTGCTGGGCCACTCGCGCGAGCTGGATCGCCTCCCGCCCGTGCCCCAGATACACGGCCTGACGGCTCATCGTGACCAGCACATACGCCCCGTACGCCCGGTCCCCGGCGGCCTGCGCGAGCCGCAGCGCCTGCACGAAGTAGCGCTGTGCGAGGCCGTGCGCCGCGATGTCGTACGACGTCCAGCCCGCGAGCCGGGTCAGGTCCGCCGCCGCGGCGAACAGCCTGCGGCCGGTCGTCTCGCCGTAGGTGCCGCGCAGCATCGGCTCGCACTCGTGCTCCAGATAGCGCACCAGGGCCTGCCGGGCGTGGCCGCCGCCGTACTGGTCGTCGAGGGTGCGGAAGAGGTCGCCGACCGAACCGAGCGCGGCGATGTCGCCCCCGGTGACCTTCTGCCCGGGCGCGCGCTCGGCCTGGCCGCGCTGCCGCGGCACCACCGGGCGTCCCTGGGGAGGGATCCGGACCGGCTCGCCGCGGGCGACCCTGTCGTCGGGGCGGCCGATCAGCCAGTCACGGCTCGGCACGACCAGTCCGGCGGGGGTGAAGGCGATCTTGCGCAGTTCGGCGTGGCTGCCGGAGTCCTTGCGCCACAGCCCGCTGACGATGTCGACGGCCTCCTCGGGACCCGCGGCGAACTCCAGGCCGGCGTAGACGGGCGCGCAGGCGTCGAGGCCCAGGTCCTGCGCGGAGAGCCGGCGGCCGAGGCGCCGGGTGAAGACCTCGGCGATGAGGGCGGGCGTGGTGCCCCGGGGCTGTTGCCCGCGCAGCCACCGGGTCACGGACGTCTTGTCGTATCTGAGGTCCAGCCCGTGTTCGAGACCGAGCTGGTCCACGCGTCGGGCGAGACCCGCGTTGGAGAACCCCGCTTCTGCGATGAGCGCGGCGAGCTGTCGGTTGGGAGTGCGCTGCGCGGGTCGTTCCGTCATCTGCGGTGCGGTCTCCTGCCTTTCGGGCTGTCACGTGGTCACGTGGTGCCCGGATTGCCTGTGAGCAGCCCTTATGGCCTGTGCGAACGGCGAATGTAGCGGAGAGTGAGCAGACGATCGCACACTTCGACGTTCGTTCATCCGATCGTGTGAGGATTGACCCCGGAGCTGACGCCCGCGGGCCGGACGTACAGTGGCGTGGGCACCCTTCGTGCCTTACGACCTTCTAGGGAGGCGCTTGCCGTGAGTGGGTTGCGGTTCGTCCGTATGGGCTTCGGTACGGACGCGGTCGAGTACCAGGAGGCGTGGGACGAGCAGCGCCGGGTGCACGCGGCGCGGTTCGAGGACGAGATCCCCGACACCGTCCTGCTGCTCGAACACCCCCCTGTGTATACGGCGGGCCGGCGCACCGCGGACAACGAGCGGCCGCTCGACGGCACCCCGGTGATCGACGTCGATCGCGGCGGCAAGATCACCTGGCACGGTCCGGGCCAGCTGGTGGGCTACCCGATCCAGAAGCTCCCGCGTCCGGTGGACGTGGTGGCGCATGTACGGCGCCTGGAGGAGGCCCTGATCCGCACGTGCGCGGAGTACGGGCTCGAGACGACCCGGGTCGAGGGCCGCAGCGGCGTATGGGTGCTCGGCGATCCGGTCGAGCGGCGTCCGAAGATCGGGGGCCTCTCCCTGGACTTCGACCCCCGGCTCACGGACGAGGAGTTCGACCCGCGCATGAACGGCCCGGAGTACGCCCCGTCCAACGCGGGCCAGCGGCGCGAGGACCGCAAGATCGCGGCGATCGGCATCCGCGTCGCCAAGGGCGTCACCATGCACGGCTTCTCGTTCAACGTGAACCCGGACAACAAGTGGTTCGACCGGATCATCCCCTGCGGCATCCGTGACGCGGGGGTCGCCTCCCTCGCGGGCGAGCTCGGCCGGGACGTGACCATCGACGAGGTCCTGCCGGTCGTCGAGCGGCATCTGAAGGACGTACTCGAGAACGCGGAACTGAAGCCGAGAGTGATCGAGAAGACACCGGCAGCCTGAACACCGCCTCGGGCTTTCAAATCCACGGGCGTACCCTTGAGCACGCCGAAGAATCAAACGCTAGGGAGCCGGTCGTGTCCGCAGTCGCCCCCGACGGACGCAAGATGCTGCGCCTGGAGGTCCGCAACGCTCAGACCCCCATCGAGCGCAAGCCCGAGTGGATCAAGACCCGGGCGAAAATGGGTCCCGAGTACACCGCGATGCAGAAACTCGTGAAGAGCGAGGGCCTGCACACGGTCTGCCAAGAAGCCGGCTGTCCCAACATCTACGAGTGCTGGGAGGACCGCGAGGCGACCTTCCTCATCGGCGGCGACCAGTGCACCCGGCGTTGCGACTTCTGCCAGATCGACACCGGCAAGCCCGAGGCGCTGGACCGTGACGAGCCGCGCCGCGTCGGCGAGTCCGTGGTCACCATGGACCTGAACTACGCCACCATCACCGGCGTCGCCCGTGACGACCTGGAGGACGGCGGCGCGTGGCTGTACGCGGAGACGGTCCGGCAGATCCACGAGCAGACCGCGGGCCGTGAGGCCGGCCGCACCAAGGTCGAGCTGCTGGCCCCGGACTTCAACGCCGTGCCGGAGCTGCTCCAGCAGGTCTTCGAGTCCCGCCCCGAGGTCTTCGCGCACAATGTCGAGACGGTCCCCCGGATCTTCAAGCGCATCCGCCCCGGCTTCCGCTACGAGCGCTCCCTGAAGGTCATCACCGAGGCCCGCGACTTCGGCCTGGTGACCAAGTCCAACCTGATCCTCGGCATGGGCGAGACCCGCGAGGAGGTCAGCGAGGCGCTCCAGCAGCTGCACGACGCCGGCTGCGAGCTCGTCACCATCACCCAGTACCTGCGCCCGTCCGTGCGCCACCACCCCGTGGAACGCTGGGTCAAGCCGCAGGAGTTCGTGGAGCTGAAGGACGAGGCCGAGCAGATCGGCTTCTCCGGTGTGATGTCCGGACCCCTCGTCCGGTCCTCCTACCGGGCGGGCCGGCTCTACCAGATGGCGGTCGAGAAGCGCGGTTCCTACGTCGCTTCGCAGGCCGTCTGAGCACTGCCTGAGCTCTGCCCTGAGCATCTCTGGATGGCACGGAGTGCCACCCCAAACGTGTGAATCCGAGCACAAGCAACTACCCCTCGGTAGTGGCCGATTGACGCGGTCCCGGACATCCCCGCAGATAGGGGGGTCATCGGGGCCGCGTCCGTGTTTTCGGGCGGCACATCCAGGCTTCATGGGTGTTTGACCGGTCGGTCACGCCCTGGTAACACCATTCAGTGACCCTGGCTGTACAGCCCGTGCACCACTCACCAGAGCGCCCACTCCCGAGGGGGACCCCCATCATGCAGGCCGCGCCGGTTCGCGCCACCGCCATCCCGTCGTTCACCGATGCACTCCGTGCCGTCGAGTCCGTGCTCATGAGCAGCGGTCAGCGGACCGCCCGCCGTAACGCCTGGACGTCCGTCCTGGAGGACCGCCGCCGCGCCAAGGACAGGGTCGAGGCGCAGCGTGTCCTGGAGCAGACGCTCACCGGGACGGTCACCGCCCGCTCCTGAATCCTTCCCTTCGACGGTGGACACTGCCGTCGTAGGCGCCTGCGGGGCCACGTAGACTTCGGGGCATGGCGAGAAGTGACAGTGCGGCGGATGCCGCGAACCCCGGGCGACTGAAGCAGATCGCCCTGACGTACAAGATGACCCGCAAGGCCGACAAGAAGATCGGCCTGGTACTCGCGGGTGTCTTCATCCTCATCCTCGGTGTCTTTCTCGCGATCGGTTTCCTGATCGGTCATCCGGTCTACCTCGGCATCCTGGGCTTCCTGCTCGCCTTCCTCGGGACGGCGATCATCTTCGGACGCCGGGCCGAGCGGGCCGCGTTCGGGCAGATGGAGGGTCAGCCGGGCGCCGCGGCGGCCGTGCTGGACAACATCGGCCGGGGCTGGACGACGACCCCCGCGGTGGCGATGAACCGCAGTCAGGACGTGGTGCACCGGGCTGTCGGCAAGGCCGGCATCGTCCTGGTCGCCGAGGGCAACCCGAACCGGGTCAAGGGCCTGCTGGCCGCCGAGAAGAAGAAGATGAACCGTATCGTCGCGGATGTGCCGGTGCACGACATCCTCGTCGGCACGGGCGAGGGCCAGGTCCCCCTCAAGAAGGTGCGGACCACCATGCTCAAGCTGCCGCGCGTGCTGACCGGCCCCCAGGTGACGGCCACGACCGACCGCTTGCGGGCGATGGGCGACCTGATGAGCAACATGCCGTTGCCGAAGGGCCCCATGCCCAAGGGCATGAAGCTCCCGAAGGGCGGGCCCAAGGCCCGCTGAATCCTCTCGTACGAGGAGGGGGGCGCCCGGTGTGACACCGGGCGCCCCCCTCCTCGTAGTGGATCAGCAGTCGCTCCGGACGGGCCTGCCCGCGAACCGGTCGCCGAGCCAGGAGACGACGTCGCCGACGGCCTGGTTGTCGGCGAGGGATGGTCGCCGGCGTAGATCTTCCAGCCGGTCCGCACGCCCGCGGCGCAGTAGGCGGTGCGGACGGCGTCCTCGGTGGCGGTGGGGATGACCTCGTCGAGGGCCCGCGGTACTGCAGGACGGGGAAAGTGATGCCGTAGGTCCCGAGGTTCACGTCGAGCTTCTGGGCGTCCAGCACCTGACCCCAGCTGCGGCGCGGTGACGGTGCCGGCCAGACAAGGGCAGCGTCAGGACGCGACAAAGACGAGGCCTCTCTTCAGAGAGGGACCTCGTCGCATACGTACGTCCAAGGTCTTCAGATACGTACTTCCACGGTCTTCGCCAACCGGTCGTGCAGGCCCCTGCCGTCGCGGTCCCAGATCAGGGCCGGGACGGCGAGGCAGAGCAGGAACGTGCGCAGGAGGGCGCGCGCCGGGTTCACGCGACCGGTGTCGAGGGCGATCACCCGCAGGCCGAAGAGTCGCTTGCCCGGGGTGAAGCCGATGGTGCCGACGGTGAGAAGGCCCATCACGAAGAAGACCAGCAGCGCCCAGTTCGAGGTCGAGGGGCCGCCGTAGCTCTGAGTGATCAACTGGGATGCAATCAGGACACTCATCGCCCAGTCCACGGCGAGTGCGCCCAGCCGCCGTCCGGGGCGGGCGATCGAGCCCGGCCCCTCCTCCGGCAGGCCGAGCTGTTGTCCGCGGTATCCGAAGTCGACACCGGCGTCCTCGGCGGCCGCGCGGGGGCCCGAGAGCCACGATCCGATTGCATCCCTCTTGTCCACGCGTCCACGGTACTGCCAGCGTTTCGGGATACGGACAGGTGGGGCGGGACCCACGATGTCCGGTTAACTTGTGCGAAACAAATGGGTCACGCCCGAGAAACCACCCGTCCCTAGGGTCGTGGACAGCGTGTGCCACCGCACTGGCCGCACGAACGAACTACCACCCCGGTCCAGGAACGGTCGGGAGTAGGAGGAGCTGGATGTTCCAGAACGCCGACGAGGCCAAGAAGTTCATCGCGGACGAGGACGTCAAGTTCGTCGACGTCCGCTTCTGCGACCTGCCGGGCGTCATGCAGCACTTCACGCTGCCCGTCGAGGCGTTCGACCCGGACGAGGAGCTCGCGTTCGACGGCTCGTCGATCCGTGGCTTCCAGGCCATCCACGAGTCCGACATGGCGCTGCGCGCGGACCTGTCGACCGCCCGGGTCGACTCCTTCCGCCGCGACAAGACGCTGAACATCAACTTCTTCATCCACGACCCGATCACCGGCGAGCAGTACAGCCGTGACCCGCGGAACGTGGCGAAGAAGGCCGAGGCCTACCTCGCCTCCACCGGTATCGCCGACACCGCGTACTTCGGCCCCGAGGCCGAGTTCTACGTGTTCGACAGCGTGCGCTTCGCCACCTCGTCGAACGAGTCCTTCTACCACATCGACTCCGAGGCGGGCGCCTGGAACACCGGTGCGGTGGAGGACAACCGCGGTTACAAGGTCCGCTACAAGGGCGGCTACTTCCCGGTCCCGCCGGTCGACCACTTCGCCGACCTGCGTGCCGAGATCTCCCTCGAGCTGGCCAAGTCCGGCCTCCAGGTGGAGCGCCAGCACCACGAGGTGGGCACCGCCGGCCAGGCCGAGATCAACTACAAGTTCAACACGCTGCTCGCCGCGGCCGACGACCTCCAGCTCTTCAAGTACATCGTGAAGAACGTCGCCTGGCGCAACGGCAAGACCGCGACCTTCATGCCGAAGCCGATCTTCGGTGACAACGGCTCGGGCATGCACGTCCACCAGTCGCTGTGGACGGGCGGCCAGCCGCTCTTCTACGACGAGGCCGGTTACGCGGGCCTGTCGGACACCGCCCGCTACTACATCGGCGGCATCCTCAAGCACGCCCCGTCGCTGCTGGCCTTCACCAACCCGACGGTGAACTCCTACCACCGTCTGGTGCCGGGCTTCGAGGCGCCGATCAACCTGGTGTACTCGCAGCGCAACCGCTCCGCGGCCATGCGTATCCCGATCACGGGCTCCAACCCGAAGGCCAAGCGCGTCGAGTTCCGCGCGCCCGACTCCTCCGGCAACCCGTACCTCGCCTTCTCGGCCCTGCTCCTCGCGGGCCTGGACGGCATCAAGAACAAGATCGAGCCGGCCGAGCCGATCGACAAGGACCTCTACGAGCTGGCTCCCGAGGAGCACGCGAACGTCGCCCAGGTCCCGACCTCCCTCCCGGCCGTCCTCGACCGCCTCGAGGCCGACCACGAGTTCCTCCTCCAGGGCGACGTCTTCACGCCGGACCTGATCGAGACGTGGATCGACTTCAAGCGGACGAACGAGATCGCCCCGCTCCAGCTGCGTCCGCACCCGCACGAGTTCGAGCTGTACTTCGACGTGTGATATCGCCCCAGGTCAGAGCGGTTTTCCGCTCCCCTGGGCCGTGTGTGGGCCGTCGGCCGTGTTCTTCCTCCAGTGGAAGGGCACGGCCGACGGCCTGTTTCGGGCCCCCACCGCGAGCGGCTGTCGACAGCTACGGCCCCCGCCGGCCGCTCAGGTCAGCGCATCGGCTCGCCGCCGACCGGTGTCCGCATCCGGTACGTCGAACGCGGCGTTGATGGCCCTACGGGCACGGTCCTGACTGTTCGGCATCAGGTGCGTGTACGTCCGGAGCGTGAATCCCGGGTCGGAGTGACCGAGGTACTCGGCCAAGGCCTTGATGTTCTCTCCCGAGTCCAGCAGGACCGACGCGTAGTAGTGCCGCAAGGCGTGCATGCCGTGCTCACGCGACGGTTTGAATCGCTCCCCCGGCACCCGTTCCGGGATGACGCCGGCAGCAATCAGGGCGGGCTTCCACAGGTACATGTTGAAGTAGTTCCTGTTCAGCGCCTTACGCTCCCGGGAGTAGAACAACAATTTCGCTGTGACCGGCGGGCCGTCCGGGGTCTTCCACGGCAGAGTGACGTCGATAGGGGGCCGGCAGGTGATGTGGGCGGCAAGCGCATCCGACACCACGTCGGGCAGCGGCACGTCTCGCAACTTGCCGCCCTTGGGCGGGGCGAACACCATCTGTGGACCGATCAGCTTGACCTGCCGCATGACGTGCACCGCTCCCCCGACGAAGTCGACTTCGTCGACCGCGAGCCCGAAGATCTCGCCTTGCCGCAAGCCGCATCCGGCACCGAGGTCGACAACCGGCGCGTACTGACTCGGAAGTCCGCCCCGGACAGCAACCACCCGATCCCGCGTCCACGGCTTGAGCTTCCGCCGATCCAGCTTGGGGGCCCGCACAGAACCTGCGCGGCAGGGGTTCCGGGCCAGAATGCCGTCGTCCACGGCTGCACCGAACACAGCGGAGACATTCGCGAAGACCGTCCGCTGATACGACGCTGCCATCCCGGAATCCGCGAGGGCCCGAGCCCACGTGCGGATATGGGCAGGTTGGAATGCGCTCAGAGAGCGTGAGCCGATGTAGGGGAAGGCGTGCAGCCGGAACCTCAGCTCCATGTTCACGATGGTCGAAGGGTCCGTGGTCTGGGATGCCAGCCACTGAGTGGCGAACTCCTTGAACGTGACCTTGCCGGAAGATGGGTCAACGTACTGACCACGGGTCATGTCAGCCGCAATCTGGCTCAGCCATGCTTCCGCAAGTCGCTTCTGCTTGTCCGGGAAAGACTTGCTGCGTTCGGTCCCATCCGGCGCGACGTAGCGGGCGCGGTAGCGCAAGCCCGTCCCGTATCGGTCTGTCCTTTCCCTGATCGTCTTGCCATTGGGTGCCGTCTCGGTCTTGTACCAACGGTCTTGGATGTGGCCAGCCATACGGCGGCGGTCCTTTCGACATGCAGCAGGGAGAGCCGCCAGCGCGGCTCTCCCTGCTGTGGGGTGGTTGGCTATGCGGCGCCCTGGCATGCGCTCTTGCGCTGGCTGACGTAGGTGCGCACGTCGGCCGGGTCGTAGCGAAGGTGCTTGCCGATCCGGAAGCCGGGCGGTCCAGTGCGCTTCCTGCGCCACTGGTAGACGGTTTCGAGTGGCACGCCGAACATCTCGGCGATGTCGTCAGGGGTGAGGTACCGGTCCGGGAGGCCGCCTCGGAGAGAGGCGAGGGGCCCAGGGGCCGTCGGCTTTTCCATCGGGACTCCAGGGGGACATGGCGCTTCTGTCCGAGGTTCGGATTTCTGCGTCATCGCGTCACGCCCGTCATTTGCGGCTCCGACCTGCGGTTATGCGGTGACGCGGGCAGTTCGGGACGTGTCACAGGGCGGGGCGGGGTTCTGTCACCTGTGACGCGGATGACGGGCCGTGACGCTGGGTCGGGCCGTCTGCGTCACGGTCGTAACTGCTGGCCAGCGACCGGGTTGGGGTGGCTGGTGACGTGGGTGACGCAGGGTCTCTTCTCTTAGGAAAAAAAGGGGGTGGTGTCTGTGGTGGTGTGGCGCGGCGCAGAACGCGAATGCGGAGCCGCGCAGCGGCACGCCTGTGCAGCGGCGGCACGCCGCCGGAACAACAAGAGGAGCACCAGCCGCCGGGCGGGGTGCTCCTCTTGCTTGTTGGCCGGTGCGGTCAGAAAGCCGCTTCCTGCTGGTTGAGGGCGAGCGCGGCGGCCCGGGTCATCTCGATGTAGCGGGCGGCGCTGGTGCGTCCCCAGTCGATGAGCACGCCGCGTGCGGCAAGGGTCGGTTGCAGCCGCTTGAGGCGGTCGGAGAGAACCTTGCCGGTGGTGGGCCAGCCCTTGGGCAGGGGACGGCAGTCCTCACCGCTGTAGAGGGTGGTGAGGCAGTGCAGCCACTCCGAGGACGTCATACGGATTTCGGCGCCGGCGTCGAGTCCGGCCGCGTGCTTCAGGACCGTCTGTGCCAGCAGGTCTCCTTCGATGACGTCGTCGTTGAGGTCGTCGAGGCTGGCCCGGTACGCGGCCAGTGAGCCGAAGCCGGTGGCCGCGTCGAGTTGTGCGCACAGGTGGGCGAAGTCGGCCATCCGCAGGTCGGTGGGGGTGTCCGCGTGAGCGGCCCGCACCTTGACCGTCAGGTCCAGCAGGGAGCCGAGAACGACGGGGAGGATCTCCGCGTACTCCGCCCACAGCTCTGCCTCGGTCCGCCGCACCCGGGGCCGCACCAGACGCAGCGGCAGGAGGCGTTCTGCGAGGTCGGGTCGGATGACGCCGACGTCGATACCGGTCAGCAGCATGGGGCGCCGGTAGCGGGAGCGCACGACGTCTCCATCGGTGAACAGCGCGCGCTTGATGCTCTCGGCTCCGGTGACGATGCAGCACATGAGGTCGGACAGGTCCGGGGGCAGGTGGGAGAGGTTGTCCAGGGCGGTGACCCATCCGGCAGCCACGGCCGTGATCATGTTCTCTTCGTCCTTCGGGGCCCGGCGCAGGTCGCCGCTCATTCCCTCGATGATCCGGACGAGCATCCGGCCTCCGGTGGACTTGCCCGCCCCCTGGGGGCCGGTGAGGAACGGTGCGGGGACGGGCACGGAGGGTTCCAGGCAGCCGATCAGCCAGGCGATTGCCAGGCATTCGGTCTCGGCGCCGGCGAAGTTGCACAGGCGCAGCAGGAGGTCGATGCCCTTGCCGTTGGTGTCCTTGGCGGGCAGGGGTAGTTCCCCGGTGAGCTGGGTGCGCCTCCAGCAGACTTCCTGCGGGTCGGGGGTGAGGATGTCCCAGCCGGTGGGGTGGATACGGACGGACCTGCCGTCGTTGCGGCCCAGGTCGAGCCAGGTCGCGCCGTCGAATCCGGGTGCGACGCGGATGTGGGTGGGCTGTACGTCCTCGGTCAGCGCGAGTGCTTCGATCAAGTCCAACGCCTCCTTGAGTGCCGTGCCGTTGAACACGCCGACCCCGTCCTTATAGAGGCCGACCATGAGTTCCTGCCGGTGGCTGCCGGTGGTGCCCTGGGAACGGATAGGCCGGGCCACTGGGTGGCCGTTGCGCTGCGCGTACACGGTGCCGTCGATGGTGCGGAAGTACCGGAAGTGCGCTTGCGCGTAGTCGGTGATGATCTGGCGGGCCGGAGTCTTCTCGTCCTCGGACACGGTCACATCCCCAGTGCGGTACGGGCGTTGGTCCACGCATCGGTGCAGTGCCGGACCGATTCGCCCTTGGCCTGCGCGGCGGCGAACAGCCGCGCGACATGGGCATCGGTCAGACACCCGCACCCGCCATGCGTCGACAGCACGGCGAGAAACGTGCGGTAGACGGTCGCGTGTACCGCGCTGCGGGCCTCGGTGATGCGCTGCTCCGCCATGGTGATGCCGCGATCCAGATAGGTGGGTGTGCGGTGGCGGCACTCCCTCTGTCCGCCCGTGAGAGGCGCTGAGAACGCCTGTGGCGCCCTGCGGGAAGGAGACGGCTCCTTTACTGCCAGAGCACGCACAGCGTCCGGAAGAGAGGCCATGGCGCCGATGCCGGGACCGAGCCAACGGGCGTACGCCATAAGGGACTTGACGTCCACGCCCTCGCGGACGCCGTTCACGGACCGCATGATGCCCTGGTAGAGCCAGTGCTCACCACGCGTGGTCTGCACCCTCCTGGTTGCGGGCAGCGTCGCGTGAGCCCAGCCGACGGCCGCCGCGTTGTCGAGATCGACGATGGTCAGCCCGGTGCCGCCGGGGTGGTAGGCCACCGCCGCCGCCTCTCCCCACGCTCGCGCCCATTCCGGGGAGCGCAGGACCGTGGGGTCGGTGGTGGCGGCGGCCCAGGCGTGGCACGGGCGCGGGCAGGTGCAGGGCCCGGAGGTTTTCATGTTCGGCCGGCCGCCGCACGCGTTCTTGGCGCAGGCCGGGCAGTTGCCGAACGGCACCTTTCCCGCCCGCAGCGGCAGGACCGGCACGCCAGCGGCGGCGAGGTCCAACGCGGCCCGCAGATGGCTGTCGACGGTGTTCATGCGGCCACCCCCAGCGTCGGAGCGAGCGAGGCGAGGAACGCGGCGCCGATCCATTGCGTGTAGGCGGGCGGTAGGGCCTCGCGCAACCTCAGGTGGTCGGTGGACCAGTCGATGTGCTTGGCGGCGCGGATCTCGTCCACGGTGGCTTTGCCGCCTCCCTCGCCGTACGCGGCGACGTACGGGCCCTCGCGGTAGATGCCGTGGCGCCAACCCCGCACGTAGCCGCGGTGCTTGGGGTGCGCGGGTTGTGTGGTGGTCCAGCCTCCGAGTTCGAAGTAGCGGTGCATGAGCACCCCCAGGCCGAACATCTCACCGCACAGCCGCAGGTCTTTGCGAACCTCGGAGCCGGCCACGTTCTCCATCACGAACGGCCGGCCGGTGGCTTCCAGGGCGGCCCGGGTCGGGACGATGAGCCGGGGGTAGGTGCGGCCGATCGCCGCGTTCCTGGCCCGGTTGGTGCCCTTGGTCGGGGCGCCCTCACCCTGGCACGGCGGGGAGGCGTGGATGAAGTCGAAGGTGTGGCCGTGGGCGCGGATGAACTCAATCGCGTCGCCCTGGTGGAAGACATCACCGCAGTAATCCGGCTGCGCCTGGATGTCCACGCCGGTGACGTGGCAGCCGGGCAGCGCGCGCTTGAAGCCCTTGGTGGCGCCGCCGATGCACGCGTAGGCGTCCAGGACCCGGAAGGGTCGGAAGGTATCCGGCACTCGCCGGATCTCGGTGGGTTGGGTCATCCTGGATGTCTCCAGTTCCTTGATGGTGACTGGCTGGACAAGGGCGGCCCCGTGATCTTTGGCGAGATGAGGGGGGCCGCCCTTGGCATAGCTACAGGTCGGGGGAGAGTGAGCGGGCGTACTGCTGTCGGACGTAGGCGCGCGGGTCGCAGATCACGCCGGGCTGGTCGAGGTCGAGCAGGTACAGGGCCGCCGCAACGGCCGTCTCGGTGACGTCGCCGGGGGTGTCGGGCTCGTCGAGCAGGGCGATGCGGTCCAGCAGGGCGGCCTTGCGGAGGTAGAAGTCGCGGCCCAGCTCGGTGAAGCACTTCAGGGCGGCGAGGGTGCGGGCCGTCCATCCGATTTCGTCGAGGATGCTCGGGGCTTTGGCGTAGGCCTGCTCCGGGGTGGGCCAGGCTGCCGGGGTGGGGCGGTCGGTGTCGTCGGGGTCGCAGATGGCACGGATCTCGAACACGGCTCTCCTTTAGCGGTGGTCGTTGTGGGTACGGGCGAAGATCCCGCGCGTATGGGTGGTGGTGTGCTCCTGGTGGATCGGCCCGCTGTAGTGGTGGTGGTGCTCGTCGGGGGCGGCCTCGGCGACGCGGGTGAACAGGCGGGCCAGGGCGAGGATGGGCACGGCGACAGCGGCCGGGGCGGCGCAGATCATGCCGATGACGGTCGGGTCCGCCTGTCGAGAGGCGATCAGGACCCCGATGGCGATCAGGCCCGGGGGGACGGTGGCGAGTCCGGCGGTGAGCATGAGGCGGCTCGCGTCCACGGCCCGCTGGGACATCGGCGGCACACCCGGCTGGACGACCGGGGGCGTGTCGCCGTGGGCGGGCAGAGGACTGGTGTCGCGGTAGGAGGTCGGCACGCTGAGGGCGGGTCGGTAGGCGTCGGCGATGATCCGTCGGGCCTCGGCATCGGCCACGTCCTCGCTCATCCGGACGTCGGAGCGAGCGGTGTCGGGGGCGTGTTCGGAGTGCATGCGGAATCCCTTCGAGGGGTGGTTTGGGGAGGCAGGGACACCCCCTGCCGGGGGCGTTCTGGAGGGGGTTTCAGGGGGGTGACCTGGGGTGCCTCCCCGCCTCCCCGAAACGGTGTCTTCGCTGATCAAGGCGGGGGAGGCGGTGCGGGGAGGCGGTTGGGGAGTTCTCCCCGCCTCCCCGCGTCAGCAGGGTGTGCCTCCCCGGGGTCAGGAGGCGGAAGCGGAACCGTCCGTGTCGCGGTCGGAGAGGGCGCGGGTGATGTCCTCGGCACGCACGACCATGCGGCCGTGGGACTTCTTCGCCTCGGTACCGGCCGCCTCCAGGACGCGGGTGAGATCGCCGAACGACCACCGCCCGTAGGCGTCCGCGTCGAGGGCGCCGAGCTTCCTTATGACGTCCTGGGTGAGCATCCGCTTCTCGTCGGCGAGCACGGTCAGGATGTCGGCGAGCGCATCCCGCTCCTCGCCGCGCTCGACCGCGCGCAGGGTGGTGACTCCGTCGCGCAGGGCCTTGGCCCGTGCGGCGATCTCGGCGGCCGGCTCGTCGTCGATGAAGTGGGTCCGCACCGTGATGGACGGCTGCCCGGCCGGGATGGTGATGCCGTCGGAGGCGACCACCAGGGTTCCCTTGTCCAACCCCTGACGCAGCAGGTGCGGGGCAGCGCCGGCGTTGACGGCCTTGGCACCGAGCGCCATCTCAGCCTGTGACTCGGTGCCCACCACGAGGGAGGCGCGGGTGTGGGCACCCTCGCGGACCAGCTTGGGAAGGTTCTGGTCGGTGGGGTCCTGCGTGCCCTGCCACATCAGCACGTCGACCGCACGGCCCTGGTTGTGGATCTCACGGACGGCCATGAAGTAGCGGGATGTGGCCTTGGAGCCGCCGTAGGGTCGCTTGTCCTCACCCTTGGCCGGGCACATGAACGCCTTCTGCGCTTCGTCCACCAGCACGATCAGCGGCGGGAACACGATGCTCGGGTCCCGGCGTTGCGCTTCGATCCGCCGGTTCATCTCCTCCACCGCGTCCTCGACCATCTCGGTCGCCTGGATGCAGTGGTCATCGGAGGGGCCCTCGATCAGCACCTTCGCGATGCCCTCGAACACGGCCCAGTCGCCGATGCCCTTCAGGTCGGCGATCCAGAACTGCACCGTCCGGTCCAGGGACAGCCACAGGGCGAGCGCGCGCAGGGCGGCGGTCTTGCCCTGGTTGGACAGACCCGTGACCAGCAGGTGCCGCTGATACAGGCTGATCATCGCGGCGTCGCCGCGCAGGTCCTGGCCCCATGGCGCCTTGCCGGTCTGGTAGTTGGCGGTCATGGTCTCGTCGGTGACCAGCGGGGACGGGCCGATCGGCTCGTCCAGCGCGCCGGAGTCGGCGATCCATAGCCGCACGGTGCGGGCCGCTTCGGGGATGGTGATGAACACCTCGTGTTCGTGCCGGGTCAGGTTCTCAGCGAGCTTGCGCCGCTTGGCCTGCACCTCGTTCGTGGCCACTCCCGAGGGCAGGGTGACGTCGACCTCGACTCCGCATCCGGCGATCCGGATCGGTCCCAGCATGCTCGCGCCGGCGTCGCCCATTTCCTTGATGGCGTTGCGCATGGCGGGGATGCCGAGATCCCGCAGGGCCTTGACGACGATGGACGGGGTGATCGGCTCACCCTCGCCGTTGCGGACGTTGGCCGGCATGACCCAAGCGGGTGCGGCCTGCTGCTTGCTGCCGACCGCCCACATGCCCAGCAGGGCCAGCAACGGGCCGATCACGAGGGCGGGACCCCACACGACCTGCACGATCCGGATCAGCAGCCCGATGAACTCGATCGTGGCCGCGAGCGGGGTGATGACGTCGGTGACGTCGTGGTTGTTGATGGCCATCACGACCCCGAGCGCGACCAGCACACCGATGCTCATGCCGACGCCGACCCCGACACCCTTGGCCACGTCGACCGGGGAGTGGAGCAGGTCCATGCGGCGGCGGTGGCGGGCCTCACGGAAGCGCTGAAGACGCTCCTCCCACTCCTCGGCAACCTCGTAGTTGCCCGCGGCTTCCGCCGCACGGAGCATGCGCTCGTAGCGGGCACCGGTCTTGCCGTCCCAGGTACGGCGGGCCACGATCCGGCCCCCGTTGACGGTGTAGAGGCCGTGGCGGACGATCGCACGGCCGGTGGACCTGGTGCGCTCATCGGTGGCGATCCGCTTGAGGTTCCGCCCGGAGCGCACCCACAGCGGCACGATCGGCGCGGGCGGGGCGTCGGGGACCACCGTCAAGGTGGTCACGGACGCGTCGGCGGACGGTTCGGGGTCGGGGGTTTTGTGGAGGCTGACGACGTTCTCGGACATGCTGGAAGTACTCCTGACTGCCCCGTTCGGGGCGGGAGTTGCGGGAGGGTGCCGGGGTGGCCGGGTCCGTGGCAGGGACGGTCACCCCGGCGTTCGAGGGCGTACGGGCCGCGCGTCAGGCGGCGGGAAGAGTGCTGGTGGGCGCGGTCACCACCAGCGGGACGGCTTCTTGGGCACGAGGTTCGGGCAGCCGTTGCGCATGTGGTCTACGCACTGCGGGCAGTCCTCGCGCGCCCGCAGGCGGCGGTGAATGCTCCGGTCGTGGGCGTGCTGCCAGCACTGCGGGCACTCACCCGGCGGCGTGGCCTTGGGGGCCACGCTCACCACCAGCCGGAGGACTTCTTGGCGGCCTTGTCCTTGGCGGCCTCGGTCACGATGCGCTGCCGCTCGCCCTGAAGCGCGGTGAGTTCGGCGATCAGCCGGGTCTCAGCAGACGTCGAGACCCTGTCCATCTGCTGTTCGGCACGGGCGGCACTCTTGCCCCGCGCAACCTTGTAGGAGCCGCCGGCCAGCGCCCGCAGCACCTGGCGGCGCTCCTGTCCGGTCAGCGGCCACATCTCACCGTTGCGGACCGCTTCCAGCTTGCGCTCCGTCAGCCTGATCTCCTTGTCCAGGCGACGGGTATCGGGCTTACCCATGTCAACTCCCTGTCTGAGCAGCGTGGTTGGCGTCGATGCAGATCCCGCACAGGCCGTAGCGGCGCGAAATGCAGTAGCTGTAGGTGATCCGGCAGGCCGGGCAGGTGCGGCGGGCGAGCATGGCCAGGGCGAGGGCGCCCCACTTGCGCGAGGTCATCGGCCGTACCGGCAGCGCGAGGTCGACGCGGTACAGGTAGGCGACGCGCGGTGTGCTGGTACGGCGGTTGATGCGCATGGCCTGCGCCGCGATCGGCTGACCGCCCGGACGCAGGCCCCGGGCCCGTAACTGCCGGCGCGTGGCCAGTCCGTCCGGGGCCAGGCGCCACGGGTAGGTCGGTATCCCGTAGCGGGCGCCGTCGGGGTCGAAGCACTTGCCCCACGCGGCGGACATCACGGCGTCCCGACCGTGGCGGCACGCTCGGCAAGGAGCGTGTCCCGCAGCGTCCGCGCGTTCGCGGGCGAGGTGTGCACCTCGCGGCGGATGCCCTCAGCGGTGATCTGCGCGTCCGGCCAACCGGCCGTCACGGTGCGCGCCTCAGCGAGCAGCTGCTCGGGGGTGCGCTTGGGCCGCGCCGCTCGGGCCGCCGCAGGGACCCGACCGGTCGCCCGACGCGATCGCGTCGACGCGGCAGCCGATACCCGGCGCACGGTCGGCGTGACCGGGGTCGCGACGATCGACGGGGCATTCGCGGGAACGGGCTTGAGCGCCACGGCCGACTTCAGGAAGTCGACCGGGACCGGATCGGGCACCCGCACCACCGTCGCGGTGATCGGCGCGGGGGTCGATTCCGGCAGGTCAGCAGTAGACCGATTCCTCTCGGTCTCGGTAGATTCCTCCGCATTCGTGTCTGCGGTCGGAATCGGGGCGGGGCGGTGGTGCAGCACCTTGGCGACCAGATCGGAACCGAAGTAGATCGACCCGACCGGAAGCGACGTGGCGAGCAGGACCAGCGCCCAGTTGGCGGGGTCCCAGTCGGCGAGCCGCCCCCAGTCGACCGTCCGGCCGTGCAGGGCGGGGACCAGACCGTGAACGTAGTTGAGGACCAGCGAGGCGCCGGTGTAGGTGCCCAGCACCCGCAGCGCGAACGTCCGATCACGGCCGACCAGAACGAGCGTGGCGACCAGCGCGAGCGCCATCAGGCCGTCGACCACGAACGGGTAGAGGGTGGCGGCGGTCTGGTCCGCGCCCACCGCGTTGGCGATGTCCCGCAGCGCGTTCCAGGAGACCCGGAACGCCATGCCGACCACGACCACCAGGGCGAGGACGAGAGCGATACGGCCCGTGCGGTTCATCGGGCACCACCCCTCAGGCGCCGCCCGTGCCGCACCCAGCCGATCACCTGCACGAAGCAACCGGCCGCCACCAGATAGCGCCAGGCGTCCTCGTGGGTGACGAACACGGCCGTCGTACCGGCCATCGACGCCAGCGCCCCCGCCATAACGAGCAGGAGCCACCCGCGACGCGGGGAAAGAGTCGACATCATGCCGCACCCCCGGGCAGTGTGACGCCAGCGCTGCGGTTGGCCAGGGCCCGCCGCTCGCTCAGCACCCGGTTGCGTGCGCGGCGGATGCGTCGGGTGTCCAGTTCGGTCGGGGTGCGGTCGAGGGTGATGATCTGCGCGTCGAGCAGGTCGACGCGCGCCAGGATCAGCGGCATCTCCTGCTCGATCGCGTCCAGCTCCGCATCCGTCGGCTCCATGAAGTTGGCGAAGTCGGCGAACGGCGTCCAGTCATCAGACGCCGTAACAATGCCCTGAACAGTGACGATGTGTTCCATTGGGTCGTGGTTCCTCTCAGCAGGGGAACGGCCCGAACAGCGGCCCCGGGTCTAGCCACCCGGGGCCGCGCGCCGTTGAAGTCGGAACATCCGGCTCCCCTCAGCGCCGCTCGTACGAGACGAGCGGCGGAGGCAACCGGTCGCAGTAGTGCTGCGAAGTTGAGTCGCGCTGTACCGCGCACGGGGACAAGACCCATGCGCGCCCGTCCGCTTGCTTGCGGAGGTGGGACGGGCTTCCCTCAGACACTCTGTTGAGTTCTCAACCAATGCGCGCTCACTTTGTACTCACCCCTGCGGGCTTTCCTCCGGGCACTATTCGTGCAGGTCAAGCGACACAAGAGGGCTTCCCCGAGCGCTGCTTAGGGGGGGTTGCCATCTCGCTTGTTAGGTACCGTAGGCAAACCCAAGGCTGCGCGCAACCCCCTCTCGCGATACAGTTCGCTAGCCCCCCTAGGCGGAGATTGGAGCACTGTGCACGACGACATGAAGCGGGTGGCTGAGACTGCGGTCCCGGTCGAGCGGGCCAAGGCTGCGATTGACCTGATGGCGACCTATCAGGGGTGGGTGCTGGAGCTTTCCCGCATCCGCCGCGAGGCCATCGAAGAGGCGCAGGCGTCAGGCATGACGCAAGCGGAAATCGCCGCGAAGCTGGGTGTGAGTCGAGGGCGGGTCGGGCAGCTGGCGTCCGCTGGGCCGCCCCCGGAGAGGGCGTTCTTCGGTACGGACCTGGTCACTGTTTCCCTCGGCGGGAAGCCCGAGGCGGGCAAGGGGCCCGACGAGAACCCGAGTGCGGTCGTGGTGCAGGAAGACCTCGACAACTTCGAGCATCTGCGCAAGCTTCTCGGCGGCATGAAGCTTGAGGCTCAGTACGAGGTGATCCCACCGACCGGCATCGTCAACCTCAACCGGGACAACCACGTGGTCATCTGCGGACCTCGGTTGTCGCCCATCGTTGCCCAGGTGCTCGAGGGGGACGACAACCTGCGGTTTGAGAAGGACCGTGCCTGGCACCTGCTGGACCAAAGGACCGGCGAGGAGTTCCGGTCCCCTATGGATGAGGACGGATCCGCCGGCGATTTCGGTTACCTCGGACGCCTTCCGCGTCTGGACGGGCGTGGGACGTTCTTGTACATCGCCGGTATCCACGCCATAGGCGCGAACGGAGTCGTGCACTACTTGGAGCACAACCTGGCAGAGCTGTACAGGGAGGTCCGTACGCGGCGCTTCTCAACGCTGATCTCGTGCCGCTACAACCCCGAGACGCTGGAAGTGCTGGAGAGCCGCCGCGTCACCCCGCTGTACCGACACGAGGGCTGATCATGCGCGTCTGCTTTGAAACGCAAGGTGGGGGAGCCAATGCCAACGAAGATTGGGTGGCCGGCACTCCCACACTCGCCGTGGTGCTAGATGGCCTCAGTACGGCTGGACTGTCCACAGGATGCCGCCATGGCGTCCCGTGGTACGTCGCCCACCTCGGGGGGTCCCTTCTAGCCGCTCTCGCAGACCTCGACCGGCCCCTTTCGGAGGGCTTCGCCGATGCCCTCGAACGCGTAGCGGCGATGCATCCGAACTGCGACCTCAGTGACCCTGGGACGCCATCGGCCACGGTTGCGATCCTGCGGCACAAATACGGGGTTCTTGAGCACCTAGTGCTGGCCGATTCACCGATCGTCTTCGACGGCCCCGAGGACTACAACGTGATCAGTGACCTACGAGTGGACGATGTATTGCCTGAACTGCGGGCCGAGGTCGAGAGTCACCAGACTCACACCCCAGGGCACAGGGAGGCGCTACAGCGCTTCATACTTGCTCAGCGGCAACTCCGAAACACGCCGGGGGGCTACTGGGTGGCCGCTGCCCACCCAGATGCGGCACAACACGCCCTGACTGGTACTACACCAATGAAGGGCGTACGGTCGGCCGCCGTTATGTCGGACGGCGTGTCGAGGCTGGTCACGGAGTACGGCATGGCGACCTGGTCCGATGTCTTCGCCACGCTTCAGACCGGAGGGCCGCGCAAGCTGGTTGAGGCCGTGCGGAAGGTCGAGGCCACAGATCCGACGGGTCTCCGATGGCCGCGCTACAAGTCTGGGGACGATGCAACTGTGGCTTACTGCCAGTGGTGAACGTGGAGGGCCCGAGGGCTCTCGTCCGGCAGATGCCACGCGGACGGTTTGGCGGCGTTGGGGCAGGCCTCACGAAAGGTTCTTTGCGGTGAAGCTATTTATGGACGAGTCAGGAAACGGAAATACCTCCCAGCCGCTGATCGTCGGCGCGGTTGAACTGGGCGAAGATGCAGATGACATAGAGGAAAAAATTCGGGATTTGCATAAAAGGCTATCTGCGAAGAGCAGCCTGGCCGGACTTACCAGCTTCGAAGAATTTCGCAAGAACGGTTTTCACAGCTCGACCAATCCGCTAGAGGTCTCCGGCCCATTCCTAGAGCTCATGCGGACCACTTTCTTTAGGTCATACATGGTCGTAACCGATCGAACGGGTGTCCCCAGCGACACGGAATCCGGGGCGATCGAGTCCATGTATGTGAAATTGCTGAGTGATCTATTGATCCGTCATCGCCGCGAATCTGAGTTGCTTTGCTACATAGAGCAAAGCGAGGGTATGGCGGCAATTATTCGCCGACTTCCCGGTAACGTCGCCAGGCAGGCCTATAAAACGATCGGCAAATCCGCACCATTGCCGCAGTTGAAGATCACAATGGTCGCCAAGAGTGACTACATGTCTACGGCCATCATCGACTATGTCATGGCAGCAGTAAGTAGATGGATCCAAGCGGGCTGCACCACAAAACCGAAAGACTGGGCCTATAGGGCATTCCGCGAGATCGAGCCGACCATTTCCATGCTCTATTCATTCGAGCACGGTCGCATCTCTAGCCGGAAGGACCCACTTCATTGAAGCATGATATGATCGCGAAGCGAGGTAGGGCCGCGGTCAACGTTGTGCGCGAGTTCGCGTGCGTTGCATGATAGTCCTTGCATGGGAGTGCGACCCTACCTCGCTTTGTCCCATCACAGGGGGGGCAGTGCCATACTTGGTTGATGACCTGGCGGAGCAAGCCGGCGTGTCGGTCGAAATTCTAGAAGCGCTATCATTGGCTCTTCCTGCCGGTGCCGGACGGCTCTACGATCAGCGGACATACCGCAAGAAGCACGGCGGAATACGAGAAGTATTTAATCCGAGGCAACCCTTCGCTACCATTAGCAAGAATTTGCATCGAAGCTTTCTACACCTGTTCTCGTATGATCCGCCCAATCATGTTCACGGATTTGTTCGCGGACGTTCTACGGTCAGCAACGCCAGTCAGCACCTAGCAAAACCGTGCGTTTTGCGCATGGATCTTGAGGATTTCTTTCCGTCAATTGGCGCCGCAACAATAAAGACTACGTTGCGAGAGCAAGGTTACGAAGAGAAGGCCGCGGACATTGCCGTCAATCTCGTCACCATCGGCGGCAAACTACCAATCGGACTTAGTACTTCACCCCTCTTGTCTAATTTGGCTTTCCTGGGCACAGACCGGTCCCTCGCCGAGTACGCACAGTCAGAGGGCTTGTCGTTTACGCGCTATGTGGACGATCTCACATTCTCTGGCGATGTCACTGACCGCCATTCAGTGGATATCGCTCAAATCCTCGACGACGCTGGCTGGTCGGTGAACACGCGCAAAACCGCTTTCATGCGCCGCGGTGGTCCACAATACGTGACCGGCTTGTACGTCGGCGAATCGGACGGGCCGCGGATCCCGCGTCAGGTAAAGCGTAAGATGCGATGGATCTTGCACGTGATATCGAAATTCGGTTACTACACCTATATGAAAGAATTCGGCGGCGCGGGCGAGGTGATGCTTCGGAATCGCCTGTTGGGCTGGGCATGCTATATCGCCGCGGTCGAGCCAGACGTAGGTTATCCACTACTGCGGGCAGTCGATGAGCTGGTTCCGGATCCGGATGAGGATATATACGACCTCCTCTAGGTCTGCACCCATCACCGGGCCGTCTGTGGGCCGTCCGAGGGTGGCCAACGACTACCAACAACGACGAACAACGACAGCGTCCTCGCTGGTCACAGTGGCCCCCTGAACAGGGCCCCGAGGTAGCAGCTCTGCATCATCACTTCTTCGACGTGTGATCGAAGCGTAGGCCAGTCCTACGGCGGCTTTGCGGCGTCCCCGTTCCCGTTTCCCGGGACGGGGACGCCGTCGTATCGTTTCCTGCACAGTTGTTCGACCGGAGACGACGGGGGATACGGGGATGTCCGCGCAGGACGAGGACGGCGAGCGGGAGTTCGACATCAAGTGGGCCGACGGGGCCGAGCTCAAGGAGCCCTCTGCCCGGGCCCGGATGCTCGCCGCCCGTTGGAAGGAGAACCCGCCGAAGCCACAGCCGTTCCGTGCCGACCCGGAGCCGCGGGCACCGCGCCGCTCGTCCTGGAGGTCGACGGCCCTCGTTCTCGGGGCCGTGGCAGTGATCATCCTGGTGCTGGGGTATGCGGACTTCCGTCCGTACTAGCGCGCTGAGCAGGTAAGGGGCGGACGTGCGGGGCAGTATCTGGAACGGGGCGCAGGCGGCGGTACGCCTCGCGAAGGGGGCCGTACTGCGGGAGGCCATGTTCGACGTGGCCGACCCGGCAGTCTGGATCGCGCTGGACGAGGCGGTGCGGCACAGTGTCCGGTCCTCAACCGACGGCACCTGGCTGCCGGCCTGGCAGCGGACCGAACAGGGGTGGACGCTGACCGACGCCCAGCTCGCGCTCGCCCTGTGCCAACGGGACGGGAGGATCCGCGCGTGGGCGCTGGGGGAGATCGCCGGGCGGCCGGAGTTGCTGCCGCTGGTCGTGATCCGGTGCGCGGACTGGGCCGAACCGGTGCGGGACCGGGCCCGGACGCGGTGGGCCGAGGCGATCACCGTGGAGACCGCGACCGCGCTGGCCCCGCTCGCCCTGCGGATCGGCATCCGGTACCGGGGTGACTTCGCCCTCGGCCTGATCGACAAGGTGCTGCGCTCTGCGGACCGCGAGGCGCTGCTTCCGCTCCTCACCCATGCCGACCGCACCGTGCGCCGCTTCGCCCACCGGCTCGCCGTCGAGGAGGGTTTCCTCTCCCCCGCCGAGCTGGCCCGCAGCGCCGCCCGGGACGAGGACACGGTCGTCCAGGGCCTCTGCGCGGAGGCCGCCCTGACCTCGGTGGCGGAGGGCGACGCGGACGACGACGTACTCGAACCGCTGCTCGCCGCCCGTAATCCGCGGGCGCGGTCGGCCGGGGTGACCGCGTTGCGGCGGGCCGGGCGCGGGGAGCGGGCTGTCGCGTTCCTCGGCGACCGGGCCGGGGTGGTGCGGGCCTGTGCGCGCTATGTCGTACGGCAGTCCGGGGGCGACCCCTTGGAGTGGTACCGGCGCCGGTGTGCCGAGGCCGGCGATGCCGCGCTGTCGCCGGGGGTGGTGAGCGGACTCGCGGAGTGCGGGGACCGGAGCGACGCCGAGGTGCTGTGGGCGTTGACCTCGCATCCGGATCCGGTGGTCAGGGCTCGCGCCGTGGGCGGGTTGCGGGCGCTGGACGTGCTGGACGTACCGCGGCTGCGGACGCTGCTCGACGATCCCGCGCCCGGTGTGGTGCGGGAGGCGACCCTGGCGCTGGTGCCGTCCGCGCGGATGCTGGACGACGGGTGGCTGCTGGAGCGGCTGGCGGTGGAGCGGGCCCGGGAGACACGGATCTCCGCGTTCCGGCTGGTCAACGCGCACGGCGGGCTCGTACGGCTGCGGGCCGCCGTCGCGCTGGTCGACGATCCGGACGACAAGCTGCGGCACTGGGCCCGGCAGTCCGTGCTGCGCTGGCATCCGACGGCGGAGGTGCCGCGCGGGTCGGCGGAGGTGGGCGAGCTGCTGGAGCGGGCGGGGCTGTTCGACGCGTACGGGTTGAAGAGGCTCAAGTGGGAGGCCGGGCTCAAGGCCTGAGCCTTTGCCGGCCCCAGGGCTGATCGCGACCTCTTCATGGGCAGGGCCGGGTGCACACTGGACGGTGGGACGAGTGCCTGACTGCGGGGTGGTGCAGATGCGGAGTCGTTTCCGGGGCGACCGGGGGCTGACCGTGCGGATGACGGTCACCATGTTCCTGCTCGGACTGCTGTACGTGGCCTTCTTCGCCGCGTTGATCGTGTTGCTGAAGTCCTGGCTGCTGGTCGTGGCGCTGATCGCCGTGATGTTCGTGGCGCAGTTCTGGTTCTCCGACAAGATCGCGATGTTCGCGATGCGCGGGAAGGTCGTGGGGCGCGAGGAGTATCCCGAGCTGCACGCGGTGGTCGACCGGCTGTGCGCCATCGCGGACATGCCCAAGCCCGTGATCGCGGTGTCCACCATGGACATGCCCAACGCGTTCGCCACCGGCCGGAATCCCGACAACGCCGTGGTGTGTGTGACCACGGGGCTGCTGCGGCGGCTGGATCCCGCCGAGCTGGAGGGTGTGCTCGCGCACGAGCTGTCTCACGTGGCGCACAAGGACGTCGCCGTGATCACCATCGCCTCGTTCCTGGGCGTGATCGCCGGGCTGATCGTGCGGTTCGCCTTCTACAGCCAGCTGTTCGGCGGGCGGAAGGACCAGAACACCGCCGTGATCTTCGCCGCCGTGATGGGTGTCTCGGCGGCCGTGTACGCGCTCAGCTTCCTGCTGATCAGGGCACTGTCCCGGTACCGGGAACTGGCGGCGGACCGGGCCGCGGCCCTCCTCACCGGCCGGCCTTCGGTACTCGCCTCCGCGCTGACCAAGGTGTCGGGCGAGATCGCCCGCATCCCCACCAAGGACCTGCGCACCGCCCAGGCCTTCAACGCCTTCTACTTCACTCCCGCCACCGGCAAGGAGCCCGGCATCGAGCGGATCTTCTCGACCCACCCGTCCCTGGAACAGCGGCTGGAGCAACTGGGGCGGATCTCGACGGAGTTGGGTGAGGCGGCGACGCCCGGGAAAGGTGAGGCGGGCTGAGGATGGGGCTGCTGGACATCCTGCTCGGGCGCACGAAGCCCGTCGCGCCCGATCTCGACCAGCTCTTCGCGCTGCCGTCGGCGGCCGTCACGCTGGAGGCGGCCGCCTCCTTCACGCCGACCGGACGCGGGGCGGTGTGCTTCGCCACGGTCGAGGGGGCGGCCTTCGAGCAGACGCACCGCGAGGTCCAGGCCC
Source organism: Streptomyces canus (assembly GCF_041435015.1). NCBI lineage: Bacteria > Bacillati > Actinomycetota > Actinomycetes > Kitasatosporales > Streptomycetaceae > Streptomyces > Streptomyces canus. The sequence goes on along the minus strand of NZ_CP107989.1, from coordinate 7,333,692 downwards.
TGCTGGACGCGGACGCCGACCGGGACGGCCCGCCGGTGGCCCTGCGGCGGGACGACTTCGGATACTCCTGGCTGGTCTCCGAGCGCACCCCGGACCAGTTGCCGCAGCTGGTCAACGACCTGCACGCGGTGAACAGTTCGATGGAGGTCAACGGCTTCGGGCCGCAACTGCTGTGCTCGCTCGCCGGGTTCCAGGACACCGAGGGGCGCTCCCTCGCACTGGTGTACCTCTACAAGCGCGGCAGCTTCTACCCCTTCGCGCCGCTCCCCGGCGAGGGACAGCGGCGCGACAACCCGCTGGAGCTGCGGGTGAAGGCCGCGCTCACGAACGATCTGCGGATCGAGCAGGACCTGAACCGCTGGTTCCCTCTGTGGGGCGCCCCCGGTCTCTGAGGCCCTAGCCCTTTCTCTCGCGCGCCTGCCGACGGGACTCCATGGGGCGTTCGCGGCGGTAACGGCGGTCCCACCTGGCCTGCTTGTCACGGCGGTCGCGGTACGCCCGGTAGCTGCCGGGCGCGGCCCCCGAAGCGCCGCCGGACGAGCCGCCCGACGAGGGCGCCGAGGTGCCGCCCCGGCCGTACTGCAGGTACAGGAAGAGCAGGGCGACGGCGACGAGCCACCAGGTGTGGTTCCCGAAGCCCAGGATGACCAGGACGACGGTCCCGGAAATGACCATGGTGCCCATGACGGGCCTCCGTGTGCGTGGGTGTGGTGTAGAAGAGTAGCCCCGGAGGGGCGGGGTGATGCCTGCCCTGCGCGAAGCTCTTTCCCCGCACTCCGGAGTTGACGGCAGGCCCTGTCTCACTCGCCCGGGGCGGCCGTGACGACACCTGCCGCGATGGCGGCGGACAGGGTCGCGTGGTCGGTGGTGGTCCGGTCGGCGTAGGTGAGCGCGAAGTCGGCGACCGACTGGTCGAAGGTGTCGGCGCTGCCCAGGTACGCGGCGATGGCGATGCGGTCGCCGGAGCGGGCGTGGGCGCGGGCCAGGGTGGTGCCGCACAGGCGGGCGTAGGCCCTGAGGTCGGCCGGGGGCATGCCCGCGACGTCCGCGGGGCCCTTCGTCTCACGCAGCCGACGCCAGTAGAAGGCGCGCCCCTGCGGTCCGCTCATCCAGCCCAGGAAGATGTCGCCCGCCGCCTGGAGCAGCCGCTGGCCCACGACCACGCGGCGGCCGGGATGATCGTACGGACCGAGCGGCAGATACTCCTCCAGTACGGCCGTCCGCGCCTCCTTGATCTGCAGGAACAGCGGGTCGTCGACATCCCGCCCCTCCAGCAGCACGATGAAGCAGCGCACGCCGACGCTCCCGACACCGACGACCTTGCGGGCCGCGTCGACGAAGCGGTAGCGGTCCAGGAGCAGCCGTCGTTCCTCGGAGAGCGTGGAGCGGTAGTCGCTGAAGATCTTGCGCAGGCTGGCCATGTCGGACGCGCCGGCCGGTTCGAGGAGTGGCGGGTCGTGGACGATGCGGCGGCGGCCGTCGACGACCTCCGTGAGTTTGCCGAGGGCCTGGATGCTGGTGCGGCGGCGGGCCCGGGTGAGGCTGTGGTCCACGTGCCGGCCGCGACGGCGGGAACGCACCAGGGGCAGCAGGCTGTCGGCGTCGGCGCTCGCGTACCAGACCTCCAGCTCGCCCATGCGGGCCAGCCGGCGCATGCCCGTGCGGTACGCGGTGACGGCCTCCCCCGCCGCCCGGTGGGCCTTGGCCTCGTCATGCCCGTTCTCGCGGGCGGCCACGGCGACGCTCGCGGCGAGCCGTTTGACGTCCCACTCGAAGGGGCCGGGGAAGGTCTCGTCGAAGTCGTTGATGTCGAAGAGGAGGGAGCGTTCCGGGGAGGCGTACAGGCCGAAGTTGAGCAGGTGGGCGTCGCCGCAGAGCTGCACGGTGAGGCCCGTGTGGGGCTGGGCGGAGAGGTCGGCGGCCATCACGGCGGCCGCGCCGCGCAGGAAGGCGAAGGGGGAGGCGGACATCCTGCCGTACCGGATCGGCAGCAGCTCCGGGAGCAGGTCGCGGCCCTGCCGTTCCAGTACGGCGACGGGGTCGGGGCGGTCGACGGACGGGATCCAGACGGCGTGGGAGGAACGAGGGACGCGGTTGCGGGCGGTGCGGCCGCGCTCCGCGCGGGTGGCGGGGGTGTTCATGTGCCCTGTCTCTGCGTCACGCTCGCCTCCTGGTCGCCGGTGTCCTTCACCTCCTCATCGCAGTGAAGGGCCGGAGGGGGAAGGTGCGCATGCCGGGTACGGCGAACGGGTGACGGGGGCAGGCCTGCTACAGCCCCGCCCCCCTTGGGGCGCGTTGTCAGTGCCCTGCGTCAAGATGGGCCGCATGGGTGTGGGTGACGAAGTGCGGTACATCGGGGTGGAGGAGCGGCGCGCTCGGCTGGCGTCGCGGCAGCAGCTTGCCGGGACGGCTCGGGTGGGGAGTCCCGAGGAGGTGGCCGGTGCTCTGGTCGCGCTGCACGGGTCCGACCCCGCGACCGTGTATCTGGCGGTCGGCGCGCGGCTCGTGGATCCCTCGGGGACCGTCACCGAGACCGAGCGGGCGTTGTACGAGGACCGGTCGTTGGTGCGCATGCACGGGATGCGGCACACCGTGTTCGCGTTCCCGACCGAGCTCACCGCGGTCGTGCACGCCTCGACCGGCCTCACGGTCGCCGCGCGGGAACGGGCCAAGCTCCTCAAGGACATGGCGAAGGCCGGCGCCCCGGACGCGACCTGGCTGAAGGAGGTCGAGGAGGCGACGCTGGCCGCGCTCGCCCGGCGCGGCGAGGCGACGGCGACGGAGCTCGCCCAGGACGAGCCGCGGCTGCGGGAGCAGTTCGTGTACGCGGCCGGGAAGAGCTACGAGGGCGTCCACTCCGTCTCGAGCCGCCTGCTGAAGGTGCTCGGCGTGGAGGGCAAGGTGGTCCGCGGCCGGCCGCTCGGCTCCTGGATCTCCACGCAGTTCCGCTGGGCGGTGGCACCCCCGCATCCCGAACTCGACGTGGCCGAGGCCCAGGCCGAGTTGCTGCGGCGCTGGCTCACCGTGTGCGGCCCCGCCACCGAGGCCGACCTGAAGTGGTGGACGGGCTGGAAGGTGACCGACGTCCGCCGCGCGCTCACGACGATCCGCGCGGTCCGGGTGTCCGTCGACGAGGGCCCGGCCTACGTCGTCGACGGCGACGCCGACCCGGTCGCGGGACCGGTAGAGCCCTGGGCTGCCTTGCTTCCCGGCCTCGATCCGACGGCGATGGGCTGGCAGCAGCGGGACTGGTACCTGGCGCCGTCGCTGCGGCCCGCCCTGTTCGACCGCAGCGGCAATGTGGGACCGACGGTGTGGTGGAACGGGCGGGTGGTGGGGGGTTGGGGACAGCGGCCCGACGGGGAGATCGTCTGGCGGTTGCTGGACACGGAGGGCGTGGGGAGCGAGGCGGAGGTGGCCATCGCGGTGGAGGCGGAGCGACTGCGGGGGTGGGTGGGGGCGACGCGCGTGACACCACGGTTCCGGGTGCCGCTGGAGAAGGAGTTGGCCACGGGCACGGGCTGACCGGAACGCCGGACGCCCAGGAGGGCGCCCGGCGCCAGGGCTTATCGCGAGTAGCGCATCAGCGCCCGCACCATGTGGCACGTCGTGTCCGACGGTGGGTGGACGCCGATCATCTCCGCCGTGTCCCGGATCGTCTCGTTGCGGGCCTGGTTCGGCACGAAGACGCCGGAGTCGAGCAGGGCGATCGCGAGCCGCATCGCCTTGAGGCGGCGGTTGTGGGTGACATACCACTCGCGGGGGCGGCCCGGCGGCAACGGGCGCTTCTCCACGGGGGTGTACGGCAGGTCGAGCAGCACGGGGTGCTTCGCGGTGGACTGGGTCGGGAACGGCTTCTGCTTCAGTGCGGCAGCGGGCACAGGCATCCTCCTGTCGCGGTAAGGGCGGCCACCGGGGACCCGGCGACGCCCTCGAACACTGGTTTTATTCTACCGTCCGCCACTGACAAAAGCCCCTGGCCACAAGGGCTTTCGGGGGTGCTGTGACGCAGGGGGAAGACGGGTTTTCGCGTACCGTGGACGCCATGGAGATCTGGATCAATCCGGCCTGTTCGAAGTGCCGCAGCGCGATCAGCCTGCTCGACGCGGAGGGTGCCGAGTACACCGTCCGCCGCTATCTGGAGGACGTCCCGAGCGAGGACGAGATCCGCGAGGTGCTCGACCGGCTCGGGCTCGAACCGTGGGACATCACCCGCACCCAGGAGGCCGCCGCCAAGGAGCTCGGCCTCAAGGAGTGGGCCCGGGACGACAGTTCGCGCGACCGTTGGATCACCGCGCTCGCCGACCACCCGAAGCTGATCCAGCGGCCGATCATCACGGCGGACGACGGCTCCGCGGTGGTCGGCCGCACCGAGGACGCCGTACGGGATGCCCTGGCCAGGAAATAGCGGAGTGTGACGCAGGTTACGTCTGATGACTCCTGTAACCGCTGAGTAACCTCGTTCGGTATCTCGTACATAGCGGCGTACGCTCCCCTAGCTCCCAGGAGGCGCGGATGTCGCGCAGGAGAACACTCGGTACGAAGAAGAAGGTCGCGCTGCTGGTGAGCGCGGCGGCGGTGGCGGGTGGTGGGGCCTTTGTGATGGCCGGCACCTCGAACGCCGCGCAGAGTCCGCAGACGGCGGCGGAATCGACGGTCTGCCAGGGGCTCGCCACCGCGCTCGGCAACAACCAGCGGTTCATCGAGGGGCAACGCTCCGCTCCCGACGCACAGTCGGCGGCCCGGATCGCCAACCGGGAAGCGGTGATCGCGCAGATCAAGGTGCAGCAGGAGGCGTCCGGTTGCGCGGTCGGGGAGTCGGCTCAGGACTCCCAGGCCGCCGCGGGGCAGCCCTCACAGGCCGCGTCCGCTTCTCAGGCTCCCCCCGCGGGGAACGCCGCCTCCGGGCAGCAGGTGTGCAACGGCTCGACCGTCACGCTCTCCGGTGAGGCCGGTGCGCCCGCCGCGTCCAGCAACCAGTTCCCGGCCGGCACGAAGCTGAAGGTCACCAACCTGGACAACAACAAGTCCACGACAGTGGAGGTCACGTCGGTCTCCGGCAGCTGCGCCCTGCTCAACAACGCGGCCTTCGAACAGGTGCGGGAGCCGGGCAAGTTCCTCATCCGCCGGGCCCTGATCGAGAAGGTGGGGTGAGGTCATTCGGGACGTTCGCCTAGGAACTCACTGAGGCGGCGGGCCAGTTCGGGAGGTGCGGACTGCGGAAGCGCGTGGTGGGAGACGCCGGGGACGACGTCGATCTCCGCCCGCGGCAGCAGTTCGCCGGCCTGGGCCGTCACCTCGTAGGGGTCATGGGTCCTGCTGTTCGCGGCCACGAGCAGCAGGACCGGCGGGTTCAGGACGCGCAGTGCGTCCGGGGCGGGGCGGGGACCGGTGACCGGTCTCACGGCGGGGAAACCGGCGGCGGCCTCCTGGAGGCGGAGCCAGTCGGGGTCCAGGCGGGCCGCTCCCCCGGTCTCCCAGTCCAGGAAGGCGCGGACCCGGGCGGGCGTGGGGCGCAGCAGCATCGGCAGGGCGTGCAGCAGATACGCCGCCTTGAACCCGGCGAAGCACTGGGTCGGGTCCAGGAGGAACAGGCGGCGCATCCGGTGGGGGGCGTGCACGGCGTGATGCAGGGCGATCCAGGCGCCGTACGAGTGTCCGCCGAAGTCGGCCTCCGTGATGCCGAGTCCGTCGAGGAGGGCGTCCAGCCAGGCGGTCAGGTCGGCGACCGTACGGGGGTGACGGTCGGCAGCCGGTTCGCTGCGGCCCGGGGCTCCGATCAGGTCGACGGCGAGGACCCGGTGGGTGCGGGCGAGGGGGGCGGCCTGGGCGTACCAGCACGTGGAGGTCGTTCCCCCGCCGCCCGGCAGCAGGACGAGCGGGGGCGCGTCGGCCGGCCCGCACGCGTTGACGTGGGTGGTGCCGAACGGGGTGGGCACCCGTAGCGCCTCCCGGTCGGCGGGCCACTTGGCCAGCACCTTGTCGTAGCCGGCCTGGAACGCGTCGTCGTCGTACCTACTCATCGATCCCTCCCGTATTATCTCGCTCGGCAAGATACTCGATGAGCGAGATAATACGAGAGGGTGCACATGACGTCCCCGGGACCGGAGATGGAGATCGTCCATCTCCTGCGCGCGGTGACCGTCGAACTCGGCCTGCACAGTGCCCGGTTCGCCCAGCGCAACGCCATGCATCCGACGGACGTCCGTGCCCTGATCGCCCTGATGGACGCCTCACGCGCGGGCGAGGAGATGACGGCGGGGCGGCTCGGCGCTGAGCTCGGGCTCAATTCGGCGGGGACGACCTCGCTGCTCGACCGGCTGGAGCGGGCCGGTCATGTGCGGCGGGTACGGGGACGGGAGGACCGGCGCAAGGTGGTCGTCGAGGTGGACGAACGCGCGGTGGAGCTGGGGCAGGCCTTCTTCGGACCGCTGATCGGGCGGGCGGTGGAGTTGCTCCAGGGGTACGACGAGGGGGAACGGGCGGCGATCCGGGGGTTCTTGGCGGGGGTACGGGACGCGGCGGCCGAGGAGGCCTGACCTCGCACGGACCGGCCGCTCCGCTCAGTCGCGTTCGCCGGCCGCGAGTGCCTTCGCCTCCGTCTCCTCGTCGACACCCAGTACCGGCCGGTCCGGGCGCTGCGGCGCCACCCCGCCGCTCTCCCGCAGCCAGTGCCAGGTGTCGGACACCGTCTCGGCGACCGGACGGCAGCGCAGACCCGCCGCGACGGCCCGGGAGGTGTCCCCGCTGTGGAGGGTGGTGTGCAGGTCGGTGTCCGGCGGGACCCACACCGGCAGGCCGGTCCATGGCGCGATGCCCGCGTCGAGGACGATGTCCGGCTCGGTCCAGCGCAGTTCGGCGTTCGACCCGGTCACGGCCACACAGGCGTCGAGGAGTTCGGCCATGGTGGTGTGGCCGCGTGGGCTGACCAGGTTGTACGGGCCGTTCAGCTCCGCTTCCGCGGCGCTCAGCGTCCACTGCGCCAGGTCGCGGACGTCGACGTACTGGAGAGGGAGGTCCCGTGGCCCGGGCGCGAGGACCGGGCCACCCCGGGCGATACGGCCCAGCCACCACGGCAGGCGGCCGATGTTCTCGTACGGGCCGAGGATCAGCCCGGCCCGTACGAGCAGGGAGCGGTCCGTGCCGAACGCGTCGACGGCGGCGAGTTCACCGCCCCGTTTGTCCCGGGCGTAGTCGGTCTGCTCCGCGTCGGCCGCGGCGCCCTCGACCAGGGGCGCGTCCTCGGTGTATCCGGCCGGCTGCGGCCAGGCGTACACCGAGCGACTCGACACGTACGCATACCGGTCGGCGCGGCCCCGCAGCAGCCGCGCCGCGTCCCGGACCGCGCGGGGTGCCGCCGACCAGGTGTCGACGACCAGGTCCCAAGGGCCCCCTTGGGCCAGGGCCGTGAGACCGCCGGGCGCGGTGCGGTCACCGTGCAGCGGCCGCACCCCGGCCACGGGCGCGTGCCGTCCCCGGTGGAAGACGGTCACGTCCCAGCCGCGTTCCAGGGCCGCCTCGGCGACGGCCCGGCCGACGAACTCCGTACCACCCAGCAGAAGAAGTCTCATGCCGGTGACTGTGCCCGCCGGAGCGCCGCGAGGGAACCCGGATCTGCCCTGGGCAGACGGTCAGCCGCCGGTCGGCGGGGTGTACTTGTAGCCGACCCGGCGCACGGTCTGGATCGCGCCCCGGAATTCCGCGCCCAGCTTGCGGCGCAGCCGGGCGATGTGGACGTCGACGGTACGGCCGTCGCCCACGTGGCCGTAACCCCAGACCGTGGTGACCAGCTGGTCGCGGGTGTGCACCCGGTGGGGGTTCTGGACGAGGTGGGCGAGGAGCTCGAACTCCAGGTAGGTGAGGTCGAGTTCCCTGCCGTTCACCTCCGCGGTGCGCTGCACGGTGTCGATCCGTACGAGGGGGGCGCCGGCGTCCGCGTCCGGGACCGTCGGTTCCGGCCGGAAGGGCTGGTGCTGGTCGGCCGGGACGAGCACGAGGTAGCCGATCATCGGGGGCTGGCCCGGCAGGATGGGCAGGGTGTGCTGGGGAGCGGGCAGCCAGGTGGCTCCTGGAGGAAGGAACTCCGGCGCTTCGGGAACCTCGTCGGGGCGGACGGCTCGGAGCCGGTGCCGTACGCCGTTCTCGGACGGGGCGGTGAGGGGGGCGGTGGAGAGAGTACGGGTGGTCGCCATGAGATCAGCTCTTTCGCGCGAGAGGGTCGTCGGGAGACGTACGTCTGCGCGCTGGCCGAAGGCCGGGGTATACGGCTTTAGAGGGCCTGCGCGTTCCTCGCGCGGCAACACACCCGGTCGAAGTCGTGGTGCTGACGGGAAGGCCAGAAGGGCTCGAGGTCATGGCGACCTGTCGCGCTGCACTTCCGGAAGCTGGCCATGAACCCATTGAAGCAGACGCGGGCCCGCGAAAGGAGCCTTCTCTCACTGCTCGGACACTTCCCGGCGTGCCCGCTCCACCGAGACACGCCGAGGGGCGCCCACCGTGGCCGGTGAGCGCCCCTCGGGAGGCTGAGGCGGGGATCAGACCTGGCCGGCCTTCTCCAGCGCGGAGCAGCAGGTGTCGACGATCAGACGCGTCACCAGGTACGGGTCGACGTTGGCGTTCGGGCGGCGGTCCTCGATGTAGCCCTTGCCGTCCTTCTCGACCTGCCACGGGATACGCACCGAGGCGCCACGGTTGGAGACACCGTAGGAGTACTCGTTCCACGGGGCGGTCTCGTGCAGACCGGTCAGGCGGTCGTCGATGCCGGCGCCGTAGTTCTTGACGTGGTCGAGGGGCTTGGAGCCCTCACCGAGCGACTCGCAGGCGGTGATGATCGCGTCGTAGCCCTCGCGCATCGCCTTGGTGGAGAAGTTGGTGTGCGCACCCGCGCCGTTCCAGTCGCCCTTCACCGGCTTCGGGTCCAGGGTCGCGGCGATGCCGAAGTCCTCGGCGGTGCGGTAGAGCAGCCAGCGGGCCACCCACAGGTGATCGGAGACCTCCAGCGGGGAGACCGGGCCGACCTGGAACTCCCACTGGCCGGGCATGACCTCGGCGTTGATGCCGGAGATCGCGAGGCCCGCCTTGAGGCAGTTCTCCAGGTGCGCCTCGACGACGTCACGGCCGAAGATCTCGTCCGCGCCGACACCGCAGTAGTAGCCGCCCTGCGGGGCGGGGAAGCCGCCCTTGGGGAAGCCGAGGGGGTAGCCGTCCTTGAAGAACGTGTACTCCTGCTCGATGCCGAAGATCGGCTCCTGGGAGGCGAACTTCTCGGCGACCTCGGTGAGCGCGGCACGGGTGTTGGACTCGTGCGGCGTCATGCCGATGTTGAGGACCTCGCACAGGACGAGGATGTCGTCGCCGCCGCGGATCGGGTCCGGGCAGGAGAAGACCGGCTTGAGGACACGGTCCGAGGAGTGGCCCTCGGCCTGGTTCGTGGAGGACCCGTCGAAGCCCCAGATCGGCAGCTCCGCGCCCTTGGCGTCGTCCGCCATGATCTTCGTCTTGGAACGGAGCTTGGCAGTCGGCTGGGTGCCGTCGATCCAGATGTACTCAGCCTTGAAGGTCACGGGCCACTTCCTTCGGGGATGTGTCTACGCACTGCGGGTGCTGCGGCGCTGCGGCACTGAAACGCCGCCTCATTTGATGCCCGCGAGCCTGTCAACAGGCGATTTCCCGGTCATTGCTCGAATGTGAACCCCGTGTTACCGGGTGATGCTGTGGCGCGATTCACGGTGTGAGCGCGATGAAGGGTGTACCTGGCACCACCTCCCGACCCGGCGGCCAGGCCCAGTGACCCGCGTCGCGCTCTCCACCAGACTGACCGTATGACCATCGAGACGCGGAACGGCAGTTGGGGTACGAGGGCGCGGGGCATCGGACTCGCGGCCGCGCGGGGGCTCGCACTGACGTTGGTGACACTGCCGGGGGCGCTGCTCGGACTCACGCTCGGCCTGGTGTCCATCGCCCTCGTCCCGGTCGGGATCGGGGTCTTCACGACCCCCTGGGTGCTGACGGGCGTGCGTGCCTTCGCGGACTGGCGGCGGGTGCTCGCGGCCGAGTGGAGCGAGGTGCGGATCCCGTCGGCGTACCGGCCGATACCGGACAACGCCCACGCCTGGGCCCGCACCTACGTGATGCTGCGCGACCCGGCGACCTGGCGGGATCTGGCATGGTTGCAGGTGGACATGACGGCGGGGTTCGTGACGGCGCTGCTGCCGGCGGTGTTCGTCCTCTACCCGCTGGAAGGGCTCGCGGTCGCGGCCGGGCTGTGGCGGCCGCTCGCGGAGCTGGGCGGCGGCTACTGGTACGGCTTCGTGCATGTCACCGACCAGCCTTCCGCGCTCGCCGCCGGTGCCCTGGGTGTCGTCCTGCTGTCCCTCGCCCCACTCGCCCCGCGGCTGCTGACCGCCCACTTCCGGCTCACCCGCGCCGTACTCGGCGCCGGTCAGGGCGAGTTGGCCGAACGCGTCCGCGTCCTGACCGAGACCCGGCGGGACGCCGTGGACACCTCCGCGGCCGAACTGCGGCGCATCGAGCGGGACCTGCACGACGGGGCGCAGGCCCGTCTGGTCGCCATGGGCATGGATCTCGGCACCATCGAGATGCTCCTCGACAAGGACCCCGCGCAGGCGAAGCGACTCCTGGCGCAGGCACGTCAGTCCTCGGTGGACGCCCTCACCGAACTGCGCGACCTGGTGCGCGGCATCCATCCGCCGGTGCTGGCAGAGCGCGGACTGGGCGACGCCGTACGGGCGTTGGCGCTGCGGCTGCCGGTCGCCACCGAGGTGACCGTGGAGCTCGAAGGCCGGCCGGACGCGCCCGTGGAGTCGGCCGCCTACTTCGCGGTCAGCGAGGTCCTCACCAACGCGGTCAAGCACTCCGGCGCCGACCGGATCTGGATCGACCTGCATCAGACCGAGGGGATGCTGCGGATCAGCGTCACCGACAACGGCCGGGGCGGCGCGCTGATCACGGCCGGTTCGGGACTGGCCGGAGTCGAGCGGCGGCTGGGTACATTCGACGGCGTCCTGGCCGTCGGCTCACCCGCGGGCGGCCCCACCATGGTCACCATGGAGATCCCTTGCGCGTAGTCCTGGCCGAAGACCTCTTCCTGCTGCGCGACGGTCTCGTGCGGCTCCTCGATGCGCACGACTTCGAGATCGCCGCGGCCGTCGAGAGCGGACCCGAACTGGCCCGCGCACTGGCCGAACTGGAACCGGACGTCGCCGTGGTCGACGTCCGACTGCCGCCGACGCACACCGACGAGGGTCTGCAGTGCGCACTGAACGCCCGGCGGGACAGACCCGGGCTGCCGGTGCTGGTGCTGTCGCAGCACGTGGAGCAGCTGTACGCGCGCGAGTTGCTGGCCGACGGCACCGGCGGGGTGGGCTATCTGCTCAAGGACCGGGTGTTCGACGCGGAGCAGTTCGTGGATGCCGTACGACGGGTCGCGGCGGGCGGTACGGCGATGGACCCGCAGGTGATCCAGCAGCTGCTGACCCGGCGGGCGGCGGGCGACCTCCCGCTCGCCCGGATCACGCCCCGCGAGCGGGAGGTGCTGGAACTGATGGCGCAGGGGCGGTCGAACGCGGCGATCGCCGCCAAGCTCGTCGTCACGGAACGGGCGATCGCCAAGCACACCGCCAACATCTTCACCAAACTGGGACTTGAGGTGTCGGACGACGACAATCGGCGCGTGCTGGCGGTGCTCGCGTATCTCGACCAGGGCCGGTAAGCAACCCCTCATTCTCTGTAACTCCTGCTGCTCAACGGGCTGTTGTCGGCCCGGTGCCCGGCAAACCTCTGATTTGTTTGTGGGGCGGCTGAACACCCCTGGGACGGCGTCCGTAAGTGAGGGAGCCGCTTCACTCCTGTCGGGCGCCTCGATGGCCCGGAAAAGGAAGTCAGAGGAGTTCCATGGGACGCAATACACGTAAACGCCGCTCGTCGATGGCCAACAAGGCCATAGCCGCGTCGGCGGCCCTAGCGCTCGGTGGGGGCGGGCTGATCTGGGCGAACTTCTACGCCTCGGCGCACGAGTCCAACAACAACGGCTGGTCTCAGAACCAGACGAAGGCCGCCGCCGCGCAGGTGGCGACCATCTCCTGCCCCGATGTCGGCCAGAAGCTGACGAACGTGCCTCAGTCGGCGCGTCAGGGTGTGGCCACGGAGCTGGCCAACCTGGACAAGCAGATCACCGAGGCCTACGCCAGGCTCGCCTCGACACGGCAGGCTCAGGCGGGTGACTCGGGCTTCGTCCAGAACGCCATCGTCGGCCCCCTGAAGGAGAAGCGGGCGGCCACGATCGACCGGATCCGCATCGACGTCCAGCGGGTCGGTGGCCAGTTCAACACGTCGCTCAGCCAGTTGGCCGCCTGCACGACACAGAACGCGCAGACCAACGCCGGCGGCCAGCAGCAGAACGGCGGCCAGCAGAACAACGGCGGTCAGCAGCAAAACGGTGGCCAGCAGCAGGGCGGCCAGCAGAACGGTGGTCAGCAGAACGGCGGCCAGCAGCAGGGCGGCCAGCAGAACGCCGACAACAACGGCAACGGCGCCGCGGGCCCGGTGGCCGCGGACTTCGTCAACATCCAGAACGTCCAGCCCAACTCCCGGGGCCTTCAGAACGGACTGGCCGCCAACGGGAACACCGGCTCCAAGGGTTCCTTCACCACGAAGTGCGGTGTCAACGAGAACAATCTCTTCAACAGTGACAACCTGATCGTGGCCCCGGGTGTCGACAACGGCGCGCACCACACGCACGACTACGTCGGCAACCAGGACAACAACGCCTTCTCCAGCGACCAGGACCTGGGGAACGCCGGTACCAGCTGCCAGAACCAGGGTGACAAGTCCACCTACTACTGGCCGGTGCTGCGTCTCCAGGACGGCACCAAGGAGTTCGACGCGGCCGACCTCGGCGGTGGAGCCGAGGGCAACGTCGGCAAGATCCTGAAGGCCAAGCAGGCGGAGATCAAGTTCGTCGGCAACAAGAAGGGTCCCGTCGTCGCGATGCCGCAGTTCCTGCGCATCATCACCGGCGACGCCAAGGCCTTCACGAACGGTCTCAAGAACGCCAACACCTCGTTCAGCTGCACCGGCTTCGAGAACCGGCAGGTGACGGACAAGTACGTGATCTGCCCGCAGGGCAGCTCGGTGGTCCGCACGTCCAACTTCCAGAGCTGCTGGGACGGCAAGAACATCGACAGCGCCAACCACCGTGACCAGGTGGCGTTCGTCGGGGCCGACGGCAGCTGCCCGAACGGCTTCCAGGCGATCCCGCAGCTCCAGGTCCGTCTGGTGTACGACGTTCCCGCTCCGACCATCCAGAACGGTCAGGTGAAGAGCCCGTACGCCGTGGACGGTTTCCCCGAGCAGCTGCACAAGCCGATCACCGACCACAACGACTTCATCAACGTCATGAGCACTCAGCTGATGAACAAGGTGGTCAACTGCATCAACACCGGCAAGAAGTGCCAGTGACACACCACTAGAAAGCCGGCGGTGGGGATTCCCACCGCCGGCTTTCGTCTGTCCGTCGTGGTGCTAGTGAGCCGAGTGCGCGGAATGGTCGGCGCCCACCTCGAGGTCTCCGCCCAGCGTGCGGCGCAGGCTCGCGACCACGTCCTGGTGACCGACGGCGATCCACTTGCGGCCGACGAGGTAGTAGCCGCCGTAGTCCTTGGCCGTGTTGATCCACTCACGCTGGCCGCGGTCGGTGGAGAACGTGGCCAGGATGTACTTCTCCTTGTCCTTCTTGCAGATGGCCTGGCGCAGCTCGTCGGCGTCGATCTGGATGTTGGGCGTGCACTTCACCTCGGCGGCCAGGTGCTCCAGGCTGCCGGTGGCCGCGGAGGGCACCGCGGCGGCCTTCGCGTCACCGCCGGATCCGCAGCCCGCCAGCGCCAGCACCGCGGCCGCGCCGGTCAGCGCGAGCATCGGTCGGGTCAACCTCATCTGTTCCTCCGGTCACGGGTCACCTCGGACGGGCCCCGGCGGGGGTCCGTCTCCTCCCATACGGCTGCGAGGCGCGGGACGCTCAAATCCTGGTGTCGCCAGGGGTACGGCTGTGCGAAAGTGTGCCGGTGAACGAGGACTGGGAAAAGCGCGTGATCGCCGCCTGGGCGACGTTGGACGACTATCCGGAAGAACGGGCGGCCGAGTTCCGGGCCGTGATCGACGCGCTCGTGGCCGAGCTGCCCGACGGCAGCCCGCTCGGTCTGTTCGAGCAGGCCTCCGCCTGGGACTCGACGGGGCACTCGGACAAGGCGGTCCCGCTGTACCGGGAGGCGCTCGCGAGGGGGCTCAGCCGGGAGAGCGGCTACAAGGGACGGCGCGCCAAGATCCAGCTGTCCAGTTCCCTTCGGAACACGGGGCAGGCGGAGGAGGGCGTCAAGCTGCTCACTCCCGAACTGGACGGCCCGTCCGACGAGTTGGACGATGCCGTACGGGCCACCCTGGCGCTGTGCCTGTCCAGCCTCGGCCGGGATCGCGAGGGGCTGTCGCTGGTTCTGGGTGCGCTCGCCCCCCATCTGCCGCGCTACCAGCGCTCGATGGCCCACTACGCCCGCGCGCTGGTCGCCCCGCAGGACTGATTCACCCGGGGGGCGGTGACCAACCAACGATTCGCTCGTTCTGCTGAACGTGCAGTCACAGGATGTCGCCCCGCGCCCCGCACCCGCTTCCGGCTCCGCCTCCGACCCCGTCGTCGACGTCGAACAGGCCGAGGCCGCGCTCGTCGAGCACTACCCCCGGCTGGTCCGGCTCGCCTATCTGGTGCTGCCGCCGGGCCTCGGCCGCAACCGGCGGGTCCTGACCGCGCACGCCCTCACCCAGCGCGCCCTGCCCCGGGGCCGCACGGCGACGCCCGTGATCCCGGCCCAGTCGGACGGCCGCGAGGTCGACCCCGGCTACGCCTTCGTCCGCCTCCAGGTGGTGCGTACGGCACTGGAGGCGGGCCTGCCGCTCCGGCGCAAGGCGTGGCCCAAGCGCTCCCAGCTGCCGCCGCTGCTCCCCCAGGTGTGGGGCCTGAGGCTCTTCCCGCGCTCCGGCGGCGCCGACGAACTGGCCCTGGACCAGCGCCTGTCGGCCCTGTCCGGCCCGGCCCGTGCCGCCTACGTCCTGCGCGGCCTGGAGAAGCTCCCCGACAGCGACGTACGCGGTCTGCTGACGGCGGCGGGCGTGGCGGACGTGGACGCGGCTCTCGACGAGGCCGACTCCGCGCAGGCCGACTCCGCGCAGGCCGAGTACGCCCTCCTCGACTCCCCCGAGTTCGACCCCTGCTCGCTCCAGGCCCGGCCCACCGACCTGATGCGGCGCAGGCAGCACATGAAGGCCGCGCTCGCCGCCGCGGCGGCCGTGGCCGTGTGCGGGGCTCTGCTCGGCATGCCGGGCGACGGCTGGGGCCCCGACGGCGCCGCCGCGCCCTCCTACGCGCAGAACCCCGCCGCCCGGGCAGCCCTGGACCCGGCCCTGCTGCTGAAGGTCCCGGCCGCCGCGTGGGAGTCCTCCGCCCGCACCGACTTCTCCGTGTGGCCCGCGCGCGGTGACCTCACCGGCGACTCGGCCCTCCTGCGCCGCGCCCTCGCCGTCTGGGCCCGCCCCGGCGAGACCGTCCAGGTCTTCGCGACCCCCGGCACCCCCTCGGGCGGCCCCTCCGGCCCGCCGCAGCTGCTGTACGCCGGGACCGTCGACAACGCGCGCGTGGTGATCCTCTACGACGGTCTGCGCATCGTCCGCTACGCCGAGCCGCGGGACAGCACCAAGGGTGCCGCCCTCGACTTCGCGCGGGTCGACGGCGCCGGCCGGGCGGAGGCGAGCGCGGTCGTCCTGGGCCGGGCCGACGGCAACGTCCGCTATCTGACGGCCCCTTGGGTGACCAAGGCCGCCGATCGGGACCTGCTGAAGCCGGGCTCCGATGCCACGGACCTCGCGCTGACCGGCGGCGCCACCGCGCCGATGGCCGGCCCCGCGCAGAGCGGCCCCTGCACCTCCTGGAACGTGCTCCAGCTGACGGACGCCTCCGGCACCCGGCTGCTGACCGACCTCGGCGAACTGGTCCCGGCCCGCCTCACCACCGGCCGCCCCGGGTCCGTGAAGGACGCGTCCGGGGCGGGCGCGCTGCGCGCCTGGGCGCCGTACGCCTGCTCGCTGGGCGCGATGCGCTCCGCGGGCGTGCGCAGTGTGAACGCCTGGTCCTACGCGGCGCAGCCGCTGCCCGACGCGAGCGGGACGGCCGAGTGGGTCTGCACCCGGGCCGAGACCTGGCAGGGCGGCGGGGAGCGGGTGCTGGCCCAGTTCCACACACCGGGCGGACGGTACGGGGCGGTCGCGGCGAAGGCCGAGAACGTGCCGGCGTGCGGGGCGAAGGATCCGCAGGTGCTGGCCGGGGTGCTGTGGAAGTCGGGGGCCGGTACCTGGTACCTGCTGGCGGCGGGGAGCCGGGGGACGTCCTCGATCAGCGCGTCGGGCGGGGTCCGGGCGATGGCGAACGGCAATCTGCTGGCCGCGAAGGCGAAGCAGGGGGCCCAGGCCGAGCTGAAGGGGACCCTGGAGGACGGGCGGGCGGTCAGCGGGCTCCGGTAGAGCTGTGAACACCGCTGGTCGATCCAGCCCGTTCCAGGCCGGATCCGATCGGTAAGGTGTTCGCATGACTACCGGGGTCCGTCGAAGAATGGGCGTCGAGGAACGGCGTCAGCAGTTGATCGGCGTCGCCCTCGAACTGTTCGCCCGCCGCTCGCCCGACGAGGTCTCCATCGACGAGATAGCGGCGGCGGCGGGTATCTCGCGGCCGCTGGTCTATCACTACTTCCCCGGCAAACTCAGCCTGTACGAGGCCGCGTTGCAGCGCGCGGCGCAGGACCTGGCGAGCCGGTTCGAGGAACCGCACGAGGGGTCGCTGGGCGGCCGGCTGCTGCGGGTGATGCGCCGGTTCTTCGACTTCGTGGACGAACACGGCCCGGGTTTCTCGGCGTTGATGCGCGGAGGGCCCGCGGTCGGCTCCTCGGCGACGAACGCGCTCATCGACTCCGTACGGCAGGTCGCCTATGAGCAGATCCTGTCGCATCTGCGGGTGACGGACCCGCCCGCCCGGCTGGAACTGCTCATCCGCTCCTGGATCTCGCTCGTCGAGTCGACCGCCCTGATCTGGCTGGACGGCCGGCGCATCCCGCGCGCCGAATTGGAGACGCAGCTCGTGCACAGTTTCGCCGCGCTGGCCGCGGTGAGCGCGGCCTACGACGAGGAGATGACCGCGCTGCTGCGCCACATGCTCAAGGACGAGCCGAACGACGGCCCGTTCACCGACCTGGCGGCCCGGCTGATCGCGCTGGCCTCCTAGAGCACGGTCTTGGTGTAGGAGGCGTCCAGGTCGCGCACCTCGGCGGAGAGGTGCACGGTGAGGCCGTCCACAGGTCCGACGTGCTTACGCAGCAGTTCCACGACGGCCTCGGTGAGCTTCGCTTTGGTCTCCTCGGACCGTCCGGCGAGCAGGGCGAGCGTGACGTTCACGATCGCGTGGTTCCTGATCTCGCCGCCGACCGCCTCGTCCTCGGTGCGCAGGACCCGGGTCTTGCACGCCTCGAGCTTCGCGGCCGCCGTCTCGACGACGACCGGGTGCAGCGCCAGGGCGAACTCCTCCCAGTCGACATGGTCGAGATACGGGGAGTGTTCGACGGTGATCTGCGGCATGAGGACTCCTGTTCTACGACGGCACGGGTCACCCTAGCCGCAGCGCCAGCATGGCGATGTCGTCCTCCCGGTCCTGGCCGAAGGTGTCCAGGAGGGTGTCGCACAGGGCGTCCAGGCCGGGCAGGGCGCCGGAGGAGGCCGCGCGGAGGTGTTCCAGGGAGGCAGAGAGGTCGGTCCCCCGGGTCTCGATGAGGCCGTCGGTGACCATGAGGAGCCGGTCGGTGGGTTCGAGGAACAGCTCGGTGGCCGGCGGATGGGGCAGGCCGACGCCGAGCAGCGGTCCTGCCGCCTTGACGTAGTCGGCGGTGCCGGTGTCGCGGACGATCAGCGGCGGGATGTGGCCGGCGTTGGCGATCCGGGCGCGCCCGGTGTCCGGGTCGATCAGGGCCAGGCAGACGGTGGCCGTGGTGTCGGGGTGGTAGCGCTGGAGCGTCCGGTCGAGGCGCCCGGCGAGCACGGCGGGATCGCTCTCGTCCACGGCGTAGGCGCGCAGCGCGTGCCGGAGCTCGACCATGACGGTCGCCGCGTCCAGCGAGTGCCCGACGACGTCGCCGACCGCGGTGAGCACCCCCTCGTCCACGCGCAGGGCGGCGTAGAAGTCGCCGCCGATCTCGGTCTGCCGGGAGGCCGGGACGTAACGGACCACGACGTCGATGCCCGGCAGTTCCGGCAGCCGGTGCGGCTGGGGCAGGAAGCTGTGCTGGAGGGTGAGGGCGACATGCCGCTCGACCTTGTACATGAGCAGCGGCTGGGCGGCGAGCGCGGTGGCCTGCGCGAGCTGGGCCAGCAGGGTCTCGCCCTCCAGGCCCACCCTGCGCATCCCGCGCGCGGGCGCGGCCAGGCACACCGGTGCCCGGCCGTCCTGGGTGACGACGAGCGCGAGCCGGGCGTCGTGCTCGACGCCGGGCCGGAAGAACCCGGCGGGCCACAGCGGCGCGTGCACGGTGGTGAGCTGCACTCCGGCCTGCCCCCGGGTGAGCCGGCGCAGCAGGGCGGCCACGGCCCGGTCGGCGCCCTCGTCGGGCAGGGCGACGGGAATGCGGTCGCGGGACAGACCGCGGTAGAGCACGTCCTCCTGGTCGAGGACGAAGACGGCACCGGGAGTGCCGGTGAGCCGCGAGAGACCCTCGGCGGCCGCGTCGGAGAGCTCCTGCAGGGTGCGTGCCGACTGGATGGTGACGATCGTCTCGGACAGCAGGGTGAGCCGTCGCACCAACGCCCGGTCACCGGCCCGCAGTTGGGCGTTGCGGACGGCGGCCCGGACGACCGCCTCGATCTCCAGGGGCTCGGCGGGCACCTTCAGATAGGCCTCGACACCCATGTCCATGCCCGCGCAGTGCACGGCCGGGGGCACCGCGGAGGCCGAGAAGTGCACCACGGGCATCCCGGCCGTGTGCGGGCGTTCCTTGAACAGCCGGCACAGGTCGAAGCCGCTCATGTCGGGCAGCCCCACATCGACGAGGGCCACATCCGGCAGGGTGCCCTTGCGCAGCCGTGTGTCGAGTTCCGCGAGGGCCTCGCCGCCGGTGGCGACCGGTACGACGCGATGCCCTGCCCGGCTCAGCACGGTGCTCATGGCATACCGGCTGGCCTCCACGTCGTCCACGACCATCACGGTCGTGCCTGTCAGTTTGCCTTTTGCATCCATCTGTCCGCCCTCGGGCAACACCGGTGGAGCAGAGCGGGGTTCGGGCTCTGCTCCACCAAGGTAATGCCTTCAGCTACGGATGGCGGATGAAAACGGCCACGGTCCGAGCCGGAACGGCGAAGGTGCCTGATTTCCGCTCGTAGGACGCCCCCTTGACGGTAGAGTCCGCGCCTTCCACCTGCAGCGGATGCAGCTGGTACGTGCTCCCGGCAAGGGCCTCGACCCGCTGGCTCCGCGCCTTCGGCGTCGCGTTGAACACGACGACGAGATCACCCAGTTCCATCGTGATCACACCGGGCGTCTCGTCCTTCCCGGACAGCGGGAAGGACAGCTTCGACTGCACCTGCTCCGCCGTGCCGAGCGAGAACGCCTTCTCCGTCGTACGGATCCGCAGCAGGTCCTGGTAGGCGGCCGAGGCCCCCTGGATCTGCGCGCAGCCGACCGTCACCGAGCCCAACAGCGGCTTGGCGTACGGCCACTTGGACGCGTTGTCGGCCGCCATGGGCAGTCCGCGGCCGAACCCGTTGCCGTCCTGGCAGTTCCAGTGGATCGCGTTGAACCAGTCGCCGCTGTCGAAGGAGTTGCGGTCGAGGGACTTGGAGCGCAGCAGGTCGGTGCCCGCCTGGGAGAGCGACGGGCCCTGGGACAGGGCGGCCGTGGCCAGGGCGAGGACCTGCATCCGGGCCCGGTCGGCGGCGCCGGTGCCGGCGGGCAGCTTGTACGTCAGCGCGTCGAACAGTGACTCGTTGTCGTGCGCGTCGGCGTAGGCGAGGGCGTCGCCGGGGGCGTCCGCGTATCCGGCGGGCTGACCGTTGTAGTCGACCTGGGCGCCGGTGACCTCCTTGCCGTCGGTGTCGGTGAAGGTGAACTGCTTGAGGTTGCCGGACAGGCCCACCTTGATGAGGTCCTGGTAGTGGAGCAGGCGGGCCTTCTGCTCCTGCGCAGTCCCGTTCGCCGTGGACGAGTTGGGGTCGGTGTACAGTCCGGACGCGAAGCCCTGGACGCCGGGGTCGTCGTCGAAGGGCCCGCCGCCGCGGACGGCGTCACGGGCGCGGTCGGAGAAGGTCGCGATGCCGGTGCCGGCCATGTTCTTCTGCGTGGCCTGCACGAACCGGGCGTCGTCGGCGACCTCGCCGAAGTTCCAGCCCTCGCCGTAGAGAATGATCTTCTTGCCGTCGACGCCGTCCTTCTTGAGGGTCAGCGCGTCGAGGGCCTTGCGCACGGCCAGGATGTTGGCCTTGGGGTGGTGGCCCATGAGGTCGAAGCGGAAGCCGTCGACCTTGTACTCCTTGGCCCAGGTGACGACCGAGTCGACGACCAGCTTGCCCATCATGGCGTTCTCGGTGGCCGTGTTGGCGCAGCAGGTGCTGTTGGCCACCGAACCGTCGGCGAGGAGCCGCTGGTAGTACCCGGGGACGATCCGGTCGAGGACGCTCGTGGCGGCCTGCCCGCTCGCCGCGGTGTGGTTGTAGACGACGTCCATGACGACCCTCAGACCGTCGTCGTTGAGGGACTTGACCATCTCGCGGAACTCGACCGTACGGCCGGTGCCGTCCGGGTCGGTGGCGTACGAGCCCTCGGGGACCGTGTAGTGGTACGGGTCGTAGCCCCAGTTGTAGGCGTCCTTCGCGGCGGCCGCGGAGACGCACTCCTGCTGCTTGTCGGAGTCGGCCGGGTAGGACACGAGGTCGCAGGCGGGGGTCGCCTGATCGGACTTCTTCTCGGGGACGGTCGCGATGTCGAAGACCGGCAGCAGGTGGACGTAGCTCGTCCCGGACTTCGCGAGCTCCCGCAGGTGCTCGGAGCCGTCGCCGTTCTTGTCGGTGAAGGCGAGGTAGGTGCCCCGGTCCTTGGACGGCACAGACTTGTCCGCCACCGAGAAGTCCCGGACGTGCAGCTCCTGGATCTCGGCGTCCTTGAGGGGCACGGCCTTCGGCTTGGTGTACGTCGACCAGCCGCGCGGCGCCAGGGACCTGTCGTCCAGGTCGACGACGAGGCTGCGCGCGGAGTCCGTGGTGAGGGCGACCGAGTAGGGGTCGGTCACCTTGTTGGTGACGACCTTCCGGACGCCGGGCGCCCAGACCTTCACGACGTACCGATAGGGCTTGCCCTTCCAGGACCGGGGACCGGTGACGGACCACACGCCGGTGGTGGGGTCGCGTCGCATGTCCTTCAGGGACCCGTCGAGCTCCAGCCTCACCGACTGCGCGGTGGGCGCCCAGACGGACAGTGTGGGGCGGCCGTTGTGGAAGGCCGGGCCCAGTTCCGCCTTCGTGGCGGCGGGATACAGGTCGTCGAGCACACCGGCGATCTGGACGCCGGTCGCGGTCAGCACGGCGCCGTTGGCGGCCCGTTGGGAGGCGACGAGCTGACCGTCGAGGGCCTCCCTCACGCGGTCGCGATCACGTGGGTCGACGGACCAGGCCGCGTAGTCCTTCAGGTGCGGGAACCTGGCCTTCTGGGCGTCCGTGAGGGTCGTCCTGGTGAGCCGCAGCCACCTCTCGTCGTCGCTGGTCAGGGCTCCTCGGTCGACGGCGATCGAGCCGTCGTGGGAGTACAGCAGCTGGGTGGAGGCGGCCGCCTCGGAGCCGTTCCAGGCGACCGTGTTCCGGTCGATCCAGACGGCCTTGGAGGTGGTCGGGTCGAGCGCGGCGGCGGACCCTGCGGGCTGCGGGAGCAGATACTTCTCCTGGCCGTTCAGCAGCCACACCTCGTGGCCGTTCGCCGTGAGGTCCAGGGACTGGTCGGTGGGCAGGTCCTTCTCGTCGCCCTTGTGGATGATGTAGCTCAGGCTCGTGGCCCCGTCGGTCAGCGGTACCTCGAAGACCGCGCCATAGGCGTCGGTCCGCACCGGCTCCAGTGGCTTCGACCAGTCCGTGGGGTTCGCGGCACCCGTCCAGGCGTGCAGACCCCAGCCGGAGTAGTTCCCGTCGGTGCGGTGGTAGTGGAGGACGGCCTTGGTCCTGTCCTGCGCCGGGTAGTCGGGCCGCTGCGTCTGTACGGCGTCCTTGCCCTGCTCGATCCACACCTCGCCGGTCCTGGTGACGTCGATCGTGCGGTCGGCGGAGACGTCCTTGTCGCCGTCCTTGTCGATGACGAGGAAGCCGACGTTCGAGGCGCCGGGCTTCAGCTTGACGTAGGCGAAGGCGCCGTACGCGTCCCGGCCGGTGAAGGGGTGGCTGTCGGGCCAGGTGGTGGACTCGCCGTCGGCGAGGTCGCCCCAGGCGTACAGACCCCAGTCGGCGTAGTCGCCGTCGGCGCGCTGGTAGTGGACGACCGCGTAGTCGCGGGAGGAGACGGTGGGGGGCTCCTCGGCGGGCGGGGCACCGGTGACGGACTCCGCCGTCGCTGAAGCGATGCGTCCCGTCGAGTCGACGACAACAGCCTTGTAGCGCAGGGCCGTTCCGGCCGGTACGGCCTTGCCGACGGTCTGGGTGACCTTGTACGGCGCGTGGTCGGCTGAGCCGAGTGTCCGCCACGTGCCGCCGCCGATCTGGGCGGCGAAGACGACCCGGTTGAGCTGTCCGCCGTCCACGTCGGCGGTGAGCTCGACGGTGCCGGTGGCTCCGGTGGCCGGGGCCTTGAGGGTGATCGTCGGCTTGGTGGCGGGCGGGGCGAGCTTGCCGGCCGCCTTTAGGACGATCGCGGAGCCGGCGGGGACGGTGACGGTGATCTTCTTGTCGGCGTCGGAGGTGACGCCTGAGGCACCGCCGTAGATCCCCTTGAACGCCATGTTCGCCGAACCGGTCGCGAACGTCGCCGACTTGGCCTCGCTCGCGTTGTTGAAGGCGACGACGTACTCGGTGGTCCCCTGCGTACGGGAGAAGGCGTAGACCCCCGCCCCGTCGGCCGCGTACCGCTCCTCCTGGACGCCGTCGGTGAGCGCCGGGTTGGCCTTGCGGAGCTTGGACAGAGCGCTGATCCGCTCGTACATTGGCGCGCTGGTGTCGTAGGCGTCGCTCGCGTGCGTGCGGTCGGTGCCGATCTCGTCGTCGTCCAGGTAGTCGGCCGTCCTGGACGCGAACATCGTCTGGCGGGCGTCCTTGTCGCCGCCCGCGCCGGTGAAGCCCTGTTCGTCGCCGTAGTAGACGACGGGGTTGCCGCGACTGAGGAACATCAGTTCGTTGGCGAGCCTGTCCTTGGCGAGGAGTTCGGCGTCGGTGGCCTTCGGGTTGTCCTGGTTCAGAAAGGATCCGATGCGGCCCATGTCGTGGTTGCCGAGGAAGGTGACCTGCTCGTAGGCGTTGGCCTTGTCGGTCGTGTACTTGTAGTCGTCGCCGAAGACGCTCGCGAGCTTCCGCGCGCTGCCGCCCTGGGAGGCGTACTGCCGTGCGGCTTCCTGGAAGGGGAAGTCCAGCGTGGCGTCGAGGCGGCCCTGGGTGACGTACGGCGAGGTGATCGACGTGTCGGCGGAGTACACCTCGCCGAACATGAAGAAGTCCTTGCGGCCCTGCCTGGCCGCGTAGGCGTCGAGAGCCGTGGCCCACTGGGTCCAGAACTCCATGTTCACGTGCTTCACGGTGTCGATCCGGAAGCCGTCGATGTCGAAGTCCCTGACCCAGCGCCGGTAGATCTTCTCCATGCCGGAGACGACCTCGGGGCGCTCGGTCCACAGGTCGTCGAGGCCGGAGAAGTCGCCGTAGGTCGTCGACTCACCGGCGTAGGTCGAGTCGCCGCGGTTGTGGTACATCGTCGGGTCGTTGAGCCAGGACGGGACCTTGGCGCCCGCGCCGGTGACCGTGGGCGTGCGCGGGAAGGAGTCGGCGTCCACGGACGGGAAGGCCCGGGAGCCGTCGGCGTAGTCGGCGTCGTCGAAGGGCTCGCCGTCCCTCGTCAGATACGGGAAGGCGCCCTTGGAGAGGTAGTCGTAGGACTTCTCCTCGTCGTCGACGACATCGGCGGTGTGGTTGGTGATGACGTCGAAGAAGACCTTCATGCCCTTGGCGTGGGCCTTGGAGATGAGGGTCTCCAGGTCCTTGTTGGTGCCGAAGTGCGGGTCGACCTGGGTGAAGTCGGTGATCCAGTAGCCGTGGTAGCCGGCGGAGGCGTTGGCACCCGTGCCCTGTACGGGCCGGTTCTTGAAGATCGGGGCCATCCAGATGGACGTGGTGCCGAGGCCCTTGATGTAGTCGAGCTTCCTGGTCAGGCCCTTGAGGTCGCCGCCCTGGTAGAAGCCCTTGTCGGTGGGGTCGTAGCCGGTGCTCAGCCGTGAACCGGTGAGCCCGCCCCGGTCGTTGGAGGTGTCGCCGTTGGCGAAACGGTCCGGCAGGACGAAGTAGAACTGCTCACGGGTGTCGTCGTGCCGGGCCGGTTCCGCGGCGAGCTTCGCGTCGGTGGGCGGTGGCGGCGGGGTGTCCGCCCGGGCGGAGAGCGGCTGGACGAGCGCTGCGGCCAGCGCGGTCACGGTGACCGCGGCGACCCGTCCGGCGTGTGCGGTACGGCGCCTCGACGGCACCGGCCATCTCGGTATCACTGACGTGGACTCCTTGCGATGACGGCTCTGTGGGTCCGACCCCGCGCGACCGTATCGCCGCCGTAAGCCTTACAGCAATAGTCCTGAAACAGATGGAAAGAACTTTCAGTGATCCCGTGAGTTGCTCAGCAGCCGGACTTGCCCGCGTAGATCGCCAGTGCCGTGTTGGACCCGAGCGTGGCCGTGAACTGGCCGTTGGAGCCGACCGTCACGCTCGTGTTGTTCTGCACGTTGCAGTACGTCCCGGCGGGCAGCGAGGTCTGGTACGTACGACTCAGCGAGCTCGACTCGTGGTTGATGGCGACGTAGCCCTTGGCGCCCCGCCCGAAGGCGATCGCGTCGCCGCCGTTGTCCCACCAGTTGCTGACCGACTCACCGCGGGTGGCGTTGCGGAAGGCGACCATGCGCAGGATCTCCGGCCAGGCGTGCTGGCACTTCCAGCCGTCCTGCCAACAGGCGGTCACCGAACCGTTGTTGGGCGGGCCCGCGTCCGTGTCGGACCATTCGTAGCCGGAGTTGATGTCCGGGGCGCCGTACGGGTAGGCGAGCATGAAGACGTTGGCGAGGGTGTAGTTCGCGCCGTCCTTGTAGGTGAGCGTGGAGCCGTTGCGCTCGGTGTCGTGGTTGTCGACGAAGACGCCGGCCACCGAGCCGTTCAGGTAGCCCCAGCCCTCGCCGTAGTTCTTCAGATAGGCGAGGTTCTCGTTGTTGAAGACGCGCTTGAGGTCGTAGGCGTAGCGGAACTCCTGGACGTCCCCGTTGCCCGTGTACTCGGTGGGCTGGACGGCCTCCCCGCTGCCGTAGATGACCTCCTGCTTCCAGTAGACGGAGGGGTTCGAGAGACGCGACTTGATGTTCGCGAGGTCGGCGGCCGGGATGTGCTTGGCCGCGTCGATGCGGAAGCCGTCGACGCCGTAGCCGAGCAGGGAGTTCATGTAGCCGGCGATGGTGGCGCGGACGTACTCCTCGCCGGTGTCCAGGTCGGCGAGGCCGACGAGTTCGCAGTTCTGGACGTTGGAGCGGTTGGTGTAGTCGGTGATGGTCGACGTGCAGTCGTCCATGTCGTACGAGGAGTACAGGCCGGGGTAGTTGTACTTCGTGTACGCCGATCCGCCGGTACCGGTGCCGCTGCCCGCGGACATGTGGTTGATGACGGTGTCGACGACGACCTTCACCCCGGCCGCGTGGCAGGTGCCGACCATGTTCTTGAAGGCGGTGGCGTCACCGAGGCGCCCCGCGATCCTGTAGCTGACCGGCTGGTACGAGGTCCACCACTGCGAGCCCTGGATGTGCTCGGCGGGCGGGGAGACCTGCACGGAGCCGTATCCGGCGGGGCCGAGGGTGTTGGTGCACTCCTTGGCGACGGAGGCGAAGTTCCACTCGAAGAGGACGGCGGTGACGTCCTTGGTGCCGGGCGGGGAGGCGTGGGCGGCCTGGGGGGCCAGCACGGCCGCCGCGGCGGCGAACGCGGTGGCCGTGGCGACAGCGGATGCGGTCCATCTCGATATCACGTGGGGGTTCTCCTTGCCTGACGGCCAGGCGTCTTTGCCTGGCGCCGGCGAGAACGTACCGCTGGCGAAATGTTTACAGCAAGAGTCTTGAAAGCAAGAGAAAGAACTTTCACCTACTCTGCTCAGCGCTGGCTGGCGGGCTTGCCCGGCAGGTCGCCGCGGCTGCCCCGGCAGGAGTAGACGATCTCCACCGACCCTCCGGGCAGGGCGCGTTGGCTCTGGAAGGTCAGTCCGGTCTCAGGGCTGAGCGCGGGGGTCAGCTGCATGCCGCCGCCGAACAGCAGGGGCAGGACGACCAGTTCGAGGCGGTCCAGCGCGCCGAGGGCGTGGAAGGTGCCGATCGTGCGCGGGCCGCCGATGAGGTGGACGTCGCCGCCCCGGTTGGCCGCGCGGAGTTTCTCCAGCAGCCGTGCCGGGTCGCTGTCGGTGGTGACGTGGTCCGGGGTGCCCTCCGGGCGGTGCGAGCCGAGGACGAACACGTCGAGGTCGGGCCAGGGCCAGCGGCTGTTGGTCAGCGCGGGCTCGAAGGTCGTACGGCCCATGAGCGCTGCCTCGCAGTCCGCCAGGAACTCCCGGATGCCGTGGCTCTGACCGGAGACGAACGAGGGGTCGGCGGTCAGTGCGGGCCAGCCGTTCGGCGTGGTCACATAGCCGTCGGCACTCATGCTCAGGCGGGCTCGGATCTGCATGGTCTCTCCTCGGGTGCGGGGGCGCTGTTCGCCCTTCCACCCAAGCGTCGATCGCGCGTCCCGCCGATCGACACGCCCGACAAAAAATCACCGGGCCCCCGTGCGGGCCCGGTGATCCCTGCCTGTGCTCAGGCCGTCGTCCACCACACCGTCGTGTCGGCCGGCACCTTCGCGTCGCCGTCGGCCTCGGCCACCTCGCCGCTCGCGAGGAGCAGACGGCCGTACGCCGGGGTCGTCACCGCTTCACCACTGGTGTTCGCGACGCAGACGAACTCACCGCGCCGGAAGGCGAGAACGCCCTCCGGGGCCCGGAGCCACTCCACCGCGTCGCCGGCACCCAGGTCCGGCTGGGCGCGGCGGACGGCGAGGGCCGAGCGGTACAGCTCCAGGGTGGAGTCGGGGTCGCCGGTCTGCGCCTCCACACTCAGGTCCGCCCACTCGGACGGCTGGGGCAGCCAGCTGCCGCCCGCGCCGAAGCCGTACGACGATCCCTCGCGCGTCCACGGGATCGGCACCCGGCAGCCGTCGCGGAAGCCGTCCTGGCCGGCGCCGCGGAAGTACGCCGGATCCTGGCGGACCTCGTCGGACAGGTCGACGACGTCCGGGAGGCCGAGCTCCTCGCCCTGGTAGAGGTACGCCGATCCCGGCAGGGCCAGCATCAGCAGCGTGGCGGCGCGCGCCCGGCGCAGGCCCAGGTCGCGGTCGCCCGCCGTGCGGATCTGGGTGCCGAGGCCGGGTGGGTTGGCGAAGCGGGTGGTGTGGCGGGTGACGTCGTGGTTGGACAGCACCCAGGTGGCCGGGGCGCCGACCGGACGCATCGCCTCCAGCGTGCGGTCGATGACCCCGCGCAGTGCCTCTGCGTCCCATTCGGTGGCCAGGTACTGGAAGTTGAAGGCCTGGTGGAGTTCGTCGGAGCGAACGTAGTTCGCGGTGCGCTCGATGGTCGGGGTCCAGGCCTCGGCGACGAAGATCCTCTCGCCGGAGTACTCGTCGAGGATCAGTCGCCACTGGCGGTAGATCTCGTGGACGCCGTCCTGGTCGAAGAACGGCATGACATCGTTGCCCAGCAGCTTCACCTGGTCGTGGGATCCCAGGTCGGGCAGCCCCTCCGCCTTCACCAGGCCGTGTGCCACGTCGATGCGGAAGCCGTCCACGCCCATGTCGAGCCAGAAGCGCAGGATCGAGCGGAACTCGTCGCCGACGGCCGGGTGGTCCCAGTTGAAGTCGGGCTGCTCGGGGGCGAAGAGGTGCAGGTACCACTCCCCGTCCGCGACGCGCGTCCAGGCGGGCCCACCGAAGATCGACTCCCAGTCGTTGGGCGGGAGTTCGCCGTGCGCGCCCTTGCCGGGCCGGAAGTGGTAGCGGTCCCGGAGCGGCGATCCCGGGCCCTCGGCGACCGCCCGCTTGAACCACTCGTGCTGGTCGGAGGAGTGGTTGGGCACCAGGTCGACGATGATCCTGAGTCCCCGTCCGCGGGCGTCGCGGATCAGCGCGTCGGCGTCCAGGAGGTTGCCGAACATGGGGTCAACGGCCCGGTAGTCGGCCACGTCGTAGCCGGCGTCGGCCTGCGGGGAGGCGTAGAAGGGGCTGAGCCACACGGCGTCCACGCCCAGGTCGCGCAGGTGCGGCAGTCGGGTGCGGATGCCCTCCAGGTCGCCCATGCCGTCACCGTTGCTGTCGGCGAAGCTGCGCGGATAGACCTGGTAGATCACCGCGTCCCGCCACCAGTCGCTGCGCTGGGCTTTGGCGGGGGTCGATGCCGGGGCGGTGGCGTAGTACTGCTGGCTCATGGCGTCCTTGAAACGTAAGGGGGTCATGGGGGTCGTCAAGTGGCGAGGCGGCCGCAGTGACAGCGGGGTCGGATGGACACTGCGGCCGCCTCGGGTCTGAGGGTGGTGAGGCAGGTTGGTATCGTGCGGCGCCGTCGTGGCTGGTCGCGCAGTTCCCCGCGCCCCTGAGGGGCGCTGTCGAACCGGCGTCAGCCCTTGGTGCCGCCCGCGGTGAGTCCGGTCACCAGATTCTTCTGCACCAGGTAGAAGAACACGGACACCGGTATCGCGATCAGTACCGCCGTCGCCGCCATCAGGTTGCGCTGGGCGTCGTGCTCGCTGACGAAGCTCTGGAGCCCGACCGCGAAGGTGTACTTCGTGTCGGAGAGCATGAACGTCGAGGCGAACGCGACCTCACCGAAGGCCGTGAGGAAGCTGTAGAACGCGGCGACCGCGAGTCCCGGCTTGGCGAGCGGCAGGATCAGCCGCGCGAACGTGCCGAAGGGGGTCAGCCCGTCGACGCGTCCGGCCTCGTCGATCTCGAACGGGATGGTGTCGAAGTAGCCCTTCAGCAGCCAGGCACAGTACGGGACCGCCGTCGAGCAGTACACGAGGACGAGTCCAAGGTAGCTGTCGATGAGCTGGAGGTCCGAGAGCATCTGGTACATCGGCACCATGAGTACGGCCACCGGGAACATCTGCGTGACCAGGAGCACCCACATGAACTTCCGGTAGCCCGGAAAGCGCATCCGGGACACGGCGTACCCGGTGGTCGCGGCGATCAGCACACCGATCACCGTGGTGCCGAGCGAGACGATCAGCGAGCTCTTCAGCCAGTCGAAGAAGGCCGTGTGCTGGAGGACGAACGAGTAGTTGCCGAACGTCATCTTCTTCCAGATGCCGCCCGGGTGGAGGTAGTCGTCCTTGTCCGGGCCGAGGGACAGGAAGACCAGCCAGAGGATCGGGAACAGCGCGATCAAGCTCGCGACGGTCAGGATGCCGTGCGAGACGAGGGAGCCGGCGAGGCTCTGGTCGCCGCGGCGGCGGATCCGTCCGGGTGCCTGCGTGGGGACGGTCCGGGACGCCTCGGCGGAGCTCTCGACTGTGGTCGTACTCATGGAAA
Organism: Streptomyces canus; assembly: GCF_041435015.1. NCBI lineage: Bacteria > Bacillati > Actinomycetota > Actinomycetes > Kitasatosporales > Streptomycetaceae > Streptomyces > Streptomyces canus. The sequence goes on along the minus strand of NZ_CP107989.1, from coordinate 7,303,794 downwards.
CTCCTGCCTCAGATCGCGAGCTGCTGGTCATTGCGGTTCAGCCAGCGGCGGTAGAAGGAGGTGAAGACGATCAGGATGGCCAGCAGCAGGATGCCGTACGCGGCGGACTGGGCGAAGTCACGCGGCTGCTGTCCGAAGCCCAGGTAGTAGGCCCAGGTGACGAGGATCTGCGCGTCCGGCGCGGTGTTGCCGAACAGCAGGAAGATCACGGCGAACTGGTTGAACGTCCAGATGATGCCGAGCAGGACGACGGTGGAGCTGACGCTCCTGAGTCCCGGCAGGGTGACGTACCGGAACCGCTGCCAGGCGCTCGCGCCGTCCATCTCGGCGGCCTCGTAGAGGGAGGCGTCGATGGACTGGAGTCCGCCGAGCAGCGAGACCATCATGAACGGCACACCGCACCAGGTGTTGACCATGATCGCGGCGAACCGCTGCCAGAACGTGTCCTCCAGCCATGCCGGCGAGGGCAGGTGCAGCGCGTCCAGTGCGGTGTTGATGATGCCGCCGTCGGCGAGCATGAAACGCCAGCCGAAGACGGTGACGAAGGTCGGCACGGCCCAGGGCAGCACCAGGATCAGCCGGTACAGCGTCCGCCCCCGCAGCTTCTGGTTGAGCAGCAGCGCGAGGCCGAGGCCGATGCAGTAGTGGAGGGCGACGCACAGGGCCGTCCAGACGATCGTCCAGATGAAGTGCGACCAGAAACGGTCATAGGCGGTGTCGCCCCACAGGATGTCGGCGTAGTTGTCGAGGCCGATGAACTTGTAGGTGGCGTCGATGTGGTTGACGCCGATCGTGCGGGCCGTGTTGAGGCTGTTGGCGTCGGTGAGCGTGAGGTAGACGCCGTAGACCAGGGGGTAGAGCACGAGGACACCGAGGACGATCGCCACCGGGGCGATCATCGCGTAGGCGTACCAGTGCTTCTGGTAGCTCTGCTTCAGGCGTTGGCCCGGCCCGGACCGCGGCGCGCGGTCACCGTGCCGTTTGCCGGTGGCGCGGTCGATGGCGACTGTCATGTTCGACACCTTCTGAAAGTTCTGCGGCTCTGAGAAGTGGCTGGGCCGAGCGGCCGGCCGGTGTGGCCGGGCACAGGCCGGTGGCCGCCGGATCTCTCCCCCCACGACCGGGAGATCCGGCGGCCACACGGGCTCACTTGCTGAAGTCGGGCACCAGCTTGGCGAGGGCGGTCTCCGCGTTGCTCAGGCCCTTGTCCAGGGACTCCTTGCCACCGGCGATCTTGAGCAGCTCGGTGTCCAGCGGGGTCAGCAGGGAGCTGTACTCCGGCAGGGCCACGCGCGGCTGGGCGGAGGAGAGGACCGACTGGTATCCGGCGATGCCCGGGTCGGCCTTGACCTCGGCGGTGTAGGCGTCGTCGCGGGTGGGCAGCGTGGAGTTCTTCAGCGCGATCTGCGTCTGCGACTTCGCGGAGGTCATGAAGCCCACGAACTTCTCGGCCGCCTTCTGGTGCGCGGAGTCCGAGCCGGCGTAGACCGAGAGGTTGTGGCCGCCGGTCGGGGCGCCCGCCTTGCCGCTGGAGCCGGCCGGGACGGTGGCGATGCCGAGGTTGTTCTTGTCCTTGAAGGCCGTGCCCTTGTAGAAGTTGGTGATCTCCCACGGACCCTGGACGATCGCGGCGACCTTGCCGTTGACGAACGCGTCCTGGATGTGGGCGTAGGCGTCGGCGGTGGTGTCGGCCTTGTGCAGGCCCTTGCCGGAGAAGAGGCTCAGCCAGGTGCCGTAGCCCTTCTTGGCGGCGGCCGAGTTCACCGTGATCTTCTTTGCGGAGGCGTCGACGGTGTCGGTGCCCTCGCCGTAGAGGAAGGTCTGGGCGTAGTAGGCCGCGGTGGAGCCCCAGTAGCCGTCGACGCCGGTCTTCGACTTGATCGTGGCGGCGGCGGCCTTCAGGTCGTCCCAGGTCTTGGGGGCCTCGACGCCGGCCTTCTCGAAGAGCTGCTTGTTGTAGACCAGGGCGAGGGTGTCGGTGACGAACGGCACGCCGTAGGTCTTGCCGTCGTACTGGGCCTGCTTGATCAGGTTCGGCTTGAACTTGGCCTGGTCGGCGAGGGCCTCGGTGCCGTCGAGGGGCAGGAAGTAGCCCTTCTTGGCGAAGGCGGGCGTCCAGCCGACGTCGGAGCGCAGCACGTCGGGGGCCCCGCTCGCGCCGGCGGCGGTGTCGAACTTGTTCTGCGCCTGGTCGAAGGGCACGTTGACGTACTTGACCTTGATGCCCTTGTTGGCGGCCTCGAAGTCCTTGATCAGGGCCTGGTACGTCGGCGCCTCATTGGTGGCGTTGGAGGTGTCCCACCAGGTGATGGTCACCGGACCGTCGGCCTTGTCGCCGCTGTCACTTCCGCCGCAGGCCGTCGCCGCGAGGGCGAAAGACGCCACCAGCGCTGTGGCCGCTATGCCACGCCGCATGAGTTCTCCTTGAGGGTGAAAGCCCGTGTGCTGCGGGGAGAGGTCCCGTCTGCCCTCCCCGTCTGCCGACTGCGCCTTTGCGGCCGCCGGGCGAGTGGGAACGTAACAGCGATGCAAGGCTTGCGAAAGAGCTTGCAGCAAAAAAGTGCAAGAGACTGCGGAAGTTACCCCCTCGTGATCCCTCGTCGACCGTCACGAGACCCTTGTTTTACGGGGCTGAGCGGGACGATTACGGGGTGTGCAAGACTCTGCAAGCTCTTGCCATCCCCCTCCCGGACGGGAATCATCCCCTTACGGGACAAGGGGCGCCGACCAGAACAGAGGGACCGCGATGACGATACGGCCGGTACAGTCCGGTGCCGTGACCACACGGCTAGCCGACATCGCTGCTCAGGCGGGCGTGAGCGAAGCGACCGTCAGCCGCGTCCTCAACGGGAAGCCGGGTGTCGCCGCCACCACCCGCCAGACCGTGCTGGCCGCACTCGACGTGCTGGGCTACGAACGCCCGGTCCGGCTGCGGCAGCGCAGCGAGGGCCTGGTGGGCCTGATCACCCCGGAGCTGGAGAACCCGATATTCCCGGCCCTGGCCCAGGTGATCGGCCAGGCGCTGACCCGGCAGGGCTACACCCCGGTCCTCGCCACCCAGACCCCGGGCGGCTCCACGGAGGACGAGCTCACGGAGATGCTCGTCGACCGGGGCGTGGCGGGCATCATCTTCGTCTCCGGGCTGCACGCGGACACCTCCGCGGACATGCAGCGCTATGAGCAGCTGCGGGCGCAGGGCGTGCCGTTCGTGCTCGTGGACGGGTTCTCGCCGAAGGTGCAGGCGCCGTTCATCTCCCCCGACGACCGCGCGGCGATGGCACTGGCGGTGACGCACCTGGTGTCGCTGGGGCACAAGCGGATCGGCCTCGCCCTCGGCCCGAAGCGCTTCGTGCCGGTCCAGCGCAAGATCGAGGGCTTCGTCCGCACCATGCAGGACCTGCTCGGGCTGGCCGCGGCGACCGTCGAGGCGGACCTGGTCCAGCACTCCCTCTACACGCTGGAGGGTGGCCAGGCGGCCGCGACGGCGCTCATCGACCGTGACTGCACGGCGGTGGTGTGCGCGAGCGACATGATGGCGCTGGGCGCGATACGGGCGGCTCGGCAGCGGGGTCTGGAAGTGCCGCGGGACGTCTCGGTCGTGGGTTTCGACGACTCCCCGCTGATCGCCTTCACCGACCCGCCGCTGACGACGATCCGCAAGCCGGTGCCGGCCATGGGGCAGGCGGCGGTACGGACGTTGCTGGAGGAGATCGGCGGAACACCCGCGCCGCACAGCGAGTTCGTGTTCATGCCGGAGCTGGTGGTGCGGGGTTCGACGGCTTCGGCACCTGGGGATCGCACTCGTCCGTAGGGCGGAGACGCCGGGCTTTCACCAGTGCGCGGGTAGGAGAACGGGACAGTCTTCCCGTCGTAGGACATGCGGCCCGAACCCGACCGCGGGATGATCGGTGGCGTAAGGCATTTCTGGCAGACTTTAGGTCTATGGGTGACTCGACCGTGACCAGCCTGGAAGACCGCGAGACCGCGGCCGCTCCGGACTCCCTCACGGCCGCGGACCGGCCGGCATTCCTCCGCCGCCTGCGCACCCCGCGCCGCCCGCGCATCTGGTTCGAGATCCTGTTGATCGCGGTGAGTTACTGGACGTACTCACAGGTCCGCAACGCGGTTCCGGAGCAGAAGACGGAGGCGCTGCGCAACGCCGACTGGATCTGGCGGATGGAGCACCATCTGGGCATCGCGGTCGAGGAGTCCGTGAACCACGCGGTGAACTCCGTGACTTGGCTCGTCGTCGGCATGAACTACTACTACGCGACGCTGCACTTCATCGTGACGCTGAGCGTCCTGGTCTGGCTCTACCGCAGCCACCCCGGCCGCTACGCGGCGACGCGTCTGGTGCTTTTCGCGACCACGGGTGTGGCGCTGGTCGGTTACTACCTGTATCCACTGGCACCCCCGCGGCTGATGAACGGCAGCCACTTCGTCGACACGGTCATGGTCCACCAGACCTGGGGCTCGATGGCCTCCGGCGACCTGAAGCACATGTCCAACCAGTACGCCGCGATGCCGTCCATGCACATCGGCTGGTCCGTGTGGTGCGGCCTGACGATCTTCGCGCTGGCGTCGGTGCCGTGGGTACGTGTGCTGGGCCTCCTCTACCCGACGGTGACGCTCCTGGTCATCGTGGCCACCGCCAACCACTTCTGGCTCGACGCGGTCGGCGGCATCCTGTGCCTGCTGTTCGGCTTCATGGTGGCGCGGATCTGGCACGGGGCGCTGCCGTACGCCTTGCCGAAAGTGGTACCGCCGAAGGCGAAGGCCACTCCGCGGCCCGTCAAGGCCTAGCCGGCACACCGGCAGGCACCCGCGCCCGCCCCGACACCCGGCACGCTCCCGCAGAGGCGATACCCCACCCGCCGCCCCGGCCGCCGCAGCCCGACACGGCCTCGCCAGTGCCCCGGGCCCTGCGCCCCGCCGCGACGCCCGGCGGGCTCCCTCACGGGCGCTGCCCCACCCGCCGCACCGGACACCGCACCCCCCACAGACCGCACGCCGCAGCCACGCCAGTACCCCGGCAGACGCCCTGCGCCCCGCCCCGACACCCGACACGCTGCCCCAAGGGTGACGCCCCCACCCGCCGCACCCCGCCAAGCCGCACGCCGCACGCCGCAGCCCGACAAGGCCTCGCCAGTACCCGGGCAGGCACCCTGTGCCCCGTCCACGACGCCCGCCACGCTCCCGCAGAGGCGGTGCCCCACGCGCCGCACCCCCCACAGACCGCACGCCACAGCCCGACGAGGCCTCGCCAGTACCCGGGCAGGCACCCTGTGCCTCGTCCAAGACGCCCGGCACGCTCCCGCAGAGGCGGTGCCTCGAGTCGCCGGTCCTCGACGGGCCGGCGCCGGCCGCCGGGGCACTAGCCCGCGGCTGCCTCTCGGAGTGCCTCGACGAACGCCGCGAGTGCCGGTTGCGGCAGCGCGGTCTGCCGTACGGCCGCGTAGATCGCCCGCGCCGGCTCCGGGCCCCGGAGCTGCCGTACCGCCACGTCCGGATGCCGGCCCCCGAGCCCCAGTCGCGGGATCAGGGTCACCCCGAGTCCCGCCGCCACGAAGCCCTGGGCCGTGGCGTAGTCCTCGCTGTCCACGACGAAGCGCGGGTGGAACCCTGCCGTGGCACAGGCGGTGAGCTGAGCGTCGAGGCAGGGGCCGGGCCACTCGCTGCCGACCCAGGGTTGGTCGGCCAGGTCGGTCAGGTGGATCGATCGGCGGCCCGCGAGGGGATGCGCCGCGGGGAGCACGGCCAGGTACGGGTCGTCGAGCAGATGCAGCAGCCGTACGCCGTCCTCGTCGGACGGTCCCACCACCAGCGCCAGGTCCGCCCGCCCCTCCCGCACGTCCGGCAGCGGGTCGGGTCCCGTCAGCTTCAGATCGATCTGCACGCCGGGTTGTTCGGCCCGCAGCCGCGCCACCGCGGGGGCGACCAGATGGGCTCCGGCCGTGGCGAAGTAGCGCACCGAGAGCCGGCCCGTGCGGCCCGCGAGGAGATCCCCGAGGGCCGTCTCCGCCTCGGCGACCTGCCGGCCGATCGCGTCCGCGTACTCCGTGAGCAACAGCCCGGCGGCCGTGGGCCGCACACCTCGCCCGACCCGTTCGAGGAGCTCGGTCCCGGCCTCCCTCTCCAGTGCGGCCACCTGCTGGCTGATCGCGGAGGGCGTGTAGCCGAGCCGGGCCGCGGCCGCCGTCACCGAGCCGTTGCTCACCACGGCCGCCAGCATCTGCATGCGTCGCACATCAAGCATGTACTCCAGCTTAACGATGACTCCATTATCTTTCACTTGTCCTGATGGGTTGGGCCGGGAGACCGTGGAGGACATGTCCCCCGCCTCCACTCTGCGTATGGCCGTCCTCGCCCTCCTCTGGGGGTCCGGCTTCCTCTGGATCAAGCTCGCCCTCGACCACGGCCTCTCCCCCGCCCAGATCACGATCGCGCGGTGCGTGCTGGGCACGGCGGTGCTGTTCCTCCTGGCCCGCGCGGCAGGTCAGCCGCTGCCCCGCTCCCGCTCCACCTGGGGTCATCTGATCGTCGCCGCACTGTTCTGCAACGCCATCCCCTTCGCTCTGTTCGCGATCGGTGAGCAGAGCGTCGATTCCGGCGTCGCGGGCGTCCTGAACGCGACGACCCCGCTGTGGTCCCTGCTGATCGGCCTCCTGCTCGGCACCGACCACGGCCTGCGCCCCCTACGGCTGACCGGCCTGCTCCTCGGCTTCGCAGGCACCGTGCTGATCTTCGCCCCCTGGCACCGCTCGGGTCTGCTGACCTGGGGCGCCCTGGCCCTCCTGGCCGCCGCCGCGAGCTACGCCGTGGCCTTCGCGTACATGGCCCGCACACTCACCTCCGGGCAGGCCCCGTTGGCGTACTCCGCCGCCCAACTCCTCATGGCGACGGCGTGGACCACGCTGTCGGTGCCGGTGGCGGGTCCGGTGGACACCGACCTCATCGGGCTGGCGGCGGTGACGGCCCTGGGGGTGCTGGGCACGGGGGTGACCTTCTACCTCAACTACCGCCTGATAGCGGACGAGGGCCCGGTGACGGCGGCGACGGTCGGCTACCTGCTGCCGGTCGTCTCGGTGACCCTGGGCGCGGTGCTGCTGGACGAGCGGGTAGGGCTGAGAGTGCTGGTGGGCATGGCGATCGTGCTGACAGGGGTGGCGCTCACGCGCCCCAAAGGGGCGCGGGGCTGTGCCGATACGCGGCTCCGCCGCGGGGTGCGGCAGGCCCCCACCGGCCCGCAGCCGAAGACCTTGGCCCGCCCGGCGAAGAACTACGCCCCGTAGAACAACTCCTCCACCACACTCCGAGCCCGCCGAGCCGTACGCCGATAGTCGTCCAGCATGTCCCCCACGTGCCCGGCCTCATACCCCAAGTACCGTCCCACCGCAGCGAGTTCACGCGTCTCCGTCGGAAACGTGTCCCCGGCCCGCCCCCGCACCAGCATCACCGCGTTCCGCACCCGCGTGGCCAGCACCCACGCCTCGTCGAGGACCTGGGTGTCCTCCTCGGAGATCAGCCCGGCCGCCCGCGCGGCAGCGAGCGCCGCCCGGGTGCGGGTGGTCCGCAGCCCCGGCTCGCCGGCACCGTGCCGCATCTGGAGGAGCTGGACCGTCCACTCGACGTCGGACAGCCCGCCGGGCCCGAGCTTGGTGTGCAGCTTGGGGTCGGCGCCGCGAGGCATCCGCTCGGACTCCATGCGCGCCTTCAGCCGCCGGATCTCGCGTACGGCGTCGTCGCCGAGGCCCGCCGCCGGATAGCGCAGGGGGTCGATCAGTTCGACGAACCGGCGGCCCAACTCCTCGTCCCCGGCGACCGGTTCGGCCCGCAGCAGGGCCTGAGCCTCCCAGACCAGCGACCAGCGGCGGTAGTAGGCCGCGTACGACGTCAACGTGCGGACCAGCGGCCCGGACTTGCCCTCCGGGCGCAGGTCGGCGTCGATGAGCAGCGGTGGGTCGGCGCTCGGGATCTGGAGCAGGCGGCGCATCTCGGAGACGACCTTGTTGGCGGCCTCGGAGGCCGCCCGCTCCTCGACGCCCTCGCGGGGCTCGTGGACGAAGAGGACGTCCGCGTCGGAGCCGTAGCCGAGTTCGTGACCGCCGAAGCGGCCCATGCCGATGACGGCGAATCGGGTGGGCAGGGTGTCGCCCCAGCCCTCCCGGACGACCGCGCGCAGGGTGCCGGCGAGGGTCGCGGCGGTCAGGTCGGACACGGCGGCGCCGACGCGCTCCACCAGGGCGCCCTGGTCCGGCTCGGCCGGCTGGGTCTCGGTGCCGTAGGACCCGACGATGTCCGCGGCGGCCGTACGGAAGAGTTCGCGGCGGCGGACGCCACGGGCCGCCGTGACGCCCTGGACGGCGCCGTCGGCGCGGCCGACCGCGGAGAGTATCTCCTGTTCGAGACCGGGCCGCCCGCGCGGAGCCAGTCCGCCGCCGTCGCCGTCCCCGAGGAGCGCCACGGCTTCGGGTGCGCGCATCAGCAGGTCGGGGGCGAGGCGTCCGGCGGACAGGACGCGTGCGAGGTTCTCGGCGGCGGCGCCCTCGTCCCTCAACAGCCGTAGGTACCAAGGGGTCTTGCCCAACGCGTCCGACACCTTGCGGAAGTTGAGCAGTCCGGCGTCCGGGTCGGCGGACTCGGCGAACCAGCCCAGCAGGACCGGAAGGAGGGTGCGCTGGATGGCGGCCTTGCGGCTGACGCCGGAGGCCAGGGCCTCCAGGTGCCGCAGGGCGGAGGCAGGGTCGGCGTACCCGAGCGCGACGAGCCGCTCGCGCGCCGCACCGGCGCTCAACCTGATCTCGCCGGGGCCGAGTTGGGCCACGGCGTCCAGCAGCGGCCGGTAGAAGAGCTTCTCGTGCAGGCGTCGTACGACGGAGGTGTGCCGCTTCCACTCGCGATTCAGCTCGGTCACCGGGTCGGCGCGCAGACCGAGGGAGCGGCCGAGGCGGCGCTGGTCGTCCTCGTCCGCGGGGACCAGGTGGGTGCGGCGCAGTCGGTAGAGCTGGATGCGGTGTTCCATGGAGCGCAGGAAGCGGTAGGCCTCGTCGAGCTGTGCCGCGTCGGCACGGCCGACGTAGCCGCCGGCGACGAGGGCCTGCAGGGCGTTGAGGGTGGTGCCGCTGCGCAGCGAACGGTCCTCGCGGCCGTGCACCAACTGCAGGAGCTGTACGGCGAATTCGACGTCCCTGAGCCCACCGGGGCCGAGCTTCAGTTGCCGGTCGAGCTCGGCGACGGGGATGTTCTCCACGACCCGGCGCCGCATCTTCTGCACGTCGGCGACGAAGTTCTCGCGCTCGGCGGCCTTCCAGACCAGCGGTTCGAGGGCGGCGACGTACTCCTCGCCCAGCTCGAGGTCGCCGGCGACCGGGCGGGCCTTGAGGAGGGCCTGGAACTCCCAGGTCTTGGCCCAGCGCTGGTAGTAGGCGAGGTGGCTGGCGAGGGTGCGGACGAGCGGGCCGTTCCTGCCCTCGGGCCGCAGGTTGGCGTCGACGGGCCAGATGGACCCCTCGACGGTGGTCTCGGAGCAGACGCGCATCATGTGCGAGGCGAGCTTGGTGGCGGCGCGCAGGGCCTTGCCCTCGTCGGCCCCGTCGACGGCCTCACCGACAAAGATCACGTCCACGTCGGAGACGTAGTTCAGCTCGTGGCCCCCGCACTTGCCCATCGCGATCACCGCGAGCCGGCACAGCGCGGCGTCGTCGGGTGCGGCCGCCCGCGCTATGGCCAGCGCGGCGCGCAGGGTCGCGGTGGCGAGGTCGGCGAGCTCGGCGGCGGTCTCGGCGAGGTCGGTGGTGCCGCACACGTCACGGGCGGCGATCGACAGCAGACAGCGGCGGTAGGCGACGCGCAGGGCGACGGGGTCGGTGGCCTCGGCGAGCCCGCGTTCGAACTCCTCGACGCCGGGGTGCAGATCGCGCGGCTCGTAGGTGACGAGGGCCTGCCAGTCGCCGGGGTGCCGGGCGAGATGCTCGGCGAGCGCGGCGGACGCGCCGAGCACCCCGAGCAGCCGGTCGCGCAGCGGCTTCGCCGCTATCACGGTGTCGAGCAGTTCCCGGTCGGGCTGCTCCTCGAGGAGCCGCACGAGACCGTGCAGGGCGAGGTCGGGGTCGGCGGTCGCGCCGAGCGCCTCCAGCAGTACCGGGTCATTGCGTACGCCGCTCAGCTCCGCGCTGTCGAGCAGCCGCTCGGCGGCCGACGGATCGGTGAAACCGTGCCGCAGAAGCCGCGTGAAGGTACTGCTCCTGCGCCCCGGCGCCGCCGTCATCCCCGGCCTCCCGTCCGATCAAGGTCGTATCGATTGAGCCTAACCGGAGAGTCGGGGATGAGCGCCGGGGCGCGGGTGGGGGGATTTTGGGGGTGGGGGCTTCGGCGGGGCGGGTGATCCCGGGCGGGGGTCGCGGGGGGACGCGCACGGGCGAGCCCGTCGTCCGGCGGCGGCAGCAGCAGGCGCACCGCGTCGCGTGCGGCCCGCTGCCCCGGCGACCAGTGCCGCCGCGCGGTCCCCGGCCCGCGTGACCGCCGTATGGGATGTGCCGGCGACCTGGACGTCACCGCGCGGGCGCCCAGCGTGAACGACGCTCCGCCGACCCGTCCGGGCCCTGGGTCACGAGCTCCACAAGGACGCCGCGCGCCTCACCCACCGCGATCCGCGCAACGCAGATCGCCGGGCAGCTCGTCGTCTCCGCCGGCACCGTACGCAAGCATCCGGAGGACGCCTTCGGCAGACTGGGGGTGTCGAGCCGGACCGCCGCGGTGGCCCGGGCGTTCCCCGAGCCGGAGGCTCTGTGATGACCGAGCAGGAACCCGAGACCCATCTCGACCCCCGCTACAGCGACCCCGACGCGACGGCGCACTCCTGGGCCGACGCCGAGTCGCTGCTGGCCGCCGCCGAGCTGTTCTGGATCTCGACGGTACGACCGGACGGGCGCCCGCACGTCACGCCGTTGCCGGGCGTGTGGGCGCACGGGGCGCTGCACTTCTGCACCGGCCCCGAGGAGCGCAAGGCGAAGAACCTCGCGCACAACGCGCACGTGACGCTGACGACCGGTACCAACATCTGGGACAAGGGCTACGACCTGGTGGTGGAGGGCGAGGCGGTGCGGGTGTCCGACGACACGCGTCTCCGGGAGCTGGCCGCCGCGTGGGAGGCGAAGTACGGCGACTTCTGGCGCTTCGAGGTGAGGAACGGCTATTTCCATCACGGACCGGGACACGCCCTTGTCTATGCGGTGGCGCCGCGCACGGTTTTCGGCTTCGGTAAGGGACAGCCGTTCAGCCAGACGCGGTGGCGCTTCTGAGAACGGCCCGAACGGCCCTCTGTACTGACGTCGACAAGGGAGTCACGCCATGGACATGAGCCTCGAAGTCATCCTGCTGCCGGTCACGGACGTCGACCGCGCCAAGGAGTTCTACCGCGACAAGGTCGGCTTCCACGTGGACCTGGACGGCGAGGTGATGGAGGGCGTCCGCATCTGCCAGCTGACCCCGCCCGGCTCCGGCTGTTCCATCGCCCTCGTGGACGGCCTCCAGGTGCCGACGGGCGCCCCGCAGCCCGGGACGTACCACGGCATGCAACTGTGTGTGACGGATGCGAAGGCGGCGTACGAGGAACTCACCTCCCGCGGCCTGGACGTCAGCGAACCGGTCCAGTTCGCCCCGCAGGACGGCGCCACCTTCATGTACTTCAAGGACCCGGACGGCAACGGCTGGGCGATCCAGGAGTACAAGCGCCGCGAGACGGAGCCGCTGCACCAGGTACTGGCCGAGCAGGCGGCGCAGTAGCAACGCCGGAGGGGGGCGCGGTCCTCCGCGCCCCCCTCCGGCAGGGAACCGCTACAGCACCGGCAGATTCTTCCGCAGCTCGAACGCGGTCACCTCGGAGCGGTACTCCTCCCACTCCTGCCGCTTGTTGCGCAGGAAGAAGTCGAAGACGTGCTCGCCCAGGGTCTCGGCCACCAGGTCGCTGCGCTCCATCAGGGTGAGGGCCTCGCCCAGGTTCTGGGGCAGGGGCTCGATGCCCATGGCGCGGCGCTCGGAGTTGGAGAGGGCCCAGACGTCGTCCTCGGCGCCCGGCGGGAGCTCGTAGCCCTCCTCGACGCCCTTGAGGCCGGCGGCCAGGAGCAGGGCGTACGCCAGGTACGGGTTGGCGCCGGAGTCGATGGAGCGGACCTCGATACGGGCAGAGCCGGTCTTGCCGGGCTTGTACATCGGGACGCGGACCAGGGCGGAGCGGTTGTTGTGGCCCCAGCAGATGTAGGAGGGGGCCTCGCCGCCGGCGCCCGCGGTGCGCTCCGAGCCGCCCCAGATGCGCTTGTACGAGTTCACCCACTGGTTCGTCACGGCGGCGATCTCCGCCGCGTGCTTCAGCAGGCCCGCGATGAAGGAGCGGCCGACCTTGGAGAGCTGGTACTCCGCGCCCGACTCGTAGAACGCGTTGCGGTCGCCCTCGAAGAGCGAGAGGTGCGTGTGCATGCCGCTGCCGGGGTGCTCGGAGAACGGCTTCGGCATGAAGGTCGCCTGGACGCCCTGCTCCAGCGCCACCTGCTTCATGACCAGGCGGAACGTCATGATGTTGTCCGCCGTGGAGAGCGCGTCGGCGTAGCGGAGGTCGATCTCCTGCTGGCCCGGGGCGCCCTCGTGGTGGGAGAACTCGACCGAGATGCCCATCGACTCCAGCATGGTGATCGCCTGACGGCGGAAGTCCATGCCGATGTTCTGGGGGGTGTGGTCGAAGTAGCCGGAGTTGTCGGCCGGGGTCGGGCGCGAGCCGTCCAGCGGGCGGTCCTTCAGCAGGAAGAACTCGATCTCCGGGTGGGTGTAGAACGTGAAGCCCAGGTCGGAGGTGCGGGCCAGGGCGCGCTTCAGCACATACCTGGGGTCCGCGAAGGACGGGGAGCCGTCCGGCATGAGGATGTCGCAGAACATCCGGGCCGTACCGGGGGCCTCGGCCCGCCACGGCAGGACCTGGAAGGTCGACGGGTCCGGCTTGGCGATCATGTCGGACTCGTATACACGGGCGAAGCCCTCGATCGCGGAGCCGTCGAAACCGATTCCCTCGTCGAACGCCTGCTCCAGCTCCGCCGGGGCCACGGCCACGGACTTGAGGAAGCCCAGTACGTCCGTGAACCACAGACGTACGAACCGGATGTCGCGTTCCTCCAAGGTCCGGAGCACGAACTCCTGCTGCTTGTCCATCTTCCGCTTCCCCATCCTTGCTGGTCAGGCCGCCTGTCTCCGTGTCCCGCAGGAGGCGGTCGGGCACCTGAGCATCACACCACAACAGCATTTCGTGCGCGTTGCCGACCTTGATCGTCCCGGCGACCCGGGAGTGAACGCCTCACGTGCGGCGGATGTACTGCTCTGCCGCCCATCTTGCCTGCTCGGACCGACATACGTAATGCCCGGCCCCTCCCGTCTCACCCCGCGCCCGGGTTTCCTGTGGGCTCCCTGCGAGAAGTCACCCCCGCCCCACTACGATCAGCAGACCGATCGTCACCATCCGACCGCCCTTTCCCCCAGAAGGACACACCTCATGGGTTCCGCCAAGAAGAGCACCGCCTCGGCACGCAAGGCGCGTATAGAGGAGATGCGGCGCGCCGAACAGGCCAGAGAGCGCCGCAACCGGATCCTCACGATCGCCGCGAGCGTGGTCGTCGTCGCCGGTCTGGTCGTCGGCGGCATCGTGCTGGTGCAGTCGCAGTCCGACGACAGCACGGCGGCCGACGGCAAGGGGAAGGGGCACTTCGTCACGGGCTCGGACGGTGTGAAGACCTGGAAGGGCACGCTGGGCCGCAACCACGTCGCCAAGACGGTGGCCTACCCGATGGAGCCCCCGGTCGGCGGTGACCACAACCAGGTCTGGATGAACTGCAACGGCGACGTCTATTCCAAGGCGCTCAACAACATGAACGCCGTGCACTCGCTGGAGCACGGCGCGGTCTGGGTGACGTACACCGACAAGGCCAAGAAGTCCGACGTCGAGGCGCTCGCGGCGAAGGTGAAGAAGACGCCGTACACGCTGATGAGCCCCGACGACAAGCAGAAGGACCCGATCATGCTGTCGGCGTGGGGCCACCAGCGGACGGTCACGGGGGCGAACGACCCGAACGTCGGCAAGTTCTTCGAGAAGTTCGTGCAGGGCGCGCAGACGCCCGAGCCGGGCGCGGCGTGCACGAACGGTCTGTCGCAGTGAGGTTCGCGGGAGTGGCCGTCGCCGTGGCGGGTGTGCTCGTCGCGGCCGGCGCGATCACCTATGCCGTGGCCGAGGACGGCGGCTCGGCCGACACTCCGTCCGCCGGGTCCGCGGACGCCGGTTTCGCGCGTGACATGGCCGTGCACCACCAGCAGGCCGTCGAGATGTCGTACATCGTGCGTGACCACACCAAGGACGTCGAGGTGCGGCGGCTCGCCTACGACATCGCGCAGACCCAGGCCAACCAGCGCGGCATGCTGCTGGGCTGGCTGGATCTGTGGGAGCTGCCGAAGGTGTCGGCGGATCCGCCGATGACGTGGATGGACATGGGGGACATGCCGTCGGCGGGCGAGGGTTCTCTGATGCCGGGCATGGCCACCGACAGCGAGATGAAGAAGCTGGGCACGCTGAACGGCAAGCAGGCCGAGATCTTCTATCTGCAGTTGATGACGGACCATCACAAGGGCGGCATCCACATGGCGAAGGGCTGTGTCGAAAGGTGCACGGTCGGTGTGGAGAAGCGGCTCGCGCAGGGAATGGTCGACGCGCAGCAGTCGGAGATCGACCTGATGGCGGGCATGTTGAAGGAGCGGGGCGCGAAAGCGCGTTCCTAGAGGGTCGCAGAGGGTTATCCCTCGGTCTTCGCAGCGTCTTAATCCTCAAATGGCTTTGTCATTAGGTTAATTGGGCTCTTCTTGGTACTCGCATTCCCCTGGCATGAACCGTTCATCGAAAGAGTGACGACGGTCGAGTGATCACTCGCGACGAACCGCACAGGGGGTTCCATGAGATCCAATCGCGCCAAGGTGCGCGCCGGAGTGAGCATGGCGGCGACACTGCCCATGCTCGCGGGCGCGCTGGCGCTCGGTATACCCGCGGCCCACGCCGCGGACAGCCCGAACCGGGACACGCTGGCCGGGACCAAGCCCGCGTGGGCCACGGCCAAGGCCGACAAGGGCGCCACCGCGGACAGCTCCAAGGTCTCCGCCCGGGTCTACCTCGCAGGCAAGGACGCCACCGGGCTCGCCGCCTACGCGAAGGCCGTGGCCGACCCGAGCTCGGCGTCGTACGGCAAGTACCTGAGCGCGCAGCAGGTGAAGCAGCGTTTCGGCGCCACCACCGCCCAGGTCGCAGCGGTCAAGTCCTGGCTGACGTCCGCCGGACTGAAGGTCACGGACGTGACCGAGCACTACGTCGCCGTCAGCGGTGACGTGGCCGCCGTCGAGAAGGCCTTCGGGACCCAGCTGCACAACTACGCCAAGGGCTCGAAGACCTACCACGCCCCGGCCAAGGCCGCCTCCGCGCCGGCCGCCCTCGACGGTGCCGTCCTGACCGTCACGGGCCTGGACAACGCGCCGCACAAGGCGAGCAGCAAGGAACAACTGCCGCCGCCGGACGCCGTGTTCAAGAACGCCGGGCCGTTCTCCTCGTACTACGGCTCGAACACCGCGAGCACGCTGCCCGCGGCCTACGGCTCGAAGATCCCGTACGCGATCAAGGGCTACACGGGCAAGCAGCTGCGCGCCGCCTACGGCGCGGGCAAGTACACCGGCAAGGGAGTGCGCGTCGCCATCACCGACGCCTACGCCTCCCCGACCATCGCCTTCGACGCGGCCACTTACGCGAAGAAGAACGGTGACGCGGCCTACAAGAGCAGCCAGCTGAGGCAGGTGCTGCCCGACGGCTACACCAAGACCGAGGAGTGCGGGGCGTCCGGCTGGTACGGCGAGGAGACCCTCGACGTCGAGGCCGTGCACGCGGTCGCGCCGGACGCGAACATCACGTACGTGGGTGCCGCGTCCTGCTACGACGACGATCTGCTCGACTCGCTCAGCAAGGTCGTCGACAACCACCTGGCCGACATCGTCTCCAACTCGTGGGGCGACATCGAGGCCAACCAGACGCCGGATCTCGCGGCCGCCTACGACCAGGTCTTCCAGTTCGGCGCGGTCGAGGGCATCGGTTTCTACTTCTCCTCCGGTGACAACGGCGACGAGGTCGCCAACACCGGGACGAAGCAGGTCGACACCCCGGCCAACTCGGCGTGGGTGACGGCGGTCGGCGGTACCTCCCTCGCCGTGGGCAAGGGCGACAAGTACCTGTGGGAGACCGGCTGGGGCACCGAGAAGGCCACGCTGTCCGCGGACGGCAAGAGCTGGACGAACTTCCCCGGCGCGTTCACCTCCGGTGCGGGCGGCGGCACCAGCAAGACGGTCGCCGAGCCCTTCTACCAGAAGGGTGTCGTCCCGAATGCGCTCGCCACGGCCAACAACGCCGCCGGCAACCGTGTCGTCCCGGACATCTCCGCGATCGCCGACCCGAACACCGGTTTCCTGGTGGGTCAGACGCAGACGTTCCCCGACGGCTCGCAGCAGTACAGCGAGTACCGCATCGGCGGCACGTCGCTGGCCTCGCCGGTGATCGCGGCCGTGCAGGCGCTCGCCCAGCAGGCGCGGGGCGGCAAGGCGATCGGCTTCGCCAACCCGTCGATCTACGCGAAGTACGGCTCGAAGGCCTTCCACGACGTCACGGACAACCCCACGGGGTCCGGACTCGCGGTGGCCCGCACCGACTTCGTCAACGGCTATGACGCCACCGGTGGTCTGACCGTCTCGGTCCGCAGCCTCGGCAAGGACAGCTCGCTGTCCGCGGTGAAGGGATACGACGACGTCACCGGCGTGGGTACGCCCGCGAACGGTTACGTGCAGTCGTTCGGCAAGCGCTGACCCGGACGCGCGTCCACAGGGGTCCGGTCCCGAGGGTGAGAACCTTCGGGGCCGGGCCCTCGCGCATGTCCCGCCCGGCTACCTTCCCGGCATGCGGCCCGCTCGCCCGCGGCGGCCGGCCATCACGTGGATCACGCAACCCGCCACCAGCACGAGCACCCCGGCGACGAGGAACGGAACGGGCGTGTACTCGTCGGTGCAGGCCTGCCCGCCCGGCACCGCGTGGCACACCTCCCCCGGACCGCCCCGGTTCAGGTACGCGAGGTAGAACAGCGGCAGGGCCACTCCCGAGACGCCGCCCAGGACAGCGCGTCCAGGTCCCCTGCGGAGCAGGAACACCGCGGCCACCGCGGCGAGTACGACGAAGGCCGCGCCCACCGTCAGGATCGCCGCGAGGCCGATGCCGGCGCACGCTCCCACGAGGAGCCAGGCCAGGAACCAGCCCCATCCCGCCGCACGGCCCGGGCCGTCGTCTCGCGTACCGCTCATGCCGGTCATGCCGCTCATTGAACGCAAGATCATGACCATCCGGCAAGCGGCGGTGCACGGCCCCCTCTCCTATCGCGTCGCTCTGACGATTACACTGATCGCGTGTCTGCCTTGAACTTCTGGTCGATCTATCAGCACGGGTTCGCACGCGTCGCCGCGTGTACGGGTCACACCGTCATCGCGGACCCGCCCGCCAACGCCGAAGCGGTTCTGCGTCACGCGCGCCGGTGCGGCGACGAGGGGGTCGCCGTCGCCGTCTTCCCGGAGATGGGGCTGTGCGGCTACTCCATCGAGGACCTGCTGCTCCAGGACGCGCTGCTCGACGAGGTCGAGGCGGCGCTCGCGGAGGTGGTGGCCGGGTCGGCCGACCTGCTCCCGGTGCTGGTCGTCGGCGCTCCGCTGCGCCACCGCAACCGGGTCTACAACTGCGCGGTGATCGTGCACCGCGGCCGGGTCCTCGGTGTCGTACCGAAGTCGTACCCGCCCAACTACCGGGAGTTCTACGAGCGTCGGCAGATCGGCGACGGCGCCGACGAGCGCGGCGGGTCGATCCGGGTCGGCGGCGGGAGCGTGCCGTTCGGCGTGGACCTGCTGTTCGCCGCCGAGGACGTCCCCGGGCTCGTGCTGCACGCGGAGATCTGCGAGGACATGTGGGTGCCGGTGCCGCCCAGCGCGGAGGCGGCCCTCGCCGGTGCGACCGTCCTGGTCAACCTCTCCGGCAGCCCGATCACGGTCGGGCGGGCCGAGGACCGCAAGCTGCTGTGCCGCTCGGCGTCCTCCCGCTGCCTCGCCGCCTACGTGTACGCGGCGGCCGGTCTCGGCGAGTCGACCACCGACCTGTCCTGGGACGGCCAGGCCATGGTCTACGAGAACGGCGCGCTGCTGGCCGAGACGACCCGGTTCCCGCTCGGCGACGAGTACGCGGTGGCCGACGTGGACCTGGACCTGCTGCGGCAGGAGCGGATGCGGATGGGCACCTTCGACGAGAACCGGCGTACCCATCAGGGGCGGACCGGTGACTTCCGGACGGTGCCGTTCGAGCTCGGCCCGCCGTCGGGCGACCTGGGTCTCAAGCGCCGCCTGGAGCGCTTCCCGTTCGTGCCTGCCGACGCCGAACGGCTGGCCCAGGACTGCTACGAGGCCTACAACATCCAGGTCGCGGGCCTCCAGCAGCGGCTCGCGGCGATCGGCGGCCCGAAGGTCGTCATCGGGGTGTCCGGCGGCCTCGACTCCACGCACGCGCTGATCGTCGCCGCCCGCGCGATGGACCGCGCGGGCCGCCCGCGCAGCGACATCCTGGCCTGGACGCTGCCCGGTTTCGCCACCAGCGACCACACCAAGGGCAACGCCCACCGGCTGATGCGGGCCCTCGGCGTCACCGCGGCCGAGCTGGACATCACGCCGACCGCACGGCTGATGCTCCAGGAGATGGACCACCCGTTCGCCTCCGGTGAGCCGGTCTACGACGTCACCTTCGAGAACGTCCAGGCGGGCCTGCGCACCGACTACCTGTTCCGGCTGGCCAACCAGCGCGGTGGGATCGTGCTCGGCACCGGCGACCTCTCCGAGCTGGCGCTCGGCTGGTCCACGTACGGCGTGGGCGACCAGATGAGCCACTACAACGTCAACTCCGGTGTGCCGAAGACGCTGATCCAGCATCTGATCCGCTGGGTCATCAGCAGCGAGCAGTTCGACGAGGAGACCGGCGACATCCTCGCCGCGATCCTCGACACCGAGATCAGCCCGGAGCTGGTACCGGGCGAGGAGATGCAGTCCACCGAGTCCAAGATCGGCCCGTACGCGCTCCACGACTTCACGCTCTTCCATGTGCTGCGCTACGGCTTCCGGCCGTCGAAGATCGCCTTCCTCGCCTGGCACGCCTGGCACGACGTCGACGCCGGTGCCTGGCCTCCGGGCTTCCCCGAGGCCAAGCGCGGCACGTACGACCTGCCCGAGATCCGGCGGTGGCTGGAGGTGTTCTGCAAGCGCTTCTTCGCGTTCGCGCAGTTCAAGCGGTCGGCGATGCCGAACGGTCCGAAGGTCTCGGCGGGCGGTTCGCTGTCGCCCCGCGGTGACTGGCGGGCGCCGTCGGACGGTTCGGCGGGGGCCTGGCTACGGGACCTGAAGCGGTTCGACTAGGCCGGTCGGTGGGGCGGGCGGCTCTGCGGTTCAGCCGTCCGTACTGACCGGTGCGCTGCTGCGCCCGCTCCTCCGCCCGGTCATCTCCGCGTCGAAGGTCTCCTGCGCCACCTTCATCGCCTTCGCGTACTCGGGCATCCGCAGCCGTTTCCACATCTCCTCCTCGGCGACGTCCTCGACCTGGGCGACCACCCACCAGATGGTGCCGAAGGGGTCCTTGATACGCCCGCCGCGCTGCCCGAAGGCACTGTCCGCCAGGGACGTGACGATTCGGGCGCCGGCCGCGACCGCCCGGGAGAACGTCTCGTCCGCGTCCGTGACGAAGACCCGCAGCAGGCTCGGCATGACCGGCCAGTCCGCGCGCCGGTCGAAGGCCAGGACGACCGTGTCGCCGATCCGGATCTCGCCGTGACCGATCGAGCCGTCCTCGGTGGCCACCCTGCTGAGCTCCTCGCCGCCGAACACCTCGGTGACGAAGTCGAGGAAGGCTCCTGTGTCGTCGGTGACGACCCAGGGCGCGACGGTGGTGTAGCCCTCGGGCGCGGCGCTGGTCTGCTCGGACATGTCGGCTCCTTCGCGGCTGTCGGCTGTCGACGACCACGACGTGAGGAGCGCAATAGGTCAGTTCCTGGCCTGCATGCGGAACGCCCCGCCGACGGGGGAAGATCGGCGGGGCGCCGTGGTGCCGCTGTGGCTCTAGTGGACGGAGTGCTCGTCCAGCGGGAACGTGCCGCCGACGACGTCCTCCGCGAAGGCCTTCACCGCGTTGCCCATGACCTCGCGCAGGTTGGCGTACTGCTTGACGAACTTCGGTACCCGGCCGCCGGTGAGGCCGAGCATGTCGGTCCAGACGAGGACCTGCGCGTCGGTCTCCGGTCCGGCACCGATGCCGACCGTCGGGATGTGCAGGACCCGGGTGACCTCGGCCGCGAGCTCCGCCGGGACCAGCTCCAGGACGACGGCGAACGCGCCCGCGTCCTGGACGGCCTTCGCGTCGCGCAGCAGCTGCTGGGCCGCCTCCTCGCCGCGGCCCTGGACGCGGTAGCCCATGGAGTTGACGGACTGGGGGGTCAGACCGATGTGGGCCATGACCGGGATGCCGGACTCCACCAGCAGCCGGATCTGCTCGTGGGAGCGCTCGCCGCCCTCGAGCTTCACGGCGCCGACGCCCGCCTCCTTGACCAGCCGGGTCGCCGAGCGCAGCGCCTGCACCGGGCCCTCCTGGTACGAACCGAAGGGCAGGTCGCCGACGATCAGGGCGCGCGAGGTGCCCCGTACGACGGCCGCCGACAGCATGGTCATCTCGTCCATCGTGACGGGCACGGTGGTCTCGTACCCGAGATGGCAGTTGCCCGCCGAGTCGCCGACGAGCATGACCGGGATGCCGGCCTCGTCGAAGACGGACGCGGTGGTCGCGTCGTAGGCGGTGAGCATGGGCCACTTCTCGCCGCGTTCCTTGGCGAGGGCGATGTCCCGAACAGTGATGCGGCGGGTGCCCTTCCCCCCGTACAGCGCCTTGCTGCCGTCGGAGGGCTTGGTGTGGGCAGCCGAAAGCTGCGTCATTGCAACGGCTCCTTACGTCATCTCGAGGCGCCCTCACGGCGTCCCCGGATCACCTCCATGGTGGCACCTCGTGCCGGTCAGGGCCAGGGGTGGTGGATGTGACCGTTCAGGCACGTAAGGTCTCGGTAAAGACTTACGATACGAGACGGTCCCGTATCGTAATGGCGCTAAGCTCGATCGCATGACTACCGCAGTCCCTGACTCCCGGGTACCGGAAGCGGTGCACCGGCGCCGCTGGGCAATTCTCGGCGTGCTGATGCTGAGCCTGCTGATCGTGGTGCTCGACAACTCGATCCTGAACGTCGCGATCAAGACGATCTCGACTCCCGCGCCGACCGGCCTGGGCGCCACCCAGAGCGAGCTGGAGTGGGCGATCAACGCCTACACCCTGGTCTTCGCGGGCCTGCTGTTCACCGCGGGCCTGCTCGGCGACCGGCTCGGCCGCAAGAAGGTGCTGCTGGGCGGTCTGGTCGTGTTCGGCGCCGGCTCCGCCCTCGCCGCCTTCTCCGGATCGCCGGTCCAGCTGATCACCTTCCGCGCGCTGATGGGCCTCGGCGCGGCGTTCGTCATGCCGGCCACGCTCGCCGTCCTGATGAACGTCTTCGAGCGCGAGGAGCAGCCGAAGGCCATCGGCATCTGGGCGGGTGGCGTCGGACTCGCCATCGCCATCGGGCCGATCACCGGCGGTGTGCTCCTCGACCACTTCTGGTGGGGCTCCGTCTTCCTCATCAACGTGCCGATCGTGGTGCTCGCCCTCGGGCTGATGCTGTGGCTGGTGCCCGACTCCCGTGACCCGAACCCCGGCCGGATCGACCCCGTCGGTGTCGTGCTGTCGGTCATCGGCCTGGTCCTGCTCGTCTACGGCATCATCAAGGGCGGTCAGCTCGCCGACTTCACGGACGCGACCGTGCTGGCCACCATCGGTGCAGGTCTCGCCGTGCTCGTCGCCTTCGTGGTGTTCGAGAAGCGCAGCGACCATCCGTCGATCGATGTCACCTACTTCAAGAACAAGGTCTTCTCGGCCGCGATCGGCGCCATAGGGCTGGTGTTCTTCGCGCTGATGGGCGTGACCTTCTTCTCGGTCTTCTACACCCAGAGCGTGCGGGGCTACTCGCCGCTGCAGACCGGTCTGCTGATGCTGCCGCTGGCCGCCGCGCAGCTGATCTTCGCACCGCGCGCCCGGCTGGTCGTCGACCGCTTCGGCAACCGGGCGACGACCACGGGGGGCATGCTGCTGATCGCCGCGATGCTGGTCGCGTTCGCCGGGCTGGAGGCGGACACGCCGATCTGGCTCCTCGAGGTGATCTTCTTCCTCATGGGCACCGGTATGGCGCACATCATGACGCCGACCAGCGTCGTCATCATGCAGGCCCTGCCGCGCGAGAAGGCCGGCTCCGCGTCCGCGCTCAGCAACACCTTCCGGCAGGTCGGCGGCGCGCTCGGCATCGCCGTCCTCGGCTCGGTGCTCTCCACGGCCTACCGCAACGGCATCGAGTCCCATCTCGCGCTGGTTCCGGCAGGCGTACGGCACACCGCGGGCGAGTCCATCGAGGCCACCCTCGGCGTCGCCGCGAAGCTCGGCCCCCGGGGCGACGCCCTGGTCGGCCCGGCCAACGACGCCTTCCTGCACGCGATGCACGTCACCGCGTTGTGCGGAGCGGGCGTGGCCCTCGTCGGCGCCGTCGTGGTGGCCCTGTTCCTGCCGGGCCGGCCGACGGAGCCTCAGCAGGGACAGGAGGAACAGGACTTGGTACCCGCGAGCGAGTGACCCGGCCGGGGCGGTGGCGCCCGGGCCGGACGGAAGCAGGAAGCCGGTAGCAGCCGGACGCGGCGGCACCGAGGTAACGCCCGAGAGATACGGGGCCGCCGGCCCAACGCGTCGGGGCCGGGAAACGAGGAGGTGACCGGCGCGGGCTCGGACCGGTCCCGTTCTGGACAACGGCCGAACCCCGCCCCTCCGCGCCGCCGTAGGGCAGGGAGAATCATCCTCATCCCACAGAGAGGACCAAGCGACGTGAGCGGCCTCGCCGAGAGTCAGCGCAGGCAGACGGGGCCCGTACGGGGCCGGCCCCGCAGTGAGGCCGTGGAGCGGTCCATCATCGAGGCCGTCATCGAGCTGCTCGAGGACGGCGTGCCGCTCGCCGAACTGTCCATCGAGCGCATCGCCCGTACCGCGGGCGTCGGCAAGGCCACCATCTACCGCCGCTGGAACGGCAAGGAGGAGCTCTTCGTCGATGTCGTGCGCACCGCCGAGCCCCCGGACGCGGAACTGCCCGGCACCTCGATGCGCGACGATCTCGTGGCGCTGCTCGAGCAGTTGCGCCAGCGCGGGCTGATGACCCGTTCCTCGGCGCTGCTGCACAGTGTCTTCGCCCAGATGAAGAGCAGCCCGAAGGTGTGGGACGCCTACCACGCGATCGTCATCGCGCCCCGGCGCCGCAAGCAGGTCGCCATCCTGCGCCGGGGGCAGGCCAACGGCGAGCTCCGCACGGACATCGACGTCGAGCTGGTCAACGACCTGTTCATCGGCCCCATGCTCTTCCGCACCATCATGCAGCCCAACGCCGCGCTGCCGGAGGGCCTCTCGGAACAGATCGTCGACACCGTCCTGGAAGGCCTACGCCCCGTCAGTTCCTAGGGCCGGCCCGGACCCGCGGTCCGCATGTGCGCGTTTCGTCACAGAGGGCGCTTTCCCCATCGCGACAGGGAACTCGGAAAGGCGACTTGTACGTCATCGCCCCCGTACGGTCGTCATGGGACGACGAGATGGAGGCCGATCATCCCCTAGGGTCGTACGGGGGTCTGAGACCCCACGGCAACGGGGCGAACGGCTGCACGGCAGGTAGTGAGGCGACGGTATGGCGCAGCAGGCATACGTGACGGAAACGGCGGAAGGCGGCTCGGGACCCGAGCACCGCAGAGACCGGTTCCGGCGCCTGCTCGGCCGCCCACTCGAGGGCTGGCGCGGTGACCGGAGGATCTGGCGCCGCGGTCTCGTCCTGACCGCCCTCGCGGTGATCCTCGCGCTGGTGATGCTGCTGCACGCGCAGATCCCGAACGCCATCGGCAACCTCGGCAGTCTCATCGAGACCTTCCTGCCCTGGCTGGGCCTGTTCGTCCCGGTGCTGCTCCTGTGCGGCTTCCTCCGCCGGTCCGCCACCGCGCTGATCGCGGTGCTGCTCCCGGCGGCCGTGTGGCTGAACCTCTTCGGCGGGCTGCTCTCCGACAAGTCCGCCACCGGGGGCGACCTCACGGTGGCCACCCACAACGTCAACGCCGACAACCCCGTCCCGTCCGGCACCGCCCGGGACGTGGCCGCCTCCGGCGCGGACGTGGTCGCCCTGGAGGAGCTGACCGCTTCGGCGGTGCCGGTGTACGAGAAGGCGCTGGCGTCGACGTACAAGTACCACGCGGTCGAGGGCACCGTGGGGCTGTGGAGCAAGTACCCGCTGACCGGCGTGAAGGCCGTCGACATCAAGCTGGGCTGGACCCGGGCCATGCGGGCCACGGTGGCCGACCCGGACGGGCAGGTCGCGGTCTACGTCGCCCACATGCCGTCCGTGCGGGTGAAGATGGAGGCCGGGTTCACCGCCCGGCAGCGCGACAAGAGCGCCGACGCACTGGGCGAGGCCATCGCCGACGAGAAGCTCCCGCGCAAGATCCTGCTCGGCGACCTCAACGGCACGATGAACGACCGCGCGCTCAACGCCGTCACCTCCCAGATGCGCTCCACGCAGGGCGCGGCGGGCAGCGGCTTCGGGTTCAGCTGGCCGGCGTCGTTCCCGATGGCGCGGATCGACCAGATCATGGTGCAGGGCGTGGAGCCGGTGA
The DNA here is from genome assembly GCF_041435015.1 of Streptomyces canus. Lineage (NCBI taxonomy): Bacteria > Bacillati > Actinomycetota > Actinomycetes > Kitasatosporales > Streptomycetaceae > Streptomyces > Streptomyces canus. Next base: position 7,278,852 of record NZ_CP107989.1, on the reverse strand, counting down.
GCTCGTGGACGCTGCCCGAGACCGGCAGCGACCATCTGCCGGTGGCGGCCCGTGTGAGCCTCGCCACCTCGTCGTAGCCCACGGCAGCCCCTGGAATACCGGGCCCGGGCAGGTTTGTTCCGTACTTGAACATACACGCGTACGGAACTCCGCTCTCCCCTGAAAGGCTCGGCTCTTCATGCCCTTGGCCCTGCTCGCACTGGCCGTCGGCGCCTTTGGTCTCGGCACCACCGAATTCGTGATGATGGGCCTGCTGCCCGACGTCGCAAGCGACCTCGGCATCTCGATCCCCACCGCCGGTCATCTGGTCTCGGCGTACGCGCTGGGCGTGGTGATCGGCGCCCCGCTGCTCGCCGCGGTCACCGCCCGGATGTCCCGTCGCAAGGTCCTCATCGGCCTGATGGGCCTGTTCGTGGCCGGCAACGCGCTCTCCGCCCTCGCCCCCGGCGAACACTGGCTGCTCGCGGCCCGCTTCCTGAGCGGACTGCCGCACGGTGCCTTCTTCGGGGTGGGCGCGGTCGTCGCCACCGGCATGGTGGCGCCGGAGCGCAAGGCCCGCTCGGTGTCCCTGATGTTCCTCGGCCTGACCCTCGCCAACATCGCGGGCGTGCCCGTCGCCACGCTCATGGGCCAGCACCTGGGCTGGCGGGCGACCTTCCTCGGCGTCAGCGCGATCGGCCTGGCGGCGATAGCCTCGCTGGCGCTCCTCATCCCGCACGACCACGCGCACGCCCCCGCGGTGGGCCTGCGCCGCGAACTGGTCGCCCTGAAGTCGGTGCCCGTCTGGCTGGCGCTCGGCACGACGGTCGCGGGCTTCGGCGCGCTGTTCTCCGCGTACAGCTACATCACGCCGATGCTCACGGACTCCGCCGGCTACGCCGACTCCAGCGTGACGCTGCTGCTCGCACTGTTCGGCGTGGGCGCGACGGCGGGCAACCTGGTCGGCGGACGGCTCGCCGACCACTCGCTGCGCGGCACCCTGTTCGGCGGCCTGACCTCGCTGATCGTGGTCCTGGCCCTGTTCCCGGTACTCATGTCGGCGCAGTGGAGCGCGGCGGTGGCGGTCGTGCTGCTGGGCACGGCGGCCTTCGTGACCGGCTCCCCGCTCCAGCTGATGGTCATGGAGAAGGCCTCGGCCGCCCCCTCCCTGGCCTCCTCCGCCAACCAGGCCGCCTTCAACCTGGCCAACGCCGGCGGCGCCTGGATCGGCGGCCTCGCCCTGGCCGCGGGCCTCGGCGCGACGTCCCCGGCGCTGACGGGTGCGGCCCTGGCCGTGCTCGGCCTCGGGGTCGCCGCGGTGGCCGCGGTCGTGGACCGGCGGCGCGTGGACGTGTCGCCCGGGCGGGAGCGTGTGGTCGCGACCCATCTGCCGGAGCAGGCGGAAGCCGTACGGTACTGAGCGGTCGTACGACGCGAAGGGGCGCCCGGTGCACGCCGGGCGCCTCCTTTTTTGCTCTGTCTCTTTTGCTCTGTCGGCGTCCTGTAGGCCCGTGTAGGCGGCCTGTCGGTGGTTTGTCGGTGGGGGCTGGCACCGTCCTCGGTATGACGCGAATCGACAAGAACCCCAAGAGCGGGGACTCCGCCGTTTCCGTGCGGGGGCTGGTGAAGCACTACGGCGAGACGAAGGCGCTGGACGGCGTCGACCTGGACGTGCGCGAGGGCACCGTGATGGGTGTGCTCGGGCCGAACGGCGCCGGCAAGACCACCCTCGTACGCATTCTGTCCACCCTCCTCTCCCCGGACGCCGGGCACGCCACCGTCGCCGGGTACGACGCCGTACGGCAGCCCCGTCAGCTGCGGCGGGTCATCGGGCTCACCGGGCAGTACGCCTCGGTGGACGAGAAGCTGCCGGGCTGGGAGAACCTCTACATGATCGGGCGGCTGCTCGACCTGCCCCGTAAGGAGGCCCGCACCCGGGCCGACGAACTGCTGGAGCGCTTCTCGCTCACGGACGCGGCGAAGCGGCCGGCGAGTACCTACTCCGGCGGTATGCGGCGCCGGCTCGACCTCGCCGCCTCGATGATCGGCCGGCCCCAGGTGCTCTTTCTGGACGAGCCGACCACCGGTCTCGACCCGCGCACCCGCAACGAGGTGTGGGCCGAGGTCAAGCGGATGGTCGGGGACGGGGTCACCGTCCTGCTGACCACCCAGTACATGGAGGAGGCCGAGCAGCTCGCCTCCGAGCTGACCGTGGTGGATCACGGCAAGGTCATCGCCGACGGCGCCATCGAGGAGCTCAAGGCGAAGGTCGGCGGGCGCTCGCTGCGGGTACGGCCCGTCGACCCGCTGCAGCTGCAGCCGCTCGCCGGCTGGATCGACGAGCTCGGCATCACCGGGCTCGCCACCTCCACCGTGGACACCGAGAGCGCCACCGTCATCGTCCCGATCCTCAGCGACGAGCAGCTGACCGCCGTGGTCGGCGCGGTCACCGCGCGTGGCATCACCCTCTCCTCCATCACGACCGAACTGCCCAGCCTGGACGAGGTGTTCCTGTCCCTCACCGGCCACCGCGCCAGTGCCCCGCAGGACACCGTCCCCACCGACACCCGCGAGGAGGTCGCCGTATGAGCGCCGCAACCGCCACCACGATCGACGCCGACGCCCGGATCCCGCTGCGCGGGCATCTCCGGCACACCGGCGCCCTCATCCGCCGCAACCTGCTGTGGATCCGGCAGGACCCGGAGTCGATGTTCGACGCCATACTGATGCCGGTCGTCTTCACCCTGCTGTTCGTCTTCGTCTTCGGCGGCTCGATCGGACAGGCCCTGGGCGGCGGGCAGGACGGATACGTCCAGTACGTCATCCCGGGCATGATCGCGATGATGAGCATGACCCTGTCCCAGGGCGTGGGCACCGGCTTCAGCCAGGACTTCAACTCCGGTGTCATGGACCGCTTCCGGTCCCTGCCGATCGGGCGCGGCTCGGTGCTGTTCGCCAAGATCTACGTGGAACTGCTGCGGATGCTGTTCGCGACCACCGTGCTGATGATCGTCGCCGTCCTGGTCGGCTTCGACATCCATCACTGGGCCGGGCTGTTCGCGGCGGTCGGCCTGTCGGCCGTGTTCGCCTCCTCGATCATGTGGGTGTTCCTCACCCTGGGCGTGATCCTGAAGAACGCGCAGTCCGTGCAGGCGATGGGCTTCCTGGTGCTGTTCCCGCTCCAGTTCGGCTCCTCGATCTTCGCGCCGACGAACTCGATGCCAGGCTGGCTCCAGCACTTCACCGACTACAACCCGCTGTCCACGCTCGCCGACGCGGCCCGCGGGCTGATGGTGGGCGGCCCGGTCGCCCACGACCTGTGGGTGACGCTCGGCTGGTCGGCGGCGATCACGGCGGTGGCGGCACCGTACGCGATTCACAAGTTCCGTACGAAGAACTGACGTTCGGCGTCGGTGCGCGTCACACCAGGGCGGCGGCCTCCTGCGGGGAGAGGCCGTCGCCCTCCGCGTACGCCGACTCGTAGGCCGCGTCGCCGAGCACCGCGCGCAACTCCCGCTCGGCGTCGCCCCGCACGGTCCGCTCAACGGTCGTCGGGACATGGTTGCGCGGCAGCAGCGCGTCCCCGACCCCGAGGCAGCGGGCTCCGTCGCGGGCACGGGCGCCGCCGTCGGCCCCGGCGAGGGCGAGCCCGGCGGTGTGCAGGTACATGGTGCGCATGTGCGGGGCGATAGTCAGGGCCAGCGGGTCCTCGGACTTCTCCAGCGCCCGGCGGGTCAGCGTCAGGCACTCCTCGTAGCAGCCGTCGATCGCCTCCAGCCAGGCCTCCGAGCCGAGGATGAAGGCGTCGAAGATGACGAAGTGGGCGATGCCGAACTGCTCACGCAGCAGCCGCAGTTGCTCGCGCGCCTCGGGAATCCGGCCGGTCAGGCCGAGCCGGCCCGCGAGGAACATCCGGGAGGCGGGCATCGCCTCGTTGCGGGCGCCGTCCTGGTCGGCGATCACCTCGCGCAGCAGCAGTTCGCCGCGCTCGGCCTCCCCGGTCTCCAGCAGCACGCTGCCCAGCCGGGCGTTGAGCACGGACTTCTGGGCGCGGGCGCCGAGTTGTTCGGCCCGCTCGATCGCGCTCTCGTAGTCGTCGGCGGCCGCACGCCACTCGCCCTTGCGCTCATGGGCTTCGGCACGTGCGGAGAGCGCTTCGGCGGTGCCCCACAGATCGCCGATCCGCTCGTAGATCTCCAGCGCCTCCTCGGCGTCCTGGATGGCGTCGCCGGCCCAGTCGGAGCGGTTGGCGAGCAGGTTGGCCCGCCACTGGAGGGCCGCGGCGAGCTCCCAGTCGTAGCCCGGGGTGGCCCGGCAGGTGTCGACGGTCGCCTGGATGACCTTCCGCAGCCGCTCCATGTCCCCGGTGAGCATGATGGCGAAGAACCACAGGGAGCCCGGCATCCGGCAGGTCTGCGCCATGCCGGGCTCGTAGGTGGCGGCGATGGCCCGCAGCTTCGCCTGCGCGTGCTGGTTCTGCCAGGCGTCCAACTCGGTGTCCATGCAGGCGAGATGGACGAGGTGCGCGCCGCGCCGGGCCTCTTCCAGCACCTCGCCTGTCCACGGCGGCGGGGTGTCCGTGCAGCGCTCCCACACCGGCGCGGCGGGGCGGACCGGCTCGGTGAAGGGGTCGGGGCCGAGGCCCTGGACGTCGCGGGACCAGTTGCGGGCCTCGATGCGCAGGTCACGCATCTGCCAGTACCAGGCCAGTGACAGCACCAGGCACAGCCCCTCCTGCTCGTCGCGGTCGGCGACGGCACGACGCAGGGCGGTGCGGAGGTTCTCGTACTCGCGCTCCAGGCGCTCGATGGCGGTGAGTTGGCTCGGTCCGCGCAGCAACGGGTCGGTGGTGCGTGCGAGTTCGCGGTAGTACGCCAGGTGCGCGCGCTCGGCGTCGGCGCGCGAGCCGTCCGTCTCGTCGAGGCGCTCGCCGGCGTATTCGGCGACGGTCTCCAGGAGCCGGTAGCGCATCTCGCCCTCCCCCGAAGGAGCGGCCACCACAAGCGACTTGTCGACGAGCGAGCCGAGCGCGTCCAGCGCGGCGGGCCCGCAGACGGCCTCGGCGGCGGCCAGATCACAGCCGCCGGCGAACACCGACAGCCGCCGCAGGACGTCCCGTTCCTCGCCGTCGAGCAGGTCCCACGACCAGTCGACGACGGCCCGCAGGGTCTGCTGGCGGGGCAGCACGGTACGGCTGCCGGAGGTGAGCAGCCGGAAGCGGTCGTCGAGCCGGTCGGCGATCTGACGTGGCGTCAGCATCCGCAGCCGGGCGGCGGCGAGCTCGATACCGAGGGGCAGCCCGTCGAGGCGCCGGCAGATCTCCGCACAGGCCGCCGCGGTCCCCTCGTCGCCATCGACCCGGAAACCGGGCCGGGCCGCGGCCCCCCGGTCGGCGAACAGCCGCAGCGCGACCGGCTCGGGCAGTGGCTCCACGGGCCGCAGCAACTCCCCCGGTACGCCCAGGGGTTCACGGCTGGTGGCCAGGACGGTCAGCCCGGGACAGCGCTCCAGGAGCGTCTCCGTCAGACGGGCGGCCGCGTCGACCACGTGCTCGCAGTTGTCGAGGATCAGCAGCATGCTGCGCCGGCCGCAGTGCTCGGCGAGCCGCTCGACGGGGTCGTCGAGCCGCTCGCTCCCTGCGGCGCGCATCGCCTCGGCACCGGCGCCGTACAGCACGGTCTCGCGGGCACCGACGGCGGTGAGCACGGCCTCGGGCACGGCGTCCGGGTCGTCGACCGGCGCGAGCTCGGCCAGCCACACCCCGTCCCGCACCACGTCCCCCACCGCCTCGGCGGCCTCCTGCGAAAGCCGCGTCTTGCCGGCCCCGCCCGGCCCGAGCAGCGTGACGAGCCGTGCGGCCGCGAGGTCCTCGCGGATGGCATCGATGTCGGCTTCCCGGCCGACGAAGGAGGTGAGACGGGCACGGAGGTTGCCGGAGGGCGGAGTGGGAACGGCGGCCGGACGAGCGGCGTCGGCGGCGGATCCGCGACCGCCCTCCTGACCGGACCCGGTCGCCCCGCTCCGCCCGAAGCCGACGCCGGACACCCGGCTGTCCTTTCCGCCCTGGCCGCCCAGTCCGCCCCGGCCGTCCGCGGCGGACGGCTCCGGACGCAGCAACTCCCCGTGCAACGCCCGCAGTTCGGCGCCCGGGTCCGCTCCCAACTGGTCCGCGAGGATCTGCCGTACGGACTCGTACGCCGCCAGCGCCTCCGCCGTGCGGCCCGTGTCGCGCAGGGCGCGCAGACGCAGGGACTGGAGGGGTTCGTCGAGGGGGTGGGTGTCGCAGAGGGCGGTCAGTTCGGGGAGGGACTGGTCGGCGTGGCCGAGGGCGAGCGCGGCGGTGTGACGGGCGCGCAGGGCGTCCAGACGGCGGGCCGCCGCGCGCGCCGCCTCGGCCGTACGGTCGGGCAGATCGGCCAGGGCCGGACCCCTCCACAGAGCGAGGGCGTCGTCCAGGACCACGGCCGCCTTCGCGGGGTCACCGTCGGCCAGCGCCCGCATGCCGTCGCCGGCGAGCCGCTCGAAACGGTGCAGGTCGATGTCGTCCGGCCCCGCCGTCAGCCGGTAGCCGCCCTCCACCGAGGCGATCGCATCCGCCCCGAGCGCGCGCCTGAGCCGCCCGACCAGCGCCTGCAGCGCGCCGGTCGCGTCGGCCGGCGGGTCGTCACCCCACACCTCGTCCACGAGAAGGCTCACGGGGACGGTACGGCCGGGCCGCAGAGCGAGCACGGTCAGCAGCGCGCGCAGCCGCGTGCCGCCGACCGGGACGGACGTACCGTCGGGACGGAGTGCCTGGGTGGTGCCGAGGATGCGATAGCGCACGGGTGCATTGTCTCCGGTGTGGTCGGGGCCGGTCACGGGGTTCCGCTCGCGGGGTGTTGACGGGTCGTACGCCCTCGGATGGATGGGGCCGGTCCGGGTCCGGGCAGTCGCAGTGCACGCGGCCGCGGCCCCACGGACTCACGCCCTGCTCAGCCCTGCCAGCAGCGCGGCCAGCTCGTCGGCCGGCAGGCCCTCGGTCTCCGTACCGGGCGGCGAGCCGGGCGGGATGCCCCGGGTCCTGCGGACGGTGTGCGACAACGCCGAGTCCGTGTCCGGGACCTCCAGGGTGACCACGATCCCCGCCTCGGACCGCGCGTCCCCGCCGCCGGCGAACCACTTCGGGCTCGCGTCCACCGACCGCAGCGAGCGGCGCCCCGGCACCGGCTCCCAGGTCCTCGAACCCGGCTCCGTCTCGCCGTACTCCTGTGTCACGACCTGCACGCACCGCACCTGGCCGCGGACCTCGGGCAGCCGGCCGCCGTGTGTCTCGACCGTGAGCAGCCCGACGAGCCGGTCCGAGCCGCCCGGTGCCGCAGCACTCTCCCCGACCCCGACGACCAGGCCGTTGCGGTCCCGCAGCACCCGCTCGGCGCCCTGTTCCACCGGGCCCGCGAGCTCGGTGAGCTGGTCCCGCCAGCCGCCCCCGAGGACGTCGGCGGCGGCATGGAACAGCAGCGGCCAGCGCACCTCCTCCCCCACCGAGAACGGCGTACCGCAACACTCCAGCTGCCAATCCGCGTAGAACACATGCCACAGCCCCATGTCCCCACCCTTCCACGGAACCTCCGCCCCGCCCCAAGACGTTTTCACCTGGGCCCGGTACCGTCGGGCCGTCCCACCGCGCGCAGGTCCAGTCCAGGGAGCCCCATGACCACCGCCACCACCCGCCACAGCGACCGGCGGATCAGCCCGGTCTTCATCGGGATCGTCGCCGTGACGGCGGTGACGGGCTGGGCCACCTGGACCGGATTCGCCGAGCGGACGGACATCGCCGTCTTCCTGTTCGTGACCGGCGCCTGGATCGTGTCCCTCTGTCTGCACGAGTACGCGCATGCCCGCACCGCCCTGCACAGTGGCGATATCTCAATAGGGGCGAAGGGCTACTTGACCCTCAACCCTCTCGCCTATACCCATGCCCTGCTCAGCATCGTGCTCCCCGTCATCTTCGTGATCATGGGCGGCATCGGGCTGCCCGGCGGCGCGGTGTTCATCGAACGCGACAGGATCCGCGGCCGCTGGCGGCACAGCCTGATCTCCGCGGCGGGCCCCCTCACGAACGTCCTGTTCGCGATCGCCTGCACGGCCCCGTTCTGGCTGGACTCCCTCGACGGCGTACCCCGGGAGTTCCGCTACGCGCTGGCCTTCCTCGCCCTGCTCCAGATCTCCGCCGCGATCCTGAACTTCCTGCCGGTCCCGGGCCTGGACGGCTACGGCATCATCGAGCCCTGGCTCTCGCACGACGTCAAGCGCCAGATCGAGCCCTTCGCCCCCTTCGGCCTGCTGTTCGTGTTCGCACTGCTGTGGGTGCCGCAGATCAACAGCGTGTTCTTCGACCTGGTCCACGCGGTCCTGAACGGACTCGGGGTCAGCGAGGCGGAGGCGTCGAACGGCTGGAGCCTCTACCGCTTCTGGTAGGCGTCGGCCTTGCCGCGCTTGACGTAGTACCAGCACATGTTGGACGAGAGCCCCGCCAGCAGCACCCACACGATCCCCAGCCAGCTGCCCTGTGTGAAGGAGACGACCGCCGCCGCGACGGCGAGCAGGCAGACGGCGAGGGCGTAGAGGGCGAGGCGGGGCATTTCCATGGGCTCCTGTCGGGGGGACACTGCGGTGCTTCGCCGACCAGTGTCCCCCATCGGCTCACACGTCCGTGACCCGCAGCCCCGCGTGCGCCTTGTACCGCCGGTTGACCGAGATCAGGTTGGCGACCAGCGACTCCACCTGGTGGGCGTTGCGCAGCCGGCCCGCGAAGATGCCGCGCATGCCGGGGATACGGCCGGCCAGCGCCTGCACGATCTCCACGTCCGCCCGCTCCTCACCGAGCACCATGACGTCGGTGTCGATCTCCTCGACCTCCGGGTCCTGGAGCAGCACGGCCGACAGGTGGTGGAAGGCGGCGGTGACCCGCGAGTCCGGGAGCAGGGCCGCCGCCTGTTCCGCGGCACTGCCCTCCTCCGGCTTCAGCGCGTAGGCGCCCTTCTTGTCGAAGCCGAGCGGGTTGACGCAGTCGACGACGAGCTTGCCGACGAGTTCCGCACGCAGCGACTCCAGCGTCTTGCCGTGGCCGTCCCACGGCACGGCGACGATCACGATGTCGCTGCGGCGCGCGGTCTCGGCGTTGTCGGCGCCCTCGACCCCGTGCCCGAGTTCGTCGGCGGCGGCCTGTGCGCGGTCGGCGGCCCGGGAGCCGATGATCACCTTCTGCCCGGCACGGGCGAGTCGGTAGGCGAGGCCCTTGCCCTGCGGCCCGGTCCCGCCGAGCACGCCGACGACGAGTCCGGAGACGTCGGGAAGGTCCCAGGGGTCCTTGGCGGGAGCCTTCTGTGCAGCACTGTCGGTAGAGGTCATGGGCCCGACTTTACGTCCGCCCCGCTCGCCCCGGCCGGTCGGGTGAGCGGGGTCACGGGCCCCCGCCCGACGGTGATCCGTCGTCCTCCGTGGCTCTCTGCCCGGTTCGGGCGAATTCGGGGTGAACCACCGGTCGCGGACGTCCGCTTGCGGCAGGATGCGACCCCATGGACGCCGTACGGGTCGCGCTGCTGCGCGAAGTGCTCGCCGGGACCGAGTGGTGGGGAGCCACGCGACGCTTCGCGGGCGTACTGCGGGGGTCCGTGGTCTCGCACGGCGGCGGGCTGCTCCTGGTCGGCACGCCCGCGTACGAACCGTGGCACCTGGCGGCCCATCTGGTCGACGAGGCCGCCTGGTCGGGCACACCGGAGCTGGCCCCCACGCTCGTACGCCACAACGCGCGCCCCACCGACCCCGCGCATCTGTCGGTCGGCCCTGGCCGGCTCGCGGCGGCCCGGCGTGGCGAGACCCTGCTGGTGGTGTCCCCGGACCGGCCGGACACCCCGCTTCTGGAGCACGTGTACGACGCCCGACGGGCCGGCGCGACGATCCTCTCCCTCGGTCCCGGCGAGGGTGAACTCGCCGCGATGGCCCACGAGTCGCTGGCCGTACCGGAGGGCACGGACCTGGACCTGGACACCGTGCAGCACCTGGTGAGCGCGGCGGCCGGAGAGAACGCCGTGCCCACCCCCAGGGGTCGGCGGCGATTCCGGGACCGGCTGTCGCGACTGGCCGACCAGCTGACCGCGCCGCCTCCCGCCCGCTGGTAGCCGCGAAAAGCGGTTGCCGGACCGGGATGCCTCCCCCGACCATGACCGGTCGTGACCGACGACGCCCCCGAACCCCCCTCCGGCCTTCGCGCCATGCTCCCCGACCTCGCCCCCTGGCGGGCCTCCCGGGACTTCCGGCGGCTGTGGTACGCGGGGCTGATCTCGAACTTCGGCAGCTTCCTGACCTTCGTGGCGCTGCCGGTGCAGCTGAAGGACCTGACCGGTTCGGCCGCGGCGGTGGGCGCGATCGGGGCCGTGGAGCTGATCCCGCTCCTCGTCTTCGGGCTGTACGGCGGCGCGCTCGCGGACGCGTGGGACAAGCGGAAGCTGATCGTGTGGACGGAGGTGGGGCAGGGCCTGCTGAGCGTGGCCCTGCTGCTCAACGCCTTGCTGCCGCACCCCGCCGTCTGGCCGCTGTACGTCGTCGCCGCCCTGTCCTCCGCCCTGGTCTCGGTGCAGCGCCCCGCGCTCGACTCCCTCTGGCCCCGGATCGTGGCCCACGACCACCTTCCGGCGGCGGCCTCGCTGAACTCCTTCCGCTGGACGGTCGGCGGGGTCGCGGGCCCGGCACTGGCGGGCGTGGTGGTGGCCTACGCGGGCCTCGGCTGGGCGTACGGCGCGGACCTGCTGACCTTCGCCGTGTCCGTCGTCCTCGTCGTACGGATCGCGGCCTCCCCCGCCTCCCACGAGGCGGCCAAGCCGTCGCTGAAGGCCATCGCGGAGGGCGCGCGGTACGCCTGGAGCCGCAAGGAACTCCTCGGCACCTACGCCGTCGACCTCGCCGCGATGTTCCTGGCGATGCCGCTGGCCCTGCTGCCGTTCCTCGCGGACGAGCTGGACGCGGAGTGGTCGCTGGGCCTGATGTACGCGAGTGTCCCGCTCGGCGCGCTGCTGGTGAGCCTGGTCAGTGGCTGGACCGCGCGGATCCACCGGCACGGGCGGATGGTCGTCCTCTCGGCAGCCCTGTGGGGTTTGGCGATCGCGACGGCCGGGACCATGAGCAACGTCTGGCTGGTGCTGTTGTTCCTGACCGTGGCCGGAGGCTGTGACATGGTCAGCGGGATCTTCCGGGGGATCATGTGGAACCAGACGATCCCGGACGAGCTGCGCGGCCGGCTCGCCGGGATCGAACTGCTGTCGTACTCGGTGGGCCCGACGGTCGGCCAGGTCAGGGCCGGCGGTTTCGCCTCGTGGTGGGGTGTGCGGACGTCGGTCTGGTCGGGCGGGGTGCTGTGCGCGGGCGCCGTGGGCCTGCTGGCTCTGTGCCTGCCGAAACTGATGACCTACGACGCACGCACGGACAAGCACGCGGCACGGGTGCGGGACCAGAGAGCCGCGGCCCAGGTGTGATCAGTCGTCCTCCCGGCCCCCCGCCGGGGCGTCGTGCCACTTGGGGTCGTTCTCCCATTCGAGGTTGCGCTCGCGTGCCGTCTCCATCGCCTGCTCGGCCTCCTTGCGGCTCGCGTAGGGCCCGAACCGGTCCTTGGCCGGGCACTGGGGCCCTTCCTCGACCTTCTTGTGCTCCAGGCAGTAGTACCACTCGCCCGGCTTGCCGCCCGCGCGCTTCTTGAACAAGGGCATGACCTGCTCCTCTCGCCAGGGACATGTTCCCCCATCGCCGCTGGATAGACTCGTCGCCATGTCTGGCCAGTCGCTGCTCGTGCCCGGGGAACTCTCCCCCATCCGTTCCGTGCCCGGAAACATCCGTCGCCCCGAGTACGTCGGCAAGCCCGCGCCGAGGCCGTACAAGGGTCCGGAGGTGCAGACTCCGGAGACCGTCGAGGCGATGCGGATCGCCGGCCGTATCGCGGCGCGGGCGATGGCGGAGGCCGCGAAGCTGATCGCTCCCGGGGTGACCACCGACGAACTGGACAAGGTGGCGCACGAGTACATGTGCGACCACGGCGCCTACCCGTCGACGCTCGGCTACCGGGGCTTCCCGAAGTCCCTGTGCACCAGCCTCAACGAGGTGATCTGCCACGGCATTCCGGACTCGACCGTGCTCCGGGACGGCGACATCATCAACCTCGACGTGACGGCGTACATCGGCGGGGTGCACGGCGACAACAACGCGACGTACCTGGTGGGTGACGTCGACGAGGAGAGCCGGCTGCTGGTCGAGCGCACCCGGGAGTCGCTGGCGCGCGCGATCAAGGCGGTCAGGCCGGGCCGCCAGATCAACATCATCGGCCGGGTCATCGAGTCGTACGCCAAGCGCTTCGGCTACGGAGTCGTCCGGGACTTCACGGGCCACGGAATCAACTCCTCCTTCCACAGCGGCCTGATCATCCCGCACTACGACAGCCCGCACGCGACGACGGTCATCCAGCCCGGCATGACGTTCACGATCGAGCCGATGCTGACGCTCGGGACGCACGAGTACGACATGTGGGACGACGGGTGGACGGTCGTCACGAAGGACCGGAAGCGGACGGCGCAGTTCGAGCACACGCTGGTGGTGACGGAGACGGGGGCGGAGATCCTGACGCTGCCGTAGCCGGCGTGAGCCTCAGCGCTCCAGGAAGACCCGGCCTCCCACTTCCACCCATCCCCCCGGCTGCGGAGCCGTGAGGAGCTGGGAGCCGGCGCCCTGGACGATGTTCAGGGCCCGGCCGAGTTCGGCGGTGAGCTGGAGAGCCGCGGCACCGGTGGCCTCGTCCTCCTCGACACCGTCGCCCCGGCCCGGAAAGCCACGGGCCCGGATCCGCCCGGCGGCCTCGTCCTCCCAGGCCCAGGCGTAGATCCACTCCCCTGCCGCCGGGACCGTCAGATCGTCCACCTCGGCGGCGGTGGCGTACTGGCGGAAGGTCCGCGGCGCCGCCCACTCGGCCCGCGCCTCGATCCAGCTGAACTCCCCGTCGAGCCGGGTACCGACGACCCCGGCGGGCGTGACGAGTTCGGGCACGTCGAGCAACCAGGCCGCCCCGACGCACGGATACCCGGCGAAGGCCAGCCGCACGGAGGGCGTGTAGATGTCGATGACCCCTCGCTCGGGATCGTCGACGAACACGGTCTCGCTGAACCCGAGCTTCGCGGCGAACGCCTGCCGTTCGTCCCGGTCCGGCATCACGGACCCCTCGCGGACGACGCCCAGCTCATTGCCGTAGCCGCCGTTCGGCGCGCAGAAGACGCGCAGCACGTCGTAGTCACTCACGGAGGAATTGAAGCATCCGCCCGGGCCCCTCATCTCCACGTGCCTCCGGGGCGGAGTCTTTGAATCTCCTTTGACCCTTACTTGACGTTTATTTTGCGCCATAGATAGATAAGCCTCAGATAAGTTAGGCGAGCCTCACCAACCCTCAGGAGCTCGTATGCGTGCCGCCAGACTGTCCGCCCTCACCTTCACCGCCGTGGCGGCCCTGACCGCCGTCACGGGGTGCACGGAGAAGGGAAGCTCGGGCGACAGCGACCGCGTGATCGACGTGACCGCGACCGACAGCAAGTGCGAGGTCTCCAAGAAGGCGTTCCCGGCGGGCCACGTGGAGCTCGCCATCGAGAACAAGGGCTCCAAGGTCACCGAGGTCTACGTCCTCTTCCCGGACGACCGGATCGTCACCGAGCGCGAGAACATCGGCCCCGGCACCAAGCAGAAGGTCACCGCCGAGGTGAAGGCCGGCGACTACACGATCGCCTGCAAGCCCGGCATGAAGGGCGACGGCATCCGGCAGGAGGTCAAGGCCACCGGCGGGAGTGTGGCCCAGCGCGACCCGCGCCTCGACTCGGCCGTCGCCGCGTACCGCAAGTACGCGCAGGAGCAGGCCGACGCCACCCTGCCGCTCGCGAAGACCTTCGCCGCCGCGGTCAAGGCCGGCGATCTCGAGGCCGCCAAGAAGGCCTACGCCCCCTCCCGGATCGGCTGGGAGCGCACCGAGCCGGTCGCCGAGTCCTTCGGTGACATCGACCCGAAGGTCGATGTGCGGGCCGACGGGCTGGAGGGCGGGCAGAAGTGGACCGGCTGGCACCGGCTCGAGAAGTCCCTCTGGCAGGACAAGAAGATCACCGCCGAGGACAAGACCCTCGCCGACCAGTTGATCACCGACCTCACCGACTGGCAGAACCGGGTCGGCAAGGCGGACATCACCCCGACCTCGATGGCCAACGGCGCCAAGGAGCTCCTCGACGAGGTCGCCACCGGCAAGGTCACCGGCGAGGAGGAGCGCTACTCGCACACCGACCTCGTCGACTTCAAGGCCAACGTCGAGGGCGCCGAGAAGTCCTACGAGCTGCTGAAGCCGGTCGCCAAGGAGAACGACGCGGCCCTGGTCACCGAGCTCGACAAGCAGTTCGCCGCGCTGAACACGCTGCTGGACACGTACCGCGCCGACAAGACGTCGTACGACTTCACCTCGTACGACAAGGTCGGTGACAGCGATCGCAAGCAGCTGTCGGACGGTGTGAACGCGCTCGCGGAGCCGCTGTCCAAGCTCGCCGCCGCCGTCGTCGTCACCAAGTCTTCCTGAGGCGGGGATCATGACGGACGCAACAAAGGACGCGGCAAAGGACCCGGCTCCCTCGCGCCGTGCGCTGATCGGCTGGGGCGGGGCCGGGCTCGCGCTCGGTGCCGCCGCTGCCGGTGGCGCGGTCGCGATGACCCGTACCGGCGACGACATCGAACCGACCGCGGCCGAGGCCGGGGCCGCCGTCGAGTTCCACGGCACCCACCAGGCGGGCATCGCCACCCCCGTGCAGGACCGGCTGCACTTCGCCGCGTTCGACGTGACGACGGAGGACCGCGCCGAGTTCGTGCAGATGCTCAAGGACTGGACGGCGGCCGCGCGGCGGATGACCGCGGGCAAGGCGGTCGGGGAAGGCGCGTACGGCGGTCTGGCCGAAGCGCCGCCGGACGACACCGGGGAGGCGCTCGGGCTCAAGCCGTCGCGGCTGACGCTGACGATCGGTTTCGGTCCTTCCCTCTTCGAGAAGTTCGACCTGGCCGACCGGCGCCCCGAGGCGCTCGTCGACCTCCCCCAGTTCGCCGGGGACAACCTCGACAAGAACCGCAGCGGCGGCGACCTGTGCGTCCAGGCCTGCGCGGACGACCCGCAGGTCGCCGTGCACGCGATCCGCAACCTCGCCCGGATCGGCTTCGGCAAGGTCGTCATCAGGTGGTCGCAGCTCGGCTTCGGCAAGACGTCCTCGACGACGCCCGACGCGCAGACCCCGCGCAACCTGATGGGCTTCAAGGACGGCACCCGCAACATCGCGGGCACGGAGACGGACCGCCTGAAGAAGTTCGTGTGGGCGGACTCCGCCAAGGACGCCAAGGACGCCCCGTGGATGCACGGCGGCTCCTACCTCGTCGCCCGCCGCATCCGTATGCACATCGAGACCTGGGACCGCACCTCGCTGCAGGAGCAGGAGGACGTCTTCGGCCGCGACAAGGGCGAGGGTGCCCCGGTCGGCAAGGCCAAGGAGCGCGACAAGCCGTTCCTGCCGGCGATGAAGCCCGACGCGCACGTCCGGCTCGCACACCCCGACTCCAACCACGGGGCGACGATCCTGCGCCGCGGCTACTCCTTCACCGACGGCACGGACGGTCTCGGCCGGCTGGACGCGGGCCTGTTCTTCCTCGCGTACCAGAAGGACGTCCGCGAGGGCTTCATCCGGATCCAGCGCCATCTGGCCACGGACGCGCTCAACGAGTACATCCAGCACGTGGGTTCAGCGGTCTTCGCCGTCCCGCCCGGCGTCCGTGACCAGGACGACTGGTGGGGCAGCACGCTGTTCACCAAGGAGGCCTGACCCGTGTTCTCCAACTATCTGATCGGCCTGCGCGAGGGCCTGGAAGCCAGCCTGGTCGTCTGCATCCTCATCGCCTACCTGGTGAAGACGGGCCGCCGGGACGCCCTCAGGCCCATCTGGATCGGCATCGGCGTCGCGGTCGCGCTCGCCCTCGGTTTCGGGTGCGCGCTCGAATTCGGCTCCCAGGAGCTGACGTTCGAGGCGCAGGAGGCGCTCGGCGGCTCTCTGTCGGTCATCGCGGTCGGCCTGGTGACGTGGATGGTCTTCTGGATGCGGCGCACCGCCCGGCACCTGAAGTCCGAGCTGCACGGCAAGCTGGACGCCGCCCTCCAGATGGGCACCGCCGCCCTGGTCGCCACCGCGTTCCTCGCGGTGGGCCGGGAGGGCCTGGAGACCGCCCTGTTCGTGTGGGCGTCGGTGCACGCGGCCGGCGACGGCACCCCGCGCCCGCTGGTCGGCGCGGCCCTCGGTATCGCCACGGCGGTCTTCCTGGGCTGGCTGTTCTACCGCGGCGCCCTGCGCATCAACCTGGCCAAGTTCTTCACCTGGACCGGCGGCATGCTGGTCGTCGTGGCGGCGGGTGTGCTGGCGTACGGCTTCCACGACCTCCAGGAGGCGAACTGGCTGCCGGGCCTGACCGACAGGGCCTTCGACATCAGCGACACCATCCCGCCGGACAGCTGGTACGGCACGCTCCTCAAGGGCGTGTTCAACTTCCAGCCGGACCCGACGGTCCTTCAGGTCACGGTGTGGCTGCTGTACTTGATCCCGACGCTCGCGCTCTTCCTCGCCCCGGTAGGGTTCGCCTCCGGGAAGGGGAAGGTGAAGGCACCTGATGAGCAGGGATCGCGGCCCTCGAAGGCTCCGCAGGCTTGACCGGAGCGCACTGATAGCAGCCTCTGTGACCGCTTTGTCGTTGACGGCGAGCGGATGCATGGTGGTGCACGGCGAGCGGGAGGTGCTTCCCGCGACCACCAAGGCGGAGGCCGCCAAGGCGCTCCAGCAGTTCACGAACGCGTACAACGCGGCGGACAAGGCGTACGACGGCTCGCTGGACGCCACCCACGTCACCGGGGCGCTCGGCGCCATCGACGCGGCGCGGCTGAAGGCCGGCAAGGTCAACAGCCCGAGCGGCAATGCCACGCACACACCGCTGAAGCTGTCGGACGTGACGTACACCATCCCGAAGAAGGCGGGCTGGCCGCGCTGGTTCGTCGCCGACGCGGCCGGCAACAAGGGCGGTTCCGCGCGCTGGCTGCTCGTGTTCACCCGCAACGGCCTGGGCGAGCCGTTCCAGGCGGCGTATCTGACGCTGGTGGCCGAGGGCAAGGTGCCGCAGTTCAAGAAGGACGCGGACGGCTGGGCCGAGACGGTGCCGGTGAACTCGGCCGAACTGGCCGTCCCGCCCGGTGAGGTGGGCCAGGAGTACGCGACCTACCTCAAGAGCGGCGGCGACACCTTCGCGGACGGCGCGTACACCAGCACGTGGCGTGCGGCGCGCGAGAAGGACGGCAAGCGGCCGGGCCTGGTCACCCAGTACATCGACGAACCGATGACGAGCGGCGACTACCAACCACTGGCCCTGCGCACCAAGGACGGCGGGGCGCTGGTGTTCTTCGCCACGCACCTCTACACGAAGCAGACGGCCGCCCCGGGCACCTCGATCCCCACCAACGATGCCGTGCGGGCCCTGACGACCGGCGAGATCAAGCAGTCCCTGACGATGGAGATCGTCTCCAACTCGGTGGCCGTCGATCCGCCCAAGGGCGCGGGCAAGCAGCAGGTCACCGTGCTCGGCCGGATCCAGGGACTGACGTCCGCGAAGGGTTCGTAGAGACCGGTCGGCTCGCTACCGGCGCAGGGGCCAGGCCGCGTTCTCGTGGTCCGGCTCCTCGCCGACGTAGCGGGAGCAGGCGTCGGTGAGGACTTCCAGGAGGCTCAGCGGGTCGGGCAGCGGGTGTTCGAGGCCGCGGACCCAGTGCACGGCCTGGTCGCCGGGCAGCCGGGCGGGCGGTACGAGGACGTAGGAGCCTCGGCAGTGCCAGCGCAGGCCGGGGTGTTCGTCGGCCGTCTCGGGGTGGCAGTCCAGTTCGCACGGCCACCACTCGTCCTCGTCCTCGGGGGTGCCGCGGGTGAGGGTGAAGAACAGGAGCCGGCCGTCGTCGCTCTCGGCGACGGGTCCGACCTCGATCCCGGAGCCCAGGAGCCGCTCGAGCGCTTCCCGCCCGGCCTCCAGGGGGACGTCGAGGACGTCGTGGACCATGCCGGTCGCGGTGATGAAGTTGGCCTGCGGCTGGTGCCGGGCCCAGCGCTCGATCTGCGCGCGGTCGGTGGTCGACTGGGTCTGCCAGGCGAAGGACACGGGATGACGGGCGGGCGTGGGACATCCGACCCGGTCGCAGGAACACCGGTACCCGGGGGCGGGATGCGCGGCGGGCGCGAGCGGGAGTCCCGCTGAGGCAGCGGCCAGCAGCAGGGCCTCACGGCCGCCTTCGTCCCCGGCGGCGGCCTCCTTCGGCCGGCGTCCGCGCAGCCATTGGGAGAGTTTGCCCTGCAGGCCGGTCAGGCCCCCCGACTCCGCGCTCATCTACCACCCTCGCCTCGCTGTCGTGCGGAACAGCATGCCTTATGGTCCCACCTTCCTCCGCTCCGGGGGGCCCTGAGCGGATTTGCGCGTGAGTGAGCGTCTCGTGTGCGGCTCAGCGCGGTGCGATGCCGTGGAGGGCGTAGTCGACGAGGGTGTCGGTGTAGTCGTAGGTGATCGGGCCGGTGTACTGGAGCCAGCGCTGGGCGAGGGGGGAGACCCAGAGTTCGAGGGCGATGCGCGGGTCGATCTCGGGGCGCACCTGGCCGGCCTCCTGGGCGGCGCGCACCCGGTCGACGTAGAGCTGGAGCGACGGTTCGAGGAGCTTGGCCATGAAGGCCCGGCCGACCTGCTCGTTGACGACGCCCTCGGCGGCCAGGGCGCGGGAGGGGGCCTCGAAGCGGGGGTCCTTGAGCTGGTCCACGGTGAGGCGCAGTACGGCCTTGAGGTCGGCGGCGAGATCACCGGTGTCCGGAATGGTGTACGTCTCCTCGGCGCCGGCCTCGTGTGCCGCCTGCTCGCTCAGGTCGAGGAAGGCCTCCATCAGCACCTCCGCCTTCGACGACCACCAGCGGTAGATCGTCTGCTTGCCGACCCCGGCACGGGCGGCGATCCCCTCGATCGTGGCCCTGGGGTAGCCGACCTCGGCGACGAGGTCGAGGGCGGCGTCGTAGATGGCCCGGCGGGACTTCTCGCTACGACGGGTGGTGTCGGGGGCGGACTGCTTGGACTTCTGCGTGGCCATGGGGCGAACCTACCAGGTTGACAAGACGGTGCGTCTCGCCGGAGAGTGGGAGACATTCAGCGAAACGATACGTCTCGTTTCGTGTCGAGTGAGTGAAGGGGCAGGTCATGGCACGAGGTGGAACGGGCGGCATGCTCGGAGTCGGCGGGACCCGCAGCAACATCGGCCGCAAGGCGCTGCGCGGCGGCAACCGTGATGGCCGCGTCGGCGCCGCGCGGGACCCGCAGGCACACAAGCGGGAACTGCTACGGAAACTCCAGGAGAAGCGGGAGGGGGACGCGGCGGGGAAAGCGGCGGGGGAAGCGTCGACGTGACCGCGGCCCCCGGCGGATCGGGCCTAGTGGTCCGCCGGGGGCCATCCGTCGCCCCACGCCGCGTCCCTCGCCGCCTTGTACAGGTCACCGTGCCGCTTGGTGACCGTGCGGCGGGTCAGTTGCTCGTCGGGCTCGCACAGGTCGAGGAGTACCTGTCCCTTGCGGATCTGCGGCCGGCGGATCACGCGGGCCTGGGCCGGGGTCGCCGGGAGTCGGGTCGCCGCCACGTAGCTGAACTTCTCGTCCTCGTACGGCAGTGAGCCGCCCTTGACCCGACGGTGGAGGGACGACCGGCTGACCCGCGCCGAGAAGTGGCACCAGTCCTCACCGGGGACGATCGGGCACGCGGCGCTGTGCGGGCAGGGCGCGGCGACCCGGAAGCCGGCGGTGATCAGGCGGTCGCGGGCCTCGATGACACGGGCGTATCCGGCGGGGGTGCCGGCCTCGACGATCACGACGGTCTGTGCCGATGCCGCCGCGGTGTCCACGAGGGCGGTGCGGTCGGCGGGGGTGAGCTCGTTGAGGACGTACGAGACGGTGACCAGATCCGTGGCCGGCAGGGTGAGGTCCTTGCCGATCCTGGTGCGCTGCCAGTGGGCGTCGCGCAGGGCCGGGTTCGCGGTGGCGATCTCGCGGCCGAGGGCGAGCGCGGGGTCGGACCAGTCGAGGACGGTGACCGCGCGGTCGCCCGGCCAGGTGGCGGCGACCGCCCAGGTGGCGGCGCCGGTCCCGCCGCCGATGTCGGTGTGACCGGTGGGGATCCAGTCGGGGGTGGCCTCGGCGAATGCCTCCAGGGCCGCGTGGACCGCCTCGAAGGTGGCGGGCATGCGGTACGCGGCGTAGGCGGCCACGTCCGCGCGGTCGCGGAGGATCGGGGCGTCGGTGGGGGTGGTCCCGCGGTAGTTGGCGATCAGGCGGTCCACCGCCTGGGCCGCCTGCTTCGGGGGGAGGCCGTCGAGGAGGGTGGCGAGGGCGGCGCGGAGGGTTTCGGACGGGGGTGCGGGGGCGGTCACCCGAGGATTCTATGGGCGGCCGGTGAGGGTGGGCCTCGCCGGCTTTCTCGCCCCCGCCGCCCCTACCCGTCCCGTCCCAGGGGCGCTGCCCCTTCGACCCCGCTGCGGGCCGCGCTTCCCCAGACCGCCATCGGCCCTGAAGGGGCCTCGTTCTCAACGCCGGACAGGCTGAAAAGCCTCACGCCCCCCTCACCGCCCGCGCCACCCTCGTCGCCGGCCGTGCCCTCGGCCTGTTGTCCGGGGGCGTTGGCGAGCAGCACCACGAAGGACTCCATGGGCGGCCGGTATGGGGGTGGGCCCCGCCGTCGCTCGTCTCAAACGCCGGACGCCTGCAAAGACCTCACGCCCCCCTCACCGCCCGCGCCACCCTCGTCGCCGCCTGTGCCCTCGGCCTGTTGTCCGGCGGGCGTCTTCGCGGGTGGACCGTGTTGGCCAGCAGGACCACGAAGGTGTCCGTCGCCGGGTCCAGGACCAGGGACGTGCCCGTGAAGCCCGTGTGGCCCGCCGCCCCGTGCCCCGCGAGCTCGCCCATGAACCACGTCTGGTCGATGGCGAAGCCCAGCCCCGGTGGGGTCAGCAGCAGCTCCACGAAGTCCGGGCCGAGGATGCGGGCGGGGCCGTACGCGCCGCCCGCCAGCAGGGCCCGGCAGAAGATCGCGAGGTCGCGTGCGGTCGAGAAGAGGCCCGCGTGGCCTGCCACTCCGCCCAGCGACCACGCGTTCTCGTCGTGCACCAGGCCCCGCAGCATCCCCCGGTCCGCTTTGGCCCACGGCCGGCGCTGGTCCTCCGTGGCCGCCGCTCCCGGGCAGGGGCCGAAGCGGGTGGACGTCATGCCGAGGGGGCGGGTGATGCCCTCGTGGACGAGGACGTCGAGGGGGCGGCCGGTGATGCGTTCGAGGACGTGCTGGAGGAGGAGCGGGTTGAGGTCGGAGTAGGTGTAGGTGCCGGGGACGCCGATGGGCGGCTCGGCGCGCAGGAGGTTCAGGCGCTCCTCGTCGCTGTCGCAGTCGTGGAGAGGGAGTTCGGGGCGCAGTCCCGAGGTGTGGGTGAGCAGCTCGCGGACGGTGACGGAGTGCGTCGCGGCCGCCGTGAAGTCGGGCAGGTAGGCGCCTACGCGCGCGTCTATGCCCAGCGTGCCGCGCTCGATCTGCTGCACCGCGGCCACGGCCGTGAACAGCTTGGTGAGGGAGGCGAGGTCGAAGGGCGTGTCCACCCGGACGGGGACGCGTGCGTCCGGGGGCAGTTCCACGCCCGCGTCGGCTTCGGGGTCGTAGGACGCGTAGCGGACGGCCCAGCCCGACGCCTCCTCCACGGCGATCACCGGGCCGCGCCCGGCGGCCAGGACGGCACCCGGGGCCCAGGGGTGTGCGCCGGCGGTGAGGGCATGGAACTCCCGGACGAGAAGCCGGAGTTCCCCGGTGTCGAGCCCGGCCCGTTCCGGTGTGTCGATGCGCAGTCTCGGTGCGCTCAGCTCCCCGCTCCTTCCGTAGTCGCACGCCTGTTCCCAGAACGGCACATTGCCATGAAACAGGTGAGCGCTACCAGTGCTGCCGCCAGTTGGACGACCGCCATCGGGACGGCCGTGTCCTCCCCGGCCATCCCGACCAGCGGGGAGGCGATCGCACCGATGAGGAAGGACGAGGTGCCGAGCAGGGCGGAGGCGGAGCCGGCGGAGTGCTTGGTGCGCAGGAGCGCGAGGGACTGGGCGTTGGGCAGGGTGACGCCCATCGCCGACATCAGGACGAAGAGCGCGGCGGCGACGGGAGCCAGGCCCACCTCGCCGAACACCCCGGTCGCCATCAGGAGCAGCGCCGCGGCCGCCGCGGTCACGACCAGCAGGCCCACGCCCAGGACCCGGTCCAGGCTCACCCTGCCCACCAGCACCTTGCCGTTGATCTGGCCGACGACGACCAGCCCGACGGAGTTCACGCCGAACAGCAGGCTGAAGGTCTGCGGGGAGGCGCCGTAGATCTCCTGGATCACGAACGGGGAGGCCGAGATGTAGGCGAACAGCGCGGCGAAGGCGAAGCCGCCGGTGAGCAGGTAGCCGGTGAAGGGCAGGTCGGTGAGGAGGCGGCGCATCGAGTGCAGGGCCTCGCCGACGCCGCCGGTGTGCCGCTCGGCCGCCGGCAGGGTCTCGGGCAGCCGCGCCCAGACCAGGGCGGCGAGCAGCGCCCCGATGACCGTCAGGACCACGAACACCCCCCGCCAGTCCGTCACCCGCAGGATCTGCCCGCCGATCAGCGGCGCGACGATCGGTGCGACCCCGCCGATCAGCATGAGGGTGGAGAAGAAGCGGGCCATCGCCACGCCGTCGTACAGGTCCCGGACCACGGCCCGGGCGATCACTATGCCCGCCGCGCCCGCGAGACCCTGCGCCAGCCGGAAGCCGACCAGGAACTCCACCGTCGGCGCGACGGCACACAGCGCGGTGGCGACGACGTACACGGCGAGACCGGCGAGCAGCGGGCGCCTGCGGCCCCAGCGGTCGCTCATCGGGCCGACCACGAGCTGGCCGAGGGCCATGCCGAGCAGACAGGCGGTGAGGGTGAGCTGGACGGTGGCGGCGGGCGCGTGCAGGGCGTCGGTGACCTCCGGCAGCGAGGGGAGGTACATGTCCATCGCCAGCGGTGGCGTGGCGGTGAGTCCGCCGAGGAGCAGGGTGACGAGCAGGCCGGTGCGGCGGACGGCGACCGTGGGTGGTTCCTTGCCCGCCGCGGCCGCCCGCTGCTCCAGGTGCGGTGTCGGTGGCCCCTGCTCGGGCATGTGCCCCTCCCTCTCCGAGTGCTGCGCTGTCCCGGGGGCAACGCCCGGCCCCCCCGGCCACCTATGCTCTCAGCTCGTACAGAGTGGCGAGGGTCACGTGAGCGAGGGTGGAGCCGGGATGACGGAGCAGAGCGTGCGCTGGGGGATTCTGGCGACGGGCGGGATCGCGGCCGCGTTCACCGCGGACCTGGTCGATCTGCCGGACGCGGAGGTGGTCGCGGTGGCTTCGCGGTCCGAGGCCTCGGCGAAGGTGTTCGCGGAGCGGTTCGGGATCGAGCGGGCGTACGGCGACTGGGGCGCCCTGGCCGAGGACGCGGACATCGATGTCGTGTACGTCGCCACCCCGCACGCGGCGCACCGCGCGGCCGCCGGGCTGTGCCTGACCGCCGGCCGCAACGTGCTGTGCGAGAAGGCGTTCACGCTGAACGCGCGGGAGGCCGAGGAGCTGGTCGCGCTCGCGAAGGAGCACGACCGCTTCCTCATGGAGGCCATGTGGATGTACTGCAACCCGCTGATCCGGCGGCTCAAGGCCCTCGTCGACGACGGCGCGATCGGTGAGATCCGCACGGTGCAGGCCGACTTCGGGCTCGCCGGGCCCTTCCCGCCCGCGCACCGGCTGCGGGACCCGGCGCAGGGCGGGGGCGCGCTCCTCGACCTCGGGGTGTACCCGGTGTCGTTCGCGCATCTGCTGCTCGGGGAGCCCTCGGACGTCACGGCGAAGGCCGTGCTCTCCGAGGAGGGCGTGGACCTCCAGACGGGCGCGCTGCTGTCCTGGGACAGCGGGGCGCTCGCCTCCCTGCACTGCTCCCTGACCGGCGGCACCGCCACGATCGCGTCGGTCACCGGCTCGCTGGGCCGGATCGACATCCCGAACGGCTTCTTCCACCCGGACCGTTTCGTTCTGCACCGCGACGGACGTGACCCGGAGGAGTTCGTCGCCGACCCGGCCGACGGGCCGCGCAACAGCCTCAAGCACGAGGCCCGCGAGGTCATGCGGGCGCTGCGGGGCGGGGAGAGCCAGTCGCCGCTGGTGCCGCTGGAGGGCACCCTCGCGGTGATGCGGACGCTCGACGCGGTACGGGACCGGATCGGCGTGCGCTACCCGGGAGAGCTCCTCACGCCGGCGTGAGCCCCTGCCTCACCTACGCTGCGGATGCATGGACACCAAGAACGTGAAGACCGCCGTGGTGACCGGAGCGGGCTCCGGGATCGGGCGTGCGGTCGCCGTGGAACTGCTGCGTACGGGCTGGTCGGTGGCGCTGGCGGGGCGGCGGACCGAGACCCTGGAGGAGACGGCGGCACTCGTGCCCGAGGGCGCCTGTCTCGCCGTACGGACGGACGTCTCGCGGCCCGAGGACGTGGCCGCGCTGTTCGCCGCCGCCGTGGAGCGGTTCGGGCGGGTGGATCTGCTGTTCAACAACGCGGGGACGTTCGGTCCCGGCGGGGTGCCGGTGGAGGAGCTGCCGTACGACGCCTGGCGGCATGTGGTGGACACCAACCTCAACGGGGCGTTCCTGTGCGCGCAGGCGGCGTACCGGCAGATGAAGGAGCAGGACCCGCAGGGCGGACGGATCATCAACAACGGCTCGATCTCGGCGCACACACCCCGGCCGCACTCCGTCGCCTACACCGCGACCAAACACGCCCTCACCGGCCTCACCAAGTCGCTGTCGCTGGACGGGCGGCCGTACGGCATCGCGGTGGGGCAGATCGACATCGGGAACGCGGCTACCGACATGACCGCGCGGATGGGGACCGGGGCGTTGCAGGCCAACGGGGAGGTCGCGCCGGAACCCGTGATGGACGTGGCGGATGTGGCGCGCACGGTGCGGCACATGGCGGAGCTGCCGCTGGGGGCGAACGTGCAGTTCGCGACCGTACTGGCGACGGCGATGCCGTATGTGGGGCGCGGCTGAGCAGCCGATCTCCCCAAGCGGAATATCTGCTTCCACCCCCACTGCGGCCGGTTGGCGGCTTATGCTCATCACACGCCCTCCACAAGAGCTTCACACTTGGGGGGTGGCGTTCCGCCGACCGCATCCGAGGGGGGAGCGCGGCGGCCATCCATGGACCGGGTGGGGGTGGATCTCGCGTGGGACCGCGAGGTACGCACCGGTCCGTGGACGGCCGCCGCGCACATTCTCAGCTCGCGCACATCCCTTCTCAGCCGGCACATATCCCTTCCTCACGGCCCCGCAATGCTGCGTCCCTACCTTGAGGGCGCGCCCACAGCGGGCGCCAAGAACCTCGAGGAACGGGATGTTTGGCATCTATCTCAAGCGCGAGCTGGGCCGGCGCAAGAAGGCGGCCCTGGTCATCGCTCTGGGTCTGGCGCTCGGTATCGCGCTGGTCATCACCGTCAACTCGGTGTCGGCCGGCATGACACAGGCTCAGGACAAGGTCCTGAAGTCGCTCTACGGGCTCGGCACCGACATGACCGTCACCAAGGCGAGGTCGGCCCCGACGTCCGGAAGTTCGGGCAGACCGAACTTCCGGTTCGACGCCAACTCCAACGACAGTGACGACACACAGAGCTCCGACCGCGTGATGACCCAGGGCGGTCAGGCCCTGGCGTCGAGCGTGGTCACCAAGGTCTCCCGGCAGAGTGGCGTGGCGAGCGCGGTGGGCGCGCTGACCCTGAACGTCACCAAGGTCGACGGCTCCTTCACCCAGGGCAAGGCGCAGAGTTCCGGTGGTAACACCGGGAACGGCGGCCAGGGCGGTCCGGGCGGCGGCTCCGGCGGCACCAGCACCGCCGCGCCCCAGGTCCAGGGCGGCGGCGCCAACTTCGACGTGAACTCCTACTCCGTCGCCGGCGTGGACGTCACCGACCAGACGCTCGGCCCGCTGGCCGGCTCCAAGATCACCATCGGCAAGACCTTCACCGCCGCGCAGACCGACGCGAAGGTCGCCGTCGTCAGCAAGGCGTACGCCAAGGAGAACTCCCTCAAGGTCGGCAAGACTTTGAAGATCTCCGGCACCAAGTACACGATCATCGGCATCGCGACGCCGGACAGCAGTGAGTCCACCACCGACGTCTACCTGCCGCTGAAGCAGGCGCAGACGCTGGCCGACGCCAAGAACCAGGTCACCACGATCTACGTCAAGGCGACCGACTCCCAGCAGATCGACTCGGTCAAGTCGGCGATCCAGAAGAACATCTCCGGTACGACCGTCACGACCTCCGCCGATCTCGCGGAGACCGTCTCCGGGTCCCTGTCCACCGCCTCCAACCTCGCGACCAGCGTGGGCAAGTGGCTGTCCATCGCCGTGCTCGTCGCCGCCTTCCTGGTCGCCGCGCTGCTGACCTCCTCGGCGGTCTCCCGCCGGGTGCGCGAGTTCGGCACCCTGAAGGCGCTCGGCTGGCCGAGCCGCCGGGTCACCCGGCAGGTCGTCGGCGAGTCGATCGTGAACGGCCTGCTCGGCGGCGCCCTCGGCATCGGCCTCGGCCTCGCGGCCGCGTACACGGTGACCGCGATCAGCCCCAAGCTGACCGCGCAGCTCGGCAGCACCGGCGGCGGTGGCGGCATGGGCGGCGGCCCGGGCGGCGGCGGCCCCGGACAGCAGGCCACCCGGAACACCATGGAGATCGCGCTCTCCGCGCCCGTATCGATGACCACCATCGCGCTCGCGGTGGGCCTCGCGGTGACCGGCGGGCTGATCGCCGGGGCGATGGGCGGGTGGCGGGCCTCGCGGATGCGGCCCGCGGACGCGCTGCGCAGCGTGTCGTAGACGAAACCGTCGGCCTGCGCGACCCGAGCGCCGTCCGCTGTCGCCTTCCCCACTTCTTCTTCTCTACGGAGTTCTCATGTACAGACTCACCGGCGTCACCAAGCGCTACTCGCGCGGCAAGGAGACGGTGGAGGCGCTGCGGGGCGTCGACCTCACCATCGAGGACGGCGACCAGTTGGTCATCCAGGGCCCCACCGGTGGCGGCAAGTCCACGCTGTTGCAGATGATCGGCGGCCTGGACCGCCCGACCGAGGGCAGCGTCGAACTGGACGGCGTCGATCTGGCGAAGGTCAGCGAGGCCAGGCTGACCCGGCTGCGGGCCGAGAAGATCGGCATCATCTTCCAGTCGTTCAACCTCATCCCGACCCTGACCGCTCAGGAGAACGTCGAGACGGCGCTGGTCCCGCTGGGAGTGAAGCCGGCGGAACGGCGTGAGCGGGCGGCGGAGGCGCTCCGCTCGGTGGGGCTGGGTGAGCGGCTCACCCACGCGCCCTCCGAGTTGTCCGGCGGCCAGCAGCAGCGGGTGGCCATCGCGCGTGCACTGGTCAAGAAGCCGAAGGTGCTGCTCGCCGACGAGCCCACCGGCAACCTCGACGAGTCGATGCGCGACGAGATCATGGCGTTGCTGGAGGGGCTGTGGCACGAGTACGGGCTGACGTTCGTCCTGGTCACCCATGACTCGTCGATCGCTCGTCGGGCACCCCGCCTCGCGACCATCAAGGCCGGGCAACTCACGTTGACCGAACAGTCGTTGACTCAGAGGTAGGAGCCGTTCGAGGCGGGGCCGCTCACCGTCCCAGAAGGCTGTCGACCTCGGTCAGCTGCCCCGCGGTGAGCGGCCCCTTCTCCATCGCCCCCGCGTTCTGTTCCGCCTGGGCCACCGACCGGAAGCCGGGGATCGGGATCGTGCGCGGGCTCCGGGCCCACAGCCAGGCCAGGGCGCCCTGAGCCAGGGTGCGGCCCTCGCTGGTGAGGATCTCCCGCAGCGCGTCGATGCGGGACAGCCACGCCGGATCGGCGGACGTACCGTCGCCGAAGCCCTGGAGCCAGGCCGGGGGCTTGCTGCGGATGTCGCCGGCGTCCTTGGGCCCTTGGCGCTTGCCGGCCAGCAACCCCATCGCGAGGGGACTGCGGTTGATGCTGGCCAGGCCCAACTTCTCGCACAGGGAGAGCATTTCGGGCGTGCCCTGCAACACGTTGAGCGCGTGCTGCACGGCCGTACAGTGCTCCCCCTGCGCGAACACCGCGGCGCGGGCCGGGTCGTCGGTGCTCCACGCGTAGGCGCGGATCAGCCCTTCACCCACGAACTCCTCGCACAGGTCCCGGAGTTCGGCCGCGCGCTCGGGGTCCAGGTCGTTCAGGTGCAGCTGGTACAGGTCGACATGGTCGGTGGCGAGCCGGTCGAGGGACGCCGTGAGGGCGCGGCGGGCGTGGGCCGGGGTGTCGTCGACGCCGGTGCGGGTGCGGGTCTCCTCGTCGAAGACGTTGCCCCACTTGGTGGCGACGATGACGTCGTCCCGGCGCTTGCCCAGCGCCCGTCCGAGCACCCGTTCACTGTGTCCGGCGCCGTAGGTGTCCGCGGTGTCGAAGAAGGTGATGCCGAGGTCGAGGGCGCGGTGCACCGCCCGTACGGACTCCTCGTCGTCGACCTTGCCCCAGCCGAGGGGCCGGCCGTCCGCGTCCTGCCATTCGCCGCCGATCGCCCAGCAGCCGAAGCCGAGAGCGCTGACCTCGATGCCGGAGCGACCGAGAGTGCGTGTGATCTCCATGCCTGAACGCTAGGAGTTGAAGTGCGCTTCAGGGCAAGGGGTCCGGCAAGGGGGTTCTCGGGGTTTCAGGCCTGGCCGGTCTCGAAGCGGGAGATCCTGCCGTCCTCCGCGACCGTGAAGTCCCAGCGGGTGCGCATCTCGCCCCAGGTGTCGTTGCTGTAGTGGGCGAGGAGGGAACGGCCGCCGTTGGACTCCTTGTCGACGTCGAGGTGGCCGTGGGAGGAGAAGATCTCCCGGTCGATCCACTCGTCGAGGTCACGGTCGCTGCCGTCGTCCGCCATGGTCGCGCCGGGCGCGAGCAGGGACAGGAAGGCCTCGCGGTCATGGGCGTTGACGGCGGAGACGAAGGCGCGGACGGCCGGGTCGCTGAGTCTGGCGGTCTGAATCGTCATGCCAGCCAGACTCACACCGCGCCCCCGGGGCCGCCACCCGAACGGCCGCTCGAGCATTCCGGACAGGTGTGAGCGGTGCGACGGTGGAAACGCGAGGGGGGTCTCGTTCCACTTCTTGCGCTGGGAGTCATCGTGACCGCATACGACCGACGTGATCTGGGCCTGCTGCTCCTCCGGCTGGGAACCGGGGGTGTGCTGGCCGCCCACGGCGCGCAGAAACTGCTCGGCTGGTTCGGCGGGGGCGGCATCGAGGGGACCGGCCAGTTCATGGAGTCCGTCGGCTACACACCGGGCCGGGCGAGCGCCACGGCGGCGGGGCTGGCCGAGGCGGGCGGCGGCACCCTGCTGGCACTGGGCCTGGCGACCCCGGCGGCGGGCGCGGCGGCGGCCGGCGCGATGGCCGGCGCGTCCGCGGTACACGCCCCCAACGGCTTCTTCAACGCGGGCGGCGGCTACGAGTACGCGGCCACGCTGGGTCTCACGGCGGCGGGCCTGGCGGTGACGGGGCCGGGCCGGATCTCCCTGGACCACGCCCTCGGCCACACGGTCAACCGGGGATGGATGGTGCCGGTGGCCCTCGCGGCGACGGGGCTGGTGACCGCGGCGGTGGTGGGGGCGCGGGGTCTGCGACTGCGGGAGAAGGAGAGCGGGGGCGATGACGCCCAGACGGCGCTGTTCGACGAGGAGGAGGCGTTGTTCGGGGAGTAGCCGAGCGGGACCCCGCGCCGTGGGAAGCTGCTCCGCATGAGTGATCACGGCATGCCCTCTCCGGACCTCTGGAAGTCCGTCGACGCCCTGTGGGCCTGGCTGGAGACGGATCAGCCGGTGAGCGGCCGCGAAGGCCTCCTCCTGCGCATGCTGAAGCTCTCCGAGGAGGTCGGCGAGGTCTCCGAGGCCGTCATCGGGGCGATCGGCCAGAACCCTCGCAAGGGTGTCAGCCACACCTGGGAGGACGTGCAGGGTGAGCTGTGCGACGTGGTGATCACCGCATTGGTGGCGCTGCGCACGCTGACCCCGGACACCCGCGAGGTCCTCCACCACCATCTGGCCCGGGTGACGGAGCGTTCACTCGGCCCCGGGGCGGCCTGAACCCTCACCCGGTCGGCCTACGCCCCCGGGCACCCCGCACCTCACTCCTCGGACGATGAACCGGACGACGGCAGCGGTCGGAGGAGCCCCATGGACGACACCCCCGCCCCCTTCACGGAAGAGGACTACGCGACCCGTATGACCAGGGCGGCCAGGGACGCGGCCGAGACCCGCCTGTCCGGACTGCTCATCACCCCCGGCCCCGACCTGACGTGGCTCTGCGGCTACCGCCCCACCGCGACGACGGAACGCCTCACCCTCCTCGTCCTGACCCCCGGATCCGAACCCCGTCTGCTGGTCCCGTCCCTCGAACGCCCCGACGCGGAGGCAGCACCCGGCGCGGACGCCGTCCGCATCTCCGACTGGCGCGACGGCCAGGACCCCTACTCCGCAGCCACCGGCCTCCTGCTCCCCAACGGCCGCTACGGCGTCGCCGACACCACCTGGGCCCTGCACCTGCTGGGCCTCCAGGAAGCCCTCCCCCTCACCACCTACCGCCCCCTGACCGTCGTACTCCCGCTACTGCGCGCCGTGAAGGACGACCACGAGGTGACCCGCCTCGCGTCGGCGGCAGCGGCGGCGGACGTGGTGTACGAGGAGATCCTCTCCGTACGATTCACCGGCCGCCGCGAGTCCGAAGTGGCCGCCGACCTGGCCCGCCTGCTCCACGAACAGGGCCACAGCCAGGTCGTCACGGTCGTGGCCTCCGGCCGGAACAGCGCGGACCCGCACCACCGGACGGGCGAACGAACGCTGAAGAAGGGCGACATGGTGATCCTGGACTTCGGCGGCCTGAAGGACGGCTACGCCTCACACCTGACCCGCACGGTCCACGTGGGCGAACCGACGGAGGAGGAACGCACGGTCCACGACCTCGTCCGTACGGCCCAGCAGGCGGCCTTCGAGGCGATCGGCCCCGGAGCGACCTGCCAGGAGATCGACCGCGGGGCACGCCGGTGGATCGAGGACGCGGGGTACGCCGACTACGCCGCCGAACGCACCGGACACGGCATCGGAGTCACCGCACACGAGCCGCCGTACCTCACCGGGAACGAGGAGACCTTCCTCGTTCCCGGCATGTGCTTCTCGATGGGCCCCGGGGTGCGGCTGCCGGGCCGCTTCGGCGTACGGGTCGCGGACGTCGTGACGTGCACGGCGGACGGGGGGAGGCGGCTCAACGCCACGGATCGCGGGATGGCGATCGTGGCGTGAGAGCTCCGGCCGCCGTGCCTCCTCAGCCGCGCAGCCGGTCGAAGCCGAACGGGGCGAGGACCTCGGGGCGGCGGCCGGTACGGATGTACTCGGCGAGCCGGTGGCCGGTGGCCGGGCCCAGGGTGACGCCGAGCATGCCGTGGCCGGTGGCCGCGAAGGCGTTCTCCAGGCCCGGCAGCCGGTCGATCACCGGGAGGCCGTCCGGGAGGAAGGGCCGGCCGCCGACCCAGGGGTCGCGGATCAGGCTCACCAGGTCGTCGGGGTCGTCGAACCAGCGGCCCAGGTAGTGGCGGCTGGCGAGCGCCACCGCGACGATCCGGCGCCAGTCGAGACGGTTGTTGTTGCCGCTCAGCTCCATCGTGCCGCCGATCCGGGTGGTGGTGCCGATCGGTGAGGCGACGGCCCTGCGCTCGCCGAAGTACAGGGTGTGCCGGGGTGCCGGGTCCAGGTCCACCGCGAAGCTGTAGCCCTTGCCGGCCTGGAGCGGCAGCCGGTGTCCGAGCGCGCGCAGCAGCGCCGGGGACCGCATTCCGGCCGCGACGACGACGGCCGAACAGGGGATCTCGCCCCGGTCGGTCCTCAGTGCGGTCACCCGCCCCGTCCCGGACCGGAATCCGGTGACCTCCGCGTTCTCGTGGACCTTCACCCCCGCGGCGGCGAGCGCCTCGCCGAGCCCGCGGGCGAACCCCTCCGGATCGACCACGCCCTCGCCCTCGACGAGGTAGGCCGCGCGCACCTTGGACGAGAGCGCGCCGTCCAGCAGCCGGGCCTCGTCGCCCGTGGTGATGTCGTCGGGCATCGGATAGTGGCCCTCCGCCATCTCCCGCTGGATCGCGAGGTGATGACGGGCCTCGGCCGCCGACAGGAACGCGTGCACCATGCCGGGCCGGGTCAGGGTGGTGGCCACCCCGGCCTCGCGCAGCCCGTCGAAGAGGTCGAAGGTGTCGTGGTTCAGGTCGGCGATCGCCGCGTAGCCCCGCCGGAAGGCGGCCGGTGCGCTGCTGCGCCAGAACCGCCACAGCCAGCGCAGGAACGCCGGGTCGGGAAGGGGCCGCACATAGAGCGGCGAGTCCGGACGGCCCAGGGAGCGCAGGGCGTAGCGCAGCACTCCTGGGGACGGCACGGGCGTCGAGTGGCTGAGGCAGACCCAGCCCGCGTTGCCCCGGGACACCCCCGAGCCCAGCCCGCGCCGCTCGACGACCTCCACCGGAAGCCCGGCCGCCGCCAGGTAGTACGCGGTGCACAGTCCTACGACACCGCCCCCGACGACCACCACGGGTCCGTCGCCGGTGAGAGCCGGCGTACCGGTCATGACGCGGTTCCGTACGACGCGAGGAACTCCCGGGTGCGGGCCTGGGAGGGGCTGTCGAGCACGTCCTCGGGCCTGCCCTCCTCCACGATCCGGCCGCCGTCGACGAAGACGACGTGGTCGGACACCTCGCGGGCGAAGGGCAGTTCGTGGGTGACCAGCAGCATCGTCATCCCGTCCGCGGCGAGTTCTCGCATCACGCTCAGTACCTCCCGGGTCGCCTCGGGGTCCAGGGAGGACGTGGGCTCGTCGAAGAGCAGCAGCTCGGGCTTGAGGGCGAGGGCCCTCGCGATGGCGACGCGTTGCTGTTCGCCGCCGGACAGCTGCTCGGGCCGGCCGAGGGCACGGTGCGCGACGCCGACCCGGCGCAGCAGCGTGACGGCACGCTCCAGCGCCTCCTGCTCCGGGATACCCGCCTTGCGCTGGGCCAGGACGACGTTCTCCACGGCGGTCAGATGCGGGAAGAGGTTGAACCGCTGGAAGACCATGCCGACGGTACGGCGCAGGCGTGGCAGGTCGCGGCAGACCGTGCGGCCGTCGCTGTGCACCAGCTCTCCGGCGACCTCGATCGTGCCGCGGTCGGGCCGTTCCAGGAGGTTGACGCAGCGCATCAGGGTCGTCTTGCCGCCCCCGCTCTGTCCGATGACGCTGACGATCCGGCCGCGGTCGACCTCCAGGTCCACCTGGTCGAGGACGAGGCGGCCGTCGAAGGACTTGCTCAGGCCGTTGATCCGTACGACGGCCTCTGTCGGTGTCCCAGGCGTGGTCTGCGGGGTGGTGACCGACTCGGTCATACGGCACCTGCCTTCATGTCGGCCTCCACGGCCGGGGCGAGCAGGGCGCGTGCCGCCTTCAGTCGCCGTCGTCGCCACGGGGAGAGGGGGATGCCCGCCCGTACCTTGCGTTCCAGGAGCAGCAGCAGTTGGGAGAGCGGGTAGCACAGGGCGAAGTAGATGGCCGAGATGACCAGGTACACCTCCAGGGCCCGGAAGGTGGCCGAGGTGATGAGCCGCCCCTCGGACATCAGCTCGGCGGCGGAGACGGTGACCAGCAGCGAGGTGGACTTCAGCAGGTCGACGAGCATGGTGTTGGTGCCGGGCAGCGCCTGCCGTACGGCCTGCGGCAGCACGATGTGCCCGAAGATTCCCGCCCGGCCCAGGCCCAGCGCCTCCCCGGCCTCCGTCTGTCCGGCGTGCACCCCGCTGATCGCGGAGCGGAAGATCTCGGACAGGTAGGCGGCGTAGAAGACGACGAGGCTGAGGCAGCCGGCGGTGAAGACGTCCAGCCGGATGCCCGCCGAGGCCAGGCCGAAGTAGGTGAGGAAGATGATGGCGAGGAGGGGGACGTTCTTGAACACCTCGGTGTAGACGGCGGCGACGGCACGCGCGGGCCACGCTCTGCTGAGCCGGAGCAGCGCCACCGCGAGACCGAGCAGGACCGCGCCGGCGAAGCTCACGACCGTGTAGGAGACGGTGCGCCACAGGGCGTCGACGAGGTCGGGCCGGTAGTCGGACCAGGGAACCTGAAAAAGGCCGGACATGTCGTCCCCTCACTTCGCGATGGTGGGCGGGTTCCAGTCCTGCGGCCGGTCCACGCCCCGGCGCGCGGTGGCGACGTCGGCGGCCGGCTTCAGGAACTGCTCGGGGTCGCCGCCGTACTTCTCGACGAGCTTGGCCATCTCGCCGTTCGTGTACATGGCGTCGATCTGCGCGGAGATCGCCTGCTCCAGCTTGGTGGCCTTCTTGGGCAGGTAGAAGCCGGTCTGGTACGGCTGGAAGTAGGCGTAGGCGGGCTTCGCCTTGACCTCGGCGGCGGTCGGCGGGGTCAGGTACTGGGTGCTGATCTTCAGCTCCGGACGTTCCTTCTGCGCCGCGATGATGAGGAGCGGGTCGAGGAAGCCGACGTCGACGCGGCCCGCGCCGAGGTCGTCGAAGACGCCGTTGGCGTCGGGGTAGGCGTGCAGCTTGGCGCCGGGAACGGACTGGATCGACTTGACCCAGACATAGCCCTCGACGGTGCCGAGGCTCAGATTCTCGAGGTCGTCGACGGTCTTGTACGTCTTGCCGTTGCGGACGGCCATCGCCGGGGGCGAGTAGTAGGGCGGGTCGGTGAACAGCCCCTGCTTCTGCCGGTCAGCGGACCAGGCGACACCGCCGACGGTGATGTCCACGCGGCGGGACTGCACCCCGGCGAGCATGCCGGCGAAGTCCGTCACCTGCGGTTTGACCTCCAGGCCGAGCTTCTTGGCCACGTAGGTGAGGATGTCGCCGTCCAGGCCGACGATCTTGCCGCCCTGGACGCTGGTGTAGGGGGCGTACGGCTCCACGGCCACCTTGATGACGCCGGGGGTGAGGGTGCCCAGCGCGGCGGTCTTCGCCGACACGTTCTTGGGGCCGTCGTCGTCACCGGAACCGCAGGCGGCGGTCCCGAGGAGCAGGAGGGTGGCGGACAGAGCGACGGCAAGCGGACGCATACGGATCATCGGCATGGGCCTTCCGTAACGATGCTGAAGGATGCAGAGGGGAGCCCGCCGACTCACCGCGCTGTGCCCCCGGCGGGGATGTGAGGGGGATGGATCGGGGAGGTGATTACGGATGCGATTGGGGCCATACGCTACGAACCGGCCTCGGTTACGTCACCGTGTACTCCGTACAGACTTGTGGCCGAATTCGATCGATCCGCTGTACGGTGCGTCCACCCGGGCCCGCCGTCGACGGGAGAACCGCTCATGCTGAGCCCGTCACTCGCGCAGGAGATCGCCTCCGACACCACCGCCGTCATCGGCTTCAACGTGCTGATCACCGACGCGGGCGGTCTGGTCATCGGCAGCGGCGACAGCAGCCGGGTGGGCAGCTTCCACGAGGCGTCCGTCGAGGTCGTCCGCACCCAGGAACCCGCCACGCACAACGCGTCGCAGGCACAGCAACTGCGCGGAGTACGCCCGGGAGTCACCCTGCCCCTGGTCGCGAACGGAAAGGCCGTGGGCACGGTCGGGATCACCGGAACGCCCGCGCAGGTGCGCCGGTTCGGGCTGCTCGTCAAACGCCAGACGGAGATCCTGCTCAGAGAGTCCGTGATGCTGCGCTCCCGCCTGCTCGCCGAGCGGGCGGCGGAGAAGCTGCTGGCCGACGTCGCGTCGTACGACCCGCAGGTCGTGGAGGGCGACTTCCTGCTGTTCCGGGCCGCCGAGCTGGGCTTCGACCTACGGCTGCGACGGGTCGCGGTCGCCATCGAGGTACGGGTCCCCGACACGGGCGCCCGACGCCAAGGGGTGCCCACCAAAGACATGGCGCTGGTCCGCTCGGAACTGCTGCGCACGGTCCGCGAGGTCTTCGCCGACCCCCAGGACATCATCGCCTCCACGGCTCCGGGCTGGATCGGCGTACTGCGCAGACTCCCGGAACGGCGCCCGGTGACCTCCCTGCTGGACGACTGCCGGCGGACCACCGACGTCATCGCCGCGCAGGACGGTCTCGTCGCCCGGGCCGGCATCGGCGAACCGGCCGCCTCCGTGAGCGGACTGCACGATTCCTACCAGGACGCCTGCGACGCGCTCCGCCTCGGGGCGCGCGTGGCGAGCGACTCCCCCGTCCACCTGATCACCGACCTGCGCGTCCACCAGGCCCTCACGGCGGTGTCCCAGTCGGCCCGCAACCGCCTGATCGAACGCACCACCACGAGCCTGCGGGGCCAGCCGGACTGGCCGGTCCTGCGCGACACCATCACGGCGTGGTGCGAGAGCGGATTCAACCTCGTACGCGCCTCCGAGGCCCTGCACATCCACCGCAACACCGTCGTCTACCGGATGAACAAGATCGAGCAGACGACCGGCCGGCCACTGCGGGACCACCGGACCACGATGGCGTTGTATCTGGCCTGTCTGGCCGATCGGTTGGGCGGAGGGACGGGGGCCGGCGACGGGCGCGAGTGAGTCTCCAGCCCGATCGCCCCGATCGCCCCGATCAGCCGGAGGACGTGGTCACCTCCGGGTTGCCGTAGTACGCGTCGGGCCCGTGCTTGCGGGTGTAGTGGCGTTCCAGTAGATGACGTGGTGGTGGGGCGGCCGGGGACAGGGACAGGGTGTGGAGGGCGATGTCGGCGACCGCCTCGCAGATGATCGCGTGTTCCAGGGACTTGCGGGCGGTGGTGCCCCAGGTGAAGGGGCCGTGGTTCGCCACGAGGGCCGCGGGGACCTCGACGGCTTTCTGGTCCTCCTCCCCCAGCAGGTCCACGATGACGACGCCGGTGTTGTACTCGTAGTCCTTGGCGCACTCCTCGGGGGTGAGGTCACGAGTGACGGGGATGGGGCCGTTGAAGGTGTCGGCGTGGGTCGTGCCGAGGACCGGGATGTCGCGGCGGGCCTGCGCGAAGGCGACCGCGTGGGTGGAGTGGGTGTGGGTGACGCCGCCGATGGAGGGGAAGGCGCGGTAGAGGCAGCGGTGGGTCTCGGTGTCGGTGGAGGGGCGCAGGTCGCCCTCTACGACCGCGCCGTCGGACAGACGGACCGTCACCAGGTGGTCCAGAGCGAGATCCTCGTAGGGCACGCCCGACGGCTTGATGACGAACACCCCCGCGTCGCGGTCGACTCCGCTCACGTTGCCCCAGGTCAGGGTCGCCAGGCCTACTTGAGGGATGGCGAGGTTCGCCCTCAGGACCTCCTCTCGCAGGCCGTCGCGGACTCGTACGGTCATCGCTCGTCTCCTTCGACTTCGACGCGGCCGTCGGTCATGGTCACAGGGCCTGGGCGAGGCGGTGGTAGGCGGCGTTCCAACGGATTTCCTTGGCGAACTGGTCGGTGGTGGTGTGCTCGTCGATGGTGAGCAGTTCGACCCCCGTCATGGCCGCGTAGTCGTTCAGCGTCTCGGGGTCGACGGCCGAGCTGAGCACGGTGTGGTGCGGGGCGCCGGCCAGCAGCCAGCTCTCGGCCGACTCCGCGAGTGAGGGGCGCGGCTTCCACACCGCCCGGGCCACGGGGAGGTGGGGCAGAGGCTCGCTGGGGCCGACGACGTCGACCTCGTTGGCGGTGAGCCGGAAGCGGTCACCCAGGTCGCACAGGCCCACGACCACGGCGGGGCCCTCGGCCGCGTCGAAGACCAGGCGGACCGGGTCCTCGCGGCCACCTATGGACAGCGGGTGGATCTCGCAGCGGGGGCGGGCGGCGGCCACCGAGGGGCAGACCTCCAGCATGTGGGCGCCGAGGATGCGCGGGACGCCGGGGCCGAGGTGGTAGGTGTAGTCCTCCATGAAGGTGGTGCCGCCGGGCCGTCCCTGGCCCATGACCTTCATCGTGCGCAGCAGGGCGGAGGTCTTCCAGTCGCCCTCGCCCCCGAAGCCGTAGCCGTCGGCCATCAGGCGCTGGACGGCCAGGCCGGGCAGCTGGCGCAGGCCGCCGAGGTCCTCGAAGTTGGTGGTGAAGGCGGTGAAGCCGCCCTCGGTGAGGAAGGTGCGCAGGCCGAGTTCCTGGCGGGCTGCGTAGAGGAGCGAGTCGTGGCGGATGCCGCCGGGGCGCAGGGCGGGGACGACGTCGTACGACTCGACGTATTCGGCGGCGAGTTCGGCGGCCGCCTTGTCCTCGACGGCGTCGACGACGGCGACCAGGTCGTTGACGGCGTAGGTGTTCACGGAGAAGCCGAAGCGCAGCTGGGCCTCGACCTTGTCGCCCTCGGTGACGGCGACGTCGCGCATGTTGTCGCCGAAGCGCGCCAGGCGCAGGGTGCGCGCCGCCTGGCGGCCCGCGGCGGCTCTCGTCCAGGCGGCGATCCGCCGGATCACGCGGGGGTCGGTCGCGTGCCCGGCGACGATCTTGCGGTCGATGCCGAGCCGGGACTCGATGTGGGCGAACTCGCGGTCGCCGTGGGCGGCCTGGTTGAGGTTCATGAAGTCCATGTCGATGCTCGACCAGGGCAGCGACAGGTTGTACTGGGTGTGCAGATGCAGCACGGGGCGGTCCAGCGCGCTCAGGCCCGCGATCCACATCTTCGCCGGGGAGAAGGTGTGCATCCACACGATCACCCCCACGCAGCTGTCCGAGGAGGAGGCCTCCTGGCACAGCCGCCGGATCGAATCGGCGTCGGTGAGCACCGGCTTCCACACGATCCGCAGGGGGATCGGCTCGGCCGCGTCGAGTCGTTCGGCGATCTTCCGGGCCTGGTGGGCGACCTGGTTCAGGGTCTCCTCGCCGTACAGGCCCTGGCTGCCGGTGAGAAACCAGATCTCCTGGCCGGCGGACGGTATTTCGGAAGCGGTCATGACGGAGGTTCCTTTCGAAGGGGACTACGAAGGGGACTACGGGGGAAGGGAGTTGGGGCCATTCAGGCGGAAACCTCGGCGCGCAGACGCCGTAGCCGGTGCATGACCTCATTGGCACCGCGGCCGAAGTAGTCGTGCAGGAGCCGGTATTCGGCGTAGAGGCGGTCGTAGGCCGCGGCGCGTTCCGGGTCCGGCTGGTAGACGCCCCGGTCGGCCTTGCCCATGGACCGGGCGGCGGCCTGGATGTCGGAGTACGCCCCGGCCGCCACCGCGGCGTGCATCGCCGCACCGAGGGCGGGGCCCTGTGCGGAGCCGATGACGCCGAGGGGGCGGCGGGTGACGTCGGCGTAGATCTGCATCAGCAGCGCGTTCTTCGTCAGACCGCCCGCGATGATCAGCTCGCCGACCGGCACCCCGGACGTCTCGAACGCCTCGATGATCGTCCGGGTACCGAAGGCGGTGGCCTCCAGCAGCGCGCGGTAGACGTCCTCGGGCCGGGTCGCCAGTGTCAGGCCGACCATCACACCGCTGAGGTCGTGGTCGACCAGGACGGAACGGTTGCCGCTGTGCCAGTCCAGCGCGATCAGCCCGTGTTCGCCCACCCGTTGCCCGGCCGCGAGAGCCGTCAGGTGTTCGTGCGCGTCGCGGCCGAGGGCGGCGGCCTGTTCGGCGTACGCGGCGGGGAATCCGGTGCGGACGAACCAGCCGAAGATGTCGCCGACACCGCTCTGTCCGGCCTCGTAACCCCACAGGCCCGGCAGGATGCCGCCGTCGACCACACCGCACATGCCGGGCACCGTCTCGTTGCGGTCGGAGCTCATCACATGGCAGGTCGAGGTGCCCATGATGGCCACCATCTGCCCCGGCTCCACCGCGCCCGCCGCGGGTGCCGTCACATGGGCGTCGACGTTGCCCACGCAGACCGCGATGCCCTCGGGCAGTCCGGTCCAGGCCGCCGCCTCGGCCGTCAACCCACCTGCCAAACCGCCGAGTTGGCCGATCGGCTGCTCCAGTTTCTCCGTCACGAAGTCGGCGAAGCCGGGGTTGAGCGCCTCCAGGTAGGCACGGGAGGGGTAGGCGCCTTCCTGGAGCTGGCCCTTGTAACCGGCGGTGCAGGCGTTGCGGACGTACGTGCCGCACAGCCGCCACACGATCCAGTCCGCGGCCTCCACCCACCGCTCGGTGCGGTCGTAGATCTCCGCGTCCTCCTCCAGCACCTGGAGGGCCTTGGCGAACTCCCACTCGGAGGAGATCTTCCCGCCGTACCGCGGCAGCCACGTCTCCTTCCGTTCGGCGGCCAGCGCGGTGATCCGGTCGGCCTGGGCCTGGGCGGCGTGGTGGCGCCAGAGCTTGACGTAGGAGTGCGGGCGGGAGGCGTACTCGGGCAGCTCGCACAGAGGTGTGCCGTCGACGAGCACCGGCAGCACCGTGCAGGCGGTGAAGTCCGTGCCGATGCCGATCACTTGTCCAGGGCGCACACCGGCCGCCGCCAGCGCTGCCGGCACCGCGTGGCGGAGCACGTCGACGTAGTCCGACGGGACCTGGAGGGCCCAGTCCGGGGGCAGTCCCGTACCGTCCGGCAGTTCCCGGTCCAGGACCGCGTGCCGGTACGCGTGCTCGGCCGTCCCCAACTCCGCGCCGTCCCGCACGCGGACCACCACGGCCCGTCCGGACAGCGTCCCGAAGTCGACTCCTACGACGCAGGGTTCGGGGTTCGTGGCTGTCTCTTGTCCAGCGTTCACCGGCGGCCTCCTCCACACTGAGGTGTTCGATATATCGATCTACGTTCGAAGAAATGCGAGCGAAGGGTCGGCGACGTCACCCGCCGACGTACTAACTCCGACTCCTGCCGAAGTAACGAGCGCGCGCCCGGTCGAGCAGGATCGCGACGCCGAGGACCGCTCCCTGGACGACCTGCTGGTCGTAGGGGCTGACCTTGAGGGCGAGCAGACCGTTGGTGATGAACTCCAGCAGGATCGCGCCCGCCGCGATCCCCGCGATACGGCCCTCACCGCCCGAGAGTGACATCCCGCCGACCACCGCGGCGGCGATCGCGGTCAGTTCCCAGCCCGCGCCGACCGAGGGGTCGGCCACGTTCATACGGCCGATCACCAGGATGCCGACCAGGCCGGCGAGGGCCGCGCTGGCGACGTAGGTGGAGGTGATCCGGCGGGCGGTCGGGATGCCGGCCAGCCGGGCGGCCTCCTTGTTGCCGCCGACCGCGTAGATCTGGCGGCCCACGTAGGTGCGCTCCAGCACGAACCAGGCGACGGCCGCCGCACCGACGAAGAACAGGGCGGGGACCGGTACTTCGCCGAGGTAGTACTGGCTCAGGTTGCTGAACATCGGGTCGAGGTTGTTGATGGGCGAGCCGCTGGTGATCGCGAGCGCCGTGCCCTGCGCGACGGTGTAGGTGACCAGAGTGATCACGAAGGGCGGCACGTTGAGGCGGGTGACCATGACGCCGTGCCAGAGACCGACGGCGGCGGTGATCACCAGCGTGAGCAGGATCGCGAGGGGGGCGGGCAGGCCCTCGTTGACGTTCATCCAGCCGGCCAGGATGCCGGCCAGACCGGCCAGCGCGCCCACCGACAGGTCGATGCCACCGGTCAGGATGACCAGCGCCTCACCGATCGCGAGGATCCCGACCTGCGAGAGGTCGCGGCCCATCACCTGGAGGTTGCCCACCGCCGTGTACGTCTCCGCGTTGGCGGCGATCGCCACGAACACCACCACGCAGGCGATGATCACGCCGGCCTCCGGGGAGGCGGCGAGTCTGCGGGCGAGGGTCGATGCGGCCGAACGGGAGCGCGGCGCGACCTCGTTCGGGGCGAGCGTGCTCTGCGCGCTCATGCTGTGGCTCCGTTCGTCACTTGGTGCTCGTCGAGGGAATTCGCCGGTCGGTGCTCATCGAGCGAGGAGGTGCCGGCCGCGGCCGTCATGATCCGCTCCTTGGTGGCGTCGGCCCGGTCGATGACCGTGACCACCCGCCCGTGGTTCATCACCGCGATGCGATGGCAGATCCACAGCAGCTCCTCCAGTTCGGAGGAGGCGACCACGATCCCCATGCCCTGCTCCGCCGCCTGGTCGATCAGCTTGTAGATCTCCGCCTTCGCGCCCACGTCCACGCCACGGGTCGGCTCGTCGAGCAGCAGCAGGCGCGGTTCGGCGGCGAACGCCCGGCCGAAGATGGCGCGTTGCTGGTTGCCGCCGGACAGCGAGCCGATCGGCTGCTCCACCGACTGCATCCGCACATTGACGTTCTCGGTGATCTTCCGTGCCTCGGCGCGTTCCCGGCCCGGTGCGAGCAGACCCCGGGTGCTGATCCGCTTGAGCACCGAGACGACGACGTTCGCCCGGATCGACGCGAACAGGACGAGCGACTGCTCCTTGCGGTCTTCGGGGATCAGCGCGATCCCGGCCGCCACGCCGTCACCCGCGCCCCGTGGCCGGTAGGGCGTGCCGCCCAGCAGCATCCGGCCGCCGGTCGAGGGCTGCGCCCCGGCGATCGTGTGGACCAGTCGGCTGCGGCCCGAGCCCATCAGCCCGGCCACGCCCAGGATCTCGCCCTCGCGCACGTCCAGGTCGACCGGTCCGAGGCCGTCCGCGGTCAGGCCCTCGGCCTGGAGCAGGACGGGGCTCGTCGCGGGCGGTGCCTTCGGTTCGCCCTGTGCGACCTCGCCGCCGACCATCTCCCGGATCAGCCGTTCCTCGCCGGCCTCGGCCGGTTCGAGGTCGGCGACCAGCCTGCCGTTGCGCAGGACCAGGACCCGGTCGCTGATCTCGCGCACCTCGTCGAGGCGGTGTCCGATGAACAGCACGGTGCCGCCGCGGTCGGCGAGTTGGCGGGCCAGGCCCAGCACCATCCGGGCCTCGACCGGCCCCAGTGAGGAGGTCGGCTCGTCCAGGATCAGCAGCTTGGGTTCGCGGCCCCAGGCCTTGGCGATCTCGATCATCTGGCGGGTCGGCACCGGCAGGGTGCGGACCTCCCGGTTCACCGGGATCGTCTCGGCGGACAGGCCGATCTCCGCGAGCATCGCCTTCGCCTCGGCCCGCTGCGCCGCACGGTCCACCAGCAACCGTCGCTTCGACTCGCGCGGGCGGCGGCCGAGGAGCAGGTTCTCGGCCACCGAGAGCTGTCCGACCAGCGGGAACTCCTGGGAGACCATGGCGATGCCGAGCCGGCCCGCGGCCTCGGTGGACCCGGCGGCGAGGGACTCCCCGCCGATCAGGATCTCGCCGCCGTCCCGGTGTACCGATCCGGCCAGCGTGCCCATCAGCGTGGACTTCCCGGCGCCGTTCTCGCCCACCACGCCGATCACCTGGCCGGCGTAGAGGTCGAGTTCGGGCAGGTCGAGGACGCGCACCGGTCCGTAGGACTTGTGCACCCCCCGCAGCCGCGCGGTGACCGCGCGGTCCGGGGCGTTGTCCGGGACGTTCTTCGTGGCCGTCATGCTCAGCCGATCCCGAGCTGCGACTCGAGGGACTGGTACGCGCTCAGGTCGGACTTGGTGACCAGGCCCACGCCGGAACTCAGGGTCGAACCGTCCTTCTCCAGGTACGGCTTGACGAGCGCCATCGTCTTGTCCTTGCCCAGCACCTTCTCCGCGGCCAGGATGTACGCCCCGGTGTAGCCCTGCTGGTACGGCATCTGCACGACGGTCCCGGAGATCACGCCGGACTTGATGAACTTCAGCGTCTGGGCGTCGGAGTCGTCGGAGACGATGTGCACGGACGAGGTCTTTCCGGCCGAGGTCACCGCCTGCGCCAGCGCGGGACCGTCGTAGGAGTAGACGCCGTACAGGCCGTTGACGTCCGGGTTGTTCGCGAGGATGGTCTCCGCGTCCGAAGTCGCCGTACTGGCCTGGAGGTTGTCGTTGACCTTCTGGGCGACCGTGATCTCGGTGCCCTTGAGCGCGGCCTCGAAGCCGGCGATCCGCTGGGTGGCGTTGGAGGCGGTGAGGGAGCCGACCAGAATGGCCACCTTGCCCTTGCCGGCGAGCACCTGCTTCATCGCGGTGCCCGCCTGGAAGCCGGCGGTGTAGTTCGGGGTGCCCAGGTAGAGCGAGGCGGCGTCGGTGCCCGGCAGCGGCGAGTCGATCGCCAGGACGCCGATGCCCTTCTGGACGTCGGTGTGGATGGTTCCGGCGGCCGACGTCGGGTCGATCGCCGAGATCGAGTAGCCGGTGACTCCCTGCGAACGCAGGGTCTCCAGCTCCGAGTTCTGCTCGGTCAGCTTGCCGCCGGGCGGGGCGAAGTAGGTGCACTTGCTCTTCGCGATGCCGAGGTCGGAGCAGCCCTTGAGGAAGCCGACCTGACCGGCCTTCCAGTAGTCGGCGGCCACGTTCACGACCATCGCGATGTCGACCTTGGACAGGTCCTTGCCGGCCAGCGCGGACTTCAGCGCCGCGTCGAGCTTGGCGAGGTTCGTCTGGTTGAAGGTGACCGAGCCGGCCAGCGTGACCGGGGCGGCGGCCTTGGTACCGGCCGAGCTGGACGCGTCGGAGCCGCCCGCG
Source organism: Streptomyces canus (assembly GCF_041435015.1). Classification (NCBI taxonomy): domain Bacteria; kingdom Bacillati; phylum Actinomycetota; class Actinomycetes; order Kitasatosporales; family Streptomycetaceae; genus Streptomyces; species Streptomyces canus. The sequence goes on along the minus strand of NZ_CP107989.1, from coordinate 7,234,281 downwards.
CTCTTGGAGCAGCCCGCGGCGGCGAGCGAGAGGAGCACGGCGGTCGCGGTGGCTGCGGTGCGGGACCTTCTGGTACGGAGCATGGGTGATCAGCGCCCTTCTTGGCGTGTCTGTCTGGTGTCTCGGGATGGGTGGGAACGCTGGAACGCTGGGAACGCACACCTGTTCACGGGCATGCCGCTGCCGGGGAGGCGGTGCAGGTGTGGGGCCACTTGGAAGCGGTACGTGGCGTAGGGCGTCGGCGTCGCCGGGCGGGGGGCTCATCGGGGTGAGCGCGGCGAGGGCGCGGGATGCCTGACGAGGTCTCAGGACCGGGGAGGGGCCGACCGCTCGAAGCGGTGGGCGGGAGTGGAGCCGTCGTACGTCGGGGGCGTCACGGCCGATCGCTCATGGTCGGCGCGGCGGCTGCCCGAACGGCACACTGCTCACAACATGACTTGCTGATGAGGGAGTTGGCGCCGAAGCGCTAGCAGGGACGGGTCATGTCGGACTTTCCGTTCGGGGTCGCGGGCGGGTCGCCGAGGTCCGCACGACGAGGCTGGGCGGGATGACGATGTGGGGCCTCTCGCCGGATGCCGGGATCCCGGCGTCCGGATCGCCGACGAGCTCGATCAGCGCCCGCAGGGCACGGCGGCCGAGTTCGTCGAAGTCCTGGCGGACGGTGGTCAGTGACGGGCCGAAGTACTCGGTCTCCGGCATGTCGTCGAAACCCACGACGCTGATGTCCTCCGGCACCCGGCGTCCTGCTTGCTGCAGGGCCCGCAGCAGGCCGAGGGCCAGGTGGTCGTTGGCGCAGAACACCGCGGTGACCTCGGGGTCGGCGGCGATCCGACGGCCGTGCTCGTATCCGGTACGAGCCGTCCAGTCGGCGCCGGCCAGCGGTTCGGGCACGGGAGCCCCCCGCTTCTCCAGCGCGGCGCGCCAGCCGGCCTCGCGTTCCTGCGCGTCGAGCCAGGAACGCGGCCCGACCAGATGGTGCACGGTGCGATGGCCGAGGTCGAGCAGGTAGGAGGTGGCCAGTTCGGCACCCGCCTCGTTGTCCACGGCGACCGAGACCAGCGCGGTGTGGGTGCCGCAGCCGACCGCGACCAGGGGTACGTCCGTCGGCACGTTGGCCAGTGCGCCCACCGCGGCGGTCTGGGGCGCGATGACGACGATCCCCGCCACGTTCTGGTCGCGCAGCCGGTCCACGGCGTCCAGCACCGAATACCGGTCGAGTGAGCCGACCGCCGCCACGGTGACGAAGTACTCGTGCTCCCTGGCCGCCTGCTCGATGCCGTAGAGCATGCAAGCGGGGCCGTACAGCGTGGTGTTGAAGCTGATCACACCCAGGGTGCGGGTGCGGCGGGTCGCCAGGGTGCGGGCGGCGGCGTTGGGGCGGTAGCCGAGTTCACGGACGGCGGCGAGCACGCGTTCCCGGGTGCGGGGCCGGACGTTGGGGTGGTCGTTGAGGACCCGGGAGACGGTCTGGTGCGAGACTCCCGCGATGCGGGCCACGTCCGCCATCACCGGTGCGCGATCGCCCTCCATGTCCCGCCTCCTCACACACCGTCGTGTTGTAGTCGATCAGCTGCTTCTCCGGTGGGAGCGGCACGCTGTTGAGCGAATTGTTAGCGCACACATTCTTCGGGGACAAGGCAGCCCGGGCCCCTCGATCACGGGTTTTCCGGACTTCGACGCGCAGGCAAAGAGCCGTTTGACCTGGCAGTACTGGTCGGCCGAACGTCCCTTCCGGCATCGCCGCGCACCCGGGTAAACAGACGGCACAGCTTTTGTTTCCGCACTCTTGACTGTTCGACCGTGTTGACCCGGTATTCATCGGGCCGTAAAAAGACGGTGCCACAAGAGCGGCCGTCCAGCTCGCCGAACGCGTGCGAACGGCACCCCCACAAGTCCCCCACCCCGGACCGATCCACCGCCCTGACCAGCAGTGACACTCCCCACGACACTGCTCGATCCGCGGATCGCCCAGTCCGGCCCTCCCCCTCCCCCTCCCCTACCCCCCTCCCTCGCCCTCCCGTACGGCTCGCACGTGCGCCGATGAGGGCCCGAAATGTTAGCGCCCACATTTCTGTCTCCCGGAGCACATGGCGCCGGACGAGAGAAGAAGCCACGACGGAAGAGGTTCACCGTGACAGGTCGAGTGCGTCGAGTGAGTCGAGTGACAGGCCGAGTGAGCAATCGAGTGGGAAGCCCGGTGCGAAGTCGGCTGCGAGGCCCGCGCCTGAGAGGGCTCCTGCTGACACTGGGCGCGGTCCTCACGCTCGTCGGGGGCATCCTGGCCGGAGTCGTCGGCACCGCGGGCACGGCAGCGGCCGCAACGTCCCTGCCCTGCGACATCTACGCCTCCGCGGGGACACCGTGCGCCGCGGCACACAGCACCACGCGGGCGCTCTACGCCTCCTACAGCGGCTCCCTCTACCAGGTCAAGCGCGCTTCGGACGGCGCGACCACCAACATCGGCGTCCTCAGCGCCGGCGGCTACGCCAACGCGGCGGCCCAGGACTCCTTCTGCTCCGGGACGACCTGCACCATCACCAAGATCTACGACCAGAGCACGCACCACAACGACCTGACCATCGAGGGGCCCGGCGGCAACGGCGGCCAGGACGTCGGCGCGATCGCCGACGCCCTTCCGGTCACGGTCGGCGGCCACAAGGCGTACGGCATCTTCGTCTCCGCCGGCGTCGGCTACCGCGACAACAGCACCACGGGCATCGCCACCGGCAGCTCCCCCGAGGGCGCGTACATGGTGACCAGCGGCCACCACGTGAACAACCGCTGCTGCTTCGACTACGGCAACGCCGAGACGTCAGGCAACGACACCGGCAACGGTCACATGGACGCGATCAACTTCGGTACGGAGTGCTGGTTCGCCCCTTGCTCCGGCTCGGGCCCTTGGGTCCAGGCCGACCTGGAGAACGGCCTGTTCGCCGGCGGCAACGGCTCGAACACCAACAACAAGGGCAACTCCAGCGAGTACGTCACCGCCTTGGAGAAGAACAACGGCACGACCACCTACGCGATCAAGGGCGGCAACGCACAATCGGGCTCACTGACCACCTGGTACAACGGCGCGCTACCCAACCTCGGCGGATACACCCCGATGCACTTGGAGGGCGCCATCGTCCTCGGCACCGGCGGTGACAACAGCAACGGCTCGGACGGCTCCTTCTTCGAGGGCGTCATGACCTCGGGCTACCCGACCGACGCCGCCGACAACGCCGTACAGGCCAACATCACCTCCGTCGGCTACACCACCCCCGCCGCGAACTTCCCGGTCACCGGCACCGCCTACCGCCTGACCAACGCCAACTCCGGCAAGGTCCTGGACGCGGTCAACTGCGGCACCGGCAACGGGACGTCGATCGACATCTGGGCCTCACTCGGCAACACCTGCCAGCAGTGGAAGTTCGCCAGTGCGGGCAACGGCCACTACACGATCAGCAACGTCAACAGCGGCACGGTCCTGGACGACAAGAACTGCGCGCAGAGCAACGGCACGGCCGTCCAGCTGTGGGCCTCGCTCGGCAACACCTGCCAGCAGTGGGACGTCACGAAGGTCGGCAGTCACTACACGATCTCCAACGTCAACACCGGCATGACGCTGGACGTGGCGAACTGCGGAACGGCCAACGGCACGGCGGTCCGCCAGTGGCAGCAGCTCGACAACGCGTGCCAGCAGTGGAACATCGCGCCGTGACCTGACGGTCGGGGCCATCGCGGGCCCGTCGGCCCCTCCCCGCCGACGGGCCCGCGCTTCATCGGTTCATCTGGGTTCACCTGGTTACATCTGACACGAAGGAACTGCGCATGCCCTCAGAAGCCGGACCGTCCCGCAGGACCGTCCTGACCGCCATCGGTGTCACGTCCCTGGCCGGGACCTTCGCCGGTTCCGTTCCCGCTGCCGCCGCTCCCGCAGCCGTGGCCGCTCCCGTCGCCCTCCCCGCCGCGGCCGCGCACTGGAGCTTCGACGAAGGCTCCGGCACCACCGCCGCCGACGCGTCCGGCAACGCCCACACCGCCACGCTCCAGGGCGCGGCCGGCTGGGACACCGGCAAGGTCGGCACCCACAGCCTGAGCCTCACGGCGGGCGGCAACGCCACCGCGTCCGGACCGGTCGTCGACACCTCGAAGGCATTCTCGGTGGCCGCCTGGGTCAACCTCGCCCAGCTGGGCGGCTACCAGACCGCAGTCAGCATCGACGGCACGGCGGTCAGCGCCTTCTACCTGGGTCTACGAGACGACACCGGCACGTTCGCCTTCGCCCGGCTCGCGTCCGACGCCACCCAGGGAGCCGCCGTCGCGGCCGCCGCCTCCGCCCCGACCGCAGGCACCTGGACCCACCTGGTCGGCGTCAGCGACGCCGCGGAAGGCGTCACCCGCCTGTACGTCAACGGCGTGCTCGAAGGCGAGACCGCCTACACGGCAGGTTGGGCCGGCACCGGCGCCACCGCCATCGGCCGCGCGCTGTACGGCGGCGGACAGGTCGACCAGTGGCACGGCCTGATCGACGACGTACAGCTGTTCCCGACTGCCCTCACCTCGGACCAGGTGGCGACGTTGGCAGGAGTGCCGGTGGAGTCGACGACACCGCTGCTGAGCGTGGACGTAGCACATCCTGCTCACGCGGTCTCCCCCATCCTCCCGGGCCTGATGTTCGAGGACATCAACCACTCCGGCGAGGGCGGCATCTACGCCGAGTTGGTGCAGAACCGCTCGATGATGGCCAGCGACACGTCACCGGTCCACTGGTCCGCGGTGGGCGGCACGACGTTGACGCTGGACACGGCCACGCCGTTGAACGAGGCGCTGAACCGCTCCCTCAAGGTGGTGCTGCCGAGCGGTACAGGGGCCGGCATCCGAGCCGGTGTGGCGAACGACGGCTTCTGGGGCATCCCCGTCCGCCCCCGAACCACTTACACGGCCCGCCTGTTCGCGAAGGCCTCACGCCGCATAGGCCCGCTCACGGTGTCGATCGAGTCGGCGGACGGGGGAACGGTGTACGCCTCCGCGAGGATCGCGCACATCGGTACGACCTTCCCCGACCGCCCCTTCGAACTGACCCTGCGCACGGGTGCGGGCGCCCCGGTCACGGGCGACGCAAGACTGACCGTCACCACGGCCGACCCGACCGCCGCGGGCGAGACGCTGTGGCTCCAGCACGTCTCCCTCTTCCCGCCGACCTACAACAGCCGCCCCAACGGCCTGCGCATCGACCTGATGGAGAAGCTGGTCGCCCTGAAGCCGAAGTTCCTGCGCTTCCCCGGCGGCAACTTCCTGGAGGGCAACACGATCGCGACCCGCTTCAACTGGAAGAACACGATCGGCCCGGTCTGGGAGCGCCCCGGCCACATGGACGACGCGTGGGGCTACTGGTCCACGGACGGACTGGGCCTCATGGAATACCTGCACTGGGTAGAGGACATGAAGGCCCAACCGGTCCTGGCCGTCTTCGCCGGTTACACCCTGAGGGGCGAACACGTCACGGGCGACGCGCTCAAGCCGTTCATCCAGGACGCCCTGGACGAGATCGAGTACGTGACGGGTCCGGTCACCAGCAAGTGGGGCGCCCGGCGTGCGGCCGACGGCCACCCGAAGCCGTTCCCGCTGGAGTACGTGGAGATCGGCAACGAGGACTGGTTCGACGGATCGGGCTCGTACGACTCCCGCTTCGCGGACTTCTACGACGCGATCAAGGCGAAGTACCCCCACCTGAAGCTGATCGCGACGACAACGGTGACGAGCCGCACCCCGGACCTGATAGACGAGCACTATTACCTGGCCCCGTCCGCAGCCCAGGCAGCCACCCACAAGTACGACAACAGGGACCGCGCCTCGACGAAGGTCTTCGTAGGCGAGTGGGCCGCCCAGGAGGGCCGCCCCACCCCCGACCTCAACGCCGCTCTGGGCGACGCGTCTTGGCTGGCCGGCCTGATCCGCAACTCCGACCAGGTCCTGATGGAGTGCTACGCGCCCTTGTTCTCCCACGTGAAGAACAACGTCTGGGCGACGAACCTGATCGCCTACGACAACCTCACGAGCTACGTCTCCCCCAGCTACTGGGCCCAGCAGATGCTGACGAGCAGGCTGGGAGACACGGTCCTGCCGGCCACGGCACGCGCGTTGCCGGGCCTGGCGACGGTGGCGACGCGCTCCGGGAAGCGGCTGTACCTGGCGGTGGTGAACTACGGAACGGAGAAGGTGGAGGTGCCGGTGGAGCTGCGGGGCTTGGCGAAGGGGGTCAGGAAGACCGCCACGGCCACGGTCCTGACGGGACCGTCACCAACGGCGACGAACACCCTGACCGAGCCCGACACCCTCGTGCCCACTTCCCGCACGGTGACCGGCGCGGCGGCGACGTTCACGAGCACGCTGCCACCGCTGTCGGTGACGGTCCTGGAACTCACCTTGAACTGATACCTGTATCGCCTCAGCCCTGCTGGATGTCGGTGATCTCCACGGAGAGCTCTGTGCTGCTCGCCGAAGCGGTGCTGATCAGAGACGGTCTGTAGCTGAGGCTGGTCTGGTTCGTCAGCTCGGCGGTCTGGATGACCGGCCCGGACTCGTCGCCGTGGATCTCGTAGGTGATCTCGTAGACGGCGTCCGGGTCGAGGTCCCCACTGCTGCCCAGGTAGGTGAGCTCCGGTGCCACGGTCACGTTGCAGCCCGCTGATCCGAAGCACTGCCGCGCGGTGGTGCGCAGGTCTATCGAGAAGCTGTCGGCGTCGACCTCGGCGTACGTCGGTTCCGGGTCCGGATCCCTGACGGGGCTGACGGCGTCCGCGTCCGGGACGCTCGATGCCGCGACACCGGCCGGCTTGTCGTCGTCGTTCGTGGACTGCCCGACGACAACGCCTGTGGTGACGATTGCGGCGATCACGGCGGCGGCCGCGCCGATGACGATCGCGCTGGTGCGGTGCCTCCTCGGCGGAGTCAGCACCTCGGGCGGCGGGAAGGCGGGCGGGGGCGGAGTGGCGGGCGGCGGCGGAGTGGCGGGCGGTTGCGGAGTGCTGTCGACCATCGTCAGTGCCACCCTCCCAGCAGTCCCGAACTGAGCTGGGCCATACAGATGTTGTAGTCGCCCGCCGCGTGGGCCTTCTTCGTCTTCCCGCCGACCGTGATGGAGCAGTGGATGTCCCCGGACCCCTGGAGCTGCGCGGTGACGTGGTAATACAGGGCGTCGTCGTTCAGAGGCAAGGTGGCCTCGAACTCGCCGTTCTTGAATGCGCCGTCGCGGTTGTCGGAGTCGGACCCGTAGGTGATGTTGAGCGGTCCGAGGGCGCCGGCGGGTGCGGTGCCCCACACCTTGAAGACGACGACCTTCTTGTCGGCCGCCGGCTCGCTGTCGACCTTCTTGTGACTGCCCCCGGAGCCGTCGGCCGCCTTGTCACCCTTCGACGTGGAGCCGCTGGCCTTGGTGGTGTCGGCGCCCTTGGAGTCGTTCGAGCCGGAACCGCCGCCCGCGACGGCGCCGATGAGGGCGACCAGAACGAAGAGACCGACGAGACCGAGACAGCCCAGGCCGATGACCTTCCCCGTGCTGGCCTTCTTCTTCGGCGGAGGCCCGAACGGTGGCTGTCCGAAAGGCTGTTGGAGGCCACCCCCTCCGGGCGGCTGCGGCGGGTACTGCTGCTGGCTCATGGTCCCCCCTGGGGCATATGTCGTGCAGTGCAAGGTGTGTGACTTGCACTGGCCCCGAACGGTTTCCTCAAACCGGATGGATTCACCTGATCGTGGTGAACTCACCGCAAATCGAACACCTTGGACGTCCGGCAAGGAGGGGTCCTGCCGCCGCAGCCGATGACGAAGTCAGGTCGAATCTTGAGTAGCTTCACTCGAGCACGTCGGCCGCAGACCGGATCACCGACCACCTCGGTCCACTGCCGGCGCTCCGGCAGTGCCCTTTGCGGCCCGCCGCCTTCTTCGCGCGGTCCCGGCCTTGCCCGTCGGCGCCGACGTGTCGGCCGACCGCAGGGACCATGAGTCGACGATCATCGCCGTCGGCGTGCGGTTGCAGGCGTACACTTCTGATCAAATGGGCGTTAATTGGTCCATATAGGAAATTCAGGCAGAAGTATCGTCAGAACCGTCGGATCCGGCGTCCGATCTGCCTGGGAGGTCCGCAGCGCGTGGCCGTCGGCAGCCTTGGGAGGCGCGGGCGGATCACGCAGGCGCCAGGAGGAAGATTTCTCGATGACCCGGCGCGATGACCCGCGCACCGCGGCGGCCCGGGTGTTCGCCGAGGGCGGCGCGTTCGGCGAGCTGCTGTCAGGGATCGACTGGGCGGCGACGCCGCTCGGGCCCCCCGTCTCCTGGCCGGGGCCCCTGGTGGACACCCTGCGCCTCATGCTCACCTCTGACCATGGGATGGCTCTGTACTGGGGGGCGGAATTCGCCACGCTGTACAACTTGGGCTCCACACCCATTGTCGGCGCCAAACACCCCTGGGCGCTCGGCAGGCCCTATAAGGACGTGTTCCCCGAGGTCTGGGCCCACCCCGTGAGCTCCCACTTCCACTATGTGACCGACACCCGCAAGCCTCTGCTGGTCCCGGATGAGCTGCTCATCATGGAGCGCCACGGCTTTTTGGAGCAGTGCTACTTCGACTCCGCCTTCCAGCCCGTGCTGCTGGATGACGGCACCGCCGGCGGCGTGCTGCAGATCCTCACCGAGACCACCGGCCGGGTACTGGGCGAGCGCCGACTGCGCCTGCTGAGCGAGACCGGCACGCGCACGGCCGGGCTGCCCACTCCGGGCGAGGTCGCCCGCGTGGTCGCCGAGGTGGCGGGCTCCTACCCCGACGAGATCCCGTTTCTGGTCCTGTACCTGGCTTCCGAGCCAGGGATGCAGCGGCCGGCGGCCTCCACGGGGCTCCGGTCCGCGCCCGAGACCGTCTCGCTGCATGCCGCCGACGGGCCGGAGGCGGCGGCCCGGCTGGCGCAGGTGGTCGCCGACGGTGCCCCGGCCACGCTGCCGGCCGCCGCGTTCACCGGCGGCAGCATGGCCGGGCAGCACGCCGCGGCCTCCCGCCTCCCGGTCGAGCAGGCGCTGGCCCTTCCGCTGCACAGCGCGGGCCGGGTGGAGGGCGTGCTGGTGGTGGGCGTCAACCCCTGCTTCCCCCCGGCCGGGGCCTACTACGACTTCCTGGAGGTGCTCGCCTCGGCTGTGGCCGGGGCGCTGTCGGCCGCGCTCGCGCACGAAGAGCAGCGCAGGCGGGCAGAGGCGCTGGCCGAGCTCGACCGGGCCAAGACCACCTTCTTCGCCAACGTCAGCCACGAGTTCCGCACCCCGCTCACCCTGCTCCTGGGCCCGCTCCAGCAGGCCCTGGCCGACGAGGACCGGCCCGAGCGGCGCGAGCAGCTGGAGCTGGCCGAGCGCGGCGCCCTGCGCCTGCTGAAGCAGGTCAACACCCTCCTGGACGTCGCCCGTGCCGAGGCCGGGCAGACGCACCCCGCCCTCGAACCGGTCGACCTCGCCGGTGCCACGGCCGAGCTGGCCGGGGTGTTCCGGTCCGCCTTCGAGGCGGCAGGGCTGACGCTGGAGGTGGACTGCCCGCCGCTGCCCAAGCCGGTGCCCCTGGACCGGGAGATGTGGGAGAAGATCATCCTCAACCTGCTCAGCAACGCCCTGAAGTTCACCTTCACCGGCGGCGCCCAGGTGCGGGTGGCCGCGGCCGGCGACCGGGCCAGGCTCACCGTGACCGACACCGGCACCGGCATCCCCGCGGACGAGCTGCCGCGCCTGTTCGAGCGCTTCCACAGGGTCCGCGGCGCCCGCTCCCGCTCCCACGAGGGCAGCGGCCTCGGCCTGGTGCTGGTCAAGGATCTGGTGGAAGCGCACGGCGGCACCGTCGGCGTGGACAGCCGCCTCGGCCAGGGCACCACCCTCACCGTGGACCTCCCCTTCGGCACCGCCCAGCGGCCCCGCCCGGCCCCGCCCGAGGCCGCCGCCGGATCCCCCGGGGAGATCCCCAGGGAAGGCGGAGGCGGCCGGCCCGGCCGCACGGCGGCCTACGTGGACGAGGCGCTGGGCTGGCTGGCGGCCGCCCCCGTCCCCGCCGCGGCACCCACCCCGCACGCCCCCGCGACCCACGACGCCCCCCACGGCCCCAGCCCGCACGAATCCGACCGCCCCCACCGGGCCCGCCTGCTGGTCGTCGACGACAACGCCGACATGCGCGCCTACCTCACCCAGCTCCTGCAGCCCGACTACGACGTGCTGCTCGCCGCCGACGGCCGGGCCGCCCTGGAGATGGCCCTGGCGCAGCCGGTGGAGCTGGTGCTCAGCGACGTGATGATGCCCCACATGGACGGCTTCGAGCTGGTCCGGGCGCTGCGCGCCGACCCGCGCACCGCCCGCCTGCCCATCGTCTTGCTCACCGCCCGCGCCGGCGAGGAGGAATCCATGCAGGGTCGGCACGCCGGCGCCGACGACTACCTGGCCAAACCCTTCTCCGCGCGCCAGCTGCTGGCGCGTGTCCGCACCGGGCTGGAACTGTCCCGGCTGCGCGAACAGGCCCTGACCGAGACCCGCAACCAGCTGGCCGTGCTGGCCTCCCTGGCCGACGCGGGCCTGCGGCTGTCCGCCACCCTCGACCCGGACCAGATACTGCAGACTGCCGGTCAGGTCCTGCTGCCCGACTTCGCCGACCAGATCAGCATCCACCTCACCCCTGCGACACCCGCCCCGGCGCAGTCGCCCCCGCCATACATCGCCGGCACCCCCCTTCTTGCCCGCGAGGCCCTGGCCACCGCCGCCACCGGCGCGATCAACGGCACCGCCCCAGCCCCGGTCGGCCCGCACCCGGCGCCCGCCACCGTGCTGGCCCTGCCGCTGCACGCCCACGACCAGACGCTGGGGGCCCTGGTACTGGTCCGGCACACCGGCGGCTATTCCGCGGTCGAACACAAGTATCTGGAGAACCTCGCCCACCGCCTGGCCCTGGCCTACGACAACGCCACCCGGTACCACAACGAGCGCCGCCTCGCCCTGACCCTGCAGCGCGCCCTGCTGCCCCACCGCCTGCCCCAGCTGCCCGGAGTGCGCCTGGCCACCCACTATCGGGCCAGCAACCGCGGCGCCGAGGTCGGCGGCGACTGGTACGACGTTCTCGCCCTGCCCGACGGCGCCGTGGGGCTGGCCATCGGCGACGTCATGGGCCACGACGTGGAAGCCGCCACTCTGATGGGCCAACTCCGCTCCGCCCTGCACAGCCTCGCCCTGGAGGGCGCCGGCCCGGCCCAGGTGCTGACCAGGCTGGACGCCTACCTGCAGTCCCTCGCCACCGAGCGCTTCGCCACCTGCCTGTACGCGGTCTACGACCCCCACCGTCACCGCCTGCGCTACGCCGCCAGCGGGCACCTGCCGCCCCTGCTGGTAGCCGCCGACACCGCCTATCTGGAGCTGCCCCCGGCGCTGCCGCTGGGTCTGGGCAGCACCCCGGTCGACCGCGAGGTGGCGTTCCCGCCCGGCACCAGCCTGCTGCTCTACACCGACGGCCTGGTGGAGAACCGGGCGCTGTCCCTGGACGACGGCCTGGCGGCCCTGCGCCGGACCTGCGACGCGCTGCCTGCCGCCGCCCGCTCCGACCCCCAGCGGATCACCGAACGGGCCCTGGAACTGCTGAACACCCCCGACCGGGTCGACGACGACGCCGCCCTGCTCGCAGCCACCGCCGAACCATCGCGTCGAACCGGCGCCCCGCAGACCGACAGAAGTGCCGTACAACCGACCGCTACTGCTCGTAGCCGTCGCTGAGGAAGCTGCGGATTCGCTAATTCACTGCTCCCCAACTGTCCGAGCAACAGCACCGCGACGCCCTGATCCGTTGGGACCCCGAGGAGTACAGCTGGTCGTGCCGCGTGCCGGGGGGGCTGAGGGGTACGCAAGGTAGTCGGTGGCCTTCGGCCCCGGGGAACAGCCCCCGCACATCGGGGTCGGCCAGTACGCTGCCCCGGAACACCAGCGCGAACGCGAATCGGTCCGCCGCCCCCGCAGAAGGGAACGCCCACCCGTGATTCCTGGCGTCACCATCCAGGTACCCGCCAAGATCAACGTCCAGTTGTCGGTCGGTGGTCCCGAGCCGGCCGGCTTCCATGAACTGGCCACCGTCTTCCTCACAGTCGGTCTCTACGACGAGGTGACGGTCACCGCGGCGGACGCCTTGCGGATCACCGTCTCCGGCCCGGACTCGGACCTGGTGCCGACGGACGGCGGCAATCTGGCGGCGCGGGCGACCACGGCGCTGGCCGAACGGCTCGGCGTCCGGCCCTCGGTGGCCGTGCACATCGCCAAGGGCATCCCTGTGGCCGGTGGCATGGCGGGCGGCAGCGCCGACGCGGCGGCAGCGCTGCTCGGCTGTGCCCGACTGTGGGAGGCCGACCTCGCCCTTCCCGAACTTCTCGGCATCGGCGCAGACTTGGGCAGCGACGTACCGTTCTGTCTGACGGGTGGGGCCGCGCTGGGGCTGGGTCGCGGCGAGCGGCTCGCCGCGCTGCCGCTCGGCGGCCCCCTGCACTGGGTGGTGGCGGTCGCGGCGGGCGGACTCTCGACCTCGGCGGTGTACCGGGAGTGCGACCGGCTGCGGGGCGCGGCCCGAATACCCGATCCGCTTCCTTTCCCGCCGGTCCTCAAGGCCTTGGCGGCGGGGGATGCGCCGGCACTCGCCCGGGCCCTCGACGAGTACACGTCCGCGCCACCTGGTGAGGGCCACGCGAACGACCTTCAGCCGGCGGCTCTTTCACTGCGGCCGAAGCTCCATGACACGCTTCGGGTCGGCCGCACGCTGGGCGCCCTGACCGGGTTCGTCTCCGGCTCCGGCCCCACCTGTGTCTTCCTGGTGCCGGACGCCCGGAGCGCCGCCCTGGTGGCGGAGGGCCTGTCGGCCTCCGGCACCTGCACCTCGGCAGCAGCGGCGACCTCCTCCGGAGAGGGGCCGCTCGTACGGTACGCGCCGAAGCCGGCAACCGCACCCGGGCCGGAGGCCGACCGGGCGTGATCATTCTGGGCGCGCCCTTCCAACAGCAGCTCAGCTGGCCGCTGCGTACCGTCCGACTGCTCGGACTCATCGTGCTCATCGTCAACATCGCCCGGGTCGACCCCCGGCCGGGCTGGCAGGGCCAGGGCCTCGCGGTCGGCATCACGCTGTCCCTGGCCACCGCCGGCTGGCCGCTCTGGCTCGCCTCCGACTGGCTCCCCCGGTACGCCGTCATCATCGCCTGGGTGCTCATCGGAGTCCCCGGCGGAGTCCTCGCCGGCCTCAGCCCGCACAGCGGCGCCATCGCCTTCCCCGCCGTCGCCCTCACCGACGCCGGCGCACGGCTCGCACACCGTCGCATGTTCGCCCTGGGCGTCGCCTGCACGGCGGGCGTCCTGGCGGGACATCTGGCCGCCGGTTGGAATTTCGCCGTACCGCACCTGCTGCTGCTGTTCGCCTGCGCACTGCTCGGCACCCTCCGCTGGCAGTACGTGCAGCGCGCCGAGCAGTCCGAACTCCTGCTCAGCAATGCCGAGTACGCCGCCCAGGAGCACGCCAGGGCCGCCACCCTCGCGGAGCGCACCCGGATAGCGCGGGAGATCCACGACATCCTGGCCCATTCACTCGCCGCGCTCTCCGTCCAGTTGAAGGCGATCGACGCCCTGGTGGAGGACGGCGCGGGCGCCGACCGGATCCGGCCCTGGGTCGGCCGCGCCGAACAGCTCACCAACGAGGGCATCGTGGAGACCCGGCGCGCCATCCTCGCGCTGCGCGGCGAGACCCTGCCGCTGGAGCAGATGCTGGTCGGCATCCTCGGCGTCTACCGCGAACAGGACGGTGCGGCGGCCGAGTTCCGTGCCGTCGGCGACCCCGTAGAGCTGCCGGCCGACATCACGATGACGCTCTACCGCACCGCTCAGGAAGCGCTCACCAATGTCCGCAAGCACGCTCCGGGCAGCCGGGTGGAGACCGAACTGCGGTACCGGCCGGGCGAGGTGGAGCTGACGGTCGTCAATCGGGTGCCGGAGCCGGTCGGCGCCCCGGCGGGCGGCGACCAAGGCGTCGCCGGGTTGGCGGAGTGCGGCACGGGGTACGGTCTGGCGGGGATGCGTGAACGGGCCGAGGTGGTCGGCGGCCTGCTCGACGCGGGTCCGCACAAAGACAGTTGGCGCGTACACCTGAGGATTCCGCTATGACCACGACCGACCCGTCCCGTCGGCGCAGATCGCCCGTTCGCGTGGTCGTCGCGGACGACCATCCCGTGGTACGGGACGGCCTTGCCGTCCTGCTCGGACTTCAGCCCGACATCGTCGTCGTGGGGCAGGCCGCCGACGGCGAGGAGGCGGTGTCCGTGGTTCTGGACGCCCGGCCCGACGTGGTCCTCATCGATCTGCGGATGCCGCTGCTGTCGGGGGTCGGCGCGATTCGCCGGATCAGGGCCGTGGACCCGGGCATCCGCTTCGTGGTGCTGACCACCTATGTCGACGACGCTGAGGTCACCGAGGCCTTCCGGGCCGGAGCGCTGGGCTTTCTCACCAAGGACGCGGGCCGGCAGGAGATCTGCGAGGCGCTGGTGGCGGCCGCCGAAGGCCGTGGCCTGGTGTCCCGGGGCGCACAGCACGCGCTCGACACCGGCGAGGCGGCACCGGCGACCGCCGAGCAGGACATACCGGACGGGCTGACGCCTCGTGAGTGCGATGTGCTGCGCCTGATCGCCGCCGGCCGATCCAACCGGGAGATGATGGAGCTGCTGCAGGTCAGCGAGGCGACCGTGAAGACGCACATCAACCGAATCTTCGCCAAGGCCCAGGTGCGCGACCGTGCACAGGCGGTGCGCTATGCCTACCGCAACGGGCTGGCCTCAATCGGCGATTCATGACCTGCTGGGCGTCATGTGTCGCGCCCTCCACGAGGCTCCGCCCAAGGGCCCTCCACCCTGCTCCACCCCAGGGTTGAATCGTCACAACAATGCCTACGGCAGAGATCAACCCGGGGTTCGATTACATCTGTCGGTGCCGTCCCTAGCCTGAAATCGGAATTGTTTCCGTTGGCCGGAGGACCAGTGAACAGTGCGTATTGGCTCAACCTCATCGTCTTTGCCATTGCTTTGGAAAGCGATATCGGGCGGCGCAAAGTCGGTGCGTTCAGAATCCTCCGTCCCCTGGTCAGTGCCCTCGTACTGGTCCCTGTCTTCTTCCGCGGAATGGACACCTCCGAGAACGGATTGCTCCTCGAAGGAGGCGCGGTCCTGCTCGGCGCGCTTCTCGGACTCGCCGCCTCCTCGTTCATGCGATTCGAGTACGACGCCGTAAGGCAACGGGCTTTCTCCCGTACCGGAGTGGCCTTCGTTGCCGCCTGGGTGGCCATCACCGTGGCCAAGCTGTCGTTCTCGTACGGATCCACGCACTGGTTCGGCAGGGCGCTCGGCACCTGGATGCACGAGAACGCCATCAGCCCGGACGCCATGCGGGCCGCGTTCATCTTCCTGAACATCGCCACGATGCTGGCCCGGGTCGGCGTCATCTATTTCGGCGGCAGACGAGTGGCGCGCGAGGCCGAGGCCGCGCACGGTGTCCTCCAGAAGGCACCCAGCCGTCTGGTGGGGTAGCCGATCGGGGCACCCCGACCGGACTGTCCGAACGCTGTCGACGCCACCGCCACCGCCCTGCGATCGTCGGGGGACCCTGCCCGTCCCTCCCCTTCCCGGCCCCCGAAGAGTCCCGTCCTTGCAGGCCTTTCCCTACCCCGTACCCGGAGTGAACGTGATCGCATCAGGAGCACGGCCGCCTGCCCAGGTGCGGAGGGCCATCGACTCGGCCGCCCAGCAACTGTTCGCCGTGCGCCGCCCGGACGGCTCCTGGCAGGACCACCTGCCCTCCGCCGCCATCTCCACCGCCACCTCGGCGGTCGCCCTGCACTTCGCCGACCCGGAGGGCTCGGCCGAGCTGATCCGCAGCGCGCTCGACTGGCTCCGCGCGAACCAACTCCCCACCGGTGGCTGGGGCGACGGCCCCGGCACCCCGGCCACACTGCCGGCCTCCGCGTTCGCGGTGGCCGCGCTGCGGCTGCTCGCCGCCGAGGAATCACGGCAGGATGTGCGGCGCGGGCTCGACTGGATCGAGAGCCGCGGCGGGATGGCCGCAGTCGCCGACCCCGACCGCTGCGCCCTGCATGTGCTCTGCCTGCAGTTCCTGGCCCTGGCCGGCCTGTACGACGAGCGGCGGATCCGCCGGATGCCGGCCGCGGTGGCGCTGCTCCCCCGGAAGCTGCGCCAGAAGGTGTCGTTCGTCGTGCCGGTCACCCTGTCCTGGGCGGTGATGCAGCGGCACACCTGGCCGCAGGGGCGGATCCTGCGGGCGGTGTCCCGGCTCGCCGAGCCGCGCGCGTACGCGTACTTCGACGAGCTGCTGCTCAGCCAGGGCAAGGAAGGCGGCATGCAGGAGTCGCCGCTGCTCGTCTCCATGGTGTGCTTCGCCTTCGCCCGCGCGGGGGTGCGCCCCGATCTGGTCGAGCGGATGGCGGGCTATCTGCGGCTGACGGCGCGGCCGGACGGCTCCTGGGCGGTCAATCGCGACCTGGAGTTCTCGGTCACCACCTTCCTCGCGGCCGGTCTGCAGGAGTGCGGATTCGCCGACGATCCGCGGCTGAGTTCGACGATCGACTGGATTCGGACCTGCCAGTGGGACGCCGGCTTCATGGCGACCGGCTGCCCCCCGGGCGGCTGGGCCTGGTCGGTGGAGTCGGGCTGGCCGAACTGCGACGACACGGCAGATGCGCTGCTGGCGCTGGCCGGCGCGGGCTGCGGGCCCACCGATCCACGGGTCAGGGCGGGCCTCGACTGGCTGCTGGCCATGCAGAACAGGGACGGCTCCTGGAGCTGCTTCTGCCGCGACAACCATGTCGCCCTCGACGCCCCCTGCGCGGTGATCACCTCCCACGCGGTGGCGGCGCTGCGGCTGGCCGGCGGGCTCGGCGCGGACGCCCCTCCGCTGGCGAAGGCGGTGCGCTGGTTCGCCAAGACCCAGCGTCCGGACGGCTCGCTGCCCTGCCTCTGGTATCGCGGCAGCACCGCCGGCACCGGTCAAGTCCTGGACGCGCTGGGCGGTTTGGGGCTGGGTGGCAGCGACACGGCGCGCCGGGCCCGCACCTGGCTGTTGCGCACCCAGCAGCCGGACGGTGGTTGGGGTGACGGCGAGGGCGCGCCCTCCTCGGTGGAGGAGACCGCCTGGGCCGTGATGGGTCTGCTCGGCGCGGGCGCCGACCCGCGGGAGGAGGCCGTCCAGGGCGGGGTGCGCCGGCTGCTGCACGAGCAGACCTCCGAAGCGCTGTGGGAGCCGACGCTGCTCGGCGTGTACTTCCTCGATCTGTGGTATTCCGACGATCTCCTCGCCAGCGGGTACGCCCTGCAGGCACTGGGCCGGTACTGGAAGGCATTGACATGATCAACGAAACGGAAGTGGTCGGCTCCGACACGGTGGAGCCGCCGGTCTGCCCCTTCGCCCAGGATGTGCGCCTCGAACACGACCCGCGCTACGCCAAGTTGCGGGTGGACGAGCCGGTGAGCAAGGTCCGGATGCCGCACGGCGGCGACGCCTGGCTGGTAACGCGGTACGAGGACATCAAGTCCGTACTGACCGATTCCCGATTCCGGCGGGCTCCGATGGAAGGGCGTGCGGTCACAGCCGCCACCAAGGACATCGGCAAGGCCCGCTCGGCGATCCTGCCGATGACCGATCCACCGGAGCACACCCAGATCCGACGGCTGGTCACCAAGGCCTTCACGGTGCGCCGGATCGAGGAGCTGCGGCCCCGGGTGCAGGCCACCGCCGATGAGCTGCTGGATGCGATGGAGGCAAGCGGCGGCCCCGCGGACCTGGTCGCCGCGCTGTGTCTGCCGATGCCGATCACCATCATCGCCCAGCTGCTCGGCGTGCCCACTCCGGACCAGCGCAAGGTGCACTCCTGGGTGCGCGCGATGCTCTCCATCAGCGACCACACGCCCGAGGAGGTCGCGCACGCCACCGCGGAGTTCAAGGCCTATATGGCCGAGGTACTTCAGGAGCGCAGGCGCACCCCCGACGACGACCTCATCAGCCGGCTGATCCAGGTGCAGGAGGAGGGCGACCGGCTCAGCATGGACGAGCTGCACTCCATAGTGATGCTGCTGTTCGTGGCCGGCCACGAGTCCACCCAGAACCAGATCACCAACTTCACCTACACTCTGCTCACCCGGCCCGACCTGTGGCAGGAGCTGCTGGCGCACCCGGAGCGGCTGCCCGAGGCGATCGAGGAGCTGCTGCGCTATCTGCCGCTGGGCTTCGCCGGACTGCCGCTGTGGACGGCCGAGGACGTGCCGCTGGCTAATGTGCTGATCCGCAAGGGCGACTCAGTGCTCCTCGCCAAGACCTCGGGCAACCGGGACGCCGCGGTGTTCGACCGCGCCGACGAGATCGACTTCCAGCGGGCCGCCGTCCCGCATCTGGCCTTCGGACACGGGCCGCACTACTGCATCGGGGCGCAGCTGGCCCGGATGGAGCTCCAGGTGGCCCTTGGCACCCTGCTGCGGCGCTTCCCGGGGCTGCAACTCGCTGTCCCCGACGAGGAACTGCGGTGGCGCGAGGGTGCGTTCATGCGCGGCCTGATCGACCTTCCGGTCACCTGGTGAGGCCGACCCGATCCATGATCACCGACAAGGGAGCCCTCGCATGACCACGACCGAACCGCCGCTGACCGAAGCGGCGCCGGGCCCGGCGCAGACGTGCCCGGTGATGCACGGGACCCAACCTGCCGCGGCAGGGCGGGACCTGCTCGACTACCCGTTCAGCGGCGCCGTTCCGCTGGATCCGCCGGTGGAGTGGGAGCAGGTGCGGGAGCAGTGCCCGGTGGTCGCCGTGCGGCTGCCCAGCGGCGACGAGGCGCATCTGGTCACCCGCTACGAGGAGGCCAGGGCGCTGCTCGCGGATCCGCGCTTCACCCGGCAGATACCGGCCGACGCCGAGTCCCGGATCGGGGCGAGCGAGGACGGCGGGGTGTTCAGCCGGCAGGCGACCAGCGGGCTGAAGATCTTCGAGGGCGAAGGGCATCTGCGCTGGCGCCGCTTGATGGCGAAGGCCTTCACCATCAAGCGGGTGGAGAGCATGCGGCCGCGGATCCAGGCGCTCGCGGACGAACTGGTCGACAAGATGGTCGCGGCCGGCCCCCGGGCGGACATCGCCCGGGACATCGGCGCGATCCTGCCGGTCCGGGTGATCGGCGATCTGCTGGGAGTGCCGACCGAGGATCTGCACCGGTTCGCTACCTGGTCGGACGCGATCCTGACGCTCACCCGGCACAGCAAGGCCGAAGTGGACGCGGCCCGGCAGGACTTCGGTATCTATCTGGCCAAGCTGATCGAGGCGAAACGGGCCGAGCCCGGGGACGATCTACTCAGCGAGCTGATCAACATCACCGACAGCGAGGACGGCCGGCTCGACATGGTGGAGCTGATCGTCACGGCCATGGCGATCCTGGTGGCAGGACACGAGACCACCGCCAACATGATCGGGAAGATGACGGCGATGCTGCTCGCCGACCGCAGCCGCTTCGAGACGGTGGTGGCCGATCCGTCGATCGTGCCGAGCGCCGTCGACGAGGTGCTGCGCTTCGACACCAATCCCAGCATCGGGGTGCCGCGCTATGTGAGCGAGGACATCGCGGTGGGTGGCGCGGAGATCGGAGCGGGCTCCACGGTCATCGTCAGCCCCGCGATCGCCAACCGCGATCCACGGCGCTTCCCCGAGCCGGAGCGGATGGATCTGCGGCGCACCAACAACCAGCACCTTTCGTTCGGCGCCGGCCCCCATTTCTGCCTCGGCCAACCGCTGGCCAGGGCCGAACTGCAAGTGGTGCTCGGCACGTTGGCGCGTCGGCTGCCCACGCTGCGGCTGGCGATCGACCGCCGGGAGCTCCGGGTCAAGCAGGGGCTGATCGTCGTCGGATTCGAGGAAGTCCCGGTGGAGTGGTGACCATCGGGCCCGGCCCAGCGAAGGAGCGTCATGCGTATCGAGGTTGACCGCGAGCTGTGCTGCGGCAGCGGCATGTGTGTGCTGACCGATCCCGAGACCTTCGACCAGAGCGAGGAGGACGGCGTGGTCCAAGTGCTCCGCCCCCAGCCGTCCGCCGAGCGGCAAGCAGTCGTCCGGAGCGCCGTCTCGGGCTGCCCGACGTCGGCGATCCGGCTGGTCGAGTAGGCCTTGTCGCGCGGCCTTGGCACGCCGAGGAGCCGGAAGTCGGAAGAGGGAGTGGGGCATGCGGAAGAACATCCTGATCACGGGCGCGAGCGGCGGTCTCGGTCGCGGTATGGCCTGGGAGTTCGCCCGGCGCGGCCGCCGTCTCGCGCTGTGTGCGCGGCGCGGCGACCGGCTGAAGGAGCTGCGAGAGGAGCTGCTCGCGGCGCATCCCTCGATCACCGTGGCCGTGCGCGAGCTCGATGTGACCGACCACGCAGCGGTGTTCGAGGTGTTCCACTCTTTCCGCGCGGAGCTCGGCTCGCTGGACCGGGTGGTCGTCAACGCCGGTACGGGCGAGGGAAGTCCGGTGGGCACGGGTGGCTTCGAGCGAAACCTTCGCGCGGTGAACACCAATTTCACCGCCGCCCTCGCCCAGTGCGAGGCGGCCATGGAGGTGTTCCGGGAGCAGCATTCGGGCCATCTGGTGGTGATCTCCTCCATGAGTGCGCTGAAGGGCTTCCCCGGCGCGCTCACCGCGTACGCGGCAGGCAAGGCCGGGGTGCTGACGCTGGCCGAGGGCATCCGCGCGGATGTGATGGGAACCCAGGTGAAGGTCAGCACCATGCTGCCCGGATACATCCGATCTGAGTCCAACACCCATGAGGGCCAGCGGAGGTTGGTGGTCGACACAGAGACCGGCTGCCGCCGGCTGGCCGCCGCCATCGAGCGCGAGCCGGCCAGGGCCTGTGTGCCGGCCTGGCCCTGGAGTGTGCTCGGCGTGGGGCTGCGGCTTCTGCCGCTGCGGGTGACCAGCCGGATGGGAGCGGTGGCTCGCCGCGCCGAGGGCCCTCGGCCCCGTACGGCCGCCGCCGACCACGCCGGATAAGAGTAAGCCCAAGCAACGACAAAGAGCCCCCTATGATTCCCTAAATTCGGGAATCGGGGGGCTCTTGTGCACCCGGGGCAAATCAAGTGGCAACGAGGGGACAATGTCCGACAGTCAAATAAAAAAACATTTCCTGGCCGGATCGGTGCACGAAGTGCCATAATCGGCCATGCGATGGGAGCCCGCATCACTGACGGACAACGGGGAGAATGTCAGGTATGCCCAATATTGCCGAAGCCGAGCAGCCTTCCATCGGGGATTACTGTCCCGGCGGCAACTCAATACTACTCATAGAGCCGAATGAAGTCATACGGCTCGGACTCGTGGCTGTGTTCCGCTCCATCGAAACGGTGGCAAGTGTCACCGGCTGCGAAACCACCCCACGTCTCGACACCGCCCTCGAGGAGCGACGCCAGCGACCCGGTCGCGCCGGCATCCTGGCCATGTCCTCCACTATCGGAATCGACGAGATCAGATCCCTCGAAGTCCGGGCCGCCCAGGATCACATGCGCACACTACTGATCCTGCACAGCCTCGACGACCCCTCCTTCGTCGAGTACTCGCAGCGCTTCGCGCACGGTCTGGTTCTGCTCGAGGACATCACCACAGAGCACATGAGTGGCGCCCTGGAACGGCTGGAGCGCCAGGAGGAGGTCATGCTCCCGGTCCGCGTCGCAGGCCAACTGCTGCAGCGCCCCAGGGCCTTGCGCAACGGCCCGCACCAGAGCCGGCAGCTGCTCACCCAGCGCGAGGTGGACGTGCTGACCCTGCTCTCCCAGGGGTACAGCAACAAACAGATCGCGCCACGGATCGGCATCTCCGAGCACGGAGTCAAGCGCCATGTGGCCAACGTGCTGGCCAAGCTCAACTGCTCGAACCGCACCCAGGCCGTGTCCCTCGCCCTCCAGCGGGGTCTGCTGGCGGAGTCACGGCTGACGCCCGCAATGTAGCCGCTTCTTCGTCGGCCGCCCGGGCCCCGGCTCGCCGCCTTTCGGCCCACAAATCTCAGCCACTTCATTTCCGGCCACGGCACATCGAACCCCGGGTTGACAGAGTCACCGACCCGGCAGCCCCCGCACTTCGGGGCGTCAACCCTCGGGTTGACGCCCCGGACAAGCCCGGTCTGCTTCAATTGAAGCTTCATACCGGACGGCAGATGTGCCGAAATCCGGAACAACACCAGGGAGGTTTGCACAACTCGCGAGTAACCCATTCCATTGCGCCGCTCCCATCGCATTGATCGGCTCGAACTTACCTTTCGGGTTACTCGGGTGTCATCCTCATCCGTTCCGCCCGCACTTCTCTGGGCAATGCGAATTGCATCCGCTCCGGTACGGACTCGATTTCCAGCAGGTCGTCGAAACCATGGTCGGCCAGTGTCTCCAGCAGATCCTGTACGAGCACCTCGGGCACCGAGGCACCACTGGTAACCCCGACGGTGTGCACGTTCTCCAGCCAGTCGGGGTCCAGCTCTGCCGCGTAGTCCACCAGGTGGGCCGCCCGGGCGCCGGCTTCCAGCGCCACCTCCACCAGCCGCTTGGAATTGGAGGAGTTGGCCGAACCCACCACGATGACCAGTTCCGCCTCGGCGGCGATCTGCCGTACCGAGGTCTGCCGGTTCTGGGTCGCGTAGCAGATGTCGTCCGAGGGCGGCCCGGCCAGCGCCGGGAACCTGTCGCGCAGCGCCGCCACCGTCTCCTGGGTCTCGGAGACCGAGAGAGTGGTCTGGGACAGCCAGGCGACCCGCTCCGGGTCCCGCACCGAGATTCGTCCGATGTCTTCGGGACCGTCGACGAGTTGGATGTGCTCGGGTGCCTCGCCCGCGGTCCCGATGACCTCCTCGTGCCCCTCGTGCCCGATCAGCAGAATGTCGTAGTCCTCAGCGGCGAACCGCCGGGCCTCGTTGTGCACCTTGGTCACCAGCGGGCAGGTCGCGTCGATGGCGTGCAGCCCGCGGGCCGCGGCGCCCTCGTGCACCGAGGGCGCGACACCGTGCGCGGAGAACACCACCACGGCGCCCTCGGGCACCTCGCCGGTCTCCTCCACGAACACGGCCCCGCGCCGCTCCAGGGTCCTGACCACATGGATGTTGTGCACGATCTGCTTGCGTACGTAGACAGGGGCGCCGTGCTGCTCCAGGGCCAGCTCGACCGTGCGCACCGCGCGGTCCACACCCGCGCAGTAGCCGCGCGGCTTCGCCAGCAGGACGCGCCGCCCGCTGCGCTGACCCCGCTGCTGTCCGCTCTGCCGGCCGGTCACGACTGCTCCTCCGTGCCCGCGGCGGCGCCTGACTCCTCGGCCAGTCGCAGTGCCTCCTCAATGAGGGTCTCCACGATCAGCCGCTCCGGCACCGTCTTGACGACCTCGCCGCGGACGAAGATCTGGCCCTTGCCATTGCCGGAGGCCACCCCGAGGTCCGCCTCCCGCGCCTCGCCCGGCCCGTTCACCACGCAGCCCATGACCGCGACCCGCAGCGGGATCTCCATGCCTTCGAGCGCCGCGGTGACCTGCTCCGCCAGCTTGTAGACGTCGACCTGGGCGCGGCCGCAGGACGGACAGGAGACGATCTCCAGCTTGCGCGGCCGCAGCCCGAGCGACTGCAGGATCTGCACCCCGACCTTGACCTCCTCCACCGGAGGGGCGGAGAGCGAGACCCGGATGGTGTCGCCGATCCCCTGGCGCAGCAGTGCGCCGAACGCGACGGCGGACTTGATCGTGCCCTGGAAGGCGGGTCCGGCCTCGGTGACCCCGAGGTGCAGCGGGTAGTCGCACTGCTCGGCGAGGATCTCGTACGCCCTGATCATCACGACCGGGTCGTTGTGCTTGACGGAGATCTTCAGATCGTGGAAGCCGTGCTCGGCGAAGAGCCCGGCCTCCCACAGCGCGGATTCGGCCAGCGCCTCCGGGGTGGCCTTGCCGTACTTCTTGAGCAGCCTCGCATCCAGGGAGCCGGCGTTGACCCCGATCCGGATCGGGGTACCCCGGTCGCGGGCCGCCTTGGCGATCTCCTTGACCTGGTCGTCGAACTTGCGGATGTTGCCCGGGTTCACACGGACCGCTGCGCAGCCCGCGTCGATCGCCGCGAAGACGTACTTCGGCTGGAAGTGGATGTCGGCGATCACCGGGATCTGCGACTTTCCGGCGATGGCGGGCAACGCCTCCGCGTCGTCCGCGCTCGGGCAGGCCACGCGCACGATGTCGCAGCCCGCCGCAGTGAGTTGGGCGATCTGCTGCAAAGTCGCGTTGACGTCGGCGGTGAGTGTGGTGGTCATGGACTGCACGGAGATCGGATGGGCGCTCCCCACCCCGACGGGCCCCACCTTCAACTGGCGGGTGGACCGACGGGCCGCCAGTGCGGGCGGCGGGAAGGCGGGCATGGCGAGGTCGGTCATGAGGCGGTCTCCCTGGTGGCCGTCGTGGAGCTCAACGGAAGCGGGCCACCCAGCGAGACGGGCAGCGGCCAGCGCATCGGGCTGCGCCTGGCCAGGAACTCCGTGGCACAGCGGGCCATATGACGTGAAGTCAGCCCGATCTCATCGAGGATCTGGGCGCGGCCCGCGTGCTCCAGGAAGGCGGCGGGGATCCCGAAGGTGCGGACCGGAGTGTCCACATCGGCGTCCCGCAGCAGGCGGGCCACCGCGTCTCCGACGCCGCCACTGCGGCAGCTGTCCTCGGCGACCACCACCAGCCGGTGCCGCCGTGCGACCGCCGCCAGTGCCGGGTCCAGTGGCTTGACCCAGCGCGGATCCACCACGGTGGCGCCCAAGCCCTGCGCCCTGAGCAGCGCGGCGGTCTCGATGCCGGCCCGGGCCAGCGGGCCCACGGCGACGACGAGGACGTCCTGCGCGCCGGTGGCGCTGAGTACGTCCAGCTCACCGATCCGGCCGATCGCCGGGAGGTCCTCGGGCACCGCGCCCTTGGGAAAGCGCACCACGGTCGGACCGTCCGGGATGTCGATACCGGCCCTGAGCAGCGAGCGCAGCCGGGCCGCGTCGCGCGGTGCGGCGATCCGCAAACCCGGCACCACCTGCAGGATCGACAGGTCCCACATGCCGTTGTGGCTCGGCCCGTCGTCGCCGGTGACACCGGCCCGGTCGAGTACGACGGTGAGGCCGAGCCGATGCAGCGCGGCGTCCATCAGCAGTTGGTCGAAGGCCCGGTTGAGGAAGGTTGCGTACACCGCGAGGACCGGTCGCAGCCCGCCGAGCGCGAGTCCCGCGGCCGAGCCCATCGCGTGCTGCTCTGCGATGCCGACGTCGAAGGTGCGCTCGGGGTACGCGTCGCAGAATCCGGCGAGGCCGGTGGGGCCCATCATGGCCGCGGTCAGGGCCACCACGTCTGGCCGCTCGGCGCCGATGCGCACCATCTCCTTGCCGAACACCCCGGTCCAGGAGGTACCGGTGGAAGGCCGCTTGCGGCCGGTGGCCGGGTCGAAGAGGCCCGGGGCGTGGAACTTCTCGTCGTCGTCCGCCTCGGCCGGCGGATAGCCGAAGCCCTTGCGGGTCACCACGTGCACCACGGTGGGGCCGAGCGTCCTGGCCTCGGTGAGGGCGGCTTCGAGCGCGGTGATGTCGTGTCCGTCGACCGGTCCGAGATAGCCGAGGCCGAGCGAGCGGAAGAGCTCCCCGGGCGGCTGCTCGCCGGTGCCCTCGCGGCTGGCCGCCAGGTGCTCGGCGATGCCGCCGATGGTCGGGGAGTAGGAGCGGCCGTTGTCGTTGAGCACTACGGTCACCCGGCGGTCCTTGGCGGCCGCGATGTTGTTGAGCGCCTCCCAGGCCATGCCGCCGGTGAGCGCGCCGTCCCCGATGACCGCGACCACCTGGCGGTCGTCCTGCCCGGTCAGCCGGTAGGCCTTGGCCAGCCCGTCGGCGTACGACAGCACGGTGGAGGCGTGCGAGTTCTCGATCACGTCGTGCTCGGACTCGGCCTGGCTGGCATAGCCGGAGAGGCCACCGCTCTTGCGGAGCTCCGCGAATCGGTTCCAGCGGCCGGTGAGCAGTTTGTGCGGGTAGACCTGGTGGCCGGTGTCGAACAGCAGCCGGTCGTACGGTGAGGTGTAGACGCGGTGCAGTGCGATGGTGAGTTCCACCACCCCGAGGTTGGAGCCCAGATGGCCACCGGTGCGCGCCACCACGTCCAGCATCAGGTCCCGCATCTCCTGGGCGAGTGCGGCGAGTTGCGGTGCTGTCATGGCGCGCAGGGCGCGGGATTCGGAGGCGGTTCTCAGGAGGTTCACTGCGCTGACTGCGGTGGGTGGGGTCATGGGTGGATCTCCTCGGCTCGAGCAGGAAGCGGCCTACCGGAGGGACGGGGCAGCAGACCGGACGCACTGATCCAGTCCCGGGCGCGGAACGGCTGCGCCGTCAGTCCCGCGACGTTCTGGGTGATGTGCCGACGCAGCCGGACATTGGACTGGTTGCGGCGCAGCAGCGAGGGCCGCAACAGGCGCCCCGTCCGCGAGGTGGTGGTGAGCAGGGTGGCCAGGTTGTGGCTGAGCCGGGAGACGAACTCGAGCCGGGGGCGCCGCACGGCCTCGTAGCGCCGCAGAGCGTCATCGACCTCGGCGGGCCCGAGGGGGCGCCCCCCGGCCGGCTCCTCGGCCAGCTCGCTCCCCAGCGACCAGGCGTCTCCGATCGCGGAGTTCATGCCCTGCCCGACCATGGGGTGGACGCAGTGCGCCGCGTCCCCGAGCAGTGCGAAGCCCGGCCGTGACCAAAAGGGGGCGACGAACCGCCAGGCGGACAGCACCTGGACGGTGTCCAGGCAGTCCTTCAGCGGTTCGGCGATCGCGTCGAAGGCCGGCATCGTACGGAGGATGCCTTCGGTCCACCCGGCCACTCCCGCACGGCCCACCTCGCGGAAGGAGCCGACCGGGATCTGCACGTACAACCGGGCCCGGTGGCCGGGGAGTTCGAAGAGCGCCCGTAGTCCGTGGCGGGTGAGGTGGGCGTTCATGTCGGGGCCGAGCGGCGGGGTCTTCTCTATCTCGAAACCGACCAGTTGATGGTCGTAGCGGTGCATGGCCACCTGGATGCCGGCCGCGTCCCGGAGCCTGGAGGCATGGCCGTCGCAGGCGACGGTCAGCGCGGCCGCCACCCGGCAGGGGGTGCCCTCGCGGTTCAGCGACACCCCGGTGATCCGTCCGGTGTCGTCCCGGATCAGATCCTCGACGCGGGTGCCCCGCCAGAAGGTGACGGTCGGGCCGAGCCGGTCCGCGAGGGTGTCGAGCATGTCCTTGTAGCTCTGCACCAGGCCGTGCCGGTACGCACCGGTGATCAGGCCGTAGTCGAGGGTGACCAGGTCGGCGCCGTCCGCGGTGCGGCAGGCCAGGGCGTTGACCTTGAGCGCGCCGGCCGCGTACAGATGCGGCAGCAGCCCCAGTTCGTCGAGGACGGTGAGGGAGCTGGGCTGGATGAGCTCGCCCTTGTGCATCATGCGGAACCGGCGCTGCTTCTCGACCAGCAGGACTCGGCGCCCCTGTCGGCCGAGCACCGCGGCCAGGGTCAGACCGCCCACGCCGGCACCGCAGATCACCACATCGTAGGCGGTGTCCTCGGCAGGTTCGGAGTGCTGTGCCACCGGACGTACTCCCCTCTCTGACTGACGCTTGCGGCTGGTGACGGACGGCTGACCAATGGCTGCTGACGGGCCGGGCAGTGAGGGCTAGCTGAGGCGGCTCACCGCCATCCGGGCGTGGTGCGCCATCCGGTGTCTGCTGGGCGTCGGAACCAGTGCGTCCAGGGCCCGCTCGGCGGCGCTCGCGTGGCGCAGGGCCATGGCCCGGGAGGCCTCCACCGCTTCGGTCCGGCGGATGACCGTGCCCACCATGGCGAGGGCCTCGGCCGGGTCGAGCTCGGGGTCGAAGGCCGCGTCGAGCAACCTCTCGCCGTCCCGGTCGGCCTGCTGGTAGGCGAGCAGCACCGGCAGCGTCATCCGCTTGTTGCGGATGTCGCTGAGCAGCGACTTGCCGATCGCCGTGTCGTCGTCACCGGTGTACGCGAAGAGGTCGTCGCACATCTGGAAGGCGATGCCGAGCTCGTCGCCGTACGTCCCGAGCGCCTCGATCTCCTGTCGGCCACCGCCGCCGAGCAGCGCGCCGGCCTGGCAGGCGCCGCGGAACAGCGCCCCGGTCTTCAGCTTGATCATCAGGATGTAGCGGTCCACATCGCGGCTCGAGCCCTGAGTGATCTCGTACTCCAGGCTCTGGCCGCGACACAGTTCGAGGCCTGCCTTGGCGACCACCTCGAGGGCGCTGACGATCCGGCTGTCCTGCGCGCCCGCCTGCCGGCACTCGGCGAGGCAGCGGAACAGGTCGAACAGCATGGCGTCGCCGGCCACGATGGCGTTGTCCGCGCCGAACTTGGCGTGCACGGCCGGTCTGCCGCGGCGCATCAGATCGTTGTCGATGATGTCGTCGTGGACAAGGCTGGCGACATGGCCGCTCTCGGTGCCGACCGCCGCGGGCAGCACATGGGCGATGTCACCTCCGACGGCCAGCGCCGACTCCAGGAGCAGTACGGGGCGGAACAGCTTGCCCATGGGGACCTGGGCGTGCCGGCACATGTCGCCGAGCAGGCTGTCCTCGGCGTCCCACCGGGTGCTGAGCCGGTCGTACAGCTCCCGCATAACGGGTTCCTCGTCGGCCCGCTCCGCGGAGAAGGCGGAATCCGCGGGGAAATCTATTACATCGGTCTGAATTCCTGCGCTCATGGCTCACCATCCAGATCGGCACGGAAACCGGCTAGACATCACGCCAGAAATGCTGGGGGAGGGCTTGAGTGGGTGTCAATTCCGTTTGGGGTAGCCGATCGGGCAGCCCGACGGTCTGTCATCTTCCCTCTTCAGAGCGTGCACCGATCGGGCACTCCCCGTTCGGCGCACCCGCTCGGACTACCCGAATCCACTCCCCCATAAGCCTTTCCGGATCCCACCGGAAACTCCAGGATGGCGGTCAGCGTGACATCCAAGCGGATATTCCGGAATTCCAAAGGACCCGAGGTTCATGACCGGTTTGATGCGTAGCCTTTCCGCTCATGTGGAAACCTGGCGGCCGTACACCAGCTGCTATGTCGGCCTGGTCGGCCTGGCCGGTGCCGCCCTGGCCGCCGACTCCACCAGTGGCTCCCGGCTCTTCGCGGCCTGGGCGATCCCGACCCTCGGCTGGCTGGCCGGCCTGTACGGCGGCGACTACTTCGACCGTGAGCTGGACGCGATCGCCAAGCCGCAGCGGCCGATCCCCTCGGGCCGGCTGCGCGCCTCCACCGCACTCGCCGCGATGATCGGCCTGATCGCCGCAGGCGCCGCGTGGACGCTGCTGCTCAACTGGCATGCGGTGGCCCTGGTGGGCCTGGCGACCGTGGTGGGGGTGTCGTACAACGCGTTCTTCAAGGCCCGCGGCCTCAGCGGCAATCTGGTGCGCGGCTCGCTCACCTCCTTCGCCTTCCTGTTCGGGGTCCTGCTTGCAGGGGGACACATCGGTCCTGAGCTGATCGCTGTGTCCGCCGTGTTCTGCTTCCACGACAGCGCCTCCAACCTGGTCGGCACCCTGCGGGACATGGACGGCGACAAAGAGGGCGGCTATCTGACGCTGCCGGTGCGCAAGGGTGTCCGTACCACGGTGCGGGTGATCACCGGACTGGCGGCGGTGTGGACCGTACTGGCCGCGACCGCCCCGCTGTTCCTGCACCGGCCGGTGAACGTCGGCTGGGTAATGCTGCTGATCGCGGCGGTCGGCGCCTTCTGGACGGTGGTGGTGCTGCTGCTCCGGGCCGGGGTTCCCTCCCGCCGGTACGCCCTGCGCATGCACGAGGTGATCTGCCTGGAACGGGTGGTGCTGGCGGGCGCCCTGATCGCCTGGGGTGCCGGTGTTCCGCCGGCCGCGGCCACCGTGCTGCCTGCCCTGCTGGTCACCTGGACCGCCCAGCGGACCTTGCGTTCCCGCCATGAGTTCGGCCTCCACGGACAAGCCGCCGACGCCGGTCCCAGCGTCGTACCGATGAATCTCAGGGAGTACTCGTGAGCCAGTTGCCCCCCGTCTTCGTGGTGTCGACCGGACGCTGCGGATCGACCCTGCTGTCCGAGATGCTCCGGCTCAACCCGGAGGTACTCAGCCTGTCGGAGTTCTTCGGGCTGCTCCTCACCGGTCCCTTCCCCGCCGGTGAGCTGACGGCCGCCGAGTACTGGAGTCTGCTCAGCACTCCGCACCCGTTCGTCACCTCCGCATATCGAGTGGGCGCGCCGGTCGAGGAGTTCCTGTACGAGGCCTCGCCCAGCCGCCCGTTCAATGCCTCGACCGGCATTCCGCCGATCCTGGTGACCTCGCTGCCGCATCTCACCGACCGGCCCGAGGCCCTGTATGCGGAGGTCGAGGAGTTCGTACGGAGCCTCGGTACGGCCGAGGTCGCCGAGCAGCACCGGCGGCTCTTCGGCTGGCTGCGGGACCGCTTCGGCGCGAAGGTGTGGGCGGAGCGGTCCGGATTCTCCCTGCGCCATGTGCCGGAGCTCGTCAGGCTGTTCCCCGACGCGCGGTTCGTGCATCTCTACCGCGACGGCCGCGAGTGCGCGTACTCGATGAGCCGCAGCGGCGCGTTCCGGCTCGGCGCGGTGTCGATGCGGCTCCAGCAGGAGCTGGGCGTCAACCCGTACGTCGAGGACGTACCGCCGGGGGTGTCGATCCCCGCGGACCTGGTGCCGCTGATGCCGGACACCTTCGAGCTGTCCGCCTTCGAGTCGGTCGAGCTGCCGGTGGAGGACTTCGGGCACGCCTGGTCGGACCAGATCACCACCGGGCTCGAAGGACTGCGCGAGGTGGAGCCCGGGCGGCTGCTGCAGTTCAGCTATGACCGGCTGGTCGAGGACACCGCGGGCACCCTCACCGAATTGGCCGCTTTCATCGGCCCGGTGGACGCCTCCGAGTCCTGGCTGCGGAAGGCCGCCGGGCTGGTCTCCGACCGGCCCTCGGGGTGGCGTTCGCTCCCGGACGAGCAGCGTCAACGACTCGAGGCCGCCTGCCAGGACGCCATGTCCCGGCTGGCCGGTTGACCGGCGCCTTGTCCGAGTGGGGGGGCTGCGTGAAGAGCAATGCGTTCGCCGCCGGGTGGGACAGACCGCCGGCGGCCGCGGGCGCCACCGTCTGGCTGACGGGGCTGCCCAGCTCCGGCAAGACCACCATCGCGCTTGAGCTGGCGGGCCGGCTGCGGGCTGACGGCCATCGGGTGGAGGTGCTCGACGGCGACGAGATCCGCCGATTCCTCTCGGCCGGCCTCGGTTTCAGCCGGGAGGACCGGCACACCAATGTGCAGCGGATCGGCATGGTGGCGGAGGTCCTGGCCCGCAACGGCGTCATCACGCTGGTCCCGGTGATCGCTCCATACGCGGACAGCCGCGATCTGGTGCGGCTGCGGCACGAGCTGGGCGCCGTCCCTTATGTGGAGGTGCATGTCGCCACGCCGGTGGAGGTCTGCTCCGTACGCGATGTGAAGGGGCTGTACGCCAAGCAGGCGGTCGGCGAGATATCGGGGTTGACCGGCGTCGACGACCCGTACGAGGCACCGGACAAGCCGGATCTGCGGCTGGAGACGCAGGGTCGCACGGTCCAGGAGAGCGCGGCGGCCGTACACCGACTGCTTGTGGCGCGGGGGCTGTTGGGCTGGGACGCGGACAGTGAGGGGTGGTCGGTATGACGACGACTCTGCCGGTCCCGGTGGCGGCGCTCACGCATCTGGACGTGCTGGAGTCCGAGGCGGTGCACATCTTCCGTGAGGTGGCGGGCGAGTTCGAGAAGCCGGTGATCCTCTTCTCCGGGGGCAAGGACTCCATCGTCATGCTGCGCCTGGCGCTGAAGGCGTTCGCGCCGGCGCCGGTGCCGTTCACGCTGCTACATGTGGACACCGGACACAATTTCCCCGAGGTCATCGCCTACCGCGACCGTATTGTGGCCGCACATGGGCTGCGCCTCCATGTGGCCTCCGTACAGGACTACATCGACAGCGGAAAGCTGCGCGAGCGCCCGGACGGCACCCGCAACCCCCTGCAGACCCTGCCCCTGACCGAGAAGATCGCTTCAGAGAAGTTCGACGCTGTCTTCGGTGGCGGGCGCCGCGACGAGGAGAAGGCCCGCGCCAAGGAACGCGTCTTCTCACTGCGTGATGAGTTCTCCCAGTGGGATCCGCGCCGCCAGCGCCCCGAGCTGTGGCAGCTCTACAACGGCCGTCACGCTCCCGGCGAGCACGTCCGCGTCTTCCCGCTGTCCAACTGGACCGAGCTGGACGTGTGGCAGTACATCGCCCGCGAACACATCCCACTCCCGCAGATCTACTTCGCCCACCAGCGGCCGGTGTTCAAGCGGTCCGGGATGTGGCTGACCGCCGGCGACTGGGGCGGACCCAAGGACGACGAGACGGTCGAGATGCGCCAGGTCCGCTACCGCACCGTGGGCGACATGTCCTGCACCGGCGCCGTCGACTCCACCGCCACCACCCTGGACGCCGTGATCGCCGAGATCGCCGCCTCCCGGCTCACCGAACGCGGCGCAACCCGCGCCGACGACAAACTCTCCGAGGCCGCGATGGAAGACCGCAAGCGCGAGGGGTACTTCTGATGACGACTGCCACAGAGCACCGGTCGGCCACCACCCTGCTGCGCTTCGCCACCGCCGGCTCCGTCGACGACGGCAAATCCACCCTCGTCGGCCGGCTGCTCTACGACTCGAAGTCGATCCTCAGCGACCAGCTCGACGCGGTGCGGCGCGCATCGATGGGGGACGCCCCCGACCTGGCGCTGCTCACCGACGGCCTGCGCGCCGAACGCGAACAGGGCATCACCATCGATGTGGCCTACCGCTACTTCGCCACCACCCGCCGCCGCTTCATCCTCGCCGACACCCCCGGCCACGTGCAGTACACCCGCAACATGGTCACAGGCGCCTCCACCGCCGACCTCGCCCTCGTCCTGGTCGACGCCCGCAACGGCGTCGTCGAACAAACCCGCCGCCACGCCGCCGTCGCCGCCCTCCTACGCGTCCCCCACGTCACCCTCGCCGTCAACAAGATGGACCTGGTGGGGTACAAGGAGCAGGTATTCGCCGCCATCGCAGAGGAATTCACCGCGTACGCCGGCGAGTTGGGCGTCCCCGAGATCACCACGATCCCGATCTCGGCGCTCGCCGGCGACAACGTCGTGGAGCCCTCCCCCCACATGAACTGGTACGGCGGCCCCACCATCCTCGAGCACCTCGAAGCGGTCTCCGCCGACGAGGATCTCGGCGCGGCCCCGGCCCGTCTCCCCGTCCAGTACGTCATCCGGCACGAGGGCGTCCGCCGCTACGCGGGCCGGATCGCCGCCGGCATCCTGCGAGTCGGCGAACAGGTCACCGTGCTGCCCTCGGGGCACACCACCACAATCGCCGCCATCGACGCGCTCGGTCAGGACGTGCCGGCGGCCCGCGCCCCGCAGTCGGTCGCCCTCCGCCTGGCCGATGAACTCGACGTCTCCCGAGGCGACTTGATCGCCCCCACCTCCCGGCTCCCGCACCTCACCCAGGACATCACCGCCACCGTCTGCCATCTGCACGAGCGACCGCTCACGCCCGGCAGCCGGGTGCTGATCAAGCACACCACCCGCACCGTCAAGGCGATCGTCAAGGACATCCCGTACGCGATCGACCCAGGTCGCGGCGGCGGTCCGGTCCGCGCACCCGGGGCGCTGCACGTCAACGACCTCGGAACGGTGGTGCTGCGCAGCGCGCAGCCGCTGCCCCTCGACCCCTATGCCGCTTCGCGGCACACGGGTTCCTTCCTGCTCATCGCCCCGGACGACGGGGCCACTCTCACGGCCTGTACGACGACCGAAGGGACCGAGCCATGAGCCGCCCAGCCCGTCCGCGCGCGACCGCCCAGGTCGCCGTCGTCGGTGCCGGTGCCGCCGGCGCCCTCACCGCGGCCCGTCTCCTTCAGCACGCCCGGCGGTGCCGGCTCGCGCTGGACGTGTGGTGCGTCGACCCTGCCGAGGCCACCGGCCGCGGCGTCGCCTATGCCACGAGCGACCCCCGGCATGTCCTCAATGTGCCGGCTGCCCGGATGAGCGCCTTCGTCGAGGACCCCGAGCACTTCGTCCGCTGGGTCACCCGGCGGCTGCCCGCCGCGACGCCGGCCGCGTTCGTGCCCCGCGCGCTGTACGGGGAGTATCTGTCCGAGGTGCTGGACGAGTTGGCGGCGCCGGGCGGCCCTGCCCGGCTGCACCGCTTGCACGAACGGGTCACCGCTGCCGAACACGGCGGCGGCCGACTCCTGTTGAAGCTCTCCTCCGGGCAGACCCTCGAGGCCGACTCCGCCGTTCTCGCGCTCGGCAACCTCGCCCCGGACTGCACCTGGGCCCCGGCTTCGATGGTCGGCTCCCACCGTTTCATCGTCTCCCCCTGGGGCCCGGGCGCGCTCGACTCCGTACCCGACGAGCAGGACGTGCTGCTCGTCGGGACCGGACTGACCATGGTCGATGTGGCGATCGGTCTGGAGCGGCCGGGCCGGGTGGTGCACGCGGTGTCGCGGCACGGTCTGGTGCCGCAGCCGCACACCACCGCCTCGGCCGCCGCCTGCCCGGCGCCCCGGATCCCCGGTGCCTGCGGGCTGCCGGAGCTGCGCCGTACGTTCCTCACCCATCTCGCTCGCGGCCGACGCCAGTCCGGGGACTGGCGGCCGGCCTTCGACAGCATTCGGCACCTCACCGCCGCCCTGTGGCAGCAGCTGTCCACCGCCGACCGCAGCCGCTTCCTCGCCGAGGACCTGCGGCTGTGGGAGGTGCACCGGCACCGCATCCCACCGGCCTCGGCGAGCGCCCTGCACGCCGCCCGGGAGTCCGGGCGGGTGCGCGTCCGGGCAGCCGAGCTGACCGACGCGGAGATCACCGCGGAGGGGATACGGGTCGGGCTCAGCGACGGCACCCGGCTCCAGGTCGGCGCCGTGGTCAACTGCACGGGCCCGCAGGCTGATTGGACGGCGATCGACGACCCGTTCATCCGCGGCCTGCTCGACTCGGGGCTGGCCCGGGTCCACCCCACCGGGCTCGGCCTCGACACCGGCGAGGACGGTCTGCTCCGGACCGCGGCCGGACCGGCCGGCACTCCGGCGGTGTGGGCCATCGGGGCGCTGCGGCGCGGTGAGCTCCTCGAGTCCACCGCCATCCCGGAGATCCGGGTCCAGGCGGACCGCACTGCCGAGGCCGTGGTCTCCCTCCTCGCCGGCCCTGGGCCGGCGGACCGCCGCCCGTCCAGGGACAGGTTCGGTCTCCGGTTGACTACGAATCCGGAGGCGGCCGCCCGCTATGGGGAAGCGCTGGACCGGATCCTGAAGGGACAGCACGGCTCTGTTCCACTGCTCCGCGAGGCGCTGACCGCGGATCCCGGTTTCGCGCTCGGCCATGCGGTGCTGGCGCTTCTCGGGCATGAGCACGGCGGGCAGGTCGAGGTGGGCGCCGCACTGGACCGCGCGGGGCGGGCCGCGACCCGGGCGACGGAACGCGAGCGCCGCTTCGTCGCGGCGGTCACCGAACGGATCCGGCACGGCGGACCGGCGGGCGCCGCTGCGCTGCTCGGCCATGTCGCGGCCCATCCGCGGGATGCGCTGGCCGTCTCCCTCGCCGTGCCCACCATCTCCTTCGACGGGGTGACCAGCGGCCGCCAGGCGTGGCAGCTGGTCGAGGGTCTGTCCGGGAGTTACGGCGAGGACTGGTGGTATCTCGGCCAACTCGCCTTCGTACGCCAGGAGCAGGAGCGCTGGGAGGAGGCCGAGACGCTGGCCTGCCGGGCGCTCGCCGCGGAACCGGCGGCCGGGCACGCGGTGCATGCCA
The DNA here is from genome assembly GCF_041435015.1 of Streptomyces canus. Taxonomy (NCBI): domain Bacteria; kingdom Bacillati; phylum Actinomycetota; class Actinomycetes; order Kitasatosporales; family Streptomycetaceae; genus Streptomyces; species Streptomyces canus. The sequence continues at coordinate 7,198,367 of NZ_CP107989.1, read as the reverse complement.
GGACCCATGTGTTCTACGAGACCGGGCAGCACCGGGGTGGCCTGACCTGGCTGGACCGCTGGCTGGGCGAGCAAGGGGCCGGCTCGGACCATCGGGCGCACTTCGCCTGGCATGCCGCCCTGCACGAGCTGATGCTGGCCGACGGCGACGCCGTGTTCCGCCGCTACCAGCAGCAGCTGGCGCCTCCGGCGGTGACCGGGGTCCGGGCCGTGGTGGACTCGGCCTCGCTGCTGTGGCGGTGCCGTATGGCGGACCACTGGCCGGGGCCGCTGCCCGTGGACGCGCTGTTCGACGTGGTGCCGGTCGGCTGGTTGGAGGCTCCGCCCACCGCCTTCGCCGCCCTGCACTCTGCGGTGGCGCTGGCGGCCGCCTCTGATGTACGGCGTCTGCGGGCGCTGCACCGGCGTGCGCACGGGCACGACTCCCCCGTCTTCCGGGAGGTGATCGCACCGCTGTGCGAGGCGCTGACCGCGGTGGTCGAGGAGCGCTGGTCGGCGGCCGTCGCCGCACTGCGCCGACTGCGGCCCCGGCTCTCGGCGGTCGGCGGGAGTGCCGCTCAGCACGAGGTCGTGGAGGAGACCCTGTTGTACGCCTTGATATCGGACGGTCGGCAGCGTGAGGCAGCCGACATCCTCAGTGCCCGGCTGGACCGGCGGCCCGGCCCGCTGGACGATCGCCGGCGTTCCGTCCTGGAGGTGTCCCATGCAGGTCCGTGAGACCGGGCCCCAGCAGACCATCGAGACCACCCCCGCGCACATCCCCGAGGCCAAGCGGGTGCGGCAGCTGGATCGGGTGATCATCCGGTTCGCGGGTGACTCGGGCGACGGAATGCAGCTGACGGGTGACCGGTTCACCTCGGAGACCGCCTCGTTCGGCAATGACCTGTCCACGCTGCCGAACTTCCCGGCCGAGATCCGGGCGCCCGCCGGCACCCTGCCCGGTGTGTCCAGCTTCCAGCTGCACTTCGCCGACCACGACATCCTCACCCCGGGCGATGCGCCCGATGTGCTGGTGGCGATGAACCCGGCCGCCTTGAAGGCGAACATCGCGGACGTGCCGCGCGGCGCGGAGATCATCGTCAACACCGACGAGTTCACCAAGCGGGCGATGGCCAAGGTCGGCTACGACGTCTCGCCTCTGGAGGACGGCTCGCTGGCGGCCTATCACGTACATCCAGTGCCGCTGACGACGCTGACGGTGGAGGCACTGAAGGACTTCGAGCTGTCCCGCAAGGAGGCTGAGCGGTCGAAGAACATGTTCGCGTTGGGCCTGCTGTCGTGGATGTACCACCGGCCCACCGAGGGCACCGAGCGGTTCTTGAAGGCAAAGTTCGACGGGAAGCCCGAGATCATGCGGGCGAATCTGGCGGCCCTCCATGCGGGCTGGAACTTCGGGGAGACCACCGAGGACTTCGCGGTCTCCTACCAAGTCGCCCCCGCCGGCGCCGCCTTCCCCACCGGCACCTACCGCAACATCTCCGGGAACCTGGCCCTGTCCTACGGTTTGATCGCCGCCGCCCACCAGGCCGACCTGCCGCTGTATCTGGGCTCCTACCCCATCACCCCGGCCTCCGACATCCTCCACGAACTCTCCCGGCACAAGAACTTCGGAGTGCGTACCTTCCAGGCCGAGGACGAGATCGCCGGCATCGGCGCCGCGCTGGGTGCGGCCTTCGGCGGCTCGCTGGCGGTGACCACCACCTCCGGGCCCGGTGTGGCACTGAAGTCGGAAACCATCGGGCTGGCCGTCTCGCTGGAACTGCCGCTGTTGATCGTGGACATTCAGCGCGGCGGTCCCTCGACGGGGCTGCCCACCAAGACCGAGCAGGCCGACCTGTTGCAGGCGATGTATGGCCGCAACGGCGAGGCGCCGGTGCCCATCGTCGCCCCCCAGACCCCCGCAGACTGCTTCGATGCGGCCCTGGAGGCGGCAAGGATTGCACTGACGTATCGCACCCCGGTCTTCCTGCTCTCCGACGGCTATCTCGCCAACGGCTCCGAGCCCTGGCGGATCCCGGCCGTGCACGGCTTGCCCGACTTGCAGGTCCGGTTCGCCACCGCACCAAACCACCAACAGGCCGATGGCACCGAGGTGTTCTGGCCCTACAAGCGCGACCCGGAGACTCTCGCCCGGCCGTGGGCGATTCCCGGCACGCCGGGTCTTGAACACCGCATCGGCGGCATCGAGAAGCAGGACGGCACCGGGAACATCTCGTACGACCCGGCCAACCACGATTTCATGGTCCGCACCCGCCAGGCCAAGATCGACAACATCGCCGTGCCCGACCTCACCGTCGACGACCCGGACAGTGCCCGCACCCTGGTGCTGGGCTGGGGCTCCACTTACGGCCCGATCACCGCCGCGGTGCGCCGGCTGCGCGCCGAGAGCCACCCCATCGCCCAGGCCCACCTGCGCCACCTCAACCCCTTCCCAAGCAATCTCGGCGAAGTTCTCGGCACCTATGAGCGCGTCCTCGTTCCCGAGATGAACCTGGGCCAACTGGCCACCCTCCTCAGGGCGAAGTACCTGATGGACGTGGAAAGTTGCTCCCAGGTCGATGGAATGCCGTTCAAGGCCGAGCAGCTCGCGCTGCGCATTCAGGAGGCCATCGATGCCCGCTGAGGCAGTCTCCCTCGTACCCCGGACCGAAGTCCCGTTGGCCGCCAAGGACTTCAAGTCCCATCAGGAAGTGCGCTGGTGCCCCGGCTGCGGCGACTACGCGATCCTGGCCGCCGTCCAAGGCTTCATGCCCGAACTCGGCCTGCTCAAGGAGAACATCGTCTTCGTCTCCGGCATCGGCTGCTCCTCCCGCTTCCCGTACTACATGAACACCTACGGGATGCACTCCATCCACGGCCGCGCCCCGGCGATCGCGACCGGGCTGGCGTCCTCCCGCCGCGACCTGAGCGTGTGGGTGGTCACCGGTGACGGCGACGCCCTGTCCATCGGCGGCAACCACCTCATCCACGCCCTGCGCCGCAACGTCAACCTCAAGATCCTGCTGTTCAACAACCGGATCTACGGCCTGACCAAGGGCCAGTACAGCCCCACCTCCGAGATCGGCAAGATCACCAGGTCCACGCCGATGGGTTCGCTGGACGCGCCGTTCAACCCGGTGTCGCTGGCGCTCGGCGCGGAGGCCTCCTTCGTCGCCCGCACCATCGACTCCGACCGCAAGCACCTCACCGAGGTGCTGCGCGCGGCGGCCGGCCACCCCGGCACGGCCCTGATCGAGATCTACCAGAACTGCAACATCTTCAACGACGGCGCCTTCGCACTCCTCAAGGACAAGCAGCAGGCCGCCGAGGCAGTCATCCGCCTCGAACACGGCCGGCCGATCCGCTTCGGCACCGACGGCGCCAAGGGTGTCGTAAGGGACGCGACCACTGGTGACCTGAAGGTCGTCCGTGTCACGCCGGAGAACGAGGGTCGGATCCTCGTCCACAACGCGCACACGGCATCGCCCACCACCGCGTTCGCTCTGTCCCGGCTCGCCGACCCGGACACCCTGCACCACACCCCCATCGGTGTCTTCCGCGACATCGACCGGCCCGTCTACGACACCCTCATGGCCGACCAACTCGACACCGCCGTCGAAAACAACGGCACGGGCGACCTCACCACCCTCCTCACCGGCAACGACACCTGGACCGTCCCCTCGCATCGCGTACCTCACTCAAGGAGACCGCAGTGACCTATGTGATCGCCCAGCCCTGCATCGACGTCAAGGACAAGGCGTGCATCGAGGAGTGCCCGGTCGACTGCATCTACGAGGGCTCCCGGTCCTTGTACATCCACCCGGACGAATGCGTCGACTGTGGTGCCTGTGAGCCGGTCTGCCCGGTCGAGGCGATCTTCTACGAGGACGACACTCCGGACGAGTGGAAGGACTACTACAAGGCGAACGTCGAGTTCTTCGACGAGCTCGGCTCGCCCGGTGGTGCCTCCAAGTTCGGCCTGATCGAGCGCGACCACCCGATCGTCGCGGCGCTGCCCGCCGGGACACCGTGAGGGGCACCGCCGGCGTCGCGGCCCCTCTCGCCGATCCGCATCCGGTCTTCGACGCGGCCCAAGGCCGCCGGGATATCGTGATCCTCGGCTGCTCCACCGCCCCCGCCGTGTTGAACACCGCCAACGAGGAATGCGTCGACGCCTTCCTCGCCGGCCCACCCCCGGAACCCAGCTGACCTTCCCGGACGTCCTGCAAGCGGAAACCTGGGCCCGCACCCGCGCCCGGGAACTGGCCGCCGCCACGCAGAAGGCCGCCGCCGTCATCTCCTGACGGCGGCGGCCTCGTAGCGAGCAGTGGGCCTCACCAGGTGACGGGCAGCTCCGTGATCCCGCCGTGCAGCGAGCCGCTGTTGACCCCCAACGCTCCGATGGGCTTGGTCAGTCGCAGCCCCGGGAGCTTGTCGAAGATGCGGGAGAAGACGGCGGCGAGCTCCATGCGGACCAGGGGCGCGCCCAGGCAGTAGTGGCGCCCGAAGCCGAGGGTGAGGTTCGGCTTCGGCGAGCGCTGTACATCGAAGGATTCGGGATCGGCGAATGCGTACGTGTCGCGGTTCCCGGCCGCGCTGTAGAGCACGAGGAGTTCACCGGCCTTGATCTTGACGCCGTCGAACTCGGCGTCCTCCCGGGCGTACCGGAAGGTCTCCTTGGCGCCGCCGTGCACCACCAACCGCAGGATCTCCTCGACAGCACTGCCGATCCGGTCCGGGTTCCTTTCGAGGATCTCCCGCTGCTCGGGGTGGGCGAGCATCAGCAGGACCCCGAGGTCGAGGCGGGCGACGGTGGTCTCGTGGCCGGCGAAGAGCAGCATCGCGGCCAGGAAGGAGACATGGCGGTCGTCCAGGCCACCGCCTTCGGCGGCGCAGAGGCTGGAGAGGACGTCATCGCCGGGGTTGCGGCGCTTCTCCGCGACCAGGTCCCCGGTGTAGCTCATCAGCTTGGCCATGCAGTCGCGGGACAGCGCCTCGTCCCGTACACCGGCGATGCCCTGCGTCCATTCACGGAACGGGAGACGGCCCTCGCGCGGCACACCCAGCAGCTCGCAGATGACATTGACGGGCAGCCGGACGGCGAGCTCGCTGTGCAGATCGGCGGGCGGGCCCTGCGCGACGATGTCGTCCAGGACCTCCTCCACGAGAGCGTCCATACGGGGCCGGAAGGCCTCCATGCTCTTGGGCGAGAAGAAGGGCGAGAGCCGCGCACGAAGCCGCATGCGGTCCTCGGGCTCCGTGTCGAAGTTTCCGCCCGGTCCGCCGATGAGGGTGGAGGCGCCGAGCCGGGGAGCGTGCTCGGGATCGCGGTGCGAGACACCGAAGCGGTCGTCGGAGTAGACCTGTCTGATGGCCTCGTACCCGGTGACCAGCCAGGCCTCGTCGCCGGCGGGCGTGCGTACCTTGGCGAACGGGCACTTCTCGCGCAACTCCCCGGCCAGCGGAGGAGCTTGCAGGATGTCCGGCTGCGGCAACGGTATGGCGGGAAGGTCGACGACAGGTGCAGCGGCTGGTTCCAAGACAGGTTCCCCTCTATGGACCCGACATCAGACCGGCACCGACACCCGTGCACCCCTGATCATCGGCTGAACGACGGATGCAGCCTAGGTCCGGCCGCACACGCCGTCATCGAGCCCAGGGTTGACGCCGCAACCCCCCGCACCTCCTCCTCTCCACCCGCGGTTTGAGCGCCCAGGGATGAGTGGCGGGCGAGGGTTGTCCATTCCCTGTAATCCCGCGTAATCCCGCTGGTCCAAGACCATCCCGTGGTGCCCCTCCGCCCAGGGACTTTCAGCCCTGTCCGAGGGACTTCCGAGGGACTTCCGAGGGACTTTCCGCCGCGTAACGCAGCAAGCCCCCGAAAGACCGGAAAGGGTTTCCGACGCAGGTCAGAGGCCCTTTCCAAAGGCAAAGCCGCAGGTGGCGGCAGACGAGTCGGGCTGTACGCCGGGTTCTGTCACCCAACCGCCTCGCGGCGGCCGGGGAGACGGCCATCCATCTAGGACCGGCGTTGCCGCCGGTCTCGTGCGGTCTACCCGGGGACTCGGGCGGGCAGCCCTCGAACGTCCCCGCAGAGTGCGTGTTACCGCGCTCCTTTTGACCTTGCTCCGGGTGGGGTTTACCTAGCTGCTCAGGTCGCCCTGGGCACTGGTGGTCTCTTACACCGCCGTTTCACCCTTACCGAGGACCGAAGTCCCCGGCGGTTTGTTTTCTGTGGCACTTTCCCGCGGGTCACCCCGGGTGGCCGTTAGCCATCACCCTGCCCTGTGGAGCCCGGACGTTCCTCGGGAAGACCCCTGAGGGACTTCACGCGGCCGTCCGCCCGGCTCGTCTGCCGTGTCGACCATGTTACCGGGCGGGTGGCGGCCCCCTGACCGGAGACGGTCGCCAGTACCGAGCCCGCCAGGATCAGGGTGAAGGCCGCCAGGATGGTCGCCGTCAGTGGCTCGGACAGGAAGATCGCGCCCGCTGCCACCGCTACCGCCGGATTGACGTACGTGAAGACGGTTGCCCTGGTCGGGCCCGCCTCCTTGATCAGCTCCAGGAAGGCCACGAAGGCGACCGCGGTGCAGACCACGCCCAGGGTGGCCAGCGCGGTCAGGACCGAGGGGGAGGGCATCGCCGACGGCCAGGTCACCGCCGCCGCCGGGGCGTAGACCAGGGCCGCGAGGGCCAGGCAGGGGGCGATGAGCTGGAGGGTCGGGACAGCCTTGAGGTAACGCGCGGCGATCAACGGGGCCGTTGCGTAGCCGATCACCGTGAGCAGCACCTCGGCCAGGGAGCGGGCGTCCCCGCCTGTCAGGTGCGGGACCGTGAGGACTCCTACGCCGGCCAGGCCCAGGCCGAGCCCGACGACGCGCCGCACTCCCAGCCTCTCCGTTTCGCCGAAGAAGCGGGCCAGGGCCACTCCTACGATCGGGACGCCCGCGATCAGCAGGCCCGCTGTCGAGCTGGACAGGTGGCGTTCCGCGTCGGTCAGGGTCCACCAGGGGCCGATGATCTCGATGCACGCGAAGGCCAGCATCGGGCGCCAGTGGGTTCGAACGGTGGCGGGCAGGTCGCCCTGCCGTATCGCGAAGGGCAGGAGCAGGGCCGCGCCCAGCGCGCAGCGCGTGAACACCACCATCGACGGGGACAGCGGGGCATCCACCGCCACTTTGATCAGCAGGTAGGGGATGCCCCAGACCACTCCCATCAGGGAGAACAGGAACCAGCCGCGTGCAGTCATGCGGCCATGTTCGCCACGTCAGCGGCGGCCGTCTTGAACGCTGTTGCGGTACGCCGCCGGGGTGACCCCGAGAACCCGCCGGAACCAGCGCGTCAGGTGCGCCTGGTCGGCGAAGCCCACCAGGCCAGCGACCTCGGCCGGCTTGAGTCCGGATTCCAGTAGTCCGCGGGCCCGGTGTACCCGGTGCTGCGCCAGCCAGGCGTACGGGGGTATCCCCATCGTCGTACGGAAGGCTCGGAGGAGTTGGTAGCGGGACAGGCCCAAAGCGGTGGCGAGTTCGGCGAGGGAGGGGGGTTCCAGGAGATCGTCGGCCAGGCGGTCCCGCACCGCGTGGGCGATGTGGGCGGCGCCCGGCACCGTGTCGCTCGTCGCGCGGGCCGTGGAGTGGCGGCGGGCGAGGGCCGTCAGCAGCCACGGGAGCCGGGACTCCGCCTCCAACGGGTCGGGGCAGGCGCTCAGTTCGGTGTGGGCGCGGCGGAGGGCGGTGGCGAGTTCGGGGTCGTCGAGGAGGGGCTCGGGGAAGTACGGGAGAACGCAGCCGAGGGTGCCTTCGGTGAGGAGGGAAGGGTCGGGGTACAGGGCGCGGTAGGCGTAGCCGCCGTCGGACGCCGCGGGGCGGCCGGTGTGCATCTCACCGGGAGCCAGTACGACGATGGAGCCCGGGCCCGGGCGGAGGTGGTCGCCCCGGTAGTCGATGACCTCGGAGCCGCCGACGCAGATGCCGATGCTGAACTGCTCGTGCGTGTGCGAGGCGTAGACGTGGCGGTCGAAGCGGGCGGTCAGGAGGTCCAGCGGGGGGCCGCAGCGGCCCAGCCGTGCCCTGGTCCACAGAGCCTGTTCCCGTGCGCTCATTCCCGTACCCCCGTCCACCGCCCCCGTGCACCGCTAAGGGTGCAACGACTTCAGGCCCCTCTTCCATGCCGCGTTCAGGTCCGCGTCGTCCGGAAACCTGCCGTGGATCTCCAGGATTACCATGCCGTGGGCGAAGGCCCAGACCGAGCGGGCCAGGTCCAGGTCGCCGTCGCAGGCCCGCATCAGCGGCATCGCGGCGCGGTCCTCCAGGCCCGTGGGGAGGGCGGGGCGCGGCAGGGGGCGTTCGGTGCTGAGGCAGTAGAGGTGGGGGTGGGCCAGGGCGTACGTCCGGTAGGCCTCGGCCAGGGCCGGCAGGGAGCCGGGGGATCGTCGTTCCGCCGACTCCAGTGCCTCCGCCGACTCCTCCAGCATCTGCGCGATCAGTTCGACCTCCACGGCCTGCTTGTCCGGGAAGTGCTTGTAGAGGGAGGGCGCCTTGATGCCGAGGCGGTCGGCGAGGGCCCGCAGGGTGAGGGCGGTGGGGCCGGACTCCTCCAGCAACTCACGCGCGGCCGTCACGATCTCGCGGGCGCGGGGGGTGAGACGGTCGGCGGCAGCGGTCGTCCTCGCCCATTCGTGGTCGGCGGCAGCGGCCGTCTTCCCCGGTTCACCCTCGGCGACAGCGGCCGTCCTCCCCGCTTTACTGTCAGCCACGCTGGAAGCCCTCCTTCGTCCGCAGTCCGTAGCCGAAGGCGCGATCGTACGAGATGTGGGCGAGCCAGCCGCACAGGGCCGCGAGGAGGGCGGGCGCGGTGACCGGGCCGACCGTGTACAGAGCCATCAGTGCCAGCGGGACCAGGGCCCGGTGCATCGCGTTGTAGTACGGCACCGCGCGCGGCGGCAGCTGGCCCTTCGCCATCCGGGGCGCCTCGTCGAGGGCGATCAGGAAGGTCAGGTCCGGGAGGACGAAGAAGGTGAGGGCGAGGGTGCCCGCGAGCCAGCCGTGGTTGACGGCCTCCAGGACCGAGAACGCGGACCAGAACAGCGCCCCCGCGAGCCAGGCCGTCCGGCGGACGACAGTGAAGACGCGACCACCCCGAACCTGACCCCGGGCGTGGGCAACGGCTGTGGCTGTGGCTGTGGCTGTGGCTGTGGCGACAGTGCTCATGATCCCCTCCGACAAGCTCGGCTAACGTCGTTAGCCAGAACAGTATGGCTAACGGCGTTAGCCGACAAGGGGTGCTCCAGCGCACGCGGTCCCGCGGTCCCGCGGTCCCGCGGTCCCGCGTCACGCAGGAGCGAACCGCACCTTCCCCCCTCCCCCACTCACCGGATCCGCCCGCGTGAGCCGCACCCTCAGCCGCTCCCCCAACTCAAGCCCCGCCCCCTCCACCCGCCCGATCACCGCCGGTGTCTCCAACTGCACGGTTCCGACGGTCGGTCGGCTTTCCTCCACGTCCACCACGCAGCCGTCGAACACCTCGCCCACCCGGTCCTTCAGCAACGCCGCCTCGGCGATGTCGACACACTCCCGTTCGGCCGTCGCGGCGAGGCGACCGCCCTCGGCCATCTCGCGGGGCAACGCCTCGAAAGCCGCGAGCACCCAGTCCGGTACGACCGTCCCCGCGACCGCCGCCAGGCAGATCTCCGACGCGTACCGGTCGGCGAGGCGGCGCAGGGGCGCTGTGCAGTGGGCGTAGGGGGAGGCCACGGCCGCATGGGTGGTGATGGCCGGCAGGACCCCGTCCCGGAAGACCGTGTAGCCGGCGCCACGCAGCAGGGTCGTGCACTCCTGGAGGAAGGCCGCGTGGTGGGGGATCCGCGGGTCCAGGGAGCGCACCAGCGCCGCGTACGACACATGGTGCGGCCAGTCGATGTGCAGGGCGTGGGCGGTACGGCGCAACCGCCCCACCGCGCCGTCCGGGGCGGCGGGCAGGGTACGGAGGACGCCCGTGCCGTACGCGAGCATCAGGTCGGCCGCCGCCATGCCAGTGAGCAGGGAGATCTGGGCGTTCCAACCGTCGGCGGGAACCCCGGCGCGGTAGGTCAGTTCGTACGTGCCGTTCCGCTGGACTATCTCCTGCTCGGGCACGTTGAGCGAGATGCCGCCGCGCTCCACCTCCAGCCGTTCCCGGAGCCCACCGACCTCCTTCAGCAAAAAAAGTGGCTCCTCGGCGGCGCCCGAGTCGATCGCCTTCTGCACACCCTCGTAGTCGAGTCGGGCCCGGCTGCGGACGAGGGCGCGGCGGACGTCGGCGGCGGTCGTACGGCCGTCCGCGTCGAGGTCGATCGTCCACAGGGCGGCCGGGCGGACCTGGTCCGGGAGCAGGCTCGCGGCGCCCTCACTCAACACCGGCGGATGCAACGGAATCCGGACGTCCGGGAAGTACAGGGTCAGCACGCGCCGGTGGGTCTCCGCGTCCAGCGCCGATCCGGGTACGACGAAAGCGGCGACGTCGGCGATGGCGTACCGGACGCGGTAGCCGGTGCCCCGTCGGGTCAGGTGCATCGCCTGGTCGAGGTCGGTGGAGCCGGGTGGGTCGATGGTGAAGAGGGGGATGTCGGTGGCGTCGTCGTACGCCGTCAGGAGAGGCGGCCGTTCCGCCTCGGCCGTCGCCTCGGGCGGGAAGTCCGACGGCACGCCGAGTTCGGTGCGCAGGGCCATGAAGGCGCTCCTGAAGAGGGCGTCGGTCACGCGTATGCGGCGACGGGGCATACAGCGAGCGTAGGACCGGGACCACCGAGGAGCACGCCGTACGCTGTCTCGGAGCTCAACCGAAGGAGATCGATCCCGTGCTTGTCCTGCTGCCTCCCTCCGAAGGCAAGGCGTCCTCCGGTCGTGGCGCCCCGCTGAAGCTGGAGACGCTGTCGCTGCCGGGACTCACCGAGGCCCGCGCGGCGATCCTCGAGGAACTCGTCGAACTGTGCGCCGGGGACGAGGAGAAGGCCCGCGAGGTGCTCGGGCTGAGCGAGGGACTGCGCGGCGAGATCGCGAAGAACACCGAGCTCAGGACCGCGGGAGCGCGGCCCGCCGGGGAGATCTACACGGGTGTGCTCTACGACGCCCTCGACCTGGCTTCCCTGGACACGGCCGCGAAGAGGCGTGCCGGGCGTTCGCTGCTCGTGTTCTCGGGGCTGTGGGGAGCGGTCCGGGTGACGGACCGGATTCCGTCGTACCGCTGCTCGATGGGAGTGAAGCTGCCGGGGCTCGGAGCGCTGGGCGCGCACTGGCGCGCACCGATGGCCTCCGTGCTCACCGAGGCCGCCGGGAACGGGCTCGTGCTCGATCTGCGGTCCTCCGCGTACGCGGCCGCGTGGAAGCCGAAGGGTGAGGTCGCGGGGCGGACGGCGACCGTACGGGTGCTGCACGCGCCGACGCGGAAGGTCGTCAGCCACTTCAACAAGGCGACCAAGGGGCGGATGGTGCGGAGTCTGCTGACGGCGGGGATCGCACCCAAGGACCCCGCCGAGTTGGTGGAGGCGCTGCGGGGGCTGGGGTACGAGGTGGAGGCCGAGGCGCCCGCAAAGGCGGGGGCGGCCTGGTCGCTGGATGTGCTGGTGGACGAGGTTCACTGAGCCTCCCCCCGGACACCAAATTGCAGCATGCGCAACGCTCTTTGCGCATGCTGCACACCGAGGGCAGGATGACGCCATGGCCCCCTCGCTCCTGGACCTTGCCCCCGTCGTGCCCGTCGTCGTCATCGAGGACGCCTCCGAAGCCGTACCGCTCGCACGCGCCCTGGTCGCCGGGGGGCTGCCCGCGATCGAGGTGACGCTGCGGACTCCGGTCGCGCTGGACGCGATCCGGGCGATCGCCGGGGAGGTGCCGGAGGCCTTGGTGGGCGCGGGGACGGTCATCACGCCGGATCAGGTGACGGAGACGGTGGCCGCCGGGGCGCGCTTTCTCGTCAGCCCTGGCTGGACGGACGTACTCCTGGCGGCGATGCAGGCGTCCGGGGTGCCGTTCCTGCCCGGGGTGTCGACCACGTCGGAGGTCGTGGCGCTGCTGGAGCGTGGTGTGACGGAGATGAAGTTCTTCCCCGCGGAGGCCGCCGGAGGTACGGCGTACCTCAAGTCGCTCGCCGGGCCGTTGCCGCAGGCGCGGTTCTGTCCGACGGGAGGGATCGGGCCCGAGAACGCCCCCGAGTACCTGTCCCTGCCCAACGTCGGCTGTGTGGGCGGGACTTGGATGCTTCCGGCGGATGCGATCGCCGCGCGGGACTGGGGGCGGGTGGAGGCGCTGGCCCGCGAGGCCGCCGGGCTGAAAACGCTACGGACGCAGGTGTGAGGTGTCGTTGAGGAGCCGTACGCTCGCGTTGCCGTCGGCGTAGTACGCGACCGCCGACATGGAGGCCGCCGAGAGTTCCATGCGGAACAGGGACTCGGGCGGGGCGCCGAGGGCGAGACGTACGAACGTCTTGATCGGGGTGACGTGGGTGACGAGCAGGACCGTGCGGCCCGCGTACGCCGTGACGAGCTTGTCCCTGGTCGCCGCGATCCTGGTCGCCGTGGCCGCGAAGCTCTCGCCGCCGCCGGTGGGTTCGGCCTCCGGGTCGGACAGCCAGGTGCTCAGGTCGTCCGGGTAGCGCTCGCGCACCTCGCCGAAGGTCAGGCCCTCCCAGGCGCCGAAGTCGGTCTCGATCAGGCCGTCCTCGACGGTGACCTCGATGCCCAGACGCTCCGCCACGGCGGCGGCGGTCTGCCTGGTCCGGGTGAGCGGCGAGGCGAGGATGTGCTGGATCGTGCCTCGGCGGGCCAGGGCTTCGGCGGCCCTCTCGGCCTGTTCCCTGCCGATGTCGGAGAGGGCGGGATCGGTACCGCCGCTTCCCGAGAACCGCTTCTGGGGGGTCAGGGGCGTCTCACCGTGGCGCAGGAGCACGAAGGTGGCCGGAGCACCCATGTCGGCCGGGGCCCAGCCGGAACTGGCGACAGTCGTGGCGGCACGCACATCGGCCTCAGCCTTGGCGGAAGACAGCTTCCGGACCGAACTCGCCGAGGCCCCCGAGTCCATCGCCTCGTTCGCCAGCCGATCCGCCCGCTTGTTCTGCTCGCGGGGGATCCACTCGTACGTCACCCGCCCCGGCGGAAACACCCGCCCCGCCTCCAGGGCAAGCGGCTTCAGGTCCGGATGCTTGATCTTCCAGCGCCCCGACATCTGCTCGACGACGAGCTTGGAGTCCATGCGGACGTGCACGGAGGCGGACGGGTCCAGGTCGTGCGCGGCGCGCAGGCCGGCCAGCAGGCCCCGGTACTCGGCGACGTTGTTCGTGACGACGCCGAGGTACTCGTACGTCTCGACCAGCGTCTCCCCCGTCGCCGCGTCCAGCACCACGCAGCCGTAGCCGGCGGGGCCGGGGTTGCCCCGCGAGCCTCCGTCGGCCTCGACGATGAACTCCCGCACGCCCAACGCTCCTTACAGGCCGGACTCGGACGTGCGCACCAGGATGCGGCGGCAGTTCTCGCAGCGGACCACGGTGTCGGGCGCGGCCGCGCGGATCTCGTTGATGTCGGTGATGGCCAGCTCCTGGCGGCAGCCCTGGCAGGTGCGCTGGTACAGCTTGGCCGCGCCGATGCCGCCCTGCTGCTCGCGGAGCTTGTCGTAGAGCTTGAGCAGGTCGGCGGGGACGGTGGCGGAGATGACCTCGCGCTCCTTGGTCACCGAGGCGATGTCGCCGTCCAGCGTTTCGAGGGCCGCGTCCCGGCGGGCGGTGGCGTCCTCGATCTTCGACTGGACGGAGGCGACCCGCCCGGTCAGCTCGGCCACCCGCTCCTGCGCGGACTCCAGGCGCTCCATGACCTCCAGGACGATGTCCTCGAGGTCGCCCTGGCGCTTGGCGAGGGAGGTGATCTCGCGCTGGAGGTTCTCCAGGTCCTTGGGCGAGGTCACGGCTCCGGAGTCCAGGCGCTGCTGGTCGCGGGTAGCGCGCTGGCGCACCTGGTCCACGTCCTGCTCGGCCTTGGTCTGCTCGCGGGCGGTGTCGCTCTCCTCGGTCTGGGCGGCGACGAGGAGGTCGCGCAGCTGGGTGGCGTCCTTGGTGAGCGACTCGATCTCGGCGTGCTCGGGCAGCGACCTGCGCTTGTGGGCGAGCTGCTGGAGGCGGACGTCGAGGTCCTGGACGTCGAGAAGTCGGATCTGGTCGGCGGGCGCGGCGTTCAGTTGGGGGCTCCAGGTGAAGGGGAGTGGCTGGTCCAGGGGTCGGTGACCGTCCTGGAGACATGCACGCGCAGGTCCCAGCCGTGGCGGTCGGAGATCTCGTCGAGCTGGGCGGCGGCCAGCTCGCACCAGGGCCACTCGGTGGCCCAGTGCGCCGCGTCGAGCAGCGCGAGAGGACTGTGGGCGCGGTCCGCGATGAACTCGGACACCGGGTGGTGACGCAGGTCCGCGGTGAGGAAGGCGTCGACGCCGGACGCGCGGACCTGGTCGAAGAGGCTGTCGCCGGAGCCGCCGCTGACGGCGATCGTGCGGACCGTGGCCTCGGGGTCGCCGGCCACGCGGATGCCCTGCGCGGTGGCGGGCAGGCGCTCGGCGGCCCGGGCGGCGAGCTCGCGGACGGTCATCGGGGGGTCGACCTCGCACACCCGCCCCAGCCCCCGGCGCCCCGAGGTGTCCGTCGGGTCCGGCACCAGCGGTCCTACGACCCGGAGGTCGAGCGCGCCGGCGAGCGCGTCCGAGACGCCCGGGTCGGCGGTGTCCGCGTTGGTGTGGGCGACGTGCAGCGCGATGTCGTTCTTGATGAGGGTGTGGACGACCCGGCCCTTGAAGTGCGAGGCCGCCACGGTCGTCGTGCCCCGGAGGTACAGCGGATGGTGGGTGACCAGCAGGTCCGCGCCCAGCTTCACCGCCTCGTCGACGATCTCCTGGACCGGGTCGACGGCGAAGAGGACCCGCGTGACCTCCTGGTCGGGTTCGCCCACGACGGTGCCGACCGCGTCCCAGGACTCGGCCCGCGCGGCGGGCCACAGGTTCTCCAGCGCGGCGATGACTTCAGACAGACGGGGCACGGGGAAAGGCTACCTGCCTGGTCTGTCCTGCTGAACCTGTGCCGCCGGTCGACGAGATCCCGTGCCCCGGCGAGCACAGTCGTCTCGGTTTCCTCAGGCGAATCGTTCCTGGGCCACCCCTTTGTGTGAAGGGGAAGCGCGGCCGTCCCACGCCTGTGCGTGCGAAAACTACCTTCGTGGCCGGAGGTGACCGGACGATGACGGCCTGTGCCATCGAACCCGCGGCGGCGAACGACGAGAACGAGGACGGGGAGACCCCGCGGACGGAGTACGCGATCGCCGAGAACGGGAACGAGAACGGGAAGACGCCGCGGACCGAGTGTGTGATCACCGTCGACGGCTCCTACGCGGCCCGTCTCGCCCAGGAAGGCGGCTCCTGGTTCCCGGAGCGCTGGACGCTGGACGGTCCGGAGCCCTACGCGGTGCCGCTGCCGGGCAACCAGCCCGAGGAGCCCGGCACCGAGGTGCAGCCGATGGGCGACGGACGGGTGCTGATCAGGCGGTTCGCGGACGGACGGCACGCCTTCTCGCTGCTCTACCCGACCGGCCCGACGACCGGTGAGCTGCCGCTGGGCGCGGTCGAGTGCCCGGGGGAGGAAACGATCCTACGGCTGCTGCCGCCGGCGCCGGGTGGTGAGAAGGCGTACGCCCTCGCCGTGGGCCCACGCTCCAGTGCCGTGTGGCTGGTGGCGGGCGGTGCCTTCGGGCCGGAACACCTCGCGGAGATGCCGGGGCGGTGCTCGGGCGGGGTGTGGCTGGACCGGACCGGGCGGATGCTGGCCCTGGACCGTGAGCTCGGCGGGCGGACCAAGGCGGTCGTGGTCGATCTGGGGCGCGGCGGGGAGGTGTCGCCGCTGCTGCAGATCGCCGACGGCAGCGATGACCGGCTGCTGCTGGCCGACCCGGACAGCGGGCTGCTGCTGATCTCCTCGGACGCGCCCTCTCCTGGGCGCGCGCGGCTGGGCTGGGGGGTGCTGGGCAGCACGTTCCCGGTGCGGTTCCCGGAGTGCCTGCGCGTGCCGGACTGCGCGGTGACGCCGTTCGCGATCCAGCCGGGGCAGGTGCTGACGCCGGAGTGCTGCGGGGTGGCACTGCGGATCGACGGCCCGATGGGCAGCTGGGTGGGTGTGTGGCGGCCCGCCGCACGGCAGGTCCAGCATCTGGCGGGGCCCGAGGGGTGGTTGGCGGGTTCCGGGCTGTGGACCGAGGCCGGTGAACTGCTCCTGCCGTACGCGACGGCGGACGCGCCGTGCGGGGTGGCGCGGTGGGCGGCGGCACCGAGGAGCGGGGCCCTCACCGGGGAGGCGGAGGGCCCGGGGGGAACGGGGGGTACGGGGGCGGGGGACGCGGGCCCGGAGGATCCGGAGGGCGGCGGCGGTACGGCCGCGCGGTCGCCCGAACCGGGTCCTCCGGAGCCTGTCGTGGCACGTCCTGTGCCTTTGCAGCAAGCCCCGTTGGGCAATCTTGTAACGAAGTAGTGCCGGTTGGCCCGGCCGCCTGGATTCGGCCCGTGGTGCGCCGGTTAAACTCGCCCCGCTGTAAAGAAAGATCATGTTGACGGGGTGAATTTCTTCCATGAGCGACGCCAGCACGAACCAGTCGACTGCAGACGTCCAGGAGTCCACGGGCCACGGTAAGCACCGGGGTCCGGTCTCGGTCCAGGACAGCGAGACGGCCCCGCGTGGCCGTCACCGCAAGTCGGTCGAGCAGACCGAGGCCGCGGCCTGAGGGCAGACGACGACACACGGCCCGCTCCTTGTCCTAGGAGCGGGCCGTTGCGCGTCCACTCCCCTTCACTCCCTTTTGAGTCCCAGCACTTCGGCCGCCGCGAACGTCTCCTCCGCCGGCCGCCGCGCGTAGTGCGGGGTGAGGAGGGCGTCCAGTTCGTCGTAGGTGAAGGTGTCCTGCTTGCTGTCGAACTTGGCCTGCACCCGCGGTCGTTCGACGACCACGACCATCCCTCCGTGGACGACCATCAGCTGGCCGTTGACGCGCTCGGCCGCCGGTGAGGCCAAGTAGCCGACGAGCGGGGCGACATGCTCGGGGGCGAGGGGGTCGAGTCCCGACTCGGGCTGCTCGAGGCCGGCGAAGACGTCCTCGGTCATCCGGGTGCGGGCACGCGGGCAGATGGCGTTGGCCGTCACGCCGTACTTGGCGAGTGCGAGGGCCGTCGAGGTGGTGAGCCCGACGATTCCGCCTTTGGCGGCCGCGTAGTTGGGCTGTCCCGCGGACCCGGCGAGGAACGCCTCCGAGGAGGTGTTCACGATACGGCCGTACACCGGCCCTGCCGCCGCCTTGGACCGCTCCCGCCAGTGGGCGGCCGCGAACCGGGTCGTGTTGAAGTGGCCCTTGAGGTGGACCCGGATCACCGCGTCCCACTCGCCCTCGGTCATGGAGAAGACCATGCGGTCGCGCAGGATGCCCGCGTTGTTGACGAGGATGTCGAGCTTGCCGAACTCGGCGATCGCCAACCCGACGAGCCGACCGGCCTGTTGGTGGTCGGCGACATCGCCGGTGTGGGCGACGGCCTGGCCGCCCGCGGCCCGGATCTCGTCGGCGACCTGCTCGGCGGGGCCCGCGGAGGCCTCGCCGGAACCGTCCCGGCCCGGCTGTCCGTAGTCGTTGACGACCACGGCAGCGCCGAGCCGGGCCAGCTCCATCGCCTCGGCCCGGCCCAGCCCCCGGCCCGCGCCGGTGACGATCGCCGTGAGCCCTTCGAGGGGCAGTGGCTCGGTCATCGCGGCCCTCAGATCTCGATGCACGTACGGAGCGAGGCTCCCGTGCGCATCTGGTCGAGCGCCTCGTTGATCTCGCTCAGCGGCACCCGGTGGGTGATCAGACGGTCCAGGTCGACGCGGCCGGCCCGCCACAGGGCGATGGTCCGTTCGTAGGAGCGCAGGACGTCCCCACCGCCGTACATGGACGGCAGGATGCGCTTCTCGTCGAAGAACAGCTCGAACATGTTGAGCTGGAGGAAGTCGTCCATGGCGCCCGCGCCGACGACGACGAGGGTGCCGCCGCGCCGGGTGGTCTCGTACGCCGTCCTGGCGGTCGCCGACTTGCCGACGACCTCGAACACGTAGTCGAAGCCCTCGCCCGCGGTCACCTGCTGTTTGGCGTCGGCCAGTTCGTCCGGGGAGACGGCTCGGGTGGCGCCGAACTCGAGGGCGGCCTCGCGGCGCGAGGCGACCGGGTCGACGGCGACGATCTCGGCGGCTCCCTTGAGACGGGCCCCCTGGATGGCGGAGATGCCGACGCCGCCGCAGCCGATGACGGCGACCGACGAACCGGCCTCCACGTCCGCGGTGTTGAGCGCGGCGCCGAGTCCGGTGGTGACCCCGCAGCCGATCAGTGCCGCGATGTCGAAGGGCACGTCGTCGGGTATCGGCACCGCGCAGCCCGCGTCGACGACGACCTCCTCGGTGAAGGTGCCGGTGCCCGCGAAGCCGAACACATCGCCGCCGGAGCGCCGGAAGTTGGGGGTGCCCGCGTTCATGAAGCCGGCCAGGCACAGTTCGGTCTGGCCGCGCTTGCAGGCGGGACAGGCACCGCAGGCGGGCAGCCAGCAGACGACGACCCGGTCGCCGGCCTTCAAGTGGCTGACGCCTTGCCCGACTTCGAGGATCTCGCCCGCGCCTTCGTGTCCGGGGACGAAGGGCGCGGGCTGCGGGAGGACCCCGGCCATGGCGGACAGGTCCGAGTGGCACAGTCCGGTGGCCCGGACCCTGATCCGTACCCTGCCGGGTCCGAAGCCCACCGCCTCGACGTCATCGAGGACCTCGAGCTTTTCCTGGCCGATCTCGTGCAGTACGGCTGCGCGCATGGTGCGGCTCCCCTCGTACGGCGTTCTGGGTTCAGGAGTGTTCGACGATGGTGTCGGCGAGGACGGGCGCGTCGTCCCGCTCGACCGCGCCGACGGCGACCCGGGTGGACTCCGGCGTGTGCCACATACGGATCCGCAGGGTCTCCCCGGGGTACACGACCCCGGCGAACCGGGTGACATACGACCGCACCCGGGTCACGTCCCCGCCGAGCAGCGTGTCGACGACCGCCTTGAGCGTCATGCCGTAGGTGCACAGCCCGTGCAGGATGGGCCGTTCGAACCCGGCGACCTTGGCGAACTCCGGGTCGGCGTGCAGCGGGTTCCAGTCGCCGGAGAGGCGGTAGAGCAGGGCCTGGTCCTCGCGGATGGGGCGCTGCACGGTCCGGTCGGGCTCGCCGGCCGGGGGGTCGAGGCGGGCGGAGGGCCCTCGGTCGCCACCCCAGCCGCCTTCCCCCCGTACGAAGATCTGGGCGTCGTTGGTCCACAACGGGCCCTCGGCGTCCGCGACATCGGTCCGCATGACCAGGACGGCCGCCTTGCCCTTGTCGTACACGGCGGCGATGCGGTGGGTGGCGGTCGCCGTGCCCTCGGCGGGGAGGGGACGATGGATGGTCAGTGCCTGGCCGCCGTGCAGGACCTTGGCGAGATCGACGTCGATGCCGGGCAAGGACAGACCGCTGATCACTCCCGGCGCCCCCGAGCCCGCCACCGTGGCGAAGCTCGGCAGGACGTGCAGCCGGGATTCGAGGGTGTAGCGCAGTTCGTCGGGATCGGTGGCGGGGCTGGGTTTGTCAGGATGCGAGCCCGCCCCGATGCCGAGGTGGTAGAGCTGGACGTCCTTGGTGTTCCAGGAGATCTCGCCGGTCCGGGGCTCGGCGGCGAGGGCCTTGGCTGCGTCGATGGGCATACGGCTCCTGACAGTGGCGGATCCGACCGTGGCGGAGTCAAGACCTCGGTACGGCCGTCCGCACCGTCGGCCGCACCGAGGTCGTCGCGGGCCGATCTAGAACGCGTTCCAGTCCGGCGCCCTCTGTATAGCCGAGCCCACCGCAGTTGTGAAGACTCCTGACGGAGTGTCAGGTGAGTGTCGGATGGGTCGTCAGGCGGGTCTCGCCCCGGGTTCCGGCACCGTGACATTTGTACTGCCCGAGTCCGTACACGCACATCTGCCGGGCGGAGTCCGCGAGACGTAGCGTCGTCGGTATGACAACAGGGGACAAGCTCTCGTGCCGCGTGGACGAGATCCGCGAGAAGGTCCGCGAGGCGCGGAAGCACCAGCGGTACTACGAGGCGAACAAGCAGCGCCTCAACGCCGAGTACAAGGCCGCGCAGCGGGCCGGGGAGGTCCCCACGAACGCGGGCCTGGGCAGCGGCTTCGGTCTGCTGCCGTGGCTGCTGTTGGGGATGGGCGCCTTCTCCAACCTCTTCCAGGGCGAGGCCTCCAACCCGTGGATCGGCGGCCTGGGGCTGCTCACGTTCAACTCGCTCTACATCTACGTCGCCTTCCGCTCGTTCCACAAGCAGACCCGGGACGCGGTCTCCACCCGGGTGGCGCTGGTGTTGATGGGCCTGGTCACCTGCGGTCTGGCGATGGCGTACGGCGGCAACTGGCTGCTGTTCTTCCCCCTGTTCGGCCTCGCGACGGGCGCGGTCGTGCGGTTGCCGCACCTGCGGTGGGTGGGTGCGGTGGTGGCCGTGGTCGCCGGCGCGGTCTCCGTCTACCGCGACGGCTGGGGCGGACTCGACACCGCGTACGCCACGTGGATCTCCACGATGGTGACGGCCGCGATCATGTCCCTCTCCGAGGCGGTACGGCAGTTGCGGGAGGCCCGCGAGGAACTGGCCCGGCGTGCGGTCGAGGAGGAGCGGATGCGGTTCTCCCGCGATCTGCACGACCTGCTCGGGCACACCCTGTCGGTGATCGTGGTGAAGTCGGAGGCGGTCCGGCGCCTCGCCCCCCGCGATCTGGACGCGGCGCTCGTCCAGGTCTCCGACATCGAGTCGGTCGGCCGCCAGGCGCTCACCGAGATCCGCGAGGCGGTGACCGGCTACCGCGAGGGCAGCCTCAGCGCGGACCTCGACCTGGCCGCCTCGGCCCTGCGCGCCGCGGGCATCGAGCCGGTCGTCCACCGCTCCGGCCACCCGCTCGCGGCCCAGACCGAGGCCCTGCTGGGCTGGGTGGTCCGCGAGGCGGTCACCAACGCGGTACGGCACAGCGGGGCGGAGCGCTGCGAGATCTCCGTGCGGGGCTCGGCGGAACGGGTACGGCTGCGGGTCTGGGACGACGGCCGGGGGGCGGCGGCGGGCACGGCGCCGACCGTGCGTGAACGCGGAGGTGAGTGCGGGGGTGAGTGCGGGGTTGAGAACGCCGGCACGGTGTCCATCCCGGTCGTCGGCGGCACCGGTCTCAAGGGGCTCGCCGAGCGGCTGGCCGCGGCCGGTGGGTCGTTGGAGGCGGGCCCGGGGTCACGGGGCGGATTCGTGGTGCGGGCCGAGCTGCCGGTCGAGTCGGTGGCGCCGGAGCGGCCGGGGGAGCCGGCGGGGGCGGTGCGCGGAGCCTCCATCGGCGAGGTGGCCGGGTGACGCCGTACGGGTCGGTCCACTGTTCTGTTCTCAAGGATCCAGCGCGTCGGCGCAACAAACTCGCACCCCCTCCGCTCCCGCCCGCGCGCCCTACTCTTGGGCCGTGAACGAGATGCCCCGGGAGCACCGGGCCGCCAAGTCCATCCGCGTACTGCTCGCCGAGGACCAGGGCATGATGCGTGGGGCGCTCGCGCTGCTGCTCGGGATGGAGCCGGACATCGAGGTCGTGGCCCAGGTCGCGGCCGGGGACGCCATCGTGGACGCGGCGCTCGTCCACCGCCCCGACGTGGCGCTGCTCGACATCGAGCTGCCAGGGATGAGCGGTCTGGACGCGGCCGCCGAACTGCGCGACCAGGCGCCGGACTGCCGGGTGCTGATCCTGACCACCTTCGGACGACCCGGCTACCTCCGCCGGGCCATGGAGGCGGGTGCCGCCGGTTTCCTCGTCAAGGACGGTCCCGTGGAGGAGCTGGCGGTCTCGATCCGCCGGGTGCTGACCGGCGAGACCGTGATCGACCCCGCCCTCGCCGCGGCCGCCCTGAGCGCCGGCCCGAACCCCCTCACCGCCCGCGAGTGCGATGTCCTCAAGGCGTCCACGGACGGCGCGACGGTCGCCGACATCGCGGGCAAGCTCCACCTCTCCGAGTCCACCGTCCGCAACTACCTCTCCTCCGCCATCGGCAAGACGGGCACCCGCAACCGGATGGAGGCCGTACGGGCGGCCCGGCAGCAGGGGTGGCTTTGAATCCTCCCCCTCGTAAACGAGGGGGATTCCTGGCTCAGGCTGCCTGGCGGAACAGCGTCCCGCCGGGTCTTGCGCCATCAGCACCAGCCGGGTTGAGACCAGCCCGGACCAGCATCACGCGGGCGGAGTTCTTGTCTCTGGGCGAGACGGTTCCGCACGCGGCGCAGGCATAGGTTCGTTCGGACAGGGGTAGTGCGTGCTTGGTTCTCGCTCCGCACTGGGCGCAGTCCATCGTGGTGTGCGCGGGATGGACCAGGTGCACAATCCTGCCGTGCTTGCGGGCCATCTCCAACAGGGCCTTCTTGGTGGCACCGATGGCGGCATCGGCGGCCTTCCTCGCCATGGTCGACTTCGCGAGGAACTTCGGCCGGAAGTCCTCCACGGCGATGGCGTCGTGGTCGCCCACCACGCGCTTGGCCCACTTGCGGCCGGTGTCCTGCCGCTGCCGGGACACCTGCTTGTACGCCTTGGCCCGCAGCTTCTTCGCCTCGCGGTAGCCCTTGGAGGCTGCCTGTCCTGTGGCGGGTTTGCGGCGGGCCATCATGCGGTCGTACCGCGACAGCTTCGCCTGAGCTTTCTTCCCGTACTGGGCATGCGGGAGGTCGTGGGTGTCGCTGGTGGTGGTCGCGGTCTCCCTGACACCCCAGTCGATCCCGATCACCTGGCCGGTCCGGGGCAGCGGCTGGACTTCGGCGGGCACGACGAACGAGGCGTACCACTGCCCGAGGGTGTCACGGTATACACGCACCGAGGAAGGTTCGGCGGGAAGATCCCGCGACCACACGACCGTCAGGGCGATGTTGCCTGCGAGGTGCAGACGGCCGTCCTTCAGCCGGAAGCCGCGCTTGGTGTAGTTCAGGCTCGGGTCGGCCTCACGCTTTCTCTTGTACTTCGGCATCCCGGCCCGGCGATACTGCGGCAGACGTTCGCGGATGTCCTTGTGCGCCTTCGCGCGGGAGTTGCCGAAGTCCCGGATGATCTGCTGCTGGGGAACCGATGACCCCTCACGCAGCCACGGCGTCTTCGCGCGGGCTTCGGTCAGCATCGTGTCGAGCCGGGCCGGACCGCACGTCGCCTGGTCGGCGTCTTCGGGGCGGTTCTTGTTCCACAGGTCGGTCTGCTGGGACTTGGCGACGCACTCGTTCCAGACCCACCGGCACCGGTCCCACTCCGCCAGCAGCGCACGCTCAGCGGTCGACGACACACGCAGCCGGAACGTCCACCGGGCATGCCCGACGGCCCCGCCCTCCTTCACCCCCGACACGACACCCCCCACACCCCGCCCGATCGCCCCAGCTTCCCTGAAGAGACCGTACGTGCGACACGCGCACACCCGTACCCCACTACGGTGAAGCCACCCCCACCAGCGAACACGGGCACACCCGTTCGCTCTCCGTCTCCGTCAGCGGCTTCGCGGGCGCTCCGCGCCCCCCCAAGAGACCGGACACGGCGACGCTCCGCGTCGCCATCCACGGGATGCGATTCCTCCCCGGCGTGAACGCCGGGGCATCCTCGCAAGAATCAGGTGAGCCCGGCGGTTCCCTACTCGATCACCTCCGCCGTCTCGTACTCGGTGCCCTTCGGTGCCACGCACACGAACCAGTCGTAGGGGGAGCCCTCCGCCGACCGGATCGCCGGGACGTCGGTGCCGGTCGCGGAGCCGGCCTTCTCCACCACCGTCGCCGTCCCGTTCGTCCAGGTGCAGTTGACCCGCTGGGCAGTCTTGGCGATGTAGCCGATGACGAGACGGACGTCCTTCGTACCGCCGGGTTGGAGGGGAAGGGAGCCGGACATGAGGTCCGTGCCGCTGAGCCTGTCCGTCTTGGGGACCGTGTTCTCCATGATCTTCGTCGTCTTGTCGCCGTAGTCGCGAAATACGAAGTACGTGATCTTGCCGATGAGGTCGGAGGCATCGTGGGCGTCCGGCGGGGTCTCGCCGCGCAAGGCCATCGCGGCGCGCTGGGCCTCGGCCTGCTTCTCGTCGCGCGGGGCCGACCACACGTCGATGAGGACCCGCCACTTGCTGCCCTGGTCGGTGCCGGTGGCCAGGGTGGTCTGCAGGGCCCTGGACGGGTCGGCGTCGGTCGGGACGAGCGGCTGGGTCGCCACCTGGCCCCCGTCCCCGCCCGGCAGACCTGCCACCGCGAGGGTCGCCGAGGACCCCGCGAGCACCAGTGCCGTGGCCGCGGCCACCGCCCAGCGGCGGGCCCTGCGCCTGCGGCCTCCGCGGAGCACCGCCTGGTAGGGGGCTATGCCGATCTCCACCTCGTCGGCGGCGTCGGCCAGCAGGACGGCGATGTCGCTGTCACTCATGTCGTGGCCCATCTCCCGGTCCGTGCTCATCACTTCCGCCCTCCCTGCGTCACCATGTCGGCCAGTCCGGGTATGGCGCGAAGTTTCGCGATCCCCTTGGCCGCGTTGCTCTTCACCGAGCCGACCGAGCAGCCCATCGCCTCGGCCGTCTGTGTCTCGGTCAGGTCCTCCCAGTACCGCAGGACCACGGCTTCCCGCTGCCGGGGCGGCAGTTGGGCCAGCGCCGTCAGCAGGGCGCTGCGGTCGTCGGCCTGGGCGATGCGGTCACCGGTGTCGGCGATCTCGCGCACCAGGCCCGAGTCGTCCCCCCGCGCCAGGAACTCCCTGAGCTTCCTGCGGTGCTTGCGTGCGTGCGCGTTGATCATCACGCGCCGTACATACGCCTCCGGATCGTCCGCCGAGCCGACCCTGCGCCAGGCCACATAGGCCTGTTCGAGCGTCGACTGGACCAGGTCCTCCGCGGCGTGCTGCTCCCCCGTGAGGAGAAATGCCGTCCGCATCAGCCGCGGCCAGCGGCCGATGACAAAGCTCTGGAACTCCTCGTCCCGAGCCTGTTTCCGATCCCCCATGGGCACCTCCTAGATGATTGAAGGAGTCCATGAGCCGCCCGGACCGTTGCCTCAGTTCGCGGAGATCTTTCGCGGCAGCCACGCCAGCATCAGCACCACCCCGCCGAGCAGCACCCCCGTCCCCACCCGGAACGCCAACGCGTACCCCTCCGTCAGCGCCTCCGCCGAAGCCACGTCCCCCGTCCGCGCCGCCGCCAGCGTCGACAGGCCGGCGAGCCCCAGTGAGCCGCCCATCGTGCGCGAGGTGTTGACCAGCCCCGACACCAGCCCGGCCTCCCCCGGCGCCGCCCCGGACGTGGCCAGCGAGGCGAGCGGGGTCGTGGCGAGACCGGCGCCCAGCATCATCAGGATCCCGGGGCACATGATCGCGGTCACATAGCCGCCGTCCGCGGTCATCGTCGACTGCCAGGCGAACCCGGCGACCGCGACCGTCGTGCCGAGCACCGCCACCCACCGCGCCCCGAACCGGCGCATGAAGCGCGGGGCGAGCTTCGAGCCGACCACGATCGCCAGCGAGGTCGGGATCAGTGCGGCCCCGGCGGCCAGGGGGGAGTAGCCGAGGACGTTCTGGGCGTAAAGCGTCATGAAATACCACATGGAGAACATCGCGGAGCCGCTCAGGAACATCGCCGCGTTCGCCGACGCCACCGCCCGCACCCTCAGCAGCCCGAGGGGCATCAGCGGAGCCGTCGTACGGGACTCGACGAGGAGGAAGCCCCCCACCAGCGCGAGCCCGGCGGCCAGCGGGAGCAGGGTGGCGGCCGCCGCCCACCCCTCGGCCTCGGTCTGCGAGATGCCGTACGCCAATACCGCCAGTCCCCCGGTGACCAGCAGCGCTCCCGGCAGGTCGAGGCGCCGCCCGTCCCCGCTGCGGCTCTCGGTCAGCCACAGCAGTGAGCCCAGCAGGACCAGCGCGCCGACGGGCACGTTGATCAGCAGCACCCAGCGCCAGGACAGGGTGTCCACCAGGAGTCCGCCGACGAATCCGCCCGCGGCGCCGCCCCCTGCACCCACGGCCGTCCAGGTGGCGATGGCCCGGGCCCGCGCGGCCCCCTCCGGGACGGCCGACGTGACAATGGTCAGCGTCGCGGGCGCCAGCACCGCCGCACCCAGCCCCTGCACGGCCCGCGCGATCAGCAGTTGGGCGTCCCCCTGGGCCAGCCCGCCGGCCAGCGAGGCCGCCGTGAACAGGCCGAGGCCGACCAGGAACATCCGCTTGCGGCCGTAGAGGTCACCGGCCCGGCCGCCGAGGAGCATGAACCCGGCGAAGGCGATGGAGTAGGCGTTCACGACCCACTGAAGTCCGGACTCGCTCATGCCCAGGTCGGCGCGCATGGACGGCAGCGCCACATTGACGACGGACACGTCGAGCACGACCAGGAACTGGCCCGCGCACGCCAGCGCCACCACCAGCCAGGCGGGCGGCGCGGACCGGGGACGGCGGGGCCTGCGGGCGACTTCAGCGGCTTCGAGCATGGCCGTCATGCTCTCAACCCGGTTCCGCTTCCCCAAGAGAATATAAAGAAATCGTTAGTACGCCGAAGCATCGGAATAGTTGCCCATGCATACGTAGTTCAAGCCACACGTAACCCGATCTTCCAGGCCCGGAGGCCTCCCTCACATGACGCACACGCCGACCGACCAGCCCACCCGGAGAGCGTCCGGCGCTGTCGTCCCGGTGCTCGCCTTCGCGGGCATCGTGGTCGCGGTGATGCAGACCCTGCTCGTCCCGGTCATCAAGGACCTGCCGCAACTGCTGGACACCGCGCCCAGCAACGCCACCTGGGTCCTGACATCCACCCTGCTCTCGGGCGCCGTCGCCACCCCGATCATGGGCCGCCTCGGCGACCTGTACGGCAAGCGCCGCCTGCTGATCCTCAGCCTCGCCGTGATGGTCGTGGGCGCCCTGGTCAGCGCCCTCACCAGCGACCTGCTCACGATGATCGCCGGCCGCACCCTCCAGGGCTTCGCGATGGGCGCGATCCCCCTCGGCATCGGCCTCATGCGGGACATGCTGCCCCGCGAGAAGCTCGGCTCGGCCATGGCCCTGATGAGCTCCTCGATCGGCGTCGGCGGCGGCCTGGCGCTGCCCCTCGCGGCACTGATCGCCCAGCACGCCGACTGGCACGCCCTCTTCTACGGCGCCGCGGGCATCGGCGCGCTCGCCATCGCCCTCACCCTCCTCGTCGTCCCCGAGTCCCCGGCGCGCGCCGAGGGCACCTTCGACGTCCTGGGCGCGATCGGCCTCTCCGTCGGCCTTGTCCTCTTCCTCCTGCCGATCACCAAGGGCAGCGACTGGGGCTGGTCCTCCGGCACCACGCTCGGCCTGTTCGCCGCGTCGGCCGTCGTCCTCCTCCTGTGGGGCGTCATGGAACTGCGCGTGAAGGCCCCCCTGGTCGACCTGCGCACCACGGCCCGCCCGGCGGTCCTCTTCACCAACCTGGCGTCGATCATGGTGGGTGTCTCGTTCTACGTCGTCTCGCTCGTCCTTCCCCAGCTGCTCCAGCTCCCGAAGGCGACCGGCTACGGCCTCGGCCAGTCGATGGTCGTCGCGGGCCTGCTGGTCGCTCCGCTGGGCCTGACGATGATGTTCACGGCGCCCGTCTACGCCCGGCTGTCGGCGAAGTACGGCCCCAAGTTCACCCTCATCCTCGGCATGCTGATCATCGCGATCGGCTACGGCGCCGGGCTGGGCCTCATGAGCGCGGCCTGGCAGAGCCTCGTCATCGCGGTGGTCCTGGGCGCGGGCATCGGGCTCGCCTACTCCTCCCTGCCCGCGCTGATCGTGGGCGCGGTCCCGGCCTCGGAGACGGGGGCGGCGAACGGGCTCAACACGCTGATGCGCTCCATCGGTACGTCCGTGTCGAGCGCCGTGATCGGCATGGTGCTGGCGAACACGGCGAACAACGTCGGGGGCGTCGCGATACCGACCATGCACGGGTTCCGGCTCTCCTTCCTGATCGCGACCGGCGCGGTGGCGGTCGGGCTGCTGATGGCCCTGTTCCTGCCGAAGCCCAACCGGGCGCCGCAGCTGCGTGCGAGCAGCGAGGAGGAGGCGGGAATCGAGCGGGCCGACGAGGTGCTGCGTGGCTTCCGTGGCCGCGTCCTCGACTCCGCGGGCACGCCGGTCCCCCGGGCCAAGGTCACGTTGATCGACCGGCGGGGACGGCAGGCCGGGGCGACGCTCTCCGGTGACGACGGCACGTACGTCCTCACCGTCCCCGCCCAGGGCGCCTACGTCCTCGCCGCGCGCGCCACCGGCCACGGCCCCCTCGCCTCCTCGGCCACCCACGCGGGCGACGACCGCGCGATCGACCTCGACCTGGCCCTGCCGGGCGAGACGGTCACGGCCTGACCGACACGAAGCCGGTACACATCCCCGCCCCATCCCAGGGCGGGGATGTGTCGCGTCGGGGGCGCCCGGAAGGCCGTACGACCGACGGCGCCCACTCCGATCGAACCTCCGCCCGTCCCGACACACCGGGCCCCACCCTGGCCGACTCCGGCAGCTCGACGGTCTGTGGCTCCCGCGTGCATCATGCGCCCCCGGTACGTTCCCCACCCCCTGTCCCCCGTCGGGCGGAGGGGTGCGGCAGCATGGGGCGTCCGGAGGGGCGTACGGCGGCATCGCGGTCGTACGACGTCTGCCCGCACGTACGACCGAGAGGAAACCCATGGCCGCGGCCGCACCCAAGCCCGAGATCCTCGCCGCCTTCGAGGCTGCCAAGGGGTTCATGCCCCTGGGTGAGGGGCTGGCCCTCCATGAAGCCGCTCTGGACGCCGGGCGGCTCGGGCTGCCGCTCCTGGAGGTCGGTACGTACTGTGGCCGGTCCGCGATCCTGCTGGCCGACGCCGCCCGGGAGGCCGGGGTCACCGCGCTGACCGTCGATCACCATCGCGGCAGCGAGGAGCAGCAGCCGGGGTGGGACTACCACGATCCGGAGACCGTGGACGCCGAGCTCGGGCTGATGGACACGCTGCCCACCTTCCGCAGGACCCTCCACCGGGCCGGACTGGAGGAGCACGTGGTCGCCCTGGTCGGCCGTTCTCCCCAGATCGCGAAAGTCTGGGGCTCCCCTCTCGGTCTGGTCTTCATCGACGGCGGTCACACCGACGAGCACGCCAACGCCGACTACGAGGGCTGGGCCCCGCACGTGGCCGAGGGCGGGCTGCTCGTCATCCACGACGTGTTCCCCGAGCCGGAGGACGAGTTCACCGGTCAGGCGCCCTACCGGGTCTACCTCCGGGCCCTCGCCTCCGGCGCCTTCACCGAGGTCTCGGCGAACGACTCGCTGCGGGTGTTGCGGCGGGTGCGGGCGGGGATCTGAGAGCGCGGTTAGAGTCGCAGACGTGTCGTACGCAGGCCCTGAATTCGATTCGCCCCAGCCCCGCCGCCCCCGGCGCCGCCCGCTGGCCCTCGCCCTCGCCGTGCTCGTGCCGGGCGCGCTGCTCGGGTGGCTGGTGTACGCGGGGGTGAGCGGGGCGGCCGACGGCGGCGCGACGACGGCCGCGGCGAGTCCGCGGGCAAGCGCTCCGCCGACCGTCTCCTCCACCACCATCGAGGACAAGAAGCCGCTCGGCTCGCTCCGGGGCAAGGTCGTCGTCATCGACCCCGGACACAACCTCACCAACTTCCGGCACACGGCCGAGATCAACCGCAAGGTGGACATCGGGACGAACCGCAAGGAGTGCGATACGACAGGGACGTCGACCAACGCCGGTTACGCGGAGGCGAAGTTCACCCTCGACGTCGCCCACCGGCTGCGCACGCTCCTGGAGAGGCAGGGCGCGACGGTGAAACTGACCCAGGACGGTAACCGGCCCTACGGCCCCTGTGTGGACGAGCGGGCCAGGATCGGCAACACGGCACACGCGGACGCCGTCGTATCCATCCACGCGGACGGCGCGAGCGCCGGGCAGCGCGGCTACCACGTGATCCTTCCCGGCCGCGTCCACCAGGGCATCGCCGACACCCGCCGGATCGTCGCCCCCTCCGCCGAACTCGGCGAGCGCATCGCGCACGACTTCGGACGCGCGACGCGCACCGCCCCCTCCAACTACATCGGCCACGGCACCGGACTGGACACCCGCACCGACCTGGGCGGCCTCAACCTCTCGAAGGTGCCCAAGGTGTTCATCGAATGCGGCAACATGCGGGACAGCAAGGACGCGGCCCTGCTCACGAGCGGGGCCTGGCGACAGAAGGCCGCGCAGGGAATCTCTGAGGGAATGGTGAGTTTCCTGCGCGGGTGAGGATCAGCGCGCTGATCCCGTCGTACGCTCCGCCGGGCGGACGATAGGGTCTACCGACGACGAGACGACCTACGAAGGACTTGAAGTGAATATCCGCTCCCTCACTCGAGGCGACGGCGTGGTGATCGGTGCAGCGGTGTTGCTGTTCATCGCGTCGTTCCTTGATCTCTACTCGGTCGACGGAGCCCCCGACGACGCCGACCTCCCCAGCGCCTGGGCGAGCGGCCCGGTCGTGATGGGGGTTGTCCTCGCGGGCATCATCGGCGCCGCCCTCGTCGTTCTGTCGCGCGGCCTGCCGCAGCTGCCCAAGGTGGCGGGGCTCGACCTCGGCCAAGTCGGCGCCGCGTTCACGGTGTTCGCGGCCTGGAGCGCGCTCGGGAACGTGTTCGACCCGCTGAGCGCCGCGGACTACGGCTCCAGTTCGAACACGGTCAGCGCCGGTATCGGACTGATCCTCGCTCTCGTCGCCACCCTGGTCATGGCCGCGGCCGCCGTCGCCACCCCTCTCGTCCCCGCCCTCCAGGCCGGTCTCGTCCCGGCCCCCAAGCCGCCCCAGCCGCAGCCCTACGGCGCCCAGCCGCCCGGTGGTTACGGCTACCCGGGTGCCCAGCAGCCGGGGCAGCAGGCCGGGCCGCAGGGGCAGCCCTACGGCGGTCAGCCGCAGCCGGGGCAGCCGTTCGGCGCGCAGCCTCAGCCGCAGGCGCAGGCCCCGCAGCCGCCGGCCGCGGAGTTCTCGCCGTTCTGGTTCGCCGTGCCGGTGCCGCGCCCGCTGTTCGCGGAGGACGGTTCGCCGACGCCGATCGCCGAACTCGCCCCGGGCACCTGGTACCTGGCCGTCGAGCAGCGCGGTCCGGGTCTGGTCGCCCAGACGCAGGACGGCCGTCGTGGCGTGCTGCAGGACACGAGCGGCATCCAGCGCGGCTGAGCCCTTCGAGGTCGTAGGACGGCCCCTCGCCCCTTCCGGGCGGGGGGCCGTTGCCGTACATTCGCGAGCGCTCCCGGAGATCTGACATACCGTCAGGAGGCGTCGTGCGACTCGGTCTTGCGCTCGGCTACTGGGGCCGCGGCCCCGACCCCCGCCATGTGCCGCTGGCCCAGGAGGCCGAGCGGCTCGGCTATCACTCGGTGTGGACGGCCGAGTCGTGGGGGTCGGACGTGTTCACACCGCTCACCTGGATCGCGTCGCGGACGTCGACGATCAGGCTGGGTACGGCCGTTGCCCAGATGGCGGCCCGCTCCCCCACCACGACCGCCATGCACGCCCTCACCCTGGACCATCTCTCCGGCGGGCGGGTCCTGCTGGGCCTCGGGCTGTCCGGTCCGCAGGTCGTCGAGGGCTGGTACGGCCGTCCGTTCCCCAAGTCGCCGCTGACCGCGACCCGGGAGTACGTCGACGTCGTACGGCAGGTCCTCAGGAGGCAGGCGCCGGTCGAGCTGGACGGCCGCTTCCATTCCCACCCCTACCGGGGCCCGGACGGCACCGGCCTCGGCAAGGCGCTCAAGCCGATCACTCATCCCCTGCGCGCCGAACTGCCGATCCTGCTGGGCGCCGAGGGCCCGAAGAACATCGCCCAGACGACCCGGATCGCGGACGGCTGGCTGCCGTTGTACTGGTCGCCGAACCGGCCCGAGGTCTACGAGACCTCGCTCGCCGAGGCTCCGGAGGGCTTCCTCGTGGCCCCCATGGCGCAGGTGCGGGTCTGCGACGACGTGGCCGAGGGCCTGCTTCCGGTCAAGACGATGCTGGGCTTCTACATCGGCGGAATGGGCCACGCGGCCCGCAACTTCCATGCCGACCTGATGGCCCGGATGGGATACGAGGAGCAGGCGCGCAGGATCCAGCGGCTGTTCCTCGAAGGCCGCCGCGAGGAGGCCGTGCTCGCCGTGCCGGACGCCTTCGCCGACGAGATCTCCCTGGTCGGACCGCGCGAACGCATCGCCGAGCGGCTGGAGTCGTGGCGCAAGGGCCCGGTGACGGACCTGCTGGCGCTGGCCCCGGACCAGGAGTCGCTGCGGGTGCTGGCGGAGCTCAACACGTGACGCCAGGTTTCGTCCGGGAATTCGGGGCCATTCGAACACCATGTCCACTGAATCTCGCCGTGGTGCCAACTCAGCCGGGACGGTCATAGCGATCGTCGCCGACATCATGGCCCTCATTCTGGGCCTGTGGATCCTGATGTACCTGCTGGACGCCAACCGGGCGAACGACTTCGTGCAGTTCATCCACGACGCCGCCCGCTGGCTCGCCGGCTGGTCCTACGACCTGTTCACCTTCGACGAGGCCTGGGCCCGGGTGGTCGCGGGCTACGGCCTGGCAGCGGTCGTCTACCTGTTCGTGGGCCACGCCATCGCCAACCGCGCCCACCGTCACTGAGACCCGACCGAGCGCTCAGGCGCAGCAGTCCGGGTCGAGCCCCAGCGGCAGGCGCTCGCCGCCGAACACCGCGCAGGTGGCCTCATGGCCGCCCAGCGCGGCGACGGCGAGCAGCAGCGATCCCGCCGTCCACGTGGTCAGCTCCAGCGGCCACACCGCCCCGTCCTCGAACACGTACCCGGTCCAGTACAGCCCGCTCTCCGGGTCCCGCAGATGCTGGATCGACTGGAGGATCTCCAGGGCTCGGTCGGACTCGCCCGTCGCCCACAGGGCCAGCGCGAGTTCGGCCGACTCCCCGCCCGTGACCCACGGGTTGGGGACGACACAGCGCACCCCGAGAGCGGGCACGACGAACCGGTCCCAGCCCTCCTCGATACGGGACTTGGCCTCCACGCCGGTCAACGCCCCACCCAGGACCGGGTAGTACCAGTCCATCGAGTAGCGGTCCTTGTCGAGGAAGCGTTCGGGGTGCCGCCGGATCGCGTGCCGCAGCGCTCCGATCGCCAACTCCCAGTCCGGCTGGGCCTCTTCGCGCTGTTCGGCGATGGCGAGGGCGCACCGCAGCGCGTGGTGGATCGAGGAGGATCCGGTGAGCAGCCCGTCGGTGAGGGCCGTGCCGTCGTCCTCCCGCTTCCACCCGATCTGCCCACCCGGCTGCTGGAGTTCGAGCACGAACTCCATCGCCGCGTACACCGTCGGCCACATTCGGTCGAGGAACATGTCGTCGCCGGTGGACAGATAGTGGTGCCAGACTCCTACGGCTATGTAGGCGACGAAGTTCGTCTCGCGGCCCCGGTCGGTGACCTGCGCGAAGTCCCCGTCCTGGTACGCCGCGTACCAGGAACCGTCCTCGTTCTGGTGCCGTGCGAGCCATGCGTAGGCCCGCTCGGCCGCCTCGTGCTCGCCCGCCGCGTCCAGCGCCATCGCGGCCTCGGTGTGGTCCCACGGGTCGAGGTGGTGCCCGCGGAACCACGGGATCGCCCCGTCCTCCCGCTGCGCGGCCAGGATCCCGGCGACGGTCGCGGCGGCCTGCTCGGCGGTGAGGACCCCGGGCAGGACGAGGTGTTCTGTCCGGGGAGTGGTCACGAGGTGGCCACCCGCGGAAGGTGCGGCTTGGTCGCGTAGGCCACGAAGCTCTTGCCGATCAGCGGGTTCAGTGCCTGCTCGGCGACCCGGGTGGCCAGCGGCTTCTTCATGATGTCCCAGACCAGCAGCTTGTGGTACGCCTGCACCGGCAGCGCCTTGTCGTTGTCGACGCCGAACGCGCACTTGAGCCACCAGTACGGGGAGTGCAGGGCGTGCGCGTGGTGGGTGCCGTACGGCTTGAGGCCGGCCTCGCGGATCTTCGCGAGGAGCTCGTCCGCCTTGTAGATGCGGATGTGGCCGCCCTCGACCTCGTGGTAGGCGTCGGACAGCGCCCAGCAGACCTTTTCGGGGCCGTAGCGCGGGACGGTGATGGCGATCCGCCCGCCCGGCTTGAGTACCCGGACCATCTCGGCGAGTACGCCCTTGTCGTCCGGGATGTGTTCCATCACCTCGGAGATGATCACGACGTCGAAGGACTCGTCGGGGAAGGGAAGGGCCAGGGCGTCGCCCTCCATCGCGGTGGCGGTGGCCCCTTCCGGTGCCTCGCCCGCCTCCTTCATCGCCGTGAACCACTTCGTGACCTCGCGGATCTCGTCGGCGTTCTGGTCCAGCGCCACGACCTGCGCGCCGCGCCGGTAGCACTCGAACGCGTGCCGGCCGGCCCCGCAGCCGAGGTCCAGGACGCGGTCGCCCGGCGCGAGCGGGAACCGGGAGAAGTCGACGGTCAGCACGTGGCCCTGCTTTCGGGGTTGAGATCGGCGTCGGTCAGTCGGGGGGCGGTCAGCGGTGCGCCGCCCGTTACTGCGGCCGCGGAACGGCCGGGGGGCTGGGCCGCGGAGCGGGGCGGGGCCTCGGCGGCGGAGCCGGCGATCGCCTCGCGGTAGCGGGACACCGTGCCCTCCGCGGCCTTCGCCCAGGTGAACTTGGCCAGTACCCGCTCACGTCCGGCCCGGCCGAGTCGCACCCTCAGGTCCGGGTCGCCCAGGAGACGGCTCAGGGCGGTCGCCAGTGCGCCCGGGTCCCCCGGCGGTACCGCCAGGCATGTTTCGCCGTCGCGCCCCGCGACTTCGGGGATCGCGCCGCCGGTCGTGGCGACCAGCGGGGTGCCCGTCGCCATCGCCTCGGCGGCCGGGAGTGAGAAGCCCTCGTAGAGCGAGGGCACGCAGGCGACCTCCGCCGAGCGGACGAGGTCGACCAGTTCGGCGTCCGAGATGCCCTTGACGAAGTCGACGGCGCCTTCGAGGCCGTAGCGCTCCATGGCCTGGGCGACCGGGCCCTCGGCCGGCCGTTTGCCCACAACTATCAGGTGCGCCCCGGGGTGTTCCGCGCGGACCTTGGCCAGCGCCTCGACGAGGAAGACGAGGCCCTTGAGGGGGACGTCCGCGCTGGAGGTCGTGACGATCCGGCCCGGCACCACGCGCACCGACGGATCCGGCGAGAACTGGTCCGTGTCGGCGCCGATGTGGACGACGTGGATACGGTCGTCGCGCACGCCCAGGTGCTCGATGATCTCCTGGCGGGAGGTGCCGGAGACGGTGAGCACGGACGGCAGGCGGCGGGCCACGCGCTTCTGCATACGGGTGAAGGCGTACCAGCGGCGCTTGGACAGCCGCTGCCACCGGCTCTCGGCCGCGTCCAGCTCCAACTGCCGGTCCACGGTGATGGGGTGGTGGATGGTGGTCACCAGCGGAGCGCCGACATCGCCCAACAGGCCGTAGCCGAGGGTCTGGTTGTCGTGGATCACGTCGAACTCACCGCTGCGGGCCCGGAGATGACGTCGGGCCCGCAGGGAGAAGGTGAGCGGCTCGGGGAAGCCGCCGGTCCACATCGTGGCGACTTCCAGGGCGTCGATCCAGTCGCGGTACTCGTCGCGTTTCGGGGTGCGGAAGGGGTCCGGGGAGCGGTAGAGGTCCAGGCTGGGCAGCTCGGTCAGGCTCAGACCGTCGTAGCCCGGATCGAGTACGGGGTACGGCTGGGAGCCGATGACCTCGACGTGGTGGCCGAGGCGGGCCAGTTCGCGGGAGAGGTGGCGTACGTAGACACCCTGGCCGCCGCAGAACGGGTTCCCTTTGTAGGTGAGGAGTGCGATACGGAGCGGTCGCTCGCCGTCGGCGGCCGGGCCGTCAAAGGCCCCTGCCTGACTGGCCTCAGCGGTCACTCTGGGCCCCCTTCTGCCTGCACTGTCCCGCGAGATTACGACGAGAAGGTAATCTAGAACAAGTTTCAGACTTGATCGTTCAGGAGGCTCTGAATCTACCGGCAGGTAGGGGTCCTGTGAGCGGTGGATCAGGTGATTCACGCCACGACCGGCACCCTGGCATGCTGAGTGATCACACATCCTCACGGACTGTCACGGAAGCCAAGGTGGACAAGGTGGCCAAGCCGGCCGGAGTGGAAGCCAGCACCGTACGACCCGACACACCACCGCTGACCGAGCGGCAGGAGGCGCGGCGCCGCCGCATCCTGCACGCGAGCGCGCAGCTGGCGAGCCGCGGCGGGTTCGACGCGGTGCAGATGCGGGAGGTCGCGGAGTCCTCGCAGGTGGCGCTCGGCACCCTCTACCGGTACTTCCCCTCCAAGATCCATCTGCTGGTCGCCACCATGCAGGACCAGCTGGAACACATGCACGGCACGCTGCGCAAGAAGCCGCCGCAGGGCGAGACGGCGGCCGAGCGGGTCGCGGAGACCCTGATGCGGGCCTTCCGGGCGCTCCAGCGCGAGCCGCACCTGGCGGACGCGATGGTCCGCGCGCTGACCTTCGCGGACCGCAGTGTGAGCCCGGAGGTCGACCAGGTCTCCCACCAGACCACGCTGATCATCCTGGACGCCATGGGGCTCGAGGACCCGACGCCCGAGCAGCTCTCCGCGGTCCGCGTCATCGAGCACACCTGGCACTCGGCCCTGATCACCTGGCTCTCGGGCCGGGCCTCCATCGCCCAGGTGAAGATCGACATCGAGACGGTGTGCCGACTGATCGACCTCACGGAACCGCGGGCCTAATACCCTCGGGGCGCTAGCCGACGGCCACCAGCCCGCTCCAGCTCCGTCCGATCGCCGCCTCCCCCGCCCACCGCTCCAGCAGGCGCCGGGCCTCCTCCTCAGGAGCCGCGAGGGAGACCTGCTGGGCGCCGGCGTCGACGGCGCGCTCCTGCTCGTGGGTGCCCTCGCTGCAGCAGGCACACAGCACGCGGACGCCGCTCGCCGGCTCGGCGCCGAAGCCGTGGTCGGTGAACAGCTCCAGGAGGGCCTCCAGGTCGGCCGCCTCGCCCGCGGCCACCGTGACCTCCAGGGTGGGCAGTTCGGACGCCTCCAAGAGCAGGAGTTCCTCGAAGACGGGGTACGTCGAGCCCTCGACGACCCGCTCACCCTTCGGTTCGCCGTCGTGGACGACGATCTCGCCGAAGCGCCGCCCGCCCGTGACGGGCACGCTGACGACCCGGCCGCGGGTCGGGCACAGCCGCTCGATCCAGACGACCTCGCGCTCGCCGCCGCTGTCGAGGCGCACACAGGCGTACCCGAGGCGGGCCTCGATCCGCCCCTCCCCGTCGGGGAGCTCGATGCCGAAGCCGCTCCACGCGTCCCGTGCCGTCGCCCAGTCCCGCTGGATCGTGGCCGCGATGCCGAGGTTCCAGTACGCCGGGTCGCCCTCGCCGCGCGGGGCCCGGGCCGCGGCCTCCCTGCCCAGGTCGTACGCCTTGGCCCAGTTCCGCAGGAACTTGTGGGCGAGCGCGGCGTCGTACCACCACACGGCGCTGGCCTCCAGGTCCGGGAAGTGCGCGAGCACCCGCTCGTACAGCTCGGCGGCGCGCAGCCAGTCCTCGACGTCCCAGGCGACACGCGCCTGCTCGATCAGCTCCCTGGCCTCGGACTTCTCCACG
Source organism: Streptomyces canus (assembly GCF_041435015.1). Taxonomy (NCBI): domain Bacteria; kingdom Bacillati; phylum Actinomycetota; class Actinomycetes; order Kitasatosporales; family Streptomycetaceae; genus Streptomyces; species Streptomyces canus. The sequence continues at coordinate 7,160,722 of NZ_CP107989.1, read as the reverse complement.
CTTCCCCACTCCCGCAATGGACTGACGACGACCGCAGGAGCGTAAGCCCTCCTGCCTGCGGGGAACACGTGAGGGACCTACGAGACGGGTTCCCTTCGCCGGCATGGTCCGGATCAGGTTCTTGGGGTCGCCGTCGAGCCTTCCCGCTACTCTCCGGCCTCTCAGCCCTACCGTCGACGTCGGCCCCGGCGGAAGCCTGCGCCTCTCGCCCGAGTCGGCTACTTCGGTCGGACTCCCTCACTCGCCTCGTAGGCCTATCTCCACAATAGAACGCCCGTCCGGGAATGAACCCCCTCACACCGTGATTTTCTCGGCCCCTACTCCTCCGGCGGGAACACCGGCTCCCCGCTCCCCAGCAGCGTGATCAAGATGGCCTCCACCGGGCAGTTCTCCGCCGCCGCCAGGATCTTCTCGTTGGCGTCGGTCTCCGGGTCGGCGGGGTGGGACTGGCGGGCGGTGTCCAGGCGGAAGCCGTCGGGGGAGGTGTGCACGCACTGCGCGGAGCCGATGCACAGGGAGCGGTCGACCTCGACGTGCCAGCGGTCACCCATCGCCGCTCACCCCTCCCAGCCGGCCGGCAGATGGATCATCTTGTGCTCCAGGAACTCGCCGTAGCCCTCCGGGCCGAACTCCCTTCCCAGACCGGAGTTCTTGTAGCCGCCGAAGGGGCCGAGCATGTCGAGGCTGAAGGTGTTCACGTTGTAGGTACCGGTACGGACCTGGCGGGCGACCTCGATGCCGCGCTCGACGTCGGCCGTCCACACGCTGCCGGACAGGCCGTAGTCGGAGTCGTTGGCGATCTTCACGGCCTCGGACTCGTCGCCGTAGGGAAGGAGACAGATCACCGGCCCGAAGATCTCCTCGCGTGCGATCCGCATCGAGTTGTCGACGTCGCCGAAGAGCGTCGGCTCGACGTACCAGCCGCGGTCCAGGCCCGCCGGACGCCCGCCGCCGGTGAGGATCTTGGCGCCTTCCTCCTGGCCGATGCGGATGTAGTCGAGGTTGCGGCGCTGCTGGCGTTCGGCGACCAGCGGGCCGACCTGGGTGGCCGGGTCGAGCGGGTCGCCGACGACCAGGGAACTCGCCGCCGCGGCGAGGGCCTCGGCGAACTCGTCGTAGCGGGATCGGGGCAGCAGGATGCGGGTCTGGGCCACGCAGGCCTGTCCGTTGTTCATCCAGGCGGACGGGACGATCCCGGCGACGGCCGTCTCGACGTCCGCGTCCGGGAGGACCACGGCCGCCGACTTGCCGCCCAACTCCAGGGTCACGCGCGTGAGATTGCGGGCGGCGACCTCCATCACGCGCTTGCCCGCGCCCACCGAGCCGGTGAAGGAGACCTTGTCGATCCCCGGGTGCCCGACCAGGTACTCGCTCACCTCACGGTCGGCCGGAAGGATGGACAGGACGCCCTCCGGCAGCCCGGCCTCCTTGGTGATCTCGGCCAGGATGTACGCGTCCAGCGGCGACTCGGGCGACGGCTTGAGCACCACCGTGCAGCCGGTGAGCAGCGCGGGCGCGAGCTTGGCGGCGGCGACGAACTGCGGGACGTTCCAGGGGACCACGGCCGCCACGACCCCGACCGGCTCGCGGCGCACGAGGATGCGGCCGAGGACTCCGTCGCGCGTCTCCTCGTACGTGAAGTTCCGTGCGACCGTGATCGCCGAGTCCCAGACCATCATCGCGCCGAGGGCCTGTGCGAGGACGCTCCAGGAGTACGGGGAGCCGTTCTCGGAGGAGATCACGCGGGCGATCTCCTCGTGCCGGACCGCGATGGCGTCCTTGATCCTGGTGACGACCTCGATGCGCTCGTCGAGCGACATCCGCGGCCAGGGCCCCTCGTCGAAGGCGGTGCGTGCGGCGGCGACCGCCGCGTCCACGTCCGCGCGTGAGGCGTGCGGGACCCGTCCGATGACCTCCTGGGTGTGCGGGGAGATCACCTCGATGACGTCCTCGCCCAGGGGGTCGGTCAACTCCCCGCCGATGAACAGCTGTCCGTGTTCCACGAGCTCGGTCATGGCGACTGCCTCCCCGGGGCGGCTTACTGACGATCCATCAGATACGGAACTGATACCAGTTCCACTGGGAGGAGTCCACGGGCCGCACACCGCGACTGTTGGTGACCTCGGGCTACCGTCGAAACTCGTTCTAGTTATCATGCTGGGAACGCGGTGATTGGGGAGCTCATGGCGCAGGTGTACGACCATGGTGGCGGCGTCCGGTCCGTTCAGGTGCCCATCCCCGACAATCCGCTCGGCCACACCCTCGTGTACGTGGTCGACACCGACCGGGGGCCGGTGCTGGTCGACACCGGCTGGGACGACCCGGACTCCTGGGACACCCTCGCCGAGGGGCTGACGGCGTGCGGGACCGACATGGACGAGATCCACGGCGTGGTCATCACCCACCACCACCCCGACCACCACGGCCTCTCCGGCAAAGTGCGGGAGGCATCCGGGGCGTGGATCGCGATGCACGCCGCGGACTCCGCGATCGTGCGGCGCACCCGTGAGACCCGTGCCGAGCGCTGGTTCACCTATATGACGGCCAAGTTGGTGGCGGCGGGCGCCCCCGAGGACCACGTGGCCCCGCTGCGCACCGCGCGGCGCCGCGAACTGCCCGGCTTCTCCCCCGCGTTGCCCGACCGCGAGATCGTCCCCGGCGACCTCCTCGACCTCCCCGGCCGCAGGCTCCGCGCCATCTGGACCCCGGGACACACACCCGGCCATGTCTGCCTGCACCTGGAGGAGGAACACCCCTCCGGGCTGCCGGGCCACGGGCGGCTGTTCTCCGGCGATCATCTGCTCCCCGAGATCACCCCGCACATCGGCCTGTACGAGGACCCCGACGACGCCACCGTCACCGACCCCCTCGGCGACTACCTCGACTCCCTGGAACGCGTCGGGCGGCTCGCCCCCGCCGAGGTCCTCCCCGCCCACCAGCACGTCTTCACCGACGCGAGCGCCCGCGTGGGGCAGTTGCTCGCCCACCACGAGGAACGCCTCACCGACCTGCACTCCCTCCTCGCCGAGCCCCTCACCCCCTGGCAGCTCGCCGAGCGCATGGAGTGGAACCGGCCCTGGGACCAGATCCCCTACGGATCACGGAACATCGCGGTCTCGGAAGCCGAGGCGCATCTGCGGCGGCTGGTGAAGCTGGGCCGCGCGGAGGCGGTGACGGGGAGCGATCCGGTGACGTACGTGGCTGTCTAGCGCCTGATCAGCCGGACAGGCCCTGGCCCTCGCCGAGGCTCCACAGGCGGCTCTCAGCGCTTTCCTACGGGCGAGTACAGTAGCCAGGTCGTCATCACATGCCGTACGGGGGGAAGCCGGCGCAATTCCGGCGCTGCCCCTTCCCCAGTGCCTCCAGGGCCTGGGAGACCGGCCGGTGCGCGGCACCGTCGAGGTATACGGAGCCGAGCCGCCCGGGGGCCTCCCGCGCTGCCCGGCTCTCCGCAGGGAGAAGGGCATCCGTCGATCATGAACGTCCGCCGCAGCGCCGCGGTCCTGGCCGCCACCGTCGCCATCGGCACGGCCACACCCGCCGTGGCCGCCTCGCCGTCTCCGTCGCCGTCCCTGCCCTCGGGGCTGTACGGCAGCGGCGACCCCACGTACGACGGGGTCTGGCGGCAGTCGCTCGCGCTCATCGCCCTGTACCGGGTGCACGCGGAGCCGGCCGCCGCGACCGTCGACTGGTTGGCCGGGCAGCAGTGCGAGAGCGGGGCGTTCCCGGCGTTCCGCGCGAACCCGGCCAAGGCCTGCGACGCCAAAGTGATGGTCGACACCAACAGCACGGCCGCCGCCGCGCAGGCCCTGTCCGCGGTCGGCGGGCACGGCACCGCGGTCACGAAGGCGGTGACCTGGCTGAAGTCCGTCCAGAACAAGGACGGCGGCTGGGGCTACACCCCCGGCGGGGCCAGCGACGCCAACTCGACGTCCGTTGTCATCGGCGCACTCGTGACCCAGCACACCCCGGTCTCGACGATCCGCAACGGCGCGAAGTCGCCCTACGACGCCCTGCTGAAGCTGTCCCTGCCGTGCGCCGACGGAGGCGCGTTCGCCTACGAGCCGGACAAGAAGGGCAAGCTCACGGCCAACGCGGACGCGACCGCGGCGGCCGTCGTCGGTGCGCTGGGCCAGGGCATGGTCTCGGTGAAGGCCGGCGACAAGAAGAACGCCGCCTGCACCGACGCGGCCCGCCCCACTCCCAAGGACGCGGCGGCCAATGGCTCGGCCTACCTGGCGAAGGCCGTCGCGAAGGACGGCCACCTGACCTCGGCCCTGCCCGGCTCCGAGAACCAGCCCGACTACGGCAACACGGCCGACGCGGTCGTGGCGCTGGCCGCGCAAGGCGGGACGGCGGCGGCCACGGGTCCGCTGCGCTGGCTGGAGCGGAACTCCGCGAAGTGGGCCGAGCAGAACGGCCCGGCGGCATACGCCCAGCTGATCCTCGCCGCCGAGGCGGGTGGCGCCGACCCAAGCGACTTCGGCGGCACGGACCTGGTCAAGCAGCTGACCGCGACGGGACCGGCGCCGGTCACCGCGTCCCAGGACGACTCCGGCACCTCCGTGTGGTGGCTGGTCGGCGCCGGTCTCGCCGCCGGCGCGGGCGTCGGCTTCCTGCTCAGCAGCCGCAACAAGAGGAAGCAGCCGTGACCCGGCGGGCACTCCTCCTCTCCCTCCTGGCGGGCCTCCTCCTGGCCACCGCGAGTCCGGCCCACGCCGCCGGGTACCGCTACTGGTCCTTCTGGGAACGCACCGGCTCGACCTGGACCTACGCCACCGAGGGCCCCTCGACGGCGGTCCCCTCCGACGGCGACGTCCAGGGCTTCCGCTTCGCGGTGAGCGAGGACTCGGCGGACGCGGACACGCCCCGCGGGTCGGCGTCGTTCGCGGCGATCTGCGGGGACACGGCGGCACGGGACGGCCGTAAGCGCGTGGCGTTGGTCCTCGACTTCGGTACGGCTTCGGACGCCCCGTCCGGCGAGGCGCCCCCGGCCCGGCGCACCGCGTGCGCGGTGATACCCCGCGACGCGACGACGGCGGAGGCCCTGGCGACGGCCGCCAAGCCGCTCCGCTACAACACCAACGCCCTGCTGTGCGCGATCGCGGGGTATCCGCAGACGGGGTGCGGGGAGCAGGTGACGGGGGCGACGAAGCCGGCTCCCGCCGAGAGAGAGCAGGACGGCGGCCCGTCGGTGGGCCTGTGGGTGGGAGCGGCGGGCGTGGTGGCGTTGGGCGCGGCGGCGGTATGGCAGGCGAGGCGCCGCCGGCATGCGTAACGCATCCGCGCGGCCTGCGGGCGGTCGTGCCGCCGCCCCGAAAACGGGCGGCACCCTACCGACGCCGGCGAGCGCACCCGGCCCTGCCCAGGTCAACCGCCCCGCGTCGCTGCACCCCGGCGCCTGGTGGCTGTGGTCCCTCTCCCTCGGGACAGCAGCGACCCGCACCACCAACCCCCTCCTCCTCGCCCTCCTCATCACCACGTCCGCGTACGTGGTGGCGACCTGCCGCCGGACCAGTCCCTGGTCGCGCTCCTACGCCGCCTTCGTCAAACTCGCCCTCGCCGTCCTCCTGGTCCGCCTCCTCTTCGCGATCACCCTGGGCTCCCCCATACCCGGCACGCACGTGCTCGTCACCCTCCCCGAACTCCCCCTCCCCGACTGGGCGCATGGCATCCGGCTGGGCGGCAGGGTCACCGCGGAGTCCCTCGTCTTCGCCCTCTACGACGGCCTGAAACTGGCCACGCTCCTCATCTGCGTGGGCGCGGCGAACGCCCTCGCCAACCCGCACCGCCTCCTCAAGTCCCTGCCCGGCGCCCTCTACGAACTCGGCGTCGCCGTGGTGGTGGCCCTGACCTTCGCCCCCCATCTCATCGCCGACGTCCAACGCCTCCGCTCCGCCCGCCGCCTCCGGGGCCGCCCGGACACCGGCATCCGCGGTCTGCTCCAGGTCGGACTCCCGGTGCTGGAGGGCGCGTTGGAGCGCTCGGTCGCCCTCGCCGCGGCGATGGACGCCCGCGGCTACGGCCGTACGGCCGAGGCCCCGCCCGGAGTCCGCCGTACGACCACCGCGCTCACCCTCGGCGGCCTGCTCGGAGTCTGCGCGGGAACGTACGGACTCCTCACCGCCGAAGGCGGCACATACGGCATCCCCGTGCTGCTCGCCGGTCTCACGGCCGCCCTCGCGGGTCTGCGGCTGGGCGGCCGCCGCACCCCGCGTACCCGTTACCGCCCGGACCGCTGGGACGTCCGGTCCTTCCTGGTCGCCGGTTCCGGCGTGGCCGTGGCGGCGGCGATGTTCCTCGCGGGAGCCGACGATCCGGCGGCCCTGCACCCGGGCGTGGTGCCGCTCGTCGCGCCCACCCTGCCTCTCCTGCCGGCCGCGGCCGTCCTGCTCGGCCTGCTGCCGGCCTTTCTCGCCCCCACGCCCAAGGAGCCGTCGTCGTGATCCGCTTCGAGGATGTCTCCGTGACGTACGACGGGGCAGCCGAACCCACCGTCCGGGGCGTCGACTTCGAGGTGCCGGAGGGTGAACTCGTGCTGCTCGTGGGCCCGTCGGGGGTCGGCAAGTCCACGATCCTCGGCGCGGTCAGCGGGCTCGTCCCGCACTTCACCGGCGGCACCCTGCGCGGCCGGGTCACGGTGGCCGGCCGCGACACCCGTACCCACAAGCCGCGCGAACTGGCCGACGTGGTCGGCACGGTGGGCCAGGATCCGCTGTCCCACTTCGTGACGGACACCGTGGAGGACGAACTCGCCTACGGCATGGAGTCGTTGGGCCTGCCGCCGACGGTGATGCGCCGCCGGGTGGAGGAGACCCTGGACCTGCTGGGCCTGGCGCCCCTGCGCGACCGCCCCCTGGCCACCCTCTCCGGGGGTCAGCAGCAACGCGTGGCGATCGGCTCGGTCCTCACCCCGCATCCCCGGGTCCTGGTCCTGGACGAACCGACGTCGGCCCTGGACCCCGCGGCGGCGGAGGAGGTCCTCGCCGTGCTCCAACGGCTGGTCCACGATCTCGGCACCACGGTCCTCATGGCCGAACACCGCCTGGAACGCGTCATCCAGTACGCCGACCAGGTCGCCCTCCTGCCCGCCCCCGGGGAGGCCCCGGTCCTCGGCACCCCGGCCGAGATGATGGCCGTATCCCCGGTGTATCCGCCGGTGGTGGACCTGGGCCGGCTGGCGGGCTGGGCTCCCCTGCCGCTGACGGTGCGGGACGCGCGGCGCAGGGCGGGAGATTTGAGGGAGCGGCTGTCCGGGCGAACACCTACGGACAACGCACCCGCAGCCGCCGACGGCGAGACCGCCCCACAGGGGCCGCCCGCACCCGCCGACGAAGGTTGTACGGGTGATGCGGGTGGGAACAGCATCCCGGCCGAAGGCCGGGCATTCCGCCGTTGGCGTCCCCGCCGCAGTCGCCCCACCCCCAGCACGACCCACCTCACCGCCGAAGTCCAGGCCCTCTCCGTCCGAAGAGCCCGCGTCCAGGCACTGCGCCACATCGACCTCACCGTCCACCCCGGCGAGACCATCGCCCTCATGGGCCGCAACGGCGCCGGCAAGTCCACCCTCCTCAACACCCTGGTCGGCCTCGTCGAACCCTCCACCGGCACCGTCCACGTAGGCGGCGCCCAGCCCCACCGCACCGCCCCGCAGGACCTCGTACGCCGCGTGGGCCTCGTACCCCAGGAACCCCGCGACCTCCTGTACGCCGACACGGTCGCCGCAGAATGCCGAGCCGCGGACACCGACGCCCAAACAACACCAGGCACCTGCCGCGCACTGGTCGACGACCTCCTCCCCGGCGTGACCGACGACACCCACCCCCGCGATCTCTCCGAAGGACAGCGGCTCGCCCTCGCCCTCGCCGTGGTCCTGGCCGCCCGCCCGCCCCTCCTGCTCCTCGACGAACCGACCCGCGGCCTGGACTACGCCGCGAAGGCCCGCCTCGTCGAGCTGCTGAGGGAACTCGCCGGCGCCGGCCACGCGATCATGCTGGCCACCCACGACGTGGAACTCGCCGCCGAGCTCGCCCACCGGGTGATCCTGCTGGCCGAGGGCGAGGTGATCGCCGACGGCCCGGCGGCGGACGTCATCACGTCCTCCCCCTCCTTCGCCCCGCAGGTCAGCAAGATCCTCGCCCCCCAGCGGTGGCTCACGGTGACCCAGGTGAGGAAGGCCCTGCCATGACCCGAGCCGTACGCCTCGGTCCCCGCTCCCTGCTCACCCTCGCTCTGGTCAGCGCCGTGGGCGTCGTCGCCTTCGGCTGGCCCTTCCTCGCCCCGCCCACCTCCCGGGTCGGCACCCACACCCAGGACGCCCCCTGGCTCTTCGCCGGGCTCCTCGTCCTCCTCGTCGCGGTGGTCGCGGCGGCGATCGCGGAGTCGGGCCTTGGCCCCAAGGCCGTGGCCATGCTCGGGGTACTGGCAGCGACCGGCGCCGCACTCCGGCCGATCGGCGCGGGTACCGCCGGCATCGAGCCGATGTTCTTCCTGATGGTGCTCAGCGGCCGGGTTCTCGGTCCCGGCTTCGGCTTCGCGCTCGGCAACGTCACGATGTTCACGTCCGCCCTGCTCACCGGCGGAGTGGGCCCGTGGATGCCGTTCCAGATGCTGGCGATGGGCTGGTTCACGATGGGCGCGGGCCTGCTGCCGGGCCCCGAGCGGACCAGGGGCCGCGCCGAGGTCCGCCTCCTCGCGGCGTACGGCTTCCTCGCCGCGTTCGCCTATGGCACCGCCATGAACATGGCCGGCTGGCCCTTCATGGGCGCCCTCGCCTCGAACATCGCCTTCGACCCGCACGCCGGCGTCCCCGCCAACCTGGCCCGTTTCGTCACGTACTGCCTGGCCACATCCCTCGGCTGGGACCTCGGCCGGGCCCTGGTGACCGTCGTCCTGACACTCACCCTCGGTCCGGCCCTCCTCAGGGCGCTCCGCCGGGCCACCCGCCGCGCCGCTTTCGAGGCCCAGGTCACATTCGAGGCGTCCGAGCGGTGAAGCACCCCACATGACCCAGCTCACCTACTAACGGGAACAGTAGGAGCATTCCGGACATAACGCCTACCCGGCACCCCCTCCGACCTGCGCCTTGAGAGCCGGATCACACGGGCACCCTTTCCCGGCGATTCGACCACAACTAGTAAAAGGGGTCATTGCGGACGCCTTCCGAGCCTGTTTCTCTGGACCACGTCGCACGGCGCCGACAAGCCCACGGGCCTCGGCGCCGCCGCATGTCCCCCGGGTCTGCGAGCGGCACCCACGTCCCCGAAGAAAAGGTTCTCCGTGTCCGTCTCCCGCATCGCCCGCCGCATCTCTTCTCCGAAGAAGGCCATCACCACCGTCGCGATGGCCGCCGCCACCGCCGGCCTGGTCCTGACCGCGGCGCCGGCGCATGCGGCCACCACGAACTCGCCCGCCCAGGCCAAGGCCATCGCGCACAAGATGATCCCGAACGCCGCGCAGTACGCCGCGTTCAGCAAGATCGTCGAGCACGAGAGCGGCTGGGACGTCGACGCCATGAACTCCTCCTCCGGCGCCTACGGCCTGGTCCAGGCCCTGCCCGGTTCGAAGATGGCCGCCGCCGGCTCGGACTGGAAGACCAACGCCAAGACCCAGATCAAGTGGGGCCTGGACTACATGAACTCCCGCTACGGCAGCCCGACCGCCGCCTGGTCCTTCTGGCAGGCCAACGGCTGGTACTGAGCCGCCGCGCGCATCACCCCCGGACGCCGTCGAAGAACCGCACCACCTGCGGTGCCGACACGGCGAGGGAGCCGAAGTGATCCACGGCTCCCTGATCGACCACCCGCACCCTCGCTCCCTGACCTGCGAGGGTGCGGGCGCATGTCCGGGTGTTGCCGATGGGCACGTCGGTGTCGCCGGCACCGGCGTACAGCCGCACCGGCACCTCCGGCTTCCAGTCGCAGGTGTGGTCGGCGGCGCGGATCGCGTCCAGCACGGCGCCGGACGGATGCCGCAGACGCTCGTAGAAAGCGGGCGTGAGCAGCCGCTTCACCGAGGGCGCGAGTCCCCTGACGACGTCCTCCTCCTCGTGGCGTCCGTCGAAGAGGCCCTCGACCCGGCTCGCGTACGGCGCACGAAAGACCTCGGACGGGTCCTTGTAGATCGGGTGCAGGCGGTTCTGCGCGACCAGCCAGTAGGAGAGGTAGAGGACCCCGCTGATGTCGTTGACCCGGCCGTCGAACAGCGCGGGCATCTCCTGCCCCTCGCCGTCGTACGGGCCGCTGACCGGCGCCAGCGCCTTCACCCGGAAGTGCCGGTCGGCGCCCCCGTCCAGCGCCTTGCCGAGCGCCATCGCGACCTGGCCGCCCTGCGAAAAACCCGTCACGTAGACGTCCCCGGTGAGCGGGCGCGCGAGCCGGTCCGCGGCCGTCCGGGCGGCGCGCAGCATGTCGAGGGAGGCGGTCACCGACGAGGCGGTGTCCATGTACGGATGCCGGCCCGGGCCCCGGCCGAGGCCGAGGTAGTCGGGCGCGGCCACGGCACGGCCCGCGCTCGCGTTCAGATACGACGGCACCCGCCCGAAGTCCTCGCTCGCCGAGGGCGCGTAGTCGCGGTGGACCATCGTGCCGTGGGTGTCGGAGACCAGGTCGAGGCGGTGGCCGCCGCCCTTGGGGAGCGTCAGCAGTCCGGTCGCGAGGGTGGGTGCACCCTGCGGGTCGACGGTCCGGTACGTCAGCCGGTACGCCCGTACGCCGTACCGCACGGAGTCGGTGGCCACGTCCCGCCCGTCCAGGAACGCCCGGACGGCCCCCGCGTCCCGGTCGGCGACCGGGGTGACGGAGACCAGCTCCCCGCGCCCCGTCCGGTGCGGCTCACTGGTGGCAGCTGCCACCGGGGCCGCGGCGAGCGCGGCCAGCAGCAGGGCCGCCGCTCCGGCGAGCCCCCGTCGCGTGCGCCAACTCGCCTGTGTTCCATGGGTTGTGCGCGTCTCATCACTCATGTGCTCGACGCTAGGGACGCGCAGGTCATGCCGACATCCGAGAGTCCCCCGCATCCGTGGTGGACTTGAGTGCACCCTGCCCGTCCGGCCGCCCGGAGACTCGATGAGCGCACAGAGCAGCACCGACCCGAAGACGGCCGGCGATCCCGAGGCGCGCGGACTGCGCCTGGTGGTTGTGCTGTTGGGGCTGACAGTGGTCAGCGGACTGATCGACGCGGTCAGCTATCTGGGACTGGAGCACGTCTTCACCGCGAACATGACCGGCAACGTGGTCGTGCTGGGATTCGCCGCGGCCGGGGCGCCCGGCTTCTCGGTGCCGCACACACTGACCTCGCTGGGGTCCTTCGTGGTGGGCGCGGCGGTGGGTGGCCGGGTCGCCGTACGGCTCGGCGGTGGTTCCCGGCGCACCTGGACCCGGCTCACGCTCGCCGCCGAGGCGGTGCTGCTGGGGATCGCGGCGGTGGTCGCCTTCGCCGCGCCCGGCGCCACGGCCACCGCCTACACCCTCATCGCCGTCACGGCCTTCGCCATGGGCCTGCGCAACGCCACGGTCCGCAAGCTCGGCGTCCCTGACCTGACGACGACCGTGCTGACCATGACGCTGACCGGCCTCGCCGCCGACTCCCGGGCCGGCGGCGGCCACGGCACCCGCTCCCCCCGCCGTACGGCGTCCGTGATCGCGATGGTCGCCGGGGCCACGCTGGGCGCTTGGCTCGTACTCCATCACGGCCTCGGGATTCCGCTGGCGATCTCGGCCGGGCTGGTGGCGGTGCTGGCGGTGACCGTCTCGGGGCGCGAGTGAGCCCCCTCTTTCAAGAGCTGTCTGAAGCGCTACTTGGTCAGGAAGGCCAGCAGCGCCGCGTTGACCTCCTCCGCATACGTCCACAGCAGACCGTGCGGCGCGCCCTCGATCTCGACGTACTCGGCGGAGGGCAGCAGCGCGTGGAAGGGCCGCCCGGTCGAGTCGATCGGCAGGATGCGGTCACCGGTGCCGTGCACGATCAGCGCCGGTACGTCGATCTTCGCCACGTCGGCCCGGAAGTCGGTGATCCAGGTCGGGACGCAGGCCACCGAGGCGTGCGCCGAGGCCCCCGCGGCCACATTCCAGCTGTTGCGCACGGCCGCCTCGCTGATCCGGCTGCCCAGCGTCTCGTCCAGGTTGTAGAAGTCCTGGTAGAACGCGTCGAAGTAGGCGTACCGGTCCTTGGTGACCGCGTCCAGGATGCCGTCGAAGACCGACTGGTCCACGCCCGTCGGGTTGTCGTCGGTCTTCAGCAGGAAAGGCTCGAGCGAGGCCAGGAAGACGGCCTTCGCGACCCGCCCCGAACCGTACGTGCCCAGGTAGCGGCCCACCTCACCGGTGCCCATCGAGAAGCCGACGAGGACCGTGTCGGTCAGGTCCAGGCTGGTGAGCACCTTGTCGAGGTCGGCGGCGAAGGTGTCGTAGTCGTAGCCGGTGGTCGGCTGCGAGGAACGGCCGAAGCCGCGGCGGTCGTAGGTGATGACGCGGTGGCCGGCCTCCAGCAGGACCGGGACCTGCTTCTCCCAGGAGTGGCCGTCGAGCGGGTAGCCGTGGATCAGGACGACCGGCTGGCCGGTGCCGTGGTCCTCGTAGTAGAGCTCGATCGGCGCGCTGTTCTCTTCGCCAACGGCGATGTACGGCATGTCGGTCCGTCCTCTCGTAGTGGAGCTCCCAGCTCACCAGGAGTGACCGCTCGGCGCCAGGCAGAAGAACAGGCGGAAGTAAGTGGGGGCGCTTGTTCTAATTGTCATGATGACCAGTCACTCTCCTGACGTTCCGCAGACCGAGGTGCCCGGCGGCGGCACCGCCTTCGGTGTGATGCTGCGCTCCCTGCGCCGGACCGCCCGGCTCACCCTGGAGGACCTCTCCGGGGCGTCGGGGGTCAGCGTTCGCGCGCTCGGTGACCTGGAGCGCGGCCGCAGCCGGGGACCCCAGCGCCGTACGGTCGACGCACTCGCCGCCGCCCTCCGGCTCGACGCCGAGCAGCGCGAGCGCCTCCAGCGGCTCGCCGACGCCGGCCGGGAACGCGGGGGCCCGCCGGCCCCGCCGTATCTCCTGCGCACCGTCCCGGACTTCACCGGACGGGAACACGAGCTGGCGGAACTGCAGGCCCTCGCCACCGGCACGCGCACGCGTGCCGCGGTGCTCTTCGGGCCGGGCGGGCAGGGCAAGACCACCCTGGCCGCGGAAGCCGTACGCCGGCTGACCGGCTCCTTCCCCGACGGCAGCGTCTGCGTCCAGTTGCACGGCATGAGCGAGGCCCCGCTGCCGGCCGCCGAGGCGCTGGTCCTCCTGCTCGTGGCGCTCGGCCACCCGTCCGACCGAATCCCCGTCGACCCGGTGGCCCGGGAAGCCGTCTATCGGGCCACGCTCGCGACCCGGCGGGCGCTGGTCGTCCTCGACGACGCGGCCGACGAGAACCAGACCAGACGGCTGCTGCCGGACGCCGAGGGCAGCTTCGTCCTGGTCACCAGCAGACGGCCGCTGGCCGGTCTTGAAGGCGTACGGCGGATCAGGCTCGGCGGGCTCAGCGGCGGGGAGTCGGCGACCCTCCTGGAGCGGATCCTCGGAGCCCCGCGCACCGACGGACAGTCCGAGGCGATCACCCGGCTGACCGAGCTGTGCGGACACCTCCCGCTGGCCCTGCGCATCGTCGGCAACCGCCTCTCCAGCCGCCCGAGTTGGACCCCGACCCGCCTGGCCGGCCAACTCGCCGACGAGGAACGCCGGTTGAGCGGCCTGGTCGCGGGCGACCTCGCCGTACGCGGTGCTCTCGCCCTCTCCTACGGCCAACTCACCGAACCGCACCGGCTGCTGCTGCGTCGGCTCTCGCTCATCCCCGGCCATGACGCCGGCCCCGACCTCGCCGCCGTCCTGACCGGCGAGGACCCGTTCACCACCGAGGACTTCCTCGACCTGCTGGTCGACCGGGGCCTCCTGGAGGAGACCGCGCCCGGCCGGTACGCCCTGCACGATCTCGTGCGACTCTTCGCGCGCGAGCGACTCGACGACGAGGAGCCCGAGTCGGTGGCCCGGGAGGTCCAGCTGCACACGGCGGACTGGTTGTTGCGGTCGGCCTCGGCGGCAGGCCGTCTGTTCGAGGCGCCGGGCGCGCCGGAGCCGTGGGCGGGCGAACCCTCCGCCTTCACCCCGGAGTCCGCCGCAGATGCCGAGGAGTGGCTCATCGCCGAACGCTCCAACTGGGCGGGCGCCCTGCCCCTGATGTACGCGGCGGGCCGGCACGCGCAGATCCTGCACACCTCCCGCACCCTGTACTGGTTCTCCGACCGCTGGACCCAGTGGCCCGAGTGGCGGACCCTCTTCTCGTACGGCGCCCGGTCCGCGGCCGCCGCCGGGGACCGGGCGGCCGAGGCCCAGCAGCTCAACTGCCTCGCCTGGGCCCACGGGGTCGGCGCGTACCAGTACGAACAGGCCGAACAACTCGCCCGCAGGGCACTGGAGTTGGCGATTGAGACGGGCGACGAGGGCCAGCAGGCCTGGGCGTGGTCGTACATCAGCGGGGCCTGTCTGAGTCTGGAGCGGCCCGCCGAGGCCGCGGAGGCCGCCGCGAAGGCCACCCGGCTCTTCGAGGCCGTCGGCGACACCGCCGGGAAGGCGGTCTCCCAGCGGGTCCTCGGCAAGGCGCTGCGCACATCCGGCCGTGCCGAGGAGGCGCTGGCCCTTCACCGGGCCCTGCTCGACACCTCCGCCGGGGATGTTCCCGGCCTGAACGAGTTCGTCCAGGCCCTGCTCCGCCACGAGATCGCGAACGATCTGCTGGCCCTCGAACGATGGCCGGAGGCGGTGGCGGCCTACCGCACCGTCACCACCCCCCTCGCCCGCGGCGACCTCGACCGCTTCCGGGCCCAGGCCCTCACCGGCCTCGCCACGGCCCTACGCCACTGCGGCGAACTCCCCGAGGCCCGCGAACACCTCACCCGGGCGCACGAACTGTTCACAGCGGCCGGCGACACGGCGTCCGCGGCGGAGACGATCGAGCGTCTCGGTTAGATGCGTGCGCCCGCGCCATGGCCGACGCCGTCCACGCGGTACAGCCGCCGTCTCCACCCACCACCCCGAGACGAACGAGCACCTCGGAGAGATGCCCGCCCACGCGCCCGCCTCCGCCGATCCGCGAGTCGCCGGCGACCGTCCTCGCCATGGCCGAACGCCGTTCGCTACGTCGGCCGGGCCGCCGTCACCGTGGACCGCAGTCCCGAATGCCGGGTGCGGCCCGCTGCACGCTCAGCCCGGATCGACCGCCACCCGGTGATCCGGGCGCCCGTCCTTCGCCAGCATCGAGTGCGCCTCGGCCACCGCCCGGTAGAGCCGCATCCCGGAGTCGTCCCGCACGTCGTCGAGGGTCCAGACCCGCCCGCCGTGGCCCAGCGACCGCCGGGAGAAGACCTCCAGCGCGCTGATCGCCGCCGCCCCGTCCACGAGCTCGGCCGCGACGGCGGGCATGTACACACCCTGCCCGGTGCCGATCTCCACCGACGAGTCGAAGACCGCGATTCCCACCTCGGGCCGCACCGCGATGTTCCGCGAATGCACCGCCTCGGGCGAGGACACCCAGAAGAACTCCCGGCATCCCGCATACGCGAAGTAGACCGGCGTACTCCAGGGCCGCCCCTCCGCGTCCGCCGTGGCCAGCACCAGGTACCGGCTCGCGTCGACGATCCCGCGTGCGTTCTCCGCCGTAGGCCTCATGTCAGCGGGTCCTTCGGTACGTCAGTCCGAAGTCCGTCTCCCACTGCGCCGACCCGTCCTTCGACTGTTCCCAGACGCCGTAGATGCTGTCACCGTCCGCGCTCAGCCGCCCGGTGAAACGCTGCCGGAAGGACAGCGGGGAGAAGTCCTCCTCCTCACGCAGCAGCTGCCACACCTCACCGTCGAAGGTCATCGCGTACAGCCGCACGACCCCCCGCGAATCGAAGTAGTGCTGCGTGTACGCCCCCGTCTCCGGCTCGACCGACACGATCGCCGTACTGTCCGGCGCGGGGTTGGGCGCCTCGGTCCGCTGCACCAGGAACTGCCCGTCCAGCGCCCACTCGAACACACACCGCCCGGCGCCCACCGCCTGCCCGGGAAAATCCGCCTCCACCACCCACTCCCCGACCAGAACCCGCAGCCGCTCCAGAGCTTCCTGCCGTACCGTCGCGCCCATCGCGAACACCTCCTCGCGGTGATGACCGCACAGGAGGGCCGAAGTCATCGGTGGTCGGGTCCGCACCGTCGTCGTAGGCGGGAATCCCGGGGCCGGAGGAGGGGGTCGGCTCCCGGCTGCCGAGACGACCAGCACCGCAGCCGTCCGCGACTCCAAGACCCCGGTGGGACCGATCCTCACCGTCGGCCCCACCACCTTCACCACCTTCGTCAACTGGACGTCTACAACCGCTGAATGATCGTGCCGGTGGCCAAGCCGCCCCCCGCACACATCGTGATCAGCGCGAACTCCTTGTCCGTGCGCTCCAGTTCATGCAGGGCCGTCGTGATGAGCCGGGCCCCGGTGGCTCCCACCGGGTGCCCGAGCGCGATCGCGCCGCCGTTGACGTTGACCTTCTCCAGGTCCTGCTCGAAGACCTGGGCCCAGCTGAGCACCACCGACGCGAAGGCCTCGTTGATCTCGACCAGGTCGATGTCCTTCAGCGACATGCCCGCCTTGCCCAGCACCGCACGGGTCGCGTCGATCGGGCCGTCGAGGTGGAAGTGCGGGTCGGCCCCGACCAGTGCCTGTGCCACGATCCGGGCCCGCGGCTTCAGCTTCAGCGCCCGCGCCATCCGCTTCGACGCCCACATGATCGCCGCGGCGCCGTCGCTGATCTGGGAGGAGTTGCCCGCCGTGTGGACCGCCGTCGGCATGACCGGCTTGAGTCCCGCCAGCGCCTCCATGGACGTGTCGCGCAGCCCCTCGTCCCGGTCGACCAGACGCCACATGCCCTGCCCGGCGCGCTGTTCGTCCTCGGTGGTCGGCACCTGGACCGCGAACGTCTCGCGCTTGAAGCGCTCCTCGGACCAGGCGACGGCCGCCCGCTCCTGGGAGACCAGACCGAGCGAGTCGACGTTCTCCCGGGTCAACCCCCGGTGGCGTGCGATGCGTTCGGCCGCCTCGAACTGGTTCGGCAGGTCGACGTTCCACTCGTCCGGGAACGGCTTCCCGGGCCCGTGCTTCGACCCCGACCCCAGCGGCACCCGGGACATCGCCTCGACACCGCAGCTGATGCCGACGTCGATGACTCCGGCCGCGACCATGTTGGCGACCATGTGGGAGGCCTGCTGGGACGAGCCGCACTGGCAGTCGACCGTCGTCGCCGCCGTCTCGTACGGCAGCCCGACGGTCAGCCAGGCGGTGCGCGCGGGGTTCATGGACTGTTCGCCGGCGTGCGTGACCGTGCCGCCGACGATCTGTTCCACCGCGTCGGCGGGGATGCCGGTGCGGCCGAGGAGTTCACGGTAGGTCTCGCCCAGCAGATAGGCGGGATGCAGATTGGCGAGCGCGCCGCCGCGCCTGCCGATGGGAGTGCGGACGGCTTCGACGATCACGGGTTCGGCGGCCATGGGTGCGGGTCCTCTCCTCCGAACGGATCCATGGAACTTCCCTGGAGCACACATAACTAGTACGTGTTCTACTTCGCGCTGCTTTGCAGTCTGCTGACGAGCCGCCCACCACCGCAAGGGTCGTGCACACAATTGAGGGCTCCATGCCCCTTGCCACTTGTAGAACCCGTTATTACCTTCACGACAGCTCTGTTCCTGATGGGCCGTCAGAAAGCTGTCGAACGGCTGGAGTGAGTTGCCGATGTCGTGTCCAGCGCTTCCCGACGGGTTCGACTTCACCGACCCCGACCTGCTGCAAAGTCGCGTACCGCTGCCGGAGTTCGCCGAACTGCGCCGGGCCGAACCGGTGCGCTGGATCCCCCAGCCGGGGAACGTCGCCGGCTTCCAGGACGAGGGGTACTGGGCGGTCACCCGGCACGCAGACGTCAAGTACGTCTCCACCCACCCGGAGATCTTCTCGTCGTACCTCAACACGGCGATCATCCGCTTCAACGAACGCATCGAGCGCGACGCGATCGACGCGCAACGGCTGATCCTGCTCAACATGGACCCGCCCGAGCACACCCGCGTCCGCGGAATCGTCCAGCGCGTCTTCACCCCGAGGGCCATCCGCGCCCTGGAGGAACGCCTCCGCGACCGCGCCCACTCGATCGTCGAGACCGCCCGCGCCCAGCCCGGCGGCTCCTTCGACTTCGTCACCCAGGTCGCCTGTGAACTGCCCCTCCAGGCCATCGCCGAGCTCATCGGCATCCCGCAGGACGACCGGGCGAAGATCTTCGACTGGTCCAACAAGATGATCTCGTACGACGATCCGGAGTACGCGATCAGCGAGGAGGTCGGCCAGGAGTCGGCCATGGAGGTCATCGCCTACGCGATGAACATGGCGGCCGACCGCAAGCAGTGCCCGGCGAAGGACATCGTGACGACCCTGGTGGCGGCGGAGGACGAAGGCAACCTGAACTCCGACGAGTTCGGCTTCTTCGTGCTGATGCTGGCGGTCGCCGGCAACGAGACGACCCGCAACGCCATCACCCACGGCATGCACGCCTTCCTCACCCACCCCGACCAGTGGGAGCTCTACAAGGCGGAGCGCCCCGCGACGGCGGCGGAGGAGATCGTCCGCTGGGCCACGCCGGTCAACTCCTTCCAGCGCACGGCCACCCAGCACACGGAGCTGGGCGGCAAGCAGATCAAGAAGGGCGACCGCGTGGGCATCTTCTACGCCGCCGCCAACCACGACCCCGAGGTCTTCGAGAACCCGGACGTCTTCGACATCACCCGTGACCCCAACCCCCACCTCGGCTTCGGCGGCGGAGGCCCGCACTACTGCCTCGGCAAGTCCCTGGCGGTCCTGGAGATCGACCTGATCTTCAACGCGATCGCCGACGCCATGCCGAACCTCCGCGCGGCCGGCGACCCCCGCCGCCTGCGCTCGGCGTGGATCAACGGAGTCAAGGAGCTTCAGGTCACCCTCAGTTGACCCTTGCCCCCGATGCCCGGGCCGACGGTCCCTCCAGGCCGTCGGCCCGGGCATCGGCCTCCGCCGCAACGGCCACCACCCGAGCCCGCGGCCCCTGGAACAGGTACGACAACCCGAACCCACCGGCGACCACCGCCGCACCCCCCGCCGCGTCCAGCACCCAGTGGTTACCGGTGGCCACGATCGCCGAGACGGTGAACAGCGGGTGCAGCAGCCCGAGGCCCTTCATCCACCACCAGGGCGCGATGATCGCGATGACGACCCCGCACCACAGCGACCACCCGAAGTGCAGCGAGGGCATGGCCGCGTACTGGTTGGTCAGGGCGGTGAGCGTGCCGTAGTCCGGCTTGGAGAAGTCCTGTACGCCGTGCACGGTGTCGATGACCCCCAGCCCCGGCATGAGCCGAGGCGGTGCCAGCGGATAGAGCCAGAACCCGACGAGGGCCAGCAGGGTCGTGAAACCGAGCGAGGCCCGGGCCCACCGGTAGTCCCCCGGCCGCCGCCAGTACAGCAGGGCCAGCACGCTCAGCGGCACCACGAAGTGGAAGGACTCGTAGTAGAAGTCGAAGAAGTTCCGCAGCCAGTCGACCTTGACCACCGCGTGGTTGGCCCAGTGCTCGATGTCGATGTGCAGCAGGCGCTCGAGGTCGAGGATCTGCCGGCCGTGCTCCTCGGCGGTGGCCCGCCCCGCGGAGTTGGTTCCGCCGGTGGCCGCGAGTCTGACCTGCTGGTAGGCGGCGTAGGTGACACGCATCAGCAGCAGTTCGAGGAGCAGATTCGGCCGGGTCAGCACCCGCCGCAGGAACGGCAGCAGCGGCACGCCCCGCAGCCGCGCGGGCACCGGCGCGGCGTACGCCGTGGGGATCGGGGTCCGGTAGTGCGGCGAGGTCCGCGACAGGAAGGGAATCACCGTGGCGGCGGCGAGCGCGGCCAGCAGCACCACGTTGTCCCGCAGGGTGTACAGCGCCGAGATGTGCGGCAGCATCATCGACGCCGGGAGGGTCATCACCACGACGACGGCCACGGGCCACACGTACCGGTCGGAGGCGCGCTTGCCGACCCGCCCGACGACCGCGAGCAGCACCCACAGCAGCTGGTGCTGCCAGGTGGTCGGCGAGACGGCGATCGCCGCGCACCCGGTGATCGCGACGGCGAGCAGCAGCTGGCCGTCGCGGGCATAGCGCACGGCCCGCCGCACGCCCAGCGCGGCGACGGCCGCGCCGAGGGCCAGGAAGAGGGAGATCTCCAGCGGTCCGGCCACACCCAGACGCAGCAGCAGGCCGTGCAGGGACTGGTTGGAGAGGTCGTCGGCGGGACCGCCGAGGCCGGTGCCCGCGATGTGGTGCACCCAGTAGGTGTAGGAGTCGTGCGGCATCGCGGCCCAGGCCAGCGCGGTGCCGGCGGCGAAGGTCGCGGCCGTGGTCAGGGCGCCCCGGCGACGGCCGGTGAACCAGAGCAGGGGCGCGAAGAGCAGGACCGCGGGCTGGAGGGCGGCGGCGAGACCGATGAGCAGGCCGCTGAGCCGCTCACCCCGCACGGCGAAGCAGGCGACCAGGACCAGCAGGACCGGCATGATGCTGGTCTGCCCGAGGTAGAGCGTGTTGCGCACGGGCAGCGACAGCATGAGCAGGCTGATCGCGACCGGCGCGGCGAGCAGGGAGGTACGGCGGTCGACCGGCTGGGGCAGGGCGCGGGCGGCGACGAGGCCGAGGGCGACGACCAGGAGCAGGGTGCCGAAGGTCCAGCCCCAGCCGAGAGCCTGTTCGGCGGCCCGGGTGAGCGGCTTCAGGACAAGTCCCCCGAACGGGGTACCCGTGAACTGCGTCGAGTCGTACAGCGAGCCCTTCACATGCAGGACGCCGTCCGGGCCGACCCAGGTCTCCAGGTCCGTCAGCCGCTCGCCTCTGGGGGTACTGAGGGCGACGGCCACCTGTCTGACGGCGAGGACGGCGGCCACCAGCCACAGGGCCAGTCTGGCCGCGCGCAGCCGCGCCTGGACCTCCGTAGTCCCACTGTGCTCCGCATTCGCCACGCCTCGTCGGCCTCTCAATCCCGGTCGTGCCATGCGTCCGAGAGGAAGGACGCGGGCAACCCCCGCTTCACCTGACGTCCGCCTCCATTTGTCCGAATGACGATAGTCCGCGGCGAGTGTCGCCGCTCGGTCCGGGCGCGAGATGGATCACATGCGTGGCGGGAAGACGCGTCCCTGACCAGGCACGGGGTACCTGCATACAGCACATTTATGCACGCTCCGCGACCGGACTTGAGCATTACGTGAACCCGGCAAGTCCACCTATGGTCGCTTTTTGCCCTTGTCCCCGTCGAAAGGCAGGCGAGCGAAGTTTTGCCGAGCGCCCCAGCCCTCACCCATCCCGTCCACGCCCCTCGCGACCCCGACACCCCCGATGCCGTAGTCGTCGACCCGGCCCTCGTGAAGCGTGCCGTCAAGGCCGCCGCGCTGGGCAACGCCATGGAGTGGTTCGACTTCGGCGTCTACAGCTACATCGCCGTCACGCTGGGCAAGGTCTTCTTCCCGTCCGGCAATCCGACCGCCCAGCTCCTGTCGACGTTCGGCGCCTTCGCCGCGGCCTTCCTGGTCCGCCCGCTCGGCGGCCTGGTCTTCGGCCCGCTGGGTGACCGCGTGGGCCGCCAGAAGGTCCTCGCCGTGACCATGATCATGATGGCGGCCGGCACCTTCGCCATCGGCCTGATCCCGTCGTACGCCACGATCGGCGTCGGCGCCCCGCTGCTGCTCCTGGCCGCCCGTCTGGTCCAGGGCTTCTCCACCGGTGGCGAGTACGCGGGCGCGTCCACCTTCATCGCCGAGTACGCGCCCGACAAGAAGCGCGGCTTCCTCGGCAGCTGGCTGGAGTTCGGCACGCTGGCCGGTTACATCGCCGGAGCCGGTCTGGTCACGTTGATGACGGCCCTGCTGTCCACCGAGGACCTGGTGTCCTGGGGCTGGCGGATCCCGTTCCTGATCGCGGGTCCGATGGGCGTCATCGGCCTCTACCTGCGGCTGCGCCTGGAGGAGACTCCCGCGTTCGCGGCCGAGACCGAGAAGGCCGAGTCGAGCCGCCCGAAGGTCCCCCTGCGCGAGATGATCACCGGTCAGTGGCGGGCCCTGCTGCTCTGCGTGGGTCTGGTCCTGGTCTTCAACGTCACCGACTACATGCTGCTGTCGTACATGCCGAGCTACCTGACCAGCGAGCTCAAGTACGACGAGACGCACGGTCTGCTCGTCGTCCTCGCCGTGATGGCGCTGATGATGGTCGTCCAGCCCTTCGCGGGCGCCCTGAGCGACCGCGTCGGCCGCGCCCGGTGATCGCCGCGGGCTGCGCGGGCTTCCTGCTGCTCTCGGTACCGGCCCTGCTGCTGATCCGTCAGGGCAGCCTGTTCGCGATCGCGCTCGGCATGGGCGCGCTGGGCCTGCTCCTGGTCTGCTTCACCGCGGCGATGCCGTCGGCCCTCCCGGCCCTCTTCCCGACCCGGGTGCGCTACGGCTCCCTCTCGGTCGGCTTCAACATCTCGGTGTCCCTCTTCGGCGGCACGACCCCGCTGGTGGTGACGGCCCTGATCGGCGCGACCGGGAACATGATGATGCCCGCCTACTACATGATGGCCGCGGCCGTGATCGGCGGTGTGGCGGTGTGGTTCATGACGGAGTCGGCGGGCCGGCCGCTGCCGGGCTCGCCGCCGCAGCGGTAATCCGCTGACAGACACCGGGTGCCGGACTATATTCGTTAGCGCAACTAGTTAGCTGCTCTAACTAGACATATGAAAGGCACAGGTGCATGAGCCAGTCGCAGCTCTGGGACGACGTCGACGACTACTTCACCACCCATCTGGCGCCGGAGGACGATGCACTCCGGGCGGCCTTGCGCGACAGCGAGGCCGCCGGCCTGCCGCACATCGCCGTGACGGCACCCCAGGGCAAGCTCCTGCAGCTCCTGGCCCAGATCCAGGGCGCCCGAACGATCCTGGAGCTCGGCACGCTCGGCGGCTACAGCACGATCTGGCTGGCCCGCGCCCTGCCCGCCGACGGTCGTCTGATCTCGCTGGAGTACAGCCCGGTCAACGCCGAGGTCGCGAACCGCAACATCGCCCGCGCGGGCCTCGACAAGATCGTCGAGGTGCGGGTCGGCCCGGCCCTGGAGTCGCTGCCCCAACTGGCCGACGAGAACCCGCCCCCCTTCGACCTGGTCTTCATCGACGCCGACAAGGGCAACAACCCGCACTACGTGGAGTGGGCGCTCAAGCTCACCAGCGCGGGCAGCCTGATCGTGGTGGACAACGTCGTACGGGGCGGCCGGGTGGCCGATCCCGGCAACCCGGCCTCCGACGTCCAGGGCACCCGCACCGCGCTCGAACTGATCGGACAGCACCCGAGGCTGAGCGCCACGGCGATCCAGACGGTGGGCAGCAAGGGCTACGACGGCTTCGCGCTGGCGCGCGTGCTGCCGTGACCCGGCACGCTCACACCTCGTGGTAGAAGCCGACGTTGACGCTGCGCGGGGCGGTGCGGTCACGGATGACGATCTCGCCGTTGCCGCCCCGGGGCAGTGTCACGGAGCCACCGTAGACCAGCGGCTGCGCGTAGGCCCCCGCCACCAGCTGTACCTCGGACGAGGGATCGGGCTGCGAGCCCTGGAGCCAGGTCACCTGCCAGACGCCCTCGGGCCCGCACAGGAACTCCAGGTGCACCCGGGAGACGAACAGCCAGTCGTCGGGCGTCGCGAGCCGGCACACGGACTTGTCCCGGCCCACCCGCAGCACGGTGCCCGGGTCACTGGGCGCGTCGGCCATCTGCATCCCGGCCGTGGCACCCTCCTCCGCCGCGGTGACGACGGCCATGGTGAGTTCGAGCACGTGCGCTCCTCCTGAAGGGTCCTTGCGCGGCAGCCCCGTTGGCCCACCGCCGCCGCATGATAAATCGCCCGGCACGGCCGTGTCCGGCACAAGGCACCCAAGACCGGCCTGCCACCCGACTTCGGGCGACAGGCCGGTCGTACGCATGGACGATCTCTCAGCTGTGCAGCAGCCGCTCCGTCAGCTCGCGGTAGTCCCGCAGCGCCAGCCGGAGTTGCTCGGTGTCGCCGGCGCCGACCGCCTTCTCGTCCCGGCCGCCGTCACCGGTCTGCCAGGAGCTGCGGAGCGTGCGCCGACGCTGCTTCACCGCATCGGTGAACCGGGCGGCGACCTCCTCCAGCACGTGGTCGGCCTCCTCGACGGCGGACCGGGGCTCGTCCACGAACCCGGCGACGGCGTGCTGGAGCCGCGTGCTGAGCTTGTCGCACTCCTCGTGCGGCAGCAGCCGGGCCTCGTGGCTCTCGGGGCCCGAGGACCCGCGCACGCCGGTTCCGGTGCCGCCGACGGCGTCGGAACCGGCGTCCCGCCCCCGCTCGGTCTCACGACCGAGACCGGAGGTCTTGTCACGGCCGGGAACCGAGTCGGCACCGAAGCCGCCCTCGTCACCCCGCCCGGGAGGCGTCATCGCGCCCGGTACGGACTCACGACGCTCCCCACGGCCCCCACGGTCCTCTTCGGCACCACGAGGCACACCCGCCGGGCGTCCCGTCACGGGGCCCTGCGCGTCCGGTGTCCGGGCCTCGGAGGGAGCCACTATGGGGCTGCGAGCACCCGAGGGGTCACCTGTGGTGCGGCCCTTCCGTTCCTCGCCCGCCCCGCTCACGGCATCCGTCATGTCGCTCAACTCCCCTTCGCGTGACGCCTGTTGAATGCCCACGGCAGGTGCCCCCGGCCGTCACTGCGACCGTCGCGGGGCTGACCCGCGCGCACGTGGGACTCGTCGGTGGGTGTACGGGACTCCTCGCGGCTGCGTGCCGGGCCGACGAGGTCCTCGAAGAGGGCCCGCGCCTCCACCATGGCAGCGCGCATCTCCTCCGTGTCCGTCCGGCCGTCGCCGTCCTGCCGGGCGTCCGTGCGGGCACCGGCCACCGCGTGCACCCGCCGGTAGCCGTGCACATGGTCCGCGTGGTGCACGGACAGCGCGTTGAACTGTTCCTCGTACTGCCCGCCGTCCGGGAAACCCCGGGCCTTGGCGAGCTCGGCGAGCAGCCGGTCCGCCTCGGCGACGGCCTCCCGAGGAGAGTCGACGAAGCGTTCCTGGGCGGCCGTCCAGCGGTCCTCGTACCGCTGGCGCTCCGCCGGTTCCAGTGGCTGCTCGCGCAGGGATCCATGCCGCTCGACGCGTTCGGCGAGTTCGCGCTCGGCGGCCTTCTCGTCCCCGTCGTGCCGGGCCACGGCGCGGTCGTACTCGGGCCCGAAGCGTCGCTTCAGGCCCCGGCCGTGCTGGGGACCCCGGCCACGCAGGGTCAGGACGGCCGCCACGACGAGGACGGCCGCCACGATCACGATCAGAGCGATGATCAGGCCTGTTGACATGTCTGCCGGGTTGCCCTGAACGGTTCGTTCAAACCGTCTCCGCATGTGTGGAGGCGGCAATCGAGCCATGACCTGGGAGGCGCCTCATCCCAACCGAGCCGCGGGCCCCTCGTGCGGCTCTTCCCGGTCGGAGCCGCACAACTCGTCGTTCAGATCCTTCACCAACTGGGCGAGATCAGTGGGCCGATCGGGTCCCCACCAGTCCCCCAGCAACTCCCCCAACGACGCCTCCCGAGCCGCCGCGAGCCGCGCGGCGACCTCCTGGCCCGCCTCGGTGAGCAGCAGATCGAGCCCCTGCCGCGACGCCAGCCCCCGTCCCTCCACCTGTCGCGCCCCCTCGATGATCACGCCCAGCGGCACGGACGTGCGCTCGGCGAGCAGCGCCGGCTCCACCCACCCGTACTTCCGCATCCGCAGCACCAGCCAACTCGACGCGGGCAACAGGTCGTACCCGGCCCGCGTGGTGATGTCCCGGTAGACCTCCCGCCGCCCCTCCCGGGTCCCCAGCACCGACAGCGCCCGGCACACCTCGTCGTACGACGACCGCTCCACGGGGTTGCTGGCCAGCGTCTCCGTGACGTCGGGTGCGGTGACCGACCCCCGCAGCGGGTCCTCCTTGAGGAACCACGCGAGCACGAACCCGAGAAACGCGACGGGCGCGGCGTAGAGGAAGACATCGGTGATCGAGGAGGCGTACGCGTGCAGTGCCTCGGGCCGCAGCGAGCCCGGCAGCTCCGCGAGCCCCCGGGAATCGGCCTCCAGCCCCGACACCGAGACGCCGGGCGGCAGTTGGGCGCCCCGCAGGGCCTCGGCCAGCTTGTCCCCGAGGCGGTTCGCGAAGACGGTCCCGAAGATGGCGACACCGAAAGAGGCCCCGATGGACCGGAAGAAGGTCGCACCGGACGTGGCGACGCCGAGATCCTCGTACGACACGGCGTTCTGCACGATCAGCACGAGCACCTGCATGACCAGCCCGAGCCCCAGCCCGAACACGCAGAAGTAGACGCTCATCACCCAGGTGGAACTGCTCTCGTCGAGCCGGTGCAGAAGCAGCAGCCCCAGCGTGGTGACCCCGGTCCCGGCCACCGGGAACACCTTCCACCGCCCGGTACGGCTGACGATCTGCCCGGACACGGTCGAGGCCAGCAGCAGCCCGAACACCATGGGCAGCATGTGCACACCGGACATCGTCGGTGAGACGCCCTGCACCACCTGGAGGAAGGTGGGCAGATAGGTCATGGCCCCGAACATCGCGAACCCGACGATGAAGCTGATGACGGCGGACAGGGTGAAGGTCCGCACCCGGAACAGTTTCAGGGGCAGCACGGGCTCGGCGGCCCGCCGCTCGACCCCCACGAACACGACCGCCAGCACCACCCCCAGCACCGCGAGCCCGACGATCTGAGGCGACCCCCACGCCCAGGTGTTCCCGCCCAGCGAAGCCACCAGCACCAGACACGTGGCGACGGCGGCGATGAGAAAGGTCCCCAGGTAGTCGATGACGTGTTTCCTCGACTTACGGGGAATCCGCAGCACCACGGCGATCACGCCCAGCGCGACCACACCCACCGGAAGGTTGACGTAGAACACCCACCGCCAGCTCAGATGCTCGGTGAACAACCCGCCCAGCAACGGCCCGAGCACACTCGTCGCCCCGAACACCGCTCCGAACAGTCCCTGATAGCGCCCCCGTTCACGTGGCGGAACGAGGTCGCCGACGATCGCCATCGACAACACCATCAACCCACCACCGCCCAGCCCCTGCAGGGCCCGGAAGGCGATCAGCTGGGTCATGTCCTGGGCCATGCCGCACAGGGCGGACCCGATCAGGAAAATCACGATCGCGGTCTGGAACAACCGCTTGCGCCCGTACTGGTCACCGAGCTTGCCCCACAGCGGCGTGGCGGCCGTGGACGCCAGCAGATACGCGGTCACCACCCACGACAGATGCTCCATACCGCCGAGATCGCTGACGATCGTGGGCAGCGCGGTGGACACGATCGTCTGGTCCAGAGCGGCGAGCAGCATCCCGAGCAGCAGGGCCCCGATCGAGACGAGGACGTTGCCGGAGACGTGTTGTTCCTGTCCGTCTCTCACATTCCCCGTCATACCGTGCGGGTGCGCGGCCATGAAGACCTCCTGAGGCTCTCGTTATCCCTCCATCGTGATCGGTGTGACCGGTTATGGCCTGTTGAGTCCTGTTGGAAGCCAGTATTCCGGGGGCTTCCGAACGTCGGCTGTGGAGGGGGTCTGCATAATCGCTGGAGATCGTGAGGGGAGGGACGAACACATGGCGGAGTCGAACGGCCATCTGTGCCCGGAGTGCGGGGCACCGAGAGGGGCCGACAACACCCCGTCCTGCGGGTGCACCCAGCGCGCGTCGGACGCACTGCGGGACGCACGTACGGCGGAGGCGGCCGCGGCGGAGGACTTCGATCCGCTGCGCATACGGCCGTACGTGGAGTTGGACGACGAGACCGCACCGGTGCCGAAGGCGCCCGCGCCGGACGTCACGATGCCGCTGCGCGTGCCGGCACCGCCGCCGACCGTCCCGAGCCGCATCGACCTGAACCTGTTCGAGGTGGAGGCCGAGGCCACCGCACCCGGCCGCACCAGCGACGAGCCGCCGCGCCGCACCCGACGCCGTACCGTCCTCCTCGCCACCGCCGCGGCGGTCGTGACGGTGGCCGCCGCGACCGCCTTCGCCGGCGGGCTGTTCACGTACGAGTCACCGGTGCGGGACGAGGCGGCACGGGGCGACGTACGACCGGCGGTCCCCGATGCGACGACGACCGCGGCGTCGGCGTCCCCGTCCACGGCCGCGGCGTCCGTACGGCCGTCCTCCGCACCCCCGTCCGCCACGGCGAGCGCGAGCCCGTCGGCCTCCCCGTCCCCGTCGAGGTCCAGCGCCTCGCCCAGCCCGTCGCTGTCCACCACGCCCCCGGCGACCCCGACGGCCTCCGCCGCGACGGATGCGGCGGCCGGGTCCGACGCGGCACGCGAGGCGGCTCCGCAGGTTCTGCGGCGCGGGTCCGAGGGGCCGGAGGTCGTCGAGCTCGAGCTGCGGCTCACCCAGATCGGGCTGTACGCGCGCAAGGCGAGCGGGCACTACAACGAGGGGGTCGAGGACGCGGTCTCCACGTATCAGTGGCAGCGGGGGATCCAGGTGGCGGAGCACGGGGTGTACGACCTGGCGACCCGGGAGCGGCTGGAGTCGGAGACGACGGAGCCGTAGGCCGTTCCTCGGATGCCGGCCCGATGGGGGCCGACTGGGGGATCTACCCGACGGAGAGCCGAAGCGTGCCGTCCTCCCCCGGCTCGATCCGCACCTGTGTCAGATCCGCCACCACCACATCCGGCCCGTGCACCGCGGCTCGCTCCCCGACTCCCACGACCCTCATCCCGGCCGCCTTCCCGGCGGCGATTCCCGCCCCGGAGTCCTCGAAGACGATGCAGTCGGCGGGCGCCACACCCAGCTCCGCCGCACCCTTCAGAAAGCCCTCGGGGTCCGGCTTGCTCGCCCCCACGGACTCGGCGGTGACACGGACATCGGGCAGCCCGAGCCCCGCGGCCGCCATCCGGGCCGTGGACAGCGGGACGTCGGCCGAGGTCACCAGCGCGTGCGGCAGCCCCCGCAGGGCGGCCAGGAACTCGGGCGCCCCCGGTATCGCCACGACACCGTCCATGTCGGCGGTCTCCTCCGCGAGCATGCGCGCGTTGTCCGCGAGGTTCTGCTCCATGGGCCGGTCGGGCAGCAGGACCGCCATCGACGCGTGCCCCTGGCGGCCGTGGACGACCTTCATGACCTCGTCGGCGTCCAGTCCGTGGCGATCGGCCCAGCGGCGCCAGACGCGCTCCACGACGGCGTCGGAGTTGACGAGGGTGCCGTCCATGTCGAGCAGGAGGGCGCGGGCGGTGAGCACGGTGGGGGCGGCGGTGGCCGTCATCGGCAGCTCCAAGACGCGGGACGTGGGGCTTCGGAGGTGTCTCCCCCGCACCCCCCGGAGGGACAAGGCGGCCCCGCCCGCCGGTCAGGGAAAACGAGCGGGAGCCACTTTGTTTCTCCACGGTACAAAATCGGGCCGGTTCCCGCCACCATCCCCGGAAACCGCCCGGAACAGTTCACCCACCGTTCAGCTCATCCGGCCACGGCCTCCCACAGGCTCCACAGCCCGAGCGCCAGCATCAGCAGCGCCGCGACCTTGGTGATGAGCTTGAGCGGGACCCGCTTCATCAGGGCCTTTCCGCCGACGATGCCGAGGCCGGCCACCGCCCACAGCGCGAGCACCGCACCGAGGCCGACGGAGAGCGGGTCGTCGTAGCGGGCCGCGAGGTTCGCCGTCATGATCTGGGTCAGGTCCCCGAACTCGGCGACCAGGATGAGCATGAACCCGGCCCCGGCGACCTTCCAGAACGACTGGTCCTCGGGGTTGCGGATCTCCTCGTCGCCGTCGTCCTTCTTGAGCAGCAGGACGGCCGCGCCGCCGAGGAAGAGCACGCCGGTCAGCGCCTGCACGATCTGCTGCGGCAGCAGGGTCAGCACGCTGCCGGCCGCCACGGCGAGCGCGACATGCAGCGCGAAGGCGGCGGCGACGCCCGCGAAGACGTAGGAGGCGCGGTAACGGGTGCCGAGAACGAGGCCGGCGAGCGCGGTCTTGTCCGGAAGCTCGGCAAGGAAGACGACGCCGAAGACGACGGCCGTCACGGTGAAGCTGATCAAGGGTCCTCAATCGGTCGGGGGCTGCCCCACCGAGAGTGTTCCTGCGAAACGACGCCTCGGCACGGCAGCACACAGTCAGTGCACTACTGGCCGAAGGTCTCGCCGACGGGCCGCACGCGGCCTGCCTCCGGGCGCCGGCTCAGACGAGCTGAGCAGTATGTCGACGGTCCGGCGAAGAGCTACTCCCCTTCAACGCCCACCATCGTACGTGATCGTTTCGCCATAAACCTTGTCGTGTCATGTACGCGTCACTAACTTCTCACCGTACGCACATCTCCCCGCAACACGGAGCCGCGAGCATTCCCTCGCTCGCGCTCCAACATCCCCGCCCCCCAAGGGAGTTCGCATGTCGAAGTTCTACGCGCGTCGACGGCTCAGCATACTCGGGGCGCTCACCGCCCTCATAGCCTCCGTCGCGGTCCTCAACGGCCCGACCGCCTCCGCCGCCCTCCCCACACCGGTCAGCGCGGCCACCGCCCGCACCTACCTCGCCTCGCTCACGGTGGCCACCGAGAACCGCACCGGCTACGCCCGCGACCTGTTCCCGACGTGGATCACCATCAGCGGCACCTGCAACACCCGTGAGTACATCCTCAAGCGGGACGGTTCGAACGTCGTCACCAACTCCGCCTGCACCGCCACCAGCGGCAGCTGGTACTCCCCGTACGACGGCGCCACCTGGACCGCCGCCTCCGACCTCGACATCGACCACCTGGTCCCGCTCGCCGAGGCCTGGGACTCCGGCGCGAGCGCCTGGACCACCGCCCAGCGCCAGGCCTTCGCCAACGACGTCACCCGCCCGCAGCTCATCGCCGTCACGGACAACGTGAACCAGTCCAAGAGCGACCAGGACCCGGCCGAGTGGATGCCGTCGGTCACCTCGTACCGCTGCACCTACGTCCGCGCCTGGGTCCAGGTGAAGTACTACTACGACCTCTCCGTCGACTCGGCGGAGAAGAGCGCGCTCACGAGCTACCTCGCCAACTGCTGACGATTCCGTAACGGAACCTCCCCGCGGACCTCCGCCGTTCCGTACCGTACGGGGCGACGGAGGAGGATCACGTGGCCGAACTGCGGCTGGGACCACTGCTCAGGTACGTCGACGGCTCGTCCGCGACCGTGTGGGTCGAGACGAGCCGTCCGTGCGCCGCCGAGGTGCGCTGCTCGGACGGCACCGGCGGTGCGGCCCCCACCTTCCAGATCGCGGGCCACTACTACGCCCTCGTTCCGGTCGACGGCCTGGCCCCGGGCACCGAGCGGTCCTACGAGGTGTTCCTGGACGGCACGCGCGTGTGGCCGCTGCCCGAGGCCCCCTTCTCAGGGTTTCCGCCGTCCGTCATCCACACGCCCGCCGACACGGACACCGTCCGCGTCGCCTTCGGCTCCTGCCGCTGGGCCGCGCCCCCGAAGGGCGAGAAGGACCCCGTGGGCCCCGACGCCCTGGACACCCTCGCGGCCCGTATCGCCGCCGAGCCGGAGGGCGAACGGCCGGACGTCCTCCTGCTGCTGGGCGACCAGGTCTACGCCGACGAGACCTCACGGGCCACCCAGAGCTGGCTGTCCGCACGCCGCGATCTGAGCGACCCACCGGGCAACCAGGTGGCGGACTACGAGGAGTACACCCACCTCTACTACGAGTCCTGGCTCGACCCCGAGGTGCGCTGGCTGCTGTCCACCGTGCCCAGCTGCATGATCTTCGACGACCACGACGTCATCGACGACTGGAACACCTCCGCCTCCTGGGTCGAGGACATGCGCGCCGTCTCCTGGTGGCGGGAGCGGCTGCTGAGCGGCCTGATGTCGTACTGGGTCTACCAGCACCTGGGCAACCTCGCCCCGGCCGAGCTGGCCGCCGACCCGCTCTACGCCGTCGTACGCCGATCCCCGGACGGCACCGACGAGTTGCGCGCCTTCGCCTGCCGGGCCGAGGCCGACGCGGCCTCCGTGCGCTGGAGTTACCGGCGCGACTTCGGCCGGGTGCGCCTGCTCATGGTGGACTCCCGCGCGGCCCGCGTCCTCGACGAGGAGAACCGCTCGATGCTGGACCCCGGCGAGGCCGAGTGGCTGCGCGGACAGGTCCTGGAGGAGCGCAACTCCTACGACCACCTCCTGATCGGCACCTCGCTGCCCTGGCTGCTGCCGCATCTGGTGCACCATGCCGAGGCGTGGGACGCGGCGCTGTGCCGGGGGGACCGAGGGGCGCGCTGGGCCCGGTTCGGGGAGGATCTGCGGCGCAAGGCGGACCTGGAGCACTGGGCGGCCTTCCCGGAGTCCTTCGCGGCGCTGGCGGACCTGATCGCCGAGGTGGGCTCCGGGGCCGAGGCGCCGGCGACGGTGCTGGTGCTGTCGGGGGACGTGCACCACGCGTACGTGGCCGAGCCGAAGTGGCACTCCGGCGGACCGGAGGCCCGCGTCCTCCAGCTCACCTGCTCGCCCGTCCACAACTCCGTGCCCAGCTATATCCGGTTCGGCTTCCGCTTCGGCTGGAGCGCGACCGCGCGGGCGCTCGGGCGGCTGCTCGCCCGGCACGGCGGCTGCGAGCAACCGCCGGTCTCCTGGCGGCACACGGGCGGCCCGTGGTTCGGCAACCAGCTCATGACGCTGACGCTGAGCGGGCGTTCGGCGCGGCTTCGGCTGGACCAGGCACGGGAGTCGGGCGAGGGGCGGACGCGGCTGGTGACGGTCTCGGAGTCCGAACTCACCGGAGGGAGCGGGCGCGAGGCGTCCCGGCTCGCCCGGTAATCGGCTCGTTCCGGCCGTTTGTTGCGCCTGTGGCACGGGATGCTCGTGATGCATCCCACAGTCCGGGCCCTCCAGGCTCGGCACCCCGTACTCCCGACGGCATGATGAGGCGGACCGTCCGCTTCCGGTGGAGCTCCACGGCTCCGCCACGCGCCCCACACGCCCGGGAGTCCCGCTCTTGCCCGCACCGACCACGGACCACACGCCCGTCTCCGTCGCCCTGGTCGGCGCGGGGCCCCGCGGCACCAGCGTCCTGGAACGCCTCTGCGCCTCCGCCCCCGAACTCCTCCCGCCCGGCGCCCACTTGACGGTCCACGTCATCGACCCGTCCCCAGCGGGCCCCGGCCGCGTATGGCGCCCCACCCAGTCCGCCGACCTCCTGATGAACACGGTGGCCTCCCAGGTCACCCTGTTCACCGACGAGAGCGTGGACTGCGCGGGACCGATACGCCGGGGGCCGAGCCTGCACGAGTGGGCTTGCGGGCGGTGGGGGGCGGAGTGTGGTGCGGAGGGGGAGGCGGTGCCCGGCACGGGTTCGGGCTCCGGTGACCCGCTCGGGCCCGATGACTATCCGAGCCGTGTGCAGTACGGGCGTTATCTGGAGTGGGTGTTCGCCCGGATCGTGCGGCAGGCGCCCGGGGTTGTGAGGGTCGAGGTGCACGCGGCACGGGCGGTGCGGGTCGATGACGCCGTCGACGGGCGGCAGACGGTGACGCTGGACGACGGGACCGTGCTGTACGGGCTGTCGGCCGTGGTCCTCGCCCAGGGGCATCTGCCGGTCGTCGCCGACGCGCCCCAGCGCAGCCACACCGCCCACGCCGAACGCCACGGTCTGCGCCACGTCCCGCCCGCGAACCCGGCCGACGTGGACCTGTCCCGCATACGGCCGCACGAGCCGGTGCTGCTGCGCGGACTGGGCCTGAACTTCTTCGACCACATGGCTCTGCTGACCACCGGCCGCGGTGGCCGTTTCGTCCGCTCGGACACCGGCACCCTGCGCTATCTCCCTTCCGGCAACGAGCCGCGCCTGTACGCCGGTTCGCGCCGCGGCATCCCGTATCAGGCCCGCGGCGACAACGCCAAGGGCCCTTACGGCCGCCACCTCCCCCTCGTCCTCACCGACGAGACGATCGCCCGCTTCCGCAAACGCGCCGACTCCGGCGAGGCCCCCGACTTCCTCACCGAGATATGGCCGCTGGTGGCGAAGGAGGTGGAGACGGTCTACTACGAGGCCCTCGTCGAGAACGGGGAGTTCAGGGACCGCTTCCTCGCCACGGACCACCGTGGCCCCGAAGAGGCCGCCGTACTGGACGAGTTCGGCATCCCGCACGCCGACCGCTGGTCCTGGGACCGCATTTCACGGCCGTACACCGGACAGACCTTCACGGACCCCGGCACATGGCGCCACTGGCTCCTCGGCCATCTGCGCCGGGACGCCGCCGAGGCCGCGCTCGGCAACGTCGCCGGCCCCCTGAAGGCGGCCCTCGACGTCCTACGGGACCTGCGCAACGAACTGCGGCAGATCGTCGACCACCGCGGCCTCGCGGGCCCGTCCCGCCGGGACCACCTGGACCGCTGGTACACCCCTCTCAACGCCTTCCTCTCCATCGGCCCGCCCCGCCGCCGCATCGAGGAACTGACCGCGCTGATCGAGGCGGGCACCGTGGACGTGCTGGGCCCTCGCCTGGAGGTCCGCGAGGCGGACGGCACCTGGGTGGCCCGCTCGCCCGAGGTGCCGGGGTCCGCCGTACACGTGACGACCCTCATAGAGGCGCGCCTTCCGGAACCGGATCTGCGGCGCACCGCCGACGACTTGCTCGCCCGGCTGCTGAAGACGGGCCAGTGCCGGCCGCACATCGTCGACGGTTACGAGACCGGCGGCCTGGACGTCACCCGGCGGCCATATCACCTGATTGACCGTCAAGGACGGCCCCACGCAAGGAGGTTCGCCTTCGGTGTCCCCACGGAGGGAGTGCACTGGGTGACCGCTGCGGGCGCCCGGCCAGGGGTGGATTCGGTCACGCTTTCGGACGCCGATGCGGTGGCGAGAGCCGTTCTACGTGCGACGGGGGGCGAAACAGGAGGGACCAAAGGGGCAAACGAGTGGCCAAATGTTGAACTTGCAAGCATTGATTAGGGGCCCCTACCGTGGATGGCCGACTCGGTTCCATTCCCCCTGGGGCGACCCCCCTGTGGGACCGACCCGACCGAAGGAGTCCCCCACCATGACCGGACGCCTGAACAGCGCCCAGCCATACGCCCTCGGCCTTTACCGCATCGTCGTCGGCCTGCTCTTCCTCTGTCACGGCGCCGCTTCCCTCTTCGGTGTCCTCGGCGGTGCCGCGGGCACCGACGGCGGCACCCTCGAAGCGGGCACCTGGCCCGGTTGGTACGCGGCCGTGATCCAGCTCGTCGGCGGCGGCCTCGTCCTGCTCGGCCTGGGCACGCGCGTCGCCGCGTTCGTCGCCTCGGGAGCCATGGCGTACGCGTACTTCAAGGTGCACCAGCCCACGGCCCTGTGGCCCATCGAGAACGGCGGCGAGCCCGCGGCGATGTTCAGCTGGGCCTTCCTGCTGCTGGTCTTCACCGGGTCCGGCGCGTTCGGCCTGGACCGGCTGTTCGCGAAGCGCTCGGCCGAGGAACGAAAGCCGGCGGCGGAGCCCGTGGCCGTCTGAGGCGATCGCGTACGGTGCCCTCCCCCACGTCCGTGGGGGAGGGCACCGTCGCGTTCGGACGCGGCAGCCGGGTGAACATGCCGCACCCATCTCATGAGCCCCCCGTGAATCTCCTGTCGCTGCCCAGGCGTACGCTGTATGGCTGTCTACGGGGGAATCACGGGGAGTCGCGGTGCTGGAGAATCTGGGGTCACTGACCGGCAGTCCATGGATCTACGCCATGGTCGCGCTGTCGGTGCTCCTCGACGTGTTCGTGCCATTGCTGCCCAGCGGGGTGCTGGTCATCACGGCCGCGACGGCCGCGGCCGCGGGCAGCGCGGCGACCGGCAAGGTCCCGGACGTGATGGCTCTGATCCTGTGCGCGACGACCGCCTCCGTCCTCGGCGACCTGGCGGCGTACCGCCTCGCCTTCCGGGGCGGTGAACGCCTCGACCGCGCGATCGCCCGCTCACGTCGCCTCACCACGGCGCAGGAACGTCTCGGCGACGCGCTCTCCGCGGGCGGCGGGGCTCTGGTGATCCTCGCCCGCTTCGCCCCCGCCGGCCGCTCGGTGGTCTCGCTCCTCGCCGGCACCGCGCACCGCCGAGCCCGTGACTTCCTCCCCTGGTCCGCCCTCGCGGGCCTGTCCTGGGCCGCGTACAGCGTCGCCCTCGGCTACTTCGGCGCGCACTGGCTGGGCGCGACCTGGCTGGCGACGGCGGTCTCGGTAGCGGCACTGTTCGGGGCGGGATCCGGGGCGGCGTATGTGATGCGACGACGTCCGGAGACAGCGCAAGCGCGATAGCGGCCGACGGCGGCGTCCGGACATACGTCGGCCGCGAGCCGGAGCAGACGCAGACGGTCAGCTCGGCCGAGGCACCGTGTTGTGCGCCGAGGTGGCCGAGGCAGCCATGTCGAGCAGGAGCAGGGCGTCGTGGTCGGGGGTGCCGGGTTCGGCGGTGTAGACGCCGATGCGCTGGCCCGGGGTGCCTTCCACGTGCAGTGACTGCGAGGTGAGGGTGACGGTCCCGACCTGGGGGTGCTGGAAGATCTTCTGTACGGGCTTGCGGCCGGTGACTTCGTAGCGTTCCCACAGGCCCGCGAAGTCCGGGCTTTTCAGAAGCAGTTCGCCGACGAGGTGGGTGAGGTCGGAGGCGTCGGGGGCGGTCCCGGCGACGGCGCGCAGCCGGGCGACGCAGCCGGTGATCTGACGGTCCCAGTCCGGAAACAGATCACGCGCGGCCGGATGGAGGAAGAGGTAGCGGGCGAGGTTGCGGTGCTTGACCGGCCAGTCCTCCAAGCCCGCGTAGAGGGCGAGGCCGCCGGGGTTCCAGGCCAGCATGTCCATGCTGCGGCTGATGACGTAGGCGGGGTTCGGACGCAGCGATTCCAGCAGCAGTTTCAGGTGGGGGCGCACGGTGCGGCTGGGCACCGGGGGCGGTTCGGGAGCGTAGCGGGCCGCACGGGCGGCGAGCTCGCGCAGGTGCTGGTGTTCCTGGTCGTCCATGTGCAGGGCACGGGCGAGGGAGTCGAGGACGGCGGGGCTGGGGCGGGTCTCCTTGCCGCGCTCCAGGCGTACGTAGTAGTCGATGCTGATGCCGGCGAGGGTGGCCAGTTCCTCGCGGCGCAGGCCGGGGGTGCGGCGGATGCCGGCGCCGACGGTGAGGCCGACGCGTTCGGGGCTGGTCTGGGTGCGGCGGGCGCGCAGGTAGCGGCCCAGCTCGGCGCCCTCGCTGTCCGCGCTCTGGGATGCCATGACTCCAGTCTCACCCGCCGGGCACCCGCGCCGCGGGCGGGAGGGGGGCCCTGTCATTACCCCCGAAGAGCCCGCCCTGCCACACCGGAGCAATCCGGGCGAGGGTGAATGAGGAAGACGCCGACCCCTCGCGCCGCCCGGGCTTCGACCGGCACGACCTGCCGCGCCGGGCGAGAGCGAGAGACCCGGCAACACCATGATCGGAAGAGGGCGAGATGCGCTACATCAAACTGCGTGACCTGGAGGTTTCCCGGATCGGTCTGGGCGCCATGGGCATGTCCCACGGCTATACCGGCTCGGGCACCGATGACGCGGAGTCGATCAGGACCGTGCACCGGGCGCTGGAGCTGGGCGTCACGCTCATCGACACCGCCGAGATCTACGGCCCCTACACGAACGAGGAGTTGCTCGGGCGGGCGCTGAAGGGGCGCCGGGACAAGGTGGTGCTGGCCACCAAGTTCGGCCTGGTCTCGCACGCCGGCGAGGGCGCGTGGAACCTGGACTCCGGCCCGGCCAACATCCGCACCGCGGTCGAGGGTTCCCTCAAGCGGCTGGGCACCGACCACATCGACCTGTACTACCAGCACCGGGTGGACCCGAACACGCCGATCGAGGAGACCGCCGGCGCCGTCAAGGAACTGATCGGCCAGGGCAAGGTCCGCGCCTTCGGCCTCTCCGAGGCCGGCCCGGACACGATCCGCCGGGCCCACGCCGTGCAGCCCGTCACCGCGGTGCAGTCCGAGTACTCGCTGTGGACCCGCGGGATCGAGGAGCGCGTCCTGCCCGTCCTGTGGGAGCTGAACATCGGCCTGGTGCCGTTCTCCCCGCTCGGCCGCGGCTTCCTGACCGGCACCGTCCGCTCCACCGACCAGCTCGACGAGAACGACTTCCGCCGCGGCAACCCGCGCTTCACCGGCGAGAACTTCCAGCGCAACCTGGCGCTCGCCGACGAGGTCAAGGCCCTGGCCGCCGAGGTCGGCGCCACCCCCGCGCAGGTCGCGCTCGCCTGGCTGCTCGCCCAGGGGGACGACATCGCTCCCATCCCCGGCACCAAGCGCGTCGGCCGGGTCGAGGAGAACACCGCCGCCGACGCCGTCACGCTGACCGTCGAGCAGTTCGACCAGCTCAGCAGCCTGCCGCCCGCCGCCGGCGACACCCACACCGAGGCCCAGGCGCAGATGCTCGAACGCTGATCGCCCGTACCGGCCGGCACGACCCCCGTTTGGAGAAGTGATCCCTGATGCGTGCAGCAGTGTTGTACGGAGCCGGCGACGTCCGCGTCGAGGCCCGGCCCGACCCGAAGATCGTCCAGCCCGCAGACGCGGTGGTGCGCACGCTGGCCGCGTGCGTGTGCGGCAGTGACCTGTGGCCCTACGGGTCGATGCCCGCCACCGACGCCGGCCGCCCCATGGGCCACGAGTTCCTCGGCGTCATCGAGGAGACCGGTGCGGACGTGACCGGCCTGAAGACCGGTGACCTGGTCGTCGCCCCCTTCACGTACAGCGACAACACCTGCGACTACTGTGCCAAGGGCCTGCACATCTCGTGCCGCAACGGCGGCCGGTACGGCTTCGACGGCGTGGACGGCGGTCAGGGCGAGGCCGTCCGCGTCCCGCATGCGGACGGCACCCTGGTGAAGCTGCCGGTGGCCGCCGACTCGGCGTTGCTGCCGTCACTGCTGGCGCTGTCGGACGTGATGACCACCGGCCACCACGGCGCCGTGACCGCCGGTGTCGCCCGCGGGGACGCGGTGCTCGTGGTCGGGGACGGAGCGGTCGGCCTGTGCGCGGTGATCGCCGCCAAGCGGCTCGGCGCCGAGCGGATCGTGCTCGCCGGCCGCCACGAAGCGCGCACCGGCCTGGGCCGTGAGTTCGGCGCCACCGACGTCGTCGCCGAGCGTGGCGAGGAGGGCATAGCCCGCGTCCGCGAGCTGACCGGCGGCGTGGACAAGGTCATCGAGGCCGTGGGCACCCGCCAGGCCCTGGACACCGCGCTCGGCGCGGTCCTGGACGGCGGCACCATCAGCCGCCTGGGCGTTCCCCAATACGAGCAGGGACCGATCGGCCCGGCCGAGTTCATGCGCAACATCACCCTGACCGGCGGCGCCAGTCCCGCCCGCGCCTATATCCCGGAACTGCTGGCCGACGTCCTGGACGGCACCATCGCCCCCGGCCGTGTCTTCGACGAGGCCTTCCCCCTCGGCCGGACGCCGGACGCCTACCGGGCCATGGCCGACCGTCAGGTCCTCAAGGCCCTCATCCGCCCCTGACCACCCGCTCCCCGCCCGTACAGCGAAGGACATTCCGCTCATGCCGACGGGCGTCAGCCCCACTGGACCCCGGCAGGTCCAGCCGAGGCGGCACCCGCCGGAGGCGAGCACGACCTACTCCGGCCGGCCCCCGGACCCGGCGCCCGCCCAGGTCACCCCGCCTCGCGTCGAGCCGCTCCGCGGACTTCCAGGCCCGCCAGCAACTCCGCCGTGGCCTCCGCGATCACCTCCACGGCCCGGTCGAAGACCTCCTGGTTGTGGGCGGCGGGGGCCCGGAAACCCGACACCTTGCGCACATACTGAAGCGCGGCGGCCCGGATCTCCTCCTCCGTCGCCTCCTCGGGCAACACAGGCGGACGAAGCGTCTTGATACTGCGGCACATACCGACAGTCTCCCTCCCCGAGCGGATCGGCGCTTCCGTCCACCCGTTCCGAATGTCATGATCCTCGGCGAGGCGGCCACCGGTTCCGGGGCCGACCGACGAGAGGACCCATCCGACATGGCGCACGACTCCGCGCACCAGAAACTGACCCTGGCCGTCCTGGGCCCGGGCGGCACCGGCGGCCTCCTCGCCGCCCTCCTCGCCCGCGCCGGACACCGCGTGATCTGCCTGGCGGGCGACGACACGGCGAACACCCTGCGCACGGCCGGCCTCCAGATCCGCAGCGGCACCTTCGGCGACTTCACCACCCCCGTGGAGGCCGACACCGAGCTGCGCGAACCGGTCGACGCCTGCCTGATCGCCGTCAAGCACACCTCCCTCCACCCCGCGGTCGACCGCGTCCCGCCCACCGCCCTGGGCGACGGCCTGGTCGTCCCCCTCCTGAACGGCGTGGAACACCCGGCGACCCTGCGCACCCGCTACCGCCCGGACCGGGTCGCCCCCGCGGTGATCCGCGTCGAGTCGACACGGATCGCGCCGGGCGTCATCGAGCACGGCAGCCCCTTCGCCGAGCTCGACCTGACCGGCGACGGCGTCCCCCGCGAGCGCCTCGGCGCACTGGCCTCCGCCGTGGCCGAGGCCGGCCCCAGGACCCGGGTCCTGGACGACGAGTCGGCCGCCCTGTGGGCCAAGATGTCCTTCCTCGCTCCCTTCGCCCTCCTCACCACCCTGCACGGCCTCCCCCTCGGCGAGGTACGCACCCGCCACCGCGAGGAGCTGACCGCCCTGGTCGAGGAGACCGCCGCGGTCAGCGCAGCCTGCGGCGGCCCTGCCGACCCCGCCCAAGCGCTCGCCCGCTACGACGCCTTCCCACCCCGGACGAAGTCCTCGATGCAGCGCGACGCGGAGGCGGGCCGCCCCCTCGAACTGGACGCGATCGGCGGGGCGTTGCTGCGCGCGGCGGACCGGCACGGGGTGAAGGTGCCCGTCGCGACCCGGGTGGTACGGGAGTTGGCGGACACCGCCCGCTGACGGCCCACCCCGACCGCCACCGTCCACCCTCACGCGCGCCCTCAGCCGCCGTCGCCGCCCGTCAGGTCGAACCGCCAGTCGTTCGACGTGAGCCAGTGCCCCTTCGGGTACTCGAACTCGGCCTGTCCGAGCAGCGTGAAACCCGCACGGCGACAGACGCCGTTCGACGCGGTGTGCTCCACGCTCGGGAACGCGTGCAGATACCGGTGCTCTCCGGCGGCCCGTGCCTCCTCCACGACGGCGCGGGCCGCCTGCGCGGCCAGTCCCCGTCCCTGGAACTCCGGCAGGATCCCCCACCCGGTCTCCCATATCAGGGAGTCCCGCCACTCGCGCTGCCAGAACCCCACCGAGCCCACGGACTCTCCGCCGTCCGCGAGCGTGACGCGGTACATCCGGCCCGCCGGCAGCTCGACATAACGCCGATGCCGTGCGACGAGCTTCTCCTCGCTCTCGGGACCGCCCAAGTGCTCGGTCATCTCGGGGCTGTTGGTCCGCTCCAGCAGCCAGAAGTCGCCCTCCGCCCAGGGCACCAGCCGCACCTGCTCCGTATCCATGCCAGCCACCTTAGGCGCCACGTCTGACAACGGCCCCGGCCTGCGGTTTTGCCGAACCGGCAACAGACCTCGCGCCACTCCGCCGTACGCTGCAGGATCGCCGTGAGCCGCAGTCCGTGAGCCGTCACCGCACCGCCGCACGCACGGAGGACACATGCCGCACCGCACCCACCGTCTGGTCCCAGGCCCCGCCGGCCGGATCCATCTCGTGGAGCAGGGCAGCGGGCCCCTGGTCCTGCTGCTGCACGGCTTCCCTGAGTCCTGGTACTCGTGGCGCCGCCAGCTGCCGGTGCTGGCCGCGGCCGGATACCGCGCGGTCGCCGTGGACGTGCGCGGATACGGCCGCTCCTCGAAGCCGGCGGCGGTGGCGGCGTACCGGATGACCGAGCTGGTGGAGGACAACGCGGCCGTGGTGGAGGCACTCGGCGAGCGTTCCGCGGTGGTCGTCGGGCACGACTGGGGCGCGACGATCGCCGCGCACTCGGCGCTGCTCAGGCCGGACGTCTTCCACGCGGTCGCCCTGCTGAGCGTGCCGTACACCCCGCCCGGCGGCCCCCGCCCCAGCGAGGTCTTCGCGCGGCTGGGCGGGGAGGAGGAGTTCTACGTCTCCTACTTCCAGGAGCCCGGCCGGGCCGAGCGCGAGATCGAACCGGACGTCCGCGGCTGGCTGGCGGGCTTCTATGCCGCGCTCTCGGCCGACACGATGCCCACGGCCGACGCCCACCTCATGCCCGCCGACCCCCACTTCGTCGCACCCGGCGGCCGGCTTCGCGACCGCTTCCCGACCGACCGCCTCCCGTCCTGGCTCACCGAGGACGATCTCGACGTCTACGCGGGGGAGTTCGAGCGCACGGGCCTGACCGGCGCCTTGAACCGCTACCGCGCGATGGACCGGGACTGGAAGGATCTGGCCGCCCACGCGGGCGCGGCGATCCGTCAGCCCTCCCTCTTCCTGGGCGGCACCCTGGACGCCTCCACCACCTGGCTCTCCGACGCCATCGACGCCTTCCCCGCCACCCTCCCCGGTCTGCGCGGCGCCCATCTCCTGGACGGCTGCGGCCACTGGATCCAGCAGGAACGCCCCGAGGAGGTCGGCCGTCACCTGACCGACTGGCTGGGATCGGTCGGGACCGGGCGGTAGCGCACGTTCACCGTGGGCGTGCGGTCGCCGCCGTTGAGGAGTTCGAGGCGGGGGGAGCTCCGCCTGGGTTGTCGACAGCGCAAGTCATCGCCGGACCATTGACTCGCGGGCCTGCCTTCCGGTCGTCCTCGCTCGATGCGCGGCGACGGTCATGACGAGGACGGAGGTCAGCACGATGCCGGCGCCGACATAGAGCGGTGCGGTGTAGCCGAGGCCCGCGGTGATCGCGAGGCCTCCGGCCCAGGCGCCCAGCGCGTTGCCGATGTTGGACGCGGACACGTTGGCACTGGCGGCCAGGGCGGCCCCGTGCGCGTAGTCGGTGACGCGGGTGATCATGCCGGGCACACCGGCGAACCCGAACACCCCCATCAGGAACACCAGCACCACCGATGCCGTGGCGCTGGTGGCGAGCAGCCCGAACAAGGCCAGGGTGACGGTGAGTCCGGCCAGGGCGAGGACCAGCGCGCGGTCACGGTCGTGGTCGGCGGCCCGCCCGCCGATCAGGTTCCCGACGACCAGGCCGACGCCGTACACCATGAGCAGCCAGGCGACATCCGCCGAGGAGAAGCCGCCGACCTCGGTGAACGTGTAGGCGATATAGCTGAACGCGCCGAACATCCCGCCGTAGCCGAGCGCGGTGGCCACCAGGGTCAGCCAGACCTGCCCGGACCGGAACGCGCCGAGCTGGGCGCGCAGGCCGG
This sequence comes from Streptomyces canus, assembly GCF_041435015.1. Classification (NCBI taxonomy): domain Bacteria; kingdom Bacillati; phylum Actinomycetota; class Actinomycetes; order Kitasatosporales; family Streptomycetaceae; genus Streptomyces; species Streptomyces canus. The sequence goes on along the minus strand of NZ_CP107989.1, from coordinate 7,117,345 downwards.
TGGGGGCCGCCGGTTCCGTCGGCGGTGTCTCTCCGGCCCTCCTCGGCACGAACGCGATGATTCCCGCGAGCGCCAGCAGGCCGATCGCGGTGACCGCCCAGAACGCGGCCCGCCAGCCCCAGCGCTCCCCCACCAGCGCGCCGAACGGCACGCCGAGCACGTTCGCGACGGTCAGCCCGGCGAACATGACGGCCACCGCGCGGGACTTGCGCTCGGGTGCGACCAGGCTGCGCGCGACCAGGGACCCGATGCCGAAGAACGAGCCGTGACACAGCGCCGCGACGATCCGCCCGAGCAGCATCACCGGATAGCTCGGCGCGATCGCGGACAGCAGGTTGCCGAGGACGAACAGGACCACCAGGCCGACCAGGACGTGTTTGCGGGGCAGCCGCGCGGTCGCCGCGGTCAGGGCGATCGCACCGACCGCCACGCTCAACGCGTATCCGGAGATCAGCCGCCCCGCGGCCGCCTCGGACACCGCGAAACTCTCCGCCACCTGGGGCAGCAGCCCCGCGATCAGAAACTCGGTCAGCCCGATCCCGAACCCACCGACGGCCAGCGCGACGAGCCCTCTTGGCATCCTTGACCGTCCGATCACCGGGCTATGCACGACAATCCTCAAGATCCGCATCCATGAACCGACCCTCGCGTCCCGACCGCGGATCGGTCCATGGACAAAGAAACGACGACACTTGGACGAATGCGAGGCACGAAATGCCATTGAGATGACGCCGTCCGTCGACAAGGCTCCGTGGTCATGGAGTTCTTCTGTTACCACCGTGACCGGCCCGGCTCCCTGCCGCTGCGCGAGGAGTTGACGCAAGCGCACTGGTCCTACATGGACCGGTTCGCGGCCGAACTGATCGCCCGTGGGCCGACGTTCGCCGCCGACGGTGAGACACCGACGGGCAGCGTACACATCGTCGACCTGCCCGATCCGGCGGCCGCCCGCGCGTTCGCGTTCGACGAACCCAACTATCAGGCGGGCGCGTACCGGGACGTACTGCTGCGCCGTTGGCGCAACCTGCTGGGCCGCACCATGTGGGACTTTCCCGGCGGCCGGACCGGTGGCGACCGGTATCTGGTGCTCGGTCTCGGCACGGGAGAGGCCGCCGACCTGGCCGTACCGCCCGGCAGGGACGACCTGATCGCCTACGGCCCTCTCCTGTCCGACGACGCCACCGCCTGGCTGGGCACGGCGGCCCTGGTCCGTGCCCCGGACCCGGACCGGGCACGGGCCGTGCTGACCGCGGACCGGTACGCGGCCGTGGAGGTCCATGAGTGGGAGTTCGGCGGACGACGCTGACAACCCTGGTTCTCGGGGCAACCGCACAGGGACCGGCCGTCCGAGCAAGGAGCGTCCACGCCATGGGTACCGCCGTCCGCGTCCCGCAGACCAGGGACATGATCGGGGACGAGCTCTCCGGAGACGAGGCCTTCACCGCCCTGCGCCACTACGGCGGGCTGCGGCTGCTGGCCGACTCCTTCGCGCGGTTCCGTTACGCCGACGGCTTCACCAACGCCCGGGCCCTCGCCTTCCAGGTGGTGCTCGGGCTGGTTCCGTGCACCGTGGCGCTGGTCGGTCTCGCCACGTCGGTGCACACGGAGGGCGTGGGCCGGATCATCGAGCTCACGCTCGGCCGGATCGTGCCGGGCGCGAGCGCCGACATCGTGAAGGACGCCTTCGACGGGACGCGGCGCACCGCGCACGGCGATGTCTGGAGCACGCTCGCCCTGTGGCTCGGTCTGGGCTTCGCGCTGCTGAACCTCGCCTCGGCCATGGGCCAGATCGAACGCGGCGCGAACCGTATCTACGGCATCGAACGCGACCGGCCCTTCCCGCACAAGTACGCGCGCGGGCTCGTGCTCGCGCTCGCCGCCGGTCTGCCCCTGGTGCTGGGGTTCCTCACGCTGGTGGCCGGCGAGGCCGTCGGCGACGCGGTGGCCGAGTCCGCGGGCCGGGACGGCGGCGGGCCGCGCTGGTGGGGTGTGCTCGACCTCCCCGTGGGGCTCGCGCTGGCCTGGGTGGCCTCCGCCGTGATCTTCCGCTGGTCGCCGCGCCGTGTGCAGCCCGGTTACACCTGGCTGGCCTTCGGCTCGGCCGTACATCTGCTGCTGTGGGTGGCGGCCACCTGGCTGCTCGCCCTGTACGTCGAGGAGAGCGGTGCCTTCGGCGCCGTGTACGGGCCGCTCACCGCCTTCATCGCCCTGCTGCTGTGGGCCAACCTGACCGCCGTCGCGCTCTTCCTCGGCATCGCGTTCGCCGCGCAGCTGGAAGCGGCCCGCGCCGGCATCGAGTCGGCCGTCCATCCGGACCCCGGCCCGGGGGTGTGAGGCCGAGGCGGCAGTCTCGCGGTCAGTCTTCCGTGCGGCGGAGACCGTCGCGGGGTCCACGCCGGTTCGACGACGGCAATCCCGCCGTCAGCCTGCCGCCGCGGCCGTGACCGTCGCGGGGTCCACGCCGGTCAGCTCGACGACGCGGTGCGGCGGCACGCCGGCGGCCAGCGCGCGTCCGATCAGGCCGTCCCGGCCGTCCGCGCAGTCGCGGTAGGCGAGCAGCTCCTCCTCGACCCCGGCGAGCGGCTCCGGCGCCAGGTGGTGGCGGAGCCGGCTCAGTTCCTCGTCGCTCAGCGGCACGGGCAGCCGCTCGGCCCCCTCGGGCACGGCGGCGGTCTCCTCCGGTGGCAGCAGACGCAGGTGCGGGGAGGTCGCCGTGGTTCCCTGCGCGTCCAGCCACGCGCGCACCGCGGGAGTGTCCATGCACGCGAGACCGCCGACGGCGGCGGGGGTCACGCCGAGTCGCGCGGACGCGTCGTCGAGCAGAAACAGATAGGCGTCGTCGGTCATCCTCGGCTCCTTCTCATCACCGCTCCTCAACAGGGGCTGATCGCCATCCCATTACCCAGCCTCGCCCGGCTAATGTTCTGGTTGGGCGAGTGACCGAAGAGGAGCGAGGACATGCCCGGTCTTCCGAGCGCGCGTTGACGTCGTAGGCCGTCCGGCCTGTCATCGCGTGCTGCCCTGACGGTGTGGCACAGCAGCCTTCGATCCGAGGATCTCCGTGCCGTCCGCTTCCTCCGCCATGTCCGATTCCGGTCGCCCCGCCCCGTCGAGCCTGTGGCGGGACCGTGACTTCCGTCGACTCTGGGTGGGCCAGACGTCCTCCCAACTCGGTGAACACACAAGCCTGTTGGTGTTGCCGCTCTTCGCCGTCCTGGCCCTCGACGCCAGTGCCGGCCAGCTGGGTGTCCTGCGTGCGGTGGGACAGGCGCCGATCCTGTTGCTCTCGCTCTTCGTCGGCGCGTGGGTGGACGGATGGCGGACCCGCACGGTGATGGTGCTGACGGACGTCGGCCGGACCCTGGCACTGGCCGCCGCCGCCCTGGGTGGCCTCCTCGGTCTGCTCGGCCTGCCCGCGCTGCTCGTGGTGGCCTTCACCGTGGGGGCCCTGTCGGTGTTCTTCGACGTGGCCTACCAGGCGTCTCTCGTGCGGCTGGTGAGGCACGATCAGCTGGTGCGGGGCAACAGCGCGCTCGAGGGCAGCCGGTCCGCGGCGCAGATCGGCGGGCCCGCCCTCGGCGGCACGTTGGTGTCCCTGCTGTCGGCGCCGATCGCCACCGCCGCCGGTGCGCTGTTCTTCGCGCTGTCGTTCCTGTCGATCCGGCGGATCCGTCGCCGCGAATCGATCCCGGAGCGCTCGGAACGGCCCCCTCGCATAGGGCGGCGGATCCACGAGGGCCTCCGTTTCGTCGTCGGCGACACCTCGCTGCGGACCGTGTGCCTGGCCTCGGCAGCCTTCCAGTTCTGCTTCGCGGCCATGATGACCGTCTATCTGCTCTTCCTGCCGCGGGAGCTGCACCTGTCGGGCACCGCCGTCGGGCTGGCGCTCGCGGCGACGGGGCCGGGCGCGCTCCTGGGCTCGGTGCTGGCCTCCCGGCTGCCGGGCCGGTTCGGTTACGGCGTGGTGCTCCTGTCCGCGGCGGCACTCGGCGACGGCGCGTTCCTGTGCGTGCCGGCGCTGCACGGCTCCGCCGCGGTGACGCTTCCCGTGCTCCTCGCGGTCGGCTTCGTGTTCGGGACGGGCGGCCAGTTGGTGAACGTCATGGTCATGGCCGTCCGGCAGACGGCCACCCCGGACGGGATGCAGGGCCGCGTGGCCGCCACGATCACGTTCGTCGGCATGGGGATGACCCCGCTCGGCTCCCTGCTCGGCGGATTCCTCGCGCAGGAGTGGGGGCTGCGCACCAGCCTCCTGGTGACGGCCGCGGGCATGCTGCTGTCCCCGGTGGTGATGGCCCTGTCCCCGCTCGCCCGCCTGGGACGGTCGCTTCCCGCGTGTGCAGGAGAGGGGAGGGACCGGACGCCCCCGTTCGCATGAACCTCCCGAAGCCACTCGCCACCCAAAATCGAACAGGCGTAGCATTGTGCCGTGGCTACGACCTATGACTTTCCGAGTGACCTCCTCGCCGGTCAGGAGGAGCTGCATCAGGTCCGGGCCGAGCTGTCGGCCCTGCTCAAGCGGCTTCCCTGGTCGGTCGCCCCGCTGGACGGCTTCAGCGACAGCAACGGCTGGCGGAAGGTGGAGCGCCCCGCATCCCCCGGCTGGACCCCCGATGAACAGGCCGAGGTGGAAAAGCTCCGGCAGCGCGAACACGAACTCGCGGTCTTCGTCACCACCCACCGCTTCTGGACGGACGTGGCGACACCGGAACGCGTGGATGCCCGCACCAAGCTGAAGCACGCGTTCCGCAGGCCGGAAACCGGCTGAACGACGAAGGACCCCGGCCGAGATCGGCCGGGGTCCTCTTCCGGTGTGGGCGCGGACGGTTTCGAACCGCCGACATCCTGCTTGTAAGGCAGGCGCTCTACCCCTGAGCTACGCACCCGAGACGAGTCGACAGCCTACCCTGCCCGGGACCCTGTCCTGCAAACCCTTGGCCGGGGCCCGGCCGACTCAGTGCAGGAGTCAGTGCAGGAGTCAGGCAGGAGTCAGGGTTGATACGGGGGAAAACCCCACCCTCGATCCGGGAGCGACCCGGATCCCCCGCGGGAGCCCCGGTCCCTAGGGTCGAAGCAGGGTCGCGGACTGCCCGCGATCGCCCGTCCAGGGCTAGATCAGGGGGAGATCATCATGGTCCGTTCCGTTCCCGTACGTGCCGCCGCCGCGGCCGGAGTCGTCGCGCTCGTCGTCGCGGGGGCCACCGCCTGCGGCGCCTCCGCCGGGGACGACAAGACCCCCGACCACAAGTCCTTCGCCCTCCACGGCCGCACCCTCACCGTCGACTCCGACGACTCGGCGCTGGAGATCGTCGCCGCCGATTCGAACAAGGCGGGCACGATCGAGGTCACCCGCTGGTTCCAGGGGACCGTCGCCCTCGGCAAGGACCCCGAGGTGACCTGGTCGATGAAGGACGACCGGCTGGTGCTGCGCATGAAGTGCAGCGGTGTCGTGGCCGACTGCGCGGCCAAGCACCGCATCGAGGTGCCGCGGGACATCGGCGTGAAGGTCCAGGACGGCGACGGCAGTGTGCGGGCCCGGGGGTTCACCCGGCCGCTGAGCATCAGCACCGGTGACGGTTCCGTGCGGGTCACCGACTCCAGCGGGCCGCTGGAGCTGCACACCGGCGACGGCTCCATGAGGGCGGACGTCACCTCCCGCCGCATCACCGCCCGTACCGGGGACGGCTCGCTCCATCTCGAACTCGGTGCCGTACCGGACCGGGTGGAGACCCGCAGCGGCGACGGCTCCGTGACCGTCGAGCTGCCGAAGGCCACCTACCGCGTGGACACCAAAACCGGCGACGGAGGGGTCGATGTGTCGGTGCCCCGGTCCGACTCCAGCGACCACGTGGTGTCCGCCCAGAGCGGAGACGGGAAGGTCACGGTGCGAACCGCGAACTAACCGGCCCGTGTGTTCGTCCCTTACCGGTGGGAGAATGACACCGGGCACCGCCAGGACGGAACACAGCACGGGAGAGGGATGTGACGGCGACACCATCGCAGCCGTACTCGTCGTCGGTGCCGCGCGCACACCGCCAGGCGCTCAAGGACACCCTCACCCTCGTCGGTCTGCCTCTGCTCGCCGCCCTCGCGCTGCCGGCCTCGTTCGCCGGCGGCGGCACCCGGCGCTGGTTCGGCGGACGGGCGGAGAGCCAGCGGGCCGAGGCGCAGGCCGCGAAGGACGCCGCCGCCGCCGCGTTCTACGAACTGGACACCGCCCAGCGGGATCTGCGGATCTCGATCGAGACCATCAGGGCCGTCGACGACTCCCCCGCCGCCCGGCGGGCGGTCGCCGACTTCCAGGCGGTCAGCGGGCGGATCGACGAGGCCAGTCAGCGCTACATCGAGGCCGTCGACGCCCACGACCTCGACCGGGACGACCTGGAGGCCTCGGTCGCCGCACACGCGCGTACCGAGCTCACCCGGGCCAAGGACGACCTCGGCAACGTCAAGCGGGAGCTGGACCGTTTCGGCGACAGCCTCGGGCCGCTGCTCGGCAAGGCCGAGACCCAGCTCGCCCGCCTCGCCCCGGCCGTCGAGCGGGCCCGGCAGGGGCTGCTGGCCGCCTCCAACGCCCTGGACGCCGTACGGAAGTCGGGGCTGAAGGCGGACGACCTCGCCGCCCGGCTCGCCGCCCTCGGCCCCGAACTGACCAAGCTCAACCAGGGCGCGGGACAGCATGGCGTGCCGCAGACACTGGAGCGGGCCGAACGGGTCGCGCGGGAGGCCGAGTCGATCCGGGTGGAGGCCGAGCGGCTGCCGGAGCGGGCCGCGGAGATCGACCACCGGCTCGTCTCCCTGCGCACCCGCGCCGAGGCCCTGACCACCCGCGCGGGCCAGGTCGACCCGGTTCTCAGCGAACTGCGCCGCCGCTTCACGGCCGCCTGCTGGCAGGACCTCCAGCACGTCCCGGACCAGGCCACGGAGAACGTACGGCAGGCCGAGCGGAAACTCCGCGAGGCCCGCGCCGCGCGGGACGAGCAGCGCTGGCCGGACGCGACCTCCCTGCTCTCCACGGTCCGCGCCCTGCTCAACACCACCGACGAGTCCGTCTCCGCCGCCGGCGACCGGCTGCGCCGGCTGAACGCCGTGCAGAAGGACCCCCAGCAGGAGATCGACCGCACCCGCTTCGCCCTCCGCGACGCCCAACGCCTCGCCATGAGCGGCCGCAACACCCCCGACCCCAGGCACGCACGCCCGTTGGACGACTCCGTGGCCCGCCTGGACCGGGCGATCGCCACCCTGGAGGGCCGCCACCCCGACTACTGGCACTTCCTCACCGAGACGGAAGCGGTACGGCAGACCGTGGCGCGGGTGGTCTCGCAGATCCGCGAGGAGCGCGGGGGCTCGCACTGAGAGTGCGTCACTCGTCATCCACTCGCGAGCGGGAGATTGAATCTCGCACGAGATAGACAAATCTCCCTCTTTTGCATAGATCGCTCGAATGGGGTGACATGGAATGAGACCCACATACCTCTCATAAAGGAGATGGTGGTATGTCTTCCCCCGAGTTCCTGCTCGACGACCTCACCGACGCACCCGGCATCGACGTCGAAGCGGCTCTCGACCCGGTCGAGGCCGACGGCTACTACCGCGACAGCCGCCAGTGCGCGGCGCTCGCTCTGGTGTCGTCGTCGAGCCAACTCCTCCTCTCGCCTCCGACGCCACGGCCGAAGAAGGGCTGACGGGAGAACCCGAATGGAGCAGTCAGGCACTTCGACCCGCCTCGCGGGCGCGGTGCAGGGCCTCATGTCGGAACTGGTCTCCGCTCTTCGGAGCGGGGACCGTTTCCGGCTCGCGGGCACGGTCGCGCAGGGCAACGGCCCCGGGGCGACCGCCGACCCGGCCCTCGCCGCCGTACGGGTGGTCGGAGCCGATGTCGTCCTGCCGAGCGTCCTGCTGCGCTGCGCGCCCCCGACATCGGACGATCTCGCCGTGTTCAGCAGGGCCGTACACGCCTACCCACCACCCGCCGGAGCCCCTCCCACCTCGATGTGGAGCCATTGGGCCATGCGACGGGCGCTCCTGCGGCTGGACGCGTCCCTCGACGGCGCGTCGGGCGACGACACCGAGCCCGAGGCGTCCTGGCTCGACGACGCGCCGTGGCAGTTCCTGACCCACCAACTCGCGGTGCTCGCCCCGCTCGCGCTCCCCGGCGAGGACAGCGCGGTGGCCCGTGCGGCGCGCCGCCGCCCGGTCGACGTCGCCCGGGGATTCGTCCGGGCGGTCCGCCGCCGCGACTGGCTCCAGGCAGCCGGAGCGGGACGCTGGCTGGTCCTCCTCGACGAGGTGCCGCAGACGCTGGGCCTGGACACCGGGCTGGAGTTCGTGGCGCAGATGGGCGGCGCGGACGCCCGCGTGGCGTTCCAGGTCGAGGCCGCTCAACTGATGCGCGCCGGAGTGCCGGTGTGACGGGCCACGAGGTCCCGGCGACGCGCGAGGTCCGGGCTCTGGGCGCGGCCGCGTTGGCCTGGGTGTCCGCCCACCGCGAGGGATTCGCGCTCGGCGACGACGCGCTCGCCGAGCACGGCAACGTGAACACCACCTGGAAGCCCTTCGGCGAGCTGGCCCAGGTGTGCGTCTGTGTACGACGGCACACCGATCCGGCCGACCCGCTCCACGTGCTGGCGTCGGACCTGCTGTCGTTCGCGTGGCAACAGACCGAACGCGGCGCCCTCTTCGTGGAGTTGCAGCGGCTCGAACCCTTCGCGACCTATCCGCTGGAGATCTACGCGGCGTTCGCGTCGGCGGGCCTGCGCCACGCCGGCTACGAGAGCGCCACCGCGACGGTGGCCCGGACCCGCGGCTGGCACCTGACGGAGCAGGAACCGAACCGACGCCTGAGCGTGCTCAACTCCGAGCGCCGCAGCGGCCTCCCGGAACACGAGGACATGCCGCGGGCACTGGGCCGCACCTGGCTCGCCGGTCTGCCGGAGCCGTGGACGTTCGAGCTGGCCGCCGGCTACACGCTCACCCATGTGATCTTCCATCTCACCGACTGGGGCCTGACCCCGCAGGCCGTACCCCCACCGGTCGCGGCCTACCTCCGGCACTGGCTCGCGCCCTGGCTCGACACCTGTCTGGAGGACGAGCAGTGGGACCTGAGCTGCGAACTGCTGGCCGTGGCGAGCAGTCTGCCCGGCCCGCCGGACCGCGCTCTGTTCCAGGAGGCCTGGGCGAGACTGTCGGTCGCGCAGCACGACTCGGGCGCCGTCCCGGAGGTGGGCGGCCGGGGCGGCCGTACGACCGCACCCGACTTCATCGACTGTTACCACTCGACACTGATGACGGCCTTCGCCGCCGTGCTGACCGTCAACCGGCTGCGCGAGGCGGCCGGGGACGCGGAGGCCTTCGCGGCGGACGGCGGACAGGGAGTGCCGGGATGAACGACACGCGCCTCATCCACAACGTCGGGGTCGGTGCTCTCGAGTGGCTGCACGCCCACCGCGACGGATTCCGGCTGGAGTTGGACGCCGACCCGGAGGTCGGCTTCCTGGAACGCTTCAAACCGGTCGGCGAACTGGCGCTCATCTGCAAGGTGCTGTTCCGCGAGGGCGTGGCGGGGTCCCGACAGGCCGCGCTGGCACGGCAGTTGATCGACCACGCCTGGCGCCACACCCTGGACGGCGGCCGGATGCTGGTGCACGGGCAGCACACCGAACCCCTCTCGCCCATCCCCTTCGAGGTGTACCTGCCCTTCAAGGAGCTGGGCTACAGCAGCCCCGAGGCCGAGCGGGCCTTCCAGCTCAACCAGCGGCTGGACAGCTACGCCGCCCTGGAGATGTCACCGGTCCGGCGCCTGGGCCTGTCCGCCTTCCAGCGCCGCTTCGGCCTGGCGCCCCGGGTCCCGGAGGCCGACGTCGTCGGCGCGACGTGGCTGGGGCGTGCACCCGAACCCTGGACCGTGGAAGGGCACATCGCCTACGACATCACCCACACCGTCTTCCATCTCACCGACTGGGGAGAGAACCCCGACGGTCTGCCGGCCGAGGTCGCCGACTACCTCGCGGACTGGCTGCCGGCCTGGCTGGACGACTGGCTCGACCTGCAACGCTGGGACCTGCTCGGTGAACTGCTCGTCGTCGACGCCTGTCTGCCCCGCCCCACGTTCGACGAGCGGGCATGGGAAGGCTTCGCCGCCGCCCAGCAGCCCGACGGCGCGATGCCCGCCGTGCGCACGATGCCGCAGGGCGCACCCGACGAGGTCTTCGACGTCGTCTACCACCCGACGCTGGTCGCCGCCTTCGCCTCCGTCCTGGCCACGTCCCGCGCCCTGACGCGGCTGGCGCACACACCGTCATGACAGTCGGCGCACGCCCTGCGCGCCCCGCCCCCTGGCCGGGCGACCCGCTCGACGTCACCGGCGTGACGTGGCGGGAGGCACCCGGCGACGACGAGGCGGTGCGGCAGCGGCTCGACGAGGCCGTCGACGCCGTGCACGCGCCCGACGTCGTCTTCGCCCTCTCCCGGTACGGTCGCCGCACCGTGCGCACCGGGGGCAGCGCGCCAGCCCCGCCCGTCCCCCGCGATCAGCTGCGCTACGAAATGGGCTCGGCCTCCAAGACGTTCACCGGACTGCTGCTGGCCCATCTGACCCAGACGGGCCGGCTGTCCGCGGGCGAGCCCGCCGCCGCCCTGCTGGATCCGGCTCGGCGGCCCGGCGAGGATCCCGTCACCCTCGCCCACCTGATCACCCACACCTCCGGACTGCCCGCCCTGCCCGCCGACTTCTTCGTCCGGGCGCTGCCGGCGTGGCGGACCAACCCCTACGCCCGCTATCCGGCCGAGCGCGTGGTCGACGCCTTTCTGCGCCACCGGCAACGCCACCGGCCCGGCACCCGCTGGCACTACTCCAACTTCGGTGTCGCCGTCCTCGGTCACGCCCTGACGGCGGCGACCGCCACCCCGTGGGACGAACTGCTCACCGGTCAGGTGCTGGAGCCGCTCCGGCTGCGCGACGCCACCCTCACCCCCGGCGGCCCGGACACCGACGCCACCGGGCACCGCAAGGACGGCACCACGCCCGTTCCACCACTGACCGTCGGCGGCTTCCAGGCGGCCGGCGCCGTCCGGGCCGGCCCGCACGATCTGCTCACGTTCCTGGAAGCACATCTGGATCCGTCGGGCGGACCGCTGACCGCTGCGCTGCGCGCGGTACGCCGCCCTGTGCTCCGGCGCGGCCTCGGACACCGGCATGTGCACACGGTGGCGTGGTTCCAGCACCCCACGCAGCGCGGTCCGATGTACTTCCACGGCGGGGCGACACTCGGTCAGCAGGCCTTCCTGGGATTCCGGCCCGACATCGGAACGGCGTTGGCCGCCATGTGCACCCGCCGTTTCCGCGCCGGCGATGCCTTCGTGCCGACCGCGTACACCCTGCTGGCAGAGATGTAGTGGGCCGACGAGCTCCGGCATCGCCGACGTCACCGCGTCCTCAGACGCGCTGCCACAGGGCCGGAGCGAGGGCCGGCTGCCACGCGGCCTGCGCCTGATGGGGCTGGAGGCACTCGTAGGAGACGCCGTCGAGGGTCACCCGCGCGCCCACCTCGTACACCTGACCCGCGGCCCAGCCACCACTCTGACCGTCCTCGGGGGCGGTGGTGCCGCTCTGGCCGGTGCTTGTCCTGAGAGTGAGGCCGTAGGTGCTGAGCAGCGGATTGATCGGCTGGTAGAAGGTCGTTCCGCCGCTCGTGCAGTCGCCGGAGCCCCCGGACGTGACGCCCTGGGCCTGGGCTCCCGAGATGTACGGGCCACCGGAGTCGCCCGGCTCCGCGCACACCGTCGTACGGGTCACGCCGTCGATGGTGCCCTCGGCGTAGGTGACGCTCGTGTCGTGCTGCTCGATCGTGCCGCAGTGCCAGCCGCTGGTGGAACCGGACCGGCACACCGAGGCACCCGTCAGGGCCTGCACCGAGCCGGCGGTCTGCACGTTCTGACCGCCCTCGCCCTTGACGGCGGGCGTGGCGGTCCAGTCACTGTTGACGCCCACCCAGGCCATGTCCTTCCCGGGGAAGACGGATGCCTGGAAGGTGCCCTGGGCGACCTGGTTGTACCCGGTGGTCTTCGCCCCCGCCTTCCCGCAGTGGCCGGCCGTCGCGAACCCCTGCTGGTCGCCCTTGGTGACGCCGAATCCCACGGAACAGCGGGCCGTGCCGTCGATGTAGAAGGCGTCACCGCCCCGGATGTCGTACAGGGCGCGCGGCTGGTCGGCCGACACCTTGACGTCCACGATCGCGCTGTCGACGTGGGCGGCCGCGATGAGCGTGTCGGCGGCGGCGCGGCTCTTCGCCTGCACCGTCACCCGGTTGGTCCGTACGTCGATGTACCGGACCGGCGTGTCCAGGGCCTCGCCGGTCACGGAAGCGTCCAGCTTCGCCTTGGCGGCCTTCAGGTCCTGCAGCGGAGTCCTGACGACCACTGCCCGCGCTCCACCGGCCTCGATGGCGGGGCTGTCCGCGGCGTCGGTGGTCGCCACCGTCAGGTCCGCGGAGGTGGCTCCGCTCACCCACGCTCCCGCGAAGCGCTTGCCCAGCGCGTTCTGGAGGCGGCCCGCGCGCGTGCCCGCCTCGGCCTCGTTGACCAGGCGCGTCCTGGCCTGATCCTCGGTCAGGCGCAGATCACGCTTCAGCGCCCGCAGGACCGCGGGCGAGGGTTTGTTCGCGCCGAGCATCTCGGCGGCGGAGGGCGCCGGCGTCGGCGCGGGGGGCTCGACGGCCGCGGCCGCGGGCAGCCCCGTGAGCACGAGGGCACTGAGCAGCGTCAACGCGGCACAGCCGGCCGAAGCGTGTCTGTGGACCATCAGGCATCTCCTCGGGTGTGAGTACAAAAGGTCTCGAATCCCTAGGTTTTGCCGATAACCGGACGGACAATGTCCGCTTCCTGCCCGTTCCACGCATCGGACGACAAGAAAGGGCCGCCCGGCGGAGCACGGGATGCCGACGGGCCGTCACACCGGCTAGCGGTGCCCGGCAGTTCCTCAGACGGGCTGGAGGCCCGGGTTGCCGGCCTGCGTCACGAAGGACGCGGCGGTGGTGATCGGCGCACCCGGCTTGGTCACGGCGGACACGGTCCTGAAGTCGGCCTGCGCCTGCTGCCGGTCGAGCGTGACCCTCACATAGCCGCGGCGCCCGTTGTAGAACTTGAGATGCGGGTTGGCCTTGAGATACGTCTCCCAGGTGGGGGGCCGGTCGGCGCCGTCCCGTCCGCTCGCGACCGACGTGGCGGTGAACTCCGTGCCCAGGGTTCTGGAGGCCGGGTCGTCGAAGTCGTCCTTGATGTCGAAGGCGTAGCCGGCGTGCACGTCCCCGGTCATCACCACCAGGTTCTCGACCCCGGCCGATTTCGCGCCGTCGAGGATCCTGCGGCGCGAGGCCCGGTAGCCGTCCCAGGCATCCATGGACATCATGGGCTCCGACGTGAGGTCGAGTTTGCGCTGCGAGAAGCAGACCTGTTGCGGCATCACGTTCCACAGGGCCTGTGAGTCACGCCAGCCGTCGATGAGCCAGCTCTCCTGCGCCGCCCCGGTCATGGTGCGCGTCGGGTCGTCCTGGAGCGGACCGCCGGAGTGCTTGGTGGACGCGTACACCTGGTCGGAGCGGTACTGCCGGGTGTCGAGGATGTCGAACTGGGCGAGGGTGCCCCACTGGAGCCGGCGGTAGAGCCGCGCGTCGGGACCGTTCGGCAACTGCGCGCCGCGCAGCGGCTGGTTCTCCCAGTACGCCCGGTAGGCGGCGGCGCGACGCAGCAGGAACACCTCCGGAGGATCGTCGTTCTCGCTGATGGCGCCCGCGTAGTTGTTCTCGGTCTCATGGTCGTCCCAGGTGACCACGAAGGGGTGCGCGGCGTGGGCCGCCCGCAGGTCCGGATCGCTCTTGTAGAGCGCGTAGCGCAGCCGGTAGTCCTCCAGGGTCATGGCCTCCCGGTTGAAGAGGGCGGGCAGCTTGCGGTCGGTGTAGGCGCGCTGGCCGCCCGTGGCGTTCACGGCGTACTCGTACAGGTAGTCGCCGAGGTGGAAGACCACGTCGACGTCGTCCTGGGCGAGATGGCGGTGCACCGTGTAGTACCCGTCGTGGTAGGCCTGGCAGGAGACGGCGGCGTAGGACAGCGACGCGGCGGCGGTGGTGGTGGCCGGCGCCGTGCGCGTACGGCCCGTCTCGCTGATCCATGTTCCGGTCTTGAACCGGTAGTAGTAGACACGGTCGGGCTCGAGGCCCGCGACGTCGACGTGCAGGGTGTGGTGGTACTCGGCGTAGGCGATGTCGACGCCGCTGCGGACAGGAGCACTGAAGCGCTCGTCGAGGGCCATCTCCCACTGGACGGTGACGTACTGCTGGGGCAGCCCGCCGTCCGGCTCGAACGGGGCGGGGGCGAGCCGGGTCCACAGCAGCACGGAGTCGGGCAGCGGGTCCCCGGAGGCGACGCCGAGGGTGAACGGATCGCTGGCCATCCTCGCCGAGTCGAGTTCGGTGGAGCCCGCCGCGCCCCGGGCCGGCAGTTGGGTGCTGAACGCGAGAGCGGCGGCCGCCGCGGTGACCGTGAGAAAGCGGCGCCGCCCGAAGTACCGGGCGGCGGCGAGCAGTTCGGGGTCATGTCGCACAGCCAAGGGGTCCCCCCACGGTTGATCGTCGGCAGAGAACCCCCGTATGCTAACCGGACAAAGATCATAATTCGGGCACCTCGCCGGGGCGCCGGTTAACCTGTGTTCATGCCTCGCTACGAGTACCGCTGCCGGACCTGCGGCGACACCTTCGAACTGAGCCGTCCCATGGCCGAGTCCTCCGCCCCCGCCGACTGCCCGGCGGGCCACGACGACACGGTGAAGCTGCTGTCGACGGTGGCGGTGGGCGGCTCGGCGTCCGCGTCGGCCCCGGCACCCCAGGGGGGTGGCGGCGGAGGCGGCTGCTGCGGCGGAGGCTGCTGCGGCTGACCGCCGTACGCACCCCTCTTCAGCCTGCCTTCAGGTCGGCCTCCCTAGCGTGGGCCCATGTCAGCCATCGACCGGGTCAACGGCCTCATGGACACGCTCGGCGCGCCCGGTGCCGGGATCGCCATCGCCCTGGAGAACCTCTTCCCGCCCATCCCGAGCGAGGCGATCCTGCCGCTCGCGGGCTTCGCGGCGAGCACCGGCCGGATGAGCCTGGTCGCCGTGCTGCTGTGGACGACGGCGGGCTCGGTGATCGGCGCCCTCGCCCTCTACGGCGTCGGCGCGCTCCTCGGCCGGGACCGCACGGTGGCCATCGCGGCCCGGCTGCCCCTCGTCAAGGTCTCGGACATCGAGCGGACCGAGGCCTGGTTCCTGCGGCACGGCACCAAGGCGGTGTTCTTCGGCCGGATGATCCCGGTCTTCCGGAGCCTCGTCTCCATCCCGGCCGGCGTCGAACGCATGCCGCTGCCCGTGTTCCTGGCGCTGACCACCTTGGGCAGCGCCCTGTGGAACACGGCGTTCGTCCTCGCGGGCCACGCCCTGGGCGCCAACTGGACCCAGGTCACCGACGTGATGTCCGCGTACTCGAAGATCGTCCTCGCGGTCGCCGCGCTCGCGGTCGTGGCCTTCATCGCCGTACGACTGCTGCGGCGAGGTCGGCCGAGCCCTACTGAGGTGTCCGAGCCGTCCTGAGGAACTCGCGCAGGATCCGCTCCCCCGCCGCGACACCCCGCTCCGGCAGGGCGGTGATCGCCGGGGCCGTCCAGCCCACGTCCGCAAGCTCCCCGTGTCCGGGCCGCCAGCCCCGGTCGGCCGCGAGGAGCAGGTCGGCGTCCAGCAGGGAGTCACCCGCGGCCAGCGTCAGGGCGGCCCCGGTGCGCCGGGCCACCTCGCGCATGGCCGCGCTCTTGGTGAGCGGCTTGGGGACGGCGTAGATCTTGCGGCCCTGGAGGGAGACCGTCCAGCCGCGGTTCTCGGCCCACACCGCGAGCTCCTTCACCCAGTCCTCGGGCAGCAGTTCACGCTCGACGACGAGGTAGACGAAGAGGTCCTCGGCGATCCGGTGCTTGCGCACCCACAGGGGATCGGCCGTCTCCTGGAGGTGCGCGCGGATCTCCTCGAGGGGTGCGCACTCGTCGGCGAGGCGGGCCGTGACGCGGGTGTGCCAGTCGTGGTCGGTGACGCCGTCGACCAGCAGGTGGCCGCCGTTCGCGCAGATCGCGTACGTGGGCGCGGGGCCCGGCAGGTTGATGCGCTGGTACTGCTTGCGGGTGCGGGTCGTCGTCGGCACGAAGACCGCCGCGTCCCCGAGCTCGGAGAGCAGCCCGGCCGCGGTCTCCGTCATGTACGACAGCGGCCTGCTCTCGTGCACCTCGACGCAGAGCAGCCGGGGCGCCCGCGCGTCCGGCATGGTGAGCGCCAGAGCGGCGGCGGAGTAGATGAGCGTACGGTCGAGGTCGCTCGCCACGAGCACCGGAGGCTGCGTCGGCATCAGAGGGTCACCGCCCTGCCGTCGGCGCCCGTCGCGCCCCGCGTGTACTTGGGGTGGATCAACCCCACGCAGGTGTACGGGAGTTCGGCGACCTCTTCCACCGGGACACCTCTCTGCTCGGCCAACAGGCGTACGTGGTCCAGGTCGGCGCCCGCACCGGCCAGCGCCAGGATCTTCCAGGGCACCCGGCGCAGCAGCACCCGGGTGGTCTCGCCGACGCCCGGCTTGACGAGGTTGACGTCGTGGATGCCGTACTCCTCACTGATGCGTTCGACGGCCGCCCAGCCCTCCCAGGTGGGCTCCCGGTCGCCGGCGAGGAGTTCCTTGACCTGTGCGCCGACCGCCTCGGCGACCTCGGGGAAGCGGGCGGCGACGGCGTCCAGGAAGTCCACCGACACGTCCGCGCCGGCGAGTTCGCGGTAGAACTTCGCGCCGTGGAAGTCGTCCGGGCCGACCAGGTCCGCGCGCAGGACCGTACGCGAAATCAGGCCGGACACCGTGGAGTTGAGACACGCGGAGGGGATGAGGAAGTCCTCGCGGGTGCCGTACGTCTTCACGCACGAGCCCGGGTCGGCGAGTACGGCGATCTCCGGGTCGAAGCCGACGGGACCGCCCTCTGCCTCGAACTGCTCTATCGCTTCGGCCAGTTCACGTGTGATCGCGCCCTTGCCGGTCCAGCCGTCGACGAACACGACATCGGCGGGGTCGTGGTGTCCGGCCAGCCAGCGCAGGGCGTTGGCGTCGATGCCGCGGCCCCGGACGATCGAGACCGCGTAGTGCGGCAGTTCGAGGCCGTGGCGGAACTGGGCCCAGCGGCGCATCAGCACGCCGACGGGGGTACCGGCGCGGGCGAGGGAGACCAGGACGGGGCGGGGCGAGCGCTCCTGGAGCACGATCTCCGTCACCGCGCCGACCGCCTGGGCGAGCCGCGCGGAGGACTCCTGGAGAGCCGTCCGGAACAGCTCCTGGTACTGGTCGCTCGGCTGGTACTCCACCGGCAGCGACTCCGCGTAGTGCGCGCCGCCGCTCTGGATGGCCTCTTCGCGCTCCTCGGTCGGCGCCTCCAGGGTGACGTCCGAGAGGTCCTGGAGCAGCCAGCCGACCTCCTCGGGGGCGTACGAGGAGAAGGCGGGGCCGCGGAGGGGCTCGGGGAGCATGGGGCGCCTTTCGGGGGTGTAGCTGGGGACGACGGCGAGGACGACCTGCCGGGTGTGCGCGGCGAGTTGGGCCAGGAGGCCGTCGGGGGCGTGCAGTTCGGGGGTGTCGGCCGTGGAGTCGACCACGGCGACGATCGCGTCGAAACCGGCGCCGGCGACGTTGTACGCGTAGCGGTCGCCGGGGCCGTCGGCGGGGGTGTCGTGGGCGGGGAAGACGATCCGGCTGCGGATGGCGTATCCGGGGTCGTCGACGGCGAGCACCGGCGAGCGGGTGGTGGTGGAGTAGGTCACCTCGGCGCCTTCAGCGACCTGTTCGAGTTCTCGGGCGAGTCTCAGGGGGGCGTACATGAGCTCTTCGAAGCCGAGGATGTGGACGCGGTGCGCGTCCTGCGGCAGCGCCTCGGCGAGCCTTGCGGCCATGGCGGGGAGGGCGGATTCCAGGCGTATTCGGTGTGCCGGGGTGAATCCGTGGCGGCCTCCGTCCGGGACGTCTCGGGGCCACATGAGGTCCATGCGGTCGAGTGCCGGGTGCGGGCAGGTGGGGGCTGGTCGCGCAGTTCCCCGCGCCCCTAGGTGACTCTCGTACTCGGCGACCAGTTGTTGCCCCTTCTCCAGCACCCCATCGGGCAGGCGTACGGTGCCCGAAGCCGCCGCCACCAGGTCGACCCGCGCGCCTATCTCCCGCGCGAAATCCTCCAGCCGCCCCGCGTCCGCCTCCGACCGCATGTCCACCAGGGCGACCACCACGTACCGGCCCCGCGGATGCCGTCCGTGCAGATCCCTGATCGTGTTCAGGACCGTGTTACCGGTCGAGAACTCGTCGTCCACGAGGACCAATGGGCCGTCCCCGGCCAGCAGGGCCGGGTCCTCCGGCAACAGCAGATGACTCGTGGCGTGGGAGTGGGACTCCTCGAAGCCGCCCGCGGGGACCACACCGGGGACCGGGCGGCGGGTGGAGTGGAGGTAGGGGGCGAGGGCGATGCCGTCGGCGACGGAGTGGCCGAGACCTGTCGCCGTCTCCGCGTAGCCGAGGACGACCGCTCGGGCCGCCTCCTCGTCACCCAGCAGGTCGCGAACCCTGCGGCCCAGCGCGAAGCCCTGGCCGTAGACCACCGACGGCGACTGCGGGACGTGCTTGCCCAGCACGTTGGAGACCAGCAGATGGGCCCGCTTGGGGTTGCGGCGCAGGGCCAGTCCCAGCAGGTCGGTCAGCCGGCTGTCGCCCACGAGTTCGACGCCGAGCCGGTCGGCGACCCACGTCCCCGACCAGACCTGGTCGTTCACTGCCTTGTTCATGCGTCCCTTGGTGTCCACGAAATGATCAGCCGGAGATTCCGGCGGCGAGCAGCTCCACGAAGCCGATGTCCTCGTTGGCCACCCCGAAGACCTCGGCGCGCAGCAGGGTCCGCTCCGCCCAGGCGCGATGCGGCTTCACTTCATTCATTTTGTTCGTGTACTGCGACCTCAGCACCCCGCCACCACCGCGCTCGGGCCGCAGGATGTCCTGCGCGTCACTGAACTCCTCGTGGCTGACCACGGACAGTGCGTGCACCGGCAGTACGTGGGAAGGGTGGATGCAGGTCTTGCCGAGCAGGCCGTTGGCCTGGTCGAGGGTGATCTCGCGCAGCAGGCCGTCCATGGCGTGCTCGATGAGCGCCTCGCGCAGTTCCTCGGCCTGTCCCTCCAGGAAGGGGCTGCGGCGCAGCTGCGGCTTGAACATGCGCTCCTGGACCCGGAAGTACTCCCAGACCGGCCCGGTCACGGTGAAGCCGGTGCCGTCGGCGCGGCCCAGCATGTTCACCACGTCGGCGATCACGGAGGCGACGATCTGGACGTCCCAGGCGGTCATGTCGGGGGCGCGGCGCAGGCCGTAGGAGGAGCAGAAGTCGGTGACGCCGAGGCGCAGCGCCAGAACCCGGTCGCGGTACTTGTCGACCGCGCGCGCGATGCCCTCCAGGGTCTCTACGCGCGTCTCCCGGTAGAGCAGCTCCGGAGACTCCAGCACGGGCATGGCGAAGAGCCGGTGGCCGCTCGCGACCTCGGCGCCGGAGAGGGCCTCCAGGAAGGGGATGCCGCGCTCCTCGGTGAACTTCGGGAGCACGAATCCGGACAGCAGCCGGACGGCGGGACCGAGCCGTCGTACGAGATCGGGGATCTGCTCGGGGTGGCGGACCCGGATGAAGAGCAGGGGCAGGTCCACCTGCCGGTCCGCGAGGTCCGTGAACTGCCGGACGAGGTTCTCCTCGCCCTCTGCGACGTCGTCGTCACCGATCGAGTCTTCCAGGCACAGCACCATCGAGACCACGCCGCGTCCGGTCTGCTTGACGATGTCGTCGGCGAGCCGCGGCCGCGTGGCCGGACTGTAGAGCGTGGCGCCCAGGGCCGCGGAGAGCAGCCGGGCCGAGGAGTCCGCGGTGAACTCGCAGGGCTCCTGGTGGAAGAGGCGCTGACGCACCTCAGGGGCGATGTGCCCGAAATGACGCATATGACTCCCCCGTGGCAGCTGTGCCGCCTGTGAACCGATCACAGGTGGCCGGTAATAGTACGTAGGTACCCATGTCCGAGGTTCCCACCGGGCATGAATTTCAGGTAACGCAGACAAACACGACCTTGTCGACACCGGTACGACATGAACCGGTGTCCCGCACCCCCGCGTTGTCGTGATCAGGACCGAGAGGGCAGGATGACCGCATGACGCACGCCATGCTGAAAGGGTCGAACGTCCCGCTGGAAGCCACCACGGTACGCGCTGTGCTGCGCTGGGCGCCCGGGCAGGGGGTCCCGGTCGTCGATGCCTCGGCGCTCCTCCTCGGTCCCGACGGTCGTGTGCGATCCGACGAGGACTTCGTCTTCTACAACCAGCCCCGGCACCCCTCCGGGAAGGTCTGGCTCCTCGGCAAGAAGCGCGTCGCCGAGGGCCCCACCGACACGATCCAGACAGATCTGACCGGTGTCGAGCCCGACGTCAGCCAGATTCTCCTGGTCGCGTCGGTGGACGACGCGTCGGTGGACAACGCCACCTTCGGCCGCGTGCAGGGCCTGCGCATCCTGTTGTACGACGCCTCGGTCGCCGACGGCGAGCCGCTGCTCTACTTCGACATCAAGCCGGAGACGGGCGAGGAGACCGCCCTGATCTGCGGCGAGCTGTACCGCCGCGGCGAGGGCTGGAAGTTCCGCGCCCTGGGCGAGGGCTATGTGGAAGGCCTCCAGGGCCTGGCCACGGACTTCGGCATCGTGGTGGACGAGTCCGACTCCGCGGAGACCCCGCCCCAGCCCGAGGCCACGTCGTTCCCCCTGCCCCCGGAGCAACCGGCCCAGTCGGCCGCCTCGGTCCCCACTCAGCCGGCCTACGGCTACCCCCAGCAGGCGACTCCGGCGACAGCCCCCGTGGCGGCGGCGGGGTACGGCTACCCGCAGCCGGTGACTCCGGTACCGGCGGCGGAGTTCCGTATGCCGCCCCAGGGGCCGCAGTTCATCGGACGGTAGCGGCCCTCACCGGTCGGCCTTCGCCTTGTAACCCCGCCCCCACTGAAGCCCCCACCCGTACAGCCGGTCCAGCTCGCCCTGGAACCCGTACACGAACTGCACCTCGCGCCGCACGATGAGCTCGCCCTTGACGTTCTCGATCATCACGACCGCGCAGGACCGGGCCTGAGGGTGCCGCTCGTCGAGGCCTATCTCGATCCGCGGCCCATTGCTCGGATACAGCGTCACGATGGCGTGCGTACGGTCGAACGCCGGCGTCTGGTCGTAGATGTACACGAAGACCAGCAGCCGCTTGATCTGGTCCCGGTGATCGAGGTTGACGTACATCGTCTCGCCGGACGCCGACCCGAACCGGTCGTCCCCACTGAGCTTCACGTACGGCGGCGCGTTCACGTCCCCCAGTAGCCCGCCGAGCGGCTGGACGACGCCCTTGGTGCCGTCGGCCAGCTCGTACAGGCACCCCAGGTCGAGGTCGACGTTGACCATGCTCTGGCTGTGCCCGAGGACCTCCGGCGGCCTGAGCGCCTTGAAGGGGTGCCGCAGCAGCGACTCCCGCTGTGAGCCCCCGATGTCGGAGGTCCGCATCCGCCAGGTCAGGTTGACGCGGAGGTTCCCGGTCGCCGCGCCCTGCTTGGTGAGCGAGACCCGGTTGTGCCGCTTGGTCAGTTCGATCGCGTTGCTGGCCGCGCTGCCCGAGTCGAAGTCGACCTCGCGGCCGCCCCGGAGTCCGTCCAAGAAGCCCATTCCCGCCCCCATGTTCACTTTGGAGAAAACCGGCGGGGCGGCCGGAGGCCGGCCGCCCCGCTCAGAGCGTTCCTCACCGGGAAGGGTGTCACACCCCGGACGAGACCTCAGTCTTCTCGTCCGAGCCCTCGGCTTTTCCCTCGGCGGCCGCCAGTGCCTTGTTGCGGCGCACGGAGGACAGGAAGGACCAGCCGATCAGGAGGACACCGACGAGACCGGTGATGATCTCGTGGATCTGGTACTGGATGGTGACCATGAGGATCACCGCGAGGGCGCCGATCGCGTAGTGGGCGCCGTGCTCCAGGTAGACGTAGTCGTCGAGGGTGCCCTGGCGGACCAGGTACACGGTCAGGGACCGGACGTACATCGCGCCGATACCGAGACCCAGCGCCATCAGGACGATGTCGTTGGTGATGGCGAACGCGCCGATCACGCCGTCGAAGGAGAACGAGGCGTCGAGAACCTCCAGGTAGAGGAACATGAAGAAGGCGGCCTTGCCGGCCATCAGGACCGCCGACTTGGGCTTGCCCTCGCGCTCGGCCTGTTCCTCCTCCTCGTGCTCGCGTTCCTCGTCCTCTTCGAGCTTGTCCTCGAAGTAGCCGGAGAGACCGCCGACGACCATGTAGGTGATCAGACCCGCGATGCCGGAGATCAGGACGGTCTGCGCCTTGTCGACATGCGTGCCGCCGTGCTGATGGGCGTGGGTCGCGAAGGTGAACGCGGTGACCAGCAGGACGACCAGCGCGATGCAGACCGACAGCATGTCGACCTTGCCGAGCTTGGCCAGCGGCCGCTCGATCCAGCGCAGCCACTGGATGTCCCGGTCCTCGAAGATGAAGTCCAGGAAGATCATCAGCAGGAACATGCCACCGAACGCGGCGATCGCCGGGTGCGCGTCGGTGACCAGCTCCTGGTAGTGGTCCTTGTTGTTGAGGGCGAGGTCGACCGCCTCGATGGGCCCCATCTTGGCGCTGATCGCGACGATCACGACGGGGAAGACCAGCCGCATGCCGAACACGGCGATCAGGACACCGATCGTGAGGAAGATGCGCTGCCAGAAGGCGTTCATCTTCTTCAGGATTCCGGCGTTGACCACCGCGTTGTCGAACGACAGGGAGATCTCGAGGATGGAGAGGATCGCCACGACACCGAAGCCCTCCCACCCCCCGTAGAGGACCGCAGCGACCAAGCCGAGCGCGGTGACCGCGAACGACCAGCCGAAGGTTTTGAGAACCACTGGCTACCCAATCCGTACGTGTACGGGGGACCCCCGTGCCGCACTCGGCTTTACGAAACTTTGAAGCGAAGTGTAGTCGGGCGCCCTCGAGGCCCCACCCTGCCCCGGCTTTTGCTCATATCGCGTTATGAGACGTTGACTCCGAAGTCGAGAGCGATGCCCCTGAGGCCCGACGCGTAGCCCTGCCCCACCGCCCTGAACTTCCACTCGCCCTGGTAGCGGTAGAGCTCGCCGAAGATCATCGCGGTTTCGGTGGAGGCGTCCTCGGAGAGGTCGTAGCGGGCCAGTTCCTGGCCATCGGCCTGGTTGACCACGCGGATGAAGGCGTTGCTGACCTGACCGAAGGTCTGGCCGCGGTTGTCGGCGTCGTGGATCGACACCGGGAAGACGATCTTGTCGCACCGGTCCGGCACCTGGGAGAGGTCGACCAGGATCGACTCGTCGTCGCCCTCGCCCTCACCGGTGAGGTTGTCGCCGGTGTGCTCGACCGAGCCGTCCGGGCTCTTGAGCTGGTTGTAGAAGACGAAGTACTCGTCACCCAGGACCCGCCCGCTGCTGCACATCAGGGCGCTGGCGTCGAGGTCGAAGTCGGCTCCGGTGGTGGAGCGCGCGTCCCAGCCGAGTCCGACCATCACCTGGGTGAGGTTGGGGGCGGCCTTGGACAGGGAGACGTTCCCTCCCTTGGCGAGCGTGACGCCCATGTGCTGTTCCCTCCCCGAGAGTGTGTTTCTGTGCTGTTCCTGCACGTCCGGCGCCGCACGCAAACCGTGCGGCGCCGGACGAAGAGAGCCGGGGCCGGTCCGAGGGCCCGCCCGGTGGACAGCTCCTAGACGTTGACGCCGAAGTCCTGGGCGATCCCGCGCAGGCCCGAGGCGTAGCCCTGGCCGATGGCGCGGAACTTCCACTCCGCGCCGTTGCGGTAGAGCTCGCCGAAGACCATGGCGGTCTCGGTGGAGGCGTCCTCGGAGAGGTCGTAGCGGGCGATCTCCGCCTCGCCGGCCTGGTTCACGACGCGGATGAACGCGTTGCGCACCTGGCCGAAGGACTGCTGGCGGTTCTCGGCGTCGTAGATCGAGACCGGGAAGACGATCTTGTCGACGTCGGCCGGGACCGCGGCGAGGTTGACCTTGATCTGCTCGTCGTCGCCCTCGCCCTCACCGGTGATGTTGTCGCCGGTGTGCTCGACCGAGCCGTCCGCGCTCTTGAGGTTGTTGAAGAAGACGAAGTTGGCGTCGCTGGCGACCTTGCCTGCCGAGTTCAGCAGCAGTGCGCTGGCGTCCAGGTCGAAGTCGGTGCCGGTCGTGGTGCGGACGTCCCACCCCAGACCCACGATGACCGCGGTCAGGCCGGGGGCCTCCTTGGTCAGCGATACGTTGCCGCCCTTGCTGAGGCTGACTCCCACGAGTCCTCCATAGGTTTGCTGGTTGAGATGCTGCCGGATCAACGATTCGATCCTAGTGACGGGTTCCCGGACCACGCAGTCCCTGGAGGCGAACAATCACAGGGTGTCGAGCGCCTTCACGTACTCGTTCAGGTCACGGGCGTCCGGCAGGGCGTTGACGACGGTCCAGCGGACCACGCCCTCCTTGTCGATGACGAAGGTGCCGCGCACCGCGCAGCCCTTGTCCTCGGCGAAGACACCGTAGGCGCGGGATACCTCGCCGTGCGGCCAGAAGTCGCTCAGCAGCGGATACTCCAGGCCCTCCTGCTCGGCGAAGACGCGCAGGGTGTGGATGGAGTCGTTGGAGACGGCGAGCAGCTGGGTGTCGCGGTCGGAGAACTGCGGCAGGTTGTCACGCAGCTCGCACAGCTCACCGGTGCACACGCCGGTGAAGGCGAAGGGGTAGAAGAGCAGCACGACGTTCTTGCTGCCGCGGAAGTCGGACAGCTTCACGGCCCGGCCGTGGTTGTCCTTGAGCTCGAAGTCGGGGGCCTTTTCGCCGACCTGGATCGCCATCGCGTGGATGTCCCTTCGGGAGGCTGTTCGAGTGACGCAACCACCCTACGCAGCGATCACCACGGGTATGCGGACGGGCCGGTCGCGCCGGCCCGTCCGGTCCCACAGGGCTACTTCTTGGACTTGGCCGCCTTGGGCGTCACCAGCCGGCTGCCGCTCCAGTCCTTGCCCACACTGACGCTCTTGGAGGCGGACAGGCCTGCCGTCGTCGCGGCTTCGGAGATGTCGCTCGGCTCCACGTAGCCGTCCCGGCCGGTCTTCGGCGTCAGCAGCAGGATCGAGCCGCCCTCCTCGATGTACGTGGTGGCGTCCACCAGCACATCGGTCAGGTCGCCGTCCTCGTCACGGAACCAGAGCACCACGGCATCGGCGACGTCGTCGTAATCCTCGTCCACAAGGTCGCTGCCGATGACTTGCTCGATGGCCTCGCGGAGTTCCTGGTCTACGTCGTCGTCGTAGCCGATCTCCTGGACCACCTGCTCGGGCTGGAACCCCAGCCTCACGGCAGGGCTCGTCTCCGCGTGGTCCGCGGTCGCGCTCACGGGTTGCCTCCTGATCATGTCTTGATGATGGTCTCAGCCACGCGCGTGCGCGAAGCATTGGCCGTAGTCCACACGGGCGGGGCGGATCGCGCAAGTACCCGGCGTTTCAGACCGCCGAAACGGTGACGTTCCGGAACGTGTCGACGCAACTCCAGGCACATCATCGCGGTCACGTCGTGACACATGCCACACCTTTCTGCCCTCTTTGCGTGTTTGGGAACCATACCCGGGCGCGGAGCACCGGGTTACCACGGAGTAGAGATGACGTTTGGCCCCCCGAGGTACACGATGGGGAGCGGTGCAGGCATACAGAAATACGGCCCTCTGACAGGTAAGGAACAGCGTGGCTTCCGGATCCGATCGCAACCCGATCATCATTGGCGGCCTTCCGAGTCAGGTTCCTGACTTCGATCCCGAGGAAACCCAGGAGTGGCTCGACTCCCTCGACGCCGCCGTGGACGAGCGCGGCCGGGAGCGGGCCCGCTATCTGATGCTGCGGCTCATCGAGCGGGCCCGCGAGAAGCGCGTGGCCGTGCCGGAGATGCGCAGCACGGACTACGTCAACACGATCCCCACCAGGGCGGAGCCGTTCTTCCCGGGCAACGAGGAGATCGAGCGGAAGATCCTGAACGCCACCCGGTGGAACGCGGCCGTGATGGTCTCGCGTGCCCAGCGTCCCGGGATCGGCGTCGGCGGCCACATCGCCACCTTCGCCTCCTCCGCGTCCCTCTACGACGTCGGCTTCAACCATTTCTTCCGTGGCAAGGACGAGGGCGACGGCGGCGACCAGGTCTTCTTCCAGGGCCACGCCTCCCCGGGCATCTATGCGCGCGCGTTCCTGCTGGACCGGCTCAGCGAGGACAACCTCGACGGCTTCCGCCAGGAGAAGTCGAAGGCCCCGCACGGACTGTCCTCGTATCCGCACCCGCGGCTGATGCCGGACTTCTGGGAGTTCCCGACCGTGTCGATGGGCCTCGGCCCGATCGGCGCGATCTACCAGGCGCGGATGAACCGTTACATGCACGCGCGCGAGATCGCCGACACGTCCAAGTCCCATGTGTGGGCGTTCCTCGGCGACGGCGAGATGGACGAGCCGGAGTCGCTCGGCCAGCTGACCATCGCCGCGCGCGAGGGCCTGGACAACCTGACCTTCGTCGTCAACTGCAACCTGCAGCGCCTCGACGGCCCGGTGCGCGGCAACGGCAAGGTCATCCAGGAGCTGGAGTCGGTCTTCCGGGGCGCCGGCTGGAACGTGATCAAGCTGATCTGGGACCGCACCTGGGACCCGCTGCTCGCGCAGGACCGCGACGGCATCCTCGTCAACCGGATGAACACCACCCCGGACGGCCAGTTCCAGACGTACGCCACCGAGTCCGGCGCCTACATCCGCGATCACTTCTTCGGCGACGACCACCGCCTGCGCGCGATGGTCGAGGGCATGACCGACGACCAGATCCTGCACCTGGGCCGCGGCGGTCACGACCACAAGAAGATCTACGCGGCGTTCAAGGCGGCCGTGGAGCACAAGGGCCAGCCGACGGTCATCCTCGCCAAGACCGTCAAGGGCTGGACGCTGGGGCCCAACTTCGAGGGCCGCAACGCCACGCACCAGATGAAGAAGCTGACGGTCGACGACCTCAAGGGCTTCCGCGACCGGCTGCACCTGCCGATCTCCGACAAGGAGCTGGAGTCGGGCGCACCGCCCTACTACCACCCGGGCCGGGACTCGGAGGAGATCCAGTACATGCACGACCGCCGACTGGGTCTCGGCGGTTACGTCCCGACGCGTGTCGTGCGCTCCAAGCCGCTCGCGCTGCCGGACGACAAGACGTACGCGACCGTGAAGAAGGGCTCGGGTCAGCAGTCGATCGCCACGACCATGGCGTTCGTACGGCTGCTCAAGGACCTCATGCGGGACAAGGAGCTCGGCAGGCGGTTCGTGCTGATCGCGCCGGACGAGTACCGCACCTTCGGCATGGACTCGTTCTTCCCGAGCGCGAAGATCTACAACCCGCTCGGGCAGCAGTACGAGTCGGTCGACCGTGAACTGCTGCTCGCGTACAAGGAGTCGCCGACCGGGCAGATGCTGCACGACGGCATCTCGGAGGCGGGCTGCACGGCCTCGCTGATCGCGGCGGGTTCGGCGTACGCGACGCACGGCGAGCCGCTGATCCCGGTGTACGTCTTCTACTCGATGTTCGGTTTCCAGCGCACCGGCGACCAGTTCTGGCAGATGGCGGACCAGCTGGCGCGCGGTTTCGTGCTGGGCGCGACCGCGGGGCGTACGACTCTGACCGGTGAGGGGCTGCAGCACGCGGACGGGCACTCGCAGCTGCTCGCCTCGACCAACCCGGGCTGTGTGGCGTACGACCCGGCGTTCGGTTTCGAGATCGCGCACATCGTGCAGGACGGTCTGCGCCGGATGTACGGCCCGGACAGCGAGGACGTCTTCTACTACCTCACCGTCTACAACGAGCCCATCCGGCACCCGGCCGAGCCTGCGAACGTGGACGCCGAGGGCATCATCAAGGGCGTCTACCGGTTCTCCGAGGGCACTTCGGGGTCGATCCCGGCACAGATCATGGCCTCCGGTGTGGCCGTGCCGTGGGCGGTCGAGGCGCAGAAGATCCTCGCCGAGGAGTGGAACGTCAAGGCGGACGTCTGGTCGGCGACCTCCTGGAACGAACTGCGGCGCGAGGCCGTGGCCTGCGAGGAGTACAACCTGCTGCACCCGGAGGAGGAGCAGCGGGTGCCGTACGTGACGCGGAAGCTGGCCGGGGCGCAGGGGCCGTTCGTGGCGGTGTCCGACTGGATGCGCGCGGTTCCCGACCAGATCGCGCGGTGGGTGCCGGGTACGTACCAGTCGCTGGGGGCGGACGGCTTCGGCTTCGCGGACACCCGGGGTGCGGCGCGGCGGTTCTTCCACATCGACGCCCAGTCGATCGTGGTGGGTGTGCTGACGGAGCTGGCGCGGGAGGGCAAGGTGGACCGCTCGGTGCTGAAGCAGGCGATCGACCGGTACCAGTTGCTGGACGTCTCGGCGGCTGACCCGGGGGCCGCGGGCGGCGACGCGTAACCGCTGCGCCCGGCCGGAACGGACGAAGGGCGGTGGAGCTGTGCTCCACCGCCCTTTACCGTTTCCTTACGATGCGGTCATGAAGGAACAGTCAGCGCAGGTCCGTTGGGAACAGCACACCCAGCGGCCCCTTCTGGCGCTCGCGGTGCTGTTCGCCGTGGCCTATGCCGTGCCGATCGTGGACACCTCGGCGGGACGGTCGTTGACGGCGGTGTGCACGGTGGTCGAGTGGGTGGTGTGGGGGGTCTTCGCCGTCGACTACCTCGTGCGGTTGTCGCTCGCGCGGGAGCGGCGCGCATTCGTACGGCAGCACTGGATGGACCTGTGTGCCGTGGTGGTGCCGCTCATACAGCCGCTGCGGCTGCTGCGGCTGGTCTCCACCCTGCTGCTGGTGGGACAGCGGGCGCGGATGACCTCGCAGATCCGGGTGACGACGTATGTGGCCGGGGCGGTCGTGGGACTGCTGATGTTCGGGTCGCTGGCGGTGCTCTCGGTGGAACGGGACGCGCCGAACGGGAACATCCGCACGTTGGGTGACGCGGTGTGGTGGTCCTTCACGACCATGACGACCGTGGGCTACGGCGACCACGCCCCGACCACCGGACTGGGCCGGATGGTCGCGGTCGGGCTGATGCTCTCCGGGATCGCCCTGCTCGGTGTGGTGACCGCGAACATCGCCGCGTGGTTCATCGAGCGGTTCGAGAAGGACGACGTGGAGGAACGCCGGCAGACGGAGGCGATCCAGGCCCTGACGGAGGAAGTACGGGCCCTGCGCGCGGAGGTCGCGGCCCTGCGGAAGACGTCCGTCGGCGGCTGACGGGGCCTGGACCGGCCCGAACGGGACGACCGGAGCGGACCGGACGCGCTGACCAACCGACCGGGTGGCCCCGGGGCGAGCCAGTCGCGGACGCCCACGACGAGGCCGAGGACGATCCCCCTACAGGCGGAGGGGCAGGGCGCCCCTGCGGGCGGAGGTCGCGGCCCTGTGCAGGCCATCCGGCCGGACACGGGCATGGGCGGGCCCCCGGTCGTCCCACCGGGGGCCCTTCCCTCACGCGCCCCGGGTCAGAACAACCCGCTGCCCGGGGTGGCCGCTCCGACGAGCCAGATGATCGCCAGGAGCGTGTCGATGGCGCCCAGTACGAAGGCGACCAGAGCAGGCCAGGCACGGTTGCCGCCCGACCAGGTGCGGCCCATGGCGAGCCAGCCGCAGACGATCGCCACGGGGCCGAGGATGATCCCCAGCACGAAGAATCCCGCGATCGCGCAGATGACTCCGATGATTCCGAGCGTCGCGCGATCCGGCCCGGTCCGTGACCACGTCCGGCCACGTGATCGGGGGTACCTGCGCGTTCCGTGTCCGAAGCCCGCCATCATCAACTCCCTGACACCCTTGGTTGGTTGGGTTCGTCTCGGGTTCAACGATGCGAGTACCCCGGTCTCGGCGGTTAATCCTCCGGCCTTGCGGCGCGCCGCCCCCCTCCGGCAGCGCGCCGCAGCGCCGTCCGTCCTCCGCATCGCACGAGCGTGCCGTGCGGAGGGCTTGACTTACTGTGACCTGCGGCGCGTACCGAGGGCGAGAAATCTTTAGCCTCTTCACCCTGATAGGCGAAGAACACTGACGTCCCGTCAGGTGCCGGATCAGGCGTCAGATGTGCCCCACACCCGCGCCCGCCTCCGCGTTCGCGCCGCGCTTGGTGAGCAGGGCGACGAACACCGCCACCACCGCGACCCCCGCGGCGACCAGGGACGCCAGGCTCATGCCGGAGATGAAGGTGTCATGGGCGACGTCGGTGATCTTCGCGACGATCGCCTCCGGGGTCCCCTTGGCGACCGGGGGCACGCCCACCTGGACCGCCTCGGACGCCTGGTCCAGCTGAGCCGGCGTGAGCGCCGGGAGACCCGCGCCGTTCCAGTTGGCCGCGAGGTCGCCGTCCACCTTGGAGGCCATCACGGCGCCGAGGACGGCCGTACCGAGGCTGCCGCCGATCTGCATCGCGGCCTGCTGGAGACCGCCGGCCACACCGGAGAGCTCCATCGGCGCGTTGCCCACGATGACCTCGGTGGCGCCCACCATCACGGGTGCGAGGCCGAGACCCAGCAGGGCGAACCAGAGCGACATCACGGCGCTGCCGGTGTCCGTCTCCAGCGTGGACATCCCGAACATGGCGATCGCGACGGACGCCATGCCGCCGGCCAGGGGCACCCGCGGGCCGAGCTTGGTGATCATGGCGCCCGCGAGCGGGGAGCCCACGATCATCATCCCGGTCAGCGGGAGCAGGTGGAGACCGGCGTCGATCGGGCTCATCCCGTGCACGTTCTGCAGATAGAAGGTCACGAAGAACAGGCCGCCCATGAACGCGATCGCCATCAGGACCATGAGGACCACACCCGCCGACAGCGCCACCGAGCGGAACAGCGCGAGCGGGATCAGCGGCTCCTTGACCTTCGTCTCCCAGACGGCGAACAGGAGGAACCCCACGAGGGACACGGCGATGAAGGTCCAGGTCAGTCCGTCGCCCCAGCCCCAGGTCGGGGCCTTGATGAGCGCCCACACCAGGCAGAACATGGCGGCGGACAGCAGGGCTATGCCCAGGATGTCGAAGGAGCGCGGGGCGTTCTCGGCGCGGTGGTCGAGCAGGATCAGCACGCCGAGGACGAGGGCGAGGACACCCACCGGCACGTTGATGAAGAACACCGACTGCCAGTTGACGTGCTCGACGAGGACACCGCCGAGGATCGGGCCGCCGGCGGTGGAGGCGCCGATGACCATGCCCCAGATGCCGATGGCCATGTTGAGCTTCTCGGCCGGGAAGGTGGCCCGCAGCAGACCGAGCGCGGCCGGCATCAGCAGGGCGCCGAACAGTCCCTGGAGGACGCGGAAGGTGACGACCGCGGCGATGCTGCTGGACAGTCCGATCGCACCCGAGGCGGCGGCGAAGCCGACGACACCGATCAGGAAGGTCTGGCGGTGACCGAAGCGGTCACCGAGCTTTCCCGCGGTGATCAGGGCGACCGCCAGCGCGAGGAAGTAGCCGTTGGTGATCCACTGGACGTCCGCGAAGCTCGCCTTGAGGTCGGCCTGGATGGCCGGGTTGGCGATGGCCACGATGGTGCCGTCGAGGGCCACCATCATGACGCCGACGGCCACGGTCAGAAGGGTGAGCCACGGGTGGCCGCGCAGGCCCGCGGCGGGCGGCTGATCCGACGGGGACTGTGACGCCCTGTCCTCCGGCCCCGTCGTATCGATGGTGGTCTGACTAGTCATAGTGTTCGAGGCTAGTGACAGCCACTGACAATTGACAAACCAATTCACAAGTCGGTAACTGACACCAATGGAAACTCTGCGCGAACGCAAGAAGCAGCGCACCCGAGAGGCACTGCTGCGGGTCGCCATCGAGCTCTTCACCACCGAGGGCTACGAGCGGACGACCGTCGACGACATCGCCGACGCCGTCGGGGTCTCGCAGCGCACCTTCTTCCGGTACTTCGCCGGCAAGGAGGACGCGGCGCTGGCGCTCGACGAGATGACGGTGACGCGCTTCGTCGACGCCGTACGCGCGCGTCCGTCGCACGAACCCCCGCTGGAGGCGCTGCGCCAGGCCGTACTGGAGGGCTGGGACACGCTGCACGAGGTCGTCGAGTCGGTCGTGCCGGTGGCGCGCTTCCTGGCCATGTACCGGGTGATCGAGTCGACACCCGTCCTGCTCGCCGCCCATCTGCGGCGCTCGGCGGAGGTCGAGGAGGTGCTCACGCGTGTGCTCGCCGAACGCGAGGGCCTCGACGCGGCCACCGACCCGCGACCCAGACTGCTGGTGGCCGTCTTCAGCGGTGTGATGCGGGTGACGGAACGGCAGTGGCTGACCGACGGGGAGTTCAGTCTGGAGGCCATGCGCGCGTTGACGGTCTCGCACCTGGAGCTGCTCGGCCCGGCCCTGACCGGCAAGTGGTTCTCTTACACCAAAACGTGATCCCCGTCACTGGATTAACCCGAGACCGTCCCGTTCTCCTAGTGTGTCCTTTCAGTGACTTCCTTCGACACCTCCCCGCAACTCAACGTCTGGCGCGCACTGCTCGCGCTGGCCGTGGTGTTCGTGATGCTGGCGACCACCGGCTGGACCGCGCTGCGCAACCAGAGGGAGGCCACGCCTCTCCAGGCCTCGCTCGAGTCCTGGGCGGACGGTCGCCTGCACGGACACCCGCTGCCCGACCCGGACACCGCCCCCGACCGGCTCACGCGCTTCTTCGCCTCGCTCACCTCCCAGGAGCGGGTCCACCTCGCCCAGCGCTACCCGCTCGCGGTCGGCAACATGAACGGCGCCCCCGTCACCCTGCGCTACCAGGCCAACCGCCTCGCGCTCCTGCAGGCCCGTACCGTCGAGCGCAGCCGCATGCACGACACCCGGCTCACGCCGGCCGGTCAGCAGGAGGCGGGCCGCCGTATGCACCGCTTCGAGTCGCTGACGGCTCCGGAGCGCCACATCCTCGCCTTCGACCCCGACGGCTCCGGCCGGGTCGCGGAGGTCTTCGGCGATCTCGGCACGGCCGAGCGGATCTCCCTCGTCGTGCCCGGCGTCGACACCGACCTGCTCACCTTCCAGCGCACCAGCCGCAGTTACTCCGCGCCGGTCGGCATGGCCAAGGCCCTCTACCAGGCCGAACGTGCGGCGAGCCCTGCCACGCGTACGGCGGTGATCGCCTGGGCCGACTACACGGCACCCGCCGGACTCGGCATCGACTCGGCCACCGCGATGCGCGCCGAGACCGGCGCCGTCCGGCTGAACGCGCTGGTGCGCGCACTGCCCGGCGCCTCGCCGGTCTCCCTGTTCTGCCACAGCTACGGCTCCGTGGTGTGCGGGGTGGCCGCGCGCACACTGCCCGACCGGGTGGCCGACATCGCGGTGGCCGGCAGCCCCGGGATGCGGGTCGCCAACGCCTCCCATCTGCGTACCACCGCCCATGTGTGGGCGATGCGGGACGCCGACGACTGGATCCAGGACGTGCCGTACATGGAGGTCGGTGGGCTCGGCCACGGCGCCGACCCGGTGTCCTCCGCGTTCGGCGCGCGCGTGCTGTCCGCGCGGGGTGCGGACGGTCACGCCGGTTACTTCGAGCCCGGAACGGAGAGCCTGCTCAACTTCGCCGAGATCGGCATTGGCGCATACCGCTCAGTGCACTGCGCCCACGAGGACGAAGCCTGTCGCGCCGGTTTGTCCGGCACGGCCACGGCCGGACGCGCGTAGAGACTGCAGGAACTGCGGTCTGCGCGAGGAGGGGACGAAGAAGCTCGTGCCGAATACGATGACCCGCATGGGTGACGTACTGGCCGGATTTCATGCCGCCTGGGAGTTCGAGTCCGACTCCGTGCTCATCCGCTACGAACGGGGGATTCGAACACCGAAGCTCTTCCAGGCGCTGGGAGAGCGGCGGATCCCCCTGGAGGCGATCTCCGGGGTGACGCTGACTCCCGGCAAGCGGGGCACGGTGGTGTTGCACGCCGAGCCGCGACCGGGGGCGGATCCGCTCGTGGAGGCGGCGGCGGGGCAGCTGAAGGAAGGGTGCGATCCGTACCGGCTGGTGCTGCCGGGCGACAAGGAGACGCTCGCCGAGTACTACGCGGACGAGTTGCGCACGCTCCTGAAAGAGGACGACGAGCCGGCCGAACGATTCCTGGTGCCGGCGCCCGAGGTGCCGTTGCAGTTCAAGGCGTACGACGGGAAGGCGTCCTTCGACGGCCGTACCGTGCACTTCCGGTGGTTCTGGACGGGAGCGTCCTCGGCGAAGTGGAAGGCCGGCGACCAGAGTTTCCCGGTGTCCGAGCTGACCGGGGTGGAGTGGCGGTCGCCGGAGGTCTTCGAGGGGCATCTGCGGCTGCTGCGCGGGGAGCCGGGGCCGGTGCAGGCGGATCAGGATCCGGCGGCGGTGGTGTTCGGGCTCGGGTACGGGCCGGTCCATGAGTCGCTGCCGTTCGCGGCGGCGGTCCTGGCCGCCGTACGCCGACGGGGGCCCGCGGCGGCGGTCCCGGCCGCGACCGCGCCGCGCCGGGACCCCGCCGACATCGCCGAGCGCATCCGCCACCTCGGAGAACTGCACCAGGCGGGCCTGGTCACCGACGAGGAGTTCTCCGTGAAGAAGGCGGAGTTGCTGGCGGAGCTCTAGCTCACTCCCGGCCGGCGGACGAGAACCGCATGTCCGCGTACCGGTCGCCCGCCACCTGTGCCGCGATCGGCTCCAGGAGCTCCAGCTCCTCCTTGGTGAGCTCGATGCCCGTCGCCGCCGCGTTCTCCGCCACCCTGCCGGGCTTGCGGGTGCCCGGGATCGGGATCACCGGGAGGTCGTGCACCGCGCTCTGCTGCTGGACCCAGGCCAGGGCGACCTGGCCCAGGGAGACTCCGTGGGCCTCGGCGACCGTACGGATCGGCTCCAGCAGGGCCGCGTTCGCCGTCGCGTTCTCGCCCGTGAAGCGGGGCTGCTGGCGGCGGAAGTCGTCGGCGGTGAGGTCCTTGTCGGCGTTGGTGAAGGACCCGGTGAGGAAGCCGCGCCCGAGCGGCGAGTACGGCACGAGCGCCACGCCCAGCTCGCGGGCCGCCGGGACCACCTTGGCCTCGATGTCACGGCTGAACAGGGACCACTCCGACTGCACGGCGGCGATGGGGTGCACCGCCTGCGCCGCACGCAGCTCCGCGGCGGTGACCTCGCTCAGGCCCAGGTGCTTGACCTTGCCCTCGCGCACCAGCTCGGCCATGGTGCCGACGGACTCCACGATCGGCACGTGCACATCGCGCCGGTGCATGTAGTAGAGGTCGATCGCCTCGACGTCGAGGCGCTTCAGGCTCGCCTCGACGGCCTGGCGGATGTACGGCGGGTCGTTGCGGATGATCCGCCGGGTCGGGTCCTCCGGCGGGATCGACAGGGCGAACTTGGTGGCGATCACGACCTCGTCGCGGTGGGCCTTGAAGAACGGGGACAGGAACTTCTCGTTCTCCCCGTTGCCGTAGGCGTCCGCCGTGTCGTAGAGCGTGATGCCTAGTTCCAGCGCCCGCTCCAGGGTGGCCCGGGACTCCTTCGCGTCCGTGGGGCCGTACGCGAAACTCATGCCCATGCAGCCGAGTCCCTGGGCTCCGACCTCGGGACCGGTGTCGCCGAGCCGTGCGGTCGGGATGGTGCTGTCCGTCATCCTGCCTTCTCCGTTTCGTAGGCGCGACCGGCGTCGGCGTAGAAGCTGATCTTCCGGTCGAGCACGGCGAGCGTGTCCTGGAGCTCCGCGATCCGGGACAGGACGTCCCGGCGGGTCGTCTCCAGGAGCTCGAACCGTTCGGTGAACGTGTGGTCGCCCTCCCGCACCAGTTCCGCGTACCGCACCATGTCGGCGACCGGCATGCCGGTGAGCCGGAGCTTGCCGACGAGGTCGAGCCAGTCGAGGTCGCGGTTGCTGTAGCGACGCTGGCCGGTGTGCGAGCGGTCGATGTGCGGCATCAGGCCGATGCGCTCGTACCAGCGCAGGGTGTGCGCGGTCAGGCCGGTGAAGGCGACGACCTCGCTGATCGTGTAGCTGTCCTGTCCGGCCGGACGCCGGTGGGGGTGCGGCGGAGCCGCGCAGCTGTCGGTCCTGGTACCCGTGGTCTCCATCACCGTCATGACCCCAACGCTATGGCCTTGGAGTGCACTCGAAGCAAGCGGAACCGGTAAGAAATCGGCAGGACGGCTCTCGGGTGCGATCGCTAACGTGCGGTGCATGAGTCTCGTACGCCGTGCCACGACCGAGGACGCCGAAGAAGTACTGCGGCTGCGCCAGGTGATGATCGACGCTCTGCCCGGCGGCGACAGCTCCACAGCGTGGCACACGGAGGCGCTGCCGTCGCTGCGGGGGAAGCTGGCCGAGGCCGACGGCGACTTCGCGGCCTTCGTCGTCGACCACCCGGACCGGCCGGGGATGCTGGCGGCACTGGTGGTCGGGACGGTCGACTACCGGATCGGGAAGGCGGCCAATCCGCACGGCCTGGCCGGGTACGTCTTCAGCGTCGCCACCGACCCGGACGCGCGTCGGCGCGGCTACGCGCGCGCGTGCATGGACGAACTGCTGGCGTGGTTCCGCGAGCGGGGCGCCGGTCAGGTCATGCTGACCGCGTCCCCGGAGGCCGAGCCGCTCTACGTCTCCCTCGGCTTCGTCCACAAGCCGGACCCCACGATGATGCTGAAGCTCTGAGCGGCTAGGGCCTGTCCGGCGGATCAGGCCGACTGCGAGCAACGGTGCCTGATCAGTGCAGGTGAGCGGGGTCTGGTGCGTGCAGCTGCAAGGCGGAGGAGGGAGTCGACGCGGAGCGTCGGCGAGGGACGACAACGCCGCTGGGGGTCCCCCCACGCCTTTTGGGCAGTGGGGGAGTGCGTACCAGACCCCGCGACGTCGGCATGATCCGCCGGACAGGCCCTAGTCTCGACGGCATGTCCTTGCAGAGCCTCGCGTTGATCGAAAACTGGCCGGTTCCCACCGCCGCGGCAGGGGTGGTGCGCGGTGACGGCACGGTCCTCGGTATCCACGGTCCTGTCGACCGGCGCTTCCCGCTGGCCTCGGTCACCAAGCCGCTCGCCGCGTACGCCGTCCTCGTCGCGTACGAGGAGGGAGCGATCGAGCTCGACGAGCCGGCCGGGCCGAGCGGATCGACGGTGCGTCATCTGCTCGCGCACACCTCGGGGCTGGCCTTCGACGAGCACCGGGTGACGGCTGCTCCCGGGGAGCGGCGGCTGTACTCGAACGCAGGGTTCGAGCAGCTCGGCGACCATGTCGCCAAGGCGACGGACATCCCGTTCGCGGAGTATCTGCGGCAGGCGGTGCTCGAGCCACTGGGCATGGCGTCGACGTCCCTGGAGGGTTCCCCCGCGAAGGACGGTGTGTCGACGGTCGAGGATCTTCTCCGGTTCGCGGCGGAGGTGCAGGCGCCACGGCTGCTGGACCCGCGCACGGTCGCGGAGGCGATGACGGTCCAGTACCCGGGCACGAAGGGCGTGCTCCCCGGCTACGGCCACCAGAACCCCAACGACTGGGGCCTCGGCTTCGAGATCCGCGACGGCAAGTCCCCCCACTGGACGGGCTCTTCGTCCTCCCCGCGCACCTTCGGGCACTTCGGCCAGTCCGGCACGTTCCTGTGGATCGACCCGGACGCGGGGGCGGCCTGTGTGGCGCTGACCGACCGCGCGTTCGGACCGTGGGCGGTCGAGGCGTGGCCGGCGTTCACCGACGCCGTGCTGGCAAGCCTCTAGGACATCTCCCACACCAGCAGCTCGGCCGGGGTCGCCGCCACCAAATCCCGTTCCTTGGCGTCGGTGACCCGGGCCGCGTCGCCCGGCCCCAACTCCTCGCCGTCCAGCCGCACTTCGCCCCGCACGACATGGACGTACAGATACCGCCCGTCCGGCACCGCGGTCCGCTCCCCCGCGGCCAGCCGCCGCACGTGGAGCATCGCGCCCGCCTCCGGGACGGCGTACGGCGTGGAGTCGGCGATCCCGCGGACGATCTCGTACGCCGGCTCACCGCCCGGCTCCAGGGGCGCCAGCCAGGTCTGCACGAAGGTCAGCGGGGTCTCGGCGTCGTTGCGCTCGATGTGCCGGACGCCCGCGGCGGCGCTGAGCCGCTGGACGTCACCGGCGCGTACGACCGTCTCGTGCCCCGTCGAGTCCCGGTGCGTCAGCTCCCCCTCGACCACCCACGTCACGATCTCGGTGTGGCTGTGCGGATGCTCGTCGAACCCGGCGCCGGGCACGAGCCGTTCCTCGTTGCAGGCGATCAGCGCGCCGAAGCGGAGGTTGTCGGGGTCGTAGTGCGGCCCGAACGAGAAGGCGTGCCACGACTCGATCCCGGCCCCGGGATCCCCGCCTGGGTAGCGCTCCGTCGCGCGCCGTACGTCCGTCACGGGACCACGGTAGTCCCCGGGGTGGGCCGCAGTCGGTACCCGGCGGCGCGCGTTGACGTCCGGATAAGGCAGTCTTGTCCCCGTGCCCGAACCCGAACACCGCAAGTCCGACCCCGACGCGCCCGGCGTCCACGCCCATGTCGCGACCCTGAAGCGGCTGGAGAAGTCGTCCGGGTCTCTCGCGCAGCAGGCCATCGCGCGCATGGACGAGACGCTGCCGTGGTACCGGGCCATGCCTCCGGAGAACCGTTCCTGGATCGGGTTGGTCGCCCAGGCCGGTATCGCGGCCTTCACCGAGTGGTTCCGGCATCCGGACGCCCCGCAGGCCATCTCCACCGACGTGTTCGGGACCGCTCCCCGTGAGCTGACCCGGGCCATCACGCTCCGCCAGACCGTGGAGATGGTCAGGACGACCATCGAGGTCATGGAGAGCGCGATCGACGAGGTCGCCGCCCCCGGTGACGAGTCCGTGCTGCGCGAGGCCCTGCTCGTGTACGCCCGCGAGATCGCCTTCGCCACCGCCCAGGTCTACGCCCAGGCCGCCGAGGCACGCGGTGCCTGGGACGCCCGGCTGGAGTCGCTCGTCGTGAACGCCGTGCTCAGCGGT
This sequence comes from Streptomyces canus, assembly GCF_041435015.1. Lineage (NCBI taxonomy): Bacteria > Bacillati > Actinomycetota > Actinomycetes > Kitasatosporales > Streptomycetaceae > Streptomyces > Streptomyces canus. The sequence continues at coordinate 7,078,216 of NZ_CP107989.1, read as the reverse complement.
GAGGCCGACGAGGGGGCCGTGAGCAGGGCCGCCGCGCTGGGCTGGAACGCTCCCGAGCATGTGTGCGTCCTCCTCGGCACCGCTCCCGACGGCGACTCCGAGCTGACCGTCGAGGCCATCCGACGGGCCGCCCGGCACGCCAAGCTCCAGGTGCTGACCGGAGTGCTCGGCTCCCGACTGGTCGTCATCGCGGGCGGCAGCGACAACCCCCTCGCCGTGGCCAAGTCCCTGATCGGGCCTTATGCGGCCGGACCCGTGGTCGCGGGGCCCGTCGTACCCGATCTGCTCGCCGCCACCCGGTCCGCGCAGGCCGCCGCCGCCGGGCTCAAGGCGTGTTCCGCCTGGCAGGACGCTCCGCGCCCGGTCCTGGCGGACGACCTGCTTCCGGAACGCGCGATGGCCGGGGATCCCAGTGCGCGCCAGCAGTTGGTGGAGGAGATCTACAGACCGCTGGAGGAGGCCGGTTCCGCGCTCCTGGAGACGCTCTCCGTCTACCTCGAACAGGCGTCCAGTCTGGAGGGTGCGGCCCGGATGCTTTTCGTGCATCCCAACACCGTGCGCTACCGGCTTCGACGTGTGACTGACGTCACCGGCTGGTCGCCCTCCGATGTACGTTCGGCGTTCACCCTGCGGATCGCGCTCATCCTGGGGCGTCTGGCCGACGGAGATCCCCAGCCCTAGGCTTTTGTCGGGGGCCCACAAAACCCCTCCATGTTCTTCGTCCCTGTCCCCACGGGCGGCTTGGGCCGCCCTCAAGAGAGAGTGTGAGAGTGCTCGTACTCGTCGCTCCCGGCCAGGGCGCCCAGACGCCCGGCTTCCTGACCCCCTGGCTCGAACTCCCCGGTGCCGCGGACCGCGTCGCCGCGTGGTCCGACGCCATCGGCCTGGACCTCGCCCACTACGGCACACAGGCCGACGCGGACGCCATCCGTGACACCGCGGTGGCCCAGCCGCTGCTGGTCGCGGCCGGGATCCTGTCCGCCTCGGCACTCGGTGCCATCACCGACATCGCCCCCGGCGCGGTCGCCGGGCACAGTGTCGGTGAGATCACCGCCGCCGCCTTCGCGGGCGTTCTGGACGACACCGCCGCGCTCACCCTCGTACGCAGGCGGGGTCTGGCCATGGCCGACGCCGCCGCGATCACCGAGACCGGCATGTCGGCGCTGCTCGGCGGCGACCCCGAAGTCTCGGTCGCGCACCTGGAGAAGCTGGGTCTGACCCCGGCGAACGTCAACGGCGCGGGGCAGATCGTCGCCGCGGGCACGCTGGAGCAGCTCGCCGTGCTGAACGACGACAAGCCCGAGGGCGTCCGCAAGGTCGTCCCGCTCAAGGTCGCCGGCGCCTTCCACACGCACCACATGGCTCCCGCGGTCGACGCGCTCGCCAAGGCCGCCGCCGACCTGGCGGCAGCCGACCCGACGGTCACCTACGTCTCCAACAAGGACGGCCAGGCCGTCGCCACCGGCGCCGAGGTGCTGGAGCGACTGGTCGGGCAGGTCGCCAACCCGGTGCGCTGGGACCTGTGCATGGAGACGTTCAAGCAGCTCGGCGCCACCGCGTTCATCGAGGTCTCCCCCGGCGGCACGCTGGTCGGCCTCGCCAAGCGCGCGCTGCCCGGCGTCAAGACGCTGGCACTGAAGACCCCCGAGGACCTCGACGCTGCTCGCGAGCTCATCGCCGAGCACGGTGCCTGAGAAGGAGCACGAGAGCATGTCGAAGATCAAGCCCAGCAAGGGCGCCCCGTACGCGCGCATCCTCGGTGTCGGCGGCTACCGCCCGACCCGGGTCGTGCCGAACGAGGTGATCCTCGAAACGATCGACTCGTCCGACGAGTGGATCCGCTCGCGCTCCGGCATCCAGACCCGGCACTGGGCGAACGCCGAGGAGACCGTCGCCGCGATGTCGATCGAGGCGTCCGGCAAGGCGATCGCCGACGCCGGGATCTCCGCCGAGCAGATCGGCGGCGTGATCGTCTCGACCGTCTCGCACTTCAAGCAGACCCCGGCCGTGGCGACCGAGATCGCCGACAAGCTGGGCACGAACAAGGCCGCCGCCTTCGACATCTCGGCGGGCTGCGCGGGCTTCGGCTACGGCCTCACCCTCGCCAAGGGCATGATCGTCGAGGGCTCGGCAGAGTACGTCCTCGTCATCGGTGTCGAGCGGCTGTCCGACCTGACCGACCTGGAGGACCGCGCCACGGCCTTCCTGTTCGGCGACGGTGCCGGCGCGGTCGTCGTGGGCCCCGCCCAGGAGCCGGCCATCGGCCCCACCGTCTGGGGCTCCGAGGGCGACAAGTCCGAGACGATCAAGCAGACCGTGGCGTGGACCGAGTACGACTCCACGGGCAAGTTCCCTGCGATCACGCAGGAGGGCCAAGCGGTGTTCCGCTGGGCCGTGTTCGAGATGGCGAAGGTCGCCCAGCAGGCGCTGGACGCGGCCGGGATCGCCCCGGACGACCTGGACGTCTTCATTCCCCACCAGGCCAACGAGCGGATCATCGACTCGATGGTGAAGACGCTGAAACTGCCGGAGCACGTCACGGTCGCGCGTGACGTGCGCACCACCGGCAACACCTCGGCCGCCTCGATCCCGCTCGCCATGGAGCGGCTCCTGGCGACCGGCGAGGCGAAGAGCGGCGACACCGCGCTCGTCATCGGATTCGGGGCGGGTCTCGTCTACGCCGCCACTGTCGTTACCCTCCCCTAGGCACTCCGTGCCGGATCACCCGGTCCGGGACGGGAAGCACTGCCAACCCTCTGGATAAGAAAACGAAGGAGCGCCAAATGGCCGCCACTCAGGAAGAGATCGTCGCCGGTCTTGCCGACATCGTGAACGAGATCGCCGGCATCCCGGTTGAGGACGTCCAGCTGGACAAGTCCTTCACCGACGACCTGGACGTCGACTCGCTGTCCATGGTCGAGGTCGTCGTCGCCGCTGAAGAGCGCTTCGACGTCAAGATCCCGGACGACGACGTCAAGAACCTCAAGACCGTCGGCGACGCGACCAACTACATCCTCAAGCACCAGGCCTGAGTCCCCCGGGCTCCGTCAGGAGCCCTCCAGGCCGGACGTGCCGGCCCCGCCACCCGGCGGTGGCGCCGCTTAATCCTCGTAACGTTGGAGAAAGATTTCCCGTGAGCCCGACCAATCGCACCGTGGTCGTCACCGGTATCGGCGCAACCACACCGCTGGGTGGCGACGCAGCCTCTACCTGGGAGGGTCTGGTCGCCGGCAAGTCCGGCGTCAAGCCCCTGGAGCAGGAGTGGGCCGCTGAGCAGGCGGTCCGCATCGCCGCGCAGATCGCGGTGGAGCCGACCGAGGTGATTCCCCGGCCGCAGGCCCGCCGTCTTGACCGCTCGGCGCAGTTCGCGCTGATCGCGGCCAAGGAGGCGTGGGCCGACGCGGGCTTCGAAGCCAAGGCCGGCGAGGACGACAAGGTCGACCCCGACCGTCTCGGCGCCGTCATCGCCTCCGGCATCGGTGGTGTGACGACCCTTCTCGACCAGTACGACGTGCTCAAGGAGAAGGGCGTCCGCCGCGTCTCCCCGCACACCGTGCCGATGCTGATGCCCAACGGCCCGTCCGCCAACGTGGGTCTGCTGGTGGGCGCCCGCGCGGGCGTGCACACCCCGGTCTCCGCCTGCGCGTCGGGCGCCGAGGCCATCGGCTACGGCATCGAGATGATCCGTACCGGCCGCGCCGACGTCGTCGTCGCCGGTGGCACGGAGGCGGCGATCCACCCGCTGCCCATCGCCGCGTTCGGCAACATGATGGCGATGTCCAAGAACAACGAGAACCCCGAGGGCGCCTCGCGTCCCTACGACGTCGCCCGGGACGGCTTCGTCCTCGGCGAGGGCGCCGGGGTCGTCGTCCTGGAGTCCGCCGAGCACGCCGCCGCGCGCGGTGCGCGGGTGTACGCCGAGGCGGTGGGACAGGGCATCTCCGCCGACGCGCACGACATCGTGCAGCCGGAGCCCGAGGGGCGTGGCATCTCGCGCGCGCTCGAGAACCTGCTGGACAGCACCGACCTGGACCCGGCGGAGATCGTGCACGTGAACGCGCACGCGACGTCGACTCCGGCCGGTGACATCGCCGAGCTCAAGGCACTGCGGAAGGTGTTCGGCGACGACGCCGATCACATGGCCGTGTCCGCCACCAAGTCGATGACCGGTCACCTGCTGGGTGGCGCGGGCGGCGTGGAGACGGTCGCGACGGTGCTCGCCCTGTACCACCGGGTGGCTCCGCCGACCATCAACGTCGAGAACCTCGACCCGGAGGCGGAGGCCAACGCCGACGTCGTCCGCGGCGAGGCCCGCAAGCTGCCCGTGGAGGGCCGTATCGCCGCGCTGAACGACTCGTTCGGGTTCGGCGGGCACAACGTGGTGCTGGCGTTCCGTACGGTCTGAGAATCGTTCGTACGCAACTGAAGGGCCCCCACCGGTCGGTGGGGGCCCTTCACGTGTGCGGAGACCTTCAGACGACCTGGTGCAGCCAGCGGACCGGGGCGCCCTCACCGGCGTACCTGAAGGGCTCCAGTTCGTCGTCCCAGGGCTTGCCGAGGAGCTTGGCCAGCTCGGCCTCCAGGTCCGTCTCCCCCCGCTGCGAGCGGGTCAGGGCCGCGCGCAGGCGGTCCTCCGGGATCAGGATGTCGCCGTGGATGCCGGTGACGGCGTGGAAGATGCCCAGTTCCGGGGTGCAGCTGTAGCGCTCGCCCTCGGCGGTGGGGCAGGGCTCGGCCGTGACCTCGAAGCGCAGCAGGTGCCAGCCTCTGAGGGCCGACGCGAGCTTGGACGCCGTGCCCACCTCGGCCTTCCAGGAGAACTCCGAGCGCCAGGTGCCCGGTGCGGCCGGCTGCCGGATCCAGTCGAGGTTGACGCGCGTGCCGAGCACCCCGGCGACGGCCCACTCGACGTGCGGGCACAGCGCGCGCGGCGCGGAGTGCACGTACAGAACTCCACGTGTCGTCACCGGGACCTCCGGGCAGAGCGGGACAGGTCTTGCTGGCCGGCATGGCGGCGATGCCGGCCGGCCACGTTGATGGCGAGGCTACCGTGCGGCGGGGCAAGGAGTGTGACGTACCGTCGGTCCCAGTGCCCCGAAACGCCCGCCATTCACCCGGCAGGACGCTAGTACGGGTGTCGATCGTTCCCTCGCGGCCATCGGGAACTCTTCTGCGTTGTTATGAGAGGACCATCCTTTTCACGAGGGGATCACCACGGATGCGGAAGCAGGGCCCCCGTTCACGGGCCGTCGTCGCCGTTCTGACGGCGGCTCTCCTGGGCGTCGCCGGGTGCGACGCGGTGGGGGGCGACGCGGCGGGCCCCACGCAGAAGGCCACACCCTCGCCGAAGCCGACTCCGGCGTGGGACAGCAGCCCGGGTTCGATGGCCGCTGTCGGCGACTCCATCACGCGCGGCTTCGACGCCTGCGGGATCCTGAAGGACTGCCCCGACGTGTCCTGGGCCACCGGCGGCAGCACCCAGGTCGACTCTCTCGCCGTACGGCTGCTGGGGCGGGCGAAGGCGGCCGAGCGCAGCTGGAACTACGCGGTGTCCGGGGCGCGGATGGCCGATCTGCCCGGGCAGATGGCACGGGCGGCGGCGCGGACACCCGGGCTGGTCACGGTGATGGTGGGCGCCAACGACGCCTGCCGGGACTCCACCGCGGCGATGACCTCGGTGTCCGCGTTCCGATCCGGCTTCGAGGACGCGCTGAGCGTGCTGCGCAAACAGGCGCCCAAGGCGCAGGTGTACGTGGCGAGCGTGCCGAACCTCAAGCGGCTGTGGTCCGAGGGCCGCGCCAATCCGCTGGGCAAGCAGGTGTGGAAGCTGGGCGTGTGTCCGTCGATGCTGGCCGACGCGGACGCCCTGGACGCGGCGGCGACCGAGCGGCGGGACACCGTGCAGGAGCGGGTGGAGGCCTACAACTCCGTACTGAAGCAGGTGTGCGCCGAGGACGGGCACTGCAGGTACGACGGGGGCGCGGTGTACGACTACCGGTTCGGCACCGACCAGCTCAGCCACTGGGACTGGTTCCACCCGAGTGTGAACGGACAGGCGCGTCTGGCGGAGATCGCATACCGCAAGATCAGGTCCGTGACTTAAAGTTCCGCACATGAACGAACTCTTCGCCACACTTTCCGACGGCACCCCGGTGCACCGCTGGACCCTGGAGCGCGCCGGCGTCCGCGTGCGGATCCTGTCGTACGGCGGGATCGTGCAGTCGGTCGAGGTTCCGGACCGGGACGGGCGGACGGCGGACGTGGTGCTGGGGTTCGCCGAGCTGGACGGATATCTGGAGCACTCCGGTCCGTATCTCGGCGCCTTCATCGGACGGTACGCGAACCGGATCGCGGGCGGCCGCTTCGAGCTCGACGGGCTGACCTACGCCCTCGCCCCCAACAACGCGCCCAACTCCCTGCACGGCGGCGAGAACGGCTTCGACAAACGGGTGTGGGACATGGAGCCCGCCGGCGAGCACGGGGTGCGGCTGAGCCGGGTCAGCGCGCACGGCGAGGAGGGCTTCCCGGGGCGCCTCGAGGTCTCGGGGACGTACAGCCTGGACGAGTCCGGCGCGCTGCGGATCGCGTACGAGGCGGTCACCGACGCGCCCACCATCGTCAACCTGACCAACCACAGCTACTTCAACCTGGCCGGCTCCGGGAACGCGGGCGGGCACGAACTGCGGATCGGCGCCTCGCGGTTCACCCCGGTCGACGCCGATCTGATCCCGACCGGGATCGAGGAGGTCGCGGACACCCGCTTCGACTTCCGTCGGGCGCGCAAGGTCGGCGCGGGCTACGACCACAACTTCGTGCTCGACAAGGGGGTCACCCAACGGGCCGTCGAGGTAGCCGAGTTGTCCGATCCTGGATCCGGCCGGGTGCTGACGGTGGCGACCACCGAGCCGGGGCTCCAGCTGTACACCGCGGACCATCTGCCCGAGCCCTTCGCACCCGGCGACGGCATCGCGCTGGAGACCCAGCACTTCCCCGACTCCCCGAACCGGCCGGAGTTCCCGAGCACGGTGCTGCTGCCGGGAGAGACCTACCGCTCGGAGACGGTCTACGGATTCACGAGCCGGTAGACACGCACGAGCCCCGGCCCAGGGGTCAGGTCCCGGGCCGGGGCTGCTTGTGTGAGGGCTGTGCCCCCTCGGATCAGACGTTAATCGTCGCGGTGACCCGGCGGTCGCCGATCGAGCGCCCCACCTGGATTTCGTACGAACCCTTCACATACGACCACGATGAGGTCTTCTCGTCCCAGATCTCGAAGGCCCGGCGCGGGATCTCCACGGTGACCTCGACGCGCTCTCCGGGACCGGCCACGGCCCCCGCGAACCCGGCGAGCCGGCGGGCCGGGCGCTCGGCATCGGGTCCGGCGGGCGCCAGATAGACCTGGACCACCTCACGGCCCGGGCGGGAACCGGAGTTGCGCAGCCCGACCCGGACGGTGGTGCCCCGGACCTCGACGGACTCGTAGGTCCAGTGGGTGTAGCCGAGGCCGTGGCCGAAGGGGTAGACCGGGGTGCGGCCTTCCTTCTCCCAGGCCGCGTATCCGATGAACACACCCTCGTCGTAAGGGAGTTCGCCGCCCTCCGGAGCGACCCGGGTGACCGGGGCGTCGGCCAGGGTGCCCCAGGTGGTGGGGAGGCGGCCGCCGGGCTCGTGGGCGCCGGTCAGCACGTCGGCGAGGGCCGCGCCCCCTTCCTGGCCGGGGAACCAGCCGAGCAGGACGGCGGCGACGTCCTCGCGCCAGGGCAGCTCCACCGGGGAGCCGGAGTTGACGACCACGACGGTGTTCGGGTTGGCGGCGGCGACCGCGCGGACCAGCTCGTCCTGGCGGCCCGGGAGCGCGAGGTCCTTCCGGTCGTAGCCTTCGGACTCGACGCGCTCGGTGGTGGCGACCACGACGACGGCCGTGTCGGCGTTGCGTGCCGCCTCGACGGCCTCGGCGATCAGTTCGTCGGGGTCGCGCCGCGGGTCCTGGTGGGCGAGGGAGAACGTGACGACCTTCATCGGGACCTCCTCGGGGAGGACGACGACGTGGGTGAGGGAGACCTCGACCGGCTCGCCCGCGGTCAGTTCGACCTGCGCGCGGGGCTCGGGGGCGCCGAAGAAGGTGACGAAGGGGTCGTCCTTGTCGGTGCGCTGGACGTCGTCGTAGTACGTCGTGCCGTCGACGACCAGCGTGAAGGCGCCCAGTCCCTTGATGCCGAAGGTGTGGGTGCCGCTCTCGCGCGGAGTGAAGGAGCCCTTCAACTCGACGGTGTGCAACCGGTCGTGGGTGACGCCCTCGGGGAGGTCCGCACCCATCCACTGGATCTGGCCGTTGGGCACGGAGGCCGTGCCGATGACCTCTCCGTCCGTGTCCCGGCAGACCGCTTCGAGGCTGAACCCCTTGTCGGCGACGGCGAGTTCGGTGTTGGGGTCGGCGCCGACGGCGTAGCTGAGGGTGCCCTCGGGGAGGGCGGCGGTGAGGCCGTCGAGCGGGGAGACGATCCGGTCGGGGAAGACGGTGGCGGAGCCGCCGCCGAGGACGCGGGCGTCGCGGGCGGCGGCGCCGATGAGGGCGACCGTGCCGGCCTTCAGCGGAAGCGCGCCCTGGTTGTGGACCAGCACGAAGGCGCGGCGGGCGATCTCGCGGGCCAGTTCGATGCCGTCGACGGTCTCCGGGAGCTCGGTGACGACGGGTTCGGCTCCGTCCAGGATGCCGACGCGGGCGGCGAGCCGCAGCACGTGGCGTACGGCCGTGTCGACCGCGCTCTCCTCGACCTCCCCGTCCCGCACGGCCCGGGCGAGGGCCTCGCCGTAGACGGTCGTCGGGCCGGGCATGGCGACGTCGAGGCCGCCCTCGATGGCGCCCTTGGTGGAGCGGGCGGCCATCCAGTCGGAGACGTTGTAGCCGTCGAATCCCCATTCGCCGCGCAGGACTTCGTTGACCAGGTGGTGGTGCTCGGTCATCGTCGTGCCGTTGACCGTGTTGTAGGCGGTCATGATGCCCCACGGGTGGGCGTTCTCGACGATGAGCTCGAAGGGAGCCAGGTACAGCTCGCGCAGGGCGCGTTCGGAGACCAGGTTGTTCACCGTGAAGCGGTCGGTCTCGGCGTCGTTGGCGACGAAGTGCTTGACGGTGGTGCCGACACCGCCCTCCTGTACGCCGGTGACGTATCCGGCGCCGATCCGTCCGGTGAGATACGGGTCCTCGCTGTAGGCCTCGAAGTGGCGGCCGCCGAGCGGGGAGCGGTGGAGGTTGACGGTGGGGGCGAGGAGGACGTGGACGCCCTTGCGGCGGGCCTCCTGGGCGAGCAGTACGCCTGCGCGGCGGGCGAGTTCGGGGTCCCAGGTGGCGGCCAGCGCGGTCGGGGAGGGCAGGGCGATCGACGGGTCGTCGGCGCTCCAGCGCACGCCCCGGACACCGACCGGGCCGTCCGACATGACGAGGGAGTCCAGGCCGATCTCGGGGAGCGCGGGCAGGGTCCACATGTCCTGGCCTGCCAGGAGCCCTGCCTTGGCATCGAGGTCGAGCCCGGCCAGCGCCGCTTCGACGGCCGCCTCGCGGGCCTGGTCGGCGGGAGTGGGTGCCGCCATGACGGTGCCTCCTCGTTGAAGTCCGTGCGGGTCCCCTCATCGTGCATCGATTACCTGGTGAGTGGTAGGTTTCGTTATACGGCTGTTATATTCCGGTTTCCGGGATGTCGTACGGTGACGCCATGAACGCCAGGACCAGAAGTGAGGAGCGCCGGGCCGAGATCGTCCGGGCGGCCCTGGAGGTCATCGCCGAGCGCGGCTACCGGGGCGCGAGCCTCGCCGCGGTGGCCGAGCGGGTCGGGCTGACCCAGCAGGGGCTGCTCCACCACTTCCCGACGAAGGACGCGCTGCTGGTCGCGGTGCTGGAGGAGCGGGACAAGTGGGACGCGGTGCCGAACGGCAACTGGCGGGTCGACCTGCTCGCCTCGCTCGTCGAGTACAACGCGATGCGGCCGGGGATCATCCAGACCTTCTCGGCACTGCTCGGCGAGAGCGTGACGGAAGGGCATCCGGCACGGGAGTACTTCACCGACCGCTACACCCGGGTGCGCGCGTCGATGACGGTGGCCCTGCGCACCGAGTACGGCGACCGGCTCCCCAACGGGCTGAGCCCGGAACGCACCGCGCCGCTGCTGGTCGCGGTCATGGACGGCCTGCAGTACCAGTGGCTGCTGGACCCCGAGTCGGTGGACATGCCCGGGGCGTTCCGGGACTTTCTGCGACTTCTGGGCGAGACGGCGGAGTGAGGGTCACTGGCTCCAGGCGACGGCAAGTGCCTTGCTCACCACGCAGACGACGGCGAAGGCGACCGCCCAGACCTGGGCTCCGGCGGCGAACAGGGCGAGCGCGCCCGCCCCGAACCAGAACACCTCGAAGCCGACGCGACCGGCGCCGCTCGTCCTGTACTTCGCGCGCGGTGAGCCGAACAGCGCCCACAGGGCGACGAGTACGGCGGGTGCGGCGAGGCCGAGCAGCCAGGTCGGGCCGATCTCCTGGGTGAAGCCCCAGTACGCGGCACCCGCAAGGGCCCCGAGCTCGATGAGGAAGAGAACACCCGCGTTGACCGCCTTCATGGGCGGCAGTATCACCCGGTCCCCGGCACCGCCGCCACGATTTCGATCTCGATCCGCGCCTCCGGCCGGAAGAGCCGGGACACCTCGAAGGTCATGCTGGTGGGCGGGGTGCCGGTGAGGAACTCCCTTCGCACGGCGCCGTACTCCTCCAGTTCCGTGATGTCGGTGAGGTAGGTGCGGATGTTGATCACGTCGGCCAGGCTCGCCCCGTGCGCCTCCAGCAGCGCGGCGAGGGTCTCGAAGACGCCCCGGGACTGTTCGGCGAGCGTGGCACCCTCGGCGATCTGGCCGGAGACGAACAACAGGGCGCTGCCGTCGGCCTGTTCGACGCGGGCGACCTGGGAGTAGTAGGGGCTCAGCGGCTGGGGTGCGCCGGCGGGACTGTCGAGGGTGATCTGCATGCCGTCGACGCTAGGTCCGCCCTTGCGATGCGACAAGCGAATGTCCAGCATGGCCGCCATGCCGAACCCGCATCGCACCGCTCCTCCTCCCGACCTCGCCACCGTCTGGCTGCGGGTCTTCCTGGAGGTCGCCCGGCACGAGTCGTTCACCGTGGCCGCGCGCACCCTGGGCTGGACGCAGTCGGCGGTGTCCCGGCAGATCTCCTCGCTGGAGGCGGCGCTGGGCGGGGCGCCGCTGTTCGACCGGCTGCCGCGGGGCGTACGGCTCACGGAGGCCGGGAGCGCGCTCGTGCCGTACGCGCAGACCGTCACCGGGGCGCTGCACGCGGCAGCGCGCGAACTGGCCGCGCTGCGTGAAGTGGCGGGCGGGCGACTGCGGTTCGGGGCGTTCCCGACGGCGGACGCGGCGCTGGTCCCGCACGCCCTCGGCGCCTTCCGCACCCGCCATCCCGGTGTGCGGGTCTCCCGCGAGGAGGGGCTCACGCCGGCACTCCTCGACCGGCTCACCGAGGGGCGGCTGGATCTCGCGGTCGTCTCCACGACGGGCGGCGCACCGCTGTCGGCGTACGAACTGCGCCATCTGCTCGACGAGTCGCTGTACGTCGCCGTCCCGGCCGGCCATCCCCTGGTGGGCGAGGGCGCCGGCCCGGTGCGGCTCGGGCGGCTCGCGGACGCCGACTGGATCTCCGGGAGCCCGCGCCCCGAGGGGACGCTGCTCGACGCCGCTCTGAGGCAGGGCTTCCGGCCACGGATCGCGCATGTCGTCGGCGAGTGGACCGCCAAGCAGGGGTACGTCGCCGCGGGGCTCGGCGTGACGCTGGTCCCGGCGCTCGCCGCGGAGTCCGTGCGGCCGGACGTCGTGCTGCTGCCGGTGCTCGACGAGGGGGCTCCGGCGCGGGCGGTGTACGCGGCGGTGCTGCGGGGGCGGTCGCCTTCGCCGGCCGTGGAGGCGTTCGTCGGGGCGCTGCGGGAGGCGGCGGGGCGGATTCCCGGTCCGTCGGCCCCCATGGCGTAGACCACTTCCGTCACGCGATACTGCCGTCGTCCGGCACCACTCGCGCCCCACAGCGACGGAAGGACCTGAACTCCCTTGATTTCCCTACGTGTTCGGATCGGCATCCTCGGACTGGTCCTGCTGACGGGGTCGGCGGCCCCCGCGAGCCCCGCGGCCGCCGCGGCCGCGCCCTCGCCCACGGTGGAGGAGCAGCGGCTCGACCAGGCCGTGCCGCGGGAGATCCTCGAACGGTCCGGATTCGACGCCGTGCCGCTCCGCTTCACGCGGGCGCTCGGAACGGCGCGTTCCTACGCGGAGGCGCGGAAGATCGTCGTACGGCAGGGGTCCGCGCTGTGGAAGCGGGCCGTCGACCGGGCACAGGGGCGGGGGCCGACCGGTGGGGATCTGAGCCGTGACGATGATCGGCCGTTGTACTGGGCGCGGTTGGGGATGACCCGTGAAGTACGGACCTGGGAGCCGTCCTTCGGCCTCTCCGAGGCCCAACGTGCCGCCCTGCTGGCTGAGTTGGAGCGGACCTCGCGGGGGCAGACCGCTGTGCGGTATCCGGGCGGGGACCGGCTGAAGCGGGTCCTGGTGACCGGGTTCGATCCGTTCACGCTGGACCGGGACATACGGATCTCGAATCCGTCCGGGGCGAGTGCGCTCGCGCTCGACGGGACCGTGATCGAGACGGCGGAGGGTCCTGCGCGCGTGGAGACCGTCGTCTTCCCCGTGCGATGGCAGGACTTCACGGACCGGACCGTGGAGCGGGCACTGCGGCCGTATCTGAAGAAGGTGGATCTCTTCACGACCGTGAGCCAGGGGCGGGTGGGGCGGTTCGACGTCGAGCGGACCAACGGGGCCTGGCGGGGCGGCTTTCCGGACAACGACAACGTCGGGGTGACGGGGGTGGTGCCGGTTGCCGATCCGGCTTCGCAACCGCAGTGGACGTCGACGACGCTGCCGTACAAGGCGATCGTGGACGCGGACACCGGGCGCTTCCCCGTCTACGACAACACGAGTGTGACCGAGATCCCGGCGGGCGGGACCGTGCCTGTCGTACGGGCGGACGGGCCGAGCGCGGGGTCCACGGCGCGGGCCGGGGGCGGTGGGAACTATCTCTCCAACGAGATCGCCTACCGGGTCACGCTGCTGCGGGACCGGCTCGGACTGCACGACGTGCTGCCGGGTGGGCATGTGCACACGCCTGTCCTGGAGTTCGGAGCCGGGAACACCGATCCCGCGACGGGGACGGTGACCGATCCGGGGTTCGTGAGGAACCGGCTGGACATCATCGCGCAGGTGCGGGCGATTCTGGTGGTGGCGGTGGAGAAGGCCACTTGAGGTAGGTCGCCGTCTCGGTGAAGTCCAGGCGGCGGTAGAAGTCGGCGGCCCTGCGCGTCGGGACGGTGACCTCCACGTCCTGGGCGTGCCGCGCGCGGTCCTGCATGGCCCGGACGAGCCGGGAGCCCGTACCGCGGCCGCGCAGGGGCGTGTCCACGGCGAGTTCGAGGAGTTCGAGGATCGTGCCGCCCGCGAACAGCGTCGGCATCCGGGCCGCGTAGGCGTATCCGACGACCTGGGCCTCCTGGTCGGCCACCAGGAACTCGGCGCGGTGCTCGGCGGCCGCCCGCAGGACCTCGGGAAAGGTGACGGTCGTGAAGCGGTCGTGGCCGGGGCGGTAGGTGGTGGCGAAGGCGCGGAGAAGGCGGAAGACGGGCTCCGCGTCCGTGACCGTCGCCGGGCGGATCCTCGCCTCAGGCTCCGAGCCCACCGGACACCGTCTCCTCGTCGGACTCGTCCTCCCCGTCCTGTGTCTCCTCCCCCAGCAGTTCCCGTGCCATCAGCGTCGCCCCCGCGACCGCGCCCGGCATCAGGAACACCGCGACGAAGGGGACCACGAAGGCCAGGGCGAGGGGGGTGCCGAAGCCCCAGATGAGGGTTTTGTGGGAGCGCAGCAGCGTGAGGCGGGCCCGGAGGTCCACGCCTCGGCGCTGGAGGGCCACCGCGGTGAGCTCCTCGGTGAGGAAGAAGCCCGTGACGAAGAAGCCGAGTACCGGGATCAGGGTCTGGCCGACCACGGGGACGAAGCCCAGGGCGAAGAGCAGGACCGCCCACAGGACGGCGCGGACGACGATGCGGAGGCTGTCCCTCGCCGAGATCCACAGCTCGCGCCAGAGCGGGAGGCCGGACTCGGGGGCCGTGCCGTCCGGGGAGACGTCCCGGTCGACCTTCTCGGAGAGGTTCTCGTAGAAGGGCTGGCCTATCAGGAGGGTGACCGCCGTGAAGGTGAGGACCGCGAGGAGGAGGGCCAGCGCGAACAGGACCACCGTGAGGAAGCCCCGGAACAGGCCCTGCCACGGACTCGACCAGTCGTCGGCGAACGGCGTCGCCCAGGACACGAAGTCCTCACCCCAGGTGGCCAGGGCGACCAGTGCCGCCCCATACAGCACCAGGGTGATCAGGCCCGGGATCAGGCCGAAACCGTACTGCTTGCCGTGCCGGGCCACCCACCGCTGGCCCTTCAGGAGATAGTGGAAGCCCGCCCCGAGATCACGCATGCCCCGAACCCTATCGGGTGCCCGTCAGACCGGGGATACGGCCACCACCACCCCCTGTTCCGCCGCCGGGGACACCGCCGCCGACACCCTGACCGCCACCGCCCGTGCCACGCTGCCCGCGTGGGAGGCCGCGGCCATCAGCGCGGGCTGGAGCCGCTCCAGGCCGGACACGAAGAATTCCTCACCGGCGATCAGCGCCGGCCGGGCCGCCTTCGCCGTGGCCGCCGCCACGTCCGTGAGGTCGGCGAGGGGCGGCAGGGACGCCCGTACGGCCCCCGCACCGGCGGCCGCCGCGCGTTCGGCCAGGGTCACCTGCAAGGGCATCAGCGGGGCCAGCGCAGCCGTCAACGCGTCGGCGATCCGCCGGAGTTCGGGAGTCGAGTCGCGCAGGACCCCGGTCGCCGCGCGGATCAGGGGAGTCAGGGCCAGGAGTGTCCCCGCGGCCACGCCCGCCGCCGCGGGGAGCAACGGGGAAGTCGCCTCGACCAGTTCGCCCAGCGCGGTCGCGAACTCCTCCACCGCCGGCTCCACCGCGTCCAGGACGGGCAGCAGACTGTCGCCCAGCGCCGCCAGCAGTGCCCGCGCCGGTTCACTGACCGGGTGCACGGCCAGCGGGGCGCCGGTGGTGCCGAGCCGGGTGAGGGTGTCGACGATCCGGTAGAACGCCTCCTGGGCCTGCGGGGACGCGCTCGCCTCGGCCAGTTCCGCCGTCGTCTCGCGCAGGACGCGCAGCACCTCGGGACCCGAACCGTCCCGGGGATCGAAGGTGTTGATCGCGATCCTGGTGATGTTCTGGGCCGTGTCCAGGAGCTGGCCGGTGATGTCGGTGGTGTTCCGTGCCATGCGCAGTACTTCGTCCCTGCTGGGGAGCGAAGGGATCGTCGCCATGGGCCTCTCCTGTGGACTCGCTCGCCGCCCGCTTCCGCCGCCCTCAGCATGCCCCGTCCGGGCACCCGAGTTGCGCCATCCGTGGCATCCGCGCCACGAACTCCCTCTTGTTGCGGTTGAGTCGAACAGGTACATCTCGCCGTACCGATCTCAGGAAGCCCCTCAGGAGGTACGCGTGCACACCACGAGAACCGTTCCTGCGAGACCTGTCCTGCTCATCGCCCTCACCGGCTCGCTGCTGCTCACCCCGAACAGCGCGAGCGCCGACCCCGAGCCCCCCACCCGCGAGAGCGCCGGCGACCACGGCGTGGCCCGGGCCCCGGAGAGCGCCACCCGGCGGGCGCTCACCGCCTCCACCACCGGCTTCACGGACACCACCCGGGGCTATCCGCGCGAGCAGGTCCTCACCCCCGACCCGGTGAACCCGGCGGACAAGTCCGTCAAGCTGGGCCTCACCCCGTACCACGCGATCGCCCCGCGGCTGAACGCGCTCCAGCGGCTGGGCGACCGGGTGAGCGTCGAGGTCGCCGGGCGTTCGGCGGGCGGGCACCGGCTCTACCTGGTCACCGTGACCGCCCCGGAGACCACCGCCCGGACCCGCGCCCAGGAGCGGATGCGCGAGCTGATCGAGAACGCGCCCGCGAGTGCCGCCAAGTCCAAGGAGATCAAGGCCGGTTACAAGGCGCCCGTCTTCTTCAACAACAACATCCACGGCAACGAGTGGGAGGGCACGGACGCCTCCTTGAAGATCGTCGAGCAGCTGGCGACCGCCGAGGACACCCGTACGAAGAGCCTTCTCGCCCACTCCCGCCTGTACTTCAACATCACCGCGAACCCCGACGGCCGGATCGCCGGAACCCGCGCGAACGCGAGCGGCTTCGACCTGAACCGGGACTTCGTGACCGCCTCGCAGCCCGAGGTGCGGGCGATGCGGCAGATCGAGATCGACAAGCAGCCGGCCGTGATGCTCGACCTGCACGGGTACGTCAACGGCACGCTCATCGAGCCCACCACTCCCCCGCACGGCGAGAACTACGAGTACGACCTCTTCCTGAAGAACACCTACGCCAACGCCCTCGGCATGGAGGCCGCCGTCAACGGCCTCGGCTACTCCCCCGCGAAGGACGGTGTCGAGCCCGCGCAGATCCCCTTCCGGGACCAGGAGGAGGGCTGGGACGACTGGCCGCCGATCTTCACCCCGCAGTACGCGGCCTTCCACGGCACGGTCGCCGCGCACACGGTCGAGATCCCGCTGGCCGTCAACAACTCCCTGTACGACAGCCTGCCCGTCGCGGAGCTGCGGCGCCGGTCCGCGATCAACACGGCCGTGGCGGGCGCGGCCATCAGGGCGACGCTCGACTTCGTGCAGGAGCAGCGCACGTCGCTGATCGCCGACCAGATCGAGGTCTTCCGGCGCGGGGCGGCGGGGGCCGCACAGGTGCCGGTGTCCGAGGAGACGGTTCCCGGGGTGCCGGGCATCGGGCCCGAGGACGTGTACACCACCTCCTTCCCCCGCGCGTACGTGATTCCCTCGGGCTCGACGGCCGCCGCCCGGCTGGTCGACCACCTCCTCGCCAACGACGTCCGCGTCGGCCGCGCGAGCCGTGACCTCCGGCTCGGCGGACGGACGTATCCGAAGGGCTCGTACGTCGTCGACATGCGCCAGCCGAAGCGGGGCCTGGCGAACGTGCTGCTCGCGGACGGCCGGGACATCAGCGACAAGGTCTCGGTGATGTACGACATCTCGGGCTGGAGCCTGGGCCGGCTGTGGGGCGCGACGGTCACGCCGGTGACGTCGGGGAGCCTCGCCGGTGCGCCACTGAGGCGCGTCCGGGCCGCCGCGCACGTCGGTCACGTCGCACCGCGCGGAGATCTGCGGCTGCGGCTGACCGACCCGCAGGAGATCGCAGCCCTCAACTCGCTGCTCCGGCAAGGAGTTTCGGTACGGCGGGCCGCCGACGGCAGTGCGATCGTGCCCGCGTCGGCGCGGAACCGTGCCGCCGAAGCCGCCCGCGCCTACGACGTCGTCCTCGACGCGACCCGGCAGACCGGCACGGCCGCGCTCCACCGCACCCGCGTGGCCGCCGCCGTGACGCCCGGCGAGCTGTTCGCGCTGCGGGAGATGAACTTCGAGGTCACCCCGGTCTCGACGGCCGTCCTGAACGCCGGTTTCGACTGGTCGTCGGTGGACGTGCTGTTCGTGTCGGCGGGGCTGGACAGCGACGCCCTCACCACCGGTGCCCGCACGGCCCTGGACGCCTTCCTGGGCGCCGGACACGGGCTCGTCGGCCGCGGGGTCGCCGGGGCCGAACTGAGCGCGGCCACGGGGCTGCTGGCCGCGAAGCCGGTGGAGGGCAACGGGGACGCCAACGGCGTGGTGCGCGTGGTGAACTCGGGGCCGGTGACGGCCGGGGCCCCGGGCTCCCCCGATCACGGGTTCGTCTACGCGCCGGTCTGGTTCACCGATCTCGGGCCGGGGGTGCGGGTGGAACAGTCGTACGCCACCGGCGGTCCGCTGGTCTCCGGGCACTGGCGGCCCTTGCCGGACGGCTCCGGCGGTCCCGCCGCCGCGGCCGGGCAGGCCTCGGTCGTCAGCGGCCAAAGCGCCGTCCTGTTCGGCACCGAACCTCTCTTCAGGGATCACCCGAAGGGGGAGTTCGCCCAGGTCGGGCGGGCATTGTTCACCATGGCACACGCGAGCAGCGGCTGAGGTTGAGGAGAGCGGATGACGCAGGAGATCCACGGCACCGTCGCGGACGGCTTCGAGGCGGTGCGCGAGCAGTTCGCCGCTTTCGTGGCGGGCGAACGGCCCGACTACGAGGGGCAGTTGAGCGCGTATGTGCACGGTCGACGGGTCGTCGATCTGTGGGCGGGCGAGGGCGTCGGACCGGACTCCCTCTACGGCGTTTTCTCGTCGACCAAGGGTGCCGCCCATCTGGTGGCCGCGCTCCTGGTCCAGGAGGGCACGCTGGAGCTGGACCGCAAAGTGACCTACTACTGGCCGGAGTTCGGGGCCGAGGGCAAGGGCCAGCTGACCCTGCGCGATCTGCTCGCGCACCGGGCCGGGGTGATCGGGCTGGACGCCGGGTTCAGCGCGCAGGAGCTGACGGACGACCGGGCGGTGGCGGAACGGCTCGCGGACCAGAAGCCGTTCTGGCGCCCCGGCACGGCGTTCGGGTATCACGCGCTGGTGATCGGGGCGCTCAGCGGCGAGATCGTGCGCCGGGCGACCGGCCGTTCGCTCCAGGAGGTGTACGAGGAGCGGATCCGGGCGCCGTACGGGTTGGACTTCCACCTGGGGCTGCCCGAGGCGCTGGAACCCCGTTACCGCTCGGTGCAGCCGATGGCCCCGACCGCCGAGCAGCAGGCCCTGCTGGACGCGGCGCCGGCAGGTCCGCACACCCTGGCCGCGATCGCCTTCAACCAACAGGTGTCCAACCCGGGTGACCTGGTGGGCTACGCCAACTCCCGTGCCGTACGGGCGAAGGGGCCGGCGTCGGCGGGCGGAGTGGCGGCCGCCCGCGGGCTGGCCGGGATGTACGCGGCGGCGATCAGCGAAGTGGCCGACCGGCCGCCCCTGTTGAAGCCGGACACCATCGCCGAGGTGGGCCAGATCCAGTCGATCGGCTACGACCTGGTGGCCCGCGCCCACAAGTCCTACGGGCTGGGCTTCCAGGCCACGGCCGACATGTGGCACCCCTTCCTCGGGGCCGGCGCCTTCGGCCACAGCGGCGCCGGCGGCTCCCAGGCCTTCGCCGATCCCCGCAGTGGCCTGGCCTACGGCTACACGCGCCGCCGGATGGCGTTCCCGGGAGGGGCGGCGCCGGAGAACGAGCGGTTCGTGAGGGCCGTACATCAGGCGGCTCTGGCCGTGTGAGCCGTAGGGCAGGAGCAAAGGCGGCACCCCACGTCCAGGAGTGCCGCCTCCGCCCTGTACGACCAACGAGCTCCGTCAGGCGAGCGTCACGGAGATGTTCCCGCGGGTCGCCTTCGAGTACGGGCAGACCTGGTGGGCCTTCTCAAGGAGGGCGCGGGCCGTGGCCGGGGCGAGGTTCGGGAGGGTCGCGGAGATCTCGACGATGAGGCCGAAGCCGTCGGTGTTCTTGCCGATACCGACCTTCGCGGTGACCGTCGAGCCGGACAGGTCGGCCTTCTCCTGGCGGGCTACGACGCCGAGGGCGCCCTGGAAGCAGGCGCTGTACCCGGCGGCGAAGAGTTGCTCCGGGTTGGTGCCGCTGCCGCTGCCGCCCATCTCCTCGGGCGGGTTGACGACCACGTCGAGCCTGCCGTCGTCGGTGGCGACACGGCCGTCGCGGCCGCTCTCGGCGGTGGCGACGGCCGTGTAGAGGACATCGGTCTGCTGGATGGACATGCGGGTGTCTTCCTCCTCGGTCCACCGCGACTCGCGCCCACGATCGACGGCGGAATTCGGAAAGAAGTTACCGCATGCCGGAAATCCAGCACAGGGCTACAGCTTGACGATCATCTTTCCGGTGTTGTCGCCGCGCAGGACCCCGAGGAACGCCTCCAGGTTGTTCTCGATGCCCTCGACGACCGTCTCGCGGTACTTGAGCTGTCCGGACGCCACCCACGGGCCGACCTCGGAGACGAACTCCGGCTGGAGGTCGTAGTGGTCGCCGACCAGGAAGCCCTCGATCCGGCCTCGGGTCTGGATCAGGCGGGCGAGGTTGCGCGGGCCGGGGGCCGCCTCGGTGTTGTTGTAGACGGAGATCATGCCGCAGACCGCGATCCGGCCACCCTGGTTGAGGGAGCCGATGGCGGCCTCCAGGTGGTCGCCGCCGACGTTGTCGAAGTAGACGTCGATGCCGTCCGGGGCCGCCTCGCGCAGCTGGTCGCTGACCTTGCCGCTCTTGTAGTTGAAGGCCGCGTCGAAGCCGTACTCCTCGACGAGCAGCTTGACCTTCTCGTCCGAGCCGGCGGAGCCGATGACCCGGGAGGCGCCCTTGAGCTTGGCGATCTGGCCGACCTGGCTGCCGACTGCACCCGCGGCGCCGGAGACGAAGACCGAGTCGCCCTCCTTGAAGGAGGCGGTGCGCAGGAGGCCGGCGTAGGCGGTGAGGCCGGTCATACCGAGGACGCCGAGGTACGTCGACAGGGGCGCGGCGTCCGCGTCCACCTTGACGGCGCTCTCGGCGCGTACGACCGCGTACTCGCGCCAGCCGAAGAAGTGCAGCACGTGGTCGCCCACGGCGATGCCCTCGGCGTTGGACTCCACGACCTCGCCGACCGCGCCGCCCTGCATGACCTTGTCGAGCTCGAAGGGGGCGGTGTACGACTTCGCGGCGCTCATGCGGCCGCGCATGTACGGGTCGACGGAGAGGTACTTGTTGCGGACCAGCACCTGGCCCTCACCGGGGGTCGGGACCTCGGCTTCGACCAGGGCGAAGTCCTCCGGCTTGGGCCAGCCGACCGGGCGGGAGAGGAGGTGCCATTCGCGGTTGATCATGATGCCTGGACCTTTCCATTTACTTCAGTACCTGAAACAACAATGCCTCTGAATATTTCAGGTTGTCAAGTAAAGGGGTACCCTGGAGCCCATGCCCACTCCTCACAAGACCCGGCCCGACGCGCTGACCATGGAAGTCGTGGAGCTCATCGGGGACGTGGTGGCCCGCTTCTACTCGGACTACGAGGACGCGGCCGCGGAGCACCTCCTCACCGGGGCGCAGGCGCGGCTGTTGAGTCTGCTGTCCCTCGAGCCGCTGCCCATGCGCAAGCTGGCCCAGAAACTGAAGTGCGAGCCGTCGAACGTCACCGGGATAGTCGACCGTCTTGAGGCACGCGGGCTGGTGGAGCGGCGGCCCGACCCCGCGGACCGGCGCGTCAAGGTGGCGGCGGCGACGGAAGCGGGGGTTCAGGTGGCCCGTGAGCTGCGGGAGGGGCTGCGGTTCGCGCGGGAGCCGCTGGCCGGGCTGTCCCAGGGGGAGCGGGAGTCACTGCGGGATCTGTTGCGGCGGATGCGGGACGCGTAGGCGTTGCTTCCGGAGCCTTCGCTTCACTTGAGCGAAGGTCTCAGGTGCACCACCACAGGAAACGTTCGCACTCCGTCGGGGACGGGTCCGGGCTCGGGGCCGGGGTGGTGGGGGTGGCGGTGGGGGCCGAGCCGCCGCCCGCGGACGTGGATGTCGCGGTGGGGGTGGACGCACCGGAAGCCTTGGTGGGCGCCGACTGAGGGTCGGGGCTCTTGCTTGCGTCGGCGTCCTCGCTCTTGGACGCGGAGGCCGACGGGGATTCGGAGACCTTCGGGGAGGGTGATCCCGAAGGAACGGCTCCACCGGAGTCGGCCGCCGCCGACGCCGACTCGCTCGCCTCCGGGGCGGCGCCGCCCTCGGCCGACTCCCCGCCCGCCGCGGCCGGCTTGGGGGAAGACCCGGGGGCGTCCATCCCCAGCTCCGCGAGGCTCAGACCGCCGGCCGCGAGCACGAACCCGGCAGCGACCAGCAGGGTCCGGCGGCGGCGCCTGCGGTGAGCCGCGGCTTTGCGATCGCGACGACTGGCTCCGCCGGTGGGGTCGTCGAGGTCGTCCTCGTCGTGCTCGTCGGCGTGGGCGTCCTCGGGGTTCACGGAGGGGGCGGGAGCGTCGGCGTTCTCCGCACTCCGGCCCCGCGCGCGCCGCCGCGAGGCCCGGCCGCCGGTCGGCTCCGCCGCGCCCTCGGCCACTGCGCCGCTCACGTCGGCCTCGACGCCGGCACCCGAGCCGATGTCGGCCCCGGTCGAGCCGTAGCCCGCCCCGGCCTCCGCCGATCGACCACCTGTGGGATCGCCCGCGGGGGAGGCTGCGCCACGACCGTCCCCGCCGTACGCCATGCCACCGTGACCGCCGGCGTCGTGCGCCACACCACCCGGGCCGTACGAGGTGGGGCCGTGCCCGTCTCCGCCGTACGGCGTGAACTCGTCGCCGCCTCCGCCGTACTGAGAAGTCGCACCCGTGCCGTACGCCCCGGCCGCCCCCTGACCGCCGTACCCACCCGTCCCGCCCGCGTACGCGCCCGCATGGGCGTCCCCCGCAAGGAAAGGGCCGCCGTACTGCTCCTCGGCTCCGTACGCCACGTACGCCGGGGTCACCGAAGGCTCCTGCGGCTGGGCCTGGGCCGGTACACGGGGGGCGTACGCGCGTAGCTCTTCGATCGAGGTGCCGCACCCCGGGCAAGCGAGGGCGCCATTGAGGTGCCGTCGGCACGGGAGGCAGAAGTCCATGACGCGGGAAGATTAAGTTCCCAACCGGTAGCGTTCCTAGAGACAGCTGTGAAGGTTGTGTGGGGAACCGACCGTTCCGGCGCGGCGGGTGGAGGATGTTCCACCCCGATCGCATCGAAACCGACATCGCCGGTTCCCCGTCGGCTCAGTTTTTCTTACGGGTCGTCATCACGCGCTGGATCAGGATGAACGCGCAGAGCAGCACACCGGTGGCGATCTTCGTCCACCAGGAGCTGAGCGTGCCCTCGAACTGGATGATGCTCTTGATCAGGCCGAGGACGAGGACGCCGAAGAGGGTGCCCAGGACATAGCCGGAGCCGCCCGTCAGCAGGGTGCCGCCGATGACCACCGCGGCGATCGCGTCGAGTTCCATGCCCACGGCGTGCAGCGGGTCACCGGACTGGATGTAGAGCATGAAGAGCAGGCCGGCCAGCGCGGAGCAGAAGCCGCTCATCGTGTAGACCGCGATCTTCGTGCCGCCCAGCGGGAGGCCCATCAGCAGGGCCGACTGCTCGTTGCCGCCGATGGCGTACACCCGGCGCCCGAAACGCGTGTAGTGGAGGATGTAGAAGGCCGCGGCCAGGACGACCAGGGCCACGACGGCGCCGATCGACAGGTCCCCCACGCCCAGCGGTACCCGCGTCTGCGCAAGGCTGCTCACCTCGGAGTCGTCGATGGCGATCGACTCCTTGCTGATGACCAGGCACAGGCCCCGGAAGAGGAAGAGACCGGCGAGCGTCACGATGAACGGCTGGATCTCGAAGTTGTGGATCACATAGCCCATGAGGAAGCCGCCGAACGCTCCCACGGCCAGGGATATGGGGATCACCACGAGCAGGGGCAGGCCCACGTCCTGCACCAGCCACGCCGTGAGCATCGTCGTGAAGCCGATCACCGAGCCCACGGACAGGTCGATGCCGCCGGACATGATGACGAAGGTGGCTCCGACGGCGGCGACCAGCAGATAGCCGTTGTCGATGAACAGGTTGAGGAACACCTGCGAGTCGCCGAAGCCGTAGTTCTGGTACCGGCTGAGGCCGACGATGTACATCACGAGGAACAGGCCGGCCGTGACCAGGACGGGCAGCCGTCGGTCGCCGAGCAGGCGGGCGGACCTGGACGTCGTACGGCGCTCCGGAGCGCCCGGTGTCGCGGGAGTTTTGGTGGTCGTACTCATCACGACACCTCCATCTTGGGAGCGGAGTCGGCGGGCTCGGCGACCGCGGCGGGCGCTGCCGGGGCCGCGGCCTTCGCGCGGGCGCCGAAGACCTTGGCGCGGAACTTCGGGGACTGGAGCAGGCACACGACGATGACGACGGCTGCCTTGAAGACCAGGTTGGTCTGGGTGGGAACGCCGATGGTGTAGATCGTCGTCGTGAGGGTCTGGATGACCAGGGCGCCGATGACCGTGCCGCCGATGGAGAAGCGTCCGCCGAGCAGCGAGGTGCCGCCGATGACGACGGCGAGGATCGCGTCGAGTTCGATCCACAGGCCGGCGTTGTTGCCGTCCGCGGCCGAGGTGTTGGAGCTGATCATCAGGCCCGCGATCCCCGCGCACACCGCGCAGAACACGTACACCATGATCTTGATGCGCATCGACCGGATGCCCACCAGACGGCTGGCCTCGGCGTTGCCGCCCACCGACTCGACGAGCAGGCCGAGGGCCGTGCGGCGGGTCAGCAGGACGGTGACGGCCACGACCGCGGCCACCACGAAGATGGAGAAGGGCAGCGTCAGCCAGTAGCCGCCGCCGATGAGCTTGTACGGCTCGCTGTTGATGGTGATGATCTGGCCGTCGGTGATCAGCTGGGCGACACCACGGCCGGCAACCATGATGATGAGGGTCGCGATGATCGGCTGGATGCCCATCCTGGCGACGAGGAAGCCGTTCCACAGGCCGCAGACCACCGCCGCGATCAGGCCGAGGCCCATCGCGAGCAGCACGGAGGACAGGGCACCCTGGTCGGCCTGGTCGCTGATGTACGAACAGGTCAGGGCCCCGGTGATGGCGACCACGGCGCCGACCGAGAGGTCGATGCCGCCGGTGGCGATGACCAGGGTCATGCCGACCGCCACCAGGATCAGGGGCGAGCCGAACAGCACGATCGAGACGAGGCTGCCGTAGAGGTGGCCGTTCGTCATGTGGATCGCGAAGAAGTCGGGCGTGAAGGGGACGTTGACGAGCAGCAGGGCTACCAGGACCGCGACCGGCCAGAACAGGTGATGGTGCGTCAGTGCTCGCCAGCGGGAGGTGGTGGTCACTGGTGTTCTCCGCTCGCGATGGTCTCGAGGATCTTGCTGGGGGTGATCTCGGGCCCGTTGGTGAGCTGTGCCACCAGCTTGCGGTCGCGCAGCACCCCGATGGTGTGGCTGAGGCGGAGGACCTCCTCCAGCTCGGCCGCGATGTAGAGCACGGACATGCCGTCCTCGGAGAGGGAGACCACCAGCTTCTGGATCTCCGTCTTGGCGCCGATGTCGATACCGCGCGTCGGCTCGTCCAGGATCAGCAGCTTCGGCTGGGTGATCAGCCAGCGGGCGAGAAGCACCTTCTGCTGGTTTCCGCCGCTCAACTGGCCGACCCGGGCTTCCGGGTTGGCGGGGCGGATGTCCAGCGCCTTGATGTACTTGGCGACGAGTTCGTCGCGCTGGGCGGTGGGGATGGGACGGGTCCAGCCGCGGGCCGCCTGCAGGGCGAGGATGATGTTCTCACGGACCGTCAGATCCGGGACCAGGCCCTCGGTCTTGCGGTTCTCCGAGCAGAACGCGACCCCGGCGCCGATGGCGTCGTTCGGGGCGCTCATGGAGACCTGCTTGCCGCCGATGGTCACCGTGCCGCTGTCCGGCTGATCGGCGCCGAAGAGCAGCCGGGCCAGTTCGGTGCGGCCGGAGCCGAG
This sequence comes from Streptomyces canus, assembly GCF_041435015.1. Taxonomy (NCBI): domain Bacteria; kingdom Bacillati; phylum Actinomycetota; class Actinomycetes; order Kitasatosporales; family Streptomycetaceae; genus Streptomyces; species Streptomyces canus. The sequence goes on along the minus strand of NZ_CP107989.1, from coordinate 7,052,659 downwards.
CAGGCCCGCGAGGCCGACGACCTCGCCCTTCTTGATGTCCAGGTCGAAGGGGGCGATGCCGCCGGCCCTGCCGAGGCCCTCCGCCTTCAGCAGCGACTCGCCCACGTCCGCGTGGAGTTGTTGGTCGTGGAGCTCCTCCAGCTGGTCCAGGGCCTTGCCGATCATCAGCTCGATCAGCCCGACCTGGTCGAGGTCGCGGACCATGTGCTCGCCGACCAGGGTGCCGTTGCGCAGGACGGTCATACGGTCGCAGATCTCGTAGATCTGGTCGAGGAAGTGGGAGACGAAGAGGATCGCCACGCCCTCGTCCCTCAACTGCCGCATCAGGCGGAACAGTTCGAGGACCTCGTCGCGGTCGAGGCTGGAGGTCGGCTCGTCCAGGACCAGGACCTTGGTGCCGGAGCCCTCGCCGTCGCTGTCGCCGGTGCCCACCGACCGTACGATCGCGACCAGTTGCTGCACCGCGAGGGGGTAAGAGGACAGCGGCGCGGTGACGTCGATGTCGAGGCCGAGGCGGTCGACGAGCTCCGCCGCCTCCTTGCGCATGCGCTTCCACTGGATGCGGCCCGCGCGGGTGGGTTCACGTCCGATGAAGATGTTCTCCGCCACCGACAGGTTGGGGCAGAGGTTGACCTCCTGGTAGACCGTGCTGATGCCGGCGTGCTGCGCCTGCAGCGGGCTGCCGATCCGTACGGCCTTGCCGTCGAGGGTGACGGTGCCGCCGTCCAGGGAGTAGACCCCGGTCAGCACCTTGATCAGGGTGGACTTCCCTGCCCCGTTCTCGCCCATCAGGGCGTGGATCTCGCCGGGGAAGAGCCGGAAGTCGACGCCCGACAGAGCCCTTACCCCCGGAAACTCTTTGACTATGCCCGTCATCTCCAGGACGGGCTGCGGCTCTGCCATGGCAGCGCTCCTCATGGACTCGGCGAATCTCGTTCACGGCCCGCGGGGAGCCTCCCTGAGCCGAGCTGTGCTCGGCCTGCCGGAGGCTCCCTGCCGGTGGGTGCGGTCGGTCGGTACCGCGGTCAATCAGTGCGTGCGGTCGCTCAGTACTTGCGGCTGGGGAGCGCGGCCTTGGCCTGGTCCTGCATGAAGTCGCCCTCCTTGGTCTTGATCCAGCGCTCGACCGACTCGCCGGCCTTGACCTTCTTCACGGTGTCCATCAGCTGCGGGCCGAGCAGCGGGTTGCACTCGACGATGGCGTTGATCTTGCCCTCGGACATGGCCACGAAGCCGTCCTTCACGCCGTCGATCGAGACGATCAGGATGTCCTTGCCGGGCTTCTTGCCGGCCGCCTCGATGGACTGGATGGCGCCGATGGCCATGTCGTCGTTGTGCGCGAAGAGGACGTTGATGTCCGGGTTGGACGTGAGGAAGGCCGCCATGACCTGCTTGCCGCCGGCGCGGGTGAAGTCACCGGTCTGGCTGACGACTATCTTCCAGTCGTCCTTGTGGTCGGCGTCCATGACCTCCTTGAAGCCCTTGGCGCGCTCGATCGCCGGGGCGGCACCGGTGGTGCCCTCCAGCTGAGCGATCTTCACCGGACCCTTGTGGCCGGCCTTCTCCAGCACCTTCTCCAGGATCTTGCCGGCGCGGCGGCCCTCGTCGGTGAAGTCGGAGCCGACCAGGGTGACGTACAGGGACTCGTCGGAGGTCTCGACGGAGCGGTCGGTGAGGACCACCGGGATCTTCGCGGTCTTGGCCTCCTTGAGCACCGCGTCCCAGCCGGTGACGACGACCGGGGAGAAGGCGATGACGTCCACCTTCTGCGCGATGTAGCTGCGGATGGCGGAGATCTGGTTCTCCTGCTTCTGCTGGGCGTCGGAGAACTTCAGGTTGTAACCCGCCTCCTTGGCCGCGGACTTCACCGAGTCGGTGTTGGCGCTGCGCCAGCCGCTCTCGGAGCCGACCTGGGAGAAGCCGAGGGTGATCGCCTTGCTGCCGTCGGAGGAGGTGCTGGATCCCTTGTCCTCCTTGGCGCAGGCCGCCAGGGTGCCCGCCGCCGCCACGCCGACCGCCGCAGTGAGGAAGTTCCTTCTGTTGAGCATGTTCTTCTCCTTTGAAGAGCCAGGACCGATCGCACTGCGTCCAGCCTGTCGATCATTATTCGAAATATCGGTCACACTGGTGTGCGAATGTTGCCGATTGGTACTGCTTGGTGTCGCGTCAGTCGGGTGCGGTGCTGGCCCGGACGACGAGTTGGGGTTCGATGGCGACTCCGGGCGTCCCGGAGGGCGCCCGGCCCTCGATGAGATCCAGCAGCAGGGCGATGCTCCGCTTGCCCACCGTCGCGAAGTCCTGCCGGACGGTGGTGAGCGGTGGAGCGAAGAACTCCGATTCCGGGATGTCGTCGAAGCCGACCACCGCGACGTCCTGGGGAGTGCGTACGCCCGCCTCACGCAGCGCCCGCAACACCCCCAGTGCCATCTGGTCGTTGGCGACGAAGACGGCGGTCAGTCCGCGGCCCACCCAGCCGGCCAGTTCCTGGCCCGCACGATAGCCCGACAGCGGACTCCAGTCCCCCCGCAGCGGCAGCGGCGGCTCGACGCCCGCCGCTTCGAGGGTCGCCCGCCAGCCGACGGCCCGGTCGGCGGCCTCCTGCCAGTCCTCGGGTCCGGCGAGATGCCAGACGTTGCGGTGACCGGCAGCCAGCAGATGGCCGGTGGCCAACCTGGCGCCCAACTGCTGGTCCACGTTGACGCTGGGGATGTCCGCGCCGGAGCCGGTCCCCACGGCCACCACCGGGAAGGGATGGCGGAGTTCCGCGAGGGCCTCGACCGCCGACCGCTGCGGAGCGAGGGCGATCACCCCCTCCACCCCGCCCTCGCTGAGATGGTCCAGGGCCTCGGAGAGGGTCTCCACCGCGAGCTTGCGCAGGCTGACCGTCGAGACGGTGTACCCCTTGGCGCGCGCCGCCTCCTCCAGCGCGAACAGCGTGCTGGCCGGTCCGTAGAGGGTGGTGTTGGAGGCGACCACACCCAGGGTCCGGGTGCGCCGGGTCACCAGGGCCCGCGCCGAGAAGTTGCGGCGGTAGCCCATCTCCTCGATCGCACGCAGCACCCTGGCACGCGTCTCGTCCCGCACATTGGGGTGATCCCCCAGGACGCGCGAGACGGTCTGGTGGGACACCCCGGCCAGGCGTGCCACATCGGCCATGGTGGGTGGCCGGAGCTGTACGTCGTTCACGGCCGCACCTCCTTGGCGATCGCTTGTGGGCAGGTCCTGTGTCGTGGGCGGACGATTCCGCGCCGCCCGGGTCACTCCGGCGTTCCGGACAACCCCGTGACATCGACCGGTGGGGTGGCTGGGAGCAGTGCCGACACGACGCTCGTACCTCCTTGGATGCCGGTGGGCACCGATCGGTGAATGCGGAGGTAATTGTGAGCGCTAACAATTCACGGCGGTCAAGAGGGCTGCAGCGAGAAGTGTCGTCACGGTTGAATAACGCCTCAAGCTGCAGGAGTTGAGGAGGGGGACGGTTTCGCGCGGCCGTACAACCTCCATGTGCAGCCATGTGGGCGCCACATCGAAACCGTTACGCGTTCGACCACCCGACCCATTGACACTCCGACCACGTCGTCCTTACGGTCGTGCCAGCATTTCGAACGTGAGCCGAAATTTCGAACAAGCTGAGAGTGTAGGGAGTAGCTGACGTGCGCATCACGGGAATCAGCACGCACGTGGTCGGGACGCCGTGGCGGAACCTGACCTACGTCCAGGTGCACACCGACGAGGGACTCACCGGAGTCGGCGAGACCCGCATGCTGGGCCACACCGACGCCCTGCTCGGCTATCTGCACGAGGCGAAGACCAACCACATTCTCGGGTCGGACCCGTTCGCTGTCGAGGACCTCGTCAAGCGTATGAAGTACGGCGACTACGGCCGGGCCGGCGAGATCGTGATGTCCGGCATCGCCGTGATCGAGATGGCCTGCTGGGACATCAAGGGCAAGGCCCTGGGTGTGCCCGTCTGGCAGCTGCTCGGCGGCAAGGTCACCGACAAGGTCAAGGCGTACGCCAACGGCTGGTACACCACCGAGCGGACCCCGGAGGCCTACCACAAGGCCGCCCAGGGGGTCATGGAGCGCGGCTACAAGGCGCTCAAGATCGACCCCTTCGGCACCGGGCACTTCGAGCTCGACCACGAGCAGAGCCTGTACGCCGTCTCGCTCATCGAGGCCGTCCGTGACGCCATCGGGCCGGACGCCGAGCTGATGCTGGAGATGCACGGCCGTTTCTCACCCGCCACGGCCGTCCGCCTGGCCAAGGACCTCGCGCCCTTCAAGCCCGCCTGGCTCGAGGAGCCGGTGCCGCCGGAGAACCTGAAGGCGCTGGAGAAGGTCGCCGCCAAGGTGGACATGCCGGTCGCCACGGGTGAGCGGATCCACGACCGCATCGAGTTCCGCGAGCTCTTCGAGAGCCAGGCCGTGGACATCATCCAGCCCGACGTCGGCCACATCGGCGGCATCTGGGAGACCCGGAAGCTGGCCGCGACCGCCGAGACCCACTACATGCTGGTGGCGCCCCACAACGTGGGCGGGCCGGTCCTGACCGCCGCCTCCCTCCAGGTCGGCTTCACCTCGCCGAACTTCAAGATCCTGGAGCACTTCAACGACTTCGCCGACGCGGAGATCAAGAAGGTCGTCAAGGGCGCCCCGCAGGTCGTGGACGGCTACTTCCACCTGTCCGACGCCCCCGGCCTCGGTGTCGAGCTGGACGTCGACGCCGCCGCCGAGTTCCCGCAGCAGCAGGCCCGGTTCGACCTGTGGGCCGACGGCTGGGAGCAGCGCAAGCCGAAGAGCCCCGCGCAGTGAGCACCGCGGTCGTCATCGAGGCGCCCGGCGAGCACCAGCTCGTCGAGCACACCCCTCGTGAGCCCGCCGCCGGCGAGGCGCTGGTCCGCGTCCACGCCGTCGGCATCTGCGGCAGCGACCGCGAGGTGTACCAGGGCAACCGGCCCGAGGGGTACGTTCGCTACCCCCTCACGCCCGGCCACGAGTGGTCCGGCACGGTCGAGGCGGTGGGCTCCGGGGTTCCGGCGTCGCTCGTCAGCCGCAAGGTGGTGGGCGAGGGCTTCCGGAACTGCCAGGTCTGCGACCGTTGCCACGCGGGCGAGACCACGCTGTGCACGGCCGGCTACGAGGAGACGGGCTTCACCCAGCCCGGCGCCATGGCCGCCACGCTCACCCTGCCGGCCCGGCTGCTGCACGCCCTCCCGGACGACGCCGACCTGACGGCGGCCGCGCTCCTGGAACCCGCCGCCTGCATCGCCGCCGCCGCTCTCAAGGCGAACGCGCGGCCCGGCGAGCGGGTCGCCGTCGTGGGTACGGGGACGCTCGGGATGTTCGCCGTCCAGTTCCTGAAGGCGGGGTCGCCGTCGGAGCTGCTGGTGGTGGGCACCCGCCCGGACCGTGCGGAACTCTCGAGGACCTTCGGCGCCACCGACTTCCGCACCCGGGACCAGGAGCTGCCGGACGACTTCGATGTCGTCATCGAGACCGCCGGATCGGCGTCCGCCGCCAACACCGCCGCCGCGCTGCTCAGACGCGGTGGCCGGCTCGTCCTCACCGGCATCCCGGCCGCGGGCGCCGACGGACTCGACCCCACCGATCTCGTCGTACGGCAGCTGGAGGTGCACACCGTGTTCGGGGCGCCGCCGGACGCCTGGGCGCACACGGTGCGGGTCTTCGGGGCCGGGCTGCTCGATCCGCTGCCGCTCGTCACACACGAGTTGGCGCTGGACCAGTTCCCCCAGGCCATCGAGTTGGTGGGGTCCGGCGACCCGAAGGTCGGGAAGGTCCTCCTCCGGCCATGACACACCGCTGAGCCGTACGCCGGTACGGGGTAGCTGACGACTTCGTACCGGCGTACATCCAGAGCCTTGCGCACCCAGAGCCGCGAATGTCGTCCGAAATACCGAACACGAAGGACAGCTTGTGACCGAGACCACCGCCAGCGCGGCCCGACGACCCGGCGAGCAAGCACTCGCCGCGCTGGGCCTGAACGCGCCCGCCCCCGACCCCTCCGACGCGTCCCCGCACACCTTCCCCGGTGGCGGACGCTGGCGCACCGAGGTGCCCTCCGTAGAGGGCCCCGAGGCCCTCGGCGTGGTCCTCAAGGAGTCCTCGCGGCTCGATGTGCCGATCCACCGGATCAGCCAGGGCTCGGGCGTCTGGATGCTCACCGACGCCGAGATCACCGAGATGGTGGAGGCGACCTCCGAGCGGGACATCGAACTCTGCCTGTTTACCGGCCCCCGCGGCACCTGGGACATCGGCGGCTCCACCCGCACCGACTCCCGGGGGGCCGGGTTGCGCGCCCGGGGCCACGACGCGGTCGCCGGATGCGTCGAGGACGCCGTACGCGCCACCGAGCTCGGTGTGAAGTGCCTGCTCGTCGCCGACGAGGGTGTGCTGTGGACGCTGCACCGGGCGCGGTCCGCCGGGATCATCCCGGCCGACACGACGCTGAAGGTGTCGGCGCTGATCGGGCCGGTGAACCCGACCGCGTACGCCGTGTACGAGAACCTCGGCGGCGACTCGATCAACGTGCCCAGCGATCTGACGCTCGATCACCTCACCGAGATCCGGCGGGTGTCGGCCGCCCCGATGGACATGTACATCGAGGCCCCCGACGATCTCGGCGGCTATGTGCGGATGTACGAGGTCGCCGAGCTGATCCGGCGCGGCGCACCGCTCTATCTGAAGTTCGGCCTGTCGAAGGCCCCCGGGATCTACCCGTACGGGCACCACATGCGCGATCTCACGCTGTCCACCGCCAAGGAGAGAGTGCGGCGCGGACGGCTCGCCCTGGACCTGCTCGCACGGCATGGGGCGGACGGCGACATGGCGCCGCTCGGCTCTCGGCTGCCGGGCGCGCTGAAGCGGTTCGAAACGCCTGCATAACGTTCCGGACAACGCCCCTTCACAAAAGCCGACGCAGTCGAACAGACTCCGACACAACCCAGCCTCTCCCGGCCGCTCCCCCGCACCGCCCCCAGGCACCCGTACCGCCGGACATCCGGCCTCCCGACATCAAGGATGATGATCATGCGTACTCGTCGAGCCGCACTCACCGCCATAGCCGGCGCCGCCTCTCTCGCCCTCACCCTCACCGCCTGCGGCCAGGACAGCAAGGGCGGCAGCGAGGAGAGCACGGGCAGCGCCAAGGGCGGCACGATCGGCATCGCGATGCCGACCAAGTCCTCCGAGCGCTGGATCGCCGACGGCAACAACGTCGTCAAGAACCTCCAGTCCAAGGGCTACAAGACCAAGCTGGTCTACGGCGAGGACGACCCCGACCAGCAGGTCTCGCAGATCGAGAACCTGATCACGCAGGGGGTCAAGGGCCTGATCGTCGCGGCCATCGACAACAAGTCGCTGAACAACGTGCTCCAGCAGGCCAAGGACGCCAAGATCCCGGTCATCGCCTACGACCGTCTGATCCTCGGCACGCCGAACGTCGACTACTACGCGTCGTTCGACAACACCAAGGTCGGTGAGCTGCAGGCCAGTTACATCGTCGACAAGCTGGGTCTGAAGAGCGGCAAGGGCCCCTTCAACATCGAGCTGTTCGCCGGCTCCAACGACGACAACAACACCAAGTACTTCTTCGGCGGCGCGATGAGCGTGCTGCAGCCGTACATCGACAGCAAGAAGCTCGTCGTCAAGTCCGGCCAGACCAAGATCAACCAGGTCACCACACTGCGCTGGGACGGCGCCACCGCACAGAAGCGCATGGAGGACATCCTCACCTCGACGTACGGCAGCGGCAAGGTCGACGCGGTCCTGTCGCCGTACGACGGCATCTCCATCGGCATCCTCGCCGCCCTGAAGTCGGACGGCTACGGCTCCGCCAGCAAGCCGCTCCCGGTCATCACCGGCCAGGACGCCGAGCTCGCCTCGGTGAAGTCGATCATCGCGGGTCAGCAGACGCAGACCGTCTACAAGGACACCCGCAAGCTCGCCGAGGTTGCCTCGACCATGGTGGACGACGTCCTCAACGGCAAGAAGCCCGAGGTCAACGACACCAAGACGTACGACAACGGCTCCAAGGTCGTCCCCGCCTACCTGCTGCAGCCGGTCAGCGTCGACAAGAGCAACTACACGAAGGAACTGGTCGACACCGGCTACTACAAGGCCAGCGAGCTCAACTAGTCAGCCCCGTCGGCACATTCCTCTGATTGAAAGGCACGACCATGGCGGGACCCGTCCTGGAAATGCGCTCGATCGTCAAGACCTTTCCCGGCGTCAAAGCGCTGTCGGACGTCACACTGACCGTCCGTCAAGGCGAGGTCCATGCCATCTGCGGTGAGAACGGCGCCGGGAAGTCCACCTTGATGAAGGTGCTCTCCGGCGTCCATCCGCACGGCACGTACGAGGGCGACATCCTCTTCGAGGGAGAGGTCGTCCAGTTCAAGGACATCCGGGCGAGCGAGCAGCACGGCATCGTGATCATCCACCAGGAACTGGCCCTGGTGCCGTTCCTGTCGATCGCGGAGAACATCTTCCTCGGAAACGAACACGCCTCCGGCGGGTTCATCAACTGGAACGACACGCTGAAGCACGCCACCGAGCTGCTGCGCCGGGTGGGTCTGAGCGACCACCCGGAGACCCGGATCACCGACATCGGTGTGGGCAAGCAGCAGCTGGTGGAGATCGCCAAGGCACTCTCGAAGAAGGTGAAGCTGCTCATCCTCGACGAGCCGACCGCGGCTCTGAACGACGAGGACAGCGGCAAACTCCTGGATCTCATCCTGGAGTTGAAGAAGCAGGGCATCACCTCGATCATCATCTCCCACAAGCTCAACGAGATCCGCAAGGTCGCCGACTCGGTGACGATCCTCCGCGACGGGAAGTCGATCGAGACCCTGGACGTGAAGGCCCCGGAGACCACCGAGGACCGGATCATCTCGGGCATGGTGGGCCGCGACCTCGACCACCGCTTCCCCGAGCGCACCCCGTACGAGGGCGAGGTGGACGCGGCCCCGGCGCTGGAGATCCGCGACTGGACCGTCCACCACCCGATCGACCAGCAGCGCAAGGTGGTCGACGACGTGTCGATCCATGTGCGCCGCGGCGAGATCGTCGGCATCGCGGGCCTGATGGGCGCGGGGCGCACCGAGCTCGCGATGAGCGTGTTCGGGCGCACCTACGGCCGGCACGCGAGCGGCAAGGTCTTCAAGGACGGCGAAGAGATCCGTACGAAGACCGTCGCTGAGGCGGTCCGGCACGGCATCGCGTACGTCACCGAGGACCGCAAGCACTACGGCCTCAACCTCATCGACAACATCAACCGGAACATCTCGCTGACCGCCCTGGACAAGGTCGCCAAGCGCGGTGTGGTCGACGAGCACGAGGAGCGGAAGGTCGCCGAGCGCTTCCGCAAGTCGATGAACATCAAGGCGCCGACCGTCTTCGAGACGGTGGGCAGGCTGTCCGGCGGCAACCAGCAGAAGGTCGTCCTCAGCAAGTGGATCTTCGCGGGTCCCGAGGTGCTGATCCTGGACGAGCCCACGCGCGGCATCGACGTGGGCGCCAAGTACGAGATCTACACGGTCATCGACCAGCTGGCGGCCGAGGGCAAGGCGGTCGTCTTCATCTCCTCCGAGCTGCCGGAGCTGCTCGGCATGTGCGACCGCATCTACACCATGGCCGCCGGACGGCTCACGGGTGAGGTTCCGCGGGCCGAGGCCACGCAGGAAGTGCTGATGCGCCAGATGACGAAGGACAAAGAGGTAACGCGATGAGCACCGATGTGACGAAGGTTCCGGCCGCGGCGCCGCCGGGCAAGAGCGGGGGGTCGTCCTCCGGCGAGGGCCTGCTCCAGCTGATGCTGAACGGGCTGCGCCGCAACATGCGGCAGTACGGCATGCTGATCGCGCTCGGCCTGATCGTCGCGCTGTTCGCGGTGTGGACCGACGGCGACCTGCTGCTGCCGCGCAACGTCTCCAACCTGGTGCTCCAGAACAGCTACATCCTGATCCTCGCGATCGGCATGATGCTGGTGATCATCGCGGGGCACATCGACCTGTCGGTCGGTTCACTGACCGCGTTCGTGGGCGCCTTCGCGGCCGTGCTGACCGTGCAGCACGACGTGGCCTGGCCGGTCGCGCTGGTGCTGACCCTGGTGGTGGGCGCGGTCGCGGGCTCGGTCCAGGGCTATCTGATCGCGTATCTCGGCATACCGTCGTTCATCGTCACCCTGGCGGGCATGCTGCTCTTCCGCGGTCTGACGGAGATCCTGCTGGAGGGCCAGACCCTCGGCCCGTTCCCGAACGGTCTGCAGAAGCTCGGCAACGGCTTCCTGCCCGAGGTGGGCCCGAACACCAACTACCACAACCTCACCCTGCTGCTCGGCTTCGCGCTGCTGGCCTTCGTGGTCTACCAGGAGGTCCGCGACCGCAAGCGCCAGCAGGAGTTCGCGCTGGACGTGCTGCCCAGGAACGCCTTCCTGCTCAAGCTCGTCGCGATCGCCGCCGCGGTCCTCGCGGTGACGATGCTGCTCGCCAGCTACCAGGGCGCGCCGATCATCCTGCTCGTCCTCGGTGTGCTGGTGGTCGGCTACGGCTACGTCATGCGCAACGCGGTCTTCGGCCGGCACATCTACGCGATCGGCGGCAACCTGCCGGCCGCGAAGCTGTCCGGCGTCAAGGACAAGAAGGTCACCTTCCTTGTCTTCCTGAACATGGGCGTGCTCGCGGCCCTGGCGGGTCTGGTGGTCGCAGCCCGCCTGAACGCGGCCTCACCGAAGGCGGGCCTGAACTTCGAACTCGAGGCGATCGCCTCGTCGTTCATCGGTGGCGCGTCCATGAGCGGCGGTGTGGGAACCGTCCTCGGCGCGATCATCGGCGGTCTCGTCCTCGGTGTGCTGAACAACGGCATGAACCTCCTCAGTGTCGGCACCGACTGGCAGCAGGTCATCAAGGGCCTGGCCCTGCTGGCGGCGGTCGGTTTCGACGTGTGGAACAAGCGCAGGGTCGGTTCGTAGACCGGACCGACCGGATCGGGCCCCGCCGCAAGGCGGGGCCCTTCCCATGGGAGGAGAGGAAAGACCGGTGAAGACGCTCTTCGGCAGGCTCGCCGACGGGACCGAGGTCGACCGGTGGTCGCTGGAGAACGGCGGCACACGGCTGAAGGTCCTGTCCTACGGCGGGATCGTGCAGTCCCTGGAGGTCCCCGACCGGGACGGCCGGTACGCGAACGTCTGCCTCGGCTTCGACCGCGTCGAGGACTACGTCGCCTCCAGCCCGTACTTCGGCGCGCTGATCGGCCGGTACGGCAACCGCATCGCCCAGGGCCGGTTCACCCTGGACGGCAAGAGCCACCAGCTCTCCGTCAACGACGGGGACAACAGCCTGCACGGCGGCACCCAGGGCTTCGACAAGCGGGTGTGGGACGTCGAGCCGTTCACCGAGGGCTCGGACGTCGGACTGCACCTGTACTGCACGTCCGCCGACGGCGAGATGGGCTACCCGGGCACCCTCGAGGTGAAGGTGACGTACACCCTCACCCGGCACGGCGAGTGGCGGATCGACTACGAGGCCACCACCGACAAGGCCACCGTCGTCAACCTCACCAGCCACGTGTACTGGAACCTCGGCGGCGAGGGCACCGGCACCATCGAGGACCACGAGCTGAGGATCGCCGCCTCCCGCTACACGCCCACCGACTCGGGTCTGATCCCCACCGGTGAGCTGGCGGAGGTCGCGGGCACGCCCTTCGACTTCCGCAAGGGCAAGCACATCGGCCGGGACATCCGGGCCGGCCACGAGCAGCAGGTCCTCGCCAAGGGCTACGACCACAACTGGGTGCTCGACAAGGGCATCACGGCCAAGCCCGAGCACGTGGCGACCCTGCGCGACCCGTCGTCGGGCCGCACGCTGAAGATCTCCACCGTCGAGCCGGGACTGCAGTTCTACTCCGGCAACTTCCTCGACGGCACCCTCACCGGCACCGGCGGCCACACCTACCGCCAGGGCGACGCGCTGTGCCTGGAGACGCAGCACTTCCCGGACGCGCCGAACCACCCGTCGTTCCCCTCGACAACGCTGCGGCCGGGGCAGACGTATAAGACGACGACGATTCACTCGTTCGGCGTCTGACCTGGTGAGATGACGAGTTCGGGCCCGGGGTTCCCGAACTCACACTTCTTTCACACCTGTTGAACAGCGCCACGCAGGCGTCCGTATGTAAGGGCGGCCCGTGCTCCCCCGCGCGGGCCACCCAATGACGACGGACCCGGTCGTCCCCGCCGGGTCCGCCCCATACGGAGGTTCGATGGCCGACAACGTCACCTCGTTGTTCCGCAGCACGGCTGCGCACAGCCCGTCCATGGCGGCGCTGGCGCGTGAGGGCGGCGACGGGACGGGGCCGGTGGACTTCTGTATCCCCTGCAATCCCTATTTTCCCACTCCGGCGATGATGGACACCATGGCCTCGCGGCTGAAGGACATCATCACGTACTACCCCAGCAGCGCCGACACGATCACCGCCGAGCTGTGCAACCTGCTCCAACTCCCGCCACAGGCCGTGGCGATGGGCAACGGCTCGACCGAACTGATCACCTGGATCGATCACCTGCTGGTCCGCGAGTCCCTCGCCATCCCCGTCCCCACCTTCGGCCGCTGGACCGACCAGCCGATGGAGACCGGCAAGCGGGTCGACATGTTCCCGCTCCAGGAGTCCAGTGGATTCGCCCTGGACCTCGCGCAGTACGCCGAGTTCATACGCACCCGGGGCACGCGGGTCGCGGTCATCTGCAACCCGAACAACCCCGACGGCGGCTTCCTCCACAAGCACGCGCTCGTGCAGTTCATGGACGCCATGGCCGACCTGGACCTGATCGTCATCGACGAGTCGTTCCTGGAGTTCGCGGACGCCGAGCAGGAGCCCTCGGTGGTCCAGGAGGCGATGATCCGGCCGAACGTCATCGTCCTGCGCAGCCTCGGCAAGAACTTCGGCCTGCACGGCATCCGCTTCGGCTACATGGTCGCCAACCCCGCCCTCGCGGGCCGGGTCCGCTCGATGCTGCCGAAGTGGAACCTCAACGCCTTCGCCGAGTACGTGGTGTTCATGCTCAAGGAGCACGGCGCCGAGTACGCGCAGAGCCTCCATCAGGTTCGCCGGGACCGTCTCGACATGGCGAGCCAGCTCGCCGCACTGCCCGGCCTGACCGTCTACCCCTCCCAGGGGAACTTCCTCTTCGTGCGCCTGCCCGTGGGCGCCGAAGGCACCGTGGTCCGGGACCGGATGCTCACCGAGCACCGGATCCTCGTCCGCGAGTGCGGCAACAAGATCGGCTCTTCAAGCCGCTTCCTGCGCCTCGTGGTGCGCCCCCAGGTGGACGTGCGTCGCCTGGTGTCCGGCCTGGAACAGGTGCTCTACGGGACCAGGAGGGGAGCCGCCGTGCCCGAGCTCGCTCAAGGGACCAGCTACAGCTCGGGTACGGCGGCAGTGGACCGGCTGGTCGGCCAGACCAACGGGGCGGGCATGCAGGACCTGGCCGCGATGGCCGTCGGCGGTGGGGGGATGGGCGGAGGCGTCGGCATGCCGATGCCGGTCGCCCAGCCGATGGCGGTGGCCGCGGCGGCGCCCATGGGTGCGGCGGCTTCCATGGGACCGGCAGTTTCCATGGGTGCGGCAGCTTCCATGGGTGCGGCAGCTTCCATGGGACCGGCAGCTTCCATGGGGGCGGGGATGCCGATGCCGGCCCAGATGCCGGCGCCGGCTCCGATGCCCGCCCCTGCCCCGATGCCGACGCCTCCGCCGGCTCCTGCGGCTCCGGCGCCCTTTGCGCCGCCCAGCGGGCCGACTCCGGTGGGAGTGCCGGCCCGTGGCGGGCTTACGGCCGCGCAGGTGCGGGGCATGACCGCGCCGGCGCCCGGGGCTCCGCAGGAGCTGTCCCAGGCGCCTGCCACCGGCTGGCCCAACGCTCAGAGCTGGCCGAACGCGGCGGGGATGGGGCAGGCCGGCTGAGCGGTGTCCGCGGTCAGTAGGCGACGGGCCATCCGCTGCTCCAGTTCAGCAGGTTGATGCCGAGCTTGGGTGTGCCGTTGTCGTTGCCGTCGTAGTAGTGGTAGACGATCAGGTCGCCGTCGGTGTCGCTCATGATCGACTGGCCGCCGGGGCCGATGTACCGGCCGTGCGACTCCAGGACCGGGGTGCCGCCGTTGTTCGTCATCGAGACGCCGTTCTTGTCGACGTACGGCCCGGTGACACTGGTGGCGCGGCCCACCTTGACCTTGTAGGTCGAACTGGTGCCGGCGCAGCAGGTGTCGTAGGACGCGAAGAGGTAGTAGTAGCCGTTTCGCTTGACGACGTACGGCGCCTCGACGGCCTTGGTCCCGGTGGGCCGGGAGGCGATCGCGTACCGGGTCGTGTTGGTGGAGAGCTGCTTGCCGGTGGCCGGGTTGATCTGGATCATCTTCAGGCCCGTCCACCAACTGCCGAAGGACAGCCACCACTTGCCGTCGCCGTCGACGAACAGGTTCGGGTCGATGGCGTTGTAGTCGCTGGCGGTCGTGGAGGTGTAGACGGTCCCCTGGTCGGTCCAGGAGCCGGCCAGGCCGGTGCTCGAAGTGGCGAGGCCGATGGCGGACTTGTTGGAGCCGAAGGTCGAGACGGCGTAGTACATCAGGTACTTGCCGCCCTGGTAGGAGATGTCCGGCGCCCAGGCCTCGGTGGCGTACGACGACCACCAGCCCGGCTTGGTGGTGAAGGCGTCGCTGCCGGCGGTGAACGCGATCCGGTCGGTGGAGGTGCGGTAGCCGAGGCCGCCGCCGGTGCCGTACAGCAGATAACGGCCCGCCGACGTGCGGATCATCGTGGGGTCGTGGATGGTGGTGGCGCCGGTGACGGTCCCGGGGTTGGGGTAGGCGGATGCCGTGCCCGGGATCAGGGCCAGCAGGAAGGCGACGGGAACGGCCAGAAGTGAGGTGCGGCGCACGCTGACGCTCCTTGGGGGATGCGAGTGGGGGGATGCGAGCGAGGGTGTTCGACATGCCGATCGCCGATCAGAGCTTCGGACGGGACCGTAGAATCGAACCCCTTGCGCGTCAATGGTCCGCGCACACCTCAGTGGTCGTGCTCCAGGTGCGTGGTCGGTGTCCGTGCATGCACGGCAGACTCCACGCCGTACCTGAAGTGTTCCTTGGCGAAACCTGTGAGGGGGGTTCATGACGGCCGTACACGTGACCGTGTGGGACGACCGGGAGGGAGCCGGGGAGAGGGCCCCTGCCGTCTTCGTCCACAACATCCTCACCTGGGGCAGCGACGCCGTGTACGGGTTCGCCGGGCAGCGGCCCCTCGCCGACGACAGGCGGCTGCTGCTGATGGACCGCCGGGGTTACGGCGACAGTCCGGACACCGCGCGCGGTGACTTCGAGGTCGATGCCGGGGACGTCCTGGAGGTGCTGGGCGGTGGCGCGCACCTAGTGGGGCACGGGAACGGTGGTGTCGCGGCTCTTCTCGCCGCCGCGCGGCGGCCCGATCTCGTCCGTTCCCTCGCGTTGATCCAGCCCTCCGCGTTCACCGCGGCCGCGGACCGTCCCGTCGTCGCGGACCTCCTGGACCGCGTACGCGGCGGTGCTCCGGGCGTCCCGGAGGACGACGTCACGCCGGAGCGGTTTCTGCGTGCGTCCACGGAGGGCATCGGGCTGCCGATGCCGGAGCCCACGCCACGTCGGTTGCGGGCCGCCGCCACGTCGATGCGGGAGCGGCCGATCTGGGAGGCGCGGATCCCGTGGGCGGCGATCCCGGGCGCCGCCGTGCCGGTTCTGATGATCTGCGGGACCTGGGAGGACGCGCCGACGGCGTACCGCGAGCACGTGGGTCTCCCGCTGATCGCCGTCGCCGAGTCCCTCACGGACTCCCTCGGGGCTCGCCTCGTACGGGTGCCCGGGTACTACCCGCACACCCAGCGGCCCGCCGCCGTCAACGCCGCGCTGCGGGAGTTCTGGGACTCCGGGGCATGAGCGCCGTAGGACTCAGCCGACCTGCTCGAAGACCATCGACCACCAGCTGTCCGGCTGTGCGAACGCGTACGGGTCGCGGGCCTTGAGGTAGTCGACGAGCTTGTCGGTGTACGGGGCGCGGTCCTGCGGCGCTGCCTGTTCCAGGTGCTTGGTGCGCAGCGCGAAGCGGTACAGGAACTCGACGAGGTCGGCGAGGGTCCGGTTCACGATCTCGGCGCGCGGCTCGGCGTCGAAGGACATGAGGATGACGTAACCGCGGTCCATGTCGAGGCAGTACCGCATCGCGGGGTCGTCGGTGGGGCCGCCGAGCACGAGGATGTGTGTCTCGTCGCCGCCCGCGGCCACCGGCACCACGGTGAAGGGATCGGGGCCCTCCTCGGCGGTGTCGAGGGTGAACAGCACGTCGACGAAGACGGGCACAC
Organism: Streptomyces canus; assembly: GCF_041435015.1. Classification (NCBI taxonomy): domain Bacteria; kingdom Bacillati; phylum Actinomycetota; class Actinomycetes; order Kitasatosporales; family Streptomycetaceae; genus Streptomyces; species Streptomyces canus. The sequence goes on along the minus strand of NZ_CP107989.1, from coordinate 7,036,264 downwards.
CGACCTCGCACAGCACCTCGGCGTCGGCCTCGGACAGTCCGCGCTCCTCGGCGACGGCACGGTCCAGCGTGACCACGCGGTCCGCGCCGAACAGCTCCGTCATCTCGTCATGGGTGGCCATGCGTTCTCTGCTTCCCTTCGTCCTGCCTCAGCCGGTGAGACCGGCCCGTCGCAACAGTTTCAGCCAGTCGTCGTACTCCACCAGTTCGTCGTCGACCAGCGCGAGCCGCTTGTACCCGGCGGGAGTGGCCAGCCGCTCCAGGAAGAACGTCTCGACGCCGGGCGCGAGCTCGTCGAAGCGCTCCGCGTCGACCCAGTCGGGGCCAGCTTCCGGGGCGCCGAGGACACCGCCGCCCGCGCGGTCGAGGTAGACCGGGGCCTCCTGGATCATCCCGACGCAGTAGAGCTTCTCCGGGGAGAGCGGCAGCGGGGAGTCGACGACGGGCTCGCAGTAGAACTGGTGCTCCTCGGCCTCCTCCAGGCCGAAGAGCTGCACGGACGGCCCGCAGCTCGCGCCGTCCAGCACGCGGCAGAAGTCCAGGAACTCCCGCGGCACCCCGTCGGCCTCCGCGGCGGCGGCCGTCTCCTCGTCGATCGTCCCGCCGAGCGTGAACGACAGCACGTCCGGGCTCTCCGCCAGTGCCGCCCGCAGAGCGTCCACCGTCGCGATCAGACGGGCCGACGCCGGGCTCGCGTTAGTCATCTGGCCACCACTTGATGTCGATGTTGATCGGATTGCCGTCCGGAAGATCCCTGATCTGCGGACGTATCTGCTGCGTGCCGATGTCGAAGTTCGTCGTCCGGTCGAGCATCCGCAGGTTACGCCACGCGTCCGGACCACCTGTCTGGAGCTCGTTGACGTGGTCGGGTTGCATTTTACGGGCGGCCACCGCGGCCTCTTCGGCGAAGTCGGGGTCGTCCTTGTGGTTCCTGCGGATCAGCGCTTCCAGCGCACCCTTGTACTGCTTGGTGATCTCCTTGTCACGGTAGTCCTCGGTCTTGCCCTTGAACTTGAAGAGGTTCCCCTCCTCGCCGAGCCGCTGCAGAGCCCGTGCCTTGCGCTCGAAGGCCTGCTTGGGCATGCCGGGCTTCCACTCCAGCGTGACGGTGTGCGGGTCCTTCGTCGTGTCCGGCCGGTCCTTGCCGATGCCGCCGCCGTCGCGGACGGTGTCCTGGTCGCGGGAGCGCTTGACGATGCTCTGCAGCATCGTCTCGATGTTCTTGTCGTTGCGCGCGTGGTTGTCCCCCATCGCCCGCACACCCTTGGACACGTCCTGGAGGTGCTTGTGGAGCTGGTCCTCGGCCTCCTCGATGGCCTTGAGGATCTTCTCGGCCCCGGTCTCGACGGCCGCCGCCAGGGCGCCCTTGCCGCGCGTCCGGTTCAGCCCGGCACGGCTGCGGCGCAGGTGGGGGCGGGCTCCGGACTCGTGCTCGTCGGCCTGGGAGGTGATCCGGTCGGCGAGCCTCTCGTGGAGGTCCTGGTCGCTGCGTACGGTGTCGCTCACGCGGCGCCTCCCTTCGAGGTGAACGTCCCCGTGGTCCCCGTGGCGGCGTCCAGCCCCTCGGAGAAGCCCTCGCTGCCCGCGTGCAGGGTCTTGCCCGGGCTGTAACCGTCCTGCAGTCCCACGGCGTTGGCGCCGAGCTGGAGGACGAGGTCGGTGGCCATGGTGCCGAGCGCGGAGTAGACCGGGCCCATCGCGACGGACATGAGCTCCTCGACGAGCAGTTGCTCGGCCTCCTTCAGCAGCCGCCGCACGATGAGGCGGGTGGCCTGGGTGGCACCGAGCGCGCCGACTTCGGAGAGCCCGAGGGTGAACGGCGCGGCGGCCTGGGCGGCGATGATCTCGGCGGCGAGGATGCCCAGTTGGACGATGGCGGCGACCTTGGCTCCGGCCACGGCCACGGCGGCGCCGTCCAGGGCCATCGCCCCGAGGTCGGCCGCTTCGCCGAGCCGTTCCAGGTGTACGTCGCTGACCTTGCCCCAGTGCTGCTGGAAGGCCGCGGTCGCGATGCCCTCGTTCCCTTCCAGGAACTCCCGGACGACGCTCGCCGTGGCGTCCTTGCCCTCCCGCATCTGCGAGGCGAAGGACCGCAGGCCGTCGGCCATGTCCCGGTAGTCGTCCTCGTCGACGTTGGGCCACTCGACGCCGATGAGGTCCAGCACCCAGGCCGCCTCGTCGGGCAGCACGACCCCCATGTTCGTTCCCCCTTTGTCTTGGCAGGACCATTTCAGGTCACGCGTACGACGGCCGAACTTTACTACGAGAGGCGGGATTTGCCGGGGGTGCGGGAGGGAGTGGGGTGGGGGTGTTTGTCGGTGGGGCGGGGGGCTCCCCGGTGGGGCGGGATGAGAAGGGTTCGTGTCGGCGCGACGGGAGGCAGTCTCGCGTTCGGCGGCTGGAATTCGGCGGCGGAGGCACGGGGCTCAGGGCAGGCACGGTGTTCAGCGGTGGCCGAACGGGCCTGCCGGGCGGGGGCCGCCCAGGGCGCCCGGGCCGCCCACCCCGCCCGGGCCGGAGTGCCGCCAGGGGCCGGCGGGCTGCTGCCCCGGATCCGTACCGGGCGCCGTGTCGGGCTGTGCCGTGCCCTGATCCTCGCGCTCCTCCTCGGTGCGACGCGCCTGCTGCCACTCCCCGAAACGCTCGCCGGCCTCGCGGGCCTCGCGGGCCTCGGCGTCGGAACGCCGCTCCCCCGCGCGACGGACCTTGTCGGCGCCGGAGAACAGGGCGGCGGTGTACTCCGGGTCGGTGAAGGCCTGTTCGGCGGTGAGGTCACCGCGCAGCACCCCGCGCGCCATCTCCCGCAGTTTCGGATCGGGCCCGGTGCCCAGGGTGCGCAGCGCGCGGAGCAGGCTGCGTGCCCGGTCCTCGTCCTTGGCGACATCCAGCAACGCCGCCTGGTCCACCTCACGTCCGTCCGGCACGCGAACCTCCCCCTTCCGTACGCCAGTCGCCCCAGTATCCAACAGTCGCATGGGACACGGGAGTCGGGAGCACGTCCTCAGGAAGCGAGCGCGTCCCGCATCGCCTTGGCGGTGACCGCGGGCTCGTAACCGTCGGGAACGCCCTCGACGAGGATGATGTCGCCCTCGATGTGCCGCGAACGCAGCGGGGCGATCTCCTGATACGCCGCGGAGTCCCACCAGGCCCGCGCCTCGGCGATCCCCGGGAAGCCGATGACCACGACATGTCCCGGCCAGCCGCCTTCCTTCACCTCGTGCCCCGCGCCATGCACGAGGAAGCGTCCGCCGTACGGCTCGAAGGTGGCCGGGATGCGCTCGATGTACTCGGCGATCTCCGGATGCGGCGGAGCTTCCCGCAGGTGGGCGATGGCGTAGGCGGTCATGGTGTCCTCCCCGGTCGGTAGGGCTCCGTACGCCGACGAGCCTGGCACGCGGGGCGAACCGGGGTCGATTACCCGGGAGGTAAGCCGGTCAGGGAAGCCACCGAGTCGTTCAGTCGGGTGTCTCGGCCGGGTCGGCCGGGTCGGCCGGGTCGGCCGGCTCCGAGTCGTCGTCCGGGGCGGACCGCTCGATGTCGTCGTCGGTCGCGGCCCAGCTGGCCAGCAGGTTCAGGGCGTCCTGCGAGGGAGACGCGGCCTCGGCGCAGGACTGTCTCGGCACCCTCCCGGTCGCGGACTGGAAGGAACTCCGCCCCGTACTCACGGCACTGAATCCGCCCGTGGACCCGGTGGCCGCCCTCTTCGACGACTTGGTCGAGCCGGCGAAACCGGCCGGGATGGAACTCAGAGACGGGTGACGTCCTCGGGTACTCCGACGTCCGCGAAGACGGCGAGGGCCTGTTGGCCCAGCAGTTCGGCACGGGTCGTGTCGGTGCTCCGGTGGAGGCCGGCGAGTGCCACGAGGGTGCGGGCCTCGCCGAGGCGGTGACCGGTTTCCCGGTGGACGGTCAGGGCCTGCTCGGCGAGTGCGACGGCGGTGGCGCGGTCCTGCCCGGACTCGGCCGTCTCGGACAGGGCGGTCAGGGCCTGGCCCTCCACCACACGGAAGGAGTGGGCACGGGCCAGCCGCAGGGCCTCCTCGGCGTGGGCGCGCGCCTCGTCGAGGCGGCCCAGCAGCTGGTGGGTGAGGGCGAGGCTGACGAGAGTGTCGGCCTCGGCGCGGCTGAAGCCCGCCTCACGGGCCAGGGCGAGAGCCTGCCGGTCGGCCCGGAGGGCCTCGTCCGGAGGCCCCAGTTTCCGGTGGGCGGCGGCGACCGTGTTGAGGATGCCGGGCTGGATCCAGTACCGCTTGGTGTCCCTGTCCATCGCCAGCGCTCGCTCGGCCAACGCCAACCCCTCCTGGTGGCGGCCGAGTTCGAGGTAGATCTTCGCCGCGGCGGCGAGCATCATCGCGCGGCCGTCCCGATAACCGCCCCTCTCGTCGGAGGTCACCCCCGGTCCGAGAAGGTCGAGCCCCTCGGCGAGGCGGCCGAGTTCCCAATACACCCCGCCCAGCACCTGCACGGCCGGGCCGTTGTCCCACCGGCTGCGTTCCGCGTCGAGGCCGAGGGCACGCTCGAGGTGATCGGCGGCCTCGCGCAACCGGCCCAGATCTCGGCAGGCCATACCGAGGCCGACCAGCCCGAACCCTTCGAAGTGGGGGTTGCCGACCGCGCTGAAGAGGCGCAACCCGGTGGTCAGGTCGTCGTACGCGCTGTCGAGGCGCGCCATGCTCCATTTCGCGAAGGCCCTCAGGCCGAGGGCCGACGCCTCGCCGGCCGTCCAGCCGAGTTCCCGGCTGATGTCCAGGGCGCGGGTGGCGTGCTCCATCGCCTGGCGGACGTGCCCCCGATCCCATCGGGCCGCGGAGAGGCTGCAATGCGTGGCGGACTGGCCGAACAGGTCACCTTCGGCTTCGGCCGCCTCCAGTACCGTCTTCACGGTGGTCAGCCAGGTCTTCCGGGACACATGGATCCAGAACTGGCTGAACAGGGTGGACGTCAGGTACCAGGCGACGGGGCGAGGGCCGTGACGGCCGGCGTGGTCGATGACGGCGAGGAGATTCGCCCGTTCCGCGTCCAGCCATCGTCCGGGCTCGTCCGAGGGCACGCCCGGGTACTCGCCGGCCCTGAGGCTGCTGGGCAGCTCCGGGAAGAGTCCGGTTCCCGCGGTGGCACGAGCGGCGTGCAGATACCAGAGCAGGAGCCGCTCCAGCGCGGCCTCACGCTCCGGCGTCGTCTCCTCGGCCAGTGCGCGCTCCCCGGCGTACTCGCGAACCAGGTCGTGGAACCGGTACCTGCCCGCCGTCACGGGTTCGACCAGATGCGCCGCGGCCAGCGTGCCGAGCAGGCGGCGGGCCCGGGACAGCGGTGCGTCGAGGAAGGCCGCGGCGGCCTCCGCGGTGAAGTCCGCTCCGGGGAACAGGCCGAGCAACCGGAACAGCCGTCGCGCGTCCGGCGTCAGGGCGCCGTACGACACCGAGAAGGCCGTACGCAGCGGAGAGCCTGCGTCGCCGTCCGTCTCCAGCGCGTCCAGTCGGCTGCCCTCGGTCATCTCGGCGACGAGGTCGGCCGTGCGCAGCGCGGGGTCGCCCGCCAGCCTCGCGGCGGCCACGCGCAGGGCCAGGGGGAGGCTGCCGCAGAGGCGGATCAGTTCGCCGACCGCGTGCTGGTCGTGGTCGACGCGGTGCGCGCCGAGGGTCCGGCTGAGCAGGGCGCGGGCCGCGTCCGGCTGGAGGAGGTCGAGGGCCAGGGCATGGGCACCGTCACGGGCGACGAGGTCGCCGAGGCGGTTGCGGCTGGTGACGAGGACACAGCAGGTGGGGGTGGCGGGGAGCAGCGGTCGTACCTGATCGGCGGAGGCCGCGTTGTCCAGGAGGACAAGGACGCGACGGCCGGACAGCAGGGTGCGCAGGACACGGGCCTGAGACTCCTGGTCCGGGGGAATCTCCGAGGCCCTGAGGCCCAGGCCGCTCAGCAGCAGTTCGAGGGCCTCGCGTGGTTCGAGGGGGCGGCGGTCGTGGTCGAAGCCGTGCAGATTGACATAGAGCTGGCCATCCGGGAAACGGTCGCGGACCTGGTGGGCCCAGTGCACGGCGAGCGCGGTCTTACCGATGCCGGCTGCGCCGCCGATCGCGGAGATGACGACGGTGTTCGCCGGGTCCCGGCGGCCCTGTTCGGGCGGCAGCAGGGCGTGGAGCAGGGCCAGTTCGCCGGTGCGGCCCGCGAAACCCGCGGCGTCGTGCGGCAGTTCGGCGGGAACCTTGCCCTCTCGGGGCGCGGGGGTCGGCGGGGGCGCAGGGAGCAGGAACGCGTCGTCCTGGCGCAGCAACGCCCCATGCAGTCGGCGCAGTTCCTCACCGGGGTCGGCGCCGAGCTCGTCGCGCAGGCGTATCCGCAGCTCCTCATAGGCGGTGAGCGCCTCCGCCTGGCGTCCGCTGCCGTACAGCGCTCTGATGCGCAGGGCCGTCAGCGACTCGTCGTAGCGGTCGGCCACCGAGAACGCGGACGGGCCGCCGAGCTCGTCGAGGGCGTCGCCGAAGCGGCCCAGCTGGACGAGGCACTTGAGCCGCTCCAGCCGCAGGGTCCGGCGGCGCTCCGTGAGCCGCTCGCGCTCCGCCCGCGCGAACGGTCCCGGCAGGTTGGCCAGGGGTTCGCCGCGGAACAGCCCGAGTGCGGACGCCAGTTGTTCCGCCGCGGTGGTCAGGTCTCCGGCCGCGCCGGTGCGCAGCGCGGCGCGGCTGCGCTCCGCCAGCTCCGCCGTGTCGAGCCGGACGCCCTCGACGGCGAAGCGGTACCAGCCCTTGCCGCTGCGGATCACCGACTCCGCGGGGGGTGCTCCTTTCGGATCGAGCGCCCTGCGCAAGGAGTTGACGTGCGTGGGCAGCACCTTGGGACCGCCGGCGGGTGGCTGCGTGCCCCATACCGCGTCGAGCAGCCGCTCATGACTGATCACGGCGCCTTCGCTCAGCAGCAGTGCCGCCAGTACCGCCTGTCGTTTGACCGGCCCCAGCTCCAGCCGCACCGGGCCGCGCCACGCCCGTAACGGCCCGAGCACCTCGAATCGGAGCAGGTCAGGAGATCCCCCGTCCACGGCCGTGCCTCCCGTCGCGTGCATCACCGGCAAACTCACCAGCATTGCAGCACCCCCCGCCCTGCTGGGGGACAGCCATCGCACAACCCGCACAATCCGGGAGCGGAGGAGCAGGCGGCCCCACAGCCACGTCGAGACCAGCGGTTCGACAGCCGCCGTGGGGCTCGCACCCGTAGGTCAGCCGGCCGGAGCCGCCGGCCCGAAGTCCGCCTCCAACCGCTCCCTCCACCCCGCGTCCGCCAAGCCCGCGCCCACCAGCACGTCCCGCCAGTCCTCCTTGGCCAGCTGGACGGCGTCGAGGAGACGGTCCACCCGGCCCTGTCCGCACAGCAGCGTCGCTGCGGCGATCCGTTCCTTGTCCTCCCGGTCGCCGCGGTCGGTCAGGTGGTTGACCAGTTCGGTGAGGAGATCTCCCACCACCTCGCCGTCCCGGCCGGGGAAGTCCTCCGCGATGCGCCGTTCGACCCGCACGGTAAGCCCCATTTACCCTCCTTGTCGGCATACGCCCCGGTACGGTACCGCGTCCACCCCTCCAGACACCGCAACCTGTCTCGCAAGAAACTTGACGATCCCTCATTTTGCCGAACTGACAGCCCATCAACAGCGACCGCTTTTATGGTGTCGTGCTCATGACAGACACCCCCAGGAACGAGACCCCCATGTCCGAGCCCTCGACGAGAGACACCGTCGCCCGCCGCACCGTCCTGGTCGCCACGGGCGCCACCGCCGCCGCCCTCGCCGTGGGCGCCGCCGCGTCCCGCACCCAGGCGTCCCCCGACACGGCCCCCGTGGCCGCCGCGGCGGTCTGCACCCTCACCAAGGAGATGACCGAAGGCCCCTACTACCTCGACGGCCAGTACGTCCGCGCCGACATCACCGAGGGCAAGACCGGCTTCCCGCTCGAACTCGCCCTCACCGTCGTCGACGACGACACCTGCGCCACGATCAGTGACGCCCTCGTCGAGATCTGGCACTGCGACGCGCTCGGCGAGTACTCCGGCTACGTCGGCAACAACGGCCACAACGAGCCCGACAGCGGCACCTTCCTGCGCGGCGGCGTGCTCACCGACTCCAACGGCGTCGCCAACATCACGACGGTTTACCCCGGTTGGTACATAGGCCGCTGCGTCCACATCCACGTGAAGGTGCACGTCGGCGTCACCCTCACCTCCGACGGCTCCTTCACCGGCGGCACCGAGCTCCACACCGGCCAGCTCTTCTTCGACGAGACGGTCACCGCCAAGGTCGGCGCGCTCTCGCCGTACTCGGCCAACACGGTCCGCCGCACCACCCTCGCCCAGGACGGGATCTACGACGACGGCGGCGCCGCGTCCGGCCTCCTGACCTTGACCGCCCTCGGCAGCAGCCCCTCCGCCGGCTACTCCGGCACCCTGACCCTCGGCGTCGAACGCTGATCACGCGTCGCCCGCCGCCCACAGGAGCGGCGGGCGACGCCCGTTCACCTGCCGGGGCACTCCTTCCACGCCATGTGGTACACGGTGCTGATGTCACCGTCGGTCGAGTCCATCGTCATGAAGCTGACCTTGGTCGGCGAGGAGGAGCCCGCGTTCACCCGGACCTCGGTGTTGATGTTGAAGTTGCGCTGAACCCCGCAGGGCGCCCACACCAGTTGGGCCCAGTCCGTGGTGTCGGTCGCCTGCCAGTTGTCGTTGTAGGCGCCGGGGAAGGTGTGGGTCTTGGCGGCCGTCTGCGAGGAGCCCTGGAAGTAGTACGAGGCCCGCTGGACGCCGCTCGCGCCGGCCTGGAGCGAGGCGAAGCCCCGGTAGTCCGCCTCGGCGATGGCGTACGTGAAGCCCTGCGGGACATGGACGATCAGGTTGAGCTGGCAGTTCTTGCGGAACGCCGTGGGGTCGGAGTTGCCGCCGACCTGGGCGAGGTAGTCGCTGTAGGTCACCGTGAACGCGGTGTTGTCCTCGGAGACGGCGACGGCCGCCGTGCCCGCGGGACAGCCGGAGCCGTTCACCGTGGCGACGTTGATGACGATCTTGTCCGGGGGCGGGTCGACGAACCCGCCGGACGGGTTGTGCGCGGGCACCGCCGCGGCCATGAGAGCGGCGACGGCGCCGCCCAGAAGAAGTCCACTTGCCATGGGGGGTCTCTCCTCTGCGCTGTTGTTGAAGCGTGGAGAACCTGTGTGGTTTCTGTGAAGCACCGCGGCGATCGAATCGTAGGGAGCGCCCTGTGGCACCGCCAGAGCGAACTCCAGCCATTCCACTGTTGTCCGAACTCACGTGTAAGCAGCCCCAGTTGGGCGGCTACCGCCTCGGACCGGCGACGGCGTAGGCCGTGGTACCGACGACCGTGAGGACCAGGGCTGTCCAGGTGCCCGCCGCCGTGCCGGGAGGCAGCAGCATCCACATCGCCACGTGCGTCGGCGTACTCGTCGGGGGCGGGGCGAGGAACACCAGCGAGAGCCAGGCGAACGGCAGCGTCCATGCGTACTGGCCGCCCGAGAGCGCGGCGCCGAGGGCGACCAGGCCCATCAGGCCCGCGCTGTCCCGGACGACGAACGCGGTGGTGGCCATGGACACGCCCATGGTCTGCACCGTCAGCAGCGACGCGGCGACGGCCACACCGGCGAGCAGCACGTGCGCCGCTCTGCGGGACATCCAGCGGATCGCGGCCGTCCGGTCCAGCGCGAGGTCCTGCCCGCCGAGCCCGACCGAGACCGCCATCGCCCCCGTGGTGAGGATGAGCGCGGGCAGTTTCGGATCAACGGGTCCCGCGTTCCCGTCCCGGGCGAGTGCCCATACCGTCATCGCGCCGATCAGCACCGCGGCGAGCGACGCGGGTACCTGACGCGAGCGCGCGTACAACGTCAGCCATCTCACCGGGACGCACCGCCCTTCAGCGCGTCGAACGGGTCGCCCTCGCAGGAGAGCGCGGCAGCGCGCATCGCGTTGATCCGCGAGAGCTGCTCGGCCCGTGGCAGCGCCATGAGCTCCTTCCACACCGTGCGGGTCTCGGCATCGGCCCGGGCGGGCAGACGTGCCGACGGGCCGCCGAGCGGCTTGAGGTCTCCGAGGACCCAGCCCAGCGCGACGGTCCGCGCGTATTCGTCTCCGCCCATGCCGCTCCAGCCGACGGGGGTGCACCCCGGCACCATGCCCTTGGCGACCAGGGCCCAGGTCAGCTCCTCGCCCTTCGCGGTGGCGACGAGGTCGTCGTCGAAGTCGAGGAGAACGGTCCCGCGGGACCACCGCGGCGTGGACCCCTCCGGCAGTACGGCGGTGTTCTCCCGGACCGAGTCCGGCGCCTGATCACCGAGGGCTCCGCGCAGCAGGCGCAGCGCCTCCTTGCCGGGGCCCGCGAGGTCGGCGAGTCGTGCCTGCTGCGTCTTCGTCACGCACACCGGGCCGTCGCACACCAGCTCCGCGGCGGCCTTGTCGACGACGTACATCCGGCGCGCGTCGGCGGGGAGGACGAGCAGGGCGATCACCGCACCCGCCAGGACGGGCGTCAGGGCGGTCAGCCGGGTGCGCGGGGTCGTGGCGACGAGCAGTGCGAAGCCGGTCGCGGCCATGCCGAGCAGCCAGATCGTCTGCCCGACGTGCACGGGGGCGGACAGCGTGACGAACGCCTCGCGCACGTCCTCCAGCGCCGGTGACAGCAGCGAGATCCGGTTCGGCTCCGTGGCCGGGACCCCCGCCGCCGTGCTCGTCTCCGTCCGGCCCAAAGACATGTGCATGAGGGCTGTGAACACGAAGGCGCCCATGGCCAGCGCGGGCGGGGTGAGCACGGACGGCAGAGCCCGCCCGGCCCCCATGCCCAGCACGGCCCCCGCTACGAGAGAGAGCACCCCCACCAGCGAGATCGGCAACCACCCGAGGTGCATGTACTCGGTGTGGGCGAGCACCTGGACCCCGCCCACGAGGACGAGAAGCGCAAAGGCCGAGGCCAGCGTGATCGCCGTCGCGCCCGCCAGGGTGGCCGCGCGGTGCCGGGCGGGCCGCGGGGTGCTCGTCAGCAGCTCGGACATCTTCGAGCGATGATCACGCAGTCCCTGCAGCGCACCGAGCCCCACGGCAAGCGGCCACAGGTAGAACAGCAGGGAGCGGGTCCACAGGGCCATGGACGTCCACTGGGCCGTCCACGCCGTGGTGCCGCTCCACCAGCTGCCGTCCAGCAGGTAGAGGAACGCCAGCGCCGGCACCAGGACCACGACACCGGCCCACGGGGCCACCGAACGCCTCAACTCGATGCGCAGAACCCGGCCGTTCACCACGTCCCCCTTCCCTGCTCGGGGTTGAGCAGCATGGCCGAGTAGCCGCGCTCCAGCGGGCTGTCACCCTCGTGCTCCGGGCCGCCCACCGAGGCCAGTTCGTCCGGAGGCCCCTTGAAGACCAGCCGCCCCTCGGCGAAGAGCACCACGTCGGTACAGGCGGCGGCGACGTCCTCCACCAGATGGGTCGAGACGAGCACGCAGGTGTCCGTACCCAACTCCTGCAGCAGCTCGCGGAAGCGCAGCCGCTGCGCCGGGTCCAGGCCGACCGTCGGCTCGTCGAGGAGCAGGATCGTCGGGTCGTTGACGATGGCCTGGGCGATACCGACCCGGCGCACCATGCCGCCCGACAGGGCCTTCATCTTCTCGTCGGCGCGGTCCGCCAGACCCACCCGCTCCACGGCGCGCTGCACCGCCGCGGGGATGCTCGCTCTGGGCACCTCCTTCAGCCACGCCATGTACTCGACGAACTCGCGCACGGTGAAGCGCTTGTAGTAGCCGAACTCCTGCGGCAGATAGCCGATTCGGCGGCGCACCGCTCGGTGCTCGCCCATGCCGCCCACGGACTCACCGAGTAGTTCCAGGCTGCCCTCGGTGGGGCGCAGCACGGTGGCCAGCGTCCGGATGAGGGTGGTCTTGCCCGCCCCGTTGGGGCCGAGGAGGCCGTGGACGCCGATGCCCAGCGAGAGGTCGAGGCCGTCGACGGCCATCCGTTTCCTGCCGACCCTGACCTTCAGCCCGGTGGCCTGGATCTCCCAGGCGTAGGCCGTCGGTGCGATGTCGGCCGCGCTCACGGCGGACGTCATGCGGTGTTCCTTTCCCGAGTTCTTTCCGATGGTCATCGATGGGCTCCCAGCAGGGTGTACGCGCCTCTGCGGGCGATCACGACACCGACACCGAGGGCGAGGATCAGTCCCCAGGCGGGCAGACCGCCTGTCTGCAGGGCGAAGGTCGTACGGCTGGTGGCCAGGGTCGGCGCCACGACCACACCGGCCCACACGGCGGCCAGCACGAAGGCGGCGCGGGTCACACCGATGACACCGCCGAGCGCCAGGGTCGTCGAGGTGAAGGCCAGACAGGGCAGCAACCACTGCACCACCATCACTCCCGTCGCCCAGCCGCCCACCAGCAGCGCGGGGACCACCACGCCGAGCACGGACACGGTGCGCCGCAGCACCAGATGGAGCCCGCTCCTGGGCACCGAGGCCGTCAGCTCGTAGGCCGGGTCCAGACCGCGCGACCAGGACGCCGCGACGCCGAGCACGGGCAGCACCGGGGCGAGCAGCAGCACCAGCGACACCTCGCCGGAACCGGTGTAGGCCAGGTCGAGCAGCAGGGTCAGCAGCGTCACGCCCACGGCCATGGCCAGCCACGGCACCATCGTGGGGGTCATCCACCTCGACAGCCGCGCCGACCAGCGCCGTCGGCGCGGCATCGTGGCGGTGACCGCGAGTCGGGGTTCGAGGCCGGACCACACGGTGTCGACGAGCCGCGCCACGTCGGGCGCCCCGGCACCGACCGCCGCGGACAGCCGGTCACGGCACACCCGGCACATCTCCAGATGCGCCTCCACGGCCCACACCTCGTCGGCGGAGAGGTCCGCGCCGCCGCGTACGTATCCCTCGATGATTCGCCTCGACGCGTGTTCGACACTCATGCCAGCGCCCTCCGCATCTCGATACGGGCCCGGCGGGCACGGGTCTTGACCGTGCCCTCGGGCAGCCCGAGCAGGACCGCGGTCTCGCGGACGGACAGCCCGTCGAGCACCATCGCCTGCAGTACCTGTCTCAGCTCCGGTGCGAGGCTCCGCAGCGCGTCCCCGACGTCACCGCCGACGGTCTCCGCGAGCGCCAACTCCTCGGCGGCGGGTGCCACGTCGGGCGGGGCGGCGGCCGGCGGCGGCTCCGCGTGGTGCGCCCTGCGCCGGAACGCGTCGACCAGGCGGCGTGCCGCGATCGTCCACAGCCAGCCGGTGGCCGTCCCCCCGACAGCGGTCCCGGCGAACGCACCTGCCGCACGCCACACCGCCAGGTAGGTCTCCTGCATGACCTCCGCGACGATCTGCTCGTCCACGCACCGGCGGCGCAGCCGCACCACCATCCACGGCGACGTACGCCGGTACAGCTCCTCGAACGCGGCACGGTCGCCTTTGGCCACCAGCCGGACGAGACGCTCCTCGTCCATCTCGTGCAGCGCTGCTCTGACTGATCTCACACCTGCTAGACGCCCGGCCCCGGCGGCAGGTTTTCCCCTCGCCGTGATCCACGTCACACAGGCATGGAATCAGGGGTTCTCCCAAGCGGCCGGTTCGGCCGCGAGTTGCTGGACCGGCTCCGGGAGCGCGTCGCCCGCGATGTCGGCGATGGTGACGCCCTCCAGGATCTTGCGGACGTTGGCCCGCAGGGCGATCCACAGCGGGAGCAGCGGCTGTGCGGAGCCGGTGTACTCCAGACCGGTGGGGCGCTCGCCGCGCACCGAGACGATCGGCCCGTCGACCGCACGGATGACGTCCGCCACCGTGATGGCCGAGGCCTCCCGGGCGAGGCGGTAACCGCCGCCCCCGCCACGCCTGCTGTCGACGATCCCACCGCGCCTCAGGTCGCCGAGAATCCCCTCAAGGAACTTGTGCGGAATGTCCTGGACCAGAGCGATGGCCTCGGCCTTCACCGGTTCCACGTCCTGCCTCACGGCAAGCTCCAGCACCGCCCGTACCGCGTAGTCCGCCCGTGCAGAGATCCTCATACGACAATTGTGCGGCGTTGGGGCGTAGACAATGGCCACGCCACAATAGGCACACCACTCACACCCACGGACGGACTGGCGCTAGCGCGGCACGACCAGGAGGCGCTCCCTTGGAGCTGAGCAGACGTACATTCAGCGCCCTCGCCGGCACCACGGCGCTCGGCTTCGCGCTGAGCGGCAGTGGTGGGGAGACCACCCGGGCGTACGCCTCCCACAGCGTGCCCACCGGGCCCGCACCGGGCGCGCCCGCGGCCGACCGGGTGCGGCACAAGGTCGGCTACGACAAGTACTCGCTGCTGGTCGACGGCCGGCGTCTGGTGCTGCGGTCGGGCGAGATGCACCCCTTCCGGCTGCCGAGTCCGTCGCTGTGGCGGGACGTCCTGCAGAAGATGCGCGCCCACGGCTTCAACGCGGTGAGTGCGTACGTGGCCTGGAACTACCACTCCCCCGGCCCCGGCCAGTACGACTTCACCGGTGTCCGCGACCTCGATCTGTTCCTGCGCACGGCCACCGAGACCGGCCTGTACGTGATCCTGCGCCCCGGCCCGTACATCAACGCCGAGGTCGACGGCGGCGGCTTCCCGGGCTGGCTCGCGGCGACCGCCGGCCGGGCCCGCACCTCCGACCCGACGTATCTGTCCTACGTCGACGAGTGGCTGACCGAGGTCAACGCCATCGCCGCCCGGCACCTGTTCACCAAGGGCAGGGGCACGGTCCTGCTCTACCAGATCGAGAACGAGTACGACGCCTTCGTCGACGAGAGCCTCGGCCGCGACTACATGTCCCACCTGTACAAGAAGGTGCGCGCCGACGGGATCGACGTTCCGCTGTTCCACAACGACAAGGGCAGGAACGGCTACTGGGCCCCCGGTTCCTTCAACACCGGGGGCGAGGAGCGTGGTTGGCTGTACGGCTTCGACGGGTATCCCGACCCGGCCCAGGCGCCGCCGGACTGGGGGGACTTCGGGGAGGGCGGCCTCAAGGGCGGGGCGACGGCCAGCCCCAGGACACCCGGGTTCATCCCGGAGTTCGGCGGCGGCTGGTTCGACCCGTGGGGTGGGGCCACCTTCGACGGCAAGGGGTACGCAGAGGCGCGGTACACCCGGGACGCGGCCTACGAGCGGCGTTTCCAGCTCACCAACCTCGCCAACGGCATCACCGTGCACAACGTCTACATGACCTTCGGCGGCACCTCGTGGGGCTGGCTGCCCGCGCCGCAGGTCTACACGTCGTACGACTACGGGGCGGCGATCGACGAGGCGCGCCGCCAGACACCGAAGCTCGCCCCGGTCCACCAGCTCGGCCATCTCCTGGGGACCGTGCCGGACTTCGCCAAGCTGGATCGGGCGGACGCGGTGCGGGCCGAGGACGAGCGGCTGAAGGTGTACCACCTGACCAACCCGGACACCGGCTCCCAGGTGTACGTCGTGCGCAACGACACCGACGCGCCGATCACCACGACCGTCCCGGCCGCCGGGATCGACGTGGCGTTCACCGTCGCCGCCCATGACGCCCGACTGCTCACCGCCAACCTGCAGTTGGGCGGGCGCACCCTCAAGTACGCCACCGCGCAGCCCATGATGTACCTGAAGGTCGGGCGGATGGACGTCGCCGTGTTCACGGCCCCGCACGGCGAGATGGCGCAGGTCCTGCTGGAGTGCCCGGAGGAGCCGCTGGTCACCCGGGGCGACGCGGAACCCGCGTGGAACTACGACCTCGGTGTCCTCAGGATCACCGCGCCGATGGGCGTCGGCGGGCTGGCCCGGGTGCGGATCGAGGCGGGCGGCAGCGACACCCCGCTGCTGGTGGTCCTCGCCGACGACGCGGCCGCGCTCAGGCTGTTCCCGGTGGACACCCCGACCGGCACGGTACTGGTGTACGGGCCCTCGCTGGTGCGCGAGGCCACCCTGGACGGTGTCACCGCCCATCTCACCGGCGACACCGTCGAGGGGACGGGCATGGAGGTGTGGGCCCCGCGCGGCATCGGCCGGATCACCTGGAACGGACGCCCGCTGCGTACCTCGGTCACCCCCATGGGCAGCCTGCGCGCCGATATGCCGGCCACGCCCGGACAGCTCCCCGTGCCCGCGGTGGGCGAGGTGCGGCTGCCCGCACTGGGCGGCTGGCGGCGCCGTACCGAGAACTTCGAGTCCGCCCCGGACTACGACGACTCCGGCTGGACGACGGCCGACCGCACCGGTTCGTACAGCGTCACCCCGGTCCCGAAGGGCGGGCCGGTGCTGTTCGCCGACGACTACGGCTTCCACTACGGCGACGTCTGGTACCGGGGACGCCTGACGGACGCGGACGACCTGGAGTCGGTGTCCCTCGCCTACAGCACCGGCACACAGGGGCTGCTGATGGCGTGGCTCGACGGCGAGCCGCTGGGCACGCACCGGATGCCGGTGCCGGACAAGAGCACGGCGCGCAAGGGGAGTTGGACGGCGACGGCCACCTTCGAGGTGCCACCGGCCGCCGAAGAGTCGCCTCGCGTGCTGTCCGTCCTGGTACGGCGGATGGCGCACGACATGGACGGCGGATCCGCCGACTCCCACAAGGTGGCCCGCGGGTTGACGGAGGTCACCTTCAAGGGCGGTTCACCGAAGGCGAGTTGGCGCATCCAGGGCGAGACGACCTCCGACCCGGTGCGCGGTCCGCTCAACAACGGCGGCCTGTACGGGGAGCGCAAGGGCTGGCATCTGCCGGGTTTCGCCGAGGACGGCTGGGAGGCCGCGGAGCTGCCCCGCGCCGACCGGCTCCAGGGGGTCACCTGGTACCGGACGACGTTCCGGCTCGCCGTCGACGCCGGCATCGACGCCTCGGTCGGCCTCACCCTCGACGACGATCCGCAGCGCGCCTACCGCGTCCAGATCTTCCTCAACGGCTGGAACATGGGCCAGTACGTCAACGACGTGGGCCCGCAGCACACCTTCGTCCTGCCGAACGGCATCCTGCGCACCCGCGGCACCAACACCCTGGCGCTGGCGGTGCTGTCCGACGGGACGACGGAGTCGGGGCCCAGGGACGTACGGCTGACGGCGATGGGGGCCTCGGCCGGAGGAGTGCCGGTGACACCGGTGGACTCCCCCGGCCGCTGAACCGTCAGGCCAGCCGGATCACGTTCCAGGACAGCGGCTCCAGTACGGCGGTGAGGGTGCCGTCCTGGAGCGCGGTGCCCTCGGCCGCGTGCGGGGCGACCCGCTCGGGGGTGTCGAGGGTGTTGCGGGCGTCCGGGTCGGCGTCCGCGAGGACGCTGTGCTCGACGACGCTCGTCAAGTCCAGTCCGCTCAGGGCGACTTCGAGCGGCAGCGGGTCGTTCTGGCCGCGGTTGACGGCGAAGACGGTGACCGTGCCGTCCTCGGCGCGCACGGCCGTGGCGTGCAGGAGGTCCGTCTCGCCGAACTTCTTCGTCTCGTACGTCGGCGAGTCGACCCGTACGTCGAGGACCTCACCGCGACCGTACGTCGAGGCCTGCGCGAACGGGAAGAACGTCGTCTGGCGCCAGGCCGGGCCGCCCGGCTCGGTCATGATCGGGGCGATCACGTTGACGAGCTGGGCGAGACAGGCGACGGTGACGCGGTCGGCGTGCCGCAGCAGAGCGATGAGGAGCGAGCCGAAGACGACCGCGTCGAGGACGCTGTAGTTGTCCTCCAGAAGACGGGGGGCCTCGGGCCAGTCGTCCCGCTCGAACTCCTTGGCGCGCGCTTCCCACTCGGGCAGGTACCAGACGTTCCACTCGTCGAAGGAGAGGTTGATCCTCTTCTTCGACTTGAGCTTGGCGCCCACGTGGTCGGCGGTCGCGACAACGTTGGCGATGAACGACTCCATGTCGACGGCGGAGGCGAGGAAGGAGTCGATGTCACCGTCCTCCGGCCAGTAGTAGGCGTGCAGGGAGACGTAGTCGACGAGGTCGTACGTC
Source organism: Streptomyces canus (assembly GCF_041435015.1). Taxonomy (NCBI): domain Bacteria; kingdom Bacillati; phylum Actinomycetota; class Actinomycetes; order Kitasatosporales; family Streptomycetaceae; genus Streptomyces; species Streptomyces canus. The sequence goes on along the minus strand of NZ_CP107989.1, from coordinate 7,018,328 downwards.
TCCTCGAGGACCGTCGCCTCCCACGCGGCGAAGGTGGGCATGGACTGGCTGGAGGAGCCGCAGGCGACGAGTTCGACGCCGGGGTCGATCTGGCGCATGGCGCGGGCGGTCTCGGCGGCGATCCGGCCGTACTCCTCGGCCGTCTTGTGGCCGGTCTGCCAGGGGCCGTCCATCTCGTTGCCGAGGCACCAGAGCTTGATGCCGAAGGGGTCCTTGTCGCCGTGGGCGACACGGAGGTCCGACAGGGCCGTGCCGTCGGCGTGGTTGGCGTACTCCTGGAGTTCGAGGGCCTCGGCGACGCCCCTCGTGCCGAGGTTCACCGCCATCATGGGCTCGGCCTGGGGGCCGACCTTGCGGAGGAAGTCGATGTACTCCGAGAGGCCGAAACGGTTGGTCTCGGTGGAGTGCCAGGCGAGGTCGAGGCGGCGGGGGCGATCCTCGGCGGGGCCGACGGAGTCCTCCCACTTGTAGCCGGAGACGAAGTTGCCGCCCGGGTAGCGCAGGGCGGTGACGCCGAGTTCGCGGACGAGGTCCAGGACGTCCTGGCGCAGGCCCTTGTCGTCGGCGGTGGGGTGGTCCGGTTCGAAGATGCCGGTGTAGACGCAGCGCCCGAGGTGTTCCACGAAGGAGCCGAAGAGGCGGGGGTTGACTTCACCGACCTTGAAGGCGGGGTCGAGGGTGAAGCGGGCGGTGGACTTGCTCATGGGGACCTTTCAGGAACGGAATTACGTGACAACGGGCCAGTCACGCACCCAGCCGAGCCTGTTCAGGCCCAGCTTCGGTGTGCCGTTGTCGTCTGCGTCGTAGTAGTGGTAGGCCAGCCAGTCCTGGCCGCGGGCGCGGAAGACCGACTCGCCTCCCGTGCCGATGTACCTCCCGTGTCCTGTCAGCAGCAGGTCGCCGCCGCCCTCCAGCAGCGGCTTGCCGGTGCTGTCGACGTACGGGCCCGTGATCGTCGTGGACCTTCCGACCCTGATCTTGTACGTGGAGTTCACTCCCGCACAACAGGCGTCGTAGGACGCGAAGAGGTAGTAGTAGCGGCCGTGCTTGACGAGGTACGGGCCCTCGACCGCGTACGGGGCGTCGGGGCGGGTGGCCAGGTGGTGGACGGTGGCACCGGGGAGGGCCTTCCCGGTGACCGGGCTCAGCTCGACCATGCGGATGCCCGTCCAGTACGAGCCGAACGACATCCACAGCCTGCCGTCCGCCCGGACGACCGCCGGGTCGATGGCGTTCCAGGAGTCGGTGGTCTCGGAGGTGAAGACCTTGCCGTGGTCGGTCCAGGTGCCGGGGAGGCCGGACGGGGAGGTGGCCACGCCGATCGCGGAGTGGTTGGTGCCCCAGGAGGAGACGGCGTAGTAGAGCCAGTACCGGCCGGCGCGGTACGAGACGTCCGGCGCCCAGGGGTCACCGGTGTCGTTGTACTCGTACCACCAGCTCGGCGGCTCGGCGAAGGCGTTGCCCGCGTCGGTCCAGTGCCTGAGGTCCTTGGACAGCCGGGCGCCGATCACCCCACCGGTCGAATAGGCCGCGTAGCCACCGGACTTGAGCCGGACGACCGTCGGATCGTGGATGATCTGCTGCCCGGTGACCGGGAGCGGGTCGGGGTAGGTGACGTCCGCCTGTGCCGTGGTCGGGAGCACGGCGACGAGGGCGGCGGTCAGAAGGGTGACGTATCTCAGGCGCTTCAACTCGGCCTCCTCACTGACCGGCCAGACCCGTGTGGGCCACGCCCGCCACGATCTGGCGTTGGAAGAAGACGAAGACGATGATCAGCGGGAGGCCCGCCATGAGGCCGCCGGCCATGAGCTGGGCCCACTGGATGCCGTAGGAGTTCATGACGGTCGCGATGCCGTTCGGCATGGTCATCAGGTCGGGGTTGTTGGTCACCATGTAGGGCCACAGGAAGTTGTTCCAGGAGGCGATGAAGGTGAAGATGCCGACCGCCGCCAGAGACGGCCTCGCGAGCGGGACGACGATCGTGAAGAAGACCCGCCAGCGGCCCGCGCCGTCGATGAAGGCCGCCTCCTCCAGTTCGCGCGGGACGCCCTGGAAGAACTTGTAGAGGATGTAGACCATCGCGGCCGGCGCGCACTGGGGGAGGATCATGCCCCAGTACGTGTCGACCATCCCCAGCTGCTGGACCGTCGTGAAGAGGGGCACTCCCAGGACCGCCGGGGAGATCATCAGGCCCGACATCACGATGCCCATGAGCACGCTCTTGCCGCGGAACTCGGTGCGGGCGAAGCCGTATCCGGCGAGGGCGCTGACCGTCAGCACGACGGAGGTGACGCAGACCGACACCACCAGCGAGTTGATGAACCAGTTGGTGATGTTGCCGGTCTCCCACAGCGCCTTCCACGCCTGGGCCGTCCAGACCTCGGGCAGCCAGTGCGGCGGGATCTCGGCCGCCTCCGCCTCGGACTTGAGGGAGGTGAACAGCGCCGCCGCGATCGGCGCCACGAACACGGCGGAGACGGCGACACCGATCAGCGTGAGGATGATCTGGCTGGGCGTCCAGGGCTTACGGGGGCTCTTGCGGACCTGTACGGCGGTGGTCATCGGCCGCTCTCCTCACGGGTGCGCAGCAGCCACATCCGCGCCAGGGCGACGACTGCGATGATCACGAAGAAGATGATGGACATCGCGGAGGCGTAGCCCACGCGGTAGCTGGTGAAGCCCTGTTCGAGGGTGTACTGGACGAAGGAGCGGGTGCTGACCTCCGGCCCCGGCCCGAAGTCCATCATCACGACGGCCTGGTCGAAGAGCTGCAGCGAGGCGAGGATCTGGAGCGCGATCACCAGGCCGGTGATGTTGCGCAGCATCGGCAGCGTGATGTGGACCATGCGCTGCCAGGCGTTCGCGCCGTCCAGCTTCGCGGCCTCGTAGAGGTGGTCGGGGATGCCCTGGAGGGCGGCGAGGTAGAGCAGAAAGCTGAAGCCGACGGTCCACCACAGGGTCTCGATGACGATGGCGAGCATCGCGTACGACTTGTCGGTCAGCCAGGGTGTGTCGAGCCCGAAGGTCTCGTTGATCAGGCCGATGCCCTGGGTGAACAGCCACTGGAACATGTTGGCGGCGACCGTCGAGGGCAGCAGGAACGGCACGAAGAAGCACAGCCGCCACAGCCACTTGCCGCGCTCGATGTGGTGGGCGAGCATCGCGAGCAGGAAGGCGAGGACCGTGATGCACGGGACGACCAGCAGCGTGAAGTACGCGCTGTGGCCGAGCGCGTCCCACATCGCCGAGTCGTTCAGGGCCTCGCGGTAGTTGTCCAGGCCGACGAAACTCGCGCCGTCGCCGGAGATGTTGGCGTCCGTGAAGCTGAGGTAGATGCCGCGCAGCAGCGGCCAGATCACGAACAGCGCGAAGAGCGCGAGGAACGGGGCGACGAACCAGCCGCCGTGCTGGAAGCCCTGCTTGCGACGGACGGTCGCCGCGGCGGTCGCGGTCCTGGCCCGTGCCGGTGCGGCGACGGCTCCGGTCGTCATGTGAGCGCTGGTCGTCATGCGATCGCACCTCCCTGCGCGGCGGTCCTGCCGTCCATCGGGTTCTTCGAGGCGAGGAGCTTGGTGAGGTGTTTCTTCATCGTCCGCGCCACCGACGCCGGCTTGGCGGAGCCCATCGTCGAGGAGACGACGACCGGGCCGAGGTCCTGGGCGAGCACGCCGGTGGAGCCCGCGAACCACACCTTCGGCTCGGTGGCCTGGTGGTCCATGGCGCCGGCGTACTCGTTCTGCGGGGTGAGCTTCTTGTACGCGGCCGTGGAGAGCGTCGGCGTGTACGCGGGGATGTGCCCGCCGGCCGCCCACTGGAGGGCGTGCGTGACGACGTACGCGGCGAGTTCGTGGGCGCCCTCGTTGGTGGCGCCGCCGCGGCCCGCCTGGTGCGGCAGGACGAAGGCGTGCGACTCGGCGTGCGTGGCCTGTCTGCCGAAGACGGGCGGCAGCGGGGTCGCGCCGTAGTCGAGCTTCGCACCGGAGAAGACCGGCACGGACCAGTTGCCCTCCCAGGTGAAGGGGGCGCCGTTGATGAACTGTTCACCGGTGGGGGCGCCGGGGATGACGTACCCGTCGGTGACGTGCCGGCGGAGGAACTCCAGTACCTGGGTGGCCTTGTCGGGGTCGAAGAGGACCTCGGTGTTGGCGTCGTCGAACCACTTGCCGCCGAGCTGGGTGTAGAAGGCGACGAAGAACCACCACTGGAAGTTCTGGTCGTTGGTCCACAGGCCGATCGTCTGAAGGCCCTTCTTCTGGGCGGCCTTGGCCTTCTTCAGGACGTCGAACCACTCGTCGGTGGAGGTGACCGGGATCATCCGGCCGTCGTCACCGAGCAGGCCCGCCTTGCCCAGGACGTCCTTGCGGTAGAAGCAGAGCTGGACGTGGATGTCGAGCGGGAGGGCGTAGAGCTTGCCGTCGATGACGCCGCGCTTCCACAGCGCCGGGTTGTAGTCCTGCTCCCGTACGCCGTACTTGGCGAGCAGGTCGACGTCCCACGGGTCGAGGAGGCGGCCGGGCGAGAAGCCGGTGACCCGGCCCATGTGCATGACGCCGAGGTCGGGTGCGCGGTCGCCCGCGGCCGCCATGGCGAGCTTGGTGTAGAAGGGGTTGCCCCACTGGAGGGTGGAGTCCTTCACGTCGATGTCCGGGTGGGCCTTGCGGAAGGCGTCCAGCATCGCGATCATGTTGGCGCCGTCGCCGCCGCTGAAGAGGTTCCAGTAGCGCACCCGGGTGTCCGCACCGGAGGCGAGCGCGTCGGCGCCGGTGCCGAGGGCCGCGAAGCCGAAGCTCGCGGCGACGGTCAGCCCGCCCGCCGCGGCGAGAAGTTGCCTGCGGCTCAGGTCAGGTCGTCCCATTCCCTGCCCCATCTGTTCGATATCTCGAATTGCGCTCGTAACTTCGAACGGGACCGTAGGCAGGAAGCGCTTTCTAGTCAATGGCCCGGACAGCAAAATCGGATCGCGTGACGGGACAGTTCCGTGCGCGTAGTCTCGAACAGCCCGTCCTACGGCGGCGGGAGAGTTCAGGGGGTGGGATGGACATCGCGGGCGCGCGCAGGAGTGCGGCCCGGATCGCCTCGGCGCTGCGACGCACCCGTGCGACCTCGGCCATGCGCGATCTGGTCTCCCACCTCAGCGCCGCGGTCCGGGCCAGACCCCGCCCCCCGGCCGACGTGCCCGAGCTGTGCCGGGCCCTGTGCCAGGAGATGAGCGCGCGCCGCGGCGGACGGCCCGTGGACCTGCGCTTCGAGCGGTTCCCCGACGAGATCGCGGTGACCGGACTGTGGGTGGAGTTCCAGGACTTCGACCTCGTCATCGTGGAGGAGCGGGCCGAGGCGATGCAGCAACTGGTCATCCTGGGCCATGAGTTGTGGCACCTGCACGCGGGCCACTCGCACCATCACGCGGCCGCGGCGGACGCGCTGGCCGGTCGGCCCGGCTGGGATTCCGTCGCCCTGACCGTGGCGGCCCGCAACGGCTCCCGCGAGGCGGACGAGGCCGAGGCCGACGACTTCGGGCACCGGTTGGCGGCGGTGTTCTGGTCCTACGCGTCGGGACGGGGCGGCGACCGTGCCGCCGCCGACCCGGTCCAGAGATCCCTCGGCTACCGAGGCCGCGGAGGCGGGACCCGGTGACCGCTCCACAGCTGGCCGACGGGCCGGCCGCGTTCCTCACCGGCCTGTACATATCCTTCTGGCTGCCGGGCCTGGTCCTGGGCGCGGCCCTGGCGATCAAACTGCCCAGCATCGTCAAGCTGTGGCGGGACCCTCTGCTGCGTGCCGTCGGCGGTGTGCTGCTGCTCGCCTGCGCGGTGTTCGTCTTCGCGGCCCCCGGCACGATCGCCTGGACCAACCGGGTCACCGGTGTGCCGAACATCGCGGCACCCTGGGTGTACTCCCTGATCACCGCACTGTCCGCGTCCTGGCTGCTGCTGGTGGTGCACTGGCGCAACGGCCACACCGACCGCCGGGAGCAGACGCGACGTGCAACCCGGTGGGTGGTCTCCGTCTACACGGCCGTGGTGGTCGCGCTGTGGGTCCTGTTCGCGCTCGCCGACGTACCGGTGGAACAGATCCGGGACCTGGACACGTACTACGCCACCACCCCCTTCATGCGCGAGGAGATCCTTCTCTACCTGACCGTGCACACGGCGGCCTGTCTGATCACCGCCCGGCTCATCTGGACCTGGATCCGCACCGAGGGACTCGACGGGTGGCTGCGCTGGGGGCTGAGGTTCCTGACCGTCGGATACGTCACCAACCTCCTCTTCAGCGCCGCCAAGTTCACCGCCATCACGGCCCGGTGGACCGGGCACGACCTGGACTGGCTCAACACCAACATCGCGCCGTCCGCCGCCTGCGTGGGCGCCACCATGGTCGCGACCGGCGTCATCGTCCCGCACGCCGGACAGTACTTCCACGGGCGCTGGCTGATCCGCCGCCGGTGCCGGAGCCTGAAGCCGCTGGCCCGGCTGCTGCGGACCGTCACGGGCCGTCGTGAGCCACTCGCCCTGTGGGCCGCCCCCGAGATCCGCCTGATCCGCCGCGAGACCTACATCCGCGACGCGCTCCTCCAGCTCTCCCGCCGCCTCGACGAAGACCTGCGGCGGCGGGCCCACGACACCGCCCTCGCCCTCGGCGCCGCGCCCGGCCGGGCCCAGGCCCTCGCCGCCGCCGTGACGATCCTGGAGGCCGTCGAGACCGGTCGGCACGCCACGGACGGCGACGACACGACGGCTTTCGACACCACCTACCTGTTGCAGGAGATCCACGCCGTCTCCGAGGCCCTGCGCAGTCCCGACGAGATCACGGCGGTGCGCGGCCGCGCCACCGTCCCGGCAGAGAGCATGTCCACGCATGAGTACTGCGTCTTCCCGGGGGACGACGCCCCCCAGACCCCCGGCAGGAAAGCAGGCCGGCGAGGATGACCGCCGCGAGGCGAGTCTGACGCGGCGCCCCTCCCCCGCCACGGTCGCCGTCGTCCTGGGGGGATCCCACAGCGGCATGCTCGCGGCCGCCGCCCTGGCCGGACTCGCCGACCGGGTGATCGTCGTGGAGCGCGACGTGCTGCCCCCCGGTCCCGCGCCCCGCAAGGGGCTTCCGCAGGCCCGGCACGTCCACCAGCTGTGGTCCGGCGGGGCGATCGCGCTGGAGGAACTGCTGCCGGGCGTGACGCGGCGGCTGCGGTCGGCGGGGGCGCACCGGCTGCCGGTGACCACGGACATGGTGGCGCTGTCGCCGAGGGGCTGGTTCCGCCGCTGGCACGAGTCGCACTTCATGCTGCTGTGCAGCAGGGACCTGCTGGACGCCACGGTGCGGGCCCAGGTGCTGGCCGACGACCGGATCGAGCTGCTCGAAGACTCCGAGGTGCTCGGGCTCGACGGCACGGGCGCGGCGGTGACCGGCGTCCGGGTGCGGGTGGGCGGCGCCGAACGCACCCTGCGCGCCGACCTGGTGGTCGACGCGACGGGCCGCTCCTCACGGACCCCGCGCTGGCTGACCGAGCTCGGCCTGCCCGCCCCCCGCAGCCGCACCGTGGACCCCGGTCTCACCTACGCCAGCCGCCGCTACCGCGCCCCCGAACTCGCCCGCGACGGCTACCCCGTGATCAGCGTCCAGCCCGACGCGCGCTCCGGACGTCCCGGACGCGGCGGTGTGCTGCTGCCGATCGAGAACGGGCAGTGGCTGGTCACGCTGTACGGCACCCGCGGCGGCGAACCCTCGGCCGACGCCGCCGACTTCGCCCGGTACGCCCGTGCGGAGCTGCGCCACCCGATCGTCGCCGACCTCGCCGAACGTGCCGAGCCGCTGACGGACGTGACGCTGACCAGGACGACGGCCAATCACCGCCACTACTACGAGCGGATGCCGGTGTGGCCCGAGAACTTCGCCGTGCTGGGCGACGCCGTCGCCGCGTTCAACCCGGTCTACGGGCACGGCATGTCGGTGGCGGCCCAGGGCGCGGTGGCCCTGCGGGCGGTGGTACGACGGCATGGCTGGGGCGCGCCCGGTCTGGCCCGTCGTATCCAGAAGGCGATCGCCCGGCCGGTCGGCGGTGCCTGGGATCTGGCGATAGGGCAGGACGTGTTCTACCCCGGTGCCACGGCGGAGGGGCCGACGGCACGGGACCGCCTGGTGGCCGCGTACGTCGACCGGCTGATGTACACGGCCACCGGGAACGGACGGATCGCCCGCCGCGTCACCGACGTGACGTCGCTGGAGCGGCGGGCGGAGGTGTTGCTGGCGCCGGGTGTCCTGTTGGCGGCGGCGGTGGGCCCGTTGAAGCCGACTCTGACCGAACCGCCCTTGTCCGCGGAGGAGTTGAAGAGGGCGGAGCTTCAGTAGTCAGCCCGCGAACGGCTGTTGCGCCACGCCCTTGCCGGCCCCCGGTACCACCAGCAGTGAGCCCGCCACCGGGTGCGGGGCGTCCAGCCCCACCCGTGCGGTCGTGATGTACAGGTCGGTCAGGTCCGGGCCGCCGAACGCGCACGCGGTGACGCGCGGGGTCGGGAGGGTGATCACGTGGTCGAGGGTGCCGTCGGGTGTGTAGCGGCGGACCGCTCCCCCGTCCCACAGGGCGACCCAGACGCATCCGTCGGCGTCGACCGTGAGCCCGTCGGGGAAGCCGGCGCCGTCCTCGATCTCGACGAAGGGCCGACGGCCGGAGAGCCGCCCGCTCTCGTGGTCGAAGACGTCGACGCGGCGGGTGGGTGAGTCGATGTAGTACATGAGCCGGCCGTCCGGGCTCCACCCGGTGCCGTTGCTGACGGCCACGTCGTCGAGGACGGTGCGGTGCGTGCCGTCACCCGTGATCCGGGACAGGGTGCCGCCGCCCGGGGCCTCGTCGTAGCGCATGGTGCCCGCCCACAGAGAGCCGTCGGGGGCCACGGCGGCGTCGTTGGCCCGGCGGCCGGGGAGGGGCTCGTGGTGGAGCCAGCGGAAGGAGTCGTCGGGGTCCAGCAGGGCCACGCCGTCGCGGAGGTTGAGGACGAGTCCGCCGCCCGCGCGGGGCTTGACGGCGCCGATGTGCTGGTCCAGGACGCGGACCGAGCGGTGGCCGGAGACGGGGTCGTAGGTGTGGAGCCGGGCGCCGAGGATGTCGATCCACAGGAGCCGCTCGCCGTCCCACGTGGGCCCCTCACCGAGGGTGGCCTCGGCGCGTACGGCGACGTCGTACTTCGTGAAGCGGGTCATCCCACGCTCCGGTGGCCGAGGCGCTCGGACAGCTCGGCGGCGCCCTTGGCGGCGAGCTGCTCCAGCTCGCCGCGGCGGTCGTCGCTCCAGCGGATCATCGGCACGGAGATGGAGAGCGCGGCGACGACCTGCCCGGTGCGGTCGCGGACCGGGGCGGCCACGCAGGACACGTCCGGGTTGGACTCACGGTTCTCGACGGCGACTCCGCGCTGCCGGATCTCGTCGAGGGCCTCGCGCAGGGCGGCGGGGTCGGTGATGCTGTTGGGCGTCATACCGGGGAGCGGAGTGTCGTCCGGGATACGGGAGGCGAGCTGCGGCTCCGGGAGGGAGGCGAGGAGCATCTTGCCGACGGAGGTGCAGTGCGCGGGCAGGCGCCGGCCGGCGGCCGACACCATCCGCACCGCGTGCGTCGAGTCGACCTTGGCGATGTAGATGACGTCGGTGCCCTCGAGGATCGCCACGTGTACGGTCTCGTCGCAGGTCTCGGCGACGGACCGGGCGACCTGCTGGCCCTCGGCGGCGAGGTCGAGCTGCTCGGCGTACCGGCTGCCGAGCTGGTAGGGCCGCACGCCGAGCCGGTAGCGTCCCGGCTGGCCCGGGACCTGGACGATGTACGACCGGGCGGCGAGAGTGGTCACCAGCTCGTGCACGGTGGTGCGCGGCAGCTGCAGCCTGCGCACGATGTCGGGGGCGGAGAGCGTCCCGTCTCCGTCGAGGAAGAGCTCGAGAATATCGAGAGCCCGGGTCACGGCAGGTACGAGGCGTCCCACAACCGGCCCCCTCTCTGTGTGTCTAAGGCGTCTGCGTTCGAAATTTCAACAGACGATCGGCATGACGAACACAGGCTAGCGACAGGCTCTTTCCTCCGGCAATGGTCATGCGGGTCACGAACTCCCCGTCCGGCCCGTTTCCGCAGGAAGGGCAGGGGTGCGAGCTGCCGGTTCCCGCGTGTTCGTGTGCGACACGTCACATTGCGTGGGCGCTCACTGAGGGCCGGGGTGGCCGCCTCTCATGCCAGCTCTCCCCGCAACCGTCGGGCCCGCAGTACCAGCTCCAGCTCGAACCGCCGGTCCGGGTCGTCGATCTCGTCGCCCCACAGCTCCCGGATCTGGCGGAGGCGGTAGCGGACGGTCTGGGGGTGGACGCCCAGGCGGGCCGCCACTTCCGGGGCCCCGCCCCTCGTCTCCAGCCAGGCCAGCAAGGTCTCCGCGAGGCGGCGGCCGTGGGTGGGGCCGCAGTGCCGCAGGGGGGCCAGGCAGCGCAGGGCCAGATCGTCGATCAGCTCCTCCGGCTGGAGCAGGACCAGGGCCTCGGTGTGTTCGGTGCAGTACAGGACGTCCCCGGCGGGGAGCAGGTCGCGCTCCATCAGGCGTACGGCGGCCTCGGCCCAGCGGAGGGACTTCGCCGCGTCGGCGAGCGGGACCGGGGGTCCTATCGCGCCCGCCCAGCCGGTCAGGGCCCGGTGCAGAAGTTCGGGGCGGCCCGCCGCGCCCGGTTCCGGGACGACCATGCGGGGCTGTTCGTAGTCCATGTCCAGGAGGACTCCCTGGCCCACCGCGGGGGGCACCGCCTCCCGGGCCGGACGGAGCAGGACGCCGACCGCCACCTTCTTCGGGAGGGGCCAGCCGATGCGGGCCGCGCGTTCCGTCAGCGCGTCCGCCGGGTCGCCCCGGTGGCGTTCGGCCAGGAGTAACTCCATCAGGCGGCGCTGGAGGCGCAGGCGCTCGCCCGCCTGGCGGGCCGCTGCCTCCGCGTAGCCCCGGACCGACTGGTCGACCAGGCCGTCCAGGTACTCATAGCCCGCGTCCACCAGCTCGTACATCGCCGGCGGCGGGATCTCCACGCGCTGGCCGATGTCGGCGAACCGGCGCCAGGCCAGACGTACGCCCATGCGGTAGATCGCCTGGAGGGAGTCGAGGCTCCGGCCGTTCAGACCCTCGCCGCGGCCGAACTCCTGGAAGACGCCCGGGGGGACCGTGGGACGGCCCTCCGCCGTCTCCAGGTGCTGGACGAAGACCTCGATCGCGCGGCGGATGCCGACCAGCGCCATCGGCTCGCCGGACTCGTCGAGGACCACCGGCAGATGGGGGTACTCGCGGCGGATCTCGCGCAGGATCTCCTCCGCGAGGGCCGGCGCCTCGGCCATGGCGATGGCCGCGAAGCGGCGGACCTGGAGGCGGGGGACGTCGTGCCAGGCCGAGCGGGTGTTCACAGCTGCCGGGCGGGCGGGCACGGGTCAACTCCCCTGGTCCGTCTGCTCGTAGGTGATCAACGGGGTGTTGGGCTGCTCGGGCGTCGCCTCCAGCAGGGCGACGATGCCGAGCGCGGCACCGAGGGCGAGCAAAGCGGCGACCACGACGGTCAGTGCGGCGGCGAGCAGTCTGGACATCGCAGGGGCAGCCTCTCTCGAGCGGCTCGATCCGGCGTACGTCCCCACCCGGAACCCGTCCGGTACCCACCCTGCCTGTCGCCCCAGTGTCGACAGGACATTGACAATCCGTCAAGACATTGACACCCCGTGCCAACACGCATACGGTCTCCGGCCCAAGAGCCCTGTCGTCACACTCCCGCCTGCCGAGCGACGCCTGGCACGCACTCCCCCACTGCCCAAAAGGCGTGGGGGGGGACCCCCAGCGGCGTTGTCGTCGGTTGCCGACGCTCCGCGTCGACGCCCTCCTCCGCCTTGCAGCTGCACGCACCAGACGCCGCTCGGCCCGCCCTACGGGCGGACGACGGGAGTGTGACGACAGGGCCCAGAGCGGCCCGAACTCCGTCAACTCACGCCCCTGGAGTGTCCGGATGCGCCGTACAGCCTCTCCAATCTCCCTGATTCTGCTGGGACTCGGCACGTTCTTGCTGGTACTGGCGCCGTTGCTCGCGTGGTACGTGGCTCCGCGGGCGGCCGTGAATCCGATCGACATCGACCAGACCGCGGTCTACCGCGGGACGGGCAGCGTCTTCGACACCGAGGAACTGGAGACGGTTCCCGGACAGCGGATCACCGTCACCCAGCGGGTGCGCGGTGACGTCGAGGACAGTGAGCGCAGCGGCCGGGCCGCGGTGTGGGACGTCACCACCACCGTCGACACCGACAAGTCGCTGCCGGCCGCCGACCCGCACGACGCGCTCGAATTCGTCCCGCACCGCTGGGTGATGGATCGCAAGACCACCAAGCCCGTGCACTGCTGCGGCGAGAAGCCGTACATCGAGGGCGAGGCCTATCTGAAGTTCCCCTTCGACGTGCAGCGACGCTCCTACCAGTGGTGGGACAACTCCCTGGGTTCGACGGTGACGTTGCGTTACCAGGGTACGAAGAAGGTTCAGGGGTACACGGGTTACCGGTTCACCGGCACGGTCGCCCCGGCGAAGGTCGGGACACGGCTGGTGCCGGGCACGATCGTGGACGAGCCCGACCGGCCGCAGGTGCTGGCCGAGGAGTGGTACTCCAACCACGGCATCGAGCTGGTCGTCGACCAGCGCACCGGCCGGGTGGTCTACGCACAGGTCGGCCCGAAGCGCACCCTGCGGGCGCCCGGCGCGAAGAAGGACGCCGTGGTCCTGCTGGACAGCCCGAAGATCGCGTTCACCACCGCGACCCAGAAGGAGGCGGTGCGGCTGGCGAAGCGGGACAGCGGCCAACTGCGCGCGGTGGGCGAGACGTTGCCGATCGGGGCGGCCGTGGCTGGATTCGTACTGGCTGCTGTGGGGGGCGTTTTGGTGGTACGGGGACGCAGGCGCCCCGAGTCCACCGATATGAGCGATACGCCCGAGCCCGTTCTCACGATGTGACTGGACGTCAGCTCTAATAAGCCCGGAAATTGTCACCTGGGTGAGTAGCCACGGCGTACGGGTGGGCGAAAACTGTGCCACCCCACCTGAACACAGCCCGTCCACATCCTCCTCCTGGGAAACGCTCAGTCCCCCCACAACCAGACGGAAAGACACTGCTGAGTTCCGCACCCTGAGACGAGTTGGAGCACCTATGCCCCAGCACGTGCCCCATCCGTTGCACACGCCTCCCCAGGCGTCGCAGCGGCAACCCTCATCGCACAGCCCGCACCACTCCTCGGCGCTCCCCCCACCTCCGCGCCGAATCGTTTTTCTCGCCCATCGTGACCTGGACAATCCCGCGGCCGGCGGCTCCGAGCTGCTGGTCGACCGGCTCGCCGACGGACTGACCCGGCTCGGCCACCAGGTGACCCTGCTGTGCGGCGGCCCGGCCTCCTACCGGGACTACCGCGTCGTGTCGGCGGGCGGCGAGTTCGGCCACTATCTGCGCGCTCGTACTGCCTTCGCCCGCCAGGTCGGCGAGACCGATCTGCTGGTCGAGGTGTGCAACGGCATGCCGTACCTCGCGCCCCTGTGGCACCACGGCCCCACCCTGTGTCTGGTCAACCATGTGCACACCGACCTGTGGAAGATGCGGTTCGGCGGGCCCCTGGCGCCGGCCGCCCGGATCGGCCGAAGACTCGAACACTGGGCCCTGGCCGGTGCGGCGGCCAGACACCGGAGCCTGCTGGTGGCCGTGTCCCCGTCGACGGCCCACGCCCTGCGGGCGATCGGAGTCGAGCGGGACCGTATCCGCGTCGTGCACAACGGCGTCGAGGAGCCGGAGCCACTCGTCCGCCGCTCGCCCGAACCGCTCTTCGTCGCCGTGGGCCGGCTGGTCGAGTACAAGCGGATCGATCTGCTGCTGAGGCTCTGGGAGCGGGTGCGGCCGGTGACCGGTGGCCGGCTGGTGATCGTCGGAGACGGGCCCGAGCGGTCCCGGCTGGAGCAACTCGCCGGTCCTGGCGTGGAGTTCACCGGGCATGTCTCCGAGGCCGAGAAGCACCGGCTGTTGTGCGAGGCGTGGCTGCTGCTTCATCCCTCGGCCGTGGAGGGCTGGGGGCTGGTCGTCACCGAGGCCGCGACCCGAATGACGCCGACCATCGCCTTCGATGTGCCCGGACTGCGGGACTCCGTCGTGGACGGGGAGACGGGCGTGCTCGCGCGGGGCGAGTCCTCGTTCGCCGCCGCCTGGTGCGCCCTCGCCCTGTCGGGGCATCGCCGTGAGCTGATGGGCAAGGCCGCCCGGGACCGGGCGGCCCGGTATCGCTGGCATCGGACCGTCAGACAGTTCCGGGCCGTTGCCGCCGAGGCGGTGAGGGGCTGGGGACCGTGACACGGCCTCGGGCGAAGGACCCCTCCCTTCGGCGTTCCCTCACTCTCTTCCGGGCCTTCCTCCATGAGCAGGACGACCCCGAGTCCTGCTACGCGCTGCTCGCCCGCGACGCCGTGGACCAGGTCGAGGCCTACGACGGTCCCGTCGCCGGCCGTACCGTCGTGGACGTCGGCGGCGGCAGCGGGTACTTCACCGAGGAGTTCCGCAGACGGGGTGCCGACGCGTTCCTCTTCGAGCCCGATCCGACCGAACTGGGAGCGAAGCCACCCGACTCCACCGTGATCGCCGACGGCTATCTGCTCCCCCTGCGGGACGCGGCCGCCGACGTCACCTTCTCCTCCAACGTGCTGGAGCACGTGGCCGATCCGGAGACCTTCCTCAGTGAGCTCGTGCGGGTCACCCGGCCCGGTGGGCTGATCTACGTGTCGTTCACCAACTGGCTGTCCCCGTGGGGCGGTCACGAGTGGGCGCCCTGGCACTACCTGGGCGCCGAACGGGCCCGTGCCCGCTATCGGCGCCGTACCGGAAAGGCCGCGAAGCACACCCTCGGCGAGAACCTGTTCGCCGTGCACATCGGCCCGACCCTGCGGCAGGTGCGTGCCCGGGACGACGTCACGGTCGTCTCGGCGCGCTCCCGCTACTGGCCCTTCCTCGCGGAGACCGTCGTCCGGGCTCCCGGGATCCGTGAGGTGGCCACCTGGAACCTCCTCCTCATCCTCCGGCGGTGTCCACCATGACGACGTCCACGGTCCAGGCCCCTCCTCCGGCAGCCGTCCCCACCACCGCGAGCATGGCGGGCCCCCCGGAGGGCCCGCGGTCGCGGCGCTGGCTGCTGGGGTTCTGGGCCGTGGTCTTCGTGCTGTTCCTCGTGGTGCACCCGGGCCGGCAGACCTTCGACACCAAGCTGGGCGTCACCTCGGACCCGGGGCGCTTCCTCGCCGATCTCGGGCAGTTGTGGCACGACCAGGGCTCCTTCGGCGGGATCCAGGACCAGTACGTCGGCTATCTGTGGCCGATGCTGCCGTTCTACTGGCTGGGCCACGCCCTCCAGTTGCCGGTGTGGCTGGTGGAGCGGCTGTGGCTGTCGCTGATCGTGTCGGTCGCCTTCTGGGGCGCGCTGCGGCTGGCCGAGCGGCTGCGCGTGGGCAACGGGGCGTCCCGTCTGCTCGCCGCCGTCGCATACGCCCTGTGGCCGGTCTTCACCATCGTCATCGGCTCGACCTCCGCCGCGGCACTGCCCGGCGCCTTCCTGCCGTGGGTGCTGCTGCCGCTGACGAACGAGCGCTACAGCGCCCGGATCGCCGCCCTGCGCTCGGCGCTGGTCATCCCCTTCATGGGCGGGGTGAACGCGGCCTCCACACTGGCCTCTCTGCTGCCCGTCGGCCTGTACCTCCTCTCCCGGCCACCCGGTCCCCGGCAGCGCAAGCTGATCGCCTGGTGGGTACCGGGCGTGATCCTGGCGACGGCCTGGTGGGTGATCCCCCTCCTGCTGCTCGGCCTCTACGGCGAGAACTTCCTGCCGTACGTCGAGAGCGCGCGGACCACGACCGAGACGATGTCGGCGACGGAGGCCCTGCGCGGGGCCGGGAACTGGGTCGCCTATCTGCATCTGGGGGAGGCGTGGCTGCCGGCCGGCTGGACCGTGGCCTCCTCGGTGATCGTGATCCTCTGCTCGGCGCTCGCGGCCGGCCTCGGTCTCGCGGGCCTGGCGCGGCGGGACATGCCGGAACGCCGGTGGCTGGTGCTGACCGTGCTGACCGCCGTCCTGGTGCTGCTCGCGGGATACGGCGGCGCGTTCGGCGCACCCTTCCACGGGCTCGTGCAGGACTGGCTGGACGGCGGCCTCGCCCCCTTCCGCAACATCTACAAGTTCCAGCCGGGGCTGGCGCTCGCGCTGGTGCTGGGCCTCTCCCATCTGGTGGGCGTGGCCGCCGAACCGCGCGGGGCGCGTGAGATGAGAGGACGCCGGTACGCACCGCTGATCGCGGCGGTCCTCGTCCTGCCCGGGCTGATGTGGCCGTATCTCAACGGCACGATCCTGAACCCGGGCTCCTTCCAGCAACTGCCCACGTACTGGCAGTCCACGGCCGACTGGCTGAAGAAGTACTCCCCCGACTCGCGCGCCCTCGTCGTCCCCGCGACCGCCCACGGCATCTACTCCTGGGGCTCCCCCATCGACCAACCGCTCGACGTGCTCGCCGAGTCCCGGTGGGCCCAACGGGACTACGTCCCCTTCGGCACCCCCGGCAACCGGCGCACGACGGACGCGGTCGAGCAGGCGCTGCTGACCGGCGGTCAGATCCCGGGACTCGCGGACTACTTGAGCCGGGCCGGGGTCTATTACGTCGTCGTCCGCAACGACCTCGACCCGGACCAGATCGGCACCGTGTCGTCCTCGGTCGTCAAGCGGGCCCTCGAACAGTCCGGCTACGAGCGGGTGACCGGCCTCGGGCCGCTCATGACGGGCGGGAAGATCGCGCACGACACCCCGCTCCAGATCGAAGGGCTGTACCCGAGGCAGCGGGCGGTGGAGATCTTCCGTCCGGCGAGCGAGGACGTGCCACGGCCCGGTCAGGCGGGGCTGCAGCCGGTCGCCGACACCGTCCAGGTCTCGGGCGGACCCGAGTCGCTGCTGCCGCTGGCGACCGAACTCCGGGGCCGGGCCACGGTGTTGACCGGTGACAACCACCCGGGGCTCGGCACCCCGCCGCTCCAGGTCGTCGGCGACGGGCTGCGGCGCGCGGACACCCGGTTCGGGCTCGTCAACGCGAACACCTCGTACACGTACACCGAGGACGAGCGGAACGCCTCCGGGGCCACCCAGGACGCCGGCGAGAAGCCGCACCAGATCCTGCCGGCCAAGGGACTCTCGCACCAGACGGTGGCCGAACTGCGCGGCGCCCGCACGGTGACGGCGTCGTCGTACGGCAACTGGCTGTTCCACCTCCCGCAGTTCGACCCGGTCAACGCCTTCGACGGCAACCCGGACACCGCCTGGGCGGAGGGCATGGCGGGCTCGCCGGACGGGCAGTGGCTGCGGATCGGGTTCTCCGACCCCGCGTACGACATGCCCTCCTCGTTCAAGGTCACGCCGTTGCCGCAGGAGAGCGTGCGGTCGGCGGCGACCAAGGTGCGGGTGGAGACGGAGAACGGCTCACGCACCAGTTTCCTGCGGGCCGACGGATCGACGCAGAGCGTCAAGGCCCCTCCGGGTACGACGGGTTGGATGAAGCTGACGATCGTCGACTCGGTCGCGCGCCGGACCGGTCTCGCCGGGGCCGGGTTCTCCGAGATCGCCCTGCCGGACGTGCAGGTGACCCGGCTGCTGCGGCTGCCGGCGGACGCGGACTCCTCCGACGCGCCCGCCGAGATCGTCTCCCTGCACCGGGTCCCCGACCCGGCCGGGATCTCCCCGACCGGCACCGAGGCCGGCCTGCACCGCCGCTTCGACACGGCGGCCACGGGAACGTACTCGGTGAAGGCGAGCGCGGTACCGGTGGCCGGAGAGGAACTCGACAAGCTGCTGTACGAGGTCGCCCCCGACCAGCGCGACCGCATCACCGCCACCGCCGACTCCACGGCCGGCCTCGGCACGGGCCTGTCCGCCCGCAACCTCACCGACGGCGACCTCACCACGGCCTGGATCGCGGGCGACCGGCCCACCGTCCACCTCAGCTGGAACGGCAAACAGCCCATCGGCGAAGTGGTGCTGGCGCCCGCCGGCGGACTCTCCTCCCGCCCCACCGAGGTCGACATCACCTCGCCCGACGGCGCCACGGTCGCCGGCGTCGACGAGAACGGCGCGGTGCGCTTCCCGGCGATCACGACCGACCGCCTCGACATCACGATCACCAAGACGGCCCCGCTGACCCTGCACAACCCGGTCGCGGACGAGGATCTCCAACTCCCGGTGGGGCTCACGGAGGCCTACATCCCGGCCCTCGACCAGTACCGGACCCCGCAGCCGAAGGCCACGCGGAAGTTCTCCCTGCCGTGCGGCCAGGGGCCGGTGCTCGCGGTCGACGGGAAGCTGTACCAGACCGGTGTGTCGGGCCGGATCCGGGACCTGACCGACCGGCGGGAGCTGACAGTGACGCTCTGTCAGTCGGGCCGCTCGGACGCCGAGTTGTCCCTCGCTTCCGGTGAGCACGTCGTCGAGGGCGGGGACGCCGGGCCGCTCGCCCTGACCGGCGTCACCCTGACCCGCGGCACCGTCGCCGAACCGACCTCCCTGGCACGGGAGTTGCGGATCCGGGACTGGCTCGGCGACAAACGCGAGGTGACCGTGGGGTCGGGCGCCGCCTCGTACCTCACGACGTACGAGAACTACAACGACGGCTGGAAGGCCACCCTGAACGGGAAGTCGCTGTCCCCGCTGCGGCTCGACGGCTGGCAGCAGGGCTGGCGCATCCCCGCGGGGGAGGGCGGCACGGTGAAGCTGTCGTACGAGCCCGCGACGACCTACGACGGCGCGCTGATCGGCAGCGGGGTCGCACTGGCGGTGCTGGTGGGCCTGGTGCTGTGGCGCAGGCGCTCCCCGAACCCGGACGAGCCGCAGCGGGTGCCCCCGGCGCCGGGAGTGTGGCTAGGAGTCGTGTCGCTCACGGTGGTGGGCGTGGTCGTCGCGGGCTGGTTCGCCCTGCTGGTCCCGGCGTTGGCGCTGCTCGCGTCCCGGCGCCACGGACTGCTGGTGCCGATCGCCTTCGTGGCACTGACCGGGGCGGGGATCGCCGCGGCGGTGGGAGCCGGTGAGCCGGTGGGCGCGGCGGACGGGGCCTTCGGTCACGTGGCTCAACTCCTGGCCCTGATCGGATTGTTCGCGGCTCTGGTGAGTGTGCGTGAGCAAGAGACACCGCCCGACTCCGAGGCACCGACCCAGCACCTGCCGCCGGTCGAGGTGAGCAAGGGGAGGACGGAACCGACATGACCCCACCGACACGCATCCCGTTCCCGGTGGTCGACGAGGTCTCCCGCCACTGCCTCCAGGAGGAGGAACCGGAGACGGTCCACATCGAGGTGCACCTGCCGGGACGGCTGGACCGGTCCCGGCTCCGGAAGGCGTTCCTGGAGGCCCTGCACCGCCACCCGCGGATCCTGATGCGGGAGGCTCCGGGGGGTTGGTACCGCCGCCGCTACGAGTGGGAACTGACGGCGGAGCCGGATGTGGAGGTGGTGGCCTTTCCGAATCCGGGGAGGAACGCACTACGGGACGCGAGGACAAGGGCGCTGATGGAAACACCACCGCTCTCGCTGTCTCCACCCATACGACTGGAGGTGGTCGAGGAGGCAGGCCCGGCAGAAGGTAGCGAGGCGACCGACTTGGTAGGAGTGCACCCACCCCAGGGGCGCGGGGAACTGCGCGACCAGCCCCCACTCAGCCGCACCCGAAAGACGACCTCTACCGTCCTCTTCCTCACCATCAACCACACCGCACTGGACGGCCCCGCCTGCCTCCGCATCCTCGCCACAGCCGCAGAAATCTACGGCGGTAAGGACAACTCCCCGACACCCGCGCCCACTCGCCCACAAGAACCCCCCGCACCCCCCGAGAACACCCCCTCCAACTGGACCCGCCCGGCCCGCGTAGCCCAAGGCACACCCGAACCTTCCCCCGGCAACGGCCTCCTCGTCACCGAACTCGCCCTTTCCCGCCGCCCCAAGGGCTCCCCCTACACGGTCAACGACCAGCTCATGGTCGCCACGGCCCTGACGATCGCCCACTGGAACAGGGAGCACGGAGAAGCCCCCCGCCCCCTGCGCATCACCATGCCCGTGGACGACCGCCCCAGGGACATGACGATGGAGATAGGAAACGGCACCCGACTAGTCGAAGTTCCCTTCTCACCAGAGGAGTTGGCGAAGAAACCGAAAGACATGCCGGAACTCCTGAGCCGCACGGCACAACGAACCCGCGCCCTCAAATCCCTCAGCCGTCCCCAGCTCGGCCACGGCGCAGGCGTCCTCACCGCCCCGGTCACCCCGGTCGCCTGGCGGGCCGCCCTCACCCGCGGCCTCCGCAGGGCGGCGGCTCCCTGGACCTCCACCACCCTTCTCAGCAACATCGGCCGCATCCCGTACCCCCTGGACTTCGGTGAGGAGGCCGGCCGCGCGCACGCCGTGTGGTTCTCGGCGCCCGCGCGGATGCCCCGCGGCCTCACGGTCACGACCGCCTCCACCGCGGGCCGGCTGCATCTCGCGCTGCGCTGGTCCCGCGCCCTGCTCAGCCACGGCGACGGCACCCACCTGCGGGACCTGTTCGAGCACTACCTGCGCACCACGGAGGTGGCACCGTGAACACCACCGCACCCCCGCGCCGCGGCGGCGGCCTCAGAGACTTCTACGAGGACCCCGCCGTCCCCGTCGCCTCCGGCACCCCCCGCTCACTGCGCCAGGCCCGCATGCTGGCCACGGCCCTCGGAGCCCCCGGAAGGACCCGGCGCACCGTCCTCGACATCGGCTGCGGCGACGGCACCGCGGCCGCCACGGCGGCACCGCTCCTCACCGGCCACACGATCGTCGGCGTCGACTGGTCCCAGGACGCCCTGAAACGCGCCCGGACCCGGCTGCCGTACGCCGTCCGCGGCGAACTCACCGGTCCCGGGCTGCCGTTCGCGTCCGCGTCCGTCGACGCCGTGCTGTTCAGCGAGGTCGTCGAGCATCTCGTCGACCCGGACGCCGCGCTCGACGAGATCCGCCGCATCCTGCGCCCGGGAGGTCATCTCATGCTGTCCACACCGAACCTGGCCGCCTGGTACAACCGCGGGCTGCTGCTGGCCGGCGTCCAGCCGGTGTTCTCGGAGGTGAGCCTGCGGGCCATCCACGGCAGGCCGGGGCGGGAGGTCGTGGGGCATCTGCGGCTGTACACGGCCCGTGCGCTCCGGGAGTTCGTCGCGGCGGCCGGTTTCGAGGTCGTACGACTGGAGGGGGCGCCCTTCCACGGTGTGCCGCGTCCGCTGCGCGCGCTGGACCGGCTGGCGTGTGCCAGACCGTCGCTCGCGTCGATCCTGCTGCTGCATGCGCGCAAGACCTAGGGGGCGGGACGATGTGGTGGGGAGTGGCGGCGGCCCTGTTGGCGAACACCCTGTACAGCGTCGGATTCGTCCTGGAGAAACGGGCGCTCACCTCCCTGCCCGAGGTGTCGATCCGGCAACCGGCGCGGCTGCTCGGGCTGGTCCTCCGAAGTCCACTGTGGATCGGTGGTTCGCTTTCGCTGGCGGCCGGGTTCGGGGCGCAGCTCGCGGTCTACCGGACGCTGCCGATCGCGGCCGCGCAGGGCATCTTCGTCTCCGGTCTGGTGCTGCTCGTCCTGCTGTCGGCCCGGCTGCTGGGCGAGGAGACGACCGGCCGGGAGCGGTACGCGCTGGGCGCCATCCTCGCCGCGCTCCTCATGGTCGTGCTGTCGCTGAAGGAGGGTTCGGACCACGTCAGCCGGGACGCCCCGTACCAGCTGATCCTGCTGGTGTGCGTGCCGTCGCTGGCGGCGGGCGTGTGGCTGTACGGGTCCGCCGAGCGGCGCACCAGGCACCGGCACCGCATGCCGACGACCGGCGTCGAGTACGGCGTGGCGGTGGGCCTGCTGTACGGGGTCAGCTCGCTCGCGATCAAGGGCGTGTCGAGTTATCTGACGTCAAGTGGACTTGGTGGAGCGGTAGTTGAGCTGTTGGCCTCTCCGTATCCGTATCTCCTGTTGTTCACCGGGGCGTTCGGTCTGGTGATGTCGCAGGCGGCGCTGCAACGCTGCCGGGCCTCGCTGATCGTGCCGGTGTGCACGACGGTGACCTGCCTGTACACGGCGGTGCTCGGCACACTCTCCTTCGGCGAGTCCCTGCCCCACGACCCGCTGCGACTCGCGCTGCGCCTCGCGGGCACGGTGCTCGCCGTCGCCGTACTGCTCAGCATGCCCAAGCACGATCCGGCGCCCAAACCCCCCATCGGTGCCAAGGAGTTGACGCCCCCATGAACCCCGACGACCCGCTGCTGCAGATCCTGGGCTGCCCGCTCGACAAGGGCCCCCTGCATCTCGTACCGCCGGACGAGGCCCTGTACAACCCGCGACTGCGCCGGCGCTATCCGATCGTCGACGGCATCCCGCAGTTGCTGCCCGCCTCCGGCGAGCAGGTGACGGACGACGAACACGAAGACTTACTGCGGCGCTGCACCGGGGGTTCCCCCCAGACCCCCGGGATGGCTCCATGACCGGACCGGCTCGTACCTGGGCTGCCAGAGTGGCCCCCCTTCTGCCCACCCGGCTGGTCGCGGCGGCCGCCCGGGCCGTGTACCCGCGCTTCGAACCGGAGCTGGCGCGCCTTGCCGACCTGTGTCCGGCGGACTGCGGGACGGCGGTGGACGTGGGCGGCTGGTACGGGCCGTGGACGCGGCGGCTGGCCGGGCGGGCGCGGCGGGTGGTGACCGTCGAGCCGGTACCCCATCTGGCCCGGCTGCTGACCGCGGCGGCACCGGCGAACGTCCAGGTCGTGCAGGCCGCCGCCACGGACCGGCCGGGCACGGCCCGGCTGTGGCTGCCGCCCGGCGACGAGGGCGACCGGGGGGTGTCCTCCCTGGTCCGGCGGGACATCCACGGCCGGGCGGTGGACGTCCGCTGCGTCACGCTGGACGAACTGGATCTCAAGGACGTCGGCTTCATCAAGATCGACGTGGACGGGAGCGAGCTGGCGGTGCTGCGCGGGGCCACGGGAATCCTCGCGCGCGACCGGCCCGCGCTCTTCGTCGAACTGGAGTCCCGGATCCAGCCGATCGCCCCGGTGGTGACGTACTTGTCCCTCCTCGGCTACGACGGCTGGGTGCTGCCCCGCGCCACCTGGGTCCCGCTGTCCGGCTTCCCCCTGGAGGCACACCAGGCGACGGCGTCGTACGTCGTCAACCAGGGTCTCCTCCGTCGGGTCCTGCCCTTCCTCCACCGCCCCCGGTACATCAACTCGGTCCTCTTCCTGCCGGACGGACGCCGTCCCGGTGTCAGTGCCGTGGGGGACGATGGGGGGCATGCCCTCCGGAAAGCAGGCGGCTAGCGCGCCCTTCACCCCGCTCGACTTCCAGTTGGTCCTGCTGCGCCGCATGGCCGACCACAACCCCGGCCTGGTGGAGGACGCCCGGCACACGCTGGGCGTCTCGATCGCGGACATGCGGGAGGCCAACAAGCGCTGGCAGGCGATGATCCGTTCTCCCCCGCATCGGGCCCGCACCCCCGCCTCGCGCTACCGCTCGGTCCTGGGTGCCCCCGAGACGGTCCTCACCCGCAAGGTCGGCGACCTGGAGTGCGAGGCCTGGCTCTGGCCCGTCCCCCTCTGGCCCGACCTCCGCTTCGAGGCACTCCTGGCGCCGAACGGCTCGACGGTGTGGAACGAGTGGCTGATCAGGGCACCGGAAGCCGAAGGCCCTGACCTTCGCACCCTCGAAGGCCTCACCCCCTGGTCCTGCACCGTGGACGAGGCGGCCCGGGCCTTCCCCCCGGCCCGCCCCCTGGAGGGCACGGCCCCGACGCGCTGGGGCCTGACGTTCACGGCCCCGGACGAGAAGGGCGTGCGCCGGGAGGTGGTGGCCGAGTTCACGTGGGGCCTGCTGCAGAGGCTCACGGTGCGCTGATCGTGCCCTACCGCCCGCCGCTCCTGCGCCGCGTGCCCACCAGCGTGGCCAGGTCCTCGGCCAGGGGGAGTTCGACGGTGTCCAGGGCGGGGTGCTCCAGCCAGAAGACACGGGGGCGGTCCACGGAACCGCCGTGCCGGGGCGGCCGGTCCGACGCCGGGGTGAAGTCGTCGATCACGATTCTGCCGCCCGGAGTGAGGAGGCGGGCCGGGTCGGCCGGGGTGTCGTCGGGGGTCTTGCCGGTGCCGCCGCCGTCGAGGACGAGGAGGTCGTAGGGGCCGTGGTCCTCGATGCGCCGCCAGTCGCCGTGGAGGATCCGCACGTCAGGACGGTCGGCGAACACGTCGGCGGCGACGCGGGCGCGCTCCGGATCACGCTCGACGCTGAGGAGCCGTACGCCGTCCCGTGCCCCCGACGCCAGCCACGCCAGGCCCACCCCGCAGCCCGTACCGGTCTCCCCGATGAGGGTCCGGGCCCCGCCCGCCAGGGCGTGCAGCAGACGGCCCTGTTCGGGCCGGCAGGAGTAGGGGAAGTCGTGGGCGCGGGCCGCGGCGAGGGCTCGTTCGACGAGTGGGGGGAGGTGGGGTTCCCTGTCGTACGCGTCGGTTCCGGACATCGACATGGCCGTCATGATGCCGGGGTTCGGGCCGCCGTCTCCACCACGTCCGCCACCACACAGCTGACGTTGTCCGGGCCGCCCGCGGTGTTCGCCGCGTCGACCAGGGAGTGAACGGCCGTGTCGGGGGCGGTGGCGGTGGCGAGCAGCTCGCGGATGGTGGTGTCGGGGACGACGCCCGAGAGGCCGTCGGAGCACAGCAGATAGCGGTCGCCGGGTTCGGCGTCGTGCAGTTTCAGGTCCGGGGTGCCGGTCGTGAGGGCCTTGAGGAGCAGGGCCCGCTGGGGGTGGATGACGGCCTCCTCCGCCGTCAGCCGGCCCTCGTCGATCAGCGACTGGACCACCGTGTGGTCGTGGGTGATGCGGAAGAGGGCGCCGCCACGCAGGAGATAGGCGCGGGAGTCGCCGATGTGCACCAGGGCGAGGCGGGAGCCGGTCCACAGCAGGGCGGTCAGGGTCGTGCCGTTCTCGTCGGTGCCGGCCACGTCCCGTACCGCCTCGGTCGCCCCGTGCACGGCGTCCGCCAGGAGGTTGAGGACGTTGCCGGCCGGGAGGTCGGCCGTGTCCAGGAACCGCAGCGCCGCCACGGCCGCGCTGCTGGCGGGGGCGCCCGCCGGGCCGTAGCCGTCGGCGATCGCGAGCAGGCGGGCGCCCGCGTGGGCGGTGTCCTGGTTGGCGGCGCGGACCAGGCCCCGGTCCGAGTGGGCGGAGTAACGCAGTTCGAGCACGGTGGTGTCCTTCCTCGGCGTCGCCGTCAGCTCGTCGACGAGGAACGCGGCGAGATCCCGCCGTACGGCCGTCTCCGCCTCGACCTGCGCCCAGTACGCGCGGATCTCGTCGGCGGCGGCAGCGGGCGGGAGCGCGCACACCGTACGGATCCGGGCCAGTGGCATGCCCAGCCGCCGCAGCCATGCCACCAGCCGGGCCTGCTCGAGCTGGGCCGGCGTGTAGTAGCGGTAGCCCGTCGCCGCGTCGACGCGGGCCGGACGCAGCAGCTCCAGCTCGTCGTAGAGCCGCAACGCCTTCGGCGACAGGCGGCACGCCCGCGCGAAGGCCCCGATCGTCAGCCACTCCATACGGCCTCCTCCGTTCCTCGCCCTCGATGGTGGGGCTTCACCAAGGGGGAAGGTAAACGGATTGCCGTGCTTTCCCCTGCCGCGGATAGCCTGCCGGACGAGACCCATGGGAAAGGAACCCGCCGTGCCCCGCATAGCCCTCGTCACCTACGACCCCCGACCCGAACCCAGCAAGGACGCCGATCTGCCCGTGCTGGTGGCCGCGCTGCGCGAGGCCGGGGCCGAGACGGAGGCCGTGTTCTGGGACGACAGTGAGGTCGACTGGGCCGGGTACGACCTGGCCGTCATCCGGTCCACCTGGGACTACAGCTGGCGGGCGGCCGAGTTCGTGGCGTGGGCCGAGCGGTGCGGCAAGGTGACGCGGCTCGCCAACCCGGTGGAAGTCGTGCGCTGGAACACCGACAAGCGGTACATCGGGGAGCTCGCGGAGGCGGGGGTGCCGGTGGTGCCGACCCGGTATCTCGCGCCCGGCGACCCGGCCGATCTGCCCCGCGACCACGAGTACGTCGTCAAGCCCACGTCCGGGGCGGGCGCGCGGTATGCCGCGCGGTACACGCCCGAGCAGCACGACAGTGCCGTACGGCAGCTGGAGCGCATGCACGCCGAGGGGCTGACCGCGATGGTGCAGCCGTACATGCGGGGCATCGACACGGGCGGTGAGCGGGCACTGCAGTTCTTCGGGGGCCGGCTGCTGCACGCCAGCCGCAAGCGGGCGGTCCTCGCTCCGGGGACGGCCTTCGACGCGACCAAGGTGGCCCACCCGGGCCTGGAGCCCTGGACGCCGACCCCGGCCGAACTCGCGGTCGCCGAGCGCGCCCTGGCCGCCGTACCGGATGCGCCGGAGCTGCTGTTCGCGCGCGTGGACCTCGTCGACGGCGAGGACGGGCAGCCACGGGTGATGGAACTGGAGCTGGTCGAGCCGAACCTCTTCCTGTTCCTGCACCCGGCGTCGGTGCGGACGGTGGTGGAAGCGGTGCTGCGGGCCGCGCGGTAGCGCGATCCCGGGTCACCCTCGACGCGCGGCGGTCGCCGCTACTCGCCCTCCTCCGGCTCCCAGTCCAGCAGCCGTACCTTCGCCACCGTACGGACATGGCGGCGCATCGCCGTGGCCGCCTGACCCGGGCGCTGGAGGGCGATCGCGTCGAGGATCGCCCGGTGCTGGGCGAGGGAACGCTCGGGGCGGTGCGGCTGGCGCAGCGACTCGGTGCGGCTCTCGGCGATCTGGTCGGCGATGGAGCGCATGAACTCCGCGAGCAGAGCGCTGTGCGCGGCGGCGGTGACGGCCGCGTGGAACAGCCGGTCGCCCTCGATGCCGTGACCGCCGTCCTCGATCTCCCCGGCCATCTTGGCGAGGGCCATGCGCATGGCGACGAGGTCCTCGTCCGTTCGGCGCTCGGCGGCCAGTTCGGCGAGCTTGGTCTCCAGGGCCTCGCGGGCGTCGAGGACATCGGGCAGGCGCCGGCGACGCTCGACCATCTTCTCGACGGGCTCGACATCGAGGCTGTCCCGGACGAGATACGTCCCGCCGCCGTGCCGGGCCTCGACCAGCCCCTGGACCTCCAGCACGACGATCGCCTGCTTCACGGAGGCCCGGCTGACGCCGAGGCGGGTGGCCAGGTCGCGCTCGGGCGGGAGCCGGTCGCCGGCCCGGAGCCCGCCCTCGGCGACGTACTGGCGCAGCCGGTCGAGCACCTGCTCGTAGAGCCGCGGCTTGGTCATGGGGCGCAGGGCGTCGGTCACGGGTCCCCCTCTCGTTCGTCGGGAGAGTAACACCCCATAGGTGGCCAATTGGCCAAGTGGCTGAGCCAATTTTGCGCGCCCCCTTGACGGGCCGCGCGGTCCGCACCACGCTAACCAGCCATCCCCCCATGTGGCTGAGTGGCTCAGCCAATTGACCACTGAGCCAGTCGGCCACCCCACCGCTCCGGGGCCCAACGACGGGAGCCCGTATGTCCCCAGAACTCATCTCGATCCTCGTCCTGGTCGTGGTCTTCGTCATCGCCACCACCCGTTCCGTCAACATGGGCGCCCTCGCCTTCGCCGCCGCCTTCGCCGTGGGCGAGCTCGTCGCCGACCTCGACGCGGACGGCATCTTCGCCGGCTTCCCCGGCGACCTGTTCGTCGTCCTCGTCGGCGTGACGTACCTGTTCGCGATCGCGCGGGCCAACGGCACCACGGACTGGCTGGTCCACGCGTCGATCCGGCTCGTGCGGGGGCGGGTGGCGCTGATCCCGTGGGTGATGTTCGCGATCACCGGCGCGCTGACGGCGATCGGCGCGGTCAGCCCGGCCGCGGTGGCGATCGTCGCGCCGATCGCGCTGAGCTTCGCCGCGCGGTACGGGATCAGCCCGTTGCTGATGGGCGCGATGGTCGTGCACGGCGCCCAGGGCGGCGGTTTCTCCCCGATCAGCATCTACGGCACGATCGTCAACGGCATCGTGGAGCGCGAGCACCTCCCGGGCAACGAGGTGTTCCTCTTCCTTGCCTCGCTCATCGTCAACCTCGTCATCGCGGGCGTGATGTTCGTGCTGTTCGGCGGGCTGAAGCTGTGGGCGCAGGGTGCGGTCCCGTTGGAGGAGGCCGCCGGGTCCGGGGGCGCTCCCGACAAGCGGGACGCACCGGCCGACGGCACCGGCCCCGCTCCCTCCGCCCTCGCCGCTCCCTCCTCCGGCACCGGCCCCGCCACCGCCGTGGCCACGCGCACCGAGGCCCCCGACACCACCCGTCTCACTCCCGCCCGGATCGCCACCCTCACCGCTCTGGTCGCCCTCGTCGTCGCCGTCCTCGCCTTCGACCTCGACGCCGGGCTCACGTCCATCACCCTCGCGGTGATCCTGAGCGCCGCCTGGCCGGAGGACAGCCGCAAGGCGGTCGGGCAGATCGCCTGGTCCACGGTGCTGCTGATCTGCGGTGTCCTCACCTACGTCGGCGTGCTGGAGGAGATCGGCACGATCAAGTGGGCCGGTGAGGGCGTCGGCGGCATCGGCGTCCCGCTGCTGGCCGCCGTGCTGCTGTGCTACATCGGCGCGATCGTCTCCGCGTTCGCCTCGTCCGTGGGGATCATGGGCGCGCTGATCCCGCTGGCGGTGCCGTTCCTCGCGCAGGGCGAGATCGGGGCGGTCGGGATGGTGGCGGCGCTGGCGGTCTCGGCGACGGTCGTGGACGTGAGCCCGTTCTCGACGAACGGCGCGCTGGTGCTGGCCGCGGCACCGGACGTGGACCGCGAGCGTTTCTTCCGGCAGTTGATGATCTACGGGGGCATCGTGGTGGCGGTGGTACCCGCGGTGGTGTGGCTGGTGTTGGTGGTTCCGGGCTTCGGGTAGGACCGACAGGCGACAACACGTTAGGAGTTGTGAAGCGTGACCTCTCTCTTCCCGGCCCTCAGGGGCGCCACGGCGGACCGTCCCGCCCTGCGGTTCGGCGACCGCTCACTCACCTACGCGCATCTCGCGGCCGCGACCGGCGCCCTGGCGGGCCGTCTCGCGCCGTACGACCGCGTGGCCGTCTGGGCGACCGCGGAACTGGAGACCGCGGTGGCCGTGGTGGCGGCGCTGGAGGCCGGTGTCGCCGCGGTGCCGCTCAACCCGAAGTCCGGGGAGAAGGAGCTCGGGCACATCCTGAACGACAGCAGGCCGGGCCTGCTGCTCGTCCCGCCGGGTGCCGAACTACCCGCAGCCGTAGGTCACTTGGAGCGCGTCGACATCGACGTGCACGCCACCGGCCGCACCGCCTCCGACAGTGCGGCGCAGGACGGCGACCCCGCCCTGGTCGTCTACACCTCCGGCACCACGGGCCCGCCGAAGGGCGCCGTGCTCCCCCGCCGGGCCATCGCCACCACCCTGGACGCCCTCGCCGACGCCTGGCAGTGGACGTCGGACGACGTCCTGGTGCACGGCCTGCCCCTCTTCCATGTGCACGGCCTGGTCCTCGGCATCCTCGGCCCGCTCCGCCGCGGCGGCTCGGTCCGTCACCTCGGCCGGTTCAGCACGGACGGGGTGGCCCGTGAGCTGAACGCCGGCGCGACCATGCTCTTCGGCGTCCCGACGATGTACCACCGCATCGCCGAAACCCTGGCGACAGACCCCGAGTTGGTGAAGGCACTGGGCGGGGCCCGGCTGCTCGTCTCCGGCTCGGCGGCACTCCCCGTCCACGACCACGAGCGCATCACGGCAACGACCGGCCGCCGGGTCATCGAGCGCTACGGCATGACGGAGACCCTGATGAACACCAGCGTGCGCGCGGACGGCGAGCCACGCGCCGGGACCGTGGGCGTACCGCTGCCGGGCGTGGAGCTGCGGCTGGTGGAGGAGGACGGGTCGCCGATCACGTCGTACGACGGCGAGACGGTCGGTGAGATCCAGGTGCGCGGGCCGAACCTGTTCACCGAGTACCTCAACCGGCCGGACGCTACGGCGGCGGCGTTCACGGCGGACGGCTGGTTCCGCACGGGGGACATGGCGGTGCGGGACGCGGACGGATACGTCCGGATCGTCGGCCGGAAGGCCACCGACCTGATCAAGAGCGGGGGTTACAAGATCGGGGCGGGCGAGATCGAGAACGCGCTGCTCGAACACCCGGGGGTGCGGGAGGCCGCCGTGACCGGGGAGCCGGACCCTGATCTGGGCGAGCGGATCGTGGCGTGGATCGTCCCGCAGGATCCCCAGTCCCCGCCCGCCTTGGACGAGTTGGCGGACCACGTGGCCACCCGCCTCGCCCCCCACAAGCGTCCGCGGGTCGTCCACCACCTCACCGCCCTCCCCCGCAACGACATGGGGAAGATCATGAAGCGGGCGCTGCATGGCTGAGCGCCTGCCCGCCGGGCGCCTGCCCGCCGGGCGCCTGCCCGCCGGGCGCCTGTCCGCCCGTGAGGCCGTGGCCCTGGTGACCGACCACTTCGCCGAAATCCCGTACCCCGAACGGCAGTCGAAGCCCGACGGACCGCTCGCCTGGCAGGGCTACGACGCCTCGCGCGCCCGTGCCGCCGAACGCACCGGCGAGCAGGAGTCGGTCATCTGCGGCACCGCGCGCGTCGAGGGCACCCGAGCCGTCCTGATCGCCTTCGAGTTCGGCTTCCTCGGCGGCTCGCTGGGCGAACGCACCGGGGACCGTCTGGAGGCGGCGTACCGGTACGCCCGCGAACACCGGCTTCCCGTCGTCCCGTTGGTGGCCACGGGCGGCAGCCGTATGCAGGAGGGCATGCTCGCCCTGACCCAACTTCAGCGCGTGGCCCGCCAGTCGGCCCTCACCCGGCAGGCCGGTCTCCCCCAGATCGCGGTACTGCGCGACCCCACCACGGGCGGCGGCTGGGCCACCCTGGGCGCCGGCGCGGACGTCGTCCTCGCCCTTCCGGGCGCCCAGGTCGGCTTCGCGGGCTCCCGGGTCCGCCCCCCGGACGCCGACCCGTCGGCGTACACGGCGGAGGCCCAGGTGGCGGCGGGGGCGGCGGACGCGGTCGTACGGCCGGAGGAGCTGCGGCGGACGCTGGGGATGTGGCTGCGGTTGCTGGCGAGGCCGTCGGACAGTGCCGCCGACGCGGCACCCGTCCCCCGCGACTCGGCACCCGGCAGCACCGACTCCACGCCCACGGACCCGACCGGCGAGGCCCGCCCCACACCGCGCGCCGAACCGGCAGGACACGCCGCACCCGGAAGCACCCGCCCCCCGGACCTGACCGACGCGGCCCACCCCACCCCGTCCGTCACCCCCGCAGGACACCCCACATCCGGCACCACCGACGCGGCCCATCCCGCACCGGTAGCCGGACCCGGCAGCACCAACCCCCCACCGCCGGACCCGACCGACACGGACCACCCCCCACCGCACACCGAACCCGCCCCCGTCCCCGCCCCGCTCGGCGCCACCGATCTCCCCGCCACCGGGTGGGACGCGGTCCGGCGTGCCCGTTCCGCGGGGCGCCCGCGCGCGACCGCCTACCTGGACGCCTACTTCACCCACCGCGCGGCCCTCTCCGGGGACCGCTGCGGCGGCACCGACCCGGGCATGCTGTGCGGCTTCGGCGAGCGCGGGGGCCGCACGATCGCCTACGCCGCCCAGACCGGCACGGCGACCCGCCCCGCCGGCTACCGCACCGCCACCCGCCTGATCCGCCTCGCCGACCGGCTGGGCATCCCGGTGCTCACCCTGGTGGACACCCCGGGCGCGGCCAACGACGCGGAGGCCGAACGTCAGGGCGCGGGCGCGGCCATCGCCGACCTGTTCACCACGGTCGCCTCCGCCCGCACCCCGATCACCACCCTTCTCATCGGCGAGGGCGGCTCCGGCGGCGCCCTGGCCCTGGCGGCACCCGGCGCCACGTACGCCACCCCGGACAGCTATTTCTCCGTGATCGCACCCGAACCGGCGGCGGCGATCCTCAAGCGACCGCGGGCGGAGATCGAGGCGACCGCGGACCAACTGCGGATCCGGCCACAGGACTTGGTGGAGCTCGGGGTGATCGCCCACGCCGAGAGGAAAACACTGCCATGACTTACAAAACATTCACATCAGGCATAAATGACAAAAACGCCCATTTAGCCGCACCCCACCCGGCCCCTCAATAAGGGCCGCTCCTCCCTCACCGCCGCACAATGCCACTAAGCCCGCCACCCGGCGCGGCCCACGGTCTGTGCTCTCGGGAGGACCTGCGATGACCGCCAGTCTGGAGCAGCTGCGCCGCTGCCACTTCGCCGTCGACCTGGGTGCGGCGAGGACGCGGGTGTACGTGCGGGGGGCCGGGCTCGTCGTCGACCAGCCGTCGGCCGCCGCCGTGAACACCCGTACCGGCGCGCTGATCGCGGTCGGCGAGTTCGCCGAGAAGATGACGGGCCGCACCCCCGACTACATCCGTGTCGTACGGCCCGTCTCCGGCGGCACCGTCGTCGACATCGAGATGGCCCAGCGCATGCTGCGCCATCTGCTCGGCGACAAGATCCGCCGCAATCTGCGCCGCAAGCCCCGCCTGCGGGCCGCCGCCTGCACCCCGCACGACGCCGACCCGCTGGCCCGGCGCGCGGCGATCGAGACCCTCGTGGGACTCGGGGCGCGGCGCGTGGAACTCGTGGACACCCTCATCGCCGCCGCCGTCGGCTGCGGACTGCCCGTCGAGCGGCCCGAGGCCACCATGATCATGGTGTGCGGGGCCGCAGCCACCCAGGTCGCCGTGCTCTCGCTCGGGTCGATCGTGACCGCCGAGCGCATCCCGGTCGGCGGTGAGGCCGTCGATCACGCGATCGTGCAGCACCTGCGTCACGAGCACGAGCTGATGCTGCCGAGCCAGTCCGTACGACCGCTGCAGCTCGCCCTCTCCGGCAACGGCCTCACCCCACAGGGCCCCGCCTCCACCGAGATCCACGGCCGGGACGTCGCCACCGGCCTCGCGCGCTCCGTGCAGGTCGACACCGCCGCCGTACGGGACGCGATCGAGACCCCGCTGACCGCCGTCCTGGACGGGATCGGCCGGGTGCTGCGCAACTGTCCGCCCGACCTGGTGGCCGACCTCGCCGATCGCGGGATCATGATGGTCGGCGGTTCCGCCCTGCTCCCTGGGCTCGACCAGATGCTGCGGCAGGCGACCGGAATGCCGGTGCACATCGCCGAGCGGCCCGACGTCTGCGCCGTACAGGGACTGGGGTACATGCTGGAGGGCCGCATCGAGCCGCTGTCGCTCGACCCGCTGGCCACCTGAGGCACGGCAGGCGCCACGGCGATCTTCACGCACCCCCGTGAGACCCCGTCAGACCATCTCGGGCACCAGCGCCATGCCCTCGGGACGGAACCGCTCCAGTCGCCGCGGCGGCACGATGCTCGGCAGCAGCTCCCACAGGGGAGTGGTCCCCTCGGCCAGGTCGGCCCGCCCGCTGAGGACCTGGGAGCCGAGCTGCATCCGTGCTCGGGCGCGTCGGTCGCGCAGTGCCGGATCTCGCCGAGCACATCGGAGACGAAGGTGGGCGGCTCGGTGTCAGACCGCCGCTCGGCCCGGGCGGGTGTGCACCCAGTCGGTGATCTCCCTGGTCGGCGTCCCCGGGGCGAAGACGGCCGCCACGCCGAGTGCGAGCAGTTCGGGGATGTCCCCCGCGGAAATGGCGGCCCCCCGGCGACAGCCGGGGGCCACGGCAGGCCCCACTCCGGGGCACGCCACCCACCCCGACCAGGCGACCACCGCAGCGAGGTGGACGTGCACGGGCATCCGGGTGACGGCCCGGGCCCCACTCCCGGGCGGGCTGCCCACGACAGGCGGCGACCACGCTGCCGGATGACGGCCGGAGCATCCGCGAAGGCCAACCGGGCGACAGCCCAGGGCCGCCGCAGGCCCCACTCCGGGGCGGACGCTGAGGACACGCGACGGTCGCAGTCGGTTGCTTTTCCGCCGGGGCGGGTCGGCGCCGGGGCTGCGGATGGCGTTGGACGGCGCCCCGGAGCCTCCCCGGCGGGCCGGGACGGATCGGCGCACGGCGGCACCTCCGGGAACTCTCCCGCCGGTACGCGGCGACCACGGCAACCCCCGCACCGCCGCCTCCGCGTACCGCACCGCCGCTACTCGACGCCGACCAGTTCGCGCACGCCGTCGCGGACGCTGCCCTCCGAGCGGAAGCGGGACAGCCTGCGCGGCGGGACGATGCTCGGCAGCAGCATCTCCCACATGAGGGTGGTCTCCTCTCTCAAGTCCGCGCGACCGGTGAGCACTTGGGAACTGAGCTGGAGTCCGGTCCAGGAACCGACGATGAGCCGGGCCACCCGGCCGGGGTCGACGTCCGCCTTGACGTCCCCGCGCTCCTGGGCGTGGACCAGGCAGCCCCGGAAGAGCTCGATCCACCGGGTGTACGGCTCGCTGACGATGCCCGTCTTGGAGCTCTGGTCGATGACCAGCCGGATACCGGCCCGCACACGAACGTCGTCCACCAGCTGCCGGGCCATGGTGTGCAGCGTGTTGATGACGGTCTGCACCCCGGGTTTCTCGCCGCCCGCCGTCGGATCCAGGACGGAGAACTGTTCGTCGATGAGCGCCTGGGCGAGCTCCTCCTTCGACGCGAAGTGGAAGTAGAGGGCGCCCTTCGTCACTCCCGCCTCTTTGACGATGTCACCGAGTGTCGTCCCGTGGTACCCCTCCGCGTCGAAGGCGCGTGCCGCCCCGTCGAGAATGGCCGCCCGAGTGACCTCCGCGCGTTCCTGCCTGACCACGCCACCAACCCCTTCCGTGAACCGATACCAGTTTGTCTTCCCCCCTCACAAAAAACCAACCAACTGGTACTGTTTTGGCGCGGCGCCCCATCGGGCCTCCAGGACGTCCAGCTCGACGTTTGCCCTGCTCAAACACGTCCTCAGGGGGCAATCATGCGCGTTTCCCCGCTCCTTGACCAGACGGATTCCGCGTCGTTCGACGCCCCCGAGCTCTTCCTTCAGTCCATCCGCGCACCATCGTCCACCGCGCCGCCGCCGGGTCGCCGGCGCAGCGCGTTGACCGAGCCGCTCAGTGCGGCGTCGGTGACGGAGTCGGCGAGCCGCCGGCAGGTCTGCTTGCGGGGAACCGTGACGAGCAGCCCGTCCAGGTTGCCCACGGCGGTCAGGGCTCGGATCAACTCCGGCAGTCCGTCCGGCCGGACCTGTACGGGGACCAGTACGGCGTCCCGTCCGAGCCGGGCGAACACGGGGTTGAGCAGGGCGGGCGCCCGTACCTGGCGTACCGGGTCGCCCAGCACGGCGTACAGCCGCGTCGTACCGGTGATGTGTACGGCGTCCACGTCTCCCCGTTCTCCGCTGCGGCCGGGACACCAAGACCGTAGGGTCGCCGGGCGGCGGCCGGATCCCCTGAGGCCCCTCTGACCCGCGCGGGTCAGAGGGCGAACCAGCAGCGGACCGTGGAGCCCTCCGGCCCGGTGTGCACCCGCACGAGATCGGCGACGAGGTTGACGATCAGGAGGCCGCGGCCGCCGTGCTGGTCCCGCGAGGGCGGCCGGCGGCCGGCCAGCAGGTCGCTGAGGTGTCCCCGGTCGCGGACCTCGCACACCACGTGCCCGTCCTCGGCCCACACCCGCAGCAGGCCCGAACCGCCGCCGTGCACCACGCTGTTGGTGGTCAGCTCGGCGACGGCCAGCGCCAGGTCCTCGAGCCGGGGCCGCCCGAGTCCGAGCCGCTCGGCCGCGTCGGTGGCGAAGTGCCGGATCTCGCCGAGCACGTCGGCGACGAAGGCGTGGGCCGGCACGTCCGGGGCCGGTGGCAGCGGTGTGTTGTAGCGGGCGTGCACGGCCTCGAAGTCGTACCGTCCGCTCTCCTCCTCGCGCCCGGAGCCGGCGTCGACGACCACGGGGTGGGTGGCGTAGGCGTCGGCCACGGCCTGCGGGTCGAGGCGCCGGGTGTCGTACGGGCACAGGATGGTGACCGGGCGGCCCTGGAAGGCCGCGTTGATCAGCGCCTCGTGCTGGACGCAGGCCGGGTACTCGGTGGCCGTGCGGCCGGCCCAGATCGGCTCACCGACGATCCGCACCCGGGTGCCCGGCGGCTGGGCGTCGGCGAAGGCGCGCAGCACCCCCGGGATGATCCGGCCGGGGTTGCGCCCGGCCTCCCGCATGTCGAGGAACCGTACGGCCTCCCCGGTGCCGATCTCCGCCTTCAGCAGCCGCAGGTTCTCGGTGGGCACGGCCACGGCCACCGGTTCCCCGGCGGCGAGCGCCTTGCGTACGAACGGCACCACACCGGCGAGGTACTCCCGCTCGTCGCGGTAGAAGAGCGCGGGATGCACGAACGGGCCCGCGGTCTCGACCACGGCGTTCACGGCGTCGTCACCGCGCTCCCGCCCGCCGGACGGCGGCGCCGGGGCGTCTCGGGCCATATGTCCACACCTGCTCTCCACTCTCCCGACCGGGCTGTCTTCCCTTCGATACGTCTCCCCGCCAGAAACGTCTCTCCGCCACTACCTGGACGAGACCGCGTTTACCCCCGGGAAGCGCCTGTCACTCCCCAATGCGCCGGGTGTACTCGCCGACGCGCCGGGCAGGCGCATTCCAGCACCGCCGGGTCCCGCGCGGCCACACCCTCGGACCGGGCCGGGAGCCGGTGGCGATCGGTGACTCAACGTCGTGACGACTGTGGGGAGCAGCGAGGCGGACATGAGCTCAGCGGCACACACATCGCTCGCAGGGCGACTGAACAACCTGACCATCGACGTAGGCGTGGAGGGGGGCAGGGCCGTGCTCGTCCTGCGCGGCGATCTGATCCACGGCAGTGCGGACACCCTGACCAAGGCCCTGGCGCGGCTGCCGGACGGCACCGGCCGGGTCGATCTGGACCTGACCGGCGTCGCCTTCATGGACACGACGGGACTGCGGTGTCTGGAGGTCCTCGACACCTACGGCCGCCGCCGTCGCGTACGGGTGACGGCGACCGGCTGGAACGACCAGCCGCGCCGCGTCCTGGAGATGGCCGGTCTGGATCCCGACGATCCGCTGCACGGCCCCAAGACCCACCGCGAGCCCGTGCCCTCCGCGGTGGTCCTGGAGCGCGCGGAACAGCTGGACCTGCTGCGCACGGAGGTCGAGCAGCTCCGGCGGGCGATCGTCAGCCGCCCGGTCATCGACCAGGCACGTGGGGTCCTGATGGCCACCCACGCCTGCTCCTCGGACCAGGCGTGGAACGTCCTGCGGGAGGCCTCCCAGCTCTCCAACACCAAGCTGCGCAAGGTCGCGGCGGTGGTCACGGCAGAGGCCGGGGGCGGTGGCCCGCTGCCGTCGCCGGAGCTGCGGCAGGCGCTGCGGACGGCGATCGACCGTTGCCTGAACTGACGCCGAGGGGCGGGTCGACGAGCGGGCGGTCCTGCGGACGTCGAGCCACGCGCCGGGGCGGTGGGTGTACCGCTGCCGGGCGTGGAGCTGCGGCCGGGCTGTACCGGCGCTACGGGGCCGGTGTGCCGGAGAGGATGTCGACCGCCCGTGGACGGTCGTGACGTCGAGGGATTGCCCGGACCGGTGTCAGTACGGCAGCAGCCGTCCCGACGGTGTCCTGCGGTCGATCTCGGGCTGCCGGGTGTCACGGGAGGACGAGGGCCGACGGCTGACGCGAACGCGGATCTGGCGGTTCATGGCGCCCTCCTCGGGCTGGTTTTCTGTTCCCCGACACGAACCAGCCTCGTCCCCGAGACCCGCCCGCACATCGTGCCCACGGAGGCACCTGCCCTGCCTCCCCGGGACGACCGCACCGCCTCCCGCTACTCCCGGGGGAGGACAACTACCCCTGAGAACGCCCGATCAAGCCTTGCCGGACGGGACGCACAGGAACACCCGGCCGCGCACGAGGCGCACACTGGAGGGACAAGACGGGCGGGGCCCGGTTCTCCGCGGTCGCGAGGCCCTGCCGACGGGCCCCGTTCCGCGGTGACCCAGGCCCCACCGGCCGGACTCGGAATGTCGCGGTCGCGGGCCCCGCGGCCCGGGACCGCGCCGGTCGCGCAGGCCCTCACCGGCCGGGCCTGGAGCATCGCGGTCGCGGGCCCTGCCGGCCGCGGCACCGACGCCGGGACCACCACGGTCACGGGGCCCGCAGCCCGGGGCCGCCGCGGGCGACGGGCGGGGCCCGGTTCTCCGCGGCCGCGGAAACCTGCCGCCGGGGCCTGGAACATCGCTGTCGCGGGGCCCCGCGGCACGCACCGCCGGGACCACTCGGTCGCGACGACCCGCAGCCCCAGCCGGGGGGCCGCCACAGACGCCACGGACGCCAGGAGGGGCCATGCGCACAAGCACAACTCAGGACGCGCCCGCGCCCCGAGTGGCACGGCGGCTCGGTGTTCCGCGGTGGCGCGCGGCCATACGGCGACTCGGGGCCGGGCGGTGGCTCGCCGCCGTGGACCTGCTCGCCGCCGTACGGCCACTCCCGCGCCCCCATCGCCGCCCGGCCCCCGTCCGCCCGTCGCGCCCGTCGCGCCCGGACCAGTTGCGGGCGCTCGTCGCGGTGCTGGACGAGGCGGTGGCCGCGCAGACGCCGGCCGACGAGGCGGTGGCCGCATGCGGCGAACCCGGTCCGGTGTCGCGCGGTACGGCACGCGACTGCGGGCAGCAGAGCATCGCCCTGCACCGGCTGCGCGCCCGGCTTGAGGACCTGGGGACGAGCGACCCGGACCTGGTGGCGGCGCAGGCCCGCGCGGCCCGGCTGCTCGCCTACGACCTGTGGATGCTGCGGGCCTCGATGAACCTGGCCTTCACCGTCCGCCCCGTCGACCGCACCGAGGCGGCCCGTCTGCACCTCAACGGCCTGGGCCGTCCCGCCGACGACCTCCGCCGACTGCGCGACTCCCTGCGCGCGGAGCTCGCGGACACCTAGAGCACTCTCCTCGTGGCCGACGTATCCCTGTGCCTTTTCGGCAATATCCGGTCAAGAGTTCCCAATGAACGCTTGTGAGCATGTGCGGCGGCGCCGATCATTGGCCGAATTCCGCCTGTACCGCTCATCGGCAGGAGCCCCCTGGTGACCGCTGGCCCCATAACCTCAGAGCCGGCGGACGCGCCGACGGCAGCCCGGTCGGAACGCCAGAAGCTGCGCAAGCACTTCGGCCGCTTCGACATCCTGTTCTTCCTGCTGTGCACCATCGTGGGCGTGGACACCATCGGCACGGTGGCCTCCTCCGGCGCGGAGGCGTTCACCTGGCTCCTCGTGCTGGCCGCCGTGTTCTTCGTCCCCTCGGCCCTGCTGACCGCCGAACTCGGCGCCGCGTTCCCCGACGAGGGCGGCCCCTACATCTGGACCAGCCGCGCCTTCGGCCGCCTGGCCGGCGCGGTCAACAACTTCCTCTACTGGATCACCAATCCGGTCTGGCTCGGCGGCACCCTCTCCGTCTCCGCCGTCACCGCGTACACGACCTTCTTCAACGGCGGCAAGGACCTGAGCACCCCGGCCTTCTACGTCTTCACCCTCGCCTTCGTCTGGATCGGGGTCCTCGCCGCGATCCTCTCCTTCGACGTCGGCAAGTGGATCCCCACCATCGGCGCGTGGAGCCGCTTCCTCCTGCTCGGCCTGTTCACCGCCACGGTCGTCGTCTACGGCGTCCAGCACGGCCTGCACGGATTCGGACTCGGCGACTTCTCCCCGACGTACGCGGGCTTCGTCGGCCTGGTGCCCGTCCTGATGTTCAACTACGTCGGCTTCGAACTCCCGAGCACCGCGGGCGACGAGATGACCGACGCCCAGAAGGACGTGCCGTACGCCGTCTTCCGCAGCGCCGCCCTCTCCGTGCTCCTCTACGCCCTGCCGATCCTCGGCATCCTGCTCGTACTGCCCGTCAAGGCCATCAGCGGCCTCGGCGGCTTCATCGACGCGATCCGCCAGGTCTTCACGGTCTACGGCGGCCATGTCGCCGGCGACGGCACCGCCACCCTCAGCGGCGCCGGGAGCGTGCTCGGGGACCTGGCCGCGGTCCTGTTCATCCTCACCGTGCTGTCCTCGGGCGTGACCTGGGTGATGGGCTCCGACCGCGCCCTCGCCGTCTCCGGCTACGACGGCGCGGCCCCGCGCTTCCTCGGCGTCATCTCCAGCCGTTTCGGCACGCCGGTCCGCGTCAACGTCCTCAGCGGGCTGGTCTCCACGGCCGTCCTGGTCCTGGCCCACGAACTCACGAACGGCAGCGCGGCGAAACTCTTCGGCGCGGTCCTGGGCCTGGCCGTCTCCACCACCCTGGTCAGCTACCTGGGCATCTTCCCCGCGCTCGCGGTGCTGCGCCGCAAGGCCCCGGACGTCCCGCGCCCGTACAAGGCGCCCGCCCCGCTCGCCATCAGCATCGTCCTGACCCTGCTCGTCCTGTTCGCCTGCCTCCAGTTGGTCGCCCCGGGCACCGGCGACGGGTGGTTCGGCCCGGACTACGCACCGGACGGCTGGAGCCACCACGAACGCGTCAAGTACCTCCTGACGGAGGCCCTCCCGCTGCTCGGATTCATGCTCCTCGGCGTCCTGTTCTGGGCACTGGGGGCGCCTACGCGCAGGGCGGAGGCCGAGGCGGCCACCCGGGCGGGCGAGCTGCTCGGCTGACACCCGGCACCCGGGGACAGCGGTCACCGAACGGCCCGCGTCACCCCTTGGTCGGAGGCGTACGGCAGGCGCAGGGTGAAGACCGTTCGCGTGTGCGGGGTGCTGGTCACCGAGACCGTGCCGCCGTGGGACTCGGTGAGCTGGCGGACGATGGCCAGGCCCAGGCCGCTGCCGCCGGTCTGGCGGCTGCGGGACTTGTCGGCACGCCAGAAGCGGTCGAAGACGTGGGGCAGGTCATCCGCGGCGATACCGGTGCCTGTGTCGGCGACCTCGATCACGACCTGGTCGCCGGCACGGCGGCAGCTCAGGGTGACGGTGCCTCCGGGTGGGGTGTGCCGCAGGGCGTTGGACAGCAGGTTGCCGAGGGCCTGGCGCAGCCGCACCGGGTCGGCGCGGAGGGTGGGGGTGTCCTCGACGCGGGTGGTGAGCGTGACGCCGGCGGTTTCGGCCCGGCCTCGGTGGGCGGCGGCCACGTG
This sequence comes from Streptomyces canus, assembly GCF_041435015.1. Lineage (NCBI taxonomy): Bacteria > Bacillati > Actinomycetota > Actinomycetes > Kitasatosporales > Streptomycetaceae > Streptomyces > Streptomyces canus. The sequence goes on along the minus strand of NZ_CP107989.1, from coordinate 6,977,201 downwards.
ATCGAGGAGTTCCCGCAGACGCAGGGGTTCGGGGTGCAGCCGGAGCCGGCCACCGTCGCCTACGCCGCCCATCAGGACTGGCCACCGGTCATCCCGCTCACCTCGGTGACCGCCGGGTTGGGCGGCGCGCTCCTGATCGGCATGCTGGCCGGCGCCTACCCCTCCCTGCGCGCAGCCCGCATGACCCCGACGGAAGCCCTGGCGACGACGTAGCAGCGGCAACGCGCAGGGGGATCTGGTCGCGCTCGGATGCGTCTCAGTGGATGCGCCGGGCGATGGCGGTCGCCCGGCCCATCAGCCATTCGAGCGGCCCCCTCCGGAAGAAGCGGGACCAGAGGGTGGCGAGGACGGTGACGGACACGATGAAGCCGAGCAGGATGTACAAGGGCTGGACGGCCGCTCCCTCGGTGTCCAGGAGCCAGATGGCGACGATGTGGAGGACGTACGCCGTCAGCGACATCGAGCCGACCGCGATGACGGGCCCGGCCAGGCGGCGCAGCCGGGGGAAGGCGTCCACGGCGGCCAGGCACGCGGTGATCACGAGGATCGCCACACCGGTGTTGCCCACGATGGACAGGGTCGCCTCGCTGTGCGGGGAGGCGACCAGCATCCCGGCGGGGCCGTCGCCGAAGATGCCGTCACTGCCGGGCGAGGCGGACGACATGGACGACGTGCCGCCGCCCGCGGCCTCCCGTACGGCTTCGGCGGCACCGGGCACGAGCCGCACCGCCAGCCAGGAGCCGCCGTAGCCGGTGACGGCGAGGGCGACGCCGGTGGCGGCGAGGCGTGTCCGGACGGCCGTGGCGGCCAGGTCGCAGCGGGCGACAGCCATACCGGCGATGACGAACGGGACCCAGGTCAGGGCCGGATAGCCGCCGGTGAAGAGCAGCGAGACGACGCCGTCGGCCTGGCCGACGGTCGGGAACGCGCGGCCGCCGACCACCGGCTTCAGCGCGTACAACAGCTGCGGGCCGACCAGGGCCCAGCCCACCGCGATCATCGCCAGCGGCTTCGCGCCCAGCCGGTACAGCGGGAGCACGAGCAGGAAGAACAGTCCGTAGAAGGCGAGGATCGGCACGACCGGGGTGCCGGTCATGGTCAGGGCGGTGCCGAGGGCCAGAAGGATCACGGCCCGGATGATCACCTTGGCGACGGCCTGGCGGCCGGCCTGCCCGGTCTTCGGTGTGCGGCGCCCGGTGATGAGGGCGACCGCGAAGCCGGCCAGGACGGCGAACAGGGCGGAGGAACGGCCTTGCGCCAGCTCCATCAGGAAGCCGATGACACCGCCCTGGTCCGGGGCGGGGCCCACATGGACCGCGTACATGCCGAAGACGGCCAGGCCGCGGGCCAGGTCCAGCCCGATGAGTCGGCCCACGCCCGGCGTGGGCTCACCGCGCTGGTGTTCAGGGGATGGTGCGACGGCCGGTGGGGAGTCCGCGTGCTGTGTCATGCCCCTCAGGCTGGAGACCGGGCCGGTCGTGGAGTATCCGGCAGAAGGCCGCGACGCCCCTGCCGACCGGAGGGTGGTACCCCGCCGGGTGGCTGGAGCTGCCGCTCACCGGGCCGTCGGGGCTTCGCGGGGGCTTTAAGGTCGATTCGGCAGGGGGTGGACGACATGGACGAAGGTGAGGCGGAGCGCACGTGATCCGGGTAGTCGTGGTGGACGACGAGGCGCTGGTCCGGTCCGGGTTCGGGCTCATCCTGGGTGCCTCGGAGGACATCGAGGTCGTCGCGACCGCGAGCGGTGGCGACGCCGTCGAGACCGTCCGCCGGGAGCGGCCCGACGTGGTGCTGCTGGACATCCGGATGCCGGACGTCGACGGGCTCACCGTCCTGCGCGAGCTGCGGACGATGCCTGACGCTGCGGTGGTGGCGATGCTGACGACGTTCGACGCCGACGAGTACATCCTGACCGCGCTGCACTCCGGCGCGGCCGGTTTCCTGCTCAAGGACACCGAACCGGAGCAGCTCGCCCACCTGGTGCGCACCCTGGCCGCGGGCGGTGTGGTGCTCTCCCCCAAGGCCTCGCGGACACTGCTGCACAGCCACCCCGGTACCTCGTCGGCCGTCGACGCGGACGCGGCCCGCGTCCGGCTTCTCACCGCCCGCGAGCGTGACGTCCTCGTCCTGGTGGCGGAGGGGCTGTCGAACGCCGACATCGGGGCGCGCATCCATCTGGGGGCCGGCACGGTCAAGGACCATGTGAGCGCCATCCTCACCAAGCTGCGGGTGACCAGCCGGGTGCAGGCCGCGCTGCTCGCGCAACGGGCCGGGCTGCTCGGCGAGCGCCCGCAGCCGCGGGCCGGGCGATGAGACGCGCCCCCGCACCGTGGCAGCGGGTTCCCGCGCCGGTCGTGGACGTCGTCCTGGCGGCGGTCGCGGCCGTGGACGTATGGCTCAACATGTGGGACCACACGCGGGTCGGCGTCGCGCTGGCGGCGCTCGGCTGCTCGGCGTTGGTCTTCCGGCGCCGGTTTCCGCTCGGCGTCTTCGTGCTCACCCTGCCCATCGCGCTGATGCAGGATGTGGCCGTCGCCGTGCTCGTCTCGCTCTTCACGCTGGCCGAACGGTCCCGCGACCGCCGTCTTCTCGCGGTGTGCGTCGCCCTGTCCGCCGTCGCGGGCAGTACTCCGTGGCCCCTGGCCGACGTCGGCCGGACCATGACGCTGGTCATCTTCGTGTACAGCCTGGCGACCGCCGCGGCCCCCGTCCTCTTCGGCCAGCTCCTCCAGGCGCGACGGGACCTGGCGCGGCGGCTGGCCGAGATCGAGGAGGCCCGGGAGCACGAGCGGGCGCTGCACGCCCAGGCCGTCCTCGCCCGCGAACGCGCCCAGCTGGCCCGCGAGATGCACGACGTGGTGTCCCACCAGGTCGGCCTGATCGCCGTCCGGGCCGGGGCCCTTCAGGTCGCCGCCAGGGACGCGGACGCCGAGGAGGCCGCCCGCACCATCCGTTCGCTGAGCGTCACCACCCTCGACGAACTGCGCACCATGGTCACACTGTTGCGCGCCTCGGGCGGCCGTGCCACCGAGCTGACGCCGCAGCCCACACTGGCCGATCTGCGCAAACTGGTGGAGTCGAGCGGCACTCACGCGAAGTTGTCGGGGGAGCTTCCGCCCGCCGTGGGCACACCCGCCCAGCGGGCCGTCTACCGCACGGTCCAGGAGGCGTTGACGAACGTCCGCAAGCACGCCCCCGGCGCCACGGCCCGCGTCGAACTGTGGCAGGACGGCGACGACGTCGGAGTGACCGTCGTCAACACCGCGCCCACGCGTCCCTCCCTGCCCCTGCCCGGTTCGCGGCATGGCCTGGTCGGCCTGCGGGAACGGGCCGACATCCTGCACGGCACCCTGGAGGCGGGCCCGACGGCGGAGGGCGGTTACCGGGTGCGGCTGCGGATTCCCCTCGGTGCGGACTGACCGAACAGCGGGTGGTGGGTCACCGCACGGGGGCCAGGAGCCGGGTGGCGGCCGGCTGCGTGTACAGCCGGTCCTGGTTCACCCGGTGGTCTCGCGGGCCACGTCCACCATGACGTCCCGGAGTGCCGGCTCGTTGGCGGCGTCGAGTGGTGAGGTCGCTTCGTCCAGAAGCGGCAGCCGGGGCTTGCGCAGCAGTGCGCGGGCGACGGCGATGCGCTGCCGCTCGCCGCCCGACAGCCTGGAACCGCGGTGTCCGACCGGTCCACCAGGGCCCTCGTGGCCAGCGGCTGGACCAGTCCCCCGGTGGCCCGACCAGGGCGCACAGCAACCCGAGGGCGACGGCCCACCGGTGTGGCCGGACATGTGCGTACAGGGCCTTGGCCGTCTTCCTTGCCTTCTGGCTCAGGGGGCGAAACCGGCGGTCCGCGTGGCGAGGTAGTGCACCACCTCCGCGGAGACGTCGGGACGGACGACGAACAGGGCGAAGGCACCCGCCGCGGCCGTAAGCCCGAGGAATTCCAGAAACTCGCCCCTGCGAGAGAGGGCCTCACGCTCCAGGGGCTCCTTGTGTCCCGCTCGGTGTGTCATGCCTCCAGCCTGGAGGCCCGGCCGGCCCGCGCCCATCCGGCGACCGTCGGGTCCACCCCCGCCGACCGGCGGGGCCCCTACCGAAGACTGCCGGATGGTCCTCCCCCCGACGGCCACGCGAGATTCTCCGTATGAAGATGCAGCCCCCGCAGGAGACATCGGCTCCGCAGGACAACTCGCCTCCGCAGTCCCGTACTTCACCCGAGTCCGCCGGGCCGGCCTCACCGGGTCCTTCGATGGGACGCCTCGTCGGCGTGGACCTGGCCCGCACGCTGGCGGTGTTCGGCATGTACGTCGTGCACATCGGCCCCCCGCTGTCGGCCACGGACGGCGTCGCCAGCTGGGTCCGGTACATGGCGGACGGTCACTCGTCGGTCCTGTTCGCCACCCTCGCCGGGTTCTCGGTGATGCTGATCGCCGGCCGCCGGGAGCCGAAGACCGGCCTGGCCGGCCGTCAGGCGAGGGCCAGGATCGCGATCCGCGCCGTGGTCCTGCTGGCGCTGGGCACCGCGATGGCGATGGAATACGGCGGAGTGATCATCCTCGGCTTCTACGGGGTCTACTTCCTGCTGGCCCTGCCCCTGGTGCGCCTGCGCGCCAGGACACTCGCGATCGTCGCCCTCTCCCTCGCCCTCGTCACACCACAGCTGGCGTTCGCCCTGAATTCGCTGCTGACCGAGTCGGTCCGGCAGAGCATCAACACCTACGACCCGCTCCACCGGCTCAGCGAGGTGGGCGTACTCGATCTGCTGTTCACCGGCTTCTACCCGACGATCACGTGGATTGCGTTCGTGATCGCCGGTATGGCGCTGGCCCGCCTCGACCTGTCCCAGACCGCCGTCCAGTGGCGCCTGGCCGCGCTCGGCGCCGCCCTCACGGTGACCGCGTACGGCATGTCCCTGCTGCTGGCCGGCAAGGACGCGTTGAGGAGCACGGCGGAAGACGGGCCGGCGTCCGCCGGCTCCGGGTCGATGCCCCTCGACAGCGGGTCGTTCGAGCCCCAGGTATCGTCGCTCCTGACGGCCGGGCCGCACAGCGGCACCACGTTCGACATCATCGGCAGCGTGGGAGTCGCGATCCTCGTGATCGTGGGCGCGACGGTGGCGATGGACCGCCTGCCGCGACTGCGCCGCCTGGCCAAGCCGGTCATCGCCGTGGGGACCATGTCCCTGACGGCCTACGTCGGCCACTTCGTCATACAGGGCTGGCTGCCGTGGTTCGGCGCGACCCCCGACGAGGAGTCCTGGACGACGCTGCTCCTGTTCGTCCTCGGGGCGATCGTGTTCGCCGCTACCTGGTCCCGCTTCTTCCGCCGCGGACCCCTGGAGTACCTGCTCAACGCCGCCACCAAGCCGGCCAAGCACATCCGATGAGGCCCGGCCGGGGTGGCTCGCCGCCACGTCCCACCCCGGCCCGACCGTCGCCGACCACCTCTCTCCGCCACCATGACAGCAAATGATTGGCTAGCCACATGTTTGCTGTTACCTTGGTTATGTGTCCAGCCACCTAAATGGGTGGCGGCACGAGAGGAGTCGTCATGAAAGCCATCCTGTTCGACCGTTTCGGAGGCACGGACGTGCTGCGCGAGGCGGACATCGAGGTCCCGCAGCCCGGCCCCGGGCAGATCCGCGTCCGCGTCAGGGCGGCCGGGCTGAACGCGCTCGACGGCAAGATCCGCTCCGGGGCAATGCAGGCCGCGTTCCCCACGCCGCTCCCCGCCGTCCCCGGTGCCGAGCTCGCCGGCGTGGTGGACGCCCTGGGGGAGGGCGTGCAGGACGTGCGGGTGGGCGACGAGGTGCTGGGCTGGTCGGACACCGGCTCGTACGCCCAGTACGCGCTGGCCACCACCGTGGCGCCCAAGCCCGCCGGCCTCGACTGGCAGCACGCGGTCGCGTTGCCGGTGGCGGGCGAGACGGCCGAGCGGGTCCTGGACCTGCTCGGCGTCGCCGCCGGGGAGACCGTACTGATGCACGGCGCGGCCGGAGCGGTCGGCACCCTGGCGGTCCAGCTCGCCACGGCCCGCGGAGCGCGTGTCATCGCCACCGCCGGCCCCGCGAACCAGGACTACCTCACCTCGCTCGGCGCCACCGCGACCGTCTACGGCGAGGGTCTCGTCGATCGGGTCCGGGCGCTCGCCCCCGACGGTGTGGACGCGGTGTTCGACCTGGCCGGGAAGGGGGCCCTGGAGGACTCCATCGCCCTGCGCGGCGGCACCGAGCGCATCGTCACCATCGCCGACTTCCGCGCGCACCAACTCGGCATCACCTTCTCCAGCGGTGGCCAGGAGCGCTCGGCCGCCCGCCTGGCCGCCCTGGCCCAGGACGCCGCGACCGGCAAGGTCGTCACCACCGTCACCGCCTACCCGCTCGCCCAGGCCGCCACGGCCCAGCAGGTCAGCGACGCCGGGCATGGCCGGGGCAAGCTCGTCCTCACCCTCGACTGATCACGCCCGCCTTCCCCTCTTGTTCCGATCATCACCGCACCGAAGGACCGCTCATGCTGAACGCCCTGTGGACACCGACCACCGTCGGCGACATCTCCCTCCCGCACCGCCTGGTCATGGCCCCCATGACCCGTGACCGCTCCACCCCCGAAGGCGTACCGACCGAACTGAACGCCGAGTACTACGCCCAGCGGGCCTCGCACGCGCTCATCATCACCGAGGGAACCCAGCCCAACGCCGACGGCCAGGGCTACCTCCTCACCCCCGGCATCCACAATGACGACCAGATCGCCGGGTGGCGCAAGGTCACCGACGCCGTGCACGCGGCCGACGGCCGGATCGTCATCCAGCTGATGCACACCGGACGCATCGCCCACCCCGACAACACTCCCCACGGCCGCCGACCGGTCGCCCCTTCGGCGGTCCAGCCGCAGGGCGCGATGTTCACGGCGTCCGGGCCCCAGGAGATGCCGACGCCCCGCGCGCTGTCGACGCAGGAGGTCGTGGCGACCGTCGACGACTTCCGGCGCGCCGCGGCGGCCGCCGTCGCGGCAGGCGCCGACGGCGTCGAGATCCACGGCGCCAACGGCTACCTCGTGCACCAGTTCCTCGCCGACAACACCAACCAGCGCACCGACCAGTACGGCGGTTCCCTCGACAACCGCATCCGCTTCGCCGTCGAGGTCGCCACCGCCGTGGCCGAGGAGATCGGCGCCGACCGCACCGGCCTGCGCATCTCCCCCGGCAACCCCTACAACGACATCGCCGAGTCCGACACCGCCGAGCTGTATCCGGCGCTCCTGCGTGCGCTCAGCCCGCTCGGCCTCGCCTACCTCCACGTGCTGCACGCGGGCGACGAAGATCTGCTGGGCACCCTGCGCGCGCTGTGGCCGACCACGCTGATCCTCAACCGGGCCGGCACCGACCTGCCCACCCGCGCCAAGGACATCGACCACGGCACGGCCGACCTCGTCTCCGTCGGCTCCCTCGCGCTCGCCAACCCGGACCTCGTCGAGCGGCTACGCTCTGACGCGCCGCTGAACACCCCCGACCCGTCGACCTTCTACGGCGGCGGAGTGGCCGGCTACACCGACTACCCCATCCACACCGCTTGAGGAACCGCACCATGGCCGCCCCGACACCACGCACTCCCACGACGGCCGGCGAGGGGCCGATGAGCTACGCGATCTTCCAGCTCGCGCGCGCTCACCGCGCCCGCGCCGCCGCCATGCTCCGCGAGATGGACCTGCATCCCGGACAGGAACTGCTGCTGATGCAGCTCCTCGACCGGGACGGCCAGACCCAGTCCGAGCTGCTCGAAAGCGTCGGGCTCGACCACTCCACGGTCTCCAAGTCCCTGCGCCGCATGCAGGACGCCGGCCTCCTCGTGCGTGAGCCGGCCGCACACGACCGGCGCGTCATGGTCGTCCACCTCACCGACAAGGGGCGTGCCATGCGGGAGCCCATCGCGGCCATGTGGCAGGCCCTGGAGGAGACCTCCGCACGGGACCTGTCGGAACAGCAGGCGGAGTCCTTCGTCCGCACCGCCCACGCCATCACCGACGCGCTCAGCAGCCGCGCTCTTCCGCGGGAGGAGTGCGAGTAACTCCCACGACGAGCTGGGCGCGGCACGGCACCGGTGACGGGCCCGCGTGCCGTTGCGGTCAGGTGGTGAGGCCGGCGTCGCGGGCCACGAGTGCGGCCTGAACCCGGTTGGTGACCTCCAGCGCGGTCAGGATGCGGCTGGCAGGGCCACGTCGCCGGCCTGGTTGAAGGAGGGAGGACGGACGGCCGCGACATCGTCCAGCTTGCTCAGCATGGTGTACGCGTCCTGGGCGGCCGCCTTGGGATGGTCGCTGTCCCGGGCGTCGACGCCCACGGTGAGCGGTCCGTTGAAGCCCGGCCCGAAGCCCTTGCCGAGGGTGTCGTAGGCGATGCGCTGGGTGGTGCCGGGGGGCTTTCCGGAGTCGTCGTTCAGGGCCATCTTCAGGGACATCGCGGGGATGGCCAGCACGGCCAGGCCGGCCACCGAGACCGCGAGCACCTTGATGGGGTTGCGGGTGACGAACCTCCTCGCCAAGCGCACGCCCATCACCTCGCCCTCGCCGCGCTCCAGCGCCTTCATACGGCGGGTGTGCAGCGTGCCCTTCATGATCCGCGGGCCGGCGAAGCCGAGGACCGCTGGGCGCCTCGAACACCACCCGTGCGGTGGCGCCGTCGGCGGAGGCCCGGTCGGCCTTCGCTCAGCCCTTGACCGCGGAGCTGGCCACGCCCTGGACGAACCAGCGTTGGAAGAACGCGAAGACGATCAGGACGGGCAGGACGAGAAGGACGCCGAAGGCGAGTATCTGGCCCCAGTCCGGGGGCTGTTGGCCCTGGAAGACGCTCATCTCCAGAGGGAGGGGCCGGACGGAGGGGTCGGAGACCATCAGGACCGGCCACAGGAAGGAGCCCCACTGGGTGAGGAAGGTCAGGATCGCGACGGAGGCGAAGACCGGTTTGCTCATCGGGACGACGATCGCGAAGAAGGTGCGCCACGGACCCGCGCCGTCCAGCCGGGCCGCCTCCTCGATGCTCGGCGGGATCGAGCGGAAGAACGTGTGGAACTGGTAGACCGAGAAGGCGTTGGCCACGAACGGGATCGCCTGGATGTAGATCGTGTTGCGCTGCTCGTTGAACATGTAGAACAGCGGCACGGCCACCGACTCGAACGGGACCAGCATCAGCAGCAGGACGAGCGTGAAGACTGCCTCCCTGCCCCGCCACTTCAGCCGTGACATTCCGTACGCGGCCATCGAGTTGACGAACAGGCCACCGGTCACGACCACGAACGCGACGAGCAGCGAGATGCCCATGAAGCGCCAGAAGTAGCCGGTGCTGTCGGAGTTCAGGGCGTCGAGGACGTGCGCGTAGTTGTCGAAGGACAGGTGAGTGGGGAGGAAGCCGCTCAGGCCGTTCAGTACGTCGTCGGAGGGCTTGAGACTGCCGAGGAGCAGATACAGGACGGGCAGCACGAAGAGGAACGCCAGGACACTGAGGACGGCGTAGTCGGCGAAGCGGCGCAGGGGCGCGCGGGTCGTGGCCATGGTGGGGTCAGTCCTCGTTGTCGGGCCGGACGACGCGGCGCTGGATGAGGGTCAGGGCGACGACGATCAGGAAGAAGACGACGGTGATCGCGGACGCCTGACCGATGTTGTTCTGGTCGAAGGCGGTGCTGACGGCCTGGTACATGACCGTCCGCGTGGCGTCCTCGTCGAGACCGCCGCCGTGGATGAGGACGTACACCTGGTCGAAGACCCGGAAGGACAGCACCGAGGTCAGCATGGCGACGAAGACGAGCGTGCCGCGGATGCCGGGCAGCGTGACATGCCGGAACTGCTGCCAGGGCGTGGCCCGGTCGAGATCTGCGGCCTCGTAGAGCTCGCCGGGGATCTGCTGGAGGCCGGCCAGCAGGATGACCATCTGGAAGCCGACGCCCTGCCATACCGACAGCACGATCACCGAGGCCATGGCGGTGGCGGAGTCGCCGAGCCAGTCGAAGGCGCCCCAGTTGCCGAAACTCACCGCGTGCAGCGCGGAGTTGAGCAGGCCCTGGTCGCTGCGGGCGAGGATGAGCCGCCAGATCACGGCGACCAGCGTCATGGGGAAGACGACCGGCATGAAGAAGAGGGAGCGGAAGAAACCGATGGCCTTGAGCTTGCGGTTGAGCAGGATCGCCAGCGCCAGCGCCAGGCCCGTCTGGAGCGGTACGACGACGACGGCGAACGTCAGGTTGTTCAGCAGGGCCCGCAGGAAGGGGCCCGACAGGTCCGGGTCGGTGAACAGCCGCCGGTACTGCTCCACGCCGAAGAACGAGGGGGCCAGGGGCGAGCCGAGGCGCACGTTGTAGAAGGAGAGGACGACGGCGTAGCCGAACGGGATGCCGACGAAGGCGACGAGCCCGGCGACGGCGGGGGCGGACATCAGCAGTCCGTGCAACCAGTCGCGATTCCTGGGCCTCTTCTCGGGCCCGGAACGTATCGGCCGGGCGGTGTTCACGGCGGTCATGGGCGGGCTGTGCTCCCGGTCGGGGACCGCGGCGGGCGCGGGGTCCAAGGGGTCCACTGGTTCCACTGTCTTCACGGGTGGGTCCTGTTCCCGGCGCGGCGGGCAGCGTCTGCGCGTACCCGCCGCGGCCGACACGGTCCTACGGGATCTTGTATCCGGCGTTGTCGGAGAAGTCCTGGTCGATGGCGCGGGCCGCCTTGGCCAGCGCGCTCTTCGGGTCGGCGCCGCCGTAGATCGAGTTCAGGGCGTCGCTGAACTTGGCGGTGACCGTGGGATATCCGGCCGTCACCGGGCGGGTCACGGCGACGCAGGACGTGGTGATGGCGCTGTCGCCGCAGGGCTTGGCGAGCTGGTCGGCGAAGAGCTGGAGCGGGCCGCCCTTCTTGTAGAGGGTGCTGGCGGCGAGCGCGGTCTTCGTCGCGGGCGGGGCGCCGTTGGCCGTCGTCATGGCGGTGACGTTGGTGTCGTTCATGAGGTAGTCGAGGAAGGCGCCGGCCGCCTTGGCGTTCTGGGTGTTGGCGCCGATGCCCCAGGCCCACGAACCCTGGCCCGCCTTGGGGCCGTTGCCGAAGTCGGGCAGGGGAAGGACGACGAGGTCGCTGCCGAGGGCCTTGCTGTAGGCGGGGTACATCCAGTGGCCGACCCAGCTGAGAGCGACGCGGCCCTTGGCGAAGGCGTTGCCGTCCGTGTTGGGGTCGGTGGAGGCCTTCCAGGACTGGAAGGTCTTCATGGCCGAGACCACGGCCGGGGTGTCCAGGGCGCCCTCCGCCTTGCCGTCCTTGAGCAGGGAGCCGCCGGCCGACCAGACGATCGGGGAGAAGCCGTACGTGCCCCACTCGGTGGCCAGGCCGTTGTTCTCCTGGAGGTCGACGACCTTGCCGTCGGAGTCCTTGGCCTTGAGCGCCTTGAGCGCGGCCGTGAACTGAGCGGCCGTCCAGTCGTCGGACAGGCCCGTCGGGTACTTCACCCCGGCCGCGTCCAGCAGCTTCTTGTTGCCGTAGACGCCGAGCCCGGAGTCGTACATGCCCAGGCCGTAGTGCTTGCCGTCGATCTCGCCCTGCGCCTTGCTCGCGTCGGTGGCGTTGCCCAGGGTCTTGGCGGAGACGTACGAGTCGATCGCGGCGAGCTTCTTGTTGTAGACGAAGTTCGCCATGGTCGGTCCGTCGAACTCCATCACGTCCGGCAGCTGGGAGGCGTCGGTGGCGGTGATGGTCTTGGTGTAGTCGTTGCCGGGTATGAGCTTCAGCTCGACCTTGATCTTGCTCTGCGAGGAGTTGAAGGACTTCACCGCGTTCTGCAGGGCGGTGTCCTCGCTCTTCTGGCCCTGGTGGGCCCAGACACTGATCGTGCCCGTGCCGCTGCCCGCGTCGGCGGAGGTGCCACCGCTGCCGCCGCCGCAGGCGGCCAGGGCGACGAGGGGCAGGACGAGGGCCAGGCTCGTACAGGCCGTGCGGCGGTACCTTCTGCTGGTCGAGCTCATGGATGTGCCTCCGTGCGGTGCGAGGGTTTCGAAGTGCGCTGGTGCTTTCCGGCGTGGGGCGTGGGGCCTCGGGCCTGACGGCCGGGAGGGGTCACTGGGGTCGGCGCGGGCTCGGCGGGGTCACTGAGGTCCGCGCGGGCGCGGCGGGGCGGTCGTCTCGCGCAGGACGAGACGGATGGGCATCTGCACGTGCCCGGGTGCCTCGGTGCCCGGCTCGTCGAGCTGGCGCAGCAGCAGCCGGGCGGCCTCGGCGCCCTGGCCGGCCACCGGCTGGGCGACGGTGGTCAGTCCGATCACGTCGGCGAGTTCGTGATCGTCGAAGCCGACGACGGACACGTCGTCCGGCACCTTCAGCCGGTGCCGCCGCAGGGCGCGCAGCGCGCCCATCGCCATCTCGTCGGACTGGGCGAACACCGCCGTCGGCGGCCGGGAGGCGGCCAGCAGTTCGGTCATGGCCCGCTCGCCGCCCTCGACGGTGTAGTCGCCGTCCGCCTCCAGGGCCGGATCGTGCTCGATCCCGGCCTCGGCCAGCACGTCCAGGTACGCCTGGCGTCGCGCGATGGGCGTGGTCCAGTGCTGCGGCCCGCTCGACCCGCTGATCATGCCGATCCGGCGGTGGCCGAGGTTCACCAGATGCCGTACGGCGCTCTCCGTGCCGGCCCGGTCGTCGATGCCGACCACGGTGAAGCCGGGCCTGGGGCCGCCGACCGTGCCGGCCAGCGGCACTCCCAGGGAACGCAGTGCGGCCGACTCCTCTTCGTCGGGAATGAGCAGCGACAACAGCGCGTCCACCCGCTTGCGGACCGGCATCCTGGTGAAGAAACGCTTGCGTGTCTCCGGTGAGCCCAGGTTGTACAGCAGGACGTCGTAACCGGCGGCGCTGAACACGTGCTCGGCGGCGTCCAGCACCGTGCCGAAGAACCAGCGGCCCACGTACGGGACCACGACGCCGATGGTGAAGGTGCGCCCGCTCGCCAGGCTGGACGCCGACTGGGACGCCGTATAGCCGAGTTGCGCGGCGACGGCCGTGATCCGGGCGCGCACCTCGTCGGACACGCCCTGCCGGCCGCGCAGGGCGCGGGACACCGTGGACGCCGATACTCCGGCGGCGCGGGCGACATCGGTGATGCTGACGGTCACAGCGCATTTCTCCCGTCGGTTTCACGTCGGTGTGATCTGGGGGTGACGCGACCGTAAACCCGGCCCTCTTGTTGCACAAGCGTTTGCGTTCAGTTTTACTGGGGCCGATTCTCAAGCGAGACCTTCTGGATCACTGGTCAGCGCACGCGTTTGCGCGCTGCGAGCCGACAGGAACTGTGCATGCGATACGCCCCGCCCGGCCTCTGCGTGAACGACTTCGCCCTGCTCCGCGACGACGACGGCACCTACGCCGTGCTGCACCTGCAGGGCCCGTGGACGGCCGAGTTCGACCACCTGAGGATGGAGACGTCGTACGGCCGGGCCACGTCCACCGATCTGGTCCGCTGGAAGCCGGAGGGCACCGCCTTCGGCAACGGCCTGCCCGGCCGCTTCGACCAGCAGGCGGTGTGGACCATGCACCCCTTCCGCCATGGCACCGGTATGGCGATGTTCTACACGGGCGTTTCCGGTCTCACCCCCGACGGCTGGCCGCTGCAGTCGGTCGGGCTGGCGTACGCGGACCGCACGGACGGCACCGGCTGGCGGCGCCACGGCACCGGGCCGGTCGTCGAGGCGGACGGGCGGTGGTACCGCACCGGCGAACGCATGGGCTGGCGCGACCCGTTCGTCGTGCGTGACGACGAGTCGGACGGCTGGGTCATGGTGGTCTGCGCCGCCGACGCCTCGCTGCCGGTCGAGGTCAGCGGCTGTGTGGCGTGGGCGACTTCGGACGACCTGGAGCACTGGACCGTGCAGCCCCCGCTCATCTCACCGGGCGACGTGGACGAGTTGGAGTGCCCGGTCCTGGAACGCCTCGACGACGGCAGCTGGTTGCTGATCGGCTCGATCGGCGCAACGCGCGGCTTCGAGGCGTGGACGGCGCCCCGGCTACGCGGCCCCTGGACCCGCCGCGGCCCACTCGGCCCAACGGGCGCCTACGCCCCGCGCGTCATCGCCGCTCCCGACGGCTCACCCGTCGTGCTGCACACCACCCCGCGCCGAGTCGGCCTCACCGACTCCGGCGAGCGCTGCCGGGGGATGCTCGCCCAGCCCAAGTCCCTTGTGGTACCGGAGGATTCGGCGCCTCGCCTGGAGTGGTGGCCGGGCCTGGACGGCTGGCTCGGCGAGGAGACGGAGGAGCCGGCGCTGCACGCGGTCGGCGACGTGGACGTCTCCGGGCGGATCGAGATCACCCTGCGGACCGGAGACGACGGCCGGCCCGCCCTGGCCGTCGGGTGCGACGGCAAGAACCTCTGGGTCACCGGCCCCGAGGGCAGCCGGCTCGGCGAGTCCGACCTGACCGAGCCCGCCGCCACCCTGCGCATCCTCACCATCGGTGAGTACGTCGAGGTCTACGCCGACGGCGTCTTCGCCCTGACCGGCCTGTGCTACTCGGGTCACCCCGCCCCCTGGACAGCGGTGACGGAAGGACGTACCCGCACGCTCCCCGTCCGCCCGGTCCGCCTGCCCGACCCGGGCCGCGACGACGCGTCGGCCGTCTGGCCAGGGCCGGTAGGGAGCCTCCACCGCCTACCGCCAGATCGACGGCACCAACGTCGACAGTGACTGATGACATCGCACCGGACTCGTACGACCGACATGACCCGGACCGCACCTGGCCGAACTGCGGCGCGGACGCGGTGGGCACCGTGGGCGTCAGACCGATTCGGTCACCGTCATCCAGCGCCACTGGGTGAACTGCTCCAGGTTGGCGGTGCCGCCGATGCGGGAGCCATTGCCCGATGCTCCCATCCCGCCGAAGGGAGCGTTCGCGGCGTCCTTGGCGGAGACGTCGTTGAGGTGCACCATGCCGGTACGCAACTGCTCGGCGATGGCCGCCGCCCGCGGCACCGAACGGGAGTGCACAGCCGCCGTCAGGCCGTATTCGGTGTCGTTGGCGATCTCGACGGCCTCCGTGTCGGTACGGAACGCGACGACGGGGGCGACGGGCCCGAAGACCTCCTCGGTGAAGGCGGGCATGGTCCGCTCGACGTGGTCCAGGACGGTGGGCGGGTAGAACAGCCCGTCGCGGCGCCCGCCGGCCAGCACCCGCGCCCCGGCGGCCACGCTCTCGTCCACGATGCGCTCGATCCTCGCGGCCTGGCGCTCGCTGATCACGGGACCGAGCGCCACGCCCTCCTCTCGGGGGTCGCCGACGCGCAAGGCCTTGGCCTGTCCGATCAATGCCTCGGTGTACGGCTCCACGAGGTCGGCGTGCACCAGATGGCGTCCGGCGGCGACGCAGGCCTGCCCCTGGTAGCCGAAGGAGCTCATCGCCCCGGCTGCCGCGGCGGCGTCCACGTCCGCGTCGTCGAGCACGACGATCGAGTTCTTGCCGCCCAGTTCCAGAGCCACCCGCTTGAGCCCGTCGCCCGCGGCCCGGGCGACCGCCCGTCCTGCCTCGGTGGAGCCGGTGAACATGACCATATTGACGTGAGGGTCGGCCACGACCGCCTCACCGGTGCCGCGCCCTCCGGGCAGGACGTGGAGCAGCCCGTCGGGCAGTCCGGCATCCTCGAACAGCCGCGCCACGACGACGCCGCCGGACACCGGTGTGTGGGGATCGGGCTTGAGCAGGACGGCGTTGCCCAGCGCAAGGGCGGGTGCGAGGGCCCGTATGGCGAACAGCAGGGGGGCGTTCCAGGGGTTGATGACGCCGACCACGCCCAGCGGTACCCGCCATGCGCAACTGGCCTGGCCGGGTGTCGGCGGGTTCAGGATCTCGCCGCGAGGCAGCGAGGCGAGCCCGGCGGCCTGACTCAGCTGGCTGAGTCCGGCCGCGATCTCGTAGTCGCCCTTCGCCGGGACGCCTCCGGACTCCCGGACGATCCACTCACGGATCGCCCCGCTGTTCTCGCGCAGTACCCGGGCGGCACGGAGCAGGACCTCGGCGCGCTCCTGGGGTGTCGTTCCGGCCCAGGCCCGCTGAGCCCGGGCGGCCAGGGACCCGGCCCGGGCGACATCCGCGGGCGCCGCCACGCCCACCTCCGCCAGCCGCTCTCCCGTGGCGGGTTCGTTCACCGACTGAACCCCGCCCTCGGACTGCCGCCAGCCGCCGCTGTAGATCTTCCCGGTCCATTCGGTCGCGTCCGGCCACGTTCCTTCGCCGGTGGCAGTCATGGCACGCCCCTCCGTCACCCATTTATTTATATCTTTTTTGCGCCTATACCCTTATAAAGCATATATGTCTCACCACTCTCCCGGTTGCTCCTGGCCGGGGCGGGACGCACGGTGGAAAGACCAAGGTGAGGGCGGATGAACGTGATGACGGGTTCGGAGGCCGCCGACGACGACCGGTCGTCGCGCCGGCCGGACGACCTCATCGACGAGTCGGCCACAGCCAGAGCCACCATGGATCCGGACGGCATCGTGACCGGGTGGAGTGAGGGAGCACGGCGGCTGCTCGGATACCGGTCCGCCGAGGTCGTCGGCAGGCCCGCGGCGACGCTGCTCGCCGGAGCGCCGCCCGCCGAGACGCTGCGTTCTCTGCACACGCTGCCGCGGTGGAACGGAACGGCGACTCTCCTGCACCGGGACGGCCATCGCCTCGCGGTGAACCTGCTGGCCCACCGCCGGGAGCCCGACGGCGAGGTCAAGGGGGGCGGCGAGTGGCTCCTGGTCTCCCCGCTGGCCCGGCCGTCGTCGCCTCTCCAGAACGACGCACTGGTGAAGTGGGCGTTCACGCGGTCCCCGTCCACGACGGCGCTCTACGACACCGGCCTCCGGCTGAGGCGCGCGAACGCGGACATGGAACGGGTGATCGGCCTGCCCGAAGCGGCGATGCAGGGGTTGCGCGTGTCGGAGATCGTGGTCGACCCGGAGGGCGACCGGACGGAACAGTGCATGCGGCGGGCGCTGGAGACCGGCGAACAGCAGCATCTGCAGCAGATCCTGCACTTGGCGGGCCACGAACGCGAGAGCATCTGGACGACCTCGCTCACCCCGGTGCGGGACGCCGGGGGAACGGTACGGGGGGTGCTCCTCTCCGCACACGACATGACCGAGGAGCACCTGGCCCGGGGACGCCTGGCGCTGCTCAACGAAGCCAGCATCCGCATCGGCAGCACTCTGGACCTCGCCCGGACCGCTCAGGAACTCGCCGACGTGGCCATCCCCCAGCTCGCGGACTTCGTCACCGTCGACCTGCTCCCCGCCATCGAAGGCGGCGACGACCCGCGCGCCGGTTCACCGCCCAGCCCCGTCATGCTGCGCCGTGTCGCCTACCAGTCCGTCCTGGAGGGCTCCCCCGAGGTCGTGGTGGAGCGCGGAACGGTGGCCGCGTACCCGGACGATTCGACTGCGGCCAGGTGCCTGACCACCGGCCGGCCGCTGATCGAGAACGTGACCACTTCCTCGATGGACCGGGTGGCGAGTCAGACGCCGGACCGGGCCGAACGGATGCGACGCTACGGCTTCCACTCGGTGCTGGGCGTGCCGATGCGCGCCCGCGGCATCACTCTCGGCGTGGCCACCTTCTCCCGCCACCGGCGCCCGGAACCCTTCGAGCAGGACGACCTGCTCCTGGGCGAGGAGATCACCGCCAGGGCCGCCGTCTGCATCGACAACGCCCGCCGCTACACCCGCGAGCGCCGCACCTCCCTGACCCTCCAGAGCAGTCTCCTGCCACAGCGGCTGCCCCCTCAGGCCGCCGTCGACGTCGCTTCCCGTTACCTGCCCGCCAGCACGCAGGCCGGCGTCGGCGGCGACTGGTTCGACGTGATCCCGTTGTCCGGCGCCCGGGTGGCGCTCGTCGTCGGCGACGTCGTCGGCCACGGCATCCAGGCCTCGGCCACCATGGGACGGCTGCGCACCGCCGTGCGCACCCTGGCCGATGTCGACCTCCCGCCCGACGAGCTGCTGACCCACCTGGACGACCTGGTCATCCACCTGTCCGCCGAGGCCGACAGCGCAGCCGGCACCAACGGCGACATCGGCGCGACCTGCCTGTACGCCGTCTACGACCCGGTCTCCAGGCGCTGCACCCTGGCTCGCGCGGGCCACCCCGTACCCGCGGTGGCGACTCCGGACGGCGCCGTGGAATTCCCCGACGTCCCCGCGGGCCCGCCGCTGGGGCTGGGCGGCCTGCCCTTCGAAGCCACCGAGATCGAACTGCCCGAAGGCAGCCTCCTCGCGCTGTACACCGACGGTCTCGTCGAGGACCGTGGACACGACATCGACACAGGCCTCGACGCGCTGCGCGAGGTGCTGGCACGGCCGGCCTCGTCCTTGGAGAGCACCTGCGACACCGTGGTCCGGACGCTGCTCCCGGACCGCCCCGCCGACGACGTGGCGCTGCTGATAGCCCGCACCCGCGCCCTGGACGCCGCCCATGTCGCCACCTGGGACGTGCCGCACGATCCCTCAGCGGTCGCCGAGGCCCGTAAGAACACCTGCCGGCAGCTGGCAACCTGGGGCCTGGAGGAAGCCGCCTTCGTCACCGAACTGGTCGTCAGCGAACTCGTCACCAACGCCATCCGCTACGGCGGCGCCCCCATCCAGCTCCGGCTCATCCGCGACCGCAACCTCATCTGCGAGGTCTCCGACGCCAGCAACACCGCCCCCCACCTGCGCCGCGCCCGCACCTACGACGAAGGCGGTCGCGGCCTGCTCCTGGTCGCCCAGCTCACCCAGGGCTGGGGGACCCGCCAGACGCACACCGGCAAAACGATCTGGGCCGAACAGGCCCTCCCCACCACCTGACAGCGGAGCGGATCAGGTCCCCACGGCGCATCACGGGAGGGCGGGTGGGAGCGCGGCGACCGCACAGCGAGGGGCCGGCTATCGGGATTGTTCGAAAAGCCAGTCGATGACCACGTCGTTCTCGTACGTCTGGGCCCATGCGAGGTGTGGGTTCAGCGGTGTCGTTCCGGCCGTGTAGCTCGTGAACAGCACATGGCTGCGCGTGGCCCTGGCCTCCCGCAGGAGAGCCCGTGACCTGGCCTCGAACTGGGCCTTCGGCAGATCGTTGGCCCACTCCCCCCGGCTGACCCGTGCGCCGGCGGTCTCCAGGGCGTTCATCAGGGTCCAGGTGCCGGGCTTGCCGAACCGCCCCTCCCGGTAGGGGACGACCGGGTCGTCGACGGAGTGGTCGGCCCAGATCGGGATGTGCGTGATCTTTTCCATGACCGCCGGGTCGCCCCAGCCGGCTGTGGGCAGGGCGGCCGCGAACGCGTCGGGCCGCTTCGACAGCAGGCTGTAGATACCGCGACCGCCCGAGGACAGTCCGACGAGATAGAGCCGGTCCCTGTCCACCACTCGCGAGTGCGCGCTCACGAAGGTGTCGATGAGTTCGATCAGAGCGGCCTGGACCTTGGCGTCGGTCCAGTCCGTGCCGTCGGGTCCGTCCATGGGACGGGGCAGGGGGATCTGCGGAGAGAGGACGAACGCGGGGTCGCGGCGCTGTCGTTCCGGTTTCGCGAACGTGACCGCGACCCGGTTGGAAGTGAGCTGGGTCATGTTGTTGTCCGCGACCTCGCCACCGCCGTGCAGGGTGATGACGAGCGGGTACCGCGTGCGCGTCCCAGGATTCCGAAGGAAGCCCGCAGGCTGGTACAGCCGGAAGTCCAGTTCGAAACCCGCGGAGTCGGTGAAGGAACCGGCGGTGAAGTCGTCGACCACGGGAGTGATGACGTCGTCGTTCCGGTTCGCGAACGGACCGGCCCTGAGCACCGTTTCGCCTCCCGGGGTACGTATGTCAGCCACCTGTCTGACGGAGTACGCACGGTCGAGCGGCAGGGGATCGGTGCCGGCGGCCCGCGCGTTGGAGTCGTTCGGGTCGAGTTCGACGATCAGGTACTCCCCCGGTCGTCCGGGGTGAGGGCGGTCGTCCACTTCGGCGGCGGTGTTGGAGTAGACCCGGGTCACCGTGCGAGCCGCTGTCTGCCCGCCCACGGTGGCCTTCACCTCGAAGGCGGAAGGCAGGATCACCCCACCGCGTAAGTCGACGCGCTGCGCGTACCGGAGGGCGACCGCTGTCACCAGCCAGTTGTTCCTCGGCGTCACCTGCGTGAGGAGGTCCGTCCGCAGGACCGGATCGAGTCCGGGGGCCGCTTGTCGTCCCTCGGACGGCGCTGTCGAGTGGTCGGCGGCCGCCGCGGCCGCCGTGCTCACGGTCGGCGCCGTGACCGCACCCGCGGTGGCTGCGAGCACCGTGCGTCTGGTGATCCGTCTCATGGGTCCTCGTCTCAGTCGGTGGGGGCATCCGGGTCAGGTGCCTCTGTACGTGGCTCCGGTCACAGGGGGAAGGCGCCGGTCACCAGGGCGCCGGCGGTCATGACGAGCGTGGTGGCGAAGGCCCAGCGGAAGATGAAGCGCTGGTGTTCGCCGAGCGACACACCGCTCATGCCGACCAGGATGAACGTGGACGCGGTGAGCGGACTCAGCGGGAACCCCGTGGTCATCTGGCCGAGAATGGCGGCCCGGGCGACCTCGGCCGGGTCCGTGCCGAAACCGTTCGCGGTCTCGGCGAGCACGGGCAGTACCCCGAAGTAGTAGGCGTCCGGGGTGAAGACCAGACTCAGCGGCATGCCGGTGACGGCCACCGCGACGGGCAGGTGCGACCCGAACGAGTCGGGGACGACGGAGACGAACGCCTCGGCCATCTCGTCGATCATCTTGGTGCCGCTGAGGATCCCGGTGAGGACGCCGGCCGCGAAAATCATCGTGGTGACCAGGACCACGCTCTTGGCGTGCTGGTCGAGCAGCGCCTGCTGCTGCTCCCAGGTCGGATGGTTGACCAGCACCGCGATCGCGAACCCGAGGACGAACAGCACCGGAAGCGGCAGCACTTCCTGGATCAGGCAGACCACGAGGGTGATGGTGAGCAGGAGATTGAAGATGTTCAGCCAGGTCCGCGGCAGCGGCGGGACCCGGACGGCGCCTGGCCCGTCCCCGGGGGACCGGATGGCCTGCGGCTCCTGCCCGTCGGCCGTCGTGGCAGTGGCCTGCCGGCTCGGTTCGGCTGCCGCGGCAGCCGTCGAGGCGACGGGTTCACGGGCGTCCCGCTCGTCCTCACCCTGGCGCACGTCCGTGGCCGGACCCGGCGGGGGCAGCGTGCCGAGACGGTTGCGCTCCCGGCGGCCGAGCAGGTACGAGGCCACCAGCACCCAGGCGACGCCGAAGCCCATCGCGGGCAGCACGGGGTTGAAGACGTCGGAACTGTCCAGCTTCAGCGCCGCCATGGCCCGTACGGTCGGCCCACCCCAAGGGACCATGTTCATCACGCCCGCGCCCAAGCAGACCACTCCGGACAGCACCAAGGGGTTCATACCGAGCCTCTTGTAGACCGGCAACAGCGCGGAGACGGTGATGAGGAAGGTCGAGGCGCCGTCGCCGTCCAGGGCCACGCACAACGTGAGGACGGCCGTGGCGACGGTGATCCGCAACGGGTCTCCCTGCGCCGCGCGCAACAGAGCTCGGATCAGGGGGTCGAAGAGCCCGGCGTCCACCATCAGGCTGAAGTACAGGACCGCGAAGGCGATCATGATGCCGGTGGGGGCCACCTTGGACAGCCCGCCGAGAGTCAACTCGCCCAGATCGCTCGCGAAACCGCCGATGAGCGCCGCCAGTACCGGCAGCAGGATCAGAGCGACCAGCACCGAGGCGCGTTTGGTCATGGTGACCAGCAGGAGGACGGCGATCGTGGCGAAGCCCAGGGCTGCCAGCATGGCGGCGCTCGCTTTCTCGGGAACGGCCCTCGGCGGCGGTGGGCGGAGTCGGGCGAGGGCGAGCCGAGGTGTTACGCGAGAGTTTCGGAGCACCACCGGATCGGTGTCCAGCATCAAACGGAGATCTGTCCATGCGATAAGCGCATCAATGCACGCGGTCGCGCCCTATGCTCGTCGGCCATGGAGGCCACCACCCTGCGACAACTGACGGCGTACACGGCCGTCGCCCGGGCCGCGAGCTTCACCGCGGCTGCCGCGGAGATGCACGTGTCCCAGTCCTCGCTCAGCCGCGCCGTCGCGGACCTGGAACGGCAGCTCGGCGTCCAACTCCTCGAACGGGACACCCGCAATGTGCAGTTGACCGCGGCGGGCGTCGAGGCCCTGCGGATCGCCGAGCAGATCGTCACCGCCCACCGTGCGGGCATGAAGGAACTCAGGCGCTTCCTGCTCGGCGAGTCGGGAACGGTCGCCGTGGCCACCCTGCCCTCGGTCGCCGCGGTGCTCCTGCCGCAGGTGATCTCCGACTTCCGTGAGCGGCGCCCGCAGGTGGCGGTACGCCTCCTCGACGGGCTGGAGCGGCTGGTACTGGACCGGGTCCTGTCCGGTGACGCCGATTTCGCGATCACCACCGTCGGGGACCCGCCCGAGCAGTTGGAGCACCGCCCCCTGGTCAGGGACCGCTTCGTCGCGGTGCTGCCGGAAGGCCACCCGCTCGCCGACCGCCACGAAGTCGCCTGGGACGACCTGGCTCGTCAGCCGTTCCTGGCCGTCGGGCGCGACTCGAGCGTGCGCCGGCTCACCGACGCGGCGTTCGCCCAGATCGACGCGCACGCGGCACCGGCGGCCGAGGCGGGCAGTATCGCGACCGTGGGCGGACTGGTGACCGCCGGCCTCGGGGTGTCGGCGATGCCCGCCCTCGTGCTCCCGCTGATGGGCGCCGGACGCATCGTCTGCCGTCCTCTGGTGGACCCCGTCGTGGACCGGCGCCTGGACATCGCGCTGCGCGCCCGTCGAACGCTCCCGGTCGTGACGCAGCGGTTCCTGGAGACGCTTGAGGAGTTCCGCCTTCAGCGCCGCCCCCTCCCGCCCGGGGTCTCGTGGGCGTGAAGGGCCCGATCGTTCGACGATTCATGCGTTCTTCGCATTGATTGATGGTCTTCTGTTGCTCGACAAGCATTTCTCCGCTCCTGCAGTCTGAAGACCCGGACAGCAGGGCGAGGGAGCACACAGGTGTCGGAGGACCAGCGGAACACCAGCGGACACGGGCAGTTGCGCGGGCTGAAAGTGGTCGAGTTCGCCCATGTGGTGGCCGGGCCGCTGGCGGGCTCGATGCTCGCCGACCAAGGGGCCGACGTCGTCCACGTGGAACCCCCCGGAGCCGGAGACGCGGCCCGCGCCATGGGGCCCCAACGAGATGGTGTCGCCCT
The DNA here is from genome assembly GCF_041435015.1 of Streptomyces canus. Classification (NCBI taxonomy): domain Bacteria; kingdom Bacillati; phylum Actinomycetota; class Actinomycetes; order Kitasatosporales; family Streptomycetaceae; genus Streptomyces; species Streptomyces canus. The sequence goes on along the minus strand of NZ_CP107989.1, from coordinate 6,953,991 downwards.
GTGGTTCAAGGTCGCCGGCCGCAACAAGCGCTCGGTCACCCTCGATCTGCACCACGAGGCCGGCCGGACTGTCGCCCGCCGACTCGTCGCATGGGCGGACGTCGTCATCGTCACCCTGCGCGCCGGACGCCTGCGCAGCTGGGGACTCGACTGGGACTCCGTGCACCGGATCAACCCCCGGGCCGTACTGCTGCAGATCTCCGGATTCGGCGCCACCTCGTCGCAGGCGGACGCCCCGGGCTTCGGCAAGATGGGGGAGGCGCGCAGCGGAGTCGTCCACCTGACCGGGTTTCCCGACGGCCCGCCCGTCCACACCGGCTTCTCCCACGGCGACGCCGTGACCGGCCTGATGGGCGCCTACGCCGTCCTCGCCGCCCTGCACCGCCGTGACAACGACCCCGATTTCGACGGCGAGTGGATCGACCTCGCTCTCTTCGAGTCCCTGTTCCGTCTCGTCGAGTGGCAGGTCATCGTCCACGACCAGTTGGGCCACGTTCCCGAACGCTCCGGCAACCAGCTGGCGGTCGCCCCCGCGGCCGTGATCAACACTTACCGCTCCCGTGACGGCGAGTGGATCACGGTGACCTCCGCGACGCTGCGCTCGGTTCGCAACATCGCCTGTCTGCTGGGACTCCCCGAGAAGGACTTCGCCACAGCGCGGCAACAGCACGCCCGGCGTGGAGAGTTGGACGAGGGCCTGCGGAACTGGGTGGCGGAGCGCGGCACCGGCCAGTGCCTGGAGGAGTTCGCCCGTGCCGAAGTCGTGGCCTCACGGGTGTTCGACGCCGCGGACATCGCCGCCGACCCCGTGTACGCCGAACGCGAGGACATCGTCACCGTCGACGACCCCGACCTCGGTCCGGTGCGTATGCAGGCGGTGATCCCGCACTTCCGGCAGCGGCCCGGCCGGGTCTGGCGGACCGGGCCCGCCCTCGGGCAGGACAACCACCTCGTCTACGGACAGTGGCTCGGACTCAGTGCGGAGGAACTGGCTCACCTGGAGAAGAGCGATGTCATCTGAGGAGCCTTCGGAGAGGCTCGCCGAGGTGGACGCGGCAGCGGTCGACCGGCCCCCGCTGCGCTGCCTCCTCTTCGTCCCCGGCAACAGAACCGGCTGGTTGCCCAAGGCCCGGGCCGCGGGCGCCGACGCGGCGATCCTCGACCTGGAGGACGCGGTGCCCGCCGCCGGCAAGCTCGCCGCCCGGGCGCAGGTGGCCGACGCCCTCGCGCAGGCCGCCACCGAGACGTCCGGTCAGGCGGGACGGATGGCCCTCTTCGTCCGTGTCAACCCGCTGGAGGGCTGGGCGGGTGCCGAGGAACTGCGGGCGGTCGTACGGCCCGGGCTCGCCGGCATCGTGCTCCCCAAGGTCCGCTCAGCCCAGGACGTGAGGCTTGCCGACCGGCTGCTGGGCTGGTGCGAACAGGAACAGGGCCTGCCGCCGGGGCGGGTCGCTCTGGTGCCCCTGCTGGAGACGGCCTGTGGCCTGCGCGAGGCCTACGACATCGCCCGAGCCGCCTCACGCATCGCCTACTTGGGCGCACTCACCGCCCCCGGAGGCGACGTGGAACGCGCCGTCGGCTACCGCTGGAGCCCCGAGGGAACCGAAACGCTGTCTCTGCGCTCCCGCGTCCTGCTGGACGCCAGGGCAGCCGGAGTACCGCACCCGGTCAGCGGATTGTGGACGCGCATCACCGATCTGCCGGGGCTGCGCTCATTCGCCGAACAGAACCGCTCCCTCGGCTACGAAGGGATGATGGCGATCCACCCCTCCCATGTCCCCGTGATCAACGACGTGTTCTCTCCCGGTCCCGACGAAGTCGCCCGCTGCGCAGAGCTGATCGCGGCGGTCGAGGCGGCACAGCGGGAGGGGACGGGCGCGGTCGTGTTCCGAGGCGAGATGGTCGACGAGGCCATGGCCGCTACGGCACGCCTTGTCCTCGAACGACACGAAGCGCTGGTTCGCGTCAGCGCTGTTGTCAGTGCCTCCTCATAAAATGAAGACATCATTCGGGGAGCCTCGGAGGGGGAACACAAACGTGTCCGCAAACAAGATCCAGCACAAGGTGAATCACGTCGCGCTGGTGGTGGACTGTTCGGGTTCGATGCGTCCGCACCAAAGTCAGCTCATTCAGGTGGTGGACGAGTTCGTGGCGGGGCTGAAGGCGGAGTCGGACAGCCTCGGCCACGAGACACGGATCAGCCTCTATTCCTTCGATCACAAGGTGGAGAACCTGGTCTGGGACATGGACGTGAAGCATCTGCCGTCCATGCGGGGGCTGTACCAGGTCAACAATGGCGCTACGGCCCTCATCGAGGCCTCTCTGAAGTCCCTGGACGACCTGGGCCATATCTGGGAGGAATATGGCGAGCACAGCTTCCTCCAGATCGTCGTCACGGACGGTGAGGAGAACGCCTCCGGCGGCGACAGGCGGCACGACGGGGACATGACCATCCTCGGCCCCTGGCTCGACAAGATCACGGCGAAGATGCGCGGGCTTCCGGGCCACTGGACCTCCGCGATCCTCGTGCCGAACTCCCTGGCCAAGCGCACCGCCCAGAACTACGGTTTCCCGGCCGGCAACATCGCCATCTGGGATGCGGACTCCCAGAAGGGCGTCGAGGAGGCGATCGGCACCGTGCGCGCTGCCGCCACCAGCTTCCTCCGCGGACGAGAGCAGGGGGTGCGCGGCACGAAGAACCTTTTCGCCGTCGGCCAGGACATATCGGTCGACGACGTGCGGGCGAACCTCGAACCGATTCCGGCCGACAAATACCGGCTCCTGAAAGTCGACAAGGAGGTCGAGATTCGCTCCTTCGTCAACTCGCATCCGGGCGTGACGTACGAACGAGGCTCCTGTTACTACCAGCTGGGCGCCCGGGCTCAGGTTCAGCAGAACAAGGAAGTCATCGTGGTCGAAAAGGACACCGACCGCGCCTATACCGGCGACGCGGCACGCAGCCTTTTGTTCGGTACGGATGTCCAGGGGACCGTCTCCGTGAAAGCGGGGAACAACCCCAGGTTGGAGGTGTACGTGCAGAGTCGTTCGGTGAACAGGAAACTCAAGCCGGAGACACGTCTGCTCATCATGCTCTGAATGCGATGAGTCAACCGCGTCGTCAGTCCGTTGAGTCGGAGTCGGCCTTCCGCCAGCGGGCGCGCAGACTGAACGCCGCGCTCTTCGGGCGACGTTCGCGGGTGAATACGCCCTTCTTGTTGCCGTCGACACGGAAGACACCGGGCGCGGTGGCGAAGTCGGCGAAGTTCCAGACCTGCTCGCCGACGACCGCGTCGACACGGTCGAACACCCGGTGATACACGTCGAGCAGTTCGGTCTGGTACTCCTCGGTCCACGGGCTGGGTACGACGCCGCGCAGTCCGGGGTAGGCGTCCGATCCGTACTCGGTGATGACGATGGGCTTGTCGTTCTCGGCCCACTGCCGCAGTTCCGCCTCCAGCTCCGTCTCGGCCGCCGCCAGGTCGTCGGGGCCGAAGTACCAGCCGTAGTAACGGTTGAGAAGCACGACGTCGAACAGGTCGGTGACCACGCACTCGTCCGGTTTCCCCATCAGCGCGTTGACGTAGGCGACGGGCCGTGAGGGATCCAGCCGGCGTGCCTCGGCAGCCAGAGGCGCGAAGTAGTCGCGCGCCTCTGGCTGGACGTTGTCCGGCTCGTTGGCGATGGACCACAGCACGACACTCGGATGGTTCTTGTCGCGCTCCACGAGCTCCCTCACCGCCTGCAGGTGCGTGCGAAGTGTGCTCTCACCCACGGTGTCGGGCGAGAACGTGGACACCTTCCGGCCGGAGCCGAAGACACCTCCCGCGATGTTCAGGTTCAGGCCGACGGCCGCCGTCTCGTCGATGACCACCACACCCTGTCGGTCCGCGTAGTCCAGCACCTCCTCGGCGTAGGGGTAGTGCGAGGTGCGGAACGAGTTCGCGCCGGTCCAGTCCAGCAGGGCGAAGTCATGCACCATCAGGGTGTCGTCGTGCGCCCTGCCGCGCACGGCGGCGTCCTCGTGTTTGCCGAAGCCCTTGAAGTAGAAGGGGATTCCGTTGATCAGGAATTCCTTGCCCCGTACCTCCACCGTGCGCACGCCCACGGACTGCCGGTAACTGTCGACGAGGTCGCCGGAGGTGCTCCACACCGTGGCCTCGAGTTCGTACAGGTAGCCGTCCCCGGGCGCCCAGGGGTGCACGTCGGCGATCCTGAGGGTCCCCACCGCTCCGGTGGCGGCCTGGACCTCGGCCCCGGAGGCGTCGCGCAGCGCGACACGTACGACGTGCTCTTCGGCTTGTGCGGTGCTGTCCACGCGATAGGCCACGAGGCCGGTCGTGTCCTCCAGGCAGGTGGTCACGGTGATGTCGGTGATGTGGACAAGGGGCGTGGTGTAGAGCCACACGGGCCGGTGCAGTCCCGCGTAGTTGAAGAAGTCGTGGAAGTAGCGCTGCACCCGGCGGCCGTCCTCGCGTTCCTCCACTCGGCCGGGGGGTATCGACTCCCAGGTCAGCTCGTTGTTGACGACGACGGTGACACGGTTCTCGGCACCGGGCCGCAGGTGCGCCGTGACGTCGGCCTCGAAGGGGGTGTAGCCGCCTTCGTGCCGAACGACCTCGACATCGTTGACCCAGGCCGTGGCGCGATGCGTCGCGGAGTCGAAGCGGAGTACCGTCCGTTGCCCCGCCCACCCAGCGGGAACCCATACCTGTGTCTGGTACCAGACGTCGCCGACATGGTCACGGACGGTCGTGTCCGGGAAGATGTCGTTGTAGCTGGCCGGCACAGGGATGTCCACGGCGCCCGCGAGCTGCGAGCGCCACCACCCCTCGGCACGGCCGGCACCCTCCGCGTCCAGGCGGAAGCTCCACAGGCCGCCGAGAGAGCGGCGTTCACGAGTGGGGCCGTCCTGGGGACGAAGCATGGCTGGTTCTCCTGTTCCGTGTGCGTCTGTCGACGCGGCGGTCGAAAGGACGGGGACGAAGGGCACCCAGGGCGGGGGGCGGCCCGGTCTACTTGATGCCGGTGTTGGCGATGCCCTGGATGAAATGCCGTTGCAGGGCGAGGAAGAGCAGGATGATCGGTGTGACGACCGTGACCGCCCCGGCCAGCAGCAGGCCGTAGTTGGTGCCGTTGGCTCCCGTGGAGAAGAGGGCGAGGGCGACGGGCAGCGTGTAGTGGTCCTCGGTCTGCGCGATGACGAGCGGCCACAGGAAGTTGTTCCACTGCGCGAGGAAGGTGAGGATCGCCAGTGTCGCCAGCGCCGGCCGTGTCAACGGCAGGATCACCCTGAGGAAGATCCGGGCCTCGCCCGCACCGTCGAGGCGCGCCGCCTCGACGAGGGCGTCCGGGATGTCCCGGATGAACTGCCGCATGATGAACACGCCGAACGGTGTCACGAGGAAGGGCAGGATGAGCCCGAGGTAGGAGTTGCCCAGTCCCATGTTGCTGACGAGCACGAACAGCGGGACGAAGGTGGTGACGCCGGGGATGATCAGCATGGTGAGGACGAGGCCGAAGAGCAGACGTTTCCCCGCGAACTCGATCTTCGCGAAGGCGTATCCGGCCATCGAGCAGAACAGCAGGTTTCCCAGCACACAGGCCACGGCGACGACTGTGCTGTTCAGGAAGTACAGTCCGAAGTTCTGCTTGGACAGCAGTTGTTCGAAGTTGGCGAGGGTCGGGGTCCGGGGAAGCCAGGAACTCGGATGGGCGACGATCTCGCCCGTCGGTTTCACCGAGCCGAGGAACATCCAGGCGAAGGGCGCCAGCGTCGCGAGCAGTCCGAGCACGAGGGCGCCGTAGAGAACGAGACGAGCGGTGGGGACTCGCCGGGACGGGCGCCGGTCCCGGAAGGCTGGTCCCGTCGTTGTGGCGGTGGCGGTCATGTCAGGCCCTCGCTCGGAAGATGCGGAACTGAAGAAGGCTCAGCAGGGCGATCGCGGTGACCAGCACATAGGACGCGGCCGATGCCACTCCGTAGTTCCCGAAGCCGAATTGCTGGTAGGCGTAGTAGCTGATCGACGTCGTGCTGTCCAAGGGGCCGCCGCTCGTCATGACGAACGGTTCCTCGAAGAACTGGAGGTAGCTGATGCTGAGCAGGATGGCGACCACCAGCGTGGTGGGCCGCAGCAGCGGCAAGGTCACGCTGCGGAAGGCCCGCCAGCGGGACGCGCCGTCCACGACGGCCGCCTCGTGCAGTTCGGGCGGTATCGACTGCAGGCCCGCCAGGAAGATCACCATGGGGATGCCGAAGTGCCGCCAGACGGCCATCAGTATGAGGGCGGGCATGGACCAGTCGGGATCGTTCAGCCAGTCCGGCCCGGAGATTCCCACCACGGACAGGAGCGAGTTGATCATTCCGTCGGACTTGTAGAGGTACCTCCACACGACCGCCACCGCCACGATGCTCGTCACGACCGGGGCGAAGTAGGCGACCCGGAAGAAGCCCTTCGCCCGCTGGATCCCGGAGTTGAGCGCGACGGCGACGGCGAGGGAGAGCAGCATCGTCAGGGGTATGCCCACCGCGACGAAGTAGAGCGTGTTCAAAGCGGCGCGGACGAAGGTGGGATCGTCGAAGAGCGCGGTGTAGTTCTCCAGGCCGACGAAGGTGACGCTGAAGGGCGTCCGCACGTCCCTGCTGGTGATGTCGGTGACGCTCATCGACAGTGACGAGAAGACCGGCCAGATGCCGAACGTGCCGAACAGCAGGACGAAGGGTGAGCAGAAGGCCCAGGCGACCACTGTGCGCCGCAGGTGTCCGGAACCGCGCCTGGACCGCTGAGTCGGCTGCCGGGTGGAAGACACCTCGCGTGCGGGTTTCAGGGAGGTGGCCGTGGTCATCGGGGCTGCCCCGTTCCGATCGCGGACGCTTTCGCCTGGATCCGTTCCAGGGCGGCCTTCGGTGACGAGACCCCCTTGGCCACCTTCTCGATCTCGGCATCGAGGACCGCTGCGACCTGCTTCCACGTGGTGACGGTCGGGCCGGGCAGCGCGGTCCGGAGCTGGGATCGGAAGACGGCCAGCGTCGGGTCCGACGTGAGCTTCCCCTCATTCCAGGCCGCCTGCACGGCGGGAAGGTCTCCGGACTGTTCGTACCAGTCCTGCTGGACGTCGGGCCGGGAGAGCCACCGGATGAACTTCCAGGCACCGTCGCGGTTCTTCGCGTTCTTGAACACCGCCCAGTGCCCTCCCCCGATGAAGCTGGCGTTGGACGTCGGCCCCTTGGGGAGCGTGGCGACCCCCACCTTGTCCTTGACGAAATCCGCTCCGCCCGCCCCCTTCAGCAGTGCCGTTTCCCAGGGGCCCGAGATGAGTGCCGCGGTGGAACCGGCGACGAACTGCGGCTCGATCTCCCCCAGACTCACCGTCCCGTTGCGGGTCGAGGTCTTCGACGTGAAGAACGACTCGTAGTACTCCAGCCCCTTGAGCGCCTCGGGTGTGTCGAAGGCGAACTTGGTGTTGTCCTCGTTCATGAGATGCGCGCCGGCCTCCCACATGAAGGGCAGCACGCTCTGCCAACTCGCCGCCACGCCGGTGGGCAGCGCCAGTCCCCACTTCGCTCCCTGCTTCTGGAGGGCCTTGAGGAACGGGCCGTACTCCTTCCAGGTCTTCGGCGCGGAGACTCCGGCTGCCTGTGCCAGGTCCTTGCGGTAGAACAGGACGCGGGTGTCCACGTACCAGGGGACGCCGTACGTGCCCCCGTCGTACGTGGTGCTCTGAGCGGCGCCTCGGTAGAAGGACGAGGTGTCGACGAGACCGGCCGGCACCTGCTCGAGCCCGCCCGTCGAGGCGAAGTTCGTCAGGTCGGCGGATCCGACGAGCGTGGCGTCCGGCGTGTCCTGGGAGGCGATCGCCGTTTCGACCTTCTTGGCGTAGTCCTGCCACGGGATGGCCGTGACCTTCACCTTCGCGTCCGGATTGGCCTTCCGGAAGCGCGCGGCCAACTCGGGCAGGCGCTCACCCTCGGTACCCATGGCCCAAACGTTGATCTCGCCCTTGGCAGGTGAGTCGCTGATGGGAGCGCCCTTGGCGCCCCCACTGCCTTGTGTGTCGGACCGGCCGCAACCGGCCAGAACCAGTGTGGCGGCCAGACCGCCGATGATCGCTTTCGACATATGCGAGGTGGACATCCTTGTCCGTCTCCTCTCCACCCGGTGGATGCGTGAGCGGCCCTACCGCACGTCGTGGTGTGGGTCAGCGAGACCGTACAGCGAAAACCGAACAGGTGCCACACTTTCAGTCAGGGTGATGTTGGCGGATTATCGGCCGGACACTGCCCCGCACCGCCCGCTTAGGGTTGGGGGTATGACCGAGAAGACGGCGGCCCGTCCGGCCACTCGCCGAGGCCCGTACGCCAAGAGCGCACAGCGCAGGGCCGAGATCGTCGCCTCGGCGACCGCCGTGTTCGCGGCTCGCGGTTACCGTGGAGGGTCCCTGAGGGAGATCGCCAAGCAGCTCGACCTCAGCCTGACCAGCGTCGTGCACCACTTTCCGAGCAAGAGCGCGCTCCTCGTGGCCGTCCTCGAGAACGCGGACTCCGCGAGCATCGACTCCTTCGAGGCCGACAGCCGGGGAAAGGGTGTGGCCTACGCGGTCCTGCGGTACGTCCGCCGCAACCTGGAAAGGCAGGAGATGCTGCGGCTCCTCGCCTTGATGGCCGCGGAGGCCTCGGCTCCCGACCACCCGGCGCACGAGTGGTTCCGTGACAGGTACGAGCGGGTCGTCACCGCTTTCACGACCGCGGTGCGCAGGGACCAGGAGCTGGGTCGTATCTCGAACCGGAGGCATCCCGAGCTGATCGCGGCGGCCCTTGTCGCGATGTGGGACGGCCTCCAACTCCAGTGGCTCATCGACCCGCGGCGTGATCTCCTGGCCGGGATGTCGGCCGGCCTGGAGGATCTGCTGGGCGATCCCGCGGTCGGCGACCGGCACCCGTAGCAGCCCCTTGTGCTCCTCACCCACAGCTGGCCGCGCCCGGCGGTCTACGCGGCGTGGGCGTAGACCACGTGGGCGCCCACCCTCGTCGCGGCCGAGGCTCGCGGGCCCGGCGGACACTGCTGACGGTCAGGCTCCTGGGGCTGTTCATGAACGCCGCGAAGCAACAACGTTCAGCACGTGAACGCCCTGGACACCAGCTGGCGCATACTGCCCCAGTTCGGTGCCCACATCCTCACGGCGTTCCTCACCGGCGGGGTCAACCGCCGTACCGGCTTCACAGCACCCCCCGACGCCGACCGCACTTCGACCGCTGAAGAGACCTGGCGCTCCGGTCGTCGACAGCCTCTCGGCCCGCCCCGGCCACCTCCCCGTCGGATCAGACGGCGAACTCCCGGATCACCACGTTCCGGAACACCGCCTGCCCGTCGATCGTGAACAGCGCCAGTGCGGTGTCGGACGGGTCGGGAAAGGCCTCGGTCGAGTGCACGTACCGGCCGTCGCCGACGAACATCTCGACGGACGTGCGGTCGACGAGGATCCGCAGGCGGACCGTGCCGGCGGACCGGTCGAACGGCGTGCGGCTCTCCTGCCAGCGGCCGGAGGCGTCGGGGCTCACGGTGTAACCGCGGTTGACGAAGGCGTAGTCGCCGTAGACCCCCGCGTCGATGTGCCGCCCGCCGTCCGACGACCGCCGCAACTGCAGGCCGGCGCCCACCAGTTGGTCCCAGGTGATCTCACAGGTCAGCTCGTACGCGGTACCGGTGTAGTCGAGCGGCAGGATGCCGTCGACCGCGATGTCGCCGAGGTCCACCGTGCGCGACACATGGTCGTCCAGGGCCGCCACCGGCTGGGACGCCAGGTAATACGTACCCGACGCGTGCTTCAGGCGCACCTCGCGGACGATCGAGTCGGTGCCGTTGAAGCCGTCGCACTCGATGGTGGGCGTGGTGTTCGCGTAGTCCCAGTGGTTCATCCAGCCGATCGCATACCGCGCGTCAGGGTCCAGGACCCCGCTCGCGTCACGTTTGTCGAAAGTGACCGCCGCGTACCAGTCCCAGCCGTGATCCAGCCACTGGGGATCGGACGCGTCCGCGGTGAAGGTCGTACCGTCGAAGGAACCCGTCCAGTACGCGAACGTGCTCGGCAGTCCGGAGCCCTTGCCGTTGGCGCTGACGCCCAGAACCCACTTCCAGGTCCCGTCGTCCGCCCTGATCCGGAACAGGTCGGGGCACTCCAGGACGCCGATGCCACCCTTGACGAAGCCGCCGACGTACGTCCACGCCTTGAGGTCGGCGGAGTGGTAGAAGCCGACCTTGTCGTTCTCGGCGAGCACCATCACCCACCGCCCGCGCTCCTCGTCACGGATCACCTTGGGGTCGCGGAAGTCCCGTACCCCGGGGTTGGGGAGGACCGGAGCGGTGCCGTGGTTCGTGAAGGTGCGGCCGTCGTCCGTCGAGTAGTACAGGTACTGGGCCTGGGTGACGTCGTCGGGCGCCATGGTGGCGAGGACGATCACGGCGCCCGCGCCGAAGCCCGCCGTGCCGTCCGTGTCGACCACCGCCGAGCCGGACCAGACATCGCCGTTGGGCGTCGTGTCCTTCGGCACGGCGATGCCCCGGTCGGTGAAGGAGACGAGGTCGGTGCTGGTGGCCAGGCGCCAGGCCGTGCCGGCCGTCGTGCCGCCCGTCGAGTAGTCGGGGTTGTAGAGGTAGTAGCAGTGGTACTCGCCGTCGATCCAGATCGGGCGCTGCGGGTCGTTCATCCACTGGTCGGGGACCGTGAAGTGGTACGCGGCGCGGTAGCTGCCCGAGCACGCGGCCGTCGCCTCACGGGGCACCGCCACCGCCAGCCCCACGAGGTCCGGCAGCAGAACACCGGCGGCGCCGACGGCCGAGGCCGTCAGCAGCGACCGCCTGGACAGTGTCTCCCCCGGGCCGAGCGGACTCCTCTTCATGCCACGCATCGTGCGGCTCCCTTCCCCGACGTCGTCGTCGGGACACGGCTCATGTGGACCGGAACCGTATACCTAACTCGTTAAAGGTCAAGCCCTCACGCACTCGGTCCGTTCGCAACTCCCCATCCGCGCACATCCCTTGACAGGGCCGCGGCAGGGTTCTCATCATCGTGGGATCACCCTTCGGCTAACACGAGTTAGGCTCGCCGATGACCGACTCGCTCCTCTCCCGACGGGCCCTGATGCGCTACGGCGCGTACGGCGCCGGAGCCGCCGCTCTCGCCGGTGTCGCGGCCGAATGGGACCGCCTCACCGCCGCCGACATCCCCGGCCGCGACGACGGCTCGCTCGTCATCGCCACCCTGGGCTCCGCCTTCAACCCCGAGGCGCAGCGCGCCCTGCGCGACGGCTTCCGCGAGGTCCACCCCGACATCAGGATCCGCATCAACCCCGTACAGGCCTACGACTGGTCGGACTTCTTCTCCAAGATCCTCACCCAGATCGCCGCGGGCACGGCACCCGACCTCGTGTACGTCGCCACCGAGGGCGTGCAGCTCTTCGCCCAGCGGCTCGGCGTACCGCTGGACAGGTGGGCCAAGCGGGACGCGGCCGAGCTGCGCTCGTACTTCGCCGACGTCCATCCCTCGCTGGTCGAGTCGATGATGTACGAGGGGAGCCTCTACCAGCTGCCGGTCGAGTTCAACGCGGCCGACATGTACCTCAACAGCCGGGTCCTCGAACGCGCGGGTGCCGACCTCCCCGACGACGACTGGACCCACGACGACTTCACCACGCTGCTGCGAGCGATGAAACGCAGCAACGGCGACCGGTTCACCCCGTACTTCTGGACCAACCGGCTGTGGGGCGGAGTGGTCCCCTGGCTCTTCGCCAACGGCACCAACCTCCTCACCGAGTCCAAGGCCCCCGGCGGCGACTGGCTCTGGAACTCCTTCTATCCCGAGGCACAGCGGCGCGGCCGGGGCGGCGGCTACCGGTGGACGACACCCCTGGCCGACTCCGACCGCGTCGCGGAGGTCTACGACTATCTCTCCTCCCTCATCCAGGAGGACCTGTGCACCCGACCGGAGGGCGGCGACGGCCGCAACCTCGTCGGCGTCTTCTCCACCGGCCGCGTCGGTGTCACGCCCGCGGGCGGCTTCTGGGCGGGCGGCCTGCATGAGGCGGGCATGAAACCGGCCGATTACGACGTGCGGTACTTCCCGCGCCGCCGTACCCGGCGTCACCAGTTCGGCGCCGCCGGGTACGCGATGCTGCGCACGTCGAAGTTGCGGGACGAGGCCTGGGAGTTCATCAAGTACACCGCCCGCAAGGACGTGATGACCCAGCTCTTCGCGGCCAACCAGACCACTCCGGCCCGCCGCTCCATGGTCGACGAGGCCCGCTACCGGGAGACCGGCCCGGCCCACTGGCAGGTCTTCTACGACACCCTCGACAAGATCCCCACCACCGGCCCGATCCCGGCCCCGCCGCAGGTCAACGAGGTCGAGCAGCTGCTGATCAAGCACACCGGAACCGCCCTTGCCAGCCCCGGCGCGGTGCGTCCCGCGCTGCGCCGGCTGCAGGGGGACCTGGAGAAGGCCATGGAGCGTGAAGTGTGACGAACACCGAGATCAGGCCCGTAGGTCCGGAGCCCGCCCGCACCCGCAGGAACCGCAGGACCGGTCAGACCCGTAAGGCGTCCGAGTCCACGGCCGCCACCACCATCCGCACCCGGGGCACCCGCCTCCTCGCCGTACTGTTCCTCGCGCCCACCGTCGTCGGCATCGTCGTCTTCACGGTCGTACCGATCGCCGGCTCAGTCGTCCTCAGCCTCTTCCAGTGGGACGTGATCGACGACCCGCGGTGGGCCGGGGCGGCCAACTACCGGGAGATCCTGACCGATTCGACGGTCCTCGTCTCCTTCCGCAACACGCTCGTCTTCATGGTGCTCGCGGTCGCACTCCAGTTGCTGATCGCGCTCGTGCTGGCGATCGCGGTGAACGGCCGGATGCCCAAGTGGCTGCGGTCCGTGTTCCGTTCGGCGTTCTTCTTCCCGCTGGTGCTGTCCGCCGCGTCCATCTCGGTCGTGATGAAGTACCTGTTCAACCAGGACTTCGGCCCCGTTAACTGGCTCCTCGGCACGGTCGGTATCCCCTCGGTCCCCTGGCTGACCTCGGAGAACGGGGCGATGGCGGCCGTGGTCCTGGCGTACGTCTGGCAGCAGTTCGGCTTCTCGTTCCTGCTGTTCGTCGGCGGCCTGAACAACATCCCGAAAGAGGTGCACGAGGCGGCTTCACTGGACGGCGCGAGCGGGGTGCGCAAACACCTCGCCATCACCCTGCCGCTGCTGTCGCCCACGCTGCTGGTGGCGTCCGTGGTCGGCATCATCAACGCCCTCCAGGTCTTCGAGCAGCCGTATGTCCTTACAGCGGGCGGTCCGGGCGACTCGACACGCACGGTCGTGATGGTCATCTACGAGACCGCCTTCGAGCAGCTCCGCTTCGGCGAGGCGTCCGCCGTGGGCGTCCTGCTCTTCGCCCTGATCATGGCGGTCACCGCACTCCAGTTCCGGCTCAGCCGGCGTTACGTCCACTACCAGTGAGCCGGGTGAGTCAGATGAGCACGAGTACCCTCTCGGGTTCGGCATCGGGATCGGCATCGGGTGCGATGCCGGGTCCCCGCACGAGCCCCACCCCGTCACGCGCACGGCACCGCCTGGCGCCCTGGGGCCGGATCGCAGGCCTGGCGCTGTGTGCCCTGTTGACGCTCGGCCCGGTCATCTGGACGGTGTCGACGTCACTGCGCACGCCGGCGGAGTCCTTCGACCTGCCGCCGAAGATCATCCCCACGGACCCCACCGTCGACGCCTACCGCGGGGTCTTCGACCAGATCGACGTGTGGCTGTATGCACTGAACTCCGCCCTGGTGACCGCGCTGATCGCGGCCGGCCAGATGATCACCGCGGGCCTGGCGGGCTATGCCTTCGCCCGCCTCGAATTCCGCTTCAAGAAGCCGCTGTTCGCGCTGGTCCTGGCCACGATGATGGTGCCCTTGCAGGTCACGATGGTCCCGGTCTTCCTGGAACTGAAGACGATGGGTCTGACCGACACCCTGCTCGGCCTCATCGTCCCGGCCTTCCCGACGGCCTTCGGCACCTTCCTGATGCGCCAGTACTTCCTGGGCATGCCGAAGGACCTGGGCGAGGCGGCGATGATCGACGGCGCGGGTCCGTGGCGCGTCTTCCGGTCGGTGTACGCCCCCTTGGCGGCCCCCGGTCTCGCCATCGTCGGCGTGCTGGCCTTCAACTACCACTGGAACGAGTTCTTCCGGCCGCTGATCCTCGAAACCTCCACCGAGAACCTCACGCTGCCCCTGGGCCTGGTCTCCCTCCAGGGCAACCTCGGCACCGGCTCGATCTCCGTCGTCCTCGCCGGAGTCGTCCTTTCCATGATCCCCGCCGTCATCGTGTTCGTGGTCGGCCAGCGCCCTCTGCGCGAGGGCATCACATCCGCAGGAGTCAATCGTTGAGTTCCGTGAGCCGGCCGGCCGACGCCAACAGCCCGCGTTTCAGGGTCCGCCCACCGGCCAACTGGATGAACGACCCGAACGGCCCGTTCCGCTGGGGCGATCGATACCACCTCTTCTACCAGCACAACCCCGACGCCCCCGTGCACACGAACGTTCACTGGGGCCACGCCTCCAGTCCCGACCTCGCTCACTGGGACGACCACGGGATCGCCCTGCGCCCCACGCCCGACGGCCCGGACGAGGCGGGCTGCTGGTCCGGCTGCGTGGTGGACGACGGGGGTGTACCGACAGCGGTGTACTCCGGGATCGACCACGCCCACCAGGGCCTGAGCGCGATCTGTCTCGCCGTGGCCGAGGACGAGGGCCTGCTGAAGTGGAAGCAACTGCCGGTGCCGGTGGTCTCCGGCCCACCACCCGGTCTGGACGTGACGATGTTCCGGGACCCTTTCGTCTTCCGCTTCGCCGGGCGCCGCTGGGCGCTGATGGGCGCCGGCCACGCCGACGGCACCCCGTCCGTCCTCGTGTACGACTGTGAGGACCTGTACGACTGGCGGTTCGCCGGGGTCCTGCTGGACGGCCGGGACCCGGCGGCGGCCCGCGCCTTCGGCAAGCGGGCGATCGGCTGGGAGTGCCCTCAGTTGTGGGCGACCCCCGGGGGCGACTGGGTGCTGGCGGTGGCCCTGTGGGACGGCGACCCGCTGAGCACCGCGTACCTCACGGGCCGTCTGGTGGAGCGGGCGGACGGCGGACCGAGGTTCGCGGCCGGTACGGGCGGCGGCCCGCTGGACCTCGGCCGTGACTTCTACGCCCCTTCCGTCCTCCAGGACACGGAGTCCGGCCGCGCCCTGCTCTGGGGCTGGTCCTGGGAGTCACGCCCGCCCGAGGAGGTGGACCGCGCGGGCTGGTCCGGCGTCCTCACGGCACCCCGGGTGATGGACACCCACGAGGACGGCACGCTACGGGTCGTACCGGCTCCGGAACTCGAACTCCTGCGAGCGGCCGTCCCGTTCACGGCCGCACCAGGACCGCACCGGCCACTCCCCCTCGCGTACGACCTGCTGGTGACCGCCCGTTCGGCGGCGACCGTGAGTCTGCTGCGGGCCGCGTCCGGGGCCGAACTGACCGTGCGACTCGACCCGGCGTCCGGCACGGTGACCCTGGACCGCACGGCCTGGCCACGCTCCCGCCCGGACGGCACGGCCCCCCTGGTCCTGTCGACCCCGCCGGGCGAGACCCTCACCGTACGGATCCTCGTGGACGGCTCCCTGCTGGAACTGTTCGCGGGTGACCGGGCGACGGCCACGGAACGGGTGTACCGACGGGACGACGACATCGCGGAGCTGACCGTGCCGGGGGCGGACGTCGAGGTCACGGGCTGGGAGCTGGTCCCACTGAACCTCGCGTGACGACGGGGCACTCCAGCCGCCGGGTGGTGACCGGCGGCGCGGTCCCGCTGTCGATGGCGTCCAGGAGCAGGCGGACGGCCGTCTCTCCCATCGCGCGATGAGGCAGAGCGACCGTGGTGAGGGGCGGGCTGAGGAAAGCCGCCATGTGTTCCTGGTCGTCATAGCCGACGACGGACAGCTCGGCGGGCACGTCGAGGCCCAGGCGCGCGGCGGCGTGCAGGACGCCCGCGGCGACCCGGTCGTTGTAACAGACGATCCCCGTGGGCCGCCGGTGGGCGGGCACACCGTCCAGCAGCCGCAGCGCGCCCTGGTACCCGGCGGAGATCTCCCCTCCCGTCCGTACGATCCGGTCCTTCTCGGCGGTCAGCCCCACCGTCCGCAGTGCGTCCCGGAAGCCGCGCAGCCGTTCCGCGGTCGCGATGTCGTCCAGACCGCCCACCAGGGCGACACGGCGGTGGCCCGCGTCGAGCAGGACGCGCGCGGCGCTGCGGCCACCGGCCCGCTCGGCGGGGATGACGGCCGGGAGGGAGCCGTCCTCGGGGAGACAGTTGGCGAACACGGCGAACGTGCGGTGCAGCCCTTCCGGGACTCGGGCGCGGCGCAACGACAGCGCGGCGTAGATGATCCCGTCGACCCTGCGGTCGAGCAGCTCGGCGACAGCCGCGTCCTCGGCGACCGGGTCCTGCCCGGAGTCGACGGTGAGCACCAGGTGCTCACTGCTCCACGCCATGTCCATGGCCCCGCGCAGCAGCCGCCCGGCGAACGGCGAGGTGGCGATCTCGTCCGTGACCAGGCCGATCACGGCGGTGCGACGCCGGCGCAGGCCACGGGCGACCGCGTTCGGCCGGTAGCCGAGCTGTTCGGCCGCCTTGCGGATCTTCTCCTGTGTCTCGGCGGAGAGGTTGCCCTGGGCACGCCCGTTGAAGACGAAGGACACGGCCGTGTGCGACACCCCGGCAAGCCGGGCGACATCCCGCGAGGTCGCCCGCTCGGCCCCGCCGCCCCGCGTCTTCTCGACCCCGCCCATGCCTCGTCCCCGCCGGCTTTGCCTGATCAGGCAAGCCTACCCGCGGGAGCTGCTGCGGAGCCCGCCACCGCAGACCGAAGGGGACACCGCGGTGGAACAGCCGCCGGCCTCGGCAGGCCGGGGTGCAGGTCACCGTCCCCCGCCGCTGCCGCTGCCGGCACGCTCACCAGCTACGTTTCCGGGCGCATACGTGCAGGCGAGAGCAACATGACCGGGAGTTCGGCCCGACACCTCACGAGGAACGTTTCCCCGAACGCGTCCCGGATGGACGATGTCAGCTGCCGCAGCGTCCGTCCCGTTCCCCTTCCCCCGCGCAGAGGCTCCGCCCGCAATGTGCTGACGGAGCTTCTGCCGCTGTTATCGCAACTCATCCATGTGCGTGGAGAGCCATCTGTTCGGTCAGTTGTTGGTCCCGGAGGCACCGCCGCGGAACGCCCCGGTGGTGGTGCCCAGGTCGACGGTAAGGGTGGGGGTGGCGGCGAGGCAGGCGTCACCGTCGCTGTGGAGACGCCGCCATGACGGTCAGCGGGAGCAGCGTCGTGGCGACGCCGCCCAGAAGGCGTCTTGTGGCCGAGCGTCTTTGCTTGTGCCCGTGCCGCCCGAGCGGAGGAGCAGGCGGTGCCGGCGACGACCACGTCGGCCGACGACGGTGCCACGACCGGACCGAGGCCAAGGGGCACGGGTTGATGAAGGGCGCGACGACGGCATCAGCTCGGCCGCCCGGCGACTGCCGACGTACCTCACCACCCCCCCTGACCGGGCCGTGGTGACCCTCACGGCACGGCCCTGCGGGTCCCTCCCGCCGTGCAGGGGAAGTCGGTCAGGCCCAGGGGCTGACCGCCCTGAAGAAACTGTCGGCGCGGAAGGTGTTGAAGACATCACTGAGGAGGGGCCCCGAGATCTCGGCCGAGGTGCTGACGTGCCGCCCGTATGACATCGCGCTGCGTGAGCGTGAATTGAGCCGCGAGTCAACGTCAATACTTTACGAACAATGCCCGATAGGTCGAACAATTTCCTTCCGGCGCGGCCAATCGGCCCCATTTCGCACGGCAACAGGGTTACGGCATGGCCGAGAGGACACCCGGCGCGTCCTCGTCGGCCTGACCCGACGTCACGCGAGTTTCCGACCAAGGCCGTTCAGTGTCAGGTCCAGGGCGCCACGAGGACGAAGGAGCGGCTGGCCCGGTACGCGGCCGTGTTCTCGGCAGGGTCGAGCCACAGCTGGAGGTCGTCCCGGTGGCGGAGGTAGCGGCCGGGGTAGTTGTACGACTCCAGGGAGACCGAACCGGCCGTGGAACCGGAGCGGGGGCAAAAGGTGGCGTCCTTCTGGAAAATGACGGATCCGTCGTCGGTGTCCAGCCGGATGCGGAAGGCGTAGTGCCTCAGATACCTGCCCATGGCGTCCCTGAGTGAGTAGCAGCGGGGGTCGGCCAGGCCGGGAACGAAAGTGAAGGTGGCCGCCTGCCGGGTGGCCGCGGAGCTGGTGGCGCCGACGGGGCCCAGGATGCCGAGTCGGCCGGCCTGGCCCACGTAGTCGCCGGGGCTGTCGACCGACCGTAGGAGATGCCGCCCCGAAAACCGCGCCTCAGCCGTCGTCGCCGGGGCTGCTGTCGGCGTCGATGTCCGTGTCCGTGTCGGTGTCCGTGAGGCGGACCTTCTCGGGGACGGCGGCACGGACGAGGCGGCGGCCGACAGCGGGGCCGCGACGTCGGGCCGCGGGGCCGGCTCGTGCGATCCCGTGGCCATGTACCAGGCCACTCCGGCAGCGGCGAGCGTGACGGCACTTGCGGCTGCCGCCGCCGCGGGCTTGGCGGCCAGCCTGCCGATCGTCCGCGCCGTACGGCTTGCACCGCTCGCTGTACGCGTGCCCGCGCTGACGGTCGCCCCGGCCGAGCGCGCCCCCAGCGCCCTGGCCAGTACCAGGCCGGCCAGGCCAGCCGGCACCGGCACCAGCGCGAAGCTGGCCAGCAGCCCCTCCGCCGGTATCAGGTCGGACGAACTCAACAGGCACTGCGGACAGTCGCGGACATGGCGTGCCAGCCGCTTGCGCCACAGCCCGGACGGCCGTCCGTCCCACGAGGCGAGCACGGCGGCCAGGTCCGGGCAGCGCGGCGAGGCCGTCAGGGCTCGTACGACGGTGCGCGCCGTCTCCAGCCGTTCCTTGACCCGCTGGACTCGGACCGCGGCATGCTGCGGTGTGAGGCCGCAGGCCGCCGCGAGCTCGCCGCGGCTCAGTTCACCGGCGCTCTCCATCCACCACAGCGCGAGTACCTCGCGTTCCTCGTCCTCCAGCCAGCGGGTCGCCTCCACCGCTTCACGCCGCTGGCCCGACAGCGCAAGCCGAAGAATCGCCAGGTCGGAGAAGTCGGCCTGCGGGTCTGTTTCGTGGGCGTTCTCCTCCAGGGGCTCCGCAGTGAGCCAGGTGCGTCCTCTGCGCCACCGGTCATGGATCTGTCGCACGGTGATGGCGACGAGCCAGGACCGGAACCGATCCGGTTGCTCCAGTCCGGGCAACCCGTCCAGGACCCGCATCATCGTCTCCTGGACCACGTCGTCGACGTCGCTGTGCCCGTCCAGCGCCCGCCCGACGATGTTGTAGACCAACGGCAGACAGTCCCGTATCAGCTGTTCCGAGGCCTGCCGGTCCCCGGCCCGCGCTGCCATGACGACGGCGACGTCCGGCCGTTCTTGCGTGTCCTTCGAGCGCACCCCGCCCCACCTGTCCCGTCGCCTTGCCGATGTATCGAGGGCGACAGTGTGTCAGAGCGAATCCGGAGGATTTGCGTGGGTCGCTTCGCAGGTGCCGCCCGCCCACATCCGTTCCGTGTTTTCCGTTATACGCGACGCGCCGGTGCGTCTCCTGAGCGGAGGACTCCTGCGGACGACCCCATCGGTGAGGACAGACGGAGGCAATGCCGCTTCTCTTGGCTTCTCCCTCTTGACACCCACTCTTGCTCAGCTCTAACTTTTCGCTGATTTTCACGAACAATGTCCGGTATTTCGAACCAGGCATGTACTCGGCGGAACCTTTTGGCTCGCCTCCGCTCCCGCTCCCGGCGCGAAACAAGGATGTCTTTCACCTCGCCACGGCACCCGCAGAAAGACAGGAATGCACATGTCCGTGCTTCTCAACCGGCTGGCGGCGATATTCGTCGCTGTCGCCCTGCTCTTCACAGCACAAACCCTGACAACCCCTCAGCGAGCCGCCGCCGCCGACCCGGGCTACCTGATGGTGCACTTCACCGGGGATGGGTCGACCAATCAGCAGATGTACCTCTCGCACAGCACGGACGGCCTGCACTGGAACGACCTCAACGGCGGAGGCATGGTCCTGCGCTCCCCGGTCGGCACGAAGGGTGTGCGCGACCCCGCATTCGTGAGATCCCCTGATGGCAGCAAATACTGGATCATCGCGACCGACCTGTGCATCGGCTGCGGGCAGACGTGGAGTCAGTCCATCAACGACGGCAGCCGCAGTCTTGTGGTGTGGGAGTCGACGGACCTGGTCACCTGGTCACAGCCATGGCTGCTGAACGTCGCCGGCGCCATCCCCGACGGGCGCAACGCGTGGGCGCCGGAGGCGATCTGGGACCCGGCCAGCAACGACTACGTGCTGTACTGGGCGACGAACGTGCCCCTCAACGGCGCGACGAAGCACCGCATCTTCTACGCCCGCACCAGCGACTTCCGCACCATCACCACGCCGCAGAGCTACATCGAGCGCCCCGGCACCCAGGAAATCATCGACACCCAGATCATCGAGATGCCGGCCGGCGTCGGCAACTACCGCTACGTGCGGGCCTCCGGCGACGGCCAGATCACGATCGAAGGCAGCAACTCGATCCTGGGGACCTGGACCAGGCTCGGCGACCTCTCCGGCATCGGCCTGCCCGGGTCCATGGTCGAGGGCCCGATGTGGATGAAGTTCAACGGCACCAACAAGTGGGCGCTCTACCTCGACCAGTACGCCTCGGGCGGCGGCTACATGCCGGTCCTGACGACCGACCCGTCGAACCCCGCCGCCTACCAGAAGCAGGCGTCGGGCAGCTACAACATGGGCGGCACCAAGAAGCGCCACGGCTGGATCCTGAACCTGACCGCCGCCGAGGAGGCCCGCGTCCTCGCGCGCTGGCCCAACACCGCGATCAACCGGCTCCAGTCGTACAACTACCAGGACCGGTACGTGCGCCACACCAACTTCGACGTGCGCATCGACCAGAACGTCAGCACCAGCCCGGACTCCGAGTTCCGGATCAGGACCGGCCTCGCGGGCACCGGCACCGTCTCCTTCGAGTCGGTGAACTTCCCCGGCTACTTCCTGCGGCACTCCAACTACGACTTCCAGCTCGCCTACAACGACGGCACCAGCCAGTTCGCCGCCGACGCCACCTTCCGCCAAGGCGCCGGACTCGCCGACTCCACCTGGTCGTCGTTCCAGTCGTACAACCACCCCGACCGGTACATCCGCCACTACGCCTACGAACTCCGGCTCGACCCGATCACCACCGCGACAGCACGCAGCGACGCCACCTTCCGCGTGACGAACTGACCTGAAACCGGGATGCCGGCGCCTCCATGGGAGAGCGCCGGCATCCCCTTCCTCTGCCTCCCGATGCCCGTGCAGGCAAGAAGCAGGAACATGTAGCCGAGCTCTGCCTCCCCGCCTTCCGGGCGGACGTGACCCGGACGCTCTGCGCCGCGCCGATCGAGCGTGACGATGCCGATCATCGCTCCGTCGAGCTCGACCACAAAAAAGCCAGGGCGTTGCCCGGGCACCTCAGGCACCGCGCCCTCCAGCTCATCACGCGGTCGAGGGCCTCCGAGGTAGGTGCCCACCTCTGGCGAGGCGAACAGCTCGATTAGCGCCGCACGGTCCCGAGCCTCGGACTCGCGGAGCACGAGCCGCTCGGTCCTGATCGGGGCAGGTAGCCAGGCGACCGGTCCAAGTTCAATCACGGCGGGCAAACTACCGCACGCCCGCCGGGTAAAAGCCTAAACGACCGACAACGGCAGCAGCTTCTGACCCGTCAGCCCGATCTGGATGTCGGTGTCCATGGCCGGGCAGATGGAGGGACCCGAAACCCGCACGTGGGCCGATCTATAAGGGCAGTGGCCCTTCATCGCCGAGCCGCAAGCTTCCCGACATCACGCATTCAAATTCAGTAGCTCCGGGAAGTGCCGCTGAGTCAAAATGCCCGCTTCGAGGCACACACCGACGGCGTCACAGCGCACCTCCACCGGGTCGGGGCAGGGGATCTTGAAACAGGGTTTCGTGGCACCGGAGATGTCGTCAACTTCGGTGTGCACCCACGTGAGGGACCCGACGTCCAGGGACAGCGGCTTGTAGTAGCGCAGGCCGCCGCGCGCAAGCTGGATCTCCGGGGCATCCCACAGCATGTCCGGGCAGGCCACACCGGTGATGTCATACAGCGTCTCCGACGGCGCACACCAGCCGCCAGAAGCTACGAGGTCACCCTACGGAAGCCGCCCCTGATTCTGCGCGGCGATCGCCACCGTTGTGCCCTCCGGCGCACTGCTGGAGTCGGTGACGATCAACTCCTGCTGGAACGGGTGCCGGTAGGAGATGACCTGCCCGGTGCCGCCGCCCGCGGTCTTCAGCGCGTTGGCGCGGCTGATGATGCCGGTGACAACCTGCCCGAAGTCCAGCGGAGCGCCCGGGGTGTAGCTGGGGACGTCCACGGCGGCGGTGAGTTGCGTGCCCGGGGCTGGCGGCTCGGGCAGCACGCGCGGCTGCGAAGCGCGCACCGAGGCCAGGTTGATCCGCTTGACGAGGCTGGAGGACGCGGAGACCTGCTGCGGCGCCGGGGCGGTCTCCGGCTCGGCTGCCGCAGTCTCCCGCGCCGGGGGCTCCTCCACCTCGGGGTCCGTGGCGGTTGGGTCGTCGCCCCGGACCTGCGCGGCGAGCTGCTCGATCTCCGCTGCGGCTTGCTTGGCTGCATCGATGCGCTCCTGCTGCTCCTTGCGCATGTCCTCCACGGCGGTGGCCAGGGCGCGCAGGTCCTCGATGTCGGTAGGGGTGACGAGACTGGACTTGGCCTTGGCGTCGAAGGCCTGGACGGCGCCCGCAAGGGCGTCGGCAAGCTGCTCGTCGTCCAGGGCGCTGACGTCGTCTGGGAGCTCGAACGGCTCGGGCATGAACGGGACTCCTGGTGCTTCGCAGGAGTCCGGCCCTAAACCAGCGACTGCCAGGCATGTTAGCTGAAGGAACGTCCAGCCTTGGGTGTCACGCGGTCCGCCCCTATGGCCGGGCCCGCGCCACGGGTCGAGGTCGAGCCGCTCGGCTCCGCGCCCCGTCACGGGTCTAGGGCCTTTGTAGTGGCAGCGCCGTCGCCGCTGTCGTCCCGCGGACTTTCCGACGTCGGCTTGAGGTCCCCTGTCGGGCAGCTGGTCTGCCCGGGCTGAGACCCAGGGCTTCGGCGTAGTCGGTAGGCGTCCGGTTCGTGACGGTCTCCCAGCTGATGGTTACCCCGTAGCAGGACAGGCACGGCCGTCCAAGATCATGGAGTTCTCGACGCCCCGTGATCTACCTGGAAGACCGTGCCTGCCGACGCATCATCGCTGATCCCGCATGCCCTTGACCAGCTCGTCCTCGCGCTGACCGCGTGTACGCGAGCATCACGCCGTGGCACCTGAGGAGGTGCCCGGCGCTGCTGGAACAGCTCGCTCAGGTCCCCGACCCGCGCGATCCACGCGGAGTGCGACACGCCCTGGTCGTACACCGTCGCCGACCTCGCCGGGACGGTCGTCACCACCGACGCCCTGCACCCCCAGCGCGAACACGCCACCTACCTCCTGACGCGCGGCGCCCACTACATCGTCATCGTCAAGGGCAACCAGAAGCACCTGCGGAACCAGCTCAAATCCCTTCCCTGGAGGGAGATCCCGCTCCAGGGACGGACCCGCAACGCCGGCCACGGCCGCGATGAGATCCGGCGCATCAAGGTCGCCACCGTGAACAACCTGCTCTTCCCGGGTGCCCGCCAGGCCATCCAAATCAAGCGCCGCCGCACCGACCGCAAGACCGGCAAGACCACCATCAAGACGGTCTACGCCGTCACCAGCCTCACCGCAGAGCAGGCCATCCCTGCCCAGCTCGCCACCCTGGTCCGAGACCACTGGAAGATCGAGGCCCTGCACCACGTGAGAGACACCACCTTTCGCCGAGGACGCCTCCCAGCTCCGGACCGGCAACGCACCCCGCACCATGGCCACCTGGCGCAACCTCGCCATCGGAGCCCTGAAGCTGGCAGGAATCACCAACATCGCCGCCGGGCTCCGCCACAACGCCCGAAACCCGAGCCGACCCCTCCAGCTCCTCGGACTCACATGATCACGAAACGGGCATCAGCACTTCGCCGAAGCGCTGACCACTGCGCGCCCCGTCGGATATCTTCGAACTGGACCTCTCCGTATCGCGCACTAAGGCCATACCCCAAAGAGCCCCGGCGACCTGCAACGAGCCATCAGAGATCAACTTATCTAGGAATCTCGGGCTAGCGAGATCTCCGTCCGAGCCGCGGTCAGCCATTTCGAGAGGACCCATTGATGCCCCCTTCCGCATCGCTGTCGCAGCCTCCAGGTTGGCCCGTTCATTCCGTGCCGCCAGGACGTGCGTTTCTCCTGGGGCTGTGCGTAGGTACGGCCACCTTCATTCTTGGTTTCGGTGGTTTGCTGATGTTCTGGCTGGCCGCCTCCCACAAGCCGCACCTCCCTGGACTATGGGACTTCCGAAGCGCCACCGTGGGGGACGGGCTACTTCTGCCCCTTCTGCTCGGCGAACTGGCGTGGGCCGCGGCCCGTCTTGGAGGCGCGGGTGTCAAGCAGTGGCGATGGGTCGTCGGTGCCGCCGTCGGTGCCGCGGCGGCTGGTGTCGCGACCCAGTTTGCATGGCTGGCGGATCCTCATCCTCGCCTCAACTGGACCCTCCCGAGGCCAGGTGTGTTCAACTGGGCCGGGCTGTATCACGCGGCCTTTCTTGTCCTGGCATGTGCCGCACTGGCGGGCTCGCTCGTCGCGGTCTTGGTCAGGTGGCGCGAGCGGCAGCGGATGGATGCGCGGTTCTCCGTGGAGGTGTTCGGGACATCAGCGCCGATCCTGTTTTTGACCGTCGGTTTCTCGTACGTCTGGCTTCTGTTCCACGACAGCGTCGGGCATGGGATTACGGAGGCAGCGTTGGCGTCCCTGGCGGGCACGGTTCTGGCATTGATTGCCCTAGCCGTCCTGGTCCGCACAGTCATCCGAGCACGCATGCCCATCGCTGACGTCCTTCTGGCCACGGTCGGGTCCGCAGGATTCTCCGTATTCGTCCTCTCAGTCCACAAAGGCGTGCTGGCTCACACGGCCATCGTGGTCTTCTGTGCTACCACGCTCATATTCGGCGTCTTCTCGCCGATGCGGCTTTCTGGCGAGGGGCGATGGCAAGCATTTACGGTCTGCGGTTCAGCGATGCTCATGGGAGCGTTGACTCTCGACGAAGGCCCGTCGCACGTGAAGTTGACGGTGCTGTTGGCAACGGCTGCTATCAGCCTGCTCTGTCTGATCCTTATGTGGGGCCACGCCAAGGGCCCGCCCGGTCTCGAGCTCTGGATCCCGGTCGTCGTCGTCATCGTGATGGCTGTGCTGGCCCCGTGGATTGGAAGCGGCACTCTCAGTAACACCGCCACCAAGTACGTGCTCGGGCTGGCCGCGCTCCTGCTCCAGTACCCGTACATTGCCATCGAGACCTACTACTTGCGAGCGGCATCGTTCACGCCGGAAACCAAGGACAAGAAGCCTCATGTACCGCAAAGCGCAGTCTCCCTACTCGCACTCGGTTGCGGCGCGATGGTCGCCTATTTCTCCTTCATTATCTCCGGGGCGAAGGCGGCCGGCTTCGAAGCCGCGACGTCGGTACTCCCCTGGGCCAGGCACCCATGGGTGATGGTTATTGTCGCATTGGGTGCCTGTAGCGCGGCACTCCTCATCAATACCCGCGCCCGATTCTCCGGATCGGATGACAAAATCCGACTCGCGCGGTCGGCGAGCGCATTAGCCCTGCTGGGGTCGATCAGTTGGATCGCCGCACTGGCATTGACGTTCCGCCCCGCCCAGGGACTCACGTCCTGGTATGTCGGCGCTGCTGTGGTGGCGGCTACCCTTCTCGGGCTGCTCACGACGGAGTCGATCATCGTGAGCACGGCCGTCCTGCAGGCGATCAAGACGACGCGGAGTGCGCTCTCGTTGGCGGCTGTCGCCGGAGCAGCGGTCTTCTGCAGTGTGCTCTGGCTGACGTTGAGCGGCATCTGGTCCGGGCGGGTGGCGGCGACTCTGCCAGCCTCGCTGACATCGATGGCAATCGCTTACGGAGGCGGCTACGGCGTGGCAGTGCTGTGCGGCCTCACAGTGGCGGTTGGGTGCCGCGTACCGCCCGCCACCGAGGATCCGCCCCTGTTCAACGTCCTTCAGGACCAACTGCTCTACTGCGCCTTGGGATCGTTCGCCATCTGGTCCGCTGCAGTTGCCTATGCTCGCGCTCCGCTACAGGACAGCCCGCACCTGCTTAGCCTCGCGCTTTCACGTGGCAGGGCGTCCGGTAGGTGATCAGAAACGCGGAGAGTGCTCCTGACCTGCAACGATGGGACTTGTCTAGGGTCCAGGTCGTCGCGTGAAAGAAGCACTCTCCAGGTGAAGAAGCGTATCGGGTCCTACCCGTGTGTCCGTACCGAAGGTGGTGGTCGCGGGGTGGTCTCCCAGGCCGGCGGTGTGCTGCTGGTGGAGACGATCCGCAAGACTGGCCTGGACAGGGCGATATCGGCGGCGTTGGCGCCGTGGCGCAAGTCGCGGGCGGTGCATGATCCGGGCAAGGTCCTGCTGGATGTGGCGCTGGCGGTCGCGCTGGGCGGGGACTGCCTGGCAGATGTGGGCATGCTTCGGGCCGAGCCAGCCGTGTTCGGGCCGGTCGCCTCCGACCCGACAGTCTCCCGCCTGATCGACACCCTTGCCGCCTCGGGCGAGAAGGCACTGACCGCAATCCGCACAG
Organism: Streptomyces canus; assembly: GCF_041435015.1. Lineage (NCBI taxonomy): Bacteria > Bacillati > Actinomycetota > Actinomycetes > Kitasatosporales > Streptomycetaceae > Streptomyces > Streptomyces canus. Next base: position 6,927,097 of record NZ_CP107989.1, on the reverse strand, counting down.
CCCGGTCCGAAGTCCGTTGCCGGGTCTGGAAGTTGGCCCGCGACGGGGCTCCGGACGCTGGTGGGCAGGTGACCGTGGATCTGGACGGAGTGCTGGTCATCGCCCACTCGGACAAGCAGGACGCCGCCCCGACCTGGAAGAAGACCTACGGTCACCACCCGCTGATGGGTTTCGTCGATCACGGCTCCGGTGGCACCGGTGAACCTGTCGCGTCCCTTCTCAGGGCGGGCAACGCGGGCTCGAACACGGCCGCCGACCACATCGAGGCCGCCCGCCTCGCCCTCGCTCAGCTGCCCACGAAGTACCGGCGGGGGCGACAGACCTTGATCCGCTGCGATTCCGCGGGCGGCACCCACGAGTTCGTCGCCTGGATCGCCCAGCGCGGGCGCTGGCTGTCCTACTCGGTCGGCATGGTGATCACCGAAGCCATTCACCAGCACGTCCTGAAGATCCCGGCATCGGCATGGACGCCGGCCGTCGAGACCGGCGGCGAGGTCCGCGACGGGGCCTGGGTCGCCGAGCTCACCGGCGACCTGCTTGAGGGCTGGCCGAAGGGCATGCGGCTGATCGTCCGCAAGGAACGGCCGCATCCCGGGGCCCAGTTGAGGATCACCGATGCGGACGGCATGCGGATCACCTGCTTTGCTACCAACACCGCCGGCCGTCCCATCGCCGAACTCGAGCTCCGTCACCGGCTGCGGGCCCGGGCCGAGGACCGTATCCGAGCTGCCCGCGCGACGGGCCTGCGCAATCTGCCCCTGCACGACACCGCGCAGAACAAGGTGTGGCTGGAGATCGTCCAGATCGCACTCGACCTGCTGGCCTGGATGCCCATGCTCGCCCTGACCGGCCAGACCCGTCTCTGGGAACCCCGCCGCCTCCGCTTCCGCCTGTTCTCCGCAGCCGCCCAGCTCGTCACCACCGGCCGGCGCCGCATCCTCCGCCTCGCGGCCCACTGGCCCTGGACCAACGAGATCACAGACGCCCTCGCACGGCTCACACTCCTGCCGAACCCCGGCTGACCAGCAGCTTCCCTACCCCTGCGAGTAGCACCACCCCACCCGGAGCAGTGGAACCCGGCGCCCACCCGACGCGACACTCGGGCCCACGGCCTGCCCGCAATCAGCCACCGAAAGCGAAACGGTCCACCGACTCCCTCGCGGACCGTCAAGAAAGATCGAGGTTAGCTCATTCACACAGGTCGCGATCTTCCTTGGCCCCTTCGCACTGTTGTTCGTCTTTACGTTCCGAAACAACTGGAGCCATATGAAACGACAGCCCGAACGTATCAAGGGGGTGGCCGGAAACCTGGGACGTCCGGTCGACGAAAAAGCCTGGGTCCGCAATCTGCGTAGACACATGATGCTCCAGACCATCTGCGCGATCGGACTTGCCGTTGTATCTCTCGCAGGCGTCGCGGCCACCTTTCTCGCCGCCCTCACTGGCGTCTACAGGTTGTTGCTCGCCCGGAGCGGCAAACCATCGTAGAGCGCCTATGGGAACCCGCACCTACCTCGCGCTCCGCCCTTGCTGCGACAACCACATCGAACCCGTCAATCGAGCATGGCTGCCGCGGTTCCACCCAGGGACGTTGCAAAGTTAGCGCCCCCGATGAGATCGGGCTGTGGTTCGGGCTCCCCGAACCGCACTATCTGCGTCCCCAAGTGCGCTGAAGCGCACGCCTCGACACCGGACAGAGCACCAAAGCGGACACCACCCGACTTTGCCGACGCCCTGGGCTGAGACCTGGCCGCAGCGCCGTTGGCCACGCCGGTCGACGCACGCGTGCTCTCCTGCGAAGAAGGACGGCGCAAGCCCGATCCGGAGCTCTTCCACCTGATCACACCCCGCCTCGACACCGACCCGCAGAACTGCCTCAACATCGGCGACGGCGACGGCAGCGGGACGAACTCACGCACCGGCGCAGCCAGCCGCCTGCCGTGAACGGTCAGCCGGGCATTACGGTGGGACACGAAGGCCTCCGTGCGGTGAAGATTCGACACCTCCACCACACACGGGGCCTTCGCCACGATCAAGTCCGACCCCGCGTTAACAACGCTCGTGATCAATACAGCTAGTGCGCGACGCGCACCTACGCCACTCGACGGCGACGCTTCTCCTGTGGCAGGGCGTCGAGCTCGTCGTCATCGAGGAGCTCCTGGGCCACGCCCACATCGGCGCGACCGCAACGGTCTACGCCCACGTCCGCCTCCGCCCGCCAGGCCATCGACCTCCTCGGCCACGCCCTCAGCAACCTCACCGACACCGCCTCCAAGCCCGATGACGGCGACGGCCCGCCGCTTCGTGCAGCACCCGTCCGCTGACGTTGCCGTCAACTACTGCCGTCAAACAGCACAACGGCCCCACTGGAAACAAATCCGGCGGGGCCACTGGCGCAATTAAGGAAGACTGCTAGTAAGACTCAAATATCGGTGCCATTGACGGGAATCGTCGCGGAAAAATAGGCACAGCAATTGTACGATCTAGGACCTTGGCCAAGAATCCCGACATGTCACCAGGGAATTCGAACCACTCTTCACCCCGAGGCTCCTTCACAAGAACGGTCCATGTATCGGGAGCATCGATGTCCGTACGCCTCCAAAAGAGGACGTCTCCGTTGTCCGTTCGACCGAAAGCGAGCACTTCCACTGGATCGTCGATCCGATACGGCATTGGCTCACCGGCGTCTCTCAGGTATCTGAGCGCCCACAACGACTCACCAACTTGAGTAGGAAGATCAATGGCCCGCAGTTCACTCGACGGCTGATAGATGTGAATGAACTGCGAGAAACAGCCCGGACCGTATCGCCGGACCATCTCCTTATAGTCGGCGGGCAAAACACAGCCAATCAGATGCTCGACAGATTGCCAGTCGACTTCATCAGGCTGGACACCCGGGGGAGGCGACACGACGGACGCTAGCTCATCGATGCTCATGCTACCTCCCATTCAAAATTGAGACATTTAGACTGAAGTCTCCGTTGCCATACGCGGAAAGGGTTACGGCGCGCGGCACTAGATTTCTTCCCTCATATATAGGGGTGACCGAGTATTGGACAAATTGACCACCTTCTACAGCCAGTCGAACTTGCCTTTCAAATCCGCTCATGATGGGAGTATTCACAGGATTCTGAAGAAGCGTTACCAAATTCTCTGGGATATCACCCGAGCCACCGAGCTGCCTTCCAAGCAAGTGACCACGTGCCTGATCTCCAATCGGACGCCCTCCGGTGAATCCCGGCGGACGAATGTCAGGGTCTGCTGGCGTGCCTTCCCCAATCATTGGGCGGCTAACGGCGGCGGACATGCCTTGAGGGCGCCCCAAGGCGTCCGGCCCCGCAAATTGTACGCTCCCACCCCACGTCGGATCTGTTTCGCAGCGCTTCGTGTTGTGAACCAAGATCGGCGTGGATCCGGCCATCACATAGTACGTGTGGAGTTGCTGGACAGTGAGGTTCCAGCGGTTTGCCGCACCTGGCGTGGGCTGCGTGTTAACGACGTAGGCGTGGCCGTTGGTGGGGGTGTTGAGGGCGTCGCCGTGGTGGAGTTTGCCGGCGGCGATCCAGGTGTGGGTGGTGTCGTCCCAGAACGGGTGATTGGCGGTGGTGTGGAGGATGGCGGTGTGGCCATCTTTGGTGCGGACGGTCAGGTCGAGGAGGTCGTGATCGTGATTGATCCACACGTGCCGAACGGTGCGGGTGCCCCGGTGCCTTCCGGTTGCGGGATCGGCGGCTTCGACCTTATCGCCGGCTTTGATCTTGCCGATCGGCGTCGTCTTGCCGTTGTCCATCAGGACTGGGGTGTCTGGTGAGAAGCTGCAGCCTTCTTTCGCAGTGGAGGTGCTTTCGCCCTTGCTCGGGGTGTCTGGTGCTGCGGCTTCGGTATTGGTGTGTTCGGCTTGGGCCTGGGCGTCCGCCTTCTTGGCCGCGGCACCTCTGGCAGCCGCGGCATCTTCAGTGGCCTGCTTGGCCGCGCTGGCCTCAGCCGCCAACTCGTCTGCTTCTTCGATTGTCTCGGCCGCAGCACTGCCCAGTCCCACGATGACGCGGGTACCGGCAAGCAGACTCCCGCCCGCCTCGGCGTCCGCGACCCCCATAGCCAGACCGGCAACACAGTCCACGACGCCGGTCTCCACGCATACCGTGACAGCGCCGGCCACGACCGCCGTGCCTACGGTGGCGAGGAAGAGCTTGCCGCCGCCGTAGCTCTCGCACCGGCTGGTGCCGAAGTCGGCCGGCTGGCACGGAGTCTCGCCGAGAGACGGCGTGGGAGTTTGTGTGGAGGCGGGGACGGGGCCGAAGGAAGGTGTGGGGGTAGCGGACGGCGCGGCAGTTGTGTTGCCGTTTGATTTGTCCGCGTTGCCGGACTTTTTCTTTGTCGTGCTGCCGCAGCCGATGCCGGTTGCCTGGCACTGGGGTGACTCCCCCCAGCTCGCAGGGTCGAATCCCGTGGGGTCGCTGCTACTCGAGGGGTTGTCGGCGGCGTAGGTGTAGCCGCCCATCTGGTTGGGGTCGCCGGCTTGGAAGATGGGGTCTGGGGCGAGGAAGCGGCCCTGGGCGGGGTCGTAGTTGCGGGCGCCGAGGAGGTCGAGGCCGGTGGTGGCGTCGGTGGGCTGGCCGAGGTAGCCGTGGTTTTCGTCGGCGGCTACCCAGGAAGTGGGCTTGGTGCCGCGGGAGTTGCCGTAGGGGTCGTAGTAGCGGCGGGTGACCGCCAGGGTGCTGGCGTCGATGGCGGCGGTGGCGGTGCCCTGGGCGTTGGCGACCTGGTAGGTGACGGTGCCGGTGCTGGAGCGGGTGATGGTGGTGCTGTCCGGGCCAGTGATGTTGCGCAAGCCGGTCCAGGTCTTGGCGGAGACGTTCAGGGTGATCTGTTCGCTGCCACCGAAAAGGTACAGGATGCGGGATTTGTCGGTGCCGTCGATGGCGCTGGTCTGTTCCAGCAGGCTGCCGTCGGCGGCGTAGAGGTACTTGCTGGTGTTGGTGTGTGTGCCCGATCCGGTGGCAACGGTGGCAGTGCGGCCCTCGGCGTCGTAGGTGAGGGTCTGGGTCTGTCCGGGCGGCACGGCTCCGGTGCCGGCGGTGGTCCAGCTCTGGCCGGCGCTGCCGCAGGTGGCGAGGGTGAGCTGGGTGCGGATAGTGGCGCTGGCGGCCGGGTCGGTCACGCACATCGTGCTGTTGGCGTTGCTGACCAGGGTGCCGGTGCTGGTGGCCTTCCACTTCTGGGTGGCGTCGCTGTTGCAGGTGTCGATCACCAGGAGGGTGCCGGCGGTGCTGGCGTTGCCGGTGGTGTCCAGGCACATGGTGCCGAGCACCTTGACGGTGCCGTCGGTGCCGATCGTCCAGTTCTGGGCGGCGGAGGCGTTGCAGGTGTAGGTGCGCACCACTGCGCCGGGGGTGGTGGAGGCGCCTGCGTCGTCGATGCAGAGCTTGCCGCCGCCGGTGAGGGTGAAGCCGGTGGTGAGCGGGCCGGTGGTGGTGGCCTTCCGGCTGATGGTGTCGCCGGCGTTCTTGTTGTTGTAGGCCGGGTCGGTGTAGCTCGGTGTCCAGGTTGCACTGCCGGTGGTGGGGTTGCTGCTGGTCGTGGTGCCGGCCTGATCGGGCAGGGTCGCGGTGGTGGTGCCGTCGGTGCCGGTGTAGGCGGTGGTCTGCGTGGTGTTGTTGGCCGCGGTGCCGGTGGTGTCGTGGTTGACCATGCCGGTGCGGTCGCCGAGCAGGTCGTAGGTGTAGGTCTGCCAGTACGGCGCCGGGCCGCCGACCGTGGTGGTCGTGACGGGGGCCGTGGTGGTGGTCTGTACGGGGCCGGTGTTGCAGCCGCCGACGCTCCCGACCGGGGCGCTGGTGGAGTTGGTGATGCCTGCGGTGTCCGTCCATGCGGCGGTCAGTCGCTGGAAGGAGTCGTAGGTGAAGCATTGGGTGTCGTGGGTGGTGTTGTTCTGCAGGTCGTCGATCGCGGTGATCTCGCCGGCCTGGTTGTAGCGGTAGTTGGCCACGTCCAGGGCGGTGGTGGAGGTCTGCAGCATGCTGGACGTTTGGGTGACCCGACCGGTCGTGGCGTCGTACTGGGCGAAGGTGGCCAGTTCCTTGCCGGTGGGTCCGTAGTTGGTCTGCAGGACCCGGCCGAAGGGGTCGTGGACGGCGGTGTCCAGGTAATCGGGGGTGTTGGCCGCGGTGATGAATCCGCCGATGCCGTCGAGGTTTCCCTGTTGGGTGTAGCCGTAGTCGATGTCTTCGGCGGGCAGGTTGCCGTCGGCCTGGTAGCGCAGGGTGGACAGCAGGCCGACGGTCGGGGTGTAGAAGGCGGACGCGGTGTAGGTGACGGTGCCGCTGGTGGGTGCGGTGGACTGGCCGGCTGCGGCGAAGCCGTCGGTGGCCGGGATGGTCAGGGTGGTGCTGGTCGGCTGGTAGGCCGTGTTGTAGCCGGTGACCGCCTGGGTGTATGCCGATCCGGATGTTCCGCCGACGTACCGGGTGGAGGAGGTCGGGTAGCCCTTCGCGAGCGTGTCGTACGCCCAGGAGGCGAGCTTCTTGGCGGGGTCGGGGGTGGCCGACCACGCGCTGTTGTATTCGGCGGTGGGGCGGTTGTCCCAGTCGTACGCGTAGGACAGCACCTGGCCGCGCCCGTCGGTGGTCTGTAGCAGGTTGCCGACGGTGTCGTACTTGTCGTAGCTGGTGGTGCCGGTGTTCGGGTCGCTCTGGGAGGTCTTCTGGCCCAGCAGGTTGTAGTGGTAGGACCAGGTGTTGCCGGCGCTGTCCTTGATCGTGTCGACCTGGCCGGCCGGGGTGTAGGTGTACGCGGTGGTGGCGTCGGCTTGGGTGGCCAGGTGCCAGGTGTTGGTCGTCCAGATCGCGGCGCCGGTGCTGTCGTACAGCACCATGTTGGCGTCGTTCTGGATCTGCATCACGGTGCCGGTGGCGGTCCCGCTCGACCACAGGACGGTGGTGGCACCGGCGTTGTAGACGACGAAGTTGCCGTCGCTCCCGAGCGTGGCGAAGGCTCCTGGGTTGCCGGAGGTGCTGGTCGACCACAGGGTCTTGCCGGTGGCGAGGGAGGACAGCACCAGATTGCCGTCGGCCTGCATGGCCAGCCGTACGCTGGCGGACGTCAGTGACGTGCCCGAGGGGATGACCTGCCCCTTGCTGAGCTTGGCCAGGCTGCCGCTGTTCTTGACGACGCTTTTGACGGTCTGGCCAAGCGCGTTGGTGTAGGTCGCGGTGGAGCGGCCGCCGACGGGGGCGGTGGTGTCGGTCTCGTCGGCGCCGGGGTAGCTGGTGGTGGTGTGCCACTGCTGGACGGCCTGATGCCACAGCGTGCCGGTGATGGCGCGGCCCTCACCGTCGTAGGCGGTGGTGGTCTCCGACGGGATCTGGTTCTCGTTCGCCGCGTACAGGGTGGTGGAGGGGGAGTTGTTCGGCTCGGAGTACGGCGCGAACGAGGCGGTCTGCCAGCCGTGGGAGTCGTAGAAGGTGTCGGAGATGATCCGGCCGGAGTTGGTGTCGCCATCGGCCGTGGCCTGGGTCTGTCGCGGCTGCAGCATTCCGTCGTAGATGGTGATCGAGGAGGCGTATGTGCCGTCCTCGCGCAGGGTCTTCGTGGTCACCGCGGAGGGGGCACCGGGTGAGGTGATGGTGCCGCCCGGGGCGGCGAGCGCGCCGGAGTTGATCGAGTAGGCGAACGTCCTGTCCGCGCTCTGGCCCGAGGCCTTGTCGCGGCCCGGCAGCCAGACGGCCGTGCGCCGCCCGAGTGCGTCGTAGGTGATATCGGTCTTGCGGTTGTTGGCGTCGACGTTCTCTGTGGGCAGACCGCGCAGTGCGTCGAGGGTCGAGGTGACCTTCCAGCTCTGAGAGTTGGTGGTCGAGATGCTGGTCGGGTTGGTGTTGCCGCCGAGGAGGGACCATGCCGGGCTGAACGCGGTATGGGTGTTTTGCCCCGTGACGTCGACGCTGTCGGTGATGCGACCGCCACCGTCGTACTTCATCGCCGTACTCGTCTGCCAGTTCTCAGTGCCCCCGGTGTAGTCGGTGGCGGTGCGCACGGCGCTCACCTGGCCGATGGCTGTGCTGCCGGCCTGGTCAAGCTGTCCGAAGGTGCCCAGGTTGGTGAGCGTGCCGTCGCCGTCGTAGTAGATCTTCTTGTCCGCCAGCAGTGTGCTGGCGGAGACCGCAGTGCCGCACGGACCGCTGACGGAGGTGACCTGGTCCGGGTAGGACAGGGTCATCGTGTTGCCGGCCGACGGCGCCGCGTACGTCGTGGTGGAGCACTTCTCCTGCGCGGCCACGCTCACGTCACCGTGTGCGTCGACGGTCGAGACCCGGCCCTGACTGTCGTAGGTGGTGTCGGTCTGCGTGTGACGCCACGTCCCGTCCGCGAGCAGGTCGTAACCGTTCGACTGGGTGGTCTTGGTGCGGTAGGCGGCGAGGTCGGGCAGGGTGGACAGGGTCGGCTTGGTCTGGCCGGGGTTGTCGTCCTGGGTCCAGTCCGTCCACGGAGTCTGGGTGGCGTGAGCGGTGGTGGTGAAGGTGAACGGACCGCTGACGGTCACGGCGTTGATGGAGCCACCCGCCGCGGTATAGGTGTCGCTCTCCAGGGCCGTACCCGCGAGTTGATTGACGTCGGGGACATTCTGCACCGTGGAGCTGCCGACCTTGGCGGCGACGGTGATCGAGCGGCGGGTGCCGTCAGACTTGTAGTCGCCGTCCATGCCCTGCAGATAGGTGGTGGTCTGCTGGGTGACGGGCTCGGGGGCCTGCCCGGTCTGCACGGTGACGGTGCGGAAGCCGCGGAACTGGTCCCAAGTGCGGTACTGGTCGTCCGTCTGCGCCGAGTCGTCGCGGTGCCAGGCGGCCCCGGCGTAGCTGTAGGTGGAGACCTGCGTCTCCGAGCCGGCAGGGATGTTCTGGGAGTTCGGCTTGTACTGGGATGCGATGGTCAGGTCGGAGGCGGTGACCGTGTGCACGGTGGTCTTGTTGAACCAGTCCGCGATCGGCTTCGAGGCCCCGGGCACCGTCCAGTAGACCGGGTAGCAGGAGTTGGCGTTGGCGTCGGCGGCCGAGATGGACAGCGTCTTGTTCGCGCACGGGTTGAGGTTGTAGTCGACGGCGATGGACTCGCCTGTCTCGGTCTGGATCGAGGAGATCCTCGGCCGGTACAGGGGCGGCGCGGACGGTGAGGTGTCGCTGACGCGGTTGTCGATCTCGGTGCCGGTGAAGGCGACCTGGTTCAGCTCGATGTCGCTGTTGCCGTTGCCGTAGGTGTCTTTGCCGGTGTGCTGGATCGACTGCAGCCACATCACCGCCTGCAGAGAGCCCGCGTCCTGGGGGTCCACAGTCGTGCCGGTGACCGGGTCCACCGTGCCGCCGGCATCGGAGTAGACCTGCCCGAGTTGGTAGCTGTCGACGGCCGTGAGGGCATCGGTGGTGGCGTCCTTGACGTGGACCTTGGTGGTGATGCTGTCCAGACGGGTGGTGGACCAGAACGTCGGCCCCATAGTGACGCAGACGTTGGTGGGCACCGAGGTCGACCCGGAAGGCAGGGTGGTGCTGTCGGTGGAGTCGCAGTGCAGGTCCCATGGCACGTCGGGCCAGTGCGGGGCCGTGCTGTCGTTGAGGTTGCCCGCCGAGCAGTCGGTGAAGCTGCTCGTGGTCTGGCAGCGCTGCTTGGAGGTGAAGGTGACCTGAGCGGCGGGGGTACGTCCGCTCTGCTCGTCGGTGAGCCTGTAGCCGTAGGAGATGCTGTCGAGCTTTCCGCTGCGGACGTACGAGGCCAGGGTGCCGGAGTCACCGGAGGCCGCCTGGCCGCCACCGAGGTCGTAGTAGTTCGTCTCGCTCGTGTAGTCGTAGCGCTGCACGATTCCGCTCGGCGACACGACGAAGTCCAGGTTCCAGCGCCAGCCTTCGTGCTTGGCGCACTGTGACGTCTTGCCCTTGGCCGAGTCGTAGCACGGATCGCCCGATTGCGGGTGCAGCACCGGCATGCCCCAGGCGGCGTCGGTCGAGGAGTCGCCAGGAGTTCCGGACTGCATCCCGCCGGAGGTGCCGGGGCCGGTCGGGGAGTGGTCGGCACCGAAGTAGGCGGCTGTGCCGTCGGTGGTCACGACGCGGAAGTAGATACCGTCCTGCAGTCCGTTGGGGGCCCCGGACAGCTCCTGCACCAGCGTCCCGTCATCGCCCTGCAGCCGCCACTGCTTGATTTCACCCGACACACTGGAGTCGACGCCGTCCGGCACCAGTTGCCCGGAGTGCGAGCCGAAGGAGATCGTGGCGTTGTCCCCGGCCCAGCATTCGTCCCCCGACCCCTTGAGGATCTTGTTGCCGCTGCTGTCCAGAAGGGACCCGCAGGAACGATACGTCCGCTCCACGAACCCTGGCTGGTAATCCCAGCCGTCACCGACCCAGGAGGCCTGGGAGTTACGCGCCGAGGTCTCCCCGTCCTCGGACTGCGAGTCGTAGGACAGACCCACCGAGGGGGCGTTGCCGCCGACCGCGGAGGGAACGTCGATCGGGTAGGAGTACGTGAACGCACCTGTGCCCGATGTCTGCCAGTTCCCGGAAGGGGCCAGAGATGTTGCCGCGTAACTGCCCTGTGAACCCGCACTGCCCGAGGTGACCTCGACCGCCGCCGTCTCCGCGGACATCGCCGTCTGCGCGGACATCGCCATCGGCGCGGCTTTGGTGTCGGAGGAAGACGGCACGGAGCCCGAGGACGAGTTGAGGGTGAGCGTCGCCGTCAGTTGGTCCGCGGCAGCCCGGTTGGTGAACGCGATCGGTGTCTGTGTCCGGCACCGCGCCAGCTGAGGAGTGGTCAGCGCGCATCCCGGCACCTGAACCAGCCGCAACCGCGAGCCGAAGCCGCCGCCGTACGCCTTGGCCAGCGACGAGTAGTCGATGACCGCCCGCACCCGGCTCTTACCGGCGTTGGCATCGGTACGAGTGAAGCCGAGCAGCATGCCATCCGCACCGGCACGCAGGGTCTGCGCATGCGAGGCCACCTTGACCTGGACCGCTGCGGGCGCGATCGCGGTCTTCGACTTCGACGAGTCCCCGGTAGACGGAGCAGGGGACACCCACACCGGCAGGGTGCCCGCCTTGACGGGCTTCGTCACAGGAACCGTCGTGGCCGGCGCGGAAGTTGGTGTGCTGCTTGCGGCGCTGGGTGTGCCGGCCGTCTTGGCCGCCGGGGCAGAAACGGTCCGGGTCAGGCCCACGGTCTTGGTCCCCGCCTTGGGCCACACGGGATTGGTGACCCGGTACCGGGTCACCGCCTTGTAGCCCTTCGGGTGTGCGGCGGGGGACCGGTGGAGCGTATGACTGCCGACCGTCGGCGTCTTCGGCAGGGTCTTCGGGTTCCACACCGTGCCCTTGAAGCGGTACGGCCCGATGCTCCCCCCAGCGACTGCCATCGGAGCCAGCAGTGCCAGCAGTGCCAGCAGCGCGATCGCCGCCGTGGCGAGTGTGAGTGTCCGACCCCAGATTCGGTACTGGACGCTCGCGAACCAACGCGGTCTGCCACTCACCTGTAACCCCCACATACCTGCGGTCCTGACAGACCGTCACCGCGACCACACGAAGCATGTGATCGACGGGAGGCTATTGATCGCGGGAGGCCAGCTCAATAGCCTGTGCCGACGATATGGCGATAACGCATGCCAACTGAGTGCCTGGTGTGCCCTTTCCGTGAAGGGCTGAACATCATCACCTCGCGACAAACCCGGACACCATGTGCGCCACCTGCCACGTCTTCAACGTCCGCAGATGTGACAGAGATCACAAATGCAAAGTATTGGCAAATAGAGGAAGGTTTGTGTCGCGTTGTCCGGACATACCCGAAAGTCGCATGCGCGACGGGAACTGCGCCGTGTGGCGCTGATACCCGCGCTGGCAGGTCTGTTGCTCACCGTCCCCGCTGCCTCGGCACGTGCCGAGGAGTCAGTCCCGTCTGATCCGCTGCTGGCTGCCCAGTCCGAGGCCGTCGCCAGCGGTCAGGACGTGCCCGTCGATCCCCTGACGACGCAGACCTCCACCGTCACGGCCAACCCGGACGGCATGTTCACCTCCACCACCAACGTCATGCCGGTACGGGTCCTCAAGGACGGCGTCTGGACACCCGTCGACGCCACCCTCGCCACCAATCCGAACGGCACCCTCTCCCCCAGGGCCACGCCGAACGACGTCACCCTGTCCGGCGGCGGCAACGGCCCCTTGGTCACCCTGACCAACGAAGACGGGCACAGCATGGCCCTGACCATGCCCTTCACCCTGCCCGCGCCCGCCGTCAGCGACGACACGGCCCTGTACAAGTCGGTGCTGCCCGGCGTGGATCTATCCGTCTCGGTCACCGACCAGGGCGGCTTCAGCGACGTACTGATCGTCCACGACGCCACAGCCGCCGCCAACCCGCACATCAAGAAACTCACCGAGGCCGCCTCCACCCAGGGCCTGACCCTCTCCGCTACGGATTCGGGCGGCATGGACGCGACCGCCGCCGACGGCACCGTCGCCTACACCAGCCCCCGCCCGCTGATGTGGGACTCCAGCCCTCTTCCGGACGCCCCGACGCAAAGTGCGCCCGCAGCGACCACGACCGGTAACGTCCCCGCGACATCCTCCGCTGACGGCCCCGGCGGGGGAGCCAACGTAGACACGGTGCCGATGAGCACCACCTCCAGCGGCCTCACCCTGGCACCGGACACGACCGTGCTGAACGACCCGGCAACGACCTACCCGGTATACATCGACCCGTTCAGCAACCCGGTCACCAAGGCCTCCGGCCACTACGACGAGGTCTACTCCAGCTCCACCTGCTCCGACAGCCCGCAGTACGACAAGCCGCAACCCAATGGTGAGGGCGTGGGCTACCAGCGCTGGGGCGGGGTTTGTGGCACTGGCCTGGAGCGCTCCTACTACGCCATTCCCACCAGCGGTCTCGACCCCTCCATGCAGGTCTACGGCGCCTCCATCACGGTGAGTTCCACCTACGCGGCCAGCTGGGACTGCTCCCAGAACCAGCCGATCACCCTCCACACCACAGGCGCGATCGACTCCGGCACCGACTGGAACAACAAACCGGGCACCGTCGACGGCAGCTACGACCCAGTCACGACCACGATTCCCAGCGCGGCCAACTCCGGCAGCAACTGCAGCAACCACACCGCGACTTTCAAGGTCAAGGATCAAGCCCAGCGGATTGCTACGTACCACAGCGCCAGCGGCGACTACTGGACGGTCGCCCTCTACGGCGACGAGAGCATCTCCTCCAGCAACGACGACTACCTGCGGATGTCCAGTGTCCTCACCATGACGGTGAAATTCGACATTCCCCCGGACGTGCCGGTCAAGCTCCTCACCGCACCGCCTGCGACCGGCGCGACCGGCTCCTGCGTCACGAGCGGCGACGGCTGGATCGGCGCCACCACGTACTCCAACGCCGGGAGCAACATCCAGCTCCACTCCACCGTCAAGTCGAATGTTTCCGGCGAGAACGTCAAGGCGATCTTTCACGTCTGGGACCGCACCGTCCTCGACTCCAGCGGCAACGCCCAAGATGACGGAAGCCGGGCTACCGGCTACGTCTCAGCGGACACCGCCAGAGACGTCAGTCTGCCCATCGGGTTCACCCTCAAAGACGGCCACGAGTACGGGTGGGACGCCTACGCGCAGGACAACAACTCAGCCCTGAGCCTGACATCCGATATCAGCGACCACTGCTGGTTCAAGACCGACTTCACCCCGCCGGACACGCCTGACGTCGCCACCAACTCCGACGTCCCGCCGGTTGGCACAGGCGCCACGGCTAGCGGTATCTACACCGGCAGCCAGACCAGCTTCACCGTCACCGCAGCGGACGGCGCTCCCTCCGACAGCAGCTGCACGCCCAACGCATGCCTGTCCAGCGGCGTCGATCACTTCCTATGGCTCCTCGACAGCCAGCCGACCGCGACCACCGGCAAGCCGGTGGCCATCACCAGTACCGACAGTCAGGGCACCGCGACCGGCAAGATCCCTCTCACCTTGCCCACCTGGGGCGTGCACACCCTGTACGTCGCGGCCGTCGACGCGGCCGGCAACATCTCGCAGGCTCCCTCCAGTTACACCTTCACCGTGCCCTGGAATCCCGACACGAAGATCACCCCCGGTGACGTCAGCGGCGACGGCGTCCCCGACCTGCTCGCCACCACCAAGACCGGCGACCTCGAACTGATCCCCGGCGACACCGACCCCGCCCAGAGCGCCACCCCTGCCCAGACCGGGTCGGTCACCGGCACGCCTCCCCCGATCAACGGCCCAGCCCTCGTCTCAACCCCGGCCGACTCGCCCGACGGAACCAGCTGGAACAACTACCTCATCGCTCACCGTGGCAATCTGCACGGCGCGGACGTCGACGATCTGATTGCCTACAACCGCACAACATCCCAGTTGTACGTCGTCCCGAACGATCTTGATCCTGCGGATGACAACGCCACCCAGCTTGTTCCCTGGTCCAGTTACCCCGGCTACATCGGCAAGCGCTCTGGCACCCCCGTGCCCAAAGACCCCTGCCAGCCGACCGTTCCTGACAGCCGCTGCGCAGGCGCCGGATACACCCAGACTGCACCCTGGAGCATCAGCCAGCTCGTCATACCCGGCAACGTCTACGGAAACACCGAAGGCCACCCTGCCGTCATCACCGTGGAAAACGGCAAACTGTGGATCTACCAATCCAACAACGGCAAGCACCTCGCCAACCCGGTCCTGCTTGGTGACGGTGACTGGACCGGCCTCACCCTTATCGCACCCGGCACCGTCAACGGAACCCCCACCTTGTGGGCACGAGACAACACCACCGGCGCCCTGTACACCTACTCTCTCGCTCTCGACTCCAGCGGGCTGCCTCCACTCCTGCACGCCTCCACCCACACCAGTCTGCCGCTGACCCTGTCGCCGAGCACCTACCCGGCCATCGCCTCGCCGGGAGACCTGAACAGTCCTGCCGGCGGGCCCGACCACAACCCCGATCTCTACGTCACCGGCATCCACGGCGAGCTGATCGAGTACCCAGGAACCGCCCCGACCGGCACCACCGCCAACTTCACGGCACCTGTCTCGCTGGGCAGCGCCACCAACACCGCCACCCACTGGTGGAACCTGGACGACGGCAGCGGCACCACCACAAGGGACAACGCCGGCACGCTCGATGCCACCCTGAGCGGAGCCTATTCCTGGGCTACCGACACCAACCGCGGCAAGATCCTCAAACTCACCGGAACCACCGGATACGCCGCGACCACCGGGCCGGCCACCGACACCTCCAAGAGCTTCACCGTCTCGGCCTGGGTCAACCCCACCTCACTCGCGGCCAACTCGACCTTCGTGTCCCAGTCCGACACCGCCGGAAACTCCAACGGGTTCCAGCTCTACTACTCCTCAGGCGCACACGCCTGGGCCTTCAACCTGCACAACGACAACACCGGTACATCCTTCACGGGCACCTACGGCGGAACCCCGGCCATCGGCCAATGGGCCCACCTGGTCGGCGTCTTCGACGCCGCCACGAACCAAATAACCCTCTACGTCAACGGACGCCAAGTCGACACGAAAGCGTTCGGCGGCACCCCGTGGAACGCCACCGGCTCCCTCCAGATCGGTCGCCGCGTCGCGCTGGGCGCCTACGGCGAATACGCCAACGGCGAGATCAGCGACATCCACCTCTACAACACCGCCCTGCCCCCTGCCGACGCCGCCGCGACCGGTGACAACCCGGCCATCAGCCACGTCAACTGAGTAAAAACGCACGTTCAGGCGCTCGACCGAGGCCCTCCGGTCGAGCGCCTGTCGATCTCGCAGGACAACGACACCCCACCCACACATCTACATGCCGAAACCACACCACTACAGTTCTCGATCACCTGCCCCACCTAAGCGCGCCAGTCGAACCCCGGCGCTCTCGCGGGCAGTCGACCGATTCCCTGAGGGGACACTCTTGAGACGCAACACCTTCCTGGCGGCTGCCACAGCGACCGCGCTCTCCGCCTCCCTGTTCACGGGCCTTTCCCCGGCTCACGCGGACGGCGCATCCGGCGGTCCCGTCCTGTCCGACGCCGACGGCTGGTACCAGCCGGGCAAGCTCTTCGTGACGGCACACTCCGAAAGCCCGATCACTCGGATCACGGCCCACCTCTATCCGCTGGACGCGCCGGACGGGACACCGGAAGCCGGATCGACCGAGGACTTCACCCAGTACTCGGGGCAGGACGCGCGTTCCGGAACGTGGCAGGCGCCCGTCCACCTGGCCCAGCTCGGCGACTACCGCGTGACCGTCGACCTGCAGGACGCCTCCGGCGCCACCCTCACCGGTGCCCTCTCGCCCCACACCCTGCAGTACCGGACCATCGTCACCATCTCCGACCTCACCGCCGCCCCGAGCGCGCCGGACTACCTCCACCAGAACGTCTCCGTCAGCGGCACCGTCGAAGTCGCCGATCCACGCCTCCCCGACACGCCCGCTTCAGCCGAGGGCATCCCCGTGGCCGTCAACACCGGGCGCAGCCAGGTCAGCGCGACCGCCACTGCCGGCGGCCGCTTCACCACCGCCTTCGTCCCCACCGAGCCGTCGTTCCAGTTGTCCGCAGCGCCTCAGGCCTCCGCCGCCTATCCGGGGGCGATCGACCTGCTGACGGCCCCGCAGTACCTGCACACCACCCAGGCACCGGTCCGCTTCACAGCCAGCACCCACGCCCTGAACCTGAAGCAGGGCGCCACCGGAACCATCGCCGGCCACGCCGAGATCCAGACCGCCTCCGGCTGGCAGCCGCTGCCGCACACCGACATCGCCCTCGACGGCCTCGACGCCCACGGGAATGCCGACTTCGTGGCCGGCGAGACCACCACCGACAGCCAGGGCGGCTACACGCTGCACGTCTCCTCGCAGAACCCCGCACCGAGCGCCGAACTCGTCGCCGGCACCGACTACATGCCCTTCCAGCAGGTCGCCATCCAGCCCTTCAGCCTGCACGTCGCCTACACCACCCACCTCGGCATGAGCGTCTCCCTCAACGATGACGCGACCTTGCATGTCTCCGGGTACGTCTACTACGAAGATCCGCGCGCGAAGTGGCCCGCCAAACCCACCGTCACCCTGCAGTACTCCAAGGACGGCAAGAGCGGCTGGAGGGACGCCACCACCATCCCCGTCCCCGTCCGCCACAACAAACCGCTCGTCGACGAGACGTTCGCGCGTACCCTCACCACGCGGAACACCGACGCCTACTGGCGCGCCCGCTTCAACGGCAACCCCGACCTGGGCACCAGCACCACCAAGCCCGTCCACCTCTACCGCTACGCCACCCGCATCACCGGCTTCCGAGCCCATCCCGACCCGGTCCGCAAGTCACAACCAATCAGTTTCAGCGGCACCCTCCAGTACCAGAAGGGCACCACCTGGAAGCCTCTCAGCGGCGGCTCCCCCACCCTCTACTTCAAACCCCGCGGCTCCACCACCTACCACTACATCTGCGAACTCGACAGCGACAAACACGGCCACCTCATCGGCATGGTGACCGCCGAAAAGGACGGCACCTGGGCCATCGCCCTCAGCCGCCAGACCGGAGACCACTACCTCAGAAGCGCCCGGGTCACCGACTACGTCGACGTCCGCTGAACCCCCGCCGCTTGGCTGTAGGGCGGCTGGACTTCGCGGTGCTAGAGGTTGTCCCGTAACCGGTGTGACTGTTGGGGCGTTGTCCGATCATGGGTGGGGTGATCTCAGCGGATGATCCGCAGTGGATCGAGCCGTTTGTCGGGTTGAGTCCGGAGCAGTTCAACGGGCTCGTCGCACTGGTGCGCCGGCGCGGTGGTGACATTCAGCGAGGTCGGCCGTGGCGATTGCCGCTCGAGGACCGGGTGTTGCTGGTGGCGACGTACTGGCGCACGAATCTGACGTTGCGGCAGGTGGCGCCGCTGTTCGGGGTCTCCAAGTCGGCCGCGGACCGGGTTCTGGACCACCTCGCACCGTTGCTGGCGATCTCACCGGCCCGCCGCAAACGCGAAGACACCGTCTACATCGTCGACGGCACCCTGGTCCCCACGCGAGACCGCAGCATCGCGGCCTCGAGCAAGAACTACCGGTACTCGACGAACCTGCAGGTGGTCATCGACGCCAACAGCCGCCTGGTGGTGGCCATCGGCGATCCGCTGCCCGGCAGTCGCAACGACTGCCGGGCTTTCAGCGAGTCCGGAGTCGACCGGGTCTGCCGCGGTGTCCCCACCATCGCGGATGGCGGTTACCAGGGCACCGGCCTGCTCATTCCGCACCGAAAACGTCGTGGTCAAGAGCATCTGAGTCCCGTACAGGAAGCGGAGAACTCGGTCCACCGTCGCGCTCGGGCACGCGTCGAGCACGCCTTGCCCAGGCTGAAGAACTGGAAGATTCTGCGGGACTGCCGACTCAAGGGCAACGGGGTCCACCAAGCCGCACTCGGCATCGCCCGCCTCCACAACATGGCCCTCACGGGATAGCTCAGACCCCATACGGGACAACCTCTAGAGCTCGACCCACTCAGCGGGTTCCTCCAGTGGGTCCCCGCCCGCAGGTGTCGGTACGCGCCGATCACCTTGGGAGCGCTCTTGGGGCTCGCGGACACGGGCAGCCTGGAGAGTGACTGCGGCGCACGCTGCACACACATCGGCGAGGTGCCAGGTCCGGCCCTGATCCGCCCGGATGAGCAACAGGCACCGGTGCCCCGAGCACGCCACTTGGCGACGATGCCACACACAGGTTCTCTCACGGCACTGGCAGGTGCGCAGATGCGCAGGCACTTCATACTCCAATACGTGGCGCGCGAGGTGCCTGCGGACGTCCCGGACACGCTGCGCTCCCTGGCGCAGGCTGCCCGCGATCTGATCCAGGGAAGGCGCACCCACCATCCCGAGCTACTGCTGTTCACCAGCTGGCCCACTCTGCGCGAATACGCCGAACACGACCCCACTGCCAGCGGTCTGCAGCCCTTCGCCAACCTCGTGGACGAGCACGGACCCGACGCCATCCTCCAAGCCGTCGAGCAACTCGCCCCAGAATCCACAGCCCAGGTCACGGTGTCCACCGTCCACAAAGCCAAAGGCCGGGAATGGTCCCATGTACGGATCACACCCGATTTCCCCCCACCGCCCGAAACCGACGTTCTGGACGAGGCGGGACGCCCGATTCCAGGACCCGTCAACGGGGCCGAAGCCCGCCTGGCTTATGTCGCTGTCACACGCGCCCGCCGCCACCTCGATCCCGCAGGCCTGGCCTGGATCCACCACCACCCGGACAACCCCCGTGGCGCTGGCTGACGTACCCCGCGGCGATTTACGGCGGCGTTTCCTGCCTACCGTGTTCGCTTTTACAGGCGGCGTCGGCCGTCGGCTAAGGGGTGTCGCCGGCCTGTTCATGTGGGAACGTCCCTGCGGGCGCGGGGCCAGGGCGGAGCTTGGTCCGGCCGGGAACGAAGACCAGCGCCCCAGCTCGGGAGGGGATCTCGAGCCCGCCCGCAGCGGACTCCCCTTCCAACCGCGCGGAGGCTCTCCCCCGGGTGCTGAGGCAGAGCCTCTATGGCAGTGGTCACAGGCCAAACGTCTACGCTCGGGTGGCCGAGTTCCGGTGTGGCCAACCGCGTGGCTGGAGCGGTCGATTCGGGGAGCAGGGCAGTACGGCGACCAGGCTCGCCGCAAAAACGACAGCGGGGCACCGCCGTGGATCCGGCTCCCCGCCTTGCTTGCGGTGTCGTCCGCCGAGCTGCAGGTCGCGTACGGCACAGGCTTCAGCCCCTGAAGGCACACGTCCAGGAGTACGTCATGTCGGACAACAAGTTCCTCGTCGGCGCGGCCACAGTGCTCGGCCTGGGCACGCACCCTGGCCTCCGGCACCACCTCGACTCCCTCGCTCAACCTGTCCGACTGGCTTAAAGGCGGTCGCCGGAACCGTTCTCACCTGTGACGACCTCCCGCCTCACCTGGAAGTTCGAACGCTGAAAGACATCTCACGTGCCTAAGAAACTGTTGTCTTTTCGATCTTGAGGGATGCGCGTCGAACGGGAGTCCCGATCGGGTGGTCGCGGGACGCTGGGCGCATACGAACAGGGCCTCCTGAACAGCTCGTTGGTGTCGAATCACCGAGCAGCAGGAGGCCCTGGTGCAGCAGTCTTGCGTGCCGATGGCCGGGCAGTCCAGCGCGGTCACCTGGGAGTGTGACTGCCTGGCTCACCGGTTCGGAAACGCCGCCGACAACGGGAAGCGGCAGCCTCGCTACCCGACCGACATGACGGACGGAGAGTGGGCCGCGGTCTGCCCGCTGCTGCCGGTGCCGGGCTGGATGCGCGGCCGGGGAGGCCGGCCGGAGGGGTACTGCCACCGGGCGATGCTCGATGCGATCCGGTATCTCGTGGACAACGGGATCAAGTGGCGGGCGATGCCCGCCGACTTCCCTCCGTGGGACCGCGTCTACGCATTCTTCCGCCGCTGGCGGGACAACGCTCTGGTCAAGGAGTTCCACGACCGGTTGCGCGCGAGGGCCCGCGAGGAACTGGGGCGGGATGCGGAGCCGACGGCCGCGGTGATCGACTCGCAGTCCGTCAAAGCGGACGCGGTGGTCGGCGCGGACAGCCGGGGCTTCGACGGCGGCAAGCTGGTCAACGGGCGCAAGCGGCATGTCGTGGTCGACACGCTCGGCCTGCTGTTGGGTGTGATGGTCACCGCCGCGGACACCGGTGACCGCATCGCCGCCCAGGGCCTGCTTGGGCAGGTCGCCGACGTGCACCACCGGCTGGAACTGGTCTGGGCCGACGGCGGCTACACCGGCAGCCTGGTCGAGCACTGCCTGGCCACGCTCGCGCTGGTCCTGGCGATCGTGAAACGCAGCGACGACATGCGCGGCTTCGTGGTGCTGCCCAAGCGGTGGATCGTCGAGCGGTTCTTCGCCCACCTGATGCGAAGCCGCCGTCTGGTGCGCGACTTCGAGCGGCGCACGGCCAGCGCCGAGGCGATGGTCTACTGGTCGATGACCCTGCTCATGACGCGCCGCCTGGCCCGGTCACGCCTGCCGCGAGGGTGAACCGGCCCGGCTGCCGCTCGGCCAGCCAGCCCCGCGCGACCAGGCGTTTCGCCTTCGACCGCAGTGCCTCCACTCGTGCCGGCACCACGTCCATGCCGAACGCTTGGGCCATCTCCTGGCAGGTCAGCGGCCCTTGATGGAGCCGGTCCCGGTCTGCGAGCGTCGTGAGGATGCGCTGGTAGTCGACCGACAGCACCGACCAGGCCAGCCCCTGGCGCCACACCGGAACCTGCGACTTCGGCTTCGCCGCGTCCCGGGGTTCCGGCGGCGCGTCCGCATCCCGCGCTTCCTCAGTGACCTCTGTGCCGGCGGTGTTGCCGCCGTCCGGAGCCAGCACCGTGTCGACCCGCCTGCGGGCAATCGCCCACTCCTGCCATTCCTGCTCGGCCGCGGCCAGTTCGGCCTGGATGCGGTCGGCCTCCTCCCGCAGCCCGTCGACTCGACGGCGAGCGGCGACCTCGTGCTGTTCCAGCAGTCCGACGACGGACGGCATTCGTGACCTCCCGGGGAGCGACGACCCGACAGGCCACGACTCCCACGGAATCACCACTGCTATCCCCGACCAGCGGAAACGCACCGATCACGCCCGAAAAGACAACAGCTTCTAAGAAGTCAAGCCGCTACGGCCAGATCCGCCGAGGAGGAGGTGAAGGCATGCTGTTCGTCGAAGTGCTGCCGGGTCTGCAGGCAGTGGTAGAGCTGGCCGATCATGCGGTTGAACAGGTGCCGCTGGGCCTGGGCATGCCAGTCTCCGCGGTCGCGCCGTCGCCGGTAGTGGGCAGCTGCTCCGGGCGAGGCCGTGAGCGCGGCGAAGGCCCACTGATGGCCGGCGTTGGTCAGGCGGTTGTTCTTGATGTAGCGGCGTCCGACGAAGCGTTTCTTGCCCGAGGCACGGGTGATGGGGGCCGATCCTGCGTATGCCTTCAGTGCCCGGGCATCGGCGAACCGCGCGCGGTCGTCACCGATCTCGGCGAGCACCCGGGCGCCGAGCTGGATGCCCATGCCGGGGAAGCTGAGCAGGATTTCAGCGTCCGGGTGCCGACGAAAAGACGCCTCCACCGCCTCGGTGAGGTCCTCGACGGCCTTGCAGGCCGCATCCAACTGTGTGAGCAGCGCGAGCAGTTGTCGACCCATGGCCTCCTCGACGAGCGTGGGCTGGTGGGCCTGCTCGAACCGCAAGGCGGTCTTGAGGCGTTCGGCTTCGGCGTCGATGCCGCGGCTGCGGCCGGCCCGTTTGAGCGCGGCCCGCAGCTGCGGCAGGGTCATCCGGGCCGCCGTGCTCGGGGTCGGCGCCACGGCGAGCACCGCGCGGGCCTCGGGCCGGGTCAGGCCGCCTTGCTTGCCGAGGAAGGCGTCCAGGGCGACGGGGTAGTACTCGCGCAGCAGCGAGCGGATCTGGTTGGCGATCTGCTGGCGGGCCCAGACGGCGTCCTGCTGGGCGCGGGCCAGGACGGTGATGGCGCGGGCGAGGTCGCTGTCGTCGGGCAGTGGCCGGTGGGCGTGCATGTCGGTGCGCAGGATGTTGGCCAGGACCAGGGCGTCGCCGGGGTCGGACTTCTTGCGCGAGACGCCGTGACGGTCGCGGTAGCGGGCGGCGGCCAGCGGGTTGATGGCGAAGATCTTCCGCCGGCCGGTGCGCAGGACGGCCACGAGCAGGCCACTGGAGGTCTCGATGGCCACTGGTATCGGCGTCTCGGGGCTGTCGCCGTGCTCGGCGAGCAGGTCCAGCAGCAGCCGGTAGCCGGCGAGGTCGTCGCTGATGCGGCGCTTGGCCACCAGCTGGCCGTCTTGATCTACCAGGGCCACATCGTGGTGCGACTCGGCCCAGTCGATCCCGCAGAACACGCTCAAGCCGTTCCCCTCTCATCGTGCGTTTGCGCAGGTGACAAGCCTGTGCGGGCCACGCGGCGACCTAATCCCAGGACTCGACGGTCCGCCATCTCACCAGCCGTTCGCGACACCAGCGCACCGCGCGGGCCCCGGTCTCGATCAGAGCTCGAACGGCTCGCGGAGTACGCGGGGGTCACCGTGCGGAGGGCTTGCACCACGACGATCAACGTTCGGCACAGGCCGGTGGGTTTCGCAGCGGCCCGAAGACACCGGGCGCCACCGGTCTTTCAGAAGGTCTCAGAGGACCAGGAACCCAGAGGGGTCAGCCCGGTGCCCACGAGGCCGCCGCAAACCGCACCACATCAACAGTCCGGGCCGCCCCTGACGGAGCCAACCGGAACCGCTTACTCAAGGATTAGGAGCCCCCGGGAAGTCCCTTGCACACACCCCTCTTCTGACGCACTCGCTGCAAGGCCACGGATCTGAGAACAGACCACCGAGGGGTGCGCCAACCCATCAATATACAATCAATCATGTATATTGATATACACCGCAGTGTGCATGAGGAGGCCATCTTGAGTCGCACCGTGATCGACCTCGACGACGAGGCACTGGAAGAAGCCGCCAAGGAACTCGGCACCACCACCAAGCGCGACACCATCAACACCGCCCTGCGCGAGGTCACCGCCCGCTACCGGCGCCTGCGCGCACTCGAAGACGCCCGGCAACTGGTGACCGACGGAGCCCTGGACATCGACATTCTCCTGAACAAGAACCAGTACCGGCCGTGACCGTCGCCGACTACCTCATCGACACCTCCGCCCTCGCCCGCGTCCTGCTCCGCCAGACCACAACTGAGTGGGACGACAGGATCGGCGCCGGCCTCGTCGCGATCTGCGACATCACCGAACTCGAGGTCCTCTACTCGGCCCGCTCAGCCGCGGACCGCGCGCGACTGAAGGCTGCACTCGACGCCCACTACGCGTGGTGCCACATGCCTGACGGCACCTACCGCCGCTCCCGCATCGTCCAGGAACAACTGACCACCAAAGGGGAACACCGCAGTGCGGGCCCCGTCGATCTCCTGGTGGCCGCCGCCGCGGAAGAAGCAGGCCTCACCCTGCTCCACTTCGACCACGACTTCGAAACCATCGCTCGCACGACGGGGCAGCCGGTCCGCATGATCGACCTCAGGCAGTAGAGTCCGCGCGGTCGCACGGACGGGCGTCAAGCCTCTCGCCGACCGCCTACCCGAGGCAGTATGGCCTCGGCCTCGATGAGTTCCTGCAGGACCGCTGGGCCAGGACCCTGATCAACTCGATTCCGTCCGCCGTACGCAGTGACTCCATCAGGCGGAGTAAGTCATGCTGGGACAAGGCCATCGTGTCACCTCTCACTCAACGAGCTTCGCTACTCGGAGAGTTGCGCGATGGCCGCCCCATGACCAGGGGCTATGCAGAGATCGCTGCTACACCACTCGGCGGGACACCATCGAAAAGTCTGCTGCTGTCCGGCCTGCCATCTGTTCTCTCCTTCGGAAAGGACGTCGCGGGCGTCGGCCGGTCAGCCGCGTTGCCGGCGGGCACGTAGAGCGGCCCAGTGGCGCAGGCGCTCGGCGATCTGGGCTTCGTAGCCGTTGCGGGTGGGCTGGTAGTACGTCTCGCGGCCCATGTCGTCGGGGAAGTAGTCGTCACCGGAGAAGCCGTCGGCTGTGTCCGGGTCGTACTGGTAGTCCTTGCCATAGCCGAGGTTCTTCATCAGTCGGGTCGGGGCGTTGAGGATGTGGGCGGGTGGCATGAGTGAGCCGGTGTGCCGGGCGGATCGGTGTGCGGCGTTGAAGCCGCGGTAGACGGCGATGGACTTGGGGGCGGCGGCGAGGTAGACGACGGCCTGGGCGATCGCCAACTCGCCCTCGGGGGAGCCCAGTCGCTCGTACACGTCCCAGGCGGCGAGGGCCTGCTGGATGGCGTGCGGGTCGGCCATGCCGATGTCCTCGTTCGCGAAGCGGACCAGGCGGCGGGCGACGAACAGGGGGTCCTCGCCGCCGTCGAGCATGCGGGCGAGCCAGTACAGGGCTGCGTCCGGATCGGAGCCGCGCATCGACTTGTGCAGCGCGGAGATCAGGTTGTAGTGGCCCTCCTGCGCCTTGTCGTACAAGGGGGCGCGCTGCTGGATGTGATGGGCGAGCCCGGCGGTGTCCAGGGTGGTTTCGGTGTCCGGGAGGGCTTGAATCTGTTCGGCCATGTTGAGGAGGTAGCGGCCGTCGCCGTCGGCCATGGCGATCAGTGCGCGGCGGGCGTCGTCGTCCAGGGGCAGATGGTGGCCGGTGAGCTGCTCGGCGCGGTCGAGGAGCGTGGACAGTGCGGCTTCGTCGAGGCGTTTGAGGACGAGGACCTGGGTGCGGGACAGGAGGGCGCCGTTGAGTTCGAAGCTCGGGTTCTCCGTGGTGGCGCCGATCAGGGTGACCGTGCCGTCCTCGACGTAGGGCAGGAAGCTGTCCTGCTGGGCACGGTTGAAGCGGTGGATCTCGTCGACGAACAGCAGGGTGCCCTGGCCGATGCCGCGTCGGCTGCGCGCGGCGGCGAACACCTTCCGCAGATCAGCCACGCCGGAGAAGGTGGCCGACACCGGTTCGAAGGCCAGGTTCCCGGCGTCCGCGAGGAGCCGGGCGATGGTCGTCTTCCCGACGCCGGGCGGCCCCCACAGGATGGCGGAGCCGAGGCGCTGCTGGGCGACCATGCGGCCCAGCGGGGCGTCCGGGCCAAGGAGGTGGTCCTGCCCGACGACGTCGTCCAGCTGGGTGGGGCGCAGGCGGTCGGCGAGGGGCCGGGAGGGCTCCTCGCCGAAGAGCGGCAGGGTCGCTTCGGTTGGTTCCATCGGTCTCTCGGGTCGCAGGCGGACGTGTGCGGACGTGGCCAGCCGTGCACAGGGCACTGACAGGCGTCGGCTCAGCCGATCGTGGGGAAGCTCGCGGCGTTCATCGGACACTGGGGCGGTTGTGTCGCGGCAGCCGCTCGACGACCAGGTCGTAGGAATCCTAGACCGCGTCGGTGATCAGCCGCTCGGTGATGCCGGGGCCAGGACCGAGCGAGATCCAGTGGCGTTTGTCGAGGTAGCGGCCCGGTGTGATCGAGGCGTAGCCGCGTACGTGCGCGCGGGCGTGTTCGGGTTCGCACTTGACCGTGATGATCTGGTCGTCCGGGTCGTCGGTGACGATCAGGAAGATCTTGCCCGCGACCTTGTACACGTCGAGTCCCGGGGTGAAGGGGTAGCCGTGGCTGACGTCGGGGAGGGCCAGGGCCGTCTGGCGGGCGGTGTCCTGGAACCGGTCACCAGCCGCGCTCACCGGGCCGCCCGCGTGCCGGTGCCGTAGCTGTGCGGGTCGACGGGCCGCTCGGCCCTGGGCAGGTGGGCGACGACGAGCCGGTAGGAGTCGGTGACGAGCTCCCTGACGAGCTCCTCGTCGACGCCTTCCCCGCTCTCCAGGGTGATCCAGTGCTTCTTGTTCATGTGGTAGCCGGGGGTGATGTGGCTGTACTGCTCCCGCAGGGCCTCGGCCTCGCCGGGGTCCGCCTTGAGGATCACGACGGGACGCCCCGGGACGTCGGTCATCAGCATGAACACCTTGCCTCGTACTTTGAAGACCTCCCAGTCGTCACCGAAGGGATACTCGAGCTGGGCTCCGGGAAGCTCCTCGGCGCAGGCGGCGGCGGTCCTGTGCAGGGTCGTTTCGTTCAAGAACGTTTCCTTCATCGGGCGAGCTCGGGCTGGGCACCCCATGACGCGAGTGGCGCGCCGCGCGGTCGTGGCGCGCCTCCCACTCTCTCCCCGAAACCGACATAAGGCGCAGTAAACTGCGGACACATGATGGTCAACAAGCGACACCCCAGCCCAAGCAGACGGGCTGAACCGGCTGCGGTTCCGCTGTACGGTTTCCAGCCCCCGGTCGGTACTCCGTACGGCCTGGAGGTGAACACCATCGAGGACTTCTTCGCCCAGCACGACGACTGGCCGTGGAACCCGCCCCGTCCGGTCCGCGCCACCTTCCACTACCTCATCGCCGTCACCGAGGGCGAGCTGCTGCACGACGTCGACCACGTCACGCGGACCATCGCCCCCGGCCAGTGGCTCTGGGTGCGTCCCGGACACACGCTGTGCTTTCATCCGCCCGGTTCCGCCCGCGGCCCGTTCGTCCTGTTCGAACCGGATGTACTGCGGCCCGACATCGCCCGTCTGCTGGCCCCGCTCACCGCGCACGACGCCCCGGCCGTGCTGAGCCCGCAAGCCGATGACGCCGCCTGGCTCCAGCAGACGGCGCTCCAGCTCCTGGACGAACACCGCGCACTCGGGCGGCGCCCCCTCGACATCCACCACGCTCTGCGCCGCAGCCTGCTCGAATCGCTGCTGTTGCGTCTGGCCAACTCCCCGGGCATCGCCCTCGATGGCACGGCCACGGCCGGCACGGGCCGCTCCGACAGGTACGGACGCTTCCTGGACGCCCTGGAACTGCACTTCCGTGAACTGCACCAAGCCGCGGACTACGCCGAACTGCTCGGCTGCTCGGTCCGCACCCTCAGCCGGGCCGCCCGGGACGCCACCGGCAAGGGGGTGCGTGAACTCATCGACGAGCGGCGCCTCCTGGAAGCCCGGCGCCTGCTGGGAGCTGCCCGGTGGGATGCCCGGACCGTGGCCGTCCACCTCGGCTTCACCGACCCTGCGAACTTCGGCCGCTTCTTCCGCGACCGCACGGGCCTCACCCCGGCCGCCTTCGCTGCCGGCGAGGCGAGGACCGGCGCGTGATGCAAACGCGGCGGAGGCGCCTTGCCCGTCAGGAGGAGATGGCTGCCTTCGCGGTCTGCGTGAACGCCCAGTGGGAGTGCCCGACGTGCCAGTCGCCGTCGATCATCCGGTACGCCTCGCGCCGGCCGTGCGGAGGTCGCGTTCGCAGACGGCAAGAACGTTGCCGGAGGGATCGGTGAACCAGGCGAACCAGGGGCCGTTGGCGCGGTAGATCCCGTCTGAGTCGATCTGCACTCCGTCGTAGCGCTCGAAATCCACGCCGCGTCGGGTGAGGTCCGCGACAGTACTGGGGAGGTCAGGGACGACGATGTTGAGGATGGTGAATCGTGCTGGTTGGTGGTTGGGGGAGGCGTACGCGACGGTGCTCGCGCCGCCGGGGAGGCGGATGGTGAGCATGGCGTCCTGGTCTTCGACGTTCAGTCCGAGTACGTCGTGGTAGAAGGCGCGGGTCGATTCCAGGTCGGTCACGGTGAAGGAGCTGTAGGCGTCGGTTGCGGTGTCGGTGATCATGGGATCCTGACGTTCGGGTGCGCTGGTGTCGCGGGGCGTGTCTCGGAGCTGATCGGTGCGGCTGGGACGACCACTGGCCGGATGCCGGCGGCACAGGCGGGGCCCCGCTCGCCATGCCGGAGGAACCCGGTCAGGCTGGGGCCCACAGGCTGCGCCGCGGTCAGGAGGCGATCCTTTCGGTCACGGTCTGGGAGAACGCCCAGTTGGAGTGCACGATGAGCCACTGACCGTCGACGAGCCGGTAGCCGTGCGTGGCGTTCCAGGCGCGCCGCTGCTTCTCGTTGCCGTCCTCGTCGAGCACGTAGGTCTTCAGGTTGTAAGCCAGGACGGCGAAGTCGCCGCTGTCGCCGACGTGGACCGTCGGGTTGAGGTACTCGCTGCGCACGATGTGCGGGTGGGAGTAGATGGACGACAGCCACGCGACGGTCTTCTCCTTGCCGACGACGATGTTCCCGAGGATCGGGTCGAAGTAGCTCACCTCGTCCGCGAAGCCGTCCAGGTAGCCGCCCGGGTCGCCGACGCTGAACCGTTCGTTGTACGACTTCTCCAGCTCGATGAGGGTCTTGCTGACTTCTTCCTTGTTGACGCCCACGGCGTCCTCCCTTTCTTTGTGCATGCCCCAGCCGGTGCCTGTCGGCCAACCAGGGGATGTGTTTCTTTCAGTCGTCCAGGACGACGACGTGCTTGCCCGGCGTGGTGCCGGATTCGAGGTCGGCCTGGGCGTCTCGGACTTGTTCCAGGCCGTGGTAGACCTTCGCGACCGGGACGTTGAGGCGTCCGGCGGCGATGGCCTGGAGCTGGTGGGCGAAGACGTCGGCCGGAAGGTCGCTGGCCTGACCGCCGTAGGAGGTCAGGCGTACCCCGAAGGGGATCATGAACGGGGTGAAGTCCGGGATGGACCACTGGCCTGCCAGGGCTCCGGTGAAGCAGACCGTGCCGTGCCGGCGGACGGTGCGCAGGGTGTCGGGGAGGACCGAGCAGCCGACCAGTTCCAGGGCGGCGTCGACGCCGTCGGGGATCAGCTCGCGCACCTGGTCGGCGAGGGTGCCGTTGTCGACCAGGGGATGGTCGACGCCCGCGGCCCGCAGTTCCCCGGTCCGGTCGGGGCTGCGGGTGGTGGAGATGACGGTGGCGCCGAGGTCCTTCGCGATGGTGGCCGCGCTCAGCCCGACCGTGGAGGTGCCGCCGCGGATCAGCAGCGTCTGTCCGGCTTTGAGGTCCAGGCCGCGGGTCAGGGATCCGTAGGCGGTCTGGAACATCTCGGGCAGCGCGCCGACGACGTCCCACGGCAGGCTGGTCTCGAACGGGATGACCTGCCCGGCGGGGACGGTGACGTACTGGGCGTACGCGCCGTCATACGAGCGGCCCATGCCGCCCATCATCGTGGCCACCTGCTGTCCCGGCCGCAGCCCGCTGTCCTCGTCGGCCTCGTCGACCACGCCGACGCCCTCGATGCCGGGCACGCGCGGGTAGGTGACCACCGCATCCGACTCGCCCTTGCGGGTGGTGACCTCCGACTCGTTGACGCCGAACGCCTTCACCTTGATCCGCACCCACCCGGGCTTGCGGACGGGCACCGGCACGTCCTTGATCTGAAGTGCGTCGAGGCCGCCGGGCCGGGTGACGACGACGGCCCGCATCGTGGCCGGTGCGGCGCCGCCGGTTGCTGTCGATTGACTCATGCCGAGCTCCTTGTTCTGTTCGTCCCCGGGAATGTGAAGGCGGAGCCGGGGCTCCAGGCACAGGTGCCCGGGTGATCAGTCAGTGGTGACCCTGCGCCGTTCTGCATTTCGGGATCGCGCGGCGACCGTCAGGGGCGGTCGATGCCCTCCCACAGGTCGAGCGCCGCCTGGTAGTGGGCATGGGCCTCGAAGGGCGGGTTTCCGACGCTTCCCGAAATGGGCCGGTCCGTGACGGCGGGCCACAGTCGGGTCTGCTCGCCGGTGACGAAGTCGAGCACGATGTCGCGGATACGCGTGTCACGCTCGGCCTGTTCGGCGCTGCGGCCCGGCTGTTCCTGGCCGACCAGGGCGTACATCTCGGTGCCGTGCACCGCGGGCGCGCCCTCGGCGGGCCCGATCATCAGCAGATGGGCGGTGCCGCCCGCGGCGGCGTGCGCCAGGGCGCCGCGGGCCGCGGGGAGCGCGAAGAGGTAGTCCGCCATGACCGCGGCGCGGACCTCGGCCGGGGTACGGCCGCCCCGGTCGTAGGCATCGACGATCTTCTTCGCGCGGGAGCGGGAAATACGCCACCCCGCAACCTCGTCGACGACGCGGTCGAGGGTGTGCGGGTCGAAACGGTCGAGGTCGTTCGCCACCCACCAGCCCATGTCGTCGCTCGCCATGCTCAGCAGCACGTCGACATCGCGGTGCGCGCCCGAGGCCAGGACGTCCATGGGATGGGCGTGCACCACCGCGCCGGGCTGCCCGATGTCCAGGACGACGCCGGTGGCCTTGTTGTCCACCCCGCCGCGGACTCCGAGGTCCGTCGGGGCGACCTTGCGCAGGGCGTCCCTCAGGGAGACCGCGTCGAGGTCGAGCAGCTTCTCCGGGTTGTCCGCTACGCCGAGTTCGGTGACGAACAGGTGCGCGAGCTCCTCGGCCCACCAGGCCGGGACGCTACGAGCGGGCCCGCCGGAGAACCCGGCCAGTCGCCGGTACAGGCCATCGGCGGAGGAGGCGCCGAGCAGACCGAAGGTGGAGTAGGCGCCGGCGCTGTGGCCGTAGACCGTGACCTGGTCGGGATCGCCGCCGAAGTGGGCGATGTTCCGCTTGACCCAGGTCAGCGCGGCGATCACGTCCTGCAGGAAAAGGTTGCTCGCCTCGGCGAGCCGCCCGCCATACTGCGAGAGCGAGAGCGCGCCCAGGGCGCCGAGCCGGTAGTTGACCGACACACCCACCACGCGCCCCGACGCGGCGAGACCGGCGGCGTTCGAGGTGATCTGCGTGTTCGCGCCG
The DNA here is from genome assembly GCF_041435015.1 of Streptomyces canus. Lineage (NCBI taxonomy): Bacteria > Bacillati > Actinomycetota > Actinomycetes > Kitasatosporales > Streptomycetaceae > Streptomyces > Streptomyces canus. The sequence continues at coordinate 6,895,943 of NZ_CP107989.1, read as the reverse complement.
AACTCGAATCCGCCTCCATGGACGTACACGGCCACCGGGAGCGCCTTGTCGGCCGGCTGCTCAGGGGCCCACACGTTCAGGTTCAGACAGTCCTCGCCCATCCCGCTGTCCGCTTCGAGCCAGTCGCCGCTGTCGGACTGGACAGAGACGACGCCCTTGCGGTCATAGGGCCGGTCTGGATCGAAGTCCGCGACCACGGGGCGGCGATACCGCTCGGCGGTGGCGTACGGGATCCCCCACCGGGACCGCACCCCTGGTGCAGTCGGAGCCTTGGGAGCGGTAGCGGTCATGACATGTCCTTCCAGCGCGGTTCGGGCGTTCGCGCGGTGCTTCGGCGGCTGGTTGCTCGCGGTGACGTCTCCCATCGTTTCCCGGGATCCGACAAGACGCCCGGCGTGTGGCGGTCACCCGGTGGTCACCAGGTGACACTTGGGCAACAAGATCTCGGTGCAGGCCATGAGCTTCTACTACATGACCGACGGCCGGATCGTCGGCGAACGGGGCCAGCCTGACCTCCCGAAAGAGGTCGGTCTCTTCTTCTTGATCCGGCGTCTTCGCGCGAACAGCGCCCGCTGCGGTGAGAGCTGTACTCCCTGTCATCGAGACTCGTAGGGGTGCGGTGTTGCGGCTGCTGAGGTCGTCGAGGGAGATGCGCAGGAGGCGGCGCCCCTGGCCCGGATGGCTGTCGCCGGTCGTCAGGGCGGCCTGGCTCAGGGAGCCGCTGAACAGAACCAGATCCTCGGCGGTGAGATCGGGGCGCAGCAGGCCGTCGTTCGTCACGAACCTCGCCCGGCTCGCGATCGCGGTCGGCCGACGACCTGTTCAAATCCCGCGGTCCCCACACCCTGGCAGAGACGCTGGCCGAGCTCGACCGACGAGCCCGCGCTGCGACACCCGAGGAGGCGGCCCGCGCCGGTGACCGGGTCGTGGTGAGCATCCCGCCGGCTCCCTACCGGGAGCTTTCCCGCCGCCGCACTGTCGGGCAAGGTCGTGCTCGACATCGGAGCGTCCGTGACGCGCCGTACGACGAACCCGACGACGGCCGCGTCGGCCTTGTCGAGCCACGTCACGTCGTCGGCGATCACCAGCAGCACGCGCTCGGCGGCCCTGGGCAGCGGACCACGTCTCGCCTCAGCGGTAGGCGCCGCTGCCCCGGGAGGAACGGGATGAGCAGGAAGACCGGCGGCTCCCGCCCCGCCTGTCGGTCCTCTCTGGGCCGTTTCCAGTACGGGCTGTTTCGCGTCCCAACTCGGACCGCACGCCATTCGGACTGCGTCCGTGCCCCGCCGGCCCGGCAGGCCCGCCCACTCGAAAGTCCCTGGGCAGCACTTCCGGATCCTCGCGTCCAGCCAGCGTCCAGAATTCGACGTCCAGACGCTCGCACAGCCCACCCACGACGCCATCCTCCAGCCATGGGCCGATACGTCTGCGCAGGTCAGCGACCCAGGGCGGCTTCGCCGCCCGCCGTGGGGCGGGTAAATGGGCGCAGCGAACACCCCGTGGCCCTTGATCAACACTGCATCGCGGGGGCGGCAACGCAGGAGGCGGAGGTCAGCTGGTCAGCTACCTGCGGTTTTGCCCAGGCCGGTTGGTATTTACGCGTCAGAGTGACCTCAACTAACGCTGATGGCAACGGAGTCGAACTCACGAGCAGCGGATTCAGCCCCGTGGACCAACGCCCTGAATCCGCACCCCAGATGAGACGTTTCCGCAGGTCACAGACGTGCATGGTGGGGCGGGTGGGACTCGAACCCACGGCCGACGGATTATGAGTCCTTTGAGGATCTTGGCGACACTTGTCGATCTATGCTCATCTTGGCCGTTTTCACAGGTCAGACGCGGTTTGGCGCCTCAGTCCTTCCCGGCCCTTGTCAGTCTTTTCCGATCCTTGTGTCCAACCTGCGTCCCGAACACGTCCCGGATGGCCGAAGTACTGTCGGACGGCAAGAGGACGTGACCGGGCGTGTCCGACAGGCGGCGACCTGGTCGGGGGTCAACGCAGTGCCGACCCCGGTCTGCAGATCGGCGACGCTTCCCCTTGAAGGACGACGTGTGCGTGGCGCCGGTGAGTTAACTACCGACGTCGACCGTGCTGGTGAGGCCGGAGACAGGCATGTGGGTTGCGTTGTCTCCTTCGACGCCGTCCACGTCCACACAGGGCCATGTGGACGGGGCCGCGCCCGCACGACAGCGCAGCAGCCATGGTCATGGCGTAGTGAAGGCTGCTCGCTCGGTCCCGTGTTCTGCCCGCCGGCTGATTACGTCGGCACGGAAGGTGCCGGGGGTGTTTTCATTGCGTGGGCGAAGATGTTGACGCTGACCGGCGTGATGCTGGTCCGGTTGGCCGTCGCCGAAGCCATCGCCCTCCTCCTCGCCACCGGCGGATTCGGCACACCGCGACCGACGGCGGGCCGAGTGGTTGCGCACCTGTCCCCCGTCGCACCGCTCGTCGCTATGCTCGTGAGGCGCCCCGGCCACGGGCGCAGCTTCACTCGGGGGGGGCCATGAAGCCGCGTCTGGTGTTCGTCCATGGTGTCGGCGGGGCGCGCAATCCCGCTGCTGAACTCGACCACTGGCTGGGCGCGTTGGAGCAGGGCGGGCTCGACGCGGGGCATGCCCTGCGGGTGCCCGGGCTGATGGCCGGCTCGATGGCGGACGTACGGTTCGCCTACTACGGCGACCTGTTCACAGCCCCGGAGGCGCAGAGCGGCGCGGACACGGAGGACATCCACTCCGACGACGTACGCGCTCTGCTGCGTGAGGCCATCGACGAACGGCTGGCCGAGCGCGCGGACGACGACGGTGAGGTCCCGGTGCTCTGCCACGCGCAGGCGCAACTCGCTCCGGAAGGTGCCGTACAGGGCTCCGGTTCGGTGGCAGGGCAGGTGCTCAGCGCCGCGAACACCGTCCTGTGCGTTCCCGGACTGCGGACGTTCGGCAGATGGGCGAGCGCACGACTGATGGTGGGGCATCTGAGCCAGGTCGCACGATACTTGGCGCGCGGCGAAACGGACGGTACGGGCCTGACCCTCGACGCGCGGGTGCGCCACCGCGTGACGGAAGAACTGGACCCCGCGGTGCCCACCGTCCTCGTCGCGCACTCACTGGGCACCGTCGTCGCCCTGGAAGCACTGTCCGGCTACCCCGGCGAGATCCCGCTCCTTGTCACTCTCGGCTCGCCGTTGGGCCTGCGCGCCATGGTGGGACGCCGCACACGCCCGCAGCCGCCGCGGGTACCCGACGCGGTCGCGAGCTGGGTGAACGTGTGGGACCGCGACGACTTCATAGTCGGCCGTCCGAACCTGGAGGACTTCTTCGAACCCAACGACCGGTCCGTACTGCCCGAACCCAGACGTGTCGATTCGGACGGGGCCTGGGTGCATCCCGCGCTGAAGTACCTGGCCCAGCCGGGCGTCGCCGGGCCCGTCATCGGGGCCCTCGATGCGGTCACAAGGTCATGACAGCCCCGCTTCCGCTCCGACACGCCCTTGTCATCGCGCCGCAGTGCGAAGAGCTGGGAGTCCTCCGCGGGCTCGAGGATGTTGCACGGGACCTGAGGGACGCGCTCACCGACGACTGGCGGGGTGCCTGCAGGCCCACGCCGGCTGTCGAATCGGCCCTTCTGTACGGCGCGTCGGCGGGCCAGGCCCGCGTCGAGGCGGCGATCCGGGGTGCCGCCCGGCGGGCCGGGGAAAGCGGGGCCCTGCTCGTTGTCGCCTTCCTCGGACACGGCATCACCTCCGGCAGGAATCCGAGACTCTTCCTGATGGCCGGCGACTCACGGTGCGATGAGACAGGATCCGCCGTCAATGTGGCCGAAGCACTGGAACGCGCCCTCGAAATGCCCGGCCTGCCCGGGATCGTCGCCCTCGTCGACACCTGCCACGCGGGCGGTGCGACGCCCGATCTGGGCGCCGTGGACGCGGGAGTGCGCGACGGCGCGACCCGGCTGTCGCTCATGATGGCTGTCGGTGCCGCCCAGGAGGCGCACGGGCTGGCGTTCTCGCGCGGAGTCGTCCGGGTGCTCGACCAGGGGGTGGCCGGCGCCGGTGAGTTCCTGTACCCGGACGCGCTCTTCGAGGCCGTGCGGGACGACGTGCCCGGTCAGGACGCCCGCCTGGTGCAGTTCGTCGGGGCGCGGTTCGGTGAGCGACCGTGGGTGTCCCGCAACGCCGGCCATCTCGTGCGGGCCGGCTCGCGGCTGGGGCCGATCGGCCTTGAGGAACTGGAACGCGCCCTGGCCCCGCTGGGCGCCCTGGCGCTGCTGCCAGGACCCGTCAGAGGCGTCGACACACTCGACCGGTTGCGCGCGACGCTGCACGAACGTGCCGCACCCGACGAGGCCCTGCAGGTAGTCGACGGCCTGCGCGACGTACTGCGCACGGTCCATCTGCTCAACTCCTGGCCCGGCGGGCATCTGACGTCCGGACGGCTGCGCGGGGCGCTGTGGCGGGCCGCGGGCCGCTGTGCGGAACCGTTGCCGGAGACCAGCGGCCGGGACCTGCTGCGTGACGCGGTCGAGTACCTCCGGTTCCGTGCGCAGCGACAGGGCGAGACGCCCATCGCCCGCCCGGCGTCCCTTGTCGCCGAGCTCGCCGTGGAGGACGGACTCGCCAAGGACATCGCGGAGTTCAGGGCATGGACGGACGCCGTGGACGCCAAGGTCGAGTTCGACGACGCCTTCGCGGCCCTGACCACCCGAGACCGCCGGAACCGGCTGCGACTCGTCGTGAGTCTGCACGCCACGCTGGGCGACCTGTGGCCCGAGACGCTGCAGGCGTTCCTCCTCGACCGCGGGGACGTCTGCGCCAAGAAGGACTTCGAGTGCGTCCCGAGCGGGCCCGGCGTGCAGCAGACGCTGAGGGAGGTGCTCAAGTGGGCTTGGAAGAAGAGCAGACCGATGGGGCCGTTGTGCCGGGTCGAGGTGGCCGCGCCCGCCTCCCTGTTGCTGGAATGGCGGCCCGAGGAGACGAGCTACGGCCGACGGCTCGGTCTCATGCACGACGTCGTCCTGCGATGGAGCGAGCGGATGTGCCCGCCGGACCACATGTCCTGGATCAACGAGGACGCGCGCGAGAGACTCGCCGAGATGAATGGGTACGGAACCCGACGTGCGCCGGTGGACTGGCTGGACCGGCATGAGACCGAGCGCCCGAAGGAACTGGAGGCGCGGCTGGAGCGCGGCGACTACACCGGGGCCATCGCCCTGCGGGACCGGCCGCAGCGGATCAGAGAGGTGATGGAACTGCTGCTGAAGCACGTGCCGATCGTGATGTGGCCCGGCGCCGACGGAGGGATGCCCGACGGCTGCGTGGACACCCTGGACCGGTACTGGCATCTGCTGCCCGCGGAGTTCAGCGAGGCCTACCGCAACAGCTGGGCGCCGGAGACCCGGAAGCGCCCCGACGGCCACGAGCATCTGGCGCTGTTGCGGAGCATCTGGCACGACACGGAATGGCTCGACTTCTGCGACTGGTTCGAGGCGTTCGTCACCAAGGGAGAGATCTCCACATGACCTGGCAGCCCTACTACGTCGGGGACGGCATCCCTCGTGACGTCGAACTCGGCGCCCCGCCGCCATGGCGCAGCTTCCCTCGGCAGACCTTGCACCGGCAGTTCCAGCCACCGCCCGGCCTGGCCACCGCGGTGAACGCGGCCCTGGCTCTGCGTCGCCCCCTCCTGGTGACAGGTCCGGCGGGCTCCGGGAAGTCCACAGTGATCGAACAGGTCGCGGCCGAACTGAAGCTGGGCGAGCCCCTGCGCTGGCACATCACCTCGCGCAGCACGCTCAACGAGGCGCTGTACCGCTACGACGCCCTCGGCCGTATCCACGCCCAGCGGCTGTCCGGTCCGGAGGGCGACGACGACATCGCCCCCTTCCTCCGACTGGGGCCGCTGGGCACCGCGTTGCTCCCCTCGCCGCGGCCCAGGGCGCTGCTGATCGACGAGATCGACAAGAGTGATCTCGACCTGCCCAGCGATCTGCTCGACGTACTGGAGCGCGGTACGTACGAGATTCCCGAACTCGGCCGCTACGCCGAGGAGGTGGTCCGCGTCCGCCTTTGGGACAGCGACGCACGCACCGCGATCGAACGGGGCCGGGTCCAGTGCGACCAGTTCCCGTTCATCGTGATGACCAGCAACGGCGAGCGTGACTTCCCGGCGGCCTTCCTGCGGAGATGCATCCGCTTCACGATGCCGAAGCCCACCGTGGAGGCGCTTCGGGCCGTGGTCGAGGCCCATCTGGGACCTGTCTCGGACGCTGGGCAGGCGCCCGTGGTAGATCGCCTCGTTCAGGAGTTCGTCAACCGGGTCACGGCGGGCGGGAGCCTCGCCGTCGACCAGCTGCTGAACGCCGTACACCTGCTCACGAACGGCTCGGCTCTCACCGACGCCGACCGGCAGGAGGTCATGGAACTGGTCCTGCGCGAGCTGTCCCGTGCCTGAGGACCGGTCCACGGGTCCTCTGGACCCACTCGGGCGCGTGGTGCGCGCGCTCGACGCCGTGGCACCCGACCTGGACGGCACTGCTCTGGCCGAAGTGCTCTGGTTGGCGGCACGGATGAACCAGGCCGTGACGGACCCGCCAGTCGAGGTCTCACCGCCGCAGCCGACAGCCGGGGCTCCCGTGCCGCCGTCCGTGGCACCGACCGGCAAGGACGGCCCGGGCACCGCGACCGGTCCGGAGGCCGGGCGGCCCCTGCACGAACGTCTCGCCAGGGCGAGTACCCGCATAACCGGTGCTGCTGTGGCCACCCCGAAGGGAGCAGGACTACCGCTCCCCCAGGAGGTGACCCGTGCCCTGAGGCCGTGGAAACGGCCGTGGCCCCGGGGCCGCAGATCCGCCCTCGACGTCGCTGCCACCGTCGACGGCTATGCCCGCAGCGGCGAGCTCATCCCCGTGTTCCGGCCGGCCCCGGAGCGCTGGTTCGGCCTCGTCCTGGTCGTCGATCGCTCCCCTGCCATGCGGGTGTGGCAGGACCTGGTCGAAGACTTCACCTCCCTCCTGGACCGCCTCGGAGCCTTCCGCACCCTCCAGGTGCGCGAACTCGGCTTCGGCCCTGAGGGGCTCGAACTCCGCGACAGACTGGGCAGGCTGACAGGCCCCGACGAACCGCGTTCCCCCGACGCCCGTCGGCTGGTCGTCGTCGTGTCCGACTGTGCCGCACCGGGCTGGCGGGAGCCGGAGGTGTGGCGCCGGATCCGCGCCTGGTCGCTGACCACACCGGTCGCCCTGCTCAACCCGCTCCCCCCGAAGCTCTGGCGCAGGACCGCCCTCGACCTGCCATCTGTGAGAGTGCGGCCCGGGGCGCCGGGGGCGGTGAGCCCGCACCTGATCTTCGACCCGCCGTTGCTGCCGGACGACGAACCGGCCGGGGACACCGGCGCCTGGCTGCCGGTCCCGGTGCTGTCGACGTCGCCGCATTCCCTGGACCGCTGGTCCCGCACCTTGATGCGGGGCGCCCCCGAGGGATGCGGAGCGGTGCTGGTGCCCCGCGGCGGACGGCTGAGCAGCCGTTCCCGAGGGCGACCCGGCGGTGTCACCGCCGAGGGGTTCCTGCGAACGGCGTCCCCCGCGGCGGCCCGACTCGCCGTCCTGTGCGCACCGTTCGGCCGACTGGGCATGGGGCTGCTCCATCTGATCCGCCAGGAGCTGGTCCCTCAGGCCACCGTGGGCGACGTGGCTGAACTCCTCACCAGCGGGCTCTTCGCGATCGACGCGGACCGGGACGGGCCGGTCGAGCTGATCGTGCCGGACGAGGTGCGAGGACAGCTGGAGCGGGAACTGACGGTGCACGAGGTACGGCGTATGGACCGGGCCATCGAGCGTGCGGAGCGGCCGGGCCGACTGCCTGCGGTAGCGTACGACCCGCTGGTCCGCGCACAACACCGGGCCGGGGAGCGGCCGTTCGCCAACGAGCGGCGCCGGACGCAGGAGCTGCTGGGACTGCCGGCGGGAGGCCGACCGCCACTGACGGGACGGGAACGGGTCGTGGACACGTGGCAACGCGAACGGTATGGGGCCGACATCCGACCGTACTTCTTCCTGAGTTACGCCCATACTCCGCCCTGGGGTCCGGAAGCAGGGGATCCCGATCACTGGGTGAACGTGTTCTTCAAAGACCTGTGCAACCACATCTACGCGCTCACGGATCTACCGGCCGGCGCACCCGCGGGCTTCATGGACCGGGAAATGCGGTCGGGGGAAGGATGGCCGGAAAAGCTCGCTGAGAACCTCGCGAAATGCCGAGTGCTGGTGCCCTTGTTCTCCCCGCGCTACTTCACGAGCGAGATGTGCGGCAGGGAGTGGTTCGCGTTCAACGAGCGAGTGCTGCATGCGCGAGCGACCGGGGTCGATGTCGGTTCCCCGATCGTTCCCGCGCTGTGGACGCGTGTCGACCACAGCGCGCTTCCCGACTCCGTGCGTCACATCCACGTCGATCAGGCGGGGTACGGCGATCGCTACGCGACCAACGGCCTCTACGGGCTGATCAAGCTCAGCAGACTGCGCGACGAGTACGAGGAGGTCGTCCTCCATCTGGCCCGGCGCATCGTGGAGGCCGCGCACGAATCACCCCTGCCGAGCGGCCGTCCACGGGCGTACGAGAACACCCCGAGCGCCTTCAAACCGCAGGGTACGGGCCCTCGGCACATCCGCCTCGTCGTGGCGGCACCCACGCAGGACGACATCCCGGACGACCGTGACGTGCGGCCCTACGGCGAGGACGCCCAGGACTGGAACCCCTACCACGCGGAGTCCACCCGTCCGCTGGTGAACCTCGCGGAGGATCTCGTCCGGTCGCTCGATTACCGCGTCACCGTCTCCTCCTTCGATGACGAACCGGCCGAGAGCGCGAAGTCCGGGGAGCAGGAGGCGAGGTCCGCCAGTCCCGACATCCTCCTGCTGGACAGGTGGGCCCTCGCCGACGAGGGACGCAGGCTCAGACTGCAGGCCTTCGACGCGAACTCGCGGCCCTGGGTGAGCATGATCGTCCCCTGGAGCCGTGCGGATCTGCAGAACCACGGCGAGGACGGGCGCAGACTCTCCGAGGAGTTGGAGCGTACGCTTCCGCAGATCGCGGATCGAGGCCGCCGCACAGATGTGCGCATCGCGGTCAATGGCGTACCCACTCTCAAAGCCTTCACCGATGTGCTTCCCGCCGTCGTGGCCCACATCACCCGGCAGTACCTCAAGCACGCGGAGGCCCATCCGCCTCCGGGTACGCACGTGCCCCGGCCTCGCCTGACGGGCCCTTCCGACCCGTTCTCGGACCTGAGATCCGACGGGGAGGGGGAGTGATGACGAACACCCGTCCCGGCCGTATCGTCACCTTCTACTCGTACAAGGGCGGCGCCGGTCGCACCATGGCCCTGGCCAACATCGCGTGGATCCTTGCCGCCAACGGCAAACGTGTCCTCGCAGTCGACTGGGACCTGGAGGCTCCCGGGCTGCACCGCTACTTCCACCCGTTCCTCGATCCGGGTGGGCTGGCCGCCACTACCGGTGTGATCGACCTGCTCCAGGACTACTCCTTCGCAGCCGTCGGCTCCAGCGACATCCCACGCTCCGACTCCTGGCACCTCCCCTACGCCAGCGTCGAACCCCACGCGTTGTCTGTGGACGCCACGGCCTTCGGGGCGCCGTTCGCGGACAGCGGGTCGCTCGACCTCCTCTCCGCCGGGCGTCAGAACCGTGCCTACGGTGCGGCAGTGAGCACCTTCGACTGGGACAACTTCTACGAACGGCTCGGCGGCAGCCTGTTCCTGGACGCACTGCGCGACGACATGAAGGCGACATACGACTACGTGCTCATCGACAGCAGGACAGGACTGTCGGACATCGCGAACATCTGCACCGTCCAGATGCCCGACGTCCTGGTGGACTGCTTCACGCTCACCCGACAGTCCCTGGAAGGCGCGGCCTCTGTGGCGCACGATGTGGCACGGCACCACCTCCGGCGCGTAACCCGTGTGCTGCCCGTGCCCATGAGGGTCGACGACGGTGAGAAACAGCGGGCTGACGCCGGACGGACGGCGGCCAGGGAAGCCTTCGAGGGGGTGCCGACAGGGCTGAGCCGCGAGGACGCGGCCGACTACTGGGGGCGCGTCGAGATCCCGTACCGGCCGCACTACGCGTACGAGGAGAGTCTCGCCACGTTCGGCGACGAGGGCGGGCGGTCGGGGTCGCTGCTCTCAGCCTTCGAGCGGCTCACCACCGTCATCTCGGACGGCGAGGTCACAGCGCTGCCGCCGGTGCCCGAACCCGTGCGGCTGCGCTGCCGAGCCGCCTTCGACGGACTCGGATCGTAGGCAGAGACACCGGCACCTCGAATGATCTCCCGAGAACCAAGCAGACGGGGGGATCTTCGGCTCCGTGGTGCGCTTCGAAGCGAAGGCCGTAGTCGACTCACAGTTCTACGCGCACCCCGCGGAAGGCACTCCGGCTCAACCGAACCGGACAAAATGGCTCCGCGTTGGTGAAGGTCAACAATGACCTATTTTTTCCCCATCGACCGACCGGTGAGCTCTCGAGCTTCCCTGACACCGACGTGTTCTGGTGGCAGCGTGAGGTCTTCGAAAGGTTCGCCGACGACCTGACCAGCGGCAAGGGACAGCCAGGAACCCGCAGCCCGGCCATCGATCAGCCAGTCCCATCGGGTCTCGACAATTTGAATCTCTCAGCTGACCAGACCCGTACGTCGCGCTGCTCAACTTCCTTGAGGACTCCGGCCACTGTCGCGAAGTCATTGTCCACGTGGAGGACAGTGTGCCCATGGTGCACAGCCGTCGCGCACACCAACAGGTCGATCGCTCCAGCCGCCCGATGCTGGCCCCGCTGGGTCAGCTTGTACTGGGCGGTGTCGACCCAACGCCAGGCGTTCTTCGGAACCGGAGAGAGCAAGCAGAGCGCGTCCAGTTCCTCTGCGAGCTCATCCCGATGGGACGGACTGGTTGCCGAGTAGAGAAATTCGGCACGTGTCGGCTCGCAGAGGTGGAACACCCCGGCGGCAATGTGTCCCTCCCAGGGCCGCAATGCGCCTGGGGTGCGAAACAGGTGCCACAGAGCCGAAGTGTCCACCAGATACGTGATCACTCGAAGGCCTCGCGTCGCGCACGCTTCTCCGCGTCATGCGCCGCCGCGGCCTGCTCGAACTCTCCACGCGCACCCCGCGCGGCCAGCTTCTCCGCAGCCTCAAGCCGCTTGATCCGCGCCACGTAGTCCCGAAGGGCCGCGTTGACGGTCTCCTTCTTCGTCGTGACGCCCATGAGCCGCATGGCCTCGGCCAGCGCCTCGTCGTCGAGATCAATCTGCGTGACGGACATCGGACACCTCCAACATCCACGATGTATGTGCCCAAGATACATCACCAACATTGGGCGCAGCCATCGATCACAAACAGACCACGCGAGGGAAGTGCGCTGGATGTCGGGGCGTTCCCATGAGCCGCTTCCCGCCACGCGGCGAGGCGGCGAAGAGCTGCTCGACGTCGACACGAATACCACATAGGCGCCATGCCCGACTTGACCGGAATCGGCGTCCAGAATCTGTCCAGACGATCATGAAATCATGATCGCGACAGGGCCGCCACGACCCTCAACTCGCCCGACCCTCCAGCTAAGTTGCTGGTCAGATCGATTCTGCTCGCGTAGCGAGTGGTGGGGCGGGTGGGACTCGAACCCACGGCCGACGGATTATGAGTCCATTGAGGATCTTGGCGGCCCTTGCCGATCCATGCCGATTCACACCGTTCTTGCAGGTCAGACGCGTGCACCTGCGTCGGTCCTGCGCGGTCCTTGTCGGTTGGTTCCTGTCCTTGCGGTCCCTACACGGTCCCTACCGCTCATTGGGAGACCTGCCCGATACGGAATCCTCGGCGTCGCTCCAGCTCAGCGGACGCGGTCGAAGCATGGCGCAGCGGATTCCCCTTCCCTTGCGCAGATGCTCCGCCCGGTCTGCTTCTATCCTTGCGTCCCGAACGCGTCCAGGATGGACGAGGAGAACCCGGCTCCCTGGACGTTGCTCCAGTTCAGAGGGGTTCTCGAACTCCTCTGCAGCGGATCCCTTCCTCACTTCGGGCGGATGTCGGGATCCCGGCTAGGCGATCCGGCTCGGCACTGGCAGCGTCGGCGCGGGCGTCACGCGTCCAGTGACGTCATGACGTGCTTGATACGGGTGTAGTCCTCGAAGCCGTACGCGGACAGATCCTTGCCGTAGCCGGATTGTTTGAAGCCGCCGTGGGGCATCTCGGCGACCAGTGGGATGTGGGTGTTGATCCACACACAGCCGAAGTCCAGCGTCTTGGACATGCGCATCGCGCGTGCGTGGTCCTTGGTCCACACCGACGAGGCCAGGGCGTAGTCGACGCCGTTGGCGTATTCCAGGGCCTGTGCCTCGTTGCGAAAGGGCTGGACGGTGATGACCGGGCCGAACACCTCGTTTTGGATGATCTCGTCGTCCTGCTTGAGGCCGGAGACGACGGTGGGGGCGTAGAAATAGCCCTTGTTGCCGACGCCATGGCCGCCTGCCTCGATCTTGGCGTGGGCGGGCAGACGCTCGATGAAGCCGGAGACCTGCGTGAGCTGGTTGGCGTTGTTGAGCGGTCCGTACAGAACGTCCGGGTCGTCGGGTCGGCCGGTCTTTGTGCCGGTGGCGGCCCTCGCCAGCGCCGTCACGAACTCGTCGTGAACCGACTCCTGCACGAGGACGCGGGTCGCGGCCGTGCAGTCCTGACCGGCGTTGAAGAAGCCGGCCACCGAGATGCACTCGACCGCCTGGGCGATGTCGGCGTCGGCGAATACGACGACCGGCGCCTTGCCGCCCAGCTCCAGGTGGACGCGCTTGACGTCCCTGGCCGCGGACTCGGCGACTTGCCTGCCGGCTCGTACGGAGCCGGTGATGGAGACCATCGCCGGTGTGGGGTGTTCAACCATCAGGTTGCCGGTGTCGCGGTCACCGCAGACGACGTTGAAGACGCCCTTGGGCAGGATGGACCCGATGATCGCGGCCATCAGCAGGGTAGAGGCCGGGGTGGTGTCCGACGGCTTCAGGACCACCGTGTTGCCTGCGGCGAGCGCCGGGGCGAACTTCCAGACTGCCATCATCATCGGGTAGTTCCACGGTGCGACCTGCGCGCAGACCCCGACGGGCTCACGCCTGACGATGGAGGTCATGCCGTCCATGTACTCACCGGCCGATCGGCCCTCCAGCAGGCGCGCGGCGCCGGCGAAAAAGCGGATCTGGTCCACCATCGGTGGCACCTCTTCGCTCGCCGTCAGCCCCAGGGGCTTGCCGGTGTTCTCGGACTCGACGGCGACGAGTTCCCCGGCCCTCGCCTCGAAAGCATCCGCGATCTTCAGCAGCAGGCGCTGTCGCTCGGCCGGGGTGGTGTCGCGCCACGCCGGGAACGCGGCCGCGGCCGCGGCCATGGCGGCGTCGACGTCCTCCCGGCCGGACAGCGGCGAGGTCGCGTAGGACTCGCCGGTCACCGGGTTGACGATCTCGATGGTCTGCCCGTCGGCGGCGGCCAGGTACTCGCCGCCGATGTAGTTTCGCAGCGTGCGCAGAACGGTGGTCACTGGGTCTCCAGTCGGCACATTGGTGGTTCCTCGCGTGCTTCTTTGGCTTCGGCTGCCTGGGGGGCGACGTCGGACGACAGCCGCTGGGCCAGATGGACGGGGAATGAGGACGGCAGCACCAGCACGGCGGCGACTTTGACCGGCTTTCCCACTTGCCCCGACTCCTGCCAAGCACCAGAGCGGTGCCGGGTATCGGGAGCGCGGAAGCCGCCGCAGGGAGTGGCCTGTGCCCCTGCTCCATGTGCTGGATGCGCAGCCGGATTTCGGAAGGTGATCCGCTCCGCTGGCGGAGCGCATCACCTTCGGCAGCAGGGGCGGGCTACTCCAGTGGCTTCTCGTCGCGGAAGCGCCGCAGAACGTTGCCTGTGATCTTCGCAATGTTGTTGTCGTACCCGTTGTGGGACAGCGACCCGGTCCAGGCGATGGATCCAACCGAGAAGAATCCGCCGCCGCCTTCCAGCGCGCAGTAGACCATGTCCGAGCGGACTGCCGGCTGCTCGGTTCCGCCCATCCCCGGGAGCATTTCGAAGATCTCCTCGGTCACCAGCAGGTAGTTGTCGGAGAAGGGCCCGGAGGTGGCCAGGACCAGGGTTCCGGGCGGCGAGCCGAGCGCCGGGTTCCAGCAGTCGATCTCGGAGCCGGCCGCGCCACCGCCGATGATGCCGAAGTCGCCCAGGAGCTCGTTCTCGCCGACGCCTTCGAAGATAAAGGCCGCCCGCGGATCTTGGCTGTCCGCAAGGCGCTCGTAGTAGGTGCAGCGGTCGAAGCCCTGGGCCGCCATCCCGACTCCCACCAGACGCTGCGGGGCCTTGCCCTTGTTGCGCCACAGGCCGCTGGCCTCGCCCGAGGTGGTATGGCGGCGTTCGGCGAAGGGAGACTGGTGGGGGCGGGTGCCGCCGTCGGCCCGGCGCAGCTCCATCAGGTGCGGCGCGTCGGGGTCGTAGGAGGCAGTCGCGAAGAACCCGTTGCCGCCCAGGTACATCAGCCGGCCGCCGTTCGCGGTGAACTCCTCCAGGGCGTCGAGCTCGCGCCGCGTGACGTATTCGGGATGGCTTCCGGTGATCACAACGCGGTAGTCGCGCAGCAAGTCGTAGCCTTCCCGGTCGAGATCCTCGTCGCTGAGGGCGTCGAACTCGCACTCCGCAGTCTCCAGCCAGTGCACCAGGGACAGGTCGGCAGGCAGGCCCCAGGGACCTTCGCTCATGAACGAGGCCCGGTACCGCGGCTGCAGACTGATCAGCGGACGGCGGACGCTTCCGAACACCACACCGGACCCGTCATTGTGGATTTCGTACAGGGAGCGGCCGAACTCGGGGTGGTCCTGCAGGACCAGGTCTTCCTTGTGGACGATGGGCGTGTGCCCGAGGAGCATCTCCATACCGTCCGCCTCGAAGGCGATCCGGTCGTTGGCGTAAGCCAGGTAGGTGGCCGTGGGGAACAAGATGGCGACATCCTTGCGTCGGCGGCCAGGCCCGACGAGGAAGGGCACGTGCTGCTCGATGCCCTCGGCCCGCAGCCGCACCGCGTAGACGCCGCTGGGCAGGTCCTCGGGCACCTCGAAGGTGAACGCCGCAGGCCACTGGGCGTCAGCGAGGTCGTCGTCGTGGAAGTGGATGGCGTCGAACTCGTCCGGCGCGAGCCGGAAGTCCTCCACGACACCTTGGAACTCGGGCCCGGTGACGCCCCGGACGGGCGCGTTGACGCAGAGGCCGTGCAGCATGTGCGGGCCCTCGTCGACCACATCCCACAACAGCAGCCCGTCGGGGCGTTCGCTGCGGCCGAAGTGCCAGGCAGCAACCGGCTCGCGCGTCCTGGAGGCGTCGTCGGCGGCGCGTTCGACGCGGATGCCACCGATCTTCCCGTTGAACGCGGTTGCCGCGAGCAGCCGGTCACCGTCCTCGCGAGCCAGCGCGCCGATACGGAACGGCATCGAGGAAGCCGTCCAGGCCGCCGAGGCGGGTGCGTTCGCCTGCTCGGGTACGGCGGCTGCGGCGGCCGGTGCCACCCGGTCCGCGCAGTGGTCCAGCGGGGTCTGCCGCAGGGTGATCTGCCCCGCCGAGCGTGGCAGTTCGACCTCGAGCCGGTACCACTGGTGTGCCGTCAGCTCCTGTTCCAGGGTGAGGGTCCGCCGCTGACCGCCCTCGCTCCATACGAAGGACGGCTTGCCCTCGTCGAGCAGCAGGGCCCAGCCAGTCATGGTCGCCGCGTCCCAGGTGCCCATGACCGCCTGGCGCTCGCCGGTGAAGCCGACCGAGCTCTGGCTGACCCGATAGGCGCCCAGGCTCCCTGAACGGTTGTCGCGCGGCAGCGTCGGGAAGACGGCGGCGCGGATGACCAGCGCGTCAGGGGTCGCCAGCAGGCCCTTTGGGTCGGGGACTTCGACGTAGGAGCCGGGCTGGCAGGCGTAGTACTGCCCCGGGTACGTGCCGTCGATGGTGGAGGGGACCTCGGTCTCCAGGAAGCCGGGCCCCGCCTGCCCGTCGTATCCGTGCCGCAGGCGCACTAGGGCGGCGTCGTAGGCCAGCGGGCCTTCACAGCTGATGTGGAATGACAGTTGCTCGCCAGGGCGGGCGGAGAAGCGATCGGTGTAGCCGAAGACGTTCTGGGTCGTCGTGCGGCCGCTCGCGAGTGCCATGACCTTCTCGTTTCTTTCTAGTTCTGCTGCAGTGTCGCGGCACGCGCGGTGAAGATGTACCGCATGGCGTCTTCGTAGTCCCCGAAGGACTGTTCGGTCAGGAGCAGATTGCCCGGCATGCCCAAGGCGATCTTCGACACGCGCCAGGGGCCGTCGGGGCCTTCGGAGAAGATGATGTGCTTGCCCGAGACGCGCAGGCTGCGCAACGCCCGCAGCACGCGTTGCGTGCGGTCGTCGTGCGGTCCCAACGGAGCCGCGTCATGGGCGGCGGCGACCTCATGGGTGCACTCCTTGCGCAGGCGCTCTTCGCTGCGCAGACGGAACACTTCGAGCAGCTCTGCCGAGCGGTCTGCACCGGTGCGCATCAGTTCACCTCCTGCTGCTGGGACACCTTCGCGGTGCGGTGGGACAAGGACGATGGGCTCACGGGAGGGTGCCTTTCCTGTGTGAGGGGACTCGCGACCGCCGGGCCGCGACTGGGGCTGGCCTGCGCCTCAAGGTGACGGCGTCTCGGGCCGATGCCGAGTGCTGCCCGGCGGTGAGCGGGAGTGCGGTCAGGCGTCGGAGTCGCCGAGCGAACGGCCGGTGAGCTTGAAGTACGCCGCCACGCCGAGGCCGATGACGAGCCAGCACGAGCCGACGATCTTGGCGTTGGGGTCCGCGTTCCACAGCGCGACCAGGAGGAGCGCGGCGCCGAGGATCGGGGAGACCCAGTGGACGAAAATGCGGCGGCTTCCGCCTCGGACGACGAAGTGGGTGAAGACGCTGACGTGGAGGAGGACGTAGGCGGTGATCGCGCCGAAGGTCACCAGGGTGGTCAGCAGTCCCGACTGCTCCACGCCGAGGATGCCGACTCCCACCGACAGGAGCGCGATGAAGATCATCGCGTTGAGGGGGACCTGGTGCTTGTGGCTGACCCGCGACAGGAACTTCGGCAGCTGCCCGTCGCGGGCCATGCTGAAGACCAGGCGGGCGGAGGTGGCGTTGGAGGCGATGGTGTTGGCGAAGATCGCGATCAGGGCGGCGGTCAGCAGGAGGACCGTCTTGAACCAGCCCGCCATGGCCGTGCCGACCACGTTGTAGAAGGCGTTGTTGACCGGGTCGCCGTCGGCGAACTTCGTCCCGGTCGGGACCAGGATGCCCGCCACGAAGACCTGCACGACGAACAGCGCGGTCACCTGGTAGAGGACGATCATGGTGGCCTTGGAGACCGTACGGCCGCCGCCTTCCGCCTCCTCGTTCAGTGTCGAGATCGCGTCGAAGCCGATGTAGCTGAGCGCGGCGACGGGGACCGCACCGAGGACCAGGGACCAGGAGCCGCCGTCCGCGGGGATGAACGGGTTGAGCGACAGGTGGGCCTGGCCCTGGAGGATGAGCACGGCTGCCCAGACCAAGAACACGGCCAGTACGACCAGCTGGATGTAGAGGAAGATCTTGTTCATCGTCGCGGTGACGCTGATGCCCATGATGTTGATCAGGGCGGTCGCGGCGACGAAGATCACCACCCAGATCCAGGCGGGCACCCAGGAGACCACTCCGGTCATCGCGCTGGCTGCGAAGACGCACAGCAGCGCGGGCAGCAGCAGGTAGTCGAGCAGGATGGCCCACCCGGAGACGAACCCGAGGAAGCGGTTGCTGCCCATCCGCACGTAGCTGTAGACCGAGCCGGCGACCGGGAACCGGACCGCCATCTCCTTGTAGCTGATGGCACTGAACAGCATCGCGATCGCGGCCACCACGTAGACCGCGGCGACGGCGCCGGCGGCCATGTTATAGACGATGCCGAACACCGCGACGGGGGCGAGCGGCACCATGTAGATCAGGCCGTAGATGACGACGTCGGCCAGGCTGAGCGTGCGGGCGAGCTCCTGCTCGTAACCGAGCTCGTGCAGCCGGTCGCGGTCGTCATCTGTGCCGCCGGGTCTTTCGGGCACTGTTTGAGGAGCTTCTGGAACGTTCATGGCCGGGCCTCCTGAGGGATGAACGAGCCCCGGTCGGCTGTCGGCACCGTGAGCGGCGACAGCAGGGGAAGACGCGGGGTCGGCAACAGCCGGCTCGGCGGGTGGGGACCGCCTTCAGCGCGGGCTTCTCTTCACCTCGAATATGGTGCTAGGCCACCTTGTGGCTCAATACGCATTCCTACCGACAGCGGCGGTCAGCGGTCCAAGCTGAGAATCCCCTCGCGCAGCGCCGACGCCACCGCGCCAGCTCGCGAAGGCTGCCCCATCTTGTGGAGGATCCGCTCCACGTGCGTGGTCACCGTGCGCAAGGAGACGTCTCGCTGCGATGCCAGCTGCTGGTTCGAGAACCCTGCCGCCATCCCGTTCAGGATGTCGTACTCGCGCGGCGAGAGTGAATAGGGCAAGCCGGCCGTCGGAAGCTCCTGCACCAGTACAGCCGGCTCTGGCCGTCCCAGCGGATCGGCCACCTTCAGGACCTGCAGCGAGAGCCACCCTTCACTCGACGCCTGCAGCCCAGTGGCGGCGACCTGCGCCGAGGCCATGAAGCGACGCAGAAAGCCGGTGAACTCGGGCTGCGTGGGCGCGAGCGCCGGGGCGCATGACTCGACGGCCCAAGCACGGCCGGTGTGGTCGATCAGAGTGGCGTTCGCTCCCGGCGGTATGGCGCATCCGGTGGTCTGCCGTCGAGCCACGTCGCACATCTGAGCAAGCGCGGGCACCAGGGCCTTGAGGAGTTCGGCCGCGTCGTCCCGGAACGCGCCGCGCGCCGCCGCGGAGAAATGCAGCATGCCCGTGTACGCACCGCTGTCCGAGAAGAGGCAGGCGGTCATGCCGTCTGCGAAGCCGGCAGGTCCGAGCACCTCTCGGTACATCGGGGACCGTCGGTAATCGCCCGGCATGTCGTCGATCCGCAACGGCAGGTGCCGCTCCCGGACCGGCCGGTTCTCGGCGCTCGCCGCATAGCGGTCACCCAGTGCGGCAACCGTTTCATCACCGTAGGTGACCACAGCGAGTGCGCGGTGCGCACGGGCCATCGGGTCCCAGAGCATGAGGGCGCTGGCGTCGTGATGGGTCACCGGCTCAAGCAGCCTCAGCACCGTCATCGCGGCCTCGCGCCGGTCACCGGCTCCGGCTGCGTAGGCCGCCTCGACCAAGACTCGGGTGTGGGATGGCTGCATCAGCGGATCCCTCTCGAAGCTGGGCTACCCCACCTCACGATAGCAGCGTCTTTTTTCGGGACCTGAGGGTGCGAGCTGCGGTTGTACATCGCGCTCTTGGTGACCGCCTGGGAGAATGAGCCTGGCCGGTCCTGCTTCTGATCCTTGGCTGCCGGGTTAACAGGATCCAACGACACGGTCCGGGCGGCATGCCTGTGCGGGCCGATCGGGGTCTTTCCTCACGCACCAGCGTATTGCGACGTCCTTGCCGAGCCCAGCAGGTCCGGCGTCCCCCTCTGGCGGCTCGGCGTCGATGAACTCGACACCGAACTGAGGGCGCGGATGGGCAGTCGCGGACGAAGAGCTCCCGCGGGTATCCGCTCCGTCGCCGTCCCGATCCGCGACGGCGACGCATCACAGCGATGAGCGTCACTGCGCATGTGGCGGAGACATCGCTGGACGCGCTCACCCAGCATCATGTCGACGACGGGTGGCCATAATGCAGAAAGAGCCTCTGACCAGCGAGAATGAGGATTGTCTAGGTCCCTGTTCCCGCTCCGGCCGGAGGAACTTTCCAGGTGAGTAAGCGTGGCGGGTCGTACCCGCGTGTCCGCGTCGAGGGCGGTGGCGGGGTGGTCTCGCAGTCCGGCGCCGTGCTGCTGGTCGAGACCGCCCGCAAGGCGGGGCTGGATGCGGCGATATCGGCGGCGCTGGCGCCGTGGTGTAAGGCGCGTGCGGTCCATGATCCCGGCAAGATTCTGCTGGACCTCGCGCTTACCGTGGCCCTGGGCGGGGACTGCCTGGCCGATGTCGCGATGCTGCGGGCCGAGCCCACCGTGTTCGGGCCGGTGGCCTCCGACCCGACAGTCTCCCGCCTGGTCGACACCCTGGCCTCGGCCGGGCCCCGTGCGCTCGTGGCGGTCCGTCGGGCACGGGCCGAAGTCCGCGAGCGGGTCTGGCGGCTGGCCGGCGAGGCGGCTCCGGACGCTGGCGGCGCGGTCATCGTGGACATCGACGGCGTGCTGGTGCTGGCGCACTCCGAGAAGCAAAACGCCGCCAAGACCTGGAAAAAGACGTTCGGCCATCATCCGTTGTTCGCGTTCGTCGACAAGTGACCGGCCAGTCGGCCGGCGCGGCGATGATCCCGAGCGCGTCGGCTCCCAGCAGGGCGCTCACCACCCAAGTTGAACAAGGCCTGTTGGTGACCGGCGCACCGGCCTGACCAGTCGAACCGCAGGGCTCCGCGCAAGAGGGTCGCGTAACCCATCGGGGCAGTTTCCTCTTCGGGCCGTTTCCTATATCCATCAGCCACCGCCGGGACGCTCTCCCAGCGGCTAGCTGCCGCCGCCGAACACCAGATGCGCCATCGGCACGCAGGCCGCCGGCACCCCTGGACGACATCACTGATCGAGCGACACGAAGGCGACAGTGCCCCAAAACACGATGAACAGCCGAGGTCGCCCTACCCGCGCCCACGCACCCGCCGTGCCGGTATCCGCACTGCCTCCACTGTCGGCCCTGTACTCGACTGCCGCGCTGGGGACAACAACCCGTGCCGCGCAACCTGCAAATGGGACAGCGAGTCGGCGTGGAGACATCGTCGGACTGGACACGGCTGCGTCGTCCCGGTCCCTGTCCGGTCCCTGGACCTTGGTATCGAGCCTCAGGGCAGTCGCCCGGACGGCGAGCGACAACCACAAGAACCTACTTCGCCGCAGGTCAGAGGGGTTGGAGCTCCCCCGAGCGCCGACGGTCTCCAAACTCGCGAGCAGCGGATTCAGTCCGTACAGGCAAAGTTGACGATCCGACACCCAAAGTTGAACGTTTCCGCAGGTCAGAACCCTGCGCAGGTGGGGCGGGTGGGACTCGAACCCACGGCCGACGGATTATGAGTCCTTTGAGGATCTTGGCGACCCTTGTCGGCCAATGCCCATCTTGGCCGTTTTCCCAGCTCAGAACGAGTTTGGCGCCTCACCCCTTCTCGGCCCTTGTCAGTCCTTTCCGATCCTTGTGTCCAACCTGCGTCCAGAAGGCGTCCCAGATGGGCACGCGCACCCGCTTCACCGACCCTCTCCCCACCCGCGGAGTGGGTCTCGAAACCATCCGCAGCGGATTCCCTTTCCATCGCGCACAGGCTCCGACGGGTCGTCTCGGGTGCCGCCTCAGAAGGGGACCGCCGCCGAGCGGACTGCTCAGCAGGACGTGCAGCGGCAGTGCGAGGCCACCCGGACCCGCCTGACCGACGAATTTATCGTCGGCTCTCCCCCAGCGGCGGTGGCTACGTCTTCGCCCTGCCCGGCGGTCCGCGTCAGCGAGGACTGGTTCGGCCGCGGACTGCTCGCGACCTGAATACGCGTAGCCGAGAGGTCCGGCCGCCTCGTTACGGGCGGTGCTCCTGAAGTTCCCGGCGATCGTGTTCCTCGAAGCAGAAGTCGGGCACGTGCCGGTGTTCTCCGGCCGGCGGTGCGCTCGCCGTGGCGGCGTACGCCGCGCACTGTGCGCTGTCCATCATCTGATCGCTGTCGGATGCGGCGTTGGCGAGGCTCGCGCAGCACACGGCGAGCAGGAGGCCGCCCGCGACCAGGGGCAGGCTCCGGCGCGGGGGCGGCGGGGCCAGCAGGGCTCGCACCCGTTGCGGCACTTCCCCGCCGGTCGCGGCCAGTGCGGCCGGGAATGAGGTACCGGCGGATGCCAGCGCGGCGCGCCCGACGGCGTGCGCGACGATCTTTCGGTCGCCGACGCGCTGCGCGGCCTCCTCGTCGGCCCAGCGTTCCAGGACGAAGCCGCCCGCGACGGCCAGCGGTCGCAGCAGCGGGTTCAAGGCCGCCGCGAGCCGCCACAGGATCTGGAAGAGGCGATGGCGGCAGCGCAGGTGAGCCCGCTCGTGTGCGAGGAGGGCCTCGCGCTCGCGGTCGGTGAGACAGCGCAGCATTGCCCGGGAGACCACGATCCGGCCCGGCGACCCGGGCAACGCGAAGGCCATCGGGACGTCGTCGTCGACCACGACCAGTTCCGTGTCCTCCGGCAGCCGGGCGCACTCCCGCCGCGCCAGGACGAAGAGGCGGGCCTGCCTCACGACGGCCACGCCCAGCGAGACGACGCCCACGGCCAGCATGAGGGCGCTGCCTCCCGCGACCACGAGGTAGACCGGATCCTCGGCTTGCAGGGCGGCCACGGACCAGCGGCCCTCCTCCGCGACTTCCGGAATCTGTGCCACGCCGGTGAAGGCGAGCAGGGCGAGTGCCCCCGCCCAGCCGATCGCGGTCACGAGCGCTGCGCAGGCCAGGGCCCAGGCAGCGCGGCGCGGGGGCAGCACGTGGGCCAGTCGGGGCGCGAGCACGGCGAGCACAGCCGTGACCGCGAAGGGGACGTAGACGCTGAACAGCACGGTTTTACGCCCTCCCTGCTGAGCGGTCATCTCCGGTGCGAGCGTCGTGCCCGGACAGGAGCTGTTGCAATACGTGCTCGTCCTGCTCGGACAGTTCCGAGACGAAGCGCGCCAGGACCGCCTCGCGGTCGGGACCACCCTCAAGGAGCGACCGCATGCGCTGGGCGGTGTGCGACGCCTCGTCGCGCACCGGCTCGTACGCGTAGCCGCGGCCCTCGCGGTGCCGGACGAGCATCTCCTTGTCGTACAGCCGGGACAGGATGGTCAGGACGGTCGTGTAGGCCAGGTCGCCCGGCAGCGCCTCCCGGACCTGGCCGGCGGTCAGCGGGCCGTCGGCGCCCCAGAGCGCGGCGAGCACATCGCTCTCCAGTTCGCCACGGGCTCGCCTGCCGGACGCCTCGCGGGCGCCGCCATCCCCTCGTTCCTGCACCGGATGCCTCCGTTCGCCGTCCGTCCGCACAGACTACCCGGCCATCTCCTACTAGTTGTAGGAGGTATGCTCCGGGCTTCGGACCGCGAACTACTACAACTCGTAGAGTTCCGCCGCTCCCGTCCCCTGCGGAGGAAGACCCATGCCCCACCCCGCGAGCACGGCGCCCGGATCCCCGCTCACCGGCGCCGCTCCCCCGCAGCCCGGCGCGACAGACGGCGCCGGACGGGTCGCGCTCGTCTCCGCGAGCGTCGGAGCCGGTCACGACGGTGCCGCCGCCGAGCTCGCCCGCCGTCTCACCGCGCAGGGCTACGCCGTGGACCGCCTCGACCTCCTGGACCTGCTCCCCGCCCACCTGGGCCGCACCGTCCAGGAGGGCTATCACCGGCTGCTGGTACGGGCCCCCTGGGCCTACCAGCGGATCTACAACAGCACCGAGCGCGCGGGGGGCGGCGGGCCGGTGGCGCGGGCGCTGCTACGCACGGCGCAGGACCGGGTACTGCGCGCCCTGCCGCCGGGCACGGGTGCCGTCGTCTCCACCTATCCCGGGGCCAGCCGGGTCCTGGGCAACCTGCGCCTGGACGGTCGGCTGGCCGTGCCGGTCCTCACCTATCTGACCGACTTCTCGGTGCATCCGCTGTGGGTCGCGCCGGGTGTGGACGTCCACCTCGCCGCTCACGCCGTGCCCGCCGCCCAGGCGCGGGCCGCCGGGGCCCGCGACGTGCGAGTGCGCGGGCCGGTCACAGACCCCCGCTTTCGGCCCTGCGACGCACGGGGGCGTGGCCGCGCCCGGGAGAGGTTCGGGCTGCCGTCCCACGCCCCGCTGGCTCTGCTGGTCGCCGGGTCCTGGGGGGTGGGCCCGGTCCGTACGGTGGCCCGGGAGCTGCGTGACTGCGGCGCCGCCGTCCCGGTCGTCGTCTGCGGCCGCAACGAGGCCCTGGCCGAGCAGCTGCGCGCCGACGGCATCGACCATGCCTTCGGCTGGGTCGACGACATGCCCTCCCTGATGCACGCCGCCGACGTCCTCGTCCAGAACGCCGGCGGGCTCACCTCGCTGGAGGCATTCGCCTGCGGCCTGCCCGTCGCCAGTTACCGCTGCATACCCGGGCACGGGCTGACCAACGCCGCCGCCTTGGACGAGGCCGGTGCGGCCGTCTGGATACGCGACCCGCCCGACCTCAAGGCGGTGCTGTGCGAGCTGATCGACGGCCCCCTCGGACACCGGCAACGGGCAACGGGATTCGCCCTGTTCGCTCAGTCCCCCGACGGCTGCCCAACAGCCGAGATTGCGCGCGTGCACCGGTCAGGAGTCCCCGACCGAGGTTTTCGCCCGGTTGCACACCGGCACCGGACGACGCGCCGGCTCGCCGCCACGGCCGTCCTCGCGTCCGTCGTGTGCGCCGGCGCCGTCGCCACCGGGGTGGCCACTACGTACGACGGTCCCGACCTCATCCACGCCATCAGCCACCGCCTCGACCCGGATGGCTTCCCCCGGGAGCACACCTCCCCGTCGGAAGGCGACCACTCGTGACCATCGCCCCGACGCTGCGCACGGCCGCCCTCGCCGCCGTACCCGTCCTCACCGCCTACGCCGCACCCGTGGTCTCCACCTTCGGGCCGCTGCGCAACCGCCTCATGCCCCGCCTCTCGGGCCGCGGCCGCCCGGACCACATCGCCCTGACCTTCGACGACGGCCCCGACCCCCGCTCCACCCCACACTTTCTACGGCTGCTCGCCGGGCGCGGAGTGCGCGCCACGTTCTTCCTGCTCGGCAGCGAGGCACACCGCTCCCCCGGTCTGGTCCGCGAGATCGCCACGGCCGGCCACGAGGTCGCCGTCCACGGCTGGCTGCACCGCCCTCTGCTGCTGCGTGGCCCGCGCGCCACCTATGACGACTTCCGCCGGGCCCGCGACACCGTCGCCGCGATCACCGGACGGCAGCCCTCGCTCTTCCGGCCCCCGTACGGCGTCATGTCCACCGCGGCCCACCTCGCGGCCCGCCGCCTCGACCTGACCCCGGTGCTGTGGACCTGTTGGGGGGAGGACTGGACGGCACGCGCCACCCCGCACTCCGTCCACCGCACCGTCACCGCCGACCTGGACGGCGGCGGCACGATCCTGCTCCACGACTCCGACTGCACCTCCGCCCCCGGCGCCTGGCGTTCGACGCTGGGCGCGCTGCCCCGGATCCTCGACACCTGTCAGGAACGGGGTTACGGCGTCGGTCCGCTGCGCGACCACGGCTGAACAGCCCGTACGCCGAACAGGCGGGGTACGGGCTCGGCACCCACGCCTCGCCGGCAGCTGCTGCGGCTTCGCCAGGCGCGCTTGTGCGGGTACGCCCGCCTGATGCCCTCCCTCGCTACTGGTTCACGTATGTCTGACTCGGGGAGTTGATCCAGGATTTCCTGAATTCAGGATCACGTGTACTGTCGTGTCGTGCTGACTGTTGCCTCCGACATCGAGGTGCTGGCCCGGTTCGGCCGCGCGCTCGCCGACCCCATCCGCTGCCGCATCCTGCTCGCCCTGCGCGACGCCCCGGCGTACCCCGCCGACCTCGCTGACGCGCTCGCAATCTCCCGCACCCGGCTGTCCAACCACCTGGCGTGCCTGCGCGACTGCGGCCTGGTCGTCACCGTGCCCGACGGCCGCCGTACCCGCTACGAGCTCGCCGACGAACGGCTCGGCCACGCGCTCGATGACCTGCGCACCGCAGTGGTCGCCGTCGAGACCGATCGCACCTGCCCGGACGCCGCCGAGAAGGGGTGCTGCTGACATGGCCGCCGAGATATCCATATCCCTCGGGCCGACTCCCGCCCGGCGCGACGCGCTCACCCGCCGGATACGGCTCCTCGTTGCCGCGACCATCACCTACAACGTCATCGAGGCGATCGTCGCCCTCACCGCCGGCACTCTCGCCTCCTCGACCGCCCTGATCGGCTTCGGCCTCGATTCCGTCATCGAGGTCTCCTCCGCCACCGCGGTCGCCTGGCAGTTCTCCGCCGTTGACCACGCCATACGCCAGGCCCGTGAGCAGCGCACCCTGCGCGTCATCGCCGTCTCCTTCTTCACGCTCGCCGCGTACGTCACCGTCGATGCCATCCGCGCGCTGACCGGCACCGGCGAGGCCGAACGCTCCGTTCCCGGCATCGTCATCGCCGCCCTCTCCCTCGCTGTGATGCCGTTCCTCTCCGCCGCCCAGCGCCGAGCGGGCCGCGAACTCGGCTCGGCCTCCGCGGTCGCCGACTCCAAGCAGACCCTCCTGTGCACCTATCTGTCCGCCGTCCTCCTGGTCGGCCTGGCCCTCAACGCCACCCTCGGCTGGTCCTGGGCCGACCCCATCGCCGCCCTGGTCATCGCCGCCATCGCCGTCAAGGAGGGGCGTGATGCCTGGCAGGGCAAGGGATGCTGCGCAGCCCCCGCTTCGGCAGTGCCGTCCGCTCAGGCACCGGTGGACGTGTGCGGTTGCCGCCCCGGCTGTGACTGCTGCGGGGGAGCTTGATCAGTCCACGACGAAGGCGCGGCTGCCGTCTGTCGGAACGCGTTCTCGTTTCACGTCGTCCTCGGCATAGGCGTGCGGAGCAAGCACTGCGGGGCCGGAGGCTATGGTCCACCGTTGGAGGCACCCTGGCCGGTGCGGCTCGCTAAGTGCGGGGTGAGCGCCGTACTGGTGGTGTTGACGTCCCGCACTTGAATGGCGGTGACACCCACGCGCGCGTGATGCGTAACGAAGGGCAGCGAGAGGCTCATGCGCAGGGACGGCGGGCTCGCCGCGGTGACCGCGACGCACACGAGGGCGGGGGCAAGCAACCTGTCCGCCACGTCTGCCTTCGCACGCCTGGTGCGTGGGGAAGGCGCCGTTGCCAGGCGGCGGCGAACGCGGCGGCGGGAGCGGGTGGCGAGGTAGAACGCGACCCACGGCAGGACGGTGAGGGCGGGGCCGAGACGCCGGACGAACGGCAGGGTGGCGGCGAGCAGACCGAGCAGGAGCAGCCGGCTGCCGTAGGAGTAGCAGCCGAGGTGACCGCTGCCGTCGGTGAAGTGGTAGGAGATGCCCCCCATCGCAGTGGTCCAGGTGGCCCGAGTCCCGATGAACAGACCGATCGCGACCACGAAGGCCATCCCTCGATGCAACTGCTGGGGCCCGGCGCCCGGGACACCACTTGCGTTTGAGTGACCGTTTGCACCCGGTCACCCACAGCACATCTACTACATCTTGTAGCTGTAGGCTCGGCGAGTGCGGTTCCATCCAGGCCACATGCATGCGGATGGACAGGCTGCAGCCAGTAAGGGAGTTTTGCGTGAATTTGTCCGCAGGAAAGGCGCCCTCGCCATGACCACACCGATCCATCCGGCATCCCAGCTGGCCGTGAACGTACTGGACGCTCATTCGCTGCTGGCGGCGTTCGGCGTGCTGGGCGTCGGGGTGGTGATGTTCGCCGAGACAGGACTGCTGGTCGGCTTCTTCCTGCCGGGCGACTCGCTGCTCTTCACCGCCGGTCTGCTGTGCACGGGCTCGGCGGAGTCGCGTGTGCACCTGGCGCTGGGACCGCTCCTGGTCGCGGCTGCGGCCGGCGCCCTGGCCGGGGCGCAGTGCGGCTATGTGCTCGGCAGGAAGGCAGGTGGAGCACTGCTGGCCCGTAGCCGCTCGCAGCGTCTGCGCGAGGGTGCGAAACGCGCCGAGGAACTGCTGGAGCGATACGGACACGCGAAGGCGATCACGCTGGCCCGTTTCGTGCCAGTGGTGCGGACCGTACTCAATCCGATGGCCGGCGCGCTGGAGGTACCGGTGCGCACGTTCACGTTGTGGCAGATCGTCGGCGGCCTCGTGTGGAGCCTCGGACTCACCCTCGCGGGGTACGCGCTGGGCTTGTCGATCCCGAACGTCGACCGCTACCTGCTCCCGCTGGTGGCGTTGATCATTTTCGTGTCGCTCACCCCCCTGGCTGCCGAGGTGTACAGGGCTCGGCGGGATGGCCGGCCCGAGGGAGGACGCAGGTGATCATGGCTTTCGACGGGTCGTCTGTCGACGGCACCGCGTATCTGGATGTGGTGCGTCTGGCCCGGCATGCGCCGGCCTGGCTGGGCGGAGCGGTGTCGTTCTGGTCGACGTACGGGCTCGCGGTGTTCGCCGTGCTCGCGGTAGTGGGCTGGTGGTTCGCTCGGCGGGGTGGGGATGCGGCGGCGGTGAGGGCGCTGGCCGTACCGGTGGTCGTGGTCGTCGCGTATGGCGTGGATGCCCTGACGAAGCTGGCGGTGCGCGAGGACCGGCCGTGCCAGAGCCTTCGGGTGAAGACCCTGGAGGCGTGTCCGGCGCCCGGCGACTGGTCCTTCCCCAGCAACCACGCGGCGATCGCGGCCGCCGCCGCCGTGGCCCTGCTCTTCGTCTCGCCTCGGCTTGGGGCGGTCGCGACCGTGGCGGCACTGGCGATGGCGGTCTCGCGGGTGTGGGTCGGCGCGCACTATCCGCACGACGTCGTGGCAGGCGTGCTGGTCGGTGGCCTCGTCGCACTGATGGCGATGCTCGTGCTGCGACGGTGGTCGCGATCGGGGGACCGATGGGTCGGCTCTGGCCGCCTGCGTCGGCTGCTGAGCGCCCCATGAAGCGGCGCGACGCCGCCGACCTGGCTGGGACGGTCGGTCTCGGCGCTTGGGTGGCGTTCGGCGTCCTCACGATAGTGGTGATCGGCCAGAATGGCGCTCAGCTGTGGCCGGACGACGGTTTCCTGACCTGGTCGCTCGGCCATCGGCCGGACGTCGCCGGGGCTCTGGCCCGAGGGGTGACCGATACCGGCAGCGGTGCCGTCCCCTACATCCTCGCCGTGGTGGCCGGCGTGGTCGCGGGACGAACCGTGCGGCGACGGATGGGGGCGGCCGCACTGGGCCTTGCCTGTCTGGGAGCCGGTCAGGCGCTGCGCTACGGGGTGATGGAAATCGTCCAGCGGCCGCGTCCCGCCCGTACCGACTGGGCGGCGTCCGCGGGCGGCTGGGCGTTCCCCTCGGGACACACCACCACAGCGACCCTCACTGCCGGGCTGCTGATCGTCACGGTCTCACTGCGCGCCCCACACGGCGCCACCCCACTCCGGGTCGTCATCGGGTGCTGGGGCGGGCTGGTGGGCCTGTCCCGGGTCTATCTCGGCGTGCACTGGTTCACCGACGTCATCGGCGGCTGGCTGTTCGCCACCGGATGGCTCGGAGTGTGCCTGTACGCGATGGCCCGATGGCTGCCCGCATCGTTCTTCTCTGGTACGCCCCATGCGCCGGACAATCCGACGGAGGATCATGCGCCACAAGATCCTGGTCGTTGAGGACGATCACGCCCTGCGTGACGTGCTGCGTCGCGGCCTGCTCGACGAGGATTTCGACCCCGTGCCCGCCGCCGACGGCGCCACCGCTCTGCGGCTGGCCACCGACGACATCGCGGCCGTCGTCCTGGACGTCGGGCTGCCCGACGCGGACGGCCGGGACGTCTGCCAGGCGCTGCGCGCGGGCGGGTTCGCCGCCCCGATCATCTTCCTGACGGCCCGCCATCACCTCACCGACCGGTTGTCCGGGTTCTCCGCCGGAGCCGACGACTACCTGCCCAAGCCGTTCCATCTCGCCGAACTCGTCGCCCGGCTGAGGGCCGCACTCAAACGGGCCGCACCTCCGGCCGTGGCCACCGCCGGTGACCTGGTCCTGGACGCGACCCGGCACAGCGCGCGCGTCGGCGACGACCACATCGACCTGTCTCCCACGGAGTTCCGTCTGCTGGCCACGCTCATGGCCGCGGGCGGGACCCTCGTGTCCCGCCGCAACCTGGTCAGGGCCGCCTGGCCGGACGGCGCCCAGGTCAGCGACAACACCCTCGACCAGTATCTGAGCCGACTGCGCCGCAAGCTGCGCGAAGCGGGCAGCGGTCTCGCCCTCACCACGACACGCGGGATCGGGCACCGGCTGTCATGAACCGGCTCGCACGCCGTCTGGCGCCCCGCACGCTGCGCGGTCGGCTCTCGCTCGTGGCGCTGACCACCGCCGCGCTCCTGATGACCGTACTGACCGTCGTGTTCAACACCGCGATGGACCGGCACCTCCAGCACCAGGCCGACGACGAACTACGCAACCGCGCCGCCGCCGTCGCCACCACCGTCGACACCAGCGGGCCCCGAGTGCGGGTCCTGGAGACCGCCAACGACAGCCTGCTCGACGCGAACGTGTGGATCTACACCGGGACACGGCTGCTGGAGAAACCGCCGTCCGCCGCGGCCGACAGTGCGCTGACCCAGGCCGCCGACCGGCTCGCCGCGCGGGCCAGGCCGGTCTGCGCGACCGTGCACACCGGCAACCCCCGTTTCGTCCGCCTGTGCTCCCAACCCGTGTCCGGCCCACGCAGCACCGCCACCGTCATCACGGCCGTGGATCTCGCCCCTTACCGCAACTCCGCCGGCACCCTGCTGTCGGGCTCCCTGATCCTGGACGCTGTCATGCTCGCGTGCACCTACGCGCTGACGCGGCTGGCCGTCGGACGGGCGCTGCGCCCCGTGCGCACCATGACCGACCAGGCCACCCAGTGGAGCGCCGTCGGTTCCGACCAGCGATTCGGCGCCGAGGACCAGCCGGCCGAACTGGCCCGCCTGGGCACCTCGTTGGATGCACTGCTGGACCGCATCCGCACCGTGCTGCGCCACGAGCAGCAGCTGACCGGGGAGTTGTCCCACGAACTGCGCACCCCGCTGACCCGGATCGTCGCCGAGCTCGACTGGTGGCGGGCCCGCCCGCGCTCGGCCGACGAGACCGCAGCCACCCACGAGGTGATCGCGGAGGCCGCCCAGTCCATGCGCACCATCTGCGACACGCTGTTGAACGACGCCCGCGAAGGCGCGCAGAACACCACCACGACCATAGGTGCCACCGCTGTCGCTCCCGTGCTGCGACGGCTGGTCGAGGACCTCGACACACGAAAGCAGCTGAAGACCGCCCTCGACGTGCCGGACCAGCAGTTCGAGGCGGGCGTCACCTCCGCCCTTCTCGAACGCATCGTCAGCCCGCTGCTGGCCAACGCCGCTCGCTACGCCGGCTCCACGGTGACCGTGTCTGCAAGGCAGGTGCCCGGCGGCGGCGTCCGCATCGATGTCACCGACGACGGTCCTGGCGTACCGGAGGAATTCCTCGACGATCTCTTCCAGCCCGGCCGGCGCGCGGACTTGGGCGACGGGCACGACGGGGCGGGCCTGGGACTGCCGCTCGCGCGGCGCCTGGCCCGCGCCGTCGGCGGCGAGGTCTCCCACGACCCCGAGCACACACCCGGAGCACGCTTCCTGGTCGACCTGCCCGCCGGATGACGTGATTCAGACGGCCCGCCAGCGGCTCGATGAATGCTCACATCACGTGACCGGCGGGACTCCCGCCGGGATCGTCAGCCAGCGTGATCGCGGCCATGATGCGCTTGCCCACGGGTTCACGTCGCATCTCGAAGCTCCGGCACGCGCCGATCACGATCTCCAGCCCGTGCTGCCCGACCCGGCCCGGATCAGGACTCTGAGCCACCGGCAGCGTCGGATCGGTGTCCCACACGCTGACCTCCACGGCACCGTCGCGGATCTCCAGGTCCAGCAGACACGGGCCGGGCGCGTATTTGTGCGCGTTGGTCACCAGCTCGCTGACCACGAGTTGCACCATGCCCATCGCACGGTCCGACAACGGGATTCCGTGCACAGCCTGCACCTCGGTCAGGAAGATACGTGCGGCATCCCGGGCTTCCGCAACCGGCCCACTGCCGGCGAAGGTCAAAGCCGACAGTATCGGGCGGCTGGCCAGTGGCAGATCTTCGTTTTCGGGCACCACTGGACCACACCGCCACCCTCGTCCTGAGCAACACGGCTAAGGCCCCTCGAATACCCCCGAAATCACGCCACACACCACGGTCAGAAGCGTCCCTCACCGCCGCCACAGTCCCGGCGATCCCGCGAGAACCAAGCCTGTGACCTGCACGTTCAGGCCACATCCTTCATAGGCAGGTAGTTGTCGGAGCGCATCCTGAACGCCTGCAGTGTGCCTGCTCAGGCTGCGTTTCGGGCGGTGTGCTGCGGCTGCGCCACGTCCTTGCGGGTCACCGAGAGGTACACGACCAGGCCGAGGATGACCGTGAGGAACAACGCGCTGGTGATGACGGTGCCCAGGCCCAGGCCGCCGTCTCCGCCGGGCTGGGAGAGGTAGTCGCCGATGGACGCGCCGAGCGGACGGGTGAGGATGTAGGCGATCCAGAAGCTCCACACCGCGTCCAGGCCGAGCTCGAAGTGGGCGAGGGCGACTGCGGCGATGGCCAGGCCGAACAGGACCGCGGAGAGCCAGTAGCCCAGGTCCATGCGCTCCGAGACCAGGTCACCGGCCGCGGTGCCGAGGGCGAAGGTGAAGAGCACGGCGAGCCAGTAGTAGGACTCGCGGCTCATGGTGTCGATGTGGTGGATGGACAGGGTCCGCTCGCGCCGGTACCAGACCACGAAGACGATCGCCAGGACGACCGCGAAGACGGTGGTGCTGGCCTCCAGCGGTACGCCCATGTTGTCGGCGAGGTTGTCGCTGATCAGCGTGCCGACGACGCTGATCAGGGCGACGGCGAGCCAGTACACCCCCGCACGGTAGGCGGTGGTACGGAACTGCACCACCAGGACGACCGCCAGCAGGGCGCTCATCAGCACCGACACACCGGTCAGGCCGAGACCGGCCTTCTCGTTGAGCAGGTCGGCCGCCGTCTCGCCGACCGTCGTGCACAGCACCTTGATGACCCAGAAGTAGGCCGTGACTTCGGGCACCTTGTTCCAGCCCAGTCGGCGACCGGAGGGCGACACCTGGGTGTCGCCCTCCGAGGGCGCGAGCGTCTGTGAGGTCTCGTATGTCATGAGGCGCGACCGTGCCACGGGATACCTGAACGCATCCTGACTGCCGTGCGTCATCGGCTGCCCCATCCGCGTCACCCGAGCACTATGAGTGCCATGACGATTCATGATCACGGCTCCTGCATAGCGGCGTTCCGCTCCGTCCCCTCCGCCGCCACGGAAGAAGGCCGCCTTGAACCGTCCGACTGCCTCCCCACCACCTGCCGACCGGGTGACGGCCTGGCTGCGCCGTCGGCTCGGCCGGGCCGTGGTGCTGTCCTACGTCGCCGCCCTCCTCCTGCCCGGCCCCGGCCTGTGGCTGCGCCGCGACCACACCGTGCCCATCGGCACCCTCACCGGCCTGCCCCTGAGCACCGCCCCCCTACTTCTGTCCCTGGTGCTCTTCTCCGCCGGAATCCAGGTACCCGTCCGCGAACTGGGCCGCCTGCTCCGCAAGCCGATCGCCCTGGTGGCCGGGCTGGTCCTCCACCTCGCCATCCCGCTCCTGGTCATCCCCGTCGTCGCGTTCGGACTGCACCGCACCCCGGACAGCGACGGCGGCAGCGGACTGATCACCGCGATGATCCTGATCGTGGCGATGCCTGTGGCCGCCGGAGCCACCGTCTGGACCGGCAAGGGTGACGGCGACCAGCCCGCCATGGTGGGACTCGTCCTCGCCTCCACCCTCCTCAGCCCGCTCACCATCCCGCTGGTCATCACCACTTTGATGCCGCTCCTCGACGGCGGTCACGCGGACACGCTCGCAACGACCGGCCGCACGGCCGGCGGCGGCTTCGCCCTCGTCACCGTGGTCCTCCCCTGTACAGCCGGCATCCTGTTCCGCCTCGTACTGCCGACGGCTTGGCTCAGCCGGGCCCTGCGCGTGATCGTGCCCGTGGCGCTGACCGGATCGCTCGTCCTGACCTACGTCAACGCCAGTGGCGCCCTGGGCTCCTTCCTCGCGCATCCGCGCCCGCTGCTGTTCGGCGCGGCACTGGTCGTGGCGGCGCTCGTCTGCCTGCTGTCCTTCGTGCTGGGCCGGACCGCCGCGCGGCTCCTGCGCCTGGACGCCCCCGCCTCGTCCTCGCTGACCCTCGCCTGCGGGATGAACAACAGCAGCGCGAGCGCGGTCCTGATCACCACCGCACTGCCCGACAAACCGCACCTGCTCCTGCCGGTGCTCGCCTACGGGCTGCTGCAGAAGACAGCCGCGAGCCGGGTTGTTCGGACAGCGGGTCGCCGGCACCCGCCCTGCCCTGCATCACCGTGAACACCGCTCTCGGCGACGGGCAGCAGCATGAACGCGGTGGAAGGACACGCACCAAGGCGTAGGACCCGCCCAGGAATACGGCGACTTCACCACCGTGGCCGATGGCAGAAGCCGAGACAGCGCCCAACCCGCCACTTGCCGTCGGCTCGACCGGCTCGGCAGACGAAAGCGCCCGCTCAGTGCGCGATGCGGTACAGGTGCTCGGGACGGCCGGTGGCCCCGTAGCGAAGTTCGAGACGCACCATGCCCTCCCGGACGAGGTACGAGAGGTACCGCTGGGCCGTGGCGCGGGAGACGCCGGTGAGTTCGGCGGCCTGGGCCGCGGACAGGGCATCGGGGGTGGTGCGGAGGACCTGGTGCAGGAGGGCCAGGGTAGGGGCGGAGTGCCCCTTGGCCGGGACCCGGGGAACGGCCGGTGGCCGGGCGGCGCTGAAGAGGGCGTCCACGTCGGCCTGGTCGGTCCGGGGAGCCTGGCCGAGGGCGTCCACGCGGTGCTGGAGTTCGCGGTAGGCGGTGAGCCGCTCGGCCAGGTCGGCGGAGCCGAACGGCTTGACCACGTAACCCACCGCGCCGAGCTTCATGGCGGTCCGTACCGAGGTGATGTCCCTGTCGGCGGTGATCATGATCGCGTCGGGGCGGGCGCCTCCCTCGTCTCCACTGAGCTGCCGCAGCACGTCGAGTCCGCTGCCGTCCGGCAGGAAGACGTCGAGGAGCAGCAGGTCGGGGTGGAGGGTGCGCACCGCGTCGAGCGTCTCGGCCACGGTCGACGCCCGGCCGACCACCTCGAAGCCCTCGACGCGGGACGCGTAGTCGCAGTGGATGTGGCTGACGCGGAAATCGTCTTCCACCACCAGGGTCCGGATCATCCGCGATCACCCCCTGTCAGCGAGGCCGTCGTGAACTGTGCGTCCCTTGGTACGGGAGTGGCCTCCGGTAGCGGCAGCATGACGGTGAAGACCGCGCCCGGCCCCTCGCTGACCGTGATCGTCCCGCCGTGCCGCTGTGTCAGCCGGTGGACGAGGGCCAGCCCCAGCCCGCGCCGGGCGGTGCCACGGTCGGGCCGGGTCGACCAGCCGTCCTCGAAGATCGACTCGGCGGCGCCCGACGGAATCCCCGGGCCGCTGTCCGCGACCCGCACCATCACCAAATCGACGGCCTCGATCAGCGAAAGCTCCACCTCGCGGCCACCCGTCGGAGGCGGTCCGTCGGCCGCCGCGTCGATCGCGTTGTCCAGCAGATTGCCGACGATGGTCAGCAGCCGGCGCAGATGCGGCGGGTCCTCGCCGAGCGCGGAGTCCTCACTGAGCACCATCCGTACCCCGCGTTCCGCGGCCACCGTGGTCTTGGCGACGATCAGCCCCACGAGCAGCGCGTTCCCGATCCGTTCGCGTACGGACTCGGTCAACGCCTGGTCGGCGCCGGCCGACTCGACGGCGTACTCGTAGGCGGCGTCGTGGTCGCCGATGTCGAGCAGCCCGGCCACGGTGTGCATGCGGTTGGTGAACTCGTGCTGCTGGGCGCGCAGGGCGTCGGTCAGCCCGCGCACCGAGTCCAGTTCGCGCAGCAGCCCGACCAGCTCGGTGCGGTCGCGTACGGTGACCACCGCGCCCAGCTCCCGGCCGTGCAGCGTCACCGGCATCCGGTTGACCACCAGGCAGTGGTCGTCGGTCAGCACGTTGAGGTCGGTTCCGGTCAGGGTGCCGTCCAGGGCCCGGCGAAGCCGCCCGTCGGGCAGCACCTCCTCGAGCCTGCTTCCGAGCGCCGTCCCGAGACCGATCAGGTCGCGGGCCTCGTCGTTGACCACGGTGATCCGGCCGTCGGGATCGAATGCGATCACGCCTTCCCGGATGCCGTGCAGCATGGCCTCGCGATCCTGGAGCAGTCCGGCGATCTCCTCCAGCTCCAGCCCGAAGGTCGACCGCTTCAGCCGCCTGGCCAGCAGGAACGCCGCCGCCGAGCCAAGCGCGACGGCTATCGCGGCATACAGGCCGAAGGTAGGCAGCTCCCGCCACAGCTCGCCGAGCACATCGCGTTCCGGTATACCGGCCGACACCTCGCCGACCAGCTTCCCGCTGGGCCCGTACAGCGGAGCCTTGCCGTTGGCGGACCGCCCGGTCGCACCCTGGTCGGAGCCCACGTGGGTGCGGCCGTCCAGCACCACGATCGGATCGCCCACCGGCTCGCCGATCAGCGCCGCGTCCGGGTGCGAGTGGCGGATGCCATGCAGGTCGATCACGACCACGTACGACGCTCCCGACGCCTTCCGGATCCGTTCGGCCACGCGCTGCACGATGTCGCCGCCACCGCCGTACTCCACGGCCTGCTTGATCTGCGGCTCGGCGGCGGTGGTCTGCGCGATGTCCAGTGCCCGCTGCTCGTAGGCACGGTCGATCTCGCCCCGCTGGGCGAAAGCGAACAGCACGAAACCGATGACTCCCGTGAGGGCCAGAATGGCCAGTTGGCTGGCCAGGATCCGCGCGGAGAGCCTCCCGTTCCCGCCGCGGCCGATCCGGATACGGATGGGCATCACAGGTGCCTACGCCCTTGTCGTGCTGCCGGGCCCGACCCCTTCGCCGTACCCGTGGTGGCGTGATTGTGTCCCACCGGGGCCACTCTGCCCACCCCCCGGCCGGCCGAGCAGAACGCGCAGAACCCCTCTTAACACGACTAACGCGAGATACGTCTGAAACAGCGACGTAACCCCGGACGGCCTTTAGCGTCTGCCTTCCTCGACCTCCGAGGTCAGGAAGGAGACAGCCTCAGATGGCTTCACGAAACGATGTCGCGACGAGCCCAGGCGCCCAGAAGACCGGCCGGGACAGCGCACGAGTCGAGATTTCAGGACTCACCAAACGGTTTCTGACTCCCGCGGGTGAGGTGTTCACGGCGCTGCAGGACGTTTCGTTCACTGTGGAGCCTGGCCAGTTCTGTGCGGTGGTGGGCCCCACCGGCTGCGGCAAGTCGACGACGCTGAGCATGGTGTCCGGGCTCGACCGGCCCAGTGAGGGCTCGGTCAAGGTCGGCGGCCGTGAGGTGGACGGCGTCACCGACGGCGTCAGCTTCATGTTCCAGACCGACGCGCTGCTGCCCTGGAAGACGGTCCTCGGCAACGTCCTGATGGGCCCGGTCTTCCGCAAGGTGCCCAAGCAGCAGGCCCAGGCATCGGCACGCGACTGGCTGCGCCGGGTGGGCCTGACGGGGTTCGAGGACCGCTACCCGCACCAGCTCTCCGGCGGCATGCGCAAGCGCGTGGCGATGGCCGCGGCGCTGATCAACGAACCCCAGATCCTGATCATGGACGAGCCGTTCGGCGCCCTGGACGTGCAGACCAAGGCGATCATGTCGACCGAACTGCTCGGCCTGTGGGAGCAGATCCGCCCGTCGGTCATCTTCATCACCCACGACCTCGACGAGGCCGTGGCGCTCGCCGACCGGGTCGTCGTCATGACGTCCGGCCCCGGCTCGGTCAAGGCGGTCTTCGACATCGACCTGCCGCGTCCGCGCGGCGCGGTCCAGGAGATCCGCTTCCAGCCCCGCTTCATCGAACTTCAGCACCAGATCTGGGACTGCCTGCGCGAGGAGGTGGAGCGCGCCTACGCACGCACCGCAGGAGGTACGGCATGAGTACGACGTCCACCGTCTCCAACACCCCGATCGAGGACGGATTCAAGGTCTCGGCCACGGCCGCCGCCAAGAGCGCCGTCCGGCGGCGCACCGCCCTGGTGTGGGCGGGTCGCATCGGTCTCGCGGTCTTCGTCCTCGGCGGCTGGCAGGCCTTCACCGCCTGGGGGATCGTCGACAAGTTCTTCTTCGGGCAGCCGTCCGGCATCGCCCAGCGGCTGGTCGACCTGTTCCGGCACGGCACCGAGTTCGGGTCGTTCTACGCCAACATCTGGACCACGATCCAGGAGGCGCTCGCCGGCTTCGCCCTCGGGGCCGTGACGGGGGTGGTCTTCGGCGTCGCGCTCGGCCAGAGCCGCTTTCTCGCCGACGTGCTGGGCCCCTACATCAAGATGGTCAACGCGATCCCGCGGATCGTCCTCGGCTCGATCTTCATCGTCGCGTTCGGCATCGGTGTGCTGCCGAAGATCCTGCTCGCCGCGGTGCTGGTGTTCTTCATCGTCTTCTTCAACGCCTTCCAGGGCGTCCGCGAGGTCGACCGCAACATCCTCGCCAACACCAAGGTCCTCGGCGCCTCGCAGCTGCAGATCATCCGGCATGTCACCGTGCCCTCCGCGCTCACCTGGATCATCGCCAGCCTGCACAGCGCCTTCGGCTTCGCCATCGTCGGCGCGCTGGTCGGCGAGGTGCTGGGCGCGCAGAGCGGACTCGGCCTGGTCATCAAGACCGCGCAGAACAACTTCGACCCCAACGGCGTGTTCGCCACGATGCTCGTCATCTCGGTCATCGTGCTCGGCGCCGAGTGGCTGATCGGCAAGCTCGAACACCGGCTGCTGTCCTGGCGCCCGCCGGCCCCGACCGAGGCCGCCAACACCATCTGACACCCCAGCCCTTCCCCCCTCCTTCACCGAACACCCTCAGCAAAGGAACGTGATCAGTCATGTCCAGACGACCCGCCGCCGTCGCCGCGTCCGTCCTCGCCGTTCTCGCCCTCGGCACCACCAGCGCCTGTTCCGGCAACTCCTCGGCCTCGACCAGCAGCTCGGGCTCCACGCCGACCGTCAAGCTCATGGCCGGCGGCCTCGACAAGCAGATCTACCTGCCGTACCAGCTCGCCCAGCAGCTCGGCTACTACAAGAAGTACGGCGTCAACGTCGAACTGAGCACCGAGCAGGACGGCGGCGTCGGCGCCGAGGACGCCATGGCCTCCGGGCAGGTGGACATGGCCGGCGCCTGGTACGTCCACACCATCGACTTCCAGGTGAAGGGCAAGGCGGTCGAGAGCCTCGTCCAGTTGTCCGGCGCGCCGGGCGAGCGGGAGATGTGCGTCCCGAAGAGCGGCGTCCACTCCGGCGCGGACTTCAAGGGGAAGACACTCGGCGTCACCGACATCGGGTCCGGCACCGACACTCTCACCCAGTTCATCGGCGCACAGAAGGGCGTCAAGGCCGGCCAGTTCAGCCGGATCGGCGTCAGCCAGGGCTCCACGGCCATCGCCGCGCTGCAGAACGGCAAGACCGCCTGCGTCATGACGACGCAGCCGACGGTGGCCGCGATCGAGAAGAAGGGCATCGGCACCTCCGCGATCGACCTGGCCACCACCGCCGGCGCCAGGAAGGCGCTCGGCGGCACCTGGCCGGCAGCGACCGTCCTCGCCCAGACCAGCTGGGTCAACTCGCACAAGGACGCTGCGCAGAAGGTCGTCGACGCGCTCGTCGCCACCATGCACTGGATCAACACGCACAGCGCGGCCGACATCGCGAACAAGCTCCCGCAGTCGTACGTGTCGAACCAGTTGGTCACCAAGGCCGACTACATCAAGGCCCTGGACCAGGACAAGGGACAGTTCCTCCCGGACGGCATCATGCCGGCCGGCGGCCCGAAGACCGTCCTGGCGACCGAGGAACTCGTCGGCCACGCGACCTCGAAGGTGAACCTCGGCACGACCTTCACCAATGAGTTCGCTCTGAAGGCCAACAAGATAGAGGGCTTCAAGACCACCACGACCCCGGCAGGACCGACCGGCTGAACTCCTACCCGGCGCAATGCCGCCCACGTGGCCTCCACCTGGGCGGCCCGCACGGCCCCCGGTGAATCGTGGCCGCGACGGCGCCGTCATGGCCGGTTGCTCGGTGCGGACCATGAGCGGGCGGGCCCGACCGCGAGCACCGCCCACGCCCGCCCGACCCCACGACCTGCCTACAGCGTCCACGGTCACGACTGCCGGTCTGCCGTCGGAACCGAGACGATCTGCGACTGACGCAGGGGCCCTGCACGAGGCGTTCCCTGCGCTGCCGACCGCCGAGCGGTCGTCATCCCGAAGTTTCCGAGCCCCCGAAACGAACGAGGTCGGCAGATCTGTTGCTCCATCGCTGCCGACCACGCGCCGGTGCGCCCCACCCGCGTCAGGCCGGGGTGCACCGGACTGGTCAGCGGACAGGCAGCGCAGTGGTGTGTTCCTCGCGCACGGCCTGCAGCGAGCGGGGGTCGAGACCGAGCAGGCTCAGGATCGTCGGTGCGATCTGCTTGGTCTGCACGCTCGCGGAGTCGCGCACGCCGCCTGGAACCGAGGCGCCGGACACGACCAACGGGACGTCGAGGTCGTCGGCGTGGGCGCCGCCGTGCTCGGCGATCTTCTTGGTACCGCTGGTGTAGACGACGCCGTACTGCGCGACGCCGAAGACGTCCGGGACACGGGCGTCGCCGGCTTCGACGTGGAAGTAGCGGGCCGCGGCCTTCCCGGCGTAGACCTTGCTGAGCCCGCTGCGGGTGAAGGCCTTGGGTGCGGCGTTGATGTCGGTGCCGGTGCCGCTCTGCTCGAGCAGGTACTTCTTGGCGAAGTCGGTGGCGGCTTGCGAGCGGTCGGTCAGCCAGAGCAGCATCGCGTCGTCGTCCACGGAGTGCGCGACCAGGTCGCCGGCCAAGGGATGGAGCTTCTTCCAGGCGGCGTTGAGGCCGTCCAGGAGCGGGCCGTCGTCGACCCGGATGAGCGCGGTGGGGTCGGTGGGCGACTGGCCGTGCTTGGCGGACAGGATGATCGTGGTGCTGCCGGCCAGGTGCCGCTCGGCGATCTCAGAAGTCAGGGCACCGATCTGGGCGTTGACGAAGTCCAGGTTCTTCGTCAGCAGCGGTCCGGGCACGTTCTTGGCGGTGTAGCCGCCTTGGAGGCCGTCGGAGGCCGGCAGCTTCTGCGCGGTGGAGACCGACTGGAAGTTGAGGCCGAAGATCGCCGGGGTGCCGACCTTGTGGGTGCGGCTGTGGTCGTAGCCGTCGATCTCGTTGAGGACGGCCTTCACCTTGTAGCCGTCGTACTGCTCGGTGGCCTGGTTGTCCTTGGTCCAGTCGTTGCCGGCCGGGTAGCCGAGGGCGTCGCTGTTGATCTCCGGCGTGAACAGGTCCTGGATGCCGGTGCCCGAGGGCCCGTTGAGGATTTCGTAGGCTGCGTGCTTGTCCGACCACGCAGTGCGCAGACCCGCGCTGCGGGCCACCTCGAAGACGGTGTTCACCTTGAGGTAGGAGTGCGGGTAGACCGGCGTGCAGGTCTTGGGGTCGACCGGCAGCTTGGAGGCGTTGATCAGGCTCGACGGGTTGCCCGTCATCGACAGGATGCTGTCGGGCAGGCCGGTGATGCCCTGACCGGCGTCGATGGATGCCTGGTTCTTGTCCAGGTCCTCCGTGAGGTCCACCTCGACACCGGGCTTGACGGCCTTGCAGCTGGTGGTCCCGGCGGGCAGGAGCGACGCGTTGTAGGTGTCGTCGTAGTAGACGCCGGTGGTGCCGGGACCGCCACCGGTCGCCTGGGCGACCATGCCGGGGAAGGAGTCGGACGGCGTGGTGGTCTTGGCGTGGGTGTACTCCACACCACCGCCGACCAGCCGGGCCAGCGCGGAATCCGGGTGCCGGGAGACGTACCAGGCCAGGTCCGACTGGTGCAGACCGTCGACCGAGATCAGCAGAACGTGCCTGGCGGGGGCCTGGTGGTGGGAGGCGGCGAACGCCGAAGGCTGGACGGCGGACACGCCGGTCAGGGCTCCGGCAGCAGCGAAAACGGCTGCGAGTCTGACATAACTTCTGGACATCTGTGCATCTCCCGGCTCTTTGGGGCGATTCGAGCGCCGGGCCCATCAGAGTCGCGCCTTGCATACCGGAAACGGCGCATGTGTGAACGCACACGGAAGAAGCGGTCGTGTCTTCATCAAGCAGGTCTGCGATTCTTCAAAACG
This sequence comes from Streptomyces canus, assembly GCF_041435015.1. Taxonomy (NCBI): domain Bacteria; kingdom Bacillati; phylum Actinomycetota; class Actinomycetes; order Kitasatosporales; family Streptomycetaceae; genus Streptomyces; species Streptomyces canus. The sequence continues at coordinate 6,853,823 of NZ_CP107989.1, read as the reverse complement.
GAGGGACGTCCACAGACCCGGCGAGCAGCCCGGCCCGTTCGCCACCCGGGCGGGCGTCGTCAACGGGATGAGGCCGTCGACCGTCGGCGACAACGGCTGGGTTCGGTCTGAGCGACGAGCTCGGCGTCCGTTCCGACCAGGCTTCGAGTTCGCCACAGCCGGGGCCCTTCGGCACGCGCGACCCCGAGAGCCACGAACTGCACAGATGCCGGTCAAGGTCCCGACCGGCGTCTTCGATCCGCCACCCGCCAGCCTCTCGGTCCGTGCTGCTCGCCCGGCTGCGAGCGCATCTGCGGCGGCAGGCAGTGGCTGCCCCGGTCCGGAAGCCGGTGCGGCTGGGCGATCTGGTCGTCGACTTCTCCGCTCGGCGATGCACGCTGCACGGTGTCGAAATCCCCCTGCGGGCCAAAGAGTTCGACCTGCTCGTGGTGCTGGCCGAGCGGGTCGGCGAGGCGGTGTCGGGGGAGACGTTGATGGCCGAGGTATGGGACGAGAACTGGTTCGGCCCCACCAAGACTCTCGACGCGACGATGGCGGGCCTGCGACGCAGACTGACCGACGCGGTGCAGGCCGGGGGCGGTCCTGTCCGACTACCGGAGATCACCACGCTGCGAGGGCACGGATACAGGCTGGAACGGCAGCCGGATCAGGTGGATTGAGAACGGCCGTCGGCGCCCGGCTGGATGTGAGCGGCTGCCAGTGATCATCCGGCACATCGCGAGGGCTCGGCCCGCGCAGCGTCGACGTAGACTGCCTTGCTGGCAACAGGTGCGCGGTCTGGCTGATTGCACGGCACCACCCGGCCCAGGCAGCGGCTCCTTCAGGTGGGGAACGTGACGTCGAGTGCGGCATCCCTCGTCCCGGTCAACATCACCCTCGGCGTCCTCCTCGCCGCTCTGATCCTGGCGGCGGCGGTGGTCGCGGGACGGTTCCATCTCGACCCGCACCCGTACAAGAGCCGAGCCCGGGAGATCCTTGTCGCCGGACTGAGGGCCGCAGCCCAGCTGGCCGTCGTGTCGGTGGTCATCGCGTGGGCCGTCAAGTCCGTGCCAGGGCTGTTCGCGTTCCTTGTCGTCATGTTCTCGGTGGCGGTGCGCACGGCCGGACGGAGAATCACCAGCGACCACACCTGGTGGTTCACGGCCGCCCCGATCGCCGCCGGCGTGATGCCGGTCGTCGCGGCACTGCTGCTGACGGGGCTCGTCCCGCTGCGAGGCATAGCACTGATCCCGATCACGGGCATCCTCATCGGCGGCGCACTCACCGTGACCGTCCTTGCCGGACGTCGTGCCCTGGACGAACTGACCCAGCGCCACGGGGAAGTGGAAGCCGCGATGGCCCTGGGCTTCCTGGACCGGGACGCACGGATGGAGATCGCCCGCCCCGCGGCATCAGAGGCACTCCTGCCCGGCCTGGACCAGACTCGGACGGTCGGGTTGGTCACCCTTCCCGGTGCTTTCGTCGGCATGCTGATGGCAGGGGCGAGTCCCGTGATGGCCGGGGCGGTGCAGTTGTTCGTCCTGATCGCGCTCATGGCAGTGCAGTCCGTCGCGGTCGCGGTGACGCTCGAACTCGTCGCCCGCCATCACCTGCACCGCCCGCTACCCGGCGCGCCGACCGGATCGCCACGCAAGGCAAGGCGGCCGATGAAACGTCCATGAGCCGTTCAGGACTTGCTCAAGGTCGCAGCGTCGAGCACGTACGTCGCCACAGGCGGTGCTGCTGATGTGTGGGGCAGCGAGCACCGCCACCGGTTCAGAGCGCCGACCGGCGGGCAAGCCACCCCAGGACCAGCAGTCCCGGTGCCATCGGCAGCCATCCGGTGAGCAGGCGGTAGCCGATGACCGCCGAGATCGCCGTCTGCCCCGGTGCTCCGGCGGCCGTGAGCGCGAAGGCGAGCGCGGCGTCCAGCGACCCCAGTCCACCGGGCGTGGGAAGCAGGGCCGCCGCCCCGCTGGCAACCAGGTACGCCATCACCACGTGGCTCGTGGGCAACGCGAGACCGAGCGCATGGACGACGGCCACGACCACGCCGGCGTGCAGCAACGCGAACGCGACCGAGCCGCCCCACAGTGCGCAGGCCCGCCCCCGGGAGCGATGCACCTCCCGCACGTCGGTCACGGCTCGCCCCACCGCCCGCCTGAGCCGACCGCTGGCCACCACCACCAGCACGACGGCTGCCGCCGCCACCGGCGCCAGGACCAGCACGTGTGGGACCCGTGCCGACAGTGGGACAGCGCCCGGTGATGCCACCAGCAGGACGACGCCCAGCACGCACCGGACGATCCCGCCGACAGCCGCCTTCACGGCCAGCGCGGTCGCCGAGCGCCTGGTGGACAGGCCGCACCGCGTCAGGAACCGCAGGTTGACCAAGCTCGCCCCGGCCCCTGCGGGCAGGATGTGGTTGGCGGCGCACGCCGCGAACTGAGCGGCCACGAGCCGTCCCTTCGGCAACCGCTCGACGACCGCCCCCTGCTGCGCCACAGCCGCGCACACCCACGTGGCGACAGTGGCGAAGCAGGCGAGCACCAGCCACTCCCCGTCGGCGGCGGCCAGTTGGTCGGTACCGCTGTCGAGGGTGGCCCGGTGCGCCGCGAGCATGCCGCCGGCGAGGACGAGCACCGCGAGGGTGATGCCCAGCCGGACGTAGTGGCGCCTGCCCGCGGTCACGGTCACGCTGTCGGACACCGTCGCCACGGTCACCGCCCCTGCCGGACGAAGGGAGCGACGTAGGCGTGGAGGACGCCGGCCCGCTCCATGGACCAGGTGCGCGCGTAGCCGGGCGGACGGTCGCCGGGCTGGGCGAGGACGGCGACAGTGGTCCGGCGGGCGGCCCGGGCCAGTGCGGCCGCGCTGATGCTGGTGTCGTGGCCGTCGGTCTGCGCCGAGCCACAACCGGCGTAGAAGGCGATGGGCACGGCCTCGTAGCCGCTGAGCAGGCACGGGGGCCGTACGCCGAGCGTGTGCAGGGCTGAGGCGGTGCGGGACCAGTTGTCACGGTGGGCAGCGGAACTGTGCAGAGTGTGTTCCAGGACGACGTACTGCACGGCCAGATGAGCCGCCAGGCAGGCCGAGACCAGGCTCACGGCGACGGCACGCGCGCTCCCCCGAGTCGGGGCGCTGACCAGGTGAGCGAGGCCATGGGCGACGGGGAGAGCGAGCAAGGCGTAGGCGGGCAGCAGGAAGCGGGGGGCCGCGTAGCCGATGAGGAACAGGTAGGGGACGGCGGCCGTGACCGCGCAGGCCAGCGGCAGCAGGACGGGCAGGGCGCGGCGGGCGCGGACGGCGGTGAGCGCGCCGAGCACGGCCAGGACGGGCAGCGCGAACCACCACAGGGTCACCAGCGCGTTGGGGACCGATCCGGTGCAGGGACGGCAGAGGGTACGCCCGCCGAGACTGCGCAGCTGGTCGACCACCGCCAGATGCCAGCCGAGGCCGCCCTGGATGCGGGAGGCGTCGGAGAGGCGTTGCGCAAGGCCCCCGTAGCTCAGGTACGCCTCGATCACCCACTCACCAGCGCCGGCCAGCAGACCGGCGGCCAGTACGGCGAGCAGGCGGGGGCGGCGCAGGGCGAGAGCGAGCAGGGGGACCACCACGTAGACGGCGTCCATCGGGCGCATCCACGCCATCAGTGCCGCGCCCGCGAGCACGCCCCACCAGGCTGCCCGATCCCCTGCGTTGGCGCGGACGCGCAGGAAGGAGCCGACGCAGGCCAGCGCGCCGACGGCGACCCAGTAGTTGGGCATGGCCTGCGGGCCGTAGAACAGCGTCACCCACAGGGAGGCGAACAGCGCGCCCGCCAGCGCCAGGACGCGCGGCATGACGTGGGCTCGCCAGACGCGCAGGCCGAAGTAGAGGCCCAGCCCGGAGAGAACCGCCAGGTAGACCCTCAGAAGGGCGGTGGAGTCGGACCACGACGCGATCGGCGCGGCAAGCAGAGAGATGCCGCGGGCGCGGGGCGCACTGAAGAAGGCGGCGGGAACCTGTCCGCTGACCTGGCTGACGTAGACCGTCTCGTCCCAGCCGAGACCAAGATCCGGTCGTACGAGGACGAGCTGGGCCAGCGTGAAAGCCCCCGCGACGGCCGCGAGCCAAGATTCGCCCCACCGGCGCCGAGGACGGGCCGTCCACGGTGGGAAGCCGGTGCGAGTGGCACCGGTCATCGTGACGTTCGAGCCGTCGGCCATCCCGCACCTTTCGTCGTCACGCGCCCCGGAACCATGTACTCCTACGTTTCGTAGGAGGCCATTTCACCGTACGGTTCGCCGGTGAGAGGCGGGTGAGAAGAAGTCCGAACGGCGTAGTGCCAAGCAGCCGCTGCCCCGCGAAGCGTTCAGGTTGCGTTCATGCTCGAAGTGCGATCGTGCGGATCATGACCGCAGAGCCTGTCCTCGATGAACGCCCCCTCGCCCCCGTACGCCAACTGGCAAACAAGGTGCCGGAGGTGACCGTCTATTTCTGGGTCATCAAGGTGCTGACCACCGGCATGGGCGAGACGGCGTCGGACCTCCTGGCCCGCACGCTCGGCCCGATCCCGGCGGTGGCGCTCGGCGGCCTCGCCCTGGTGGCGTCCCTGGCCGTGCAGTTCACGCTCCGCCGGTACGTCGCCTGGGCCTACTGGACCGCCGTCGTCATGGTCAGCGTTTTCGGCACCATGGCCGCCGATGTCCTCCACGTCGGCCTCGGCGTGCCGTACGCCGTCTCGACGCCGGCGTTCCTCGTCGTACTGGCCGCGGTCTTCGCCCTCTGGTACGCGAGCGAGCGGGCCCTCTCCATCCACACGATCCGGACCCGGCGCCGCGAGGCGTTCTACTGGGCGGCCGTCCTCGCCACCTTCGCCCTCGGCACCGCCACGGGCGATCTCACCGCCACCGTCGGCTTCGGCTACCTGGGCTCGGTCGCCCTCTTCGCAGCCGCCATCTGCGTACCCGCCCTGGCCCACCGCTTCGGGGCCCTCGGCGCGGTGACCGCCTTCTGGACCGCCTATGTCATCACCCGCCCCCTCGGAGCCTCCCTCGCCGACTGGATGGCCCTCCCCCACACCCGCGGCGGCCTCGCCCTCGGCCTGGCACCGGTCACCCTCGCGTGGACGGTGGCGATCATCGGATTCGTCGGCTACCTGGCCGTGTCACAACGCGACAGGGGCGCGCACACCGCGTCGTGAAGTAGGACCGCGCAACTCCCGACAGAGCCGGGTGGCGCAGCCGATCAAGGCACCGGAATCCGCAGGTCGGGAGATGGTTTGCACCCCCGGCGTACGGTGTCGGCCCGGTGTGCTCAGTCGGGCCGGCGCTCTGTGGCCTCTCGCCAAGAAGTTCCAGCGAGCGGAATCGCCATCTCCTCGGAAGCACGGCTGACCATGTGGGAGGTCGTTCGGCCGCAAGCCAGCCAAAAGGATTCCCGGCTGCGGTGGTGGCTCACTGTGAGACACGGGGCGGTCGGAGCCATCAACACCGGCTTCGCCCCCCAACGGAGTTCGCGGATACGCCCGGCCGGCGCAGGCGACTCGCCACCTCCGCCGGCCGGGCGTGGGGTGGCCTGTCAGCCCATGTCCGTCAGGAGGGCGTTCAGTTCCTTCTCCTGCTGCGCGGGCGGCATGGGCGGGTTCGAGTGATCGATGCCGAAAGTCCCCAGCACCTTGTCCATCTGGGCGTCGATGGAGGTCCAGCCGGTCTGGTCCAGCGGCTGCAGCGAGGCCTGGTCGGCATCCCACAGGTCACGCAGCGACTGTGCGGCCGTGTGCGCACCCTTCGCGTTCCCGGAGCGGGCGTCCTTGAGCGAGGCGGAGGCGAGGGTCTTCAGGGCGGTGACCTGGGCGGGCGGGAATTTCTTCACCGCCACGCCGGGGGCCATCTGGACGGCGGAGGTGTTGTCGGCCTCCGGCGCGGGGCCGGTGTGCGGCTGGCTGTGGGCCCAGATCAGCAGGCTCGTGGTGGCGACGGCGAGCAGTCCGAAGCCGGCCAGACCGACGCGCTCCTTTCGCAGGTTGCCGGTGGCGTGGGCGGCGTGGGTGGCGTCGTGGGTCTCGGTCACGTCCGAGCGCGTCACCGTCAGGTAGACCACCGTCGCCAGGATCAGGCCGAGGAAGATCAGGCTGGTGGTGAAGGTGCCCAGTGCGATGCCGGTCGGCTCGCCCGGCTGAGCGACCTTCGGGGAGGCGAGCCAGTCGCCGATGTTCGCGCCCAGCGGGCGGGTCAGGATGTAGGCGAGCCAGAAGGACAGCACCGGGTTCGCGCCGAACTTCCACAGCAGCGTGATCGCCGCGATGAGGCCGAGCGGCAGCAGCACCGAGGCGCCCGGGCTCCAGCCGGTCAGCTCCAGGGTCCAGTCGCCGGTCGCGGTGCCGAGCGCGAAGGTGACGAGAACGGCGAGCCAGTAGAACGACTCACGCGGAAGCGTCGTGACCGAGTGGATCGACAGCGTGCGCTCGCGCAGCCACCACACGCCGAAGACCACCGCGAGCAGCACCGAGAACACCGCGGAGCTGATCCACAGCGGCACGTTGAGCTGGTCGGTCAGGATGTCGGTGTACAGGGTGCCCGTGACGCTGACAACGACCACGGTCAGCCAGTACGGGAACGGCACGTACCGCTTCAGCCGCAGCTGGACCGCCAGGACCACGACGAACACCGCGGTGAAGATCCAGGCCGTGTTCACCAGGCCGACGCCCAGCTTCATGTTGATCCAGTCGGCGAAGCTCTCACCCACAGTGGTGCACAGGATCTTGATCACCCAGAACCAGATGGTGACCTCGGGGACCTTGTTGAGCATGAGGGGCCCGCTGCGCGTGCGCTCTTCCGTTGTCGTTGTCATGCGGCCAGGTTTACGCGGGGAACCTGCAAGCAACCTGACTACGTGACCGCACGCACGGCCGGGAGCGTCACCTCGACATGACCGCGGCCGTCCGCGATCGCACGGACCTCCACACCGGCCGAGGCGGCGATACGCCGGACCACCGGCAACCCCAGCCCATAGCCATCGCCGCCGGTCACACCCGCCTCGAACACCCGCTCGACGTCCGCGGGATCGAACCCTGGGCCGTCGTCCAGGACATCGACCACGACGGCCGCACCCTGGTTGCGCGCGGTGATCCACACACCCGTCTTCGCATGCCGCAGGCCGTTCTCCAGCAGTGGTGACAGCAGCGACACGGCGACGTCGGGCGCCATGGCCACCTCGATCTTCGCGGGAAAGGCGACCTCGACCGCGCGACCGCCGATCGCCTGCCGCGCGGCGGAGCGCAGATCGCACCGGGTTCCCTCGTCCGTGCGGGCGCGCGCGGCGCGCAGAATCGTCGTGATCGCCGCGTCGAGGCGGTCGACCTCGCTCAGTACCGCCTCCGGCGGCACCGGCTCTCCGGACAGCTGAGCCAGCTGCGCCTCGCCCCGCAGCACCGTGAGCGGTGTCCGCAGCTCGTGGGCGATCTCGTCGGTGAGCCGGCGCTCGTCCGCCAACGCGTTGTCGACGCGCTCCAGGAGGCGGTCCAGCGTCTGTCCCAGTTCCCCGAACTCGTCGCGGGGGACCCCGAGGTTGAAGCGGCGCCCGGGTTCGTGATGGCCCCAGTCGTCGGCGAGGGCGGCCATTTCGTGCACGACCCGCAGCGCGCGGTGCACCACGAGATGCGCGACACCGCCGGCGAGGAGGATCGTGAGGCCGCCCAGGATCAACGACAAGGTCAGACTGCGCTGCTCGGACGTCTCATAAGGCGTGAGGTCCACCCGGACGACCACCATGACGTGGTGGCCGTCGACCGGGACCTGCCGCGCGTACAGGAGGGAGTCGCCGGCGGTCGCGGTCTGCGAACGCCTCGAGTCCACCAGCTCCTTGACACGCCTGACCACGCTCGCCGGTACGTTCCCGTCGATCAGGCGGCCGTCGACATACACCCAGGCGACCTCGTCCAACGCCTCACTGCCGTTCTCCGTGAGCACGACACGGCCGCCCTTGGCGGTGACGTTCGCCGCGACCGCCTCGGCGCGCGTACGGGCCAGATCGTGTGCGTCGGCGTCCGTCACCCTGCTCAGCAGCACATGCGAGACGACGACCAGGATGGCGACCACGGCGGTGGCGATCAGGACGGTGAGCGCGACGACGCTTCTGCGGAATCCCGTCATTGCCATCGGTAGCCCACGCCGCGGACCGTCGCCAGACGCCGGGCCACACCCAGCGGACCGAGCTTGGTCCGCAGCCGGCGCACATAGGAGTCGAGGGTGTTGTCGCTGACGTGTGCCCCGTGCGGCCAGCCGGCGGCGACGAGGGCGTGCCGACGTACCGCGTCGCCCTGCGAGGCGATCAGGCGGCCCAGTAGGCGGAACTCGGTCGGGGTCAGGCTCATGCTCACCGCATCGTAGGTCACCATGTGCTTCGCCGGATCGAGGAGAACCTCGTGCGATGCGGGCGCCACGGTGGCCCGGCGCAGCAGCGCCCGGACGCGGACCAGCAATTCCGGGATGTCGAAGGGTTTGGTCATGTAGTCGTCGGCGCCTGCCTCGAAGCCGCCCACCTTGTGGTGCAGACCGTCCAGGGCGGTGAGCATCAACACCGGCACGTCGACGCCGCGAGCCCTCAGAGCCAGGCAGACATCGCGGCCGTCTGCGTCCGGCAGCCCGAGATCCAGGACGAGCAGCTGGGGCACCGGTGCGAGCTGCCGCAGCAGGCTGTCTGCCGTGGGGGCGACGGAAACGGTGTGACCGTCGTGCTCCAGGGCACGCCTGAGGATGTCGCGAACCGCCGCGTCGTCTTCGCACACCAGGATGAAAGCCACGCGCTGACCCTAGATTCTCGCATCTCAATACTCCATCTGCCCGGCCAGGTACGTGACGCCGGGGGCGCGGCCGGCCGAGCCGCGGCGGGGCTCGCGGGAAGAGCGCAACGGGTGGCGTGGACCGGGTGGCACTGTCGTACGGAATGAGCGCCTACCGGGTCGGGAAACGCAGGCTGTACATCGGCGTCCGGCCGCACGGCGTCTCGATCCACGGGCGGGCCCCAGAACGTCTCGAGACCGACTGACCTCTACGGCGCGGCCGAGGCAACCAGCTCGACTGCACAGTCCTCCAGGTCGCCGTCGGTCTCGCGCACGCCGCGTCGTCGGCGTCAGCCGCGAACTCGCCCTGTGTGACGTGGCCGCGGCGTAGCGGCTCAAGGCCACGGCTCTCGCCTGCGCCGCCTCCGTGATGGGAGTCGTGGCCGTCCTGTCCGTGACGGTGCCCCGACTCGTGCCGGCTCCGCTGCACCTGCATTCCGGGCCGTTTCCAGTACGGGCCGTTTTCGCGCCCCAGCTCGGACCGCACCCCATTCGGGCCGACTCCGTACCCAGCCGCCGGCCCGGCAGAGCCGCCTACTCGAAGGTCCCCGGGCGGCACCTCTGAATCGTCGTGTCCAGCCAGCGTCCAGAATTTGACGTCCAGAGGCTCGCGCAGCCCACCCACGACACCATCCTCCAGCCGTGGGCTGATACGTCTGCGCAGGTCAAAGCGATCCCAACGCACACTGACGGCCACAGAGTTGAACTCACGAGCAGCGGATTCAGCCCCGCAGCCCAAAGTCCTGTATCCGCACCCCAGATGAGACGTTTCCGCAGGTCACAGACGTGCACGGTGGGGCGGGTGGGACTCGAACCCACGGCCGACGGATTATGAGTCCGCTGCTCTAACCGGCTGAGCTACCGCCCCATAGCGGCGTGTCGCGTACATGCGTGCGCGCCGTCTGCCGCAGCATAGCCGCTCATACGATCTCCTGCCTCGCAGGGGCGACTTCGCATGCCCTCGAGGACTACGCCGTGACCTGCACGGTTGCGGGGGACATGAAAAAGGACCCCATCGGGGTCCTCCTTCTCCTGCTCTCCCGACTGGACTCGAACCAGTAACCTGCCGGTTAACAGCCGGCTGCTCTGCCAATTGAGCTACGGAAGATCGAAGCTCCCCCGACTGGACTCGAACCAGTAACCTGCCGGTTAACAGCCGGCTGCTCTGCCAATTGAGCTACGGAGGATCGCCTCGTTTGCATCGAACGTACCTCCCTGGGTATTCGCCAGGGGGCGGGCGCTCGCTGCGACACATACATTAGCGCAAGCAGGGGGGTGCTCCGCCAATCGGTTCCCCCGACACCGACATCGCACCGGAGACCTACACAAGGGAAGGGTGGCCGCCATGCGCTACAAGCTCACGTTCGTGGTCGGACTGACTCTGGGTTACGTGCTGGGCACCCGTGCCGGGCGCGAGCGCTACGAACAGCTGAAGAAGTCCGCCCGCCAGGTTTCCCAGAACCCCGCCGTCCGCAACACCGCGGAGACGGCGGCCCAGCAGGGCCGCCAGTTCGCCGGCAAGGCCTACCACGCGGTCAGCGACAAGGTCGGCGACCGGGTGCCGGAGTCCGTGACCCAGCGGGTGCGCTCGCTCCGGGACCGCAACACGAACGGTGCGCCGGACGACGACTGGGGCACCAGCAGCACGTGACGCCGACCGTGACGCACACCACCCACAGGCTCAGGGCGGTGCCGGTCCGCGGCTCCGCCATGAGGTGCGCGCGGTCACGGCGGTTCCGCGTCGGCGAATCCGTGCGCGCCGGCACGACGCTACGCCCATAGAATTTGCGCCATGGGGATAGTCGCCGGGTTGGACAGCTCACCCGATTTCACTCGCATCGTCGTCTGCGACGCAGACACCGGTGCCGTGCTCAAGCAGGGGTACGCCGCGCACCCGGTGGAAGGCGGCGGCCGCGCATCCGACGTCGATCCCCAGGCGTGGCTCCTCTCCCTCGGTGAAGCCGCCGGCGGCGGTCTCCTCGAGGGTGTGCAGGCCATCGGCGTGTCGTCGCAGCAGAACGCCGTCGTACCCCTCGACGCCCAGGGCAACACCGTCCGTCCCGCCATGGTCGGCGGCGACAAGCGCGCGCAGGTCGCCGCGGCCGACCTCGTCGACGCGCTCGGCGGGCGCGAGGCCTGGGCCCAGGCGGTGGGATGTGTGCCGCAGGCGGCCCAGCCCGTCACCAAGCTGCGCTGGCTGAACAAGACCGAGCCCGACGCCGCCCTGCGCACCGCCGTGCTCCTCCAGGCGCACGACTGGCTGGTGTGGCAGCTCCTCGGGCGGCCGGTCAGAAGGACCACCGACCGCGGCGGCGCCTCCGGCACCGGCTACTGGTCCGCGGCCACCGGCGCCTACCGCGCCGACCTGGTCGAACTGGCCCTCGGCCACCAGGCGATGCTCCCCGAGGTGATCGGACCCTCGGACGCGGCCGGTACCACCCCGGAGGGGCTGCTGATCTCCGCCGGGACCGGTGAGACCATGGCCGCCGCCTTCGGCCTCGGGATCGGGCTCGGCGACGCCGTGGTGTCGCTGGGCGCGTCCGGGTCCGTGATGGCCGTGCACCCCGAGGCCCTCGTCGACAACGGCGGGATGATCACCTCGCTGGCCGACGCGACCGGCATGCACCTGCCCGTCGTCACCACCCTGAACGCCGTACGGACCCTGCGCGGGGCCGCCGAGATGCTCGGGCTGAACGACCTGGAGAGCCTGTCCGAGCTGGCGATGAAGTCGACGCCGGGCGCCCACGGCCTCGTACTGCTGCCCTATCTGGAGGGGGAGCGGACGCCGAACCTGCCGCACACCGCGGGGACACTGAGCGGGCTGCGGCGGGAGTCGATGAAGCCGGAGCATCTGGCGCGGGCCGCGTTCGAGGGCATGCTGTGCGGGCTCGCCGACGCGCTCGACGTGCTGCGCGGCCGGGGTGTCGAGGTGCGGCGGGTGTTCCTGCTGGGGGCCGCCGCCGAACTGTCCGCCGTACAGGCCGCCGCGCCCGCGCTGTTCGGCGCGCAGGTCGTCGTGCCGCAGCCGGCGGACTACGCGGCGATCGGTGCCGCCCGGCAGGCGGCCTGGGCGCTCGGGGTCTCGCAGGGCACGCTCGATCCGCGCACCCCGCCGATGTGGCAGGGCCCGGCCGCGCAGGTCCTGGAGCCCGGCGAGGAGTTGGCGGTGGGGCAGGCGGTGCGGCAGCAGTACGTGTCGGTGCGGGAGCAGACATACCCGGGGGCGTTCCGGTAGGCAAGTGGCGGAACGTAAGAGTCCGGTAGGAGTCCGGGCCCTTGAGGGCCCGTAAGGCCGTACGAAGCACTGCTGTCGGCTTAATCGGTTGAGGTAACACGGGTGGGGTGTCCGACGATAGGGGCCAGGGGCAACCACTCGCCCCGTCGCCGACTCCGAGAGACGTAGCGTGCTCATACGACTTCTACGGACCTATCTCAGGCCCTACAAGAAACCCATCACCCTCCTGGTGCTGCTGCAGTTCCTGCAGACCTGCGCCACCCTCTACCTGCCCACGCTGAACGCGGACATCATCGACAACGGCGTGGTGAACGGCGACACCGGCTACATCCTGAGCTTCGGCGCTCTGATGATCGGCATCTCGCTGGCGCAGGTGGTGTGCAACATCGGGGCCGTGTTCTACGGGGCCCGGACCGCCGCCGCGCTCGGCCGGGACCTGCGGGCGGCGGTCTTCGACCGGGTGCAGTCGTTCTCGGCGCGCGAGGTCGGCCAGTTCGGTGCGCCCACGCTGATCACCCGTACGACCAATGACGTGCAGCAGGTCCAGATGCTGGCCCTGATGACGTTCACCCTGTTGGTGTCGGCGCCCATCATGTGCGTGGGCGGCATCGTGCTGGCGCTCGGCCTGGACGTACCGCTGTCCGGGGTGCTGGTGGCCGTGGTGCCGACGCTGGGCATCTGCGTGACGTTGATCGTACGGCGGCTGCGGCCCCTGTTCCGGTCCATGCAGGTGCGTCTCGACACGGTGAACCGGGTGCTGCGCGAGCAGATCACCGGCAACCGGGTCATCCGGGCGTTCGTGCGCGACACGTACGAGGAGGACCGTTTCCGGAGGGCGAACAGCGACCTGACGGAGATGTCCCTCAAGACCGGCAACCTGCTCGCGCTGATGTTCCCCGTGGTCATGACGACGGTGAACCTGTCCTCGATCGCGGTGGTGTGGTTCGGGGCGCACCGGATCGACAGCGGTGGGATGCAGATCGGTGATCTGACCGCGTTCCTCGCCTATCTGATGCAGATCGTCATGTCCGTGATGATGGCCACCTTCATGTTCATGATGGTGCCGCGCGCGGAGGTGTGCGCCGAGCGCGTCCAGGAGGTCCTCGACACCTCCTCCAGCGTGGTGCCTCCCCTGTCGCCCGTCCGCGAGCTGCGACGGCACGGGCATCTGGAGATCCGGGGCGCGGGCTTCCGCTACCCGGGCGCCGAGGAGCCGGTGCTCAAGGCGATCGACCTGGTGGCCCGGCCCGGCGAGGTGACCGCCGTGATCGGCTCGACCGGCAGCGGCAAGTCCACGCTGCTCGGGCTCGTCCCCCGGCTGTTCGACGTGACCGACGGCGAGGTGCTCGTCGACGGGGTGGCCGTCGCCGAGATCGACCCCGTGCTGCTGGCCAAGACCGTCGGGCTCGTGCCGCAGAAGCCGTATCTCTTCGCGGGCACGGTCGCCACGAACCTTCGCTACGGCAATCCCGACGCCACGGACGAGGAGCTGTGGCACGCGCTGGCGGTGGCGCAGGCCAAGGACTTCGTCTCCGGGCTGGAGAACGGCCTCGACTCCCCCATCGCGCAGGGCGGCACCAACGTCTCCGGTGGTCAGCGGCAGCGGCTCGCCATCGCGCGCACGCTCGTGCAGCGGCCGGAGATCTACCTCTTCGACGACTCCTTCTCCGCCCTCGACTACGCGACCGACGCGGCCCTTCGCGCGGCGCTCGCCGAGGAGACCTCGGAGGCGACCGTCGTGATCGTCGCGCAGCGGGTGGCCACCATCCGCGACGCCGACCGGATCGTCGTCCTCGACGAGGGCCGGGTCGTCGGCACCGGCACCCACCGCGAGCTGATGGCGGACAACGAGACCTACCGGGAGATCGTGCTCTCCCAGCTCACGGAAGCGGAGGCTGCCTGATGGCCGGGCCCATGGGGCGCATGATGGCGGGCGGCGGTCCCGAGAACCGGTCGATCGACTTCAAGGTGTCCGGCAGGCGGCTGCTCGCCCAGTTCAAGCCGGAGCGGCTGACCCTCTACGCGATGCTGTTCTGCGTCGTGCTGAGCGTCGGCCTGAACGTGGTCGGGCCGAAGATCCTCGGCCAGGCCACCGACCTGGTCTTCGCGGGCATCGTCGGACGGCAGATGCCCGCCGGCGCCAGCAAGGAGCAGGTCCTCGCGTCGATGCGGGAACGCGGCGACGGTCAGGTCGCCGACATGCTCCGCAGCACCGACTTCACGCCCGGCGAGGGCATCGACTTCACCGCCGTAGGACATGTGCTGCTGTTCGCCGTCGGGGTGTTCCTCGTCGCGGGGCTGCTGATGGCGGTGGCGACCCGGCTGGTCAACCGGACCGTCAACCGCACGATGTTCCGGATGCGCGAGGACGTGCAGACGAAGCTGTCGCGGCTGCCGCTGTCGTACTTCGACAAGCGTCAGCGCGGCGAGGTGCTGTCCCGGGCCACGAACGACATCGACAACATCGGGCAGACCCTCCAGCAGTCGATGGGCCAGCTCATCAACTCGCTGCTCACCATCATCGGTGTGCTCGCGATGATGTTCTGGGTGTCCTGGCTGCTGGCCCTGGTCGCGCTGGTCACCGTGCCGCTGTCGTTCGTCGTCGCCACGCGCGTGGGCAAGCGCTCGCAGCCGCACTTCGTGCAGCAGTGGCGCACCACGGGCAAGCTCAACGCCCACATCGAGGAGATGTACACCGGGCACAACCTGGTGAAGGTGTTCGGCCGCCAGGACGAGTCGGCCGCGCAGTTCGCCGAGCAGAACGACGCGCTGTACGAGGCCGGGTTCAAGGCGCAGTTCAACAGCGGGGTCATGCAGCCGCTGATGATGTTCGTCTCGAACATCAACTACGTGCTGGTGGCGGTCGTGGGCGGGCTGCGGGTCGCGTCCGGCGCGCTGTCCATCGGCGATGTGCAGGCCTTCATCCAGTACTCCCGGCAGTTCTCGATGCCGCTCACGCAGGTCGCGTCGATGGCGAACCTCGTGCAGTCGGGTGTCGCCTCGGCCGAGCGGGTCTTCGAGCTCTTGGACGCGGAGGAGCAGGAGGCGGACCCGGTGTCGAGCGCGAGGCCCGAGGAACTGCGCGGGCGGGTCGCTCTGGAGCATGTCTCCTTCCGCTACGACCCCGAGAAGCCGCTCATCGAGGACCTCTCGCTGAAGGTCGAACCCGGACACACGGTCGCGATCGTCGGGCCGACGGGAGCCGGAAAGACCACCCTGGTCAACCTCCTCATGCGGTTCTACGACGTCTCGGGCGGCCGGATCACGCTCGACGGCGTGGACATCGCCCGCATGTCCCGGGACGACCTGCGCGCCGGGATCGGCATGGTGCTCCAGGACACCTGGCTGTTCGGCGGCACGATCGCGGAGAACATCGCGTACGGGGCCTCGCGGGAGGTCACTCCGGGCGAGATCGAGGAGGCGGCCCGGGCGGCCCACGCGGACCGGTTCATCCGGACCCTCCCCGACGGCTACGACACCGTGATCGACGACGAGGGCAGCGGGGTGAGCGCGGGTGAGAAGCAGCTCATCACCATTGCCCGGGCGTTCCTTTCGGACCCGGTGATCCTGGTGCTGGACGAGGCGACGTCTTCGGTGGACACCCGTACGGAGGTCCTGATCCAGAAGGCGATGGCGAAACTGGCGCACGGCCGCACGTCGTTCGTCATCGCCCACCGCCTCTCGACGATCCGGGACGCGGACACGATCCTGGTGATGGAGAACGGCTCGATCGTCGAACAGGGCACCCACACCGACCTGTTGGAGGCGGACGGGGCCTACGCACGGCTGTACAAGGCGCAGTTCGCGCAGGCGGTGGCCGAGGTGGACTAGCGGGAAGGGGCCGTTGGGAAGCGGCCCCGTTCCCCGTCCGGTTTCCTCAGTCCAGATAGCCCCGAAGCTGATCCGCGAAGGCATGGTCGCGGAGCTTGTTGAGCGTCTTGGACTCGATCTGGCGTATCCGTTCCCGGGTGACGCCGAAGATGCGGCCGATCTCCTCCAGCGTGCGGGGGCGGCCGTCGGCCAGGCCGTACCGGAGTTGGACGACCTTGCGCTCACGTTCGCCCAGGGTCGACAGCACCGCCTCCAGATGTTCCCTGAGGAGCAGGAACGCCGCCGACTCGACCGGGGAGGCGGCGTCGCCGTCCTCGATGAGGTCGCCGAGGGCCACGTCGTCCTCCTCGCCGACCGGCGCGTGCAACGACACCGGTTCCTGGGCCAGGCGCAGGACCTCGCTGACGCGCTCGGGGGCGAGGTCGAGGTGGGTCGCGACCTCTTCCGGGGTCGGTTCGTAGCCGCGTTCCTGGAGCATGCGGCGTTGGACGCGGACGACCCGGT
Source organism: Streptomyces canus (assembly GCF_041435015.1). NCBI lineage: Bacteria > Bacillati > Actinomycetota > Actinomycetes > Kitasatosporales > Streptomycetaceae > Streptomyces > Streptomyces canus. Next base: position 6,837,450 of record NZ_CP107989.1, on the reverse strand, counting down.
TGATCAACTCGACGACGTGGACCGGGACGCGGATCGTCCGGGCCTGGTCGGCGAGGGCCCGGGACATGGCCTGGCGGATCCACCAGGTGGCATAGGTGGAGAACTTGTAGCCGCGGGCGTAGTCGAACTTCTCGACCGCCCGGATCAGGCCCAGGTTTCCTTCCTGGACCAGGTCGAGCATGGTCAGGCCGCGGCCGACGTACCGTTTCGCGACGGACACGACGAGACGCAGGTTCGCCTCGATGAGGCGGCGCTTGGCCATGCGGCCCAGCACGACCAGGCGGTCCAGGTCGAGCGCCAACTGGCTGTCCAGGTCGGGGGCGTTGCTCAGTTTCTCCTCGGCGAACAGGCCGGCCTCGACCCGGCGGGCGAGGTCGACCTCCTCGGCCGCGGTGAGCAGCGGGATACGGCCGATCTCCCGCAGGTACTGGCGGAACAGGTCCGAGGACGGGCCGCCGGTGTCGACGCGGCCGCGGGGCGGCTCGGGCGGTTCGACCGGCTCGGTCTCCACGTTCTCGAGGGCTTCCGCGGGCGGGGGGTCCGGCTCCGCCTCGGGGTGGTGCGCGACACGGCTCTGCGGGGGCACCGCGACGAGGACGTCGGGCTCGGCGTCCTGCTCTGTCGTGTCGTCCGTACCGTTCTCGGTCTGTGTCAGGGTCTGGGTCTGCACGGGGGCGACCTCCAGGATGATCGCTGCCAAGGAGTGCGGCAGCGGTACTTCGGGAGCGGAGTCGGCGGCCTCGCCGCTGTCCGTCCCGTACGCGATGAGCGGAACCGCGGGGGTCAGGGACCCGCTGGGGGCGGATCGGCCGCGCTCCGAGGACTCAGGCACCGGAACCCAGTGTGGAGTACGACACACAGCCGCCACGAGGGGCGTGCGGGGACTTTTTGAGTCCGGTCCGTGACCGCGTGGTTACTTTGCCTTACGAGTAGGCGGGGCGACGGCCCCCAAACCACTTGAAAGGCGTACGGGAACCGGCGCTAGAGAGCGGCCGCGCCCTGCTCCCGCAGTGCCTGGCCGTACTGCTGGAGTACCCACACCTCGTTCTGTACGGCGGCCAGGTGGGCCGGGTCGCCGCCGGAGCCGAGGCGGATCAGGGTGCCCTGGATCTCCTGGATGCGGCGGTCGACGGCACGGCGGCGGACCGTGACCAGCTGATCGCCCGCGTAGTTCTCGTCGACCGTCTTGCGCATGATCGCCTCGACGGCCAGCTCCGTGACCATGGCGCGGACCGCGTCGTCGGGGGCGGCCTCGCGGACCCGGACGAGGTAGTCCTGGGAGTCCTGGACGCCGTACTCCGCGCCGCCCGCGTCCATGATGGCCTGGCGTACGGCCGCGTAGGGCGGGGCGGTGAACTCGTCGATGCCGTACGCGTCGAAGGCCGGGGAGACCAGCTCGGGGCGCTGCAGGGCGAGTTTGAGGAGCTCGCGCTCGGTGGCGTAGACGGGGTTGCGCAGGGTGAGGGCGGGGCCGGAGACGGCGGGGCGGTGTGCTCCGTCGTACGACGGCTGCTGCGGGCCGCGTCCCGACGGGGCCGGGCCCTTGCCGCCGCGGTCGCGGGCCCATCGGGCCAGCTGGGCCACCCGCTTGACCACGAACTGGGTGTCGAGGATGCCGAGCATGCCGGCGAGCTGCACGGCGACCTCGTGCTGGGCGCCGCTGTTCTTGATGCGGGCGACGATCGGGGCGGCCTCGTCGAGGGCGGCGGCGCGGCCGGCGGGGGTGTCGAGGTCGTAGCGGACGACGATCTGGCGCAGTGCGAACTCGAAGAGCGGGGTGCGGGGTTCGGCCAGGTCGGCGACCGCCTCGTCGCCCTTGGCGAGGCGCAGCTCGCAGGGGTCCATGCCGTCCGGCGCGATCGCGATGTAGGTCTCGGCGGCGAACTTCTGGTCGTCCTCGAAGGCGCGCAGAGCCGCCTTCTGGCCGGCCGCGTCGCCGTCGAAGGTGAAGATCACGCGGGCCGATCCGTTGTCCATCAGCAGTCGGCGCAGGATCTTGATGTGGTCGCCGCCGAAGGCCGTGCCGCAGGTCGCGATCGCGGTCGTCACGCCGGCGAGGTGACAGGCCATGACGTCCGTGTAGCCCTCGACGACGACCGCGCGGGACGCCTTGGCGATGTCCTTCTTCGCGAGGTCGATGCCGTAGAGGACCTGGGACTTCCTGTAGATCGCCGTGTCGGGCGTGTTGAGGTACTTCGGGCCGTTGTCCGCCTCGTAGAGCTTGCGCGCGCCGAAGCCGACGACGTCTCCGCCGATGTCGCGGATGGGCCACATCAGCCGGCCGCGGAAGCGGTCGATGGGGCCGCGGCGGCCCTCCTGGGAGAGACCGGAGAGCAGGAGCTCCTTGTCGCTGAAGCCCTTGCCGCGCAGGAAGCGGGTGAGGTGGTCCCAGCCCTGGGGGCTGTAGCCGACGGAGAAGTGCGCGGCGGCGGCCTGGTCGAAGCCGCGCTCGGCGAGGAACTGACGGCCGGTGTCGGCCTCCGGACCGGTGGCCAGCTGCTCCATGTACCAGTCGGCGGCGATCTTGTGCGCCTCGACCAGGCGGATGCGCTCGCCGCGCTGGTGGGAGGGGTTGTAGCCGCCCTCCTCGTACCGCAGGGTGATGCCGGCCTGGGCGGCCAGACGCTCGACCGACTCGGAGAACGTGAGGTGGTCGACCTTCATCACGAACGTGATGGTGTCGCCGCCCTCCTGGCAGCCGAAGCAGTGGAAGAGACCCTTGCTCGGACTGACCTGGAAGGACGGCGACTTCTCGTCGTGGAAGGGGCACAGGCCCTTGAGGTTGCCACCGCCCGCGTTGCGCAGCTGGAGGTACTCGGACACCACGGCGTCGATCGGGACCGCGTCCCGTACCGCCTTCACGTCCTCGTCGTTGATCCGTCCTGCCACGCGTGAAGTCTACGGGGAGGTACTGACACCTACGGGACGAGGCTGACGAGGGGAACGTGCGGGTCCGCCAGCGCCTCCGTGTCCACCTGAGCCCTGGATCGGATCAGTCCCTGGATCGGCTCTGTGACGTCCCACACGTTGACGTTCATGCCGGCCAGCACACGGCCCTGCTTCACCCAGAAGGCGATGAACTCCCGCTTCCCGGCGTCTCCCCGGATCACCACTTCGTCGTACGAGCCGGGGGGTGCCCAGCCGCTGTACTCCATTCCGAGGTCGTACTGGTCGGAGAAGAAGTAGGGCACCCGGTCGTACGTCACCTGGCGGCCCAGCATCGCTCGCGCCGCCGCGGGGCCGCCGTTGAGCGCGTTGGCCCAGTGCTCGACGCGCAGCCGGTCGCCGAAGAGGGCGTGGTGGAAGGAGGCCACGTCGCCCGCCGCGTAGATGTCCGGGTCGGACGTGCGCAGTTGCTCGTCCACGGCGACGCCGCCGCCGTGCGCCCGGTCCGCCAGTTCGAGCCCGGCCGCCTCCGCGAGAGCGACGCGCGGGGCCGCGCCGACCGCCGCGAGGACGTCGTGCGCGGGATGCTCCTCGCCGTCGTCGGTACGGGCCGCGAGGACCATGCCGTCCTGCCCGACGATCTCCGTCAGTCTCGCGCCGAAGTGGAAGCGGACACCGCGCTCGCGGTGCAGCTCGGCGAAGAGGTTGCCGAGCTCGGGGCCGAGGGCGCCGTGCAGCGGGGTCGGATGGTGTTCGACGACGGTGACCTCGGCGCCGTACTCCCGGGCCGCCGCCGCGACCTCCAGGCCGATCCAGCCGGCGCCGGCGATCACGAGGTGGCCGTTGTCCCGGCCCAGGGCGGCCAGGACGCCCTTGAGACGCTCGGCGTGGGCGAGGCGGCGCAGATGATGGACGCCCGCGAGGTCGGTCCCCGGGATGTCCAGCCGGCGCGGCTCCGCGCCCGTTGCCAGCAGCAGCTTGTCGTAGCGGACGACGGTGCCGTCCTCGCCGAAGCGGACCGTCTTCGCCGTACGGTCGATGGCGTCCACGGTCTCGCCGAGGTGCAGCTCGATGTCGTTGCGCGCATACCAGGCGGGTTCGTGGACGAAGACGCTGTCGCGCTCCTCCTTGCCGAGGAGGTAGCCCTTGGAGAGCGGCGGGCGCTCGTAGGGGTGGTCGCGTTCGTCGCAGATCAGTATCACGCGGCCGGTGAAGCCCTCCGTGCGGAGCGTCTCGGCCGCCTTCGCGCCGGCGAGACCTCCTCCGACGATGACAAATGTCTGATCCGCGTCGACCACTTGATGCCTCCTCGTAAGGGTGCCGCCACATGGGAGCGTCCCGCACGGAGTGTGATGGGGGAAGAGGGAGTGGCCCGATCAGGCCACGGAGGGTCACATTCGGTCTCGATTCATGTCACTCCCGTCTCCTCCACACAACTTGTGTCCCGCAAGCATCACAGGTGTCCCGTGAGACGGGCGTGAAGCGAACGGGCGGACGCGTCGGTGAGGGACGCGATCTGGTCGACGATCACCCGCTTGCGCGCACGGTCGTCGGGCGCGTCGTCGAACAGCGCGCGGAACTGGGGCTCGAGGCCGTCCGGGGCGCGGACGGTGAGCACCTCGGCCAGTTCGGCGACGACGATCCGCTGGTCGGCCCGCAGCCGCTCCTGCTCGGCGCGCTGCATGACGTACCGGTCGGCGACGGCCTTGAGGACCGCGCACTCCAGGCGGGCCTCGTGCGGTACGACGAGTTCGGCGTCGTATCTCGTGAGTCTCCCGGTGCCGTACCGCTCGCGTGTCGCGGCCTCTGCGGACAGGCAGAAGCGGCCGATGAGCTGGCTGGTGGCGTCCTTGAGGCGGGCCTGCGCGACGGCCGAACCGTCGTAGCCGTGCGGCCACCAGGGCTGGTCCTGGAGGCGGTCGAGGGCTTCCGCGAGCTCCGCCGGGTCGGTGTCCGCGGGGACGTACCGGCCGAGGGCCACCTCGAAGACGGCCCGGCGTTCCGGTTCGGCGTGCAGGTAGTTGGGGTCGATGTGGCCCGCGTGCAGACCGTCCTCGACGTCGTGGACCGAGTAGGCGACGTCGTCGGCCCAGTCCATCACCTGGGCCTCGAAGGTGGTGCGGGAGCCCGGGGCGTCCTTGCGGATCCAGTCGAAGACGGGCCGGTCGTCCTCGTAGACGCCGAACTTCCGGGAGGAGTGCGCTCCGCGGGGCCAGGGGTACTTGGTGGCGGCGTCGAGGGTGGCTCGGGTGAGGTTCAGTCCCACCGAACCCTCGTCGGTGAAGCGTTTGGGTTCGATGCGGGTCAGGAGCCTGAGGGACTGGGCGTTGCCCTCGAAGCCGCCGCAGTCGTCGGCGAACTCGTTCAGCGCCTGTTCGCCGTTGTGGCCGAACGGGGGGTGGCCGAGGTCGTGGGCCAGACAGGCGGCCTCGACCAGGTCCGGGTCACAGCCGAGGGCCGCACCGAGCTCACGGCCGACCTGGGCGCATTCCAGGGAGTGGGTGAGCCGGGTGCGGGGGCTGGCGTCCCAGGCGTGGCTGCGGGTTCCTGGTGTGACGACCTGTGTCTTGCCGGCGAGCCTTCTGAGCGCGGCGGAGTGGAGGATGCGGGCGCGGTCGCGCTGGAAGGCGGTGCGGCCGGGGCGCTTGTCGGGTTCTGAGGCCCAACGTTCGGTTGACTGCAGGTCGTACGGCATGTCTCGACAGTACGGGCAGGGACTGACAATTCGCCTGTACGTCTGCCGAGTGCCGGTTATACGGCGAGTGCGGGCAGTTCGTGGCTGGTCTCGCCCCTTCGGCCGGCGACCTGGTCGTAGCGGTGCAGGATCAGGTCGGCCATCGCCGGGTGCGTGCCCAAGGGGGCCGACGCCATCCACGGAGCCTTCTCTGCGCATTGCGTGGCGAACAGGCCCGGGGCCGTGAAGTACGACGCCACCGCCACCCTGTGGCGGCCCCGTGCCGTCAGTGCCCGGACCGCCGTTTCGACCGTGGGAGTTGCCGCGGAGGCGTAGGCCGGGACCACCGGGACGCCCAGGCGGTCCGACAGGAGGTGAGCCGTGCGGCGGGTGTCCACGGCCGAGTCGGGGTCGCGGGAGCCCGCCGCCGCGAGGACCACCGCGCCGGTACGGCGGGTCTCCTCGTCCGCGCTCCAGCCCGCCTCGATCAGGCGAGCGTGCAGGGTCTCCACGAGCAGCGGGTGCGGGCCCAGCGGGGCGGCCACGCGTGTGCGTGCCGCGGAGGCCGCCGCCATCTCCGGGATGTCCCGCTTCACGTGGTAGCCGCGGCTGAGCAACAGCGGGACCAGGACGGCCTCCGCCGTACCCAGGGACGCCAGCGTGTCCGGCAGCAGGGGTTCGTTCAGCTCGATGTGGCCCAGGTGCACCGGCAGGCCGGGGCGCTGCTCGCGGACCTGGTCCAGGAGCCTGTGGACCGTGTTCAGCGTGCGCGGGTCGCGGCTGCCGTGGGCCACCAGGACGAGCGCGGGCGGCTCGGGGCGGCGCCTGTCGTCGAGGGAGACGAGGCCGGGCTGGCTGCTGATCCGGTTCATGGAACGATGGTGACGGCCTGAGGTTGCCACCCCGTTTCACGGCAATAACGCGTGCTTTCCGACGGTTCACCATGCGGGGCGTGGGGGTGTGAGGCGGCGTGACCTGCGCATTCTCGTCCGGCAGTGAGGCTGGTCACGCACCGGCGGGCGAACCGATCGGCCTGACGGTACGTCTCTCGTTGGCGAAGGGCCGACCGGGGAGGGACCGTCCATGCGACTGCCGAGGGTGCGCAGACCACGCCTGCCACGCACGCGTGCCGGGCGGCGCAGGCTCGTGCAGGCCGTGATGGCGGGGTGTGTGCTCGCGCTGCTGCCGTCGACGTGGATGTACGTCGTGACGGGCGACCGGCTGCGGACGACGGCCGACGTGCCGCGCACCGAGGTGGCCGTCGTCTTCGGCGCCGGGCTGTGGGACGGCGAGCCGTCGCCGTATCTCGCGCACCGGCTCGACGCGGCGGCGAAGCTGTACCGGGAGAACCGGATCGAGGTCGTCCTCGTCACCGGCGACAACAGCCGCGAGGACTACGACGAGCCCGACGCCATGCGCGCGTACCTGACCCGGCACGGCGTTCCGGACACGCGGATCGTCAGCGACTACGCCGGCTTCGACACCTGGGACTCCTGCGTCCGCGCCAGGAAGATCTTCGGCGTCCACAACGCGGTGCTGATCAGCCAGGGCTTCCACATCCGGCGCGCGGTCGCGCTCTGCCAGGCGGCGGGTGTCTCGTCGTACGGCATCGGTGTCGACGCCCAGCACGACGCCACCTGGTACTACGGCGGCACCCGGGAGCTCTTCGCGGCGGGCAAGGCGGCTGTGGACGTGGTGCTCCGGCCGGATCCGCGGTTCCTGGGGCCGAAGGAGCCGGGAGTGACGGACGCGCTGGCCTCGGCCCGCCACTGAGGCCGCTGAGGTGACCCGGGAGGCGGGGCACAGCGCCCCGCCCCCGGGCGCGCCGTCACCGGCCGGTGAAGCGCGGGGCGCGTTTCTCGAGGAACGCGGTCATGCCCTCCTTCTGGTCGGCCGTCGCGAACAGGGCGTGGAAGACCCGGCGTTCGAAGCGGATGCCGTCGCGCAGGCCGGTCTCCAGGGCCTGGTGCACGCACTCACGGGCCGCCCTGACCGCCGTACGCCCGTACGAGGCGATCGTCGCGGCCGCCTCCAGGGCCTCCGGCAGGACCCGGTCGTCCGGTACGACCCGGGAGACGAGACCGCAGCGTCCCGCCTCCCGCGCGTCCATCGTGCGGCCGGTGAGGACCAGGTCCATCGCCTTCGCGTGGCCGACCAGGCGGGTCAGGCGCTGGGTGCCGCCGATGCCCGGGATCACGCCCAGCTTGATCTCCGGCTGTCCGAAGACGGCCGACTCCCCCGCGATGACGAGGTCGCACATCATCGCCAGTTCGCAGCCTCCGCCCAGCGCATGGCCGTTGACGGCGGCGATCTTCGGGGTGCGCAGGTCCGCGAACTCCTCCCACGCGGCGAAGTAGTCCTCTGCCGCCATGTCCACGGCCGATTTCCCGGCCATCTCCTTGATGTCGGCTCCCGCCGCGAAGACGCGTTCCGAGCCGGTGACGACGTAGCAGCCGACCTCGGGGTCCTGGTCCAACGGGCGCAGCACGTCGAGGAGTTCGGACAGCAACTCGGAGCTGAGCGCGTTGCGGACGTGCGGGCGGTGCAGACGTACGGTCACGACCCCGCCGTGCCGTTCGAGCTTCAGGTTGTTCATCGACGTCCCTTTCTAGGAGTCCCAGATCGCGCCGTACGCCGGGATCCCCCGCCGTTCCAGGCCGTGCACCACCTGCCAGGTCAGCCTCTTGTTGGAGATGCAGATGACCGCCTCGGCGCCGAAGTCCCGGTAGGCCTCGTACGCGAGGCGCACCATGTCGGGCTTGCCGCGCCGTGAGGTGTCCCAGACCAGGGCGTGCGGCTGGACGGCGAGGATCTCGTCGACGAGGGCGTCGCCGTAGGTGGTGCGGGGGTCGCGGGTCGCCCAGACCAGGCGGGAGGGGACCTCGGCGGCGAGGAGGTGGGGCAGGCAGGGGCCGATGCCGCTGCCGGTCGCCACGTAGACCACCTTCGTGAACAGGGTCTCGATGTTGGCGACTCCGGCCGTGGTGATGCCCTTCACCCAGACCTTCGCCGGCAGGTCGTCGATGAAGGCGCCCGTCCAGTCGCCGGCCCGGGAGATGGTGAGCCGGAAGCCGGGCTCGCCGGGTGCGGGGACGTTGGCGAAGGAGTGCCATTCCCTCAGCGGGCTGCGGCTGATCGCGGTGGAGGAGCCCGCGAAGGGGGTCTCGCCGTGGTCGAAGCGGGCCAGCACGACGTGGGAGGAGGGGCGTTCGAGGCGTACGGCCACCTTGCGCAGCCGTAACCAGGGCAGCGCCACGCTGAAGGTGACCAGTGCGAGCACCGCCAGTGACGCCGGTCCGGCGGACGACAGCAGGGTGTGCGTCCAGAACAGGGCGAGGGCGGTCCAGCCGCCGAAGCGGTGGATCTTCTCGAAGTGGTCGTGGTGGCGGGAGCGGAAGGGGGGCAGGGCGGTGGCGATGATGACTGCGAGAAGTGACAGCAGGGTCCAGCCGACCGCCATCAGGGGGCCGTTGGGCGCCGTGACCGTCAGCGCCAGGAACCAGGCCGTCCCGGCCAGTGCTCCGCCGACGTGCAGTCCGCCGAAGTGGTAGACCTTCCCGAGCGTCCAGCGGATCTTCAGCGGCCAGGTCGTCCGGGGCCAGGTGGCCAGCCGGAAGAGGAAGTTGACGACGTACTGCTGGCGGACGATCACGGCGAGGGCGAGGTTGGCGAGCGCCGCGTGGCCGAGGGTCCGTGTCGACAGGGGCCAAGCCGCCCACAGGAAGGCCAGGTTGGCCGCGATCACCAGTCCGGCCAGCCGGTTGTAGTGCATCAGCCGCGGGTGCTTCAGGAGCCGCCTCGCCGCGGAGGTGAGGGGCGGGAGGTCGGTCGTCTCGCGCACGGGTGCGGTCGTCATCGGGCCACCGCCAAGCGCTCGTCGGCCATCCGCAACAGGGCCTGTTTGTCGATCTTGCCGCGGTCGGTCTCCGGTAGGTGCGTCAGGGCCATGACACTCTCGGGCACGCAGTAGTAGGGCAACGCCTCCGCCACCGCCCGCCTCGCCGCGCCGGGGTCCACGTCCGCCGGGCAGACGAACGACACCAGGGTGCGGGCGTCCCGCTTCAGGGTCACCGCGCGGGCGCAGCCCTCGACCGATTCCAGCACCGAGGACACGGAGTCGAGTTCGACCCGGAAGCCGCGGACCTTGACCTGGTCGTCGGTGCGGCCGAGGTGCTCGAGCTCGCCGTCGGGGGTCCAGCGGCCGAGGTCGCGGGTGCGGAACATGCGGTGGTCGCCGCCGAGGAAGGGGTCGGGGGCGTAGCGCTCGGCGTTCAGCGCGGGGTTGTCCAGGTAGCCCGCCGAGACGCCGTCGCCGCCCGCCCACATCTCGCCGACCGCGCCGATGGGCAGCGGACGACGGTCGGCGTCCAGGACGTAGACCGTGTTGTTGGGGGTGGGGCGGCCGATGGTCAGCAGGGGGGCCGCCGGGTCATGGCGGCTCATCGTGTTGACGATGGTCGTCTCGGTCGGGCCGCAGCAGTTGTAGAAGGCGGCCTGGCGGGCCCAGCGGTCGGCGAGGGGGCGCGGGCAGGGCTCACCGGCGACGGCGACCGTGCGGACGCGCGGGCAGGCGGCCGGGTCGATGCCGGACAGGACGGTCGGGGTGGCGATCAGGACGTCGGCCGTGCGGGCCGTCGCGGTGATGTCCCGGCCGCGGATGACGAGGGTGCCGCCGTGGGTGAGGCAGCCGAGGATCTCCCAGGCCGCCATGTCGAAGGCCACGTTGAGCAGGTGGGCCACGCGGGCGCCGGGGCGGATGCCGAGGCCGCCGGGTTCGGTGAGGAGGATGCCCGCGACGTTGCGGTGGGTGACCTTCACACCGTTGGGGCGGCCGGTGGTGCCGGAGGTGAACAGGACGTAGCAGCCGTCGTCGGGGCGCACGGTCGGCGGGGGCGCGCTCGACGGCTCGTACGGCAGCGGTTCGTCGAGGGTGATCACGTGGGGGCCCCGCGGGACGCGGGCCGCGTGCTCGGCGAGGGCCAGGACGATCCGGGTGCGGGCGGTGCGGATCACGTGGGCGAGCTGGGCCGGGGGCGCGAGGCCGATGTCCTGCGGGACGTAGGCGGCGCCCGCCTTCAGGATGCCGAGCAGGCCGACGAGCATCGGGATGGATCGGCGTACGAAGAGTCCGACGTGGTCGCCGGGCCGTACGCCCTCGCGGATCAGACGGGTGGCGAGGGCGTCGGCGTACCGGTCGAGCTCGCCGTAGGTGATCGTCGCGCCGGCGTGCTCGGCGGCCACGGCGCGCGGGGTGGCGGCCGCGTGGCGCTCGACGGCGCGGTGGACGAACGGGTCGGGGACGGAGACGGCGGGACCGTGGCCGTAGACCCGGAAGAGGTACCGGTCACGGGGGGCTAAATGGCGCAGAGGCATGCTGGGGGAACCTCCTGGCTGGCTTCTCGCATGGACGGTTTGCCTGGCGCCAAGCTGGATCCGCGCTCGACTGTAGCCGCGGTTTTTCAACTCTCAACGATGCGAGATCGGCCAAGCACGCAACGGAATGCGCCATATGTGGCGTCTTTCACATCGCAGGCAACTTCCGTCCCGCCCTGCGACGACTCTCAGGTGGACGAGTGTGCGCCTCACCGCTTCCGGGTGCCGATCGGGAGGTCGCCGTCTTGGCCGCGTAACACGGAGCCGTCCCCGGCGTAACACGGCCGAAGCACGCTGAAGGGCATGCAGAACTCCGTGACGCCCACGCACTGCCCGTACTGCGCCCTGCAGTGCGGCATGAACCTGACCCCCGCTCCGGACGGGACCGTCGAGGTGAGCGAGCGCGCGGACTTCCCGGTGAACCGGGGGGCGCTGTGCGGCAAGGGCCGTACGGCACCCGCCGTGCTCTCGTCCCGGGTGCGCCTGACCTCCCCGTTGGTGCGCTCCGGGGGCACACTCGTGCCCGCCGGCTGGGACGAGGCACTGGACCGGATCGCCGAGGGGCTGTCCCGCACGCGCGCGGAGCATGGTCCGGACGCGTGCGGGGTCTTCGGCGGGGGCGGCCTGACGAACGAGAAGGCGTACACGCTGGGCAAGTTCGCGCGGGTCGTCCTCGGCACCTCGCAGATCGACTACAACGGGCGTTTCTGCATGTCGTCCGCGGCGGCCGGCGGCATGAAGGCCTTCGGCCTGGACCGGGGGCTGCCCTTCCCGCTGGAGGACATCCCGAAGTCCGGCTGTGTGATCCTCGTCGGCTCGAACCTCGCCGAGACCATGCCGCCGTCCCTGCGGTTCTTCACCGAACTGAGGGAGAACGGCGGCACGTTGATCGTCATCGACCCTCGCCGCACCAAGACCGCCGAACAGGCCGACCTGCATCTGATGCCCCGGCCGGGAACGGACCTCGCGCTGGCGCTCGGTCTGCTGCACCTGGTAGTCGCCGAGGGGCTGGTCGACGAGGAGTACGTCCGTGAGCGCACGGCCGGCTGGGAGGACGCGCGGGCCGCTGCGATGGCCCACTGGCCGGAGTACGTGGAGCGGATCACCGGCGTTCCGGTGCCCCAGCTCCGGGAGACCGTACGGCTGTTCTGCGAGCCCGAGTCCGCGATGGTGCTCACCGCGCGCGGGCCCGAGCAGCAGTCCAAGGGCACCGACACGGTGAGCGCGTGGATCAACCTGTGCCTGGCGACCGGGCGGGCAGGGCGGCCGTTCAGCGGCTACGGCTGTCTGACCGGGCAGGGCAACGGACAGGGCGGGCGCGAACACGGCCAGAAGGCCGACCAGTTGCCCGGCTACCGCAAGCTGGACGACCCGGCGGCACGGGCGTATGTCGCCGGGGTGTGGGGCGTGGACCCCGACTCGCTCCCCGGACCGGGGCGCAGCGCCTACGAGTTGCTCGACGCGCTCGGCACGGACATCAAGTCGCTGCTGTTGATGGGCTCCAACCCGGTGGTGTCGGCGCCGCACGCCGCGCACATCGAGGAGCGCATCAAGTCCCTGGACTTCCTTGCCGTCTGTGACGTCGTGCTCTCGGAGACGGCCGCCCTCGCGGACGTGGTCCTGCCGGTCACGCAGTGGGCCGAGGAGACGGGCACGACGACCAATCTGGAGGGGCGGGTGCTGCTGCGCCGGCAGGCGATCACGCCGCCGGACGGCATCCGCAGCGACCTGGAGGTCATGCACGAGCTCGCCGACCGCCTCGGGGTGGAGAAGGGCTTCCCGACCGACGCCGAGGAGGTCTTCGAGGAGCTGCGCCGGGCCAGCGCGGGCGGCCCTGCCGACTACTCCGGGATCACCTACCGGCGGCTGGCGGAGGAGAACGGGGTGTTCTGGCCGTGTCCGACGGAGGACACGGTGGTGCACCCCGGCACCCCGCGCCTCTTCCTGGACCGCTTCGCCACCCCGGACGGCCGGGCCCGCTTCGTCCCCGTCTCGCACCGGGCGATCGCGGAGGAGCCCGACGAGGAGTACCCGGTGCTGCTGACGACGGGCCGGGTCGTGGCGCAGTACCAGTCCGGGGCGCAGACCCGCCGGGTGGACGAGCTGAACGCCGCCGCGCCGGGGCCGTTCGTGGAGCTGCACCCGCGGCTCGCGGAGCGGCTGGGGGCGGCCGAGGGCGACCCGGTCGCCGTGGTCTCGCGGCGCGGACGGGCCGTGGCACCGGCCCGCATCACGCTCGGCATCCGCCCGGACACCGTCTTCATGCCCTTCCACTGGTACGGCGAGGGCCGCGCCAACACCCTCACCAACCCGGCACTGGACCCGACGTCACGAATGCCGGAGTTCAAGGCGTGCGCGGTGCGGTTGGAGACGGTCGAGCGGTAGGTCACCCGAGCAGCCAGTCGCCACTCTCGATGAGCTCGCCGCGGGCGCGCAGGCGGATGGCGACGGGGGGTGCCGCCACATAGACCCAGGCGCGCACGGGCGTGCCGTCGGCCGTGCGGATCACCTCGCGGGCGACCCGTTCGTACAGGTTGCCCGGGTCTCCTGGGCGGTACTCCTCCAACTCGTCGAGCACGGCGAGCAGTTCGGCGTAGGCATCGGCCCGCGGGGTGACGAGTTCCCCCGCGACCGTCCCCCCGGCCCCCTCGACGGCGTACGGGTAGCCGGGACCGTCGTAGAGCAGCGCACCCGTGAGTCGGCCCGGCTCCTCGGAGCGGATGCGGCCGCACAGGAAGAGGTCGTGGTTGGCCTCGCCGGGGCGGAGGGTGCCGTAGACGAAGAACGGGAGTCTCGCAGGGGTCACAGAAACGATTCTCTCCCCTCACAAACCTGCACGTGACGCGGTATGGACACGGCTTGTCATGACCTCTTAAATCTTGGTCAACGTCCGCGCCACCCCCACGCGCCGCGTTGGCGCCTTTCAGAGGAGACCGATGAGTCGGATACGGCCGTACGTCCGAGGTGCCCGTTCCCGCCGTCTCGCCACCGCCGGAGTCGCCGCCACCGCCGCCACCCTGCTGGCCGCCGCCCTCTCCCCCGCCGCCGGTGCGGCCGACAGGCCGACCAGGGCCACCGCGCTCGAGAACGCCGCCTCCGTCCTGGCCGACCGGGCCTCGGCGCTGGGCCTCACCTCCGCCCAGGACACGAAGGTCCGTGACGTGATCGTCGACGCCGACGGCACCCAGCACGTCCGCTACGACCGCACTTACCGCCAACTGCCCGTACTGGGCGGCGACTTCGTGGTCCACCTGACGCCCGGCGGGGCGTACAAGAGCTCCTCGCGCGCCACGAAGAGCGCGATATCCCTCTCCGACGTCACCCCGGTCCTGTCCGCGCCGAAGGCGGCCGACCTCGCGGCGAACGCCCTCAAGGCCGCCAACCTCGGCGAGACACTGAAGAAGCTGACCGCCAAGCCGCAGCTGGTCGTCGACGCCCTGCACGGGGCGCCGAAGCTGGCCTGGCAGACGAACGCCGCCGCACAGGACGCCCTCGGCAACCCGGTGGCGCGGACGGTACTGACGGACGCGCGGACGGGTGCGCAGATCGACGCGTGGGACAGCATCGAGCAGGCGGCCGGCGACGGCAAGTCGCTGTACAGCGGGACGGTTTCGCTGCAGACGACACAGTCGGGGTCGACGTACCAGCTGAAGGACGCGACCCGCGGGAACACCTACACCGGCGACGCGGCCAACAAGACCGACCTGTGCTTCCTGAACATCTGCATCAGCCGGGCGCCCGCGACCCTGTTCACCGACGCCGACAACCACTGGGGCACGGGGGCGACTTCGGACCGGGCCACGGCGGCGGTGGACGCGCAGTACGGCACCGACGTCACCTGGGACTACTACAAGAACGTCCACGGCAGGAACGGCATCGGCGGGGACGGCAAGGGCTCCTACAACCGCGTCCACTACGGCACGAACTACAACAACGCCTTCTGGGACGACAGTTGCTTCTGCATGACGTACGGCGACGGTGACGGGACCCAGCTCGGCCCGCTGGTGTCACTGGACGTGGCGGGCCACGAGATGTCCCACGGCGTGACCTCGAAGACGGCGGCGCTGACGTACTCGGGCGAGTCCGGCGGACTCAACGAGGCGACCTCCGACATCTTCGGCACCCTGGTGGAGTTCTACGCGGGCAACTCCTCGGACACCGGCGACTATCTGATCGGCGAGAAGATCGTCCGCTCCGGCTTCGGCCGCGACGCCCTGCGCTACATGGACAAGCCCTCCAAGGACGGCAGCTCCGCCGACTCCTGGAGCAGTTCGGTCGGCAACCTCGACGTCCACTATTCCTCAGGGGTCGCGAACCACTTCGCGTATCTGCTGGCGGAGGGCAGCGGCGCCAAGACGATCAACGGCGTCAGCTACAACTCCCCCACCTCCAACGGCTCCACGGTCACCGGGATCGGCCGCGACAAGCTGGGCGCCATCTGGTACCGGGCGCTGACGGTCTACATGACGTCCTCGACGAACTACGCGGGGGCGCGGACGGCCACCCTGAACGCGGCGAAGGACCTGTACGGCGCGGGCAGTACGGAGTACAACGCGGTGGCGGCGGCCTGGAGCGCGGTGAACGTGAACTGAGAGCTCTCGCGTGTGACACGGCCGTCCCGGGATCCGGGGCGGCCGTACCCGTGGGAGGAGGAGGGCGGTTGAGCGAGGACGACGGTTGAGCGAGGACGACCCGCACATCCATGTCGAGGTGAAGGTGGTCCGTGGCGAGGCCGCCGTCCGCAATATGCTCGCGGCCACCTTCGGCCTGGCCGGGGACCTGCCGAGCGTCGTCGCCACCGGGTGCGGACTGCGGGTGCCGTACGCCATGACCTCGCCGCGACCGGACCACGTGACGTGCCTGCCGTGCCGGGAGCACGCCCGCTCGGAGCACCTGCGCTTCGCCGACGAGATCGAGCGCCTCGGCCGGCTGCCGGGCTCGTCCGTCACCCCCGCCGAGGCCCCGCAGGCCGCGGCGGGGCATCGCGCGCTCGCGGAGGGGTTCTCCGGCCCGGAGGGCTGACGAAAAGCGATGGCTCCGCCCCCCGGAGCGCGGTTACGCTCCACCGCCGATGCCCGCCTCCCTGCCCTGGAGCCGCATGTCCGCCACCACGAAGATGCACGCCGACGAGCTCGACATCGACGCGGCGCTGGTCGAGGGACTGATCACGGATCAGTTTCCGGAGTGGGACGGACTTTCCGTGAGCCGGGTCGAGTCCTCCGGGACCGACAACGCGATGTACCGGCTCGGGGACGACATGGTCGTACGGCTGCCCCGGTTGCCCGGTGGGGCGGGGCAGATCGCCTTTGAACACCGGTGGTTGCCCGGGCTGGCACCGCATCTGCCGCTGGCCGTGCCGGAGCCGTTGGCGCTGGGGGAGCCGGGGCGGGGGTACGGGCTTCAGTGGGGCGTGTACCGGTGGCTGGCCGGGGACAACGCCTACGACTCACCGATCCGCGAACACACGGAGGCCGCCGTCGAGTTGGGGCGGTTCCTCGTCGCGCTGCGAGAGGTCGACGCCGCCGGTGCGCCGACGTCCTTCCGTGGTGGGCCCCTCCAGGGGCGGGACGACTACGCCCGGCTCGCGATCCGTGACCTCGACGCCGACGGAATCCTGGACGCCGACCGCGCGACCCGGCTCTGGGACGAGACCCTCCAACTGCCCCAGTGGGAACGGGAACCCGTCTGGCTCCACGCCGATCTCCTGCCCGGCAACCTGCTCACCGAGAACGGCCGACTCACCGCGGTCATCGACTTCGGCGGCCTCGGCACCGGGGACCCGGCGGCGGACATGCTGCCGGCGTGGACGCTGTTCGACCGCGAGAGCCGCGAGGTGTTCCGCTCGGCGGCCGACGTCGACGACGCCACCTGGGAGCGGGGGCGCGGCTGGGCCCTGCGCTTCGGGGTGGGCGCGGTGCACTACTACCGGGGCGGAAAGAACCCCGTCCTCGCGGCAGTGGGCATGCGGGCCCTGGAAGAAGTACTCGCCGCGGCCTAGTACTGCAACGGTGCTTGTTCTGAGTGCTGGGCAGTTCAGGGGCTGTGTCCGCGTCGTTTGTAGTGGCTGATGCGGGCTTGGTGCTGGCGTCGTCGTCGCCAGGTTGACCAGTGCAGGATGTGGTCGGCCGGGGTGGGACGACGGTCGGTGAGGCGGGTGATCAGACGTCTGATCTCGGCGAGGCTGAGATGGATGAGCTGGGAGGATCCGTTTCTGCTTTGTCGGTGTCCAGCTGTCGGGCTCGCAGGACGGTCAGGCAGGCGTGGGTGGCCATGGCCAGGGTCATGTGACGGTGCCAGCCGGGGTAGCGGCGGACCTGGTAGTCGTCCAGGCCGCACTCCTGCTTGGCGGTCTGGAAGCATTCCTCGACGGCCCAGCGGCTGCCCGCGATGCGGATCAGCTCGTCCAGGGTGGTGTCGGCGGGACAGTAGGCGATGTAGTAGGAGATCTCCTCGGGCCTGCTCACGCTGCGGCGGGCGAGGACCCAGTGCCGGCGGTCCTCGCGGTGCCAGGGCCTCACTTCGACGCGGGCCCAGTCGTAGATCCGCCGGCCATGGGCTCCCTCGCCGCAGGAACGGCGTTTCCATTTCTGCCGGGGCAGGCCGGGGAACAGGCCGTGGACGGGGTGGTCGATGGACCAGCGGGTGACGACGGTGTCGTGCCGGGTGGTGGCCATGACGTGGAAGACGTCCGCCTGCTCGAGCTCGAAGCGCCAGCCCTTGCTGTAGCCGTAGGCGGCGTCCGCCGTCACCCATCCGAAAGGGATCCGGTCGGTGATGGCCCGGCGGACCATCGCCTTGGCCATGGCCACCTTCGTCTCGAAGGCGACGTGGTCGTCGATGCCGGCCCGCCGGCAGCGGTCCCGGTCGTCCGTCCAGGACGTGGGCAGATACAGACGGCGGTCTATCAACGTGCGTCCGCGGCCGGTGGCGTAGGCGAGGAACACACCGATCTGGCTGTTCTCGGTGCGGCCGGCGGTTCCGGAGTACTGCCTTTGCACACCGGCCGAGCGGATGCCCTTCTTGAGAAAGCCGGTGTCGTCGACGATCAGGACGGCATCCCGGTCTCCGAGGTGTTCCACGACGTAGTCGCGTACGTCGTTCAGGACCTCGTCGGCGTCCCACTCGATCCGGTTCAGCAGTCGGTGGATGCGATCGGGACCGGCGTGTCCGGCCTCCTCCGCCAGCGTCCAGCCGTTCTTGCGCTGCAGCGGAGCGACCAGGCCCCGCATGTAAGCCAGCGCCGACTGACGTGGCTCCTCCCGGTTGAACCTGTGCACGAACCGCTCATGCAGAGCGTCCAGTTCACCCGCCCACAGCCTGACATCAGCAAGGTCCCCACCCATAACCACACCAACGACCGAATTGGCCAGCAGTCACGGCAAAGACCGTTGCAGTACTAGGCCAGGTCTGGACCCTGTCCCGCGGACCAGGCCGACGTCGCGGAGGCGGGGGCCCGGCACGCACTCCCGGGCGACCGGCGGCGACGCCATGGGGGCGTCCCTTCGGATTGGGGCGCCCAGCCACGGGCGTCAGCCGAAGTCCGGAAGCGTGAGCGTGCCGTCCTCCGCCAAGGGGAAGCCCGGGTTGTACGCCAGCTCCCAGGCGTGGCCGTCCGGGTCCGTGAAGGCACTGGAGTAGAAGCCGATCTCGTTCACCGCGGCCGGTTTGGTGATCGTGCCACCCGCCTCGGCCACCTTCGCCAGGAGGGCGTCGACCTCCGCCGCCGAACGGACGTTGTGGGCGAGGGCGATCCCGCCGAAGCCGTACGCCGGGCCCGGTTCGAGGCCGCAGTCCGCCGCCAGTTTCTCCCGGCTCCACAGGACCAGGCCCAGCCCCCCGGCCTGGAAGAAGACGGTCTCCGCGACCTCCTGGCCGCGCCAGCCCAAAGCCTCGTAGAAGGCCTTGGAACGGGCCAGGTCCGAGACGCCCAGCGTGATCAGGGTGATGCGCTGTTCCATGCCCATCGCCTCACCGTAGCGCCGATACGGGGGCCCGGCGCGACATCCCCGACCGCCGGCCGTTCACCCTCCGTACGACCTGGCGGCCCTCCCCTCCCTCAGCACCCGCCCCCACCACACCAGCTGGTCCAGCATCGTCTTCGCCGCGGCGTCCGGACCCGACGGATCCTTCAACCGACCGTCCGCGAAAGAACCCCCCGCGTTGTGGAAGCTCACCGTGTCCCTGACCGTCACCGCGTGGAGTTCCGCGAAGACCTGGCGGAGGTGTTCCACCGCTCGCAGGCCGCCCGAGATGCCGCCGTAGGAGACGAGGGCCACCGGCTTGGCCTGCCACTCCGTGAAGTGCCAGTCGATCAGGTTCTTCAGGCCGGCCGGGTAGGAGTGGTTGTACTCGGGGGTGAGGACCACGAAGGCGTCCGCCGACGCGAGTTTCGGGGTCACCGAGGCGAGGGCGGCGGTCACCTCGGGACTCGGCGCCATGGTCATGGGCAGGTCGGTCTCGGCCACGTCCACGATCGCGGGGACCAGGTCGTCGCGATCGCGGAGGCGGTCGAGGAGCCAGTCGGCGACGACGGGACCGAAGCGGCCGTGACGGTTGCTGCCGATGACCAGGGCGACGTGGAGAGGAGCGGTGTCTGTCTGCATGCGGGCCAGCCTGATACCTCAACCAACGTTGAGGTCAAGCGCGGATCGCGGGCGACGGGTCACCCGTTCACACGCGCGCCCCGCACTCTTCGGGTTCTCTTCGGCGACCTGCCCGCCGTACGGCGATGACCTGCTGAAACTCCGCCCGACCCGGCCCGGGTCACGGCGATCTGACACCCATTCACCACATTTCTGACGAACTCTCAGGAAGCGGGCTCGGCCCACTGCCACTTACCTCGAAGGCACAGGGATCCACTCGAGAGCTCGAAGGAGCATCATGCGCCCCACCGCCCGGCTGCTGACCGGCAGCGCGCTCGTCGTCGCCGCGGGTCTCGTCTGTGCCCCCGCGTACGCGGGGGAC
Source organism: Streptomyces canus (assembly GCF_041435015.1). NCBI lineage: Bacteria > Bacillati > Actinomycetota > Actinomycetes > Kitasatosporales > Streptomycetaceae > Streptomyces > Streptomyces canus. The sequence continues at coordinate 6,817,553 of NZ_CP107989.1, read as the reverse complement.
TCGGACGGTCTCGAGATCTTCCCGTCGTCCGCGGTGCCCGGCGGCCAGGTCACGGTGAACACGGCCGCGTGCGGGGACGGCGGTACGGCGCAGGGAGACGCCAGCGCGGTGGGCGCGGACTCCTTCACGCTGGCGCCCAGCACACACGAGGGTGACGCGATCGGACAGTTCCGAGTGCCGCCGAGCGCGCAGCCGGGGACGTACGAGATCGCCGCGACCTGTGCGGAGGGCGGCCGGCGGGTGACCGGTGACCTGGTGGTCACGCTGACCTCGCAGCGTCAGTCGGTGCATCCCAGAGGAAGTGTGAAGACGGGGGTCGGTGGCGCTCTGGGCCCCGATCCCGTACAGACCGCGGCCGGTGTGGCGGCTCTCGCCGTCGCCGCCGCGGGCGGTACCTGGCTCCTGCATCGCCGGGCGAGAGGCGACGGGATCTGACGGACACCCTCCGCTGTCCGTCCGCCGGTACCGCATGTCCCCTCCCCCTCCGGGTCCGATGCCCCTCGCGGCCCGGAGGGGGACGGGCAGGCCGTCGAGGAGGAGGTTCCTGTGCGCAACCGCGGCTTCGGCAACACCGTCATAGCGGGCGTCACCGTGGTGGCCCTGTGCACCGGCGCGTGGCTGCTGCGCAGCGGCGCCGAGACACACGCCCCGCCGCAGCCGTCCGCGGCCCAGGCGCACGCGGGTGTGGACACCCGTCGGGCCGCGGCGCCCGCGCTGTCGCCGTCCCCGCCGGACCGCGTGCGCATCCCCTCGATCCGCGTGGACGCGCCGCTGATGGGCCTCGCCCTCACCCGGAGCGGCAGTCTCGACGTCCCCCCGGCCGGCAGGAAGAACCTCGCCGGCTGGTACGAGTCCGGCACCACCCCGGGCGAGACGGGCACCGCGATCGTCGCCGGGCATGTCGACAACGCCGAAGGACCCGCCGTCTTCTACGACCTCGGCGCCCTCCGGAAGGGCAGCGCGATCGAGGTGGACCGGCGCGACGGAAGCGTCGCGGTGTTCACGGTGGACGCGGTCGAGGTGTACGACGCGAAGGCCTTCCCCGACGAGAAGGTGTACGGGGCCGCGAGCAGGCCCGAGCTGCGGGTGATCACCTGCGGCGGCGGCTACTCACGCTCGACCGGTTACCGGGGGAACGTGGTGGTGTTCGCGCATCTCACGGGGCACCGCTGACGACCGCCTCGGCGATGGTGCGCGCGCAGTCCAGGGCCTCGGTGTGGGTGGTGTCGACCTCGAGGTCGTAGACCACGCCCTGGTGGACGAGTTCCGCATGCTTCTCGGCCATCCCCCGCGACCGGTCGCCCCGGACGATCTCCCGCCCCGCGGCCACCTCCGCGTCGCACCGGACGCCGACCCACAGCACGTCCAGTCCGTCCAGCGACTTCCGCCACCGTTCCTGGGAGTGCGCTCCGCCCAGGAACACGTCGTCGACGATCACCCGGGCGCCCGCCCAGGCCGTCGCGGCGACCCCGGCCCGCCAGGCCGCCTCCAGCCGCGTGAACTCCTCGCCCACGCTCACTCCGCCGTCCGCCGCGAACTCGATGCCCGTGCCGGAGGACTGGAGCGAGGCGGGCATCGACTCGACGAACCCGTCGATCCCGAAGGCCAGCCACGGGTCCGGCAGAACCGCCTGCAGACAGCGCACGATCCCGGACTTGCCCGAGCTGGACCCGCCGTTGAGCACGATCACCTGAGTCGTCACGGCGCCACCGTAGCGTCAGGCGAGCCGCTGTTCGTACGCAATATCGGCGACCAGCGCGATGCCGCCGCCGCAGGGCGGTGCCGTGCCGAGCGAACATCGCCCGTGCTCCGTCGTCGGTGCGGCAATGCGGGGCGGCGCCGAAGGCGGGGCGCAGGCTGACGAAGGGGGCGACACCCAGCAGTACGACCATGATCAGCGGCTTGAGCACCTCCGTGTGCGGACGGCCGGCCGTACGTCACCGCGGCCCCCGAGGTGCCGACGATGGCGACCGCCTTGTTGGTGCCGAGCGCGTACAGGGCCGGGGTGCCGGTCGGCAGACCGTGCAGCGGGACCGGCCCGAGGGCCGTGAGGCACACCCCCGGGACACCCTGGACCGCGGGATCGCGGCGGCGGAACGTGGGTACCGTCACACGGCGGCGGAGCGCGGGCGCCGTACCGGGGGCCGGGAGAGGACGGGTCGTAGACCAGGCCGTACGCCCTCACCGGCGTCGACGCCCGCACCGCGGCCCTCCTCACAGTGCGCACCGGCCGTCCGCGCCGAACCCTCACATCCGGTCCCGGCACCAGCTGAGGGCAGCGTTCCTCGCGGGAAACAGACGTGATGCGGTCGGGTAACACCCGCAACGCAGGCTCCTGGATATGACCTCGAATACGCGTGTGGTGGTGATCGGCGCCGGGCTCGCGGGCGTCCGACTCGCCCGGCGGCTCGGAGAGCTCGGCACGCCCGTGACGCTCGTCGGCGAGGAGGAGCACCGCCCGTACAACCGGGTGCTCCTCGCCGAGGTGCTGGCGGGACGGTACACCCCGGACGTGATCGCGCTTCCGGCGCCGACCGCGCTGACCCGTGCCCGGGTCGTGGGCATCGACCGCGAGGCGCGGACCGTCGAGTGCGCGGACGGTTCGAAGATCGCATACGACCGGCTGGTTCTGGCCACCGGCTCGAACCCGGTACTGCCGCCGCTGCGCGGTCTGTTCACCCCCGACCACGAGCTGCCGGAGGGCGTCCATGCCTTCCGCACCATGGACGACTGCCTGGGCCTGTCCAAGGCGGTCCGGCCGGGAGTGAAGGCGGTCGTGATCGGCGGCGGGCTCCTCGGGGTCTCGGCGGCCCGCGCGCTCGCCCAGCGTGGCGCCCAGGTCATGCTGGCCCAGCAGTCCGAGCGGCTGATGGAGCGCCAGCTCGACCCGAGCGCGTCCAAGCTGGTCCGGCGCCACCTCGGCGACCTCGGCGTCGAGGTCCACACCGATCTGCGCGTCCGTGACGTGCGCTGCGTCGGCGGCGCGGTCCGCTCGGTCGAGATGGCCGACGGATACGCCCTGGACGCCGAGATCGTGGTCCTGGCCTGCGGGGTCCACCCCCGTGTCGGTCTCGCGCAGACCGCGGGGCTTCAGGTCCGCAAGGGAGTCGTCGTCGACGACGAACTGCGCACGTCCGACCCGTACATCCACGCCATCGGCGACTGCGCCCAGCACGACGGCAATGTCTACGGCCTCGCCACGCCGGCCCTCGAACAGGCCGATGTGCTCGCCGAGTTGCTGGCCGGTCGGGTGAACGCCCGCTACACCGGGACCCGTTCGCTGACCCGGCTCACGCTGCCGGGGCAGACCGCCTTCGACCTGGCGGCGTTCGGCGAGACCGAGGCGCTCCCGGGCGACGACGTCGTCCAGCTCGCGGACGCCACCCGCGGCACCTATCGCAAGGTCGTCGTCCGCGACGACCGCCTGGTCGGCGGGGTCCTCGTCGGCGAACTCGGCACCGTCGGCGCGCTCGCCCGCGCCTGGGAGGGAGCAGAGCCGCTCCCCTCCGACGGCGGCCCGCTGCTCCACCTGCTCACCAACGATGGAGGCTCCTGAGATGACCGCCACCCCGGGGCCCACCCCCACGATCGTGCTCGTCGGCCACGGCATGGTCGGCCAGCGCTTCCTCGAAGCACTCGCCGAGCGCGGCATGACCGCCACCCACCGCGTGGTCGTGCTGTGCGAGGAGCCGCGTCCCGCGTACGACCGCGTCGCGCTCACCTCGTACTTCTCGGGCAAGACGCCCGAGGACCTCTCCGTGACCGACATGGAGTTCATCGAGACGCACGGCATCGAGCTGTACGTCGGCGACCCGGCCGTCGCTGTCGACCGCGAGGCGAAGCAGGTCACCGCGAAGTCCGGTCAGGTCTTCGCGTACGAGACCCTCGTCCTCGCCACCGGCTCCTACCCGTTCGTGCCGCCGGTCCCCAACAAGGACGCCCAGGGCTGTTTCGTCTACCGCACGATCGAGGACCTCCTCGCCATCGAGGAGTACGCGAAGACGCGCACCACCGGTGCCGTGGTCGGCGGCGGTCTGCTCGGTCTGGAGGCGGCCGGCGCGCTGAAGGGTCTCGGACTCACCTCCCACATCGTGGAGTTCGCGCCGCGGCTGATGCCGGTGCAGGTCGACGAGGGCGGTGGCGCGGCGCTGCTGCGCACCATCGAGGAGATGGGCCTGAGCGTCCACACCGGGGTGGGCACGCAGGAGATCGTGGTCGACGCGGAGGGTGCCGTCACCGGGATGAAGCTCTCCGACGGCAGCGAACTCGCCACCGACCTGGTCGTGTTCAGCGCCGGTGTCCGCCCCCGCGACCAGCTGGCCCGCGACTGCGGTCTGACGGTCGGCGAGCGCGGCGGCATCACGGTCGACGAGCAGTGCCGCACGGTCTCCGACCCGCATGTCTTCGCGATCGGCGAGTGCGCGCTTGCCTCCGACGGCCGGGTGTACGGCCTGGTGGCCCCCGGTTACGAGCAGGCCGAGACGGCCGCGGCGACCATCGCCTCCGACGAGGCCGCCTTCCTCGGCGCGGACCTGTCCACCAAGCTGAAGCTGCTCGGCGTGGACGTCGCCTCCTTCGGTGACGCGCACGGCGCGACCGCGGACTGCCTCGACGTCGTCTACTCCGACTCCCGTGCGGGCCTGTACAAGAAGCTCGTCATCGGCCGCGACGGCACGCTGCTCGGCGGCATCCTGGTCGGCGACGCGGAGGCGTACGGCACGCTGAAGGCGTTCACCGGTTCGGTTCCGCCGGTCAAGCCCGAGTCGCTGGTGCTGCCCGCCGGTGCCGGGGAGTCCGTCCAGCTCGGCCCGACCGCGCTGCCGGACGACGCGATCATCTGCTCCTGCAACAACGTCCGCAAGGGCACGATCCGCGCCGCGGTCACCGACCACCAGTGCACGACCGTGCCCGAGGTGAAGAAGTGCACCAAGGCCGGTACGACCTGCGGCAGTTGCGTCAAGGTGCTCGGCCAGCTGGTCACCGCCGAGCTGGAGGCGTCCGGCGTCGAGGTCGACAAGGGCCTGTGCGGCTGCTTCTCGCAGACCCGCGAGGAGCTCTACGAGATCGTCCTGGCCCTGCGCATCAACACCTACCAGGACCTCCTGGACCGCTATGGCCGCGACGGCGCCAAGGGCGGCGACGGCTGCGAGATCTGCAAGCCGGCGGTCGGCTCGATCATCGCCTCCCTCGCCCCGACCATCGGCGCGAGCGGCTATGTCCTGGACGGCGAGCAGGCCTCGCTGCAGGACTCCAACGACCACTTCCTCGCCAACATCCAGAAGAACGGCTCCTACTCGGTCGTCCCGCGCATCCCCGGCGGTGAGATCACCCCGGAGGGCCTCATCGTGATCGGCGAGATCGCCCGCGACTTCGGTCTCTACACGAAGATCACCGGTGGTCAGCGGATCGATATGTTCGGCGCCCGCGTCGAGCAACTCCCGCTGATCTGGACCCGGTTGGTGGACGCCGGCTTCGAGTCCGGCCACGCCTACGGCAAGTCCCTGCGCACGGTGAAGTCCTGCGTCGGCCAGACCTGGTGCCGCTACGGCGTCCAGGACTCGGTCCGCATGGCGATCGATCTGGAGCTGCGCTACCGGGGCCTGAGGTCGCCGCACAAGCTGAAGTCGGCGGTCTCCGGCTGCGCCCGCGAGTGCGCCGAGGCCCAGTCGAAGGACTTCGGCGTCATCGCCACCTCCAACGGCTGGAACCTGTACGTCGGCGGCAACGGCGGCGCGACCCCCCGCCACGCGGACCTGCTGGCCCAGGACCTCTCGGACGCCGAACTGATCAAGCTGATCGACCGGTTCCTGATGTTCTACATCCGCACCGCGGACCGTCTGGAGCGCACCTCGACCTGGCTGGAGCGCATCCCCGGCGGCCTGGACCACGTCCGTGACGTGGTCGTGGAGGACTCCCTCGGCATCTGCGAGGAGCTGGAGTCCCTGATGACGGCCCACGTGGCGCACTACGCCGACGAGTGGGCGACCACCATCAACGACCCCGAGAAACTAGCCCGGTTCGTGTCCTTCGTGAACGCCCCCGACACCCCCGACCCGGTCGTCGGCTTCGTCGCCGAGCGCGACCAGATCAAGCCCGACCTGCCGCTGCTGACCATCGGCCACCGCCCCCTGGAAGGAAGCGCCCAGCGATGACCCTGGCACCCGAGACCACCGACCTGAAGGTCGAACTCCAGCTGAACGACGACTGGTTCGCGGTCTGCGAGCTGACCCGGCTGCTCCCCGGCCGGGGCGTGGCGGCCCTGCTGCCCGACGGCCGTCAGGCCGCCCTGTTCCGCGACCGCGCCGGCAACCTGTACGCCGTCGACAACCGCGACCCCTTCGGCGGCGCGGCGGTCCTCTCCCGCGGCCTGACCGGCACCCACCAGGGACGGCCGTTCGTGGCCTCGCCCCTGCTGAAGCAGCGCTTCGACCTGGAGACCGGGCAGTGCCTGGACGACGAGTCGGTACGGATCACGACGTACGCGGTGCGGGCGGCGTAAGCCCGGGCCGCGGCTCGGAACGGAAGGGGCGGGCACCGTCCGGTGACCGCCCCGCGCTGAGACTCCGTCGAGGTCGGTCGCGTAGTCCTCGAAGTCGAACACCCGCGCCGGGCCCGGAACGGGTGCCCGGACGTGGCCCGGACGTCGTGGCCACCGGCTTCGGCCTTCACCAGACCGTCGGCGGTGCGCTGGAAGAGCTGGGTGACCCGGCGCAGGGTCTTCGCTCCACGGCCCGAGGTGCGCGGCAGAGGGCCCGTCGGCGGAAATCCGCTGGAGGGCGCGGGTCCCCCGTGCTTGCATGGCGGCATGGTGCCCACCGACCGTCTTCTCGCCTTCGCGGCCATGTCGTTCCTGCTGATCGTGGTCCCCGGACCCAGCGTGCTGTTCGTGATCGGCCGGGCGCTCGCTCAGGGCCGGCGGGCCGCCCTGACCACGGTGGCGGGGAACACGGTCGGCGCCTACGTGCTGGTCCTGGCCGTCGCGTTCGGGGTCGGCTCGATCGTGGAGCGCTCGGTCCTGGTCTTCACCACGCTCAAGCTCGCCGGTGCCGCCTACCTCGTGTACCTGGGTGTCAAGGCATGGCGCGGTCGCGGGTCGCTGCGTGCGGCGTTCGCCGAGGACGTGACGGCTGCGGCGGCGGGGCACGGTGGTCTGCGGACGTTCGGGGAGGGGTTCGCGGTCGGCGTGACCAACCCCAAGACCATCGTGTTCTTCGCCGCCGTACTGCCGCAGTTCGTGGACCGCGGCCAGGGCCATGTGGCCGCGCAGATGCTGCTGCTCGGGCTGGTGTTCAACGTCATCGCGCTGGTCTCCGACGCCGTGTGGGGGCTGGTCGCGGCGACCGCGCGGGGCTGGTTCGCCCGCTCGCCGCGCCGCCTCTCCCGGGTGGGTGGGGTCGGCGGGCTGACCATGATCGGCCTGGGTGTGACGGTGGCGGTGACGGGCCGGAAGGACTGAGGCGCTCAGGGCCTCAGCGGGCTCAGACCTTCAGGGCGTCGTACGCCACCCCGGTGAGTTCCTCCGAAGCGGCCCAAAGCCGCTGGGACGCCCGGTCGTCGCGGGTCCACGGGGCCCGCCAGGAGGGGGCCGGGGAACCGCGCCACCCCGCCAGGGACGGTCCGGTGAAGGAGTCGGGCGGCACGTCGGGGGCGGTGGCCGCGTAGAGGGTCGGGAGCGCGCCCGCGTCGGCGGACTGGGCGAAGAATCGGTTGCCGACCCGCATGAAGCGTTCCGCCGCCCTGCGGCCGGCCATCTTCGGGCCCGCCGTCTGGAGGTTGGTGGCTGCGTACCCCGGGTGCGCCGCCGCCGCGACCACGTCCGAGCCGTGGGCCGCCAGCCTGCGGGCCAGTTCGTGGACGAAGAGAAGATTGGCGGTCTTGGAGCGGGCGTAGGCGACCCAACGGCGGTAGCGGCGCTCGCTGTTGAGGTCGTCGATGTCGATGTTGGCCAGCGCGTGCGCCGTGCTTGAGACGGCCACGACGCGCGCGGCGGGTGTCGCGAGGATCGTCGGCAGCAGCAGCCCGGTCAGTGCGAAGTGGCCCAGGTGGTTCACCCCGAACTGCGTCTCGAAGCCGTCCGCGGTCGTGCCGTACGGCAGTGCCATCACGCCCGCGTTGTTGATCAGCAGGTCGAGGCGGTGGTAGGCATACGTCGCCGCGAACTCCCGTACGGAGGACAGGTCCCCGAGGTCCAGGCGGGCGAACTCCACGTCCGCACCCGGGACTTCGCCGACCAGTCGGTCCCTGGCCCCGACGCCCCGCGCCTCGCTGCGGCAGGCGAGCAGCACGCGGGCGCCCCGACGGGCGAGTTCCCGCGCGGTGACATACCCGATGCCACTGTTGGCCCCGGTGACGACGGCTACGCGTCCGCTCTGGTCGGGGATGGCCTTCGCACTCCAACCTGACATGGCCGGGCTCCCTCCGCAGCCGGTGGGACTCAGCCTACGAGCGGTGGACGCGGCGCGTCATCGTCGGGCACGGGCCGCGTGTCCAGGTAGAACCATTCGGCCCCGGGCCCCGGATCACCCGGGAACGCCTCGGCTGCGGAGGAGGCTGCGGTGCGGAAGCCGTCCGGCCGGGCGCCCGGCCCCTCGGAAGCCCCGGCTGCGGAGAAATCGTGGGCGTGGGAGATGTCGGGCCAGGAGGCGGCGGCTCCGGGACCGGCGGCCACCGTGTCGAATGCGCGTCCCTCGCCGCCGACGGCCGTGTCGGAGACCCTGCTCCCCAAGGCCGGCTCGGCGGAGGCCCTGCTCCCGAAGGCCCACACCCGCCAGGCGCCCCGGCGCCGACGCCCCTCGCCCCAGCACCCGCGGACGCCGTCCAGGCTCCCGCCGCTCCAGCACCCATGGTCGCCGTCCCGGCACCCACCGCCTCAACACTGGCGGACGCCGCCCCGGCGGTCCGCGCGTCGGCCCCCGCGGAGGCCACGTCGGCACCCATCGACACAGTCCCGACGCCCTGCGCCCCGGCTGGGTGGACCTGCATGTCTCCGACGAGGGCCCCGGCATGACGGCCGAGCAGCGCGACCACAGCCCCAAGTAGTTACTCAGCGCTACATACCACCTGGCGGTAGCTATGCGAGAACAGGGCCGTCGCGGTGGCGGTGGCGGCGGCCGCCGCCTGTCTTTTCCTGTGCTTCCTGAGCGGCTTCAGCCGCTCGGCCACCGCGGGCGGTGTGCGGCCGGAAGCATGTGATGGTTCGCGCCGACGAGGTGGAAAGGGAGCCCGGACGTGTCCCCGGGTCACCGGGTCACCGGGTCACCGGGTCCGGAGAGACGGTGCGACCGCGTCTCGGCGAAGAATGATTGAGACGGCAACCTTTCCGCTCTGAGTGGCCACTTAGGGGTGTACCGACGAGGGCGAGCCGTGGTCAGCGGCGCTACGCCCTCTGTGTTAAGACCCTGATCGGAGCATTACGTGTCATCAGACGACCCGAGACCCGCCGAACAGCCGATGCCTTGGGCTCGCACGCCGCGCCGTAGCCGGATGCGCCGGCGCTTGGTCGCGGGGGCTGTGGCGGTGCTCGCCGCCTCGGTCGGCGTCGGCGCCCTGGCGCCCAGCGCGGACGCCGCGCCGACCGTCGACATCCGTGTGAATGCCGGTACCTCCCTGGGCACGGTGCCCAGCAGTGGTGTCGGCCTCAACACGGGCTTCGGCGACGACCACATGGGGACCCCCAAGGTGACATCGCTGATGAAGGCCGCGGGAGTTCGGCAGCTGCGCTATCCCGGCGGCTCCGGCGCGGACGAATACCACTGGAAGACCCACACCTACGGCGACGGCAAGGGCTGGATCCCCTCCAACACCGACTTCGACCACTTCATGGCCACCGCGAAGAAGGTCGGCGCCCAGCCGATCCTGACCGCGAACTACGGTTCCGGCACCCCCCAGGAGGCCGCCGACTGGGTCAAGTACTCCAACGTCGACAAGGGTTACGGCGTGAAGTACTGGGAGATCGGCAACGAGGTCTACGGCAACGGGCACTACGGCAACGGCAAGGGCTGGGAAACCGACCACCACGCCGACAAGAGCCCGAAGGAGTACGGGAAGAACCTCGTCGCCTACTCGAAGGCGATGAAGGCCGTGGATCCGAAGGTGAAGATCGGAGCGGTGCTCACCACCCCCGGCTTCTGGCCGGATGCGGAGAAGGCTCCCGGTGACACCGCCGACTGGAACAACACGGTGCTCTCCATCGCGGGAGGCTCGATCGACTTCGTCATCGTCCACTGGTATCCGGGCGGCAAAACCACGGCCGACCTGCTGAACACCCCCTCCCGGATCGCCGGTGTCAGGTCCTCGCTGCGCTCGCTGATCGCCAAGTACACGGGCTCGCGCGCCGCTTCGGTGGAGATCGCGGTCACCGAGAACGGCGCCGTCGGCTCGCCCGCCCAGACCAGCCAGGCCGCGGCCCTGTTCGCGCCGGACACCTACATGACCTGGTTCGAGCAAGGCGCCACCCACGTGGACTGGTGGAACCTGCACAACGGCACGGACCAAGCACCCACCACCGTCCATGGCCAGACCGACTACCAGGACGGGGGTGTGCTCTCCGCCGGCACCTGCGCCGGGGGGAAGTGCGAACCGACGCGCGACACGCCCTTCCCCACCTACTGGGGCATCCGCTCGCTGACCGCACTGGCGAAGCCTGGCGACATCATGGTCAAGTCGTCCTCGGGCAACTCGTCGGTCACTGTGCACGCGGTGCGGAACAGCACCGGCGGGCTGAACGTCATGCTGACCAACAAGAGCCCACAGAACGCGGCGCAGGTGTCGCTCTCGTACGCCGGATTCACCCCGGCCGCAGGGGCGGTCACGACCGTTTCGTATGCCCAGGGAGACACCGCCCTGACGACGGCGAAGCGGGGCACGGCGGCCGCACAGACGCTGCCGCCGTACTCGATCACGACCCTTCAGCTGAAGCCCAGGTCGGGGACCGCCGGCGCTGACAAGCCGACGCCCGCCCCCACGCCGACCGCCGTCACGCCGGTTGTCTCGGCCCCCGGCACGACCGGTACCCGTGCGCAGGGGGAGGTCGGCGCGCCCGTCGGCCAGCAGACCCCGAGCAGCACGTCCGGCGACCTGGCTTCCACCGGGGCGAGCAGCGCTGCTGTCACGTACAGCGCCCTCGGTGGCCTGCTGGTCATCGCTGCCGGCGGCGTGCTGGTGCTTCGCGGACGTCGCCGCAGGGGTTTGCACGGGAAGTGAGACCCCGTGAGTGACTGACGGCCCGGCAGCAACGCCACCCACCCGTGGCGTGCTGCCGGGCCGTCGGCGTCGGCGTCGGCGTCGGCGTCGGCGTCGGCGGTCAGGAAACAAACAAGGCCCGGGTCCTTGACCTGGACCTGGCCCACCTCGGCACCGGTCCCGACCCGTGGGGCGGCCCACGAGCCGCGTTCCGGGCCACCGTGGAACTGCCGCGCGAGGACTTCGCCATGAACTACAACCAGGTCGTCCAGGGCGAACAGCTTCCGTCGCACTCTCAGCGCCAACCGCTGCACCGATGTTCGCCACCCCTGGGCCATCCATGTCCGTGAGCGGAACGCACCAGCGCTGACGACGCCGGGGCCACAGGACAAACGATGAACAATGAACGTCCACGAAAGCGGGGAACCCCAGCCGACGCACGGCTGGGGTTCCTTGAGGTGCTGCCGCTGTCTCGTGGATCAGGCGGGTCAGCGCTGCAGGGTGAGCAGGCCCGGCCGGTACGGCAGTTTCAAGTAGTCGGTGTTCTCCGGTGTGTTGCTGGGGAGGCCCTGGTAGAGGAACTGCAGGTTGCAGGGATCGATGGTCATGGTCTGGTCGGGGTTGTTGCGGACCAGGTCACCGTGGCTGACGCCCTTGGCCCAGGTCGAACCGCTGTTGGCCTGGCCCGCGAAGGGGCTGCTCTCGCTGCCCGCCTGGACCGTCCACGGACCGTTCAGGCTGGAGGCGGTGAACGAGCGGAAGTAGCGGTTCGCCCCCTGCGCCTCAACGATCATGAGGTACTGGTTCTGGCCCTGGACCTTGTAGACCTGCGGCGCCTCGAACAGAAGGTTCGTTGTGTCGCTCATGACCGTCGTGTACGAGGAGCCGAAGTTGCCCGGGAAGTTCCCGATCGGCATGCTCGCCCGGTAGATCTTGCCGTTGTCAGCGGCGAAGAACAGGTACATGTTCTGGTCGTCGGCGATCATGGTCGGGTCGATCGGGGCGTTCTTCTGGTTCGGCCCGGGGCCGTCGGGGAGGCTGCCGGTGAACAGCGGCTGCTTTGCGGACCAGCCGTTGGGGTTGGTGGGGTCGCTGGACGTGCGGTAGTAGAGCGGCCACTGACTCCACTGGGACACCATCACCCAGACGTTCTTGGGCGCGAAGTAGAACACTTGAGGCGCCACCGCGGGCTCGTTCATCCGGGTCTGGCGGGCCGTCGCCATGTCCGACCAGTTCGTGAAGGGACTGAACCCCGTCGAGCCCCACTTCGTTCCGTCGGATGTGGTCGCGTAGACCAGGTGCTTGCCGTTGTACGTCACGGTGGTGAAGTCCTTCAGCGCGACCTGCCCGTTCGCCGGCTGCGCCAGCGGACCCGACGACGACCACCGGTAGGTCGACGGCAGGGCACACGTGTTGCCCGTCGACGCGGGCGTTGCCGTTGTCGGGGTCGAGGTCGGGGCAGGGGTCGCCGTCCCGGTCACGCCGGTCCACTTCTGGTTGCTGCCGGACCAGCAGGAGTACAGCTGGATCTTGGTGCTGTTGGCGGTGCCCGCGCCGACGGCGTCGAGGCACAGGCCGGACTGGACGCCGGCGATCGTACCGTCGGTCTTGATGTTCCACTGCTGGCCGGCGCCGCCGTTGCAGTCCCAGATGACCACCGCGGTGCTGTTGCTGGTGCCCTTCGCGTCCAGGCACTTGTCGCCGTAGATCATCAGCTGCTTGCCGGAGGTGTACGTCCAGCGCTGGTTGGTCTGTCCGTTGCAGTCCCACAGCTGCGCCTGGGTGCCGTTGACGGTGGCGAAGTTGTTGATGTCGATGCAGCGACCGGAGGGGGCGCCCTTGATCGCTCCGACACCGGTACCGGTCCCGCCGGTCGTCCCGCCCGTGGTCGTGGTCGGGGTCGCGCTGGTCGCGGTACCGGGGGTGGCCTTGAGGGCGTTCATGACGGCGGAGTAGGCGGGCTTGGGGTTGCCGTTGCTGTCGAACAGCAGGGGGTTCTCGCTGCTGCGCCAGGAGTCCTTGTCACGGATGCCCCATACCGTGATGCCGGTGCACCGGGCCACGGACAGGCAGGCGTTGACCGTGTTGGCGTAGTTGGTGGCCGACGCCTGGGCGATGTCCAGCTCGGTGATCTGGACGTCAACGCCCAGAGCGGCGAAGTTGGCCAGGGTGGTCCGGAAGTTGGACGGCTGGCCGCCGGTGCCGAAGTGGCTCTGGAAGCCGACACAGTCGATGGGCACGCCGCGGGACTTGAAGTCCTTGACCATCGCGTAGACGCCCTGGGTCTTGGCGTCGGTCCAGTTCTCGATGTTGTAGTCGTTGTAGCAGAGCTTGGCCGAGGAGTCGGCGGCCCGGGCGGTGCGGAAGGCCTCCTCGATGAAGCCGTTGCCCAGCACGTTCTGGAACACCGAGCTGCGGTGCTGGCCGCTGCCGCCGTCGGCGAACGCCTCGTTGACCACGTCCCAGGCGTAGATCTTGCCCTTGAAGTGGGTCATCTCGGTGGTGATGTGGTTCTTCATCACGCTGCGCAGCGTGGCCGCGTCGGTGATGGAACTGACCCAGGTCGGGAGCTGCGAGTGCCAGACCGTGGTGTGGCCGCGCATGCGCTGGCCGTGTGCCAGGGCATGGCTGACGATCTGGTCGGCGGGGCCGAAGGTGAAATTGCCGCGGGACGGCTCGATGGCGTCCCACTTCATCTCGTTCTCCGGGGTGATCATGTTGAATTCCCGGTCCGAGATCGCGGCGTACGTCGAGTCGCCGAGCCTTCCGGCGGCCACAGCGGTGCCGAAGTACCTGCCGGAGGGGGCCGCCTGCGCGCCCAAGGTCGCGGCTCCGGCGGAGCTGGGAAGCAGCGTCACGACACCGGCCAGCACCGCCGCGGCCGACACTCCTATCGCCCATGTCCGGGGACGCCGGCCGAGCCGGTGCATGCCCTTCATGATTCTCCTCGGGTGCGTCCGTGAGTGTGTCGCGTCATGGGAGGGGCTCTCTTCAGGGGATACGTCAACGGCGAAGTCGGGGAGCCTGCCGCGCCGACACGTCATGGTGAGAGCGGCGGGAAGTGCACCCCACGAAAGAGGAGGCCTCCGAGCCCGCGGTCTCGTAACGAAAAAGTCGCGCCATCCGGACGATTGCCCAGTGATGCATCTCGCAGGCAAAAAGCGTTATGCCGAGCCCGGCTGTCCGGTCGCCCTCACCGAGAGGGAGTGCGCACCAGTTCTCAGGCCAAAGCCCCGCGCACGATGAAGGAAGCCTGGCCGGCGAAGGCCCGAGTGCCGTCGGAGCCGTCGAGCCGGATGCCGCCGTCACGGTGGCGCAGGACCGAGCCGGGATAGTTGTGCGCGTGCAGGGTCACCGAACCGGCGACCGACCCGGGGCTCGGGCAGAAGGTGGCGTCTTCACGGAACAGTTCGCTGCCGTCGTTGCCGCTCAGCCGTAGCCGCAGGTCACGATGGCGCAGATAGCGGCCGTCGGCGGCGCGGAAGGTGACGCACCGGGTGTCGGCCAGCCCCCGGACGACCGTGAAGGTGACCCGCTGCCGGCTCTGCGCGCCGCTGGACGGGGCAACCCGGCCGAGCGTCGCGAAGTCGCCGGTGTACGTGACGTACAGGCCCCTCTCGTCCACGGACTCCAGCGACCGCGCGCCCAGCGGAACAAGGTCCGCGACGGCGGACGGACTCACCGGGGCCGGCCGGGCCGGCGTGCTCTTTCGCGACGGGCTCGGCGTGGGCTCGCCGGCCGTGGGAGCGGCAGTGACGCCGGGCACTCGACGCGCCGGTTCGGGCCAGGCCGCGTAGGTGGCGGTCCCGGCGATGAGCACCGCGCCGGTGGTGAGGCCCACCAGCGGATGAGCTCCCATCGCGGAGAGCTTCCCGATCAGCGAGCCGTGCAGACCACCTGCCCCAACCCCTGTCCCCGACGACGCAGCCGCCGTGCCGACTCCGGCGTGTGCCGTGGCCAGCCCGGCGGCACTCATGGCCGTACCCGACACCAGACCCTTGGCGGCCAGCGCGGCGACGAGAGCGGCCGGGACGGCCAGCGGCGCGAGGCTGAGCAGCAGGAGGTCGGCCGGCACCCGTTGCGTCGTCGTCGCCGTGCAGACCGGGCAGCCGCGGGTGTGCCGCGCGATCCGCTTGCGCCACACCGACGTACGGGGACCGTCCCAGCCGACGACGGTCTCGGCCAACCCCGGACAGCGCGGGTCGGCCGCCAGCGCGGCGACGATCGTCCGGCTCAGTTCCAGCTGCTCACGCATGCGCTGCAGGCTCACTCCGGCGTGGGCGACCGAGAGCCCCGTCGCGGCGGCGATGTCGTCACGGCTCACCGATCCGGCGCACTCCTGCCACCACAGCGACAGCAGCACCCGGTGGTCCGGGTCGAGCCACCGGCCCGCCTCGACGACCTGACGGCGCTCGTCCGACACGTGCAGACGCAGGATCGTCATGTCCTCGGGCACGGCGCCGGCGTCCGGTACGTGGTCTGCCTCGTCGATGCCCGTGGTCCGGCCGGCCAAGGCGCGCTGCCGGTGCCGGTGGCTACTGATCTGGCGGAGCGTGATCGACACCAGCCAGGACCGGAAGCTGTCCGGGTCACGCAGGGCAGGCAGGTCGCGCACCACGCGCAACAGGGTCTCCTGGACGACGTCGTCGACGTCGGCATGTCCGCTCAGGGCTCGCCCGACGACGTTGTAGAGCAACGGCAGGTACGCGCCGATCAGCTCCTCACGCGCCCGGTCGTCCCCGGCCTGCGCCGCGACGACCAGTTGCGCGTGGTCCGCGTCCATGAGCCTCATTCCGACCTCCCCCTCCCCCAGGGGACCGATCCGCCGGGTACGGCGCCACACCATAACCTCGGCACATGCGTACAGACAGAGCCCGTGTCCTGGGTCACTGGAGCAGCCCGCGCCAACCAGGAGGCCCGGTACGGCGCGTCATCGTCTTGCCTGCGGTGTTCCATGGCCGACTCCCACAGATCATCCGGGCTGCGTTCGGGTAGCCGACGACCAACTCGTGGACGGCCCGTTCACGACCGACGATCTCGACGATGGCTCGCGCGCCGTACATCACGCCGCCACGGGCAGGGCGACTCGGGACCGCCGGAGCGGCGACTTCTGCGGCCAGGGCGGCAGCAGCAGCCCGATCAGCGCCCACATGTCGTCGACTTGGCTTGACCGTCCTGGCAGATGATGCACGAGAGAGGGCGGCACCCCCGCACAAGGGTGCCGCCCTCTCTTCGTGATCCGGAGCCGCCGCCCATCGGATGAGGGTCGGGGACGGGCGGCGGATCCGGGGTACCAGAGGCCGTCAGGGGCCTACCGGTGGTCGCTGCCGTTCGCCGTGATCGCCGCGCGCCCCGCCTCCAGGCGGGCCACCGGGATGCGGAACGGGGAGCAGGAGACGTAGTCCAGACCCACCTCGTGGAAGAAGTGGACCGACTCCGGGTCGCCGCCGTGCTCACCGCAGACGCCGAGCTTGAGGTCGGGCCGGGTCACGCGGCCCGCCTCGGCGGCCAGCTTCACCAGGGAGCCCACGCCGTCCTTGTCGATCGTCTCGAACGGGGAGACGCCGAAGATGCCCTTCTCCAGGTAGGCCGTGAAGAAGGAGGCCTCCACGTCGTCCCGGCTGAAGCCCCACACCGTCTGGGTGAGGTCGTTGGTGCCGAAGGAGAAGAACTCCGCGGCCTCCGCGATCTGGCCGGCGGTCAGCGCGGCGCGCGGGAGCTCGATCATCGTGCCGATCGACAGCTTCAGCTCCACGCCCGTCGCCGCCTCGACCTCCGCGACGACCTGGTCGGCCTCCTCGCGGACGATCTCCAGCTCCTGGACCGTGCCCACCAGCGGGATCATGATCTCCGCGCGCGGGTCGCCCTTGGCGTTCTTGCGTTCGGCCGCCGCCTCCGCGATCGCGCGGACCTGCATGGTGAACAGGCCGGGGATGACCAGGCCGAGGCGCACTCCGCGCAGGCCCAGCATGGGGTTCTGCTCGTGCAGCCGGTGCACGGCCTGGAGCAGCCGCAGTTCGTTCTCGTGCGGCTCCTGACGGGACTCCGCCAACGCCACGCGGACCGACAGTTCGGTGATGTCGGGCAGGAACTCGTGCAGCGGCGGGTCCAGCAGCCGTACCGTCACCGGCAGCCCGTCCATCGCCGAGAACAGCTCCACGAAGTCCTGCTTCTGCAGCGGGAGCAGCGCCTTCAGCGACTCCTCGCGCTCGGTCTCCGTGTCGGCCAGGATCAGCCGCTCGACCAGCTCGCGGCGGTCACCGAGGAACATGTGCTCGGTACGGCAGAGGCCGATGCCCTGGGCGCCGAAGCGACGGGCGCGCAGCGCGTCCTCGGCGTTGTCCGCGTTGGCCCGCACCCGCAGGCGCCGCTTCCGGTCCGCGAACGCCATGATCCGGTGCACGGCCTCGACCAGCTCGTCGGCGTCGTTGGCACCCGCGTGCATCCGGCCCTCGAAGTACTCGACGACCGGCGACGGCACGACCGGGACCTCGCCCAGGTAGACCTTGCCGGACGAGCCGTCGATGGAGATCAGGTCGCCTTCCTCGACGACGTGTCCGCCCGGGACCTTCATCCGGCGCCGCTTGGTGTCGACCTCCAGCTCCTCCGCGCCGCAGACACAGGTCTTGCCCATGCCGCGCGCGACCACGGCCGCGTGGGAGGTCTTGCCGCCGCGGGAGGTCAGGATGCCCTCGGCCGCGATCATGCCGTCGAGGTCGTCCGGGTTGGTCTCACGGCGGACCAGGATGACCTTCTCGCCCGAACGCGACCACTTCACCGCGGTGTACGAGTCGAAGACCGCCTTGCCGACGGCCGCGCCCGGCGAGGCCGCGATGCCCCGGCCGACCTGCGCGACCTTGGTGTTCTCGTCGAAGCGCGGGAACATCAGCTGGGCGAGCTGGGCGCCGGTGACGCGCTGGAGCGCCTCCGCCTCGTCGATCAGGCCCTGGTCCACCAGCTGGGTCGCGATCCGGAAGGCCGCACCCGCCGTGCGCTTGCCGACCCGGGTCTGGAGCATCCACAGCTGACCGCGCTCGATGGTGAACTCGATGTCGCAGAGGTCCTTGTAGTGGTTCTCCAGCGTCTCCATGATCTGCATCAGCTGGTCGTACGACTTCTTGTCGATCTGCTCCAGCTCCGCGAGCGGGACGGTGTTGCGGATGCCCGCGACGACGTCCTCGCCCTGGGCGTTCTGGAGGTAGTCGCCGTAGACGCCCTGGTGGCCGGAGGCCGGGTCACGGGTGAACGCGACGCCCGTGCCCGAGTCGGGGCCGAGGTTGCCGAAGACCATCGAGCAGACGTTGACCGCGGTGCCCAGGTCGCCGGGGATGCGCTCCTGGCGGCGGTAGAGCTTGGCGCGGTCGGTGTTCCAGGAGTCGAAGACCGCGTGGATGGCGAGGTCCATCTGCTCGCGCGGGTCCTGCGGGAAGTCCCGTCCCGCCTCCTTCTTGACGATCTTCTTGAAGGCGGTGACGAGCTTCTTGAGGTCGGCGGCCTCCAGGTCGGTGTCGACCGTGACCTTCTTGGCCTCCTTGGCCTTCTCGAGGGCCTCCTCGAAGAGGTCGCCCTCGACGCCGAGGACGGTCTTGCCGAACATCTGGATGAGCCGTCGGTAGGAGTCCCAGGCGAAACGGTCGTCGCCGGCCTGCTTGGCGAGCCCCTGGACCGACTTGTCGGAGAGACCGATGTTCAGGACCGTGTCCATCATTCCCGGCATCGAGAACTTCGCGCCGGAGCGGACCGAGACGAGCAGCGGGTCGTCGGCCTGGCCGAGCTTCTTGCCCATGCGCTGCTCCAGCGCGTCGAGGTGCGCACTCACCTCGTCACGCAGTGCCGCGGGCTCCTCACCGCTGTCCAGGTAGACCTTGCAGGCTTCCGTCGTGATGGTGAAGCCGGGGGGAACGGGGAGTCCCAGGTTGGTCATCTCGGCGAGGTTCGCGCCCTTGCCACCCAGGAGGTCCTTGAGGTCCTTGTTTCCCTCGGTGAAGTCGTAGACGAACTTGGCTACGTGGGGTTCTTTGTTTTCCGACACGGGTCTCGACTCCCTCGAGGACGCGGTGGCTGCCCTGACGGCGAGGAACATACCCAGATCGAAGGCGTCTGGGTACGTCTACTCGGGCGTCATACGCCCGTAACCAGTCGTCCGCCAGCGGATCGAAAGTCAAAGCTTGGCAAGCGACACGCGGCGGATGTTTTCACTTCTTGAACGCGGCCACCCCCACAGACCCTCCTAACCGCTCATTCGAGCAGCTATTCGCACGCCTGATTTCGATCGATGAACGATCAAGGGGTGGCACTCAGTGCCACCCCTTGGAGAAGTGCAGTCGCCCAAGATCCGCTCATCCGAGCGGCACCCTTCTCAAGGGTGGCGAGAATCACGCTGCCACAGGGTGCCGGATTTCACCATGCGGACGGGCATCCGGACGGAAACGGAGGTGGAAACACGGGCGTCATACGCCCATGGCCAGCAGCCTCTCCTCGATCCGCTCGGGTGCGTACAGATGCTCCACGACCAGCGCACCCGCCCCGATCAGCCCGGCCCGCTCCCCCAGCCGCGAGGTCACGACCTCCAGCCGGGCGGTGGAGCGGGGCAGCGCCCGCTGGTACAGCAGCTCCCGGACGCCCGTGAGGAAGGGAGTACCGGCCAGATCTCCGGCGATCATCAGGACCCCGGGGTTCAGCAGGGTCACGACCGTCGCCAGCACGTCCCCGACCTGCCGGCCGGCATCGCGTGCGAGCGCCGCCGCCTCCGGATGCCCGGACGCCAGCAGGTCGCGCACATCCGAGCCCGAGGCCGCCGGCACCCCGGCCGCCGCCAGCCGCCGCGCCACGGCACCACCGCTCGCCACGGCGGCGAGACAGCCGTAGGAACCGCACCGGCACAGCGCCTCCGCGCCCGCGGGGACCCGGATGTGGCCGAGGTCGCCCGCACCGCCGTCGACGCCCCGGTAGACCGAGCCGTCGACCACGACTCCGGCGCCGATGCCGGTCGAGACCTTGACCAGCACGAACGCCGAGCAGTCCGGGTAGGCCGTGCGCTGTTCGCCGTACGCCATGAGGTTGGCGTCGTTGTCGACGAGCACGGGAACCGGACCGGTCCTGGTGTGCTCGGTGAAGGCTCCGGCCAGGCGGCCTCTTATGTCGTAGCCGTCCCAGCCGGGCATGATCGGCGGCTGGACCACCCGGCCGCTTTCCAGGTCGACCGGGCCCGGTACGGCGAGTCCGATCCCGCAGACCTCCTCGGCCCGGTGCCCGGCCTTCTCCAGCAGCTCGGCGAACCAGCGGCCCAGCTCGCCGAGCACGGCGTCCGGTCCGTCCTCGATCACCAGGGTGCCGCTGTGCTCGGCGAGGATCTCGCCGGTCAGGGACAGCACGCACGCGCGCGCGTGCCGGGTTTCCAGGTCGGCGGAGAGGACGACGGCATGGGCGTCGTCGAACTCCAGGGTGATGGAGGGGCGGCCGCCCAGCGGGGAGTCGACGGGGCCCCCGGCGCCCTCGCGCAGCCAGCCCGCGCGGAAGAGCCGGTCGAGGCGCTGGCCGACGGTCGCCCGGGACAGTCCGGTGGCCTGCTGGAGCGCGCCGCGCGTGACGGCTCGCCCGCTGCGGACCAGTTCGAGCAGATCTCCGGCGCCGGTCTGACTCCGTCCGGTCATGCGCACCCCCTTGTGTTTCTCAACTCTGCATTACATTCTGAGTTTTGCGTGTTAAATAGACGTAACCCTACGGTAGCCCTGACCGAACCGGTCGGTCACACGTCTTTCGGGGAGCCCCGAGTGGATCGCACTGCCCAGCTCATCACCCCTTCCGCGGCGCGTTCGATCGCATACGATCCGCCGGGTTCGTCACATCCCCTGCACGTCAGGGCGGCGCGGGTGCTGGAGGGCAACTGGACCGGCGCCTCCACGGTGCCCTCGCGCAGTCTGTACCCGCACCAGTGGTCCTGGGACTCCGCGTTCATCGCGATCGGTCTGCGCCACCTGTCCCCGCTGCGGGCGCAGACGGAGCTGGAGTCGCTGCTGGCGGCCCAGTGGGGCGACGGGCGCGTCCCGCACATCGTCTTCAACCCCTCCGTACCGCTCGACGCGTACTTCCCGAGCCCCGACTTCTGGCGCTCCTCGACCGCGGGGCGCGCCGCGGGCGCCCCGCGCACCGTACAGACGTCCGGCATCGTGCAGCCACCGGTCCACGCCCTGGCGGTGTGGCTGGTCCACCGCGCCGACCCCGGGCTGTCCCGTGCGCGCGGCTTCCTCGCCCGGATGTACCCACGCCTGGCCGCCTGGCACCGCTACCTCCTGCACCGCCGCGACCTGGGCGGAGGCGGCCTCGCGTCCGTCGTGCACCCCTGGGAGCAGGGTATGGACAACAGCCCCGCCTGGGACCTCCCGCTCTCCCGCGTCACCCCGGCGCCGGCCCGCTCCTTCCGCCGCGCCGACCTCGACCACGGAGCCGCCGAGGACCGGCCGACGGATCTGGACTACGGGCGGTACGTGCGGCTGGCGACGGACTACCGGGACGCCGGATACGCCGACGGCGGCGGAGAGTTCGCCGTCGAGGACCCCGCCTTCAACGCCCTGCTCATCGCCTCCGAACACGCCCTCGCCCGGATCGCCGACGAGCTCGGGGCGCCCGGCACGGCCCGGCACGCGCGCGCGGAGCGGCTGACGACGGCGCTGGTGGAGCGGCTGTGGGATCCGGCGCGCGGGATGTTCCTGTGCCGGGATCTGCGAGGATCCGCCCAGGACGGGCGCGGCGCCCTGATCCCCGAGCGCGGAGTCTCCGGCCTGCTCCCCCTGCTGCTCCCCGGCCTGCCGCGGGACATCGTCACGGCGGTCGTGCGGACCGCCTCCGGCCCCCACTTCGGCCTCGGCACCACCACCCGCCTCCTGCCCAGCTACGACCTCCTCGGCGAGGCCTTCGACCCGCACCGCTACTGGCGCGGCCCGGCCTGGTTCAACACCGCCTGGCTGCTGGAGCGCGGGCTCCGCACCCACGGCGAGCACCGACGGGCCGACGCGCTGCGGGAGTCGGCCCTCGAGCTCGCGGAGACCACCGACTTCGCGGAGTACGTCGACCCGTTCACCGGAGAGGCCTGCGGGGCGACCGGCTTCAGCTGGACCGCCGCGCTCGCGCTCGACCTGCTGCACAGCGACACCACAGTCACGGCGGACATGGGACTCAAGGGAGGGATCCGGCGATGACGGACCGGCATCATCTGCTCGTGCACGGCGGGACGTTCGCTGCCGTGGGTGACGGCGGGGACATCAGCGGCGTCCGGGGCGGCGGCAGCTCCCCGGACGGACTGTTCGTACGTGACGCCCGGCACCTGAGCCGCTGGCAGCTCACGGTCGACGGCGCGGTACCGGAGGCCCTGTCGCCGGTGGCCGAAGGCGACACCGCGCGCTGTGTCCTCGTCCCGCGCGGCGGCCGCCAGGAGCCGCCCGCCTGCACACTCTTCCGCGAACAGGCGGTGGGGGACGGCTCGTTCGTCGAATCCCTCCGGGTCACCAGCAACCGCCCGCTGCCGACGACGGTCCGCCTCGCGGTCACCGCCGACGCCGACTTCACCGACCAGTTCGAACTCCGCTCCGACCACCGCACCTACACGAAGACCGGCGCGACCCGCCGCCGCGAAGTCCTCGACGACGGCGTGGAGTTCACCTATCAGCGCGCCGAATGGCGTTCCTGTACGACGGTGACGGCCGACCCCGCCCCGGACGGCGTCGAGGAGACGGGCACCGGAGCCAGGCGCCTGGTCTGGACGCTGGACCTGGAGCCGCACGGCACGGCCGAGCTGACCCTGCGGGTGATGGCCCGCCCGCACGGCGACAGGCGGGCCCGCCGGGTACCCAGCTCTCCGGCCGCGCTGAACGACCAACTCCTCTCGCTGGAAGGCGAGTACGTGGAGGGCATCGCCTTCCCGACCGGCTGGCCGGAGCTCGCCGCCGCCTGCGCCCGCGGTCTCGCCGACCTCGCCTCGCTCCAGGTACCGGCGACCGGCCCCGACGGCGAGGAACTGCGCGTCCCGGCCGCCGGAGCCCCCTGGTTCCTGACCCTGCTGGGCCGGGACGCCCTGCTCACCTCGCTCTTCGCCCTCCCCTACCGCCCCCAGTTGGCCGCCGCGACGCTCCCCGCGCTCGCCGCGACCCAGGCGACCGAGACCGGCGCGGCCTCCGTGGCCCAGCCCGGCAAGATCGTGCACGAAGTGCGGCACGGAGAGCTGGCCCACTTCGGGCAGGTGCCGTACGGCCGCTACTACGGCTCGGTCGACGCCACCCCGCTGTTCCTCGTGCTGCTCGGCGCCTACGTGGAACACACCGGGGACCTCCCGCTCGCCCGGCGCCTGGAGCCCCACGCCCGTGCGGCGATCGGCTGGATGCTCGACCACGGCGGACTCACCTCGCGCGGCTACCTCGTCTACCGCGCCGACCAGGGCGGCCTCGCCAACCAGAACTGGAAGGACTCCCCCGGCGCGATCTGCGGCGCCGACGGAGCACGGGCGAGCGGACCGGTGATGGCGGCGGGCGCCCAGGGCTACGCGTACGACGCGCTGCGCCGGACCGCGTGGGTCGCGCGCACGGTGTGGGAGGACGAGACCTACGCGGCGCTCCTCGAACAGGCCGCGGCGGATCTGCGGGACCGCTTCCAGCGGGACTTCTGGATGCCGGACCGTACCTTCCCCGCCCTCGCGCTGGACGGCGAGGGCCGACAGGTCGACGCGCTGGCCTCCGACGCCGGGCATCTGCTGTGGTCGGGGCTGCTCGACAAGGAGTACGGCGAGCTGGTGGGGCGGCGGCTGCTGGAGCCGGACTTCTTCTCCGGGTGGGGAGTGCGGACACTGGCGGCCGGACAGGCGGCGTACCACCCGCTCTCCTATCACCGGGGCTCGGTGTGGCCGCACGACAACGCGTTGATCACGCTGGGCCTGGCCCGGTACGGCTTGCACGACGAGGCGCGGGCGGTGGCGCACGGGCTGGTGGACGCGGCCACGGCCACCGGGCACCGACTGCCGGAGGTTCTGGCGGGGTACGGGCGGGACTCCCATGGAGAGCCGGTGCCGTATCCGCACGCGTGTGTGCGGGAGGCACGGTCCGCTGCGGCGCCGCTCGCGCTGCTGACGGCGGTGGGGGGCGCGTAGTGCTCCGCGGTGAGGCCGTGCGAAAAGCCCTCACCTGACCGTTGACCACGCGTTTGCCCGGTGTTTGCCCGCGGCGGTGAACTGCTGCCGGAAGCCGGACGTACGGGAATGTGGCGGATCCGAGACCCCATATCGGGTCCGCCTCCTACCAGGACCCGTACGGAAGGACCCTCGGGTGTCCGAGACCCTTGCAGAGAGCACGTCACCCGAGGCCGAGGCGACGGGTGCGGACGGTGCGCCGGCCGAGAAGCCGTCCGTGCGCGCGCGTCTGGTCCGCTTGCGGGAGGCGCACCCCACCGCCGTACGCAACACGCGGTGGACCCTCAACATCCTCGCCGCCCTGCTCGTCCTCGGCGCCCTGCTCCTGCCGAACAAGGTCACCTATCTGCACATGCGGGAGTTCGTGCGGATTCCGGCGGAGGCGATCCTCGGGGCGGCCGTGATGCTGGCGCTGCCGCGTCGGCCGCGGCTGGTGGTGGCCACGGTGTCCGGGGCGGGGCTCGGGGTGATGACGATCCTGAACCTGCTCGACATGGGATTCAACGACTACCTCGGGCGGCCCTTCAATGCCGTCCTCGACTGGGAGTTGCTCGACGACGCGCAGTCCTATGTCGCGGACTCGATGGGCAAGGGTGTGGCGGTCGGTGCGGTGGTAGGCACGGTCGTCCTGGTGCTTGTCGTGGTGGCCGTCATGGCGCTGGCGATGGTCCGGCTGAGTGGTCTGCTGGTCCTGGACCGGCAGACCGCCACCCGGGGCACCCTCCTCGCGGCCACCGTCTGGGTCACGTGCTCCGCGCTCGGTCTGCAGATCTTCGGCACTCCCCTGGCCTCCGAACACACCGCCGCCCTCGCCGCAGCCCAGGCCAAGCGAGTGCTGTACACCGTGCGGGACGAGGCGGAGTTCCAGAAGGTGGCCAAGGTCGACGCCTTCGGGAACACGCCCGGCTCCCAGCTGGTGCCCGACCTGCGCGGCAAGGACATGATCTTCACCTTCATCGAGAGCTACGGCCGCAGCGCCGTCGAGGACCCGGCCATCGCGCCCGGCGTGGACAAGACCCTCGACACCAGCACCGCGGCCCTCGCGAAGGCCGGCTTCCACGCGAAGAGCGGCTGGCTGACCTCGGCGACGTACGGCGGCAGCAGCTGGCTGGGCCACTCGACGACTCTCACCGGCCTCTGGATCGACAACCAGCAGCGCTACCGCACGGTCATGGCCAGCGACCACCTCAGTCTCACGAAGGCCTTCAAGAAGACCGGCGCCTGGGACACGGTCGGGGTGATGCCGGGCGTCCAGAAGGGCTGGCCCGAGCAGAAGTACTACGACCTCGACAAGGTCTACAACGCCTTCCAACTCGGCTACCAGGGACCCAAGTTCAGCTGGTCGACGATGCCCGACCAGTACGCCCTGGAGGCCTACCAGCGCCAGGTCCACGGCAAGAAGCGCGACAAGCCGCTGATGTCCGAGATCATCCTGACCTCCAGCCACCAGCCCTGGGCGCCCATCCCGAAGATGGTCGACTGGGACGACCTGGGCGACGGCTCGATCTTCAAGGGCATCCAGAGGGCAGGCAACAAAGCGTCCGAGATCATCGCCGACTCCACCCGCTCCAAGCAGGAGTACGGCAAGTCCATCTCGTACTCGGTCACTTCACTGACCCAGTGGCTGGAGCGCTACGGCAGCGACGACACGGTCCTCGTCTTCCTCGGCGACCACCAGCCGATCGCCCGGGTCAGCGGGGAGAACGCCAGCCGTGACGTGCCGATCTCGATCGTCGCCAAGGACCCGAAGGTCCTCGACAAGATCGCGTCCTGGAACTGGACCGACGGCCTGAAGCCGGCGCACAACGCCCCGGTCTGGAAGATGAGCTCCTTCCGAGACCGCTTCCTGACGGCGTACGGCTCGACTCCGCACCCCTCGAAGGGGTAACGCTGCGCTGGGCTTGGGCGGGGCGCGTGCGGGGCGCCGGGTCGGTTGTCGGGCGAGTGCGGGTCCGTTGCGGCTGGTGGCGCCTACGGGGATGCCGGGTCGGGGCTCAGTGCGTCTGAAGGCCGGTGGGGGCTGATCGCGCAGTTCCCCGCACGCAGCTGCGCCGGGCTGGGGCAGGACGCCTACAGGGGTGCCGGGTCGGATTGCCGGGCGGCAGCGGGCCGGTGGGGGCTGGTCGCGCAGTTCCCCGCGGGCAGCTGCGCCGGGCTGGAGCGGGGCGGCTACGGGGGTGCCGGGTCGTGTTGCCGGGCGGCAGCGGGCCGGCGGGGGCCGGTCGCGCAGTTCCCCGCGGGCAGCTGCGCCGGGCTGGAGCGGGGCGGCTACGGGGGTGCCGGGTCGTGTTGCCGGGCGGGTACGGGCCGGTCGGGGCCGGTCGCGCAGTTCCCCGCGGGCAGCTGCGCCGGGCTTGGGCGGGACGCCTACGGGGGGGTGCCGGATCGGATTGCCGGGCGGCAGCGGGCCGGTGGGGGCCGGTTCGCGCAGTTCCCCGCGCCCCTGGGGAGTTGCAGTCGCCCGCGCCACAACGGACCGTTCGCCACCCCGGCCCCGACCCACCCACGCCCCCACCGGAGCCGAAACAGGCCGCCACAGGCACCCCCCGCCCAACCGCCGGAGGCATCAGCCCCCCGACGTGTCCAGTTCCGCGTCCTCCCCGACGCCCGCGCAGTCGTACGGGTCCTTCAGCCAGCCGTCCGGGAGGACGACACGGTTGTTGCCGGACGTGCGACCACGCGGCCCGTCCGCGCCGACCGGCCAGGGCTGGTCGAGATCCAGTTCGTCCAGGCCCGACCGGAGTTCCGCCAACGACGACGTGATCGCGAGCCGCTTGCGCATCTCGCTGCCGACCGCGAAGCCCTTCAGGTACCAGGCCACGTGCTTACGGAAGTCGATGACCCCGCGGGACTCGTCACCGATCCACTCGCCCAGCAGCGTGGCGTGCCGGACCATGACATCGGCCACCTCGCGCAACGAAGGCCGCGCGATGTTCTCCGGACGCCCCTCGAACGCCGCCACCAGGTCCGCGAACAGCCACGGCCGCCCCAGACACCCCCGCCCGACGACCACCCCGTCGCAGCCGGTGGACGCCACCATCCGCAACGCGTCCGACGCCGACCAGATGTCCCCGTTGCCGAGCACGGGAATCTCCGGCACGTGTTCCTTCAGGCGGGCGATCGCGTCCCAGTCCGCCGTGCCGCCGTAGTGCTGGGCGGCGGTACGACCGTGCAGCGCGATGGAGGTGACCCCCTCCTCGACCGCGATCCGCCCGGCGTCCAGATACGTCATGTGGTCGTCGTCGATGCCCTTGCGCATCTTCATCGTGACCGGCAGATCCCCCGCCCCGCTCACCGCCTCGCGCAGGATCGCCCGGAGCAGCGGCCGCTTGTACGGCAGCGCGGACCCGCCCCCCTTCCGCGTCACCTTCGGCACCGGGCACCCGAAGTTCAGGTCGATGTGGTCGGCGAGATCCTCCTCCGCGATCATGCGGACGGCCTTGCCGACGGTGGCCGGGTCGACGCCGTACAGCTGGATCGAACGAGGCGTCTCGCTCTCGTCGAAGTGGATCAGCTGCATGGTCTTCTCGTTGCGCTCGACGAGCGCCCGGGTCGTGATCATCTCGCTGACGAACAGCCCCTTGCCCCCGCTGAACTCCCTGCACAGGGTGCGGAAGGGCGCGTTGGTGATCCCGGCCATCGGAGCCAGGACGACAGGCGGCTGCACGGTGTGCGGACCGATCCGCAGGGGCGTGTTCTCGGTGGGCGCGGTCGTGGACATTCCCCCATTGTCACGCACCGCTCGGGGTGCCCCCGCATCGATCATGTACCAACCATTAGTTAGACGCACTATTGAAATCGGCGTACGATGGCCCGCATGCCCGAGCTCAGCCCTCGCCGACGCATGCTGGTACTCGCGATCTGCTGCATGAGCCTGCTGATCGTGAGTCTCGACACCACCGCCCTCAACGTCGCCCTGCCCGCCATGCAGCGGGGTCTGGACGCGAGCACGGCGGGCCTCCAGTGGACGATCGACGCGTACACCCTCGTCCTCGCCTCCCTGCTGATGCTGGCCGGCTCCACCGGCGACCGTATCGGCCGCAAGCGCGTCTTCATGGCGGGCCTGATCGTCTTCACGATCGGCTCCGCGCTGTGTTCCGCCGCGCCGAACCTGGAGGCGCTGATCGCCTTCCGCATGGTGCAGGCGGTCGGCGGTTCGATGCTCAACCCGGTCGCGATGTCGATCATCACCAACACCTTCACGGACCCGCGCGAGCGCGCCCGGGCGATCGGGGTGTGGGGCGCGGTCGTCGGCATCTCCATGGCCGCGGGACCGCTGGTGGGCGGCGTGCTCGTGGACTCGGTCGGCTGGCGCTCGATCTTCTGGGTCAACCTTCCGGTCGGCCTCGCGGCCCTGCTGCTCACCCTGCGGTACGTCCCCGAGTCCCGGGCGCCCAAGGCCCGCCGTCCCGACCCGGTCGGACAGGTCCTGGTGATCGCGCTGTTCGGCTCACTGACGTACGCGATCATCGAGGCGCCGGCCTCGGGGTTCTCCTACGTCCTGCCCTTCGCCGTCGTGGCCGTCGTCGCCCTGGCCGGACTGCTCTGGTACGAGCCCCGGCGTGACGAGCCCCTCATCGACCTGCGGTTCTTCCGGTCCGCGCCGTTCAGCGGGGCCACGGTGATCGCGATCAGCGCGTTCGCGGGGCTCGGCGGGTTCCTGTTCCTGTCGACGCTGTATCTGCAGAACGTCCGCGGTCTTGACGCGCTGCACGCCGGCCTGTGGATGCTGCCGATGGCGGTACCGATGTTCCTGTGCGCGCCCCTCGCCGGACGGCTGGTGGGGAGCCGGGGGCCGCGGCTGCCGTTGGTGATCGCGGGGATCGCCATGACCGTGAGCGGGGTGCTCTTCGCGGCCTTCGACGCGGAGACCTCCGACGTGACGCTGTTCCTCGGGTACGTCTTGTTCGGGATCGGGTTCGGGTTCGTCAACGCGCCGATCACGAACACGGCGGTGTCGGGGATGCCGCGGGCCCAGGCGGGGGTTGCCGCCGCCGTCGCGTCCACGAGCCGGCAGTTGGGGCAGACGCTTGGTGTCGCCGTGATCGGGGCGGTGCTGGCCTCGGGAGTGGGCGCGTCGTCGTACAAGGAGGCGTTCGTGTCCGCCGCTGTGCCGGGGTGGTGGATTCTGGCCGGGTGCGGGCTTTCTGTGCTGGTGCTCGGGGCGGTGACCACTGGGCCGTGGGCCCGGCGTTCGGCTGAGCGGACGGCTGAGCGGCTGGAGTCCGTGGAGGTTCGTGAAGCGGCGGGGGTTGGGAACTGTTGCCGCTGCACTTAGCAGAAGTGACTTCTGGTGATCGTGAGTGAGCGCATGTACTGGATGCGGTAGTTCATCTGCGCGCCAGAAGCGTCTCCCGATGGGGGTGTGCTGCCTGCGGTTTCGGGAGGGAACTGGAGTTCGTGGGTCGAATGGGTGACCTTTGCGGATGCTGCTCGTTGACTGCCTTGGAGAGGGGATCTTCGGCAGGGCGGGGGTGTACGGGTGGGCGCACTGAGGGAGGTGGCGGCGTCGTTCGTGGTGCCCGGCCCGGCCGGAGTGGCGATCCGGGACCGGCTGCGGGTGTCGGATGCGGACGCGGCGGTCCTCACCGAGGTCGGCGTCTACTTGGGTTCGCTGGCCGCGGGTGATCTCGCGGAGCGGTCCCGGCAGGGGCTGGCACATGATGCCGCGGGGTGGGCGGTGCGCAAGCGGGAGCTGACGGGGAGATCGTCGGCGCGGTGGGCGGGCAGTATCACCAAGGCCAGCCATGACCAGTGGGCGCTGGCCCGGCGCGGGCAGGCCGCCCACATGGCCTGGCTGCGGGGGCAGATCGCCTCCATCGAGGCGCGGCTGGCCCGGCCCTTGGGGGCCAAGGCCGACAAGCGCGCGGGGCTGGTGCGCGGGTATGCCTCGCGGGGCGAGTGGCATGCCAAGTCCCGCCGCCTGCAGACCCTGAAGGACCGGCTGGCGGTGGTGGAGGCTGACTGGGCGGCGGGCCGAGTGCGTGTGGTGCGTGGTGGCAAACGCCTCGCGAACACCCGCCACCACCTTGCGGCGGCCGGACTGGACGAGCAGGCGTGGCGGAAGCGCTGGCAGGCGCAGCGGATGTTCCTGGCCGCCGACGGGGAATCCGGCAAACGCTTCGGCAACGAAACGATCCGCGTCACCGACACCGGACAGGTCTCCCTCAAGCTCCCAGCCCCGCTGGCTCACCTGGCGAACGCGCCACATGGCCGCTACGTCCTCGACGCCACCGTACGGTTCCGGCATCGGGGGCAGGAGTGGCGTGATCGGATCGCCGTCAACCGGGCGGTGGCCTACCGCATCCACCACGATGTGGTGCGCGGCCGCTGGTATGTCACCGCATCCTGGCAGCGCGCCGCCGCTCCGGTGCTGCCGCTTCAGGCGGCGCTGGCGCGGGGGGTGGTGGGGGTGGACATGAACGACGACCACCTCGCCGCCTGGCAGTTGGATGTGCACGGCAACCCGGTCGGCGAGCCGCAGCGCTTCTTCTACGACCTCACCGGCACTGCGGAGCATCGGGACGCGCAGATCCGGCACACGCTGACCAGGCTCCTACACCATGCCCGCCGCTGCGGGGCCGCCGCAATCGCCATCGAGGACCTCGACTTCACCGACGGCACCAGCCGCGAGAAGCACGGCCGCAACAAACGCTTCCGCCGCCTCATCTCCCGCTTCCCCACCGCGAAGCTCAAAGCCCGCCTCGTCTCGATGGCCGCCGAACAGAACTTCGCGATCGTGGCGGTCGACCCGGCCTACACCTCCCGCTGGGGCGCCCAGCACTGGCAGCAGCCGCTCACCACGACAACCCGCAAGATTTCCCGGCACGATGCGGCAAGCATCGCGGTCGGGCGACGCGCCCTCGGACACCCGATCAGGCGACGGACGACACCGCCCCCGCCCCACCAGAGTGATGGTGCGGGGCATCGGACCGTCCAGGCCCGACCGGACACCCGGCGGCGCGAGGAAACCCGCCCCCGTATCCCCGGACCACGGACACGATCCGTGTCACCGGACACGGAGCGAAAGCGGGCGACCAGGACATCCAACACCGTTCGGGATATCCGCAGTGACCAGATATGGGTCCAAGACTCACTCCTGCTCACTGATTAGGAACGGTCAGCGCGTAGTTCGGCGGCCGCGGGTCGGTGGGGGCTTGTCGCGCCCACGCGGCGGTAGCCGCACATCGATACAGCCCCGCGCCCCTCGGTGGATCACGTCAGCTCAGTCGATTCAGTACCGTTCGCTCCAGTGCAGGTACAAACCTCTGCCCCGCCAGCGCCAGCACGATCGCCGCCGCCACCCCCGCCCACGCCAGCGGCCCCAGCGGCGTACAGCCGAAGAGCTGGCTCACGCCCGGGATTTCCACCACGGCGAACAACGCCACCGCCGAGCCCAGGGACGTGAAGCGGACCAAGGGGCTCTCCCGGCGGTCCGCCAGGGTCTGGGCCAGCTGCGTGCCCACCACCGCGCACAGTGCCATCGTCGTCGAGCGGCGGGCCGTGCCCGGGGTGAAGCGGCCGATCAGCCAGGCCACGGTGGCGCCCAGGCAGGTGGTGATCGCGCGGTCGCGGATCTGTCGGGTCAGCGCGGCGCCCAGGATCGTGTCGACCGAGGGCTCGTCTTCCGTGGGTTTCTCCGTCGGCGTCACCGCCACCGCCATCGCCGGGAACAGGTCGGTGAAGAGGTTCACCAGGAGCATCTGGCGGGTGGACAGGGGCGCGGAGCCCGACAGGAGCGTGCCGAGGATGCCGAAGCCCACCTCGCCCGCGTTGCCGCCGATCAGGATGGCGATGGCGTCGGCGACGCTGTGCCACAGGGCACGGCCCTCCCGGACGGCCTCGACGAGGACGGTGAGGTCGTCGCCGGTCAGGACGAGGTCGGCAGCGTTGCGGGCGGCGGCCGAGCCGCGGGCGCTGATGCCGACGCCGATGTCGGCGGCGCGGATGGCGGCCGCGTCGTTGGCGCCGTCGCCGACCATGCCGACGACCCGGCCCGCGTCTCTGAGCGCCTCGACGACCTGGAGTTTCTGCTCGGGCGCGACCCGGGCCACGACATCGGCGTCGCGCAGCATCCGGGAGCGGGCCGAGCGGTCGGCGGCGGCCAGCTCGTCGCCGGTGACGATCGTGGCGTCCTCGGGCCAGCCGAGGTCGGTGGCGATGGCGTGGGCGGTCTGCGGGTGGTCACCGGTCAGCACGACAGGCCGTACGCCCGCCTCGCGCAGTCCGCGGACCAGGTCCGGGGAGGTCTCCCGGGCGACGTCGGCGAGGGCCAGCAGGCCCACGAACTCCAGGTCGCGCAAAGGCTCTTCGGGTACAGCCTTCTCGTCGCCGTCGAGCGGACGCCGGGCCACCGCCAGGACGCGCAGGCCGTCCCGGGCCAGGGACTGGGCCCGGTCGGAGGCCTCGGTCGGCAGGTCGGCACAGGCGGGCAGCACGGTCTCCGGGGCGCCCTTGAGGACCAGGACCGGGGAACCGTCGCCCGGGCGTCCGACGGCGGCGGCGTAACCGCGGCCGGCCTCGAAGGGGAGGCCCTCCAGCTGCGTCCACTCCTCGTCGGGGGCGGCCGCGTCCAGGACGGCCTCGTCGGTGGCGTGGGCCGGGCGCTGCCCGGAGTCGCCGTCGAGCCGGGGGCAGGCGCGGGCGGCGATGCGCAGCGGGCCGTCGGCGCCGGGCTCGTCGAGGGTGTGGACCGTGCCGTCCGCGTCGGTGACCCGGACCAGGCGCAGCCGGTTCTCGGTGAGCGTGCCGGTCTTGTCGAAGCAGATGGTGTCCATGCGGCCCAGCGCCTCCAGGGTGCGCGGGGCGCGGACCAGGACGCCGTGCGCGCTGAGCCGGCGGGCCGCCGCCAGCTGCGCGACCGTGGCCACCAGCGGCAGCCCTTCCGGTACGGCGGCCACCGCGACCGCGACCCCACCGCTGACCGCCTGCCGCAGGGGCGTGCCGCGTACCAGGGCGAGCCCGGTGACCGCGGCACCGCCCGCCATCGTCAACGGCAGTGCCTTGCGGGTGAGTTCCTGGAGCCGGGCCTGGACTCCGGCGGCGGCCGGGGTACGGGCGGCGAGCGTGACGGCGCGGGCGGCCTCGGTGCGGTCGCCGGTGTCCACGACGACCGCGCGGGCCCGTCCGGCCACCACGGTCGTGCCCTCGAAGACCATGCAGTGCCGTTCGGCGACGGGGGCGCGCGGGCTCGGGTCGGTGCACTTGTCCACCGGGAGGGACTCGCCGGTCAGCGCGGACTCGTCGACCTCCAGGCCGTCCTCCCACAGCAGGCGGGCGTCCGCGGGCACCACGTCGTCCAGCGTGAGCTCGATGACGTCCCCCGGGCTCAGCTTGGCGGCGTCGACGACCTGCGGTTCCGCGTCCTCCTCCGCGACCCGGGCCTTCTGCTTCTGCTGGGCTAGCAGCCCGGACAGGGCCCGCTCGGCGCGCAGCCGCTGGAGTCCGCCGACGAGCGCGTTCAGGTCGAGGGCGCCGACCACCAGCAGGGCGTCCATCGCGGACCCGAGGATCGCCGACGCGGCAGAGCCGACCGCCAGGACGGGGGTCAGCGGGTCGTCCAGCTCCCCGCGCACGGCCCGGGCGAGCTGCGCCGACCATCTGACGGGGGCCAGCACGGGCAGTCGTACGACGGTGTCGGCGGCGGTACGGACCCGTTCGGTCGTCTGCTCGACGAGCGTCGGCTCCGGGGGCGCCTCCTGTTCCAGCCGGTCGCGTACGTCGTCCGGGTCCAGGTCGTGCCAGGCCACCCGGGGACGCGGGTGCGGGAGGCTCGCGCCGGCCACGCGGAGGGCGGCACGCGTGCCGGTGAAGAGGGCGGCGGCCGCGGCCGCGTCGACGGGTGCGTGCCGGAGACCGGGGAGTGCCGTACGGCGTCGGCCGCGGCCCGACTCGCCGACGGCGACGAGGAGTCCGGACAGGGCGGCGCCGGAGCGGGCCAGGGTCTGGGAGCGGCGGCCGACCGCGCGGGCCGCCGGCACGGCCGTCAACAGCCGCCAGACGTCGGGCAGTCCGTGCGTCGCGAGGACGTCGGCACCCCAGGCGACCGCGCAGCCGCCGTCGGTGAGGGAGACGGCCACGTCACCGCGGAGGAGTCCGGCGACGACGTCGGCGTCCTGGGGGCGGGCGATGGTGAGAACGCCACCACCCTCGGCGTCGTCATCGCCCTCGGCGTCGTCGCGGAGTTGGTCGACGATGTCCCTCAACGGACGGTCGGCGTCCACGACTTGGTCCGCGAGGCCGGTGAAGTCGGCCAGTGCGGGGTCGTCCACGACGACGACGCGGAGTCCGGCGCGCCGGGCCGCGTCCAGCACGGCCTCCGCCCAGGGGTCTGCGCCCGCGCCCGGGGTGCGCAGGGCGCTCGGGTGCAGGAGGACGGTGCCGACGGTCTCCAGCCGGCGCAGCCGGTCCGGGTCGCGCACCAGGACGCCGGAGCGGGACAGCGTTGCGCTCAGTACGGCGTGGAAGGCGGCGGGGCCGTAGCGCGCGGCCTTCGGGGAGCCCGCGAGGACCGCCTCCGCGGCCTCGGTCACATCGTGTTTGACGAGCAGCGCGGCGACGGCACCGGCGATGCTGCCGGCTGATGCGTGGCCCGCGTACTCCTGGGCGGGCGAGGGGCACGGCGGCGGGCGCAGGGCCAGGTCGACGGGCACGCTGTCCCGGTCCGGGACGCACAGGTCGTCGTGGACGGCTTCGAAGGTGGCCGTCCGTACGACCGCCTCCGCCAGCTGGCAGGTGCGCAGCGTTCCGTCGAGCAGCAGGGAGGTGGGGCTGTGCCCGGCGCCGTGCACGGCGGCGTTCACGACGGCCAGCGCCACGTCCATCCGCGCGTCGCCGAGCCGCCCTCGCAGCCAGCCCCTGAAGCGAGGGTTCTCCCGCAGCAACGTCACGACCGCCGTCACGGGCCGCGGCGAGGCCGGCAGCCGCAGCGCGGACCCGGCGAACGCGGCGGCGACCCCGACGGCGTCGGCGGCGAGCGCCACGCCTGCGGTCCGGATGGAGCCGGGGGCACCGGGGTGGGCGAGCTCCTCGACATCCTGGCCAGCCGCCACCAGCCCGTACCGCTCGGCGAGCACCGAGACCCGCTCCACGACCCGCTCGGTGGCCACTCCCTCCGCCGCGGTCACGACGAGCCGCCCGAGGCCCTGGTCCCAGTAGGCCAGAGCGATGTCGGGGTGCTCGGCGAGGGCGGTGACGAGACGGCGGGCGCGGTGTTCGGTGCGGGTGGAGCGGGGCGGTGCAGAGGAGGGTCCGGCACCGGCCTCCGCGTCGGACCGCTGTTCCCCGTGCTCTCCGTGCTCTCCGCGCTGTCCGTCCGCGTCCGTCTCCGCGCGCAGCGCCATATGGGCCCGTCGGCCCGCTCGCCAGTCCTGCGGTGCTCCCGGGAGGGCCGCGCGAGCGGCCCTCGTCGCCCGGGCCGCGAAGTCCGCCGTGCGTACGCCGGCCCGGGCCGTTCCGGCCACCGCTCCCGCGGCCGCGCCGACCGCGGCGGGCGTGTTCCTGGCCAGCAGGCGCGGGCCGGCCAGGACGAGGCCCGCGGCGGCCGTCGTGAGTCCTCGGTTCATCGGTGGTCCTCAGTCGCCGGATCGGGTACGGCCCGCGGTGGCGCCGCCGGGTCCGCCCCGGTCGGACGGCGACGCCGTCTCGTGCGGAGGGAGTTTGTCGGAGGGTGTGCGGAGGGACGGGGAGGGCGATGAACCGTGCGACGAGTGGGACGGCCTGCCGTGTGACGACGCCAGGACCCGGGGTGTGGGCCGGCTCTCGTCCCCCGACTCGCCGTGCTCCTCCCGCTCACCCGGCCTCGGCTGCGTCAGCCACGCCACCGCCGCCCCGGTGACCGCGACGGGCCACTCGACGACGCCCGCGACGCCGAGCACCCCGGCCCCGGCGTACACCGCGAGCCGCCGGCCGCGCGGGGACACCGCGCCGACCCGGTCCAGCGCTCCACCGGCCACCCGGCCCACCGTCCCGGCCCCGGGCACCTTCCCGAGTACCGACGCGGCCGCCCGCAGCGGCTGCGGAAGCCCCTGCGCCGTTGACGGTGATCCTGACTCTGCTACCTGCTGCGACGACTTCTGCTCGGCCATGACTCGCCTCGCCTGTGGGGGGTCTTCTCTTCCGACCGACCGGGTTCCCGCACTGCGGGCGATCATCCCCACCGGCGACAACCGGTCAGGGGCGCTGTCGGGCCCGTTCCAGCGCGATCGCGTGCAGCTTCTCCAGCCGCAGCCGGGACTCCTCGTCCGCGGGGGCGTAGGTCACCATGCGCGGCCCCGCCTCGGGGCCGAGCCACAGGTCGGTGTGGTCGACGGAGACATGGCCGACGTAACGGTTCACGAACTCCTTGCGGCGGCCCCGGTGTTCGATGACCTCATGCCGGTCCCAGACCTCGCGGAACTCCGGGGACTCCGTGCGCAGCCGCTTCAGGAGCATCTTCCAGCCGGGCTCGGCGAGGTGTCCGGCCATGGTGGCACGGAAGCGGGCCGCCATCAGTCGCTGCGCCTCCGGCAGGTGGACGATCGAGGAGCGCCAGTCATCGTGGGTGTAGGAGAGGATCATGCAGTTGCGGTCCTCGGGCGGCACCGCGTCCAGGTCGCACAGCAGCAGGCCGTAGGTGCGGTTGTAGGCGAGGATGTCGTAGCGGCTGTTCTGCACGCAGGCCGGGACCGGCTCCAGCTGTTCGAGCACCTGCTGGATCGCCGGGGTGATCGACGGGCAGACGGTGGCCGGCGTCGGGTCGACGGCTTCGGCGAGCTGGAAGAGGTGCGAGCGCTCGGTCGGGTCCAGCAGCAGTGCGCGGGCGAGGGCGTCCAGGACCTGCACGGAGACCTGGATGTCACGGGCCTGCTCCAGCCAGGTGTACCAGGTGACGCCGACCGCGGAGAGCTGGGCGACCTCCTCCCGGCGCAGGCCCGGGGTGCGGCGCCGGCGGCCGCGGGGCAGACCGACCTGTTCGGGGGCGATGTGCTCGCGGCGGTGGCGCAGGAAGGCGGCGAGCTCGTGGCGCCGGATCGCCGAGGCGGACGCGGTCGGCATCACCGGTACGGCTGTCTCCTGGGCCATGGTCGTCATGCCTCCAGCCTGCCTGCGTCGGGACCCTGTTGCCAGGTGGTTCTTCTACCAGGATAAGGAGACTCTGGTACCCCCATGGGAGCGGGCGCAGGCTCAGGGGCGTGACCACCGAAACCACCACTCCGCACTCCGTCCGCCCGGCCGCGCCACCCCGGCTGAGCGGCCTCGGACTGTTCACGGTGCTGCTCGCCGCGGCACTCCCCCTCATCGACTTCTTCATCGTCAACGTCGCGCTGCCCACCATCGGCGCGGACCTCTCCGCGAGCGAGTCGGTCCTCGAACTCGTCGTGGCGGGTTACGGATTGTCCTACGCCGTCCTTCTCGTCCTCGGCGGCCGCCTCGGCGACCTCTTCGGAAGGCGCCGGCTGTTCCTGGGCGGCATGCTGGCCTTCGGACTGACCTCACTGGCGTGCGGGCTCGCGCCGACCGCGTGGACGCTGGTCGCGGCGCGGGTCGCCCAGGGCGCCGCGTCGGCGGCGATGCTGCCGCAGGTCCTCGCCACGATCCAGTCGGCGACGGCCGGACCCCGCCGGGCGCGGGCGATGGGCCTGTACGGCGCCACGGCGGGGCTCGCCATGGTGGCGGGCCAGATCCTCGGCGGTGTCCTGGTGGCGGCCGACATCGCGGGCACGAGCTGGCGGGCGGCGTTCCTGGTGAACGTCCCGGTCGTCCTGCTCGGCCTGTTCCTCGCGGCCCGTACGGTCCCCGAGACCCGTTCCCCCCGCCCGGAGCCGGTGGACGGCCCCGGCACGGTCCTGCTGGCGGCGACCCTGCTCGCGCTGCTGGCCCCGCTGACCGAGGGCAGGGCGGCGGGCTGGCCGCTGTGGACGTGGCTGTCGCTGGCGGCGTTCCCGTTCCTGGCGTGGGCGTTCTTCGCCGTGGAGCTCAGGGCGGACCGCGGGGGCCGCACACCCCTGGTCCCGCCGAGCCTCTTCCAGCTGGTGTCCCTGCGCCGCGGTCTGCTGCTCATCCTGCCCTTCTCGATGGGCTTCGCGGGCTTCATGTTCGTGATCGCGGTGGCGCTCCAGGAGGGGGCGGGCCGCAGCCCCGTCCAGGCGGGTCTCGCACTGGTCCCGCTGGCGGTGACGTTCCTGTTCACGTCGATCGCCGGACCGCGGCTGATCGCCCGCCACGGCACCCGGGTGGTGACCGCGGGCGCACTGATCCAGGGGGTCGGTCTGGGTCTGATGATCCTGGCCGCGCGCTCCTCCTGGCCGGACCTCGGGCTGCTCCCCCTGCTCCCCGGCGGCGCGATCGCCGGAGTCGGCCAGGCCCTCCAACTGCCCGTGGTCTTCCGGATCGTCCTGTCCGAGGTGCCGCCTGCCCGGGCCGGTGTCGGCAGCGGCGTGATGGTCACCACCCAGCAGGTCTCCCTGGCCCTCGGCGTGGCCACGCTGGGCACCCTCTTCCTCGCCCTGGCGCCGGGCATGGGCATGCGGGACGCCCTGGTGACGACGCTCCTCGTCCAGCTGGCCGGGGTGGCCCTGACGGGCGTACTGAGCCTGCGTCTGCCGCGCACGATCGCCTGACCGGGCCACCGGCCTGGCTCAAGTCCTCGCGAACGCCGCGTGAAGATACTGCTGTTGATGTTGTTCTTGCTGCACACTCCTAGCCGGAGGCGAGGCACATGTTGCAGATCAACACGAGCAGGGTGAGCCGCTGGGACGAGCACGGCCGCGAACACGTGGTCCAGGTGCAGCGCAAGGGCGCGCAACGCACGATCAGATGTGACACCTGCGGCTGGCGCAAGGGAGCGCAGTTCCTGCCCTGGCTGAAGGCGGAGGAACACCTGGCGGAGGAACACCGGGCGACGGTGGACCGGTCGCAGACGTAGCGGCCCTCAGGC
Source organism: Streptomyces canus (assembly GCF_041435015.1). Lineage (NCBI taxonomy): Bacteria > Bacillati > Actinomycetota > Actinomycetes > Kitasatosporales > Streptomycetaceae > Streptomyces > Streptomyces canus. The sequence goes on along the minus strand of NZ_CP107989.1, from coordinate 6,778,281 downwards.
CTTCAGGCCGCGTACCAGCAGGTCCAGCAGGGCGGTGAACTCCTCTTCCGCGCCCGGTTTTTCCCACTCACCGGCATAGCCGGGGTCGTGGAAGCGGGCGGTGGCCTGGAAGAGGGCCAGGGCCGTGGTGGCCGGGGCGGTGACGGTGAAGGTGCCCGCGTCGATGCCGTCCTGGACGACGCGGGTCAGCTGGTCGGTCAGCTCGGTGAGGTGCTCGACGACCGCCTCGACGTTCTCACCGGTCAGCACCGTGTACGTGGCGAACAGTTCCGGATCGTCGCCCGCCTTGCGGCGCTTGGCCTCGAAGAGCGCTGCGAGCCACTCCCGCAGCCGGGCCTCCGGGTCACGGTCCGCCTCGACGATTCCGGCCAGCACCCCCGTCGTCCGGTCCAGCCACCGCTTCGTCACCGCCTCCCGCAGCGCCGCCTTCGTCCGGAAGTGCCGGTAGACGCTGCCATGGCTGACGCCGAGCGCGCGGGCCACGTCGACCACGGTGGCCTTGGCCGGGCCGTGGCGGCGCAGCACCTCCTCGGTGGCTTCGAGGATGCGCTCGGCGGTCAGGGTCTCGGTGCTCGGGGGCATGCCTAGACCGTACCTGGCACGGTGTTCACCGTTCGCTGTCGAGCATGGCCATCAGCGGGGCCGCGTACCGCTGGCCGGCCGCCGCGTCCGCCGGTACGGCGCCCTCGATGGCCGCGAGGTCGGCGGCGTCCAGGGTCACGTCCAGGGCGCCGAGTGCCTCGCCGAGCCGTTCGCGGGTCCTCGCGCCGACCAGCGGCACGATGTCGTCACCTTGCGAGAGCACCCAGGCGATGGCGATCTGCGCGACCGTGACGCCCTTCTGTTCGGCGATCTTACGCAGGGACTCGACCAGCGTGAGGTTGTGCTGGAGGTTCTCGCCCTGGAAGCGGGGCGAGTGGGCGCGGAAGTCGTTCGCGGCGAGCCGCCGGTCGGCCGTGAGGTGGCCGGAGATCAACCCGCGCGAGAGCACTCCGTACGCGGTGACGGAGATGCCCAGCTCGCGCACGGTGGGCAGGATCTCCCGCTCGGGACCACGGGATATGAGGGCGTACTCGATCTGGAGGTCGGCGATCGGGGCGGTGGCGGCGGCCCGGCGGATGGTGTCGGCGCCGACCTCGCTGAGCCCGATGTGCCGGACCCAGCCCTTCTCCACCAGTTCGGCGATCGCACCGACGGTCTCCTCGATCGGCACCTGCGGGTCGAGCCGGGAGGGCCGGTAGACGTCGATGTGGTCGACACCGAGGCGCTGGAGGGAGTACGCGGCGAAGTTCTTCACGGCGGCGGGGCGGCCGTCGAAGCCGGACCAGGCGCCGTCCGGGTCGCGCAGGGAGCCGAACTTCACGCTGAGCAGCGCGTTCTCGCGCAGGGCGGCCGGAGCGGTGCGCAGTGCCTCGTTGATCAGCAGTTCGTTGTGGCCCATGCCGTAGAAGTCGCCGGTGTCCAGCAGGGTGACGCCGGCCTCCAGGGCGGCGTGGAGGGTGGCGATCGACTCCGCGCGGTCCGTCTCGCCGTACATGCCGGACATGCCCATGCAGCCGAGGCCGAGGGCGGAGACCTGGGGGCCGGTGGTTCCGAGGGTTCGGGTTCGCATCGTCATGGCGTCCAGCGTGCCATGACAGCTGACAGATTTCAATATCTGTCAGCTGTCATCTGTCATGTGCGGTCACGCGTCGGTCGTGGCCAGCTTGGCTCCGAGCAGCACGAAGGACGCCGCGAAGCTCCGCCGCAGCCAGGCCATGACCCGGGGCCGGGAGGTCACATGGCTGCGGACCGAGGCCGCGAGCACCCCGTAGGCGGCGAAGACCACGAAGGTCGCGAGCATGAAGACCCCGCTCAGCACGAGCATGCGCGGCAGGGCGTGCGGCTCGGTCGGGCTCACGAACTGGGGCAGGAACGCGAAGAAGAAGATCGTCAGCTTCGGGTTGAGGAGGTTGATCAGCACCCCCCGGGCGATCACGCGTGCCGCGGAGACGGGCGCGCCACCCCGGTCGACCTCGATCACCTCCGTGTCCCGCACGGTCGCCCAGGCCATGTACAGGAGGTAGGCGACCCCGGCGTACTTCACCGCCTGGAACGCCACCGCGCTCGCGTTCAGCAGTGCGGCGAGGCCGGTGACGGTGGCGAGGACGTGCGGCACGATCCCGAGCGTGCAGGCGAACGCGGCGACGACGCCGGCGCGAGGACCGCGGGAGAGCCCGGCGGCGAGCGTGTAGACGACTCCGGTGCCGGGAGTGGCGACCACGACGAGGGTGGTGAGGAGAAAGGCGAGGCTCATGGGGCCAGCCTGGACACGGAACGGCCCCCGACACAGGGCCAAAGCGAGGCCTGTATCGGGGGCCAAAGAGCAACGGGTGGAGCTAGCAGCCGACGAGACGCCCGGCCAGGTACCCCTCGATCTGGTCGAGAGACACCCGCTCCTGCTTCATGGAGTCCCGCTCGCGGACCGTCACGGCGTTGTCCTCGAGCGTGTCGAAGTCGACCGTCACGCAGTACGGCGTGCCGATCTCGTCCTGGCGCCGGTAACGGCGGCCGATGGCACCGGCGTCGTCGAACTCGATGTTCCAGTTCTGGCGCAGCGCCTGGGCGAGACCCTTGGCCTTCGGGGACAGCTCGGCGTTGCGGGAGAGCGGGAGGACCGCGACCTTCACCGGGGCCAGGCGGTGGTCGAGGCGCAGCACCGTGCGCTTCTCCAGCTTGCCCTTGGCGTTGGGCGCCTCGTCCTCGACGTACGCGTCGAGCAGGAACGCCAGCATCGCGCGGCCGACACCCGCCGCGGGCTCGATGACGTACGGCGTCCAGCGCTCGCCGGCCTCCTGGTCGTAGTAGGCGAGGTCCTGGCCGGAGGCCTTGGAGTGGGCGCCGAGGTCGTAGTCGGTGCGGTTGGCCACGCCCTCCAGCTCACCCCACTCGTTGCCGCCGAACTGGAAGCGGTACTCGATGTCGGCGGTGCGCTTGGAGTAGTGCGAGAGCTTCTCGGCCGGGTGCTCGTACCAGCGCATGTTCTCCTCGCGGAGACCCAGGCCCGTGTACCAGTTCCAGCGCTGCTCCATCCAGTACTCCTGCCACTTCTCGTCCTCGCCCGGCTTGACGAAGAACTCCATCTCCATCTGCTCGAACTCGCGGGTGCGGAAGATGAAGTTGCCGGGCGTGATCTCGTTGCGGAAGGACTTGCCCATCTGCGCGATGCCGAACGGCGGCTTCTTGCGCGAAGCGACCTGCACCTGGGCGAAGTTGGTGAAGATGCCCTGGGCGGTCTCGGGGCGCAGGTAGGCGATGGAACCGGTGTCCTGCGTCGGCCCGAGGTGGGTGGAGAGCAGACCCGAGAACTGCTTCGGCTCGGTGAACTGGCCCTTGTTGCCGCAGTTGGGGCAGTTGATGTCCGCCAGGCCGTTCTCCGGCTCGCGCTTGTGCTTGGCCTCGTAGGCCTCGATCAGGTGGTCCGCGCGGAACCGCTTGTGGCAGGAGGTGCACTCGGTGAGCGGGTCGGAGAAGGTGGCGACGTGACCGGACGCGACCCAGACCTCGGGGGCCAGGATCACGGACGAGTCGATACCGACCACGTCCTCGCGGGACGTCACCATGTAACGCCACCACTGGCGCTTCAGGTTCTCCTTGAGCTCGACACCCAGCGGTCCGTAGTCCCAGGCGGCCTTCTGGCCACCGTAGATCTCACTGCAGGGGAATACGAAGCCACGGCGCTTGCTCAGGCTGACGATGGTGTCGATCTTGTCGGCGGCCACGGTGCTCTCTTCATTACGACGACGGGCGACGAAGCAATCTCTACGGAGCAGTGCTTCAGAGCGAATGCCTCAGGTTACCGGCGGAGGCTGCCCCCCAATCAAATCGGTGCCGCTCAGCCCGTTTGTTGACAACGGTTTCCATATTTGATGAAAATGACTGTCATGAACGTACGACGCCACCTCATACCCACGGTCGCCGTGGCCGCTGCCCTCGCCGGCCTCTCCGCCTGCTCCACCGACAGCGCCGCCGCGGGCGACACCGGCAAGTTCGACGTCGTCGCGTCCTTCTACCCGATGGCCTTCCTCGCCGAGCAGATCGGCGGCGACCATGTGAGCGTCACCAGCCTGACCGAGCCCGGTCAGGAGCCGCACGACCTGGAGATCAGCGCCAAGCAGACCGCGCAGCTCCAGGAGTCCGACGCGGTGCTCTACCTCAAGAACCTCCAGCCCTCCGTCGACGACGCGGTGAGCCAGTCCGAGATCAAGACCAAGATCGACGCCTCCTCCCTCACCGAGCTGGAGAAGCACGGCAACGAGGTCGGCGGCCACGCGGCCGAACACGACGACCACGCGAACGGCGAACTCAAGGGTCTCGACCCCCACATCTGGCTCGACCCGGTGCGCTACGCCCAGGTCGCCGAAGGCGTCGGCAAGGCCTTCGAGAAGGCCGACCCGGACCACGCGGCCGACTACAAGGCACGCACCGCGGCTCTCGTGAAGAGGCTCGACGCCCTGAACACCGAGTTCGAGACCGGGCTCAGGAACACCGACACCAAGGTCTTCGTCACCACACACGCCGCCTTCGGCTACCTCGCCGAGCGCTACGGCCTCACCGAGGAGGCCATCAACGGCCTCGACCCCGAGTCCGAGCCCAGCGCCGACCGCGTCAAGGACCTTGAGAAGATGGCGAAGGCCGACGGCGTCACGACCGTGTTCTACGAGACGCTCGTCAGCGACAAGACCGCGAAGACCATCGCCTCCGACGCCGGACTGAAGACGGACGTCCTCGACCCCATCGAGGGCATCACCGCCAAGTCCCGCGGCAAGGACTACTTCGCGGTCCAGGAAGCCAACCTCAAGGCGCTGCAGAGCGCCCTGGGAGCGAAATGACACCGGAGGACGGCATGACCGAGCCCGTCATCGCGCTGCGCGGAGTCCGCGCCGACCTGGGCTCGCGGCCCGTCCTGCGCGGCATCGACGTCACCGTGCACCGCGGTGAGGTCGTCGCGCTGCTCGGCGCCAACGGCTCCGGCAAGTCCACCGCGATCCGCACGATCATCGGCCAAGTGCCCCTGTCGGCAGGGGAGATCGACCTCTTCGGCACCCCGCGCGGGCGGTTCGGGGACTGGGCGCGGGTCGGGTACGTCCCGCAGCGCACCACCGCCGCGGGCGGCGTCCCGGCGACCGTCACCGAGATCGTCTCCTCCGGGCGCCTGTCCCGCGCCCGCTTCGGTGTGCTCCGCAAGGCCGACAAGGAAGCCGTGCGCCGGGCCCTGGAGCTGGTCGGCATGGCGGACCGCGCGAAGGACTCCGTCAATGCCCTCTCCGGGGGCCAGCACCAGCGGGTGCTGATCGCCCGCGCGCTCGCCGCCGAACCCGAACTGCTGATCATGGACGAGCCGATGGCGGGCGTGGACCTGGCCAGCCAGGAGGTGCTGGCCCGGACGCTCGGCGAACAGGTCGCCCAGGGCACCACGGTGCTGCTCGTGCTGCACGAACTCGGCCCGCTGGAGCCCCTGATCGACCGGGCGGTCGTCCTGCGCGACGGCTGCGTCCAGCACGACGGACCGCCCCCGCGAGCCGTCGGCCAGCACGCCCTGCCGGGCCACGACCACGTCCACCCCCACGACCACGAGCCGATCCGCACGGGACTGCTGAGCTGATGGACTTCCTCGACTACGCCTTCATGCAGCGGGCGCTGCTCGCCGCCGTCCTGGTCGGCGTCACCGCCCCCGCCGTCGGCATCTACCTCGTCCAGCGCCGCCAGGCCCTCATGGGCGACGGCATCGGCCATGTCGCGATGACCGGCGTCGGTCTCGGATTCCTGCTCTCCTGGTCACCGGTGTGGATGGCGACCCTCGTCTCGGTCCTCGGCGCGGTCCTCATGGAGCTGATCCGCTGGTACGGCAGGACGCGGGGTGACATCGCCCTCGCGATGCTCTTCTACGGCGGTATGGCCGGCGGCGTGATGTTCATCAACCTCGCGCCCGGCGGCTCCAACGCCAACCTGACGTCCTACCTCTTCGGTTCGCTCTCGACGGTCTCGCAGTCCGACGTGACGGCGATCTGTCTGCTCGCCGCGTTCGTGGTGCTCGTCACCCTCGGTCTGCGCCGGCAGTTGTTCGCGGTCAGCCAGGACGAGGAGTTCGCGCGGGTCACCGGTCTCCCGGTGCGCGCGCTCAACCTGCTGACCGCGGTCACGGCCGCGGTGACGGTGACCGTGGCGATGCGCGTGGTCGGGCTGCTGCTGGTGAGCGCGCTGATGGTGGTGCCGGTGGCGGCGGCGCAGCAGCTCACCCGGAGCTTCGCGGCGACCTTCGCGGTCGCGGTGGCGATCGGCGTGACGGTGACGATCGGTGGCACCGTGACCTCGTACTACCAGGACGTGCCGCCCGGCGCGACGATCGTGCTGCTGACCATCGGGGCGTTCATCGTGCTGACGGGCCTTGCCACCCCGCTGGCCAGGCGACGGGCCCGGGCGGCCGCGGCCGCGCAACCCGCCCCGGACCCCGCGGAGTGTGCGATTCCGGCCAGTCGGGAGTCGGACGGCACGATCGGCGTCTGACCCGGCACAGGCCGGGCTGGCACAATGGCCCGGCAGGCGCCGAACGAAGGAGGAACCCGTGACGACCGCAGGACCGCCCGTGAAGGGCCGCTCGACCCGGCAGCGGGCCGCCGTGGCGGCGGCCCTCGACGAGGTCGACGAGTTCCGCAGCGCACAGGAACTGCACGACATGCTCAAGCACAAGGGTGACGCCGTCGGTCTGACCACGGTCTACCGCACCCTCCAGAACCTCGCCGACGCGGGCGAGGTCGACGTCCTGCGCACCTCCGACGGCGAGTCCGTCTACCGCCGCTGCTCCAGCGGCGAGCACCACCACCACCTGGTCTGCCGGGTCTGCGGCAAGGCGGTGGAGGTCGAGGGACCGGCCGTCGAGAAGTGGGCCGACGCGATCGCCGCCGAGCACGGATACGTCAACGTGGCGCACACCGTGGAGATCTTCGGCACCTGCGCGGACTGCGCGGCCGCCCAGGGCTGACACACAAGGACCTCACAGCCGAGCCGAGGGTTAACCCTTGACTCGGCCTCCTTTGCATGACATGGACGGGTCAACAGTGCCACGCTCCCCCCAGCTCTCACGCAGTTCCCGCACGGCACCTCCACCCCTGTCGCAGTAGGAGTACGAGTGAGACCCTCCCCCCGAAGATCGGCCGCCGCCGCGTCCCTGGTCGCCGCCGCATCACTGCTCGCCGTAGGGATCCAGACGGTCCCCGCGACCGCGAAGCCCGCAGCCCCCCACCCCAGCCCCCTGCGCGCCGGAGGCCTGGAGGCGAAGCTCTCCCCGGCCCAGCGCACGGCGCTGATCAAGAGCGCGTCGGGCAGGACCGGCGCGACCGCCGACTCCCTCGGCCTCGGCGCCAAGGAGAAGCTGGTCGTCAAGGACGTCGTCAAGGACAACGACGGCACCCTCCACACCCGCTACGAGCGCACCTACGACGGTCTTCCCGTCCTCGGCGGCGACCTGGTCGTGCACACGCCCCCGGCCGCCCAGGCGACGGGCACGCTCAGCACCACCTTCAACAACAACCGCCGTACCGTCTCGGTCAGGTCCACGACCGCCGCGTACAGCAAGGCGTCCGCCGAGACCAAGGCGCTGAGGACCGCCAAGGCGCTCGACGCCGAGAACCCCGCCGCACAGAGTGCCCGCAAGGTGATCTGGGCGGGCTCGGGCACGCCGAAGCTCGCGTGGGAGACGGTGGTCTCCGGCTTCCAGGACGACGGCACGCCCAGCAAGCTGCACGTCGTCACCGACGCCACGACCGGCGCCGAGCTCTCCCGCTTCGAGGGCGTCGAGACCGGCACCGGCACCAGCCAGTACAGCGGCACGGTGACCATGGGCACCACGCTGTCCGGTTCGACGTACCAGCTGTACGACACCTCGCGCGGCGGCCACAAGACGTACAGCCTCAACAACGGCACGTCGGGCACCGGCACCCTGATGACCGACACCGACGACGTCTGGGGCACCGGTTCCGGCTCCAACACCCAGACCGCCGGTGTCGACGCCCACTACGGCGCCCAGGAGACCTGGGACTTCTACAAGAACACCTTCGGCCGCAGCGGCATCAAGAACGACGGTGTCGCCGCGTACAGCCGCGTCCACTACAGCTCGTCGTACGTCAACGCCTTCTGGGACGACGACTGCTTCTGCATGACCTACGGCGACGGCTCCGGCGGCACCCACGCGCTGACCTCACTGGACGTGGCCGGTCACGAGATGAGCCACGGCGTCACCTCCAACACCGCCGGCCTCGACTACACCGGTGAGTCGGGGGGCCTGAACGAGGCGACCTCCGACATCTTCGGCACCGGAGTGGAGTTCTACGCGGCGAACTCCTCCGACGTCGGCGACTACCTCATCGGCGAGAAGATCGACATCAACGGCGACGGCACGCCGCTGCGGTACATGGACAAGCCGAGCAAGGACGGCGGCTCGGCCGACAGCTGGTACTCGGGGGTCGGCAACCTCGACGTGCACTACTCGTCCGGGCCCGCGAACCACATGTTCTACCTGCTCTCCGAGGGCAGCGGCACCAAGACCATCAACGGGGTCACGTACAACAGCACCACGTCCGACGGGGTCGCCGTCGCCGGCATCGGCCGGGCCGCCGCCCTGCAGATCTGGTACAAGGCGCTGACGACGTACATGACGTCCAGCACCAACTACGCCGGGGCCCGGACCGCCGCGCTGAACGCCGCCGCGTCGCTGTACGGCGCCGGCTCGGCGCAGTACGCCGGGGTCGGCAACGCCTTCGCGGGCATCAACGTCGGCAGCCACATCACCGTGCCGTCGACCGGTGTGACGGTGACCAACCCGGGCAGCCAGTCCACCACGGTCGGGACCGCCGTATCCCTTCAGGTCTCGGCCAGTTCCACCAACAGCGGCTCACCGACTTACTCCGCGACCGGACTGCCGACCGGTCTGTCGATCAGCAGCTCCACGGGGCTGATCTCCGGCACCCCGACCACGGCCGGCAGCTACAGCACCACGGTCACGGTGACCGACAGCACCGGAGCCACCGGTACGGCGTCCTTCACCTGGACGGTGAGCTCGTCGGGCGGCGGCAGCTGCACCTCCTCCCAGCTGCTGGGCAACCAGGGCTTCGAGTCGGGCAGCACCACCTGGACCGCGAGCAGCGGGGTGATCACCAACTCCAGCAGCCAGGCCGCCCGCACCGGCTCGTACAAGGCCTGGCTGGACGGCTACGGCTCCACCCACACCGACACGCTCTCCCAGTCGGTGACGATCCCGAGCGGCTGCACGGGAACGACGTTCACCTTCTACCTGCACGTCGACACCGCGGAGACCACCACCAGCACGCAGTACGACAAGCTGACGGTGACCGCCGGGTCGACGACCCTGGCCACGTACTCGAACCTGAACGCGGCCTCCGGATACGTCCAGAAGTCCTTCAGCCTGTCGGCCTTCGCCGGTCAGACGGTCGCCCTGAAGTTCACCGGCGTCGAGGACTCCTCGCTCCAGACCAGCTTCGTGATCGACGACACGGCGGTGACGACGAGCTGATCCCCTGAACGACGACGACGGGCGGGTCGGAGGTCAGTTCTCCGGCTCGCCCTTCATCGCTTCCTCCATGGCGAGCAGCTCCTCGTTCGGGACGGCTCCGCCGAAGCGCCGGTCCCGGGAGGCGAACTCGACACACGCCCGCCACAGATCACGGCGGTCGAAATCGGGCCACAGGACGTCCTGGAAGACCATCTCGGCGTAGGCGCTCTGCCAGAGCAGGTAGTTGGAGGTGCGCTGCTCGCCGCTGGGCCGCAGGAACAGGTCCACGTCGGGCATGTCCGGGTAGTACAGGTACTTCGCGAGGGTCTTCTCGTTGACCTTGGAGGGGTCGAGCCGGCCCGCCTTCACGTCCTCGGCGAGGGCCTGCGCGGCATCGGCGATCTCGGCCCGGCCGCCGTAGTTCATGCAGAAGTACAGGGTCAGTTTGTCGTTGCCCTTGGTCTGCTCCTGGGCGACCTGGAGCTCCTTGGCCACGGACTTCCACAGCTTGGGCATCCGGCCCACCCAGCGCACCCGGATACCGAGCTCGTCGAGCTGGTCGCGGGTCTTGCGGATGAAGTCCCGGTTGAAGTTCATGAGGAAGCGGACCTCGTCGGGCGAGCGCTTCCAGTTCTCGGTGGAGAAGGCGTACAGCGAGATGTTCTTCACGCCGGCCTCGATGGCGCCCTGGAGCACGTCCAGCACCCGCTCGGCGCCGACCTTGTGCCCTTCCGTCCTGGGCAGCCCGCGCTCCTTGGCCCACCGGCCGTTCCCGTCCATGACGATCGCCACATGCTCGGGGATCAGCTCACCGGGGAGCTTCGGCGCGCGGGCACCGGACGGGTGCGGCTCCGGCGTCCTGTACTCACGGCGCTGACGACCGAGGATCCCGCGTACGACCATGGTGGTTCTCGTCTCCCTCTCAGGGTTGCTTCTCTACGTAACGCAGCGATCTGAGCCCGCGTTCCAGATGCCAGTGCAGGTAGGCGGACACCAGCCCGCTGCCCTCCCGGACGTGCCGCGGCTCGCTCGCGTCCGCGGTCTCCCAGTCTCCCGTAAGCAGCGCGGCGAGGAGTTCCAGGGTCTGCGGCGACGGTACGACGCTGCCGGGCACCCGGCAGTCCACGCAGACAGAGCCTCCGGCGGCCACGGAGAAGAACCGGTTCGGCCCGGTCATGCCGCACTTCGCGCAGTCGCTGAAGCTGGGCGCGTAGCCGTTGACGGCGAGGGAGCGCAGCAGGAACGCGTCGAGCACGAGGTGCGGCGCGTGCTCGCCCCGGGCGAGGGTGCGCAGGGCACCGACGAGCAGCAGGTACTGCTGCACAGCCGGCTCGCCCTCGTGGTCGGTGAACCGCTCCGCGGTCTCCAGCATGGCCGTCCCGGCGGTGTACCGGGCGTAGTCGGAGACGATCCCGCCACCGTACGGAGCGATGGTCTCGCTCTGCGTGCACAGCGGCAGCCCGCGCCCCACCAGCTCGCTCCCCCGCGAGAAGAACTGCACGTCGACATGCGAGAAGGGCTCCAGCCGCGCCCCGAACTTCGACTTGGTCCGCCGCACCCCCCTGGCCACGGCCCGCACCCGCCCGTGCCCGCGCGTGAGCAGCGTGATGATCCGGTCCGCTTCCCCCAGCTTCTGCGTCCGCAGCACGACCCCGTCGTCCCGGAAGAGACTCATCGCACGCCTCCCCATGGGGCGCGCGGCGCGATGCCGTCGTAGCGGAACAGACTCATGAGCCCATTCTCGCCTACGCGGGAGCCGTGGTCGTCGGTGTGCCCGGTGACGGTCGGCCGCCGCCCCTGAGGGCCCCAGGACTCGAGGGGGGTAAACCCCCCTGGGCATACGGCAGTTGACCGGATGGGATCATGGCGGTTGATCCGCGAGGCTCCTGCCATGAAGCAGATGACGAAAAGCCTCGCCCTGATCGCCGCCGCCTCGGGTGTCGTCTTCGGTGTCCTGACCCCGCTGTCCGCCTCCGCCTCCTCCGGCGCCCAGGCGCTGAAGTGGACCCAGTGCGAGGGCAGTGGTCTCGATCCGCGTCAGCGGTGCGCGACCGTCTCCGTGCCCATGGACTACGCCGCCCCGGACGGCCCGCAGATCGAGATCGCCGTCTCCCGTATCCGCAGCGAGAATCCGGACGCCCGGCGCGGTGCCCTGCTGCTGATCCCCGGCGGACCCGGCGGTGACAGCATGAACGACCCGTCGGAGAAGGGGCAGAAGCTGCCGCAGTCCGTGCGGGACGCCTATGACCTGATCGGGTTCGCGCCGCGCGGGATGGCCCCCTCGACGGCCGTCGACTGCGGGCTCGAACAGCGGGACCTGGCCCGCACGACCCTGCTGCCCTGGCCCGCTCCGGACGGCTCCGTCGACGCGACCATGGCCGCGGGCCGGCGCATCTCCGACGCCTGCGCGCGCAACGGCGGCGAGCTCATCCGGCACATCACCACCCTCAACGAGGCCCGCGACCTCGACCGTGTGCGCGCCGCGCTCGGCGAGCGCAAGGTGTCCGCCTGGGGCGTGTCCTACGGCACCTATGTCGGCGCCGCCTACCTCCAGTTGTTCCCGCAGCGCACCGACCGCGTCGTCCTGGACAGCAACGACCACCCGGACCCCGTCCTCGCGGAACGCGCCTGGCTGGCCGCGTTCGAGCGGGGCGCCGAGGACACCTTCCCGGAGTTCGCCAAGTGGGCCTCCGCACCCGGCAATCCGGACCGTCTCGCCGACACGGCCGCCGAGGTCCGCCCGCTCTTCCTGCGCCTCGCCGCCCGCCTCGACCGCGAGCCGATCCCCTGGCCGGGCGCCAACCCGGCGGAGCTCAACGGCAACGTCCTGCGCCAGTCGATGCTCGACTCCTTCTACGACCCGGACGACTATCCGGCCCTCGCCAAGCTGATCCTCGCCGCGCAGCAGGGCACGGTGCCGCCCGCGCCGGCGGGACCGCCCGAGGCGGTCCTGCAGAACCTCGCCGCGGTCGCCGCCGCCACCATCTGCAACGACGCCGACTGGCCGAGCGACCCGGCGGTCTACCGCGAGGGCGTGGCCGAGAGCCGCGCGAGGTACCCGCTGACCGGGGGCATGCCGAGGAACGCGATGCCGTGCGCCGCCTGGCCGTGGGAGCCGAAGGAGGCGCCGGTGCACGTCACCGGCCGAGGTCCCGCCAACGTCCTGATGGTGCAGAACGAACGGGACGTGGCCACCCCGCTCAGCGGTGCCCTCAAGCTCCGCGAGGCGCTCGGCCGGCGTGCCGTCATGGTCACCAACGACTCCACCGGCCACGACGCCTACCTCGGCAACGGCACCGCGTGCGGGGACGCGACCGTGTCCCGCTTCCTGGCCACGGGCAGGCGGCCGGCCGCGGACCTCTACTGCGTCTGAGCGGACGGGGCTCCGGCACCGTTCGGCGAGGGATCGCCGGGGGTGCTGGGGTGGCTCGCGTCCCACAGCACCCTGAACCGCTTGACCAGCTTCTGGACCTCACGCGGCTCGGCGCTGATCCGGGTGGCGAGGTTCATGCCCATCAGGTCCGTCGAGATGTCGTAGGTCATCACACCGTCGAAGATGATGAAGTCGATGGTCTGGCCCCGCCGGATGTAGGGCAGCTGCTGTACGGCCACCACCTGCACGTCGATGCCCCGGTCCCGCTGCTCCTTGCAGAGGGTGTCCAGGGAGCCGACGGCCCCGGGGTTGTCCACGATGAACAACCGCCGGATCTTCACGCCCCGCCGTTTCGCCTCGGCCTGGGCGTCCAGGTAACGGCCCGCGGGTTCGGAGTCCCAGAAGTTCCGGTCGACGGAGGTGCTGATGGCGTCGATGCTCGTTTCCGCACAGTCGGTGAGGGTCAGCATCCAGTCGTCGTTCTCGCCCGGGCACGCGGTGCTGAGACTGACGAGTTTCTTCATCTGCTCGGCGACGCGCTCGACCTCGGCATGGGTGAACCGGTGCAGGATCTCGGGCCCGGTCGTCATGATCTCGGTGACGCTCTTGGCCAGCGTGGGGACCCCGTCCATACGGAGTTTCTGCACCTGGTTGAAAAGTTCGGTCGCCTCGCCGATGTCGGTGAAGCGCCGCTCGACGACCTCCTCCAGATCACCCAGCTGCTTGGTGAAGGTGATCATGTACTGAACGATCAGCACGGCGCCGCTGCACAGGACGGCCAGGACCACCTTCCACTGTTCCTCCTGGGACGGCGAGACCACGTCGGTGAGGACGTAGACGACGAGGCCCACCAGGACGGTGACCAGCAACTTCTGCAGCAGTCGCCGAGCGCCGTCCTCCCGGTGCCCGTGTTGGACGGTCGTTATGGATGTACCCATCTCTTTCTCCCCCGGTCAGCTTGTGGCCAGTGCGTTGCTCTGCAACAGGACTGCTTGAAGGGCCAGTTGGTCACGGATGCGCTGGACCTGCGTCTGCCACTGCCGGGTGAACCCGGGTTCCTGTTCGAGGGACTCCCACGGGGCGGTCAACGACCGGTCCACGCGGGCTCTGGGCATCCACAGGTGCAGCAGATGTTCGACGAGGGGGCTCAGCACCTTCAGGGCGGCGGTCCCCCCCATCGAACCGAGCGGTATTCCGTCGAGCTCGTTGACGACTGTCGTCAGCAGCCAGTCGTGCAGGGCGAGGTCCTCGCACAGCCCGGCCACGGCGCGTGGCCCGGTGCCTGGCGGCACACTCAACTCGACGGCGCGTACGCCCAGTTCGGCGAGAGTGAAGCGGACCAGTCGGGCGGGCTCGCCGTCCGGGCCCGGTGAGGCCGCCCAGCGCAGTCGCGTACCAGGTGCGGCGAGCGGCCTGTCCTGGTCGAGCAGGTCGTCCTGGCAGATGTGCGTGAGCAGGCCCTCGGCGATGGATCCGATGTCCAGTTCGCCGGGCTGGCCGCCCTTCAGGAAGCCTTGTGTCAACTCCCGCTGGGGCAGCCGCCCGACGGGGACGAGTACGCCGGGCCGAACCAAGTAGTGCCCCCAGGGCCGGCGCCGGTCCGGTCCGTGGGGTGCTGCGCGGAAGTAGGCCGTCGCCTGAAGCACCCGGCCCTCGGTGAGCACGGCCCGCGTGGCCACGGTGCCCACAGCGCGGACCTTGACCTTGTTGGCGGTGGGCAGCCGGCAGTCCACTCCCGTGAGGACGTCCGGCGAGACGGCGTAAGGACTGGGCCGTTGGGAGACGCTGACGCGTTCGTCGGGGCGCAGCCTGAGCAGCACCTCGGCGACCTGGCCGTTCACGGCGTGGCGGGTCGGCAGCAGACAGGTGCGCACCTCACCGCACATGGTGTCTTCGGGGCTGCTCATGACGTGAGTCCCGGCGGGAAGACGTAGGAGGTGCGCTCCACGACGCCTGAGGGCACCGTGAGCCCTTCGCCCTCCGAGCGTTCGGCGATCTGACGGACGGCGGCGGGGTCCACGTGGGTCTGTTCGAGGATGGTGCGTACCGCGTGTTCGACCGGCAGGAACCGGGTCGGCAGGACGCTGCACGTGTAGTACGCGCAGAAGGGCGCCGCCGACGGGTTGAGCCTGACGAGGGGCGGCAGGGCGGCCCAGTCGTCGGGGAAAGCGTCCTTGTTCCACTGGGCGGGTGTCAGTACGGACCTGCCGTCGTCGCGCAGCAGGCCGAGGCGGGCCAGTTGCCAGACGGCCGCGAGGAAGGCGCAGGACCAGACGCGGCTCTGCTCACGCTCGTACCACAACTCGACGTCCATGAAGACGGAGTGGCCGCGTGCCTCGGTCTCGCTCGGCGGCTGCCAGACGCCGGTGGTCTCCAGGGCGGCGCTGGTACGGCGGTCCGGTGCGCGTCGCCCGTTGGTGAGCCAGCCGGTCAGGCTGACGGGCGGGCGGAAGCCGCTGCTGCCCGGCGGCGGCGACTCGACGAGCCGTTTCAGCACGGACTCGGCCAGTTCCGCTTGGTCGGGACGGGACGGGTCGGTGACCGCGCAGCCCGACTCGCGGGCCAGGTAGTCGATGGACAGGCCGGCGCTGTCCGCGGCGTCGAGGAGGGGCGGCACGAGTTCGGCGGGGGTCGAAAGCCGGCTGAAGTAGTCGTCGACGAGGAAGCAGGTACTGATCCGCGGCTGCTTGCCCATGGGCAGTCCGGCGACGAAGGCGCGGGCGGCATCGGCCCAGGGGCGGACCGCGGCGAAGTGCCGACGCAGCCGCTCGGGGCCTTCGGCGAAGTCCTCCATGTAGAGGTGGCCGAGTTCCAGGGAGAGATGTGAGCAGGGCACGGCCTCGGTGTGGGTCTCGGCGCTGACCTCGTGGAAGAGTGCTCCGGCTGCTGTCACAGCTGCCCCCAGTGTTTGTCCTCGGTCAGCCGCTGCGCCAGTTCCCCCAGCGCCTTCCAGGTCTTGATGTTGGCGATCCGGCTGTCGTGCACATCGGCTTCGGTGATGAGCTGTTCGTGCCACTGCAGGACCGGTTCGAGGGGGACCGAGCCCAGCATCCTGGTTCGGCCGATACCCAACTGGGCGGCGAGACCTTCGAGTTGACTGTCACACTCGCGCATCCAGCGGGACTGCTCGGGCGGGGCCTTCTCCCACACCGGCGACTCCAGGTCGGGTACGGCGGCCCGGACGTAACGGATGGCGCCGAGGAGGGTGTTCCGGTCGTGCCCCATGGCCTCCCCGGCGCTGAGAAGGCCCTGTTTTCCGGTGACGAGTTCGGCGGCGGCCGAGACGTGCTGCCGGGTCCAGCGGTGGTAGACCAGCCATCGGGTCGGCATCTTGCGCAACGGGCCACGAGCGGTGGCCGCGAGGACCAGGTCCATGGCGTAGCTGCGTCCGGCGCTCAGGTCGACCACGATCAGGTCGAAGTCGCGGTGGAGCCGGACGACGAGGTCGACACACCGGCGCAGGTTGTCCTCGTCGGTGACGAACTCGCCGCCGCCGCGGTCCCCCGGCAGGAGGACCAGCCGACCGGCGCCACCGGGCCGGCTGCGCAGCACGGGGTGTTCGGTGCGGCCCCAGACGTCGATGAGGAGCGGCTCGGCGATCTTGCCCTTGAGGTAGGAATGCAGGCCACGGCCCTCGGCCTCGTCGGTGACGCCCGGTACGTCGAAGACGGCGGCGGCCGTGGGCGAGCCGAAGTCGAAGTCCAGGTAGCAGACGGCGTCGCCGCCGAGGGCGCGATGGTAGGCGAGGTTGGCGCTGGTGACGGAGCGGCCGGTGCCTCCCTTGTCGGAGGCGGCGAAGACGAGCACGGCTCACACCCCCCGCGGTGTACTGCTCTCGCGGGCCCGGGCGAGAGAGTCGAGGCGCACGAGCACGCGCTGGGCCAGCGCGACGGCGGTGCCGGGCTGCCTGTCGAGAATGTGCCGGGCGCGACGCAGATCCGCCTCGATGCTCTTGAGCAGCATGCCTTCCTCGCTCGTGGGCACGGGCGCCGGTTCCATCTGTTCCTTGCCGAGGAGGTGGGTGGCCTCGCCGAGCAGGGACCGTGCGGAGGCCTCCAGTTCGGCGCTTCGGACCGGGGGCTGTGTGTAGAGGACGTTCGCGGCGACCATGCATTCGGCGACGCGTTCGGTGATGCTCCAGGACAGCGGGCCCTGCCGGTCCGGCGACTCCGGGTAGGCGGCGTGGACGTTGTCCCACAGGCCCACGCCCTCGCCGTCTCGGATGCGGCGCTGCCACAGGTGGTCGAGGATCCGCTCGCCGAGCCCGAGCAGCCGTTCCCGGGAGCCGACGTTGCGGGACAGGGAACTGAGCTGGATGGTCCGCTTCAGGAGCTGGGCGGAGAAGTCGGTCATGGTCCACTGCATGGCCGGGCCGAGGACCTCGCTGCCCTGGAGGGGCAGGAAGACGCCGGGGTTGTGGAGGCGGACGGCCGGGTCGCCCGTGGTCATACGACTGGTGATCCGGCCGCGTTCGGCGAGGCGTTCCATCACGGTGACGGTGCGGGCGAGGTCGTCGTCGGTGGCCCGCCTGCGTACCAGATCGTGCACGAGGATGGAGGCGACGGAGAGGGAGAAGTACTCCGACTCCGGCTCCCGCCCGCCCGTGGTGCGCCAAGGGATGTCCTCCAGCGGCCAGCTGCCCTCACCGAAGCGGGCGATGCCCGACCAGTACTGCTGGGTGATCTCCCAGCGCAGCCGCAAAGCCTCGGCGAGCCGCTGCTGCTCGGCGTTGAGCAGGCCCAGAGTGAGGGTTCGTTCGGAGAACAGGTCCTGGATGCCGTCGAGGGCAACGACGGTGAAGTACAGGTGGGGGGCTGGATGGGCGGCGCCTTCGACCTGTACTCCGATCTCCTCGACGGTCGGGACGGTCGGCGCGTCCTTCACGAGGCTCCAGGCCCAGCCGCACTCGAACAACTGGGCGTCACTGCTGACGCGTTCACGGGTCTCCGGCTCCAGGCCCAGGACCGCGCTCTCACTGATGACGGAACGCAGCGGCCTGAACCGCCTCTGGAACTCCTGGAAAGCCTGTCGTTCGGACAGCTGCCCCTGGCCGACGAGCTGGCACAGCGCCTGCCCCTGGGGCGAGTGGAAGCCGAAGGTGTTGACGGTGAAGGAGCGCAGCAGACTGACCATGGCGGCGGTGAGCCGCAGGCTGGTGGCCGCTCTGAGTTCGTCGATCCGGGCGACGGTGGAATCGCGGCGGGTTTTGCCGCGATAGATGTTGAGGAAGCCCAGTGCGGCCAGGCACAGGGTCACCGACATCGAATAGGAGTCGACAACACCCAACTCCCGCTGTTCCTTGGAGAGTTCCTGGCTCGGATCCTCCGGGACGAAGTAGTAACCGCCGGCGAAGGTGGGGTCGAGGTCGCCTCCGCGGTGGCCCTCCATGAACTCGGCCAGGATCCCGACGATGCCGCCGGGAATATCGGCGGCATCTCCGATCCGCTTCAGGGCTTCCATGACGTCCCGCTGAGTGGTGTCCGGGTCGTCCAGCCGGAAGGCGGGGATCTCAGTGGCCGGGTAGAGGAGGCAGAGCAGCCGCTCGGCATCGGCCACGCTGCTGCGACGCCCCCACTCCCCCCAGTCCCACACGCCGTCCCGGAAGGAGTGGCGGGCGACCGAACGCCAGATTTCGAGAAGACATTCACGTGGCTTGATCTGCATACCCCATGCCCCTCACACAGACCCGTCACCGAAGAAAGGAAACAGTCAGCCGTTCCGGCGGCCGCAAGCAACAATCATTCCCGTATATCCTTCACGCAAATCATCCGGAGTGCCCAGTCGATAAATGTTCGCACCGTCCGCGTAGCCTTTCAGGGCACTGCTGACGCCCCTCTTCCCGATGCTGGTCGCGGGAAATTTCCGACCGTCCACGTAATAACCTTTTGAATTCTCCATAAAAGCGGCGGCAAAGGGCGCGCCGGGCTTGAGGGCCGTCATGAAGGAGGCCACTCCGAGCCGGAACTGATCGAGCGATTCGGTGATCGACTCGGCGACGAAGAACATCGTCCCGAGATCCCAGCGCTCCGCTCCGCCACCAAGGTCGAAAATGTCGCCCTTCCGGACATCGACCGCCTCCCTGAAACGCACCCTGGGGTCCACACCGAGCGCGCGGTACGCCTCCTCCTTGCACAGGACGTCCCAGAACTTGTCCCACATGCCGTCGTAGGAGTCGCGCTGCTCTCCGAGGTACCGCACGTTGCCGAGCGAACGTTCGAGGAGGGTGATCCTGTCGCACCAGGGAAGCATGGCGAGGGCGGGATAGAGGTTCGGACCGGCCCCCACGTCAATACCGGAACCAACCCGACCGGAACTTTTTCGAAAATGATCGCTGAAGTGATCGCGAACCAGAGAAAGGATCTCTTCGTCGTCCGGGTGTCTGAAGAGATAGTTGCGCCTATTGTATTCCCTGGGATTGAAGTCATCCCAGGCCACGTCACCATTGAGCGAGGTCATGGTTCAATGTACCAGCTCACATGCACCCGGTCAGCCAGGGTATGAATTGTCACATGATTCCTATATCCGGGGAAAAGCGGATGCGGATCAGAGCAGTTGAGGAGAAAGATCTCCCCGAGCTCGCCCGCATCGACGCCGAGGCTTTCCCTTCGGCGCCGTATCCCTTCTTTGTGCTGAGGCAGTACTTCGACATCTGGGGCGACCACCTGCTCGTCGTGGAGGACAGCGAGCTCCGGTTGCACGGCTATGTCCTCGCCTCACCGCCGCACAACGCGCTGAGCTGGATCATCAGTCTCGGGGTCACCCCCGAGTTGCGGAGGAACGGGCTGGGGCGCCGGTTGATGATGGCGATACTGAGCCGGTTACGGTCCGAGGGCGCGCACAAGATCTGGCTGACGGTCGAGCCCGACAACGGCTCGGCCATTTTGCTGTACAGATCCCTCGGGTTCGTCGCGCAAGGTGCCCCCGACCCCGAGTATTTCGGAGCGGGAGAGCCGCGGCTCCTCATGAGGCTCACCCCGTGAACCGTGCGGCCAACGCGTGAAAGGCCTCTTTGGGCTCCCAGTGCCAGTCCGAACACGGGTCGTCGGGGCGGTCCTTGATCGCCTTGGCGATGCCGTAGCTCGCCATGTCGAGGTCGTGGCGGGGGTCGTCGGGGCGGTGGGGGGCGTCGGCGGTGAGGAACTCGAAGGCCATCGCCGCGTAGAGGTCCATCGACTCGAAGACGTCCAGGAGCTCGGTGAGGTAGACGGCCTGGGTGTGCTCGCTGCGAACGACGTTCCCCTTGATCTCCGGCGGGTCCTTGTCGTAGTCGACGATGTTCCAGCCCATACCGCCCGCCTCGGGTGCGCCGACGAAGGTGCAGGTGCCGAACTCGGTGATGGCGACCGGCTTGCCCCAGCGCACGTACTGGCGCAACTCCCGTACGTAGTCCCGTGAGTGGCGGAAGGAGGAGTAGTAGTCGATGCCGACCACGTCGAACAGGTTCCAGTCGACCTCGTCGTCCTGAGCGGCGGCGTAGCTGAGGCGGCCGTGGAAGACCGAGCGGCCCACCTCGGCCGCCTTCGCGGTGAAGCGGTCCAGCTCGCGCTGCATCCTCACCGGGTCGAAGGTGCCCTTCATCCGGTTCTCGACGCGCTCCAGGACCGTGTCCCCCGGCAGGATCCCCGGCACGAACAGCCAGAACTCGCAGCCCACGCTGAGCTCGACGCTCGCGCCCTGCCGGCGCAGCCGCTCCGCGAACCGGCCGCACTCGGCGAGGTGGTCGAGGATGTCCCGCCGCGGGACGTCCCCGAGGGTCGGCTGGAGCCAGACGTGCAGCCCGCGTTCGGCGGCCTCGGCGGCGGTGGCGGTGAGGCGTTCGACGCCGTCACCGGTGACGTCGAGGGTGTCGGCGTGCAGGTCGTCACGGATGGCGCGGACGTCGGCACGCATGCGGGCGGCGTTCCAGGCGGTGGCAGGAGTCTCGCCCTCGCCGACGGTGTAGACGACGCCGTGGCGTGTGAGTCCGTGCCGTCGTCCCTTCGCGTCGGCCCGTCCCGAGGGCAGGAGCGCCGCGGCCCCCACGGCAGCGGCCCCGGCGAGAAACTGTGTCCGGTTGATCCCCGTCGTCTTCTCCATGTCGCCACTGTGTCGGCCGCGGACAGGTCTGTCCGTCCGCCGATGGTCTACGGAGGTGCAACCAAGGGATGACCGCGGGCGTCGATCATTGAAGAGAACGGAAGAGATCGGCCTCTGTCCCCGAGCGAAGGAGAGAAAGATCTTAGGCTCCGGAAAACTGTCCCGCCGCGCCCTCCTGGCCGCCGGCACGGCCACCGTCCTGACCGGCACGACCGCGTATGCCGCCGACGACGTCACCGCCCGTCTGCGCGCGCTGGAAGAGCGGTACGACGCCCGGCTCGGCGTCTTCGCCCACCACCTCGCCACCAAGCGGTCCGTCGGCTTCCGCGCCGGCGAGCGCTTCCCGATGTGCTCCGTGTTCAAGACCCTCGCGGCCGCCGCCGTCCTGCGCGACCTGGACCGGCACGGCGAGGTGCTCGGCCGCCGCATCCACTACACCGAGGACGACCTGGTGATGCCGGGCTCCGACCAGACGAAGGCGCATCTGGCGGAGGGCATGACCATCGCCGAGCTCGCCGACGTGGCCATCACCTACAGCGACAACGCGGCCGGCAATCTCCTCCTGCGCGAACTCGGTGGCCCCACCGCGATCACCCGCTTCGCCCGTTCCCTCGGCGACGGGGTGACCCGCCTCGACCGCTGGGAGCCCGAGCTCAACACCGCCGAGCCGTGGCGGCGCACGGACACGACGAACCCGTACGCCATCGGTCGCACCTACGGCCGGCTGGTCCTCGGCGACGCGCTGAACCGCCGGGACCGGGAGCTGCTCACCCACTGGCTGCTGAACAACACGACCAGCGTGAACCGCTTCCACGCGGGACTGCCGAAGACGTGGACGATCGCCGACAAGACGGGCAGCGGCTCCTACGGCACCGCCAACGACGTCGGCGTGGTCTGGACCGACGACGGCGACCCCATCATCCTGGCCGTGCTGTCGACGATGCCCGCGCAGGACGCCGTACGGGACGACGCGCTGGTCGCCGACGCGGCGCGGGCGGTCGCCGACACCCTCACCTGACCGGCCGGAACCGCCTGACGTACCGGCGCTGCCACGGCGTCTCCACCGCTCGCCGGTCGTAGTGCTCCCGGACGTAGGCCACCGCCCGCTCCGGGGGCACGCCGTCCAGAACCGCCAGGCAGGCCAGGGCTGTTCCGGTGCGGCCCCGGCCGCCCCCGCAGGCGATCTCGACCCGTTCGGCGGCCGACCGTTCCCAGGCGTCGATCAGGACGCCGCGGGCCTCCCCGTGGTCCGCCGGCAGGCGGAAGTCCGGCCAGCGCAGCCAGCGGGAGGCCCAGGGGACCTCCGGCGGGCTGCCGCCGAGCAGATAGACGCCGTACGACGGTCTCGGCGTGTCCGGGTCCAGTGCGTGCCGCAGGCCCCGGCCCCGTACCAGGCGCCCGGACGGCAGCCGGAGGACACCCGGGCCCTGTTCGTCCCACCCGTTCATGACCCCATTCGAACCTGTCATCGACTCCCGGGCAACCGAATCCGCCCCCACCGTGGTCTGGTGGGCGAGGGAGGGTGCTTGATGCAGGCCGAACAAGAGGATCGGTTCCAGGAATTCGTCAGAGCCAGGTGGTCGCACCTCGTGCGAACCGCCTATCTGCTCACCGGCGACGCCCATCACGCCGAGGACCTGACGCAGACGGCGCTGGCGAAGGCGTACCGCTCCTGGCGGCGCGTGTCGGGCAGCGACAACCCGGAGGCGTACGTCCGCCGGATGCTCGTCACCTGCAACAGTGACCGCTTCCGCAAGCGGCGCGTGAAGGAGTCGCTGACCGACGCTCCGCCGGAGCGGGCGGGGCGGGACGAGGCCGTGGCGCGGGTCGAGGAGCGCGGGGTGCTGTTGGGCGCGTTGGCCGGGCTGCCGCCCAGGCAGCGGGCCGTGGTCGTGATGCGGTACTGGGAGGACCTGTCGGAGGCGGAGGTCGCCGAGGTGCTCGGCTGCTCCCCGGGCACGGTCAAGAGCCAGGCGTCCAAGGGGCTGGCGAAGTTGCGTACGTATCCGGGGCTCGCGCAGGTCATGGACCGCGCCCCGCAGGGAGGCACGAAATGAGCGAAGAGGAGCGGGACTTCGAGGAGCAACTGCGGGAGCTGCTCGCCGAGGACGCATACACGATCCGTCCGTCGCCGGTGCCGTATCCGCAGATCCGCCGCCAGGGCGTGGTGGAGCGGCGCCGCCGGGTGGCGGTGGCCGGGGCGGTTCTGGTGACGCTGGCCGCGGTGCCGGTGGGGGCGTTCGCGGTGGGCGGCGGCGGGACGGGCACGGCCGACACGGCGACGACACCCACGGCCTCGGCGAGCGCCACACCGACACCGATCCCCTCCCCCACGCCCAGCGGGCCCGCGGGACCGGCCACGGCGGGGCAGCTCCGGGACGGGATCACGCTGAAGCAGGCGGCGGTGGGGCTCGACAAGTGCCTCGCCTACGACCGGGACAGCGTGGCTCACGGCGGCATGGACTCCTCGGACCTGGGCAAGCCCGAGGAGTACCGGATCATCCTGGCGCTGAACAGCACCGGTGACTCCAACTCGCCCGGTGACGGCATGTTCGTGGTCGCCGTGAAGGAGAAGCCGAAGCAGACCCGGCTGATCTGCAACATCAAGGACGGCGAGACCTCGGGGCTCAACACCAGCGTCGGCAGCGACCGGCAGCCGGACTCGCCGCCCGTGCTGGCCGACATCAACGGCGGCAAGCTCTACCAGCAGTCCTTCATGGACAAGGGCAACTGGAAGCTGCCGTTCGGCTGGGGCTTCATCGGCACGGTCGAACCGACGGTGGCCAAGGTGACCGTCTCCTACGGCGGCGCCAGCAGCGAGGCGGTCCTCGACCACGGCTGGTTCGTCGCCTCCGGCACCCTGACCGAACAGGTCACCAGGAACCCGCACATCAAGGGCTACGACCAGGGCGGCAAGCTGATCTACGACTCCGACGAGGACACGTCGTACCAGCAGGTGCAGTAGCAGGACCGCTCGGGACAGGGGGGCGCCGTACAGGGGTCGGCGCCCCCCTCACCCTTTGAGGGAAGATCGGTGGACGGCCGATCCCGAGGAGCCCCGATGACCCTTCCCACCCCGCTGACCGGAGTCGTCCCGCCCGTCTGCACGCCGCTGACGCCGGACCGCGAGGTGGACGTCCCGTCGCTGCTCAGGCTCGTCGATCATCTGGTCGCGGGTGGAGTGCACGGGCTGTTCGTGCTCGGTACGTCGTCCGAGGCGGCCTTCCTGACGGACGCTCAGCGCAGGCTGGTGGTGGAGACGGTGGCCGGGCACGTCGGGGGCCGGCTGCCCGTGCTGGCCGGGGTGATCGACATGACGACGGCACGGGTCCTGGACCATGTGCGGGCGGTGACGGCGGCGGGCGCCGACGCGGTGGTCGTCACCGCCCCGTTCTACGCCAGTACCCACCCGGTGGAGATCGCCCGCCACTACCGGCTGGTCGCGGCCGGCAGCCCGGTGCCGGTCATCGCGTACGACCTGCCGAGCGGTGTCCACACCAAGCTCCCCGCGGACGTGGTCCTGGACCTGGCCGCCGAGGGCGTCCTGGCCGGCCTCAAGGACTCCAGCGGAGACCTCGCCGGCTTCCGCACGGTCGTCTCCGGCGCCCGCGCCCACCCGGGCATCATCGAGTTCAGTGTCCTGACCGGCTCCGAACTCATCGTCGACGCGGCCCTCGCCGTCGGCGCGGACGGGGCGGTGCCCGGTCTCGCCAACGTCGACCCCGAGGGGTACGTCCGGCTCGACCGCCTGTTCCGCGCCGGTGACCTGGAGGCGGCCCGCGCCGAACAGGAGCGGCTGTGTGCCCTGTTCGGCATGGTGGGCGTGGGCGACCGGGCCCGCATGGGCGGATCGTCGTCGGCGCTCGGCGCCTTCAAGGCGGCCCTGTATCTGCGGGGCGTGATCGACTGCCCGGCGACGGCGGAGCCGCAGGTGCCGTTGTCGGAGGCGGAGGTGGAGCGGGTGGGCCGGTTCCTGGCCGGGGCCGGGCTGCTCCAGGACGGACCTGCTTGACGGAATGCCGGGACGACCCGTCCGTCACAGGGTCCCCGGAGTCACCATCCCCGACTCGTACGCCACGATGACCAGTTGTGCCCGGTCCCGCGCCCCCAGCTTCCCCATGATCCGGCTGACGTGGGTCTTGGCGGTGAGCGGACTGAGGCCCAGGGCCTCGGCGATCTCGGTGTTGTTCAGGCCGCGCGCGACCAGCGCCAGCACCTCACGCTCCCGGTCGGAGAGGCACTCGGGCCCACCGCCCGGCACCGGCACCGACGGGCTGCGCAGGAACCGCTCGATCAGCCGGGCCGTCGGCCCCGGCGACAGCAGGGCCTCGCCGGCCGCCACCGTGCGGATGGCGTCGAGGAGTTCGGCCGGCCGGGTGTCCTTCACCAGGAACCCGGAGGCCCCCGCGCGCAGCGCCTCGACGATGTTCTCGTCGGTGTCGTAGGTCGTCAGGACCAGCACCCGCACCCCGGCGAGCTCCTCGTCGGCCGCGATGAGCCGGGTCGCCTCGATGCCGTCCAGGTCGGGCATGCGGATGTCCATCACCACCAGGTCGGGCCGCACTTCGCGGGCCGCCCCCACGGCCTCCCGTCCGCTGCCCGCCTCCCCGACGACCTCCATGTCCCGCGCCGACTCGACGAGCATGGCGAACGCGGCCCGCACCAGGGTCTGGTCGTCGGCGAGCAGCACGCGGATGGTCATACGGTTCCCTCCCCCATGGTGAGCGGCAGCGCCGCCGTCACCTCGAAGCCGCCCTCCCGGCGTGGTCCGGCGTCGAGTGTGCCACCGACGCTGCGGGCCCGCTCCCGCATGCCGACGAGCCCGAAGCCGGGGATACCGCCGGGGGTGGGCCCGGTGCCGTCGTCGGTCACCGACACCCGCAGGGCGCCCGGTTCGTCGTACAGCCTCAGGCGTACGGCGGGTTCGGGTCCCGCGTGCCGGACCGCGTTGGTGAGCGCCTCCTGGACGATCCGGTAGGCGGCGGCGCCGACGGCGGGCGGCGGATCGGTGCGGATGCGCAGGTCCTGTTCGACGCGGGCGCCCGAGAGCCGGGCCGCCGCGACGAGGTCGGGCAGGCCGTCGAGGCCGGGCAGCGGGCCGCGGGTGTCGGACAGGCCGTGTTCGCGCAGTACCTCCAGGGTGGTACGGAGTTCGCCGCGGGCGGTCCGGCAGGTCTCGGCGATGTCGTCGAGGGACTGGGCGACCGCCTCCCGGTCGAGGCGTTCGGGGTCGGCCGCCAGGACGTGCGCGGCGACGGAGGTCTGGACGCCGATCAGGGTGATGCTGTGGGCGAGCAGGTCGTGCAGGTCCCGGGCGATGCGCAGACGTTCCTCGGCGACCCGGCGGCGGGCCTCCTCCTCGCGGGTGCGTTCGGCGCGGACGGCGCGCTCGACGATGGAGGCGACGTACTGGCGGTAGTAGCGGACGTCGATGCCGCAGAAGAGGACCGCGATGATCCAGCCGGAGGTCCGCAGCAGTTCGACGGCCTGATGGGTGCTGACGGTGAGCATGACGCTCGTGGAGACACCGAGGACGGTGGCGCCCGTCAGGACCGTCCGCAGGGGGCGGCCGGTGACGGCGACCGTGTAGAGGGCGACGTAGGCGACCGGGGTGGGGGCGAGGTGGTTGTACTCGAGGGCGTGGTACGGAACGATCAGCGCCACCAGCGCGGCCAGCACGAGCATCGGGCGGCGCCGCCGCCACACGATCGGCACATGGACGGCCAGCAGCAGAGTCCACCCGAGGGCGTCCGGGCGGCGGGCCTCGTCGGTGAACAGCGCGGCGCACACGGCCGCCACCGCCAGCACGACGGCGAGCAGCGCGTCGTTGCGGGTGCCGTGCGGGGCGGTCCGCGGGTCGCGGTTGACCGCCGCCATGATCCGGTCCCCCGGGCGGGGCCTCGTGGTCTCGTGCACGGTGTCATCCTCGGGGAGGAAGGCGCCCTTCCGGGAGAGAAGGGCGCCCAGGAGTGACCTCGTCACACGGGTTCCGGCTGACGCTCGGCCTGGACCGGCGGCTCGGGCGCCCGGGACAGCGGGCCCGGCCACCACACCTTCCGGCGCAGCGCGACGGCCGCGCTGGTGACGAGATAGGTCCGCACGAGGAAGGTGTCGAGGAGCACGCCCACCGCGATCACGAAGCCCAGTTCGACGAGTTGGACCAGTGGCATGTTGGTCAGCACCGCGAAGGTGGCCGCGAGGACCAGGCCCGCCGAGGCGATGACCCCGCCGGTCGTGCGCAGCGCGGTGAGGGCGGCGGTGACCGGTTCGGCGCCGGCCAGGGACTCCTCGCGCATGCGGTGCATCAGGAAGATGCCGTAGTCGACGCCGAGGGCGACCAGGAACACGAAGGACAGCAGCCCGAGCCCCGGATCGGTGCCCTCGAACCCGAACACCGGCCCGAAGACCAGTCCGCCGATGCCGAGGGCGGCGCCCCACACGGCGACCACGGCGGCCACGAGGATCAGCGGCGCGACGAGGGACCGCAGCAGGGCGATCAGGATGAGCAGCACGGAGACGAGGACGATCGGCACGACGATCGTCCGGTCCCGCGCGTTGGTGTCCTCCAGGTCGAGCTGCTGGGCGCTGGGCCCGCCGACGTAGGAGCCGTCGAGTCGGTCCCGCAGTGCCTTGATGGTCGCGGTCTCCCCGGCGGACTGGGGAGCGTTCTGGGCGGTGACGGAGATCTCGGTCCAGCCGTCTCCGCTACGGCCCTTCTGGGCGCTGTCGACGCCCTGGGTGCCACGGATCGCGGCGAGGGTCGCGTCGGCGCGGTCGGCCGGGGTGATGACGCCGATGGGCTGCGTGCCCCGCTCCGGATAGGCCTCGGCGAGCGTCCCCATGGCGGCGACGGCGTCGGGCTTGCTGGTGAAGGAGTCCTCCTGCTTGATGCTGCCGGGCAGGTTCAGCACGCCCAGTGCGAGCGCCCCGAGCAGCACGGCCCCGCCGGCCAGCACGGTGAGCGGCCGCCGCCCGGCCGAGCTGCCCATCGCGGCGAACAGCGACCGGCGGGCCTTGGGGGTGCTGCCGTAGCGCGGCACCAGCGGCCAGAACACCCGGCGGCCGAGCAGCACGAGGACCGCGGGCAGCAGCGTCATCATCGCGGCGAGCGCGACCAGCACCCCGACCGTCCCCAACGGGCCCATGCCGCGGCTGCTGTTGAGGTCGGCGGCGAGCAGGCACAGCAGGCCCGCGGCCACGGTCCCGGACGAGGCGAGCACGGCGGGCCCGCAGCCCTTCAGCGCGGCCGCCATGGCGTCGTACGGCCGCTCGGTCCGCCGTAGCTCCTCCCGGTACCGGGAGACGAGCAGCAGCGCGTAGTCGGTCCCGGCGCCGAACACGAGGATCGTCATGATGCCGGAGCTCTGACCGGTGACGGAGGTTCCGAACCCCTGGTTGAGCCCGTAGGCGACGGCCCGCGCCAGGAACTCGGACATGCCCGCGACCCCGAGCGGCACCAGCCACAGCAGTGGACTGCGGTAGATGACGATCAGCAGCAGGGCCACCACCGCGGCGGTGGTGTAGAGCAGCGGCCCGCCGAGCGAGTCGTAGACCTCGCCGGCATCGGTGGCGAGGGCCCCTTCCCCGCCGACCTCGACGCCGAGCCCGTCCTCGCCCTTCGCGACGTCCCGCACGTCGTTGACGAGGCGGTCGCGGGCCTTCTCGTCCGTGCCCGGCTCGGTGCTGGCGACGGGATACATCACGGTGGTCCCGTCCTTGGACGGAATGCCCCGCGGCTCGGCGGTGAGCGTGTGCGCGTCCGCGATCCGCCCGATCTGCTCGGCGGCGGTCGCCCTGTCGGC
Source organism: Streptomyces canus (assembly GCF_041435015.1). Taxonomy (NCBI): domain Bacteria; kingdom Bacillati; phylum Actinomycetota; class Actinomycetes; order Kitasatosporales; family Streptomycetaceae; genus Streptomyces; species Streptomyces canus. Next base: position 6,749,483 of record NZ_CP107989.1, on the reverse strand, counting down.
CGCCGTCAGCCCGCCGTCCCGGTGGTAGACGACGACCATCTGCGTGGCCTCGCCTCCGGGCAGCCGGTCCTGGATCTTCGCGACCTGCGTCGAGTCCGCGCTCGCCGGCAGATAGTCCACGGCCCGGTCCCGCTGCACGTCCGCGAGCTTCGACGCGAACGGCGACACGGCTGCCAGCACGACGATCCACAACCCCAGCACCAGCCAGGGCACAGCACGTCGTCGCCGTGCGCTCATCTTTACGGCCCCCATCGACGGGCCTCCCTCCGGTTCGGATGTCTGGATCGCTTCCAGACTCCCGGCGAAAGGGCCGGTGTTCGTCGGGCGGGAGGGCGAGTCGGGGGGTACTGCCGGGGGTGGCCCGGGGCGCGGACTACTCCCGGGGGAGTATCAGGACGGCGTCCGGGCCGCGACCAGCAGCCTGGTGACGTCGTCCGCGCAGATCGTCAGGGCCGTGCCCACGGTGGTGAGGACGTCCCGCTCCGCCGGGGTGTACGGGCCGTCCGCGAGGGCGATGCGGGCGGCCTGGAGGAGGATCGACTCGCGGCCCGCGGGGGCGAGGTGGGGGGCGAGCGGGTCGAGGGCCTCGTGGAGCTCTATGGCGAGGCCGGCTCCGCAGGGGCGGTCGTAGACGCGGCCGGTGTCCTGGGCGAGGGCCTCGACCAGGGCCTCCAGCTGGTCCTCCGTGCAGTCGTCGAAGCCCGCCGCGCGGACCGTGGCGGCCGCGGTCTCCAGGGAGGTGCGCGAGCAGGTGCCGCCCGCCGCCAGGACCGCGAGCGCGACGGTGTGGACGGCGTCACGGAGCATCGCGGAGAAGCGGGTCGTGGTCGGGTGGTCGAGGACGTCCGTGCCGAAGTGGCGTCGGCAGGCCGCGCATTCCACCACCGGGCCGGTGTCACCGCGCGGCAGCACCGGGACGCCCAGGAGGACGAGGCGGCGACGGCCCGTCAGGCGCTGGAAGTTGCGGTCGCCCCCGCATCCGGGGCAGAAGAACTCGCCGTCGCCGACGGTCGTCCACGCGGTACGGGTGCCCAGGAGGCGCGCAGGCCTGGCGGCACCGGTTCGTCCCCGTCCTGGCAGCACGTCGCACCTCCGCGTAACCCCGCGGCAACATCGCCGCGCTTGCGTGATGTTAGCCACATCAGCGGGGCGGAGTCAGCCCCCCGACGAGACCTACCCGTGACCTCCACGCGCCGGTGGCCGATAAACGACGGGGGCCTTGATCGCCGTATACAGCGATCAAGGCCCCAAAACCACCGGTCAGAGGGATTATCGAGCGGATCGGTTGACGGCGGAGACGACCGCCTTCAGCGACGCACGCGTCGTGTTCGCGTCGATGCCGATTCCCCACAGAACCTTGCCGTCGATCGCGCATTCGATGTAGGAGGCGGCCTGCGCGGAGGCACCCTCGCTCATCGTGTGCTCCTGGTAGTCCAGCAGCCGGGCGTCGATGCCGACCTTGGTCAGTGCGTCGAAGAAGGCCGAGATCGGCCCGTTGCCGCTACCGGTGAGGACCGTGTCCTCGCCGTCGACCGTCGCCTCGACCCGCAGCGTGTCCACACCGTCGGTGTCCGTCGTCGACTGGCCGTTCCTGACCTGGATACGGCCCCACGGGTTCTCGGGGTTGGGCAGGTACTCGTCCTGGAAGGTCGCCCAGATGTCGGAGCCGGTGACCTCGCCGCCCTCGGCGTCCGTCTTGGCCTGGATGAGCTTCGAGAACTCGATCTGCATCCGGCGGGGCAGGTCCAGCTTGTGGTCGTTCTTCAGGACGTAGGCGATGCCGCCCTTGCCGGACTGCGAGTTGACGCGGATGACCGCCTCGTAGGAGCGGCCGACGTCCTTGGGGTCGATCGGCAGGTACGGGACCGCCCACTCGATGTCGTCGACGGTGACGCCCTTCGCGGCCGCGTCGGCCTCCATGGCGTCGAAGCCCTTCTTGATGGCGTCCTGGTGGGAGCCGGAGAAGGACGTGTAGACCAGGTCGCCCACGTACGGGTGGCGCGGGTGGACCTCCATCTGGTTGCAGTACTCCCACGTACGACGGATCTCGTCGATGTCGGAGAAGTCGATCTGCGGGTCGACGCCCTGCGAGAACAGGTTCATGCCCAGGGTGACCAGGTCGACGTTGCCGGTGCGCTCGCCCTGCCCGAACAGACAGCCCTCGACGCGGTCGGCGCCGGCCATCAGCGCCAGTTCGGCGGCGGCGACGGCGGTGCCGCGGTCGTTGTGCGGGTGGACCGAGATGACGACGTGTTCGCGGCGGGAGATGTTGCGGCTCATCCACTCGAAGCGGTCCGCGTGCGTGGACGGCGTCGAACGCTCCACGGTGGCGGGCAGGTTGAGGATGATCTCGCGGCCCGGACCGGGCTGGTAGACGTCCATCACCGCCTCGCAGACCTCCAGTGCGAAGTCCAGCTCGGTGTCGGTGAAGATCTCGGGGCTGTACTGGTAGCCGAAGTCCGTCTCCGGGCCCAGCAGCTTCTCGGCGTACTCCATCACCAGGCGCGTGCCGTCGACGGCGATCTGCTTGATGTCGTCCTTGGAGCCGCGGAAGACCACGCGGCGGAAGACGGGAGCCGTGGCGTTGTACAGGTGGACGGTCGCGCGCTTGGCGCCCTTCAGCGACTCGACGGTCCGCTCGATCAGGTCCTCGCGGGCCTGGGTCAGGACGGAGATGGTGACGTCGTCCGGGATCGCGCCCGGCTCCTCGACGATCGACCGTACGAAATCGAAGTCCGTCTGCCCGGACGCCGGGAAACCGACCTCGATCTCCTTGTAGCCCATCGTGACCAGCTGATCGAACATCCGGCGCTTGCGCTCGGGCGACATCGGGTCGATCAGGGCCTGGTTGCCGTCACGCAGGTCGGTGGAGAGCCAGCGGGGGGCGACGGTGATCCGGTTGTTCGGCCAGGTGCGGTCCGGGATGTCGACCTGCTCGTACCGGCCGTACTTGTGGATCGGCATGGTGCTGGGCTGCTGGCGGTTCGCCATGATTGCGGGGCTCCTAGGGATGTCCGGGAAGGACGGCCGACACGCAACGCGAAGCTCCGCGGGGAGGGAGTCGACCTGGACTACAGGCCCTCGCCGCGGCAGCTAAGAAGAAGAAGCCCGAAACGCATGATGCGCAGAATGCTAGCGGAGCCGCTCCCCGTGCGGGGCGCCGTATCAGTATGCGGGACCGGGGAATCGAAAAGGAGAGAAGCGGACAAAAAGTGCGCCATACCACTTCGTCACGGAGCGTGCGCTTACCTGTCCGTATATTTCACCAATCATGGTTGCGGGTAGTGACACGGTCATGACTCAGTGCAAGGGTGCCGGGCATGACGACTCACGGGGGCTTCGAGCCCGTCTTCTGCACCGTCATTCCGCCGCATGTCCTCGACAAGCTGGCCCGGAACGACGACCCCGCACTCTCCGGTCCCGCCCGGCGCACCTTGATGCGCGACAGCGAGCTGCGCGGCCGCCGCCGCGTGACGACCGAGTTCGGCCTCGCGGCCGCGCCGACGGCGAAGGCACCGTCGGACCAGCCGCTGCGCACCCTCTACGACGCCGGGCACAAGACCGACCTGCCGGGCAGGAAGGTCCGCGCCGAGGGCTCCGAGCCCGGCCAGGACGCCACCGTCAACCGCGCCTACGCCGGTCTCGGCGCCACCTTCGACCTCTACCTGAAGGCCTACGCGCGCCACTCGATCGACGGCGACGGCCTCCCGCTCGACGCGACCGTCCACTTCGACGAGAACTACAACAACGCCTTCTGGAACGGCGAGCAGATGGTGTTCGGCGACGGTGACGGCGAGATCTTCCTCGACTTCACCATCCCGATCGACGTCATCGGCCACGAACTCACCCACGGCGTCACGCAGTACACGGCGAACCTCACCTACTACGGCCAGCCGGGTGCCCTCAACGAGTCGATGTCCGACGTCTTCGGCTCGCTCATCAAGCAGTACACGCTCGGCCAGACCGCCGCCGAGGCCGACTGGCTGATCGGGGCGGGCCTGCTCGCGCCCAGCGTCTCCGGCAAGGCCCTGCGGTCCATGAAGGAGCCGGGCAGCGCGTACGACGACGACGTGCTCGGCAAGGACCCGCAGCCCGCGACGATGGACGACTACGTCCGCACCGGCCGCGACAACGGCGGCGTGCACATCAACTCCGGCATCCCCAACCACGCGTTCTACCTGGTGGCCAACGCACTCGGCGGCCATGCCTGGGAGAAGGCGGGCCAGATCTGGTACGACGTCCTGACCGGCGGCGAACTCTCGGACCGGGCCCTGTTCACCGACTTCGCGAAGCTCACGGTCGCGGCGGCGAAGGCCCGCTTCAAGGAGGGCGACGAACTCCAGGCCGTGTCGAAGGCCTGGGAGCAGGTCGGGGTGCGGATCCTCTGAGTCCGTACTAGACAGGGACCCATGCGTATTCAGGTGCGGCGCACGGGCGGATTCGCGGGCATCGAGCGGCACAAGGAGGTCGACACCTCCGGGCGGCCCGATGCCCACGAATGGCAGGCCCTGGCCGAGAAGGCTCTCGCCGCCGGCCGGGGCACCCGGCCCATCGGGGTTCCGGACGGCTTCAGTTACGAGATCACCGTGGACGGCAGGACGGTGTACGCGGCCGATCCCCGGTTGACGGAGGAGCAGCGGAGGCTGATCTCGAAGGTGCTCAAAGAGGGCGCGTAACTGCTTGTTCACGCCTGCCCGTTGACTTACCTACCCGCCGGTACCGATGATCCGGCGCATGGCGACTCAAGAGCATGCGATCCCCCGGTTCCCGGCCGGCTTCCTGTGGGGCGTCTCGACCTCGGCCCATCAGATCGAGGGCGCGGCGGACGAGCGTGAGCAGTCCGTGTGGGACACCTTCACGGCCGAACCGGGACGGGTGAAGGACGGCTCGACGGCGGCGGTGGCCTGCGACCACTACCACCGCTACCGCGAGGACGTCGCCCTCCTGGCCGGGCTGGGCGTGGACGCGTACCGCTTCTCGATCTCCTGGCCGCGAGTGCGCTCCGAGGGCGGCCTGGACTTCTACGACCGTCTCGTGGACGAACTGGTCGCGGCGGGCGTACGTCCGGTCCCGACGCTCTTCCACTGGGACCTGCCGGTGGCACTCCACGAGAAGGGCGGCTGGCTGGAGCGGGACACGGCGTCCCGGTTCGCCGAGTACGTGTCCGTGGTGGCCGACCGTCTCGGCGACCGCGTCAAGAAGTGGATCACCCTCAACGAGCCCGCCGAACACACCCTGTTCGGCCACGCGCTCGGTGCCCACGCCCCGGGCAAGCAGCTGATGTTCGACGCCCTGCCCGCCGCCCACCACCAACTCCTGGGCCACGGCCTGGCCGTCCAGGCACTGCGCGCGGCCGGCGCCACCGACATCGGGATCGCCAACTCGCACGGCCCCACGTGGCCGGCCTCCCAGGAGCAACCGGACCTGGAGGCGGCGGACTTCTACGACCTGCTCCTGAACCGGCTGTTCGCCGAACCGGTCCTGCTGGGTGAATACCCGTCAGGACTGGGCGAGTTGATGCCGGGGGACGTCACCGCCGACCTCAAGATCATCAGCGAGCCGCTGGACTTCTACGGCGTCAACTACTACGCCCCGACCCGCGTGGGCGCACCGCAGGGCGAGGACATCGAGTTCGGCGGTCTGACGATCCCCGCCGAACTCCCCTTCTCCGTCCAGGAGATCGAGGACGTCCCGGTGACGGACTTCGGCTGGCCGGTGGTCCCGCAGGGGCTCACCGAACTCCTCACCGCCTTCCATGAGCGCTACGGCGACCGGCTCCCGCCCGTCGTCATCACGGAGAACGGCTGCTCCTACGAGGGTGTCGACGACCAGGACCGGATCACCTACCTGGACGGCCACATCCGCGCCCTGCACCAGGCGGTCGAGGCGGGTGTGGACGTGCGCGGGTACTTCGTGTGGTCGCTGATGGACAACTTCGAGTGGGCGGAGGGATACGCCCGCCGGTTCGGGCTGGTGCACGTCGATTTCGAGACGCTGGCCAGGACCCCCAAGGCGTCGTACGCGTGGTACCAGGAGCTGCTCCGGGCCCAGAGGTGAGCACGGCTCTCTCGGAGCCCGTCGAGCGGGTCGGCAAGGGCTGGACGGCGTCCCTGTCGCTGGCCAACGTGGCGATCTGGGTGGGCTGGTACGGCCCGCTGCAGATCCTGCTGGCCCGGCAGGCGGAGGACTTCGCGCCCGGCGCCGGGATGTCGAAGGAGACGCTGCTGGCCTGGGTGACCGGCGTGGGCGCGGTGGTGTCGCTGGCGGCCAACCCGTTCTTCGGCGCGCTGTCGGACCGGACCACGGCCCGCCGGGGCCGCCGTAGCCCCTGGATCGTGGCCGGTGCGGCGGGCGGCGCGCTGTCGTTGCTGGTGCTCGCCGGGGCGGGCGGGTTGTGGGTCATGACGCTCGCCTGGTGTCTGGTCCAGCTGACCCTGAACGCGGCCTTCGCGGCGGTCACCGCGGCCGTGCCGGACCGGGTGCCGCGGTTCCAGCGGGGCGCGGTGGGCGGCTGGATCGGGGCGGCCCAGATCCTGGGCGCGGTCGTCGGCACGGGTCTGGCGACGGCGGCCGGCGGGATCGCGGCGGGCTATGCCGCGTGCGCGGTGTTCACGCTGGCGGGGGTGCTGCCGTACGTGCTCCGTCACCGGGATCTCCGGCTGGCGGCGGCGGACCGCCCCACCTGGTCGTGGCGGTCGTTCGCACGCGGCTTCCGGCTGAGCCCCCGCCGCCACCCCGACTTCGCCTGGGCCTGGCTGACCCGCTTCCTGATCAACCTCAGCAACGCGCTGGTGCTCCTCTACCTCCTCTACTACCTGCGGGACCGCCTGCACTACGACGACCCCGAGCGGGGCGTGCTGATCCTGACCGCGGTGGACAGCGTGGCGCTGCTGGCCACGGTCGTGGTGGGCGGCGTCTGGTCGGACCGGGTGGGGCGCCGCAAGCCCTTCGTGCGCTGGTCCGGTGTGCTGATGGCGGTGGCCACGGGAGTGCTCGCCGTGTGGCAGACCTGGCCGAGCGCGATCGTCGTGGCGGCGCTGCTGGGGGTGGGCCTCGGGGTGTTCATGTCGGTCGACTTCGCGCTGATGACGGATGTCCTGCCGACGGCTCTCGACCGGGGGAAGGACCTGGGCGTCATCAACGTGGCCAACTCGCTGCCCCAGGTGGCGGCCCCCGCCCTGGCGGCACCGATCGTCACGCACCTCGGGGGGTACCGGGCGCTGTACGGGGTGGCGGCGGTGGTGGGTTTGGCGGGGGCGGTGCTAGTTGGCCGTATAAGGGGCGTTGACTAGGTTTCCCCAGGGGCGCGGGACTGTATCGATGTGCGGCTCCGCCGCGTGGGCGCGACCAGCCCCCACCGGGCCGCAGACAACAACCGGCCCGGAGTTACAGCGCCCCAGCCTCCCGAGCCGCATAAACCGACGGATACACCGGCCGATACCCCAGCTCCCGCCGAATCCGCTCCGTGGACATGATCACCAGCCACGGATCGGGATCCACCCGCTCGTACGACTCGCCCGGAATCTCGACCCCGTTGAGTTGATGCAGCTCCACCGCCGTCACGGGCGCATCGTCGGCGATGTTGTACACCCGGCCCGCGATCCCCGGCGCATGCAGGATCCGCAGCAGCCCCTGGGCGACATCCGCATGGTGCCCCATGTGCAGCCGCTGGGCCGACGCCCAGTTCTTCGCCCACATCAGGGACTGGGCGAGATGCGGATCCCCCTCGCCGTAGACGAAGGGAAGCCGCCCGACCCGCACGTCGAGCCCCTCCAGCCCGAACAGCTCCCGTTCGGCCTCCGCCTTGGACGCGGGATAGGCACCCCACATGGAACCGCCGGGCCGGCTCTCGTCCTCCTCCGTCAGCAGGCGCCCCCGCCCCTCGCCGTACACAAGGCCGGTGCTGACCTGCACGAACCGCCGAACGCCGGAGGCCACCGCGGCACGGCCCAGCTCCACGGCCGCGTCCCGGTTGACGGCCCAGGCCTCCTCGTCCGGCACGCCCCGGAAGGCCGCGGCGACGTTCACGACCGCGTCGGCGCCCGCGACGGCCTTGCCGAGGACGTCGGTGTCGCGCAGATCTCCTACGACGACCTCGGCGCCGAGTTCCGCGAAGGGCTCACCGCGGGCCGTGTCCCGCACCAGCACCCGTACCTGCTCCCCCGGCCGGGACTGCGCCAGCAGCCTGGGCACGAAGCGCCGGCCGACCTGTCCCGTCGTACCTGTCACCAAAGTCAGCATGTTGTGCTCCTCTCGTCCGGACCAGCGTGGAACGGCCGGGCAGGCACCGGGAGAGACCTCTTGATCGGGGGATCGGCAGTCCCTGGATAAGCCGGACGGGGTGCCGCACGCTGGAGGGGTGAACCGAGCCGAACTCGCCGACTTCCTGCGCCGTGGCCGCGCCCGGCTGAACCCGTCCGACGTGGGTCTGGCGCCGGGCGCCCGGCGCCGCACGCCCGGTCTGCGCCGCGAGGAGGTGGCGCAGTTGGCGGGGATGTCGGTGGACTACTACACGCGACTGGAGCAGTCCCGTGGTCCGCGCCCGTCCCGTCAGATGCTGACCGCGCTGGCCCGGGCGCTGCGCCTGACCGACGTGGAGCAGGACCATCTGTTCCACCTGACCGGCGAGGAGCCCCCGCGCCGCGAGACGGCGTCGGCGCACGTCCGCCCGGGGCTGCTGCTGATCCTGGACCGGCTGCACGACACCCCGGCGCAGGTGGTGAACGACTGTGGCGAGGTGCTGGCGCAGAACGCGATGGCCAGGGCCCTGGTGGGCGATGTGATGTCCCGCCCGCGCCGCGACCGCAACCTGGTCCGGCGCTTCTTCCTGGACCCGACCGCGCGCACGCTCTTTCCCGAGGAGGACCTCGCGGACCACGCGCGCACCCAGGTCGCCACCCTGCGCGCGGTGGCCGCGGCCCGCCCCGACGATCCGGAACCGACCGCGCTGGTGGCCGAACTCCGTGCGGCCAGCGAGGAGTTCGCACGCCTGTGGGACGAGCACGAGGTGTCCCAGCGCAACAAGGCGACGAAGCGCTTCGTCCACCCCGTGGTCGGCCTACTGGACCTCGACTGCGAGGTCATGGTCAGCCACGAACACCACCACCTCCTGGTGGTCCACACGGCCCGCCCCGGCACGGAGGCGTACGAACGACTCCAACTGCTCAGGGTGGTGGGCCTGCAGGACCTGTCCCCACAGGCGGCGACCCCCTAGAACCGCAGGCTGCATCCACACGCGGCTACCGCCGCGCGGCCGACGTGCCAGCGCCTCGACCTGCCCGCGACCCCCGACGCCGACCGCCCCCCTCAGAACCCCAGCTTCCGCAACTGCCGAGGATCCCGCTGCCAGTCCTTCGCCACCTTGACGTGAAGGTCCAGGAAGACCGGGGTGCCGAGGAGCGCCTCGATCTGCTTGCGTGACTTGATGCCGACTTCCTTGAGGCGCTTGCCCTTGGGGCCGATGATGATGCCCTTCTGGCTGGGGCGCTCGATGTAGACGAAGGCGTGGATGTCGAGGAGGGGCTTGTCGGCGGGGCGGTCCTCGCGGGGGAGCATCTCCTCGACGACCACCGCGATGGAGTGCGGGAGCTCGTCGCGGACGCCCTCCAGCGCGGCCTCGCGGATCAGTTCCGCGATCATGACCTGCTCGGGCTCGTCGGTGAGGTCGCCCTCGGGGTAGAGCGCCGGGCCCTCGGGAAGCATCGGGATCAGCAGGTCCGCCAGCAGGTCGACCTGCTTGTTCGCGGTCGCCGACACCGGGACGATCTCCGCCCACTCGATGCCCAGCTCCTTGCCGAGCTGGTCGACGGCGATCAGCTGCTCGGCCAGGGTCTTGGAGTCGACCAGGTCCGTCTTCGTGATGATCGCGACCTTCGGGGACTTCTTGATCCCCGCAAGTTCCTTCGCGATGAAACGGTCACCGGGCCCGAGCTTCTCGTTAGCCGGCAGACAGAAGCCGATCACGTCGACCTCGGCCCAGGTCGTCCGCACGACGTCGTTGAGCCGCTCCCCCAGCAGCGTGCGCGGCTTGTGCAGTCCGGGGGTGTCGACCAGGATCAGCTGGGCCTCGGGCCGGTGCACGATTCCGCGTACCGTGTGCCGCGTGGTCTGCGGCTGGTTCGCGGTGATCGCCACCTTCTGGCCGACCAGAGCGTTCGTAAGGGTGGACTTGCCCGCGTTGGGGCGGCCCACGAAGCAGGCGAAGCCGGCGCGGTGGGGTGCCTCCGACGATGCCGGCGGCTCGGATGACTGACTGCGAACGCTCATGCGCCCCATTCTCCCTGATCCACAGAGCCCCGCCGCACAGGCGCCCGCACACCGGCCCGACCGTGAGCTTCCGGAAACCCCAGCGCAATGAAACACGGCGGAAACACCCTCGTGCACAACCGGAAACGCACACCAGTGACCCTCTGACGAGCCCCCACCTCGTTGGAGACCTCCATGTCCTTCGCCGCACAAGGCATCGACACCGGTGACACCGCCTGGCTCCTCGCCGCCACCGCCCTCGTCCTGCTGATGACCCCGGGCCTCGCCCTGTTCTACGGCGGCATGGTCCGCACGAAGAGCGTCCTCAACATGCTGATGATGAGCTTCGTGTCGATCGCCCTGGTCACGGTGGTGTGGCTGGCCGCCGGCTACTCCCTCGCCTTCGGCGACGACACGTTCGGCGGCCTGATCGGCGACCTGAAGCACGCCGGCATGAGCGGCCTCGGCCCCGACAGCGTCCACGGCACCGTCCCCACCCTCCTCTTCGCCACCTTCCAGCTCACCTTCGCGATCATCACGGCCGCGCTGATCAGCGGCGCGATCGCGGACCGCGCGAAGTTCGGGGCGTGGCTGGTGTTCGTCCCGGTCTGGGCACTGCTCGTATACGTTCCCGTCGCCCACTGGGTGTGGGGCCCGGGCGGGTGGGTCCTGGACACGCTCGGCGCCCTCGACTTCGCGGGCGGTCTGCCCGTCGAAATCACCTCCGGTGCCTCCGGTCTCGCCCTCGCGCTCGTGCTCGGCCCGCGTCTCGGCTTCAAGAAGGACGCGATGCGGCCGCACAACCTTCCCATGGTCATCCTGGGCGCGGGCCTGCTCTGGTTCGGCTGGTTCGGCTTCAACGCGGGCTCGGCTCTCGGCGCCAACGGCCTCGCGGCCGCGGCCTTCCTCAACACCCTCGCCGCCGGCTGCACCGGCCTGCTCGGCTGGCTCTTCGTCGAGCAGAAGCGCGACGGCCACCCCACCACCCTGGGCGCCGCGTCCGGCGCGGTCGCGGGCCTGGTCGCGATCACCCCGTCCTGCGGCTCGGTCTCCCTCCTCGGCGCGCTCGTCGTCGGCCTCGCCGCCGGTGTCGTCTGCTCCTACGCGGTGGGCTGGAAGTTCAAGCTCAACTACGACGACTCGCTCGACGTGGTCGGCGTCCACCTGGTCGGCGGAGTCATCGGCACGCTCCTGATCGGCGTATTCGCCGTGAAGGAGATGACCGGCGGCACGGAGGGACTGCTGTACGGCGGCGGGCTCGCCCAGCTCGGCAAGCAGCTGGTGGCCGTGGTCGCCGTGGGGGCGTACGCCTTCCTGGTGACGTACGGCCTCGGGAAGCTGATCGACAAGGTGCTGGGCTTCCGGGCCGACGAGGAGCACGAGCACACCGGCCTGGACCTTACGGTGCACGCCGAGACCGCATACGATCACGGCGTCCTGGGCCACGGTGCCCCGGTCGGCGCGTCCTCCGTCCCCTCCGCCCAGAAGGTCAAGACCCAGGCATGAAGCTCATCACCGCGATCGTCAAGCCGTACCGCCTCGACGAGGTCAAGACCGCACTCCAGGAGATCGGCGTCCATGGTCTGACCGCGACGGAGGCCAGCGGCTACGGCCGTCAGCGCGGCCACACCGAGGTGTACCGCGGCGCCGAGTACCAGGTCGATCTGGTGCCCAAGGTCCGCATCGAGGTCGTCGTCGACGACGCCGACGCGGACCCGGTGATCGACGCCATCGTCAGGGCCGCCCGGACCGGCAAGATCGGTGACGGCAAGGTGTGGGCGCTGCCGGTGGAGACGGTCGTACGGGTCCGGACCGGCGAGCGCGGGCCGGACGCGCTCTGAACAAGGGGTAGGTGACGCGCCTCTTTCAGGGGCATGGGGCTGTGTCGATGTGCGGCTCCGCCGCGTGAGCACGCCCAGCCTCACGGCGCAGCAGCCGCAAACGCACCCACAACACCACGCCCACGATCACCGCCACGAGCAGCATCACCGCGACCAGCCACGGCAGGGCGAAGAAGGACGCGCTCGCCGATTCCCGCGTGTCCTTCGCGCTCGCCGTCAACTTCACGTCGCCCCAGTCGAGTTGCGGTGAGCCCCGCCACGGCTCACTCAGCCGCACCCGCTGCCCGGGCAGCAACTCCCCCGGGATCCTGGCGAGTTCGCGGGCGAGCAACGTACGTCCGAACAACCCCGTCGCCCGCAGCTCCACCTTCGGGTCCAGGGTGACGTTGCCGGTATTGCGCAGGGTGTACGAGATCGTCGCACCGCTGTCCCCCAACCCCGGCACCAGCGGCTGGTGATGACTGACGCGGACGTCCTCGACGGCGATCGCCGGCACGGTCGGTCCGCCCACCCGCAGATAGATCCTCGCGGCGACGGCCCGCTGCACACCGAGCGCCACCGCGCCGTCGCCCTTGTCGATCCGCTCGTCCAGCGCCACCAACGCGCCGGGATGGTCGCCCGGTTCGGCACCCTCGGGCACCGACAGCGTGAAGGGCACGATGACCTTGCCGTGCGCGGCGACGGTCACCCGGGACTTCGCGGGCTTCGCCCAGACCCCCACCCCGCGCTGCTTCTCGGCGACCGTACGCACGGCGAAACCGCCGTCGCGGGCGGTGTTGTAGGCGTCGGCGGCGTAGAGCCGGAAGGTCAGCGGCCGACCGGTCTTGTTGGTGACGACCACCTTGTCGTCGATGGTCTGCCCGGGGTCGGCGGAGAGGTAGAAGTAGGGCCGCGCCGCGATCTGGGAGGCGGCGGGGTACACGGACCAGCTGCCGTTGTCGGCTGCGTGCGCGGGTGCGGCGGCGGTGACCAGGAACAGGCTCAGGATGAGGACGTACAGCTTGCGCATGGGTGCGGACCCCCAAGAGGCGGACGGGCGGGTGCGGGCGCCCGTACGGTCAGCTGAGCGTGAGGGTGAGAACGCCGGAGTACGTGCCGGGAGGCGTGAACGCCGGTACGTTCAGGGAGAGTCCGGCGCCAACGGTGAACTCACCGCCGGTGAGCGTGCCGTTGGGCGTGGACGCGAGCGTCGCTCCCGAGGATCCGACCGCGCCGGTGGAACCGGCCTGGCAGGTGCTCGGGCTGCCCGCCTTGGTGGCGCAGGCGGGACTCCAGCTCAGCGCACCGGCGTCGATCTTGGCGCCGGGTCCGGTGAAGTCGGTGACCTTGCCGGTGAGGGACCAGCCGGCGGGTCCGCCGCGGAAGTCCTGGACGGTCACCTTGTTCAGGTCACCGGTCGAGGCCCCGCCCTTGCCGTAGTCCACCGCCGAGAGGCTGACGGCGTCCCCGGCCTGGGACATGGACAGCGTGCCCGCCTTCACCGTGGTGGTGACCTTCTGGCTGCCGTCCGGAACGGGAGTGTCGTCGATGACGACGTACGCCTTCGGCCCCGCCCCCTTGGCGTCGCTGTACGCGCTGCCCTCGTATGCCACGACACCGGTCGTCGTCTTGTCGTTGACGACGAGCGAGCCGCTGAAGGCACCCGAGGAGTTGGCGGTGACGGTGGCGGTGTCCGCGGTCTGGGCGGCGCCGGACCGCCCGGCCAGGGTGACCGTCGCGCCCGGGGTGAACTTGCTGCCGGTGACGGTGACGCTGTCACCGGGCTTCCCGGAGGCCGAACCCAGCGCGATGTCCCGCTCGTTGACGGGGTTCGTGTCCGTCGCGGTGACCGTCTCGGATACCGGGGCGGGCGGGGTGATCACCGTGCAGGGCGTGTCGAGTTCGAGGATGTAGCTGGTGTGGATGTTGTAGTCGCCGGGCGAGAGGGTGATCGCGCCGGGTGAGGTGACCTTGAAGGTGCCGGTCATCGAGAACGACGGGAAGGCGCCGTTGCCCGGCACCGGGTCGTTCTTCTTCGGTCCGGCGACCGTCACGGCACCGGTCTGGGCGCCGCCGAGGGTGATCTTGCCCGTCGGCGTCATGATGTCGGCCGGCAGTGCGATGGCCGTGGGGTTGCTGGCGGCCGGCTTGACCACCGTGTAGGTCACGGTGACGGTGTCGCCCACTTTGGGGCTGGTGTTGTCCACGGCGATGGAGGCCGTCGTGGTGCCGTCGATCGGCGGGATGCCCGCGACCGCGGGCGGGATGCAGTGCGTGGCGAAGTCCACGTTGGTGGCGGCACCGGCCGGACAGGCCAGTGCGCCGCCCGCGGTGACCGCGAGCGCGGTCGCCCCGATAAAGGACGCCAGACGGCGTCTTCGAGTCGTCGAACCCATGGATGTGCCCCCTCCGGAAGCTCCTGAAGTCCTGTGCCGACAGGGGGCATTGATGTGTGGATCGCGTGAGAAGTCAATGGAGTTGCCGCAGAAACCTGACGAGCTGTCAGTTTCTGCGGCAACCACGGGGCGCGCCGGGAGGATCAGTCGAACACGAAGGGTCCGGGCGACTGCGGACCGGTCGCCGTGCAGGTGACGGTGATCCCGAAGACGACGATCTGGAGCGAACCGCCGTACGACTCCAGGCTGTCGCCGGACGCCACGGTGCCGTTGAGCGGGCCGACGGTGACAGGATCGCCGGCCGCGATGGCGGGGTTCTCCGTGCCGGTGAAGGTGGTGGTGCCGCCGTTCGCGTTCACGAAGGTGAGGGTCGAGGCGATCGAGTCCTCGTCGAGGGCGAGCGGCGCGTTGATCGCCGAGGTGACGGTGACGGTGGCGGCGGTGCCGTCCTGGGTGGCGGTGAGGGTGGCCTGGCCGCTGCCGTAGAGGCCACAGTCCGCGTCGATGGTCGCGGTGTCCGGGGTGACGGCCAGGGCGGTGGGTGCGAACGCGAGTCCGAGGGCCGCGAGCGTGCCGACGGCCAGTGCCGCACCCGTGCCTGTGCGCTTGCCTTTCATGGAATCCGGTTCCCTTCCCGTGGTGGGGACTGCCATGTGGGGATGGACGGGGGGTGCGTCCCGACGGACGGCGGGGCTCCACGGGCGTGGTGCGGGACGCCGCGCGAGCTGGATCTGACGGTCCGTCGGAACTTCCGGTTCCATTGATGCGCGTGGGACGGGGGACGGCAAGCCGGAATTCCGGCCAAGTGTTACCGGGGGTATCAGCCTGCGGTCACGGTGCTCCGCACGGTGCCGTCGACCCCTGCCACCAGCACCGGAGTCTGCGGGCCGCCCAGATCCCGGACTGCGGCCCGGTCCTCGTCGGAGGCCGATTCGGCGTCCGTCACCACGGCCGCCGCCTCCAGGGACTTCGCCCCCGACGCCACGGCCATCGCCACCGCCGTCCGCAAAGCACTCAACCGCAACGAGGGAAGAGCCACCGTCCCGGCGACATACGTCCGCCCGGTGTCGTCCCGTACGGCCGCCCCCTCGGGCACCCCGTTACGAGCCCGTGCCGAACGAGCCAGGGTGACGATCTTGCGGTCCTCGGGGTCAAGCGCACTGTTGTCGGTCATGACAGGAGCATACGAAGCACTCCGGCCCGGACCGCGCCACGGGGTCACCCTGGGGTACGCCCACGAACCCCGGGTTGGCTCAGGCCACGGGGTGTGCCCCCATCCCCGGGTCACCGGCTGCCACGGGTCCGCCGGCCAGGGCCGGGGACACCCCTACCGGACACCTCACCCCGCAACCGGACACCTCGCCCCTCGTCGCCCCTCCGGTGAGGCCAGCCACTCCAGTTTGGCCGCGGTGTGTGCCTCGTCCAGGGGGGTGTGGAGCACGACCGTCAGGTCGGGGCGGGCCGGCACCCGCATCGCCGTGGACTCCACGCACAACAGCCGGTTCTCCGGCCGCATACCGAGCACCCAGCCCGCGGCCTCGTTGTACAGCACGCAGTTGTAGTACGCGTCCATGATGTGCGCCGGATACGGCATCCACGCGTCGATCAGCCGCAGCAGCCCCTCACAGCCGTGTTCCGCGGCAGGCTCGGGCGCGGGCGGGTTCAGCCCGGCAAGGACGTACAGATGCCGCCGCTCGGCGTTGCTCAGCCGCAGCACCCGGCACCGCCACCTCCTCGCGCCGCAGTCCGGGCGTGCGCCGCCGCGCCCAGCCGTCCGGCAGCCCGGCGTCGGCGAGCGAGACCCGCGCCCGCTGGCTCATCAGGAACTCGCGCAGCTCACGATGCCGCTCACTCTTGGTTCGGCGTCCAGGGCGTCCTGTCGGCGGTCGCCGGCACCTACGCCCCCAGGGTCATCGGCCGCTTCGGCCCGCGCCGCACGCTGGTCGGCTCGCTCGTCGGCCAGGGCACCCTGATCGCCGCCCTGCTGGGCCTGGGCACCGGGAGCTGGTCCGTCTGGCTCGCCACGGCCGCCGTCTCCCTGGCCAGCATGTGCCACCTCGGCGCGATCATCTCGTACGGCATCACCGTGACCTCCGGTGTCCCGGACGAGGAGCAGGGCCTGGCCACCGGCCTGGTCACCTCCACCCAGCAGGTCGGCCTCACCGTGGGCATCCCGCTGCTGGGCGTCCTCGCCACCACCTCGGACGACCTGCTCTCCGGCGTCCACACGGTCCTCGCCCTGGACACGGTGATCGTCCTGGCGGCGGCGGTCCTGGTCGCGACGGGACTGCGGGTGCGCTCAGGGGCGGTCGAGGCGGAGCCGGTCGGCGCGCGGTAGACCAGCCACCACCAGGTCGTACGAGTCCTCGACGAGCTCCCGGACCAGACGGTCCGGGAGTTCGCCGTCGACGGTGACGGTGTTCCAGTGGCGCTTGTTCATGTGGTAGCCGGGGGCGATCAGCCCGGGATGGTCGGTGCGCAGCCGGATCGCGTCCTCCGGGTCGCACTTGAGGTTGACCTTGAGGGGCCGTGCGTCGATCCAGCTCAGGGCGAACATCTTGCCGAGCACCTTGAAGACCGAGATCTCCGGGCTGAACGGGAAGTCCTCCACCGCGGCGTTGAAGGACAGGCACAGGGTGCGCAGTTCCTGAGGGGTCACTCGGACTCCTTCTCCTCTTCGGCCGCTCCGGCCGCGCCCACCGGCTCCACCAGAACCGTCACGATCTTGTTCCGGCGTCCGGCCGCGGCCTCCGCGGTCAGGCGGAGCTGCCGGCCGTCCGGAAGTTCGACGACGGCGGAGGCCCCGGCGATGGGCACACGGCCCAGCGCCTTCGCCAGGAGCCCCCCGACGGTCTCCACGTCCTCGTCGTCGTACTCGTCGAGCCCGTACAGCTCGCCCAGGTCGGTGATGTCGAGGCGGGCGGTGACCCGGTGGCGGTCGTCGCCGAGATCCTCCACCGGCGGCAGCTCGCGGTCGTACTCGTCGGTGATCTCGCCGACGATCTCCTCGAGGATGTCCTCGATCGTGACGATGCCGGCCGTGCCGCCGTACTCGTCGATGACGACGGCGACGTGGTTGCGGTCCTGCTGCATCTCGCGCAGCAGGTCACCGGCGTTCTTGGTGTCGGGCACGAAGGCCGCGGGCCGCATGGCGGTGGACACCAGCTCGGACTCGGCGTCCCGGTTGATGTGCGTCTTGCGGACCAGGTCCTTCAGATACACGATCCCGACGATGTCGTCCTCGCTCTCCCCGGACACGGGGATACGCGAGAAGCCCGAGCGCAGAGCGAGGGTCAGCGCCTGGCGGATGGTCTTGTAGCGCTCGATGACGACGAGATCGGTCCGCGGGACCATGACCTCCCGCACCAGCGTGTCGCCCAACTCGAAGACCGAGTGCACCATCCGGCGCTCCTCGTCCTCGATCAGCGACTCCTTCTCGGCGAGGTCGACCAGCGCGCGCAGCTCCGCCTCGGAGGCGAACGGGCCGCGGCGGAAGCCCTTGCCGGGGGTGAGCGCGTTGCCGATGAGAATCAGCAACGACGGGATCGGACCCATGATCCGGGCCAGCGGGAGCAGGATGTACGCCGCCGCGGTCGCCGTGTTGAGCGGGTGCTGACGCCCGATCGTGCGCGGGGAGACGCCGACGGCGACGTACGACACGAGCACCATGACCCCGATCGCGACCAGCAGGGCGCGGGTGGTGCCCGGGAACTGCTGAAGGCAGGCGTAGGTGACCAGGGCGGCCGCCGCCATCTCGCACGCGACGCGCACCAGCAGCGCCACGTTGAGATACCGGGTCGGGTCGGCGGCGATCTGCGCGAGCTTGGCGCTGCCGCGCCGGCCGTTGCGTACGGCTTCCTCGGCGCGGAAGCTGGAGACGCGCGCGAGGCCCGCCTCCGCGCAGGCGGCGAGCCAGGCGACGACGACCAGGGCGATCGCGCCGGAGACGAGGGGCAGGCTCATGAGACGGTCGGCGCGGGGGACGGGCCGGTGAGCCCCTTCTCCTGCCGCCACCCGTCCACGATCGCCGCCTGCAGACCGAACATCTCGGCCTTCTCGTCCGGCTCCTCGTGGTCGTACCCGAGAAGGTGCAGCACGCCGTGGACGGTGAGGAGTTGGAGCTCCTCGTCCATGGAGTGCTGCGTCTCGGCCTCCTCGCCCTGCCGCTTGGCGACCTCGGGACACAGCACGATGTCGCCGAGGAGGCCCTGCGGGGGTTCGTCGTCGTCCTTGCTGGGCGGCCTGAGCTCGTCCATCGGGAAGGACATGACGTCGGTGGGCCCCGGCAGGTCCATCCACTGGATGTGCAGCTGCTCCATGGCGTCGGTGTCCACGACGATCACCGAGAGCTCGGAGAGCGGGTGGATACGCATCCGCGCGAGCGCGTAGCGGGCGATGTCGAGGATCGCCTGCTCGTCGACCTCGGTTCCGGACTCGTTGTTGACGTCGATCGACATGGTGCTGGTTTGTCTACTTCCGCTTGTTCCGGCCGCCCTTGTGGGTGCCGTTCTCCGTACCGTTCTCGTTGTCGTACTTCTCGTACGCGTCGACGATACGGCCGACCAGCCTGTGCCGTACGACGTCCTGGGAGGACAGGCGGGAGAAGTGCACGTCGTCGAGCCCCTCCAGGATGTCCTGGACCTGGCGCAGCCCCGACTTGGTGCCGCTGGGCAGGTCGACCTGCGTCACATCACCCGTGATCACGATCTTCGAGTCGAAGCCGAGGCGGGTGAGGAACATCTTCATCTGCTCGGGGCTCGTGTTCTGGGCCTCGTCCAGGATGATGAAGGCGTCGTTGAGGGTGTTGTGCGTGAGCAGGTAGTCCTGCGTGACGTACAGCGAGTCCTCGGCCGCCACCTGGATGCAGACGGTCTCCTCCCGGCCCGCGGGCTCGATGCTGTCGATGAACCGCATCGGGCGTCCGCCGCCTCCGGCTGCGTGGTACTTGTCGCGCTTACGGGCCAGGCGGAAGGGTTCGACGCCCTCGGGGAGACGGATGTCGACGACATGGGTGTCGTAGCGGTGGGCCGCCAGAGCCGTCCCCTGCTTGCGGTCTTCGGCGAGGCGACGGCGTGTGTAGGCGACGCCACCGAGCGACTGGACCAAGGCGATGACGTCGTCACGCAGGAGGATCGACGCGGTCGAGAACTGCACCCGGCATGTACGGTCCTTCTGCGTGACCGGTCCCCCGTCGGAATCAAGCAGGCCCTGGAGAACTGCCAGCCTGACTTCGGCAGAGTTGTACAGGTAGTCGTCCGGGACAAACTTGGTGTGCGAGCGAGTACGCAGGAGATCCAGCTCGCGCATGACCCGCGTGACGGGATTCTCCAGGGTGACGACATCACCGGGTGACTTGATCCGGTTGAGGACGTAGTCCGGTCCACTCCTGTGCCGCAGCGTGACACCGGGCAGCGCGGCCTCCAGTGCCTGGGCGAGCTCACGGTCCTCCGTCGCGAAGGACGGAGTGGTGGAACCCGTGAGGCAACCGTCGCCCAGCAGCAGCCCGAGCGCGTACGGGTCCATGGGGACCTCACGTTCGGGGAAGCTGACCGGCTCCGTCAGCATCGGCAGCTCGTACCGGCGGTAGTGCGCCGCCCGAAGGTTGCCGATCATCTCCTGGGTCTCCAGGACACGCCACGGCTTGTCACGTCGCTTGTCGTCGCGCGTCCGCACCGTCCAGAGGTGCTCGCCGCAGCACAGGGTCCAGGAGCCGTCCTGGGCCGTGACGCGGTAGACGTCCTTCTCGCCCTGCGGGTAGACACCCAGGACCGGGGTCGGTTCGCCGTTCGAGCCGATGACCAGGTCGCCGACCTGAAGGTCGCCGATGGGACGCCAACCATCCGGAGTCAGGACGTTCGTGAAGACAGGCTGCGCACGACCCCTCATGTACGCCAGCGGCGCCACCTCGATCGTCCCCGACGCCATCAGCTTCGGGATCGAGTCCGGGTCGAGCATGTCGTGCAGGGCGTCGTACAGCGGGCGCAGGTAGGGGTCGATCTTCTCGTAGAGGGTGCCGGGCAGGAAGCCCAGCCGCTCTCCCGCCTCGACCGCCGGGCGGGTCAGGATGATGCGGTTGACCTGCTTGGACTGCAGGGCCTGCACCGCCTTGGCCATGGCGAGGTAGGTCTTGCCGGTGCCGGCGGGGCCGATGCCGAAGACGATCGTGTACTTGTCGATCGCGTCGACGTACCGCTTCTGGTTGAGGGTCTTGGGGCGGATGGTGCGGCCGCGCGAGGACAGGATGTTCTGTGTGAGCACTTCGGCCGGGGTCTCCTGGCCGTCGCTCGTCCCGTTCTCGCTCGCTCGCAGCATGGCGATCGAGCGTTCCACTGCGTCCTCCGTCATCGGCTGTCCGGTGCGGAGCACCAGCATCATCTCGTCGAACAGGCGCTGGACGAGGGCGACGTCCGCCGCCTCGCCGGTCGCGCTGATCTCGTTTCCCCGGACATGGATGTCGGCCGCCGGGAAGGCCTTCTCGATGACGCGCAGGAGGGAGTCGCCGGATCCCAGGACCGTGACCATGGGGTGCTGGGCGGGGACCGTGAACTGTGCTCTCGCCTGCCCCTGCGCGGGGCTGTGACCTGTGGGTGTCTGAGTCATGGGCCGGCGCTCAACGCCTGCGGTTCCTCCTCGTCATGGCCGCGCAGTGGAAGGCGGCCTCGCGGTTTCAAGGGTACGACGGTGCACTGACAACGCCGTAGGGCTTTTCGACGGTCGGGGCGCCCCGAATGCAGCGGTGAGCCCTGCATGCTCCCCCGGGGCCCCGGAAAGAATGCGCTCACTGCCCCGTGTGTTCGAAGTCCTCGACTGTGCGAAGAAGGAAGACCGTGCTGCTGCGTCTGCCCACGTCCCTGCCCGAGGCACAGGAGTGTCTGACCGACGGGGCTGTACCCGTCGGCGGTGCCACGCTGGTGTGGGCCGCCTGGCAACACGACGGCTTTCCCGAGCAGGCCGTGTCGCTGCGCGAGGTGCCGGAGGCGAACGTCCTCGGGGCCGGGGAGGTGGGGGCGGCGGTCCTGCTGCACCGGATCGACGAGCGGGTGCCGGAGGTGCTGCACCGGGCCGCGGCCGGCATCGGCACCGGGGCCGTGCGCCGGGCCGCCACGGTCGGCGGGAACATCGTCGGCAGCACCCTGCGCTGTCTGTTGCCCGCGGCGCTCGTCCTGGACGCCCGGGCGCAGGTGCTGGCGGCGGAAGGGCCGTTCGAGGTCGACCTCGCCGAGCTGCTGGCCAAGAAGCCGCTGCTGCTGAGCCTGCACTGGCGCGATCCACTCGTCAGCGGCTACCGCAAGGTGGCCGAGGCTCCGGGTGGCCCACCGCCCCTGGTCGTCGCCACGGCCGTCCACGCGGACGACCGCCCGGTCCTGCGCGTCGCCGTCCGCGACGGCTACGAGTTCCTGAGCGAGAGCGTGCCCTGCGACGCCGGCGCGGACAGCGTGCTCGACGTGTTGAGCGGTACGACGATCGGGGCGCTGCCCGCCGCGGCCCGCGAGGTGGTCCGGGAGCAGGTGGTGTCGGTGCTGGAGCGGACAGCCGGGCACTGACGAACCATTGCTCCAGGTGCCGCGGAGCCGGACCGCCCGAGGCGACAGGGGCCCGACCTCGACCTCCTCGACGAGCCGCAGGGACAGGTCGACCAGCGGTGATACCGCCCGGCCACCTCCGTCACCGTCAACGAGCCAGGAACACGGACCACCCAGCCGCGACACCACCAGGCCCCGCCTCCCCGCCGAGCCCGCGGAAGCAGGCCGCCCCCACCGCAACACCGCCCCCCCCCCCCCCCGACACCGACGAGCCGCAGGGACAGAACCGGCCGGCGGCGATACCTCCGGCCCGCCCTCAGACCGACCGGCCGAATCCGATCGTCGGTACCGCCCGTCGCAGGGGCCAGACCGGGGACTCCTCCTCCGGGACCAGGTCTGCCAGGAAGGCGTACCGGCGCAGGGCGGTCGGGTCCTGGGAGTCGACGGACTGGACCTTGCGCCACCAGGCGCCGATCTCGGACCAGCCCGGCGCGGAGAGGGAGCCGCCGAACTCCTGGACGGAGAGCGCGGCGGTCAGGCCGGCGAAGGCCAGGCGGTCCGCCAGCGGCCAGCCCGCGAGGGTGCCGGTGACGAAGCCGGCCACGAAGACGTCCCCGGCGCCGGTCGGATCGAGCGCCTGGACCTCGATCGCCGGGACCTCGGCGGTCTCCCCGGTACGCCGGTCCACGGCGTACGCGCCCTCCGCGCCGAGGGTGACCACGGCGAGCGGTACGTGTTCGGTGAGGGCATGGGCGGCCTCCCGGGGGCAGGTGGCGCCGGTGTAGTGCATCGCCTCCTGCGCGTTCGGCAGGAAGGCCTCGCAGTGTTCGAGGTCGGCGAGGCCCGCCAGGTCCCACGCCCCGGTCTCGTCCCAGCCGACGTCGGCGAAGATGCGGGTGCCCTCGTGTGCCGCCTGAGCGATCCAGGGGGCACGCTTTCCCGGCTCCAGGGACGCCACCGCCGCACGCGCGCATGGGGGGCAGTCAGGCGCGCCCTCCTGGACGAGCACGGCCTCCGGGGGCGGCTCGTGGCCGTGCGAGACCATGGTGCGTTCGCCCTCGTACGCCATCGACACGGTGACCGGGGAGTGCCAGCCGGGGACCGTCCGGGACGGGGAGAGGTCGATGCCCTCGCCCTGCTCGAGGGCGTCCCAGCAGTACTCGCCGTAGTGGTCGTCGCCGAAGGCCGCGGCCAGTGAGGTGCGCAGCCCGAGCCGGGCCAGGGCCGTGGCCATGTTCGCCACTCCGCCGGGGCTCGACCCCATCCCGCGCGCCCAGGACTCGGTCCCGCGCACCGGGGCGGAGTCGAGCCCGGTGAAGATGATGTCGAGGAACACGGTGCCGGTGAGATAGACGTCCCAGGGTGGATCGTCGGATACGCGCAGAGCTGCGAGAGGGTCGACCCGGGCCTGGCCGTGCCCGGTCCCTCCGAAGTGCGACGGTCCCTTTCCGGTGGACGCGTTGGACGCGATCACGGTGCGCTCCCTGGACGTGGTGCGGATCAGGCCAGTCTGCACCACACGGCCGACAACGCGTCGGCGCTCACCTGCGACCCGCCCGCCACGTCAGGCCGTCGCAGGTCCCGGGCGCGCCGTCCGGGCGCGCCGGGTGGGGCTCCAGGGGCTCCAGGGGCAGCGGTGACCGCCGGGGCCCTCTCCGTCCGCGTCCGAATCCGCTCGTCACGACCCCCGCCGCGGGTCGGCGGAACCCTGAACGCGGCGAGAGGGACCGCACGTCCGCACGCAGCCCCCTCCAGCGCTACCAGCGAGGCACAACCGGCGTGACCCACCCCGGCTCGGCCACCCGCATGGCCGCGGCGTCGTCCCGCTCCCGCAGCGAACCGTCGTCATCGAGCCACCGCCGATGCAGGAACTCCACCTTCTCCCGGTCGAGTTCGACACCGAGGCCGGGCGCGTCGGAGACCTTCACGGCCCCGCCCTCGAACGTCAGCCGCTCGCTGAGCACGTCCTCCGACTGCCATGGATAGTGCGAGTCACAGGCGTGGTGAAGGTTGGGCACGGTGGACGCGACATGCGTCATCGCGGCGAGCGAGATCCCCAGATGCGTGTTGGAGTGCATGGACACTCCCACCCCGAACGTCCGGCAGATCGCGGCGAGTTGTTGGGTGTTCCGCAGCCCGCCCCAGTAGTGGTGATCCGAGAGCACCACCTGAACCGCGTCCCGGGCGAACGCCTCCTTGATCTCCGCGAAGGTCGTCACACACATGTTGGTGGCCAGCGGGACATCGGTCCCGGCGGAGACCTCGGCCATGGCCGCCGTCCCCAGCGCGGGATCCTCCAGATACTCCAGGACATCGCCGAGCTCCGCGGCCACCTTCAGCGAAGTCGACACGCTCCAGGCCCCGTTGGGATCGAGCCGCAACGGGTGCCCGGGAAACGCCTCGGCCAGCGCCCTGACCGCCGCGATCTCCTCGTCCGGCGGGAACACCCCGCCCTTGAGCTTGAAGGACGTGAAGCCATAGCGCTCCGTGAACAACCGGGCCTGCTCCACCACCCCCGCGGGGTCGACAGCCGCCCCCCAGTCGTCCTTCTCGGAGGCGACGCCCTCAGGGTGAGAGGCCCACTTGTAGAACAGATACGCGCTGTACTCGACCGCGTCGCGCACCTTGCCCCCAAGCAGGGCGTGCACCGGCAGCCCGAGGGCCTTGCCCAGCGCGTCGAGGCAGGCGACCTCGAACCCGGAGACCACGGACAGCCGCAGCTTGTCGGCCGTCTGCACCCCTCGCAACCCGCCGACGTCGACCTGTCCGGAGACCCGGGAGGAATCGACGGTCACCTGATCCGCGACGGTGAACAGCCCGTTCAGGTCACCCACCTGACGTCCGATCAGCTTCGATGCGAACGGCCTTGCCAGCTCCAGGTACTTGGTGTCGCCGTACGTCTCCCCGACCCCGGTGACCCCGTCGGCGGTCTCGACCTCGACGATCAGCCGGGGGGTGTACGGCTGGTGGACGCCCTGCGTGTTCAGCAGGGGCGGATCGGCGACGAGGATCGGTGTGAGGCGGACGTCGGTGATCGTGAGGTTCACAGGTCGGCTCCTACGAGGTCGAGTCCGGAGGCCAGCAGCCGCTCGAGGTCCGCCAGGTCGGCGGCCGACGGATCGGTGAGCGGCGCGCGCACGGGCCCGACCGGGCGCCCCCGCAGCCGTGCCGCCGCCTTCACCAGCGAGACGGCGTATCCGGGTACGCGGTCGCGGAGTTCGACGAGCGGAACGTAGAAGTCGCGCAGCAGTTTCCCGACCGTGCCGTCGCCCTCGTCACCGTCGCGCAGGGCGGTGAAGAAGGCGTTCGCGATCTCGGGGGCGAAGGCGTGGACGGCCGAGGAGTAGGCGGGGACGTTGACGGTGGTGTAGGCGCGGGCCTGGATCTCGGCGGTGGAGGCGCCGTTGAAGAACAGGAAGCCTTCGGGGGCGGCGAGCGTGAGGCGCTGGAGCCGGTCGAGGTCGCTGTGTCCGTCCTTGAGGCCGATGACACCGGGGATCTCGGCGACCCGCCTGAACGCGTCCATGCCGAAGGCGACTTGGCCGCGCTGGTAGGCGATGAGCGGCAGCCGCGTCCGCACCGCGATCTGCTCCAGCTGCGCGACCAGACCGTCCTGCGGGGCGGCGACCAGGTAGTGCGGGAGGACCAGCAGCGCGTCCGCGCCCGCCTCCTCGGCGATCCGGGCGAAACGAACGGCCTGCGCCCAGCCGTAGCCGATGCCGGCGACGACGGGCAGCCGGCCGCCGGCCTCCTCGACCGCGATGGTGACGACCTGCCGGTACTCGTCCTCGTCCAGCGAGAAGAACTCACCGGTGCCGCAGGCCGGGAAGAGCGCGCCGGGGCCGGTGGCGATCTGGGCGGCGACATGCGTGCGGAAGCCGTCCGGGTCGAGGGTGCCGTCGTCGTGGAAGCTCGTGAGCGGGAACGACAGCACACCGCGTGCCATGCCGTCCCGCAGTCGTCGGGCCGTGTCCAGGTCGAGGGTCACCCTCGCTCATCTCCCCATGTAGACGAAATCTACGTATGGAGATGGAGATTAGATAGGCGAATCGGGTCCGTCAATGGGTCGGCGCGGGGTTTGGCGGGCCGATTACCATCGGCGCATGTCAGAGACAGGTGGCGTCCGCGAGGTGAAGTCGGCGGCCCGCACCGTCGAGCTCCTCGAACTGCTGGCCGCGCGCGGCGACCGCCCGGCACGGCTCCAGGAGCTCGCGGACGCGCTGGCGGTGCCGCGCAGTTCGATGTACGCGCTGCTCCAGACCCTGATCTCGCGCGGCTGGGTCCGCACCGACATCACCGGCTCGCTCTACGGCATCGGCATCCACGCCCTGCTCACCGGCACCAGCTATCTGGACTCCGACCCACGCGTGCGGGTCGTACGGCCGTATCTCGACGAGGCGTCCCAGGCGCTGGGCGAGACGATCCACATGGGCCGGCTCGACGGCCGGGACGTGGCCTATCTGGCGACGCGCGAGTCGCACGAGTACCTGCGGACGATCAGCAGGGTCGGCCGCCGGCTGCCCGCGCACGTCGGCGCGCTGGGCAAGGCACTGCTGGCCGAGTGGCCCGACGAGAGGCTCCCCGAGGGGCCGTACGAGGCACTCACCCCGAACTCCCACACCACTCGCGAGTCCCTGCTGGCGGACCTCGCCGAGGTTCGCGCACGCGGCTACTCGATCGACCGCGAGGAGGGCGTCCTCGGCATCGTCGGCTTCGGGTTCTGTCTGCGCTACGACTCCCCCGCGCAGGACGCCATCAGCTGCTCGGTCCCGGTCGCCCGTCTGACGCCGGACCACGAGCAGCAGATCATCGCGGTGATGCGCGAGATCAGAGTCAAGATCGAGGCGACGGCACCGGGCGCGGGGGGCGCCCCCGGTTGGCGTTAGGCGGGCAGTGAAGCGCGCTTGTCTACCCGACTTCCCTCGCCCCAAACGAAACGTGAGCCACATCACGCAGCCCGGGCTTCTTCCGCAACCGCGTGCTTGATACAAATTCTTCGCGCGTTCCTGTCCGTCGACGGCCTGCGCCACCCCCCTTTTCGAGCCGCTTCTTTCGCATGCCCTGGGAACGCCCGTGTCCGCCCGCACCACCCTGCCCTGGCCCCTCGTTGCCCTTTTCACGGCCGGGTACCTCGCCCCCTACCTCCTCCCGACCACGGTCGGCAGGCTGGACTCGGGGCTTCCGCTCACCGCCACCGAGGCGGGTGCCGTCGGCAGCGCGCTGCTGCTGAGTTCGGCGGCGGCAGGCTTCCTGCTCGCCTCCCGCGTCGACCGCGTCGGCCCCCGCACCCTCGCCCGCATCGGCCTCACCCTCGCCGTCCTCGGCTACGGCGGCGCCGCCCTCGCCCACGCCGTCCCGGCCGTCGTCGTGGGCGCGCTGATCGGCGGCTTCGGATCCGGTACGTCGACGGCGGTGGCCGCCACCGGCATCGCCGCCCAGCCGGACCCGCACCGCACCACGACGGTCGGCCTCCTCTGCGTCTCCGCACTCGCGGGCGCCGTGTACCTGACCGTCCCCCACCTGGGCCCCGGTCACGGCCGGCCGTTGGCCGCGATCGCCCTCACCGCGCTGGCGGTCTGGCCCCTGACGGGCCGTCTCCCCCTCGCCACGGCCCCCGCCCGAAGCCAGGAGACGCGTGCCCCGCTCCCCCGCCCCCGGGCCGGCCTCCTCCTCGCCGGCACCCTGCTCTGCTGGTCCCTCGCCCAGAACGCCCTCTGGGGCGTCAGCGGCCGCATCGGCCTCACCCAGGCCCACCTCTCCGAGGCGACGGTCGGCGCGGTCTTCGCGATCGCCCTCGGCGCGGGCCTGCTGGGCGTCGTCGGCGCGGGCGCCCTGGGCCCGCGCCTCGGCCGCGCGCTCCCCATCGGCGGCGGCACCGTCCTCATCGCCGCCTGCATCACCCTCAGTGCCTCGGCGACCGACCTGACGTCCTTCGCGTCCGGCGAGATCGCGTGGAACACGCTCTACCCGATCGTCCTGTCGTACGTCATCGGCCTGGCCGCCTCCCTGGACCCCCGCGGCCGCTGGGCGGTCCTGGTCGGCTCGGCGTCCTCTCTGGGCACGGCAGCGGGCCCGCTGACCGGCAGCCTGCTGGCCACACAGGCCGGCTTCCCGGCGATGGGGACGGTCCTGGCCGTCGGCCTGCTGCTGATCGCCGTACCGATGACGGCGGTGGCGACGGGTGCGGGCAGGCGCACGCTGCCGGTGGTGCAGATCCCGGTGGAGACCCAGGCGTACGACAAGGCAACGGCCGCATAGGTGCCGCCGGTGCCACCTCAGAACTCGTACGCGTCAACTTCCGCAAGGTACCGGGCCCGCAGCTCCTCATCGTGCTCCAGGAAGGACGCGAGGAAGGAGTTGCGGGCCAGCTCCCGCAACCGTTCCTCGCCCAGGCCCAGCGCCGAGCGCACCGCGTCGAAGTTGTCCCCCGCATACCCCCCGAAGTACGCCGGGTCGTCGGAGTTCACCGTGCAGAGCAACCCGGCGTCCAGCATCGCCGGCAACGGATGGTCGGCGAGCACATCGACCGTACGAAGCCGCACGTTGGACAACGGGCACAGGGTCAGCGGAACCCGGTCCCGCACCAGCCGCGCGACCAGCTCCTCAGACTCCATGCACCGCAGCCCATGGTCTATTCGCTCCACCCCGAGCACGTCCAGCGCCTCGACGATGTACTCCGGCGGCCCCTCCTCCCCGGCGTGAGCCACCCGCCGCAGTCCCAGCTCCGCCGCGGCCTCGTACACCTCGCGGAACTTCACCGGAGGATGCCCCACCTCGGCGGAGTCGAGCCCCACACCGACGATCCGGTCGAGATACGGCTTGGCGGCCTCGAGGGTCTCGAGCGCGGACTGCGCGGACTCGTCCCGCAGGAAGCACATGATCAGCTGCGTGGAGACACCGTGCACGGCCTCGCTGTGGGCCAGCGCCCGCCCCAGCCCCTCCACGACCGTCCCCATCTCCACGCCCCGCGCGAGGTGCGCCTGCGGGTCGAAGAAGATCTCCGCGTGCCGCACCCCCTGCGCCGCGGCCCGGGCGAGATAGGCGTTCGCCAGGTCCTCGAAGTCCCGCTCGGTGCGCAGGACGGCCATGAGCTCGTAGTACAGGTTCAGAAAGGACTGGAGGTCCTCGAACCGGTACGCCTTGCGGAGCGTGTCCGTGTCGGCGTACGGCAGCTCGACGCCGTTGCGCGCGGCCAGCTCGAAAGCCAGCTCCGGCTCCAGGGTGCCTTCGATGTGCAGGTGCAGTTCAGCTTTGGGGAGGGACATCGGAGCATCGTACGGCCGCTTTATCGCCGTTTCGGAACCGGGACCCGCAGGAGGTCGTGGGCCACGGTCAGCTCGCCCTCGTAGCCGGCCGCCCGCGCCTGCCGCTCGAACTCCTCCGGTTCGGAGTACCGCTGACTGAAGTGCGTGAGCACGAGATGCCGTACGCCGGCGTCGCGGGCCACCCTCGCGGCCTGACCGGCGGTCAGATGGCCGTGCTCCACGGCGAGTTGCTCGTCCTCGTCGAGGAAGGTCGACTCGATGACGAGCAGGTTGCAGCCGGCCGCGAGGGCGTGGACGCCGTCGCAGAGGCGGGTGTCCATGACGAACGCGAACCGCTGGCCCCGGCGAACCTCACTGACGTCGTCGAGGGAGATGCCGTTGAGGGAGCCTTCCCTCTGGATCCGTCCGACGTCGGGCCCCTTGATGCCGTACGCGGCGAGGCGGTCGGGGAGCATGCGGCGACCGTCGGCTTCCGTGAGGAGATAGCCGTAGGACTCGACGGGATGGGAGAGCTTGCGGGCCTGGAGGGTGTAGCCGCCGGTGCGCGCGATGACCCCGTCCTCGGCGACCGGTGCCTCGGTGAGCCGGACGGTCTCCCGGTACGCCGTCGCGTACCGCAGCCGGTCGAAGAAACGCTGCCCCGACTTCGGGTAGTGGGCGGTGACCTCGTGCGGGACCCGGTCCAGGTTGATGCGCTGGATCACGCCCGCGAGGCCGAGGGAGTGGTCGCCGTGGAAGTGGGTGACACAAATCCGGTTGAGGTCGTGGGCGGCGACCCCGGCGCGCAGCATCTGACGCTGGGTGCCCTCGCCGGGGTCGAAGAGGATGCCCTCGCCGTCCCACCGCAGCAGATAGCCGTTGTGGTTGCGGTGCCTTGTGGGGACCTGGCTGGCGGTGCCGAGGACGACCAGTTCACGTACGGACACGGTGGGTTATCCGGGGGGCCAGTGCAGGCCGCGGCCGCCGATCACGTGGGCGTGGGCGTGCCAGACGGTCTGGCCGGCGCCGCTGCCGGTGTTGAAGACCGTGCGGTAGCTCTCCAGCTTCTCGTCGTCGGCGACGGCCTGGGTCTCGCGGAGGACGTCGGCGGCCAGCTCGGGCGCGGCGGCGGCGAGCACCGCCGCAGTCTCGTAGTGGGCCTTGGGGATCACCAGGACGTGGGTGGGGGCCTGGGGGTTGATGTCCCGGAAGGCGATGGTGGTGTCCGTCTCCCGGATGATCGTCGCCGGGATGTGGCCTTCGACGATCTTGCAGAACAGGCAGTCGCCCTGGGGTTCCCCTGGCATGGTGTTCCTTTCGCCTCGGATCTCGGGGGGCATCTTAGTCAGGCAGGGTCGGCGGAATCTTGGCAGGACTGCTGTCCAATGCCTCCAGGGCGATCCGCACCGCGGCGTCCAGCTGCGTGTCCCTGCCCGCCGCGTAGTCCTGCGGCCTCTGCACGACCTCCACGTCGGGGTCGACCCCGTGGTTCTCCACGCCCCACTCGTAACCCTCCAGCCAGAACGCGTACTTGGGCTGGGTGATCAGCGTGCCGTCGACCAGGCGGTAGCGGCTGTCGATGCCGATGACCCCGCCCCACGTGCGCGTTCCCACCACCGGGCCGATGCCCAGCGCCTTGATCGCCGCGTTGACGATGTCGCCGTCGGATCCCGAGAACTCGTTCGCCACCGCCACGACGGGACCGCGCGGCGCGTCCCTCGGGTAGCTGTAGGCGCGCATTCCGCGCGGCAACGCCCAGCCGACGATCCGGCGGGCCAGCTTCTCGACGACCAGCTGGGAGGTGTGGCCGCCGCGGTTCTCCCGGACGTCGACCACGAGCCCCTCGCGGGCCACCTCGACCCGCAGGTCGCGGTGGATCTGGGCCCAGCCGGGGGCCTGCATGTCCGGGACGTGCAAGTACCCCAGCCGTCCGCCGGACTTCTCGTGGACGTAGGCGCGGCGGTCGGCGACCCAGGCGTGGTAACGCAGGGGTTCCTCGTCGGAGATCGGTACGACGACCGCGTGCCGCAGTTCGCCGCCGCCGGACGGGGAGATGGTGAGCTCGGTCGGTTTGCCCGCCGTGCCGACCAGGAGGGGACCGGGGCCCGTGACCGGGTCGACGGGGTGACCGCCGACCGCGACGATCGCGTCCCCGGCGCGGACCGCGACGCCGGGTGCGGCGAGCGGGGAGCGGGCGTCGGGGTCGGAGGTCTCGGTCGGCAGGATGCGGTCGATACGCCACTGTGCCGACCCGTGGGGGCCGTCCTCGTGGCGGGAGATGTCGGCGCCGAGCAGGCCCTGGCGTGGGCCGTGGCCGTGGCCGCCGCGGGGGGTGACGTAGGCGTGGGAGGTGCCGAGTTCGCCGTGGACCTCCCAGAGGAGGTCGACGAGGTCGTCGTGGGTGGCCAGACGGTCCAGGACGGGGCGGTAGCGGTCGAGCACGCCGTTCCAGTCGACACCGCTCATGTCCGGGCGCCAGAAGTGGTCGCGCATGATGCGGCCGGTCTCCGCGTACATCTGGCGCCACTCGGCCGACGGGTCGACGGTCTGGCGGATGCGGCCGAGGTCGACGGAGATGTTCGTGTCGCTGTCGTCGTCGTTCGAGGCGCGGCGGTCGCTCGGTACGACCTTCAGGCGGCCGTCGGTCCACAGCAGGACCCGCTTGCCGTCGCCGCTGACGGCGAAGTGGTCGGCGTCGGCGGCGAGGTGCTCGAGCCGCTGCTGGGCGAGGTCGTAGCGCTGGAGGTCGGTCTTGGGGTCGGGGTCGTCCGGGGTGGCCCGGGAGGAGCCGAGGACGCCCTGGACGGGGTGCCGGAGCCACAGCACGCCGTCCTTGGCCGCGCGGAGGTTGGAGTAGCGGCCGGCCTCCACCGGGAAGGGCACGATCCGGTCGGCGAGGCCCTCGAGGTCGATACGGGTGGCCGGGGTGCCCTCGCTGTCGGGGGTCTCGTCCTTGTCGGGGGCCTCGAAGGGGCGGCCGTGGCGCTGCGGGCCGAACGGGGACGGGGTGGTCGCGGCCAGGGTGATCAGGTGCGGGCGGTCGCCGACCACGAAGGCGAGGTCGAAGACGTGCTCGTCGTAGACCGGGTCGAAGGAGCGGTTGGACAGGAAGGCCAGGTGCTTGCCGTCGAGGGTGAAGGCGGGGGCGTAGTCCTGGAAGCGCAGCGGGGTCGCCTCGGTGACCGACAGGTCGGTGGTGTTGGCGAGGCGGAGCTGGCAGAGCGGGGCGGGGCCGGGGTGCGACCAGGCGAGCCAGGCCGAGTCGGGCGAGAAGGTCAGCCCTCGTACATCGCCGTCCTCACTGCGGTCGACCTCGCGGACCTCGCCGGTCTCCCGCTCGACGAGCAGCACCCGGCCGTCGTGCGCGGCGACCGCGGCCCGGCTGCCGTCGGGGGCCATGGCCAGACCCAGGACGCGGCCGAGTTGTCCCGCGGCGAGGCGGCGCGGGGTGGCGCCGGGGGCGAGACCGGTGGCGGGCGCGAACTCCAGGGCGTCGTCGCCCTCCGCGTCCGTCACCCACACCACCCACTCCTCGCCCTCCGTGCGGAAGGTGCGCGGCAGCCGGGCCCGGACGCCGGGTTCGGCGGCGAGGGCGCGGGCCGGGCCCGAACGGTGGGTGACCCAGTGGACGGCACCGCGCACCGCGACCGCGCTGCCGCGCGCGGTGTGGTCGGGAGCGGCCGAGCCGAACCAGCGGGAGGCGTCCACGGGGAACGGCTGCCGGTCGGCACGCTGTCCGCCGAGCCGGACCTCCAGGCGGCGAGGTTCTGCGCCGTCGAGGTCGTCGAGGATCCACAGTTCGCCGGCGGAGGTGTAGACGACCCGGGTGCCGTCGCCTGCCGCATGCCGGGCGTAGTAGCCGTCGAGAGGCGTGTGCCGTCGCAGGTCGGAGCCGTCGGCGAGGGAGGAGTAGACGGCCCCGGTGCCCTCGTGGTCCGAGAGGAAGGCGATCCGGTCGCCCGCCCACACGGGGTACTCCAGGTTTCCGTCCAACTCCTCATGCAGCCGTACGAATGCGC
This sequence comes from Streptomyces canus, assembly GCF_041435015.1. NCBI lineage: Bacteria > Bacillati > Actinomycetota > Actinomycetes > Kitasatosporales > Streptomycetaceae > Streptomyces > Streptomyces canus. The sequence goes on along the minus strand of NZ_CP107989.1, from coordinate 6,716,236 downwards.
CGTCGCCCTCGGGATCGATCCACAGCTTGCCCGCCGTACCGCCCCGGTACCGCTTCCACCAGGCGGCCTCCCGGCCCATGGGCGCGGAGAGGATCACGGTCGCCGGTCCGTACGCGACCTGGCCGACGGGCCCGTACGGCAGGGTGGTGCCGGGGCCGCCGTCGAGCGGGACGGTGTGCGCCCAGCTGCGGCGCAGGCTGGCCTGGCCGTGGGTGGTGATCGCGAGGACCTCGCCCTCCGGGGTCCAGCCGCGCACCTGGGTGCGTGCACTGCCCCAGTGGGTCAGCCTCCTGGACGGTCCGCCGTCGACCGGGGCGATGTGCACCTCGGGGGCGCCGTCGCGGGCGGAGGTCCAGGCGACGGTCGTGCCGTCGGGCGAGATACGGGGGTGGGTGACGGGTACGTTGTCCGCGCTGACCCGCCAGGCGCGCCCGCCGTCGAGCGGCGCGAGCCACACGTCGTCCTCGGCGGTGAAGGCCACCAGCTCGCCCTGCAGATGGGGAAACCGGAGATATGCAGACGTCGCAGGCTGTGTCACCCGATCACCCTACGCACGGGCCGTCCCCGTGCACAGAGGTTTCGATCACTTGCCGTCGGGCCAGCACTGCGGGTCCTTCTGGCACCAGATGGTCTTCGTGACGGTCACGGTGACGGTCGGGCCTGGCTGTCGCGGGTTGTCGGCCGGCGGGGTGGGCGTGGCGTTGCAGTCGCCGAGTCCCTCCACGTGGAACCACTGTTTGCCGCCGACGGTGGCGGTGAGGTCTCCGCGCACACACGCGCCGCTGACGGTCCGGGTCACCTTGCCCTTGACGGTGATGTCCTTGCCGTCCCGTGTCTTCCCGTCGCAGTCGACGGTGGCGACGGTGTTCACACTGGAACTCGGTGTCCGGTCGCCGTTGTCGTACGTGGCCGTGCAGGTCAGCCAACTCACGTCGGCCTTCTGCCGGTTCAGCTCCTTGGTGACCAGCTGGTCGGTGGTGTACGACACGGTCGCGGAGCTGACCACGCCGGTCGGATCGCACGCGGCGACCCCGCCCACGGCCAGCACGGCAACCCCGATCACACCCGCTACTCGCACCCCGCGCGGCCGACGCCAGTTCCGTCTCAACGCCACCATGGAGGGCAGCCTGCCACTGACCCGCCCGGGACGGTAGGGCGCATACGGCCACCTGTGCGCCGGTCGGGCACCGCGATGTGCTCCACCTGGTCCTCGACGGAGTCCGCACCCGGGTCGTCTTCCGGGAGGGCGAGCGAGGGGGCAGCTCCGACGGCTACGGGCTGCCCGGTGCAGTGGAGTTGGACGGCTGGGACCGGTTCGACGTGGTGCTCAGGTGCGCAGCAGCAGCCACTGCTGCAGCTCCACCAGGTTGCCCTCCGGGTCCTTGAGGTGGGCGACGCGCATCCGGTCCGTCATCGGGGACGGGCCGTGCAGCAGGGTGGCACCACGGGACGCGATCTGCTCGCAGTAGGTGTCCAGGTCGTCGACGCGGAGCACGACCAGGGAGCGGTGGCCGGTGGCCGAGTCGCCCAGTTCACCGAGGACCGCCGCCATCATCGACCGGTCCTGCAGGGCGATGCCCGCCGAGCCGGTGGCGGGGCTGAACTTCTCGTACGGCCCGCCCGTCGCCCCCGACTGGGGCTTGAGGCCGAGGACCTCGGCGTAGAAGCGGTAGCAGGCGGCGAAGTCGGTGACGAGCAGACGTACTTGGGCGAGTTCCACAGCCGTCCTTCCAGGGGTCAGGACCAGCGGCCGGTGCGGCCGAGGAGCAGAGCGGTCGCCGCGGTTCCGGCGGTCGAGGTACGCAGCACGGTGGGCCCGAGGACGTAGGCGCGCGCACCGGCCTCCTCGAAGAGCGCCAACTCGTCCTTGGCGACGCCTCCTTCGGGACCGACGACCAGCACGATCTCACCCTCGTCGGGGAGTTCGGCGGTGGCCAGCGGCTCGCTGCCGCGGTCGAAGTCGGAGTGGAGCACCGCGGCGAAGTCGGCTTTGGCGAGAAGTGCGGCAACCTGTTTGGTCGTCGCCGCGTCCGCGACCTCCGGGAAGCGGACCCGGCGGGACTGCTTGCCGGCCTCGCGGGCGGTGGCCCGCCACTTGGCGAGCGCCTTCAGGCCCCGGTCGCCCTTCCACTGGGTGATGCAGCGGGCGGCCTGCCAGGGCACGACGGCGTCGACGCCGACCTCGGTCAGGGTCTCGACGGCGAGTTCACCGCGGTCGCCCTTGGGGAGGGCCTGGACGACGGTGATGCGGGGCTGGGCCCGGGGTTCCTCCGCCACCGAGTCCAGCTGGACGATCAGCCGGTCCTTGCCCTCGGTGCCGAGCACCACGCAGTCGGCCCAGCGCCCGGCCCCGTCGGTGAGGATGACGTCCTCGCCGGGCTGGAGCCGCTTCACGGAGACGGCGTGGCGGCCTTCGGGGCCGTCGAGGACGTAGCGTCCGCCGCCGCCCGCGTCGAAGTTCTCGACCACGAACACCGGTGCGGTCATCGCAGGTCCCCCGTGCCTGACAACGCTGTCCTGGCCGCGTCGAGTTCGGCGGCGAGTATCTCCACCAGCTGCCCCGCGGGCAGCTCGCGCGCCATCCGGTGCCCCTGGCCCGCCCACAGCGCCATGCCCTGGGCGTCCTTGGCCTTGGCGGCGGCCTTCCTGAGCGGGGCGGTGAGGTGGTGGACCTCGGGGTAGGCGGCGGGCGCGTACGGTCCGTGCTCGCGCAGGAATCGGTTGACCAGGCCACGAGCCGGTCTGCCGGAGAAGGCGCGGGTCAGCTCGGTGCGGACGTAGAGGGGGTTGGTCAACGCCTGCTTGTGCACGTCGTGGGCGCCGGACTCGTGCGTGGCGAGGAACGCCGTGCCGAGCTGGGCCGCGCTCGCGCCCGCGGCGAGGACGGCGGCGATCTGGCTGCCGCGCATGATGCCGCCGGCGGCGACGATCGGGATGGTCACCGTCTCCCGGATCTGGGCGACGAGGGAGAGGAGACCGAGGCCGGAGCCGTCCTGCTCGGGGAGGTCCCGGTGGGTGCCCTGGTGACCGCCTGCCTCCACGCCCTGCGCGATGACCGCGTCGGCGCCCGCGTACTGCACGGCGAGGGCCTCTTCGGGGGTGGTCGCGGTGACGAGGGTGAAGGTGCCGGCCCGGCGCAGCGACTCCAGGACCTCACTGCTCGGGATGCCGAAGTGGAAGGAGGCCGCCGGCACGGGGTTGTCGAGGAGTACGGCGAGCTTGGCGTCGTACCCGTCGTCACGGCCGCTGTCGGGGTCGCCGAGCTCGGTCTCGTACCAGGTGGCCTCGCCGGCGAGCTGATGGGCGTAGACCTCGACGGCCGCGGGGTCGGCGTACTCGGGTTGTGGCATGAACAGGTTGACCCCGAAGGGCAGCCCGGTCAGTCCGCGCAGCTGCTTGATCTCCTGGTACAACCCGTCGGCCGTCTTGTACCCGGCGGCGAGGAACCCGAGCCCGCCCGCCTCGGACACGGCGGCGGCGAGCCGCGGCACGGAGACGCCGCCCGCCATGGGGGCCTGCACGATCGGGTGACGGAAGAGATCGGTCAGCGCGGAGGACATGACGGCATGTTGTCACGTCCTCCGAACAAGTCCGAATCGGGCCTTGGACACCTCACGTACGGCCGTTGAACGCGTCCTTCAACCGCGAGAACAGCCCCTGCTGCCCCGGCTGACTGTGTCTGCCCGCGGGGGACGACCCCCGGACCCCCGGCAGTCGTCCCACACCTCACGTACGGCCGTTGAACGCGTCCTTCAACCGCGAGAACAGCCCCTGCTGCCCCGGCTGGAACTGCCCCGTGGGCCGTTCCTCGCCGCGCAGCTTCGCCAGCTCGCGCAGCAGGCGCTCCTGCTCGGGGTCCAGCTTGGTCGGGGTCTGGACCTCGACGTGGACGATGAGGTCGCCCCGGCCGCCGCCGCGCAGGTGGGTGACGCCCCGGCTGTGCAACGGGATCGACTGGCCGGACTGGGTACCGGGCCGGATGTCGACCTCCTCCATGCCGTCCAGCGTCTCCAGCGGCACCTTCGTGCCGAGCGACGCCGCCGTCATCGGGAGCGTGACCGTGCAGTGCAGGTCGTCGCCACGCCGCTGGAACTGCGAGTGCGGGAGTTCGTGGATCTCGACGTAGAGGTCACCGGCGGGACCGCCACCGGGACCGACCTCGCCCTCACCCGCAAGCTGGATCCGCGTGCCGTTGTCCACACCGGCCGGGATCTTCACGGTCAGCGTGCGGCGCGAGCGGACCCGGCCGTCGCCGGCGCACTCCGGGCACGGGGTCGGGACCACGGTGCCGAAGCCCTGGCACTGCGGGCACGGCCGGGACGTCATGACCTGGCCCAGGAAGGACCGCGTCACCTGCGACACCTCACCGCGGCCGCGGCACATGTCACACGTCTGGGCCGAGGTCCCCGGCGCCGCGCCCTCACCACTGCAGGTGGTGCACACGATCGCCGTGTCGACCTGGATGTCCTTCGTGGTGCCGAAGGCCGCCTCGTCGAGTTCGATCTCGAGACGGATCATGGCGTCCTGGCCGCGCCGGGTGCGCGAGCGCGGACCCCGCTGCGACGCCGTACCGAAGAACGCGTCCATGATGTCCGAGAAGTTCCCGAACCCACCGGCCCCGAAGCCGCCCGCGCCACCGCCGCCGGCCTGCGAGAGCGGGTCGCCGCCGAGGTCGTAGACCTGCTTCTTCTGCGGGTCCGACAACACCTCGTAGGCGGCGTTGATCTCCTTGAACCGCTCCTGGGTCTTCGGATCCGGGTTGACGTCCGGGTGCAGCTCGCGCGCGAGCCGACGGAACGCCTTCTTGATCTCATCCTGCGACGCGTCGCGGCGCACGCCGAGAACGGCGTAGTAGTCCGTGGCCACTTACGACTCCGCCAGGATCTGTCCGACGTACCGTGCCACTGCGCGTACCGCTCCCATCGTTCCCGGGTAATCCATGCGGGTCGGTCCGACCACGCCGAGCTTGGCGACTGCCTCGTTGCCCGAACCGTAGCCGACCGACACCACCGAAGTGGAGTTGAGTCCCTCGTAGGCGTTCTCGTGACCGATGCGTACGGTCATGCCCGAATCCCCCGCCTCGCCAAGGAGTTTGAGGAGGACGACCTGCTCCTCCAGGGCCTCCAGGACGGGCCGGATGGTGAGGGGAAAGTCATGTCCGAAGCGGGTGAGATTGGCGGTGCCGCCGATCATCAGCCGCTCCTCGTTCTCCTCGACGAGTGTCTCCAGGAGAGTGGAGAGCACTGTCGTGACCGTACCCCTGTCCTCGACGTCGAAGCCTTCGGGCAGGTCCTCGACCAGTCGCGGCACGTCGGCGAACCGGCGCCCCGCGACCCGGCTGTTGAGCCGGGCCCGCAGATCGGCGAGCGAGGCCTCCCCGAAGGGTGCCGGGCAGTCGACCATGCGCTGCTCGACCCGGCCGGTGTCCGTGATCAGCACGAGCATCACGCGCGCGGGGGCGAGCGAGAGCAGTTCCACATGCCGCACGGTCGAGCGGGTGAGGGACGGGTACTGCACGACGGCGACCTGCCGGGTCAGCTGCGCGAGCAGCCGCACGGTCCGGGCCACGACGTCGTCGAGGTCCACCGCGCCGTCGAGGAAGTTCTGGATGGCGCGCCGCTCGGGCGCGGTCATCGGCTTGACGCCCGCGAGCTTGTCGACGAACAGCCGATAGCCCTTGTCGGTCGGGATGCGCCCGGCACTGGTGTGCGGCTGGGCGATGAACCCCTCGTCCTCCAGGGCCGCCATGTCGTTGCGGACGGTCGCCGGGGAGACGCCGAGGTTGTGCCGCTCGGTCAGGGCCTTCGACCCGACCGGCTCCTCGGTGCCGACGTAGTCCTGGACGATGGCGCGCAGCACCTGGAGCCTGCGTTCACTCAGCATCGCGCACACCTCCAGAAGTCGTTCCCTCGGCACCTCGCCTGGCACTCTGTCCGTCCGAGTGCCAACGCTCCCCGGCCAGTGTACGGCGGTGGGGTAGTCCCCGGGCAAGGCTGGTCCCGGCGTGACGGGTCGTACGGCTAGCGTCGCGGTATGACGGTGACTTGGGAAGAGCTCGGGTGGGAGCGGGTCGCGACCGGGGTGGGGCGGTGCCGGCTGCCCGGCTGGGACTGCACGGCGGGCCTGGTGATCGGCGAGGGCACGGCCCTGCTGATCGATTCCGGCTCCGGCCTCGCGGAGGGCGCCCGCCTGCGCGCACAGGCCGAGGAACTCGCCGGCCATCGTGTGACCCATCTCGCTCTCACCCACCCCCACTTCGACCATGTCTTCGGGGCGTCGGCGTTCGCGGGGGCGGAGGTGTTCGGCGCGGTGGGTGCGGAGACGGTGCTGAGGGGACGGCTGGGCCGCGCGGAGCTGCGGGCGGACGCGGTGCGCAACGGACTGGACGCGGCGGTGGCCGACGAGGCGGTGGACGCCCTCGTCTGTCCCCGGCATCACGTCTCCGGCGAGTGGACGCTCGACCTCGGCGGCGGCCGCCAGGCGCTGCTGGCGAACGTCGGCCCCGGCCACACGGCCCACGACCTCGCCGTCCTCGTCCCCGGTTCCCCGGAGGTCGTCTTCTGCGGCGACCTGGTCGAGGAGTCGGGCGAACCGCAGGCGGGCCCGGACGCCGTACCGCCGCACTGGCCCGCCGCGCTGGACCGGCTGCTGGCCCTGGGCGGCGAGGACGCGCTGTACGTGCCCGGTCACGGAGCGGTGGTGGACGCGGCGTTCGTCCGGGCACAACGGGACGCGCTGGCGGCCCGCTTCGGCGTGTCGTCATGACTCCCGAGCCGCTTCTCCTATCGTCATCCGAATGCGCCAGTACTCCGCCGACCTGACCCCTCCGTGGAAGAAGCCCAAGCCGGTGCCGGAGGTCCCCGCCGAGCCCGGTCTGGTGGTCGAGGAGCCGGGGACGGGCTTCTGCGGTGCGGTGATCCGCTGCGAGGCGGGGACGGTGACGCTGGAGGACCGCTTCGGCAAGCACCGGGTGTTCCCGCTGGAGCCGCGCGGCTTCCTCCTGGAGGGCCGGGTGGTGACGTTGGTGAAGCCGTCAGGCGCTTCGGGCGCTTCGGGCGCTTCGGGCGCTTCGGGCGCTTCGGTACGACCTTCCCGTACCGCGTCCGGATCGGTGGCCGTCCCCGGCGCCCGCGCGCGCGTGGCCCGCGCGGGCCGTATCTACGTCGAGGGCCGCCACGACGCGGAACTGGTGGAGAAGGTCTGGGGCGACGACCTGCGCATCGAGGGCGTGGTCGTGGAGTACCTGGAGGGCGTGGACGACCTCCCGTCGATCGTGGCCGAATTCGCGCCGGGCCCGGACGCCCGCCTCGGCGTCCTGGTCGACCACCTGCTCCCCGGCACGAAGGAGTGGCGCATCGCACAGGAGGTGACGAGCGAACACGCCCTCGTCGTCGGCCATCCGTACATCGACATCTGGGAGGCGGTGAAGCCGTCGTCCCTGGGCATCGAGGCGTGGCCCCGGGTACCGCGCGGCCAGGACTGGAAGACGGGCGTGTGCCGGGCGCTGGGCTGGCCGTCGGAGAACACGGGCGCGGTGTGGCAGGCGATCCTGAAGCGGGTGGGCTCCTACAAGGACCTGGAGCCGGAGCTGCTGGGCCGGGTGGAGGAACTGATCGACTTCGTCACGGCGCCGTAGCGGATACGCGCGGCGAGTCCGCGGGCGGGTCGTACGGCTGCGGGCCGGTGGGGGCTGGTCGCGCCCACGCGGCGGTAGCCGCACATCGATACAGCCCCGCGCCCCTGAGCAGGTTGCCGCAGCTGCACCCACCCAAGGGGCGCGGGGAACTGCGCGACCAGCCACAACGAACCCGCAGCCGCCGCACAACCCGACGCGTCACCCCCACCAGGCGCCTAATCCACCAGATCCCGCACCACTGCGTCCGCCAGCAACCGCCCCCGCAGCGTCAGCACGGCCCGGCCCTCCTCGTAGGGCGCCGCCTCGAGCAGCCCCTCCCCCAGCGCCCGCCGAGAGGCGGTCAGACCCTCCTCGCGCAGCAGCGACAGGGGCGCACCCTCCCGCAGCCGCAGCTCCAGCAGAATCCGCTCGACCCGCCGGTCCTCGTCCGACAGCAGCTCACGCCCCGCCCCCGGAGACTTCCCGGAGGCCAGCGCCGCCGCGTACGCGCCAGGATGCTTCACGTTCCACCAGCGCACCCCGCCCACGTGCGAGTGCGCTCCGGGCCCGGCGCCCCACCAGTCCGCGCCCCGCCAGTACAGCTCGTTGTGCAGGCACCGGCCCGCCTCGGACGTGGCCCAGTTCGACACCTCGTACCAGTCGAACCCGGCCTCCGCCAGCACCGAGTCCGCGATCAGATACCGGTCCGCGTGCACGTCGTCGTCCGTCATCGGCACCTCGCCCCGACGGATACGCCGAGCCAGCTGGGTGCCCTCCTCGACGATCAGCGCGTACGCCGACACATGATCCGGTCCGGCCCCGATCGCCGCCTCCAGGGAGGCCCGCCAGTCGTCGTCCGACTCCCCGGGCGTGCCGTAGATCAAATCCAGGTTGACATGCGAGAACCCCGCCGCCCGCGCCTCGGACACACACGCCTCGGGCCGCCCCGGGGTGTGCGTACGGTCCAGCACCTTCAGCACATGCTGCCGCGCGCTCTGCATCCCGAAGGACACCCGGTTGAAGCCGCCCGCCCGCAGCTCGGCCAGGTACGCCGGGTCCACCGACTCCGGGTTCGCCTCGGTCGTCACCTCCGCGTCCGCGGCCAGCCCGAACTCGTCACGGATCGCCCCCAGCATCCGTACGAGATCCCCGGCGGCCAGCAGCGTGGGCGTACCGCCGCCGACGAACACCGTGCGGACCGGGCGCGGGTCGTCGCCGAGGACCTTGCGCGCCAGGCGGATCTCGTCGATCAGCGTCTCCGCGTAGTTGTCGCGGGAGGCCAGCACCCCGCCCGAACCCCGCAGCTCGGTCGCGGTGTAGGTGTTGAAGTCGCAGTAGCCGCAGCGGGTCGCGCAGTACGGGACGTGCAGATAGAAACCGAGCGGGCGGTCGGCGGACCCGGTGAGCGCGGACGCGGGGAGTGAGCCGTCGTCGGGGACGGGTTCGCCGTCGGGGAGTGCGGAAGGCATGTCCTCCATTGTCCCGCACCCCGGCGGACTCCTACTCCGCCTGCAACACCAGCAGCGCCAGGTCGTCCTCCGGCGGCCGCGCCCCGAACTCGTGGACCAGCCGCTTGATCCGCTCCGCGATCAGCTCGGCGTCCAGCCCCGCGCAGCCGGCCAGCGCGTCCGCGAGCCCGTCCTCGTCGTCGAACTGCCGGGAGCCGCTGCGCCGCTCGGTCACCCCGTCGGTGACGCACAGCAGGCTGTCGCCGGGCCGCAGCTCGAAGGTCTCACTGGTGTACGTCTCGTCCTCGACGACCCCGAGCAGGGTCTGCGGCCGCGCGGCCGTACGGACCTCGCCGCCCGATCCGAGCAGCAGCGGCAGCGGATGCCCGGCGGAGGCGAGGGTGCAGCGCACTCCGCCCTCGAAGGGCGCGAGCTCGCCGTAGAGGAGGGACAGGAAGCGGGTCTGCGGGCCGTCGCCGGGGTTCATGGGGCGGCCGCCCGCGGAGGCCAGGGCCCGTGCCGCCGCGTCCGCGGCCTCCGTCGCGTCGTCGAGGAGCAGCTGGTTGAGGCGGTCGAGGACATCGGCCACGCGGTAGCCCTCGCGGGCCAGCAGCCGGAGCCAGGGCCGGGCGAGACCGATCACCACGGCGGCCTCGGGGCCCTTGCCCTGCACGTCACCGACGGCGAAGCACCAGCGGCCGTCACCGGCCGGGAAGAGGTCGTAGAAGTCGCCGCTGGGCCCGCCCTTGTCGCACGGCTCGTACACCAGGGCGCTGCGCACCCCGGGGATCTCGGCGACCGCACCGGGCAGCAGTCCGCGCTGGAGCACCGCGCTGATGGTGGCCTGGCGCGCGTACTGGCGGGCCGCGCCGATGGCCAGCGCCACCCGGCGGCTGAGGTCCTCGAGGAGCCCGGTGATCTCGTCGGGGAAGGAGACCAGCCCGGCCCGGCCGATGACCAGGGTGCCCAGCGGGCGGCCGCCGGCCGTGAGGCGGTAGGCGAGGGCGGAGCCGTGCGTGCCGTGCGGGCCCAGTGCCTCGGCGGGCCAGGGGAACGGCACCGGGCCGGGATGGTCCGGCCCGGTGCCGGGCGGCTCCTTCTCCAACGCCTGCCGCAGATCCTCGATCCGGGTCTCGGAGCAGTGCCAGACCCGGGCCAGCCGGGGCCCGGACACACCGCCCTCGCCCCAGCCGGTCCCGGTCTCGGCCTCCCCCGGACGGGGAGACCCCCAGCGCCCGGCGACCTCGTCCTCCAGCCACACCGCGCACCAGTCGGCCAGCCGCGGCACGATCAGCTGGCCGGCGAGGGCGGCCACCAGGTTCTCGTCGAGCTGGCCGGCGAGCAGGTCGGAGGCCTCGGCGAGGAAGGACAGCGCCCCGCGATTCAGCCAGTCCCGGTCGTGCTCACCGCGAGCGGCGGGCGCGGGCGGGACCGGGGCGCGGAACGGGGGCGACTCCGGGGCGAGTATCCCGGCGACCCGCAGCGCCCGGTCCCGTGCGCGGTCCCCGGCGTACGCCTGGATCCCGTCGAGGGCCTCCTTGCCTCCGGCCGGCAGCTGCGCCCACACGGTCTTGGCGCCCGTGCGGTAGGTGATGCCCCAGGTCTCGGAGAGCGCGGCGACCAGGCGCAGCCCACGCCCGTACTCCGGTGTGCCGTACGACGGTTCGGGGTCACCGTCGCGAGGGGCCCGCGAGGGATGGTGGTCGAGGACCTCCACGACGAGGGCACCGGTGTGCGCCTCCAGGCGGCAGTCGAGCTCGACGTCGGTGCCCGCGTGGATGACGGCGTTGGTGACGAGCTCGCTGACCACGACCACGGCGTCGTCGGCCTGCCGGTCGGTGAGGAACTCGGTTCCGGGCAGGGCGAGTTCGGTCCATTCGGTGAACGCGGCCCGTAACAGGGCCCGCGCCGAGCCCGGCGCGAGCGGACCGCCGGAAAGGGCGGCGTGGGCGCGCGCCGTGGCGTGCGGGAGCGCGTCGCCGTCGCGCGTCGGCACGTCGGACGCACGGGCAACGGACTCCCGTTGCGCAGGAATGGCCCCCATGTCCGTCTCCCGAACCAGTTCGGACGAATACACCTCAGTCGATGCGGACAGAGTGACAGACTGGCCACGCCCATAAGCGCCGAGTTACCGAAGTGGGCCGCCATGAGTGAGAACAGTGGTACAGCTGTGCTCGAAGACGGACAGAATGCCGACCGGATGCGAGCATCGGATCTGCGCCCTCTGCTCGCCGCGATGACCGCGGCCCGGGACGGCGACTTCCGCCGGATGCCGGAGTCCGGGGACGGGATCGTGGCGGAACTGACGGCCGTCTTCAACCAGCTGGTGGACCGCAACGTCCACTTCACCGGCGAGGTCAACCGTGTGAAGCGGGAGCTGGTGCGGCACGGCCGGCTCGACGAGCGGCTCTCCCCCAGCCCTGGGCAGGGGTCGTGGACCTCCCGGGTCAACGACGTGAACCAGCTGCTCGACGCCCTGGTGGCCCCGGCCGCCAACGCGACCCGGGTCCTGGACGCGGTGGCCGGCGGTGATCTGACCCAGCGGGTCGATCTGCACGACGGCAACCGGCAGTTGCGCGGTGATCTACGACGTCTCGGCCGGGCCGTGAACAAGATGGTCGACCAGCTCTCCCTGTTCACGGGCGAGGTGACCCGGGTGGCCCGCGAGGTCGGCACCGAGGGGCGGCTGGGCGGGCGGGCCAAGGTGACGGGTCTGTCGGGCAGTTGGCGGGACGTGACCGAGGCGGTCAACACCATGGCGTCCCGGCTGACCGCGCAGGTTCGGGACATCGCCCTGGTGACCACGGCGGTGGCCCGCGGCGACCTGACCCGTACGGTCACGGTCGAGGCGACGGGCGAGCTGCTCGAACTGAAGCTGACCGTGAACACGATGGTCGACCAGCTCTCCGCCTTCGCCGACGAGGTCACCCGGGTGGCCCGCGAGGTCGGCACCGAGGGGCAGTTGGGCGGCCGGGCCCAGGTACGCGGGGTGTCCGGGGTCTGGAAGGACCTCACGGACAACGTCAACTTCATGGCGTCGAACCTGACGTCGCAGGTGCGCAACATCGCCCAGGTGACGACGGCCGTGGCGAACGGAGATCTGAGTCAGAAGATCACGGTCGACGCGCAGGGCGAGATCCTCGAGCTGAAGTCCACGATCAACACCATGGTCGACCAACTGTCGGCCTTCGCCGACGAGGTGACCCGCGTGGCCCGCGAGGTCGGCACCGAGGGCAATCTCGGCGGACGAGCTCAAGTGCGGGGTGTCAGTGGCGTCTGGAAGGACCTCACCGACAACGTCAACTTCATGGCGGACAACCTGACCTCGCAGGTCCGCAACATCGCGCTGGTGTCGACGGCGGTGGCCCAGGGCGACCTCGGCAAGAAGATCACGGTCGAGGCGAAGGGCGAGATCCTCGAGCTGAAGTCGACCATCAACACGATGGTGGACCAGCTGTCGGCCTTCGCCGACGAGGTCACCCGGGTGGCCCGCGAGGTCGGCACCGAGGGCAACCTGGGCGGTCAGGCGCAGGTGCGGGGCGTGTCGGGCGTCTGGAAGGACCTCACGGACAACGTCAACTTCATGGCCCTGAACCTGACCTCGCAGGTCCGCAACATCGCCCAGGTCACCACGGCCGTGGCCAACGGCGACCTGTCGAAGAAGATCACGGTCGACGCCCGCGGCGAGATCCTCGAACTGAAGGACACCGTCAACACGATGGTGGAGCAGCTGCGGGCCTTCGCCGACGAGGTCACCCGCGTGGCCCGCGAGGTCGGCACCGACGGCCGGCTCGGCGGGCGGGCCCAGGTGCTGGGTGTCTCCGGGGTCTGGCGGGACCTGACCGACAACGTCAACTACATGGCCGACAACCTGACGTCACAGGTGCGGAACATCGCCCAGGTGACGACCGCGGTGGCCAACGGCGACCTGTCCAAGAAGATCGACGTGGACGCGCGCGGCGAGATCCTGGAGCTGAAGACCGCCATCAACACCATGGTCGACACGCTCTCCTCCTTCTCCTCCGAGGTCACCCGCGTGGCCCGCGAGGTGGGCTCCGAAGGCCAACTCGGCGGCCAGGCACGGGTCGAGGGCGTGTACGGCACCTGGAAGCGGCTGACGACGAACGTCAACGAGCTGGCGTCCAACCTGACCACTCAGGTCCGGGCGATCGCCGAGGTCGCCTCCGCGGTGGCCCAGGGCGACATGTCCCGCGCCATCACCGTGGAGACCCAGGGCGAGGTCACCGAGCTCAAGGACAACATCAACCTGATGGTGGCCAACCTCCGCGAGACGACCCGGGCCAAGGACTGGCTGGAGTCGAACCTCGCTCGCCTGGCCGCCCTGATGCAGGGCCACCGGGACCTGATGGAGGTGGCCGACCTGATCCTGCGCGAGCTGACCCCGCTGGTGAACGCCCAGTACGGGGCGTTCTTCCTGGCCGACCCGGACGAGGACGGCGCCGCTCTGCGCACCACCGTTCCCGCGAAGGGACTCGCGTTCATCGCGGGCTACGGCTCGGCGCAGGGCGCGACCGTCGACACCGGCGGCATGCCGGTCCACGGCCTGGTGCGCCAGGCGGCCCGCGAGAAGAAGCGCATCCTGGTGGAAGAGGCCCCGCCGGACTACATCAAGATCAACAGCGGGCTCGGCGAGGCGGCCCCGGCCAGCGTCGTCATCATCCCGATCCTCTTCGAGGACAAGCTCCTCGGCGTGATCGAGCTGGCGTCCTTCTCCCGCTTCTCCGATGTCCACCTGGCCTTCTTCGACCAGTTCGTGAACACCATCGGCGTCGCCATCAACACGATCATCGCCAACTCCCGCACCGAGTCCCTGTTGGGCGAGTCCCAGCGCCTGGCCATGCAGCTCCAGGAGCGCTCGGACGAACTCCAGAAGCAGCAGGCGGAGTTGCAGCGATCGAACGCGGAACTGGAGGAGAAGGCGGCCCTGTTGGCCACCTCGTCGCAGTACAAGTCGGAGTTCCTGGCGAACATGTCCCACGAACTGCGCACGCCGCTGAACTCCCTGCTGATCCTGGCGAGGCTCCTCTCCGACAACCCCGACGGCCGTCTCTCCGACCAGGAGGTGCAGTTCGCGACGACGATCCACCGGTCGGGCTCGGACCTGCTCCAACTGATCAACGACATCCTGGACCTGTCGAAGATCGAGGCCGGCCGGATGGACGTACGCCCGAAGAAACTGCCGCTGATCAAGCTGCTCGACTACGTCCACGCGACCTTCCGCCCGCTCACCCTGGACCGGGGGCTCGCCTTCGAGGTGGCGGTGGGCGAGGACGTGCCGCGCGAGATGTACTCGGACGAGCAGCGCCTCCAGCAGATCCTGCGCAACCTGCTCTCCAACGCGATCAAGTTCACCGCCGGCGGCCGGGTCGAACTGCGCGTGAACCGCATCAAGGACCCCGAGCACGTGTACGTCCGCGACAGCGACGACGTGGTCGCCTTCGCGGTCTCCGACACCGGCATCGGCATCGCCCGGGAGAAGCTCCCGGTGATCTTCGAGGCGTTCCAGCAGGCCGACGGCACGACCAACCGCAAGTACGGCGGCACGGGGCTCGGTCTGTCCATCAGCCGGGAGATCGCGGGCCTGCTGGGCGGCCGTATCGTCGCGGAGAGCGAACCCGGCAAGGGCTCCACCTTCACGCTCTACGTCCCCGTCGTCAGCCCCGGCCACCCGGCGACCGGCCCGACCACCGAGGACCGTCTCCTGCCGGCCCCGGAGGACCTGTCCACCGAGCCCTACCCGACCGCCCACGACGCCGAGGACTCCTGGCCGGCCCCCACCAAGCTGGAGGCGTGGACGGCGGGCCGGGCAGGTCAGGTGCTGTCGGGACGGCGGGTGCTGATCGTCGACGACGACATCCGCAACGTCTTCGCCCTCACCCATGTGCTGGGCCGGGTCGGCATGCCGGTCCTGTACGCGGAGAACGGCCGCGAGGGCATCGAGACCCTCGAGCGCAACCCGGATGTGGAACTCGTGCTGATGGACATCATGATGCCGGAGATGGACGGCTACGAGACCATCGCCGCCATCCGCCGCACCTCGCGCTGGTCGGGGCTGCCCATCGTCGCGCTCACCGCGAAGGCGATGCCCGGAGACCGTGAGAAATCGATCGCGCGCGGCGCCAACGACTACGTACCCAAGCCGGTGGACGTCGACCAGCTGCTGACCGTCGTCTGGGCGCTCCTGGACCCCGAGGGCGCTCAGGCGGAGGAGCGGACCGACGCAGAGGAAGCGGTGGTCCCGCCCACCGACGACTGAATGAGGCAGTCACATGAGCAGCGCCGAGGCAAGGACCGACGAGAGCGCGGGCATCCTCCTGGTCGACGACATGGAGGACAACCTGATCGCGCTGGAGGCCGTCCTGGGATCCCTCAACGAACCACTGTTCCGCGCCCGTTCGGGCGAGGAGGCGATGAAGGCCCTGCTCCGCCGCCAGTTCGCCCTGGTCCTCCTGGACGTCCGCATGCCGGGCATGGACGGCTTCGAGACGGCGGCGCACATCAAACGCCTGGACCAGACGAAGGACGTCCCGATCATCTTCCTCACGGGCGCGGAGGACGACTCCGGCTACGCCTTCCGCGGCTACGCGACGGGCGCCGCGGACTACCTGACCAAGCCGTTCGACCCCTGGGTGCTGAGGGCGAAGGTGAGCGTCTTCCTGGAACTGCACCGGAAGAACCTGCAGCTGGAGAGACTGCTGGCGCGACAACGGATGGACTATGAGGAGGTCGGCAAGCGACTGGCAGCCCTGGAAGACGAGTTGACGGAATCTCAGCGCACCCAGGTGAAGGAACTCCGGCACCTTCTGGAGAAACGGTGAGGTGACGCAGGGGCGCGGGGCTGTATCGATATGCGGCTTCGCCGCGTGGGCGCGACCAGCCCCGCCACCCCTCTGGTAACGCCCTACGCCTCGCGAGAGCCCGCGTACATCTCGTCGATGAGGTGCTTGTACTCCCGCTCCACCACAGGCCGCTTCAGCTTGAGACTCGGCGTGATCTCACCGTGCTCCACGTCCAGGTCCCTCGGCAGCAACCGGAACTTCTTGATCGTCTGCCACCGCTGAAGCCCCTCGTTGAGCTGCTTCACATAGCCCTCGACCATGGAGACGGTGACCGGCGCGGCGACGATCTCCGCGTACGACCTGCCTTCGAGCCCGTTCTCCTTGGCCCACTCCAGGATGGACACCTCGTCCAGCGCGATGAGCGCCGTGCAGAAGTTCCGGTCCGCCCCGTGCACCAGGATGTTGGACACGTACGGGCACACCGCCTTGAACTGCCCCTCGACCTCGGCGGGCGCGATGTACTTGCCGCCGGACGTCTTGATGAGGTCCTTCTTGCGGTCGGTGATCCGCAGATACCCGTCGGGCGACAGCTCACCGATGTCCCCGGTGTGGAACCACCCGTCGGCCTCGAGAACCTCGGCGGTCTTCTCGGGCAGCCCGTGGTACCCCTCCATGATCCCCGGGCCCCGCAGCAGGATCTCCCCGTCGTCCGCGATACGGACCTCCGTGCCGGGCAGCGGCTTGCCGACCGTACCGGTGCGGTAGGCCTCGCCCGGGTTCACGAAGGAGGCCGCCGAGGACTCCGTGAGGCCGTAGCCCTCGAGGATGTGGATGCCGGCGCCGGCGAAGAAGTACCCGATCTCGGGTGCGAGCGCGGCGGACCCGGAGACACACGCCCGCAGGTTCCCGCCGAACGCCTCCCGGATCTTCGAGAAGACCAGCGCGTCGGCCACCTTGTGCTTGGCGCTCAGCCCGAAGGACGCACCCGCGGTTCCGGTGCGCCGGAAGTTGTCCTGGCTCTCCTTGGCGTAGGCGCGGCCGACCTCGGCGGCCCACTGGAAGATCTTGTACTTGGCGCCGCCGCCCGCACGGGCCTTCGCGGCGACCCCGTTGTAGACCTTCTCGAAGATCCGCGGGACGGCCGCCATGTACGTCGGCTGCACCACCGGCAGATTCTCGATGATCTTGTCGACGCGGCCGTCGACGGCGGTGACGTGACCGACCTCGATCTGCCCGGAGGTGAGCACCTTGCCGAAGACGTGGGCGAGCGGCAGCCACAGGTACTGCACGTCCTCGCTGCTGATCAGGCCGGTCGCGGCGGTCGCCTTCGCCATGTAGGCCCAGTTGTCGTGCGGCAGCCGTACGCCCTTGGGACGGCCGGTGGTGCCGGAGGTGTAGATCAGCGTCGCGAGCTGGTCCTTGGTGATCGCGCCGACCCGCTCCTTGATCAGCTCGGGGTCCTTCTCGAGGCGGGCGGCACCACGGGCCTCCAGCTCGGAGAGGGTCAGGATCCAGTCGGCGGTCTCGACGCCGGCCGGGTCGATCACCACGACATGGGTGAGGGCGGGCAGCTCGCCGCGCTTCTCGACCGCCTTGGCGAGCTGGGCCGCATCCTCCGCGATCAGCACCCGGCTCTCGGAGTCGGACAGGATGAACGCCGACTCGTCGGCGTTGGTCTGCGGGTAGACCGTGGTCGTGGCGGCGCCGGCGCACATGATGCCCAGGTCCGCGAGGATCCACTCGATCCGGGTCGCGGAGGCGAGGGCGACCCGCTGCTCCGGCTGCACTCCCAGTTCGATCAGCCCGGCCGCGATGGCGTACACCCGCTCCGCGGCCTGCGCCCAGCTGAGCGACTTCCAGTCGTCCGGGCCCTGCCCGGAGGCCGCCGGTACCGGGTACCGGTACGCCTCGGCGTCCGGCGTGGCCGCAACGCGCTCCAGGAAGACGGTCGCCACACTCGGCGGACGGTTCTCGATCAGTGTCTGTGTGTCGCTCACGACATCCTCCGGGGCCCGCGACAATGCGGCTGGCTCAGGTTTCGGCTTGTTTAACTCGCGAGTAACTATCGAGCAGGGATCAGAGTAAAGCGCGGCCGACCCGTTCGTAAGGGGCGGCGGCCTGTCACTTCGCACAGAGCGCGACACTACGCACGCGTAGGGGTCCACCGCACTTTCGCACGACGGACCCCTTTCCGTCCGATTCGACGGGTAACCGGCTGTAACCCGCGGTTACTTCTTGCCCTTGCCCGACCCCGCGCTGTCATCGCTGGAGAGCACGGCGATGAAGGCCTCCTGCGGAACCTCCACGGAACCCACCATCTTCATCCGCTTCTTGCCTTCCTTCTGCTTCTCAAGGAGCTTCCGCTTACGGGAGATGTCACCGCCGTAGCACTTGGCGAGGACGTCCTTGCGGATGGCGCGGATGGTCTCGCGGGCGATGACCCGGGAGCCGATGGCTGCCTGGATGGGCACCTCGAAGGCCTGCCGTGGGATGAGCTCGCGCAGCTTGGCGACGAGCCGCACACCGTAGGCGTAGGCCGCGTCCTTGTGCGTGATCGCCGAGAAGGCGTCCACCTTGTCGCCGTGCAGCAGGATGTCGACCTTGACCAGGCTGGAGGCCAGCTCGCCGGTGGGCTCGTAGTCCAGAGACGCGTAACCGCGCGTCTTCGACTTCAGCTGGTCGAAGAAGTCGAAGACGATCTCCGCGAGGGGAAGCGTGTAGCGGATCTCGACCCGGTCCTCGGACAGGTAGTCCATGCCGAGCAGGGTGCCGCGCCGGGTCTGGCACAGCTCCATGATCGAGCCGATGAACTCGGACGGGGCGAGGATCGTGGCGCGTACGACGGGCTCGTACACCTCACTGATCTTCCCCTCCGGGAACTCGCTCGGGTTGGTGACGGTGTGCTCGGTGCCGTCCTCCATGAGGACGCGGTAGACCACGTTCGGGGCCGTGGCGATCAGGTCGAGGCCGAACTCGCGCTCCAGCCGCTCCCGGATCACGTCGAGGTGCAGCAGGCCGAGGAAGCCGACGCGGAAGCCGAAGCCGAGGGCCGCGGAGGTCTCCGGCTCGTAGACGAGGGCGGCGTCGTTGAGCTGGAGCTTGTCGAGGGCGTCGCGCAGCTCGGGATAGTCGGAGCCGTCCAGCGGATACAGACCCGAGAAGACCATCGGCTTGGGGTCCTTGTAGCCGCCGAGCGCCTCGGTCGCCCCCTTGTTCAGGGTGGTGATCGTGTCACCGACCTTGGACTGGCGGACGTCCTTCACGCCGGTGATGATGTAGCCCACCTCGCCGACACCGAGACCGTCGGCGGAGAGCATCTCCGGCGAGTTGGTCCCGATCTCCAGCAGTTCGTGCGTGGCGTTCGTGGACATCATCCGGATGCGCTCGCGCTTGTTGAGCTGTCCGTCGATGACTCGTACGTACGTCACCACGCCCCGGTAGGAGTCGTAGACGGAGTCGAAGATCATCGCGCGGGCCGGAGCGTCCTGGACGCCGACCGGGGCGGGGACCTCCGCCACCACCTTGTCGAGCAGCGCCTCGACGCCGAGCCCGGTCTTGGCGGAGACCTTGAGCACGTCCTCGGGGTCGCAGCCGATGAGGTTGGCGAGTTCCTCGGAGAACTTCTCCGGCTGGGCGGCCGGCAGGTCGATCTTGTTCAGTACAGGGATGATCTTGAGGTCGTTCTCCATCGCCAGGTAGAGGTTGGCGAGGGTCTGGGCCTCGATGCCCTGGGCGGCGTCGACGAGGAGGACGGTGCCCTCACAGGCGGCGAGCGACCGCGAGACCTCGTAGGTGAAGTCGACGTGCCCCGGGGTGTCGATCATGTTGAGGATGTGCGTGTTGCTCTTGTCGTGGGTCGGGGCCCACGGCAGACGCACCGCCTGCGACTTGATCGTGATTCCGCGCTCACGCTCGATGTCCATACGGTCGAGGTACTGAGCACGCATCTGGCGCTGGTCGACCACGCCGGTCAGCTGGAGCATCCGGTCGGCGAGCGTGGACTTGCCGTGGTCGATGTGCGCGATGATGCAGAAGTTGCGGATCTGAGCCGGGTCGGTACGGCTCGGCTCGGGCACGTGGCTGGGGATCGCGGGCACGCAGGGTCCTGATTCTTGAGGCGTCCGCAGTGTCTGCGGTCTCGGGTCGGATCGATACGTAGCCTCCATGGTCCCACGGGCGGGGACCGGCGACCGGTTTGGGCCACTCGCGGAGCCGCTGGTAGTCTGAGTGGCTGTGTCCTCATGCCCTCTCAGCGCGAGGCACAACTCCGAGAAATCACCTGGTACGGGACCCTGGGTTTCCCTCCGTGGAAATCCTCCTGGCCCCGTGCCTGAACCTGTAGAGGCTCATTCGTGGCGAACATCAAGTCCCAGATCAAGCGGATCAAGACCAACGAGAAGGCCCGGCTGCGCAACAAGGCCGTCAAGTCCTCCCTGAAGACCGCGATCCGCAAGGCCCGTGAGGCCGCTGCCGCGGGTGACGCCGAGAAGGCCACCGAGTACCAGCGCGCTGCTGCGCGTGCGCTCGACAAGGCCGTCGCCAAGGGCGTCATCCACAAGAATCAGGCCGCCAACAAGAAGTCGGCGCTTGCTTCGAAGGTCGCCGGCCTCTAAGGCTGACTCTTTCTGATCTGACCGGTCCCGTGCTACGGGACCGAACCGCCGGAAGGACCCAGAGCGGGCCCTCTCTCATCCGCTCCCGACCGGCCCCCAGGAGCCACGCGCGGCCTGCGTTCGCCACGCGGGCGTGGCTCCGACAGCTTGAGCCGAAGGCCCCGGTGCCGTGCCCTTCCCCAGGGCAGCGTGACCGGGGCCTTCGTCATGACGTGCGCGGATTCGTCATGACGTGCGTGGATCGTCGAGATCGGTGGCCTTGTCCCCGACCGAGCCGGAACACGATGCACCCGGCGGCAAGACCGCATGACGCTGATGCGCTACGGCCATGCGCGGCACCCCGACGGCGCGACGGCTCCCACACCGAAGCACACCCCGTCCCACCCGCACGGGCACAGACACAGGCACGCCGTTCGCTAGCCGCGACCCCGGGACCGCGCCGCCCGAGCAATCGCCACAACCGCCTTCTCCAGGGCGTACCCGGGATCGTCGCCCCCGCCCTTCACCCCCGCGTCCGCCTCAGCCACGGCCCGCAGCGCGACGGAGACCCCGTCCGGCGTCCACCCGCGCATCTGCTGCCGCACCCGATCGATCTTCCACGGCGGCATCCCCAGCTCACGAGCGAGATCGGCGGGCCGCCCGCCCCGGGCGGACGACAGCTTCCCGATCGCCCGCACGCCCTGGGCCAGCGCACTGGTGATCATGACCGGCGCGACCCCGGTCGACAACGACCACCGCAACGCCTCCAACGCCTCCGCGGCCCGCCCCTCCACGGCCCGGTCGGCAACGGTGAAGCTGGAAGCCTCCGCCCGCCCCGTGTAGTACCGCCCCACGACGGCCTCGTCGATCGTCCCCTCGACATCCGCGACCAGCTGAGTCACGGCGGACGCCAGCTCCCGCAGATCACTCCCGATCGCGTCGACCAGGGCCTGGCACGCCTCGGGGGTGGCGGACCGCCCCGTCCCCCGGAACTCCTGCCGCACGAAGGCCAGCCGGTCCGCCGGCTTGGTCATCTTCGGACAGAGGACCTCTCGCGCCCCCGCCTTCCGCGCGGCGTCGAGCAGTGTCTTGCCCTTGGCTCCCCCCGCGTGCAGCAGCACCAGAGTGATCTCCTCGGCGGGCGCCCCGAGATACGCCTTCACATCCTTGACGGTGTCGGCGGAGAGATCCTGCGCATTGCGCACGACCACGACCTTGCGCTCCGCGAACAACGACGGACTGGTCAACTCGGCCAGCGTCCCCGGCTGCAACTGCTCCGGACTCAGATCCCGCACATCCGTATCCGCGTCCGCGGCCCGAGCAGCGGCGACCACCTCCCGCACAGCCCGGTCAAGCAGGAGCTCCTCCTGGCCCACGGCAAGGGTCACAGGGGCGAGAGGGTCGTCATGAGCAGTCTTCTTGGCCATCGCGTACAGCATGGCACGCGGCACTGACAGCGCCGTGGCTGCGGGCCGGTGAGAGGCTGGTTGGGGGCTGGTGCGGGTTGGTCGCGCAGTTCCTCGCGCCCCTGGACGGGCGCGCTCACGCCGGCCCAGCAGCGCCGCCTGCGCAGCGCCCCGCCGGCGCGGGCGAGCGAAAACTCACCCCCGCCCAGCCCACCGGGCCTCCGGACGAACCCGGCCCCACCTCACCCGGCCAAGCCGCCGCGGGCTCACGGCTCTTCCCGCCACCCGTCCCACTCCCCCACGAACTCGTTCAGCTCCCCGGCGTCCAGCCGCCCCGCCGCGTCCCGCAGCACCACAAGCCACTGCGCGTCCTCCGCGTCGTCCTCCCCCGCCAGCGCGTCCCGAACGACCTGCGGCTCCTCATCCACCCCGAACCGCTCCGAGAGCGCCTCGACGACCTCCTCCGCGGCATCCCGATCGGGCAGCACCAGCACATGTCTCACATCGCTCACGGCACCATTTTCCAGCTCGCCCCCGGTGCCCGACCGCTCACCCCTTCGGCACGACCTGCACTCAGCCGTTCCCGTCCGGATGACGCACAGTCGGCACCCGGTCGAGCTCGATACCGAACCTCTCCCGGTACGCCCCCAGCACCTCCTCGTCCGTCTCCAACTCCCGTTCCTCCCGCGCCCCGTCGGCCGCCGTCACCTTGAAGGTACGGCCGCTGAGAGTGATCCGCCCGCCGTCCTCCGTCACCCTCGAACACACCAGTGACCGGGTGAAGTGCGAGGCCGACGAGGTGCTGTGCCACCAGGCCCCGGCCACGAAATCACCGAGCACCCGGGGCCGCACCTCCAGCCGGTACTGACTCCTGCCGCCCATGAGGACATCCAGATCCGCGGCGTCACCCCCTCCCTTCTTCACCGCACCGTCCCCGCTCCGCACCCCGGCGGCATCGGGCCCCGCCTCGACGATCCGGAAGGTCCCGCCGGGATCCTCCTGCTCGCCCCGCGCCCCGAACGCCAGCGGGTAGTGGCTGTGCGCCCCGAACCCGACGTCGGCCAGCCACTCGCCCCCATCCACCGTCCCCACCCGCAGCGCGAGATGGTCGCACGGGATCCCGAGCCGACCCTCGTCCCCGTACACCCGGCCGGCGAGCAGCGTGACGTCGAAGCCGAGCGCGGCCAGCAATGCCCCGAACGCCCCGTTCAGTTCGTAGCAGAACCCTCCCCTCCGGGCGCCCACCACCTTCTCCACCAGCCGCGCCTCCTCCAGCACGATCTTCTCGCCGAGATGGACCGACAGGTTCTCGAAGGGCACGGTCTGCAGAT
This sequence comes from Streptomyces canus, assembly GCF_041435015.1. Classification (NCBI taxonomy): domain Bacteria; kingdom Bacillati; phylum Actinomycetota; class Actinomycetes; order Kitasatosporales; family Streptomycetaceae; genus Streptomyces; species Streptomyces canus. Next base: position 6,693,044 of record NZ_CP107989.1, on the reverse strand, counting down.
GGCGCAGATGCAGCTCGCGCAGGACCTCCACGGTGGGCCACCCCGGGTGCTGGACTCCCAGTCGGCGGAGGTACGCGTCAACCTGTGTGGGATTCATGCCTCCAGTCTCGCGCCACCCACAGCTCCCCACCGCCCGCGCCACCGCCTCCACCTCCACCGACGCCGCGACCCACACGTCCTCCGTCCTCGTCTCCGGCTCCGTTTCCACCGCCCGCCCCGGCGACCGCCAGCGCCCCGTCCCGGTCCGTCCGCAGCACCACCGCACCCCCGGCCCGCAGCGCGGCGACCGTACCGGGAGCCGGATGGCCGTACGAGTTGTCGGCGCCGACGGAGATGAGCGCGAGCCGCGGGGCGGCCCGGCGTATCAGCTCCGGGTCCTGGTAGGCCGAACCGTGGTGAGCGACCTTGAGGACATCCACCCCGGCCAGCCGCGCACCCGCCGGTGACCTCAACAGCTCCTGCTGGGCCGGGGGTTCGAGGTCCCCGAGGAGGAGGAAGCGCAGCCCGGCGGACCGGACGAGCATCGTGACGCTGGCGTCGTTCGGCCCGTCCGTCGCCGCCACTGTCGCCGGGCCCGCCGGCGGCCACAGCACCTCCCAGGTCAGTGCTCCCGTGCGCCGCTCCTCCCCGGCCACGGCACGCGTCACCGGAATGCGCCGAGCGGCCGCCTCCCGCCGTACCGCCTCGGCCTGGTCCAGCGGCTCCTCGAACCCCGTCGTCTCGATCGCCCCCACCGACCTCCCCCGGAGCACCCCGGCCAGTCCCGCCACATGGTCGGCGTGGAAATGGGTCAGCACCACGAGCGGCACCTCGGTGACGCCGAGCGTGCGCAGACAGTCGTCGACGAGCCCCGGATCGGGTCCGGCGTCCACGACCACTCCCGTGCCCTCGCCCGCCGCCAGCACCACCGCGTCGCCCTGGCCCACGTCGCACATCGCCAGCCGCCAGTCCGGCGGTGGCCAGCCCGTGATCACCCGGGTCAGCGGGGGCGGCTGCACGACCGCCAGCACGAACGCCATGGCACAGACGGCACACCACCAGGGATGCCTCAGCAGCCGTCTCCCGACGAGCAGCAGGAGCCCGGTGACGAGAGCCAGCAGCTCCGCCCCTGTCCAGCTGCCCGGCCAGTCCACTCCCCCGCCGGGCAGCGACGCCCCGGTCCGGGCGACGTTCGCGATCCATCCGGCGGGCCAACTCGCGCACCAGGCCAGCGCCTTGGCCACCGGCATCGCCACGGGTGCCGTCGCCAGCGCCGCGAAGCCGAGCACCGTGGCCGGGGCGACCGCGAACTCCACGAGCAGATTGCAGGGCACCGCCACCAGGCTCACCCGCGCCGACAGGACGGCGACCACCGGCGCGCACAGGGCCTGCGCGGCGGCCGCGGCGGCCAACGCCTCCGCCAGCCGTGCCGGGATGCGGCGCCGGCGCAACGCCAGGCTCCAGCGCGGCGCGAGCGTGAGCAGGGCGCCGGTGGCCAGCACGGAGAGCAGAAAGCCGTAACTGCGGGCCAGCCACGGGTCGTACAGCACCAGCAGCAGTACGGCGGTGGCCAGCGCCGGGATCAGTGATCTGCGGCGTCCGGTCGCGAGAGCGAGCAACGCGACGGCCCCGCAGGCCGCGGCCCGCAGCACGCTCGGGTCCGGCCGGCACACGACGACGAACCCCAGCGTCAGCCCGCCGCCGAGCAACGCGGTCGTCCGCAGCGACGCCCCGAGGCGAGGCGCCAGCCCCCGTCGCTCGACGAGTTGGGCGAGTCCGGGCGGCCCGATGAGCAGGGCGAGCAGGATCGTGAGGTTGCTGCCGGAGACGGCGAGCGTGTGGGCGAGGTCCGTCTCCTTGAAGGCCTCGTCCAACTCGGGCGTGATCCGCGAGGTGTCGCCGACGACCAGCCCCGGCAACAGCGCCCGGGCATCCGCCGGCAACCCGTCGGTGGCTTCCCGCAGCCCTTCCCGCAACCGCCCCGCGAACCGCTGCGTCCCCGACGCCTCCCCCACGACCTCGGGCCCTCCCCGGTCCCGCACCCGCAGTACGGCCGCGACCCGGTCACCCCCGGTCAACGTCGGCGCGGCACGCGCGGTGACCCGCACCCGCGTGGACGGCAACAACCCGAGCCAGGGCGAGCGAGCCGGACCTTCCACGGCGGGCGGCGCACCACGGGCCCCCTGTGCACCCGCGCCGGTCCCCGCACGCGCGTCGACGATCAACAGCACCGGCGCCCGCGTCACCACCGCCCGCCCGTCCGCCGTCTCCACCCGCCGGATGTCGGCGCCGATGACGACGGCGATCGGGGCCGTGTGGTCCCCCGTGATCCGGGGCCGGGTCAGCCGGGGGTCGGAGGTCACCTCGACCTCGGCGGTCACGGTGGCGTACTGCCGGGCCAGCGCGGGCACCGGCCCCCTTCGCAGATCGGCCCCGTGCAGCCCGGCGGACACGGCGGCCGCCGTGACACAGAGCAGCACGGCGGCGACCGGCACCCGGCCGCCCCTTCCCGGGCCCCGCACTCCGCGCCACCGTCCCGACAACAGCACGCAGGCGAGCATCAGGCACCCGGCCACCACCCCCGTGACCCATCCCGGCGAGGCGTCCAGGGTCACAGCGGCCGTGCCCCAGGCCGCGAGCGCCGCCGGTACCAGCCGCAGATCCGTAGGCCCTTCCTGCCGGGGGTGGGCGTCCCCGAGGCGCTTCCCCGAGGCAGCGTGCACAGCGGCCCGCACTGGCGCCTCGCTCTCATGCCGTCGCCGCATCCTGGAGCCGTGCCTCATGGCCGTACGAGATTCCGCAGATCGGCGAAACGGCGGTCGCCGATGCCGTTGACCTCGCGCAGTTCGTCCACCGAGCGGAAGCCGCCGTGCTGGGTGCGGTAGTCGACGATGTGCTGGGCCAGGACGGGGCCGACGCCCGGCAGGGTGTCGAGCTGGTCCACGGTGGCCGTGTTCAAGGAGACGGGAGCCGCCGCTGGGCCACCGCCGGGGGCGGAACCTCCTGTGCCGGGCGCGGGTGCGGACGGGCCGCCGACGATCACCTGCTCGCCGTCCACGAGGAACCGCGCCCGGTTGAGTGTGTCGGTGTTCGTGCCCGGCCGCACTCCACCGGCCGCCTTCAGCGCGTCGGCGACCCTCGAGCCGGCCGGCAGCCGCTGGATGCCGGGCTCACGGACCTTGCCACCGACATCCACGACGATCTCGGCCCCGGCCGGTCCTGCCGTGTTCGGGACCCCGCCCGAGACGGCCGGCCCGGCCGACCCTGGCCGTCCACCCGCGCCGCTTGCCCCGTTCTCCCCGAACGGGGCCGCCGCGCGGACCACTTCGGGTGCCTGGACGGACTGCGTCCGGCCCGTCCAGAAGTGCTGCACGGCGAACACCGCGGCCACGACGAGCAGCACCGAGAGCGCGACCACGTTCCGCCGCTCCAGCCCGCACCGCGCCTGCAACCACACCGGCATCCGCTCCCGCAGAGCCGACCCGGCCCGCTCCCGCCAGTCCCCGCCCCCCTTCCCGGAATCGCTGTCTCGCCAGGCGCCGCCCCTGGTATCGGCGTCCCGCCAGACCCCCTCGGGAGAACCGGCGTCCCGCCGGGCACCCTCCGCGGAACCACCGTCCCGCCGGCTCTCTTCGGCAGCACCCGCCTCCCACCGAGCCCTCTCCACGAACCCGACCGCGTCGGCGGCCGATCCGGCCTCGGCGACGTGGACGGCACCGACGGCACGGGCAGCCTCCCGGTGCTCCGGGTCGCCCCACGCCGCCTCGTCGTCCAGCCGCGGCCCCTCCGGCGGTGGCCCCTTCCCCGAGTCCCTCCGCTCCCCGGCCCGTTCGGCGAAGAGCACCTCCGCCCGCCGCTGGAGTTCGTCCGCCGAGGCGGCATGCCGATGCCGGACCCGGCCTTGGGTGCCGGGCGGTCGCCGATGCCGTGAGCGCCCGTCGGAATGGGGGCCTCGGCCCGGCCCGCTGGTCGCCGTCGCTGTATGTGAGCGTGATCGAAGTGCCATGCGCCGAGGATCGGCCACATCAGCACTCTCGCGATGATCTTGGCCAATTCCCGGGGATTACCCACCGGTTGTGGAAAACTCCGCCACCCGGACGAGGGACTCAGGTACCCCGCGCGGCTCCTTCACCGGGGCGAGACCACGACCCCCAGCAACCCGGGTCCCGTGTGCGCCCCGATCACCGCCCCGACCTCGCTCACATGCAGGTCGACAAGTCCCGTCACCCGCGCGCGCAGACGGTCCGCGAGAGCCGACGCCCGGTCGGGGGCGGACAGATGATGGACCGCGATGTCGACCGGCGCGCTGCCGGCCCGGTCGGCCGCGATCTCCTCGAGGCGAGCGATGGCCTTCGAGGCCGTCCGCACCTTCTCCAGGGGCTCGATCCGCCCGCCGACCAGCTGCAGCAGTGGCTTGACGGCGAGCGCGGAACCGAGGAGCGCCTGCGCGGCGCCGATCCGGCCGCCACGGCGCAGATAGTCGAGGGTGTCGACGTAGAAGTAGGCGGACGTGCCCGCGGCCCGCTTCTCCGCCGCCATGACCGCTTCGTCGACCGTGCCGCCCGTCTCCGCGGTCTCGGCGGCGGCGAGCGCGCAGAAGCCGAGAGCCATGGCGATCATGCCGGTGTCGACCACGCGCACCGGCACCGGCGCCTCGCGCGCCGCCATGACCGCCGCGTCGTAGGTGCCGGAGAGCTCGGCGGACAGATGCAGCGACACGATGCCGGTGGCGCCGGACTCGGCGACCTTGCGGTAGTGCTCCGCGAACACCTGGGGGCTGGGCCGCGAGGTGGTGACGGAGCGTCGCTTCTGCAGTGCCTGGGCCAGTGACCGGGTGGAGATCTCGGTGCCCTCTTCCAGCGCGCGATCACCGAGGACCACGGTCAGGGGTACCGCTGTGATGCCGTGCCGCTCCATCGTCCCCTGCGGCAGGTAGGCCGTTGAATCCGTGACGATCGCGACATGGCGGGACATGAGCTGGAGGTTACCTGCCGTAGCGTCCGGGTGGCAGCCCGGCCCCTGTCACCTGGGGCTGCCGTGTCCGGATCAAGTCGTGCTCTCAGGACGGGGTTTCTTCTGCCAGGGGTAGGTGGGACGAGGGCCCGGCGGGGTGATCGCGGGCCGCGTCGGCTCCTCGGCGGTACGGGAGCGTGGCGTCTCGGGCCAGGTCTGCTGCTCGGTGCTGCCACCGGCGGTGGAGGTCTCGGGCCATGGGGGCGGTGTCGCGGCGGGCTCGGTCTTCGTCCAGTGCCGCAAGGCGCCGGACTCGACGTCGATCTGCGCGCTCAGCGTGTCCAGGTCGTCGTCGGCGAAGCGGCGCGCGCGGTCGCGTGCCGCCCAGCGCAGGGAGTCCGCCGACTGTGTGACACGCTCGGTGCGCTCCCGCAGGCCGGGCAGGCGCTCCGCGAGCGTCTTACGGTCGGGCTCGGACTCCAGGCGCTTGAGTTCGCCGTCCAGTTCGTGGCCGTGGGCGCTGAGCCGCTGGAAGAGGCCGAGGGACTCCTTGAGGGACTCGTCCTCGGCCACGCCCGCGTGCAGCGCCTCCTGGGTGGCCCGCATCGAGGTGCGCAGCTTCAGCCGCAGCTGGGCCAGTTCGCCCGCCGGGCCGAGCTGGGCGAAGGACTTCGCGCGCAGAGTGTGGTCCTCGACCGTGCGCCGGGCCTGGGTGATGGTGCGGTCCACACCGCGCTTGGCGGCGCCGACCGCCTTCACTGTCGCGTACACCCCGAGCGCCACGAAGAGCACGAAGAGCAGGGCCACGATCGCGATCACCGCTTCCACGAAACTCCTCCTCCGCCCGGCCCGGCGGTCGCCGTGCCGCTCTTCAAAGGTAAACGCCACGGGCAGGCCCTGAGTTCCGGAGGAACCCCGAACCTGCCCGCACACAGCCCCTAGGGGCCAGAGGTCCTGGCCGGCGGATCACGCCGGACGGGCCCTACGCCGGAACGATGTTCACCAGCTTCGGCGCCCGCACGATCACCTTGCGGATACCCGCCCCGTCCAGCGCCGCCACGACCTTCTCGTCGGCCAGCGCGACCTTCTCCAGCTCGTCGTCGGAGATGGCGGGCGAGACCTCCAGGCGCGCCTTGACCTTGCCCTTGACCTGCACCACGCAGGTCACGGTCTCGTCCACGACGTACCGCGGGTCGGCGACCGGGAAGTCCTGGTGGACGACCGAGTCGGTGTGGCCCAGCTTGCGCCACAGTTCCTCGGCGATGTGCGGGGCCAGCGGCGCGATCAGCAGCACCAGCGACTCGGCGACCGGACGAGAAACGGCGGCGCCCGCCTTGGTCAGGTGGTTGTTCAGCTCGGTGACCTTGGCGATGGCGGTGTTGAAACGCAGGCCCTCCAGGTCCTGGCGCACCCCGTCGATCGCCTTGTGCAGGGCACGCAGCGTCGTCTCGTCGGGCTCGGCGTCGACGACGGTCACCTCGCCGGTGGCCTCGTCGACGACGTTGCGCCACAGCCGCTGCAGCAGGCGGTACTGGCCGACCACCGCGCGCGTGTCCCACGGACGCGAGACGTCCAGCGGGCCCATCGCCATCTCGTACAGGCGCAGGGTGTCGGCGCCGTACTCCTCGCAGATCGTCTCGGGGGTGACGGCGTTCTTCAGGGACTTGCCCATCTTGCCCAGCTCGCGCTTGACCTGCTCGCCGTTGTGGAAGAAGGCGCCGTCGCGCTCCTCGATCTCGGCGGCCGGCACCGGGAAGCCCCGGCTGTCGCGGTAGACGAACGCCTGGATCATGCCCTGGTTGTACAGCTTGTGGAACGGCTCGGGCGACGAGATGTGCCCCAGGTCGTACAGGACCTTGGACCAGAAGCGCGCGTACAGCAGGTGCAGCACGGCGTGCTCGGCGCCGCCGACGTACAGGTCGACACCGCCGTGCGGCTGCCCCGCGCGCGGGCCCATCCAGTACTGCTCGATCTCCGGATCGACCAGCTTCTCGCTGTTGTGCGGGTCCAGGTAGCGCAGCTCGTACCAGCAGGAGCCGGCCCAGTTGGGCATGGTGTTGGTCTCGCGGCGGTACGGGCGGGGACCCCGTCCGTCGCCCAGGTCCAGGGTGACGTCGACCCAGTCCTGGTTGCGGGACAGCGGCGTCTCCGGGGAGGTGTCCGCGTCGTCCGGGTCGAAGGTGCGCGGCGAGTAGTCCTCGACCTCCGGCAGCTCCAGCGGCAGCATCGACTCGGGCAGGGAGTGGGCGATGCCGTCCTCGTCGTAGACGATCGGGAAGGGCTCGCCCCAGTAGCGCTGGCGACTGAACAGCCAGTCGCGCAGCCGGAAGTTGACAGTGCCCTCGCCGATGCCCTTGCGCTGCAGCCACTCGGTGATGCGCGCCTTGGCGTCGACCACGCCCAGGCCGTCCAGGGAGACGTCCTCGCCGTGCGAGTTCACGATCTTGGCGTCGTACGAGGCGAAGGCGTCGTCCCACGTCGAGGCGTCCGTGCCCCGGTCGTCGCTCGGCTCCACCACACAGCGGATCGGCAGCTCGAAGGCGCGCGCGAAGGCGAAGTCACGCGTGTCGTGCGCCGGTACGGCCATGATCGCGCCGGTGCCGTAGCCCATCAGGACGTAGTCGGCGATGAAGACGGGGATCTGCTCGCCGTTGACCGGGTTGGTGGCGAACGCGCCGGTGAAGACACCGGTCTTGTCCTTGGCCTCTGCCTGGCGCTCGACGTCCGACTTGGAGGCGGCCTGGGCGCGGTAGGCGGCGACGGCCTCACCCGGGGTGGCGTGGCCGCCGGTCCACACGTCGTGCGTGCCCTCGGGCCAGGCGGCCGGGGTGAACTTCTCGACCAGCGGGTGTTCGGGGGCCAGCACCATGTAGGTCGCGCCGAACAGGGTGTCCTGACGCGTGGTGAAGACCGTGATCGCCTCGCCGTCGATCGGGAAGTCGACGCGGGCGCCCTCGGAGCGGCCGATCCAGTTGCGCTGCTGCAGCTTGATGGCCTCGGGCCAGTCCAGCTCGTTCAGGTCGTCCAGCAGGCGGTCGGCGTACGCGGTGATCCGCATGTTCCACTGGCGCAGCTTGGCCTTGAAGACGGGGAAGTTGCCGCGCTCGCTGCGACCGTCGGCGGTGACCTCCTCGTTGGCCAGCACGGTGCCCAGACCCGGGCACCAGTTGACCGGCGCGTCGGAGGCGTACGCCAGGCGGTACTCGCCCAGGATGTCGGCACGCTCGGCGGCGGACAGGGCGTCCCAGGAACGGCCACCGGGAACCGCGCGCTCACCGGACTCGAACCGCGCGACCAGCTCGGAGATCGGGCGGGCCTTCTTCGCCTCGTCGTCGTACCAGGAGTTGAAGATCTGGACGAAGATCCACTGGGTCCACTTGTAGTACTCCGGATCGATCGTGGCGAACGACCGGCGCTTGTCGTGGCCCAGGCCCAGCCGGCGCAGCTGGGACTTCATGTTGTTGATGGCGGCCTCGGTGGTGACCCGGGGGTGCTCGCCGGTTTGCACGGCGTGCTGCTCGGCGGGCAGGCCGAAGGCGTCGAAGCCCAGGGTGTGCAGGACGTTGTGGCCGGTCATCCGCTGGAAGCGGGCGAAGACGTCGGTGGCGATGTAGCCCAGCGGGTGGCCGACGTGCAGACCCGCACCGGAGGGGTACGGGAACATGTCCATGACGTACTTCTTGGGCTTGGCGACCAGCCCGGGGTCGCCCGCCAGGTCACCCTTGGGGTTCGGCGCCGCGTAGGTGCCGTCGGCATCCCAGACGTCCTGCCAGCGTGCCTCGATCTCGGCCGCGACGGCGGCCGTGTAGCGGTGCGGCGCGGCCACCTCGGCGGCAGCGGGGTTCGTCTCGCTCATGGTCCTCAAAGCTCCATCGATCGTCTCTGCCAGCGGCTGTGTCGTCCGGAAACGAAAAATCCCCTCGCACAGGAGGGGACGCCGCGCCGATTCCGACCACGTCTTCACCGGTGGTCGGGACTGATCAGCGCGGCTCGCTAAGCAGAAGGCGTACGGCACGCATGGCGTCAGAGTACCGCAGCCGTTGAGCAAGCCGCGACGAGCTTACGTATGCCTCTTTGGCACCGGGTGCCGCACTCGCCGCCGCAGTCGAGCGCAACCGTCCGATCCGACCCAGGAACTGAGCCATGGCCAATGGTTACTTCGCGTAACAGCTACTAAGGGACATCACAACGGCCCCGCAGTCGTTTGATAACAACGCAATAACTCAAATGCCGTACCCATCGGTATGGCGCCACTTAGAGTGCGGCAGCGGGACCGCCTTCCCGAACCGCTCGGAGTTGCCCCCATGAACCCTCGTAGTACTAGCAGCACGCTCCCCAGGACCGGCCGATCGACCTACGGGGTGGCGACGGCCGTCTTTCTGCTGGCCATCCCTCTGGTCGTGGTGTACGGAGGTGTCTGGCTCCAGGACTTCCTCAACTTCGGAGCGGGCGTGGTGACGCTCGTCCTCCTCACCTGCTCCGTGATCTGGGGGCTCGTCGCACAGGACCGGCTGATCCTCAACACCCGGCAGCGGATCGTCGCGCAGGGGATCCACCGGATCACCGCCGTGGGCTCGATCGCGTTCCTCCTGCTGCACATCGGGATCAAACTGACCCTCGACCACACGACCTGGATCGCCGCTTTCATCCCGTTCGGGCTCGGCTTCAGCAGCAGCGGAGGCCTCATAGGTCTCGGCACCCTGGCCGGCCAGCTCATGATCTTCGTCGGCATCACCGGCGCCCTGCGCAACCGGTTCGCGTCCCCGGCCCCGGTCGCGGCACGGTGGCGGGCGATGCACATGCTGGCCTACCCGGCCTGGTGCGCCGGGCTGGTCCACGGCCTGTACGCGGGGCGCGCGGTGAAGGCCCCGATCTTCACGTACATGTACGCGCTCTGCGTGCTCGGTGTCATCGCGGCCCTCGCCCTGCGCTCGGCACCTCGCCCCTTCAAGCGCAAGGTCACCGACCGGATCGCCATGCTCCTCGGCGCCGAGGAGCGGCCGGGCCGCGAGGGACTGGAAGCCAGCCGCGCCAGGAGGGCCGCGGAAACCGCCGCGCCTGGACGCGAGAGCCGCCGGCCCGCCGAGTCCGCCGGCCGGCGTTCCGAGTCCACCCTGCCCGGCTACGAGGGCCTGACCCAGCAGACCGGCGGCATGCCCCTCTACCAGGCCCCACCGGCCCCGGAGCCCGCGGGCAGCGGATTCGCCGCCGCCTATCGCGCCGTGTCACCCAACACACAGCAGCCCTTCGACACCGGCCAGACCGCGCGCATGGACATGCCGATGGACATGCAGGCCGCCACCGACCCCATCGCGCGCATGGACACCGGCGGCAGCACCTCCGGCAGCTGGCCGGTCCCCTCCCCGCCACCGGTAGGCGAAGCGCCCCCCTCCGCCTACGACCCGCTCCAGGACACGGGGTACAACATCCCGACCTATGGTGGCAATTCGGGCACGGCCGGCTATCTCTCAGGTGATGTGCGCGACACCGGTGAGACGAACACCCTTTACGGCACGTACAACCCGAATGACACGTACAACAGCGGTCCCGCCACGGATGCAACGCCCGGTCAGTCGTACGACTTCGACACACCGGGCTCGGGCGAACCTTGGAACACGCCTTCCGGAGGCTATAGGTGAACGAGGCCCTGCCCGACGTACCAGAAGTCCGCGTGGTCGGTCTTCCTCAGCTCACGTCGGGTTTCGACCTTGTCGAACGACTTGACCTGCCCATGCACCTGAAGGTGCACGGGCCGCTCGAACCCATGGGCGGGGAGCAGCTCGCCAAGCTCTCCGAAGCCATCAACCTGAAGGGGCGCGGCGGCGCCGGCTTCCCCTTCCACAAGAAGCTGCGCTCGGTCGCCGAGGCGGCGATCAAGCGCGGCGTCCGCCCGGTCGTCGTCGTCAACGGCAGCGAGGACGAACCGGCCTGCCGCAAGGACACGGTGCTCATCAACCGTGCCCCGCACCTCATCCTGGACGGCGCCCTCCTGGCCGCCGAAGCCCTGGGTGCCCGCACGCTCGTGGTGGGGGTCACCCGGGAGTCCACCCAGCGGTCCATGGAGGCCGCCCTCGCCGAACGCGGTCTCAGCAACGGCCGCAGATCGGCTCTACGCGCACGCGTGCAGCGCAATCCCGTCCGTATGGTCACCGGAGCGGCGGCCTCGCTGATCCGTTCCATCGACGGTGGCCCGGCCATCCCGCCCGGCCGCAAGATCAGCGCCTCCCAGAGTGGCGTCGGCGGGGCGCCGACCCTGCTGTCCAACGCCGAGACCTTCGCGCAGCTCGCGATCGCCGCCCGCATCGGCCCGGAGCGCTACGGCAACACCGGGCTGTACGACGAGCCGGGCACCGTCATGCTCACCGTCTCCGGCGCCGTCGCGCGCCCGATGGTGATCGAGGTCCCCACGGGCGTACCGCTGCGCTACGTCCTGCAGTTGGCCGGCGCCCCGCCGGTCCCGCAGGGCGTGCTGACCGGCGGCTACCACGGCAAGTGGATCGACGCGGCGACCGTCAACGAGGCGATCGTCTCCCGCAACTCCCTGGACGCCGTGGGCGGCGCGCTCGGCGCCGGCGCGATCCTGCCGATCACTCAGGAGACCTGCCCGCTGGGTGAGTCGCTGCGTGTGGCGCAGTGGCTGGCCGAGGAGAGCGCGGGTCAGTGCGGCCCCTGCTATCTCGGTCTGCCGGCCGCCGCGCGCGGCATGGAGGACATCCTCAACGGCGGCGGCCCTGCCGCCCTGGAGGCCCTCAAGCAGGTCGCCAAGAACGTGAAGCGGCGCGGCGCCTGCTCGCACCCGGACGGCTCCGCGATGTTCCTGGAGTCGACCATCAAGGCGTTCACGGACGACCTGGCCGCCCATGTCCTCGGCAACGGCTGCGGACGGCCCGTGGAGGGCGTTCTGCCGCTCTTCGAGGGCGGCAGGACACCCACCGGCCTCCCGGGTGGCGCCGAGGCCGAGGAGAACGGTCCCAGCCGTCAGAAGATCTACGTCGACTGGACTCTCTGCCGTGGCCACGGTCTGTGCGCCGACATCCTGCCCGAGGTCTTCGAACTCGGCGCCGACGGCTTCCCGACCGTCGCCCAGGCGCAGGTGCCGCGCTACGCCGAGGCGAAGGCGCTCCGCGCGGTGCGTCGCTGCCCCGCGCTCGCCCTGCGCCTCGAGGAGGAGACAGCACGCGACAAGGGGCCTTCCCGCAACCTGCCGGTCCTCTCCCAGGGCCGCGGGCGCCGCGCGCTGGGCCGCTGAACCGATACCACGAAAGGGCCGCCTGAAGAGGGCGGCCCTTTCGGCTGTCCGGCCACAACTTCCTCTGAAAACGCCGAGATCCCGCCGGATCAATGATCCGGCGGGATCTTTCTGTGGAGCTAAGGAGATTTGAACTCCTGACCCCCTGCATGCCATGCAGGTGCTCTACCAACTGAGCTATAGCCCCGTGCTGCACTCCGCCGGTTTCCCTGGCGGCGACGCCAACATTACACGGTCCACCGGGTGGAACACCAAATCGTTTCCCTGGGGGCGGGAGGGACGCCGTCAAGCGGTCACGAACGAGTAGAACCGCTTCAGCGTGCAGTGTTCTTCGAGGAGTCGGCCGTAGATCGGCTCACCCTCGAGTTCGCGGTACGTCTCGATGGGGTCGCCTTTTATGATCAGCGCCCGCGCGCACTCCTCGCACCAGTACTGGTAGTCGGGATTGACCGGCTCCATGTCCCGCACGATCGGCGTCCCGCTGCCGCACCAGTCGCACTTTCGCCTGTGTGCACCCATCCGTCAGCTCCAGCTGTGGCCGCAGGCCGTGCACACGTAGGAGATCCCGCCGTTGTCGCCGAGTACCTGGGCGACGTGGACAGAACCGCAGGAAGGGCAGATGAGGCGGACCGTCGTGTCCCTTGTCGACGCCGCTTCGCGGAGGTGGCCGACCTCCACGAGGATGCTCGCAGGCATCACTACTCCCTCCCGTCGGGCCGCGCCCCCTTCCGGCCGTTTGATTCTGCCACGGCCGGACCAATACGGTCAGCGACGCCTGAGTACCAGTCCGGACACGGCGCCCACCGCGGCGGTCCCGGCCAGCGCGAACGTGCACGTCCAAAGCGCCTCCGCAGAGGTATACGCCTCAGAGGGGCCGAGTGACTCAAGTCGGTTCAAGAACAGTGTGCCGAAGCCCGCGACGCCGATCAGCTGGCCGAGTTGGGTGACCGTGGCGAGCAGACCGCTGGCGTCCGCAGCGTGCCGGGGCGGCACCGTGGCGAGGGCTCCGGTGAGTGTGGGGCTGAAGGCGAGCGCGAGCCCCACGCCCACGCCGGCGTACGCCGCGTACAGCGCGACACCGCCGTCTCCGCCGTCTTTGAGCGACAGGCCCACGCCCAGCGAGGCCAGCGCGATGATCACGAACCCGGCGGGCGTCAACAGCCGCTGCCAGGAAGCCGGCCAGGAGCGCCAGGTCAGTCCGACGATGCCGAAGATCACCGCGGTCGGCGCGAAGGAGAGCCCGGCCCGCAGCGCGCTGTAGCCGAGGCCGCCCTGCACGTACAGGGTGAGGACGAAGAGGAAGCCGCCGTTGACGGCCATGACCGCCATGATCCGGAAGACGGCGAGGGCCATGCCGGGATGGCGCAGCACGCTCGGTGTGATCAGCGGGGCCCCGCCGCGCCTGGCCAGCCGGGACTCGTAGCCGCAGAAAACGGTGAACAGGATCGCGGCGGCGGCCAGGGACAGCCAGGACCACAGCGGCCAGTCCTCCTCTTGCCCGAGCACCAGCGGCACCGTGCACAGCGACACGGCCGCGCCGAGCAGCACCAGGCCGGGCAGGTCGAGACCGCGCGCCCGGTCCCGGGGCGCCGGACGGTCCCCGGGCAGCAGGACCCGCGTGCCTGCAGCGAGCAGGACGAGACCCACCGGCACGTTCACGAGGAACACCGGCCGCCAGCCCGTGCCGAACAGGTCGGCGCTGACCAGGAGTCCACCGACGACCTGCCCGGCGGCGGCGCCGACCGCGAGGACCGCCGAGTACACGCCGAGCGCCTTCATCCGGGCCTCGCCGGTGAAGTTGCGCTGGATCAGGCTGAGCACCTGCGGGATCATCACCGCCGAACCGGCGCCCTGCACCAGCCGGAAGACGATCAGTTCGGTGGCTCCCTGCGCCAGCCCGCAGGCGAGCGAGGCCGTCGTGAACAGGGCGAGCCCGGCGAGGTGCACCCGGCCGTGCCCGAACCGTTCGCCGAGCCGGGCGCCGGTGATCAGCAGCACCGAGTACGTGATGGCGTATCCGGCGACGACCAGCTGGAGTTGGGCGCCCGAGGCGTGCAGTTCCGTGCCGATCGTCGGGGCCGCGACGTTCACGATGAACACGTCGAGCAGGGCCATGAACTGGGCGGCGAGCACGAGCGCGAGCAGCGGCCGGGGCCGGTTGTCAGTGGCGGGTGCTTCACTTTTGGCAGGTGGGGAAACGGGTGCGGGATCCGGTCCCGTCCGGGGCGTTGTCGTCATGCCGTCGAGCCTGAGGACATCCCGGTAAGGGTGCCGAGAGCCCGCCGATGCTGGTACTGCCGGCACCTGGCAAGCGCCGGGTGCAGCACCGAGGATGGTCGTGACGAGGGGGACGTGACGATGAGGACGACACAGCGACGACGGCCCGAGCTGGCCTCGTTCCTGCGCAGCAGGCGGGCCCGGGTGACTCCGGCCGACGTGGGCATGCCGCCGGGCCTCAGGCGCCGCACCCCGGGACTGCGGCGCGAGGAGGTCGCCCAGCTCTCCGGCGTAGGTGTGACCTGGTACACGTGGCTGGAGCAGGGCCGGCCGATCAACGCGTCCGCGCAGGTCCTGGACGCCGTGGCCCGCACGCTCCGGCTCGACCCTCCGGAGCGGGAGCATCTGTACCGCCTGGCGCAGGTGCCGTTCGCCCCGGACCCGGAGGGTCTGACGCGGTCGACGGGCCCGGAGGTGCAGGGCATCATCGACGCCCTCGACCCGCTCCCGGCGGTCGTCTACAACTCGCGCTACGACATCCTGGCCACCAATCCCGGCTACCGGGACCTGTTCCTGATCCCGGAGATCGTCGACATCGGGGTGGCGAACGCGCTGTGGACGCTGTTCACGGTGTCCGAGCGGGCGTGTCCGGTGATGTACCGGGAGCGCGAGCTGCCCGTCATGGTCGCCACGCTGCGGTCCTCGTACGGCAGACATGTGGGCGAGCCGGCCTGGGAGAGCTTCATAGCCGCGCTGGCGGCGGCCAGCCCGTACTTCGCCGAGCTGTGGGCGAGCGGAGTGGTGGTGCAACCGGGGCCACGGGTCAAGACGTTCCGTCACAAGGCGGTGGGCGTACTGCGGATGACGTCCCAGTCGCTGTCGATCGACGGGATGCCGGAGTGCCGGATCGTGGTCTACACACCGGAGGACGAGGAGACGCGGGAGAAAGCGGCGCGGCTGCGGGAGCATACAGAAAATCCCGCCTCCTGAAGGAGGCGGGACCCTGATGATCACCGATCTTTGACAACTCAACAGAGTGTCGATCTGTGGAGCTAAGGAGAATTGAACTCCTGACCTCCTGCATGCCATGCAGGCGCTCTACCAACTGAGCTATAGCCCCTTGTGTTCTTCCCGCTCGGCGGGCGAACAAGAAGAACTTTAGCCTGCGACCTGCCGGAAGTGAAATCCGGTCCGGAGTCCTCAGTCGTCGTCGCCGAGCACCGGCTCCGGGAGGGTGCCGGCGTTGTGCTCCATGAGGCGCCAGCCGCGGGCGCCCTGGCCGAGGACGGACCAGCAGCAGTTGGAGAGGCCGCCGAGGCTCTCCCAGTGCTTGGCGTCCAGACCGAGCAGCCGGCCGATGGTGGTGCGGATCGTGCCGCCGTGGCTGACCACGACAAGGGTGCCGTCCTCGGGGAGCTTCTCGGCGTGCCGGAGCACGACGGGAGCGGCGCGATCGGCGACCTCGGTCTCCAGTTCGCCGCCGCCGCGGCGCACCGGCTCACCGCGCTTCCACGCGGCGTACTCCTCGCCGTGCCGGGCGATGATCTCCTCGTGCGTCAGCCCCTGCCAGACGCCCGCGTAGGTCTCGCGCAGGCCCTCGTCGTGGGCCACCTCAAGGCCGGTGAGCGCGGAGAGCTCGGCCGCGGTGTTCGCGGCCCGCTGGAGGTCGGAGGCGACGATGGCGTCGGGCTCGAGGGAGGCCAGCAGCCGGGCGGCCCTGCGGGCCTGGCCGACACCGGTCTCGGTGAGCTCGACGTCGGTGGTGCCCTGGAAGCGGCGCTCCACGTTCCAGGAGGTCTGGCCGTGTCGCCACAGGATGACGCGGCGGCCCCGGCCCTTCCGGTCGGCGGGAGCGGTCACCGCGGCTCCCCGAACTCGGCGGCGTCCTCCTCGGCCCGGAGCTTGGTGTGCTCCTCCGCCTTGCCGCGGGTCGCCTTGGCGTCGGCCGGCAGCTCCAGCTCGGGGCAGTCCTTCCACAGCCGCTCCAGAGCGTAGAAGACCCGCTCCTCGCTGTGCTGGACATGGACGACGATGTCCACGTAGTCGAGCAGGACCCAGCGGGCCTCGCGGTCGCCCTCGCGGCGCACCGGCTTGGCGCCGAGCTCCTTCGAGAGGCGCTCCTCGATCTCGTCGACGATGGACTTGACCTGGCGGTCGTTGGGTGCGGACGCCAGCAGGAAGGCGTCGGTGATCGACAGGACGTCGCTGACGTCGTAGGCGATCACATCATGGGCGAGCTTGTCGGCGGCCGCCTGCGCGGCGGCGTTGATGAGCTCGAGAGAACGGTCAGTGGCGGTCACTACAAGGCTTTCGGTCGGCGGTCGATTGACATCAAGGGTCTCACGGACCGCCGACGCCACCCCACGTGATCGCGGAGATCACGCGGGGTGCCGTTTCCGGAGCCGGAGCCCGGGCCTAGGACGAGGAGGACGGCTTGTAGTCCCGGCCGAGGACCACGGAGACATTCGCGCTCGACGACAGGGTGCCCTTGGTGACCGCGCCGGCGGGCAGGCCCAGGGTCTTGGCGACCTCGGTGGCGTTCGCCTTGTCGGCGGCGTCGGCGTAGACGACCTTGGAGGTGGCCTGCGCCGAGGAGGGCGTGCCGCCGTCGACGAAGGTGAAGCCGCCGTTGAGGAGGACGACGCGGGCCTTTTCGGTGTTGTCCTTGGTGCCGGTGGCGTTCTGGACGGAGACGCTCACGGCCGCGTCCCTGTCGGGGCTCTTCGCCTTGCCGCCGAGGACGTCCTTGACCACGCTGGCACTGGCAGCCGCGCTCAGCGTGCCGTCCTGCTGGACGGGCAGCAGCGCGGTCTTGTAGTCGCCGCCCTTGGCGAGGTCGGCGAGCTTGGCGAGGAAGGTGCCGAGATCCTTGTCGGTCAGGGGCGGGTCCAGGATCTGGGCCAGTGTCTGCACGGTGGTGGTCGCGGCCGTCGGGTCGGAGGACAGCTTGCGC
The DNA here is from genome assembly GCF_041435015.1 of Streptomyces canus. Taxonomy (NCBI): domain Bacteria; kingdom Bacillati; phylum Actinomycetota; class Actinomycetes; order Kitasatosporales; family Streptomycetaceae; genus Streptomyces; species Streptomyces canus. Next base: position 6,675,693 of record NZ_CP107989.1, on the reverse strand, counting down.
AGCACGCCCTGCATGACCTGGCCGAAGCGCTCCAGCTGGGCGTTCTGGGCCTCGCCGGAGGCGCGGTAGGTGGCGTAGGCGACGGCCATCTTGCCGCTGAGGGTCTGGCCCTTCCCCTTGTTCACGAGGGGCGCCTGCCCCTTCTTCTTGGCGTCCGGGTCGGGCACGGCGGTGTTGGTGTCGACGTCGATGGTGCCGACGAGGTCGACCAGGTTCTGCAGATAGGGGGTGTCCAGACGCCAGGTGCCCTCGATGTCGGTGCCGAGGACCGTGTCGAGGGAGTCGACGGTCCCGGAGGAGCCGTCGTCGTCCACCGACTTGGCGAGGGTCGTCGTGGTCCCGTCGTCCGCCGTCAGGGCGAGGGAGTTGGGGATCAGGACGGTGGTGCCCTGCTTGGTGGTGGTGTTGTCGACGAGCAGCGCGGTGGAGGTGCCGCCCTTCGCGGTGTTGTGCAGATGGACGACGATCACGTCGCGGTTCTGGGCGCTCGCCGCGATCGTGGTGCCCTTCTTGCTCTCCTGGTCCGACAGGGCGGGCAGCTTTCCGGCGTACCAGAGGTAGCCGACGCCGCCCACCGCGACCAGGGCGAGGACGACGACCAGGGCGACGAGCCGGCTGCGGGCGCGGCGCTTGGCCTCCTCACGGCGTTCGGTGCGGTTCTCGGTGAAGTTGAGCCAGTCGATGACGTCCTCGGAGTCACCGTCGGGGTCCTCGACGAACGCGAACTGTTCCGTGTGGTACTGCCGTTCGTCCTCGTCGGCGGGGCCCGCACCGGGACGGGCGGCGCCGGGACGACCGGCGTCGGCAAGGTCCTCCTCGACCGCTGGGCGGTAGCCCTGGCCGGTCTGCGTGCCCCTGGCCGGCCCGGCCTGGTGCGGGATGTAGGCGGTCTGCTCGGCGACCCGGGGCTGCTGACCGCTCGCGGCGGCCTGGCCGTAGGGGTCATACGCGGCCGCCGAACCGCCGCCCTGCTGGGCCCCGTTGGCGTAGGGGTCGTACGGCGGCACGGGCGCCTGCTGACCGGTGTCGCCGGCGCCGTAGGGGTCGTACGGCGGGACGGGGTTCTGGGTGCCCGTGTCGTACGGCGCGGCCTGCCGGTTGCCCGTGGCGTACGGGTCGTAGCCGTAGCCCTGCTGCGTGTAGGGGTCGTACTGCTGCTGCGGGGCCTGTTGCGGCGGGACCTGCTGGTACACCGGCCGGCCGTACTCGTCGTAGCCGACGAGTGCGTACTGGTTCTCCTGATCGTCGCCGTAGCCCGCGTCGTATCGGTCGTTCACCGGTGCCCCTCTCGGCTCACTCGCCGCGGTACAGCTCGCGCTTGTCGATGTAACGCACGACTCCGTCAGGCACCAGGTACCAGACGGGGTCGCCCTTGGCGACTCTCGCCCGGCAGTCGGTGGAGGAGATGGCCAGGGCGGGGACCTCGACGAGGGAGACGCCGCCCTCGGGCAGCCCGGGGTCGGCCAGGGTGTGGCCGGGCCGGGTGACTCCGATGAAGTGCGCGAGGGAGAAGAGCTCTTCCGCGTCCCGCCAGGTGAGGATCTGACCGAGGGCGTCGGCGCCCGTGATGAAGAAGAGGTCGGTGTCGGGGTTGAGGGACTTGAGGTCGCGCAGCGTGTCCGTGGTGTAGGTCGCGCCGCCGCGGTCGATGTCGATGCGGCTGACCGAGAACTGCGGGTTCTCGGCGGTCGCGATGACCGTCATCAGGTAGCGGTCCTCGGCCGGGGAGACCCGGCGGTGGGTCTTCTGCCACGGCTGGCCGGTCGGTACGAACACCACCTCGTCCAGGTGGAACTGCGCGACGGCCTCGCTGGCCGCCACGAGGTGCCCGTGGTGGATCGGGTCGAACGTTCCGCCCATGACGCCGAGGCGGCGCTTGCCGGGGTTCGACGGGCTGTTGCCCGGGCCGGTAGGCATGTCCTGCTCTCCCATGCGTGCAGACCCTACCGGCCCGACCTGAGGGCACCGGCCGGCGGAGGCCCCAAATGCCCCGGTTTGGGCACTCGGCGCCTCAGCGGTCGCGGTTGAAACGGGTGGTGATCCACAGCAGGAGCAGCAGGATGAGGAACGCGGCGCCGCCGGTCACCAAGGGGTCGAGGCTCTCGTGGTTGCCGCCGTGCTCCTCGCCCTCTGCGGCGAGGGTGACCAACTGGGCAGCGGTGCTGTGGAAGCTCATCTTCGGCAGGACCTATCCGGTGGGCGGGATAAAGACGTCGGCCCATGGTAAGCGGGCGCGGTGAGGGCGATCACGCCGACTCCACCGTTGGGGGACGGCGGGGAACCTTCGCCCTTTGTCAGTCGTCCTTCCGCTTGTACCCCCGCAGCAGGAACCACGCGGTGAACGCACAGCCCAGGAACATCACGACCAGTACCACCCGGAGCAGATCTCCGGACCCTTGCTGCTCGGCGGCCCTCGCGGCCTCGGTGAGCCAGGCGGCCCGGGTGTGCTCCATGACGTGGACTCCTTCGCTGTACTGCCCGTCCACGCTATCTCCGCCTAGGCTGGGCTCTGCTTCGGGGGCGCAAAGGGCCGCACAAGGGTCCGCAAAGGATCACAGAGGTCACAGGGCACAGCCAAAGACGCACATGGGGGAAGACATGTCCGACGACGGCCATCAGAACAACGGGCACGAGAACGTGCCGAGCAGGCAGCGCAGGCGTTTCCCGGGAATCTCCTCCCGTGCGTACGAACACCCCGCCGACCGCTCCGCCCTGGTGGCGCTGCGCAAGCTGAGCGGTTTCGACACGGTGTTCAAGGCGCTCAGCGGTCTGCTCCCCGAGCGGAGTCTGAGGCTGCTGTTCCTGTCCGACTCGGTACGCGTCTCCGACCAGCAGTTCGCGTACCTCAACGACATGCTGCGGGACGCGTGTTACATCCTGGACCTCGAGAAGGTCCCGCCGATGTACGTCAGCCAGGACCCGCAGCCGAACGCGATGTGCATCGGCCTGGACGAGCCGATCATCGTCGTCACCACGGGTCTGGTCGACCTGCTCGACGAGGAGGAGATGCGGGCGGTCGTCGGCCACGAGGTGGGCCACGCCCTGTCCGGCCACTCGGTCTACCGGACCATACTGCTGTTCCTGACCAGCCTCGCCCTCAGGGTGGCGTGGATCCCGCTGGGCAACATCGCGATCATGGCGATCGTGACCGCGCTGCGCGAGTGGTTCCGCAAGTCGGAGCTGTCGGCGGACCGGGCGGGCCTGCTGGTCGGCCAGGACCTGAAGGCCTCGATGCGCGGCCTGATGAAGCTGGCCGGCGGTCACCATCTGCACGAGATGAACGTGGACGCGTTCCTGAAGCAGGCCGAGGAGTACGAGGCGGGCGGCGACCTGCGCGACTCCGTGCTGAAGATCCTGAACGTCCTGCCGCGCACCCACCCCTTCACCACCGTGCGGGCGGCCGAGCTGAAGAAGTGGGCCGAGTCCCGCGACTACCAGCGGATCATGGACGGCCACTACCCGCGCCGCACCGAGGACAAGGACACCTCGGTCACGGACTCCTTCCGCGAGTCGGCGGCGAGCTACGCGACCAACGTCAAGAGCTCCAAGGACCCCCTGATGAAGCTGGTCAGCGACATCGCGGGCGGAGCGGGCGATCTGGGCGGCAGGGTGCGCAGGGGCTTCGGCGGCTTCTCGAACTCGGCCCCACGGGAGGACGAGCCGCCGACGGACACGTCCCGCACCGACGAGGAGGACTGAGCCCCCGGGGTACGGGGGGATGCGACCCCGTGCCCCGGTCACACCTTCGGCTGCGCACCGGTCGCCAATGACCCGCACAGCGCCGTGGCACTCCCTGTCGCATAGGGATCCGTCCCCGCCGGCCCGCCTGCCTTCGCCGTCTCCCCGGCCAGCAAGGGATGCAGCCGGTTCGTGGAGTCCTCCGCGCAGGAGAGCGGCCCGGCCTGGACGTAGGACACGACCAGCTGAGCCGTGTGCATCCGCAGATCGTCCCGGTCGAACCGGAAGTGCAGCTCACGCCGGACGGTGAACAGCGACACCTCGGCCCTGGCGTCCGCGGCCGCGGAACGCAGCGCGTACACGAAGGTGTGGTCCGCCGTGACCTCCAGCGTCGACGAGTCGGTCTCGGCGGCCTGCAGACTGCCCTGCACCCGGATCCTGTGGTCGGCCAGCCGCGTCTCCGCGGGGTCGAAGCGAACCAGCCACCCGGTCGGCGCGTGCCGTCCGTCCGCGGCCGGGTGGGCGAAACTCTGGTCGAACTGGTCGAGTTGGTCCGTGTCGAGGAGCACCCGCACGGCACGGACCTGGTCGCCGACGAGGACGTCCGGGTCGAGCGAGGACCGCACGATGTAGTCCTTGGCGGTGCTCAGCGCGGACACGACCTGGCTGTCGGAGAAGTGCGCGGTGCGGCGGGAGGCCGGCAGCGGGATGCCCTCGGCGCCGACGCGGTACTGCGCGGCCGGGCTGTGCCCGTACAGGTACTCGACGTCGGCGTGCCCCGGGACCTTGCCCGCAGGGGCCAGCGGGATGACGGTCATCCGCAGGGGCTCCACGGGCCGGCGGGCCGCGGAGGTCTGGTAGGGGTGCCGTACACCCATGTAGATCGCGGTGCCGAAGGCGAGGGCGATCAGCAGGAACAGGATCAGCGCCTGCCGGGACAGTCCCCGGCGCAACGGCGGGCGGCGGCGTACGGCGGGCGCGTGGTCGGTCATGCGCTCCTGCGCGGAGTACTCCTGGAGGCGGGCAGCGCGGACGAACGACTCGTCGAAGACGACGGATCGGTACTCGTCCTCACCACCCACGGGGCCGCCCTCGGGTGTCCCCTCAGGTGGGTCTCCTGGCCCTCCCATATCTTCAGGGTAGGTCTCGGGGAGCTCAGGTAAACGCCCTGCCGTGCGACAAGTTCTGACAGGTTCTCACCAGGAGTGTCAGGGCGTTCGCGGGACCGCGGAGACGGCTGGCTGGGAGTAGTCGGCGGACGCCGAGGGCGTCACCGGGCTCCCCTGCTCCAGACCGGTCGAGGCCGGGGGCGGAACCCGGTCCCGGCTGCCGGAGGAGGCGCCCCGGTAGACCGCCGTGAAGGCCAGCGCGACCATGCCGATGCCCATGACAAGGGCCAGCATCCAGGCGACAGGGCGGTGCCAGCGGACCTGTTTGCCGTACGTCCCCGGGGCGCCGTAGCGGCCTTCGAGGACCTCGGTGTCGTCCAGGTCGTCGAGTTCGGGATCATGGCCGAAAGCGCCGGGTCGGTAGCCGTCCTCGTACCGCTCGCCTCTGGCGCGTGCGCGGCGGGCCTCGGCCTCGGAGGCCTCCGCTCTCGCCTGGGCCGCGGCCAGGAGGCGCTCGACGGCGGTCGGCTCGTGCACCACGGCCGCCCGTACGAAGGCCTCGTCGAAGACCACGGAGGCGAACTCTTCGTCCGACACCCCGCGGTCGTGGTCGTCGTCGGGCTCCCAGCCGTCAGGGAACGGCGTGCCCCCCACGTCCTCCGGCACGGATCCAGAGTAGACCTGGGGGGTCAATTTGGGCAGACGGTACGGAAATTCATCCGCCTGGTGAGACACCTTTCGTCCGCCACGGAAGCGGGGCGGGGGCGCGTGACGGACGCATATGCGCAGGTGCGCGCCCCTGTGCGCGTAAGGCCGTCAGCGCCGGATGTGACCGTCCCCGGTCACGATGTACTTCGTGCTCGTCAGCTCCGGCAGGCCCATCGGACCGCGCGCGTGCAGCTTCTGGGTGGAGATGCCGATCTCCGCGCCGAAGCCGAACTGGCCGCCGTCGGTGAAGCGGGTGGAGGCGTTGACCGCGACCGTCGTGGAGTCCACCAGCTGGGTGAAGCGACGGGCGGCCTGCTGGGAGGTGGTGACGATGGCCTCGGTGTGGCCGGAGGTCCACAGCCGGATGTGCTCGACGGCCTTGTCGAGCGAGTCGACGACGGCGGCGGCGATGTCGTAGGAGAGGTACTCGGTGTCCCAGTCGTCGAGCGTGGCCTCGACGACGGTCGCCTTGGTGTCCTTCGCGTACGCCAGCACCCGCTGGTCGGCGTGGACGGTCACCCCGGCCTCGGCGAGGGCGTCCAGGGCGCGCGGCAGGAACTCGGGGGCGATGTCCTGGTGGACCAGGAGGGTCTCGGCGGCGTTGCAGACGCTGACCCGCTGGGCCTTGGAGTTGATCAGGATGTCGATCGCCATGTCGAGGTCGGCGTGGGCGTCGACGTAGACGTGGCAGTTGCCCACGCCGGTCTCGATGACCGGGACGACGGACTCGGTGACGACGGTCTGGATGAGGGAGGCACCGCCGCGCGGGATGAGCACGTCGACCAGGCCGCGGGCGCGCATCAGCTCGCGCACGCTCTCGCGGCTCTCTCCGGGGACGAGCTGGATGGCGTCGGCGGGCAGCCCGGCGCCGCCCACGGCGTCGCGCAGGACCCGTACGAGGGCGGTGTTCGACTCGTACGCGGAAGCCGAGCCGCGCAGCAGGACGGCGTTGCCGGACTTCAGACAGAGGGCGGCGGCGTCGACCGTGACGTTCGGGCGGGCCTCGTAGATGATCCCGACCACGCCGAGCGGGACGCGGACCTGGCGCAGGTCGATGCCGTTCGGGAGGGTCGAGCCGCGCACGACCTCGCCCACCGGGTCGGGCAGGGCGACGACGTCCCGGACGTCGGAGGCGATCGCGCGGACCCGCTCCGGGGTGAGCGTCAACCGGTCGATGATCGCCTCGCTGGTCCCCGCCTCGCGGGCCTTGGCGATGTCCTTGGCATTGGCCTCGACGATCTCGCTCGTACGGACCTCCAGGGCGTCCGCGATGGCGAGCAGCGCGTCGTCCTTCTCGGCCCTGGGCAGCGGGGCGAGGTCGGCGGCGGCGGCCTTGGCCCGGTAGGCGGCCTGGGTGACCGGGGTCATGGAGTCGTACGGCGAGAGCGAGGTCATACCGGAAGGGTAGTGCGCCGGAGGGGGCCGTCCACCTGTTGTTCCACAGCGCGAGACGGGATCAAAGGGATTAAAGAGACACCGGGTGCCGCTATCAGAACGGGTGCGCTCCGATCGGTGAGGCCGGCGGCGGACCGTACCCCTCGGCGATGCGCTGGTGGTAGGTCTGGCGGTCGATGACCTCCAGGCCGACGATCTCCCACGGCGGCAGTCCCGCGGTCTGGCGGTGCTCCCCCCACAGGCGCAGGGCGACGGCGGCCGCGTCGTGCAGGTCGCGGGCCTCCTCCCAGTACCGGATCTCCGCGTGGTCGTTGGCGTAGCGACTGGTCAGCAGGAAGGGGTGGTCGTGGGCGAGCTGCTCGAGGGCGCGCCGGACCTCCTTGAGCGGGGCCTCCCCACCGGAGACGCTGAGGGTGACATGCCACAGGCGCGGCAGATCCCGCGGCTCCTCGCCCTCGAACCGGTCTCCGGCCGCGACACTCGTCAGGGCCCGCTCCTCGCCGGCCGGCCGCGCGGTAGAGCCACCGGTCCCGCCCGCGGCTCGGACCGCCGACCCACCGGCCTCACCCACCGCGCTCGCGGCAAGACCACCGGCCTCACCCGCGGCTCGCCCCAACGAACCACCAGCCTCACCCGCGGCTCGGACGACAGAACCACCGGCCTCACCCACCGCCCACGCCGCCGGCCCACCGGCCTCACCCACGGCCCGCGCGGCAAAGCCACCGGCGCCGGCCTCACCTGCGGCTCGCGCGGCAGAACCACCGTGCTCACCCACCGCCCACGCCGCCGAACCACCGGCCTCACCCGCCGCCCGCGCCGAAGAACCGCCGGACGACGCTCGCACGACGGGACCGCCGGGCGGACCGGACTCGCCGCGGGAAGCCGCCGCACCATCGCGGGACGCCGCCGCCCCAGGGCGCACTCGTCTCACGACGGCCTCCTTCATGCACAGGTCGACCACACGGGTCGGGCGGAATGTGTCCCTGGGACAAAGTTGAGCAGGCTACAAGGGCTCATGGGGCGATTTTGCGGAACGTCCACCTCAGGGCGACGCTCTTGGCAGGGCGTTCACCCCGTTTTCGGGCACCCGGGGCGCACGGGGCACCGGACGACGCCGGAAGATCCGGAAGACGCCGACGGCGTCCTCAGGGGTGCAGGATCACCAGATCGTCCCGATGGACGACCTCCCGCTCGTAGGCCGGACCCAGGTCCCGCGCCAGCTCCCGGGTCGAGCGCCCGATCAGCTGCGGGATCTCCTTGGCGTCGAAGTTGACGAGTCCGCGGGCCACCGCGAGGCCGGTGCCGTCCCGCAGCTCGACGGGGTCGCCCGCGACGAACTCGCCCTCGACGGAGGCGATCCCGGCCGGCAGCAGCGACTTGCGGCGGTCGACGACCGCTTTCACCGCGCCGTCGTCCAGGGTCAGTGAGCCCTGCGGGGTGGACGCGTGCTGGAGCCACAGCAGCCGGTCGGCGGAGCGCTTGCCCGCGGGGTGGAAGTACGTGCCGGTGTCACCGCCGGACAGCGCCTCGGCCGCGTGGATCGTGCTGGTCAGCACGACGGGGATGCCGGCGGCGGCCGCGATCCGGGCGGCCTCGACCTTGGTGACCATGCCGCCGGTGCCGACCCCCGCCTTCCCCGCGCTGCCGATCTCGACGCCCGCCAGGTCCTCGGGCTGCCGTACCTGAGCTATCCGCGAGGTCCCCGGCCTGCTGGGGTCGCCGTCGTAGACGCCGTCGATGTCGGAGAGCAGGACCAGCAGGTCGGCGTGGACCAGGTGCGCCACCAGGGCCGCGAGCCGGTCGTTGTCACCGAAGCGGATCTCGTCGGTGGCGACGGTGTCGTTCTCGTTGACGATCGGGAAGGCGCCCATCGCAAGGAGCTTGTCGAGGGTGCGGGAGGCGTTGCGGTGGTGGGCACGGCGGCTCATGTCGTCGCTGGTCAGCAGCACCTGGCCGACGCGGACGCCGTACCGCGCGAAGGAGGCGGTGTAGCGGGCGACGAGCAAGCCCTGGCCGACGCTGGCGGCGGCCTGCTGGCGGGCGAGGTCCCGGGGGCGGCGGCGCAGCCCCAGCGGGGCCAGTCCGGCGGCGATGGCTCCCGAGGAGACGAGGACGATCTCGCGCTCTCCGCCGCTGCGGCTCTTGGCGAGGACGTCGACGAGTGCGTCGACCCGGTCGGCGTCGAGGCCGCCGGCGGCGGTGGTCAGCGACGAGGAACCCACCTTGACGACGATCCTGCGGGCCTCGCCCACAGCCTGCCTTGCCCCTGCCACCTTGTGTCCTGTCCCCTCGCGCCACTTCGGGTACCTCGTCCGCAATGTACGCGAAGGGGACGCCGGGACGCGCGTCCGTCCAGTCCCCGGACCCGGTACCGGACGCGTTCCGGGGCCGGTTCGGTTCCCTTTCCGAGAAAAGCGGAACTACACCTTCCTGTTAATCGGAAGTGAATTCTTTTCGAAGCCAAGATGTACAACCATTCGCCTCCGCTTCGCGTCGAACTGCCGACAACAAGGTCATTGCCGTAGCTCGAGAAAGCCCCGCCCATGACGATCCGTCGGTTGTGTGCCGCCCTGCGCGTTTCCGGGAAGACCGAACTTCTCCTGGTGATCCTTTTCGGTGCCGGTTTCGCGGCGCTGCCCGTCCTGGCACTGCTGCCCTCCCTGTGGGGTTTCGCGGCGGCCTGGGCGGTGACGTACCTGGCGGACGAGGCCCTGCACGCCAAGGCCCCGGGGTTCGTCCGCCGCCTCGCGACCCTGCAGCTCAGCCGCACGATGCGGTTCGCCGTGCGCACGGTGATGCTGCTCGCCCTGGCCGACCGGATGGACGCGCCGGGCGCGGTACTGGTCACCGGGCTCGCCGTCCTCAGCGCTCATTTCCTGCTCGTGATGATGTATTCGGCACTGCATCACGCAATCCGCAGGCGTCGGATACTCCCGGTGATAGTGCGCAATCTCGACATGAGCGGGATCGACATACCGGAACGCCCGCCCGCCTCTCTCTACCGGCGTTTCCTGCGCAAGCTGCTCCACCTCGATCTGCCGGCCCACGCGGGTCTGATCGTCGCGCTGGCGACCGGAACGTGGTATTCGGCCTATGTCGGCTACGCGCTGACGATCGGCGCGGCCTCGGCCGCCCTCCTGGCCCTGCTGGGACAGTTCCGCGCGGTCCGCCGAATGCCCCGCCGGGACGCGGTGATCGGCGAGGTCAACCGCCAACTCGCCGCATACCGGCCCGAGGTGGCCCTGTACTTCAGCTTCGCGGCGGTGTCCCGGGACTTCATGTACCAGGTCAACATGTGGATCGAGACGCTGGAGCAGCTCGACCGGCGCCCGGTGATCGTCCTGCGCGAGCGGGCCTCGTTCCGCTTCCTCGGCCGCACCCGGATCCCCGTGGTCTGCGTGCCCAAGGCCGACGACCTGGCCGAGCTCGAGCTGTCCGGCGTCCGGGTCGTCCTCTACCCCGGCAACGCCGGCAAGAACGTCCACATGCTGCGCGTCGCCGAGGCCAAGCACGTCTTCATCGGTCACGGCGACAGCGACAAGCTCGCCAGCAGCAACCGCGTCAGCAAGGTCTACGACGAGATCTGGGTGGCCGGGCGGGCGGGCCGGGACCGCTACCGGCGGGTGCGGCACGCCATCAGCGACGAGGCCATCGTCGAGGTGGGCCGCCCGCAGCTGGCCCCGGTCCGGCCGCACGCCGAGCACATCGCGGGCCAGGTACCCGTCGTTCTCTACGCACCGACCTGGGAGGGCTGGAGCGACGACGACTGCCACACCTCCCTGATCCCGATGGGCGTACCCCTGATCGAGAAGCTCCTCGCGGAGAACGTCCGGATCATCTACAAGCCGCACCCCCTCACCGGCAAGCGCTCGCCCGCGGCGGCCGCCGCGGACCGGGCCATCAGGGAACTGCTGCGCGCCGACGAGGAGAAGGACACCGAAGCCGCGAGAACAAGGCTGCGGGAGATCCGGGCCCGTCTCGACGAGATGTCCGGGCGTCACGAGGGCGACGACGCCCAGCAGTTGAGGGACGCGCGGATCCCCGACCGGGACGGCGCGGCCGAGTGGCAGGAGCTGCGGGACGAGTGGCACCGGATCTTCTGGGCGAGCCGGAGCACCGCACGGCATCACGTGATCCTCGAACAACTCCCCACCCTGTACGAGTGCTTCAACCAGGCGGATCTGCTCATCAGTGACGTCTCCTCGGTGGTCGCCGACTTCGTGGCCAGCCTCAAGCCGTACGTCCTGACCAACGCCCAGGACCTGCCCGACGAGGAGTTCCGGGCCGCCTACACCACCGCGGGCGGCGCGTATCTGCTCGACCGCGCCTGCACCCGGCTCCCGGAGATCCTGCGCTCGGTCCGCGCACCCCGTCACGACCCGATGGCCCCGCAGCGCCGCACCCTCAAGGAGTACGTACTGGGGCCCGACCGGCCCACGTCCATGGAGCGGTTCAACAGCGCCGTGAACGACCTGGCCGACAAGGCGGTGGCGGAACGGGCCGAGGATCTCGTCGTGCCGGTCGCTCACGTCGCCCAACACGAACCCGTCGCCTAGCGCTTCCCCGCCCCGGAGGGCAGAGGTCACGCGCGTGTCGTCCGGAGGTCGGCACGCGTTAACCAAGGCGTCCGTCTCGCGACGACCTTGGAGTGACCCCTGTGCGAAAACCTCTCCCCCGCCTCCGGTCCGCGCTGCGGCTGCCGGGCCGGCAGACCGCGACGAGAGTCCTCGTCGCCGCCGTCCTGGCAGCCGCCGTCGTCGCCCAGGCCGTCGCCGCCCTGCGTCCGCACACCCCGCTGCTGCTCGCCGCGACGGCCGCCTCCCTGGCCGTGGAGGGCGTCCTGCACCGGTGGCAGCGCGGCATGGTCACTCTGTTCGCCAAGTCCCATGCGGACATCACCGTGCGGCACGTCCTGCGCGACCTGCTGCTGGTCCTCGGCCTGCTGCGGCTGACCCCGGAGGACGAGGAGACGGCGTACACCGTGCTGGTGGCCGGTCTGCTCGCCTTCTACGCGCTGCACTGCGCGATCCAGACGGCCTCCGTCCTGGTCCGCCGCACGCGCACCCTCCCGGTGGTCACCCGGAACATCGACGCCTCGGCGCTCCGCCTGACCCCGGCCCCGCCCGCCCTGCTGCGCCGCCCCGGCCCCCGCCTCCTGGTCCACGGCCTGCCCGCCACGGCCGGCCTGCTGGTCACGGCGGCCACCGGCGAGCCCCGGTGCGCGGCCTTCGGCATCGCGATGTCCCTCGGGCTCGCCCTCATGGGCCTGTACGACCTTCTCGTACGACTGCTGCCGAGCCGGCGTCCGGCGGGCGAGCAGGAGGTGCTGGACTGGTTCGACGCATGGCTCGCCGAGTACCGGCCGACCGTCGGCCTGTACTTCTCCGGCGGGGCCTCCTCCGCCTACCAGGCCAACATGTGGCTGGAGCCGCTCGCGAAGCTCGACGGGAGGCCGGTCATCGTCCTGCGCGAGCGGTTCATGATGCAGAAGATCGCCGCGACCGACGTCCCGATCGTCTGCCTGCCGAAGGTGTCCACGCTGCTGCGCCTGGAGCAGTCCACGCTCCAGGTCCTCATCCATCCGTCGAACTCCGGCAAGACCTCCCAGGTCCTGCGCATCCCCACGATCAAGCACACCTTCGTCAACCACGGCGAGAGCGACAAGCTGTCCTCGTGCAACCCGTACGCGAAGGCCTACGACGAGGTGTGGGTGGCCGGTCCCGCGGCCCGCGAGCGGTACGCGGCGGCCCAGGTGGGCGTCGAGGACAAGGACGTGGTGGAGATCGGCCGCCCGCAACTGGAGGCCGTACGGCCGTACGAGGGCCCGCCGGCCGGGACGTACACGACGGTGCTGTACGCGCCCACGTGGGAGGGCTGGGACGGCAACCCCGGCAACACGTCGGTGATCGAGGCGGGCGAGAACATCGTGCGGGCGCTGCTGGCCGATCCCGGGGTACGGCTGCTGTACAAACCGCATCCGCTGACCGGATCGGTGGACGCGCGGGCGGGCGCGGCGGACCTGAGGATCCGTGAGCTGGTGCGGGCGGCGAACCGGGAGCGGGCGGGGGAACGACCCGCCGACGACGGTGAACTCTTCCGCAGGACACGCGCGTTGGACCGGCTCACCAGCGCGTCGTTCCGGACCGCCGCGGACTCGGTCGAGCGGATGCTGCTGCAGTCCACGCCGGAGCCGGGCCGTGCGGAGGCGGTGGCCCGGGCGACGGCCGCCTGGGAGCGGGCGTACTGGGCGTCGCTGCCGGAGTGGGAGCACCAGGTCGTGACCGACGCCCGGCCCGCGCTGTACGCCTGCTTCAACCGGGCCGACCTGCTGATCAGCGATGTGTCGAGCGTGGTCAGCGATTTCCTGGCGAGCGGGAAACCGTACGCCGTCGCGAACACCAGCGGGTTGAGCGAGGCTGCGTTTCGTGCGGCGTTTCCCACGGCGGGGGCGGCGACCGTGTTGACGCCGGACGCGGTGGGGGTGCGAGGGTTGCTGGATGCCGTACGACAGCCCGAACTGGACGAACTCGCCGGGGCGCGGGCCGAGTTGAAGCGGCGGTTGCTGGGGGCGGACGAGCCTTCTTCGCAGGAACGGTTCGACATGGCCGTTCAGGCGTTGTGTGCGGTGGCCCGGAAGCGGCGGGTCCCCGGGCAGCGGCAGGACGAGGAGACCGTGTCCGTCTCCGGGACGTTCACCCTGCCGGGGTGAGGACCCTGCGCGCTTTGCGTACGGCCCGGCGCAGCAACTGGTCGACCCCTATCTCTCTGTAGCCCGGCACCTCACGGGCCTCGCGTGGCTCGGCCAGGTAGAGCGCGTCGGGCAGGCCCGTCGACGGTTCACGGAAGAACGGGTAGGCGAAAAACACACGGCGGCCGCCCTTCTCCAACACGGTCTTGGGGGTCTTCTTCGCCTTCATGAACTCCAGGACCTCCACGAGGAGATCCGGGCGGCCCATCGCCACCAGCTGGAGCCGCAGACGTTCGTGAACCCGGAGGCGGTGGGCCACCTCACCGGTCCAGTACGCGTCCACCAGCGGCTTCGCCAACGCCAGCTTCTCCCGGCGTACCGCTTCGCCGTCCTTCAGGAACTTCGGGCCGAACTGCGGGAGCAGCGTGACGAGGAAGGGGCGGACCATCAGGGCGTCGCGTCTCGCGCCCGCCGGCACCATGTCGGCGATCAGGTGCATCAGGGCGCGCGCGGAGTCGAAGCGCAGGGTATGGCTGCCGGTCCTGGTGACGTGCTTGCCGTCCTCGCGGCCCACCAGGTAGTAGCAGGTGTGGTCGGCGATCACGGAGACGCCGTCGGCCCGCAGATAGGCCTCCATGGTGAACAGCGCGTCCTCGCCGGTCCACAGGGACTCGTCGAACCGCATGCTGTGCCGCTCGAGGAACGCGCGGCGGAACAGCTTCTGCGCGCTCAGCGTGAACTTGATGTTGGAGGAGAAGACGTCGGTGCGCTCCAGGGTCTGCCCCCACATCGACGTCGGCGGCTTGCGGTTGACGCCCTCGACCCTGCCGAGGACGACGTCCGTGCCGTTGCGGTCGGCCATCGCGACCATCCGCTCCAGGGCCTCGGGGCCGAGCCGGTCGTCGGCGTCGAGGAAGAAGACGTAACGCCCGGTCGCCTTGCCCAGACCGACGTTGCGCGGGCCGCTGGGGCCGCCGGAGTTGTCCTGCCGGATCACCGTGACGTCGAGGGAGGTCCGCTCGGCGAACTCCTCCAGGTACTCCCCGGTGCCGTCGGCCGAGCCGTCGTCGACCGCGATGACCTCGATGCGCGTGGGGTCGATGGTCTGTGCCTCGACGGAGGCCAGACAGTCGACCAGATACGGCATCGCTTCGTACGCCCCGATGACCACGGTCACATCAGGCTGCGCAACGGTCACGTCTCCCCCAGTCACGGTCTGTTTCCCCCAGTTCCGCTCAGGGGCGATCCCCTGGACGGCCGGCCGGGGGATTGGGTTGCATCCGGCACTGGGACATACGCAGGAAGGGCCCGGGTTTCGGGATCACTCCGAAATCCGGGCCCTTTCTTTACGAAGGGGAGGTCAGGCCTTGGTCGTGGCCTCCGCCGCCGATGCCGCCGCCCGTGACTCCTGGCCGACATTGCGCGCTTCGGCCTTGATCGCGAGGTTCGCCACCGCGGTGTTGAACTGCTCGATGGACGTGGGCTCGTCCGGTCCGAGCAGGTACTGCTTGAGCTCCACCCGGTCCTCGGCCATCGGGTCGGCCGCCGGATCGCGGACCGCCTCGAGCAGCTCGCCCAGCTCGGCGGCGCTGTTGGACAGGATCGTGGCGGCCCGCACGGCGGTGTTCTGCCGCTTGAACTCCTCCGCACCCACCACGGCGGAGTCCGTCACCGCGTACGGCTTGCCGCTCGCGATGAAGTCGGAGACCACGCTGGAGATGTCGGAGACCATCGCGTCGGAGACGTTGAAGCAGTCGTACAGCCGCGGCTCGGCGCCGGTGACCACCCGGTGCTCCCACACCGGGAAGGAGCGCCAGTACGCGTCGTTCCACTCGCCGCGCAGACGGGCGATCTCCTCGTACTTGGCCACGTCGACGACGCCGTCACGGCTCGCCTCGGCCTCGTCGCCCTTGTCGCCGCCGTTGCCGGCGAGGACGGCGAGGCGGGCCTCGATCCGGGCGAGCTCGGCCTTGGCGGCGGCCTGGGCGGCGGCGTCGGCCTGGAAGCGGGGGTCGGCGGCGCGCTCGGTGGCGGCCTTCTCGATCAGCGCGGTGACCTTCTGGTGCGCGGCGCCCGCCTTGGCGAGGACCGTGCCGGTGAACGGGTGCGGCTTGTAGAGGACACGCACCGGCGGGTCGGCCTTCAGCAGCTTCTTCACGATGTTCTCGCCGGCCAGCATGAGCGAGGTGTTGCCTGGGTCGCCGTCCCAGCCTTCCCAGGTGGGGGCGTAGAGCACGGTCGGACAGTTTCCGTCAGCGGCTCCGCCGCGGATGCCTTCCGGCGACCCCTGCCCCTTCTGGATCGGCGCCAGCTGCGGGCGGCCCACCTCGACGATGTCCTCGTCGCGGACACCCACGTCGGCGATGGCGTAGCGGTCGCGGCCCGCCCGGCCCGCGGTCCACACCTCGTCGTACGCCTTGCTGAACGGGTTGACGCTCGCCAGCTTGTCGCTGTCCCCGTGGCCGATGAAGACGTGCTTCATGGTGGGGACGCGCAGCAGGTGGATGTTCTTGCCGACGTTCGCCGCGTACAGCGCGACCCGCACCGTGGACAGGTCCATGTTCATCAGGTGCACCCCTCCGGGCACGCAGATGACGGGGACCGTGGTGGGCGCGAGGTTCTGCAGGATGACGCGCTCACGCAGGATGATCAGCGGCCTGGAGTCCAGCTGCTCCATGGTCTCCAGCCACATGTTGACCTGGTAGGCGGAGTCCTTGGAACCGGAGAAGTACAGCACGGTCTCCGGCCGGTAGTCGCGCAGCCAGTCGTCGACCTTGGCGAGGATCTTGTCGGCGTTCGGCGGGACCTTCTTGCCGCGTACGTACGGCATCAGCGCCAGGACGTAGAGCGTGCCCAGGACTATCGTCACGCCGATGCCGATGAAGCCCGGCAGCGCCCAGTCCATCGCGGCGGCGACGAGTATGCCGACCACGGCCGCGAGGTCGAGGTGCAGCATCTTCTCGGCCGACCGGTTCAGCAGACCCATCCGCGGGGCGTCCGGGATGCGGACCCGGGAGGCCAGGTCGACGTTGCGGGTGGCGACCGGCAGCCGGCGGCGGTTGCGGATCAGGGTGACCAGCGCGCCGTGCGGGGCCTGGAGGCCGTAGAACGCGATGAAGCAGGCGGTGGCCCCGTAGAAGATCAGGTTGTCGGAGAGGTCGAGCCGGGCCAGCAGCAGGATCAGCAGGAGCTGTCTGATCAGGAAGCGGATCGACAGTCCGGCGCGCACCTTGCTGAGGCGGTTGATCAGATAACTGCCCTGGCGGTGCAGATAGTGGTCCGCAAGGTACGTGACGGCGGTCGCGGCCGCGAAGGCGGGGACGCTCGGGACGAGCGCGGCCACCATTATGGCGGGGAAACCCGCCAGCATGAGGACCGCCGCGGCCAGCTCGGCCGCGCTGCCCACCCGGGCGACGCGAATAGCGGTGCTTATCACTGAAAACCTGCTCTGGGAGGGATGCCGGTTGTTTACGAATTAACGGTGCTTAAGGCTTCAGGCCCCTGTGAATGCACCAGGAACGGGCAGCCACAGAGGCCTGAATTTACCGAAAACTAATTGGCCTTGATTATGCCACGCCGTCCTGACGGTCCAGGACACTGGCCAGCGCGGCCTCGAAGCCGGAGGCCTGGCCCGCGGAGGCCGTCGGGTCCTGCTGGCGGACGTCGATGACATGCCCGGTCAGCTCGGAGAGCAGCACGTCGAGCGAGGTGCGGGCCACCGCCTCGGAGGACAGCAGGCTGCCCGCGGGCTCCTGGCCGAAGGCCTTGGTGCGCATGGGCGTGGCGGTGCGCTCGGGGTTGATGCAGTTCACCCGGACGCCGTCACCCGCCCATTCGTCGGACAGGGCCTGCGTCAGGTTGACCATCGCCGCCTTGGTCGAGGAGTACAGG
Organism: Streptomyces canus; assembly: GCF_041435015.1. Classification (NCBI taxonomy): domain Bacteria; kingdom Bacillati; phylum Actinomycetota; class Actinomycetes; order Kitasatosporales; family Streptomycetaceae; genus Streptomyces; species Streptomyces canus. The sequence goes on along the minus strand of NZ_CP107989.1, from coordinate 6,658,224 downwards.
CTGTACTCGGCGCGGCCGCGGGTGTAGCTGCTGGAGGTGTACAGCAGCAGCTGGCCCTTGGTCTCCGCCAGGTACTTGTACGAGGAGCGCGCGATCTGCACCGGCGCCAGGTAGTTGACCTTCAGCGCCTCCTCGATGGTGGCGTTGTCGGTCTCCGCCAGCTTGCCGATGCGCAGCACGCCGGCGGTGTTGACGACGTAGTCGATGCGCCCGGTCTCGGCGTACGCCTTGGACAGCGCGTCGTCGACCTCCTCCGGGTTCTCGACGTGGGTGCCGGTGGTGGAGCGGCCGAGCGCGTACACCTTGGCGCCGTAGGACTCGGCGAGTTCGCCGATGTCCTTGCCGATGCCGTAGGAGCCGCCGAAGACGACGAAGGTCTTGCCGGTGAGCAGCTCGCGGTAGGCCTCGTCGCTCACCTGCTCGGGAGCCGCGGTCGAGGCGAGCTGGAAGAGCTTGTCGGCGATGAAGACGTCGACGGGCTGGGTGACCTTCATGTTGTACTCGTCACCCGCGACGACGTGGATCGGCACGTCCGGCAGGTACTTGAGCACGACCGAACAGTCGTCCGTGGCCTGGAAGTTGGGGTCCCCGGCGGCGACCTCGTAGGCGCGCTTGATGGTGGACAGCTTGAAGGCCTGCGGGGTCTGGCCGCGGCGCAGCCGGGAGCGGTCCGGGATCTCGGTGATGAACTCGCCGTCCAGGCCGTGGGTGCGCGTCACGATGATGGTGTCCGCGGACGGGATGGCGACGTCGACGGCCTGGAAGCGCTCCAGGGCGACCACGCAGTCGTCGATCACGCGGCGCGAGAGCAGCGGGCGCACGGCGTCGTGGAACAGGACGTTGAGGTCCTCGCCCTCGGCCAGGCCCTCGCCGAGGGCCGCGATGGCGCGCTCGGTGGTCTCGTTCCGGGTGGCGCCACCCTCGATGATCTTCTTGACCTTCCGGAAGCCGGCCTTGGCCACGATCTTCTCTATGTCCGGAACATAACCCGGCGCCATCAGCACGATGATGTCGTCGATGGAGTCGGCCTTCTCGAAGGTGGTCAGAGTGTGCTCGATGACTGCCTTGCCGGCGATCTTCAGCAGCTGCTTGGGGATCGAGAGACCCACGCGCTGACCGGTACCACCGGCCAGGATCACTGCGGTGGTACGGGGCTTGGCGATGTGCTGGGACACAGAAGACCTACCTCGGGGCGACAGGGAACGGGGAAATGGTCCCACTTGCGGTTACCGCTGTGCAAGGTGACCGCCCTTCACTGCATATGTACGCGCTACCTGTCATTCATCTTGCACTGCCAGTAACGACGATCGTGCCGGAGTTCAGCGGCAGCGCAGCTTCTTCAGGCACCGGTGTCCGAGTACCCGCATGAGTTCCCTCGACGACGTCTGGTGCACCGTGCGCGCCTTGACGGGCGAGGTGTGCCGCCCCGGCGACTCGGCCGCCGCGGCGAGCGCCCCGTACAGCGCCCGCGCCGCCACCTCGGGCGCCATCCGCGGGGCGGGGACCGCATCGAGGACAGGCGCCTTCGGTACGGCGGACAGGAGCCCGGGGTCACCGACGATCCGCACACCCAGGTCACCGATACGCCCTGCCATCTCGGCGCCGATCTCGGCGGCTGCCTCCACGGCCCACTCGGGAGTGAGGATCTTCACGTCTTCGGGCGATGGGCTGCACGCGTTCTTCATATGCATGACCGCGCCGTTGCGGACGAGCTTGGAATACAACTCGTCCGGCAGTCCATTGCCGCGGAATTCCTTGTTAAGATTCCGCAGCATTTCGGTCTCGGCGAGAGTAAGAGAGCGATTCGCCGCATCCGGAACGGGCTGGAGGAGATTCTCGGGCAACCCGAGGAGTTGTTCGAAAGTGCGCATCAGACCCTCGCGGTCGCGGTCGTCGACCACGACGACGGTGATCCGCTCCGCACCGACCGCCCGGGCCCAGCGCCGACGAGCCGGTCGTGCCGGTGGCGGCGCCAGAAGCTGGGGTTGGGCTGCTCGTACGGCGCCTTCCTCAGCATGTGGGTGAGCCAGTCCTCGTAGCCCATGCGCAGGCCGTTCTGCACGTACTGCTGCCACTCTGCGAGGGCATGATCCGCACCAGCGGCCGCAGCGTGACCAGTACGTGCACGCCCTCCCCGCCGAGCTGCTCGACGATCCGCGCGATCGTGTCGTCGTCCTCGGCGTCGGCGAAGAACTCGCTGCTGATCACCGAGGTCTTCCCGCCGGTGGCCCCGACCTGGTCCAGCAGCCGCGTCCAGTGCTTCTCGGTGGGCGCGGTGTCGCCGAGCATCGCGGGCCTCGCGCACGCGGCCAGGGCGGCTTCCATGGGGTGTCTGCTGTGCGCCGGGAACACGACGCCGTGCCTGGGCAGCAGGCCCTTCGCCGCGAACAGCGCGCCCTGGATGGCGGTCGTGCCGGTCTTGTGGGGGCCGATGTGCAGCAGGCTGGTGCCGGCGGGCAGCGGAGCGGTCACGCCGTTCACCGGAAGGTCGTCACTCGTACAGTCCGTCTCCATAGTCAGAGGACGGTAAGAGAAGTGCCTGAGTGTGACCTGAGAGGAGCGTGGGACTGTGATGAAGGCCATGCCCCTCTCAGGGAACGTCCTCACACCACATGGACTCCGGGCTTGCCCGCGTCCACCCGGAGCTGCGCCAGCGTGCTGGGCGTCGCGTGCGGCCCGACCACCGTGTCCACGACCCGGACCTGGGCGTCGATGCCGTGCCGGTCGATGTCGAAGAGGTGGTAGCCGCGGTGGGCGTCGATGACCTTCCAGTGCGGGTTGTCGGCCTTCAGCGGGTCCCACTGGGCGTGGAAGGCGGCCTGGTCCTGGTCACCGTTGCTGGAGATGGACGTCCCGACGAACTCGGCGCCGACCACCCGGGAGGACGGGTCGGCGTAGTCCTCCTTGAGGTCGCTGATCATCGTGAGGTGACGGTCGCCCGAGAGCACGACCGGGTTGCGCACACTTCTGAACTCCTCCAGGAGCGCGTTGCGTTCGACCTGGTAGCCGTCCCAGGCGTCGTAGTACCAGAGCTTGCCCTCGCCGAGCAGGATGTCGGTCTCGGCCATCATGATCTGCGAGGCGATGACGTTCCAGCGGGCCGGGGAGTCGTGCAGCCCGTCCAGGAGCCACTGCTTCTGCTCGGCGCCGAGCATGGTGAGCGAGGGATCCTGGGCGGCCGCCTGACCGGTGACCTGGTCGCTGCGGAACTGCCGGGTGTCGAGCAGGTTCAGCCGGACCAGACGTCCGAACTCCAGACGCCGGTACATCTGGATGTGCGGGCCGTCCGGGAAGGCCGTGGCACGGACCGGCATGTGCTCGTAGTACGCCTGGAAGGCCGCGGTCATCCGGGCCACGAACGCGTCGTGCGGCTGCTTGTCGGGGTCCTGCGGGATCTCGCCGGCCCAGTCGTTGTCGACCTCGTGGTCGTCGAAGGTGACCACCCAGGGCGTGCTCGCGTGGATCTCGGCGAGGTCCGGGTCGGTGCGGTACTGGGCGTACCGGTTGCGGTACTGGACGAGGGTGTACGGCTCCCCCGTGCCCTCGTGTCGGCGCGGACCCGCCGACGACGGCGCCGACTCGTAGATGTAGTCGCCGACGAACAGCACGACGTCGGGGTCCTGGTCCAGCATGTCGGCGTACGGCGTGAAGTAGCCGTTCTGCCAGTTCTGGCAGGAGGCGAGCGCGACCCGGAGGCTGCCACCGGAGCTGTGCCGGGCAGGGGCGGTGCGGGTGCGGCCGGTGCGCGAGAGCTGGCCGTCGGCGCGGAAGCGGTACCAGTACGTGCGGCCCGCGCGCAGCCCCCGCACATCGACGTGAACGCTGTGTCCGAACGCGGGCATGGCCTGGGCGGTGCCCCGGCGGACGACCTTTCTGAAACGCTGGTCCTCGGCGAGTTCCCAATCCACCGGCACCACCCTGTCGGGCATACCCCCGCCGTTCAGCGGGTCCGGGGCGAGCCGGGTCCACAGCACGATGCCGTCCGGCAACGGGTCACCGGAGGACACACCGAGGCTGAACACCCCGTCGGGCAGCGGGGTCTCCGCCGCTCGCGCGGTGCCCGGCACCCACAGCTGGGCGGAGGCGGCGGCGCCGAGCACGGCGGCGCCTGCGGTCAGAAAGCGGCGTCGGCCGGGTGATGCTGCTCCGTACATAGCGAACTCCCTTGCGTCGCTGACCTCTTGGACACCCTTGAAGCTCACGCTTCGGGGGGATCCGTGCGTTGAACCAGAGTGTTCGCGTGCATGACAAATAGGTAGACAACAGAAGAGCCGTTGCGACTCGGGTATCACATGATGAACGTGATCCCGGCGCAACGGCCTTCAGGACACTGCCGACTGACGATCTTTTGGGTTTAGTTGGCGAAGCCCGAGCCCAGACGGGCCTTCGCGGCGGTCGTACCGAGCAGGGTGTGGCCGAAGGTGAACGTTCCGTTCGGCCCCAGGATGGTGGCCGGAAGCGGCACACCGCCAGGCGACACGACGTACTCCCCCCGGGAGCGGAAGGACCACACGGACCCCGCGCCCGCGTTCTCGCCGGGAGCGCCGACCGCGACGTCGGCCAGTCCGTCGCCGTTCGCGTCACCCACATGGACGGCCCCGCCGAAGGCGTCGCCCTTCTCGGCGGTACCCGGCACGCCTGTGCTGTTCTGCGTGACCACCTGGTGGGAGCCGGCACCGGTCAGCCCGTCGGCCCGGCCGCTGAGCACGACGACGGACCCCGCGTCGGGCCAGGCGTCCGGGTCGGTGGGGGTGCCCAGGTCCTCGCCGGGCACCCCGGTGACCACGTCGAGGTACCCGTCGCCGTCGACGTCGGCGAGCTGGACGTCGGTCCCGAAGCCGTCGCCCTTCTCGGCGGTGCCGGGCACGCCGGGGTTGTCCTGGTTGACGAACTGGGCCGACACACCGTCAGGAGCGCCCGAGGTGCCGGGTATCCAGGTGACACGGCCGCCCTTCGCGCGGTAGGTGTCCCCGTCGCTCTCGTAGCCTTCGACGGTCCGGCCCACCACGATGTCGGCATAGCCGTCCCGGTTCACGTCCCCGACCGCGAGGTTCTCGCCACCCTGGAGCCCGGCGCCGTCGATGTCGTAGACGAGGGTGTAGGGCGTGAGGCCGTCCTTGGTGCCCCACCAGTACGCGATCCGCCGGGAGTCGAACGTGTCGGTGCCGTTCTCGGCGGCCACGACATCCGTGATCCCGTCGCCGTTGAGGTCGCCGACGTCGAGGTCGAGGACGCGACTGTCGTACCTGTCCTTCACCACCCGGCGTTCCCCGGTGGCCGAGCCACCGCGGGTGAAGGGGCCGCCGGTCGCCACCAGGTCGTGCTGGTTCACCACGGTCAGCAGGTCGCTCGCGCCGTCCCCGTCGACGTCGCCCGCCGCGAGGTGCCCCTGGGCGCCCAGCCGGTCGTGGGCCGCGCCGGAGGCGAGGGTGGCACCGCCCGCCAGACCGCGGGCACCGCCCCAGACGACCTGCACCCGGCCGGAACCACCGTCCTCGCCGCCCACGCCCACGATCAGGTCGGTGTATCCGTCCCGGTCCAGGTCGGCGGTGGTGAGCGCGCTGCCGAACCGGTCGCCCGCCTCGGCGGTGCCCGGTATCCCCGCGCTGTTCTGGCTGAACACCTGCTTCGTGGAGGTCTTCAGGCCGCTCGCCGAGCCGTACAGCACGCCGACGAACCCGGCCTTCGCCCTCCCCGCGACGGTCCCGTCGGGCGCGGCCACCGCGAGGTCCGCGTAGCCGTCCCCGTTGAAGTCGTCCCGCGCCTGGTGAGGGGCGGCACCCGCGGCACCCGCGGCGGCGGGCAGGGCGACGACCCCGCCGAGCGCCAGGGCGACGGCGAGCCCCGTGCGCCACCCTCTTCGTTGTACGCGCATGCCGCATCCCCCTCCTGTGACGGTCGTACGGATTGCCCCGTACGACTCACAGGAAGGGCGGTTGGTTGTCCTTCGGTAGGCCGGGACGTCGCCCGGCGTTCACTCAGAACGGCTCGAAGTCGTCGAACTCCTGGGTCGCCTCGTCCCGTTCGGCCTGCTTGTCGCGGCGGCGCTGGGCGGCGGGCCGGGGTGCCTCGAAGCGGTGGTCCTCGCCGCGCCGGCCGAGCATCTCGGCGCCGGCCATGACGGTCGGCTCCCAGTCGAAGACGACCGCGTTGTCCTCGGGGCCGATGGCGACGCCGTCGCCCGAGCGGGCGCCCGCCTTCATCAACTGCTCTTCCACACCGAGGCGGTTGAGGCGGTCGGCGAGGTAGCCGACGGCCTCGTCGTTGCTGAAGTCGGTCTGCCGCACCCAGCGCTCCGGCTTCTCGCCGCGCACCCGGTACAGCCCGTCCTCCTCGCGCACCACGGTGAAGCCCGCGTCGTCCACGGCCTTGGGCCGGATGACGATCCGGGTCGCCTCCTCCTTGGGCTTGGCGGCCCGCGCCTTGCCGACCAGCTCGGCGAGCCCGAAGGACAGCTCCTTCAGCCCCATGTGGGCGACGGCGGACACCTCGAAGACGCGGTAGCCGCGCGCCTCCAGATCCGGCCGCACCATCTCGGCGAGGTCCTTGCCGTCCGGTACGTCGATCTTGTTCAGGACGACGATGCGGGGACGGTTGTCGAGGCCGCCGTACTCCCTGAGCTCCGCCTCGATGATGTCGAGGTCGGAGACCGGGTCGCGGTCGGACTCCAGCGTGGCGGTGTCCAGGACGTGGACGAGGACACTGCAGCGCTCCACGTGCCGCAGGAACTCCAGGCCCAGGCCCTTGCCCTGGCTGGCGCCCGGGATCAGGCCCGGCACGTCGGCGATGGTGTAGACGGTCGAGCCGGCGGTCACCACGCCCAGGTTCGGGACCAGCGTGGTGAAGGGGTAGTCGGCGATCTTCGGCTTGGCCGCGCTCAGCACCGAGATCAGCGAGGACTTGCCCGCGCTCGGGTAGCCGACCAGCGCCACGTCGGCGACGGTCTTGAGCTCCAGGACGATGTCCTGGAGATCTCCCGGCACGCCGAGCAGCGCGAACCCGGGGGCCTTGCGGCGGGCGGAGGCCAGCGCCGCGTTGCCGAGGCCGCCGCGGCCGCCCTGGGCGGCGACGTAGGAGGTGCCGTGCCCGACCATGTCGGCGAGGACGTTGCCCTGCCGGTCGAGAACGACGGTGCCGTCCGGTACCGGCAGGACCAGGTCCTGGCCGTCCTTGCCGGAGCGGTTGCCGCCCTCGCCGGGCTTGCCGTTGGTGGCCTTGCGGTGCGGGGAGTGGTGGTAGTCGAGCAGCGTGGTGACGGACTGGTCGACGGTGAGGATCACGTCACCGCCACGCCCCCCGTTCCCGCCGTCCGGGCCGCCGAGCGGCTTGAACTTCTCACGGTGGACGGAGGCACAGCCGTGACCTCCGTTACCCGCGGCGACATGCAGTTCGACGCGGTCCACGAAGGTGGTCATGGTTCGGTGCCTCCAAAAACGTCACGAGTACTACTGGCTTAACACGCGAAAGGCGGACCCGCCTTCCCACCAGGGAAGTGAGGTCCGCCTCGCGAAAGTTTCCGATCAGGCGACCGGAACGATGTTCACGACCTTGCGGCCACGGCTGGTGCCGAACTGCACCGAACCGGCCTCGAGGGCGAACAGCGTGTCGTCGCCGCCACGGCCGACGCCCGCGCCGGGGTGGAAGTGGGTGCCGCGCTGGCGGACCAGGATCTCGCCCGCGTTGACGACCTGACCACCGAAACGCTTCACGCCAAGGCGCTGAGCGTTGGAGTCACGACCGTTACGGGTGGACGATGCGCCCTTCTTGTGTGCCATCTCTCCTCAGTCCCTTACTTCGCAGCCGCGGGGATCTCAGTGACCTTGATCGCCGTGTACTGCTGGCGGTGGCCCTGACGACGGCGGTAGCCGGTCTTGTTCTTGTAGCGAAGGATGTCGATCTTGACGCCCTTGTGGTGGTCCACGACCTCGGCCTGGACCTTGATGCCGGCCAGCACCCACGGGTCGCTGGTGACAGCCTCGCCGTCGACAACGAGCAGGGTCGAGAGCTCGACCGTGTCGCCAACCTTGGCAGTGGAAATCTTGTCAACCTCAACGATGTCGCCGACAGCAACCTTGTGCTGGCGACCACCGCTGCGCACGATGGCGTACACGCGGATCTCACTCTCTCGCTCGGGAACGGCACCCCCGCAGTCCAGCCGCCCGGCAGAGCGAGCGGCCTCTCCCGGCCAGAACAGCGACCCGAGAGGAAGAGGTTTACGGGGATGTGGCGTGTCACCAGTGGACACGCCGACGCTCCAGGTTACGGGGCCACGGCCGAACGGGTCAAACCGGGCCCCGCCTCACTTCAAACCCGCGGGTTCAGGAACCGAGGGAGCCGAGGCTCTCCCGGTAGGCCACGCACTCCTCGTAGGAGGGCAGCAGCCCCTGCTCGCGGGCCTCGGCCAGGGTGGGCGCCTGCTCGTCCTTGGGAGAGAGCAGCGGGGCGACCCCCTCGGGCCACTCGATGCCGATCTCCGGGTCGAGCGGGTGGATGCCGTGCTCGCGCTCGGGTGCGTACCCCTCCGAGCAGAGGTAGACCACGGTGGCGTCGTCGGTCAGCGCCATGAACCCGTGGCCGAGTCCCTCGGAGAGATAGACGGCGTGGTGGTCCTGGTCGTCCAGGCGGACGATCTCCCACTGGCCGAAGGTCGGCGAGCCGGTCCGGATGTCCACGATCACGTCGAGGATCGCGCCGCGCACGCACTTGACGTACTTGGCCTGCCCGGGCGGCACGTCGGCGAAGTGGATGCCGCGCAGGGTGCCCCGGCTGGAGACGGACATGTTGGCCTGGGCCAGGCCGAGCGGGTGGCCCGCGGCCTCCGCGAAGACCGGGGCCTTGAACCACTCGTGGAAGCTGCCCCGGCCGTCGGGGAAGACCTTCGGCTCGAACACCCAGGCACCGGAGATCGAAAGGGGTCGCATCGCGGGGTCTCAGCCCTTCTTCTGGTTGGTCAGGGCGCGCTTGATACGCCCGGCGGCGCGGCGCCACAGCGGGCGCGGCGCGGCCGCCTTCTTCTTCGGGGCGCCGGCAGCGGCCTTCTTCGTGGCCGGCGGGGTGTGCCGGTCGATCACCGTGGCGGTGCCGTCGGCGGCGACCACCACGTCGACCGGGAGCCGGGTCCACTTGCGCTCACCGCGAGCGGCGGACGGCACGCCGACGCGGACCGCCCAGCGCATGCCGGTGAGCTGCTCCAGCGGCAGTTCGGCGGTGAGGACACCGTCGGCGACCGTGGCGTCCGCGGGGTACTTGCCGACGTTCTTGCGCTCGAAGCGGAGCTGAACCGGTTCGCCGCCGTCCACCGCGCGGTGCAGTGGCAGCGGGAGCCGGACCGTGGCGCCGTCGACCGAGGCCGCGGCGGGAGCCATACGGGCCACCGCCTCGCCCTCCAGCTTGCCGGTGTGCTGGTCGACGTCGAGCGAGAGGTTGCCGGGACCGTCGGTCCAGTACGGCAGCACCAGGCGCACCGCGTCACCGACGAGCGCGGCGCTTCGGCCGGCCTCGACGTCCGCGCCGCGCACCGCGCCGAGCCGGGTCTCCTTGCTCCAGCCGCAGGACTTGATTCTGAGGTGCAGATCCCAGATGCCCTTGTCGAGCGGAGCCCCGGAGGCCGCGGTCTCGGGGTCGAGCTCGGCGCGGGCGGAGATCCGCTGCCGGAAGACACCGTCCCCGGCCTCCACCTCGTGCAGCTCACTCTTGACGGGGAGGTAGAACTGCCGGGCGTCCTCGCGGTGCCGGACCACCAGGTCCACGTCGCTCTTGGCCAGCGGGGCGTCCAGCGCGATGCCCCGGTCGTCGAGCGCCTTGAGAGCGTCGTCGGACAGCGGCAGACCGAGCAGCCGTCGCTCGCCCTCGCGGCGGAAGGTCATCGGCTCGTCGCCGAAGTGCAGTTCGGAGTCGAACCCGACGCGCAGGGTGCCGTCCTGCCACTCCAGCGAGGTGAGCTCGCCGGTGGGCTTGATCGCGGCCTCCCACTCGGCGAGCGTCCGGATGTCCTGGTAGCGGTCGGCGAAGATCAGCCCGGCGACGACCTTCTGCGTGAGGCCGAGACGGGCGACGACACCCGGTCCGAAGCGCTCGGTGACCACCTTGTGGATCTCGGTGTACAGCTCCTCGGCGTAGTCCTCGGGGAGCTTGAGGAGGCGCTTGCCGCGCAGCCGCTCGACCATCTCGTTGCGCAGCCAGCGGCTGAACAGCTTGTCGCGCAGCGCGCCGGGCTCGGTCAGCGACTCGACGACGTCGAGGGCCTCGCGCAGGTTGCCGAAGTAGCCGACCGGGTCGAAGCGCTGGAAGCCGGCGTTGGAGCCGTCGTCACGGGTGATGTGGTAGTAGCACAGGTAGTCGCCGAGGACGGAGACGTTCTTCGCGCGCAGATAGGTCTCCACGACGAAGACGTGGTCCTCGAGGCGGCGGCGACCCTCCTTGAAGCGGATCCCGTGCTCGTTCAGGAACTCCCGCCGGAACATCTTGTGCGGGGTGAGGCTGTCGATCAGCGGCGCGTTCGCCACGGTGGCACGCGGCCGGTTGACCCGGAACAGCTCCTGCGGGACCGGCCGTCCGATGCCCGCCATCTTTCCCACGACGACGTCGGCCTCGTTGGCCTTGCCGTAGTCGTACATCCGCTCCAGGGCCTCGTCGCCGAGCCAGTCGTCGTGGTCGACGAACATGACGTACTCGCCCTGGGCCGCGTCGATGCCGGTGTTGCGGGGCCTGCCCGACCAGCCGGAGGACTCCTGGTGGATGACGTGGAAGTGCGGGTGCTCGGCGGCGAGCTGGTCCAGGCGGGCCGGGGTCTCGTCGGTGGAGCCGTCGTTGACGAAGAAGACCTCGAACTCGTCCGGGGTGAGGCTCTGTCGCAGCAGGCCCGTGATGCAGTCCTCGACGTATTTGCCGGGGTTGTAGACCGCGATGACGACGCTGACCTTGACCGTCACGCCGTGTTCTCCTTCAGATGGACCCGGTGGATCTCCGGGAAGGCCTCGGTGAGAGCCGTGCGCCAGTCGCGCAGCGGCTCGATGCCGGCCTGGGCGAACCGGTCGTGACCGAGGACGCTGTAGGCGGGACGGGGGGCGGGGCGTACGAACGCGTCGCTCGTGGTGGGGCGGACCCGGTCCGGGTCGGTGCCGAGCAGGCGGAAGATCTCCTGGGTGAAGCCGTGCCAGGTGGTCTCGCCGGAGTTGGTGCCGTGGTAGACGCCGGCCGGGGCGGTGCCGGCCAGGGCTCCGAGGCCCAACTCGACCAGCAGGCCCGCCAGATCGGCGCTCCAGGTGGGCTGACCGCGCTGGTCGTCGACGACGTCGAGGGTGTCCTTGACGCCCTCCAGCTTGATCATCGTACGGACGAAGTTGGGGCCGCCGGTGCCGTACAGCCAGGCGGTGCGGACGACGTAGCCGCGCTCGATCCCGAGCACGGCTTTCTCGCCGGCCAGCTTGGTGCGGCCGTAGGCGCTGCGGGGCGCGGTGGCGGCGTCCTCCGCGTACGGCTCCTGGGCGTCCCCGGCGAAGACGTAGTCCGTGGAGACGTGCAGCAGAACTGCCCCGGTGCGGGCGCAGGCCTCGGCGAGATTGCGCGGCCCGTCGCCGTTGATGGCGAGCGCCTCGTCCTCACGGGTCTCGGCGTCGTCGACGGCCGTCCAGGCGGCGCAGTTGACGACCACGGCGGGCCGGTGCTCGTCCAGCGCCGCGCTCACGGCGCCGGCGTCGGTGAGGTCCAGCGCCTTGCGGTCGAGGGCGACATACCGCTCCCCCGCCTGCGCCAGCCGGGCCAGGACGTCCTGGCCCAGCATGCCGCCCGCGCCCGTGACCAGCCAGGTGCGGTTGTCGCTCACAGCGCGGCCCGCTCCTTCAGCGGCTCCCACCAGGCGCGGTTGTCGCGGTACCACTGCACGGTCTCGGCGAGGCCCTGCTCGAAGCTCTTGCGGGGCTCGTAGCCGAGCTCCTCGCGGATCTTCGTGCAGTCGACGGAGTAGCGGCGGTCGTGGCCCTTGCGGTCCTCGACGTACTCGACGCTGGTCTCCCAGTCGGCGCCGCACGCCTTCAGAAGCAGACCGGTGAGCTCCTTGTTGGAGAGCTCGGTGCCGCCGCCGATGTTGTAGACCTCACCGGCGCGGCCCTTGGTGCGCACCAGCTCGATGCCCTGGACGTGGTCGTCGATGTGCAGCCAGTCGCGGACGTTGCCGCCGTCGCCGTACAACGGGACCTTCTTGCCGTCGAGAAGGTTGGTCACGAAGAGCGGGATGACCTTCTCGGGGAAGTGGTGGTGCCCGTAGTTGTTGGAGCAACGGGTCACGCGCACGTCCAGGCCGTGGGTGCGGTGGTACGACAGCGCGATCAGGTCGCTGGACGCCTTCGCCGAGGAGTACGGCGAGTTGGGCTCCAGCGGGTGCGTCTCGGGCCAGGAACCCTCGTCGATCGAGCCGTAGACCTCGTCGGTGGAGATGTGCACGAAGGTCTTGATGCCCGCGCGGTGGGCCGCGTCGATGAGGGTGTGGGTGCCGACCACGTTGGTGCGCACGAACTCCGCGCCACCGTCGATGGAACGGTCGACGTGCGACTCGGCGGCGAAGTGGACGACCTGGTCGTGCTCGGCCATCAGCTTGCCGACCAGCTCGGGGTCGCAGATGTCGCCCTGCACGAAGGCGAAGCCCGGGTGCTCGCGCACCTCGTCGAGGTTGGCCGGGTTGCCCGCGTAGGTCAGCTTGTCGAGGACGGTGACGGCGATGTCACCGGGGCCCTCGGGGCCGAGCACGGTACGGACGTAGTGCGAGCCGATGAAGCCGGCACCGCCGGTCACCAGAATCCGAGTGGTCATGAAGAGATCTGCACCTTGCTGTGATCACCGAGCACGAGCCGGTGTGCCTTGGGGTTACGGGGCGCGGGCGTGACCTCGACGTCACGTCCGATGAGCGAGGCCTCCACACGGCGCACGCCGGTCACGGACGAGCCGCGCAGCACGATGGAGTACTCGATTTCGCTGTCCTCGATCCGGCAGTCCTCGGAGACGGACGTGAACGGACCGACGTAGGCGTCGTTGACCACCGTGCCGGCACCGATGATGGCAGGACCGACGATACGACTGCCACGGACGCTGGCACCCGCCTCGATCCGGACCCGGCCGATGATCTCGCTGCTCTCGTCGACCGTGCCCTCGTTCACCGGGTCGACGGTCTCCAGAACCGACCGGTTGACCTCCAGCATGTCGGTGACGTTGCCGGTGTCCTTCCAGTAGCCGGAGATGGTCGTGGAGCGGACGTCACGCTTCTGGTCGATCAGCCACTGGATCGCGTGGGTGATCTCCAGCTCGCCGCGCCAGGACGGCTCGATGGAGCGGACGGCCTCGTGGATGGCCGGGGTGAAGAGGTAGACACCGACGAGTGCCAGGTCGCTCTTGGGCTGCTTCGGCTTCTCCTCCAGGCCCACCACCCGGCCGTCGCCGTCGAGCTCGGCGACACCGAAGGAGGTGGGGTTGGGGACCCGGGTCAGCAGGATCTGCGCCTCGGGCCGCTCGGCGCGGAACTCGTCCACCAGACCGGTGATGCCGCCGACGATGAAGTTGTCGCCGAGGTACATGACGAAGTCCTCGTCACCGAGGAACTCCTGCGCGATGAGGACGGCATGGGCGAGGCCCAGCGGCGCTTCCTGCGGGATGTAGGTGACCTTGATCCCGAACTGGGAACCGTCACCGACCGCCTCACGGATCTCGTCCGCGGTGTCGCCGACGACGATGCCGACCTCGCTGATCCCGGCCTCGGCGATCGCCTCCAGGCCGTAGAACAGCACGGGCTTGTTGGCGACCGGCACCAACTGCTTGGCGGACGTGTGGGTGATCGGGCGGAGGCGGGTGCCCGCTCCCCCGGAGAGCACGAGAGCCTTCACGAAAATCCCTATTTGTCTAAATTAAGCGTCAATCTCGGCTCACATCATAACCCTGGGGACAGGCCCGGGATTCACCAGCCATTCACATGATCGATCACCGGTTGACAACTTTCTGTCGGACGCAATACCCACAGAATCACGAAATCCGCCCCCGGCGAACCAAGAGCGGATTTCGATCTTCAGACGGCCGAAACTATGCGGTGACCGTCCGTCAGGCCTCGTCGGCCGGGGTCGAGACGGACCGCGGCGACTGCTGCTCGGCCGCCACCGTCTTCTTCGACGCCGCCTTCTTCGCGGTCGTCTTCTTGGCCGCGGTCTTCTTCGCGGCCGTCTTCTTGGCGGTGGTGGCCTTCTTGGTCGCGGCCTTCTTCGCCGTGGCCTTCTTGGCCGTCTTACGGGCCGTCTTCTTGGCCGGAGCCGCCTCCTCGACGGGCGCCTCCGTCTCCGCCTCGGCCGGGGCCTCCGCCGAGGGCACGACCACGACGGCCGCCTCCTCGGACGCGGTGGGCGCGGTGGCCTTGCGGACGGCACGTCGGCGCGGACGGGCCGGGGCGGCGCTCTCGGCGACCGCCTCGGGCTCGGCCGACGCGGCCGGGGCCGGCTCGGCCACCGGCGCGGTCTCGGCGACCGTCACCACGGCGGCCTCGGTACCCGTCGGGGAACCGGCCGGGGCCGATGCCCTCCGAGTGGCCCGGCGGCGCGTACGGCCCTTGGGAGCGGCCTCGTCGGCGGCGGGCTCGCTCGCGGACACGGCCTCCACGACCGGGTCCTCCGCGGCGACCGGCTCGGCCTGCGCCTCGGCCGCCGTCTCCGGCTGCACGGGACGCTCGGCCTCCACCTCGGCCGGCACGGCCTGAGCGGTCGGCACCTCGACATCCTCGGAGACCGGGTTCTCCTGGTCGGCCGGCGCCTCGGCACCGCCCGACCTCCTCGAACCGCCACCCCTCGGGGTACCGGCCGGAGCGGACGCCCGACGGCTCGTCCTGCGCCGACCACGTCCACGGGTGGCCGCGGCCTCCGCCTCGGCGACGCTGCTGTACAGCTCCTCGTCGGGCGCGAACTCAGCCGGGGTGAGCGCGATCGGCTCGGCCACCTCGGCGGCGACCTCGGCCTCGGTCTCGACCTCTTCGGGCGCCTCTACCGCGGCCTCGTGGACGTGCTCGTGCCCGTCACCACCGCGCCCGCGCTTCTTGCGCTTGCCGCCGCCACCGGCGGAGGTCGGCGTCTCCATGTGCACGATGACACCGCGGCCGTTGCAGTGGACGCAGGTCTCGGAGAAGGACTCCAGCAGGCCCTGGCCGACCCGCTTGCGGGTCATCTGGACCAGGCCCAGCGAGGTGACCTCGGCGACCTGGTGCTTGGTCCGGTCCCGGCCCAGGCACTCGAGCAGACGCCGCAGCACCAGATCCCGGTTGGACTCCAGGACCATGTCGATGAAGTCGATGACGATGATGCCGCCGAGGTCGCGCAGCCTGAGCTGGCGCACGATCTCCTCGGCCGCCTCCAGGTTGTTCCTGGTGACCGTCTCCTCGAGGTTGCCGCCCTGGCCGGTGAACTTGCCGGTGTTGACGTCGACGACGACCATCGCCTCGGTCCGGTCGATCACCAGCGAACCGCCGCTGGGCAGCCAGACCTTGCGGTCCAGCGCCTTGGCGAGCTGCTCGTCGATCCGGTACGTGGCGAAGACGTCGACCTCGGAGGTCCACTTCGACAGCCGGTCGGTCAGGTCGGGCGCGACGTGCGAGACGTATCCGTGGATGGTCTCCCATCCCTCGTCACCGCTGACGACGACCTTGGAGAAGTCCTCGTTGAAGATGTCGCGGACGACCCGGACGGTCATGTCCGGCTCGCCGTAGAGCAGCGTCGGGGCGTTGCCGCTCTTCGCCTTCTTCTGGATGTCCTCCCACTGCGCCTGCAACCGCTCGACATCGCGGCGCAGCTCGTCCTCACTCGCGCCCTCGGCGGCGGTGCGCACGATGACGCCCGCGTCCTCGGGGACGATCTTCTTGAGGATGGTCTTCAGACGCGCGCGCTCGGTGTCGGGCAGCTTGCGGCTGATGCCGGTCATCGAGCCCTCGGGCACGTACACGAGGTAGCGCCCGGGCAGCGAGACCTGGCTGGTGAGCCGCGCGCCCTTGTGGCCGATCGGGTCCTTGGTCACCTGGACCAGCACCGACTGACCGGACTTCAGCGCACTCTCGATGCGGCGCGGCCCGTTGGCCATGCCGAGCGCCTCGAAGTTGACCTCACCGGCGTAGAGCACCGCGTTGCGGCCCTTGCCGATGTCGATGAAGGCGGCCTCCATGGACGGCAGCACGTTCTGGACCTTGCCCAGGTAGACGTTGCCGACGTACGAGGTGGCCTGCTCCTTGTTGACGTAGTGCTCGACGAGCACACCGTCCTCGAGCACACCGATCTGCGTGCGCTCACCGCTCTGCCGGACGACCATCACCCGCTCGACGGCCTCGCGGCGGGCGAGGAACTCGGCCTCGGTGATGATCGGCACCCGACGGCGGCCCTGCTCACGACCCTCGCGGCGGCGCTGCTTCTTGGCCTCCAGACGGGTCGAGCCCTTGATGGACTGCACCTCGTCGGACGGCTCCGAAACCCTTTCCCGCGCGGGACGGGGCTCGCGCACCTTGACGACGGTCCGCTCCGGGTCGCCGTCATCGGGCTCGGTGTCCGGGGATGAGTCCCCGGCCCGACGCCGACGGCGACGGCGGCGACGGCTGGAGCTGGAGCCGCCGGACTCGTCGGAACGGGCGTCCTCGTCGTCCTCGTCGTCCTGCTCGGCACCATCGTCGTCGGCGGACTGCCCGGCGGCGGACTCGTCGGAGTCCTCCGCGTCCTCGTCACCGGACGCATCGGCGGACTCGCCCCGGCGCCTGCGACGGCCACCACGCCGACGGCGACGCCGCGACCCGGTCTCCTCGGCGTCATCCGCGTCCGCGGAGTCCTCGTCGCCGGCCTCGTCCGTCTCTTCTTCCTCTACGACGGTCTCGGCGGCGGTCTGCTGCACCTCGGGCTCGTCACCGGCACCCCGACGACGGCGGCGGCGGCGCGGCCCGCTCTGCTCCTCGGCGATCTCCTCGACCGGCTCGGCGGACTCGACCGGCTCTTCGCTCTGCCCGGTCTCCGCCTCCGCGGCGGCCTCGGCGGCGGCCCGCTGCGGGGTCTGGAACTGCGGCTCGGTGAAGACGGGCGCCTGGAACACGGCGACCGCGGGGCGCGCCGGCCGACGCACCGACTCGTCCTCGTCCTCGGCACCGCGAGCGCGACGCGCGGGCTCGGAGAACCCGGTGGCGGCCTGGCGAACGGACCGACGACGGCCACGGCGCGGGGCGGCGTCCTCGGCGGGGGTCTCGGCGACGGGTGCGGGAGCCTCGGTGGCGGGCTCCTGCACAGCGGGGGCCTCGGCGACCGGCTCGGACGGCGTGGCCTCGGCGGCCTCGCCCTCGGGGGCACCGACAGGCGCCGAGACGCGGCGCGTGGCACGGCGTCGGGAACGACGCGGGGTGGCGTCCTCGGCATCGGCGGTCTCGGCGGGCGCTTCCGCGGCCACCGGCTCGACGGTCTCGGCGACCTCCGCGGCTGCGGGCGACTCGACGGTCTCCGCGGCCTCCGGAGCACCGGCGGGCGCGGCGGCACGCCGGGTGGCCCTGCGACGCGTACGCGCGGCGGGCGCGGTGGTCTCGACAGCGGGCGCCTCATCGGCGGCCTCGGCCTCGGCAGGCGTCTCGGCGGTCACCGAAGCCTCAACCTCGGCGGCCACGGGCGCATCAGCGGGGGTGGACACCCGACGCGTCGCGCGCCGACGGGTACGCCCGGCGGGCGGGGCAGCATCCTCGGCCTCGACGGCAGGCGCGCTCTTGGCGGCCGCGGGCTCGGCGGGCGCCTCGGCGGCCACCGGCACCACGGTCTCGGCGGCCTCGGCCGCCGCGGGCGCCCCGGCAGGCGCGGACGCCCGGCGTGTCGCACGCCGACGCGGACGCCCGGCGGGCGCAGCCGCCTCGGCGCTCTCGGTGGTCTCGACGGTCTCGTCGAGCTTCTCCTCCTCGTCCGTGACGAGGTCCTCCGCCTCCGCGGCCGGTATGGCCGGAGCGACGACCTCCTCGCCGCCCGGGACGGCGGCGACCGGCGGTCCCGCCGGCCTGGACGCGGCACGGCGCCGACGACGCGGCGGCAGGGTGTCGCTGGGAGTGTTCTGTTCGGAACCCTCGAGGGGTTCGGTCGGTTCGAGCATGCGGGCATTTCTCCCGTCAGGCTCCCGGGCGCCGCACCTGGTCCGGCAGGGATGCCGGTGACGTCCGCGGCTCGCGCGATGCGCGGTGCCGCCGTCCGGGGCGCGGGCGCCGCACGGGAGCTCTCTGTGTCCTGTCTCGCCGGTTCCGTACGCCCTTGTTGGGTACGGCCTGGCGAAAGTCTTGTGGTCAGTGCACTGCCCGACCCAGGTGGCTCCCGAGTACGAGGGCTGCGCTACGACGCCCGTCCTTCGCGGGACCTTCCTTACGCCGGCGCCTTCGCGGCGGCAGTCGGTTCGGCCGTTGAGTCGGCCTCGACTGCCTCGCGGTCGGGCGCGAGCGGGTCGGTCACCGTGCCGGTCTCTTCATCGAGCAGCCCCTGCGCCAGCCTGGTCACCGCTGCGGGGACCGGCGGCGCCAGGTCGGCCACGGCGCGGAGACCGGACAGGACGTCGTCGGGTCGAACGGCAGGCGTCACGTGCCGAACAACCAGCCGCAGTATCGCACAGGGCTGGTCGGTCGGCCTATCAGCAGGTTCACTGTGCGTTTCAAGTTGTACGACCGCGGGGCGGGCGTCAAAGGTCCGAAGACCGTTCTTGGTGGTGCGCTGGACCTCGACCGCCTCGGCGGCGTTGAACGCGGCGACCGCGCGCCCGGCCTCTGCCGGGTCCACGCCGTCCAGCCTGAGCTCCCACACGGAAGCGGTGAGCCGGTCGGCGAGTCCCGAGGTCCGAGCCTCGACCGCGTCGACGACATCGAGCCCGGCGGGCAGCGACTCGTCGAGGAGGAGCCGGAGCTTCTCCGGGTCGCGCGCCTGCGTGAGCGCGATCTCCAGGTACTCCGCCTCACTGCCCGTGCCGGTGGGTGCGGCATTGGCGTACGACACCTTCGGATGCGGCGTGAACCCCGCCGAGTACGCCATGGGCACCTCGGAGCGGCGCAGCGCACGCTCGAAGGCGCGCTGGAAGTCACGGTGGCTGGTGAACCGGAGGCGGCCGCGCTTGGTGTAGCGCAGTCGGATGCGCTGCACCGCCGGTGCGGGCGGCGGGCCTTCGGGCTGTCGCTTGCCCAGTGTCGCTCAGTCCTTCGTGAGTGCGGTCGTACTGCTACCTAGAGTACGTGTGTCGGCGCCCGTCGGTTCCCGCAGGGCCACCGCCTCACGCTCACGGGTCTCGCCGACAGCGCCGACGCCGCCGCCATCACTGACATGGCCGCCATCGCCGAAGAGCATCCGCCGGAAGTCGGCCCGAGCCTGCCGTACGGATTCGCGGGCGGAGGCCAGCGTGGCCCGGGTGATCCGTCCCACACTGCGCGCGGCCTCGGCGACGGGGCGCAGCACCACGTCCCGGACCACGTGCCCGACCGGGGTCAGCACCGTGCGGTACACCCAGCGCACCGGCTCGACGAAGATCCACCGGAAGAGGGTCCCGAGGAACCGGCCGACAGCGAGGGAGATGTGCCCGGCGATCCGCCAGGCGTGCCCGAGCGCGTCCCACACTTCCCGGCCGACGACGGCGAGGACCCTCCCCATGGGCGCGAGGACCCAGCGCCACAGGGCGACCACGGGCAGGACGAGCAGGATGCGGCCGATCCAGTACAGGGCGACGCCGATGCCGGTGACAACGGTGCTCGCCAGCCACGCGAGCCCCCTGGCGCACCACACGATCGCGCGCCCGATCGGCGTGAAGATCCAGGCGAGCACGGCACCGACGCCCTTGAGGAGCCACACGATCCCGTGCCCGACCGGAGTGAACGTGCGCGCGTACACCCACACCAGCCCGGCCACGATCCCCCGCGCCACCCACGCGATGCCGCGCCCGATCAGTGCGAGTACCGCGCCGACACCCGTGAGGAGCCACACGATCCCGTGCCCGACCGGAGTGAGCACGCGCGCGTACACCCACACCAGCCCGGCCACGATCCCCCGCGCCAGCCATGCGATGCCCTGCCCGACCGGCGTCAGCACATACCGGTACAGCCACACCAGGGGGATGACGACGAGCACCTTGGCGAGCCATCCGACCGCCTTGGCGAGGGGCACGACCACGTAGCGCCACAGGGCCACGCAGGGCCAGACGACCAGCGCCCGCCACAGCGGCCGCAGCACGCTGTCCCGCAGGAACCGCCCCACCACGACGAACCCGTCCCAGACGATCCGCACGGGCACGACCAGCACGAGCACGACGATGCGTACGGGGATGCGAATCGCGACGGTCAGACATCCCTCCGGCGAGGGTGCCTGCGGCGCGGGCTGCTTCTCCAGGTCCATAACGACGTAGACGCCTCAGTTCCCCGTACGGATCCAGTACCGCAGCTTTACGCCGCGCCGATCCTCGAATTCTCCGCCATTGGCCTCGATCACCTTACGAGACGCGGTGTTGGTGGCGTCACAGGTGACCAGGGCCCGGTCGATGCCCAGTTGACGGCAGACGGGGAGGGCGGCCGCGAGCATGGCGGTGGCGTGTCCCCGACGCCGGGCGCCGGGACGGACCACGTAGCCGATGTGGCCGCCGAGTTCCAGCAGGTGCGGGGTGAGGCGGTGCCGTATCGAGAGCGTCCCTGATCAGCTTAGTGATCCCATGCCAGACGTTGTGTCCGGTATGGGATCTGCCCACTGTGGAGGGGTGGCGTGAGCGTGCAGGTGGAAACCTGCGCCCAGCGCCGCCCAGCGCGGCCGGTGAGGTGTGCTGATCGTCGTCACGCCCTGGTTCCGGTCGGCCGCACGAGGCAGCCGGGTCCGGTCCGTGTGAGCGTGTCCCTCCGGACGCTGGCCCGCCGGACCCGAGGGCCTGACGGGGGAGGGTGCCCTGCGTCGCCTGGGCGCGGGGCGTGCTGTCTGCTGCCGGGTGGGTCCGGTCTTGGACCGATCCGTCCGGCTGGTCTTGGGCGCGGGGGTGATGACCGCGCGCGCACCGCCTCCCGCACCCGGTCCCACTCCTTGGGGGTTCGCCTGGCGGGGTCGGCGGGCCAGGTCGCGAGCACTCCGGCGGTCAGGTCGGCGCGCCACTTCGCCGCACGCAGCGTGCGCCCGGCCGCCTCCTGGGCGATGCGCACGATGCGGTCATTGACCCGGATGCCCCCGGCCGGGCCGACCGTCCAGCCCAGGCGGCGCAGGGCCATCCAGGCGTTCGACGGCAGCGGGCGGCCCCCGGTGTCCTCACCGGCGGCCAGCACGTCCACATCGGCGGCGTTCCAGTGCTCGGCCAGCAGCACGGCGACCATGCCCGACACCAGATCAGCAGCCCAGCCCACCCGCTCCGCCAGCACTGCAGCGGACAGGAGTTCACCCGTCTTCTCTTCCACACCGGTACGCAGCACACCACGGGCGCACGCGGTACGGACGATCTCGCCCCCGGCAAGCGGCAGTTTCCGGCTCACCGATACCCCCTTCCCGCCCGCGATGCTGTCATCCGATCAACGACACTCCCCGTAAAAGGTCACGCATTCTATCCACGTACTCGCATACGACCCCGACACCGAGCACACCGCACGACGTCGACGGATGACGAATCGCTACGGATACCTAAGGAACAACGTGAACCTGCCGAAGAAGGTGTCGTCCTCGACGTACCAGAGGTTCGTCATCGGCACCCAGTCCGGCCTGCGCGGCCGTTCCGTCTCCGCACGCAGCATGTCCACGTGGGCCGCGAATCCCGCGGGCTCCCGCCAGGCCTTCTCTTACGGCCCGAGCTGCCCGCTCTCCAGCACGGCCGGATCCAGGCCGGCCTCGGTGAACTCGCGTACCGCGTCGAGGTAGGAGGCGTGGAACCGGACGTCGGGCAGGGTCAGCTGCGGCATCGCCCCATGATGGCGAGACCACGGGCCGCCGGACCACCGGGTTTCACAGGGCCGCTCCATGACCCGGCGGGGGGCCGTGCACTATGTCCCCATGATTACGCTTACGAAGGAAGACGGCCCCGCCGACCTGGACGGCGTGACCCATCTGTCCATAGGGGCCTCCTGGGACCCCACCGCGGGCGCCAGCGGCGGGGTGATCGGCAAGCTCCGCCGCAAGTCCGGCACGGACCTCGACCTCATCGCCATCGCCATGCACGACGGCGACCCGGTGCGCCTGGCGGGCCTCGACTCGCTCGACCCGATAGGCAACGGCTCCCTGCTGCACAGCGGCGACAACCAGACCGGCCACGGGGACGGCGACGACGAGACGGTCACCGTCGAGTTCGCGAAGCTCCCGCCTCACATCACCTCGATCGTCTTCGTCGCCGCCGCCTACAAGAAGGGCAGTTCCTTCCAGAAGGCCCGCAACATCAGCTTCAAGGTCTACGACGCCAGCGGCGGCAGCTCCCAGCAGGTCGCCGACATCTGGCCGAGCATGCTCACCACGGACAACGGCTGCGCGGTCGCCAAGGCCGTCCGCGTCGGCAACGCCTGGAAGCTCGAAGTCATCAACACCACCGGCAAGATCAAGCAGGGCGACGAACTGGCCCTCATGCGCTTCGCCGCGAGCAAGTAGCGGACCCCGGGGTGGTGGCTCACCCACTCAGATGCGCTCGGCGAGCAACTGGTCGCGGCGGTGTGCATGGTGAGTTCATGAACACAACACCTCTCTCCAAGAAGGCCGTTTCCCGCATTCCGCGCGTATTCGCGGTGAGCGTCGCCGTGGGCATCGCTTGTGCGGCGGGGGTGGCAACTGCCACCTCCGCCGTGGCCGCGACGCCCGCCACGCACGTCGTCACCAAGGCCGCCCCGGCCGGCGGCCACGGTGGCGACGGCGAGGACTTCCAGTGCGGCAACGGCCTTCTGCCCATCCTCAACTTCTGCAACTGACGGACAGGCGACGGCAGTTCCTGGCCGTCAGCCGCACCACCACACAACCTCACATGTGAAACCCGTCCAACGCAGGGCGGTCGGGAACAGGGACACCATCCCTCTTCCCGACCGCCCTGCCGACCAGCCGAATGCCTCACTCAATCAGTGCGCGTGACCACTCGCGGCGGGCGTCGGCCCGCCGTTCTTGACCGTCAGAGGCAGCAACTTCTTGCCGGTCGGGCCGATTTGAATGTGCGTGTCCATCTGCGGACACACCCCGCAGTCGAAGCAAGGCGTCCACCGGCAGTCCTCGACCTCCGTCTCGTCGAGGGCGTCCTGCCAGTCCTCCCAGAGCCAGTCCTTGTCGAGGCCGGAGTCGAGGTGGTCCCAGGGGAGGACTTCCTCGTACGTCTTCTCGCGGGTCGTGTACCAGTCGACGTCCACGCCGAAGGCGGGCAGCGTCTTGTCGGCGCAGGCCATCCAGCGGTCGTAGGAGAAGTGCTCGCGCCAGCCGTCGAAGCGGCCGCCGTCCTCGTAGACGGCGCGGATCACGGCGCCGATCCGCCTGTCGCCCCTCGACAGCAGGCCTTCCACGATGCCGGGCTTGCCGTCGTGGTAGCGGAAGCCGATCGAGCGGCCGTACTTCTTGTCGCCGCGGATCTTGTCGCGGAGCTTCGCCAGGCGGGCGTCGGTCTCCTCCGCCGAGAGCTGCGGGGCCCACTGGAAGGGCGTGTGGGGCTTGGGGACGAAGCCGCCGATCGAGACCGTGCAGCGGATGTCGTTCTGGCCGGAGACCTTGCGGCCCTCGGCGATCACCTTCGTCGCCATGTCCGCGATCTGGAGGACGTCCTCGTCGGTCTCCGTCGGCAGGCCGCACATGAAGTACAGCTTCACCTGGCGCCAGCCGTTGCCGTACGCCGTGGAGACCGTCCGGATCAAGTCCTCTTCCGAGACCATCTTGTTGATGACCTTGCGCATGCGCTCGGAGCCGCCCTCGGGGGCGAAGGTCAGGCCCGAGCGGCGGCCGTTGCGCGTCAGTTCGTTCGCCAGGTCCACGTTGAAGGCGTCGACGCGGGTGGAGGGGAGGGACAGGCCGATCTTGTCCTCCTCGTACCGGTCCGCCAGGCCCTTCGCGATGTCGCCGATCTCCGAGTGGTCCGCAGACGAGAGCGAGAGAAGACCCACCTCCTCGAAGCCCGTCGCCTTCAGGCCCTTCTCCACCATGTCGCCGATGCCCGTGATCGAGCGCTCGCGGACCGGGCGGGTGATCATGCCCGCCTGGCAGAAGCGGCAGCCGCGGGTGCAGCCGCGGAAGATCTCGACCGACATGCGTTCGTGGACCGTCTCCGCGAGGGGGACGAGGGGCTGCTTGGGGTACGGCCACTCGTCCAGGTCCATGACGGTGTGCTTCGACACGCGCCACGGGACGCCCGACTTGTTCGGTACGACGCGGGCGATACGGCCGTCCGGGAGGTACTCGACGTCGTAGAACGCGGGGATGTACACCGAGCCCGTCTTCGCGAGGCGGAAGAGGACCTCCTCGCGGCCGCCCGGCCGGCCCTCCGCCTTCCACTCACGGATGATCTTCGTCATGTCGAGCACGGCCTGCTCGCCGTCGCCGATGATCGCCGCGTCGATGAAGTCCGCGATCGGCTCGGGGTTGAAGGCCGCATGGCCGCCGGCCAGGACGATCGGGTCGTCGAGCGTACGGTCCTTGGACTCCAGCGGGATGCCCGCCAGGTCCAGCGCGGTCAGCATGTTGGTGTAGCCCAGCTCCGTGGAGAAGGACAGGCCGAACACGTCGAAGGCGCCCACGGGCCGGTGACTGTCCACCGTGAACTGCGGGACGTGGTGCTCCCGCATCAGCGCCTCGAGGTCCGGCCACACGCTGTAGGTGCGCTCGGCGAGGACGCCCTCCTGCTCGTTCAGGACCTCGTAGAGGATCATGACGCCCTGGTTGGGCAGACCGACCTCGTACGCGTCCGGGTACATCAGTGCCCAGCGGACGTCACAGGACTCCCACGGCTTGACGGTGGAGTTGAGCTCTCCGCCGACATATTGGATCGGCTTCTGCACATGCGGGAGCAGAGCTTCGAGCTGCGGAAACACAGACTCTGCGGCCGCAGCGACTTCGGCAGGCATCTCGCGAACCTTCGGTGGGCTTGGCTGAACTGACAGGGGTGACCATCTAGCGTAACGCGGCCGCGACCACCCCCCGTACGCCCGGAAGGTCAGAGGGCGTCCGCCTCGCCCCTGATGCCGTCCCAGAAGCCGGGCAGTTCGGCCTCCACGGCCGTCGCCCGCTGTTCCTCACGCCCGTGGAGCAGCCCGTAGGTGAAGGCGTTCTCCCCCGCCGCGTGGGCGACCGAGGACAGCTCGCGCAGGGTCTGCCGGGCCATCACGCTGTCCTGGTGCTCCCCCAGCAGGTTCTGGAGCGACTTCATGGACTTGACCATGGTCTTGGCCGGTTTGCCGAGAACCGGGCGGGCCGCTTCGGCCGCGTAGCGGGTGCGTTTGGTCTTCTTGCGGGCCTCGTGGATCGCGATGTCCCGGTCGGTTCCGGGCTCCCGCTCCAGCGCCTGCCCGACGAGGCCGGCAACCTTCCGGAAGTCCTTGCGCACGGCCTTGGCGATCACCTTGTGGGGCTTCTTCCCGGCCGCCTTCAGCAGTGGCGGGTCGGCGATCACCGCGTCCAGGGTGTCGAGCAGGGTGAGGTAGCGACGGGAGTCCAGGACGCCGATCAGCCGGGCGCTCGCCCCGCCGGGGCGGTCGCCGGCCCATGTGCTCAGTCGCGAGGCGATCGGCCCGTAGAGCAGCGTCCGCGGCACCTCGTCGAGAGCCGCGGTCAGGCGCTCGGACAGCACCTCGCGGTCCCGCTCCACGCCCAGTTCGCCGGCCAGCCACTTCAGCTCGTCGCCGATCGGGTCGGTGACGTCCCGGTCGAGGACGGTGCCGTACGACTTGAAGGTGCTGCGCATCCGGCGGGTGGCGACGCGCATGCTGTGCACGGCGTCCTCGGCGTCCTGGCGGACGGCCGGGTCGAGTTCGAGGATCGCGTCCCGCTGGGCGCGGACGTAGGCGAGGATGTGGTCGCCGGCGGTCACCGGATCCGCTGTGCCGGGGCTCTTCTTCTTGGGGGCCGTCTCCGCGAGGGCCCGGGCCAGCTTCGAGGACGAAGCGGACGGCCGTACGTCCGCCTTGCGCAGCCGCTTCTCGACCTTGTCGAGGAAGGCCGGGTCGCCGCCGTCGGCGAGCTCCACCTCGATCTCGGTCCACTGGGCGTCGCCGACGCCGCCGCTGAGCCGCTCGGCGTGCACGGCGTCCACGCTGACCTCGGCGAGCAGGCGCCCCTGCGCGTCCAGGAGGTGGCGCACGTCACGGTCCGAGCGCAGCCGGACCACGGGCAGCAGCTCGACGTTTCTGACCCGGGAGCGGACCAGGGCGGCGAGTTCGTCGGGGAGGGTGTCGGAGAGCGGGGCCCGGATCTCGTCGCGCACGCCCTCGGACACGGGCAGCTTCAGGTGCCAGCCCGCGTCCGCTCCGCCCGTGCGGCGGCGCAGGGTGATCGAGGACGCCACGAGGCGTTCGTCGGCCGTGTCGTAGTAGGTGGCGTCCAGACGCGCGACGCCCTTGTCGACGACGGCCTCGACTCCGGCGACTCCGGTCAGATCGGGCAGGCCGCTGTTGTCGGACTCGTACTTCCGCTCGATCTCCCGCTTTGTGTCCGCCATGAGTCAAATCTAGTGGTCAGCGGGCGGTTGCGGCAGAGGGCCGCCGCCACCCGGCCGACCCGGCCTAGGCCGACATCGGTCGCTGCACTCTGATCGACTGAAGCAGCCCCACCGCGACCCATGTGGCGAACATCGACGATCCTCCGTACGACACGAACGGCAGGGGCAGACCGGTGACCGGCATGATCCCGAGGGTCATGCCGATGTTCTCGAAGGACTGGAAGGCGAACCACGCCACGATTCCGGCGGCCACGATCGTGCCGTACAGCTCGGTCGTCTCGCGGGCGATCCGGCAGGCCCGCCACAGGACGACCCCGAGCAGGACGATGATCAGGCCCGCGCCGACGAAGCCCAGCTCCTCGCCGGCGACGGTGAAGACGAAGTCGGTCTGCTGCTCCGGCACGAACTGGCCGGTGGTCTGCGAACCGTGGAACAGGCCCGCGCCCGTCAGACCTCCCGAACCGATGGCGATCCGCGCCTGGTTGGTGTTGTAGCCGACGCCCGCCGGGTCGAGGCTCGGGTTGGCGAAGGCGGCGAAGCGGGCGATCTGGTACTCGTCCAGGATGTGCAGCTGCCAGACCGCGATCGCGCCGGCGGCGCCCGCGCCGAGCAGCCCGAAGACCCATCGGTTGGAGGCGCCGGAGGCGAGCAGCAGCCCGAGCACGATGATGACCATGACCATGACCGACCCGAGGTCGGGCATGAGCATCACGATGAGCATCGGTACGGCGGCGAGGCCCAGGGCCTGGAGCACGGTGCGGTGGTCGGGGTAGGGCTTGTCGCCCGCGTCGACCCGGGCCGCGAGGAGCATCGCCATGCCCAGGATGATCGTGATCTTCACGAACTCCGAGGGCTGGAGAGAGAAACCGCCGCCGATCACGATCCAGGAGTGGGCGCCGTTGACCGTGGAGCCCAGCGGGGTGAGGACCAGCAGGATCAGGAAGAGCGAGGCGCCGTACAGCAGGGGCACGGCGGTGCGCAGGGTGCGGTGGCCGACCCACACCGTGCCGATCATCAGGGCGAACCCGATGCCGGTGTTCATGAGGTGGCGGATCAGGAAGTAGTAGGGGTCGCCCTGGTTGATCTCGGTGCGGTTGCGGGTCGCCGAGAAGACCAGGATCGAGCCGATCATGGACAAGGCGAGGGCCGAGAACAGTATCGGCCAGTCCAGCCGGCGGGCGAGCGAGTCGCGGGCCAGCAGCCGGGTCCAGCCCGCGCGCGCGGGGCCGTACCCGGAGACCTGGAAGCTGTTCGCCCCGGTCATGTGAGCATCCTCCGGCTCCCCCTCTTGCGGCGCCGCCTCCGGGTGTCACGGTTCCCGTTGGTCGGCGTGTTCACGGTCGCCGTCTGCTGTGTCGCGTCCGGTTCGGGCGTGGCCTCCTGGCTCGCCCGCTGGTCCTTGGCCGGGTCCTTGGCGACCTTCGGGGACTTGATGGTCCCGTCGGTCTGGACCTTGGGCAGGCTCTTCTCGGGGGTGGGCAGCAGCGCGTTCTTCTTGTTGATGGTGCCGTCGGCCGAGACGCCGTACATGGCGTTGTAGATGCTGCGCACGGCCTCACCCGAGGCGCCGGAGCCGGTTCCGGCCTGGGCGATCGTCATGACGACCGTGTAGTCCTTGGAGTACGTGGCCAGCCAGGACGTCGTCTGCTTGCCGTAGACCTCGGCGGTGCCGGTCTTGGCGTGCAGCGGGATCTTGTCCTGCGGCCAGCCGCCGAACTTCCAGGCGGCCGTACCGCGGGTGACGACGCCCTCCAGGGCGCTGTCCATGCCCTTGAGGGTGGCCTGGCCGACCGGAAGCTTCCCGGTCGCCTTGGGCTTGATCTCCTGGACGGTCTTGCCGTCGGCGCTGATGATCGCCTTGCCGATGCTCGGCTGGTACATGGTGCCGCCGTTGGCGAGCGCCCCGTAGATCCTGGCCTCCTGGATCGGGGTGACGAGGGTGTCGCCCTGACCGATGGAGTAGTTGATGGAGTCGCCCTCGCGCATCTTGTTGCCTTCGAGGCAGTTCTCGTACGCGATCTTCTCGACGTAGCTGCCGTCCTTCTTACCGGTCTTGCACCAGCTGTCCTTGTTGGCCTTCCAGTACGACTCCTTCCACTGGCGGTCGGGGACGCGGCCGGTGACCTCGTTGGGGAGGTCGATGCCGGTCTCCTTGCCGAGACCGAACTGGTGGGCGGCCTTGTAGAAGTAGTCCTTCGGCTCGCCCTTCTTGGGGTTGATGCCGCCGTCCTTCTTCCACTCCCGGTCGGCGAGGCCGTAGAAGACGGTGTCGCAGGAGACCTCCAGGGCGCGGCCGAGCGAGATCGGGCCGAAGCTCTCCCCCTCGAAGTTCTTGAAGACCTGGCCGCCCACCGAGTACGAGCTGGTGCACGGGTAGCCGCCGTCCCACTCGTAGCCGGCCTCGACCGCGGCGGCCGTGGAGACGACCTTGAACGTCGAACCGGGTGCGGACTGACCCTGTATGGCCCTGTTGAGCAGCGGGTAGTCGGAGCCCTTGCCGGTGAGCTTCTTGTAGTCCTTGGCGGAGATTCCACCGACCCAGACGTTCGGGTCGTAGGTCGGGGCGGACGCCATCGCCACGATCCGGCCGGTCTTGGCCTCCATCACGACGACAGCGCCCGAGTCGGCCTTGTAGTTCTCGCCGGTGATCTTGTCGAACTGCTGGCGGGCGGTCTTCATCGCCTGGTTCAGTTCGTACTCGGCGACCCGCTGGACGCGGGCGTCGATGCTGGTGACGAGGTTGGCGCCGGGCTGGGCCGCGTCGGCCTCGGCCTCGCCGATGACGCGGCCGAGGTTGTCGACCTCGTAGCGGGTGACGCCTGCCTTGCCGCGCAGTTGCTTGTCGTACTGGCGCTCCAGGCCCGAGCGGCCGACCTGGTCGGAGCGCAGGTAGGGCGAGTCGGTGTCCTGGGCCTTGGTGATCTCCTCGTCGGTGACCGGCGAGAGGTACCCGAGGACCTGGGCGGTGTTGGACTTGCCGGGGGCGGCATAGCGCCGCACGGCCTCGGGTTCGGCGGTGATGCCGGGGAAGTCCTCGGCGCGCTCGCGGATCTGCAGGGCCTGCTTGGGGGTGGCCTCGTCGGTGATGGGGATCGGCTGGTACGGCGAGCCGTTCCAACACGGCTGGGGCGTCTTCGCGTCGCACAGCCGGACCTTTAGCATGACGTCCTTGGCGGACATGCCGAGGACCTTGCCCAGTTTGGTGAGGACGGCCTTGCCGTCGTCCTTCATCTTCAGCAGGTCGGTGCGGGAGGCGGAGACCACCAGCCGGGTCTCGTTGTCCGCGAGGGGCACTCCGCGGGCGTCCAGGATCGAACCGCGCACCGCGGGGTCGACGACCTGCTGGACGTGGTTTCCGGAGGCTTCCTTGGCGTACGCGTCGCCTTCGCGGATCTGGAGGTACCAGAGGCGGCCGCCGAGGGTGCCGAGGAGGGAGAGGACGAGGATCTGGATCACGACGAGCCGGATCTGGACCCGTGGGGTCCGCCCGGTCTCGGGGATGTTGGTCACTGCGGTTTCCGCCCCCTCTCAGTGCGCCGACGTGTGTGCGCGTACGAATGATGAACGGCGGACCTGTGAACCCGCGTTCCGCCCCGGCGCACCCGTTCGGGTGAAATGGCCTGTGCTGAACTCGCCCGCCCTCACAGCCGCTTGACCCCCTTGATGCGGCCCACCCGCGCGGTCCGGGTCCGGGCCTTCGTCTTCAGGCTCCCGAGGCCGCCCCGCTGGCCGCCGATCTTCAGACCGGTGCCCGAGGACAGCCACCCGGAGGAGATGTTCGCCGACTTGGCGGCGGAGCCGGCCTCGGCGAGCGGGTCGTTCTCGGCGCGCCGGGCGAGCGCCATGATGCCGGGGACGACGAAGGGGGCGAGCAGCAGGTCGTACAGGGCGGCCGTGAACAGCAGGCTGGGCAGGCCCACATGGCGGGCGGCGGTGTCGCCGACGAGGGCGCCGACACCGGCGTACAGCAGGGTGGTGCCGATGGCGGCGGCGACCACGACGACCATGGGGCCGGTGGCCGACTTGAGTCTGCCGTTCTCCGGTTTGGCGAGGCCGGCGAGGTAGCCGATGACGCACAGCACCAGGGCGTAGCGGCCGGCCGCGTGGTCGGCTGGCGGGGCGAGGTCGGCGAGGAGACCGGCGCCGAAGCCGACGAGGGCGCCGCCGACATGGCCGTAGACGAGAGCCAGGCCGAGGACGGTGAGGAGCAGCAGGTCGGGGACGGCACCCGGGAGGTGGAGGCGGGCGAGGACGCTCACCTGGAGGACCAGGGCGACCACGACCAGTGCGGAGGACAGCAGGATCCGGTTGACGCGCATGACTACAGCTCCTACTGCTCTTGCTGGATCTCGCCGTCGACCGGCGCATTGGCGGACGGGGTGACGGTGACCGTCACGGTCGGCGTGGGCGTCGGTTTCGGTTTGGCCGGGAGCACGGTGTCGCGCGGGTCCTTCTTGGGGGCCTGGACGACGACGCCGACCATGTCGAGCTTGGTGAAGCTGACGTACGGCGTGACGTAGAGGGTGCGGGTGAGGTCGCCGCCGGAGGGGTCGACGCGGGAGACCACGCCGACCGGGACGCCGGGGACGAAGGGCTTGTCGGCCTGCGAGCCGAAGGTGACCAGACGGTCGCCCTTCTTCACGTCGGCCTTGCCGTTGAGGAGTTCGACGCGCAGCGGACGGTCGCCCTGACCGGAGGCGAAGCCGAGCTCGTCGGTGGCCTCCATGCGGGTACCGACGGTGAAGTCGGGGTCGTTGGCGAGGAGCACGGTGGCGGTGTTCGGGCCGACCGTGGTGACGCGGCCGACCAGGCCGTCGCCGTTGAGGACGGTCATGTCGCGCTGGATGCCGTCGTTGGCGCCGACGTCGACGGTGATCGTCCAGGAGAAGCCCTGGGCCGCTCCTATGGCGATGACCTCGGCGCCCTTGATGCCGTACTGACCCTCGCCGGCGGTCTTCAGCATCTTGTCGAGCTGCTTGAGACGGCTGGAGTTTCGGTCGTCGCTGCCGAGTTTCGCCTTGAGGGCCGAGTTCTCCTTCTCGAGCTCGGCGAGCCGGTCGTGCCGCTCGCCGGAGTCGCGGATGGCCGACACGGCGTTGCCGACCGGATTGACCGCGGTCGACACACTGTCCTCGATCGGGCCGAACACGGCGGCCGCGGCCTGGCGGGCGCCGTCGACCGGTGAGTCCTCCCCGCCGCGGATGTCGACCGTGATCAGCGCGAACGCGACGGCGATCAGCAGCACCAGGAGCAGCCGGCTCTCTCGTGTGTCCCTCACGTGCGGCGGCCGTGCCCTTCTTATTGGAGTGGCGTTTGTGGGAGCTTATGCCTCGATATCAACGATCCGCCGCACGAGAGGAGATCATCTCGTACGGCGGAATCGAAGAGTTACGTCATCTGCGCGGCTGGGCGTCCAGCACCTGCTGAAGCGCCTCGAACTCCTCGACGCACTTCCCGGAGCCGAGCGCCACGCTGTCGAGCGGGTCCTCGGCGATGTGGATCGGCATGCCGGTCTCCCGGCGCAGCCGCTCGTCGAGCCCGCGCAGCAGGGCGCCGCCGCCGGTGAGGACGATGCCGCGGTCCATGATGTCGCCGGAGAGCTCCGGCGGGCACTTGTCCAGGGTCGTCTTGACGGCGTCGACGATCGCGTTGACGGGCTCCTCGATCGCTTTGCGGACCTCGGCGGCCGAGATGACGACGGTCTTGGGCAGCCCGGAGACGAGGTCCCGGCCGCGGATTTCGGTGTGCTCGTCAGCGTCGAGGTCGTACGCCGAACCGATCGTGATCTTGATCTGCTCGGCCGTTCGCTCACCCAGAAGGAGGGAGTACTCCTTCTTGATGTGCTGGATGATCGCGTTGTCCAGCTCGTCACCCGCGACGCGGATGGACTGGGCGGTGACGATGCCGCCGAGGGAGATGACCGCGACCTCCGTGGTGCCGCCGCCGATGTCCACCACCATGTTGCCCGTGGCCTCGTGGACCGGCAGGCCGGAACCGATGGCGGCCGCCATGGGCTCCTCGATGATGTGCACCTGGCGGGCGCCTGCCTGGGACGACGCCTCGATGACGGCGCGGCGCTCGACGCCGGTGATGCCCGAGGGGACACACACGACGACGCGCGG
Organism: Streptomyces canus; assembly: GCF_041435015.1. Classification (NCBI taxonomy): domain Bacteria; kingdom Bacillati; phylum Actinomycetota; class Actinomycetes; order Kitasatosporales; family Streptomycetaceae; genus Streptomyces; species Streptomyces canus. The sequence goes on along the minus strand of NZ_CP107989.1, from coordinate 6,625,489 downwards.
CCTCGCGAGATACCGCCGCTTGTGGATCTTCAGAATGAAGTAGCGGAGCATCCGCTCGGTGATCTCGAAGTCGGCGATCACGCCGTCCTTCAGCGGCCGCACGGCAACGATGTTGCCGGGGGTCCGCCCGATCATCTTCTTCGCTTCGGCGCCGACCGCGAGGATGCCACCGGTGTTGGTGTTGATCGCGACGACGGACGGCTCGTTGAGTACGATCCCGCGACCCCTGACGTACACCAGCGTGTTGGCGGTCCCGAGGTCGACAGCCATGTCACGGCCGATGAACGACATTGAGTTCCCCATCAGGATTCGTCTGGCCTTCCCGGGAGCTTTCGAGGGCTTTTCAGGTCGGCGAAGTGGGTGCTGTGACGTGAAGGCTTCCATCGTAGACGCGCCTGCACGAACACTGCGCGAGGGTCTTCGCCATTGTCAGCAGATGTAAAGCCGCCCCGCTTGTGGAGACGGTCCATAGGGGGCACTCGTTCCCCCGATCGGCACGCATATGCCGAAGGACGGCCGAAAATGTACGGCCGCCCCAGGTCAGACGGGCAGATGAACTGACAGCATGTCAGAAAATGCCACTGAACCTACGCACGAACCTATGCGCGCCCGGGGAAGAAGATCTTCACCTCGCGCTCGGCGGACTCCTCCGAGTCGGACGCGTGGATCAGGTTCTCGCGGACGATGACGCCGTAGTCGCCACGGATGGAACCGGGCGCGGCGGCGATCGGGTCGGTCGGGCCGGCCAGCGCGCGGACGCCCTCGATGACCCGCTCGCCCTCGACGATCAGCGCGACGACCGGACCGGAGGCCATGAACTCCACCAGCGGCTCGTAGAAGGGCTTGCCCTTGTGCTCGCCGTAGTGCTGCTCCAGCGTGTCCTGGTCCAGCGTGCGCAGCTCCAGCGCGGTGATCTGCCAGCCGGCCTTGCGCTCGATACGGCTGATGATCTCGCCGGTCAGGCCACGACGGACGGCGTCGGGCTTGAGGAGGACGAGGGTGCGCTGGCTCACGAGGGGCTCCTTGCCTGCTGACATGTGCGGTGGGACGAGATTACAGGGCGTGTCGGTGCGCTCGTCACACAGCGTCAGGTGCAGGGGAGTCGGCCTGGGCGGCGAATCTCGCCTTGGCCTCGTCGATCTTCCGGCCGTAGTGCACGGAGGCCCACCACAGCGCCGCGAAGATCGCGCCCATGAAGAACATGGTCGGGATGACGAAGCCGGAGGCGATCAGGGCGATCTGGAGCGCCCAGCCGAGGGCGACGCCGCCCGGCCGGGTCACCACCCCGCACAGCGCGAGGCACAGGAACATGGCGATGCCGCTGACCGTCCACACCGTGGAGGTGACCAGGTCGGGGTCCTTCATCGCGACCAGTCCGGCGAAGCCGATGACGAACAACTCGCCGATCAGCGTGGAAGCACAGAGCGTACGCATGCTCGGGACTCAGCCCCTTCCCAGCAGCAGCCGGGCCTCGCCGACCGTGATGACCGACCCGGTGACGAGTACTCCGCCGCCCGCGAACTCGCCGTCCTCCTCGGCCAGCGTGATCGCCTCCTCCAGCGCGTCCGGCAGCCGCGGTTCGACCTGCACGCGCTCCTCGCCGAACACCTCGACGGCGATCGCGGCGAGCTCGTCGGAGTCCATCGCGCGGTGACTGGAGTTCTGTGTGATCACGACCTCGGCGAAGATCGGCTCGAAGGCCTCGAGCAGCCCCCGTACGTTCTTGTCGCCGCTCGCGCCGACCACACCGATGAGCCGGCTGAAGTCGAAGGCCTCGCCGACGGCCTCGGCGGTGGCGCGGGCGCCCGCCGGGTTGTGGGCGGCGTCCAGGACGACGGTCGGGGAACGCCGTACGACTTCGAGGCGGCCCGGGGAGGAGACGGCCGCGAAGGCCTTGCGGACGGTGTCGATGTCCAGCCGCTCAGCACGCTGGGCCCCCACACCGAAGAACGCCTCCACGGCGGCGAGCGCCACGGCCGCGTTGTGCGCCTGGTAGGGGCCGTGCAGCGGCAGGTACACCTCTTCGTACTCGCCGCCGAGGCCGCGCAGGGTCACCAACTGGCCGCCCACGGCGACCTGTCGCGAGACGATCCCGAACTCCAGGCCCTCACGCGCGACGGTCGCGTCGACCTCGACGGCCTTCTTCAGCAGCACCTGCGCCGCGTCGACCGGCTGCTGGGCCAGGATGACGGTCGCGTCCTGCTTGATGATCCCGGCCTTCTCGCCGGCGATCGCCGCGTGCGTCTCGCCGAGCCGGTCGGTGTGGTCCAGGTCGATGGGCGTGACCACGGCGACATCGCCGTCGATGACGTTGGTGGCGTCCCAGGAGCCGCCCATGCCGACCTCCACGACGGCCACGTCGACGGGCGCGTCCGCGAAGGCGGCGTACGCCATGCCGGTCAGCACCTCGAAGAAGGACAGCCGGTACTGCTGCTGACCGTCGATCATCTCGATGTACGGCTTGATGTCCTCGTACGTCTCGATGAACCGCTCGGCCGAGATCGGGGCGCCGTCCAGGCTGATGCGCTCGGTGATCGACTGGACGTGGGGGCTGGTGTACCGGCCCGTGCGCAGTTCGAAGGCGCCGAGGAGGGCCTCGATCATGCGAGCCGTGGAGGTCTTGCCGTTCGTCCCCGTGATGTGGATCGAGGGGTACGACCGCTGCGGCTCGCCCAGGACGTCCATCAGCGCGGCGATGCGGCTGACCGAGGGCTCCAGCTTCGTCTCGCCCCACCGGGTGGCGAGCTCCGCCTCGACCTCGCGCAGGGCCTTGTCGACCTCGGGGTCGGCAGGGCGTGCGGGCACATCTGCCTCCGGCGGGCCGCCCTGGGTGCGCAGGGTGCGGCTGCCGGCCTCGATGACCGCGAGGTCGGGGTCGCGGTCGGTCTCGTTGGCGATGATCTCGTCGAAGGGGTCGCTGTCACTCACACGGCCAGTTTAGGGCCGCGCCCATGGGAGGGGGCGGCTGGTCCTGCTTGGCGGGCGCGGGGAGTCTGTGGCTGGTCGCGCCCACGCGGCGGGGCCGCATATCGATGCGGCCCCGCGCCCCTTGGGTGTCCTACTGCTGGGGCAGGTTTTCCAGCTGGGCCTGGATCCTCGCGATGTCCTCGTCCGCCTTGGCCAGGCGGCCGCGGATCTTGTCCACCACGTTGTCCGGGGCCTTCGCGAGGAACGCCTCGTTGCCGAGCTTGGCGTTCGCCTGGGCCTTCTCCTTCTCGGCCGCCGCCAGGTCCTTCGCGAGGCGCTTGCGCTCCGCCGCCACGTCGATCGTGCCGGAGAGGTCGAGCGCGACCGTGGCGCCCGCGACCGGGAGGGTCGCCGTGGCCGCGAAGCCCTCGCCCTCCGGCTGGAGGCGCAGGAGCTGACGGATGGCGGCCTCGTGGGGCGCGAGGGCGGTGCCGTCGAGCTCCAGACGGGCGGGGACCTTCTGGCCGTCCTTCAGGCCCTGGTCCTTGCGGAACCGGCGGACCTCGGTGACGACCCGCTGGACCAGCTCGATCTCGAGTTCGGCGTCCTTGTCGCGGAAGCCGCTGTCGGCCGGCCACTCGCCGATGACCAGGGACTCGCCACCGGTGAGGGTGGTCCACAGGGCGTCCGTCACGAACGGGATGACCGGGTGCAGCAGCCGCAGCGTCACGTCGAGGACCTCACCGAGGACCCGGCCGGAGACCCTGGCCTGCTCGCCGCCCGCGAAGAACGTCGTCTTCGACAGCTCGACGTACCAGTCGAAGACCTCGTCCCACGCGAAGTGGTAGAGCGCGTCGGCGAGTTTGGCGAACTGGTAGTCGTCGTAGTACGCGTCGACCTGGGCGACCGTGGTGTTGAGGCGGGAGAGGATCCAGCGGTCCGTCGCCGACATCTGAGAGGCGTCCGGCAGCGGGCCCTCGACCGTGGCGCCGTTCATGAGGGCGAAGCGGGTGGCGTTCCAGATCTTGTTGGTGAAGTTCCGGGAGGCCTTGACCCAGTCCTCGCCGATCGGCACGTCCGCGCCCGGGTTGGCGCCGTTGGCGAGGGTGAAGCGCACGGCGTCGGAGCCGTAGGCGTCCATCCAGACCAGCGGGTCCACCGCGTTCGGGTTCGACTTCGACATCTTCTTGCCGAACTCGTCGCGGACCAGGCCGGTCAGCGCGATGGTGTGGAAGGGGGCCTGGCCGTCCATGGCGTAGAGGCCGAACATCATCATCCGGGCGACCCAGAAGAAGATGATGTCGTGGCCGGTCAGCAGGACGTCGGTCGGATAGAACTTCCGCAGGTCCTCGGTCTGTTCGGGCCAGCCGAGCGTGGAGAACGGCCACAGGCCGGAGGAGAACCAGGTGTCCAGGACGTCGGAGTCCTGGGTCCAGCCCTCACCGGTGGGCGGCTCCTCGTCGGGTCCCACGCAGACGACCTCGCCGTCCGGGCCGTACCAGATCGGGATGCGGTGGCCCCACCACAACTGGCGCGAGATGCACCAGTCGTGCATGTTGTCGACCCAGTCGAAGTAGCGCTTCGACATGTCCTCGGGGTGGATCTTGACGCGGCCGTCGCGCACCGCGTCGCCGGCCGCCTTGGCGAGCGGGCCGACCTTGACCCACCACTGCATGGACAGGCGCGGCTCGACCGTGGTCTTGCAGCGCGAGCAGTGGCCGACGGAGTGCATGTAGGGGCGCTTCTCGGCGACGATGCGGCCCTGCTCCTTGAGGGCGCCGACGACGGTCGAGCGGGCCTCGAAGCGGTCCAGGCCGAGGAAGGGGCCGTGGACGGTGATGACGCCGTGCTCGTCCATGATCGTCAGGGACGGCAGGTCGTGACGGCGGCCGATCTCGAAGTCGTTCGGGTCGTGCGCCGGGGTCACCTTGACCGCGCCCGTGCCGAACTCGGGGTCGACGTGGGTGTCGGCGACGACGGGGATGGTGCGGTCGGTGAGCGGGAGCTTGATCTGCTTGCCGATGAGGTGCTGGTACCGCTCGTCGTCGGGGTGGACGGCGACGGCCGTGTCACCGAGCATCGTCTCCGCGCGCGTGGTCGCGACGACGAGGCTGTCCTCGCCCTCGCCGTAGCGGATGGAGACCAACTCGCCGGCGTCCTCCTGGTATTCCACCTCGATGTCGGAGATGGCCGTCAGACAGCGCGGGCACCAGTTGATGATGCGCTCGGCGCGGTAGATCAGCTCGTCCTCGTAGAGCCGCTTGAAGATGGTGAGGACGGCCTTGGACAGGCCCTCGTCCATCGTGAAGCGCTCGCGGCTCCAGTCGACGCCGTCACCGAGGCGCCGCATCTGGCCGAGGATCCGGCCGCCGTATTCCTCCTTCCACTGCCAGACACGCTCGACGAACTCCTCGCGGCCCAGGTCGTGGCGGGACTTGCCCTCCTCGGCGAGCTGCTGCTCGACCTTGTTCTGGGTCGCGATACCGGCGTGGTCCATGCCCGGCAGCCACAGCGCCTCGTAGCCCTGCATGCGCTTGCGGCGCGTCAGGGCGTCCATGAGCGTGTGCTGGAAGGCGTGGCCCAGGTGGAGCGAGCCGGTGACGTTCGGCGGCGGGATGACGATGGTGTACGGGGGCTTGTCGCTCTTCGCGTCGGCGGTGAAATAACCCTTCTCCACCCAGCGCTCGTACAGCGCCCCCTCTACCTCGGCCGGCGTGTACTGGGTCGGCAGTTCGGTGATGGGCGCTGTGGGCTGCTGCTGAGCGTTCTCGGTCACGGGGTCAGTTTAGGGGTGTCCCGGGCGTGTCCCGAAACGTGTTTGCTCTGTAACGGTGGGGGCCCCGATGCCGTGTGTCGCCTGTGCCTGAGCCAGGATGTCGGGAACACATAAGCATCTGGAGGGGAACCCAGAGATGAGTCACAACCAGCCGGGCCCGTACGGGCAGCCCCAGCAGCCCGGGCCGTACGGTCAGCCGGGCCCCTACGGCCAGCCGCCGCAGGCTCCGCAGGCGCCCCAGCCCGGCTACGGCTACCCCCAGCAGCCCCAGCAGCCCGCGCAGCAGCCGGGCTACGGCCATCCCCAGCAGCCCCCGCCGCCCCAGCAGCCCGCGCAGCAGCCGGGTTACGGCTATCCGCAGCAGGGCGGGGTGCCGCCGCAGACCCCGCCGTACGGCCAGCCGCAGGCTCCCTACGGCCAGCAGGCCCCGTACGGCCAGCAGCCGCCGTACGGCCAGGCCCCCTACGGCGTCCCGCAGCCCCCGGCGCCGGGCGGCGGCAACGGCAAGAAGATCGGCATCATCATCGGCGCCGTGGCGGTCGTGGCCGCGATCGGCGTCGGCACGTACCTCGTGATCGGTGGGGGCGGGAACGCGGGCGGCGGCTCGGACATCGCGGACGACGGGGCGCACACACTGTCGACACCGGCCACCGTCCTGACGGACTACAAGAAGTCCGGGAGCGCTGAGGGCGACGGTTTCAGCGAGGACGACGTCAAGGACGCGGAGAAGCACGGCGTGAAGAACGCCAAGGACGTGAGCGCCACTTACCAGTCCGGTGAGGCGGCCGACTACCTGAAGATGAAGATGATCAACTTCATGGGTGTCTACGGTGACATCGACGACCCCGAGAAGGTCGTGGACGCCATGTTCAAGGAGATGCAGAAGAGCGCCGCCACGGACTCGGACGGCGAGGCCGTCGGCAGCCCGAAGGCGTACACACCTGCCGGCCTCGACGGCGCGGTCCTCAAGTGCCAGGAGACGAAGGTCTCCGACAGTTCCGGCTCGGGTCCGAGCTCGATCAGCATGCCGGTGTGCATCTGGGGCGACCACAGCACGCTGGGTGTGGTCATCCCGATCGACATGGCGGACGCCATGGCCGGAAAGACGGCGGATCTTTCGGGCGCGGCCGACATGACGGCCAAGCTCCGCAAGGAAGTTCGCGTCAAGGCCTGACGTCAGGACTCAACATCGAAGGGGCCCCGGTCGGTTGACCGGGGCCCCTTCGATGTTCTGCGTATTCTCGCTACGCCGTCTTCTGCTCGCCCGAGCCCCGCCCGCGCGCGTCCCGCGGGATCAGCGTCGGGTTGACGTTGGAGTGGACGACGTCCGCCGTGATGACGACGCGGGCCACGTCCTTGCGGGACGGGATCTCGTACATGACGCCCTGGAGGACCTCTTCCATGATGGCGCGCAGGCCGCGCGCGCCGGTCTGGCGGAGGATGGCCTGGTCGGCGATGGCTTCCAGGGCCTCGCGCTCGAAGTCCAGCTCCACGCCGTCGAGTTCGAAGAGGCGCTGGTACTGCTTGACGAGCGCGTTGCGGGGCTCGACCAGGATCTGGAGGAGGGCCTCGCGGTCGAGGTTGTGGACCGAGGTGATGACGGGCAGACGGCCGATGAACTCGGGGATCATGCCGAACTTGACCAGGTCCTCGGGCATGACGTCCTCGAACTGGTCCTTGGCCTCGAGTTCGCGCTTGGAGCGGATCGTCGCGCCGAAGCCGATGCCCTTGGCACCCGCGCGGGACTCGATGAGCTTCTCCAGGCCCGCGAAGGCACCGCCCACGATGAACAGGACGTTCGTCGTGTCGATCTGGATGAACTCCTGGTGCGGGTGCTTGCGTCCGCCCTGCGGCGGCACCGAGGCCGTGGTGCCCTCGAGGATCTTCAGGAGCGCCTGCTGCACACCCTCGCCGCTCACGTCCCGCGTGATCGACGGGTTTTCACTCTTACGCGCGACCTTGTCGATCTCGTCGATGTAGATGATCCCGGTCTCGGCCTTCTTGACGTCGTAGTCGGCCGCCTGGATCAGCTTCAGCAGGATGTTCTCGACGTCCTCGCCGACGTAGCCCGCCTCGGTGAGCGCTGTCGCGTCGGCGATCGCGAACGGGACGTTCAGCATGCGGGCCAGTGTCTGCGCGAGGAGTGTCTTGCCGGAGCCCGTGGGGCCCAGCAGGAGGATGTTGGACTTCGCCAACTCGATCGCGTCGTCACGGCTGCTGCCGCCGCCGTTCTCGCCGGCCTGGACGCGCTTGTAGTGGTTGTACACCGCCACGGAGAGGGCCTTCTTGGCCGACTCCTGGCCCACCACATAGCCCTCCAGGAACTCGTAGATCTCGCGGGGCTTGGGGAGTTCCTCCCAGCGCACCTCGCTCGTCTCCGCGAGTTCCTCCTCGATGATCTCGTTGCAGAGATCGATGCACTCGTCGCAGATGTACACACCAGGCCCTGCGATGAGCTTCTTGACCTGCTTCTGGCTCTTGCCGCAGAACGAGCACTTGAGCAGATCGCCGCCGTCACCGATGCGTGCCACGGTGTGCTTCCCCTTCGCCTGGGAGACGCCTAGGTCCAGCGGCTCCTGGTGCTGCCTTATGTCCGACGGTACCTTGCCGGGCCCCCCGTTCGGGCCCCCCTTGGCAGGGTTCACTTTGACGTGCACTGTGCCAAGGGGCGGCATATCCTACGGGTCCGCGTCAGCGGACGGCGGCGTTGTTCATCTTCCGGGTGGAGATGATCTGGTCGATCAGGCCGTACGCCAGGGCGTCGTCGGCCGTGAGGATCTTGTCGCGCTCGATGTCCTCGCGGATCTTCTCGATCGGCGTGGTGGAGTGCTTGGCCAGCAGGTCTTCCAGCTGGGCGCGCATCCGGAGGATCTCGTTGGCGGCGATCTCCAGGTCGGAGACCTGACCGCGGCCCGTCTCGCTGTAGGGCTGGTGGATCAGCACGCGCGCGTTGGGCAGCGCCATGCGCTTGCCGGGCGTACCGGCGGCCAGCAGGATCGCGGCGGCCGAGGCCGCCTGACCCATGCAGACCGTCTGGATGTCCGGCTTCACGAACTGCATGGTGTCGTAGATCGCGGTCAGCGCGGTGAAGGAGCCACCGGGGCTGTTGATGTAGACGGAGATGTCCCGGTCGGGGTCCATCGACTCCAGGCACAGCAGCTGCGCCATGACGTCGTTGGCGGAGGCGTCGTCGATCTGCACGCCGAGGAAGATCACGCGCTCCTCGAAGAGCTTCGCGTACGGGTCGTACTCGCGGATGCCCTGCGAGGTGCGCTCGACGAAGCGGGGGATCACATAGCGGGATTCGGCGCGCGGGCCGGTGTACTCGGCCTCGGTGCGGGCGTAGAGGCCGCTGCCGGGGAAGTCGTTCACTGTCTGTCTCCTAGGGGCTTAGGCGGTCGGCTGAGGGGCTCTACGGGGCTCAGGCCCCGGTGCCGCCGCCGCCCGGGATGCCGGCAGCCGTGGCGATGACATCGTCGATGAGGCCGTACGCCTTGGCCTCATCGGGGTCGAACCAGCGGTCGCGGTCCGAGTCACGGGTGACCTGCTCGACGGTCTGACCCGTGTGCTGGGCCGTGAGCTCGGCCATGCGCTTCTTGGTGTGCAGCAGCCGCTCGGCGTGGATCTTGATGTCCGAGGCCGAGCCGGCCAGGCCGGCGGAGGGCTGGTGGATCAGGATCTCGGCGTTCGGGAGGGCGAAACGCTTGCCCGGGGTGCCCGCGCTGAGCAGGAACTGGCCCATCGAGGCGGCGAGGCCCATCGCGATCGTCATCACGTCGTTCTTGATGAACTGCATGGTGTCGTAGATCGCCATGCCGGCCGTGATCGAGCCGCCGGGGCTGTTGATGTAGAGGTTGATGTCCTTGTCGGGGTCCGCGGCAGCAAGGAGCAGCAACTGTGCGGTGATCTTGTTCGCGATGTCGTCGTCGACCGGCTGGCCGAGGAAGATGATCCGCTCGTTGAGCAGCCGGTTGTAGACCTGGTCGCCGAGGCCACCACCGATGGAAGGCTCGCCGGCGGCGGAGGGCATCAGATTCGTCACGTATCCACCTGCTCGTCTTACGACGGCGCCGGGCCGTCTCACGTTTCCCTGCGTGTTCCCTGCGGGGCTGGGGCAGTCGGGGACTTCCCTGCCCTCGTAGTTATGGACCCTAACGCGCTGGTCCCTTCGGAGAATCCCGGTAAGCGGGGTGTTCGCCGGGGGCGTAGCGCCCCTGGGGCCGTCCGCCGTCCCGTACGACGGGACGGGCCCCCGGGGAACACAAGTCCCCGGGGGCCCGTCCTACGACCTGCAAGGTGCCGTGAGCTCAGCCCTCGGTCTTCTCCTCGGCCTCGGCCGGGGTGTCCTCGGAGGCGGCCGAGGCGTCTTCGGCAGGGGCCGCGGCCGTCTCGTCCTCGTCGTCCTCCAGGTCGACGACCTCGCCGTTGGTGTCCTTGACCGTGGCGGCCTCGACCACGACGGCCAGGGCCTTGCCTCGGGCGACCTCACCGACGAGGAGCGGGACCTGACCGCCCTCGACGACCGCCTGGGCGAACTGGTCGGGGGACATGCCGGAGGAGGCGGCACGGCGCATGAGGTGCTCGGTGAGCTCCTCCTGGTTGACGTTCAGCTTCTCGCGCTTGACGAGCTCGTCCAGCACGAACTGGGTCTTGATGCCCTTGACCGCGGCTTCCTTGGTCTCGGTGTCGAACTCCTCGACCGTCTTGCCCTGGATCTCGAGGTACTTCTCGAGGTCGAGGCCCATCTGGCCGAGCTGGTGGTGCTCCAGGTTGTGCTTGCGGGTGTTGATCTCGTCCTCGAGCAGCTTCTCGGGGACGGGCACCTCGACGAGCTCCAGGAGCTTCTCCAGGACGCGCTCCTGGGCCTGGGTGGCCTGGTCGTACTGCTTCATGTTCTCGAGGCGCTTGCGGCTGTCCGCCCTGAGCTCGTCGAGGGTGTCGAACTCGGAGGCGAGCTGCGCGAACTCGTCGTCCAGCTCGGGCAGTTCGCGGGCGGCGACCTGGGTGACCTTGACGGTGACCTCGGCCTCCTTGCCGGCCGCGGAGCCGCCCTTGAGCTCGGAGGTGAAGGTGGCCTCGCCACCGGCCTCCAGGCCCTTCACGGCGTCGTCGATGCCGTCCAGCAGCTCACCGGAGCCAATGGTGTAGGAGACGCCGCTCGCGACGCCGTCCTCCAGCACCTCGCCCTCGACCTTGGCCTCCAGGTCGATGGTGATGACGTCGCCGTCCTCGGCGGCGCGCTCGACCGGGGAGGTCGACGCGAAGCGCTCGCGCAGCTCGGTCACGGCCTTGTCGACGTCCTCGTCGCTGACCTCGACCGCGTCGACCTCGACCTCGATGCCGGAGTAGTCCGGGATCTCGATGGCAGGGCGGACGTCGACCTCGGCGGTGAAGTTCAGCGTCTCGCCGTCCTTCAGCTCGGTGATGTCGACCTCGGGCTGGCCGAGGACGTCGATCTCGGCCTCGTTGACCGCCTCGGTGTAGAACTTCGGAAGCGCGTCGTTGACGGCCTCCTCCAGCACCGCACCGCGGCCGAACCGCTGGTCGATGACGCGCGCCGGGATCTTGCCCTTCCGGAAGCCCTTCACCGTGACCTGCTGGTTGATCTTCTTGTACGCCGCGTCGAGGCTGTCCTTGAGCTCCTCGAAGGGCACCTCGATGCTGAGCCGAACCCGAGTCGGGTTCAGGGTCTCCACGGCGCTCTTCACGGTTCGGTCTCCTTGGGGGCTGACTTCTTGGTTTCTGCCGGAGCCAGAGCGGCTCCGGCGGATTCGCCGCCCGGAGGACTTCCAGTGGAGATCCAGAGGATGAGGCACACGGGCGTGCAGCTTGCATAGTAACGGCAGCGGCGACACGCCCCAAAGGCGATCACTGTGTACGGCCGCGCGAGGTGACCGCGCAGGTGGTCGGGGTGGCGGGATTTGAACCCACGGCCTTCCGCTCCCAAAGCGGACGCGCTACCAAGCTGCGCCACACCCCGTCTGGTGCGACACGTAGGGTACATGCCCGCAGGCAGCGGGGTTGCCGCATTTCGCGAGCCCCGCTCGGAACAGGCCCACGCGCGGCTACGACGGATGCCCCGCCGGGGGTGTCGAAACCAGCCCGGCCGGGGCCCGGCGCCGCCCACCTGTACCCGTCCCGACCTCGGGGCCGAGCCGTGCGGGGGCCCGCCCGAGGGAAACCGGATGGCGAGGCCAGGGGCCGGGTGCACTCCGTTGGCGGCCGCGCCGCGAGGGGGCGGCGGGCGGGTGTAGCTACGGCAGCCGGACGGGCACGATGTCGGACCTCGCGACTCTCAGGCCGGCCGCGCACGCTACGGCGAGGGACCGCGACCAGGGACGCACCGGGCGCCGACGGAAACGGACCCAGCCGGTGAGGGGCGCGTCGGCTCCGCGCGTCTCGGCGTGCTGGTGGCGGCAGTCCCGCTCAGGAGCCGTGCCGTCGGGGGCACGTGCGGAAGGGGTGTGCGACGAGGGGTCCGTGCTGCTCACCAGGAAATGCACACAAGGCCGCATTAGCTCGATCGTGTGATCGTCCACTTACGGGCTTGCGGCGCCCTGGGCTGTTTGGGCTAGCGTGGTCGTGCGACCTGGGACACCGGGTACGGCGTCAGCGTGCGGGGCCAGGTCGTGAGGGAACTGGCCTCCCGGGCTCGGACCACACACAGGATGCGTGTCGCCACCCGGGGTCGAGTACGCCGGGGATCAGCTCGCCCAAGACCGTTCGGGGCGCGCGGCTGAACGGACTCACTCCCGCTCAGTCCACAGGAACGGTGACGACCCGGTACGATGCTTTCGTGCCGTCGGTCACCGGGACCGCGGCGCGTGCTGTGCGGGCGTAGCTCAATGGTAGAGCCCTAGTCTTCCAAACTAGCTACGCGGGTTCGATTCCCGTCGCCCGCTCCATACGACTCAGGGCCAGGTCAGAGGATCAATCCTCCGCCTGGCCCTGATCGTTTCCTGTCCTGTTCATCGGCCGTCTGTTCCGACGTGGAACCTCGTCAGCCCAAAGATGATCAAGAGGTCAAGGGTCATCACCGGGATGGCCCACACCGGGTAGTACGGGACGAACATGAACTGGGTGATCAGGCTGAGGCCTGCCGCCGCCACGCCGACACCGCGCCCCCAGCTCTTGTTCGTCACGACACCCAAACCGGCGATGACGAGTGCCAGTCCGACCACCAGGTGAATCCAGCCCCAAGCGGTCAGGTCGAACCGATAGGAGTACCGGGAGGCGGCGAACAAGCTGTCGTCCGCGATGCCGGATGCACCCATGAGGATGCTGAGCGGCCCGCTGAGCATCAGCGCGGCCCCGGCGAACAGGGACGGGCCGCTGAGTCCTTCGCTGCTGCCCGACCCCCCGTACCCCCGCCGCGTCTCGCTCGGGATCGCCGCCATGGCCACCACCTTCCTGTACAGCACGGTCACCGACGCGCAACGCCCGTGGCGACGCCGGTCACGTTCCACTGTCAGGATCACCGCGATCCTTCGGCTCCGCGACTGCAACCCGCCATGGGGCGAGACCGTGGACTCCCGCTGCACGAAGACCTCCGGCCCGGTCCCCCGAGGGGATCGGGCCGGAGGTTTCGTCGTGTTCGTCCGGTCGCTCGGTCGTCCGAGCTAGAACTGGATCGAGTTGATGGTGTCCGCTATCGAGTCCAGGAAGCGTTGGATGTCGTCGGCCATGCCGGTCGAGGCGAGGAAGAAGCCGAAGAGCACCGCGACTATGGCGGGGCCGGCCTTGATGGATCCTCCCCGCATCAACACCACCAGGATGATCCCCAACAGCAGCACCACTGACAGCGAAATGGCCACAACTCATCACACCCTCGGTCGGTCCCGCTCTCCCGGCCCGGGGACGCGACCCCGCGACCCCCGCCAGAACCATCGTGCCACCAACGCGGCCCGCATATGCGGCCGGTGAGGCAACGTTTGGCCATGCCGATACACGCTCCGCACCCCGTGGCCGGTTCCTTTCGGTACTCACCCACCGCGTCCACACATCCCGTTCGCAGGGATTTCGAATGGTCGACACAGACCTGCGAAGACTGTTGTTATGCGGCATTTCGGGTGGATGAATCCTGACAATGCAGGCCTGTTGAAGTCGGCTCAGAAGTGAACAACCGGCCACGAGACGACCGGTTTTACGGAAACACACAGCCGAGGCTAGGGTGCCTCAGATGTTTCCAGCCGCCGCCGACGCAGTCCCCCGTCCGCGCTCGCCGCAGGACCCGCCGCCCGCCAAGCAGCGCGACTCCTTCTTCGACAACGCCAAGTACCTGGCGATCGTCCTGGTGGCCGTCGCGCACTCCTGGGAGCCGCTCAAGGGCGACAGCCGGATCCTGGAGGGCGTGTACACGGTCGTGTACTCGTTCCACATGCCGGCGTTCATCGTCATCTCCGGCTTCTTCTCCCGTAGTTTCGACATGCGCCCGGACCGGCTGCGGCGGCTGATCACCGGCGTCGCCGTGCCGTACGTCCTCTTCGAGACGGCGTACTCCCTCTTCAAGCGCTACGCCGACCACGATCCGGGCATGGACATCAGCCTCCTGGACCCGTGGTTCCTGACCTGGTTCCTGGTGGCGCTGTTCATCTGGCGGCTGACCACGCCGATCTGGAAGCTGGTGCGGTGGCCGCTGCCGCTCGCGCTCGGCATCGCGATGCTGGCGTCCGTGACCCCGGACATCGGCGACGACCTCGACCTCCAGCGGGTGCTGCAGTTCCTGCCGTACTTCGTGCTGGGCCTGGTCATGAAGCCCGAGCACTTCCGTATGGTGCGGCGCCGCTCGATGCGGATCGCGGCGGTGCCGGTGTTCGCGGCCGCCCTCGCCGTCGGCTGGTGGGCGGTGCCGCGGATGAACACCGAGTGGTTCTACCACCGCAACGCCGTCCAGGAGATGGGCGCGCCCTGGTGGACGGGACCGGTCATGGTGCTGGCCATGTTCGGCAGTTCGCTGCTGCTGACGGCCTGTTTCTTCGCCTGGGTGCCGGGTCGGCGGATGTGGTTCACCGCGCTCGGCGCGGGCACGCTGTACGGCTATCTGCTGCACGGCTTCCTGATCAAGGGCGCCGGTTTCGCGGGCTGGTTCGACCACGCCTGGCTGCACCGGCCGCTCGGCGAGCTCTTCGTGAGCGCCCTGGCCGCGATCGCCGTCACTCTGCTGTGCACCTCGCCGGTACGCCGGGTCTTCCGGTTCGCGATGGAGCCCGACATGAACTGGGCGTTCAGGAAGGACGCCGGCGACGTGGCCCGGGTTCGGGAACGGACGACGACGGCTCCTCGCGAGAAGGTCGACGCCTAGTCGGACCCCCGGCTCAGACCGAGAAGCGCGCGCATCCCCGCGTACTTCTCGGTCAGTCGTTTCCGCGTCATCTCGTCCAGGACCGCCAGGCGCGCGGGGTCCGCGTTGTGCGCCAGGTCGGCCTCCTTCACCAGCAGCGCGCCCGGGGTCGCCAGGATGCGCCGGGCGTACGCCTCGGGCGGCTCGCCGGCCCGCTTGGTGACGGCGAGCACGATGTCCTTCGTACGGCGGCTCAGCGCGGCCTGGTCGAGCCAGTGCGCGGAGAGCGCGTCGTCCTCGACGGAATCGTGCAGCCAGGCCGCCGCGATCTGCTCGTCGTCGCCGCCCCGCGCGCGTACGCCCTCGGCGACCGCCCGCAGGTGTTCGGCGTAGGGCCGTCCCGCCTTGTCGGTCTGGCCCTCGTGCGCGGCGCGGGCGAGGGCCTCGACTTCGGCCAGGGTCAACTCGTCGGTCATTGCTCCAGTGTGTCGTGCCGCGGCGCCGCGGGGGCCCGGAGGCCGGCGGCGGTGCGGCCGAGCACGATGGTCATGCCGGCGAAGGGGCCGTGGACGAGGGTGCCGGGCAGTGGTGAACACCACCCCGGGGTCCTGGTCAGCGCGGCGCGGCCTGGGCCGTAGGCCCTTCCCGGCAGATCAGCAGCAGCGCCCGGTCGTCGTTGACGTCCTTCGCGACCGCCTCGATCAGGTGCCACGCGGCACCGTGGAAGCCGCCCGCCACATAACGGTCGGCCTCGCCCGTCAGGCGGTCGATGCCCTCCACTATGTCCCGGTCGGACGTCTCGACCAGACCGTCGGTGAAGAGCATCAACACGTCACCGGGCCGCAGCGAACCCTTCACCGGGTCGAACTGGGCGCCGTCGTAGACCCCGAGGAGCGGGCCCTCCGCGGCCTTCTCCTCCCACCGGCCGCTGCCCGCGCTGAGTTGCAGCCCCGGCGGATGGCCGGCCGAGTAGAGCTCGTAGTCGCCGGAGTCGAGGTCCAGGACCAGGTGGATGGAGGTCGCGAAGCCCTCGTCCCAGTCCTGGCGGAGCAGATAGCCGTTCGCGGCGGGCAGGAAGGCGTGCGGGGGCAGTGAACCCAGCAGGCCGCCGAACGCCCCCGACAGCAGCAGCGCACGCGATCCCGCGTCCATGCCCTTCCCGGAGACGTCCGTCAGGACGACCTCCATCGTCCGGCCGCCGTTGGTCCGGGCCGCGACAACGAAGTCACCGGAGAACGACTGGCCGCCCGCGGGACGCAGCGCCATCTCCCGGTGCCAGCCGTGCGGCAGCTGCGGCAGCTTGCTCTGCACCCGGATGCGTTCGCGCAGGTCGAACAGCATGGTGCCGCCGCGCCGCCAGGGCACCCCGACCCGGCTGCGGAACTGGGCGATCAGCAGGCCGAAGAAGCCACAGGCGGCCACGACCAGGACCACGCCCGGGGTGACCCGGGACGGTCCCTCGGTGTAGGGCCCCAGCTGCACCGACTCCACGATCAGGGCCGTCGCCGCCGCCGCGTACAGGCCGAGCAGGCTCGCCGGGCGCAGCAGCAGTCCACCGGCGACGATCGGCAGGACCAGCGCGGCCGGTGAGCACCACACCGAGTTCATCAAAGTAATGGCCGCGATCACCGGGACGGTCAGGAGCAGACCGGCCAGCGCGACCCAGTCCGAGCCGTCGCCGCGGAAGTAGTCCACGGCACTTCTGCGCAGGCCGACGCGGACCCGGTGCCACTGCATCCTCAACCGGGCCGTGAACGTCTCGGCTTCCGCGCGCCGCTCTCGTCCTGCTGCCATTAGTTCGGGACCTTATCCGTCGAACCCCCTGCTTGGCACAGGAGGTACGACTTGTCCCCCGTGCGAGGTTCAACTTCACAGTCTCCGGGGGGCCGTGCACGCCCCGGCCGGTGACGGGTCCCGGGGAAATTCCCTCGCTCGTCCCGCAATGCCCTGGTAGGCATGGTTCATGGGGACTGACTTGCGGGTGCTTCGGCAGGACGAATGGGACGAGTGGTACGGCAACCTGATCCGCGCCTTCGGCGGGGTCCCGGAGTCGGCCGAGGAGCGGGAGCTGTGGCGTGAGCTCAGCGTGGACGAGCGGTTCATCGGCGCCTGGGACGGCGAGCGATGTGTGGGCACGGCGGGGGCGTTCGCCTTCCGGATGACCGTGCCGGGCGGCGCCTCCGTGCCCGCGGCCGGCGTCACCATGGTCGGCGTGGCCGGCACGCACCGGCGGCGCGGGGTGCTGACCTCGATGATGCGGCGCCAGTTGGACGACGTACGGTCCTGGGGCGAGCCGTTGGCCGTGCTCACGGCCTCCGAGCCGGTGATCTACGGCCGGTTCGGGTACGGCGCCGCCACCCATCACGTCAACGCCGATATCGACACGACCCGGGTGCGGCTGTCCGTACCGCCCGGCACGGACGACGTACGGCTGCGGTACGCGGCGCCCGCCGACGTGCTCGACGCGTGCGAGGCGGTGTACGCCCGGCTCGTGCCGCGGCGGCCCGGGATGATCGTCCGGGTCCCCGGCTGGGAGCGGCTGTGGCTGCTCGACCCGGAGAGCGACCGGGACGGCGCCTCACCGCTGCAGTGCGTGGTCGCGGAGCGGGACGGCGAGGTCGTGGGGTTCGTGCGGTACCGGGTCAAGGCGGACTGGGAGCCGGCCGGGCCCAGGGGCACGGTGGTGGTCTCCGACCTGGAGGCGCTGGATCCGGCCACGCACGGCGCGCTGTGGCGGTTCTTGTTCGACCTCGACCTCACCTCGCGGATCGACGTGCGGCGGCGGCCGGTCGACGAGGTCTGGCAGTACCTCGTCTCCGACATCCGGCGCTGCTCGCTGCTGGTGCGGGACTCGCTGCACGTACGGCTGGTGGACGTCGGGGCCGCGCTGGAGGCGCGGACGTATCAGGCGCCGGTGGACGTGGTGTTGGAGGTCGAGGACGCCTTCTGCCCCTGGAACTCAGGCCGTTGGCGGCTCAGCGGGGACGCGAAGGGAGCGTCGTGCGACCGTACGACGGACCCGGCCGATCTCGTCCTGTCCGTACGGGAGTTGGCGGCGGCCTATCTCGGCGGCGTGAGCCTCGCCTCGCTGGCGGGGGCCGGGTTGGTGCGGGAGGTGCGGCAGGGGGCGTTGGCCGAGGCGGCGGTGGGGTTCGGGTCGGCGGTGGCGCCCTGGCTGCCGCACGGGTTCTAGGGGCCTGTCGTCAGGGTTTCTGGCAGGCCGGGCACCAGAAGAGGTTGCGGGCGGCGAGATCGGCGGTGCGGATCTCGCCGCCACAGATGTGGCAGGGCATGTTGGCCCTGCGGTACACGTAGACCTCGCCGCCGTGGTCGTCGACGCGGGGCGGGCGGCCCATGGTCTCAGGCATGTGTTCCAGGCGGACGGTGTCGATGCGGTTGTTCCGCACACCCTCGCGCATGAGCTCGACCAGATCGGCCCAGATCGCGTCCCACTCGGCGGGGGTGATGTCCCTGCCCGCGCGGTACGGGTCGACGCCGTGACGGAAGAGGACCTCCGCCCGGTAGACGTTGCCCACGCCCGCGATGACCTTCTGGTCCATCAGGAGGGCGGCGATCGTCGTACGGCTGCGGGAGATCCGCTGATACGCGGTCCGCGGGTCGGCGTCCTCGCGGAGGGGGTCCGGGCCGAGGCGGTCGTGTATCGACTGTTTCTCGGTGGGGGTGATCAGGGCGCAGGTCGTGGGGCCGCGGAGGTCGACGTACGCCGTGGTGTTCGCGAGGCGGAGGCGGACGGTGTCGGTGGGTGGGGGTGCCGGGGCCGCGCCGAAGGTGACCTTGCCGAAGAGGCCGAGGTGGATGTGGACCCAGTCGGTGTCGCGGAAGCCCAGGAAGAGGTGTTTGCCGTGGGCCTCGGTGTGGGTGAGCTCGGAGCCGGTGAGGAGGGCGGCGGCGTCCGAGAACTTGCCCTGGGGGCTGGTGACGCGGGGTTCCGTGCCGGTGAAGGCTTCGGCGTAGTCCTGTGCCAGGCGGTGGATGGTGTGCCCCTCAGGCACGGTGGCTCCTCTGTTGCGTGTCAGGGGTGAGCGCCGGGGTCTTTCTCGCCCCCGCCGCCCCTACCCGTCCCATCCCCAGGGGGCGCCGCCCCCTTCGCCCCCGCCCCAGGGGCTCCGCCCCCGGACCCCCGGCTCCTCAAACGCCGGAGGGGCTGAATCGCTACTGCTGGGGGTGGTGTGCCGGGATGGCCGGCAGGTCGCCCGTGGTCTCGTAGTCGGCCAGCATGTCGATGCGGCGCTGGTGGCGCTCGTCGCCCGAGAACGGCGTCGCGAGGAAGGTCTCGACGAACTTCGTCGCCTCCTCCGTGGTGTGCATGCGAGCGCCCACCGCGACGACGTTGGCGTTGTTGTGCTGGCGGCCCAGCGACGCGGTCTCCTCGCTCCAGGCGAGGGCCGCCCGGACGCCCTTGACCTTGTTCGCCGCGATCTGCTCGCCGTTGCCGGAGCCGCCGATCACGACGCCGAGGGCATCGGGGTCGGCAGCCGTGCGCTCGGCGGCGCGGAGGCAGAACGGCGGGTAGTCGTCCTGGGCGTCGTAGATGTGGGGGCCGCAGTCGACCGCATCGTGACCGGCCGCCTTGAGCCAGTCGACGAGGTGGTTCTTGAGTTCGAAGCCCGCATGGTCGGAGCCGAGATACACGCGCATGGGATGAGTGTGACACGGCTGTTTCAGGGCAGCAGCCCCGGGTGTCGGCCAGGAAAACCGTGAACCCAACAATGGAACCTCAAGCAAACCTCAAGTAACAATCTGGATTCAAAGGTTCACGAACTTCTTCGCCTCCGATTCACTGGACCGACCCGTACACCGCTCGTACGGGTACCCCACACCCGGCACGAAGGAATTCCCCGTATGACTGGTCTCCAGGCCGGACTCAAGAACCGTCACCTCTCGATGATCGCCATCGGCGGTGTCATCGGAGCGGGCCTTTTCGTGGGCTCCAGCTCCGGTATCGCCACCGCCGGACCCGGCATCCTGCTGTCGTACGCGCTCGTCGGCACGCTGGTCGTCCTCGTGATGCGGATGCTCGGTGAGATGTCCGCCGCGAATCCGAACTCCGGCTCCTTCTCGGCCCACGCCGACCGGGCGCTCGGGCGCTGGGCCGGTTTCTCCATCGGCTGGCTGTACTGGTTCTTCTGGGTCGTCGTGCTCGCCGTCGAGGCGACCGCCGGTGCCAAGATCCTCGAAGGGTGGATACCCGCCGTACCGCAGTGGGGGTGGGCGCTGATCGTGATGGTGGTGCTGACCGCCACCAACCTCGTCTCCGTCGGGTCCTACGGCGAGTTCGAGTTCTGGTTCGCCGGGATCAAGGTCGTGGCGATCGGGGCGTTCATCGTCATCGGTCTGCTCGCCGTGTTCGGTGTGCTGCCGGGCGTCGACGCCGACCAGGCGGGGCTCTCCAACCTGACCGACCACAGCGGTTTCCTGCCCAACGGGCCCGGCGCCATCCTCACCGGTGTCCTGCTCGTCGTCTTCTCCTTCATGGGCAGCGAGATCGCGACGCTCGCCGCCGGTGAGTCGGAGGACCCGCAGCGGGCCGTGACCAAGTCGACCAACAGCATCATCTGGCGTATCGGGGTCTTCTACCTCGGCTCGATCTTCGTCGTGGTCACCCTGCTGCCGTGGGACTCCAAGTCCATCCAGGACGACGGCTCCTACGTCGCCGCGCTCGACTCCCTCGGGATCGCGCACGCCGGTCAGATCATGAACTTCATCGTGCTGACCTCGGTGCTGTCCTGTCTCAACTCCGGCCTCTACACGGCCTCCCGGATGGCCTTCTCGCTCGGCGAGCGGGGCGACGCGCCCAAGGCGTTCGCGCGGGTCAACGGGCGGGGCGTGCCGATGGCCGCGATCCTCGCGTCGGTGGTGTTCGGCTTCGTCGCCGTCTTCTTCAACTACCTCTCCCCCGACAAGATCTTCCTCTTCCTCGTCAACTCCTCCGGTGCGGTGGCCCTGTTCGTGTGGCTGGTCATCTGCTTCTCGCAGCTGCGGATGCGGAAGATCATCCAGGCCGAGGCGCCGGAGAAGCTGGTCGTGAAGATGTGGCTGTACCCGTATCTGACCTGGGCGACGGCCGCGTTGATCGTGTTCGTCCTCGGGTACATGCTGACCGACACGGAGCACGACGGGCGGGAGACCGTGCTGCTGTCGCTCCTCGTCGCGGCGGTGGTGCTGGTCATCGCCGTGGTGAAGGAGAAGGTCGGGCGCGGGCGGGCGACCGCCGCCTCGGCCGGTGAGGTGACGGACAAGGTCTCCGTCTGAACAGGCGTGTGACCGGGGCCCCGTGGCGTGTGCCGCGGGGCCCTTCTCCTGTGGCGTTCACCTTTCTTGCAAGGGGCCCCGGCGTTCAGGCAGGGGAGGAACCGCATCCGCGTGTCGCTACGCGGAGCGTCGCCGCATCCGGTTCAGGGCGCGGGAGCGCCCGTGCCGCTGCCGGTGCCGCCGAGGTGATGCGAACCTGTGTTCCCGTGATCGCTGGTCGGGGTGATGACTGGGGGATCGAGGGTGTCTGTTCGGCTGTCGTACGTATGGTCCTTCACAGAATTCGGGACGGCGCGATGTCCCGGCCGGGGGCGTGAGGGGGCGAGATGGCGCAGGTGGGGGGCGACCGGAGAGGCCGGGCATGCCCGTTGCACGTACCGGCTGCGCGTGTCGGCCGCTGCCCGCACCGCCTTGGGGGCGGAGTGGGACCGGTGCCGCTGGGTGTGGAACGAATGCGTGGCCAAGTCCAAGGCTGTGCACCTGCACAACAAGGCGACCGGCGAAAAGGCCACGCGCGGTCCGGCTCAGCTCGACCGGATGCTGACCGAAGCCCGCGCTCGCACGCCGTGGCTGCGTGAGGGCTCGTCGGTTTGCCAGCAGCAGGTCATCCGTGACTTCGGCCGCTCCCGCGCCAAGGCGCACAAGGACATCGAAGCGCGCCTGCCCATGGCGCGCCGGGCGGGGATGCCCACGTACAAGAAGAAGCGCGAGGCAGCGCCGACCCTCAACTACACCCAGCGCGGCTTCCGGTTGAAGGACGGCCGGCTGCACCTCGCGGGCGGCATCGTCGTGGCGGTGGTGTGGTCGCGGGAACTGCCGGCCCAGCCGTCCTCGGTGCGCCTGTACCAGGACAGCCTCGGACACTGGTACGCCTCGTTCGTCGTCCCCGCCCACGCCGAGCCCCTGCCCAGGTCCGGCCGCGTACTCGGCAGCGACTGGGGCGTGAAGGAGACCGCGACCACCACGTCGGACGCGCACGACCTCCCCCACGCCGGGCACGGCAGGAAGGCCCGGGCGCAGCTGGCCCGGTACGACCGGATGATGGCCCGCCGCCGACCGAAGAAGGGACAACCGGCATCGAAGGGCTACCGCGAGGCGAAGAGACTGCGGGCGAAGGCGCACGAAAAGGTCGCCAGGCAGCGGGAGGACACCGGCCGCAAGTGGACCAAGAAGGTGGTCCGCGACCACGACGCCATCGCGGTCGAGGACTTCCGCCCGAAGTTCCTGGCCAGGACCACCATGGCCCGCAAGGCCGCTGACGCATCCATCGGCGCCGCCAAGGCCGCTCTGATCGAGATGGGCCGCAAACACGGGCGGGACATCCGCCTCGTCCACCCCGCGCACACCACGATGGACTGCGCGCACTGCGATGCGAGAGCAAAGCATCGCCTGCCGCTGGGTGAGCGCACCTACACCTGCACCGCGTGCGGAAACGTGTCCCCCAGGGACAAGAACTCCGCCCGCGTGATGCTCGTCCGGGCTGGTCTCAACCCGGCTGGCGCTGATGGCGCAAGACCTCCCGGAGCGCTGCTCCAGAAGGCGGCCTGAGCCAGGAATCCCCTCCCCTCAGGGAGGGGAGGATTCAAAGCAGGGTGAAGCTGTCTTTCACCTTCTCGTACGTCCTGAGGGCCTGCGTCTCGGTGTCCGGCTGATACCAGGTGTTGATCTGGTACGACTTGTCGCCCACGGTGAAGCCGAGGAGCTGGGCGTGCCAGGGGATGCCGTCGAGGGTGAACGTGTACTCCCAGACGACCGCGGGGTAATCGCGGAACGTCGTCTCCTCCAGGCGGATCTTGGCGTAGTCCTGGCCCTGGTGGGCGTTCTGCTCGGAGGTCCGCCAGGTCTCCATCAAGTCGCCTCGGGCGAGGGACGACTTGGCCGCGAGCTCCTGCTTTCCGTCGGGCGAGGTGTAGTGGACCTCCGCCCCGGTCTTCACGTCCCGCCGCCAGCCGGTCGGGGTCGCCCACGCGAACCCACCGGCCTCCTCGTGTGCGCCGGGCGGGAGCGAACGGGGGCGTGAGGTGCCCTCGACGGTGGAGGACGGGGTGCCGGCGGGGGTGGAGGCGCCGGATTCCGGGGCGGAGACGGAAGCGGAGCCCGAGGCGGACGGGGAGCCGCCCGCCTTGTCGTCGCCGGGTGAGCCGGAGGTGGTGGTGAGGACGATCGCAACCACGGCGGCACCCGCGGCGACCATGCTTCCGGCGGCGACCAGGGCGGTTCGGCGGCGGCCGCGGGGTCGATGGGCGGGGTGGGCGGGGCCGGGGGGTTCGCCCGGGGGTGTGCGGTGGGGGTGGGGGCCGAGGATCAGGGCGGGGTCCCGACCGTCGGTGGAGCTGGGGTCAGTACGGAGGTTGGCAGCGGAGCCGTCGGTGTGAGAGGTGCCGGTGCCTGCCGTGGTGCCCTCTGCTCCCGATTGGTCGGGTACGGCCTGCTTGCCGCGGACCAAGGAGACTCCGGTGCCGGAGCCGCGGTGGGTCGCGGGCACCGGGCCGATACGGGTGAGGGCGGAGGCCGCGCGCGTGGGAGTGTCCCGTGTCGGTGCGTCCGGCATCGGGAAGTGCTCCGTGGGGGCGCCCGCCGAGAGGGAGTCCTGCGTGGGAGCGCTGGCGAGGGGTGTACTGGCCGTGGTGGCACCCGCCCGGAGTACGGCTCCCACCGCGCTCCCGGACGGTGTCTCCGACCGGACCTCCGAACGCTCCTCCGAGGCGGCCTCGCTGGAGGCACTGGCGACGCGGTCGGTCGAGAACGGCTCGGCGGGGGTGGGGGCCTCGGCGACCGCCGAGTCCCTGTCACCGACCGCACCCGAGAAGGCAAACCCTGGCGGCACGGCATCCGACGGCTCCACAACGGCAGGCTCACGTACCGATTCGCCTACGGCCGACCCGGCAACGTCGGTAACGGACCCAGCCCCGTCCGACGGCGGACCCGAGCCCTCGTCATCATCCGCGCCCGAGAAGGCATGCCCGACCGGCACGGCATCCGACGGCTCCACAACAGCAGGATCACGTACGGCAGCCCCGGGCCCCGTCTCCGGCACCCGCGGATCCCGCACCGCCGGAGCTCGCTCCGATACCGGCGCCGTCTCCGACGTCTGCACCCCGCCATCCCGCCCGGGCCCCGCCGCCTGCACAGGGTGCACCCGGCCCGCACCCCGCGCCCGCGCAGACTCCCCTTGGCCCGCACCCGGCACCCGCGCGGAATCCACCCCACCGACACCCGACGCCCGCGCAGGGTCCACCCGCCCCGGGTCTCCCGGCCGATACTCCCGTTCCCCTTCTTCCGCGGCCCCCTCTTCGCGCCCGCGTCCCTCCGCCGGCCCCTGCTCGTCCGCCTCGTCGGCATCCAGGCCCGGCCCTCGCCGCTCAGCGGGTTCCGGCGTCCCGGCGTCGTCTCCCGCCCCGATCGTCAAAGTCGGCGTGGGCGTGGGCGTGGGGAACGCGACCGTGTGCAGGGCCGACTCCACGTCGTCCAGGGCCGGGCGTATCGAGGGGTCCTTCTCCAGAAGGGCCGCCAGGATGTCGGTCAACGGGCCTGCCGCGGCGGGGAGTTCCGGCTCCTCGTAGAGGACGGCGTGCAGCGTGGCCAGGGTGGTGTCGCGGGAGAAGGGGGAGCGGCCGCCCAGGGCCGCGCACAAGGTCGCGCCCAGGGACCAGATGTCCGACGGCGGCCCCTGGGGGCGGCCGGAGACCCGCTCGGGGGCCATGTAGTCGGGGGAGCCGACGAGCATGCCGACCATGGTGAGCGCCTTGGCGTCCTGCATCGCGGCGATGCCGAAGTCCGTCAGCACGATCCGGTGGCCGGCGCGGTCGCCGGACTCCACCAGGACGTTCCCGGGTTTGATGTCCCGGTGCAGGACGCCCCGGGCGTGGACCTGGCGGAGGGCCTGCACCAACCCCAGGCCGAGGAGCGCCGTCTCGCGCGGGCCCAGCGGGCCGTCCTCCACCGTCATCCGTTCCAGGGAGCGGCCGTTGACCAACTCCATGACGATCCACAGGCGTTCACCCTCGTCCACGACGTCGTAGATCCGCACGACGTTCGGGTGGTCGATCCGGGCCGTGGCCCTGGCCTCGCGCAGGGTCCGTTCACGGCGGGTGCGGGTGTCCTCCGCGTCGAGGCCGTCGATCCGCATCTCCTTGACCGCGACCTGCCGGTCGAGCATTTCGTCGGCGGCTCGCCACACCCGCCCCATTCCCCCCTGGCCGATACTCTCGACCAGGCGATAGCGCCCTGCCACCAGGAGCCCTGGAACTCCGCCGTTCCTCGCATTTCCCGTGTCTCCCGCATTCCCCGGCAATCCGCTGCACCCCCTCAACGATGCCCCGACTGGAACACAATGGTCACACTTCGCGCCGTACCAGCATAGTGCGGAGAAATCTTGTGGTACCTCTTCAAGTACTGCGAATTCAGGCGCAGCCAAGGGGGACGAACATGAGTTCTCGTCGCATGACGACCATTGCCGGATCGCTGGTCACGGCAGCTTTCTCGACGGTGATGATCTTTTCCGTCACCGCGAGCGCGGACGAGGGACCCGCAAGCAGTAAGGGGGGAAAGGCCGTTGACGAGGCACCGGCGGGCGTGGAGCTGACGACGACACTGCCCGGGACGATCTCCGTCGACAACAGCTCGCAGAAGACCGACCTCACGGCCACCGTGAAGAACGACGGGAGCAAGGACAGCGGAAAGATCAGGCTTTTGGTCGTCGGTTTCGACGGCATGACGGTCAAAAACGTTCAAGGCTGCTCTCCGATGGAAGAAAAGGATCTGCCGGAGGGCTCGAACAGCGGTTTCATCTGCCCCGTCGACAATCTCGCCGCCGGTAAGTCGAAGTCATACGCCGTCGACGCGACATTCGATCTCAAGAAGACCGGAAAGATCTGTCTGCCGGTGCAGACCGGCGACGGAAAGAAGACGTTCTGGCAGCAGGGCCCGGTTCCCTTCGGTACGACGAACCCGTCGCCGAACGCCCCGGCCACCCCGCTGCTGCTGGGCACCGACAACAAGCCGGTGGCACCCGGCGGTGACGAACTGCCCAAGACCGGGGTCGGGCGGGACCTGCTGCCTCTCGGGGCCGCGGGCGCCTCGCTGATGGCGGCGGGCGCGGCCGGGCTGTGGTGGTCGCAGCGGCGGCCGCGGCACACCACCTGCTGACCCGGAGCGGGAAACCGGTGGAGGCATAACCTGACGGAAACTGTCAGGTTATGCCTCCAGCATGTCCGGCATGAACACCTCGACCGACGACGACGTCAGCAGCTTCCAGACCGGGTTCGCCCTGCGCCCCGATCTGGTGTTCCCCGTCCGCTCCGCCGACGACGTGGTCACCGCCGTGCGTCAGGCGGCCGGCGCGCGGCTGCCCGTCACCGTGCTGGCCACCGGACACGGGCTGCCCGGCGCGGTGGAGGGCGGCGCGCTCATCAGCACCCGGCGCATGGACCGGGTGGCCATCGATCCCGCGGCCCGCACCGCCCGCGTCCAGGCGGGTGTCCGCTGGGGTCAGGTGGTCGAGGCGGCCGAGCCGTACGGGCTCGCACCCCTCAACGGTTCCGCGCCCGGCGTCGGTGCCGTGTCGTACACGCTCGGCGGCGGACTCGGCATCCTGGCGCGGGAGTTCGGCTACGCGGCCGACCACGTCCGCTCGCTCGACGTCGTCACCGCGGACGGCCGACTGCGCCATGTCACCGAGGAGTCCGAGCTCTACTGGGGCCTCCTCGGCGGCGGCCACCGCCTCGGGGTCGTCACCGAACTGGAGATGGGACTCGTCCCCGTGCGGACCCTCTACGGTGGTTCGCTCGCCTTCGACGGCCGCGAGGTCGATCCGGCGGACGCGCTGCGGGCGTACAAGGAGTGGACCGGGACCGTGCCGTCCACACTGACCTCGTCCTTCGCGGCCGTACCGTATCCGGACATCCCGGCGCTGCCGCCCCACCTGCGGGGGCGGTACGTCGTCTCCGTACGGGTCGCCCACACCGGCGCCGACGGCGGCCGACTCGTCGCGCCGCTGCGGGAGATGGGCCCGGTGCTCGCGGACTCGCTGCGCGAGATGCCGTACGCCGAGAGCCACACCATCCACAGCGACCCCGACGTCCCGCACAGCTACTACGGAGACAGCGCGGTGCTCGGCGAACTGGACGTGGAGCGGGCCGCCGAGCTGCTCGCGCGGACCGGGCCAGGCGCGGGTGCCATGGTGGTCGTACAGATCAATCATCTGGGCGGGGCGCTGGCCCGGCCGGCGCCGAACTCGGTGCCGTACCGCGAAGGGCGGTTTCTGCTACGGCTGTTGACCGGCGGCGGGCGTCATCAGGCGCGCGAGCTGCTGGACCCGGCCTTCCGGCTGCTCGAGGCCACCACCCTCGGCCGTACCGTCAACTTCGCCTTCGGGGCCGGGGACCGGACCGAGGGACTGTACGACGCCGAAACGCGGAAGAGGCTCGCCGAGTTGGAGTCGCGGTACGACCCGGCGAGCCTCTTCGGGAGGCGTGTCAGCGCTTGACGAGCTTCCAGGCGGTGGGGAGCACCCCCATGGCCAGAGCGGCCTTGAGAGCGTCACCGAGGAGGAACGGGGTGAGGCCGGCCGCGATCGCGGCGGAGACCGACATGTCGGCGGCGTAGGCGAGGTAGGGGACGCCGATGGCGTAGATGATCGCCTCACCGACCAGCATCGTGCCCGCCGTGCGCAGCAGCGAGCGGTCGGCACCACGGCGGGCCAGGGCGCCGACGGCGGCGGAGGCGAGGATCATGCCGAGGATGTAACCGAAGGAGACGGAGAACCCGGAGGTGCCCTGGGCGAACCACGGGAGACCGGCGAGGCCTGCCAGCGCGTACAGGGCGAGGGAGGCGACACCGCGGCGGGCGCCCAGGGTCGTGCCGACGAGCAGCGCGGCGAAGGTCTGGCCCGTCACCGGAACCGGGGAGCCCGGCACGGGGACGGAGAGCTGCGCGGCGAGGCCGGTGAGCGCGGCGCCGCCGACCACGAGCGCGACGTCCCGGACGCGGGAGGCGGGGATCAGGTCGGCGAGGACCTGGCCGGTGCGAAGGGGGGCGACGGCGGTGCTCATGGGGACTCCGCGAGGGTGTGAACGGCGGGGGACGTCGTGACGCTATCCCAGCGCGCTCCGGCCGATCACCGTCAGCGCCCGACAAAGCGGGGAACGGGGGCTTGGTGGGCTCCGAACAAAGAGTGCGGGTTACACCGGGTTCGGCGTGACCCCTGTCACTGAGGTGAGGTGGCCGGGGATACAGGGACGCCGTTCACACCGCTGTGGGAAATCTCCAAACGAATCCTAGTGGTCTGGTCGGATTCACCGTTCCTGACCTACTCTTCCCTCATGGTCGCCCAGTCCCGGTACTTCTCGTCGCGTCGCCACGTCGATCTGCGACGTGTGGGCACGGCCGTCTGTCGCCGTCCGGCGTGAGGCGGGCTCCGGCGCGCCTCATCCTCCGAGACGTGTCGGCCCCCGTTCCCGAGGACGGTCTTCCATGCCCCGTACCGAGGCACCCCCTGTCACCCCCACTCCCATGTCCCGGCGCCGGACCAGCGCCAGCGTGGTCCTGCGGTCCGTGCTGGAGCACGGCCCGGTGGCCCGCAGCACCATCTCCCGGCTGACCGGGCTGTCCCCCGCCTCCGTCACCGACCACTGCGCCCGCTTCAGCGAGCTCGGGCTGATCCGCGAGTCGGCCGTACCCCGGCGGTCGAACGGTGTGGGGCGCCCGCACGTCCCCGTCGACCTGGACGACTCACGGTTCGTGGTCGGCGGCGTGCACGTGGCGGTGCCGTACACCACGGTCGCGCTGCTCGATCTGCGCGGCCGGGTGCTGGCGCGCCGCGAGCTGAAGCACGAACACACCGCTCCCGAGCCGGTGTTGGCGCGCGCCGCCGAAGCGCTCGGGGCTCTGTTGGACGCGGCCCCCGGCTGCCGGCCGCTCGGCGTCGGCGTGGCCGTCGGCGGCTGGGTGGACCGGGACTCCGGGACCGTCGTCGAGCACCCCCTGCTGGGCTGGCACGAGGTGCCGGTACGGGAGGTGCTGGGCGACCGCACCGGGCTGCCGGTCCATGTGGACGGGCACGCGCGGGCGTTGGTCAACGCGGAGCGGCTGTTCGGGCGGGCGCGCGGCAGCCGGAGCGTGCTGCATCTGTTCGTCGGCAACGTGGTGGACGCGGCGTTCGCCACCAACGACGAGGTGCATCACGGGCCGCGCTCGCAGGCGGGCGCCATCGCCCATCTGCCGGTGCCGGGCGGCTCGGAGCCCTGCGAGTGCGGCCGGACCGGTTGCCTCCAGGCCGAGTTGAGCGAGCGGACGCTGTGCCGGCGGGCCCGGCGGGCGGGCGTCATCGAGGGCCGCAACCCGATGCACGTGGTCGCGGCGGCGGCCGCGGGCGATCCGGAGGCGGTACGGCTGCTGGTGGAGCGTGCGGGTGCCGTCGGACGGGCGGCACGGCTGCTGCTCGACGTGCTGAACCCGGAGACGGTCGTGGTCACCGAGGTCGGTGTCATGCACCGGCAGGACTGCCTCGCCGCCCTGCGCGAGGGGGTGGGGAGCGAACGCGCGACGTCCGTGCTGCCCACGGGTTTCCCGGATTCCGTGCTCGCCGTGGCGGGCGGTGCGGTGGCCCTCGACGTGCTCTACCGGGATCCGCTCACCCTCTCCCACCTGAGCGGAATTAATTCAGAAACTCCGAATGTTGACAGAGCCTCCGCATGACCGCGAACATCCTGTTCATGAGCCCGCACCTGTACTGTCGCACCCTTTGTTGCTGACACGCTGCCCCGCGTGACGCGCTCATTTCCCCTGCGTTGATTTTCCTTCTTCGTGCTTTCCCCTGCGCTGTTCCGGCGCTGATTCCGGGAGCTCTCCCATGCCTGTTTCCCGTACGTCCGGCATCGACCGGCGTCTGTTCCTCTCCTCGATCCTCGGTGCCGCGGCCGGCGTCGCCGGGCTGAGCGGCTGCGCCGGAAGCAGTGCCGCCGCCGACAGCAAGGACGCCCTGTCCGCCCCGCTCGCCGCCAAGGTCCCGGCGGGTACCAGCCTGAAGATCGCCTCGTATCTCGGCACCCAGCAACTCCAATTGAAACTGGGTAAGTTGGGTGCGCTTCCGTTCAAGGTGTCGAGCTGGGCGAATATCGCCGCAGGGCCCGATGTCATCAACGCCTTCCGTGCGGGTTCCCTGGAGGTCGCCACCAACGCGGGTATTCCGCCGATCCAGGCGCACTACCAGGGATTCGACGCGAAGATCGTCGCGATCAACATCACCCGCAAACCGAGCTATGTCTTCGCCACCAAGCCCGGCAGCGACATCCGCACGGTCGAGGACTTCAAGGGGAAGCGGCTCGCCTTCTCCCAGGGCCAGGCCCAAGGCGTCGTTCTCCTGCGGGCGTTGAAGAAGGCCGGCATCGCGTACGACGACGTCAAGCTCGTCCCGCTGACCAGCAACCAGTTCTTCACCGCCCTCCAGTCGGGCCAGGTGGACATCGCGCCGCTCGCCAACAGCCAGGCGCCCGCCTATCTGTCGCAGTACGAGGCCAAGGGCGCCCACGCCGTCACCACCGACGTCGTCGACCTGCTCACCCTCCTGTGGGCGCCGACCTCCGTGCTGGCCGACTCCGCGAAGGCCGCCGCGGTCGCCGCCTACATCCCGTACTGGGCCAAGGGCCAGGTGTGGGCGTACGAGAACCCCGACATCTGGAACGAGCAGTTCTACGTCAAGACGCAGAACCTGACCCTCGCCCAGGCCAAGGCGGTCACCGCCCTCGCCAACAAGCCCCTGTTCCCGCCGAGTTGGAGCGAGGCGATCAAGTGGGAGCAGGAGACCGCCGATCTGCTGGCGGAGGGCGGCTTCGTGAAGAAGTTCGACGTGGGCGACCTCTTCGACCACCGCTTCGAGGGCATCGCCGCGAAGGCCGTGGCCGCGGAGTACCGGAGGTGAGCGCCGTGACCACGACCGGAGCCGCCGTCACGCTCGCCCCGGCGAAGGACACACCCCAGGTCCGCAGGCGCCGCCGGCTCTCCCCCGGCAGGCGGCTGCCCGCCGCCCGGCTCGCCGGACCGGTCCTCCTCCTCGCCCTGTGGGCCGCCGCCTCCGCCGCCGGACAGCTCGACCCGGCCGCGATCCCGGCACCCTGGACGGTGGTGAGGACGGGCGCCCACCTGTGGACCGACGGGACCCTGCCCACCGACATCCTGACCTCGCTCCAGCGGGCCGCGACCGGCTTCGCGATCGGCCTGGTCGCCGGGGTCCTGCTGGCCCTGGCCTCCGGTCTCAGCCGGACGGGCGAGGCGCTGATCGACGGGACGGTCAACCTCAACCGGGCGATCCCGACCCTCGGTCTGATCCCGCTGTTCATCCTCTGGCTGGGCATCGGCGAGACCTTCAAGGTCGCGATCATCGCGATCGTCGTCTACATCCCGATCTATCTGAACACCCATGCCGCGCTGGCCGGCATCGACCACCGCTTCGTCGAACTCGCCGAGGTGCAGGGGCTGTCGAGGTTCGCCTTCGTGCGGCAGATCGTCGTCCCCGGCGCGCTGCCCGGATTCTTCGTGGGCCTGCGGCTCGGCGTCACCGGCTCCTGGCTGGGCCTGGTCGTCCTGGAGCAGATCAACGCCACCAGCGGACTCGGCTACCTGATGTTCCAGGCCCAGAACTACGGCCAGAGCGATGTGATCCTCGTCGGTCTCGTCGTCTACGGCGTCTTCGGCCTGGTCTCCGACAGCGCGGTCCGTCTCGTCGAACGGAGGGTGCTGTCATGGCGACGCACACTGAGCAGCTGACCCGGCCGGCCGTCCGACTCCGGGGCCTGACCCGGTCGTTCGGCGGGCGTACGGTCCTGGACGGCATCGATCTCGACATCCCGGCCGGACAGTTCGTCGCCCTGCTCGGGCACAGCGGCTCCGGAAAGAGCACGCTGCTACGGGCGGTGGCGGGGCTGGACCACGAGGTCGTGGGCAGCGGCCGGCTCACGGCTCCCGAACGGGTGTCCGTGGTCTTCCAGGACTCACGGCTGCTGCCCTGGCGGCGGGTGCTGGACAACGTCCTGCTGGGCACGGACGGCGAGGACAGGGGCCGGGAGGCGCTCGCCGAGGTGGGTCTGGAGGGCCGCGAACGCGCCTGGCCCAACGAGCTCTCCGGCGGCGAGGCCCAGCGCGCCGCCCTTGCCCGCTCCCTGGTCCGCGAACCCGAACTCCTGCTGGCCGACGAGCCGTTCGGAGCCCTTGACGCGTTGACGCGCATCAAGATGCACGCGTTGCTGCGGGAGCTGTGGAAGCGCCACCAGCCGTCCGTTCTCCTCGTCACCCACGACGTGGACGAGGCGATCGTGCTCGCCGACCGGGTGCTCGTACTCGAACAGGGCCGCATCGGCCTCGACCTGACCATCGACCGCCCGCACCCGCGTTCGTACCGGGACCCCCTGCTGGGCGAGTACCGGGAGCGGCTGCTGGCCGCGCTCGGTGTGACGGAGGACCACGCATGACCAGCGGACAGCTCCACCTCAACGCGTTCCTGATGAACACCGGCCACCACGAGGCCTCCTGGCGCCTCCCCGAGAGCGACCCGTTCGCGCACGTCTCGCTCGACCACTACGTCCGCCTCGCCCGGATCGCCGAGCGCGGCACCTTCGACTCGCTCTTCCTGGCCGACGGGCCGCAGTTGTGGAGCAACCTCGCCCAGCGGCCCGCCGGTGCGCTGGAGCCGCTCACCCTGCTGACCGCGCTGGCGACGGCCACCGAGCACATCGGGCTGATCGCGACCGCCTCGACCTCCTACAACTCCCCCTACAACCTGGCCCGGAAGTTCGCCTCGCTGGACATCATCAGCGGCGGCCGGGCGGGCTGGAACATCGTCACCACCGCGGGCAAGGAGGCCGCCCGCAACTTCGGTCTCGAGCACGAGCCCGCCCACGCGGACCGGTACGCCCGGGCCGGTGAGTTCCTCGACGTGGCCCTCAAGCTCTGGGACAGCTGGGAGGACGACGCGATCGTCGGCGACAAGGCCGCCGGCGTCTGGGGCGACGACACGAAGGTCCACCCGCCCCGGCACCAGGGGACGTACTTCAGCGTCGAGGGCGCGCTCAACGTGCCCCGCACCCCGCAGGGTTACCCCCTGCTCGTGCAGGCGGGCTCCAGCGAGGACGGCAAGGAGTTCGCGTCCCGGTACGCGGAGGCGGTGTTCACCGCCCAGCAGACCATCGAGGACGCCCGGGCCTTCTACGCCGACCTCAAGTCCCGTACCGCCGCGGCCGGCCGGGACCCCGACCACATCAAGGTGCTCCCCGGCATCGTCCCCGTCATCGGTGCCACGGAGGCCGAGGCGCTCGCGAAGGAGCGGGAGCTGGAGGACCACATCGTGCACCACCACGGCGTGGCCAACCTGGAGCGGCTGCTGCAACTGCCCGCAGGTTCCCTTGAGTTGGACCGGCTGCTCCCCTCCGACCTGCCGCCGGAGTCCGCCGTGGAGGGCGCGAAGAGCCGCTACACGCTCGTCGTGGAGCTGGCCCGGCGCGACCGTCTCACCGTGCGGCAGCTGATCGGGCGGCTCGGCGGCGGGCGTGGCCATCTCACCTTCGCCGGTACGCCCGAGCAGGTCGCCGACGCCATCGAGACCTGGTTCACGCAGGGCGCCGCCGACGGCTTCAACATCATGCCCCCGGTGCTGCCGTCCGGCCTGGACGCGTTCGTCGACCACGTCGTCCCGATCCTGCGCACTCGCGGTCTGCTCCGCGCAGAGTACGGCCCGCGACAGACCCTGCGGGAGCGCTACGGCCTTCCGCGCCCCGCGAACCAGTACGCCCAGCCCGTCCACGCCTAGGAAGGACCCCCTCCCATGTCCGGTATCGAGATCCGCAAGGTCACCGCCCGCATCGGCGCCCACATCTCCGGCGTCGACATCTCCAGGCCGCTCGACGAGGAGACGGCCACCGCCCTCCGGGACGCCCTCAACGTCCACAAGGCGCTGGTCTTCAGTGACGTGAACCTCGACGACGAGGGCCAGCAGGCCTTCGCCCGCCACTTCGGCGAGCTCACCACCGCCCACCCGACCGTGCCCGCCGTGGACGGCGCCCCGAACGTCCTGCCCGTCGACAGCGAGGAGGGACGCGCCGCCAACAACTGGCACACCGACGTCACCTTCGTCCTCAACCCGCCGCAGGCCAGCACCCTGCGCAGCCTGACGATCCCGCCGTACGGCGGCGAGACGCTGATCTCCAACTCGGCGGCCGCGTACCGGAATCTGCCCGAGCCGCTGCGCCGGCTGGCCGACGGCCTGTGGGCCGAGCACACCAACGACTACGACTACGCCGTACCGGAGGAGACGGTGGACGCGGAACAGGCCGCCCGGCGCGCCCAGTTCACCTCCATCAAGTTCCGCACGGCCCATCCGGTGGTCCGGGTGCACCCGCTGACCGGTGAACGCGGGCTGTTCATCGGCGGGTTCGCGCAGCGGATCGTGGGCCTGTCGGTGAGCGAGTCCCGCAAGGTCCTCGACCTGCTCCAGGCGTATGTGACCCGGCCGGAGAACCTGCTGCGGCACCGCTGGTCGGAGAACCAGCTCGTGCTCTTCGACAACCGCATCACCCAGCACTACGCCGTCGACAACTACGACGGGCTGCCGCGCCGGCTGCACCGGGTGACCGTCGCCGGGGACGTGCCGGTGGGCATCGAGGGCAAGGAGAGCTACTCGATCCAGGGCGACGCCTCGCACTACTCGGCCGTAGCGGCGTAGTCACAGCGGGTTGTGCCGGTGTCCGCATGGTGAGCGGCCTCCCCTCCGACCTGGGGAGGCCGCCCAGACTGTGGGCGTTTTTGCCCGTCTCACGCACTGGACGAATCCGCCCATGCCCAGCACCACCGTCAAGGCTCCACAAGAGTCGGACGCCTCCCTGACCCACGGCCTCAAGCAGCGCCATCTGTCGATGATCGCCCTCGGCGGGGTGATCGGCGCGGGACTGTTCGTCGGTTCCGGCGCGGGGATCGCCGCCGCCGGGCCCTCGATCGTCCTCGCCTACACGCTCTCCGGCCTCCTCGTGATGCTGGTGATGCGGATGCTCGGCGAGATGTCGGCCGCGTACCCCTCCTCCGGCTCCTTCTCCGCGCACGCCGAGCGGGCGTTCGGCCCCTGGGCGGGCTTCACCGCCGGCTGGTCCTTCTGGATCCTGCTGTGCACGGCCGTGGGCCTGGAGGGCATCGGCGCCGCGAAGATCGTGACGGGCTGGCTGCCGGGGACGCCCGAATGGGCGTGGGTGGCCCTGTTCATGGTGGTCTTCTGCGTCACGAACCTGGCCGCGGTGAAGAACTTCGGCGAGTTCGAGTTCTGGTTCGCGGCCCTGAAGGTGGGCGCGATCGGCCTGTTCCTGGTCCTCGGTGTGCTGGCGATCGCCGGTGTCCTGCCCGGCACGGACGCCCCGGGCACCGCGAACCTCACCGGCCGCGGGGACTTCTTCCCGGGCGGCGGCGAGGGCCTGGTCGTCGGCCTGCTCGCCTCCGTCTTCGCGTACGGCGGCCTGGAGACGGTCACCATCGCGGCCGCCGAGTCCGAGGACCCGGTGCGCGGGGTGGCGAGCGCGGTCCGGACGGCGATGTGGCGCATCGCGCTGTTCTACATCGGCTCGATGGCGGTCATCGTCACCCTGGTCCCCTGGGACTCCAAGGCGGTCGTGGAGAAGGGCCCGTATGTCGCCGCCCTCGACGAACTGGGCATCCCGGGAGCGGGGCAGCTCATGAACGTGGTCGTCCTGATCGCCCTCCTCTCCGCGATGAACGCCAACGTCTACGGCTCCTCCCGTATCGCCTACTCCCTGGTCGAGCGGGGCCTCGGCCCGAGGACCCTGGGCCGCGTCTTCGGCGGTGCCCCGCGCGTCGCGGTGCTCGCCTCCAGCGTCTTCGGCTTCGTCTGCGTGGTCCTCAGCTACTGGCGCCCCGACGACGTCTTCGCCTGGCTCCTCAACATGATCGGCGCGGTCATCCTCGTCGTCTGGGGTTTCATCGCCGTCTCCCAGCTGCGGCTGCGCCGCGCCCTGGAACGCGAGGCCCCCGAGCGGCTCGTCGTCCGCACCTGGGCCTTCCCCTGTCTGACCTGGGTCGCCCTGGCGGGCATGGCCGCGATCCTCGTCCTGATGGCCCGCGAACCGGACACCCGCGTACAGCTGTACTGGACGGGCGGCATGACGCTGGCCCTGGCGGGCGCGGGGTACGCGTGGCAGAGGGCCCGCACCGAGGTCTGACCCACCTCTGGCAAACCCCCGCGAGGACGTGACTCGCGGGGGTTTCCCCTGTGGCCCGTGGGCTCAGGCCTTTCGTCCCACGCCGCCGTGCTGGCCGATCGGCGCGGGGGCCGCGTCGCCGTCCGGGCGCCACAGCGGGACCGACACCACGCCCGGGTCCACCAGCTCCAGGCCCTCGAAGAACGCCTCGATCCTGTCGATCGGACGCAGGAGGTAGGGCACCGCGCCGGTCTCGTTGTAGGCGTCCTGAGCCTGCTCGTAGTCCGGGTCGGTGCCGCGGGAGCCGTCGTTGACGCACAGGTAGCTGCCGGAGGGCAGGCCCGCCACCAGCCGGCGGACCAGGTCACGGGCCAGGTCGTAGTCGGTGACATGGCCGAGGATGCCACTGAGGATCAGGGCAACCGGGCGGGTGAGGTCTAGGGTCCGGGAGGCCGCCTGAAGGATCTTCTCCGGCTCGTAGAGCGTCAGGTCCTCGTACGCCGTCTCGCCCTCCGGTGCGGAGGTGAGCAGGGCACGGGCGTGGGCGAGGACCAGCGGGTCGTTGTCGACGTAGACGATCTTCGATTCGGGGGCGAAGCGCTGGGCGACCTCGTGGGTGTTGTCGACCGTGGGCAGCCCGGTGCCGACGTCCAGGAACTGGCGGACGCCCGCCTCCTCGACCAGGTACCGGATGCTGCGGCCGAGAAAGGCGCGGCTGCTGCGGGCGATCGTGACGATGCCGGGGAAGACGGCCGTGTAGGCGTCGCCGGCCGCCTCGTCGACGGGGTAGTTGTCCTTGCCGCCGAGCCAGTAGTTCCAGATCCGGGCCGAATGCGGCACCGAGGTGTCGATCTCCGTCATGGGCCCATCGTGCTACGACCTGTCCGGCTCGCACGGCACATTGAGTGAGAGAAGTGCGGCGGATCCGTCTTCGCCGAGGCGGAGTTCGGTGATCGCCGCGTTGCGCAACCGCGGGAACACTCTGCGGTACTCCCGGAGCGGGATCGACAGCAGCGTGCACAGCACCAGCCGCAGCAGGGTGTTGTGGGCGACGACCAGCACGCGCTCGTCGGGGTGGGCGGCGGCGATGCGGCGCAGGGCGCCGGCTCCGCGGGAGGCGGCTTCGAGCGGGTCCTCCGCGCCGGGGAAGGGATATGTCACCGGGTCCGCCCGGAAGGCCTCGGCCGCCTCGGGCACCTCCGCGGCGAACTCCGCGAGGGTACGGCCCTCCACCACCCCGAAGTCGCACTCCCTGAGGCCGGGTTCGCGCTGCGGGGCGATGCCGAGGGCACGGCAGGCGGGGTCGGCGGTGGCGATCGCCCGCGAGAGGGGGGACGTCCAGATCGCGTCGGGGCGGTGGACGGCCGCCCACCGGCCGAGCGCCTCCGCCTGGGCGCGGCCCTCGTCGGTGAGCCCGATGTCGCTCACCCCCGCGTAACGGTTCTCGGCGTGCCAGATGGTCTGTCCGTGCCGGGCCAGCAGCAGGGTCGCGCTCATGTGGGTGGAGTCTCCAGGTTCTCTGCGGTCGGTCACGGTCGGTCGTCGTCAGGAGGCTGCGTCAACAGGCTGGGGTGTCCCGGTCGAGCCGGGCGCGCGCGTGGGCCGCCACCTGCGCCGAAAGCCAGCCGCGCGCGGTGAGTTCGTCGACGAGACGGGCGTACGGGTCGGCGAAGAGGGCCGTGCGGCCGGGGCGCGGCTCCACGACCGTGCGGATGCGGACCATGTGCTCGGCGGCCTCAGCCAGGGGGGTGCCCGTGGTGCCGTGCAGCGCCAACGCGGCCATTCCCAGGGCCGGTTCGGTCTGTTCGGGTACGCGGGCCGGGCGGCCGAGGATGTCGGCGCGGAGCTGGTTCCAGTACGGGCTGCGGGCCGCGCCGCCGGTGAAGGTGAGGGGGCCGTCGAGCGGGGCGCCCAGGTGGTGGAGGTAGTCCAGGCACAGGCGCTCCGCGAACCCGACGCCCTGGAGGAGCCCGGCCCAGCGGTCGGCGTCGTCGGCCGGGGTGCCGAGGAGGAGGGGGGTGGCGTCCGGGGCCAGGAACGGGAACCGCTCGCCCCGGGAGACCAGCGGGTACGCGACCGCGCCGGACGGCTCGAAGGCGGCCGCCCGTTCGTCCATGGCCACCGGGTCCACGTCCGCCGGCAACGCCCCCGCGCCCACGCTCGACGCCCCGCCGGGCAGCCAGGTACCGCCCGGCGCGCGGTGGTTGTAGACCACGCCGGTGGGGTCCCGCACCGGGTCCGGAGCGGCCCCCTTGAGCACCAGGGTGGTACCGAGCACCGAGTTCCAGGATCCGTGCCGCAGGGCGCCCGCCGCGATCTGGGCCGCGCAGCCGTCGGTCATCCCGGCGACGACGGGGGTCCCGGCGGGGATGCCGGTCGCCTCCGCGGCGGCCGGGCAGACCTCGCCGAGACGGGTGCCGGGCAGGACGACGTCGGGGAGGTCCAGGGCGACATCCGGCCAGGCGTCGCGCTCGAGGTCGTAGCCCGTCTTGAGGGCATGACTGGAGTCGGTGGGCACCGGCCTGCCGACCAGTCGTGCGGTGACGATGTCGGGCTGGTGGGTGACCCGGCCCTTCCCGTGCGCGCCGACGAGCCACAGCGCCTTCGGCAGCGCCCAGGTGTCCTGTACCGCGAGCCCCGCCTCCCGCAGCCGTGCCGCCTCGCCCGCCGCGCGTGCGTCGTCGTACATGAGCGCCGGGCTCGTCGGCCGTCCCTCCGCGTCCGTCAGCAGCACGGTCCCGGACGTCCCGCACACCGCGAGCCCGCCGATCCGTACACCCGTCAGGGTGAGGAGCGCGGAACGGGAGGCCGTGCGCACGGCCTCCCACCACTCCCCCGGATCCTGCTCGTGCCGCCCGCCCTCGCGCCGGCCGCCGAGCGGGGCGGAACCCCGGCCCCGCACGGTTCCGCCGGCCGTGACCGCAAGGGCGCGGACGCTCTGGGTGCCGAGGTCGATCCCCAGCCACACCGTCTCGTTCTCGTCTGTCATCTCTGTCATCGGGGCCTCCCACCCGCACGGGGTCTATGCGTACCCCGGACCCGCAGCTCAACATCGTGACAGTGAAGCGACGATCCGGAGGTCGACGATGACCCAGAGGACCGATCCCGTACGTGTCGTGGCGGCCGGCGACCACTTCGTACTGCCGGGGCTGATCGCCGGGGCCGTCGAGGCCGAGCTGGGCGGCATCGCCGCGGAGACGAGGGAGGTGAGGCTCGGCTGGCCGCTGGAACCCTTCGGGCCCGTGGCGGAGGTGACGGAGGCGAGCGACGCCGAGGACGAGCTGATCGAGGCGCTGGACGGCGCGGAGGTCCTCGTCACGCAGATGGGCCCCGTCACCGAGCGGGTGCTGAACGCCGCCGACAGCCTGCGGCTGGTCGTCGTGTGCCGGGGCGGCCCGGTCAACGTGAACCTCGACGCGGCCAAGGCCCGTGACGTACGGGTGTGCTTCGCGCCCGGCCGCAACGCCGCCGCCACCGCCGAGTTCACCGTCGGCATGCTACTGGCCGCCGTGCGCCGCATCCCGCAGGCCCACGACCTCCTGGCCGGACAGGGCAGTTGGGAGGGCGGCGCCGCCTACTACACGTACGAGCACAGCGGCCTGGAGCTGGAGGACCTGCCCGTCGGACTCGTCGGCTACGGCGCCGTCGGCAGCAGGGTCGCCCGCGTGCTGTGCGCCTTCGGCGCGCAGGTCATGGTCTACGACCCCTACGTGCGCGGCGAGATCCACGGCCTGCGCGTGTCCTCGCTGGACCAGCTCCTCACCCGCTCCCGGGTGATCACCCTGCACGCCCGCCTCACCGCCGAGACCCGCGGTCTGATCGGCGCCCGCGAGCTGGCCCTGCTGCCCGAGGGGGCGGTCGTGGTGAACGTCGCCCGCGGCCCGCTCGTCGACGAGAGCGCCCTGTGCGACGCGCTGGAGGCCGGCCGGCTGTCGGCGGCCGCCCTCGACACCTACGCGCACGAGCCGCTGCCCCCGGACTCCCGGCTGCATGCCCTGGCCGACCGGGTCGTGCTGACCCCGCACCTCGGCGGGGCGAGCCGCGCGGTGGCCGAGAAGGCGGCGAGGATCGCGGCGGAGGAGGTGGGCCGCTGGGTGCGGGGGGAGCCGTTGGCGCACTGTCTGACCTGAGCCGGGAGGCAACATGTACGTCGGTATCGATGTGGGCACGTCCGTCGTCAAGGCCGCCGCGTTCGACAGCGGGGGCCGTCAACTGGCCGTCGAGTCACGCCCGGTGGAGCTCTCCCTGCACGGCGGGTTCGTCGAGCAGGACATGGCGGAGGTCTACGACGCCGTCGTCGACGTCCTCGGCAAGCTGACCGGGCGGGTGCCGGAGCCGGTGGAGCTGGCCGGGCTGACCGGTCAGGGCGACGGGGTGTGGCTGGTCGACGAGGAGGGGCGGCCGGTGCGTTCGGCGCTGTCCTGGATGGACGGCCGGGCCCACGAACTGCTCGACCAGTGGCTGGCGGACGGCACGTTCGAGACGGTGTTCCGGCGGACCGGCGGGGCGATGTTTCCCGGCTCGCCGGGGCCGTTGCTGGCCTGGCTGGACCGGTACGACCCGAAGTCCCTGGATGCCGCCGCGACCGCCGTGTACTGCAAGGACATGGTGTTCCAGCGGCTGACGGGGGCCGCGCGGGCGACGACGGACGTGTCGGATTCGTCCATGCCCTTCCTCGATCCCCGGACACGGACGTACGACAACCGGGTGGTCGAGCTGCTGGGACTCACCCGTCGTCGGCGACTGCTCGCCCCGATCGGCGACCCGATCGCCACGGGCGAGGCGCGGGGCGAGGGGCTGCCGTCCGGGACGCGGCTCTCGAACGGCCCGTACGATCTGCCGGCCTGCGCGCTGGGCGCCGGGGTCACCGCGCCGGGCGACGGGCTCCTCATCGTCGGAACCTGTCTGGCCGCGCTCGTCGCCACCACCGAGCTGGACCTGACCGGGGAGCCGGCCGGGCTGTACATCTCCACCGACCGGCCCGGGCACCGGCTGCGGGCGATGCCGGCGATGGTGGGGACGGCGGCGCTGGACTGGGTGCTGTCGACGACGGGCGTCACACATGCCGAGGTGGACGACCTTCTGGCGGCGACGCCGCCGGGGGCGCACGGGGTCCGGGTGCTGCCGTACTTCGCTCCCTCCGGGGAGCGGGCTCCCTTCGTCGAGCCCCATCTGCGGGCCGAGCTCAGCGGGATCTCGCTGGAGACGACCAAGGCGGATCTGATCCGGGCGACCTGCGAGGGGATCGGATACGCGGCCCGGCACTGCTTGGAGGCGGCCGGGCTGACGGGTTCGCTCGCGGTGTGCGGCGGAGGTACGCGAAGCTCTGCGTGGATGCAGCTGCTGGCGGACGTGCTGGGCCGACCGTTGCGGGTCGTCGAGGGCGAGGTGGGGGCCCGGGGGGCGGTGCTGGCGGCGGCGGAGCGGTACGGGGTCTCGCTGGACGCGGGGGCCTGGACCGAACCTACGGCGATCGTCGAGCCGGATCCGGGGCGGGCCTCCCACTACGCGAAGGGGTACGAGGAGCACCTGAGCCGGCTGGAGGAGGCTCGGGGCCGGGCGAGGCGCTGACGAGGCGAGGAGACTCGAAGCGGGCCCGGCGCTGGTGATACGAGGAGGCCCGAAGCAGGCCGGACCCGGCGAGACGCGGCGCCCGAAGCGGCCCAGCGCTGGTGATACGGGGAGACTCGAAGCGGGCCCGGCCCCGGCGAGGCGAGGAGACTCGAAGCGGACCACCGCCGGTGATACGGGGAGACTCGAAGCGGCTCGGACCCGGCGAGACGCGGCGCCCGAAGCCGCCCAGCGCTGGTGATACGGGGAGACTCGAAGCGGGCCCGGCGCTGGTGATGCGAGGAGACTCGAAGCGGACCACCGCCGGTGATGCGAGGAGGCCCGAAGCAGGCCGGACCCGGCGAGACGCGACGCCCGAAGCCGCCCAGCACTGGTGATACGAGGAGACTCGAAGCGGGCCCGGCGCTGGTGATGCGAGGAGACTCGAAGCGGACCACCGCCGGTGATGCGAGGAGGCCCGAAGCGGCCCGGACCCAGCGAGGCGAGGAGGCCCAGGGCAGGCCCGGCTCCCGTGATCGGCCCAGCACTGGTCACGCGAGGAGACCCAAACCAGGCCCGGACCCGGCGAGGCGAGGACCCGAAGCAGCCCAGCGCTGGTGATACGAGGAGACCCAGTGCAGGCCCGGACCCGGCGAGGTGAGGAGACCCAGGGCAGGCCCGGCTCCCGTGATGCGGCCCAGCACTGGTAACGCGAGGAGACCCGAACCAGGCCCGGACCCGGTAATGCAAGGAGACCCGAAGCGGGCCCGGCCCCCGTGATACAGCCCAGCACTGGTGATACCGGGAGACCCGAAGCGGCCCGGCCCCGGCGAGGCGAGGAGGGGCGGAGCGAGCGCGGTGGTGATGATGCGGTGGGACCGATTCCGGGCTGACGCCTCGGCCACGCGAGGGCCTACTCTCGCGGGCCGAGGCGGCGGGCCTCTGGCCAGTGGAGGGTCACATGCCGAAGATGCCGTGCCCGAACTGCGGCTCGTCCGAGGAGTTCGAACCGCTCAGGGACGACAAGGAGAAGGCACACGTCCGCGAGCACAAGCCGAAGTGGACCCGCCTCAACGCGTACTACCGCTGCTCACGTGGGAGCTGTCGGCGATTCCAGCGGCTGGGTGACGTGCGCGACGGCGGCTCCTTCCCCGAGCCGAAGAAGTGATCACAGGTTGCTGAAGTCCGGGCCCTTCGTGCGCGTGCGCTTGAGCTCGTAGAAGCCCGGAACCGATGCCACCGCGAGCGTGCCGTCCCACAGCCTTGCCGCGTCCTCGCCCTTGGGGGCCGGGGTGACGACCGGGCCGAAGAAGGCGATCTGCTCGCCGTCCGCGCCCGGGACCGCGATGACCGGGGTGCCGACCTCCTGGCCGACCTTGTCGATGCCCTCCTTGTGGGAGGCCCGCAGCTCGGCGTCGAACTCGAAGTCCTTCTGGTCGAAGTACTCGATCAGGTCGGCGGGCAGGCCGACCTCCGCAAGGGCGCCTTCGACGGCCTCACGCGTCGGGCCCTGGCCCTCGTTGTGGATACGGGTGCCGAGCGCGGTGTACAGCGGGCCGAGGATGTCGGAGCCGTGCTTCTGCCAGGCCGCGGTGACCACCCGGATCGGCTGCCACGCCTTGGTCTCCAACAGCTCGCGGTACTCCTCGGGCAGCTCGTCCAGCTTGGGCTCGTTCAGCACCGCCAGGCTCATGAGGTGCCAGCGCACCTCGATGTCCCGGACCTTCTCCACCTCCAGGACCCAGCGGGAGGTCATCCAGGCCCAGGGGCACAGCGGGTCGAACCAGAAGTCGACGGGGGTCTTGCCTGAGGCGTTCGCGGTGTCGGACATGGGTCTCCTAGAGAAGTGTTCGTTTCAACCCGCAACACCGCTCGTCGCCCACCCCATTCCCGGCTGACCGATGTCAGGAGCACATGGCAGGATCGGGCCTGTCCGCATGCTGAACACACCCGAGGGAGTACCGCCCGTGCCCGGTGAGAATCTGTCCCGCGACGAGGCC
Source organism: Streptomyces canus (assembly GCF_041435015.1). Taxonomy (NCBI): domain Bacteria; kingdom Bacillati; phylum Actinomycetota; class Actinomycetes; order Kitasatosporales; family Streptomycetaceae; genus Streptomyces; species Streptomyces canus. The sequence goes on along the minus strand of NZ_CP107989.1, from coordinate 6,581,515 downwards.
CGGGAGCGGGCCGCCCTGCTGTCCGTCGACGGGTACGACGTGTCCCTCGACCTGCGCTCGGCGGTCGGCGACCAGGTCGGGGACGGCCCGCGCACCTTCCGGTCCGTGACCACGATCCGCTTCCGGTGCAACGAGCCGGGGGCCACGAGCTTCGCGGACCTGATCGCGCCGAGCGTCACGGCGGTCTCGCTGAACGGCCGGGACCTCGACCCGGGCGCGGTCTTCGACGGCTCCCGGATCGCCCTGGAGGACCTGGCCGCCGACAACGAACTGGTCGTCGACGCCCAGTGCGCCTACTCCCGCACCGGCGAGGGCATGCACCGCTTCGTCGATCCCGAGGACGGCGAGGTCTACCTCTACACGCAGTACGAGCCGGCCGACTCGCGCCGCGTCTTCGCGAACTTCGAGCAGCCGGACCTCAAGGCGCCCTTCCGCTTCGAGGTGCGGGCGCCGCAGGGATGGGTGGTCTGGAGCAACGGGGTCGGCGCGGAGAGCGACGGCGTGTGGCGGTTCGCGGAGACGAAGCCGATCTCGACGTACATCACCTGTGTGGTGGCGGGGCCGTACCACTACGTGACGGACTCCTACGAGCGCGTCTTCGAGGACGGCACCCGGCTGGAGATCCCCCTCGGTGCCCTGTGCCGCAAGGGGCTCGCCCCCCACTTCGACTCCGACGACGTCTTCCTGGTCACCAAGCAGGGCCTGGACTTCTTCCACGACCACTTCGACTACCCGTACCCCTTCGGGAAGTACGACCAGGCGTTCGTGCCCGAGTACAACCTCGGCGCGATGGAGAACCCGGGGCTCGTCACCTTCCGCGAGGAGTTCATCTTCCGGGGCAAGGTCACCCAGGCGTCCTACGAGGGCCGGGCCAACGTCATCCTGCACGAGATGGCGCACATGTGGTTCGGCGACCTGGTCACCATGGTCTGGTGGGACGACCTGTGGCTGAAGGAGTCCTTCGCGGACTTCATGGGCACCTTCGCGAACGTCGGCGCGACCCGCTTCAAGGACGCCTGGATCACCTTCGCCAACCGCCGCAAGGCCTGGGCCTACCGCGCCGACCAGCTGCCCTCCACGCACCCCATCACCGCCGACATCCGCGACCTCCAGGACGCCAAGCTCAACTTCGACGGCATCACCTACGCCAAGGGCGCCTCCGTACTGAAGCAGCTCGTCGCGTACGTAGGCCAGGACGCGTTCCTGGAGGGCGCGCGGCGCTACTTCAAGCGGCACGCGTACGGCAACACACGCCTCGGCGATCTGCTGTCGGTGCTCGAGGAGACCAGCGGGCGGGACATGGGCGCGTGGGCGCGGTCCTGGCTCCAGACGGCCGGGGTCAACTCCCTCACCCCGCAGGTGCTGTTGAGTGCCGAGGGGCGGGTCGACGAGCTGGCGGTCGTGCAGGAGGCGGCTGCTCTTGCCCCGGCGGACCACCCGGAGCTGCGGCCGCACCGGGTGGCGGTGGGCCTGTACCGCCGTACGCCCGAAGGGGCTCTGGAGCGGTACGCGCGCGCCGAGGTGGACGTCGACGGCCCGCGGACGGTCGTGGCGGAGTTGGCCGGCGCCGAGGCGCCCGAGCTCGTGCTCGTCAACGACGACGACCTGACGTACTGCAAGACCCGCTTCGACGCGGGCTCCCTGGAGACCCTGAAGTCGGGGCTCGGTGACCTCACCGACCCGCTCGCCCGGGCCCTGTGCTGGTCGGCGCTGTGGAACATGACGCGGGACGCGCTGCTGCCGGCCAGGGAGTTCATCGACATCGTGCTGCGCTTCGCGGGCCGCGAGTCCGACATCGGCGTCCTGCAGATGCTGCATGCCTGGGCCGAGTCGGCGGTCGTGCACTACGCGGCGCCCGAGTGGCGCGAGCGGGGTGCGGGGCTGCTCGCCGAGGGGGCCGAGCGGGAGCTGCTCGCCGCCGGGCCGGGCAGCGAGCAGCAGCTGGCGTGGGCGCGGTTCTTCGCGCGGACGGCCGAGAGCAGGGCCGGCCTGGACCTGTTGCAGGGCCTGCTGGACGGCACGGCGACCATCGACGGGCTGGACGTCGACCAGGAGCTGCGGTGGGCGTTCCTGCAGCCGCTGACCGTGGGGGGCCTGGCCGACGAGAAGGCGCTGGCAGCCGAACTCGCCCGCGACGACACCGCGTCCGGCAAGCGCCATCAGGTCCGCTGCCTGGCCGCCCGTCCGTCCGAGGCGGTTAAGGCGCAGGCGTGGGCGCAGGTCGTGGAGTCCGACGCGCTCTCCAACGCCCTGGCCGAGGCGACCATCTCGGGGTTCACCCAGCCCTCCCAGCGCCATCTGCTGGAGCCCTACACGGAGAAGTACTTCGCGGTGATCGAGCGGGTCTGGCAGGACCGCTCGATCCAGATCGCGATGAACACCGTCTCCGGGCTGTTCCCCTCCCTCCAGGACCCGCGGAGGACGCTGGACGCGGCCGACGCGTGGCTCGCGGCCCACGAGGACGCGGCGCCGGCGCTGCGCAGGCTGGTGCTGGAAGGGCGGGACGATCTGGCGCGGGCGCTGCGGGGGCAGGAGTGCGATGCGCAGGCCGTCAACCACGGCTGACCTTTGGCCTGAGCCTGGGCTCCGGGTAGCCGTTACGAAATCCGTTCAATAGCAGCCGTAACCCCTGGTCCCACCCGAATGGACCAGGGGTTTTCGCTCCCTACTCGGCACCCGAACACCCGTCCTTTAGTGCTGCCTTGTCCGTATGTGTCGACAGGCGTGTAACAGCGGTTATCGGGCGGACCGGACGCGGGAATCTCCGCTGCATGAACCACAACGCCCCGCTCCCCCCGCTCTCCCCCCGCCCCCTGCGTCACCTCTCCGAGGTGCACCGCCGTGTCGCGACGGCCGGCCGGCTCCGCACGAGCGGCGTCTCGGTCGCCGAAGCGAACGAGCAGTGCCGGCCCGGCGGCCCCTGGCAGCAGATCCTCCCGGGTGTCTTCCTGCTCCACCCGGGCCCGCCGACCAGCGAGGAGCGCCTGCACGCGGTGCTGATGTACGCGGCACGGGAGACCGCCGCCGGGGTCCCGACGCAGCCGGGCGCGGAGGACCCGCACCGCCCGGTGTACGCGGAGGCGATGATCACCGGCCTCGCGGCGCTGACGCTGCACGGCTTCAGCTCGACCCCGCCGCTGCTCTCCCTGGAGCGGATCGACGTCCTGGTCCCGAGGATGCGCCGGCTGCGCGCGGCGCGCGGCGCGCGGGTCGTCCGCACGTCGACGCTCCCGGCCGCCGAACAGGTCACCGGCGTCCCGGTTGCCCCGGTCCCGCGCGCCCTGGCCGACGCGGTCACCGAACTGACGGACGCGGGCGCGGTACGCCGGCTGCTGACGGAGGCGGTCCGTGGCGGCCACTGCGAACCGGCCGCCGTCGTCCGGGAGCTGAACGAGGCCCGGCTGCTCGGCCGCCCGCACGTGGTGGACGCGGTGGACTCCCTGCTCGCCGAGGGCCGCGCCATCGCGGAGGACCGCCTGTACCGCATGGTCCAGGAGTACGGCCTCCCGGACCCGGTGTGGAACGTGGATCTGAGGCTGCCGGGCGGGCCGCACCTGGGGGGCCTGGACGCGTACTGGCCGGAGCAGGCGGTGGCGGTCGAGCTCGACACCCGCGCGCCCCGGCAGGGCCACCGGCAGGACGACGACGACCTGTGGTCCGAGTACGCCCGCAAGCGCGAACACCTGGAGCGCCTCGGCATCACCGTCGTCCACATCACCCCCCGCAAACTCCGGGACGCGATGGAACAGCAGGCGACCGTGGTCCGTACGGCCCTCATGGCCTCCGGCGACCGGGATCCCGCCGCGTACGTCGTGGTGCTGCCCCGTCAGTGACGGGCCGGGGCGGGATCAGGAGGGGAGAGGAGGGGCCACGGCGCCGGGGAGCCGGGGCCCCTCCTCGTCGCGCGCGTGCGGCCGCTAGAGCAGGTCGGGCAGGGCGGGGCGGAGGGTGCCCGTGGCGGCGCGGTCCAGCAGGGCCGCGTACGACGCGATCATCCTCGTACGGCTGAAGCGTTCGCGGCTCGCCGCGAGGGCCGGGGCGAGGTCGGCGCGCGCGGCCACCGCCTGTGACCAGGCCGCCGCGATCACCTCCGGGTCCGGGGCCGTGACCAGGCCGTGGCCCGCCACGATCGCCGCGCTGTCGCCGACGTCCGTCGCCACCGGGACCGCGCCGCACATCATGCCCTCGATCAGGCACAGCGGGGCCGCCTCGCCCCAGGCGGACGTGAGGGCGACGACGTCGGACGCGGCGTACAGCATCTCCATGTCACGTCGGACGCCCAGCAGGCGCACCCCCCGGTCCGCCAGGGCCCTCGCACCTTCGAACGCCGTCGCGAGGTCCGCGGCGAGCCCGGGGTTCTCCGCCGTCATGCCCGCCCCGCACATCAGCACCTGCCCGTCCGGGACCCGGCCGAGCCAGGCGCGGGCGGCGGCGAGCAGCAGGGGGACGTTCTTCATGCCGTCGTAACGGGCGGCGAAGACGACCACGGGGGCCGCGGGGTCGATGCCGAGCCCCGTGCGGACCGCGAGGCGGCGGGCCGCGTCGGGGCGGAAGCGGAAGAGGTCGACGCCGTTGGGGATCACGTGCAGCAGGTGGGACGGGATCCCGGCGGCCCGGTACGCGGCCCGGGTCGACTCGGCGCAGCAGACGCAGGCGACGACCGTGCCGTCGGCGATGGCCGCCTTCAGTTCGTCGAGGGCGGCGCCCTGGTTCTCCGGATCGGAGCGGTGCAGACAGACCACGACCGGGCGGCGCGGCAGGCCCGCCTGGTTGAGCAGCGCCAGGGGCTGTTCCTTGAGGGAGAGGACGACGTCCGCGCCGGCCGTCGCCCGGGCCGTTCCGGCCAGCTCCGGTCCGGTGAAGCCGACCGAAACGCCGGTGCTCCGGAAGGTGCGCCCGAGGGACGTGACGCCCACTCCGGCCGCGGTCAGCGCCCGATAGCAGGTGTCGTCCTCCATCCGCTGCCGGGTCGCCTCCCGGTGGACCTCGCCGTACAGGCTCAGCACCTGATGGTGCTGGCCTCCCTCGGTAAGGCCCAGCACGATGTCGCTGTGCACGATCCGGGCCCCACCGGAGAAGAAACCCTCGTACACCGACAGCACTCGCAGTTCGTGTCCCGTACGCACACGACCACCCGCCTTGCACACAGATCGAGCCATCCCCGTGAAGTGCGGGTTAGCCGATATGAGGCGGTACGGACATTACGTCCGGATGAACTGCGTGCTTCGTGTCCGAGTCGGTGCGACTACTCGCCACAGAACTCCGCCTCGACGACCGCGTCGGAGTCCCCCGACCAGTCGCCGTTGAAGTTGAAGGCGACGGAGTGCCGGCCGTCGGCCGTGGTCACGGCCACGGAGCTCGAGCCGTGGATGCCGCCGTCGTGGCCCCAGACGTGGACCCCGCAGCTGAGCTTGCGGTCCATGAGACCGAGGCCGTAGCCGGCGTTCGGGATGCCCTCGACGGCCACCGTGGTCTTCATCTCCTTCAGCTGCTGGGGCGGGAGCAGCCGGCCCTTCAGCAGGGCCGCGTAGAAGCGGTCCAGGTCGGCCGAGTCGGAGATCATCTCGCCCGCCGAGGAGGCGAGGGAGGGGTTCAGCCTCGTGACGTCGTACGTCGGTCCCGTCGCCGTCCGCGCCAGCTTGGAGTAGGCCCGGCTGCTGGGCTGCGGGACGGTGACACGGGTGCCCGGCACCGAGGTGGCGGTCAGGTGCAGCGGGGCGATGATGCGGTGCCGGATCTCCTCGCCGTACGACCGCCCGGTGACCTTCTGGATCACCATGCCGGCCACGACGTAGTTGGTGTTGGAGTAGTTCCACGACGTGCCCGGCGCGAAGTCCGGCTTGTGGGCCATGGCGACCGCGACGAGCTGCTGGGGCGAGTTCGTGTCGTAACGGTGCTCGAAGAAGCCGTCCTTGAGGAAGTACGTGCGCCCGAACGTCTCGTCCGCCGTGTAGTTGAAGATCCCGCTCGTGTGGTTGAGGAGCTGTCGGACGGTGATCCGGCTGCCGTCGTGGCCGTTGCCGTGGACCACGCCCGGCAGCCACTTCTCCACCGTGTCGTCGAGCGACAGCCGTCCCTCCGCCTCCAGTTGGAGCAGCACCGTGGAGACGAAGGTCTTGGTGATGCTGCCGACGCGGTAGCGGTCGTCCGCCGAACGCGGCGCGTGCGTCGTGAGGTTGCCGGCCCCGGCGGTGGTCGACCAGGTGCTCCCGCCGTCCTTCGCCGTCAGCGTCACACCCGGGACGCCGTCCTTCACGGCGGCGCGGACGGCCTTCCGGGTGGCGTCATGGTCACCGGCCCCGGTTCCGGCCGCCAGCGCCGGGGCGGCGAACCCGGCCGTGAGCGCCACCGCCGTCGTCGCCACCAGCACAGTCGTACGTACGGTCATCTCTTCCCCCTGTTCGGGCACGCTCGGCGAGCGTGATCGGCGGGAGAGACCCGCGCCCGCGAGGGAAGGTTGAGGTGATCAGAAGAGTTGATCCGTTTTCAGCCCTTCTTCAGAACCAGCTCCGTGTTCCGGTCCCCCGAGCCGCCGCCGAGCTTGTTGCTGGAACCGGGGGCGTTGTAGGCCAGTTCGCGGTACAGGGCCGCGAGGCCGGTCTGGGAGAGGTCGGCGAAGTCGGTGCGGTGGGGGGCCGCGGACTCGACCAGGGTGGTGAAGACGGAGATCGTGCCGTCCTTGTTGTCGGTCAGCTCGATGACCCGGGCGAGGTGCGGGAAGTCGATGTGGGAAGCGGTGGAGATCTCCCAGAAGGAACGGCCACCGGGTGCCGAGTGGGCGGTGATCACATTGCGGTGGATGTGCCCGTTGACCCAGGCCAGGACGTTGCTGTGGCCGGTGAGGAGGGTGACGACCTCCTGGCCGTTGTGGCGGCGCTCGCCCGGGTGGGCCGGGTCGGGGCGGGTGTTGTCCATCGAGTCGCTGGTGTGGTGGCTGAAGACGACGACGTAGGAGTCCTTGTTCTCCCGCAGCGTGCGGTCCAGCCACCGCAGCTGCTTGGTGCCGATGGACCCCTGGTAGTGGCCGCCCGGGTCGGTGGTGTCGAGGCTGACGCCGATGACGTCGTCGGCGATGCGGAAGCTGTAGTACTGGGTGCCGGCGTCGAGGTTGGCGGTGGAGTAGCCGTGGCCGACCGGGCCCACCCCCCGGTGCGCGGGGTCCAGGTGGGCCGTGAGGTAGTCGCGGGCGGTGTAGGGGGCGCGCCGCTCGTCGGGGGTGACCGAGCGCATGTTCCGGGCGTGCGCCTTGAGCAGGTCGCGGAAGGCGTGGCCCTGGGGGTCGTTGGCCTTCCTGATCATGTCCTGGAGCTTCTTCGCCTCGGACGCGGGCAGCGACATCAGCTTCTTGCCGCCGACGGCGTACTCGGCGAGCCAGGAGTCGCCGTGGCCGTAGCAGCCCAGCGGCAGGCTGTCGTGGTTGCCGACCGTGGAGTACCAGGGGATGTTGAGGCCGGGGCTGTTGAGCTCCCGGATCGCGGCGGCCAGATAGCCCGTCAGATGCGGGAAGCCGAGCTGCTTGTCGGCGTCGCGGGTGCTGGAGTCGGGCTGCCAGTACTGCTTGAGGCCGCTGTTCTGGACGCCTTCGTAGTGGCGCGGGTCCCCGGAGTTGGGGGTGATGCGGCCGCCGCTCATGACGGTGAGGAACCAGTCCAGCTCGGTGCGGGAGTTGTTGTCCGTGTTGTCGCCGGTCGTCATGGCGAACTGGAGCGGGGCGCCGGTGGCGGGGGCGCCCCGCAGGGCGTTGATCCGCTCGACGAGCGAGATCGCGCCCGGCACGGTCAGCGCCTCCTGGGGCCGCCAGGCGTGCACGTCGGTCGAGCGCAGGTACTCCAGGCGCATCGGGTGCTGGCTGTCCATCAGATGCAGGTCGGTGAGCTGCACGAACGCGGCCAGCGGGGTACGGCGGCCGGCCCGCCCGGCCTTCGGGGCGGCGAGGTCGGAACGCACCTTGCGGCTCCAGCCGGCGCCGTCGCCGAGGCGCCGGTAGCCGGAGCTCGTGCGCGGGGCGGCGATGGAGGCGACGGTGGTGCCGCGGGTGTACGGGGCGAGGGGGGCCTCGACCGGAGCGGCCTGGTGGACGGACTGGGCCACCGGCGCCTCGGCGGGGCCGGCGGTCGTCGCCGCCTGGCTGTCGGTGGGCCGCAGGGCGTAGCCGACGCCCGCGGAGACGGCGGCCGCGCCTGCGGCGGCGAGGACGGTACGGCGGTGGACCGCCGGCGTGGTGCTGGCGACAGAGCGTATGCGCGACATGGCGCGATCTCCCCGAGTGCGAACTGCGTCGGCAGTGGTCGCGGGAGTCGCTGGTGCGAATTTCCCGCTCGCTCTGGATGCTTGGCACCGGGGATGACCTGTGCGTGAACGAGACGGCAACGCGCAACGCCGATCACCGTACGTGGATCTTGGGCCACCCTGCGCGTTCAGGATCGCTCGTCGAACGGCCCGGGGGCGGTCACTCCGTGTTCATCTTCCGGGGTACAACACCTATTCCGCGGGCCGCCCGGCCACCGGCCGCTCCCGCCACAGCCGCAGGCCGAAGTCGACCAGCGGCACGCGGTTCAGCCCCGGTACGGCGTCGAGGTCGTGCCACTGGGCCATGTCCGTGGAGCCGCCGACCTCGAATCGCAACTCGCCGCCGGTGACTCGGGCCTCGTACATGAGCCCCACACCGTGGTGGTCGACGGTGCGGCCGAAACGGCGGCGGAGCGGGTGCCGGCGGGACCTGACACCGAGCAGGCCGGTGACCTCGATGCGGTAGCCCGTCTCCTCGTCCACCTCCCGCAGGACGGTGTCGTGGGGATCCTCGCCATGGTCCATGCCGCCGCCCGGCAGCGTCCATTCCCGCCGGTCGCCGTCGATCCAGCGGGCGAGCAGGATCTGTCCGTCACGGACGCATATGGCGTAGGCCGCCACCCTCAACGTCTTGCGCATACGAGGAAGTTAGTGCGCCGGGTCCGGATTGGCCGGTGAATATTCGGGCGCTGACCAGCGCAGGGGGAGCGCCGACGGGGTCTCGACGGTCTCCCGCACGGTGAATCGGACCCTTCGGTCCTCGCCGAACTCGGTGCTCGCCTCGCCGGTCAGCTGGAGGGCCGTGCCGGTCGTCCAGTCGAGGAACAGCAGGCCGGCCCGGGGGTCGGCGGCGAGGTTGCCGAGGGTCAGGAACATCGAGTTGCCCGGGTAGTCGCGCCAGCTGAGCTCGCCCGGTGAATCGACGCGCACGAAGCCGGGGTTGCCGCCCCGGTGGCTGACGTCGGCTCCGCCCTCGTGCACGGAGGCCAGGAAGAAGGTGTCGGCCGCCGACACGAACTCGGCCTGCCCTGGGGTGAGTTCACCGCCGTGCCGCGCAACCCCTCGGTGCCGGTCGGCCACGATCTCGTATGACGTCCTCCGCTGCAGGTACTTCGGGCAGTTCGAGAAAACCTGGTCCGCCTCGATCGCGAACCCCCGTGCGGTGGGCCCGAGTCGGCCGTTGAGGCGCATACGGCGACGGGTGCGGGGGTCAAGGGCGACGGTGCCGACGGGCGTGCCGGGCGTGGCGAAGGCGGTGGCGAGGGGGTCGGCCGGGCACCAGCCGCCGGTGACGGAGATCCGCTGCGGGCCCGTCGCCCGGACGAAGCCCGGTGCCCCCGTGAGCGGTGACGCCCAGACCCGGCCCGTCGAGGGGTCCGCGGCGCCGGCGACCAGCAGCGGCTGAAGCTCCAGGAAGGCCGCGGCGACGTCCCGGATGCCCCGGTCGACCGAGCGGCCCACGTGATCCGCCTGCTCGCGCACCCCCACCCGGTCCTGCACGGCCCGCGAGCCCGCGTGATAGATCCTTATGGCTAGAAGAACCCGCAGGTCGGAGCCGCACCGGAGGGGGCCGGGGCCTCCTCGGCACCGCTCGGCACGGAGATCTCCAGGCGGGTGCCGTCGGGGTCGTGGAAGAAGATGCCGCCCGACCCCGCGCCCTCACGATGGGCGACCACGCCCTCGTAGGCGAAGTCCACTCCGTACGCCCGCAGCGCCTCCTCGTACTCCCTCACCTTCTCGATCGTGTCCGCTTCCAGGGCGAGGTGGTGGAGGCCCGCGCGCTGGGAGGCGTACGGCTGCTCGGCCTGCTGCCAGAGGGTGAGGACGAGGTTCTCGCCGTCGCCGAGGAAGGCGTAACGGCGGCCCTCCTCCTTGCCCTCGGCGAGTGGCGTGAAACCGAGGACGTCCCGGTAGAAGGCGAGCGAACGGTCGAGGTCGGTGACGTTCAGGCCGATGTGGCCGGTGCGCAAGGTCACGGCTGTCCCCTCAGCTTGGATGACTCGCTTGATTAACCCTTGTAAGCGATTTTAGAGGTTAGAGGCGACGGATGCAACCAGTCACGTACCCTTGACCGGTTAGCACGGAAGGGAACCCCCACATGCCCCCCACCCGCGACCCCCGCCCGCTCACCGGCGAGCCGCTCGCGCTCGACCTGCTCAACACGCGGTGGATGAGCGAGGGGACCCTCCAGGACCTCCTCGCCGACGCCGACGGGCTCGCGGTGTGGCTCGACTCGACCGGGCTGAGCGGCGGTCACGCCCCCGACGACAGGATGCTGCGGCATGTCCGGCAGGCCCGTGAGGCTCTGCGCACGGCGGTGGACGGGTCACTGGAGAAGGGGGCGCCCCTGGTGGACGCCGTCCTGGAGCACGGGCGGGTCCGGGTCGCACTCACCCCTCAAGGGCCCGTCGAGCGACCCGAGTTGAGCGACCCCGACTGGGGCCCCGCCTGGCTCGCCGCGCGCAACTACCTGGAGCTGCTCGACACCGCGCCGGACCGGATCCGCTCATGCGCCCACGACGCGTGCGTGCTCCACTTCTTCGACACGTCGAGGAACGGCACCCGGCGCTGGTGCTCGATGGCGACCTGCGGCAACCGCGCGAAGGCGTCCCGGCATTACGCGCGCGCCAAGCACGTCTGAAAAGGCTGACCAAAGGGCCCGCACGGCGAATTGCCCGCTTTCGCACGCCTCTTCGCCGATGTCCCCAAAGGGCATCGCGGGTTTTCCCCATACACCCATATCGATTCGGTCAACTCTCCCTAAACATCCTTCCCATGCGTAAAGCTGTGCGGTCATCCGGGGTCTTCTTCCGGATCACCGTGACCAGGACCGATCGGACCCGGTCACCAACCCGCTCGTTCCTTTACCTACAAGGGATGCCGATGACCCTCACCCCCCAGCACGCTCCGATATCGGGCGCGAGACGTGTGGCGCGCATAGCGGTGGCCGCCGGTCTGGTCGCCGCGCTCTCCGCGGCGGGGCCGATACCCATGGCCTTCTCCGCCGCCGCGGACGACGCCCCCGCCGCCTCCGACCCGGGCCTGAAGTCCGCGGACGAGAAGCTCGGTTCGGACGACGCCGACGCGCTCGCCGAGGCCAAGGCCGACGGCGCCAAGAACATCACGCTGATGGTCGCCACCGCCCCCGGGAAGACCGAGCAGGTCGCCGCGGAGCTGGACGCGGTCAAGGGCGGCCTGGTGGGCCTCACGTACGACAAGCTCGGTTACGTCCGGGCGACCGTCCCCACCGCGAAGGCGGACTCGGCCATCGCCGCCGCCGCGAAGCTCTCCTCCGTGCACGGCATCGACGTCAAGCAGGACATCCCGCTGGACGACCCGACGCCGAGCGCCGACACCGCCAAGGGCGCCGCGCACAAGGCCACGAAGACCTACCCGGCGCCGAGCGCGAAGACGCCCGCCGAGAACCCGTACAACCCGTCCTTCGAGACGGGCGCCGTCGACTTCGTGAAGGACCACCCGAAGGCGGACGGCCGCGGGGTCACCATCGGCATCCTGGACTCGGGTGTGGACCTCGGCCACCCGGCCCTGCAGAAGACCACCACCGGTGAGCGGAAGATCGTCGACTGGGTGACGTCGACCGACCCGGTCTCCGACGGCGACGCCACCTGGCGGCGCATGACCACCGCGGTCTCCGGCCCGAGCTTCACCTTCGACGGCCGCACCTGGACGGCGCCCGCCGGGTCGTACCAGGTCAACCTGTTCCGCGAGGCCGCGACCGCGGGCGGCGACGCCAAGGGCGACGCGAACCGCGACGGCGACACCACCGACACCTGGGGCGTGCTGTACGACAAGGCCGCCGGGACCGTCCGGGTCGACCTGAACAACAACCAGAACTTCGCCGACGACACCCCGATGAAGCCGTACAAGGACGGCTACCAGGTCGGGTACTTCGGCACCGACGACCCGTCGACCGATGTCGCCGAGCGCCAGCCGTTCGTCGTCGAGATCCGCAAGGACGTCGTCTTCGACGCCGCCGGCAACAAGGCCGACTACGTCAACATCGGTGTCATCGAGTCCGAGCACGGCACCCACGTCGCCGGCATCACCGCCGCCCACGGCCTGTTCGGCGGCCGGATGAACGGCGCGGCCCCGGGCGCCAAGCTCGTCTCCTCCCGTGCCTGCACCTGGACCGGCGGCTGCACCAACGTGGCGCTGACCGAGGGCATGATCGACCTCGTCGTCAACCGCGGGGTCGACATCGTCAACATGTCGATCGGCGGTCTGCCCGCGCTCAACGACGGCAACAACGCGCGCGCCGAGCTCTACACCCGCCTCATCGACACCTACGGCGTCCAGCTGGTGATCTCCGCGGGCAACTCCGGCCCCGGCGCGAACACCATCGGCGACCCCGGCCTGGCCGACAAGGTCATCTCGGTCGGCGCGACCATCTCCAAGGCGACCTGGGCCGCCAACTACGGCTCGCAGGTGAGCAAGTCGTACGCGATGATGCCGTTCTCCTCGCGCGGTCCGCGTGAGGACGGCGGCTTCACGCCGACCCTGTCCGCCCCGGGTGCGGCCATCAACACCACGCAGACCTGGCTGCCGGGCTCCCCGGTCGCCGAGTCGGGCTACACGCTGCCGGCCGGCTACTCGATGCTCCAGGGCACCTCGATGGCCTCCCCGCAGGCCACGGGCGCGTCCGCGCTGCTCATCTCGGCCGCCAAGCAGAAGCACATCGCGCTGACGCCGGCCACCCTGCGCACCGCCCTGACCTCGACCGCCGAGCACATCAAGGGTGTGCAGGCGTACGAGGAGGGCGCGGGCCTCATCGACATCGTGGACGCCTGGGACTCCATCAAGGACGGCGCCACCGCCCACGACTACACGGTCAAGGCGCCCGTCGACACCGCGATCGACCAGCTCCTGAAGACCCCGGGCTACGGCACCGGTCTCTACGACCGCGAGGGCGGTCTGAAGGCCGGTCAGAAGAAGACGTACGACGTCACCCTCACCCGTACGTCCGGTGCGGACAAGGCGATTCGCCACGATCTGCACTTCCACAACAACGCCGGTGACACCTTCCGGATCCTCGGCAAGGGCGACATCAGGCTCCCGCTGAACCAGCCGGTGACCGTCAAGGTCCAGGCGCAGCCGAAGTCCGCGGGTCTCAAGAGCGCGATCCTGGTCGTCGACGACCCGAAGACCGAGGGCGTCGACCAGCAGATCCTCACCACGGTCGTCGTCTCGGCGCCGGTGAAGTACACCTACACCGCGTCGAACACCGTGCAGCGCAACAGCACCCAGTCGTACTTCGTGACCGTCCCCGCGGGCGCCAAGTCGCTGGAGGTCGCGATCGGCGGGCTGAAGGACAAGAGCCAGACCCGCTTCATCGCCATCCACCCCTACGGCGTCCCGGTCGACAACACCGGCACCCCGTACTGCTACAACAACTACCTCGACGGCAACGGCTGCAAGCCCGACGCCCGTTCCTACGCCGACCCGCAGGCCGGTGTCTGGGAGATCGAGGTCGAGTCGCGCCGCACCTCGCCGCTGCTCGACAACCCGTACAAGCTGGACGTCGCCGTCTACGGCGCGGTCTTCGACCCGGAGACCGTGACCGTCGCCGAGGCCAAGGTCGGCACCCCGGCCACCGCCTCCTGGAAGGTGACCAACACCCTCGCCGCGATCGACGGCAAGCTGGCCGGCGGCCCGCTCGGCTCGTCCAAGACGGCCCGCCCGACCATCGCCGAGGGCGCCACCCAGACCACCACGGTCGAGGTGCCCGCGGGCGCGAAGTCGCTCGACGTCGCCATCGGCAACGTCTCCGACGCCTCCGCCGACCTGGACCTGACGGTCTACGACGCGGCGGGCACCGTGGTCGGCACGTCCGCGGACGGCGACTCGGAGGAGGCCGTCTCGGTCGCCTCGCCCGCCGCCGGCACGTACACCATCGAGGTCGCCGGCTACTCGGTTCCGGCCGGCTCCACGGCGTACGACTACCAGGACGTGTTCTTCTCCAGCGCCCTGGGCACCGTCACCGTCTCCGACGCGCCGGTGAAGCTCGCCACGGGCGCCTCGACGACCGTCTCCGGCAGCGTCACCGCCCTGGCGGCCGCCCCGGCGGGCCGTGAGTTCTTCGGCCAGGTCAGCCTCGTCAACGCGCGCGGCACGGTCGCGGGCGTCGGCAACGTGAAGATCGAGAAGGTCACGCCGTAACACTTCTCCGTACGGCGACAAGGGGCGGGCGTCCGGTGGGCGCCCGCCCTTTCTCGTGCCCTGGGCCGACAGGGCCTAGCAGCCGAGCTCGCGCGATTCCGGAAGCGAGGCGGTGATCCAGGCCCGCTCCCGGGCGATCCCCTGCTCACCGACGACCCAGTGGTCGGGGCTGGGCGAGCCCTGGGGCACGCCGAACAGGACGCGGGTGCCCTTGGTGAGAGGTTCGGGGAGGTCGTACGCGCTCACCAGGTACGTGAGGTGATCGAGGTCCCGGGTCTGCTTGAAGTAGCGGCTCACGTGCACGGTGACCTGGAGTTCCCCGGTGGCGGGGAGTTCCTTGACCGCGGTGACCTCGCCCTCGGCGACGGTGACGGCACAGGCCAGGTAGGACGGGCTGCCGAAGCGGACGCCGGCTTCCGCCTTGGAGGACCCCGAGTCGGCCGAGCTCAGGTTGTCCGCCCCGCCGTGCCCGAGGAGCCAGCCCAGGCCTGTGACCACACTCGCGACGGCGGCCACCGCGAGGGTGCCGAAGGCGAAGGTGCGGGCGCGGTGCCGGGCCCGGGACGGTCGTGGGGGAACGGGTTTCGCGGCCGGTGGGGCCTCCGTCAGGGTCTCGCCGATGATCCGCAGCTGCTCGCGCAGGAGGGCGACATCGTCCTGGGCCGAGCGGTGCTCGGCGAGGAAGGCCGGATCGGCGGCGGCGCTCTCGGGCAGCGGTTCGTCGGTGATGGCGGCCATCAAGGCATCGAGACCGTCGTGTTCCTCGGTCATCTCACACCACCTCGTCCTCGTGCAGGCGGGCCCGCAGGGCCCTGACCGCCGTGTGCAGGCGGCTCTTGACCGTGCCCTCCGGGACGCCCAGCTCCTGGGCGATCGAGCGCACCGGCAGGTCGGCGAAGAACCGCAGCACGAGGACCTGGCGCTGCTGGTCGGGCAGCTCGTCCAGGCCCTGCGCGACGGCGAGGGAGAGCACGCTGGTGTCCTCCCCGGAGGGGTGCTCGTGCTGGCGCAGTGAGGCCAGCCGCTCCCCCAGCCGCTCCTGGCGCTTCTTGGCCCGGTGCCAGTCCATGGCGAGGTTGGAGGCGACGACCGCGGCCCACGCGGACACGTCCCGTGGCGCCTCGTACCCCTTCGCCGCCCGCTCCAGCAACCGCAGGCGGACCTGCTGCACCCCGTCCGGCAGGTCCGCCTGCGGCACCCCGCCCAGGGCGAGCACGGCCCGCACCCGGCGTTCCTGCGCCGCGTCCAGGGGATCGTCCCCTTCGTGGACCCGGCGTGCCCTTCTGCGCAGCACAAGCCACCCCCTCACCGCGTTTCCTCTACGACGCCGCAGCGCACGGAAACGTTCGCCGGATCCCACGGAAAGTCGCTGAGAGGTGTACGTCACACCGTCCGGCAGTCCATTCCTCGGGCATGGAGCGCAAAGAATTGGACAGGGAGACCCGGGTCGGCCGCATGATGGAAAAGCCTCGGTCAAGTGTGAAGAGATAGGGAGTCGCCGTGAGGGTCGGAATCGTCGGAGCCACCGGACAGGTCGGCACAGTCATGCGCGGGATCCTCAAGGAGCGCGACTTCCCGGTCACGGAGCTGCGCCTGTTCGCCTCCGCGCGCTCGGCGGGGTCGGTCCTGGACGGCGTGACGGTGGAGGACGCGGCGACGGCCGACTACACCGGCCTGGACATCGTGCTGTTCTCGGCGGGCGGCGCCACCTCGAAGGCTCTGGCCGAGAAGGTCGCCTCGCAGGGCGCGGTAGTGATCGACAACTCCTCCGCCTGGCGCAAGGACCCCGAGGTCCCGCTGGTCGTCTCCGAGGTGAACCCGCACGCGATCGCGGACCGCCCCAAGGGGATCATCGCCAACCCGAACTGCACCACCATGGCCGCGATGCCGGTCCTGAAGGTGCTGGACACGGAGGCGGGCCTCGAGACGCTGATCGCCACCACCTACCAGGCGGTGTCCGGCTCGGGCCTCGCGGGCGTGGCGGAGCTGCACGGCCAGGTGCAGAAGGTCGCCGCCGACGCGGACAAGCTCACCCACGACGGCGGTGCGGTCGACTTCCCCGAGCCGCAGGTCTACAAGCGCCCCATCGCCTTCAACGTCCTGCCCTTCGCGGGCAACCTCGTCGAGGACGGCCTGAACGAGACCGACGAGGAGCAGAAGCTCCGCAACGAGTCCCGCAAGATCCTGGAGCTCCCCGAGCTGAAGGTCTCCGGCACCTGCGTGCGCGTCCCGGTCTTCTCCGGCCACTCCCTCCAGGTCAACGCCCGCTTCGCCCGTCCGATCACCCCGGAGCGCGCGACGGAGCTCCTGGCGGGCGCCCCCGGCGTGACCCTCTCCGACATCCCGACCCCCCTCCAGGCCGCCGGCCAGGACGCCTCCTTCGTCGGCCGCATCCGCCGCGACGAGACGGTCGAGCACGGGCTCGCCCTCTTCATCTCCAACGACAACCTCCGCAAGGGCGCCGCACTGAACGCGGTCCAGATCGCGGAGCTGGTGGCGGCGGAGCTCAAGGGTTAGACCGGGGGCCTGCGCACCTCGTAGAGGAAACAGCCGTACTCGACGGCCCGGACGTGGACGAGCGCCACGGACGGGTCGTCGAACGCGTTCCGGAAGGCGTCGTCGCCGACGGTCCCCACCAGCTGCCCGCCCAGGATGTGCCCGTCGGCGGAGTAGCGGCGCACGGTCCGGTGCGCGTCGGCGAAGGGGTAGCCGTGCCCGGCCGTCGGCCCCGCGCACTCCTCGGCGTGGAGGAAGACGGGGCCCTGCTCGTCGTACGCCCCCGGACGCGCGCCGTTCTCGGCCGCCCAGCGGCGCAGAGGGGCGTAGGAGACGAGGGCGATCCGCTCGCCGGGCTCGCTGCGGCGCAGACAGCAGCGCAGGGGCGCCCCGCCCTCGTCGTCGGTGAACGGGGTCGGGGGGCGGCCGGCGTCGTCGGCGGTGCGGAGCTCCTTGAGGACCCGCGGTGCGACGGGGCGTGCGGTGTAGGTCGTCATGGGTCCAGGCTGGCGCGGGCACGCGTGCACGACCGGCGGGATACGGACCTGGTGTTCGGGGTGGGCGGCGGCTCCCGGCGACGCGCGTCACATGGAAGGATGACCGAACCGCCGAACCTAGACATAACGAGGAGATGAACGCGTGCCTGGCACAAACCTGACTCGCGACGAAGCTCGGCAGCGGGCGACGCTGCTCAGCGTCGAGTCCTACGAGATCGATCTCGACCTCTCCGGCGCGCAGGAGGGCGGTACCTACCGGTCCGTGACCACGGTGCGCTTCGACGTCACCGAGAACGGCGCCGAGTCCTTCATCGACCTGGTGGCCCCCACGGTCCACGAGGTGACGCTGAACGGGGACGCCCTCGACCCGGCGGAGGTCTTCGCGGACTCCCGTATCGCCCTGCCGGGCCTGCTGGAGGGCCGCAACATCCTGCGGGTCGTCGCCGACGCCGCGTACACCAACACCGGTGAGGGCCTGCACCGCTTCGTCGACCCGGTCGACCAGCAGGCCTATCTGTACACCCAGTTCGAGGTGCCGGACGCCCGCCGCGTCTTCGCCTCCTTCGAGCAGCCGGACCTGAAGGCCACCTTCCAGTTCACCGTGAAGGCGCCGACCGGCTGGACCGTGGTCTCCAACTCCCCGACGCCGGAGCCGAAGGACGACGTCTGGGTCTTCGAGCCGACCCCGCGGATCTCGTCGTACATCACGGCCTTGATCGTCGGCCCGTACCACTCCGTGCACAGCGTGTACGAGAAGGACGGCCAGTCCGTCCCCCTCGGCATCTACTGCCGCCCCTCGCTCGCCGAACACCTCGACTCGGACGCCATCTTCGAGGTGACCCGGCAGGGCTTCGAGTGGTTCCAGGAGAAGTTCGACTACGCGTACCCGTTCAAGAAGTACGACCAGCTGTTCGTGCCGGAGTTCAACGCGGGCGCGATGGAGAACGCCGGCGCGGTGACCATCCGCGACCAGTACGTCTTCCGGTCCAAGGTGACCGACGCCGCCTACGAGATGCGCGCCGAGACCATCCTCCACGAGCTGGCCCACATGTGGTTCGGCGACCTGGTCACCATGGAGTGGTGGAACGACCTGTGGCTGAACGAGTCGTTCGCCACCTACACCTCCATCGCCTGCCAGGCGTACGCCCCGGACAGCCGCTGGCCGCACTCCTGGACCACGTTCGCCAACTCCATGAAGACGTGGGCGTACCGCCAGGACCAGCTGCCGTCCACGCACCCGATCATGGCCGAGATCCGCGACCTGGACGACGTGCTGGTCAACTTCGACGGCATCACGTACGCGAAGGGGGCCTCTGTTCTCAAGCAGCTCGTCGCCTACGTCGGCATGGACGAGTTCTTCGGCGGGGTGCAGGCGTACTTCAAGCGCCACGCGTTCGGCAACACCCGGCTGTCCGACCTGCTGGGCGCGCTGGAGGAGACGTCCGGCCGCGACCTGGGCACCTGGTCGCAGAAGTGGCTGCAGACGGCCGGCATCAACATCCTGCGCCCTCAGATCGAGACGGACGCGGACGGTGTCATCACCTCGTTCGCGATCCGTCAGGAGGCCCCGGCCCTGCCCGCGGGCGCGAAGGGCGAGCCGACCCTGCGTCCGCACCGCATCGCGGTCGGTCTGTACGAACTCGACGGCGACAGCGGCAAGCTGGTCCGTGACGAGCGTGTCGAGCTGGACGTCGACGGCGAGTTGACGGCGGTGCCGGAGCTGGTCGGCAAGCGCCGTCCGGCGGTCGTGCTCCTCAACGACGACGACCTGTCGTACGCCAAGGTCCGCCTCGACGACGAGTCGCTGGCCTTCGTGACCGAGCACCTCGGCGACTTCGAGTCCTCGCTGCCGCGCGCGCTGTGCTGGGCCTCGGCGTGGGACATGACGAGGGACGCGGAGCTCGCGACCCGCGACTACCTCTCCCTGGTCCTCTCCGGTATCGGCAAGGAGTCCGACATCGGTGTCGTGCAGTCGCTGCACCGGCAGGTGAAGCTGGCGATCGAGCTGTACGCCGCCCCCACCGCCCGTGAGGCCCTGCTGACCCGCTGGACCGACGCCACGCTGGCCCATCTGCGGTCCGCGGCGGCGGGCAGCGACCACCAGCTCGCGTGGGCGCGGGCGTTCGCGGCCACGGCCCGTACGCCGGAGCAGCTGGACCTGCTGGAGGGGCTGCTCGGGGGATCTCAGGTCGTCGAGGGCCTGGCCGTCGACACCGAGCTGCGCTGGGCGTTCGTCCAGCGGCTGGCCGCCGTGGGCCGCTACGACGAGTCGGAGATCGCCGGCGAGTACGAGCGGGACAAGACGGCGGCGGGCGAGCGCCACGCGGCGACCGCCCGTGCCTCGCGGCCGACCGAGGAGGCGAAGTCGGAGGCCTGGGCACAGGTCGTCGAGTCCGACAAGCTGCCCAACGCCGTCCAGGAGGCCGTCATCGGAGGCTTCGTCCAGACCGATCAGCGTGAGCTGCTCGCTCCGTACACGGACAAGTACTTCGACGTGGTCAAGGACATCTGGGAGTCCCGCTCGCACGAGATCGCCCAGCAGATCGCGGTCGGCCTCTACCCGTCGCTCCAGGTCTCCCAGGAGACCCTGGACCGGACGGACGCCTGGCTGGCCTCGGCCGAGCCCAACGCGGCCCTGCGGCGGCTCGTCTCCGAGTCCCGCGCGGGCGTGGAGCGGGCGCTGATGGCCCAGGCCGCGGACGCGCAGGCCGGACAGTAGAACGCGGCGGGAGGCGGGTGGCCCGGGTCATCCGCCTCCCCCGCACACCAGGGGGGGCAGCGCCCAGCATCGTCCGCACGCGCAATCCGACCGTGCTCAGCATCGGCGCACCCGCACCCCGACCGTGCTCACCTTCCCCCGCACACCAGCCGGGCCGGGGTGAGCATCGGCGCACACGCAATCCGACCGTGCTCAGCTTCCCCCGCACACCAGCCGGGCCGGGGTGAGCATCGGCGCACACGCAACCCGACCGTGCTCAGCTTCCCCCGCACACCAGCCGGGCCGGGGTGAGCATCGGCGCACACGCAACCCGACCGTGCTCAGCATCGACGCACACGCACCCCGACCGCCCTCACCTTCCCCCGCACACCAGCCAGGCCGTGATGACCATCGGCACACACGCAACCCGGCCGTAGTCAGCATCGGCGCACCCGCACCCCGATCGCCCTCAGCTCCCCCCGCACACCAACCGGGCCGTGTGCAGCATCGTCCGCACATGCAGCCCGGTCTGGACGGCCACCGGCATCCATCGCAGGTCGTACGTCTTCTCCAGCTCCCGGCTCCACTCGCGCACCAGGTCGTCGAGGATCTCGGCGGCCCGGGGATCGGTGCGGGCCAGGGCGCGGCTCGCCATCGCCGCCACCCTGAGCGGGATACGGCGGGCCGAGATGCCCCGGGTCGCGAAGTGGCCGTGGAACCGTCCGGGTGGCTCCGCGGCCCAGCTCGCCACGATCGACGGCGCCACGCCGAGGAGTTCCCGCGCGGCGTCCCGCAGCGGCGCGAGGTCCTCCGGTACGGCCGCGTCGAGCCGTGTCCCGAGCACGGCCGCGAGCTCCTGGCTCCGGCCCAGCAGCACCTCGCCCAGCCGCGCGATCTCGCGGGTGGGGTCGGTGACGGGCCGGACGTCGTTCACCGAGGGCACGGCCCAGGCGGGGGTCTCGATCAGGGTGGTCAGGGTGCCGTGGCGGCGGGGATAGAACCACGTGCTCTCGGCGACGAACCCACTCGGGTCGCGTTCGCCCTCGCCGTGACCGTCGGGCAGCACCAGGACGCCGGGCGGGTCGAGCCGCCAGTCGGGGCCGTCGACGGGGTGGCGGTCGACGGGGACGCGCAGCCGCGCCGCCGTGTCCCGGAAGGCGTCCGCGGCCCCCGGTACCTCCCGGGTCATCATCACGAAGGCGCCGCCGAACTCGATGCCGTGCAGGGTGAACTGGGCGACCGGCCGCAGCTCGTCGAGGAGCCGGACCAGGGCGGCCGACTCGGGGAGCGGCGTGCCGGGCGGCAGCGGCAGGGACTCCGGCTGGCGGGCGAACGCGGGCCGGTAGAAGTATCGGTGACATTCCGTCAGTGACGGCTCCGGCTCCTCCGGCTGCCAGCTGTGCGCGAGGTGTGCCCCGTCGGGGTCGAGGCAGAGCAGGAAGTGCCAGGTGCAGCCGAGGGGTTCGAGCAGGCCGGGCCGGCGGGCGAACAGGGTGGCGAGCCGCAAGGCCGAGGCCCCGCCCACCGGTTCGTTGGCATGGGCGCCGGCGACGGAGAGGATGTGGCGGTCGCCGTGTCCGGCGGACAGCAGCCACAGCGGGCGCCCCGCCCGGCTCTCCCCGACCTGGCCGAGCCGCAGCAGGCCGGGGGCGGCGCGGGCCAGCGTGCGGGCCCTTCGCTCCAGTTCGTCGACTGCCGGATAGAGCGAAGTCCGCACGCCGGTCCTCCGAACGCTGGTGATCCGATCAAGCACCCTGGGAATTACTGTCCCCAGTGGTCTCTTTCTTGTCCAGCGGGCGAATCACGATCTTGACAGGCATGTCAGCTCCTTTCAGCTGCCGCCGTTGCCGCCACTGTCCCCCGTGGTCTCCTTCTTGTCCAAGGGGCGGATCACGATGCTCTTCGGCATCTCAACTCCTCGCTTTTATACGGGATTTGACCTTTCCGAAGCGATCGCTGACCGCTCTTGTCAAGGCTGTGCCGGTGGGGTCAGAGTGTCAAGAAGGTGTACGAATGAAGGAGAGGGGCCCCGGTGGCGGAGGCGGTGACGGTCGAGTCGTTCGGGCGCCCCCGGATCAAGCCCGAGCACCGCGCCTACCGCACGGTCGACGGCAACGTCCGCGTCGGCAGCGTGATCCACGGCATCGGCGCTGAGATCACGGATCCGCAGGGCTGGGTGTGGACGCTGGTCGAGGCGATGGACGGGTCGCGGGGGCCGTCGGAGGTGGTCGCCGAGGTGCTGCGCAGCCACCCGGATCTGCCCGGCGAGGACGCCCGCCAGGCGATGGCCGACCTGCTGGCCGCCGGTTTCGTGGACGACGCCCGGGCGTCGGTGCCGGTGCCGCCGCGCGAGGAGGACCGCTACAGCCGCGGTGTTCCCCTGCTCCGCTGGATGGACCTCGGCCCCCGCACCAGCCCCTGGGACGCCCAACTCCGCCTGCGCGAGGCCCGCGTCCTCCTGATCGGCGTCGGTGGTACCGGCGGTCACGCGGCCCAGGCCCTGGTCGCCTCCGGGGTGGGACACGTCCACTGCGTGGACCCGGACGTGGTCGAGCTGTCCAACCTCAACCGCCAGCCCCTGTACCGCGAGTCCGACCTCGGTCGGCCGAAGGTGGAGGCGGCGGTGGCGACGCTACGGGCACTGAACTCGGACGTGACGGTGACCGGGGAGCGGAGGGAGGTGGCGCGGCCGGAGGACCTGGCGGAGCTGGTGGCCGGATCACGACAGGCGGGACGGCCCCCGGGCGGCCCACCATCGGTGAGCGCCGCGGGCCGAGGCGCAACCGGCGCGGAGCACCGCAGACCCGGCGGAACCCCCGGACCTGCCGACCCGCCGGCCGAGACCGCCGACGGGCCCGGGCGAGCGGTCTCCTCGGCGACACCCGCCCCTGCTCTCCCGCCGTCCCCCTACGACCTCCTCGTCCTCGCCGCCGACCGCCCGGACGCGATCCGGCGGTGGACCAACCGGGCCTGTCTGGCGGCCGGGTTGCCCTGGGTCGACGCCGGTTACCGGGGCCCTCTCGTCACCGCCGGTGTGTACGTGCCCGGGTGGGGGGCCTGCTGGGAGTGTCTGCGGGACGGGGAGATCGCCCGGCGAGATCTGCGGCTCGGGCCGGGACAGGACCCGGAGGTCGCCTCGCCGCGGATGCCGTGGAACCCGGCGAGTGCCGTCACCGCCGGGCTCTCGGGAGCCCTGCTCGCGCACGCCGCCCTCGCCCTGCTGACCGGGGTGCCGGCGCTGGAGCCGGGCTTCCGCTTCGGCGTGAACCTCATGCTCCCCGGCGACCCGGTCCACCAGCGCACCCCCCGCCACCTGGACTGCCCGGCGTGCGGGGAGCGCGCGTGAACCGGGTACGCCTGCACGCGCTGGACACCCGCCCCGACGGCGACGAGTGGATCGTGGGCCGCCGGGCGACCGGCCGTTTCGTCGCCCTGCCCGAGGTGGGCAAGCAGGCCCTGGACCTGCTCGGCCAGGGCCTGACCCCGGCCGAGGTCGGCGAGCGGCTCCGCGCCCGCACCGGCGACGACGTCGACGTACCGGATTTCGTGGAGGCCCTGCTCGGACTCGGGTTCGTGGCCGAGGTGGACGGCCGCGTGATCGACCAGGAGCCGCCGCCGACACCGACCTTGGCGTGGATACGGCCTCGTCATGTGCGCTGGTTGCTGAGTCCCGCCGTCCCCGTGGCGGTCGTGCTGCTGATCGCGGTCACCCTGCTCACCCGTCCTCCGGTGCCGCTCGACCACCGGGCCCTGCTGTGGAGTGCGCACGGCAGCGCGGTCATCGCCCTCGGTGCGGGCGTCGGCTGGAGCCTGCTGCTGCTTCACGAGTGCGCCCATCTGCTGACCGCCCGCGCGACGGGGGTGGCGGGGCGGATGCGGCTCGGGACCCGGCTGCAGTTCCTGGTGATGCAGACGGACATCAGCGGGATCGAACTCGCCCCGCGCCGACACCGGTTGACCGCCTACCTCGCCGGCGTCGCGACAAACCTGACGGCCGCCTCCCTGGCCGCCCTCGCCGCGGGCGTCACGACCGGCACTCCCCGCCGTGTCCTGGCCGCCGTGGCCCTGCTCGCCCTGCTTCCGCTCCCTTTCCAGCTCATGGTCTTCATGCGCACGGACCTGTACTTCGTCCTCCAGGACCTCACGCGCTGCCGCGATCTGTTCGGGGACGGGATGGCGTACACGAAGTACCGGGCCCGGCGCCTGCTGCGGGGCCGGAACCGCCATATCGACGACCGGGACCCCAGCCTCGGGCTGCCCGCCCACGAACGGCGGGCCGTACGCGTGTACAGCGTGGTGCTGGTCGTCGGCACCGCGCTGTGTCTCGCGTTCTTCGCGGCCGTCACCCTGCCCGCGGACCTCACGCTGTTCGCGCGCGCCGTGGTCAAGTCCGGCACCGGACCGTCGACTTGGGACCGGCTGGACGGGATCGCCGTCGTCGTCGCGCTCGGCGGGCTGCACGCCCTGTGGCTGCGTACGTGGTGGCGGGGCCGCGGGCTCAGACGCTGACCATGCCTCCGGTGGCGTTGACGAACGTGCCGGTGATGCCGCCCGCATGGTCGGAGGCGAGGAACACGGCGGTGGCGGCGACCTCGGCGAGGGTGGGGTTGCGGCGGGTCATGCGCATCCCGGCGAGGTGGTCGACGATGCCCTGGACGGCGCTCTCGTCGATGGCCGGGTTGACCGCGGCGAGCTTCTCGACGGTGAACGTCTCCGGCACCCCGGCGACCCACAGGCCCACCGCCCGCACCCCGCTCGGCCCCAGCTCGATCGCCAGGTTGCGCACGAGCGTGTCGATCGCCCCGTCGGCAGGCCCGGTGCCGCCCATCATCGGACTGCCGTGCGCGGAACCGCTGTTGAGGGCGAGGATCACACCGGAACCCCGTGCGGCCATCCGGCGTCCCGCGGCGCGGGCGGTGAGGAAGGTGGTGCGCAGGCCGTCGGTCACGGGCCGCAGGAAGTCCTCGGCGGACATGTCGACCAGCGGCGCGCCCTGCACATCGCCGCGGGTGACGAGGTTGATGGAGATGTCGATGTCCCCGACCCGGTCGGCGTGCGCCTCCACGGCCGCCTCGTCCAGCGCGTCCACGACGGCGACCTCGGCGTCCTTGATGTCCGCGGCCACGGCCTCCAGGGTCTGCCGGGTCCGGCCGACGAGGTGGACCCTCGCGCCCTGCTCGGCGAAGGCGCGGGCAACGGCCCCGCCGATGGAACCGCCGGCGCCGTAGACGATCGCGGTCTTGTCGGTCAGCAGCATGGTGAGCTCCTCGGAAGTGGTGCGGACGTGACGTTCATGCAGACGTACGACTCCGCGGATGCTCATCGGTCGGGAGGTCACAGCCGCAGCGGGAGCCCGAACGCGGGGAAGAGATGCGGCTCGAAGGAGGTGATCTCCGCGATGCGGTCGCCCGGGCCGGCCGTGTCGAAGCGCAGGACGTCCAGGACCTGGGCGCGGTAGACGCCGGTCCCGGGTCTGCGGACGTAATTGCCCACCGCGAGTTGCCCGTTGGCGCGTGTGGGCAGGCTGCGCCAGTGGCCCAGGAAGGCCGGTGAGGCGGGGTCGAGGCTGACCCGCACGAAGTCGACGAACGCGTCCCGGCCGGTGAACCAGAACGGGTTGGGCGGCATGGTGAGGACGACGTCCTCGGCGAGCAGCGCGGCCATCGCGTCGAGGTCGAGACGCTCGACGGCGGCCATGTACCGCTCCAGCACGGCCTGTTGCTCTCCGGTCGGGGCCACGGGCCGCCAGTCGGCACGCTCCCGGGGCAGGTGCGCGCGCAGGGTCGGCCGGGCCCGCTGAAGTGCGCTGTTGACCGCCGCCACGCTCATCTCCAGGGCCTCGGCGGTCTCCGCGGCGGTCATTCCGAGCGCGTCCCGCAGGATGAAGGCGGCCCGCTGCCGGGCGGGCAGATGCTGGATCGCGGCCAGGAGGACGAGTTCCAGGGTCTCCCGGGAGACTGCGGAGGCCTCCGGCAACTCCCCTTCTTCGACCGGTAGTTCATCGTCGGGGCAGGGCTGCAACCAGGTGATACGGGCGGGTGGTTCGCCGGTGCCGTGGTTCATCCCCGGCACCGGCTCATAGCGCTGCGGGCGGCGCGCGGTCCGCCGTAGAAGATCGAGACAGGCGTTGGTGGCGATCCGGTACAGCCAGGTCCGCGCACTCGCCCGCCCCTGGAACCCGTCCCGGGCCCGCCAGGCCCGCAGGAAGGTCTCCTGCACGAGGTCCTCGGCCTCGTCGTACGACCCCGTCATGCGGTAGCAGTGCACCTGGATCTCACGGCGGTACTGCTCGGTGAGGGCGGCGAAGTCGGTTTCGGCGAGTTGCGTCACGGGGGCGGGTGTGACGGAATCCCCGGCGTCGTGGGTGGCATCGCGTGCGGTGCGGGCCACGCGCCTCAACCGGGCGACGGAGGTGGACAGTTCGGCGACGGTCGAATAGAGGGTGTCGGCCGGCTGCGGTACCAGTCGGCCGGCCTGCCGCCCGATGTCGTCGATGAGTCCCTGCACGGTGAGGCCTTCCGGCTGCCGCCGTTCCCGGTAGGCCTTCTGCCGACAGGCGGCGGAGCAGTACACCGAGCCGCGGCCCGTGCGCCCGGCTCGCGCGGCGAGCGGTTTCCCGCACACCGGACAGACGTCTGCGGCCACGCGCGCCTCCGGGAGTTGCGTAACGCGGGATCGGGGTGACGCTATAACGCCCCTGGCGCCACCCGCAGCGCTTTCGGCACCGTCGTGGCCATGCCATCACGGCGCCGGACCCGTCAGGTCTGCCGCAGCCCCGTACTCCTCAGGCCTGCCTCTCGGGGGCTGCTTTCACCGGGGCCGAACGTCCGGCCGACAGTGATCCGCACCCCCGACCCGCAGCGCTTCCGGCGCCCTCGCGGCCTTGCCATCGCGGCGCCGGACCCGTCAGGTCTGCCGCAGCGCCGGACCCGTCACGTCCGCCGCAACGCCGGACCCGCCAGATCGGCTGAAGCACTCTCGGCGGTTGCTTTCAGCTGGGCCGAACGTCCTGCCGGCAGTGGGCCGCACCCCCAGCTGTCCGGCCACCGTCGCCCCGAAGGCCAGCGTCATGCCCGCCAGCTGGACCGGTGTCAGGGTCTGCCCGAGTGCCGCCCAGCCGACGACCGCGGCGGTCAGCGGGGACAGCGGGCCGAGGAAGGTGACCTGGGTGGCGGTGAGACGGCCGATGCCGCGGAACCAGAGCCAGTACGCCACCGCCGTGTTCGCGAGCGCGAGGTAGAGGTAGCCGCCGACCGCTCGGCCGTCGAGGGCGGGCGGGGCGCCCTCGACGAGGAGGGCGAGGGGCGCGATGAGCAGGCCGCCGGCGGTGAGCTGCCAGGCGGTGAGGGCGAGCGGGCCCACGCCGTCGGGGCGGCCCCAGCGCTTGGTCAGTACGGTGCCGGCGGACATGGAGGCAGCGGAGGTGAACGCCGCCGCCACGCCGACGACGTCCAGCGCCCCGGCCGCCTTGAGCACGACCAGGCTGACGCCGAACGCGGCCACCAGCCCGGTGAGCACACTCCTGGCCGTGGGCCGCTGCCCCAGCAGCACCGCCGACAGCCCGACGACGATCAGCGGCCCGACCGACCCGACCACCGCGGCCATCCCGCCCGGCAGCCGGTACGCCGACAGGAACAGCAACGGGAAGAAGGCCCCGATGTTCAGTGCCCCGAGCACGGCCGCCTTCCCCCACCAGACCCCGCGCGGCAGCACCCGGGCGAGGGCGAGCAGCACCAGTCCGGCGGGCAGGGCGCGCATCATCCCGGTGAACAGGGGACGGTCGGCGGGGAGGAACTCGGTGGTGACGGCGTAGGTGGTGCCCCAGGAGACGGGGGCGAGTGCGGTGAGGAGGACGGTGGCGGTTCGGTTCGCGGTCGGTGTACTCACGGTTCCCCCCTCATTACTGACTTGGCAGCAAGTAGCTTACCTCTAAGCTACTTTTCCGCAAGCCACTTTCTTGCATGTGACCCGAAGCCTGCGGATACTCGGCACATGAGTGCACAGCACAAGGACGCCGTCGACGCGATCATCGACCAGTGGGCGGCCGTGCGGCCCGACCTCGACACCCGGGCCATGGAGGTCTTCGGGCGGATCTACCGCCTCTCCCGCACCATGGGCGACCGCGCGGAGAAGGCGTACGCCCCCTACGGCATCTCGCGCGGCGAATTCGACGTCCTCGCCACCCTCCGCCGCGCCGGCGAGCCGTACACCCTCTCCCCCCGCCAGCTCTCCTCGACGCTGATGCTCACCACGGGCGGCATGACGGGCCGCCTGGACAAACTGGAACGCGCCGCCCTCCTCCGCCGCTCCCCCGACCCCCACGACCGCCGGGGCCTCCAAGTGACCCTGACGGAGAAGGGGTTGACCGTCATCGACGAGGCGGTGGGAGCGGGCCTGGCAGCCCAGACGGCGGCCCTGTCCACCCTCGACGACGAACAGGCCGGCCAACTGGCCGACCTGTTGCGGGAGTTGCTCGCGGGCACCCAGGGATCACAGCAGCCTTAGTCACCAACGTGGGCGGCCAGCGCCGCCTTCACGGCCGCTTCGTCCGCGCCCTCCGTCGCCCACCCCACATACCCGTCAGGCCGCACCAGCACAGTCGTGCGGCGTCCGCTAGCCCAGCGTTCCACCGCGAGGCGGCCCTTGTGGGCGCCCCGGTCGTCGTAGTCCTCGGGGGCGATCAGGACGAAGTGGCCGCCGCGCAGGGACTCGTAGAGGCGGCCGCCGTCCGCGAGGGCCACATCGGGGGCACGGGTGCCGGTCAGGGGGTGGGAGCCGCGGGGGGCCGGGTACGTGTAGCCGATGCCGGTGAGCCGGCCGAGCATGCGACGGCGGGCCGGGGTGACGTGGTCGAGGACGGTGGTGACGGTGGCGCGCAGGGCCAGTTCCCAGGGGCGCTTGGCCATCGCGAGGCGGACGATGCCGCCGCTGCTGCGCAGGACCGACCTGCCGACGGGGTGGCGTTCGGACTGGTAGGTGTCCAGGAGTTCGGGGCCCGCGTGGCCGCCCATCACCTGGGCCAGCTTCCAGCTCAGGTTCGCCGCGTCCTGGAGGCCGGTGTTCATGCCCTGGCCACCCGCCGGGGTGTGGACGTGGGCGGCGTCTCCGGCCAGGAAGACCCGGCCCACCCGGTAGGCGGGGGCCTGGCGCTCGTCGCTGTGGAAGCGGGACATCCAGCGGGCGTCGTGCATCCCGAAGTCGCGGCCCAGGGCGAGCCGGGTGACCTCCTTGATCTCGTCGAGGTCGAGGGGCTCACTGTCGGGGACGTCGCGGGCGCGGTTCCAGGCGATGACGCGGTGGTAGCCGTCGCCGAAGGGCGCGATGAAGGCGAAGGCGTCCCCCACCGCGTTGACCGTGAGCAGAGTCTCGGGCTGCTCGGCGAGGCGCACGTCCGCGAGGACCACCGAGCGGATCACCGAGTGACCGGGGAAGGGCAGGCCGATCGCGTCGCGTACGGCGCTGCGCATGCCGTCGGCACCCACGAGGTACTCGGCGCGGAGGGACTCCGTGGACCCGTCCGGGCCTCTTACCTCCACCGTCACGCCGTTCCCGTCCTGGGACAGGCCCGTCACCTCGGTCTCGTACCTGAAGTCGACGCCCGCCTCCACCGCCCGCCGCTCCAGGGCCCTCTCGACCTCGTACTGCGGGAGGACCAGGAGGTGGTGGAAACGGGAGGGGAGGCCGTCGAGGTCGATGGTCAGGCGGCCGAACAGGCGCAGTTTGTCCAGGCGCTGTCCGAGCGTCTCCAGGCCGTCGGCCAAGGCCCTGGCGTCGAGCTGTTCGAGGGTGCGGGCGTGCAGGACGAAGGCGCGGGAGAGGTTGCTGATCCCGTGCGGACGCCTCTCCATGACGGTGACGGGGACACCGGCGGTGGCCAGGTCGCCGGCCAGGAGCAGGCCGGTGGGGCCGGAGCCGACGACGATCACGGGGGTGCCGTTCATGGTGGCCTCCTGTTGCCAACGCTTGTTTGCCAACGATCGTTGGCAAACGTAGCGCGGGGTCCACAGCACGTCAACACTTGTTGGCCAACGGACGTTGGCATAGGCTAACCGGCATGAACGGCAGCAACAGCGCAGACTCCGGCTCCACAGGCGTGCGTCGCCGCTCCGACGCCACTCGCACCGCGATCCTGGCCGCGGCCCGTGAGCGTTTCGCCGCCGACGGCTACGAGCGGGCCACCATCCGCGCCATCGCCAAGGACGCGCGCATCGATCCGTCCATGGTGATGCGCTATTACGGCAACAAGGAGGGCCTGTTCGCGGCGGCCGTCTCCGTCGAACTGGAGCTGCCGGAGCCCGGCTCACTGCCCCGGCACGACATCGGCCGCGCACTCGTGTCGCGCTTCCTCGACCTGTGGGAGGAGAACGAGGTGCTCACCGCGCTGCTGCGGGTCGGCGCGACCAATCAGGCGGGGGCCGAGCGGATGCAGGGCATCTTCCGGGAGCAGGTGATGCCGGTCGCCCTGCGGGTGTGTCCGGACCCCGAACAGGCTCCCGCGCGAGCCGCGCTGGCCGCCACGCAGTTGCTGGGGCTCGCGCTGACCCGGTACGTCCTGCGGTTTCCGCCGACCGTGGCACTGACGCGCGAGGAGATCGTGGCGTGGCTCGCGCCCACGGTGCAGCGGTACCTCACCGCGCCGAGCCCCTGACCCCGGCCACCGGATCCGCCCGGACATGCCGAAGGCGCCGGCCTCGCCCACGTACGGCAGACGCGCGTACGAGTGGCGGGGTCGGCGCCCAGGCGACGTGGGGTCAGGCCTTGGAGGCGGCCTTGGGCTTGCTCTTGGGGGCGAGCACGCGGTGCTCCGCCTTGGACTTGTCCAGGACCATCACCAGGCCGGCGATGACCGCGAACAGCGCGATCGGGGCCACGACGAAGAGGCCCAGCGTCTCGATGACGCTCAGGCCCGAGCCGGGGTCGTCACCGTCGTCGCGGACCAGCGCGGAGGCGGGGGACGACATGAGCAGCATCATCAGCGTCGTACCGGCCACCAGGGCGCCGGCGCGCAGGGCGTTCTTCTTGTCCACGGAGTCAAAGTATCCAACCGCGGTTCGGGCCGCGCGCCCGGGGTGCCGTATGAGGCGCCCGCGCCGTGCGAGCGCCCGCCCCTACGGCGCCCGCAGCGCCCCCGACGCCCGCAGCCCGCCCCTACGGCGCCCGCAGCACATCCACCAGCGCATGCAACCGCGGCGACGCCGCCAAGTCCTCCAGCGTCATCACCCGCCCCTCCCCGTCCGCGATCGGCAACCGCCAGTTCGGATACTGGTCCCACGTCCCCGGCAGGTTCTGCGGCCGGCGGTCCCCCACCGTGTCCGGCAGCCAGATGCCCACCATCCGGGCCGGGGTACGCAGCAGGAACCGGTGGACGGCCTGGATCCGGGCCTCCTCCGAGGAGGGGTCGGCGCCACCCCCCGTGCCGTGCAGCAGACCGAGACGGGCCAGCAGCTCCAGCCACTCCCCCGCGTCCGCCGAGGCCTCCGCGCGCTCCTCGTCCAGCGGCCGGGTCAACAGGCCGAGACCGTCCCGGAGTTCGACATGCTCCCCGGTGAGACGAGACGCCGTCGGCGGCAGGTCGTGCGTGGTCGCCGTCGCCAGACAGTCCGCCCGCCACCGCTCGGGCGGCAGCGGACGCCCGTCGCCCTCCCAGTCCCGTTCGAACCACAGCACCGACGTCCCCAGCACCCCGCGCTCGCGCAGCACCTCCCGGACACCGGGTTCGACCGTGCCGAGGTCCTCCCCGATCACCAGCGCCCCGGCCCGCGACGCCTCCAGGACGAGCACGGCGAGCATCGCCTCCGCGTCGTAGCGGACGTACGTACCCTCCGTCGGCGGCCGCCCCTGCGGGACCCACCACAGCCGGAACAGGCCCATGACATGGTCGATGCGCAGCGCGCCGGCGTACCGGAACAGGGCCCGCAGCAACTGCCGGTACGGCGCGTACCCCGACTCCGCCAGCCGGTCCGGGCGCCACGGCGGCAGCCCCCAGTCCTGGCCGCGCGCGTTGAAGGCGTCCGGAGGCGCTCCCACGGACATCCCGGCCGCGAAGTACGCCTGCTGGGCCCACGCGTCCGCGCCCTCGGGATGCACGCCCACCGCGAGGTCGTGGACGACACCCACCGGCATCCCCGCCTCCCGCGCGACCCGCTGGGCGGCGCCGAGCTGGCTCTCGGTGAGCCAGGCGAGACGGGAGTGGAAGTCCACGCGGTCCATCAACTCGCCGCGGGCACGGGCCGTCTCGGCCGAGCGCGGGTCGCGGAGGCCGGCCGGCCAGCGGCTCCAGTCCGAGCCGTGCACCTCCGCCAGCGCGCACCAGGTCGCGTGGTCCTCCAGGGCCTCGCCGCCCTCGGCGAGATAGTCGGCGTAGGCGGCGCGACGGCCGGGTCCGAGAGGGACTTCGCGGACGAGTTCCAGCGCCTCCCGCTTCAGCTCCCACACCGCGTCCCGGTCGATCAAGGCATCCTTCTCCAGCACCGCTTCACGCAGCCGCTCGGCCCGCTCGCGCAGGGCCCGCAGCCGGTCGGGGTCCGCGACCTGGACGTACTCGGGGATGTCCTCGATCCGCAGGTGCACGGGGTCGGGGAAGCGGCGCGAGGACGGCCGGTAGGGGGACGGGTCGGTGGGGGCGCCGGGCACCGCCGCGTGCAGCGGGTTGACCTGGACGAACCCGGCGCCGAGGGCGCGCCCCGCCCAGGAGGTCAGTTCGGCGAGGTCGCCGAGGTCGCCCATGCCCCAGGAGCGGTGCGAGAGCAGGGAGTACAGCTGGACGAGCAGGCCGTACGACCGCCCGGGCGGTGCCGGCAGCCGGGGCGGGGCCACGATCAGGTGGGCGTCGGCGGTACGGCCGTCGGGGGCGGTGGCGGTCAGCCGGTGGACGCCGGGCAGGAGTTGGTCGGCGGCGGAGCGGGTCTCGCCCTGCTCCGTCGCGATACGCAGCCGGGTGCCCTCGGGCAGACCGGCCACGAAGGCGGGCGGGCTGCCGCTCCAGCACACCACCGTCGGCGGCAGCAGGCGCTCGCGCAGCTCACGCTCACGGGCCGCGAGCGCGGCGGCCGGGTCGCCCGCGTCGACGCCGAGGGCGGCCAGGGTCAGCGTGACGGCGGTGGCGGAGGCGGCGACCGTACGGTCCGGAGAGGGCTGGTAGGAGGTGGCCACGCCGTACGACTCGGCGAGGCGGGACAGCTCCGGACCGGGGGGCGCCGTCATCTACGGCTCCAGGTATGCGTCGGACTCGCTGGTCAGGGGGGCGGCGTCGGCGAGCGGCGGCTCGCTGGTGAGGGGCTCGGCGTCGGGCAGGGGTGGTTCGCTGGTGAGCGGGGTCTCCGTGCAGGCGCCCTCGGCGCTGAAGACACAGAAGTGTTCAGCGGGCGCCTCGGGTTTGGACAGGGCCGAGAGCAGAAGGGGTGCCGATGCGGCCACGGGGGCCTCCTTGTCGAGTACGACGACGGGGGTTATCGCAGGCCTACCCACAGGACGCGACGGCAGACGTACCTGAGGGGAGAACGTGCTCTTCGTCATGGTCCGACGATCACTATTCACTCAATACATATACGTGATGCATACTGATCCCCATGAGCACCCGCCACATCCTGCTGGGGCTGCTCGCCGGAGGGCCGAGCCATGGCTACGACCTCAAGCGACGCCACGACGACCGTTTCCCCGAGGCCCGTCCGCTGGCCTACGGGCAGGTCTACACGACCCTGCAGCGCCTGGTCCGGGACGGCCTCGCCGAGGTCGACGGCACCGACTCGGACGGCGGCCCGGAGCGCACCAGGTACCGCTCGACCGAGGCGGGGACGCGTGAACTGACCCAGTGGGCCGGGCAGATCGCCCCGCCCGCGCCCTTCGTGACCAACGAGATCTTCGCCAAGGTCGTCGTGTCGATCCTGGCCGGCGGCGACCCGGACGCCTATCTCCGGGACCAGCGCGCCGCCCACATGGCCCGGATGCGGGAGCTCACGGCGGTCAAGACCGCCCATGGGGCCGACCTCGCGACCGTGCTCTCGGCGGACTACGCCCTCAACCACCTCGACGCCGACCTCCGCTGGATGAACACGACGGCGGCCCGGCTCACCACTCTGACCGCGGAGGTCGACTCAGCATGAACACCACGGGGGAGAACCCGGTGCCGCTCCTCGCGGCCCGCGACCTCGTCAAGGCGTACGGCAGGTCCGAGGCCCTGCGGGGCGCCTCGGTCGGGCTGGACGCCGGCGAGATCCTCGCCGTCACCGGCACCAGCGGCAGCGGGAAGTCGACGCTGCTGCACTGCCTGGCCGGGATCGTGCGGCCGGACGCCGGTTCGGTGTCCTACGGCGGTGAGCGCCTCGACGAGCTGCCCGAGAAGCGGCTGAGCGAGCTGCGCCGTACGGAGTTCGGCGTGGTCTTCCAGTTCGGGCAGCTCATCCCCGAGCTGACGGCGGTCGACAACGTGGCGCTGCCGCTGCTGCTCGCGGGCGTCTCCCGCGCCGACGCCCACACGCGGGCCGGTGAGTGGCTGGAGCGGTTCGGGGTGCGCGGCCAGGCCGGTCTCCGGCCAGGCGAGATGAGCGGCGGCCAGGCCCAGCGGACCGCGCTGGCCCGCGCCCTGATCACCCGGCCGAAGGTCGTCTTCGCGGACGAGCCGACGGGCGCGCTGGACTCCCTGGCGACCGAGCAGGTCATGACGGCCCTGGTCCACACGGCCCGCGAGTCGGGCGCGGCGGTCCTGCTGATCACCCACGACGCCCAGGTGGCGGCGTACGGGGACCGCGAGGTGCGGATGGCCGACGGAGCCGTGGCCCCGGTGGGGGTGACGGCGTGACGAACGACCTCAGGACCAACGGCGTCCTGGTCACCGATCTCCGCCTGGCCTGGCTGCTCACCCGCGGTTCCGACCGGCGGGAGTGGTGGCGGATCGGGCTCACGGCTGTCGGGGCGGCGCTCGCGACGGGGATCGGGCTGGCGGTGGCCGCGCTGAACTCCCTGGACGGGTACTACTCCGTGTCCTTCGGGGCCGGCCTGCTCGACTCCGCGAGCGACCGGCGGAACGTGAGTGTCGTCATGGGGCTGCTGCTCGTCCCGGTGCTCGGGTTTCTCGGGCAGTGCGCGCGTATCGGCGCGGTGCACCGGGACCGGCGGCTGGCCGCCCTGCGGCTGGCGGGGGCCGGTGCGTGGCAGGTGCGGCGGATCGCGGCGCTGGAGTCGGGGCCGGCCTGCCTGGCCGGTTCGCTGACGGCCACGGCCGTGTCCGTACCGCTGCTGCTGCACCTGTGGGCGCGGCCCACCGCGTTCGCCTGGACCGGTGTCGCCCTGGTCGCCGTGGCCGTGCCGGTGCTGGGCGCGGCCGTGAGCGCGCTCTCGCTGCGGCGCGTGGTGGCCTCACCGCTGGGCTGGGTCCGGCGGGTACGGCCCGTGTGGGGACCGGGGCGGACCCTGCGGGCGGTGATCGTGCTGCTCGGGGTCGCGGCACTGCTCCTCGGCCTGTCGTCGTTCACCGGCGGCCCCGTGCGTCTCGCCCTTGGCCCGCTCGCGCTGTTCGCCGTCGTCCTGGTCGTCGGGGCCGCGACGGTGTCGCTGGCCGGTACGGCGGCCCGGCGGCTGGGCGGGTTTCTCGCGGCCCGCGCCCAGAGCCCCGCGCTGCTGATCGCGGCGGAACGGCTGCGGGACGACCCGCGGGCCGCGGCCCGTACGCACGCCGCGGTGCTGCTGGTGACAGTCGTGGGGGCGGGGTTCGTGGGCGTGCGTCAGGTGCTGCTGGCGGTCCTGGACACCATGCACCGCGAGGGGACGCTGGGGACGGACATGGCGTACTACACGACCGGCATCGACCTGACGGCCGCCGCGATCCTCGTCGCCCTCGCGCTGACCGTGACGGGGCTGGCGGTGGGCACCGTCGAGTCCCTCGCCACCCGGCGCCGGGGCCTGGCCGCCCAGGTCGCCGCCGGGGTGCCGTACCGGGTGCTGGCCAGGGCGCTGCTCCTGGAGACCGCGCTGCCGCTGGCCCCCGCGGTCGCCGTGGCGGGTGTGGGCGGTACGGCGATCGGCGCCTGGTACGCCTCGCTGACCACGCACCACTCGGGCACGGGCCTGCCGTACGCCGCTCTGCTGGTCCCCGTCGCGGTGTACGCGGCCTGCCTCCTGGCCGCCGCCACGTCACTGCCGCTGCTGCGCCGCTCGGTCCGCCCGGCGGAACTCAGGCACACGTGAGCAGGTGATACTCCGGTCCCGGAGGTACGGGGGGCCTCCGGGACCGGTCCGAGCCGCCGCGTGCGGCAACACAAAGGCCCGGATCGTCGTCAGGCAGAGATGCCGTCGATCCGGGCCATGGCGTCTTCGGCGCCGTACGGTTGCAAGTACGGCATCCAGCGTGGGTCCCTGTGCCCGGTGCCGATGATGCGCCAGGCCAGACCGGTGGGCGGGGCGGGTTTGTGGCGCAGCCGCCAGCCGATCTCGAACAGGTGCCGGTCGGCCTTCACGTGGTTGCAGCGCCGGCAGGACGCCACCACGTTGTCCCAGACGTGCTTGCCCCCGCGGCTGCGCGGGATGACGTGGTCGACGCTGGTTGCGACGCCACCGCAGTACATGCACCGGCCCCCGTCACGGGCGAAGAGCGCCCTGCGGGTGAGAGGAACGGGCCCCCGATAGGGAACCCGGACGAATCGCTTGAGCCGGACCACGCTGGGAGCGGGGACCGTGACGGTCGCGCTGTGCATGAAGGCGCCGGATTCCTCGAGGGAGACCGCCTTGTTCTCCAGGACGAGGACGAGCGCGCGGCGGAGCGGTACGACGCCGAGGGGCTCGTACGACGCGTTGAGTACCAGGACATGCGGCACGGATGCCTCCTTGGGCGTCGGCGGCACGTGGCTCGCGCCGGGACGATCTGAGGTCAGTCTCCCCTCTCTGCCGGGAGAAACGCCACCATGTCCCGGTAACGGGCTGGGAGTGTTTTCGACCACACCTTTCTTCATCCCCAGGTGAGAGCTGTCTCTCCCCCGGACATTGCAACGATCCACACACGATGCACCGTTAGTGTGGTGAGCCTGCTTTACCGGTGACCTTTTCGTGACCTTGACCGCCGTACCGGAAGGCAGACGCAGCACCTGGAGGTACCTGCCGTGTCCTTGTCCGCCGTCCTACTGGCCGCGAGTCCGTCGCCGTCGCCGTCCCCCTCGGACACCTCGACGCCGGCCGTGCCGAGTCTCCAGGACGCCCAGGAGAGCGCGACGAACGCCGCGAGCTGGGTCGAGCAGAACTGGTCGACCTGGCTGGCGATCAGCCTGCGCGTCCTGCTGATCCTGGTGATCGCCGGGGTGCTGAGAATGGTCGTGCGGCGGGCCATCACCAAGCTCATCGACCGGATGAACCGCACCGCCCAGGCGGTCGACGGCACCGCGATCGGCGGTCTGCTCGTCAACAACGAGCGCCGCCGGCAGCGCTCGCAGGCCATCGGCTCCGTGCTGCGCTCGGTGGCGAGCTTCATCATCATGGGCACCGCCGCCCTGATGGTCCTGGCCGCCTTCGAGATCAACCTGGCCCCGCTGCTCGCGTCGGCCGGTGTCGCGGGTGTGGCGATCGGTTTCGGCGCCCGCAACCTCGTCACGGACTTCCTCTCCGGCGTGTTCATGATCCTGGAGGACCAGTACGGCGTCGGCGACACCATCGACGCGGGCGTGGCGTCCGGCGAGGTCATCGAGGTCGGCCTCAGGGTGACCAAGCTGCGCGGCGACAGCGGCGAGATCTGGTACGTCCGCAACGGCGAGGTCAAGCGCATCGGCAACCTCTCCCAGGGCTGGGCGACGGCCGGCGTGGACGTGACCGTGCGGGCCTCCGAGGACCTCGACAACGTGAAGCAAGTGCTGGGCGAGGTCGCCGAGAAGATGAGCAAGGAAGAGCCCTGGAACGAGCTCCTGTGGAGCCCGATCGAGGTCCTCGGCCTGGACAGCGTCCTGCTGGACTCCATGGTCGTGCGGGTCTCCGCCAAGACGATGCCCGGCAAGTCCCTCACGGTCGAGCGTGAGCTGCGCTGGCGCATCAAACGCGCCTTCGACGCGGCGGACATCCGCATCGTCGGCGGGGCGACGGTCCCCCCGGAGGAAGAGGCCGCCGACCCGACCGCGGCGGTCGCGGCACCGTCGGTCTTCTCCAACTCCGAGTCCCCGCAGGCCGCGACGGCCTCCCCGCTCGCGCAGGCACCGGCTCAGCGTCCGGCGGCGAAGTAGTGCCCGCCGGCGACTCCATCGACGTCAGGTAGGCGCCCACTCCCGCCCCTCGACCGCCCCCGCAGGTAACGACTCCGTTTCCTGCGGGGGCGGTTTGTCGTTCCCCTCTTGACGGACAGGTGGTCCAGACCTATGTTCCGATGCATCCAATAGGAAACCTTCCTAACAGTTGCCGGACAGTACAGTCGTCCGGCAGTCACGGAGAGGGGCACCCATGGCAGGCACACCACGCACACTCCGCGCCATGAACGACCGTGCCGCGCTCGACCTCCTGCTGGAGCACGGCCCCCTCTCCCGTACGCGGATCGGCAAGCTCACCGGCCTCTCCAAGCCGACCGCGTCCCAGCTCCTGGCCCGCCTGGAGGCGTCCGGCCTCGTACTCGCCACCGGTACCACCGAGGGCAGACCCGGTCCCAACGCCCAGCTGTACGAGGTCGATCCGACCGCCGCGTACGCCGCCGGGCTCGACGTCACCCCCGAACGCATCCTCGCCGCGGTCGCCGACATCACCGGCCGCACGGTCGGCTCCTTCGCACTGCCGACCCCGGGACGCCGACCCGCCCAG
This sequence comes from Streptomyces canus, assembly GCF_041435015.1. NCBI lineage: Bacteria > Bacillati > Actinomycetota > Actinomycetes > Kitasatosporales > Streptomycetaceae > Streptomyces > Streptomyces canus. Next base: position 6,542,599 of record NZ_CP107989.1, on the reverse strand, counting down.
CCCGTCGTCCGGCAGGTCACCGACGCCCTCGACGGTGCGGTCAAGGCGGCGGGACTCGCCCGCGGCGACGTCCATCGGCTCGTCATCGGCACCCCGGGCGCCTTCGACCCGGGCACGGGCCGACTGCGCTACGCCTCCCACCTGCCGGGCTGGCACACCCCCGCCCTCCTCGGTGAACTCGCCGCCGCCCTGCCCATGCCGGTCGAGTACGAGAACGACGTCAACCTCGTGGCCGTGGCCGAACAACGGCTCGGGGCGGCCCGCGGGCACGAGGACTTCGTGCTGCTGTGGAACGAGGGCGGTCTCGGTGCCGCCCTGGTCCTCGGCGGACGGCTGCACCGCGGCTGGACCGGCGGCGCGGGAGAGGTAGGTTTCCTGCCGGTTCCCGGAGCACCCCTGGTGCGGCAGGTGAGGAAAGCCAACAGTGGTGGCTATCAGGAGCTGGCGGGCTCCCAGGCCATCCCCCACCTCGCCCGTGAGCTCGGCATGACGGACATCCCCTCGGGGCCGTACGCCGAGGTCGCCGCCGCCCTCGTCGAGCGTGCCACCACCGAGGACACCGTCCTGAACCGGCTGCTCCTGGAGACCTACGCCACCCGTCTGGCCACCGGTCTCGCCTCCCTCGTCTCCGTCCTCGACCCCGAACTCGTCGTCCTCAGCGGCGCCTCGCTCACCGCCGGCGGCGACACCCTGCGCGCCCTCGTCCAGGACGAGCTGGAGGAACTGGCAGCCTCCCGCCCCCGGCTGGTCGTCGGCGACGTCCATGAACACCCCGTGCTGCGCGGCGCGCTGGAGAGCGCGCTCGCGGCCACCCGCGACGAGGTCTTCGACACCTCACGCTGAACCCCCGTACCCACCCCCCTCTTCCACGCCGTCCCGTCCCTGGGAGATCCCGTCATGCGCACAGCCATACCCTCAGTCGCCCGAAACGCGGCCTTTGCCCTGACCGTGTCCGTGGTGCTCGTCACCACCGCCTGTACCGGCCAGTCCTCCTCCGGCGCCGAGGACGACGCCTCGAAGGAGACGACCATCAACTTCTGGCACGCCTGGAGCGCGGACTCCGAGGTCAAGGCCGTGAAGACGCTGGTCGCCGGTTTCGAGAAGGCGCACCCCAACATCCACGTCAACGTCGTCGGCAACATGACCGACGACAAGATCAACCAGGCGCTGCGCACGGGCGGCGGCAAGGCCCCGGACGTCATCTCGTCGTTCACCACGAACAACGTGGGCAAGTTCTGCTCCTCGGGTGCGCTGGTCGACCTCAACCCGTTCTTCAAGAAGTCGGGCGTCGACCCGGAGAAGACCTTCCCGGCCGCGATGAACCAGTACACGCAGTTCGACGGCGACCGCTGTGCCGTGCCGCTGCTGGGCGACGCGTACGGGCTCTACTACAACAAGACCGCGTTCGAGAAGGCCGGCATCACCTCGCCGCCCAAGACCTGGTCCCAGTTCGAGGCGGACGCCAAGAAGCTGACGATCACACAGGGCAGCACGTACAAGCAGCTCGGTTTCATGCCGAACTACCACGGCTGGGAGACGACGACCGAGCACTACCTCGGCCAGTTCTCGCCGACGTACTTCGACTCCAGCGGCAAGTCGAACGTCGCCAAGGACCCCGCGTTCAAGGCGGCGTTCACCCTCCAGAAGAAGCTGGCCGACGACCTCGGCGGCTACAAGAAGCTGGATACGTTCCGCGCCACGCTGGGCGACGAGTGGGGTCCCAAGCACCCCTTCCAGACCGGCCAGGTCGCCATGCAGCTCGACGGTGAGTGGCGGCTGGGCATGGCCCTGGACGCCAAGCCCGGCTTCGAGATCGGTGTCGCCCCGCTGCCCGTCCCCGACAACCAGACGGACCAGTACGGCAAGGGCTACATCACCGGCACGATCGCCGGCATCGCCGCGAACAGCACCAAGCAGAACGCGGCCTGGGAGTTCGTCAAGTACATCACCACGGACACGGACGCGGTCGTCGGCTTCTCGAACGACATCCACAACGTGCCGTCCACACTGGCCGCCCTCAAGTCGCCGAAGCTGAAGTACGACCCGCGCTTCAAGACGTTCCTGGACATCGCGGCGAACCCGAACTCGTCCTCGTCACCGGCGTCGATCAACGGCGGTGTCTACCTCGCCACGATCCAGAATTTCGGCTACGACTACGAGAGCGGCAAGGTCACCGACCTGGACAAGGGCCTCGCCGACACGGCACAGCAGATCGACACAGACATCGCGCAGGCGAAGTAGCGATGAGCACCGTCACTCTGGCGTCGAAGCGCCGCGGGTCCGGCCTCGCTGCGAAGCGGCGGAAACAAGCACTTCGCACGGCCGCCTTCATGTCACCCTGGCTGATCGGCTTCACGGTCTTCTTCGCCTATCCGCTGCTCTCGACCGTCTACTTCTCGTTCATGCACTACGACGGCTTCAAGCCGCCGACCTGGAGCGGGACGAAGAACTGGACCTACGTCTTCGAGCACTACCCCTTCTTCTGGCCCGCCCTGCGCAACACCCTGTGGCTGGTCGTGGTGATGGTCTCCCTCCGGGTCGTCTTCGGCCTCGGGGTCGGTCTGCTCATCACGAAGATCAAGACGGGTACGGGGATCTTCCGGACGCTCTTCTACCTGCCGTATCTGGCCCCGCCCGTCGCGGCCACCATGGCCTTCGCGTTCCTCCTCAACCCCGGTACGGGACCGGTCAACTCGGTCCTGGAGAAGGTCGGCATCCCGGCCCCCGGCTGGTTCAACGACCCCACCTGGTCGAAGCCGGCCCTCACCCTGCTCGCCCTGTGGGGCATCGGCGACCTGATGGTCATCTTCATGGCCGCGCTGCTCGACGTGCCGCAGGAGCAGTACGAGGCCGCCGAGCTGGACGGGGCGTCGGCGTGGCAGCGGTTCCGGTTCGTCACCCTTCCCAACATTTCGCCGATCGTGATGTTCGCCGTGGTCACCGGCGTGATCCAGACGATGCAGTACTACACACAGCCACTCATCGCCGGGAAGGTCGCCTCGGGTGTGATCCAGGGCGCGGGCACGCAGTTCGAGCCCGGCTATCCGGAGAAGTCCACGCTGACCCTCCCCCAGCTCGTCTACAACCTTGGCTTCCAGCGCTTCGACTACGGCTCCGCGTGTGTCGTCGCCCTCGTCCTCTTCGCCCTGTCGATGGTGTTCACCGCGTTCCTGATGCGGCGCCGGGGCGGTCTCATCCAGGCAGGTGACTGACCATGACCCAAGTACTGGACCGGCCGGTGGAGTTGAAGACCCCGGCCTCGCCCGCACAGCGCACCGCCCGGCGCAAGGCCGCCCTGGAGTGGGTCGCGATCCACTCCCTCGGCCTCGCCGCGGCCCTCTTCTTCACGCTGCCCTTCGTGTTCGTGTTCCTGACCTCGCTGATGAGCGACACCCAGGCCCTCAGCCGCGATCTGATCCCGCACACCTGGGAATGGGGCAACTACCGGCGGGTCTTCGACACCCCGGGCTTTCTGACCTGGTGGCGCAACACGCTGATCTACGCGGGACTGGGAACAGTCCTTACGGTCGTGTCGTCGATCCCGGTGGCGTACGCGCTCGCCAAGTTCCGCTTCCGGGGCCGCAATCTCTCCCTGATGCTGGTCATCTCGATGATGATGCTGCCGCCGCAGGTCGTCATCATCCCGATGTACCTGTTCTGGGCGAAGCAGCTGGGCCTGTCGGGCACCCTGTGGCCGCTGATCATCCCGATGGCGTTCGGGGACGCGTTCTCGATCTTCCTGCTCCGGCAGTTCCTGATGACGATCCCGAACGAGTACGTGGACGCGGCGAAGGTCGACGGCTGCGGCGACTTCCGCACCCTGATACGGGTGGTGATCCCCATGGCGAGGCCCGGGATCGCCGCGGTGGCCCTCTTCCAGTTCTTCTACGCCTGGAACGACTACTTCGGCCCGCAGATCTACGCCTCGGAGAACCAGAACGCCTGGACGCTGAGTTACGGCCTGGAGTCCTTCAAGGGCATGCACCACACCGACTGGAACCTCACCATGGCCGCGACCGTGCTGGTCATGGCCCCCGTGATCCTCGTGTTCTTCTTCGCGCAGAAGGCGTTCGTCGAGGGCGTCACGCTGACCGGAGTGAAGGGTTAACCACGTATGAAACTCACCGTGGTCGGCGGAGGCTCGACCTACACCCCCGAACTCATCGACGGTTTCGCGCGCCTGCGGGACACCCTGCCCGTCGAGGAACTCGTCCTGGTCGACCCGGCCGCCGAGCGCCTGGAGCTGGTCGGCGGGCTCGCCCGGCGCATCTTCGCCAAGCAGGGCCACCCCGGCCGGATCACGACGACGGACGACCTGGACACGGGCGTGGACGGCGCCGACGCGGTGCTCCTGCAGCTCCGCGTCGGCGGCCAGGCCGCCCGCGAGCGGGACGAGACCTGGCCCCTGGAGTGCGGCTGCGTCGGCCAGGAGACGACCGGCGCGGGCGGCCTCGCCAAGGCGCTGCGCACGGTCCCGGTGGTCCTCGACATCGCCGAACGCGTCCGCCGCACCAACCCGGACGCCTGGATCATCGACTTCACCAACCCGGTCGGGATCGTCACCCGCGCCCTCCTCCAGGCCGGGCACAAGGCGGTCGGGCTGTGCAACGTGGCGATCGGCTTCCAGCGGAAGTTCGCCGGGCTCCTCGGCGTCAGCCCCTCCGACATCCACCTCGATCACGTGGGCCTCAACCACCTCACCTGGGAGACCGCGGTACGGCTCGGCGGCCCCGAGGGCGAGGACGCCCTGCCCGAGCTGCTCACCGAGCACGGCGACACGATCGCCGGCGACCTGCACCTGCCGCGCCCGCTCCTTGACCGGCTCGGCGTGGTCCCGTCGTACTACCTGCGCTACTTCTACGCGCACGACGAGGTCGTACGGGAACTCGGCACCAAGCCGTCCCGGGCCGCCGAAGTGGCCGAGATGGAACGGCAGTTGCTCACGATGTACGGCGACCCGGCCCTGGACGAGAAACCGGAGCTGCTCGCCAGGCGGGGCGGCGCCTACTACTCGGAGGCGGCGGTCGACCTGGCCGCCGGGCTCCTCGGCGGGGGCGGCAGCCCCTACCAGGTGGTCAACACCCTCAACCGGGGCACGCTGCCCTTCCTGCCCGACGACGCGGTGATCGAGGTCCAGGCGGCGGTGGGCCCGAAGGGGCCGACCCCGCTGGCGGTACCCGCCGTGGACCCGCTGTACGCGGGCCTGATGGCGAACGTGACGGCGTACGAGGACCTGGCGCTGACGGCGGCCCTGCACGGTGGCCGGGACCGGGTCTTCAAGGCGCTGCTCGCCCACCCCCTCGTCGGCCAGTACGCGTACGCCGAGGGCCTCACCGACCGACTGATCGCACACAACCGGGAGCATCTCGCGTGGGCCTGACCGCATGTGTCCTCGCCGTCGACGCGGGCAACAGCAAGACCGACGTCGCGGTCGTCGCGGCCGACGGAAGCGTCCTCGCCACGGCCCGCGGCGGTGGGTTCCGGCCGCCGGTGGTGGGTGTCGAGGCGGCGGTGGACGTGATCGCCGACGCGGTGGAGCAGGCGTTCACCGCGGCCGGGGTCGGGTCGGTGGACCATGTCTCGGCCTGTCTGGCCAACGCCGACTTCCCCGTCGAGGAGCAGCAGTTGGCGGCCGCCCTGCACGCGCGCGCGTGGGGCGCGGAGGTGGAGGTCCGCAACGACACCTTCGCGATCCTTCGGTCGGGCGTCACCGCACCGCGCGGGGTCGCCGTGGTGTGCGGCGCGGGCATCAACTGCGTCGGCATGCGCCCCGACGGCCGTACCGCCCGCTTCCCCGCGCTCGGCCGGATCTCCGGCGACTGGGGCGGCGGCTGGGGCCTCGCGGAGGAGGCGCTGTGGCACGCGGCCCGCGCGGAGGACGGGCGGGGCGTCGACACCGACCTCGCGCGCGTGCTCCCGCGGCACTTCGGGCTGCCCTCCATGTACGCCCTCATCGAGGCCCTGCACCTGGAGGACATCGCCCCGGCCCGCCGCCACGAACTGACGCCGGTGCTGTTCGCCACGGCCGCCGCCGGCGACCCGGTGGCCCGCTCGCTCGTCGACCGCCTGGCCGACGAGGTGGTGTCCATGGCGACGGTGGCCCTGACCCGCCTCGACCTCCTCGACGAGGAGACTCCGGTCCTGCTCGGCGGCAGCGTCCTGGCCGCCCGGCACCCCCAACTGGACGACGGCGTGCGGGAACTCCTCGCCGCGCGCGCCCCGAAGGCCGTACCCCGGGTGGTGACGGCGAGTCCGGTCCTGGGCGCGGCACTCCTCGGCCTCGACCGGGCCGGGGCGTCCGCGGAGATCCAGGCGAGGACGCGGGCGTACTACGAGGCCTGAGCGAGCACCGCGTCGGCCACCTCGGAGACGGACACGCCCTTCCCGACACCGACGCGGGCCAGCCCCAGCCGGCCCAACGCCTCCACCATCAGCGACTGGTAACGCACGCTGCGGGCCAGGAACTTGTCCATCAGGAACCGTTCCTCCTCCGTCGCTCCGTCGTAGCGCCCGGCCGCACGGATGCGGGCGCGAACGACGTCCTCGTCGGCGGTGAGCCATACGGCGGCCGTGTGCGGCACGTCCAGCGTCGCGACCCGCTCCGGCCAGAGCGCCGAGCCCTCCAGGACCAGGCCCGGTCCGGTGGCGTGCGTCCTGACCAGCTCCTCGATGCGGGGCCAGAGCCGCTCGTAGTGGGCGAGGACCGAGTCGATCAACTCGTCGACGGCGAGCGTCGCGTAGTGCTCGGCCACATGCGGCGGCACCTCCCGCTCCGGCGTGCGCCAGGGACGCCCCGGGTGTCTCGCCAGCAGGTCCGTCGACCGATGCTCGAAGCCGAGCCGGTCGGCCAGCTCCCCGGCGACCGTGGACTTGCCGGTATGGGACGTTCCGCCGATCATCACCACTCGCACCCCGCGCACGAGGGCGACCCTACGCGCCCCCGGGGGAACCGAACCGATTCCGGTGGCGTATTCATGGGCAAGGGGTGGTGCGGGGGCATGGCCGGGCGTCGCAGGTGATCCGCTGCGGTTCGATCAAGATCCAGTGAAGCCCGGTGCGGATGTCGGTCCCGGCAGCGATACTTGCGGCGAGGGATGACCATGGGGGAGGTCAAACAGTGACACACCCGCCGAAGAGCAGCACGGCACCACCGGGTTCCGGCGTGCCCACGATGCCGGCCGTACCGCCGCAGCCGGGACCCCCGGCCCCGCAGGCGTCCCCGCCCGCCCCCGCGCCGGACCGGGTGCCCGCCCGCCGTACGGCCTTCGCCGAGGGTTTCGACCAGGTGCGCGCGGCCGCCACCACCGAACCGGGCCGGCTGCGCATCATCGGCGCGGCGCTCGCCCTGCTCGTCGTCCTCTTCGGCGCGGTCACCGCCTGGCAGACCAACGACCGGGCCGCCGCCGCGGACGACGTGCTGCACAAGAGCCAGCCGCTCAGCAGCGCCGCCGCCGACATCTACCGCTACCTGGCCGACGCCAACACCACGGCCTCCAGCGGCTTCCTCGCCGGCGGCCAGGAGACGGCCGGCTCCCGCGACCGGTACGAGAAGGACATCGACAAGGCCGCGGCCGGTCTGGTCAAGGCCGCCTCGAACTCCGACCCGGACTCCCCCGCCGCGAGGACCGTGGCCGAGCTCAACACCCTGCTGCCGGAGTACAAGGGCCTGGTGGAGCGGGCCCGTACGTACAACCGCCAGGGCTTCCCGGTCGGCGGCGCCTATCTGCGGTACGCCAACGAGAAGATGCAGGAGGAGATGCTCCCGAAGGCGCAGAACCTCTACACCAGCGAGAACCAGCGGCTGCGCGCCGACTACGCCGACGCCACGCCCTACCCGTGGGCCGCGATCGGCCTCGGCGTCCTGGCCCTCGCCGGGCTCGCCTGGGCCCAGCACCGCAACTACCGGCGCACCAACCGGGTTCTCAACCACGGCCTGGTCGCGGCCACCGCGACGGCGACCGTGGTGCTGCTGTGGCTGGTCGTCGGCCACACCGTCGCGCGCGCGGGGCTCGACGACTCCTACGACCACGGAGTGCGCTCGCTCAACGTCCTGCACGACGCCCGGATCGCCTCCCTGAAGGCACGCGGCAACGAGAACCTCACCCTGGTGGCCCGCGGCGCCGAGACGGTCACCGTGAAGAACGCCCAGGGCCAGAAGGTCACCTACGACGCCTACGACTACGACTTCGACAAGGACATGGACACCCTCGGCAAGGGCCTGGCCGAGGCGTCGAAGCTCGCCGACGACAGCAACGGCAAGAAGCCGGTCACCGCGGCCGAGGGCAATATGGCGGTGTGGAAGCAGCGCCACTCCGCGGCCCGCGAGCAGGACGACTACGGCAACTACGAAGAGGCGCTGAAGCGGGTCATAGGGAGCAAGGGCGCCACGGGCGAGTGTTTCGACAGTGTCGACGACAACCTCGCCCACGCCCTGACCCACGAGGAGGCCGAGTTCGCGCGGTCCGCCGGTGACGGCCTGGGCGCGATGACCGGACTGCCGGTGGGCGCCGCCGTCCTGGCCGTCCTCGGCGCGGCCGGCGCGGTGCTGGGCATCGGGCGCAGGCTGTCGGAGTACCGGTGAGAGGGGGCGTGACGATGCGGATGCGCGGACGTGTGCGGACCGGTCTCAAGGGTTGGGGCGGTGTCGGGGCGATGGCGGTCGTCTGCGGCCTGGTGCTCGCCTTCGCGCTGCTCCTGCCGGTGGCCCGGTCACAAGGCGACGGCAGCACGGGCACCGGCGGCCCGGGCGTGACGCGCGCCGATCAGATCGCGGACGACGACCCCTGCCTGAACCCGGCGATCAAGCTGCACCCGGAGGACCAGACGCTGGCCCCCTCGAGCGCGGACGGCCCGACCATAGACAAGATCAAGGCCCGGCAGGGCGAGAAGCGCAAGCTGATCGTCGGCGTCGACCAGAACAGCTACCGCTGGGGCTACCGCAACCCCAACGGCGGCCCGACGGCCGACCTGGAGGGTTTCGACATCGACCTGGTGCACCGGATCGCGCAGGACATCCTCGGCGACCCGAACGCCGTGCAGTTCAAGGCGATCCCCACCAACCAGCGCATCCCGGCGATCCAGAAAGGCCGGGTCGACATGGTGGTGCGCACGATGACGATCAACTGCAAGCGCCTGGCCGACGTGGCGTTCTCCGCGCCGTACTTCAAGACGGGGCAGCAGGTCCTCGCCCCCAAGTCCTCGGGCATCAAGGGCTACGACGGCACGCTGGCGAACAAGAAGATCTGCACGGCGGAGGGTTCGACCGCCTTCAGCCAGCTGGACGAGGACAAGAAGTCGGGGAAGCTCGTCGCCTCCGCGAACATCGGCACCACCGTCCCCAACCAACTCGACTGTCTCGTCAGGCTTCAGCTCGGCGAGGTCGACGCCGTGGTCACCGACGGCGCGCTCGCCGCGAGCCAGGCCGCCCAGGACCCCACGGTCGAACTGAAGGGCTCCCCCTTCACCACCGAGTACTACGGCGTGGCGATGAGGAGCGACGCCGACGATCTGGTACGCCGGGTCAACCAGATCCTGGTGGACTACCGCAAGGACACCACCGACGGCTGGCAGGCGTCGTACGACAGGTGGCTGTCGGCCACACTGAACGAGAGCTCGGCGAAGTCGAAGCCACCGCCACCGAAGTACCTGCGCAAGAACTGACGGATCGTCAAGGACAGACAACCACTCAGCAACCCTTCAGCAGCGAGAGGTGATCGATGGGCGTCACGGGACCCCCCGGGCCGGTGATGGACCGGGACGAGGTGGACTGTGCGCTGGCGCGGCTCGGCGCGGAGCACGAGGCGATCGAGACCTCGCTCCTCGCCCTGCAGGACCACGCGGGCCGCAGGCTCCTCGAGGGCGCCGAACTGACCGGCGTCACCAAGGAGCGCTGGACGTCCGCCGACGCCTCGATCACCCTGCTGTGGGCGTATTTCGACGCGTACGCGGACGCGTTGCGCTCGGCCCGCGAGATCCGCTCCCGCCGCCGCTGGTCCAGCCGCGAGGACCTGGTGGAGCTGACCGAGCTGCTGCGCGGCGAGTCGGTCACCGTCGCGGGCTCGGCGACCGCCACGGCCAACGCACCCACTCTGCACGGCAATTCGGGCAAGCTGAGCGAGCGGTTCTCGCTGGTGACGCTCGTCGAGCGGATGAACGACCTGTACGCGTCGAGCCTGGACATGGTCGTCGCCGCCGACGCGGTCTGGTCGGCGCTGCCCGCGCGGATAGATTTACTGGCCGCCGAACTCCAGCGCACCCGCCGGCTCGCGCACTCCGTCGGCGTGCGCCCCGGGGAACACCCGGCCGGCGACGACCTGGAGCGCATCACCCACGCGCTCACCTCACTGCGCGAGCAGGTGATCTCCGACCCGCTCGCCTTCTGGCGGCAGGCGCAGGGCAGTTCGGCGCCCGGCGGCGGAAAGCCGGACACCACGGCGTACGACCGCGAGGCGCGCGCCCTGGAGGACGTGCGCCGGGAGATCGACGCCGTGCTCACCGTCCGGCAGGACGCGGAGGCCCGGCTGGTCAGGCTGCGGGACGTGCTCTCCCGCGCGGACCGTACGCTCGCCGAGGCCCGCACCGCGCGCGGTGAGGTCCTCGCGAAGATCGCCGCCACGGAGGTGCCGGTGGTCAGCGGTCCGCCGACCGTGCTGCAGGAGCAGCTGGCGACGGCCGCCGAGTACCGCAGACACGCCCAGTGGCACCGCCTGTCCCCGCTCCTGGAGTCCCTGGAGGAGAAGGCGGAGGACGAACTGCTGCGCGCCCGCGAGTCGTTGACCGCGGTCACCGCCCCGCTGGCGGTCCGCGCGGAGCTGCGCGGCCGTCTCGACGCGTACAAGGCGAAGGTCGCACGGCACGGCCTGGCCGAGGACCCGTTCCTGATCGAGCGCTACGACGCGGCCCGGCGGATGCTGTGGAGCGCGCCCTGCGACCTGCGGGTCGCCGAACAGGCCGTGCTGCGCTACCAGCACGCGGCCGCCGAACTGCTGGGAGCCCCGCGAGTACCGCAGCAGAGCGGTCCCGAAGACCGTGGGGGGCCCGGAACGTGAGCGACCAAGGGGGTGCGGCGACGTCATGAGTCAGGAACAGCAGCCCTGCCAGCGGCCCGGCTGCGACGGTACGTACGAGGACATGGGCGGCGGCGAGCTGTACTGCGACACCTGCGGCCTGGCGCCGGTCGTCTCGGCTGAGGGAGGCCGGGCCGGCTCGGCGCCCACCGGCAGGGGCTCGCAGGGCAGCGGCACGTCGCGCGCCACCGGCCGCGCGTCCTCGCGTACGTCCTCGCAGTCGTCGAAGTCCCGGCGCTCGGTGTCGGGACGGCTGTCGCGCTCGGTCTCCGGGAAGTCCACGGGCCGTTCGGTGTCGGTGCGCAGCTCCGGCTCCGGTACCGGTTCGAGCGGGCGCGGCCGGCTCGGAGCGGGCCTCGTCGAGGTGCCCGGGGTGCCGCGGCCCGACCCGCGCGAGATGGTTCTGGAAAACCCCGAGGTGCCCGAGCGCAAGCGGTTCTGCTCGCGCTCCGACTGCGGGGCCCCGGTGGGGCGTTCGCGCGGGGAGCGGTCCGGGCGCACGGAGGGCTTCTGCACGAAGTGCGGTCACCCGTACTCCTTCGTGCCGAAGCTGAAGTCGGGTGACGTCGTGCACGGCCAGTACGAGGTCGCGGGCTGTCTGGCGCACGGCGGTCTCGGCTGGGTCTACCTCGCCGTGGACCGCGCGGTGTCCGACCGCTGGGTGGTCCTCAAGGGTCTGCTGGACACCGGCGACCAGGACGCCATGGCAGCCGCCATCTCCGAGCGGCGCTTCCTCGCGGAGATCGAGCACTCCAACATCGTGCGGATCTACAACTTCGTCGAACACCTCGACCAGCGCACCGGCTCGCTCGACGGCTACATCGTCATGGAGTACGTCGGCGGCAAGTCGCTCAAGGAGATCGCCAACGACCGCCGCACCACCGGCGGGAAGCGGGACCCGCTGCCGGTCGAGCAGGCGTGCGCGTACGGCATCGAGGCCCTGGAGGCGCTCGGCCACCTCCACAGCCGCAACCTCCTGTACTGCGACTTCAAGGTCGACAACGCCATCCAGACCGAGGACCAGCTCAAGCTCATCGACATGGGCGCGGTGCGCAGGATGGACGACGAGGAGTCGGCCATCTACGGCACGGTGGGCTACCAGGCTCCGGAGGTCGCGGAGGTGGGTCCCTCGGTCGCCTCCGACCTGTACACGGTCGCCCGCACCCTGGCGGTGCTGACGTTCGACTTCCAGGGCTACACCAACGTCTTCGTCGACTCACTGCCCGACCCCGACCACATCGAGGTCTTCCGCCAGTACGAGTCGTTCTACCGGTTGCTGGTGCGGGCGACCGACCCGGATCCGGCCCGCCGTTTCGCCTCAGCGCAGGAGATGTCGGAGCAGCTGACCGGGGTCCTGCGCGAGGTCGTCTCCCTGCAGACCGGCCGTGCCAGGCCCTCCCTGTCGACGCTCTTCGGCCCCGAAGTGCGCGTCACCGACACGGAGTTGTTCCCGAAGCTGGACGGGGAGGTGTCGCGGCTGGGGACGCGGGTGCTTCCGGCGGGGCGGCGGAGTCCCAGGACGGCCGCTCCCACCTCCGCTGTTCTTCCGGTCGGCACCCCGGGTCCCGAGCGGCCCGGCGGCGGAGCCGTCACCGCCCTCGTCAAGTCCGCCGTCGCCCCCGCCGCCGCGCTGGCGCTCCCCGTCCCCCACGTCGACCCCTCCGACCCCAACGCCGGTTTCCTCGCCGGGCTCATGACCACCGCGCCCGCGGAGCTGCTCGGCGCCCTCTCGGCCGCGCCGGCGGCATCCGCGGAGACGCGCCTGCGGCAGGTGCGGGCCTGGCTGGAGAACGGCGACGCGCACACCGCGGACGAGTCGTTGCGGCGGCTGGAGGAGGAACGGCCCGACGACTGGCGGGTGGTCTGGTACCGGGGCGTCGCCGCGCTGGTGACCGGCGACCACGAGGCCGCCGCGCTCGCCTTCGACGCGATCTACGACGCCTTCCCCGGCGAACCTGCCCCCAAGCTCGCCCTCGGCCTGTGCGCGGAGGTGCTCGGGCAGCTCGACAACGCCGCCGAGTACTACGGCCTGGTCTGGTCGACCGACCCCAGCTATGTGAGCTCCGCCTTCGGCCTCGCGCGCGTGCAACTCGCGACCGGGGACCACCGTGGCGCGGTGAACACGCTGGAGTCGGTGCCGGAGTCCTCCATCCACTACACCGCCGCCCGCGTGGCCGCCGTCCGCGCGCGGCTGCGTGGACGCACCACGACCGCGGGCGACGTACCCTTCCTGGACGACCTGACCGCCGCCGCCGGGCAGGTCGAGGCGCTGGACGCGTACGGTCTGGATCCGGCGCGCCGCGAGCAGCTGTCGGCGGAGGTGCTGGGCGCGGCCCTGGACTGGATACTCTCCGGTGGCCAGGACTCCGTCGCCCCGGCCGCCGTGGGACGGGCGCTGCTCGGCAGCGGACTGGACGAGCGAGGACTGCGCTTCGGCCTGGAGCGTTCGTACCGCACGCTGGCCCGGCTCGCGCAGGGCGGCGAGGAGAGGATCGACCTGGTGGAACGAGCCAACCGTTACCGCCCCCGGACGTGGGTGTAGTTGATGTCGCAGATGCCCCAGCTGTCAGCCTGCCCCAGCTGCGAGTGGCCGCTCGAATCGGGCGACCGTTTCTGCGGTGCGTGCGGATACGACCTGTCCGCCGTGCCGGCACGGCCGGACGACAGCCCGACCATCGCCGTGAACGGCGCGCCCCCCGGCGGCCCCTGGCCCGAGGTCCCGCACCCGCCGGCGGAGGTCCATCTGCCGGCCGACCTGCGGGGCACCGAGTCGGGCGAACAGGCACCGCCTCCGTCGGGACCGGTCGTGGGCTCGCCGGTCTCCCCCGTCTCCGGCGTGCGCTTCGACCGCTCGCCGGAGCCCGACGAGTACGTCCTTCAGGCGCCCGACCCGCGGATGGCCGCCGGACCGCCCACCCCGGCCGAGGGCACCGCACCGTCGACGGTCTGCGTGGCCTGCCGCGCGGGCCGGGTCGACGACGACGGCTACTGCGAGAACTGCGGGCACGCCCAGCCGCGTGAGCGCGACCACATGGAGCAGGAGGCCGGTCCGATCGCCGCCGTCAGCGACCGCGGCCTGCGGCACCACCGCAACGAGGACGCCTTCACCCTCGGCACCAGCGTGCTGCCCGACGGCTCGCCGGTCACCTTCGCGGTCGTCTGCGACGGCGTGTCCTCCGCGACCCGCCCCGACGACGCCTCCCTGGCCGCGTCCCGGGCCGCGGCCGACGCGCTGCTGGCCGCGCTGCCGCAGGGCACGCACCCCCAACAGGCGATGCACGAGGCGATCGTCGCCGCCTCCCGCGCGGTCAACTCGCTCGCCGCGGAGCCCGCCACGGCCCGTGAGCACCAGCCGCACCAGAACGCCCCGGCGTGCACCATCGTCGGCTCGATCGTCACCCCGAGCCTGCTGGTCGTCGGCTGGGTCGGCGACAGCCGGGTCTACTGGGTGCCGACGGACCGCAGTTCACCCCCGGCCCGGCTCACCGAGGACGACTCCTGGGCCGCCCAGATGGTCGCCGCGGGCCTGATGAACGAGGCCGAGGCGTACGCCGACGAGCGCGCCCACGCGATCACCGGCTGGCTCGGCGCGGACGCCTACGAACTCGACCCGCACACCGCTTCCTTCAAGCCGGACCGGCCCGGTGTGGTGGTGGTGTGCACCGACGGCCTGTGGAACTACGCGGAGGCGGCCGACGAGATGGCGGAGGCCGTACCGGCCGACGCCGCGGCGCGTCCGCTGCACACCGCCCGGGTTCTGGTCGGCCACGCCCTGGACGGCGGGGGCCACGACAACGTAACAGTGGCCGTCGTGCCGTTCCCGATCCCTCCGCAGGGGGCAGGATCGGCCTGAGGCCGCACACGGGGAATGCGCCGCGGCAGCAGCGCCGGACCGGAGGGGACCGGTCCGCGATCAGTCATCGCCCCACGGATGTGGGGTTCGCGAGGGGGATTTGAGTAGGCATGGCCAATTTCTCGAAGTCGAACGCGCCGCAGTTCTCGATGGACGTCTACCAGAACGAGTACCTGCCGGAGGGCGGCCGCGAGGTCAACGCGATCGTCACGGTGACCTCGACCGGCGGCGGCACGATCGGAAGCTCGGTCGCGGCCCCGCACCTCTGGTCGGCGGAGCAGGGACCCTCGGCGGCGGTGGCGATCATGGTCGACTGCTCGGGCTCCATGGACTACCCGCCGACCAAGATGCGCAACGCCCGCGACGCCACCGCCGCCGCGATCGAGACCCTGCGCGACGGTGTGCACTTCGCGGTGATCGGCGGCACGCACGTGGCCAAGGAGGTGTATCCGGGCAACGGCCGTCTCGCGGTCGCCGACGCCACCACCCGCGACCAGGCCAAGCAGGCGCTGCGCAAGCTCAGCGCGGGCGGCGGTACGGCCATCGGCACCTGGCTGCGCCTCGCCGACCGGCTGCTGTCCTCGGCGGAGGTCGCCATCCGCCACGGCATCCTGCTCACCGACGGCCGCAACGAACACGAGTCGCCGGAGGACCTCAAGGCCTCCCTCGACGCCTGCGCGGGGCGCTTCACCTGCGACGCCCGCGGCGTGGGCACCGACTGGGAAGTGAAAGAAGTCACAGGGATCGCCTCCGCCCTGCTCGGCACCGTCGACATCGTCGCCGACCCGGCAGGGCTCGCCGCGGACTTCACGCAGATGATGGAGGCGGCCATGGGCAAGGAGGTCGCGGACGTCGCCCTCAGGGTGTGGACCCCGGTCGGCACCACCATCAAGTTCGTCAAGCAGGTCGCGCCCACCGTCGAGGAGCTCACCGGCCGCCGCACCGAGGCCGGTCCGCGCGCCGGGGACTACCCCACCGGCTCCTGGGGAGACGAGTCCCGTGACTACCACGTCTGCGTCGAGGTCCCGGCCGCGAACATCGGCCAGGAGATGCTCGCGGCCCGGGTCTCCCTGGTCGTCCCGCAGCCCGACGGCACGACGCAGAACCTGGGCGCGCAGGGTCTCGTGAGGGCCGTGTGGACCGACGACATGGTCGCCTCGACGTCGATCAACCCCCAAGTCGCCCACTACACCGGCCAGGCCGAACTGGCACAAGCCATCCAGCAAGGGCTCGATCTGCGCAAGGCGGGCGATTTCGACGGAGCAACGGCCAAACTGGGCCGGGCCGTCCAGCTCGCGAACAACTCCGGGAACGCCGATACTGCGAAACTGCTTTCGAAGGTGGTCGACGTCGTCGACGCCACGACAGGTACTGTGCGACTGAAGGCGAAGGTCGAGGAGGCCGACGAGATGACTCTCGAGACCCGGTCGACAAAGACTGTTCGTGTAAAGAAGTGACGTAGTAGTTCCCTGATCCGAGAGGGGGAAGCGCCGACATGCCGACCTGCCCGAACGGACACCAGTCGGGTTCCGACGACTGGTGCGAGGTCTGCGGTCACCGCATGGCCGGTGCCGTACCTCCGCCCCCTCCGCCGCCGCCCGGTCCGGGTGGAGGCGGATACGGCTTCCCGCCGCCCGGCGGTCCCGGGGGCCAGCCCGGTGGACGTCCGCATCTGTCCGCCGTACCGGACGCCGAGCCGGAGCTCTGCCCGCAGTGCCGTACCCCTCGTGAGGGCGGTGCGCCCTTCTGCGAGGAGTGCCGGTGGAACTTCCTGACCAACACGGCGACCTCGTACACCCCGGCCGCCCCGCGCCCGCCGGCCGGCTCCGGCGGCCCGCCCTCGCACTTCCAGCAGCAGGCGGGGCCCGGTCCGTCCTTCGGCGGCGGTGACTCGTACGAGTACCAGGGCTCCCGCCCGTCCCAGGTGAACCGCCCCGCAGAACCGATCCCCTTCGGCTCGGAGCCGTCGGGCCGTTCGGGCCCGGGCGGCCCCGGTGGCCCCGGCGGTCCGTCCGGTTTCCCCGGTGATCCCTCGCGCCCCGGCGGCCCCGGCGCACCCGGCCCCTCCGGTCCTTCCGGTTACCCCGGCGGGCCTGGCGGCCCTGGTGGCCCCGGTCCCTCCGGTTTCCCCGGCGATCCGTCGCGGCCCGGTGCGCCGGGCCCCTCCGGCCCCGGTGGTCCGCAGGGATTCCCGGGCGACCTCGGCCGCCCCGGCGCACCCGGCCCCTCCGGTTTCCCATCGGACCCCTCCCGCCAGGGCGGCCCCGGCCCCTCCGGTTTCCCCGGTGATCCCTCCCGGCAGGGCGGCCCCGGGAACCCCGGACCGGGTGGCTACGGCTACCCGCAGCCCGGCCCCACCCAGGCCCCGCCCGGCCCGCCCGGATCCTCCGGCCCCGGCGGCCCGCAGGGTTACGGCGGCCACCCCACGCAACCCGGTCCCTCGGGTCCCGGCGCCCCCGGCGGCCAGCAGGGCTTCCCCGGCGACCCGTCCCGACCCGGCGGCGCCCCGGGCGGTCCGCCGAACTTCGGCGCCGACCCCTCCCGCCCGGTCCCGCCGCCCCCCGGACCGACCCCGCCCGCCGGCCCCGGTGCCACGAGCGGCGCTCCGCAGGGCTTCCAGGCGCAGGGCGCTCCGCCCGCCTTCCCGCAGGAGACCAACCGGCCCCAGCCGGGCGGCCAGTCCTTCGGCGGCGGCGCCGACGACTGGGTCCTGTCCCCGCCGTCCTCCACCGCCCCCGGCGGCGGTCCCGGCGGTCCTGGCGGACCCGGCGGCTACGGCTACCCGCAGCCCGGTTCCACCCAGGCTCCGCCCGCGCCCCCCGGCCCGTCCTTCCCGCAGCAGCCGGCGACCTGGACGGCGACCATCGGCCCGGACCGCGATTACTTCCTGGCGATGATGCAGCGCTCCGGCCCCGAGGCCGCGGGCCTGAACCTGCCCGCGTACTCCCCCGAGCAGCAGCGCACGCTCACCGGCAACCAGGTCACCATCGGCCGCCGCCGGCACTCCACCGGCGACACCCCCGACGTCGACCTGTCGGTACCGCCGGAGGACCCGGGCGTCTCGCACCAGCACGCGGTGCTGGTCCAGCAACCGGACGGCTCCTGGGCGGTCGTCGACCAGAACTCGACGAACGGCACCACCGTGAACGGCGCCGAGGAGCCCATCACGCCCTTCGTGCCGGTGCCGCTCCAGGACGGCGACCGGGTGCACGTCGGCGCCTGGACGACGATCACGATCCGCCGCGGCTAGCCAACGGCCGCGTCACCGGAGGGGCCATGCGTGCGGCCCCTCCGGGTCGTCCAGCCACGCCCATTCCCGCTCTCCGCTGACCGTGATGCCGTACCGCTCACGGCGCGGCTGCCCCTCGTGCTGCCACAGTGCGTACGCCTCCCGGGGTGCGAGGGTGTCCCGGGTCAGCGCCAGCAGGAAGCGGAACAGCTCGCTCTCCCGGGCCCGGCGCGGCACCCCGCCCCAGTCGACGAACCCCTCCTCGTGCCGGTCCGCCCCGCGCAACGGCACGAAGTAGGCGGGCGTGTGCAGGAACCGTCCCTCCGCGTGTCCGGCGTCCCGGACGGTCAGGGCGATCAGCCCGGTGGCGAGCGGGCCCAGGATCCGTGCGCCGGGGCGGCACTGAGCGAGCCAGCCGACCGGCACCGACGCCAGGGTGCAGGTGGCGATGATCCGGTCGAAGGGGGCACGTTCGGGCACCCCGCGGGCGCCGTCGCCGGTGACGACGGCAGGGTGGTACCCGGCGGCCGCCAGATGCCTGCGCGCCGCCTCGGTGATCTCCGGCTCCAGATCGACGGTGATGACGCGGTCGTCGCCGAGCCGGTGCGCGAGCAGGGCCGCGTTGTAGCCCGTGCCGGCGCCGATCTCCAGGACCCGGTCGCCGTCCCGTACCCGCAGTGCGACCAGCATCATCGCCATCAGTGAGGGCTGACTGCTGGAGGAGACCAGTTCGCCGTCGCGCAGCCGGGTGGCGAGCGGGGCGTCGGCGTAGGCCCCGCGCACCCACGTCTCCCGGGCGCGCGGGTCGGAGCTCTCGCCCCAGCGCCGCTCGTAACCTCCCCTGACGCCCACGTAGTAGTAGGGCACGAACAGATGCCGGGGCACCGCCTCGAAGGCCTCCCGCCACACCGGGTCGGCGGCCCAGGCCCCGCTCGCGTCGATCTCCCGCACCAGCGCGGTCCGCGCCGAGGCGGCGAGTTCGGTGAGATCCCTGTCGAGAGCGTGCGCGCCCATACCTCCACTCTGCACCCTGAGCCCCGGAGGTCCTAAGCCTTGAGTCCTCCTCCACCCCGTCTGAGACCATGGTTGACGTGAAAGAGATCCGGCGCGGCACGCTTCAGACGCAGACCTTCTACGAGCAGGTCGGCGGGGAGGAGACCTTCCGCCGCCTCGTCCACCGTTTCTACGAGGGAGTCGCCGAGGACCCGGTCCTGCGGCCCATGTACCCCGAGGAGGACCTCGGCCCGGCCGAGGAGCGCCTCGCGCTGTTCCTGATGCAGTACTGGGGCGGCCCCACGACGTACAGCGACAACCGCGGCCACCCCCGGCTGCGTATGCGCCACGCGCCCTTCGTGGTCAATCGCGAGGCGCACGACGCGTGGCTGAGGCACATGCGGGACGCCGTCGACGAACTCGGCCTGTCCGAGGAGCACGAGACACAGCTGTGGAACTACCTGACGTACGCGGCCGCTTCGATGGTGAACACCGCCGACTGATCACCTCTCACTGAACGTCGGATTCCGGTCGCTTTCCGGTGGCCCGACGCCGGATTCCGGTCACAATCCGGTCAAGCCCGCGCTACAAGCGCTTACCCGTGACCATCACCTCTGACATCCTCGCCCGGAGATCTGCACAACACGGCGGGGGGCCGGGTGACGGGGTTCGGGGGAATCGCACGTTTTGTCGTCCTGCGTGCGCGGGCGCACCGGCTGCTGCTCGCCGCCGCCCTGCTCACGGTCCTGCTCACCACCGCGGTCCTCGCGACCCTCACCGCCTACTCCGGCGCGATCGGTGACGCGGCCCTGCGCCACGCCCTCAAGGACACGCGCAACGCCGCCGACACCGCGCTGGTCGTCAAGGCCGACGTCCCTGAGGATCGTCGTACGGCCGCCGACACCGCCGTACGCGAGGTGGCGCGGCAGACGTTCGACGGGCTGCCGGTGACCGTGCGGACGTTCCTGCGGTCGGGTCCGTACGCGCTGCCGCGGTCGCTGCAGCCCGAGTCGCGGCGGTCCGGGGACCCGGATCTGACGCACTTCGCGGCGCTGGACCGCGGGCGGGTGCGGGTGGTCGAGGGGCGGCTACCGCGCGCTGCGGACGGGCTCGTCGAGGTGGCGCTCCCGCAGACCGCCGCCCGCGCCCTCCGCCTCGCCCCCGGCGCCCGCTTCCTCCTCACCGACCGGCTGCGCGGCCCCTCGGTGCGGGTCACGGTGACCGGCGTGTACCGGCCCGTGCGCGTCGACGACCCGTACTGGCTCCTCGACGACCTGCATGGGCGGGGCATCAACAAGCTCGACTTCACGACGTACGGCCCGCTGCTCGCCGATCCCGGTGTGCTGACCGACGGGACGGTGAGCGCCGGGTCGGCGGGATGGCTGGCGTCCGCCGACTTCGCGACGGTGACGAGCGCGCGCACCGACACGCTGCGCGAGACGGCACTCGCCGGGAACGCGGCGCTGCGCAAGGAGCCCTCCCTCAGCGGCGCCACGACCGCGTCGACCTCGCTGCCCGAGGTCCTCGACCGCACCGACCGCTCCCTGCTGCTGTCCCGCTCCACCCTCCTGATCGTGGCCCTCCAGCTGGTACTGCTCGCGGGCTGCGCCCTGCTGCTGGTGGCGGGGCTGCTGAGCAGCGAACGCAGCGGTGAGAGCAGACTGTTGCTGGCGCGCGGCGCCTCCCGCGGCCGGATCGCGAGCCTCGCCGCCCTGGAGGCGCTGCTGCTCGCGCTGCCCGCGCTGCTCTGCGCCCCGCTGCTGGCGCGCCCGCTGACCCGTCTGCTGGCAGGGCGGGGCCCGCTGGCCCGGATCGGGTTGCGTCTGGAGGTGCCGTGGGACGGGCGGCCCGGGGTGTGGTTGGTCGCGTCGGGCATCGCGCTCGGGTGTGCGCTGGCGGTGACGCTGCCCGCACTGACCTCCTCCTTCGCGCGCGGCCGGGCGGGGGCCCTGCCCGGTACGGTGCGCGCGGGCGCGGACGTCGGACTGCTCGCCGTGGCCGGGGTGGCGTACTTCCAGCTCAGCCGCCAGACCTCCGGTGCCGTGAACGACGACAGCTCCGGCGTGCTGGGCGTGGACCCGCTGCTGGTGGCGGCACCCGCGCTGGCGCTGCTGGCCGGGACCGTGCTGACGCTGCGGCTGCTGCCGCCGCTGGCCCGGCTCGCCGAACGCCGGGCGGCGGGCGGGCGCGGGCTGAGCGCGGCCCTGGCGGGCTGGCAGATCGCCCGCCGCCCGATGCGCGGCGCGGGCCCGGTGCTGCTCCTGGTCCTCGCGGTGGCGCTGGGCATGCTCGCGATCGGACAGGGCGCCTCCTGGAACCGTTCGCAGTCCGACCAGGCGGACTTCCGCGCCGGGGTGGCGGTGCGGGTCCTGGCCTCCGGCGACGGGGGGATCGGCCGCACCGAGCAGTTCGCGGCCGTCTCCGGTGTACGGCGGACCGCGCCCGCCGCCCGGTCCGAACTGCCACTGTCCGGAGGCCGGGTGGCGACGGTGCTGGCGCTGGACACCTCGCGCGCCTCGATGCTGATCCGCTCCGACCTGCACTCCGGGCCGTTCCTCCAGGGACTCGGCCCCAACGGCGCGACGGAGGGCGTCGAGGTGCCCGCGGGCACGGCCAGGCTGCGGCTGACGGCGACCCTGCGCAGTCCCGTCCCGGGCATGACGGTGCCGGCCACCGTCACCCTGGAGGACCACTACGGCACCCCCTACCGGATCCCGCTCGGCCAACTCCCCGACGACGGACGGGCCCATGCGCTGGACATCGACCTGCCCGGCGTCCCGCTGACCCTGACGGACCTGGAGCTGGCCGTGCCCGTCCCCAGGGGAAAGGCCGAACGACACCGCTTCACCGTGAGCGAGTTGACGGCGCAGAGCACCGACGGGACGGTGCGCCGACTGCCGTTGCCCACCTCCTGGAAGGTCACCTCGCGGAGCGAAGGGGTGACATCGAGTCCCGACGACAAGAACAAACCCGCCCCACCGCGCATGAGTTCGGGATCCAGGAGGCTGTCGGTGGACTACGCCACCGGGTTCATCCCGCTCGACGACACCTGGAGCGTGGGGGTGCTCACCGTCCGGATGAAGGCCCCGCAGCCGAATGCGGTCGGCATCACGGCTGTCGCGACCGAGCGCTTCCTGACCTCGGCGGGCGCCTCGGTCGGGGAGAGCCTGCAGGTACCGCTGGGCGGCGAGAACCTGCCGGTGCGCATCGTGCGCACCGTTCGGGAGCTGCCGACCGCCACGGAGAACGGCGGGGCCCTGCTGGTCGATCTGCGGTCCGTGAACCGGCTGCTGCAGGAGCAGTACTCCCAGGGCGTGGAGCCGACCGAGTGGTGGCTCACCACCGCGCCGGGCGCCACGGACCGCGTCACCGCGGCACTGCAGGCCTGGCCCGACATGGACCCCGCGCAGATCGTGGCGCGGGACGAGCTCGCCGGGCAGCTGCGCGACGACCCGTTCGGCGCGGGCCCCGAGGCCGCGTTCACGGCGGCGGCCGGGGTGGCGGCGGCGCTGGCCGCGGTCGGGTTCGCGGTGAGCGCGGCGGGCTCGCTGCGGGAGCGGGGCGGCGAGTTCGCCGTACTGCGCGCGCTGGGGGCCCCGCGTCGGCGGGTGGCCCGGGCGGTGGCCTTGGAACAGAGCGTCCTGGTGGCGCTGGCTCTGCTGGTGGGCGCCCTGCTGGGCACGGTGCTGACCCGGGCGGTGGTCCCGCTGATCGTGCTCACGGACGAGGCGACCCGGCCGGTCCCCACGGTCCTGGTCCAGCTCCCGCTCACGCGGGTGGCCGCACTGCTGGCGGCGGTGGCACTGGCCCCGCTCCTGGTGACAGCGGCGCTGGCGCTGCGGCGGGCGGATCCGGCGCGGGCGCTGCGTGAGGGGGTCGAGTGAGATGAGGTTCTTCAGGAGGGGTGAGGCAAAGAGCCCCGGAAGGACGGAGCCAGGGGCCGGGGCCAGGGTGAGCGTGCCCTGGGTCCGTACCCGGCTGCGGACCGCACCCGGCGCCGCGTGCGCGCTCGCACTGCTGGTCGGGCTGACCGCGTGCCTCGCGGCCGCGTTCCCCCGCGCGGTCGACCGCTACGAGGACACCGGGCTGCGCCGGGCCGCCGAACAGGCCCGCCCCGACCGGTCCGGTATCGAGGTGTACGCCCCGCCGCCCTCGCCGATGGACACCACCCGCATGCGCGAGGACGCCCTGCGCCCCCAGGCGCTGGCTTCGCAGTACGCCGAGATCCGCGCACAGGTCCCCGCCCCGCTCGTCGTCGACCGGGACCAGTCGTCGTACGGTGTGCGCACCAGCGAGAACCTCGAGGCGCCGGACCCGTGGCTGCCGATGCCGACCGGCAAGCCCCCGCAGGTGACGCTGGTCGCGCAGTCGGATCTCGTCGGCCATTCCTCCGTCACACAGGGGCGGTTGCCGCGCGCAGACGACCAAGTGACCTCCAGGACAAGCCAGTTGGAGGCGGCGGTCACTGCCGAGACGGCCAAGTCCCTGCATATCAAGGTCGGTTCGGTGATCCACGCCGGCAGCTATACCGTCCGGGTCACCGGCATCGTCACCCCGCGCGACCCCCGGGGCGCGTACTGGTCCAAGAAGACCATCCTGCGCACCCCGGCCCTGCTCCGCGAACCCATACCGTCCACCGACATGTACTGGGTCGGCGCCCTGCTGCTCTCCCCGAAGGCTGCCCCCGCTCTGCTCGCCGGTTCCGGAAAGCCGGAGCGCTACTGGCAGTTGGCCCCCGAGGTGCGGACCCTGCGGGCCCGCGACCTGCCGGCCCTGCGGTCCGCGATCGCCTCCCTCGAGGCAGGTCCGGCGCTGCGGGAGGTGCGCCGGGAGGTCGACGGTCCGTCGACGGAGTTCGCGGAGTTGTACGGCAGCACCGAGGTCACCACCGACCTCGACGAGGTCTTCATCGCCTACGACCGGCTCCGTGCGGGCGTCGCCCCGCTCGTCGCCGTCGCCGCCGTCGGCACCGGCACGGTCGCCGCCGTCGTCCTGCTGATGGCCGGGGGCCTCACCGCCGACCGCCGCCGCTCCGAACTCACCCTGCTGCGCGCCCGGGGCGCCTCCCTGCGGGGAATCACGGCCCGCCTCTGCGCCGAGACGGCGGCCGCCGCCGTCCCCGCGGGGGCGGCGGGCCTGGCCGCCGCGGTGCTCGCGATCCCCGGCGGCCGAGCCGGCCACGCCGTCTGGGCCGCGGTCGCGGTCACCGCCGTCACCTGCGTGGCCCTCCCCCTGCGCGCCGCGGCCGCCCACCGTCTGGTCCGCGTCCACACCGGCCGCGAGGACGTCTCCGCCGTACGGCCGTCCCCGCGCCGTACGGTCGCCGAGCTGACGCTGCTGGTGCTGGCGGCGGGGGCGGTGGAGTCGCTGCGCCGCCGAGGTACCTCGGGTTCGTCCGGCGATCTCGTCTCCCTGGCACCGGTGCTGGTGGGGGTGATCGCGGCACTGCTCCTGGTCCGCCTGTACCCGCTGCCGCTGCGGGGCCTCGCCCGCCCCGCCGCCCGCCTTCGTGGGGCGGTGGCCCATCTGTCCGTGGCCCGGGCGGGCCGCACCTCGGCCTCCGCCGTCCTGCCCCTCCTCGCCCTGCTGACCGCCCTGACCACGGCGGCCTTCGGCGGCTCCGTCCTCGCCGGAGTGCGGGAGGCCCGCGACCACGCGGCCCTGCTGTCGGTCGGCGCCGACGCCCGCGTGGAGACGGCGGCCTCGCTCCCGTCCGGGCTCCCGGACCGGGTGCGGCGCACTCCCGGGGTGAGCGACCTGTCCGCGGTGAGCGTCAGCTTCGAGGCGAAGCCGGCCGACGGGGCACAGTCGGTGCCGCTGGTCGGGGTGAACCCCGCCGACTACGCGGCCCTGTCGACACGAACGGGCCTGGGCTCCTTCGCACAGGCCCGGCTGAAGGCGCAGCCCTCCGGCGGGGCGTTCCCCGCCCTGGCCTCCACGGCCACCGCCCGGACGTACGGCACCCGCCCCTTCCCGGTCCTCCTCCCGGACGGCAGCAACCTCACCGTCCGCGTCACCGCCGTCCTCGAACGCACCCCGGCGGTCGCGGGCACGGACTTCCTGGTCGTGAACCGCGCGGCGCTGAGCGCGGCGGCGGCCCGGCCGACCACACTGCTGCTGACGGGCGAGAACCTGGACGGGACCGCGCTGCGCAAGGCGGCCCCGAAGGATGCGTCCGTGCGCCTCAAGTCCGAGGAGCGGGAACGCTACATCGACTCCCCACTCCAGACCGGCGCGGAACGCGTCTACACGACGGCGGTGGCGGCCGGCACGGGATACGCAGTCCTGGCCCTCCTCCTCACCCTGCTCCGCACGGCCCCCGAACGCACGGCCCTGCTGGCCCGCCTCCGCACGATGGGCCTCACCCGGGCGGCGGGCCGCCGCCTCCTGATCCTGGAGTCCCTGCCCCAGGCGGTCCTGGCCGCCCTGGGCGGCACCCTCACGGGTTGGGCCACAATCCGCCTCCTCTCTCCCGGAATCGACCTGACCGCCATCGCCCTTCCCTCGGCCCAACCCGACGCGGGAGCAGTGCAGTTGCGCATGGACGCCCTGTCCCTGGCAGTGCCGGCGCTTGCGGTGCTGCTGCTGGCGGTGGGAGTGGGGGTCGGACAGGCGTGGTGGTCGGGGAGACGGGGGTCGGTGCGGGAACTGAGAGCGGGTGAGACCCGGTGACCCGTTGCGGAAGCCCCACCTCCCGAACAGCCCTGACGCCGGACCACAGTCCAGGAGACGGCCCATGACGACGAACCCCACCCTCACGGACCTGGCCCAGAAGGCGACCGCCGCCCGCAACCGCCCCGCCTACGGCCACGACGCCCTGATCACCTGCGACCGGCTCGTCCGCATCTTCACCACGGACGGCGTGGAGGTCCAAGCCCTCCAGGGCCTCGACCTCCTCGTCCGCGAGGGCGAACTCCTCGCCCTCGTGGGCGCGTCCGGCAGCGGCAAGTCCACCCTCATGAACATCCTCGCCGGTCTGGACACCCCCACCGCCGGCGCGGCCAGAGTCGCGGGCCACGACCTCCTCACCATGACCGCGAAGGACCGCCTGGCCTACCGCCGCACGACGGTCGGCTTCGTCTGGCAGCAGACCTCCCGCAACCTTCTCCCCTATCTCACCGCGGCCCAGAACATCACCCTTCCCATCCAGCTCTCGGGCGCCAGGACACCCCGTCGCGCCCACACCGAACGCGCCCTGGAACTCCTGGAGTTGCTGGAGGTGGCCGACTGCCGCAACCGCCGTCCCCACCAGATGTCCGGCGGCCAGCAGCAACGCGTGGCGATAGGGGTGGCGTTGGCCAACAGCCCTGCGGTCCTTCTCGCCGACGAGCCGACGGGCGAACTCGACTCCCACACCGCGGAACAGATCTTCGCCGCGTTCCGCACCGCCAACGAACAGCTCGGCACGACGATCGTCATCGTCACCCATGACCAGGCGGTGGCCGGAGAGGTCCGCCGGACGGTGGCCATCAGGGACGGCCGTACGTCCACGGAGGTCCTGCGCCGCAGCGAGGTGGACGCGACGACGGGCCACGAGACCCTGGTCGCCCGTGAGTACGCGATGCTGGACCGCGCGGGCCGCCTCCAGCTCCCGAAGGAGTACACCGAGGCGTTGGGCATGCGCGACAGGGTGGCGCTCGAGCTGGAACCGGACCACATCGGCGTCTGGCCGGACGCCGGCGACCGGGACTGACGGCCGATCAGCGCACGCTGACTCCGAGGGTCCCAAGTCCCCCTTGCCGTACGGCGATCGAGCCGTACGGCGTACGAAGCCGCAGCCACGCCCCCGACGAGAAGAGCGCCAACTCCCCGCCGGACCGCAGGAATCCCAGGGACTGGGCCGCGTGCACGGCCCGCACGGGAAGCCGCGTGTCCGCCACGGTGCGGGACCAGATCTCCCGCCCGAGCCGGTCGAGTTCGGCCCGGGTACGCGCCTCCGGGCCCAACTCCTCGGTACGGGCCCGGAATTCGGCGACCCCGGCGTGGACGAGCGCTCGCAGCGCCTCCGGCCCCGGCAACCCGGCCACCGCCTGCCACCCGCCGCGCGGCGGCAGTACTCCGGCCCACGGCGGGCCGGTCACCGCCTGCGGCACGACAGCCGTGCCCGCGCCCTCGTCGACGGACTCGAGGAGCTCCCCGGCGGACACGGTCACGTCGAGCGTGACGTCGAGCCCGTTCTCGTACGGCTTGGCCAGCCGCGCCGCCCGGATCGCCAGCACCTCGAAGGACGGCGGACGCCCGAAGACGGCGAGCGCGGTCCCGGCCCCCTGGAGCCGGACCGCGGCGGAGCGGTCGTAGTGGAGCAGCCGGGAGAGGAAGGCGGCGAGGTCCGCGGCCTCCCCCTCGTCGGCGAGGTGGAGCACCGTCATGCGGCGACGGCCTCCTCCTCGTCGTCGTCGCGGTACCCCTCGAGGAACTCCCGCTCCTCCGAGGTGATCCTGCGCGGCCGCTGCGCCTCGAAGTCGAACGGAACGACCACCGTAGAGGCCCGTACATAGACCAGGTCGTCGTCCTTCACCTCGTAGGTGATGGTGAAGGACGCGGCCCTGATCTCCGTGATCCACAGCGCGATGTCCACCGGGTGGTGCCGGTGGACGAGCTGCCGCTTGTAGTCGATCTCGTGGCGCGCCACCACGGACCCCTGCTTGAAGTCCTTTTCCGGGCGGAACAGGAAGTCGATACGGGCTTCTTCCAGGTAGCGGATGAAGACCGCGTTGTTGACATGGCCGTAGGCGTCCATGTCCGACCAGCGCAGGGGACAGCGGTAGACGTAGCGCAAGATCGATCAGCCCCGGGTCAGCTTCTTGTAGGTGGCGCGGTGCGGACGCGCCGCGTCCGGGCCGAGCCGCTCGATCTTGTTCTTCTCGTACGACTCGAAGTTGCCCTCGAACCAGTACCACTTGGAGTCACCCTCGTACGCGAGGATGTGGGTCGCGACCCGGTCCAGGAACCAGCGGTCGTGGGAGATGACCACAGCCGCGCCCGGGAACTCGAGCAGAGCGTTCTCGAGCGAGGACAGGGTCTCGACGTCGAGGTCGTTGGTGGGCTCGTCGAGGAGCAGCAGGTTGCCGCCCTCCTTGAGCGTGAGCGCCAGGTTCAGGCGGTTGCGCTCACCACCGGACAGGACGCCGGCCGGCTTCTGCTGGTCCGGACCCTTGAAGCCGAAGGCGGAGACGTAGGCCCGCGACGGCATCTCGACCTGGCCCACGTTGATGTAGTCCAGCTCGTCCGACACCACGGCCCAGAGGGTCTTCTTGGGGTCGATGTTGGCGCGGCTCTGGTCGACGTAGCTGATCTTGACCGTGTCGCCGATCTTGACCGTGCCCGAGTCCGCGGGCTCAAGACCCTGGATCATCTTGAACAGCGTGGTCTTGCCCGCACCGTTCGGGCCGATGATGCCCACGATGCCGTTGCGCGGCAGCGTGAACGAGAGGTCGTCGACCAGGACCTTGTCGCCGAACGCCTTCGAGAGGTTGTTGACCTCGACGACGATGGAGCCCAGACGCGGGCCCGGCGGGATCTGGATCTCCTCGAAGTCCAGCTTCCGCATCTTGTCGGCCTCGGCCGCCATTTCCTCGTAACGAGCCAGGCGGGCCTTGGACTTGGTCTGGCGGCCCTTGGCGTTGGAGCGGACCCACTCCAGCTCTTCCTTGAGGCGCTTGGCGCGCTTCTCGTCCTTGCGACCCTCGACCTTGAGGCGAGTGGCCTTCTTCTCCAGGTACGTGGAGTAGTTGCCCTCGTAGGGGATCGCGCGACCGCGGTCGAGCTCGAGGATCCACTCGGCGACGTTGTTCAGGAAGTACCGGTCGTGAGTGACGGCGACGACAGCGCCCGCGTACTTCGAGAGATGCTGCTCCAGCCAGTTCACCGACTCGGCGTCCAGGTGGTTGGTGGGCTCGTCGAGGAGGAGCAGGTCCGGGGCCTCGATCAGCAGCTTGCAGAGCGCGACGCGGCGCTTCTCGCCACCGGAGAGGGTGGTGACAGGCCAGTCGCCGGGCGGGCAGCCCAGCGCCTCCATGGCCTGCTCCAGCTGCGCGTCCAGGTCCCAGGCGTTGGCGTGGTCCAGGTCCTCCTGGAGCTTGCCCATCTCGTCCAGCAGCGCGTCCGAGTAGTCCGTCGCCATGAGCTCGGCGACCTCGTTGAAGCGGTTCAGCTTGCCCATGATCTCGGCGGCGCCGTCCTGGACGTTCTCCAGGACCGTCTTGGACTCGTCGAGCTTCGGCTCCTGCATGAGGATGCCGACGCTGAAGCCGGGCGACAGGAACGCGTCACCGTTCGACGGCTGCTCAAGGCCCGCCATGATCTTGAGAACGGTGGACTTACCGGCACCGTTAGGTCCGACCACACCGATCTTCGCGCCGGGCAGGAAGCTCAGCGTCACGTCGTCAAGGATCACCTTGTCGCCGTGCGCCTTACGCGTCTTGCGCATGGTGTAGATGTACTCAGCCAAGAGAAACCGTCCGGCAACTTGAGATCTGGCAGTGGGCAGATACACCCCATCTTGCCTGAGGTCCACCCTTGGGTGGTAACCCGTTTGGTCGGGGGGCTGTGACCTGGGGGTTCTCTGTCACCGGTGGTCGCTCGACTGTCCTGCCGCCACGCCTGAAGACACTCGAGGTCGCCGCCGAGGCCGACGCCCGGTACGCCCGGCTGCGTCCCGACCGGCCGCACGCGGTCACCTCAGGGCTGGACGCCGTCCGTTTTCCCCGCTCCCACGCCTACGAGGCCGGCCTGCGGGTCCGCGGGTCCGCCCTGCACGCCCGGCGCACGAAACCGGACGCGCGCGCCACGAAGCTCCACGAGGCGTACAGCACGCTGCATGCGCACGGCCCTGCCCACGCGCCCATCAGGGACGACCCCCTCGCCCTCGACGGCCACCGCGGACATGCGGAGGCCGTCCGCGCCTACCGGCCCGCCATCGCGGCCGTCCACGCGGAGATCACCGCCGTCTGCGACCAGCTCGTCACCGCCGAGCCCTCCCTGGCCGAGGAACACCGCACCCAGTCCGACTGGCACCGCAACGCTTCCGAACAGGCCCGCGGCTACGCCGGCCTCCTGAACGATGGACGCGGGCGCTCCCGGTCCGAGCGATCTCGGCGTCGGCACGCAGCGCGCTGCGCGGGCCGTCGTTCTCGGCGCCGCCCAGCCTCTCGTGACCCGGTTCGCCGACACGCGAGCCGCCCCGGAAATCCCGCCGGGCAGCCCTTAGGTGTCGGAACCGCCCCGCACCGCCAGCAACACGGCGGCGCCCACGGCCACCGCCCCCACCGCCCCCACCGCCCCCACCGCCCCTGCGGACCGCATCAGCCCGTGGGACGTGCGCCACGACAGCACCGACCACTTCGACTGCGCCGACAGCAGCGACCCCGTGCTCAGCCAGGACCCCGCCGAGATCAGGGACAGAGCCGAGCCGATCGAGCCCACGGACAGGGCGCTGCCGATCGAGCCGACCGAGAGCGCCGAGCCCACGGAGCCGATGGACAGGACCGAGCCCACCGAGCCGATCGACAGCACCGAGTCCTGCGACCACAGGGACAGCACCGAGTCCGAGGAGGTGTGACGCGCCCGCGATGCGGATGGCTTGGTCATGACGCCATTGTGCCCGTCACCGACGCGCCGCGGTCAGTCCTGTGCCCGGTTCTGCTTCCTGCCGGTGAGGACCAGGGCCGCGCCCCCGATCACCACCAGGGCGATGGCGGTGCCGGCGATCAGCGGGGTCGTGGCCGAGCCGCCGGTCTCGGCGAGGTTGACGTCGGTGGTGGGGACGGCCACCGTGGCGGGGCTGGGCTCGCTGAGCGTCTGGGTCGTGGCGCCCGTCTCGCTGCTGCGGGTGCGGCAGTCGAGGACGCCGGTGAAGCGCTTCGCGAGACCGTCGGGGCCGGTGATCGTGAAGTCGTACGCCTGGTCCTCCTGGAGCGGGACCGTCACCGTGCGGGACTCGCCCGCCGCGATGGCGTACTCCGTCCCCATCAGCTCGAACGCGAACTCCTCGTCGCCCTGGTTGACCGCGGTGATGTCCAGGCCGCCCTCGGTGCAGTTCCGGGCTGCGGAGAGGGCCGGTACGGCGCCCTCCTTCGCCCAGGTCGCGCCCGCCGTCGCCGAGACCGTCGACTCGCTGGAGCCGGCGAGGATCTGCGTCTGGCTCCGGCTCTCGGAGGCGAACGCACGGCCGACCGGCACAGTCGTCGACGCCTGCACGGTGAGGTCGGCCGAGCCCGCCGCCGCGTCCTCGGGAACGTCGAAGTAGAGCTCGCTGCCGTTGCCCGCGGAGGTCACCGGCCTGCCGTCCTTGCCGACGATCCGCACGCCGCTCGTGGCAGCGTCCGCCGGCGGGGTGACCGTCACGCCGACCGCGTTGGTGTGCACCGTGACCGGGCCGAGCAGCTCGCCGGGGTGGCCGGAGACCGCGGGCGGGTCGAGCGTCAGCGACGCCGCCGGCTCCACGAGGTCACGGGCGCTCTTCTCCAGGTAGTCCGCGAGCTTCTCGGCCCGCGGGTCGACGGCGTCGACGTCGGCGTGGTCCGAGTAGCGCCAGATCGCCACCTGGGTGCCGGCCGCCGCGTCCTGCTCGGTCAGCCCCGAGGCGATACCGGCCTTGGCGGCGAGCGCCGCGAGGTCGTTGACCTGGGGATAGGAGTTCTGCAGGATCCAACGGATCTTGCCTGCCCCCTTGTTGGCGCCCAGCGAGGTGCCGCTCCAGTCGGTCTCGTGGTACTTGGCGTCCTTCTGCGTGGGGTTGTAGAGGTCGACGCAGTACGTCTGCAGAGTGCCGCCGCCCTCGACGGACATCTCGAACAGCCCGGCCGGCACCCGCAGATCGCTGTCGGTGTCGTGAATCACCGCGTCACCGTAGGTCTTCAGGCCCTCTATGGTGGCGGTCGCCCCTCTCTGGCTCTGCGCCGCCTCGTCCGCGGACGCCGTGCCGGCGACGGCCACCGTCGCACCGGTGGCGAGCAGGCCGGAGACGAACGTGACGGCCGCGAGGCGAGCCGCCCCCCGTCCGCGCACGGACAGCGCAGAGAACGCAGAAAACACGGAATTCCCCTTCGAACAGGACCCGTTGACGAGCGGGGTGGCGGTCCCACCAGCAGAATCAGTGACCCCGGGAGCTGTGTTCGGCATCCTAGGGACGCGGCCGCCCCCCTCTTCCCGGGGATGCGGCCGGAAGATCGATCCGACTCGGAATCGTTATCGCCAAGCGCTTCCACACGCAGGGCTTATCGACAAATCGACCGAAGGAATCCCGAACCATTCGCCGATAAGCCGCACTTCGGTCGGCGTCTCCGCGCCCTCGACCGACGTCACGTCACCGCGACCGCCTCCTGTCGATCCGCGGTCTCACCAGGCGGTGTCTCCCAGACCGGTTCGGGCTGCGCGGACGAACACGCGCCGGTGTTCTCCGGCCGCTGTGTGCGTCGGAAGGCCGAGGTGCCGCGCGCGAGGTCGTGGCCGATCGCCACCGCGTCGATGTCGGCCGAGGTCCAGGCCGGCTGCCCCTCGCGCCCTTCCGAGCGCACCTTCAACCTGCCGTGGACGACCACCGGATCACCCACGTTGATCGACCCCGACACGTTGGTGGCGAGCTGGCGATTGGCCCACACCGTGAAGAAGTTGGTGTGCCCGTCCGTCCATTCGTTCTTCTCGCGGTCCAGATAGCGCGCGGTCGCCGCCAGCCGGAACCGCACCGACGCGCCCGTGGCCAACTCCCGGTACACCGGCTGTGTCGCCACGTTGCCCACCGCGCAGATCATCGTCTCGTTCATCGCTGGGATCCCCTCCCGGACATGCGTACGGGCCCGTCCCGTACGGCTGCTGCTGTCTGCGTGCCGACCGCGTCACCGCGATGGCCGCGAAGCCAGACTGCCTCCGCCGGGCCGAGCCCGCTGGGCCCTGTGGACGGTCCACGGCTTGTGGAGAACTCCGCCACCCGAACGAGGGAACGGGTCCACAGACCCGCCCGTCACCCGTCACCCCTCACCCCTCACCCCACTGCCGTCACGCCCTTCACCCCACCCCGACGACCCTGCCGTACTGCTCCCGGACCTCCCGGTAGCGCAGCAGCTCCGCCGCCACCGGATCCAGCACCCGCGCCCGCCCGCACCCGGACGCCGCCTCCCGCAGCCGCCGTTCCGCCTCCACGCCGTACCGCCGCGCAGGCCCCCGTGCCGCCATCCGGCAGCTCCACTCGACGATCGGGCCGCCGATGATGCCGGCCACCATCAGCAGCACCGGGACCCCCAGGTTCGGCGCCATGAACCCGACGATCTGGCCCACCAGCCAGAGCCCGCCGACGATTTGAAGGAGCGTCATGGACGCCTGCGCCAGTACGGCCACCGGCCACCAGCCCGGACGCGGCGGGCGGCCCGGTGGCAGCCCGGCTCGGGCCGTCAGCTGGTCCAGCGCCTCGGGCAGCCCCTGGGAGCCACGTACGGCCGCCTCGCGCACCGCCTGCGCCCACGGCGCGGGCAGCCCCGCCGAGGCCCGGTCGGCGAGCGTCCGTACGGCCTGCTCCACACGCTGGCGCGCGGTCGCCTCCTCGTCGGGCTGGGCACGCACCGGCATCCGTCCCGTGGAAGGTTCGCGGCGGTCCTCGAACCAGCGCCACAGCCGCAACCAAGGTGTCCCGCACGCGCGGTTGGCGTTGCGCAGCCAGGCGCGTTCGGCCGCCTCGCCCGCCGCGGTGGCCCCCACCGCGTCCGCGAGCCGGGCGGCGAAGTCGTCGCGCGCCTGCTCGCTCAGCCCGGTGCGCCGGCCCGTCGCGTAGACGGGCCGAAGCCGCCACGCCGCCGCGTCCACATCGGCCGCGATCCGCCGCGCGGGAGCTCCGCGCTCCGTCACGAAGTGGCCGAGTGCCTCCCGCAGTTCACCGACGCCGTCCCCGGTGAGCGCCGACAGCGCGAGCACCGTGGCGCCCGGCTCGCCGTACTCCCCGAGGGCGATCCCGTCCTCGTCCAGCAGCCGCCGTAGATCGTCGAGGACCTGCTCGGCGGCCTCCCCGGGCAGCCGGTCGACCTGGTTGAGGACGACGAACATGACCTCCGCGTGGCCCGCCATGGGCCGCAGATAGCGCTCGTGCAGGATCGCGTCGGCGTACTTCTCGGGGTCGACGACCCAGATGACGGCGTCGACGAGCGCCAGGATCCGGTCCACGTGCTCGCGGTGCTGGACGGCCGCCGAGTCGTGGTCGGGCAGGTCGACCAGGACGAGCCCGCGCAGCTGGGCCTCCGACTCGGCGCTCTGCACAGGGCGCCGCCGCAGCCGGGGCGGGATGCCGAGCCGTTCGATGAGACTGGCCGAACCGTCGCTCCAACTGCACGCGATCGGCGCGGCCGTGGTGGGCCGGCGTACGCCGGTCTCCGAGATGGCCACTCCGGCGAGCGAGTTGAACAGCTGCGACTTGCCACTGCCCGTCGCACCGGCGATGGCGACGACGGTGTGCTGCCCGGAGAGCCGGCGCCGGGCAGCCGCCTCGTCCAGGACCTGGCCGGCTTCGGCGAGCGTGCGGCTGTCGAGTCGGGCCCGCGAGAGCCCGACCAGCTCCCGCAGCGCGTCCAGACGGGAATGCAGAGGGCCGTCGTAGGTGAGCGGGGCGGCAGGCGGTGCGTTGAGCCCACGGGCCTCCATCACGGCGGCCTGCTCGGTCTCGGCGGTGACCCGGCGCGCGATGAGCCCGTCGTCCCAGGCGTCCGCGGAGTCGCCGTCAGCGGGGGCAGCTGCGTCGACCGGCTCCGGGGAGCCGCTACCGGCCTCCCTACGATCGCGCCCCGCCCCCACGCGCGCGTGACCGTCGGCGGGCGCACGACCCGGAGCCTCGCTCACGTTCCCCTCCTGGTCCTGCTCAGGACCGCTCTCCGGCCCCGACACCGTCTCCACGCGTGCGTGCTCGTCCTCGCCCTCCGGCTCCACCTCGACATCGGCCTCCGGCAAGGGCTCCTCGACCGGCTTCCCCCCGTCCACCGATTCCCCCGATTGCCTCGATACGGCGTTCCCCGCCTGCTCCGTGTGGTCCTGATCCGTGACGGCGGTCATCGGTCACCTCTCCTTCTGCAGTACGGACAGCGCGGCGATGAGTTCGGCCTGGGGTTCGGGGTGTACGTCGAGTGCGTCGAGCGGGGCGAGCCGGCGCTCGCGTTCGGTGTGCACGACCCGGTCGAGGTGCTCGGCGAGCAGCCGTCCGCCCCGGTCGCGCAACCGCAGGGCTCCGTGGGCGCCGATCCGCTCGGCGAGCCCCTCACCGGCGACCCGCGCCCGGCGTCCGCCGAGCAGCGCGGTGGCGACGAGGGCGGCAACCGTCTCCGGGTCGGGCGCGACCCCGCGGTCGAGGTCGCGGATCTCCTCCTCGGCGTACTCCTCCAGCTCCCGCCGCCAGCGCCGTACGGCCATCCCGATCCGGTGCTCGGCGCTCTCCGGGGCCGGGTCGCGGCCCGTCAGTTCCGGCGCGGCCGCGGCCGGTTCGCGCCGCCAGGCCTCGTCGACGCGCTCGTCGGCGGCGGTCACCGAGCACAGCAGCAGGGCGCCCAGGCTCTCCACGAGGGCGTCCAGGAGCTCCGCGGCGGTGCAGTCCAGGGGGAAGGCCCGCCAGCGCTTGAGGGCGTCACCGGCGAGCACGGCACCGGCCTGCAGCCGCCCCCGCACGCGAGCGTACTCACTGTCGTACGCCCCCTCGACGGCGGCCGTGAGCCGCAGCGCGGCCGCGTACTGGGCGGCGGCCGCGCCGGCCAGCTCGGGCATCCGGGACTTGAGGGAGGCAAGCACACCGCGGGCCGTACGGGCGACGGCGTACCGCCGGGCCGCGGGGTCCTGCACCTGGTGGACGAGCCAGGTCCGAAGGGACGCCACGGCGGTGGCCGGCAGCAGCCCGCCGCCCCAGGCCGACTCGGGCAGCTCCGGCACCGTGAACCGGGGCACGTCGCCGAGGCCCGCCTTGGTGAGCAGGGCGCCGTACTGCCGCGAGACCTCGGAGACGACCTGGTGCGGCACCCGGTCGAGCACGGTCACCAGCGTGGCGTCGTACTCCTTGGCGGTGCGCAGGAGATGCCAGGGGACCGCGTCGGCGTAGCGGGCGGCCGTGGTGACCATGATCCAGACGTCCGCCGCGCAGATCAGCTCTGCGGCGAGGACGCGGTTGTCGGCGACCAGGGAGTCGACGTCGGGGGCGTCCAGGAGTGCGAGGCCTGGCGGGAGGGTGTCGGCGGTCTCGATGCGGAGCACGCGCGTGGGGTCCTCGCCGGGCAGCAGGAGCTCGTCCCCCGCCTCCTGTTGAGGCACCCACACGCGCGTGAGGTCGGGCAGTACGCGCATTCCGCTGAACCAGTGATGGTCCTCCGGATGGCAGACCAGCACGGGTGTCCGCGTGGTCGGCCGCAGCACGCCCGCCTCGCTCACCCGCCGTCCCACAAGGGAGTTGACGAGGGTCGACTTGCCGGCGCCGGTGGAACCGCCCACCACGGCCAGCAGCGGCGCTTCGGGGTCCCTCAACCGGGGCACCAGATAGTCGTCGAGCTGGGCGAGCAGTTCGTCGCGGTTGGCACGCGCGCGTGGGGCCCCCGGCAGGGGCAGCGGAAAGCGTGCGGCGGCGACACGGTCGCGCAGGGCGGAAAGTGCGTCGAGCAGCTGAGGCCGTACGTCCAAGGTCACCACATGTGAAGAATGCCCAATTTTAGGGGAATTCTGAAGCATATGAGCATGTCTGCGCGCCGACGGAACACATCGGACGGAAGGGGCGACTGGGACACGGGCACAGTCCAGGCATAACGAGTGCACAACACCCGGGGCGCAAGGCGCCAAAAGCGGTGCACGATTCGTACCTGCCTGCGATTATCAGGACCGCTTCACTGAACCTCCACATCGAGCCACGGAGGCGAAGCAACAGGGACAAGGACGCGGGAGCCCTATCCTTGTCCCCGGCAGCGTCACGGACCGGCCCACACCCGGGCACCCCAAGACAGAGGCCACCACACCCGGCCCCCGTAGCTCAGTGGATAGAGCAGGCGCCTTCTAAGCGCTTGGCCGCAGGTTCGAGTCCTGCCGGGGGCGCAAGTCTCCGCCCTCCCATCGGGAGGGCGTTTTTGCTGCTCAGAGCGAGTATCGCTCGGTACGACAAAGCCCCGGGCACTCCCCTGACGATCATGGGAGGGCTCCGGGGCTGTCCGGCTGTCACCGGGTTTTTGCGGGTGGCCGTGTCGAATACGTGTCGAAGTTATTTGGCTGAAGATCAACCAGCGTCGGGCGGCTCGGGGAGGTCTCCGGCGGCTTCGAGACGCTTCTTCAAGTCCGGCAGCTGCCCGTCGACGCACCGGGCGTAGGTGGCAAGCAGCACGGGGACGCTGTTGCCGGCCCACTCGGCCACCTGGGCGGGCGGGATGCCGTCGTTAAGCCACTTGGTAAGGCGGGTGTGCCGGTTGTCGTACACCCGCTTGCCCGTGGGCGACTCGAAGACGTGCGGGGGCAAGACGGCCTTGCGCGCACTGCGCCAGGCCCGGCGGATGACCGAACCCGCGAGGATGCCGCCCGTCTCCCCCTGGAACAACAGATCCCCCGGCTTGAGCTGTTCGTCCTCGATGTGCTGTCGCAGGATGCGCGTCAGGGCGGGATGCCCCGGCGCGGTGCGCGTCTCGCCTTCGGCACGGCCCTTCAGGTCACGTTCCTCGTGGATCTCTCCGGTGTCGGTCCACTGCTTGCCGACCTCCGGAGTCGCCGTGTGGATCAGCAGCTCGCACCACTGATCCTGGGCGTCGGGGCCGGGAATCGTCACGTCTTCCACTCGCATGGCTACGGCTTCCTCCGGCCGCAGACCGCAGTAGTACAGCGTGGCGAAGAACGCGTGCAGCCGCCTTCCTCCACGCGGCCGGCGCCGGACCCAGTCGAGGAGAGCCGCCGCCTGGTCCGCATTCAGCAAGGACCGCGCACGGCGCGGGCGCGCGCCGCCTCTGCGGCGCGCTCGGCGGCTGTGGGCAGAAGGTAGGAGACACCCTCTGTGGCTGGGCGGTCGGCTCCACGGATTAGGCAGCCACTTTGGGGCGAGCCTCTAAGATCATGGCCCCAACGTCGTGCTTTAGCGGGCAGGTCCACAGACTGCCCGACTCGCCGGAAGCTTACGGGGCCATGATCACTCGCGCCAAAGCAGCTCCCGGCCAAAGTCGCTCCGTAAGTTGTTTGGCGGTCCGGAAGAGTGGGGTGTGGCTCTAAAGTCGCTTGCCCCCGGTGGCTCCGGTGGAGTGGCCGCCCCGCTCTTCGGGACGCCTGGCCGCTGATTGAGATCTGCGCATTGATCGCTGCTTACGGAGCTGACGGCGGGTGTTCCTCGGACCGGACCGGCACGCACCCGAAGCCGAGGAGACGCTCATGACCACGCGGTTGCCACGTTTATGGGTCGGGATCGACGCCAGCAAGGCCCACCACTGGTGGGTCGCCGTCGACGACACCGGAACAGCGGTGTGGAACAAGAAGATCCGCAACGACGAGGCTGATCTCCTGGCCGGCCTCGATGAAGTCCTCCGCCTGGCCGACCGCGTGGACTGGGCCGTGGACATCACCGGCACCCCCTCCGCTCTGCTGCTTGCTTTGCTCGCATCGCACGGCCAACGGGTCGTCTACGTGCCCGGCCGGACGGTCAACCTCATGGCCGGCGCCTACCGCGGCGAGGCCAAGACCGACGCCCGCGACGCCTACGTCATCGCCGACACCGCCCGTCTGCGACGGGACTTCACCCCCGTCGAGGTGCGAACGGACCCGGTCGCAGACCTGGCCCTGCTCACCGCGCACCGGTCCGACCTGATCGCCGACCGGGTTCGCCTGCTCAACCGCCTCCACGACGTACTCACCGGCATCAGCCCGGCCCTGGAAGCAGCCGTCGACTACGCGACCACAAGGGCGCCCTCGTCCTGCTCACCGGCTACCAGACCCCCGCCGCCCTGCGCCGCTGCGGCCAAACCCGCCTCACTCGCTGGCTCGCCACCCGGGGCGTACGCCACCCCGACACTGTGGCCACGACCGCTCTCACAGCCGCCCAGGCCCAGCGCATCACCCTCCCAGGCCAGGGCACTGCGGCCAGCATCACCGCAGACCTCGCCCAACAGGTCCTGGCCCTGGACGACCGGCTCAAGCAACTCGACCGGCAGATCCGCGACGCCTTCCACGCCCATCCGCAGGCCGCCATCATCGAGTCGATGCCCGGCATGGGACCAATCCTGGGGGCTGAGTTCCTCGTCGCCGCAGGTGACCTGGCGAGCTACCCCGACGCCGGTCACCTCGCCTCCGCCGCCGGTCTGGTCCCGGTCGCCAAGGACTCCGGACGCCGCACCGGCAACCTGCACCGCCCGCAGCGCTACAGCCGCCGCTTACGCCGCGTCTTCTACCTCTCCGCCCAGACCAGCATCATCCGCGACGGCCCCAACCGCACCTACTACCTCAAGAAACGAGCCGAGGGCCACCAACACATCTCCGCCGTCATCGCCCTCGCCCGCCGACGCGTCGACGTCCTGTGGGCCCTCCTCCGCGACAACCGCCCTTTCACCACCGCGCCACCACCGCAGGCCCAGACAAACACAGCGGCCTGACCCGGGATGAAGCTCACCCTCCCGATCACCTGCAGCGCTCACAGGGCATTGACTACCTTGTTCGAGCAGCCAACCGAGCAGGTGATCATGCGTCCACGCCCTCATCCGCCCACGCCATGCCCTCGCTGCGGCGCAGCAACAGACCGCGTCCTGACCGTGTTCGTGCGCACCACCACAGACGAGGACGAGCTCTTCCGCATAGCGCACAGCACGTCAGAGTCAGTGCCCACATACCTCACCTGCGCTGACTGCCGCCACGAGTGGGGATGGGAAGAAGGCACCGACACCCCAAAGGGTTGACTCGGTCATTAAGACTCCGCCGACCTTCGCTTCAGGGCTTCCATAGACCGAGGGCGACCAGGGAAGCACCCACAGTCGCGAGACCATAAAGGGCGGTCAGTAGGTAGGGCGCCCAGATCTCGCGCGACGTGAAGGAACGGTAGACTTTGGGGTTCTGGCCCCGCTCGAGAGCCTCCCACTCTGAGTAAAAGATGGCAGCAGGAAGATATCGCTCAAGTCGATTAATTACAGCGAATTTCCCGGTATTCAGTTGACCGAATGAAACAATAAGACTTCGCCAGGCGTGGGCGAGAATAAGCCCCGTCAAGGCAATGACGAGGACGCCAATAGACTTTAGTATCTGGCTGCCGCCCGCTTTAATGAAGAAACCTAGTCCGGTCAGTATCACGCCGTTCGCTGTGATGAAGAAAGTATTCACACCCTGGCGGCGACTTACAAGCCCTTCCGAGCTCTCCACCATGATTTTGTACAATTCGAAGAGCCGCTCCTTATCCTCCTCTCTTGCTGGGGGTCCGTACGGAACCAAGGCCTGAGCAACCCGATCCTGACCTGCCAGCCGTTCCGCTACCTTCCGAATAGCCAGAACGTAGACAGCATCCTGCTGCTGCGCTGATGGCGAGAGTTGATCGTAAGGGAGCAGAGATGCGTGAGATGGGTTAGTTCTCATCTGCCAGGCACTCCAGACATCATGTACGTCTGAAGCAATGACGTCCACACCCTTGGCCAAAGCGAGGGCCGCATACATGTTTAGCAAGTCGTCTACGTCGCCAGGCGGTAAAGCTGTAGCGGGGATCTCGGCTTGAATGTACGTCGCTACCTGTTCAAGATAATTCACTGATCACATCCATGTTGAGAGCCTTGATGAAATCGTCTCAAAATCCCAGCGAATCACGCTTTCCGGAGGGAGGCCTTTGGGGATTGGATGCGTCTCTCTGTCGATCACCTGTATTCCGAAAATGTGGTGACCTTGCTCAAGGGTTTGCTTGATCTCCCATTCCACTGGCTCAGACTCGTACGTGGTCGCGCCGATCAAGACGATCGTTCCATTCGTCTGGGAAATTCGCAGTTTGCATTGCGTCCTCCATGACGAATCGATTGGATCCTGAATGGAGTAGTCGATGAACTCGACCTCGTTGTCGGAGTTCCGTGCGTGCTCTTTGAGGAAGTCCCTAGCCCAGCGATCTTCCAGGCGGAAACTGATAAAGGCCCTCGGGTGCTTTATGTTCATACCTCGCCTCTCTAATGGCAGGCATCGTAACATTAAGGTATGGGTGCAGCCAGGGGAAGGCCTGGGGGCGACCTCAGGCTAGACGGGGCGCAAAGTGGCTACGTTTTCTCTTTCCTTCCCATCTGGGCCTTTCCACTTCACCGTGCAATTGAATTGGCTAGGGCTACCCATGCTCAATGCGAGCGGAAACCGAATCTCTGCATCAGGGCCGATTGTATCGATCGCCTCATCGTCGCTGCGAAGGACCATTCCATCGTCAGGCTCGATGGTAAAGGTTACATTCTTCGCTGGAGCGCGTCCCTTGTTTGTGAGGACGATGAAGTGTGACCGGCGAGTGCGCAGCCTTCCTTGCCGATCTGTGTCGACGGTTTCCCTGAAGTCGACACTCGGCCATACTCCTGGATCTTCCTCGGCTGTATGAGCTTTCGCCCCCGAGGCTTTCGTCATAAATACCGTGGCCTGTCTGCTCAACAGGTTATCGATCCTGCTCACCAGCTCAGCCTCATCGGTGTAAGTCATCACCAAGGCGTTCGGTTCAAGACTTCTTAGGTAGTCGCGCAGTGCGATTTGCTGCTCAAGGTCACTGTTGGATACCGGTCGTGTGCAGTGCAGAATGGTCACCGTCTTGCCGGCGCGAGCCATTCGTTCGATCTCTTCAGCGGTGCCCGAAAGTGCCCGTTCCGATCCAGTTCCCAAGCGGGTCCAAAAGATGGCAAGAGCCAGATCTGCGCTATCGACGAGCTGCCGGTTAATCGTATCCTGTGGATGCTCGCCAAATTCTCCAGAGGCGTGCTCCCCCCACCAGATCGGCAGAACTGTCAGCTGGAAGTGCTGACCGTAGTTAAAATTCCACCGATTAACTGATCTGTGGATTACTTCCCGGTCCTCATTGGTGACATCACCTGGACAGGAAATCAGCAGATGCAGAGTTGTGGCCTGATATGCCATGGTCTACTCCCTCACTCTGGCGCACGAGGCAGAGTGCCACAGTCGAGTCCAGCGTGGCAGCTAGCCTCGATCTTTCTTGACGGTCCGCGAGGGAGTCGGTGGACCGTTTCGCTTTCGGTGGCTGATTGCGGGCAGGCCGTGGGCCCGAGTGTCGCGTCGGGTGGGCGCCGGGTTCCACTGCTCCGGGTGGGGTGGTGCTACTCGCAGGGGTAGGGAAGCTGCTGGTCAGCCGGGGTTCGGCAGGAGTGTGAGCCGTGCGAGGGCGTCTGTGATCTCGTTGGTCCAGGGCCAGTGGGCCGCGAGGCGGAGGATGCGGCGCCGGCCGGTGGTGACGAGCTGGGCGGCTGCGGAGAACAGGCGGAAGCGGAGGCGGCGGGGTTCCCAGAGACGGGTCTGGCCGGTCAGGGCGAGCATGGGCATCCAGGCCAGCAGGTCGAGTGCGATCTGGACGATCTCCAGCCACACCTTGTTCTGCGCGGTGTCGTGCAGGGGCAGATTGCGCAGGCCCGTCGCGCGGGCAGCTCGGATACGGTCCTCGGCCCGGGCCCGCAGCCGGTGACGGAGCTCGAGTTCGGCGATGGGACGGCCGGCGGTGTTGGTAGCAAAGCAGGTGATCCGCATGCCGTCCGCATCGGTGATCCTCAACTGGGCCCCGGGATGCGGCCGTTCCTTGCGGACGATCAGCCGCATGCCCTTCGGCCAGCCCTCAAGCAGGTCGCCGGTGAGCTCGGCGACCCAGGCCCCGTCGCGGACCTCGCCGCCGGTCTCGACGGCCGGCGTCCATGCCGATGCCGGGATCTTCAGGACGTGCTGGTGAATGGCTTCGGTGATCACCATGCCGACCGAGTAGGACAGCCAGCGCCCGCGCTGGGCGATCCAGGCGACGAACTCGTGGGTGCCGCCCGCGGAATCGCAGCGGATCAAGGTCTGTCGCCCCCGCCGGTACTTCGTGGGCAGCTGAGCGAGGGCGAGGCGGGCGGCCTCGATGTGGTCGGCGGCCGTGTTCG
The DNA here is from genome assembly GCF_041435015.1 of Streptomyces canus. Lineage (NCBI taxonomy): Bacteria > Bacillati > Actinomycetota > Actinomycetes > Kitasatosporales > Streptomycetaceae > Streptomyces > Streptomyces canus. The sequence goes on along the minus strand of NZ_CP107989.1, from coordinate 6,499,417 downwards.
AGCCCGCGTTGCCCGCCCTGAGAAGGGACGCGACAGGTTCACCGGTGCCACCGGAGCCGTGATCGACGAAACCCATCAGCGGGTGGTGACCGTAGGTCTTCTTCCAGGTCGGGGCGGCGTCCTGCTTGTCCGAGTGGGCGATGACCAGCACTCCGTCCAGATCCACGGTCACCTGCCCACCAGCGTCCGGAGCCCCGTCGCGGGCCAACTTCCAGACCCGGCAACGGACTTCGGACCGGGCTGTGCGGATTGCGGTCAGTGCCTTCTCGCCCGAGGCGGCAAGGGTGTCGATCAGGCGGGAGACTGTCGGGTCGGAGGCGACCGGCCCGAACACGGCTGGCTCGGCCCGAAGCATGCCCACATCTGCCAGGCAGTCCCCGCCCAGCGCGACCGCCAGCGCCACATCCAGCAGGACCTTGCCCGGATCATGCACCGCCCGCGACTTGCGCCACGGCGCCAACGCCGCCGATATCGCCCTGTCCAGGCCAGTCTTGCGGATCGTCTCCACCAGCAGCACACCGCCGGCCTGGGAGACCACCCCGCGACCACCACCTTCGGTACGGACACACGGGTAGGACCCGATACGCTTCTTCACCTGGAGAGTGCTTCTTTCACGCGACGACCTGGACCCTAGACAAGTCCCATCGTTGCAGGTCAGGAGCACTCTCCGCGTTTCTGATCACCTACCGGACGCCCTGCCACGTGAAAGCGCGAGGCTAGAGGTTGTCCCGTATGGGGCGTGAGCTATCCGGTGAGGGCCAGGTTGTGGAGCCGGGCGATGCCGAGCATGGCCTGGTGAACGCCGTTGCCCTTGAGGCGGCAGTCCCGAAGGATCTTCCAGTTCTTCAGCCGGGATAGGGCGTGTTCGACTCGTGCCCGTGCCCGGCGGTGGACGGCGTTCTCTGCTTCCTGTTGCGGGCTGAGGTGTCTCTGGCCTCGTCGCCTGCGGTGCGGGATGAGAAGGCCAGTGCCCTGGTAGCCACCGTCGGCGATGGTCGGGGCACCGCGGCAGACCCGGTCCACACCGGATTCGGTGAACGCCCGGCAGTCGTTGCGACTGCCGGGCAGCGGCAAGCCGATCGCCACCACCAGGCGGCTGTTGGCGTCGATGACGACCTGCAGATTCGTCGAGTACCGATAGTTCTTGCTGGACGCGGCGACGCTGCGGTCCCGGGTAGGCACCAAGGTGCCGTCGACGATGTAGACAGTGTCCCTGCGCGGACGTCGGGCCGGCGCGATGGCCAACAGCGGTGCCAGGTGATCGAGGATACGGTCGGCCGCGGACTTCGAGACCCCGAACAACGGTGCCACCTGCCGCAACGTCAGGTTCGTGCGCCAGTACGTCGCCACCAGCAACACCCGGTCCTCCAGCGGCAACCGCCAGGGACGGCCCCGCTGAACGTCACCCCCGCGACGCCGCACCAACGCCACCAGCCTGGCGAACTGCACCTCGCTCAACCCGGAGAACGGCTCGATCCACTTCGGATCATCAGCTGAAATCACCCCACCCATGCCCAGCCAACGCACCAACCACCCCACCGGTTACGGGACAACCTCTAGTCGGAGATGCTGCCGCAGGTAGGTGACCAGCGCGATCTGATCCGATGGGTCGTCGTACAGACGAGCCACAGCCGCCACCGGCGAAGCCGCAAGCAATCGCTCCCTGCCTCACGGGTTACCAACCAAGGCTGGCGGTCAGACGAGATGGGGTGTTTCTTTCTGTCCCGCTGGATCAGGCGCACTCGACGAGTGGGTCCATGAGGGCAGCCGTCTCAGTGAGGTCCGCGTGTGAAGCAGCACCGCGAACTCAGCAATGGCCGCGATGGTTGAGCCCTGGGCCGTCCCTGGGCCGTGCGAAGCCGACCAACGCTGACAGACGGCACCCACGGGTGACCACCCCCACCCCGCTCTGGCCTGGGCTCCCCGAGTTGATCTGCCACACTGGAGGGGTTATGCCTGCACCCGGAGAACTGGCAGTGTCGGCAGCAACGGGGCCCCTACCTGCATGTTTGGCCAGATAGCGCGACTCTCGCCCACCTCTGGACCGTCGCACCTTATGACTAAGTTGCCCAAACGCCTTACAGCGTTTCCCCCGGAAGCCAAGATGATCTGGTGGAGATAGCCCGTTTGGTTCTGGACTTCCTCAAGGTGCTTGTGTGGCCGGCCGTGCTCCTTGCCGTCGCGTACGGGTTCAGGGAGGAGGTTCGAGGCTTGCTCCGGCGAGTCAAAGCACTGAGCGCTGTGGGTGTGGACGCTGAGTTCTCGGAAGCGGTTGAGCAGGCCAGCGCTGAGGTGGAGGAGGCAGTGGCACAGGCCGAGCCGCAGGCCAGCGAACTGCCAGTGCCGTCGACCGCGACAGTTGCCGAGCGACATGAACGTGATGCGCGGCCGACAGCTCCCTACATTGACCCGACCAACGCGATGCTCGAAGCGTGGGGTCAAGTTCGCTCGACTATCAGCCGCATGGTGTTGGAGCACACGACCTACGGCAGGGTCGGCGAGACCACCTTGACGCGCCTCTTCTGGAGTGAACGGTACTTCCCCCATGACATCGCGCAGTCCCTGCGTGATCTCCACGCAATCTCACGGGAGCTCCGAGACAGAAGGCGTCTCCCGACCACTGGTGCCGCCCAGGACTACATCGCGAGCTGTGAAGCGATGGTCGATTGGCTAAAGGAGTATGCCAAGAGCCCGGCCTGGGCGGGCGGAGTTGGGCAGTTGGAGACCCTCTAACCTGAACCGATGGCAGGGGACTCCACGCTCTGTGGCTTCTAGGCTGCATCGGCGCCCCCTGTCGAATGCGTGTCGAAGGCGCCGATCTATCGCGCTCGGCGTCCGTAGCGCTCCAGGTCAGGAGAGATGCGCCGACGATCACACCAGGCGCCTTCTAAGCGCTTGGCCGCAGGTTCGAGTCCTGCCGGGGGCGCAAACACCCTCTCACCAGCAACAACAGGTGGGGGGTTTTCTCAGGTGGTCTTCGCCCGCAAGGCGCCTGCCATCGCCCCGTAGAGTCGGCCGCGTTGACGGTGGAGCGGAATCGAAGGGACCCGACGTGCGGCTGCGTTGTGCTGTGCTGGACGACTTTCAGAACGTGGCGACCGAGGTCGCCGACTGGTCACCGCTGGCCGACGAGGTCGACGTCGTCACCTTCGACACCCACTTCCCCGACGAGGACGCGCTCGCCGCGGCCCTCGCCGACGTCGACATCGTGGTCACCCTGCGCGAACGCGTGGCCTTCCCCCACTCGTTGATCACCCGCCTGCCCCGGCTGAAGCTGATCGTCGCGTCCGGCATGCGCAACACCGTCATCGACTACGCCGCCGCCGAGGCACACGGCGTCACCGTGTGCGGTACGGCGAGTTCCTCCACCCCACCCGTCGAGCTGACCTGGGCCCTGTTGCTCGGCCTCGCCCGGGGGATCGTCGAGGAGAGCGGGGCCCTGCGCGACAACGGCCCCTGGCAGCGGACGGTCGGCGCCGATCTGCACGGCCGCCGGCTCGGGTTGCTCGGCCTCGGGAAGATCGGCAGCCGGGTGGCGCGGGTCGGCCTCGCCTTCGGTATGCAGGTCAGCGCCTGGAGCCAGAACCTCACCGAAGAGCGCGCCGACGAGGCGGGCGCCGACCTGGCCCCCTCCTTGCAGGACCTCCTCGCCACCAGCGACTTCGTCTCCGTCCACCTGGCCCTCGGCGACCGCACCCGCGGCCTGCTCGGCCCGGCCGAACTCGCCCTCCTCAAGCCGACCGCCTACCTGATCAACACTTCGCGCGCCGCCATCGTCGACCAGGACGCCCTCCTCGCCGCCCTGCACGAGGGCCGCATCGCCGGCGCGGGCGTGGACGTCTTCGACACGGAGCCCCTGCCCGCCGACCACCCGATGCGCACGGCCCCTCGCCTGCTCGCCACCCCCCACCTCGGTTACGTCTCCCGCGCCAACTACACGACGTACTACGGCCAGGCCATCGAGGACATCCGGGCCTTCCTCTCCGGCTCTCCGGTACGGCGACTGCCCTGATGTCTCTCAGCGTCCTTGTTCAAAACGGGTGATCTGCGCCGAAGCGCCGTTACCAGCCGTGACGGGCGGCGTTGAACGGGGAGTGCGACGGCGCGTCCTGCCGTCGTACCCCCCGAACCAAAGGAGAACGTGATGTCTCGCATCGCGAAGGCAGCCGGAGTCGCCCTCGGCACCGGTGCCGTGATGATCGGCGGCGCCGGCCTGGCCATGGCGGACGCGGGCGCCAACGGCGCGGCCGTCCACTCGCCCGGCGTCCTGTCGGGCAACGTCGTCCAGGTCCCGATCCACATCCCGGTCAACGTGTGCGGCAACACCGTCAACGTGATCGGTCTGCTGAACCCGGCGTTCGGCAACCACTGCGAGAACAACAGCGGCGACCACAAGGAGTCGAAGGGCTCCGACAAGAACGGCGCCCACAAGGAACACCGCGCCGGTGGCCACAAGAGCGGCCACGGGCAGGGCTACGGCGGCTGATCGCCCGTACCCACCCAGAGCCCCGGCACCTTCCAGCGCCGGGGCTCTTGTGTGTCCGGACGCGGGGTTCCGTGCCGCCGTACGGCCTACGCGTACCGGTAGATCCTGTCGTGGTCCTCCAGCTCGTCCGGGGTCACGTCCCACGGCGGGAGCTTCTCGTGGCGGGCGACGATGCGACCGCGCTGGGCGCTGCCCCGGCCGGGCGGTCCCGCGGGCAGATAGCGGTGGTCGCGGTGCCGTTGCTGCCAGCGCGACCAGCACAGGTCGACGAAGGCGTGGTGCATCCAGAACACCGGGTCGTTGACGGAGGCGCCGCTCACCATCACCCCGCCGACCCAGCGGTGCACCCGGTTGTGGTTGCGCCAGGCGGCCGCGCCCTGTCCTCTCCCCCACCCCTCCAGCTTGTTGCGGAACCCCTTGGTGGACGTCGAGTCCCAGGGCGAGGTGTCGTAGACGGGGTCCTGCAGGGCCCACTCGAGGTCGCTCCGTGTGGGCAGTTCGATCGGATCGGCCGGCCGCCCGAGCTCCCGGGTGAGGTAGTCCTCATCGGTGATGCGCTCCTTGAGCGTCCAGTTGCCGGTCGCGTAGGCGAACGGTCCGGTCGTCACCCGCCGGTCCGGCAGCCGGCCGGTGCCGCCGAGCAGATCGTCCGTCCAGGGCGCCGTGCTCGTCGTGCGGTCGCGGGTCCAGTCCCAGTACGGCACGGTCACCGAGGAGTCGACGCGGCGCAGGGCCCGCTCCAGCTCCAGCAGGAAGCGGCGGTGCCAGGGCAGGAAGGAGGGCGCCATGTGCGCCGTACGCAGTCCGTCCTCGCCGTCCGAGACGTAGAAGTCGATGTGCATCCGTACGAACTCGTCGTACTCGCCGCGTCGTTTCACCTCCAGCATCGCCTGCACGAACCGCCGCTTCTCGGCCGCGGTCAGTGTGCTGACGTCCTTACGCGTGTACGCCACTGTGTCCCCCCATGTCTGCCCCGTCGCTCCTCGTCTCCTGCAACTGCCGGCCGGGCCCCAGCTCGTCGACGGCCGCCCGGGCGGCGTCGAGCGCGGTGGCGTACGACCGGTAGTGGTCGACCATGCTCAGCCAGGTGCCGTCGGCGCGGCGCATCAGGTGCAGCGGGCGTCCGTCCACGGTGACGTGCCACCCTCCGGCGCCGAGAGCGCCGGCGCCGGCGGCGGCCGCGGAGCCGCGGATGCCGCGGATCCGGCGGCCCCGGTACGTCTCGTCGAAGTCGGGATGGGCGGCCGATTCGGTCGCGCGCGGCCCCCGCGAGGCGAGGACGACCGGGGTGAGCGCCACCGCGACGGCGGCCGGGCCGAAGAGCCCGAGCAGCAGATCCCGCCTGCTCCGGCGGGCAGGGGTGCCTTTCTCCGGGCTCGCTCGGGAGGGGTCGGCGCCCACCGGTGTTCGGCCGACGCTCATGACCATCGTGTGCTCCTCGTCTCGTACGCAAGAGGGGTCGGGTTCCGTTGTCCGTACCGGTAACCGCCCGACGGCCCGCGCGGTCACCGTCCGAGGCCCAAGGGGGTGAACCCTCCGCGCCCGAAACACCGACGGGGCCCGGGCCGTGTCACGGTCCGGGCCCCGTCGGACGGGTCGACGCGCTCTACAGGCCGGGCCCCGCGGTCAGGTCGGCGCCCGGCGCGGCCTGCACCATCGGCAGCAGGACGCCCGCCTCCGGGAGCTTCGGCGCCGGCAGAGCGCCGCTGCCGGGCTTGGGGGCGGTCAGCGGGGCGTCCAGGGCCAGGCCCGGCGTCAGCGTCCGTACGTCGGCGGCGGGCGCGTCGAGGCCGAGGTGGTCGACGTCGTCGTCGAGGAGGTGGGGCACCGGCGCGGTCAGGTCGGCGCCGGGCAGCCCGCCGTTGACGGGCACGCGCGGAATCGCCCGCTCCGGCATGAGCCGGCCCTCGACGAACTTCGGTGCCTCGGGGACGCCCGGCGTCGGCACCGGGATCTTCCCGCCGACCTCGGGCAGCTCCATGTGGAGGGCGCGCTCGGCGCCCTCCAGCGGCACGGGTACGGGGACCGTGCCCACCGCCGCTGCGGGGGACGCGGCAGCTCCCACCGCGGCCGCGATGCCCGTGATGACGGCGGCAAGGGTTCCTCGGGTGGTCGACCTCATGGCAGATACGGTCCCTTTCAGGTTTCGGCAGGCTCAACGTCCGTACCGGTAACGATCCTGGTGCGGTGACCAGCGCGAGATTCCCTCGATTGCCGCAGTAGTACGACGTACGGCGGTCAGCTCGTCCAGAAGTCCCACCAGCGGGTCAGGACCAACATGCCGACGATCCCGACGTGCGCCAGCGGGATCACCCAGGTGAACTCGGCGAAGAGGGCCCGCGCCCAGCCGGGCGCGGGCAGGAACGCGCGGCGGACGGCGAACGAGGTCACGTACCAGAACAGGACGATCGTGGCGATCCACGCCAGAGCGCACCACAGGCACAGGGCATTGATGCGGTACAGCGACTCGAACTGCAGCCACGACACGAACCCGACGCCGAACAGACAGCCGGCGTCGAAGGTCAGCCAGTACCAGCGAGGGAAGGCGGCGCCGGCCAGCAGGCTCATGCCGACGCAGACCACGATGCCGTACGCCACCAGTCCCAGCATCGGGTTGGGGAAGCCGAAGGCCTCGGCCTGGTCGCTCTCCATGACACTGCCGCAGGACACCACCGGGTTCAGGCTGCATCCCGGGGTGAAGCCGGGGTCCTGCAGCAACTTGAACTTGTCGAGGGTGATGACCCAGGAGGCCAGCAGCCCCGCCGCGCCCGTGAACAGCAGGAGCAGGGCGAACCCGCGACCGCCGCTCTCGGCCCGCCGCATCAGGAGCGCAGGCTGCGCGCCGGCAGGACGATGTGGGCGGCGGCCTTCAGCGTCTCGTCGGAACCCGCGAACGCGGCCAGTTGGTCCGGGGTGACGGACTGGCCCGAGGCCTCGGGCCAGGGGCGCGTGGTGAACACGAAGTAGGCGTAACCGCGCTTGGCGGCCGCCGCGAGCCACTGCGGCCGTACCGGGCACTTGGCGTTCAGCCCCGGCATGGTGACGACGGCGTGCCCGGCCACCACCAGCAGGGTGACCGGCAGGCTCGGCCTGACGTTGCCGTCGACAAGGTCACCGCCGACGGGCAGGCCGTTGTCGTTCAGCAGCCCCTCGACGGCGGCGGTCGCGGCCTCGGGGCCGTCGGGAGCGTCCCCGAGGGAACACGCGAGGAGGTAGGGCATGTCGTGGCCGTCGGGAGCCTCGCCGCTCCAGGCCATGATCACGAGAGTGCCGAGATCGGCGGTGCGCAGGGAGCGGGCTTCGCTGGAGGTGGTGGTCATCGCGCGACCGTACCCACGGGCCGGACGGGGGGCGGGCGTTTCTCACTCGGGCGGGGGAGCGCTGCCGCCGTCTCCATCCGATCGAGGGAGGCGTCGCCGCGCCGTGCTGTCGCGCTCGAACAGCACGAAGGGCCGATCCCGGGCGGCAGTCGCCGCTGGGAGATCGGCCCCGGCGTGGAGGACGACGTCACTGCCCCACGGGGAGTCCACCGAGGAGTCCTGGCCTGGAGTTCAGCTTGGTGGTCGCTTTCTTGGCGGTGTGGAGCACCGACTTCTTCTTCTCCGTGTTCAGCGCGTCCGACTGGTGCTGCAGCGGCCGCACGTCGAGGGGGCCCTTGGTGAGCGAGTTGACGGCGCCGTTGAGGCTGGTGGGCGTGAGATCGGCGGTGTCCTGAGCGAACGCGGGCGCGGCGGCACCGGCAAGAACCAGGGAACCGGCAACAACAGCAGCAGCCTTCAGGGACTTCATCGTGTTCCTCTCTTCGGCACTTCATGTCATCGGGCGGGCAAGTCCGACACCGTGCCCAACGAGCCCCGGCCGGAGCGGAAACTCCGTGCGCGGATATTGGGCTTTCATGAAAATGCCGGGATGCCGGCCCTCGGGAGAGACCGGCATCCCTGTGGTGCGGGCGCCTTACGACACGGGCAGTTGCGAGCTGCTGGGCAGGGAGGACAGGCCCGCCAGGTCGGGAGCGGGCAGTTCGGTGTCGAGCATGGTGGCGGCGACGGCGTCGACCAGGCCGCTGATCACGGCGGGGAGGGTGGACTCGACCTGGGTGGGCTCTCCTGAGGTGACCGCCGTGAGCAGGTCGTCGATCGCCTTCTCCAGGGCGTCGATCGCGTCGTCCAGCAGGTCGGCCGGCGCCTTGACGGACCGCGCCCCGGCGTCGTCGCCGTTCTGGATGAGCGTGAGCAGCAGGGAGGGGGTCGGCGTCGTCGTACTGCCGGCCGGCGTGCTCGGTGTCGTCGTCATGCCCGTGGCGGGCGGGGTGACGGCGGCCGCCGAGGCCTCCTCGGCGATCTTCGCGGTGGCGTCCTTGACGGCGTCCCCGAGCTTGGCCGCCTGCTCGGCGGAGATCTGGCCGTTGTCGGCCTTGAGCACGGTGTTCAGCAGGTCGGCGACCGGGGTGAGCACGCCGCCCAGCTCGGCCAGAGCCTCGACCTGGGGACGGAGCGCGTCCGCGTGGGGGACGGGCACGGGCCCACGGGAGGCCGCCGCGGTGGGACCGGCGACCGCGACGAGAAGTGCGGCGCAGAGTGCGCAGGAGGCGATACACCGTGCGGACAGACCACGCATGGGTGGTTCCTTTCGATGTGCGTCGGATCTTGAGCCCACCGTGGAAGCGACCACCGCGCCCTGCAACCCAGCGATCACACCCTGACACCGCCCCACCTGCGCCCTTTTCGCATCACCCCTGGTGAGGGGCGCGTCAGGGCCGGGCCCATCCTCTCCGCGGGCCACCTCCATCCGGGGAAACACGGACCGGCCGCACTCCCGTGGAGGGTCCACGGGAGTGCGGCCGGCGAAGGCGGAGAGCCGACGTCAGTCGTTCTCGCACTCGTTGCCGAACGCGGGGTTCAGCGCGGCGATGCCGTTGACGGTGTTGCCGCAGACGTTGACCGGGACGTGGATCGGGACCTGGATGACGTTGCCCGACAGGAAGCCCGGGGAGTGGGCGGCAACGCCCTGCGCGCCGCTGTCGGCGGCGGCGATGCCTGCGGTGCCCGCAACGGCGGCGGCCGCAACGGTGGTCAGGGCCAGGCCCTTCGCGATACGCGACATGGAGAGGTGCTCCTTGGGGTTGACACAAACAACCGGGCGGGGATGCCCGGCGCTGTGTCAACGCGCGGCGCCCGCGAGGGTTGTGCCGCCAATGGGGTGATCTCACGAACGAACGTGCCTCACCGCCCCGACACACATGTCGGGCTTCACGGACTAAATGCGCATACCGGATAGGGTTGCGAAGCTCTTGACGCACCCATGCAGCCAGCGCATCGCATTCGTCACGCCACCTTCCCGAAAGGGCCATGCCGGTCATGCGTATTTCCTGGGTCCCGCTGTGCCACGTTGCGAGGGGCGGCGTCCGCGCGGCGGACAACGACTTCGACGGGGCCTTGGCTCTCAACTCCCGTCTCGGGATGCGGATGCGGTTGCGCGGCCTCGGCATGAACGCCCTCGAGCACGCCTCCGATCTGTTCGAACTCGGCAAGGCGCCGCGGTCCGGTGGTGACCACTCGGCCATCCGGCTCGTTTCCCAGCGCGACGCGGCCTGGGCCGGCGTGCTCTTCGTCGCTGCTGCCGCCCGCGCGTAGGCGCCTTCCCTCCCGTCCCGAGCGCCGTCCGTGAGCGAGGAAAACGCGCATGCACCAGTCAGTCCCCGACCCCCGGCCGCGGGTCCTGCATCTGACCCAGCCCGTGGACGGCGGGGTCGCCCGTGTGGTGACGGACCTGGCCCGAGCCCAGCTCGCGGCCGGTCTGCACGTGACGGTCGCCTGCCCGGACGGCCCCCTCGCCCCCGCCCTGCGCGGGCTCGGCGCCGACGTACGGCACTGGCACGCCACCCGCTCACCGGGTTTGGCGCTCGTGCGGGAGGTACGCCGGCTCGGTCAGGTGCTCGAGGACGTGCGGCCCGACCTGGTGCACGCGCACAGCGCGAAGGCCGGACTGGTCGGCCGGCTCGCGGTACGGGGGCGGATCCCGACCGTGTTCCAGCCGCACGCCTGGTCGTTCGAGGCGGTCGGCGGGATGACGGCGGCGCTCGCGCTGCGGTGGGAGCGGTGGGGGGCGCGTTGGGCGTCCCAGGTGGTGTGTGTGAGCGCGGCGGAGCGCGCGACCGGCGTGCGCGCCGGGATCGGCGGGCGGTGGACGGTCGTCCCCAACGGCATCCGGCCCGAACGCTTCCACCCCGCCCCCGTCGACACCGTACGGTCCGATGTCCTTCCGGGTGTCGACCCGGCGGCCCCTCTCGTGGTGTGCGTGGGGCGGCTGTGCCGGCAGAAGGGGCAGGACGTCCTGCTGGACGCCTGGGACAGCGTGTCGCGGCGCGTGCCGGACGCCCGGCTCGTGCTCGTCGGTGACGGGCCCGACCAGGAACGGCTGCGCTCCCGCGCACCGCGGTCCGTGCTGTTCGCCGGGGCCGTCACCGACACCGCGCCCTGGTACCAGGCCGCCGACCTGGTCGTGCTGCCCTCGCTCTGGGAGGGCATGGCGCTCGCCCCACTGGAGGCGATGTCCTGCGGCCGGCCCGTGGTGCTGACGGACGTGGACGGTGCCCGGGAGAGCCTGCCGCCCGCGCTCGTCCCCCGCTGCCTGGTGCCGCCCGGTGATCCGACGCCGCTCGCCGAGACGGTCACCACGCTGCTGCTCGATCCGTTGCTGCGCGAGGCGCTCGGCCACCAGGGCCGCCGCCACGTCCTGTCCACGCACGACGTACGGCTCACCGCCGAGGCGGTGGCGGCCGTGTACCGCGACGTGCTCGGCGGCCCGGCCGCCGCATGCGCCGTGCCCACCGAGTACAGGGAGTTCATCCACTCGTGACCGCGGAAAGTACCGTCCCCTCGCCCGGTGCCCAGCCACGGGATCCCGGTTTCGCGCCCCTGTTCGTCAAGCCGTCGCGCAGCACCGCGGCCGGTTTCCGCTTCCCGGCCAGAAGACCCCCTTCCCGCCCCGCCTCCCCGGCCCCGCTGCTCGCCGCGGACAGCGTCGCCGCGCTGCTGGGCGCCCTGACACTCGCCGGCACCGAGCACCAAGTACTCCTTGTGGCGCTGCTGGTGACCGCGTCGATGCTGCTGCGCCGGCAACCGACCCGGCCGGTACCGGGGATCCTCGACGAACTGCCCACCGTGTGCGGCCGGATCGCGATCGCCTGGCTGGCGGTCGCGGCGCTCGTCGCCGCGTACGCGCCCCACCACGCCCTGTCCGCCCGCACCCTCGCCGCGGGCTTCGTGCTCCAGTCGGCGACGGCCTGCGCGACCCGGGGCACCGTGCACTGGCGGCGGCGCGTGCTGCGGCGCGCCCGGCCGCGGGCCGCGCTGGTCGTCGGCCCGGCCGGGACCGCGCAGCGGGTGGCCGCCGCCGTGCTGCGGCATCCGCGGTGCGGGGTGCGGCCGGTGGGCATCGTGACCGAACAGCCGGACGGCGGCGGTCAGTTGCCGGTGCTGACGACCGGCGAGGAGGTCGAGCGGGCCCTCATCCAGAACGGTGTGCGGGAGGTCCTGGTCGTCCATCCCTCCGCACGGTCCGCGCAAGGGCCGCTGCTGCGGGCGCTCGCCGAGTCGGGCTGCGCGGTGTGGGAGGTGGAGCCGGACTCACCGTCGTACGCCTCGAAGGACCAGCTCGCCGGGTTCTCCTGTCGTCGGCTGGACATGGGCTCGCGGCGGCGCGGCGGCCTCGGCAAGCGGGCGCTGGACGTGGCCGTCTCCGGGACGCTGCTGCTGATGGTCAGCCCGCTGCTGCTGGTGTGCGCGGTGGCGCTGCGGCTGACCGGCGGGCCGGGTGTGGTGTTCCGGCAGGAGCGCATCGGCCAGGACGGCCGGCCCTTCACCCTGCTGAAGTTCCGCACCCACCGCCCGGTCGACGAGCACGAGGCGGCGACCCGCTGGAGTGTGGCGAACGAACACCGCATGCCGTGGTTCTGCCGCTTCCTGCGCCGCACCTCACTGGATGAGTTGCTCCAGCTGTGGAACGTCCTGTGGGGCGACATGAGCCTGGTCGGACCGCGTCCCGAACGCCCGTACTTCGTCGCCAAGTTCAGCCAGGCCCACCCGGGTTACGCGGCCCGCCACCGCATGCGGACCGGCATCACCGGCCTCTCCCAGATCCACGGCCTGCGCGGGGACACCTCCATCGAGGACCGGGCCCGCTTCGACAACGCCTACATCGACAACTGGTCGCTGTGGCAGGACATCTGCATCCTGCTGCGCACCGCGGCCGCGCTCGTGCGCCCGACAGGGAGCTGAGCACATGACCCACGCCCTGACCCTGCCCCGCGTCCGGCAGTGGCCCCCCGTCCTGCCCGTGCTCGCCGTGATCGCCCTGCTCGCACTGCCGCTCACGCCCGGCGACGAGGGCGGCGCGGGACCGGCCGACGCGGTCTCCGCGCTCGTCGTCGTGTACTGCGCGATCCGTCTCGTACGGGACCGGCGGCGCCCCCTGTCCCGTACGGCGGTCGTGCTGCTGGGCCTGCCCGTGGCCGGGCTCGCGCTCGCCGCGACGGGGGCGGCCTCACCGGGGGCGGGGATCGGCGGCATGGGCCGCTACCTCCAGGTGTTCGTGCTGGTCCCGGCCGCCGTCCTGCTGCTGATCCGCGACCGGGGCGACTTCCGGCTGCTGGCCTGGGCGTTCGTGGGGCTCGCCGGGTGGCAGGGCGCGATCGGCACGCATCAGTACATGACCGGGACCGGGGCCTCGTACCAGGGCCAGGACATCCGGGCCGTCGGCACCTTCGGGGCGAGCGACGTGATGGGGATGGCGACCGTCGTCTCCTTCGGGCTGGTGTGCTCGGTGGGGCTGGCCCTGGGCCGGAACTCCGTACGACAGCGGGCGGTTGCCGCCGGCTGCGCGGTCGCGCTGCTGCTGCCGCTCGCGCTGTCCTTCAGCCGCGGCGCGTGGATCGCGACGGCCGTGACGTGCGGGGCACAGCTGGTGCTGGCCGGGCTGCGGCGGGCGCTGAAGGTGGCAGCGGTGGTGGCCGCGACGGGCGTGATCCTGGTGGGCGGGTTCGGACTGGGTTCGGCGCAGCTCCAGGAGCGGATCGACAGCGTCACACGGGTCACCGACGCGCCCGACCAGTCCGTCACCGACCGCTACACGCTGTGGGCGGCGGCGGCCGGCATGTGGCGCGAACATCCGCTCACGGGCGTCGGGTTGAAGGGCTTCCCCGAGCACCGGGACGCGCACGCCTCGCTCGCGCTGTCCGCGGGCAGCGACACGGAGGGCGCGGGCGCGGACTTCCGCAAGCAGCCGCTGCTGTCCCCGCACAACATGTACCTCCTCGTCCTCGCCGAACAGGGCCTGCTCGGTCTGCTCGCGCTCGCGGGCTGCTGGCTGGGCCTGCTGGTGTGCGGGCTGCGCGGGCTGTTCCGGGTCCGGCGTGACGGCCCGGGGCTCGACTGCGCACTCGTCGCCTGCGGCCTGCTGATCTGGCAGCTGACCGACTTCCTGTACGCCGATATCGGCGGCCCCTCGACCGTGCTGACGGCGGTGTGCTTCGGGCTGGTGGCCTGGTGGGCGCTGGTCGGAAGCGGCGGAACGACGGCGTGGGGCACGGTGCGATGAAGGTGACGCCCCCCAGGCCCGACGCGCACGCCGACACCGACGGCACGGTGGTGGTTCCCGCCGCCCGCACCGCCGACACGAGCGAACTCACCCCCGTCTCCGGCGGATTCCTCGCCAAGGCCACCCTGATCACGGCCGCCCTCTCGATCGTCGGCGCCCTGCTCGGGCTGGTCCGTGACCAGGCGCTGGCCCGGCTGTTCGGTGCCGGGAGCGAGACGGACGCCTTCCTGGTGGCCTGGACCGTGCCCGAGTTCGCCTCCACCCTGTTCATCGAGGACGGGCTGGCCTTCGCGCTGATCCCGGCGTTCAGCCTGGCGCTGGCCCGTCGTGCGCAGGGCGCTCCCGGCGACCCGGTCCGCTCGCTGGTGGCCGCCACGCTCCCCTGGCTGTCGCTGGCCTTCGTCGGTGTGTCCGCGGTGGTCATCGGCGCCGCCCCCTACGTGGTCGGGGCCCTGGCACCGGGGCTGCCCGACCCGGGCCTCGCCGTCGACTGCACCCGGCTGACCGCGCTGAGCGTGCTGGGCTTCGGGCTCGCCGGGTACTGCAGCGCCGCTCTCAGGGCGCACCGGACCTTCCTCGCGCCGGCCGCCATCTACGTGGCCTACAACGCCGGCATCATCACCGCGATGTTCGTGCTCGGCGGGCAGTGGGGCGTGCGCTCGGCGGCCGCAGGGGTCGCGGTGGGCGGTGGACTGATGGTGGCGATCCAACTGCCGTCCGTCTGGCGGCAGTCACGACGCCGGGCAGCGCCTCGGATCGCCTCCGCCGAAGCTCCGGGGCAGAGCATGACGCTGGCCATGGTCGCCACCGTCCTCCTCTTCGCCCTGTGCCGGCAGTCCCAGGTCCTCATCGAACGCTTTCTCGCCTCCGCCCTCCCGGCCGGCGCCATCTCGCACCTCAACTACGCGCAGAAGGTGGCACAGATCCCGATGACGCTGTCGCTGATGCTGTGCACCGTCACCTTCCCGGTGGTGGCGCGGGCGCTGGCCGACGGCGACACGGAGCGGGCCCGGGACCGCGTGGAGCGGGACCTGGCGCTGGCCGCGTGTCTGGTGCTGCTCGGCGCGGCCACGGTGATCGCCTGCGCCCCCCAGATGGTCGAACTCCTCTTCCAGCGCGGCGAGTTCACCGCGGCGGACACGGCGGCGACCGCGGGGGTCATGCGCGTGTACGCCCTCGGGCTGCTCAGTCAGACCCTGGTCGGGTGCCTGGTCCGGTCCCACTTCTCGGCGGGCCGCTCCACCTGGTACCCGCTCGGCGCGATGGCCGCCGGCATCGTCACCACCGCCGGCGTCGGCACCTGGACGGTGGGCCCGTGGGGAGTGGCCGGGATCGCCGCCGCGAACGCCATCGGCATCACCGTCACGGCCATGGTGCTGCTGGCCGGCATGGGCCCGCGCAACGTCCCGATCCGCACCCGGCTGGTTCTCGGCGGACTCGGCAGGACGCTGTGCGCGGCGGTCGTCGCAGCCGTCGCCGGCGCGTTCACGGCGAGCCGATTCGACGCGGCGGTACCGGGTCTGGCCGCGGGTTCCCTGACCGTGGTCACCGTCTTCGTCCTGCTCGCCCGGGCCCTGGACGTCCAGGGCGTCGCTTCCGCACTGCGTTCCGCACGCACCGTCACCCGAAGGCTCTCGTATGCCCGTTTCCGCTGACAGCGCCCCTCGAAGAGGCCCGGTGCCCTGGGTGGCGATGTACCACTCCGTGGGCGACGACTCGGACGACCCCTACCGCGTCACGGTCACGCCCGAGCGGCTGGACCGGCAGCTGCGCTGGCTGCGCGGACGCGGCCTCACCGGTGTCTCCGTGGCCGACCTGCTGGCCGCCCGGGCCCGCGGCGAGGGACGCAAACTGGTCGGACTCACCTTCGACGACGGTTACGCCGACTTCGTCGACCATGCCCTGCCGGTGCTGCGCCGCTACGGCTTCGGCGCCACGCTCTTCGCGCTGCCGGGCCGGCTCGGCGGGGACAACGCCTGGGACCGGCTGGGCCCGCGCAAGCCGCTGCTCACCGCGGACGGCATCCGGCAGGCGGCGGCCGAGGGGGTGGAGATCGGCTCGCACGGGCTGACCCACGTCGACCTGACCAAGGCGGACGACGCCCTGGTGAAGGCCGAGGTCGTCGAGAGCCGGGCCACGCTGGAACAGTTGACGGGCTCTCCCGTCAACGGCTTCTGCTACCCGTACGGCACGATCGACCAGCGTGCCGTGAACGCCGTCCGCGCCGCCGGATACACGTACGCCTGCGCCATCGACCCCGGTCCGCTGAACGGCCCGTACGCACTGCCCCGCCTGTACATCGGCCAGGACGACAACGCCGTACGCCTGTTTCTGAAGTACCGGCTGCACCGCCTGCGCCGACGTCCTGTCGAGGGGGTCTGACGTGCGGGCCCTGCATGTCATCACCGGCCTGGGCGTCGGCGGTGCCGAGCAGCAGCTCCGGCTCCTGCTGCGGCACCTGCCGGTCGACTGCGACGTCGTCACGCTCACCAACCCGGGCACGGTCGCCGACGGGCTGGCCGCCGACGGGGTGCGGGTGACCCACCTGGGGATGGCCGGCAACCGGGACCTGGGCGCGCTGCCCCGCCTGGTCCGGCTGATCCGCGCGGGCGGCTACGACCTCGTGCACACCCACCTCTACCGTGCCTGCGTCTACGGCCGGCTCGCAGCGCGGCTCGCGGGCGTCCGGGCGATCGTCGCCACCGAACACTCCCTGGGTGACTCGCAGATGGAGGGCCGCCCGCTGACCGCGGGGGTACGTGGGCTCTACCTGGCCAGCGAGCGCCTGGGCCGGACGACGGTCGCCGTCTCCCCGGCCGTCGCCGAACGGCTGAGGCACTGGGGAGTGCCGGCCCCCCGGATCGAGGTCGTCCCCAACGGCGTCGACCTGGACCGCTTCCGCTTCGACCCGGACCGGCGCCTGCGCACCCGACAGCGGCTCGGCCTGCCCGAGACGGCGTATCTCATCGGCGGCATCGGCCGGCTCACAGCCGCCAAACGCTTCGACGTCCTGATCCGGGCTCTTGCCCGACTCCCCGCCGACCACTGGCTGTTGCTGGCCGGCGGCGGACCGGAGGAGCACGCTCTGCGGCGGACCGCTCAGGACGCCGGAGTCACGGACCGCGTGCTGTTCACCGGCGAACGCCCCTACGTCCCCGACGGCACCCCCGGCCCCGACCTGCCCTCCCTCACCTCGGCGATGGACCTGCTCGCCTCCCCCTGCCCGGAGGAGACCTTCGGTCTGGCGATGGTGGAGGCGCTGGCATCCGGGCTGCCCGTCCTCTACTCCTCGTGTCCGGCGCTCGAGGACCTGCCCGCGCACACCGCCGGGGCCGCGCGTCTCGTCCGGGGCGGCCCCGAGGCCTTCGCGCGGGCCGTCACCGCCACCCGGGCCATGGGCCCCGGCCCGCGCACCGCGCCCGGGGCCGCCGACCGCTACAGCATCACCCGCAGCGCCGATCGCCTGATGAACGTCTACGCGGCCGCGGTGGCCGCCCCTTCCATGTCTGAATCACCCCAGGGAGTCCCTTCCTCATGACCGAGAACCCCACCGGACCAAGCCACCCGGCCACCGGCCTGGCCCGCGTCAGGACCCTGCCGCCCTGGTCCCTGATCGCGGCCGGAACCCTCGTCGGCGGCCTGCTCGGCGGGGTGTACGGGGTCGTCCAGCCGCCCGAGTACACCGCCACGTCCTACGTCGTCGCCGTCCCGACCGCGAAGTCCGACCCGGCGACCGCGACCGGCTTCGCGCAGGCCTACGGCCGGGTCGCCACCCAGCTCGCGGTGCTCGGGGACGCGCAGGTGTGGGCCGGGGTGCCGGTGACGACACTGAAGTCGAGCGTGCGGACGGAGACCTCACCGGACGCCCCGATGGTCTCCATCACGGCCACCTCCACCCGCCCCGACCTCGCCGCCGACATGGCCAACGCCGTCTCCCGCGCGCTGACCCGGCACGCGAACGACACCAAGGACGCCACCCGCGTCGAGCTTCAGCAGTTCGCCCGGGCCACCAAGCCCAGCGAGCCGTCCTCGGCCTCCCCGGCCCTGATCGGCCTGGTGGGCGCGAGCGCGGGCGGCCTGCTCGGCGGACTGGCGCTGCTGGCCCGGCCCAGGCGGTCCGGGGACACGGCCGGGCGCCCTGCGTCCGTACCGGGTCCGGCCCTGGCCGCCGACGCCCACGGGCAGCTGTGAGGTACCGGGCGGAACTCGTCACCACAGAGCGGGACTTCGCCCAACTGGCTGCGGAGTGGGGGGACTTGTACCGCCGGTGCGGGTCCGCCACCCCCTTCCAGAGTCACGCCTGGCTGCACTCCTGGTGGCTGTCGTACGGCAGACGCGGCCGGCTGCGGCTGGTGCTGGTGCGCGACGGGGCCGAGCTGGCCGCCGCCGCGCCGCTGATGCGCGTGGACCGCCCCGTACCCTCGCTCGTGCCGCTCGGCGGATCCATCTCCGACTACGGGGATGTCCTGCTGGACGAGGAGCGCGGCCCGGAGGCGGTCGCCGCGCTCGCCGATGGCCTGTCCGCGGCCGCCCGCACCGCCCTGATCGACCTCCGCGAGGTCCGCCCCGGCGGGGCCGCCGAGCGGATCTACGGCCACTGGAGCGGACCCCGACGCCGGGTGGACGACTCGGTGTGCCTGGAACTGCCCGCCGTGTCCATGGACGAACTGATCACGCGCCTGCCCACGGCCAAGGCCCAGCAGCGGGTCCGCGCCAAGCTGCGCAAGCTGACCGCGCTCGGGATCCAGCGGCACACCGTGACACCGGACGAGGTGGACAAGGCGCTGCGGCGGCTCATCGAGCTGCACGCACTCCAGTGGGAGGGGCGAGGGGTGACGCCCGAGCATCTGCGGCCGCGGTTCCGCGAACACCTGGTGCGCTCGGTCGCGCCGATGGTGCGCTCCGGCGACGCGGTGGTCACCGAGTTCCGCCTCGACGACGACGTGGTGGCCGTGGACCTGACCCTGCTGTCACGGCGGCTCGCGGGCGGCTACCTGTACGGCGCCCATCCGTGCCTGCGGGAACGCAGGGCGGACGTGGCGGTGATGCTGCTCGACGCGTGCAGCCGGCACACCCAGGACGGCGGGCACGGCACGCTGAGCCTGCTGCGCGGGAACGAACCGTACAAACACCACTGGCGGCCCAAGCCGGTCGTCAACCAGCGGCTGCTGCTGGCCCGGCGGCGCACGGCCCCGCTGCTGGCGGCGGTCGAGTGCGACGTGGCCGCGCGGCGGCGGGGCAAGGAGCTGCTGCTCCACTGGCAGGACTGGACGGAGCGGAAGGAGCGTCACGGTGGCGGCGGGTCCTGAGGGAGTCCGCCGCCACCGGCCGGCCGCGCTACCGGTTGCGCGCCCACCAGTCGAAGCGCAGGCACAGCTTCCCGCCGAGCCAGTACTCGACCCAGTCGCCCAGATCCACCGGCGAGCACGTGGGCGGACTCGTCGGGCTGGCGGGGACGGTGGGCTCGGCCGGCTCCGTGACGGGGTCGGTGGGCTCGGCCGGCTCCGTGACGGGGTCGGTGATGGTGCCGGAGAGGAGGGACCGGTAGATCTCTGCCGCCCTCGGGTTGTCCGGGCACTGCCACACTCCGTGCGGGCAGTAGTCGGTCAGCGTGTTGTAGAGCGGCTTGTGCTCGTTCATCCAGGCGAGCATGCGCCGCATGTACTCGGCGTTGTCCCCGTTGCGGAACAGTCCCCATTCCGGATAGGAGACGGGCTTGCCGTGGGCCTTGGCGAAATTCACCTGCGACTGAAGGCCGTAGGGCTCATTCACCTGTTCGTCGAATGTCACCCCGGACGGCTGGTCGTAGGAATCCATGCCAACGATGTCGACCGAGTCGTCCCCCGGATAACACCGCGTCCAGGGCACCGCGTCCCGCCCCCGGGAGGGCGCGAAGTCGAACCGGAACTTCTGCCCCGGCACCGCACGCATGGCCGTGACGATCCTGTTCCAGTACGTCTTCCAGGACTCCGGGTCGGGCCCGCAGCGATGGGTGTACGTGGTGCCGTTCATCTCCCAGCCGAGCACGATCACCGTGTCCGGCACCTTCAGCCGCACCAGCCGTTCGGCCAGGGCGCGGAAGTGACGGTCGAACCGGCCGGCGGCGCCCTGGCGCAACAACTGCCGTACCTCGGCGTCGGAGACCTGCTCCTCGTTGCGCTCCAGCATGGGGACGTTGAGGACGAACATCCGGTCGTCCCGACCGGTGCGCCAACGCGCCCACGCGTCCAGGAAGCCGGGGGCGCCCTCGATGTTGCTCCAGCGGTCACCGGGCAGATACGTGTGGCCGACGCGCAGTTCGGCACCACCCAGCCAGCGGCTGAGGTCGAGCATGCGGGCCACGCCACGGGGGCCGTAGTCGAGGTAGGCGCCGAACGCGGGAGCAAGCTTTCCGGGCCACGCCGGGGCCGGGAGGGGCGGCGGCGGGGTCACCCTCGGCCGCTCGGGCAGGGCCGGGATCACGGGGACCGGTGTGACGGCGGGTGTCGGAGCGGGAGGACCGGCGATCCGCGCCACCCCCGCACCCGCGGCGTATCCCGGACCGGACGCCAGTGTCGTCGTCGCGACGACCGACGCCGCGACGACGGCCAACCGCCCGGACCGGGTCCGTCGATGCTGTGGGGCCATGCCTGCTCCTCTCTCCACGCTCGGACGTTCGCTTTCGCTCTCTTTGCCTCGCCCTCAGGCCTTTCCCTTACCTGACACTCAGTCATATCAATATGAATTCCGCCACCGTGCTTACGGCTTTCGTGGATTCCGATCGCCCGCACGAGTGAAACAACCGAAGGACGATGCCGTGTCGCCGTTCGACAGCCGGGTCCCCGCAGTACTGCTGCGGATCGACCCCAATCCCTTTCACCACGGAACGCTCGGTGCCGTGCGTTCACTGGGCCGGGCGGGTCTGGAGGTGCACCTGGTCGCCGACTGCGCGGGAAGTCCGGTCCGCGCGTCCCGTTTCGTACGGCAGTTGCACCACCCGCCGCCGCCCGGCGCGTCCCCGGCCGACATCGCCGTCGTACTGCGTCAGGTGGCCGCCCGGATCGCCGGCCCCGCCGTCCTGATCCCGATGGACGACGCGAGCGCGGTCGCCGTCGGCCGGCTGCGCGAGGAGCTGGCCCCCTCCTACCTCCTGCCGCAGCAACCCCCGGCGCTGCCCGAGCGGGTGGCCGACAAGGCCGAACTGGCGGCGATGTGCGCGGCCGCGGACATCCCGCATCCGGAGACGGTGGTCCCGGCCAGTGCCGGCGAGGCCGCCGCCGCGGCCTGGCGGCTGGGCCTTCCGGTGGTGGCGAAGTGGAGCCGCCCCTGGCTGCTGCCGACGACGGGCGGGCTGCGCAGCACGGTCGTGGTGCGCAGCCCACAGGAGGCGCACGAGCTGTACCTGCGCACCGAGGAGGCGGGCAGCCGGCTGCTGCTGCAGGCGTTCCTGCCGCCGGGCCCGGACCGCGACTGGTTCTTCCACGGTTACGCCGCCCGCTCGGGCGCGGTGATCGGCGGCGGCCCCGGTGTGAAGGAACGGTCCTGGCCGCGCGCGGCGGGCCTGACCGCGGTGGGGCGCTGGCGGCCGAACCCGGACGTGCAGGCGCTCGCCGAGCGGCTCACCGACGCACTGGGCTACCGCGGAATCCTCGATCTCGACTTCCGCCGCTGCGGCACGACCGGCGCCTACCACCTGCTCGACTTCAACCCGCGCCCCGGTGCCCAGTTCCGGCTCTTCGCCGACAGCGCGGACCTGGACGTCGTACGGGCCCTGCACCTGGACCTGACCCACCGTCCGTTGCCGGAGGGTTCGCCCCTGCCGGGGCGCGCCTTCGTGGTGGAGAACTACTCCCCGCTCACCCTGCTGCGTCCCGCTCCCGACGGACGTGAACTGGCCTGGCACGCGGAGGACGACCCGGAGCCGGGCCGGGTGATGCGGGGGCTGTGGGCACGCCATGTGTCCCGCCGCGTGCGGGAACGACTGCGACGGCCGGGCGGAGACGGAACCGGGCGCCTGGTCGCGGCCACCGTGTCCGTGCCACCACCCTCCCCCGCCACGCCCTACCTGTCCCCCGCACTTGCGAACGGGCTCCCCGACGGGCTGTCCGACGAAAAGAAAGTGAGCAGCTGCTGATGTACGACCTCCTGGTGGTGGGCGCGGGCCCGTACGGTCTGTCCATCGCGTCCCATGCCGCGGCCGCCGGACTGCGGCTGCGGGTGTTCGGCCGCCCCATGGCCTCGTGGCGTGACCACATGCCGCGCGGCATGTTCCTCAAGTCGGAGCCGTGGGCGTCCAACCTGTCGGACCCGGCGGGACGTCTGCGGCTGGACGCGTACTGCGCGGGCCAGGGCGTGGCAGCCGAGCACGGGGAGCCGATCCCGGTGGAGATGTTCGCCGCGTACGGCCAGTGGTTCGCCCGTAACGCGGTACCGGAGGTGGACGAGCGCACGGTCACGCGGATCGCCCCCTGCCCGGGCGGCTTCGAGGCGGTCACCGAGGACGGCGAGACCCTGCACGCCCGCACGGTCGCGCTGGCGGTCGGAGTGATGCCCTTCGTGGAGCTGCCGGCCGCCCTGCGCGCCCTCCCCGCCTCCCTGGTGTCGCACAGCAGCCATCACGACGACCTCGTCCGCTTCCGCGACCGGGACGTCACCGTGATCGGCGGTGGCCAGGCGGCCCTGGAGACGGCGGCCCTCCTCGCCGAGCAGGGCACGCGCGTACGGGTCCTGGCGCGCGCCGACCAGTTGCAGTGGAACGACGTGCCGCCGCCCTGGCAACGCCCCTGGTGGCAGAGGGCGCGCGCCCCGCACAGCGGCCTCGGCCCCGGCTGGCGCAACTGGTTCTACTCCGAACGCCCCGGCCTCTTCTACCGGCTTTCCGAGGCGAGGCGGACGCGGATCTGCGCCACGGCGCTGGGCCCGGCCGGAGCCTGGTGGCTGCGGGACCGCATCGAGCCCGTCGTCGAGGTGCGGCTCGGCCACGAGGTGGCGGCGGCCCGTCCGGTGCGCGGCGGGGTGCGGCTGGATGTGGTGAGCGGCGGGGGCGGATCGGAACCGTCGGGGGCGGGGCGGGTCCTGCGTTCCCTGGAGACCGAGCATGTCATCGCCGCCACCGGCTTCCGGGCGACGGGGGAGCGGCTGCGGCTGCTCTCCGACGAACTGCGCGGCTCCCTGGCGACGCTGGCCGACGGCGCCCCGCAGGTCGGGCGGGACTTCGAGTCCTCCTGTCCAGGGCTGTTCCTCGCGGGTCTGGTGACGGCGTCCGGCTTCGGCCCGGCCATGCGCTTCGTGCACGGGGCGACCTTCACGGCGAGCACGCTCGTGGGCGGAGTGCAACGTCACCTGCGCACGGGCACACCCGGCGGAACGATCCCGGCGCCCAGCGGCCGGGGACAGCGCGGGCCGGCGCCCGCCGTGCGTCCCTGACCCGGCTCCTGGCCGGGTGGCCCGGCATCCGCGGGGAGGATGCCGGGCGTGCCCGGCCGGCCCCCCACGTGTCATCGACGGGACGCTGCTCGGCTTCGCCGGTATAGGACGGATCCGGCCGCGATCAGTGCGGCGCTCGCGGCCGATGTGGCCAGCAGGGCCTCGCTGCCGGTCTCGGCCAGAGCGGGCTGTTCGTTTCCGGTGTGCGGGGTCACGTGGTCGCCGTGGCCGGGGGGAGGCGTGCTCTTCCCCCCGGGCGGCGGGGTGGACGGAGGAGTCGTCGCAGGGGTGTCGCCGTATCCGTCCGAGCTGTCCTCGGCGCAGGTGTTGCCGAAAGCGGGGTCGAGCACGGCGGCCAGGTCGACGCTGTCGCCGCACACGTTCAACGGCACCTCGACGGGGACCCGCACGTCGTTGCCCGAGCCGACGCCGGGCGAACCCTCGGTGCCGCCGTCCGCGTCCTCGTCGTGGTCATGACCCGAGCCGTATGCGGAGTCGTCCTCAGCGCCCTCGTCCCGCGCCGCGCAGTCGTTGCCGAAAGCGGGGTCGAGTGCGGCGATCACGTCGACCGTGTTGCCGCACAGGTTCAACGGCACGTCGACCGGAACCTGCACGTCGTTTCCGGACACCACACCCGGCGAGTCCACGGCGGACCCGTTCGCCTGCGAATCGGCCATGGCGGGACTACCGCACAGGGAGAGAAGGCTCGTCGCGGCGGCGGCCGCGAACATTCCCCTGCTCAGGGTCTGTCGCACTCTTGATCGTCTTCCTGCTTGAAGAAACCTGCTTGAAGAAATGGGAAAGCCGGCCTTGGAACGGACAAGGATGTCCAAGGCCGGCCATGAAGCAGCCGTACGGCTGGTGCGGAACGACGTCAGCCGTTCACGCACACATTGCCGAACGCCGGGTTCAAGGCCCCGATGACGTTCACGGAGTTGCCACACAGATTGATGGCCGCGTGAATGGGAACCTGGATCACGTTGCCGGACAGAAATCCTCCGGAACCGACGGAGACAGCCTGGGCGTCCGCGTCAGCGAAAGCCGGAGTGGCCGCACCCAGAGCCATGATCACGCCCGCAACGACAGCAGCGGTCTTCTTCATGAACTTTCCCTTCTCTGCGGTCATGCCTCATTGACGGCCGAAACCGCGCGAGCACAGCCGTACGGCTCGCACCATGACCAGCAGCCTGCACACGAGGAATTGACCAAAGAAGGGAAAATCAACGTACGACACTCCGAAATTCACTCGGATGGGCCGCACAATACCGCCGCCGTACCGCCGAAAGAGCTACACAGCCGCCGACACCCTCACCCTGCGAGGCGGCCTACTTCTCGCTGTTCGCCGACAGGACCGACACGTCCTCCAGGACGTGCGACAACGCGCCATCACGCTTGGCCTGCGTGGAGTTGTCGGCACACTGCTGCGTCAGGTCGTCCGAGAGGATCGGCACGTCCTGGACCGGGATGCCGTTGAAGACGGCGACGTTGATGTCGTCCAGGGCGGCGCACGGCTTGTTCAGCGTCCCGTTGACCAGGGAGAGCTGCGGGCTCATGTCGCCCTTGGTCGCCGAGTTGCCGAACTTCGACGAGGCGCCGTTGCCGTTGGCCACGGTCGGCCCCTTGTCGTCGCCGAGGGCCAGCGCCTGGGGCGCGGCCGCCACCGACATGCCAATGACAGAAGCGGCAGCCGCCGCGGCGACCATTGCCTTCTTGAGCACTTCGCTTTCCTTTCGTCGTAGCGACGCATGTCCTACGGCCTCATCAACCGGACCCTCGTGAATTGGTTGCGGGGATTCACCCGGTTGGCCCGCATGAAATGCCGGTGCACCTGATCACCAGGGCCGACAACACTCGCCGGGCGGTTTCGGTATGGGCCGACGGAGTGAATGGGAGAAACCATGCTGCGCCGATCCAGTTGAACCAGATCGCTCCCACGCAGACGTTTCCTCCGAAAGGACTGGCCAGTGATCAAGAAGGTTTTTGCCACCGCCGCGATTGCCGCTTCCGTCATGGGCGCCGCCGCTGCCGCGGCTCCGCAGGCGATGGCGCTCGGTGACGACGCCGGGCCGGTCTCCTCGAACGGCAACGGCGCGATGCAGAGCTTCGGCAACTCGAGCACGTACGGCAACATGAGCCCCCAGATGGCTCTGATCCAGGGCTCCTTCAACAAGCCGTGCCTCGCTCTGGACGACGTCAGCGTCCCTGTCGTCAACCTCGTCCCCATCCACGACGTGCCGATCCTCTCGGACGACATGACCCAGCAGTGTGCCGAGAACTCCACGCAGACCAAGCGTGACGGCGCGCTGGCGCACCTGCTGGAGGACGTGTCGGTCCTGTCCCAGAACGGCGAGGGCTGACATCGACGGAAGGGCGGGCCACCGAACTGATCGGTGGCCCGCCCTTCTTGCGCCCTCGACCGGATGAAGGGACGTCAACCCGCTTGCCGTCCACAGTGGTTGTGCGACACTCATGCTCAACTCGGCCGTCTCGTCCTGGTGTCTCCCAGGGATCGCTTCGTCGTTCGACGTGTCACACGTGTTGCTGAAATCACGGCGACACGGCGGCCACTGCTGTCACAGGGCGACCTCTTGATCAAGCTGGTGTCTTCTGCGAAGGAGACACCACCGTGCGAATTTCTGACATGCAGCGCTGCGAGGTCCGGCCAGGACAACTCGTCGAGTGGACGGTCAGTGCGGCGACCGTCGCGGCTGCGGCGGTGCTGCCACCGGATCCGCGGCCGCCGGCGTACATCCAGGAGTCGCACGTCAGGACGGCGCGATCGGTGCGTGAGGACGGTCTGTTCGTGCCGACGTGGCTCGGGGCGGCCTTCGACCTGCCGGGCCGTGTGGACCTCGGTGCGCTGGAAGGCGCTCTGCGGGACTGGACGCTGCGGCACGAGACGCTGCGCAGCGGATTCAGGTGGGCCGGGGACGACATGCAGCGCTTCACACTCGACGCGAGGGACGTGTCGCTGCAACGCGAGGTGGTCGGCGACTTCACCGAACCGGAGGCGCTGGTCAGTTACCTCCAGGGCCGCTTCGACATCGCGGCGGACGCGCTGGGTTGGCCGAATCTCATGTACGCGGCGGTCGTTCGCGAGGACTCCGTCAGTGTGTACATGGCCTTCGACCACACCAATGTCGACGCCTACTCCCTGCAGCGCATCCCGGAGGAGATCAGCGAGTTGTACATGGCCGGCGTCACGGGACAGCCCGTCGTCGGTACGCCTGTGGGAAGTTACGTCGACTTCTGCGAGCAGGAGCGGGCGAACGCGGACGGGATCGACGACACCCACGCGATCGTCGCGCGCTGGCGGGAGTTCGTGAGCCGGTGCGACGGAAGGCTCCCGGAGTTCCCCGTCGACCTCGGCGTGCAGCCCGGTGGGGTTCTGCCCGCCCAGAAGCTGCTGTGCGAGCCGCTCGTCGACGCGAGCGCCGCCGCCGCGTTCGAGGAGTACTGCCGTCCCTACGGCGGCAGTCTGGTGGGCATCCTGGCGGCGACCAGTCTCATCGTCCACCAACTCGGCGGCCAGCCGGTCTACCGCACGGTCGTACCGTTCCACACCCGGCTGAAATCGGCATGGTCGGATTCCGTGGGCTGGTACGTCGGCGGCGCCCCGATCGAGGTGCCCGCGGCCCGGGACTTCGAGGGAGCACTCGTCGCGGTCCGCGCCGAGTTGCGGGCCAACCGGTCGCTGGCGCGCATTCCGCTGGCCCGTGTATTGCGTCTGCTCGGCACGGACTTCCGTCCGACGTCACCCGACATGTACTCGATGGTCTCGTACGTGGACGCCCGCCTCATTCCCGGCTCGGCCCGCTGGACGGAGCAGCGGGCGTACGGGCTGATCCGGGTGTCGTACGGCGACCAGGTGTGCGCCTGGGTCAACCGGCTGCACGAGGGCCTGTGGTTCGCCTGTCGCTACCCGGACACCGAGATCGCCCACAAGAACGTGCGGCGTTACGCCGAAGGACTACGGGACGTGATCGCCTCCGTACCCGCACATGGTCGCTTGCGGGTCGCGGAGCCGGTGTTCACCTGACGCGATTTGCTTTCGCTCCCACCGCGTCGGCCCGTCACCCCCGGCAACCCGTGACCCGAGGCGGGCAGTTGGCGTCAACCCGCTGACGGTGCGGGGTGTATCCCCCTCAGGAACACGCCTGTTGCGTGTGGCGCCTACCGTGACTACTGCTAGTATTCGGTCAGTCACGCTAGGCAATCATGCGTGACGTACGAGCGACGAACGAGGTGTTCCATGCGCAAGATTCAGCAGGTCGTGATCGCAGCAGCAGTGGCGGCCGGCGGCCTGTCCGCCGTCGGCGCCGGCACCGCCGCCGCCGACACCTCTGACGGGGGGCTGCAGGTGAACAACCTCTACCGCCCCTACCAGGAGTGCAGTCCGCAGACGGTGGCCGAGAACAACGTCCCGATCGGCGTGCTCGGCCTCGCGACCACCACGGACACCACCTGCGGCCAGTTCAACACCGCATTCCAGGGCTGAACTCGGCGGGCACCACCACAAAGGACAACGCATCAGATGTTCAACAGAAGGAAGATCGCGGCCCTTTCGGTGTTGACCGGGAGCCTCCTCATGGCCTGCGTCGGCATCACCCAGGCACAGGCCGCGGCGGGCCCGGGAACCTGCACGCGCGACCTGTTCGGTTTCACCTGCACCCAGCGGATCACAGGAGTGATTCCCGAAGACGGCGTCATCCCCCACCAGGAGACCTGCAAGCCGGTTGAGCCCGTGACACTGCCCGCCGCCCTGGGCAACGGCAGGGCGCGGCTCGGCCCCGAGGTGACCTGTGCCGCCCCGGCATCGACAGCACCCGACGCGACCGGCACCGCACCGGAGGAGACCGGCCTCTTGGGCTGAGCCCCACAAACCGACGACGCGACATGGGGAACGCAGATCCTCGATAGCTACACAGTGTGTGTATATGCTCACATTGAGTAGCCAAGCCGGGCGGTCCTGCCCGGGTGAGAAAGGGTCAACCATGCGTATGTTTCAGCGCGCTGCAGTCGTAGCGGCGGCGATTGCGGGGCTGTCCACCCTCGGTGCCGGCGTCGGTTTCGCCGGCGACAACGGCGAAGCGCCTCCGCCGATCAGCGCCGTGGCCAACTCGTCGGCCAACGCCGTCGCCTTCGGGGGCGGCGACTACTACACCCTGCCGCAGGCCCAGCCTGAGGGCCAGCCGGAAGCCCAGCCGGAGGGTCAGCCGGAGGAGCAGCAGCCCGAGGCTCAGCCGGAGGAGCAGCAGCCCGAGGCCCAGCCGGAGGCTCAGCAGCAGCCCGAGGCCCAGCCGGAGGCTCAGGGCGAGGAGCAGCACGGCGAAGAGTAAGAACCGTGCCGCAAGCCATCCGCACAGCGCCACAACGGATCCACCCCCGTTCCCGGGAAGCCTGACGCACAGTGCACGAACTCAACGTCTCGGTCCCGCACCGCTTCAGCGGGTCCAACGGTGTGCTGAGTGAATCCCCGTGGCGAATGCAGCCCGGACGCGCCGCTCGATCAGGGCACGCGTCCGGGCTGCGGCCGTGTTGCCGTCGGGCACGGCCGACAGCACGTCCAGACGCAGAATGCTCTGTTTCGACCTTCTCGGGCTCGAGCGCACACCGGTCAACGGCACGTGCGCCCGGGCCTCCGTCGTAAAGGAAGACCGCACATGTTCACTCCGCAGAAGATCGCCGCTGTCACGGGGCTCGTCACCAGTCTCGCCGCGATCTGCCTCGGCGCCCCCTACGCCTACGCGGACGACGGCAACTGCGCGACCACCGCACAGGGTGACACCGTCTGCATTCGCAAGAGTGAGACGCAGATCGACAAGGCTGACGCGCATATCCTCGAGCAGAAGCAGGACTGCTCGGCGTCAGACCAGCCGCACGTGGTGGACTGGCAGGACCAGATGCTCGACGGCGGGTCCGCGAACGTCGGGCCGGTCGTGGAGTGCTCCAACAAGGCCACTCTGCCCAAGGACTTCAAGAAGCCGCACATCGAGTTCTGAGCATGACGGCGAATGCCGGGCCGGGATGATTCCCGGCCCGGCATTTCGGTTCTGGGGGAAGTCCTGTCGGCGCAAAGAAAATCCCCGGTGCCCCGTCAGTGTTCCGGGGCACCGGGGAAAGACTGTGTCTTACTTGCCGACCGTGTTGCTGCAGCCCATGCTCGATCCCAGGGACGTCTGCTGGGCGCCCGGGTTGCCCTCGCCGTTCAGGAGGTTGCCGCCCAGGCCATTGCCGATGCCGACCTCACCGAGGATGTCGACGTTGCTGTCGTGCGACGTGCATTTGCTGGTCTGCAGGACACTGAAACCGCCGCCGTCACCACCCCGGCCTCCACCGTGGTCGGCGTGGGCGGTGCCGGCACCCAGGAGGCCGATGCTCCCGAATGCGGCGACGAGGACGGCAGCCGTGCGGAGCTTGCGCATGTCATCTCCGGTGAAGTGAGGTGGACGCGATCCGTGTTGATCGACATCAGTACGGTCATGAAGGCCGAAGGAGCAGGCCTGGCGGCACGCGAATGGTCCCGGCCCTGCGCCGGGACCATTCGCGGTGTTCGGCGCCTGGGCGCCGGGAAGAACCTCAGAAGGCGCTGTTGTTGCAGCCCATCGTGGAGCCGATGTCGGTGGCCTGAGCGCCCGGGTTACCCTCGCCGTTGAGGCCGTTGCCCAGCAGGCCGTTGAGGATGCCGACCTCGCCGAGGACGTCAAGGTTCAGGTCGTGCGAGCGGCAGTTGGAGCTCTGCGAGATGTTGAACTTGTCCCCGTGCTCGCCTTCCTTCCCTCCCTGACCGCCGGCGTGGGCGGTGCCACCCACGAGGCCGATGCTGCCTAGGGCAACGACCAGGACGGCAACGTTGCGAAGCTTGCGCATGTCATCTCCGGTGAGAGTGAACGGGTGCGATCTGTGCCAGATCGACTCCTTACAGTTACAAGAGATTAGTGCGAAGTATCCCAAAACAGTCAGAGGCGCGCCGATTTCGTGATCTCTGAGCGAAAACACCCGAAAGTCGTATCGCGTGCGAAGAGCTAGCGCGCGTTGGCGAGGGCGTTCGACTGGCTGTTGGCCTGGGTGCATTCGATGCCCCTGGTCTGGGAGGCGGCGAGCACCGCGACCGGGACGTTCGCGTCGAGCAGGGACTGCGGGCTGCACTCCTGGGCCGGCCGGAACAGGTTGTTCTGGGCCGGCGCGAAGCCCTGCGCCGCCGGCGACGTCTGCGCCGTCTGCGGGGCCGGGGAGGAGAGTTGAGGGTTGATCTGCGGGTTGAGCTGCGGGTTGAGCTGCGGTGCAACCTGGGTGCCGCGCTGCGAGGCCGGCTGCTGAGCGGTCGGCGCGCCGTAGCTCTGCGTGGTCGCCTGGGCGGACGTGGCTGTGGCGGCCTGGGCGTCCGGCTGCGAAACAGGAGGCGGCACAGCCCCGTTGAGGGCGACGGGCGTGACGGCTGAGCTCGATCCTGCCCCGACGGCGGTCAGTCCGCCGGCCGCTGCGACGACGAGCGCGAATTGGTGGAGCTTGCGCATGGAATTCTCGGCCCTTCATTGACCTGTGCACGAAATCTGGGGAAACGCTGATACGGCAGCGCAGTTGCAGCTGTTCCCACTGCCCTGAGCGGCTGCGATGGACCAACGTCCTTGCCCCGTGGGGAACGACAGGAGAAGAGACGCGGATACGGGCGCCGTGGCGTGGTCACCCATTTGCCGCAAACGGCGTGCGGGCCGCGACACGCGCCCCCCGGGCGGCAAACGGGTGACGGGCCCTGGAATTCCGTGACCACGGCCAGGTGTCCTCGTTCCAACCGGGAGAGGGCAGCGGTCGTGGACCTGAAGAGGGTGAGGCGAGTCGCTGCCGGCTTTGGATGCGAAGTCCGCGTGCCACTCGGGATCACCGCTGCTCGTCGTGCAGTTGGGAGCGGTGCACCGATTGCACGTGTGACCGCACTCAATGCAATGGACTTCCCTATTCAGGTATGAAGGGCCGAGAGTTTCATGCGCAAGCTTCACAAGGCCGTGCTCCTCGTAGCAGCGGCCAGCGGTCTGTCCGCCATGGGCACCGGCATCAGCCATGCCGACTCTCCCATCACTCCCCCGCCGGCGCCGGCTCCCGACAACGCGGCTCCGCAGGCCGCCCCGGCGCCCGCCTACCAGTCGGCACCGCAGGCCGCGCCCGCACCCGCCTATCAGTCGGCACCTCAAGCCGCCCCGGCGCCCGTGTACCAGTCGGCACCGCAGGCCGCGCCCGCACCCGCACCCGTGTACCAGCCGGCTCCCCAGGCCGCGCCCGCCCCGGCACCCGTCTACCAGCCGGCACCGCAGGCCGCCCCGGCGCCCGTCTACCAGCAGGCACCTCAGCACACCAGCTACGCCGCCGCCTCGTCGCAGGGATCGGCCCAGGCCTCCGCCTCGCCGTACGCGCAGCAGGCGGCACCCGCGCAGTCGGCACCCGCCGCACCGGCACCCGCACCCGCACCCGCACCCGCACAGCCCCAGGTCATGCCGCAGGTCATGCCACAGGTCGCCCCCCAGTTGGCCGTCCCCCAGACCTTCGCGCCGGAGCCGCCGACGACCGTCACCCCTCAGGTGAACCCACAGGTCAACCCGCAGGTGAACCCGCTCCTCAACCCGCAGCTCGCGCCGGCGAGCGCACCGCAGCTGGCTCCGGTCGGCCTCGGACAGCTCGCGGCGCCTCCCGTCGGCCAGCTGGGGCTTCCCCGACTCGGCTGACGGCCGCCCGAGCCTCGTCCACCGCATCCCAGCTCGATCTGTTGCAGACCCCATCCGCTCGAAATGGAGTACCCCATGCGCACGTTCCACAAGGCAGTCCTCGTGGGCGCCATCCTCAGCAGTGTCGGCTCCCTCGGCGCCGGCACCGCGATGGCACACGGTGACCCCGGCAACGACTTCGACATCACGCAGGGCATCGAATGCCGCTCGCACGACATGAACATCGAGGTGCTCGGCAGCGTCGGCGCCCTCACCGGCCTGGCAGGCAACGTGCTGAACGGCGAGGGCAACCCCGGTGCGCAGCAGAACCACCTCGGTTCGGACATGGGCTGCGACAACCAGGCGTTCTGAGCGACTTCACCGCCCCACAGGCGGCCTTGACCCTCCCCTGCGCCGAGACGCTCACGGTGCGGGGCGAGGGTCTTTCTGTGGAGCGGCCTGCCGCGCGAACGGGTCCCAACTGGTGTACGCACACAACCCCGTTCCGGGCAAAAGACTGAAAAACCATTACTTCCATGGTTTCACGCATGTTTCACCAAGTGCGGGTGAGTGCCCGCGACACGTCTGAAGGGCAGGGACCCATGAAACGGGCTATCCGAAACAGTGTGATCGCCGTCGCCGTCGCTTCTGGTGCGATGGCAGTCGCGGGGCCGGCGCAGGCCGACTCCACCGCTGACGGCTCCGCAGAGGGCTCGCCCGGGGTGCTCTCCGGCAACAACATCCAGTTGCCCGTGGACGTCCCGGTGAACGTGTGCGGGAACACCCTGAACGTGGTCGGGCTCCTCAACCCCGCCATGGGCAACCGCTGCGCCAACGAGGGCGGCAAAGCCGGGGGCGGCAAAGCGTCCGGGGCGCCGGACGGGGCCGCGGCCCACGGCAGCGCCCACGACTCGCCGGGCGTCGTCTCCGGCAACAACGTCCAGCTTCCCATTGACCTGCCCGTGAACCTCAGCGGCAACAGCGCGAACCTGGTGGGGATCGGCAATCCCGCCTTCGGCAACGAGTCGGTCAACGGCCCGGTCGACCGTCCCAACGAGTCCGAGGACCGGTCCGTACCGTCCACGCCGGTCCATCACCAGCCGTCACACCCGTCCAAGGCGCACTACGCGCCGGAGGGGTCCCCCGCCGTCGCACAGCAGGAGGCGGCCGCCGCGCTCGCGGAGACGGGAGCGGGCAGCCTCTGGGTGCCGAGCGTGGCGAGCCTGGCTCTGCTGACCGCCGGAGCGGTGCTGTACCGGCGCTCTCGTCCGAGCGCGGGCGCCCTCCAGGGGTGATCCCGGCCGGCGGCCCGGCGGGATGGTCACTCGAGGTGCCTCGCCTGCCGGATGGTGTCGGCGAGCTGTCGTACCGCCCGGTCCTCCGTGATGTCCGCCAATGTGTCCGCCCGGTCGGCCAGTTCGCTCAGGCGTGGGGCTCCCGGCAGGGGGCTCCAGCGGTCGTCGCCCCGGCGGAGGGCGTCGGCGAAGTAGGCAGCCACCGCCGTGACCTGGAGGCGTGGGCTCGCGCTGCCCAGGGAGTCGGCGAGGCTGTCCGACTCCAGTTGGCCCGACTCCTCGTGCGGGGTGCGGGTCTCGGGGTCCTGCCAGCGAACCGTGGCGGTGGCGAGGTGGCCGTCCGCGCCCGGCCGGGTGCGGACGGCGTAGAGGGCGGTGACGGTGTGGCCGGGGCCGACCTCGCCGCCGTCGACGCGGTCGTCGCGGAAGTCGTCGTCGGCGACGCGACGGTTGTCGTAGCCGACGAGCCGGAAGTCGGTGACCGTCTCCGGGTCGAAGGCGACCTGGGCCTTGGCGTCGCGGGCGGTGAGGTCGATGTTCTGCGGGAGTTGCTCGCAGAAGACCTCGCGGGCGTCCTTCGCGTCCGAGACGTACGTGGTGTGGCCGTCGCCCTTGTCGGCGAGGCGTTCCATCAGGGCGTCGCCGTAGTCGCTGCCCACGCCGACGCCGAAGAGGGTGATGCCGTGCTCGCGGCGGGCGCCGTCGATGCGGTCGAGGATGGCGTCGGGGTCGGTGTCGCCGTTGTTGGCAAGGGCGTCGGAGATCAGGACGACCCGGTTGGTGGCGCCCTCGCGCAGGCCCTTGACGGCGGTGGCGTAGCCGGTCTCGACGCCCGCCGCGAGGTTGGTGGAGAAGGTGGGCTCCAGGCTGTCGATCGCGGCGTGGATCTTGTCACGGTTGGCGTCGATGCGGGTCATCGGCAGGACGGTCTCCGCCTTGTCGCTGAAGGTGACTATCGCGACCGAGTCGTCGTCTCGCAGCCGGTCCGTCATCACGTCGAGGGACTTCTGGGCGAGGTCGAGTCGGCCGGGTTCGGACATGGAGCCGGAGATGTCGATCACGAAGGTGAGGGCGGCCGGCGGGCGTTCGCCGCTCGGCCCGGCCGCGTTCCGGGTGGCCAGGCCCACGCGGACCAGGGACCAGTCCTTCTCGTCGGTGCGGGCGCCGTCGACGGTCACCGTGAAGCCGTTGCCGTCGGGACGCTCGTAGTCCTGACGGAAGCTGTTGACGAACTCCTCGGGGCGGATCGTCGAGGGGTCGGGGCGCTGTCCGTCGGCGAGGGTGCGGCGGGCGTAGCCGTAGGACGCGGTGTCGACGTCGAGGGCGAAGGTGGAGAGGTGGTCGGGGGCGGTGTCGCGGGACGCGTCGTCCCGTTCGCCGTTTCCCGGGCTGTACTCGGGGGCGGGGGCCGGGAAGGCACTCGCGCCGTTCGCCCGGTCCGTGCTGCTGCTGTCGCCCGAGCCGCCCGCCCCGCATCCCGTGAGGAGCAGGCCGCCCGTCGCGGTGAGCGCGAGGAGAGCGGCCCGCAGCCGCCGTGTCCGGTACCGGTCCATCGTCCGTGCCCCCTTGGCCAGTTGACGCCGTGTCTGTGACTGTGACGGGCCGGGGGGCCGGAACGTGCGCTACGGGGGGTTGCGGATGAATCTCGAACAGGGCACGGACGACGGCCTTCGAGACCGGTGGGTGATCCTCCGGTGACCTACGACACCACGTCCTTGCGGGCGAAACCGCGGAAGGCCAGCGCGAACAGCACGAGGGCGTACGTTATCGACAGGGCCGTTCCCTGGATCATGTCGGACCACTCCAGTCGGGGGCGGACGGCGTCGAGCCAGGCGTACTGCCAGTGCGAGGGCAGGAAGTCCCGCCAGTCGCCGAGCGCCGTCACCTGGTCGAGCACATTGCCGACGATGGTCAGGCCGACCGCGCCGCCGACCGCGCCCAGCGGGGCGTCCGTCCTGGTGGACAGCCAGAACGCCAGGGCCGCGGTGACCAGTTGGGACACGAAGATGTACGCCACCGTGACCAGGAGGCGCTGCGCCGCGGTGCCGGCGGCCAGCTCACCGCCGGTGGGCAGCTCCAGCGGGCCCCAGCCGTAGGCCGCCGTGCCGACGGCGAGCGCGACGAGCGGCAGGAGCAGCATCGCGGCGAGGCTGAGCCCGAGTCCGACGACCAGCTTGGACCACAGCAGCCGGGCCCGGGGCACGGGCGCCGCCAGCAGATAGCGCAGGGAGGACCAGCCGGCCTCGGAGGCGACGGTGTCCCCGCAGAACAGGGCGACGGGGATGACCAGGAGGAAGCCCGCCGAGGCGAACAGGTTCACCGCGGCGAAGTTCGCTCCGGACAGGGTGGCCGTGTCCATCAGGTTCACCCGGTTGTTGTCGCCGCCCGGGCCGCCGCCCACCTGGAAGGCGATGAGCAGCACGAACGGCAGGGCGACCAGGATCCCGCCCATGACCATCGTGCGGCGTCGCTTCAACTGCCGGACCAGTTCCACCCTCAGGGGCAGTGTGCGGCCGGCACGATATCCGTCGGCGACCTCCGCGCTGTCGATCAGCGTGCTGCTCATGCGGAGTCTCCGATCAGGGTGAGGAAGGCGTCTTCGAGGCGGCGGTGCGGGCCGACCGCCTCCACGGGGACCTCCAGCCGGACGAGTTCGGCGACAAGACGCCGGGCGCTGCCGTCGGCGTCGAGGCGGACCACCAGCCCGCCGTCGGTACGGACCGCCGAGGCCACGCCGGGCAGCGCGGCGACCTTCTCGACGAGGGGTTCGTCGAGTGGGCCGGCCGTGCCGACCAGCAGGGTGTCGCCGGAGCCGATGATCTCGCCGACCGGGCCCGCCTGGACGAGCTGTCCGTGGTCCATCACCACCAGGTGGGTGCAGGACTGCTCGACCTCGGACAGCATGTGGCTGGAGACGATCACCGTGCGGCCGGCCGCCGCGTAGCGGATCATCACCTCGCGCATCTCACGGATCTGCGGCGGGTCGAGTCCGTTGGTCGGCTCGTCCAGTATCAGCAGGTCGGGCAGGCCGAGCATGGCCTGGGCGATGGCGAGGCGCTGGCGCATGCCCTGCGAGTAGGTACGGACGGCGCGCTCCAGGGCGGTGCCGAGGCCGGCGATCTCCAGGGCCTCGTCCAGGTGGGCGTCCTCGGGCGGACGGCCGGTGGCCCGCCAGTACAGCTCGAGGTTCTCCCGGCCTGACAGGTGCGGCAGGAAGCCCGCGCCCTCGACGAAGGCGCCGACGCGGGACAGCACGGAGGCGCCGGGCGCGATGGCGTGGCCGAAGACGCGGATCTCACCACCGTCCGGTGTGATCAGGCCCATCAGCATGCGCAGAGTGGTCGTCTTGCCCGCGCCGTTCGGGCCGAGCAGGCCGAGGACCTGGCCCTTCTCGACCCGGAAGGACAGGTCGCGGACCGCGTACCGGTCTGCGGACTTCGCGTAACGCTTGCTCAGGTCCCTTATCTGGAGGGGGACTTCGGCGAGGCCCGGGTCGGGGGCGGGGGCCGTGGTGCGGCGCCTCGCCGTCAGGAGGAGGACGAGCGCGGTCACCGCGCCGGTCAGGGGCAGCCACCACACCCACGAGGGCAGCGGCGCGGCCGCGTCGCTGCCAGCGAGGGTGGTCGGCACCTTCAGGTCGCCCTTGAGGGAGACCGTGTACGTGGCGGGGGCGGCCGGTGAGGCGTAGCCGAGGTCGGTGGAGGCGAGGACCAGGCGCAACCGGTGGCCGTCCTGCACCTCGTGGTCGATCGCGGGGAGGGTGAGGGTGACGTCCTTGCCGGCCTTGGCGTCCTCGACGCGGAGGGGCTCGACCAGCTGGGAGGGCAGCACCTGCTGTCCGCGGCCGGGGCCGACGTCGTACACCTTGGCGAAGAGGACCGCGTCGTCGCTCGTCGACTTCACGTGGACGGTGACCGTCGGGGACCCGGTGATCTGCAGGTCGTCCTTGACGGGGGCGGACTCGAAGGCGGCGTACTGGCCGGGGAAGTCGAGGGAGATCCCGACGCCGAGCGTCGAGAGCTGGGCGAGGCCGCCGGCGCCGCCGATGCCGGGCAGGGCGGAGACGGCGGGCGGGCTGGAGCCGGCCGGGTTCTCGAAGGACTGCTCGCGTCCGGCGAGGGCGATCGGGCGCGGGTCGCCTTCGAGGCCGGGGTAGGTGTCGGCGTCCACGCCGCTCAGCCGGGTCTCGCCGTCGCCGGTGCCGGAGTCGAGGGTGCGGGTGACGCGGAAGCCGGGGCCGGTGTCGGCGCCCTTGTCGTCCTTGAGGTAGCGGTCGAACCAGGAGGTGACCCGGGCCTGGACCCGGCCGGTCTCCATGTCGCCGCCGTCGTGCCCGCCCGCGATCCAGTCGACGTCGACGGGGGCGCCGTTGGCGCGGATCGCCTTCGCCGCGGCGTCGGCCTGGCCGAGCGGGAAGAGGGAGTCGGTCTGGCCCTGCAGCAGCAGGGTGGGCACCTTGATGCGGTCGCCGACGGCCGACGGCGAGCGCTCGTCCAGCAGCTTCTCGGCCTGGGCGTCCGGGGTGCCGGACTCGGCGACCCGCTCGTACATCCGGCACAGCTGCGGCTCGAACTTCGCGCAGCCGCCGCCGGAGTTGACGAAGATGCCCGCCCAGAGCTTCTTGAACACGCCGTTCGGGAAGAGCGCGTCGCTGAGGTTCCAGTAGGTGATCGCCGGGGCGATGGCGTCCACGCGGTCGTCGTAGCCGGCGGCCAGCAGGGAGATCGCGCCGCCGTAGGAGGCGCCCGCGACGCCGACGCGGGGGTCGCCGGGCTTGTCGAGCCGGACCTGCGGCTGCCGGGCGAGCCAGTCGATCAGCTTCCTGACGTCCTGGACTTCACCCTTCGGGTCGTTGAGTCCGATCTTCCCGGTGGACCTGCCGAAACTCCGCGCCGACCAGGTCAGTACCGCGTACCCGTCCCGGGCCAGGTTCTCGGCCTGTTGCCGCACGTCGTCCTTGCTGCCGCCGAAGCCGTGCGCGAGCAGCACGGCGGGGCGGCGACCCGCGTCGGACGAGGTGAAGTACGAGGTGTCGATGCGGACGCCGTCGAGGGCCATGACCTGGTCCTCCCGGTGCACCGGGGCCGGCTTGTCGTCGGCGACGGACGTCCATGTCCCGGCACCGGCGAGCACGACGACGGCGGCCACGGCGGCGGCGAGCCGTCGTGGCCGCCGTCGTAGGTCACGCAGCGGCGGCAGTCGAAGATCCATGTGTCAACGGTACGGGGTGAAAAGGTCGGTGAGCCGCCGACCAGGGAGTGAACCGGGGCCATCCCGTGGGGGTACCACGGCGTCCACGTGTACCGCGTTCGCGGTACGGCCGACGGCCGGTGACACGACGGCGCCCCGACTCTCCGCGGAGGGTCGGGGCGCCGTACGCGCTCAGTGGTTGCGCGGGAAGCCCAGGTCCACGCCCGCCGGGGCGTCGGCCGGGTCGGGCCAGCGGGTGGTGACGACCTTGCCACGGGTGTAGAAGTGCGTGCCGTCGTTGCCGTAGATGTGGTGGTCGCCGAAGAGCGAGTCCTTCCAGCCACCGAAGGAGTGGTAGCCGACGGGGACCGGGATCGGGACGTTCACGCCGACCATGCCGGCCTCGACCTCCAGCTGGAAGCGGCGGGCGGCGCCGCCGTCCCGGGTGAAGATCGCGGTGCCGTTGCCGAACGGCGAGGCGTTGATCAGGGCGATGCCCTCGTCGTAGGTGTCGACGCGCAGCACGGTCAGCACCGGGCCGAAGATCTCGTCCTGGTAGGCCTTCGCGGTGGTCGGCACCTTGTCGAGGAGCGAGATGCCGATCCAGTGGCCGTCCTCGAAGCCCTCGACGGTGAAGCCGGAGCCGTCCAGGACGACCTCGCAGCCCTCGGCCGCCGCGCCCGTGACGTAGGACGCCACCTTGTCGCGGTGCACCTTGGTGATGAGCGGGCCCATCTCGGAGGCCGGGTCGTTGCCGGGGCCGATCTTGATCTTCTCGGCGCGCTCACGGATCTTGTCGACCAGCTGGTCGCCGATGGCGCCGACCGCGACGACCGCGGAGATGGCCATGCAGCGCTCGCCCGCGGAGCCGTAGGCGGCGGAGACG
This sequence comes from Streptomyces canus, assembly GCF_041435015.1. NCBI lineage: Bacteria > Bacillati > Actinomycetota > Actinomycetes > Kitasatosporales > Streptomycetaceae > Streptomyces > Streptomyces canus. The sequence goes on along the minus strand of NZ_CP107989.1, from coordinate 6,459,862 downwards.
GCGGCGTCGGCGGCCGCGTCCAGGTCGGCGTCGGGCAGGACCAGCATGTGGTTCTTGGCGCCGCCCAGGGCCTGGACCCGCTTGCCGTTCGCGGAGGCGGTGGTGTGGATGTAGCGGGCGATCGGGGTCGAGCCGACGAAGGAGACGGCCTTGACGTCCGGGTGCTCCAGGAGGCGGTCGACGGCCACCTTGTCGCCGTGGACGACGTTGAAGACGCCGTCGGGCAGGCCGGCCTCGGCCAGCAGCTCGGCGATCTTGAGGGAGGCCGACGGGTCCTTCTCGGACGGCTTGAGGACGAAGGTGTTGCCGGTCGCGATGGCGATCGGGAACATCCACATCGGGACCATCGCCGGGAAGTTGAACGGCGTGATGCCGGCGACGACACCGAGCGGCTGGCGGATGGAGGAGACGTCCACGCGGCTGGCGACCTCGGTCGACAGTTCGCCCTTGAGCTGCACGGTGATCCCGCACGCCAGGTCGACGATCTCCAGGCCGCGCGCGACCTCACCGAGGGCGTCGCTGTGCACCTTGCCGTGCTCGGCGGTGATCAGCTCGGCGATCGCGTCCCGGTTCGCCTCGAGCAGCGCCCGGAAGCGGAACAGGATCGTGGTGCGCTTGGCGAGCGAGGAGGTGCCCCAGGTCGCGAACGCGTCCTTGGCGGCGGCGACCGCGGCGTCGACCTCGTCGACCGACGCGAACGCGACCTTGGTGGTGACCGCGCCGGTCGCCGGGTCGGTGACCGGCCCGTAGTTCCCCGACGCGCCTTCGACGGTCTTGCCGCCGATCCAGTGGTTGACGATCTTCGTCATGACCGAGTACTCCTTCACAGATGGCGGCGTCGGGTGGAGACGTGCCGTTCGTACAGCTCTCGGGCCTTCACCGCTGACGGTCGGGTCGCGGTTTCGGCCACAGGTACATCCCACCAGGCCTGCGCCGGAGGCGCGCCCGACACTGTGTCGGCCGTTTCGGTCTCGACGTAGACACATGTGGGAGTGTCGGCGGCCCGCGCCTCTTCGAGGGCGGCGCGGAGGTCTCGTACGGTCTTCGCGCGCAGCACGCGCATACCGAGACTGGCCACGTTGGCGGCCAGGTCCACGGGCAGCGGGGCGCCCGTGTAGGTGCCGTCGTCCGACTGGTAGCGGTACGCCGTGCCGAAGCGCTCGCCACCGACCGTCTCGGACAGGCCGCCGATGGAGGCGTAGCCGTGGTTCTGGATCAGGAGCAGCTTGATCGCGATGCCCTCCTGCACGGCCGTGACGATCTCCGTCGGCATCATCAGGTACGTTCCGTCGCCGACCAGGGCCCAGACGTTGCGGTCGGGCGCGGCCATCTTCACACCGATCGCGGCCGGGATCTCGTAGCCCATGCAGGAGTAGCCGTACTCCAGGTGGTACTGGTCCCTCGACCGGGCGCGCCACAGCTTGTGCAGGTCGCCGGGGAGGGAGCCGGCCGCGTTGATGACGACGTCCGACTCGTCCACCAGGGCGTCCAGGGCGCCGAGGACCTGCGGCTGGGTCGGCCTGATGTCGGGCTCGTCGGCCTCGTAGCAGGCGTCGACGCGCTGCTCCCAGCGCTCCTTGTCGAGCGTGTACTCGTCGACGTACGCGCCGGTGACCCGGTGGGCGTGCAACTGGAGTGCTTCGGTGAGCTCCTGGAGGCCGCTGCGGGCGTCCGCGACCAGGGGCGCACCGGCGAGCTTGTGGCCGTCGTAGGGCGCGATGTTGAGGTTGAGGAAGCGGACGCCGTCGGCGGCGAACAGCGTGCCGGAGGCCGTGGTGAAGTCGGTCCAGCGGGTGCCGACGCCTATCACCAGGTCGGCCTGGCGGGCCAGTTCGTTGGCGGTGGCGGTGCCGGTGTGGCCGACGCCGCCGACGTCCTGGGGGTGGTCGTGGCGCAGCGAGCCCTTGCCGGCCTGGGTGGAGGCGACCGGGATGCCGGTGGTGCTCGCGAACTCGGCGAGGGCCTCCTCGGCGCGGCTGTGGTGGACTCCGCCGCCGGCGACGAGCAGGGGGCGCCGGGCCGACCTGATCGCCCGCACGGCCTCCGCGAGTTCGGTGGGATCGGCGCCCGGACGTCGTACGACCCAGGTGCGCTCGGCGAAGAACTCGTCCGGCCAGTCGTGGGCCTCGGCCTGGACGTCCTGCGGGAGGGCGAGGGTCACGGCGCCGGTCTCGACGGGGTCGGTGAGGACCCGCATCGCCTGGAGGGCGGCCGGGATCAGGGCTTCCGGACGGGTCACACGGTCGAAGTACTTCGACACGGGCCGCAGACAGTCGTTGACGCTGATGTCGCCCGCGTAGGGCACTTCGAGCTGCTGGAGGACCGGGTCGGCGACGCGGGTGGCGAAGATGTCGCCGGGCAGGAGCAGGACCGGGAGGCGGTTGACGGTCGCGAGGGCCGCGCCCGTCACCAGGTTGGTGGCGCCCGGCCCGATGGAGGTCGTCACGGCGTGAGTGGAGAGGCGGTTCGACTGACGCGCGTAGCCCACGGCCGCGTGCACCATGGACTGCTCGTTGCGGCCCTGGTGGTAGGGCATGTCGTCGGCGTACTCGACGAGCGCCTGGCCGAGGCCCGCGACATTGCCGTGGCCGAAGATGCCCCAGGTCGCGGAGATCAATCGCTGCCGTACGCCGTCGCGTTCGGTGTACTGGGCGGCGAGGAAGCGGACCAGCGCTTGCGCGACGGTCAGGCGGGTGGTCATCGGTAACCCTCCGTGTGGTCCGGGTGGAAGCAGATCCGCCACTCCCGCGTCTCACCCGGTCCCGCCATGACGTTCAGGTAGTACATGTCGTGGCCGGGCTGGGCGATGGACGGGCCGTGCCATCCGTCGGGGACGAGGACGGCGTCGCCGGAGCGGACCTCGGCGAGGACGTCGGATCCGCCCTCACGGGAGGGGGATACGCGCTGATAGCCGAAACCGTTCGGGCCGTCGATCTCGAAGTAGTAGATCTCCTCCAGCTCCGCTTCCACGCCGGGCCGGTGCTCGTCGTGCTTGTGCGGCGGATACGAGGACCAGTTGCCGCCGGGAGTGACCACCTCGACGGCGATGAGCTTGTCGCAGTCGAAGGCGTCGGCGGAGGCGAAGTTGCGGACGTGCCGCAACTGGCTGCCACTGCCGCGGTCTTCGACGGGGACCTCCGGCGCGGGGCCGTAGCGGGCGGGGAGTCGTCGCTCGCACTTCGCTCCTGCCAGGGCGAAGCGGCCTCCCGCGCCGGAGGCGATCGATGCCTGGGCGTCCCGGGGCACGTACGCGAAGTCCGAGACTCCGGCGAACACGCTTTCCCGGCCCAGGAGTTGGAACTCTTCGTTATCGGTGTGGACGGTACAGGCGCCCTCCAGCGGAAGCACGATCCACTCGCTGTCACCGGAGGTGAAGGTGTGGGTGCCGCCGGGTGCCAGCTCGACGATGCGCAGGCTGCTGTGGGTCCAGCCCGCCCGCTTGGGGTCGATGTCCAGCGTGTACTGGGCGTTGGTGGAGCCACCCTTGGGGACGTACAGCTCGTTCTGTGTCATGCGGCGGCCCTCACAGCAGTCCTACGGCGGTGTCCACGGCGGCGGCCACGTCGCCGTCCGCCGGGTACAGCAGCGAACGGCCGACCACCAGGCCGCGCACGGTGGGGAGTTGGAGGGCGCCGCGCCACTTCTCGTACGCGCCGTCCTGGTCGTCCCCGACCTCGCCGCCCAGCAGTACGGCGGGGAGTGTGGAGGTCGCCATGACCTCGGCCATGTCGTCGGGGTTGTCGGTGACCGGCACCTTGAGCCAGGTGTAGGCCGAACTGCCGCCCAGGCCCGAGGCGATGGCGATCGACTTGCTGACGGCCTCGGCGGAGAGGTCGTTCCTGACCTTGCCCTCGGTGGTGCGGCCGCTGATGAACGGCTCGACGAACACGGGGAGTCGGCGAGCCGCCATGTCGTCGATGGCGCGGGCCGTGGACTCCATGGTGGTGAGGGAGCCCGGGTCGTCGTAGTCGATGCGCAGGAGCAGTTTGCCGGCGTCGAAGCCGAGGCGCTCGATGTCCTCGGGGCGGTGGCCGGTGAAGCGGTCGTCGAGCTCGAAGCTCGCGCCCTGGAGGCCACCGCGGTTCATGGAGCCCAGGACGACCTTGCCGTCCAGGGCGCCGAGCAGCAGCAGGTCGTCCAGGATGTCGGCGGTGGCGAGGACGCCGTCGACGCCGGGGCGGGACAGCGCCAGGCAGAGGCGCTCGAGCAGGTCGGCGCGGTTGGCCATGGCCATCCGGTTGCCGCCGACGCCGAGGGCGCCCCGGGCGGGGTGGTCGGCGGCGACGATCATCAGACGGCCGCTGTCGTTGAGCAGCGGCCTGCGGGTGCGGCGGGCGGCCGCCTCGGCGATCGCCTCGGGGTGTTCGGCACGCAGGCGGACGAGTTCCGCGATGTCGACCCTCACTTGACCGCTCCCGCCGCGATTGCGCTGTCGATCTCGTCGGTCGTCGGCATGGCCGAGCTGCACTCCAGACGGGAGGCGACGATGGCCCCGGCCGCGTTGGCGTGCCGCATGATCTTCTCCAGGTCCCAGCCGTTGAGCAGGCCGTGGCAGAGGGAGCCGCCGAAGGCGTCACCGGCGCCGAGGCCGTTGAGGACGTTCACGGGCAGGGGCGGGACCTCGGCGGACTCGCCCCTGCTGTTGACGGCGAGGACGCCCTTGGGGCCCTGCTTGACGACCGCCAGTTCGACACCGGCGTCCAGGAGGGCGCGGGCGGCGGCGTGCGGTTCGCGTACGCCGGTGGCGACCCCGACCTCGTCGAGGTTGCCGACGGCGACGGTGGTGTGCCGCAGGGCCTCTTCGTAGAAGGGGCGGGCCTCCGCCGGGTCCTTCCAGAACATCGGGCGCCAGTCCAGGTCGAAGACGGTGGTGCCCGCCTTCGCGCGGTGGGCGAGGGCCGCCAGGGTTGCCGTACGACTGGGCTCCTCGCTCAGGCCGGTGCCGGTGACCCAGAAGATGCTCGCCTCGCGGATCGCGTCGAGGTCCAGCTCGTGGGCGTCGATCTCCAGGTCGGGGGCCTTGGGCTGCCGGTAGAAGTACAGCGGGAAGTCGTCCGGCGGGAAGATCTCGCAGAAGGTGACGGGGGTCGGCAGGCCGGGGACCGGGGTGACCCAGCGGTCGTCCACGCCGAAGCCCTGGAGGGCCTCGTGCAGATAGGCGCCGAAGGGGTCGTCGCCGGTGCGGGTGATCACCGCGGTCCGCCGTCCCAGGCGTGCCGCGGCGACCGCGACGTTGGTCGCCGATCCTCCGAGGAATTTACCGAAGGACGTCACCTGCGGCAGCGGGACACCGGTCTGGAGTGGATACAGGTCCACACCGATCCGCCCCATGGTGATCAGGTCGTACGCCATCGGCTTCCCTTCGTACCTGCGTCGGCTCTCCCGGCGTTTGTAGCCCCGGACGCCGAGCCCTGTCAATGTTTTGTCCAGACATTCGGACGAGACCTTGACAGCGCTTGCTGTCCGAACCGAAGCTGACCGGCATGACAGCGCCCGCACCTCAGCCCTCACTGTCCCGCATCCGGATCGGCTCGGCTCCCGACTCCTGGGGCGTGTGGTTCCCCGACGACCCCCAGCAGGTCCCCTGGCAGCGCTTCCTCGACGAGGTCGCGGACTCCGGTTACGAGTGGATCGAGCTGGGGCCGTACGGGTATCTGCCGACCGACCCCACGGTCCTCACCGAGGAGGTGTCCCGGCGTGGCCTGAAGGTGTCCGCCGGTACCGTCTTCACCGGCCTGCACCACGGCGAGGCCGTGTGGGAGAAGACCTGGGCGCATGTCGCGGACAACGCGGTGCTGGCGCAGGCCATGGGGGCCAGGCACCTTGTCGTGATTCCGTCGTTCTGGCGGGACGACAAGACGGGTGAGGTGCTGGAGTCGTCCTCGCTGACGCCCGAGCAGTGGCGGAACCTGACCTCGCTGACCGAGCGGCTGGGGCAGCGGGTGCGGGAGGAGTACGGCCTCCAGATCGTCGTCCACCCGCATGCGGACACCCACATCGACAGCGAGGAGAACGTGGCCCGGTTCCTCGACGGGACGGACTCCTCCCTGGTGTCGCTGTGCCTGGACACCGGGCACTACGCGTACTGCGGCGGCGACAGCGTCAAGCTGATCGAGACGTACGGGCCGCGGATCGGGTATCTGCACCTCAAGCAGGTGGATCCGGAGATCCTCGCGGACGTGCGGGCCAAGGGGACGCCGTTCGGGCCCGCGGTGGCGCAGGGTGTGATGTGTGAGCCGCCTTCGGGTGTGCCGGCGCTCGGTCCTGTGCTGGAGGCCGCGGGGCGGCTGGATGTCGATCTGTTCGCGATCGTCGAGCAGGACATGTATCCGTGCGAGCCGGATCGGCCGTTGCCGATCGCTCAGCGGACCAGGGCGTTCCTGCGCTCCTGCGGGGCGTAGTTTTCGGCTGCGGGCCGGTGGTCGCGGCAGCGCAGTTCCTGGTGCTCCCAGAGGGTGTTGCTGTGGCCCGTCGGCTGTGAAGCTGGGGCGATGGTGTTGGTCCGTACCGGGCGTGGGTCCGGTGAGTTCTGGGAGTTCGCCCTCGGGGCGCCTCATCCTCGGCTGCGGCCCGGGGTGTTGAGCTATCGCGGGGTTCGGCTGGCGATGGACCGGCCGCGGCGGCGCCTCGAGACGCCCGTCGGGGCCGCCACGCTGCTGTTGGGGTTCGAGCAGCCCGTGCGCATCACGCGCGGGGGCCGGCCTCCGGAGACACTCGTCTCCGTCTTCTGCGGGCCCACCACCACACCCGCCGTCGGCGAACACGGCGGCCGGCTGTCCGGCATCGAGGTGATGCTCACGCCCTGGGCCGCGTTCACGCTGTTCGGGACCCCGCAGTACGAGCTCGCCGATCGGGTCGTCGATCCCGACACGCTTCCGCACGCCCTGGACCGGCGGGTCGGTGAACTCGCCGCCGCGCTGGCCGTGCTGCCCTCCTGGGAGGAGCGCTTCGGGTTGCTGGACGACGTGTTCGCGCGATGGTGGGACGCCGGTACGCCCTGTTCGGCCCAGGTGGTGCGGGCCTGGTCGGAGCTCGTGCGGACGTGTGGTGGCATGCCGGTGCGGCGGCTCGCCGAGGAGGTGGGCTGGAGTGTGCGGCATCTGGAGAACCGGTTCCGTGAGCAGATCGGGCTGGGGCCCAAGGCGGCGGCGAGAGTCCTGCGGTTGCAGCGGGCTCGGCGGCTGCTCGCCGCGGGGCGCGGACAGGCGGAGACCGCGGCGGCCTGCGGGTTCTACGACCAGGCGCATCTGAGCGGCGAGTTCAAGGCGATGACCGGGTGCACGCCTCGGGAGTTCACGACGGCCCGGCGGCTGCCCTTCGCCGTCGCCCCGCCCGGGGACCGGATGGACGGCGAGGCGACGAGCCTGATCCTTGCGTCCGGTGCGTCCAGCACGCCCGGTACGCCTGGTACGCCTGGTACGCCTGGTGCGTCCGATGCTTTCGGGCGGAGTGCGGATTTCTCCAAGACCGACGGGACCGCCTGACTGCACGCTGTGCGCGTCCAGCCGGTTGATCCGGGGGGACCGGCCGGGGGGAGCCGGCGGGCCGGGTCCGGCGCAGCGGATCCGGTCCGCCCTCGCGAAGTGCGCCGTCAGTGGCGGCGGTTGGCGTTCGGAGTGCGTCTCGCCTGCAGCGCCGTCAGCCACCAGGGGAAGCCGCAGGGATCTGAGACCGCCCCTTTGTCAACGCGCCACGCCCTCGCGCCCGCGTACGCCTTTGCGTCACCTCTGTCACAAACTCCCCCTCCTTGTCACACATGTCCCGGGTATGCGGGCTCCATGTCACACCAGGCACACGGGCCCTGACGGAAAGGAACCGCGCGTCGTTCACCGGGCACAGGCTTTGTGATCGCCAGCGCAGCGCCCGGTACCCCCGACGGCCTTTCCCGGTCGCCGCCGCGGTGCGCGCGGGGAGGTGCACCACATGACCGACCGAAGGCTCTGGTCGTACAAGGAGATCGCGGCACACATCCGTGTGCAGCCGGACACCGTGCGGTCGTACCGCAAGCACGGGCTGCTGCCGCCCCCCGATCACGTCGAGGGCGGCAAGCCCTTCTGGTACGCGGACACCGTGCGCGCATGGGTCGCGTCCCGGCCGGGCAACCGGGGGCGAAGAGAGGACTGAGAGCCGGGTCGCCCGGTGACACCACCGCGAGCCTCAAGCCGGACCTGGCCGGGTTCCGTCCCTGTGGGATGTCGGCGGGCGACGATCTCACCTCCGGCACCGACGACCCACCGGGCAACCCACCGATGACCCACCGGCGGCACCTGGGACGCCGCAGTCGTCCTGTGCCCGTCCGCCGAAAATCCCGGGGCGGGAGGAGCCGGTGTCTGGCACAGTCGGCCCATGAGCGACTTCTCCGTCAAACCCGTGCTGACCGGCGACAGAACCGTGCTGCGGCCGTTCACGGAGGCGGATGCCGAGGTCATGGCGGAGATCATCGAGGACCCCGAGGTCGTCCGCTTCACCGGCGCTCCCTCCGGCGAACTCACCCTGGAGCGGCTGCGGTCCTGGTACGGCACCCGCTCCGAGCAGCCCGACCGTCTCGACCTCGCCGTCACCGACCGCGGCACCGGCGAACTCGTCGGCGAGGCCGTCCTGTACGAGTGGGACAGCAACGCCCGCAGCTGCACCTTCCGGACCCTCATCGGCCCCCGGGGACGCGGCCGGGGCCTCGGCACCGAGGCCACCCGCCTGATCGTCGGCTACGGCTTCGAGCAACTCGGCCTGCACCGGGTCGAGCTGGAGGCCTACGGCTACAACTCCCGTGCCCTGCGGGTCTATGAGAAGGCCGGATTCGTGGTCGAAGGCGTGCGGCGGGAGGCCGATCTGCGGGACGGCGAGTGGGTGGACTGGGTGATCATGGGCATCCTCGACCGTGAGTGGGCCGCCCTCAGCTCCACGGCTCGATGACCGTCACCCCCGCTCCGGGTGCCGTGCCCATCGCCGCCAGGGCGTCCGGGACCGCGTCCAGTGTGATCGTGGACGTGACCAGCAGATCCGGTCGCAGGGCGCCCGCCCGGACCAGTTCCAGCATCGGCGGGTAGGTGTGGGCGGCCATGCCGTGACTGCCGAGGAGTTCGAGCTCCAGGGCGATCGCGCGGGCCATCGGGACCGGGGTCGTGCCGTCCGGCGAGGGCAGCAGGCCGACCTGGATGTGCCGGCCGCGGCGGCGCAGGGAGTTGACGGAGGCCGCGCAGGTGACGGGTGAGCCGAGGGCGTCCAGCGACACATGGGCCCCGCCGCCGGTCAGGTCGCGGATCGCCGCCGCGGTGTCCTTCGTGCCGGTCGCGTCCACGCACTCCGCCGCACCGAACTTCCTTGCCAGGGCCAGGGCCTGGGGAGACACGTCCACCGCCACCACCCGGGCTCCCGAAGCCGCCGCGATCATCACCGCGGACAGGCCGACACCGCCGCAGCCGTGCACCGCGACCCACTCCCCCGCGGTGACCCCGCCCTGCTGCACGACCGCCCTGAACGCCGTGGCGAAACGGCAGCCCAGGGAGGCGGCCGTGGCGAAGGACATGTCCTGCGGCACGGCCACCAGGTTCACGTCCGCGTGGTCCAGCGCCACGTACTGGGCGAAGGAACCCCAGTGGGTGAATCCGGGCTGTGTCTGGTGCTCGCAGATCTGGTGGTCACCGGTGGCGCAGGAGGCGCAGGTGCCGCAGGCGCAGACGAAGGGGACCGTCACCCGGTCGCCGGGGTGCCAGGCGCTCACGCGGGGGCCGACGGCTTCCACGACTCCGGCGAGTTCATGGCCCGGTACGTGAGGGAGGATGATGTCGGGGTCGTGCCCCTGCCAGCCGTGCCAGTCGCTTCTGCAGAGGCCTGTGGCTTCCACTCGGACGATCACGCCGTGGTCCGACGGGCGGGGGTCGGGGACGTCACGTACCTCCAGGCGTTCGCCGTATCGTTCGAAGATCACCGCTCGCATCTGTCATCCCCTCGCCGCTTTCCTCTGTCGGTACATCGTCGCTGGTCGCACCCCGCGGGGCCGCATGGCGATCCAGCCCCGCGCCCCCGGGGCGTCCGGATTCCCCTTCGCTCAGTCCGAACCGTTCGTGGAAGCGCCTCAGAGGAGCCGGTGCCCACCAGGTCGCGCGGCCCGTCAGCCTCATCACCGCCGGGACCAGCAGACTGCGGACGATCATCGCGTCCATCAGCACCGCCAGCGCGATGCCCAGGCCCAGCATCTTCGTGTTGGTCACCCTCGACGTGCCTATCGCCACCATCACCACGGCGAGGATGACCGCGGCCGCTGTGATCAGGCCTCCCGTGCGTTGCAGGCCGTGGCGGACCGCCTCCTCGTGGTCGCCCGTCCTGTCGTACTCCTCCTTGATGCGGGAAAGGAGGAAGACGCCGTAGTCCATGGAGAGGCCGAAGGCGACGCAGAACATCAGGACCGGGAGCGTCGTCTCTATGGAGCCCGGACTGGTGAAGCCGAGGAGGCCGGAGAGGTGTCCGTCCTGGAAGACCCAGACCACCGCGCCGAACATCGCCGTCAGGCTGAGGGCGTTGAGGAGGACCGCCTGGATCGGGATCAGGACGCTGCCCGTCAGCAGGAACACCAGCAGCAGGGTGACGATCGTGATGAAGACCGCCGCCCATGGCAGGCGGTCACCGATCGCGTGCTTGGAGTCGACCAGGACGGCGGCCGTGCCGGTGACCTTGGTGTCGAAGGGTGCCTTCGTGGAGCGCAGTTCGCCGACCAGGCGCTGTGCCCCGGCGTCCACGGCCTCGCCCCTGGGCTGGACCGTGAAGTACGCCGAGTCTCCCTTCACCAACGGGCCGTCGACCCGCAGGACCTCGGGGAGAGCCGCGATCCGCTCCTTGTAGGAGGCGTACTGCGCCGGGGTCGCCCTGCCCTCGGCCAGGACTTCCAGGCCGCCGCCGGGGCTGCCGGGGAAGCCGTCCCTGAGGTGCTGCTGCACCACATGGGACTCTGCGGACGCGGGCAGTTGGCGGTCGTCCGCGGTGCCGAACTTCACCCCCAGGAAGGGCAGTCCGAGCAGGACCAGGACGGCGGTCGTGCCCAGGGCGAAGAAGGGGGCGCGGCGCATGACGAGGGCCGCCCCGCGCGCCCAGGCGGTGCCGCCGTCCTGCGCATCGGTCCTCTTCGGTGCTCCGCGCCCGAACAGCCGCCGCAGGTCCAGCGAGTTGACCCGGTGGCCCAGCAGGATCAGGGCGGCCGGGAGGAGGATCAGGGCGGCTGCCGCGGCCAGCAGGACGACGGCCATCCCGGCATAGGCGAAGGACCGTAGGAAGTACTGCGGGAAGAGCAGCATCGCCGCCAGGGACACCGCGACCGTGAGGGCGGAGAAGAGGACGGTGCGGCCCGCCGTGCGCAGGGTGGTCCCGATGGCCGTCGACGGGTCGACACCGGTGGCCAGTTCCTCGCGGAAGCGGCGGACGATGAACAGCGCGTAGTCGACGGCCAGGCCCAGTCCGAGGGCTGTGGTGAGGTTCATCGCGAAGACGGAGACGTCGGTGAACTCGGTCAGGCCGCGCAGCACGGCGTTCGTCCCGAGGATCGCGACGATGCCGATGCCGAGCGGGAGCAGGGCCGCGATCGCGCTGCCGAAGACCATCACCAGCAGCAGGAGCGTGATCGGCAGGGCGATCATCTCGGCCCGGGTGAGGTCCTCCTGGATGATCGTCTGCATCTCGTGTCGCACCGCGACGATGCCGCCGATCTCGACCTTCACCGGGCCGTGCGTCCCCCGGAGGGAAGGGGCGACACGGTCGAGCGTCTCCCCCATCTGTTTCTCGTCGCCGGTGATGCGGGCGGCGATCAGCGCCTCATGGCCGTCCTCGGCGCGCAGGGCCGGTGAGGCGGCGGCCCAGTAGGAACCGACCCCGGTGATGTCCTTCTCGGCGGCCAGGCGGGCGGTGAGGCGCTTGGCCTCGGCGGCCACCGCCGGGTCGTCCACCGAGGCGTCGCCCGCGTCGACGAGCAGCAGGAGGTTGGGCTGGGAGTCCGGGAACTGTCGCTCCAACGCCTTGGTGGCGTACGTCGATTCCGCGTCCGGGTCCTCCCAGCCGCCCGCGCCCAGACGGTCGGCGACACCACTGCCGGCCAGTACGGCGAGGAGCGTGAGCACCAGGGCCGCGAGCAGGGACAACCTGGGACGGGCGGTGACGAGGCGGGTCCATCGGCCGACACGAGGTGGGCTGTTGACTTCGGTCATGGTGCGGTGTCCCCTTCACCGTGGAAACCGTAGAATGCAAAACACGAGAGATCGCTCGCATTTCCAGAATGCGAGCGCCCGCTCGTGTTTGTCAACCATGTACGGAGAACTGGGGATAGCGCGTGCCCGACAACGAGGAGAAGGAACAGCCGCGCCGCCGTCAGGCGCGCGGCGAACGCCGGATCGCCCAGCTCCTGGATGCGGCGGCCACCGTCTTCACGACCACGGGCTACACCGCGGCCAGCACCAACGCCATCGCCCGCGAGGCCGGCGTCTCGCCCGGCACGCTCTACCAGTTCTTCCCGAACAAGGAAGCGATCGCGATCGAGCTGGGCGGTCGGCTCGTGCACGAGATGCAGACGGCGTACGGCGAGGCGCTCGCCCCGGTCGACCCGGCGACCCCGCTGGAGGAGGCGGTCGGCGCCGCCGTGGACCGGTTCATCGCCTTCAACTGTCGGCACCCGGTGTTCTTCGCGCTGATGCACGGGCCCGACATCCCCGGCCGGCTCACCGAGGAGCACGACGCGCTGCACGTGGCCCTCGTGGGCCGGGTCGAAGGGCTGCTCTCGGCGATCATCCCCGAAGCGCCCGTCGCCGACATCAAGCGCACCGCGCAGATGGTGCTGGGCATCTACATGGCGGGCCTGGAACTGGTCCTCGCCCACGAGGGCGCCGAGCGCGATGCGTACATCCGGGAAGTGAAGGCCGCGCTGACCCGCTATCTCGACCCGCTGGTCGGCGACCGGCTCGGCAGACCCGGTCCCGCGACGACGCCGTAGCAGGCCCGGCACCGGCACCAGCACGCCCGCGCGGGGTACTCGCTCCCTTCGAGACCTCTCTTGGAGAAATACCCCCTAGGGGTATAGGGTGGGCATCATAGACCGTGCACACCTCTCATGAGCCATCAGGAGAACGACATGACCACTCAGACCGACACCGCCGGCTCCGTCACCGCCGTCTACAAGGTGAGCGGGATGAGCTGCGGGCACTGCGAGGGCGCCGTCTCCGGGGAGGTCTCCGAGATCGACGGGGTCAGCTCGGTGAAGGCGGTCGCCTCCAGCGGGGAGGTGACGGTCGTCTCCTCCGCGCCGCTGGACGAGGAGGCGGTACGCGCCGCTGTGGACGAGGCCGGGTTCGAGCTGGTCGGACGGGCCTGAGAACGTCGTATCAGGGGGTACGGGGCCGCACCCCGCTGCGGCCCCGCGCCCCTGAGGGAGTTGCCGTACATGACCAGCGTCACCCAACCCGCACCCATAGGGACGACCTCCGAAGTCGAGCTGCTCATCGGCGGGATGACCTGTGCCTCGTGCGCGGCCCGGGTCGAGAAGAAGCTCAACCGGATGGACGGCGTCACCGCCACGGTCAACTACGCGACCGAGAAGGCCCGGGTCAGCTACCCCGCGGGGGTTGACGTCGCCGACCTCATCGCGACCGTGGTGAAGACCGGGTACACGGCCGAGGAGCCCGCGCCACCCGCGCACGAGCCATCTCGAGACGACCCCGAGCTCACCGCCCTCCGGCAGCGGCTCCTCGTCTCCGTCGCGCTCGCCGTCCCTGTCGTCGCGCTCTCCATGATCCCCGCCCTCCAGTTCGACAACTGGCAGTGGCTCGCGCTGACCCTCGCCTCGCCCGTCGTCGTCTGGGGTGCGTGGCCCTTCCACCGGGCCGCCTGGACGAACATCAGGCACGCCGCGGCCACCATGGACACCCTCGTCTCGGTCGGGACCCTCGCCGCGTTCGGCTGGTCGTTGTGGGCCCTGTTCTTCGGTGACGCCGGCATGCCGGGCATGCGGGAGCGGTTCGAGCTCACCGCCGGCGGCATGGACGGCGCCTCGACGATCTATCTCGAGGTGGCCGCCGGAGTCACCGTCTTCATCCTGCTCGGCCGGTATCTGGAGGCTCGTGCCAAGCGCCGCGCGGGGGCGGCTCTCAGGGCCCTGATGGAACTCGGGGCCAAGGACGTCTCCGTGCTGCGGGACGGGCGCGAGGTGCGGATTCCGGCGGAGCGGCTGCGTGTCGGGGACCGGTTCGTCGTACGGCCCGGCGAGAAGATCGCGACCGACGGCACCGTTGTCGAAGGTGCCTCCGCCGTGGACGCCTCCATGCTGACCGGTGAGTCGGTACCGGTGGACGTCGGCGTCGGGGACATCGTCACCGGCGCGACCGTCAACGCCGGTGGGCGGATCGTCGTGGCGGCCACGCGGGTCGGGGCCGACACGCGGCTCGCGCGGATGGCGAAGCTGGTGGAGGACGCGCAGAACGGCAAGGCGGAGGTGCAGCGGCTGGCCGACCGGGTCTCCGCGGTCTTCGTACCGGCCGTCATCCTCATCGCGGTGGGCACCTTCGGTGGGTGGCTCGGCGTCACCGGGGACACCGTCGCCGCGTTCACGGCGGCCGTCGCCGTGCTGATCATCGCCTGCCCGTGCGCGCTGGGCCTGGCCACACCGACCGCGCTCATGGTCGGCACCGGACGCGGCGCCCAGCTCGGCATCCTCATCAAGGGGCCCGAGGTCCTGGAGTCCACGCGGCGCGTGGACACCGTCGTCCTGGACAAGACCGGCACGGTGACCACCGGCCGGATGACCCTCCAGGAGGTCCACGTCGTCCAGGACGCCGACGAGAAGCAGGTGCTGCGGCTCGCGGGCGCCCTGGAGCACGCCTCCGAGCACCCGGTCGCCCGGGCGATCGCCGTGGGCGCCGAGGCGCGGGTCGGACCGCTGCCCGAGGCCGAAGGGTTCGAGAACGTCCCCGGGAAGGGCGTACGCGGGCACGTGGAGGGCCACGAGGTGGCCGTGGGGCGGCTGATCGACGTCCTGCCCGCCGAACTGACCCATGCAAAGGAAGAGGCCGAACGGGACGGTCGTACGGCCGTCGTCGTCGGGTGGGACGGCGTGGCGCACGGCGTCCTGGCCGTCGCGGACGCGGTCAAGGAGACCAGTGCGCAGGCGGTGCGGTCACTGCGGGCGCTGGGGCTCACGCCGGTGCTGCTGACCGGGGACAACCGGGTGGTGGCCGAGGCGGTGGCCCGGGCGGTCGGAATCGACGAGGTGATCGCCGAGGTGCTGCCCGAGGACAAGGTCGATGCCGTACGGCGGCTTCAGGGCGAGGGACGTGTCGTCGCGATGGTCGGTGACGGGGTCAACGACGCGGCCGCGCTCGCCGCCGCCGACCTGGGGCTCGCCATGGGGACCGGGACCGACGCGGCGATCGAGGCGGGGGATCTGACGCTGGTCCGCGGAGATCTGCGGGTGGCCGCGGACGCGATCCGGCTCTCGCGGCGCACGCTCTCCATCATCAAGGGCAATCTGGTGTGGGCCTTCGGGTACAACGTGGCGGCGCTGCCGCTGGCCGCCGCCGGGTTGCTGAACCCGATGATCGCCGGGGCGGCGATGGCGTTCTCCTCGGTGTTCGTGGTGACCAACAGCCTGCGGCTGCGTGCCTTTCGTTGAGGATTCCTTTGACCGACGCCTCTGGAGTCCGGGGCCAGGCTCACATAAGCTCTTCACAAGACTCGCGCATCGTCCTTACGCTTGGGTCTCGTTCGCCGTATCCGGGCTCTTGCGCATCTAACGGACATTTGCAAGAGACGCAGATCACAGTGATGTGAACGTAACCATCGAAGGGGTTCA
The DNA here is from genome assembly GCF_041435015.1 of Streptomyces canus. NCBI lineage: Bacteria > Bacillati > Actinomycetota > Actinomycetes > Kitasatosporales > Streptomycetaceae > Streptomyces > Streptomyces canus. Next base: position 6,444,042 of record NZ_CP107989.1, on the reverse strand, counting down.
AAGGTCTAAGTTGGCGATGTCAGGCAGCGTCTTGGGGGGCGTTGACTGGCATCTGAGGATGTCTTGGGGGACTTCCTCGGAGCTGCGTTGCCGGGGCACGCACTTAGGGAAGCTTTGAGCGGCCCTCCCGACCGTGCGTTGTCCCGGCAGACCGCACACAGGAGTAGTACGAGGAGTTTTGCTCGTTCTGCTCAACAGCAGTACCAGCAGTACCGGAAAGACAGCGATTCAGGCGCTGGTCTCTCAGACGCCCGGCCGGATCCCGTGGGGGGAATCCGCACCGGGACATGGGAAGGCGCCCTGGACGCCGGCCCGTGGGGGGACCGGCGCCAGGGCGCCTTCCGCATTTCATCGGCTACGACGGCCTGGGCGCCGCGGACGGCGAAGGGGCGCCGCCGAAGCGACGCCCCTCGACGACCTCACCAGCAGGTGTCAGCGCTCTTCCACCGGGACGAAGTCGCGCTCGACCACGCCCGTGTAGATCTGGCGCGGGCGGCCGATGCGGGAGCCGGGCTCCTTGATCATCTCGTGCCACTGGGCGATCCAGCCCGGAAGGCGGCCGAGGGCGAACAGGACCGTGAACATCTCGGTCGGGAAGCCCATGGCGCGGTAGATCAGGCCGGTGTAGAAGTCGACGTTCGGGTAGAGGCTGCGCGAGACGAAGTAGTCGTCGGAGAGCGCGTGCTCCTCCAGCTTGAGCGCGATGTCCAGCAGCTCGTCGGACTTGCCGAGGGCCGACAGGACGTCGTGCGCGGCCGCCTTGATGATCTTCGCGCGCGGGTCGAAGTTCTTGTAGACCCGGTGGCCGAAGCCCATCAGGCGGACGCCGTCCTCCTTGTTCTTCACCTTGCGGATGAAGGAGTCGACATCGCCGCCGCTGGCCTGGATGCCCTCGAGCATCTCCAGGACGGACTGGTTGGCACCGCCGTGCAGCGGGCCCCACAGGGCGTTGATGCCGGCGGAGATCGACGCGAACATGTTCGCCTGGGACGAGCCGACGAGGCGGACCGTGGAGGTCGAACAGTTCTGCTCGTGATCGGCGTGCAGGATGAGCAGCTTGTCGAGGGCGGAGACCACGACCGGGTCGGGCTCGTACTCCTGCGCCGGGACCGAGAAGGTCATGCGCAGGAAGTTCTCGACGTAACCGAGGTCGTTGCGCGGGTAGACGAACGGGTGACCGATCGACTTCTTGTACGCGTACGCAGCGATCGTCGGAAGCTTGGCGAGCAGGCGGATCGTCGAGAGGTTGCGCTGCTTCTCGTCGAAGGGGTTGTGGCTGTCCTGGTAGAACGTGGACAGCGCGGAGACGACCGACGACAGCATGGCCATCGGGTGGGCGTCGCGCGGGAAGCCACGGTAGAAGTTCTTGACATCCTCGTGCAGCAGGGTGTGCTGCGTGATGTCGTTCTTGAACACCGAGAGCTCGTCGACGGACGGAAGCTCACCGTTGATCAGGAGGTAGGCGACCTCCAGGAACGTGGAGCGCTCGGCCAGCTGCTCGATCGGATAGCCGCGGTACCGGAGGATGCCGGCCTCGCCGTCGAGGTAGGTGATGGCGGATTTATAGGCGGCGGTGTTGCCGTAGCCGCTGTCCAGGGTGACCAGACCGGTCTGGGCGCGGAGCTTTCCGATGTCGAAGCCCTTGTCGCCGACGGTGCTGTCGATCACCGGGTAGGTGTACTCGCCATCGCCGTACCGCACTACTACAGAGTTGTCGCTCACGTCATCCCTCACCGACGTTGTGCCTCTTCTTCGAGGTTGCCCTGACTGTCTCTACCATCCCCCATTTGGCGCAGGAGAGTGCACTCGGGGTCGGCCGTTGGGCGTATCGGCGGCACTGAGTGCCGCCAACTTGCTCATCCTGCCCGTCCGCAACCGCTTCCGGAAGGCCTCTGTGACCCACGTGACTCATTTGATCGATCATTTTTTGTGTTGCCTCACCATTGACGCTCGTCACAGGCCCGCGAGCCGGAAGTCGAGCGCCGTGCAGCGCCGCCCCGCCGAGACCGTGCGCACCGCCTGACCGATCGCCTTGCGCGAACCGACGAGGACGACCAGGCTCTTCGCCCGCGTGACCGCCGTGTACAGCAGGTTCCGCTGCAGCATCATCCAGGCGCTGGTGGTGACCGGGATCACCACGGCGGGATACTCACTGCCCTGTGAACGGTGGATGGTCACCGCGTACGCATGGGCCAGTTCGTCGAGTTCGTCGAACTCGTAGAGCACCTCCTCGTCCTCGTCCGTCAGCACGGTGAGGCGCTGCTCGACCGGATCGAGCGAGGTGACCACGCCCACGGTGCCGTTGAAGACACCGTTGGTGCCCTTCTCGTAATTGTTGCGAATCTGGGTGACCTTGTCGCCGACCCGGAAGACCCGGCCGCCGAACCGCTTCTCCTCGAGGTCGGGACGGGCCGGGGTGATGGCCTGCTGCAGCAGACCGTTGAGCGTGCCGGCGCCCGCGGGGCCTCGGTGCATGGGGGCGAGCACCTGAACGTCCCGGCGCGGATCGAGGCCGAATTTGGCCGGAATCCGACGGGCCGCCACATCCACCGTGAGCCGGCCGACCTCCTCCGTGTCGTCCTCGACGAAGAGGAAGAAGTCCTTCATGCCGTCGGTGACGGGGTGCTGCCCGGCGTTGATCCGGTGGGCGTTGGTCACCACACCGGACTGCTGAGCCTGCCGGAACACGCGCGTGAGGCGCACCGCGGGGATCGGGCCGCCGTCGGCGAGCAGATCCCGCAGGACCTCCCCCGCGCCGACGCTGGGCAGTTGGTCGACGTCCCCGACGAACAGCAGGTGCGCGCCCGGAGGCACGGCCTTCACCAGCTTGTTGGCGAGCAGCAGGTCCAGCATGGAGGCCTCGTCGACCACCACCAGGTCGGCGTCGAGCGGGCGGTCCTTGTCGTAGGCCGCGTCGCCGCCGGGCTTCAGCTCCAGCAGGCGGTGGACGGTGGAGGCGTCGGCGCCGGTGAGTTCGGCGAGGCGCTTGGCGGCGCGGCCGGTCGGGGCCGCGAGGACGACCTTGGCCTTCTTGGCGCGGGCCAGCTCCACGATCGAGCGGACGGTGAAGGACTTGCCACAGCCCGGGCCGCCGGTGAGGACGGCGACCTTCTTGGTCAGCGCGAGCCGGACGGCGGCCTCCTGCTCGGGCGCGAGCTCCACTCCGGTACGGGACTTCAGCCAGCCCAGTGCCTTGTCCCAGGCCACGTCGTGGAAGGCCGGCATGCGGTCCTGGTCGGTGCGCAGGAGCCGCAGCAGCTGGGCGGAGAGCGAGAGTTCGGCGCGGTGGAAGGGGACGAGGTAGATGGCGGTGACGGGCGGCGATCCGGGCTCCGACCCGGGCACCTTCTCCCGTACGACACCCGGCTCGCCGGAGTCCTCGTCGGGCAGGGCGAGTTCGGCGAGGCACTCGATGACCAGGCCGGTGTCGACCTGGAGGAGTTTCACCGCGTCGGAGATCAGCTGTTCCTCGGGGAGGTAGCAGTGCCCCTGGTCGGCGGACTGCGAAAGGGCGTACTGCAGGCCCGCCTTGACGCGCTCCGGGCTGTCGTGGGGGATGCCGACGGACTGGGCGATCTTGTCGGCGGTGAGGAAGCCGATGCCCCAGACGTCGGCGGCGAGCCGGTAGGGCTGGTTCTTCACGACCGAGATCGAGGCGTCGCCGTACTTCTTGTAGATGCGCACGGCGACGGAGGTGGACACCTCGACGCTCTGGAGGAAGAGCATGACCTCCTTGATCGCCTTCTGCTCCTCCCAGGCGTCGGCGATCTTCTTGGTGCGCTTGGGGCCGAGCCCCGGAACCTCGATGAGCCGCTTCGGCTCCTCCTCGATGATCTTCAGGGTGTCCATGCCGAAGTGCTGGGTGATGCGGTCGGCGAAGACGGGGCCGATGCCCTTGACGAGCCCGGAGCCCAGATAGCGGCGGATGCCCTGGACGGTGGCCGGCAGGACGGTCGTGTAGTTCTCGACGGTGAACTGCTTGCCGTACTGCGGATGGGAGCCCCAACGCCCCTCCATCCGGAGGGACTCCCCCGCCTGGGCGCCGAGCAGCGCGCCGACGACGGTGAGGAGGTCGCCGCCGCCCTTTCCGGTGTCGACGCGGGCGACCGTATAGCCGTTGTCCTCGTTGGCGTACGTGATCCGCTCCAGCACGCCTTCGAGTACGGCCAGTCGTCGTTCACCCGTGGAGGCCCCCGCCTGATTGGACATGATCCGACGGTACCGCCCGACACCGACAGCGCCCCGGTCACCCCGGATCGGGCGGGCGGCGTCGCCACGCCCTCCGCTCCGCCCGCCCCTCGACATCACGATCCTGTCTCAGGGTCTTGCCAAACCGTCGTGAAATCGATTCCAATCCTCCCTGTACGGAGTCGTGTAATCGATTCCACGAGTTCCACGAGGAGGTGGAGCGGCGATGGCGAGCATCAAGGATGTCGCTGCCGAGGCGGGGGTCTCCGTCGCCACGGTGTCGCGGGTCCTGAACGACCATCCGTCGGTCAGCGCGGACGCACGCACGCGCGTGCTGGCCGCCGTGGAGACGCTGGGCTACCGCCCGAACGCCGTCGCCCGCTCCCTGCGCACCGACCAGACCCACACCCTCGGCCTGGTCATCAGCGACGTCATGAACCCCTACTTCACCGAGCTGGCCCGCTCCGTCGAGGAGGAGGCCCGCGCGCTGGGGTACAGCGTGATCATCGGCAACGCCGACGAGCGGCCAGAGCTCCAGGATCATCACGTACGCAACCTGCTCGACCGGCGGATCGACGGACTCCTGGTCTCCCCCACCGACGGCGGCTCCCCGCTGATGCTGGACGCCGTGCGCGCGGGGACGCCGATGGTCTTCGTGGACCGGTGGATGCCGGGCGTGGCCGTACCGGTCGTCAGGTCCGACGGTCGGGCCGCCATACGCGATCTCGTCGCCCATCTGCACGGGCTGGGGCACCGCAGGCTCGCCATCATCGCGGGCCCGGCGGCGACCACCACCGGCCAGGAGCGTGTCGCGGCCTTCCGGGAGGCCCTCCAGGCGTACGGCCTCGATCTGCCCGACGCCTACATAGGGCAGGGCGACTTCCAGGCCGAGAGCGGGCGGCGGGTCACCGAGGGCTTCCTCGACCTGCCCGAGCCGCCCGAGGTCGTCTTCGCGGCCGACAACCTGATGGCGCTCGGCGCGCTGGACGCCGTACGCGCGCGTGGGATGCGCGTACCGCAGGACATCGCCCTGGCCGCGTTCGACGACATCCCGTGGTTCGTGCACACCGATCCGCCGATCACCGCGATCGCCCAGCCCACGGGCGAGCTGGGGCGGGCCGCGGTGCGCGCGCTCGTCGACCGCATCGAGGGCCGGCCCCCCGAGTCGGTCACCCTCCCCGCCCGTCTCGTCGTTCGCCGCTCCTGCGGCGAGCCCTCCCCCAGGAACGTCGCAGTGAACCCCGTAACGAACAGGAGCGAGTCGTGAGCAACGAGGACGAGTTGCTGCGCATCGAGGGCATACGGAAGTCCTTCCCCGGCGTGGTCGCGCTCGACGGCGTCGACTTCGACCTGCGCCGGGGCGAGGTGCACGTACTGCTCGGCGAGAACGGCGCCGGCAAGAGCACGCTGATCAAGATGCTGTCGGGCGCCTACCACCCCGACGAGGGCCGCGTGCTGGTGGACGGCCGGGAGGTGCACATCCGCGGGGCGCAGGACGCCGAGCGGCTGGGGATCGCCACCATCTACCAGGAGTTCAACCTCGTCCCCGATCTGACCGTCGCCGAGAACATCTTCCTGGGCCGGCAGCCGCGCCGCCTCGGGATGATCGACCGGAAGACGATGGAGGCCGACGCCGAGGTGCTGCTGAAGCGCGTCGGAGTCAACGTGTCGCCCCGCGCGCGTGTGCGGGAACTCGGCATCGCCCGGCTCCAGATGGTCGAGATCGCCAAGGCGCTGAGCTTGAAAGCGCGCGTGCTGATCATGGACGAGCCGACGGCCGTGCTCACCTCCGAGGAGGTCGACAAGCTCTTCGCGATCGTGCGCACGCTGCGCGAGGACGGGGTCGGGATCGTCTTCATCACCCATCACCTCGAGGAGATCGCCGCCCTGGGCGACCGGGTCACGGTCATCCGGGACGGGACGTCGGTCGGGCAGGTGCCTGCCTCCACGCCCGAGGACGAGCTCGTACGCCTGATGGTGGGGCGGTCGATCGAGCAGCAGTACCCGCGCGAGCGCGGCGACACCGGAGCGGCGCTTCTGAAGGTCGAGGGGCTCACCCGCGACGGCGTCTTCCACGACATCGGCTTCGAGGTGCACGCCGGAGAGGTCGTCGGCATCGCCGGGCTGGTCGGAGCGGGCCGTACCGAGGTGGTGCGGGCCGTTTTCGGCGCGGACCCGTACGACAAGGGGGCCGTGAAGGTCTCCGGAGCTCCCCTCAAGGGACATGACGTGGGCGCCGCCATGGCGGCCGGGATCGGTCTGATCCCCGAGGACCGCAAGGGCCAGGGTCTGGTGCTCGACCAGTCGGTCGAGGAGAACCTGGGCCTGGTGACCATGCGGGCCGCCACGCGCGCGGGGCTCGTCGACCTCAAGGGGCAGCGGGAGGCCGCCGCGCGGATCGCCGAGCAGCTCGGGGTGCGGATGGCGGGCCTGCACCAGCACGTCCGAACGCTCTCCGGCGGCAACCAGCAGAAGGTCGTCATCGGCAAGTGGCTGCTCGCCGACACCAAGGTGCTGATCCTCGACGAGCCCACGCGCGGGATCGACGTCGGCGCCAAGGTCGAGATCTACCAGCTCATCAACGAACTCACCGCGGCCGGTGCCGCCGTCCTCATGATCTCCAGCGATCTGCCCGAGGTGCTCGGCATGAGCGACCGGGTGCTGGTGATGGCCCAGGGCCGGATCGCCGGCGAACTCGCCGCCGACGAGGCCACGCAGGACTCCGTGATGGCACTCGCCGTCAGCAACCCCACGACCGACAAGGAGGCCGCTCGTGGCCACTGACACGCTCAAGAGCACATCGAGCGCTGATAGCGCCACCGGCGGCCTGCGCCGGCTGCTCCTCGACAACGGCGCGCTGACCGCGCTGATCGTCCTCGTCATCGCCATGTCGGCGCTGTCGGGCGACTTCCTGACCACCGACAACCTGCTCAACGTCGGTGTCCAGGCGGCCGTGACCGCCATCCTCGCCTTCGGTGTGACCTTCGTGATCGTCTCGGCGGGCATCGACCTGTCGGTGGGCTCGGTGGCGGCCCTGTCGGCCACCGTCCTGGCGTGGAGCGCGTCGTCACACGGGGTGCCGGTCCTCATAGCGGTCCTGCTGGCCGTCGTGACCGGCATCGCCGCCGGTCTCGTCAACGGCTTCCTGATCGCGTACGGCAAACTCCCCCCGTTCATCGCGACCCTGGCGATGCTCTCGGTGGCCCGCGGTCTGTCGCTGGTGATCTCCGAGGGCTCCCCGATCGCGTTCCCCGACTCGGTCTCGCACCTCGGTGACACGCTGGGCGGCTGGCTGCCGGTGCCCGTGCTCGTCATGGTCGTCATGGGGCTCCTCGCGGCCTTCGTGCTCGGACGGACGTACATCGGCCGCTCGATGTACGCGATCGGCGGCAACGAGGAGGCGGCCCGTCTCTCCGGCCTCCGGGTGAAGAAGCAGAAGCTCGCCATCTACGCGCTGTCCGGTGTGTTCGCCGCCGTCGCGGGTGTCGTGCTCGCCGCCCGGCTGTCCTCCGCGCAGCCGCAGGCCGCCGACGGCTACGAGCTGGACGCGATCGCCGCGGTCGTCATCGGCGGTGCCTCGCTGGCCGGTGGCACCGGCAAGGCGTCCGGGACGCTGATCGGCGCGCTGATCCTGGCGGTGCTGCGCAACGGCCTCAACCTGCTGAACGTGTCCGCGTTCTGGCAGCAGGTCGTCATCGGTGTCGTCATCGCGCTGGCCGTGCTGCTCGACACCCTGCGCCGCAAGGCCGGGGCGACCCCGGTGGCCGGTGCCTCGCAGGGCGGCAAGGGGCGCCAGGCGGTGACGTACGGACTCGCGGCCGTGGTCACCGTGGCGATCGTCGGCGCGACCTCCTTCCTGCACAACGGCTCGTCCTCGACGGCGAACCCGAAGGTGGGTCTGTCGCTGTCGACCCTCAACAACCCCTTCTTCGTGCAGATCCGGTCGGGCGCCCAGGCCGAGGCGAAGAAGCTGGGCGTGGACCTGACCGTCACGGACGCCCAGAACGACGCCTCCCAGCAGGCCAACCAGCTCCAGAACTTCACCAGTTCGAACCTCGGCGCGATCATCGTCAACCCGGTGGACTCGGACGCGGCGAGCAACTCGGTGAAGGCCGCCGACAAGGCGAAGATCCCCGTCATCGCGGTGGACCGGGGCGTCAACAAGGCCTCCGTGGACGCGCTGGTCGCCTCCGACAACGTCGCCGGCGGAGAGCTCGCGGCCAAGTCCATCGGCGAGAAGCTCGGCGGCCAGGGCAAGATCGTGATCCTGCAGGGCCAGGCGGGCACGTCGGCCGCCCGTGAGCGCGCGGAGGGTTTCGCCCAGGGTCTCAAGGCGTACCCGGGCATCCGGGTCGTCGCGCAGCAGCCCGCCGACTTCGACCGCACCAAGGGGCTCGACGTGATGTCGAACCTGCTCCAGGCCCACCCGGACGTCCAGGGTGTCATCGCCGCCAACGACGAGATGGCGCTCGGCGCGATCAAGGCACTGGGCTCCAAGGCCGGCACGTCGGTCTCGGTGGTCGGCTTCGACGGCACGCCGGACGGCCTGAACGCGGTGAAGGACGGCACGCTGTACGCGTCCGTGGCACAACAGCCTTCCCAGCTGGGCAAGATCGCGGTGGACAACGCGCTCAAGGCTCTCGAGGGCAAGAAGGTCGAGGAGACGATCAAGGTGCCGGTGAAGGTGGTCACGAAGGAGAACGTGGCCGGTTTCACGGGCTGACGACGGCGCACGGGCGGGCGGGCGCTTCGACTGCCCGCCCCGCGTCACTGACTAGGGGAGTCATTCATGGACGACTACGACCTTCTGGTCGTGGGGTCGGCCAACGCCGACCTGGTGATCGGCGTGGAGCGGCGGCCGGCGGCCGGCGAGACGGTGCTCGGCTCCGACCTGGCCGTGCATCCGGGGGGCAAGGGCGCCAACCAGGCGGTCGCGGCTGCCCGGTTGGGCGCGCGTACGGCGTTGCTGGCCCGCGTCGGCGACGACGGTCACGGGCGGCTGCTGCTGGACTCGCAGCGGGCGGCCGGGGTCGACACGGTGGGTGTGCTGGTGGGCGGGGCGCCGACGGGGGTCGCGCTGATCACCGTGGACCCGTCGGGGGACAACAGCATCGTGGTGTCGCCGGGTGCCAACGGACGCCTCACACCGGGGGACGTACGGAGCGCGGTCAGCCTCTTCCACGCCTCGCGGGTGGTGTCGACCCAGCTGGAGATCCCGCTGGAGACGGTCGTGGAGGTCGTGCGGAATCTGGCGCCGGGCAGCCGGTTCGTGCTGAACCCGTCGCCGCCGCGGCCGCTGCCGACCGAGGTCCTCGCGGCCTGCGATCCGCTGATCGTCAACGAGCACGAGGCGAAGGTGATCCTCGGGGACGCGTGTGTGAGTGACGCGCCGGAGGACTGGGCGCGGCTGCTGCTCGCGAAGGGGCCGCGGTCGGTGGTGGTGACGCTGGGCGCGCAGGGGTCGCTGGTGGCCTCCTCGGCGGGCGTGACCCGGGTGGCGTCGGTGAAGGTGGACGCCGTGGACACGACGGGTGCGGGGGACGCCTTCACGGCGGCACTGGCGTTCCGGCTCGGGGCCGGTTCGGCACTGGCGGAGGCGGCCGCGTACGCGTCCCGGGTCGGGGCGGTCGCGGTGACCCGGCAGGGTGCGCAGGACTCCTTCCCCACGGCGAAGGAGGTCGACGCCGTATGAAGAAGGCCGGAATACTGAACCGTCATCTCTCCGGCGCGCTCGCCGAGCTGGGGCACGGGGACGGGGTGCTGGTGTGCGACGCCGGGATGCCGATCCCCGACGGGCCGCGCGTGGTCGACCTGGCCTTCAGGGCCGGGGTGCCGTCCTTCGCGGAGGTCCTCGACGGGCTGCTCGCCGAGCTGGTCGTGGAAGGGGGGACGGCGGCGGAGGAGGTGCGGGGCGCCAATCCCGCGGCCGCGGAACTGCTGGACAGCCGGCTCCCCGAACTGCACCTGGTCACCCACGAGAAGCTCAAGGAGCTGTCGGCGGGCGCGCGGCTGGTCGTGCGCACGGGTGAGGCCCGGCCGTACGCGAACGTGCTCCTCAGGTGCGGGGTGTTCTTCTGACGTCCAGTACCAGGGCGGCGCACAGCTCCAGCCGGATCGGCTCCCGTACGGTCTCGACCGGGCGCCGTGCGGGTGGTGTGGGCGTTGCCCAGGGCGCGGTCCACGCGCGCGTGGTCGGGTGCGGGGGCGTTCATCGGACGGGAATCGACGAAGGCGACGAAGGCTTCCTCGTCGCGGACCCGGTAGCCCTGGTCGGCGAGACAGCCCGGGCAGGCCGTGCTCAGGAGTCATGGGGGAACGGTAGGGGCGGGCACCGACACCCACCCGCGCATTTCGAGGGGGCCCGGTCGATGACCGGGCCCCCTCGGGTTTCCCTCCCCATCAGAACCCCCGCGATCCCCCCAGATCCCCCTCCAAGAGTCCTGATGCCACGTACGACCCGCGAGGTCAGGAGAGGGTTGTACGACTCTCCGGATTTTTTTCCGACCCCGTCGGGAAGGCCGTGTGGTGCGCGGTCAGGGAGGCGGAGGCGGGGCGTTGGGGAGGCGGCGATCCGGTGTCGGACGACCTCGCGGACTGGGTGCTAATGGCCGAGTGGAATCCCTGGATCGACGGCCTGGAAGGTGCCACCGTCCACTGTCGATCCAGCGCGCGGACCTGGCGGCACGGCGCTTCGACCGCGCGTTCACGACGGTTTTCCGGAATCCGCAGGGGCTCCGGACGGGGCCGGAGGGGAACTCCCGAGGTTCCCCTCCGGCCCCCGCTTCACAGGGTGTTCGCCACGAACCGTTCGGCGGTCTCGGCGAGCACCTCACGGCCGTCCCGGGCCCACAGCGCGTCGTTGAACAGTTCGACCTCGATCGCGCCCGTGTAGCCGGCCGCCTCGACGTACCGCTGCCACTCCCGCATGTCGATCGCGCCGTCGCCGATCTGTCCGCGACCGTTCAGCACTCCCTCCGGCAGCGGGGTCGTCCAGTCCGCGAGCTGGAAGGTGTGGATACGGCCGGCGGCGCCCGCGCGGGCGATCTGCGCGGGCGCGTTGTCGTCCCACCAGATGTGGTACGTGTCCACCGTGACGCCGACCTGCTGGGCGGGGAAGCGCTCCGCCAGGTCGAGGGCCTGGGTGAGCGTCGAGACCACACAGCGGTCCGAGGCGTACATGGGGTGCAGCGGCTCGATGGCCAGCTTCACCCCGTGCTCCTCGGCGTACGGTCCCAGGACGGACAGGGCGTCCGCGATGCGTTCGCGGGCGCCGTGCAGGTCCTTGGAGCCGGCCGGGAGACCGCCGGAGACCAGCACCAGGGTGTCGGTGCCCAGCGTCGCCGCCTCGTCGACCGCGCGCCGGTTGTCGTCCAGCGCCACGGCCCGCTCGTCCGGGTCGATCGCCGTGAAGAAGCCGCCCCGGCACAGCGTGGTGACGGTCAGACCCGCGTCGCGGATCAGCTTGGCCGTCGCCTCCAGGCCGTACGTCTGGACGGGCTCGCGCCACAGACCGACGTTGACGACGCCCAACCGGCCGCAGGCTTCGACCAGTTCCGGCAGTGACAGCTGCTTGACCGTCATCTGGTTGATGGAGAAGCGGGACAGGTCGGTCACTGGGTCACCCCGTACAGGGACAGCAGGTTCTTCATCCGCTCCTCCGCCAGCTTCGGGTCCGGGAACAGGCCCAGGCCGTCGGCGAGTTCGTAGGCGCGCGCGAAGTGCGGGAGGGAGCGGGCCGACTGGAGGCCGCCGACCATCGTGAAGTGCGACTGGTGGCCGGCCAGCCAGGCCAGGAAGACCACGCCCGTCTTGTAGAAGCGGGTGGGTGCCTGGAAGAGATGGCGGGACAACTCGACGGTGGGGTCGAGGAGTTCGCGGAAACCCTTGGCGTCACCGGTGTCCAGGACGCGGACCGCCTCGGCCGCCAGCGGGCCCAGCGGGTCGAAGATGCCCAGCAGGGCGTGGCTGAAGCCCTGCTCGTCGCCCGCGATCAGCTCGGGGTAGTTGAAGTCGTCGCCCGTGTAGCAGCGGACGCCCTGCGGGAGCCGGCGGCGGATGTCGATCTCGCGCCGCGCCTCCAGGAGCGAGACCTTGATGCCGTCGACCTTGTCGGGGTGGGCCGCGATGACCTCGAGGAAGGTGTCCGTCGCGGCGTCCAGGTCGCTCGACCCCCAGTAGCCCTCCAGGGCCGGGTCGAACATCGGGCCCAACCAGTGCAGGACGACCGGCTCGGCGGACTGGCGCAGGAGGTGGCCGTAGACCTCGAGGTAGTCCTCGGGGCCCTTGGCGGCCGCCGCGAGGGCCCGGGAGGCCATCAGGATGGCCTGCGCGCCGGACTCCTCGACGAGGGCGAGCTGCTCCTCGTAGGCGGCCCGGACCTCGTCCAGGGTCGCGGGGCCGGTGAGCTGGTCGGTGCCGACACCGCAGGCGATGAGGCCGCCGACCGACGTGGCCTCGGCGGCGCTGCGGCGGATCAGCTCGGCCGCGCCCGCCCAGTCCAGTCCCATCCCGCGCTGGGCGGTGTCCATCGCCTCGGCGACCCCGAGCCCGTGCGACCACAGGTGGCGGCGGAAGGCGAGGGTGGCGTCCCAGTCGACGACGGCCGGGGAGTCCGGCGTGGAGTCGGCGAACGGGTCGGCGACGACGTGCGCCGCCGAGAAGACCGTACGGGAGGTGAAGGGGGTGCCGGGCGTGGCGGCGAAGGGCTCCTGGCGGGGCTCGTAGGCCCTGAAGCCCCCCTTGAAGTCGGGGAGTCGGATCGTCACAGCGAGATCTCCGGTACGTCGAAACGGCGGCCCTCGGCCGAGGACTTCAGGCCCAGTTCGGCGAGCTGGACGCCGCGGGCGCCGGCCAGGAGGTCCCACTGGTAGGGGGCGTCGGCGTAGACGTGCTTGAGGAAGAGCTCCCACTGCGCCTTGAAGCCGTTGTCGAACTCGGCGTTGTCCGGGACCTCCTGCCACTGGTCGCGGAAGACCTCGGTGGCGGGGATGTCCGGGTTCCAGACCGGCTTGGGGGTGGCGCTGCGGTGCTGGACGCGGCAGTTGCGCAGACCGGCGACGGCGGAGCCCTCGGTGCCGTCGACCTGGAACTCCACGAGCTCGTCGCGGTTGACGCGGACGGTCCAGGAGGAGTTGATCTGGGCGATGGCGCCGCCCTCGAGCTCGAAGATGCCGTAGGCCGCGTCGTCGGCGGTGGCGTCGTACGGCTTGTCGTTCTCGTCCCAGCGCTGCGGGATGTGGGTGGCGGTGAGGGCCTGGACGGACTTCACCCGGCCGAAGAGCTCGTGGAGCACGTACTCCCAGTGCGGGAACATGTCGACAACGATGCCACCGCCGTCCTCGGCCCGGTAGTTCCACGAGGGGCGCTGGGCGGTCTGCCAGTCGCCCTCGAAGACCCAGTAGCCGAACTCGCCGCGGATCGAGAGGATCCGGCCGAAGAAGCCGCCGTCGATGAGGCGCTTCAGCTTGAGCAGGCCGGGGAGGAAGAGCTTGTCCTGGACGACGCCGTGCTTGATGCCCTTCTCGTTGGCGAGACGGGCCAGCTCCAGGGCGCCGTCGAGGCCGGTGGCGGTGGGCTTCTCGGTGTAGACGTGCTTGCCGGCGGCGATCGCCTTCTTGATGGCCTCCTCGCGCGCGGAGGTCACCTGAGCGTCGAAGTAGATCTCGACGGTCGGGTCGGCCAGGACCGCGTCCACGTCGGTGGAGATGTTGTCCAGACGCAGGCCGTGCTGCTCGGCGAGCGCCTTGAGCGCGTGCTCACGGCGGCCCACCAGGATCGGCTCGGGCCACAGCACCGTGCCGTCACCCAGGTCGAGACCGCCCTGCTCGCGGATCGCGAGGATCGAGCGGACGAGGTGCTGGCGGTAGCCCATGCGCCCCGTCACACCGTTCATGGCGATACGCACCGTCTTGCGTGTCACGTCATTCCCTTCGTAGGAGTCGTACGCGGTCGTGCGCGCCGCGCACGCTCCACTGATGAGCGTTACAGCAAGCGCTTTCTATCTAGGAAGAAGCTAGCCTCTGAGCAGCGGTCTGGACAAGACCGCGAACCGGGTGAGTTGTTCGAGGGGGCGAACAGCTGGGCGTCATGGCCTTAAGGTCGGCCCGGAACCGGGACCTTGGTGCCCGCGTGTACGACGGAGTACGACTGAGATGCGCTGCGGCGCGCGACCGGAGGACAACGAGATGACGGTGACCCTGGCGGACGTGGCGGCCCGCGCCCAGGTCTCCCCCGCGACGGTGTCGCGCGTGTTGAACGGGAACTACCCCGTGGCCGCGACCACGCGTGAGCGGGTGCTGCGGGCCGTGGACGAGCTGGACTACGTGCTCAACGGTCCCGCGAGCTCGCTCGCCGCCGCCACGTCGGATCTGGTCGGGATCCTCGTGAACGACATCGCGGACCCCTTCTTCGGGATCATGGCCGGTGCCATCCAGTCGGAGATCGGGGGGCCGGGCGGGCGCGCGGGCGGTGAGCGGCTCGGCGTCGTCTGCAACACGGGGGGCTCTCCGGAGCGGGAGCTGACGTATCTCACCCTGCTGCAGCGGCAGCGGGCGGCGGCGGTCGTCCTCACGGGTGGGGCGGTGGAGGACGCGCCACACAAGGCCGCGATGTCCGCCAAGCTGCGCAAGCTCGCTGACGCCGGGACGCGGATCGTGCTGTGCGGGCGGCCGCCGGCGCCGGAGACCGGGGCGTTCGCGCTGACCTTCGACAACCGGGGCGGGGGCAAGGAACTCACCGAGCACCTCATCGGGCTCGGACACCGGCGGCTCGGGTACATCGCGGGGCCGGAGGAGCGCACGACGACCCGGCACCGGCTGGAGGGACACCGGGCGGCGCTGGAGGCGCACGGGATCACCGAGGACCCGCGGTGGACCGTCCATGGCCGCTACGACCGGCGGTCCGGGTACGAGGCCACGCTGGAACTGCTGCGGCGGGACCCCTCGTTGACGGCTGTCGTGGCCGCGAACGACTCCGTCGCGCTGGGCGCGTGCGCGGCCCTGCGGGACTCCGGGCTGCGGATTCCGGACGACGTGTCCGTCGCCGGGTTCGACGACCTGCCGTTCAGCATCGACGCGGTGCCTGCCCTGACGACGGTGCGGTTGCCGTTGGCGGAGGCGGGGGCCCGGGCGGGGCGGATCGCGATGGGACGGGAGGAGCCGCCGCCCGGGGGGATCGCGACGGTTCGGGGGGAGCTGATGGTGCGGGGGTCGTCGGGGGCGCCTCGGGGCTGAGGGGGCGTGGGCGGGTGGGGGCCGGTCGCGCCCACGCGGCGGCAGCCGCAGCCCCTCAGGTGGGTTCAGTTGCCCGCCGCGGAAGCCTTCCTCGCCGCTTCCTCCACCCGGTTCCGGTACTGCTCCCACCAATCTCCGTCCCCGGGCGCCACGTTGTCCCCCTCCGCCCGCTGCCCCACCGACCCGTCGACGAGTTCGCGTACGACGTCGGCGTGGCCGACGTGGCGGTGACTCTCGGCGATCATGTGGATCAGGATGCGGTGGAGGGTGAGTTCGGAGTGCGGGGGCCAGGGGACGCGGCCCACGGTGTCCAGGGGGAGAGTGTCGAGGGTCTCGTCCGCGTGGGCGCAGGCCCGGCGGTAGCCGTCGACGATCTCCTCGCGGGTCTCCTCGGGGGTCGCCCACAGGTCGGCGTTCGGTTCGGCGGCGCCGGTGATCCACAGCGGCTGGGCCCCGGGGAGCGGCCGGCCGAAGGTCTCACCGAAGTAGATCGCCTCGGCACCGGTGAGGTGCTTGACCAGTCCCAGGAGGTTGGTGCCGGTCGGGGTCAGGGGGCGGCGGACGTCGTACTCGGAGAGGCCCTCGATCTTCAGCAGCAGGGAGTCGCGGGCGTCCTGGAGGTAGAGGCGAAGGTCGGTGGCGGCGTCTTGTGCGGTCATCGGATCAGTCTGTCGGCGGCACGATCTTTGTCCACCGAAAATCGGGCGGGCACCCCTTCAACACCGCGGCACCAGAGCCTCGTTCGCTGTCGACGCCGCTCATGGACGGTCCGCCGACACCGTTCCCGGACTACACGGTTCTGGTGGGGCTGAACCCGAAGACGCCGTACGCTCCCCGCACCGATGAGTTCCGCGCCCCACCTCGGTCTGCAATGCCGTAACCCACCAGGAACTGGAGTGAGTCCCATGCGCATCGTGGTCAGTGAGTTCATCAGTCTGGACGGCGTCGTGCAGGCGCCCGGCGGGCCCGAGGAGGACACCGACGGCGGGTTCGCGCACGGCGGCTGGTCGCACCCGTACTTCGACGAGGAGGTGCTCGGACCGGCGTTCACCGAGGGGATGGAGCGGGCCGAGGCGCTGCTGTACGGGCGGCGGACGTATCTGACGATGGCGGGGGCCTGGCCGGAGCGCGCCGGGGACCCGTTCACCGACCGGCTGAACTCCCTCAAGAAGTACGTCGTGACGGACACCCTCGGCGACTCAGAGCTGACCTGGAACAACACCGAGCGGATCCCGGGCTCCGAGGCCGTCGCGCGGATCCGTGCGCTGCGTGAGCGCGAGGGCGGTGACCTGGCGATGATGGGCAGCCCCACGCTCGTCCGCACGCTGATCAGCGAAGGGCTCGTCGACGAACTCCAGCTCATCGTGATGCCGGTCCTGCTCGGCGGAGGCAAGTCGATCTTCCCGGAGGACGGCGGGAAGCGGCCGTTCGAGCTGGTGTCCACGGTCACCGGGAAGACCGGCGTCCAGGTGTGCGTCTACCGGCCCGCTACCGAGGGGTAGCCGCGGGAGGCGCGGACGTCCTACGCTCAGTCCATCGATATCTCTGACTGAGTCAAGCATCCGGGGGTCGACCGCATCATGACCGTTCAGGACATCCGCGCCTTCAACCGCTTCTACACCAACGTCATCGGGGCCCTCGACTACAGCCGCCAGCTCTACGCCCCGTACACCCTCACGGAGTCCCGTGTGCTCTACGAGCTCGCGCACTCGCCGCGCACCGACGCGGCCGATCTGCGCACCGAACTCTCGCTGGACGCAGGGTACTTGAGCCGGATTCTGAACAAGTTCGAGCAGGACGGACTGATCGAGCGCACGACCTCGGCCCGTGATCCGCGCCGGCGCCGGGTCGCGCTCACCGCGCGCGGCCGGGAGACCGCCGCGCTGCTCGCCGAGCGCGCCGACGAATCGGTGGGCGCGCTCCTCGCGACCGTCCCCTCCGCCGACCGGCCCCGGCTCTCCGAGGCGATGCGGACCGTCCGTACGCTCCTGTCCGACGGCCGCCCGCCCCGCCGCGAGGACGTCCTGCTGCGCGAGCCGCGACCCGGTGACCTCGGCTGGATCGTGGCCCGGAACGCGGCCCTCTACGCCGCCGAGTACGGCTTCAACGCCGACTACGAGGGACTGGTCGCGAGGATCGTCGCCGACTTCGCGGAGGATCACGATCCGCATCTGGAGCGGGTGTGGATCGCCGAGCTGGACGGTCGGCCGGTGGGATGCGTCATGTGCGTACGGGACGAGGCGCCCGCCACGGCCCGGCTGCGGCTGCTCCTCGTCGAGCCCGACGCGCGTGGACTCGGCATCGGGGACCGGCTGGTGGCGGCCGTCGTCGACTTCGCGCGCGGTGTCGGCTACCGGGACCTGGTCCTGTGGACCAACGACGTCCTGGCCGCCGCCCGCCGGGTCTACCAGCGGCACGGCTTCGTCCTCGCCGCCGAGAAACCCCACCGCTCCTTCGGCAAGGACCTGAACGGGCAGGACTGGCGACTGGACCTGACCGGCACGGGTGAGTGAGGGGGCGGCCGAGGGTCTCCTCCGGGCGGCCGGGCCGGGGGGACCGGTACGGGGCAGGATGAGGGGCCACGTCCAGGCGGCCGGGCAGGAGGCGACCGGCACCGGTGAGGGAGAGGGGCGGCCGAGAGGCGGCTCAGCCAGACGGCCGGGACTGGCGACTGGACCTGACCGGCACGGGTGACTGAGGTGGGGCCGGGCGGCCCGTGAGCGGCGGCCGAGCCGCCCATTGGGTCAGCCACGCACCCGCGCCGCCCGTCCGGACTGGACCTCACCGACTCGACCGGGTGAGAGTAGGGCCCATGAAACTGGCGTTCTCCACCCTCGGTGTCCCCGGCCTCCCCCTCACCGACGTGCTGCGGCTCGCGACCACGCACGGCTATCACGGAGTAGAACTGCGCGCGCATCCGGAGGAGCCGGTGCACCCTGGTATCGGGCTCGCCGAACGGGCCGACGCGGTCGCCGAGTTCAAGGCGGCAGGCGTGGAGGTCCTCGGTCTCGCGGGGTACGCGCGTGTGGCGGCGCCCGGCGACGACGAACCCGTCGTGGAGGAGATCCACCGTCTCCTGGACCTCGCCCGCGACCTCGGCGCCGGCTTCGTACGCGTCTTCCCGGGCGCCGCCTCCGACCAGTCCCGCGAGGAGGCCGACGCCACGGCCGCCAGGCGGCTCGGTACGGCCGCGGAGTACGCCGGCGACCTCGACGTACGCATCCTCCTCGAAACCCATGACTCGCACCGCACCGGCGCCGACGCGATCCGCGTCCTCGGACCGGTCGGCCACCGTCAGGTCGGCTCGCTCTGGGACGTCATGCACACCTGGCTCGGCGGCGAACAGCCCTCCGAGACCTACGCGGCCCTCGGCCCGTACCTCGGATACGTCCAGGTCAAGGACATCGCGTCGGCCGACGACACCACCCCGGTCGCGCTCGGCTCCGGGGTCCTGCCGCTCGCGGAGTGCGTGGAGGTCCTCTCCCGGCACGGCTGGGACGGCTGGCTGTGCTGGGAGTACGAGAAGCGGTGGTACGAGGCGGCCGCGCCGCTGGAGGAGCTGCTGGGGGCGGGCCGCGAGCACCTGGCGCGGCTGCTGAACGACTCGGCGTAAGCGGCGTCGAGCCGGTAATTCGGTGGCCGGGACGGGGGCGGCCCGCTACCGTCCCGGGGTGCATCAGCCCGCCCCTGCCCCGGTCCCCCCGTCATGAGCCTCAGCCGTACGTTCCTCGATGTACGGCCCCTGCGCGCCTCCCCGGTCTTCCGGCGGCTGCTGTTCGGGCGCACGGTGTCCACGCTCGGCACCTTCATGACCATGGTCACCGTCATGTTCCAGGTCTGGGACATGACCCACAGCACGATCTGGAGCGGCGCCGTCGGTGTCGCGCAGGCGGTGCCGATGGTCGGGGTCAGCCTGTTCGCGGGCGCCTGGGTCGACCGGGCCGACCGGCGCCGGGTCTACCTCACGGGCACCGTCGGCTCGGCGGTCTGCTCCCTGCTGCTGGCCGTGCAGGGCTTCGCGGGGCACGCGCCCGTGGTCGTCGTGCTGCTGCTGGTCGCGGCGCAGACCTCCTTCGCCGCACTCGGCGCGCCGGCCGCCGGCGTGTTCGTGCCGCGTCTGCTGCCCCGCGAGCAGGTGGCCGCCGGTCTCGCGCTCCAGCAGGTCACCGGCCAGGCGATGATGCTGGTCGGGCCGGCCGTCGCCGGGGTCGTGCTCGGCTGGTGGGGCATCGGCGTCTGCTACCTCCTGGACACCCTGAGCTTCACGATGTCCTTCTACGGCGCCTACGGTCTGCCCGCGCTGCCACCCGAGGGCGAGAAGTCCCGCCCCGGTCTGCACGGTGTCCTGGACGGGCTGCGCTTCCTGACCGGCCACCGGGTGGTGCGCGGCGCGCTGCTGACCGACCTGGCCGCCACCGTCCTGTCCATGCCGGTGAGCCTGTTCCCGCTGGTCAACGAGGAGCGCTTCGGCGGCGACCCGCGCACGCTCGGCCTGTTCCTGTCCGCGCTCGCGGTGGGCGGTGTCGCCGCGACGGTCTTCTCCGGCCCGGTCACCCGACTGGCCCGCCCCGGCCCGGTGATGCTGTGCGCGTCGGCGACCTGGGGCGCGGCCCTCGCGCTGTTCGGCCTGGCCACCAGTGCCTGGGCGGGCCTCGGCTTCCTGGCGCTGGCCGGCGCGGCGGACGCCCTCGCCGTCCTGTCCCGCACCACCATCGTCCAGACCCGCACCCCCGACGCCCTGCTCGGCCGGGTCACGGCCGCCGAGATGATCGTCGGCCAGGCGGGCCCGCACCTGGGCAACCTGCGCGGCGGCCTGGTCGCGGGCTGGAGCTCGGGCGTGACGGCGCTGATCACGGGCGGTCTCATGTGTGTGGCCGCGGTGGGCTATGTCGGGGCGAGCACACCCGAGTTGCGGGCGGTTCCGGCTACGGACGAGGCGTGAAGGATGTCGGCGGCGACCAGGCGGGTGGACCCGGCGAGGGTGAACTCCAGGGCAGGTGGGGCGAATTCGGCGATCGCCGGGGGACGCGCGTGGGCGCGGTGGCGCGGTCGGTGTACGTGGCGGCCGGGTTCACCCCGGACATCCGGCACGCGGTGAACGACCGGGGTGCGCCGGTCGAGGCGGGCCAGGGAGTGGAGCCGGCCCCCCGCCCGGTCCGCCCGGCATACGCCCACCGCGACCTGGCCCTGCTGACGACGGACGACGGGACGCCCCCGTCCCGGCACGTCTTCGCGGCGGTGCGGACGGGGGCGGAGGGAGACCCGGTGCCGGCGACGGTCCTGGACCGACTACGGCTGTCGGGCTTGATGAGCAGTGGGCGTGATCGTCCAGTGGTTGCTGCGCAGGACCCGGTCCGCGAACGGCATGTCGAGTTCGCCGACGAGACGGAAGCCCAGTGAGCGGCAGATGCCGTTCGAGGGGCCGTTGCTCGTGGCCGGGAACGCGTGGATGTCACCCCAGCGGTCCTCGCTCCACGCCCGTTCGAGCAGCGCACGGACCGCCCACTTGCCCAGTCCCCGTCCCTGGAAGTGCGGCAGCACCATCCAGCCGATCTCGGAGAGGGGCCCGTCCCCGGGGTCGTGGGACCAGACGGTCACCGACCCCGCCACCACGTCGGGCCGGTCCGGTTCGGGGACGATCATCTTGATCCAGGACTCGTCGGCAGCCGCCTCCTCCGCGTCCCGGCGCACCTTGTCCTCGATGCCCTCCCGCGGCAACGGCCCGCCCAGCTCGGCCATCATGACGGGGTCGCAGCGCATCCGGACGTAGGCGTCCACGTCGTCCATCGTGACATCGCGCAACCGCATGCTGCCGCTCCCCTCATCCCCGCCGTGCCACGAACCCCGCCACCCGCTCCTCCAGCCGCTTCCGGCACCCCGGCCACTCCTGGGCCGTGATCGAGAAGATCGCCGAGTCCCGCAGCCGTCCGTCCTCACCGGGCGCCCAGGAGCGCGACCAGTTCCTCAGGACGCCCTCGAAACGGGCGCCGACGCTCTCGATCGCCGCGCGGGAGCGGTCGTTGCGGGCGTCCGTCTTCAGGTCGACCCGGGAGACGTCCCACACCTCGAAGGCGTGCCGGAAGAGCAGCAGCTTGGCCTCGGCGTTGATGCCCGTCCCCTGCGCCGACCCCGCCAGCCAGGTGAAACCGACCTCCACGGCGTCGAGTCGGTCCTCCGACCGCCAGCACCGCGGCTCCCAGAACGACGTGGCCCCCACCGCCCGCCCCGTCGCGACCGACACCTGCGCATACGGCGCGAGCCGCCCCGTCGCCGCCCGCGCGAGCTGCGCGTCGACGTAGTCACCGACTTCGTCGGCCCTGGGCACCCAGGTGAACGCGTAGGTGCCGCGGTTCTCCTCCGCCGCCACGGCCAGGTCCGCCGTGTGCCCGTGGTCCAGCGGTTCCAGGCGCACCAACGCGCCTGTCAGGACCGGCCCTTCCAGCTGGAAACTCAATGCCCGTTCAACTCCCGATGGTCCTTCGCAGCTCCGCGAACGCCTCATGGAAACCGGGGAAAGTCTTGCGTACGCATCCGGGGTCGTCGAACGAGATTCCCGGTACCCGAAGGCCGGTGACCGCGAAGGACATGACGATGCGGTGGTCGCCGTACGACGTCACCTGAGCCCCGGTGGCTGCTCCGGGGTGGATCTCGATCCAGTCCGGGCCGGTCGCCACCCGCACGCCCAGCCGCCGCAGGTTCTCCGCGCAGGCCTCCAGGCGGTCGCACTCCTTCACCCGCGTGTTCGCCACGTCCTCGATGCGGACGGGGGCGGAGGCGAAGGGGGCGATCGCCGCGAGCGTCGGCATCGTGTCCGAGATGTCCCGCATGTTGACCGTCAGGCCGCGCAGTTCGCCGGTGCCCCGGACCGTGGTGGCCGTGGCGCCGACGGACACCTCCGCTCCCATCCGCCGCAGTACGTCCACGAAGCCGAGGTCGCCCTGGAGCGCGCCCGTGCCCAGGCCCGGGACCGTCACCTCGGCGCCCGGGGTCAGAGCCGCCGCCGCGAAGAAGTAGCTCGCCGTGGACGCGTCGGGCTCGATCGCGTAGGTCGTGGCGCGGTAACCGCCCGGCGGGACCACGAAGACGTCGCCCTCCCTCGCCACCTCCACCCCGAACGCCCGCATCATCGCGAGGGTGATCTCGACGTACGGCGCCGACACCAGGTCCGTGACGTGGATGCGCAGGCCCCGGCGGGTCAGGGGGCCGAGCAGCAGGAGTGCGGTGAGGTACTGGGAGGACTGGCCCGCGTCCAGCGTCACCTCGCCGCCCTCCACGCCCGCCGCCCGCACGGTCAGCGGGTGATGCCCCTCCGCCTCCTCGTGCCGCAGGTCCACGCCCAGGTCGCGCAGCGCACGGGACAGCGGCAGCAGGGGACGCCTGCGCATCTGGGGCGAGGCGTCGAAGTGGTAGGTGCCGTGGCCGGCCGCGGCCAGGGTGGGCAGGAAGCGGGCGGTCGTCGCGCCGTCACGGCAGTACACGTCCGCCTCGGCGACCGCCGGTCCCTGCGGGCGGCCGTCCACCTGCCACGCGTCGGGTGTACGGCCCACCCGGTAGCCCAGCCGTACGAGTCCCTCGGCGAAGCCCTCGGTGTCGTCCGAGCGGAGGGGGCGTACGAGGGTGGTCACTCCGTCGGCCGCGGCGGCCAGGAAGAGAGCCCGCGCGGTGAGGGACTTCGAGCCGGGGAGGGAGAGGGTCTGCGGGACGGGCGTGTCGGCGGGCATGCCCCTCATGATCGCCCACGACCCCCTCCGACGCCGGGACGTCCACGGGGTGGACCCCGTTCAGGCGCGACGCCCGGAGCGTGGCCCCCGCCTCCACCGGTCGTCCGGGAGCGGCGCCTTGCGGTTCGTCTGCACCTGGAGCTCGTAGTACGAGTCGGCCGCCGTCCCGTGCCACGCCTCGTCGTGCGCCGCCATCGCCCCGCGCAGGGCCCCGCCCGCCGTCCCGCGGCGGCGAACGTGGCGGGCCAGCAGGGCGAAGAGGGCCAGGGTCACGGCAAGACCGGCGAGGACGGTCAGGAGCGGCAGCAACTGGCTCATGCGCCGACCCTACGCCGGGGCGTGGCCGACCCGATATGGCGGCTCATCCGTCCCGTTGACCCCGGCCGCACCAACTTGGGGAAATCCGGCCCGAGCCGGGAACCCCGCCCCGCCGCCGCTCGTCCAATGCGCAAGCTGCCGGAGAGTCACCGTGGTACGGCGTCGGCCTCGCTGCTGGCTGCGAACGCTGACCAACCCTCTCCTCCGTACTGCGGCCGGCAGCACGCCGTCATCGGCGCGCCCCCCTCCAACTGCGCCGATGGCGGCCCCTCCCTGCCTACTGTGCGCTGTGCGCTCCCTTGACTGGCAGAAACTTCCCGGTTATTGGTGACTTCTCGGAAGTTTCCTTCAGCGGATCGCCTCCGGAAGGAGCGCACGTGCCCTCCAGACGTACCGTCCTCGCCGCCACAGCAGGCGTCGCCGCCTCACTCGCCCTCAGCGGGACCGCACACGCGAACGACAAGAAGCTCGGCTCCCTCGTCTCCCGTATGACGCTCGAGGAGAAGGTCGGCCAGCTCTTCGTGATGCGGGTCTACGGCCACTCCGCCACCGCCCCCGACCAGGCCGACATCGACGCCAACCTCAAGGAGATCGGCGTCCGTACGGCCGCCGAGATGATCGCCAGGTACCGGGTGGGCGGGATCATCTACTTCACCTGGGCGCACAACACCCGTGATCCGCACCAGATCGCCGACCTGTCCAACGGCATCCAGCAGGCGTCACTGCGACAGCCGCGCGGGCTGCCCGCCCTCATCTCCACCGACCAGGAGCACGGGATCGTCTGCCGCGTCGGCGAGCCCGCGACCCTCTTCCCGGGCGCCATGGCGATCGGCGCCGGCGGTTCACGGAAGGACGCCCACTCCCTGGGCCGTGTCGCCGGGCAGGAGCTCAGGGCCATCGGCATCCGGCAGAACTACTCCCCCGTCGCTGACGTCAACGTCAATCCGGCCAACCCGGTCATCGGCGTCCGTTCCTTCGGCTCCGACCCCCAAGCAGTCGCCGGGCTCGTCGCCGCCGAGGTCGCCGGGTACCAGGGCGCCGGGGTCGCCGCGACCGCCAAGCACTTCCCGGGGCACGGGGACACCGCCGTCGACAGCCACTACGGCTTCCCCGTCATCACCCACAGCCGGGAACTGTGGGAGAAACTGGACGCCGTCCCCTTCCGGTCCGCGATCCGCGCCGGCATCGACTCGATCATGACCGCGCACATCCAGTTCCCGGCCCTCGACGACTCGGGCGACCCGGCCACCCTCTCCCACCCGATCCTCACCGGCATCCTGCGCGGCGAACTCGGCTACGACGGGGTCGTGGTCACGGACTCCCTCGGCATGGAGGGCGTCCGGCAGAAGTACGGCGACGACCGCGTCCCCGTCCTCGCCCTCAAGGCCGGTGTCGACCAGCTCCTCAACCCGCCCTCCCTGGACGTCGCGTGGAACGCCGTCCTGAAGGCCGTACAGGACGGCGAGCTCACCGAGGCGCGGCTGGACGAGTCGATCCTGCGGATCCTGCGGCTCAAGGCCCGGCTGGGGCTCTTCGAGGAGCCGTACGTCAACCACGGTGGCGTCACCCGGACCGTCGGCACCCCGGCCCACCTCGCCGCGGCCGACCGGATCGCCGAGCGGACGACCACCCTGCTGGTCAACGAGAGGCGACTGCTGCCCCTGAACCGCCACACCCACCGCAAGCTGCTCGTGGTGGGCGCCGACCCCGCCTCTCCCTCCGGTACGACGGGCCCGCCGACCGGGGTCCTCGCCGCCGCCCTCACCGAACTGGGCTTCACGGCCACCGCCCTGCCGACTGGTACGGCCCCCTCGGCGGCCACCGTCGCCCAGGCCGTCGCCGCCGCGCAGGACGCGGACGCGGTGATCGTGGGGACGTACAACATCACGGCCGCCCAGAAGACACTCGTCGAGCAGCTCGTGGCGACCGGGAGGCCGGTGGTGGCCGTCGCGATCCGCAATCCCTACGACGTGGCCCAACTGCCCACCGTCCCGGCATACTTGGCGGCCTACTCCTGGACCGATGTCGAACTGCGGGCGGCGGCACGGGTGATCGCCGGAAAGGCGGCTCCGCGCGGGAGGCTGCCGGTGCCGGTACAGCGGGCGGACGATCCGGCGAAGGTGCTGTACCCGGTCGGGCACGGGCTGTCGTACGGCCGATAGCGCGCGGGACGTAGTTCGCGTACGACTCGCAACTCGCACATCACCCCCGAAAGGCGCAAAGTACCCCACACGTCTGGCGTGGCCCCGCCGCGACGGTCACGCTGGACGGCGGGGGCAGTGCGGGGGGGATGGCGATGCGCGACAGGTTGTCCACGGGGGCGGTGTATGTACTGCCGGCGCTGCTCGCCGCCCTGCTGACGGGGTGCACCCAGCCGGCGGCCGGCGGGGAGAGCGACGAGGGGACCGGCGCCACGGCCTCGGTCTCGCCCTCCGCGACCCGGGCCTCCGGTTTCGGCGCGGTGTTCCTCGCGGTCGACGAGTGCAGCTCCTTCGGCAAGGCCAGCTTCACCGAGGTGCCCTGCACCAGTGAGCGGGCGGCGGCACGGGTCGTGGCCCGGCACGACGGCACCCCGGTCGGCGGGCCGCCGTGCCCGGCGACCACCGACTTCGTGCTGCACATCAGCGAGCAGAGCCAGATCTCCGACGAGGACGGCGACGGGGCGGTCCCGCAGGGATACGCCTGTATGCGCAACCTGGAACCGCCGCACCCCGGTGACCCCGGCGGCGGGGGCGGCCCGCGGACCATCGTCGGCGACTGCGTGTACGGCGCGGGCAGCGGGCAGGTCAGGGAGACCGCGTGTGATGGCAAGGGCGCGAAGAAACCGCAGTACAAGGTGGTGAAGGCGGTCGCCGAGCGGAGCCGGTGCCCGCTGTCGACAGCCCTGTACGTCCAGCTCGGCGGCGCCCAGCCGGTGGGCTGCGCCCGGCCGTTGTGATCCCGGCCGGGCGCGGCGCGCGGACTACGGACGTAGGGTGGGCTCGCGCTCCACGTCCCGTACGTCCAGCTTCTTGTCGAACTTCGCGAGCGGCTTCGCCGCGGTGACGGCCGTCGCCGGGACGCCCGCCCAGGCGAGGATCCTGGCCGTGGCGAACGCCTTCTGGTCGGCGACCAGACCGGCGACGTTCGCCCCGTGGTTCATGCCGGGCGCGGTGAACACGTACGCGTCCTTCGCTCCCTTGTCGACGCGGAACCGCTCCCCGCCCCACGGGTCGTTCTGGCCGTAGACATAGAGCATGTGACGGGCGTTGCCCCGCACCCAGTTGTCCACGTCCCGCATCGCGTACGGCTGGAACTTCGTCGGGATGCTGCGCGGGACGAAGTTGCGCGGCGGCTGGTAGCCGTAGCGGATGTACTTCTTCTCGATGTGCGGGAACTTGATCGTCGGAGCGCCGAGCTGGGTGGCCGCCTGGTAGTAGTACGGCGTGTACGTCTCCAGTCCCTGGTCGGCGTAGGCGGAGAAGCCGGAGATCGTGTCGACGGAGTTCCAGATCTGGTCGTCGGTCGCGGTCTTCGCGTTCGCCGGGATCAGTGCGTCGTCACCGCAGTTGGCCAGCAGGTTGTACTGCCAGAAGCCCCAGACGTAGTCGAGGACGACGGCCTCGTAGGCCTTGTCGAGGCTGCCGACGGTGGTGAAGGTGAGGCCCTCCGCCGCCGCGTAGTCGGCGTACTTCTTCTCCAGCGGCTCGCGCCGCACGAGGGCCTCGCGCTGCACCGCGTTCAGCCGGTCGCGGCACTCCTTGGTGCCGACCTTCTCGAAGAAGCGGTCGTACGCCGAGTCCTCGTTGTTCACCACGTCGTTGGGGGCGACGTAGGCGACGACACCGTCCATGTCGCGCGGGTAGAAGCGCTCGTAGTAGGTGGCGGTCATGCCGCCCTTGGAGCCGCCCGTGGAGAGCCAGTTCTTCGAGTAGATCTTCTTCAGCGCCTTGAAGATGCGGTGCTGGTCACTGGCCGCCTGCCAGATGTCCAGCTTCGTCCAGTCGGCCGGGTCGGGCCGGGAGGGCGTGAAGAAGCGGTACTCCATGGAGACCTGGTTGCCGTCCACGATCTGGGTCGGCTCACTGCGGCGAGGCGTGGTGGAGACGTTGTAGCCGCCGGTGTAGAAGACGGTCGGCCGACTGACGTCCTTGTGCAGCACGGTGATCCGCTGCTGGAACGTGCCCTTGGACGGGTGCCGGTGGTCGACCGGCTGGGTGTAGTTCAGGACGAAGAAGCGGTAGCCGGTGTACGGCTTCTCCTCGATCAGGCTCATCCCCGGGATGGCGAGGAGCTGATCCTTGATGTCGGTGGTGGCACTGGTGCCGTCGGCCTCCGGCTCGGCGGCGGTTGCCGCCCCTGCCGTACTGACCGTGCCGATGAGCACGACCAGCGTGAGGAGCCATCTGAGCGCCTTGCGCATGCACCCTCCCCTGTGAGTACAGATGTGCGCCGGACGCTAGCGGCGCACGTCCGCTCCGCACCAGGGGAGGTGACACCTCGTGGGGAAAACCCTGTGAGAAACCTTTGTCTCAGAGCCGGATCCAGCCGTCCGAGTCGTACGTGCCCCGGCCGACCTCGCCCTTCACCCACACCTTCCGCTGCCCGGCGTGCACGGTGACGGGACCGGCCCGGTACTTGTACCGGCCCGCGTCCTCGACCGGCCGCAGCCCGTACGCCCGCAGACTCACTTTCATGTGCTGCCGGACCCCGGGGTGCTTGGGAAGGGTGACCGCGCACACGTAACCGCCCCGCTTGTACACCTCCACCGTGCCGGTGGCGAACGGGAAAGACCTGACCTTGCGCCCCTCGCAGGACGAGGCCGCGGCCTGCGCCTGTCCCGGCACGGCGACCCCGAGCATCCCGGCCGCCGCCGTCACGGCCAGTCCCATCGCCAGCCGCCGTATCGCTCCACTCTTCACTGCCGTCCCTCCCGCAGCTCTTGGGCGTACAGGTGTACGGACGCAGAACGTATGTCGGACGGTTGCACGACCGTCAGCCTGACACCTGGGCCGGCTCCCCCACGAACGTCCGCCACAACTCGGCGTACCGCCCCGCCAGCGCGAGGAGCTCGTCGTGGGTTCCGTCCTCGACCACGCGGCCGTGGGCCATCACCACGACGCGGTCCGCGCGGGCCGCCGTGGTCAGGCGGTGGGCCACGACGAGGGTGGTGCGGCGGCCCGCGAGACGGTCGGTGGCCTGGTTGACCAGGGCCTCGGTGGCCAGGTCCAGGGCTGCCGTGGCCTCGTCGAGCAGCAGGATGTCCGGGTCGACCAGTTCCGCCCGGGCCAGCGCGATCAGCTGGCGCTGGCCCGCGGAGAGGTTGCGGCCGCGTTCGGCGACCTCGTGGAGATAACCGCCCTCCAGCGTGGCGATCATCTCGTGGGCACCGACCGCACGGGCCGCCGCCTCGACCTCGGCGTCGGTGGCGTCCGGGCGGCCGTAGGCGATGGCGTCGCGGATCGTGCCCTGGAAGAGGTAGGCCTCCTGGGGGACCACGCCGAGGCGGTGGCGGTAGGAGGTCAGGTCCAGGGCGCGCAGGTCCGTGCCGTCGACCGTGACCCGGCCGCCCGTCGGGTCGTAGAACCGGGCCACCAGCTTGACCACGGTGGACTTGCCCGCGCCCGTCTCGCCGACGAACGCGACCGTCTGACCGGCGGGGATCTTCAGGTCGATGCCGCCGAGGGCCTCCTCGTCGTCCCCGTACGCGAAGTGCACGTTCTCGAAGGCCACTTCGCCCCGCAACGACAGGACGTCCAGCGGCTCCTCGGCCGCCTTCGTGGACGTCGGTTCCCGGAGCAGCTCCTGGATCCGGCCCAGGGAGACGGTCGCCTGCTGGTAGCCGTCGAAGACCTGGGAGAGCTGCTGGACCGGGGCGAAGAACAGGTCGATGTAGAGGAGGTAGGCGACCAGGGCGCCGGTCGTCAGGGTCGCCGCGTCCACCCGGCCCGCGCCCGCGATCAGCACGGCCGCGGCGGCCACCGAGGACAGCAGCTGGACGAAGGGGAAGTAGATCGAGATCAGCCACTGGCCCCGGACGCGGGCCCGGCGGTAACTGTCGCTGCGCTCCGCGAAGCGTGCCCCGCCGTCCCGCTCCCGGCGGAACGCCTGCACGATCCGCAGCCCGGACACCGACTCCTGGAGGTCGGCGTTGACCAGCGAGACGCGTTCACGGGCGAGTTCGTACGCCTTCACGCTCGCCTTGCGGAAGAAGTACGTGGCGACGATCAGCGGCGGGAGCGTCGCGAAGACGACCAGCGCCAGCTGTACGTCGAGCACCAGCAGGGCGCCCATGATGCCGAAGAAGGTGACGACCGAGACGAACGCGGTGACCAGACCGGTCTGCAGGAAGGTCGAGAGGGCGTCGACGTCCGTCGTCATCCTCGTCATGATCCGGCCCGTCAGCTCCCGCTCGTAGTAGTCGAGTCCGAGCCGCTGGAGCTGGGAGAAGATCTTCAGACGCAGGGAGTACAGGACTCGTTCGCCGGTGCGTCCGGTCATCCGGGTCTCGCCGATCTGGGCCGCCCACTGGGCGAGGACCGAGAGCAGGGCGAACAGGGTCGCCGTCCAGATCGCGGCCATGGCCATCCGGGTGACGCCGTCGTCGATGCCGTTCCGGATCATCACCGGGAGCAGCAGGCCCATGCCGGCGTCCACGGCGACCAGGCCCAGGCTGATCAGCAGCGGGCGGCCGAAGCCCCGCAGCAGCCGTCGCAGGCCGTACGACTCCTCGGGCGTGACCGCGCGTGCCTCGTCGATGTCGGGGGTGTCCGTCGCCGGGGGCAACGCGTCGACCTCGGCGAGGAGTTCCGGGGTGGCCGGGGTGCCGGCCAGAGCCGTGTCCTTGGGTTCGCGGTCGCCGGTCCACAGGCGGGGGGTGACTCCGCGCTCGGCGTCGAACTCGGCATCCAGCTCGTCGCGTACGGAGGTGTCCTCCTGTACGGCGGCCGGCCGGGCGTGGCCCGGGGAGACGCCGCCGAGGCCGTCGGGGTCGGTGAGCAGGCGGCGGTAGAGGGGCGACCGGTGCTGGAGCTCCTCGTGGGTGCCGAGTTCGGCGAGGCGGCCGTTCTCCAGGACGGCGATGCGGTCGGCGAGGTTCAGGGTGGAGCGGCGGTGGGCGATGAGGAGGGTGGTGCGGCCCTCCATGACCTGCTTCAGGGCCTCGTGGATCTCGTGCTCGACCTGCGCGTCCACGGCGGAGGTGGCGTCGTCCAGGACGAGCAGGCGCGGGTCGGTGAGGATCGCGCGGGCGAGCGCGACGCGCTGACGCTGGCCGCCCGAGAGGGTGAGGCCGTGCTCGCCGACCTTGGTGTCGTAGCCCTCGGGGAGCGCGGCGATGAAACGGTCCGCCTGGGCGGCGCGGGCGGCCTTCTCGACCTCCTCCTGGGTCGCCTCGGGACGGCCGTACGCGATGTTGTTGCGGACCGTGTCCGAGAAGAGGAAGGAGTCCTCGGGGACCAGGCCGATCGCGGCCCGCAGGGAGTCGAGGGTGAGCTCGCGGACGTCGTGGCCGCCGATGAGGACAGCGCCGTGGGTGACGTCGTAGAAGCGCGGCAGGAGCAGGGAGACGGTGGACTTGCCCGAGCCGGAGGAGCCGACGACCGCGAGGGTCTCGCCGGCGCGGATCTCGAAGCTCAGTCCGTCGAGCACGGGGCTGGTTTTGCCGAGGGCGCGGTCGTAGCCGAAGGACACGTCGTCGAACTCGACGGTGGCCGGGGCGTCGGCGGGGAGTTCCTTGGTGCCGTCCTTCAGGTACGGATCGGTGTCGATCAGCTCCAGGACGCGCTCGGTGCCGGCGCGGGCCTGCTGGGCGACCGTGAGGACCATGGCGAGCATGCGGACCGGGCCGACGAGCTGGGCGAGATAGGTGGAGAAGGCGACGAAGGTGCCGAGCGTGATGTGACCGCGGACCGCGAGCCAGCCGCCGAGGGCCAGCATCGCGACCTGGCCGAGGGCGGGGACGGCCTGGAGGGCCGGGGTGTACTTCGAGTTGAAGCGGATCGTGCGCAGGCGGCCCGCGTACAGGCGGCGGCCGACCTCCCGGAGCTTTCCGGTCTCCTGGTCCTCCTGACCGAAGCCCTTGACCACGCGTACGCCGCTGACGGCGCCGTCGACCACGCCCGCGACGGCGGCGGCCTGGGCCTGGGCGTACCAGGTGGCGGGGTGCAGTTTGGAGCGGGAGCGCCGCGCGATCCACCACAGGGCCGGGGCCACCGCCAGGGCGACCAGGGTGAGCGGGATCGACAGCCAGGCCATCACGATCAGGGAGATCAGGAAGAGGGCGAAGTTGCCGATCGTCATCGGCAGCATGAAGAGCAGGCCCTGGATCAGCTGGAGGTCGCTGGTGGCCCGGCCGACGACCTGCCCCGTGGACAGCTCGTCCTGGCGGCGGCCGTCGAGACGGGTGATCGTGCCGAACATCTCCGTGCGGAGGTCGTGCTGGACGTCGAGGGCGAGGCGGCCACCGTAGTAGCGGCGGATGTAGGTGAGGACGTAGACGAGGACCGCCGCGACGACCAGGGCGCCGGCCCAGGGGGCCATGTCCCGGGTGTGATCGCCGATGACGTCGTCGATGATCACCTTGGTGATCAGGGGGACGACCGCCATGACGGCCATGCCGCCGAGGGACGAGACCAGAGCGAGGACGACGTCCTTGGGGTAACGCCAGGCGTACCCGGCCAGTCGTCGTGCCCATCCCCGTTGCGGTTCCACGCGGTGCCCTCCGGTTTGTCCCTCGACCTGATCTACCGGAAGGCACCAACGCCAAACCAAGCGGATTTCATCCCTCCGCAACGTTCCCGAGGGTCAGACCCGCACCCTCAGGTAGGAGAACCGCGTCGTCTGCACCGCGTTCTGGTTGTCGTCGCTCACCAGGAGGACCTTGAAGCGGTCCTTGCTCCCGCCAGTGACGACCATGCCCTCGATGTTGTCGAGGAGCGGGTTCGGCTGGGGCTGCTTGGCCGTCGCCCCCAGGGTCGGGCAGCTCGCGATGTCCGTGAGCAGGGTCTTCTTGATCAGGCGCACGCCGGACCGGCCCGTCAGGTTCTCGACGCCGCTCGTGTCCGTCGCGTGGCGGGGGTCGGCGAGGTACAGGCGGACCGTGTTGCCGACGCCGGAGGTGAAGCCGCGCTCCAGGACGAGGAGGCGGCCGTCGGGAAGGGCCTGGACCTCGGGGACGCCGAGGAAGGCGGCGTCGGTGCGGTAGGCGTACTGGGCCGCGAGCTCGAAACGGCCGTGGTGACGCCGCCAGGTCTGGAAGCGGACGAGGCCGGCCGTGTCGCCGGAGAGCGCGTACTCCATGGAGGCGAGCAGGGTGCGGCCGCCGTTCATGAGGGTCAGGCCCTCGAAGGTCTGGTTCGACGTGGCGCGGCCCGCCGGGGCCACCTGGAGGGAGGCCGGGACGGGGAGGCGGTCGAGGAGCGTGCCGTCGGTGCCGTAGCGGCGGATCGACGGCTCGGTCTCCGACGTGATCAGCCGGGTGCCGTCCCGGTCGATCACCAGGCCCTCGGAGTCCAGCGCGGCGCCCTTCTCGTCGACCAGCGGGACGACCGCCTTCGGCTCGAGGCTCTTCGCGTCCAGGGAGAACAGCGAGGAGCGGTCCGAGAGGGCGGCGAGTGAGCCGTCCCCGTCCACCGCGAGCGCGGAGAAGTTGCCGACGAAGGTGCCGTCGTACGTCGTCTTGTCGAGCGCGTCGGAGAAGCGGTCGAGCGAGACGGAAGGGGAGCAGACGTGGCTCACCGGCGTGGCGGCCTGCGCCGGGCCCGTGGCCGCGAGGCAGGCCGCCGCCGCGACGGCCGCGGTGGTGGTGGCGAGTGCGGTTCTCAGCTGCATGGGCGTCACCGTAGGGCGGGTCGGTGACGTACGGGAGTCCGGCAGGCGTCAGCTCGCCGCGAGATCCCGGTGGATGACCTTCGCGACGCCCTGGATCGTCGTGATGCCGTAGTTCATGGTGCTGTTGCCGTGGGTGAGCACCGTGATCATGTAGTCGTGGCCGCCGCCCTTGAAGGTGCCCACGCTGTGCACCCGCCAGCCGTGGGTGGAGCGCTGCAGCCAGCCGTTCTTGACGTGCCAGGAGATGCCCGATCCGGCGCCGTACGGTGTGCCCCAGCGCTGCGACGAGATGACCTGGCCCATCAACTTGAGGATGTAGGCGCGGGCGTTGTCGCTCAGGACCGTGTTGTTCGCGGTGACCAGCTTGAGCAGCTTCTGCTCGTCGGTGACGGTGATCTGGGTCAGGCCCCAGTAGCCGTTCGCCCCGGGCTTGGTCTGGGTCATGCCGGCCGCGGTGAGGAAGCCCTTGATCTTGGTCAGGCCCAGCTGGCGCCACAGCTTGCTGGTGGCGTCGTTGTCCGACTTGGTGATCATGGCCTTGGCAAGGTTGCTCTCGGTGGTGGTCAGATACCGGTTGTGCTTCTTCGCGTCCCACAGCAGTGTGGCGAGGACGGTCACCTTGACGACGCTCGCGGAGTCGTAGGCGGTGGAGGAGCGCAGGGTGCAGGTGGTTTTGGTCGTACGGTCGTAGAGGCCCACGGCGATCGTGCCCGAGCGGTTGGAGAGGGCGGACGTGATGTCCCGCTTCAGTTTGTCGGCGAGGCCCGCCTTCGCGGACGTGCAGCTGACGGCCGGTGCGGTCGCGGCGGCGGCCGGCGTGGCGGCGGCGACGCAGGCGGCCAGCGCACCGGCCGCGATCCATTTCGCGTGTCTTGATATCCCCCGTGTCATGCCCTGTTGACTCTCGGGTCCGGGTGAATGGTTGTACGCATGGGGAATGGTTGTGCGAGTCGTTACCTAACCCGTGGCCTTTTCACAGGATGGCGCCAGGTACGTCACAGCCCTCACCCAACTGCCCTTCGCACGATGCCCGGGTGACATCTGCCACCGATCCCCTCCCCCACACCGAGACCGTGCCCGCCGACTGGCCGCCCCCGGCCCCGCCCGCGGCATCCCCGGACAAGGCCCCGCGCTGGTCGCTGCCCGCGCTGCTCGCGATCCTGGTCCTGGCCGGGGTCCTGTACGGCTGGAATCTGTCCGGGTCCGGCCTGAACAGCTTCTACAGTTCCGCGATCTACAGCGGTACGCAGAGCTGGAAGGCCTGGTTCTTCGGGTCGCTCGACGCGGGGAACTTCCTCACGGTCGACAAGCCGCCGTTCGCACTGATGGTCATGGGGCTGTCGTGCCGCATCTTCGGTTTCGGCACCTGGCAGATGATGCTGCCCGAGGTCGCGGCCGCCCTCGGCACGATCTGGATCCTGCACGCCTCCGTGAAGCGGGTGTTCGGGCACGCGGCCGCCGCGATCGCCGCGCTCGTCCTCGCGCTCACCCCGATCACCGTCGCGATCAACCGGGACAACAACCCCGACACCCTCCTCGTCCTGCTGATGGTCGGCGGCGCGGCCCTCGCGCTGCGCGCGGTGCGCACCGACAGGCTGCTGCCGCTCATCGGCTCCGCGGTCCTCTTCGGCCTCGCCTTCAACACCAAGATGCTCCAGGGCTACATCGCCCTGCCCGCCGTCTTCGCGGTGTACGTGTACGCGTCGCGGCTCGGCTGGAAGAAGAAGGTCGTCAACCTGGCCCTCGCGGCTGTCGCGTTGGCGGTCTCCAGCTTCTGGTGGGCGACGGCGGTCTCGCTCGTGCCCGCCGACGACCGGCCCTACATCGGCGGTTCGACCGACGGCTCCGCCTGGAACCTGATCATGGGCTACAACGGCCTGGGCCGGGTCCTCGGCGGCGAGGGCAACGGCGGAGGCGGCGGTGGCGGGGGCGGCACCTTCGCCGGTACCGCGGGCCTCGGCCGTATGTTCAACGACATCCTCGGCGGCCAGATCTCCTGGCTGATCCCCTTCGCGTTCCTCGCGTTCGTCGCCGGTCTGGTGCTGTGCGGCCGGGCCCCGCGCACCGACCCCACCCGCGCCGCGCTCGTCCTGTGGGGCGGCTGGCTGGTGCTGCACTACCTGACCTTCGCGATGGCGGAGGGCACCATGCACCCGTACTACACGACCGCGCTCGCTCCGGGCATCGCGGCGCTGACCGGCGCGGGCGGCGTCATGCTGTGGCGCGCCTTCCGCGGCGGTGACGCCCGCTGGTCCTGGGTGCTGCCGGCCGGGCTCGCGGTCACCGGCCTCTGGGCGATCGTGCTGCTGCGCCGGGCCACCGGCTGGAACACCTGGCTGTGGCCGGTCGTCGGTGTGGTCATGGTCCTCGCGATCGTGGGCCTGTGCGTCTTCCGTACGGCGGGTTCCGGCACCAGGGCGCGGCTGCTGGGCGTGTCCGTCGTCGCGGCGATCGTCGCGGCCCTCGCGGGTCCGACGGCGTACGCCGCCTCGCCGGCCTTCTCCGCCACCACCGGCGGCATGGGCGGTACCAACCCGACGGCGGGTCCGTCGACCGGTGGCGGCATGGGCGGTCCCGGCGGCGGGGGTGGCCGAGGTGGCTTCGGCGGCGGCAACGGCGGCCCCGGCCGGATGCCGGGCGGCACCCAGCAGGGCAGCGGCCAGGCGGGCGGGGAGTTCCCCGGCGGCAGTGGTGGCGGCCAGATGCAGCCCGGTGGCGGTACCGGTGAGCTCCCGCAGGGCGGCGCGCCCGGCGGCACGAACGGGGAGTTCCCGGGGGGTGGCACGGCTCCCGGCGGCACGGCCGACGGTCGGACGGGCGAGTCCGGTACGGCTCCCGGCGGCATGACCGGTGGCCCCGGCGGCGGCATGGGCGGCAGCGTCGACAGCGCGCTGATCTCGTACCTGGAGAAGCACCAGGACGGCGCCAAGTGGCTGCTCGCGGTGTCCAATTCGCAGAGCGCCGGCCAGCTGATCCTCAGCACGCACAAGCCCGTCATCTCCATGTGGGGCTTCACCGGCACCGACAACGCGATGACCCTCGCCCGGCTCAAGGAGCTGGTGAAGAAGGGCGAGCTGCACTACATCCAGCTCGGCGGCGGCGGTATGGGCGGCAACAGCAGCCTGAGCCAGGAGATCACCAGCTGGGTGCAGAAGAACGGCACGGCGGTGAAGGAGAGCGACTACAGCACGAGCAAGAGCTCGACGTCGGACACGAGCACAAGTACGAGCGCGTCGACGGTCTACCGCCTGGACCCGTCGGACGTCGGCTGACCAAGTCCCGGCAGAGCGGCCCCCGATCACGCGTCGGGGGCCGCTCGACGTGTCAACTCGCGTAGACAAGGCCCGATTTGCCGTTTCAGGTCACCTAATGGACACGCACCATCCATTTACACGGCCGCATGTCCATGTCACGCTCCCATCTGCCGCCTCCATTCAACCCGCGTAGATGGGACCCCCCACATGCCGGCGACACGCATCCGCAGCTGGAAGTCGGTGGCGCTCACCACCGCCGCCGTGCTGGTCGGGCTCGCGGCCCCGGTCGTGACCACGACCCCGGCCGCCGCCACGACGACCGCGTACGACTCGACGTACTACAAGAACGCGGTCGGCAAGACCGGCACCACCCTGAAGTCCTCCCTGCACACGATCATCAGCGCCAACGTCTCGAAGATCTCGTACTCCGCGGTCTGGGACGCGCTCAAGGTCACCGACCAGGACCCGAACAACAGCAGCAACGTGATCCTGCTGTACAGCGGTGTCTCCCGCAGCAAGTCCCTCAACGGCGGTGACACCGGCGACTGGAACCGTGAGCACGTGTGGGCCAAGTCCCACGGCGACTTCGGCGAGGTGACCGGACCCGGCACCGATCTGCACCATCTGCGCCCCGCGGACGTCCAGGTCAACAGCATCCGCGGCAACCTCGACTTCGACAACGGCGGCAGCGCCGTCACCAACGGCGGCGGCAGCACCGTCGACTCCGACTCCTTCGCGCCGCGCGCCGCGGACCGGGGCGACGTGGCCCGGATGATCCTCTACATGGCCGTGCGCTACGACGGCGGCGACGGCTTCGCCGACCTGGAGCCCAACGAGAAGGTCGGCAACGGCTCCAACCCCTACATCGGCAAGCTCTCCGTCCTCAAGGCCTGGAACGAGGCGGACCCGCCGAGCGCCTTCGAGGAGAAGCGCAACCAGGTCATCTACGACACCTACCAGCACAACCGCAACCCGTTCATCGACCACCCGGAGTGGGTCGAGGCGATCTGGTAGGAACCCGGCTACAGGTGCGTGGGCGCGAACATCCGCAGCACCGCCGGCAGGACGACCACCGAGGGCCCCGGTGAACCGAGCGCCTTCGCCAGGTCGTCCGCGAGGCCCGCGGGGGTCGTACGGACCCCGGGGACGCCGAAGGACTCGGCCAGTGCCACGTAGTCGGGGCGGGTCAGCTCCGTCGCCGTGGCCTGGCCGAACGCGTCCGTCATGTACTCGCGCAGGATGCCGTAGCCGCCGTCGTCGACGATCAGCCAGGTGACGTTCAGGTCGTACTGGCGGGCCGTGGCCAGTTCTGCGATGGAGTACAGGGCGCCGCCGTCGCCGGAGACCGCCAGGACCGGGCGGGTCGGGTCGGCGACCGCCGCGCCCAGAGCCGCGGGGAAGCCGTAGCCGAGGCCGCCGGCGCCCTGGGCCGAGTGCATGTGGTTGGGGCCCTTGGCGTCGAACGCCGACCAGGCCCAGTACGCCAGGATCGTCATGTCCCAGAAGGACGGGGAGTCGGTGGGAAGGGCCCGTCGGACCGACGCCAACAGCTCCTGTTCCAGGGTGAGTTCCTGGGCGGCGATACGGTCGGAGACCTTCGCGAGGACGGTACGGACCCGCTCGGCGGCCTCCACGTCCTCCCTCGGTGACACCGTCTCCAGCAGCGCCTGCAAGGCCAGTCGGGCGTCCGCGTGGATGCCCAGCGCGGGGTGGTTGGACTCCAGCTTGCCGAGGTCCGCCTCGATCTGCACGACCCGGCCTCGCGGCTTGAACGTGTGGTAGTTCGAGGAGAGTTCGCCCAGCCCCGAGCCGACCACCAGGAGTACGTCCGCGTCCTCCAGGAAGTCCGTGGTGTGGCGGTCCTCGAGCCAGGACTGGAGGGACAGGGGGTGCGTCCAGGGGAAGGCACCCTTGCCGCCGGGCGTGGTGACCACCGGGGCCTGGAGCGTCTCCGCCAGCTGGCGCAGCTTGCGGGACGCGTCCGCCCGTACGACTCCCCCGCCCGCGATGATCGCCGGCCGGGCCGCGTTCGACAGCAGGTCGGCCGCCACCGCCGTGAGTTCGGGGCGCGGGGGCAGCTCCTCGGGGAAGGCGTCGCCGCCCGTCACCACGGGGATCAGCGTCGGCGACAGCAGCACGTCCTGCGGGATCTCCACCCACACCGGGCCGTGCGGAGCGGTCAGCGCCGACTTCCAGGCCGCCTCGATCGCGGAGGGGATCTGGGACTGGGCGCGGACGGTGTGCACCGACTTCACGACGCCCCTGAACGAGGCCGACTGGTCCGGGAGTTCGTGCAGATAGCCGTGACGGCCGCCCCCCAGACCGGCGGACGGGATCTGGCTGCTGATCGCCAGGACGGGCGCCGAGGCCGCGGCCGCCTCCTGAAGAGCGGCCAGGGACGTCAGCGCGCCGGGACCGGTCGACAGCAGCAGCGGCGCCGCCTCCCCCGTGATCCTGCCGTACGCGTCCGCCGCGAAGCCCGCGTTGTTCTCCACCCGCAGGCCGATGTAGCGCAGGTCGGACCGCCGGAGCGCGTCGAACACGCCGAGCGCGTGCTGGCCGGGCAGGCCGAAGACGGTCGTCGCGCCGAGCGCGGCCAGCGTCTCCACGACCAGGTCTCCGCCGCTGCGGCCGGGAGGCGGGTTCAGCGCGGCCTCGGTCTGGGCGGCGGTCGGGCGGAGCACCAGGTCGTGGTCGTGAGTCACTGCGCGCGGGCCTCTGCAATCTGGCGGGACATGATCGTGGTCAGTTCGTAGGCGGTGTGGGAGGCCGCCACCGACGTGATCTCCGCGTGGTCGTACGCGGGGGCCACCTCGACGACGTCCGCCGACACCAGGTTGCACGATGCCAGACCCCGCAGGATCTCCAGCAGCTCGCGGGAGGTCATGCCGCCCGCCTCGGGGGTGCCCGTACCGGGCGCGTGGGCCGGGTCCAGGCAGTCGATGTCGATGGAGATGTAGAGCGGGCGGTCGCCGATGCGCTGACGGAGCTGGTCGGCGACCTCGTCGACACCGCGCCGCATGACATCCGCGGACGTCACGATGCCGAAGCCCATCTTCTCGTCGTCGGTGAGGTCCTGCTTGCCGTACAGCGGCCCGCGGGTGCCCACGTGGGAGAGGGCGGAGGTGTCCAGGATCCCCTCCTCCACCGCCCGCCGGAACGGCGTCCCGTGCGTGTACTCGGCGCCGAAGTAGGTGTCCCAGGTGTCGAGGTGGGCGTCGAAGTGCAGCAGAGCGACCGGGCCGTGCTTCTTCGCGACGGACCTGAGCAGCGGGAGGGCGATCGTGTGGTCGCCACCCAGGGTCATCAGGCGCGCGCCGGTGCCGAGGAGGTCGTCCGCGGCCGCCTCGATCGTCTCGACGGCCTCGTGGATGTCGAACGGGTTCACGGCGATGTCGCCGCCGTCCGCCACCTGCGCCAGCGCGAAGGGGGACGCGTCCTGCGCCGGGTTGTAGGGCCTGAGCAGCCGGGACGCCTCGCGGATGGCGTTGCCGCCGAAGCGGGCGCCCGGCCGGTAGGAGACTCCCGAGTCGAAGGGCACCCCCACGACGGCGACCTCGGCCCGCCCGACCTCGTCGAGGCGCGGCAGCCGGGCGAAGGTCGCGGGGCCGGCGTAGCGCGGGATACGGGAGGAGTCGACGGGGCCGCGGGGGGTCTCGGGAGAGCTCATGGTCGTATGCCTTCCTTCTGTCGTCTGACGTCGACACTAGGTGGCCGCAAAGGGGCTGCGAAGTGTACGTTTCATCCATTCGAGCGGTACTGGATGGAGGGAACGTCCACCATGCCGGACCCGGCTGTCCCGCCCACCCCGCCGGTCCCGCTGGCCGCGCTGCTGGCCCGCGAGGATCTCGGGCTGCGGCAGATCGCGGGGCCTTCCGATCCCTCCGCGGTGGTCCACTGGGCGCACACCTCGGAGATGGCGGACCCGTACCCGTATCTGCTGGGCGGTGAGCTGCTGCTGACGGCGGGGGTGCACATCCTGGAGGCGGCGGGGTCGGGCACCTACTTCGACGACTACGTCTCCCGCGTCGTCGCGGCGGGCGGTGCGGCCCTCGGCTTCGGTGTGGCCCCGGTGCACGACACGGTCCCGCGCGCCCTGGTCGCGGCCTGCGACTCCTACGAGCTGCCCCTGATCGAGGTCCCGCCCCGGACGACCTTCTCCGCCGTGGCCCGCGCGGTCTGGCAACTGATGGCCCAGGCCCGCCACGCGGAACTGCGCCGCGTCACCGAGGCCCAGCAGAGCCTGGCAGCGGCCGCGTCCCGCCCCGACCCGGTGCCGTCGGTGCTGCGGCAGCTGGCGCGGCGGGTCGGGGGGTGGGCGGTGCTGTACGGGCCCGACGGGGTGGAGCTCGCATCCGCCGGGCGGCCGGTGGGGACAGCCGCCCGGGAGGCGCTGACCGGACTCGCGGAGGTCGTACGCCCCTCCGGCCCCGGGACGCCGACCTCCGCCAGTCATGCGACCGCGGACGTCCACCTCGCCGCCTACTCCCTCGGCGCCGGGCACGGCTTCGTGCTCGGGGTCGCCGCCCCGCGGCGGGATCCCGGCGACCACACGATCGCCTCCGTCGCCGCCGTGCTCCTGTCGTTGCTCACCGGTGAGCATCAGAGCCGCTCGGGTGCGGCGCGCTCGTCCGCTCTCGTACGGCTGCTGCTCGGCGCCCCCGCACAGGACGTGGCCCCGCTCCTCGGAGGCGAGCGGTGGGTCGTCGTGCACGCCCGGCCCGACACCCTCGCCGCTCCCGACCCGGTCGCCGCCTCCGCCCTGGGCGCGGCGCTCGGGTCGCCGCTCATCGACGTGGCGCGGGAGGTCGTACGGGTGCTGCTGCCCGCCGGCCCGGAACCCGCCCCGCAGCCGGGGTGGACGCTGGGGGTCAGTGCCGTCGCCGGACCGCGGGAGTGGGCCACCGCCGACGCCCAGGCGGGCCGTGCGCTGGCCCGCGCCCGTGCGACCCGGGCCGGGCTGGTCCGGTACGGGGCCCGTCCCGCACTCGCCGACCTGGTGCCGGAGGCGGACGCCGAGGCACACGCCAGGGCACTCCTGGCCCCGCTCGCTCCCGCCCTCGCCGAGACCCTCCGCACCTGGTTGTCCCTGCACGGCAGCTGGGACCGTACGGCGGTCGCGCTGGGCGTGCACCGCAACACCGTGCGGCAGCGGATCGCGAAGTGCGCGACGCTGCTGGAACGGGACCTGGACGACCCGGACGTACGGATGGAGCTGTGGTTCGCGCTGCGGCGACCATGATCGCGTGACCCGCGTCCCAGCGTGCGGGATGCGCGGCGATCCCGTGAAGGCGTGCATCAGAATGGGAGACATGCCGATACCCGGGACACCCAGCCGCGCCGAGCTCGTCGACCACCTTGTGAAGACCCGTATCGCGGGTGAGGTGGCCACGCCGCGTGAGAACAACCTCTCCCACTACCGCCAGCTGGCGAACGGCAACCGCCACTACTGGTTCGGCCTGGAGCTCGGGGACCGCTGGAGTGACGAGCAGGACGTGCTCGCGGTGATGGCGGAGCGGGTGGGGGTCAACGACGACCCGGAGTACCGGTACGGCCAGGACACCATCGACCCGGAGCTGACCGTCGGCGGTCTGGAGCGGATGGCGGCCCGGCTGCGCAAGGCGGCGGACGGACAGCAGCGGGTGCTGTGCGCCACCGGCCACCCCGGCGGCATGCTCGACGTCCACCACGCCACGGCCGCCGCGCTGCGCACGGCCGGCTGCGAGATCGTCGTCATCCCGGACGGGCTCCAGACGGACGAGGGGTACGTCATGCAGTTCGCGGACGTGGCGGTCCTGGAGCACGGCGCCACGCTGTGGCACACGCATTCCGGCGACCCGATGAAGGCCATCCTCACGGCCCTGGAGCGCGAGGGCCGTCCGCTGCCCGACCTGGTCGTCGCCGACCACGGCTGGGCGGGCTACGCCGGACAGCACGGCGTGGACTCGGTGGGCTACGCCGACTCCAACGACCCGGCGCTGTTCCTGGCGGAGGCCGAGGGGACGGTCCAGGTGACCGTGCCCCTCGACGACCACGTGGTGAGCCCGCGCTACTACGACCCGATGACGGCGTATCTGCTGGCGGAAGCGGGCCTGGCCTAGACACGGGCCCGGGGGGGCGGCCGTCACCTGGGTGCGCGGACCACGCCCTCCTGGATCACCGAGATGGCCAGCCGGCCGTCCTGCGTGTAGATGCGGGCCTGGCCGAGTCCGCGGCCGCCCTGGGCCGACGGGGACTCCTGGTCGTACAGGAGCCACTCGTCGGCGCGGAAGGGGCGGTGGAACCACATCGCGTGGTCGAGCGAGGCCCCGACGACGTCACCTACGGCCCAGCCGCCGCGGCCGTGCGCGAGGAGGATCGAGTCGAGGAGCGTCATGTCGGAGACGTACGTGGCGAGGACGACGTGGAGCAGCGGTTCGTCAACAGCACCGCCGAGCTTGCCGTTGGTGCGGAACCAGACCTGGGAGTGCGGCTCACGCGGCTCGCCGAACCTTCCGTACGGCGGGTCGTCGGCGTAGCGCAGGTCGATCGCCTCGCGGGCCTCCAGGAAGCGCTCCACGACCGCCGGGTCCAGGTGGTCGTAGCCGCGCAGCCGGTCCGCCGAGGTGGGCAGCGTCGCCGGGTCGGGGGCCGTGGGCATGGCGGCCTGGTGGTCGAAGCCCTCTTCGTGCCGCTGGAAGGAGGCGGAGAGGGCGAAGATCGGCTGGCCGTGCTGGACGGCGAGGACCCGGCGGGCCGTGAAGGACCGGCCGTCGTTCATGCGGTCGACGGTGTAGACGATCGGCGCGCCGGGGTCGCCCGGGCGAAGGAAGTACGCGTGCAGGGAGTGGGCGAGCCGGTCCTCGGGGACCGTCCGCCCGGCGGCGACCAGCGCCTGTGCCGCGACCTGCCCGCCGAAGACGCGGGGGACGACGGCGGCGCGGGAGTGGCCGCGGAAGATGTTCTCCTCGATCTGCTCGAGGTCGAGCAGATCGAGGAGATCCTGAAGTGCCTGGCTCATGAAGCCATTTCTACTGGTCAGTAATTTCCGGGACCTTACAGGCCCATGTCCTTCGCGATGATCGACTTCATGATCTCGCTGGTGCCGCCGTAGATGCGGTTGACGCGGTTGTCCGCGTACAGGCGGGCGATCGGGTACTCGTTCATGAAGCCGTAGCCGCCGTGCAGCTGGAGGCAGCGGTCGATGACGCGGTGGGCGACCTCGGTGCAGAACAGCTTGGCGGAGGCGGCCTCGGCGGGGGTGAGCTCGCCGGCGTCGAGGGCCTCGAGGGCGCGGTCGGCCACGGCCTCGGCGGCGTCCACCTCGGCCTGGCAGGCGGCCAGCTCGAACTTGGTGTTCTGGAAGGACGCGACCGCCTTGCCGAAGACGGTGCGCTCCTGGACGTACTCCTTGGCGAACCGGACGGCGGCCTTGGCCTGCGCGTAGGCGCCGAAGGCGATGCCCCACCGCTCGGAGGCGAGGTTGTGGCCGAGGTAGTAGAAGCCCTTGTTCTCCTCGCCGAGGAGGTCCTCGACGGGGACCTTGACGTCGACGAACGCGAGCTCGGCGGTGTCGGAGGTCTTCAGGCCGAGCTTGTCGAGCTTGCGGCCGATGGAGTAGCCCTCG
This sequence comes from Streptomyces canus, assembly GCF_041435015.1. Taxonomy (NCBI): domain Bacteria; kingdom Bacillati; phylum Actinomycetota; class Actinomycetes; order Kitasatosporales; family Streptomycetaceae; genus Streptomyces; species Streptomyces canus. The sequence goes on along the minus strand of NZ_CP107989.1, from coordinate 6,399,914 downwards.
GACTTGGTGTCCACGGCGAACAGGGAGATGCCGTGGCGACGGTCCTCGGCGGTGGGCGCGGAGGTGCGGGCGCAGACGATCACGCGGTCGGCGTGGACGCCACCGGTGATGAAGGTCTTGGAGCCGTTGAGGACGTAGTGCGTGCCGTCCTCGGAGAGCCTGGCGGTGGTCTTCATGCCCGCGAGGTCGGAGCCGGTGCCCGGCTCGGTCATCGCGAGGGCCCACATCTCCTCGCCGGAGACGAACTTCGGCAGGAAGCGCTTCTTCTGCTCGTCCGTGGCGAGCATCTTGATGTACGGCAGTCCGAGCAGGACGTGCACACCGGAGCCGCCGAACTGGACACCCGCGCGGGCGGTCTCCTCGTACATCACGGCCTCGAACTTGTACGAGTCGATGCCGGCGCCGCCGAACTCCTCGTCCACGCGGATACCGAAGACGCCGAGCTCGGCGAGCTTGTAGTAGAAGTCGCGCGGCGCCTGACCGGCCGCGAACCACTCGTCGTAGACGGGGACGACCTCGGCCTCGATGAAGGCGCGCAGGGTCTCCCGGAACGCCTCGTGGTCCTCGTTGAACACAGTACGGCGCACCGCCGCCACCTCCAGGTACGTGTCTAAGCGCTTGCTCAGACCACTAAGGTACCGGCCGGTAAGGAGAGGCGTCCAGAGGTGATCCCGTAACGCTCGTCACGCCGCCGCGGCGGCGAACGCCCCCCTCGCCATGCGGTGCAGCAGCTCCGCGGTGGCACCGCGGCCCGGGAGCGAGCCGGGGCGGCCGAGGTGCGGGGTGGAGTTCAGGAGCCCGAAGACGGAGTGCACCGCCGAGCGGGCGGCGGGTTCGGCGAGGTCGGGGTAGACCCCGCGCAGGATCTCCACCCACAGCTCCACGTACTGCCGCTGCAGCTGCCGGACCAGCTTGCGGTCGCTGTCCCGGAGGCGGTCCAGCTCGCGGTCGTGCAGGGTGATCAGGGGGCGGTCGTCGAGCGCGAAGTCGATGTGCCCCTCGATGAGCGAGTCGAGTACCGCCTCGGCGGGCGTGCCGTCCGACTCCGCCAGCCGCCGCTTCGCCCCCGTCAGCAACTGCCCGCTGATCCCCACCAGCAGCTCCGCCAGCATCGCGTCCTTGCCCGCGAAGTGCCGGTAGAGGCCGGGCCCGCTGATGCCGACCGCCGCGCCTATCTCGTCCACGCCCACGCCGTGGAACCCACGCTCGGCGAAGAGCCGCGCGGCCTCCTTGAGGATCTGCTCGCGGCGGGTGGGTGCGTCGGTTCTCGTGGCCATGGAAGCAATTCTAGACAGGGAGGTTAGCGGTCGTTAACCTGGAGGAAATGGTTAACGCTCATTAACAGGCGATCACTGGGTGAGGGGACCGCGGGACATGGATCAGGCACCCGAGCTGACGAGCGCGGCGGACCCCGCGTCGGAGGCCTGGCAGGCCAACGAGGCGGCCCACCGGGCACTCGTGGACGAGCTGCGGGACAAGCTCGCGGCGGCCCGGCTGGGCGGTGGGAAGAGGGCGCGCGAACGGCACACCGCGCGCGGAAAGCTGTTGCCCCGGGACCGGGTGGACGCCCTCCTGGACCCCGGCTCACCCTTCCTGGAGCTCGCTCCCCTCGCCGCCGACGGGTTGTACGACGGAGCGGCCCCGGCCGCCGGCGTCATCGCCGGGGTCGGCAGGGTGAGCGGCCGGGAGTGCGTCGTCGTCGCCAATGACGCCACCGTCAAGGGCGGCACGTACTACCCGATGACGGTGAAGAAGCACCTGCGCGCGCAGGAGGTCGCCCTCGACAACCGCCTCCCCTGCATCTACCTCGTCGACTCCGGCGGCGCCTTCCTGCCGATGCAGGACGAGGTCTTCCCGGACCGCGAGCACTTCGGGCGGATCTTCTACAACCAGGCCAGGATGTCCGGCGCGGGCATCCCGCAGATCGCCGCCGTGCTCGGCTCGTGCACGGCAGGGGGCGCCTACGTCCCCGCCATGAGCGACGAGGCCGTCATCGTCCGGAACCAGGGCACGATCTTCCTCGGCGGGCCCCCGCTCGTGAAGGCCGCCACCGGCGAGGTCGTCACCGCGGAGGAGCTCGGCGGCGGCGAGGTGCACTCCCGGATCTCCGGCGTCACCGACCATCTCGCCGAGGACGACGCCCATGCCCTGAGGATCGTGCGGAACATCGCCGCCACGCTCCCCGCGCGCGGGCCGCTGCCCTGGTCCGTCCGGCCCGCCGTGGAGCCCAAGGTCGACCCCTACGGCCTCTACGGCGCCGTCCCCACCGACTCCCGCACCCCCTACGACGTGCGCGAGATCATCGCGCGCGTCACCGACGGCTCCCGGTTCGCCGAGTTCAAGGCCGAGTTCGGGCAGACCCTGGTCACCGGCTTCGCCCGGATCCACGGCCACCCGGTCGGGATCGTCGCCAACAACGGCATCCTGTTCTCCGAATCGGCCCAGAAGGGTGCCCACTTCATCGAGCTGTGCGACCAGCGCGGCATCCCGCTGCTGTTCCTCCAGAACATCTCCGGCTTCATGGTCGGCAAGGACTACGAGGCGGGCGGCATCGCCAAGCACGGCGCCAAGATGGTGACCGCGGTCGCCTGCACGCGCGTGCCCAAGCTGACCGTGGTCGTCGGCGGTTCGTACGGCGCCGGGAACTACTCCATGTGCGGCCGGGCCTACTCCCCCCGCTTCCTGTGGATGTGGCCCAACGCCAAGATCTCCGTCATGGGCGGCGAACAGGCCGCGTCGGTCCTCGCGACCGTCAAGCGGGATCAGTCGGAGGCCCGCGGCGATGCCTGGGCCGCCGAGGACGAAGAGGCCTTCAAGGACCCGATCCGCGCCCAGTACGAGCGCCAGGGCAACGCCTACTACGCCACCGCCCGCCTCTGGGACGACGGGGTCATCGACCCGCTCGACACCCGGCAGGTGCTCGGCCTGGCCCTGACCGCATGCGCCAACGCGCCGCTGGGCGACCCCCAGTTCGGCGTCTTCCGGATGTGAGGACCCATGTTTGACACAGTGCTTGTCGCCAACCGGGGCGAGATCGCGGTCCGCGTCATCCGCACCCTGCGCACCATGGGCGTGCGCTCCGTGGCCGTCTTCTCCGACGCGGACGCGGACGCGCGTCACGTCCGGGAGGCGGACACAGCGGTACGACTGGGCCCGGCGCCGGCCTCGGAGAGCTATCTGTCCGTCGAGCGGCTTCTTGAGGCGGCCGCCCGCACCGGCGCCCAGGCGGTCCACCCCGGCTACGGCTTCCTCGCGGAGAACGCGGCCTTCGCGCGCGCGTGCGCCGACGCCGGGCTGGTCTTCATCGGGCCGACGGCGGACTCCATCGCGCTGATGGGCGACAAGATCCGCGCCAAGGAGACCGTGGAGGCGGCCGGGGTGCCCGTGGTGCCCGGCGGCCGCGACCCCGATCTCGCCGAGGCCGCGCGCGCGTTGGGCGCGCCCGTGCTGCTCAAGCCCAGCGCGGGCGGCGGCGGCAAGGGCATGCGGCTGGTCCGGGACCTGACGGCCCTCGAAGAGGAGATCGCCGCCGCCCGCCGCGAGGCACGCGCCTCCTTCGGCGACGACACCCTGCTCGTGGAGCGGTGGGTCGACCGGCCCCGGCACATCGAGATCCAGGTGCTGGCGGACGGCCACGGGAACGTGATCCATCTCGGCGAGCGCGAGTGCTCCCTCCAGCGCCGGCACCAGAAGATCATCGAGGAGGCGCCCAGCGTCCTCCTGGACGAGGGCACGCGCGCGTCGATGGGCAAGGCCGCGGTCGAGGCGGCCCGCTCCTGCGGCTACCGGGGCGCGGGCACCGTGGAGTTCATCGTCCCGGGCGACGACCCGTCGTCGTACTACTTCATGGAGATGAACACCCGACTCCAGGTGGAGCACCCGGTCACCGAGCTGATCACCGGCCTGGACCTGGTGGAGTGGCAGCTGCGGGTGGCGGCGGGCGAGCGGCTTCCCTGCGGGCAGGACGGCATCACACTCACCGGGCACGCGATCGAGGCCCGGATCTGCGCCGAGGTCCCGGCGAAGGGCTTCCTCCCCTCCGGCGGCACCGTTCTCCGGCTCCACGAGCCCCAGGGCGACGGCGTCCGCACCGACTCCGGGCTCAGCGAGGGCACGGAGGTCGGCAGCCTGTACGACCCGATGCTGTCCAAGGTCATCGCGTACGGCCCGGACCGCGCGACGGCGCTCAGGAAGCTCCGGGCGGCCCTCGCACAGACGGTGACGCTGGGCGTGCAGACCAACGCGGGGTTCCTGCGGCGGCTGCTGGCCCATCCGGCGGTGGTCGCGGGCGAGTTGGACACCGGGCTCGTCGAGCGCGTGGTGGACGACCTGGTCTCCACGGACGTACCGGAGGAGGTGTACGAGGCGGCGGCGGCCGTACGGCTCGAAGCGCTGCGGCCGCGGGGCGACGGGTGGACCGATCCGTTCTCGGTGCCGAGCGGCTGGCGGATGGGGGGCCTCGGGAAGCCCGTCGGGTTCCCGCTGGGAGTGACGGGACTGGAACCGGTCACGCACCACAGCCGCGGTACCCACACCGTCACCGACGACCAGGTCACCGTCACCCTCGACGGCGTCCGCCACACCTTCCACCGCGCCGGTGACTGGGTGGGCCGTGACGGCGACGCCTGGCAGGTGCGCGACCACGACCCGGTGGCCGCGGCCCTCACCCGGAGCGGTCACGCCGGCGCCGACTCCCTCACCGCCCCCATGCCCGGCACGGTGACCGTCGTGAAGGTGGCGGTCGGGGACGAGGTGGCCGCCGGTCAGAGTCTGCTCGTGGTCGAGGCGATGAAGATGGAGCACGTCATCTCCGCCCCCCACGCCGGCACGGTCGCCGAGCTGGACGTCACGGCGGGCACGACCGTCGCCATGGACCAGGTGCTGGCCGTGATCGCACCGCACGAGGAGGTGGCGCGGTGACCCTGCCCATGACCGTTCCCGAGCCCGGCCTGCCGGCCCGCGTCCGTATCCACGAGGTCGGCGCCCGCGACGGCCTGCAGAACGAGAAGTCGACCGTGCCCACCGAGGTCAAGGCGGAGTTCGTGCGCCGCCTGGCCGAGGCGGGGCTGACGACCATCGAGGCGACGAGCTTCGTCCACCCGAAGTGGGTGCCCCAACTCGCGGACGCGGAAAGGCTGTTCCCCCTTCTGAGCGGGGTGCCCGCGGACCTCCCGGTGCTCGTCCCGAACGAACGCGGCCTGGACCGCGCGCTGGCCCTCGGGGCCCGCCGGGTCGCCGTGTTCGCGAGCGCCACCGAGTCCTTCGCCAAGGCCAACCTCAACCGCACCGTGGACGAGTCCCTGGCGATGTTCGAACCCGTCGTCGGCCGGGCGAAGGCCGAGGGCGTCCATGTCCGCGGTTATCTGTCGATGTGCTTCGGCGACCCGTGGGAGGGCGCCGTCCCGATCCCTCAGGTCACCAAGGTCTGCCGTGCCCTGCTCGACATGGGCTGCGACGAACTCAGCCTCGGCGACACGATCGGGGTGGCGACTCCGGGCCACGTACGGGCTCTGCTGACCGGACTCGACGTCCCCGTGGACAGGTTGGGCGTGCACTTCCACGACACGTACGGCCAGGCCCTCGCCAACACCTACGCCGCCCTCCAGCACGGCGTCACCACCGTGGACGCCTCCGCGGGCGGCCTCGGCGGCTGCCCGTACGCCAAGTCCGCCACCGGCAACCTCGCCACCGAAGACCTCGTGTGGATGCTGCAGGGCCTCGGCATCGACACCGGCGTCGACCTCGGCCGTCTCGTCGCCACCAGCGTGTGGATGGCCGAACACCTGGGCCGACCCAGCCCGTCCCGTACCGTCCGCGCCCTCTCCCACCAGGAGTGACCCACCCATGGACCACCGCCTCTCCCCCGAGCTGGAAGAACTCCGCCGCACGGTCGAGGAGTTCGCCCATGACGTCGTAGCGCCGAAGATCGGCGAGTTCTACGAGCACCACGAGTTCCCGTACGAGATCGTCCGTGAGATGGGCCGCATGGGCCTGTTCGGGCTGCCGTTCCCCGAGGAGTACGGCGGCATGGGCGGCGACTACCTGGCGCTGGGCCTCGTGCTGGAGGAACTCGCGCGCGTGGACTCGTCGGTGGCGATCACGCTGGAGGCCGGCGTCTCCCTCGGCGCCATGCCGCTGCACCTGTTCGGCACGGAGGAGCAGAAGCGCGCGTGGCTGCCCCGGCTGTGCTCGGGCGAGATCCTGGGCGCGTTCGGCCTCACGGAACCGGACGGCGGCAGTGACGCCGGGGCGACCCGGACGACGGCCCGCCTCGACCCGGACACCGACGAATGGGTCATCAACGGCACCAAGTGCTTCATCACCAACTCCGGCACCGACATCACGGGCCTGGTCACCGTCACCGCGGTCACCGGGCGCAAGCCGGACGGCAAGCCGCTGATCTCCTCGATCATCGTCCCCTCGGGCACCCCGGGCTTCACGGTCGCGGCGCCGTACTCGAAGGTCGGCTGGAACGCCTCGGACACCCGTGAGCTGTCCTTCTCCGACGTCCGGGTCCCGGCGGCGAACCTGCTGGGCGAACAGGGCCGCGGCTACGCCCAGTTCCTGCGCATCCTCGACGAGGGCAGGATCGCCATCGCGGCCCTCGCGACCGGGCTCGCGCAGGGCTGTGTGGACGAGTCGGTGAAGTACGCGAAGGAGCGGGAGGCCTTCGGGCGGCCCATCGGCGCCAACCAGGCGATCCAGTTCAAGATCGCCGACATGGAGATGAAGGCCCACACGGCCCGCCTCGCCTGGCGGGACGCGGCCTCACGCCTGGTCTCCGGCGAGCCCTTCAAGAAGGAGGCGGCCCTCGCCAAGCTGTACTCCTCCACGATCGCCGTGGACAACGCCCGCGACGCCACCCAGATCCACGGCGGCTACGGCTTCATGAACGAGTACCCGGTCGCCCGCATGTGGCGCGACTCCAAGATCCTGGAGATCGGCGAGGGCACCAGCGAGGTCCAGCGGATGCTGATCGCCCGGGAGTTGGGGCTGCCGGCTTAGACCGCGGACCACAGGGCACCCACAGCTTCGGCGGGCGGCGCCCGCCCTCTGGACATTCAGTGAGGTTAGGCTAACCTACATTCGAACTTGTCCGGCGGGCGCTTCGCCCCGTTCGAAAGCAGCCACACATGTCCCACGCACGAGCCGCCCATCTCACCCGCCGTGGCATCCTCGCCGCGGGCGGCGCACTCGGCCTCGGCGCCGTGCTCGCGGCCTGCGGTGACGACGACTCCGGCAGCGAGGGCTCGAGCAAGGAGACCACGGCCGCGAAGTCCGGCCCCTGGACCTTCAAGGACGACCGCGGCACGACCGTGAAGCTCGACGAGGTCCCCACGAAGATCGTCGCCTTCGTCGGTGTCGCCGCCGCGCTCCACGACTACGGCATCGAGGTCAAGGGCGTCTTCGGCCCCACCAAGACCAAGGACGGCAAGGCCGACGTCCAGGCCGGCGACATGGACGTCAGCAAGCTGACGGTCTTCGGCAACGTCTGGGACCAGTTCAACGTCGAGCAGTACGCGGCCTTCGCGCCCGAGGTCCTCATCACCACGACCTTCGACAGCGCCGGCACCCTCTGGTACGTCCCCGCGGCCTCCGCGTCCAAGATCGCCAAGCTGGCGCCGAGCGTGGCCGTCTCCGTCTACGACCGCCAGATCACCACGCCGCTCCAGCGGGTGTGGGAGCTGGCCGAGTCCCTCGGCGCCGACATGACGGCGGCGAAGGTCACCGACGCGAAGAAGCGGTTCGAGGCGGCGTCGGAGCGGCTGCGCACGGCCGCCAAGGCCCACCCCGACATCAAGGTGCTCGCCGGGTCCGCGGCGCAGGACGTCTTCTACGTGTCCGGCACCAACCTGTCCATCGACCTGGAGTACTTCAAGGCGCTCGGCGTGAACTTCGTGGAGCCCCCGGCGTCCGCGCTCAAGGCCTCCGGCGGCTGGTACGAGTCGCTGAGCTGGGAGAACGTCGACAAGTATGCGGCCGACATCATCATGATGGACGACCGTACGGCCACCATCCAGCCGGCCGACATCACCGAGGCGACCTGGAAGAAGCTGCCCGCGGTGAAGGCGGGGCAGGTCATCTCGCGGTCGCCGGAGCCGATTCCGTCGTACGACAAGTGCGTGGCGATGGTGGAGAACCTCGCGAAGGCGATCGAGACCGCGAAGAAGGTCAGCTGACCACGCACCCCTTCCTGAGCCCCGGGAGCCTCACATGACCACGGCCGTAGCCGCCCCGTTCCGTTTCTTCTCCCTCCAGGTCGTACGGACGAGGCGGCTCGGCCCGTCCCTCGTCCGGGTCAGCTTCACCGGAGAGGACCTCCGGTACTTCTTCTCCGACGGACGCGATCAGTCGCTGTCCCTCTTCCTCCCCGCCGAAGGCCGGACCGAGCCCGGGGTGCCCGTCGAGCTCGGCGACGGATGGTGGCAGGCGTGGCGTGAACTCCCCGACGACGTACGGGCCGTGATGCGGTCGTACACGCTGCGCTCGCTCCGCCGGGACCCCGACGAGATCGACATCGACTTCGTGCTGCACGAGCCCGCCGGGCCCGCCTCCCGGTGGGCCGCACGTGCCGCCGCGGGCGACCAGGTCCAGTTGCTCGGGCCCGCCGTCGCCGACAACCGGGCGATCCGGTTCCGGCCGCCGCAGGACACCGATCTGGTGCTGCTGTGGGGCGACGAGACCGCCCTCCCCGCCGTCTCCGCGATCCTCGAAGCCCTCCCCGCCGGGCAGCGCGCCCGCGTCTGGCTGGAGGTGCGCGACGCCGGAGACATCCAGGACCTCGCGACCGAGGCGGACGCCGAGATCACCTGGCTCGTGACCGAAGAGACCGGCGCCGAGTGCTCCCCCATGGCCCTCGGCGCCCTTCGGAACGCCCGGCTGCAGGACGCCGAGCGCCCGTACGTCTGGATCGCGGGCGAGTCCGGGTGTGTGAAGGAGCTGCGGCGACACTTCGTGCGGGAGCGCGGGATCGACCGGCGCCGGGTCACCTTCGTCGGGTACTGGCGGCAGGGGATGACCGAAGAGCAGCTGCGGGCGGCCGAGTAACTCCCGCCCAAGTGACGCCAGTCACTGGTGAGGCAGGTTTTCGCGCACGTTAATTAGGTTAGGCTTACCTAAGTTGAGTCGGGCCCCGCCCCGCTCCTGCCCCGTCCCGCACGGATTTCCCCACCGGAGGGCCCCCACATGCGCTCGCACCTGCTCAATGACACGACCGCGGAGAGCTACCGCCGCTCCGTGACCGAAGGAATCGAGCGGGTGGCGGCCAAACTCGCCACCACCACAAGGCCGTTCACCGGAGTCACCGTCGACGCCCTCACTCCCCGCATCGACGCGATCGACCTCGACAAGCCCCTGCTGGACACGGCAGCGGTGCTCGACGAGCTGGAGGAGGTATATCTCCGGGACGCGGTCTACTTTCACCATCCCCGCTACCTCGCCCACCTCAACTGCCCGGTCGTCATCCCGGCCGTCCTCGGCGAGGCCATCCTCTCGGCCGTCAACTCCTCCCTGGACACCTGGGACCAGTCGGCCGGCGGCACCCTCATCGAGCGCAAGCTGATCGACTGGACGACCGCGCGCATCGGTCTCGGGGACAACGCGGACGGTGTGTTCACCTCGGGCGGGACGCAGTCCAACCTGCAGGCGCTGCTGCTCGCCCGCGAGGAGGCCAAGGCGAACACGACGGCCACACTGCGCGTCTTCGCCTCCGAGGTCAGCCACTTCAGCGTGAAGAAGTCGGCCAAGCTCCTCGGGCTCGGCCAGGACTCCGTGGTCTCCGTCCCCGTCGACCACGACAAGCGCATGCAGACCGTCGCCCTCGCCCATGAGCTGGAGCGCTGCCGCCGCGACGGCCTGGTCCCGATGGCCGTCGTCGCCACCGCGGGCACCACCGACTTCGGTTCCATCGACCCGCTGCCCGAGATCGCCGAGCTCTGCGAGCAGTACGGCGCCTGGATGCATGTGGACGCGGCCTACGGCTGCGGGCTGCTCGCCTCCGTCAAGTACCGGGACCGCATCGACGGCATCGAGCGCGCCGACTCGGTCACCGTGGACTACCACAAGTCCTTCTTCCAGCCGGTGAGTTCGTCCGCCGTGCTGGTACGGGACTCCTCGACCCTGCGACACGCCACCTACCACGCGGAGTACCTCAACCCGCGCCGCATGGTGCAGGAACGTATCCCTAACCAGGTGGACAAGTCCCTCCAGACCACCCGCCGCTTCGACGCGCTCAAGCTGTGGATGACCCTGCGCGTGATGGGCGCCGACGGCATCGGGCAGCTCTTCGACGAGGTCTGCGACCTGGCCGTCGAGGGCTGGAAACTGCTCGCCGCCGACCCCCGCTTCGACGTCGTGGTCGAGCCCTCGCTCTCCACGCTCGTCTTCCGCTGCATCCCGGCCTCCGTCACCGACCCGGCCGAGATCGACCGCGCCAACCTGTACGCCCGCAAGGCCCTGTTCGCCTCCGGCGACGCGGTGGTCGCGGGCACCAAGGTGAGCGGCCGCCACTACCTGAAGTTCACCCTGCTCAACCCCGAGACGACGGTCGAGGACATGTCCGTCGTCCTCGACCTGATCGCCGGCCACGCCGAGCAGTACCTGGGAGAGTCCCTTGACCGCGCGTCCTGAAAACCCGCCCGCGACCTATGACTTCGTGGGTATCGGGCTGGGCCCCTTCAACCTCGGCCTGGCCTGCCTCACCGAGCCCATCGACGAACTCGACGGGATCTTCCTGGACTCGAAGCCCGACTTCGAGTGGCACGCCGGCATGTTCCTGGACGGCGCCCACCTCCAGACCCCGTTCATGTCGGACCTGGTCACCCTCGCGGATCCGACCTCGCCGTACTCCTTCCTCAACTACCTGAAGGAGAAGGGCCGGCTGTACTCGTTCTACATCCGCGAGAACTTCTATCCCCTGCGGGTGGAGTACGACGACTACTGCCGCTGGGCCGCGAACAAACTGAGCAACGTCCGCTTCGGCACGACGGTCACCGAGGTGACGTACGAGGACGACCTCTACGTCGTGAAGACCGCGGCCGGTGAAGAGTTCCGCGCCCGCCACCTGGTCCTCGGCACCGGCACCCCGCCGTACATCCCGGAGGCCTGCCAGGGACTCGACGGCGACTTCATCCACAACTCCCGCTATGTGCAGCACCGTTCGGAGCTGGTGAAGAAGGAGTCGATCACCGTCGTCGGCTCGGGTCAGTCCGCCGCGGAGATCTACCACGACCTCCTCGGCGAGATCGACGTCCACGGCTACCGGCTGAACTGGGTCACCCGCTCCCCCCGCTTCTTCCCCCTCGAATACACCAAGCTCACCCTGGAGATGACCTCCCCGGAGTACATCGACTACTACCGCGAGCTCCCCGAGGCCACCCGCTACCGGCTCACCGCCGAGCAGAAGGGCCTGTTCAAGGGCATCGACGGCGACCTGATCAACGAGATCTTCGACCTGCTCTACCAGAAGAACCTCGGCGGCCCGGTCCCCACCCGCCTGCTCACCAACTCCTCGCTGAACAGCGCGCGCCACGAGAACGGCACGTACACGCTCGCCTTCCGCCAGGAGGAGCAGGAGAAGGACTTCGAGATCGAGTCGCAGGGTCTGGTCCTCGCGACCGGCTACAAGTACGCCGAGCCGGAGTTCCTGGCGCCGGTCAAGGACCGCCTGGTGTACGACTCCCAGGGCAACTTCGACGTCTCCCGCAACTACGCGATCGACGTGACGGGCAGAGGCGTCTTCCTCCAGAACGCCGGCGTCCACACCCACAGCATCACCAGCCCCGACCTGGGCATGGGTGCCTACCGCAACAGCTACATCGTCCGAGAGCTGCTCGGCACCGAGTACTACCCGGTCGAGAAGACGATCGCGTTCCAGGAGTTCGCCGTATGACCTTCACCTTCCGCGCCCTCGACCCCGTGAAGGACGCCGAGCTCCTGCACGGCTGGGTCACCCACCCCAAGGCAGCGTTCTGGATGATGCGGGACGCGAAGCTCGAGGACGTCGAGCGCGCGTACATGGACATCGCGGCCGACGAGCACCACCACGCACTGCTGGGGCTCCGCGAGGACGGCGAACCCGCCTTCCTGATGGAGAAGTACGACCCCGCCCACCGCGAGCTCGTCGGGCTGTACGAGCCCCGGCCCGGCGACGTCGGCATGCACTTCCTGACCCCGGCGACCAGCGCGCCCGTCCACGGGTTCACCCGGTCCGTCATCACCGCCGTGATGGCCCATCTCTTCGAGGACCCGGCCGTCGAGCGGGTCGTCGTGGAGCCGGACGTCGCCAACAAGGCGGTCCACGCCCTGAACGAGGCCGTCGGGTTCGTGCCCGAGCGAGAGATACAGAAGCCGGAGAAAATGGCCCTGTTGAGCTTCTGCACACGGGAACGCTTCTTCAAAATTCAACACAGCGTGGCCGCCACGGGGGTGACCGCATGAGCCTCGCCGACGCCGTGGCCCACCTGTCCCCCGAGCGCTGGGAGACCGCCAACCGCCTGCTGGTCCGCAAGGGCATCGCCGAGTTCGCGCACGAGCGGCTGATCGAGCCCGAGGAGACCGACAAGGACCAGTACGTCGTCCGCAGCGACGACGGCAACACCCGCTACGACTTCACCGCCGTCCGCCGCGCCCTGGACCACTGGCAGATCGACGCCGACTCGATCACCCGCCACCGCGACGGCACCGAACTCCCCCTCGCCGCCCTGGACTTCTTCATCGAACTGAAGCAGACCCTGGGCCTGAGCGACGAGATCCTGCCGGTCTACCTGGAGGAGATCTCCTCCACCCTCTCGGGCACCTGCTACAAGCTCACCAAGCCCCAGGTCCCGGTCGCCGAACTCGCGCAGAGCTCCTTCCAGGACATCGAGACCGGGATGACCGAGGGCCACCCCTGCTTCGTCGCCAACAACGGCCGGCTCGGCTTCGGCATCCACGAGTACCTCTCGTACGCCCCCGAGACCGCGAGCCCGGTCCGCCTGGTCTGGCTGGCCGCGCACCGCTCGCGCGCCGCGTTCACGGCCGGGGTCGGCATCGAGTACGAGTCCTTCGTACGCCAGGAGCTGGGCGAGGAGACCGTCGAGCGCTTCTACGGCGTCCTGCGCGACAAGGACCTCGACCCCGCCGACTACCTCCTCATACCGGTCCACCCCTGGCAGTGGTGGAACAAGCTCGCCGTCACCTTCGCCGCCGAGGTCGCCCGCGGGCTGCTGGTCTGCCTGGGCGAGGGCGACGACGAGTACCTGGCCCAGCAGTCCATCCGGACCTTCTTCAACCGGTCGAACCCGGAGAAGCACTACGTGAAGACGGCCCTGTCCGTCCTCAACATGGGCTTCATGCGCGGACTTTCGGCCGCGTACATGGAGGCGACCCCGGCCATCAACGACTGGCTCGCCGGGCTGATCGAGGGCGATCCGGTGCTGAAGGCGACGGGCCTCACGATCATCCGCGAGCGCGCGGCCGTGGGCTACCGGCACCTGGAGTACGAGGCCGCCACCGACCGCTACTCGCCGTACCGCAAGATGCTCGCCGCACTGTGGCGCGAGAGCCCGGTCCCGTCGCTCCAGGACGGCGAGTCGCTGGCCACCATGGCCTCGCTGGTCCACGTCGACCACGAGGGCCGGTCCTTCGCGGGCGCCCTCATCGAGCGGTCGGGACTCACCCCGACCGACTGGCTGCGCCGCTACCTCCGCGCCTACTACACCCCGCTCCTGCACAGCTTCTACGCCTACGACCTGGTGTTCATGCCGCACGGCGAGAACGTCGTCCTGGTCGTGAAGGACGGCGTGGTCGAGCGGGCGATCTACAAGGACATCGCCGAGGAGATCGCCGTCATGGACGCTGAGGCGGTGCTGCCGCCGACGGTCGAGCGGCTGCGCGTCGAGGTCCCCGACGACAAGAAGCTGCTGTCGATCTTCACGGACGTCTTCGACTGCTTCTTCCGCTTCCTCGCCGCGAACCTCGCCGCCGAGGGAACCCTGGAGGAGGAGGACTTCTGGCGCACGGTCGCCGAGGTCACCCGCGACTACCAGCACTCGGTGCCCGAACTGGCCGACAAGTTCCGGCAGTACGACATGTTCGCGCCCGAGTTCGCCCTGTCCTGCCTCAACCGCCTCCAGCTGCGCAACAACAAGCAGATGGTGGACCTGGCGGACCCCTCGGGCGCGCTCCAGCTGGTCGGCACGCTGAACAACCCCATCGCGGGCCTGTAGAACGGCCCCGTCTGTTTCTGGCTCTTCTTGCGTCTCTTGAGCACACGGGGTGCACAGCATCGTCATAGTGAGTGCCACTACGGTCCGCATCTTGCCGTGACCGCGTTCCTTGGGGGGACGAGACGATGACGTCCGAGCACACGCCGCAGCAGGTCCTGCACGACCCGGCGATTGGGTTACCGGCGGAGGACGTCGCGGCCGTCCACGCCTACGCGGGCGCGTTCTGCGGCAGGCCCGCCACGGCGGCGGAGCTCGCCGGGGAGGTGCTGACGGGACAGCAAGGGCCCGCCGCGCGTCCGGCGCTCCTGGCGGACGTACGGCGCACGGCCTTCGGGTGGCTGCGGGACAGCCGCTCAAGACTGCTTCGCCGCGACTTCCGGGAGTGGGCCCAGCGTGCGGGCGAGACCTTCGGTACGACGGACACGCTGCGGCTCGTGGAGCACGACGCGCCGCTGCTGCGGGCGTTCGGGGAGCTGGCCGACCAGTCACGGGCCGCGCTGTGGCTGTGCCTGGCGGAGGGTGAACCGGCGTTCGCCGCGCGGGTGCTGAACACCTCGCAGGAATTCGCCGAGTCGATGGCGGAGTCGGCCCGCTCCCGTCTCGCCGACACCTTCCTGCGGCTGCGTGCCGAGCACACGGCCGACGCCCGCTGCGTCCACTACGGCGGCATGCTCGGCGCGATCGCCCGCGGCACGCATCGCGAGACCCCCGCGGATCTCGAACAGCACCTGGAGACCTGCGAGTTCTGCGCCCACGACATCACGTTGCTGCGCACGCTCACCTCGGGGGGTACGCAGGAGCTACGGCCCCTGCTCGTCGACCGGCTCCTGGTGTGGGGCGGCCCGGCCTACCGCGCGGTGCGGCCCGCGGCCCCGGACGCCGCCGCGAAGCTCCTCACCTCCGACACGCCGAGCGCCACCGGCGCACCGAACGCACCCTCAGCCCCCCTCGCCCTCGGCGCCCCTCCCCCGGCACCCCCCACCCCGACCGAACCCCGCTCCGCCGACCCCGGCCCCCGCCGACCGGTGCTCGCCATCGCCATCGCCGTCGTGGTGACCGCCGCCGCCACCGCCGTAGCGCTGCATCTGCTGTCCGGGGTCGGGCAGAGCGAGCGGAGCGCCGGTTCCTACGGTCCGCCGCCCGCGGGGCCCCCGCGGTCCCCCGCGGCCTCGCCCTCGGTCTCGGTCTCGCAGGGAGTGGGGACCGTGCTCGCGACCGTCGCGCTGACGAGCGCGGCCGGGCCCGGGACCTGTGTCGGAGCGGCCGCCGGTGAGGCCCTGGACAGCATCCCCGCGCCGGGCGCCTGCGACGGAGGCACGACACAGCAGTGGCGGGTCGTCGACATCGGGGACGGGGCCTTCGCTCTGCAGCATGTGGCGTCGACGTTCTGTCTGGACATCGCGGGCGACCGGGCGGTGGGCGACCCCATGCAACTGCGGCCGTGCGCCTACGCGCAGGGAGACGCGGCCCCCTACCCCGAGGACCAGGCCTTCCTCCTCAAGGCCCACCAGGACAAGACCTTCACCCTGGTCTGCCAGGACAAGCCCGCCATCGCCGTGGGGATCACGAACGGCGAGATCCGCATGCTGCCGGCCGGGACCTCCGGCGCGGCGACCCGCTTCGCCCTCGACGACGACCTGGACAAGGCGCTGGGCAACTGAGCCCCGAATGCCAGAATTTCCCCATGGCGGAAATCCTCCAGAAGGACGGCACATGGGTCTTCGACGGCGACGCTCTGCGGCTGACTCCGGGAAGAGACAAGAACGTCGGGCTGCTGCGCAGAGAACTGGGTGAACTCGTCGTCCCGCTCGGCGCGTTGGCGGGCATCTCCTTCGAACAGGGAAAGAAGACAGGCCGGTTGAGGCTGCGGCTGCGCGACGGCGCCGATCCCCTGCTGCACGCGACCGGCGGCCGGCTGACCGAGCCGCATGACCCCTACCAGCTGACCGTGGAGTCGGACCGCTACGGCGTGGCCGAGTACTTCGTGGACGAGGTCCGGGGCGCGCTGCTCCTGGACCAGGTCCCCACCGACCCCGTGGACGGGTATCTGCTCGCGGGCCCGGCCGTCCCCCTCGCCGTGTCCGCGGGTGACGGCACCGCCGCCTTCGACGGCGAGCACATCCGGCTGGAGTGGAACTGGAAGACGGAGGACGCCAAGGCCTCCGCGGGGCCCCGCACTCTTGCCCTGACCGACGTCGTCGCCGTGGAGTGGCAGCCCGCGGCCGGCCTGGAGAACGGCCACCTGCGCTTCACCGTGCGGCACGCTCCGACGAAGGCCCCGCCGAAGTACGACCCGAACGCGGTGGAGCTGTGGGGCTTCAAGAAGGACCCGCTGATGGCGTTGGTCGCGGCGGCGGTCCAGGCCAGGCTTCCGCACCCGGCCCGGGCCGCCGCCATCGACGTACGCACCACACGGGACGTACGACCGGAAACGCCTTCTTCTCCGGTCGGCTCCGCCGAGGACGGTCACGATGCCCTCCTGCGCCGGCTGCGCGAGCTCGGTGAGCTGCACCGCACGGGTGTCCTGACGGACGAGGAGTTCACGATGGCCAAGCAGGCGATCCTCAAACGGATGTGATCCGAGGCGGGTTACTTGGCCTTGCGCGCCACCGTGAAGTGGTCGATGCGGTCGCCGGTCTCGGCGATGCCCGACACCTTCAGCTTGGCGTAGTGGCCCTTGGAGGCGGGTTCCACGTCCACGCGCAGGAAGGAGTAGTTGAGGTAGCGCACCCGGGACCAGGCGACGGTCTCGTTGACCTTGCCGTCCTTGGTGTTGATGAAGGAGGCGACCGAGTCCTGCTCGTTGAGGTGGCCCTCGTACGAGTCCGGCGCGCTGAACGCGTACAGGCTGCGGCCCGCCGCGCCCGCCGTCACGTAGACGACACCCTCGGTCTCGGAGTAGGCCGTCTCGCCGATCGGGAGCTTCTTGGCGACCTTGTCGCCCTTGATGACGTCGGTGCGCTCGTACTGGTGGTTGTGGCCGTTGATGACCAGGTCCACCGTGTACTTCTCGAACAGCGGCACCCACTCCTGGCGCACGCCCCCCTCCGAGGCGTGCGCGGTGGAGGTGCAGTACGCGCAGTGGTGGAAGAACACAATGATGAAGTCGATGTCCTTCGCGGCCCGGTACTTCTTCAGCTGCCCCTCGAACCACGTGGTCTGGGTGCCGCCGGAGATGCCGAGGTTGGCCGGGATCTCGAAGGAGACGTCGTTCGGGTCCAGCGAGATGATCGCCGTGTTGCCGTAGACGAAGGAGTACACGCCCGGCAGGTGCGCCTTGTCCGGCCCGTTGTCGGGGAGCGTGAAGCGGGCCTCCTCGCCGCCGTAGCCGTTCGGCGAGTACCAGGCCTCCATGTCGTGGTTGCCGTAACTCACCATCCACGGCACGGACTTGGCGACCGACTCCGTCTGGGCGAGGAACTGGTCCCAGGTGCGCGAGTCGAAGCCGGTGTCGGTGGACTTGCCCTGGCCGGCCGGGTCGGCGTAGGCGATGTCGCCGGCGTGCAGATGGAAGGCCGGGTTCTGGCCGAGGAGCAGGCTGTCGTTGGCCAGGCCGTGGTAGCTGACGCCCTGGTCGCCGAAGGCCGTGAAGGTGAACGGCTTCTTGTGGGCGGGCGCGGTGGTGAAGGTGCCCAGGGTACCGGTCAGGTGCGGCTCGGCCGGGTCGAAGCCCTGGTGGCCGACACCGTAGTAGTAGGTCTGGCCGGGGCGCAGCCGGCTCAGCTTGGCGTGCACGTAGTACTGCGTGTGGTCGCCGCTGGCGCCGACGCCGGCCGGGGTGTACAGGGTGCGCACCTCGGCCTCGATCTTGCGGGAGAGGTCCCAGGGGCGGGCGCCGATCCGGATGAACGGCTTCTTGACCGCGACCGGCACCTGCCACGAGACGGTCATCTCGGTGCGCGCGTCGTTGCCGTAGGCGAGGTGACGGCCGAAGGGGGCGACGAGTGCGCCGTCGACGCTCTCGGCACTGGCGAAGGTCCGGGTCGGCGTGGCGGCCTGGGCGACGGCGCCCGGCACGAACGCGCCACCCGCGACGGCGCCCAGCGTGACGGCACCGCCCCTGATCATGTTGCGCCGGGAGAATCTGGCGCGCAGGTACTCGTGCTGCTCGGCCATGCTCATGCGCTCGGCGAGCTGGTCGGGTACGCCCATACGAGGAATGTCCATGACGTCTGAAACTCGTCGCCACGAGCGACGAGGTGTGAGACGCAGGATGGACAGCTTGCGAACAGACGTTCATAAGAACATCAACAGCCACTTGCCCGATACCGGGCAGGATTCTTGCGAAACGGCTCCCGGTACCCCAGGATCTACCGGGTGCACGACGACCTGGTTGATCATCTGACGCGGTCCACGCCCCTGAGCCGGGGCGAGGCGCTGCGGGTGATCCAGGACGTGCTCGCCTACTTCGACGAGACGACCGTGGAGTTCGTCCGTCGCCGCCACCGCGAGCTCCAGGCACAGGGCCTGGTGAACGCGGAGATCTTCGGACGGATCGAGGCGGATCTGACATACCGAGCGGTGGCACCGCCCGAGCTCACGCTCCGGCAGCTACGGCGCATCGTCTACGGCTAGGAATACATACACATGTGCGGAATCGTCGGTTACATCGGGAAGCGTGATGTCGCTCCGCTGCTCCTGGAGGGTCTGCAGCGCCTGGAGTACCGCGGCTACGACTCGGCCGGCATAGTCGTCACCTCGCCGAAGACGGCCGGCCTGAAGATGGTCAAGGCCAAGGGCCGGGTGCGCGACCTGGAGGCGAAGGTCCCGGCCCGCTTCAAGGGCACGACCGGCATCGCCCACACCCGCTGGGCCACCCACGGCGCCCCGTCCGACGTGAACGCCCACCCGCACCTGGACGCCGAGGGCAAGGTCGCCGTCGTCCACAACGGCATCATCGACAACGCCTCCGACCTGCGCCGCAAGCTGGAGGCGGACGGTGTCGAGTTCCTCTCCGAGACCGACACCGAGGTCCTCGTCCACCTCATCGCGCGCTCCCAGGCGGAGAAGCTGGAGGACAAGGTCCGCGACACCCTGCGGGTGATCGAGGGCACCTACGGCATCGCCGTGATGCACGCCGACTTCAGCGACCGCATCGTGGTGGCCCGCAACGGCTCCCCGGTCGTCCTCGGCATCGGCGAGAAGGAGATGTTCGTCGCCTCGGACATCGCCGCACTGGTCGCCCACACGCGGCAGATAGTGACGCTGGACGACGGCGAGATGGCCACCCTCAAGGCCGACGACTTCCGCACCTACACGACGGAGGGCACCCGCACGACGGCCGAGCCCACCACCGTCGAGTGGGAGGCCGCCTCCTACGACATGGGCGGCCACGACACCTACATGCACAAGGAGATCCACGAGCAGGCCGACGCCGTGGACCGCGTCCTGCGCGGCCGCATCGACGACCGCTTCTCCACCGTGCACCTGGGCGGCCTCAACCTGGACGCCCGCGAGGCCCGTCAGATCCGCCGCGTGAAGATCCTCGGCTGCGGCACCTCGTACCACGCGGGCATGATCGGCGCCCAGATGATCGAGGAGCTGGCCCGCATCCCCGCGGACGCGGAGCCCGCCTCGGAGTTCCGTTACCGCAACGCGGTCGTGGACCCGGACACCCTCTACATCGCGGTCTCGCAGTCCGGTGAGACCTACGACGTCCTCGCGGCCGTCCAGGAGCTCAAGCGCAAGGGCGCGCGCGTCCTGGGCGTGGTGAACGTGGTCGGTTCGGCGATCGCCCGGGAGGCGGACGGCGGCATCTACGTGCACGCGGGCCCGGAGGTCTGCGTGGTCTCCACGAAGTGCTTCACCAACACGACCGTGGCCTTCGCCCTGCTCGCCCTCCACCTGGGCCGCACCCGTGACCTCTCGGTCCGCGACGGCAAGCGGATCATCGAGGGCCTGCGCAAGCTCCCCGCGCAGATCACCGAGATGCTGGAGCAGGAGGAGCACATCAGGAAGCTGGCCGAGCAGTACGCCGAGGCCCGCTCGATGCTCTTCATCGGCCGGGTGCGGGGCTATCCGGTGGCCCGCGAGGCCTCCCTGAAGCTCAAGGAGGTCTCCTACATCCACGCCGAGGCCTACCCCGCCTCCGAGCTCAAGCACGGCCCCCTGGCCCTGATCGAGCCGGCCCTCCCGACGGTGGCGATCGTCCCCGACGACGACCTCCTGGAGAAGAACCGCGCGGCCCTGGAGGAGATCAAGGCCCGCAGCGGCAGGATCCTGGCGGTCGCCCACCAGCACCAGGAGAAGGCCGACGAGACGATCGTGGTCCCGAAGAACGAGGACGAACTGGACCCCATCCTGATGGGCATCCCCCTCCAACTCCTCGCCTACCACACGGCCTTGGCGCTGGGCCGGGACATCGACAAGCCCAGGAACCTCGCCAAGTCGGTAACGGTGGAGTAGCCGCCCGCGGACGCCGGACAAAAGGACGGACCCCACGTGATGCCACCCTTCACGGGGGGTCCGTTTCATCGCCGGGAAGCCGCCCAACTCCCGGCCCCGCGCGGCTGACCGGTGGCCGTCACGCCTCGGTCGGCAGCACGCTTCGGTGTGCAGCGGTGCGGTGACCGCTATATGCCCTTCACAAGGGCACAAACACCTCTACGCGCGAGTAGATTTGCCCATCTCACCTGGGAGGAAGGCGAGTTACGGAATGACGACGACGGGCCGCTTCGCCCGCTTGGCGAGCCGCCCCGCGACGGAGCCGAAGATGCGCCCCACGATGCCATGGGTGGAGCCGACGACGATCGCGTCCGCCTCGTACTCCCGCCCGACCTCCTCGAGCTCATGGCAGATGTCTCCGCCGCGCTCGACGAGGATCCAGGGCACCTCGGCCAGGTAGTCGGCACAGGCGAGCTCGAGGCCCAGCACCTCGGTGCGGTGATCCGGCACGTCGACGAAGACCGGTGGCTCACAGCCGGCCCACACGGTGGTGGGCAGCCGGTTGGCGACGTGCACGATGATCAGGCCCGAGCCGGAGCGATGGGCCATGCCGATCGCGTACGCGAGGGCCCGCTCGCTGGATGTGGAGCCGTCGAAGCCGACCACGACGCCATGCTTGAAGGCGGGGTCGCAGGAGTGGCGTGGCTCTTCCGCCGCCTGGGGCTCGGCCGCCGTGGGGTCGGCGACGGGCCGCTTGCGGTCCGCTGGTTCGAAGAATTCGTGACCGGCCATGGCTGTCTCGGCGTTGTGATCCTTGTGTGGGAGGGATGACAGGGTGCGGCGGAGCTGTGTCCGGGAATCATCTTCCCAACCCCATACCCCCAAGGGTACGGCGGCAAGCCTCCTTAGCCCAGCGCCCGCCCTCGGTCCGTGGGGGTTCCAGGGAGCATGCACGAGGGGGCGCCCGTAACGCAATGGTTGCTGCGCTGTACAGGCGGTTTGCACAGGGTTCACGCGGCCGCTCCTGCCCCGGACCCACCGGACGGCCCCTCGATACAGTGACCGACCGGTCGAACGCGCGTTGACCTCCGTGAGCCACCCCGCAGGGAGACGCCACAGGGAGCACGCGATGACCGGACACCGACCGCCCTCCGAGGACTCCAGCACGGACGTGGTCCGCTGGGCGGCCTTCAGCTGCGTCCTCGTCCCGGTGGTTCTCGTCTGCTACGGCACCTCGCTGGCCGGCGCGGCGGGCACGGCCCTCGGTCTCGCCGCCGTCACGGCCGTCTGCCGTATCCTCCTGCGCCAGTCGGAGCGCGGCGCGGCCCAACTGCGGGCGGAGGAACGGGCACCCCATCGTGGCCGTCGTCACAGGAGCGGCACCGGGGCCCATCGAGGCGGCCGTCACACCGGGGGAAATACACCGGTCGGCTGACCGGTTTCCATGCACCGGGACGATTCTTTTCAGCCAACTTCCGCAGTGGGCGTGTCCCTTGGTCCGACCACCCCTCAACCCCCGTTCCACCTGCACGGATAAGGTCTCCGGGGCCCTGCGCACCCTATGTGGATTAGCCACTGCCACAAGGCGCACTTCCCTGCACGGCCCACGAGTGCAACGCTTCGTGATCGAATGCTTTACGCCAAGTTGCCATGTCGACAATGTGCCGGATGACGAACTGGTCTCGCCGACACCACGGGACACAGTAGATTCGATCTTGACGTCTTACGGCGGGGGACTCGTGCAGGACCGAGGGGAAACGTGCAGGAGCGACACAACCGAGGAGCCGCGACCACCGAGGGGGGCTTAGCAGTATGAGCCACGACTCCACTGCCGCGCCGGAAGCCGCGGCCCGGAAGCTTTCCGGGCGACGCCGCAAGGAGATCGTCGCGGTGCTGCTGTTCAGCGGCGGCCCCATCTTCGAGAGTTCCATACCGTTGTCGGTGTTCGGGATTGACCGCCAGGACGCCGGCGTACCGCGCTACCGCCTTTTGGTGTGCGGCGGCGAAGAAGGCCCACTGCGGACCACAGGGGGCCTGGAACTCACCGCACCGCATGGCCTGGAAGCGATCTCACGCGCGGGCACGGTCGTCGTACCGGCCTGGCGCTCGATCACTTCACCGCCGCCGGAGGAAGCGCTCGAGGCTCTGCGCCGGGCGCACGAGGAGGGCGCCCGCATCGTCGGGCTGTGCACCGGCGCGTTCGTTCTGGCCGCGGCGGGCCTGCTGGACGGCCGCCCCGCGACGACACACTGGATGTACGCACCGACGCTGGCCAAGCGCTACCCGTCGGTGCACGTCGATCCACGAGAACTCTTCGTGGACGACGGCGACGTACTGACCTCGGCCGGTACCGCGGCCGGGATCGACCTCTGTCTCCACATCGTGCGGACGGACCACGGCAATGAGGCGGCCGGCGCGCTGGCCCGCCGCCTGGTGGTCCCGCCGCGCCGCTCGGGCGGTCAGGAGCGCTACCTCGACAGGTCTTTACCAGAGGAGATCGGCGCCGACCCGCTGGCCGAGGTCGTCGCCTGGGCGCTGGAGCACCTCCACGAGCAGTTCGACGTGGAGACGCTGGCGGCGCGGGCGTACATGAGCCGTCGTACGTTCGACCGCCGGTTCCGCTCGCTGACGGGTTCGGCCCCGCTGCAGTGGCTGATCACGCAGCGGGTGCTGCAGGCGCAGCGGCTCCTTGAGACGTCCGACTACTCGGTGGACGAGGTCGCGGGCCGCTGTGGCTTCCGCTCGCCGGTGGCGCTGCGCGGGCACTTCCGGCGGCAGCTGGGCTCGTCCCCGGCCGCCTACCGGGCCGCGTACCGGGCCCGCCGTCCGCAGGGCGACAAGCCGGTGGACAGCGACGGCTCGGTGGGTCCGACCGGTCCCGCGCCCAGTCCGGCGGTGCAGCTGCACCCGGACAGCGGCCCGGTTCCGATCCAGACCCGCCGCACCCCGGCGCCCGTGGGCCCGTCCTCCGAGAACGGCCGCGAGCTGTACGTCGGAGGCCGGGCGAGCCTGCCGGGGCAGCGCAGCGGCACATGACGTCCTGACACCGGGCGGGCCTCCGGGCCCGCCCGGTGTCACAGGTGCTCGCGCCGACGCGGGGCACCCCAAAGGCGGACGTCAGCCGTAGGGTGTTCGCATGAACGATCGCATGGTGTGGATCGACTGCGAGATGACCGGCCTCTCGCTGTCCGACGACGCGCTCATCGAGGTTGCCGCCCTCGTCACCGACTCCGAGCTCAACGTGCTCGGCGACGGTGTGGACATCGTCATCCGCCCGCCGGACCAGGCGCTGGAGACGATGCCGGAGGTGGTGCGTCAGATGCACACCGCGTCCGGACTGCTCACGGAGCTGTCCGGCGGCACGACGCTCGCCGACGCCGAGGACCAGGTCCTCTCCTACGTCCGCGAGCACGTCAAGGAACCCGGCAAGGCCCCGCTGTGCGGCAACTCCGTCGGCACCGACCGCGGGTTCCTGCTCCGGGACATGCCCACCCTGGAGGACTACCTCCACTACCGGATCGTGGACGTCAGCTCCGTGAAGGAGCTCGCCCGGCGCTGGTACCCGCGGGCCTACTTCAACAGCCCGGAGAAGAACGGCAACCACCGCGCCCTCGCCGACATCCGCGAATCCATCGCGGAGCTGCGCTACTACCGCGAGGCGATCTTCGTCCCGCAGCCCGGACCCGACTCCGACACCGCGAAGACGATCGCCGCGAAGCACGTTCTGCCCGGGCGGTAAAAGCCGGGCGCGAGCACCCCTTCAGACCCTGTACACTTTTTCTCGGCCGGTCGGGGAAACCCAGGACAGCCGAACATGGTGGGTGTAGCTCAGTTGGTAGAGCACCTGGTTGTGGTCCAGGTGGCCGCGGGTTCAAGTCCCGTCACTCACCCCACTCACCTCAGCCGGTGATCCTGGAGACAGGGTCACCGGCTGAGGTCGTTTCAGGAGTCGGACGCCTTGAGCAAGGCCCGCGCTGCCTTGCGGAAGGCCACGACCAGCCGGCTCCGCTCCTCGGCGCGGGTCGCGAGGACCACATGGGCCGGGTCGACTCCGTGCAGCGGGACCGCGGTGACGTCGGGGCGGAGCGCACCGGCCCGGGGCAACGCCGTGATGGCCAGGGCCTGCCCCGAGGCGACGAGTTCGAACTTGTCCTCCAGGGCGTCGGCCAGGGGACCGTCGGGTGCCGGTCGGCCGTCCGGTCGGGGGTCGATGCGCCAGTACGCGTTCCACACCGGGTCGGCCACCCGGACCAGCGGCTCCTCGGCGATGTCGTCGAGGGTGACGGACTCCTTGCCGGCGAGGCGGTGACCGACCGGGAGCACCACGACCCGGGGCTCGTCGTAGAGGACCGTCACCTGCGCCGCGTCGGTCGGGAAGGGCAGCCGGGTCACCAGTACGTCGACCTTGAGCTCGGGCAGCGCAGTGGTCCGCTCGCCCCAGCCGACGTGCGCGGTCCTGACGTCGGCGTCCGGGAAGCGCTCGCGCAGTGCGCGCACCGCCGGGGTGACGATGATGCCCGCCGTATACCCCACGGTGATCCGGCTCGGCTCGGCGGCCGCCCGGGCAAGGCTCGCCGCCTGGGCCGCCGAGCGCAGCAGCGCCTTCGCCCGGGGCAGGAAGACCGCCCCCGCCTCGGTGAGGCCGCTCCCCTGCGGGGTCCGCTCCAGCAGTCGCGCGCCCAGCTGCTGCTCCAGCCGCCGGATCTGCCGGCTCAGTGACGGCTGGGTGATGTGCAGCGCGTCGGCGGCCCGGCCGAAGTGCCGGTGCTCGGCGACGGCCGTGAAGTACCGGACCAGCCGGAGGTCGAGGTCGGTCATGCCCGAAGCGTACGCCGGGGTTCGCGACCGGTTCCCGCAGACAAGGGCTGCCACCTGCTGTCATGCCTGATGCGTATTGCGCAATGCGGAACAAGCTTTGGACGCGCCCGGCCGCTCCTCCGCACGCTGGGACCCTCACTCGTCACAGCGAAGGATCACCATGCGTGTATTCGTCACCGGTGCGACCGGCTTCGTCGGTTCCGCCGTCACCCGTGAACTCCTCGACGCCGGGCACGAGGTCCTGGGCCTGGCCCGTTCGGACCGGTCCGCGGAGGCACTGAAGTCCGCCGGAGCGGAGGTGCACCGCGGGGACCTGAACGACCTCGACAGTCTGCGCCGGGGTGCCGAGGCGGCCGACGGGGTCGCCCACCTGGCGTTCATCCACGACTTCAGCAACCTGACCACCTCCGGCGAGGCCGACCTGCGGGCGATCGAGGCCATCGGGTCCGTCCTCGAAGGCACCGGCAAGCCCTTCGTGGTCACCTCGGGGCTGCTGACCGCACCGGGGCGCCTCAGCACCGAGGAGGACCCGGCCGACCCGGACTCCCCCGCCAAGCACCGGCATGCCTCGGAGATCGCGACGCTCGCGCTCGCCGAGCGCGGGGTGCGCTCCTCGGTGCTGCGGCTTCCCCCGAGCGTGCACGGCGAGGGTGACGTCGGCTTCGTGCCCATGTTCATCGACTTCGCGCGCGACAAGGGCGTCTCGGCCATGGTGGGCGACGGTTCCAACCACTGGGCGGCCGTGCACCGGCTCGACGCGGCCCGGCTGTTCCGGCTGGCCCTGGAGGCGGCACCGGCGGGCGTACGGCTGCACGCGATCGGGGACGAGGGGGTGCCGTTCCGCGAGATCGCCGAGACCGTCGGGCGGGGGCTGGGCGTGCCGGTCACGAGCGTGGCCCCCGAGGAGGCCACGGACCACTTCGGCTGGCTCGGCCGCTTCGCCTCCATCGGCATGCGGGCGTCCGGCACGCTCACCCGGAAGCTGCTGGACTGGCAGCCGGAGCACCCCGCGCTGATCCCGGACCTGGAGGCGGGCCACTACTTCACGACCGCCTGAGCCACCCTTCTACGACACCGCCCGCCACGCCTCGACCAACTCCCGTACGCCGTCGAACCGTTCGCCCGGCTCCGGACGCGTGGCCCGTTCGACGACCGCGAGCTGTGCGGACGTACCGCGAAAGGCGTCCTCGCCCGGGCCGGCGTCCAGGAGGAGGCGGGCCGTGCGCCCGAGGGAATGCACGGTGGTGCGGCGGTCGATGGTGGCGCCGCGCCGCCGCTCCTCGGGGGCCATGAAGCGGGTGGAGCCCGGGAGGCGGTCCTCGGTCAGGACGAACGGGCCCGGGCGGTACTCGTCCAGGTCGATCAGGTGGAGTTCGTGGGCGCCGAAGTCGTAGAGGAAGGCGCCGTCGTAGAGATCCACGGCGACCTGACCCGCGGCCTCGACGGCGAGGTGGGCGTCCAGGACGCGGTCCAGGGCGTCGTGGACGCGGGCGAGGGGCAGGGCGCGGAAGCGGGCGCGGGCGGTGCGGTCGTAGAGGATCTCGCCGTCGTGCCACGGCATGACGACGGCGCTACGGCGGTCTCCCACGGTGATCCGGTGCAGCTGCGGGACGATCGCCGGGTGCCGGACCGTGCGGTGGAAGGACCAGGCGCGGTCGAGCGAGCGCCGGCCGCGGTCGGTCGTGGCCTCCTTCACGAACCAGCGGGTGCCGTCGGGGAGCCGGACTCCGTGGGAGAGGCAGCCGGAGTCCTGTTCGCGGAAGGAACGGAACACCTGACCCACGGTCCGCAGGTACGGCTCGGTCCCGGGGATCTCGTCAACGTCCAGCAGGGGGTGGGCGGTCATGGCCTTCCAGGGTGATCCTTGCGTTCAACCTCTTGATGCCGAGGTCAGGACGACGCCCGCGCCACCAGTTCCGTGGCCAGGACCACCTGCCTGCGCTCCAGACCCCGGGAAACCGCCGGGCGGCGGTCGGCGATCTCCGTGAGAAGGAGGTCGATCATGTGGCGGCCCATCTCCTCGATGGGCTGGCGGACGCTGGTGAGGGGCGGGTCCATGTGGCGCGCTATGGCCGAGTCGTCGTAGCCGATCAGGGCCACGTCGGAGGGGATGCCGCGGCCCTCCTCGCGCAGGACCTGGCGGGCGCCGGCCGCCATGACGTCCGAGCCGGCGAAGACCGCGTCCAGGTCGGGGCGGCGGGCCAGCAGCTTCGTCATCGCCCGGCGCCCGCCCTCCTCCGTGAAGTCGCCGGGTTCGATCAGCCGCTCGTCCACCTCGTGGCCCGCGTCGCGCAGCGCGTCCCGGTAGCCGTCGACACGGCGCTGGGCGCCGTACACGTCGAGGCGGCCGGTGATGTGCGCGATCGCGCGGCGGCCGCCGGCCAGGAGGTGCTCCACGGCCGAGCGGCCGCCGCCGTAGTTGTCGGAGTCCACGGACGGGAGCGTTTCGGCTGCCGAGCGCGGGCCGCTGATCACCGCCGGGATCTCCAGCTGGGACAGCAGGTCGGGGAGCGGGTCGTCGGCGTGCACCGACACCAGCAGGACGCCGTCGACCCGGTGCGCGGCCAGGTACTGGGCCAGCCGGCGGCGTTCGCGGTCGCTGCCCGCGAAGATCAGCAGGAGCTGCATCTCGGTTTCCGAGATCTCGGCGCCGACGCCCTTGAGCATGTCCGAGAAGTACGGCTCCGCGAAGAACCGCGTCTCCGGCTCGGGCACGACCAGCGCGATCGCGTTCGTACGGTTGGCCGCCAGGGCACGCGCGGCCGTGTTCGGGACGTACCCGAGCTCCGCCACCGCCGCCTCGACGGCCGCACGCGTGGCGTCGCTGACCCGGGGCGAGCCGTTGATCACCCGGGAAACGGTCCCCCGGCCGACGCCGGCGCGCGCGGCGACCTCTTCGAGGGTGGGCCGGCCACCGCTTCGGCTCCGCGCTCCGTGGCTTGCCATGGGCTCCGCCTTCCCACCGTGTCTCTAAGCTGGCCTGGAATTTAACAGTCCCGCGTGTCGGCGTGACGGTCGCGGGGGCTACCTCCACCGTGCCCCGCTCAGCCTGATCGGCCTGGCCCGGCCCTCAAACGCTGACAGCCTCGGTGGGCCGGTAACAGGCTGATAAGTCAGCCGCCCGCCGCTTGCGCGGCAAAGCTTGCGTTGCGGGCACCACTGGCGGTGATGCTTCGCCCGCGTTCAGCCGCCCCCGTCCGGGGCCGGCAGGGGCCACTGACCGGGCCCCGCTTCGCCACAACTCCCACGCACGGGCGCGGATGTTGCGGGAGCTGTTCCGGTCCGCGTGATCAACGAATCCGCAGGACCGGCACGCGAACCACGCCTGGGAGACCCGGTTCGACTTGTCCACGTGGCCGCACTCGGCGAAGGTGCGCGAGGTGTACGCCGGATCGACGTGCACCACCGGCACACCCGCCCGGCGGGCCTTGTACGCGATGAACCTCCCCAACTGGGCGAAGGCCCAAGAGTGGAGCGTGGCCCGTTGGGGCTTACGAAGCCGTACCCGCTCGCGGATGCCCGTCAAGTCCTCCAGGGCAATCCCACGACCGGTGCGTTCCGCCTCGGCCACCACATGTTTCGCGATCTTGTGATTGATGTCCCGAGTCCGCCGCGCCTCCTTCCGGCGTCGACGCTGCGCGCGTCGTTTGGCGGACTTGGTGCCCTTCTTCTGCAGCTTCCTCCGCAGCGCGCCGTCACGGGCCCGTGAGCGGTTGAGCCGACGCCCGGACATGATCTCGCCGTCACTGGTGGTGGCGATGTTCACGATCCCCAGGTCGACTCCGAGGAAGTCCACAGGGCTGTCTTTGAGCGCCGCTTCCGGTACCTCGCACGTGGCCAGCAGGAACCAGGCATTGTCGCGGTGCACCAGGTCCGACTCGCCCCTGCGGTACCGGGACAGTGTGGCGAGTTGCTCAGGACCGCAAACGTAGGCGACGTCCTTGATCCTGCCGCGCGTCGTCCACACGGAGACGGTGCGTGCTTCCGTCTGCCAGGAGAGCATGCGGTCGTCGTAAGGTTGCGCGGATTCCGGACGGAACGCGAGGGGACGCTTCGCATCCCTCCGCTTCCGCTTCGAGTTTCTCTTGCCGGAACTGTGTGTGTTCAGGTTTGCATGCAGAGCTGTGTATGCGTCGGCCGTCTTCTTGATCACGTGCTGGGCGGCCTGCGCGCCCAATCCCCACCGGCTCTTGAGCTCCGCGTAGCAGTGCTTGCGCAGTGTGAAGTTCTTGTACACCGAGCTCTCGAACGCCACCTCGGCCACCCATGAGGCGGCTTCGTTGCAGGCGCGCAGGGTCGTCTCGAGAGCCGCCGCCTGAACAGGCGTCGGCAGGAGTTTGACCTGCACGACCAGCTTCACGACAAGGAAGCTATCGGCGCCACGACCACGTCGCATGAGAACAGATCAGCCTCCCTCGAATGAGTGATCGCCACCGAACAGTCTCCGTCCACCCGCTTCGACGGCGCCACCCTCCGCAGCGGCCAAAGACCCGACCCCAGCGAAGGAAACATCTCAAAGCGATATCGCCCTGCACGCTCCCTTGACACCCTCGCTCCAACCCGCGAACCTTCAACACATCACGAGTGGGAGCGCTCCCACGGTACCTGACACATAAACATCCCGCACGTTCCCCGCCCGAGCCGCAGCAGTCAAGTAACGGGTCCAACAACGCAGTTGGCCGGGGGGTCGGCACGTCAGGCAACAGGAGGACGCAATGCGCACGACTACCCGCCGGTCCCACCGGCTGTTGGCCCTGGCGGCCGTCGCCGCACTGACTACGGGAGTGCTGGCCGGCTGTGCCGGCGACTCGGACGACGGCGACTCGTCGGGCTCGGGTAACAACTCCGGCGGCGGCAAGACCACGCTGACCGTAGGCACCTTCGGAGTCTTCGGCTACAAGCAGGCCGGTCTCTACGACGAGTACACGAAGCTGCACCCGGACATCACCATCAAGGAGAACGTCACCACCCGGACCGACGTCTACTGGCCGAAGGTCCTCACCCGGCTGCAGGCCGGCTCCGGCACCGACGACATCCAGGCCATCGAGGTCGGCAACATCACCGAGGCCGTCCAGACGCAGGGCTCCAAGTTCGTCGACCTCGGCAAGGACGTCGACAAGTCGCAGTGGCTGGACTGGAAGAACGCCCAGGCCACGACGGCGGACGGCAAACTCATCGGGCTCGGCACCGACATCGGCCCGATGGCGATCTGCTACCGCAAGGACCTGTTCGAGAAGGCCGGTCTGGAGACCGACCGCACCAAGCTCGCCGCGCAGTGGAAGGGCGACTGGAACAAGTACGTCGACCTCGGCAAGCAGTACATGAAGAAGGCGCCGAGCGGCACCAAGTTCGTGGACTCGGCCTCCTCCGTCTACAACGCGGTGCTCAACGGTGAGAGCGAGCGCTACTACGACAAGAGCGGCAAGGTCGTCTGGGACAAGTCCAGCGGTGTGAAGAACGCCTGGGACGTCGCGATGTCCGTGGCGACCAGCAACATGTCGGCGAAGCTCAAGCAGTTCGACAAGCCGTGGGACCAGGGCTACGCGAACGCCTCCTTCGCCACCGTGGCCTGCCCCGCCTGGATGATCGGCTACATCCAGGAGAAGTCCGGTGACGCGGGCAAGGGCAAGTGGGACGTGGCGGCCGCTCCGACCGCGGGCAACTGGGGCGGTGCCTTCATCGGCGTGCCGACCGCGGGCAAGCACCAGAAGGAGGCCATCGAGCTGGCGAAGTGGCTGACCGCGCCCGAGCAGCAGGCGAAGGTCTTCGCCAAGCAGGCGAGCTTCCCGTCGGCCCCGGCGGCCTACTCGACCCTGAAGCCGGCCCCCGCCACCACGGAGTTCTTCAGCAACGCGCCGATCACGCAGATCTTCTCCGACGCGGCGAAGACGATCCCGGCACAGATCTTCGGCGTCAAGGACCAGCCGATCAACACCGCGCTGACCGACATCGGCATCCTCCAGGTCGAGCAGAAGGGCAAGTCGCCCGAGCAGGGCTGGGACGCGGCCACGAACGAGATCAAGGACGTGCTCGGCCAGTGACAAGCCCCAAGCAGGCACTCGCGCATCCCGCGTCGAGCGCCGAGGCCGCGCCCGGCTCCCAGCCGGGCGCGGCCCGGGGCGCTCACGGTCGCGGTACGCCGCCGCCCGAGGGCAAGGGCCCCTGGCGCAGCCGGCTGTACCGCTGGGACATGAAGGCGTCTCCGTACGTGTTCATCGCCCCCTTCTTCGTCATCTTCGGGGCGTTCTCCCTGATCCCCCTGCTGTACACGGCCTGGTACTCGCTGCACGACGTGCAGTTGTCCTCGCTGGACACCCAGACCTGGGCGGGCCTGGACAACTACCAGAACCTGCTGTCCTCGGACTTCTTCTGGAACGCCCTCAAGAACACCTTCACCATCGGTGTGATCTCGACGGTGCCGCAGCTGATGGCGGCGATCGGACTTGCGCACCTGCTCAACTACCGGCTGCGCGGCTCGACCGTCTGGCGGGTCGTGATGCTCACCCCGTACGCCACCTCGGTGGCGGCGGCGACCCTCGTCTTCACGCTGCTGTACTCGTGGGACGGCGGCATGATCAACTGGCTCCTCGACTTCGTGGGCATCGACCCCATCAACTGGCGTGAGTCCGACTGGGGTTCGCAGTTCGCGGTGTCGTCGATCGTGATCTGGCGGTGGACCGGCTACAACGCGCTGATCTACCTCGCGGCGATGCAGGCGATCCCGGCCGACCTGTACGAGTCGGCGGCGATCGACGGGGCCAACCGCTGGCAGCAGTTCATCCACGTGACGGTCCCACAGCTTCGGCCGACCATCCTGTTCACGGTGGTGGTCTCCACCATCGGCGCGACCCAGCTCTTCGGTGAGCCCCTGCTGTTCGGTGGGGTCAGCGGCTCCAAGGGCGGCTCCGAGCACCAGTACCAGACGCTCGGCCTGTACATGTACGACCAGGGCTGGATCATCGGCAACCTCGGCAAGGCGTCCGCGATCGCCTGGTCCATGTTCCTGATCCTGTTGATCGTCGCCGCGATCAACCTGCTGGTCACCCGACGTCTGAGGAAGTCCCAATGACCACCAGTGAACTGACGCTGCCTCAGGCAGAGCCTCAGGCGGGGAAGAAGCGGGGCCCCTCCCGTCGGGTGATGGGCGCGGGCAAGCAGCTGCACGCGGGCCCGGTGACCTATCTGGTCCTGGCGGTCTTCGCGCTCGTCTCGCTGGCGCCCCTGGTGTGGACGGCGATCGCGGCCTCGCGCACCGACCACCGACTCGCCGAGACACCGCCGCCGCTGTGGTTCGGCGGGAACCTGTTCAAGAACATGCAGACCGCGTGGGACGAGGCCGGCCTCGGCACCGCGATGCTCAACAGCGTGATCGTCGCGGGCGCCATCACGATCAGCACGGTGCTGTTCTCCACGCTCGCCGGATTCGCCTTCGCCAAGCTGCAGTTCAGGTTCTCGGGCTTTCTGCTGCTGCTGACGATCGGCACGATGATGATCCCGCCGCAGCTGGCTGTCGTACCGCTGTATCTGTGGATGGCCGACCTCGGGTGGTCGAACCAGCTCCAGACAGTCATCCTGCCCACTCTGGTGACGGCCTTCGGCACCTTCTTCATGCGGCAGTACCTGGTGCAGGCGCTACCGAGCGAGCTGATCGAGGCGGCCCGGGTGGACGGGGCGAGCAGCATCCGGGTGGTGTGGCACGTGGTCTTCCCGGCCGCGCGGCCGGCGATGGCCGTGCTCGGGCTGCTGACCTTCGTGTTCGCCTGGAACGACTTCCTGTGGCCGATCATCGCCCTGAACCAGCAGAACCCGACCGTGCAGGTCGCCCTCAACTCGCTGGGCACCGGTTATGTCCCCGACCAGGCCGTGATCATGGCGGGCGCGTTCCTCGGCACACTGCCGCTGCTGATCGCCTTCATCCTGTTCGGCAAGCAGATCGTGGGCGGCATCATGCAGGGCGCGATCAAGGGCTGACACCCCTCATACGGCTTTTCCGCCATCTCTCCTGGGGCCGGGCCGGCGCCGCCTCGGCCCCTTCCACTCCCCTCCCCCCTTCATCAGTCGCTCTGACGACCTCCAATGGGAGCGCTTCCATGCTTGAGTCCGAAACGCCGGTGACCCCGGTGACCTTTCCCCCCGCCTTCCTGTGGGGCGCCGCGACCTCCGCGTACCAGATCGAAGGGGCGGTGCGGGAGGACGGCCGTACGCCCTCCATCTGGGACACCTTCAGCCACACCCCGGGCAAGACGGCCGGCGGAGACCACGGTGACATCGCTGTCGACCACTACCACCGCTACCGCGACGACGTGGCGCTCATGGCCGACCTGGGCCTGACGGCGTACCGTTTCTCGATCTCCTGGTCCCGGGTGCAGCCGACCGGCCGCGGCCCCGCGGTCCAGCGGGGTCTGGACTTCTACCGCCGGCTGGTGGACGAGCTCCTCGCGCACGGCATCAAGCCGGCCGTGACGCTCTACCACTGGGACCTGCCCCAGGAGCTGGAGGACGCGGGCGGCTGGCCCGAGCGCGACACGGCCTACCGTTTCGCGGAGTACGCGCAGATCGTCGGGGAGGCGCTCGGCGACCGGGTGGAACAGTGGATCACCCTCAACGAGCCGTGGTGCGCGGCCTTCCTGGGCTACGCGTCCGGGGTGCACGCGCCGGGCCGTACGGACCCCGCGGCCTCGCTGAAGGCGGCGCACACGCTGAACCTGGCCCACGGACTGGGCACTTCGGCGCTGCGCGCGTCGATGCCGGCCCGCAACTCGGTGGCGCTCAGTCTCAACTCCTCGGTGGTCAGGCCCTTCTCGCAGGACGCGGCGGACCTGGCGGCGGCGCAGAAGATCGACGACCTGGCCAACGGTGTCTTCCACGGGCCGATCCTGCACGGGGCGTATCCGCAGACGCTGTTCACGGCGACGGAGCTGATCACGGACTGGTCGTTCGTCGAGGACGGCGACCTCGCCCTGATCAACCAGCCGCTGGACGCGCTGGGCCTCAACTACTACACGCCGGCACTGGTCTCGGCCGCCGATCCGGACGCGAGCGGGCCGCGCGCCGACGGTCACGGCAGCAGCACGCACTCCCCGTGGCCCGGGGCGGACGACGTCACCTTCCACCAGACCCCCGGTGAGCGCACGGAGATGGGCTGGACGATCGACCCGACGGGTCTGCACGATCTGATCATGCGCTACACGCGCGAGGCCCCGGGGTTGCCGCTGTACATCACGGAGAACGGCGCGGCCTACGACGACAAGCCCGACCCCGACGGCCGCGTCCACGACCCCGAGCGGGTCGCCTATCTGCAGGGCCACCTCGCCGCGGTCCGCCGCGCGATCGCCGACGGCGCGGACGTCCGGGGCTACTACCTGTGGTCCCTGCTGGACAACTTCGAGTGGGCGTACGGCTACGAGAAGCGTTTCGGCGCGGTCTACGTGGACTACGCGACGCTGGAACGGACACCCAAGTCCAGCGCTCTCTGGTACGGCCGGGCAGCCCGCACGGGCACGCTCCCGGAGGTCCAGAGCACTCAGTAGCCACCACGGAGACGGGGGTCGGGGGAACGGGGCGCGGCAGCCGAGGGGGGTGCCGCGCCCCGCCGCGCCCCACCGGGCTCGGAGACTGCCCGGCGCGGCCAGCCGCTGGGTCGGCCGGCCGGTGACCGCGGCGATGGTCTCGAACCCGTTGTCGTGGTGAAGCATGATCAGGCCCTGGAGTTCGGCCGTCGCGGCGACGAGAAGATCCACGGCTCCGGCGGAGCGGTGCCGCCCCTCCTCCTTGAGCTCCCGCTGCACGTCGGTAGGTCTCCTTGGCGAGCAGCTCGTCGAAGTCCCCCGCATCGGCGCGCGCCGCGAGCCGGGGCAGTGCCGGCGCCCTCTTCTCAGCAGCTCGGGGCGGACGTAGCGAAGGCACACATTTGGACTGGTTTCTTCCGTGCGCGGCGGGAGAAATAGGAGGCGACAGTCGACGACCGGGGGGCCGATGACGGACAGCCATGGCGCGGAGCCGGGGTGGCTCGACCTGGCGGACGCGATCGCGATGCTGAGAGACCAGATCGCCGAGGCCCAGAGCCGCGCATCCAGTCCCTCGGGTCCCGGCGACCGGGGGGTGCTGTTCACGCTGGGGGAGATCACTCTGGAACTCGGCCTGGAGCTGACCGGCGTCCAGGGGATCGACGGTGGGCTGCGCTGGAGCGTGGTCAGCCTGGGTGGCAGGAAGGAGAGCGGCAGAAGGGCTACCCACACGGTGACGGTGAAGCTGCAACCGCACCAGCCCGGGAGTGGCGACATCGACGTGCTCGACACAGAGTGACCGTCCCCGGGGGGAGGTGTCGTGGCGAACGACCGACTGGTGCGGATCTTCGTGGGGGTTCCGGGACCGGACCCACGGAGCTTCGGCTCGGGCTACCTGATCGCGCCCAGGCTGGCGCTCACGGCGGCCCATGTGCTCGGGGAAGGCGACCGCGGCGCGGCCACTGTGTCGCTGGCTCTGGCCGACGGGCCGAAGTATCCCGCGACGGTGCGCTGGCACCTCCTGGACGAGACCATCGACGCGGCTCTGGTCGAGATCGCCGAAGGCAACGGCTGGCAGCCACCGGAATCGCTGAGCGACCCGTCGGTCCGGCCACCGCAGAGATTCGGCCTCGTGATCGGCGCCCGTCCCTGTTCTGTCATCCTGGCCGGCTTTCCGCGCATGCAGAGGGACCCGGACGGCAGGCGCCTGGACGAGCAGCTCAACGGCTCCATCACGCCGGGCAAGGGGTCCCTGGCCGGACACTATGAGGTCTCCAGTACCGACCCCCTCCTCCCCGTCGACCGGGCCGCACTGGCGAACGGCAGCCGCTGGTCCGGCATTTCGGGGGCCGCCGTACTCTACGACGGCGGCGGGAGCGGGCACTTGCTGTGCGGTGTCGTCGGCCGCGACCGCCGGGCCGAGGGCGGTACCCGCCTCACCGCCACCCCCAGCGACCGCCTCCTCGCCGACGACGACTTCCGCCTGGTGGCCACCGAGCACACCGGCTGGGAGCCACTCCTCGAACCGGCCGAAGCAGCAACCCTGTTCACCCCGGCCGCGTCCACACGCCATCTGAAGTCACCGGCCTCTCTGCTGCGCGCCGATGCCGAGGCCGTCGCCTTCCACGGCCGCGACCGTGAACTCTCCCGGCTGCTCACCTGGTGCCAGGACGGTCCGTCCGCGATGTCGGTGGAGGTCCTGACCGGGCCGGGCGGACAGGGCAAGAGCCGCCTCGCCCGCCGTCTGACCGAACTCCTCCGGCGTCGAGGCTGGGTGACCGGGCACCTGCGCTCCGACCTCACCGATCGCGGCGTACCGGACTTCACCGCTCTGGCCACGGCGCTGCCCCTGCTGATCGTCGTGGACTACGCGGAGACCCGTCCCCACCTGGTGCGCCGCCTCATCAGCGACCTGCACCCCTCCCGTCACCGCGTACGGCTGCTCGTGGTGGCCCGGTCCGACGGGCCCTGGCGCAGCGACTCGCTCAGCGAGGAGCCGGACGTGCGACAGGAACTCATCCACACCCCGGGCATCGAGCTCACCGCGCTCATCCCCCGCAGCCGCCCCGTCGCGGAACGGCACAGCGCGTTCCTCCGCGCGGCTCACGACCTCGCTCGCCTCCTGCCCCGCATCCCGACCCTGCCCGAGCACGACTGGGCAGGACTGGCCGGGGAGCTCCAGCCACCCGACGACCTGGCCCATCCCCGCTACGACAACGCCCTCACCCTTCAGACGACCGCCTTGGTCGCCCTGCTTCAGCTCGGGCCCCGCCCTGCCGACGTACCCCCCGGCACCCCGCCGGAGGCTGTCCTCCTGCTCCACGAGAAGCGGTTCTGGAAGGACAGCGCCGAGACGCCCGCCTTCGAACTGCGCCTGTCCACCCGGGCCCTGGAGGCCGTCGTCGCGGTGGTCGTGTTGTGCGGGGCGGCCGACGAGGACGAGGCGGCCAAGGTGATCGGCGTGCTTCGCGACGTGCCCGATTGCAAGATCATGGACACCGTGGCCTGGCTGGCCGGTCTCTACCCGCCCGAACCCAGCCGGTACTGGGGTTCCCTCCAGCCCGACCGCATCGCCGAGTACCAGGCCTCGTCCGCCCTCCTGCGTGGGTACGTCCCGCTCCCGGCCCTGTTCGAGAAGTCCGCACCCGCTCAACAGGCCCAGATCATCGTCGTCCTGACCCGCGCGGCCATCGCCCACTACAACTCCGGCCGCGCCGAGGAGAGTCGGCAGGTTCTCAGCGCTCTGGACTCGGCTCTGGACAGCGCACACCTCACCTACGAGGCCGCCTACGGCGCGGTCACCGCGCTGCCTCTGTCGTCTCGGGTCATCGCCCCGCTCGCTCTGCGGCTCCGCCGGGGTCTGGCCAAGGCCGACCGGGTGCTGGCGGACGAGTACCCGGCCGTTCACGAACCCGTGCTGGCCACATCGCTCGACAACCTCGGCACCCAGTTGGGTCACGCGGGGCACAGAGCCGAAGCCCTCGCCGTCATCGAAGAGGCGATAGCGATCCGGCGGCGGCACGTGGCGGACGGGACGGACGGCGAGGAACACCGGCTCGCGGTCTCGCTCTCCAACTACGGCTCTCAGCTGAGCGAACTGGGGCGCAGGAAGGAGGCACTGGCAGCGACCGCCGAGGCGTCGGCAGTCTGGCGCCGGCTGGCCCAGGCCTCCCCTCTCCACGAACCGGATCTCGCCCGTTCACTGTCCCACCTCGGCATCAGGCTGACGGAGACGGGACGCCTCGCCGAGGGACTCGCTCTCGCGCAGGAGGGAGTGCGGATCTGGCGCAGGCTCGCCGCCGCCGACCCGACCGCCTTCACATCCGACCTGGCCGGCGCACTCTCCAATCTCGGCATCAGGTTCTCGGACACCATGCGCCTGGACGAGGCCCTGGCTGCCACCGAGGAGTCCGTACGGCTCCTGCGTCCGCTCGCGGCCCACGATCCCGACGCCTTCGAATCCCAGTTCGCCGGCTCGCTGTCCAACCTCGGGGTGGACCTGAAGAACCTGGGGCGTTGGCGCGAGGCGCTGGCCGCCGAGGAGGAGGCGGTGGAGATCAGACGCCGGCTCGTGGCCGAGAACCCGGCCGCCCACGAGCCCGACCTGGCACGCTCCCTGTCCAACCTGGACGAACAGCTGGCCCAGGTGGGCCGTGTGCAGGAGGCTCTGGCCGTCGAGGAGGAGGCGGTCGACATCCTGCGCAGGCTCGCACGCCACGACTTCACCGCCTACGGTCCCGGCCTGGCCAGTGGCCTCCACCGACTCGGCGTTCGGCTGTCGGGGGTGGGACTCGCCGAAGAGGCCCTGCGCCGGGCCGAGGAGGCGCTGGTGATCTGGTGCCGGCTCGCCACGGACAACCCCGTCGTCTTCCGGCACGAGGTGGCGCGATCCCTGTCCGCGGTCGGAGGTCATCTGGTCAACGTGGGGCGCGCAGAGAAGGCTCTGGACCTCACCGAACAGTCGGTGGCGGTGTGGCGGCCGCTGGCGGCCGACAACCGCGCCTTCGAGCCCGACCTCGCCGCGACGCTGACCAACCTCGGCACTCAACGGGCCGAAGTCTTCGGCGCAGGTGAGGGCCGGACGGCCACCGAGGAAGCGGTGGCGATCTGGCGCCGACTGGCCTCCGAATACCCCGCCACCTACGAACCCGACCTGGCGCGCGCGCTGTCAAACCTCGCTCTGGATCTGTCACAGGCAGAACGAGAGGGGGTGGCCTTCGCCTGTGAGTGGGAGGCGGCGGAGGTCGGGCACCGCCTCGCGGCCGCCGACCCCACAGCCTTCGCCTATGACCCCACCCGCTCACGGCGCCTGCGGGCCGAGCTGATGACGCTGGACGTCGACGAGCTCGGGGACGCGCTCAGGACCACGGGCGAGATCGTGGAGTTCTATCGCGTAAGGGTCTCCGGAAATCCCGTGGTGCTGATGTGCCTGCACACCGTGCTGGGCCTCCAGGAAATCCTGCTCCGCAGACTCGGACGCGAGGAAGAGGCGGACCGGATCCGCAGGTGGCTCCGGGAGAACCCGCTCGCATCCTGATGCCGTTCGGTCACCGGTTTCGCGGCTCCCGTACCACCACGACGTCTCCCGCCGCGACGGACACCTTGCCGTCCTTGGTGGGCCCGCCCGTCAACAGATCGGTGGCCTCGGCCGAGACCTCGACCTCCGCATCCCGCTCCCCGTGGTTGATCAGGAACAGATAGTCGGCCTCCGTACCCCGCCGCAGTACCGCCTCCACCCCCTCCGGAACCTCCCGCACCGGCTCCACCCCCGCCTCGGTGCGGATCCGGTCCAGCAGACCCGCGAGCGTCGACGGGTCCGGGTGGGTGGCCAGGTACCAGGCCACGCCCTCGCCGTAGGTGTGCCGGGTCACCGCGGGGACTCCGGTCAGGGGGCCCGAGGTGTACGACGTGACGGCCTCCGCGCCTTCCAGGCGTACCCGCTCCGACCACAGGGACGCCGTGCCGCCGTCGCTCAGGCCGAGGGACTCACCGGCCAGCAGCGGGAAGAGTTCGTCCGTGCGGACGCCTAGCGGCTCCCGGAACGCTCCCGGGTAACCGCCCAGGCGCACATGGCAGTTGGCGTCGACAGCCCCGCTGTGGAAGCCGACGACCAGGGTGCCGCCGCCCGACGCGAAGCCGGTCAGGTTCTCCGCGCCCTCGTCGTCGACCAGGTAGAGGGCGGGGGCGAGGACGAGGCGGTACCCCGACAGGTCAGCCGACGGGTGGACGAAGTCCACGGCCACGCCGGAGCGCCACAGCGGCTCGTACCAGGAGCGGACCAGGTCGAGGTAGCGCACCGACTCGCTGGGCTGGGAGGGGAGTTCCAGGGCCCAGCGGGCGTTCCAGTCCCAGACGACGGCGACCGAGGCGGGGCTGGTGCTGCCCCGCACCTCCGCCAGTGCCTTCAGGTCCGCGCCCAGCGCCACCACGTCCCGCCAGATCCGGCTGTCGGTGCCGGCGTGCGGGAGCATCGCCGAGTGCCACTGTTCGGCGCCCGCCTTCGCGGCCCGCCACTGGAAGTAGGCGATGCCGTCGGCACCTCGGGCGACGTGCCCCAGGGCGTTTCGGCGCAACTCACCGGGATTCTTCGCCCGGTTGACGGGCTGCCAGTTCACCGCGCCCGTCGAGTGCTCCATCAGCAGCCACGGGCCGCCCGCCAGCGAACGGACCAGGTCGCCGCTGAGCGCGATGTCGATCTCCGACTCGGGGTCGGTGGACCGCAGGTAGTGGTCGTTGGAGACGACGTCCAGCTCCGGTGCCCAGCGCCAGTAGTCCAGCGCCTCGAAGTTGTACATCACCATGAAGTTGGTGGTGGCCGGCACCGCGGGGGCGGCCTCCCGCAGCACCTCACGCTCCGCCTTGTACAGCGACAGCAGTGCGTCACTGCAGAAGCGGCGCCAGTCCAGCTGGTGGGTCGGGTTGGGCACGGCACCGGTGGCGCGGGGCGGGATGATCTCGTCCCAGTCGTAGTACCACTGGCTCCAGAAGGCCGTACCCCAGGCGTGGTTCAGGGTTTCCAGATCGCCGTACCGCGACCGCAGCCACACCCGGAACGCCTCCGCGCTCGCGTCGCAGTGGCACTCCGCGTTGTGGCAGCCGTACTCGTTGTGGACGTGCCACATCACGACGGCCGGGTGGTCGGCGTAGCGCTCCCCGAGCACCCGGGCGATCCGCAGGGCCGCCTCCCGGTAGGCGGGGCTCGACGGGCAGAACGTCTGGCGGCTGCCGTACGACAGTCTCCTGCCGTCCCTGTCGACCGGCAGCGCTTCCGGGTGTGTGCGGAAGAACCAGGCCGGCGGGGCCGCCGTCGGTGTCGCCAGGTCGGCGGCGATGCCGTTCTCGTGGAGCAGGGCGAGGATCTTGTCGAGGCGCGCGAAGTCGTACTCGCCCTCGCGGGGTTCGAGGAGCGCCCACGCGAAGATGTTGACGCTGACCATGTTCACGCCCGCCTCGCGCATGAGGCGTACGTCCTCGGCCCAGACCTCCTCGGGCCACTGCTCGGGGTTGTAGTCACCGCCGTAGGCGATGCCCTCCGGGATCATCGGGCGTCTCCCGCGAGCAGCCGCCGGGTCGTCTCCACGCCCCACGGGTCCAGCGACAGCAGGCGGTCGCTCGACGCCATCAGGCCGCCCGTGGCCTCCACGTGGGCCGCCCAGCGCTCGCGGGTCTCCACGGCCGGGCGGGCCATCAGGCAGTCGGGGTCGTTGACCCAGAGCCGGCCGTGCTGCCATTGGCGGCCGACGCCGGTGAACTCGGCCGGGTCCTGGCCGGGCTGGCTGTAGTCGTCGGCCTCGGGACGCCGGTGCGGGGCCGTGTCGGGGCTGACCCGCATCGCGTCGAACAGGCCGACGGAGGGCAGGACGGGCGCGCCGCAGCCGAGCAGGTAGGCGTCCTCGCCGATGGCCTCGCGGATCAGCTCGATCCCGGAGCGGTACGCCGTGAGCGCGTCCGCGGAGGTGTGCCGTACGCCTTCCAGCGCCCCCGCGTACAGGAAGTCGACCTTGAAGTAGTCGTAGCCCTCGGACACCAGGGTCCTGAAGACCGACGCCAGATACTCCGCCGCTTCGGGGTGGGTCGTGTCCAGGACGCACAGGTCGTGGCCCCAGTTGCGGCCGGCGTGCAGGAAGCCTCCGTCGAGGTCCTCGACCAGCCAGTCGGGGTGCTCGGCGGCCAGGTCACTGGCCGGGTCGACCAGGAAGGGGGCCGTCCA
This sequence comes from Streptomyces canus, assembly GCF_041435015.1. NCBI lineage: Bacteria > Bacillati > Actinomycetota > Actinomycetes > Kitasatosporales > Streptomycetaceae > Streptomyces > Streptomyces canus. The sequence continues at coordinate 6,357,789 of NZ_CP107989.1, read as the reverse complement.
GATGCCGGCGCGGCGGCCCCGGGCCCGGATCGCGTCGGCGATGCCCGCGCGGGAGCGGAAGCGGCCGGAGAGGGTGAGCCAGTCGCCGAGGGCCTTCTGGTAGCCGTCGTCGATCTGGACGACGTCGATGGGCAGGTCGAGGGTGTCCATCGCACGGAGGTTCTCGTGGATGTCGTCCTCGGTGACGTCGGTGAAGTACTCGTACCAGGAGCACCAGACGGTGGGCGCCGGGCGGGGGGCCTCGACCCCGAGTCCGGCGGCCCACTCGGCCAGCGCCGACTGGATGTCCGTACCCGTGAACTCCTTCACCGGGCCGTCGGCGGAGACCTCCACCACGGAGCCCTCGGCGACCAGGCGGATCGACGGGACCTCGTGCAGCGGGTCCGTCGCCGCCCACAGCCGTACCGGCGATCCGTCGCCCGGGTCGAGCGCCAGCAGCCCCTCGCCCTGGAAGGCGCCCTCGGGGACGGTGACACCCGGGCGATAGCAGACCGTCGCCCAGTTCTCGTTCGTCGGGCGGTACGGCTTGTCGCCGAGGGCGTAGGCGCCGCTGGGGCTCCAGGACTGCCAGCCCTCCTCGTGGACGCGGGCCTTTCGGGGATCCACGGGCACGGAGGCGAGCGGGGTGAAGGGGTGGGGCACGGTGGTTCTCTCTCAGGTGCGGGCGGTCAGCCCTTGTTGGCGCCGAGGGTCAGTCCGCTGACGAACTGGCGCTGGAGCACGAAGTACACGATCAGGGTGGGGATCGCGGTGAGCAGGGCGCCCGCGGCGACCAGGTTGGGGTCGGTGAAGTACTGGCCGGAGAGGTTGTTCAGGGCCGAGGTGATGGGCATGTTCTCGCCGGTGGAGATCAGCACGATGGCCCAGAAGAAGTCGTTGTAGATCCAGATGGACAGCAGGGTGCCCAGGGCAGCCATCGCGGGCTTGCACAGCGGCAGCACGATCTGCCAGTACATCCGCCACACGGAGGCACCGTCGACGAGGGCGGCCTCGGTGAGCTCGTGGGGCAGCATGCGCATGTAGTTGGACAGGACGAAGGCGCAGAACCCGGACTGGAACGCCACATGGATCAGGACCAGGCCGAGGGCGGAGTCGTACAGCTTGCCGCTCATGGTGATGCCGGGCAGGTCGATGAGCAGGTACATGCGGTACAGCGGGGTGATGATGACCTGCTGCGGCAGCAGGTTGCCGGCGGTGAAGACCAGCAGCAGGAAGATGTTCAGCCGGAAGTCGAAGCGGGAGACGTAGAACGCGACCATCGACGACAGCAGCAGGGTGACCAGCACGGCCGGGACCGCGATGATCAGCGTGTTGCCGAAGTAGTGCAGCATGTCGGACTGCGTGAAGGCGTTCTTGAAGTTGTCGAAGTTGAGGGTGTCGGGCCAGGAGACGTAGCCCTTGGTGCTGGTCTCGCTGTAGGGGCGCAGGGCCGCGAAGACCGCCCACAGCAGCGGGGCGAGCCAGGCCAGTGCGGTGCCGGCCAGGAACACGTGGAGCAGGATCCGGGCCGGGCGCAGGGGCGTGCGCTGCTTGGCGCCGAGCGCGACGGTGGGGGTGCTCATGCGCTGCGCTCCTTGCGGAAGGTCGAGATCAGGTACGGGATGATCACGACGAGGGAGATGACCAGCAGGACCACCGCGATCGCCGAGCCGTAACCGATCCGGCTGGACTCGCCGATGATGTTGTTGGTGATCAGGATCGACAGCAGCTCGGTGCCCTGGGCGCCCTTGTTGAAGACGAAGACCAGGTCGAAGGCGCGCAGTGCCTCGATGATGGTGACGACCAGAACGACCGTGTTGGTGGGGCGCAGGGTGGGGAAGATGACGTTCTTGAACGTCTGCCACTCGTTCGCGCCGTCCAGCGAGGACGCCTCCCGCAGCGAGGGGTCCACGCCCTTGAGGCCGGCCAGGTAGAGGATCATCATGTAGCCGGTGTGCCGCCAGGACGCGGCGATCAGCACCGCCCACAGGTTCAGGTGCGGATCGCCGATCCAGTCGATGTAGTGGCCGGGCTTGTTGGCCCCGATCAGGCTGTTGATCAGGCCGGTGTCCGGGTTGTAGACCAGCTGCCACACGAACCCGGTGACCGCGAGGGAGACCACGACCGGCAGGAAGAACGCGGTCTGGTAGACCCGGGAGAAACGGATCTGTTTGTCCAGCTGCACGGCCAGGAACAGGCCGAACGGCGTCGGGATCAGGATGAGCACGACGAACCAGATGACGTTGTGCTCGACGGCCGGCCAGAACTGCGGGTTGTCGCTGAACAGCTGCTTGAAGTTGTCCAGCCCGACCCACTTGATGGAGTCGAAGCCGATGCCGTCCCAGCTGGTGAAGGCCAGGGCGATCGAGGCGAGGGCGGTGACCCAGACCAGGGCCACGTGCAGGACCGTGGGCACGCCGGCCATGAAGCCGAGCGTGATGCGGTCACGGCGGGTCAGCAGGCGCTTGCGCCCCCGCGGGACCCGCTTCTTGACAGGGGCAGGGCCCGAAGGCGGCACGGCGGCCGCCTCCGGGCTCTTCATGTTCGTGTCGGTAGTCATTGAGTCGCTCAGCTCAGCCGGACGCGAAGATCGTCTTCTTCTGGCGCTCGATCGAGGAGAGCAGACTGTCGATCCCCTTGGGGTTCTGCAGGAACTTCTGGAGCGAGGGCTGCATCACCGTCGAGGTGAAGTCGGGACGCGAGTCACGGTCCATGAACTGGGTCAGGCTCTTGGCGCCGGTGATCATCTCGTACGCCTTCTTCTGCAGCGGCGTGTACGAGGAGGTGTCGGCCTTGTTGGAGGCGGCCACCACGCTGGTGTCGGACTTGAGGTAGATCTGCTCGGCCTCCGGCGTGCCCAGGTACTCCATGAGCTTGGTGACGCCCGCCTTGTTCTTCGGCGACTTGCTCACCATGAAGCCGTCGGCCGGCGCCTCGACGGTGTCCTGCCCGTACGCGGAGTTGATCTCCGGGAAGGCGAAGAAGTCGAGGTCGTCCAGGTCGGCCTTGTTGGTGAACTGCTGCGCCACGAAGGTGCCCAGCACGTACATGCCGGCCTTCTTGGCCACCAGGGTCTGCGCCGCGTCCTGCCAGGTGCGGCCCATGAAGCCGTCCTGGTGGTAGGGCAGTATCTCGGCCCAGTGGTCGAAGACGGTCTTGACCTTGGCGTCGGTCCAGGAGGCCTTGCCCGCCATCAGGTCGACGTGGAAGTCGTAGCCGTTGGTGCGGAAGTTGAGCTGGTCGAAGGTGCCCATCGCCGGCCAGGCGTCCTTGTCACCGAACGCGATCGGGACCAGGCCGTCCTTCTTCATCTGCTTGCAGAGGGCGATGAAGGCGTCCCAGGTGGTGGGCACCTCGTAGCCGTGCTGCGCGAAGACGCTCTTGCGGTAGAAGATCGCCCACGGGTACGTGACCAGCGGCACGAAGTAGTACTTGCCGTCCGCGCCCTTGCTGAGCTTCTTCATCGCGTCGGGGAAGTTGTCGCCGATCTTCTCCCACACGTCGTCGATCGGGGAGGCCAGCCCCTTGGCCGCGAAGAACTGCATGCGGTACCCGGCGAACCAGTTGAACACGTCGTCCGGCGTGCCCTGGAGGTAGGAGTTGATCTGCTCCTGGAAGGTGTTGTGGTCCTTCGTGTTGACCTTGACCGTGAGCTTCGACTGCTTCGTGAACGCCGTGTAGATCTCCCCGTACGCCTTCTTCGGCACGGCGTCCGACTGGTTCGACCCCAGCGTGACGGTCTTGGAGTCCGAACCGCTGTCGCTGCTGCCGCAGGCGGACAGCAGGGGTATGCCGGCTCCGAGCAGGGCGGCGCCGCCCATGCCCTTGAGCAGACCGCGGCGGCTGGGCGAGGGGAGGGAAGACGAGAGGTCACGCATGTACGGCTCCTGAAGGCAGGGGTTCGATCATGGAGGGTTTGGAGACCGGTCGTAATCAACCAGAAATCAACTTGACCGAACACGGTGGCGCAATGACAGCGGTATGTCAGGTCATGCGTCAATAGCTATCGACCCGATTTGTCGAAACGTGACCGACATCCCTGCCTACCGGTGACACAGGAGCCTCGTGGGCGACGGGTTCAGTTGTAGGCGGAGAAGGCCTTCGAGAAGGCGAACGCGTCCTGGACGATCGAGCTGCAGGTCGCGTCGGCCGAGGGCTTCGCGCCCCCGGGGCACTGCTTGTCCCGGGTGGCGGACCACATCGACAGCCCGCCCAGGCCCTTCGCCTTGGCGAAGGTCACCAGCTGGGAGGCGTCGTCGACCTTGAAGATCTCCGAGGCCACGTCGTTGACCCCGATCATCGGCGTCACACCGACGGCCTTCCAGGCCGCGCTGTCGGACAGCCCGAGAACGCCCTTGACCTGTGCCTGGGTGGCGGTGGCGGCCTGCTCGGCGTAGGTGCCCATGTCTCCGCTGTACGAGGGCCCGTAGTCCATCGCCATGATGTTGACGGTGTCGATCTCGACGCCGTTCGACTTGGCGTTCGCGAGCAGGTCCACCCCGTCCTGGGTGAGGCCCTCGGGCATGACCGGGAGCGTGTAGGAGACGTCCAGTCCGGGGTGTCGCGACTGGAGCTTCGCGATCGCCTGCGCCCGCCGGGTGTTCGCGGCCGTGTTCGGCAGCGCGCCACCCTCCACGTCGAAGTCGACCTTGGTGAGGCCGTACGCGTCCACGGCCTTCCCGTACGCCGCCGCCAGCGTGTCCGCCGAGGAGCAGGTCGTGGCCAGCTCGGAGCCGGAGGCGCCGCCGAAGGAGACCCGGACGTCCCCGCCCTTCGCCCGCAGCGCGCCGATCTGCTGGGCCACGGCGTCGCTCGCCAGGTCGGTGACCCCGCCCCACTTGGGGGTGCAGCCACCGCCGTCGGTGACGAAGGCGAGGTTGTAGTTCTTGACGCCGGTGGACGCGGCGCTCGCGAGGAGGTCGAAGGCGGGGTAGAGGGAGGTGTCGACGTAGGGGGCGAAGCCGGCGCTCCCGGTGGGGGAAGCGGTGGAGGTGGGAGTGGGCGTGGGGGTGGCCGTGGGTGCGGGTGTGGGGGTGTCGTTGCCGTCGGTGGCGCAGTCGGCGTCGTCCATGCGACAGCCGGTGGGAGCGCCCGTGCCGTTGACCACGAACCCGACCGTGACCGACTCACCGGCGGCCAGACCGTCGGTGTCCCAGCGAGGCGGCTTCACCGTGACGTGCCGCCCGCTCACACCGGACTCCCCGTTCCACAGGGAACCGAGCGTGGATCCGCTCGGCAGGTCGAACTCCAGCTTCCAGTCCTTGTCCACCGCACCGCTGTTGTTGGTGACGACGTACTGCGCGGAGTAACCCGTCGACCAGTCACTGGTCCTGGTGTACGCGACGCCGACCCCGGCCGCCTGGGCGGTTCCGGTGACGAGGACCGCGCCGCCCCCGACCACGGCGGCGGCCACCGCCCCGCCGATCAGCCTGTTCCTGCCACTCACCTTGCGCCGATGCATGCTCATGACGCGGCACGCTAGCGAGCCGGAATCGGGCAAATGGCCTGATCAGGACGGGGGTTGAGGATCTTAGGGCGCCCTTAAGGAAGGGATCGGGGTCGGTTAAAGGTCGAGACCAATCTGCCCGTTCGGCGCCGGCGCACCCGGTGTCCCCGGCGCACCGGTTCCCGTCCGTCCAGCTGGATCCAGATCCGCACCTCGGTGCCGCCCAGCACCGACGACCCGATCCGTACGTCCCCGCCGGTCGCCTCGGCGAGCCGACGCACGATGTCGAGCCCGAGCCCGGTCGACCCGGCGCTGCCCGATCCCCGCCCGCGCGCCATCGCGGCCTCGGGGTCGCGAATGCCGAGCCCCGCGTCGGAGACGAGCACGATCACGGCGTCCTCGCCGTTGTGCACGTCGACGGCGAAGGCGGTGCCCTCCGGGGTGTGCCGGAAGACGTTGCCGAGCAGGGCGTCCAGCGCGGCGGCGAGATCCGGCCGGGCCACGGGTATGCGCACCGGCCGCTCGGTGCCGGCCACCCGCCACTTGCGGCCCTCGTCCTCCGCGAGCGCGGACCAGAACCCCATCCGCTCCCGGACCACCTCGGCCGCGTCGCACCCGGCGCCGGGCCCGGCGGCCGCCGTCTGCGGCTTGGCCTCCCGCGCGGTGCGGATGATGGTGTCGACCTCGCGCTCCAGCTGCGCGACGGCGGCCCGGGTCTGCTCCGCGGCGGGCCCGTCCCCGAGCGAGGCCGCGTTGAGCCGCAGCACGGTCAGCGGGGTGCGCAGCCGGTGGGACAGATCGGCGGCCAGCTCCCGCTCGTTCGCCAGCAGTTGTACGACCTGGTCGGCCATGGAGTTGAACGCGACCGCCGCCAGCCGCAGTTCGGTCGGCCCCTCCTCCGGCACCCTCGACCCCAGCTTCCCCTCCCCCAGTTCATGGGCGCCCTCGACGAGTTTCTGGGCGGGCTGCACCATCCGGACGCCGAGCCGGTCGGCGACCGCGACCGAGCCGACGACGAGCGCGATGCCGACGCCCGCGAGCACCGCCCAGGCGGTCGCGACGCCGTTGCTCACCTCGGACTCGGGGACGTACACCTCGACGACGGCTATCTCGCCGGAGCTGAGCGCGACCGGCTGGAGCAGGGTGGAGCCGCCGGGCACCTCGGTGGTGGAGGCGCGGCCCAGTTTCCGCACGGTCGCGATGTCGGCGGCGGCGGCCCGCTGCCGTCCGATGTCGACGGCCTTCCGACCGCTCTTCCCGTCGCTGTCGGCTGGTATGTGAACGGCCATCCCGGAGTCCGAGCCCGCGGAGGCGACGACCCGCTCCAGCTGGTCGCGGTCGGTGGTGATGGACAGCGCCGGGGCGACGGCGGCGGCCTGCCGCTCGGCGTTGGAGAACGCGCGGTCCCGGGCCATCTCCCTGACGACGAGGCCGAGCGGGATGGCGAAGGCGACCACGACCATGGTGGTGACCGCCAGGCAGACCTTGACCAGAGCCCATCTCACAGCGGCAGCCCCCCGCCCGGTGGTTCCAGCTTCACGCCGACGCCCCGCAGGGTGTGCAGATAGCGGGGCTGCGCGGCCGTCTCCCCCAACTTGCGCCTGAGCCACGACAGATGGACGTCGATCGTCTGGTCGTCGCCGTAGGACTGCTGCCAGACCTCCGCGAGGAGTTCCTTGCGGGGCACGACCACCCCGGGGCGGGCGGCCAGGAAGGCGAGCAGGTCGAACTCGCGGCGGGTGAGGTCGAGTCGGACGCCGTCCAGCTCGGCCTGGCGGCGCAGCGGGTCGACGCTCAGGCCGCCGACGCGCAGCACGGTCTCCGGCGGTCCGTCACCTCCGGCGGCACGGGACCGTCGCAGGACGGCGGCCATGCGGGCGGAGAGGTGCTCGACCGAGAAGGGCTTGGTGAGGTAGTCGTCCGCACCGGCGTTCAGCAGTCGGATGATCTCCGTCTCGTCGTCCCGCGCGGTGGCGATGATGACCGGGACGTCGGTGATCCCGCGCAGCATCTTCAGGGCCTCGGACCCGTCCAGATCGGGCAGTCCGAGGTCCAGGACGACCACGTCGAAACGGAAATGGGCGACCTCGCGCAGCGCCTCCAGTGCCGTGCCGACACTGCGCACGGTGTGTGCCGCGTCGGTCAGGTGCCGGATGAGCGCCGAGCGAACGAACTGGTCGTCCTCGACCACGAGCACACTTGCCATGCGCGGCACCGTACGCCATGCGGGGGGCCTCTTTCCGGCGCCTGTGGACAACTCGGTCCGGGTGCGCTCCGTGAGGTGCCTGAGGCAGTATGGCCCGCGATGCGCAACGGACTCGTACACGTACTGGCTTGGACGCTCGCCACGGGCGCGGCGGTCACGCTGTCGTGGTGGGGCGTCCACACGGTCATGGCGGGCACGGCCTACGATCCGCCGCGCGCCCTGCCCATCACGGCGGCCGAGGCGACGACACAGGAGTCGAAGCCGCTGGCCTCACCGAGCCCGAAGCGGCCGACCCCGTCGAGGAGCCCGTCACCGACGCCGAGGGTCACGTCCGCCGGCCCGACGCCCTCCAACAGCCCTTCCCCCACGGCTTCCGGTCAGGTCAGGAGCTACGACACCGACGGCGGCCGCGCGGTCTTCGACCTCGGCGAGAAGTCCGCGGCCCTGGTGTCCGCGACGCCGGGCACGGGCTGGTCGATGCAGGTGTGGAAGACGGAGTCGTGGATCCGGGTGGAGTTCACCTCGGGCACGGACCGGGTGTCGGTGTTCTGCACCTGGCACGACGGGCCGCCGCGGGTGGAGATCGGTACGTACTGAGTCACCGGGTCATCTGAAGACGGAGGCCGGCGGGGCGGGCGAGGCCACCGCTCCGGCGTCCGTCACGGCCGCGGCGCCTCCGGTGAAGTCGAGGAGCGCCTTGCCGTGTTCGACGCGGCCGGGGTGCGGGTCGGAGGCGGCGCGGCGGGTCAGTTCCGCGACCGGCAGGGGGGTGTCGGAGGCGACCAGGACGGCGTTGCCGAAGCGTTTGCCGCGCAGGACCGTCGGGTCGGCCGCGAGGGCGAGTTGGGGGAAGCGGGCGGCGGCGGTGGCGATCTGGCCGCGGAGATGGGCGAGCGGCGGTCCGTCGGCGAGGTTGGCGGCGTAGTACCCGCCCGGCCTGAGGGTCCGGCGGACCTCGTCGAGGAACTCGGTGGAGGTGAGGTGGGCCGGGGTCCTGGCTCCGCTGAACACATCGGCGATCACGAGGTCGGCCCACCCGTCGGCCACCTTGGCGAGGCCCTCGCGCGCGTCGACGGACCGCACCCGTATGCGCGCGTTCTGCTCCAACGGGAGCTTTCGCCGGACCAGTTGGACCAGAGCGGCATCCCGCTCGACGACCTGCTGGGTGGAGCGGGGGCGGGTGGCGGCGAGATACCGCGCGAGGGTGAAGGCGCCTCCCCCGAGGTGCACGGCGTGCACGGGCCTGCCGGGCGGCGCGACGAGGTCGATGACGTGGCCGAGGCGGCGCTGGTATTCGAAGGAGAGGTACGTCGGGTCGTCCAGATCGACGTGGGACTGCGGGGCGCCGTCGATGAGCAGCGTCCACGCGTGTGTGCGCTCTCGATCGGGGATGAGCTCGGCGAGGCCGCCGTCCACTGGCTCTACGACGGCTTCGGCGGACCTTCTGGACTTTCCCACACCGCCATTATCCGCGGCAGCGGGTGGTCACGCGTCTGCGGGCCGGTGGGGCCCCCGCAGACCGGCGAACTCACTGGCAATTGTCCGCGGCCTCGATGAGTCTCGCCGCCTCGCCCAGTGCTGCCCGCAGCACCGCCGGGTCCGTCGCCAGGTCGGCGTCTCCCGGTGGCAGCAGCCAGTCCGATCCCGCCACCGGAGGCTCCGGAGCCAGCCGCAGACCCCGGCCGTCCGTCTCCGTGCACGTGCTCCCCGGCATGTCCCAACCTGCCGCGGTCCCCGGCGGCACCAGGAATCCCAATGTCTGGCCGCCGTCGTCATGCAGCACCGGACCGACCCCGTCCCCCACCCCCCGCCGCAGGATGTCGACGGCCTCCAGGCCGTGTCGCGTCGGCACCGTGACCACGTCACAGGACACCGGCGTACAAGGATCGACGCTCTGGCTGATCTCCATCGCGGCCTCCATCAAGGAACCCTCGTCCGACTCCGAGGATTTCAACGCGCGCCCGTGTCAACGGCTACGGCAGAAGTCCGCCGCAAAGGATGGCAGTTCATGGCAGATCCCGGATGAGATATCCGGTTTGTAGCCAAACCCCGCATGGCGACCCGGACACAGCAGGTACGTTCTTGCCCGCCGGAAACAGGGCGTCACACTGACAAACCAGTCAACTCGCCCACCTCCGGCATGGTTCGACGGTTCGCACGAGAGGACCCGGCCATGGCGTCGTCATTGGTGACCTCGTCCCAGTCCCCCACCCCACCGCGGCCGAACCTCGCGTTCCGGCGCCTGCGCGGACAGCGCTCGCCGGCCGAGTTCGCCGCGGCGGTTCGACGGGCCGCGCGCGAGATCGGCGAGCGGGTCAGCTGCGACGCGCGCTATGTGGGCCGCGTCGAGGCGGGCGAGATCCGCTGCCCCAACTACGCGTACGAACGGGTGTTCCTGCACATGTTCCCCGGCCGCACGCTCACCGACCTGGGCTTCGCGCCCCGCGCCTCCGTACGCGGACGCCGGGCGCGTCCGGCGGGTGAGACAGAGGGGACGTACGAGCCGTATGACCCGCAAGACACGCAAGACCCTGACGAGACGTACGACGACTACGAGGAGAGCGACGTGCTGCGTCGCGCATTCATGACCGGCGGGGGCGCCACGGTGGCCGCCGCCTCACTGGGCCCCCTCGGGCTCGCCGTCGACGCCACGGCCGCCGGACGGCCGGTCCGCCGCGCCGGGACGGGCGAGGCGGGTGCCCTGGAAGAGGCCGTGCGCAGGATCCGGTTGCTCGACGACCGGCACGGCGCGGACGGCCTGTACCGGCGCGCGGCGGCTCCCCTGCGCGCCGCCTATGCACTGCTGGACGCCGGTGCGACCCGGCAGACGACCGCGGACCGGCTGCACTCGGGTGCGGGCGAACTCGCCATCTCGGTGGGCTGGCTGGCGCACGACTCGGGACGCTTCGACGACGCCCGTTCGCACTACGCCGAGGCGCTCGCGACGGCCCGCGTGACCGGTGACGACGCCCTCGAGGCGCATGCCTTCTGCAACACCGCCTTCCTCGCGCGCGACGCGGGACGGCCGCGTGAGGCGGTGCGGGCCGCGCAGGCCGCGCAGCGGGTCGCCCGGTCCCTGGGCTCGCCCCGGCTGATGTCGCTGCTCGCGCTGCGCGAGGCGGGCGGCTGGGCGGGACTCGCCGACCGCACGGGGTGCGAGCAGGCACTCGCCCGCGCGCAGGCCTTCTTCGAACGAGGCCTCTCGGACGCCGACCCCGAGTGGATGAGTTTCTACGGCGAGGCCGAGCTGGAGGGTCTGGAGGCGCAGTGCTGGTCGACGCTGGGCGACTGGCGCCGGGCCGCCCGGCACGCGGGCCGGGCGGCGGATCTCCAGGATCCGCACTTCACCCGCAACATCGCGCTGTACACGGCCGAACTGGCCGACGACCTGGCCCGCGGCGGCCACCCCGACGAGAGTGCGGCGGCGGGGCTGCGGGTCCTGGAGCTGCTGGGCGAGGTCCAGTCGTCCCGGATCCAGACGATGCTGGCGGGAACGGCGAGGGTGCTGCTGCCTCACCGGCGGGCCTCGGGGGTGTCGGCCTTTCTGGAACGCCATGCGTCGACGCCGAGGACCGCGTGAGGGCGTGGTTGTTCGGCTGCGGGCGCGTCGCCCCCACCGGGCGACACCCGACTACGAACCCAGATGCCCCAAGTCGTTCCAGCTCTCGATCGCCGGCTCGTCATAAGCCCAGCCCAGCACCGAAAGGGACGTCGGATTCAGCCGCACCCGCGCCGCGAAGTCGATCGGCAGCCCCAGCCACCGCGCCCCGATGGACCGCAGAATGTGCCCGTGGGCGAACACCAGCACATCCCGGTCCGCGGAACGCGCCCAGTCGACGACCTCGTCCGCACGCGAGGTGACCTCCGCCAAAGACTCCCCGTCCGGCACCCCGTCCCGCCAGATCAGCCACCCCGGCCTGACGGCCTGGATCTCGTCCGGGGTCATGCCCTCGTACGCGCCGTAGTCCCACTCCATGAGCGTGTCCCAGGTGGCCGCCCGCTCCGCGAACCCGGCGAGTTCACACGTCTCCCGCGCGCGTGCCAGCGGGCTCGTGCGTATCTCCACCCCGGGGAGACCGTCATGCGGAGCCCGGTGCAGCCGCTCTCCGAGCAGCTTGGCGCCCCGCCGTCCCTCCTCGAGGAGCGGCACGTCGGTCCTGCCGGTGTGCTTGCCGGACAGCGACCACTCGGTCTGTCCGTGCCGGGCCAGCAGGATGCGCGGTGCCATGAAGAGACCTTTCCGGGGGAAAGCGGAGGCGGAACCCCTCCATCATCCCGCACGCTGTGCAGGGGCAACCCGACGGGCGATCCCAGCGTCTTTGAGGGCCGAAGGCGCTGCGTGGGGGCACTCCACATGGGCCCGCACATACGCCGTAAAGTGGCACGACCGGACGAGGACCGCCGGACGCCGCGCGAAACGAAGGGGGACAGGATCGGATGCCGCTGACCGAGACACCAGGCACCGAGGCAGTCCCGGACACGCGGCTGCGCTGGTGGACCGAGCTGCCCCTGATCCTGTTGGTGTACGCCTGCTACAGCGCCGGCCGGCTCCTCGCCAGGGGTGATGTCACGGGCGCCGTCGACCACGGCCTGGCGATCCTCAAGGTCGAGAAGTTCCTCTACCTCAACGCCGAACATCCGCTCAACCGGCTGTTCACCAGCCAGACCTGGATCGGCGTACCGGCCGACTTCTGGTACGCCTCGCTGCACTACCTGGTCACGCCGGCCGTCCTGGTCTGGCTCTTCCGGTCCCGCGCGCTGCACTACCGCGCGGCCCGCACCTGGCTGATGACGTCCACGTTCATGGGGCTGATCGGCTTCACCCTGCTGCCGACCTGCCCGCCCCGCCTCCTCTCCGCGAGCCACGGCTTCGTCGACACGATGGCCCAGTACAGCTCGTACGGCTGGTGGGGCGGCGAGGCGAGTGCCCCGCGGGGCATGGGCGGCATGACGAACCAGTACGCGGCCATGCCGAGCCTGCATGTCGGCTGGGCCCTGTGGTGCGGCGTGATGCTGTGGCGCTACGGCAGGACGCGTACGACGAGGGTCGCGGCCGTCGCCTACCCGCTGATCACCACGATCGTGGTCATGGGCACCGCGAACCACTACTTCCTCGACGCGGTCGCGGGCGCGGCCGTGATGGGCGCCGGGTTCCTGCTCGCCCCGTACGTCACACGGGCCGCGGAGCGGGCCACGGCGGCCATCCGGGCGCGGCTGGCTCCCGTCACCGCCGTCTCGCGGGACGCAGAGCCCTCAATTGTCAGTGACGGATGCCAGACTTCCGCGGGTGAGCACATTCCACGGCAGCGCGAGTCAGGCTTCGGAAGCGGAACCGAGCCGAGTACCTCTCCCGCGGAAGCGGGAGACGGCGCTCCGGCAGCGGCTCGCTGAGCTGCGCGGGCCCGAGGTACCGGCCACGGCACTGGACGCGCGCGCCCTCGCGGCCCTCGCCGCGAACCCCGGGTGCAAGCGGCGCGCGATCCTCGACGGCGCCGGGGTGAACAAGACGGCGGTGGCGAGCGCGCTGGGCGCGCCGTCCGCCTTCGGGCAGTCGCAGTTCGCCCTGACGCGGGGCAACGCCTTCGAGGCGAAGGTCAAGGCGGACGGCGGCGCGGAGCTGCTGCGGCTGGTGCACGAGCGGCTGGACCGCACCGCGCAGCCCCCCGCCGACGCCCGGGTCCCCGACCTCACCGCGATCGGCCCCGAGGGCCGTACCGCGCGTACGGCCCTGGCCCTGCGTGAGGCCACAGCGGCGGCGGGCACCTGGACGCTGCTCGATCACCCGATGCTCGCGCTCGACGTCGCCGGCTCCCCCGCCTTCCTGGAGCCGGACGCGGTGGTCGTGCACCCGGACGGCAGCTGGACGGTCGTGGAGATCAAGTCCTTCCCGATGCTGGACGGTTCGGCGGACCCGTCGAAGGTGGGCGCGGCCGCCCGCCAGGCCGCGGTGTACGTCCTGGCGCTGGAGGAGGTCGCCGCCCGACTGGAACCGGCTCCGAAGGTGCGCCACCGGGTTCTGCTGGTCTGCCCCAAGGACTTCTCCAACCTGCCCACCGCCTCTGCCGTCGACATCCGCAAGCAGCGCGCGGTCACCGCCCGCCAGCTGGCCCGTCTCACCCGCATCCAGGACATCGCGGACGCCCTGCCCGACGGCACCTGCTTCGCCCCCGACCAGCCCGCCGCCGAACTGACCGCGGCGGTCGAGTCGGTCCCGGCGACCTACGCCCCCGAATGCCTGTCCGCGTGCGAACTGGCCTTCCACTGCCGGGACCGCTCCCGCACGGCCGGCGCGGTGACCTCCCTGGGCCGCTCGGTACGCGCGGAACTGGGCGGACTGACGACGGTCGAGGAGGTGCTGGCCGCGGCCCGCGGCGAGGCCGGCGATCCGGACGATCCGGCGGTGGCGGCCCTGCGCAGGGCGGCCGAACTGCGCGCGGAGGCGCTGGGGGTGACCACGTGTCGCTGATCGCCACCCTCGCCCGCCTCGAAGCCGTCAGCACCGGCCGCGCCCAGCCCGCCGCGACCGTGCTGCACCGGCACCTCTCCGACCACCCCCTCGTCCTCGTCCCGCTCACCACCGCGGGCGAGGCCGGTGCCCCGCTGGGCGCGCTCGTGGGCACCGACCGGGACACGCCGCGCCTCCTGGTCGTACCGCAGCCGCGGGACCGGGACCTCAGGTTCGCGTTCCTGGCCGAACTGGCGGACGTCGTACTGCCGTACGTCGACGGCTACGCCGGGGCATGGGAGGCCGCCGAGCGCAACGAGACCGATCCGGAGACCGGCAAGCGGGTCAAGGTCGAGGTCGAGCTGTGCGCGGACGCCCCGCAGCTGATCCTGCCGAGCCGCGCGGGTGTCGATTTCGTACGGCTGCTCGGGCGCTCCATGCGTTTCCGGCGTACGGCGGAGCAGGACCCGGAGACGCCGTATCCGGCCCCGCCCCGGGTGCCGTTGCTGGGCCGGTGGCTGACCCACTTCGGGGAGCGGGCCCGGGTGCCGGGCTCCTCGCTGCTGCTGGCGATGACGGACGTACTGGGCCGGCACTGGTCCACCGGCCAGTCCACGCTGGAGGACCAGCACCTGGGGGCGCTGCTCGCGTGGATCGACCCGCCGCAGGGCCGCTCGGGCGCCGAGGCCGCGCTGGAGGCCGAGCTCGCCCGGGACGACCACGGCCAGCTGCTGCACCCGCCCGCGGGGCCCGCCACCGACCCGGCGTTCGACAACAAGCTGCTCGCCCCGGCCCTCCTGCGCTACGACCGCGCGCGTATCGCCCTCGCCGCCGCCGAGGACGGACTGGAGGCCGACGACCGGCTCGGCGCGCTCACCGCCGCCGAGCAGGAGATCCGCGCCCTGGTCGCCAGTCGTACGCGCCCGACCTGGGACGCGGTGTGGCGGGGCATCGACCTGCTGCGGACGCTGCCCGAGGGGGCGCACGCCGAGGAGCGGTGGACGCGCGACCGTTGGTCGTTCACGAGCCATCGCGACCGGGTCGTGGCGGGCGAGCCCCCGCAGCCGCGCCGCGACGACGCGGTCACCGCCGCCAACAAGCTCGCCGCGCGCGAGCGCGAACAGGCCCGTCTGGAGGCGCAGGAGGCGCTCGACGACCCGCTGGTGATGGCGGGACGGCGACTGGCCGGGGAGGCGTTCGCCGGAGAGGTCACGGACGTCGTGATGACGTACAGCGAGGGCAAGCGGCCGAGCCCGCGCCCCCTGGTGACCGTACGGACCGACGACCGGCCGCATCTGGGCGAGCGGGCCAAGGTGTACCGCGCGCTGGGCGGGAAACCGCAGTCGGCCGAGTTCGTGGGGTACGAGGAGGAGGGCGCCCTCGTCGTCCTCAAGATCCTCGACAAGATGGGCCGCGGCAAGGAACCCGAGACCGGGTCCGTGCCCGAGAAGGGCGACCGGGTGTGCTTCACGCTCTTCGAGCACGAGCAGCGTGGCGGCGCGAAGCTGCCCGACCCGGAGGACACGCCGTGGACGCACGGCGGGCCGCCCGGGGAGGGCGTGCAGGAGAGCGCCGATCCCCTGACCCCGGAGGACCTCCTGTGACCACCCGGACCTTCGACCCCGGTGCCGAAGCCGCGCGGGCCACCGACGCGATCCTCCACGACACCCTGCACGGCACCCACCGCGGTGTCGTAGTCGACTCCCCGCCCGGCGCCGGCAAGTCCACCCTCGTCGTCCGTGCCGCGCTGGAGCTGGCCGACGCGGGGCGCTCGCTGATGGTCGTGGCGCAGACGAACGCCCAGGTGGACGACCTGGTCCTGCGGCTCGCCGAGAAGAACCCCGAACTGCCGGTCGGGCGGCTGCACAGCAGCGACGCCGACCCGTACGACAAGGCGCTGGACGCGCTGGCGCACGTACGGAAGTCGGCGAAGGCGGGTGATCTGACCGGGCTGCCCGTGGTGATCTCCACGGCCGCCAAGTGGGGGCATGTGAAGGCCGACGAGCCGTGGGCGCACGCGATCGTGGACGAGGCGTACCAGATGCGCTCGGACGCGCTGCTGGCGGTGGCGGGGCTGTTCGAGCGGGCGCTGTTCGTGGGCGACCCGGGGCAGCTGGACCCGTTCGCGATCGTGGGCAGCGAGCAGTGGGCGGGGCTGTCGTACGACCCCTCGGCCTCGGCGGTGACGACCCTGCTGGCCCACAACCCGGAGCTGCCCCAGCACCGCCTGCCGGTGTCCTGGCGGCTGCCCGCCTCGGCCGCGCCCCTGGTCTCGGACGCCTTCTACCCGTACACGCCCTTCCGCAGCGGCACCGACCACGGCGACCGCCGGCTCACCTTCGGCGTCCCCTCGGACGGCTCGGGCCCCGACCGGGTGATCGACGCGGCGGCGGAGTCCGGCTGGGGCCTGCTGGAGCTGCCCGCGCGGCACACTCCGCGCACGGACCCCGAGGCGGTACGGGCCGTCGCGACCGTCGTACGGCGGCTGCTGGACCGGGGCGGGGCGGCCACGTCGGAACGCTCACCGGACCCCGCGCCGCTCACCGCCGACCGCATCGCCGTGGGCACGGCCCATCGCGACCAGGCCGCGGCCGTCCGCGCGGCGCTCGCCGATCTCGGCGTCATGGACGTCACCGTCGACACCGCGAACCGGCTCCAGGGCCGCGAGTACGACGTCACGGTCGTCCTCCACCCCCTCTCCGGCCGCCCCGACGCCACCGCCTTCCACCTGGAGACGGGCCGCCTGTGCGTCCTGGCCTCCCGGCACCGCCACGCGTGCGTCGTGGTGTGCCGCGCGGGCGTGAGCGAGCTCCTGGACGACTACCCGTCGACGGAACCGGTCCAGCTGGGGACGCTGGTGAAGTTTCCGGACGGCTGGGAGGCGAACCACGCGGTACTCGCACGGCTGGCGGAGCACCGGGTGGTGTGGCGGCCGTGATCGACACACCGGTTGGTCGGCGGGCATCCGGCTCAGCGCCGCCCCTCGCCGGACGGAGTCCGGCACGCCGCCGGAGGCGGCCGATGGAAACAGCCCGGACGGCTGGGAGGCGAACCACGCGATACTCGCACGGCTGGCGGAGCACCGGGTGGTGTGGCGGCCGTGATCGACACACCGGTTGGTCGGCGGGCATCCGGCTCAGCGCCGCCCCTCGCCGGACGGAGTCCGGCACGCCGCCGGAGGCGGCCGATGGAAACAGCCCGGACGGCTGGGAGGCGAACCACGCGATACTCGCACGGCTGGCGGAGCACCGGGTGGCGTGGCGGCCGTGAGCGGGAACATCGCGCGGGCCGTAGACCTTGGTACCGCCGCAGGCGCCCCGCCCTCTTGCATGGGCGCGGGACAATGGACGGTGGCCCATGCACAGATGGGCTGCCGGTACGGACGACGTACGAGGAGGATGAAGACATGGCGGAGCCCACGCCGCGTCGGAACGAACCGCGGCTGCGCCCCGCGCCCCTGCTGTTCGAGCCCGCACAGGTGGCCGACGATCCGGAGCACTTCTTCGACCTCGAGTCGATGGACGACCCGCGCGCGCTGCTGAGCCGGTCCACCGAGCTGGCGCAGGCTTTCCGTGCGGCGGCGGACCGTGCTGTGGAGTTCCAGGCGATGGCGGCGGCCCAGCTGGCCGACCCCCGGCGTTTCGACCGGCTCACGACGGCCGACATCGCCGAGCGCGCCGAGTGGACCGAGGACTACGCCAAGAAGATGGTCGAGTTCGGCCGGGATCTGCTGCGTGGCGCGGAGGGCGGAGCGGGGCACGCCGACCCCGTGTGAGCACGGGCAAGCTCTCGCCGTAGCCGCCGTCAACCATCAGGGGCATATGCCAGGCGGGCAAGATACCCCTCCTCGGCCCCTCCTGTCCCGATTTCCCGCAACTCTGTGGAACGACCTGCTCACGCCCGGTAGATGTAGGCGGCATGAGCACTCGCGACGAACCGCTCTCCGACACACGCTTCGACGTCTCGGGCGTCACCGCGGACGGTGCCGCCTGGCTCGCCTCGGCGGGCACGTACCCGCGCAGCACCCTGGCGCTCTGGGAGGAGCGCCCCGCGGCCCCGGTCGTACTGCCCTGCGGCACCGCCTTCGACGTGGTCAGCGCCCCGGCGGTCTTCGGGCGCCGGATGCTCGACCGGCTGTGGGAGGAGGGGCCGGGCTCGGGGCCGGTGGCGATGCTCCGGGCCCGGATGCTGCTGTTCGCGGCGCCCGGCACGGCTCAGCGGCTGCCGTCGCTGCTGCGCTGGGAGGAGATCGGCCGTACGGCCGCCATCCCGCCGCTGCTGTGCCACGGCATCGGCGACGCGGTCACCGTCCCGGCCCCGCTGAGCGCCCCGAAATCCGCGGCGGCCTCCCGCTGGCTGGTCGCCCCCGACACCCGCCACCCCTGGCTGCCGGGCCCGGAAATCCTGCTCTGGGCGGCGGTACGGGCGGCTCGCGCCGCCGTGCGGATATCGATTTTTCCCCCCGCCGATCAGGATGCTAAGGTCTACGACGTCAGCAAGCGCCGCTAGCTCAGTTGGTTAGAGCAGCTGACTCTTAATCAGCGGGTCCGGGGTTCGAGTCCCTGGCGGCGCACAGACAGTGAAGGCCTCTCGCGAGTGCGGGGGGCCTTCAGCCTTGCTTGACGGCACTGCAGGGCGGCCGGGGGTCCGGGGGTCGCCCCCCGGGAGATGCAGCATCAGCGGGTCCGGGGTTCGAGTCCCTGGCGGCGCACGATGTCGATGGCGAGGCGTGTTCGCGGAAAGCGCGAACCGGCCTCGCCATCGTCGTTTCTGCGCGGCTGCGCCGCGCGTTGCGGGGGCTCCGCCACCCACGCCCCCTCGCCCACCGAGCCGTCGGCCGGGAAGTCACCCGAGCGCGATCTCCACGTTCCACGCCCCGGTGGCCGTTCGTCCGGTCACCGCTACGCGTACGTGCTCGCCCGGGACCGTGAAGGTCTCGCCGATGTCGACGGGGGCGTCCGCGAGGGGTGGGTAGACGGAGTTCTCCCAGCAGGCCTCGGTGCGGGGGTGGGCGTCGATCACCTGGATCGGGCCGCCGCCGGACGCGGCGCCGCTGTGGATGCGATAGATCAGCACACCCTGCTGACAGACCGCCTCGTCGTCGCCCATCGCCGCACGGGCCTCGAAGGCGAGCGCACTGTCGGCCCCGGTGCGCACGACCGCGAGCTTGGTGCCGCGCCCGGGCCCGAAGATGCCGGCGTTGCCGGGACCGGTCCCCAGCGGCTCCAGCGTCAGCCGGGTCGGTTTCGGTCCCCGTACGCACACCACCTGCCGCCGCTCCAGCCAGCCCAGCTTCCACTTGTGCCAGGCGAACAGATCGGGGGCGAGTCCGAACTGGCTGCCCATCAGGTCCCAGTCGCCGACATAGGTGTCCCAGTCGCCCTTGCCGTCCATCGGCCGGTGGTAGAGGTCCGGCAGGTCGAACACGTGCCCCGTCTCATGGGCCAGCACCAGCCGGTCCGGCGGGTGCTTCTCGAAGACGGTGACCACCCGGCGGATGTCCGTGCCGTCGGCCCGCAGCGGTACGTCCAGGTTGACGACCTTCGTGGCGTCCGAGTCGACGCCGGGCGCGTCCGGGTCGGCGACGAAGTAGACGACGTCGTAGCGCGAGAAGTCGACCTGCCCGTCGGCCGCGGCGAGCGCGTCGTGCAGATAGGCCCCCCGGTCCGCGGCGCTCCAGTCGCGGTGTATGGCATAGGCCGTCGACGGGCGCGGCATCCGGATCCAGTGCCGCAGCGGGTGCGGGCGCAGGGTGAAGCGGCCGTAGGAGGCGTGCTGGAAGAAGCGGGTGGTGGCCGGGAAGTGGTCGGCGGCCAGCTGGGCGGGGGTGGTCATCGGCCGGGCGTCCGGGAAGGACAGGAAGACCATGACCGCGTCGAGGGCGCGGGCCGGGCGCGGATAGGCGGTGTTCCAGGTGTCGAGGCCCTCCGAGTGGTGGGCCTCGGTGCGCTCCAGGGTGCAGGGCTCCGACGAGAAGGGTTCGGCGACCGAGGGGCCGGTGACGAGAGAGGTGGAGGCGAGGGCCGCCATGGTGGTGAACACGGCGGCGGTGCTGCGCAGTCGGGGGCGCGGGAGTGTGCGCGGAAACGGGCGCGGCAACGGGACCTCCGGGAGCGGTTTCACGGGATACCGCACCCAGCCTGTGTGGTTTTGCACCAGTACGCCCTGTTTATCTGCACCGGACGAGTGAGATGGCGTGACCTGCCGGACCGGCCGACACCCCCGAATCGCTCACGGAACGTCACAACCGGTCCCAGGCCCCAAGAACCCGTCCAGCTGCGGGCAGAAACGATCTGCCAGAAGGGGTTGCCGGTCCTCCAGACCGGGCAATGGCTGGAAGGGCCCGGGGGCAGCCTCTATGATCGGCACACTTTCCTGCGCGGACAGCGATCGAGTGCACTGCGGGAGCTAGCGGTGAACGGAACGTCCGAAGGGCCGGCGCCCGCGGCAGATCCTGACGGGTCGGCCGTAACAGAGAGTGACATTACGACACCTGCTCGTACGGAGCCCCCGACGCACCGTGCCGCATTCGCGGCGGCGCCGCTGGCCATGGCCGTGGTGGACCGCGAGGGCACGGTCGTCGACGCCAACCCCGCCTTCGGCGAGCTGCTCGGCGCCGCAGCGGAGGAGCTGGCCGGGGCCCAGGCCGCCGACCTGGTGGATCTGGCCTCGGACGCCCGCACCTGGCACTCCTACCGCGAGGTGCTGCGCGGCCGGCAGGCGAAGCTGCGCTGCAAGCGGCGGCTCAAGCATCCCGACGGGCACTCGATGTGGGCGCAGATCACGATCACCCCGCTGGCCGAAGGCCCCCAGGGCTCCCCCGGTGTCCTGCTGTCCGTCGCCGACATCACGGCCCGTCGTGAACTCCAGGCCCGGCTGCGGCACTTGCAGATGCACGACCCGGTGACGCGGCTGCCCAACCGCACGCTGTTCTTCGAGCGGCTGACGGCCGCGCTGGAGCCGGAGTCGTACGAGCAGGGCGGCACGGGCCGGATCGGGCTGTGCTACCTGGACCTCGACGGGTTCCAGGCCGTCAACGACACCCTCGGCCACCGGGTCGGCGACCGGCTGCTGGCCGCCGTCGCCGAGCGGCTCACGCGCTGCGCGGACGAGGCCGGCCAGGGTCGGGCGACCGCTCCCCTGGTGGCGAGGCTGGGCGGCGACGAGTTCGCGCTGCTCGTCGAGGACTCCACGGGCACCGAACAGCTCGCCGACCTCGCCGAGTCCCTGCTGAAGGCCGTCCAGGCGCCCTTCGACGTCTCCGGCAACCGGATGTCGGTGTCGGCGTCGATCGGGGTCGTCGAGCGGCAGGCGGAGGGCACCTCGGCGACGGGTCTGATGCAGGCCGCCGACACCACGCTGTACTGGGCCAAGGCGGACGGCCGGGACCGCTGGACGCTCTTCGACCCCGAGCGCAACGCTCACCGCATGACCCGCCAGGCCCTCGCCTCCACGCTCCGCCCGGCCATCGAGCGCGGCGAGTTCCAGCTGGAGTACCAGCCGCTGGTGGGCATGGAGGACGGCCGGCTGCGCGGGGTCGAGGCGCTGGTGCGCTGGAACCACCCGCAGTTCGGGATGCTGACGCCGAATCGGTTCATCGCACTGGCCGAGGAGGACGGCTCGATCGTCCCGCTCGGCCGCTGGATCCTCGACACCGCCTGCCGCCAGGCCCGTCGGTGGCAGCTCGACCACCCCGACGAGCCGCCGATCTTCGTCAGCGTCAATGTGGCGGTCCGTCAGGTCTGGGACTCCGACCTGGTCGCGGACGTGGCGAAGACCCTCGCGGAGACCGGCCTGGCGCCCCATCTCCTCCAGCTCGAACTCACCGAGTCGGCGGTGATGGGTTCGGCGGGCCGCCCGCTCCAGGCCCTCCAGGCGCTGAGCGACATGGGCGTCGGCATCGCGATCGACGACTTCGGCACGGGCTACTCGAACCTCGCCTACCTCAGCCGCCTGCCGGTCTCCGTCCTGAAACTGGACGGCTCCTTCGTGCGCGGCTTCCAGTACGAGGGCGAGGGCGTCCCCCCGAATCCGGCCGACGAGGTCGTCGTCGAGGCGATGATCCAGCTCGCCCACCGCCTCGGCCTCACCGTCACCGCGGAGTGCGTCGAGACCTCGGCCCAGGCCACCCGGCTGCGCCGGATCGGCTGCGACACCGGCCAGGGCTGGCTGTACTCGCGGCCGGTGTCGCCGGATCGTATCTCCGGGCTGATGGGCGTGAAGGCCTAACGGGTCGTGGGCAGTCCGTAGGCGTCCGCGACGAGTTCGTAGGAGCGCAGGCGTACGTCACCGCTGTGCGCGTTGCCCGTGAGCATCAGCTCGTCGGCGCCGGTGCGCTTGTGGAGGTCGTCGAGGCCGGAGCGGACCTCGTCGGCGGTGCCGTGGATGACGTTGGCGTTCCAGGAGCGCGCGAACTCCTCCTCCATGGGGCTGAATTCGTGGGCCTCCGCCTCCTCGGGGGTGGGGACCAGGCCAGGGCGGCCGGTGCGCAGCCGGATCATGCTGAGCGCGGCGGCGCGGACCTGCCGGCGGGCCTCCTTCTCGTCGTCGGTGGCGAGGGCGGAGACGCCGATGAGGGCGTACGGCTCGTCGAGGACCGCGGAGGGCCGGAAGGACTCGCGGTACAGGTCCAGGGCCGGGACGGTGTTCTGGGCCGAGAAGTGGTGCGCGAAGGCGAAGGGCAGGCCGAGGGAGCCGGCCAGTTGCGCACTGAAGCCGGAGGAGCCGAGCAGCCAGAGCGGCGGGCGGTGCGGGGACTGGACGCCGCCGGGTGAGGTGGCCTGGACCGGGCCGGGTACGGCGTGGATACGGCGGTAGGGGTGGCCGTCGGGGAAGTCGTCGTCCAGGAAGCGGGTGAGCTCGGCGAGCTGCTCGGGGAAGTCGTCGGCACCCTCGTGCAGCCGGTCGGCGCGGCGCAGGGCCGCGGCGGTGTTGCCGTCCGTGCCGGGCGCCCGTCCGAGCCCCAGGTCGATCCGTCCCGGCGCCATCGCCTCCAGCGTGCCGAACTGCTCCGCGATCACCAGCGGGGCGTGGTTGGGGAGCATGACGCCGCCCGAGCCGAGCCGGATGCGGGTGGTGTGGGCGGCGAGGTGGGCGAGGATCACCGCGGGGGACGAGGACGCCACGCCCGGCATGGAGTGGTGCTCGGCGACCCAGTAGCGGTGGAAGCCGCGGGACTCGGTGAGCCTGGCGATGGCGACGCTGGTGCGCAGGGCGTCGGTGGCCGTGCGTCCGGCGCCGACGGTGACCAGGTCGAGTACCGAGAGAGGTACGGGGGCGGTGCCCTGTGCAGTACCTCGGATCTCGTCTTCCGCCACGGTGGGGTGCCTCCTGCTCAAGAGCCGTGCGCTGTCAGTCACGGATTAACAGGAGAGTGTCCCCGTTTATTCCCGGGCGGGATCGAGGATTCCTGGAGCGCCTGCTTCCGCATCCCGACCTGCGTCGACCGCTTGCCGCACCCGCCCCCGGGTACTCAAAGCGCACAAATCCACAATCCGGAGGGATCGCCATGACGCGAGAGAACCCGTCCCGGCCGTCGGAACTCGGACCGCTCGAACCCGGCACCAGACAGCGCGCCCAGTTGTCCATCCGTATCGCCGACATCGCGTGGACCGCGCTGAGTGTCGTCGCCGCCCTGTGGGTGGTCCTGGCCGCCGTCGACACCGTGCGCGGCACCGGCTCGTGGGCCTACTGCGCGGTGGCCCTGGTGCTGCTGGCCGTCGGCCTGACGATGCGGTTGCGCGCGGTCCGCCGCCGCGACCGGATGTGACGGGGGCAGGCCGTGGAACGCGTCAATTCCTTTCTCGGCAAGCATCTGTGGGTCCAGGTCGTCCTGTCCCTCCTGGTCGCGTGCGTCGTGGTCCTGCTGCTGTCCCCGGAACGCTCGATCGCCTCGGCCCTGCTGTACGTGGCGTTCGCCTCGGTCGGCGGGGTCGGCGTGATGCTCACCGTGCGGCGCCGGGAGAAGCGGGCCGCCGGAGGCTCCGTGGACGGCCTCGTGTCGCTGGACCGGAAGCTGCGGCGGGGCGAGGTGCCCACGGAGCCGCAGGAGCGGCAGGCCATGCGCGACCTGGTCGAACAGCGTCTGCACCGCACCCGCCACCGGGTCGCGGCCCAGGTCGTCCTCGCCGTCCTGTTCTGCGCGGTCGTGGTGCTGACGGCCCTGACGGCGAGCCTGCCGCAGACCCTCGGCACGGTCCTGTTCGCCGGGGTCTTCCTGGGCTGGCTCGTCCTGTACGGAAACCGTCAACACCGGCGACTTCTCGCCATGCACACGGAACTCACCGCCGAGGCCGCCCACGACCGTCGGCGGTGAGCCCCTGAACAGGCGCGCCTCACACCTGGACGATCGGCTCCCTGGTGAACAGCGCCCCCAGGGCCGAAGCGTTCACCCGGCGGTCCGTCAGCCGCAGTGCCTCCCAGACCGTGACCTGGTTCGCGGTGAGGACCGGCTTGCCGAGCTCCTTCTCCAGGGCCGGGATGTGGGTGGCCGTATGGAGGGCGGTGTCCGGGAGGAGCACCGCCTCGGCGTCCGGCGAGTCGGCCTCCCGGGCCAGCGCGAAGACCTCCTCCTCGCCCCAGGTGCCGACCTCCGCGGCGGTGATGATCCCGGCGCCGCGGACCTGGAGGACCTCGACTCCGCCCGCCCGCAGGAACTCCGCGAACAGGCCCGCCACGTCGTCCGGGTAGGTGGCCGCGACCGCCACCCGCCCGGCCCCGATCTCCTGGGCCGCGTGCACGAAGGCGAACGACGTCGAGGACGCGGCCATGCCGGCCGTGCGGGCGAGGGTGCGCACCTGCTCGTGGGCGCCCTCCCAGCCGTAGACGAAACTGCCGCTGGTGCAGGCCCAGACGACGGACTCGGCGCCCGACATGCGCAGTTCCTCGACACCGGCGGCGAGCCGTTCGGCCGAGCCCATCTCGAGGAGGGCGTCCACGCGGTGCGCGTCGGTGCCGATGTCGGTGTGGACGACGTCCAGGCGGATGTCGCTGCCCAGGAGCTGTTCGATGCGTGGATAGTCGTCCTCGGCGGAGTGGCCCGGGTAGAGGAATCCGAGAGCGGTCATGTCCAGCCTTCCTGCTGCTGCTCTTCGTCCGGCAGGCCCCGGACTTCCGGCAGTCCCGGAATCTCCGGGCGCACGGGGCCGTACCGCGCCGCCGGATCGATCAGCGCCTGGTACGGTCCCACGGCTCGGGTACCCAGTCGGCGCAGCGCGGCCCACATCGTCACCTGGTTGGCCGAGATCACCGGTATGCGCAGTTCCGCTTCCAGTTGCGGGATGACGTCGTACGTGGGCAGGTTGGTGCAGCTGATGAACAGGGCCTGGGCGTCGCCCCGTACGGCCTTGTGGGCCATCTCGGAGACCTGGCGGTAGGGCACCTTCCAGATGTGCCGGGTCAGGCCCATGTAGGCGCACCCGGTGACCGAGACGCCCGCCTCGGCGACGTACTCCTCCAGCGACCTGGTCACCGACACCGTGTACGGCGTCACCAGCGCCACCCGGCGGACGTCGAGTTCGGCGAGGGCGTCCAGGAGGGCGCCGGACGTGGTCAGGGACGGGACCGCGCCCGCCCTGGTCATGGCCGCGCACATGGCGCGTTCCCCGGCGATCCCGCCGACGAAGCTGCCGGAGGTGCAGGCGTAGGCGACGACCTCGGGGGCGATGGCGTTGAGCGTGCGCACCGCCTCGTGCAGGGTCTCGTGCTCGCTGACCAGACGGGCCAGGTCGAGGCTGACCTCGACGGGGACATACGGGGTACGGGTCAGATGGAGCGAGATCTCGTCGGGGACCCACCGCCACAGCTCGCGATCCAGCGCGAAGTCGAAGGGGGCGACGACACCGACACCGCGCTGGGGGCGCGGACCACCTAGAAAGGAAACGTCCATGGCAGAGACCGGCCTCACGGTGAGAGACGGGGGGACAGCGGTACGTGCACAACGCCCGTGTTGACGAAGGTAGGTTCGGGTGCGAGCGTGGTCAATCCGCCCATGTCACGCTCACGTCACACCGGTGTCACCGCCGGCGTTTCCGCCCATGTCAGACGCCTGGCAGCCCCCGCGATAATCCGCAGAAACGGTGCCTCGATGTCCGTCCCCACCCTTCTCGTCCTTGACGCCGACCCCCTGCCCCGGCTCGGAAAGCTCACCGGACGGGCCCGGATCGAGCACGCGGACGGGACCACGCTCGCCGAGCGGCTGCCGTCCGCCGACGTGCTGCTCGTCTGGGACTTCACCTCGACCGCCGTGCGTGACGCGTGGCCGGGCGAGGGCCCGCGGCCGCGCTGGGTGCACACGGCGAGCGCGGGCGTGGACCATCTGATGTGCCCCGAACTCGCCGTCTCCGACACGGTGGTGACCAACGCCCGCGGGGTCTTCGACCAGCCGATCGCCGAGTACGTCGCCGCCCTGGTCCTGACGATGGCGAAGGACCTGCCCCGGACCCTGGAGCTGCAGCGGGAGGGCGTGTGGCGGCACCGGGAGTCCCAGCGGGTGGCCGGGACCCGTGCCTGTGTGGTCGGTTCCGGGCCCATCGGCCGGGCGATCGTGAGCACCCTCAAGGCGCTCGGCATCACCACCGCCCTCGTCGGCCGCCGTTCCCGCACCGGGATCCACGGCCCCGACGACCTCGACCGTCTGATGGCCCGCGCCGACTGGGTGATCGCGGCCGCCCCGCTCACCGCGGACACACACGGCATGTTCGACGCACGCCGCTTCGGGATGATGCAGCCCTCCGCGCGGTTCATCAACATCGGCCGGGGTCAGCTGGTCGTCGAGGACGCGCTGGTGGAGGCGGTGTCCAAGCGGTGGATCGCCGGGGCCGCCCTCGATGTGTTCGACACCGAGCCGCTGCCGCCCGACAGTCCGTTGTGGCAGGTCCCGGGCCTGATCGTGTCCCCGCACATGAGCGGTGACACGATCGGTTGGCGCGATGAACTCGGCACGCAGTTCTTGCAGTTGTACGACCGCTGGGAAGCGGGCAGATCACTGCCGAACGTGGTCGACAAGCAACGCGGGTACGTGCCAGGGCACTGAACGTGAGCGGAGGGGCACATGCAGGACCTCACCGAACTGACCGCCGTACAACTCCTGGAGGGCTACCGCAAGGGCGAGTTCAGCCCCGTGGAAGCGACCCGGGCGGCTCTGGACCGGGCCGAACGGATCCAGCCGGAGGTGAACGCGTTCGTGCGGCTGACCGGCGAGGAGGCCCTGGCGCAGGCCCGCGCCTCGGCCGACCGCTGGCGACGGGGGGAGCCGTCCGGCGCGGTGGACGGCGTCCCGGTCACGGTGAAGGACATCCTGCTGCTGCGCGGCGCCCCGACGCTGAAGGGCTCCAGGACGATCCCGGAGAGCGGCACCTGGGACGAGGACGCCCCGTCCGTCGCCCGGCTGCGCGAGCAGGGCGCGGTCTTCGTCGGCAAGACCACGACCCCCGAGTTCGGCTGGAAGGGCGTCACGGACTCGCCGCTGTCGGGCGTGACGCGCAATCCCTACGACCCGACGCGCACCGCGGGCGGTTCCAGCGGGGGCGCCGCGGCGGCCGTGGCGCTCGGCGCGGGACCGCTCGCGCTCGGCACGGACGGCGGGGGCAGCGTCCGCATCCCGGCCGCGTTCTGCGGGATCTTCGCCCTCAAGCCGACGTACGGCCGCGTGCCGCTGTACCCGGCGAGCGCCTTCGGCACCCTCGCCCACGTGGGCCCGATGACCCGCGACGCGGCCGACGCGGCGCTGCTCCTCGACGTCATCGGGGTGCCGGACTCCCGTGACTGGTCGGCGCTGGGCCCGGCGGCCGGCCCGTACACGGCGGCCCTGTCGGGCGGGGTGCGCGGGCTGCGGATCGCGTACTCGCCGTCCCTCGGCGGCCAGGTGGCCGTACAGCCCGGGGTCGCCGCGGCGGTACGGCGGGCCGTGGAGCGCCTGGCCGGACTCGGCGCGTACGTCACCGAGACCGATCCCGACTTCGCCGACCCGGTGGACGCCTTCCACACCCTGTGGTTCAGCGGGGCGGCCCGGGTGACCCAGCATCTCGGGCCGCACCAGCGGGCGTTGCTGGACCCGGGGCTCCGTGCGATCTGCGGTCTCGGGTCACGCATGAGTGCGCTCGACTACCTGGCCGCGGTGGACGTCCGGATGGAGCTGGGGCGCCGGATGGGCCGCTTCCACGACTCCTACGACCTGTTGGTCACCCCGGCCCTTCCGATCACCGCGTTCGAGGCGGGTACGGAGGTCCCGAAGGGTTCGGGGCACCACCGCTGGACGGGGTGGACGCCCTTCACCTACCCCTTCAACATGACCCAGCAGCCCGCCGCGTCCGTCCCGGTGGGGACCGACGCCGACGGGCTGCCGGTGGGACTCCAGATCGTGGCGGCCCGGCACCGGGACGACCTGGTGCTGCGGGCGGCTCACGCACTCTACGAGGCGGAAACGGCGGGCATCCGGCCGCCCGACCCGGCCCGCGCGAGGAGCGTCACGCCCGGCTGAACCGGAGGCTCTCGCCGAGGGCGCCCGCGCGCCAGAGGTCGTTGCAGCCCTCGGCCAGGGCGTCCAGCCCGTCCACCACCTGGCCCCAGACGATCCCCGGCACCCAGCCCACGTCGGCGTTCAGGAGCAGGTTGTTGCGTTCGTAGAACAGGGCCAGGTCGACGACGGTCGTGCCGGCGCGGACCTCGCGGTCGTAGCCGTAGGACTTGGTGCCGAGTTCGGTGCCCGCGAAGGAGAAATAGCAGAGATCTCCGGGAATCGGGGTAACTGTCGGATTTTCCAAGGGTGGTTCCGATTCTGCGAAAGGTGGGAAAAGTGCGTAGATCTCGTTGCGTGCGTACTTCGCGTGATAGACGTCACCGGCGAGCGGGAGGGCATCCCATACGGCCGCACAGGTGATCGGAGCCCGATCGTCCAGGAGCTTTGCCGTGGCGGTGATTCCCCGCTTGACCAGCGAGACTTCGATGTAGCGGTCAGCCATGCATTCCATGGTCCCCCGCCGGTCAAGAGGGCCTCGATCCGGAACGGGGCTCAAATCGATCTGCATAAGTCGCATCCGGTCGGGTAGCCGCGCCGCCATGGCTCCACCACTGGAACATGGCGAACACATATCCGGGACCACCCGCCGGTCGCTGCTCGCGGGGGTAGCGGCGCTCGGTGCTTTGGGCGCCGCGGGCTGCTCACGCGTGGCCACCGCCTCGACCACGGGAGGCGGTGAACTGCTCGACCGGCTCAGGGCGGCAGGTGTCGTACGGCTGGGAATCGCGGGTGAGATCCCGTTCGGATACATCGACAAGAACGGCGACCTCACCGGCGAGGCACCAGAACTCGCGAGGGTCATATTCAAGCGGCTCGGGGTGGACAAGGTGCAGCCCGTGCCCACCGAGTTCGGCTCGCTCATTCCCGGGCTGAATTCCCAGCAGTTCGATGTCGTGGCGGCCGGGATGTACGTCACACCGGAACGCTGCGAACAGGTGATCTTCGCCGATCCCGACTACCAGATGCTCGATTCCTTCATCGTGCGCAAGGGAAATCCCAAAGGTCTTCACAACTACAAGGACGTCGTCGCGAAGAAGGCGAAGTTCGCCACCGGGACCGGCTACGCGGAGATCGGGTACGCCGTCGAGGCGGGATACAAGGAAAGCGACATCCTGATCGTTCCGGACCAGGTCGCGGGGCTGAACGCCGTGGAGGCGGGACGCGTCGACGTGTTCGCCGGGACCGCGCTCACCACCCGCGAGGTGGTGAAGAAATCGGCCAAGGCGGAGGCCACGAAGGCCTTCACCCCGACCGTCGGCGGCAAACCGCACGTCGACGGGGGCGCCTTCGCGTTCCGCCGGACCGAGACGAACCTGCGGGACGCCTTCAACGCCGAGCTGCGGAAGCTGAAGAAGAGCGGGGAGCTGTTCCGGGTCCTCAAGCCCTTCGGGTTCACGCAGGCCGAGATGACGGACCTGACCGCGAAGGAGCTCTGCGGCGGATGACCTCCGGACTCTGGGAACTGGTACTCAAGGGCATCTGGACGACGGTCCAGCTGCTGTTCTTCAGCGCGATCCTCGCAGCCGCCGTGTCCTTCGTGGTCGGCGTCCTGCGCACCCACCGCCTGTGGATCGTCCGCTTCCTCGCGGGCTTCTACACCGAGGTGTTCCGCGGAACCTCGGCACTGGTGATGATCTTCTGGGTGTTCTTCGTGCTGCCCCCGGCCTTCGGCTGGCAGCTGGTGCCGATGTGGGCGGGCACGCTCGCACTCGGACTGACCTACGGGGCGTACGGCTCCGAGATCGTGCGCGGTGCGCTCAAGGCGGTCGACCCGGCGCAGCAGGAGGGCGGGATCGCGCTGAGCTTCACGCCCTGGCAGCGGCTCCGGCTGATCCTGCTGCCGCAGGCGGTGCCGGAGATGATCCCGCCGTTCTCCAACCTGCTGATCGAGCTGCTCAAGGGCACCGCGCTGGTGTCCGTGATGGGCATGGGCGATCTGGCGTTCAGCGGCAACCTGGTGCGGCTCGCGCTCCAGGAGAGTGCCGGGATCTACACGTATCTGCTGCTCATCTACTTCGTGATCGCCTTCCTGCTCACCCGGTTGATGCGCGGCCTCGAGAAGAAGCTCAAGGCGGGGGTCGGCACGGAGCCCCAACGCGGTCTTGACACCGACGCCGAGCTGAAGCGGGCCCGGACGACGGGCGTAGGAGGTCATGTCGCATGACGTGGGACTGGAGTGCCGTAAGCGACTTCATGCCGCAGTTCTGGGACGGGCTGCTGGTCACCCTGCAAGCCCTCGCGCTCGGCTCGCTGATCTCCTTCGCGCTCGGCCTGGTGTGGGCGCTGCTGATGCGCGCCCCCTCGCGGTTCGTGCGCTGGCCGGTCGGGGTGGTCACGGAGTTCGTGCGCAACACCCCGCTGCTGGTCCAGCTGTTCTTCCTCTTCTATGTGCTGCCCGAGTGGGGCGTGACCCTCTCCGCGCTGGCCACCGGTGTCATCGGGATCGGGCTGCACTACTCGACGTACACCATGCAGGTCTACCGGGCCGGTATCGAGGCGGTGCCGACCGGCCAGTGGGAGGCGGCGACGGCGCTGAACCTGCCGCGGGTGCGGACCTGGCAGGTGGTGATCCTGCCGCAGGCGATCCGACGGGTCGTACCGGCTCTCGGCAACTACGTGATCTCGATGCTCAAGGACACACCGATGCTGATGGTCATCACGGTGCTGGAGATGCTCGGCGAGGCGCGGCTGTTCGCCCAGGAGCACTTCCAGTTCACCGAGCCGCTGACCGTGATCGGCGTGGCCTTCATCGTCATCTCCTATCTGGCCTCCCTTCTTCTGCGATCCCTGGAGCGACGTCTTGTCCGCTGACACTCCCCTGATGAAAGAACCCGACGCAGGCGCCAACCCGCCGGTGGACGGCAGCGAGCTGATCCGCTTCGAGAACGTGACCAAGCGCTTCGGGTCGAACACCGTCCTGGACCAGCTGAACTTCTCCGTGGACTCCGGCAAGCACGTGACGCTGATCGGCCCCTCCGGGTCCGGCAAGACCACGATCCTGCGGATGCTGATGACGCTGACCAAGCCCGACGAGGGCACGGTCACGGTCGACGGCCAGACCCTGTTCCCGGCACCGGAGAAGCAGCTCCGCGAGGTGCGCAAGAAGATCGGGATGGTCTTCCAGCAGTTCAACCTGTTCCCGAACATGACGGTCCTGCGCAACATCACCGAGGCACCCGTCACCGTGCTCGGCATGTCCAAGGACGAGGCGGAGGCACGCGCGCGTGAGCTGCTCGACCTGGTGGGCCTCGCCGACAAGGCCGGCGCCCGGCCGACCCAGCTCTCCGGCGGCCAGCAGCAGCGGGTGGCGATCGCGCGGGCGCTGGCCATGCGGCCGCGGGTGCTGCTGCTCGACGAGGTGACCTCGGCGCTCGACCCGGAGCTGGTCGCCGGCGTGCTCGACGTGCTGCGGGACATCGCCCGCACCACCGACATCACGATGCTCTGTGTGACCCACGAGATGAACTTCGCCCGGGACATCTCCGACCAGGTCCTGATGTTCGACTCGGGCCGCATCATCGAGTCGGGCGCGCCGGAGAAGATCTTCAGCGACCCCGAGCAGGACCGCACCCGGGAATTTCTCAGCGCGGTTCTCTGACGCCAAGAGATGAACAGCGTTCAACCTTCGAGGTCCCGGACCCGGGTCATGTCTCTGGCATATGCCAGGGTGTCAGCGCCCCTGCTGAGAGGCCCGGCCCGGGGACGGAATCTCGTCAACAGCCGCTCACTACAAGCCTTTTGCCGGTTATCGTGGAGGGGATCGCTGTCTGGATTACGGCCCAGTAGTAGTGCGACCGAGCGAGCGCAGGGGGAAAACCGTGGCGCTGAAGCACGAACCGACCGCGCCGTACCACTCGGCCCAGGACGCACTGCGCGTCCTGGAGACAGTGGCGCGGCACACCGCCGGAGTCACCGACGTCGAACTCGCCCGTACCACCGGCCTCGACCCGGAGCGGCTGACCACCGTCCTGAGGATGCTGCGCCGCGAGGGGTACGTCGAGCAGGTCGCCGACGGCGCGTATGTGACGGGAGCCGCCCTGACCAGGCTGAGCTCCTCGCACGACCGTGACGAGGCCCTGCGCGACAAGCTCCAGCACACCCTCGACGAACTGCGCGACTCGATCGGCGCGGCCATCTACATCAGCCGGTACGTCGACGGCGAGGTCACCATCGCCCAGTACGCCGACGGCCCCGCCACCCCGGCGGTCAACGAGTGGGTGGACTTCCGCTCCTCCGCCCACGCCACCGCCCTCGGCAAGAGCCTGCTCAGCCAGCTCGACCACAACGGCCGCCGCGATCACCTCTCCCGGCACCGCATGACCCGGCTCACCTCGCGGACCATCACCAACGACAAGCTGCTGCTCTCCCGCCTGGAGGCCCAGCCGCCGACGGTCCCCCATCTCGACCTCCAGGAGTACGCGGTGGGCACGGTGTGCGCGGCGGTGCCGATCACGGCGGGGTCGTCGGTGGGATGCCTCGCACTGTCCCTGCCGGTCGACCAGGCCCACCGCCTGCGCCAGGCGACGGACCGCTTGAACAGGGGGGCGGCACCGGTCCTCCTGTCACTGGCGATCTAGGTTCGGCCGTGGTCAGAAGCACCCCTTCCGACCGGGTAGTATTTTCTCTGTCGCCAGCCGCCGAAGGCGGAGGGCGAGAGTCATGCGCCGCTAGCTCAGTTGGTTAGAGCAGCTGACTCTTAATCAGCGGGTCCGGGGTTCGAGTCCCTGGCGGCGCACCGGTGAAGGGCCTCTCGTGGGAGCGAGGGGCCCTTCGGCGTTTTCCAGTCTCCGGTACGTCCGCCTCCCCGGTGGCCGCCACCACACCGGGTCCGCGCACCGCACGCCCTCTTTCCTGAGCCGCGCCCGGTGGATCTTGTTCGTGGCGGTCACCGGCATCCGCTCCACCACCCGCACGAACCGGGGCGCCATCTTCGTCCCGAGATCGGGCTGGGCTTCCAGGAAGTCCACGAAGGCCTCCGGATCGAAGGTCCCCGCGACGGTCGCCATCACCTGGTCCCCGGTCACCGGATCCGGCACCGCGTACACGGCGACGGCCACCGCCCCCTCGTAGCGCGCGAGGATGTTCTCGATCATCGCCGCGGCCAGGTTCTCGCTGTCGACGCGCAACCGGTCGTCGGTACGGCCCGCGAAGTAGAGATAGCCGTCGGCGTCCCGGTAGAAGAGGTCCCCGGTCCAGTACCAGCCGCCCCGGCGCCGCTCGGCCTCCGCCTCCGCGTTCCGCCAGTACCCCTCGAAGGGGTTCGGCGCCCGGTTCACCAGCTCGCCTATCGCCTCGTCCCCGTTCAACAGCCGCCCGGCCGTGTCGAATCGTGCGGGGGGACACTCCTGCCCCGTCTCCTGATCGAGGACGACGAGCCCGGGTCCCGCCCGACCGACCGCGCCCACCGGCGTGCCGGGCGCCCACTGGATCGCCGCGCCGCCCTCGGACGACCCGTACCCCTCGACCAGCCGCACCCCGAACCGCCGCTCGAAAGCCGCCGCGTCCACCGCCCCGGCCTCGGTGCCGAAGCCGAGCCGCAGCGGGTTGTCCCGGTCGTCCTCGCGCGGCTCGGTGGCCAGGACGTACTGGATCGCCCGGCCGACATAGGTGAAGTACGTGGCCCCGTACGCGCGTACGTCCGCCAGGAACCCCGACGCCGAGAACCGCCGCCTCAACGCCACCCCCGCCCCGCTCGCCAGCGCGGGCGCCCAGTCGGCGATCACCGCGTTGCCGTGGAACATCGGCATGCAGAGGTAGTGCACGCCGTCGGGACCGAGCCGGAACTGGTCGGCCAGCGACCTCCCCGCCGCGGCCAGGCGGCCCTGGGAGCAGAGCGCGGCCTTGGGGGCGCCGGTCGAGCCGGAGGTGAAGTAGAGGAGCAGCCGGTCGTCGGGCGCGGCGCGGGAGGCGTCGGGCTCGGCGTCGGCGTAGGGCGCGAGCAGGGTGTCGTACTCCTCGGTGCCGGTCACCAGCAGACGGACGCCGGGGAGGTCGAGGTCCCGCAGCAACGACAGGTGGGACGCCTCGGTGATCAGCACGCGGCACTCGGTGTGCAGGATGTCGCGGGCCAGTTCGGGGCCCCGGCGGGTGGGGTTGACCCCGGCGACGGCGGCCCGGGCGAGCGCGGCGGCGCTCAGCCACAGCGGGTACTCGGGGGTGTTGTCGAGCAGCACACCGATGTGGGCCCCGGCACCCGGTAACAGGTCGGTGAGCAGCGCCGCCCGGGCGGCGGCGCCGGCGGCGACCTCGTGATGGGTGAGCACCCGCCCCTCGAACCACAGCCCGGGCCGATGGTCGCCCCACCGCCCGGCGACGAGCTCGGCGACCGTACGCCTCCTGGAGTCCATGGAGGCGCACGGTAGTTGACGGACCGTCAGATGTGGAGGGGCTAGGACGTCGCAGTGAGGGCGACCATGACGACCGCGCAGACGAGCACGACCACGCCGGCCATGGCGAGCACCGCGCAGGCGGCGCACCCGTGCCCGCCACGGCCGGGGCGGGCCGTCGCCACGACGTCCGGGCCGTCGGCGTAGTGGACGGTGACGATGTCACCCTCGAGTATCGTCCCCGGACCGCCCTCCTCCTCGAAACGGACGACCCGGCCGTCACGGGCCCTGAACTCGTACACATGGCGCAGGCTGGTGCGCACCCCTGTGTCGCCGCCCCCGTGGGCCATCGCGTACACCCGCAGGCACCGCCCCTCGGCGGTCAGCCCGCTCTGCCAGGCGCTGCGTATCCGGAGCCAGCGCCGCACCACGACATACGCGGCGAGGAGGACCACGGCCATGATCTGGCCGGGAATGATGTAGAAGAAGGCGTCCATGGCAGATCCCCCGAGGTCAGGCACCGATCGCGTGATCGTGTGGGGGAACCTACCCCGGGGGAAGCCTGGACTGTCTCAAGCGATGCTCAGAACGTGACGTCCGAGCAGGCGTAGAACGCGTTCGTCGTGTCGGCGATCGTCCACACCGCGACGATCACATGCCGTCCGCTGAGCCCGGACGGCAGGGTGCCGCTGTGCGAGAGGGTCGAAGGGGGGCGCTGGCCGTTGTAGGGGACGGTCAGGAACGGGGTGAGGTTGAGGTCGGAGCGGGCCAGGTTGTGGTTCTGGTTCCAGCCCGCCCTGGTGACGTAATACTTGAAGTCGGTCGTGGCGTGCATGGCGGTGAACTGCCAGCGGAAGGTGTAGCTCTGGCCGCCCGTCACCTTGGTCGCAGGCCAGGCGCCGCCCGACGGTGTTCTCGGCGCGCTGAGCTGGCTGAAGCGGCTGACGCCGCCGTTGCATATCTGGCCGTCGGCCGGACCGCCGGCCGGGAAGCCCTTGGGGCCCTCGACGCTCTGTGGCTCCCACTGGATGTCGCCGCAGTTCGTCACGGTGCCGTTCTGGCAGAGCTTCTGCCTGCTGATGGGGAGGTCGGTGTAGCCGTGGCTGCTGGCGCCGCCGGAGGAGAGCACGACGGCTCCGGCGGTGGCGAGGCCCACCACGGCGGCGTACCACTTGGTCTTTTTGCGCATGCTGCCGCTCCTGGAGAACGTGGGGGAAGTTCAGTGAGCTTGCAGGTCTAGACCAAGTCCCAGATTATTACCGTGCGTTGACCATGTCCATCCCCGTCACCCGCCCTGTTCTGCACGCCCCGCGCAGAACGCCACCGTCAAGTCCTTGACCAGCGCCTTGCGTTCGTAGTCGTCCAGTTCCACCAGGCCGCGCATGGTCAGCCGGGTCACGGTGTCCTCCACCGAGTCCACGACCGAGGTGAGCACGGTGGCCCGGTGCTGGGCGTCCAGCGCGGCGATGCGGCGGCGGTGCATCGCCGCGGCGACCTCGGGGGCGTACTCGACGCGCAACGGCTGGACCGAGAAGACCTCGACGCCGACGGGCACGGTCTCCGCGGCCACCAGCCGGGTCAGCGCCTCCCCCGCCGCGTCGACCGAGCCGCGGCCGGAGCCCGGCGCCTCCACCGGGACCCGGGCGAGCGCGGCCTCGACGCACTCGCGCAGAAACGTCTCGTGGTCGTCGACGCCCAGCGTGGCCCGCGCGGTGTCCCGCACCCGCCACACCACGAGGACGACGACCCGGAGCGCGACCCCGCTCGCGTCGGCGGCCGGCATCGGCTCGCCGCGCCAGTGCCGCAGCCGTACGTCGACCCGGCGGCGCAGCAGCAGCGGGTTGACCCACATCAGGCCGGTGCGCCGGACGGTTCCCCGGTAGCGGCCGAACAGCCCGAGCACCCAGGCGCGTCCGGTACGGCCGCGGGCCAGTCCGCCGAAACCGAACAGCCCGAGGGCACCGGCTCCGGCGTACGCCGCCCACTGCGCCGGGCCGAGGCCCGCACCCGCGAACTCCGGGACCCTGAGAGCCTTCAGGGCGAGCGGCGGCAGCACCCCCGCCCACCACGAGGTGACCGCGCACCCGGCCAGTCCGCAGGCGCCGGCGAGGACGCCCGCCGAGCCCGGCAGCACGCGTGCGGGGCGCTCGCCCAGCTCGGGGTCGACGTCCGGGGCGGGGCGCGGGGTGACCTGGCCGTTTCTGCGCAGGCGGGGCTGCTCCCCGGTGCCCTGCCGGCGGGCCACCACCGCGGGCCGCAGCGGGACCGACACGGGGTCCGGGTCGTCACGGAACAGCAGATGGACGGGGATCTCGGTGGTCGCCTCGTTCTGGATGAGCCGGGCGGGCCGTGACGGTCCCTCGGACTCGGGGGTGTGTGAAGTGGTCGTGCTCATGAGTGCCTCCAGCCTCCGCGCCAGATGCGTCACAACAGGTGATGACGAGCCAGGTGATGACGCGCCGGGTGATGACGAGATGACACGCCGGGTCATGGCGCGTCGGGTGACTACGAGAAGAGCCGCCGCCAGGTCTCCGGCCCCGGGTAGCCGTCCGCCGCGCCGCCCCGCCAGCCCTGGGCACGCTGGAAGGCCTCGACGCCCCGACGGTCCGGCTCGCCCCAGCGCGGTCCCGGCCCGGTCGTGTAGTACTTGCCGAACCCTTTCTTCACCAGCTGTCCGCCGAGCTGGGTGACGTACTTGTTGCTCGCACCGGGGCGGAACATCGCGCGCCCCGGGTAGCCGGGGACCCCGTGCGAGGAGGGCGCGGGCGGACCTGCCGTCCCCGTCCGACCACCCGCCCCGATGTCCTTGCCGCCGCCCGTCACCAGCAACGTCCAGGTCCGCGCCCCGGGCAGCCCGCCCGCGTCCTTGCCCCGCCACCCCTGCGCCTGCTGGAACTCCTGGGTGGCCCTGCGGTCCGCGTCCGTCCAGCGGGGGCCGGGGCCGGAGGTGTAGTAGCGGCCGGCGCCGCGTGCGACGAGCATCCGGCCGAGCTGGGTGACGTACTTGTTGTGGGCCCCGGGCCCGAAGTAGGCACTCCCCGGGTAGGGCGTCACGGCCGGTGAGCCCGGCTTGCCGTTGTCGGGCTCGGCGGGGTCCGGCGCGGTGCCCGTGGTGCCGCCCGCGAGGCCCTTGTAACGGTAGGGGACGTACCGGTCCGAGTTGCTCCAGTAGGCGTACGGGGTGGCCTGCTCGCGGGCGTGCGGGCGGGTCTCCTCGTAGGCGACGTAGTAGGTGCGCGTGTAGTCCGTCCAGCCGCCGAAGAGGACGACGTGGGAGCCCTGCTCGGGGTTGTCCGGGTTGTGGAAGAGCAGGATGTCGCCGGGCTGCAGGTCGTCCTTGGCGATCTTGATCCCGTACTGGCCGAGGCTGCCGGTCCACTCGTTGCCCGGCAGGTTCCAGGCCATGGACACGAAGCCCGAGCAGTCCTGCCGGTAGCCGTCGCTCCAGTAGTCGGACATGCTGTACGGCACCTTCGCGGCGACCCACTCCTTGGCCCGCCTGATGATGTCGGCGCGGGTGGTGGTCGTCGCCTTGGCGTCCGCCGGCCTGCCGCCGGGGCCGTGCAGCGGGGCCTTGCCGCCCTGCGGGGTGTCGGGCTCGTCACCCGCGGGAACGCCGGGACGGGCGGGGGCTTGAGGGGCGGCGTGGGCCGGGGCCGCGTGGACCGCGCCGAAGGCGGTGGAGGCCGCCGCGGCGGCCGCCAGGATCACGACTCGGGTGGCCGCCGGGTGACCTCCGGTCGATCGTGGGAGAACGCGACGCCAGTGGACGCATCCGGGGCAGTCGCAGTCGCTCGCGGGATCGATTTCCTCGAATACCGGAGTCTCCATGCGACGCCCCTCACGCTCCAGGTTGATATGTCCGCAACTGTGCACATTCGTCAGTTTCTCAACTGTCGCCCGCACGCGCATGCTGACGGTCCGAATGATGTACGGCGCCCCCGGGAGCGTCCCGGAGCACCCTCCGGCATCCGGTAGAATCATGCAGGTCAGCAGGCGCCGCTAGCTCAGTTGGTTAGAGCAGCTGACTCTTAATCAGCGGGTCCGGGGTTCGAGTCCCTGGCGGCGCACAGACGACTGAAGGCCTCCCGCGACAACGGGGGGCCTTCAACGTTGAGACGAGTGACTCCGGGCAACCAGGGTCGGCCGGGGGTCCGGGGGTTGCCCCCGGGAAGACGCAGCATCAGCGGGTCCGGGGTTCGAGTCCCTGGCGGCGCACAGACGACCGAAGGCCTCCCGCGACAACGGGGGGCCTTCAGTGCTGCACACGGAAGGCCCCTCGCTCAGGCGGAGGGCCTTCTTGTATGACAGGCGCCACATTGAACGCGTATGACCGGTAAACACCGCGTTTCGCATCTTGCGATCATGATGTGCACCGTAGAACCCTGGTTTTTCAAGATGCTGCGGATACGCGGCAGTTGGGGGGCAAGGATCCGGTTGTCGGTGTTGCGGGGAAAGGGGCCCCGCTTCGGAGGACGCCGAGGGGGGCGTCTGCAACCGGAAGGCCGCTGTTACCTGTCTAATGCTGTGAAGATTGTGGTGACTGCGGCCCACCACTGATACGCCTGTGAAGGTCGAGGGGGACCGGAGCAGCCGTAAGGAAACGACGACACGCGGCTCGTCCGCGTGTGGGGGGATGACTCATGACGTCGACGCCGACGGGCGCCCGGCAGAACTTCGACCCGTCCGACACCACTCAGCTCAGGCTGCCTTCGCATCGGACCGGCACACTGCGCCGGATAAAGAAGACGCTTCCGAAATACGACTACGAGCACTACAGCAGACTGGCCGGTCCCCTCACGCAGCCCGACCCGGGCCAGCCCTACAAGGTGCAGTACCGCTCGCTGATCTCGCAGGAGCCGCACCGCATCCGGGTCGCCCTGATGCTCGCCGCGGCGCCGCTGCTCTCCCTGGTCCTGCTGGCCTGGCTGTTGCAGCCCGAGCACTGGACCGAGCGGGACTACCCGGCCTTCTCCTGGCTGCCGGCACTGGACATCGTCATGCTGGTCTCGATCGGCCTGATCGAGTTCTTCCGCTGCATGAACGTCCTGTCCAACGCGCACGCCACCCTGGTCG
This sequence comes from Streptomyces canus, assembly GCF_041435015.1. NCBI lineage: Bacteria > Bacillati > Actinomycetota > Actinomycetes > Kitasatosporales > Streptomycetaceae > Streptomyces > Streptomyces canus. Next base: position 6,317,793 of record NZ_CP107989.1, on the reverse strand, counting down.
CCCGCGACCCCATCCCGGTGGTGCCCGAGACCGGCACCAGAGTCGCCTTCCTCACCTCCTTCGTGCCCGGCAAGGAGCCGCTGGAGATGGTGACGAAGACCCTGGAAGCCGCGGTGAGGATCCGCCACCGCGGCCTCATGCATGTCTGGCTCCTGGACGAGGGCGACGACCCGGCGGTCAAGGAGGTGTGCGCCCGGCTCGGCGTGCACCACTTCTCCCGCAAGGGCGTCGAGAAGTGGAACCGGCCCAAGGGCCCGCACCGCGCCAAGACCAAGCACGGCAACTACAACGCCTGGCTGGACGCGCACGGCGACCAGTACGACTACTTCGCCTCCGTGGACACCGACCACGTGCCGCTGCCCAACTACCTGGAGCGGATGCTCGGCTACTTCCGCGACCCGGACATCGGCTTCGTGATCGGCCCGCAGGTCTACGGCAACTACGACAACTTCGTCACCAAGGCCGCCGAGTCCCAGCAGTTCCTCTTCCACGCGCTGATCCAGCGCGCCGGCAACAAGTACGGCGCCCCGATGTTCGTGGGCACCTCCAACGCCGTACGGATCAAGGCGCTGAAGCAGATCGGCGGGCTGTACGACTCGATCACCGAGGACATGGCCACCGGCTTCGAGATCCACCGCGCCAAGAATCCCGCGACCGGCAGGAAGTGGCGCTCGGTCTACACCCCGGACGTGCTCGCGGTCGGTGAGGGCCCCAGCGCCTGGACCGACTTCTTCACCCAGCAGATGCGCTGGTCGCGAGGGACGTACGAGACGATCCTCAAGCAGTACTGGAAGGGCTGGTACTCGCTGCCGCCGAGCAAGCTCTTCAACTACACGATGATGATCATCTTCTACCCGATGTCCGCCCTCAACTGGATCCTCGCGGCCCTGAGCTGCGCGCTGTTCCTGGGCCTGGGCGCCTCGGGTGTGAACATCGACCCGACCGTGTGGCTGATGCTCTACGGCAACGCCTCCGCGCTCCAGATCGGCCTGTACATCTGGAACCGCCGCCACAACGTCTCCCCGCACGAGCCCGAGGGCTCCGGCGGGGTCGCGGGCATGGTGATGTCGGCGCTGTCCGCCCCGCTGTACGCGAAGGCGCTGGTCGACTCGCTGCTGCGGCGCAAGAGCAAGTTCGTGGTGACGCCCAAGGGCGACTCGGCCAGCCCCGACCGGTGGTTCGCGACCTTCCGCTACCACTGGTACTTCATCCTGATCTTCGGTGGCTCGATCGGTGCCGGTGTCGCCCTCGGTCACTCGCATCCCGCGATGATCATCTGGGCGACCTTCGCCATGCTGATCACCGCGACACCGATCTTCACCTGGCGGCACATGCTGCGACAGGCGAAGAAGAAGCCCGCCGCGGCCGCCGAGGCGCCCCAGGGGCCGGTGATCCCGGCTCAGATTCCGGCGCAGTACCAGCCGCAGCCGCTGCCTGCCCAGCACACTCCGGCCCCGCACGCCCCGGCCCACAAGCCGACCTGGGCAGCCGGCTCGAACCCGGGCACCGCAGGCGACGAGGGCAACGACCAGACGATGCAGATCGCCCTGGGTGGACTTGGGGGACGTAAGGAATGAACGACCGTGCAGGCCGCCGCCGCGCCCGTCGACTCGCGATCGGTACGGCGGTGGTGCTCGCGCTGGCCGGGATGAACGGCCCGTGGCTGTACCGCTTCGGGACGGAGAAATACCACCAGTACCAGATCAACAAGCCCGAGTACAAAGCCGAGAACGGCAAGTGGGAGATCGTCGATTTCCCCGAGAAGTACCGGCAGAACACCATCCACGCGGCGCTGCTGCGCACCGGGAAGGTGCTGCTGGTGGCGGGCTCGGGCAACAACCAGGACAACTTCGACGCGAAGAAGTTCGACACCCGGATCTGGGACCCGGTCAAGGGCACCATCAAGAAGGTGCCGACGCCCAAGGACCTGTTCTGCACCGGGCACACGCAGCTCGCGAACGGCAATCTGCTGATCGCCGGTGGCACCAAGCGGTACGAGAAGCTCAAGGGTGACGTCACCAAGGCCGGCGGCCTGATGATCGTCCACAACGAGAACCCGGACCAGCCGATCACCCTGCCGGCGGGCACCAAGTTCACCGGCAAGGAGAACGGCAAGACCTTCGTCTCCAAGGACCCGGTCGTCGTGGAGCGGGCCACGAAGGTCTTCGACAAGACGACCGGGAAGTTCCTGCGCAACGACCCCGGCCTCGGGCGTATCTACGTCGAGGCGCAGAAGAGCGGCGCCAAGTACGAGACGGGTACCCAGGACAACTACCGGATCCAGGGTCTGACCGGGACCGATGCCCGTAACACCTACGGCATCGCGCAGAAGCTCGCGCTCGACAAGAAGGACTTCCAGGGGATCCGGGACGCCTTCGAGTTCGATCCGATCGCGGAGAAGTACATCAAGGTCGACCCGATGAAGGAGGCCCGCTGGTATCCGACACTCACCACCCTGAGCGACGGGAAGATCCTCAGCGTCTCCGGGCTCGACGACATCGGGCAGCTGGTGCCGGGCAAGAACGAGGTCTTCGACCCGAAGACCAAGAAGTGGAGGTACCTGCCGAAGGTCCGCCAGTTCCCGACGTACCCGGCGCTGTTCCTCATGCAGAACGGCAAGGTCTTCTACTCGGGGTCGAACGCGGGGTACGGGCCGGACAACGTGGGCCGGGTGCCGGGCATCTGGGACGTGGACACCAACAAGTTCACGAAGATCCCGGGGCTCAGCGACGCCAACGAGATGGAGACCTCCGGGACCGTGCTGCTGCCGCCGGCGCAGGACGAGAAGTTCATGGTGATCGGGGGCGGCGGGGTCGGTGAGTCCGCGCTGTCCAGCAACAGGACCCGGATCGTGGACATGAAGGCGGACAGCCCGAAGTTCGTGGACGGGCCGACGCTGGAGAAGGGGACGCGGTATCCGCAGGCGTCGATCCTTCCCGACGACAGCGTGCTGGTGTCCGGGGGATCGGAGGACTATCGCGGGCGCGGTGACTCCAACATCCTCCAGGCCCGGCTGTACCACCCCGACACGAACACCTTCGATTCGGTGGCCGATCCTCTCGTGGGGCGCAACTACCACTCCGGCTCGCTGCTGTTGCCGGACGGGCGGGTGATGTTCTTCGGATCGGACTCGCTGTACGGGGACAAGGCGAACACGAAGCCGGGTGTCTTCGAGCAGCGGATCGAGATCTATACGCCGCCCTATCTGTACCGGGATTCCCGGCCGTCACTGTCCGGGGGGCCGCAGACGATCGCTCGGGGTGCCTCCGGGACGTTCACGTCTCCGCAGGCTTCCGTGATCAAGAAGGTGCGGTTGATTCGGCCCAGCGCGTCCACTCATGTGACCGATGTGGATCAGCGGTCCATCGAGCTGAAGTTCACGGTCTCCGGGGACAAGGTGAAGGTGACGGTGCCGGAGAAGAAGAATCTGGTGCAGTCGGGGTGGTACATGCTGTTCGTCGATGACGATCAGGGGACGCCGTCCAAGGCACAGTGGGTTCGGGTGCCGTAACACCAAAAGCGCTCCCGCACCTTTGACTTCGGGTGCGGGAGCGTTTGTGGCTGGTCGCGCCCACGCGGCGGAGCCGCGAATCGATACAGCCCCGCGCCCCTAGGTGTCCGACCCTCGCGCCAGTTTCAACGCATAGTCGGCCCACCACTGACCCGCTTTCGGCCCTCCCTTGCACTCGCCGTCCGACTCACCCGGGCGCTTGACCCACAGGTAGGCGTCCACCAGCGGATCCGCTGTCTTGATCGTCGGCGTCTCCCCCAGCGCCCTGCCCGGTGGGTTGCACCAGCGTTCGTTCTCGTCGCCGTCCTTGTACGGGCCGTTGCCGTTGCGGCTGGTGTCGATGACGAAGTGCTTGTTGCCCACCTTGGCGGAGAGCTGCTTGCCGTAGGTGAGGGAGTCCTTGGTGGAGTAGAAGTTGGAGACGTTCACCGAGAAGCCGTCGGCCTTGGCGACTCCGGCCCACTTCAGGGGCGCGAAGATCTCGTCGGGGTGGCCCCAGCCCGCGTTGCCCGCGTCCAGGTAGACCTTCGTGTTCTTCAGGGACTTGAGCTTCTCGATGGCGCCGGTGAGCAGGTCGTAGCGCTCCTCGTGGAACTCGTCCTTGGTGCAGCCGTCGACCAGGTGCAGAACCGCGTCCGGTTCGAGGATCACCGTCGCCGAGCGGTCACCGATGCCCGCCGCCACACCGTCGATCCAGGTCCGGTAGGCGTTGCCGTCGGCGGCGCCGCCCTGGGAGTACTGGCCGCAGTCGCGGTGCGGGATGTTGTAGAGGACCAGAAGGGCCGTACGGCCGGCCTTGTCCGCGGCCTCGGTGAAGCCGCGTGCCTCCTGCTCCGGGTTCTCCGGGCCGATCCACTCGCCGGTCGGCTGCTGGGCGATCTTGTGGATCTGTTCGGCCTCGTCGTCCTTGCCGCTCTTCACATACGCCGCGACCTGCTTGGCCGCGTTGCCGTCCGGGTTGACCCAGAACGGGTCGGCCTCCTTGGGCTGCTGGGTGATCCCGGCACCGGCCTTGTCTTCTTTGTCCCCCTTGTTCTCGTCTCCCGAGGACGAACACGCGGCGAGCAGCAGTGCCGCCCCCAGCACCGCCGCGGAAACCCGTGCGCGGGTCGCCCTCCTGGCCCCCCTGCTGACGTACATCCAATTCCCCCCTGGGTGCACCGTGGAAAGTCTCAATCGTGACACACCCGTCGCGCCGCCCACGAGGTCGCCGGAGCCTTGTCCACGAGCCGTTACAGCCCCGAAGGTCGGGGTAGGTGCGCGCCGTACGGGGGGCGCTCGTCGACGAAGGGGAGTGCTCAGCGATGCGGTACGCCACCAGGGAGATCCGGCTGGCCTCGGCACTGGTGGAGGCGGCGGACACCCTGGCCGAAGGCTTCGAGGCCACCCGGTACTTACAACGGATCTCCGATCGCTGCGCGGAGTTGCTCAACGCGCGGGCGGCCGGGGTGATGCTCATCGACGGGGGCCGGTCGGTGTCGCCGGCCGCCAGCAGCCGGCACGAACAGGTGGCGCTGGACCTGCTGGAGGCGCAGCACGGCCGCGGCCCCTGTCCGGACAGCTACGGCTCGGGAGAACCCGTACCGCCGGTCTCCATACGGGTCGCCCACGCGGACGCCCGCTGGCCCGACTTCACCGAACGGGCCCTCGGGCACGACATCGTGACAACGTCGCGGTCCCGTTGCGCCGCCGCGAGAACCTGCTGGGCGCCCTCAACGTGTTCGTGCCCACGCTGCCCGACCCCACTCCGGCCGACGCGGCCGCCTCCGGGCTCCATGTCGCCCAGGCCCTCGCCGACGCCGCGGCCCTCGGCCTGCAGAACCGCAGCGCCTACGCCCAGTGCCGCGCCCTGTCCGGGCAGTTGGAGCAAGCCCTCTCCAGCAGGGTCCGCATCGAGCAGGCCAAGGGGATGCTCGCCGAGCGCTGGAGTGTCCGCGCCGACCGGGCGTTCATGGCGCTGCGGCAGTACGCGCGACGACACCGGCTGCCCCTGGACCAGGTGGCGAGCGCGGTCATCGAGGGCGTCGAGGACGACGCCGAGCTGCGCCGGGAGAGCGGCGGAAGCTCCGACGGACCCGCGTAGGACCCTGCACCACCAGGTCGCATGGCGGAGAGCCCACGAGGCGGGACTTGGCGTCCGTCAACCTCTAGGCCCGGGCGCTCATCCGTTCTAGAGTCTCCTCATACGAACACGGCCCCAGCCCCTGGCCTCAGCCAGCACCCACCGTGCCTCCCAGGCCTCCCGCGCCGTCGCCGGGTTACTCCCGCAGCCCGAGCGTGCGTGGTCGAGGACCAGCCCGGTCGGCGACTTCGGGGGGAGCGGGTCGCCGACCGGGCCAGGTGCTGCCTGCGGGGACCTACAGGCCCGTCCCCGTCAGATACGCCGAGACGATCACGTTCGCCGTGTAGCTGCGGGTCGCCCGGTCGAAGGCGCCGCCGCAGGTGATCAGGCGCAGTTCGGCGCGGCCCGGCTCGCGCTGTCCGTAGGCCTGGTGGGCGTCGAAGCTCTCGCGGGTGAGGACCCGTACCTCGTCGACGGTGAACTCGGCGACCCTGCCGTCGTCGCGGATCACCCGGACCGTCTCTCCCGGCTTCAGGGAGCGGATCCGGTAGAACACCGCGGGCCGGGTCTCGGTGTCGACGTGCCCCACCATCAGCGCGGTCCCGACGGCACCGGGTTTCGCGCCGGCCGCGTACCAGCCGACGATTCCGGGTTGGCCGAAGGGCGGCGGGTCGAGGGCGCCCCGTGCGTCCAGGCCGCGGGCCACCACGGGCGCCTGCACCCCGAGGTCCGGGATGTCGAGGCGCTGCGGCCGCGCTCCCTTCAAGGGCCGTGCGGCAGGCGGCAGTTCGACGGCCTCGGGCGGGCGCCCGACCGCGGCCATGTCACCGACGGTCGGTGCGGACATGCCGTGCCGTACGTCGGTCACCTCGCGGCCCCACAGCCACAGCCCCAGCAGCAGCACCGCCCAGGTCACGCCGGCCGGCAGCCGTCCGGTCCCGGAGCGGTGTGCGCGGTGGGCGGGACCGCCTTCGTGCTGGGAGAAACGGTCGGACATCCGCGGTCAGCCCGTCCCGCGACTCCGGCGGCTGCGGCGCAGCACTACGGCGACCGCCGCGACCCCGGCGAGCACCAGCCCGGTCACGGTCTGCCCGGTGCCGGGTCCGGTGGGTTGGGGCTCCATGGCGGAGAGGTGGGTGGCGGTCCAGCCGCCGCCCGCGTTCACCGGAGCGACGGGGGTCGCGAGGGCGGTGGCGGTCGCGGTGGCGGTGGCGCCCTGTGGCGCTACGACCGTGATCCGGCCCTTCACCTGGAAGTCGGCGCAGGTGATCTCCACGTCGTAGGGGCCGGGCTCGATCGAGGAGCGGACGCGGGTCTCGCCGGCGAGGCTGCCGTCGGCCCCGGTCAGCCGGGCATCCGCGACGAACGCGGCCGAGGCGGCGGTGGCCGTCTTCCCCGCGCAGCCGGTCACCCGCAGCGTCAGGTCGGCGCCGGCGGCCGGGGAGGAGGGAGTCACCGAGACGCTGCCGCCGTCCGCGGCCTGCGCGGCCGGGGCGAAGGCGGCGGCAGCCAGGACCGCGGTACAGAGAGTGAGGCGTACTGAACCCATCGTGAACCTCCAGATACCTGGAGGCTCTCCCGGCGAGCCCGGGCCCGCATCCCGAGGAGCTTCGGCGTTGCTCCGTTCGGGTCCGTCTCAGATCCGGTCGACGAGGTCCGCGATGGAGTCCACGACCTTCGAGGGCCGGTACGGGAAGTCCTCGACCTGCTCGGGGCGGGTCAGGCCGGTGAGCACCAGGAAGGTCTGCATGCCGGCCTCCATGCCGGCCAGGACGTCGGTGTCCATGCGGTCGCCGATCATCGCGCTGGTCTCGGAGTGCGCGCCGATGGTGTTGAGTCCGGTGCGCATCATCAGCGGGTTGGGCTTGCCCGCGAAGTACGGCTGCTTGCCACCGGTCGCCTTGGTGATCAGGGCGGCGACGGCGCCGGTGGCCGGCAGCGCGCCCTCCGCGGAGGGGCCGGTCTCGTCGGGGTTGGTGCAGATGAAACGGGCGCCGTCGTTGATGAGGCGGACCGCCTTGGTCATGGCCTCGAAGGAGTAGGTGCGGGTCTCCCCGAGAACGACGTAGTCGGGCTCGTGGTCGGTGAGGATGTAGCCGATGTCGTGCAGCGCGGTGGTCAGACCCGCCTCGCCGATGACGTACGCCGTGCCCTCGGGCCGCTGGTCGTCCAGGAACTGGGCGGTGGCCAGGGCGGAGGTCCAGATGTTCTCGATCGGAACGTCCAGGCCCATGCGGCGCAGGCGGGCGTGCAGGTCGCGCGGGGTGTAGATGGAGTTGTTGGTCAGCACCAGGAAGGGCTTGCCGGACTCGCGGAGCTTCTTCAGGAAGGCGTCGGCGCCGGGGATCGGCACGCCCTCGTGGATGAGCACACCGTCCATGTCGGTGAGCCACGAATCGATGGGCTTGCGGTCTGCCATGTGCGGGGTCTCCTGCCGTACGCGTGTACGCCGTGCTGCGTCGGCCCCAGCCTAGACAGTGGCCCGATCTTGGGGGAATGGCCAGTTCGGGACAGGTCCCGGAAGGTTTGGGGTCAGCGGCGGCCGCGGGCTCGCAGGATCGCGCCCACCGTGACCAGGAGGAGGGAGAGGGTCGCGAGGGCGGCGGCGGCCACACCGGGGCCGGTGCTGGCGAGTTCCTCGACCGCGTCCGTGAAGGGGAGGCCTTCCGGGGTGGCCGCGTCGGGGGGTGGGCTCTGGCTCGGGTTCGAGCTCGGCGTCGGGTTCGGATCGGTGTCGATGCCGAAGCGGTAGTCGTTGGACTGCCCCACCCAGTCGCCGTCATCACCGTGCAGCTGGACGAGGGCCGCGTTGACGGTGACCTGGTTCGGCACGGCGTCCGGGGTGAGCGCGAGCCGTACCTTCACGGTGAGGGTCTTTCCGGGGCCGACGGTGAACCCGGCTCCTCCGAAGGCCCCGACGAGTTCGTCCTCGTCGGTGCTCTCGAAGCGGACAGGGCGGGTGTGGGGGCCCTCGTAGAAATCCAGGCGGGGCTGGGAGGGCTTCAGGACGTGCCGATCGTCGACGAGGACGACGACGGGGTGGATTTCCGCGCAGGTGTGCCGGGTCGTGTTGGTGAGGTCCACATACCAGGTGCTGTAGCCACCACCGGCCTCATAGACGGCGGGACCGCCGTGGATGCGGGTGGTGAGGGGGAAGGTGCGGCCGGTGGGGGCACAGGGGTCACCGACGCGGGCCATGGGGGTGGGGGTGACGGGGGCTGGGAGGGTCGCCGCCAGGGCGGCGGGGGCTCGGAAGGCAACCGCCGGGGGTGCGGGGGCTCGGAAGGCCACCGCCGGGGCGTCAGGGACTCCGAAGGCCACCGCCGGGGGTGCGGGGGCTCGGTAGGCCACCGCCGAGGCAGCGGAGGCTCGGTAGGCCACCGCCGAGGCAGCGGAGGCTCGGTAGGCCACCGCCGAGGCAGCGGAGGCTCGGTAGGCCACCGCCGAGGCAGCGGAGGCTCGGTAGGCCACCGCCGGGGCAGCAGGGGCTCCGAAGGTCACCGCCGGGGGTGCGGGGAACTGAGCGGCCGCGGGCGCGGGCGCGGCTGCCGCCGTCAGTGGCGCAGGGAACAGGGCGGCCGCCGCCGCGGGTGTGGGGAACAGGGCGGCTGCCGCCGCGAGGCCGAGGAGGGTGGGCGTAGGGGCGTGCACATACCGTCGCATAAACACATGACCCTGCCGGGCGCGGGCGGCCGGCCGGGGATGCCGCTCCGTGCGGCCCGGGAAGTCCCCTCGATCAGCGGACGTCAGGCATCGACTCGCCCGAACAGCGGGCCCAGCACGAGCTGCGCCGCCCCCTCGGCGACCTCACCGGGCGCGGCCCGTACGGGGACCGGCTGCTCGCCCGCGCGCCGGGCGCGTTCGTCGAGGACGGCCGCGACCCCTCGTAGGAACGCGTCCGGGGCGGTGGCGACGGTACGGCCGCCCAGCAGGACCAGGTCGATGTCGAGCAGGGCGATGAGGTTGCCGGCCGCGATGCCGAGGACCCGTGCCGCTTCGGCGAGGTCGCCGCGGGCCACCGCCGCCAGGCACAGTGCCTCGACGCAGCCCCTGTCACCGCATCCGCAGGGCGGCCCGTCGAGCTGCACGACCTGATGCCCGAACTCCCCGGCCCCGGTCCGCGCGCCCCGGTGCACGGCCCCGTCGATGACGAGCCCGGCGCCGAGGCCCGTACCGAGATGCAGATACGCGAACGACCCGCGCTCCCCCGCGACCGCGAGCCCCAGCGCGGCGGCGTTGGTGTCCTTGTCGACCACCACAGGCACCCCGAGTCGCCGCGCGAGCGCGTCCCGCAGCGGAAACCCGTCCCACTCGGGGAAGCCGGTGACGCGGTGCAGTACACCCCGGCTGTGGTCGAGGGGGCCGGGGAGGGCGACGCCGACACCGAGGAGGGCGGGGAGGGACTCGGTGGCGGGGAGCTCCGGGGTGCCGGTGGATGACCGCGCGTCCGCACCGGCCGCCCCCGCCCCATCCCCTCCCCGCACCCCCTTCGCCAGCGCCTCGGACTCCCCCGCGACCACCGTCACCACCGCCTCCGCCCCCGCGCCCAGGTCCAGCGCGGTGCAGCGCTCGGCCACCACCGTTCCCGCCAGATCCACCAGCACGGTCCGCAGTGCGTCGCGGTCGAGGTGGACTCCCACCGCGTGGCCCGCCCCGGGCACCAGCCGCAGTACGGTCCGTCGTTTGCCGCCCGTCGAGGCGCGGTGTCCCGCCTCCACCGCGAGGCCCTCCTCGCGGAGCCGGGCGGTGATCTTGCTGACGGCCTGGGGGGTGAGACCCGTGCGTTCGGCGAGTTCCAGCCGACTGATTCCCTCCGCGCCCGCGCCCCGCAGCAGGTCGAGTACGAGCGCGGTGTTGTGGCTGCGCAGGGCCAGGAGGTTGGCGCCACCGTTCGTCCTGTTCACGTGTGCCATTCTCCGCCACGCTTGCACTTTGGCAACAGCGTTGCGAAAGTGGGAGGCATGACTGCTGCTGACCTCCGCGTGGGCCTCGTCGGCTACGGCCTCGCGGGCTCCGTCTTCCACGCCCCGCTGATCGCCGCCACCGAGGGCCTCACCCTCGACACGGTGGTCACCTCGAACCCCGAGCGGCAGGAACAGGCCCGCGCCGAGTTCCCGGACGTGCGTACGGTCGCGGGCGCCGACGAGCTGTTCGCCCGCGCCGCCGACCTCGACCTGATCGTCATCGCGTCCCCCAACAAGACGCACGTCCCGCTCGCCACCACCGCCCTGAAGGCGGGCCTGCCGGTCGTGGTCGACAAGCCGATCGCGGGGACGGCGGCCGAGGCACGGCAGCTGGCGGCGCTGGCCGAGGAACGCGGACTGCTCCTCTCCGTCTTCCAGAACCGGCGCTGGGACAACGACTTCCTGACCCTGCGCAAGCTCCTCGACGAGGGCGAACTGGGCGACGTATGGCGCTTCGAGTCCCGTTTCGAGCGGTGGCGCCCGCAGCCCAAGGGCGGCTGGCGCGAGTCCGGCGATCCCGCAGAGGTCGGAGGTCTGCTCTACGACCTCGGCAGCCACGTCGTCGACCAGGCTCTGACCCTCTTCGGGCCCGCCGCTTCCGTGTACGCCGAGGCGGACGTCCGCCGCCCGGGCGCCGAGATCGACGACGACACGTTCCTCGCGATCACCCACGCGAGCGGCGTCCGCTCCCACCTCTACGTCTCCGCCACCACCGCCCAACTCGGCCCCCGTTTCCGGGTGCTGGGCTCCAAGGCGGGCTATGTGAAGTACGGCCTCGACCCGCAGGAGGCCGCGCTGCGGGAGGGCGAGCGCCCCGGCACGGCGGCCGACTGGGGCCGGGAGCCGGAGTCGCTGTGGGGCCGGCTCGGCTCGGGCGAGTCCCCCGTGACGGGCGGCGGCAGCCCCGTCCCCACCCTTTCCGGCGACTACCCCGCTTACTATGCGGCCGTGGCCAGGGCCCTTTCCGGCGGCGGCACCAACCCGGTGACCGCCTTGGAGGCGGCCGCCGCCCTCGACGTACTGGAGGCGGCGCGCCGTTCGGCCCACGACGGAGTGGCGGTGGAGCTGTGACGCACAACACCGAGCTGACCCCGAAGTTCCATCCGGAACTGACCCCGCCGCTGGAGGAGCTGGAGGCGCAGGAGCGCCGCCTGGTCTTCCGGCAGTTCACGTACGAGGACGCGTGGGCGCTGGGCTCCCTGCTGGTCGAGCTGGCCCGGGAGCGGCAGGCGCCGGTGGCCATCGACATCCACCGCGGCGGCCAGCAGCTCTTCCACGCCGCCCTGCCGGGCTCCACCCCGGACAACGACGCCTGGATCGACCGCAAGCGCCGGGTCGTGGAGCGCTACGGATCCGCCTCCTACCTGGTCGGTGCCCGCTTCCGCGCCAAGGGCAGCACCTTCGAGGAGTCCTCGCGCCTGGACCCGGACGAGTACGCGGCCCACGGCGGCTCCTTCCCCATCACGGTGGAGGGCGTGGGCGTCGTCGGCACGGTGACGGTCTCGGGTCTGCCCCAGCTCCACGACCACCGTTTCGTGGTCGAGGCGCTGGAGGAGTTCCTGAGCAAGGACCGTTAGTCCGGGACCGGAATTATCGCCGGGTCCTCCCACGTTGGCACCTGCCATGAAGGAGACCATCGGAAAGTACGGCATCTGGAATGGCGGCGGCCTGCGCGCGGAGGACCCGTCCCTGCGGGGCGAACGCGCCGAGGCCGCCGCCGAGTTGGCGGAGCTCGGGTTCGGCGCGATCTGGCTGGGCGGCAGCAGTTCGGCCGCCAACGCCGCCCCGCTGCTCGAGGCGACCTCCCGGATCGCCGTCGGCACCAGCATCCAGAGCATCTGGGACCACGAACCCGGGGCCGCCGCCGCGAGCTTCGCCGACCTGAACGCCGCCCATCCCGGCCGTTTCGTCCTGGGCCTGGGCGTCAGCCACGCCAAGATCGCGGACCGGTACCGGCGCCCGTACTCGGCCCTGGTGGCCTACCTCGACGCCCTGGACGAGGCGGGAGTCCCGGCCGAGGGGCGCGTGCTGGCCGCGCTGGGCCCCAAAACCATCGAGCTGGCCCGGGACCGCGCGGCCGGCTCGATCCCGTATCTGATCACCGCGGAGCAGACCGCACGGTCCCGCGAACTCCTGGGCGAGGCTCCCCTGTTGGCCCCGGAGCTGAAGGTCGTCCTCGAATCGGACCCCGCGAAGGCCCGGACCCTCGCCCGCGATTACCTCGCCATCTACCTGGGCCTGCCCAACTACACCAACAACTTCCTCCGCAACGGCTTCACGGAGGACGACCTGAAGGACGGCGGCAGCGACCGCCTGGTCGACGCGGTCTACGCCTGGGGCACGGACGAGGAGATCCGCGCCCGCATCGACGAGTTCATCGAGGCGGGCGCGGACCACGTGGCCCTGCAGATCGTGGACGGAGGTCCGCGCTACGACCTCCCCAGGGAGGCCTGGCGCAGGCTGGCGTCGCTGCTGGGGTGAACTGCCCTACGCGTCCTTGAACTCCTGGCGCTGACGCCCGAGCCCCGAGATCTCCAGTTCCACCACATCCCCGGACCGGAGATAGGGCTTGGGCTCGGGCTCCCCCATCGCGACCCCGGCCGGCGTACCGGTGTTGATGACGTCTCCGGGGTACAGGGTCATGAACTGGCTGACGTACCGCACCACTTCACCAACGGGGAAGATCTGCTCGGCGGTCGTGCCGTTCTGCTTCTGCTCTCCGTTGACCCACAGCTTCAGGGACAGACTCTGCGGATCGGGAACCTCGTCCGCCGTCACCAGCCAGGGGCCCAGGGGATTGAACGTCTCGCAGTTCTTCCCCTTGTCCCACGTCCCGCCGCGCTCGATCTGGAACTCCCGCTCGGACACGTCGTGCGCCACCGCGTACCCGGCGACATGGGCGAGCCCCTCCTCCGCGGACTCCAGGTAGCGGGCCGTACGTCCGATGACGACCGCCAGCTCGACCTCCCAGTCGGTCTTCACCGACCGCCGGGGCACCAGCACCGTGTCGTAGGGGCCGACCACGGTGTCCGCGGCCTTGAAGAAGATCACCGGCTCGGCGGGCGGCTCGGCCCCCGTCTCGCGCGCGTGGTCGTGGTAGTTGAGCCCGATGCAGACGATCTTCCCGATCCGGGCGACCGGCGGCCCGACGCGGAGCCCCGTGGCGTCCAGCGCCGGCAGTTCCCCGGCCTCCGCGGCCGCGCGGACCCGGCCGAGTGCCGCGTCGTCGGCGAGCAGCCTCCCGTCGATGTCGTCCACGACACCGGACAGGTCCCGCAGGACCCCGTCGGCGTCGAGCAGGGCGGGCGTCTCCGTTCCCGCCGTACCGACTCGCAGCAGCTTCATGATCACTATCTCCCTCGATTGCGGGGCGTCCGCCGACGGGTGCAGCCATCGGATGACTGGTCGATCGTCCAAGCTGAGTGTCCAGTCCGCAATACCCGGTTCACGGACTGGACCGGTCAGCGGTAGAGAGCTGCCCTCTCGACCGCGGCCCACGTCGAACTGGTCACCACGTACAGCGCGGCCGCCAGCGGCACGACCGCCACGGTGAAGAGCGTGAAGAAGGACATGAACGGCATGACCTTGCTCATCGCGCCCGCCCCGGGCACCGGCTGCCCGTCCGTCACCGGCATCACCGGGTTCGCGGCCATCATCCGCTTCGTGCGGCGGTAGTTGAAGGTCGCCACCACGATCACGAACGCGAACAGGCCGACGTACACGAGCCCCGCTCCCTGGAACATCCCGCCGTCCCCGAGCGCGTCCGCCCAGCGCCCGCCGAGTGGCGCGGCGAACAGCTCGTGGCCGAGCAGTTCGTTCGCCCTCCCACCGATCGTCGTGTTGGAGAAGAGGTGGTACAGCAGGAAGAACGCCGGCATCTGGAACATCACGGGCAGGCAGCCGGTCAGCGGTGAGACCTTCTCCTCGGCGTGCAGTTCCAGCACCGCCTTCTGGAGCTTGTCGGGGTTGCCCTTGTGCTGGGTGCGCAGCTCGGCGATCTTCGGCTGGAGCCTGGTGCGGGCCTTCTGGCCGCGGGCGGCGGCGCGGGACAGGGGGTGCACGAGCAGTCGCACGAAAGCGGTGAACAGGACGATCGCGGCGGCGGCCGCGGTGGCGCCGAAGAGGGGGTGGAGCAGGTCGGCGAGATGCTGGACCAGATCAGCGAAGACGGACATGGGTGAGCCCTCCGGGGGTCTCGTCGTGCCGGGAATGGTGCGAGGCGGCATGACGACCCGCGCGGGGTGTCCTTGCAGGAGTGAGTCCCTACGCGACGGTCGCCGGGAGGGCGCGTCCGGGCGCTCGGGGGCGGGGGCGGCCCTGGGCGTCGGGGTCGCGTTGCGGGAGGAAGGCCGTGCGGCGGGCGCGGTCGCGGATGGCCGTACGGACCCGGGTGGGCGGCACGGCGGGCGCGCAGCGCGAGGCGATCAGCGAGCAGGCGGCGAAGGCGGAGCCGGCCGCGGCGAGCGCGACGGCGGCGGAGAGGCTGCCGGTGTCGAGCAGGACGACGTCGAGGACGAGGAGCAGGAGCACGGCGGCGGGCCGCATGCTCGTCCAGTTGCGGATCACGGCACTCCCCCTCTCCCTGTCGTCGGGTCCTCCCCCGGTTATACCTGATCGACCACGATCGGCTGCAAGAGTGTCTTCGGCCTGAGCAGGGCCCGGCTGACCGGATCCGCCGGGTGGGGATCGAGTCCGGGGCCCGGCAGCATCAGCACTTCCTCGAGCGGTACGACCCTCGCGCAGGCGGGGCATTCGCCGTAGGAGCCGATCTCGGTGCCGCACTCGGCGTGCTGGAAGGTGCGCAGCACGGTCTCGCCATAGTGCTCGCGGCCCCAGCGGCCGAGGGCGCGCAGGGCGGGCCAGAGGGCGATGGCGCGGTCGGTGACGACGTACTCGTCGCGCGGCGGAGACTCCTGGTAGCGGCGCTTCTCGAGGATCCCCTCCTCGGTGAGCATCTGGAGGCGGGCGGCGAGGACCGCGCGCGGGATGCCGAGGTGGACGAGGAAGTCGTTGTAACGCCGGACGCCGTAGAGGGCGTCGCGGACCACGAGCAGGGTCCAGCGTTCGCCGACGATCTCCAGCGCGCGGGCGATCGAGCATTCCTGTGTCGCGTAGTCCTTACCCAGTGCCATGGCGCCACTGTAACCATTTTCCGGCAGTAGGTTCAATGACCGAACTCACTCTGCTACCGTTCTCGACATGACAAGGTTCAGTGAACGAACTCTCGTGAAGGCGAAGGTGTCGGCCGCCCTGGCCCCAGCCTCCCCGCGCCCTTCCGCGACCCTGGCCCTGACCAGCGCCGCCACCGCCGTGGCCCTGATGACGTACACGGCTCCGATGGTCACGCTCCCCGATGTCGCCGCCGACCTGCACACCCCGCTGTCCGCCCAGGCCTGGCTCCTGAACGGCACCCCGCTCGGCCTCGCCGCCCTCCTCCTGGTCGCCGGCAGCCTCGCCGACGACTACGGGCGCCGCCGGATCTTCGTCGCGGGCACCCTGGCGCTGGGCCTCACCACGGCCCTCGGCGCGCTGACCTCGTCCACCTGGCTGTTCACCCTGGCCCGGATCGCCCAGGGCGCGGCCAGCGCGGCGCTCCTCGCGAGCAGCCTGGGCCTGATCGTCCACGCGTTCCCGTCACCGAGGGGGCGCCTGCACGCGACCGGGGTGTGGGGCGCGTTCGTGAGCGGCGGCATCGCGGTCGGTCCTCTGCTGAGCGGCGCGCTGCCGAGCTGGCGGGTGTCCTACGGCGTTCTCGGCGCCGCGGCCGTGCTCGTGGCCGCCCTGTCCGCACGGCTTCTGACGGAGTCCCGGGCTCCGCGCGGCGGCCGTCCCGACCTCGCCGGAGCCGTGACCTTCGGGCTCGCCCTGGTCGCCCTGGTGGCGGCGCTGACCCTGGGCCGGGACGGCTGGCTGCGGGCACCGGTCGCGCTGTTGCTGCTGGCGTCCGTGGTCCTGCTGGCCGTGTTCGTCGCGGTGGAGCGGCGCGCCCGGACCCCCATGATCGACCTGGGCCTGCTGCGCCACCGCCGGTTCCTCGCGTCCTCCTCCAGCGGGCTGTTCACGGGTCTCGCGGTGATCGGCCTGTTCAGCTTCCTCCCTGCCCTCCTCCAGCAGACGGTCGGCCTGTCCGCAATGGACACCGCCTGGCTCTTCCTCCTCTGGTCCGGCCTGTCCTTCGCGGTGGCCCTCCAGGCCCGGCGCCTCGCGGGCCGGGTGCCCCCGCGCTGGCAACTCGCGATCGGCTTCCTGCTGCACGCGGCGGGCGTCCTGACCATGCTGGGCTCACTGGACGCCGGTTCCTGGGTACGGCTGCTCCCCGGCCTCGTGGTGGCCGGCATCGGCAGCGGCCTGCTGAACGCGGCGCTCCCGCTGCTCGCGGTGGAGTCCGTCCCGGCCGCGCGGGCGGCGATGGGATCGGGCGCCCAGCAGACCTTCCGCTACATCGGCTCGTGCGCCGGAGTCGCCCTGACGATCGCGCTCGCCACCTCCTCCGGCAACGGCCTCGCCCACGGCGCGGACATCGCGATGCTGGTGTCGGCGGGGCTGGCGCTGGTGGCGGCGGGGAGCGCGGTGGCGCTGCGGGAGCAGTGACCCCCTCAAGGCGGCCGCCCCGCTGCTCGCCGCGCGGGCGGCGATGGGATCGGGCGCCCAGCAGACCTTCCGCTACATCGGCTCCTGCGCCGGAGTCGCCCTGACGATCGCGCCCGCCACGTCCTCCGGCGACGGCCTCGCCCACGGCGCGGACATCGCGATGCGCGAGCTGTGAGCCCCTCAACGCGGCCGCATCGACACCAGCGTGCCCCACACCACCAGCCGGTACCGGGATGTGTACTCCGGCGTGCACGTGGTGAGGGTGAGGTAGTAACCGGGCGCGGTGTAGCCGTAGGTGGGGTGGACCGTCGAGCGTGGGACCGGCCGGATCACTCCCGAGTCGCGGGCCGAGGTCTGGCGGAGGGTCTTGTCCACGGCGTACGTGTAGACCGCGCTCCGCGTCTCCACCCGGACGGTGTCCCCGGGCGCGAGGCGGTTGATGTACCGGAAGGGCTCGCCGTGGGTGTTGCGGTGCCCGGCGAGCGCGAAGTTCCCGGCCCGGCCCGGCTGTTCGGTGCCGGGGTAGTGGCCGACATACCCCTTGTTGAGCACGCTCCGCTTGCCGACGCCCTCGGCGACGGGGACGCGCAGGTGGAGACGGGGGACGGTGAGGATGGCGTACGCCTGGGACCGGTCCGACGTCAGGGCGGCGGGGTCCGAGGCGGCGGCGCGGAGATCCCGCTCGGCGCGGGAGCCCGGAGACGCCGTGGAAGCCGTGGAAGAGGACACGGATGGAGCCCCGGAGTCGGCGGCCGTACCCGAATCGGCTCCCCCGCCCCGCCCCCACTCCCGCTCCAGCGCCTCGACCCCGTGCCGAGCGCCCTCCTTGGCCTCCCGGTTGGTCCACCACAGCTGGTGCACGACGAGCAGCAGCAGGACGACGCCCACGGTGACCAGGAGTTCGCCGCCGGTCCACACCGCCCGGCGGCGACGCTCGCGCCGGCGCCGGGCTCCGTGGTGCATGACGCGCTGCCGCATACCTCACGCCTCCTCGGACGGGGCCGCCCGCACGATAAGGGCCCCGCCTCCAACTCACCAGTGCCGAACGCCTCGTAGAGCGGTCGGAGCGGTCGGAGCGGTCGACAGGGAGGCGGCGGAGCGGTCGGCGTGTCCGGCATACCGAACTTCCTCCACAGGTTTTAGGAAGGGCTGTCAGAACTCTCGACAACCCCACTGGCCACACCCGATGCTTCGTCGTGGCATGAACGGGGCAGGCCACGACGCGGGTCAGAAGGCCGCGTCGATCCATCGGAGTTCGGAGTAGCCATGATCCGACGCAGAACGCTGCTGACAGCCGCAGGAGGCACCCTCCTCGGCAGCGCGCTGGCCACCGGTACCGCCCGTGCGGACGCAACGATCGCGGTCAGCCCGGGGACGTCGTACGGCACCTGGGAGGGCTGGGGCACCTCCCTGGCCTGGTGGGCCAACGTGTTCGGCGCCCGGGACGACTTCGCCGACATCTTCTTCACCACCAAGTCGACGTCCTACAACGGCACCTCGCTCCCCGGCCTCGGCCTCAACATCGCCCGCTACAACCTGGGCGCCTCCAGCTGGAACACCGTGAACGGCGAGTCGATGGTCGCCTCGGCCAACATCCCCGCGTTCAAGCAGATCGAGGGCTACTGGCAGGACTGGAACAACGAGGACCCCACGTCCTCGGCCTGGGACTGGACGGCGGACGCCAATCAGCGGGCGATGCTGGTGAAGGCGACGTCGAGGGGCGCGACCTCCGAACTCTTCGCCAACTCCCCGATGTGGTGGATGTGCAGCAACCACAACCCGTCGGGCGCCTCGGGCGGCGGCAACAACCTGCAAACCTGGAACTACCGCCAGCACGCGTCGCATCTGGCCGCGACCGCCCTGTACGCCAAGAACAACTGGGGCGTGAACTTCTCGACGGTCGACGCCTTCAACGAGCCCTCCTCGTCCTGGTGGACGGCGACCGGCACGCAGGAGGGCTGCCACATGGACGCGACGGTCCAGTCGGCCGTACTGCCGTACCTGCGCAGCGAGTTGAACAACCGCGGCCTGACGGGCGTGAAGATCTCGGCCTCCGACGAGACGAGTTACGACCTCGCCCGCACCACCTGGAACTCCTTCAGCTCGACCACGAAGGGGTACGTCAACCAGGTCAACGTGCACGGCTACCAGGGCTCGAACGGCCGCAGAGACCTCCTCTACACGGACGTCGTGACCACGGCCGGCAAGAAGCTGTGGAACTCCGAGACCGGCGACAGCGACGGCACCGGCTACACCATGGCCTTCAACCTCCTCTACGACTTCCGCTGGCTGCACCCCACGGCCTGGGTCTACTGGCAGGTCATGGACCCGTCGACGGGCTGGGCGATGATCGCGTACGACCAGAACACCCTCCAGCCGACCGCGGTCCAGACGAAGTACTACGTCATGGCCCAGTTCGCCCGGCACATCCGCCCCGGGATGAAGATCATCGACACGGGCGTGAGCAACGCGGTCGCGGCCTACGACTCCTCGGCCAAGCGCCTGGTCATCGTGGCCCTGAACACATCCACGTCGGCCCAGACCCTGACCTTCGACCTGTCCCGCTTCACGACGGTGACGGGCGGCTCGGGCGGCCTGGTCCCGCGCTGGAACACGGTGACGACGGGCGGCGACAAGTACGTGTCGTACTCCAACACCTTCCTGAGCGGAAAGACGGTGGCCGTGCCGTTCGCGGCCAAGGCCGTGCAGACGCTCCAGATCGACGGCGTGACGATCTGAGACGAGGGGGTGCGGGCCGGACGGGGCCCCCGGGGCTCTTCTGCTGTTAACCGGGCCCTGGCCTGCACCTCCCTCTTCTTTGTCACTGATCGGCAGTACGGTGTCACCCATGCGCCCCGACACGCCTGCCGAGAACGTCGACCACAACGCCGAAGCGGCGCGCCTGGAGCGGACCGCCGACCGGTATCCCGAGGACTCCGAAGCCCTGCTCCTGCAGGCCGCGGCCCATCTGGAACTGGCCGGCGACCGCCCCGCCGCGTCCTCCCTCTACGACCGGTTGCTGTCCTCGTCCCAGAGCTTGGAGAACCCCCATCTGGTACGAGCCCTCAAGGCCGCGAACCTCTGGGAGTACGGCCATGAGGCCGAGGCCCGCGCGATCATCGAGGGCGTCCGCATGGCGGCCCCCCGGGACCCCGCCCCCTGGGTGATCGTCGCGGAGGCCCTGGAGTCCCACGACGAGCTGGAGCAGGCGCAGGAGACGTTCACGGAGGGGGCCCGCGTGCTCCTGACGGACGTGGCGGAGCCCCCGTACTCCACGCATCCTCTGCTGTTCGGCCGCCACCGCGTGCGCCGCATGCTGGGCCTGGCCCACGACGACTGGGATGTCCTGGCGGACACCCTCCACTCCTCCCCGGTCTCCCTGGACGAGCTGCACGACCCGAAGCGCGTCTGGTCCCTCGGCTCGGAGAACCCGGCGGAACTGGAGGCGGAGATCTCCCGCCTGCGCGCCGAACTCGGCACGTTCAGGGAGGCGCTGTCCCGCCCGTTCCCGGTGGCGGTCCTGCACTGGCCCGCTTCCGAACTCACGGAGCTGGTGGACGCCTACCCTTCCCTCTCCTCGGAGTACCCCTCCCACGAGGAGCACCTCGCGACGATAGAGGCCTCCTTGCGCGAGCTGTCCGCCTCCGGCACGGCGAACCTCGGCATCGTGACGGGGACGGTCCCGTCGTACGAGGCGTTCGCGGCATCGGAGGGCATGTCCCCCGCGGAGACGGCACTGCTCCCCCAGTACGCGACGACTCTGGCGGCCCGGGGCCGCGCGGTGGAGTGGCCGCCGCAGCGGGGGACGGCGTGCTGGTGCGGGTCGGGGCGGGGTTATGGGGAGTGCCACGGGGAGTGAGCGACGGGCGGGGGCGGGCCCGAAGAGCCGTCGGCCGGCGCCGGGGCCCGCCCCTCCGCTTGCAGCGGGATCATCATGCCGACGCTCCCTGCCACTCCCCCCCTCCGGCCGCAAGCCGCCGAACCAACCCGGCGTGCAGGCGAGGCGCGACCGCGCACCCCGACCCCGGCCGACATGACGACCGACCCGACCCTGAACTCACCTGGGCCACCCGTCCCTCCGGGCCGCCCGCTCGCTTCTGCCCCGTGCTGGAGCGGACTGGGTCAAGGGTCGGCCGCAGTGCGATCGCCGCAGGCGACGCGACCGCAGGGAGCGCCCTTGAGGCACGCCGCGGAAGCACGACACTGGCCAAGAAGCGGGCGGCCCGACGGCACCGATGAAGTGAGCGGTGCCGCTGGACGGTTCAACGCCGCTGGATCAGCCGCATCGGATGTCCGGGGTGCTGAGGGTGTACTTCACACCGCCCCGGATCAGTGACCCGCCCAGGTGGATGCACTCGTTGGTCGCGTCGAACCAGGTGTAGAGCGGCCCGGCGTAGTAGTGATAGTTCGCCGGGTGCTCCTGCGGCGGGTCGGCGGAGTAGTCGCCGCTCTCGTCGAAGAGATACAGCGTGATGTTGGACGCCAGTCCGTCGTAGGGGCTGGAGAAGAACTTCGCGCAGTTCCGCTTGGTCGAGGCGTTCCAGTAGGTGCGCGCGTAGCCGCCCCCGCTGCTCCCCGAAGGGCTCTTGGCCCAGTAGTTCTTGCCGTCCCAGCTGCCGCTGCACTCAACGGCCGCGGGAGCGGCAGCAGTTGTCGCACCGTTCGGCGCCGCCTGCGCGGTCGGAGCGGCGACCAGCCCGAGCATCAGCGCCATGACGCCGAGGCCGAGCAGCTGTGTTCTCCGTAAACGCTTCATCCGCAACTCCTGTGGTGAGATGTCGCTAATCCGGCACATGACAGATGGCACTCGGAATGTTCTGCTTGTCACGGCGCCAACACCCGGCTTTTCACGAAATCTCCGCCGTATGAGAAGCCGTGGAGTGTCGTGCCGGTGAGGGCGGGATCACCTCAAGGCCGGCCCGCCACGACCGGACCAGCCCCGATCAACCGGCCCTCATCGCATCCGAGATGGACTTGACACCACCGTGCACGGTGAGCCCCCCGTCCACAGGAATCTCCGCACCGGTGATGAACGAGGACTCGTCGCTCAGCAGAAACACCACAAGCGGAGCGATGTCATCTACGGTCCCGCTCCGCCCCAACGGGGTCTCCCCGATGGTCGCGTCCCGAAAAGCCTCCGTAGCCCCGGCCGTCATCTCGGTCTCGATGTACCCGGGATGCACGGTATTGACCCGGATCCCCCGAGGCCCCAACTCCATGGCGGCAACCTTCGACACCCCACGCAGAGCCCACTTACTGGCGGTGTAGGCAACGGGGTAGTACCCGGTGAGCGCAGCGGACGACCCGACATTCACGATGGACGCCCCACTCGTCATCAGCGGAGAGAGGTACTGAATCCCGAGCAACGGCCCAACGGTGTTCACGGCCTGCACCTGCGCGAAGTCCTCAGCCCGAACACTGTCGATCCGATCCCGCTGAATGATCCCCGCGTTGTTGACCAGCCCATGCACCTGGCCGTGAGTCTCCTTGAGCTCGGCGGCGAGCTCAGCCCAGTCGCCCTCACGACTGACATCCAGCCGCCGACACTCACCACCCTCCGGCCGCGCGTCGGTCCCGATCACAGTGGCCCCCGCCAGGGCCAAGGCGGCAGCCTCGGCAGCCCCCTGCCCGCGAGCTGCGCCGGTAACCACTACGACCTTGCCGACCAGCCGCTGGGCCTGCTGATCACTTCCGGAGATCCGAGTCATGGCGGAAAACATAGCCGTAGCAGGTAACAGCCCCTCCCTGCCGGCCTCTTGGCCCTACTCAGCGATCTATCAGCCACCCACCCGTGCCACAAACGGCTCGGCATGCGTCGGCACCGACGCCACCAACGCGATCCACGACCCGTCCGCGAACACCAGCTCGAAACGGCCTCGCTGGAGCACACCCTTAGGATTCGCGCGGACGCCGAGGACGGCAGCTCGTGGCGCCTCCCACTGCAGTTCGTACGCCGCTGTGGTCTGCCAAAGCTTCGCGCGGTCAGCGAGGACGAGCACTCGGCGGTCAGTGAACGCGACCGCCAACCTGGTAGCTGGCAAACGCGCGGCACTGTAGTGAGTCACCAGGAACCGCCCGGCCTGACTCTCCCAGCCGCCGTACATGCCTTTGCCATGGGCCGCCTGAGCGAGGGTGTTGTCGACCGCCAGCTCGGCGCCCTCCATGGTTCGCTCCACGCCGCCGGCGGGCTTCGGCTCACTCGGCCGGAGGAACCGCTGTACCGCGCCAGGGAGACGGGACTTGATCCGGCGTTCCAACTCCGACTCCTGGGGCGGCTGCCGCAACCAGACCGGCCGCTCCGGTACCCCGGGGGCCAACTCACCCTCACACACCGCGATCAGCTGTTCTCCCGACTGGAGGTGTGGCTGGACCTGGTCGCGGCAATCGTTGTTCATTTCCGTGTCTCTCCGGTTGGACGAGTGGTCAGCCGAACGGATTGTCCCGGAACCAAACCACTGTCCCTGTCAAGCCGACTGCCGCAAGAAGGCGTAAATAGCCGAAGCGACCGCCATCCCCAGCGGGATCGGAACCGCGTTGCCGATCTGTTTTGCGATCTCCGTCTTGGAGCCACACCAGCGGAATTCGCGGGGAAATCCCTGGATTCGCGCGGCCTCGTAGTGGGTGATCGGGCGGGGCTCCGCAGGGTGGAGATACCTGCCCTTTTCCGGCTTGAAAAACTCGGTGCGAATGGTCACGGATGGTTCACCGATGCGGAGCCTTCCCATGACATCACCAGTGCCGGTCGTGTGATTGTCCCAGCTGTCTGTCGACAGGTACTCGACCTTGGTCTTCACACCCAAGGGGTTCGGCACGGTGAAGAACTCGAAGACGCCGTCTTCGTTCACCGTGTACCACTTGCCCTCCAGATCCTTGCGGTTCCCACCCGGAGGGATGGCGAGGTAGCGCGCCACCGAAAGCTGTTTCGGTTGGCGTTTGAAGTGGAGATCGTCGGTCGTGAAGATGCCCGGAACGTACGCCCCGATGTCCTCGATCCGCTCCTCGCCGCCAGGGAGTTCGGTGCTCGAGAGCCGGAGTTTCGCCGACTCCTCGAATACCCGGTCCACGGTCTCCCAGTAAAGAGGTTCGGCACCGACGCCCTCGAGCATCTGTGCAGCGACACCCGCGCCGTTCTTCGGGCGGCGCCTCCGCGCCGGGGCCGGATAGGACATCGCATGTCCATTCTCGATGTCCTTGCGGACACCGATGACGATGGTGCGCCGGCGCGCTTGAACCGCACCGTAGTCAGCCGCGTTGAGGAGGTAGCGCTTGATCTTCTCTTCCTCCGTGTCGACGGGCATGTGCCCCGGAGGATCGACCAGCCGATACTCGGCCAACTTGCCACCCTCCTCGACCTCTTTGAGTAGGTTGAGGAATTCACCCGACTTAAGGAAGCGATCTACGTTCTCGATGACGAATACCTGCGGCCGAACCTTCGCAACGATGCGAACGTACTCCTCCCACAGGCGGTTGCGCTCCGTGCCCTTCTTGTTCCGATTCAAGGCGGAGAAGCCCTGGCAAGGAGGCCCACCGACCACGACATCCGCATGCAGGTCGTCCTCGGTCGGCTCCCACTTCTCAATGTCCCCGAAGTGGATGCGGGCGGCAGGAAGCCGCTTGTCGAGCCGAGCGCTGCCGAAGTTGACCGCGTACGTGGCAGCCGCGGCGGCGTTGTGCTCGACTGCGGCGATGCTTTGGAAAACCGGCCCGCCGTCCTCCGCGCCTTCGGGCCGGAACTCATGAAATCCCTGCGTAAAGCCGCCACAACCCGAGAACAGGTCTAGAACGGTGATCATCTTGGGGTTGCTGGAGGAGGACGCGTGCATGGGCTGATCTTAGCTTCGTAGGGCCGCGGCGATGGCGCGTCCGACCGCAGCGGCAAGGGGCGGGGGCATGGCGTGGCCGATCTGCCGGTAGCGGGACGTCTTTCCCCCGGCGAAGGTCCACTCCTCGGGGATCGATTGGATCTGTGCGGCTTGCTCAACAGTCAGTCTGGGCATCTCGCCTGGGGGGAAATCCACGCCCGGAGGCTCGTCGCCCAGGCTGTTGCCATTCACTCCGAGCGTGGCCCACGCCTTCTTACTGCCGGTGGGGCCCAGGTCGGCGCCACCTCTCCGGTCGGAGCCGCCGACCAGTGCGGGCGCGATGCGGTCGGCATTCTTGGCCCACTCTTCCGCCCCCGTCCAGCCGCGCAAGGACATGGATGGACCCAACACCTGGCCGACGGTCGGGGCGGACCTACCGTCCGGTTCAGGCCAGGAGAACCGTGGGAAGTACGGCTCCTTCAGGGCGACAAGGAAGCTGCTCCTGCGGTTCTGCGGCACACCGAAGTCGGCAGCGTTGAGGATCTTCCACGTCGTGCGATACCCGGCTCCTCCGAGTTGAGCTCCCATCCACTCACGATCGACCTCGAACTCCGGGCTTTCTGCCAAATCCGGGACGTTCTCCAGAAGCACGGCCTTCGGCTTCACTGAGCAGACCAGCTCGATCGCGGCCCGCAGAACTCTGCGCTCTTCAGTGTCCTCGTCGCGCCCGACGGTTGCCATGGACTTGACCCGTGGAAGGCCGCCGCTGAGGAGATCGACGCCGTTGATGTCCGGGCGCTCGTCGAGGGGGAACTGCACGAGGTCGATGCAAATCGTGTCCCATTCGGGTCTGTTCCGCCCGATCGTGAAACAAGCATCGGCCTTGCTGTCGATGAGTACCACGGGATCAAATCCGGCCCACTCCAGGCCGAGCGCCTGTGCGCCACACCCAGCACATATCTCGACGGAACGGAACCGACGGGTTTCGGTCGGTCCCATCAGAACGGGCTGCACAGGCGCAGAGGGCGTCTCCTGCGGGGTGGCGGGATGCGCGGCATTGACAACCGCGGTGCTCTGCGGCGCATCCCGCCCAGCGAGCGACGACGCAGGGCGCTGCGCATCGACGGATTCCTGAGCTACAGCCCGCAGCTCGTCGTCCAGGGCACGCTGCTCTATGCCGTCGAAGAGCACGAACGGGGCGAGCCTGAGCAACCTCTTCAGGAAGTCGCGAAGCGTCTCACGCTCGTTCAGGCCCTGGAGATCGAGGTCCTTCCACACACGGAGAATCGCGCGAACCATGTGCGGACTGCCGCCGAGCGCGGCACGTCGGGCGTAGATCTGGTCGAACGCCGCCTCCCCGAGGATCTTGAGCGCGCCGTACGGCTCCGGATCGTCGGAGGCTCGTACGAGCTGAGCGCGCCACCACAGACGGCCGAAGACATGGCGGGTGAGGTCAGTGCCGAGGACACGGTCCCTCGGCGGCTCGGGATAACGCCAGAACGCCACATCCGGGAGAACGACGAGGGCAAGGAACGCCCAGACGTCCCGAGAAGCAGCCTCGGCGGGCACCACTCCCATCTCGGCATGCAGCAAAGCGGCGAGTTGAAGGTCGAATTCGGCGTTGCGTGTGCGGTCGGAGCCGTCGGGGAAACCCGCGCTCTTGGCAAGGTCGACGACCCCTGCGCGCAGCTCGCGGAGCCGGGCGGCGGAGATCCGGTCCCCACCGGTGGCCACGTACACGGCCGACTCGTGGGAGAAGCCGACACGACCGGCCAGTTCGGCGATCGGGAGGTATCGGTACTCCTCGAAGAGCGGTTTGGCCTGTTCCGCGAGCAGTCGGGGGTAAAGGAAGCTCATCATGATCCCTCGAAGATCTTGACCGCCGCCTGCAGGTCCGAGGCGAACAGAGAAGGTGACTGCCGTTGGCGCAGACGGACGTCGGTGACCAGCTGATTCGGGAAGAGCCGGTCGAAGAGACTCACCATGGTCGCGCCGAGCGAACCCTCCGGGAAATCGCCGTCCTCGGTGAAGTCGTCGTTTGCCAAGGCGTGCTCGATCATGATGCGCGCCGCGTCCGCGTAAACCGCGGAAAGGACGACCCGGTCGATCGGACGTGGCTTGCCCGCGTTCTCGAACGCGGTGGCGGTGACGGTGTTTCGCTCGTTGACGAGCAGGAGCAGTGAGCCCATGGTTGCGCTCTCCAGGCCGCCACTGATCTGCAGGTGCCATGCGGCCTCGTCGGGGAACGACGTCAGTGAGAAATCGATCACCGCCATGGGGAACTGCGGCGCGTCGCCCTGCAGGCGCAGCTCCTCCCGATCGCTCCACAGCACCGAGCCGGCACGACGAGGCGAGGACGGACGGGCGTCGGGACGGCGTTCGGCCAGGACCAGGGCGGTGTCGAGTGCGAGCAGGCCGCCGAGGTCTGCACCGCGCAGAATAATGTCGAACTCCGCGATGATCGTGCCGCTGTCTGCCAGTCGAGCATGTTCCGCCGGTCCGCTGAGGTTGGAGCCGGTGGCTGTCCACACCACGGCGAGGGTCAGCGCCACATCGGTCGCAAGACCCGACTGGGAACGCGCACGATCGAGATCGACACTGACGGTTCTGCGGAGGTGCAGGTCCATCTGGTAGTCCCAGTCCGGCAGCGCCTCCGGCATCGGGACCTCGCCGTCCTCGGTCACCAGCAGCCACGGCTCGGCAGTGACGACGTCCTCGGGCGGGACGCGGTATGGGAGAACGCGGCGGGTCACGACTCCTTCACCGCTTCGACCTTGATGCCGATCTCGGTCATGGTGTCTGGGGCCGGGCGTACAAGTGCACGCCATATGGTCTCGCCGCCCTCGATGACACACGCGTCGATGGTGTGCAAAAGGCCGTCGCCGTTCTCCCAACCGACCAGGACCGGCATACTCGCCCCGATCGGCGGATCGGTCTCACGCCCGCCGGTTCCGGGGAGCGTGACGGCCAGGTCGATGCGAACCCGCTGCGGACCGTCCGCGGGCAGGCGGAAGTCCTGGACGAGCAGTTCATCGTCGCCGCGATCCTCGTAGTACGGCTCCCCCACGTACTGCACACGCGGGCGCCGTCGTACGGCGCCCGCCTCACCGTTCCCCGGTCCGTACGACTCTCCCTGGGCACCGGAATCTGCTGGACTGCCAGCGGAGTAGCCCTCTTCACGGCCGGACGACGTGCCCTTCGTGGCGGGGCGGCCGACCGACCGGCGTGAGCGTTCCTCCTGCTTCGCGGCACGCGTGGCGGTGCTGCCCTGCTTGGAGTAGGCCGTGGCCCCACCAATGCCCCAGGCTCCGCCCACGAGACCGGAGAAGAATGAACTGGCTGCACCCAGCGCGACATTGCTCGCACCGGAGCGGGCAGTCCCGCTCAAGGACAGCAGCTCGCTCAGCGCCTCGCCGACGCGCTGGAACGTCGTCCTCACGAAGGTGCTCTCGGGCCGGTCCAACGACTGCGGGTGCCAGGCATCGTGCGTGGGCGGCTCGGCCTTCGCATACACATCGTCCATGGCCTCGTCCGCACGGAAGACCCCGGCATAACCCTGGTTCACGCTCGGCGGCTTCGGCCCCGGATGGTAAGTGACGACGAGTTCCGCGGGCCGCATCAGGCAGACGTGATGCACAAGGTCCTCGATGTCGAGCATGCGCGAAGCGCGCGTGGGCTCCAGGGGAGGCATGATCCGCTTCACCAACCCAAGTCGCCCGAGATGCTGCTTCGGCTTCAGGCACGCGAGATCCCTGCCGCCTGGTCCCGTCATCGTCTCGTACGCGTCGACGAACATGTTCAGCGGACGGGCGTCCCGGGGATCCGGCACAGGATGTTCGACGCCGTCGCAGGTGACGGAGAAGCGCATGGCCGGGTCCTTGCCGTCCGCGGAGATCATCTTGGGCCAGAGGTGCCAGGCGACGGTCTCCGCCAAGTAGTCGGCTGCTGCGGTCGGTTCGAGTTCGTCCAGGTTGGGGTCGATGACGACGATGGTCGTCCCGGTCTCCTCCGGGCCGAACCCTCGAAGCCCCAACTGTTGGGCAACGGCCTCCGCCGCCGGGCCAACCAGTGGTTCGACGACCTCCCCCGAGGTGTCGCCCCACCAGTGGCGGCCTGTGTACCGACGCTCCGCATCGCCCTCCTGGGCCACGTAGCTCTTCCACAGGGTGCAGCCGATCAGCCGCGTCTCGTAGCCGCCCCGGGGCATGCGGCATCGAGAGTGGACGAGGACGGTTCCGGATCCCGACAGCAAGTAGAAGATGCCCTTACCGAACCCGTACGTGCCGCCGCCGAGAGCGGTGTCGCGTGGCTCCCCAATGTTGCGGATGAAGGAGACGAAGTCGCGCTCGGGGCCGACGGCATCGTCGGCGCGCGTGGGGCCGCCGAGTCCTCGAGTGCCGCGGTCGGAGACGGCGAGCACTCGGGCGGGACGACGCTTGAGGGTCTCACGCAACGGGAAGTGCTCCGCGCTCATGGGCGCGCCGTCGAGGAGAAGCTCTCGCCAAGCGCCGGCGTGCGCCGGGCCGACCGTCCATATGTCGATGCGGAAGTCGACCGGATCGGGGAAGTCCTCGATCCGGGCGTCCCAACTGTTCTGCGCGGACTCACGCACCAGGATGGTGAGCAGATCGAGCTCCGGGCGTCCGAGCTGGTTGCGGATGCCTTCGGCGGCGCTGGCACCTTCCGGCGGATAGGGCTGGGAGAACCAACGAGGCTCTGTCACGCGGGCTCCTGGACCAGGTCCTCGATCATCTGGGACACCTGCTCGGGCTCCATCGATGCGGGAACCTCACCAGACAGGTCGATGGTGTACTCGACGTCCAGGACCGACACCGGCACGCCGCCCGTGGTGAGCGCTTCGCCGGTCAATCCCGGGAAGTCCCCGTCGACTCGGTACCACCGCTCCTCACCGATCGCGAAACGCACGTCCTCATAGAGGTCGGCGTCGGCGAGCCGGTAGCCGGCCTTCGCGAGAAGTTCGAGGAGGGCTCCTTCGTCGTCGCACAAGCGAAGGGCCTCGTCCACCGTCTCCACGAACCGCGTGCCCACTCCACTCGTCGTGGTGCGGTGCAACCGGAACCAGGCCAGGCAGAGCGTTCCACCGGCGGGAGCTTCGAGTTGGTCGAGCCCGTGGATCCGCGGTCGCCGACCCTCGCTACTCGTACTCGCCTTCACCTCGACGGCATTGAACGCAGCCGAGAAGTCGTGGCGGTACCTCTCGGGCCCGTGCCAGATCCGGTGCGCACTCGGGTCCTTCGCAAGGAGACGGTTCAACACGGTCAACTCACCGAAAAGTCCGGCAAGTTCTTCCGGCCCCAGCGGCGGCCCTTGAGTCCGGAAGAGCGACTTCCAGCGATCGAGCACTCGGTACAACGCCTTGACGGGATTGTCGGGCAACTCGACGGCCTCCTCCAACACGTCCACGCACAGCTCGGTGAACAGGTCGTTGAGATCGTCTCGCAGGCAGCCCAGGTCCGCGTAGGTCTGGTAGCTCTCCGCATCCTCCAAGGGACGCTTGCGCAGCCGGAGCACTGGCCCGTCCAGGCCGGTACGAACCTTTATGTGCGTGTGGATCGGCACCAGGAGATGGCGGTGCCCGTCGTGGTCAACGGCCACCGCCAGCGGGCCATTGCCGGTGTCAACGGACAGTTCCGCCACCCGCAGTCGACGCTCCCCCGTGGTCTGTTCGGCCTCCAGCGCAGCCCAGTGCTGCTCGACAAGGCCGCGGAACTCGTCCTCGTTCATGCGTCCTCACCGTCGACGAGGCTGTAGTCCTCCTCCTCGATCTCGATGTTCACATTGGACAAGTCCGCGGAGATGTAACTCTTCACAGTGCTGTCGCCGTCCTGCGGCTTGGGGAAGACCAGGCCGACGCCGATCACGTGCTCCTCCGCGTCGAGGGGCGCACGAAGCGTCTTCGACGGACTCGGCCGAGACAGCTTGTCGATGGGGTACAGAACCAGCAGACCGGTGTCGGGGAGCTGCTTTCGCCGTTCCTCCGCAATCTCCTTCTCGGTGAGCTTCCCGATGTCCCCTGTGAGGTCGACCGCCGCGTCCCTGCGGCTCATCAGTGTCTTGATGTCTGCGAAGTCCGGGTCAGGGTTTTCCAGGGCAAGGCGGGCACGATTGTTCCGCCCGACGGTCACATGGGGCGCGAAGGTGAAGTCCTCGCCCTTCCCTGCGGGGGTGCCCACAATGGCGACATTCCAACGGCCCAGAGAGCCCGCGGTGACCCGCTTCCGGATGTAGTTGCCGATCAGCTCGGCGTCGTTCTCCGGGGACTTCTTGTCGAACTTGTAGTTCGACAAGAAGTCGAGCACGAAGTCGTGCGGCACGTCGCGGAAGACGAACCGTCCATCCGCCGCCCGCTTCTCCACACGGCGTGCGTTCGAGGTCGCGGCGTCGACCAGCGTGCGCGCAGCGGCGATGTTCCCTCGCAGCCACTCGGCGTTCGTGTGGAAGTAGTGGGTCTGGACACGCTGACCGCCGTACGAGGAAGCCGCCACGACGGCATCACGCATCTTGGCGGCCGCCGTCACACGCAGCGAGGGGTGCGTGCGCAGGCGCACGGCGAAGGTCTGCGGGTTCTCGTCCTCCGTCATGTAGATGTCGATGTCGCGGCGCATCTCGGTCTCGACCGTGGCCAGATGCCGGAACCACTCCGCGAGTTCGTCGGTCATCCAAGTCCTCGGCAGGTCGGCGTACCCGTTGCGGAAACCGAACCAGCGCCCCATCTGGAGCAAGGTGTCGTACGCCGAGACGGAACGGACGAAGTAGCTGACGGACAGCCCTTCAAGGGTGAGTCCACGCGAAAGGGTGTTGCCGCCCACCGCGATCGCGACGACGGGACCGTTCTCGTAGTCGAGACGGTCCTCACTGCTGGAGTTGTCCATGATGATGCGACAACTGTCGAGCACCCCGGAAAGCTGCGGCACCAATTCCTCGAATGGCACCTTCGTCTCGCCGAAGTCCTGCGCCGGGACGCGCGCGGTCTCCATGTCCCACAAGGCACGCAGCCCCGAGAGATAGTCGGGACTCGCCAACGACTGCGCAGCACGCTTGCGCAGAAACTCCAGGGGCCTCTTGAAGCTGTTGTGGACCGCGGTGTTGACGCTGGTGTGGATCAGCATCGTGTTGTGCGGGTTGCCGGTGCCGCGCACGCGTCGGGCCGCGGTGACCAGCCAGAAGTACTCGATGGCCCGTCGCAGGGTGTCGGTGATGTGCGGCTCGAAGCCCTCGACGTCGGCCCTGGTCTTGGGGCGCACAGCGGGAACGTCGTCCTTGGGCACCGAGCGGATCATGTCGTATCCGTCGTCGACCTGCTCCGGGTCCTCACCGTCGAGGGCGTGGCGGCCGAAGAGCACTTCGGTGCCGAAGTGCCCGGCAGGCTGGGGCAGATTGACGACGAAGTCCTTGGGATACAGGTCCTCGGCACTAGGGTCGATCAGCAGGTTCGCGAACGGGGACGCCGTGTAACCGACGTACGCCGACTTGGGCAGGTGACTCATGATGCTCAGGATCAGCGGATTGATCGACGCGGTCGCCACCGTGGCCTGGTCGGCCTCGTCGTCGATGATCAGCGCAGGGCAGTCCTCAAGGTAGGTCGAAGCCTTCTCGAGCCACTTGGCGAGCTTGCGCAGGACCGTCGCGTTCTTCTTCACTACGCACAGCACGTGGGTCTTGTTGCTCTTGCCGAAATACGAAGCCGGGTTCTCCTGCGGGGTGAAATCCTTCTCCAGGCCGGTCAGTTGCGACCACAGCGAGGGGTTCGGCTCCACGAGCTGCTGCACGAGACGGGCCTGGGTCTGGCGGCGTAGTCCATTGTGGATTCCAGCCAGGACTATGAAGAGCTTGTAGCCGCGATCCGCGGCCTTCGCCATGACAGACGTGAAGTTGGTCGTCTTCCCGGACTGCACGTAGCCGACCACAAGTCCACGTGTGGAGAACCGCTTCTCCTTCGGGTGGTTCAGCAGGGAGACCACACGAGTCGAGGAGTCGTCGAGGCTCCTGATCGCGGGATCCTCGGGCCAACCGTCCTTGCGCAGTTGGTCCGCGACGGCCGGCCAGCATTTGTCCTTGGCATGCGGTCCCGTGTACCAGGTGTCGCGGTTGCCCAGGATCACGGCGTGCGGTTCCTCGAGCTCCTTGATGCGAATCGTCTGCTGCTCGTGCCGCTCACGGATCTGCTGCACGATCTCCGGAGGGATGCCGAACTGCTCCAGCCTCTTGACTGCCTCCGCTGGGGGAAACGAGTCGAGCAGTGCTTTGAACGTGTCGTACATTCCGTCGAGTTCGTCGGTCATGGGAGTCGACCGTTCCCCGTTTCTGTTCACTCGAGCCAACCGGACTGCGAGGCGCTGCGCCTCGTCGATCAGCCCATCCGCGACACAGACACCTTGAAATGCACCGGGGACGCGCCCCCGTGCACACAACATCTACACGATATTGTGCAGGGCACGTCCTGATATGCAGAATCGTGGCCCCGATTTGGTGTGGAAACCCGGAGCTTCACGAGGCCCACGCGGAAACACCTGCTCGCGAGGAACGGCACGCCGCCCGATGCGGGCGCCCCCGGGGTCAGGAGTCGCCCAAGGCCGACCTGCGAGACCGCACCATGGTCTCGATCAGGTGGGCGACGTCATCGGCCGACTCATGCTCCCAGAACCTCAGCACTGTCCAACCGGCGGCAGTCAGGTGGTCGGTCGTCTCACGGTCACGCGCGATGTTCCGGTCGAGCTTCGAGCGCCACCACTCGGCGTTGGCCCGCGGATGCGTGGCGTGCTCCGGGCAGCCATGCCAGTAGCAGCCGTCGAGGAACACAGCAATCCTCAATTTACTGAAGGCGATGTCCATGCTCCGCCGCGGCATACCCGGTACGGGGTAGTGCACTCGGTACCGCAGCCCGTCGGCGTGCAGCAGGCGCCGTACAGTCAGTTCCGGCTGAGTGTTATGAGACGCCTGCCGACTCATACGAGCTGAAACGGCTGGGGACGATGCGGTCGGGGACATGGGACCAGTCTCCCGCGCTCACGCTTCCGCGCAAGCCCTGCCTCATGTTCTCCAGGAGCGCCAAAGGGCCCCATGACGGAGTACGCCCCGGCGCTGTCTCGCCAGCGGGCACACTGAGCTCGTCCGGCGTTGCCGAAAGACTCACTCCAGAAGGATCTCTTCGGGGCGCCGGCTGGTGATCGGTACACCTTGGGCATAGAGGATGTGGTCCAGGCATGCTGCAAGGTCGTTGCCGTGATCGTCTCGGGCCATGCTGCGCAACTCACGGGCCAGATCCAGCCCGTTGACGAGAACGATGGGGTATTGGTCCTCCACCATCTCGAGTTGAGCCGGCTCCGAGAAAGCTCCGGTGGTGACGTATGCGCCGATCCAGCCGCGGCGTAGGCGTGCAACCACTCGTGCTATCTGTTCAGCGGAGACACTGGTGTCCGGACGTATGCACTTGGCTTGGCCGAGGACGACGAGGCTGGTACCGGCCAGACCTGTCCCAAGGTCGATACGACCGACGAAATCCGCGCCACCGTCTCCGGAGCGCCGAGTGATCCATCCCTCGCGGTAGTTGTGTCCGGAACCTCTCAGCACACGAGCGGCGACGGCAGAAGCGACGGCCTCGAAGTCATGTTTGCGTCTGTCGAACTGCTCATAGATGAACCGGAGGTCTTCGTCTCGCCGACTGCCTGGCGCAGGACGCTGATCACGCACCTTCGTGACGCGGGCTCGAGCAACGCGCCGGCGGACCCGGGGCAGAGCGGAGTGCCCCCGCTTGACCCACTCCCGCCAGGCGCGTGGTGCCTTGACCAGGGCCTCCTGATCAGAGACGGCCGGATTACGACGCGCAGTGATCCAGTCCCAGTCGACCTGATCGTTCTCGACAGTGAGATCGATCAAGGCAATGTCGTACACGTAGTTGGTGAACGTTGTGTGCTCGTGTCCTGCCCACTGAACGATCCGTTCGGCCCGTTCCACAACCCCGAGTCCACAGAACTCGACGAAGCCCTTGACCTTGCCGTTGCGTGACACAGCCCGAAACAGCAGCAGAGGGACCGCATCGGCTCGCCCCTCCGGTGTCGGCGCCTGATGCTCCGTAAAGGCGTCAAGAAGGGCAGCGTTCCCTGTGGTGGTTCCGGGGGACTTGGCCAGTCCGACCTTGTGGTCACCGAAGTACCGCACGTGACCGTTGTCCATATCGAACACGTCGTGCCACGGCGTCTGCTCGCTGCCGGCCTTCCACGGACTGGAACGGATAAGGATGGCCGGCCGCCGTTGCCTCCCCCTCGCGGAGACCTTCGCCATGCCATTTATGCCGGACTCGAGAAGTGCCTTCTTGTGACCTGGAGCATCCGTCACGTAGTGGAAGTTTGTGTATCCATCGAGCACGGGGGAGGTTGGGTCCTTTGCGCTCGAATAGCGCAGCACCTGCCCCACGCGCAGCGACTCCCCCATAGCACTCCTTCCTGCGACCCACGAAGGAGTGATCATTACACGATCCGAAAAGTCAGCGCTTGACGAACTCGCGCACCCCTTGGCCATGGCAGGAGCCCGTCAGGCTGCGTCCGCTTCAGCCTCGTAGTGCACCTGAGCCCGGTCGAGCATGTCGTCCGGATCATGGCCACGGGCGGCGGTCCAGTGAAGTAGGTCCGCGATCAGCTCGATCGCTGACTCCTCCAAGGCCGTATCCCGCCTCCTTCCGAACAGCCCAAGGCCACCAACGCGTCCCTGATATCGCTCAAGTGCATCAACGGCCCGCTCGATGCGGCGGCACGCTCGTCCGGAGCTGATCGCGATCTCACACCAAACCGCCTTGCCGACGGCGGTCAGGACAGTTCCCCAGTCCACCGCCAGCGCCGCGAGAAGGTGCAGACCGCGGCCGCACTCCTCGTCACAGCCTGCCGTCTTGGACGTCGGCACCGCCTGACTCTTGTCGTGGACTTCCAGCCTCAGCCGCTCTCCCCTCCGTTCCAGGATCAGAGTCGCTGAAACACCTTCGC
This sequence comes from Streptomyces canus, assembly GCF_041435015.1. NCBI lineage: Bacteria > Bacillati > Actinomycetota > Actinomycetes > Kitasatosporales > Streptomycetaceae > Streptomyces > Streptomyces canus. The sequence goes on along the minus strand of NZ_CP107989.1, from coordinate 6,281,866 downwards.
CGACGTGTTTGAAGACGTTCGTCGCCAGCTCCGTGACGAGCAGCTCCGCCTCATCCGTCGCTGTGGACACGCCCCACAGGTTCAGTTGCTTGGCAGCCGCCTTCCGGAGAAGGCGCACTTCCGCCGGCACCGCCTCAAAGGGCAGGACACAGCGGAGTAGGGGCTCGGACATCTCGTAGCCGTGCATGGCTACTCCTCCCTCCCAAGCCACACAGATGCTGCGCCTGCCGTGTTCACACGACTGCACTGTGTAGCGGTCTGAAAGCGAGCATGGCATAGAGAAGTCTCACTGTGTAACTTCTCACGAGAACCCAACGAGTGAATCTGATGGTGAGTCCGGCCGCTCCCTGCCTAGCCTGATGGGATCTCCGGGCCTGACGACCCGGAACTTGGCGGAGGAGCCGCATGCCTGAACGCACTACAACCCGGCGTCGTCAACTAGGCGCGATGATGCGCAAGTTGCGCGCACGCAAGAGCCTGACGCTTGAGGACGCCGGAAAACTCGTCGGTGTTTCCAAGGCAACGGTGAGCAGGTACGAAACCCAGGCCGGACCGGTCAAGTGGATCGTCGTCGACGCACTTTGCCGCGAGTACGGGGCCACCGACGCCGAGCGTGCGGCCATTGTCAGGCTCGCCAAGGACGCCAAGCAGCAAGGCTGGTGGAGTTCCTTCGCCGACTCCATCCCCGAGAGCATGAACCTGCTGCTCACCCTGGAAGATGAGGCAGTACACGAGAGTCACTTCTCGTGTGTCTACGTCCCCGGCCTTCTGCAAACCCGCGCCTACAGCACGGCTGTGCAGAAGGCCAACGAGGTCCCACTGGAACCTGCGGAGATCGAGCGGCTGGTCGACATCCGCATGAAGCGGCAGGACATCCTCTCCCGCTCGAAACCGCCACGCCTGTGGGCCATCCTCGACGAGTCCGTGGTCCGCCGTCTCGTCGGGTCGCCGGCAACCATGAGGGAACAACTCGACCGGCTACTCGAAGCCAACGAGTCGCCTCACATAACGCTCCAGGTCTTGCCCTTCTCCAAAGGAGCGCACGCGGCTGCTCTGGGAAGCTTCGTCATCATCGGCGGTGCCGATCCAGGCCTCGACGTCGTGTACGTCGACTTCCACACCGGCTCCCTCTTCCTGGAGAAGGACGAGGAACTGGAGCGATACAGACTTGCGTTCGAGTACCTGCGCGCACAAGCGTTGGACATGGAGGCTTCCTCCGCCATGATCCATCGCGCCCGCAAGGAGCTGTGAATGCCTGTCGGTCCTCAGAGTGCCTCTGATCTTGCCTGGTTCAAGTCGTCGTACAGCGGCGGAAATGCGACCGAGTGCCTCGAAGCCGCGATCGTTCCGTCCGGTGTACTCATACGGGACTCGAAGCGTCCCGAGCATCGGCACCTCACAATGTCGGCTCTGTCCTGGGCCGAGTTCCTGGCGAGCGTCAACTTGCCGCACCGACCAGTCGACTCCGAACTGACCTGATCAACTGTTGGCAACCCCCGTCATCCCTGCAAGAGTTGAGCAACACCAGCGAGGCTCAGGGGACACGGAGCGACAGTGCAGGTATGGAGACAGATCTGGCTGTTCCTGTGCGCCGTGGGCCTCGCGTTCGTCGCTCTCGCCTATCCCCGTAGTCACGACGACGTCGTCGACGCGACCCAGTTCAGCATCGCCTTCTTCGCGACGCTGCTGACCGGTGAGGCGGTCATCTTCGCTCTGACCTTCTCCGCGGCGAGTTCGTGGCCGTCATTACGGGCGATCGACGGGCACATCGCGTTCCGGGAGTGGGTGCTCATCGGATGGTTCGCGGCGCTGTTCACCGGCTGTGGGCTGCTCGGCGACAACGCCACGAGTGCCACCTACGGCGCGCTGCTGTTCCTGCTCGCGAACATCTACGGCGTCTTCTCCTTCGTACGGCTCTTCGGGCTGGCCAGCATCGGTGGCCGCAATCAGCTGTTACGCCACACCCTTGCCGACGCGCTGGCTCGGCAGGGAGGCGGAAGGGGCGGCAGAAGCGGCAGAGGTAGCAGCCGTCCTGGCTCGCCCTCCCCAAGCCTTGAGCACGACCCCATCGTCAACTCCTACCTGGGGACCGTCAGTCAGGCCGCGACCGGCAATGACCCGACCGCCATCCGGCATCTCGTCGACCAGTTGGTGGAGGCGGAGGTGCCGGTGGAGGCCGTCGACGACGCCGTCACCGTTCATCTCGATGTGCTGCACCGCCTCGTGCGGGCCACTCTCGCCGGCGGTGCCGATCCGATCCAGGCCGTCTCCTGCGCCCATGCGCTCATCGACTCGGTGATCGGTCACTGCCGACGGCTGTCCGACCCCGCTCCGCCGCTCGGCGCCCTCAGCCGCTACCTCGCCTGGCTCGCCAACACCGCCCTGCTGATGTCGGTACGTGGCGTCGCCTCCAGCCGGGCCGCCCGTGAGCTGGCCGCCCTCACCACCGACGCCCGGCTGAAGATCTTGCGCTGTGTCGACCCCGATCCCAAGTCCGCCGCCCACCATGACGAACTCGGTTCCATTCTCACCAGCCCGCTCCAAGTGCTGCTGTGGACCGGCGACTTCACCGAGTTCCACGGTGCCCATCAGGCCAGCGCGCTGTACGGGACGTACGAGATCCTCACCGGCACCAAGTTCATGGGGAACTACTGGGACGGGGCCTCCATCCTCAGCCAACTGCGTCAGTCCCTGTACGGTGATCAAGGCCGCGTCTCCACGCCCGAGGCCGACGCCGCCCGACGGGTTCTCGGTTCGGTCGAGGACTACGACCACTTCTGGGCCCTCGTCTCCGTGACGGCGCTCGCGACCCTGCGCGATGCCCGGCTGCCTCACCCACCGGAACTGATACGGCCCGAATTCACGCCCGACCACCAGTTGTTGGGTGCCTACCTACGGACCTTCGCCACCCACCGCTACTTCGCCACGGCAGCCGAAGCCCGCGAGGCCCTTCTGAGTCTTGTCTGCCGCGCTGACCCTCCCGGTTCGGCCACCGCGGAGATACGGCGTGCGCGAGGCGGCCGCACCTACCGGTTGCCTGTCCCGCTGGTCGAGCCCCAGCGGCGGCCTGCCGCGATGATTCTCGCCGTCGCCTGCCGCCTGGCCCCGCTCGCTCCCGCCGAGAGCGACTCCGAACTGCGCGACTTTCTCGCCGTACTCCCTGCTCCTGCCCTGCAGGCGACCGCCCGCCTTGCCACGCGGGTCCTGCCCGGGGCCGCCGGGGAGAGCGACCCCGTCGAGGCCGTCGTCACCGGCCTGGCCGTCCTGCAACTGGTCGGCACCCACACCCGGGAGGGATCGTGACCGACCCCGTCATAGACATCGATTCCTGGCGCGAACGCCTCGCCGGGCTCGAAGCGCAGGACGTGACCGCGGCCGTGGTTGTGCAGTGTGGCCAGGACTGGCTTCAGCCCGGTTTCACGGCCTTCCGCAACGAGGTGGACCAAGCGCTGATGGCCGCTCAGCTTCGACGCGGCGACCGTCTCACCCTCACCCGCGTCATCCTGCACAACCTCCCTCTCACCCCCGAGACGGTCTCCCGACCGCCCGCTGTCGACAGAGCTTTCGCCGAGTGGCACGAGCGGCTGTCCGCCACCGGAGTGCTGCTCTGCCCGGCAGGCTCGTCCGCCGCTCCGCGCATCCACCGGCTCATACTCCGCGGCGACCAGTCCGGCGCAGACATCCCGGATATGGTCGAACTGTTGAAAAACGGGGACTGGACCGACCCCCACAAGGCCGAACTGGCGTTGCACACCATCACCACCGCCGGAGCGACCACGCCCCTCACCGGCTACGACATGGACTTCGACGGCCCCTTCGGCGACGCCGATCCCTCCATCTACATGTAAGTGCACCCGCAACCGGCACGACGGAACACTTGGAGAACAGGTGCCCTACGCTCCCGAGACCCCTCAGGACCACGACTTCCTCACCCAGGCCATCGAACTGTCCCGCCACGCCCTTGAGGACGAGGGCAAGACCCCGTTCGGCGCGATCGTCGTCATTGACGGCGAAGTCGTGGCCACCGGTACCAGTTCGGTCGTCGAGCTCCGCGATCCCACGGCACACGCCGAGGTCATGGCCCTGCGTGCCGCCGGTACGAAGCTCGGGCGCCATCTGATGGAAGACGCCGTGATGTACTCGAGCAGCGAGCCGTGCCCCATGTGCCTGACCGCCTGCTACTGGGCGCGCGTTCCCCGTCTCGTGTATGCAGCGACCAGTCACGACGTCGCTGTCAACGGCTTCGAGGATCTCCAGTTCTACCGTGAGCTCACCCTCCCCAACGCCGAACGAACCCTGCTCACGGAGACCTCCGCAGGCGGCGAGTCCCGCGAGATCGCGGCGTCGGCTCTTGCCGGCTGGGCGGACAAACTTCCCTTCCCCGTTGAGCCGAAGCTCTGAGGTTCACCTCGCAGAGGGCGAGGGCCGACTTCACTCCTCGTAAGGCGAAGCGGTGTCAACGGGGCGTGATGACCGGGCCGATCACCCCGACCAGGAGAGCATCGCGTGACCATCGTGAACGGCATCGACACCCGCGCCACCCAGCACTGCGAGACCACCACCCTCGGCGTACTCCTCCGCCACCAAGGACTCGATCTCTCCGAACCCATGCTCTTCGGCCTGGGCCGCGGGCTCTCCTTCGTTTACTGGGACAGCAAGAGCATGGGGTTCCCGTTCCTCGGGGGACGGGTCAGGCCGTTCGAGCTCACCCGGAATCTGGCCGAGACGCTCGGGCTGGAGCTCGTGGTGCAGGAGACCGCCTCGGCCCGGAAGGGCTGGGCGAACGTGGTGGAGGTCATTGAGGGCGGCCGGCCCGTGGGGTTGCAGCTCGACAGTTACCACCTGGACTACTTCGGGTCGAAGGTGCACTTCGGTGGTCATGTCGTCGCGATGTACGGCTACGACGACCAGGTCGCCTAATCCCCCGGTAAGGACGGGCTCGGCCGGAGAGAAGCCCCCGGGTCGTTCGATTGGTGCCCACGAGTCTCGGCGGTATCTCGCTCAGGCTCGGGCCGCGCGGGGGCCCATGACCGCCAGGCACCGGTCCTTCACCCTCACCGTTCCCACCGTGCCCCGGGGCCTGCCCGCGGCTCACGAGAGGATCTTTCCCGCCATCACCGCCTGTGCCGACGCCTTTCTCAACCCGCCGATCGCCAACCTGGGTCACCGTGGCATCGAGAAGAGCGGCAAGCTGGTCCGCACCTGGCTCGGGCGGACCGACGACCCACGGCGGGACCTGCCGCAGGCCGCCCTGCTGATGGAGAAGGCCGGTACCGGCGGCGCCCTGTTCCGCAATCTCTACCGCGACTTCCTCGCCGAGTGCTCCCAAGTGCTGGAGCCAAGTCCCCAGTTGCGCACCGGCCACCGGTTGTACACCGAGGCCGCCGTGCTGTGGACGGAGGTCGCCGCGCTGATCACCCGAGCCGGTGAGTCGGGCGATGAGAAGTACCTCGTACGGGCGGGCACCGCCCTCCACGAGCTGTCACGCATCGAACGCGAGGCCATGGAGGCGCTGAGCCGTCTGGAGTCCTGATCGAGGCCCGGGCCAGAAGAGTCACTTCCCTACGCGGTACTTCAGGTGGGTGGCCAGCGGGGTGACCACCACTCCGACCTGCTCGAGGCGCCCGGCCCCCACTCCCTCGAACAACCGCTGCCTGCATTCGACATGCCGTAGAAGAATCGGCGGCCCCGCATCACATTTCGCTTCATCTCACTTCACCGAGCAGACCGTCGTGGCGCTTCCCTGCCCCCTGCCCGCCGCTCCCTCCTATCCTGGCCAGGTGAGACTTGAGGGGGTCGGGCTGCGCTACGGGTGGCGTGGGCCGTGGGTGGTGCGTGAGGTGGATCTGGACCTGCCGGCCGGTCGGCTCGTCCGGGCCCAGGGTGCCAACGGGTGCGGGAAGTCGACGTTGCTGCGGGTGGTCGCCGGGTCGGCCCGGCCGGACCGGGGGCGGGTGCTCGGGCGTCCGGCGCGTACCGCGTACGTCCCGGAGCGTTTCCCGCCCGCGCTGCCCTTCAGCGCGTCGGAGTATCTGCGGCTCGTGGGGCGGGTGCACGGTCTGCCGGGCGCGGAGGCGGAGCGGCGCGGGGCGCGGCTGCTGGCCCGGTTCGGGGCCGAGGAGCACGCGGGGCAGCCGCTGGCCAAGCTGTCCAAGGGGACCTGCCAGAAGGTGGCCGTCGTACAGGCACTCCTCGCCGAGCCCGAGCTGTTGGTGCTGGACGAGGCGTGGACGGGACTGGACGCCGATTCGCGGGTCGCCCTGGACGATGAGGTGGAGCGTCGGGTGGCCGAGGGCGCGACCGTGGTCTTCGTTGATCATGATCCGGAACGGCTCTCGGAGCGCACCGATCTGCGGTGGGTCGTCGGTGGGGGCACGGTGGCCGTGACGCGGCAGGCCGCCGCCGCACCGGTACGGATCGACTGCGCGGGCCTGACGGGCGGGGTGGCGGAGCTGTCCGCGCTGCCCGGCGTGCGGGCGGTCAGCACGCTCGCGGACGGGAGCGTGCGGCTGGAGACGGACGAGACCCACTCGGACGCGGTGCTGCGCGCGCTGCTCGCCGAGCCGGGAGCCCATGTGCGGGGCGTGAGCGGGGGACCACGGTGAGAGCACTGCTTCAGACCTACGGCGTTCCGGGCGCCCACACCCCACACCCGAGCGGAGTCCGCCCTTGACCGCGCTGCTCCGCTACTACAGCGCCCTCCTCCTCCGCTCCCAGCGCTGGCTCCCGCCCGTGCTGTTCTACGTGGGGCTGGTGGCGATCTCACTGGACGGTCAGTCCGGGCTCGGCAGTCAGCTCGGCTGGAACGCCGCCGTGCTGGTGCCCGCCCTGGCCTGGCTCACCCGCTCCCTGCTGGCCGCGGAACCGCCTGCGGCCCGTGCCTGCCTCGCCGCCGCGACCGGTACCCGTCGGCCGCAGTACGCCGCGCTCGTCATCCCCCTGGCCGTGGGTCTGCTGCTGGTGACACTCGCGGCAGCGGGGGCCCTGCTGGTCTGCCGGGTGCCCCAGAATCTGCCCCTGGTGCTCGGCAATGGTCTGGCCACCGGACTGGTCTGCGCGTTGACGGGCAGTGCGCTCGGAGCGGCCGGTAGTCCGCCGCTGGTGCGCACGACGGTGGGCGCGGCCGGAACGCTGGTCATCGGTTCGGTGCTGCTGCTGGTGGTCTCCGCCTCGCCGGCGAACGCGGCCGTCCGTGACGCCTTCTCCTCCGACGGCGCCGATGGCCACTTCCCGCTGCTGCCCCTGCTGGCCGTGCTCCCCCTGGTCGTGGCCGGCTGGTGGACCTCGGCCCGAGCTGCCGGCCGCGTCGGCGCCGGCACCGGCGGCCAGGAGTCCGGGTGACGGTCACCGACGCGCTGCCCACAGTCCACTGCGCGGGACGGCACAGCACAGACGCCGGTCCCGGGGATACTGCCTCTCAAGCACCGACCCCGGAAGGCGACGACATCATGCTCATCCTCTTTGGCACCAAGGGATACCTGTACCAGCTCGCGATACTCACCCTGGTGTGCGGGCGCTGCGGGAATCCGGCCGCGCACACCCTGCGCAAGCGCGTCACGAAGTTCACGCTGTTCTTCGTGCCGTTGTTCCCGATCTCCACGAAGTACGCGACGCAGTGCACGTTCTGCGGTGCGGAGAGCAAGCTGAGCGCGGAGGAGGCGGAGCAACTGCAGACGCAGGCCGCCGCCGGTGGCGGGACCGGGGGTCAGGTGCAGGGCGGACAGGCCCCGCAGCAGCCGTACCACCAGTAAGGGTCAGTAACGGTTCAGGTGAGCTTCCGGGCCACCCCGCCGTAGAAGCCGATCTCCCGCGAGCGGGGCGGCGGGGGTGTGTCCGGGCGCCAGAGCGCCCTGGGCCACGCCCGGGTCGATCAGCTCGAAGCCGTCGAAGAAGCGCTCGATCTCTCTCGGTTTCGGTTATGCGTACGTCGTCGGTTCAACTCCCTTGTCAGGGGCGGAAGTTCCGGGGGTGGGCGGGGGGCCGCACCCGTCGCCGGGGGTGGGCGGCTCCGGGGTCTCCGGTGCGGGCGGGTCCGACGGGTCCGACGGGTCCGACGGGTCTGATGGTTCGGTCGGCTCCGGAGCGGGCGGCGGTTCCGAGTACGTCGGGGGCTCCGGCGACTCACCAACAGGGTCGGGATCAGTGGGAGCAGGGGTACCCGGCTCCGGTACGGGGGGCTTCTCCCGCGGTGTGCCGGGCTTCGGTTGCCCGGGCTCGGGCTGCTGTTCCTTCGGCGGCGTCGGCGCCGGCTGCGGCACCTCCGGCGCGGGTTGCTCCGGCGCCCCCGAGTCGCCCTCGGCACCCCCGCCGTCCGAACTGCCCGAACGGCTCCCGGGATCCCCGGCCACGACCGCTCCCGTCCCGTCGCCCCGATCCCGCTCGACCCGCCGGGCCGCACCCCCCGGCGGCTCCCCCGCCACCCCCGCGGACGGCCCCGCCACCGGCGTCTGTGCCACCGGCCCCCGCGCCACCGGCACCTTTCCCGGCGAAGTCACCGTCGCGGGCGACTCGTTCACCCCGAGGGCCAGCACGACCGCGATGGCCGCGGCGGCCGCCGTACCGGAGGCGAGGGCGGCCTTGGTCTTCGGGCCCGCCGCACGGGCCGTATGAAGAAGACCCCGCCCGGTCGCCGAGGCCGCCCCCGCGGACCCGGCCGTGAGCGACGCCAGGAACTTCCCCGTGCCGCCGCCCATCACGAACACCAGCAGCGCGGGGCCCACGAGCGCGGGCAGCCGGTTGTTGGCGCGGATCAGGACGGCGAGGCGGCCCCGGCACCCGTCACAGGCGTCGACGTGGGCGAGGAGGCGCTCGGACTGGCGCGGGGTCGCGTTGCCGCGGACGTAGGCCGGCATACGGACCCAGTGGACCTCGCACGCGGGATCGTCGGGGGCCTCGGTCTGCGAGCGCAGGAACGCCTGGCGCATGCCCTCGCGGGCACGGTGCAGCAGTACGGCCGTGGCGCCCTGCTTGGCGCCGATCTGCCGACCGACCGTCTCCAGCGGCTGGCCCTCGGCGTCGGCGAGCCACAGGGCCTGCACCCAGCGTTCGGGGAGTTCGCCGAGGACGCGTACCAACAGGTCGGTGGAGGAGACCTGTTCGGCCGGGTCGTCCACCTGCCCGGCGGAGGCCTGTTCGGGGATCTGCGGGTCCCGCGGGGTCTCGTGGGTGGCGCTCGCGACGGAGGACGCGAGGTGCCGGACGGTCGTCATGAGGTACGCCGGAACGTTGTCGATCTCGTGCCCGGCGGACAGCCGCCGCCACACGCGGAAGTGTGCCTCGGCGACGAGGTCTTCGGCCGCCCAGGTGTTGCGGGTGAGCGAGCGGGCGTATGCGACGAGGCGCGGCTGTTCCTCCTCGTAGACCCGCACGTATGCGGCGGTCGCGGAGGGGGATGCCTGGGCGGGCACTCTGGCAGGTTGGTCGGTCATGGCAGGAACGCTCCAGTTCCCGGCGGGCGGGGCGCGGAAGGGTTTGTCAGCCTAGATGACAAAACTTTCAACCATTCAGTTCCGGGCGTGACTCAGGTCACATGAACGAACTCCGGGCCCCGCGTAATCAAGGGGCACTCCTGTGGCTCGACATGGCAACCGACCCATGCTCGACCCCGAGACGGAGACCGCCGCTCATGCGCTTCGCCACCCTGGAACAGACCGTCCGCGCCCGCCTGATCACCACCGACCACCCGGAACTCCCGGTGCGCCCCACGCTGCGTTACAGCTCCGCCGAGCCCTTCGCCGTGCACATCGACTTCCCCGCGCACGTCTCGGCCGACGGCGAGGGCGTGACATGGATGTTCGGGCGGGCGCTCCTGGAGGAGGGGCTGGGGACACCCGCGGGCGAGGGGGACGTACGAATACGGCCGCAGGGGTGGGCCCGGACCGTCATCGAGTTGCACTCACCGCTGGGCGTCGCCGTGATCCGCTTCGGCACGGCCGCCCTCCGCCGCTTCCTGCTGCGCTCCTACGCCGTCGTCGAGCCGGGCACGGAGGATTTGGGCCCGGAACTCGACCAGGGGCTGGCGGCGTTGCTCGATGAGGTGTGAAGGGGGATCGGGCAGGAGGCTCGATTCCCCCCTGTGGAAGGCGGCGGCCGTTGTCACCATGAGTGGCCCATCGACGAACCCACGGAGCTGACCATGCGAAGACCCGCTGTTCTGCTGGCCGTTGCCGCCGCCCTCGGCGTCCCGTTGACCGCACCGGCTCCTACCGCCTCGGCAGCCGCCCCGGTGACCGAGGTCATCTGCCAGGACTGGTCCATATTTCCGCAGTACATCCGCCACATCTACCTCAGCGCGGACAACCCCACGGCCGTCAGGGACTTCGACGAGCACCCGGAATTCCTGACCTGTTACGAGTGGTCGGGGTCGACTCCGGCCACGGTGTCGTACTCCATCAGCTACGTGATGAACGACGTGGACCACCCCGACGGGTACACGGACATCCTCACCATGGGGCACGGCTTCTCCTACAGGCCCGCCATGCCGGGCTATGTCTACCGGGCGAGTTTCACGCTCATTCCCTGACGCACCGAACGCACCCTCGGCCGGGGGCGTCGAGGCCCGGCGCTCGCCGTCACAGGTCCCTGGCGAAGCCCGCGACCGCCTCGAAATCGGTAGTGCGCAGGCCGACTCGGGGATCGACCCAATGCAGCAGAGCCGGGCCGTCATGATGGTCCGCCACGAACTCGCGGTCCCTGTCGTCGAGTTCGTCGTCCAGCCAGACGAAGGGGCGGCCCTCGGCGTGCGTGACGAGGTGGCGGGTCTTCCAGAAGGTGCCGTTCGGGCCGGGGGCGAGGGTCGTGGGCCAGTCGACGACGGGGAGGGGTGGGAGGCCGAGGACGGGGCCGATGAAGGTGTTCGCCTCCTCGCGCCAGGTGGTCGCCCAGACCAGGTCGTAGCGGTCCGTCAGCTTCAGCAGGGCCTGGCCGTGGGACGGGTTGAGCCAGACCCGGAGGGGCCGGACGCGGGACGGGGGCAGGCCGGGGTGCTGGGCCAGCCAGCCCTCGGGCTTCATGCGGTGGGTGGTGTAGCCCTCGGGGCGGCGTTCGGGCTTGGCGGCGTAGGGATTGAGGGGGCCGTCGACGTCGAGGTAGAGGAGCGGGCGGCCGGTGTTCATGCTTGCTCGCGTCGGCGTTGTTCCCAGTCGGTGCGCAGGAGTTCGTACTCCACCTCGCCCTGATCGGAGCCCTCGATCGCCTCCGGCCAGTCGCCGAAGTAGGTGCGCAGGAAGGTCAGGCCGGACTTCTCCATCACGCGGCGCGAGCCCGTGTTGACGGTCATGGTGTTGGCGGTGACGCGTTCGACCCCGAGGTCGGTGAAGCCCTTGTCGACGAGGGCGCGGGAGCCCTCGGTGGCGTAACCCCGGCCCCAGGCCGCCTTGTTGAGTCGGTAGCCCAGTTCGACGACGGCCGGGCACTCGTCGTCGAGGGGGCGGAACTCGAACCAGCCGAGGAAGGTGCCGGTGGACTTCTCCTCGGCCGCCCAGTAGCCGCGGGTGCCGAGGCCGGGGTGGTCGTGGAGGAGGCGGGGCAGGGTGCGGGTGCGGATCGTCTCGGGGGGCGTGGGCGCGCCGCCGGTGAGGAAGCGCATCACCTCGGGGTCGCCGTCCAGGGCGACGAGATGGTCTTCGTCGGCCTCGGTGAACGCCCGCAGCCGCAGCCTTTCGGTCTCCAGGAAGACGTACGTCACGGGCTTCTCCTCGGCGACTCGTCGGCCAGGAACTTCTCGATCTCCCGGTGGAGCGGTTCCGGCTGGTCCAGGTGTACGTCGTGGGCGGCGCCCGGGACGACGGCCGTACGGGTGTCCGGGCGACGGGTCAGCATCTCGGCCGCCTCCGCGGACTTCATCGTGCCGGACGCGCCGCGCACGAGGAGCGTGGGGCAGCGGATCCGCGACCACTGCGGCCAGTAGCCGTCGGTGGCCAGTTCCGTCATCGTCCGGACCAGCGTGTCACGGTCGAAGCGCGGACGAAGGCCGTCCGCGTACTCCTCGAGCCCTCGCGCCCATGCCTCGTGGCCGAGGAAGGCCGTCGCCTGCTCCAGGGACGCGAAGGGAAGGGGCCAGCCGTCCAGCCAGCCCGCGATCTCGCCGGGCAGCTCCGGGCTCCGGCCCGCCGGGCCCGCCTCGACCAGGACCAGGGAGTGGACCAGTCCGGGGTGGTCCGCCGCGAGCAGCATCGCCGTGTGGCCGCCCAGGGACTGGCCGACGAGGATCGCGGGGGCGAGATCCAGTTCCCGCAGCAGGGTCGCGGCGTCCTCGACGTGGGCGGCGCGGGTCACCGACGCCGGGCGGCGGGTGCTCTCACCGTGGCCACGGGCGTCGTACGACACCACGCGGCGCCCGGACGACTCCAACCGCCCTGCCAGGTCGTCCCATTCGCCCAGATGGCCCGCGAGGCCGTGCAGGAGCAGCACGGATGGTTCGGGGCCGGGGCCGGGACTGAGGCCGGGGCGGTCGCGGTAGGCGATGCGGGTGCCGTCGCCGACGGTGAGGTGCGTGGTGCGGCGCGTGGTGCGGCGCTTCAACTTCCCTCCCCCTCGCCTGGGTCGCGTACGTGAGGGAAGACTCGCCCGACCCGCGTGCCGCGCGCCAGCCGTTTTCCCCGTCCCGTCTGTGACAGCCCTGTTGCCGGAACTGTGGGCTCCGCCACAGCCGTTCGCCTTGCGTGCTGCTGGACTCTGCGGACCCGGAAACGAGTCGTCAGGGGGCCGGGATGTCGTCGGTGGCTCGTCGTCTGCGCGGGTTCGCCACACTGGCGGGGCTCGTCGCGCTCCTCGTGTACACCTGGGGGCTGCTGCATCTCGCCGGCGCGTTCCTCGAGGCGGAGGACGGTGGCACGGGCTCCGCGCCGATACCGCCGTGCCGTGGGAACGAGCAGGTCGTCCATGTCATCGACTACTCGGTGCGCTACTTCCCCCTCTCCTTCGACTGCGAGATGAAGGGCGGCGGCAGCTACCCGGCCGACGCGATCCCCGGGTACGTCAATCCCGTCGCCGTGGGCTCCGCCCTCACCGCCATCGGCTGCGCCGTCGCCTCCGCCTATGTGGCGGAGCTGCGGCTACGAGCCGGGGCACGCAAGGACGAGGCCCCTGGATGATCGATTCCAAGGGGTGAGCGGTCGTAGCCGTTCAGTAGCCATTACCGTCGGTCGTATGGGTGCCGCTGCCCGTTGAGGCGGTGCCGCCCACGGTGAGTTCGGTCTTCATGCCCAGGTCCTTGTGGCCGTCGACAGGGCAGTAGACCTGGTACTTGCCGTCCTTCAGCGAGACGGTGAGGTTCGCCGACTCTCCGGGTGCCAGCGTCCGCGTCTTGTGTTCCGTTCCCGAGACCTCGATCTCCATGGCGTGGTCGTGATGGCCGTCGTTCTTGACGGCGAACGTGTAGGTCCCCGCCTTCACCGTCTTCTGGGACAGCTCCATCTTGTAGTCGACCAGTTTCACGTCCACCTGGGTGGTTCCCTGCTTGCCACTCTGTTCCGGGGCTGACGATGACGAGCCGCCACCGCTGCCGTTTCCGCCTCCGCACGCCACGAGGATGGCCGCCAGTGCTCCGGCGGCCATCCCGGGCCCGACGTTCCTGCGTACGAACGTCATGAGCGTCGTCGCCATGTCTCGGCCCTCCGTGAGAAATCGTTCCTGCCCAGAGATACGGACGGATCGCGCCGAGGGATTTCCGACAAGAGTGAGCAAGCGGGAGAATAGTTATGTGATCGCGCGAACCGGGGGAATCCGTTCGGCGAGGTTCGCCGTATCCACTGGTATGCGGAGATTGGGCCTACCACTCGGGCGGCTCTCGGACGAGGCACTGCTGGCGGGAATGGCGACCGGCGCCCCGGAGACCGCCCTCGCTTTCGTCCGCCGGTTCCAGCGCATGGTCTTCGGTATCGCCGTCGCTGTCGTCGACGACCCCCAGCTCGCCGAGGACATCGCCCAGCAGACCTTCGAAAGGGCTTGGCGTCATGCGCAGGTCTACGACTCCCGGCGTGGATCGGTGAAGACCTGGCTGGGGACCATCACGCACAACCTGGCGATCGACGCCGTCCGCGCGCGCAAGGCGACCCCTGTCTCCCCCGAGGATCTCGACGCTCTGCTCGGCATCGTGACCCGGACGCCGGAACAGTGGGCGCTGGCCGACGAGGCGGCCTCCCGGATACGGGCCGCGGTGGCGGGCCTTCCGCGCCAGCAGGCGCGGGCCGTGGTCATGGCCGGGATCTACGGGATGACCGCACGGCAGATCTCCGAGTTCGAAGGGATCCCCCTGGGCACGGCGAAGACACGGATCAGGACGGCGATGGGGAAACTGCGGACGGTTCTGGAACCCGAGCGAGCCGATCATGACTGACAGGGACTGCGAGTGGCTGAGGGCCGTCGCCGACGAGCTGGCACTGGGTGTCCTCCCCGGTCAGGAGCGCGCCGAGGCCATCGCCCACCTGGACCGCTGCCCCGCCTGCCGGGAGCGCGTGGAGCACTTGACGTTCGTCGGAGACGGACTGCTCTCTCTCCTGCCGGGCAGCGAGCCGCCCGCCGGCTTCGAGACACGGGTGACGGACAGGCTGGGCCTGAACCGGCCGGCGCGCCGGTGGCGACCACGGGCCGGCGTGGCGGTCGCGGCCGCCGTCGCGACCGCCCTCGGGTTCGGCTTCGGTGGCTGGGCCGTCGGTACGGCCATCGAGGGAGCGTCGGCTCCCCCCTCGCGGAGTTCGCAGCCCCCCGGCTCGGCGCACGGCCTGCTCGCGGCGTCTCTGCTGGCCCCCGGCCACCGCCCGGTGGGCCGGATCTTCGCCTATACCGGACATCCGGGCTGGGTCTACATGTCGGTCCACCTCGGCCGGGACGGTTCCGGATCCGACTCCCGGGCCGGAGACGCGTCCGAGGCCGCGGGCTCGCGCGACGGATACCCGGAGGCCGGAAAGGTCGGATGCCGACTGGAGCGTACGGACGGCACATCGGTCCACCTCGGAGAGTTCTCCCTCGACGACGCCGGCCGGGGTTACTGGGGGGCCCCCACGCGTGTCGACCCGGCCACGGTGTCCGGTGCCCGGCTGCTGGCCGCGGACGGCTCCGTCCTGGCCACGGCCCGCTTCGACGCAGGGCACAACCAGTGACCGCGGATCATCCTTCACGTCCGGTCGGGTTCGGTCAGTGGCGCCTCTCGTCCGGTCCGGTTCGGTCAGAAGCGGCAGCTGGGCGGGGTGGTGCCGGCCGTCGCCGGGGCCGCGGCGGCCCAGCAGTGGCGGGAGCGGGCCGGCGGGAAGGCCGCCGGGGCGCTGACGGCCGCGTATGTCGCCGCCTTCGCCGGGTCCCACCCACTGGCCAAGAAGGTGGGCGCGTGGCCGGCGATGTTCGAGTGGCGGGAGCGGTGGCCCTGGCGTCGTGGGCGGTGGCGGACCGCAACGCCTGAGGGGTCAGTGACCTCCCCCGGCCTTGTGGGTCAGCACATTGACCACCCGGCCGTTCGGGTCCCGGACGAAGAAGCGTCGTACGCCCCACTCCTCGTCCCGCAGCTCCCGTACGACCTCGGCGCCCGACGCCACGACCTGCGTGTACACGGCGTCGACGTCCTCGACCTCCACGCTCAGGTCGGGGACGACGGGGGCGGTGCGCTCCTCGGTGAGGAAGCTGATCTGGGCGGTCGGGTTGGCGGGCGACGCCAGTGTGACGACCCATCCCATGTCCATGACCTCCTCGAAGCCGAGCAGGCCGTAGAAGGCACGGTTGGCCGTCAGGGCCTCACCGGACGCGACATGGATGTCGGGCATGACCCTGCGGATGCTCATGGGCACGGCTCCTTTGGCGTCATCGGCGCCGGGGCTGTCGTCGGCGTCTTTCTGTTATCGCCTCCCCCACCCTCGCGTCTCCTGACCGTCCCCAGCCACCGGCACGCGAGGAATGACGTTCGTGACTTCACAGATCAGCCGTCGCAGCTTGCTCAAGGCGGCGGGAGCCGCGGGTGTCGCGGTGACCGCCGCGACGGCCCTGCCCGCCACCGCCGCCGACTCCGCCTTCGCGCACCCGGGTCTGCTGCACACGCAGGCCGACCTCGCCCGCATGGCCGCGAAGGTGAAGGCGGGCGCCGCGCCCTACACGGCCGGTTTCGCCAAGCTGACCGCCAACCGCCATGCGCAGAGCGGCTGGACGCCCAACCCGCAGGCGACGGTGTACCGGGGCGCGGGCAGCCCGCAGAACTACGCGACGCTCTACAACGACATCCACGCCGCGTACCAGAACGGCCTCCGCCACCACGTCAGCGGCGACAGCGCGTACGCCGACACGGCCGTGGCGATCCTCAACGCCTGGTCGGCGAAGCTGACTTCGCTTGAAGGCAGCGCGGACCGATTCCTCGCCGCCGGGCTGTACGGCTACCAGTTCGCCAACGCCGCCGAACTCGTCCGGGACCACCCGGACTTCGACCTCTCCCGCTTCCAGGAGATGCTCACCAAGGTCTTCGCCCCGCTCAGCGACGACTTCCTGGTCCGCCACAACGGTGCCGTCATCACCAACTACTGGACGAACTGGGACCTGTGCGCCATGGCCTGTGTCCTGGCCACCGGCATCTTCTGCGACGACGCCCCCCAAGTCGCCCGCGCCGTCGACTACTTCAAGCACGGCGAGGGTCTCGGTTCCGTCAGGAACGCCATCCCCGTCGTGTACGACGACGGCCTCGCCGAGTGGCTGGAGGCGGGCCGGGACCAGGGGCACGCGCTCCTCGGGGTCGGCCTGATGGGCACGTTCTGCGAGATGGCGTGGAACCAGGGGTACGACCTGTACGGCTACGACGACAGCCGGTTCCTCAAGGGCGCCCAGTATGTGGCGAAGTGGGGCTTGGGAGGGGAGGTCTCCTACACCGCGAACACTCGCGCGAAGGGGGCGATCGGGGGGTGGTCCGGGAGGGAGACGGCGTCCGCGGCGGCCGGCGTCGACCCCGCGATGACCCGCCCCATCTGGGCGATGATCGCCAACCACTACACGAAGCGGCGGGGGCTTTCGGCGTCGTACGTCACCCGGATCGCGGCGAGGTCCGCGCCGGAGGGTGGGGGCGGGGACTACGGCCCCAACAGCGGGGGCTACGACCAACTGGGCTTCGGCACGCTGGCGTTCACGCGGGACCGGGCTTCGGCTACGGGGGCTTCTCCTGTTCCGGCGACCAGTGCGAGCGCCTCTCCGGACTCCGGCGCGCGACCCCAGACGGGGGGTTCGGCGTCCACGGCCGCAGGCCCGGACCTTGCGGCCACCGGTTCCAACGACATCGCCGGGTGGTCGGCGGCCGCGGGGATCACCGCGGTGGCGGGGGGACTGCTTTTGCTGCGGCGGCGGGATCGGGTGCGGCGTGAGGGGGCCGAGTAGGGGTGCCGGGTCGGGTTGTCGGGCGGCTGCGGGTACGTCGTGGCTGGTCGCGCAGTTCCCCGCGCCCCTGGGGAGTTGCCGTCACCGGCGCCGAGACGGCCCGATGCCCACCTCGCGCACCACGACGGACCGACCCCTCCCTCATGCGCCACGACGGACCGTTCGCCGCACCGCGCGCCCCCACGGGCCGTTGGCCGCGTACGGCGTGCAGGGGACGGGGTGGGGGGTGTCCGCCCGCAGCGGCCGGCGTCCGTTACCGGGCACATCTCACAGCAACGGCAACCGCCGGACCGAGGACGGATACCCCCCCCCCCGGCCCCGACCCACCCACCGAACCGCACGCGCTACACAAGCCCCCACCGAAGCCGCAACAGGCCGCCGCAGGCACTCAGGGGCGCGGGGAACTGCGCACAACGCTCGCCCCCACCGGCCCGCAGCCACCCGTCCAACCGCCGGAGGCTCACGCCGACGCCGTCAGCGGCTTCGCGATGTCCTCCAGCGACCGCCGCTCCGCCCGCACCGCGAGGAACGCCGCCACCAGACCCGCCGCGCACATCAGACCCGCGCCGATCTGGAAGGCCAGCACCGTGTCGCCGACCTTGCCCGTGCTCGTCAGGTCGGCGAACAGCAGCGGTCCGCTGATGCCGCCCGCCGCCGTACCCAGCGCGTAGAAGAACGCGATCGACATGGCCCGCGTCTCCATCGGGAACACCTCGGACACCGTGAGGTAGGCGCTCGACGCCCCCGCCGACGCGAAGAACAGCACCGCACACCAGCACGCCGTCAGCGTGCCCGCGCTCAGCGACCCCTGGTCGAACAGCCACGCCGTCCCGAACAGCAGCAGCCCCGACAGCAGATACGTCGACGAGATCATCACCCGCCGCCCCACCGTGTCGAACAGCTTCCCCAGCAACAGCGGCCCACAGAAGTTACCGATCGCGATGACCGCGAAGTAGTACCCGGTGTCCCCCGTCGGCACGTCGAAGAACGTCGTGAGGATCGCCCCGAACCCGAACGTGATCGCGTTGTAGAGGAAGGCCTGGCCTATGAAGAGTGAGAACCCCAGCACGGACCGGCGACGGTAGTCCGAGAACACCGTCCGCGCGATCTCCACGAACGTCACACTCCGCCGCTGATGGATCGTGATCTCACCCTCGGGCCGCGGCAAGGGCTCGCCGCCCCTCTCCGCCTCCACCCGCTCCTCGATCGAGGTGACGATCCGCTCCGCCTCCTCGTCCCGCCCATGGATCAGCAACCACCGCGGACTCTCCGGCACATGCCGCCGTACGAGAAGGATCACGAACGCCAGCACCGCTCCCAGCGCGAACGTCAGCCGCCACCCCACGTCCTTCGCGAAGATGTCCGTGTTCAGCGCGACGATCGACAGCAGCGAGCCGCCCACCGCTCCCAGCCAGAAACTCCCGTTGATCATCAGGTCGACCCGGCCCCGGTACTGCGCCGGAATCAGCTCGTCGATCGCGGAGTTGATCGCCGCGTACTCCCCGCCGATCCCGAACCCGGTCAGGAAACGGAACGCGAAGAACCACCACGACTCGAAGGACACCGCCGTCAGCGCCGTGGCCGCCAGATACACCGCCAGCGTGATCATGAACAGCTTCTTGCGGCCCCACTTGTCCGTCAGCCGCCCCCAGAACAGCGCCCCCACGCACGCGCCCGCCACGTACAGGGCCGCCGCGATCCCGGTGATCTGCCCGGAGGAGATGGACAGGCCGCTCCCCGGCTCCGAGAGCCGACTCGCGATGTTGCCGACGACCGTGACCTCCAGGCCGTCGAGGATCCACACGGTGCCGAGTCCGATGACGATCGTCCAGTGCCAGCGCGACCAGGGAAGCCGGTCGAGTCTGGCGGGGATGTTCGTCGTCACGGTACGGCCGGTATCGGCCTGGGCTGTGGTCACGGAAAGGCTCCCTCCCCATCGAGCGACCCTCGAGCGATCCTCGAGCGAACGCCACCCGGGTGCCCTCGACCAGGCCGCCTACGCCCCCAGCGCCCGCGACACCGTATAGATCAACAACCCCGCGAGCGACCCCACCACCGTGCCGTTGATCCGGATGAACTGAAGGTCACGGCCGATGTGCGCCTCGATCTTCCGCGTCGTGTGCTCGGCGTCCCAGCCGGCCACCGTGTCCGTGATCAGGGAGGTGATCTCCCGCCGGTAGGTGGTGACCACGTACACCGCGGCCCCCTCCACCCACCCGTCGACCTTCGACTGCACCTTCGGGTCGACGGCCATCCGCGCCCCCAGCGACAGCAGCGACGCCCGCACCCGCAGCCGCAGCTCACTGCGCTCGTCCTCGGCGGCGGCAACGATCATCGACCGTACGGCGGTCCAGGCGGACGCGATCAGGTCCTGGACCTCGCCGCGCCCCAGCACCTCGCCCTTGAGCCGCTCGACCCGCGCGCGTGTGTCCGTGTCGGACTGGAGATCGGAGGCGAAGTCCGTCAGGAACCGGTCCAGCGCGCCCCGTGCCGGATGGGACGGCATGTCCCGCATCTCGGTCACGAAGCGCAGCAACTCCTTGTAGACCCGCTCGCCGACCTTCTTGTCGACGAAACGCGGGGTCCAGCCGGGCGCGCCCCCCTGCACCGCGCCCATGACCTGCTCGTCGTGCAGCACGAGCCAGTCGTGGGCCCGGGCCACCACCAGGTCGACGACCCGCCGGTGCCCCCCGTCGACGACGACCTTCTCCAGCATCTTCCCGATGCCGGGCGCGATCTCCTGGGCGTCGGCCCGCCGGGTGATCGCCTCCCCGACCACGGCCTGGACGTCGGAGTCCCGCAGGACGGTCAAGGCACCCCTGAGCGCGGCCGACAGCTCCGCCGTGACCCGGTCGGCGTGCTCGGGCTCGGCCAGCCACGCCCCCAGCCGGCTGCCGATCCCCACGGCACGCAGCCGCTGTCGTACGACATCCTCCGAGAGGAAGTTCTCGCCGACGAACTCGCCCAGCGACACCCCCAACTGGTCCTTCTTGGTCGGGATGATCGCGGTGTGCGGGATGGGCAGGCCGAGCGGGTGGCGGAAGAGGGCGGTGACCGCGAACCAGTCGGCGAGCGCGCCCACCATGCCTGCCTCGGCGGCCGCGGCGACATAGCCGGCCCAGGGACCGGCCCCGGAGTTGTGCGCCCACGTGGCCAGCACGTACACCACCGCCACGAAGAGCAGCAGTCCGGCGGCGGTGAGCTTCATGCGCCGCACCCCGCGCTGCTTCTCCAGATCCGCTTCGCTGAAGGTGTTCATCGCACGTACGGCCGAAGCGGGGACGGCACGGTTCACGGCCCCGTCCGGCCGGGCATGCTGCTCCACGTCAGATGGTCCCGTTTCCTGCGGTTTCGTGCGTTCCATCCGCTCCACCCGTTCGGTGATCCCTCACACATTGTCCCTTCCTGAGCGACTCCCGGAACGGAACAAGAGTTCCCGGCGTCATTCCGGACGAGCGAACCGGAGGGGCCTCGTCACGTGCTCTCAGGTTCATGCCTCATCATGAGGTGATCAGATCGGAGCCCCGGGCTCCCATCGCCCTAGGAGAACAGCACCACATGACTCGGCGTCATGGTTACGCCCTGCTTGCCGCGATCATCGCCGTGGTCGTGGCCATGTCCACCGCCATCTACGTCGGAGTGGCGGCCGACACCGGCACCAGGGACCGCACCTCACTGTCCGGCTCCCGGCCCGCACGCCCCTCCGCCGCACCCGCCTCCGCCGGAGTCTGGGTCGGCACCTGGTCCGCCTCCCCGGTCGGCGCCGAGCCCGGCACCCAGGCCGAAGGCATGACCGGCCGCTCCGTCCGCAACGTCGTCCACGCCGCCGTCGGCGGTACGAGTGCCCGCGTCACGCTGTCCAATCTCTACGGCCGGACCGCGCTGACCATCACGCATGCCTCGCTCGCCCTCGCCGCCGGCACGGAGACCGCCGCCGCGCGCCCGGGAACCATGCGGCCGCTCACGTTCGCCGGCAACACCACGGTCGTCATCGCGGCGGGCGGACAGGTACTCAGCGACGCCGTCGCCCTGGCCGTCCCGGCGGGCAGCGACGTCCTGGTCACCACCTACTCCCCCAGCCTGTCCGGGCCGGTCACCTACCACCCGACGGCACGGCAGACGTCGTACGCCGGCGAGGGCGACCTCACCGAGGACGAGACCGGGACGGCGTACACCGAGCAGGTCGACCGTTGGCGGTATCTCACCGCGCTGGACGTGCTCAGCGGCGAGGCCGACGGCACGGTGGTCGCCTTCGGCGACTCGCTGACCGACGGCAAGAACTCCACCGCCAACGCGAACGCCCGCTGGCCGGACTACCTGAACCGGCGCCTGCGCACCGCGCTCGTGGCCGGGCAGGATCTGCCCCGCTACAGCGTCGTCAACGCGGGGATCGGCGGCAACCGGGTCCTCTCGGACGCCCGTGGCCGTCCCCTGGAGAACCAGGCGGGCATCCGCCGCTTCCGGCGGGACGTGCTCGACCGCCCCAACGTCAAGATCGTGGTCATCGACCTCGGCATCAACGACCTCCTCCGCACCCCGGGCACCGCCGACCCCCAGAAGATCCTCACCGGCCTGCGCGACCTGGTCCGCCAGGCCCACGCCCGCGGCATCAAGGTCGTCGGCGCGACCCTCATGCCCGTCGGCAGGCGCACCACCTGGACCGAGTCCCGCGAGGTCGTCCGCCAGACGATCAACGCGGAGATCCGTTCGGGCAGGGTCTACGACGCGGTGGTCGACTTCGACAAGGCGCTGAGGGATCCGTACAACCCCCGTGCGCTCCGCGCGATGTACGACTCGGGGGACCGGCTCCACCCCGACGACAAGGGGTACGAGCGGATGGCGGACACCTTCGATCTGGACTACCTGAAGGGGTCGACGGCGGCACGGCTGTAGCTGCGACCAGCCACAACGCACCCGCCCACCGACCGCTCAGTCCTCACCCCGTCGGAGCTCCCGGACCGCCTCCCGGCGATCCAGCCGCCGCTGCCGCCGATCCTCACGGAGCCGCTGCCGCTCGGCCCTCGTCACCTTCCGTTCGACTCCGACCCCGCCCCAGAAAGCGAACCCGGTCACGACCACCCGAGGCGCCCCCGGCTCCCCCGGGACACCCTGCTCACGGTGGTCGAACCCGCCCATGATCCCGATCCCCCTCACCACGACCTCGACCCCCGGCGGCACGATCACCTGCACCCCGCCCATGATCGCGACACAGTTGATCTCGACCTCACCGTCGGCGAAGTTCGCCTCCCGCAGATCGAGCTCACCACCGCCCCAGAAGGCGAAGCAGTTGAACCGCCGGGGCACGGTCCACCGCCCCTTGCGCTGGAACCCGGACATCACAGCGACGGCCCACGCGGACGAGCCCTCACCGCCGACGATCCGGGACGCCCAACTCCCGTCCGGCTCGGGCCGCTTCAGCATGTCGACCTTGGGAGCGGCCACCTGGCCGACCGGAAGATCCCGGGTGATCGGCGCGAGCTCGCCGTACGTCCGCGCCTTGTACGTCGCGTCCAGCCGTTCCTCGAACTCCTCCATGTCGAGCCGCCCCTCCGCGAGGGCGTCCCGCAGGACCTCGGCGACTCGCTCACGATCGGCGTCGGCAGCCCGGAGTTCCGGGCCGGGGGGCCTGGGGGGTGTCCCCCCGGAAGACACAGCGTCGGTCATACGCATCAGCCTACGAGCAACCCCTCCCCACGGCTACGACACCGCTTTCTCCGCTTCTCCCGCGTACATCTTCGCGATCACCGCCTCGATGTCCGGCTCCCGCACCGACAGATCCACCATCGGATACTCCGCCGCGACCCGCGCCACCAGGGCCGCCGCCGACTCGGACGCCGGGAACGCCAGCCACTGCCGCGGCCCCTCCACCTTCACCACGCGCGCGGGCGCCGCCTCGATCGGCGGCAACTCCCGCTCCAGGTCCACCACGAGGGTGCGTTCGCTCTCGCCCACCTCGTGGAGACCGGTGAGGGGACCGTCGTACATCAGGCGCCCGTGGTCGATGACCATCACACGCGAGCAGAGCTGCTCGATGTCCTGGAGGTCGTGCGTGGTCAGCAGGACCGTCGTGCCGCGCTCGGTGTTCAACTCCCGCAGGAATCCACGCACCTTGGCCTTGGAGATGACATCGAGTCCGATGGTCGGCTCGTCCAGGTACAGCACCTCGGGATCGTGCAGCAGGGCCGCCGCGATGTCACCCCGCATCCGCTGCCCCAGGGAGAGTTGACGTACCGGAACGTCCAACAGGTCGGCCAGTTCGAGGAGTTCGACACAGCGGTCGAGGTTCTCACGGTAACGGGCGTCCGGGATGCGGTACATGCGGTGCATCAGCTTGTACGAGTCGATCAGCGGAAGGTCCCACCACAGGGTCGTGCGCTGGCCGAAGACCACGCCGATGCGGTGCGCGAGCCTCGTCCTCTCCCGGGACGGGTCGATCCCCGCCACCCGCAGGCGACCACCGCTCGGCGTCAGGATGCCCGTCAGCATCTTGATCGTCGTCGACTTTCCGGCACCGTTCGGGCCGATGTACCCGACCATCTCGCCACGCGCCACGGTGAAGGAGATCGAGTCGACCGCCCGCACCTGGCGCCGCTCCCGTTTCAGGAAACCCGTCTTCTTGCGCACGTCGAAGACCTTCTCGACGCGGTCGAGTTCGATGAAGGCGTCCACCGCCACGTCCACCACCTGGACCATCCCTAACTCCCCGTACTCCGATACGAACCGAGGCCCGCCCGCCACGCGAGCCCGGCCGGCACAGCGCACGCCACCGCCACCAGTGGCGACGCGAAGGCCGCCCACTGCGGCAGATCCAGCGGATACGGCCGGTCCAACACATAAGAGGCCGGCACCCAGTTGACGAAGGCGAGGGGCAGCATGAACGTCACCCCGCGCACGAAGTCCTTCCCGAACACCGTCGGCGGATACTGAAGCAGCGTCGTACCGCCGTACGTGAACGCGTTCTGCACCTCGGAGGCGTCCTGCGCGAAGATCTGGAAGGCCGCGCCCGCCACGAACACCGCGCAGAAGATCGCCGCACCGCTGACCACCATCACCGGCACCAGCAGCACCTTCGCCGCACTCCAGTCGACGTCGACCGACGCCAGCGCCCAGACCAGCACCACGGTGCCCTGGGTGATCCGGCCCAGGCGGCGCACCGCGAAACGGTCCGCGCCGATCTGGGCGAGCACCGGTGCCGGCCGCACCAGCAGGATGTCGAAGGAGCCGTCCCGGATCCGGGCGCCCAGCACATCCATCGAGCCGAGCACCAGGTCGGCGATCCCGAAAGCGGTCACCGAGAGGCCGTAGAGGAAGGCGATCTCGGGCAGGCCCCAGCCGCCCAGCGAGTCCACCTGCGAGAACATCAGCAGAATCCCGACGAAGTCCAGGCCGGTCATCAGCAGATTGCCGAACATGGTGACGACGAAGGACGTGCGGTAGGTCATGGACGAGCGGACCCACATGCCCGCGATCAACCAGTAGGCCCGCACACCCTCACCCAGGCGGGACAACTCAGCCACCCTGCACCACCACCCGCCGCGTCGCCGCCGACTGCAGCAGCCGGCCGGCCGCCAGCAGCACCACCGCCCACGTCGCCTGGAAGGCGTACGCCCCGAGCGGATCGGCCTCCCCCATCAGCACGTCCGCCGGCATCTGGAGCTGCGCCGCCCACGGCAGCGCCCGCACGATGTCGCCCAGCACCCCCGGGAAGGCGTTGAGCGGGAACACGATGCCCGAGCAGAAGACGCCCGTGATCATCACGCCCTGCATGATGCCCATGCCGTCCATCAGCCAGAACACGCTCAGGGCCGCCAGATAGCGGATCCCGAAACTGACGACCATCGCGAGCAGCAGCGCCACGAACAGGGCCGCCCACGAGGTGACGTCCGTGGGCAGCGCCATCGGGAAGAACAGCGCGCCGAAGACGAAGGGGATCACGCCCCGTCCCAGCAGCTGGAACAGCGAGCGGCCCAAGTCGCTCGCCAGCCACCACAGCTGGAGGTCGGCCGGCCGGTACAGATCGACCGCGATCTCCCCCGTGCGGATCCGCTCGATCACGTCCTTCTCGGCACCGCCGCCCTGGATGGCCAGCGTCGAGTACAGGCACTGCCCCAGCCATACGTAGGTGACCGCCTGTGCCTGGTCGTAGCCCCCGAGATGGGGCTTCTCGTCCCACAGCGCGAGATAGGTGTAGACGAGGATCACACCGAAGACGGTGTTGGTGAACACCCCCGCGAGCGTGGCCGCGCGATATGTCGCGTACCGTCTGAATCCCCCCACCGCGACGGCCGCGTACAACCGCCAGGAACCCACATCCACAGCCCTCCTCCGCCCGCCGGCACCAAAGCGCAGGAGCCTAGTGCGCAGGTGACGAGGCGGGCCACCCATTTTCCCCGGGGAGACGCGCGCCATATCCGGGAACGGAACGCACGGTGCGAGAGTCTTCAAGAGGGGACGCAGAAGGCGTACGAGGGCGTACGGGAACGTACGAGGCGAAACAGGAGTCCGTGCACGAGATGAGCGACCAGCCGCAGCAGCCGACCGAGGGCTGGGCACCGACAGACCCACAAGCGGCTGACGAGCCCGGGAAGAAGAAGGCCAAGCGCCCCCGGCGTACGGGCTGGCGACGGCTGATCCCGACGTGGCGCATGGTGCTGGGCACCTTCGTCCTCGGCCTGATCGTCCTGGCCGGCCTGTTCTTCCTCGGCTACTCCATGGTCAAGATCCCGCCGGCCAACGCCCTCGCCACCAAGCAGTCCAACGTCTACCTCTACGCCGACGGCAGCCAACTCGCCCGCGACGGCGAGGTCAACCGCGAGAACGTCTCCCTCCCGCAGATCTCCAAGGACGCCCAGCACGCCGTACTGGCCGCCGAGGACCGCGACTTCTACACCGAGTCCGCGATCGACCCCAAGGCCATGCTCCGCGCCGGCTGGAACACCGCCACCGGCAAGGGCAAGCAGTCCGGCTCGACGATCACCCAGCAGTACGTGAAGAACTACTACCTGGCCCAGGAACAGACCGTCACCCGCAAGGCCAGGGAGTTCTTCATCTCGATCAAGCTGGACCGCACCCAGTCCAAGGACCAGATCCTCGAGGGCTACCTCAACACCAGCTACTTCGGCCGCAACGCCTACGGCATCCAGTCCGCCGCCCAGGCCTACTACGGCAAGGACGCCGTCGACCTCGACCCGGCCCACGCCGCCTACCTCGCCGCGCTGGTCAACGCGCCGAGCGAGTACGACGTCGTCGCGCACCCCGAGAACAAGGCGGCAGCCGAGGCCCGCTGGAACTACGTCCTGGACGGCATGGTCAAGAAGGGCTGGCTGGCCCAGTCCGAGCGCACCGGCCTGACGTTCCCGATGCCCAAGGAGCAGACCGTCTCCACCGGCCTGTCCGGGCAGCGCGGCTACATCGTGCAGGCGATCAAGGACTACCTCACCACCAACAAGATCGTCACCGCGGAGCAGCTGGAGGCCGGCGGCTACCGCATCACCACCACCCTGGACAAGAGCAAGCAGAACGCCTTCGTGAAGGCCGTCAACGACCAGGTGATGAAGAAGCTCGACAAGAAGAACAACAAGGTCGACAACTACGTCCGCGCGGGCGGCGCCTCCGTCGACCCGAAGACCGGCAAGGTCGTCGCGATGTACGGCGGCATCGACTACGTCAAGCAGTACACGAACGGCGCGACCCGAGGCGACTTCCAGGTCGGCTCCATCTTCAAGCCCATCGTGTTCGCCGCGGCCGTCCAGAACGACTCCGAGACGCAGGGCGGCCAGACCATCACCCCCAACACCTACTACGACGGCACCAACAAACGCCCGGTCGTGGGGTGGAACGGCGGCACCTACGCCCCCGAGAACGAGGACCAGGGCTCCTACGGCGAGATCACCGTCCGCGCGGCCACCGACAAGTCCGTCAACTCGGTGTACGCACAGATGGCCGTCGACGTCGGCTCCGACAAGGTCAAGCAGACCGCGATCGACCTGGGCATCCCCTCCGACACCCCGGACCTGACGGCCTCCCCGTCCATCGCGCTCGGCGTGAACACCGCGAGCGTCCTCGACATGGCGGAGGCCTACGCCACCCTCGCCAACCACGGCCGGCACGGCACGTACACGATGATCGACAAGATCACCAAGGACGGCGCGGACACCGTCGAGCTGCCCCAGCAGCGCACCAGCCAGGCCGTCAGCCGCCAGGCCGCCGACACCACCACCTCGATCCTGCAGAGCGTCGTCGAGAACGGCACCGCCACCGCCGCCCAGGCCGCCGACCGCCCCGCCGCCGGCAAGACCGGCACCGCCGAGGAGGACACCGCGGCCTGGTTCGCCGGCTACACCCCCGAACTCGCCACGGTCGTCTCCGTCATGGGCCAGGACCCCGTGACCGCCGCCCACAAGTCGCTGTACGGCGCGATGGGCCTGGAGCGCGTCAACGGCGGCGGGCCGCCCGCCCAGATCTGGGCGCAGTACACCAAGGCCGCCCTCAAGGGGAAGCAGGTCACCGACTTCGACCTCGATCTCCAGCCGGGCGCCGAGGTCCAGGCCCCGAGCAGCCAGGCCCCGGTCGACCCGACCACGGGCGGCCAGGACAACGGCGGCACCACCGGGGACACCACCGGCGGCGAGGAGAGCCCGGGCCAGACCCAGGGCCAGACCCAGGGCCAGGACAACGGCGGCACGACCACGACCGGCGGCGACACCACGACGGGCGGCACGACCGGGGGCACGACCGACGGCGGCGGCACGACCGACGGCGGCACGACGACCGGCGGGACGACCGGGGGCACCACGAACGGCGGCACCACGACCGGCGGCGGCACGACGGGTGACACGACCGGGGGAACCACCGGAGACACCCCGAGCGGCGGGGCGACGACGGAGGGCGCGGGCCTGGTGAGCACGTCCAGATGGGACTGACCGCCCCGTGACACGGCGAGAGGGGCCGGTGACTGCTGTCACCGGCCCCTCTGGCGTCGATCTACAAGTACAGGCCCGTCGAGTCCTCGGAGCCCTCGAACCGGTCGGCCGCCACGGCATGCAGGTCCCGCTCACGCATGAGGACGTAACCGGTCCCGCGCACCTCGACCTCGGCGCGGTCCTCGGGGTCGTACAGCACCCGGTCACCGGGCTCCACGGTCCGTACGTTCTGCCCCACGGCGACCACCTCGGCCCAGGCCAGCCGGCGTCCGACGGCCGCGGTGGCGGGAATGAGGATGCCGCCGCCCGACCGCCGCTCGCCCTCACCGTTCTCCTGCCGCACGAGTACGCGGTCGTGCAGCATCCGGATGGGCAGCTTGTCGTGCGGGGTGTCGTTTCTCTTCGCGCTCACGCCACTGAACCTACCTGTCTTCGGCGCCC
This sequence comes from Streptomyces canus, assembly GCF_041435015.1. Lineage (NCBI taxonomy): Bacteria > Bacillati > Actinomycetota > Actinomycetes > Kitasatosporales > Streptomycetaceae > Streptomyces > Streptomyces canus. The sequence continues at coordinate 6,253,163 of NZ_CP107989.1, read as the reverse complement.
GTGGACGCGGCCGGGTCAGCCCTTGCGGCGCCGGGTTCCCAGGGCGAGCAGCCCCACGAGTCCCACGGCGACGAGGGCGACGGGCACGACGCGCTCCAGCCGGGGCGCGCCCTCCTCGTCCACGAACTGGGCCTTCACGTCCGTGACGGCCTTGTTGACGGAGACGTACGCCCGCCCGAGCGTGTGGTCGATGTTGGAGACGACTTTGGCCTTGGCGTCGCCGACGATCGTCTTCGGGTGCACCCGCACCCCGATCTCGTCGAGCGTATCGGCCAGCAACTCGCGGCGGCGCTTGATGTCCGCCTCGATCTGCGCCGGGGTTCTGATGTCCGACGTGTCCGCCACGGTGGGGCCTCCGGGGTCGCTGCTACGTGTCCTGGACAGTCTGTCAGTTCCGACCGCGACCGCACGGTCAGGACCCCCGGTTACGCTGACCCAATGAGCGAGCGACTCCAGCCCGGGGACGTGGCCCCCGCCTTCACCCTGCCCGACGCCGACGGCAACGACGTGTCCCTGTCCGCCCACAAGGGCCGCAAGGTCATCGTCTACTTCTACCCGGCCGCCCTGACCCCGGGCTGCACGAAGCAGGCCTGCGACTTCACCGACAACCTGGAGGTGCTGGCCGGCGCGGGGTACGACGTCATCGGCATCTCCCCGGACTCCCCGGAGAAGCTGGCGAAGTTCCGCGAGAAGGAATCCTTGAAGGTCACGCTGCTGGCCGACCCGGAGAAGGCCGTGACCGAGGCCTACGCGGCGTACGGCGAGAAGAAGAACTACGGCAAGACCTACATGGGTGTCATCCGCTCCACGATCATGGTGGACGAGGAGGGCAAGGTCGAACAGGCCCTGTACAACGTCCGGGCGACGGGCCACGTGGCGAAGATCATCAAGGACCTGGGTATCTGAGCCTCCACGTCCCCTGCCGAGCGGCTCGCACCGGAATGCCCGGTGCGAGCCGCTTTACGTTTCGGGCGTGACTGTCCGATTAGCGGTTCGTTACTCCGTGCGAGCCACGAGCGCGTGGCCGAGATCGGAGGGGAACGATGGGAACCAGTGCGTATCCGAGGGATCGGCTGGAGGAGGCGGCTCGGGGTGCTCGTACGTTGTCGGAGGCGCTGGAGAGGCTGGGGGTGGATCCGCAGAGTTCGACGCGGCGGTACATCTTCGAACGAATGAAAAAGCTGGGGGTGGATGTCTCGCACTTCGATCGTGAGGGGGTGCGATGGACTGAGGAGATCCTTCAGGCGGCGGTTTCGGCATCGACAAACATGTGCGAAGTGCTGCGCCGTCTCGGGGTTGAGGTCGTCGGCGGGCAGCACACGCACATCAGCCGCCGGATCAAGGCGTACAACATCGACACCTCGCACTTCCAGGTGCCAATCCAGCGGGGGGACGCGTTGCGTCGCCGAACGCCGGGCGAACTGCTCATCGAGCAGCCCGCAGACAACGCCCGGCGCATCCATAGCGATCGCCTCAGGCGGGCGATGACGAGCGTGGGCGTACCCCAGCGGTGCGCCCTGTGTCATGTCGAAGCAGTCTGGCGGGGGTATCCGCTGCCCCTCGAGGTAGACCACATCAACGGCAACTGGCGGGACAATCGCGTCGAGAACCTGCGGCTTCTGTGCCCCAACTGCCACTCGACAACGGACAATTACCGCGGGCGCGGCAAGGTACGCGCTTCATGAGCAGCGGCCTGCAGTACACCCGGGAGCGGCTGGCCGAAGCCGCAGCACGGTGCTCCGACATCGAAGAGGTCATCGCCTTCTTCGGTACCCAGCCGTACACCACACTCCGCCGCTACCTCATCCGACGGTTCGCGCACTTCGGCATCGACATCTCACACTTCAGCCCCTACGGCAGGCAGCGCCGCCCCACCCCCGACGACTTGCGCGCCGCAATCACCAGATCTAAATCCATCGCGGAGACGCTGCGCCGCCTAGACCGCCCGGACAACGGCAGGCAGCGCGCGCTGTTACGTCAGTGGATCGCCGAGGAGGGCCTCACAACTACGCACTTCTTGGGGCAGGCCCATCAACGAGGCAAGACGCGCCCGGACATCCTCAAGCACCCGGAGGAGATCCTGGTAAAACACGACGGCAAGCGCCGAACCAGGACCTACCTGCTACGCCGTGCTCTGTGCGAAGTAGGCGTCCCCGAAGAGTGTGCGGACTGCGGCGTCGGCCCCGAGTGGCTCGGCAAGCCCATGACCCTGGAGATCGACCACATCAACGGGGACTGGAGCGACGACCGGGTCGAGAATCTGCGGTTGCTCTGCCCCAACTGCCACGCGATCACCAGCACCTGGTGCAGGGGAGGCAACAGGCGCCGAGCGGCTCCCGGTACGATGGCAGACGGCTAGCGGCGGTGGTGCAATGGCGACACAGCAGACTTAGGATCTGTGGCCCTTGATCGGGCTTGAGGGTTCGAATCCCTTCCGCCGCACACAAACGGCCTGCGAATCGAATGATCGATGCGCAGGCCGTTTCCGTGCGCACCTAGCCCAACAGCTCCCCCACCACCGGCACCAGCGCCCGAAACGCCTTCCCCCGATGGCTGATCGCGTTCTTCTCCTCCGCCGAGAGCTCGGCGCAGGTTCGGGTCTCGCCGTCCGGCTGGAGGATCGGGTCGTAGCCGAAGCCGTTCGTGCCCACGGGGGTGTGGCGGAGGACGCCCCGCAGCTGGCCCTCGACCACCCTCTCCGTGCCGTCCGGCAGCGCCAACGCCGCCGCGCAGGCGAAGTGCGCGCCGCGGTGTTCGTCGGCGATGTCCGACAGTTGGGACAGGAGCAGTTTCAGGTTCGCGCCGTCGTCTCCGTGGGTGCCCGACCAGCGGGCCGAGAAGATTCCCGGGGCGCCGTTCAGGACGTCCACGCACAGGCCGGAGTCGTCGGCGATCGCCGGCAAGCCCGTGGCCCGGGCGAGGGCGTGGGCCTTCAGGAGTGCGTTCTCCGCGAAGGTGATGCCGGTTTCCCTGACGTCGGGGATCTCGGGGTACGCGTCCGCGCCGACGAGGTCGAAGGGCAGACCTGCGTCGGCGAGGATCGCGTGGAGTTCGGTGATTTTGCCGGCGTTGCGGGTGGCGAGGATCAGGCGCGTCATACCCACCAGTATTCCGGGCCCGGCGCCCTGGTTCTTACGGCGTGCAGACCTTCGTCAGTTCGCCGGCCGCGTCGGTGATGGGGCTCAGGTCCGGCGTCTCGTCGCCGTTCTTGACCGCCGTACGGACGTTGGTGACAGCCTCGCCGAGGTTGTCGACCGCCTTGTTGACGTCGGTGTTGTCGGTCTTGTCGCCGATCTCGTCGAGGTTCTGGTCGATGGAGGTGAGGGCCTCGTCGATCTGGGTCGGGTCGTTCGACGCGTTCTCCACGGCCTGCTGGAGGTCGGTGACGCTGTCGGCGACCGCCTCGGCGGTCTGGACGCAGTCCAGTGCCTTGCTGACGGCGTCGCAGCCGGTGGTGAGGCCGACCGTGAGTCCTACGGCGGCCACCGCGGCGGCGATGGTGATATGGCGACTACGGCGGCGTCGGCTCGCGGCCATGGATCTGTTCCCTCCCTGTGGCAGGCCTCAGGAGGCCCCCGTCGACTGGCCGGGCGCCCGTTGTGCACAGCGGGCGCCCGTACTCCCGAAGACGCCGGGGCGGCCGGTCGGGTTGCGCGCGCCGGCCACCGTTCTTGGCGGTCCCTTTACCTTTCGAGGACCGTATCAAGCGCCTTGCTCTGCAGGACAGCGAGTTCCGAGCAGCCCGACACGGCGAGGTCGAGGAGGGAGTTGAGCTCGTCGCGGGCGAAGGGCTCGGCCTCGGCGGTGCCCTGGACCTCGACGAAGCGGCCGTCGCCTGTGCAGACGACGTTCATGTCGGTGTCGGCGCGCACGTCCTCCTCGTAGCAGAGGTCGAGGAGGGGGACTCCGCCGACGATGCCGACGGAGACCGCGCTCACGGTTCCCGTCAGCGGCCGGCGGCCGGCCTTGACCAGCTTCTTGCCCTGGGCCCAGGCGACGGCGTCGGCCAGAGCGACGTAGGCACCGGTGATGGCCGCGGTGCGGGTGCCGCCGTCGGCCTGGAGGACGTCGCAGTCGAGGACGATGGTGTTCTCGCCGAGTGCCTTGTAGTCGATGACCGCGCGCAGGGAGCGGCCGATGAGACGGCTGATCTCGTGCGTACGGCCGCCGATCTTGCCGCGGACGGATTCGCGGTCGCCGCGGGTGTTGGTGGCGCGGGGCAGCATGGAGTACTCGGCGGTGACCCAGCCTTCGCCGCTGCCCTTGCGCCAGCGGGGGACGCCTTCGCTGACGGTGGCGGTGCAGAAGACCTTCGTGTCGCCGAAGGAGACGAGGACGGAGCCCTCGGCGTGCTTGCTCCAGCCGCGTTCGATGGTGATCGGGCGGAGTTGTTCGGGGGTGCGGCCGTCGATTCGAGACATGGCGTTGAGCCTAGCGGGAGACGGGGATGCGGAAGGGGCCCCTCCCGTGACGGGAGGGGCCCTTGGGCCGGGACGGTCTCCGGCCTCACATCATGTCTTCGATCTCCGCGGCGATGGGGTCGGCGTCGGTGCCGATGACGACCTGGATGGCGGTGCCCATCTTGACGACGCCGTGGGCGCCGGCGGCCTTGAGGGCGGCGTCGTCGACCTTGCCGGGGTCGATGACCTCGGTGCGGAGGCGGGTGATGCAGCCTTCGATCTCTTCGATGTTGTCGATGCCGCCGAGTCCGGCGACGATCTTCTCTGCCTTGGTGGCCATGTCGGTCTCCTCACGCACGGTGGGCCCAGTTTCGCGAGCGATTGCGCCGTACGTACCGAAGATGACGTCACAGCTACCCAATCGTCCGTAACTGGTCTACACCACCTGGCGGGTGGTAGCCAACCCAGGAGCGGCGGCGAGGAGGGAGTCCTCCGGTTGCGGAATTGACGGGTTCCTTATAACGCCCTCATCGTGTACAACAGGTCTACACCACTGAGTGGTTTAGACCAGATGCTGCCGTCCCTCTCCCTTTTCCCCGGGCGGCGCCCCGCCCTCCCCCGGCCCTCGTCCGGGGGGACCCCCAGGAGGAAGTCATGACCACGGCCAGCGCCGCTCCCGCGGCCGAGAAGAAGAAGGGCGCCGGTGTGATGGCGGTACTGCAGCGCATCGGCCGCAGCCTGATGCTGCCGGTGGCCGTCCTGCCCGCCGCCGCCCTTCTGGTGCGCCTGGGCAACACCGACATGCTCGGACGCCCGTCCTTCCCGACCTTCCTCACGAAGATAGCGGGGTTCATGGCGGCGGGCGGCAACGCGATCCTCGACAACATGGCGCTGCTGTTCGCCGTGGGCATCGCGATCGGTTTCGCCAAGAAGTCGGACGGCTCGACGGCGCTCGCCGCGGTCGTCGGCTATCTGGTCTTCAAGAACGTGCTGGCCACGTTCACGGACAAGAACCTGCCGAAGGTGGCCACGGCCGTCGACGGCAAGGTCGTCATGGTCGACGCGCCGGTCGACGCCAAGGTCCTCGGCGGTGTGGTGATGGGCCTCGTGGTCGCGCTGCTCTACCAGCGCTTCTATCGCACCAAGCTGCCGGACTGGGCGGGCTTCTTCGGCGGCCGCCGCCTGGTGCCGATCCTGTCGGCCTTCGCGGGCCTGCTCATCGGCATCGTGTTCGGCTACATCTGGCCGGTCCTCGGCACGGGTCTGCACAACTTCGGTGAGTGGCTGGTCGGTTCGGGCGCCATCGGCGCCGGCATCTTCGGTGTCGCCAACCGCGCCCTGATCCCGATCGGCATGCACCACCTGCTGAACTCGTTCCCGTGGTTCCAGGCGGGCGACTACCACGGCAAGAGCGGTGACATCGGACGCTTCCTGGCCGGTGACCCGACCGCCGGCCAGTTCATGACCGGCTTCTTCCCGATCATGATGTTCGGCCTCCCGGCCGCGTGCCTGGCGATCGTGCACTGCGCCCGCCCCGAGCGCCGCAAGGTCGTCGGCGGCATGATGTTCTCGATCGCGCTGACCTCGTTCTTCACGGGCGTGACCGAGCCGATCGAGTTCACGTTCATGTTCATCGCGCCGGTCCTGTACGCCATCCACGCGGTCCTCACCGGCGTCTCCATGGCGCTGACCTGGTCGCTCGGCATGAAGGACGGCTTCGGTTTCTCTGCCGGCGCGATCGACTTCGGCCTGAACCTCGGCATCGCGACCAATCCGTGGGGCCTGGTCCTGGTGGGCCTGTGCTTCGGGGTGGTCTACTACGCCGTCTTCCGCTTCGCGATCATCAGGTTCAACCTCCCGACGCCGGGTCGCGAGTCCGACGAGGAACTCGCGGAACTGCAGAAGGCGGAGGCGAAGTAAGGCTCTCCCGCAGCCCGAAGGCTCCCGGAACACCACTGGTTCCGGGAGCCTTCGGGCTTGTGCGGGTTCAGATGTCGTACGTCAGTCTCGGCGTCGCCAGTTCCACCGGGCCGTCGAAGACCGTGCGTGCGTCGGCGAGGTTGACCTGCGGGTCGGTCCACGGGGGGATGTGGGTGAGGACCAGGCGGCGGGCTCCTGCGCGGGTCGCCGTCTCACCCGCCTCGCGGCCGTTGAGGTGCAGGTCGGGGATGTTCTCCTTGCCGTGCGTGAAGGCCGCCTCGCACAGGAACAGGTCGGTGTCGCGGGCGAGTTCGGTCAGGGCGGGGCTGATACCCGTGTCGCCGGAGTACGTCAGGGACTTCCCGCCGTGCTCGACGCGGATGCCGTACGCCTCCACCGGGTGCGCCACTCGCTCCGTGTGGACCGTGAACGGGCCGATGTCGAAGGTGGACGGCTTGACCGTGTGGAAGTCGAAGACCTCGCTCATGGAGGAGGCGGTGGGGGTGTCGGCGTAGGCCGTGGTGAGGCGGTGTTCGGTGCCCTCGGGGCCGTAGACCGGGATGGGGTCGCAGCGGCCGCCGTCGTGGCGGTAGTAGCGCGCGACGAAGTACGCGCACATGTCGATGCAGTGGTCGGCGTGCAGATGGCTGAGGAAGATCGCGTCGAGGTCGTAGAGACCGCAGTGGCGCTGCAGCTCGCCAAGGGCACCGTTGCCCATGTCGAGAAGCAGCCGGAAGCCGTCGGCCTCGACGAGGTAGCTCGAGCAGGCCGATTCCGCGGACGGGAACGACCCCGAGCAGCCGACGACGGTGAGCTTCATAAAACAGAAACCTCCGCTGGCGGGAACTTTTCTGGGATGGAGACGGGGGTCGTGCGGTCCGTCGAGCGTAAGGCGCAAAACCTCCGGTCGCTCCTCCGCCAAGGGCTGTTGTGGGCGAACTCACCTGTGGTGTCACCGGTTCGGCTGGACCGAGGGCGCGTGGGGAGTGTGACCGCGCTTACGGCTTGCGCAGAGGGCGCGCAGGCCTGATCGCGCGCCGGTAACGTCGTCCTCATGGACACGTCCTGGTGGCTCGCGCTCGCGGCGGTGATACTGCTCGCGCTGGTCGCCACGCTCGTGGACGGCTGGGGCCGGGGCCGTCGGCCGAAGGGGCGCGCGGACCGGGTGAGTCGGCCGTCCGGGCGAACTGTGGTCCGGCCGCGGCCCGCGGAGATCTGGTGGGCGAACGTGCCGTACGAGGACGGGCCCGGAGGCAAGGACCGGCCCTGTCTGGTGCTCGCGGTGCACGGGAGGCGGGCGACCGTCGCGAAGATCACCAGCAAGTACCACGACGAGCGGTCCGGGGTGATCCCGCTGCCGCCGGGTGCCGTCGGGGACGCGCAGGGGCGCGCGAGTTTCCTGGAGACCGACGAGCTGCGTGCGGTGCCGGTGGGGGACTTCCGGCGGAAGGTGGGGGTGGTGGACCCGGTCCTGTGGGACCAGGTCCGTCACCTGGCGACGTAGAACGTCACGCCCAGAGCTGACCCTGCAGCGTCTCGATCGCTTCCTCCGTCGTGGCCGCCGTGTAGACGCCCGTCGAGAGGTACTTCCAGCCGCCGTCGGCCACGACGAAGACGATGTCCGCGCTCTCGCCGGCCTTCACGGCCTTGTTGCCGACGCCGATCGCCGCGTGCAGGGCGGCGCCCGTGGAGACGCCCGCGAAGATGCCCTCCTGCTGGAGGAGCTCGCGGGTGCGGGTGACCGCGTCGGCGGAGCCGACGGAGAAGCGGGTCGTCAGCACCGACGCGTCGTACAGCTCCGGTACGAAGCCCTCGTCCAGGTTCCTGAGCCCGTACACCAGGTCGTCGTAGCGCGGTTCGGCGGCGACGATCTTCACGTCCGGCCGGTGCTCGCGGAGGTAGCGGCCGACGCCCATCAGGGTGCCGGTGGTGCCGAGGCCCGCGACGAAGTGGGTGACCGAGGGGAGGTCGGCGAGGATCTCCGGGCCGGTGGTCGCGTAGTGGGCGCCCGCGTTGTCGGGGTTGCCGTACTGATAGAGCATCACCCAGTCGGGGTGCTCGGCGGACAGCTCCTTGGCGACCCGTACGGCGGTGTTGGAGCCGCCCGCGGCGGGGGACGAGATGATCTCGGCGCCCCACATGGCGAGCAGGTCCCGGCGCTCCTGCGAGGTGTTCTCGGGCATCACGCACACGATCCGGTAGCCCTTGAGCTTGGCGGCCATCGCGAGGGAGATGCCGGTGTTGCCGGAGGTGGGCTCGAGGATGGTGCAGCCGGGCGTGAGGCGGCCGTCCTTCTCCGCCTGCTCGATCATGTGCAGGGCGGGGCGGTCCTTGACCGAGCCGGTCGGGTTGCGGTCCTCGAGCTTGGCCCAGATGCGTACGTCGGCGGACGGCGAGAGCCGCGGCAGGCGCACCAGAGGGGTGTTGCCCACCGCGGCCAGCGGGGAGTCGTAACGCATCGACGATCAGGCCATGCCGCCGGCCACGGCCGGCAGGATCGTGACGTTGTCGCCGTCGGTGAGCTTGGTGTTGATGCCGTCGAGGAAGCGGACGTCCTCGTCGTTCAGGTAGACGTTGACGAAGCGGCGCAGTTCCCCGCCGTCCACGATGCGGGCCTGGACGCCCGCATGCCGGGTCTCGAGGTCGGCGAAGAGCTCGGCGAGGGTGTTCCCGTTGCCCTCCACCGCCTTCTGGCCGTCGGTGTAGGTGCGGAGGATGGTCGGGATGCGGACCTCGATGGCCATGGCTCAGGGCTCCTGTCGGATGGTGGCGGGTCGGTGGGCGCGCGGCAGCGCTGGTACAGCAGGTGGTGCGTGGAGCGCCGCGGCCCACGGCCGTACGGCGGCAGAGGCAGCGTCAACAGATGGCGCTGGCGAGCCTGCACAGGTCGACGTGCAGCCGCGCCACGAGCAGGCTGCCCGGCGTCTTCTCGCTCACGTCGTAAGAAACCATGGGGTCATCGTATCGATTCCCGGTCCGGGTCCCGGAGTGTGATCCCATCATGTGGACGAATTAGGGCCGCAGGTTGAGATAGGGCAGCTCAGGCCTCCTGGTACGCCGCGACGATCTCCACGTCCTCCTCGGTGACCTCGCCGTCGACGATCCGGTAGGAGCGGAACTGGAAGTCGCCGAGACCGTCGGTGTCCGCCGTCGAGACCAGCACGTAGTGGGCGCCGGGTTCGTTGGCGTAGGAGATGTCCGTGCGGGACGGGTAGGCCTCGGTCGCGGTGTGGGAGTGGTAGATGACCACCGGCTCCTCGTCGCGGTCGTCCATCTCGCGGTAGAGCTTGAGCAGGTCGCCGGAGTCGAACTCGTAGAACGTGGGCGACATGGCCGCGTTCAGCATCGGGATGAACCGCTCGGGCCGGTCCGATCCGGCCGGCCCCGCGACGACGCCGCACGCCTCGTCGGGGTGGTCCTTGCGTGCGTGCGCGACGATCCGGTCGACGAGGGCCTGGGTGATGGTCAGCATGTCGGAAAGGATAAGCAGAGGGCCGCTCCGTACCGAGGATCGGTACGGAGCGGCCCACATGCCGGACGGGTGCGGACTTCCTAGCCCGCCGTCTTCTCGAACTCCGGCTCGCGCCGGTCCGTGATCTCCGGGTTCCGGGTCTTCAGGACGGCCCAGCCGATTCCCAGCGCGGCGGCCCATCCGGCCATCACGTACAGGCAGACGCGGGAGTCGGCGTCGTACGCGATCAGGCAGGTCACGAAGAGCAGGAACACGATGGCGATCCAGCTGCCGACCGAGCCGCCCGGCGCCGGGAAGGAGGAGGCGGGCAGTCGGCCTGCCACGACCTCGCGGCGGTAGCGCACGTGGCTGACCAGGATCATCAGCCACGTCCAGATGCCCGCCGCGGTCGCGACCGAGACGACATAGCCGAAGGCCTTCTCCGGCACGACGTAGTTCAGCACCACGCCGATGCCCATGAAGAGCACGGAGACCGTGATGGCCAGCGCCGGTGTCCGCGTCACCGAGAGCTTGTTGAAGGCCTGCGGCGCCTCGCCGCTGTCGGCCAGGGTGCGCAGCATGCGGCCCGTGGAGTACATGCCGGAGTTGCAGGAGGACAGCGCCGCGGTGAGGACGACGAAGTTCACGATGCCGGCGCCCGCCGGGATGCCGATCACGGCGAAGGCCTTGACGAAGGGGCTGACGCCGGCGGCGAACTCGGTCCACTTCACCACGCACAGGATGACGGTGAGGGCACCGACGTAGAAGAGACCGATGCGCCAGGGCAGGGTGTTGATCGCCTTGGGGAGGGTCTTCTCGGGGTTCTCGGACTCACCGGCGGTCACGCCGACCAGTTCGACGGCGAGGTAGGCGAACATCACGCCCTGCAGGGTCATCAGGGACGAGCCGATGCCCTTGGGGAAGAAGCCGTCGACGGCCCAGAGGTTGGAGACCGCGGCGGTGTCGCCGGCCGCGCTGAAGCCGAAGGTGAGGACACCGAGGCCGATCACGATCATGCCGATGAGGGCGGTGACCTTGATCATCGAGAACCAGAACTCGATCTCGCCGAACAGCTTCACCGAGATCAGGTTCGCCACGAACAGGACGACCAGGAAGACCAGGGCCGTCGTCCACTGGGGGATGGCCGGGAACCAGTAGTTGACGTAGATCGCGGCGGCGGTGAGTTCCGCCATACCGGTGACGACCCACAGCAGCCAGTACGTCCAGCCGGTGAAGTAGCCGAAGAACGGGCCGAGGAATTCGCGGGAGTACTCCGCGAAGGAACCGGAGACCGGGCGGTAGAGCAGCAGCTCGCCGAGTGCCCGCATGATGAAGAAGATGATCACGCCGGCGACGGCGTACATCAGGATGAGGCTCGGACCGGCCTTGGCGATGTTCGCCCCGGCGTTGAGGAAGAGGCCGACGCCGATGGCGCCGCCGATCGCGATCATCTGGACCTGGCGGCTGCCGAGTCCGCGCTCGTACCCCTCTTCGGAGGTCTTCTCCGAGCCTGGGCCCGTGCCTGTGTCGACCTGAGCGGAGGTCATGTCTGTGGTGCGCCTTTCTCCATACCGACCCGGGCCTTCGTCGGCCGCGGACCGGATCTCGATCCCCCCGGATTGATGGAGTGGTGCCTGGCCGGCGGTTGCCGGCTCGGTGGCGCACCCGGCGGAACATACGGGTGGTGTTCGCCGGGCGGTCGTGAAGATTTATCACGGCCGCAACGTTGATCACCTGTGCGACATATGGCACAGGTCACAGGAAGAAGCGGACAAACGGCGCCCGGAACACGCGAAAGCCGTCAGCGCGGTGACGTGATCGTTATCCGGATTTGAGCGTCCTCTGAGCGAACACATCACCCTCAAAAGCGGGCACGAAACCGTCACATCTCATGGCATAAGGGTGGTCACGAGGGTCTCCTGGAGACCGCCCAGCCACAGATACGCCATCACCATCGGCTTACGGGGGTCCTCGTCCGGGAGCCGGTAGAGGAGGTCGGTGTCCTCCTCGTCGGTGATGTCGAGGCGGGAGCCGATCGCGAGCCGCAGGTCGTTGAGGGCGCCGAGCCACTGCTGGGACTCACCGGTCGACAGCTTGAGGACCGCCCCGCCCTCGCCCGCGGAGTTCAGCGCGTCCAGGGAGCGGACCACCGCGAGGGCGTTCTCGCGCTTGCCGGTCCGCAGGTCGTTCTCGGTGTAGCGGCGGAACTCCGAGGAGTACGCCCGCTGCTCCTCGGCCTCCTCGGCCTGGGGAGTGCCCTCGGGGTCGCTGTAGGCGTCCGGGAACAGCCGCTTGAGCACCGGGTCGGACGGCGGCTCGCTGGGGCCGTCCGCGAAGAGCTCGGCGAGGGGGTCGTCGGGGGCGTCCTCGGCGGGGCCCGGGCCGATGAGTTCCAGGAGCTGGACGGCCAGCGACCGGATGATGGAGATCTCGACGTCGTCGAGGGCGACGGCCGCGCCGCCGCCGGGGAGCGGTTCGAAGGTTCCTGGCATCAGGCGTTATCGCTACTTCCGGTCCTGCGGGCGGGGTCGGGTCATTTCCGGTCCTGCTGGAGCGTGGCCCACAGACCGTAGCCGTGCATGGCCTGCACATCGCGCTCCATCTCCTCGCGGGATCCGCTGGAGACGACCGCCCGGCCCTTGTGGTGGACGTCCATCATCAGCTTCGTGGCCTTGTCCTTCGAGTAGCCGAAGTACGACTGGAAGACGTAGGTCACGTAGCTCATGAGGTTGACCGGGTCGTTGTGGACGATCGTGACCCAGGGGACGTCCGGCTCGGGGACGGCGAAGACCTCTTCCGCCGACTCGGTGCGTTCGATCTCTACGGGAGCGGGTGACGTCACACGGCCCATGCTGCCACGCACCGCACAAATCGTCACACTGACGCGAATGGGGGTACCATCCTCGTCATGAACACAGCGGACCTTGGGCTGCCGGTGGATGTTCCCTCGACGGCGCTCTTCACGGACCAGTACGAGCTGACGATGCTGCAGGCCGCGCTGAAGGCGGGTACCGCCGAGCGGCGCAGCGTCTTCGAGGTCTTCACCCGGCGGCTGCCGGAGGGGCGGCGCTACGGCGTCGTCGCCGGCACCGGCCGGGTGCTGGACGCGGTGGAGAACTTCCGCTTCGACGCGGACGTCCTCGGCTTCCTGCGGGAGCGGGACATCGTGGACGGGGAGACCCTGGAGTGGCTCGCCTCCTATCGCTTCGGCGGTGACATCTGGGGCTACCCGGAGGGCGAGGTGTACTTCCCGGGCTCGCCGATCATGCGGGTGGAGGGCTCCTTCGCCGAGTGCGTACTCCTGGAGACCGTGATCCTGTCGATCCTCAACCACGACTCCGCGATAGCCGCGGCCGCCTCCCGGATGTCCTCGGCCGCGGGCGACCGGCCGCTGATCGAGATGGGTGCCCGCCGCACCCACGAGCTGTCCGCCGTGGCCGCCTCCCGGGCCGCCTACGTCGGCGGCTTCGCCACCACCTCCGACCTCGCGGCCGGCTTCCGCTACGGCATCCCCACGGTGGGCACCTCCGCCCACGCCTTCACCCTGCTGCACGACCAGGAGCGGGACGCCTTCCAGGCCCAGGTGGACTCGCTGGGGCGGGGCACCACCCTGCTCGTCGACACGTACGACGTCACCGAGGCCGTCCGTACGGCCGTGGAGGTCGCCGGGCCCGAGCTGGGGGCCGTGCGCATCGACTCCGGCGACCTGCTCCTCGTCGCGCACCGGGTGCGCCAGCAGCTGGACGAGCTGGGCGCGAAGAACACCCGGATCATCGTCACCTCCGACCTGGACGAGTACGCCATCGCCTCGCTGGCCGTGGCCCCGGTGGACGCGTACGGCGTGGGCACCCAGCTGGTGACCGGGTCCGGGCACCCCACCTGCTCGATGGTCTACAAACTGGTCGCGCGTGCCGAGTCCGCGGACCCGAAGGCGCCGCTGGTGCCGGTGGCGAAGAAGTCGACCGGGGGCAAGACCTCGGTCGGCGGGCGCAAGTGGGCGGCGCGGCGGCTGGACGCGGAGGGTGTCGCGGAGGCCGAGGTGGTGGGCACGGGGGCGGTTCCGCCCGCGCTCGCGGACCGGCAGCTGCTGGTGGAGCTGGTCAAGGGCGGCGAGGTCGTCGCGCGGGAGGCGCTGGACGTCGTACGGGACCGGCATGCCGCTGCCCGGGCCAACCTGCCGCTGTCGGCGACCCAGCTCTCGCGCGGAGAACCGGTTCTTCCGACGGAGTACGTCCAGGGGCGCTCGGGTAGCTAATGCGGGTGCGCCCTCCCGCAGTGCCGCCGAAGTCTCTAGGCTCGTAAGTTCACCCAGCGAAGGACACCCACATGCGCCGCGCCTTGATCGTCGTTGACGTGCAGAACGACTTCTGCGAGGGAGGCAGTCTCGCGGTGGCCGGCGGTGCCGATGTGGCCGCCGCCGTCACCGAGCTGATCGGGCAGGCGGCGGGCTCCGGCTACCAGCATGTGGTGGCCACCCGCGACCACCACATCGCACCCGGCGGCCACTTCGCGGACAACCCCGACTTCGTGCACTCCTGGCCCGCACACTGCGTCGCCGGGACCGAGGGGGTGGGGTTCCACCCGAACTTCGCGCCGGCCGTCGCCTCCGGGGCGATCGACGCGGTCTTCGACAAGGGGGCGTACGCGGCGGCGTACAGCGGGTTCGAGGGGGCCGACGAGAACGGCGTGACGCTGGCCGACTGGCTGCGGGCGCGCGAGGTCTCCGAGGTCGACGTGGTCGGGATCGCCACGGACCACTGCGTACGGGCCACCGCGCTGGACGCGGCCCGGGCGGGCTTCCGCACGCAGGTCCTCCTCGACCTCACCGCCGGGGTCGCCGAGACGACGACCGAGCGGGCGATCGAGGAGATGCGCGAGGCGGGCGTGGAGCTCTCCGGGAAGCCTGTCGTCTAGGGCCGGTCCGGCGGATCAGGCCCCGGGCACGGGCGCTCAGGCCGGTGCCGTCGGCCTCCTCAGCAGTGACCTGATCGGATGCCACAGCTCCTGGGCCAGCTCGGGCCCGCCCACGACAGCGTTGTCAGGGGCGGTACGCCATATCAGCCCGTCCGGGTGGTGCAGTACGGCCGTGATCTCGTCCGGGGTCGGGGGCGCGCCGTTGCCGCGCAGGTACACCGCGCGCAGACCCAGATTGCGCAGCCTGGTCAGGGCGCGCGCCCGGTTCTGGGCGTGGACCAGGACCCGCACGCTGCCGTAGCCGTCGGCGGGCGGGCGGGGCAGGTTCAGCGCCACCACCACCCTGCCGTTCGGCAGCTTGCAGAAACCTCCTGCGGCCATGCGGTCACACCCCCGTGAGTGTCGGTGTCAATAAGGAAGCCACAGGACGCACCTAAACACGATCGGCGGCAACCCGCCAGGGGTTGCCGCCGATACGCTTCTGACCTGCGGTTTTACTTCTTCTTGGCCGAAGGCCCGACCTGGAGCGTGATCGTCGAGCCGTTCAGCGGCTCCTTGACGATCTTGATCCGGGTGTCGGTGTCAGTGATGTTGACACCGGCGAGCGGGTTCGACGTGTCGTAGTAGCTCGACGTGCCGTCGTCGAAGACCGGGACGCCCGGCTTGGACTTGATCTTCGTCGGGACGTCGGCGTTGTGCAGCGTGATCGAGTCCGTCGGGTACCAGCTGAACGTGGAGTCGTAGGCCTGGATGCGGTTGCGCATCAGCGTGCCGTCGGACCACTTCAGCGCGGTCGGGTGGGAGTCGACCGGAAGGATCAGTCCCTCGCCGGGGTGCTGGCTGGTGTTGTCGTCCGCCTGGGAGGTGTCCCACTTCCAGATCAACAGGCCGTTCTGGTAGGCGTAGTGCTCCACCCAGTCCGGACGGGTCTTCGAGAAGCCGTAGTTGTACGGGCCGACCTTCAACACCTTGTCGTACGACACGTATTGGCGGTTCTCGGCGAGGTAGTACTGCGCGTACTCGTCCGTGATCGAGCCGCCGATGCGCGAGAAGCCGTTCGCGGTCCAGGCGGCGTCCGCCGTCTCGGCGTTGTCGGAGAACAGGGTCGCGCCGTCGGCGGTCACCGTGATCTCGTCGGCCGTGAAGCCCTTCTGGGCGACTCCGCCGTCGGTCTGGTAGCGGAAGCGCAGCTGGATGTTCTTGCCCGCGTAGGCGTCCAGCGGGAAGGTCAGCTTCTGGTGGGCGTCGACCGTGCCGGTGAGGGCGGGCTTGCCGCTGCCGTCACGCGGGATGGCGGTGCCGTCGGCCAGAGTGCCGTCGACCGGCGTCCAGTTGGCGCCGCCGTCGGTGGAGACCTCGGCGTAGACGTAGTCGTAGTCCTTCTCCGTGTCCCACCAGGCGTCGAGGGTCAGCGCCGCCGAGGACTTGCCGGTCAGGTCGAGCGGGCGGGTCAGGGTGTTGCGCAGGTCGTTGCCGCTGCCGCTCCACCACTGGGTCGCGCCCTGCGCCGGGGTGACCACTGGGGTGGTGACCGTCTTCTTCGGCAGCTGGACCACGAGCGCCTGCGCGTTCTTGGTGTTGTACTCCGCGACGCCCAGCTTGTGGGTGGACCTCTTGCCCGCGTTGGCCACGTCGTAGTCGAGCCAGCCCAGTTGGAGCTTGTCCCAGGCGTTCATGTCGCCGGGCAGGTCGCCGATGGAGTCCTTGCCGGTGCCGAGCCAGGAGCCGGAGGACATCAGCGTCCAGAAGCCGGTGGAGTTCTCGCCGCCGCCGGAGGTGTCGTACTCGTCGGGCAGGCCGAGGTCGTGGCCGTACTCGTGGGCGAAGACGCCCAGGCCGCCGTTCTCCGGCTGGATGGTGTAGTCGCCGACCCAGATGCCGGTGTCGCCGATCTGGGTGCCGCCGAGCTTGTTGGTGTCCGGGCCGGTGGAGCCGGCGTCGGTGCCGAAGGCGTACCAGCGGTGCGCCCAGATCGCGTCCTCGCCCTGGGCGCCGCCGCCCGCGGACTCGTCCTCGCCGGCGTGCACGATCTGGAAGTGGTCGATGTAGCCGTCGGGCTCGTTGAAGTTGCCGTCGCCATCGAAGTCGTAGCGGTCCCACTGGTCGAACTCGGCCAGTTCCGCGGCGATCTCGGCGGCGGTGTCCCCGGCGGCCTCGCGCTGGGCGACCCAGGCGTTGACGCCGTCCTGGACCGCGTACCAGGCGCCGGTGGAGGCCTTGTTGGAGCCGTAACGGGCCTCGTTGTACGGGACCTTGACCCAGTCGGTCACTTCGCCCTCGACCGAGTAGCGGCCCGAGGACTGCTTCTCGTAGTACTTCTTCAGCGACTCGCTCTTCTTGCCGGTGCCGAAGTAGAGGTCCTGGAAGTGCGCCTGGTTGTAGTCCGCCTGCCAGGCCGTGCTGTTGTTCTGCTTGCGGTCCGGCTTGGCGATCCGGTTGTGCAGCGGGCCGACCGTGCCGCCGTAGCGGGGGTCGACCTGGTCGCCGAACTCCACCAGGATGGTGAAGATCTTGTCGGTCTTCTCACGGCCGAGTTCGACGTACTTGCTGTCGCCCTTGCGGCTCTTGAGCTCGACCACCTGGGAGCCGTTGCGGTTCTTCACCGTGGCGTTCCCGGAGATGACCTGGTCGAGCGCCTCCTGGCGCTGCGCCTCCTTGGTCTTGGTCAGCGGGCCGTCGAAGTCGTGCTCCCTGGCCTTCGCCGGCTGCGGGTCGTTCCGGTCGACCGCGGAGGCCTTGGTCGACGTGGTGTCCGCGGCCTGTGCCACGGCGAACGTCGAGAACGTGGCCGAGGCGGCCGCGAGGGCGACGATCGTCGCCGCCGTCCTGAACGTCCAGGATCTGTCAGTCACTTGTGCCCCTCCCCTATCAAGGCAAGTGAGCCGTATTTGACTAAAGGTTGGGGAGAAAAGACAGATCTTGACTTGGACCCGTCAATTGCATTATTGGGAGCCGGTGTTCGTATTGCGGACACGTGGCCGCAACACGACAGGCGCGCACAGCCGTCCACTTGATGGACGTCATGACTCCGTGCGCCCCCTGTGCTCCGGCACTGTTGGTTAGGTCACGCTTACTGTTCGTTCCACTCGGGCACACAGGCGATTAGAGTCGATTGGCGGAACGCCCGGGTGTCGGCGGAATGCCAGGCCGACGCCCCCCGTGGACCCCCAATTCCGAGGACACGATTGACATGCCGCGTCCGACTGCCGCACAGATCGCCTACGGTTCGATCACCGTCATCTTCTCGACGCTCGCCATGCTGCTGCTGTCACAGACGAGTTCGGCCGTGGGGACCGCGATCATCGCCGTCGCCGCGCTCGCCCTCGGCCTGCTGGTCGCCATGACGGTGCCACAGCCCAAGTCCCGCGTCGTCGCGGTGAGCAGGCCCGCCGAGCACCCGGCGGAAGAACCCGTACCTGCCGTGGCCACGAGCTCCAAGACCGCCGCCTGAACACCGCGTCCGCCGAGCCGGGCGCGCCGGATCGCCCCCGGGTTCGCCGGGACGAGACGCGGCGCCCGCCGCATTCGCCATCGGCTCGGCGGCTGCTCGGCGGTCCGGGCCCTGCCGGCCCCGAAGACACGGCTCAGGTCCCGCCGTCACCGTCCCGGCACCGGCGCGCCGAGTCGCCCCCGGGTTCGCCGGGACGAGACGCGGCGCCCGCCGCCATCGCCATCGGCTCGCCGGCAGCTCGGCGGCCCAGGCCCTGCCGGCCCCGAAGACACGACTCAGGTCCCGCCGTCACCGTCCCGGCACCGGCGCGCCGAGTCGCCCCCGGGTTCGCCGGGACGAGACGCGGCGCCCGCCGCCATCGCCATCGGCTCGCCGGCAGCTCGGCGGCCCAGGCCCTGCCGGGGTCCCGCCCCGTCACGGTCCCGGCCGCTCGGCCCAACGCGCTCCCGGGATGACGTCCGGGGCCGCCCGGGTCAGGTGGTGCTGACCACCACCGTCTTCGCCGCCTTGTCGTGCAGGCCCTGCTTGTAGGGCTTGTCGAAGTAGCTCCAGCCGCCCGCGATGGCGGTCCAGATACAGGCGCAGCAGAACGCGAACGGGATCCACAGCACCGCCGAGCGGATCAGCGTGGTCTGCGTGGAGGGCGTGGAGCCGTTGTCGAGGTTCGCCACCCGCATGCCGAGCCACTTCTTGCCGAGCGTCTGCCCGGACCGGGTGATCATGATCGTGTCGTAGCCGATGTAGAGCACCGCGGCGAGCGCCGACTGGGCGAGTGACTTGCCGTACTGCATGTTGTCGCTGTTCACGTCGAACTCGCTGACCCCGACGCCCCAGGTGATCAGCCAGACGACGACAGCCACCATGATCATGTCGATGATCCGGGCGAGCGTGCGCCGGCCGCTGGGTGCCAGTGGTGGCATGCCGGCCAGCGGGTCGGCGGGACCACCGCCGTACGGGTCACCGCCGCCCTGGGGACTCCCGCCGTACGGCGGCGGCGTGCCGTACGGCGATCCCGAGCCCTCGGCGGGCGGGGGCTGCTTCCTGAACGGGTCGTCATCCGGCGGCTGCTGTCCGGAGCCGGGAGGCGGTTCACTGCTCATGGCCCGAGTCGACCGCGAACCCCCCGACTCCGCATCCGGCGGGCGGCCGTCCGGAGTACCGAATCCTGTACGCCGTTCGCGGGACCGGCTCAGCCCGCCACGAACGTATGCGCCGCCTTGTCGTGCCAGCACTGGCGCCACGGCCGGTCGAACAGGCACCACGCGACGCCCACGAGGCCGATACCGAGCAGCCCCGGCACGCTGTAGACCAGCCAGCGGCGCAGGGCACCGGCGAAGGACGGGGGCTCGTGGCCCTCGATGTCCCGCACCTCCAGGCCGAGCAGCTTCTTGCCGAGGGTGCGGCCCCACTTGGCGGTGGGCAGCGCCTCGTACAGGGCACCGGCGACGAGGAGCACGGCGACCACGATGCCGAGGTACACCGACGTGGTGCCGTCCAGCAGCCAGACCGTCACGGTCTCGCCGGACAGCTTGGCCGCGTCGACCTTCTCGTTGATGTGGTCGGCCGCCTTGGTGCCGAGAGGGACGGCGGCGACGGCGGTCACGGCGCCGACGACGAGGGTGTCGAGGAGGCGCGCGGCCAGGCGCTTGCCGAGGCCGGCGGGCCTGGCGGCGGCCTGGCGGCGGGCGGCCGCCTGGAAGATGTCCTCGACCGGCGGCTTCCAGGGGGCGGGCTGCTCCTCGTCGGGCCCGGCCAGGCGGTGCACCTGCTGGGCCCAGGAGGGCTGACCGCCACCGGGGCCCGGGCTCATGGGAGTGGCGGTGGGAGGCTGCTGCGGGTTCTGCTGGGGGACGCCCGGAGGGGCCGTCTGCGGGCCGGAGGCGGGGGTGGACTGCTGCGGGCCGGAGAGAGGGGCGGCAGCGGCGGAGGCGGGACCCTGAGGGCCTGCGGCACCGGTCGCCGCGGCACGCTCGGCGGCCGCCTTGCCGGCGCCGAAGCCGGGGCCCTGAGGGCCGGTGGGGGCGACGCCGCTGTCGGCTGCGGCGGGCTGGGCGCCCTGGGCCGTGGGGCCCGAGTACGCGGGCCCCTGTGTGCTTCCGTTCTGCGCCCCGGGGCCCCCGCCCTGCTGCGCCGTGCGCGGGGAGAGCGCGCGGAACTTCATGGTCCCGTCGTCGGACTGCTGGGCGGCTCCCGCTCCCCCTGACCCGGCCGTGGGCCGGCGGAAGACACGCGTGCCGCCGTCCTCGTCCGGCTCGACGGGCGGAATCGTCGCGGTGCCGTCGGTGCGGGCGGCGTGCCCGTCCGGCCGGCCCGGGGAGGCACCGTCGGCGGGCCCGCCGGCACCGGCCACCCTCGGGTCGGCGCCCCGCGGACCACCCTGCTGCGGTACACCACCGTGCCGAGCACCCTGAGGTCCGCCTGTCCCGCCCTGCTGACCGCCGTGTGCGGCCCCCTGGGGCTGACCTCCCTGCGGCGGCACCTGCTGGGCACCCTGCTGAGCCTGCGCGGGGTCCTGCGGGGACCCCCACGACACCCGGCGGTCCTGTTCGCCGCCGAAGCCGCCCTGGTGGGCCCGGTCGGCGCCCCACGCGGACGCGGGTTCGGGGCGGTTGCCGTGCTGGGTGTCGGGGTGCGGGGCTTCCTCGGCCGGGTCCTCGTCGAAGAAGTGCGGGCCCGTCTCCTCCACCTGAGCGGATGCGGGGCCGCCGCCCGCGGGTGGCGCGAGCGGTTCGCCGGCCGCAGGGGCGGGACGGCTGGTGCCCGGCACCCACGAGGAACCGTTCCAGTAACGGACATATCCAGGAATGGACGGGTCCGGGTAATAGCCCTCGCGGGGCCTGTCGTCACCGGGTGCCGGGGTTGGGGCGCTCATGTCCGTCGTCCCGTATCTGCTCGGGGGTCAATAGAGGGGGCTCCACATCTATCAGACCGGCGCAAGACCCACCGCCAGTCCCACCGGACCCACTCCTTTTGAGCACGACCCGACACCGGCCGTGATACCGGCCGGGACGTCCACCGCGACACGGCCGGAAAAAAGTTCGCCGAACCCGCGTAATGATCCCGTCCCCTCCCCCCTCTCCACTCGTACGGGCCCACCGCAGGACCCGGACGAGAGCCGAGAGAGGAACGAACGCCATGCACCGCACGGTGGTAGAGCGCGAACTGGAGCTCACACTCATCCTGTCGCCCGAGCGCGGCATCCCGGTCCCGGCCCGGCTGGGCTACCGCAGCGACGATCCCTTCGCCGTCCACGTCACCTTCCACGTCGGTTCGGACCACCCCGTCCACTGGACCTTCGCCCGCGAGCTCCTCGTCGAGGGGGTGTTCCGCCCGTGCGGGCACGGGGACGTGCGGGTGTGGCCGACCAAGGTCGCGGGGCGCGGTGTGGTCCTGATGGCGCTGAGCTCCCCCGACGGCGACGCCCTTCTGGAGGCTCCGGCCGCGCAGGTCTCGTCCTGGCTGGAGCGCACGCTGAGGGTGGTCCCCCCGGGCTCCGAGGCGGAGCAGCTCGGTATCGACGACGGCCTCGCCGAACTGCTGGCCCCGACCCCGGCCGACGACCTGTGGCTGGGCGACCCCTGGCCGGGCGACGAGTCGGCGGACGGAGAGTGATCCCCTGGCAGGAACCGGATCAGAACAGCTTGCCCGGGTTCAGGATCCCCAGCGGGTCGAAGACCCCCTTGACCGCCCGCTGCATCTCCACCCCCACCGGGCCGATCTCCCGCGCCAGCCACTCCTTCTTCAGTACGCCCACCCCGTGCTCCCCGGTGATCGTGCCGCCGAGTTCCAGGCCGAGGGCCATGATCTCGTCGAAGGACTCGCGGGCGCGCCGGGACTCGTCGGGGTCGGCCGCGTCGAAGCAGACCGTGGGGTGGGTGTTGCCGTCGCCCGCGTGGGCGACGACACCGATGGTGAGCTGGTGTTTCTCAGCGATCCGCTCGGTCCCTTCGAGCAGCTCGGCGAGCCGGGAGCGGGGCACGCACACGTCGTCGATCATCGTGGTGCCCTTGACGGCTTCGAGGGCGGTGAGGGAGAGCCTGCGGGCCTGGAGCAGTAGCTCCGACTCGGCCGCGTCCTCCGCCGGGACGACCTGCGAGGCGCCCGCCGCCTCGCACAGCGCGCCGACCGCCGCGAGGTCGGCCGCCGGGTCCGTGGTGTCGAAGGCCGCGAGGAGGAGGGCCTCGGTGGTCTCCGGGAGTCCCATGTGCGCCAGGTCGTTGACGGCCTTGACCGTCGTACGGTCCATCAGTTCGAGGAGGGACGGCACGTGCCCGCCCTCCATGATCCGGCACACCGCGTCGCAGGCGGCGGCCCCGGAGGCGAACTCGGCGGCCAGCACCAGCTGCTCGGGCGGCTTCGGCCTGAGGGCCAGGGTCGCCCGCACGACGATGCCGAGCGAGCCCTCGGAGCCGACGAAGAGGCGGGTCAGGTCGTATCCGGCGACCCCCTTGGCGGTACGGCGGCCCGTGGACATGAGCCGCCCGTCGGCGAGGACGACGTCCAGTCCGAGGACGTACTCCGCCGTCACCCCGTACTTCACACAGCACAGCCCGCCGGACGCGGTGCCGATGTTGCCGCCGATCGTGCACATCTCCCAGCTGGAGGGGTCCGGCGGGTAGTAGAGGCCGAGGTCGTTCACCGCGCGGGAGAGGGTCGCGTTGACGACGCCGGGTTCGACGACGGCGATGCGGTCGACCGGGTTGATCTCCAGGATCCGGTCCATCTTCGTCAGGGACAGCACGATGCAGTCGTCGGAGGCGTTGGCCGCGCCCGACAGACCCGTGCGGGCGCCCTGGGGGACG
The DNA here is from genome assembly GCF_041435015.1 of Streptomyces canus. Taxonomy (NCBI): domain Bacteria; kingdom Bacillati; phylum Actinomycetota; class Actinomycetes; order Kitasatosporales; family Streptomycetaceae; genus Streptomyces; species Streptomyces canus. The sequence continues at coordinate 6,230,225 of NZ_CP107989.1, read as the reverse complement.
ACCGGGACGCGCAGTTCGGTGGCGATGCGCATGACGTGCTGGACCTGCTCGACCGTGCGCGGCAGGACGACCACGGCGGGGGTGCCGGCCGGGCAGAAGCTCGCCATGTCGTTGGCGTAGGAGACCGTGACGTCCGGGTCGGCGAGGACGGCCTCGGCGGGCAGACCGCTCAGCAGACGGTCGACGAGGTTGCCGGTGACCTCGTCGCGGGGGGCTTCGATACGGCTCATGATCACAGCGTCGCACCGGGGGCCATCGGTGTGAACCCCACCAGCGCCGACTGCCGAGCGCCGGGGTGTGGTCGTCGTATTGACGCACAGTGAGCGCCATGGAGAACCAAGCCACGGAGAACCGACGGGCCCGGCTGCACGGGCGTGCGGTGCTGGCCGCGGTCGCGGGCTGCGCGGTGCTCGGTACGGCGCTGATGCTGCTGCCCCCGGAGCGGCCGGCGACCCGCTCGCCCGCCCCGGCTCCGGGTGCCCAGGCGCTGTCGGCGGTCGCCGCCGGGGTGCCGGCCGCGCTGCCCGATCTGGCGGCGTTGATCGACGAGCGGGAGAGCCATCTGCGCAGGCATCCCGAGGACGCCGAGTCGTGGGCGGTGCTCGGGACGGCATACGTCGAGCAGGCGCGGCGGACGGCGGACACGGCGTTCTACGCGAAGGCCGACGGCTCGCTGCGGACGTCCTTGCAGGTACGCAGGAACGCGGCGGCCCTCGGCGGTCTGGCCGTCCTCGCGAACGCGCGCCGGGACTTCCGGACCGCGCTGACCTGGGGTGAGGCGGCGCGGAACCTGGAGCCGAAGCGGTGGACGACGTATCCGGCGCTGATCGACGCCTACACGGGTCTCGGGGACTACAAGGCGGCTCACGGTGCGCTGGAGCGGCTGATGGAGCTGCGGTCGGGGCCCGCGGTGCGGGCGAGTGCGGCGGCCGTGTACCGGGACCGGGGCTGGCGCGAGGACGCGGCGGTCCAGCTGGCCGACGCGGCGGCGGGGGCGCGGGCGGCGGCCGAGCGGGCCGAGTATCTGGAGCGGGCCGGGCAGCTCGCCTGGGAGCGCGGCGACCGCGAGGACGCGCTGCGGCACTTCCAGGAGACGGTCCGTATCGACCCCGACCAGTGGGCCGCGCAGGCCGGGCAGGGGCGGGCCCTCGCGGCGCTGGGCCGCACGACGGAGGCCCTGAACGCCTACCGGATCGCCCTCGCGAAGCAGCCGCTGCCGCAATACGCCCTGGAGCTGGGCGAGTTGTACGAGTCGCTGGGGCTCGGGCAGGCGGCCCGGGTGCAGTACGACCTGCTGCTGGCGAGGGTGCGGAGCGCTTCTGCGTCCGGAGCGGACGAGGAGCTGGTTCTCGGGCAGTTCGAGGCGGACCACGGTGACCCGGCTTCCGCCGTACGGCGGCTCAGGGCCGAGTGGCGACGGCAGCCGGGGATCGCGGTGGCGGACGCGCTGGGGTGGGCGCTGCACCGGGCGGGCGAGGACCGGGAGGCCCTGCGATACGCCCGGATCGCGACGGACAAGGCGCACGGGGGCGGGGTGCGCAGCGCGCTGTACGCCTATCACCTGGGCATGATCGAGCGGGACCTGGAACAGCCCGCCCCCGCGCGCCGGCATCTCCAGGAGGCCCTGCGGATCAACCCCTACTTCTCGCCCTCGCGGGTGCGGGCGGCGCGGGAGGCGTTGGCGGCACTGGGAGACGTGCCGGACCAGGGACTGCCGGTGGGGGACGCGAAAGCGGTCACACCGCGGCCGTACCGATGAGGGCGTTCCTCGTCACCAGCGCCGCCAGTTCCTCCTCGTCCAGCCCTTCCGTGGCCTGGGGCCTGCGCGGCAGGACCATGTAGCGGGTCTCCGCGCTGGAGTCCCACACCACGATGTCCACGGAGTCGGGCAGGGTGAGGCCGAACTCCCGTAGGACGGCACGGGGTTCGCGGACCACGCGGGAGCGGTAGGCCTCGGACTTGTACCAGCTGGGAGAGGGGCCCAGGAGGCGGAGCGGGTAGCAGGAGCACAGGGTGCAGACGATGACGTTGTGGACGGACTCGGTGTTCTCCACGACCCTCAGGCGCTGGTACGAGCCCTCCATGTGGCCGAGCTCCTGCACCGCCGCCGTGCCGTCCGCGAGCAGCCGGGCCCGGTAGGCGTCGTCGGTCCAGGCGCGCGCCACGACCCGTGCTCCGTTCGCCGGCGAGGACTCCGCGAGGAACGCGTCGATCGCCTCGTCCAGCCGCTCGCCGGTGATCAGCCCCTTCTCCTCGAGGAGGGTCTCCAGGCGCCGTACCCGCCGGGCGGTCGTCGCGTCGGTGTGATGGTCACCGCTCGTCATCGTGATCCTCCTCCAGATAGCTCTCCCACAGGTCCAGTACGACGTGGTGGTCACCCTCGCCCCAGAGGTCACGGGCCGCGAAGCGGACGGCGTAGATCTGCTCGACGGGTGCGTCGCCGCGGCCCTGCGCGCTGATGTCGGGCAGTTCGTCGGGGCCCTCCGGCTCGACCACCACGCCCCGCTTGCCGCGCGCGTAGCGGGGCAGGCGGGTGTGGTGCGGCGGGTCGTGGCGAAAGGTGCGGACCCGGGTGCCGGGCGGGAAGCGGTCGGGGGGCGCGTCAGTCATCGAGCTCACCCGGCTCGATCACGCCCTTGCGCTCCAGCAGCGAACAGATCGCCAGGAACCAGCGTTCGTAGTACGAGGTCGCCAGATAGTCCGCCGGCGCCATGGACTCGATCGTGTCCCGGAACTCGTTCGTGTTGAAGATCCCTTGTGCGCGCAGGGTGTTGTAGAGCCCGACCACCCGCGCCTCCCAGTCCGCGTGGAAGGGCTCGGTGTCGTCGGTGGTGTCGATCGCGCCGAAGCCCTGGGTGCCGCCCACGTCATTGATCCTGGCCATGGGGCCAGCCTACGAGCGTGACGCGGAAAGGGGCTCGGGTCAGAGGTTGCCCCGCTTCTCCTGCTCTCGCTCGATGGCCTCGAACAGGGCCTTGAAGTTGCCCTTTCCGAAGCCCATCGAGCCGTGCCGCTCGATGAGTTCGAAGAACACGGTCGGCTTGTCCTGGACCGGCTTGGTGAAGATCTGCAGCAGATAGCCGTCCTCGTCGCGGTCGGCGAGGATCTTCAACTCCCTGAGCGTGTCGACCGGTACCCGGGTGTCACCGACCCACTCGCCGAGGGTGTCGTAGTAGGAGTCGGGGGTGTCGAGGAACTGGACTCCCGCCGCGCGCATGGTCCGCACGGTCTGCACGATGTCGTTGGTGTTCAGCGCGATGTGCTGGACGCCCGCGCCGCCGTAGAACTCCAGGTACTCGTCGATCTGGGACTTCTTCTTGGCGATGGCGGGCTCGTTGATCGGGAACTTCACCTTGAGCGTGCCGTCGGCCACGACCTTCGACATCAGCGCGCTGTACTCGGTGGCGATGTCGTCGCCCACGAACTCCTTCATGTTCGTGAAGCCCATGACCTTGTTGTAGAAGCCGACCCACTCGTTCATCCGGCCGAGTTCGACGTTGCCGACGCAGTGGTCGACGGCCTGGAAGGTGCGGTGGGCGGGCGGTTCGACGATCGGGGCGGCCGCGGCGAAGCCCGGGAGGTAGGGGCCGTCGTAGCCCGTGCGCTCGACCAGGGTGTGGCGGGTCTCGCCGTAGGTGGCGATCGCGGCGAGGACGACCGTGCCGTGCTCGTCCTTCAGCTCGTACGGCTCGGCGACCGAGCGGGCGCCGTGCTCGAGGGCGTAGGTGTAGGCGCGGCGGGCGTCCGGGACCTCGATGGCGAGGTCGATCACGCCGTCGCCGTGCTCGGCCACGTGCTGGGCGAGGAAGTGGCCCCAGGGGGTGGCGGGCTTGATGACCGAGGTGAACACGAAACGGGCGGAGCCGTTCTCCAGCACGTACGAGGCGGTCTCGCGGCTGCCGTTCTCCGGTCCGGAGTAGGCCACGAGCCGCATGCCGAAGGCGGTCGAGTAGTAGTGCGCGGCCTGCTTGGCGTTGCCGACGGCGAAGACGACCGCGTCCATTCCCTTGACCGGGAAGGGGTCGGCCTGCCGGGCGGTGTCGGGAGTGTGGTGTGTGGTCTGCGTCATGTGCGAAGCCTGGCTCCGGTCGGCAAGGTGCGCAATAGTTCGCGTATTCACTGGGCAATATGTTCAGTGATACGGCCGCTCGGGCGGCCTTTCTGTACAGGATGACCACTGGTCCGGGAGGCCTGGGTGGGGATCGACGAGCTGGACGGGCGGATCATCGTGCTCCTCGCGCGCGAGCCGCGGATCGGGGTGCTGGAGATGTCCCGGCGGCTGGGGGTGGCCCGGGGCACCGTGCAGGCGCGGCTCGACCGGCTTCAGTCGAACGGAGTCATCCGGGGATTCGGTCCGCAGGTCGATCCGGCGGCGCTCGGCTACCCGGTGACCGCGTTCGCCACGCTCCAGATCCGGCAGGGGCAAGGGGCCGACGTACGGGCGCATTTGGCCACCGTTCCGGAGGTCCTGGAGCTGCACACCACCACCGGCAGCGGGGACATGCTGTGCCGCCTCGTGGCCCGGTCCAACGCCGATCTCCAACGTGTGATCGACCGGGTTGTCGGTTTCGATGGGATCGTCCGGGCCGCCACCGCGATCGTCATGGAGAACCCGGTTCCGCTGCGGATCATCCCGCTGGTGGAGCAGGCGGCGGAGGACTCGGCGAGGACCTGACCGCGACCGTGGGGTGAGCCGTGTGAGCTTCTGGGAGTACCTCGGCAACCGCCACCAGCAGCTGCTCACGGACGCCTACCAGCACGCGAGCGTCGTCTTCCAGTGCATGGTCGTGGCGACGGTGCTCGGGGTGCTGATCGGGGTCGTCACCTATCGGAGCGAGTGGGGCGGCAACCTCGCCACCACGGCCACCTCGATGTTTCTGACCATCCCCTCGCTCGCCATGATCGGTCTGCTCATCCCGGCCGTGGGCCTGGGCGTACCGCCCACGGTGATCGCCCTGACGCTCTACGGGCTGCTGCCGATCGTGCGCAACGCGATCGTCGGGCTGCGCGGGGTCGATCCCTCGCTGGTGGACGCGGCCAGGGGCATCGGGATGTCCCGGGTGATGCGGCTGGTGCGGGTCGAGCTGCCGCTCGCCTGGCCGCCGGTCCTGACCGGGATCCGGGTCTCGACCCAGATGCTGATGGGCATCGCCGCGATCGCCGCCTACGCCTCCGGACCCGGCCTGGGCAACGAGATCTTCCGCGGCATCGCCTCTCTGGGCAGCAAGAACGCGCTCAACCAGGTGCTCGCCGGCACGCTCGGGATCATCGTCCTCGCCCTGCTGTTCGATGCCGCGTACGTCCTCATCGGACGGCTGACCATTCCGAGGGGGATCCGTGCCTGAGACGTCCGGCACCTCAGGTGCGTCCATCGAGCTGGAGAACCTGACCAAGAGGTATCCCGGCACTCCGCGGCCCGCCGTCGACAACGTCACCATGGAGATCAAGGCCGGCGAGCTCGTCGTCTTCGTCGGTCCGTCCGGATGCGGCAAGTCGACGACACTCAAGATGATCAACAGGTTGATCGAGCCGACCGGTGGACGCATCCGGATCAACGGTGAGGACGTGACCGGCATCGATCCGGTCAAGCTGCGCCGCAAGGTGGGCTATGCGATCCAGTCGGCCGGGCTCTTCCCGCACATGACGGTCGCGCAGAACATCGCGCTCGTGCCGAAGATGATCGGCTGGGGAAAGGGCCGGATCAAGGACCGCGTGGAGGAGCTGCTCGACCTCGTCGGGCTCGACCCCGGGGAGTTCCAGGGCCGCTATCCACGCGGGCTCTCCGGCGGCCAGCAGCAGCGGGTGGGGGTGGCGAGGGCGTTGGCGGCCGATCCTCCCGTCCTGCTGATGGACGAGCCGTTCGGTGCGGTCGACCCGATCACCCGCGACCATCTCCAGGACGAGCTGATCAGGCTCCAGCACGAGCTGCACAAGACGATCGTCTTCGTGACCCATGACTTCGACGAGGCGATCAAGCTCGGTGACCGGATCGCCGTGCTGCGCGAACGGTCCCACATCGCCCAGTTCGACACCCCCGAGGCCATCCTGACCAACCCGGCGGACGATTTCGTGTCCGGTTTCGTCGGAGCCGGGGCAGCGCTGAAGCGGCTGAACCTCACCCGCGTACGGGAGGTGGAGATCACCGAGTATCCGACGGTGACCGTCGACGACCCCCTCCAGGAGATCTTCAACAAGCTCCGGGGCAGCGGCACGAACGAGATCCTGCTGCTCGACAGGCGCGGACGGCCGTACAAGTGGCTCCGGCGCGGCGACATGATGCGCGCCCAGGGGTCGCTGGCCCGGGCCGGGACGCTGGTGAGCGACACGGTGACCAAGGACGCGACGCTGCGGGACGCGCTGGAGGCCGTGCTGACCGACAACGCGGGACGGGTCGCGGTGACCGGGCGGCGCGGTGAGTACACGGGTGTCGTCGACATGGAGACGCTCATGAACTCCGTGCACGATCTTCTGGAGGCCGACCGGCTGGAGGCGAGGGAGCACCAGCACGCGCTGGAGGAGATCCGGGCCACCCAGACGCACGCCGAGCAGGAGGGAGCGTGACGAGCCCCGAGTTGGAGATGCCGGAGACGGTCGAGGCGGAGGAGGCCGTGGAACCGGAAGTGACGGTCGAACCGGAGGAGACCGAGGCCCCTCCCCCGCCGTTGCCGCCCACCAGGCGGGTGACCTGGCAGAAGCTGACCTTTCTGCCCGCGTTCCTGATCGCCGTCCTGCTCGCGACCTGGCTGTGGTTCGCGCAGGCCGACCTGGACCCGATCTCCGAGAACGCGCTGTCGAACGGGCAGGTGTCCAAGGCCCTGTGGCAGCAGGTGGAGCTGACGGTGATCTCGACGTTCTTCGTGCTGATCATCGCGATCCCGCTGGGGATCGTGCTGACCCGCAGAACCTTCCGGAAGGCGAGCCCGGTGGCCATGGCGCTCGCCAACATGGGCCAGGCGACCCCGGCGATCGGTCTGCTGGCCCTGCTGGTGATCTGGCTGGGCACGGGCATGAAGGCGGCCCTGATCGGCATGGTCGCCTACGCCGTCCTGCCGGTCCTGTCGAACACGATCGCGGGCCTGAAGGCGAACGACCCGACCCTGCTGGAGGCGGCACGGGGCATCGGGATGTCGCCCATGGGGGTGCTGTCACGCGTCGAACTCCCGCTGGCCGTCCCGCTGATCCTCGCGGGCGTCCGCACGGCCCTGGTCCTCAACGTCGGTACGGCGACCCTCGCGACCTTCGGCGGGGGCGGCGGGCTGGGCGTCCTGATCACGACCGGCATCACCAACCAGCGGATGCCCGTGCTGATGCTCGGCTCGATCCTCACGGTGACCCTGGCCCTGCTGGTCGACTGGCTGGCCTCCTTGGCCGAACTGCTGCTCAGGCCACGGGGGCTGGAGGCAGGGACGTGAGACGAACCTGCCTGCCGACGGCCGGGGCCCTTGACGTGGGCGGGCGCTCCCCCACAGCCCGGCTCGATGCCGGCGAGACGGCGTCCGACGCCGGCCGGGGCCCTGGTCCTGCCCTCCTCCCGCACACCGACCAGCAACTCCGGCCCACCTCACCAACCGAACCACTGCCCCGCCCCCAGAGGCCGGAGACCGACACATGAGGCGGACATGCCTGACGCTGGCCGGGGTCCTGGTTCTGCTGTCCGGCTGCGGGCGGCTCCCCGATGGCCGACGACGTCAACCCCAGCTCGATGCCGGCCCACCGGACCACCCCACCGGCCGAACCGCTACCCCGACCCCAGAGGCCGGAGACCGACACATGAGGCGGACATGCCTGACGCTGGCCGGGGTCCTGGTTCTGCTGTCCGGCTGCGGGCGGCTCCCCGATGGCCGACGACGTCAACCCCAGCTCGATGCCGGCCCACCGGACCACCCCACCGGCCGAACCGCTACCCCGACCCCAGGGCCCGGAGACCGACGCATGAGGCGGACATGCCTGACGCCGGCCGGAACCCTGACCCCGCCCCCCTCCCGCACACCGACCCGCAACTCCCCCACACCCACAGACGTGAGGCCGAGCTCGATGCCGGACCACCGGCCACTGCCCCGACCCCAGAGGCCGGAGACCGACACATGAGGCGGACATGCCTGACGCTGGCCGGGGTCCTGGTTCTGCTGTCCGGCTGCGGGCTGACCAGTGGCTCGCCCATGGTCGACGACGTGAAGCCGGGTTCGATCGGGCGGGGTGAGCCGCTCAAAGGGGCGGTTCTGACGGTCACGTCGAAGGAGTTCACCGAGCAGCTGATCCTCGGCGCGATCATGGGGATCGCGTTCCAGGCGGCCGGGGCGGATGTGCTCGACCGCACGGGGATCCAGGGGTCGGTCGGGGCGCGGGAGGCGGTCAAGTCCGGGGACGCGGACGGGATGTACGAGTACACGGGCACCGCGTGGATCACGTACCAGGGCAACGGTGAACCGATCGCCGATCCGCAGAAGCAGTGGGTGGCGGTACGGAGGGCCGACCTGGGGAACGGGCTGACGTGGCTGCCGAAGGCACCCCTGAACAACACCTACGCCCTCGCCATGAACCAGGCCGGCTTCAAAAAGTACGGCACGAGGACGCTCTCCGACGTGGCCGCGCTGGCGAAGAAGGACTCCGGTGCGGTGACGCTGTGCGTGGAGGGCGAGTTCGCCAACCGCGCGGACGGGCTGCCGGGCATGGAGAAGGCGTACGGGATGAGCATCCCGGCGAAGAACATCACCCAGATGGATACCGGGATCATCTACACCCAGGTGGCGAAGGGCAGTTGCCGGTACGGGGAGGTCTTCACCACCGACGGGCGCATCACGTCCATGAACCTGGTGGTGATGCGGGACGACCGGACGTTCTTCCCCAACTACAACGCGGCTCCCGTGATCAACTCCAAGGCCCTGAAGAGGTGGCCGGCCATCGCCGAGGTCCTGAACCCGGTCACGAAGAGGCTGGACAACACGGTGGCGCGGGAGTTGAACGCGAAGGTTGATGTCGCCGGGGAGGATCCGCATCAGGTGGCGCTGGACTGGATGAAGGCACAGGGCTTCGTGAAGTAGGGGCAGGCCGTCGCAAGGACGCGGTTACAAAGAACCTGTTGCAAAGGGCTCTTTGCAAAGCTATCTTTGTACGCATGCCGGAAGAGCCCAACGTACGGAAACTCGACGCCCGTTCACTGCGCGGGCTGGCCCATCCCCTGCGGATGGAACTGCTCAACGCCCTGCGCCGGCGCGGTCCCGCCACCGCGTCGATGCTCGCCGAGCGGCTGGGCGAGTCCAGCGGAGCCACCAGCTACCACCTGCGACAGCTCGCCGAGTACGGCTTCATCGCGGATGCCCCGGAGCACGGCAAGGGGCGGGAGCGGTGGTGGAAGGCCGTGGACGAGGGACTGACCTTCGACACCACCGAGTTCGAGGGGGCGGGCCCGGAACTCCGCGGGATGGCCGAGATCTTCCTGCACGAGGTGGCCGCGACCCACGCTCGCGAGTTGTCCCACTGGCTCCACACCCGCGAGCGCTGGTCCCAGGACTGGATCCGCTCCACCGACATGAGCGACGCGACGCTCCAGCTCACCCCCGAACTGGGCGCCGAGCTCGTGACCAAGATGCACGCCCTGATCAACGACTACCGCGGCCGGGTCACCGACGAGGACCCCGGCTCGGAGCAAGTACGCATCCACACGCACCTGTTCCCGACCGAGACGGACTGAAAGGGCCCCGCCATGCACTCCGAGACCCACCTCGCCCTGCACCACCTCCGCGCCGCCGACCTCCGCGCCGAGGCCGACGCCCACCGCCTGGCCGCGCAGGCCAAGCGGCCGTACGCCATCAGGACCCGGCTCGGCTGGACCCTGGTGGAGGTCGGCCTCCGGCTGGCCTCGCCCAGGCCGGCCCTCGCGCACTAGCAGGCGGGGACGGACCCCTTACCCGACTCCAGTGCGGTCAGCGCACTCACCGCCCCCTTCAGGGACGTCACCGGGATCAGCCGCAGCCCCTTCGGCAGCTCCGCCTTCGCGTCGGAGCACTCCTCCTCGGGGACCAGGAACACCGTCGCCCCGTCCCGCTTCGCGGCCTGCGTCTTCAGCGCCACGCCGCCCACCGCGCCGACCGTCCCGTCCGCGTCGATCGTTCCCGTCCCGGCAATGGTGCGGCCGCCCGTGAGGTCGCCCCCGACGCCGTCACCGTTCAGCTTGTCGATGATCCCCAGGGTGAACAGCAGCCCCGCGCTCGGGCCGCCGACGTCCGCGAGCTTCAGCGTGACCTTGACCTTGTCGTCGCGGAGCTTCAGGTAGTTCAGCGCCGCCTCGGTCGCCGCGTCCTGGGACTCCTTCATCTGCGCGGTGTTGTGCTTCTCGATCTCCTCGACGCTCTGCCCGCTCGGGTAGACCGCGTCGTGGGGCATGACCGCCCGGTCGGTGCGGAACCAGCTGTCGAAGAGGTCACCGAGCGCGACATGGGTGTCGGGCCCGGTCGCCTCGATGGTCGTCATCCGCAGCTGCCCGCTCGTCGTACGCGTCTTCGCCCCGGAGATCGTGATCACCTCCGCGCCCTTGTTCTCGCCGAGGACGTTCGCCGTCATCCCGGGCTGCGCCAGTGCGAACGGCAGCGGCGCGAAGAGGGCCGTGGCGACCAGTGCCACGACGGGCAGGGCGCAGACGGCGACGGCCTGGGGGCGCGTGAGGCGAGAGAGCACGGGATCAATCTAACGCGGCGGTCACTTCCGGCCACGAGCCGGTCAGCCCCCGTACAGGTCCCGCCTCGCGCGCGTGAAGCGCCGTAGGACGTCGGGCAGCGGTTCGACGCCGATGCCGGGCGTCCGAGGAACCGGCAGGTGGCCGTCCACCAGGACGAACGGCTCGGTGATGTCCTCCGCGAAGTAGCGGGCCGAGGCCGAGGTGTCGCCGGGGAGCGTGAAGCCGGGCAGGGCGGCCAGGGCGAGGTTCGGGGCGCGGCCGATTCCCGTCTCCAGCATGCCGCCGCACCACACCGGCACGCCGTGCGCGCGGGCCACGTCGTGGATGCGGCGGGCCTCCAGATAGCCGCCCACGCGCGCGGGCTTGATGTTCACGACCCGGCACGCGTCCATCGCGATCGCGGAAGCGGTGTCCCGGGCGTTGTGCAGGGACTCGTCGAGGCAGACGGGGGTGGCGATACGGCTCTGGAGGCGCGCGTGGCCGTACAGGTTGTTCTCGTCCAGGGGCTCCTCGATCAGCAGCAGCCCGAACTCGTCGAGCCGCCGCAGGTGTTCCGCGTCCGCGAGGGTGTACGCCGTGTTGGCGTCGACCTGGAGGGGCAGTGCGGCGCCGAAGCGCTCGCGCACGGCCCGTACCGGTTCGACGTCCCAGCCCGGTTCGATCTTCAGCTTGATCCGGACGTAGCCCTCGGCGAGATACCGCTCGACGTCGTCCAGCAGCTCCGGAACGGAGTCCTTGATCCCCACCGACACCCCCGCGGGCACCCGCTCGCGCACTGCGCCGAGATACACCGCCAGCGGCATGCCGTACGACCGCAGCTCCGCGTCGAGGACGGCCGTCTCCAGGGCCGCCTTCGCCAGCTCGTGCCCCTTGATCCCGCTGACGGCGGGCCCCACCAGCGCTGCCGTGAGCGTGGGCAGCGCCGCCACCCTCGGCACCAGGAAGTCCCGCAGCACGAGCTCCGCGCCCGCCACGAACTCCGAGCAGTACCGCGGCTGCGGGTCGGCGGCGAACTCCGACCAGCCCTCGGCGGTGTCCGTGACGACGTGCAGCAGGAAGGTGTCCTTCGTCGTCATCGTGCCGAAGGAGGTGCGGAAGGGGCTGACGAGCGGGATCGCCACATGGACGACCTCGACGCGTTCGAGTTTCATACGGTGCCTTCCTCGTCGTTCTCGCGGGTGAGCGTGTACCAGCCGTCGCGGGACATCCCGGTCGCCCGGAACCCCTGCCCGAAGGCCTCCGTGAACACCTCGCGCACGGCCCGCCGCCAGCGCAGCGCGAGCGCCGGGTCGGCGGCCCGCAGCTTGACGACGTCGTCCGGGACCCGGCACCAGACGTGCAGGTCGGCGAGGTCGCGGCGGGCGAGGGTTGCTCCGTCGGGGGCACGGCGGGTGGCGGGTGCGGCCTCGCGCTCCCCCGGGTCGTACGGCTGTCCCGGCGCCACCAGATCCCATGTCACCGTCAGCCGGTCGCTCTCGTCGCCGTTGTTCACGCCGTCCCTCATGGGGCCGTAGAAGTCGACGACGTACTCGGTGCCCACCGCGCCCAGCTTGGCCAGGTTGAAGCGGGCGTTGCGGGCGACCAGCGGGTCGAAGGTCCAGCGCATGGTGCGGGCGCCCAGGCCGAGTGCCCAGTCCCGCTGCGCCCGCTTCACCAGCTGGCCGAGCCCGGGTTCAGCGGCAGCGACCAGGGAGTACACCTCCCGCGAGCGCGGCGGCCCGAACACGGCGACACAGGCCCCGGCGAGGCGCTCACCGTCGTGGGCCGCGTGCACCGCGCCGCCGGCGTGGACCAGGCTGTGCAGCACTTCGGCCGGATAGGGCGCGCTCGTGCGCGGGGTCCGCCACACCTCGCCGAAGTACGCGCTGACGGCATCGAGGCCGGCGACGTCGTGGACGGTACGGATGCTCACTCCGGTCATGTGTCGAGTCTCCGGCCCGGGCGGCCGCCCCGGGTTGTGCGGTCCCACAATGTGTACGTACGTTTCTTTGCGGATCGGCCAAACCATCTGGGGGCACCCATGGACGCCTGCACGCTCGGGGACCTCCTGGACGCCATCGGAAGGACGTCCGTACGCCTGCACACCGCACCCGCCGGACTCGCCGTCCCGGTCACGGAGGTGCTCCTCCACGACGCCCACGCGCCGCTCCCCCAGGTGCCGGGCGCGCTGCTGCTGGCGGTCGGGGTACGAGCGGCCGCGGCCGGACCGCTGGTGAGGGCGGCCGCGGAAGCCGGGATGACCGGCCTGGTGGTGCGCGGTCCGGACGGGCCGACGGCCGAGGCGCAGACGTACGGCGTGGCACTGCTGTCCGTCGCCGAGGACACGGCCTGGCACCAGGCACACCTGCTGCTGGCCTCGGCGATCGGCGCGCGGCCGGTCCCGGCCACGGGCGGCCACGGCGACCTCTTCGCGCTCGCCGACGCCATCGCGGCGGCGACCGGCGGGGCGACGGCCGTGGAGGATCCCCGGCAGCGGATCCTCGCCTACTCCACGGTCCCCGGCCAGCCGGTCGACGAGGACCGCCGCCAGGGCATCCTGGGCCTGCGGGTACCGGCAGACGTGGAGAACACCGAGCAGTACCGGATGCTGTTCGCGGCCGACGGCCCGCTGCGGCTGCCCGCGCTGCGGGACAGCGCCCTGCCGCGCCTCGCGGTCGCCGTCCGGGCCGGCGGGGAGACCCTCGGCTCGGTGTGGGTCGTCGACGACGGCACGCTCGCGGCGGACGCGGAGGGGACGCTCGTCCAGGGGGCGTCGACGGCGGCACTGCTGCTCCTGCGGGCGCGGGCGGCACAGGAGCTGGCCCGGCACCAGAACAGCGATCTGCTGCGGCGGGTGCTGGAGGGGACGGCGGACGCGGCAACGTCCTCCGTGGGGCTGGGAGTCGAGGGCCCGGTACGGGTGGCCGCCTTCGTCCTGGACGCGGTCGGCCTTCCGGACGCCGGGCAGACCGGGCCACGGCTGCTGGACGTCGTACGGCTGCAGTGCGCGGCGCGGTACGGGCGGCATGCGTGTGTGCTGCTCGACGGCGTGGTGTACGCCCTGTTGCCGGCGCCCGGGGCTCGCCACCGGCGGCTGGCGGAGGACATCGTCGCGCGGGCGGGGCAGTCGCTGAGGGTGCCGGTGCGTGCGGGGCTGGGTGAGGTGGTGGCGGGGCTCGGGGAGGTGGCCGGGTCACGGGCGGACGCCGATCTCGTGCTGCGGGTGCTCGGGCCCTCGCTGCCGGTGGCGACGATCGACGAGGTGCGGCCGCGGGTGACGCTGCTGCGGCTCGCCGACGTACTCGGTGAAAAGCGGGAGTTGACCGCGGGATCCTGGCGTCGGGTGCTGTCGTACGACTCCGAGCACGGGACGGACTACGCCCGCACGCTGCTCTGCTGGTTCGACACGGGGTGCGACATGACGGAGGCGGCAAGGCTGCTGGCCGTGCACCCGAACACGTGCCGCTACCGACTGAAGCAGGTACGGAAGCAGGTCGGAATCGACCTGGACGATCCCGACGAACGCCTCGTCCTGTGGCTGCAGTTGAGAGTGCTGGCGGGGCTGGGGCCGGCGACGGCTGCCGGTTGAGCAGGTGGGCATGCCGGGGGGCGGCGGCTGCCGGTTCAACACGTGGGCATGTCGGCCCGCCGCGGCCGCCGGTTTCCACACGTGGACCTGTCGGCCGGCGGCGACCGCACCCACCCAGGGGCGCAGGGCTGTATCGATCTGCGGCCACCGCCGCGCGGGCGCGAACCGTCCCCACCGGACCCGCGGCCGATGGCGAAGCCACACCGCTCAGCGCAACGCCTCCGCGACCTCCCGCGCCGCGTCCGCCACCTACGGCCCCAGGAGCGCAGGGCTGTATCGATCTGCGGCCACCGCCGCGCGGGCGCGAACCGCCCCCACCGGACCCCCGGCCGACGGCGAAGCCACACCGCTCAGCGCAACGCCTCCGCGACCTCCCGCGCCGCGTCCACCACCCGCGGTCCCACCCGCTCCGGCACCGCGTCGGCCAGCATCACGACCCCCACACTGCCCTCGACCCCGGTGACCCCGAGCAAGGGAGCGGCCGCCCCACTGGCCCCGGCCTCCAGCTCGCCGTGCGTCAGCATGTACCCCGGCTCCCCGAACCCCTGCTGCCGAGCGGCGAGAATCGCCCGCCCCGCGGCCCCGCGGTCCAGCGGATGCCGGAACCCCGCCCGATACGCCACGTGATAGTCCGTCCACGTGGGCTCCACGACGGCCACGGCCAGCGCATCGGTTCCGTCCACCAAGGTCAGGTGTGCCGTCGCCCCGATGTCCTCCGCGAGCGAGCGCAGCGCGGGCAGTGCGGCCTCCCGTACCAGCGGGTGCACCTGCCGTCCGAGCCGCAGTACCCCCAGCCCCACCCGGGCACGCCCGCCCAGATCACGCCGGACGAGGGCGTGCTGCTCCAGCGTGGCCAGCAACCGGTACACCACGGTCCGGTTCACACCCAGTTTGTTGGAAAGCTCGGTGACGGTGAGCCCGTGGTCCGTGTCGGCCAGGAGCTTGAGGACACGCAGTCCCCGGTCAAGCGTCTGAGAGGTCTCCGCGGTCACGACGCCCACTCCTCCAAGTGGTGAGGTCGGCGGGCCCCTCACGGCGGTGCGTCACCGAGTCCCGTCGGTGACGCGCTTCAGAGGCCGCCGATCGGACGGCGGCCCGGTCTGTTTCCGGACCGCGTCGCTTCACGGCTGCGCTCCGCGGCGGCGCTGCCACGGGGCGTGTGCGTAGCGGGACAGTAGCGAAGCGGGTTCGCTCAGCGGAAGCCTCCGTCCAGAATCCGGGCAGCAGTCGGTACGGACCACTCCGTTTGTCCGGATACGTACGGTCCCGCGACGCGAGGCGGCAGGCGCCCCCGCGTCACCTCATCCGGGTGGCCCACTCCTGCACCTTGGCGATCCGCTGTCGCAGCTGCCCGGCCGTGGCCTCGGCACTCGGTGGCCCCCCGCACACCCGGCGCAGCTCGGTGTGGATCACCCCGTGCGGCTTGCCGCTCTGGTGGACGTAGGCACTCACCATCGTGTTGAGCTGCTTGCGCAGCTCCATCATCTCCTTGTGCGAGACGACGGGCCGCCGCTCGGCGGGCAGCTCGAGGAGATCCGCCTCGGTGTCCGGCTTCTTGCGGCTGTGCGCGATCTGCCGGGCCTGCCGCTTCTGGAGCAGCAGCTGCACCTGGTCCGGCTCCAGGAGCCCGGGAATCCCGAGGTAGTCCTGCTCCTCCTCGCTCCCCGGGTGCGCCTGCATACCGAACTCGGCACCGTCGTAGAGGACGCGGTCGAAGACGGCCTCGGACTCCAGCGCCTCGAAGGCGAACTGTTCCTGCTCGCCGGTGTCCTCGTCCTCCTCCTTGTTCGCCTCCTCCATCTCCTTCTCGGACTCGGCGTAGGGGTCCTCCTCGCCCTCCTTCTTCGGCTTGTCGAGGGCGTGGTCCCGTTCCACCTCCATCTCGTTGGCGAAGGTCAGGAGGTCGGGGACGGTCGGCAGGAAGACGGAGGCGGTCTCACCGCGCCGCCGGGACCGTACGAAACGGCCGACGGCCTGGGCGAAGAAGAGCGGCGTGGAGATGGTGGTGGCGTAGACGCCCACGGCCAGCCGGGGCACGTCGACGCCCTCGGACACCATGCGGACGGCGACCATCCACCGGTCGTTGCTGGCACTGAAGTCGTCGATCCGCTTGGACGCGCCGGCGTCGTCGGACAGCACGAGGGTCGCCTTGTTGCCCGTGATCTCGCGGATCAGCTTGGCGTACGCGCGCGCGGAGTCCTGGTCGGAGGCGATGACGAGGGCTCCGGCGTCCGGGATGCCCTTCCTGACCTCGGTCAGCCGCTGGTCGGCGGCGCGCAGGACGCTCGGCATCCACTCACCGCGCGGATCCAGGGCCGTACGCCAGGCCTGGCTGATCGCATCCTTGGTCATGGGTTCGCCGAGCCGGGCGGCGATCTCGTCGCCCGCCTTGGTCCGCCAGCGCATGTTGCCGCTGTAGGAGAGGAAGATGACGGGCCGCACGACATGGTCGGCCAGCGCGTTCCCGTACCCGTAGGTGTAGTCGGCGGCCGACCGTCGGATGCCGTCGTTTCCCTCCTCGTACGCCACGAAGGGAATGGGGTTGGTGTCGGACCGGAAGGGCGTACCGGTGAGCGCGAGCCGGCGGGTGGCGGGCTCGAAGGCCTCCAGGCACGCCTCGCCCCACGACTTGGAGTCACCGGCGTGGTGGATCTCGTCGAGGATGACGAGGGTCTTGCGCTGCTCGACCCGGTTGCGATGGAGCATGGGCCGTACGCCCACCCCCGCATAGGTGACGGCGACGCCGTGGTAGTCCTTGCCGAGCGGTCCGGCGCTGTACTCGGGATCGAGCTTGATCCCTATCCGCGCCGCCGCCTCGGCCCACTGCTTCTTCAGATGCTCGGTCGGCGCGACGACCGTCACCTGCTGCACGACATGGTGGTGCAGCAGCCAGGAGGCGAGGGTGAGGGCGAACGTCGTCTTGCCCGCGCCCGGGGTCGCGACGGCCAGGAAGTCACGCGGCTGCTCCTGGACGTACTTGTCCAACGCCCCTTGCTGCCAGGCGCGCAGCTTGCTGGCGGTACCCCAGGGGGCCCGGCCGGGAAAGGCGGGGGAAAGGTGGTGGGAGGAGGCGGCGGTGGTAGTCACGGTCTCCGTCGGGTCGAATGGGAGGTGCCGCGCGAAGCGCGTCAAGCGGGGTGGTGGGCGACGGGCGGGCGGCTCGGCGGTGTCTTCGGCTGTGTATGACGACCGGGTCACCTTACCGGCGGGCCGATGCCGTCAACGCGCGGACGGGGCCGGGGCGGCCGTGGGTGGGACCGAGGTCACAGTCGACCCGTCCAGCACGAACTGCTCAGCCTCGTCGACGTCGACGTTCGCGTCCAGCGGGTGACCGTTCATGTGCGGGGAGAGCCAGGTCGCGTTGTGGCGTGCAGTCGGGTCGTCACCCACGCCCCCACCAACGCCACCCCCGCCATCGGCAGGAACACCACGGCGAACGCGGCCGGATGGGAGCCGGATGCCTCCGTCGCCGTATGGCTCACCGTGCCGCCGCCCAGCGCCGCGAAGGCCGCACCCCCCGCCGCCAGCAGGACGGCGTTGGAGAGGCCGTCGGAGATCTGGAGGGAGGCGGAGTTGGTGCCGGCCTCGTCGGGGGCGGAGAGATGCAGCAGAAGCACACTGGTCGAGGAGATCACCAGCCCCATCCCGAAGCAGCCGAAACCCCAGGCGACGGCGACGGTCCAGACGGGCACGGAGTGGATCAGCACACTCGGCGCGGCGGCGATCGCGGCCGCGACCAGAACCATCCCCCCGGTCATCAGCCGTTCCCGGTACGGCTCCACCCGCGCCCGCGACTGCACCCACGACCCCAGCGCCCACGTACCGCCGCCCGCCGCGAGCGAGAACCCGGCCAGCGTCGGCGACAGCCCCCGCTGGGTGACCAGCATCAACGGCACGAAGGACTCGGCGGCGACGAAGGACCCCGCGGCGACCCCGCGCAACAGCACGACGGAGGGCAGCCCGCGTGCCGCCCGGTACGTCCCGCGCGGAAGCAGCCCGAGCACGGCCGGCACGAGCAGCGCGACGCCCGCGAGGCCGGGGAGCAGGGAGAGGGGACGCAGATCCTGGGCGGCGTACTGGAGGAGCCCGGCGCCGAGGGAGATCCCGAGGGCGAGCCGGATGCGGCGACGGTCGAAGGCGGCCTCTCCATGGTCGTCGTCGACCGGCCCGGACGCCCGCCGCCGAATCTGCGGCAGGGCGAACACCAGCGGAAAGACCACCAGGACCGGAATCCCGACGAACACCCACCGCCACCCGAGGTGCTCGGTCACGGCCCCGGCCGCGAGCGGCCCCACGATCGAGGGCACGACCCAGCCTGCCGCGAACGCCGCCATGATCGCGGGCCGCAGCCGCTCCGGGTAGGCCCGCCCGACGACGACATACAGCGCCACGATGACCAGACCGCCCCCGAACCCCTGCACGGCCCGTCCGAGAATGAACTGCCACATCGCGCCGGCCGTCCCGGACAGCAACAACCCGGCACCGAAGCCGGCGATCCCGCCGGCCAACGCCCCGAGGGGCCCCCGCCGATCCGCCCACTGCCCGGCCAGCACCATCCCGAACAGGCTGGTGGTGAAGTACCCGGAGAACGCGAACGCGTAGAGCGCGACCCCGTCCAACTCCCGCGCGGCAACCGGCATCGCGGTCCCGACAGCGGTGGCCTCGAACGCGATGAGCAGCACGACGGACACGATGCCGATACTCAGCGCCCGGTACGAACGCCCCAGCACCCCCTCCTCCACCTCGTTGACGGACAGGACCTCAGGGTCGTCGGCGACATCGGTGTCACGCGGTTCCAGGACTGCCATGCCCGCCAGAGTAAGGTCCACAGCCCCCTTTGACCCCTGTCAAAAGCTCCACGTGAACCTGCGACCTTGGTCGTACGACCACCGGGGGCCGAGGCCCGTTCATGAACGGCGCATGGCAGTCCCGTTGCAGCACCCAGGAATCCCTTGAGTCTCCCCTCACCCTCGCCATACGGTCATTCCACCGAGTTCGGCAGGAGCACCTCGCTCCACCGACCCGGCCGTGTGCCCGAGTGGTTCAGGGACTCGCCTGCAAAGCGAGTTACGCGGGTTCGATTCCCGCCACGGCCTCAAGTGCTTGACCAGGCAAAACGAAAGGGCGGCACCCACAAGGGGGTGCCGCCCTTTCGGTGGCCCGTCTCAGTTTCCGTCTCATTCCGACCCAGCAGCTCACCCGTCGCTCTCAGCTCTCAGCTCTCAGCAGCTGCTAGTCGCCCCCTTCGCCCACCAGCTCGCCGGACCCGCAACAGGCCAGCTCCCTACGGACCCGTAAAGCGCTCGGCATCTGCGGCGAAACTTTCCAGCACGGAAAGCAGATGATCATCCACCAAAGGCGATTCGCGCTCCTTAATCACATAAGGCTCAATGGCGCGCCACATCATTACCACCCGACCTCGCACCATGCCCATTACAACCTCCTCACTAAGGACCTCTAGCGCATAAAGTTTCGCAATGGTCTGAAAGAAATATAAGACACTGTAGACAATTTCCTTCACCTCTATTGGCAACCCACTCAGCCCAAGTTCCGGAGAATGCTCCTCCCGTAGCCTGACGCAAACAAAATTATACTTCTCATGGAACTCTACTTTTCTGAACTCACTCAAGAGGTCAAGAAGGGCAGGTATATAGTTAGCATGCCGCGCAATCGCCAGCTGTCGCATCCCGAAGATCACGGAAATGGCTACCGCGCAGATCGAGATGAAAAGAGCCACAAGGTTCAGCAGCAGACTCCTGTCCATCAGTGAATGATAGAGGTGATTTCAACAAACGGAAAGACCTTCCGAGAGAGCGACCACAATCGACGTCAAGAACAGATGTAAATCTGTGACGACAGTCGCCGGGAAGGAAACGGCGAGCATCAGATAGGCTGACGTGACAGCGAATGGTCAAAGTGGAAATAGTTAATTCTGAAACTGGAGTAACAAGCTAGGGCGGCCCCTTGCGAGACCACCCTTTCGCGACTATCTAATCATTCTCCACGGGCACCCCGGCCGACCCATCGGCATCGCTCGGCCCGTCTCCATCCACCTTCCAGATCAGACCATCCACTTGCCTCGCGATGTCAGTCCGCACCGCGTCGACCATGTGCTGATACCGGGCGGCCATGGCGGTTGTCGACCATCCCATAAGGCCCATCACGGCGCGCTCGGGTACCCCGAGGATGAGCAGCACGGTGGCAGCAGTGTGGCGTGCGTCGTGCAAACGCGCGTCACGAACCTTCGCCTCTGCCAGAAGTGCCTTCCACTCAGACCAGTCCCGGCGATGGGACGGGCTACGGCCGTACTCATCCGGGAAGACCAGGCCGTTCTCCTCCCAGCGTTTCCCGGCCGCCTCCCTCTCCGCTTCCTGCGCCTTGAGGTGTGCACGGAGTAGGTCAACGAGCTGTTCGGGGAGACCGACCGCGCGGCGGCCGGCGCGCGACTTGGTAACGGTCAACTCCGGGTTGGTCCGTCGCTTCTGCGGGCAGTACCCCGCGGCCTTGCGTCCGCAGGGCTCGGCGCACCCGTGGGCGTATTGCGGCCGGTGGCGGCTACGGCGGACTACGAGGAATCCATCGTCAAGGTCCACGTCCACCCACTGCAAGCCCAGCACCTCCCCTTGACGCAGACCGAGCGCGAGGGCGACGGCCCACCGTGCGGAGTTGCGGTGCCGGTCAGCGGCCTTCAACAGCCGCTGTACCTCTTGGACGGTGTAGGGCTCTACCTCGTGATCCCCCGTCTTCGGCGCTTTGGCCAACAGCACCGGGTTCTTGCCGAGATGCCCCCGCCGTACAGCCTCGTTGAGCGCAGTGCGAAAGGTCCGGTGCACCTGGTGAGCGGTCGCGGGCTTGCTGCCGTTGGCCTGCATCTTGGCGTAGAACACCTCGATGTGCTCGGGCTTCAGCCTGTCGAGACGGTGAGCGCCCAAGCCGGGAATGAGGTGCTTCCGGACGGCCACGCCGTACCCGACCATCGTGTTGTCGTTGACGGCGAGGGGCGCGACGTTCTCAATCCAGTGGGTCAGCCAAGCCTTGACCGTCCATGCCTTACCGGGCTTCCGCACGGTCTTGGCGTCTCGCTGCTTCTCCAACTCGGCTACGGCGGCCGTCACTTCGGCGCGGGTCTTGCGTTCGACGTGACGGCGGTCCGGCGTGCCGTCGTCGCGGACGCCGACGGTGACGCGGCCGTGCCATTTGCCGTCCTTTCCGAAGTAGATCGAGCTTCGGCCGTTCGGCTGTCGCGTGCGCTTCTTCTTGTCCTCTGCCACAGGCAGGCTCCTGTTTCTTGCGTGTCGGGATGGAGACCGGGGCGGCGGGCTGTCCTGTCCGGGAGTGCCGCCGCCCCGGGCGTCGTCAAGCGGCGCGTTGGGTGGTGCGGAGACGGGTCGCGTAGGCGACCGGCGCGTCGACCGGGACCCTGCGGAGTCCACCGACCATGACGGACTCCAGTTCTCCGGTGCGGATGAGCCCATAGCACGTGGTCCGGCCGATGCGGAGTCGGCGGGCGGCCTCTTTGACGGTGAGGAAAACGAGGGTCGGGTCGTCGTCGGCGGGGATGTCGGGGGTGTCGTGTTCGTCCACGGCTCACTCCTGTGAGGCTGGTTCAGGAACAGGTGCCGCCGCACAAACCGCAAAATCCGCAGAAAACCCGGGAAGGGAGGCTGACCTGCGGTTATGCGGTGTGCGGGCAGGGACGGACGGTGCCCCGCAAAAATCCGCGATATTCCGCAAAAATCAGGGGCGCCCAGTGACCGGCCCCTTCGGGTGGGGCGGTGCTCGGTTTTTTGCGGAATATCGCGGGATTGTGCGGCGGGCTCCCGGCCGGGATGAGCCAGGGGTCCCGCCGCAGGTCAGCGGGGTGTCCGGGGGTTATTGCGGATTTTGCGGTTTGTGCGGGAGGGGTTGGGGCGAGGCCGGGTCACCGGCCGCCGTGGCGCAGGGCGGGGTGGGCCTGTAGGCGGGGTGCCGGGGGACGTCCGCGCTTGCCGGTGCGCTCGGGCTGGTAGGACCGCAGGTATCCGTGGTCTTCCAGGAGCGCGAGGGCGGGTTCGAGGTCGGCGATGGTGGGGACCTCGCTGCGGGACAGGACGCTGAAGACGTCCCGTCGGCTGACGTCCTCCCACTGGTTGTCCCTCAGCGCGTCCAGCACGCTGCGGGCGCGGGACAGGACCAGATCGGCGCCCATGGCGTCGAAGACGGCGAGGGCGTGGGCGGTGTAGTACTCCCCCAGCTCGATTGCCGCGTTCATGGTGGCCTCGGTGACCGGGTGGGCGTAGCCGTTGCCGCCGTGTTCGGCGAGGTGCAACAACGCGGCCATGCGGGCGATCGCTCCGACGAGTTTCCCGGCCCAGTCGTTGATGTGGCCCAGTGTCCCGCCGCGTTCCTTGAGCCGCGGTTCGACTCGTTGCTGATACACGATCAGGGCCGCGTCCGCCTCGGGGGTGAGTTGGATGACGGCCGGGTCGGTCCAGTCCGCGAGCGACAGGGTGAGGTCGATGACCCTCGCGGCGTAGGTGGCGGCGGTCTGCTCGGGGACCGGGTCGGTGATGACCTTCCGCTCGCCGACCGTCGACACCGGCAGCGAGTACAGGAAGCGGCCCAACAGTCCGCGCCCCTTCCCGCCCTTGATCTTCCCCATGTCGACGAGCACATCGGGTTGAACGGCCAGTCCCATGGTCAGAGCGGGAGCGTCCACGTACTCACGGCG
Source organism: Streptomyces canus (assembly GCF_041435015.1). Classification (NCBI taxonomy): domain Bacteria; kingdom Bacillati; phylum Actinomycetota; class Actinomycetes; order Kitasatosporales; family Streptomycetaceae; genus Streptomyces; species Streptomyces canus. Next base: position 6,207,272 of record NZ_CP107989.1, on the reverse strand, counting down.
GGTCTGCCGGTTCACCCGCAGGCGGCCCCCGGCATGGCCTTTGAGGAAGACCTCCATGTTGGGACTGCCCGAGTAGCGACCGGCGATGATGTCGAAGATTCCGCCCTCATCGCTCATCACCGACAGCCGGCCGCCCTGTTCCGCGATCAGCGAGGTGACCGTCTCGGGTGTGCAGTCGTCGGCGAGCAGGAGGGGTTCGGCCGGCACGGTGAGCGTGTCGGCGGTCTGCGCGAGTCCGATGGCGGTCTTCACCATCTCGTCGCGCTTGTCGCCGTCGGCGGACGCGGCCTTGGTGGTGGCCTTGTCCGCCGCCTCCTTGGCCAGCCTCGCCGTCAGCTCCGCCTCGACGATGACCGGCTTCATCGCCGCCTTGAGCTGCTTCTCCGCCTCATACAGCGGGTCGGTCAGCAGGGAGAAGACAGCGGACTTGCGGTTGCCGGGTGGAAGCGCCACCACGGTGTAGAGGTTGGTGGGCTCGCGCCAGTTGCCGCGCACATGAACCACCGACCGGCCACCGGCCGCCGTGGCGAGCACGGCGAGGGCGACCGACCCTCCGAGGTCCACCGGTGTCTGCGTCTCCTCGGCGACGGCCGTCACGAACTCCCCCAACCAGGCAGGGAAGACGTGAGCGGGGAACGGCGGACGTTCGCGGCGGCCGGTGAGGGGAATGGGGTCCTCCCACACGTCCGGTGCCGTGTCGTCCTCGCCGGGCGGGTCTTGCAGGGTGGGCAGTCCGGCCCATAGGTCGGAGCTGTCCACAGGCTGTGGAGTCATGAGACGGCCCTCCCTTCGGTGGTGGTGTGGGGGCAGATGCCGGCGATGACGCGGGCGGTCAGCCGGGCGACGGCGGCACGGCCCCGGGCGCGTTCGTGCTGCCCGCAGGCACAGAGCCAGTCCGCGACGGGGACGCCCTCGCACTGGATCTGAAGACCCGGAGTGATGCCGGTGACGGTGACCGTCTGCGGGTCCAGGCCAACGGCAGAAAGGACGCCCTTGCGGGCGGCGACCTTCGGCAGGCCCACCATCAGCCGTGGCGGGCCATGTACGGCGCCCTGAGGGCCTTTCGTGGCGGTTCGGGATGCTTTGTTCATGCCGCGCGCTCCCCGGCCGCCTCAAGGCCGTTGGTGACCGCGCGGCGCGCGTAGCCCTCAGGGACACCGACGGATACGGCGGCGGTCACGATCTCCTCGCCGATCGCCGCGAGGCCGCATGGTCCGGGGCAGTCAGTGTGTTGGGCGGCGAGGAACCGGGCGACGCCGAACGCCTGGGAGCCTGCGCCGGATTCGGTGCGGGCCCTCACGAGTGCGAGGCCGCGTTCCAGACCGGTGCGGACGTAGCGCTCGGTGTGGCGGCACCCGGTGGCCACCTGCCGCGACCACGGGGCGAGGGTGCGAGGAGAAGATGCCACCCCGCGCCGGCCGGGGGTGGTCTCTTCCTTCACGACCAGGGCGCGGACGGTGGACGGTAGGGCCACCATGCGACCGGCGCCGGGTCCGAGCCAACGTGCGTACTGAGTCAGGGACTTGATGTCGACGCCCGGCCGGACCGCGTTCGCGGACGGCATGGCGCCCTGGTAGAGCCAGTGCTCGCCGCGCGTGGTCGGCACGGTCCGGGTGGCGGGCAGGGTTGCGCGGGCCCATGCGACGGCCGTCGCGTTGTCGAGGTCGACGACGGTCAGTCCGGCCCCTCCGGGGTGGTAGGCGATGGCCACCGCCGCCCGCCACGCCCGCACCCATGCAGGCGAGGTGAGGACGTGCGGGTCGGTGGTCGCAGCCCCCCACGCGTGGCACGGCGCGGGGCACCGGCAGGGTCCCGCCGCCTTCATGTTGGGCCGGCCACCGCACGTGTTCCCCCTGCACGTCCGGCAGTTGCCGAATGGGACCTTGCCCGCTCGCAGGGGCAGGATCGGGAGGCCGGCCGCCGCGAGGGCGAGGGCAACCCGCAGGACTTCAGGTGTCGCGTTCATGCCGCCGCCCCCAGTGTCGCCGTGGCGGCGAGGTGGGCGCGGCCGATGAACTCGGTGTAGGCGGGCGGGATCGCCTCCGTCAGTTCCTCGCGCACGTCGGTCCACGTGATGCCCATGGCGGCCTGGAGTTCCGCCACGGACGGCTTGCCGCCGCCGTTGCCGTACGCGGCCACATAGGGGCCGTCGTAGAAGCGGCCGTGCCGGTAGCCGCGCACGCGGCCCCGGTGCGGGGCGTGCGCCGGCTGCACGGTGGTCCAGCCACCCAACTCGAAGTTGCGGTGACGGATGACCCCGAGACCGAACATCTCACCGCACAGCGTCAGGTCCTTGCGGATCTTCGCGCGGCCGTTGGGCTGTTCCATCACGTACGGCAGACCGGTTGCGTCAAGGAGGTCGCGGACGGGGGCGACCAGGTCGACGTGCGTGCGGCCCCATCCCTGGGAGGCGTTGGTGCCCACGGTCAGCGCGCATCCGTGCTGGCACGGCGGGGAGGCGTGGACGAACGCGTACCGGTGGATCTCACCGGAGGCGATCAGGGCGGCGAGGTAGGTCAGAGCGTCGCCGTGGTGGTAGGGGAAGGGGTAGTTGGGGCGGTCGGCGATGTCACAGCCGTCCACCGCGAACCCGGCCCGGTGGTAGCCGATGGCGGCACCGCCAGCGCACGAGAACAAATCCAGCAGGCGCGGCCGGGGCACGCGCCCCGATCGGGTGGCAGGGTCCGAAGGGCCCTCGCCGAATGTGCGCGGTTGGGTCATGCTGTAGGTCTCCTGTTCTGCTACGTCGGGATTTGGAGACCGTGGGCGGCGGGCTGTCCTTGTCCGGGAGTGACCGCCGCCCACGGGCGTAGCTACTGGTCGTTGGTGAGTGAGCGGGCGTACTGCTGGCGGACGTAGGCGCGCGGATCGCAGATCACGCCCGGCTGGTCCATGTCGAGCAGGTGCAGCGCCGCCGCGAGAGCCGTCTCGCCGTCGTCGTCGTGGAAGCCGTCGCTCTCACCCAGGAGTGCAATGCGGTCCAGCAGAGCGGCCTTGCGCAGGTAGAACTCCCGACCCAGCTCGGTGAAGCACACGGCTTCAGCCAGGAAGCGTGCCGTCCAGCCGATCTCACTGTTGATGCTCGGGGCGGTCGCGTACGCCTGTTCCGGGGTGGGCCAGTCCTGCGGGGCGGGGCGGTGGTCGGCGGTGAGGTAGAGGCGGGTGCGCTTGCCGTCCCGGGTCGGGTACGTGCGCACGTCACCCGCCATGAACGCGGTCGTGAGCGCGGTGGTGACGCGGTCGGTGTCGTCGGGGTCGCAGATGGCGCGGATCTCGAACACGAAGGCTCCTGTCAGCCGTAGAACTTGTTCCGCTTGATGACGGCCTTGCGGATGTTGACCGTCGTCCCGCCGCCACGGCCGCTCGCGCTGAAGACCTGCACGGCGACCCAGCCGCCGAAGATGACGGCGGCGAGGATGATGAGCTGGTGAATGAGCGCGGCGAGCGCGGCAATGAAGGTGGTCAGCAGCACGAGTCCGCCGCACACGGTCGCGAAGCCCATGCCCCCGAGGGCGATGTTCACCGCCGCCCTGGAGACGGCCGGCTTGGTCGCGACCTGTTCGGGCTTGGCGGGTTCGAGGGTGTAGCCGGTGACGACCCGGCCGTCGGGCAGCACGATGCTCGTCACGGCCGGGATGGTGCCCGGCTGCACAGGCACGAGCGGCGCGGCGTGCGGTATCGGTGCGAGGGGCGTGGGGTGGTGAACCTCCACGGCCGCCGCGTCCCGCACGGCCGGCCGGTGCCAGTCGTGGGGCGTGGTGGGTTCGTTCATCTCCTGCTCTCCCTTCTAGCGGCCGATGTCGGCGAGGGCGCCGGTGACGGCGGTGACGAGCTGGTTGACGGTGTCGCTCGCGTCGGTGGCGGCGAGGTAGAAGCCGAACAGCGCGGCGACGACGGCCGCCCCGGCGCCGAGCGCGCGGAAGCGCAGCAACGCGGCGAGCGCGGCGGCGAGGAGCAGCACGAGCGGGATGGTGACGACCATCAGTCCTCCGGGGGTCAGCGGTGGGTGCAGGTGGGATAGGCGGAGCCGCGGAAGCAGTGCCGGTATTCGTCGCGGGTGACGCGGAAGTCCTGGCGGCGGCCGTCGGTGGGGGTGACGGTGAGCTGGTAGTGCCAGCCGTCGGCCTTGCGGTAGGTGGCACTGCGGTCGGTGACGGTCCCGGACGGGCCGGGGGCGTAGTCGGGGCTGCACGCGGTCAGGGCCAGGACGGCGGTGATGGTCGCGGCGACGGCCGCGAGGGTCTTGCGCATGGCGGGGCTCCTTCGACCGGTCGTTCAGCGGGTGCCGGCGCGGTAGGTGCGCGCGGCGCGGTTGTAGATCCAGCGGCCGACGCGTATGCGCTTGCCGGTCGCGTCGCAGCGTCGGCAGTCACGGCCGCGCTTGGTGCGGCCCTTGCGGTCGGTCTTGAAGTCGTGGCCCATGCCGTGGCACTTGCGGCAGTCGCCGAACGGGCTCAGCCAGCACTTGACGCCGTAACCGAGCGTGATGGCGAGTAGGCAGGCGAAAGCAAGGAGGGGAAGGCTCATCACTGGCCTCTCAGGCAGGTTTTCGGGGGTTTCCGCAGGTGGGCCGCTATCTGCTAGCGGCCTGATCAGGGGCGGTTTTGGTCGCTAGCAGGGTTGCTACCGGTAGCGACGCATGCCGCTACCGGTAGCAGGCTGTGAGACCTATCCGGCGTCCCGCTTTTCGTTGCGCTGCGTAATCGCGGCGGCGATGTCCTCGCGCTTGATGCCGCGCTTGTTGACCTGTTCGCCGTCGATGCGCCGGCTGATCTGCATGGTGCCGATGCCGAACGGCTTGAGCGCGGCGGTGAGCGCTTCCGCCTTGGGCTTGGCCTCCAGCTCCGCCCACGGGCCGTAGACGTCGGGGCGCAGGTCGGCGAGGCGGTCGACGATTGTCTCGGACCACACCTTGGCCTCGCCCTTGCCCAGCACCTGTGCGACGTCGTCCAGGACCGTCGCGGACACCTCCGGCGCCGGGGCCTCGCCGACCGCGTCGCCGGACAGCGTGCCCTCCGCCTCCCGCAGCGCGGCGGCACGGGTGAGGATGCGTTCCGCGTCGCGGCCGTCGGCGAGGTAGGTGCGCACGATCCCGGAGTCGTCCGACATGCCCTTGAGCAGACCGACGCCCTTGTGGGACTTGAGCAGCTTGGACGCGTCCAAGCCCTCGCTGTAGGACCCGGCACCGAGGATGACGTCGGAGACCTGGTAGGCGCCGACCCGCAGCGCGAACCGGGCCTGGTGCTGGTCACGCAGCTCGGAGGGGCACGCCTTGTCGTCCGGCTTCTGCGTCGACGTCATCACCGAGACACCCACGGCCGGCGCGACCCGGGCGAGGTAGACCATCAGGGACAGGATCTCCTTGCCGTGCTCGGGGTGGGTCAGGTACTCCTGCACCTCGTCCACCACGAACAGCGTGAGCGGCATGTTCAGCTTCTTGTCCCGGCTGATCTCCGGGGTGAGCTTGCCCTCCGGGCAGACATGCAGCGGCAGTTCGGAGAGCCGGTGGTAGCGGTCCTCGACGTCCGCCTTCAGCTCGCGCAGCGAGGTCAGCAGGTGCTGAACCGGGTCGAACCCGTTCTTGGGCACGATGCCGAACCCGATGCGGTGCGCGACCAGCGCGAACTTGCGCCAGTCCGGCGATGCCTTGCCGTCGAACACGTACAACCTGACGTACGGGTCCAGCGCGGCGGCGAGCGCGATCGTGCGGGCAGAGAACGTCTTGCCCTGACGCGGCACGGCGCCGACCAGCAGGGACAGCCACAGCATGGTCGCCATGACCGGGTTGCCCCGCTCGTCCACGCCCCACGGGAAGGGCTTCCAGAAGTCCACCCTGGTTGCCCCCAGCAGCGGGGACTTGCCCGACGGCACGGCGAGCGGGTCACGGTCGGCGATCCAGTACGACACCCGCCGCCCGCTCGTCTCGTCCTTGTCGAGGAAGAGTTGAGTGGGGGCGATGTCCATACCGGAGGCGAGCCGGGCGTGAGCCTTCACCGCGTCCTCGAACGTCTTGCCGTACGGCAGATCCACCACCACGCGCCAGCCGTCTCCGTCCCGGCCGATCGGCCGCGGGAAGGCGATCGTCTGATCCTTGGTGGTCAGCCCGGACGCCTCGTGGGCGCGGATGACGATGTCGGAGGACAGCCGCCGCTTGCGGAACGTCACCTTGGCCATGTCGATCAGCGGCCGGTCTGCCGGCGCCCCGACCGCCCCGAGCGTGGTGGTCAGCGCGGCCATGGCCAGCAGCAAGAGCCAGGACGGGGCCATGACGTACAGGGTCAGGGCGGCGGCGAGGCCGATCAGGGAGGCGATCGCGGCGACGATGCCCCGCAGGCGGACGCGGTCGTTGCGTTGCCGCGACAGCTTCAGGTACTCCGCCGCGTCCTCGTTCGCCACCGACGCCAGGCGCAGGCCCTTGCCTTCGGCATCGAACACCCACCGGCCGATCGCCGTGGACCAGCGCCACGCCCCGCGCGGCGAGTACCACAGGATCTTCGGGGTGTAGATGCAGGGCAGGCGAACGGCGTGGTAGCCGATCACAGCCGAGTAGTGCCGAACGGCCCACTTGCGCACGGCCGTTCGCTGGTCCGGCAGTTTGACCCACTCGGGAAGGACCGGCAGGCGTGCCTTGTCCTTGGCCTCCATCCACTCCGCGACCGAAGGCGGGTAGACCTCGCGCGGCGGGTCCACCGGCGCCCCGTCGGTCAGCCCTTCGGCCTCCGGGTCGTCGGTGTCGGGGAGTTCGGCCTCCCACTCCCCCGGCTTCACCACACCCGCGTCGGTCGGGGCGGGCGAGTCGGTCGGGGCGGTGGGGTCGGTCTTCTTCAGCGGGAACGGCAGTACCTCAGCCGTCCGTTCGTCGGTGCTCTCCGGGGCGTCGGGGGGCGGGAAGGTGGGATTCTCCGTCACGATGTACGTGCTCCTTCGGGAGTCGAAAGGGTCCGGCCGGCTTGCTGTAGGAGGCGGACGGCCGGACCCGTCAAATATGGGGGTGATTTGCGCCGAAGGGTGGAACAAACTGTTCCACCTCGTTTTTAAGCCACGCGCTGTTCCTCGGGATAGGCGCAGGTCACGCAGGCTCCGAGCGTGGGCGGGATGACGTATCCGGCGTCTTGGTGGCACTCGGGGCAGCGGCGGCGGGCGGCATTGGCCTTGTCGAGGGCTGCCCACCGCGCCGGGGTCATCGGCCGCACCGGCAGGGCGAGGTCGATGCGGTACAGGTACGCGGTCAACGGCCCGCGACGGCGACGCGGGCGCAGGATCTGCGCTGCGATGTCCTGACCGCCCGGGCGCAGTCCACGGAGGCGGAGTTGGCGGCGGGTGGCCAAGCCGTCCGGCGCCAGGCGCCACGGGTAGGTGGGGATACCGAACTTGATGCCGTCCGGGTCCCAGAACCGCACGGTCACGCCACGCGCTTCCACGCGGCCCGCAACCGGACCTCAGAGGCGGAATGACCAGCCTGGCGAAACCGGGCAGCCATCTCGCGATACGACAGAGCCGGGGTCTCGCTGTGCGTGATCCCGTCGACCAGCGCGTCAAGCGCCGCATCGGTGAGCACGGGACCCGACTCCAAAGAGAGCGCGGTGACCGGTTCGGTGGGACCCCACACCGGGAGCTCCCAGACCGGCGTGACGCCGGGTGTGACGCGGCTCGTCACGCTGGTCAGCGCCCTGCCGGTGTCCTCGCCCTGCCGCGTCTCCTCCAGCGTCGACCACGCCCGCGCGAGGGTTTTTGCGGTCCTGGCCTGCACGCGTGCGACGCGGGCACCGGCCCCCGTCACGGCCGTCAGCCGGGTCTCCTCGGTCGCGGCGTCCGCCCGCAGTCGGGCACGCGCCACGGCCGCCTCATCCCGCGCTTCCTGCTGAATGCCCCGGATCGCGTCCAACGCCACCGGGGTCAGCGCGGTGCGCTCCCACAGCCCGTGGACCAGCCACAGCGCTTTCGCTGCGACCGGCAGCCACGCCACGGCCAGCCATGCGCCGGCCGACTGTTCGGCGGTCAGCGCGTGGGCGACCAGGACACCGGCCGCGATCAGACCGAAGAACCAGCCGACGCCGGTAACGATGCGGCTGTGGTCGCCCTGCGCGGCGAGGCGGCGTTCGTAGGCGAGGGTGGCAAGCCATCCCCCGTCCGCCGACCACCGCCCCGCCCCGCAGGACTGGCCCACCCCGGAACAGGCGTACGCGACCGCCCCGAGCATCAACAGTGAGATCGGCTGGACGGCACGCTTCCTGGCTGAAGCCGTGTGCTTCACCGAGCTGGGTCGGGAGTTCTACCTGCGCAAGGCCGCTCTGCTGGACCGCATTGCACTCCTGGGTGAGAGCGACGGCTTCCACGACGACGACGGCGAGACGGCTCTCGCGGCGGCGCTGCACCTGCTCGACATGGACCAGCCGGGCGTGATCTGCGATCCGCGCGCCTACGTCCGCCAGCAGTACGCCCGCTCACTCACCAACGACCAGTAGCTACGCCCGTGGGCGGCGGTCACTCCCGGACAAGGACAGCCCGCCGCCCACGGTCTCCAAATCCCGACGTAGCAGAACAGGAGACCTACAGCATGACCCAACCGCGCACATTCGGCGAGGGCCCTTCGGACCCTGCCACCCGATCGGGGCGCGTGCCCCGGCCGCGCCTGCTGGATTTGTTCTCGTGCGCTGGCGGTGCCGCCATCGGCTACCACCGGGCCGGGTTCGCGGTGGACGGCTGTGACATCGCCGACCGCCCCAACTACCCCTTCCCCTACCACCACGGCGACGCTCTGACCTACCTCGCCGCCCTGATCGCCTCCGGTGAGATCCACCGGTACGCGTTCGTCCACGCCTCCCCGCCGTGCCAGCACGGATGCGCGCTGACCGTGGGCACCAACGCCTCCCAGGGATGGGGCCGCACGCACGTCGACCTGGTCGCCCCCGTCCGCGACCTCCTTGACGCAACCGGTCTGCCGTACGTGATGGAACAGCCCAACGGCCGCGCGAAGATCCGCAAGGACCTGACGCTGTGCGGTGAGATGTTCGGTCTCGGGGTCATCCGTCACCGCAACTTCGAGTTGGGTGGCTGGACCACCGTGCAGCCGGCGCACGCCCCGCACCGGGGCCGCGTGCGCGGCTACCGGCACGGCCGCTTCTACGACGGCCCCTATGTGGCCGCGTACGGCAACGGCGGCGGCAAGCCGTCCGTGGCGGAACTCCAGGCCGCCATGGGCATCACGTGGACCGACGTGCGCGAGGAACTGACGGAGGCGATCCCGCCCGCCTACACCGAGTTCATCGGCCGCGCCCACCTCGCCGCCACGGCGACACTGGGGGCGGCGGCATGAACGCGACACCTGAAGTCCTGCGGGTTGCCCTCGCCCTCGCGGCGGCCGGCCTCCCGATCCTGCCCCTGCGAGCGGGCAAGGTCCCATTCGGCAACTGCCGGACGTGCAGGGGGAACACGTGCGGTGGCCGGCCCAACATGAAGGCGGCGGGACCCTGCCGGTGCCCCGCGCCGTGCCACGCGTGGGGGGCTGCGACCACCGACCCGCACGTCCTCACCTCGCCTGCATGGGTGCGGGCGTGGCGGGCGGCGGTGGCCATCGCCTACCACCCCGGAGGGGCCGGACTGACCGTCGTCGACCTCGACAACGCGACGGCCGTCGCATGGGCCCGCGCAACCCTGCCCGCCACCCGGACCGTGCCGACCACGCGCGGCGAGCACTGGCTCTACCAGGGCGCCATGCCGTCCGCGAACGCGGTCCGGCCGGGCGTCGACATCAAGTCCCTGACTCAGTACGCACGTTGGCTCGGACCCGGCGCCGGTCGCATGGTGGCCCTACCGTCCACCGTCCGCGCCCTGGTCGTGAAGGAAGAGACCACCCCCGGCCGGCGCGGGGTGGCATCTTCTCCTCGCACCCTCGCCCCGTGGTCGCGGCAGGTGGCCACCGGGTGCCGCCACACCGAGCGCTACGTCCGCACCGGTCTGGAACGCGGCCTCGCACTCGTGAGGGCCCGCACCGAATCCGGCGCAGGCTCCCAGGCGTTCGGCGTCGCCCGGTTCCTCGCCGCCCAACACACTGACTGCCCCGGACCATGCGGCCTCGCGGCGATCGGCGAGGAGATCGTGACCGCCGCCGTATCCGTCGGTGTCCCTGAGGGCTACGCGCGCCGCGCGGTCACCAACGGCCTTGAGGCGGCCGGGGAGCGCGCGGCATGAACAAAGCATCCCGAACCGCCACGAAAGGCCCTCAGGGCGCCGTACATGGCCCGCCACGGCTGATGGTGGGCCTGCCGAAGGTCGCCGCCCGCAAGGGCGTCCTTTCTGCCGTTGGCCTGGACCCGCAGACGGTCACCGTCACCGGCATCACTCCGGGTCTTCAGATCCAGTGCGAGGGCGTCCCCGTCGCGGACTGGCTCTGTGCCTGCGGGCAGCACGAACGCGCCCGGGGCCGTGCCGCCGTCGCCCGGCTGACCGCCCGCGTCATCGCCGGCATCTGCCCCCACACCACCACCGAAGGGAGGGCCGTCTCATGACTCCACAGCCTGTGGACAGCTCCGACCTATGGGCCGGACTGCCCACCCTGCAAGACCCGCCCGGCGAGGACGACACGGCACCGGACGTGTGGGAGGACCCCATTCCCCTCACCGGCCGCCGCGAACGTCCGCCGTTCCCCGCTCACGTCTTCCCTGCCTGGTTGGGGGAGTTCGTGACGGCCGTCGCCGAGGAGACGCAGACACCGGTGGACCTCGGAGGGTCGGTCGCCCTCGCCGTGCTCGCCACGGCGGCCGGTGGCCGGTCGGTGGTTCATGTGCGCGGCAACTGGCGCGAGCCCACCAACCTCTACACCGTGGTGGCGCTTCCACCCGGCAACCGCAAGTCCGCTGTCTTCTCCCTGCTGACCGACCCGCTGTATGAGGCGGAGAAGCAGCTCAAGGCGGCGATGAAGCCGGTCATCGTCGAGGCGGAGCTGACGGCGAGGCTGGCCAAGGAGGCGGCGGACAAGGCCACCACCAAGGCCGCGTCCGCCGACGGCGACAAGCGCGACGAGATGGTGAAGACCGCCATCGGACTCGCGCAGACCGCCGACACGCTCACCGTGCCGGCCGAACCCCTCCTGCTCGCCGACGACTGCACACCCGAGACGGTCACCTCGCTGATCGCGGAACAGGGCGGCCGGCTGTCGGTGATGAGCGATGAGGGCGGAATCTTCGACATCATCGCCGGTCGCTACTCGGGCAGTCCCAACATGGAGGTCTTCCTCAAAGGCCATGCCGGGGGCCGCCTGCGGGTGAACCGGCAGACCCGCCGTGAGTACGTGGACGCTCCCGCTCTGACCATGGGACTGGCCGTTCAACCCGATGTGCTCGTCGACATGGGGAAGATCAAGGGCGGGAAGGGGCGCGGACTGTTGGGCCGCTTCCTGTACTCGCTGCCGGTGTCGACGGTCGGCGAGCGGAAGGTCATCACCGACCCGGTCCCCGAGCAGACCGCCGCCACCTACGCCGCGAGGGTCATCGACCTCACCCTGTCGCTCGCGGACTGGACCGACCCGGCCGTCATCCAACTCACCCCCGAGGCGGACGCGGCCCTGATCGTGTATCAGCAACGAGTCGAACCGCGGCTCAAGGAACGCGGCGGGACACTGGGCCACATCAACGACTGGGCCGGGAAACTCGTCGGAGCGATCGCCCGCATGGCCGCGTTGTTGCACCTCGCCGAACACGGCGGCAACGGCTACGCCCACCCGGTCACCGAGGCCACCATGAACGCGGCAATCGAGCTGGGGGAGTACTACACCGCCCACGCCCTCGCCGTCTTCGACGCCATGGGCGCCGATCTGGTCCTGTCCCGCGCCCGCAGCGTGCTGGACGCGCTGAGGGACAACCAGTGGGAGGACGTCAGCCGACGGGACGTCTTCAGCGTCCTGTCCCGCAGCGAGGTCCCCACCATCGCCGACCTCGAACCCGCCCTCGCGCTCCTGGAAGACCACGGATACCTGCGGTCCTACCAGCCCGAGCGCACCGGCAAGCGCGGACGTCCCCCGGCACCCCGCCTACAGGCCCACCCCGCCCTGCGCCACGGCGGCCGGTGACCCGGCCTCGCCCCAACCCCTCCCGCACAAACCGCAAAATCCGCAATAACCCCCGGACACCCCGCTGACCTGCGGCGGGACCCCTGGCTCATCCCGGCCGGGAGCCCGCCGCACAATCCCGCGATATTCCGCAAAAAACCGAGCACCGCCCCACCCGAAGGGGCCGGTCACTGGGCGCCCCTGATTTTTGCGGAATATCGCGGATTTTTGCGGGGCACCGTCCGTCCCTGCCCGCACACCGCATAACCGCAGGTCAGCCTCCCTTCCCGGGTTTTCTGCGGATTTTGCGGTTTGTGCGGCGGCACCTGTTCCTGAACCAGCCTCACAGGAGTGAGCCGTGGACGAACACGACACCCCCGACATCCCCGCCGACGACGACCCGACCCTCGTTTTCCTCACCGTCAAAGAGGCCGCCCGCCGACTCCGCATCGGCCGGACCACGTGCTATGGGCTCATCCGCACCGGAGAACTGGAGTCCGTCATGGTCGGTGGACTCCGCAGGGTCCCGGTCGACGCGCCGGTCGCCTACGCGACCCGTCTCCGCACCACCCAACGCGCCGCTTGACGACGCCCGGGGCGGCGGCACTCCCGGACAGGACAGCCCGCCGCCCCGGTCTCCATCCCGACACGCAAGAAACAGGAGCCTGCCTGTGGCAGAGGACAAGAAGAAGCGCACGCGACAGCCGAACGGCCGAAGCTCGATCTACTTCGGAAAGGACGGCAAATGGCACGGCCGCGTCACCGTCGGCGTCCGCGACGACGGCACGCCGGACCGCCGTCACGTCGAACGCAAGACCCGCGCCGAAGTGACGGCCGCCGTAGCCGAGTTGGAGAAGCAGCGAGACGCCAAGACCGTGCGGAAGCCCGGTAAGGCATGGACGGTCAAGGCTTGGCTGACCCACTGGATTGAGAACGTCGCGCCCCTCGCCGTCAACGACAACACGATGGTCGGGTACGGCGTGGCCGTCCGGAAGCACCTCATTCCCGGCTTGGGCGCTCACCGTCTCGACAGGCTGAAGCCCGAGCACATCGAGGTGTTCTACGCCAAGATGCAGGCCAACGGCAGCAAGCCCGCGACCGCTCACCAGGTGCACCGGACCTTTCGCACTGCGCTCAACGAGGCTGTACGGCGGGGGCATCTCGGCAAGAACCCGGTGCTGTTGGCCAAAGCGCCGAAGACGGGGGATCACGAGGTAGAGCCCTACACCGTCCAAGAGGTACAGCGGCTGTTGAAGGCCGCTGACCGGCACCGCAACTCCGCACGGTGGGCCGTCGCCCTCGCGCTCGGTCTGCGTCAAGGGGAGGTGCTGGGCTTGCAGTGGGTGGACGTGGACCTTGACGATGGATTCCTCGTAGTCCGCCGTAGCCGCCACCGGCCGCAATACGCCCACGGGTGCGCCGAGCCCTGCGGACGCAAGGCCGCGGGGTACTGCCCGCAGAAGCGACGGACCAACCCGGAGTTGACCGTTACCAAGTCGCGCGCCGGCCGCCGCGCGGTCGGTCTCCCCGAACAGCTCGTTGACCTACTCCGTGCACACCTCAAGGCGCAGGAAGCGGAGAGGGAGGCGGCCGGGAAACGCTGGGAGGAGAACGGCCTGGTCTTCCCGGATGAGTACGGCCGTAGCCCGTCCCATCGCCGGGACTGGTCTGAGTGGAAGGCACTTCTGGCAGAGGCGAAGGTTCGTGACGCGCGTTTGCACGACGCACGCCACACTGCTGCCACCGTGCTGCTCATCCTCGGGGTACCCGAGCGCGCCGTGATGGGCCTTATGGGATGGTCGACAACCGCCATGGCCGCCCGGTATCAGCACATGGTCGACGCGGTGCGGACTGACATCGCGAGGCAAGTGGATGGTCTGATCTGGAAGGTGGATGGAGACGGGCCGAGCGATGCCGATGGGTCGGCCGGGGTGCCCGTGGAGAATGATTAGATAGTCGCGAAAGGGTGGTCTCGCAAGGGGCCGCCCTAGCTTGTTACTCCAGTTTCAGAATTAACTATTTCCACTTTGACCATTCGCTGTCACGTCAGCCTATCTGATGCTCGCCGTTTCCTTCCCGGCGACTGTCGTCACAGATTTACATCTGTTCTTGACGTCGATTGTGGTCGCTCTCTCGGAAGGTCTTTCCGTTTGCCGAGTCCGACGACCAGGGCGACCGGCCACGGCACGGCCGTGCCCAGCCACATACCACGGGGCGAGGGTGCGAGGAGAAGATGCCACCCCGCGCCGGCCGGGCCAACGCCGCACGTATCGGCGGGCCAAGTGACCCCGGGCAGGATTCGGTCCTGCGCCCTCACGGCTGGATACCGGGGCCGACGGACCTCACCCGGCCGTCACGGGGACGGGGTCAATCCCCGCCGATCTCATAGCACGCTGTTGAGTTCTCAAGGAACGAACGCTGCCTTCGTACTCACCCCCTCGGGCTTTCCTCCGGGCGCTCTTTTTGCAGGTCAAACGGTTTCCCCCTTTAGGTCGGGGCGACCTGCTGACTAGCTTGCACTAGTCTGCTGTGGTGCACAACCCTTGCGGGGTGCTGCGCACTAGTTCGCTGTGGTGGGTACGCTCAAGGCATGACTGTCACAGGAGGGCCCAAACCGAAGGCGGTGCAGGTCGCAGACGCGCTCCGCGACGACATCAAGAAGATGAAGCCAGGGGAGAAGCTCCCGTCTCAGCGAGACCTGATGGACCGCTTCGGGTTCGCTAGCCAGACGATCCAGAACGGGCTAGCCGCGCTCAGAGCCGAGGGGTTGATCGTGTCGGCGGGGAACCTGGGCAACTTCGTCAGCGACGGGTCTGCCCCTAGTGGCGATGTACGTGATGACATCAAGGAAATCCGCTCCCAACTCCAGGCGTTGACCGAACGGCTCGAAGCGCTGGAAAGCCGCTCCGCACCGGGTGGCGCTTGATCTGCAACCAGCATGGGAGTAACGGAGTGTGTGATGTAAGTGACAACAGGGGGACGGCAGAAAAGAGGGGGGACATGTCCAGTGACACCCCTCTGTCCCCTTCCCTGTCCCCCCGGTCCGCGCGCGAGACTCGGAGTAGGCACTCGGAGGAGGGCGCATGACTGACGACAGGCCCGCATGGGCGCGACGCATCGCTGCCGAACGACAGGCACGCGACTGGTCACAGCGTGACGCGGTCAGGGCGCTGCGTGCGCACGCACCCACGGAGCTGCCGGCAGAGGACAGCATGATTCGCCAGTGGAAGCGCTGGGAGTCCGGCCAGGCACCGAACGACTTCTATCAACCGATCATCGCGGCCGTGTTCGGCACGGTCACGCACGCCCTCTTCCCTGCGCCGTCTCGCCGGGACGGAGACAAGGAGATCTTGGCAGCGAGCGGCATGGAGACTCTGGAAATCGTGAGTCGCCTGAACCGGTCCGACGTCGACAGTGCGACGCTCGATGCTCTCCGAATCACCACGGACCGTCTCTGCTCTGAGTACCCATTCATGCCGAGTGCTCAGCTCCTCGTCGAGGGGCGCCAGTGGCTTCGCCGCGTGGTTGACCTGCACACGAAGAGCCTCACCCTTGCCCAGCATCGCGAGGTGCTCGCGCTGTCGGGTTGGCTCGCTTTGCTGGTCGGCTGTGTCGAGTACGACACGGGGGACCGCCACGCCGCGGAGTCGACGCGCCGTGCCGCTCTCTCGCTCGCGACCGAGTCCGACCACCCCGAAGTGGCGGGGTGGGCACACGAGATGCGAGCGTGGTTCGCCCTCACGACCGGCGACTACCGCGGGGTCATCGCGGCAGCGCAGGCCGGGGCAGAGACCGCAGCCCACCACAGCGTCGCTGTGCAGCTCGCCGGCCAGGAAGCCAAAGCATGGGCACGGCTCGGGGACCGTCGGCAGGTTGAGGTGGCTCTCGACAAGGGGCGCCGACTGCTGGAGGGAATGCCGTATCCCGAGAACCTGGACAACCACTTTGTCGTTGACCCCGGCAAGTTCGACTTCTACGCGATGGACTGCTACCGGCTGGTTGGGGAGGACAAGCTTGCGCGAACACTCGCGCAAGAGGTCCTGCGTGCAGGGACGGACTTCGATGGCACGGAGCGGTCGCCCATGCGGAACGCCGAAGCGCGGGTAACCCTGGGGGTCACCGCAGCGCGAGAGGGCGACCTCGAACAAGCCCTCATCCACGGCGAGCGCGCCCTACAGGGTGAGCGTCAGTCTGTCCCCTCCCTGATCATGACCAGTCGAGAACTCGCGGCCGTCATGAGGCAGCGCTACAGCACCGAACCGGCTGCACAGGACTACCTGAATCACCTGCAAGACCTGGGCAGGGAGAAGCCGGGATTCCTCCCTTCCTGAGCGGCGCAAACAGAAAGCGGGCGCGGCTTCCCTCAAGAAGCTGGTGACCGCCCTCAAGCCGTTCACTGAGAAGTCCCGTGAGCGAGTGGTCTCCTCTGCGGCGCGTCCGGCCGCAGCCTCCAGCTCGGGCACATCGTCCGCTCGGGCCAATTGGCTGGCCGAGGTTCGGGAGTGGGCTCTGTCTGTGGGGCACAAGGTGAGCGACCGTGGCCGGATCGCTCAGGAGATCCGGGATGCCTACGTGAAGGCCAACCCGGAGAAGCCCGAGCCGACTGCCTGAGAGCCCGTTCAAGGCTCGGGCTTCTGCATGCCCGGAGAGGGACACCAGGCTTTATCTCGGGGCTAGTTGGGGGAGTCAGCCGGCCAAGCGCTGAAGTTGCTCAAATCGGTGTCGGGAGTGTCCTGTTGTGGGCATCATCGGCACATGTCGCTACCCATCCTCGCGATCATCATCTCTTCGGCGAGCGCCGCGTTCACTCTGTCCAACTGGTTGACGTCCCTAGCCACCTTTAGAAGAGGTGGGCCACGGCTGAAGGTCAAGGTCAAACTAGGTGCACGCCATGAGCCAATAATTCATCTTCCCGATGACCCCACTGAATGGAGAGCGGCATGGCATGTACACGTTGTCAATACTGGAGCGGCAGCCATTGGGGTGGAAAAGGCAGAGGTTGTAGCCTGGAGCCCTCCCCTACTCATAGCCGCACTGACCTACCCAGGGCGAATGCTTCTCAGTCGATTTTTCGCGTGGAATCCGTGGATATATTTGCCATCGGAAGTTGTTTGGCTAGAAGGGGAAGATCAAAGGCGCATTGAGGCATATGGCGGGGCTCGCTGGATCGTCTTCGACTCATTGCCAGACATGACAGAGAAACAGGTTGTCGGAATGACAACGTCGAGAGGTCTGGGACTGTTGACCTTTCGGATCACTCTCGCCAATGGTCGCGAGGTGAATAGTCGGCCAGTTCTTCTACTGACAGTTCATCACGCGCATAAAAGGGTTCGAGGAGCCGTCGCATCCGCGAAAGATGCGTTGAACCAGTCCATTCCCGATGACCTATCGGTAGAACAGCGGGAGACAGGGGACTAGCTATGGCTGCTGACTGGTGGGCCCGAGGTATCGCTATCGGCGGTGCTGCTGTCGCCTCACTAAACATGATCACCTCATACCGCACGTACAGACGAGTACGGCCCAAGGTTAAGGTGCGGCTATGGCGTACTGGTCTAGCCGTATCTGAGACAGGCGTTGTTACCGAACAACACGTGTTCATCTTGAGGTTCCTCAACGACGGCACAACCCCCGTATCGGTTGAGCGCATTGAGCTATGGACCTACACCAAGCGAAAGAGGAAGGCGTATGTCATTCACGGCAAAGGGTCTGCCGCACGATCGGGTGACATCTGAACTGGCTTGCCCTGTGGGGCGGGTGGGAAGGATGTCGCTGTGCCCAAGCCTTATCCGGAGGAGTTCCGCCAGGACGTTGTGCGGGTCGCGAGGAACCGCGGTCCGGGTGTGACGGTCGAGCAGGTGGCCACCGACTTCGGAGTCCATCCGATGACGTTGTGGAAGTGGATGCGTCGCGCGGACATCGACGACGGAACCAAGCCCGGAACGACCGGCCAGGAGAGCGCAGAGCTTCGGGAAGCTCGTCGGCGGATCAAGCTGCTGGAGCAGGAGAACGAGGTTCTGCGGCGGGCCGCGGCCTATCTGTCACAGGCGCATCTGCCGGGAAAAGGATCTACCCGCTCGTGAAGGAGCTGGCCGGGGACGGGGTGCCCGTCACGGTTGCGTGCCGGGTGCTGAAGCTCGCCAGGCAGCCCTACTACCGCTGGCTGGACCAGCCGGTGACCGATGCCATGCTGGAGGAGGCGTACCGCGCGAACGCGCTGTTCGACGCGCACCGTGACGACCCGGAGTTCGGCTACCGCTTCCTGGCAGACGAAGCGCGCGGTGCCGGGGCCGTGATGGCGGACCGGACCGCGTGGCGAATCTGCCGGGACAACCGCTGGTGGAGCGTGTTCGGCAAGAAGCGCGGCAAGGCCAAGAAGGCCGGCCCGCCGGTGCACGACGACCTGGTCCGCCGTGACTTCACCGCGGTTGGCCCGAACCGGCTGTGGCTCGCCGACATCACCGAACACGCCACCGGCGAAGGCAAGTTGTATCTCTGTGCGATCAAGGATGTCTTCAGCAAAAGGATCGTCGGCTACTCGATGGACACGCGGATGAAGTCCCGCCTGGCCGTCACAGCCCTCAACAACGCTGTCGCCCGGCGTGGACACGTCGACGGGTGCATTCTGCACAGCGATCGCGGGTCGCAGTTCCGGTCACGGAAGTTCGTCCGGGCGCTCGATCGTCACCGGATCGTCGGTTCGATAGGGAGGGTCGGGGCGGCAGGCGACAACGCGGCCATGGAGTCCTTCTTCAGCCTGCTGCAGAAGAACGTCCTCGACCGTCGATCGTGGGCCACCCGCGAGGAACTGCGGATTGCGATCGTGACCTGGATCGAGAGGACCTACCACCGGCGCCGCAGACAAGCCTCGCTCGGCCGGCTGACCCCCGTCGAATTCGAGAGCGTCATGACCACACCGGCTCTCCAGGCCGCGTGACCGAACCTGTCACCCAAAGCTGCACCAGACCCAAACGCTTTGAACGTGGGTTCCCTTCGTACGAGCCACCCATAGTTCCCGCGCTGGACGGAACCACCTACCGATACAGCGTCCCTCGAAGCGCTATGCCAGAGAAGGGTATGCGTATGAGGCTCCGTGTACTGCTGTCCAACGGGCGTGTAGTTCGTAGCCCACTGATCCCTAGCGACGTTTGGTATATCGCGGATGAGGTCGGAGAGATCATGGAGAGCCACACTGTCGGGGATGACAAGTAGGCGGGGCTCTTTGCTATGCCATGCGTGGTTAGCCATTACGCGGCAGATAGCCATTGGTCACAGGCCCGCCATCTCAGCGGTTCGGGGCTGTGGGCACGGCGCAGAGCCCTGAGGGGGCTTCAGGGCGGCTCTCGGGGGAGCAACGTGGAGTTGGACCAGGAGGCGGCTGAGGGCGGCTCAGGGCCCCGTATGGCCTTTCCTGTTGGGGCTCAGCCGTTGGGCTCGTACTCAGGGCTCTCAGGGCACTTGGGGTTGCGGCATGTCTCGAACGACACCAGGTGCACTGTCTCCCCGAACGTGGCGGCGGTGACCCACTCGACCTCTCGGGGACGGCCGCACTCGGGGCACGGTGACCTGTAGGCGTCCCGCTCTGCATCGGTGAACTCTCGCTGTTCCGTCATGGCTCCACGGTAGGTCTACCTGCGGGGTTTGGCCTTTCGGGTCAGAGCCCCTGTGCGGTCCGTGGTGCGGTGAACGGCCCTAGCTGGTCCTGGTGGTGAGTGTCGGTGCTCAGGTCGCTCCACAGGACCGTGTACGCGTAACCGTCGCCGGCTCGGGTGTCCACGTAGACCACCAGGCCGGTATCCCGTATGCCTGTGTCCCTGTGCCAGCAGAGGTCTCCTGGTCTGAACATCGCTCACCCGCTCTTGGTGTCGCTGCGTCTCTGCCATGTAGAAGGGCCTAGGTGGCTACTTCTCGGCGAGACCCTGGTCAAGGGGTGGGTTGACGTCGAGTCACGCAGGGCTTCTCTATGGGGACTCAATACCGGGGCGGGGCTCGTCAGCCTTGCCCCCCGCGCCTCCGCTGAGGGCTAGCCCCTGAGCCGTTCGTTGTCCTGGTCTTTGTCCGGTGCGCTGACGTACACCACCGTTCACCGCCGTACACGCACCCCGTCTGACCTGCCGCGTGAACCTCCACGCACGCCCCCGTACGGTCATGCGGACAGTTGGAAAGCGTGTTGCCGCGACCGCGCCTCACGTGCGCGCTCATGACGGCCGTCACCTGCTCGAATCTGCCTGGGACGCCTAGCCGGCCAACGCTCGTAGCAGACACTGCCCGAGCTGCCGCGCGAGGCGCGCAACCCCACTATGAGGTTCCAGGCTCTTCCACAGGCATTGGCGGCGGGATCTCACCTACAGCGCGACCCTCGATCACGGGCTGAATGGTACCTGGCCTGTCAGAATCGGTGACTTGCTGCCCCCAACGTTCGGCCTCCTCTGCTCTGCCAGATGAGTGAAGGATTTTCACCAACTCCGCGATGGCTACCGGATGGCCTTTTTCAGCAGCCTCCCGAAACCACATTTCCGCTGAATGCGCATCCCCATCTTCGACTGCCATGACACCAAGGCCAACAATCCCGGTTACATCCCCTTGCTCTGCCGCTCGCTGCAACCAGATTCGTCCCTCCTTGTTACCGTCCTCGCCCAACAAAAGGCCCAGCGCGACCATTGCCCTTATATTCTCCGAATCGGCTGCTCTACGCAGCCAGATTAGAGCTTCCGCCCGCTTGTCTGGGGTACGGCCCAACAAGAAACCCAAGTCCGCCTGAGAATCCAGTATGTCCTCTTCTGCTGCCTTACGCAGCCAATACTCAGCCTCTTCGGTACGGTCTAGCGACGCCAGCGTTCGCCCAAGATTACCGGCCGACAGAAGGTTCCCCGCCTCCGCACTTAGACGACTCCAGCGTATGCCCTCTTCGGTCTTTCCTTGCTGAAGCAATGACATGCCGTACCCGCCCATGGCGTTGGAATTTCCTCGCTCGGCTGCGTCCCGAAGCCAGAAATCCGCCTCCTCAAGCCGTTGCATTTTAAACAACAACAATCCGACTGAAGTGGCAGAAAGCAGTGCGCTACCTGGGATCGATCCGTCATCCTGCGCCGCGCGCATCCACCATTCAAGAGCTTTCTCTTCTTGCCCGGCACGCTCAAGTGTCGTGGCCCAGACCCATATGGCAGGCGTCAAATTAATTTCCGCACATCGATCAGCCGCCTTTGCCGCCGCACTCATATTTCCAGCCTTGATGGATTCCATGAGGATCGACAGGCATGCAGCCGGAGCTGCGGTAGAAATTAGAATATCCCAAATCTTATCGGATACCCTCTCCTTGACCTCGCTGGATTCGATTGCATGCTGAGCAAGGACATCACTAACCGTATATCCGTCGAACGAGCCAACGGTTTCCGCGTACGGAGCCAGCGCTGAGATGGCTCCCCGTGTGGGTTCGCACGCCCAGGTCACGGCCTCCTCAAACCAACCCTCAGATGCATGTGCTCGCTGACGGCCACTCATCAGAACCTGCGTGACTTCCTGAAGCTGTTGTGCAGGAATTGGTTCTCCGCAGCCACACACCCGGGCCATAATCGCGGCCGTAATCACCAGCCGCCCAAGGTCATTGTCTCCATATTGCCAACGGTGTACGAGTTCCGGTGTGGCGGAAAGGATCTCAGTTAGACTCGCTTCTGATTCATTTGACATGGCCTCACGTATACGCGGATCAATATCTGCGACACGTTCGGCCCGCTCACGCTCGTCTGCACTAAATTCTGCGATCTCGAAACGTGTGGCCAAGTCAAGTATTTCGCGGGCGTCTCGATTCGGATCTTCATAGTTTTCGTCAGTCAATCGAGAGCGCAGCCTTGAGTAATTATTGGGCCAAATCGTCCCCATTATGATCACAGGCTCGCTTCTATTGAACAGCAGTCGGCGCATGAACTCAGATTCCAGTTTCCCTGGTCCTATAAATTTCTGCACTTCGTCCAACCAGATGACCGTCTGATCCAAATCAACGGAAGCTTCGATCAGCGTTTTGAGCGACTCGAACCCACTGGGCATACAGAGCCGCCAATCCGGCAGGACTGCCTTAACTGACTCGTACGCACATCTGGTCTTTCCGGAAGCAGCACGCCCGACCAGGACGATGAACCCGCCTGTTGCTCGTTTCGCGCGGAGCGCTGTATGAAGGTCTGCGTCAACGTCACGCGATATATAGCTAGGCAGTTCGGAAGAGAGCGAGCTGCCTGAGCCTGCGGGGAGTGGAATGGCTGGATGAATCCCTAGCACAGCGCGATCGTTGACGTCACTGACGAGTGGGAAATCAGATCTCTCCCCCACCAGCCGTTGGAGTACGGCCTCACGCGTACTGTCCTGTTCGTCCAGTTGCTGGTCTTTCCGTCTTATGACATCGACACGAGATTGAAGGAGCGGTGTGGCTATGAGTAGCACACTGCCACCGAGTGCTGCCACCAATGGGGTTAGCCAAGAGGGAGGGCTCGTCACGACTTCCTTCAGCAATCCCGGCCCTGCGGTGAAGAAAGTAACGAAGAAGAGAGGTCCGAGGAGTGAGAGCCAAACCCGTTTGCCGCGCCATCTCATGTGAGTAACTGTGCCGCAAGTTGCCGCCGTCGTGGGGCTCTTCTCGGCAAGTCGAACGCGGAGGCATGCCATGCCGGAGCTGTATCTAACCTGCGGCAACAGCAAGGTCGCACGAGGTGACGCGGCTGGCGACCACGAGCACTGTGACGGGAGCGGGTACGACAGCCCGCTAGGCGCCCTTTACGGGCGCCTGCGGATCGACCTCACGCAGTTGTGGGCCACGGGTTCGCGTTCGCTGGGCGACCACCAGGGACAAAGTTCGTCGGCGCCGACTCTCGCGCCTGATCTCAGTAACTCGACCTGCCCCTCCTTAGTCGTGGTCTTTGTCTAGTGCGCCGACGGCCGCGACCGTACACACACCCTCTGACCTGCCGCGCGAACTCCCACAGACGCCCCCGTTCGGCCGCACGGACAGTTGGAAGGCGTGTTGGGGGCAGCCCTAGCGAGGGCAGCTCTCACATCCTCCGCCGGCCCAGAGGTCCAGGCCGTGTTCACGGTTCGGAGTCCCGTTCGTCCGTCTCACTTTCCGTCTCGTTCGTCGCCGTACACGGCCGTTCGGACCCGTACACCGAGCCCCTTCGGGCCCAGCATCCGTACGGGTCTGAACATCGCCGAACCCGTTCAGATCGCGCCCTGACCAGCCCGGACAAACCTGCAAAGCGAGTTACGCGGGTTCGATTCCCGCCACGGCCTCTGGTGTGGTGAAGGGGCGGCATCCCGTACTGGATGCCGCCCCTTCCGCTGTGCCGCGTTCTAGGCTTGCGGGCGGTAGTGGTCGTGAGTGAGGAGTGCGGGCGTGGTCGAGAGTGTGGCGGAGCCTCCCTTTCCCGATGCCCTGGGGGCGGATGACGCGCCTGGGCCGCATCCGCTGCTCGAGCCCGTGCTCGGGTTTCTGGGGGCGTGGCGGGGGCGGGGCCGAGGTGGGTATCCGACGCTCGACGGCGACTTCGCTTACGCGCAGGAGGTCAGCTTCCGACACGACGGGCGTCCCTTTCTCCGGTACGAGGCGCGGGCCTGGCTGCTCGACGGGGACGGGGCGCCGTTGCGGCCCGCGGCCCGGGAGAGCGGGTGGTGGCGGCTTCAGGCGGACGGCCGGGTGGAGGCACTGGTCACCCAGCCCACCGGCATCACCGAGATCCTGGTCGGGCATGCGGGAGAGGGCGCGGTCGATCTCTCCACGCACTCCGTCGCTCTCACCCCCACCGCCAAGGACGTGACCGCCACCCGTCGCCGCTACACCCTGGGCGACGGCGACGCCGACACGTTCACGTTCGTCCATGACCTCGCGGCGGTCGGGCAGCCCTTGCAGCATCACCTCTCGGCGACCCTGCGCCGCGCGGTCGGTCAGAGCACGCCGCCCACCTCGTCCTGGAACAGCTCCGTCCAGTAGTGCCAGTCGGCGTCCGTCGTCGTGCCCGTCGGGTCGATGGTGGACAGGGCGCGGACCATCGTCTTGGCGACCTGGACGTACAGCGTGTTCGTCAGCTCGTGGGCGAGCGACTCGTCTATCTGGCGCTCCCGGTGCAGGAGCCAGAGGGTGAAGGCGAGGGTGGAGATGTCCGTGTTGAGGGGGTGGAGGGTCGCTTCCCGCTCGCTCCAGTTCAGGACCGCGCCCGTCTCGCCGTCGACCACGAGGGTGTTGTCCTCGATCAGGTGGCCGAGGACGATCAGGTGTTCGGCGCGGGGCGGGAGGGCGACCAGCTGCTCGGCCCGGTGCTCGGCGAGGGTCGGCAGCGGGGCGTCCGGGTCGGTGTGGAAGAGGACGCCGTCCTCGGGCAGGCCCGTCTCCGCCAGGAAGCGGCGGGTCGGGGCGTGCGTGAGCGTGGACGGGAAGTCGATGTCCTCGAAGCGGACGACGTGGCTGCGGCCGAACTCCTGGTCCAGCAGGCGCGGCGGGAGGTCCAGGGCCAGGCCGGACGCCGTGCCCGGACCCGCCACCAGGGCCAGGGGGCGGATCAGGGCCGCGATCTTCCAGAACGTCGGCACCTCGCCGCCCGTGCCCTCCTCGAACACCGTCAGCAGCTGACGCGTCGCGTCCTCCACGGCCGTGGGACCGAAGCGGCCGGCGTACGCCGCGAACTGGCCGCGCACCTCGGTCAGTTCGTCCGTCGCCGTCGCGAAGCGGACCAGGGTGGGCAGAGAGGGGGCCAGCGGGGTGCGGTCCATCAGGTCCGGGCGGGCGTGGAAGAACGCCGTCGTCGAGACCTCGCCCGTGACGCCGTCGAGCAGGACCGACTCCCGCTCCCTGCCCTGCAGATCCGTCAGCCCGCCGATCACCAGCTGGTCGCACAACTCCTGGCTGAGCCGCCCGCCCGGGTCGGCCGTCGCGTCCGCGACCGTCCGCAGGCCCTCGCGGCGCAGCTCCTCGAAGGTGAACAGGTCGCTTTCGCCGGGCAGTCCGGGGCCGCTGAGCCAGCGGCGGGTCGACACATGCGAGATGTACGGATGCAGTTCGTCCTCGGTCAGTCTGATCGCCGCTACGGCGGCATCGGTCGTGCTCATGGCTCCCCCGTGTGCTTCGTACGCAGTCCCCTGGCCGGGCACGGCACGGCGAACCCGTCGGGCCTGCGCTCGTCCCCCACTGCTCGAAACACTACGCGCCACCACTGACAACGCCCCCGTATCAAGGAGACGTCAGAGCACCCTCGCACGTTCCCGCCCCGCGAGAATCGCCTCCACCGTCTGCGCAGGGGTCAGTGCGGAGGTGTCCAGCCACAGGCCGATCCGCGGAGTCGACGTCCGCAGCGCCTCGTCCAGCGCGGGGATCGTCCAGGCCTCGCCGTCGTAGCCCGTCTTCGCCCGGCCGGCCTCCCGGGCGGCCACCGTCCCGGGATCCGGTGCCAGGACGACGACGTACAGCGGCCGGCTCCGGACCAGCCCGACGTACGCCGTCAGGTCCTCTCCCAGCACCACGTCCCGTACGACGGCCGTGAACCCGGACTCGGCGTACGCGTCCGCCGTCGCGGCCGACAACCGGTACCGCAGACGGAGTTGAGCCGAAGCCTCTCCGGAGGCGCCGGGCCGGTACTCCGCCCGCCCCGACACGATCATCCGCCGGAACACGTCCCCGCGGACATGCGCCGCCCTCGGCAACCGCTCGGCCAGCGCCTGCGCCACCGTGGATTTACCGGCCGCCTCCCCCGCCGCCTAAAGGGCGCGGGAGGTGCCCCCATCACCGGTGACCAGCACGACGCCGCGCATCACGCGAAGTACACGCCGCCCACCACGACCACGATGGCCGCCACCACGAACAGCAGGATCCACAGCGCCAGCTTGCCCAGGCCGGGCGGCGGTTCGTACTCGCGGGGCTCCTGGCCGGAGGAACTCATCGGTCGGTCACGACCGCGGCCTGCGGGCGTATCGGGAGCCGGTTCACGGGACGGCCCGTCGCGGCCCGTACGGCCGACGCGACGGCCGCCGGGGACGTGACCACCGGCACCGCGCTGGCCGCCTTCGCCCCGAACGGGGCGACCACGTCCCGTTCCTCGACCAGCTTGACGATCCGGATCTCCGGCGCGTCCAGGGCCGTCGGCAGGGCGTACCCGGTGAGGTCCGGGTGGCGGATCAGCCCGCGCGCGCTGCGCAGGTTCTCCGTGAGCGCTATCCCGACTCCCTGGGTGACGCCCGCTTCGATACGGGCCTCCAGCTGGGCGGGGTTGAGGATCCGGCCGACGTCCTGGGCGAGCGCGAGCTCGACCACACGGACGGAGCCGAGTTCGATGTCGACGTCGACCACCGCGCGGATCGCGCAGAACGCCATGCCGACGAAGGCGTCGCCCTGGCCGGCCTCGTTGAGGGGTTCCGTCGGGTGCGGCCGGCACTGGGCGGTGGCCCACAGTTCCTTGCCGTCCATGGCCTCGGTGACGGTCGTCGACAGGACTCCGTCGTACGAGGTGATCTTGCCGTCGGTGATCTGGAGCAGTTCGGTGGACATGCCGAACTTGTGGGCCAGGGGCTGGAGCAGCTGGGTGCGGACCATCTTGGCCGCGCGCTCGACCGCGCCGCCCGAGACCCAGGTGTGCCGGCCGCGGCAGCCCGGCCCGGCGGGGGGCTGGTCGGTGTCGACGGGGGCCACATGGACCTCGTCGATCCCGAGCGTCTCCTGGACGATCTGGCGGGCCAGGGTGGTGAACCCCTGGCCGGTCTCGACGGCCGCGCAGAGCACCGTGGCGACGCCGTCCTGGACCCGTACGGTCGCCGTGGAGACCTCGTCCGCGCCCTCCGCGCCGAGCATGTGCACCATGCCGAGGCCGTAGCCGACACCCCTGCGGATCGCGCCCGGTTCGCCCGCGCCCTCGGGGCCGCCGGGCAGCAGCCACTCGTCCTCGGGGGTGTCCTTGGGGAGGGCGGGCAGCGGGAAGTCGCGTACGGCCTGGAGCAGTTCGGCGACCGGCGCGGGGCAGGTGACCGTCTGGCCGGTCGGGAGTATGTCGCCGGTGGCGAGGGCGTTGCGCAGACGCAGTTCGGCCGGGTCGACGCCCAGCTTCTTGGCCAGCTTGTCCATCTGCGCCTCGTAGGCGGCGCACACCTGCATCGCGCCCTCCCCGCGGACATGGCCGGAGGGCGGGTTGTTGGTGCGGACGGCCCAGCCCTCGATGAAGGCGTTCGGGACGACGTACGGCCCGCAGGCGAAGCCCACGGCGGCGGCCAGGGCCTCCGAGGAGGTGTCGGCGTAGGCGCCCGCGTCGAGCAGGATCTGCGCCTCGACCTTGACCAGCTTGCCCTCGGCGTCGGCGTGGTGGCGGTATCTCAGCAGGGTGGGATGACGGTGCACATGGCCGAGGAAGGACTCCTCGCGCGTGGCCGTCAGCTTGACCGGGCAGCCGGTCTTGAGCGCGAGGAGGCCGAGCGGGAGCTGGAAGCCCTGGTCCTCGCGGTCGGCGGTGGCGCCGGGGACGCCGGTGACGACGACCTTGACGCGCTCGGGCTCGAGTCCGTAGCAGGCGGCGGCCGTGTCGCGGTCCGCGTGCGGGTCGGTGGAGGCCAGGTAGAGCTCGACGCCGCCGTCGGGACGGGGCACGGCGAGGCCGGCCTCGGCGCCGATGGGGGCGGGGTCCTGGCGGCCGATGCGGTACTGGCCCTCGACGACGATCTCGCCGGTCGCGGAGGGGTCGCCGTGCTGGAGCGGGATGTGCCGGACCAGGTTGCCGTCGGGGTGCAGGGGCTCGGCCTCGAAGGCCTGCTCCGGGTCCGTGACCGGCTCGAGGACCTCGTACTCGACGATGACGGCGGCCGCGGCCATGCGCGCGGTGTCGGGGTGGTCGGCGGCGACGGCGGCGATGGGCTCGCCGTGATGGCGTACGACCTCGGAGGCGAAGACCGGACGGTCGGCCCTGCCGCGGCCGTGCACCGGGCTGCCGGGCACGTCCTCGTGCGTGACGACCGCACGGACTCCGGGCATCTCACGCGCGTGGGAGGTGTCGATGGACACGATGCGCGCGTGCGCGTGGGGCGAGCGCAGGACGGCCGCCCACAGCAGGCCCTCGGCCCACAGGTCGGCCGCGTACGGGAAGGTGCCCTCGGTCTTCGCGCGGGCGTCGGCGGGCGGCAGAGAGACGCCGATGCCGTGCGGAATCGGCTCGGGGGCGGGTGCTGCCTCCGCGGCGGTGGTCGCGGTGGCGGCTTCGTTGCTCACGCCTGGCCTCCGTCCTGTCCCTGTCCGTGTGCCTGCTCATGCGGTCCGGCGGTGCCCGGGAACCCCGGGGAGTCGAACGCCGACGGGTGGACGCTTCCGCCTCCGGGGCCCGCCTGATGCGGGATACGTGCCTCGTCGCCGTCCGTCTCACCGTCGCCCGTCGCGTGTGCCTCACGCTCGGCGACGACATCCTTGACGGCGTCGACGACACCCCGGTAGCCGGAGCAGCGGCAGAGGTTGCCGCACAGCGCCTGGCGGGTCTCCAGCTCGGTGGGCGCGGGGTTGCCCTCCAGCAGGTCGTGCACGGTCATCGCCATGCCCGGCACGCAGAAGCCGCACTGCACGGCGCCGCACCGGGCGAGCGCCCGCTGCACGTCGGAGGGCCGGCCGTCCTCGGCGAGGCCCTCGACGGTACGGACCTCGCTGCCGGCGGCGGTCACCGCGGGCACCAGGCAGGAGGCGACGAGCCGCCCGTCGACCTGGACGTTGCACGCCCCGCACTCGCCCTGCGAGCAGCCGTCCTTGGCGCCGGCGAGCCCGAGCCGCTCGCGCAGCACGTAGAGCAGCGACTCGCCGATCCAGGCGTCGGTGACGGGGCGGTCGACGCCGTTGACGCGCAGGACGTAGGAGGCGAGGGGGTGTTCCTCGCCGGGGAGCGCGGGGGCCTGGTCGCCGGGGTTCTCGTCGGAGTCGCTCGCGTGCTCCTCCGCGGCCTCCGGACCCGGTTCGTCGCCGCCGTCGGCCGGGGCGTGCTCCGCGCCGGGCTCGGCGGGGCCGTCAGCGGCTTCCACGGCCTCTTCGGCGCCCTCGGAGACTCTTGGGGGCGCCGATGCCTCACCGGGGCCGGGAGAGGGCTGTGAGGCGGTTGCGGAGGGGCTGTCCCCGTAGGGCTCGGCGAGACCGATGCCATGGCCGTTGCTGTCGGCGTGCGACTGTGCGGAGTCGGGTGCCGCCTCGTGGGACGTCTCGTCCGGCTCGGACCGCCGCGGCGCGTCGGCGACCGCGTGACTTCCGGGGTGCGCGGCGGACGGCAGGTGCGGGTCGTCCGCCGTGACGGCGTGCCCGTCACCAGCCGGTCCGTCACCGGCGGGCACGTGCGCGTGGCTGTCGCCCAGCGGACCGGGGTGGCCGTCGCCCACCGCCCCACCGTGACCGTTGTCGAAGCCGCCACCGTGCTCGGGTCCCGCTCCCGGGCCGTCCTGGGGCTGGTCCCCCCATGGCTGGGCCGGCTGCGTCGCCCAGGGCGCGGCCGCGCCGCCCGGCAGGGTCGCCGGAGGGGTGCCGCCCCACTGCTCGACCAGGGACGACGTGGTGAACTCGCCCGATTCGTCCGGGAGGTCGCCGCCGGCGACGGGGATCGACCACTGTCCGGTGACGTCGTGACCCGGCGCGGGCGCGGCCGCGGTGTCCTCGACGTTCCACTGCTGGGTGGTCGCGGGGTTGTACGTGAACTGCCCGGTCTGGCCCTGCGGCAGGGTGCTCGGGTCGGGCCACTGCGCGCCCTCGGCCGGCACGGCCCAGCCGGCCGGGGCCGCCGGGTCGGTCCCGTCGCCCGGCGTGGCCGTTATCTGCGGCGGCACATAGCCGTGACCGGGCGCGGCGAGCGGGCTGTCGGCGGAGGCCAGGAGGGCGTCGATGCCTCCCTCGGGGAGCTTCACGAAGGCGGTCGCGCCGTCGTCGTAGTCACCCTGGGGCAGCGGGTCCCAGCGGCCGGCGGCCCGGGGCGTGCCCTCTCCGTGCTGGTCGTCGGTCACGAAAGTGCCCTCCCCAGTGCTCGTCGGGCCAGCGCGGCGACAGTGCGCCGCAGGTGCAGTACTGCGGGCGGATGCTGCGGCACGGAGCCGTCCGCGGCCGGTGCCGGGTCGGGGATGCAGGCCGCGGACACGTACTCGCCGAAGGCCTCCAGGGCCTCCGGGACGATCGCGCGGTTGTTGTCCCAGTCGATGAGCCGGGCGACCCACTGCTCGGCGTCCAGGGGCCGCAGCGGCATCGGCGCTATGGCACCGACGGCGCACCTGACCCCGCGCCGGGCCGGGTCGAGGACCAGCGCGACGGAGGCCATCGCGCGGCCCGGGCCGGTGCGGCCGGTGACCTTGAGGAAGACCTGCGGGGCGTGCAGCAGCGGCACGCGCACGTAGCCGATGAGCTCGCCCGCGCGCAGCATCTCCATGCCGGCCAGCAGGTGCGAGACCGGCATCTCCCGACGGGCTCCGTCCGGGCCCGCGATGATCAACGTGGCTTCGAGGGCGGCGAGGACGGGCAGCGCGTCGCCGGTCGGAGCCGCCGAGGCGATGTTGCCGCCCAGGGTGCCCGCGTTGCGGATCTGCGGCGGACCGGCGGCGCGGGCGGCGGCCGCGAGCGCGGGGATGAGGGCGGCGAAGTCGGGGCGGCCCATGCGCGCGTGCGTGAGTCCGGCGCCGAGGAGCGCGTGGCCGTCCTGGTACTGCCAGCCGCGGATCTCGCTGATGCGGCCGAGGCCGACGAGAGCGGCCGGCCTGAGCTGTCCGGAGTTGACGGCGGCCATCAGGTCGGTGCCGCCGGCGACGGGCACGGCGGCGGGCATGGCGGTGAGGGCCGCCACGGCCTCGTCCAGCGTCGTGGGCAGCGTGACGGCCTGCGCCGCCTGCGGTGTGTGCGTGGTCAAACCGGCTGCCCCTTCCCGCTGCCCCACCTGGTCCTGCCCTGTTGCTGCCGTACGGTACGTGCTGACAGGGCGGACGTGGCAACTCTGGCACATCTTCGCAACACGCGAAGACAGGGGTCCGCTAGGAGGCGTTCGGCGGCATTCGCCCGCCCCATCAGGGAGATGGTCCGTTTTCGCACGGGATCACCTGCACATACCGATTGACACTCTTCGGTGACCCTTAGGGCTCTTTTTCCCTTACCTGTTCGGAGGCGCTCCCTCGATCGGCCGGCCGAGCACACCGGGCCGCTTCTGCCACGGCAGCGGCCCCGTGGGCGGCCGGTAGCCGACCCCCAGGGCGTCGAGCAGCTCGTAGTGGGCTGCCATCCGCCGTTCGAAGTCGGCGAAGTCCCGCTCCGCGGGGGCGGGCAGAGGACTCCAGGCCACTTCGGCGAAGGCCGCCAGCCGGGGGAAGGTCTGGTAGTCGACGCGCCCCTGGTCCTCCATCACCTCGGTCCACACGTTGGCCTGCGCGCCGAGGACGTGCGCGGCCTCCTCGGGCGTCAACTCCGGTGGAACGGGCTCGAACCGATAGACGTCCTCCAGGGTGCGGACGTAGGCGATGGGGACCGGCTCGTCCGCGCCCGCGTCCTGCCGGTAGTCCAGGTACACCTGCTGCTCGGGGCACATGACGACGTCGTGGCCCGCGCGGGCGGCCGCGATGCCGGCCGCGTAGCCGCGCCAGGACGAGACCGCCGCGCCTTCGGCCAGCCCGCCCTCCAGGATCTCGTCCCAGCCGATGAGCCTGCGCCCGCGCGCGGAGAGCCACTTGTCGAAGTGTCCGATGAACCAGGACTGCAACGCGTCCTCGTCCTCGAGGGCGAGTTCTTCGATACGGGCCTGGACGAGGGGCGACTCCCGCCACTGCTCCTTGGCGCATTCGTCGCCGCCGATGTGAATGAACTCGGAGGGGAACAGCTCCAGCAGTTCCTCGAACACGCCCTCGTAGAAGCGCAGGGTGTTGTCAGTGGGGGCGAGTACGTTCAGAGAGATGCCCCAGCTGTCCCAGACCGTGAGGGAGGTCGTGTCGATGACGTCGGTGTTGCCGAGTTCCGGGTACGCGGTGATGGCGGCCTGCGAGTGTCCGGGTACGTCGATTTCGGGGACGACGGTGATATGCCGTTCGGCGGCGTAGGCGACGATCTCCCGGATGTCGTCCTGGGTGTAGAAGCCACCGTGCGGCTTCTCCTCCCACAGCGGTGAGGCCCCGTGGCCGAATTTGGTACGCGCCCGCCATGAGCCCACCTCGGTGAGCCGGGGGTACCTCTTGATCTCGATCCGCCAGCCCTGGTCGTCCGTCAAGTGGAAGTGGAAGACGTTGAGTTTGTGCGCGGCCATCAGGTCGAGGTAGCGCAGGACCCCGTCCTTGGGCATGAAGTGCCGGGCCACGTCGAGCATGAGGCCGCGCCAGCGGAATCGGGGGGCGTCGCCGATGGTGACCGGGGGGACCTCCCAGGCGCGCCCGGAGGTGACGGGGGCGCGACGGAAGGCGGCGGGGCCGAGCAGCTGACGGAAGGTCTGGGCGCCGTAGAACAAGCCCTCCCGGCCGGCCCCGTCGATGACGACGGTGTGCTCGTCCACGGTGAGGCGGTACGCCTCGGGGCTGCCGAGTTCGTCGGCGAGGGACGGCGCGATCCGCAGCAGGATGCGGCTTGTGCCGGAGGCGTACGGCTCCAGCGGCAGGCCCGTCGCCGCGCCGACCGTGGTGCGCAGCCAGCGGGCCACGCCTGCGGCGCCCCGGCCGGCCTCGATCTCGGTGTCCTCGTCGAGGACGAACGGCCGCCCGCCGGGGGCGCCGACGCTCGACGGCGCCGGAATCAGTGAAGTCACGTCAGTCCTTAACCGCTCCGCCCAGCCCCGAGACCAGACGTCGCTGTACGAGTACGAAGAACACCAGCACCGGAATCGTCATCACCGTCGACGCGGCCATGACCCCGCCCCAGTCCGGCTCGTCCGGCTTGTAGAAGACCAGCAGGGCCATCGGCAGGGTGGACTGCGAAGTGTCGCTGATGATGAACGACTTGGCGAAGAGGAAATCGTTCCAGGCCGAGATGAAGGAGAACACGCTCGTGGCCACCAGGCCGGGGAGGACGAGGGGGAAGAGAATCTGCCACAGGAATCGCGCACGGCTGGCCCCGTCGATGTACGCGGCCTCCTCCAAAGCCTCCGGTACGGCCTTCACGAACCCCCTCAGCATCCAGATCGCGAAGGGCAGCGAGAAGGCGATGTGGGGCAGGATCAGCGAGCCCAGCGTGTTCAGCAGACCGAAGTCCCGCATCTGGAAGAACAAGGGGATGGTGAGGGCCTCCACGGGCACCATCTGGGCCACCAGAAACATGATCAGCAAGGTGGTCCGGAAGCGGAAGCGGAATCGTGTCACGGCGGTCGCCGCGAGAAACGCGATCAACGCCGAGACGATCACGACACTGCACGCGACAACAAGGCTGTTGACGAAATACCGACCGAAATCCTGCTGTCCGAACACCCGCCGGAAGGAATCCAGCGAGGGCGCGAGGGTCCAGGGCCGGGGCTCGGACGACTCGATCTCTCCGGCCGGTTTGAAGGCGCTGAGCACCATCCAGTAGAGGGGGAAGGCGACCACCAGGGCGATGAGGAACGCCGAGGCCTCCGCGGCCAGCCGCCAGGGACGCCGTAGAAGGTTCACAGTTCCTCCCCCTGGCGGTGGAGCAGCCTCAGGTACCCGAGCGTCACGGCGAGCAGGATCAGCAGCATCACGACTCCGATCGCCGAGCCGAGGCTGTACTGCGAGGAGGCGAACGCCTGCTGGTAGGCGTAGACGTTCAGGACGAGGTTCTGGCCCGCGATACCGCCGCCGTTCGTCATGACGTAGATCTGGGTGAAGACCTTGAAGTCCCAGATGACCGACTGGATCGTGACGACGGTCAGGATCGGCCGCAGCATCGGCGCGAGCACCGACCGCCAGATCCGCCACTGCGAGGCACCGTCCAGCGCGGCGGCCTCCAGCACCTCGGCCGGTACGGCGCGGATCCCGGCGTAGACCGTGACCATCACGAACGGGAAGGAGCACCAGACGACTTCGAGCAGGACGAGGAAGAAGGCGCTGAGCCGCCCGTACGTCCAGGAGTGGTCGCCGAGCCCCAGAATCCGGTTCACCGGGCCGAAGTCGGGGTCGAAGAGGAACAGCCAGACCGTCGAACCGGTCACGGCCGGTGTCGCCCACGCTCCGAGCGCGGCCAGCATCAACGCCAGCCGCGGCACGGCACGCACGCGCGTGAGGAGCACCGCCAGCGCGCACCCGACGGCGAGCGTCGAGGCGACACAGCCCGCCGCGAACAGCACGGTGGCCAGCAGCACCTGCCAGAACTCCGGGTCGGAGAACAGCGCCGAGTAGTTCCCGAACCCCTGGAAGGTGGTCGGTTCCCCGCCGCTGACCTGAGCCTGGGTGTACCGGAAGAGGGAGATCAGGCCGAGCTGGTAGATGGGGTAGACGAGCAGTCCGCCGAGGACGACCAGGGCGGGGGCGAGATAGAGCCAGGGCGCCCGGGTGGCGCGGTGGGTCGCCGAGGTCACCCGACGGTTCCGAACGCGTCGTTCATCTTCTTCGCCGCTTCCCCGGAGGCCGCCGCCACGCTCTTCTTGCCGCTGATGACCTCCTGGAACATCGTCGGCAGCACCAGTGAGGAGTCGATCTGCGACCACGCGGGCGACGCGGGCACGAACTTCGTCCCGGCCGCGAGGGTCTGCGCGAACGGCTTCACATACGGCTGCTCGGCCGCGACCTGCTGCCGGACGTCCGCGAACGTCGGCAGGAACCCCATCGCGTCGAACATCGACGCCTGCGTCTTCTTCGACGTGAGCTGCTCCATCAGCTGGACCGCCAGCGTCCGGTGGGACGTGCTCTTCAGCACCCCGATGTTGTTGCCACCGGCGAACGCGGGAGCGATCGACCCCGCGGAGACCCCCGGCAGCGGCACCACGGCGTACTTGCCCTTGACCTTCCCGGCCTCCACCGCCGTATGGCTGAAGTCGCCCCCGATCGCCATTCCGGCCTTGCCCGCCGCGAAGGCGGTGATCGTGTCGTTGCCGCCCATGCCGGCGCACTTCGCGGCGGGGCAGTTGTCGTCGGTGAAGAGCGAGGTGTACTCCTTGATGCCCTTCTGGGCGGCCGCGCCGGAGATCGCGGAGGCGTACGAGCCGCCCTTGCCGGTCGCGAGTTCACCGCCGTTGGCCCAGATGAAGGGCATCGCGCCGTACGTGTAGGCGCCGCCGACGACCAGGCCGTACAACTCGGGCTCGGCGGCACGGATCTTGCGGGCGGTCTCGGCCAACTCGGCCATCGTCCTGGGTGCTTGCAGACCGAGTTTCTTGAAGACGTCGGTCCGGTAGTACAGCGCGCGGACGCCGACGTAGAAGGGCGAGCCGTACACCTTGCCGTCCACGGTGACCGACGTCTTCGCGGTGGGGTCGGTGTCCTTGGCCTCGTTCCAGGCGCCGAACTCCTTGGTGACGTCCAGGAGTCCGCCGTCCTTCACATAGCCGGCGGTGTCGGTGTTGCCGTACTCCATCACGTCGGGCGCGGAGGACGGGTCGTTGAAGGCGGCCTTGACGCGCTGGGCGCGGGTCTCGATCGGGATGTACTCGACGGCGACCTTGGTGCCCTCGTGGGCCTTCTCGAAGGCGGCGACGGCGGTGTCGACGACCTTCTTCTTGGGCTGGTTGCCGACTTCCTGGAAGAGCCAGACGCGCAGGGTGCCGGTCTTCTCGTCCTTGTCGGAGGAGGAGTTGGAGGAGGCCTGGGGGGCGCAGGCCGTGACGACCAGGGCCGTCAGAAGCAGGGCGGGCAAGCGGGGGGAGAGCTTCATGGAGTGATCCTCCGGACGTGCGTTGCAACATATGCAATGACGGTTTCGCTCAACGCAACGGAGGCTATGGCTTGCATGAACACGCCCACAAGAGGTCTCAACCAATTCGTGACACGCAAGAGGCCCCTGAGGCGCGCGGAACGCGCCTCAGGGGCCTCGCGAAGCTCAGCCGGGCAGCGGGCCTACTTGTCGCCGCCCTTGTCGTCGTCCCCGGAGCCCATGGACTCGTAGATCTCCTTGCACATGGGGCACACGGGGTACTTCTTGGGATCGCGGCCGGGCACCCACACCTTGCCGCACAGCGCCACGACGGGGGTCCCGTCGAGGGCGCTCGCCATGATCTTGTCCTTCTGGACGTAATGGGCGAAGCGCTCGTGGTCGCCGTCGCCATGGGACACCTGCGGCGTCGGCTCTACGAGGGTCCCCGTACCAGTCCCGCGCTCGGGCTCGAGAGTGCTCATACGGCCAAGAGTAATCAACCGGCGGGAACTATGGATCCCTGGCTTGTACAACGAGCGGCACGGGTGGTGACGCCGCGTTCGCGCCCGGCCCCAGCCCGTCGGCGGGGCGATGAGGAGGCGGCCGCCGGTGGAGCCTCGCGGCGCCACAACTCGTAGGCGCGGGCGCGAATGTCGCCGGCAGCCGGTGCAGGTGGAATACGACCGGTCTCCCTCCCGGCCGCGATGCCCGCGCGAGCCCCGCTCCGGGCACTCGCACGAGTGATCCACCATGCGCGATCAGTTGAGCGAAGGGTCGTCCGCGTACGTGGCCACCATCGCCAGCTCGCTGCGCTGGCGGCGCAGGACCTCGCGCCAGAGTCTCTCGGGGGACGGGGAGGAGACGTCCCCCGGTTCCGACTCGACGACGTACCAGGCGCCCTCCACCAGCTCGTCCTCCAGCTGGCCGGGGCCCCAGCCGGCGTAACCGGCGAAGATGCGCAGACTGCCGAGGGCCGAGGCGAGCAGTTCCGGCGGGGCCTCCAGGTCGACCAGTCCGATCGCGCCGTGCACTCTGCGCCAGCCCAGCGGGGCACCGTCGATGGCCCCGCCGCCGGGGATGACGGCGACCCCCAGGGCCGAGTCCAGGGAGACCGGGCCGCCCTGGAAGACGACACCGGGTTCACCGGCGAGGTCGGCCCAGCCCTCCAGGATGTCACCGACGTCCACCGGGGTGGGACGGTTGAGGACGACACCGAGGGAGCCCTCCTCGTCGTGGTCGAGAAGGAGCACCACCGCACGGTCGAAGTTCGGGTCCGCCAGGGCGGGCGTTGCCACGAGCAACCGCCCTGTGAGCGAGGACACCTCGGTCATGCCAGACATGATCCCGCATCTTCCCTCCGCGTGGGGAGGCAATGCCTCTACGGCAGTGGATGCAGCTCAGAGCGCACCGATGCGCCCCACGCGCACAACGTGAGCCCGTGACCGCATGTGCCCGACAGGGAACCGTTCGTGTTGTGACACAGCTATGACGTGTCTGGGCGGCACTTGGGCTTACAGAAGGGGGGTGGGCGGCGATTACCCTTTCCCTTCTGCCCCCTGCCCGACTCATCGGAACGCGAGATACATGACCGTCAACGGCTCTGACGACGTACTGATTGTCCACGGCGGCACCCCGCTGGAGGGCGAGATCCGGGTCCGCGGTGCGAAGAACCTCGTACCGAAGGCCATGGTCGCCGCCCTGCTGGGCAGCGAGCCGAGTCGACTGCGCAACGTTCCGGACATCCGTGACGTGCGGGTCGTACGCGGACTGCTGCAACTGCACGGGGTGACGGTCCGTCCGGGTGAGGAACCGGGCGAGCTGGTGATGGACCCGACGCACGTCGAGAGCGCGAACGTCGCTGACATCGATGCCCACGCCGGTTCCAGCCGCATCCCGATCCTGCTGTGCGGTCCACTGCTGCACCGCCTCGGCCACGCCTTCATCCCCGGCCTCGGCGGCTGCGACATCGGCGGCCGGCCCATCGACTTCCACTTCGAGGTGCTGCGGCAGTTCGGCGCGACGATCGAGAAGCGCGCGGACGGGCAGTTCCTGGAGGCGCCGCGGCGGCTTCGGGGTACGAAGATCCAGCTGCCGTACCCGTCCGTCGGCGCGACCGAGCAGGTCCTGCTGACGGCCGTCCTCGCCGAAGGTGTCACCGAGCTCTCGAACGCCGCGGTGGAACCGGAGATCGAGGACCTGATCTGCGTCCTGCAGAAGATGGGCGCCATCATCGCGATGGACACCGACCGGACCATCCGCGTCACGGGTGTGGACCGGCTCGGCGGCTACAACCACCGCGCTCTGCCGGACCGCCTGGAGGCCGCCTCCTGGGCGTCCGCCGCGCTGGCGACCGAGGGCAACATCTACGTCAAGGGCGCCCAGCAGCGCTCGATGATGACGTTCCTGAACACCTACCGGAAGGTGGGCGGTGCCTTCGAGATCGACGACGAGGGCATCCGCTTCTGGCACCCCGGCGGCCAGTTGAAGTCCATCGCGCTCGAGACCGATGTGCACCCGGGCTTCCAGACGGACTGGCAGCAGCCTCTGGTGGTCGCGCTCACCCAGGCCACGGGCCTGTCGATCATCCACGAGACGGTCTACGAGTCCCGCCTGGGCTTCACCTCCGCGCTGAACCAGATGGGTGCTCACATCCAGCTGTACCGCGAGTGCCTGGGCGGCTCGAACTGCCGCTTCGGTCAGCGCAACTTCCTGCACTCGGCGGTCGTCTCCGGCCCCACCAGGCTCCAGGGCGCCGATCTGGTCATCCCCGACCTCCGCGGCGGCTTCTCGTACCTGATCGCGGCGCTGGCGGCCCAGGGCACGTCCCGGGTCCACGGCATCGACCTCATCAACCGCGGCTACGAGAACTTCATGGAGAAGCTCGTGGAACTGGGCGCGAAGGTGGAGCTGCCGGGCAAGGCGCTCGGCTGATCCCTCTTCTGTTACGCCAATGGGGCGGCCACCCGGTTCCGGGTGGCCGCCCCATTGGCGTTACTGAGACGTGTACGTCGTCCCGAGACGCACCGTCGGACCTACTTGCCCTTGGCGGCTTCCTTGAGCTTGGAGCCCGCCGAAACCTTGACGCTGTAGCCGGCCGGGATCTGGATGGGGTCACCGGTCTGCGGGTTGCGCGCGGTACGAGCGGCACGGTGGGTGCGCTCGAAGGTCAGGAAGCCGGGGATGGTGACCTTCTCGTCACCCTTGGCGACGATCTCGCCGACGGTCTCGGCGAACGCGGCCAGAACGGCGTCGGCGTCCTTGCGGGTCACCTCGGCGCGGTCGGCCAGCGCGGCCACCAGCTCACTGCGGTTCATGTTGTTACTCCCGTGTTCTTCTTGCCGTTGGGGTGTGCCACGCGGCGGGGCCGCACACGAGGCACAGCGAAGCCGATGCGCTCGCGCCCAGGGACGCATCCTGCCCCTACCTGCTGCGGGAAAGCCAATCCGGCACCCGTAGGACTCGTATGAACACCCTAGGGGGTCACACGAACAGAGGCCTGGGCGTGGCGCCACCCTAGAGGGTGCCGTGAAGCGCCCGGTTCCGCGACGCGCCGGGCCGGAGGACCGCCGTGGCAATCCTCACAGCCGAACAGCCGACGCTCACTGTAGACGCAGGCCCTACGCCGTCGCCCCGGCGGCCTTCGCCGCGTCCCGCACCGCACCCGCGACCGCGCCCGCGACCTTGTCGTTGAAGACGCTCGGGATGATGTAGTTCGGGTTCAGCTCGTCCTCGGTGACGACGTCCGCGAGGGCCTTCGCGGCCGCGAGCATCATCTCCGTGTTGACCGTGCGGGACTGGGCGTCCAGCAGACCGCGGAAGACACCCGGGAAGACCAGCACGTTGTTGATCTGGTTCGGGAAGTCGGAGCGGCCGGTGGCCACGACGGCCGCCGTCTGACGGGCGACCGCCGGGTCGACCTCGGGGTCGGGGTTCGCGAGCGCGAACACAATCGCACCCTCGGCCATGGCGGCGACATCGGCGCCGTCCAGGACGTTCGGGGCGGAGACGCCGATGAAGACGTCCGCGCCGCGCACGGCCTCCTTCAACGTCCCGGTGAGGCCCTCGGGATTGGTGTTGTCGGCGATCCAGCGCAGCGCCGAGCCCGGAGCGGCGTCGACGAGGTCCTCACGGCCGGCGTGCACGACGCCGTGGATGTCGGCGACGACGGCGTTCTTCACGCCCGCCGCGATCAGCAGCTTGAGGATGGCCGTACCGGCCGCGCCGGCACCGGACATGACGACCCGGATGTTCTCAATTGCCTTGCCGGTGACGCGAAGTGCGTTCGTCAGGGCGGCGAGGACGACGATCGCGGTGCCGTGCTGGTCGTCGTGGAAGACGGGGATGTCGAGGGCCTCGCGCAGCCGGGCCTCGATCTCGAAGCAGCGCGGCGCGGAGATGTCCTCGAGGTTGATGCCGGCGAACCCGGGGGCGATCGCCTTGACGATCTCGACGATCGCGTCGGTGTCCTGGGTGTCGAGGCACAGCGGCCAGGCGTCGATGCCGGCGAACCGCTTGAAGAGGGCCGCCTTGCCCTCCATGACCGGGAGGGCGGCCTTGGGGCCGATGTTGCCCAGACCCAGCACGGCCGAGCCGTCCGTCACGACCGCAACGGAGTTGCGCTTGATGGTGAGGCGTCGGGCGTCCTCGGGGTTCTCGGCGATCGCCATGCAGACACGCGCCACACCCGGCGTGTAGATCATCGAGAGATCGTCACGGTTGCGGATGGGGTGCTTGGACTGCATCTCGATCTTGCCGCCGAGGTGCATCAGGAACGTACGGTCGGAGACCTTGCCGAGTGTGACGCCCTCGATGCCGCGCAGCTGCTGGACGATCTCGTCGGCGTGGGCCGTGGAGCTCGCGGCGATGGTGACGTCCATCCGGAGCTTCTCGTGGCCTGAGGCGGTCACGTCGAGGCCGGTCACCGAGCCTCCGTGGGACTCTACGGCCGTGGTGATCTGGGAGACCGCGGTACCACCTGCGGGCACCTCCAGCCGGACCGTAATCGAGTAGGAGACGCTGGGCGCCGTTGCCATGGCCGACTTCCTCTGCTTTCACCTGTGACGCTGATGCCGTCCGATGGTCGCACCTACTGATGAGTAGGCGTTAGCCACACTGGATTGCGGACTTTTTGTTCATGACGAGAGAGGCCCACGTCACATGGACGTGGGCCTCTCTCAGGTCAATGACACCGACCCGC
Organism: Streptomyces canus; assembly: GCF_041435015.1. Taxonomy (NCBI): domain Bacteria; kingdom Bacillati; phylum Actinomycetota; class Actinomycetes; order Kitasatosporales; family Streptomycetaceae; genus Streptomyces; species Streptomyces canus. Next base: position 6,166,307 of record NZ_CP107989.1, on the reverse strand, counting down.
CATGCTCGCCTCGCGGCAAGTGGTCGCTCGTAGCGACGAAGGTTGGGCCCGGGGGCTTGGATCGGGCCGGTGTCACGTCCAGGCTAACAAACGGATCCCGAAAGACCATTCCCGTACCGAGAGTTCAATCTCTCAGCAGATCGGGCACTCCGTCCCGGTCCGGCTGGTCGCGCTCCGCCGAGACGACCGTCAGCTGCTGGGTGGCCCGGGTGAGGGCGACGTAGAGCACCCGCAGTCCGGCCGGCGACTCGTCGGCGATCTCGGCCGGGGAGACGACGACCGTCGCGTCGTACTCCAGGCCCTTGGCCTCCAGGCTGCCGAGCGCCACCACCCGGTCGCCGAGACCGGTGAGCCAGCGGGCGGCTTCCTCCCGGCGGTTCATGGCGACGACGACGCCCACCGTCCCGTCGACGAGGTCGAGGAGGCGGGCCGCCTCCTCTCGGGCGGTCTCTCCCAGCGACTTCCGTGCGAGCGCGCCGCGTCCGTTGTTCGTTGTCACGAAACGCGGTTGTACGCCGGTGGACCGTACGGCCGAAGGGGCGGTCGAGCCGGGCATGGCGAGGGCCAGCACCTTGGCCGCGAGGTCGGCGATCTCGGAGGGGTTGCGGTAGTTCACGGTGAGCTGGAAGCGGCGGCGAGGACGCGTGCCGAGGGCCTCGTCGCGGGCCTCGGCGGCCTCGTCGGGGTCGGACCAGGAGGACTGCGCCGGGTCTCCCACGACCGTCCAGGTGGCGTGCCGGCCGCGGCGGCCGACCATGCGCCACTGCATCGGCGTGAGGTCCTGGGCCTCGTCGACGATGACGTGGGCGTACTCGACGCGTTCCTGGGCGAGCCGCTCGGCCCGCTCGCGCTGCGACTCCTCGCGGACCGGCATCAGCTCCTCCAGGCCGGTGAGGTGGTCGAGCGGGTCCAGTTCGCGCCTCTTCTTCGGGCGGGCCGGGGTGCCGAGGACGGCCTGGAGCTCGTCGAGCATGGCGATGTCGTGCACGGAGAGGCCGTCGCGTCTGAGGGAGCGGGCGACCCTGCGGACCTCGCCGGGGTTGAGGATGCGGCGGGCCCAGCGGCCGAGGCGCCGCTCGTCGGCCATGGCGGCGAGGACGGCCTTCGGGGTGAGTTCCGGCCACCAGGCGTCGAGGAACTCGATGAAGCCGTCCTCGGAGGTGATGTCCTCGTCGAACGACGACCGCAGCTCGGCCGCCAGTTCGGGATCGGTGTGCCGGGTGCCCGCCCCGGACCGCGCCCACAGGGCGTCCAGGAGCAGCTTGCGGGCCCGGGGTCGCAGCAGGTTGACGGGCGCCGTGCCGCTGAGGGCGTTCCGGCGGACGTTTTCCAGCTCGTCCCCCTCCAGTTCGAGCCGGCGCCCGAAGGCGACGACGCGGAGGCGGTTGGGGGGTGCGGAGGACGATGCGGTGGAGGTGTCCTCCTCGCCGAAGGCGAGCTGCCCGGAACCACTCCCCTCGCTGCCGCTCCCCAGCTCCAGCGCCCCCCGCGCCGCCTTCCGCAGCACCTTCAGCATCCGGTACGACCCCTTGGCGCGGGCCACGGCCGGGGAGTCGTACAGGGTTGCCTCGACGCCGTCGACCAGGGAGCCGATCGCGCGGATGGCGACCTGGCCCTCCTCGCCGAGGGACGGCAGGACGCCCTCGGTGTACGCCACGAGCAGCGGGGTGGGCGAGACGATGAGGATGCCGCCCGCGTAGCGGCGCCGGTCCTGGTAGAGCAGATACGCGGCCCGGTGCAGGGCCACGGCGGTCTTGCCGGTGCCGGGGCCGCCCTCGACGTAGGTCACGGACGCGGCGGGGGCACGGATGACCAGGTCCTGCTCGGCCTGGATGGAGGCGACGATGTCCCGCATGGTGTGGCTGCGGGCCTGTCCCAGCGCGGCCATCAGGGCGCCGTCGCCGATGACGGGCAGCTCGTGGCCGTCGAGGAAGGCCTTGAGCTCGGGGCGCATCAGGTCGTCCTCGACACCGAGGACCTTGCGGCCCTTGGAGCGGATCACCCGGCGTCGTACGACACGCCCGGGATCCACTGGAGTGGACCTGTAGAAGGGGGCGGCGGCCGGCGCCCGCCAGTCGATGACCAGCGGCGCGTACTCGGAGTCCAGGACTCCGATCCGGCCGATGTGCAGGGTCTCCGCGATGTCCGCGGTGTCGTCCTCCCGGACAGCGCCTTCGGCGGGCTCCACGGCGGTGTAGGCACCGTCGGGCCCCTTCTTGCCGTCCCTGCCGAGGAGCAGGTCGATCCGGCCGAAGAGGAAGTCCTCGAACTCGTTGTTGAGCCGGTTGAGGTGCACGCCGGCCCGGAAAACCTGGGCGTCCCGCTCGGCGAGAGCGCCCGGTGTGCCGACCTGGCCGCGCTTGGCCGCGTCGTTCATCAGGAACTCCGCCTCGTGGATCTTCTCCTCCAGGCGCCGGTAGACCCGGTCCAGATGTTCCTGTTCGACGCCGATCTCGTGGTCCCGAATCGAGTCCTGAACCGAGCCGACCGCGGATTGTTGAGCCTGAGCGGCCACCGGGCCCCCTTCTGACGTGCTGGGCAGCCGTCAACCGTACGCGAAGGGGGCCCCGGCGGGAAGTTACGCGTCGACCTGGACGAGCTTCTTGCCGTCGGAGGTGACGACCTCGAAGTGGTCGATCGCGTTCTGAGCCGGTGCGACCGCGCCGCCGATGTAGAGAGGCTTCTTGGACTCCGGGGTCTTGCCGTTCGGGATGCCGTAGCCCCACTTGCCGACGGACCAGGTGGAGGCCGTCCAGCGCTCACCGTTGTCGGTGACGGCGATCAGGGAGCACTTGATCTCTCCCTTGACACCCTTGAGCTCCAGACCGAGCGAGGTGCCCCAGTTCTTCTCCTGCATGGCGACGGTGGCGCTGACCCCGGTGGAGGAGTCGGTCGCGGACACCTTGTCGCTCATGGAATCGAAGAGTTCCTTCGGGGTGGCCGCGAGGACCTGGTTCTGCTTGGCCCCGCCGCCCGAGTCGCCGCCGCCCGCCGCCATCGCGGCGAACGGACCGCCGATGATCAGCGCGGCCGCGGCCGCGACCATGTAGAAGCTGCGGCGCCGCTTCTGCGCACGGCGTTCCGCGACCTCGTCCACCAGTTTGTTCACGATCCGCGGGCTGGGCTTGGCGGAGAGCGACTCACCGATCGCGGGGGTGCCGGAGCCCGGCAGGTCCGCGAGGGCGGCGAGCATCGGCTCCATGCCGGCGAGCTCGTCGAGCTGCTGGGCGCACCATTCGCAGGTGGCGAGGTGGGCCTCGAAAGCGGTTGCCTCGGCGTCGTCGAGGATCCCGAGGGCGTAGGCGCCGACGGTCTCGTGCTCGTTCGGCACCGGAGATCCCATCATGGAACCTGACATACCCGAACCACCTGTGCCGAATCCCTGGTTACCCCCGTACACACTCATCACGCCGTCACCCCCCGCTCCTCCAGTGCGAGCTTCATCGACCGCAGGGCGTAGAACACCCGAGAGCGGACGGTTCCGCTGGGAATGCCCAGGGTCTCGGCCGCCTCGTTGACGGTACGCCCCTTGAAATACGTCTCGACGAGTACCTCCCGGTGGGCGGGGGTCAGGTCGTCCAACGCATCCGACAGCGTCATCAACCACAGCGCCTTGTCGATCTCGTCCTCCGCGGGGATGACCTCCAGCGGCGACGGATCGACCTCCTGCGGCCGGGCCTGCCGACTGCGGTGGCCGTCGATGACGATGCGCCGGGCGACCGTCACCAGCCAGGGGCGTACCGATCCGGTCGCTCGATTGAGCTGTCCGGCGTTCTTCCAGGCACGGATGAGCGTCTCCTGCACCACGTCCTCGGCTCTCTGGCGGTCTCCCGCAACCAACCGAAGGACATACGCAAGGAGAGGCCCGGCGTGCTCCCTGTACAGGGCACGCATCAGCTCCTCATCAGGTTCCGAGGGCTGGGACATGCGATGTCGGGCCCTCGATCCACGTTCATTGGCCACGACGGAATCCTTGCGCACGCCCACCTCCGATGTCCGGGGGTTCCCCCAGTCGGTCGCTCGACTACGGGTACGGACGGGAGGGGTTGGGTGTTCAAAGTGCGACGACAGTTTTCTTCTGAGTGACGTGACGAGACAGGACATGCGCGCACATTCCCGCCGCGCGATCTTTACATTTCCACCACACAGGCAAGATCACGACTACGGCCCGTGAGGTTGAGTGAGTAAACGAAATGTAATCGAAATCACGTCGACTGACCCTCCACAGAAGGGACATAACGAACAGTCAGCTGCGCGAGAGAGCGGCCCGCCTCCGATGCCGGGCCACTCTTTCGCGGTTCCCACAGACCTCACTGGAGCACCAGCGCCTCCTTCGTCCCCGTGATGTATCCAGATAGACGATGGGGCAGTTGTCCCCTTCGCACTCTCTGATCGCCGCCCGTGCGACCGGGTCCGTCAGCAGCCCTACGGCGTCCCTGGCGATGGCCCCGAGCAGTGCCGCACAGCCGGGCGGACCGTCCAACTCACGCACCAGCGCGCCGTCCTCGTCCCGCACCGCGCGCGGGGCCGGAGGTGCGGCACGGGCGACGTCGTTGACGTGGGCGAGCGCGAGGTCGTAGCCGGGTCCGGGCGCACCTCGCACCAACTGCCCGATCCGGCCGCGCAGTTCCCGGAAGCCGACGAGCCAGGAGGGGTCCGCGTGCGTCAGGTCGGTCCCGTCCGGCACCAGCCCCGAACCGACGATCCAGGCGCACAGCACCTCCGTCGAGTCGAGGCGTTCCTCGGGGTGGGTGGTCGCGAGGAGGTCGAGGCTGATCCGTCCGGCGTCGAACCGCAGCTCGTACGCGACCGTGGCCATACCCAGTGCCATGTGCCTGTCACCGCCTAGGGTGCCCCGGTCGTAAGGGGTCGGTGAGGTGCTTCGCGGCTGTTCCGGGGCTCCCTCTTACAGTGCCCTCCCGCTCTCGCCGCCGTAACCCCTCGTACCGGGAGCGGTGCCTGGACGCGCACGTATGCGGCGGCGCGTCTCGGCCATGTCGGCGCGCCGGGCGGGGTCCTTGACTGGAGACATGACACAGAGCAGCAGGAGCGGCCGATTCGTCCTGGGCGCGGCCACGGTCGCCACGGGCCTGATCGCCGGGGCCTTCTACGTCTTCGCGTGCGCCGTCATGCCGGGCCTGGCGCGCAGCGACGACCGGGTCTACGTCAGCGTGATGCGCGACATCAACGAGGTCATCCAGAACCCGGTGTTCTTCCTGAGCTTCCTGGGCGCACCGGCCCTCACGGCGGCGGCGGCCTGGCAGGCCCGGGGCAGCCGCCACCGGTGGTGGGTGTGGGCGGCCCTGGCGGCCTCCGCCCTGGCGTTCCTGGTCACCGTCGTCTTCAACGTCCCCCTCAACGACGACCTCGCGCGGGGCGGCGACCCCGGCGCGCTGCGCGAGGAGTTCGAAGATCCCTGGGTGGCCTGGAACGTGGTGCGGGCGGTGCTGCTGACGGTGGCGCTGGGCCTTCTGGTGAAGGCCACGGGCAGCCGTGCCGCGAGGGTCGACCAGTGCCTCGGCAGGCAACGTCTGCCCGCTGAGGAGCGGCGTCCGGCGCGTGCTCCGGGGGCCCCGGCCGAAGCCCGGGAGTGCCGGCGGGAAGTCCTCGTACCGGATGAACCGGGGCTTTCGGCCGGTGCGACGAGAGGCCGTGCCGGACGCCGTGACCGGGCGAACGGTGCCGGCCGAGGCGCCGGCTAGACGTCCGCGTACTTGGTGTCGGCGGCCGGGTCCAGTGCCAGCCGGTATCCCCGCTTCACCACCGTCTGGATCAGCTTCGGCGCCCCCAGGGCCGTACGGAGACGGGCCATCGCCGTCTCCACCGCGTGCTCGTCCCGCCCGGCACCCGGCAGCGCCCGCAGCAGCTCCGCGCGCGAGACCACCCAGCCGGGCCGCCGGGACAGCGCCCGCAGCAGGGACATCCCCGCCGGCGGCACCGGCCGCAGCACCCCGTCGACCAGCACCGCGTGCCCCCGGATCTCCACCCGGTGGCCGGCGATGGGCAACGACCGGGCCCGCCCGGGAAGCTCCTGGCACAGCAACTGCACGAGCGGCCCGAGCCGGAAGCGCTCGGGCGACACCGTGTCCACCCCCCGCGCCTGCAACGGCAACGCGGTCACCGGCCCGACACACGCCGGCAGCACATCGTGGTGGAGAGCGGCGAGCAGCTCCGGAAGCAGACTCCGGTCCTCGGCCCGGGAGAGAAGGGAAGCCGCGGCGGGCGCGCTCGTGAAGGTCACCGCGTCCAGCCCCCGCGAGACGGCCGCGTCCAGCAGCCGGTCCATCGGCCCGATGTCCTCCGGAGGCATCCACCGGTACACCGGCACCCCCACGACCTCCGCGCCCGCGGCCCGCAAAGCCTCCACGAACCCGGGCAACGGCTCCCCGTGCAGCTGAATGGCGACCCGGCGTCCCTCGACACCCTCCTCCAGCAGCCGGTCCAGTACCTCGGCCATGGACTCGGACGACGGCGACCAGTCCTCCGTCAGCCCGGCGGCCCGGATGGACCCCTTGACCTTCGGCCCGCGCGCGAGCAGTTCCACCTCGCGCAGCCGGTCGAGGAGCGCCTCACCGAGCCCCCATCCGTCGGCGGCCTCGACCCACCCCCGGAAACCGATGGCGGTCGTGGCGATCACGACATCGGGCGCCTGGTCGATCAGATCCTTCGTCGCCGCCAGCAGTTCACTGTCGTCGGAGAGAGGCACGATCCGCAGGGCCGGCGCGTGCAGTACGGCGGCCCCACGGCGCTGGAGCAGCGCACCGAGTTCGTCTGCTCGGCGCGCGGCCGTGACTCCCACGGTGAACCCCGCGAGGGGGCCGTGTTGCTCTGCTGCCTGCTGTTCGTCGTACATCGCTGTCGTCCCGCAGTCTGTCGTCTGACCTACATGCCGACCGAGCCTGTCAACGGCTCGTGACAGGCTCGGTTCCGCTTTATGTCGCCAGTGTTACGTCACACCTCGGCGTAGCTGAGCTGCGGCTTCGCCTCAGAGGCGGTCGCAGCCTGGCCCTGGGCGGCCGTGCGGCGAAGGTATACGGCCCAGGTGACCGCGAAGCAGACGGCGTAGTAGACCAGGAAGGCGACGAACGCTCCGGTACCGGAGCCGTAGGAGAGGAAGGACTGACGGAAGGCGAGGTTGATGCCGACGCCGCCGAGTGCTCCCGCCGCGCCGATGAGCCCCATGGAGGCGCCGGAGAGGCGACGGCCGTACAGTACGGCCTCCTCCCCTTCGAGCCCCTTGGCGACGGCCTTCGTCTGGAAGATGCCGGGGATCATCTTGAACGTCGATCCGTTGCCGATGCCGGTGAGCGAGAACAGCACGACGAAGGCGACGACGAACAGGGGCAGCGACTTCTGCATGCTGGCGACGACCAGGACGGCGGTGGCGGCACCCATGGCGACGTAGTTCCAGAGGGTGATCTTCGCGCCGCCGTACTTGTCGGCGAGCCAGCCGCCCACGGGCCGGATCAGGGAGCCGAGCAGCGGTCCGATGAAGGTGAGGTACGTGGCCTGCAGCGGCGTACGGCCGAACTGGTTCGTCAGCACCTGCCCGAAGGCGAAGCTGTAGCCGATGAACGAGCCGAACGTGCCGATGTAGAGGAAGGACATGATCCAGGTGTGGCCGTCCCGCGCGGCGTCCTTGGCAGCACCGGTGTCGTTCTTCACGGACGCGATGTTGTCCATGAAGAGGGCGGCGAGGACTGCGGCTACAGCGATGAGCGGGATGTAGATCCCGAGCAGCACGCGCGGGCCTGCGTTGGCGCCGATGACGGCCAGGGCCACCAGCTGGATCGCGGCCACACCGATGTTTCCGCCGCCGGCGTTCAGACCGAGCGCCCAACCCTTCTTCTTCAGCGGGAAGAAGGCGTTGATGTTAGTCATGGAGGAGGCGAAGTTGCCGCCGCCGATACCGGCCAGCAGACCGACCACCAGGAAGGTGTTGAACGAGGTCCCCGGCTTCATCACGGCGAACGCGGCGATGCTCGGGATGAGGAGCAGGCTGGCCGAGATGATCGTCCAGTTCCGCCCGCCGAAGATCGCCACGGCGAAGGTGTAGGGCACCCGGACGACGGCTCCGACCAGGGTGACCATGGAGGTCAGCATGAACTTGTCGGCCGGGGTGAGGCCGTACTCCGGGCCCATGAAGAGCACGAGCACCGACCACAGGGTCCAGATCGAGAACCCGATGTGCTCGGAGAGAACGGAGAAGAGCAGGTTCCGCTTGGCGACCTTCTCGCCGGTCTCCTTCCAGAAGGTCTCGTCCTCGGGATCCCACTGCTGGATCCAGCGGCTGCCCCTGCTCGGGGGTGCGGGGGCTGTACTAGGGGCTGTCATGACGCCTCCACGGTGCGACGGGGCTCGGTGGTGCTTTTCGGGGGTGCTGAGCGGTGATAAGTCCCGAAGGTAGGGAGGACGCGTTTCCTGCCTGTGGCACCGGGTGACCGGAAGGGAACTTTGCTCTCACCCCGGCGGGGGGCGGGATGAGAGGTCGTGGGGGCTTTGTGTTACGAAGAGCTCCGCGCGTCGGAAGGCCGTGGTGTGAGGACCGGCCACCGCTTCAGCCGTCGGCGTCCTCGGGGTCGTCCTCCGGATCGTCGTAGTCCTCGAGGATCCGCAGCCCGAGGTCGGACTCCCACTCCAGGGCCCATCGTCGCAGCTCAGCGATGTCATCGAGGCTGAGCCCATAGGCCGCGAACTCCTCGTCACTCACCCATACGACGCTCTCCAGCCGGTCGCGCAGCTCGACGAGGTCGAAGTCGCCCTCGTCCCGCGCGCCCAGCGCCTCCAGCTCGATCACGGAGTAGTACCGGCAGGCCGCGTGGACGTCGATCACGTCACGCGGAAGACCGCGATCGCCGAGGGCGCGTACCTTCATGACCACCAGGTCCTCGAGATCGACCACGGGGCCGACGTCCATGAGTACCGGCTGACGAGCCAAGGCCTCTTTGAGAAGGTCTACTTCACAAGCCTCCCGGCTCTCCGGATCCGTGACGAGGAGCCGTGCCTTGAGCGGCCTGACATCGACAACCGCGACCGCCCAGCCCTTCCCCCGCAGGCCATCCGCAAGGCGCGGGACGATGTCGGTCATCGACGCAAGGTGCCGAGTAGCGAAGTCCAGATCCTGACTGGGACGAGCGACCAGGCCATGAGCCTGTACGGCATAGCCGCCGGCGAGGGCGAGCTCGTAATCCGCACCGGCATCCAAGGCGTCCGCCAGCAGTCGGCGATGCAGCGGGGGCAGCTTCATACCGAGCCGGAGCGGCGGAGCTCGGGAAAGGCTTCCTCCCACGTATCGCGCACGCCACGCCCCAGCATCTTGCGCAGGATCGACCAGTGGCGGACAAGGTGCCCTTGATCGAGGTAGCGCACGAAATCGTCCGTCGATCCGTTGTTCAGGACGATCCGGTACAGGCCCAGCAGCAGCTTCACGTCACCGAGATCGAAGACCCGCAGCCCGGACCACGCGAGCTCCAGGGGAAGCGCGACGGATCCGGTCTTGGGCCCGGCCAGCTCGTCGAGCGTCACCGGCAGCCGCTCCGTCCCGTAACCCCAGCGGGAAGGCGCACTCCTGCTTCCGTCTGCGTACTCGGCCACAACAGCAGTATGCCGGGCTCGTACGACAGCCGCGGCCGGACTGCTCAACGCTTCTCACCGAACCGGTCGCCCCGGCCCACCTCGAACCACAGCAGCTTCCCCGCACCCCGGTCGAGAAGCCCGTCCCCGAGCGACCAGCCACCCCACGCATCGGCGAACTCCTGGACGAGGAACAACCCGCGCCCACCGACAGCACCCACCGAGCCGGGCGGAACTCGGTCACCGGGCGGTTTGGCGAAGGGCGCCGGAATGTAGGAGTGGCTGTCCCAAACCCCGACCCGCAGCCGCCCCTCGCCGAGGGCGGTCAACCTCAACGAGGCGGGTCCCTTGGTGTGCAGGTAGGCGTTGGTGACAAGTTCGGACGTCAACAGCTCCACGGGGTCGAGGACATGGGCCATGCCGTGCCCCTTCAGCGCGGCCCGCACGGTCGTACGTGCGACACGTGCGGCTCTGGGGTCATGTGGCAGGCGAAGGGCGTACACCCACGTGTCGGGCAGGGCTACGGTGACCATCGGATACCTCCGGCTGAAGGGAAACGGGGCTTCGACGACTTCTCGCTCAACGACCGCGCCGGGCGGTGGCTGTGCCTGGGTGGGTGCGCTTCCGGCTTATGGGCGGGGGGAGTTGGGCGGTACGTGACCACCGTAGAGCAGATGGTTAGATGCATCTAACTAAAACCATGGGAAGCATCCACTCTTCACTCGTGTGAGGGACCGAGACGCCGCGACGCGGTCTGGAAGGAGACGCTGTGCCGCCCACCAACAGCCCCACGCTCAGGCAGCGGAGGCTGGGCGCAGAGCTGCGCAAACTCCGCGAGCGAACCGGGCTCACCGCGACCGGCGCCGCCGAACAGCTGGGCGTCAACCAGGCGCGCGTCAGCATGATCGAGACGGGCCGCACACCGATTAGCGCCGAGCGTGTGCGCTCCATGGCCCACGCCTACGACTGCTTCGACGAACAGCTCATCGAGGCGCTCGCGGCGATGACAGGCCGGCGCACACGCGGCTGGTGGGAGGAGTACCGCGACCACGTTCCGGTGGCCCTGGTCGACCTGGCGGAGTTGGAGCACCACGCCGCCGCATTACGTGTGGCCCTCATGTTCCACATCCCAGCACTGCTCCAGACCACGGACCACGCCCGGGCCCTCTTCCAGGCAGTGGTGCCACCCATGCGGCAGTACGAGATCGAGCACCGCCTCACCCACCGCCTCAAACGGCAAGGCGTGCTGCACAGGCAGGACCCGCCCCGGTACACGGCGATCGTTCACGAGGCGGCGCTCCGCATGGGCTTCGGCGGCCCCGTCGTGGCCCGCGGCCAGCTCAAGCACCTGGCCGACATCAGCGAACTGCCGCACGTCGACCTGCGCGTGATCCCGTTCGGGGCGGCCCACTTCCCCACCACGGGCCAGTCCTTCGACTACGTCGAGGGACCCGTACCGCAACTCGACACCGTCCAGCTGGACTCGCACCACGGAGCATGCGAGTTCCTCGACGCGGAGGCGCAGTTGAGCAAGTACCGGGCCGTGCTGGACGGCATGGAATCCTGCGCGCTCCCGTCCACCGAGTCACGCGACTTCATCCACCACCTCATCCAGGATCTGTGAGGAACCCACCTGTGCAGCCCATCCACTGGCAGAAGTCCACGTACAGCGGCGACGGCTCGAACTGCCTTGAGATAGCCGCGACCCCGGCCTTCATCCACATCCGCGACTCAAAGATCGCAGAAGGCCCTCAACTCGCCTTCGAGCCCTCCGTCTGGCGTCTCTTCATTTTCCATGCGGCAGCAGACAGACGCCCCCACCGGCCCCCAGCAGGGCAGCCAAGCCTGGGAGTCTGATACGCGTCTTTGATCCTTAGGGCTTGCAGATCATCAAGGTGTTGCTTCCCGTCCCATGGCTCGTTGACGTGGTATGCGCATCCCGGACGAGGTCCGTACCCAACTCACCACGAAGTTCGCGGTGTTGTTCCCGCATCTGGATGAGCGGCAGCGACGGCTGCTGATGGCCGCGGAGGCCCGTGTTCTGGGACACGGTGGTGTTCGGGCCGTCGCGCGGGCGGCCTCGGTGAGTGAGACCACGGTCCGCAAGGGCGTGTTCGAGCTGGAGGCCGGCGACGAGCCGCTGGGGCGGGTGCGGCGGCCGGGCGGGGGCCGTAAGAGGGTCGCAGATCTCGATCCGGGGCTGCGGCCGGACCTGCTGTCGCTGGTCGAGCCGGACGAGCGCGGTGATCCGATGTCGCCTCTGCGGTGGACGGTGAAGTCGACCCGCACACTCGCGCGGGAGCTTGCCCGGACCGGGCACAAAGTCAGTGCGGACACCGTCGCGGACCTGCTGCGGGAGGAAGGCTTCAGTCTGCAGGCCAACGCCAAGACCATCGAGGGCAGCCAACATCCCGACCGGGACGCGCAGTTCCGCTATCTCAACGAGCAGGCCCGCGATCACCGGGACGCCGGCCAGCCGGTGATCAGCGTGGACACCAAGAAGAAGGAACTCGTGGGCGACTTCAAGAACAACGGCCGCCAGTGGCGGCCGACGGGTGAGCCGGAACCGGTGAACGTCCATGACTTCGCAGACCCCCAGCTCGGCAAGGCCGTCCCCTATGGGATCTACGATCTGACGGCGAACACCGGCTGGGTCAACGTGGGCACCGATCACGACACCGCCGCGTTCGCGGTGGAATCGATCCGCCGCTGGTGGTCCGGCCAGGGCCGGGCCGCCTACCCGCAGGCGACTCGACTGCTCATCACCGCCGACGCGGGCGGCTCGAACGGCTACCGCACCCGGGCCTGGAAGCTCGAACTCGCCCGGCTCGCGGCCGAAACAGGATTGACGATCACCGTGTGCCACCTGCCGCCGGGCACATCGAAGTGGAACAAGATCGAGCACCGGCTCTTCTCGCACATCACCATGAACTGGCGCGGCCGCCCGCTGACCAGCCACGAAGTCATCGTCCAGTCCATCGCCGCGACCACCACTCGTACCGGACTGCGCGTCATGGCCGAGCTGGACACCAACCTCTACCCCACCGGAGTCCAGATCGGCGACGCGGAGATGGCTGCCCTGCCGCTGACCCGACACGCCTTCCACGGCGACTGGAACTATGCCCTGCACCCCCGGCCCTGCCCAGCCATCCCAGCACCCCGGGCTCCGCAGAGGCCGGCCCCGGCGTGGGACCACGCTCTCCTGTCCGACCCCGCCCTGACCGGCATGTCCCGGCAGCAACTGAGCGATCTCACCGACACTTTGGCCCTCGACGGCGACGTCAAGCGCGGCCGCCCGCCCCGGCTCACCTTCCCCGACCAGGTCCTGGCAGCCGTCCTTCACCTCCGGGTCGCCCTGGCCGCGGAACCCCTCGCCGTGCTGTTCGACAGCAGCCGGACCGCGATGCACCGCACCCTGCTAAAGATCAGGAGACTGTTCGATGCCCACGGCATCAGCGTCCCCCCGGCGACCACTCCACCCGCAGCCCTCGCACCCCTCCATGCCCAGGTCATCACCCTGACCAACGACCCCAACAGCAAGATCAAGACGCCATGTTGATGATCTGCAAGCCCTTAAGACTGTCCCGTAAAGATCTACGAGTCATCGGGGCCGTGATCGGCTACCGCCCGCGCTGCTCGCCCATCAGCCTGAGTGTGAGGATGTGCACGCGGGCGATTCCGCTCATCACGTGATGGACGCCGTTGCCCTCCAAGCGGCGGTCGCGGAGGGCGGACCTGGCGGTGGGATGTGTTCTGTTCTTCCTTCCATCCTGGCAGTTCGCTCTGCCCGCGCTCGCGGCGGTGCCGGATGACGAGGCAGGTGCGCCGGTAGCCGCCGCGATCACGGTGGTGCGGCCGACGGCGATCTTGGCTCCGGACAACGCCGACGCTGCCGAAACAGCGAGGGCTCGACCCAATGACCGGGGCTAGTTCTCGACGGTCCCACCGAACCCTGAGCGGCGCTCCTCACCGGCCCTGGTGACCTGGGTCAGTCAAAGAGGGCAACAACTCCATTCACCCAGATTGCGAGGAACGCAAGAACCCCAACCAGGCAGCCGACGCCCGCCAGCACACCGCCGACCGTCCACGGTCCGGAGGGCGCTTCCTCGTACTTCTCCTCGAGACCGTCCCGGTAGGCGGCGGGGTCGTCCCAGTCGACGGAGTGCCCCAGTTCCTCGGCGCAGGCGGTCCGCACCGCGACCAGTTGCCGCTCCGCGAAGGAGGTGGCAGCCATCGCCTCGGGGCCACACCAGGCGAGAGCCTTCATGCGCCACCGGGGGGACCCGTACCGCGCCTCGAAGGCGGCGGTCTCGTCGGCATTGCGGTCCTCTTCGAGGTACATCCAACGTCCGGCCTCGGCGGAGTCGCCATAGAGCCGGTACACCTCAGCCAGACGCCGACGGAGCGTCAGGTCGTATGGAAAGGACGAGACGAGACCGCGCAAACGCTGGCGCGCGACAGGAACCCGGCCGGCGGTCAGGTCCGCATCGACTCGGGCAAGGGTCTCTCTCAGAGGCATGACCACATGATCGGTTACAGCACTAGTCCAGGTCGACTGTCACGGTCCGTCGTACACGCATCGTGGTCCATCTGGAACGCCAGGTAATTCACCCCTCGCAGCGTCAGTCGGCCTCCCGCTCAGTCGTCAGATTGCGGGATTACTGTGTCGGAGCATGAACCCTGACGGCTGGTTGGCGGACACCCGCTCCTCTTACGACACGGTCGCGGTGAGCTACGCGGAGCAACTGCGCGAGGCCCTGGGCGGCTTGCCGTACCTCCAGGCGGCGCTGGGCCTGTTCGCCGACGCGGTCGCTGAGGCAGGTGGCGGGCCGGTGGCGGACCTGGGATGCGGACCGGGACACGTCACAGCCCATCTGCACAGCCTGGGCGTCGACGCCTTCGGCATCGACCTCGCCCCGGGAATGGTCGACGTGGCTCGAAACGATCACCCTGCCCTCCGGTTCGAGGTGGGCTCGATGACGGATCTCAACCTTGCTGACGAGTCGATCGCCGGTGCACTCGCGTTCTGGTCGTTGATTCACGTCCCCGACAGCGAGGTCCCCAAGGTCCTCGATGCCCTCAGCCGGGCACTGCGCCCCGGCGCACCACTGCTGATCGGCTTTCACGTGGGCGACGGGTCGCGGCTGAAGACGCAGGGCTACGGTGGCCACCCGATGAAGGTCTACATCCACCGCCGCCGCCCCGCCCAGGTGAGCGCCTGGCTGCGCGAGTCCGGGTTCACGGTCGAGACCGAGATGCTGCTCGATCCCGAGAGCAGTGCTCCAGGAGCGATCCTCTTCGCACGTCGTCGTTCGTAGCGGTCAGTCCGCTGCGGAAGCTGCGGAATCGCCTCGGGGTGGGTTGAGTTCGAAGGTCCGATGGTGCCGTATGAGCGCCAGTTGAGGCGGCGCCTGGCGAGAGCGACGACGGCCTGCTCGTATCCCTTGCCCTCGCCGCGTTTTGCGGTCGTAGAACTTCTTGGAGATGGCAGCGCGCTGCGATCTGGGCGGAGCGGCGGCATCCATGTACTTGTTGCAGTGCCGATTGCTCACACTGACTCCGGCTGTCCTTCTCACGCCGGGCAACGTCATGGATGTCAGCGGCTCCGCAAGGGCATCGCCGCGAGCGAAGGAGGGACCAGCCTCAACTCCCTGGCTTCCGCCGCGAACTCCTCAGGCGGAACCGACACCGCGTGTCGGGCTCCGGCACGCAGGTCATCAACCCGAACACCTACTGGCCGAAGCGGCTCTCCATCGGATGACATCGCCGGGCTCCGCTCCCCGCACCGGGGGCGGAGCCCGGAGTCGTCAGGACCCTTGTCGGACGGTCTCCGCGGGCCCGACCCGACCCCGTCGTGAACCGTTCGGCCACAGCCTCGGCCTGCGCTTCGCCGCCAAGTCCTCGATCCACCCGAACGCCAGGATCGCGAGCCCGATCAGCGGCCAGACCAGGAAGAACATCCAGAGCATGTCCGTCGCGTCGAGCGCCTCGACCGCGCGGTCGCTCTGCATGAAGGGGAGGCGGTAGGCCAGGTCGATGATCGGGACCGTGGCCATGATCAGCAGGTTGTGCCAGAGGTAGATGGTGACGGCCCGGTTGTTGGAGAGGGTCACCAGTTTGTCCCAGCGGGCCAGCCGGCCCGGCAGCTCCTGCCAGGACGGCGAGTACTGGAGCAGGATCACCACGAAACCGAAGGACCAGGCCGCCTGGGCCAGCGGGATGTCGTTCAGGTCCCAGCCCTCGGGGCCCAGATGGCCGGACGCCCACCACAGGGCGAAGGCCATCACCAGGACCGAACCGGAGACGGCGAGGTAGCGCGGGACCTTCGCCAGCACGCCCTCGTGGTGCGCGAAACCGAGGACCCAGCAGCTGCCGTAGACCGCGAAGTCGGTGACCGCGTTGCCCAGTTCGCCGGGGATCGTCACCAGTCCCGTGCCCACCACGGCCGTCAGGGCCAACGGTGCCAGCAGTGTCGCCCACGGCACCTTGCGGAACGCCCACAGCAGCAGCGGGGAGGCCAACACGAACCACAGATACGCGCGGAGGTACCACAGCGGGCCCACCGCCTGATCCGCCCACGTACTTTCCAGCAGGTCCTTCGGGAAGCCGACCTCCCAGGGGTACGGCGGCGCCCCGATCGGGATGACGTAGTTGACCAGCTCCAGCAGGCCCCAGGTGCCGCTGTGGTCCGGGTCCTCCGAGAGCTTCCAGCCGCCCAGGAACATCAGCGGCAGCACCACCGCGCTGAACGCCCAGAGCGGAGGCAGGAGTCTGCGGATCCTGCCCCTGATCACGCTCAGCGTCGGCCTGTTCAGCGAGCGCGCCATCAGTGACCCCGCGAGCGCGAACATCACGCCCATCGACGGGAACAGCACGGTCAACCACGCCCAGCCGAACAGGTGGTAGAGGACCACGCGGACCAGCGCCAGGGAGCGGAGAAGGTCCAGATAGCGGTCCCGGCCGGGGGCCTTGGGCGCAGCGACCACCCCCCGCCGCCCCGCCGTGTACTCCTGCGTCATGCGACCGGCCTCCGCTCGTCACTCTCACTGCGCGTCCGCTGCCTCGCCACCGGTCCGCCCGGTGCCTCGACGACTCCCGTGCGGCGCAGCTTCTGCCAGCGCAGGCGGCCTCCGGTGAGAGCCGTGATCCAGGACTGGAGCAGCACGACGTACATGAGCTGGCGGTAGAGGATCTGCTGCAACGGCAGCGAGATCAGGTGTGTCATGCGTTCTCGGTCCAGCCGGAACGCGTAGGCGGCGCAGACCAGTTGGATCATGAGGACGCCCAGCCAGGCCACGATCGTCTTCTCGGTCGGGCCGAACACGACGCCGTAGAGAAGGAATACGTCGATCAGGGGGGCCAGCAGCGGGGCCACCACCATGAACAGGGAGACCAGGGGCAGGCCGACGCGGCCGAAGCGGCCCGACGGACCCCGTTCCACCAGTGCCTTGCGGTGCTTCCAGATCGCCTGCATGGTGCCGTACGACCACCGGTAGCGCTGGGACCAGAGCTGTTGCACCGATTCCGGTGCCTCCGTCCAGGCGCGCGCCTTCTCCGCGTACACCACGCGCCAGCCGTCCCGGTGCATGGCCATCGTGATGTCGGTGTCCTCGGCGAGCGTGTCGTCGCTCATGCCGCCGACGCGTTCCAGAGCGGAGCGGCGGAAGGCCCCGACGGCGCCGGGAATCGTCGGCATGCAGCGCAGGACGTCGTACATCCGGCGGTCGAGGTTGAAGCCCATCACGTACTCGATGTGCTGCCAGGCGCCGATCAGGGAGTCCCGGTTGCCGACCTTGGCGTTGCCGGCCACGGCTCCCACGCGCGGGTCGCCGAAGGGCTGCACGAGCTCGCGGACCGTGGACGGTTCGAAGACGGTGTCGCCGTCCATCATCACGATGATGTCGTGACGGGCGTTCGCCAGACCGCGGTTCAGCGCCGCGGGCTTGCCCGCGTTCAGCTGGCGTACGACCCGGACGTTCGGCAGGCCCATCGCCTCGACGATCCGGGCGGTGCCGTCGCTCGAACCGTCGTCGATGACGAGCACCTCGATGGGGTGCTCGCTCGCCATGAGTGAACGGACGGTGCTCTCGATGCACTTGGCCTCGTTGTACGCCGGGACCAGCACCGACACCGGCTGGGTGACCGGCTCTCCCCAGCGGAAGTCCTTGCGGCGCACCCGGCGGGCGTGGATGCCCGAGAGCAGGAGCATGAGGACGAAGCGGCCGATGACCAGGGAGCCGATGATCGAGAGACCGACGACGAGCACGTCGGTGATGTGCTCGGAGGCCTGGACCAGGAAGATCCACGCCTTGCCCTTCCACAGCTCGGGGCCGGTGACGGCGGTGTGCGCGGTGGGCGCGTCGAGTGCCTCGGTGAGGTTGTCGAACTTGTAGCCCTTGTCCTGCATGTCGGGCAGGAATAGGTCGAGCGCCTGGACCGTCTGGTGGCGGTCGCCGCCGGAGTCGTGCATCAGCACGATCGCGCCCTTGCCGTTCTTCGGCGTGGCGTTGCGGATGATCTGGCGTACGCCGGGCTTCTGCCAGTCCTCGCTGTCGGTGTTGTTGACGACGGTGATGTAGCCGCGGGTGCCGATGTACTGGGTGACCGGCCAGGACTTGTCGTCCATGGCGTCGGCGAAGGAGGAGTACGGCGGCCGAAAGAGCGAGGTGCGGATACCTGCCGCGCCGGCGAGGGCGAGCTGGTTCTGGGACAGCTCCCAGTCGATGCGCTTCTGGGACTGGAAGGACAGGTCGGGGTGGTTGAAGGTGTGCAGCCCGACCTCGTGGCCCTCGCTGACGATGCGCTTGACCAGGTCCGGATAGCGGGAGGCCATGGTGCCGGTGACGAAGAAGACCGCGTGTGCGTGGTGCTTCTTGAGGACGTCCAGGACCTTGGGGGTCCAGGTCGGGTCGGGGCCGTCGTCGAAGGTGAGGACGAGTCGACGGTCCGGCATCTTCAGGCTGGTGGCGCGGCCGCTGCGGGTGTCGATCACCGGGCCGCCGTCGAGGATCTTCTCGGGCACCTTGTCGGTGGAAGCCTCGGACCGGATGCGGTGGTCGGCGAGGATCTCGCTGTGGACGTAGCCGCGCAGCATCAGCATCGCCATCAGGGCGACGAGGACGAGCACGGGCAGCAGCAGGCGCATGGGCAGGCGACGGCGCCTGGAGCCGTCGGGGGCTCCTGGTGCGGCCCCCGGGCGGCGGGTTCGGGATGCCATCAGGGGATGTACTCCGGGGACGGGGAAGAGAGCGGGGCGTCGGACGACGCGGGAGCCGAGGTGCCGGAGGTCTCCGACGCGACGGGCACGTAGGCGACTGAGCCGACAAAGGCCCCCGCGCGGCGGATACGGGACGCCATCACAGAAGGCGCTCCGGGGACGGGGACGACAGCGGATCGCCGGACGGCACCGGAACCGGCGCACGGGAGGTCTCCGACGCGACGGGTGCGGGCGAGGGCGGGCCGTCGGCCACCGTGCCGGAGCTGGCGCGGCATCACAGAAGGCGCTCCGGGGACGGGGACGACAGCGGACCGCCGGACGGCACCGGAACCGGCGTACCGGAGGTCTCCGACGCGACGGGTGCGGGCGAGGGCGGGCCGTCGGCCACCGTGCCGGAGCTGGCGCGGCATCACAGAAGGCGCTCCGGGGACGGGGACGACAGCGGGCCGCCGGACGGCACCGGAACCGGCGTACCGGAGGTCTCCGACGCGACGGGTGCGGGCGAGGGCGGGCCGTCGGCCACCGTGCCGGAGCTGGCGCGGCATCACAGAAGGCGCTCCGGGGACGGGGACGACAGCGGGCCGCCGGACGGCACCGGAACCGGCGTACCGGAGGTCTCCGACGCGACGGGTGCGGGCGAGGGCGGGCCGTCGGCCACCGTGCCGGGGCCGGCGCTGCCGCCGCCCGTGGTCTCGGTCGGGGCGACCGAGGGGTCGGGGCTGGTGGTGACGGGCGGGGTGACCGAGGGACTGGGCGGCGGGGTGATCGACTGGGTCGGCTGCGTCGAGGGATCGGCGCTGGCCGACGGGTTGCCGCCGGGCTGGGTCGCGGTGGCCGACGGATCGGCGGACGTCCCCGGCTTGCCCGGGCTCACGGTGGCGCCGGGCGCGGTGCCACTGGCCCCAGGAACCGGTGTCACCCCGCCGCTGACCGTCGGGGTGGTCCCCGGGATCACCCCCGTGGTGGCGGAGGGCAGGGCGGAGTCCGCCGGCATCGGGCTGGTGTCGACCTTGCCGGCCGGGGCGTCGTCCTTCGGGCCCGTCATGGGGAGCCAGGGCGCGTTGGAGTTGCCGGACAGCAGGGTGACGACGATGACGACGGCGTAGACCGCACAGGCCAGGCCCACGGCGATGCCGATACGACGGAAGCGGCGGCTGCGCCGGCCCGACTCGTCGACGAAGACCGGGCCGTCGGAGCTCTCGGACCCGCCCTCACCTCCGGGACGGCCCTCGATGCGCTCGTCGCCGTTCCCGCCGACCCCGTCGACCCCGTCGAGCTGGACGGTCACCTCGTGCGGATCGTGTGCGTGACCGGCACCGCTGCCGGACTCGTCCCACGGATCGCGTACGACGGCTCTGCGGCCGGCCGGCTCCGGGGCACCCCGGCCGCGGTCCGCTCTCGGGGCTCCGGGGAAGTCCCGCTTCCCGTCGTCGGCCAGGGCTCCGGTTGTGCCGGTTTCGCCGGTTTCCGAAAACGTCTGGGTGGTGCCCCCAGCTGTCAGTATGTCCTGGGTGCCTGATGCAGCCTCGGGCCATTCCGGTTGGGCGTCTTCTCGCCACTTTTTTAGGTTCTTCACGCGCACGCACTTCCCCCCACGGGCTGTTCTGGGCGCGCTGTCGACCTTGAGCACACGTCGGCTGAACCAGGCCCCCACCTGGTCCAAGCGCCCCCTTTACCACACCGTGCTCAGGTCACGAATGTAGCGCAGACGAAGGAAGTGTGTTTGCCACGTGTCATTTGTGGATGTTCATATCGAGCTCATCGGTGGCTGGAATCCATCCATCGGCGGGCCGACGAAGCCAGTCAAGTTCGACGGAAAGTTCGATTGCGGCACGCCGAAGGGCGTCGAACGCGGGATGCGCCAGACCCCTGCGCCACACCAGCGACACGGGCGACAGAGGTACCGGGTCGACCAGCGGACGCAGCACGGTGGCAGGCATGGCCGGAAAATCCACGACCGCGAGAATCGGGTTCCGAGTCTTCGCCATGATCCGCTGGAACTCCTCGTCGCCGACCGCGAGCGGGGCCGGCGGAGCGATGTCGATGCCCCGTCCTTCGAACAGCCGACGAGCGAGATCGGTCCATTCCGGAGTACGCGGATTTCCGGCCCCCGCGTACACGGTCTCGCCCTCCAGGGCGGCGAGCGGCACCCGTTCCAGGGAGACCAGCGGGTGATCCTCGGGCAGGACGACGGCCATGGGCTCGAGGCGCACGGGCTGGTGGTCCAGGCCCGCCCTCAGCGCCGGGTCGAGACCGGTGAACCGGCCGAAGGACACGTCGAGGCGACCGGCCAGCAGCTCGCCCGCGGCGCCGGTCAGCCCGCTCTCGTAGCGGGCCATCAGCTCCTGGTCGGGGGCGAGTTCCCGGGCCCGCAGCAGCACAGCACGGGCGGTTGCCTGGTCGGGGAAGTTCAGGTCCACGAGCAGCGGACGGGCCTGCGCGAAGGCGGCGAGCAGCTCGTCCTGGGCGTCCAGGGCCCGGCGGGCGTACGGCACCAGCCGCTCGCCGTCGCCGGTCAGTGTCACCTGCCGGGTCGTGCGCACGAACAGCTCTGCACCCAACTCCCGCTCCAGCCGCCGCACATCACGGCTGAGCGCCTGTTGGGCGACGTAGAGCCGGGCCGCCGCGCGCGTGAAGTGGAGCTCGTCGGCGACGGCCAGGAAGGCGCGCAGGAGACGCGGGTCGAGGTGGTGGGAGCGGGGGCCGGGGCTCGGGCTGGGCGCGGACATCGGGCGAACTTACAACACTGGTGCGTGAATCGGTGAGGAGAAGGTGTTGGACCTCTTGATCGCCGCCACGCGACGGTAGACGCATGCCGCGACCGGACCGACCGATGTTCACCACGACCGCCGACGCCCTCGTCATCGTCGACTTCAGCCCACGAGGCCCGCGAGGCCCGCGAATCCCGCATGCCCCGCGCGAGCCAAGTGCCTATCGCCGCCTTCTCGCCACCCCCGGAGCCCGCGCCTTCACCATCGGGAACCTTCTCGCCCGCCTGCCCATGGGCATGTTCAGCGTCAGCTCGGTCGTCATGATCGCCGGGACGCGTGGGTCGTACGCCCTCGCCGGCGCCGTCACTGCGGCGGGCCTCGCGGCGACGGCGGTGGTCGCCCCGTGGACCGCGCGGCTCGTCGACCGACACGGACAGGCCAAGATCGCCGTACCGGCCACGGCACTCGCCGCACTGGGTTCGCTCGCGCTGCTGCTGTGCGTCCGCCTCGGCGCGCCGGCGTGGACGCTCTTCGTGTCGTACGCCGCCACCGCCACCACGCCCAACCTCGGCGGCATGTCCCGTGCCCGTTGGGCCCACCTCCTCGCGGGCGACGAGAAGTCCCTCCATGTCGCGAACTCCTTCGAGCAGGCCGTCGACGAGGCGTGCTACATGCTGGGCCCGGTTCTCGCGGCCTTCCTGTGCACGGCGTTCTTCCCGGAGGCGGGCACGCTGGCCGGGGTGGTGCTGCTGGTGACGGGTGTGCTGGTGTTCGCCGCGCAGCGCTCGACGGAACCGCCGGTGCGGAAGCGTGGCCTTTCGCAGGCGCCCTTCCGCGCGCCCGGCATCCCACCCCTGCTCGCCGTCTGCCTTGCCATGGGTGCCGTCTTCGGCTCCATGGAGGTCGTCACCATCGCCTTCGCCGACGCCCAGGGACACCGCTCGGCGGCCGGGGTGGTGCTCGCGCTCCAGGCGGCCGGGTCGTGCGCGGCGGGGCTGGCCTACGGGGCGACACGACGGACCGGTTCCGCCGAGGACCGGTACGTGTGGTGCATCGCCGCCATGACGACCCTGCTGACTCTCCCCCTGCTGGCCGCCTCCCTCACGGGCTCCCTGCTCGCCCTGGCGGCCGCGCTGCTGATCGCCGGGATGGCGACCGCCCCGACGATGGTCACCGGGATGACCCTGATCCAGCGCCGCACCCCGCCCGGCCGCCTCAACGAAGGCATGACCCTCGCGGTGACCGGCCTGTTCGGCGGAATCGCCTGCGGCAGCGCGGCGGGCGGCTGGACGGTGGAGCACCTCTCACCGACGGCGGGCTACGGAGTCCCGATCACGGCGGCGGCCGCGGCCCTGACAACCGCGCTCACGTCGGCCGGACGACCGAGCACGCGTCACCCACAGCCCACTACAACAACCCCACCACCACAGCCGCGACGACCCTGACAACCGCCCTCACCTCGGCCGGACGACCGAACACGCCTCACCCACAACCCACTACAACAACCCCACCACCACAGCCGCGACGACCCTGACAACCGCCCTCACGTCGGCCGGACGACCGAGCACGTCTCCCCCACGACCGACTACAGCTGCCACGGCCCTGACGAACACCTTCATATCGCCCGCCCACAGCAACAACGTCGACAGCCGGACAGTCGACCACCTCTCGCCCACAACTCGCTAGGGCACCCCCACCACCACAGCACCCCCGACGGCCAGGCAGTCCAACACGGCTCGCCGACAGCGGGCTACGGCACCCCGACCACCACAGCCCCGACGATGACCGCCCTCGCGTCGGCCCGGCCACACACGCCCGCACGCCCCGACGGCCGAACAGGCGACACCTCTCGTCCACGGCCCGCCACAGCACCCCGACCACCCCCACCGCCGCACCCCCGTCGGCCGGACAGCCGAACACCCCCGCCCCGACCCACCACTCCAACCCCACCGCCACAACCAACCCCACCCTGACGCGCCACCCTCCCCCCGACCCGATCGTCGAATCGCTTCACCCGATCCTGCATAACCCATTGACGACCTTCAAAGGCGCCACATACGTTCCTTCGTCGAAGCGCTTCGACAGGCGTCGTCGAATGGAGTCGAATCGACGACCCCTGCGTGGCGCCCGGCCCGAAGCACCATCCGACTCCCCGGAGGTACGGGATGTTGACGGCACGACGGCGCGTGGTGGCGGCGGCGGTGATCCTGACCGGATCGCTGCTGGTGACCTCCTGCGGGGACTCGGACAGCGGGTCCTCCGACGGCAAGACACTCAGGCTCTGGCACTACGAGGGTCCGAGCAGCGCGATGGGCATCGCCTGGAAGGAGGCGATCAAGGAGTTCGAGGCCACGCACCCCGGTGTGAAGGTGGAGTTCGAGGAGAAGAGCTTCGACCAGATCCAGAAGACCGCTCCGATGGTCCTCAACTCCTCGGACGCCCCCGACCTCATGGAGTACAACAAGGGCAACGCGACCGCCGGCCTGCTCTCGAAGCAAGGTCTGCTCACCGACCTCACGGAAGAGGCGACCAAGCGCGGCTGGGACAAGAAGCTCAGCCCGAGCGTGCGCACGACGAGCCTCTACGACACCAACGGCGTGATGGGCTCCGGCAAGTGGTACGGCGTTCCCAACTACGCCGAGTACACGCTGGTCTACTACAACAAGGACCTCTTCAAGAAGTACGGCATCGCCGAGCCGAAGACGCTCGACGAACTGACCGCCGCGATGGACACGTTCGTCGAGAACAAGGTCACCCCCCTCGCCAACGGCGGCGCCGCCTACCCGGCCCAGCAGTACCTCTACCAACTGGCGCTGTCGAAGGCCGACCGCTCGTGGGTCGACGCCTACCAGCTCTACAAGGGCAAGACGGACTTCCACGACGCGGCCTGGACGTACGGCGCCCAGACCTTCACCGACTGGGTGAAGAAGGGATACTTCAGCAAGTCCTCCAGCGGCCAGAACGAAGAGGCCGCCGGTGTCTCCTTCACCTCCGGCAAGGCGCCGATCCTGTTCTCCGGCAGTTGGTGGTACGGCCGCTTCAAGACGGACAACAAGTTCGACTGGGGCACCTTCCGGTGGCCCGACTCGAAGCTCACTCTCGGCTCCGGCGGCAACCTCTGGGTCGTACCGAAGGGTTCGAAGAACAAGGACCTCGCCTACGACTTCATCGACATCACCATGTCGAAGAAGATCCAGAACCTGCTCGGCAACTCCGGGGGCGTCCCGGTCGCGGCCGACGCCTCCGCCATCACCGACCCCCAGTCGAAGACCCTGATCGACGACTTCAACACCCTCTCCAGGAACGACGGCCTGGCCTTCTACCCCGACTGGCCGGTCCCCGGCTTCTACGACGTCCTCGTCTCCGGGACCCAGAAGCTGATCACGGGCAGCGAGAAGCCCGACGGCTACCTCAGCGATCTCCAGGAGGCCTACGACAAGGGCGCGCCGAAGCAATGACGGTGACCGTCGAACGGAGTGCGCGGGCGGCCGGCAAGGGCGCTGCCGTACGGCCCCCGCGCCGCCCCCGCGACTCCTACGCCCTCTTCCTCCTCCCGGGCGCCCTCGCCTTCCTCGCGGTCATCGTCCTGCCGTTCGTGATGAACACGTACGTGAGCTTCACGGACTGGCAGGGCGTGGGCTCCCCCGAGTGGTCGGGGCTCGCCAACTACCGCGAGCTGATGGACGATTCCGAGTTCTGGGCGTCCTTCCGGCACAGCCTGTCCATGGTCGTGGCGATGGCGGCGATCCCCACGGCCCTCGGACTGGTCCTCGCCGCCGCCCTGTTCGACTACGTCGGCAAGCACTTCGGGTCCAGAACAGCCGCCGTTCTCCGCGCCTGCTTCTACCTTCCCCAGGTGCTGCCGATCGCGGTCGCCGGCATCGTCTGGAGCTGGATCCTCGCCCCGGACAACGGCTCGCTCAACGCGCTCCTGAAGGCGATCGGCCTCGGCTCCTGGCAGCAGGACTGGCTGGGCGATCCCGACCTTGCGCTCTACAGCGTCATGGGCGTCATGGTCTGGGTCCAACTGGGCTTCCCGCTGGTCGTCTTCATGGCGGGCCTGCAGCGCGTCGACCCCCAGTTGTACGAGGCGGCCGAACTGGACGGCGCCGGCTGGTGGCGCCGCTTCTGGCACATCACGCTGCCCCAGATCCGGCCGGAGATCTACGTCGTCCTCACCTGGTGCTCGATCGCCGCGCTCAAGGTGTTCGGCGCGGTGTACGTGCTCACGAAGGGCGGGCCCGGCGGCGCCACCGACGTGCCCTCCTACTTCTCCTTCACCACGTTCTTCGAGAAGACGCAGGTCGGCTACGGCGCCGCGATCTCCACCGTGCTGACGGTGGTCATCCTGGCGCTCTCCCTGATCGGTCTGAGGCTCCAGGAGAGGACCGACTCATGACCACCGCGCTGCGCCGCTACCCGGTCCTGATCGCCCTGTGCGTCGCGGCCCTGTTCATGATCGTGCCGTTCCTGATCGTCACGGTCAACGCCTTCAAGTCCCCCACGGAATACGCCCAGAACGGCCCCCTGAGCCTTCCCGACGGCCTGTACACGACGGGCATCAAGGATTTCTGGGAACGCGTCGACTTCGGTCGGAAGCTGGTCAACTCGGTCCTGATCAGCGGCTCGGTGGCGGTACTGGCCGTGATCCTGTCCGTTCTGAACGCCTACGCGATCGGCATCGGCCGCGTCAAGGGCCGGACCTGGGTGCTCGCCTTCTTCGTCCTCGCGAACATGCTGCCGCAGGAGGCGCTGGTCTACCCGGTCTACTACCTGAGCAAGGAAGTGGGCCTCTACGACACGAGGTTGAGCGTGATCATCGTGTTCACGGTGATCCAGGCGGCCTTCGGCACGTATCTGCTCTCCGCGGTCCTCGGCCAGTTCCCGCGCGAGATCCTGGAGGCGGCCCGCATCGACGGCGCGAACCGGTGGCAGGTCCTGTGGCGGATCGTCGTCCCCGTCAGCCGCCCCACCCTCGGTGTACTGCTCGTCTTCTTCTTCATCTGGACCTGGAACGAGTTCCTGCTCCCCCTGGTCATGCTGATCTCCAACGACAACCAGACGGTGTCGGTGGCCCTCGGCGTCCTCCAGGGCCAGCGTCTGATGGACGCCACGATGACCAACGCGGCCGCCCTGCTCGGCGTCCTGCCCGCGATCGTGTTCTTCCTCGTCTTCCAGCGAACCCTCACCCGCGGTATCGCCGTGGGTGCCGTGAAGTAAGGACCCCCCACAGATGAAGTTCACCGACGGCTACTGGCTGCTGCGTGAGGGCGTCACCGCGGCGCACCCGGCCCAGGTCCACGAGGTCGCCGCATCGGACGGCCGGCTGGACATCCTCGCGCCGACCCAGCCCATCCGCCGCCGCGGCGACCTGTTGAAGGGACCGGTCGTGACGATCAGCGCCCATGCCCCGATACCCGACGTCATCGGCGTCACCTTCACCCACTTCGAGGGCGAGCAGCCGCAGGGCCCCGCGTTCGAGGTCCGTACGGAGGACTTCACGGCTCACACGGAGTACGACGAGGAGCACGCCACCCTCACCTCCGGCACGCTGTCGGTCCGGGTCGCCCGCACGGGCACCTGGCAGGTCGACTTCCTCGCGGGCGGCCGGCTGCTGACCGGCAGCGGCCCCAAGGGCATGGGCATCATGCGCGACGCGTCGGGCGCCCACTACCTGCGCGAGCAGCTGGGCCTCGGCGTGGGCACCTCGGTGTACGGCCTCGGTGAACGCTTCGGGCCGCTGGTGAAGAACGGCCAGGTCGTCGACATCTGGAACGCCGACGGCGGCACGGCCACCGAACAGGCCTACAAGAACGTCCCGTTCTACCTCACGGACGCGGGCTACGGCGTCTTCGTCGACCACCCGGGCAAGGTCTCCTTCGAGGTGGGCTCGGAGGCGGTCTCACGGGTGCAGTTCAGCGCCGAGACACAGGAGTTGACGTACTACGTCATCTACGGCCCGAGTCCGAAGGAGATCATCCGCAAGTACACGGCCCTCACCGGCCGCCCGGCCCTCCCGCCCGCCTGGTCCTTCGGTCTGTGGCTGTCGACGTCCTTCACGACGTCGTACGACGAGGAGACCGTGACGTCCTTCATCGAGGGCATGCGGGAGCGTGAACTCCCCCTCTCCGTCTTCCACTTCGACTGCTTCTGGATGCGCGAGTTCAACTGGTGCGACTTCCAGTGGGACCCGCGGGTCTTCCCCGACCCGGAGGGCATGCTCGCGCGACTGCACGCCCGGGGCCTCAGGGTCTCCGCATGGATCAATCCGTACATCGCCCAGAGATCGCCCCTGTTCGCGGAGGGCAAGGCGCTCGGCCATCTCCTCAGGCGCCCGGACGGCAGTGTGTGGCAGTGGGACCTGTGGCAGCCCGGCATGGCCCTGGTCGACTTCACGAGTCCGGCCGCCCGCGACTGGTACGCCGCCAAGCTGGAGGCGCTCCTCGCCCAGGGCGTCGACTGCTTCAAGACCGACTTCGGCGAGCGGGTGCCGCTGGACGTGGAGTGGTCCGACGGCTCCGACCCGGAGCGGATGCACAACTACTACAGCTACCTCTACAACCAGACCGTCTTCGACGTGCTGCGCAAGCACCGCGGCGAACAGGAGGCGGTGGTCTTCGCCCGCTCGGCGACCGCGGGCAGCCAGCAGTTCCCGGTGCACTGGGGCGGCGACTGCGAGGCGACCTATGAGTCGATGGCCGAGTCGCTGCGCGGGGGGCTGTCGCTGGGCCTGTCCGGCTTCGGCTTCTGGAGCCACGACATCGGCGGCTTCGAGGGCACCCCGACACCGGCGCTGTTCAAGCGTTGGCTGGCCTTCGGCCTTCTCTCCTCCCACAGCCGCCTGCACGGCAGTTCCTCCTACCGCGTGCCGTGGCTGTTCGACGAGGAATCCGTGGACGTCCTGCGGCACTTCACCCGCCTCAAGCTGACGCTCATGCCGTATCTCTACGAGGCCGCGCGCACCGCCCACGCCGAGGGCGTGCCGGTGATGCGGGCGATGGTCCTGGAGTTCCCGGACGATCCCGGGTGCGCGCACCTGGAGCGGCAGTACATGCTCGGCCCCGACCTGATGGTGGCGCCGGTGTTCAACGACGGGGGCGAGGTCTCCTACTACGTCCCCGAGGGCACGTGGACCCACTTCGTGACCGGCGAGACGGTCACCGGGCCGCGCTGGGTACGCGAGAAGCACGACTTCCTGAGTGTGCCGCTGCTGGTCAGGCCGGGCGCGGTGCTCCCGGTGGGCGCGGTGGACGACCGACCCGACTACGACCACGCCGACGGGGTGACCCTGCGGGCGTACGGCCTCGGGCGGGGCGAGCAGGTCACGGTGCGGGTCGGCGAGGTCGCCTTCACCGTCGTACGCGAAGGGGACACGCTGCGGGCGTCCTGCGGTGACCCGTCGGCGCCCTGGGGGCTGGCCGCGGGCGGGCGCGAGGCGCGGGCGCGGGCCGGGACCGGGTTCCTCTCCCTGGAGCTGGGCTGATGGCGAAGATCACCGATGTGGCGCGGCGGGCCGGGGTCTCCCCCAGCACCGTCTCCTACGCCCTCAGCGGCAAGCGCCCGATCTCCGAGGAGACCCGGCAGCGGGTCGAGGACGCCATCCGCGAGCTGGGCTACCGCCCGCACGCGGGCGCCCGCGCCCTGGCCGGCCGCCGGTCGAACGTGCTGGCGCTGGTCGTGCCCTTGAGGACCGGGATCCACGTCCCGACCGTGATGCAGTTCGCGGTGTCGGTGGTGACGACGGCCCGGCGGTACGACCACGATGTGCTGCTGCTGACCCAGGAGGAGGGCGAGGACGGACTGGCGCGGGTCGCGGACACGGCGCTGGTGGACGCGCTGATCGTGATGGACGTCCAACTGGACGATCCCCGGCTGTCGTTGCTGCGCGCACTGGACCTGCCGTCGGTACTGATCGGGTTCCCCGCCTCCTCGGAGGGGTTGACCTGCATCGACCTCGACTTCAGGGCAGCGGGCGAGGCGTGCGTGGAGCATCTGGCGCGGCTGGGCCACCGGGTGGTGGCCCTCGTCGGCTCCCCGCCGGAGGTCTACGTCCGGGGGACCGCCTTCGCGCAGAGCGTGGTCCAGGGCTTCACGTCCGCCGCCGACCGCTGCGGGATGTCGTCGACGGTGCGCCCCTGCGAGCCGGGTGCCGCCCGCGCGGTGGCCGAACAACTCCTGCGCGATCAACCTGCGTTGACGGGAGTGGTCGTCCACAACGAACCCCTGTTGCACCCCTTGGTCGACGCCTTCGAGCAGTTGGGCCTACGCGTCCCGGCCGACCTGTCGGTCACCGCGATCTGCCCCGACGAACTGGCCGAGTCGGTCCGCGTCCCGATCACCTCGGTGGCGCTGCCGTCGGCGGAGGTGGGCGCGCGAGCGGTCGAGCTCCTGATGAAGAAGCTGGACGGGACGGCCGTACCGGAGTCGACCCTGCTGCCGCCGCGGATGACGGAGCGGGCGAGCACGGGGCGGCGGACGGTTGCCTGACGCGTGGGCGGAGGACGGGCTTCCCCTGGGCCCTAGGCGAGTCCGCCGTAGGTGACGGTCCTGGCCGGCCCCGCTTCACGGGCCACGCGCTCGGCCAGGTCACGGCCCCGCAGGTCCAGTTCCCCGCGCCTCGCGTCGTCCTTCGCGTCGTCGCGGTCGTTCAGGTACTGCTCCATGCCGGCGTCGAAGTCTGCCGCCCACCTGTACAGGTCCGCGACCAGCTCGTCGGACAGGTCCAGCCCGGCGGCGGGGTCGTCGGGAGCGAAGTCCCCGAACCCCTCAGCGCGGAGCGAGTGCCACTTGTACTCGCCCTCGACGGTGATGCGGAGCGGATACGGAGGCGTGTCGTGCTCGTCGAGGGACCAGTGCAGTCGCCTGCACCCCCAGCAGACGAACTTGTCGGTGGCGTACGCGTCGTCCCAGTACCGCACCACCCACTGCGGCCCGAGGCACCGGGCCAGCGCCTGGGCGACCTCCAGCCCCTGCTCGGCATGCCTGCGCAGGGTCGGGCGGGACTCGGACCCTCCGCCGGGACGGGCCCGCGACCAGGACGTCAGCCGGTCAGCCAGGGCATCGGTCAACCCGAGGCCGAGGTCGTCGAGCGGCAGGGAGCGGGTGAACCGGGAGAGGTCGTCGGCGCCCTCCCCGTCCGCGAGATACAGCGGTGAGTCGTCGCCCTGCGCACGGACGAGCAGATGCTGTGGGGTGCGCATCGAGGTCATGCGGGGGTTCGCTTCCACGACGGTTACCAGAATCTCGGGGTCACCCTATCGTGGGAACCATGACCGCCCGCGTCTATCTGAAGCCGCCCTGGATGCAGCGCCACATAGCCAATCGGCTGGTCCCGTTGTTCCAGCGGTCGATGATCTCCCGCCTCACCGTCAAAGGCCGCCGCTCCGGCCGCGAGCGCACGTTCCCGGTGGCCGTCCTGAAGCACGAGGGCGAGCGTTACCTGGTCTCCTACCGCGGTCTGAGCGACTGGGCACTGAATCTGCGCGCGACCTCCGAGGGCCGGCTGACCAACCGGGGCCGCGCGGAGGACATCACTGTGGAGGAGGTCCCGGAGGCGGACCGCCCACCCCTGCTCGCCGCCTACCGCGAGCGCTACAACGGCATGCCCACGGTCGCGGGAGTCCTGGACGCACTGCCGAACCCGGCGGATCATCCGGTGTTCCGCATCCACACGTGAGGGCCCTGCCTTCCACGGGGTGTGGACGGCAGGGCCCTCGGACCGTGCTCTAGTCGTCGGAGACCAGGAACTCGACGTTCTGCACCACGAACTCACCGTAGTGCAGGGCCGATCCGATGCCTTCCAGCCTCTTGTACTGCTCCTCGGACAACGACGCGCCAGGGGTGTACTCCACCACCCTCAGCAGTACCCGCAACGCCAGGTCCGGGGTGCACCCGTGAGCGCAGTCGACCAGCGCCCGGCGCACCTCGGCGGTCAGGAACCCCATCCGCTCGATCTCGGCGACGACCGCGCCCCGGTGGGTGAGGCCGTCCTCCGTGTCGGCTCCGGTGAGCGGCGGCACCTCCGCCCGCGCGGACAGCCAGGTGTCACACACGTCGATGACGGTCCGCGTCCACTCGGCTCCCGTGGTCTGCCGGAAGCTCGGGCCGTACTGCGAACCGGCCGTCCACAACACCTCCAGCGTCTGCGACGGAAGGCCGTCGAGGAGCGTCCGGGCGTCGCGGCGCACCGCCAGGGCGTACTCACCGGCCCCGTCCAGCAGGCGCCGCGCGACGAGTTCGGCGGGGGTGTCCGCCTCGTAGGACCAGTCCTGGTGGAAGAAGCTCATCACCCACGGGACACCGAAGTCGAACTCGGTGAAGCGCTGCACAGCGGGCACCTCCTTACTTCGGATAGCAGGTCTGCACGTAGTAGCCCAGCGGGTGTTTCGCCTCGCCCTCCACCCGAGGCGCCCGCACGAGCTTGATGAAGTAGCCGTTGCCCGTGGGCTTGGGAGCGGCTCGGCCGTTGTCGTAGTAGATCGTGCCGAGGGAGTTGTTCCGCCCGAAAGTACCCGACAATGGCAGCTCGTTCGTCTTGTTCTCCGCCATCCACTTGCGGATCTTGTTCGCGTTGTTGGCAAGGGCGTAGTCGACGACCTGCTGCGCGGTCTGCTGGTCGATGAACACGCTGTTGGGCGTGTCATAGCCGTTTTCGACCGTCTTGCGGTGCGCGATGGCCTCCGCGTCCGCCTGATTGGGGCGCACGTGGTCCTTGAGGGTGTGCGCCTGGCGGGGGAAGCTGGCCTCGTCCAGGATGAGGTCGCTGCAGTTGTGCACCAGGACCGGGGTGCTGCCCGCCACCGCGTAGAACGTGTGCAGTCCTGCCACGGTCAGGTCGTACACGGTCTGCGGTGCCGAGGCGTCGCGGTCGAGCACCGTGGCCACCGTGCGCAGGCTTCCGCCGGGGGTGCGCAGGCTGTCGCCGGGACGCAGGTCGGACGCGAGGGTCCAGCCGCGGCCGATGACGAAGAACTTGTGCCCCGAGGTGCTCGTCAGGCTGCCGCCGGACGCCAGTGTGATGTCCAGCAGGTCGGCGGAGGGGTGCGAGAAGGTCTGGGTGACCGGCTCGCCCCGGGTGCTTCCGGTGTCGGGGTCGGTGGCCAGGAGCCGGTCGCCGAACCGCACGTCACGGATGTCCCTGCGGCTGCCGTCGGCGAGGACCACCTGGGTGTCGCCGGGGAAGCTGTTGCGGATGCAGGCGGTGCGCGCCTCCTCGTACACCCGTGCGCTGCGCTCGATCGCTGACAGCGCGCGGGCATCCACGTCCAGAGCCCGCAGCGCCTTCAGGGCGTCGGAGACCCCGATGCCGGTGCGCATCGCGGCGTCCACCGCACGGATCGCCTCGGTGACCTTCGCGATGGGGCCTCCCAGCGGTAGCCAGGTGGCGGCCCAGGCGCAGTCGCCGTAGCTGCCGCCGTCGTCGGCCGTGGTGATCTTGTGGTAGCAGCCGACGAAGTCACCGATGATCGAGTCGAAGAGGCCCTTCCACAGGTCCTTGGTCGCCTCCCACGAGGAGATCTTGACCTTCTTGCTCAGGTCCGTGAACGTCTTCGTCTTCAGGAACTGCGTGTCCCCGGCGGGGCAGCCGGACTCCGTGGCCGGCACCTCCGGGTTCAGGCACAGGTAGTAGCTGACGGTCGCGTCGAAGTGCACCTCGTACACCAGGTCGCAGGGGAGGCGCGAGCAGTCGTCCGGCAGACGCTGCGGGTCCCCCCGCTGCTTGATGTCGTCGATGACGGAGAACACCCCGCCGAGGCCGGTGCCGGCACCCGCCTGCACCTGGCTGTTGGCGTCGTTGCGCGCGGCCTGGTCGGCCGCCTGCTGCGCCGACTCCGCGTACTTCTGCGCGTCCTTCGCCGCCTGCTCCGCCGCCGTCGCCTCGGCGTCGGCGCGGTCGGCCGCCGCGCGGGCGTCCTTCGCGGACTGTTCGGCCTCGGCGGCCGCCGTGCGGGCGGCCTCCGCGTCCAGGGCCGCCTGGTCGGCGGAGGATCGGGCGTCGACCGCGTAGCTCTCGGCACGGTCGGCCGCCTGGTCGGCGGCGGCCGCGTCCTCGGTGGCCTGGCGGTCGTACTCCTTCGCGCGGGCCAGTGAGGCCTGCGCGTCCGCCGCGTACTGGGCCGCCTCGGCGGCGTAACCCAGCGCCTCCTTCGCCGACTTGCGAGCGTCCGCCGCGAACCCGGCGGCCTCCGCGGCCAGCGTGTACGCCGCCTTGGCGTCACCGGTCGCCGCTGCCGCGAGACTCGCCGCCTGCGCCGCGTTCTTCTGGGCGTTGGCCGCGTGTGCCTCGGCGACCGCCTGCTGCTGCTCGGCGATCGTCTTCGACGACTGGCCGGACAGCACGGCCAGGCCGGCTGCCGAGTCGGTGGTGACGTACGGCGCTCCCAGCTGGATCGCGTCGTTCGCCGGCGCGGCGACCTGCTGTGCCGCGTTGCCGGCGTCCTCCGCCGCCTGCGCGGTGGTGTAGGCGTGCCCGGCCGCGTCGGCCGCGCCCGCGACCGCCTTGGCGGCCTCGGCCTTCGCCGCGTCGGCCTGCTTCATGGCGTCGGCGGCGTGCTTCTCCGCCTCGTCGGCCAGCTTCACGGCCGTACGGGCGGCGGAGGCCGAGGCCTCGGACGCCTTGATGGCGTCGGCGGCGGCGCTGGTCGCCGTACGGACGGCCGCGTCCGCCCGCAGCTTGGCGGCCTGGGCCGCGTCGGCGTCGGAACGGGCCCGCTTCGCGGCCGCCTCCGCGCGCGTGGCGGCGGCGTCCGCGTCGGCCGCGGCCTGAGTCGCCGCGTCCGCCTCGGAGCGGGCCGAGCTCGCGGCCGACTCCGCGTCACCGGCGGCCTTGTCCGCCTCGTCGGCGGCGGCCCGGGAGTCCTTGGCGTCGGAGTCCGACTCATGGGCCTCGGCGTACGCGTCCTTGGCGTCGGCCTTGGCGCGGGCGGCGTTCGCCTTGCTCTCCGCGTCCCACGCGTCATCGCTCTTGCCCTTGGCCCGGTCCCGGGCGGCCTCGGCGTCCTGCCGCTTGGCGCGGGCCGTGGACTCGGCGTTCTCCGCCCGACCCTTGGCCTCCTGGGCGGTCTGCGCGTACCCCTGCGCGTTCTGCTTGTGCTGGGCGGCCTCGGCCTGCTTGGCGGCGGCGGTCTCCTTCTCCGCCTTCGCCGTCGCCGCCTCGGCTTCTGCCGCGAGTCGCTTGGCGTGGGCGTCGGCGGCGGCCGCCTTCGCGTCGGCCTCGGCCTTCTGCGTCTCGGCGAGCTTCGCCTTGGCGAGGTCCCGGGCGGCCTTGGCGGTCTGCGCCTGTACGGCGGCGGCGTCGGCGGCGGCCTTCGCCTGGGCCCTGGCCTCGTTCGCGGCCGCGGTACGGAAGGCGGCCTTGGACTGCGCGGCCTGCGTCAGCGCGCGGGCGGCGACGGTGGCGCTGTCCCCGGCGGCGGCACGGGTGGCCGCGTAGGCGGTGTCACCGGCCTTGGCCAGGGCGTCCAGCGCGGCGGACGAGGCCTTGGTGACCTGGGCCTTCTGCTGCCCGACGAGCAGGCCACGGCCACGCGGCGCACCCGCCTTGTCGGCGATGCCGTACGCCGCCGTCAGCGCGGTGTCCGACGTGGTGGCGGCCGTCTTCGCCGCCGTGGCCTGGGCCTTGAGCAGGTCGACCTGCTTCTTCGCCGCGGCCTGGGCGTCCGTGACACCCTTGGCCGCCTTGTCGAACTGGGCCTTGGTCGGGTAGTCGAGGTCGTCGTCGGCGCCCTGGTGTCCGGACGGGACGACGTCGAACTGCTGCGGGGCCTTGCCGGTGCAGTCCCACATCCGGCCGTCGCGGCTGTTGGTGTAGTCCGCGAGGTCGAGACAGTTGCCGGTGCCCGGGTTGTACAGCCGCGAGGTGCCGTGGGTGCCGTACTGCCACTTCTGCGAGGCTCCGGTCCCGCAGGTGGAGATCTGCACAGCCGTGCCGTTGGCGCTCGCGCCGCCCTTGACGGTCAGGCACTTGCCCGAGTTGGGGTTGACCAGACGGTCGCCGTCGATCTGCCACTTCTGCCCGGCGCTGCCGTTGCAGGTGTAGATCTGCACGGGCGTGCCGTTGTCCTTCTTGCCGCCCGCCACGTCCAGGCACTTGTCGGTGGCCCCGTGGGCGTGCACGACGAAGGGACTGGTGCCGATCCAGCCGGGGCCTCCGGCCGACCAGTAGTCCTGCCAGCGGACCAGGTGGTCGGCGCGCCAGGAGAGCCCGAGCAGTTCGCCGAGCGCCTTGGAGCCGGTGGCGAGGGCCTTGGTGGCGGTCTTGTTGGCGGTCAGGAGCTGGTTGCGCGGGGAGGCCTGCGCGGCGATCTCCTGCTGCCACTCGGCGGACGCGGCGGCGACCTCCTTGCCGAGCACCTTGTTCGGGTCGACGGGGGTGCGCCAGGCGCAGGACGCGAACCGGGTCTTCAGGTCCTCCACGGCGATGCGGTACTCGACGCTGCCCGGGTCGGGCGCGGTGCGCGGGAAGCCGCCGTACGACAGGAAGAGCCGGGCGTTGTCGGCGGCCGTCGGCTCCGTGGACCAGTTCACCAGGTGGTCGTAGGCCTGGTGTTCCTCGTACCTCTGGTTCCAGTTGGGCAGCGTCGGGTCGAGGTCGCCGCCGTACAGCGGGTCACCCAGGTCCTTGACCGCCTTGACGGTGGCCTCGTCGGCCTTCGGGGTCAGGTCACGGTAGAAGTCGCCCTCGGACTTCCAGAACTGTTCCCAGATCCACTTGGAGATGCCGGTCTGCTGGAAGAAGTTGGGGCGGTCGTCACCGCTGATGCCGGGCGGCCACTCGAAGTCGACCTTCGACGTGAAGCCGCCCGGCTGGGGCAGGCCGGAGATCTGGAAGTCCCGGATGTGGTCGTAGAGGGCGGAACCCTCTTCGTTGGCGGCGTCCCTGTCCTGCCGGAACGCCGTCGACAACGGAGTGGTCTCCCAGTACTGCCGGTTGGCCGCGGTGTGCAGCTTGTCCGGTGTCTGGTTCAGCCCGTCCTGCGCGACGCCGAACATGGCCTGGCCGCCCATGCGCAGGGTCTCGCCCAGCAGACACTGGTCCTGGCGGAGCTGCTCGGCGGCCTTGGCGTCGAAGCCGTCGTAGCTGTCGCCGCTGTCCGAGGTGTCGGCCACGGAAGCCATGTCGTCGGCCGCGTACCGGCTGATCAGGTCGGGCTGTACGGCCACTGAGCCGATCAGGGCCACGGCGACGACGGACGTCAGCACAGGTGTCAGGAGCCCGGATCGCGGGCGGGCATGCGTGAAGAGCCGATATCTCGGCATGGTGGTTGTCCTCCCCGTGGCGACGGTGTTCCCCCGGTCGCCGGTGTACGCGCCCTGCGGCGGAGTGGTCGGCTCCGTCCGGCGCGGCGCTTACCTTAGACATACATGTCGGGTGCAGGACAAGAGTTTTCCGGGTCACATGTGGGAAACATGTGAAGCCTGGGGCGGTCCGGACAGTCCAGGACAGGACATGGCGAAGGCCCCGCTGCCGTGAAGCAGCGGGGCCTTCGCACTGTGTTCAATGAGAAACATGGGGTTGCCTCTCGAAAGAGGCGAGTGGAGATGGCGGGAATCGAACCCGCGTCCAACGGTGCAGAATCAGGGCTTCTCCGTGTGCAGTTCGCTGCGATTTTCTCGGCCCCGGCGATCACGCGAACAAGTCGCCGACGGGCCCAGTCACTGTTTGATTTCCCATCGAACCCCGTGACCGGGCTCGATGGTTTAGTCCCCTAGATTATGCCAGGGTCCGGGTCGGGAACACTCCCGGGCTGACACCCGTTAGGGCCTTCACTCACTGCTTATTAGGCAGCGAGGGCGAAGGCGCGGGAATCGCTCTTGGAATTGGCGATTATTGGTTGCGACATATGGTTAACGAGATCATTGCCGCTTCCTCGACACGCTTCCCCTGCTTCAACAGCCGCTGTCGAAACCGATCATCCCCATGTTGTTTTTTCAATGCTCCGAAGAGGAGCGCGCACCCTCGGTGAGGTGCAGGACCCATCGTACGTGACCAACGCACGACGGTGCCAGCCTATTCCTACTGGGCCTGGGCCCGTTGCTTCCGCTTCGCCGCCGCGATCGCCCGGTCCGACTCCCGCCGGTCCTGCTTCTCGCGCAGGGTCTGCCGCTTGTCGTACTCCTTCTTGCCTCGCGCGAGCGCGATCTCGGCCTTCGCCCGGCCGTCCCTGAAGTACAGGGCGAGGGGCACGATCGTGTGGCCCGTCTCCTGGGCCTTCGACTCCAGCTTGTCGATCTCCTCGCGGTGCAGCAGCAGCTTGCGCTTGCGGCGCGCGGAGTGATTGGTCCAGCTGCCCTGGTGATACTCCGGGATGTGGGCGTTGTGCAGCCACGCCTCGCCCCCGTCGATCTGGACGAAGCCGTCGGTCAGCGAGGTTCGGCCCTCGCGCAACGACTTGACCTCGGTCCCCATGAGGACCAGCCCGGCCTCGAAGGTGTCGATGATCGCGTAGTCGTGCCGGGCCTTCTTGTTCTGGGCGACGATCTTGCGCTTGCCGCCCTTCTCCCCGTCCTGGGCCTTGCCGCCCCCGCCACCCTGCTTCGGCTGGGACTCCTTCGGTACGTACATTCCCTTGCTCATAGTGCTGCCCATTTTCGCACTAGTGAGGGGGGCGAAGACCAGTCCTTATCAGCGGGCGTCAGCTCGGCCCACCAAGAGCCGCCTCCTCAGTCCGCGTCTCCCAGTCCCCCGAGAACGGTCTCGGCCTGCTGAAGAGCCCGATCGTCCGCCTCAAGGTCAGGCGTGATCCCCCGCCCGTCGACGCCCCGCCCCGACGGAGTCCTGTAGTGGCCCACGGTCAGCTCGGCCACGGCCCCGTCCGGCAGCCGGCTGGGCATCTGCACCGACCCCTTGCCGAAGGTGCGGGACCCCACGACCACGGCCCGCCCCCGGTCCTGGAGCGCCCCGGTGAGAAGCTCCGCCGCACTCATCGTCCCGCCGTCGACAAGAGCGACCAGCGCCCGGGTCGTGTCCCCGCCGGGCTCCGCGTGCAGCGCCTGCTGCGATCCGTCGACGTCGTACGTCGCGACCAGCCCCCCGTCGAGGAAGACGGACGCCGTGGTCACGGCCTCGGTGACCAGCCCACCGGAGTTCCCGCGCAGGTCGAGAACGATCCCCCCGTCGGCCGGGGCCTCCCGCACGGCGTCCCGGACCTGGCCTCCGACGCCCTTCGTGAACGAGTCGATCTTGATGACGGTGATCCCGCCGGCGAGTTCTCGAACGGTGACCGAGTCCGTGGACAGACGGGCACGCCGGACGGTCTTCGTCCACGCGCGCGTGCCGCGCTCGAGGCCCAGCCGGACCGTCGTACCGGCGGCCGCGTCCGTGGCGTCGCCGCGCAGCAGGGAGACCACCTCGGTGACCGGATGCCCGTCGACCTTCTCCCCGTCGACGCTGCGCAGTTGGTCGCCCTTGCGGATCCCGGCGGACGCCGCGGGCGAGTCCGAGCTCACCCTGGTCACTTCGATACGGCCGTCCCGCTCGCGCCGCGCCCACAGCCCGACGCCGGTGTACTGGCCGTCGAGGGCTTCCTCGAACTCCTCGTACTCGCCCCGGGAGTAGACGGCCCCCCAGCGGTCACCGCTGCGGCTGACGGCACGCTCGGCGGCCTCCATGGGGGACGTGCCGTCGGCCACGGCCTCCTCGGCCGCCTCCGCCACGTCCTCGTGGTGACCCGCGGGAGCGGCCGAACGGGCCGCGTCCGACGAGGACTTCCGGTCGCCGCGGTCGGTCTCGGTAAAGGAACCGGTCGCCGCGCCGGCCACCAGCACGCTCGCGAACACCAATGTCAGGGCCGCCCCGCGGCGGATGCGGCGGGGCTGACAGAACAGGTCTCGGCCTGACATGCCGGTGAGTCTAGGACAACGCAAGAGGGCCGCACGGCCGGTTGACCGTACGGCCCTCTTGGCATGCGTCACACCTTCAGGTACTTGCGCAGCGCGAAGAACGCGGCCAACGCGGGCATCAGCACACTCGCCGCGAGGATCAGCGGCAGCTTCGTCAGTACGGCGTCCCAGCCCACGAAGTTGATCAGGTTGAGCTTGGAGGACAGGGCCATGCCGTGGTCGATGGTGAAGTACCGGCCGACGACCAGGAAGACACAGGCGAGCCCACCGCCGATCGCGCCGGCGACGGCGGCCTCCATGATGAACGGCGCCTGGATGTAGAAGCCCGAGGCGCCCACGAGCCGCATGATCCCGGTCTCCCGCCGACGGCTGAACGCCGAGACACGCACCGTGTTGACGATCAGCAGCAGGGCGACGATCAGCATGAGCGCCATGACACCCAGTGCGGCCCGGTTCATCAGGTTCAGCATCGTGAAGAGGTTGTCCAGAATGCCCTTCTGGTCCTGCACGGACTGCACGCCGTCGCGCCCGTTGAACGCGGTCGCGATGACCTGGTACTTCTCCGGGTCCTTCAGCTTGATCCGGTACGACTCCTGCATCTGGTCCGGCGTGAGGGAGGCAGCCAGCGGGGAGTCGCCGAACTGCTCCTTGTAGTGCTTGTACGCCTCGTCCTGGGACTCGTGGGCGACCGTTTCGACGACCGACATCTTCTTCAGGTCGGAGAGGATGTCCTTCTTCTGGTCGTCGGTCACCGCACCCTTGGCGCAGTTGGGGTCCGACTCGGCGTCGCTCTTGTTGCAGAGGAAGATCGAGACGTTGACCTTGTCGTACCAGTAGCCCTTCATGGCGCCGACCTGGTCGCTCATCAGGAGCGACCCGCCGAACAGGGCGAGCGACAGGGCGACGGAGACGATGACGGCGAACGTCATCGTGAGGTTGCGACGGAGACCGACACCGATCTCGGAGAGTACGAACTGGGCGCGCATGGCGTCTTCTTCAGGCCTTTCCGGGGACTCTTCGAACGGCGGTCAGTGCTGGTAGCCGTAGACGCCGCGTGCCTGGTCGCGGACGAGACGGCCCTTCTCCAGCTCGATGACGCGCTTGCGCATCTGGTCCACGATGTTCTGGTCGTGGGTCGCCATCAGCACGGTCGTGCCCGTCCGGTTGATCCGGTCGAGCAGCTTCATGATGCCGACGGAGGTCTGCGGGTCGAGGTTGCCGGTGGGCTCGTCGGCGATCAGCAGCTTGGGCCGGTTGACGAAGGCCCGCGCGATGGCCACACGCTGCTGCTCACCGCCGGACAGCTCGCCGGGCATCCGGTCCTCCTTGCCGCCGAGCCCGACGAGGTCGAGCACCTGCGGCACGGACTTGCGGATCTCGCCACGGGACTTGCCGATGACCTCCTGCGCGAAGGCGACGTTCTCCGCCACCGTCTTGTTCGGCAGGAGCCGGAAGTCCTGGAAGACCGTCCCCAGCTGGCGGCGCATCTGCGGCACCTTCCAGTTGGAGAGGCGCGCGAGGTCCTTGCCCAGGACGTGCACCTGGCCCTGACTGGTCCGCTCCTCGCGGAGAACCAGCCGCAGGAAGGTGGACTTTCCGGAGCCGGAGGACCCGACGAGGAACACGAACTCGCCCTTCTCCACTTCGAGGGAGACATCCCTGAGTGCGGGGCGGGTCTGCTTGGGGTAGACCTTGGATACGTTGTCGAATCGGATCACGGATGCACCACGGTAGGCCGGGGGTAGATGAGCGTGACCATACGCGAACCGGGTGCGGGAGCGCAGGCGCCGGTTCGGGTCGCGTAGGGGATGGGCGGTTTTGTGCCGACCTGGAAACCTCCCCTTCGGCAGCGCGCAGGCGCCCCTCGGTGGAACCTGGCACAGTAGGGAAGGGAACGTTCTGCTACCCGGGAGCGTTGTCCTGTATGGAAGCGACGGCAAGAAGGGTGACGCGCATGACGTACGACCGCCTGGTGTGCGCAAACTGCGCGGCGCCCGTGAATGAGGGCCGGTGCCCCGTGTGCCGCGCCAACCGCGAGCGGCTGCAGCAGGAGAACCTCTTCGCGGGCCTGAACCCTATGGCCCTGATCGCCCTGCTCGCGGTGCTGATCGCGGCGGTGGCTCTGCTGGCGCACCAGACCGCGTAGGCGGGCACCCCGAAGACATAGGCAGATCGACGAAGGGCCCGGAGCGACACCCGCTCCGGGCCCTTCGTCGTAGCGCACGCACACGTCAGGCGAGCGCGTGACTATCGAGAGTCACCTTCAGGCGGCAGCGCCACCGCGACCGCCCGCCAGCCGCGGCAGGATGCGGAAGCCGATGCCACCGGCGATCATCGTGGCGGCACCGACCAGCAGGAAGGCGGTCTGACCGGCACCGGTCTCGGCGAGCTGCGCGCCACCCGTGCCCTGGGCCGCCGTGTCGGACGTGGTGTCCGTGCCGGTCTCGGTGAGGGCCGAGGAGCCCTCCTCCTGGGTGGAGGTGCCGGAACCGCCGTCGGGGTCGGTGTTGCTGTTGCCGCCCCCGGCGTTGCCGTTTCCGTTGCCGTTGCCGTTCCCATTCCCGTTGCCATTGCCGTTCCCGTTGCCCGGGTCGGTCGGGTCCTCGGTGGGCTCGGTCGGCTCCTGAGTGGGCTCCTCCGGGTCCGTCGGCTCCTGGGTGACCGGCGGAGTCTCCGGGTCGGTCGGGATGCCGGGGTCGGTCGGAGTACCCGGGTCGGTCGGGTCGTTGGGCTCGGTCGGGATGCCCGGGTCGGTCGGGTCGCCCGGCTCGCCGTCGCCGAGGCCGGTGTCGACGTTCACGCCGACCCCGCTCTCGTCCACGCTCACACCGATCTCCAGCGCGGAAGCGGCACCGGCAGCGGTCAGCGAGGCGCCGGCCGCGATCACGGCACCAGCGGCTATGCGCGCGATCCGGATCCGCGTCTTCTTCGTCATGTGGTTGCTACCCCCAGTAGCTCATCGTCAATGAGGCGGCGCTCGGGGCCGTGATCGACGGGAGAAGGTAGCTGTACTTGAGTCCCCCGGTTCACATGCGCCCCAGAGATACGCATGCCACGCTTTACCCTTCCCATTTTTCAAAGCAACGTCAAGGCCGTTGAGTGTGCGATGTCCTGGTAAGCGCCCTATGCCGGGGAAAGCGGTCTGTGAGTGTGATGTAAAACCCAGACATAAAGCAAACTGCCGCCCGGTGGGCGGCAGTTGCGGAGGGATTACCAAGTCGACAAAGTTACTTCTCCTGCTGCTTGCGCCAGCGAATCCCGGCCTCCAGGAAGCCGTCGATCTCGCCGTTGAACACAGCCTCGGGATTGCCGACCTCGAAGTCGGTGCGCAGGTCCTTGACCATCTGGTAGGGGTGCAGGACGTACGAACGCATCTGGTTGCCCCAGGAGTTGCCGCCGTCGCCCTTGAGGGCGTCCATCGCGGCCTGCTCCTCCTGGCGGCGCCGCTCGAGCAGCTTGGCCTGGAGGACGTTCATCGCACTCGCCTTGTTCTGGATCTGCGAGCGTTCGTTCTGGCAGGAGACGACGATGCCGGTCGGGAGGTGGGTGAGGCGCACCGCGGAGTCGGTGGTGTTCACGCCCTGGCCGCCGGGCCCGGAGGAGCGGTAGACGTCCACCCGCAGCTCGGACTCGTCGATCTCGATGTGGTCGGTCTGCTCGACCACGGGGAGGATCTCGACGCCCGCGAAGGAGGTCTGGCGGCGCCCCTGGTTGTCGAAGGGCGAGATGCGCACGAGGCGATGGGTGCCCTGCTCCACGGAGAGGGTGCCGTAGGCGTACGGGATCTGCACGGCGAAGGTGGTCGACTTGATGCCGGCCTCTTCGGCGTACGACGTCTCGTAGATCTCGGTCTTGTAGCCGTGCTGCTCCGCCCACCGCAGGTACATCCGCTGGAGCTTCTCGGCGAAGTCGGCGGCGTCGACGCCACCGGCCTCGGCGCGGATGTTGACCAGCGCCTCGCGGGAGTCGTACTCGCCGCTGAGCAGCGTACGGACCTCCATCTCGTCGAGCGCCTTCTTGACGGAGGTCAGCTCCGCCTCGGCCTCGGCGAGGGTGTCCGGGTCGTCCTCCTCCTCGGCCATCTCGAACAGCACGGAGAGATCGTCGATCCGGCTGCGCAGCGCGTCGGCCTTCCTGACCTCGGCCTGGAGGTGGGACAGCTTGCTGGTGATCTTCTGCGCCTCGTCCGGGTTGTCCCACAGGGACGGCGCGGCCGCCTGCTCCTCGAGCACGGCGATGTCTGCCCTCAGCTTGTCGAGGTCCAGAACGGCCTCGATCGACTCCATGGTCGAGGAGAGGGACTTGAGCTCTTCGGATACATCGACGACTGCCACGCCCTCCAGCCTAACGGCTGTGGCAACCGGCCTCGCCCGACCACCACCGTCACCGGGGGCCGCCGCCCCGGCTCCCTCATGGTGAGGCGGGCGCCGAGTTCTTCGTGTCCTGCGGTGACGCCCCCGCGTCGTCCCCCGAGGTGGCGGCCCACACCCCGACGCCCGCCGCGGCCACGAGCACCACCGCAGCGGCCCCCACGGCCAGCCGACGCCGCCGCGTGGTCGCCCGATGCCGGGCCGAACCCGGACGGGGCGCACCCGCGGCCCGAGGCACCCGGGCGGTCCCCCGCGCGCCCCCGGCCAGCTCATCGGGCGCCGGCACCCGCATCGACGTGTGCGTGTCCCGGTTGGAGTCGGCGGGCTTCGCGCCCGGCACCAACGGCACGGCTCCCCGCCGCTCCGGCCGCCCGGAGGACGCCGCGTCGCCGTCGGAAGCCGCCGTCGGCGCCTCCCCGTCCGGCTCCTCCTCTTCCTCCGCGTCCGGCTCGTCCACGTCCAACGGCGGCATCCCGACCAGCAACGGCAACAGCTCCCGCAGTCGCACCCCGAGCTCGGACGCCCGCAGCCGAGAGGCCGGCGCCTTGGCCAGGCACTGCACGATCAGCTGCCACAGCTCGTCGGGGATACCCGGAAGCGGAACCACCGTCTCCGTGACATGCCGGCGCAGCACCGCCCCCGGATGCCCGCCCCCGAACGGCGTGAACCCGGCCAGCAGCTCGTACAGGACGGTCGCGAGGGCGTAGATGTCCACGGACGCCCGCGGCGGCAGCCCCTCGACGATCTCCGGCGCCAGATAGTCCGGCGTCCCGATGATCTTCGTGGCCCGGGTCCGCCGCGGCGAGTCGATCAGCTTCGCCACACCGAAATCGGTCAGCAGAGCGGGATGCGAGCCTCCGGGGCCCAGCGGCCCCTGCATGTCCAGCAGGATGTTCTCCGGCT
The DNA here is from genome assembly GCF_041435015.1 of Streptomyces canus. NCBI lineage: Bacteria > Bacillati > Actinomycetota > Actinomycetes > Kitasatosporales > Streptomycetaceae > Streptomyces > Streptomyces canus. Next base: position 6,121,692 of record NZ_CP107989.1, on the reverse strand, counting down.
TCACGTCCCGGTGCACGACCCCCTTGGCGTGCGCCGCGGCCAGCCCGTCCGCGACATCGGCCACGATCGCCACCGCCGCCTCGGGCGCGAGCCGCTTCTCCCGGTCGAGCCGGGTGCGCAGATCCGTCCCCCGGACCAGGTCCATGACGAGCGCGAGGTCGTTGCCGTCGACCACGAGGTCGCGTACGGAGACCACGTGGGGGTGCTCCAGGCCGAGCAGGGCCGTGCGCTCCTGGACGAAGCGGCCCACGAGCTCCTGGTCGGACGCGAGATCCTCGCGCAGCAGCTTGACGGCGACGGGCCCCTCGGGCCCCTCGCCCAGCCACACTGTGCCGGCGCTGCCCCGCCCCAGGATCTGGTTGGCGGTGTACCGGCTGCCGATCTTCCGTGCCAAGGCTGCTCCTACAGACGCGTGTTGTCGCCAAAACTACGCGCCGGAAGAGCCAACCTTCACCGCGGAGACGGAAATCACCCGCTGGATGTCGACAAATCCCCTGAGTCGCTACTGACCTGAGGACTTACTGCCCAGATCGCTGATCCACCCGCTCACCGTGTCGATCATGTCGCCGAGCTGCTGCCAGTAGCTCTTGCCGGTGCCGATCCAGTCCTGGAGCGGGCTCAGCTCCCAGATCAGCCAGCTCGCGACGAACAGGATGACGATCGTGAACAGACAGCCCTTGAGGCAGCCCAGACCCGGGATCTTCATCGGGTTGGCGCTGCGCTGCCGCGGCTGCCGGGGTTCGCGCGCGGGGCGCTCGGGCTGCGGCGGGGGCGCGTACCGCTGCGGCTGCTGCTGCGGGGCGTACTGCTGGGGCTGGGGCTGCTGCCGACGGCCGTAACCGCCGTCCTGCGGCGGCCGCTGCGGGGGCCGCTGCTGTCGCTGCGGCTGCTGTTGCTCCGGCCTGGCGACCTGCCGCTGCGGGCGGCGGCGCAGCGGGTCCTCGTTGGGGTCGAGGTACTGGACCTGCGTCTGTTCGTTGCGGTCCCGGGCCGCGCGCAGCTGGTTCTGCCAGGGGTGCGGCTCCTCGGGTCCGCCGGGCTGCTGCCCCTGCTGTCCCTGCTGCCCGTACTGCCCCTGCCCCGGACGGCCGGGCGGTACCGGCGGCATGACGGCGGTCGGATCGGCCGCGCCACGGTTGGGGAGTACGGCGGTGGGGTCGGCGGCGCCGACGGGGTTCCCGGGGCCGGTGTGCGGCAGGAAGCTGGTCGCGGCGTTCGGGTCGAAGGCGCCCTGGACGCCCGCGCCGTGTTGCAGCACCTGCGTCGGGTCGGCGGCGCCGGGCGCGTCCGGGACAGCCGCCGGGGCCGGGTCGGGCAGCAGCAGCGCGCCGACGTTGTCCGCGGCGGCGATCTGCGCGGAGTTCGCGTGCACGCCGATGCCCTCGGCGACGACCCGGAGCCCGCGCGCGAGGTTCTCGGCGCTGGGACGCCGGGCCGGGTTCTTGCTCAGGCAGCGCTCTATGACCGTCCACAGCGGGTCGGGGACCGTGGAGGGACGGCGCGGTTCGGCGCTCAGGTGCTGGTGCAGGACTTCCAGGGCGGAGCCGCCGGAGAACGGCGGACGGCCGGTGACCAGCTCGTACAGCAGGATGCCTGCGCCGTAGATGTCGACCGCGGAGGTCTGCGGGCGGCCCTCGGCGGACTCGGGAGCGATGTACGCGGGCGTGCCGACGAATTCCTGCGTCCGGGTCAGGCCCGGGGAGTCCGCGAGACGCGCGATACCGAAGTCGGTCAGGAGGGGGTGCATCTGGCCGCCGTACTGCCGCAGCAGCACGTTGGCGGGCTTGAGGTCGCGGTGGACCACCCCGTCGGCGTGGCTGGCGGCGAGGGCGTCGGCGATCTGGGCGGTGATCAAGGCGGCCCCGACGGGGCTGAAGGGGCCGTTCTCGCGCAGATAGCGGTGCAGGTCGGGGCCCTCGACGAGGTCCATGACCAGGGCGAGCAGATCGCCTTCGACGACCAGGTCACGCACCCGCACGATGTTCGGGTGGGTCAGCCGCATCAGGACGGAGCGCTCGCGCAGAAACCGCATCACGATGTCCGGGTCGCTCGCGAGCTCCTCCTTGAGGACCTTGATCGCGACGGTCTCGCCGGGCTGTCCCGGCACGGCGGCCTCGGCGCCCGCGGTCTCCCGCTGGCGGGCTCGCCACACGGTCCCCGTGGCACCGCGTCCGAGCGGCTCCTCGAGGAAGTACTTGCTGCCTACCGGCCGCACGTCATGCACTCCCTGCTGCTTGCTGTCGTTCCGACCCACTGTAGTGCCGCTTCTCAAAGGCACTACGTAAGCGTTCCCAAGCGCGTTCGAAGGAAAGACGCTCCGGCGGGGTCCGCTGGTTGCCGGACGTTGGACGTGACCGATCTCAAGTGATCGTCGGCGCTGCACTGGTCAGGCACTTTTGGGGGCAGAGCTGACCAATCAAGATCACTTGCCCTCGGGCGGCGGGCGTGTTGTCAGTGGCAGGTGCGAGGATGCCTACCGTCAAGGCCGACGAACTTGGGCGCGTGCTTGTCCGCGAACTCGTCCGCGCAGAAGGGACCGCTGACGGCGATGCAGATCCGGCTGACCGTCGTAGACCCGCTGGGCCCGCCCGACCGGGCCCGGGGCCGCGCCGCGAGCTGCGACGTGCTGGTCACGGCTCCCGTCGGCACAGCGCTGGCCGCGGTGGCGACGGCACTCGCCTCGGCGATCCCGGCGGACGGGAGCACCTCCCGCGCGGGCGAAGCCGAGCGTGGGGGCGGTCCGGTCGTGCTGTACGCGGACGGGGAGCGGCTCGACACCCAGCGAGCCACCCTGGGCGAGCCACCGCTGATCGACGGCGCCGTGCTGTCCCTGGGCGCTCCCGCGGCCCCCGAGCCCCACCCCGAGCTCGACGACGCCCCCACCCAGCTCCACGTGGTCGCCGGCCCCGACGCCGGCGGCGTCCATCTGCTGCACGGCGGCCAGATCCACATCGGCCGCTCCGCCGACGCCGACGTCCCTCTGGACGACCCCGACGTCTCCCGCCTGCACTGCGCGGTCACGGTCGCCGCCGACGGCCGCGTCTCGGTGGCCGACCTCGACTCCACGAACGGCACGAGCCTGGACGGCACCCGCGTGGGCACGCGCCCGGTCCGGTTCACTCCGGGGGCACTACTGAGGATCGGTGAGTCGGTGCTCCGGCTGTCACCGAGCGCGGGGCGACGGCTCGGGACGGAACCTGACGGCGAGGGCCATGTGCGGGTGACGTCCGGCGAGGCCGGGCTCGTGGCAGGCAGCGGTGGTCAGGAGCCGGGCGTTACCGGGGCGCGCCGGGGCTCGGAGACCCCTGCGGAGTCCGGCACAGCCGGGTACCCGTCGGATGCGGTCCAGGGGCGCGCAGCGGCAGGAGCCCGCGAGGACGGCAGAGGTGCCTCCGGCTCGGCCTCCGGGCAGGCCGAGCGCTCGCCACGCGCGCGTGGCAGGGTGTCGGCAGGCGCCGCGTCCGGCAGGTCGGCGCCGTCCTCGGACGCGCGGCCGGCCGAGGACTCGGCACGCACGCGTGAAGGCCGTGGCAGTAGCGACACCTCCCCCCGGTCGCCCACCGACCGGACCCACCACACCTACGGCTCCGCGGGCTGGGGCGCCTCGAGCGGAGGCCCCGAGGGCACGGGAGCGCAGGGCCACGGCCCCGCAGAACCGCCGGTCGTCGTGCCGGAGCAGGGCGGTGCGCCCCGGATCGAGCGCCGGGACGGAACCGACGTCGGACGTCCGGACATCGACGACGGCCTCCGGGGCAGGGACCCCGGCGGGGACACCCACGGCGGCCGGTCCGGGATCGACTCCTTCGAAGTGACGCGCACCACCGCCGTCCCCCCGCCACCCGCGACCCGTCAGGACCTGCCGTCGGAACCCGACGCCCCCGCGACCGGCCGCCGCAAGGGCACCCCCCTGCGCGGAACCGACGTACCGCAAGGCGTGCGGCGCCGTGGTGGGCTGTCCGCGTGGGCCCGCCGCCTGGCCGGCGGGCGGAGCGAGCAGGAGACGCCCCGGCCGGACGAGGCGTACGACGAGGAGACCGCGCCCGTGAGCGCGGTTCCGTCGGCCACCGCGCCCCAGGCGCCCGAGGCCTGGCCGGACCCGGCGGCCCTGCTGCTGACGGCGCTGGGTCCCGGCGCGCGTCTGTGGGAGCGCGGGCCCGGGCATCCGGAGGCGCTCACCGTGCGGCTCGGCACCGCCGACCGTGCGGCGCCCGACGGCTCGGGGCTGCTGCCGGCCGTTCCGGTCACCGCGGATCTGCGCGAGGCCGGTGCACTGGGCCTCGCCGGTCCGCGCGCGCGCCTCGCCGGGCTGGCCCGCGCGGTGGTGGCCCAGCTCGCCGCCCTGCACGCGCCCGAGACCCTGGAGATCGTCCTGATCAGCGCGGACCGCTCCCGGCCCGCGCGGGAGCGCACCGCCGAGTGGTCCTGGCTCGGCTGGCTCCCCCATGTCCGCCCGGGTCACGGCCAGGACTGCCGCCTCCTGCTCGCCCATGACCGCGAGCAGGCAGCGGCCCGCACCGACGAACTTCTGCGGCGCCTGGACGACCACCTGTCCGACGCGGAGGCCGCACCGGACCGCAGGACGATCCCGGCCGCCCGCTCCGGCGTCCCGCAGGACCGGCTCCGCACCACCGCCCGACGGCCCTCCTGGGCCCGGGACGACGTGGAGGACGAGACGAGCGGCGGTTTCCCGGGCCCGTACACCGTGGTCGTGGTGGACGGCGACCCCGGGGGCGCGGACCTGCGCAAGGCGGTGGCGCGGCTGGCGGCGGAGGGCCCCCGGGCCGGCATCCACGTCGTGTGCCTGGCCGAGACGGCCCCGGCCTCCCCGGCGTCCCCGGTGACGGACACGTACGAGGCGGCGTGCGCGGTGGCCCCGACGTTCCGCGAGTGCGGCGCGGTCGGCCTGCTCAGCGGGGACGTGGCGACGGCACTGCGGCTGATGCGGGTGGCGCGGGCGGGGGTTCCCGCGCAGTCGGGCACCGAGGCCGGCGGCACCGGCGCGGCCCCTGCCGACAACCGCCCCGAGCCCGGACGCCCGGCCACCGGCACCAAGGCCCACCCCACCGGCACGCGCACCGGCGCTCGCACGGGCTCCGGCGCCGACGCCGACACTCTCCACCTCACCGCCGACCCCGCGCCCGCTCCCGTCGGCCACGGCACCGTCGCCGCCGTGGACGCCGTCTCCGCGGCCTGGGCCGAGCGGTTCGCGCGCGCACTGGCGCCGTTGCGTACGGACGGCGCCGCCGGTGGGGGGCACGCGCGCGTGTCCTCGCCGTTGCCCCAAGCGGCGCGGCTGCTGGACGAGTTGGGGCTGGCCCGGGCCACCCCGCCGTCGCTGATGACACGCTGGGCGGACGCGGCCGACGACCCGGAGTCGCTCGGCGGCCGGGCGTGGGCGGTGCTGGGGGCCGGACCGCGCGGCCCGGTCTGCTCCGACCTCGTGGCCGAGGGCCCGCACCTGCTGATCGAGGGCCCCGCGGGCAGCGGCCGTACGGAACTGCTGCGGGCGGTCGTCGCCTCGCTGGCCGCGGCCGAGCGCCCCGACCGCCTGAGCATCGTCCTGATGGACGGCCGGGACAGCGTGAGCGCCGGGGGTACGCCCGCCGAGGGCCTGCATGTGTGCACGGACGTGCCGCATGTGACCACCCACCTCGCCGCCAACGACCCGGTCCGCATGCGGGAGTTCGCCCAGTCCCTGAGCGCCGAGCTGAAGCGGCGAGCGGAGCTGCTCGGCCGCTCCGACTTCGCGGAGTGGCACACCGGCAGGGAGCTGTCGGGCCGTATGGTCGCCCAGCGCACGGCACCCGCGCGGGGCACGACGGGCGACCCGGCCGCCGGTGACCTGGACTCCCCGCCCAGCTCCACGATCCGGCTGCGTCCGGCGGCGGCCCGCCGCCGGACGGAGACGGCACCCCCGCTCCCCCGGCTGGTCGTGATCGTGGACGACCTGGACGCTCTGGTCTCCCCGCCCCTGGGCTCCCCCGGCAGGCCGGCCGCCGGCTCCGTCATACGCGCGCTGGAGGCGGTGTCCCGCGAGGGCGAGCGCCTGGGCGTCCACCTGGTGGCCGCGACCGGCCCGGGCGGCCGTACGGCGGAGTCGGAAGCGGCCCGCCGGGCCACCCTCCGCGTCACCCTGGACGCCCCGGCCACCGGGCCGGACGAACCGGCTCCCGGCCGCGGCCGACTCACCTGGTCCGACGGCCGGGTCACGGCCTTCCAGGCCGGCCGGGTCACCGGCCGCATCCCCCGCACGGCAACCCTCCGCCCCACGGTCGTCCCCCTGGAATGGGAACGCATGGGCGACCCCCCAACGCGCCGCCCGGTCCGGGAACTTGGCAACGGCCCGACGGATCTGGCCCTGCTGGCCAGTGCATTGGAACGGGCAGCGAGGGAAGTCGCAGCAGCAGAGGTCCCGTCGCTGCTCTAGTCGTGAAGGGATCCGGGGGCAGCGCCCCCGAGCGACGCGTGCCCCGACGCACCGGCACTGGTCACGACGGCATCACGATCTTCCGGTTGACAGTGGACGCCCACTTGCCGACCTCGTTCCCCCCGGCGTAGACCAGTTCGCACGGGACAGCCCTCGAACGTTCGACGAGGAACGAAGAACGGGGTCGTGATGCGCAGCACGAGCAGCACCAACCGGAAGCCCAGGTCGGCCAGTAGGGCTTCCGCGAAAACGGCGGCCGCCGCCCTCGCGGCAGCCCTCGCCCTGTCGCTCACCGCATGCGGCGGAGACGACGACAAGAGCAGTGACACGGGCGCGACGGGTGGCAAGGAGACGGGTACCAGCGTCACCCTGCCCAAGCTGAACGGCCAGAGCCTCCAGGTCGCCGCCGTCTGGAGCGGCGACGAGCAGGCCAACTTCAAGAAGGTCCTGGCGGAGTTCGAGAAGCGCACCGGCGCCAAGGTGACCTTCGTGCCCGCCCAGGACCCGATCGTCAACTTCCTGGGTTCGAAGGTCGCGGGCGGCCAGCCGCCGGACATCGCGATGCTTCCGCAGCCGGGCGCGATCAAGCAGGCCGTGGACAAGAAGTGGGCGAAGCCGCTCGGCGCGGAGGCCAAGGCCGAGCTCGCCAAGAACTACTCGCAGGGCTGGCAGGACATCGGCAAGATCGGCGGTACTCAGTACGGCGTCTACTACAAGGCCGCCAACAAGTCCCTGATCTGGTACAACGCCAAGGTCTTCGAGAACGCGGGCGCCACCGAGCCGAAGACCTGGGACGAACTGCTCACCACCGCCCAGACGGTCTACGACTCGGGTGTGACCCCGTTCTCCGTCGGCGGCGCCGAGGGCTGGACCCTGACGGACTGGTTCGAGAACATCTATCTCTCCCAGGCGGGCCCGGAGAAGTACGACCAGCTGGCCAAGCACGAGATCAAGTGGACGGACCCGTCCGTGAAGGACGCGCTGACCACGCTGGCCCAGGTGTGGGGCAAGAAGGACTATGTCGCGGGCGGCGCGAAGGGCGCGCTGCAGACGGACTTCCCGGCCTCGGTGACGCAGACCTTCACCGGCGGCGACCAGCCCAAGGCGGCGATGGTCTACGAGGGCGACTTCGCGCAGGTCAACATCCAGACGGCCAAGGCGAAGGTCGGCACGGACGCGAAGGTGTTCCCGTTCCCGAAGGTCGGCGACACCGCCCCCGTGGTCTCCGGCGGCGACGCGGCCGTGATCCTGAAGGACTCCAAGGCGGCGCAGGCGCTGGCGACCTTCCTGGCCTCGCCCGACGCGGCGACGATCCAGGCCAAGCTGGGCGGCTATCTCTCGCCGAACAAGAGCGTGGACATCTCGGTGTATCCGAACCCGGTGCAGCAGAAGATCGCCAAGGCGCTGATCGACTCCGGCGACGACTTCCGCTTCGACATGTCCGACCAGGCCCCGCAGGCCTTCGGCGGCACCCCCGGCAAGGGCGAGTGGAAGGCGCTCCAGGACTTCCTGACGAACCCGAAGAACATCGCGGGCACTCAGGCCAAGCTGGAGGCCGACGCGGCGGCCGCGTACGGGAACTGACGCGATGACATCGGCCACCGAGGCAGGGGTCCCTCCGGCCCCTGCCTCCCCCAAGTCGCGCAAGAGCGTGACCGGCACGCGAAGGACCGTGGCAGCGCTGTTCCTGCTGCCCGCTCTCGTGCTGCTGGGCGCGCTCGTGGTCTACCCGATCGGGTATTCGCTCGTCCGCAGCTTCTACAACCAGTCCGGCGACGGTTTCGCGGGATTCGACAACTACAAGGCCCTGTTCACCGACGACGGCATCCGTACGGCCCTGAAGAACAACATCATCTGGGTGGTGTTCGCGCCGACGATCGCCACCGCGCTCGGTCTGATCTTCGCGGTGCTGACCGAACGGGTGCGCTGGGGAACGGCGTTCAAGCTGGTCGTCTTCATGCCGATGGCGATCTCGATGCTGGCGGCGGGCATCATCTTCCGGCTCGTCTACGACCAGGACCCGGACAAGGGTTTCGCGAACGCGGTGTGGGTGGGCGTGCACGACACGTTCAGTCAGTCCTCGGCGTTCCCGAAGGCGCACCCGGGCCGTGAGTCGCCGCTGGTGGCTCAGGGGGGCGGGTTCATCACCAAGTCGACGGTCCACACCGGCGGGACGGTCACCCTGCCCCTGGTGGGCGTCGCCCCGGACCAGATGCCCGGCGACGCGAAGAAGGCCGTGGCGCCGCAGGCGGACCCGGGCCGGATCACCGGCACGACCTGGCAGGACTTCACCCGCGGCAAGGGCGTCGGCACGCTGGGCGGGGTCGACCCGAGTGAAGTCGGCTACCCCGGCATGAAGATCGAGGCGGTCAAGGACGGCAAGGTCGTCGAGACGGCGAAGGCCGGGGACGACGGCACGTTCTCCTTCTCGGAGAAGGCCGACGGGGCCCAACTGCGGCTTCCGGCGAGCAACTTCAAGGAGGCCTACAACGGGCTCGACTGGCTCGGCCCGTCGCTGGTGACGCCGGCGATCATCGGGTCGTACATCTGGATGTGGGCCGGTTTCGCGATGGTGCTGATCGCTGCCGGGCTCGCGGGCATCCCCCGCGAACTCCTGGAGGCGGCCCGCGTCGACGGCGCGAGCGAGTGGCAGGTGTTCCGAAGGGTCACGGTCCCCCTCCTCGCGCCCGTTCTCGCGGTCGTCACCGTGACCCTGATGATCAACGTCCTGAAGATCTTCGACCTGGTCTTCATCATCGCCCCGGGCTCCTCGCAGGACGACGCGAACGTCCTCGCGCTGGAGCTGTACCGCAAGGGCTTCGCCGAGGACCAGCCGGGCATCGCGAGCGCCATCTCGGTGTTCCTGCTGCTGCTGGTGATCCCGGTGATGTGGTTCAACATTCGTCGGCTCAGGCGGGAGGTACGGCGATGACCACTTCGGCCGAAAGGCTTCCCGAGACGGCACCGGCCGACGGGGTGAAGGCGAAGCAGTCGCTCGGCTCACGGCTCGTCGAACGCGTCAGCGGCGGCCTGATCAGCGTCGTCCTCGTCCTCGTCGCCCTGTTCTGGCTGGTGCCGACGATCGGGCTGCTGATCTCCTCGCTGCGCAGCCCGCAGGACCTCGCCGCGACCGGCTGGTGGAAGGTCTTCACCGAGCCGTCCCAGATGACCTTCGACAGCTACGACAAGCTGCTCCACAACAGCGACATCACCGGCTCCATCGTCAACACCGTGCTGATCACGGTCCCGGCGACGGTCCTGGTGATCGTCATCGGCGCGCTCGCGGGCTACGCGTTCGCGTGGATGGAATTCCCCGGCCGCGACTGGTGGTTCATGGGCGTGGTCGGTCTGCTGGTGGTGCCGGTGCAGGTGGCGCTGATCCCGATCGCCGAACTCTTCGGCAAGCTGGGCCTGTTCGGCAACATCTTCGGGGTGATCCTCTTCCACACCGGCTTCGGTCTGCCCTTCGCGGTGTTCCTGCTGCGGAACTTCTTCGCGGAGATCCCCCGCGAACTCCTGGAGGCGGCAAGGCTCGACGGCGCGGGTGAACTGCGCCTGTTCGCCAGGGTGGTGCTGCCGCTCGGCGCGCCCGCGATCGCCAGCCTGGGCATCTTCCAGTTCCTGTGGGTGTGGAACGACATGCTGATCGCCCTGGTGTTCACGGACGCCGACAGCCAGCCGATCACGGTCGCCCTGCAGACCCAGATGCGCGCCTTCGCCGACAACGTCGACGTCCTGGCACCGGGCGCGTTCATCTCCATGGTGATCCCGCTGCTCGTGTTCTTCGCGTTCCAGCGGCAGTTCGTGTCCGGCGTGATGGCGGGCGCGGTCAAGTAGCCCGTACGACAGCCGACTTGAAGGGGCGGGCCGATACCGGTCCGCCCCTTCGCGTTCGCCCGAATGCCGTACGGACCGTAACCAAGCTCCTCCGTGGGGCGTTCCCGGGCAGAACTGCCGCGCCGACCCATGGATGTGCCGTGCCCAGGTTCAGTGTCATCGTCCCCGCGTACAAGGTTCAGGCGTACCTGCCCGCATGCCTGGAATCGGTGCTGTCACAGTCGTACGAGGATCTGGAACTGATCGTGGTCGACGACCGCTCGCCCGACGCGTGCGGCGAGATCGCCGACGAGTTCGCGGCCCGCGATCCACGCCTCCGGACGGTCCACCTGGCACGGAACAAGGGGCTCGGTCCCGCCCGCAACGCGGGGATCTCGGAGGCGACAGGCGACTACCTGGTCTTCCTGGACGGCGACGACACCCTCACCCCGCACGCGCTGCGGGCGATCGCCGACCGGCTGAAGGAGACCGGCGAACCGGACGTCCTGCTCTACGACCACGCGCTCGCCCCCTGGTCGGGCGAGATCGTCCACAACGCCTTCAGGGGGCAGCTCACCGAGCAGGGCCCCGCCCCCTTCCTCCTGGAGGACCGCCCGGGGCTGCTGCGGGCACCGACGGTGGCCTGGAACAAGGCGTACCGCAGGGAATTCGTCGACAGCGGGGGCTTCGCCTTCCCGCCCGGCCACCACGCGGACCCGCCCTGGACCTACCCGGTCCTGATGACCGCCGAGTCGATCGCCACCCTGGACCGGGTCTGCGTCCACCACCGGCAGCACCGAAGGAGCCGGGCCCTCGGCACGGCCGGCCACCTCGACATCTTCGACCAGTACGACAGGGTCTTCGCCCACGTCGACGCGTGCCCCGAACTCGCGCGGTGGCGGCCGGTGTTGTTCCGCCACATGGTGGACGACCTCTGGGCGGTGTTCGCCGGGCGGGACCGTCTCCCGCCCGGCAGCCGCGCCGAGTTCCTGCGGCGGGCCCGCGACCGCTACCGCGCCCACCGCACCCCGGGTCACCCGGTCCCGGTGCGCTCCTGGCTGCGCCACAAAGTGATCCAGCGGGGCCTGTACCGCACCTACCGGGTCGTGGAACTGGCCCGGCGGCTCAGGCAGCGGGCCACCAGGCCGGTCGTCCGCCTCGCCCGGGCCCTGCGCGCGGCGGCCCTCCGGCTCCACTACCGCGTCCAACTGCGCCTGCCCCTGCGCGAGGACCGGGCCGTCTTCGCCGCGTACGGGGGTCGCGGCCACGGCTGCAACCCGGGCGCGCTGGAGGAGGCGTTCCGCACCTTCGCCCCGCACATCCGCACCGCGTGGATCGCCCGTCCCGAGCACCACCACACGATCCCGACCGCGACGCTCAGGCTGCGCCCGGGCACGGCCGCCTACTGGACGGCGCTCGCCCGCTCCAAGTACCTGGTGAACAACACCGACTTCGACCGCCGTCTGGTCAAGCGCCCCGGCCAGGTCCTCGTCCAGACCCAACACGGCACTCCCCTCAAGCACATGGGCCTGGATCTTCAGGAACGCCCGGCAGCGGCAGGGGACTTGGACTTCGGCGAGATGCTGAGCGGAGTCGACCAGTGGGACCACCTCCTGTCCCCCAACCGCCACACCACCCTGACCTGGGAACGCGTCTTCCCCGGCGGCTACACCATGCTTCCCTACGGCTATCCCCGCAACGACGTGTTCCAGCGGGCGACTTCGGAGGACGTACGGCGGCTGCGCGAGTCCCTCGGCATTCCGGCGGGGTCGGTCGCGATCCTTTACGCGCCGACCCACCGCGACTACCGCCGCACCCAGCGCACCACCCTCGACCTGGACCGCCTCCTGCGCCGTCTGGGCCCCCGCTTCATCGTGCTGGCCCGCGCCCACCACCGCCACGGCGGCCCGCTCGTCTCCCCCGCCACCGGCCGGGTCATCGACGTCAGCGACCACCCGAGCGTCGAGTCCCTGTGTCTGGCCTCGGACGCCCTGGTGACCGACTACTCGTCCCTTCTGTTCGACTACGCCAACCTGGACCGCCCGATCGTGATCCACGCCGACGACCACGAGGCGTACGAGGCGGCCCGAGGCACCTACTTCGACGTGCGGTCCTTCGCGCCGGGCGCGGTCGCGCGCAGCGAGGACGAACTGACCGACATCTTCGCCACCGGCCACTGGCGCGGCTCCCGCTCCACCCAGCTGCGCTCGGCATTCCGAGCGCGCTTCTGCCCGTACGACGACGGCCGCGCCGCCGAGCGGGTCGTACGCCATGTCGTCCTGGGCGAGACCGAGTTGCCCCCGGTGATCCCGCTCGCCGAGCGCCACCCGGTGCCGTCGGCGGCGGCGGCACTCGACCGCTTCCCGTTGGCCACCGTGCCCCTTCCCGCGACGGGCACGCCCGTCACCGAGACCCACTAGAAGGGGTCCCCATGCCGTCCAGCCCCTCCCATCCCACACCGACCCGTCCGTCCACCTGGCGCCCGGTGGGACGACCGGGACGCCGGCTCCGCCGCTCCGGGCCGGCGACCGGCACGCGCTCCTGAGCGCCCGCCCCTGGGCCCAGTCGTCACATTCCCGTCGTCGGCCCGGAGCGCGGGCAACGCGGCGGCGATGGGGCCCCTCCCGCGCGAGCTTGGTTTCGAGCATGCGCTCGCAAGGCGCCGGAGCCACGTCGGCGGTTCGGCAACGCGGAGAGCGCGCGCCAGGCGTCGCGCGGCGGGCGGGAACGTGACGACAGGGCCTAGCCCCGGGCCGCTTCCGGATGCAGCCGTACCCATCCCTCCCAGGCCGACGTGATCATGTCCTGGACGTCGTGTTTGGCCTTCCAGCCGAGTTCTGTGGCTGCCAGATCGGCCGAGGCGACGACTCGGGCCGGGTCTCCGGGGCGGCGGGGAGTGACCGTCGGGGGGCGGTCGCAGCCGGTGAGGGCATTGATGTGGTCGATCATCTCGCGGACGGAGACGCCTTCGCCGCGGCCGATGTTGACGGTGAGGTCGCGGCGGGGGGAACCCTGCAGGACGCGGGCCGCGGCCACATGGGCCTCGGCCAGGTCGGCGACGTGGATGTAGTCGCGGACGCAGGTGCCGTCGGGGGTGTCGTAGTCGTCGCCGAAGATGCGCGGGGCCGCGTGGGCAGTGAGCTTCTCGAAGACCATCGGGACGATGTTGAAGACGCCCGTGTCGGCCAGCTCGGGGCTCGCCGCTCCCGCCACGTTGAAGTAGCGGAGGCAGGCCGTGGAGAGGCCGGTCGCGCGGCCCGTCGCGCGCACCAGCCACTCACCGGCCAGCTTGGTCTCGCCGTACGGGGACATCGGCGCGCACGGGGTCTCCTCCGTCACCAGCGGGACGTCCGGCATGCCGTACACCGCCGCGGAGGACGAGAAGACGAAGGAGGGGACCCCCGCCGCCGTCACCGCCTCCAGGAGGACGCGCAGGCCCTCGACGTTCTCCCGGTAGTAGTGCAGCGGCAGATCCACCGACTCGCCGACCTGCTTCTTCGCCGCGAGGTGGACCACGCCGGTGACCTCGTGGTCCGCCAGGGTGTGCGCGACCCGCTCGGCGTCCAGCGTGGACCCCACCACCAGCGGCACGTCGGCCTGCACGCGCTCGGCGATGCCGGTGGACAGGTCGTCGTACACGACCGCCTGCTCGCCCGCCTCGGTCATCGCCCTCACGACATGCGCCCCGATGTAGCCGGCGCCGCCGGTGATCAGCCAGGTCATGTACGGCCGTCCCCTCTTCGGTTGACCCACGTCCGCGTATCAGTGAACCAGGCGGTCGGGGCCGACGGGTGCCACTGCGGTGACCGCGATCAAGTGTCAGTCCTCGTCGGGCAGCTCGGCGTGCACCGCCGCGTCCAGGGCCGAGGTGAGCTGGTCCAGGCGGGCCCGCAGGTCGCGGATCTCGTCCACGTCGAAGCTGGTCGCCGAGACGATCCGGCGCGGCACCTGCACCGCGCGCTCGCGCAGGGCGACGCCCTCGTCGGTGAGCCGCACCTCCACCGAGCGCTCGTCGCGGGCACTGCGCTCGCGCCGCACCAGGCCGGCCGCCTCCAGTCGTTTGAGGAGCGGGGACAGGGTGCCCGAGTCGAGCCGCAGGTGCTCGCCGAGCTTCTTGACGGGCAGGTCGCCGTGCTCCCACAGCACCAGCATCACCAGGTACTGCGGGTAGGTGATCCCCAGATCCTTGAGGATCACGCGGTAGACGCTGCCGAAGGCGCGCGAGGCCGCGTTCAGGGAGAAGCAGATCTGCTGGTCGAGGCGGAGCCAGTCGGTGGCGGTCGGTGGCGTGGTCATGTCTCCAGGATAGCTCTTGCGAGCCATTTAGTTGTGCACAACTAAATTGTGTGCTCTACTTGCCACCGTGAGGCGGCCGCGGATGAGCCGCCGGAACAAGCCTTCGAGAGGGATGGTCTTTCATGGACGCGCTCTACACCGCTGTCGCCACCGCCACCCACGGCCGCGACGGCCGGGCCTACACGAACGACGGCAAGATCGACGTCGCGCTGGCCCCGCCGGTGGAGCTGGGCGGCAACGGACAGGGCACCAACCCGGAGCAGCTGTTCGCCGCCGGTTACGCCGCCTGTTTCGGCAGCGCCCTCGGTCTCGTCGGCCGTCAGGCCAAGGTGGACGTCAGCGACGCCGCCGTCACCGCCGAGGTCGGCATAGGCAAGCAGGGCGAGGGCTTCGGCCTCAAGGTCGCCCTCCGTGTCGAGCTGCCCGACTCCGTGGACGCGGAGACCGGCCGCAAGCTCGTCGAGCAGGCCCACCAGGTCTGCCCCTACTCCAACGCCACCCGCGGCAACATCGAGGTCGAGCTCGTCATCGAGTAGACCCGGAAACCCGCCCTCCCGGAACCGCGGCACCGACCGTAGCGGTCGGGCGCCGCACCGGGGGTCGTACGAGGACTTGCCCGTGCGGGCCCGCATGCGGCTCAGGTCCGGGCTAACCTGCGCGGATGGTCGTTCGCGCGGAGCGCGCCCTGGGCGCCGTCATCGGTTCTGCCGTGGGGGACGCGCTGGGCGCCCCCTTCGAGTTCGGTCCGGAGGGTGCCTTCTCGGACCGTTTTCCGGAGCCGGGGCACGGCGGCGAGATGTGCGGAGGCGGCGGCTGGGACCCTGGCGAGGCGACCGACGACACGCAGATGGCGGTCCTGGTCGCCGAGTCCCTGGTGGAGTGCGACGGGCTCGAACTCCCCGACGTCTTCCGGCGGTTCCAGCGGTGGGCGGCGGCGGAGCCGAAGGACATCGGCCTCCAGACCGAGGCCGTGCTGAGCAGCGGCGACCCTTGGGACACCGCCGCCGCACTCCACTTCCAGGTGAACCAGCGAGCCGCAGGGAACGGAGCGCTGATGCGAGCGGCCCCGTCCGCCGTGCACTTCGCTCGGCACGGCCGCGAGGCCACCATGGACGCCGCCCGCCGGCTCGCCGCCCTCACCCACGGCGACCGGGCGGCCTGGGAGGGCACGGCCGTCTTCCACGAGCTGATACGGGTGGCCCTCGCCGGTGACGACCCGCTGGACGCCGTGGAGGCCACCCTCGGCACGGTCCACCCGGAGCACCGCCCGCGCTACGCCACCGTCCTGGCCATCGACTGGCACCCCGACCAGGCCACGGAGTTCAACGGCGCCGTATGGCCCTGTCTGGGCTCCGCGGTCTGGGCCCTGCGCACGACGACCTCGTACGAGACGGCCGTACGCGCCGCGATCGACCTGGGCGGCGACACGGACACGGTGGCAGCGGTGACGGGCGGCCTGGCCGGAGCGGTGTACGGCCTCGCGGCCGTCCCGGAGCGCTGGACAGCACCCCTGCACGTACCACTGCCGGGCTTCGCCGACCGGGTGCTGAGGACGTCCGACCTGGCGAACCTCACTCGTCGCCTCACCGGGTGACAGAAGCGCCGGCGGGAGCACAGGGCTGATCCGCCACGCGGCTCCGCCGTGCCCCTCTCAGACACCCACTATCGGCGCCCACTCACGAATCGCGCGGACCTCGACTCCTGGCGTGAGCCGGTAGTACGGGTCCGCCGCCAGAATCTCCTCCAGTTCCGCCCGCCCCACCGCGAACAGCAGCATCGCCCCGTGGTCGTCCTCCCACGGCCCCGCGGCGAACAACTTCCCCTCGGCATGCAGACGGCCGAGCGCCGCGCGGTGAGCGGGTCGAGCGGCAAGGCGTTCGGGCGCGGGCGTGAAGGCGAGTTCCACGACAAGCACAAGGTCCCCTTTCCAGGGCAGCAGTCCGACGCGACCGACGTTGGGCTCAGCCCGCCGCACAGGTCTGTATCAGCCGATACAGCGAGGAGGGGAGCTGTCATGTCCGCACCCGACTGGCGGCGACTGCAGGGCGTCCCGCTGTTCGCCACACTGCCCGAAGACGACCTGCGCCGCCTGTGGGAGACCTCGGTCCCCCGCCACCACGCCCCCGGCGAGACCCTGCGCAGCCAAGGCGCCCCCGCCGACCACCTGCTCGTCCTGCTCGACGGCACCGCATCCGCGTCCGCCACGACCGCCGCCGGACGCGTCATACGGTTCGGAACATGGGCCGGCCCCTGCGCCCTCGACAAGGTCGCGCTGCTCGACGGAGCCGGCCACACGGCCACCTTCACCGCGCTCACCCCCTGCGCCGCACGGGCCGTCCCCCGCGGCCGCTTCACGACCCTGCTCGACGACTCCGCGACCGTACGCGCCCACGTCCTCCGACTCCTCGCCACCAGGCCCGCGCACAACAGGAACGACTCACCGACACGGCCACGCTCCCCTGCGAGGCCCGCCTCGCGGCCTGGCTGCTGGACGGACTCAGTCGGGACGGAACCGACGGCCACGTCCCCCTCCCCGGCGGTCAGCGCGAACTCGCCGACCTGCTCGGAGTCACCCGCGTCACGGTCAACCGCGCGCTGTCCCGGCTCAGGCGGGACGGACTCATCGGCCCCACGGAGAACGGCGACGGCCGGATCCGGGTGCTCGCCCCGGAACTCCTCGCCCTGCGCGCGGCGCAGCACACCCGCCACAGTCGCCGGGGCAGGCTCAGAGCGCCTTCAGCGCCTCCGTCGTCGCCCGCGCCAGTGCCGCGAGATACCCCTTCGGCAGCTTCGGGCTGCGGATCACCACCGAGCGCCAGTACAGGGGGCCGGAGATCAGATCCAGGGCCAGCTCGTCGTTGAAGCCCGTGCGGAGCTCCCCGCGCTGCTCCGCCGCCGTGATGATCTTGCTGGCGACGCCCTCCTGACCCTTCTGCAACGCGTTCTGCAGGGCCTCGGCGATCTCGGGGTTGCGGGCCGCCTCGGCCTGGAGGTCCGGGATGATCTGCGAGGCCACCGGGTGGCGCAGCGCCCGGGAGGTCACCTCGTACAGCATCCGCAGGTCGTCCTCGAGCGAACCCGTGTCCGGCACCGGCAGGCCCATCACCGCGATCTCCGAGACGACGTCGAGGACCAGGTGCAGCTTGGAACGCCAGCGGCGGTAGACCGCGGTCTTGCCGACGCCCGCGCGGCGCGCGATGCCCTCGATCGACATCCGTGCGTATCCGGCGGCCGCGAGCTCCTCGAAGACGGCCGCCCGAATGGCTTCCGTCACATCCTCACGGAGTACGGCGGCTCCTGCCGGGGCACGGCGGCGCGGACGGGTCGGCGGCGCGTCGGCGTTGGTCGTCATGCGGACCAGCATAGGGCGTAGCGACGAAACGGTCCCGTCCCGACGCGGACCCGTTACGACGATACGGTTACGTTCCATCGTCATCCGTCACGACGAAACGGTTGCGTTCCGACGCTCACTCGTCCTACTCTCACGTTGCGACGATACGGTCCCGTCCCGACGTAAGAGAACGTGAAGAGTCACGTAAGGAAACGTCGGATGACGGGCGCGCCGGCCGCACGCGCACCACCCCCACCCCCCGAGTGAAAGCAGCGGATGTGAGCCAGGTCCTCGACACACCGCCCCCGACAGCGCCCCCGACCGACGACGACCTCACGGCCCTGGCCGCGCGGCACGGCCTCGCGGTCAGCGGCGCCCGTCCCTCGCTGCCGGAGTACGTCCGCCAGCTGTGGGCGCGGCGCCACTTCATCACCGCGTTCTCGACCGCCAAGCTCACCGCGCAGTACAGCCAGGCGAAGCTGGGCCAGGTCTGGCAGGTCATGACCCCGCTGCTGAACGCGGCGGTGTACTACTTCATCTTCGGCGTGCTGCTGGGCACCAAGAGGAACGTGCCGGACTACGTCCCGTTCCTGGTCACGGGCGTGTTCATCTGGACGTTCACGCAGAGCTCGATCATGGCGGGCACCCGCGCGATCTCCGGCAACCTCGGCCTCGTGCGCGCCCTGCACTTCCCGCGGGCCGCGCTGCCGATCTCGTTCGCCCTCCAGCAGCTCCAGCAGCTGCTCTTCTCGATGGCCGCCCTGGTCGTCATCCTGCTCTGCTTCGGTGTGCCCCTCGCCGCGTCCTGGCTGCTGGCGATCCCCGCACTGGTCCTCCAGTCCACGTTCAACGCGGGCGTCTCGATGATCATGGCGCGGATGGGCGCCAAGACCCCGGACATCGCGCAGCTGATGCCGTTCGTCCTGCGCACCTGGATGTACGTCTCCGGCGTGATGTGGAGCATCGACAAGCTGGCCAAGGGTCACCACGACTGGCCGTCCTGGGTGGTCCCCGTCCTCCAGGCCAACCCGGCCGCCGTCTACATCGACCTGATGCGCTACTCCCTGATCGACAGCTTCCACGCGAGCCAGCTGCCGCACCACGTGTGGGCGCTCGCGGTGGGCTGGGCGCTGGTCGCCGGCGTCGGTGGCTTCATCTACTTCTGGAAGGCTGAGGAGACGTACGGCCGTGGCTGACATCGAGAACGACAAGATCCCCACCGTCGTCGTCGACGGCGTGGACATCGTCTACCGCGTCAACGGCACCGGCGCGGGCAGGGGTTCCGCCACCGCCGCCCTCAACCGCATGATGCGCCGGGGACAGGCCGAGAAGGCAGCGGGCGTACGCAAGGTGCACGCCGTCAAGAACGTGTCGTTCGTCGCCTACAAGGGCGAGGCGGTCGGACTGATCGGCACCAACGGCTCCGGCAAGTCGACCCTGCTCAAGGCGGTCGCGGGTCTGCTCCCGGTGGAGAACGGCCGTATCTACACCGACGGCCAGCCCTCCCTCCTCGGCGTCAACGCGGCCTTGATGAACGACCTCACTGGCGAGCGCAACGTCTACCTCGGCGGGCTCGCGATGGGCATGACCCGCGAGCAGGTCAGGGACCGCTACCAGGAGATCGTCGACTTCTCGGGGATCAACGAGAAGGGCGACTTCATCACCCTGCCGATGCGCACCTACTCCTCCGGCATGGCGGCCCGCCTGCGTTTCTCCATCGCGGCCGCCAAGGACCACGACGTCCTGCTCATCGACGAGGCCCTCGCCACCGGTGACCGCTCCTTCCAGAAGCGCTCCGAGGCCCGCATCCGCGAGCTGCGCCAGACCGCCGGCACGGTGTTCCTGGTCAGCCACAGCAACAAGTCGATCCGCGACACCTGCGACCGGGTGCTCTGGCTGGAGCGCGGCGAACTACGCATGGACGGCCCGACCGACGAGGTCCTGGCGGCCTACGAGGACTTCACCGGCGGCCCGGACAAGGCGAAGGCGAAGGTCGCGGCCTGACCCGGCCTGACCTCCGGCTTTCGCTCCACGACGACGAGGGCGCCCGGGACTTCACCGTCCCGGGCGCCCTCGTCGTCGTCTCACCTATGAATGCTGCCGCTCACTCATGAATGCTGCCGCAGCAGCGTCCGCATGGTGCGCATCGCCACCGACAGGTTGGCCAGGTCGAACGCGTCCGAGCCCTGGATCTCGTCCAGGGTGGTGCGCGCCCGGCTCAGGATCGGGGCGTTCTTCTCCTCCCAGGCCTTGAAGCGCTGCTCGGGGGTCGAGGTGCCGTTGCCGACGGCCAGGACGTCCGCGGTCAGCGCCGAGTGGGCCGCGTAGAGGTCCTCACGGATGGAGGCGCGGGCCATGGACTGCCAGCGGTCGGCGCGGGGCAACTCGATGATGCGGTCCATGAGCTGGGTGATGTGGAGGCGGTCGGCGAGGTCGTAGTACACGTCGGCGACGTCCATCGGGTCGCGGCCCATGCGGTCGGCCACCGAGACGATGTCCAGCGTCGGGAAGGCGGAGGAGAACCCGGCCACGCGCGTGGCGAGTTCGTCCGGGACGCCGGCGCCGCTCAGCTCGTCGTAGATCTTCTGGTACCACTCCAGGTCGGCGCCCCGCAGCAGCTTCGGCAGCTGCGACCACACCTGTTCGACGCGGTCGCCGAAGAACTCGACGGTCTCGGTGAGCTGGAGCGGCTGCGGCCGGTTGTTGAGCAGCCAGCGCGTGCCGCGCTCGACCAGTCGGCGCGAGTGCAGCCGGATCCGGGTCAGTACGGCGGCCTCGACCTGGTTGTCGAGGGACTCGACCCCGTCCCACACCACGCCGGAGCGGAAGATGGCGCGGGCCACGGTCTGCGCCCGGACGATCTCCTCGAGCGACGCGCCGGTCTCCTCGCGCAGGCGGTGCAGATAGGTCGTACCGCCGGTGTTGACCGTGTCGTTGACCAGGACGGTCGTGGTGATCTCGCGGTGCAGCGGGTGGTTGTCGATGTGATCGGGGAACTTCTCGCGCAGCGCGGCCGGGAAGTACGTGTGCAGCAGGCCGTGCAGATAGGGGTCGTCCGGCAGCGAGGTGTGCAGCAGCTCCTCGGCAACCGTGATCTTCGTGTACGCCAGCAGGACGGCCGTCTCCGGGCTCGTCAGGCCCTGTGCGGCGCCGAGGCGTTCGCGGATCTGGCGGTCGGTGGGCAGGAACTCCAGGGCCCGGTCGAGGTGGCCCTCGCGCACCAGGTGGCGCATGAAGCGCTGCTGGGCGTGGAGCATGTCCTTGGACTGGGCGAGCGCGTTGGCGATGGCGGTGTTCTGCGCGTAGTTGTTGCGCAGGACCAGGTGGCCGACCTCGTCGGTCATCTCGGCGAGCAGCTTGTTGCGCTGCTTGACCGTCATGTCGCCCTCGGTGACCAGGCCGTTGAGGAGGATCTTGATGTTCACCTCGTGGTCGGAGGTGTCCACACCGGCGCTGTTGTCGATGGCGTCGGTGTTGATCTTCCCGCCGTGCAGCGCGAACTCGATCCGGCCGAGCTGGGTCAGGCCCAGGTTTCCGCCCTCGCCGACGACCCGCACCCGCAGGTCGGCGCCGTCGACGCGGATCGGGTCGTTGGCCTTGTCGCCGACGTCCGCGTGGGTCTCGGTGGAGGCCTTCACGTAGGTGCCGATGCCGCCGTTCCACAGCAGGTCCACCGGCGCCTTGAGGATCGCCTTCATCAGGTCGGCCGGGGTCATCTTGGTGACCTTGTCCTCGATGCCGAGGGCCTCGCGGATGTGGGCGTTGACCTGGATGGCCTTGGCGGTACGGGGGAAGATGCCGCCGCCCGCCGAGATCAGCTCTGTGTTGTAGTCGGCCCAGCTGGAGCGCGGGAGCTCGAAGACACGGCGGCGCTCGGCGTAGGAGGTGGCCGCGTCGGGCTTCGGGTCGATGAAGATGTGCCGGTGGTCGAAGGCGGCGACCAGGCGGATGTGCTCGGAGAGCAGCATGCCGTTGCCGAACACGTCACCGGACATGTCGCCGATACCGACGACGGTGAAGTCCTCGGACTGGGTGTCGAGGGCCAGTTCGCGGAAGTGCCGCTTGACGGACTCCCAGGCACCGCGGGCGGTGATGCCCATGCCCTTGTGGTCGTAGCCGGCCGAGCCGCCGGAGGCGAAGGCGTCGCCGAGCCAGAAGTTGTACTGCTCGGCCACCCCGTTGGCGATGTCCGAGAAGGTCGCGGTGCCCTTGTCGGCGGCGACGACCAGGTAGGTGTCGTCCTCGTCGTGCCGTACGACGTCGGCGGGCGGGACGACTTCACCGGCCACCATGTTGTCGGTGATGTCGAGCAGGGCCGAGATG
Source organism: Streptomyces canus (assembly GCF_041435015.1). NCBI lineage: Bacteria > Bacillati > Actinomycetota > Actinomycetes > Kitasatosporales > Streptomycetaceae > Streptomyces > Streptomyces canus. The sequence continues at coordinate 6,099,499 of NZ_CP107989.1, read as the reverse complement.
AACGTCTTGTAGCTGGCGATGCCCTCGGCCAGCCACGCGTCTCGGTCGGCGGCCGGGTCGGGCAGCTGCTTGGCGACGAAGCCGCCCTTGGCGCCGACCGGCACGATGACGGTGTTCTTCACCATCTGCGCCTTGACCAGGCCGAGGATCTCGGTGCGGAAGTCCTCACGCCGGTCGGACCAGCGCAGGCCGCCGCGCGCGACCTTGCCGAAGCGCAGGTGCACGCCTTCGACGCGCGGCGAGTAGACCCAGATCTCGAACGCCGGGCGTGGGGCCGGGAGGTCGGGCATGGCCTGCGGGTCGAACTTCATGGAGACGTAGTCGTGCGGCTTGCCGCCCGCGGCCTCCTGGAAGAAGTTGGTGCGCAGCGTCGCCTTGATGACGGTCAGGAAGGAGCGCAGAATCCTGTCCTCGTCCAGCGAAGCCACCTGGTCGAGGGCCGCGTCGAGCTCCTCCAGGAGGGCGTCCACGAGTTCGTGGCCCGCGCGCTGGCGGTCCGGTGACATCCGTGCCTCGAACAGGGAGACGAGCAGCCGGGTGGTGTGAACGTTGTGGCGGAGGGTGTCCTCCATGTAGTCCTGGCTGAACGTCGAGCCCGCCTGGCGCAGGTACTTGGCGTACGCCCGCAGCACCATCGCCTGGCGCCATCCCAGGCCGGCGCTCAGCACCAGGGCGTTGAAGCCGTCGTTCTCCGCCTTGCCGGTCCAGGTGGCGGCGAAGGCCTCCTGGAAGCGCTCGCGGCCGTCGTCACCGAGGTAGTCGCCGCCGCCGTTCTGCGACTTGGGCATGCGCAGGCCGAAGTCGTAGATCCAGGCGTTACTGCGGTCCGAGCAGCGCAGTTCGTAGGGCCGCTCGTCCGTCACCTCGACGCCGAGCCGGCTGAGGACCGGCAGCACGGCGGACAGGGAGATGGCGTCGCCCTTGCGGTAGATCTTGAAGCGGCGCTCCTCGGGGGCGGCGCCCACCGGCTCGTAGAGGCTGAGCGCGAAGTCGTTCTCCGCGCCGAGCCGTTCGAGGTGGACAAGGTCGGCGACCGCGGAGCGCGGGGTGTGGTCGGCCTTGTAGCCCTCCGGGAAGGCGTTGCCGTAGCGGCGCGACAGCTCGGCGGCGCGCTCCTCGCCGAGTTCGGCGTTGAGCGCCTCGATCCAGCCGTCGGCCCAGGAGCGGGCGGCCTCGACCAGGCGGGCCTCGATGCGCTCCTTGTCGCTCTCGCTGAGCTGTGGCAGCTCGGTGCCCTGCGGAACGCGGACCACGAAGTGCAGCCGGGACAGGATCGACTCGGTGTTCCAGGCGGTGAAGTCGACGCTGATGCCGCCGAGTTCCTCCTTCAGGATGTCGATGATCCTGAGGCGGACGCCGGTGGTGTAGCGGTCGCGGGGCAGGTAGACGAGGGCCGAGTAGTAGCGGCCGTACTCGTCCTGGCGCAGGTAGAGGCGCAGCCGCCGCCGCTCCTGGAGGTACAGGACGGAGGTGGCGATGGACTCCAGCTCGTCGGCGGGGGTCTGGAAGAGCTCGTCGCGCGGGTAGGTCTCCAGGATCTGGAGCAGGTCGCGGCCGTCGTGGCTGTTGGGCGAGAATCCGGCCCTTTCGAGCACCTCGTCCACCTTGCGCCGAATGACCGGAACCCGGCGCACCGATTCGGTGTAGGCGGCGGAGGAGAACAGTCCGAGGAAACGCCGCTCGCCGACGACATTGCCGTCCGCGTCGAACTTCTTGACACCGATGTAGTCGAGATACGACGGCCTGTGCACCGTCGCCCGGCTGTTGGCCTTGGTCAGCACGAGCAGCTTGTGCTCGCGGGCCTTCGCGCGGGCGTCGGCGGGCAGCCGCTCGAAGGACGGGCTGACCGGGTGGCCCTCCTCACCGGCGTGCTGCGGGTCGGAGCGCAGGATGCCGAGACCGGTGCCGGGGACTGCCGCGAGGGAGTCGTCCGGCCTGAGCTGGTACTCCCGGTAGCCGAGGAAGGTGAAGTGGTTGGCGGCCAGCCAGCGCAGCAGCTCGCGGGCCTCGTCGATCTCCATGTCACGCAGATCGGTGGCGACGGGCTCGGCGGGCAGTTCGTCGGCCATGCGCAGGGCCGCGTCCCGCATCTTCTCCCAGTCCTCGACGGCCTCCCGGACGTCGGACAGGACACGCAGCAGATCGGCGGTGATCTGCTTCAGGTCGCTGCGGTCGGTCTCGCGGTCGATCTCGACGTGGATCCAGGACTCGGTGTGCGCGTCGTGCGGCAGATCACCGGCGAGCGGGACGGTGAGGACCTCGATCAGCTTGCCGGTGAGGTCACGGCGGACGACGACCTGGGGGTGGATGACGACATGGATGCCGCGCCCCTGCCGGGTCAGCTCATTGGTGACGGAGTCGACGAGGAAGGGCATGTCGTCGGTGACGACCTCGACGACCGTGTGGGTGCACGTCCATCCGTTCTCCTCCACCGTGGGCGTGTGCACCCGCACGTTGGCCGTGCCCTGCGGGCGCGTCTCGCCCAGCCGGAAGTGGGAGAGAGCGGCTCCGTAGATGTCGACCGGGTCGCGACCGGTGACGTCTTCGGGGGCCGTGTGCAGGTAGTAGCGCTGGAGGAACGCGAGGACGGTCTCGCTGTCCGGGGTGTCCGGGGTGCGGGGGGTGTCCTCGTCCGTCGTCCCAGTCGGTAGGTGCCCCCCGGCCGGGCTGTTCTCAGCTACCCGTGCGGCCCTCTCGAGCAGCTCGGCCTTGGCTTCGTCCAGCTTGGTCTGCATTGTCCTCTGACTCCTGTCGCGCGCCGTTGCGTGACGTAGAAGGAAGTACGGTCTCTTCCCCTGCGGCTCGACGCCACGGCCCGGGGTCTCCGGTCTGCTCCGACGCTATGCCGCAAGGTGAGATGAGCGGGGGTATATCAGCCATTCTCGACACGCCCGCCAGGTGTGACGCTGATCTCTGCCGCGCCGGTGACGAGGGTGTACTCGGCGTCATGAGGGCCCCAACGGCCCCGTCCCGCCCGCGAGGATCAGCGACCGCCGCCCGGCCACGGAGGTGTTCCGTGCGTACCGGGCGCAGGGCGGGGGCCACAGCGCCCCCGCGAACTATCGCGCTGATCACGCCACCAAGGCTATCGCTCCTTACAGGGGGGTCGTCATGAGCCGTATGTGTACAAAACCGGGGGTGGAACTTTGACACTCTGCACAGTGCCCACGTCGCATCCGAGCCATGACTTCATCGTCACCGGCGACGCAGCAGCGTCACAGGAGGTCCGAACCCGGCTTCGACACCTACGCAGAGAAGCCCGGCTGCACCTGGCCCGCCGATCTGGTCTTCGCCGAGGTCGACGCCGGTCAAGTACGCAAGCCGTCCTTCGACGGGGACAAGCCGGTCGCCCAGATCTGTCACGGCCCGCTGCTCACCGCCGCGATCGACGGTCTGTGCGGCCGACGCGTCACAGCCTGTCCGGCTCCGGAACCCGACATGCAGTCCGCCGGCGCCGCTCTCCAGGAAGCGAGATGGTGGTCGACGGCACCGGAGGCGTCGCCGTCGGGGTACCTCCATACCGCCGCCGTCGCGGCACCGGCAGAAGCGGTCACGCCGCTATGCGCTCGGCCTCCGCAACCGCCTCCGCCAGGGTGTCCACCACCGGGACCCCCGCCACCTCGAGACTGGCCCGACTGTGCGACCCCCCGGTGTAGAGCACGGCCCGGGCCCCCACCCGCATCGCCGCCACCGCGTCGTCCGCGGCGTCCCCGATCACCACGGTCCGGGCCGCCTCGACCCCCACCAGTGCGGTGAGATGCCGCTCCATGTGCTCCGCCTTGCTCCCCCCGGACGGCCCGGTCCGCCCGTCCACCCGCAGGAAGTGCGCCTCGATCCCGAACCCCCGCACCAGCGGCAGCAGGTCGTCATGCCCGTACATGCTGAGGATCGACTGGCTGTGCCCGGCCGACCGCCATCCCACGAGCAGCTCCACCACCCCGTCGGTGAGCCCGCACCCCACCCGATGCTCGGCGTAGTACCGATGGAAGGTCTCGTCCATGACCTCCCACTCCGCGTCGGTGGGCAGCCGGCCGAGCAGCCGCTCGTAGAACTTCGGCACCGGCACGCAGTACATCGCCCGGTACTGCTCCATCGTGATCGGCGCGAGCCCGAGCTCGCCGAACGCCGCGTTCGTCGCCCCGATGATCGCGTCGTTGTCGTGGAACAGCGTGCCGTTCCAGTCCCAGACGATGTGCGCCCCTGTCAGCTTCCCCATGCCAAAAACGTACCCGCCCCCACTGACAATCAAGAGACCGGCAGGTCAAAGAGGGTAAAGCGGCGACCCGGCAGGACGGATCGTGGGCTCAGCCGCCCAGCCCCACCAGAATCGGGATCTCCTGCGTCGCGTACCACAGCAGCTCGTGGTCCTCGGCCCCGTCCACGACGAACTGCGCGTCGTCGTCCCCGGCGTCGGCCGCCTCCAGCGCGTCCGCGGCGGCGGTGACGTCCTCCTCCGCGTCGTCCGAGTCCACGTGCACCGCGGCCGCCTTGGCCAGCCTCACGGTGCCGGCCACCCGCACCTCACCGAGCGCCGAGGGATCCAGCGCCCGGTCGGGATCGGCGACCGCCGCCCCGTCGGCCACGTCGACGGCCACCACGACCCGGCGCCGCGCGGCCCCGGCGTCCGCCGCGAGCAGCCGCAGCGAGGCCAGCGCGGCCCGGTTCAACGCCGCGTACTCCAGCTCCTCGATGTCGTCGGAGAGGTACCACTCGCGCAGGGCGGGTGTGACGGCGTAGGCGAGGAGCGGTCCGGCCCCCAGCTCCCCCGTCTTGTACGCCTCGGCGAGACCGGAGAGGGTCAGGGGGACGTAGACGCGCATGGCTGGCCGCTTTCGTGGTCGGAGAACGTGATCGGAAGGGCTCCGCGAAGGCCTTCAGGATACGTGCGGGCGTCCCCTTTCGAGTCCCTGCCCACACCTCGGCGGGCGTCCACCCCGGGCCCGGAATTCACCCGCCCCGTCCCCGGGGTCACGGGGTTCCGACCTCTCCGACCACCCTGATAGGTGAACATTCCGGCGCCCCGACGCGGCCCGTCGCTTCCTTGCCGCCGTGGTCCACGGCCCCGTACAAGATCCTCAACGAAGTTACCGCCCGGTACTTTCCGGGCCCGCAGAACGGGGATCCCATGAACAAGGTCATGACCAGGGCTCAGCACCACCCCGGCACCCGCCCGCCGGCTCGCCGCGACTCCCGCCGCCCGGGCGGCACGCCACCCCGCACACCGGACGGCAGTGCCCCGCGCACGGCCCCGGGCGACGGCCGCCCACCGGGCTCCCCCGGCAGCGGCCCCCGCACCCGTACACGTCCCACGGACACCCGCCCGCACAGCATCCCGGGTCCGCACGACACGACGACCACCGGAACTCCGAGGCGCAGCACCACGGCAGACCCCAGGACAGCCGGCACCATCACCCACACGAGCCCCACGGCCGGCTCTGCACCCACCGCCCGCGTCGCAGCAGCACTCGCCGACGGACGCACCACCACCCCCGCGACCGCCCCCGTCGTCCCGTCCCGGACCCCGCGCCGCCCGCCGGTCCCCCAGCCCCGCCCCACCGACCTCTTCGCAGATCTCCTCCTCGCCGTCCTGAGCGGCCAGCGCCCCGTCCACTCGATGCTCCGGCACACCGCAGGCCGCGCCTACGACGAACTGGCCCGGCTCGCCGAACGCGGCCCCCTGCGCACCCGCGGCGCCCGCCCCGTCGTCCGGGACATCGGCTACTACGTCCCCCGACAGGGCGCCGTGGAGGCCTTCGCCCGGATCGGGGCCGGCGACCAGCTGCGTGCCATGGCCTTCCGCCTGGAACAGGGCCAGGACCTCCGCTGGCGCTGCACGGCGGTCGAACTGGGCGGCTCCCGGGCTCCCCGTCCGGACGACGACTGACAGGCGCGGAGAAGCCCGCTGGTCCGTCACACGCCGAAGGGCCGGCCACCCCGAGGTGACCGGCCCTTCCTGTGCCACGGCGCCAACGGCACCGTCACATCGCTCCGCTACGGCGCCCGTCGCACCGTAGGCCCTACTTCTTGCGCCGCCCCCGACCACGGGACTGCTTGCGACGCTCCGCGCGCGTGAGGCCGTCCGCCTCGGAGCGCACGGGCTCGTCGTCGTCGGCGAACTCGCCCTCGATGACACCGCCCTCGCCGTCCACGGTCGGCGCGGAGAAGTGCAGGTCCCTGCGCTGCGGGGCGTCGAGCCCCTTCGCGCGGATCTCGGGACGCGAGCCGGCCTGCGCCGGAACCGCGTCCTGCTTGGCGAGGGACGGCTTCTCGTCCTCGACCGGGACCTCCTCGACCTGCTGCTCGACCTGGACCTCCAGGTTGAACAGGTAGCCGACGGACTCCTCCTTGATGCCCTCCATCATGGCGGTGAACATGTCGAAGCCCTCGCGCTGGTACTCGACCAGCGGGTCCTTCTGCGCCATCGCGCGCAGGCCGATGCCCTCCTGGAGGTAGTCCATCTCGTAGAGGTGCTCGCGCCACTTGCGGTCCAGGACCGACAGCACGACCCGGCGCTCCAGCTCACGCATGATCTCGGAGCCGAGCTGCGTCTCACGCGCCTCGTACTGCTCGTGGATGTCGTCCTTGATCGACTCGGAGATGTACTCGGCGGTCAGGCCCGCGCGGTCGCCCGCCGCCTCCTCCAGCTCCTCGACGGTGATCTTCACCGGGTAGAGCTGCTTGAACGCGCCCCACAGCCGGTCAAGGTCCCAGTCCTCGGCGAAGCCCTCGGCGGTCTCCGCCGCGATGTACGCGTCGATCGTGTCGTCCATGAAGTGCACGACCTGCTCCTGCAGGTCCTCGCCCTCCAGGACGCGGCGCCGCTCGCCGTAGATGACCTCGCGCTGGCGGTTGAGGACCTCGTCGTACTTCAGGACGTTCTTACGGGTCTCGAAGTTCTGCTGCTCGACCTGCGACTGCGCGGACGCGATCGCGCGCGTGACCATCTTGTTCTCGATCGGAACGTCGTCCGGAACGTTCGCCATCGACATCACGCGCTCGACCATCTGGGCCTTGAACAGGCGCATCAGGTCGTCGCCCAGGGAGAGGTAGAAGCGGGACTCGCCGGGGTCGCCCTGCCGGCCGGAACGACCGCGCAGCTGGTTGTCGATACGACGCGACTCGTGCCGCTCGGTACCGAGGACGTAGAGCCCGCCGAGCTCCTTGACCTCCTCGAACTCCGCCTTGACCGCCCGCTCAGCCTTCTCCAGGGCGGCGGGCAGGGCCGCGGCCCACTCCTCGATGTGCTCCTCGGGGTCGAGGCCGCGCTGGCGCAGCTCCGCCTCGGCGAGGTCCTCGGGGTTGCCGCCGAGCTTGATGTCGGTACCACGGCCGGCCATGTTGGTGGCGACGGTGACGGCGCCCTTGCGGCCGGCCTGGGCGACGATCGTCGCCTCACGGTCGTGCTGCTTGGCGTTCAGCACTTCGTGCTGGACGCCGCGCTTGCTGAGCTGCTGGGAGAGGTACTCGGACTTCTCGACCGACGTCGTACCGACGAGGATCGGCTGGCCCTTCTCGTGCTTCTCGACGATGTCGTCGACGACCGCCTCGAACTTCGCGACCTCGGTGCGGTAGATCAGGTCCGACTGGTCCTTGCGGACCATGGGCCGGTTGGTCGGGATCGGGACGACGCCGAGTTTGTAGATCTGGTGGAACTCGGCGGCCTCGGTCATCGCCGTACCGGTCATGCCGCAGAGGCCCGGCTGTTCCTTGTCGTTGTGGTCGTGGCGCTTGTAGAGGCGGAAGAAGTTCTGGAGGGTGATCGTGGCAAGGGTCTGGTTCTCGTCCTTGATGTCCACCCCTTCCTTCGCCTCGATGGCCTGGTGCATGCCCTCGTTGTAGCGGCGGCCGGCGAGGATACGGCCGGTGTGCTCGTCGACGATCATGACTTCGCCGTCCATGACGACGTAGTCCTTGTCCTTCTTGAAGAGCTCCTTCGCCTTGATGGCGTTGTTCAGGTAGCCCACCAGAGGGGTGTTGACCGACTCGTAGAGGTTGTCGATGCCCAGCCAGTCCTCGACCTTGCTGACACCGGACTCGTGGATGGCGACCGTGCGCTTCTTCTCGTCGACCTCGTAGTCGCCGGTCTCCTCGATGCCCTTGAGCGGGTTTCCGGCCTCGCCCTTCTTCAGGCGGGTGACCAGCTTGGCGAAGTCGCCGTACCACTTGGTGGCCTGGTCGGCCGGACCGGAGATGATCAGCGGCGTACGGGCCTCGTCGACGAGGATGGAGTCGACCTCGTCGACGATGGCGAAGTTGTGGCCGCGCTGGACGAGTTCGTCCTGGGACCACGCCATGTTGTCGCGCAGGTAGTCGAAGCCGAACTCGTTGTTCGTGCCGTAGGTGATGTCGCACGCGTACTGCTCGCGGCGCTGGGCCGGCGTCATGTTGGCGAGGATGCAACCGACGCTCAGGCCGAGGAACTTGTGGACGCGGCCCATCATCTCGGAGTCGCGCTCGGCCAGGTAGTCGTTGACCGTGATCAGGTGCACGCCCTTGCCGGACAGCGCGTTCAGATACGCGGGCAGGGTGCCGACGAGGGTCTTGCCCTCACCGGTCTTCATCTCGGCCACATAGCCGAGGTGGAGGGCGGCGCCGCCCATGATCTGCACGTCGTAGTGACGCTGGCCGAGCGCGCGCTTGGCACCCTCGCGCACGGTGGCGAACGCCTCGGGCAGCAGGTCGTCCAGACTCTCACCGTCGGCGTACCGCTGCTTGTACTCATCGGTGAGGGCCCGCAGCTCGGCGTCGGAGAGGTCGACGAAGTCCTCTTCGATGGAGTTGACCTGGTCCGCGATGCGGTGCAGCTTGCGCAGGATCTTGCCTTCGCCTGCACGCATGATCTTCGAGAGGACGGACACGGGGGTTGGTCTCCTTGCCGGTCGGGCCTGGGACGGTCGGTTTCCATTTGACTTACTGAGCAACGGCCATCGTATGCGAGGACCCCGCCACGCCGGGAGGCCTGCCGGGTACGCCGACTGTCAGCTCCTTCAAATCTGTTTCAAAGGGAACAACGGACGGGGAACACCGATGGTGCCGCGCCCCGCCCACGAATTGCGCGAATTGTGATCGCTCGCTCACTCACAGCGAAATCGGTGGCGTCTTCACCGAACACCTGAGCAGAATCAGCTGATGGAACCCGTCACCCTGACCACGGCCCGTCTCCTGCTGCGCACGCCCACCCCGCGGGACACCGAGACCGTCCTCGCGGCCGTGCAGGACCCCGACATCCTGCGCTGGACGACAATCCCCTCGCCGTACCTGCGCGAGCACGCCCAGGGGTTCACGGAGCAGCTGGTCCCGGAAGGCTGGGCGAACGACACGATGTTCACCTGGGGCCTCTTCCTTCCCGAAGGAGAGGAGCTGGTGGGCATGCTCAGCCTCACCAAACGCTCCGCGGGCACGGCCGAGATCGGTTACTGGAGCACCAAGGAACAGCGCGGCAACGGCTACGTCACCGAGGCCGTCGAGGCCGCCGTCCGCTGGGCCTTCGGCGAGTGGTCGATCGACCGCGTCGAATGGCGGGCGGAGGTCGGCAACCACGCCTCGCACGCGGTGGCGGAGCGCGCCGGCTTCACCATCGAGGGCGTACTGCGCTCCTCGCTCGTCCACCAGGGCGTACGCCGGGACTGCTGGGTGGGCGCGTTGCTGCCCTCGGACCTGGGCCTGCCGTCGACGGCGCAGTATCTTCCCGCCCCTCGGTAGATCCGCAGGTCACCTCGCACTGTCAGTGCCGGGCCCTATCGTTCGGACCCATGACGACCCCGCCTCCCGCCACCGACCTCACCGCCGACGAGGCCCGCCGCATCGTGCTGCGCGCCCAGGGGTTCCTCGGCACCCCCGATCGCCGGGCCGGAGTCCGCGGCGTCCTCCGTCACCTCGGGGCGGTCCAACTCGACACCATCTCGGTACTCGCCCGCTCCCACGAGCTGATCCCGTACGCCCGTCTCGGCGCGGTGGGCCGCAAGAAGGTGGAGAGCGCCTACTGGACTGACAGGCACGCTTTTGAGTACTGGTCGCACGCGGCGTGCATCCTGCCCATCGAGGAATGGCCCCACTTCGCCTTCCGCCGCCGCGCCTACCGCAGCCGCCCGCACTGGAACCACCAGCTGCCGGACGGCACCTACGACCAGGTCATCAAGCAACTCCGCACCGAAGGCCCCCTCACCGCCACGGAGTTGGGCGGCGCGAAGAAGACCAGCGAGTGGTGGGACTGGTCGGGCACCAAGGTCGCCGTCGAGCGCGCCCTGATGTACGGCGAGGTGGTCTGCGTGGAGCGCCGTGGCTGGAAGCGTGTGTACGACCTCGCCGAGCGCGCCGTCCCCGCCGACCTGCTCCACGACGAGCTGGACGACGCCGAGTGCCTTCGCCGCCTGGTCCGACTCGCCGGCCAGTCCCTGGGGGTCGGCACCCGCGCGGACATCGCCGACTACCACCGCCTCAAGGGCGAACAGGTCGACGCGGTGATCGCCGACTCCGGCCTGGTGCCGGTCACGGTCGAGGGCTGGGGGAAGCCTGCCTGGGCCGACCCCGCAGCCCTTGAGACACCCCCGCGCGGCCGCCATCGCACCACCCTGCTGTCCCCGTTCGACTCCCTGATCTGGGAACGCGCGCGCACGGAGCGGATCTTCGGCTTCACCCACCGGCTGGAGGCCTACGTCCCCAAGCCCAAGCGGATCTACGGCTATTTCGCCATGCCGGTGCTGGCCGGTGGCCGTCTCGTGGGCCGCGTGGACCCGGCCCGGGAGGGGAGCACGCTGGTGGCCAGGCAGGTCACCCTGGACGGCCCGAAGGCGGTCCCGGCGGTGGCCCAGGCCCTGGTCGAGGCGGCGAGCTGGGTGGACGGCACGGACATTCGGGTCGAGCGGGTGGACCCGCCGGACCTGCGCGAGCCCCTCGCCAAGGAAGTCACCGGAGCGCTGGCGACGGCCCTGCGCTGACCGGAAGCCGAATCAGCGGATCTCGAGGATCTTCTCCCGCATCGCGTAGACCACCGCCTCCATCCTGGAGTGCAGCTGCAGCTTCTCCAGGATGTTGCGCACATGGTTCTTCACGGTGTTCTCGGAGATGAACAACTCCTTCGCGATGTCGCGGTTGTTCATCCCGGTGGCGACGAGCTTGAGGACCTCCAGCTCACGGTCGGTGAGCCGCGGGGCGGGCACGAGACGTCGCTCGTCCGTCCGCTGGATCATCGACTTGAACTCGGTGAGCAGCTTCGACGCCATGGAGGGGCTGATCTGTGACTGTCCGTCGGCCACCGCGCGAATGGCGGTCGCCACCTCGTCCGTGGAGATCTCCTTGAGGAGATATCCGGTCGCGCCGGCCTTGATCGCGTCGTAGAGATCGGCTTCCTCGTCGCTGATCGTCAGCATGATGATCTTGGCGCTGGGTGCCACTTCCTTGATGGAGGTGCAGGCCTCGATCCCGCCCCGCTTGGGCATCCGCACGTCCATCAGAACGATGTCCGGCAGCAGGTCGGCGGCCTTGTCGACGGCCTCCGCGCCGTCGCCCGCCTCCCCCACGACCTGGATGTCCTCCTCGGCCGCGAGCACGATCTCCAGTCCGCGCCGGAAGAGTGCATGGTCGTCCACGACGAGAACCCGGATCGGCTCCTTGCGTGGAGAGCCCGCGTCCGTGCCCATGCTGACGACCCCGTCGCCGGCGTTCTCGCCGTGCAGCGGTCCGAAGCTGTCCGCCATCGTTCCTCCCCCTGAAGGCTGTGGCTGGTCCTGTGCCATCGCCAACCCAAGGCAACGACCCACCGGTTGGGCCGGTGTGGCCATGATTTCATGCCCGGACGACAGTGAGATGACAGAGCGGGACGCGAAATGGTCGCACGCGGGTGCCCCTGGGGGCGCACAAGCGCTCCAGGGGCACCGGTTCAGCTGTCATCCGGGAGGGTCAGCCACCCGTCGTGTCTCCGGCCGCCGCGGGAGAGTGCGCCCGGGCGACCATCGGGTCCGTGCTCAGGTGGATGACGCCGTAGTCGTAGGCGTGCCGCCGGTAGACGACACTCGGTTCCTTGGTCTCGGAGTCGACGAACAGATAGAAGTCGTGCCCGACCAGTTCCATCTCGTAGAGAGCCTGGTCGAGGGTCATCGGGGAGGCGACGTGGGTCTTCTCGCGGACCACGAGGGGGCCATCACCCTTGATCTCCAGCGAGCCGATCTTCTTGGTGGGCACACCGTCCGACTCTTCCTCGTGAACGGCCTGCCCGTTGCCGTTGAGCGTCGCCGCGCCCGGAACGTGGTCGGCGACCTCGGCAGCCGTGAGTCGCCGTGCGCCCCTGCGTGTGTGGCGCTTGTCGTGCTCCTTGCGCAGCCGCGCGTCCAGCTTCTCCGCCGCCAGGTCGAGTGCCGCGTACGGGTCGCTGGCTGCCGCTTCCGCCCGGATCACCGGACCGCGGGAGCGAAGCGTGATCTCCACTCGGTCACAACGGTCGGCCTGTCGGGGGTTCGGCTCCTTGGACACCTCGACGTCGAGGCTGATCACCTTGCCATCGAGCTTCTGGATCTTCTCCAGCTTCAGCTTCTCGGCCACGTGCTTGCGGAACCGCTCGGGCACCTCGGTCTTGCGGCCCTTGACGACGATGTCCACGCAGAACTCCGTTCCCGGATCGCTCCGCCTCGATGCGGAGCGTCTCCCTTTTGCACCAGGCTCCGGTGAGCCCCGGAACCTCGGACTCGGTGACTTCCACCTCCTCCCCCGCGGGCAAGATCTCCATTCCACCGTCGCGGGTGATGGTGGAAATCCCGCGGGCACGGCATTCGGATTTGCGAGGCGTGGCCTGCGCCTTTCTCTCACAACCGAACATATCTCGCCCGGACGGATGTCGTCACCCTCTACTGCCGCGTACCTCCGTTCAGGTGAATTGATCCTCTCGTAACCTGCAACGATGCAACTACGCAGTCAGTTCCGGTTTATTTCGAAGGAATCCGGTGACGCCGCGACCACGGCTGCGCAGATCACGTCATGGACGCCACCGACGCCCGCCGCTGTCACCGAGCAGCGCTCCCGGTCCGTGTCCTCCTCCGCCACTGTGACCAACCGTTCCCCCATGCTTTCCCGAGTTGCAGCGGTGTACACGAAGCCCGATTCTTCGCCGTCGCATCCGGCCGCCACGCGTCCACCGTCCTGCCGCTGTCGCCCGCGCCATTCGTCCGTTCCCCGGTGCCCTTGGACACGCTGTCCTGCTGTCCCCAGCTGCCGGTCACCAGGCCATGCGTCCGTCTCCAGCGGCCGACACCCCCTCCCCTGTTGTCGTTGATCACGGTGTCCGGCCCTCATCCGTTCACGATGCGGCCCGGGGTTCTCCCGAGTCCGCGTTTCCCGGACGGCCCGTGCCGCCTCGGTGAGGGACGCGCCTGTCGTCATCAGGTCGTCGACCAGCACGACCAGCCCTTCGGCCAGCAGACGTCCGCCGCCGGGTGCCACCGTCAGCGCGCCCGCGAGATTGTCCAGCCGCTGCCGCGAGTTGAGCCCCGACTGGTCGGCCACCCGCCGCCGCTGCCGCAGTACTGCCACCACCCGCGCCGTCATCCCCGCCCGGCGCAGCTCCCCCGCCGCCGCGAGCGCGATCCGCCGCGCCGGATCATGCCCCCGAGCCCGAACCGCCCGCCGCGCGGACGGCACAGGAACGAGCAGCACCGGCACACCGGCCCGGCCCCCATCAAGGCCCACCGTCACGGGGCCGCATGACGCGCTCCCCGCCTCTCCACCGAGCCCAGCCAAAGCCCCGTAGCCCCCCTCCCAGGACCCCCGAGGCCACCCCGACGCAGATCCCCCACCTCCCGGCGCACATGCCTCCCGCACCGCCGCCCACACCGCCCCCGCCAGAGCCGTACCGAGCGGCCCAGCGAGGCCCAGCGCTCCCCGCTCCTTGTGGGCCAGCAACACCGCCCGTACCGAGTCCGCATACCGAGCCGCCGCGTGCACGACCGGCAATCCGGACGGCTCCGGCACTGGTCGCACCCGGCTCGGTGCGGCCCCGTCCAGGGCGGCACGGCACTCCGGACAGAGCACCGTGCGCGGCCTCCCACAGCCTCCGCACTCGGCCGGCAGCACCAGATCGGTCAGGTCCTGCCACCACCCCCGCATGCCCACCACTGTGCCAACGCCGAAGCCGACCGGCCACCCCTGTGGATAACTACCTGTGGAAAACCCCGCCTCCGGCACGAACGACCCGAACAATCGTTCCCACCGCATTCTCCGGCCTCCCCTACAGCCCATCGGTCGGCCGAACACCGCCCGCGAATCAATCCCTCGTACACACGAGTCCGTACAACGAATCCGGCCCGTCCCACCCAGCGAATCCAACTCGCCCGACCAACCGCCAATCCCCACTCGCCCCAGAACAAAAGCGGCCACCCCCACCAGGGCCTCACCCCGGCAAAAGCGGCCGCCACCGACAGCGCGGTCCCGTCACCTCACCCCGGATAGACCGGCGCCGTCCCGTCCGCGTCCACCTTCTGCCACTGCGCCCCGGAGGGCAGCCGTACGATCCCGTCCTCCGAGTAGGCCACCAGCGGCATCTCGTCGTCCTCGGACGCGGCGATCTCCTTCACACCCGTGAGCGCGGCCGGCGGCGGCCCCTCCGGAGTGGAGCCGTCGACCTGGACGTACCGCGTCTGCTGCACACCACCCTGCTCACGTCCGACCACCACGAGCCTGCTGTCGCCGGCCCAGGACATGGTCGTGACCTCCTCCAGATCCGGTGTCGTGGAGCGCAGCTCCCGCACCGAGACGCTCTGCGGGTCCCCGGTCCTGCCCTCCCGCTCGATCCGCCCGACGAACAGAGACTGCTTGCCGCCCTTCTCCACGACAAGCGCGATCCGCACCCCGTCGGCGGCCACCCGCAGGTCCCTGATACGCCCGTCCAGCCCGGGAGTCGCCACCTCCAGCGGCTTGCCCGCGCCCTCCTTGAACAGCAGCAGCCGCGGATCGGCGGGGTTCCGGTCGGCCACCCACAGATCGCCCTCGGCGTCCCAGCTCGGCGTGGTCAGCCGGTCCTCGGCCGTCTTGCCGCTGCTGACCAGCACCGGCTCCCCGAGTGACCCGCCCGACACCAGCGACCCGACGTACAGCGCCTTGCCGTCGATGCCGACCCCGGCCGCCGTGTGCTCGTCACGCGAGACGGCCACCGACCGCAGGTCCTTGTCGCCGTCGCCCAGCGCTCCGGGCACCGGCACCGGCTCGGCCTTCGTACCGCCGGCGTCCGCTTCGGCCGAAATCCGCACCAGCCGGTGCCTGCCGTCCACGAAGTACAGGTACGCGGGATTCTCGACCGAACCGCGCGTGGCGGCGCCGTTGGCCTCGTTCTCCTTCACGGAACACAACTGCTTGCCGCCCGCCTGCAGTTCCACCGCGTCCACCGCGGGGGTGAGGTTCTGCAGGGTGAACAGCAGCTGGGTCCCCATCGCTTCGCACTGGTCAGCACCGACGTGCCCGGCCTTGGCATTGAGCGGCACCGTCAACATGTTCTGGTCGTCGGGAGTCAGCGAGGAGACGCCGTTCTTCAGCGCGGTACCCGTCGGAAAGCGCGTCCTGACAACGGGGTCGAGCCAGCTCGTCGGCCCGCTGAGCAGGGATCGCACCAACTGCGTCATGGGGTCAACGCGTTCGCGCACATACACGGGATCGGCGACCGCCACGGTCTGCGGAGCCGTCGCCGCCCGCGTGTTCGAGGCGAAGTAGTACTTGTTGACGGACACGTAGTTGCGCTGGAAGTCCGACTTCCCCATGACGACACCCGGCGGAGGGCTGTCGATCCGCCACTGCTTGCTCTTCTTGTCGTGCACGAGGTGCACGGTCTCCCGGTACTCGCCGGAGGCCGGTGCGTACGACTGCTGCGCGTCCACCACGGCCACCTTGGTGCCGGTCAGCGTGAACGCCGTGTCCTCGCCCTGCTCCCGGCCCACGGGAGGCACGACGTCGGCCCCGGGCCCGTCGTCGAGCACCGTGGTGGACAGCCCCGGCTGCCACTGCTTCGCCGCGTTCCGGGTCAGGTACTTGCGGGCCGTCTCGTAGTCCGGATCGTCGCTGGTCAGCGCCTCCAGAAAGCCCTGCACGATGTCCAGGGGCTCGGCGTCCTCCTGCGGCGGCATCGCGTAGACCCGCACCTGGGTGTCCTGCCGCGGGGTGGCGTCGACCCCGCGCAGATCCCCGCTGTCCGGCATGGAGGCACATCCCGCCAGCAGTACGACGCCACAGGCGACGTACGCCATAGCCCGCCTCGGCGTGCGCCGGCCGCCCCCCTCGCGGTCAGCGTCCACGGAATGCCTCCCCCTGCTGTTCGTACGACTCCTGCGACCCGGCGTCCGGGCGGCTCACGGTCTCACCGCCGGGCCTGTCCCCGACGGAAGTGCTGTCCGGCCGTGGCGCACCGGACGTTGGCCGGGGCACCACGCGCGCGCCGTTGCCGGGCAGCGCCGTCGGATCCGCCGTGGGTGCCACAGAGGACGACCTGGGCGCTATCGGGTCCCGCGAGGTCACCTGGTCACCCGTCGGCTGAACCGGTACGGTCGCCGCCTTGTCGCCGCCCCCACGCGGCAGACCGGCGTCATTGAGTCCACGATTGCGGCGCGAGTCCTTGGGCTCCAGGGGTATCGGCGAGCCCCGCAGCGGCTCGTCGGCCGTCCTCGGCAACGTCAGCCGGAACTGCGAACCGCCACCCGGCTCGCCCCACGCCTGCAGCCAGCCGCCGTGCAGCCGCGCGTCCTCCAGGGCGATGGACAGCCCCAGTCCCGTACCGCCGGTGGTACGCGCGCGTGCCGGGTCGGCCCGCCAGAAACGGCTGAACACGCGCGTGGCCTCACCGGGCTTGAGCCCGACGCCGTAGTCGCGCACCGCGATCGCGACCGCCCCGCCCGCCGAAGCCAGCTTGACCACGACGTCCTTGCCCTCACCGTGCTCAACGGCGTTGACGACGAGATTGCGCAGCACCCGCTCCACGCGCCGGGCGTCGGCCTCGGCGACGACGGGCTGCTGGTCGCCCACGATCCGGACCGTGGTGCCCTTGCGCTCGGCAAGAGGCGCGGCCCCGCCGACCACTCGCCGTACGACCTCCCGGAGGTCTATCGGCTCCGCCTCCAGCGCCGCCGCGCCCGCATCGAAGCGGCTGATCTCCAGCAGGTCCGCGAGCAGCGTCTCGAAGCGGTCCAGCTGGTCGGCGAGCAGCTCGGCCGACCGCGCGGTCATCGGATCGAAGTCCTCGCGCGCGTCATGGATGACATCGGCGGCCATCCGTACGGTCGTCAGCGGCGTCCGCAGCTCGTGCGACACGTCCGACACGAACCGCCGCTGCATCCGCGACAGGTCCTCCAGCTGCTGGATCTTCAGCTGAAGGTTCTGCGCCATCTTGTTGAAGGCCTCACCGAGCCGCGCGATGTCGTCCTCACCGGTGACCTTCATGCGTTCCTGGAGCCGCCCGGCGGACAGCCGCTCCGCGATCCCGGCGGCCATCCGCACCGGCGTGACGACCTGCCGCACCACCAGCCAGGCGATCGCGCCGAGGAGTACGACGACGAAGAGCCCGGCGGTCGCCAGGGTGCCCTTGACCAGGCTGAGCGACTTCTCCTCCTGCGTGAGCGGGAAGAGGTAGTACAGCTGGTACGGGTCGCCGTTGGGGTCGTTGACCTGCTTGCCGATGACCAGGGCCGGCTGGGGATCCTGGTAGGGGTCGTAGACGATGCGGGTGTAGCTCTGGGCGGCCGTGGTGCTCTCGTCGATCTTCTCGCGCAGAGCCTCGGGGACGCTGGCCGTCGGGTCGACGTCGCCCGAGGCACGCGGTCCGCGCCCGCTCCCGCTGTCGCCGCCCACGGGCAGGGTCACCACGTCGAAGGCGCCCTGACCGCCGCTGGAGAGCGAATAGACAAGGTTGCTCATCCACTCGATGACGAACTGGTCGGACTGACCCTCCGCCGGGGCCGCCTCGTCGGTCCCGGCACCGGCCTCGTCCGCCTTCTGCTTGGCCACCGCGAACCCACCGGTGGCCTGGCTCTGCGACGCCTTGACCTTGGCGTCGAGGAGCCCGTTGCGCACCTGTCCGATGACGACGAAGCCCAGCAGAAGCACCACACCGAGCGACATCAGCAGGGTCGTGGCGACGACCTTGAGCTGGATGTTGCGCCGCCACAGCCGCATCACGGGCAGCAGCGGCCGACGCACCCAGCGCATGAAGAGCCTGAGGACCGGGCTGCCCTGGACTCCGCCCTGAAGCAGCCCGCCCTCGACGAAACGTCCCCAGCGGGAACCCGCCGACTTCCGCCCGACAGGCTGCCCCGCAGCCGCCCCGGTCCGTCCGGGCGACGAAGCAGCACTGTCTCCGGACATGTCAGCTGGGCCCTGCCTTGTACCCCACACCACGGACGGTCACCACGATCTCCGGCCGCTCCGGGTCCTTCTCGACCTTGGAGCGCAGCCGCTGCACATGGACATTGACGAGCCGGGTGTCGGCGGCGTGCCGGTAGCCCCACACCTGCTCGAGGAGCACCTCACGCGTGAACACCTGCCACGGCTTGCGCGCGAGTGCGACCAGCAGATCGAACTCCAGCGGCGTCAACGCGATCGACTGCCCCTCCCGCTTCACGGAGTGCCCGGCCACGTCGATGACCAGGTCACCGATGGCGAGCTGCTCGGGAGCCGGCTCCTCCGACCTCCGAAGCCGCGCCCGGATCCGGGCCACGAGCTCCTTCGGCTTGAACGGCTTCACGATGTAGTCGTCGGCACCGGACTCCAGGCCCACGACCACATCGACGGTGTCGCTCTTCGCCGTGAGCATCACGATCGGCACCCCGGACTCCGCCCTGATCAGGCGGCACACCTCGATACCGTCCCGCCCGGGCAGCATCAGATCCAGCAGCACCAGATCCGGCTTGGCCTCACGGAACGCGGCCAGCGCCTTGTCACCGTCGGCTACGAAAGACGGCTCAAAACCTTCACCACGCAGCACAATGCCCAGCATCTCGGCAAGTGCGGTGTCGTCGTCGACGACAAGGACTCGTCCCTTCATAAAGACATCATCCCATTCTCATAACAGTGGTGAAGGCAGTGGTGAGACAGCTCACCGACCAGTGACCTTAGTCGTACTGGACCGTCACTGTCTGCCTCGGCCGCCCCGGCGAGGGTCCGCCGTGGATTCAGGCGGAATACGTGGCCACCACATCCGGATCAGCTGATCGTCACCTCCCGGGACGTTGCACACAACTCAGCGAGCGCCTCGGCCGTCACCGGAGACACCACGCCCTCCTCCGTGACGATCGCCGTCACCAGCTCGGGCGGCGTCACGTCGAAGGCGGGGTTGTAGGCCTGGGTCCCCAGCGGCGCCACCGGAATCCCACCGCCCGCCTCGACTCCCACCACCGGGACCTGGGGCGCCGCGATCTCGGTCACCTCGTGCCCGGCCCGCTGCTCCACCTCGATCGACGCCCCGTCCGGCGTGTCCGGATCGACCGTGGTCACCGGCGCCACCACGATGAACGGCACATGGTGGTAGCGCGCGAGCACCGCGAGCGGATAGCTCCCCACCTTGTTCGCCACCGACCCGTCGGCGGCGATCCGGTCGGCCCCGATCAGCACCGCGTCGACCTCCCCGGCCGCGAACAGCGAGCCGGCCGCGTTGTCGGTCAGCAAGGTGTACGCCATCCCGCTGCGCGCCGCCTCGTAGGCCGTCAGCCGGGCACCCTGGAGCAGCGGACGCGTCTCGTCCACCCACAGCCGCCGCAGCCGCCCCGCCCGGTGAGCCGCGAGCGCCACCGCGAACGCCGTCCCCTCGCCGCCCGACACCAGCGAACCGGTGTTGCAGTGCGTCAGGATCCGGTGCCCGCCGCCCGGCAGCAGTTCGTCCAGCAGTGCCAGCCCACGCTCGGCCATCGCGGCACTGGCCGCCGCGTCCTCCCGGTGCAGCCTGCGCGCCGCCGCCAGCGCAGCCCCGGCGGCCAGCTCCTGGTCACCGCTCTTGGCGAGCTCGGCCCGGTACGCGGCCTCGGCTCTGCGCACCCCGACGGCGAGATTCACCGCGGTCGGACGCGCGCCCGCCAGCACAGCCGCCGCCTCGTCCACGTCGAACCCGCGCGCGGCGGCGAGCGCGACCCCGTACGCCCCCGCGATGCCAAGCAACGGCGCCCCGCGCACGGCGAGCGAACGGATCGCCTCCACCAGCGCGGACGCGTCCGTACAGACCAGTTCGACCTCCTCGGCCGGCAGCCTCGTCTGGTCAAGAAGCACCAGGACGGGGCCTTCGGGTGGCTCCTCCCAGCGGATTGCCGGAATCTCGGTGGGCTTGCTGTCCTCGCCGGATTGCGCGTACTGATCAGCCATGTCGTCAGTCTGCCCCTTGTGCGCCGGAGTATTGAAGGTGCGCAGCCCATACCGCGGCTGGTCCTTCGCCGACCACCCCATGGCACGATGGCTGCCAACCTGCCGCCGCGACCGCGGACGGGCACCGTGAAGGAGCGACGATGAACGACACTCCGGGCTGGGCCTCGCCCGGATCCGCCCCGCCCGACGGACACAAGCCCGGCACGTCCGATCCCGCCGAGCCCGCCGACCGGCCCGAGACGGCGAACCCCGCGAAAGAGCCGCAGGACAGCCCGCAGGACGCCGACTCGAAGTGGTCCCAGGAACAGCCGCCCCCCGGTCAGTGGTCCGCCCCCACAGGCCCCGCCGCTCCCGGTCAGACGCCCCCACCCCCGCCGCCCGGCCCGGGCTGGGGATCCCAGCCCCCCGCCGGCCCGCCCGGAGGCTACGTTCCCCCCCCGGGCTGGGGCGGCGGCTACGGCGGCTGGGGCGGCCCCCCGCCCGCAGCCAAGCCCGGCGTGATCCCCCTGCGCCCGCTCGGCGTGGGCGAGATCCTCGACGGCGCGGTCTCCACCATGCGCACCTACTGGCGCACGGTCCTCGGTATCTCGCTGACCGTCGCGGTCGTGACCGAGGTCCTCGTCATCCTGCTCCAGGGCTTCGTCCTGAACGACAGCGCAGGGACCGAGGCCCTCAACGACCCCAGCGCCAGCGTCGACGAGCTGACCCGCGCCCTGGGCGAGACCATGCTCGGCAGCACCATCGTCTTCCTGATCTCCCTGATCGGCACGGTCGCCGCGACCGCCCTGCTGACAGCGGTCACCAGCCGGGCCGTACTCGGCAGGCCGGTCACCACCGGTGAGGCCTGGCGCGACGCCCGCCCGCAGGTACCCAGGCTGTTCGGCCTGATCTTCCTCCTGCTGCTCATCACCTTCGGTGTGCTTGCCGTCGGGGCGCTGCCCGGCATCCTCGTGGCGGCCGCGGGCTCCAACGGCGGCGGCATCGCCCTCGTCGTCCTGGGCGTCCTCGGCGCCGGCGTCGTCGCGCTGTGGCTGATGATCCGCTTCTCCCTGGCCTCGCCCGCGCTGATGCTGGAGAAGCAGAGCATCGTGAAGTCGATGAGCCGCTCCACGAAGCTGGTCCGCGGTTCCTGGTGGCGGGTCCTCGGCATTCAGCTGCTGGCCGGGATCATCGCCAACATCGTCGCGGCGATCGTCGTCATCCCCTTCACCTTCCTCGCCGCGGCGCTCAGCGGCGAGGGTGTCGGCGGGTTCGTCAACGGCACCGGCGACCTCGGCTGGACGTTCCTCATCATCAGCGGCATCGGCTCGGTGATCGGCTCGATGATCACCTTCCCGATCACGGCGGGCGTCACCGTGCTCCTCTACATCGACCAGCGCATCCGCCGCGAGGGCCTCGACCTCGAACTGGCCCGGGCAGCCGGCGTCCAGGGCTACGGCACCGGCCCCACTCCCGGGAGCTGATGCGGTGAACCTGCCGGGGGGAGTGCTCACCATGCTGCGCGCCGGCGATACATCCGTGCTGTCACTGGCACGGTCCGCCGACGAACCGCCACTGACGACCCCGCGCGACCCCGCGCGAGAGGCGGCCCGTCGCGAGCTGTCCAAGCGCATGTACCACGAGAACGACCCCAGCTGGTTCCAGCGCGCCCTCAACGCGTTCTGGGACTGGGTCGACAAGCTGTTCAACGCCGCCTCGTCCGCGACACCAGGGGGATCACTCGGCCTCGTCGTCGTCATCGCCGCCATCCTCCTGATCGTCGGCGCGCTGTGGTGGCGCCTGGGCACTCCGCGCCGCGGGCCGGCCTCCTCCGCCGCCCTGTTCGACGACCGCCCACGCAGCGCCACCGACCATCGCGCGGCCGCCGAGGCACACGCCGCGCAGGGCCACTGGAACCAGGCCGTCCAAGAACGCATGCGCGCCATCGTCCGCTCCCTGGAGGAACGCGCCCTCCTCGACATCCGCCCCGGCCGCACCGCGGACGAGGCCGCCGCGGAAGCAGGCCGCGCCCTGCCCTCCCACACGGACCGGCTGCGTTCCGCGGCCCGGGACTTCGACGACGTCACGTACGGCGGCCGGGCCGCGACCGAGCAGTCGTACCACCGCATCGCCGAACTCGACCGCGACCTGGAACGCACCAAGCCGGTGCTCGCGGCCGGCGCGAGCAGCCACAGCGCGGCCCACAACGCCCGCCAGGGAGCCGCCGAATGACCACCGAGGCCACGCTCCCGTCCACCTCGGCCTCGCCCACCGCCCGCCAGGTGTGGACCCGCGCGCGAGGCATCGTGCTCGCCCTCGTTCTTCTCCTCGTCGCGGCCGTGGCGATCGCGGCGATCCGCTCCACCGAACGCCACGGCGGCCTCGACCCGCGCTCCGCCGACCCCTACGGCAGCCGCGCCGTCGCCGAACTCCTCGCCGACCGAGGCATCGACACCCGAGTGGTCACCACCCTCGACGAAGCCCGCGCCGCTGCCGGCCCCGACACCACGCTCCTGATCGCCGTACCCGACCTCCTGACGCATCGTCAGCAGAGCCAACTGCGCTCCGCGACCGCCGACTCCGACGGCCGCACCCTCCTCGTCGCCCCCGGCAGCTGGTCCGTGGAACGGCTGGCCCCCGGCGTCGTCGCGGACCCCGCCACCAGCCTCGACTCGACGCTCTCCCCCCACTGCGCCCTGCCGGCGGCCCAGCGCGCGGGCACCGCCGACACCGGCGGCATCCGCTACACCGTCACACAGCCCGGCTACGACGAGTGCTACCCCAGCGAGCGCCTGCCCACCCTGGTGCGCGTCCCGGCGGCCTCCGGAGACGGCGACACCGTCGTGCTCGGCGCCCCCGACATCCTCTACAACGACACCCTCGACGAGCAGGGCAACGCCTCGCTCGCCCTCCAACTCCTCGGCTCCCGCCCCCATCTGGTCTGGTACCTCCCCTCGCTCTCCGACCCCTCGGCCACCGGCCCGGACGAGGAAAAGGACTTCCTCGACCTGCTCCCCTCGGGCTGGCTGTGGGGCACACTGCAGCTCTTCTTCGCGGCAGCACTCGCCGCCCTGTGGAGGGCACGCCGACTGGGCCCGCTCGTGCCCGAGAAACTCCCCGTGGCGATCCGCGCCTCCGAAACCGTCGAAGGCCGCGCCCGCCTCTACCGCAAAGCCAACGCCCGCGACCGCGCGGCCACCGCTCTTCGCTCCACCACCCGCACCCGCCTCGCCCCCCTCGTAGGCGTCCCCGTCACCCAGGCGCACGCGCCCGAAGCACTGCTCCCCGCCCTGTCCGCCCATCTCCACAGAGACGGAGACGGACAGTCCCTGCAGTCCCTCCTCTTCGGCCCGCCGCCCGGCGACGACGCAGCCCTCATCTCCCTAGCCGACCAACTCGACGCCCTCGAAAGAGAGGTACGCCGTTCATGATGGACCCGACCACTGACAACGCCGGGACCACCGGGGACCCGGGCTCCGCCAGGGCCTCCCTGGAAGCCCTGCGCGCCGAGATCGCCAAAGCCGTGGTCGGCCAGGACCCCGCCGTGACCGGTCTCGTCGTCGCCCTCCTCTGCCGCGGACACGTACTACTGGAAGGAGTCCCTGGGGTCGCCAAAACGTTGCTCGTCCGCGCCCTCGCATCCGCACTCGAACTCGACACCAAGCGCGTCCAGTTCACCCCCGACCTGATGCCGAGCGATGTGACGGGCTCCCTGGTCTATGACACCCGCTCCGCCGAGTTCTCCTTCCAGGCCGGCCCGGTCTTCACCAACCTCCTCCTCGCGGACGAGATCAACCGCACCCCACCCAAGACCCAGTCGTCCCTCCTGGAGGCCATGGAGGAACGCCAGGTGACTGTCGACGGCACCCCGCGCCTCCTCCCCGACCCGTTCCTGGTCGCCGCGACCCAGAACCCGGTCGAATACGAGGGCACTTACCCCCTTCCCGAAGCCCAGCTGGACCGTTTCCTCCTCAAACTGACGATCCCGCTCCCCTCCCGCCAGGACGAGATCGACGTCCTCACCCGCCACGCCGAGGGATTCAACCCCCGCGACCTGCGCGCCGCCGGCGTACGCCCCGTGGCAGGCCCCGCCGACCTCGAAGCCGCACGCGCCGCAGTCGCCAAGACCACGATCTCCCCCGAGATCACCGCCTATGTCGTCGACATCTGCCGCGCCACACGCGAGTCCCCTTCCCTCACCCTGGGCGTGTCCCCGCGCGGCGCCACGGCCCTCCTGGCCACCTCGCGCGCATGGGCGTGGCTGACCGGCCGCGACTACGTGATCCCCGACGACGTGAAGGCCCTGGCCCTCCCCACCCTTCGTCACCGCGTACAACTGCGCCCGGAGGCCGAGATGGAGGGCGTGACGGCCGACTCCGTCATCAACGCGATCCTGGCCCACGTCCCGGTCCCCCGCTGATGGCCCTCACCGGACGCGCCGCACTCCTCGCCGCCCTGGGTTCTCTCCCTGTCGGCATCTGGGAACCCAGCTGGACCGGCATCCTCGCCGTCAACGCCCCCCTGGCGGTGGCCTGCGCCTGCGACTTCGCCTTGGCGGCACCCGTACGACGGCTCGGCCTGGCTCGCTCCGGCGATACCTCCGTCCGCCTGGGCGAGGCCGCCGACGTCACCCTCACGGTCACCAACCCGTCCGGCCGCCCCCTCCGAGCCCACGTGCGCGACGCCTGGCCCCCCAGCAGCTGGCAGCCCGGCACCGAAGTGGAAGCCTCCCGCCACCAACTGACCGTCCCAGCGGGCGAACGCCGACGCCTCACCACTCGCCTGCGCCCCACCCGCCGAGGCGACCGCCATGCCGACCGAGTGACGATTCGCTCCTACGGCCCCCTCCGCCTCTTCTCCCGCCAGGGCACCCACAAGGCCCCGTGGACGGTCCGCGTCCTGCCCCCGTTCACCAGCCGCAAGCACCTCCCATCAAAGCTCGCCCGCCTGCGCGAACTCGACGGCCGCACCAGCGTTCTCACCCGCGGTGAGGGCACGGAATTCGACAGCCTGCGCGAGTACGTCCCGGGTGACGACACCCGTTCCATCGACTGGCGAGCCACCGCCCGACAGACGTCCGTCGCCGTACGCACCTGGCGCCCCGAACGCGACCGCCACATCCTCGTGGTCCTCGACACCGGCCGCACATCGGCAGGCCGCGTGGGCGACGCACCCCGTCTTGACGCCTCCATGGACGCGGCTCTGCTCTTGGCCGCCCTTGCCTCCCGCGCCGGCGATCGCGTGGATCTCCTCGCATACGACCGCCGAGTACGCGCCCTGGTCCAAGGCCGAACGGCCAAGGACCTGCTCTCCTCCCTGGTCAACGCGATGGCCCCCCTTGAACCCGAACTAGTCGAGACGAACGCTCGGGGCCTCACAGCCACAGCCCTGCGTACGGCTCCTCGCCGCTCCCTGATCGTGCTGCTCACCAGCCTCGACGCCGCACCGATCGAGGAGGGCCTGCTGCCCGTCCTTCCTCAACTCACCCAACGGCACGCGGTCCTTCTGGCCTCAGTGGCGGATCCTCATATCGCCCGCATGGCGACGGCCCGCGGAAACACCGATGCGGTCTATGAGGCCGCAGCGGCTGCCCAGGCGCGGATGGAGCGCCATCGCACGGCGGAACAACTCCGCCGCCACGGAGTGACTGTCGTCGACGCGACACCGGACGATCTGGCTCCAGCGCTGGCCGATGCCTATCTGGCATTGAAGGCGGCAGGGCGCCTGTAAACGAAAAAAGGGGGGGCGCGAAGCGCCCCCCTTTTTTGAGGAAACCGAACCTTAAATGCAGAAAGGCCCACACCATAAGGTGTGGGCCTCTCCATCTAAAAGGAGTTCGGCGGTGTCCTACTCTCCCACAGGGTCCCCCCTGCAGTACCATCGGCGCTGTAAGGCTTAGCTTCCGGGTTCGGAATGTAACCGGGCGTTTCCCTCACGCTATGACCACCGAAACACTATGAAGTTAGACCGGAAAAACGACACGGTCGTTGCCTCAGAACTAACACAGTGGACGCGAGCAAATATGGACAAGCCCTCGGCCTATTAGTACCGGTCACCTCCACCCATTACTGGGCTTCCAGATCCGGCCTATCAACCCAGTCGTCTACTGGGAGCCTTAACCCCTCAAGGGGGTGGGAATACTCATCTCGAAGCAGGCTTCCCGCTTAGATGCTTTCAGCGGTTATCCCTCCCGAACGTAGCCAACCAGCCATGCCCTTGGCAGAACAACTGGCACACCAGAGGTTCGTCCGTCCCGGTCCTCTCGTACTAGGGACAGCCCTTCTCAATATTCCTGCGCGCGCAGCGGATAGGGACCGAACTGTCTCACGACGTTCTAAACCCAGCTCGCGTACCGCTTTAATGGGCGAACAGCCCAACCCTTGGGACCGACTCCAGCCCCAGGATGCGACGAGCCGACATCGAGGTGCCAAACCATCCCGTCGATATGGACTCTTGGGGAAGATCAGCCTGTTATCCCCGGGGTACCTTTTATCCGTTGAGCGACGGCGCTTCCACAAGCCACCGCCGGATCACTAGTCCCGACTTTCGTCCCTGCTCGACCCGTCGGTCTCACAGTCAAGCTCCCTTGTGCACTTACACTCAACACCTGATTGCCAACCAGGCTGAGGGAACCTTTGGGCGCCTCCGTTACTCTTTAGGAGGCAACCGCCCCAGTTAAACTACCCATCAGACACTGTCCCTGATCCGGATCACGGACCCAGGTTAGACATCCAGCACGACCAGACTGGTATTTCAACGACGACTCCACCTGAACTGGCGTCCAAGCTTCACAGTCTCCCAGCTATCCTACACAAGCCGAACCGAACACCAATATCAAACTGTAGTAAAGGTCCCGGGGTCTTTCCGTCCTGCTGCGCGAAACGAGCATCTTTACTCGTAGTGCAATTTCACCGGGCCTATGGTTGAGACAGTCGAGAAGTCGTTACGCCATTCGTGCAGGTCGGAACTTACCCGACAAGGAATTTCGCTACCTTAGGATGGTTATAGTTACCACCGCCGTTTACTGGCGCTTAAGTTCTCAGCTTCGCCACACCGAAATGTGACTAACCGGTCCCCTTAACGTTCCAGCACCGGGCAGGCGTCAGTCCGTATACATCGCCTTACGGCTTCGCACGGACCTGTGTTTTTAGTAAACAGTCGCTTCTCGCTGGTCTCTGCGGCCACCCCCAGCTCGAGGAGCAAGTCCTCTCACCAGTGATGGCCCCCTTCTCCCGAAGTTACGGGGGCATTTTGCCGAGTTCCTTAACCATAGTTCACCCGAACGCCTCGGTATTCTCTACCTGACCACCTGAGTCGGTTTAGGGTACGGGCCGCCATGAAACTCGCTAGAGGCTTTTCTCGACAGCATAGGATCATCCACTTCACCACAATCGGCTCGGCATCAGGTCTCAGACTATTGCCAGGCGGATTTACCTACCTGACGTCCTACACCCTTACCCCGGGACAACCACCGCCCGGGCTGGACTACCTTCCTGCGTCACCCCATCACTCACCTACTACCACCTTGGTTCGGCGGCTCCACCACTTTCCATTCCCCGAAGGGTCCGGAACGGCTTCACGGCCTTAGCATCAATAGGTTCGGTGTTTGACGCTTCACAGCGGGTACCGGAATATCAACCGGTTATCCATCGACTACGCCTGTCGGCCTCGCCTTAGGTCCCGACTTACCCTGGGCAGATCAGCTTGACCCAGGAACCCTTAGTCAATCGGCGCACACGTTTCCCACGTGTGTATCGCTACTCATGCCTGCATTCTCACTCGTGAACCGTCCACCACTGCCTTCCGGCGCGGCTTCACCCGGCACACGACGCTCCCCTACCCATCACGATCCCCGTTGGGGGTATATATCGCAATGACACGACTTCGGCGGTACGCTTGAGCCCCGCTACATTGTCGGCGCGGAATCACTAGACCAGTGAGCTATTACGCACTCTTTCAAGGGTGGCTGCTTCTAAGCCAACCTCCTGGTTGTCTCTGCGACTCCACATCCTTTCCCACTTAGCGTACGCTTAGGGGCCTTAGTCGATGCTCTGGGCTGTTTCCCTCTCGACCATGGAGCTTATCCCCCACAGTCTCACTGCCGTGCTCTCACTTACCGGCATTCGGAGTTTGGCTAAGGTCAGTAACCCGGTAGGGCCCATCGCCTATCCAGTGCTCTACCTCCGGCAAGAAACACACGACGCTGCACCTAAATGCATTTCGGGGAGAACCAGCTATCACGGAGTTTGATTGGCCTTTCACCCCTAACCACAGGTCATCCCCCAGGTTTTCAACCCTGGTGGGTTCGGTCCTCCACGAAGTCTTACCTCCGCTTCAACCTGCCCATGGCTAGATCACTCCGCTTCGGGTCTTGAGCGTGCTACTCAAACGCCCTATTAGGACTCGCTTTCGCTACGGCTACCCCACCCGGGTTAACCTCGCAACACACCGCAAACTCGCAGGCTCATTCTTCAAAAGGCACGCAGTCACGAGGCAAGCACAAGTGCTTGCCCGACGCTCCCACGGCTTGTAGGCACACGGTTTCAGGTACTATTTCACTCCGCTCCCGCGGTACTTTTCACCATTCCCTCACGGTACTATCCGCTATCGGTCACCAGGGAATATTTAGGCTTAGCGGGTGGTCCCGCCAGATTCACACGGGATTTCTCGGGCCCCGTGCTACTTGGGTGTCTCTCAAACGAGCCGCTGATGTTTCGACTACGGGGGTCTTACCCTCTACGCCGGACCTTTCGCATGTCCTTCGCCTACATCAACGGTTTCTGACTCGTCCTGTCGCCGGCAGACGACAGAAGAGAGATCCCACAACCCCGAATGCGCAACCCCTGCCGGGTCTCACACGCATACGGTTTGGCCTCATCCGGTTTCGCTCGCCACTACTCCCGGAATCACGGTTGTTTTCTCTTCCTGCGGGTACTGAGATGTTTCACTTCCCCGCGTTCCCTCCACATACCCTATGTGTTCAGGTATGGGTGACAGCCCATGACGACTGCCGGGTTTCCCCATTCGGAAACCC
The DNA here is from genome assembly GCF_041435015.1 of Streptomyces canus. Taxonomy (NCBI): domain Bacteria; kingdom Bacillati; phylum Actinomycetota; class Actinomycetes; order Kitasatosporales; family Streptomycetaceae; genus Streptomyces; species Streptomyces canus. The sequence goes on along the minus strand of NZ_CP107989.1, from coordinate 6,070,173 downwards.
CCGGATCAAAGCCTGGTTGACGACTCCCCGGGGACTATCGTGGCCTCCCACGTCCTTCATCGGTTCCTGGTGCCAAGGCATCCACCGTGCGCCCTTAAAAACTTGGCCACAGATGCTCGCGTCCACTGTGCAGTTCTCAAACAACGACCAGCCACCCATCACCCCGCCCTCACAGGCGAGTTCACTGGGGCCGGCATCGAGGGGGTTCATTCCCTCAGACACCCAACAGCGTGCCCGACACCCTCGCCACTCATGATCAGCTTTCCACGCTCCGAAGAGCAGTACTGGCAGCCCGAGATGACTGAAAGTGCCGAATAATCAACGTTCCACCCATGAGCAACCACCGTCGAACGTGTGCCGACGTAATGGCCCTGGACCACCGGGCAAGCCCGGCGGCCTAGATGCTCCTTAGAAAGGAGGTGATCCAGCCGCACCTTCCGGTACGGCTACCTTGTTACGACTTCGTCCCAATCGCCAGTCCCACCTTCGACAGCTCCCTCCCACAAGGGGTTGGGCCACCGGCTTCGGGTGTTACCGACTTTCGTGACGTGACGGGCGGTGTGTACAAGGCCCGGGAACGTATTCACCGCAGCAATGCTGATCTGCGATTACTAGCAACTCCGACTTCATGGGGTCGAGTTGCAGACCCCAATCCGAACTGAGACAGGCTTTTTGAGATTCGCTCCACCTCACGGTATCGCAGCTCATTGTACCTGCCATTGTAGCACGTGTGCAGCCCAAGACATAAGGGGCATGATGACTTGACGTCGTCCCCACCTTCCTCCGAGTTGACCCCGGCGGTCTCCTGTGAGTCCCCATCACCCCGAAGGGCATGCTGGCAACACAGAACAAGGGTTGCGCTCGTTGCGGGACTTAACCCAACATCTCACGACACGAGCTGACGACAGCCATGCACCACCTGTACACCGACCACAAGGGGGGCACCATCTCTGATGCTTTCCGGCGTATGTCAAGCCTTGGTAAGGTTCTTCGCGTTGCGTCGAATTAAGCCACATGCTCCGCTGCTTGTGCGGGCCCCCGTCAATTCCTTTGAGTTTTAGCCTTGCGGCCGTACTCCCCAGGCGGGGAACTTAATGCGTTAGCTGCGGCACCGACGACGTGGAATGTCGCCAACACCTAGTTCCCACCGTTTACGGCGTGGACTACCAGGGTATCTAATCCTGTTCGCTCCCCACGCTTTCGCTCCTCAGCGTCAGTAATGGCCCAGAGATCCGCCTTCGCCACCGGTGTTCCTCCTGATATCTGCGCATTTCACCGCTACACCAGGAATTCCGATCTCCCCTACCACACTCTAGCTAGCCCGTATCGAATGCAGACCCGGGGTTAAGCCCCGGGCTTTCACACCCGACGTGACAAGCCGCCTACGAGCTCTTTACGCCCAATAATTCCGGACAACGCTTGCGCCCTACGTATTACCGCGGCTGCTGGCACGTAGTTAGCCGGCGCTTCTTCTGCAGGTACCGTCACTTTCGCTTCTTCCCTGCTGAAAGAGGTTTACAACCCGAAGGCCGTCATCCCTCACGCGGCGTCGCTGCATCAGGCTTTCGCCCATTGTGCAATATTCCCCACTGCTGCCTCCCGTAGGAGTCTGGGCCGTGTCTCAGTCCCAGTGTGGCCGGTCGCCCTCTCAGGCCGGCTACCCGTCGTCGCCTTGGTGAGCCATTACCTCACCAACAAGCTGATAGGCCGCGGGCTCATCCTTCACCGCCGGAGCTTTCAACCACCACAGATGCCTGCGGTAGTGGTATCCGGTATTAGACCCCGTTTCCAGGGCTTGTCCCAGAGTGAAGGGCAGATTGCCCACGTGTTACTCACCCGTTCGCCACTAATCCCCACCGAAGTGGTTCATCGTTCGACTTGCATGTGTTAAGCACGCCGCCAGCGTTCGTCCTGAGCCAGGATCAAACTCTCCGTGAATGTTTACCCGTAATCGGGTGCACACATCACGAGAGCGGAGCGACCACCGGAATAAGGCGGTCGCTCACAGCGTCCTCGCTGTGTTTTCTTCAAAGGAACCTCGCCCCAGCAGATGCTGGAGACGGGGTATCAACATATCTGGCGTTGATTTTTGGCACGCTGTTGAGTTCTCAAGGAACGGACGCTTCCTTTGTACTCACCCTCTCGGGCTTTCCTCCGGGCTTTTTCCCTTCGGTCTTGCGTTTCCGACTCTATCAGACCGTTTCCGGTTCCGATTTCCTCGGTGCTTTCCAGGTTCCCGCTCTCGCGATTCCCTTTCCGGCGTTCCCAACGTTATCAGAACTTTCAGACCGGACTAACCGGCCATCTGTTTCCGATTTCATCGGGAAGGGGCTTCTCTGAAATCGAGATTTCCAGAAGCAGACAGACACTCACTGCTACCGAGCGGGATGAACCCGGCTCCAGGCAACTGTTCGAATCTACCTCCCCGCATGCTCCGTGTCAACGGCTCCTGTGGGGCGAAGGAGACAGTAGCAGCTCAGCAGGGTCTGCTGCACATCAGGCGGCGGTGGGGACAGTGGCGCTGCGTTCGGCAGCCTCGACGTCGCCTGTGTCACCCGCGCGCGCCGCTCGTCCGCCCAGGACGAAGACGTAGGCGAGGAAGGCCGACTCGGCGACGACCCCGATGGTTATGCGGGCCCAGGTGGGCAGGCCCGAGGGGGTGACGAAGCCTTCTATCGCGCCGGAGACGAACAGGACCAGCGCGAGGCCTATCGCCATGCCCACGGCGGCTCGGCCCTCCTCCGCCAGTGCCGTGCGTCGGGAGCGAGGGCCGGGATCGATCAGGGTCCAGCCGAGACGCAGGCCTGTACCGGCCGCGACGAAGACCGCCGTGAGTTCGAGGAGGCCGTGCGGGAGCACGAGGCCGAGGAACGTGTCGAGACGGCCGACCGACGACATCAGACCCATGCCGACGCCGAGGTTGAGCATGTTCTGGAACAGGATCCAGAGGACCGGGAGGCCCAGAAAGATCCCCAGGACCAGGCACAAGGCGGCCGCCTGGGCGTTGTTCGTCCAGACCTGGGCGGCGAAGGATGCCGCGGGATGGCTCGAGTAGTACGTCTCGTACTGGCCGCCGGGGCGGGTGAGCTCGCGCAGTTCACTGGGGGCCGCGATGGAGGACTGCACCTCGGGGTGGGTGCCGATCCACCAGCCCAGGAGGGCTGCCACGACGGTGGACAGCAGCGCGGTGGGCACCCACCAGTGCCGCGATCGGTAGACGGCGGCGGGGAAGCCGTAGGCGAGGAAGCGGGTGACATCGCGCCAGGAAGCGCGGCGAGTTCCTGTGACGGCACTACGCGCGCGTGCCACGAGTTGACTGAGCCGACCGGTGAGCTGCGGGTCGGGGGCGCTGGACTGGATCAGCGAGAGGTGGGTGGCGGTGCGCTGGTAGAGGGCGACGAGTTCGTCCGCTTCTGCGCCGTTGAGGCGGCGCTGGCGCCGGAGCAGGACGTCGAGGCGGTCCCATTCGGCTCGGTGAGCGGTGACGAAGACGTCGAGGTCCATCGGTTTGCCCACTCCTCGGCTGATCGTCGGCGGTCCGTCATGAGGGTCAGCTTGTCGTACTGCGACGCGATGCGCCCTCAGCTTGGCAGACTGGCCGTTGACCAGTCGGATCAGGGGAAGGACAGCAGGCGTGAGTGAGCTCGTGACGGGCGAGGCGGTGGCTCTTGAGCTGCGTCCTGCGAGGCTGCCCAGCAGGGCGTTGGCCGTGCTGATCGATCTGATCGTGGCCGTGGTCGTGTACATCGCCGTGACCGTCGCGCTGGTGGCCGCTTCTGCTTCTTTGGACGACGCGGCCCAGGTGGCGCTCTCAATCGCCGTGTTCCTGCTCGTACTGGTGGGCGGCCCGATCGCAGTCGAGACGCTCAGCCATGGGCGATCGCTGGGGAAGCTAGCCGTGGGGCTTCGCGTGGTCCGGGACGACGGCGGGCCCATCCGCTTCCGGCATGCGCTGGTGCGGGGTGCGATCGGTGTGATCGAGATTCTCATGACGTTCGGTGTCGTGGCCTGTATCGCCTCGCTCGTGTCGGCGAGGGGGCGTCGGCTCGGTGACGTGTTCGCGGGGACGCTGGTTGTGCGGGAGCGGATTCCGGTGGGGCCCAGTGGATTCGTGCCACCGCCTCCGCCCTGGCTGGCCGGTCGGTTCTCCGGGCTCGATCTGTCGGCGGTTCCCGATGGCCTGTGGCTTGCCATCCGTCAGTACCTGACCCGGATGCACCAACTCGACCCGCAGATCGGCTGGGCCATGGCGGAGCGGCTGGCGTCCGATCTGGCGGCGCATACGGGAACTCCCGCGCCGCAGGATGTGCCGCCGGGCGCGTATCTGGCGGCGGTGGTGCAGGAACGGCAAGCCCGCGAGGCCCGGCGGGCCTACGGCGGCGGCACTACGGAGGCCGGGCTGTCTGCGGCGTCGAGGCCGTCCGGTCCTGCGGTCGGAGTGCAGGGCGATTACCCGTATCCGGGGGCGCAGTCCGCTGCTCCGTTGTCTCCTCGGCCGCCCTTCTCGTACGGCGTCGAGGCGGCTCCGGAGGTGGCGCGTCCTGGTGTTCCAGTGGATGGGGTCTCGTCCGAGAAGTCCTCCGAGGGGCCCCGGCCCGCCGTGCCGCCGGAGAGCGGGCCCGCGTCGGGGTTCGTTCCGCCGGCTTGATCCCGCGGGTTGCCGGGCGCGGCTGATGTCAGGTGCGGGAGCGGGCACCCGCTGAAGTCCGAGGCCGCTTCAGTCCGGCGGTGGTGCGGGGAACGTCGACGGCGGTGATTCGAGGTCCTCCAGCTCGATCCCGGGGGCCGCGAGGACCACGTCGCCGGCGATGTGCACGGTGTGCTGTTCGCCCGTGTCCAGGGCTGTGACCTGGTATTCCTCCACGTTCAGCGGGCCGTTGTCAGTGGCGTGTGTTTCTCTTTTCAGCAAGGTCCAGGACTGGTCCACGGTGCGCGGGGCGAGGACGGGGTCCGTGAAGGCCACGAGGCGTACGCGGGTTGCTGATGAGGAGGGGGTGAGGCGCAGGAGACGGGTGGTGGCGACGAGGAACGCGGGGGATGTGCCGGTGAAGGCATGGGCGGCGACATTGCCTTCCGTGGCGTGGGCCCCGGTGGGGTCTGTACGGACCCAGGTGACGCCGTCGAGCGCGGCACCGCGCACCTGCCAGCTCGCGGCGTGCAGTTCGAGGCGGATGGGGCGGCCGAGTTCGTCGAGGGTGAGGTCGACCGAGCCGCTGTGATCGCCTGCGGGGGTGGTCAGTTGGGAGACGTAGCGCCAGCCGGACGGGCCGGGGGCGCACTGAAAGTGTTCGTCTGCGAGGGGGGTGTGATCGTGCGGATCGTGGAGCGAATAACGGCCGCGGGGCATGGGGGTCCTGGGTTCTGACGGGCTGTTCCGGCCTGACGGTCACACGGCGAGGGTCACAAGGCCAAAGGGGCAGGCCCCCGACACGGGGGTGCGGGGGCCTGCCTCGGAGGGTCTGCTGCTGTGCCGTACGGCTCAGTAGCGGTAGTGGTCCGACTTGTACGGGCCCTCGACCTCGACGCCGATGTACGCGGCCTGCTCCGGGCGCAGCTGGGTCAGCTTCACGCCGAGCGCGTCCAGGTGGAGGCGGGCGACCTTCTCGTCGAGGTGCTTGGGCAGCACATAGACGTCGGTCGGGTACTCCGACTGCTTGGTGAACAGCTCGATCTGGGCCAGGGTCTGGTCCGCGAAGGAGTTGGACATCACGAACGACGGGTGGCCGGTGGCGTTGCCCAGATTCAGCAGACGGCCCTCGGACAGCACGATGAGCACCTTGCCGTCGGGGAACTTCCAGGTGTGGACCTGCGGCTTGACCTCGTCCTTGACGATGCCGGGGATCTTGGCGAGGCCGGCCATGTCGATCTCGTTGTCGAAGTGACCGATGTTGCCGACGATCGCCTGGTGCTTCATCCTGGCCATGTCCGAGGCCATGATGATGTCCTTGTTGCCCGTCGTGGTGACAAAGATGTCGGCCTTGTCGACGACCTCGTCCAGCGTCGTGACCTGGTAGCCGTCCATCGCCGCCTGCAGCGCGCAGATCGGGTCGATCTCGGTGACGATGACGCGGGCGCCCTGGCCGCGCAGGGACTCCGCGCAGCCCTTGCCCACGTCGCCGTAGCCCAGGACGACCGCGGTCTTGCCGCCGATGAGGACGTCGGTGGCGCGGTTGATGCCGTCGATCAGGGAGTGGCGGCAGCCGTACTTGTTGTCGAACTTCGACTTGGTGACCGCGTCGTTCACATTGATCGCCGGGAACAGCAGGACACCGTCGCGCTGCATCTCGTACAGGCGGTGGACGCCGGTCGTGGTCTCCTCGGTCACCCCGCGGATCTCCGAGGCCAGCTGGGTCCACTTCTGCGAGCCGTCCGTGATGGTGCGGTGCAGGAGTTCGAGGACGCAGCGGTGCTCGTCGGACTCGGCGGTGTCGACGGAGGGAACCTTGCCGGCCTTCTCGTACTCGACGCCCTTGTGGACGAGGAGGGTGGCGTCACCGCCGTCGTCCAGGATCATGTTCGGGCCGCCGGTGGGGGTGTTCGGCCAGGTCAGCGCCTGCTCCGTGCACCACCAGTACTCCTCCAGGGTCTCGCCCTTCCAGGCGAAGACCGGGACACCCTGGGGGTTGTCCACGGTGCCGTTCGGGCCGACGGCGATGGCGGCGGCCGCGTGGTCCTGGGTGGAGAAGATGTTGCAGGACGCCCAGCGGACCTCGGCGCCCAGGGCGACGAGGGTCTCGATGAGGACGGCGGTCTGCACGGTCATGTGCAGGGAGCCGGTGACGCGGGCGCCGGCCAGCGGCTGCGTCTCGGCGTACTCCTTGCGGATCGACATCAGGCCGGGCATCTCGTGCTCGGCGAGGGTGATCTCCTTGCGGCCGAACTCGGCCAGGGAGAGGTCGGCGACTTTGAAGTCCTGTCGGTTGTCGACAGTCGTCATTACGAGCTGCTCCTCGGGGTTGGGGCGCGGTAGTACTGCTGGTCTGCGCGGCGGCGGACACAGGGGTGCCCGAAGAGGACACAGGCATGCCCGGTGCGCGCAGCGCAGTCCGTCGGAGGCCCTCTCTCCCTCGGCCGGTCCGCGTGCGAACCGCCCGACCGCCATCAGCAGCGACGTCTGGCTCCGTCCCAAGCTACACCGGTCGGCCGGGGCACCCCAGTCCGCCTCCGCCTACATCAGGCCGATCACGGGCGGCCGTCCGGGACGTCGGCGAGGTGCCGTCCGTCGTGCTGACGGGGTGCTGTGACTGCCGTGACAACGGACCTGAGAACTGCTGAACAGGCGACAACAGACCAGGTCATCCGGGCACTTTTGCTTCTTGGGTGGTCTGGGCAGGTGAAGGAGGATGCGAAGAGATCGGCAGATCTCATCGATCTTGCGGGGCGTCCGGGACGGCGTTTCCGCGTGACAAAGGCGTGAGGAGATCGACGTGACCAGTCCGGCCGGACCTCCCCCCACGGGCGGCGGCAGCGAGCAGCAGCGGTTGAAGCTGCTCGCGGTGACCGCGTGCCCGACCGGCATCGCCCACACATATATGGCCGCGGAGAAGCTCGCGCAGGCTGCCGCGAGCCGTGACATCGACATGAAGGTGGAGACCCAGGGCTCGATCGGGGCTGAAAATGTCCTGGATGACAACGATGTCAGCCACGCGGACGGTGTCATCATCGCCGCGGACAAGGACGTGGACCTGAGCCGTTTCGTGGGCAAGCGCGTTCTGACCGTGGGGGTGGCGGAAGGGATCCACCACCCCGAGCAGTTGATCGAACGGGTGCGCTCCGCGCCGGTGCACACGGCGGGCGCCGCCCCGGCAGCATCGGCATCGGGCGGCGGCAAGGAGCGGAGCGTCGCGTACAAGGCGCTGATGAACGGGGTCAGTTACATGATCCCATTCGTGGTGGTCGGCGGGCTGCTGATCGCGATCTCGCTCTCGCTCGGCGGGCACACCGACCCGTCCGGCGGCTTGGTCATCCCGAAGGACTCCTTCTGGATGGACATCAACAACATCGGCGTCATCGGTTTCAAGCTGATGGTGCCGATCCTGTCCGGATACATCGCGTACGCCATCGGGGACCGGCCCGCCCTCGTGCCGGGCATGATCGGTGGCTGGATCGCGAACACGGGTGAGCTGTACGACTCGAAGGCGGGCGCCGGGTTCATAGGGGCGATCGTGACCGGGTTCCTCGCCGGGTATCTGGTGCTGTGGATCAAGAAGGTCAAGGTCCCGAAGTTCGTGCAGCCGATCATGCCGATCATCGTGATCCCCATCGTGGCGACCACGGCGCTGGGGTTGTTCTTCATCTACGTCATCGGGAAGCCGATCTCCTGGGTGTTCCAGCACCTCACCGACTGGCTCAGCGGAATGACGGGCACGAGCGCGATCCTGCTGGGCGCGATTCTGGGGCTCATGATCGCGTTCGACATGGGCGGGCCGGTCAACAAGACGGCCTTCCTGTTCGGCACGGGGCTGATCGCGACCGGCAACCAGACGGTCATGGGCATGTGCGCGGCCGCGATCCCGGTCATGCCGCTCGGGCAGGGACTGGCGACCTTGATACGGAGGCGCCTCTACACCGAGCAGGAACGGGAGACCGGTCTGGCCGCGCTGTTCATGGGCTGCTTCGGCATCTCCGAAGGTGCGATCCCGTTCGCCGCGGCGCGGCCCGCACAGGTGATTCCGGCCAATATGCTCGGCGGCGCGGTGGCCGGCGCGATCGCCGGTGTCGCCGGGGTCGAGGACGCCGTACCGCACGGCGGGCCGATCGTGGCGGTGTTGGGCGCGGTGACCGGGGTGCCGATGTTCTTCGTGGCCGTGCTGATCGGCACCGCGGTCACCGCGCTGACGACGGTCACGTTGGTCGACGTCAGCGAGCGGAGGCGCAAGGGTGCGGCGCCGGTGGCCGGACTGGGCGTGGCCGGGCCGCTCGAGCCCGCGCTGGTCGGGGTGGGTGCCGGTGCGGCGGCCGGTGGAGCCGCCGGTGCCGTGGTGGCGCAGCGGATCGTGGCCTCGTCGAGCGTGCCCGCCGCGGAGGCGGCACCGACCGGGACGCCGAGTGCCGGTGCCGACACCAATACCGGCGTCCTCTCCGGCTATCTCACCGAGCAGACCGTGAAGGTCGCCCTCGACGCCCATGACAAGGAGGCAGCCATCCGGGAGATGGCCGAGTTGCTCGCCCGGACCGGCAAGGTGGCGGACCTGGACGAACTGGTCGCCACCGCCTTGCGGCGGGAGGAGCAGGGGACCACCGGGCTCGGGGAGGAGATCGCGATTCCGCATGCCAAGACGGATGCGGTGACCTCGCCCGTCGTCGGGTTCGCGCGGTCCGCCGAGGGCGTCGAGTGGGGTTCGCTGGACGGTACGAAGGCCAGGCTGGTCTTCATGATCTCCGTGCCGGAGGCGGCCGCGGGGGATGAACACCTGCGGATCCTGGCGCTGCTGTCGCGCAAGCTGATGGACCCCGGGTTCCGGGAGCGGCTCATCGCGGCGCCGGACGGGGCGGCGGTGCTGGAGGTGCTGAGCGAGGTCCGGTAGTTGCCGGAGCACCGAGAACCGACGGGGCCCGCCGAGAAGGTCGGCGGGCCGCGTCGTCGTACAGCGCAAAAGCCGTGCCGCGGCAGAACCTCAGTGGCCGGGCGCCGGCTGCTGTGCCGGTCCCCCGGGGGTCGCCTCCCGGTCGGCGCCCTTGGCGGCCTCGGTCTCGCTGTAGATGTCCGGCTCGAGGTAGATGACGCGGGCGATCGGGACGGCCTCGCGGATGCGGGACTCGGCGGCGTTGATCGCGGAGGCGACCTCGGCGGCCGTGTCGTCGTGCTGGACAGCGATCTTGGCGGCGATGAGCAGTTCCTCGGGACCCAGGTGGAGCGTGCGCATGTGGATGATGCCGGTGACGGTGTGGCCGTCGACGATCGCTGCCTCGATCTTATGGACCGCCTCGATGCCTGCGGCCTCGCCGAGCAGCAGGGACTTGGTCTCCGCCGCCAGGACGAGGGCGATCAGGATGAGCAGGATGCCGATGCAGAGGGTGCCGATGCCGTCCCAGACGCCGTCGCCGGTGAGCAGGGCCAGGCCGACGCCTCCGAGGGCGAGGACCAGGCCGACGAGCGCGCCGAAGTCCTCCAGGAGGACGACCGGGAGCTCGGGTGCCTTGGCGCGACGCACGAACTCCTTCCAGGAGAGGTTGCCGCGCAGCGGGTTGGACTCCTTGATGGCCGTCCGGAAGGAGAAGCCTTCGGCGATGATCGCGAAGACGAGGACGCCCACCGGCCAGTACCAGTGCTCGATCTCGTGCGGGTGCTTGATCTTCTCGTAGCCCTCGTAGACGGCGAACATGCCGCCGACCGAGAAGAGGACGATGGAGACCAGGAAGGCGTAGATGTAGCGCTCGCGGCCGTACCCGAAGGGGTGTTGCGGGGTGGCCTCGCGCTGGGCCTTCTTGCCGCCGACCAGCAGCAGGAACTGGTTTCCGGAGTCGGCGAGGGAGTGCACGCCCTCGGCGAGCATCGACGAGGAGCCGCTGAACGCGAACGCCGCGAACTTCGATGCCGCGATCGCGAGGTTGGCGCCGAGTGCCGCCACGATCGCCCTGGTTCCGCCTGACGCGCTCATCTGCTCGCGTTGTCCCTTCGCCTCAAGTGCCTCTACGCCCGTCCAGGCCTTTGCCCGTCCTTTGCCGGTGGGCCATTCTTGCAGCCTTGCCCGGCACGGTCGTCTCAGCCGTCCACAGGCCCGGTCATACGATCACACGTCACGGTCACACGATCACCGTCGCCCGGAAGACCGTGCCCGTGCCGGACACCTCGGCCTTCTCGCCCGCCGGTACGAACACCGACTGGCCGGGGCTCAGTTCGTGTTCCCCGGCTCGCACGGAACCTGCCGTGCAGAGCAGGATCTGCGGGGTCGGACGGGTCAGCTCGTGGGTGGCGCCGCCTTCGGGAAGGACATAGCGGGAGAGCCGGAACTCGTCGATGGGGGTCTCGTAGACCTCCTCGTCGTCGGGGGACGCCTCGGGGCGCAGGACGCCCGGGTCGGCGGCCTCGAAGCGGACGATGCGCAGGAGTTCGGGGACGTCGACGTGCTTGGGGGTCAGGCCGCAGCGCAGGACATTGTCGGAGTTGGCCATGATCTCGACGCCGAGGCCGCTCAGGTAGGCGTGCGGGATGCCTGCGCCGAGGAACAGGGCCTCGCCGGGCTGGAGTCGGACGTGGTTGAGGAGCATCGCGGCGATGACGCCCGGGTCACCCGGGTAGTGGTGGGCGATGTCGGCGTACGGGGCGTGATCGCCGCCGAGGCGGGCGCAGGCGGCCGCGGCCTCGGTGACCGTGTGGGCCATCTCCGCGCGGTCCGCGGTCAGGACGGCCGTCAGGACCTCCCGCAGGGCCGCCTCCTCGGGGCGGGCGTGCAGGAGGTCGACGTACGGCTTGAGGGAGTCGACGCCGAGCGCGTCGAGCAGTTCGGCCGCGCGCACGGGCTCGCGGAAGCCGCACAGGCCGTCGAACTCGGTGAGCGCGCAGATCAGTTCGGGTTTGTGGTTGGCGTCCTTGTAGTTGCGGTGGCCCGCGTCCACGGGGATGCCGCGGCGCTCCTCGTCGTCGTACCCCTCTTTCGCCTGGGCGAGGTCGGGGTGCACCTGGAGGGAGAGCGGGGCTCCCGCGGCGAGGATCTTGAGCAGGAAGGGCAGCCGGGGGCCGAACTTGGCGACGGCCTCGGCGCCGAGCTCCTTCGCCGGATCCGCGGCGATGACCTCGACGAGCGTGCCCCGGCCGGTGCGTGAGGGGGCTCCCGGGTGGGCGCCCATCCACATCTCCGCCTGTGGTTCACCGGTCGGCCGGACGCCGAGGAGTTCGGGGATGGCGGTGGTGGAACCCCAGGCGTAGGGGCGGATGGTGTTGTCGAGGCGGTCCATCAGGCTCTTTCTGTACGTACGGCGATCAGGGCGTCCTGGGCAACGTCAGGCCCCCGAGGCGAGCGCCAGGTAAACGGCGGCGAAATCCGTGACGGCGATCAGTTCCGCGAGGGTCTCGATCTCGCCGCCGGACTCCGGTTCCAGCTCGCTGATCGGCGTGTCGTGGTTGAGGGCCAGGTCACGGGCGGCCGGAGCGGCGCTGAGACCGCCGATCGGACGGTCGCGAAGGAGCACCACGCGCGCGTGCAGCGCGGGAGCCTCCTCGACACGGTCGCGGAAGAAGTCGTCCGGGTCGGCGCTGGCGGCCAGCGGCCCGGCGAGCAGCGTGCTGTGCGCGGCGAGGGCCTCGGGCAGTTCGGAGACCACGGCGGGGCGGCCGGAGAGCTCGGCCAGGGCGGCGGCGAAACGGCGGCCCGCGGGCCCTACGGAGGTGCCCTCGGTCCAGATCACCGGGAGCGCGTCGAAGAGTTCGGCGGCGAGGGTCTTGGCCGGGTTGCTGTAGGTCGCGATGGCGGGGCCGCAGCGCTCGGCGATGTGGTCGAGGCGGTCGGCGATCTTCTCGAGCGTGTCGGGAGGGGCGGTGAGCAGGCCGGTGCGGTCGAGGATCGCGAGGAGAGGTGTGAGCAGGGCCCACAGGACGCCGGGGGCAGATGCGGTGAGGGGTGTGGCCTGCTCGTACGGGGCCGTGGCCATGGGCACGAACAGGCCGTGGGCGCCCTCGACCGCCTCGCTGAGCGGGGTACGGCCGGGCGCCACTGCGACGACCGTGCAGCCGCGGCGGTAGGCCTGGTCGGCGAGCAGGGACAGGCCCGGTTCGGTGCCGTCGGGTGTGGCGATCAGAAGCAGGTCGACCGAGCCCGCCCAGCCGGGGAGTTCCCAGCGCAGGGCGCCCGCGGCGGGGGCGACTCCGGTGGGGGCGAGGCGGGTGACGGGGCTGCCGGCGCCGGCGAGTGTGCCGAGAAGGTCGGCGGCGCAGGTGGCGGCGGCGCCGGGCCCAGCGATGAGGACGGCACGGGGGCGGCCGTCGGGCTTGAGGTCGTTCACCCCCGCCTCGGCGGCGTGCCGGGCTGCCGTGCGGACGCGGGCGCCGGCCTCTGCGGCGCCGCGGAGCAGGCCTCGGCGGTCGGCCTCCGAGAGGGCCTCGGGGGTGTCTAGCAGCGATTCGTCGAGCATGGGGCGGCAGCCTCCGATCGCCGGGTCTCCGGGGACGCCGGGTTGTCTCTTCGCCGGGGTCGTCGGTCGCGCGGGTCCGGGACACCGGTGGTCGCTGAGTCGTTGTCGCTCTTACGGCAGTTGGGGCGCTGTCTCGCCCATCGCGGGAGCGGGGGCGCTCACGCGGGGCGGCGGGCCTCGTCGACGAGGAGCACGGGGATGCCGTCGCGGACCGGGTACGCCAGGCCGCAGTCCTGGCCGGTGCAGATCAGCTCGGTGTCCTGCTCCTTGAGGGGGGCGTGACAGGCCGGGCAGGCGAGGATCTCCAGGAGGCCGGCTTCGAGCGGCATGGGGGTTCCCTTCGGGGGCGGTACGGCTGCATGTGCGGATGTGCCTGGTCAGGGTACCGCCGGGGAGAGGGGGGCGCCGGGGTTGGGGCGAGGTCGGCGGGTGGGGGTTGGCGTCGCGGTTTTCGCCTCCCCGCCGCCCGTACCCGTCCCGTCCCCAGGGGCTGCCGCCCCTTCGACCCCGCCCAAGGGCCTCAGCCCCCTGCACCCGCAGCAGCCGACGTCCTGTCAGGCTCTGATGATCGCCAGTACCTCGTCGCGTACCTTCGCCGTCGTCGCCTCGTCCCTCGCCTCCGCGTTGAGGCGCAGGAGGGGTTCCGTGTTGGACGGGCGGACGTTGAACCACCAGTCGGGGGTGGTGACCGTGAGGCCGTCGAGTTCGTCGAGTTGTACGCCCTCCCGACCCTCGTAGGCCGCCTTGATCGCGGCCAGGCGGTCCGTCTGGTCGGCGACCGTGGAGTTGATCTCGCCGGAGCCGACGTAGCGGTCGTACTGGGCCACCAGGGACGAGAGCGTGCCTTCCTGGCCGCCCAGGGCGGCGAGGACGTGGAGGGCCGCCAGCATGCCCGTGTCCGCGTTCCAGAAGTCCTTGAAGTAGTAGTGCGCCGAGTGCTCGCCGCCGAAGATCGCGCCGGTCCTCGCCATCTCGGCCTTGATGAAGGAGTGGCCCACGCGCGTGCGTACCGGTGTGCCGCCGTTCTCCTTGACGACCTCCGGAACCGACCAGGACGTGATCAGGTTGTGGATGACCGTGCCCTTGCCGCCGTGCCTGGCGAGCTCACGGGAGGCGACCAGGGCGGTGATGGCGGACGGGGAGACCGGGTTTCCGCGCTCGTCGACGACGAAGCAGCGGTCGGCGTCGCCGTCGAAGGCTATGCCGAGGTCGGCCCCCTCCTCGCGGACCCGCTTCCGGAGGTCGACGATGTTCGCCGGGTCGAGGGGGTTGGCCTCGTGGTTCGGGAACGTGCCGTCCAGTTCGAAGTACATCGGGACGACGTCCAGGGGCAGGCCCGCGAACACCGTCGGGACGGTGTGGCCGCCCATGCCGTTGCCCGCGTCCACGACGACCTTCAGGGGGCGGATGGAGGTCAGGTCGACGAGGGAGCGCAGGTGGGCCGCGTAGTCGTCCAGGGTGTCCCGCTGCGTGATCGTGCCGGTCTCCGCGGCCGCTTCCGGGGCGCCCGCCTCGCTCCACCGCTCGACCAGTTCGCGGATCTCGGCGAGGCCGGTGTCCTGGCCGACCGGGGCCGCGCCCGCCCGGGACATCTTGATGCCGTTGTACTGGGCGGGGTTGTGGGAGGCCGTGAACATCGCGCCCGGCAGGTTCAGTGCGCCGGAGGCGTAGTACAGCTGGTCGGTCGAGCACAGGCCGATCTCGGTGACGTCCACGCCGCGGGCGGCCGCTCCGCGCGCGAAGGCCCGCGACAGACCCGGGGACGTGGGCCGCATGTCGTGGCCGGTCACGATCGCGCTCGCCCCGGTCACCTGGACGAAGGCGGCACCGAAAAGCTCGGCCAGCGTCTCGTCCCACTGGTCGGGAACGACTCCGCGCACGTCGTACGCCTTCACGAGCTGTGACAGATCAGCCACGGCCAACCCTTCTGAAAGTCCTGTCGGTCACCACAAACTACCCGTAGCCACTGACAGTGGGTGGTGCGGAAGCTGAGGGGACTCCGAGCCGTTACCTGAGGTCAGACGGCCTCGACGAGGTCAGGGCAGCATCCAGCCCAGCACCGGTGAGCTCTGCCCGACCACGATCAGGCACATCACCAGGAGCAGTCCGAGGCTCCAGGGCAGCACCTTGCGCAGCAGGTCCCCCTCACGTCCCGCGAGCCCGACGGCCGCGCAGGCGATGGTGAGGTTCTGTGGCGAGATCATCTTGCCGAGCACCCCGCCCGAGCTGTTGGCGGCGGCCAGCAGCTCCGGGGAGAGCCCGGACTCCCGCGCGGCGGTCACCTGCAACGCCCCGAACAGCGCGTTGGCCGAGGTGTCCGAACCGGAGACGGCCACTCCGAACCAGCCCAGGACCGGCGACAGGAAGGCCAGTCCGGCGCCCGCCGCCGCCACGAAGTGGCCGATGGTGGCGGCCTGTCCGGAGAGGTTCATGACATACGCGAGCGCCAGCACGGACGTCACGGTCAGGATCGCGAACCGCAACTCATGGACGGTCGCAGCCCATTCGCGGACCGCCACGCGCGCGTGCACGCCCAGCACGAGGGCCGTCAGGATCCCCGCGAGCAGCACGAGGGTGCCGCCGGTGGAGACGATCGGCCAGGTGAAGACGTTGCCGCCGACCGGATCCCCGTCCGGATTCACGACGTTGAGGAAGGGCCAGTCGTACGTCCGGGTCACCTTCGCCGACCAGTCCTTGACGGCCGGGATCTGCGCGACGGAGAAGATCACGACGATCAGCGCGTACGGGGCGTAGGCGCGCAGGACTTGACCGCGCGGGTCCGTCTCGTCGAGGTCCTCGCTGCGCGCGCCGGTCAGCACGGACGCGCGTACGGACTCGTCGGCCGGTACGCGCGCGTGCGGTACGGCGACCAGGGCACCCGCGCCGGCCAAGGCGGCCCCGATGTCGGCGAGTTGCGCGGAGACGTAGTTGGAGGCCGCGAACTGGGCGACGGCGAAGGCGAGTCCGCAGACCAGTGCGGGCACCCAGGTCTCGCGCAGGCCCCGTTTGCCGTCGACCAGGAAGACCAGCACCAGGGGCACCACGAGGGCCAGCAAAGGCGTCTGACGGCCCACCACGGACGCCACGTCGTGCAACGGCAGCCCGGTGACCTGCGCGAGTGTCACGACCGGTGTGCCCATCGCGCCGAAGGCCACCGGGGCGGTGTTGGCGACCAGCGCGACAACCGCCGCGCGCACCGGGTCGAAGCCGAGGGCGACGAGCATGACCGAGCAGATCGCGACCGGTGCGCCGAACCCGGCGAGGGCTTCCAGAAGCGCGCCGAAGCAGAAGGCGACGACGAGGGCCTGGATGCGTGGGTCGTCGGACAGCCTTCCGAAGGAGCGGCGCAGGATGTCGAAGTGCCGCGTGCGGACGGTCATCCGGTACACCCACAGGGCGTTGACGACGATCCACAGGATGGGGAAGAGCCCGAAGGCGGCGCCCTGTGCGGCGCTGGATACGGTCTGGCCCAGCGGCATGCCGTAGGCGAGCCAGGCGACCAGCGCGGCCGCCAGGAGGCCGGTGAGGCCGGCCAGGTGCGCTTTCATGCGGACGCCGCCGAGCAGGACGAGGACGATCACCAGGGGCAGGGCCGCGACGAGGGCGGACAGCCCGAGCGAGTCGGCGACGGGTTCGAGTTCCTGGACGTACACGGGCGCCTCCCCGATTCCGTCATGCGGAAAGCGATTTCTCACTTCGACTTACGGAATGGTCGTGTCCGCGCCAAGTTCACGTCAATGGGTGTGCGTCACCGAGCGGGATGCGCGCCGAACACGCCCAGACGACGGGTCAGTTGTCGGGAGAGCGCAGGACCCGCAGATGGCCGCGGCGCGCGACCTCCATCGGGTCGGCCGCGCGAGCTCCGCCGCCGGCTCCGGCGGCGCGCTCCTGCGGACGGGCCGCTTCGCGCACGGCGTTGGCAAGCGCTTCCAGGTCGTCCCCACTGGGCCGGGCCGGGGCCGAGGCGTCGAGGAGCCTGACGACCTCCCAGCCGCGCGGGGCGGTGAGGCGCTCGGAGTGCTCGGCGCACAGGTCGTAGCAGTGGGGTTCGGCGTAGGTGGCGAGCGGGCCGAGGACCGCGGTCGAGTCGGCGTAGACGTACGTCAGCGTCGCGACGGCGGGACGGCCGCAAGCGGTGCGCGAACAGCGACGTACAGGGCTCACGAGGTTGGACGGTACCGCACTCTTGAACGGGCCGCGACGACTCTCCCCCAGGTCACCCCACCGTGTCGTGCTGTGAAACGCCCCACACGGCACTCTCGTCACACCGCGATGACCTGCACGGACACCCGCTTTCGAGGGGCCGAACACACCTGAAACCGATCACCAGTTGGCACAAGCCATGTCAATTGCCTTGATATCGACGGTCTCGGAGAGATACGGAATCGAGCCCAACCTTGGCTGGAATGGTCAACTGCCGACATGCCGTACGAGCAGGCCGTACGTCGTTTCGGACGCGTCCGGGGTACCGCGTGGGCGGCGGGCGCGGGGGTGCGGCGAGGATTACCCTTCACCAGTGATGGACAACCCCGTACCGCCCCGCGCCACCGGCCCCGGGCCCCGACGCCGTGATCGCCACGGCCGAGGCATGCGCGGCCCGATCGCCCCGCCGCAGGTACCTCTCGCCGCGAGTCGAGCAGAGGCGTTCGCGGACCTGGTGCAGGACTCCGTGGAGCGCCTGGAGCGGCGCTGGCCACAGCTCGCCGACATCGACTTCCTGGTCCTGGAGGTGCCTCGGCTGGACGGACAGTCCTGGAACGACGAGGCGGTGCCGCTCGGCGGGACGATTCCGGCGCGTGAGGGACGCCCCGCGCGCGTGGTCGTCTACCGGCGGCCGGTGGAGATCCGCACCAAGGGGCGCGACGAGCGGGCGGCGCTGGTGCACGAGATCGTCGTGGAGCAGGTGGCCGAGCTGCTGGGGCTCACTCCGGAGACGGTGGATCCGCGGTACGGCGAGGACTGAACCGCCCGCGGATCACCCCGGGCTACTTCTGCAGTACCGACAGGTCCTGGTCCGCCTCCGGCACCGCCACCATGCCCCGGTCGTCCGGGAGGGCCTGGACGGTGAAGCCCGGCACTCCGTCGGCGGTGGCCGCCAAGGTGCGGGCGCCGTAGACCGGGCCTCCTGAGACATGCTCGACCGTGAGGGCGTACGTGCCCTTGAGGCCGGTCGGGGTGGGGGCTTCCACGTTCTCGGTGGTGCCCGCCTTGAGGGTGAACGTCTTCGAGACGGCCTCACCGCCCTTGCTGCCCGCCGAGGCCGTGACCTTGATGGTGGCCGCCCGGGTGGGGGCGGTCAGCGAGAGCGTGGTGCCCTTGGCGCTGTTGTCGGCGACCGTCGCGCGCGTGCCGACCGGACGCGTGGCCGGGATGAAGGCCGTCTCCTGGTCGTCGCCCTTGCCGCGGACGACCCGCAGGGCTGCGACCACCGGCACGGATGCGTCGGTGGGGGTCAGGACCAGCGAACCGGCCTCTCCGCGTGTGACGTCTCCGAGGTCGGCGGAGGCGGTCATGCCGCCCTTCACGTGCAGCGTCTCGTTCCCGGCGGGGGTGATCAGGCCGGAGGGGGACGCGAGCTGCACCTTCAGGTCGGCGTCGGAGTCACCGGGCGTGAAGGCGACCAGGCGCACGGCGGTGGCGTCCTTCGGGATACCGGGCAGCACCAGGCTGCCGGACGGGTCCGCCGACGCGGCCAGCCAGTCGCCGCCGAGCTTGTCGTCCAGCGCCTGCACGGCCGCGCCCACGCGCCCGCTGCGGACGTTCACATGGACGGTGAGGTTCTCCTGCTTCTCCTCGGTGAGCGTGGACAGCAGGATCGGGTCGCTGGAGTGCGGCGCGACGGTGATGCCCTCCCCCAGCGTGGAGTCCAGGGCGCCGTCCTTGCCGTAGAGCTCGATGTCGACGACGGCGGCGGAGTCGTCGGGGTTGGTCAGATGGACGTAGTCGGTGCGGTCGGCGGCCGTGCTCGCGCCCGGGAACCAGAACTCGGTGTCGGGCGCGGAGCAGTTGACGCCCTGCAGCCCGCGTCCGGAGCCCGCGGCGACCTTCGTGGTCTCCTGGACGGTCCAGCCGGGCGCGAACTTCCCCTCGGCGGTGCCGACGAGGGCCCGCGCGTCACCGCCGGAGGTCTCCCCGGTGGCGGGCTTGCCGGGCTCCTCGGGTTCGAGGACCGGCTTGCCGGCCTTCTTGCCCGCGCTCTTGCCGTCCGACTCCTCGGCGGCCGCCTGGAGTTCGGCCTTGCCGCCGCTTTCCGCGTCCTTGGTGACGGGCGTGAAGGACGTGTACGACGTCTCCGCGATGTCGGAGGTGCTGGGCGCCGGGCACAGCAGGCTGGTGCGCTCCACGGGCAGCTCTGCGGCCGTCCTGGCGGTGCCGGCGGCCTGCGGTGAGCTGAGCGTGGCGAACCCGGTGACGGCGGCGAGCGCGGCGGCGCCGGCGATGAGGGACACGGTGGTGCGGTTCACTGCTGACTCCCGTCGGGGCGCTCACTGCCGGTGTCGTCCGGGTGCTGCTGCGCCGGGTCGTACGCGGGGTCGTAGCCCTGGTCGTACTGCTGCTCGTACTGGCCGCCGTACGTCTGGTCGTACGACGCCTGCTGGTTCTGGCCGCCGTAGGCGTACGGGTCGTACTGGCCGCCCTGGTAGGGGTCCGCCTGATACGGCTGCTGGTCGTAGCCGCCCGCCGGGTACTGCTGGGCGGTGCCCTGGTACTGCTCGCCGCCGTAGGTGCCGTACTCGGCGTTCGCGTAGGTCTGGGCGTCCCAGTCGCCGTAGGACTGCTGCTGCGGGACCGCGGCGGGGGCCTCCTGCGGAGGAGGGGGGACGTCGTCCGGGCGCGCGGCCTCCTCGGCCTGGGCGCGCAGGCGACGGGCGCGACGGCCCTCGCCCGCCACGGCCTGGGCGGGGATCGACGGCTCCTCGGGGAGGTCGTCGTCGACGTCGCGGCGGCGGCCGGGCAGGGCCATGACCACGAGGACGACGGCGAGGAAGCCCTGGATCCACAGCCACAGGGTGTGGGTGAACGGATCGTCGAAGGTGACGTCCAGCTCGCCGCCGGAGGCGGGCAGTTCGAAGCCCTGGGCCCAGCCGTCGACGGTGGTGCGGGTCAGCGGCCTGCCGTCCAGGGTGGCGGTCCAGCCCTCGTCGGCCGTGTCGGCGAGGCGCAGGACCCTGCCGTCGGCGCCGGACGGGACCGTGGTGTGGATGTCCACGGGGCCCGCGGCCACCGGCTGCGCGGTACCGGATCCGGACTTGGCGACGATGGTGGCGCGCGCGACCTCCTGGTCGACCCGCCACAGTCCGCTGCCGTCCTGCTGGCTGAGCCGGGTCAGGCCGGGCGTGGCGTCCAGCACGCGCGTGACCTCGCGGGGCGCGCCCTTGTGGACGAGGACGTAGCGCACGGCGAAGCCGCCGAGCTGGTTCGCCTGGTCGGCGCCGGAGCCGGCGACGAGGTTGGCTACGACCTTGTCCAGCTTGTCGTTCTCGCCGTCGGCCGCGGCGAGTTCGGCGTCGCCGAGGCGGGCGCCGGAGCCGCGCACCAGCATGTAGCCGACGTGCGCCGCGGAGTCGCTGTCGAGGACGAGGGTGCGGGCCTGGTCGCGGGTGCCGCTCTCCTCGGCGACGAACGCGGGCACCTGGACGGGGTCGCGGCGCTCCAGCGGTCCGTCGGCGCCGCCGATCATCCAGCCCGCGGCGACGAGCAGCGGGCCCGCGGCGGAGGCGAAGGCGATCAGGGCGGCGACCGGCTGGCGCCAGCCGAAGCTCTGCTCGGCCACGCGTGCGCGTGCCCCGTCGGCGCCCATCACGGCGGCGGCCAGCAGGGCGAGGCCGTAGACGAGGGTGGCGGGGCCCGCCCAGGTCGAGTCGTTGGACAGGACCGCGAAGACGAGGCCCACCAGGGCCACCGCCCAGGCCGTCCAGATGCCGAACTGCCGGTTGGTGCGCAGCAGGGCGGCCAGGGCTGCCAGCACCACGCCGATGAGCATCAGCCCGTCGACCGTGCCGGGGCCGCCGGGGCTCGCGCCGAGCAGGTCGAGGGCGGAGGCGGCCGAGGAGCCGTACTCGAGGCCCGCCTGGTCGAAGAAGCCGAACGGGAGCAGCGTCAGCGACCAGGGGGCGAGGACCAGCAGGGGGGTGCCGAACTGGGCCAGGAAGCGCAGGCCGTAGGCGGTGATGTCGGTGCGGCGCACGACCAGCAGGCCGATGCCGAGGATCAGCGCGATCGGCCAGATGATCGGCGTGAACGCGGTGGTGATCGTGAGCAGGAGCGCGAACGCCCAGGTGGCGCGCCAACTGCCGCGCGTACCCGTGGTGTTCGTCAGGCCGCCGGCCACGACGCCCGCGCGCGCGATGAGCGGCAGCAGGACGGCGAGGACGGCGGTGCCGACGCGGCCGCCGGCGAGGGCGCCGGTGGCGGCGGGCAGGAAGGCGTAGACGACGGCCGCCCATGCGCGCAGGAGGCGGGACTCGACGAGCGGGCGGGAGGCGAAGTAGGCCGTGAAGCCGGCCAGCGGCACCGAGCAGACCAGCAGGACCGTCAGTGCGAGACCGGTCGAGCCGAACAGTACGGAGGACAGCGCGGCGATGACCGCCAGATACGGCGGCGCGGACGGGGTGCCACCGGCACCCACCGCGTGCCAGGCGTCCGTGTAGCGCGACCACAGCTCGCTCGCGCCCGCCGGGGCGGGCAGCAGGGCGCCGCCCGCGAGCGCGCCGCCGCCCAGAAGGTTGCGGCAGGCGACCAGGGCGACGAGCAGCAGCGCCAGGAAGAGCACCGGTCCCGGCTTGCGGGCGACGCGCTTGAGGCGGGCGAACTGCTCGATCTCCAGGAAGTCCGCGTCGTCGCCGCCGGGCCCGGACTCGATGCCGCCGCCATGGCGTCCGGCCGCGGAGGCCTCGGCGTCTGAGCCGCCGAAGAAATTGCCCGCGACCTGTTCCACGGTGGCCCGGACGGTCGCGCCGGGTGGCGGGAACAGCTGCCTGAGCTCGTCCTTGTCGACGACCGGCGTGCCCCGCTTGCTCCGCCCGGCGATGATCCGCTCGGGCCGCAGCAGGGTGCCGAGGAGGCCGCGGATCTCGTCGAGGGCCTGTCCGGGCACCTTGCCGACGAGGTAGGCGACGGTCCGCAGCAGGGTGCCCAGGACCAGGCGCACGAGCACCCAGGGCAGCGCGGCCGTACGCGTGTTGACGAGCAGGGTGTAAACGGCTCCGGCCTTGTCGACCTTGTGCGGGGACGCGGTGGTGCGGCCCGCGCAGTCGACGGCACGGCGCTCCCGGGAGGCCGCCTCGGCATGACGTACGACGGCTTCGGGGGCGATGAGGACGCGGTGACCGGCGGCCTGGGCGCGCCAGCACAGGTCGACGTCGTCACGCATGAGGGGCAGGCGCCGGTCGAAGCCGCCGAGCTGCTCGAAGAGGTCGCGGCGGATCAGCATGCCCGCGGTGGACACGGACAGCACGGACCGGACGTGGTCGTGCTGGCCCTGGTCCTGTTCGCGGCGGTCCAGGCCCGTCCAGCGGCGGCCGGAGTGGGCGATGGAGACGCCGACCTCGAGCAGCTGCCGCTTGTCGTACCAGCCGCGGAGCTTGGGGCCCACGACGGCGACGTCGTCCCGGCCGAGCTCCAGTTCGTTCTCCACGACGCGCAGCAGCTGGGCCAGGGCGTCGGGATCGGGGGCGCAGTCGTCGTGCAGCAGCCAGAGCCACTGGACCGGCTCGCCGTGCGGCAGCTCCGGCAGGTCGTAGGCGTCGTCGCGCCACGTGCGCGTGACCGGGTCCCAGCCGCTGGGCCGCTTCAGGTACGGCAGCTCGTCCGGGGTCAGGACGGGAGCGGTGCGGGCGGCCTCCTCGACGGCCTGGCCGAAGCCGGTGCGCCGGGCGAGGTGCAGGACCCGGTCTGCCCCGAGGGCGTCGGTGACCAGCTGCGCGGAGTCGTCCGCGCTGCCGGTGTCGGCGGCCATGGCGAACTGCACGGGGCGCTCCTGGCCGAGCAGCCCGGCGAGCGCGTCGGGCAGCCAGCGGGCGCCGTCGTGGGAGACGAGCACCGCGGTCACCACATGACGCGGGAACTCAGGAGTGGCAGCGTGATCTTGGGCTGCCGTGTGGCTGTGCACGGACATCGAGGTACGGGCCCCGGTTCGGTGGACTGCGGTGGGCGCCTGTGCCCTGAGGGGGCGGCGAGGCGTCTCGGACGAGCGCCCACACTATCGGCTGGGCAAGACGGCGGCCCGCCGCCTGTGGATAACCCCCGTGCGACGGGCCGTTCGGTCGCGTACGAAAAGTGCGGCGATGCGTACCTCGCTTCAGACGGCGGCCTTCTTCAGCCTGCGGCGTTCGCGTTCCGACAGGCCGCCCCAGATGCCGAAGCGCTCGTCGTTGGCGAGGGCGTATTCCAGGCACTCGGAGCGGACCTCGCAGGAGAGGCAGACCTTCTTGGCCTCGCGGGTGGAGCCGCCCTTCTCGGGAAAGAAGGACTCGGGGTCGGTCTGGGCGCACAGCGCGCGCTCCTGCCAGCCGAGTTCCTCGTCCGCGTCGTCGACCAGCAGTTGCTGCACCAGCTCGGTCATGTGCGCCCCTCGTCTGTCTTCGCGTCCCCGTGTGACGGCCGTTACCGATTTCGGCTGAACGACACGAGTGAAATTACAAGTGTGCTGCTCCGGGCGAGTCAAGCCGAGATCTGCTATTGAGCCCCTTATTCACTCTGCGGAACCAAGGCCTTGCAGAAAGTGTTCAAATCGGCATAAACCTTGACAAGCAGACGAGGCCCGAGAGGGCTGCCGAGCCGTGCCGGCCCTTTCGGACCTGTACGGGGAAGGACGCCCATCAGTTCGAACTCGTTCCGTGTGCACCCGTGGAAGTCGTGCGACGTCGCGGCCCGTGCGCCCGGTTGTGCGCCATGTGTCCCGGTAGGCGTGTGAACAAACCTTTCATCAGGGAGATGGACCGGATGAGGTGAAACATGTCCCACTTCCGGGGTGTCGAGTTGACAGTGAACGTGTGACCCGCTGTCCTTGTGGGCATGCTCGCGAACTTGGCACTCACCTCGACCCGCACGGCCGGGTCCCACGGTGCTGCCCGCGCTCGCTGTAGCTGTTGTTGCTGTTCCAGCTGTTGAGCCCAACGCGCTCCGGCTGCTCCTGAGTCCACCGTGACTCGGCTGCTTGTTCCCCGCCCGCACCCGGGCATTCCTGTCTTCCCGTGACCCGGGCGGGCGGTACGCGACACCCAGCCAGCCCCCACACTCTTCGCCGAGGACCCATCGCATCCCATGAACAGCGACAACGACCTCCAGATCGCCGGCGACCTCCTCGAGGTCCCGCACCTCCTCCAGGCCCCTCGCGAGCACCCGGCCACCGTCGCCGACTTCGTCGGCCTGGCACGCTCCATCGCCGCCGACCGCTCGCAGTGGGCGCACCTCGTCCAGTACGACGCGACGAGCCGCTGGTACCACCGGCTGCGTACCGGACCCGGCTACGAGGTGTGGCTGCTGTCCTGGGTCCCCGGTCAGGGCAGCGGGCTGCACGACCACGGCCGCTCCTCCGGGGTCCTCACCGTCCTGGAGGGCACGCTGACCGAGCGCACCGAACGGGGAACGCGCGCGCTGGGAGCGGTGGCACAGCGGGTGTTCGCGCCGGGGTACGTGCACGAAGTCGTCAACGACGCGCTGGAGCCGGCGGTGAGTCTGCACGTCTACTACCCGGGGCTGACCGAGATGCCGATGCACACCGCGTGCACCGCCCGCGAGACTCACGACGAGGTGGACGTCGTAACCGCATGACGCGTTGTCGTACCCGCCTGTAAGACTTGCTCCCATGCGCATTGTGGTTCTGGCAGGAGGCATCGGCGGTGCCCGGTTCCTGCGCGGTCTGAAGCAGGCCGCGCAGGACGCGGACATCACGGTCATCGGTAACACCGGGGACGACATCCACCTCTTCGGGCTGAAGGTCTGCCCGGACCTCGACACGGTGATGTACACGCTCGGCGGCGGTATCAACGAGGAGCAGGGCTGGGGGCGGGCCGACGAGACCTTCCACCTCAAGGAGGAACTCGCGGCGTACGGCGTCGGACCCGAGTGGTTCGGGCTCGGCGACCGGGACTTCGCCACGCACATCGTGCGGACGCAGATGATCGGTGCGGGGTATCCGCTGAGCGCGGTGACCGAGGCACTGTGCGACCGGTGGAAGCCGGGGGTGCGGCTGATCCCGATGACCGACGACCGGGTCGAGACGCATGTGGCCGTGGAGGTCGACGGCGAGCGCAAGGCCGTTCACTTCCAGGAGTACTGGGTGCGGCTGCGGGCGTCCGTCCCGGCCCACGCGGTCGTGCCGGTGGGCGCGGAGCAGACCAAGCCGGCACCGGGAGTGCTGGAGGCGATCGCGGAGGCGGACGTGGTGCTGTTCCCGCCGTCCAACCCGGTGGTGTCCGTCGGCACGATCCTTGCCGTGCCCGGCATCCGCGAGGCGATCGCCGAAGCCGGGGTGCCGGTGGTGGGCCTGTCCCCCATCGTCGGGGACGCGCCCGTGCGCGGCATGGCCGACAAGGTGCTGGCGGCGGTCGGCGTCGAGTCCACGGCCGCGGCGGTCGCCGAGCACTACGGCTCGGGGCTGCTGGACGGCTGGCTCGTCGACACCGTGGACGTCGGAGCGGTCGAGCGGATCGAGTCGGCCGGCATCCGCTGCCGGGCCGTGCCGCTGATGATGACCGACCTGGACGCGACCGCGCGGATGGCCCAGGAGGCGCTGGAGCTGGCGGAGGAGGTGCGCGGAGCTTGAGCGGCGAGGTGTCGGACGAGGCACGGGGCCCGGCGGAAGCATCGGGAGCGGTGGCCGGGAGCCGGGGTGACGCGCAAGCCGCAGGCGGCTGCGCGGTGAACGACGACGCGGCCGCGAGCGGCAGGCCCCGGGATGCGGGGGGCGCGGTGACCGGGTCCGGTCGTGGGCCGGTGGGCAGCACGGCGGACGGGTCCGGTCACGGGACGGCGGGCAGCACAGCGAACTCCTCCGGTCACGGGACGGCGGGCAGCACAGCGGACGGGTCCAGTCACGGGACGGCGGGCAGCACAGCGAGCCCGTCCGGACAGGGAAGGGCAGATGGCGCCACCGCCCCGTTCGGACACACAACGGCAGATGGCACGGCGACGTCGTCCGGACACGAGTCCGTGAAGGACATCGCGGGGGACGGTTTCCGTGTGTGGGCCGTCTCCGGTATGCCCGAGGTCGCGCGGGGGGACGACCTCGCCAAGCTGATCGCCGGCGCCGAGCCGGGGCTCGTCGACGGGGACGTGCTGCTCGTCACCTCGAAGATCGTGTCCAAGGCGGAGGGGCGGGTCGTCGAGGCGAGCGACCGGGAGGCCGCGATCGACGCCGAGACCGTACGGGTCGTGGCGCGGCGCGGGGCGCTCAGGATCGTCGAGAACCGGCAGGGGCTCGTGATGGCCGCCGCCGGGGTCGACGCCTCCAACACCCCTTCGGGGACCGTGCTGTTGCTGCCCGAGGACCCGGACGCGTCGGCGCGGGCGATCCGGGACGGGCTGCGGGACGCCCTCGGGGTCGACGTCGGGATCGTCGTCACCGACACCTTCGGACGGCCCTGGCGCGCCGGGCTCACCGATGTCGCGATCGGGGCAGCCGGGGTGCGGGTGCTGGACGATCTGCGGGGCGGCACGGACGCGTACGGCAATCCGCTCAGCGCGACCGTCGTGGCGACGGCCGACGAACTGGCCGCCGCCGGTGATCTCGTCAAGGGCAAGGCCGCCGGTCTCCCCGTCGCCGTCGTGCGCGGGCTGGCGCACATCGTGGCCGAGGAGCACGGGGAGGGGGCGAGGGCCATGGTGCGTCACGCGCGCGACGACATGTTCCGGCTGGGAACCTCGGAGGCCGTCCGGGAGGCGGTCACCCAGCGCCGTACCGTACGGGCCTTCACGGACGAGCCCGTCGACCCCGGAGCCGTACGACGGGCCGTCGCCGCGGCCGTCACCGCGCCCGCACCGCACCACACGACGCCGTGGCGGTTCGTGCTGCTGGAGTCCGAGGCCTCGCGGACCGGGCTGCTGGACGCCATGCGGGACGCCTGGATCGCCGATCTGCGGCGGGACGGGAAGTCCGAGGAGTCGATAGCCAAGCGGGTGCGGCGCGGGGACGTGCTGCGGAACGCGCCGTATCTCGTCGTGCCCTGTCTGGTGATGGACGGGTCGCACACGTACGGCGATGGGCGGCGGGACGCGGCCGAGCGGGAGATGTTCGTCGTCGCCACGGGGGCCGGGGTGCAGAACTTCCTCGTCGCGCTGGCCGGCGAGCGGCTGGGGTCGGCGTGGGTGTCGTCCACCATGTTCTGCCGCGATGTGGTCCGGGAGGTGCTGGGGCTGCCGGAGGACTGGGATCCGATGGGGGCCGTCGCGGTGGGGCATCCGGCGGAGGAGCCTCGGCCCCGGCCGGATCGGGATGCCGGGAGCTTCATCGAGGTGCGGTGATGTGCGCCCGTATCGTCGAGGTGCGGTGGTGGGCCTCGGCTTGCGCCTAGTCTCGTAGGGCTTCTTCCGGTTCCTCTCGTACCCCAGGTCCCGGTTCCTCTCCTATCCCAGGACTTCATTCGTGGCAGGACGCTTCGCTCCCCGGCCCACGCGTACGACCGTGCGCGGTGGGGAGGTCGTCGTGCCCGCCGCGCGGCGGGAGACGCCGCGGGTCGAGGCTCCGCTGGTGCGGAAGTGGGCGCCGGGGTGGCCCGTCGATCTCGGGCTGGTGCTCGGGGCGCTCAGGCGGGGGCCCGGGGACCCCACGTTCCGGGCTCTTCCGGACGGGTCGGTGTGGCGGGCCAGTCGTACGCCTGTCGGTCCCGGGACCCTGCGGGTGTGCGTGTACGGCGGTGAGGTGCGCGGCGAGGCGTGGGGGCCCGGGGGGGAGTGGCTGCTCTCGCGGTTGCCGGAGTTGCTCGGGGCCGCGGACGATCCTTCGGTCTTCGTGCCCCGGCATCGCGTGGTGGCTCATTCCTGGCATCGGCGGCCGGCGCTGCGGCTGACGCGGACCGGGCTGGTGCTGGAGTCGCTGATTCCGTCCGTGCTGGAGCAGAAGGTCACGACCGATGAGGCGTATCGGGCGTGGCGGTTGCTGGTGCGGAAGTTCGGGGAGCCGGCGCCCGGGCCTGCGGCGGGTGGGCGGTTGTGGGTGATGCCGTCGCCCCGGACCTGGGCGTTGATTCCTTCGTGGGAGTGGCATCGGGCCGGGGTGGACAACAAGCGGGCCTCGACGATCCTGCGGGCCGTGCGGGTGGCTGCGCGGCTGGAGGAGGCGGTGGGGATGTCTCCGGCGGCGGCGCAGGCTCGGTTGGAGGTCGTGCCGGGGGTGGGGCCGTGGACGTCCGCGGAGGTGGTGCAGCGGAGTCATGGGGCGGCGGATGCGGTGACCGTGGGGGATCTGCATCTGCCGGGGATCGTGGGGTTCGCGCTGGCGGGGGATCGGGATGCGGATGATGCGGCGATGTTGTCGCTGCTGGAGCCGTATGCGGGGCAGCGGCATCGCGCGGCTCGGTTGATTTTGTTGAGTGGGCGGGTTCCGGGGCGGCGGGCGCCGCGGATGACTCGGGGGGATATCGGGCGGTTGTGACGGTGCGGCGGGTGGGGTTGCCGTCGCGGTTGTCTCCCCCGCCGCCCCTACCCGTCCCGTCCCCAGGGGCTGCCGCACGCACAGGGGGCTCCGCCCCCTGTGTCCTCGAACGCCGGACGGGCTGAGCGGGAACCTCTCCTCACCGGTCCGACGAGAAGCGGACCGCTCCCGCCGGGATCTTCGCGTCGCACCAGACGCGCGCGCCGTCGCGCAGTTCGTTGTCGGCGCCGATGACCGCGCCGTCGCCGATGACCGTGCCGGTGAGGATGGAGCGTTCGCCCACGCGGGCCCTGGTGCCGATCAGGGAGTCGGTGATGACGGCACCCGGTTCCACCACCGCGCCCGGAAGGATCGTCGAGCCGGAGACCCTGGCGCCTTCCGCGATGTACGCGCCCTCGCCGACCACCGTGCCGTCGGTCAGTTTCGCGTCCGGGGCGACCCTGGCCGTGGGAAGTATCAGGCGGTCGCCGCAGCGGCCGGGCACCGCGGGGGACGGGGCCCGGCCCAGGACCAGGTCGGCCGAGCCGCGGACGAAGGCGGCGGGGGTGCCGAGGTCCAGCCAGTACCTCGAGTCCACCATGCCCTGGAGGTGGGCTCCGGCCGACAGGAGTTCGGGGAAGGTCTCGCGTTCCACCGAGACCGGGCGGCCCCGCGGGATCGTGTCGATGACCGAGCGGCGGAAGACGTACGCCCCCGCGTTGATCTGGTCGGTGACGATCTCCTCCGGGGTCTGGGGCTTCTCCAGGAACGCCAGGACCCTGCCCGTCTCGTCCGTGGGGACCAGTCCGTAGGCCCGCGGGTCCGTCACCTTCGTGAGATGCAGGGAGACGTCCGCGCCCGTCGTCTCGTGCGTGCGCACCAGCGCCCTGATGTCCAGGCCCGTCAGGATGTCGCCGTTGAAGACCAGGACCGGCTCGTCGGGGGCGGAGTGCAGACGGTCGGCCACGTTGCGGATCGCGCCGCCCGTGCCGAGGGGCTCCACCTCGGTGACGTACTCGAGGTGAAGCCCCAGGGAGGAGCCGTCGCCGAAGTGCGGCTCGAAGACCTCCGCGAGGTAGCTCGTGGCGAGGACGATGTGGTCGACGCCCGCCGCTCTCGCTCTGGCCAGCTGGTGGGTGAGGAAGGGGACGCCTGCCGCGCGGACCATGGGCTTGGGGGTGTGGACCGTGAGGGGGCGCAGTCTCGTGCCCTTGCCGCCGACCAGGAGGATCGCTTCTGTCACCTGTTGTCTCCGCTTCCTGCCGGGACCGGCCCGAACTGTCTTGCGACCGGCCAGTGTATGCAGACCGTTGTGCGGCACCTTCGGTGGCCGTGCGGCATTCGCGCCTGCCCCCCGACGGCGGTGAAACGGGTGGTACGAACTCTCCTCGGCCCTCAGCGACCGTCAACGACCTTGGAGACGGGCAGCTGTTGTGCGGGTGGATCCGAGTTTGCGGTAGAGCTGCCGTCCGGGGCACTCCGTGGCGAAGCCGTCCCGGTGGCCGGAGATCACGTTCAGTCGTACCTTCTTACCCTTCGGATAGCGGTTGCCACCGCCCGACTTCAGATACGTCTTCCCCTTCGGGTTCGCGCCGTACAGGCCGAGCTTCCACGCGGCGAGCCGTGCGACGGCGGTCGTCGCGGCGGCGGGCGGCTTCTTGGAACCGTAGCTGCCGACGACGGCGATCCCCATGCTGTTGGTGTTGAAGCCAAGGGTGTGGGCGCCGAGGACCGGCCTCGCCACGCCGCCCGCCCGGCCCTCGTAGATGTTTCCGCACTTGTCGACGAGGAAGTTGTAGCCGATGTCACGCCAGCCCATGCTCTTGACGTGGTAGCGGTAGATACCGCGAATGAGCGAGGGCACCTGCGAACAGCGGTACCCGTTGCCGGACGCCGTGTGGTGCACGAAGGCCGCCTTGACCTTCTTCGTGTAGACGAACCTCCGCTCACGCAGCCCCTCGTCGGCGCCCCAGCCGCGCCGGGTCACGATGCGCGGGCGCGCTCCGATGTACGGCTTCGCCCGCTGCCGCTCCGTCAACTCCCCCGCGCGCAGGGCGAACAGCTCCTGTTCGGTCTGCTGCCGGTTCAGCGCCGGGATCTCGATGGCACCGGCACCGGCCAGACCGGCGTTGGCGGCGGACGCGTCCATCGCGGCGGCATCTTCGGGTGGTTCGGCGGTGGGGGCCGACGTGTCCATCGTGGCGGGATCTTCGGCCGGTTCGGGGGTGGGGTCGGAGCGAGGTGCGACGGCGCGGTGGGGGTCGCCCGCCGCCGCGGCTTCCTGCCGGGCGGACGCCGGTGCGCTCTCCCCCGGGTCCACCAGTTCCAGACGCAGCCCCTTCGGGAGAGGAGCGGTCGTGGCCACCGTACGGGAGCCGCGGGCCGTGTCCTCGGCGCTGCGGTCGGCTTCGGCCCGGACCCTCACCTCCACGCCGTCCGAGTCGCCCACCCACAGCGGTGCCGTGGCGCCGTGGACGCGGCCGGAGATGCGCTCGGCCGCGCCGGGGTCGGCGGTGTCGTCGTTGTGGGCCTCCAGGTCCTGCCAGCCGGACCAGGTGTCGGTGCCGACCGCACGGGTGCGGATCTGGACGCGGCCGTGCAGCTCGATGTCGGGGTCGTCCCAGATCACGCCGGCGAGGGAGAAGTGCCGTACGTCCCGGCGGGGCAGGCCCTGTTCGTCGGCCGGGGCGAGGGTGAAGTCGCGGGAGGCGAGGGGCGCCAGGGGCAGCGACTGGGTGCTGCCGGGGGCTTCCGCGCCCGACGCCGGTCTCACGGCAGCCGGGGACACCGGTCTCGCCGCGACCGCGGGCGAGGTGAGGGACAGGGCGAGGGCGGCCGCGCAGGTGACGCCGACCGAGGAAGCAAGTAGTCCACGCATGCT
This sequence comes from Streptomyces canus, assembly GCF_041435015.1. Lineage (NCBI taxonomy): Bacteria > Bacillati > Actinomycetota > Actinomycetes > Kitasatosporales > Streptomycetaceae > Streptomyces > Streptomyces canus. The sequence goes on along the minus strand of NZ_CP107989.1, from coordinate 6,038,647 downwards.
CCCGATCCTGGACATAGTCATATAAATCTGTCCATCGGGAAACTGACGGACCGTCGGGTGCTGTTGCGCCGAACCGGTGGCCCCGCTCGAGGGTGTCCGGCCGCGTGCCCGCGTACGCTTCTGCGGATGAACGCCACCGATCGCACCCCTGCCGACCTGCTGCGTTCCGCGCTCGCCGCGGACCCCGCACGCCCCCTGGTGACCTTCTACGACGACGCCACGGGCGAACGTGTCGAATTGTCCGTGGCCACCTTCGCCAATTGGGTGGCCAAGACCTCGAACCTCCTCCAGGGCGACCTCGCCGCCGCGCCCGGTGACCGGGTGACGCTGCTGCTGCCCGCGCACTGGCAGACGGCGGTGTGGCTGCTGGCCTGCGCGTCGGTGGGAGTGGTCGCGGACGTCGGCGGTGATCCGGCCGCGGCCGACGTGGTCGTGAGCGGTCCGGACACGCTGGAGGCGGCGCGGGCGTGTTCCGGGGAGCGGGTCGCGTTGGCCCTGCGGCCGCTGGGCGGGCGCTTCCCGCAGACGCCGGACGGCTTCGTGGACTATGCCGTGGAGGTGCCGGGACAGGGGGACCGGTTCGTTCCGTTCGCTCCGGTGGACCCTGACGAACCCGCGTTGATCGTGGCGGGGCGGGAGTTCAGCGCGGCGGAGCTCGTCGAGCGGGCTCGGGCCGAGGGGACGGGGGACCGCGTGTTGTCGGGGCTGCCGTACGACACGTGGGACGGGTTGAACGCCGGGTTGTACGGGGCGCTCGCCACCGGGGGGTCCGTGGTGCTGTGCCGTCATCTGGAGCGGTTGGGCGAGGAGGGGCTCGCCCAGCGGATCGAGAGTGAGCGGGTCACGGCTGTTCGTCGATGACCGGAGGGTCGCGCGCCGCGTGCGGTCACCCGAGTGGAGCAGTACCGGCCGCCCCCGGGAACCGGTCCGCGTCATGGTCGTAAGTACAGATTCGTACGCCATGAGGGGTGGGCCGACTCGTGACCGACAGAGCTCGCGCCCTCGGACCCGGCCTTGGGGCGTCGGCCGGCGGTGAAGGGCTCATACGCCGCCGGCGGCGGCGGTGGCTGCGCGGTGCCGGACTCGCCGTCGCCGTGGCCGCCGCAGCCACCGCCGGCGCCGCATGGGCCCTCTACGCCAAGCTCGACGGGAACATCACCCCGGACGACGCGGCCGCCGCGGAGCTCGCCCGGTACGAGAAGGAGCGGCCCACCTCACTCGTCAAGGGCGCGCAGAACATTCTGCTGATCGGGTCCGACTCACGGTCGGGGGACGAGAACGCACGGTACGGGCGGGACTCGGGGACCGAGCGGTCGGACACCACGATCCTGCTGCATCTGTCCGCCGGGCGGCGCACCGCGACGGCCGTGTCGCTGCCGCGGGACCTGATGGTGGACGTGCCGGCCTGTCTGGGGGCGGACGGGACCCGTGGCAAGCCCGCGTTCACCATGTTCAACAGCGCCTTCCAGAAGGGCGGTTCGGCCTGCACCATCCGGACCGTCGAGAAACTCACGAACATTCGCGTGGACCATCACATGGTCGTCGACTTCCATGGGTTCAAGGACATGGTGGACGCCGTCGACGGAGTGACGGTCTGTCTGAACGAACCGATCAACGACAAGGCGGCCAAGCTGCGGCTTCCGGCGGGGCGGGTGACGCTGGACGGCGAGGAGGCGCTCGGCTATGTGCGGGCCCGCAAGTCCCTCGGCGACGGCAGCGACACCGAGCGGATGGACCGTCAGCAGCGTTTTCTCGGGGCGCTCGTCCACAAGGTGCAGAGCAATGACGTACTGCTGAATCCGGTGAAGCTCTATCCCGTGCTGGACGCGGCGACTTCCTCGCTCACCACCGATCCCGAGCTGGCGAGTCTGCGCGGGTTGTACGAACTCGTGCGCGGCCTGCGGCACATCCCCACGGAGCGTGTGCAATTCCTTACCGTGCCGCGGGAGCCGTATGTCAACGACGCCAATCGTGATCAACTCGCGGAACCCGAGGCCCGGCGGCTTTTCGAACGGTTGCGCAAGGATGCGCCGGTGAAGGTGAAGGAGAAAGCCCCGAGGTTTTCAGAACATTCTCATGACGAAGAACCCTATGGAGAATCTGAGAACGAGAGCGGGGCACCCACCTTCCGCGGCAACACGGCCGCCGAGGACAGCTGCGGGTAAAGCGTTTCCCAAGGCGGCGAACCGGTGTCCGAGCAAATGGGCGGATTGCCCGGTTGTAGGGGCGTGGAATTTGTCACCGTCGTAACCTGTCGGCGAATCGGGCGGCTAGTGTGAGCGCTCCGGTGCATCCGGCCGACGGAGGATTCAGCAACCGTGGACGCACAAGGCCGTGGGCGGGCGGGCGACATCGACCCCGCAGACCAGTGGGTACTCAACCCGCACACCGGTGAATACGAACTGCGACTGACCCCTTCCGCACCGCAGTCGGGTATTCCCGGTCCCCGTAGATCCGCGCCCTCCCCGAACAGGGCGGGCGCACCCGCCGGTCGTACGGCCAGTCCCGTGGCGCCGGGCCGTGCGGTGCCGCCGCCGCGCAGGCGGCGGGGCGCGCCGCCCGAGGAGCCGCTGCCGGGGCGCCGTGGGCGCCGACCGGTCAAACAGACGTCGAAGGCGAAGAAGGCCCTGCTGTGGACCGGCGGCACGATGGCGTTCGTGCTGGTCGCGGCGGCGGGCGGCGGCTATCTCTACATCCGGCACCTGAACGGCAACATCAGCTCCGTCTCCGACGACGGTGCCAGCACCGGCGGCTTCCAGTCGGACAAGGCGATCAACATCCTGCTGATCGGCACCGACAAGCGCACCGGCGCGGGCAACGGGAGCTACGGCGACAAGGACAGCGTCGGGCACGCGGACACCACGATCCTGCTGCACGTCTCCAAGGACCGTACGAACGCGACCGCGCTGAGCATCCCGCGCGACCTGATCGTGGACGTCCCCGACTGCGAGACCACGCTGTCGGACGGCACCACCAAGGTCATCCAGGGCACGGACGACGTGCGCTTCAACACGAGCCTGGGCCAGGACGAACGCACCGCCAGCTGCACCGTGCGGACCGTCACCGAACTCACCGGGATCCAGGCCGACAACTTCATGGTGGCCGACTTCAACGCGGTCAAGACGCTGACCACGGCGGTCGGCGGGGTCGAGGTCTGTCTGGCCAAGGACATCGACGACGAGGACTCGAAGCTCAAGCTGTCGAAGGGCAAGCACACCATCTCGGGCGAGCAGGCCCTCGCCTTCGTGCGTACCCGGCACTCGGTCGGCTTCGGCGGGGACCTGAGCCGGATCGGGCTGCAGCAGCAGTTCCTGAGCGCGCTGATGCGCAAGCTGAAGTCGAACGACACACTCACCAATCCGACGAAGATGATCAAGTTGGCGGAGGCGGGCACCAAGGCGCTGACCGTCGACTCCAACCTCGACAGCATCGGCAAGCTGAAGGACCTCGGTCTGGAGCTGGGCAAGCTGAACGTGAAGAACCTGACGTTCACCACGGTCCCGGTCGTCGACAACCCGACGGAGAAGGTGAAGGCGACGGTCGTCCTCAACGACGCGACCGCTCCCACCGTCTTCGACATGATCAAGAACGATGTGTCGTTCACCGAGGTCAAGAAGAAGGCCGGCGCGTCCAAGAGCGCCGAGGCGGCCGAGGAGGCGGCCCGGCTCAAGGGCACCAAGTCGGCCGCGTCCGAGGTGCGGGTGCGCATCCTCAACGGCGGTGCGGTGGCGGGCAGCGCGCAGGCCGAGCTGGAGTACCTGCAGAACGAAGAGGGCGTACTGAAGTCGGAGAACGCGGGCAACGCGGACGCGGCGCTGAGCAAGACCACGCTGGAGTACGCCCCCGACCAGGCCGACCAGGCGCGCAGGCTGGCGGCCATCCTGGGCCTGTCCGGGGCCCAGCTGAAGCCCGGCAAGAGCGTGACCAACTCCCAGGGCCTGCCCACCATGACCCTCACCCTCGGCAAGGACTTCAAGGGCGCCGGGGCGTCCTTCACCACGGCGACGAAGGCACCCGAGGGGGTGCAGCAGTCCACGGCCGACAAGGTCGAGTGCGCCAAGTGAGAGCCTGGTGAACAACCCCCCGTAGTCCGCCCGAAGGGCCCCGCGCCGCGGCGTCCGGTGCGTGCGATCGCAAGGCACCGGCGCGTCCTCGTGCAGGAGCCACGTGGGCGTTTCGGGAACGCCGCGAGCGTGCGTGCCGGACGCCGCGGCGCAGACGGGGAGTTGTTCGCCGGCTCCGCGGTGACCTAAGAGGCCTGTCGTGCGTCTAACCAGTCGTAGGGCAGGTCTTTTCGTTCGTTCTGGGTGAGCGTGAGGGTGGGGAGACAGGGGATGGGGCACAGCAGTGTGCACGAGGAGGGGGCGCGGCCGGATGTACGGCCCGCCGAGGGGCCCGGTCCGGGCGGACCCGGGCGGCACGGGCGGCGGCGGGCCAGGGCCCAGCGCAAGCACCGGGTGCTCAGATGGTCGGCGACCACGCTCGCCGTGCTGATACTTGGCAGCGCCGGTGCGGGATACCTCTACTACCAGCATCTGAACGGCAACATCCGCAAGGGAGAGCGCAGCAGCGGCGACTCCAAGGCGCAAAAAGCCGAGGCCAACGCGGCCGGGCAGACGCCGTTGAACATCCTGCTGATCGGCTCGGACAGCCGCAACTCCGACGAGAACGTGAAGCTCGGCGGCAGCAGGGACAACCGCGGCAACCCGCCACTGGGCGATGTGCAGATGCTCATCCACCTGTCGGCGGACCGCAAGAGCGCCGCGATGGTGAGCATCCCGCGCGACACCCGGGTCGACATCCCCAAGTGCACGGACCCGGACACCGGGGAGAAGTACCCGCCGACCACCGACATCATCAACACGTCCCTGGCGCGCGGTGGCGCCGGCTGCACGCTCGCCACCTGGCAGAACCTCACCGGGGTCTACATCGACCACTGGATGACGATCGACTTCTCGGGCGTGGTGAGGATGGCGGACGCCATCGGCGGTGTCTCCGTCTGTGTGAAGCAGAACGTGTGGGACCGCCCGACGGCCGACGTGCCCGGCGGCTCCGGGCTGAAGATGACGGCGGGCACGCACAAGGTCGAGGACGAGCAGGCCCTGCAATGGCTGCGCACCCGGCACGCCTGGGGCAGCGACCTGATGCGGGCCAGGGCCCAGCACATGTATCTGAACTCGATGATCCGGACGCTGAAGGGGCAGAACGTCTTCACCGACACCCCGCGGCTGATGGGCCTCGCCGAGGCGGCCACGAAGTCCCTCAAGGTGTCCGAGGAGATCGGCTCGGTCAAGAAGCTCTACGACCTGGGCATGCAGCTCAAGTCGGTGCCGACGGACCGCATCACCTCGGTGACGATGCCGAACGTCCAGGACCCGAAGAACAAGGACCACGTCGTACCCGACGGCGCGAACGCCGACAAGCTCTGGGAGATGCTCCGCGACGACGTGCCCCTCGACAACAAGGGCAAGGCGTCGGAGGGGAAGAAGACCGTCGCGGCCACCAAAACCCCTTCCGCGCCGGACGACGAGATCGGCGTCCTGGTGCAGAACGCGACGGCGACCTCCACCCGCGGCCCGGCGGGCGGACGCGCCGGCACGATCGCCGAGGAGCTCGTGAGGAAAGGTTTCTTGCAGGCGTCCAAGGACGCGACGGCGGGCCTCTCCGAGGACCGGACGGTCGTGCGCTACCCGAGCGCCGACCTGGAGGGCGACGCCCAGCGCATCGCCAAGTCCCTCGGAATCCCCATGAGTTCGGTGAAGAAGTCGACCGATGTCTCCGGGGTCACCCTCGTCGTGGGCGCCGACTGGCGTACCGGGACGGCGTATCCGAAGCAGTCCGAGGCCAAGGCCGGTGATCTGCCGGGCAACTCGGACGCCATCAACGGCTCGGACACCGGTCAGTGCATGGATGTGTACTCGGTCTACCAGTGGTAGGCGAACGGGAGCGCCGGGGGCCGAACGGAGGGGGCCGGGCGTACGTACGTACTGACAGAATCGGCACAGGAACAACTCACGTCGCTCAAGGCCCAACCGGGCGGATAGTGTGAGCGATCCAGCGATCGCCGCGTGGCCCTGACGGAGGATTCGGACAACCGTGGACGCACAAGGCCGTGGGCGGGCGGACGACGTCGACCCCGCAGACCAGTGGGTGCTCAATCCGAACACCGGCGAATACGAACTGCGACTGAGCCCTTCCGCACCGCAGTCGGGCATTCCCGGTCCGCGCAGAGCCGCGCCCTCGCCGAGCAGGACGGGCGCGCCGGGCAGCCGTACGACCGCCCCCGTGGCCCCCGGCCGGGACGTACCGCCGCCGCGCAGGCGCCGGGGCGCGCCGCCCGAGGAGCCACTGCCGGGGCGGCGCGGACGGCGACCGGTCAAGCAGAAGTCGAAGGCGAAGAAGGCCCTGCTGTGGACCGGCGGCACGATGGCGTTCGTCCTGGTCGCCGGTGCCACGACGGGCTACTTCTACCTCAAGCACCTCGAGGGCAATGTCGGCACGACCGACGTCGGCGACGCGGCAGCCAGCAACTTCAGCAAGGACGAGGCCTTCAACATCCTCATCATCGGCACCGACAAGCGCACCGGTGAGGGCAACGAGGGCTACGGCGACGCGGGCAGCGTGGGCCACGCCGACACCAACATCCTGCTGCACGTCGCCAAGGACCGGACGAACGCGACCGCGCTCAGCATCCCGCGCGACCTGATCGTCGACATACCGGACTGCCAGACCAAGCAGGAGGACGGCACCGAGGCGGTCGTCGCGGGGCAGGACGGTGTCCGCTTCAACAGGAGCCTCGGCGAGAGGGGCCGGGACGCCGGCTGCACGATGCGCACGGTCGAGGCGGCCACCGGCATCAAGCCCGACCACTTCGTGATGGCCGACTTCAACGCGGTGAAGACCCTGACCACGGCGGTGGACGGGGTCGAGGTCTGTGTGGAGAACGCCGTCAACGACAAGAAGTCGAAGCTCGTCCTGCCCGCGGGCGCGTCGAAGGTGGAGGGCGAGCAGGCCCTCGCCTTCGTGCGCACCCGGCACGCCTTCGGCAACGAGGGCGACCTGGACCGGATCAAGGTACAGCAGCAGTTCCTGGGCTCGCTGATGCGCAAGATGACCTCCGGCGACACCCTCACCAGCCCCACCAAGCTGCTGAAGCTGGCGGAGGCCGCGACCAACGCGCTGACCGTGGACAAGGCGATCGGCACGGTCGGCACGCTCAAGGACATCGCCCTGGAGCTGAAGAAGGTGCCGACGAAGAACATCAGCTTCATGACGATCCCCGTGGTCGACAATCCCGCCGAGACCGTCAAGGCGACGGTGGTCGTCGACAAGACGAGGGCACCCGCGATCTTCGACGCGATCGCGGGCGACGTCTCCTTCACCGAGGTCAAGGCGCAGGAGAAGAAGGAGAAGGCGGAGGTCGCGGCCCGGCTCAAGGGCACCAAGTCCGCCGCGTCCGACGTCCGCGTGCGCATCCTCAACGGCGGTGCGGCGGGGGGCAGCGCGCAGCAGCAGCTCTCCTACCTCCAGACCGAGGCGGGCGTGACCAAGTCCGAGAACGCGGGCAACGCCGGGGCGACGCTGGCGAAGACGACCCTGGAGTACGCCCCCGGCCAGGCCGACCAGGCGCGCCGGCTGGCGGACATCATGGGGCTTTCCGGCTCGGCGATGAAGCCGGGCAAGAGCGTCACCAACGCCCAGGGCCTGCCGGCCATGACGCTCACCCTGGGCAAGGACTTCAAGGGCGCGGGCGTGAAGCTCAACTCCTCCACGGCGGCCGCACCGGGCGTGGACAAGTCCACGGCGGACAAGGCGCAGTGCGCGAGCTGAGGTCCCCCGAGGCAGGCCCCAGGTCTCACACAGGTTCGTAGGGCAACCTCACGGGCCCGTCGTATGTCTAAGACGTGCGGCGGGCCCGACGCATGGCGTGCGGGTCCGGTGGGGTGGGTGGGGAGGACGGGAACGTTGACAACGCAATACAGCGTGCAGGACGTCGCGCCGGGGACCGAGGCGGAATCCGGGCACGGCAGCCGGAGGGCGCCGCGCAAGCACCGGATGCTCAGATGGTCCGCGACGACGCTCGCGGTGCTGATACTCGCGGTGGCCGGGACCGGCTACCTCTACTACCGGCACCTGAACTCCAACATCGAGCAGGACGATCTGAACCTGGGCGACAACAAGGTCGCCGAGCCGACGCCGAACGCGGCGGGCCAGACCCCGCTGAACATCCTGATCATCGGTTCCGACGCACGGGACAACGAGGAGAACCAGAAGCTGGGCGGCGCCAAGGAGACGTTCGGCTCCACTCCCCTCGCGGACGTGCAGATGCTGCTGCACCTGTCCGCCGACCGCACCAACCTCTCGGTCGTCAGCATGCCGCGCGACACCCTCGTGAAGATCCCCAAGTGCACGGACCCGGACGACGGCAAGGTGTACGCGGCGAGCAACGGCCGGGCGATGACCAACCAGAGCCTCGGCCACGGCGGCCCGGGCTGCACGGTGGCCACCTGGCAGGAGCTCACCGGAATCCACATCGACCACTTCATGATGGTCGACTTCTCGGGAGTGGTGTCCATGGCCGACGCCATCGGCGGCGTCCCGGTCTGCGTGGACGCCAACATCCACTCGCGGGACAGCCAGGGACACGGCTCCGGCCTGAAGCTGGAGAAGGGCACCTCCTCCGTCAAGGGCGTGCAGGCCCTCCAGTGGCTGCGCACCCGCTACGGCTTCGAGGACGGCAGCGACCTCGCCCGCGCCAAGGCTCAGCACATGTACATGAACTCGATGGTCCGCGAGCTGCGCGAGAACGCCACCATGAGCAGCCCGAACAAGCTGCGCAAGCTCGCCGAGCAGGCGACGAAGGCCATCACCGTCGACTCGGGGCTCGGCACCGTCAAGAAGCTCTACGACCTCAGCAACGAGCTGCGGAAGGTGGAGCCGGAGCGCATCACCATGACCACGATGCCCAACCGGTACGTGGGCGCACGGGTGGAGCCCACCGAGGACGCCGAGCAGCTCTTCCGGCTGGTGCGCGAGGACATCGCGCTCGACGGCAAGGACGCGAAGAAGGCGACCGCCGAGAAGGCCGAGGCGGCCTCCGACGACCCGGCCGCCGCGAAGGACGAGATCGGGGTGCTGGTCCAGAACGGCACCCGCACCAGCTCCCTGGCCGCGGCGAGCGGCCGGGCGAGCACGGTGGCCGGACTGCTGGTGGAGAAGGGCTACGACAAGGCGGTCTCCGACCGGACGACGTCCCTGAGCGAGGCGGCGACGCTGGTGCGCTACCCGAGCGCCGAGTTGGAGGGTGATGCCCAGGCGGTCGCCAAGTCCCTGGGCATTCCGATGAGTTCGGTGAAGAAGTCGACCGATGTCTCCGGGGTCACGCTCGTCGTGGGAGCGGACTGGCGCGAGGGTACGACGTACAAGGCTGCCAAGAAGGACAACACCACCCCGAAGACGGCTGAGGCCCTCAACGGGGCGGACGACTCGGCCTGCATGCACGTCAACCCGGGGTTCACCTGGTGATGCGACTCACACCTTGTTCAGCACCGCGGGCCGCCGCGAGGCGATGACCCGCCTGGCCAGCGAGCGCGGGCTGGTCAGGAAGCCGTAGCCCCAGCACATGTGCATGGTGGCGAGCGCCACCGGGATCTGGAGCCGTGCCTTGAGCGGGAGCCCCTTGCCCGCGGGCAGCGAGCCGAGGACGATCGCCGCGAGGTAGCCGCCGGGGACGACGAAGCCGAGCGGGGTCAGCGCGGCGCCGACCACGATTCCGGCCGCGATCGCGCACACCGCGGTCGGCGGGGCGAGGTAGCGCAGGTTGATGGAGCCCTCGTGGTAGCGGGCGACGACGTGCCGCCAGCGGCCGTAGTCCTTGTACTGCTTGGCGAGGGCCTTCACGCTCGGCCTCGGGCGGTACGACACCCTGAGCTCCGGCGAGAACCAGATCAGCCCGCCCGCCTCACGGATCCGGAAGTTCAGCTCCCAGTCCTGGGCGCGGATGAACTCCTCGTTGTAGCCGCCCTGTTGCTCCAGCGCCTCGCGCCGGAAGACACCGAGGTAGACGGTCTCGGCCGACTGTGCCTCGCCACCGGTGTGGAAGGCCGCGTTGCCCACACCTATCTTCGAGGTCATCGCGGCGGCGACCGCGTGCTCCCAGTCGTTCTCGCCCTCGGCGTGCATGATGCCGCCGACGTTCTGCGCGCCGGTCTCCTCCAGGAGCCGTACGGCGGTCGCGATGTAGTTCGGCGAGAGCATGCCGTGCCCGTCCACGCGGACGACGATCGGGTGGCGGGAGGCCTTGATCGCGGCGTTGAGGGCGGCGGGGGTGCGGCCGGTGGGGTTCGGGACGGTGTGGACGCGGGAGTCTTCCGCTACGAGCTGAGCCGCGATCTCGTCCGTGCGGTCCGTGGACGGACCGAGGGCGATCACGACCTCCATCTCGCCGGCGTACTCCTGCGCGAGGATCGCTTGGACGGCTCCGCGCAGATGCCGCTCCTCGTCGAGGACGGGCATGATCACAGATACGGCGGGGAGCTGCACGTCGGGCTTGGCGTTCATAGGGGGCTCACGTTACCGCGAACGGGGGACACCGCCGCGCCCCACCCGGGGCGGTGCCGGTCGTCGCAGATCGTATGGGCCTACGGTGCTCATGATCCCTCGTTCGGCTGCCCTCGCGGAGGTGTCCCCCCATGCCCAGCACGCCGCCCCGCCCCTCCGCCGCCCGCCCTCGCCCCCCGCAGCGCCGGCCCTCGCGGCCTCCCGTGCGACGCAAGCGGCCCCGCTGGGGCATGCGGGCGGCGACCACGCTGTCCGTCGTCGTGCTCGCCTCCGCCGGGATCGGGCACGCGGTCGTCACCAGCCTCGACGCGGACATCGCGCGCGTGGACCCCTTCAAGGACATGAAGAACCGGCCGCGCGCCGGAGACGGCATGAACGTGCTGCTGGTCGGCACCGACGGCCGTGACAAGATCACCGAGGCCGAACGGCAGAAGTACAAGCTGGGCGGCGCGCCCTGCCACTGCACCGACACGATCATGATCGTGCACATCTCGGAGGACCGGGAGCGGGCGAGCGTGGTGAGCCTGCCGCGCGACTCGTACGCGATGACGCCCGCGCACGTCGACATGACCACCGGGGAACGCCACCACGGGCACGCCATCAAGATCAACGCGGCCTACGCGGAAGGCGGGCCCCAGCTGACGGTCCGGACCGTCGAGAACATGACCCACGTGAAGATCGACCACTATCTGGAGGTCGACTTCACCAGCTTCATGAAGACGGTGGACGTGCTCGGCGGCGTCGAGATCTGCAACGCCGACCCGCTCAAGGACGCGTACACCGGCCTCGACCTCGCGGCCGGCCGGCACCGGCTGATGGGCGGGCAGGCACTGCAGTACGTCCGCTCCCGGCACGCCGACGGCTCCTCCGATCTCGGCCGGATGAAGCGGCAGCAGCGCTTCCTCGCGGCGCTGATCGACCGGGCGACCTCGTCCGGCATCCTCCTGAACCCGATGAGGTTCCGCGATGTGGCCCGGGCCGTCCTCGGCTCCGTACGCGCCGACAAGGGCTTCGGCACGGACGAACTGCTCGGTCTGGGCCGGGCGATGCGGAACTTCTCCCCCTCCTCCTCGGAGTTCACGACCGTGCCGATCGGGCAGATGGGATACGCCGTCAAGGGCGTGGGGTCGACCCTGAAGTGGGATCCGGTGAAGTCGTCGCGGCTCTTCAAGTCCCTGCGCGAGGACCAGCCGCTGGCCGCGTACAAGCCGAAGGACAAGGCGCTGCTGGTCCCGGTGGCCCCGCAGCAGATCCGCGTCCAGGTCGAGAACGGCACGGCGGCGGGCGGACTCGGCAAGCGCGTGGACGCGGCGCTGGCGGCGACGGGGTTCCGTACGACGGGCTTCCCGGTGGACTCCGCCGACCGCACGCTGAAGCGCACGGTCGTCGCCTACGACCCCCGCTGGGACCGCTCCGCCCACTCCCTGGCGGCGGCCCTGCCCGGCAGCGAGCTGCGGGCGGTGAAGGGACAGGGGGCGGTACTCAAGGTGATCGCGGGCGCGGACTTCGAGCGGGTACGCAAGGTACGGGCCGAGGACGAGCTCCAGGGGGAGTCCGGGGTGATCACGGGGGACGAGGTGGGGTGCGTGTAGGCGGAGCGCTGTCCGTGAGCTCTCTCACGGCGGCGGCTCAGTCCTCGAAGCCCTCCGCCGCCCGCTTCTCCCGCAGTTCCATGATCGCCCGGCGTCGCGCGAGGCGGTGGGTGCGGCGGATCTGGGCCTCCTGGTAGCGGCGCTCGTCCCGTTCCGTCTCCGGGAGCACCGGCGGGACCCGGCGTGGCGTGCCGTCGGCGTCGACCGCGGCGAACACGAGGTAGGCGGAGCCGACCTGGGTGGCGGGCGTGGACTCGTTCCAGCGCTCGGCGAGGACCCGCACACCGACCTCCATCGAGGTCCGGCCGGTCCAGTTGACCTGGGCCTTCACATGGACGAGGTCACCCACCCGGACCGGCTCCAGGAACGCCATCTCGTCCATGGAGGCGGTGACGGCGGGCCCGCCGCTGTGCCGCCCTGCCACCGCTCCCGCCGCGTCGTCCACCAGCTTCATGATCACGCCGCCGTGCACGGTACCGAGGAGGTTGGTGTCGGCCTGGGTCATGATGTGGCTCAGCGTGGTGCGGGACGCCGAGGTCGGCTTGCCCGGGATCTCCGGAGTACCCGGTTGCGCGACGGTGGCCTGGTCTGTCATGGCCTCCACCTTATGCCGTGATGACAATCGCGGAATTTGTGTCAGCTTGGCAACAGCGCTGCCCTGATTTTCCGACGACCCTTGTATAGGGCACAGCCGGTACCTGCACACTGGGCCCCATGAACGATTGGCCCGAGGGATGGTCCGGCGACGACCGCGACCGGTACGGACGCGGCAGCGCGAGCGCACAGCCCGAGAGCGCCCGCGTGATGCGGCAGGTTCGCCGCGATCAGGGGGCGCCCGGGCAGGGCGCGTACGGCCGTCAGGGCCCGTCCGCGCCGCCGTACGGCAACGGCGTGCCCCAGCAGCCGTCGTACGTCGACGGCCAGGGCCACGGCGGCGGCTATGACAGCGGCTACAACACCGGCCAGGTCTACGGCGCCCCCGGCGGGGGCGGTGGCTACGGCGGCCCCGGCGAGCCCGGCGGCGGCGGCCGTGGTCCGCGGCCCGCGCCGAACTGGCGCAAGCGGATCAAGTGGACCGCGATCGTCGTGATCACCGGGCTGATCGTGACGAGCGTCGCCACCTACTTCTGGGCCGACTCCAAGCTCAACCGCGAGGTCGACCTGTCCAAGGTCATCGACCGGCCGGAGCAGGGCGACGGCACCAACTACCTGATCGTCGGCTCCGACAGCCGCGCCGGGCTCTCCTCGGAGCAGAAGAAGCAGCTGCACACCGGCTCCGCCGAGGGCAAGCGCACCGACTCGATGATGATCCTGCACACCGGCAGCAACGGCGACACGCTGATCTCGCTGCCGCGTGACTCGGACGTGGAGATCCCGACCTTCGTGGGCTCCGAGTCCGGCAAGACCTACAAGGGCACGGGCCGGCACGTGAAGCTGAACGCCGCCTACGCCGAGGACGGCCCCGAACTGCTGGTGCGCACGGTCGAGTTCAACACCGGACTGAAGATCGACCACTACGTCGAGATCGGCTTCGCCGGCTTCGCGAGCATCGTGGACGCGGTCGGCGGGGTCGAGATCGACATCGACAAGGGGTTCAAGGACAAGTACTCCGGCGCCGACTTCACGGCGGGCAAGCAGAAGCTGAACGGCGACCAGGCGCTCGCTTTCGTCCGCACCCGGCACGCGTTCGCCGCGTCCGACCTGCAGCGCACCAAGAACCAGCAGAAGTTCCTCGCGGCCCTTGCCCATCAGGTGGCCACCCCCGGCACGGTCCTGAACCCCTTCAAGCTCTACCCGACGCTCGGCGCCGGCCTGGACTCGCTCATCGTCGACAAGGACATGGGCCTGTACGACCTGGGGTCCATGTTCTTCGCGATGAAGGGCGTCAACAGCGGCGACGGCACCTCGCTGAACATGCCGATCTCCGGGTCGACCGGAGGCAACCTCGTCTGGGACAAGGCGAAGGTGAAGCAGCTGGTGCAGGAGCTGAACAACGACGAGAAGGTCACCGTCTCGGGCAACTGAGGGCCAGGGTCCTCAAGCCCGCCGTCCCGAGCCGAGCAGCGCGATGTGCGGAAGGGCCAACTGCCCTTCCGCCACCGCGTGTTCAGCGCTCAGACGCTCGTACTCCCGCCGGATCCGCGCGACGGTCTCCGGGTCCTGCGAGGTGACGACCAGTCCGATCGTGGCGACCCCGCCCGCGGCGGCGCTCCACCACTCCTCGACTCCGGCCCGGTGCTCCCAGGTCAGTTCGGCCGTCTCCGTCTCGATGAATCCCGCCCCGCCGAGCAGTTCGGCGAGGCCGTCCGCCGTACGGGCCCAGTCCTCCGCCGGATCCAGCCGCGGGAGGTAGGCCGGCGGTACGGCCCCGCCCGCCTCGCAGGCCCGGCCCAGCAGGTCCTGTCCCGCGCCGCGCCGTGCGCTCCACGTCGTGAGGGCGATCCGGCCGCCGGGGCGCAGAAGGCGGTGGAGTTCGGCGAGGGCGGCCCGGGGGCGGCCGACGTGGTTGACGACGAAGTTGCCGACGACGGCATCGAACTCGCCGTCACCGTAAGGGAGTTCGGGCAGCACACCGGTGCGCGCGTCGAGCCCGCGGGCACGCGCCTCCGCCACCATCCCGGCATCGGCGTCCACGGCACTCACCCGGGCACCGCGCGCCCGCGCCGCCACGGCCGCCGTACCGGTGCCGGTCCCGACGTCGAGGACCCGCGTCCCCTCACCCACTCCGGCCGCGTCGAGCAGGGCCTCCACCGGTTGGGCGCACAGCCGCGCGAAACTCCCGGCGTAGGCCTCGGTCCGGCCCTGCCACATGTCCCGCTCGGCGGCGTCGAAGGCCTCGGTGGCGTCCGTCGCCGGGGGCAGCGGCGGCGGCTGGAAGAGCCGGCCTGCGGGCCGTCCCTGCTCATCCGTGCAGGGCGGCGTCGTGCTCTCGGGCGAGGTCATGCCCAGCAGTCTGCACCCCCGGTGATCAAGGACACCCCGGCGGGTGCCCTTGATCAGTCAGCCGGCAGGCGTCACATCGCCATTCCCGACATCGCTCGGCAGGTCTGCACGCAGCGACGACACGCCTCCGCGCAGCGCATCATCTGGGCATCGTCCGGCATGGACATACACGCCTCGGCGCACATCTCGCACGCCTTGGCGCACATCGCGCACATCTCCGCCGACAGGGGCGAGCGGCGCATCATCATGTCCGCGCACATGCGGGTCATCTCGGCGCAGTCGATGAGCGCGCGCATGATCTGCATCTGCGCCTGGCCGCCCATCTGCATGCAGGAGCTCATGGTCTCCTCGCAGACACTGTGGCATTCCATGCACGCCGCCACGCAGTCCTGCATCTCCTTGCTCATCGCGGACATGCTCTCGGCCTGGGTCATGGCTCCTCCTGGGGGATGCGGGAACCCGGGGCGGGCCCCGTGCCCTTCCGTCCTACGCCCCTGTCTCGCGGGGCGCCATCGGGCGGACGCGACCAATCCACCCCGAAATGCCCCACCCGCACTACGACAAAAGCCCCCGGAGCGCATCCGGGGGCTCGGTCGTCGCCGGTCGGACCGGCTACGGCAGGTTGCGGGCCATGACGATCCGCTGGACCTGGTTCGTGCCTTCGTATATCTGCGTGATCTTCGCGTCGCGCATCATGCGCTCCACCGGGTAGTCCCGGGTGTAGCCGTACCCGCCCAGCAGCTGGACCGCGTCCGTGGTGACCTCCATCGCCACGTCCGAGGCGAAGCACTTGGCCGCCGCGCCCTGGAAGGTGAGGTCCTTGTCGCCGCGTTCGGACTTCGCCGCCGCTTGGTACGTCAGGGCGCGGGCCGCCTCGATCTTCATGGCCATGTCGGCGAGCATGAACTGGATGCCCTGGAAGTCGGCGATGGCCTTGCCGAACTGCTTGCGCTCCTGGACGTAGCCCTTGGCGTAGTCGAAGGCGCCCTGGGCGACGCCGAGGGCCTGGGCGGCGATGGTGATGCGGGTGTGGTCGAGGGTCTTCATCGCGGTGGCGAAGCCGGTGCCCTCGTCGCCGATCATGCGGTCGGCGGGGATGCGGACGTTGTCGAAGTAGACCTCGCGGGTCGGGGAGCCCTTGATGCCGAGCTTCTTCTCCGGGGCGCCGAAGGAGACGCCCTCGTCGGACTTCTCGACGACGAACGCCGAGATTCCCTTGGAGCGCTTGGTCGGGTCCGTGACCGCCATGACCGTGTAGTACTCGGACTCGCCCGCGTTGGTGATCCAGCGCTTCACGCCGTTGAGGATCCAGTGGTCGCCGTCGCGGACCGCCTTGGTCTTCATGCCGGCCGCGTCGGAGCCGGCGTCCGGCTCGGAGAGGGCGTACGAGAACATCGCGTCGCCCTTGGCGAGCGGGCCGAGATACTTCTTCTTCAGCTCCTCGGAGCCGGAGAGGATCACCGGGAGCGAGCCCAGCTTGTTCACGGCGGGGATCAGGGAGGAGGACACGCAGGCGCGCGCGACCTCCTCGATCACGATCACCGTGGCCAGCGCGTCGGCGCCCGTGCCGCCGTACTCCTCGGGGACGTGCACGGCGTGCAGGTCGCTCGCGACCAGCGCGTCCAGCGCCTCGCGCGGGAAGCGGGCCTCCTCGTCGACCGCGGCGGCGTAGGGCGCGATCTTCGCCTCCGCCAGCGAGCGGATGGCGTCCCGGAGCATGTCGTGCTCCTCGGACGGGCGGTACAGGTCGAAGTCAGCCGATCCGGCCAAGGTCTCTCACGCTCCAAGGACGCTGCAATGCCTGTGCTAATTACCGTTAAGTAACTCAAATTTTAGGGCCCGCCCCACGGGAGGGATACGTGAGCTTGGCGACAGCGGGAAAACTGCCCGTCAGACCGTCCGACTATGCTCGGGCGCGCACTGGCCCGTCCCCCTTTCTGGAGTCTCCATGGCCCTCAAGATCACCGTGATCGGCACCGGCTACCTCGGCGCCACCCACGCCGCGGCCTTGGCCGAGCTCGGGTTCGAGGTGCTGGGGCTCGACGTGGTGCCCGAGAAGATCGAGATGCTCCAGCGGGGCGAGGTCCCGATGTACGAGCCGGGCCTGGAGGACCTGCTGCGCAAGCATGTCGCCGGGATCGAGGGCTCCACCGGCCGGCTCCGCTTCACCATGGACTTCGCCGAGGTCGGTGCGTTCGGTGACGTGCACTTCGTCTGCGTGAACACCCCGCAGCGGCACGGCGAGTACGCCTGCGACATGTCGTACGTCGACTCCGCGATCGCCTCCCTCGCCCCGCACCTGACCCGCCCGGCCCTCGTCGTCGGCAAGTCGACGGTGCCCGTCGGTTCCGCCGACCGGCTGGCCCGCTACCTGGCCGACCACTCCCCCGCGGGCGCGGACGCCGAGCTGGCCTGGAACCCCGAGTTCCTGCGCGAGGGCTTCGCGGTGGACGACACACTGCACCCCGACCGGATCGTCGTCGGAGTGCGCAGCGAGCGCGCGGAGAAGCTGCTGCGCGAGGTGTACGCGACGCCGCTCGGCGAGGGCACACCGTTCGTGGTGACCGACTTCCCGACCGCCGAGCTGGTGAAGACGTCCGCGAACTCCTTCCTGGCGACCAAGATCTCGTTCATCAACGCGATGGCGGAGGTGTGCGAGGCCGCGGACGGCGATGTGGCGAAGCTGGCGGAGGCCATCGGCTACGACGACCGGATCGGGAAGAAGTTCCTGCGGGCCGGGATCGGCTTCGGCGGCGGCTGCCTGCCGAAGGACATCCGGGCCTTCATGGCCCGTGCGGGTGAGCTCGGCGCCGACCAGGCGCTGACCTTCCTGCGCGAGATCGACTCGATCAACATGCGCCAGCGCGGCCAGATGGTGGAACTGGCCCGGCAGATACTGGGCGGCGGGCCGTTCCTCGGCAAGCGGGTCGCGGTGCTCGGCGCCACCTTCAAGCCCGACTCGGACGACGTCCGGGACTCGCCCGCGCTGAACGTCGCCGGGCAGATCCACCTCCAGGGCGGCCAGGTCACGGTCTACGACCCGAAGGGCATGGACAACGCCCGCCGCCTCTTCCCGACCCTCGGCTACGCCGACACCGCCGTGGACGCGGTCCGCGGCGCCGACGTCGTACTCCACCTCACGGAGTGGCGGGAGTTCCGCGAACTGGACCCGGCGGCCCTCGGCGAGGTGGCGGCGGCAAAGGTCGTCCTTGACGGCCGCAACGCGCTGGACCCGGCGCTGTGGCGCAAGGCCGGGTGGACTTACCGGGCGATGGGGCGGCCGACCGCCTGACCCCGGAGACAGGTCGTACAGGGCCCCGGCGTGTTCCAGCGCCGGGGCCCTGCCGTGCGCCGACCTGGCATATGCCCGCCCTCCCCGGAATCCTCAACACGAGTTCGATTTGCATTCGAGCACAGTGCGGAATCGACCGTTCTCACAGACCACACCCCCGTAATGGAGAGGTAGGCAACCATCGGTTAACCGGTGCGTAGTGATGCGGAATCCACGCTCCACTCCACTGTTCGTCATCGGCCGCGTTCTTCGGTCAGATTGAGCTGAGCATGTCAGGAGTGAGTCATGCCCTTGTTCCGCAGGGCGACGGGTGTCCCGCGTGACCACCGCGACGAACTGGTCGCCGGGGCACTCGTCGGCACCGTGGTGATCGTGCTGGGCTACGCGTCGGGCATCGGCGCCCCCGCCTCCGGCGCGGCCGAGGCCGCTCCCCCGGTCACCCCGCCCGCGGCCACGGCACCGGCGACGACGTCCCCGGGATCCGGTCAGGCCCCGGTGGGCTCCGGGGAGTTGCCGTCGTACGGCGGAGTCGGCGGGGGCCTCGGCTACGGCGGCGGGTTCGGCACCGGCGGCGGAGGCGCGGTGACCGGTACCGTCCCCATCGGCTCCGGTGGCGGCCAGGGCGGCGGGCACGCCGGCCACGGAACCACGCCGGTCCCGGGCACCGGCTCCCCCACGCCCACGCCCTCCACCCCCACGCCCTCCCCCTCGGGCACGGACTCCTGCACGGACGGCGAGGTCAAGCTCGTACAGCCGCTGCTCGTCGGGGTCACCGACTCCGTCCTCGGCCTCCTGGACGGCCCGGCGGCGTCTCCCTCCCCGTCGCCGTCACCCACCGCCTCCCCCTGCGTCGGGCTCGCCCCCGCTTCCGCCCTCCTCGGCGGCATCCTCGCCCCCGCCTCCGCCTCCCCGCAGCCGGAGGCGACCCCGTGAGGACCCTGCGCCGGACCCTGCTCCTCCTCGCCGCCCTGTTCTGCGCCCTGTTCGGCGTGGTCCAACCCGCCTCCGCCCACACCGGGTTGGTGAGCTCCTCCCCCAAGGACGGGGCCACCCTGGCGAAGACCCCCGACCGGCTCACCCTGACCTTCGACGAGGCCGTCGACCTGGCCGACGTGCGGGTGCTGACGGTGGACGGCGACCGGCTGCCGGTGTCGCATACGGCGAAGAAGAGCGTCGTGCGGGTCGCTCTCAACAGCCCGGCGGACGGGAGGTTCGCCGTCGTCTGGTCCGTCGTGGACGAGGAGGACGGGCATGCCTCCTCCGGCCGGATCGCCTTCACCGCCGGCACGGCCGCCGCAAAGACCGGCGGCGACGAGGCCCCGGCTGCCGCTCCCGCACCGTCCCCCTCGGTGCGCAAGGGCCTCGTCGCCGTCCGCTGGACCGGATACCTCGCCCTGGCCCTGTTCGTCGGCGGAATCGCCTTCGTCGCACTGCTGTGGCCGGGCGGCACCCACGAACCGCGGGCCCGGGCACTGCTGGGGCTCGCCTGGACCGGCGGACTGCTGGCGACCGTGGCGGCCGTCGGGCTCCAGGGCGCCTACACCTCCTTCGGCGGACTGCGCGACGCGCTGCGCCCGGCGACCTACGCGGACATCCTGGCCACCGAACCCGGCATCGTGCTCGCCGCACGGGGGCTGATGTGGGTGCTCGCGGCCGTGGTGCTCAGCGCCCTGCTCCAGGGCGGCGCGGCCACCTCCCGCTCGCCGGGCTGGCGGGTGGGCGCCCTCGCGGTGACCTTCGGCCTGCTGCGCACGACCGGCATGACGGGCCACAACTCCGAGGGCAGCGAGCCCACGTGGGGCGCCGTCGCCGACTTTGTACACCTGCTCGGGGCCGCGCTGTGGATCGGCGGGCTCGCCATGCTCGCGCTGGCCGTGCTGCCGCGCCGCCGGGCCGCGGAGCTGGCGCAGGTCGTGCCGGGCTACTCGAAGCTCGCGGCCGTGAGCGTGGCGGGCATCGTCGGCGCCGGGCTGGTGCTCGCCTGGCAGGTGGTGGGGTCGTACGGCGCCCTGCTGCACACCTCGTACGGGCATCTGCTGCTCGTCAAGACAGCCGTCCTCGGGAGCGTCCTGGTGGCCGCGTACGCGAGCCGCCAGTGGGTGCGCACCCGCCTCGATCTCGCCGTGCTGCTGCGCGGCGACGCCGCCACCGTGCGGCCCTTCGGTTACTCGGTCGCGGTCGAGACGGGGCTGGTCCTCGTCGTCCTCGCCGTGACGAGTCTGCTGGTCACGGCCGATCCTGGCCGCTGAACTCCATGGGAAACAACTCCCTGGGAAACAATAGGAGTTGAAGTGAAAAGAAGCGATGAGACCGGCGAGCGGCGGCTTGAGCCGCCGACGGCCAAGGCCGGTAGGTCCGGGGGCCGGTCCCTGCTGTTCGTGGGGCTCGGCGCGGCGCTCGCGGCCGTGCTCAGCCTCGGACTGCTGAACGCGGCCTCGGGTTCCACCAGTTCCTCGCAGCAGACCGCGGGCGCGGCTCAGGCGCCCGCTGCCGCCGCTGCCGAGGTCCAGCCCGCCGCGGCCGCCAAGCCGGACTACCAGGTCGACATCATGAGCTACAAGTTCGGCGACGGTAAGCAGCTCGTCGTCGAGGCCGGCCAGACCGTCCAGTGGACCAACCACGACAGCGCACCGCACACGGTGACCACGACCAAGGCCCCGGTGGCCTTCGACTCGGGGACCCTGAAGCAGGGCCAGTCGTGGTCGTACACCTTCACCAAGGTGGGGACGTACGAGTACTACTGCGCGGTGCACCCGGACATGGTGTCGTCCGTGAAGGTCGTCGCCGCGTCCGGCGGTGGCGGTGGCGGTACGACGCCTGCGCCCACCCCGACCGCGACTCCGACCGGCACGCCCACGGCCACTCCGACGGCCACCCCCACCGCGACGCCGCCCACCGGCACGCCCACCACGGCCCCGACGGCCACGCCGACCTCCGGTGGCGGCGGATCCGGCTCCGGCGAGCAGTGCGCCAGCATCAACAACGAGCTGCTGCCGATCCTCCAGCACCTCTACGCGGCGCACCTGTCCGAGTCGCCGGGCCAGCAGGTACAGGACGCGCTGGCGCTCGACTCGTACCTCAAGATGCACACGGTGTGGATCGAGTCCATCCTCAAGCCGGCCGTCAGTGACGGTGGCTCGGTGGCCGACGACACCCTCACCGTGCTGCTCCAGCACATCTACTCGGCACACCTGGAGGAATCGCTCGGACAGCAGGTCACCGACCTGCTCGACGTCGACAGCTACGTGAAGATGCACACCGTCTGGGCCGGGCACATGCTCCAGCCCACCACGGACTTCCTCACCGCCAGCTGCTGACGCGTCCCGCGCAAGGGTGGACGCCGCTCCGGCCGGGGCTCAGCCGGCCGGAGCGGCGTCCACGACCCATTCTCCACACCCCCGCCACATTTCGGGAACCGCTTTCCAAGGAGTTCGGGATGACAACCGTCACCCTGCCCACCGTTCCTCCGCCCTGGCGCCACACCGTGGCCCCCGGCCGCTCGCTCGCCGAACTCACCGCCTGGTACGGGCCGTTGCCGCTGCGGCGCCGACGGGTGCCGCTCGCCGGGGCGTCCATGGAGATGTCCCAGGACGCCGAACAGCCGTCGTTCCGCTTCGCGTTCGACGACCGTGAACTGCGGGCCGTCCTCTCCTCAGAGCGGGTCGACTCCGTGCCCGGCGACCGGCTCCAGCTCACCGGCGACCTCGCCCTGAACGGCGTCGCCTTCCCCGTCCTGCTGCGGCTGCGGGTGGTCGAGCGCGACGAGGACCGGCTGCTCGTCGTGGGCGCGGCCAAGCTGCCGTACCGGCTGCTGCGCCGGGCCACCGGATTCCGGCTGCCGTGGCGGATTCCGGCCACGCGGCTCAGGCTGCTCGTCGCGGCGGAGTTCGCATGAGGGGGGTACTGCGGGCCGCGGCGGTGCTCGCGCTGCTCGTCGTGGGGATGCTGCCCTACGGTCACGAGGCGTCGGCGGCGACATTCCAGGTGGCGATGAAGGGGTACGCGTTCTCGCCTGCGTCGTTGAGTGTGCCCGCCGGGTCCACGGTGACGTGGACCAACTACGACACGGCACCGCACGACGTGAAGACCACCTCCGGCCCGCTCGCGATCCACTCCCCCATGCTGAACAAGGGCGAGAGCTGGAGCTTCACGTTCACCACGGCCGGTGCCTACGGCTACGTCTGTACGGTCCACCCGGACATGACGGCGGGCATCACGGTCCGGGCGGCGGCTCCGGCGCCGACCCCGGCGGCACCGACGCAGCACGAGCACACGCAGCCGTCCACGAGTCAGGAACAGCACTCGTCGATGCCGGGGATGACGACGAGCCGCAAGCCGGCGGCGACCCGTGCCGGCTCGTCGCCCTCACCCACGGCGTCCCAGGCGGCCGTACCGCCGACGGCGCCGTCGCCGCAGGCCCCGCAGGCGGCACAGCCCGCCGCGACCCAGACGGCCGCGTCCACGGCCCGACCGCTGGATCCGCTGCTGGTCCTGGCCGGTCTGGTCGCGGGGGTCGCGGTGCTGTGCCTGCTTCTGGTGGGGTCGCGGGCCGCGGCTTCGGCTCCGCGTGGAGGTGAGGAGGGCGCGTAGCCGGGTGCGGCACCGTCGTGGCCGCACCCGCACCTCCTAGGACGCCGCCTTCCCCCGATACCTCCGCATCTTCGCCCGTGCGCCGCACACCTGCATGGAGCACCAGCGCCCCCGGCCCGCCGGGCTGCGGTCGTAGTACGCCCAGTGGCAGTCCGCCGCCTCGCAGGCCTTCAGCCGCGTCCAGGTGCCGGCGATCAGGGACTCCGCGACGGCGGCGGCGACACGGGAGCGGAGCGGGCGGGGGTCGGCGGGGGCGAGGGCGGCCGAGCCGTCCGACGCGGCCACCGTCAGGACCAGCGGCGCCGCCGCCAGCAACTCCCCCAGCGGCGTCACCCCGCGATGCGGCGGATGCCCCGCGTGGGCCAGCAGAGCGACCCGCAGCGACTCCCGCAGCTCGCGCGCCTCCGCGACCTCGCCCTCGGCGATCCCGAAGCGCGCCCGCCCCTCCGCCGTGTCCAGCGAATCGGCACCCGACTCCAGATCCACCGTGTTGACCAGGGCCTGGACCAGGTCCAGCCCCCCGGGTGCGGGCGATCGCTCACTCATGGCTGCACGCTACCTAGCTCGTGTATCCCCTTGCGAGGTTACCTCCAATGCGGGAGCATGCAGTAACGGTTACTGGTTACCCGGATCTACAGGTAACACCGCTTCAAGGAGGAAGCCATGGCCATCGCCGAACTCGGAGTCGTCGTACTGGACTGTCCGGACCCCCGCGCGCTCGCCGGTTTCTACGCCGGTGTCCTCGGCGGCAGCGTCGAGGGCGAGGGGGACTGGGTGGACCTCAGGACCCCCGGCGGACCGTCGCTGGCCTTCCAGGCCGCCCCCGGATTCGTAGCGCCGAAGTGGCCCGCCCCCGACGCCTCGCAGCAGTTCCACCTGGACCTGACGGTCCCCGACCTGGACGCGGCCGAGAAGGAGGTGCTGGCGCTCGGGGCGAAGCCGTTGGACGCCGAGGACCGCTCCCGCACCTTCCGTGTGTACGCGGACCCGGCGGGGCACCCGTTCTGTCTCTGCGCCTGCTGAACCGCCGGTCGAACCAGGAGGATCCCTCGTGACTGTCGCACGCTTCCGTTCCGTCGTGATCGACTGCCCCGACCCCCGTGCGCTCGCCCGTTTCTACGCCGGGATCGTGGGCGGCACCCCGGAGGACGACGACCCCGACTGGGTGGTCCTGCGCGTCCCCGGCGGCCCCCGGCTGGCCTTCCAGAGCGCACCGGGCCTCACCCCGCCGGAGTGGCCGCGGGCGGACCGCAACTCCCAGCAGTTCCACCTCGACTTCGACGGCGGGACCACCTGGGAGGAGATCGACGCGGCCGAGGCCCGGGTGCTGGAGCTGGGTGGACGGCCGCTGCACGCGGAGGACAAGGAGGACTTCCGGGTGTACGCGGACCCGGCGGGGCACCCCTTCTGCCTCTGCCGGATCGACCCGGTGTAACGCCGTCGGCCGGCTGTCGGGCTCGGCGATCTTCACCTCCGCCGGACCAATCCCGTGCGACGCCCCCGGCCACCGCCGAGCCCGACGATCCCGCCTCCGCCCGACCGATCCCGTGCGACGCCGCCAGCCACCCGCCGAGCTCGGCGACTCCACTTGCGGCGTCGCCGGCCACCCGCCCAGCCGGCGATCTTCACCTTCGCCCGACCGATCCCATCGGACGCCGCCAGCCACCCGCCGAGCTCGGCGATCTTCACCTCCGCCGGACCAATCCCGTGCGACGCCGCCGGCCACCCGCCCAGCCGGCGATCTTCACCTTCGCCCGACCGATCGCGTGCGACGCCGCCGGCTATCCCTCCGGCCCGACGAATCCGCCTCCCCGGACCGATCCCGCGCCGCGCCGCCGGCTATCCGTCGAGCTCGGCGATCTTGGCCGTGGACGGCTCGCGCCGTAGCTGCGCCGCTCGCGCGGTGAAGTCGGACTCGCGCAGTACCCGCTGGACGTTCCCCCAGGTCAGTAGCGCGAGGTCGGCCTCCTCCCAGCCGCGGCGGAGCAGCTCGGCGACGAGATGGGGGTAGCAGGCGGCGTCGTCGAGCTCCTGGGGGTGGGCGATGCCGGCGTCGTAGGTGCCCGACAGGCCCACGCTCTCGGCGCCCGCGACCGCGCGCAGGTGGTCGAGGTGGTCGGCGACGTCCCGGACCGTCGGGCCGGTCTGCTCGGCGGTCAGCGGCACCATGCACAGGCCCCGGGCGGCGCCCAGCTCGGCGAGCAGGTCGTCGGGAAGGTTGGCCGGGTGGGGGCGCAGGGCGCGGGCGGCGGAGCGGGTGAAGAGCACGGGCGCCTTGGCCACCGCCAGGGTCCGCCGGACGGTGGCCTCGGAGGCGCCGGAGAGGTCGGCGAGGACTCCGAGCCGGTTCATCTCGCGCAGCACCTCCTCGCCGAACCGCGTGAGCCCCGCCTCGCTCGCCCAGGACACCCCGGTCAGGGTGAGGACGCGCAGGCCGAGGGTGTGCAGGGAGCGCAGGATGCCGAGCGAGCCTCCGAGAGCGGCGGCTCCGGCGGGGCCGAGCAGGACGGCGACGCGGCCGCAGTTGCGGGCGTCGGTGGTCTGCCCGGCGGTGCAGGCCAGACGCAACCCCTCCGGGTGATTGCGTACGACGGTCTTCACCAGGTCCAGCTGTTCCAGCGTGGCGCCGACGGCACGGTCCCCGTCGAGCCCCTCGGGCAGGTGCAGCGACCACATCAGGGCGCCGACGTGCCCCTCCCTGAGCCTGGGCACATCCGTGTCCACGGCACTCTCGCCGACCTCCAGGTCGAACCAGGGCAGGTGTCTCAGGGCCCAGGGCAGACCGCTGTAGCCGTCGGCGACGGGGTGCGCGGCGAGGATCGCGCGAGCACGGTCCAGGGGCTCGCTGTCCGGGTCGGAGACGGGGGTGTACAGCTCCGGCACAGCCTCGAAGAGCCGGGGCAGCTCTCCCACCTCGGCCGTGGGGGGCAGTTCGTCCTGGAGGTCTGCCATGACGGGCTCCGTACGTCGTGATCTTCCTCATCGCCGTACGGCCACCGTCGCACGGAGCGCGGGGGGCTTCCTGGTGGGCGGGGCGTTCGGGGGTACGGCGGTGTCAGGTGCCGCATGCTGCCTCGATGACGTCGTCGAGGGTGTCCGGGGGACCGTTCCGGACCGGGTGCTGTGCAGTCCGGCCACGAACAACGCCTGGTGGCGTACGACCCGGCCGACCACGGCCTCGGAGTAGTCCTGGTGCCCGCCGGGCGTGCGGTCGGCCCACAGCGGGCCCTGGGGCTCGTAGTGGCGCAGGGAGCGCGCTCGCCGCCGCCGGCACCCGGCGGGGACCGGTGTCCGAGGTACACGGGCGGGGCGGGCGGCCACACCGCCCGCCCCGCTCCGGACGCTCAGCCGTCGAGCTGGGAGAGGGTCGCGTTGGACGGCCCGCGCCTCGCCCGGAGGTCCCGCGCCACGTCCTCCGCCGCGCCCAGCACCCGGACCGCGTTCTGCCAGGTCAGCTTGGCGAGGTCGGGCTTGGACCAGCCCCGGTCCAGGAGTTCGGCGATCAGGTTCGGGTAGCCGGAGACGTCGCTGAGGCCATCGGGGGTGAAGGCCGTGCCGTCGTAGTCGCCGCCGATGCCGATGTGGTCCACGCCGGCCACCTCGCGCATGTGGTCCAGGTGGTCGGCCACCGTCGAGACCGTGGCGACCGGGCGCGGGTTGCCCTCCTCGAAGGCGCGGTGCACCTTCATCGCCTCCGGGGTGGTCGCGAGGTGGTGGAAGCCGTGCTCGCGCATGTTCTCGTCGGCCGCGGCCGTCCAGTCGACGGCTGCCTGGAGGACGAACTTCGGGACGAAGGTCACCATCGCCATGCCTCCGTTGGACGGGAGGCGCTCCAGGACGTCGTCCGGGATGTTGCGCGGGTGGTCGCACACCGCCCGCGAGGACGAGTGGGAGAAGATCACCGGCGCGAGCGAGGCGTCGAGCGCGTCCCGCATGGTCGTCGCCGCCACGTGCGAGAGGTCCACCAGCATGCCCTCGCGGTTCATCTCCCGGACCACCGCACGGCCGAAGGCCGACAGACCCCCGACGCCGGGCTCGTCCGTCGCCGAGTCCGCCCAGTCCACGTTGTCGTTGTGGGTGAGGGTCATGTAGCGCACGCCGAGCGCGTACAACGCGCGTAGCGTGGCGAGGGAGTTGGCGATGGAGTGGCCGCCTTCGGCACCCATGAGGGAGGCGATACGGCCCTGAGAGCGCGCCGCCTCCATGTCGGCGGCCGTCAGCGCGGGCGCCAGCGTCTGCGGGTACCGCGCGATCAACTGCCGTACGCAGTCGATCTGTTCCAGCGTCGCCGGCACCGCGTCGGGCAGGTCCGAGCGGACGTACACCGACCAGTACTGCGCCCCGACGCCGCCGGCCCGCAGCCGCGCCAGGTCGGTGTGCAGGTGGGCCGACTGGTCCGTGGCGATGTCCCGCGCGTCGAGGTCGTAACGGACCTGTTCACGCAGCGCCCACGGGAGGTCGTTGTGGCCGTCGACGACCGGGAACTCACGCAGGAGTTCCCGGGCGCTCTCCAGCGAACCCACGGCCGTCACTTGCCGAAGCCGAAGCCGTTGGAGCCCTCGACCTTGGCGCGCAGGCGCTTGCCCTTCTCGGTGGCCTGGTCGTTGAGGTCCTGCTGGAACTCCCGCATGCGGCCGAGGAGTTCCTCGTCGTGGGCGGCGAGGATGCGGGCCGCGAGCAGACCGGCGTTGCGGGCACCGGCGACGGAGACGGTCGCGACGGGGACACCGGCCGGCATCTGCACGATGGACAGGAGGCTGTCCATGCCGTCGAGGTACTTCAGCGGGACCGGCACGCCGATCACCGGAAGGGGGGTCACGGAGGCGAGCATGCCGGGAAGGTGAGCGGCACCGCCCGCGCCCGCGATGATCACCTTCAGGCCCCGCTCGGCCGCCTGCTCGCCGTAGGTGATCATCTCGCGCGGCATGCGGTGCGCGGAGACGACGTCGACCTCGTACGCGATCTCGAACTCGTCGAGTGCCTGGGCGGCGGCCTCCATGACGGGCCAGTCGCTGTCCGAACCCATGACGATGCCAACAACGGGGCTCATTTCCATCTCCTTGCGTACCTTCTCGGCCTCAGCCGATTGGTTTGGACGGGTGCTCCGCTCATGTGCGGGAGCAGTTCCTCTGGGTTTCCGCACAGCAGGATTCCCCGAACGTCGGACAGGCTTACATCGAAGGACCTAGCGAGTGAGCCATGGGGGGCAAGTGCGTGAAGCGGGCGTTCAAGTACCGCTTCTATCCGACTGCGGAGCAGGCAGCCGAGCTGTCGCGCACCTTCGGCTGCGTGCGCAGGGTCTACAACATGGCGCTCGATGCCCGGTCTCGAGCATGGACGCTGGAACACCGCCGGGTCTCCTACGTGGAAACATCGGCGATGCTCACGGTGTGGAAGAAGACCGAAGAGCACGGCTTTCCGGCACAGGTCTCCTCTGTGCCGCTGCAGCAGTCGTTGCGGCATCTGCAGAGTGCCTACTCGGCGTTCTTCGACAAACGGGCCCGCCATCCGCGAGCCGGTGTAAGACCCCAACGGAGCTCCTCCGGGCGGGCAGTCGGCGATGAAGCAGGAAACGTCGTGGCGCGAGCCGTGACAGGCCTCATCCCCGACGGGGAGAGGCCTCAGGTCAATCGGTGATCGTGCCTCTCAGGTAGCCGGCAGCGTGACGTGCTCGTTCGAGAACGTCGTCCAGGTCGTCGCCGTAGGTGTTGACGTGGCCCACCTTGCGTCCGGGCTTCACGTCCTTGCCGTACATGTGGATCTTCAGCTTGGGGTCGCGGGCCATGCAGTGCAGGTACGCGGAGTACATGTCGGGGAAGTCGCCGCCGAGGACGTTGACCATGACGGTCCACTTCGCGCGGGGGCGCGGGTCGCCGAGCGGGAGGTCGAGGACGGCCCGGACGTGGTTGGCGAACTGGGAGGTGATCGCACCGTCCTGCGTCCAGTGCCCGGAGTTGTGCGGGCGCATCGCCAGTTCGTTGACGAGGACGCGGCCGTCGCGGGTCTGGAAGAGCTCGACGGCGAGGTGGCCGACGACGTCCAGTTCCTTGGCGATGGACAGGGCCAGCTGCTCGGCCTTGAGGGCGAGCGCCTCGTCGAGGTCGGGCGCGGGGGCGATCACGGTGTCGCAGACGCCGTTCACCTGCTGGGACTCGACAACCGGGTAGGCGACGGCCTGGCCGTGCGGCGACCGTACGACGTTGGCGGCGAGCTCGCGGACGTAGTCGACCTTCTCCTCGGCGAGGACGGGGACGCCGGCCCGGAAGGGGTCCGCGGCCTCCTCGACGGAGTCGACGACCCACACGCCCTTGCCGTCGTAGCCACCGCGGACGGTCTTGAGGACGACGGGGAAGCCGTCGCCCTCCGCCGCGAAGGCCGCCACGTCCTGGGGATCACTGACGATCCGGTGCCGTGGGCACGGGACGCCGATCGCGTCGAGCCGCGCGCGCATCACGCCCTTGTCCTGGGCGTGCACGAGCGCGTCGGGGCCGGGGCGCACGGGGATGCCGTCCGCCTCCAGGGCCCTGAGGTGCTCGGTGGGTACGTGCTCGTGATCGAAGGTGATCACGTCGCACCCGCGCGCGAAGTCGCGCAGCGTGTCGAGGTCGCGGTAGTCGCCGATGACGACGTCGCTCACCACCTGCGCCGCGGAATCCTGAGGGGTGTCACTGAGGACCTTGAACCTGATGCCGAGCGGGATGCCTGCCTCGTGTGTCATACGGGCGAGCTGGCCTCCGCCGACCATGCCGACTACGGGGAACGTCACGACCCCAGGGTATCGGTCACGCCACGGCGGCCGGATTCAGCGCCTCTTACCGGCCGTCTTACCAGCTTGTTTCCCTGTGTGTGAGCTCATCCACAGGCAATGGGCCAGAGGGGTGGTTAGCATGGCTGAGTTGACGAAACCAATCGACTGGGGGCCTGTACGACCATGGGACATGGTTCCTCAGGGCTGCGAAGGATCGTTCGCGAGGTCGCCAAATTCGGTGCGGTCGGCGGAGCGGGCCTCCTCGTCAACCTCGTCGTGTTCAACCTCGTACGGCATCTCACCGAGCTTCCGGTGGTCCGTGCGAGCGTCATCGCCACGGTGGTGGCGATCGTCTTCAACTACATAGGGTTCCGGTACTTCACGTACCGCGACCGCGACAAGAGCGGCCGCACCAAGGAACTGACGCTGTTCCTGCTGTTCAGCGTGGTCGGCCTCGTCATCGAGAACGGCATCCTGTACGCCGCGACCTACGGCTTCGGCTGGGACAGCCCCCTGCAGAGCAACATCTTCAAGTTCGTCGGCATCGGCATCGCCACCCTCTTCCGCTTCTGGTCCTACCGCAGCTGGGTCTTCAAGACCCTCCCCGCCCGCGAGGCGGTGGCGAGCGCGGAGTCCTTCCTGGAGGAGGCGGAGCAGGCGGCGGTCAAAAAGCCGCCCCGGCCCAAGCAGCGGGTGCTCTGACAGGCCCCTCAGCCCGCGTAGCTCACCGCACCAACGACTCGCCGTCGCCCCGAGCAGCGGATCCCCCGACGCATGCCCCTGACCCACCGCCCCCCGCTCAGCCCGCGCAGCTCACCGCACCATCGGCTCGTCGTCGTCCAGCACCGTCGACTTGAGCGGGGTGCGCGAGAGGAACAGGCCGAAGACCGGAGGCTGGGCCTGAAGCATTTCCAGGCGGCCACCGTCGGCCTCCGCCAGGTCCCGGGCGACCGCGAGGCCGATGCCCGTGGAGTTGCGGCCGCTGATGGTGCGCTCGAAGATCCGCGCGCCGAGGTCGGCGGGGACGCCGGGGCCCTCGTCGGTGACCTCGATGACGGCCTGGTTGCCGGTGACGCGGGTGCGCAGCGCGACCGTGCCGCCGCCGTGCATGAGGGAGTTCTCGATCAGCGCGGCCAGGACCTGGGCCACCGCGCCGGGCGTACCGACGGCGGTGAGGTGCCGTTTGCCCGAGCTGACGATCGCCCGGCCCGCGCTGCGGTACGCCGGCCGCCACTCCGCTAGCTGCTGTTGGATGACCTCGTCGAGGTCGAAGGTGACGGCGTTGCCGGCTCGGGGGTCGCGGGAGTTGGTCAGCAGCCGCTCGACCACGTCCGTCAGCCGCTCCACCTGGGTCAGCGCGACGTTCGCCTCCTCCTTCACCGTGTCCGGGTCGTCGGTGAGGGTGATCTCCTCGAGCCGCATCGAGAGCGCGGTCAGCGGCGTACGGAGCTGGTGGGAGGCGTCGGCGGCCAGGCGCCGCTCCGCCGTCAGCATGCGCGCGATGCGCTCGGCGGAGGAGTCCAGCACATCGGCGACCCGGTCCAGCTCGGGGACGCCGTACCGCTTGTGCCGGGGCCGGGGGTCGCCCGAGCCGAGCCGTTCCGCGGTCTCGGCGAGGTCGGTCAGCGGTGAGGCCAGTTTGTTGGCCTGGCGGATCGCGAGCAGTACCGCGGCGATCACCGCGAGCAGTGCCACGAGGCCGATGATCAGCAGCGTGCGGCCGACCTCCCGGGTCACCGAGGAGCGCGGCTCCTGGACGGTGACCGTCTCGCCCTCCTCGCCCTTCTCCGTGGAGCTGATGACCTGGCCGACCGGCCGGGAACCGACCTCGATCGGATCCTCTCCGGGGATGCGGATCACGGCGTACCGCTCCTGCGCGACCTGGTCACGCAGGATCTCCGCGCTCACGTCCTCCGCGGCGAACAGCCGGCTGTCCACGATCCCGGCCAGCCGGATCGCCTCGGAATCGACCCGCTCCTGGGCGCTGTTGCTGATGGTGCGGGTCTCGACGATGACGAGGGAGACGCCGAAGACGGCGATCACCACGAGCACTACGGCGAGCGTGGACTGGATCAGTCGACGGCGCATGTCCTCTTACCTAGCCGATACCCGGGGATTCAGCTCTTCTCGAAGCGGAAGCCCACTCCTCGTACCGTCGCGATGTACCGCGGGTTGGCCGCGTCGTCGCCGAGCTTCTTGCGGAGCCACGAGATGTGCATGTCGAGCGTCTTGGTCGACGACCACCACGTGGTGTCCCAGACCTCGCGCATCAGCTGGTCCCGGGTCACCACCCGCCCCGCGTCCCGCACCAGCACCCGCAGCAGGTCGAACTCCTTGGCGGTGAGCTGGAGTTCCTCGTCGCCCATCCACGCCCGGTGCGACTCGACGTCGATGCGCACCCCGTGGGTGGCCGGCGGCTGGGCCGGCTCGGACGCCCCGCGTCGCAGCAGGGCCCGGACCCGGGCGAGCAGCTCGGCGAGCCGGAAGGGCTTGGTCACGTAGTCGTCGGCGCCCGCGTCGAGACCGACGACGGTGTCCACCTCGTCGGCACGTGCGGTCAGGATGAGGATCGGTACGGCGTGGCCTTCGGCGCGCAGCCGGCGGGCCACCTCGAGGCCGTCCATGCCGGGCAGACCCAGGTCGAGGACGACCAGGTCGATGCCGCCCTGCATTCCGGCGTCGAGTGCGGTGGGGCCGTCCTCACGCACCTCGACCTCGTACCCTTCCCGGCGCAGGGCGCGGGCCAGCGGCTCCGAAATGGACGCATCGTCCTCGGCGAGCAGTACACGGGTCATGAGCTGATGGTAGACCGCTCTTGAAAGATGCTGTGGTGTGATCGCGACCCAGTGGTTCTTACCTTTTGTGGATCTGGGGTGAACCTGTGAGTGTGGGGTGCCAATCCCGTAAGGACCTTAGAAACAGGGTGTACGGTTCCTTGACCACCTGTGATTCACGTCTCAAGTCCTTCCATTTCCGGCCGTATCCTGCCGTATGGTGAATCAATGCCTGTCGCAACGTGGGGACCTTTGGCGCATCTGTCGCTGAAGGTCTCTTTTGTGTGCGGTAATCCCCACCAGCAAGGAACGACCATGGCGTCCAGCCTGACGAAGGACTCGGTGACTCCGGGCACCCCCGGTTCCGACAAGACCTTCTTCGGCCACCCCCGCGGACTGGCCACACTCTTCATGACCGAGATGTGGGAGAGGTTCTCCTACTACGGCATGAAGGCCCTGCTCACCGTCTACCTGCTCTCCGGCGGCCCCGACGCCGGCAAGGGCAGCATGGGCGGCGGCCTCGCGATGGACCTGGCGACCACCACCGTGATCGTCTCCGTCTACTCGGCGATGGTCTATCTGCTCGCCATGCCCGGCGGCTGGCTCGGCGACCGCGTCTGGGGCCCGCGCAAGACCGTGGCCATCGCGGCCGTCACGATCATGTGCGGCCACCTGGTGCTGGCGCTGCCCGGCGGCCAGGCACCCTTCTTCGCCGGGCTCGCGCTCGTCGCGGCCGGTTCCGGTCTGCTCAAGGCCAACATCTCCACGATGGTGGGCCACCTGTACGACGGCCCGGACGACCCGCGCCGCGACGGCGGCTTCACGATCTTCTACATGGGCATCAACGCGGGCGCCTTCTTCGCCCCGCTGGCCATCGGCACCGTCGGCCAGGAGGTCAGCTGGCACCTCGGCTTCGGCATGGCCGCGGTCGGCATGGCGATCGGTCTGGCCGCGTTCCTGCTCGGCACCCGCAACCTGAGCCCGCAGAGCAACCTGGTGCCCAAGCCCCTGGCGGCCGAGGAGCGCGCGGCCTGGCTGCGCAAGGGCCTGTTCTGGGTGATCGCCGCGACCGTCTTCTACGGCGTCGTCGGCTTCACCGGCCACTTCACGCTGAACTGGGCGATGATCCCGCTCACCGTCATCGGTCTGGTCGTCCCGGCGGGTGTGCTGCTGCGCATCAAGCGGGACAAAGAACTGACGACCGCCGAGCAGTCGAAGATGTCCGGCTACATCTGGTTCTTCGTCGCGGCCGCCGTGTTCTGGATGATCTACGACCAGGGCGCGTCCACGGTCCAGGCTTTCGGCTCGAACGACCAGAAGACGGCCGGTTCACTGCTCGGCTTCGACTTCCCGACCTCCTGGTACCAGTCGCTGAACCCGCTGTTCATCATGGCGCTGGCCCCGGTCTTCGCCTGGCTGTGGGTGTGGCTGAACCGCAAGGGCAAGGAGCCCGGCACCATCGTGAAGTTCGCGATGGGCCTGGTCCTGGTCGGTGTCTCGTTCTTCTTCTTCCTGGTCCCGATCGCCATGGCGGCGAACGGCACCGCGGTCAGCCCGATGTGGCTCGTGGGCATCTACTTCATCCAGACCGTGGGTGAGCTGTGCCTCTCGCCGGTCGGCCTGTCGGTGACGACGAAGATGGCTCCCGCGAAGTACGCCTCGCAGATGATGGGTGTCTGGTTCCTCGCGGTCACCGCGGGCGACTCGATCACCGGCCTGCTGTCCAACCCGGCGATCGCCGGGGTCGACCTCAGCGGGACGCCCGCGGTGTTCGGCGAGGCGGCGCTCGCGGCGCTCGCCGGGTTCGCCGTGTGGATGTACCGGCGGAAGGTGAAGTCCCTCATGGGGGACGTTCGTTAGGGCCGGCCTGAAGCGACGGGGCCGTTGGAATCCAGGTGGGTTCCGACGGCCCCGTCGGTTCACGTGCTGTGCGCGGTTCCCCGCGCCCCTGAAGGGCGTTACCTCATCCGCCTTCCAGGCATGAAGGTGAACACAGCCGCCCCCAGCAGCACCGCCGTTCCCGCCACCAGGCCCAGTGCCTTCAGGGCCGCGTGGTCGTCCGCGCCCGTGGCCGCCAGTCCGCCGCTCGTCGACGTACCGGACGAAGAACCGCCGGAGGACGACGAACCGCCCGACGCCCCGCCCTCCTGCTCCTTCGTGGTCAGGGTCAGGGAGACCTCTGTCTTGTCCGGCTTGCAGGTCGTGGTCGTGCCCAGCGCCTCGATCGTCAGGACACCCGGCGACAGCGTCGACTCACCCGTCGCACCCGGCTTGTACGTGCCCGTCATGTCCGGGATCTCTATCGGGTCGCCCGACTTGATGGCCTCGGCGTTGGTGGGGCCCTCGACATGGACCGAGCCCTTGTCGTCGCCGCCCAGAACCACGTCCATGGAGGGCTTGACCGAGTCCGCGGGGATGTCGGCGGGGCTGTCCATCGGGGAGTTCTTGAACTGCACGGTGAGGCCGTAACTGCCGCCGCTCTTCTTGGCGTTGATCTGGATCGTGGAGGTGGCCTTCTTCTCGCCGAGGGGCGACTGGCAGGTGTAGGGGATGTCGACCGCCTTGCCGGTGAAGTCGGTCTGGCCGTCGTCCGACGCGGTGGAGGTCGGACTCGCGGTGTCCGTCGGGGTCGCGCTGTCGGTCGGCGTGGCACTGTCGGTCGGGTCGGGGGACGGGGACTGCGTCCCGGTCGGCGTGGGCGTCGACGTCCCGTCACCCGCCGCCACGGTGACCGTCGCCCCCTTCGGCACCGTCTCCATCGGCGTGCACACCGTGTTCGTCCCCATCGCGTTCACCGTGTACGGGCCCGGCGTCAGGGTGAGTTCACCGGCCGCCGTCAACTTCAGCGTGCCCTTCATGTCGGACAGCACCATGTCGCCGCCCTTGGGGATCGCGGGGTTCTCACGCGGCCCGGTCATCGCGATGTCGGCGGTCTGCGCGCCCGCGGCCTTCAACGTGCCGGTCGGCTGGACGGAGTTGGCGGGCAGGTCGATGATGTTCGGGTTCTTCGACGCGGCCTGCGTGAACTTCCACACCACGTCGATCTCGTCGCCGACCTTCGCGGTGGCCGGCGCGGTGATCTCGACCTTGGTGGTGCCGTTGACGGGGTCGAGTCCGCAGCACGCACCGGGTCGCGAACGACACCTCAGCGGCCTGGGCGGGACCGGCGGCCAGGCCGAGCACCACGCCCGCCCCGGCCAGCACCAGCGCCGCGGCCGCCGCGCCCACTCTTCTCGGCCCGTCGGCCGGGGTGGCTCTCCTTCGCATGCTCACGGGGATCCCTCTCTGGTGGGAGTCGTCGGACTCGTCGGGCTGTCGTCGTGCGGTGCGGAGAGCCGGCCACCGGCCGCGCCCGGATCCGCGTCCGGGGTGAACCACGGCAGGGTGGACGTCGGGGTGGCCGCGTGCGCGGCCGTGGAGGGCTTGAAGCCCGGCAGGCGCAGGGCGAGTTCGGGCAGCCGCAGTCCGCGGTGCCGGATGCCTCCGGCGGGCCGTGGCCGCACCCGGTCCACCACGGCCATGCCGATGCGGAACAGCGCTGCGGGCACCACCAGGCAGACCAGGATCCAGAACAGGGTCACGCCCCAGGGCCGGCCCACGTCCCAGGGCTGCTCGGCCAGCACCTTGCCGCCGTACTTCAGCGACACCGTGTACGCGCCGTGCGCGCCGCCCGTCAGTTCGACGGGCAGTTCGAGCCGCGCCTTCCTGCCCGGCTGGATCGTGCCGCGCCACTGCTGTTCCTCCCACTGCGGGGCGAACACGCCGTGTGCGGTGCCGACCTGGAAGACGGGGTTCTTGACGGCGGAGGTGCCGACGTTGCCGACGGTGAAGACGAGGGTGCGGGCGGGGGGCGCCCCGAACCAGGTCAGCAGTCCGCCCGAGCCGTCGAGCCGGGTGTCGGTGAGGACGGACAGCCGCCCGCCGTCCGTCTCGGCGGGCAGCGGCTCCACGGCGTGTCCGGCCACCTGGAAGATCGCGTCGGCCTCGGCCTTCGCTCCGGTCACCGTGGCCACGTGCACCACGCAGGGACAGGGCACCGGCGGCTCGGCGACGGGCAGCTTCCTGCTGAAGCGCCCTTTCGCGTCCGTGGTGACGGCCCGGCCGTCCGCGTTGGCACAGGAGTTGGTGCCTCCGGGCACCCCGCGCGACGGCACGGCCTGCCCGCAGATCAGGATCATCAGCAGCGCCCGCTCACGCCATCCGCCGCCGCTCACGGTGATCGAACTTCCGGTCCCGGCCTGGGACTTGGACAGCTCCACGCTCGGCTTGTCGGCGGCGGCCGCCGTCCCCGCCAGGGGCGCCAGCAACAGCGCGAGCACTGCCACCAGCACCGCCCACCGCACCCTGCCGCTCGGGCTCACGTCGTCACTCCCGTCAACTCGGACTCCGTACACGGGGATTCGGGCCCGGATGCGGCCGTACGACGCCCTCGTCGCCGTACGCGAGATCCACCGCCCCCCGCCACCACGCCGTGGGGCGTGCCGGGCCACCCGTCGGCTACGCGAGCCGGCGGGATCGGCGGAGGCAGGACACGGGCGGTGGACGGCATGGGCGGCTCCAGCTGTCGTACGAAGGCGGTCCGGGCCGCCTCAGCGGCGCACGCGGGCCGCCTGGTTGCGCCGGGTCAGCCACAGCGCGCCGGCCGCGCCCGCGAGCAGTACCGTGCCGCCGAGTGTGCCGAGGGCGATCGCCGAGTCCTCGGGACCGGTCTGCGGGAGGGCGGAACCGCTGCCGGACGCGTTGCTGTCGCTCTGGGTGCCGCCGGAGGAGCCCGAGGCGGCGGTGACGTCCAGGGTCAGCGAGGCGCCGGGGCTGTTGGTCGGCGTGCAGGTGGTCGTCGTCCCGAGCGCCTTGATGGTGAGCACGCCCGCCGTGAAGGTGACCTTGCCGGACTTCTTCGGGGTGTACGTCCCGGTCAGGTCATTGATCTTGATGGGGGTGTTGGCGGGGACGGTCGCCTGGTTGGCGGGGCCCGTCATGCTCAGGGTCCCGCTGTCGGCGCCGCCCAGCTTGATGGTGGCGCTCGGGTTCATCGCGCCCTTGCCGAGATCGACGGGGCTGGACGAGACGCCCTTCTGCCAGGACATGGTGAGCTTGTAGCCGCTGCCGCTCTTGACGCCCTTGATGTCGATGGGTGAGACGGCGCTCTTGTCACCGATCGGTGTCTTGCACTGGTAGTTGACGTTCACGACCTCGGCAAGGGCAGCGGGGGCGGCCATCAGCACCGCCGAGCCGGCCAGAGCCGCGACGGACGCGAGCGCGGCGGTTCGTTTCGGGTACGACACGGTTCCGCTCCCCTTACTCGTTCCTGACGGCACATCAGATCGGCCGTCAAGGTACGCCGGGGCACCAGAGGAAGGAAGAGAAAGTAAGTGTCGGAACTGTGGGGACGCCACGGGGAGAGCGCCGGGACGGTGCTAGGCGGGTGCGCCGAGCTCCGCCCACACGGTCTTGCCGGCCACCCCGGGGGCCCGTACGACTCCCCAGTCCAGGCAGAGCCGCTGCACGATGAACATGCCGTGCCCGCCCGGCCGTCCGGCCCGGTGCGGAGTCCGCGGCGCCGGCTGCCCGGTGCCCTTGTCCGAGACCTCGAGGCGGATCACCTTGTTGTCACAGGAGATCCGCAACTGATCCGGGCCCTCCGCATGCAGACACGCGTTCGTCACCAGCTCGGAGACGACGAGCAGCACGTCCTCCGCCACGGCCCGCCGGTCGGCGGACGCCGCCGGCAGCCACCCCCACGCGTACAACGCCTGCCGGGTGAAGTCGCGCGCGAGCGGGACGACCCCGCTCTCCCCCTCGAAGCTCAGCCGCCGGACCTGCGGTCCCGTCGGCACCTCGGCTTCGCCGCCAGGCTCCACGCTGGGCTCCGGGTCACGGTCGCCCGGCGAGTAGGGCCGGGTGGTGCTCATCAGCGCTTCACCTCACCGATTCACCGGTTCACGATTCAAAACGTCACTGCATGGTCGCTCACCGAACAGTCAGTACGGATGTCTCCTGCCCGAGCGGACCGGTAGAACACCCCTCCATTGGGGACGTATGTCCGGCACGAGGGGTGTGACACCCGTTGGAGACCGGCCGGAGGAGACGAGCGGGGCGCGAGCCAGGGCACCGGGACCACCACTCGTCTCGCCGCCTCAGCCGCCGGATTCCTCGGCCAGGGCCTCGTCCAGGGTGTCGTGCACGGTGAAGACCGCATCGGCCCCCGTGATCTCGAAGACCCGTGCCACGACCGGCAGCATGCCCGCAAGGTGCACGCCACCTCCCGCCGCCTCAGCTTTCAGCCGCGCCCCGAGCAGCACGTTCAGTCCGGTGGAGTCACAGAACTCCAGCCGTGTGCAGTCGACGACAAGCCGGCTCTTCCCCTTGGCGAGGCAGTCCTCGAGTGGCTCACGCAACAAATCGGCCGTGTGGTGATCCAACTCACCTGCTGGAGTCACGACGGCGCTGGAGCCCTCTTGCCGCACCTCAACCAGAAGCCGGCCAGACTGTGC
The DNA here is from genome assembly GCF_041435015.1 of Streptomyces canus. Lineage (NCBI taxonomy): Bacteria > Bacillati > Actinomycetota > Actinomycetes > Kitasatosporales > Streptomycetaceae > Streptomyces > Streptomyces canus. The sequence continues at coordinate 5,999,654 of NZ_CP107989.1, read as the reverse complement.
GCTGCCGACCGTCCCGCGGTCCATGCCGTCTCTCTCTCCCGACATCGTGGCTGCTGATGACGCCCTCGAACACTACGCCTTCTCCACACCCTCCGACACCCGAACAATCACCCACAAACGGACATAACCACACAGAACACACTTGCGGTCGTGTCGGGAAACCGGGTAGGGCTAGTACAGACACGTACTCGACACGGCCGGCTTTGGAGGCGCCGCACACCGCAGTGCACGAACTGGCTTCGGCAGCCTTATGCCGAGAACGATGGAGGACATCATGTCACCCCGGCTCGACGCCTCGCATACCCATCAGGCGACGTCGACATCCCCCCCGGAACATCTGAATCCCATCGAGCAGGACAGCGAAGACGATGTGCTCGCCGGGCTCCCGGAGATCCCACCCTTCGAAGAGGTGGGGGCCGTGGACGCGCGCGCCCTCTCCAAGACCCTCTTCGCGCGGCTGGAGTCGCTGGAGGAGGGCACGCACGAGTATTCGTACGTCCGCAACACGCTCGTCGAACTGAACCTCGCCCTGGTCAAGTTCGCCGCCTCCCGCTTCCGCTCCCGCAGTGAGCCGATGGAGGACATCATCCAGGTCGGCACCATTGGCCTGATCAAGGCGATCGATCGCTTCGAACTCAGCCGCGGTGTGGAGTTCCCCACCTTCGCGATGCCAACCATCGTGGGCGAGATCAAGCGGTTCTTCCGGGACACGTCCTGGTCGGTGCGGGTGCCGCGCCGCCTCCAGGAGCTCCGGCTCGACCTGGCCAAGGCCGGCGACGAACTGGCCCAGAAGCTCGACCGCGCCCCGACGGTGGGCGAGCTCGCCGAGCGTCTGGGACTGTCGAAGGACGAGGTCGTCGAGGGCATGGCCGCGTCCAACGCGTACACCGCCTCCTCGCTGGACGCCCAGCCCGAGGAGGACGACTCCGAGGGTGCGCTGGCCGACCGGATCGGTTACGAGGACCACGGTCTGGAGGGCATCGAGTACGTCGAGTCCCTGAAGCCGCTGATCGCCGAGCTGCCCTCCCGGGACCGCCAGATCCTCTCGCTGCGCTTCGTCGCGGGCATGACCCAGTCCGAGATCGGCGACGAGCTCGGCATCTCGCAGATGCATGTCTCGCGGCTGCTGTCGCGGACTCTGGTACGGCTGCGCAAGGGGCTGACCGTCGAGGAGTGACGCGTCGGCACTACTGACCTGCGCGTGTGCCCGGTGTCCGGTCGGACACCGGGCACCGTGCGTTCGGGGTGGCTCGTGGTTACTCGGAGAAACCCTTTCCCCAACGGTTCACTTCCCTCACTATGGTCCCTCACAGACTGGCCGGTACGTCAGGAGGAGGGTGCGCATGACTCGCCCCGACGGGGCGTCCGACGCCCGGCTCACGGAGCTGCTGCGCGCCGACACGGTCACGGCGTACGCGGCCCTGCTGGAGCTCCGCGCCCGCCACCAGCCCTCGGTCCTGGCCTACGCCGGCCTCTGCACGGCCGGTGAGAGCGCCGCGCGGCAGCTGGCCGCGCAGACCTTCACCCTCGCCGCCCGGGAGACGGCCCGCGGGGTCGACCCCGGCGTCCCCTGGCGCCACCGGCTCCTGCTGCTGACGGCCCGGTCGGCGGCGGCGTGGGCCGGGGACCAGCGGGCGGCGGGCCTGGACCCGAGCGTCCTGCTGCTCCTGAACACGGCGGGGCCCGGCGGCCCGGTGCCGCCCATGCTCACCGCCTTCGAGTCCCTGCCGGCCCGCACCCAGGGCCTCGTCTGGTACGGCCTGGTGGAGGCCGAGCCGGAAGCCCGCACCGCCGGCCACCTGGGCCTGACCCGCGAGGACGTGGTCTACGGCACGGAGGGGGCCCTGCAGTCCCTGGCCCGGACATGTCTGAGACTGCGCCTCGCCGCCTCGGACGACTCCCGCTGCGCGGACTTCCGCCGCCTCATCGAGGAGTCGGTACGTCCGGACAGTCCCCGCACCAGCACCGATCTGCACGCCCACATGGTCCGCTGCCCGCACTGCGCGGCGGCCCACGAGGAACTGTGCGCGTTGCGGGATACTCCGCGGTCGGCCCTGGCGGAGGGACTGCTGCCGTGGGGCGGGACGGCGTACGTGGGGCGGAGCACGGCCGAGCCGGAGGCGCGACCGCGGACGGGGTCCCGCACGCCGTCCGGCACCTGGCCACGCCCGCGCCGGCTCGTCCTGGCCTCGGCGGCGCTCGGGGTGGCTCTCGCGCCGCTGTTGCTGTTCCTGGTGTCACGGGGAGGTGGCTCTCCGGCGGGCGCTTCGGCCTCCGCCTCGGCTTCAGCGGGCGGGGCGCTACCCGGCCCGCCGCAGGTGACGGTGACGACGACGGTCTCGCCCTCGCCCTCCTCGACCAGCAGGCCGCCGTCCCCCTCCGCTTCCCCTTCCGCGACAAGGACTTCGGCACCGCCCCGGAGGACGAGCCCGCCTCCGTTCCGCCCGCCGGGCGCCTCCTACGCCCAGGTGGTCAACGTCTCCACGGCCCGCTGCCTGGACGTCGCCGGCGACTTCGGCAACGGCACGGACGTCGTCACCGCCCCCTGCTCCTCGGACCGCTCCCAGCGCTGGCGCGTCGACTCCGACCGGGGCGTCCTCCAGTCCGCCGCCGACCCCGACTTCTGCCTCGACAGCCGCGGTGACGTCGACAAGGGCCTCGGCATCTGGTCCTGCGACTCGGTCGAGGGCGACAACAGCGACAACCTCCGCTTCACGGTCGACCCCGACGGGGTGATCCGCCCGGCGATCGCCATCGCGACCGGGATGACACCCGGGGGCGGGGACGGTGTCTCGCTGGAGCCGCTGACCGGGGGTGCGGAGCAGCGGTGGCGGGCGGGTTCGACGTGATCGTCGCGGCCGGCGCGTGCGGCCGGCTCAGGCCACGCGTGTGCCGCGCCGCCACACCCCGCTGACCAGCGGCACCCCCGGCCGGTACGCCAGGTGTACGTGGCTCGGCGCGTCCAGGAGGATCAGGTCGGCCTGGGCGCCCGGGGTGAGACGGCCGATGTCCTCGCGGCGCAGAGCGGCCGCTCCGCCCGCCGTGGCCGACCAGACGGCCTCGTCCGGGGTCATCCGCATGTCGCGTACCGCGAGGGCGATGCAGAAGGGCACCGAGGAGGTGAAGGAGGAGCCCGGATTGCAGTCCGTGGACAGGGCGACGGTGACGCCCGCGTCCAGGAGGCGCCGGGCGTTGGGCCACTCGGCGCGCGTGGAGAACTCCGCGCCGGGGAGGAGCGTGGCGACCGTACGGCTGTTCGCCAGGGCGTCCACGTCCTCGGCGGTGAGGTGGGTGCAGTGGTCGGCGCTGGCCGCGTCCAGCTCGACGGCCAGCTGTACGCCGGGGCCGTAGGAGAGCTGGTTGGCGTGGATGCGGGGGTGCAGGCCCTTCGCCCTGCCCGCCGTGAGGATCGCGCGGGCCTGGTCTCCGTCGAAGGCGCCCTTCTCGCAGAAGACGTCGATCCAGCGGGCGTACGGGGCGCAGGCGTCGAGCATCTCGCCGGTGACGAGCGAGACGTAGCCCGCCGGGTCGTCCGCGTAGTCCGGCGACACGATGTGGGCACCGAGATAGGTGACCTCGTCGGTGTGGGCGGCGGCGATGCGCAGGGCCCTCGCCTCGTCCTCGACCGTCAGGCCGTAACCGGACTTGGTCTCGAAGGTCGTCGTGCCCTGGCGCAGGGCCTCGGCCAGGTAGCGGGTGAGGCCCGCCTCCAGTTCGGCGTCCGTGGCCGCGCGGGTCGCGGCGACCGTCGTCCGGATGCCGCCCGCGCTGTAGGCCCGCCCTGACATGCGGGCGTTGAACTCCTGGGTGCGGTCGCCCGCGAAGACGAGGTGGCTGTGGGAGTCGACGAAGCCGGGCAGGACCGCCCGCCCGCCCGCGTCGACCCGGTTGTCAGTGGCGGGTGCTTTGCTTTGATCACCGGTCCACACGACGCGGTCGCCCTCGATGACGACGGCCGCGTCCTGGATCAGTCCGAGGGGAGATCCTCCCCCACTCTCGAATTTGCTCGAGCGGGGGGACCCCCATCCGAGAGAGGGGTCATTGGTGACCAGGGCGGCGATGTTGGTGATGAGCGTGCTTGCGCTGCTCGCGGAGTGGGCGGGACTGACGGTCGTCGCGTTGCTCATGGCGTCCTCGGTGGCCTGGTCGGCAGTGGGGGCGGGGTCGGGGGCCGGCCGTGGGGGCGGGCGGCCCGGGGTCATCCGTGCAGCGCCGCGACGGCGTCCGCGAGGGCTTTCGGCACATCCGGCACGAGCGCGTGGACCCCGTCCCGTACGACGTGCCGACCTCCCACGACCGTGTGCGACACGTCTGCTGCCGACGCGGCGAATACGGCCGTCTCGGCCCCGAGCCGCGGAAGCGGCCCTGCCGTCCTGACCGAGTCGAGGGCGATGGTGGTGAAGTCGGCGAGCGCGCCGGGCTCCAGGGTGCCGGCGCCGTCCCAACCGAGGGCCGCGTGGCCGTCGGCCGAGGCCGCCCGCAGGAGGGCCGCCGCCGTCCAGTGACCTCGCCTGCGGGTGCGCAGGCGCTCGTTGAGCTCCATCGCGCGGGCCTCTTCGAGCAGGTCGATGACGGCGTGGCTGTCGGAGCCGAGGGAGAGCGGTGAGCCCCTGCGCTGCAGGGCGACCGCGGGTCCGATGCCGTCGGCCAGGTCCCGTTCCGTCGTCGGGCACATGCAGGTGCCGGTGCCGCTGTCGCCGATCAGGGCGATGTCCGCGTCGGTGAGGTGGGTGTTGTGGACGCCGGTGGTGCGTGGCCCGAGGACACCGTGCTCGGCCAGCAGTTCGGTGGGCGTGCACCCGTGGGCCTCGCGGCACGCGTCGTTCTCGGCGGTCTGCTCGGACAGGTGCACATGGAGCGGGGCCCGGCGTTCCTCGGCCCAGCGGGCCACGGTCGCCAACTGGCCGGCGGGCACGGCCCGTACGGAGTGGACCGCCGCACCGATCCTCGCGTGATCCCGGTCCTTGAGAACTGAACAGCGTTCGGCCCAGGCGTCCGCGCTGCCGTCGGAGAAGCGGAGCTGGTGGGGGGTGGGCGGCTGTCCGAAGCCGGAGGAGAGATAGGCGGTGTCGAGGAGGGTGATACGGATACCGGCTTCGGCCGCGGCCTCGATCAGGGCCTCGCCCATGGCGTTGGGGTCGGTGTAGGGGGAGCCGCCCGGGGCGTGGTGCAGGTAGTGGAACTCACCGACCGCCGTCACGCCCGCCAGCGCCATCTCCGCGTACACGGCTCGGGCGAGCGCGTGGTACGTCTGCGGGGTCAGCCTGTCGGCGACCGAGTACATGACCTCGCGCCAGGTCCAGAAGGTTCCGGAGCCGACCTGGACGGTGCCGCGCAGGGCCCGGTGGAAGGCGTGCGAGTGGGTGTTCGCCAGGCCCGGGAGCGTCAGTCCGCGCAGGATCTCGGCGCCGGGGGGCGGGGTGTCGGTGTCCGTACGGACGGCGGCGACGCGGCCGCCCTCCACGTCCAAGGCCACGCCGGGCTCGACGTGGGTGTCGAGCCAGGCGTGCTCCAGCCAGTAGGTCTTCGGTGTCACCTGCAGGCCAGCCCTTCCAGTACGTCGGCGAGCGCGAGGACCCCGGCCACGCAGTCGTCCTCGGTGGCGGATTCCGCCGGGGAGTGCGAGACGCCCGTGGGATTGCGCACGAACAGCATGGCGGTCGGGATGCTCCCGGAGAGGATCCCGGCGTCGTGTCCGGCGCCGGTACCCAGGACGGGCACCTTGAGATCGGTGCCGGTGCCCAGGATGCGGGCGAGTTCGTCGCGCAGGGCGTGGTCGAACTCGACGACGGGGGTGAAGGACTCCCGGACGACGTCGAGGGCGATGCCGTGCGCCTGCGCGTACTCCCTGGCGGCCTTCTCGATCCCGCCGACCACCTGGTCGAGGCTCTCCTGGTCGGCGGCGCGGGAGTCGAGCCAGCCGCGCACCAGGGAGGGGATGGCGTTGACGCCGTTCGGCTCGACGGCGATCTTGCCGAAGGTGGCGACGGCACCGGCGAGTTCGGCCTCCCGGCGGGCGGCGAGCACGGTCTCGGCGTACGACAGCATGGGGTCGCGCCGGTCCACGAGGCGGGTGGTGCCGGCGTGGTTGGCCTCGCCCCGGAAGTCGAACCGCCAGCGGCCGTGCGGCCAGATGGCGCTGGCGATGCCGACCCGGTCGCCGGAGAGGTCGAGCGACCGTCCCTGCTCGACGTGCAGCTCGACGAAGGCGCCGATACCGGCGAGCCGCCGCGGGTCGGCTCCGATGCCGTCGGGGTCGTGTCCGGCGGCTTCCATGGCCCGCGGGAGCGTGACCCCCTCCCCGTCGGTCAGCCGGTGCGCCTGCTCGACGGTGAGCTGCCCGGCGGTGAGCCGGGACCCGACACAGGCGAGCCCGAACCGGGCGCCCTCCTCGTCCCCGAAGTTGACGATGGCGAGGGGCTTGGTGAACTCGGCCTGCCGCGCCCGCAGTTCATCGAGCGCGGCGAAGGAGGACACAACTCCGAGGGGCCCGTCGAAGGCGCCCCCGTCGGGCACGGAGTCGAGGTGCGACCCGGTGACGACGGCGTCCCCCTGGGCGGGGTCCCCCAGCCAGGCCCACTGGTTGCCGTTCCGGTCGACCTCGTAGGCCAGTCCGCGGGCTTCGGCCTGCTCCTTGAACCAGGCCCGGCACTCGGTGTCGGCCCCGGTCCAGGCGAAGCGCCGGTAGCCGTGGGAGTCGGGGTGCCGGCCGATGGGGAGCAGCTCGCGCCACATCTCCTGGAAGGAGGCGGTGCTGTGGCTCTGGACCGGTCCGGACGTGCCGTGGCTCTGGACCGGTCCGGACGTGCCGTGGCTCTGGACCGTTGCGGAGGTGCCGCGCTCCGTCACGCCCCATCACCTTCACGCATCGGCACCCGCACACCCCGCTCGTCGGCGACGGACTCGGCGATGTCGTAGCCCGCGTCCACGTGCCGGATGACACCCATGCCCGGGTCGTTCGTCAGCACCCGCCGGACCTTCTCCCCGCCCAGCTTCGTGCCGTCGGCCACCGTGACCTGCCCGGCGTGGATGGACCGCCCCATCCCCACGCCACCGCCGTGGTGAAGGGAGACCCAGGACGCGCCCGACGCCACGTTGACCATCGCGTTCAGCAGCGGCCAGTCGGCGATCGCGTCGGATCCGTCGAGCATGGCCTCGGTCTCGCGGTACGGGGAGGCGACGGACCCGGCGTCCAGGTGGTCCCGTCCGATCGCCAGCGGTGCCGCCAGCTCTCCGCTCGCCACCATGTCGTTGAACCGGTCCCCGGCCTTGTCCCGCTCGCCGTAGCCGAGCCAGCAGATACGCGCGGGCAGGCCCTGGAAGTGGACCCGCTCTCCCGCCATCTTGATCCAGCGGGCCAGGGACTCGTTCTCGGGGAACAGTTCCAGGATCGCCTTGTCGGTCTTGGCGATGTCGGAGGCCTCACCGGACAGCGCGGCCCAGCGGAAGGGGCCCTTGCCCTCGCAGAACAGCGGCCGGATGTAGGCGGGGACGAACCCGGGGAAGGCGAACGCCCGGTCGTACCCGGCGAGTTGGGCCTCGCCCCGGATCGAGTTGCCGTAGTCGAAGACCTCGGCGCCGGCGTCCATGAAGCCGACCATGGCCTCGACGTGCCGGGCCATCGACTCACGGGCCCGGGTCGTGAAGCCGGCCGGGTCCTTGGCGGCCGCGTCGGCCATGTCCTCGAAGTCCACGCCCACCGGCAGATACGCCAGCGGGTCGTGCGCGGAGGTCTGGTCGGTGACGATGTCGATGGGCGCGCTCTCGGCGAGCATGCGCGGCAGCAACTCGGCCGCGTTGCCCAGCAGACCGATGGAGAGCGGGCGGCGGGCGTCCCGGGCCTCGACCGCGAGGTGGAGGGCGTGCTCCAGGCTGTCGGCCCTGACGTCGAGGTACCGGTGCTCGATACGGCGCTCGATCGCGCGCGGGTCGACGTCGATACAGATCGCGACACCGTCGTTCATGGTGACGGCGAGCGGCTGGGCGCCGCCCATGCCGCCGAGGCCGGCGGTGAGGGTGATCGTGCCCGCGAGGGTGCCGCCGAACTTCTTCGCGGCGACGGCGGCGAAGGTCTCGTAGGTGCCCTGGAGGATGCCCTGGGTGCCGATGTAGATCCAGGAACCGGCGGTCATCTGCCCGTACATGGTCAGACCGAGGGCCTCCAGGCGCCGGAACTCCTCCCAGTTGGCCCAGTCGCCGACGAGGTTGGAGTTGGCGATCAGGACGCGGGGAGCCCATTCGTGGGTCTGCATGACGCCGACGGGCCGGCCGGACTGGACCAGCATGGTCTCGTCCTGCTTGAGGGTGCGCAGCGTGCGGACCATGGCGTCGAAGGAGCGCCAGTCGCGGGCGGCCTTGCCGGTGCCGCCGTAGACGACGAGCTTGTCGGGGTGTTCGGCGACCTCGGGGTCGAGGTTGTTCTGGAGCATCCTCAGGGCGGCTTCCTGCTGCCATCCCAGGGCGCTCAGTTCCGTACCGCGCGGCGCTCGGACGGGGCGGGGTCCTGACATGGTCTGCCTCCTGGGCTCTGCTGCCGGATTGTTGCTGTCGATATTCACATCCTGGCTTTCTGAATAGAACTAGTCAATACGTTCTGGCGTCAGCATCGACAGGGCAGGGATGTTTCGTTCGGACATCCGAACGCGGCGCAACGGCAGGGACGACGAGGAGGAGTCGTGGTGGACGAGTACGGCAACAGCGGCGAGGGACGGGCCACCCGCCGGGACGAGGCGGTGCGCGCAGCCGTGGAACAGGGCCTGCTGGGGCCGGACTCCCCCATCGTCGGACTTCTCGACGTCACCGGGATCCGGGAGTCGGCGGCGGAGCTCCGCGCGGCCTTCGCCGAGGTCACCGCGCCGGGCACCCCGGTGCTGCACGCGTTCGCGGTGAAGGCGACCCCGCTGGTGCCGGTGCTGCGGCTGCTGCGCGAGGAGGGCATCGGCGCGGAGGTGGCGAGCCCGGGCGAACTCGCGCTGGCTCGGGCGGCGGGGCTGTCACCGGCCCAGACCGTCCTGGACTCGCCCGCCAAGACGCCGGCCGAGCTCAGGGAGGCGCTGGCACTGGGGATCGCCGTCAACGCGGACAACCCGCAGGAGCTGGACCGCATCGACGGCCTCGTACGGTCGGCGGTCAGCCGCTCCCCGCTCGGGATCCGGGTCAACCCGCAGGTCGGCGGCGGCTCCATCGGGGCGACCTCCACGGCCACGGCGACCTCGAAGTTCGGGGTGGCGCTGCGGGACGAGGGGGCGCGCGAGTGGGTCATGCGCGCCTACCTCGACCGGCCCTGGCTGAGCCGGCTGCACGCGCACACCGGCTCGCAGGGCATCCCGCTCCCTCTGATGGCCCAGGGAGTCGCGGAGACGTACGCCCTCGCCGAGGAGATCAACCGGCGCATCGGGCGGCCGCAGATCGACACGATCGACATCGGCGGCGGGCTGCCGGTGAACTTCGCCTCGGACGTGACGGCACCGACGTACGCGGAGTACGCGCGGGCGCTCAGGGAGGCGGCACCGGGGCTGTTCGACGGGCGGTACGGGCTGGTCACCGAGTTCGGGCGGTCGCTGCTGGCCAAGCACGGCACGATCGTGGCGCGGGTGGAGTACGCCAAGAGCGCGGGCGGGCGGGCGGTCGCGGTGACGCACGCGGGCGTGCAGGTGGCGACGCGGACGGTGTACGTGCCGGGGTCGTGGCCGCTCAGGATCACCGCGTACGACGGCAAGGGACGGCCCAAGAGCGGACCCGAGGTGGTGCAGGACGTCGCCGGTCCCGCCTGTTTTGCGGGCGACCTGCTGGCCGAGGGGCGCGCACTGCCGCTGCTCGACCAGGGGGACTACGCGGCGGCGCTGGACACGGGCGCGTACTACTTCGCGCACCACTACGCGTACAACTCGCTGGCCCGGCCGGGCATTTACGGCTTCGTCCCCGCCCATGCGGGAGGCGTTCGCTTCGCGACCGTGCGCGATCCGCAGACGCTCTCTTCGATCGTGGCCGAATCCGGAGGGGCGCACGCCGGTGCGCTCACCACCCTCCACGCACCCGGGAGCCGTTGACACGCAGCGGCGGATCGACTGATCAATGGGCCTGCAAACAAGGCAAGTTGACCCACTCTAGCCACCCGGAGCATGTTCCACCGGAAAATGCCAGATCCCTCACCCGTCGCGCACACGTTGCGTAGTTTCGGCGTCACTCAGCCGAACCCCAGGCGGGAGGGGAGCCACGGTGCAGGGAATCGACGAGTGCCTGCTGGAAGCCATGCGGCTGCCGGGAGCGCGGGGGGCCGCGCTGGTCGACTGGACGAGCGGGCTGGCCCTGGGCGCCGTGGGGGAAGCCCCCGGCGGCGACCAGGAGGCGGCCGCCGCGGAGGCCGCCGAGCTCGCCCGGCTCGCCGCCGAGCAGCGCGCCTTCGCCTCCGAGAGCTCCCGGACCGCTGAGGCGGGGGCGCCCGGGGACGAGCCGGACCCGCCGGTCGAAGATCTCATCCTCAGCAACCGGGACAGCTACCACGTCCTGCGATTCGTGCCGACGTCCTTCGACAGCAGCGTGTTCCTGCATCTGTGGCTGGCCCGCGCGGAGGGCAATCTCGCGCTGGCCCGGATCCGGCTCGGTGAGATGGCCGGACGGCTGGAGCTCGGATGACGACGGTCCGCACCACCACGCCCGCCACCCCGCCGCCCCGGCTGCCGGTGCGCGACAAGGCGGCCGCCCTGGGCCGCGGCTGGGGCGGTGTCTCGCCGATGCTGACCCGGCTGGCCGCCGAGCGCGCCACCGGCATCCTGGTGCGCGAGCGCGGCACCCTGCACCTCGCCGACGGCAAGGTAGTGCACGCCGAGAGCCCGGATGCCCCCGGCGCCGACGTCCTCCTCGCCGCCCACGGCACACTGGACGCCGACGTCTGGCGGCAGGCCCTGGCCGAGAGCGTCGCGAGCACGGGGAGCGCCGGTACCGGGGCCCGCCGACTCACCGGCGCCGAGGCCGTGCACCGGGCGGGCCGCCGGCTGGTCGCGGGCGGGCTGCTCACCGCGGGCGCCCTGGAGATGTGCCGGCTGACCGCGCTGTACGACGCGGCGTACTTCGCCCTCGCCCCGAGCAGCACCCCGGGCCGCTTCCGCTACGGCACCGAGGACGGAGAGGACGGACCGGACGAGCCCGCCGTCGAGCCCCGGGAACCCGACGACACCCCCGGCGGCCCGCGCCCGGTCCCGGTCGCCGACCTGGAGCGCGAGACCCTGCGCCGCCGCGACCTGCTGCACCACATCTGGCCGGACGCCCTGCCGGACGAGGTCCCGCTGGCCCGGGAGCACCGCCCCGCGCCCCCGCTGCTCCCGGCCCGGCGGCAGGCGGTGCTGGCCTGCGTGAACGGCATCCGCACAGCGTCGGAGATCGCGCGCGAGCTGGGCCGCCCGGCCTTCCACACCCTGGTGGACGTACGGCGGCTGGTGGCGGCCGGAGTGGTCGCACCCCGCCCGCCCGTGTCCCTCACCGAGCCTTTGCCCGGGCCGCCGGGCGCCGTTCCCCCCGTCGACTCCGTCGATCCCCACATCACCTTGCTGAAGAGGCTCAGGGATGCGCTGGAGGCCCTTTGAGCGGCAGCGGATCCGCGCCGAGAGGAGAGACCTGATGGCAGCAGCTCAGGACGGGATCCTGGAGGAGCTGCGCCGGCTCAGAGCCCGGGTGCCGCAGCTCACGGGCGCCCTCGCGGCGGACGCCGACGGTCTCGTCCTGGCCCAGGACACCCCGGGTGTCGATCCGGAGGCCGTGGCCGCGCTCACCGGGGCCACCCGGACGCTCGCCGCCCAGCTGGCCGACGAGACCGGCCAGGGCGACCTGCGCGAACTGCTCGTGCGGGGCATGTACGGCTACGTCGCCACGTACGCGGCGGGCGCCGGGGCCGTCGTCACGCTGCTCGCGCAGGACCGGGTCAACGTCGGCCGGCTGCATCTCGAGGGCCGCCGGGCGGGTGCCCGGATCGGGGAGCTCGTCGACAGCGCGGCCACCGCGCACACAGAAGCCATCACGAAGGCGCCCGCGAAGCCCGCTCCGGCACGTGCCAGAGCGGCTCGCACGTCCCGGGCCAAGCCCACGGACCCGCGCGCCGCGGCCACCGCACCGACGGCGGCCCGCACCACCACCGAAAGTTGAGAGAACGAGGAGACACAGTCATGGCCAACACCGAAACCACACTGAAGGAGGCTCTCGCCTCCATCGAGGGCGCGACCGGCGTCGCGCTCGTCGACTACACCAGCGGCATGGCGCTCGGCACCATGGGCGGCAGCAAGGGCTTCGACCTGAACGTGGCCGCCGCGGGCAACACCGACGTGGTCCGCGCGAAGATGCGCACGATGGAACACCTCGGCCTCAAGGGCCAGATCGAGGACATCCTGATCACCCTGTCCGACCAGTACCACCTGATCCGCCTGATCAGCGGACGCGGTGGCAACGGCCTGTTCCTCTACCTGGTCCTGGACGCCAAGCGCTCCAACCTCGCGATGGCGCGCCACCAGCTGAAGCAGATCGAGACCGACCTGGAGGTGTGACCCGGGAGCACCGGAACTAGACGAGTGCCGCGGTGCGGCGGCGCGATCCTCCCGGGGCCGCGTCGCCCGCCGCGATACCCGTGCTGCGGTACGCCTTGACCGCCTTGCCGGCCGGGCGGCCACCGTTCCCGGCGAGCCAGTCGACCCGCACCCACAGCAGTGCGTCCTCGGCCCGCTCGCGCCGCCCGAGCCAGGCGGCCTTGAGCCGCAGTCCGGTACCGCACCCGGCCAGCAGCATGCCGCCGGCGACGGGCACGGCGAACGAACTCGCCAGCGCGACCAGCCAGGCCAGCAGCAGCCACCAGCGGTGTCCGCGGCGCCAGTTGCGCACACTGACCGCACGGTCCTGCAGCACATCGTGCTTTCCCGCGCGAGCGGCCGCCCGCCCCAGCGTCGTGTACCGCTTGCGGCGGCTGTACGACACCACGGCCACGGCGACGATGAACAGCGCCGCGCCCGCCATCACCCCGATCCGGCGCCCGGTCAGGCCCGGGATCAGCAGCCCGACGCCCGCCGCGCACACCCCGAGCCACCACAGCGGCGCCGCCCCGGCCCGCACGACGACGGCCACCCGAGCCAGCCCCTGAACCCTGCGATCTGCGCGTGCCACGTCCCGCCTCCTCGTCGTCCTGGCACAGTCCTGCCGGTCGGGGAGAGTAGCGAGCGAACGTGAGACGAGCCTGAAAAAACGCCCTACTCCACGAAGAGTCCCCGCGCCGCCGCCCGCGCGTCGAACTCCTCCAGCCGGGACTGCGCGTCCGGCAGGTCGTCGCACATCGCCTCCAGCAGCACCCGGCCGAGGAGCATCGGCGCGCACGCGGTGTCGAAGGCGAGGCCGGTGCCGACGGCGGCGGGCAGCAGCAGGTCGGAGACCTTGGCGACCGGGGCGAAGGCGGAGTCGGCGACCGTCACGACGCTCAGGCCCGCCTCCTTGGCGTAGGCGAGGGTGTCGACGACCTCGCGGGGATGCCGGGGCAGCGCGAAGCACAGCAGGGTCGTGGCGCCCGCGCGGACGGCGGCGTCGATGCGGTCGTGGATCATCGTGCCGCCCTCGTTGAGCAGCCGTACGTCCGGATGAACCTTGGCGGCGAAGTACGCGAAGCCGTACGCCTGGGAGGCGGCGGCCCGCAGACCGAGCACCGGCAGGGGGCGGGAGGCCGCGAGCAGCCGGCCGGCCCTGTGCACCGGCCGCGGGTCGGCGAGGATCTCCGCCAGGTGCCTGAGGTTCTCGATCTCGGCCTCGACGGCCTGCTGGTACTCGTTGTACGACGCCGAGGCCGTCGACTGTTCGGTGGGCGCGACCTCGCGCAGGTGCCTGCGCAGGGCGGGGTAGCCGTCGAAGCCGAGGGCGACCGCGAAGCGGGTGACGGAGGGCTGGCTGACCCCGGCCAGTTCGGCCAGCTCCACGCTGGACAGGAACGGCACGTCCCCGGCCCGCCGCACCATGCTGTGCGCGATGCGCCGTTGGGTCGGCGTGAGCCGGTGCCCCTCGAACAGTGCCTGCAGCCGTCCCGCGGGAGTGTCCACTCCAGCCGTGTCGCTCATGCCTCGCGCCCCCTCCAGATGTCCGTGAACCGGTCGAGCAGTGTCGTCGCCGCCGTCACGTCGCCCGTGAGCGGCCGGTCGGCCGGGTCCTCTTCGAGCACCGCCTCGGCGAGCTCCAGCGCGCGGCCCACCGGGAGGTCCGGGTCGGGCCTGAGGTCGCGCTGGCGCAGCGCCCGTACGGCGGCGACGAGTTCGCAGCCGACGACGAGACGGTACGCGCCGCACGCGCGCAGTGTCTGACGGGCGGCGAGCGAGGCGAAGCTGGCCTGTTCCTCGACGCCTCGGGAGAGTACAGCGTGGCCGAGTGAGGCGGGCGCGGAGAAGGCCCGCAGATCGCCGAGGGCGGCTCCGGCGGCGTACTCCAGGATCATCACGCCGGAGGAGGCGGGCTCCGGGTCGGCGAGGAAGGGCCTCAGGCGGGTGAAGGCCGGCTCGTTGAGCGTGGAGAGCCGGGACGTGGACAGCCGGGCGACCTGGGTGAGGGCCAGCCTGAAGTGGTCGAGAGCAAGGGCGAGTTGGGCCTGGTAGAAGCCGCCGTGGTGGTAGGCGGCCATGTCCTCGGGAGAGATGAGCGGGTTCTCGGCGGCCGCGTTGATCTCAATCGCGAGGACCTCCTCCAGGGTGTCGGCGGCGTCCTGGGCGGGCCCGTGGATCTGAGGGAGACACCGGAAGCCGTACGGGTCCTGGATCCGGCCGAGCGGCGGGGTGGGCCGGTCCTCCGCCCCGATCAACTCCCGCATCCGCCGCGCCACTTCGACGGACCCGCGGTGCGGCCGGGCGGCGTGCACGGGGGCGGCGTACGCCTCGTGCGACCCGTCGACGGCCAGCAGCGACAGCGCCCCGACGACCTGCGTGGCCTCGATGAGCCCGCGCAGTTCGTGCAGCGCGAGGGCGGCCTGGCCGAGGGTGAGGGCGTTGCTGCTGATGAAGGCGAGGGCGTCGTTGTTGTCGAGGAGTTGGGGCTCGGGGGCAGCGCCGTTCGCCCCTCGCCAAGGATGCTCTCCCGCCAGCGCCAGACCCACCTGGGCCAGGGCCGCGATGTCTCCCGTGCCCACCGAGCCGAACTCGTTGACGACCGGGTACGCCCCGCTCTCCAGCGCCTCGCACAGGGCCGTCACGACGGTCGGCCGCAGCCCCGCGCCCCCCGCGAGCAGTTGGTTGGCCCGCACCGCGAGCGTCGCCCGGACCTGCCGGGCCGGGAGTTCCTCGCCGATCGCGCCGGCGTGGCTGCGCAGCAGCCGCAGACCGTGTTCGGCGGCCGCCTCGGTGGGCACGTCCTCGTTCCGGTTGGCGCCGACACCGGTCGAGCGGCCGTAGACGCGTCCGGTCGCGGCGATCTGGCGGGCGGCGTCCCAGGACTCCGTCACGCGCTTCATCGCGTCGGTCCCGGGCACCGGTCGCGCGCTCCCGTCGGCGAGGCGGACGACGTCCGCGACGCCGAGACCGATCCCGTCGAGGATCACCAAGCGCGTATGCCCGGCCGTGACGGGATCAGGAGTGTCCACGATCCGAGACGACATCTAGCTCAAACTCCCCTCAAAGCGGACATTCGATCTTGCCTGGCGGTCATCCGTTACCTCGGATTAACACCGAACCGTTGACAACCTATTCAGCTACCGAGAACTCTGCATGACGTTATACAGCCGGGCAAGGGACATCTCATGATCCAGTTCGACACGGTCCACAAGCGCTTCCCCAACGGCACGACAGCAGTGCACGATCTCACCCTCGACATGCCGGAGGGCGGTGTGACCGTCCTCGTCGGATCCTCCGGTTGCGGCAAGACGACCACCCTCAGAATGATCAACCGGATGGTGGAGCCGACCTCCGGCACCATCAAGGTCGGCGGCAAGGACGTCACCCAGCAGGACGCGGCCGAACTGCGCCGCTCCATCGGATACGTCATCCAGCAGTCGGGCCTCTTCCCGCACCGCACGGTGCTGGACAACATCGCCACCGTCCCGCTCCTGCTCGGCCACGGCCGCAAGAAGGCCCGGGCCCGGGCGTCGGAACTGCTGGAGACCGTCGGCCTGACCGCCGAGGCAGGCAAGCGATACCCCCACCAGCTCTCCGGCGGCCAGCAACAGCGCGTCGGCGTCGCCCGCGCCCTCGCCGCCGACCCGCCGGTGCTCCTCATGGACGAGCCCTTCGGCGCGGTCGACCCGGTGGTGCGCACCCAACTCCAGGACGAACTGCTCCGACTCCAGAAGGAGTTGAGCAAGACCATCGTCTTCGTCACGCACGACGTCGACGAGGCCGTACGCCTCGGCGACCGCATCGCGATCTTCCGGACCGGCGGTCACCTCGTCCAGTGCGCCCCGCCCGCCGAGCTCCTCGCCCGTCCGGCCGACGACTTCGTGGCCGACTTCCTCGGCGCCGAGCGCGGCCTGAAGCTGCTCTCGCTGAAGACCCTGGCCGAGGTCCCGCAGGGCCCGGCCCCGGACGGCGGCGCCTGGACCCTCGTACGCGACGAAGCCGGGAAGCCGGCGCACTGGCGCTCGGCGGACGCCCTCGAACTCCCCGTACGGCCCCTCAAGGACAGCGACTCCCTGCTCGCCGCCCTCGACGAGTCCCTCGCCTCCCCCACCGGCCTGGTCGCCCGCGTCGACGCCGACGGCGTCCTGACCGGTGTCACCTCCCGCGACGAGATCCACCGGCACGCCGGCCGCGCCCACGCGGAAGCCCGGGTGGCCGCATGACCATCGACTGGTCGTGGATATCCGGCCACACCGACGACCTGACCACGCTCACGGTCTCCCACCTCCAGGCTGCCCTGAGCGCCGTCTTCTTCGGCCTGCTGATCTCGCTGCCCCTCGCGGTGGTCGCCCACCGGATCCGCCCCCTGCGCGGCTTCCTGCTCGGTCTCTCGAACGTCCTGTTCACGATCCCGTCCATCGCGATCTTCGTGCTTCTGCTGCCGGTCAGCGGTCTGACCCGCACCACGACCGTGATCGGCCTGACGGTCTACACCCTGGTCGTCCTGCTGCGGAACACGGTCGAGGGCCTCGACTCGGTCCCCGCGAAGACCAAGGAGGCCGCGAAGGCGATGGGCACGCGCCCCCTGCGCACGCTCCTCACCGTCGAACTGCCCCTCGCACTCCCGGTGATCATGGCGGGCGTGCGGATCGCGACCGTCATGTCGATCTCCCTGGTGTCGGTCGCCACCTACATCGGCGACGGCGGCCTCGGCCAGCTCTTCACCGACGGCTTCCAGCGCGACTTCCCGACCCCGGTGATCGTGGGCGTGGTCCTCACGCTCCTGCTCGCCGTGGTCGCGGACGCCCTGCTGGTGGCCCTGCAGTACGTCCTGACCCCGTGGCGGCGGAGGCGAGCCTGACATGTACGAACTCTTCAAGAACCTCGGCTCCTGGCTGACCAGCGGCTCCCAGTGGACGGGAACGGACGGCATCGCCCACCGCCTCGCCGAGCACCTCCAGTACTCCCTCCTCGCGACCCTCGTCGCGGCCGCGATCGGCCTCCCCCTCGGCCTGCTGATCGGCCACACCGGCAAGGGCGCCTTCCTCGCGATCAACCTGGCCTCCTTCGGCCGCGCCCTGCCCACCGTCGGCCTGGTCGTGCTGGTCTTCCTGGCAGGCGGCCTGTCCATGCTCCCGGTCTACGTCGCCCTGGTCGCCCTCGCGGTCCCGGCGATCGTCACCAACACCTACGCCGGTATGTCGGCCGTCGACCCGGACGTGCGCGATGCCGCCCGCGGCCAGGGCATGCGCGGCCACCAGGTCCTCCTCCAGGTCGAACTGCCGCTCGCGCTCCCCCTGATCATGACCGGCCTGCGCCTGGCACTCATCCAGGTCGTCGCCACCGCGACCATCGCGGCCTACGTCTCCTTCGGCGGCCTGGGCCGCTACGTCTTCGACGGCCTCGCCCAGCGCGACCTCGTTCAGGTGCTCGGCGGAGCGGTGCTGGTCGCCGTGGTCGCCGTGGCCCTCGACCTGCTGCTGTCCGGCCTCCAGCGCTTCCTCTTCCGCCACCGCACTGCCTAGGGATCCCTCCGATGAACCGTCGCACTCTCCTCGGCGCGCTCGCGGGCGCAGCCGTCACCGTCCCCGCCCTCTCCGCCTGCTCCAGCGGCGTCACCTCCCTCGACGGCCAGGGGAGCTCGTCCGGTGGCGGCGGCTCCAGCAAGGGCGGAGTCACCATCGGCACCGCCAACTTCACCGAGAACCAGGTGCTGGGCTACCTCTACGCGGCGGTGCTCCAGCAGGCCGGCGTGAAGGTGAAGGTCCGCCCCAACCTCGGCACCCGAGAGATCGTGATCCCCGCGCTCAAGGCGGGCGACATCGACCTGCTGCCCGAGTACCAGGGCGCCCTGCTCAACTACCTCGCCCCGAAGGACGCCTCCGCCGAGCCGGGCACCATGCAGAACGCGCTCACCCTGGCGCTGCCCGGCGGCCTCCAGGTGCTGCCGTACGGCCAGGCGGCCGACTCCGACTGCTTCGTCGTCACCCGGGCGACCGCACGGAAGTACGGCCTGACCTCCCTCGCCGATCTCGCCAAGCAGAACGGCGAGCTGGTCATCGGGGCCGCGCCCGAGGTGAAGAAGCGCCGGGTGGGCGCGGTCGGGCTGAAGGACGTGTACGGCGTCGAGTTCAAGGAGTTCAAGTCGCTCGACTCGGACGGCCCACTGGTCAAGGGCGCCCTGAAGAAGGGGGACGTGGACGTGGCGAACCTCTTCACCACCGACACCGACATCGCGGCCAACGGCTGGGTGGTGCTGACCGATCCCAAGAACCTCATCCCCAGCCAGCACATCGTCCCCCTCATCGCCGACCGCAAGGCCGACGACACGGTCCGCAAGGCGCTCGCCCGCCTCGGAAACGTCCTCACCACCGAGCAGCTCACCCAGCTCAACAGCCAGGTCGACAACGACAAGAAGGACCCGGAGGACGTGGCGAACGCGTACGCGAAGCAGCACGGGCTGGCGTAGGACGGACCCCCGCCGCAACAGGGGGGATAACCCCAGTGCAGCGGGCGTTCCGGCTGCCTACCGTGGGTTCCATGACCCCAATGGATGAGCGGGACCCCGAACTCAAGAAGGAACTCAACGCCACCCTGCAGGCCCGCAGGGAACTGGGCGAGGAGTACGAGTCCGCGCTGGTCGACTCGTTCCTGGAGAAGGTCGACCAGCGGATCGACGGCGCCGTGGACCGCCGCCTGCGCCGGCAGCTCGCCGAGCAGCAGATGGTGACGGCCCGGGGCGCCCGCTCGCCCAGGCCCACCGACTCCTTCGGCGAACGCTTCGGCTTCGGCATCGTCTCCCTGGTGCTGGCGATCCCGCTCTCCGCCATCGGCGGCGGCATCGCCCACCTGCCCGGCCTCCTGGTCGCCTGGGTCGGCATCGTCGGAGTCAACGCCTTCCAGGCGCTGCGCCTCAACCCCGACCTCTTCCGAGGCGGCCGACGCACCAAGCCGTCGTCCTCACAGAGCAGCGACTGGGAGGGCTGACCCGGCGCTCACACCTGCGCGGTCGGCAGGACCACGACCTGGCGCAGGTTGACGTGCCGGGGCCGGCTGGTGACGTAGGCGACGAGATCCGCGAGTTCCGTGGAAGACAGCGCGCCCATCGCCTCGGCCATCCCGCCGACCTGCTCCCGCAACCCGTCGTTGTCGATGTGCGTGGCCAGTTCGGTCTCCGTCAGCCCTGGCTCGATGTTGGTGACCCGCACGCCCCGCGGCCCGAACTCGGCGCGCAGCAGCGCCGAGAGATGGGTGACCGCGGCCTTCGTCGCCCCGTACACGGCGTAGTTGGTGAAGTTGGTGACGTGCGCGCCGATCGACGAGACGTTCACCAGGTCCGCGCTGCGCCCCTGCGCCGCAGCCTCGTTCAGGTCCTCGGCAAAGGCACCGACGACCCGCAGGACACCGGTGACATTGGTGTCGATCATCCGCTGCCACTCGTCGACCCGGGCGTCCACGATCGGGTTCGGCAGCATCACACCGGCGTTGTTCACCACCAGGTCGACGCTCCCGTACGCCCCGTGGACGCTCTCCACGGCGGCCGCCACGGACGCGCCGTCGGTCACATCGGCCACCACCGCCAGCGCCTGTCCGCCGCCGGCCCGGATCTTCCCGGCGATCGCCTCCAGCCGCTCACCGCGCCGCGCGAGGAGCGCGACCCGCGCCCCCTGCGCGGCCAGCAGCACGGCCGTGGCCTCGCCGATGCCACTCGCGGCTCCGGTGACGACGGCGGTACGTCCGGCCAGATTCTCGTACGACATCGATGTACTCCTCGGTGGAATGCCCGCCGGGGCGTCTCCCCGGCCTCGTCCACCACCCTGCGGCGCCCGGGCC
The DNA here is from genome assembly GCF_041435015.1 of Streptomyces canus. NCBI lineage: Bacteria > Bacillati > Actinomycetota > Actinomycetes > Kitasatosporales > Streptomycetaceae > Streptomyces > Streptomyces canus. The sequence goes on along the minus strand of NZ_CP107989.1, from coordinate 5,979,267 downwards.
GCCGTACCCAGGGATGCGCTTTTCCTGGGTCTGCCAGTACCAGGCTCGGATCCCGGCCCTCCCCTACGATCGAACCCATGGACGGGGATCTCGGAGACTTTCTGCGCTCGCGCCGCGCCCGCATCCAGCCCGAGGAGGTGGGGCTGCTCTCGTACGGGCGGCGCCGCGTGCCCGGACTGCGCCGGGAGGAGGTGGCGCAGCTGGCCGGGGTGAGCGTCGACTACTACATCCGGCTGGAGCAGGGCAGGGGCCCGAGCGTGTCGGACGCCGTCCTGGACTCCATCTCCCGGGTGCTGCGCCTGGACGAGACCGAGCACGCCTATCTGCACGCGGTCGCCCGGCCGCCGAAGAAACGGACGAACCGGCGCCGCGAGGCCGCGCCACGCGTGCGTCCCGGCATCCAACTGCTGCTCGACAGCATGGAACGCACCCCCGCCTTCATCCTCGGACCACGCATGGACGTGCTCGCCTGGAACGCCCTCGCCGACGCGGTGAGCGGCTACAGCCGCATGGCTCCCGCGCGGCGCAACGTCGTCCGGCAGCTCTTCCTGGAGCCCCAAGGACGCGACCTCTACCCCGACTTCGCCGCGGTCGCCGCCCAGACCGTCGCCCATCTGCGGCTGAACGCCGGCGCCCACCCCGACGACCCCGGACTGCGCGACCTCGTCGGCGAACTCTCGCTCAAGAGCGAGGACTTCCGCCGCCTGTGGGCCGATCACCAGGTCAAGGCGTGCATGTACGGCGTCAAGCGGGTCCGCCACCCGGTCGCGGGCCTGCTGACCCTGCCGTACGAGTCCCTGGTCCTGCCGGAGAGTCCGGACCAGACCCTCGTGGCGTACACACCGGAGCCGGGCTCGGAGACGGCGGAGCGACTGGCGCTGCTGGGAAGCTGGGCATCGAGTCCCACCCGCTGAGGGGCGGCCGCCGAGCGCGGCGGCAAAAAAATATCGCGGGGACCGCCGCACCCCCGTTACCGGGGGGCGGGACGACGGCGGTCCCCGCGAGGGACGTCGACCGGGTCAGGCCAGGTCTCACGTCCGGCGTCCATGGAGGTCCGGGAGCCGCTCCGGAGGTCCTAGGACGTTTCGGTTGCCGGCCGGGGCGGGGAGCCGCTCCCGCCCTTGCCGACATCCATCAATGTGCCGGACCCGTGTTAAGCGTGTGCTGCGCGGACGTGACGCCCTCGTACCAGTTCCGCGAAGTCCGATCGTTCGCCGTCCCAGACGTCAATCCACGGCACGGCTCATCACCCGATCTGCTGGTTCAGTCCGCCATCCACTCACCAGCCGTGCCGTCCACCTGCATATTTCGAGGTGCCCGAACTGTTCATCCCACCTCGAAGAGGTATCCGTATGTCCGGCTGGTCCAGGAGCTTCCTCAATCCCTCACTCGTCTCGGCTCTGGAAGCCGGGCGCAGCTTCGAGGAGTGGCTCGGCGGCCGGATACCCGGCGTGGACTACGCCCGGATCAGTGCCGACCAGAGCACACGGTCCGCCGTCCTGGCCAAGGGGCGCGAAGCCGGGACAGGCATTCGTCATCAGCACGAGGAGAACATCGAGACGGCCGACGCGTTCGGGGTGGCCATCGTCCGGTTCTACGAGGACAACGGCCTGACAGCGGCACAACCCACTGTCGTACGACCGGCGTTCGTGGAGGTGGTCGACGCGCTGCACTGCCGGAGAACCACCGACGGCCATCCCGTCCAGGCCCTCGTGGCAACGGAGCGGGAACGCGTGTGGCGCTTGGCTGCGGACTTCGCCCGGGTGCGTCAGGCCCTCACCGTCACCGAGGAAGGGCTCTTCATCGAACGCCAAGCCGTGTTCGATCTCTGCTCGACGGACAGCACCGGCAGCGCGAGCGCCTGCGCCGAGGAGGTCTGGAGGACAAAGGAGCGCATCGAGCGCCACATCCGCCGACGTGCCATCGACGGCGGGACTCCTGGAGGGCGCAGACGCTTCGGTTGGCTCTGCCCGGATCCCCGATCAGGACGCAAGATCAACATGCTCAGGGATCCCGACGAGTGGCCCGTGCTGCGGGAGATGATCGAATCGGCGCTGCGCGGAACGAGTTGGAACGACATCGCCAGAAAGCTGAATGCGCGGGAGATCCGGACAGCGTCGGGAAACCGGTGGAGCGGAGCGACTGTCCGCCAGGCTCTGACCAACCCCGTGATGTGCGGATACCGGGCCATCCATGGGCAACTTGTCCAGGACCCCACCACCGGTCTGCCCGTCGTGGGCCAGTGGGACACCCCCGCGACCGTCGACGAGTGGCAGGCACTGGTGGACCTCTCCCGACGGCGTGGCGCCAACCGAGGCACCCGCCTGACGAACGGCAGTCCGCCTGCAGGACAAGAGCCTCGGAGCTTCCGTAAGTACCTGTTCAGCGGATATCTGCGCTGCGGTGCCCGTCGGGACGACGGCACCACCTGTGACGCCAAGATGGGTGGTTGCGCACGGCCGACGGCGAACAACCCCGACAACGCCGTGTATGTGTGTGCTGCCCTTGACTGCGGAGGCACCGCTCGCAATGTCCGTGACGTCGACCGCTACCTTGAGGAGATCGTTCTCTCCCTGCTGAGCGAACAGCGCAGCACCGCCGATGGCAGGCAGCCGGAGTGGGCCGGTACGGCGCTGCTGCAACGCCTTGTCGGACAGCGCGAATCTCTCGCTGTCGAGATGACCGATCTTGAGGCCCGTATCTCCGGTCTGGAAGCGGCTCGGGCGGACCACCGACGGAACAGGCAGGCCACTTCGGCGGGCAGGGACCCCTCACAATGGCCCGTGATGAGCCTCGCTCAGCGGCGGGCGGCGATCGCCGGCGTCCTGGAATCGGTGACCGTCCTGCCGCTTCCGCCCGGACGGTCGCGTCGTGCCCCGTTCGATCCGGGACTGCTGCGGATCAGATACTCGGCATGAACTGACGGGTCACGAGGGGTGTTGCCGTCCTCGCATGCGAAGACGCTGAGGACGGCGAACACTCCTGCGCGTCACTCCGCCGCGCGCGCCATGTACGCCAGAAGGTCCTGACGGGTCACGACCCCGGTCGGCTTGCCCTCGACCAGCACCATCGCCGCGTCCGCGCCGCCCAGGATCGACATCAGATCCACGACGGGCTCACCGGAACCCACCAGCGGCAGGGGGGCCGACATGTGCTTCTCCAGCGGGTCCGTGAGGTTGGCACGCTGGGTGAACAGCGCATCCAGAAGGTCCCGTTCGACGATGGAACCGACCACCTCCGCCGCCATCACGTCGGGGTGTCCGGCACCCGGCTTCACCACCGGCATCTGCGAGACGCCGTACTCGTGCAGCACCTCGATGGCCTGGCCGACCGTCTCGTCCGGATGCATGTGGACCAGGTGGGGGATGATGCCTTCCTTGTACTTCAGCACGTCCCCGACGCGTGCGGTCGGGCCCGTCTCCTCGAGGAACCCGTAGGACGCGAGCCACTCGTCGTTGAAGATCTTCGAGAGGTACCCGCGCCCGCTGTCCGGGAGCAGGACCACCACGACGCCGTTCTCGTCCAGGCGCTCGGCGACGCGCAGGGCCGCGACGACGGCCATGCCGCAGGAGCCGCCCACCAGCAGGCCCTCCTCCTTGGCCAGCCGGCGGGTCATCTGGAAGGAGTCCTTGTCCGACACCGCGACGATCTCGTCGGCGACGGTCCGGTCGTAGGCGGTCGGCCAGAAGTCCTCGCCGACGCCCTCCACGAGATACGGCCGCCCCGACCCGCCGGAGTACACGGACCCCTCGGGGTCGGCGCCGATGACCTGGACCGTGCCGTCACTGGCGTCCTTCAGATAGCGGCCGGTGCCGGAGATGGTGCCGCCGGTGCCGACGCCCGCCACGAAGTGGGTGATCTTCCCCTCCGTCTGCTCCCACAGCTCGGGGCCGGTGGAGTGGTAGTGGGAGAGCGGGTTGTTGGGGTTGGAGTACTGGTCGGGCTTCCACGCGCCGGGCGTCTCGCGCACCAGCCGGTCGGAGACGTTGTAGTAGGAGTCCGGGTGCTCGGGGTCCACGGCGGTCGGGCAGACGACGACCTCGGCGCCGTAGGCCCGCAGGACGTTGATCTTGTCCGTCGACACCTTGTCGGGGCACACGAAGATGCACTTGTACCCCTTCTGCTGCGCCACGATGGCGAGCCCGACCCCGGTGTTTCCGCTGGTCGGCTCGACGATGGTGCCCCCGGGCTTCAGCGCCCCGCTCTCCTCCGCCGCCTCGATCATGCGCAGGGCGATGCGGTCCTTCACGGAGCCGCCGGGGTTGAAGTACTCGACCTTGGCCAGGACGGTCGCCTTGATGCCCTTGGTCACGCTGTTGAGCCTCACCAGCGGGGTGTTGCCGACGAGGCTGATCATCGAGTCGTGGAATTGCACCGTTGTCTCCGGATGCTTGCAAAGAAGTGGTCCTAGTGGTCCGGCCAGCCTATGGCCTGATCGGGCGCCATGACGGTCGTTCACTCCCTGTTGGGATTGGGCCACGGTCCGTGCGGGGCAAGGAGTGGGTGTAGCGGGTTCGACGGAGGTGGCGGCGACGTATGACGAGCATGTCGAGGGCGAGGACGGCCAGGCGGATCGCGGCCGGCGCTGCGTACGGCGGCGGCGGGATCGGTCTGGTCGGCGCGGCGGCCATGGGGCTGCTGCTGGCGGAGGTGCGGCTGGCCAGGCGCCAGGTGGGCAACGGCACGACGCCGCATGTCCCGCAGGCCGAGGGCCGGTACGGCCATGTCTACGCCACCGCCGGCGAGCCGCCCCTGCGGCTGGTGATGCTGGGCGACTCCACGGCCGCGGGCCAGGGGGTGCACCGGGCGGGCCAGACGCCGGGCGCGCTGCTGGCGTCCGGTCTGGCGGCGGTGGCGGAGCGCCCGGTGGAACTGCGTAATTTCGCCCTCCCCGGGGCCACCTCGGACGACCTGGACCGTCAGGTGGCGCTGACGTTGGCGGACCCCGAGCGGATCCCGGACGTCTGTGTGATCATGATCGGCGCGAACGACGTCACGCACCGGATGCCGGCGACGCGTTCGGTGCGCCATCTGTCTTCCGCGGTACGGCGGCTGCGCACGGCCGGTGCCGAGGTCGTGGTCGGCACCTGTCCCGACCTGGGCACGATCGAGCCGGTCCAGCAGCCGCTGCGGTGGCTGGCCCGCCGGGCCTCTCGCCAGCTGGCGGCCGCGCAGACGATCGGCGCGGTGGAACAGGGCGGCCGCACGGTGTCCCTGGGCGACCTGCTGGGCCCGGAGTTCGAGGCGAACCCGCGGGAGCTGTTCGGCCCCGACAACTACCACCCCTCGGCGGAGGGCTATGCGACGGCGGCGATGGCGGTGCTGCCGACGGTGTGCGCGGCCCTGAGCCTCTGGCCGGCCGACGAGGACCGCCCGGACGCCTCCCGCCGTGAGGGCTTCCTGCCGGTGGCGAGGGCCGCGGCGGAGGCGGCGTCGGAGGCGGGCACGGAGGTCGCGGCCGCGATGCCGACGGGTCCGAAGGGGCCATGGGCTCTGCTGAAGCGGCGGCGCAGGCGGCGGGTCAAGGAGGCGGAGCCGTCACCCACCAGCGCGACGGGCGTCCAGTGACCCTGTCGGCGCAACCGCCGCCGTACAAAGCAAGCGCTTAGACAAAGGTCACACCGCCACCCCCGTGACCCAGCCCATACGTACGGGTAACTTCCCAAGCAGCCACGACCCGAAGACCGAAGAACCACCCTCGTACGCCAATGGAGCCGTGATGCCCGAAGCCGTGATCGTCTCGACCGCCCGCTCCCCCATCGGCCGCGCCTTCAAGGGCTCCCTCAAGGACCTGCGCCCGGACGACATCACCGCCACGATCATCCAGGCCGCCCTCGCCAAGGTCCCGGAGCTCGACCCCCGCGACATCGACGACCTGATGCTCGGCTGCGGTCTGCCCGGCGGCGAGCAGGGCAACAACCTCGGCCGGATCGTCGCCGTACAGATGGGGATGGACCACCTCCCCGGCTGCACGGTCACCCGCTACTGCTCCTCCTCGCTCCAGACCAGCCGGATGGCCCTGCACGCCATCAAGGCCGGCGAGGGCGACGTGTTCATCTCGGCCGGTGTCGAGATGGTCTCCCGCTTCACCAAGGGCAACTCCGACAGCCTCCCGGACACGCACAACCCCTTCTTCGCCGAGGCCGAGGCCCGCACCGCCGCCGTCGCCCAGCAGGAGGGCACGACCTGGCACGACCCGCGCGAGGACGGCCTCGTCCCGGACGCCTACATCGCGATGGGCCAGACGGCCGAGAACCTCGCCCGCTCCAAGGGCGTCACCCGCCAGGACATGGACGAGTTCGGCGTCCGCTCGCAGAACCTCGCCGAGGAAGCCATCAAGAACGGCTTCTGGGAGCGCGAGATCACCCCGGTGACGCTGCCCGACGGCACGGTCGTCTCCAAGGACGACGGCCCGCGCGCCGGCGTCACCCTCGAGGGCGTCCAGGGCCTGAAGCCGGTCTTCCGCCCCGACGGCATGGTCACCGCCGCCAACTGCTGCCCGCTCAACGACGGCGCCGCCGCGCTCGTCATCATGAGCGACACCAAGGCCCGCGAGCTCGGCCTCACCCCGCTCGCCCGTATCGTCTCCACCGGCGTCTCCGGCCTCTCCCCCGAGATCATGGGCCTCGGCCCGGTCGACGCGAGCAACCAGGCCCTGCGCCGTGCCGGCCTCACCATCGACGACATCGACCTGGTGGAGATCAACGAGGCGTTCGCCGCCCAGGTGATCCCCTCCTACCGCGACCTCGGCATCGACCTCGACAAGCTGAACGTCAACGGTGGCGCGATCGCCGTCGGCCACCCCTTCGGCATGACGGGCGCCCGCATCACCGGCACGCTCATCAACTCCCTCCAGTTCCACGACAAGCAGTTCGGTCTGGAGACCATGTGCGTGGGCGGCGGCCAGGGCATGGCGATGGTCATCGAGCGTCTGAGCTAAAAGACGACAAGAACGTCAACGCTCCGTATCCGTACGGGCACTTAGTGCCACTCTTTGGCCCAGAACCGAGGAAACTCCAAGGTTCTGGGCCGATTTGTGATCCAATCTCCCCCAGGATGTGACCTATCTCCCTTCTGGAAGGGATCTACGCAGGTCAGAGCCGTTTCACCACCAAACCCCCGACCCAAAGTCCTGTCCGATTCGTGACGTTACGCACTGACAGTTGGATAGTCCGCCCTTCAAGCTGATGTAGGAAGTCGGGGGTCGACTTTGAACCGGGAGTACGTCAGTGAGCGCCATGCCGATCGCCTTGTTGGTCACCACGGCCGCCACGGGCGCCGTGGGCGTCGCCGTCCTGCGCACCCTCATGGTGTTGCGCCGACAGGTCGCCGCCCTGCACACCGAGCTCGCCAGGAACAACACCGCGCCCCTACGGGGTCTCGTACCGGCCGCCCGTCCCGCCGCTGACGTCGACGAGATACGCGCCGCCGTGGCCGAGGCCCTCGCCGAGGAACGCGAGCGCGAACTCGCCGAGGCGCGTGCCTTCTGGGCCGCCCAGGAAGCACGGGACGGCTCCGACGCGCCCTCGCTGCTCGGACTGCCCGACAGTGACCTGTTCCTGCCCCGGCAAGCCGATTTCGTGGGCCTGGAGCCGGTGTCGGAGGCTTCGGCCGACGCGGACGAGTTCGCCGGCGGCACCCCCGGAGACAGCCCCGAACTGGCCGCGGCCCGCCGCCGCCACCCCTCCCACCCGGACTTCGTCCCGGTCGGCTCACCGGTGGTCGGCGACCACGAGCGAACCGTGGCGACCCTGGAGGACCTGGCCGCCTCCGGCACCGCACTGGCCGATGTCCGCCCGGGGCCCCTCGGCACGCTGGACGTCTACGTCTTCGCCGACGGCACGACCCTCTGCATGACCCCGGGCCACCGCGAGACGGCCGAGCGCCTCTCCGCGGCCCTGCGCGCGGGCGAGACACCGGTGCTGCTGGGTGGCTCGGGCATCTCCGGCGCGTACACGCTGACGTTCGCGTGCGGCGAGGAGAACGTCTACATCCTGGCGGACCGGGTCATAGCCTCCCTGTAGGAGTCACACTCCGGCACGCTGCTGTGCCTGCGCCACCAGTTCCATCGCTTCTTCCACTTGGCTCTCGTCCGTCAGGACGAGAGCCAAGTCATGTACGGCCACCGTGATTTGGTCGGCCGCGGCGAACATCCCCGCGTCCGGCATCTCGCGAGGTTCGGTCCCGGGCTCCTCGAGAACCTGCGTCCGACGGGCGAATTCCCGGGCCAGTCCCAGCGCCTCAGCGGCGGCGCCCCGCTGCAACCGGCTCTGCGGCGCGGCCCGCAGACGGTCGGCGAAATGGTCCACAGCCCGGGTCAGACGCGAGGTATCAGCCACCCGGCAACCGTACGCGTCCCACCGGGACTGTTGCCAACAGGCGAACGCTCAGGCACCGTGACCTGAAGGACCGGCTTACATCCCCTTTGCGTCCGGAGGCGCCGATGTCCCACGTCCTCTCCGAGGAGACCCACCGCAACCTGCTCGCCCGCATCCCCCACTGCACCGGTCGTGAAGTCTCCGACTGGCTCCGCACCGTCGATGAAGGCCCGGCCCTCTTCCGCTTCGAGGAAAAGGTCAGCTGGCTCCGCCACGAACACAACCTCGCGTACGGCCACGCCAAGGCGATCATCCACGAGTACGACATGAGGAGGGCCGCGCGCAGGTACTTCTGAGCTGCGCACATGCCGAAGGGCCCCCGGTCGGAACCGGGGACCCTTCGCCGTACGACCTGAACGACCGTCGAGGACTAGTCGTTGCTGTTGAGGATCGCGATGAGTCGCAGGAACTCCATGTAGATCCACACCAGCGTCAGCGTGAGACCGAACGCGGCCAGCCACGCCTCCTCGCGCGGGGCGCCGTAGGCGATGCCGTCCTCGACCTGCTTGAAGTCGAGGGCGAGGAAGCACGCGCCGAGCAGGACGCCGATGATGCCGAACAGGATGCCGAGGCCGCCACTGCGGAAGCCGAGGCCGTCACCGCCGCCGAAGGCGGCGAACAGCAGGTTGACCACCATCAGCAGCATGAAGCCGAGCGCGGCCGCCATCACGAAGCCGTAGAACCGCCGGTTCACGCGGATCCAGCCGGCCTTGTACGCCACCAGTACCGCGGCGAAGACCGCCAGGGTGCCGATCACGGCCTGCATGGCCGCGCCGCTCGCGATGCGGTTGTCGACGACGCTGGAGACGACACCGAGGAACACGCCCTCGAACGCGGCGTACGACACGATCAGCGCGGGCGTGGCCGTGCGCTTGAAGGACTGCACGAGCGCCAGGACCATGCCGATCACCGCGGCACCGATACCGATGCCGTACGAGCGGCCGATGTTGGCGTCGTCGACGGGCAGCAGCGCCCAGGCGAGCGCGGCCGTGACGATCAGGATGCCGAGCGTGGTGCCGGTGCGCATGACGACGTCGTCCATCGTCATCCGGCCGGTGGTCACCGGGGTCTGCGGCGGTGCGGCCTGCTGCAGGTCCTGCTGGGCATAGGGGTTGGTCGCGTACGGGTTGCCCTGCGGCTGCGCGTAGGGGCTGCCCTGCGTGCCCACGGCTGCGCCCCCGGCCTGCGGCGCGGTGTTGAAGCCCGCGTAGCCGTTGTCGCGGCTGAACCCCCGTCGCGAGAAGACCGGGTTGCTGCTCCTCATTTCACTCCTCCATGGCCACCGTCTGTGGACCTTGCCCTCAAGAGTAATGGGTAGGCAAAGGAATGACCCTAGTGCTTGAGGAGGATCTTCCCTCGTTGTGCTGGCCAACACGCTACGCGTACGCGTGATTCCCGGCACTGGAGGGGCCTCACTCGAAGGGGAAGCCGGTGTATCCCTCGGCGAGGTCGGTCTCGGCGGCCCGCGAACCGGCGATCCGCTCCAGCCGGGCCAGCTGCATCCGGTCCTCGAAGGGAGTGGCGTCGGGTGCCCGGTGCAGGAGGCTCGTCATGTCGTACGAGAACCGTTCGGCCTGCCACACCCGGCGCAGGCAGGTCTCGGAGTAGGCGTCGAGGCGCTCGGCCGAACCGGTCTCCTTCTCATGCGTCAGCGCCCTCGCGAAGGTCACGACGTCTCCCACGGCGAGGTTGAGGCCCTTGGCGCCGGTGGGCGGGACGATGTGCGCGGCGTCGCCGGCGAGGAAGAGACGGCCGTGGCGCATCGGCTCGTGGACGTAGGAGCGCATGGGGGTGACGGACTTCTGGGTGATCGGGCCGCGTTCCAGGGTCCAGTCGTCGTCCGTCTCGAAGCGGCGCTCCAGCTCGTCCCAGATCTCCTCGTCCTCCCAGCTCCCGGCGTCCGTGCCCTCGGGGACCTGGAGGTAGAGGCGGGAGACGGACGGGGAGCGCATGGACAGCAGGGCGAAGCCGCGGTCGTGGCGGGCGTAGACGAGTTCGTCGTGGGAGGGCGGGACGTCGGCGAGGATGCCGAGCCACGCGAAGGGGTACGCCCGCTCGAAGACCTTGGTCAGTTCGGCGGGTATCGCCTGCCTCGCGACGCCCCAGAAGCCGTCGCAGCCGACGACGTACTCGCACTCCAGGACGTCCTCGCGGCCCTCGTGCCGGAAGCGGACGCGCGGGGTGTCGGTGTCGGCGCCCTCGACGGCCAGGGCCTCCGCCTCGAACAGCAGGGGGCCGCCGTCCTTGAGCTGGAGGGCGATGAGGTCCTTGCAGACCTCGGTCTGGGCGTAGACCATCACGGACCGGCCGTCGGTGAGGGCGGGGAAGTCGACGCGGTGACGCTTCTTGTCGTGGCGCAGCTCGATGCCGTCGTGCGGGAGTCCCTCGCGGTCCATGCGTTCCCCGGCGCCGGCCGCGCGCAGCACGTCGACCGTGCCCTGCTCCAGGATCCCGGCGCGCTGGCGGTGCTCGACGTAGGCGCGGTCGCGGCTCTCCAGGACGACCGAGTCGATGCCGGCGTGGTGGAGGAGCCGGGCGAGGAGGAGGCCGGCGGGGCCGGCTCCGATGATGCCGACGGTGGTACGCATCGGGCGTTCCCTTCGGAGACCTTCATGGTGTTCGCCTGGTGAAATTTCTTTCACTTTCGTGCGATGAGTCTGCGCCGGGGGCCTGCCGATGTCAACGGTCCGTGCGGCCGCCGGACCCGCGGAAGGCTGCCGCGGGCCTGGCGGCCGGACGGGTCAGCGGCCGGGCCAGCCGTCCAGGTGGCGGTGCATGGTGACGTCGTCCTGCGCGTCGCCCTTCGGGGCGTCGGCCACGGCGTCCTGGAGGACGGTGTTGACCTCGGCGGCCAGGGCGTCGGCCCGGGTCCGCAGGTCGGCCGCGGGGATCCGGGAGCGGGTCAGGGTGTCCAGCCGGTGGTGGATGTCGGCGAGTTGGCGGCGGTGGTCGGAGTCGAGGGTGAGCGGGGCGGGCGTGGAGACCACGAACTGATAGGCGCCGGCCAGGGTCTGGCAGCCGGTGCAGCTCTTGTTGGTGGCGTCGCTGAGGTTCACGGCGTTCAGGCGGGTGTGCTCGCCCGCCATGGTGACGATCTGGAAGGACAGCGCGACCGAACGGCAGGCGTCGTCGGCGGTGCAGCCCGACGAGACCGCGTTGGCCTGGTTGCGCACGGAGGCGGCGTTCACCTTGCCGAACTGCCGGATGGTGAACGAGTCCTTCGCCTCCGTGTGGTCGAGACGGTCGGCATGACTGAAGACATGGTCCGACGCGACGGCGACCTTGGTCGCCCCGCCGGTGGCGGCCTGCGCCGGCACGGCGGTCGCCACACCGGCGACACCGGCGGCGAACAGCCCCACGCGAACGGCACGCCGGGTGAACGGGGTGGAGGTACGGGGTTTTCGGTGGCTGTTCAAGGGATCTCCCTGAATGGATGGATGAGTACGGATGCGGGGGGGGCGGCGGTGGCGACCCGACCGGCCGGGGTGCTCAGGACACCCCCGGAGAACCGCTGGCCGGCGGTGGGGACGAGGCCTCGGTGGGTGAGGGCGGGATGCTTTCCGACGGGGTCGGGGACGAGGCGGGGCTGGAGGGGCCCGCTCCCGTACCCGGTGACGACGGTTCCGGGGCCGCCGAGGTGCCCTGCGTCGGGGACGCAGGCCCGCGGGAGGAGCCCCCGGTCGCCGAGCCCGGTGCCGTCGCGGACGACGCCGGTGAGGCGGATGTCGACGCGTCGGTGGATGTCCCGGGGGTGGGGTCGCCGGAGCCCTTGGAACGCCCCGCCGCCGACGGTGGAACCGCACCGGGGCCCGTGCCCGCCGGGTCGTCCGAGGCGTCCTGGTCCGATGTCGAGGCGTCGCCGTCAGGCGTCGTGGCCTGGCGGGGCTGCGGTTCCTCCGTCGACACCCCGGGCTGCAGGATCGGCGCGATCGGAGGCTTCTTCGGGAGCGGCTGGGGTGTCAGCCCGGACGTCCATGCGTAACTGAGGCCCGACAGTCCGGCGAGGAGCACCGCGCACAGCGCCACCCGCAACCGGGGCCGCCCCGCCGTGGACCGCTTCGCGGCCCGCAGGATCCGCCCTCCGATCTTCACGGAGAGGTAGACGACACCGCCCATCGGGATCAGCAGCATCAGACAGCCCAGCACCCCGACGAGCCCCTCGACGACCCTGCCGTCCGCGAAGGCCGACCCGGTGCCGGAGAACTGCTCGACCATGGACCGGGTCATCGTGGCGATGATCCGGGGCAGGTTCCACAGCGCGTAGCCCATCTCGCCGATGATCAGCGGCACCATGGTGAGCACCCACGCGGCCACGATGGTCCGTGCCGACTTCTTCAGCCCGGCGACCTCTTCGCGCGCGGCCCGTCCCTTCCTCCCCGGGACCAGACCGAGCAGGATCGGCTTGATCTTGCCGTAGAGGTCCGGGACGCCGGCCAGGTCGCCCAGGATGTAGTAGCCGTCGAGCCGTACCGCCGGCATCAGCTGTTCGAGGATCTCGAAGTGTCCGAGATACACCGCGGCGAGGAAGAACTGCTCCCCCGTCGCGAAGTACAGCGCGGCCATCGCGAGCATGAAGACGACGTTGAAGTAGACCCCGCCCAGGTCGGTCCTGATCCGCCCGCCGCGCCCGATCCGGTAGACGTCGGTGACGTCGGTGTACATCGACGGCCAGATGAGGAAGATCCCGCAGCCGATGCACCCGGGCCGGGCGCCGCCGTAGGTGCACGCGGAGGCGTGGCCGAACTCGTGGAAGACGAGCGAGGCCACGGTCAGGCCGAACACGATCAGGATCAGCACCGGCTGGTCGAGGACCTCCAGGACGGGCTCGATCGCCCCGAAGAAACCGAACAGCCACACGTCCATGGCCACGGTCGTGAGCAGCACGGCCGCGACCACGAACGGCCGGTGCAGCCACGCGAACATCCGCGCGATCCGTGCCGTGCGCCGCTCGTCGAAGATGACCCGGTGGCCCTTGAGGGCGAGCAGGAGGTCGGAGCGCGGTGCGTCGACCTCGTCGCTCTCCTGGCCCTCGGGGACCGTCACCCCGAGCGGTTCGAGCTTCTTCTCCACCAGGAAGCGGATGTTCTCTCCGCTGACCTCGCGGCCGAATCTCGCGCTCACCCGGTGGGCGATCGACTCGGTGTCGCGTACGCCGTCGACGGACGACGCCACGAGATGCAGCAGCCGTGACAGCTGCACGACCTGCCCGTCCCCCCGGCGGGCGATGTACTTGGGCTCGGTGAAGCCCGATCCCTGGTACTCGCCGTGCAGTCGCAGTCCCGCGCTCAGCCGCGGCACCAGCGGCGCTTCGACGACCGGCAGGCTGCCCGTGGCCACCTGCTCGTACGTCACCGGCCAGCCGCCGGGCCCGGGCACCGGCCCGGGGTCGTACAGCGTCGGGGGCCCGTCTCCGAGCACTGTCATATGTGGTCTCCCCCCACGTCCTCCCCGTTTCCCCCCTTGCATGGCCGTCGGGGTGGACCGCACCGCTGGTACGGGCGGTCCACCCCGACGGCCGTGATCACGCCGGTGCTACTGCTTGACGACGATCGACTGCGAGGCCTGCGACTCGGCGACCGAGTACGAGGAGTGGTCGTTGAGCGCCGCGGACTGGTTGTCCGCCTGGATGTTGGCGATGTGCTTGGTGACGTTGGTCGTCTTGTTGAAGCTGAACTTCAGACGACCGAGGGCCTCGCGGCCCGGCAGCAGCTCGGCGGACTCGGTCTCCAGCTCGTGCATGTCCATGCTCATGACGGACGTCCTTTCAGGTGGTGATGTGGATGAGGTTCGAGGTGGTGCGCGGGTGCTACTGGGTGACCGTGATGCTCTGGCCCGCACTGGAGGCGGCGGCCGACGCGAAGGAGTGGTCGTTGACGGCCAGGGACGAGTTGTGGGCCTCGACGTTGGCGATGTGCTTGGTCACGTTGGTCGTCTTGTTGAAGCTGAACTTCAGACGACCGAGGGCCTCGCGGCCCGGCAGCAGTTCCGCGGACTCGGCCTCGAGCTCGTGAGCGTCCATCATGATCAATTCCCCCTCAGGGATGGGCATTTCCGGTCGGACCGAGTCAGGTTCCCCCCACACTCTGTCCAACCTGGTCGGACGTGCTGTCCAACGAGATTGGACACTAGGGCCTGGCGGGGCCTGTGCGCAACCCGTTCGGGGAATCACCCTTTCGGAGGCGGGAGGGGCCGCCCGTAGAATCGGCTGCGACATGGACGGTTCCGCCGAGCGGCGAGCAGGAAGTGACCCACCCGTGGCCAACGCACTGCAGCAGTTGATCCGTGAGCGCCTGGACCGCAAGGGCTGGTCCTACGGCGATGTGGCGCGCCGCGGCGGCATCCCGCGCTCCACCGTCCACCACCTTGCGACCACCGACCGTGTCGTCCGCATGCCCCAGTCGACCACCCTGGAGGGCCTGTCCAAGGGGCTGGAACTGCCGTTGGACACCGTGCGCCGCTCCGCCGCCGAGGCCTGCGGCATCCATGTGTACGGCTCACCGGCCGGCCAGGACCCCGAGGGCACGGCCCGCCCGGCCGACCCCGAGGTCGACCTGCTCATCGCCAGCCTCCAGAAACTCTCGGCCGACGACCGCCGCCACGTGACCGCGCTGGTGGAGTCCCTACTGGACCGCACCCCGAAGAAGTAACACCCGGCCGGACCCGAGCGGCGCCCTGGGGAACGGTCCCGCCCCAGGCAAGCGACCACCCGAGCACTGACCCACACGACGGATGCGCCTTTCCTGGCCACCGGGGCACTGACCCAGCCCGCAGACGCGCCCTTCACGGCCCCGACCCCGCACCACGCCAGCGGCCACCCAGGCACTGACCCACCCTCAGCCCCCCCCACGGCCACGGCCACCCGAGCGCTGACCCACTCTGGCCCACCCCTGGCCAAGGAAGTGACCGTCCGGAAGCATGTCCCGGCGGTCCGCGACCGCGGATGTTCACTCTTCCGTGGAGTCGGAAAAAGAATTTCGACTGTGGCCGAAAGCACCGCACTCCCCCGCTAGTCTCTCGTCCTGCCCGAGGAGCGAGAGCCGCACGACCCCGGGCTCCCAGGGGGGAATGTGTTGTTCGTGCATGGCGGGCCGGCCACAGCCGTGGTCCGAGGGCCCGCCGGTGAATCGGTCGTTCTGCTCTCCGGCGAACTGCCCGAGGTACTGACCGATCAGTCAGTGACCGAACTCGTGGAACTGGCCGCCGCCGTCCTGGACGCGGATGAGCTGCCCCTGTTCCACACCTGTCTGAGAACACTGCGCCGGGACGGCCTGCGCGCCGGCCGCCGGATCGAGATCGACGGCGCCGTACTGACTGTCTACGAGGGTTGACGGCGGAGTACCGGCCCACGCGTGAGAACTCACTGCGTGGGCGGGAAAGTGCCCGGAGCCGGACTTGAACCGGCACGCCCGCGAAGGGGCAGCGAGGTTTAAGCTCGCCGTGTCTGCATTCCACCATCCGGGCAGGCCATGGGCTCCGCATCGAGGTTCCGAGCCTATCGGGACGCATCCCCCGAACAGCGGTCGGGCGGACCGATGTTGTCTTATTTTATTGACGTCTGAGGGTGCATCAGACCACGGAACAGGCCATCCGCACTTGCCAATAGCGTTACGTGGGAAACCCGGCCGCGCATGCGGAATGACGGAATTTCACCGCCCGAACGAGGACGCTCCACCTGTTCTCTGCACTTGCCCCGATCAGGGGCCGCCGTCATCCCCAGGTATGACGCCGAGCGGCGTGGTCCCTCCGAAGTCTGCCCTCGGAACCAGAACTGCGGCTGACTACACGGCCCGCTGCGGCCACCAGGATGGAAGACGTCCTTCAACGATGTCGTCCCGCTAGGAGTTCCATCCCGTGACCACCACACCCGTCGCCGGCCGGACCACCACCGTGGCCGCGCGCGCCACGGATCTGTCGAAGATCTACGGACAGGGCGAGACCCAGGTGGTCGCCCTGGACCGGGTCACCGTCGAGTTCCACCAGGCCGAGTTCACCGCGATCATGGGCCCCTCGGGCTCCGGCAAGTCCACACTGATGCACTGCGTCGCCGGCCTCGACACCTTCTCCTCCGGTTCGGTCCGCATCGGCGAGACCGAGCTCGGCTCCCTGAAGGACAAGCAGCTGACCAAGCTGCGGCGGGACAAGATCGGCTTCATCTTCCAGGCGTTCAACCTGCTGCCGACCCTGACGGCCCTGGAGAACATCACCCTCCCGATGGACATCGCCGGCCGTAAACCGGACAAGCAGTGGCTGGAGTCGGTCATCCAGATGGTCGGGCTGCGGGACCGCCTCAGCCATCGGCCCGCCCAGCTCTCCGGCGGCCAGCAGCAGCGCGTCGCCGTCGCCCGGGCACTGGCGTCCAGGCCCGACATCATCTTCGGCGACGAACCGACCGGAAACCTCGACTCACGCTCCGGCGCCGAGGTGCTGGGCTTCCTGCGCAACTCCGTGCGGGAGCTGGGACAGACGGTCGTGATGGTGACGCACGACCCGGTGGCCGCGGCGTACGCGGACCGGGTGGTGTTCCTCGCGGACGGCCGGATCGTCGACGAGATGTACCAGCCCACCGCCGAGAACGTCCTCGACTTCATGAAGCAGTTCGACGCGAAGGGCCGCACCTCCTGATGTTCCGCACCGCCCTGCGCAACGTGCTCGCGCACAAGGCCAGACTGCTCATGACCGTGCTCGCCGTCATGCTCGGCGTGGCGTTCGTGTCCGGCACGCTGGTCTTCACCAACACCATCTCCGAGGCCTACCAGAAGAGTTCGGCCAAGGGCTTCGACCAGGTCGACGTGGCCGTCACCGCCGAGTCCCGGGAGGACAAGGGCAACACGATCGGGAAGAACCCCGACCTGACCCAGGCGCTGCTCGAGAAGAGCGCCGGGGTTCCGGGGGCCTCGAACGCCATCGGCGTCGTCAGCGGCTTCACCGCCATCGCCGACAAGGACGGCAAGCTCATCGGCGGCGGCTTCCAGTCGCAGGGCGGCAACTACTACGGGGACAAGGACCCCCGGTACCCGCTGTCCGAGGGCGCCGCTCCGCACGGCGCGAACCAGGTCGCGATCGACTCCGAGACCGCCCGGCGGGCCGGCTACAAGGTCGGCGACACCGTGCGCATCTCGGTCGACGGCCCGGTCCTGAAGCCGGTCGTCACCGGCATCTTCACCACCGACGACGGCAATGTCGCGGCCGGCGGCAGCCTGGCCCTCTTCGACACGGCCACCGCCCAGAAGATGTTCGGCAAGCCGGGGACGTACGACGAGATCGACGTGAAGGCGGCCTCCGGCACCTCCCAGACCGCGCTGAAGGCCGCGCTGGACAAGGCGCTTCCCTCGGACCTGGTGGAGACCGAGACCGGCAAGGAACTCGCCGACGAGCAGGCCGAGATGATCTCGTCCTCGATGAGCGGTCTCAAGCAGGGGCTGCTGGTCTTCGCGGGCATCGCGCTCTTCGTCGGCACCTTCATCATCGCCAACACCTTCACCATGCTGGTCGCCCAGCGCACCAAGGAGCTGGCCCTGCTCAGGGCCGTCGGCGCGTCCCGCAGGCAGGTCACGCGGTCGGTGCTGATCGAGGCGCTCGTGGTGGGCCTGGTCGCCGCCGTGACCGGTCTCGTGGCCGGTATCGGCATCGGCGCCGGGCTCAAGTCCCTCATGGGCACGCTCGGGGCGACCGTCCCGGACGGGCCGCTCGTCATCACGCCGGGCACGGTCGGCGTGGCCCTCGCGGTCGGCGTGCTGATCACCATGCTGGCGGCCTGGCTGCCGGGCCGCAGGGCGGCGAAGATCCCGCCGGTCGCGGCGATGAGCAGCGTGCACGCGAAGGCGACGACCAAGTCGCTGGTGCTGCGCAACACGCTGGGCGCGCTGTTCAGCGGGGCGGGTGTCGCCGTCATCCTGGCGGCCACCACCATGGACGGCTCGGACGGCCAGGCCCCGATGGGCATGGGCGCGGTCCTGCTGATCATCGGTGTCTTCATCCTCACCCCCCTGCTGTCCCGCCCGCTGATCGCGGCCGCGGCACCGCTTCTGCGCGTCTTCGGCATCTCCGGAAAGCTGGCCCGCCAGAACTCGGTGCGCAACCCGCGCCGTACGGCCGCCACCGCCTCCGCGCTGATGATCGGGCTCACCCTGATCACCGGTATGACGGTGATGGCGGGCAGCCTCCAGAAGTCGATCGACAAGATGGCGACGGCTGCCGTCAAGGCGGACTACGTCGTCTCCATGGCCAACGGCAACGAACTCTCGGCGGACGTCGAGAAGAAACTGGCGAAGGTCGACGACGTCACCGCCGTCAGCCCGCTGCGCAACGCGGCCTCCCGCATCGACGGCCAGACCGAGTACCTGACCGGCGTCAACGGCTCCGCGATCGGCGAGCTGACCGACCTCAAGGTGGACGACGGCGCGTTCAGGGTCGGCGGCAGCCAGGTGGTCGTGGACAAGGAGAGGGCCAAGTCCTTCGGCTGGAAGGCCGGTTCGACCTTCACCGTCCACTACGAGGACGGCAAGGCGCAGAAGCTCACGGTCGCCGGGGTCTACGAGGGCAACGAACTGATCAGCGGCATCATGCTCGACACCGCGACGCTCAATCCGCACCTGAGCGATCTGTCCGACATGCAGGTCATGCTGAAGACGTCCGACGGCGCCTCCGCCGCGGCCAAGGACAAGCTGGAGAAGGCCCTCGGCTCCAACCCGGCCATCAAGGTCCAGGACAAGAAGGATCTGTCCGACTCGATCGCGCAGATGTTCACGCTGATGCTGAACATGCTCTACGGCCTGCTCGCCATGGCGGTGATCGTCGCGGTCCTCGGCGTCATCAACACCCTGGCCATGTCGGTGTTCGAGCGGTCCCAGGAGATCGGCATGCTCCGCGCGATCGGCCTGGACCGCAAGGGAATCAAGCGGATGGTCCGTCTGGAGTCCCTGGTCATCTCCCTGTTCGGCGGGGTCCTGGGCATCGGCCTGGGCGTCTTCTTCGGCTGGGCGGCAGGTGAGCTCCTCGGCACGAAGATGGCGACGTACGAACTCGTCCTGCCCTGGGCCAGGATGGGGGTGTTCCTGCTGCTGGCGGCGACGGTGGGCATCCTCGCCGCGCTGTGGCCGGCCCGCCGGGCGGCCCGCATGAACATGCTGGCGGCGATCAAGGCGGAGTAAGACCAGGCAGCCGTACGCCACGAGGGGGCCCGCCGCTCGGCGGGCCCCCTCGTCATGGCCCGACGCCGACCGGCACGGCCCCGCGCCCGCCGACCAGTCGCACCCACCACTCCAACCAACCAGCACCACGCAAGTCCGAGCAGCCCTACCGCACATGGGACCCACTGCCCGACAACAGGCCCCGGTTCCTCCCCGGCGCCCTGCCACGAGATCCACCCACACGCCACGACCGACCGCCGACCAGCCGCCGCCCGCATCCACGCAACGCCGAGCACACCTACCGCACATGGGACCCACTGCCCGACAACAGGCCCCGGTTCCTCCCCGGCGCCCTGCCACGAGATCCAGGCGCCACGGCCCACAGCCAACCAGCCGCCGCCCGCGTCCACGCAAGGCCGCGCAGCTCTACCGCACTTGGGGCCCGTCGCTCGCCTACGGGCCCCTCCTTCCTCCCCGGTGCCCGCCGACCGCCGCAGGATCCGCGCACCGCGTCCGGTCACCGACCCGTCGAGGCAACCACCGGCCGGCCTGCGCACCACGCACGGCCGAACAGCCGTATCGCAGTTGGGCCCGTCGCTCGGCAGCGTGTCCGCCGGTCGCCGACCAGTCGCAGCAGTCGCTCCGCCCGCGCCGGGTCACGGATGGCCATGGCCGGCGGCTTCCCCGGGAGTCAGTTCCAGGTGCGGGACCTCAGGGGCAGGCCGGACGTGCCGGATTCGGTGGTTCTGACGGCGAGGACCTGGTTGACGCCGATGCGGTTGCGTTCGAAGGCCAGGGCGCACGCGGCCATGTACAGCCGCCACACACGGGCCCGTCCGGGACCTGCGAGCCGGGCCGCGCGCTGCCACTGGGCCTCCAGGTTGGCGACCCAGCGGCGCAGGGTGTGGGCGTAGTGCTCGCGGATCGACTCCACGTCCCGCACCTCGAACCCGGCCCGCTCCAGCATGGTCACGGTGGTGCCGAGGGGGGCGAGTTCGCCGTCGGGGAAGACGTAGGCGTCGATGAACTCGTCGAGGTCGTACGCCGCTTCGTCGCCCTGCGGGCGCCGGGCGATCTGGTGGTTGAGGAGCCGTCCGCCGGGCTTCAGGAGCTTCAGCAGGACCTCGGCGTACTCCAAGTACCTTTCCGCGCCGACGTGTTCGGCCATGCCGATGGAGGAGACGGCGTCGTACGGCCCGTCGGTGACGTCCCGGTAGTCCTGCACCCGGATCTCGACCCGGTCGGTGAGCCCCTCGTCGGCGACGCGCTTGCGGGCGTAGGCCGCCTGCTCCTGGGAGAGGGTGATGCCGACGACGCTCACGCCGTACTCGCGGGCGGCGTGGATGGCCATGGAGCCCCACCCGCAGCCCACGTCGAGGAGCCTCTGCCCGGCCCGCAGATCGAGCTTGCGGCAGACGAGGTCGAGCTTGTCGCGCTGGGCGCGCTCCAGGGTTCCCCCGGGTTCGGGAGCCTCCCAGTAGGCGCACGAGTACACCATCGACGGCCCGAGGACGATCTCGTAGAAGCCGTTGCCGACGTCGTAGTGGTGGCTGATGGCCCGCTTGTCGCTGCGTCTGGTGTGCAGATGGCCGCGGGCCCGGCGGATCTCCTCGGGCGGCGGGGCGGGCGGCAGCGGCGGGCCGGCGAGGGCGAGGAGCCCGCGGACGGCGGAGCGCACCTCGGGATCGCGCAGGGCCTGGAAGAGGGTCCTGGCGTCCTCCCCGCGCTGCCACACGAGCCCCGAGATCAGGTCGAGGGCGGTGTAGAAATCACCGTCGATGTCCAGGTCTCCCGCGACCCAGGCGCGGGCCAGCCCCAGCTCGCCCGGCTTGAACAGCAGCCGGCGCACGGCACGCCGGTTGCGCACGACCAGCGCGGGCGCGTCCGGCGGCCCGGCCTCCGAACCGTCCCAGGCGCGGATCCGCACCGGTAGCGGCACTCCCAGCAACTGTCCGACGAGGTCCCTGAGCCGCAGCGCGGCATCTGCCATGGCGTACACCTCCGTGACGAGGATCCCGGAATTGTCCACTTTGGTAAACAGCGGCATGCCGGGGCGCAGTCCCTTCTGCGGGTTACGTCCGGGCAAAAAACATGCAGCACCCACGTACACCCGGTGGGTGCGGGAACGCCGAAGGACCTCCCGCACCACGGATGGCGGGAGGTCCTTCGGGGTGGATCAGCGACCGGAGCCGGTCAGGAGGCCTTCGCCTCGGTCTTCTTGGGCTCGGCGGCCGGCACGGGCCTCGCGGCCTCGTAGAACTCCTCGCGCGGGTGCTCCATCGCGCCGAGGGAGACGACCTCGCGCTTGAGGAACATACCGAGGGTCCAGTCGGCGAAGACGCGGACCTTGCGGTTCCAGGTCGGCATGGCCAGACCGTGGTAGCCGCGGTGCATGTACCAGGCGAGACGACCCTTGAGCTTGATCTTCATCTTGCCCATGACGATCATCGCGACGCCCTTGTGCAGGCCGAGACCCGCGACAGCACCCTTGTTGGAGTGGCTGTAGTCCTTCTGCGGGAAGCCCCGCATCCCGGAGATCACGTTGTCGCCGAGGACCCGCGCCTGCCGCAGCGCGTGCTGGGCGTTCGGCGGGCACCAGGCGTTCTCGACCCCGGCCTTGCGGGCGGCGACGTCCGGGACCTGGGCGTTGTCGCCCGCGGCCCAGATGTAGTCGGTGCCGGTGACCTGGAGGGTCGGCTGGGCGTCGACGTGACCACGCGGGCCCAGCGGGAGGCCGTAGCGGGCCAGGACCGGGTTCGGCTTGACGCCGGCGGTCCACACGATGGTGCTGGAGTCGACCTCGAGGCCGTTCTTGAGGACCACGTGGCCGTCGACGCAGGAGTCCATCGAGGTGGAGAGGTAGATCTCCACGCCCCGGCTCTCCAGGTGCTCCTTGCCGTACTGGCCGAGCTTGGGGCCGACCTCGGGGAGGATCTTGTCGGCGGCGTCGACGAGGATGAACCGCATGTCCTCGCGCGAGACGTTGCTGTAGTACTTGGCCGCGTCGCGGGCCATGTCCTCGACCTCGCCGATGGTCTCCGCGCCCGCGAAGCCACCGCCGACGAAGACGAAGGTGAGCGCCTTGCGGCGGATCTCCTCGTCGGTCGTGGAGTCGGCCTTGTCGAGCTGCTCAAGCACGTGGTTGCGCAGGCCGATGGCCTCCTCGATGCCCTTCATACCGATGCCCTGCTCGGCGAGGCCGGGGATCGGGAAGGTGCGGGAGACCGCGCCGAGCGCGATCACCAGGTAGTCGAAGGGCAGCTCGTACGCCTCGCCGACCAGCGGGGCGATCGAGGCGACCTTGCGGTCCTGGTCGATGGTGGTGACCCGGCCGGTGAGAACCTCCGCCTTGGGCAGCACGCGTCGCAGCGGGACGACGACGTGGCGCGGGGAGATGTTGCCGGCGGCGGTTTCGGGGAGGAAGGGCTGGTAGGTCATGTACGACCGGGGGTCGACGACCGTGACGGTCGCCTCGCCGTAGCGCATCTTCTTGAGAATGCGCCGAGCTGCGTACAGGCCTACGTACCCACCGCCTACTACGAGGATCCTGGGACGCTCCGTGGTGCTCATGCCATCGAGTATCCACCCGCCCCAGGGGGGTCGCTCGTGCGCCCCTTCACAAGCTTCCCCAGAGGGTGTGCTATCCTCCGCGACTCGCGTGATCCACGTCATGGCGCGAGAGGGGAACCACCGTGTAGGGCGACCCGTTGTCAATGCCGCGTGAGCTGCCTCTCTGCACCGAAAGCCCTCCTGCGAGAGACCCGCGCGACCCCCTCGCACGACCCGCGCCCGAGGTCCGCATCCCCCCGTTTTGAACGTGTTCACACGGGTGTCGGGACCCCGGAAGGGCCAACCGGACCGGATTCGTCGTCCGACAGGGCCGAATTCCTTGTGAAGAACTTCACGAACTTTCCCGGCGACACGTCAAAGAGGGGCCCCGAAGGGCCCCCCGGACGCGCTCATACGTTGTTCTCCCTGCTCAGCAGAGGTGCTCGGCAGGGTCCTACGCGACCGACCACGCGATGCCGTCGAGGATGTCGTGCTCGCTCACGACGACCTCCTCGGCGCCGATCCGCTCCATGATCGACAGGAGGACGAGGGCCCCGGCGGCGATGACGTCCACGCGCCCGGGGTGCATGGAGGGCACGGCCGCGCGCTCGGCGTGGGTGGAGTGCAGCAGCCAGTCGGTGATCTCACGGACGCGGTCGCGGGAGACGCGGGAGTGGTGGATGGCCTGCGAGTCGTACTCGGGCAGCTCCTGCGCGATCGCCGACACCGTGGTGACGGACCCGGCGAGCCCCACCAGCGTGCGCGCCTCGCGTAGCGGGACGGTCTCCTCGGCCAGGTCGAGAGCGTCCTCGATGTCGGCCCGCATGGCGGCGATCCGGTCATCGGTGGGCGGGTCGCTGACGACCCCGTCGCGCACGAGGTGCCGCTCGGTCATCCGCACACAACCCACGTCGACGGAGCGTGCGGCGCGCACATGGTCGTCGCCCACCACGAACTCCGTCGAACCACCGCCGATGTCCACCACGAGGTAGGGCCTGGCCAGGTGGTCGCTGCCCTTGAGTTCCCTGGTCGCCCCGGTGAAGGAGAACTCCGCCTCCTGGTCCCCGGAGATGACCTCGGGCTCGACCCCGAGGATGTCGAGCACCCCGCGCACGAACTCGTCCCGGTTCTCGGCGTCCCGTGAGGCGGAGGTGGCGACGAACCGCAGCCGCTCGGCCCCGTGCTCCTTGATGACCGCCGCGTACTCCCGGCACGCGGCGAAGGTCCGCTCCAGCGCCTCGGGGGCGAGCCGCCCGGTCCGGTCGACGCCCTGCCCGAGCCGCACGATGGTCATACGACGGTCCAGGTCGACCAGTTCGCCGGTCGCGGGGTCACAGTCGGCGACGAGAAGCCGGATCGAGTTCGTACCGCAGTCGACGGCGGCGACGCGGGTCACTGGGCGTCCTCCTCGGCGAGGGAGACGCAGGCGCCCTTGCGCCACCACTCCGGCAGCATCGCGATCGCCTCGTCGCCCAGCGGGTTGACGCCCGGGCCCGCGGCGAGCGAGTGGCCCACCAGGACGTGCAGGCACTTCACCCGGTCCGGCATGCCGCCCGCGCTCGGGAAGCCCTCCAGCACCTCGATGGCGTCACGGCGGGCGATGTAGTCCTCGTGCGCGGCCCGGTACGCCGCCGCGAGCTCCGGGTCGGTCTGGAGCCGCTCCGTCATCTCCTTCATGACGCCGTTCGCCTCGAGGGTGCCGATCGCCGAGGCGGCGCGCGGGCACGTCAGGTAGTACGTCGTCGGGAAGGGCGTGCCGTCGGGCAGCCGGGGCGCGGTCTCCACGACGTCCGGCTGTCCGCACGGACACCGGTGCGCGATCGCCCGCAGTCCGCGCGGCGGCCGCCCGAGCTGCTGCTTGAAGGCCTCGACGTCCGCGTCGGTCGGCTCGGTTCGCGGAGTGGAGGGCGGAGGCGTTTCCATGCCTGTCTTTCTATCGGTCCATCGGTCGGTTCACTGGTCGGAGGCGTCGGACTTGTCGACCCCGTCCCAGACGTTCGCGTACCAGGGGCGGTCGGCGGCCCCGAGGTCGGTGTGCGCCTGCTTGGCCGCGTCCGGGTCGACCACGACGAAGCCCGTCTCGCCGGGCATCACATAGTGCAGCCGCTGCCGGATCTGCTGCTCGGCGTACGTGTCGTCCTGCCAGCGCGCCTTGAGGTCGCGCAGCTTCTCCACCCGCTCGGCGGCCCGCGCCTTCTCCCGCTGCAGATCGGCGATCTCGGCGCGCTGGGAGACGTACTGCCTTATCGGGTACGCCAGCGCCACCACCAGCGTGCACAGCACGAGCGCGAGCAGCGCGGCCCGGCCGGTCAGCCGGGAGCGGCGGGCCTGTCGCTTGGTCTGGGAGCGGTAGACACGGGCCGCGGTCTGCTCGCCGAGCAGTCTGATCCTGGTCGCGGTGGAGAAACGGTCCCGGTCCTTCACGGCCATCGGCTTTCCGCCTCCCCTTCTACGTGCGTACGTCCCCGCACACGGTACGGGACCGGTACGGGGACGTACGTACGACTGGCGAAGGCTTAGCCCTGCCGGGGTCAGCCCTTGAAGCGCGGGAAGGCCGAGCGGCCCGCGTACACGGCCGCGTCGTCGAGGATCTCCTCGATGCGCAGGAGCTGGTTGTACTTGGCGACGCGCTCGGAGCGGGCCGGGGCGCCGGTCTTGATCTGGCCGCAGTTGGTGGCGACGGCGAGGTCGGCGATGGTGACGTCCTCGGTCTCGCCGGAGCGGTGGGACATCATGCACTTGAAGCCGCTGCGCTGGGCGAGCTCGACGGCGTCCAGCGTCTCGGTGAGCGAGCCGATCTGGTTCACCTTGACGAGCAGGGCGTTGGCGGCGCCGTCGTCGATGCCGCGGGCCAGGCGCTCCGGGTTGGTGACGAACAGGTCGTCGCCGACGATCTGGACCTTGTCACCGAGCTTGTCGGTGAGGACCTTCCAGCCGGCCCAGTCGTCCTCGAACAGCGGGTCCTCGATGGAGACGAGCGGGTAGGCCGCCACGAGCTCCTCGTAGTACTCCGTCATCTCGGCGGCGGAGCGGTCCTTGCCCTCGAACTGGTACTTGCCGTCCTTGTAGAACTCGGAGGCGGCGACGTCGAGCGCCAGGGCGACCTGCTCGCCGGGGATGTAACCGGCTTCCTTGATGGCCTCGAGGATGAGGTCCAGGGCGGCGCGGTTGGACTCCAGGTTCGGCGCGAAGCCGCCCTCGTCACCGAGGCCGGTGGACAGACCCTTGCTCTTCAGGACCTTCTTGAGGGTGTGGTAGACCTCGGTGCCCCAGCGCAGCGCCTCGGAGAAGGACTCCGCGCCGATCGGGGCGATCATGAACTCCTGGATGTCCACGTTGGAGTCGGCGTGCGAGCCGCCGTTCAGGATGTTCATCATCGGCACCGGCAGCAGGTGCGCGTTCGGGCCGCCCAGGTAGCGGAAGAGCGGGAGGTCGCTGGCCTCGGAGGCGGCGTGGGCGACGGCGAGGGAGACGCCGAGGATGGCGTTGGCGCCGAGCGAGCCCTTGTTGTCGGTGGCGTCCAGGTCGAACATCGCCTGGTCGATCAGGCGCTGCTCGGTGGCGTCGTAGCCGACCAGCTCCGGGCCGATCTGCTCGATGACGGCCAGGACGGCCTTCTCGACACCCTTGCCCTGGTAGCGGTTGGGGTCACCGTCGCGGAGCTCGATGGCCTCGAAGGCACCCGTGGAGGCGCCGGACGGGACGGCGGCACGACCCGTGCTGCCGTCGTCGAGGCCGACCTCGACCTCGACCGTGGGGTTGCCTCGGGAGTCCAGGATTTCCCGGGCTACGACGACGTCGATGGACGGCACGAGCATCTCCTTCTTGGGGTCTGACACGGTCCGCCGGGACCGCGGTGGGTTCTGCGAGACCGAGCCTAACCGGCTCCGGGGGATCGGCCACCGTGTGGACCGCCCCGTGGACAGAACCGAAAGTAAATTGTTTCTGAACTGAACAAAGACGGCCCGGGGCGGCGCATGAAAAAACCCCGCCCCGGTGCGTACGGGGGAACACGCACCGGAGCGGGGAGCCCGTGGGGACGGGGGGACCCTCACGAGGCCTTCATCGTGAAGGACACGGATGTGAGGGCGCTGTGGTTCAGCTGGGCCTTACTTGAGGTGCAGCTGCTGGCCCGGGTAGATGAAGTCGGCGTCGGTGATGATGTCCTTGTTCAGCTTGAACAGCTTCTGCCAGCCGCCCTTGACCTTGTGCTTCTCGGCGATCGAGCTGAGGGTGTCACCCTTGACGACCTTGTACTCGCCGTCGCCCTTCTTGACCTTCTTGCCGGTCGGGGTGGTGACGGTCTTCTTGGCCGCCGGACGGTCGGTCGAACGGGAGGCGCTCTGCTCCTCGGTCGAACGGCTGCTCGTGTTCGAGGAGCTGTTGGAGGAGGACGAGCTGCTGCCGCCGCTGTAGGTGGCGCTGGACAGGCCGGTGCCGCAGACCGGCCAGGCACCCTTGCCCTGCGAGGCGAGGACCTTCTCGGCGACGGCGATCTGCTGGGACTTGCTGGCCTGGTTGGCCTGCGCGGCGTACTGCGTGCCGCCGTACGCGGCCCAGGTGGAGGCCGAGAACTGCAGACCGCCGTAGTAGCCGTTGCCGGTGTTGATGGACCAGTTGCCGCCGGACTCGCACTGGGCGACGGTGTCCCACTCGGAGGCGGTGGCGGCGGAGGCGTTGCCGGCCGCCATCAGCGGGGCGGCGATGGCGACACCGGTGACACCGGCGAGCGCGGCGGCGCGAGTGGCCTTGGACGGACGACGGTGCTTGCCCTTGCCGGAAAACAGCATGGTGGATCCCCTCACCGACGCCTACGAGGTGAGCTGTCGGGTTCGGGCCGGTTGAGTTGCCCGGCCGCGCACCTCCCGGTGCACGGCTTAACCCCAAGCCGGTTCCAGCTCAACTGCTGGGCCCGGCACTTACCTTGGGTCCCCCGCTCCTGCCTACGGCGCTGTTAAGCGACGACTGTTCCCGTACGGCCGCTGGCAGGATTCGGCGTTGCGACAGACGGGGCTCGGGTTGCCGAGCGGTGACGACCGTAGACACGCGTTCGGCGGAATTTCAAAGACGATCAGGGCTTCTGAGACTCATCCCACACTTTCACCAAAGTGGACATTCGGTGCGAAGTGTGACGTGAACTCCCGCTGTTTTTCTGGGCTTTTCCGCCCTATTCAGCCCCTGTGTCGAGCGTCTGACCGGCGACGATGTTGCTCGGGTCGGCCCCGATGCGGTCCTTGTTCTCGGCATAGAGGGCGCGCCATCCCCCGTCGAGGCCAAGGGAGTCGGCGATGGAGGCGAGGGAGTCGCCCTCCTGGACGGTGTAGGTACGGGCGGCGTGGCGGCCGGCCGCGGAGGAGGCCGCGCTCTTCGTCGCATTCTCCTCGGCGCTGCCACCCCGGTGCTTGCCGGAGCCGAGGGCGCCGACGTCCACGAGGGCCGAAGAGCTGCCCTCCTGCCACGACTTGTCCGCTTCGTCCTCTTCTGGGTTCACCACGGGTGAGCTGTCGGAAGACTGCGCCCCTTCCGCGGCGGAACCCTCGGAACCCGAGGAGTTCTTTTTGTCCGACTTGCCGGAACCCTTGTCACCGCTGGAGGGGGTGGCCGACGGCGAGGGAGTCGTGGACGAACCGTCCAGCGCGCCGAGCAGACCGGAAGACTCTCCGGAGCCCGACGAGTTGGAGGAACCGGACGAACCGGATGATTCCGACGAGCCGGACGCGGAGGCCGAGGGCGTCCCGCTCTCCACACCCGTGTCGACATCGGCCGAGCTCGAGTCCTTGCTGAGACCGTTGAGCAGACCGCAGGTCGGCCACGCGGCGATGCCCTGGTCCGCGAGAAGCTTCTCGGCCACGGCTATCTGCTGGTTGCGGCTGGCCAGATCCGCGGTCTTGGCGTATTCGAGGCCGCCGTACTTCTCCCAGTTCTCCTGGGACATCTGGAGGCCGCCGTAGTAGCCGTTGCCGTCGTTCGCGCTCCAGGAGCCGCCGCTCTCGCATTCCGCGACCCGGTCCCAGGTGGTGCCGGTGGCGGCGCTCGCTCCGGTCGCCCCGAGCAGTGGGATCGCGATGGCGGATCCCGTCACACCGGCCGCAATGAGGAGAGCCGGAGCCTGACGGGGGCGACGGTGACGACCGTTCCCGGAGAGCATGGGGGGACCTTTCCCGAGAGAGCAGGGACCTGCGCGGCGGGTGGTGCAGGGCACCGCGCTGGTCCGTGAACGTATAGGGATTCGATCACTTGTCACAAGTTAATGCCGCGTAGATCACGTGAAGATCACAGACTTGAGGGCACGTCATGTTTACGAGGCCCCGTGCGGGGATAGGCCGGACCCCTCGGTCGATTACCGGACGGGCGTGAACTCCACGGGCAAAGTGCGCAGTCCACGCATGATGAGTCCCCCACGCCAGCGCAAATCGGCTGAATCCACCGCGAGTTGCAGGTCCGGGAGACGGGTGAGGAGGGTGGCGAGCGCGGTCTGCCCCTCCAGACGGGCGAGCGGGGCACCGAGGCAGTAGTGGATGCCGTGGCCGTAACCGAGGTGCTGATTGTCACGGCGGGACAGATCGAGCACATCGGGGTCGGCGAACCGCTCGGGATCCCGGTCCGCCGCCGCGAGCACGACGAGCACCGGGTCACCGGCCGCGATGTCCTGACCGCCGATCCTCAGGGGCTCGGTGGCGAACCGCCAGGTGGCCAGCTCGACCGGGCCGTCGTATCGCAGGAGCTCCTCCACACCGGTCTCCAGGAGGCCTCTTTCCCCGGCGACCAGGGACTGCTGCAGCCGGTTCCGCTGCTCGGGGTGGGTGAGGAGGGCGTACACGCCGTTCCCGATGAGATTGACGGTGGTCTCGAAGCCGGCGAACAAGAGGATGAACGCCATCGCCGCGGCCTCGTTCTCGGTGAGGTGCTCGCCGTGGTCGGAGGCGCGGATCAGTCCGGAGATGAGGTCCTCGCCCGGGGCCGGCTCGTCGGGCAGCGCTTCCCGCTTCCGGTGGATGAGCTCGGCGAGATAGCCGCGCATCTTCTTCACGGACCGCGCGACCCCGCCGCGCGGCCCCCCTCCGTGACGGATCATCATGCCCGCCCAGTCCCGGAAGTCGTCCTGGTCCTCGCGGGGGACGCCGAGCAGGTCGCAGATCGCGTAGATGGGGAGCGGGAAGGCGAAGTCGTGGATGAGGTCGGCGGTGCCGGTGGTCGCGAACCCGTCGATGAGGCGGTCGGTCAACTCCTGCACCCGCGGCGTGAATTCGGCGACCCTCCGGGGTGTGAACGCCTTGCTGACGAGCCGTCGGAGCCTGGTGTGGTCCGGCGGGTCGATGTTCAGCAGATGCGTCATCAGCTCCGCCTTGCGCTCCCCCGGGATACCCGTCTTGCCCCTGGCGTGCGCGGGCTCGTCGTGGTGCGCCGGGTTCTTGCTGAGCCGCTGGTCGGCGAGGGCCTGCTTGGCATCGGCGTACCGGGTGACCAGCCAGGCCTCCACCCCGCTGGGCAGCCGGGTCCTGTGCACGGGGGCGTGCTCGCGGAGCCAGGCGTAGGCGGGATAGGGGTTGGTGGCGAACTCCCAGGAGAACAACTCGGGGGCGGGAGTCGTGGCGGCGGGGACGGCGGGGGACGCGGGGGTGCCGGGGGTCGCAGGGTCGGCGGGGGTGGCTGAGGGCTGGTCGGTCACTCCTTGACGTTATCCGGCGGGTGGGGTGCCTCGACCTCCCGGATCGCGTCCCGGTACAGCCGTGCCGCCGCGCGCAGGGCCGCCTCCGGGTCGACGCCCTCCGCCTCGGCGCGGGCGGCCAGGACGAGGAGTTCGTAGCCGATGCCCTCGGTCTTCGGGAGCGGGACGTCCAGGCCCGCCGTCCGAACCCGCGACGCCAGCTTCGCCGCGAGGGCGAGGCCGGGCTGGCCGAGCGGGATGCCTTCGGTCACCGAACTGCGCTGCTTCTCTATCGCCTTGGTGCGCAGCCAGTGCGCCTTGACCTCCTCCGGCGTGCTGGCCGTCTCGTCGCCGAAGACGTGCGGATGGCGGTGGATGAGCTTGGCGACGATGCCGCCGGCGACGTCGTCGACGGAGAAGGGGGCGTCCGGGTCCTCCTCGGCGATACGGGAGTGGAAGACGACCTGGAGCAGGACGTCCCCGAGTTCCTCGCGCAGTTCGTCGCGGTCGCCCTCCTCGATGGCCTCGACGAGTTCGTACGCCTCCTCGATGCCGTACTTGGCGAGGCCCTCGTGGGTCTGCTGGGAGGACCACGGGCACTCGGCGCGGATCCGGTCCATGACCTGGACGAGGTCGAGGAGCCGGGCACCGGGCAGGTCGTAGGAGGCGGGGAGCAGCTCCAGCTCGGGCATCTGTATGCGTCCGGATCCGGCGAGGCGTGCCAGACCGTCCGTGAGGGCCGGCTCGCCCTCGCCCGTGGCCACGACGACCACCGTGTGTCCGCCCGCGCACGCTCCGACCAGCTCCTCGGCGGTCGGGGACGTCTCGTCGACCGCTATCCCCGCCTCCCGCAGATACGGCAGCTGGGGATGGGCTCCGTCCGCGCACAGAACATGGTCTGCGGCGTGCAGCGCCTGCCAGGCGGGCCAGGACAACAGGCCGGGGGCGACGCGGTGGCTGGTGGTGAGCAGGACGATGCGGCCGGGGGCGGACGCCGTGTCCGGGTCCTGGTCAGGGGCGGGCTCGAAGCCGGTTGCGTTCACAGTTCGAAGCTAACGCACGGCGTCGACGGGGCGATCGGTTTGTCCACAGGCGGGGGATGGCGGGGCGATCGTACGATCATCCGCCTGCCGTGTGGGCTGCCCCGCTACGTCGGGCTGATCCCCGGGTGCGGGCTGCCTCGGTCCCGCTACGCGCTCTGCTCGCTGCCCGCCGTCGTGACCTCCCGCACCCACGGGGTCTTCGCGTCGACGCGGGTGCTCTTCGCGACGTCCCAGGTGCCGTAGCGCGGGTTGAGGTCGACGTCGAGTTGCTTGGACGCCTTGCTCAGGGCGTTCCAGAAGGCGGGGTCGCCGGTGTCGGTGCCGAGCTTTCCGGCGAGTTTCTGGGCCTCCAGCTGGAGGAGGAGGTTCTCGTCGAGGCGTTCGGGGGCGATGCCGTACTGCTGGAGCCATGCCTTCTCCAGGCCCTTGGCACCGCCGGCCTGCTCCTCCAGGCCGGAGCGCAGCTCCTGGACCTCCTTGCGGGTGACGGACACGTCCGCGTTCTCGGCCGCCCGGTGCAGCACCTGATCGAGGACCATACCGTGCAGGACGTCGCGGGTGAGGGTGCCGGTCTTGGCGACGGCCTGCGCGTACTGGGCCTCGTCGGTGACGGCCTCCCGCTGCGCGTCCCGCACCTCGGTCACCCGGTTCTCCAGCTGCGCGACAGTGATCCGCTGCCCGCCGACGACGGCCGCGGCGCCGGGATGCGCGTCGCTTCCACACGCGGTGAGCAGGGGTGCCGCGGCGGCGAGCGCGGCGGAGAGGACGAGCGCGGTGCGACGACGGCGGTGCAAGGAGGCCTCCCGAGGAGATTGTGCGACGGTGCACAAGGTCTTGCGGTGATCGATGGTAGGCAGGGGACCGGCTCTGGCCAACCCATTCGACCAACGATTCACCAGGACTTCGGGCACCGCCGCGCCACGCGCGCGTGGTTGCCGTCAGCCGGTGATGGCCACCGGACCGTCCCACGCGTCCCGGTCCACGGTGATCGTGTAGCCGTTGCGCGACTCCTTGCTGTTCACGAGGTACTGGTGGCCACGGCTGTGATCCGTGTACTGCGTGGCGCCGAAGGGCCAGTCCGCGGTGGTGGTGTTCTGCTTGTCCCACAGCGCGTACCAGAGGTTGCCCGGCAGGTCGGTCTTGTTGGTCGCGTTGGCGATCGCCTTGGCGCTGGAGCTGGTGAAGCCGTAGAAGCCCGCTCGGTACGTCTTCGCGCGCAGGGTCTTGTCGAAGGCACGCACATAGGTGAGCACGGCGTCGTTGCACGCCTTGTTCGTGATGTCGTACGCCTCCATGTCCAGATAGATCGGGCTGCCGACCTTCATGCCGAGCGCGGAGGCCTTGGCCACCGCGTCCGCGCCGTCCGTCGCGCCCAGGGAGGCGGCGGTGGAGGCGGTGAGCTTCTCCGGGTTGGAGCCGCTCTGGCAGGGCGGCTGGGCTCCGACGTAGAGCGGGATGAGCTTCCAGCCGACCGTGCTGACCGACTTGACCCAGGAGGCGGTGAGGTTGGGCTGGGAGCAGCCCCGGTTCTTGCCGCCCACGTAGACGGCGGCGGCGCCGTAGAGGCCGCCGTGCCAGGCCTTCATCGCGGAGAGGGAGGGGGCGGCGCAGGTGTCGAAGGCGCGGCCGGTGTACGTCTTCTGCGCCGGCCAGGTGGTCGCGGCCATCGAGCTCTGCGCGGCGAGACCCGCGCCGGCGACCACGGCGGCTCCGGCGACGCCCCACGTGACGTATCTGCGCTTCTTCGACTGCCGATGGCTGGACATGGACGACCCCACCCCTGGATGTGCTGTTGGTTGTGCTGTACATGGTGATTTGGCTGAAACGAAGCGTAATCCAAGCGGCGGAGCCTTCTAACCCCGCACCTGTCCCAGCCACTGGAGCGTCCGGCGGACCTCGACCGCGAGCGGGTGCGCCGGTCCGTGCAAGCGCTCCACGTCGTGCAGCAGGCGCGCGAGTGTGTCGTGGGCGGCGGCGCGGTCGCCGAGGGCGAGCAGGAGGTGCCCGATGCGGCGGCGGACGTCGTGGGCGAGCTGGGGGTCGCCGGCCACGTACTGGTTCTCGTAGTACGGCAGCAGGGCGCGGTATTCGGCCAGTGCGGCCGCGGGTTCCCCGAGTTGTTCCAGACACTGGGCGGCGTCGTAGCGGAAGCGCAGGGACTGCGGGTCGGCGTGGCCGGCCTCGGTGGCGCGTTCGTCGGCGAGGCGGCGCAGTTCGGGCAGTGCGCGGCGGTACTGGCCGTCGTCCATGAGGGTGGCGGCGTACTGCTTGCGCAGGGTGCGTACGACCGGGGAGTTCACGCCGTGCTGTTCGGCGGCCGCGGGCAG
This sequence comes from Streptomyces canus, assembly GCF_041435015.1. Lineage (NCBI taxonomy): Bacteria > Bacillati > Actinomycetota > Actinomycetes > Kitasatosporales > Streptomycetaceae > Streptomyces > Streptomyces canus. The sequence continues at coordinate 5,945,193 of NZ_CP107989.1, read as the reverse complement.
GATGCCGCCGAGGATGTCGACGGCCTGGGTGATGCGGCCCTCGCCGAGAAGCCGCTTGACCTCGTCGACCGCGCGCGCGACGTCCGGTTTCTCGGTCGCCTCGGGGACCGGTGTGACCGGGGCGGGCTGGGGCGCGGGCGTGCGGGCGCGGTCCGGCCAGGGGGCGTGCGGGCGCAGGAAGGGGCGGGTGGGGTCGAGGGGTGCTCCGGTGGGCATCCCGCGCGCGGGCAGGAGCAGCGCCAGGTCCTCGTACACGTCCTGCGCGGAGGCCGGGCGGTGCTGCGGGTCCTTGGCGAGCAGCCGCAGGACGAGCGCTTCGAGGGCCTCGGGGACTTCGGGGCGGGTGCGGCGCACGGGCAGCGGGGGCTCGTACAGGTGCCGGTGCAGTACGCCGAGCGCGGTGGAGCCCGCGAACGGGACGTCGCCGCTGAGCAGTTCGTGCAGCAGTACGCCGAGTGCGTACAGGTCGGTGTACGGGCCGACCGCGCCGCCCATGGCCTGCTCGGGCGCCATGTAGGCGGGCGAGCCGATCGGCGAACCGGTGTGGGTGAGACGGGTGGTGTCGGTGTCCATGACGGAGGCGACACCGAGGTCGAGGACGGTGACCGTGCCGTCCTGCTTCACCATCACGTTGCGCGGCTTGAGGTCGCGGTGGACGATCGGCACGGCGTGCACGGCGCTCAGCACGGCGCACAGTTGCGCGGCGACCGCGACCGCCCACTGCCAGGGGTACGGGTCGTGCTCGGCGAGATGGTCGGAGAGGTCCGCGCCGTCGACGTACTGCATGACGAGGAACAGCTCCTCGCCCTCGCTGCCCGCGTCGTGCACGGTGACGAGCCCGGGGTGGTCGACCTGCGCGGTCACCCGGCACTCCCGCACGAACCTTCGGCGCAGTTCGTCAGCCTCCTGCCCGGCCACCTTGTCGGGGCGCAGCAGCTTCACCGCCACGCGCCGGTCGAGCCGCTGGTCGTACGCCGTCCACACCTGGCCCATGCCGCCCTGTCCGATGAGCGTGGACAGTTCGTAGCGGCCGGCGACGACACGTCCTGTCGCCACGGTCACCTGCCGCCCTCGGGGTTGCCGTCGTGCTTGCGCAGATAGTCGCTGAGCTCGTCGAGTTCGGCGCGCACCTGGTCGATCCGGGCGGGCGCGGGGCGCTGCGGCGGCGGGGGCGGGACGACACCGGGGGCGGAGACCGGAGGTGCCGGCGGCTGCGGCAGAAGCGTGGACGTGTACGGCGGTGGTGTCGGCTGCGGATAGCCGTAGCCGCTGTGGACGGTCGGGCCCTGGGGCGGCGGGTGGCCCGCGAACCGCCGCTGCTGGTGCACCCGGATGTCCATCACGACGAAGTACACACTGCTGAAGAGACCGAGGAGCAGGACCAGCGACATGGCGACGTCGGTCCTGGGATCGCTCTCGGGCAGTGAGCCGACCACCGCGAAACACGCGATGGACACCGGAAGGCTCGCCCAGGACAGCACCCAGTCGATCGACCGCCCGCGCAGGAAGGCGATCCGGAACAGCGGAGCGCAGGCGAGCAGGCCGCACGAAAGGAAACCGACGGCGGCGAGCACCACGCGCAGGGTGATGACCGTGCCCGAGTCGCGGGCGGGCGGGGCCGCGCCGTGGCCGTACATGAACGCTCCTGAACCGGGATTCGATGTGGGGTTCGAGCGTATAGGCCGATACCGACAACTGGTCACGGGTTGTACCGAACCGTTGTCGTCCTGATCAGTCGGGCGCGACCGTTCCGTCGGTGAGCCCGTCGTACATTCCGCGCACGAGCTGCTCTCCGAGCCGGCCCGCGTGCCTGAGCGCCCGCTCGAACTCGTCGAGCACGCGGAAGCGTTGGCCGTAGCGCCGTTGTTCGTCGAGCGGGAGCCTGGGCAACTGGAGCCTGCGCACGTCCAGGCGGGTCGCGGTGGAGGCATAACTGCTGGCCTGGCGGTTGTTGGCGGTGCCGCGCAGGAAGCCGGCCAGGAACCAGGGGTCGAGCGCCGCCGGATCGGGGCGCAGCAGCACGAGGTTGCGCCCCAGCGCGGCGCCCCCGGTCGTCGCGTCGATCACGCGCGCCACCGAGCCGCCGCCCAGCACCGGTACGACGACGTCGCCCGGTTCGGTCAGTACCGCCTCCTCCTCGCTCTCGGGAAGCGTCCCGGAGGGGTCGGCCCCGAAGAGGACATCGTGGTCGGTGAGCACGGGCACGCGTGCGTGGCCGCCGTTTCCGCCCGTGCGCAGCATCAGGGCTCCCCCGCGCGCGAGTTCGCCGATGGTGGTGAGCGGCCACCGCGCGGGGTGCGCGGCGTCGCCGCGCGGCGGGGTGAGGTCGGCGGTCAGGCGCAGGGTTTCGCCCAGGTGCTCGCGCACGGCCGTGAGCTGGTCGGCGCCGCCGGCCGCCGTGGGGGGTGGCAGGTGACGGGCGGGAGCGAGGTCCACGTCGTCGTCGAGGAGTTCGATGACGGGCAGCGCACGGGCCACTCCGGGCCGTTCCGGGAAGCGACCGGGCCGTCCGAAGGCCTGCCAGGCGTCGAGAACGGCCTCGCGCACGGCCCGCCAGTCCGGCCCGCCGCGCCCCTCCCCCGCGAACTGCCCCACGTCGACGAGGAGCACCTCCGGCTGCGCGGGCGCCTTCTCCGGGCGGCGCAGCACCCACAGGTGCAGCGGGATGTTGTACGGCGGTGCCGCCCCGACCGGCAGGGCGATCACGGCGCGCAGGGCGCCGCGGCGCAGCAGATCGGCACGGATACGGCGGCCGGAGCGGCGGGAGGCGGCGGCGGGCGGCATGAGCAGGACGCCGGCGCCGCCGTCCTTGAGGCGCGCGAGTGCGTGCTGGACCCAGGCGAGCTCGGACTCGGTGCGGGCCGGGAAGCCGTACTCCCAGCGGGGGTCGTAGGCGAGTTCGTCGTGGCCCCAGTTGCGCTCGTTGAACGGCGGGTGGCACAGGACGGCGTCGGCGCGCAGCCGGGGGTGGGCGTCCGCGCGCAGGCTGTCGCCGACCGCAGCGTGCACGGTGGACCAGGTCTGCAGGGCGAGCCGGAGCGTGGTGAGCGCGGCGAGTTCGGGGGCGTTGTCCTGGGCGTGGAGCTCCTGGTCGGGGCGGGTGGCGGCGGCCCGCAGGAGGGCGCCGGTGCCGCAGGCCGGGTCCAGGACGGTGCGGGCGGGGCCGGCGAGGTCGGCCATGAGAGCGGCCAGGTCGGCGGGGGTGAGCGTGTACTGGCGCGGGTTGGCGTCGAGGTGCCGGCCGAGCAGGAACTCGAAGGTCTGCCGGGCGCCCAGCTCGGCGGCCAGCTCGGCGACGCCCCGCAGGAGGGGGGCGGAGGGCAGGAGTTCCGAGCCGGTGGGGAGGTGAACGGCGGGGTGGGTGTTCACAGCGGAGGGGGTGTGAACACCGGAGGCGGGGCGTGCGGGGGGTGGGGGGTTCACGGCGTTCGCGGTGTTCACGGCGTCCGCGATGTTCACTCGGCTCGCGGGGTTCACGGCGTCCGCGGCGGTCGTGCCGTCCACGGCGTTCGCCGAGGCCCGGTCGGCGTCGGGGGTGTGAACCCGCCCCGGGGTGTTCACAGCGGGTGCGGTGTTCATCGCCGACTCGGGTCCGAATCGCGGCGTGAACACCTCCCGCAGCGCCCCCGGCAGCATCTCCGAGAGGCGCTCGTCGGAGCCGGCGCTCACCTCCAGCCAGACCGTCGGGCGGTCGTGGATCAGCAGCAGGAGGCAGCCCGCGTGGGTGAGTGCGGTGACCGGGCCCTCAGGGTGGCCGGAGAGCTGCTGCCAGACGCGTTCCCGCAAGGGGACCTCAGCGAGTTTTCCCTGCTTGCGCAGCCAGGACTCGACCTCGGCGAGCGCGAAGGACGGGCTGGTCTCGGTGCCGCCGACGGGCCTCGGGAAGTCGGCGTGCCGACGGCGCCAGTTACTGACGGCCGCGCGGCCCACGCCGGCCAGCCGTGCGATACCGGCAGCGGTCACCTCAGTCGTGTTGTCCTGCACTCGCCGCTCCCCTCGTCGTACCGCAGCAGCCCTGCGGTACGCATGTGACGTCGAGCATACCGATGTAGGCAAGATCCACCCCTTCACGGCCGTGTACGCCAGAGACACCGTGAATCGTGTTGACTCGGTTCACAGACTCTGCTCTCATTGACCCGGCGAACGAGAAGACCGTCGATTGGCGGTGGTCGTCGCGTCGGGAGGGGGACACGGCCATGGGCATGAAGGGCAAGATCGCGCTGGGTGCCGTCGTGGGAGTCGTCGTCATCGGAGTCGTGTCGGCGAATGCCGGGGACAACGGGGACGGCGGCACCGGCAAGGCCGAGGTCGCCGAGAAGGAGGCCGCGTTCGCGGGGGACGGCGACTTCCAGGTCGGTTCGGACATCAAGCCCGTCACGTATCGCACCACCGGCAACAGCGACGGCATGTGCCATTGGGAGCGGGCCAAGGACGCCTCGGGCGAGATGGACGCGCTGCTGGCCAACGACAATGTCACCGGCACCGGTTACGTCACCGTCAAAGCCACCGACAAGCTCTTCAAGTCGAGCGACTGCAACGGCTGGGAGGCCGTCGACGAAAAGGCGAAGGGCTCCCCCGCCGCCCGGATGTCCGGTGACGGCGGAATGTTCGCAGTCGGCGCCGACATCGCCCCGGGCACCTACAAGTCCACCGGCAACACCGACGACTCCTGCTACTGGGAGCGCACCAAGGACGCCGACCACGGCGTCGAGTCGATCGTCGCGAACGACAACGTCAACGGCACGGCGGTCGTCAGGATCAGCGCCTCGGACGCCTACTTCAAGACGACCGGTTGCAAGGACTGGAAGAAGACCGGCTGAGCCGGCCGGCCCGCTTCCGTCTCCTTCCGCTCACCACCGGGGGCGCGTCCCACGCACAGCGCGCCCCGCACCTCATCACCTCACCGCATCCCCACCAAGGAATCACCATGCGTCGTACCGCACTTGCCGCTCTCTGCATCGCAGCCGCGGCCACCGCAGGACTCACCGGCTGCCAGCCCGGCCAGGACAAGGCGGACAGCAGGACGAGCGCGTCCAGCGCATCCGCCGAGCCGGGCAAGTCGGCCGCGAAGAAGGAACCGTTCGCCGGGCTGACCGGCGGCGAGATAGCCGACCGGGCCATCAAGGCCACGACCGGAGCCTCGTCGCTGCGCATGAAGGGCGCCATCCCCGACGACGAGAGCGGCGGCACCATCAGCCTCGACGTCCTCCTGAACAAGAAGGGCGAGTGCGCCGGCACCATCGGCATGGGCGGCAAGGGCAAGGCCGACCTGATCAAGACCGGCGACATCGTGTACATGAAGTTCGACGAGGCGCTCCTGCGGGAGCAGAGCGAGGGCGAGTCGAAGGCGGACACCGACGCGGCCGTGGCCATGCTGGCCGGCAAGTGGACCAAGACGAAGGCGACGGGCGAGGACGCCAAGGAGTTCGAGGGCTTCTGCGACCTGGGCGCGGTGCTCGACGGCGCCGAGGACGGCAACTCCGACGCGAGCCGCGGCAGCACGACCACCGTCGACGGGGCGCCGGCGATCACCCTGCACGAGAAGGACGGCAAGGACCGCTACACGCTGTATGTCGCCACCGAGGGCAAGCCGTATCTGCTGCGGATCGACAGCACGGCCGGAGCGGACCAGGGGTCGGTCATCTTCAGCGACTTCGACGAGCCGGTCCCTGCGCAGAAGCCGGCCGGCGAGATCCTGGACCTCGACGCCCTCGGCGGCTGAGCCACGCCGAGACTCGGCGCATCAGGACGCACCAGGGATGCGGCACGCTCAAAGGGCGTGCCGCATCCATACGTTGGGCTCGACGTACACCGCATAGCCGCGCTCCGGCTCGCACCGCACCGGCACCAGCGCCCCGGGCACCTCGATGTCGCCCTGGGTGTCGAAGGGCAGTCCGGTCCAGCCGCGCCACTGCTCCAGCGAACCGGACACCGTCATGGAGGCCGGTGCCACCGCGTGAACGACACCGCCGGCCCGGGCGTGGACGCGCACCCAGGGGTCGTACGGCAGGCCGTCGGGGCGTACCCGGTGGGCGTACTCCTGGATCGGCGTGTGCGGTTCCAGGTGCTTGGCACTGGGGCGGACCGGCGCGACGACCTCGCTGAAGCCGTGGGCGCGGGCGTTGTCACGCATCGCCGAAAGCATCAGAGCGGACAGGCCGTGGCCCTGGAGTCGCGGGTCGACGACGACCGAGATCGCGCTGGCCGTGTCGGGCCGTACGCCATGACGCAGATCCTCGAACGCCCACACCAGCACCTCGTCCCAGCCCCGCGCCGGCAGTTCACCGCGGTCCTCGACGTGGAGGGCGAAGGGGACGCTGTGGGCATGCGCGACGACCTCTCCCCGCTCGTCCTCGGCGAACAGGACGTGCGCGGGGAGTTCGGCGGAGATCCGTCCGTAGTGGGCGTTGCCCACGGGGTCCTGGGTCACGAACTCCGGCCAGCTGTTGGCCATGCCGAGAACGCGCTCCCGCATCTCGGGACGCTCGGCAAGACTCGACACCTTCAGCTCCATGCGGTCACCGTAGGCGCGGGCCCGCCCGTCTGAAAGCGCATTTCCCGCCCCCCGCCCCGCGGCCGCTCGGCGCAAGCCCTGGTGGCCACGGCTCACGAGGCCCGAAGCCCATGGCCGGCGCGAGTCCTCAGTCCGCGTGGAACCGCGGCGGCGCCGCCGTCGGATTGCCGCCGGCCGGGAGCTTCTGGCCGGGGCAGCCCGAGAGGACCTTCTCCATCGCGGACTTCTCGGCGGCCGTGACCCACAGGTCGTACTTCTTCTTCACGGCGACCTGGGCGGCGACATACGTGCACCGGTACCCCTTGTTCGGCGGCAGCCAGGTCGCCGTGTCACCGTCCCCCTTGGAACGGTTGGTGCTCGCGTCGACGGCGAGGAGGTTGAGGGGGTCGTTGGCGAGAGCTATCCGCTTGCCGGGCTCCCAGTACTTGGCCCCCTTCTGCCAGGCGTCGGAGAGCGCGACCACGTGGTCGATGTCGACCTGGCTGCGACCACGCCGGTAGGTCACCTCCTTGCCCGAGTAGGGGTCCGACTCGAGCACGCCGTAGGACACCTTGCAGTCCCCGCGGGTGAACTTCACGTCCTCCAGATCCCGTTTGAGTATGTCGTCGCGGGTGTCGCAGTCGTTCGAGTCCGTGTCCGCCCACGCGGTGCCGAACCTGTCGCGCTCGTACCCCGTCTTGGGCGCCCGCCCCTTGACGGTGAGTGACTTGGCGGCGGTGAGGGCCGCGCCCGAACCGCCCGCACCCCCGCTCTCCTCCGGCCCCCCGGACCCTGTGGCCGTCTCCGCCTTGCACCCGGCCACGGCGAACACCAGCACGACGGCGGCCGCAGCCCCGCCCCTCAGACGCCTCACGTGCGCCCCTCCCCTTGCAACCCGGTCCGGCCCCCGCAGGGAGCGCTTTCCCTGTACGACGTCGCGCACACCGTAGCGAGCGGGCGCACCGCGCCATTCAGGAGGTCCAGACCACAGCCCTTCCGAGTAGGCAATGCGGACATATCAGCCGTATCGTCGTTGCTGAGTCACCTCCGGAAGGAGTTCGGGATGGGCATCTTCGACAGGTTCAAGAGCAACCGCCAGGCGCAGGACAAGACCAAGGACATGTCCGACGTGGCGGAACGGAAGGTCAACGAGCGGACGGGCAACAAGCACGAGAGCCAGGTCGACGACGCACAGCAGAAGATCGAGGGGTCGCTCGGCATGGATCGCGACAGGCCCGAACAGCCGTAAGGTTTCCCGCGGGCGGCTTCACGTCGCAGGCCATGGCAGCACCCTGAGCTCCGGCCATTCCTCCTTCCAGCGCGCGGCCTTGGTCTCGTAGACCTCTCTCGGAGCGAGTACGGGATTGGGGCGGAGCACGAGGTTGAACACGTCGGACAGTCCGTGGGGTGCGTAGACGCGCCACGTCCCGTCGGATTCCGGGCGTACGCCCAGACAGCACGTCGTCGCGGCGAAGCGGTCGATGGCGGACTCGGTGGAGTCGTACGGAGGGCAGGGCACTCCGAACTTCCGCTCGTACCAGAGGTGCACCCGGGCCTCGTTGCGGATCTCCACCTCGGCCCGCAGGCCTGCGAACACTTCCCGTCCCGCCTCGATGACGGCGTCCTCGGCCTCCCAGGAGAGATCGGTGTCGTCGAAGTAGAAGATGTCGTAGTCCCTGATGCCCCGGGTCGGCGGTCTGCCGGTGACCACGTTCCACACGGTCTGGAACAGGCAGCCCGCCGTCACGTACCAGCCCGGCAGGTCAAGCGTCGCCGTCCTGGCCATCACCTCGGTCAGGGTCTCGTTCCGGCCGAGCGTGGAACGGAACACGTCCAGTTGTTCCTCAAGAGGAAGTCGTCCGAGCATCCCTCCTGACTACCACGGTCAGACCTTCCCGATGCCCAGGCCGTCTCCGACGGGAGCAACCTGGAGGACAGCACCGCGACCCAGAAGTCGCCGAGCAGGTCCGCGAGCCGGGCCGTGTCGGCCGCGCCGAGCAACCGCCATGGCCCGGCGGCGAGTTGGTCGGTGTGGAGCTCCACGCGGTGGCGCAGGTCACGGCCGGCGTCCGTACCCTCGCGACCACGTTGTTCCGTACGCCCTGAGCTCACCCCGCGTGACCGAGTGACCGCGACTCACACCGTCGAGGGGCACCCGGTCACGGTCCCCCGCCGTCACGACCCCAGGATCGACGTGAGGAACTCCCCCACCCAGCCGAGCAACTCCCGCCCGACCAGCGGCTTTCCGCCCACCTTCGCCGTCTTCGGACGGGGCACCAGCACCTGGTGCACGGCCGGCTTGATGACGGTGCCCGGGTAGAGACGCTTGACCCGCAACTCCTGCGATTCCCGCAACTCCACCGGCGCGAAGCGGATGTTGGTGCCCTGGAGGACGATCTCGCCGACGCCACACGCGCGTGCGAGCATCCGAAGCCCCGCCACCAGCAGCAGGTTCTCCACCGGCTCCGGCAACTTGCCATAACGGTCGACGAGTTCCTCGCGTACTGCCTTGACGTCCTCCTCCGTGTTCACCGAGGCGATCGAGCGGTACGCCTGGAGGCGCAGCCGCTCACCCGGCGCGTAGTCGTGCGGGACGTGCGCGTCGACCGGGAGCTCGATCTTGACCTCCAGCGGCGGCTCCTCCTCGACACCGCCCTCCAGGGAGGCCCGGTAGTCCGCGACGGCCTCGCCGACCATCCGGACGTACAGGTCGAAACCGACACCCGCGATGTGCCCGGACTGTTCGCCGCCGAGGAGGTTGCCCGCGCCGCGGATCTCCAGGTCCTTCATCGCCACGTACATGCCCGCGCCCATCTCGGTGTGCTGGGCGATGGTGGCGAGCCGTTCGTGCGCCGTCTCCGTCAGCGGCTTCTCCGGCGGGTACAGGAAGTAGGCGTAGCCCCGCTCGCGGCCACGCCCCACCCGGCCGCGCAGCTGGTGCAGCTGGGACAGACCGAAGTTGTCGCCGCGCTCCACGATCAGCGTGTTCGCGTTGGAGATGTCGATGCCCGACTCGACGATCGTGGTCGACACGAGTACGTCGAACTTCTTCTCCCAGAAGTCGACGACGACCTGCTCGAGGGCCTGTTCCGACATCTGGCCGTGGGCGGTCGCGATGCGCGCCTCGGGGACGATCTCGCGCAGGCGGGCCGCGGCCCGGTCGATCGACTCGACCCGGTTGTGGATGTAGAAGACCTGGCCCTCGCGCAGCAGTTCACGGCGAATGGCCGCGCCGATCTGCCTCTCCTCGTACGGCCCGACGAAGGTGAGCACCGGGTGGCGCTCCTCCGGGGGCGTGGTGATCGTCGACATCTCGCGGATGCCGGTGACCGCCATCTCCAGGGTGCGCGGGATGGGGGTCGCGGACATGGTCAGCACGTCGACGTTGGCGCGGAGCTTCTTCAGCTGCTCCTTGTGCTCGACGCCGAAGCGCTGCTCCTCGTCGACGATGACCAGGCCGAGGTCCTTGAACTTGGTCTCGGAGGAGAACAGCCGGTGGGTGCCGATGACGATGTCCACCGAGCTGTCGCGCAGCCCCTCCAGGACGGCCTTCGCCTCGGTGTCGGTCTGGAAGCGGCTGAGCGCCTTCACGACCACCGGGAACTGCGAGTACCGCTCGGAGAACGTCCCGAAGTGCTGCTGCACCAGCAGGGTCGTCGGTACGAGGACGGCCACCTGCTTGCCGTCCTGTACGGCCTTGAAGGCGGCCCTGACCGCGATCTCGGTCTTGCCGTAGCCGACGTCGCCGCAGACCAGGCGGTCCATGGGGATCGACTTCTCCATGTCCTCCTTGACCTCGGCGATGGTGGTGAGCTGGTCCGGCGTCTCCGCGTACGGGAAGGCGTCCTCCAGCTCGCGCTGCCAGGGCGTGTCCGAGCCGAACGCGTGCCCGGGGGCCGCCATTCGCGCGCTGTACAGCTTGATCAGGTCGGCGGCGATCTCCTTGACGGCCTTCTTCGCGCGCGCCTTGGTCTTGGTCCAGTCGGCGCCGCCGAGACGGTGCAGGGTGGGCGCCTCGCCGCCGACGTACTTGGTGATCTGCTCCAGCTGGTCGGTGGGGATGTAGAGCCGGTCGCCGGGCTGGCCGCGCTTGGCGGGGGCGTACTCGACGACGAGGTACTCGCGCGTGGCGCTCTGCACGGTCCGCTGGACCATCTCGATGTAGCGGCCCACGCCGTGCTGTTCGTGGACGATGTAGTCGCCCGCCTCAAGGGTGAGCGGGTCGATCGTCTTGCGGCGCCGGGCCGGCATCCGGGCGCCGTCCTTGCCGGCCGCCTTCTGCCCGGTCAGGTCGGTTTCCGTCAGGACGGCGAGTCTCAGGGCCGGGTCGACGAAGCCGTACTCGATCGAGCCGCACGCCACGTGCACGACGGACGGACTCAGCGACGCGAGTTCCGCGTCGAGGCGGGCCGCGATGCCCTCGCCGCCGAGCACCTCGACGGTACGGGCCGCCGGGCCGTGCGCCTCGGTCACGAAGACGGTGCGCCAGCCGTCGGCGAGCCAGCCCTTGGTGTCGGCGAGGGCCTTCGCGGTGTCGCCGCGGTAGGTCTCGGGGGCATGCATGCCCAGCTTGAGGGTGTCCGCCTCCAGTTCGAGGTCCGCCGCGAACGGCGACACCGACCACCACATCATGTCCAGCTCACGCGCGTGCTCGCGGACGTCGGCGATGGACCACAGGGAGGCCGCGCCGACGTCGATGGGCGCCTCGCCGCCGCCCGCGGTGGCCGCCCAGGACGCCTGCAGGAACTCCTGCGAGGTGGCCACGAGGTCGGACGCACGCGTGCGGACCCGCTCCGGATCGCACACGACGGCCATGGCGCCCTTGGGCAGGACGTCGATCAGGAGCTCCATGTCGTCGACGAGGACGGGAGCCAGGGACTCCATGCCCTCGACGGCGATCCCCTCGCCGATCCTGCCGAGCAGGTCGCCGAGCTCGGGGTGCTCCTCGGCGAGGGCACGCGCGCGTGCGCGTACGTCGTCCGTCAGGAGCAGTTCGCGGCAGGGCGGGGCCCACAGGCCGTGTTCGGCGACCTCCAGGGAGCGCTGGTCGGCGACTTTGAAGTAGCGGATCTCCTCGACGTCGTCGCCCCAGAACTCGACGCGCAGGGGGTGTTCCTCGGTGGGCGGGAAGACGTCGAGGATGCCGCCTCGTACGGCGAACTCACCGCGCTTCTCGACAAGCTCGACGCGCGCGTACGCGGCGGCGGCGAGAGCCTCCACGATCGTGTTCAGGTCGGCTGTCTGCCCGGTGCGCAGGGCGACCGGTTCCAGGTCGCCGAGGCCCTTGACCTGCGGCTGGAGCACGGACCGTACGGGTGCGACGACCACGGAGACCGGGCCGGTCTCGGGGTCGTCGGGGCGCGGGTGGGCCAGCCGTCGCAGGACGGCCAGGCGGCGGCCGACGGTGTCGCTGCGGGGGCTCAGGCGCTCGTGCGGAAGGGTCTCCCAGGACGGGTACTCCACGACCCCCTCCGACGGGAGCAGGGAGCGCAGGGCCGCGGCCAGGTCCTCCGCCTCGCGGCCCGTCGCCGTCACCGCGAGCACGGGCCGGCCTGCCTCCCGCGCGAGGGCGGCGACCGCGAAGGGACGGGCCGCCGGTGGACCGACCAGGTCGACGTGCATGCGGTTGCCGTCCTGGGCCGCCGTGATCGCTTCCGCGAGGGCGGGGTCCTTGACGACGGCGTCGAGCAGACCGTGCAAGCTCATTCTGGGCGGCTTTCGTCCGGGGGGTTTCTGGGGGGTGGGCAACGCGAAGGGCCCGACACAACGAAGGGCCGGGGGGTCTCCAGCCTACGACGGCCTCGGCCCGGCCGTCGGAGCCTGTGGACAACGCCGCCTCGCCCGCGGCCGCCCTGTGGCCGGCGAAGAGCCCGCAAGCTGCTCCCCGTGGACAACGAAGAACCCGGCGCCGAGAAGTCCCCCGTGACTTCTCGGCGCCGGGCGTTCCCCGTCCCCAGGGTGGCTATTCGGTCGCGATCGCCTTCAGGACGTTCATCCGGCCCGCCCGGAACGCCGGGATCAGGGCGGCGAACAGGCCCACGAAGGCCGATCCGACGAAGACGCCGATGATCGTCGGCCAGGGGATGTCCAGGACCTTCAGGCCCTGCAGGGCGAGGAGCTTCTGGGCGGTCGCGCCCCAGCCCATGCCGAGGCCCAGGCCGAGCAGTGCGCCGAAGAGCGCGATGACCACCGACTCCATGCGGATCATCCGTCGCAGCTGGCGCCGCGAGAGGCCGATGGCGCGCATCAGGCCGATCTCCCGGGTCCGCTCGACCACCGAGAGCGCCAGGGTGTTCACGACACCGAGGATCGCGACGATGATCGCGAGGGCCAGCAGGCCGTAGATCATGTTCAGGAGCTGTCCGATCTGGTCCTTGAAGGCTTCCTTGTAGTCGGTCTGGTCGCGCACGGTGTACTGCGGATAGTCGTGCAGCGCCGACTTCAGCGACTTGTACGCGGCGTCCTGCTGCCCGTCCTTGGCGTTGGCGAAGACCAACTGGTCGAGCGGCATCTTGTCGGCCGGCACGTACTTGGCGAGCGTGGCGATCGAGATGTACTTCGAGCCCGCGTCGATGACGACGTCACTGCTGGTGATCGCCCGGACCGTCAGCTCGGCGGTGGCGCCGTCCTTGAAGGCGACCTTGATCTTCGAGCCCAGGTGGATTCCGTGCGCCCTGGCGAACTTCTCGTGCACGGACATCGAGTCGGGCCGGTAGGCGTCGGCGAGCGTCCCCGCGACGGTCTTGGTCCGCAGGACGGTCGCGTAGGACGGGTCGGCCGCCGTGATGTCGGTGTCCTTGAGCGTCTTGCCGTCGGGGGTCGTGTAGTCGGCCTCCGTGGTCCTGTACTCGGTGACCCCTTCAAGGCCGGGCGTGTTCTTGACGGTCTTCACCGCGGCCGGCGTGACCAACTGCCCGCTGTCGGATTGGATGATGAAGTCCGTACCGACCGTCTTGTCGAGCTCGTCCGAGGCCGAGGCGACCATGGACGAACCGACGACCGACAGACAGGCGACCAGCGCGAGGCCGATCATCAGGGCGGCGGCCGTGGCTCCCGTACGGCGCGGGTTGCGCAGGGCGTTGCGCTCGGCCATGCGGCCGACCGGGCCGAACACCCTGAGGACGACCGCGCCCAGGACGCGCACCACACCGCCCGCGAGGAGCGGGCCGATCACGACGAAGCCGATCAGGGAGAGCACCACGCCGAGGCCGAGCCACAGGGAGCCCTCTTTGGCCTTGTCCGCCTGGGTGACCAGGTAGAGCGCGTAGGCGCCGCCAGCGGTCAGGAGCGTGCCCAGCAGGGCCCGTACGCGGCCCGCCTTGGCGTCGGCGGGGGCGCCGGCGTCCCGGAGGGCGGCCATGGGCGAGACCTTGCCCGCGCGGCGGGCCGGCAGCCAGGCGGCCAGCACGGTGACGACCACGCCGAGGAGCAGTCCGACCACCGGGGTCGTCCAGGCGATCGTCAGGTCGCTGGTCGACAGGTGTATGCCCAGGGAGCTCATGAGTTTCATCAGGCCGACCGCGAGGCCGACACCGGCCCCGACCCCGAGCACCGAACCGGTCACGCCCAGGAGCAGGGCCTCGACCAGCACGGAGCGGTTGACCTGCTTGCGGCTGGACCCGATGGCCCGCATCAGGCCGATCTCGCGGGTCCGCTGCGCGACGAGCATCGAGAAGGTGTTGATGATCAGGAAGATGCCGACGAGGAAGGCGATCCCGGCGAAGCCGAGCATCGCGTACTTCATGACGTTCATGAAGCCCTCGACGTCCTTCTGGTTGGCGTCGGCGGTCTCCTTGGCCGTCTGCACCCTGTAGCCGCTGCCGAGCTCGGCGGCGACGTTCTTCTTGAGCTGTGCGTCGGTGAGCCCGGAAGCGGCCGTGACGTTGACGTTCGTGAACACGCCCGTCTCGCCGACCAGGCTCTCCTGGGCGGTCTTCGTGTCCAGGTAGAAGATCGCGGCACCGGGGTTGGTGACCTGGAACTCCGCGACGCCCGAGATCTTCGCGGTGTGCGTGCCGACCGCGCTGATCACGCCGATCTCGTCACCGAGCTTCAGGTGGTGCTTGTCGACGGTGTCCTTGTCGACCATGATCTGGCCGGAGTTCTTCGGCGCCGTACCGGAGGTGACCTTCATGGTGCGGGCGTCGTTGCGGTTCCAGTTGCCGACGATGGTCGGGCCGCCGCCGGACGGCGAAAGGCTGTCCTTGTCGGCGTCCACGACGGTCACCGAGGTCGAGAAGACGGTCCCCTCCGCCGTCTTCACCCCCTGTGCCTCACGCACCTTGCCGAGCACGGAGGCCGGCAAGACCGGCGGCTTGCCGTTGTCCGAGGTCGTCTCGCCGCTGTCGGAGGCGCCCTTGGCGCTCACCGTCACATCCGAGGACGTGGCCGCGAAGAGCTTGTCGAAGGTGGTGTTCATCGTGTCGGTGAACACCAGCGTCCCGCAGACGAAGGCGACCGACAGCAGGACCGCCACGGCCGACAGGGCCATGCGTCCCTTGTGCGCGAAGAAGTTGCGCATGGAGGTCTTCATGACGGTCATGACGTACGCCCCCGGGCGTCGAAGTCCTTCATGCGGTCCAGGACGGCCTCCGCGGTGGGCTTGTACATCTCGTCGACGATCCGGCCGTCGGCGAGGTACAGCACGCGGTCCGCGTACGAGGCGGCCACCGGGTCGTGCGTGACCATCACGATGGTCTGCCCGAGCTCGTCGACGGAACGGCGCAGGAAGCCCAGGACCTCGGCACCCGCGCGCGAGTCGAGGTTTCCGGTCGGCTCGTCACCGAAGATGATCTCGGGACGCGCGGCCAGGGCGCGAGCCACGGCGACACGCTGCTGCTGTCCGCCGGAGAGCTGGGTGGGCCGGTGCCTGAGTCGGTCGGAAAGTCCCACCGTGTCCACCACGCGTGCGAGCCACTGCTTGTCGGGCTTGCGCCCGGCGATGTCCATGGGCAGCGTGATGTTCTCGAGCGCGTTGAGCGTCGGCAGCAGGTTGAACGCCTGGAAGATGAATCCGACCCGGTCCCGGCGCAGCTGGGTGAGCTTCTTGTCCTTCAGGCCGGTGATCTCGGTGTCGTCAAGGTAGATCTGACCGCTCGTCACGGTGTCGAGACCGGCGAGGCAGTGCATGAGGGTGGACTTGCCGGACCCCGAGGGGCCCATGATCGCGGTGAACTGCCCGCGAGCGATGTCCACGTCCACATGGTCGAGGGCGACGACGCGGGTCTCGCCGGACCCGTACGCCTTGACGACCTGCCGCGCCCGCGCGGCAACGGCCGTACGCCCTCCAGTGCCCCCGTGCCTGGTGATGGTTACAGCCGATGTCACGGTATGTCTCCTATATCGGTCAGTGAATCAACAGCCGATCAGCAGGGCGATCGGTTCGTTGCTTGGGTACGGCGTTCAGTCTGGTGCCGCGGGACGGTCCGGCGCGCTGGTGCTCAGCACCGTCTTCTACGGGGGAAAACCCCACCCCCGTCGATCCGGTCGTCCCTCCCCCACCGCTCCCCAGCGGCGTAAAGCCAGGTTAAGGACGGACCATGGCCCTTCTCCTCCTCCGGCGGTACGAACCCGCCCCGAGCCGTAGTACGGAGATACCCCTAGGGGCAGTCCACCGCCGGGTGGAGGCGATCTAGGGGTACGGGTCCACCCTCCGGTGCAGTCAGGCTGCACCCTGCCGCCGCGTGAGGGTCAAGTGGGAGAGTGGTCGCCGGTAGATGGATGCAGGGGGAAGGAATCCGCGTGGACGACACGAAGCCGGCGATACGGGAGCCCGCGCGGAACGTCTCCACGAACCGGCGCGGGGCTGTCGTAGCGGCTCTGATGCTGGCGATGGCCCTTGCGGCCCTGGACGCCACCATCGTCTCCACGGCCGTCCCGCAGATCGTCGGCGACCTGGGCGGCTTCTCGGTCTTCTCCTGGCTGTTCTCCGGTTATCTGCTGGCCGTGACGGTGACGCTGCCGGTCTACGGCAAGCTCTCCGACACCTTCGGGCGCAAACCGGTGCTGATCGCGGGCTCGGCGGTGTTCCTGCTCGGCTCCCTGCTGTGCGCGGTGGCGTGGAACATGGGGGCGCTGATCGCGTTCCGGATCGTCCAGGGGCTGGGCGGCGGCGCGCTGCAGGGCACGGTCCAGACCCTTGCCGCCGACCTGTATCCGCTCGAGGAGCGCCCGAAGATCCAGGCCAAGCTGTCCACGGTGTGGGCGGTGGCGGCGGTCGCGGGACCGGGCATCGGCGGGGTGCTCGCCGCGTACGCGGACTGGCGCTGGATCTTCCTGGTCAACCTGCCGATCGGCGCGGTGGCGCTGTGGCTGATCGTCCGTCATCTGCACGAACCGCGGCGCGCCGAGAAGACCACGCGCGCGCGTGTCGACTGGGCGGGCGCGCTCGCGGTGTTCGCGTGCGGGGGCGTCTTGCTGACGGCGCTCGTGCAGGGCGGGGTGGCCTGGGCGTGGCTGTCGTGGCCGTCACTGGGCCTGTTCGGCACGGGACTCGCCCTGGTGGTCGCCGTGGTCCTGATCGAACGCCGGGCCGCGGAGCCGATCATCCCCGGCTGGGTGTGGCGCCGCCGCACGATCGCCGCGGTGAACCTGGCCCTGGGCGCCCTGGGACTCCTCATGGTCGCCCCTACGGTCTTCCTGCCGACGTACGCCCAGTCGGTGCTCGGTCTCACCCCGGTCGCCGCCGGATTCGTGCTGTCCGTATGGACGCTGAGCTGGCCGGTGTCGGCGGCTCTGAGCCAGCACGTGTACCGGCGCATCGGCTTCCGCAACACGGCGATGCTGGGCATCGGTACGGCGGCCCTGATCCTGTTCGCCTTCCCGTTCCTCCCCTACCCGGGCGCGGCCTGGCAGCCGACCCTGCTGATGCTGCTCCTGGGCGCCGCGCTGGGCCTGTTCCAACTGCCCCTGATCGTCGGGGTCCAGTCGACGGTCGGCTGGGCGGAACGCGGCACGACCACGGCGTCCGTCCTCTTCTGCCGCCAGACCGGCCAGACGGTGGGCGCGGCGGTCTTCGGCGCGGTGGCCAACGGCGTCCTGGCCGCACGCCTGGGCGGCGCGAGCGACCTCGACTCCGTCACGCGCGCGTTGGACGCCGGCACGGCCCCGGAGACGACCCGCGCGGCCATCGCGGACGCGGTGCACACGGTGTACGTGGGGGCGGGGTGCGCCGCGGCCCTGGCGTTCGCGGTGCTGCTGGTGCTGGCGCCGCGGCGGTTTCCGGTGCTGAAGGAGCAGTGAGGCTACGCGCGCGTGCACCTCGGACACCGGCACGGCGGGAAGCGGCCCGCCAGGTCGATGGGCGCGTCCTTCCGCGTCGGGCGGTACGTCACCGTGGGTCCCCAGGTGCGACCCCCGTCCCGCGAGACCTGGAGGGTGATCTGCGCCCCGGCCATGCCCTCTTCCTGTTCTTTCGTGAGGTCCATGCCATCACCTTTCACTTTCTGTGCTTATGCATGCACAGAGTGACGTGACGCTGGGTACGCTCGGAAGGTAGCTGAGCGTGACAACGGGGTCCGCACGAGGGGGAGTTGATCGGTGGCGATCGAGGACAATCCGCTGACGAGGCAGCAGTACGGCGCCGAGCTGAAACGACGCCGGGAGGCGGCCGGACTCACGCAGGAGGAGCTGAGCGCGCGTGCCGTGATGTCGCGCACACATATCGCGCACATCGAGGCGGGTCGGCGAAGGCCGGACGTGGAGGACGCGCGGCGACTGGATCAGATGCTGGAGACGGGCGGCTTCTTCGAGAACTTCCTTCCAACGCTGGACGGCCGCAAGGTGGCGGAACACTTCGCGGAGGCACTGGAGTTCGAGGGGAGGGCGACGGAAATCCGGGAGTATGCCCCCAAGTTGGTGCCCGGCATCCTGCAGACTCCGGCCTACGCGCGCGAGGTACTCAGCTCGGGTGCGGTGCCCAAGAGCGACGACGAACGTGACGAGCTCCTCGTCACCCGCCTGGAACGCGCCCGTATTCTCGACGACTTCCACTCACCGAAGGTGTGGGTCCTGCTCGACGAGGCGGTGCTACGGCGACCGATCGGCGGTCCAGAGGTGATGTGCAAGCAACTCCGGCACATCGCGGCCCTGGCTGAGACCAACCGCATCAGCGTCCACGTCCTGCCCTTCTCGGTCGGCTACCACGCCCTATTGGAGGGCTTCGTGTCGCTGATGTGGTTCGAGGACCTGCCGCCCCTCGCCTATGCCGAAGGCCTCAGGTCGGGCCGGATCATGGAGCTCCCGTCCGTGGTCCGCGAGTGCCAAGTGTCCTACGATCATGCGCTGGGCGACGCCTTGTCGCACCGCAAATCCCTAGCGCTGATCAGGTCGGTCGCGGAGGATTACGAGCATGAAGCGCAACGAGCACAGCATCCCTGACGCCTCTGCTCTGATCTCATGGCGAAAGTCCAGCCACAGCGGCGGAAGCAGCGGCGACTGCCTCGAAGTGGCCGACACCGGCCACCCGTTCGTCCCGGTCCGCGACAGCAAGCAGCCCGGCGGACCCGTGCTCGTCTTCAGAGCCTCCGCCTGGTGCGCCTTCGTCGCCGATGTGCGTCAGGGCTGAATGTCCTCGAAGGCGTTGCGCAGGTCCGCCAGGTCGCTGGGGTCACAGGGCCTCAGTTGGACCACTCGGGCCGCTTCCACGACGGACGCGGCGATCCGCCCGACCGCCCGCCAGTACGCGTGGTAGCGGCCGGATTTCAGCAGGCCGAGCAGTCCCTCCCGGAAGTACTCGCTGCCGAACGCCACATCCCCGTACTGGATGTTCCCTACGGCCAATGGCAGTTGTTCGCTGTCTGTGGGAAGCCAGATCACGGGGACCATGGCCGCCAGGGGGCTCCTACCGGAGGAAGACTCCATCTCCATACGCCAGTTGAAAGCCCCCCACTCCCTGCCGCACCATTCGCTCTTGAAATAACGCGGGGAATAAAGAGGAACGAGCACCTGGGCCTCGGCCAAGGCCCGCATCATCGTCGCCTGCCAGTCTGCCCCTGCGGGAATCTCCGCGTCGATGAAGCCTGTGGCCGACGGTGGCAGATCGGTGAGGTTCGAGATCTCTGTGCTCAGATCCCTGAAGAAGCGCAGCTCCAGGTCGTCGTCCACGGTTTCGACGGACGGCAAATGGGCGTAACTCAGGTAAAAGAGCGGAGCCTGGGCCGCCACGGGCAACGGCCTGGATGCCCGTGGCAGATCAAGCAGCGCAGGACTGATCCTCGTCGTCCTCAAAACGCCGTCGGCGGTCTCCCGCACCAAGGAGCAGAGCCGTCCGTCCTCATCGACCACCACTGCCCCCGGAACCCCGTCGTTCAGCCTTCGTGATGCAGATCGGACCTGAAGACCCGGTGTTCCCAAACCCCCCGGTTCCTGGAGCCAGACCGCGGCGAAGGGGCTGAAGTCGTCGGCCACGGCGGCCACCACTTCCCGGGGCAGCTCTTCAGGAACCACCAGCAGAGTCACCCTTGGCGCATCGAGTGGGCGAACTCCGATCACGTCGAGACCCCGACCGAGCAGTCGATGCACACGCAGGACGCCCGGGGCCAGGTCGGTGAGGCCGGTCAGCACCAGGCCGGTTCCCACGACAACCCCGGTTCCGACGAACTCCCCGTCTCGGGTGATCCACACGAGCGACGGCTCGATCCGCCGGAATCCGTCGCTGCTCGCCAGCACCCGCATGATCCTGAAGCGGACCGATCTGTCCTTCGTCTCGATAGCCGTCACGGCATGCGTGAGCGCACCCGGGTTCGTTCCCGTCACTTCGACCAACTCGGCCAGCTCAGAGTCCTTAGCCCAGAATCGACCTTGGGGACCGAGGGAAAGCCTGACGTACTCCATGGCCTCGCCCCAGGGGAAGTCGCCCAGCTCCAAGCTCTCGTGGGGCATGGCCACCCTCCCCAGCCGCCCGGAACAGGTCACCAGCATGCTGCCGTAAGCATCCGTCAACAGCGGCAATTGATCCACAAAAGCGAGGGTTTCCGCAGTGGCTCCGTCGAGAATCAGCAGCATGTCAGGATTTCTCGCGAAGTAGGCATAGAAGTCTTCCAGGAGAGAGTCCGCGTCGAACTCCTCACCATGACGGACGACGCCGAGGTCGACGGCGAAGCTGACGAGATCATCCTCCAAGACCTTGCGGCTGTGCGCTCTGACCCATCGGACCCTCGCGAAATCCGCAACCAGTTCCCGGGCGCAGGCGATGGCCAGCGTGGTCTTCCCGGTGCCCGGCCGACCTGTCAAGACGACGATGCTCGGACCCTTGGAGCGGCTTCCGCGCGAACGGCTGCCCCTGCGCAGCACCTCCAGGACACGGCTGGTCTCCGCCCGCGGGAGGTAGTGCTCCGGAAGCGGGGGAATCGTGTTCGACACCCCCGCCGACGAACCCCCCTCTTCACCGGGTCCGGCACCACGCCGTCGCCGCCACGGAAGCGACCACCCCCGACGGCTCCACCGCCCCGCCTCCTCGGCCTCGTTCTCGTCGGTGTCACCCTGGTCCGGCACCAGCGCCTCGCCGGCGTCACCGACGCCCAGCCGTATCGCCAGCTCCGCGTAGTCACCGCCCGCCCGGCTGATCACGGCCAACGCCACCTCCGCGAACGCCCGGCTCTCCGCCGGCAGTTCGACCCCGTCGAGTCCAGCCGCAGAGCCCGCCGCCACCAGCGCCGCGAAGTCCGTCACCCCGCCCAGCGTCCGGGACACCCGCCCGTTGACGCCCGCCAGCACCTCCCGGAGCACCCTCAGCGACTCCGTGCGTGTCAGGCGGTCCAGCAACGCCTCGCGGACGCCGTCCCGGAAGTCGTAAACAACCGTGTCCGGGTCCTCGCCGGTGCCAGCCGGTGTCCGGCGGACCAGGAGGCCCGAGAGGAAGATCTCGGCCAGGTGCATCGGGGTCGACGACGGGAGCAGCGCCTGCTGGACGAGCCGCATCACCGGGAGGCTGAGCGGAGCCGCCGCGAGGAGGCGCAGGAGGCGGAAGGCCTCCGGGGAGTAGCCCTCCTCGAAGCGTTCGATCCAGGCGGCCGGGATGGTCCGGCCGTCGGGCCGGTCGGGGGCCGGGGCAGGGCGGTCGGCCACGGTGAGCGGGGTGGCCAGCAGCGGGGTCCAGTCCGTGGTGCGGCCCGAGACCAGACGGGCCCACGGGTCCAGCCAGGGGCCGGAGAGCTCCAGCACCGGCAGCCAGCAGATCCGGGCCCGGTCGGCCGCTCCCGCGCGACCTCGGGCGATGCCGGACAGGGGGCCGGAGGAGCTGACCTCGATCGTCGCGTGGGCCGCCTCCGTACCGCGAGCGCGGACGACCGAGGTACGCAGGGCCGTGCGGTGCCACAGGCGGCCGGGGAGCACCTGAAGCGCGGCCACGGGGCGCTCGCGGGACCATGCGGCCAGCGTCCCGGGCAGGTCGGCGCCGTACCAGGCCGGGCTCACGCCGTCCGTCAGGACGAGGACGGCCCGGCGGCCGGTGGGGTCGGCCAGGGCCTCACGCCAGCGGCGCGTCGGGGACACGGCCCGCGCATCTCGCCGGAAGGGCGCCAGGCTCGGCTCCGGCTCATCGGTGTGCAGCGCCCAGGCGCGTACCTCGTCGAAGGCGCTGTGCCGGGCGAAGAGGGTGCGCAGTTCGTCCGCGAGCCGGTGCCAGACGCCCATCGTCGTCCCCGTGTCGATCAACAGGTCGACGGAGAAGCGGAGTTCGCTCGCCGGGCGCAGGACCGGCAGAAGCAGTCCGGTGTCGCCGGAGGCGGCCGCCGTGGCCTCGACGTCGAGGACCCAGGTACGGGCGGAGGGGACTCTCTGGCGCAGCGGGCGCAGCGCGCGGGCCAGGGGCAGGGCGTCGGGGAGGGCGTGTGGCTGGGTCACGCGGACGGCGTGCGCGCCGCCGGGACGCGGCGGCGCCGTGCCGGTGGCTTCGGGCAGGTACAGGCGGGCCGAGGGGGCCCGCGGACCGGTGTGGTGGGCGGGGTGGGGCGCGGGCAGAGGAGCCGGCGGCGGATCGGTGTCCTGCGCGCCGGCCGTCGGGTCGGTGCCGTCGCCGATCCGGGCCCAGTCCAGGGGGCCGATACCGCTGAGCCGAGCGATCCACAGGACGTCGAGGGCGTCGCCCGCGTCCGGGCGGCCGTCCGGGTTCAGGAGCCGGGCGAGTTCCTCTCGCAGGACACTGTCCGGGACGGTGGGCCGTGGACCCGGGTTCCGACCGGTAGACGAGGCGTCCTCGGAGCCCCCCGACCGCACATACCCGACATGCCTCCACCCAGCCCCGGCCACCGCCCCATCACCCTCGGTCCAACGGCCGCAACAAGTGGTCCCGCACCAGGTCCCGACCCGCCTCGCCGTCCCACAGCCCGCGCTCCGCCATCAGCAGCGCGTTGAGCAGTTGGTCGTTGGCGAGCGCCCCCATCTCCCGTTGCCGTGAAAGGAATTCGGCGATCAGTTCAGCCCGCGCCCCGACCGCGGTGTCCGTCCCGCCGAGATGGGCCGCGACCATGCCGGCCAGTCGCTTCGGGTCCGGGGTGCCGATCTCCAGTCGGATGCAGCGGCGCAGGAAGGCCATCGGGAACTCCCGCTCCTCGTTGCTAGTCAGCACCACGAACGGGAACTCCGCGCAGGCCACTTCGCCTCCGACGACCTCGACAGGTCGGCGATCGGCGGTCATCACCCGCTGCGCCCGGCGTCCCAGCCGGGCCAGTTCGGGAATGGCGAACTCGCCTTCCTCGAAGACGTTCAGCAGATCGTTGGGGAAGTCCATGTCGCTCTTGTCGATCTCGTCGATCAGTAGGACCCGGGGGCTCCGCCAGGGCAGCAGTGCGGTGCCCAGCGGACCGAGCCACATGTACCGGCCGATGTCCGGCGGTTCCGGAACCGGGCCTCCGAGGTCGCCCCGCAGTCCGGCGTTGCGCAGTCCGGCGTCGTACAGGCGGCCCACGGCGTCGTACTCGTACAGCCCGTCCTTGAGGGTCGACCTGCTGGTGATCGGCCAGCGAAGCACCGGCCCGAGATTCAGTTCGTGCGCCACGGCGTACGCCAGCGTGGACTTGCCGGTGCCGGGCTTGCCGGTCAGGAGCAGGGGACGGCGCAGGTGCAGGGCGAGGTTGACGAGGTGGATCTCGCGTTCGCCGGCCTGGTAGGCGGCTCCCTGGCCCCGGCGGCCGAGGTGGCGCTGAACGGCGTCGTCGTCGGGGGCGGGCGGTGGTTCGGGCAGATCACCGGGGGTGGCACCCGCGTGCCGGAAAGCGCGCCAGGGCGGTGCTCCGGGCAGTCGGTGGATGCCCTCGTGCGGGACGCCGGTGCCCCGGTAGACCCACCAGTCCTGCGGCTCGGTCATGCTGCTCCTTCACCGGTTCCGGCCCCGCGGGTGCCGGGCATCTGGCTGTTCTGGTTCCTGAAGACGCACGTCGGGTCGTCCCAGAGCAGGGTGATGTGGCTGCCCACACTGCGCGGGTCGCGGCGGCGGCGCTGTCGCGCCCCGTGGACGCTGGCAGGCAACTGGGCGAGCAGGGCGGGCGGGCAACTGTCGCGCAGCGCGTCCAGCAGCAGGCCGGGATCGCCCGCGTCACGCCGCCAGACGATGACGGGGACACCGTCGTACATCAGGGCGTCGCGCACCGCGTCCCGCATGAGGGGGTCGTGCAGTTCGTACGGTGCCCCCAGGCCCAGACAGGCCAGGTCCTTGTGGTCCCGCAGCCAGTCCTCCACGTCCGCGGCGTCGGTGAGCAGCAGCGGCGGGTATCGCCCCGGCGGACAACTCCAGCTTGTGTCGAGGGAGTTCGTGACACCGTTCGTGACGCCGGGGCTCATCCAGCCGATGCGTTCCAGTGCGTCGCCGGGCGCACAGTCGCGGTCGAGCGCCTCCCAGCGGCGGGCCCACTGCTGATGGATCAAGCTGTCGTCATAGCGGGTCAGAGACCGTACGACGACCTGGCAGCCGTAGCTCAGTGGCACCCCGGAGCCGCCCGGCCACAACTCGACAGGGTGGCCGAGCAGTTCGTCGGGCAGCAGGAACTCGTACCGCGCGACCCCGCCCCCGCCGGCCTCCGCGTGCTGTTGCCAGGCGAGCAGGAACTCCTTGCCGCGGCGGTCGAGTTCGGCGCCCAGGAAGACCTCGGTGGGGTCCGTCGCCCGACGGAACCGCGGCTCACCGACGCCCGCGGCGTCGTAGCGGAAGCCGCGCAGGAAGTAGGTGCGCCGGGTGAACGGCACGTGCGCCTCGACCGGTGGGCCCGCCTCCTGAACCCGTATCTGGATGATGGCCCTGCTCTCGTGCCCCTCCGGCCCCGGGAGCCCCTCCTGTGCGGCAAGAGCCGCGGCCACACCGCGCCGGCCCGGGACACGTGCAAGCAGCCTGGCGAGCCGCTCTCCCTGCTCGTGGGCCCGCGCCTCCTGCGCGAGCAGTTCGAGAAAGTACGCCATCCGGGCAAGGCGCGTGGCCGGTTCGCTGGGGGCCACCTGGGTGTCGTAGAGCCCTAACAGCGCGGCGGGGAGTCCGTCGGCGTCCAGCGGTTGGTCCGCTCTGCGCCGTTCGATCGCGTACCGGTCGACGGTGTTCATGCCGAACTCCGGTGGCAACTGCCTCAGTTCGTCGATGAGACCCAGCATGTACCCGGCGGGCAGCGGACCGGGAACGGTGAGAACGGTGACCGCGAGCGCGAACCAGTGAGCGCCGATGTCACGCGGCTCGGCCTGCAGCAGTACGTCCCTCAGCTCGGGCAGCGCTCTGACGCGACGGCCGGTGCGGACGACCTCCCTGAGGTGCTCGAGGGGCCGGTTGTGCTGCCGTACGGCGTCTCTCAGCTCGGGTCCGACGTCGTAGAGGAGGGCCAGGCGGCTCTCGAGCACCTGGAGTGCCGGGATGTCGGCCAGGATGGCCGCCAGCAGTCGATCGTCCCGCCACGAGTGACCGGGCATCCAAGAGCCTGCCCGGCGCGACCACGGGCGTCTGCGGCCCATGTCACTCCTTCCCGAAATCCAGCCCGGCGTCGGCCAGCACCGCCCGCACGCCCGCCGTGCCCACGTCGTCCGGGGCGATCTCCTCCAGTGCGACGAACAGGGCCTTCAGGGCCGCGTCACGGGTCAGGGTGCGGCTGACGGAGCGGACCAGGGACCGCAGATGCGTGCGGGTGTCCGGGCTCTCGGGGGCGGGGAACGCATGGCCCAGGCCGAGGTGCTCCCCCATCAGCAGCACCAGTTCGTTGCGGACGGCCAGCATGTGGATGTCCCTGCAGGCCATGAGAGCGTCGACGAGGGCCCCCTGGTCAGGGAACCTGAAGGTGGCGTGGGGCGGTCGCGGAGCCGGGACCGGGGCGGGCTCCGTCACCGGGGCGGGCAGCTCTAGGGGCTGCCGGGCGGCTTCGTCGCGAGGTGCGAGCGTGGGAACGGGGCCCAACTCCGGCATGGTCTCGTGCGGCTGCCCGGTCAACAGCCGAAGCAGTCGCTCCGCGCCGGGAACGGTGAAGTCCTCAACCCGGTAGTAGGCCGTGGTGGCGCCGCCCAGCCAGGCGGGCAGATCGGTCGCCGAGCCGTGGGGCAGGACCACGGGGACGATCCGGTCCAGAGCCCCGGCCGGGTCCTCGTAGACGAGTCTTCGCAGCAGACCGGCCTCCCACTGCACACCCATGCCCTCACCCGCCGCCGCATCGCCGTCCGCGCGCCGCTTGTACTGCGGCGAGGCGACCACCAGCGCGAAACGGCTGTCCCGGATTCCCCGCAGCATCCACAAGGACCAGTCCTGACGGCGTTCGTCGGCGGGCAGATCCAATTCCGCGTCGATCCCGCAGGAACGCAGGAAAACCCAGAATTCCCGGACCCGGTCCACGTGCTTCTGATCGTCATGGGCGTACGAGATGAACACCCGCACAGGCGACGGCGCCCCGCTCATGTGGCCTCCCCCTTGCTTCCCGCGCACCACAGAGAGTGAGTACATGATGGCTCAACACCGCCTATAGAGCGCCGTGTTTGACGATGCCGAGGGATCCAGCCTTCCGGCCAGCTCAAAAGTCCGAGTTAACGGGGGTAACACCGCAGGTCAGAGAAGTAAGCGCATACCGACCGATCAGTTTGCCGAAAGGGCTGTACAACTCCGAACCGCCGAGTAACGTGCGGGGCTCCGCTCCCCCGTCCACCCCCCAACTCCCTGCGGTCCGCCACGTCGGGCCCGAGCCTCGCAAGGAGCACCGGGTGTCTTACGACCCGTCACAGCCGTATCCCACCTACCCCTGGCAGCCACCCCCCTCGCCGCCCGAACCGGTCGCCCGGAGCCCGCGCCACCGCTCCCCGCTCGGCCACCACAGCGACCTGCGGATCCTGCGCAGCGCCTACCGCTGGCAGCGGCGCACCGCCACGCTCACCGCGCTCGGGTACTTCACGCTCTTCCTCGTGCTGTCCGCGTACGCGCCGTCCTTCATGGCGAGCAGCGTCACCGACGGACTGCCCACCGGTCTGCTCCTCGCCCTGCTCCAACTGCCCGTCACCTGGCTGGCGATCGCCGTGTACGAGCACACCGCGCGCCGCTACGTCGACCCGCTCGCGGACCGCATCCGCAAGCAGTCCGAGGTGGACGCCAGGCGAGGGGCGGGCGCCCGATGACCGGCTTCAGCGACTCCGCTCAGGCGATGAGCCTGGTGGCGTTCTCCGCCGTCGCCACCATCACCCTCCTGCTGTGCGTGATGACCGGCCCGGACCGCGACGACCTCGACGAGTTCTACACCGGCTACAACTCCCTGTCCGCGATGCGCAACGGCCTCGCCATCGCGGGCGACTACATCTCCGCCGCGACCGTCCTCGGCACCGGCGGGGTCATCGCGCTCTGCGGCTACGACGGCATCGTTCTCGCGCTGAGCACGGTCCTGTCGCTGATGCTGCTGATGTTCCTGCTGGCCGAACCCCTGCGCAACGCGGGCCGGTTCACCATGGGTGACGCCCTCGCGCGCCGGATGCCGGGCCGTGCGGTACGCATCGCCGCGTGCCTGGTCACTCTCGCCGCGCTGCTGCCGCTGATGCTGGTACAGCTCGCCGGCACCGGCCAACTGCTGGCGTTCATCCTCGGATTCTCCGGCGACTCCCTGAAGACGGGCGTCATCATCGGTCTGGGCATCCTGATGATCAGTTACGCGGCCATCGGCGGCATGAAAGGCACTGCCCTCATCCAGATACTGAAGATCGTCATGCTCCTCGGGTCCGGCACCGTGGTCGCCGTACTGGTCATGAACCGGTTCGACTGGGACCTCGCGGCCCTGTTCGACACGGCGGCCCGGCAGAGCGGGGTGGGGCCGGACTACCTGCGCTCCGGCCTGGAGTTCGCGAGCGGGCCGTACCAGCGCCTCGACATGATCACCTCGCAGCTCGCGGTCGTCATCGGCGGGGCGTGTCTGCCGCACGTCACGATGCGCATGTACACCGCGTCCAGCGCACGTCAGGTGCGCCGTTCGATGTCCTGGGCGGTGTCGTCGGTGGCCGTGTTCGTCCTGGTCATCACGGTCGTCGGGGTCGGGGCGACGGCGATGATCGGGCGGTCGGTGATCGCGGAGGCGGATCCGCAGGGCAACACGGCGTATCTGCTGGGCTCCCGGGCGGTGTTCGGGCCCGAGGTGTCGACCGGAGAGACGTTTCTCTTCACCACGGTCACCACGGCGCTCTTCCTCACCCTCCTCGCCTCCGTCGCCGGCATGATCCTCGCCTGCGCCAACTCCCTCGCGCATGACGTGTTCGCGGCGCGGGCCCGGTCGATGCCGGCGCACCGTGAGATTCTGCTGGCCCGGGTGTCCGCGCTGGCGGTCGGTGTCCCCACGATCTTCCTCGCGACACTGATCCAGCACCGGAGTCTGCAGCCGCTGGTGATCCTGTCCTTCTGCGTCGGCGCGTCCGCGCTGGCGCCGGCGCTCGTGTACAGCCTGTTCTGGCGGCGCTACACGCGGGCGGGGCTGCTCTGCACGCTGATCGGCGGCACGCTGACGGTGCTCTTGCTGATGCCGGGCACGAATCTCGTGTCGGGGTCGCCTGTGTCCGCGTTCCCCGAAGCCGACTTCAACTGGCTGCCGTTCACGACGACCGGGCTGGTGTCCATTCCGGCGGGGTTCTTGTTCGGGTGGCTGGGGACGGTGATCTCCGGGCGGCGGAAGGCGGAGGAGCAGCGGCGGCAGTACGAGGCGGTGGAGGGGTGGATCTTGGCGGGGGCCGTGCGGAAGGGGTGAGCCGGGGGTCGTTTGGCGGTGCATGTGGGTGGGGGTGAGCCGGGGGTCGTCTGGCAGGTGCCGGTCAGTGAGGGGTGCGCCGGGGGGCGTCTGTCGGGTGCGGGTCGGTGGGGGTGAGCCGGGGGTCGTCTCTCGGGTGCGGGTCGGTGGGGGTGAGCCGGGGGTCGTCTCTCGGGTGCGGGTCGGTGGGGGTGAGCCGGGGGTCGTCTCTCGGGTGCGGGTCGGTGGGGGCTTGCCAGGAGCGGTCGTCTGTCAGGTGCGGGTCGGTGGGGGCTGGTCGCGCAGTTCCCCGCGCCCCTGGGTGGGTGCGGGCGGGCGGTGTCGGGCCTGCGCCGCTGCTCCAGCTGCCCTGACTGCCCCAGCTGCCCCGACTGGGCAGCTGCCCCGGCTGACCAGACTGCCCCTGCTGTCCCGCTGTCCCAGCTGACCAGACTGCCCCTGCTGTCCCGCTGTCCCAGCTGACCAGACTGCCCCTGCTGTCCCGCTGTCCCAGCTGACCAGACTGCCCCTGCTGTCCCGCTGGCCCGGCTGACCAGACTGCCCCTGCTGTCCCGCTGTCCCAGCTGACCAGACTGCCCCTGCTGTCCCGCTGTCCCAGCTGACCAGACTGCCCCTGCTGTCCCGCTGGCCCGGCTGACCTGACTGTCCCGCTGCCCTTGCTGGCCAACTGCCCTTGCTGCCCCGGCTGACCTGACTGCCCTGGCTGCCCTGGCTATCCCAGACGCCCCAGCTGTTACTCCGTCGCCGCTGTCCCCGTGAGGGCCGTCAGGCTGCTGCGTACGTGGTCCATCTGGGCCTGGACCTCGTCCCGGCGTTCCTCGTGCTTTCGCAGCACCCGCTCCGTCTCCCCGGCGATCCGCTCCTCCTGGGCCCGCGCCTGCGCAAGGATCTCCGCCGCACGCGCGCGTGCTTCCTCCTCGCACCGTCCCACCGAGGCCTCCGCCTCCGCGAACTCCCGCTTCGCGTCCGACAGCGCCGCCTCCGCCCGTGCCACCCGTTCGGCGCACCGCGCGTCCGCCTCGGCCGCCCTCTTCTCGTCGGCCCGCTCCACCTCGGCCCATCGCTCCGCCTGCTCCGTGGCCTGCTCGGCGAGCATCCCGATGGTGCGCTGGCGTACGTCGCGCAACACGGCGAGCGCCTCCCCGCGCCCCGCCTTCACCTCACGCCGGGCGGCGACACGGATGTCGTCGGCCTCGGCGCGCGCGGCGAGCAGCCGCTGACGGGCATGTTCGTCGGCCTCGGCGCGCACGGTGTCGGCGTGCGCCTGCGCGACATTCCGTACACCGTCGGCGTGCGCCTGTGCCTCGTCCGCGAGGCGCTGCGCCTCCTGTCGCGCCCTCTCCCGGACGTCCGCGGCCTCCTCCTGCCCCAGTTCGAAGAGCCGCCGCGCACCCTCGCCGAGCGCCTCGTACGCCTGCGGTGCCAGCCCCGCCACGACCTCCCGCAGGCGCACCACCTCCGCCTCCATCTCCCGGGCCAGCACGGTGAGCCGGGCGGCCCGTTCCCAGGCGGCGTCACGGTTCTGGGACAGGGCCGCGGCGTATGCGTCGACCTGTTCGGGACGGTAGCCGCGCCCTCGTACGGCCACGAACGCCTGCGGCGACACCGGTGCGCTGCTCATCCTGGAACCCCTCTCCGCCGAAACAACACGAACGGGCACGAAATGATGATTTCGCGCACATCTTGATGTATCGGTCGGAAATGTTCATAACGCGACACTCCGCGTACAGGTCCCGGTGGCTCCCGGTCATGACGGTCGTCAGTCGCACACATGCGAAAGGGCCGGCCCGGTCACACGACCGGGCCGGCCCTCCCTGCACACATACGGATCAGCGGCGGCGGAGCGTCACAGCAGCCCGTCCCACATCTGCTCCAGCAGCACCGACCACCAGCTCTCCGGCGAGCCCAGCGCCGCCGGATCCAGCGAGGCCAGCTGGGCCTGGAAGTCGACGGTCCAACGACCCGCCTGCTCCTGGTTCAGACCGAAGCGAAGCCGCCACATCCGGCCGAGCAGCGCCAGGCAGCGCTGGAACTCGAGCAGGCCCGTGTTCACGAACTGCGGCGGTACGGGGGCACCGCCGGGGCCCGCCTCGACGGGTACGGCGACGATGTTCGCCGTCCCGTACTGCACGCAGATCGCCTTGCCGAAGTCGCTGCCCATGACGAGGTACGAGCCCGCGTCGGAGGCCGGCTGCACCCCGCGCTCGGCCGCCAGCTCCGCCAGCGTCGGCACCGGACGCCCCGGCTGGGCCTGCGCCCAGAAGAACGGGCCCATGTCCAACGGCAACCCCGCCACGACCAGCGAGTGCGCGACGACCGGCGGTACGCCCTGGCGGGACACCGCGGCCTGCTCGAACCGGAAGATGCCGGGGCCGAAGGCCCCTGCCAGCTCCTGCGCCACGCCCTCCGGGGGGATCGGCGGCGCGGCCTGAACGGGCGGCAACGGCGCGCGCACCGGCGCCGGGCGGGCAGGCCCATCCGCCACCTGGTGCAACTCGCCCTGGTGCGCCAGCAGTTGCTGCATGCCCTGCTGCCGGCTCGCGTGATCCGTGCCGTACGGTGCGATGCTCGCGATCCGCGCCTGCGGCCACTGCTCCCGGATCATCCGCGCGCAGTACGCCCCCGGCAGCTCGCACGACTCCAACTCGGTGTGCAGCTCCAGCACTTGGTCCGGGGGTACGTTCATGCCACGCAGCTCGTGGAAGATCTGCCACTCGGGGTGCGGCGTCCCCGGCGCCGACCGCCGGATCAACTGCTGCTCCGACCCGTCCTGCGCACGGTAGCGAAGGACGGCCTGATACCCGGGCCCGACGGTGGGCTGCGTCTGCTGGGGATAGCCGTAGGCCGGGGGCTGACCGGGCCCGGGCCTACCGGGCGAGGACGGAACCGGGGCGGGCTGTCCCGACATCGGCTGCCCGGACGGAGACTGCCCTGGCACGGGCTGTCCAGGTGTGGGCTGTCCCGGCGCCGGCTGCCCGGACGGAGACTGCCCTGGCGCCGGCTGCCCGGGCGGAGGCACCGGACCCGGGGACGGTACGGCACCCGGGGGCGGGGGCGGCATCGTGCCGGGCGGCATCGATTGCGGAGCACCCGGAGCCGCCGCGGAAACGCCCGGGGTTCCAGGGGCCCCTGGGGCGCCAGGAGAGCGGGGCGCTTGCGGCGGCGGAGGAATGCCGGGGCCGCCCGCCGGGGGTGAGGACAACACGGTCTCCGCGTGATGCACGGCTCCAGGCGCGGTCCGTGGCACACCTGGGGCACCAGGAGGCTGCGGTGTGCCGGGAGCACCCGGAGCACCGGGCGGCCGCGGAACACCGGACCCACCCGGCGCATCCAGGAACTGAGACGAACCCTGGCCACCAGAAGCCTGTGGCGCGCCCGTTGCACCCGGGAATCCCGGACCGCCGGACGCATTCGGCATACCCGGAGCCCCGGGCGGAGGCGGAGTCGGCGCACCACCAGGAGCGGGCGGTGCACCCGGAGGCTGCGGTGCTCCCGATCCCGAAGGCCCCTCGACACCCGGCGCCGACACGAACTGGGTGGGCACATACCCGCCCCCCGGCGCACCGGGAGCGGGCGGCGGATTCGAGTTCCCCGCCTGCGCACCGGGCACCCCCGGGGGACCCGGCGGAGGCGGCGGGGTCGATCCCCCGGCCTGCGCCCCGCGCGAAGGAGGCGCCAACTTGCTCGTGGCGACATCGGCGATGTCCCCGGCGCTCGGCGCGGGCCCCGGAGCACCGGGAGCGCCGGGCACACCCGATGGCTGAGGCGCCCCGGCGCCACCACCGGGCGCCTGCGGGTAACCGTACGAGGACGCACCCGGCGCAGACGCAGAACCAACCGCACCCGGAGCACCAGCACCCTGCGGATACCCGTACGAAGACCCACCCCGCGCAGACGGAGGCGGAGGCGTGACACCAGCCCCCGGGCCACCCGCAGCACCCGCACCCGGAACACCGGCGCCCTGCGGATACCCGTACGAAGACGCACCCGGCGGCGTAGCCCCCCGCACGCCCCCCGAAATCCGCGCGGTCCTGGAGTCCGAGACCTCCGAGGTCTCGGGGACCTCCGAGACCTCCTGGACGTCCACGCCCTCCGAGACCTCCGTGACCTCCGACCCCTCCAAGGCCGACGAAGCCCCCTCCTCCGTATCGCTACCGCTACCACCACCGCCACCACGCACCGGCGCCGAGAACACCGTCTCCGGCAACGCCACGGAGAGGTCCTCACCCCCGTTCGTGTCGGTCCCGGTCCACGGCCGCGCCCCGGCAGGCACCCCCGGCTCGGCACCCGGATCAGCGCCTGAACCAGCAGTCGGCCCCGCACCGCCGGACCCACCGTCCCGAGCCCCGGAAGAATCCCCCGCGCCGTCGCCGCCGATCCCCAGCTTGTCCGCCGCGTCCTGCAACCACTCCGGCGGCGTCAGAAGAAACGACGTCTGGTTCAGGTCGACCCGGGACGCCGCGGACGCGCCCCCCGCGCCCTCGACCCCGTCCTCACGGCCGTACGTCTCCTCGTACCGGCGGATCACCTCACCCACCGGCAACGAGGGCCACAGCGTGGCCTCCCCGCTGTCCCGGGCGATCACCAGCCGCTGCGCACCACCGTCCGAACGCGGTCCCTCCGCACGGTCCTCGGCCCACACCACGAACCCGAGGTCGAACTCCCGCACCCGCACCTCACGATGCTGATACGACGGCACGTCCCCGTTGATCCACTCTTCCGCGCGCTCCTGCGCCTGCGCGAACGTCACCATCGGTCAGTTCACTCCCCCACCGAGGACACCGGAACGGACCGCGCGAAACCGCCGTCCACCATCAGGTTCGCCACCGTCTCCAACTCCGGTGGATTACCGGCCAGTCGGGACAGGAACACATCGAAGTCCGCACCGCAGGGCAGCAACAGCCGCTGCACACGCTCCGCCGGCGGCAGCGAAGGATCGACGTCCCGCGCGTCGTCGTAGGCGCAGAACCAGACCGATCCGGTCCCCTCGCCCCTCACCTTCACGGCCAGCAGCCCGCCCTGGACGAAGCCGACACCGAGGTAGTCCTTCGTCAGATGGTCGCGCAGACACTTGTTGACGTACACGAGGTCGTTGACCGCCGCCTCGTCCCGCACCGTGAAGAACGGCTGGTCGACCAGGAGCCCCAGCTCCGCGTCCAGCGCGGCCCCCACCGGCGCCGACCCGCCCGCCGCCTTCAGGAACGACCGGTACGCGCCCGGCAGCCGGTACCCGAGATCCTCCTCGACCCCCTGCACCTGCGACTCCGTCACCGCCACCGACGACTTCGGCAGCCCGAAATGCGCCGGACGCGTCTCCTGCAACGGCCGCGTCCCCCGCTTGTTCTGGTCGACACGTGTCGTCGCGATCCCGCCGTGATGCCGCAGCAGGGCCTTCACCTCGACCGGGATCAGCTCGAGCCGCCGGGAACCCACCACGTGATGCCACGTCCAGCCGTGCGGCGTCGCCACCGCCGGCACCGTGTCCCACAGCTCGTGACCGGTCGCCGCCAGTGCCGCGTTCGCCGACACGTAGTCCGTCAGCCGCAGTTCGTCGACCCCGAAACCCTCCGGCGGATCGGCGATCTCGGCGGCGGCACGCGCATACGGCGAGAAGTCGGGGTAGCCACGCTCGTCCACCCGCACCCCTCTGGGATGACGCGTGGCCCGGACCGGATCCGGGAAATGCACGACCTGCCCGGCGTAGGCCGCGTTCGGCGGCGCGGCTTGTTGCCCGAGCCGACCTGTCGTCATGGCGAAAGCCCCCTGCGGCGCTCTGGTACGACCCGCGGCGGCCCCTTGGTCTCAGCAGGGCCGTCACGCGCCGTATCGACTGTCTCGTCCGTCTCCACGCGTCAACCGCGCGCATCGCGGCAACCACTTGGATCGCGGTGCCGACAGCCTATGCGGTACGACGACACCGGTCACCGGGCACCGGTCAGCCCCCCTCCGGTTCCGTGACCAGCCGTCACCCCGCTGTGACAGCCTGCCCGATCCCGGGCGTGTCGCACCGCCCCAGCTTCCGCACCAGCCCCGCTGTTTGGCAGTCTGTGACATCCGGGGGGATGCTCGGGAGGGGAAGACGATCATGAACACGACGCAGACGGGACCGCACCCAGGGCCGCACACGGGTACGACGACCGGCGCGAACGGCAGCCCGCACGCCGGCCTCAACGGCGATCCCCGCATCGGCTGGAGCAGCGCCGAGAGACCCCACGCGCCCGCTCTCCGCCACCGCCGCGACGGCATACTGCCCACGGTCGCCGCCGCTCTCTCCGTCCGCGGCGCCACCCTCACCTCCACCGCGGCCCGCAGCGACCAGGCCCCGCCGCTGCACCCGCTCGTCCAGGACTTCCTCGACACCCTCGGCAGCGACCGCCGCGACCGCTTCACCGGCCGCTGCGCCGAGGCCATGCTCATATCGCGGCACATCGCCGCCGCCGACGCCGCCCGCAGCAAGCGCGCCGTCCGCAAACCGATGACCAACGGCGAGGCCCGCCGCGCCCTCAAGCAGGCCAAGCTCACCGCCCGCCGCATCCGCGAGGACGGCGACCCGCTGCACGGCAGCTTCGCCGCGCCCTGCCGCGCCTGTACCGCTCTGAGCGCCCATTTCGGCGTACGCATCGTCGACCCGACGGCGAACGGCGGCTGACACCCCCCACCAGCACGACCCGTACCACCCGTACGACGGCGCCGCCGTACACCACGGCGCCCACCCATGACCTCGACGAACGCGAAGGGCAGATGCACCCCGACCGCACCGGCACCACCCGTTTCCCCGTCCCCGTCGACGCCGTTCTGCGCGCCGCCGGCTGGCAGCCCGGACGCTGGGACATAAAGCAGGCCGAGTTCTGGGCCGACGCCCTGCGCGAACACACCTCACCGGCCGGACACCGGCACGCGGTGTTCCCGGCCGCGGTCGAGGCCTGGGCCGAGTTCGGCGGACTGCACCTGACCCCCACCGGCACCGGCCGCCAGGTCGCCCCCGTCCACCTCCACCTCGACCCGCTGCACGGTCTCCACATGGCCCGCACCCTCGCCGACCTCGGCCGCGCCCTCGGCAGCGAGGTCTGCCCGCTCGGCGCCGAGACCGACTCCCAGGCCATCCTCTGCATCGACACCGAGGGCCGTGTCTACGTCCTCGACCACACCGGCGACTGGTACCTCGGCCCCGACATCGACCAGGCCCTCGCCGGCCTCGTCTCGGGCATCGAACCGACCCGGCTCATCGCGGGCTGAGCCCCACCCCCGGGGGTCCAGAGGCCCACGTCTGCACGTCCCTGCCCCCTACATCCCGTGCATCCCGTGCATCCCCTGCATCCCCACGACGGTCACGCCGCCGGAATCACCGCCGACACCCGGAAACCGCCCGCCTCCGTCGGCCCCGACACGAACACCCCGCCCAACGCGGAGACCCGCTCCTTCATCCCCACCAGGCCGTTGCCCCCCGACGGCAGCCGCGCCGACCCGAGCGACGGCACCTCCGGCGCCGGTTCGTTCTCCACCTGCATCGCGATCTCCGACGCCCGGTGCGCCAGCCGTACGTGCGTCTTCGCGCCCGCGGCGTGCTTGTGGACGTTCGTCAGAGCCTCCTGGACCACCCGGAACGCCGTCTGCTCGATCTGCGCGGCATACGACCGCACGTCGCCCTCCACCGACAGATCCACGGCCATCCCCGCCGCGGCCGACTGTCCGATCAACGTCTCCAGATCGTCCAGGCAGGGCCCGTCGGCCTCGTCCACCGCCCGGGAGGCCGCCACGGCCGCCGCCATCCCCACCGCGACGAGTGGCACCGCGGCCCGCTCCTGCCGCCCGAATCCGTCCCCACTGCGCAGCACCCCGAGCATCTCCCGCAGCTCGGTGAGCGCCTGCCGTCCCATGTCCCCCACCAGCGCGGCGTTCTTGACGGCCTTCTCGGGATCCTTCCGGGCGACGGCCTGAAGCGCGGCCGCGTGCACCACCATCAGGCTCACCCGGTGCGCCACGACGTCATGCATCTCGCGGGCGATACGGGTCCGCTCCTCGCCCCGCGCCCACTCGGCCCGCTCCTCGGCCCGCTCGGCGAGCAACTGAAGCTCCCGCTCCAGATCGTCGGCCCGCTCCCGCAGGCTCTCCATGAGCCGGCGCCGAGCGCCCACGTACAGCCCGAGCAGCAGCGGCGGCGCGGTCATGCCGATGGCCGTGGTGATCGACGCGAAGGGGACGAACCAGTCCCCCAGGTCCAGTTCGCCGTGCGCCATGTCCTGGCGTACCCGCACGAACATCACGATCAGCATCCCGACCAGTGACATTCCCGCGAGCGAGCCGATGATCCGGCGCGGCAGCTCGGACGCGGCGAGCGTGTACAGGCCGACGATGCCCATGAGGTAGCCCATCTGGGCGGGCGTGATGGCGATCGAGACGAGCACGACGGCGATCGGCCACTTGCGCCGGACGACCAGCACGGACCCCGCCAGCACACCGAACACGATCCCCGCGGCCATCGGGATCCCGGCGTCCTCCGCGAACCGGATCCCCTCGAACGCACACTCCACCGCGGACGCCGACGCCAGGCCCACGTCCAGTACCGCACTGCGCCACCGTGCCCACCACCACGGCCCCGTCTGGGCCGCGGTGAAGTCTTCCCCCGTCGTGGTCATGCCTCCAGCCTACGTTCGGCGGTGGGAGGTTTTCCGGTGCATTTCGACGACTGGCCTACACCACCTTGAGTGACCGATCGACCACGAAACCACCCGATATCCCTCGAACTGCTGAATCGCTCACCGTTCGAGGCCGGAAGATCGGATTCCGGCCGGATGGTACGCGTATGGCACATCCACATGACACGTACGCGGACTTCGAGAGTCTGCGCGGGCAGGCGGTCGCTCTTCAGCGCCTCGTCGAGAGTGAGCCGCCTCCGGAATGGACGAAACGGCCGCGAGCGAAGGACGATCTACGCAAGAGGGCGCGAGAACTACGGACGCCGGGCTGGACGTACGGCCGGATCCAGACGGAGCTGGGGTGCTCAGCTCGGTGTCGCTTCGGGTGCGGGATCTGCCGACCCCGGAGCCCAAGTGAACACCGGAAGACGACCAAGAGCGTCAAGCGACCAAGGCAGCCGCAGAAGCGGCCGTCGGCGAACTGACGGACCGCGAGCTCCTGGGAGTGCAACGGGAGCGCCTGACCTTGCGCGTCAGCATTCACGAGACCGCAGACACGGAGGCCGCCGAGAGGCTCTGGGCCGACGTCGCCGGTGTCGACACGTCAGCATTCAGCAGAGCAACTCTGAAACGGCACAACCCCCGGACGGTTCGCAAGAACACCGGAGACACCTATCACGGCTGCCTCGTGATGTACGTCCGGCAGAGCGCCGATCTGTACCGTCGCATGGAGGGCACCTGGTACGGCATAGTAGGAGCCGCCACTCGGCAGCCTGACTGAATGTCTGGTTTAGCCGAAATTGTTCCCCCGTGGTGTAATTGGCAGCACTGTGGCTTTTGGTGCCATCTGTCCGGGTTCGAGTCCTGGCGGGGGAGCCGCACCCTGGTCGGGCCCTGACAGCACTGTCAGGGCCCACTCTCATGTCCCCCGAGAAACGCCCCGGTATCCTGCGGATGTCACCCCACCCCCTCCACAGCCGAAGGGCATCCCGTGAGCGCCATTCGCCCGGCAGCCGTCGTCGTTCTCGCAGCGGGTGAGGGCACCCGTATGAAGTCGGCCACACCCAAGGTCCTGCACGAGATCTGTGGCCGCAGCCTCGTCGGGCATGTGCTCGCCGCCGCCCGCGAGTTGGACCCCGAGAACCTCGTCGTGGTCGTGGGGCACGCCCGGGAGCAGGTCACCGCTCATCTCGCCGACACCGACGCCGACGTACGGACGGCCGTGCAGGCGCAGCAGAACGGCACGGGGCACGCCGTACGGATGGCGCTGGAGGAGCTCGGCGGCCGTGTCGACGGGACCGTCGTCGTCGTGTGCGGGGACACCCCCCTGCTGACCGGCGAGACCCTCAACGCCCTTGCCGCCACGCACTCCACGGACGGGAACGCGGTCACCGTGCTGACCGCCGAGGTGCCGGACGCGACCGGGTACGGGCGGATCGTGCGGGACGCGGTGTCCGGTGCGGTGACCGGGATCGTCGAGCACAAGGACGCCTCCGAGGCGCAGCGGGCCGTCCGCGAGATCAACTCGGGCGTCTTCGCCTTCGAAGGGCAGCTCCTCGCCGACGCGCTGGGCAAGGTGCGGACCGACAACTCCCAGGGCGAGGAGTACCTCACCGACGTTCTCGGGATCCTCCGGGAGGCCGGGCACCGCGTCGGCGCTTCCGTCGCCGTCGATCACCGTGAGATCGCCGGGATCAACAACCGTGTGCAGCTCTCCGAGGCACGGCGGATCCTCAACGACCGGCTGCTGACCCGCGCCATGCTCTCCGGCGTCACGGTCGTCGACCCTGCCAGCACCTGGGTCGACGTCGGCGTCACCTTCGGCCAGGACTCCGTCGTCCACCCGGGCACGCAGCTGCACGGCTCCACGCACCTCGGCGAGGGCGCCGAGGTGGGTCCCCACAGCCGCCTCACGGACACGCACGTCGGAGCGGGGGCACGCGTCGACAACACCGTCGCCGACAGCGCCCACATCGGCGACCACGCGAGCGTGGGACCGTTCGCCTATCTCCGCCCCGGCACCCGGCTGGGCGCGAAGGGCAAGATCGGGACGTACGTCGAGACGAAGAACGCGAGCATCGGGGAGGGGACGAAGGTCCCGCATCTCTCCTATGTCGGTGACGCGACGATCGGCGAGTACACGAACATCGGTGCCGCGAGCGTGTTCGTGAACTACGACGGTCAGGACAAGCACCACACGACGGTCGGGTCGCACTGCCGCACGGGTTCGGACAACATGTTTGTGGCGCCTGTCACGGTCGGGGACGGCGCGTACACCGCCGCAGGGTCGGTGATCACGAAGGATGTGCCGCCCGGTTCGCTGGCCGTGGCCCGTGGCCAGCAACGGAATATCGAGGGCTGGGTGGCCCGGAAGCGTCCGGGGAGCGCGGCGGCGAAGGCTGCCGAGGCGGCTTCCCGGGAGGGCGCGAGCGAGGACTGACCGGAAACAGGTGCGCCGAAGTCGTCGTACCGTGATAACTGCACACCCAGTTGAAACACCTCTGAGGAGACAGCTGTGACCGGGATCAAGACGACCGGCGAGAAGAAGATGATGTTCTTCTCCGGCCGCGCCCACCCCGAGCTTGCCGAGGAGGTCGCCCAGCAGCTGGGTGTCGGGGTCGTCCCGACCAAGGCCTTCGACTTCGCGAACGGCGAGATCTACGTCCGCTACCAGGAGTCGGCACGCGGTGCGGACTGCTTCGTGATCCAGAGTCACACGGCTCCGATCAACCAGTGGATCATGGAGCAGCTGATCATGATCGACGCGCTGAAGCGTGCGTCGGCCCGCTCCATCACGGTCATCGTGCCGTTCTACGGCTATGCGCGGCAGGACAAGA
Source organism: Streptomyces canus (assembly GCF_041435015.1). Taxonomy (NCBI): domain Bacteria; kingdom Bacillati; phylum Actinomycetota; class Actinomycetes; order Kitasatosporales; family Streptomycetaceae; genus Streptomyces; species Streptomyces canus. Next base: position 5,905,061 of record NZ_CP107989.1, on the reverse strand, counting down.
AGCACCGCGGCCGTGAACCGATCTCGGCGCGGCTGATCGCGGACCTGATGAAGACGGCGGGTGCGGACCGCCTCCTCACCGTCGATCTGCACACGGACCAGATCCAGGGCTTCTTCGACGGGCCGGTCGACCACCTCTTCGCCCTTCCGCTGCTCGCGGACTACGTGGGCCGGAAGGTCGACCGGGACAAGCTGACGGTCGTGTCCCCGGACGCGGGCCGGGTGCGGGTCGCGGACCGCTGGTGCGACCGGCTGGGTGCGCCGCTGGCGATCGTGCACAAGCGGCGTGACAAGGACGTGGCGAACCAGGTGACCGTCCACGAGGTCGTGGGCGAGGTCAAGGGCCGGGTGTGTGTCCTGGTCGACGACATGATCGACACGGGCGGCACGATCTGCGCCGCCGCGGACGCGCTGTTCGCGCACGGCGCGGAGGACGTCATCGTGACGGCCACGCACGGTGTGCTGTCCGGGCCGGCCGCGGACCGGCTGAAGAACTCCCGGGTGAGCGAGTTCGTGTTCACGAACACCCTGCCGACGCCGGGTGAGCTGGGCCGGGACCTGGACAAGATGACGGTCCTGTCGATCGCGCCGACGATCGCGAGCGCGGTGCGCGAGGTGTTCGAGGACGGTTCGGTGACGAGCCTCTTCGACGAGCAGTAAGGGTTCTGCAGAAGATCCTTTTGGGTACGGCCTCCCTCTCCGAGTAGACTGCTCCAGTTGCTCGGCGAGGGAGGCCGTACCTGTTCGCGCAGGTGTCGGCGGTCCGTTATCGACGCGCTCTTCGTAGCAGGCCGTTCGTGGCCGGGTGACCACGTCCGCCGCTGTTTCCACGAGGAGTGATCCGCATGTCCGAGGTCAAGATCGTCGCCGAGACCCGTTCCGAGTTCGGCAAGGGTGCCGCCCGCCGTATCCGCCGTGACAACAAGGTTCCCGGTGTTCTGTACGGTCGCGGTTCCGACCCGATCCACCTGACCCTCCCGGGCCACGAGCTGCTGCTCGCGCTGCGTACGTCGAACGTCCTGATCGCCCTGGACATCGACGGCAAGACCAACGAGCTGGCGATCCCGAAGTCCGTGCAGCGTGACCCGATCAAGGGCTACCTCGAGCACGTCGACCTCCAGCTGGTCAAGCGCGGCGAGCAGGTCAACGTCGAGATCTACGTCCACACCGAGGGCGAGCTGGCCCCGGGCGGCTTCCTGCTGGAGCACGTCCTGAACGCGCTTCCGGTCGAGGCCGAGGCCACGCACATCCCCGAGTCGGTCACCGTCTCCGTCGAGGGCCTGGCCGCCGGCGACTCCGTCCTGGCCAAGGACATCACCCTGCCGAAGGGCACCACGCTGGCCGTCGACGGTGACACCGTCGTCCTGCAGGTCCTGGCCGCGCAGGCCGAGGAGTCCGAGGGCGAGGCCGCCGAGGGCGACGAGGCCGCCGAGGCCTGACCGACGGTCCGGCCGTAGCTGTCGTGCCGCCGCTTCCCCGGCGCCGCGGCACCGCGGTAGCGATATACGCTCCAGCCGTCGCCCCTGTCCAGGGGGCGGCGGCTGCGGCATGTGCAGAGGAGAGATGGACGTGACTACCCCCGCCAACGGCCCCTGGCTGATCGTCGGCCTCGGCAATCCGGGGCCCGAGTACGCGGGCAATCGGCACAACGTCGGCTTCAGGGTGGCCGACCTGCTGGCCGAGCGGGTCGGGGGCCGCTTCAAGCGGGCCGGGAAGGCGCAGGCCCAGGTCGTGGAGGGGCGGATCGGGCCGCCGGGGCCGGGGAACCGGCGGGTGGTCCTGGCGAAGCCGATGTCGTTCATGAACCTGTCCGGCGGTCCGGTGAACGCGCTGAAGGACTTCTACAAGGTGCCGGTCGCCAACATCGTGGCCGTCCATGACGAGCTGGACATCGACTACGGCATCCTGCGGCTGAAGCTGGGCGGCGGGGACAACGGTCACAACGGGCTGAAGTCGATGACGAAGGCGTTCGGGGCGGAGTACCACCGGGTGCGGTTCGGGATCGGTCGCCCTCCGGGCCGTATGCAGGTCGCGGACTTCGTGCTGAAGGACTTCTCGTCGAGCGAGCGCAAGGAGCTCGACTACTTCGTGGACCGGGCGGCCGACGCGGTGGAGGCTCTGGTGATCGAGGGTCTCGAGCGGGCGCAAAGCACGTACAACTCCTGACTTGTCCGCCCGGTGACCGGGACGGAGTTGACCACCCGCAGGGCCATGGCCAATGATCCCGGCCATGCCTGCCACAGCCCTCACCTCCCGCCGGACCTCGGTCGCCGCGCTGCGGTTCGGTCGGTTCGCGTCGATGGGGGCGGTCACGGTGCTGATCCTGATCGCGGGGGTGTGGGCGTCCTGGGGCAGCGCGCAGTACGTGATGCTGACCAAGGGGCGGGAGCGCGGCACGATCGAGGTGGCGCGGTGTGCGCAGGACGTGTGCAGTGGTCCGTACACACCGTTGTCGCACGGGTCGCAGGCGCGGGGCCGGGTCGTCATCGAGAAGACGGTGGCCGTGCGGAAGGGCCGGACCTACACGGTGGTGGTGAAGCCCGGCAGCGCCGATGTCGTACGGTCCGGGCCGGCCGGGGTGCTGTATTCCTGGGTGCCGATGGGCGGGGCGCTGCTGCTCGCGTCGGTGGTCGTGGCGGGCGGGCTGCGCAGGACGCGGTTCGCGTGGGTGTTGGCGGGGTCGGGGATCGCGCTGCTCACGGCGGCTTTCGTGGCCATCTGACAGCTTTCGGTGTTCTCCGCCTCTATGGAGAACGTGAGTGTTGTCTGTTCGTGATTGACCAGAGGTCAATCACGGTGGAAGCTGAGCCGCCCCCTCCACATCTTCCCGTTTGACTCTCGAAGATGGACTACTGCCCCATGCGTACCCTCTCCCGCGTCGGCGCCGTGTGCGCCGTCGCTTCGGCGGCCTTTCTGGTCGCACCGGTCGCCCACGCCACCCCTCACGGTGACAACGGAACCGTGAAGATCCACGACGCCACCACGGGCGAAGAGCTCCGCAAGAACGAGCCGCACGTCTGCACCTTCTACCTCGACGCCTTCGGCTTCGACGCCGTCCAGGAAGTCGACTGGCACATCGAGGCCTGGGCCCCGACGGCCGACGTCAAGGGCGAGACCGTGAAGTCCGGCGAGATCACGCTGGACACCGACGGCCACGGCCGTACGGACGACCTGTCACTGCCGGACGGCCACTACAAGCTGTTCTGGAACTTCGAGGGCGAGAACGGCGCCGCCAAGCACAAGGTGTTCTGGACGGACTGCGCGGACGAGGAAGGCGGCGGCGGTACGACGGCCACGCCCACCGCGTCGGCCTCCGGCACCCCCGGGTCGGGCGACTCCGCCTCTCCCAGCGCCGATCCCAGCGAATCCGCTGAGGCCGGGGCCTCCCCGTCGGCCTCTTCCTCCCCGTCCGCCTCCGCTTCCGCGCAGGGCTCCACCGGTGACCTCGCGGAGACCGGGAACGGCGCTCCCGTCGGCCTGCTCTCGGGTGTCTCGGCGGCGCTGCTGGCGGCCGGCGCTTACCTCGTCGTCAGGCGGCGCCGGGCCTGACGCAGATCCGAAAAGCGGTGCCCCCGAGCCGACCGGCTCGGGGGCACCGCTGTGCTCATGGGCTCAGCCGGTGTTGCGCAGGCCCGCGGCCACGCCGTTGACCGTGAGGAGCAGGGCGCGGGAGAGCAGCGGGTCGGGCTGTTCGCCCGCGGCCGCCGCGTCGCGCTGGCGCTTGAGCAGCGTCACCTGGAGATACGAGATCGGGTCCAGGTAGGCGTCGCGGATGGCGAAGGTCTGCTTGAGGACCGGGGTGGCGTCGAGGAGTTCGGTCTCACCCGTGATCTTCAGGACCTCGCGGACGGTCAGCTCGTGCTCGGCCTCGATGTCGGCGAAGACATGCTGGAGCTCGGCGGGGACGAGGGTCTCGACGTAGTGGCGCGCGATGCGCAGGTCGGTCTTCGCGAGTGTCATCTCGACGTTGGAGATGAAGTTCCGGAAGAAGTGCCACTGCTCGTGCATCTCGTCGAGCACAGTGTCCAGGCCCGCCTCGCGCAGCGCCTTCAGGCCGGAGCCGACGCCGAACCAGCCGGGGACGATCTGCCGGGACTGGGTCCAGCCGAACACCCACGGGATGGCGCGCAGTCCGTCGAGGGAGACGCCCGAGCCGGGGCGGCGGGAGGGCCGTGAGCCGAGGTGCAGGTCGGCGAGCTGGTCCACCGGCGTCGACGCGAGGAAGTACGTCGGCAGGTCCGGGTCCTCGACGAGCCTGCGGTACGCGGCGTGCGCGGCGTCGGAGACGACGTCCATCGCCGCGTCCCAGCGGGCCAGCGCCTCGTCGGACTGGCGGGGTGCGGTGTGCAGGGCCGACGCCTGGAGCGTGGCCGCGACCGTGAGCTCCAGGTTCTCGCGGGCCAGCGAGGGCACGAGGTACTTGTCGGAGATGACCTCGCCCTGCTCGGTGACCTTGATCTCGCCCTCCAGGGTGCCCCAGGGCTGGGCGAGGATGGCGTCGTGGGAGGGGCCGCCACCGCGGCCGACGGTGCCGCCGCGGCCGTGGAACAGCCTCAGCCGCACCCCGTGGCGGTGCGCCACGTCACGCAGCCGCCGCTGCGCCCGGTGGATCTCCCACTGGCTGGTGGTGATGCCGCCGAACTTCGAGGAGTCGGAGTAGCCGAGCATGACCTCCTGGACGTCCCCGCGCAGGGCCACGAGCCTGCGGTACGACGGGTCGGAGAGCATGTCCTCCAGGATGGTGTCGGCGGCCTTGAGCTCGTCGGTGGTCTCCAGGAGCGGCACGATGCCGATCTTCGCCCAGCCGGCGTGCAGGTCGAGCAGGCCGGCCTCACGGGCGAGGACGGCGGCGGCGAAGACGTCGTCGGCGCCCTGGCACATCGAGATGATGTACGACTCGATGACCTCGGGTCCGAAGACCGCGAGGGCCCGCTTCACGGTCTGGAAGACACCGAGGGTCTTCTCGCCGGCCGCGTCGACCGGGGCCGGGCTGGGCGCGAGGGGCCTGCGGGAGCGCAGTTCCTTCGCGAGCAGCTTGGTGCGGTACTCGCGAGGCATGTCCACATACCGCCAGGACTCCTCGCCGAGCCGGTCGAAGAGCTGACCGAGGGCGTGGTGGTGGGCGTCGGCGTGCTCGCGGACGTCCATGGTGGCGAGCTGGAGGCCGAAGGCGGACAGGGTGCGGATGGTGCGGTCCATCCGGCCGTCGGCGAACAGGCCGCCGCGGTGTTCCCTGAGCGAGGTCTGGATCAGGGTCAGGTCGCTCAGGAGCTCACTGGTGCCGAGGTAGTCGCGGCCGTCCTCGTGCGGGATGCCCTTGGCCAGGCGGGTCTTGGTGTTCTCCAGCTTCTGCCGGATGCAGGTGGCCTTGAGGCGGTACGGCTCCTCGGCGTTGAGGCGCTTGTAGCGGGGGCTGATCTCCGGCAGGCGCTCCAGGTCGGCCTTCAGGGACTCCAGGAGCTCTTCGGTGGCGCCGGTGTAGCGGATGGAGTTCGACAGGAAGCCGCGCAGCTCGTCGATGAGCTCCAGGGCGTCGTTGATGCCGTGCTCGTGCTGGAGGATCAGGACGTCCCAGGTGACCTGGGGGGTGACGTTGGGGTTGCCGTCGCGGTCGCCGCCGATCCAGGTGCCGAAGGTGAGGGGGCGGGTGGCGTCGGGGATCCTGACGCCGACGCGCTCCAGCTCGGCCGTCAGGTCCTCCAGGACGTCACCGACGGCGCCGGCGTGCAGCTCGTCGAGGTAGTAGATGGCGTTGCGGGCCTCGTCGGCGGGCTCGGGGCGCACCACCCGGAGTTCGTCGGTCTGCCAGACGAGGTCGATGTTCTCCGCCAGACGGGTGTCGTAGCGGCGGCGGTCCGTCTCGATGACCGGGGTCTCCAGGAGCGCGGCGATCCGGCGGAGCTTGTTCAGCACCGAGCGGCGCGCGGCCTCGGTCGGGTGGGCGGTGAAGACCGGGCGGACGTTGAGGTTGGCGACGCTCTGGCGCAGGTGCTCGGGGTCGGCGTCCTTGAGGCGGTCGGCCGTACGCGCGAGCAGACCGCCCTCGGCGGCGCGCCTGGCCCGCAGTTCGCGGCCGCGGTGGACCTGCTCGGTGACGTTGGCCAGGTGGAAGTAGGTGGAGAAGGCGCGCACCAGCTTGGCGGCGGTCTCCAGTTCGATGCCGCGCAGCAGCTCGGCTGCGGCCTCGCCGTCCTCACGGGTGAGGCGGCGCACCTTCTCGACGAGTTCCAGCAGCTCGGGGCCCTCCTGGCGGACGAGGGTCTCGCCCAGGAGGTCGCCCAGCCGGCGGATGTCGGCGCGCAGCTCACTACTGGTCGACGTGGCGCTCGTGGTCAGGTCGTCGGCACTGCTCACAGGTGCGGCTCCTTGCAGTGTTGAAGCTCGTCCGGGAGGGGAACCCGGGGTGCGGTCCTGCGGCAGCCGCCGCATACGGGCCGGACATCCGGGAAGAAATCAGAGCGGACCGCGCTGTCCGACCGACTCCAAGGATAGGTGTCCATGCGGACGCGCAGACTCTCGGGCTCTTGCCGCCGGGCGCCGCGCTGCCATACTTACGACGCCGTAGGTTACGGAACCGTAGGGACCGTCGTAACGGAACCGGGAAAGGATTCCCGCAGCCCGGCACCTGTCTCCAATCCTCGAAACCCCACAGGGGACGCCCATGACCACGCGCTCCGATGTGATCGCAGACGCCCCGAAGGCGACCGACGGCTCGACACCACCCTCCGCGACGCTGGGCGGTGAGCAGAAGCGTTCGCTCGAACAGATCACGCTGCTCCTCTTCATCGCCGTTCCGTTCCTCGCCCTGCTCGCGGCGGTGCCGTTGGCGTGGGGCTGGGGTGTGAGCTGGCTCGATCTGGGCCTTCTGGTCTTCTTCTACTACCTCGGCTGCCACGGCATCACGATCGGCTTCCACCGCTACTTCACCCACGGCTCCTTCAAGGCCAAGCGGCCCCTGCGCATCGCGCTGGCGATCATGGGGTCGCTGGCGGTCGAGGGGCCGCTGGTGCGGTGGGTGGCCGACCACCGCAAGCACCACAAGTTCTCCGACGCCGAGGGCGACCCCCACTCGCCGTGGCGGTTCGGGGAGACGGTCCCTGCACTGATGAAGGGCCTGTGGTGGGCCCATATCGCCTGGATGTTCGACGAGGAGCAGACCCCGCAGGAGAAGTACGCGCCGGATCTGGTCAAGGACCCGGTGATCCGGGCGATCTCGCGCCAGTTCATCTTCTGGACGATGCTCTCGCTGGCCCTCCCCGCCGTGATCGGCGGGCTGGTGACGATGTCCTGGTGGGGTGCGTTCACCGGGTTCTTCTGGGGCTCGCTGGTCCGGGTCTGCCTGCTGCACCACGTGACCTGGTCGATCAACTCGATCTGTCACGCGGTCGGCAAGCGGCCCTTCAAGTCGCGGGACCGCTCGGGCAACGTGTGGTGGCTGGCCGTGCTGTCCTGCGGTGAGTCCTGGCACAACCTGCACCACGCCGACCCGACCTCGGCGCGGCACGGGGTGATGCGAGGCCAGCTGGACTCCTCGGCGCGGTTCATCCGCTGGTTCGAGATGCTCGGCTGGGCGTACGACGTGCGCTGGCCGTCACGCTCGCGTATCGATTCCCGCCGGAACACCGACGGGGACGGCTCCCGGCGCCAGAAGGAGGCCGTCGAGGCGGCATGATGGACGCCGTGGCGACCGACTCCAGCAGTACCCCGAGCAACGAAGCGAAGCCGCGGCGTGCCCGGCGCACCCGGATGACGGGGGCCGAGCGCCGCGCCCAGTTGCTGGAGATCGGGCGCACGCTCTTCGCCTCGAAGGGCTTCGAGGCCACGTCGGTGGAGGAGATCGCGGCGAAGGCGGGCGTCTCGAAGCCGGTGGTGTACGAGCACTTCGGCGGCAAGGAAGGCCTGTACGCGGTGGTGGTGGACCGTGAGATGCGGCGCCTGCTGGACATGGTGACGAGTTCGCTGACCGCCGGCCACCCCCGCGAACTGTGCGAACAGGCGGCCTTCGCTCTCCTCGACTACATCGAGGAGTACACGGACGGCTTCCGCATCCTGGTCCGTGACTCCCCGATCCCCCAGTCCACGGGCTCCTTCGCCTCTCTGATCTCGGACATCGCCACGCAGGTCGAGGACATCCTGGGCCGGGAGTTCAAGAGGCGCGGCTTCGATCCCAAGCTGGCCCCCCTGTACGCCCAGGCCCTGGTAGGCATGGTCGCCCTGACCGGCCAGTGGTGGCTGGACGTGCGCCGCCCGAAGAAGGCGGAGGTGGCGGCGCATCTGGTGAACCTGGCGTGGCACGGCCTGGACGGGCTGGAGGCGAAGCCGCGCCTGATAGGCCGCAGGAAGAGCTGATCCGTCACCGGAACGTACGACGGCCCGTGCACCCCTGGGTGCACGGGCCGTCGTACGTTTTCGCGGCGTCAGTGCTTGAAGGTGTCCTTGGCCTTCTCCTTGGCCTGGCGCGCGTCGCCCTTGGACTGCTCCATGCGGCCCTCGGCCTCCATGCGCTCGTTGCCGACCGCACGGCCCACGGTTTCCTTGGCCTTGCCCTTGGCCTGTTCCTTCTTGCCCTTGGCCTTCTGGTCTCCTGCCACCGGTCTCACTCCCAGCGCTGGTCGACTCCGCTGACATCACAGCGGGTGACCCGGACCGCCCCGGTCAAACAAGGAACTCCAGCCGGTTCCCCACGGGGTCGTACGAGAAGAAGCGCCGGCGTCCCGGCAGGCCGGAGTCCCAGCGGAGCGTCGCGCCGTGCGCCTCCAGCCGGGCGGCGTACGCCGAGATGTCCGTGACTTCGAGCCCCGGATGGGCCTTCTTCGCCGGTCGGAAGTCGTTCTCGATCCCCAGGTGCAGCTCCACCGCACCCGCCCGGAACCAGCACCCGCCCCGAGCCGCGAGCACCGGCGGCTTGGGGATCTCGGTCATGCCGAGGACATCGACGTAGTAGGCGCGCAGCAGGTCCTCGGAGCCGGTCGGCGCGGCGAGCTGCACGTGGTGCACGGCGGCGAGCATCAGCGCCCCTTGCGGGCGACGGCGAAGATGCGGCGGAACGGGAACGGCGTGCCGTGCGGCCCCGCCGGGTACGCCTCGCGCAGGGCCGCCCCGTAGGCGCCCACGAACTCCTCCCTGGCCGGCGGGTCGTCGGCCAGGGCGGTCAGGACCGGCCGCAGTCCGGTCCCCTTGACCCAGTCCAGGACCGGGTCCCGGCCCTGCAACAGGTGTACGTACGTCGTCTCCCACGCGTCCACCTCGCAGCCCAGGTCGGCCAGCGCCGCCAGATAGGCCTGGGGCGCGAGCACGGCGTCGTCGTGGCGCAGGGTCTCCGCGAGGCCCATGGACCCGGCGAGTTCGCGCATCAGCCGGTGGCTCGGTGAGTCGAAGTTTCCGGGCACCTGGAAGGCGAAGGTGCCGCCGGGTGCGAGACCGGCGATCCAGTCGGGGAATCGCTCTACGTGCCCCGGCACCCACTGCAGCGTCGCATTGCTGACGATGAGGCCGTACGGCCGTGAGGGCGCCCAGGTGCGCACGTCCGCGTGGGCGAAGTCGAGGTGCCCGCCGCCGGAGGTGGGGCCCGCGTACTCGACCTGCGCCTTGTCGAGCATCTCGGCCGAGTTGTCGTAGCCGGTGATCCGGGCCGTGGGCCAGCGTGCGGCGAGCACGGCCGTCATGTTGCCGGGGCCGCAGCCCAGGTCGGCGATCAGGGGCGGGTCCCCCGGCAGGTCCGGGACCCGGGCGAGGAGGTCGGTGAAGGGGCGGGCGCGGTGGTCCGCGTGGCGGAGGTACTGGGTGGGGTCCCAGGTGGGCGTCGTCATGTCCCCCACCTTCCCCGCCCAGTTATCTTGATGTCAAGAGACTTGATATCAAGAGACTTCACATCGACACAACCACTACACTGATCGTCATGGAGGACGAGGTCGATCGGCTGGTCGCTGCGTGGCGCCGGGAGCGCCCTGACCTCGACGTGGAACCGCTCGAGGTGCTCAGCCGGGTGAGCAGACTGGCCCGGCACCTGGACCGGGCACGCCGGCTGGCCTTCGCCGAGCACAGCCTGGAGCCCTGGGAGTTCGACGTGCTGACCGCGCTCAGGCGCGCGGGGACGCCGTATCAGCTCTCCCCCGGACAGCTGCTGACACAGACGCTGGTCACCTCGGGCACGATGACCAACCGCATCGACCGCCTGGCCAAGAAGGGCCTGGTGGAGCGGCTGCCCGACCCGAGCGACCGGCGAGGGGTGCTGGTCAGGCTCACGGAGGACGGCAAGGACCGCGCGGACCAGGCCCTCGCCGGTCTGCTGGAACAGGAACGCGCGATCCTCGCGGAGCTCTCCCGCGCCCAGCGCGGGGAACTGGCCGGGCTGCTACGCCAGCTGACCGCCCCGTTCGACAACATCCCCGGCTAGGTCCGCCGGCCCCACCCCCGCGCGGCGCGCCAGGGCGACGGCGGCCAGGGTGGAGTGGACGCCCAGCTTGCCGAGGACGTTCTGCATGTGCGTGCGCACGGTGTGCGGGGAGAGGAACAGTCTCTCCGCGACCGCCTTGCGGCCGAGCCCGGCCACCATGCAGCGCAGCACCTCCCGCTCGCGCGGGGTGAGGGACTCCACCAGCCGCTCGCTCTCGGTGCGGTGCTTGCGGGCGGCGGTGAGCTCCCTGAGCACGCCGGTGAGCAGGGCCGGAGGCAGATGGGTCTCCTCCCGCAGCACCCCCCGGATGACGGTGAGCAGCCGGGACAGCGAGCAGTCCTTGGCGACCCAGCCCGAGGCGCCGGCCTGTAGGGCGAGCGCGGCCCGCCGCGGGTCGTCCTTCTCCGCGAGCACGACGATGCGGACCGCCGGCTGCCCCGTACGGACCCCGGCGACCAGCGATATGCCGTCGACCAGCCCCTCTTCGTTGCCGTCCTGTACGGACACGGCGGGCCTGATGCCCTGGACGTTGCCGCCCAGATCTGCGTCGACGAGCAGCACGTCGAAACGGCGGCCCTCGGCGGCCGCGCGCTCCAGACTGCGCAGCGCGGCGGGACCGCTGCCGGCCGCGGAGACCTCCACGTCGGGCTCGGCCGCCAGCGCGGCGGCGAGCGACTCGGCGAAGATGCGATGGTCGTCGACGACCAGGACTCGGATACGAACCACGAAACCCCCTTCCCCAAGCTCTCGAAGAGCAGGGGATACCCATCGTCATCGTCTGAGGACGACTCGGGAGACGACACGGCCGCGGGTACGACACACGAAGCACGATGGCCGCACGGCCGTCGCCGCGCAAGAACTGCTACCCCCACTTCGGGCGCCGTACCCGACTGTTTCGCCCCCCTGATCAGCACCGGCCCCCACCGGTGCTGTTCATCAGGGTACGGCCGGGGGGCAGGAGCGGAAGGTTATTTGCAGAACTGGCTGTCCGGTGCGTTTATGGTGAGCCGCATGTTTCGTCTGGAGACAGAAGTCGACAAAGCCCGACGCGATCTGCTGCGCTCCCGGCTGCGGGAGACGAACACGGCGGCCTCCCCGATCCTGCGCGCGCTGCGCGGAACCCCAGGTGAACGGGAACTTCCGCTCCACGTCTGGGCGTTGGACGACTCCGGCGCCCTCGCGGGCGGACTGGTCGGCCACACCTGGACGAGCTGGCTGCACGTGACCTACCTGTGGGTCGACGAACGGCACCGCGGCGCGGGCCTGGGTTCGCAGTTGCTCGCACGGGCGGAGCGCCTGGCCCGTCGCGGCCGGGGCTGCACCTCCGTACGCCTGGAGACATGGGACTTCCAGGCGCCGGAGTTCTACCGGAAACAGGGATACGAGGTGGTGTGCGTGATCCCGGACTATCCGCCGGGGATCACGGAGTACACGCTGACCAAGCGGCTCAGCGCCTGAAACGCCAGGAGCCCGGCTCGTCCGCCGGCCGCAGACCCAGCTCCCCGGCGATGCCGGCCGCACGGCGGTGGGAGACGTCGGGGTAGTGGCCGGGGTGGACCTCGACGAAGCCGTGCACATCGGCCGACGCCGTGCGGAGCGCCTCGCGGAGTATGTGTTCCTGCTCCTCCAGCCTGGCCCGCTCCTCCTGCTGCCGTACGACGATCGCGCCCCGGCGGGCCGTGGCCGCCACGATGCCGAGCACCAGCAACGCGAACGCGCCCACGCCCATGAGGGTGCCGGTCGCGTCCGCGTCGCCGGGGGTACGGGGGCGCAGCACGCCCTCGGGGTCCGCGAGCACCGTGATGGTCTGGCCGACGGCGAAGGTGCCGGACCGGGCCTGGAGGGCGGGGCCCCGGACCCTGGTGCCGTCGCGGCGCGCGAGTGCGTAGTCGTAGCTGTTGACCTCCCGCCCCTGGTCCGGGGCGAGCCACTCCCGTATGACGGTGGCGGTGATCCGCTCGCCGCGCCGCTCCAGGGTGAGGTCGTCGCGGGCCAGGTCGGCGAAGTACACCGCCACCAGGGAGGCACCGACGACGACCAGCGCCGCGGAAAGGCCCGTCTCGTCCGCGGCGAGCTTCGTCAGCAGCAGGGCGAGCAGCACGCCGTGCGCGATCCACAGGGGCACCAGGAGACCGGAACCGTGGTGGCCCGCCAGGAGGAAGAAGCCGACGATCGCGGCCAGCGCATAGCAGCCGATGCCGATCGCCGACAGGATGCGATGGCGCCCTCGACTCACGCTCCGACGTTACTGGGGCGTATGTCAGGGAGGGGCCCGGCTTTCCCCAAGTTCGGATCAAGCCGGGCAAAACAGCGGTCAGCCGTTCTCAGGCCAGGCGACGCGCCCCCGCCGAGGGCACCGCCTCGAACACCCGCGGAGCGGTGAACTCCGCTGCGGCGAAGGCCTCTTGCACCGCCTTGGTGAGAGGCTCCACGTCGGCCGCCTCCGCCAGCACGATCGCCGAGCCGCCGAAGCCGCCGCCGGTCATCCGGGCGCCCAGGGCACCCGAGGCGAGGGCGGTGTCGACGACCAGGTCCAGCTCCGGGCAGGAGATGCGGAAGTCGTCGCGCAGCGAGGCGTGGCCGGCCACCAGCACGGGGCCGATCGCACGGGTCTCGCCCGACTCCAGCAGGGCGACGGTCTTCTCGACCCGCTCGTCCTCGGTGACGATGTGGCGGACCAGGCGGACCGCCTCCTCGTCGTCGCCGAGCCTCTCGAGGGCCGCGTCGAGCTCGCCGTAGGGGATGTCGCGCAGCGCGTCCACGCCCAGCAGCGCCGCACCCCGCTCGCAGCCCGCACGGCGCTTGCCGTACTCGCCCTCGCTGTGCGAGTGCTTGACGCGGGTGTCGACGACGAGCAGCACCATGCCCTCGGCGGCGAGATCGAAGGGGATCTGCTTCTGGGCGAGGTCCCGGGTGTCGAGGAACAGGGCGTGGCCGGCCTCGCAGCAGGCGGACGCGGTCTGGTCCATGATCCCGGTGGGGGCGCCGACGTAGACGTTCTCGGCGCGCTGGCACAGGCGGGCCAGCTGCCAGCGCTGGAGACCGAGGTCGTACAGGTCGTTCAGCGCGAGCGCGACGACGACCTCCAGGGCCGCCGAGGAGGACAGGCCCGCGCCCGCCGGGACCGTCGAGGCGAGGTGGACGTCCGCGCCGGTGACCGGATGGCCGGCCTCGCGCAGCGCCCAGACGACACCGGCGGGGTAGGCGGTCCAGTTCCGGTCGCTCTCCGGCGCGAGGTCGTCGAGGCGCAGCTCCACGACCCCGCCCTCGACGTCCGAGGAGTGCAGACGCAGGACGCCGTCCGTGCGCCGGGAGACTGCCGCGACCGCGGTGTGCGGCAGCGCGAAGGGCATCACGAAGCCGTCGTTGTAGTCGGTGTGCTCACCGATGAGGTTGACGCGGCCCGGCGCCGACCAGACACCCTCGGGCTCGGTTCCGTAGAGCTCGGCGAAACCGTCCCGGACCTGCTGTGCCGCCACTACTGCTCCCTTGCTGCGCTGATGGTCTGAGCGAACTCCCAGGCGTCCGCCACGATCCCCGCGAGATCCGCGCGGGACGGGTTCCAGCCCAGCTTCTCGCGGGCGGTGGCGGCGGAGGCGACCAGGGTGGCCGGGTCGCCGGCCCGGCGCGGGGCCACGACCTCGGGGATCGGGTGGCCGGTGACCTTGCGGACCGTCTCGATGACCTGGCGGACGGAGAAGCCCTCGCCGTTGCCGAGGTTGCAGATGAGGTGCTCGCCCGCGGTGGCGGCCTCGATGGCGAGGAGGTGGGCCTCGGCCAGGTCGGCGACGTGGATGTAGTCGCGGACGCAGGTGCCGTCCGGGGTCGGGTAGTCGTCGCCGAAGACGTTGATCGCCTCGCGCCTGCCCTGCGCGACCTGGAGGACCAGCGGGATGAGGTGCGACTCGGGGTCGTGCCGCTCGCCCTGCTTGCCGTACGCGCCGGCCACGTTGAAGTACCGCAGGGACACGGCACCCAGCCCGTGCGCGTTCGCCTCGCTGGTGATCATGAAGTCGACGGCGAGCTTGGAGGCGCCGTACGGGTTGGTGGGCCTGGTCGGCGCCGACTCGACGATCGGCACCTCCTCGGGCTCCCCGTACGTGGCGGCCGTGGAGGAGAAGACGAGTCGGCGCACGCCGGCCTCGCGCATGGCGCCGAGCAGCGCCATGGTGCCGCCGACGTTGTTCTCCCAGTACTTCTCGGGCTTCACGACCGACTCGCCGACCTGCGAGAAGGCGGCGAAGTGCAGGACGCCGTCGAAGGAGGAGTCCAGCCACTCGGCGGCGTCGCGGATGTCGCCCTCGATGAAGGCGGCTCCGGCCGGGACACCCTCGCGGAAGCCGGTGGAGAGATTGTCGAGGACGACGACCTCGTGCCCCGCCTCCAGCAGGTGTTGGGCCACGACACTGCCGACATACCCCGCGCCACCTGTCACCAGGTACTTCATGAACTCGCTACCTCTCGCAGTCGCTGAGCCGCGGCCTCCGGTCGGATGTCGTTGATGAAGACGCCCATGCCCGACTCGGAACCCGCGAGGAACTTCAGCTTGCCGGACGTACGGCGGATGGTGAAAAGCTCCAGGTGCAGCGCGAAGTCGTCGCGGTTGACGCCCTCGAACTCCTCCAGCTGGCCGAACGGCGCCTGGTGCCAGGCGGCGATGTACGGCGTCGGAGACTCGCCCTCCCCGAATATCCGGTCGAAGCGCCTCAAGAGTTCCAGATACACCTGGGGAAACTCTGTGCGCGCGTCCTCGTCGAGGCCCAGCAGATCCGGAACCCGGCGCTTCGGGTAGAGGTGCACCTCGTACGGCCAATGCGCCGCGTAGGGCACGAAGGCGACCCAGTGCTCGGTCTCCAGGACGACCCGCTCGTCGGCGAGCTCGCGCTCCAGGACGGCGTCGAAGAGGTTCTCACCCCCGGTCGCCTCCTTGTGCGTGGCGAGAGAACGCAGCATCAGGGCGGTGCGCGGCGTCGTGAACGGGTAGGCGTAGATCTGGCCATGGGGGTGACCCAGGGTCACACCGATCTCCGCACCCCGGTTCTCGAAACAGAAGACCTGCTCTACGGAGGGCAGATGCGACAGCTCCGACGTCCGGTCGGTCCATGCGTCCAGGACGAGCCGCGCCTGCTCCTGCGTGAGGTCGGCGAAGGACGCGTTGTGGTCCGAGGTGAAGCAGACGACCTCACAGCGTCCCGAGTCGCCGGCCAGCGAGGGGAAACGGTTCTCGAAGACCACCGCGTCGTACGACGAGTCCGGGATCTCACTCAGTCGCTCACCCTGCGAGGGGCACAGCGGGCACTCGTCCGCGGGCGGGTGGTAGGTGCGCCCCTGTCGGTGCGAGGCGATGGCCACGGAGTCGCCGAGCAGCGGATCCCGACGAACCTCGGACGTGGTGACGGTCCGCTCCAGCGGACGTCGGTCCACGGCGTCGCGGACGGTGTCGTCGCGCAGGTCGTAGTAGATGAGCTCGCGACCGTCGGCCAGCCGGGTCGAGGTCTTCTTCACCGCTGGACTCCTTCACTCAAACATAACTAAACACAAGTAACCATAACCCCCCACCCACGTCAACATCAGAATCAAACAAAGCGCATCAGTCGAGGTGTTCACTTGTTGACTATGCAAACCCCCACAAAAAGCGCATATCTGGCAGCCGAGCTCAGGCTCCCCACCAACTGGCTCGACTACACGATCCTGGGCATCTACTTCGTCGTCGTCCTCGGCATCGGTTTCGCGGCCCGGAGATCGGTGAAGACGAGCCTGGACTTCTTCCTCTCCGGCCGCTCGCTTCCGGCCTGGATCACCGGCCTCGCCTTCATCTCGGCCAACCTGGCCGCCACGGAGATCCTGGGGATGGCCGCCAACAGCGCGCAGTACGGCGCCTATACGGTCCACTGGTACTGGATCGGCGCCATCCCTGCCATGGTCTTCCTGGGCCTGGTGATGATGCCTTTCTACTACGGCAGCAAAGTGCGCTCGGTCCCCGAGATGCTGCTTCTGCGCTTCGACAAGTGGGCACACCTGCTCAGTTCGGCCCTGTTCGCCTTCGCGGCCATCCTGATCGCGGGCGTGAACCTCTACGCCCTGGCGATCGTGGTCGAGGCCCTGCTGGGCTGGCCGCAGTGGGTGGCGATCGTGGTGGCGGGCGCCTTCGTCCTCGCCTACATCACCCTCGGCGGCCTCTCCTCCGCGATCTACAACGAGGTCCTCCAGTTCTTCGTGATCCTGGCGGCCCTCATTCCGCTCTCCGTGCTGGGCCTGAAGAGGGTGGGCGGCTGGGGCGGCCTCACGGACAAGCTGACGGCGGAGCACGGCGCGAACTTCACCACCGCCTGGGGCGGCACGGGCATCGGCAGCGCCAACCCGCTGGGCGCGAACTGGCTGACGATCGTGCTGGGCCTCGGCTTCGTGCTGTCCTTCGGCTACTGGACGACGAACTTCGCCGAGGTCCAGCGAGCCCTGTCGGCGAAGAACCTGTCAGCGGCCCAGCGCACCCCCCTGATCGCCGCGTACCCGAAGGTCTTCATCGTGTTCCTGGTGATGATCCCGGGCCTGGTGGCGGCGGCCCTGATCCCGGGCTTCGGCACCGCCGACTCGGGCTACCAGTACAACGACGCCATCCCGTACCTGATGGAACAGCTCCTGCCGAACGGCGTCCTGGGCATCGCGGTCACGGGCCTCCTGGCGGCCTTCATGGCAGGCATGGCGGCCAACGTGTCCTCCTTCAACACGGTGTTCACGAACGACATCTGGGGCCGCTATGTGCAGCGGGGCCGCGAGGACGAGTACTACGTCCGCTTCGGCCGCCTGATCACGGTGATCGGCGTCTGCGCGTCCGTCGGCACGGCGTTCCTGGCGTCCTCGTTCTCGAACATCATGAGCTACCTCCAGACGCTGTTCTCCTTCTTCAACGTGCCGATGTTCGTCGTCTTCATCGTCGGCATGTTCTGGAAGCGCGCGTCCGTGAAGTCGGGCTTCTGGGGTCTGCTCTCCGGCACGGTGGCGGCGATGGTGAACTACTTCTGGATCTACAAGCAGGGCATCATCGACATCCCCACCGACCAGGGCGCCAACTTCGTCTCCGCGATCGTGGGCTTCGTGGCCGGTGCGGTGGTCATGGTCGCCGTGTCGCTCTTCACGGCCCCCAAGCCCGCCGAGGAACTCCAGGGCCTCGTCTACGGCACGACGTCCCCCGGCATGTCCGAGCCCCCCGCCGCCGGCGACGACGCCTGGTACCGCAGGCCTGCCCTGCTGGGCTGGGGCGCGATCGTCCTGGCGGCCGCCTGCTACATCCCGTTCTCGTTCTGACCGCGGGAGAATTGAGGAACCATGTCCGAACCCCACGGCTACTCCGAACACGACGTCCAGCGGGAAGTCGCCGAACTCCAGGCCCAGTCGGCCACCGCGGCCCGCATCTTCGACCTGCGCCGCATCATCGGCGGCCTGTTCGTCCTCTACGGCGTCATCGTCACGATCGCCGGCATCAACCCCTCCGACTCCTCCCTCGACAAGTCGGAGGGCATCAACATCAACCTCTGGACCGGCCTCGGGATGCTGCTCCTGGGCATCTTCTTCCTGGTCTGGCTGAAGATGCGCCCGACTCCGCCGCCGGTACCGGAGGCGACACCTGAGGAGGAGCCGACCGAGTAGGGCCCAGGGGCGTGCCGGGTGAGGTTGTCGGGCGACTGCGGCCCGGTGGGGGCTGGTCGCGCAGTTCCCCGCGCCCCTAGGGAGCTGCAGTCACCCGCGCCACGACGGACCGTTCTCCGCACCGCGCGCCACGACGGGCCGTTGGCCGCGTACGGCGCGCAGGGGCCGGGGTGGGGGGTGTCCGCCCGCAGCGGCCGGCGTCCGTTACAGAGCACTGTTGGAGCGATCCGAGCCGCCGGAACCGAGGACGGACACCCCCCCCCCGGCCCCGACCCACCCACCGAACCCGCCGCGCTACACCCGCCCCCACCGGACAGCAGCGGGCCGCCGCAGGCATCCAGGGGCGCGGGGAACTGCGCAAAACGCCCGCCCCCACCCAACCGAAACGGGCCGCCGCAGGCAAACCCGTCAAACCGCCGGAGGCCCTCCCACCGGGCCCGCCCGGTCCAGCAACCCCGTCCGAGCCGCCAGCGCCGCCGCCTCCAGGCGAGAACCCACGCCCAGCTTCATCAGCACCCGCTGCACATGGGTACGGGCGGTGGACGGCGCTATCCCCATCCCCGCCGCGATCAGTCGCGTGTCCTCCCCGTCGGCCACCCGCACCAGCACCTCCACCTCCCTGGGTGTCAGCATCTGCAGCAGCCGCTGCCCCTCGTCGTCCGGCTGGGCCGCGGGGTTCAGCAGCTCACTGAACGCCCCCTGGAGCAGCTGCGGGGCAACCGCCGCCTCTCCCGCCCGAGCCTTCATGATCGCCCGCTCGACCCCCTCGATGCGCTCGTCGTGCCGCACATAACCGGAGGCCCCCGCGGCGAAGGCGGCGGCGATCCCCCGAGGGCTGGGCACCGGGCCCAGCACCAGCACCGCCACCTGCGGCCGCTCCCGCTTGATCCTCACGACCGGGTCGAACATCCCCGGCTCGGCCGGCGTGGCCGTCCCCAACAGGCACACCTCGGGCGCCCGGCTGATCACCAGCTCCGCCGCCCCCGCGGCAGGCGCCGCCGCCGCGAGCACCCGGTGCCCGCGCAGTTTCAGCGCCGAGGCCAGTGCCTCGGCGAGCAATCGGTGGTCGTCGACCACCATGAGCCGAACTCCCATCGAGCAACCCCCCAGTCCCCCCATGGATCCGCGTGAAGGCCCCACTATGGATGCCCTCTGATCCGCACGGACAGAGGCACTCTCCCAGCACCCCCGCCCTTCATGCCCCCGGAAGCTACACGCTAGTTCGACGTTGCGCTTCCCCTACCGGTGAGAAGTGTCCCGGAAGAGCTTAATTCCTGGCTTTCCTGTCATTCGAGGATGATGTGCCGCACCTTCACGCGTCCTCGGCCAGCTCCAGCCACCGCATCTCCAGTTCCTCCCGCTCCCCGGCGAGATCCCGCAGCTCGGCATCGAGGGAGGCCACCTTCGCGAAGTCGGTGGCGTTGTCGGCGATCTGAGCGTGCAGCTTGGTCTCCCTCTCGGAGAGCTTGTCGAGCTGCCGCTCGATCTTCTGGAGCTCCTTCTTCGCGGTCCGCTGATCCGCGGAGCTCTTCTCGGCCACCGGCTTCACCACCACCGGCGCCGAAGCCGCGGCCGCCTCCTCCATCCGCTGCCGCCGCTCCAGGTACTCGTCGATACCGCGCGGCAGCATCCGCAGGGTGGCGTCCCCGAGCAGCGCGAAGACCCGGTCGGTCGTGCGCTCGACGAAGAACCGGTCGTGGGAGATGACGACCATCGAGCCGGGCCAGCCGTCGAGAACGTCCTCCAACTGGGTCAGGGTCTCGATGTCGAGGTCGTTGGTGGGCTCGTCGAGGAAGAGGACGTTGGGCTCGTCCATCAGCAGCCGCAGCAGCTGCAGCCGCCGTCGCTCACCGCCGGAGAGATCCCCGACCGGCGTCCACTGCTTCTCCTTGTTGAAGCCGAACGTCTCGCACAGTTGCCCGGCGGTCATCTCGCGCCCCTTGCCGAGGTCGACGCGCTCCCGCACCTGCTGGACGGCCTCCAGCACCCGCAGCCCGGGGTTGAGTTCGGCGACCTCCTGCGAGAGATAGGCGAGCTTGACGGTCCGGCCGACCACGACCCGTCCGCCCACGGGCTGGGTCTCACCCTCGGTCCGCGCGGCCTCGGCCATGGCCCGCAGCAGGGATGTCTTGCCCGCGCCGTTGACCCCGACCAGGCCGATCCGGTCGCCCGGACCGAGCTGCCAGGTCACATGCTTCAGCAGCACCTTCGGCCCGGCCTGGACGGTCACGTCCTCCAGCTCGAAGACCGTCTTGCCCAGCCGCGACGACGCGAACTTCATCAGCTCGCTGCTGTCCCGCGGCGGCGGCACGTCCTTGATGAGCTCATTGGCGGCCTCCACCCGGAACCGCGGCTTGGACGTCCGCGCGGGGGCACCGCGCCTGAGCCACGCCAGCTCCTTGCGGACGAGGTTCTGCCGCTTGGTCTCCTCGGTGGCGGCGATCCGCTCACGCTCGGCACGCGCGAAGACGTAGTCGGAGTACCCGCCCTCGTACTCGAAGACGTCGCCCTTCTGCACATCCCACATCCGTGTGCAGACCTGGTCGAGGAACCACCGGTCGTGGGTGACGCACACGAGCGCCGAGCGCCGCTCGCGCAGGTGCTTCGCCAGCCAGGAGATGCCCTCGACATCGAGGTGGTTGGTGGGCTCGTCGAGGACGATCAGGTCCTGTTCCTCGATGAGCAGCTTGGCGAGGGCGATACGGCGGCGCTCGCCACCGGAGAGCGGCGCGATGACGGTGTCGAGGCCCTGCGGGAAACCGGGCAGGTCGAGCCCGCCGAACAGTCCGGTCAGCACATCGCGGACCTTGGCGTTGCCGGCCCACTCGTGGTCGGCCATGTCCCGGATGACCTCGTGCCGCACGGTGGCGGTCGGGTCGAGGGAGTCGTGCTGCGTGAGGACGCCCAGCCGCAGCCCGCCGGAGTGCGTGACGCGCCCGGTGTCGGCGTCCTCCAGCTTGGCGAGCATGCGGATCAGCGTGGTCTTGCCGTCGCCGTTGCGGCCCACGACGCCGATGCGATCACCCTCGGAGACGCCGAGCGAGACACCGTCCAGCAGGGCACGGGTGCCGTACACCTTGCTGACGTTCTCGACATTGACCAGATTGACGGCCATTTCTCTCCTGCCCAGGGGGATCGATCGACCCTCCAGGGTAGTCCGGCGCGCGACTTCCCCTCGCCCCGCGGCCTCCGGCCGGATCAGATCACCGTCGCACCCGGCGCAGGGCCCGACGCCACACGCACTGTCCGGCACGTGCCGGAGGCGCGCAGTGCGTCCGCGATCTTCGCCGCCGCACCGGCGTCACGGGCGAGGAACGCCGTGGTCGGGCCCGAGCCCGAGACGAGCCCGGCGAGGGCGCCCGCGGCGCTGCCGGCCGCGAGGGTGTCGGCGAGCTCGGGGAAGAGCGAGAGGGCGGCGGGCTGGAGGTCGTTGGAGACGGCGGCGGCGAGCGCGTCCGGGTCGCCCCCGGCCAGCGCGTCGAGCAGGCCCTCGGAGGCGACGGGCTCGGGTACGTCGAGGCCCTCGGTGAGCCGGTCGAACTCCCGGAAGACGGCCGGGGTCGACAGCCCGCGCTCCGCCATCGCGAACACCCACGAGAACCCGCCGCCGACCTCGAGGGCGCGCAGCTTCTCCCCGCGGCCCGTCCCGAGCGCGGCCCCGCCCACCAGGCTGAACGGCACGTCACTGCCCAACTCGGCGCAGATCTCGAGCAGTTCCTCACGGGAGGCGCCCGTCCCCCACAGCGCGTCGCAGGCCAGCAGCGCACCGGCCCCGTCCGCGCTGCCGCCCGCCATGCCGCCGGCGACGGGGATGTCCTTGGCGATGTGGAGGTGCACGGCGGGGTCGAGCCCGCGGCGCTGCGCGAGGGCGATCGCCGCGCGGGCCGCGAGATTCGTACGGTCGAGGGGGACCTCGGCGGCGTCGGGGCCCGCGCAGGTGATGCGGAGCTCCTCGGCGGGCGTCACGGTCACCTCGTCGTAGAGGCCGACCGCGAGGAAGACGTTGGCCAGGTCGTGGAAGCCGTCGGGGCGGGCGGCGCCCACCGCGAGCTGGACGTTGACCTTGGCGGGGACACGGACGGTGACGCTCACAGCTGACCGGACTCCTTGTGCTCTGCGTGTTCCGCGATCCGCGCGAACTCCTCGACGGTGAGCGACTCACCGCGGGCCTGGGGCGAGACCCCGGCCGCCACGAGGGCCGTCTCGGCGGCCGCGGCCGAACCCGCCCACCCGGCGAGCGCGGCCCGCAGCGTCTTGCGGCGCTGGGCGAAGGCGGCGTCGACGACCGCGAACACCTCGCGCCTCGACGCGCTGGTCTTGATCGGCTCGGTCCTGCGGGTCAGCGCGACGAGCCCGCTGTCCACGTTCGGTGCGGGCCAGAAGACGGTGCGGCCGATCGACCCGGCCCGCTTGACCTCGGCGTACCAGTTGGCCTTCACGGACGGGACGCCGTACACCTTCGAACCGGGCGGTGCGGCGAGCCGGTCGGCGACCTCCGCCTGGACCATGACGAGGGTGCGTTCGATGCTCGGGAAGGTGTCGAGCATGTGCAGCAGCACGGGTACGGCGACGTTGTACGGCAGGTTCGCGACCAGTGCCGTCGGCGCGGGGCCGGGGAGGTCGGTGATGTGCATCGCGTCCGAGTGCACGACGGCGAAGCGGTCGGCCCGGTCCGGCATGCGGGCGGCGATCGTCGCGGGCAGCGCGGAGGCGAGTACGTCGTCGATCTCCACGGCGGTCACGCGGTCCGCCGCTTCCAGCAGCGCCAGGGTGAGCGAGCCGAGCCCGGGCCCCACCTCCACCACCACGTCGTCGGGGCGGACGCCCGCGGTCCTGACGATACGGCGGACCGTGTTCGCGTCGATCACGAAGTTCTGGCCGCGCTGCTTGGTGGGGCGGACCCCTAGGACGGCCGCGAGTTCACGGATGTCGGCGGGGCCGAGGAGGGCGTCTGGGGAGGGGCTGCTGCTCACGGCCCCAAGGGTACGGGGCCGTGGGTGCCGTACTCACCCGTGCAGGCGAGCTCCGCAGTGCGGCCACGGGCTCGCCCCCCGCCGCACGTACAGCTTCTTCGCGCGGAACGTCTGTTCGGCCGCAGGCGCGTCCTGCGGCCGACCCGAGCCGCCCAGCCCCTGCCAGGTCCTCGTGTCGAACTGGTACAGCCCTCCGTACGTCCCCGAGGAATCCACCGCGTTCGGCCGGCCCCCGGACTCGCACACCGCGAGCCCCCGCCAGTTCAGATGGTCCGCTCCCTGCACCGACGTGGGCATCGGCTTCGTGCCCACCCTGACCCTCTGCGCCCGGGGCTCCCGCACCAACTCGACCCTGGTCCGCCGCGGCTTCTGCCGGACCCCGTTGACGGTCCGCAGCGAGTACGTGATCCGTCGCACCCCCGGCACCCCCGCCTGCTCCACGACCTCCGTGCCCTTGAACAGTGAGGAGTCCTCGCTCCGCTCTTCCCGGAACGGGATCTGCTCCTCGCGCACTTCCTTCGTCCCGGTGATCCGCAGCACCGTGACGGTCTGCCCGTCGCGCGGAAAGCTTCCCGGTGCCACCGAGGTGGTGTCCATACCGCTCAGCGTGATCCCGGCCGCCTCGACGGCCTCCCCCACGGTCGCCGCGTTGGTCCGGATCGTCCGCGCCCGGCCGTCCGCCATGATCGTCACGGACCGCTCGGTCCGCACATCCAGCGCGAGCCCCTCCCGCCCGATCGGCCGGGAGCGCGAGGTGGACACATAAGCGCCCTCCGCGCGCACCCCCAGCTGTTCGAGCGCCCCGTCCACCGTCCGTGCCGTGGTCCACACCTCTCGCCGGTGCCCGTCGAGCGTGAGCCGCACGGGACGCCCGTAACGGACCGCGACCTCGTCCCCGCTGGCGAGCTGTTCGCCGGGGGCAGGCGCGACGAGGTCGTGCGCCCCCACCGCGACTCCCTCCTCGGCGAGCAGTTCGGTCACGTCGTCCGAGAAGGTGTGCAGGGTCCGCGGCGTGCCGTCGACGCTGAGCTCGATCGCCTTGTCCTTGGCGACGAACGCGGTGGTACCGCCCGCCAGGAACGCGACCACCAGCGCCTGCGGAAGCAGTCGGCGCATCGCGCTGTCCGGGCGCTCCGCGGACCGCGCCCTGCGTCGGCGCGCGGCCCGACCCGCTTCGGCACGCGGGGACGGCAGGGGCGCCGGGCCCGACATCTCGTACGCGGGCCGGTACGTGTCCTCGTACGGCAGCGTCCGCGCCGGGTCCGGTGCCCCGTACAGCCCGTAGGCGAGCGTCTCCGCGGTCCGCGGATCGGCGGGGGGCGTGTCGAAACCGCCGTGCGCCGGTGGTCCGTACGGCTCGGTCGGGCCGTACGGCTCATAGGGCCCGTATGTCTCGTTCGTCTCGTACGGCGAGTTGCTCACGCCGACACGCTCCAGGGGCCGAGGGGTCCAGAAGGGTCCGGATCGGGCCCACAGAACCTAGCGGAGCGGTGGTCACTCTCCAAAGTGACACGACTACCAGGAGTTACGTTCGAGGGGTTCAGTACCCGAAGGCGCGTGCGGTGTTGGCGGCGAGTGCCGTGGCCAACGCGTCCTCGGCGATACCGCGTACGGCGGCCATGGCGCGCACCGTGACCGGAATGAGATAGGGGGCGTTGGGCCGTCCGCGGTACGGCACCGGCGTCAGAAAGGGCGCGTCGGTCTCCACGAGCAGGAGCTCGAGCGGCGCCACCGCCACGGCGTCCCGCAGGTTCTGGGCGTTCTTGAAGGTGACGTTGCCGGCGAAGGACATGAAGTATCCGGCGCCTGCGCAGATCTCCGCCATCTCGGCGTCACCGGAGTAGCAGTGGAAGACGGTGCGCTCGGGAGCGCCCTCCTCCTTCAGTACGCGCAGGACGTCCGCGTGGGCGTCGCGGTCGTGGATGACGAGCGCCTTGCCGTGCCGCTTGGCCATCTCGATGTGGGCGCGGAAGGACGCCTCCTGCGCCTCCTTGCCCTCGGGCCCGGTGCGGAAGTGGTCGAGGCCCGTCTCACCGACGCCCTTGACCTGCGGGAGCCCGGCCAGGCGGTCGATCTCCGCGAGCGCCTCGTCGAGCGCCGCCGTGCCCCCCGCCCCGCGCGCCCCCTGCCGTGACCACCCGTCGGGGTCGCCGTGGACGATCCGGGGCGCCTCGTTGGGGTGCAGGGCGACAGTGGCGTGGACGGCGTCGTACCGATCCGCCGTCTCGGCCGCCCAGCGGGAGCCCCGTACGTCGCAGCCGACCTGGACGACCGTGGTCACCCCGACCGACGCGGCTTTCGCGAGCCCCTCCTCCACGGTCCCGTCCTGCATGTCCAGGTGGGTGTGGGAGTCGGCGACGGGCACCCGGAGGGGTTCCGGGAGCGGCGGCGCCGCGTTCTTCTCGCGGGGGCTGTTCGAAGGCATGCCCCGATCCTACGAAAGGGGCATGCCCACCCGGATGCCGGAGCGGTCAGCTCGCCTTGCGCTGGAACACGTGCAGCAGGTCGGCCAGGTGCCAGTGGTGGTCTTGGCCCGGCTCCCCACCCGTCGGCGCCTCCACGGGCCCGGCGGCGGGCGTGCGGTGCTGACGGTGCGCCGCGTCACGGGCGGACGCGACCCGGCCGGGCCGCATGATCCGAAGAACGTGGTGGTCGCAGTTCGCGCACGCGGGCCTGGAGAGCGGAGAGGGCACGATCTGTCCGTCCACCACGTACTGCACGAATTCCCGGCCGTCGCCGTCGACGTGGTGCTCTATCTCGTACGACTGCTCCCACCCGTGCCCGCAGCGCATGCAGGCGAAGGAATAGGACTCGTTGACGACAGCTGTCGCACCGGGGTGCCCTGCGATCTCGCTCATGCCAGCTCCTGTGTGTCCGCTGGTTGGGGGGACGGGTACGTCCCTCACCCCAGTGGACGCCTCCGCGGACCCGAGCGCGACAGCCCTGTCGACTGTTGGAGGCGATTTGGGCGTTCCTTGCCGAACCGCCCCGCGAGGCCACGCGGAGCTTTGCATTCCGAGACACCGCTTTGCCGGCACATGGGGCGCACGCTCAGAAGTCATGCGCCCTGCTCAGAGGGGGTGTGACCCACCTCATGCGACGCGTCAGGAAGGGACGTTCTTCGCCGCGACGACCGCATCGAAAACAACCCTCTTGGGGACCCCCGCCTCGACGGCCACCGCGGCGATCGCCTCCTTGCGCCGCTCGCCCGCCTCCTCCCGCACCCGCACCCTGCGCACCAGTTCCGCGTCGTCGACCTCCTCGGCTCCCTTGTCGGGCGCCCCCTCGACCACGACGGTGATCTCCCCCCGGACCCCTTCCGCGGCCCACTCGGCGAGAAAGCCCAGCGTCCCCCGCTTGACCTCCTCGTACGTCTTCGTCAACTCCCGGCACACCGCCGCCCGCCGCTCCGCCCCGAACACCTCGGCCATCGCCGCGAGCGTGTCGTCGAGCCGATGAGGAGCCTCGAAGTACACCAGGGTGCGCCGCTCGTCGGTGACCTCCCGCAGCCGCGAGAGCCGCTCACCGGCCTTGCGCGGCAGGAACCCCTCGAAGCAGAACCGGTCGACGGGCAGCCCGGACAGCGCGAGAGCGGTGAGGACGGCGGACGGTCCCGGTACGGCCGTGACCCGGACGTCCTTCTCGACGGCCGCGGCGACCAGCCGGTACCCGGGGTCGGACACCGAGGGCATCCCGGCGTCGGTGACGAGCAACACGCGTGCGCCGCCGAGGAGTTCGTCGACGAGTTCGGGCGTACGGGCGGCCTCGTTGCCCTCGAAGTACGACACGATCCGCCCCTTGGGCGTCACGCCCAGCCCCTGGGTGAGCCGCCGCAGCCGCCGGGTGTCCTCGGCCGCGACGACGTCGGCCCCGGCCAGTTCCTCCGCCAGCCGGGGAGGAGCGTCCGCGATGTCGCCGATGGGGGTGCCCGCCAAGACAAGGGTTCCAGTCACACCCCCATCCTCCCAGGGGCGCCCCGAACCGGACGCATCCGCCCATGCACGGGACTCACACAGCGCCGTTCCTTACGATGGCGCGGTGACCAGTACCGCGTCCTCCACGGACACCCGGCAGGACCAGGCCCCCCAGGACCGGCGGCCGTCGTGGCAGCAGAGGCTGCGCCGTTTCGGCTACACGCCCGAGGCCAGAAGCGACGTGCGTGAGCGCCTGGTGCCGCCCTTCGTCGAGCCCAGTCCGCGGATGTGGCAGGTCCTGGGCGTGCCCCGGACGCTCGCCGAGCGGATCGCGCGCTGGTCGGGCTGGCTCGGGCCGCTGCTGGTGACGCTGGTGGCGGGGCTGATGCGGTTCTGGAACCTGGGCAGCCCGAAGAAGGTGATATTCGACGAGACGTACTACGCCAAGGACGCGTGGGCGCTCGTCCACCGCGGCTTCGAGCTCAGCTGGGACAAGAACGTCGACAGTCTGATCCTCAACAACAACGGGAACGTTCCGCTCCCGACGAACGCCGCCTATGTCGTGCACCCGCCGGTCGGCAAGTACGTCATCGGACTCGGCGAGCTGATGTTCGGGTTCGACCCGTTCGGCTGGCGCTTCATGACGGCGCTGCTGGGGACGCTGTCGGTGCTGATCGTGTGCCGGGTGGGCCGCCGTATCTTCCGCTCCACGTTCCTGGGCTGCCTGGCGGGCGCGCTGATGACCGTGGACGGCCTGGCCTTCGTGATGGCACGGACCGCGCTGCTCGACGGTGTGCTGATGTTCTTCGTGCTGGCCGCGTTCGCCTGCCTGGTCATCGACCGCGACCGGGCACGGGAGAAACTCGCGGCCGCGCTGCCGGTCGACGCCCACGGGTTCGTGCGCCCCGACGCGGGGGTCGCCGACAAGCTGTGGCTCGGCATGCGGCCGTACCGCTGGCTGGCGGGTCTGCTGCTCGGCCTGGCCATCGGCACCAAGTGGAACGGCCTGTTCTTCCTCATCGCCTTCGGCATCATGACGGTCCTGTGGGACGTCGGCTCCCGCAAGGTCGCGGGCGCGCGCCACCCCTACGAGGCGGTCCTCAAGTACGACCTCGGCATCGCGTTCCTGGCCATGGTGCCGGTGGCGGTCATCACCTACGTCACCTCGTGGATCGGCTGGATCCTCTCCCCCGCGGACGGCACCGGCGGCTACTACCGCAACTGGGCCGCGAACGACGGCCAGGGCGGCAGCTGGACCTTCCTGCCCGACTGGTGGCGCAGCCTGGTCCACTACGAGCACGAGGTCTACAAGTTCAACGTCGGCCTGTCCTCGCCGCACACGTACATGTCCAACCCGTGGAGCTGGATCGTCGACGGCCGCCCGGTCTCGTACTTCTACGAGTCCCCCGCGCCCGGCACCGACGGCTGCCCGGCCGACGCGGGCGAGAAGTGCGCCCGCGAGGTCCTGGCGATCGGCACGCCGCTGCTGTGGTGGGCCGCCTGCTTCGCGATCCTCTACGTCCTGTGGCGCTGGTTCTTCCGCCGCGACTGGCGCGCGGGCGCCATCGCCTGCGGTATCGCGGCCGGCTATCTCCCCTGGTTCAACTACCAGGAACGCACGATCTTCTTCTTCTACACGATCGTCTTCCTGCCCTTCCTCTGCCTGGCCGTCGCCATGCTCATCGGCGCCCTCGTCGGCCCCCCGGGCGCCAAGGACACCCGCCGCGTCGCGGGCGCCACGGCGGCCGGAGTCCTGGTCCTCCTGATCGCCTGGAACTTCATCTACTTCTGGCCCCTGTACACCGGCACGAGCATTCCGATCGACGACTGGCGGTCGCGGATGTGGCTGGATACGTGGGTCTAGAGGGCTGGCATTCACGTATGTGATTGAGCACCTGCTTCGACGAATCGGGAAACTCTTACCCCTCGTGTCACACCTCCCGCTTAGAGTTCCCACAACAACGGGGAAATCGGGGAGGGGGCCAGACCATGGCCAAGGGGGTGAAGGTCGCTGTCGTCAGCACGGTGTTCGCCGTGATGGTCGGCGGGGCCGGATACGGGGCGTACAACTTCGTGTCGGCGTTGAGCGACGACGGGAGCGGCGGGGTCGGAGAGGCCAAGCGGAGCGGGCCGCCCACCGACGACGAGATCGCGAAGACGTCGAAGGACTTCTTCGCAGCCTGGGAGAAGGGCGACGCGGCGAGCGCGTCCGCCTTCACGAACAACAACACGGCGGCCGAGGTGCTGCTGGCCGCGTACGGGGCGGATGCGCACATCGGCGATGTGCGCATCACGCCCGGCAAGGCGACCGGCGCCACCGTGCCGTACAGCGTGAAGGCGACCGTCTCCTACGACGGGAAGTCGAAGCCCCTGGCGTACAAGAGCAAGCTGACCGTCGTGCGCGGGGTGACCACCGGGAAGGCGCTCGTCGACTGGCAGCCCTCCGTGGTGTATCCGAAGCTCCAGAAGGACGACCGGCTGGTCACCGGCGAGTCCGCGAACCCGTCCATCGAGGCGGTGGCCCGCGACGGCAGCGTGCTGACCAAGGAGAAGTACCCGTCGCTGGGCCCGGTCCTGGACGCCCTGCGCGAGAAGTACGGAACCGAGGCCGGCGGCACCCCCGGCATCGAACTGGCGATCAAGCATCCGGACCAGACGCCCGACACCTCGCTGCTGACCCTCGCCGAGGGCAAGGCGGGCAAGCTGGAGACCACCATCAGCGCGAGCGCGCAGGCGGCCGCCGAGAAGGCCGTGAAGCTGTACGGCCAGTCGTCGGTGGTCGCCGTCAAGCCCACCACCGGTGAGGTGCTGGCCGTGGCCAACAACCGCACGGACAGCTTCAACGCGGCCTTCGAGGGCACCAAGGCCCCCGGCTCCACCATGAAGATCATCACGGCCGCGATGCTCATCGACAACGGCGTGACCTCGATGAACGGCCCGGCGCCCTGTCCGCCCGACGCCGTGTGGCAGGGGCAGACCTTCAAGAACCTCACCGGCATGCAGCCCAACGAGGGCGCCTCGCTGGCCAACAGCTTCATGCGGTCCTGCAACACCGCCTTCATCAAGCTGATCGACGAGAAGCCGCTCACCGACGAGTCGCTGACGCTGGAGGCCCAGAACAGGTTCGGGATCGGCGAGGACTGGAAGACCGGCATCGTCTCCTTCGACGGGAAGGTGCCCGCCGTCAGCGGTCCGGACCGCGCGGCGAACGCGATAGGCCAGGGCCAGGTCCAGATGAACCCGCTGAACATGGCCTCGGTGACGGCCACCGCCATCACCGGCGCCTTCCGCCAGCCCTACCTGGTCTCGCCGAAGCTCGACGACCGCGAACTGGCCACCGCGAAGGGGCTGCCGTACAACACCGCCTCCCAGCTGAAGCAGATGATGCGGCTCACCGCGACCCAGGGCACGGCGACCAAGGCGATGGCGGGACTCGGCGGGGACATCGGCGCCAAGACCGGTTCCGCGGAGGTCGACGGGCAGGAGGTGTCCAACAGCTGGTTCACCGGTTTCCGCAACGACATGGCCGCGGCGGCCATGACCGAGGAGGGCGGCCACGGCGGCGACGCGGCGGGCCCGATTGTCGCAGCTGTGCTACGAGCCGCAGGCTGACGTCACCCGTGCGGGACAGGGACTCTAGGCTGTGGCCGTCGTTGGGATGGATGAGGGCAACGGGGACCCTGGGAACTGGCGGAGGAAACGGAAGCCGTGGGTAGCAGAAGGCGCGTCGCCGAGCGACGGAAGACCAAACCCGCCGTGATCGGCGGGATGATCGCCGTGGTCGTCGGCGGCGCCGGCTTCGGCGTCTACGCGCTCTACGGTGCCGGGGCCGCGGCCGACGACCGGACGCAGAACACGTCCGCGTCCGCCGAGGACCACAAGCCGAAGGTCAAGACCGGACCGCTGTCGGCGACCGAGGTCACCAGCACCGCGACCACCTTTCTGACCTCCTGGCAGCAGGGCAAGGTGAGCACGGCCGCCGCCGCGACGAGCGACAGCGCGGCCGCCACCTCCCTGCTCACCGGCTACACCAAGGACGCCCACCTCACCGGCGTCACCCTCACCCCGGGCACCCGCACCGGCGACAAGGTGCCCTTCTCCGTGAAGGCGACGGTGACGTACAAGGGCACCAGCAAGCCGCTGGCGTACGGCAGTTCGCTGACCGTCGTCCGCGACAGCGCCACCGGGAAGCCGCGGGTCGACTGGACCGCCTCGGTCGTCCACCCCGACCTGAAGGACGGCGACACCCTGGTCACCGGGGAGTCCGGGACCCCGCCGATCAAGGCGGTCGACCGGAACGGCGGCGAGATCACCGAGGCGAAGTACCCCTCGCTGGGCACGGTGCTGGACGGCCTGCGCGAGAAGTACGGCAAGAAGGCCGGCGGCAAGGCGGGCATCGAGCTGCGGGTGGTCCGCGGGAAGGGCTCCAAGTCCTCCGACAAGACGCTGGTGGAGCTCAGCAAGGGCACCCCGGGCACCGTGCGGACGACCCTGAACCCGACGCTCCAGGCGGCGGCCGAGGCGCAGGTCGCCAAGCAGGCGCGGTCCTCCGTCGTCGTGCTGCGTCCGTCGACCGGCGAGATCCTCGCGGTGGCGAACGCGAGCCACGGCTTCAACACCGCCTTCCAGGGTTCCCTCGCCCCGGGCTCCACGATGAAGGTCATCACCTCCTCGCTGCTGATCGACAAGGACCTCGCGTCGGCGGACAAGGCGCACCCGTGCCCGAAGTACGTCACGTACGGCGGCTGGAAGTTCCAGAACGACGACAAGTTCGAGATCAAGGGCGGCACCTTCAAGGCGAGCTTCGCCCGCTCCTGCAACACCGCCTTCATCAGCCAGGCGGGCAAGCTGGACAACGACAGCCTGACCGAGCAGGCCCAGCAGGTCTTCGGCCTGTCCATGAACAACTGGGCGATCGGCGTCCCGTCCTTCGACGGCTCGGTGCCGGTGCAGAGCGCGGCCCAGAAGGCGGCCTCGCTCATCGGCCAGGGCGGGGTCCGGATGAACCCGCTGAACATGGCGTCCGTCTCCGCCACCGTCGAGTCGGGCACCTTCAAGCAGCCCTACCTGGTCTCCCCCTCGGTCGACCACCGCACGCTGGCCACCGCCTCGCGCACGATGTCCTCGGGCACGCTGTCGCAGCTGCGTGAGCTGATGGCGTACACGGCGGGCTACGGCACCGCGGCCGAGGCGATGTCCGGGGTCTACGGCAACGTCGGCGCGAAGACCGGCTCCGCGGAGGTCGACGGCCAGAAGAAGCCGAACGGCTGGTTCACCGCGTACCGGGGCGACCTCGCGGCCGCGGGCGTCGTCCAGGCGGGCGGCCACGGCGGCGACACGGCGGGCCCGATCGTGGCGGCCCTGCTGAAGATGGGCGGCTAGTTCCGCACGGGTGCCGTGGCCATGTACGTCCGCCGCAGGAACCTGAGCAGTGCCTTCTGCTCGAACTGCACCACCGACACCCCCTGCGGGGAGTGGAACTCCACCACGGCCTGCACCCGGCCGCACGGCCACACCCGCACCTCACCGCTGCCGACCGGCGCCCTGAGTCCCTGTTCCAGCAGCGCTCGCGAGAAGGTCCATTCGTGCGTGCCCGGCAGGCCGATCCGTACCGAGCGCGGGTCGGTTTCCGGGTCGTAGCGCAGGACCACCGGGATCGCCTCGTCCTCGGCGATGTCCACGTCCGAAACGATGTGGGCTCGTGCGTACTGTTCGACTACAGACATCGTGACGGACCCCTCACGCTGTGTAACCTGTGTGGAAGCTGTGCGTCCGCTCCCCTTCCAGCGTCGCACATTTCCCGTGTTCCGCCCTCTGGGTCGAAAGCCTGCGAGTTGCTGTTCGTGGCACGGCTCTCTTGCAAAGAGTTCGCAACAAGCCACTATCATCGAACGGTGCATGTGCCTGACGGATTCATAGACGCGCCCCTCTCGGCAGCGACCGGAGTCGTCGCCGCGGCCGCCGTCGCGGTGAGCCTGCGCGGCGCCCGCCGCGAGCTGGACGAACGCACCGCGCCCCTGGCCGGCCTCGTCGCGGCGTTCATCTTCGCCGTGCAGATGCTGAACTTCCCCGTCGCCGCGGGGACCAGCGGACATCTGCTCGGCGGGGCACTGGCCGCGATCCTCGTGGGCCCCTACACCGGGGTCCTCTGCGTCTCGGTCGTCCTGCTCATGCAGGGCATCCTCTTCGCGGACGGCGGTCTGACCGCGCTCGGCGTGAACATCACCGACATGGCCGTCGTCACGACGGTCGTGGCCTACGCCGTCTTCCGCGGGCTGGTGAAGGTGCTCCCCAGAAAGCGCGGCTCCATCACCGCCGCCTCCTTCGTGGCCGCCGTGCTCTCCGTGCCCGCCGCGGCCGTCGCCTTCACCCTGATCTACGCCGTCGGCGGCACCACCGACGTCTCCCTCGGCAAGGTCGCCACCGCGATGATCGGCGTCCACGTCCTCATCGGCATCGGCGAGGCGGTCATCACCGCGCTGACCGTCGGCGCCGTCGTCGCCGTACGCCCCGACCTGGTGTACGGCGCCCGCGGCCTCCGGCAGAAACTGAAGCTGCGGGTGGACGGCCAACTCGTCGACGTGCCCGCCGAACCCGCCCCGGTGACCGCCCGGTCGCACCGCACGGTGTGGATCACCGGCCTGGTCACCTCGCTGGTGCTCGCCGGGTTCGTCAGCTTCTACGCGTCCGCCGACCCGGACGGGCTGGAGAAGGTCGCCGCCGACAAGGGCATCGACGCCAAGACCGAGAAGCACGCCACGTCGGACTCGCCGCTCGCCGACTACGGCGTGAAGGACGTCGAGGACGCCCGCCTGTCCGGGGGGCTGGCGGGCGTGATCGGCGTCGGCGTCACCGTCGTCGCGGGCAGCACGGTGTTCTGGGTGGTGCGCAGGCGCCGTACGGCCGACACCACCCCCGTCGGCACGGACGTCTGACGTGGGCGCCGGACACGCGCACCGGCTCTACCGGCACGGACACTCGCCGGTGCACGCCCTGCCGCCGCACACGAAACTCGCGGCGGCCTTCGGCTTCGTGGTGGTCGTGGTCTCGACCCCGCGCGAGGCGATGTGGGCGTTCGGCCTGTACGCCGTCCTCCTGGGCGTCGTCGCGTACGCCGCACGCGTGCCGGCCGGCTTCCTGCTGAAGCGGCTGCTGATCGAGGTGCCGTTCGTGGCGTTCGCCGTGCTGATGCCGTTCGTCGCGGAGGGCGAGCGGGTCGAGGTCCTCGGGGTCTCCCTGAGCGTGAGCGGCCTGTGGGGCGCCTGGAACGTGCTCGCCAAGGGCACGCTGGGGGTCGCCGCCTCGGTGCTGCTGGCGTCCACCACCGA
Source organism: Streptomyces canus (assembly GCF_041435015.1). Lineage (NCBI taxonomy): Bacteria > Bacillati > Actinomycetota > Actinomycetes > Kitasatosporales > Streptomycetaceae > Streptomyces > Streptomyces canus. The sequence continues at coordinate 5,870,804 of NZ_CP107989.1, read as the reverse complement.
ACTGCGCTCGGTGCTGCTCGGACTGCAACGGCTCAGGCTCCCGCCGCTGCTGGTCCAGATCGCGTCCTTCATGATCCGCTACGGCGATGTCATCACCGACGAGATGCGCCGGATGCGGATCGCGCGGGAGTCGCGGGGATTCGAGGCGAGCGGCGTCAAGCACTGGGGCGTCCTCGCGAAGTCGGCCGGCGCGCTGTTCATCCGTTCCTACGAGCGCGGCGAGCGCGTGCACCTGGCCATGGTCAGCCGGGGGTACGCCGGTTCGATGCCGGTCATCGACGAGGTGACCGCGTCCCGGGCGCAGTGGTCGTACGCCCTCGCGCTCCCCGTCGCCGCCCTTGTCGTCTGCGTGGTGGGATGGGCCCTGTGAGCGACCTTGTGAGCACCGCGTCCCTGGAGGTCTCCGGCCTCGCCTTCGCCTACCCCGACGGGCACCAGGCCCTGTTCGGCGTGGACTTCTCCCTCGCGCGCGGCGAGCGGGTCGCGCTGCTCGGCCCTAACGGCGCCGGCAAGACGACCCTGGTGCTGCACCTCAACGGCATCCTGAGCGGCGGGGTGGGCACGGTGACGGTCGCCGGGCTGCCCGTGGACAAGAAGCACATGGCCGAGATCCGGCGCAAGGTCGGCATCGTCTTCCAGGACCCCGACGACCAGCTCTTCATGCCGACCGTGCGCGAGGACGTGGCGTTCGGACCGGCGGCGGCCGGGCTCAGAGGCCCCGAGCTGGAGGAGCGCGTGGACCGGGCGCTCAGCAGGGTCGGCATGGCGGAGTTCAAGGACCGGCCCCCGCACCACCTCTCCTTCGGCCAGCGGCGCCGGGTGGCGGTGGCCACCGTGCTGGCGATGGAGCCGGAGATCCTCGTCCTCGACGAGCCCTCCTCCAACCTGGACCCGGCCTCCCGCCGCGAACTCGCCGACATCCTGCGCTCGCTGGACGTGACGGTGCTGATGGTGACGCACGACCTGCCGTACGCGCTGGAGCTGTGCCCGCGCTCGCTGATCCTGAGCGAGGGCACCATCGCCGCGGACGGAAAGACGGGCGAACTCCTCGCCGACGACGAGCTGATGCGGGCCCACCGGCTGGAGTTGCCCTTCGGATTCGATCCGCGGTCCGTGACAATGGGCGCGTGACGAACGAAGAGGACGCCGGATCACTGCTGCTCGACGACCAGTTGTGCTTCGCGCTGTACGCCGCCCAGCGCGCGGTGACCGCCGCGTACCGGCCGCTCCTCGACGAGCTCGGGCTCACCTACCCGCAGTACCTCGTGCTGCTGGTGCTGTGGGAGCGCGGTCAGACGAGTGTGAAGGAGCTGGCGGCCGCCCTGCGCCTCGACTACGGCACGGTCTCGCCGTTGCTCAAGCGGCTGGAGAGCGCGGGATTCGTACGCCGGGAGCGCGACGCGAGCGACGAGCGCTCGGTGCTGGTGGCGTGCACGGAGCGCGCGGAGGAACTCAGGGAGCGTGCGGCAGCCGTCCCCGGCGCCCTCCTCTCCGCGACCGGGCTCGACACCACGGAGGCCGCGAGACTGCGCGAGGACTTGTGGGGGCTCGCGAAAAGAGCGCACGAAGCTTCCGAGCGCCCCCGCTGACCTCCTGTTACCCAAGGTTGCTACCCCCTGGTAATCCAGGGCCTACCTACCGGCCGGTACCTTGTGCACGATGTATTTGCGCGCACCTCTCCGGGGGGAGATCAGCCATGCCTGAGGAAACCGCCGTCGACACCCGGCCGACGAAGATCATGTATGTCGCCGAGGCCACGGCCCACGGCGGCCGGGACGGCTATGTGACCAGCCAGGACGGCCAGATCGAGCTGAAGGTCGCGATGCCGCCGGCGCTCGGCGGGGACGGCAACGGCACCAACCCGGAGCAGCTGTTCGCCGCCGGGTACAGCGCCTGCTTCCACAACGCGCTGATCCTCGTCGGCAACCGCGAGGGCTACGACCTGACCGGCTCCACCGTCGCCGCGAAGGTCGGCATCGGCCCCAACAAACACCGCGGTTACGGCCTCGCGGTCGCCCTGAGCGTCTCGCTGCCGATCCTCGACGCGGGCCTCGCGGCGAAGCTGGTGGACGCGGCCCACGAGGTGTGCCCGTACTCGAACGCGACCCGCGGGAACATCGACGTGACGATTCTGCTTGGCTGAGGGGGGCTTCGAGCGGCAGTAGAGGGAGTACGGGCGTGGACGTGAACGGCACAGTCGCCGAGGGCTTCGAGCCGGTCAGGGATGTGTTCGCGCGGAACTTCGAGACGCTCGGGGACCGGGGCGCGGCGGTCGCCGTGTACCGGGACGGGCGCAAGGTGGTCGACCTGTGGGCCGGCACCAGGGACATCGACGGCACCGAGCCCTGGCGGCACGGCACCGCGCAGGTCGTGCGCTCGGCGACCAAGGGCGTCGCCGCCGCCGTACCCCTGATGCTGCACCAGCGTGGGGAGCTGGACCTGGACGCGCCGGTGGCCGAGTACTGGCCCGGGTTCAAGGCCCGTGGCAAGGAGCGGGTACTGGTCCGGCACGTCCTGAACCACCGGGCCGGGCTGCCGGTGATCGACCGGCCGCTCACGCCCGAGGAGGCCCTGGATCCGCTGAAGGGCCCCGAGGCGGTCGCCGCGCAGGCGCCCGCCTGGGAGCCCGGCACGGACCACGGGTATCACGCGCTGACGTACGGCTGGCTGCTGGACGAACTGGTGCGCAGGGTGACCGGGCTCGGGGCCGGTGAGTGGATCGCGCGGGAGATCGCCGGGCCGCTGAGGGCGGAGTTCTGGCTCGGGCTGCCGGAGGACGAGGAAGCGGCCGGGCGGACGGGACGGGTCGGACGGATCGAGGGCCCCGAGCCCACCGGCGGCCTGCGCGCCCGTCCCAAGCGGTCCGTCACCGAGGCCTACGACGACCCCGGCTCCCTCACCCGCCGCGCCTTCGCCGCGATCACCCCCTTCCCCGACCAGAACGCACCGGAGTACCGGGCGAGCGCCCTGCCCGCGACCAACGGGATCGCGACGGCCGACGGGCTGGCGCGCGTCTACGCGGCGCTGGTCGGAGAGATCGACGGGGTGCGGCTCTTCGACCCGGCCACGGTCGAGCTCGCCCGCGCCGAGGAGTCGGCGGGTCCGGACCGCGTGCTCGTCGTGAACACCCGTTTCGGACTGGGCTACATGCTGCACGGCAGCGCGTCGCCGTTCCTCGGCGCGGGCTCCTTCGGGCACCCCGGCCGCGGTGGCTCCCTCGGGTTCGCCGACCCGGAGACGGGCATCGCCTTCGGCTATGTCACCAACGGGTTCCGCAAGACGGTCACGGCGGATCCGAGGGCCCAGGCTCTGGTCAGGGCGGTGCGGGCGGCCCTGTGACGGCTACACGTTGATCGTGTGGGACGTCCGCCCGGACGCCTCGTCGATCTCGTCGTGCGCCTTGGTCAGCAACTGCATCGCGATTTCGTTGAGCGCCCGCGCTCCCGCGACCTCCTCGCCGACCCGCGGCTGATTCGTGTCGCTGCGGTGGCGGCTGGCGTGTCCGCGTGCCCGTACCTCGCTCCCGTCGGGCAGGCGCACCAGCGCGACCGCCTCCGTGTGCCGTTCGTCCTCCCGGAACTCCATCTCGACGTGCCATCCGACTGCGGTGTGCGTCATGGGGATCACCTCCGGAGACCTCTGCTTCCAGAGTGCTCCTCCCCGGGCCCCGCCGCACGGGACCGGGGCCCCTGGCCGTGTTCCGGATTCCGGCCGGGGCGGGTGTGCCCCGGCCGGACCGGGCTGTCTAGCCGTCGGACTCCGCCGACGGCAGGTAGGCGCCGGGTACGTCGTTCGGCGCGTAGACCTTGCCGTCGCCCGGGTACGGCTTGGTCCAGGCGTGCGTCTGGTACCAGGTGTAACGGTTCATCTGCTCGGCGTTGGCGTAGTCCGGCACGGCGTGCGCACCGGTCAGCCGCTGGTGCGAGGCCCAGGTCTTCCACTGCGCCGCGAGCTCCTGCTCGGCCTGCGGCACCGCGGCGGACGTCGGAGCGGGGGCCGCGTCGGCGTCCTGGGCGGCCGGGGTGTCCGCGCCGCAGGAGGGCGTGGGGCTCACTCCGAGGGTCAGCGAGGTGCGGTTGGGGACCGCCGTGAACGGGGTGGTGTCCGGCTTCCCCGTGAACGCCCCGAACATCGGCGTGGCCGCGCTGTCCTTCTGGTTCATCGGATGGATCCCGAGGATCTGCTCGACGGTGCGGATCATCGTGATCTGCGTGTAGTAGCGGCTGTCGACGGTGCCGCGCCGGGCGTAGGGGCTGATGATCTGGACCGGAGCCCGGTGGCCGTCGACGTGGTCGAGCCCGTTCTGTGAGTCGTCCTCGACGACGAAGATCGCCGAGTCCTTCCAGTACGTGCTGTGGGAGATCTCGTCGACCATCCGGCCGACCGCGAGGTCGTTGTCGGCGACCTCGGCGGACGCGTTCGCCGGGCCGCCGGTGTGGTCGTTGGAGAACCAGAACATGTTCAGGTTCGCCGGGCCGTTCTTCTCGAAGTCCTGCTGCCAGATCTGCTCCTTGTAGATGTCCGGGACGTCGAGGTCGAACATCGGGAAACCCTGCACCGACACCTTGTTGAGCGAGGGGATCGCCGAGCCGGTCTGGATGGGGTACTGGGTCCGCGCCCCGGTCGCGGCCATGTTCTTGCTGTCGCAGTACAGGTTCTGCCAGGTCGCGCCGGCCGGCTTGGACTCGGTCGACTGGAACTCGCCGAAGTCCTTGACCGACTTCCCGGCCGCCTGCGCGCCGGTCCAGATGAAGCCGGACTTCTGGTGACCGAGGACGTCGTTCTCGGTGTCGTAACTGCGCGTGTACTCACCGGCGGAGGACTCGGTGTACTCCGGGTTGTCCGACTGCATCAGCCAGTTGTGGCCCTCGGCGGAGTTGGTGCCGATGTCGTAGAAGTTGTCGTAGAGGCCGAACTGCTGGGCCAGGGCGTGCTGGTTGGGCGTCACGTTGGCGCCGAAGGTCGTCAGGGCCGGGTCGCCGTCGCCCTGCGGGAGGTCGCCGTAGACCTGGTCGTAGGTGCGGTTCTCCTTGACGAGCAGGAAGACGTGCTTGATCGTCGAGGGGTCGCCGAGCCGTGCCGGGACCGGGACCGGCTTGGCGTGGCTCTCGCCCTTCGCCGTCGTGACCGAGCCGGGCGTCCAGCCGTTCTGCTGGAAGACCTTGGCCGTCTGGGACCTGATGACGAGGTCGCTCGGCAGCGTGAACTGCGTGAGGCTGGACGTGGTGTCGTGGGTGCCGTGTCCGGAGGCGGCGGTGGGGCGGCGGGCGTCTATGCCACGGGTGTGGGAGACGACGACCTGCTTGCCGACCGTGGTGATCTCGGCGGGGAAGTAGTCGGTGGGAAGCAGGCCGACGTAACTGGCGGGCTCCTGCGCGGACTTGTACCGGTAGACCGCGACCGCGTTGGCCCGGCCCAGTGTCACCAGCAGGTGGCCGTCGTCGGTGAGGGTGACCGCGTCGGGCTCGTAGCCGACCTTCGCCTCGGGCCACGGCTGAGTGGCGATGGTCTGGACGACCTTGTCCTTGCGGGTGTCGATGACCGACACGTTGTTGTCGGCGGTGTTGGTGACGAACACCGCGCCCTTCTTCGCGTACACGGCGGTCGGGTGCAGACCCACGTCGATGGTCCGGACGACCGTGCCCGCGCCGGTGTCGATGACGCTGACCGTGCCGGTGGTCGCGGCGCCGGTGTCCGGGTCGGCGGGCACCTGGGTGCCGTAGGAGTTCATGGTGGTCTCGCCGGCCCTGGCCGGACGTCCGCCCTCGTTGCTGACGTACAACTTCCCGCCGACCAGGGCGAGGCCGCGCGGGGCGTTGCCGACGGCCCAGCTCTGCTCGACGGTCCCGGTGGTGGCGTCGAGGGCGACGACCCGGTTCTGGCCGTTGACCGCGGAGTACACGGTGGAGCCGTCCGCCGAGAACACCGCGGCGCCCACCAGGGCCTGCTGGGTGCCGACGGCCGGGATGGGGACGGCCGTCGGGGTGGAGAGGGTGCCGTCCGCGTTCACGGTGAACTTGGTGTAGCCGTTCGCCTGTCCGAGCCACAGCTGCTTGCCGTCAGGCGAGTAGGTGGGACCCTCCTGGCCGACCGCGGCGCTGCCGATGCGCAGGTCGTCCGCGGCATTGGCGCCGATCTTCTGCTTCACCTGCCCGGTCGCGAGGTCCATGATCACCAGTGCCGCGTCGCCGTCGGTGACCGCGGCCGCGAGGTGGGTGCCGTCCGGGCTGACCGTGGACGACATGATCTTGCCGTCGTTGATGACGGTCCGGCTGCCGTACGGCTTGAGGTACTGGTCGCTGGAGATGACCTCGCCCCTGGCGGTGTTCTGCGCGACCTGCTGGGTGCCGAACTGGTAGGTGGAGGCGACCGCGGTGCCGGTGACGCCGAGGGCGACGGCGATACCGGCCGTCACCAGCGTGGTCCGGCGACTGAGGCGTCTGACCTTCTCGCTGCTCCGGCGCTGCCGTGTTACCTGCATGGGACTATCCCTTCGAGGTGGTGTCCAGCAGCTCGACGTTGCCGTCGAACTGCCACAACGGGTTCGGGGCGTCCCCGGTGGAGGTCCGCACCAGGAAGTAGCCGTTCACTTCCTTCGGTCCGTCGCCGTCGGCGACGAACCGCCCGTCCGATCCGACGTCCAGCTGATAGACAGCCGTCCCCGCCACCGGTACGCCGGGCAGGTGCCAGGTCACGACACACCGCCAGTCATTGCCCGCCCCCTGCTGAGCGGCCTGGCCGTCGCTCTTGGTGCACGCCGCCGAGGCCCTCAGTTGGGCCTCGGTGACGGCGGGGCGGTGGAGTTGTTCGGTCTGCAGGCGGTAGAGGTGGGCGAAGGCCGTGGCGAGGGAGCGCTGGACCTTGGCCTGGGTGATGCCCGTCGAGTCGGTCGCGACGGCGACCACCCCGACGGTGAGAGCGGTCAGCGCGGTCAGGGGCAGCACGCCCACGGTGAACGCGCGCCGCCCGCCCCCGTCGTAGGCGAGGTGGGTGAAGTCCCGCCGGAGGAACAGCAGATGGGCCAGTACGGTCGCGAGGACGGCCCACGCCAGGCTGACGGCGACGCCGATCAGCAGCGGGGCGAGCTGGGCCGGGGCGGTGAACAGACCGTTCCAGGAGAGGAAGGCGTAACCGGGCAGGGCCAGGCGTACGGCGACGGGCAGCGGCAGCATCTGGGCGACCTGCATCCCGAGCGCGACCAGCGGGGGCAGCAGCAGCCCCATCGGGGACCGTCCGAGGGCGACCGACCCGAGCAGCCCGATGGCCGCGAGGGCCAGGGTCGGGGCGAGGGCGGCGACCCAGGCGAGCAGAACCCTCCCCGCGGCATCGGAAGGCGACAGCAGGTGGCCGTCGAGGCCGACGAGCGGCCGGCTGCCGACGGAGGCGAGCCCGCCCACGGCGCTGGAGCAGGCCAGCCCGGTCACGAGCAGCAGGATGACGGTGAGACTGGCCAGCACCTTCGCCACGAAGATCCGCCGCGGTGAGCGGACCGCCACCAGCAGATGCCGCCAGGTGCCGAGCCGGTCCTCGGCGGCGAACACGTCACCGGCGACCACCGAGGTCAGCAGCGGAAGCGCCCAGGTACCCGCGAAACCGAGCATCACCAGCGGTCCCGCCCAGCCGGTGGCGTGCATCCAGCGGCCGAAGAGGGTGTCGGAGGGCAGCGTGCTCTGCTCGCTCACCCCGGCGACGAAGAGCCCCGGCAGGATCCAGCAGGCGAGGACGAGGAGGCGGATCCGCCACTGCGAGACGAGCTTGACGAGTTCGAAACGGTAGCTCCGCGGGACCGAGACGGGCCGCACGGGGGTGGGGGACGCGGTGACGGTGGTGGTCATCTGCCTGTCTCCTGATCCTCGGTCAGGGCCAGGAACGCGGCCTCCAAGGGCGAGATGACGGGCGCGAGTTCGCGCACCGCGACGCCCGACGTCACGAGCCGCGCCACCAGTGCGTCGAGAGCGGGCACCGGCGCGCGGACGACGAGCACGTCCGCGTCCCGCGTCCGGCGTCCGGTGTCGTCGGCGATCCGGATGCCGTCGGTGCCGTCGGCCAGCCGCCGCGCGGCCTCCGGGTCGGACGTCCGCACCCGGTAGTCGAGTTCACGGCTCTCGGCGGCCAGTTTGCCGAGCGGGCCCGAGAACACGACCCGCCCGGTGGCGAGGATGGTGACCTCGGAGCACAGCGCCTCCAGGTCGTCCATACGGTGGCTGGAGAGCACGACACTCGTGCCGTCCGCGGCGAGCCGGTTCAGGACTCCGTGCACATGCCGTTTACCGGCCGGGTCCAGGCCGTTGGACGGCTCGTCGAGCACCAGCAGCCGTGGCCGGGTCAGCAGTGCGGCGGCGAGCCCGAGCCGCTGGCGCATGCCGAGGGAGAAACCGCGGGTCCTGTCGTCGGCGACATCGGTGAGCCCGACCTGCTCCAGCACGTCGTCGATGCCGGCCGTACGCCCCTCCCTGCCCCGGAGTTCGGCCAGCGCGGTGAGGTTCTGCCGGGCGGTGAGCGAGGGATAGAGGCCGGGGCCGTCCACGAATCCGGCGACTCCGTCGGGAGCGGCGAAGGCCCGCCCGACCGGCACGCCCAGGATCTCCAGTTGCCCGCCGTCGGCGACGGCGAGGCCCAGCAGGAGCCCGAGCAGTGTCGTCTTGCCGGCACCGTTCGGCCCGACCAGGCCGTGGATCTGACCTCGCGTCACCTCCAGGTCGACGCCGTCGAGCGCCACGACGTCACCGAAGCACTTGGTGATCCCTCGGGCCCGGACTGCGTGGAGTGCGTCCATGAGTCCCGTGCGTCCCTTCTTTCGCGGTCCGCTGGGACCTTAGGGACGACACACGACCCGGCCACGGACGTCCGCCTGAACGCACAGGGAACGGACCGTCAAGGCATCGGCAAGTCGGCAAACGAATAGCCGACGTTGGGCCGGACTTGGGCAGCGCTTGGGACAAACCCCCGAGACGGACGGCTAACCGGCGTGCAGCATCAGCCCGATGCCCGCGACCAGCAGCCCCGCCGCGACGATCCTCGGCGCCCCGAACCGCTCCTTGAAGAACAGGGCGCCGATGGCCGCGCCGACGATGATCGAGGATTCGCGCAGGGCGGCGACGGGGGCGAGTTCGGCCTTGGTCTGGGCCCACAGGACGAGCCCGTACGCGGCCACGGAGAGGGCGGCACCGACGAGCCCGACCCCCGCGAACGGCCTCAGTACGGCGACGAATCGGCCGCGCCACCGTGTGAGGGCGTACGCCGGGATCACGACTCCCTGCACCGCCATCAGCCAGGCGATGTACCCGAGCGGGGAACCGGAGGCGCGCACCCCGAGCCCGTCGACGACGGTGTACGCGGCGATGGTCAGCCCGGTCGCCAACGCGGCGCCGATCGCCGCCCAGTTGGGCCGACGGCCGCGCAGCCCCCACAGCGCGACGCCGGTCAGTCCCGCGCAGGAGAGGGCGATTCCGGCGGCGGCCCACCCGTCGGGCACCTCGTTCGCGAAGAGGGCGGCCAGCACGGTCACGACCAGGGGCGCGGTGCCGCGTGCGATCGGATAGGCCTGCCCGAAGTCCCCGAGTTGGAACGACTTCATCAGCAGCGCGTAGTAGGCGATATGGATGCAGGACGAGGCGAGGAGATACGGCCACGCGCCCGCCGCAGGGACCGCCGCGAGCGGGATGAGCGCCAGCCCGATCAGCATCCCCCCGCCCGAGATCAGCGTGAACCCGACCAGCTTGTCGGTGATCTGGTGCGCGATGGCGTTCCAGCTGGCGTGCGTGACCGCGGCGAGCAGTACGGCCGCGGTGACCAGCGGCGTCACGCGGTGCGCTCGCGGACGTCCACGAGAGCGGCACCGGCCTGGGCGACCAGGTCCTTGGGAGCTATGGGGAACACGGCGTACGGATCGCCGGCGGCGGCCCAGACGAGGTCATGGTCGAGCAGCGACCGATCGGCCAGCACCCGGGTCCTCGTACGGTGCCCGAAGGGCGGCACGCCCCCGACGGCGTACCCGGTCGTCTCCCGTACGACATCGGCCTTGGCCCGGGTGACCTTGTCGGCGCCGAGCTCCTCCCGGACGCGCTCGAGGTCGACCCGCGAGGCCCCGTCCATCAGCACCAGCACGGGCACCCCGTCCGCCGCGAAGATCAGCGACTTGCAGATCTGGCTCAGCTCGCACCCGATGGCAGCGGCGGCCTCGGCGGCGGTACGGGTCGCGTCCGGGAAGCGGCGGACCTGCGCGATGAGCTCACCGAGCCCCAGCTCGCGGAGGGCCTCGGCGAAACGGGGATGGGCTGCAGAGTCCGAAGGCGTCATGCCCGGCAGGTTAGCTGCCGGATACAAACGTCACGACCGAATTCATCGTCGGACGGTGTGGACCGGGCTTGTTGTGGCGTCCCGCCGTGCTGAAGCGGCAGGATGCTGCGATGACCCCGTCTCCCGCGGTACGCCCCTACCGCCCCGAGGACCGCGACGCCCTCGAGGACATCTGCGTCCGTACCGCCCACGCGGGCCGGGACAGCCGTCCGCACTACAAGGACCCCGGCGTCTTCCCGGCGGCCTTCGCGGCGCCGTACGTCCATCTCGAACCGGAGCTGGCCTTCGTGCTGGACGACGGGGAGGGACGGGCCGTCGGGTACATCCTCGGGACCGCCGACACGCCCCGGTTCGTGGCGGACTACCGCGCGAAATGGCTGCCCCTGGTGGCCGACCGCTACCCGGAGCCCCGCCACGAGCCGCGCAGCCCCGACGAGGAGATCGTCGCGCTCCTGCACCGCCCCGAGCGGATGCTGGTGCCCGAAGTCGCCGCCTGTCCCGCCCACTTGCACATCGATCTGCTCCCCGAGTGGCAGGGGCGCGGGTACGGGCGCGCGCTGATGGGGAGCTTCCTGCGCGCGCTGCACGAGCGGGGCGTGGCCGCCGTACACCTGTCGATGGTGTCCGCCAACACGCCCGCCCGTGCCTTCTACGACCGTCTCGGCTTTCACGAGATCGCCGTACCGGATCCCGGGCCCGTCACCTATCTTGGCCGGTCCACGGCAGAAGAAGGCCGGTGAGGGCACCTCCCTCACCGGCCCACCTCTCTCACGCGGCGTGCGTCAGACGCGTACCAGCTCCCGGTCCTCGTCCGGATCCGCGTCCTTCTCCGCCTGGGTGCGCAGTCCCTCGCCCTCGACGTCGACGTTGGGCAGCGCGCGGTCCAGCCACTTCGGCAGCCACCAGGCGCGGCGGCCGAGCAGGGCGAGGACCGCGGGGACGATCGCCATGCGGACGACGAAGGCGTCGAAGAGGACGGCGATCGCGAGGCCGAAGCCGATCATCTTGATCATCGACTCGCCGGAGCTGATGAAGCCTCCGAAGACGGCCATCATGATGACCGCGGCGGCGACCACGACCCGGGCGCTGTGCTTGAAGCCGGTGACTATGGCCTGGCTCGGGGACTCGCCGTGGACGTACGCCTCGCGCATGCGGGTCACGAGGAAGACCTCGTAGTCCATCGCGAGGCCGAAGACCACGCCGACCATGAAGATCGGCATCATCGACATGATCGGGCCGGTCTCCTCGACGCCGAGCAGCCCGCCGAGCCAGCCCCACTGGAAGACCGCGACGACGGCACCGAGCGCGGCGAGGACCGACAGCAGGAAGCCGAGGGCCGCCTTCAGCGGGACCAGGATCGAGCGGAAGACCACGATCAGGAGGAGGAAGGCCAGGCCCACGACCAGGGCCAGGTACGGGATGAGCGCGTCGCTCAGCTTCTGCGAGAAGTCGATGTTCAGCGCCGTCGTGCCGGTGACCAGGACGTCCGCGTCCGCCTTGGACGCGACGTCGTCACGGATGGCGTGCACCAGGTCCTGGGTCTGGGCCGAGGACGGCTTGGAGTCGGGGACGACCGTGATGGTCGCGGTGTCGCCGGCCTTGTTGAAGGTCGCCGGGGTGACCGTGACGACATCCTTGAGACCCTTGATGCCGTCGGTCACCGTGGTGGCCGCGGCCTTCGGGTCGTCGCTGTTCTTCGCGTCGACCACGATCATCAGGGGGCCGTTGAAGCCGGGCCCGAAGCCCTCCGAGAGGAGGTCGTAGGCGCGGCGCTGGGTCGTGGACGTCGGCTGCGAGCCGTCGTCGGGCAGGCCCAGTTCCAACTGGCTGACCGGTAGCGCGACGGCGCCGAGGCCGACCACACCGAGCAGCAGTACGGCGGCCGGTCGGCGGATGACGAAGCTCGCCCAGCGCGTGCCCAGGTTGGGCTTCGAGAGCGCCGTCCCGGTGGTCTTCCTGCGCTTCTCGCCCGCCGGGCGGATCTTGCGGCCCGCGTACCCGAGGAGCGCCGGAATCATCGTCAGCGCGATGAGGACGGCGATCACGACCGTGCCCGCCGCGGCGAGACCCATCTTGGTCAGCATCGGCACGTTGACGACCGAGAGACCGGCCAGCGCGATCACGACCGTGAGGCCCGCGAAGACCACCGCGGAACCGGCGGTGCCGGTGGCCCGGCCCACCGCCTCCTCGCGGTCGCGGCCCTCGGCCAGTTCGGCGCGGTAGCGGGAGACGATGAACAGCGCGTAGTCGATGCCGACCGCGAGGCCGATCATCGCCGCGAGCGTGGACGTGGTGGTGCCGAGGTCGAGCGCCTTGGCGAGAACGGTGATGGTGGAGACGCCGATCGCGACACCGATGATCGCGGTCAGCAGCGGCAACCCGGCCGCGATCATCGAGCCCAGGGTGATGACCAGGACGACCGCGGCGATGGCGAGACCGATGGCCTCGCCGACTCCCCCCGCGTCGGGCTGGGCCTGGAGCGCGTCGCCTCCGACGTCGACGGTCAGACCGGTGGCCCGGGCGTCGTCACCGGCGGTCTCCAGGGCGTCTTTGGTCGCGTCCTTGAGGCCGACGGCGGGAGCGTCGTACTTCACCGAGAGGTAGGCGACCGTGCCGTCCTTGCTCACCGCGTTGGTGGTGAACGGGTCGGTGACGGAGACGACCTCGGAGCCGTCGCCCAGCTCCTTGACGGTCTTCGCGACGGTCGCCTTGTGGGCGGCGTCCGTCATCTTCTCGCCCTCGGGCGCCTTGAAGACCATGCGCCCGGTCGCGCCGTCGGCGCTGGCTCCGGGGAAACGCTGTTCCAGCAGGTCGAAGGCCTTCTGTGCCTCGGTGCCGGGGATGGAGAAGGAGGTGGATCCGGCGGCGGGCGCACTGGCCGCTCCGACGCCCGCGAGGGTCAGCAGGGCCACCCATATCAGGGCGACGAAGTGCCGTCGCCGGAAGGCGAGGCGGCCGAGTTTGTAGAGGAAAGTGGCCACGAAGGCGTACTCCCGGTCAGGTCGTGGAATCTAGGGCGACACGGCCCAAGGGCAGGGATGATCAGCCCGACGACGTGAGCGGGTACGTCAGGTGGAGGGCTTGCTGGGGTGACTGTGGGTCAGTCGTGCGCAACACCGAGGGCGGGGAGGACCACGGCGTCGATGTACGAAAGGAGGAAGGCCTGGGTCGGCGGCAGCTCGTCGATCATCGTGCGGGCCGCGAACCCGCCGATCATCATGTGGATCATGAACTCGATCGCCGGGTTGTCGGGGCGCACCTCGCCCCGGTCGACCGCCCGCTGCACCACTTGGCGGAACTCCGCGATCTCGGGTTCGATGAGATGCGCGCGGAACGCCTTCAGGAGATCCGGGTTGCCGTGGATCGCCATGGCCAGACCGCGCATGAGCGCGGAGTTCTGCTCCATCGTGCAGTCGTCCGAGCGCATGGTGAGCGCGTGCAGGTCGCCCTTGAGCGACCCGGTGTCGATCTCGTCGAAACCGAGACCGCCCGGCTTGGTGTGCCGCACCGCCTTCGCCACCAGTTCGGCCTTGCCGCCCCACTGGCGGTAGAGGGTGGCCTTGCTGGAACGGGTGCGCGCGGCGACGGCGTCCATGGTGAGGGCGTCGTAGCCGACCTCACGGAGCAGTTCGAGCACGGCCTCGTACAGCTCGGCCTCACGCTCGGGGGTGATGCGGCTGCGACGCGCGGTCGAGACCTCGGTCATGTCACTCACCCTTTCCGCTCCGGGACTTCGAACGACACTGTTTCGTACGACACGAATGTAGCGCATTCCTCAGCGAAACGAAACGGTTTCGTTCGTGTTGTGGGTCACGTGCTGACGCCGCAGGTCACCACTGGCCGTTTTTTCACAAGTTGCTCCGGTCCATCCCCCGGAAAAGCATGGGGAGGTGAGCTATCTGCGCCTTCCGCATCTGAGCGGCGACCTGTTGTGCTTCGTGGCCGAGGACGATCTCTGGCTGGCTCCTCTCGACGGTCCGGGCCGCGCCTGGCGTCTGACCGTCGACCGCACCAAGGTCGGCCATCCGCGCTTCTCGCCGGACGGCCGCCACATCGCGTACACGAGCTGGCGCAGTCTCGTGCCCGAGATCCACCTGGCGGACGTGGACGGCGGACCGGGCCGGCGGCTCACCTACTGGGGCAGCGCCGACACCCAGGTCTGTGGATGGACGCCCGTCGAAGGAGAAAAAGGGGGCACCATCCTCGCCGTCGCCTCCCACGGCGAGCCCTTCTCCTACTTCACCTGGGCCTACAAGGTCCCCACCGACGGCTCCCCGGGCCACAAGCTCCCCTGGGGCCCGGTCTCCGACATCCAGGTCGCCGACCGCAAGACCCTGCTCCTCACCGGCACCCCACCGCACGAACCGGCCGCCTGGAAACGCTACCGGGGCGGCGCCATGGGCCGGCTCTGGCTGCACGGCGAACGTCTGCTGCCCGACCTCGGCGGCCACCTGCACTCCCCCATGTTCGTCGGCGACCGGATCGCCTTCCTCTCCGACCACGAGGGCGTCGGCAACCTCTACTCCTGCGCCCACGACGGCTCCGACCTGCGCCGCCACACCGACCACGACGCCTTCTACGCCCGGCACGCCTCCAGCGACGGCACCCGGGTGGTGTACCAGTGCGGGGGCGACCTGTGGATCGTCGACGACCTCTCGTCCGAGGCCCGCAGGCTCGACGTACGGCTGAGCGGGCCGCGCGCGGGACGCCGTACGTACCAGGTGCCCGCCGCCCAGCACGTGGACGGCATCTCGGTCGACGAGACGGGCCGCGCGAGCGCCGTCGTGGTCCGCGGCAGCCTGTACTGGCTGACCCACCGGGACGGCCCGGCCCGCACGATCACGGACACCCCGGGGGTACGGGTCCGGCTCCCGGAGATGCTCGGTTCCGTCGGCCAGGTCGCGTATGTGACGGACGCGGAGGGCGAGGACGCGATCGAGATCGCGTATCTGCCGCGTGCGACGGGGGACCGCGAACCGCGGCGGCTGGCGTCCGGTGAGCTGGGCCGGGTTCTGGAGCTGGTCTCGGATCCGCAGGGCGAGCGCCTGGCCGTGGCCTCGCACGACGGACGCCTGCTCCTGCTCGACGCAACGGAGGACGCCGACGAGGAGGTCAACGAGCTGATCCAGTCGGTCAACGGCCCGGTGCGGGACCTCGCCTTCTCCCCGGACGGCTCCTGGCTGACGTGGTCGCACCCGGGCATCGGTCGCTCGTTGCGCCAGATCAAGATGGCCCGCATCAAGGACCGTCTGATCGTCGACGTCACCAACGGCCGCTTCGAGGACGAGAACCCGGTCTTCACCCGGGACGGCCGCTACCTGGCCTTCCTCTCCTGGCGGGGCTTCGACCCGGTGTACGACGTCCACACCGGCGACCTGTCCTTCCCGCTCGGCTGCCGGCCCTACCTGGTCCCGCTGTCCTCGGCGACCCCCTCCCCCTTCGCCCTGAACCCGGAGGGCCGCCCGGCCGCCGGAGGCCTGGACCCGGTCGAGGACGAGAGCGGCGAGGGCGGGGCCGTGACCGTCGAACTCGAGGGGCTGGAGAGCCGGGTGACCCCGTTCCCGGTCCCCGCCTCCAAGTACTCGGCGCTGTACCCGGTCGCGGGCGGCGGCCTGGTCTGGCTGCGCTGGCCGATCTCGGGCGCCCTCGGCGAGACCTTCGTGAACCCGGACGACACCTCCGAGCGCCCGACCCTCGAACACTTCGCCATCGGCAAGGCGAAGAAGACCGAACTGGTCGAGCACCTGGACTGGTTCGCGGTCAGCGGCGACGGCTCCCGGCTGGTCGTGGTGGACGAGGGCGAGCTGCGCGCGACCCCCGCCACGGAGTCCGGCGACAGCGACACGATCGTCTGGATCGACCTGCGCCGTATCCTCCACGAGGTCGACCCGGCCGCCGAGTGGCGCCAGTCGTACGAGGAGGCGGGCCGGCTGATCCGGTCGTACTTCTGGGAACCGGGGATGTGCGGCATCGACTGGGACGCGGTGCTCGACCAGTACCGCCCGCTGGTCGAACGGGTCGCCTCCCCCGACGAGTTCGCCGACCTCCTGCGCGAGGTCCTCGGCGAACTGGGCACCTCCCACGCCTATGTCACCGCCGCCCGCCGCAACGAGGGCCCCCCGCACTACCAGCGCCGTCAGGGTCTGCTGGGTGCGAACCTCGTGCTCAGGGAGGGTGGTTGGACGGTGAAGCGGATCCTCCCCGGCGACTCCTCGGACTCCAAGGCACGCTCCCCGCTGGCCGGCACGGGCATCCGCGAGGGCGCGGTCCTCACCCACGTGGACGGCCGCGCGGTCGACGAGGTCGCGGGCCCCTATCCCCTGCTCGCGGCGGCGGGCGGTACGACGGTCGAGCTGACCTTCGCCCCACCCGCCGGAGGGGCCCGCCGGGTGGCGGTGGTCCCGCTCCTGGACGAGCGCCCCCTGCGCTACCAGGACTGGGTGGCCAAACGCCGCGCTGTCGTACGGGAGTTGAGCGGCGGCCGGTGCGGCTATCTGCACATCCCGGACATGGGCGGCTCGGGCTGGGCCCAGTTCAACAGGGACCTGCGGATGGAGGTCTCCCGCCCCGCCCTCATCGTCGACGTACGCGGCAACGCGGGCGGTCACATCAGCGAGCTGGTCGTGGAGAAACTGACCCGCACGATCCTCGGCTGGGACCTGACGAGAAACGCCCAACCGGTGTCGTACGCCTCGAACGCCCCGCGCGGCCCGGTCGTCGCCCTGGCCGACGAGGCGACCTCCTCGGACGGCGACATGATCACGGCGGCGTTCAAGCTGCTGAAGCTCGGGCCCGTGGTGGGCCAGCGCACCTGGGGCGGGGTGGTCGGCATGACCGGCCGCCACCAGCTCGGCGACGGTACGGTGATCACCGTACCGATGAACGCGGCGTGGTTCGACGCGTACGGCTGGTCGATCGAGAACCAGGGCGTGCCCCCGGACCTGGAGATCCTCCGCACCCCGCTGGACTGGGCGGAGGGCCGCCACGCCCAACTGGACGACGCGGTAACGCTGGCGCTGAGCCTGCTGGAGACGAACCCTCCGGCCACGCCGCCCACCTACCGGGACGTACCGGACAGGTCGAGGCCGAAGCTTCCGCCGAGGTCTTGAGACACACAGCACCGCAGGGTGCCCTCCCAGGAAAGAGAGGGCACCCCACGCGTCAAGCAGTGACTACATGTCGTAGTCGGGGTCGAGCCGCTCCTGCTCCTCGCGCTGGAGCCGCTCGGTCTCCTCGTCCCGCATGCGGTCGCGGTCCGGGCCCTGGCCCTGACCCTGACGACCCCGCTGGCCCTGCTGCTTGGCCTGCTCGGCCTTCTGCTTGGCCTGCTGCTGCCACTGCTCGGACTTGTCCTGGAACTGGTCCTTCATACCCATGTGGGTTCACTCCCGTGGGGGTGAGGGGAAAGGCCCCTGGCCGGGGCCTCGACCAGATTCACACGCCCGGACAAAGAACGCATTTCGATCAGTCACGGTGCGTAGCGCGAGCCTCTTCATCCGCGGCCCCACCTGCACCGACGAGCCCCACCCGCATTCCCTCCAGACGCTCCCCGAAGCGCCGCATCTCCCGTTGCCCGACCGTCCCGATGAGCCCCGGCAGGTACCCGCGCATCCCCTGCATCCCGCGCAGCCACCCCTGCCCGTACACATGGCTCGACCGCCGCTCGATCCCGGCCACGATCCGCTCGACGGCCGGCCCCAGCGGATACGTCTTGTTGGCCGGCCACGGCAGCCGCTGCCTGAGCTCCCGCATGACGTCGTCCTGGTCGGCCCCGCGCACCATGTCGGTGTCGGTCCACGACAGATACCCGACCCCGACCCGCACGCCCTTGTGGCCGACCTCGGCGCGCAGGCTGTGCGCGAACGCCTCCACACCGGACTTGGACGCGCAGTACGCGGTCATCATCGGCGCCGGGGTGATCGCGGCCAGGGAGGCGATCTGCAGCAGATACCCGCGGCTCTCCATCAGCACCGGCAGGAACGCCCGGGCGGTGACGGCCGATCCGATGAGGTTGACCTCGATCACCCGCCGCCACGCCTGCGGATCGGAGTCGACGAAGGGCCCGCCGGTGGCGACCCCGGCGTTGGCCACCACGATGTCGACCTTCCCGAACCGCTCCTTGACCTCCCGTGCGACCCGGGCCATCGCCTCGTGATCGGTGACGTCGGCGTACCAGTGGTCGCTGTCGCCGTGCAGCCGTCCGGAGAGCTGCTTGAGCGCGTCCGGCTCCAGGCCGACCAGCGCGACCTTCGCCCCGCGCGCCGACAGCTTGCGGGCGAGCAACTCGCCCACGCCCCGCGCGGCCCCCGTGACGACCGCGACCTGTCCGTCGAGTCCGACCCTGCTCATGCGCCCTCCTTGACCTGGACGTAGGTGGTGACGAGTTCCCGGATCCGCGCGGTGACCGGCTCGGGCGCCTCGATGGGCGTCATGTGGCCGACGCCGGGCAGTTCGGTCACTCCGAGACAGTGGGGCAGCGCGGTGGCCAACTGGTGTGCGTGCACGGGCGGGGTGAGCCGGTCGGCCGTACCGACGACGACGGCCGTCGGCACGGTGAGCTGCCGTACGCCGTGGTCCAGATCGAGCAGATCCAGGACCTGCGACCAGGCGTGACGCACCTTGCGCGGGCAGGCGTGCACGATCCGCGCGCACGCCTCCACCATGTGCGGGGCCGAACCGGGGCCCATCGTCCCGTACTTGAGGATCCGCCGGGCGAGCGGCGTGACCGGTCCGAGCGGCGCCCGCGCCCCGAGGACGTGCCGGGTCAGCCAGGTGCGCAGCCGCCCGGCCCGGATCGGTACGACGGTCGACTCGGCGACCAGCCGCGACGAACCGGTGCTGCACAGCAGAACGGCGGCCGCGTGCGCACGGAACGCGGGACGTTCGGCGGCGGCCATGACGGTCATCCCGCCCATGGAGTGACCGACGATCACCGCCTTTCCGCCTGCCCCGAGGGCCGTCTCCAGTACGGCTTCGAGGTCGTCGGCGAGCAGGTCCGCACTACAGGCGGGGCTCGCCGGACTGCGTCCGTGGCCGCGCTGGTCGTACGCGATGACCCGGTGGTCCACGCGGAGTTCGCGGATCTGGGCGGCCCAGAAGGCGGTGGAACAGGTCCAGCCGTGGGCGAGGACGACGGGGGGCGCGTCGTCGGGACCGTGCACCTCCACGTGCAGGCGCGCCCCGTCGGCGGAGACGGCGGTGAGTTCGCGCACCGGGACGGGTGGGGCGTACGGCCCGGAGACCACGTGCGTCGGACGGCTCATACGGCGGTCGCCTCCGCGTGCGCCGGAACCCGCAGCACCTCGTACTCGGCGAGGTCCACCCGCCGGGTCGCCCGCCGGAACTCGGTCGTCGTGCCGGGCCAGATCGTGCTGTTGCGGCCGTTCGCGTCCAGGTACCAGCTGGTGCAGCCGCCGGTGTTCCACACCGTGCGCTTCATGCGCTCCTGCACCCGGTGGTTCCAGTCCCGAACCGCGGAGGGCCGGGCGTCGAGGGCCACCCGGCCGCCGAGGACGTCGAGTTGGCGTACGAAGTCGGCCAGGTAGTTCAGCTGGGACTCGATCATGAGGATCATCGAGGAGTTCCCGAGCCCGGTGTTGGGCCCGATGATGGTCATCCAGTTGGGGAAGCCGGCGGCGGAGGCACCGCGCAGCGCCTCCATCCCGCCCTTCCACGCCTCGGCGAGCGTCCGGCCGTCCGCGCCGACGACCCGGTCGGCGATCGGCATGTCGGTGACGTGGAAGCCCGTACCGAAGACGATCGCGTCGACCTGGGCCTCGGTGCCGTCGGCGGCGACGAGTGTCGACCCCTCGACCCGGCTGAGCCCGCTCGCGACCACGTCCACGTTGGGCTGGGCGAGCGCCGGGTAGTACGTGCTGCTCAGCAGGATCCGCTTGCA
Source organism: Streptomyces canus (assembly GCF_041435015.1). Classification (NCBI taxonomy): domain Bacteria; kingdom Bacillati; phylum Actinomycetota; class Actinomycetes; order Kitasatosporales; family Streptomycetaceae; genus Streptomyces; species Streptomyces canus. The sequence goes on along the minus strand of NZ_CP107989.1, from coordinate 5,850,607 downwards.
GCCGATGCGGTAGTCGGGGGTGAGCTTGGCGCGCAGGGCCGGGTCCTTGATGGCACGGGCCATGTTGCGCTTGGCCAACTGCTCCACCGCGCCGAGCTCGCCCGGCCGCTTGGTGAACGCCTGGACCTGCAACTCCCGGATGCCCCACAGCAGTCCACGACGGGCCTGGGTGGTGAAGGGCAGCTGCCGGTGCAGCCAGCGCTCGGTGCCGCTGATCGCCCGGTCCATGCGGGGCATCACCCAGGGCGGGGTGCGCTGGAAGAGCGTGACCTTCCGGGCGAGCGGCTGGATTGCCGGCACGATCTGGATGGCCGAGGCGCCGGTCCCCACCATCGCGACCCGCTTGCCGCGCAGGTCGTAGTCGTGGTCCCAGCGGGCGGAGTGGAAGACCTTGCCCGGGAAGGAGTCCAGGCCGGGAACGTCGGGGATCTTGGGATCGGAGAGCGGCCCGGTGGCGGAGACGACGAAGTCGGCCGACAGATGGCCACCGGCGGTCTCGATGTCCCACCGCAGCTTCTCGCTGTCCCAGGTCATCCGCTTGACCTCGGAGTTGAGGCGGATGTGCGGGCGGAGCCGGAAGACGTCGGTCACATGCTCCAGGTAGGCGCGGATGTGGTCCTGCCCGGAGAAGGTGCGCGGCCAGTCCGGGTTGGGCGCGAAGGAGAAGGAGTACAGGTGGGAGGGCACATCGCAGGTACACCCCGGATAACTGTTGTCCCGCCAGGTACCCCCCACACTGGCGGCCCGCTCCAGCACGACGAAGTCGGTGACACCCTCGCGCCGCAGCCGTACGGCGGCCCCCAGCCCACCGAATCCGGACCCGACCACCGCCACCCGCACATGCTCCTGTTCGGCCATGCCGATGCCTTCCCTGCCCGACTCTGCCAGTGAACACTGGCGCAATGGGAGGGTAGAGCAGCTCCGTACCGATGGGTAGGGGTCGGGGGGAAGGAAAGTTACTGGGGGTACGACATAGGCTGCGGCCGTGACGGACAAGCGCGAATACCGCATGGAGGAACTGGCCCGCCTGGCCGGCATCACAGTGCGCACCCTGCGCTTCTACCGCGAACGCAAACTGATCCCGCCACCCCGCCGCGAGGGCCGTATCGCCTGGTACGACGACCACCACCTGGCCCGCCTGCGCACGATCGCCGCACTCCTGGAACGCGGCCACACGCTCACCGGCATCGCGGAACTGGCGGAAGCCCTCGACCACGGCCGCGACGTCGCCGACGTCCTGGGTGTGGCGCCTCCCACCGAGGAGGAACCGGTCCGCCTCACCCCGGAGGAACTCGCCGCCCGCTTCGAGGGCGAGGTCACCCCCGAGAACCTCGCCGCCGCGATGGAGCTCGGCTACCTCGGCACCGACGGCGACGAGATCGTCCACATCAGCCGCCGCCTCCTGGACGTCTCCTCCGAACTGGTCCGCGAGGGCATTCCCCTCGGGGAGGTCCTGGCGGCAGGCAAACGCGTCCGCGAGCACGTGGACGACCTGGCCGAGATGTTCGCCGAGCTGGTCCTGCGCCACGCGAGCGAGGACGACCTCCAGCGCCTGCGCCCGCTGGCGCGGAGCGTGGTGGAGGCGGAACTTTCGCTGGCGCTGGACCGGCGGTTGCGGAAGCGGGACTAGGACCTGTCCGGCCGATCATGGTCGTGGACGGTCCGGCATGATGCCTGGGTGAGCATCATCGTCGAGTTCTTCGCGGCTCCGGATGACGCGTCAGGTGATCCTGAGTGATCTGGCTGCTCTCGTCAGCAGTGCCCGACGCCAGGGCCAGAACGTAGCCGCCCTACCCCCCACAGCCCACGTCACATGTCGAAGACGACCGTCACGGGAGCGTGGTCCGACCACCGCTCATCATGGCTGGCGGCCCGCTCCACAAACCCCTTGACCGCCCTGCCCGCGAGGCCTGGGGTCGCAACCGCGAGATCAATCCTCCAACCCGCATCCGTGTCGAACGCCCGCCCCCGGTACGACCACCACGAGTACGGCCCCACCACGTCCGGATGCAGTGACCGTACGACGTCGACGTACCCCCCGTCGGTGGTGTCGAGGACCCGGCTCAGCCAGGCCCGCTCCTCCGGCAGGAACCCGGAACTCTTCTGGTTGGCGCGCCAGTTCTTGAGGTCGGCCTGCTGGTGGGCGATGTTCCAGTCGCCGCAGACGACGACCTCGCGGCCGTCGGCTGCGGCGCGCTCGCGCAGGTTCTTCAGGTACACGAGGAACTCGTCCATGAAGCGGACCTTCTCGTCCTGCCGCGCGGTACCCACCTCGCCGGAGGGCAGGTAGAGGGAGGCGACGGTGACGCCGGGCAGGTCGGCCTCGACGTAGCGCCCGCTGGTGTCGAACTCGGCCGAGCCGAAGCCGATCCGGACCCGGTCGGGCTCGCGGCGGGTGTAAAGGGAGACACCGGCACGCCCCTTGGCGGCGGCGGGCGCGTGCACCACGTGCCAGCCCTCGGGAGCCCGGACGCTCTCGGGCAGCTGCTGTGGCTCGGCGCGCACCTCCTGCAGGCAGAGCACATCGGCGGAGGTGTCCGCGAGCCACTCCACGAAGCCCTTCTTCGCGGCGGCCCGCAGTCCGTTCACATTGGCGGAGGTCACAGTGAGCACCCGCGAACGATACCGGCACACTGGAGGACATGATGATCCGCCGTGTCCCCTTCGACCACCCCGACGCCGTCAAGCTCAACGACCAGGTCCAGGCCGAGTACCACGTCCGCTATGGCGACGGCGGCGACGCCACCGAGCTGGCCCCGACGGACTTCGAGCCGCCGAACGGCGTGTACCTGATCGCGTACGACGAGAGGGACAGCCCCGTCGCCACGGGCGGCTGGCGCGCCCAGGACGCGAACGGCGAGGGCAACCTGGACGGCGACGCCGAGCTCAAGCGCATGTACGTGATCGAGCAGATGCGCGGCCGCGGTCTCGCCCGCCGTGTCCTGGCGGCCCTGGAGGACGACGCCCGCGCGGCGGGCCGACTGCGCATGGTCCTGGAGACCGGCACCAAGCAGCCGGAGGCGATAGCGCTGTACACCTCCAGCGGCTACGAACCCTGCGTCAAGTTCGGCTATTACCGCCACCACGAGGCGAGCCGCTGCTTCGCGAAGCCGCTGTGAGAGGGCCGTACACATGGCAGAAGGCCCGCTCCTGAATCAGGAGCGGGCCTTCATGATACGTGGACCTGTGGGGATTTGAACCCCAGACCCCCTCGATGCGAACGAGGTGCGCTACCAGACTGCGCCACAGGCCCTTGCAACGAGTGAAACTCTAGCATCCCGGTCCGGGTGCTTGGAAATCCGTTCCCGGCTGGTCAGGGCGCGGTGATCCCGCCCCGTCCGTCACTCGTTGGCCGCGCGCGGCCGGTCGCCTTCCTCGTACTGGTCGAAGAGCGGCGTACGGCCCCGCTCGCGTGCGCGGCGGGCGGAGGCGGCGCGACGGGCGTCACTGCGGCCGCCCGCCGCCGGCTTGCCCTCCGCGTCGTCCGACAGGTCCTCCGACTCCTCGTCCTCCGCGACGGGCGTCGCCTCCCGGGCCGACTGCTCCGGAGTGGCGGCACTGCTGGACCGCGCCGAGCTCCACGCGTCCGGCGCCCCGAGGTCCACGTCCGAGGTGGCCCGCGGAGCGACCGGCGCGGTCACGTACGTCGGCAGCGGCACCGGTACCGGGTCCCAGCTGTCCCCGTGCCCCGGCCGGTGCTGCCGTTCGCGCTGCTGGTCGATCCACTCGGCGTGATCGGTCTGCTCGACGAGGGCGCGCCGGTCGGCGGCGAGCGCCGAGAGTCCGGGATCGGTCTCCGTCCCTGGTCCCTCTTCCGGTTCGTCGGCTTCCACGCCGGTGCTCACGGACGCGCGCCGGCGCGGCTGGCGCGCGCGCTCCCGCAGTCGCTGTGCGGCGGCCTCGGCCCGGCGCCGGTCCATCTGGTAGGCGAAGCGGCGGCGTTCCTGGGAGCGCAGGTACGCGATGTACCCGCTGAGCATCACGGCGGGCACGCCGGGCGCCCACAGGAAGGCGAGTCCTCCGACGGCGGCGACGATCGTGCCGAGCGTGAAGGCAAGGAAGAGCATCACAGTCGTACGCCGTCGGCGCGCGAGTACCTTCGTGCGCCGGGCGCGCGCCGCGGCCGCTTCCGCGGCGGCCGTGCGCCGGGGCGCGGGGGCATGCGTCTGAGCGTGGGATGGCGCCGGGGCGGCGGGTGCGGGTGCCTGCTTCCGTGTCGGCGCGCCACCGTGTTCGGGCGCGGGCTCGCGCGGCGCCTCCCGGCGCTCCGAAGCCGGCGGCTGGACCGTCGCCTGGGCCTGCGGACGGGGGGCCGGAGGCATAGCGAAGGCCCGGACGTCCACCGACTCGGTGACGGCATCCGGTTCGTCGGCGCCGTGCTCCCCCTCGTCGGCGGAGCGCGCGCGCAGGTCCTTGGCGTATCGACGCTCCATGCCCGCCCGTCCGGACAGCAACCGGATGGCCGTGCTGAAGCGTTCCGTCGGACGGGCCTCGTTCAGCTCGTCCTGCCTACGGAGCCACATCGGCACCAAGTAGGCGGCCCAGGCCCCGACAATGACTGCGTAGATGAGGCCGCTGCTGCTCACGCCTCACACGGTAGAGGGGTTTGCGTGAGGCCATCTGCCAATTGCGCCGGTGTGTCGCACGATCTGGCTGATATTTCGAGCTTTTTTTGTGACCGATCCGATCAGCAGGCCGCACGAGTCGTGAATTCAATGTCCCGAGACGGTCATGCACCGATCATTTTCGAACACCTATTCCATTTTCTGGCCAAGGCGCCGGACCGGCTTCCCGGCTATGCGGGATTGTCGTGCGGCGTACTCCTGGAGCGTGCCCGCTGCCAGCGTCGGAGCAAACCGTCGGGCACCTCTTCCGCGGTGAGCGCGAACACGAGATGGTCGCGCCAGGCGCCGTCGATGTGGAGATAACGCGGCCGCAGTCCCTCCTCGCGGAATCCGAGTTTCTCGACGACCCGACGGCTGGGCCCGTTCTCGGGGCGAATGCAGACCTCGATGCGGTGCAGGCCGACCGTGCGGAAACAGTGGTCCACGACAAGCGCCACAGCGGTCGGCATCACTCCGCGCCCGGCCACCGACTGGTCCACCCAGTAGCCGACATGGCCCGAGCACATCGAGCCCCAGGTGATTCCGGCGACCGTCAACTGCCCGACCAGCTGCCCCCGGTACTCGATGACGAACGGCAGCATCCGCCCCGCGTTCGCCTCGGCCCTGAGGTGGCGGACCATCTGACGGTAGGTCGGACGGTGCGCGATCGGCCCGCTCGGGGTGGGCGGCGGAATGGTCGCCTCCCAGGGGCGCAGCCAGTCCCGGTTGCGCCGGTTGACCTCACGCCACAGCCGCTGGTCACGCATTCTTATCGGCCTCAGGACGACATCGCCGTCCGCCAGTACGACGGGCCAGGATGGGCTGTTCAGCTCGCACCCCCACTGCCGTGGCCGGGTCTCGGGTGGTCGCCGCCGCGGATCTGGTCGACGGCGTGCATCAACAGGGGCTCCAGAACGGCCAGTCCGTCCTTCACCCCGCCACTGGAACCCGGCAGGTTGACGATCAGGGTGCGTCCCGCCACCCCGGCCAGGCCCCGGGAGAGCGCGGCGGTCGGCACCTTCTCCCGCCCGAACGCCCGGATGGCCTCCGCGATGCCCGGCACCTCGTAGGCGATCACCGCGCGGGTGGCCTCGGGGGTGCGGTCGGTGGGCGAGATGCCGGTGCCGCCGGTGGTGACGACGACGTCGTATCCGGCCTCGACGCCGGCGCGCAGGGCGGCCTCCACGGGGTCACCGTCGGGCACGACCTGCGGGCCGTCGACGGCGAAGCCGAAGCCCTTGAGGCCATCGGCGATCAGCGGGCCGCCCTTGTCCTCGTAGACCCCGGCGGCGGCCCGGTTGGAGGCGGTGACGACCAGGGCGCTGTAGGGCGCGAGGAGCGCGCCGCCGATCGACCCGTCGGCCGTCATGCCCGGCTCCAGTCGCCCGACTTGCCGCCCGTCTTCTCCTCCACCCGCACGTCCGTGATGACCGCTCCCTTGTCGACCGCCTTGACCATGTCGATCACGGTGAGCGCGGCGACGGACACCGCGGTGAGGGCCTCCATCTCGACGCCCGTGCGGTCCGTCGTCTTCACGGTGGCCAGGATCTCCACGGCGTCGTCCGCGACCGACACGTCCAGTTTCACACCGGACACCGACAACGGGTGGCACAGCGGGATCAGATCCGGCGTGCGTTTGGCGCCCATGATGCCCGCGATCCGCGCGGTGGCCAGCGCGTCGCCCTTGGGGACGCCCTCCCCGCGCAGCAGCTCGATCACTCGGGGCGACACGAGAACACGTCCACTGGCACGCGCGGTGCGTGCCGTGACGTCCTTGCCGGAGACATCGACCATGCGGGCGGCCCCCGCTTCGTCGATGTGCGTCAGTCGGTCCTGCGTACTCATGGTTGTGCGGCGCTCCCGGTCCGGCCTGTTGTGCGCGACACGGTACCGCCAACCAGGGGTGCTCAGCCGAGCTGGACCACTTCGACCTCGGTCCCGGGCTCGACGGACTCCACGTCCTCCGGGACGACGATCAGCGCGTTGGCCTGCGCGAGGGCGGCCACCAGATGGGAGCCGGCGCCGCCGACCGGGCCGACCGAGCCGTCGGCGTAGGCACCGCGCAGGAACTGCCGGCGTCCCTTGGGCGAGGTCAGCGCCTTGTCCGCGGTCAGGGTCGCCCTGGTCCGCGGCCGGTGGACGTCGTCGAGGCCCATGAGGGTGCGGATCGCGGGGCGGACGAACAGTTCGAAGGAGACGTACGACGACACCGGGTTGCCCGGCAGGGCCAGCAGCGGGGTGTGGTCGGGGCCGATGGAGCCGAAGCCCTGCGGCTTGCCGGGCTGCATGGCGAGCTTGCGGAAGTCGACGCCGCTGCCGGGCTCGTCCTCGTCGCCGACGGAGGAGAGCGCCTCCTTGACGACGTCGTAGGCCCCGACGCTCACGCCGCCCGTGGTGACCACGAGGTCGGCGCGGACGAGCTGGTCCTCGATGGTGGAGCGCAGGGTCTCGGCGTCGTCGGCGACGGCGCCCACGCGGTAGGCGATGGCGCCGGCGTCCCGGGCGGCCGCGGTGAGGGCGAAGCTGTTGGAGTCGTAGATCTGGCCGGTGCCCAGGCTCTCGTCGGGCTGGACGAGTTCGCTGCCGGTGGACATGACGACCACGCGCGGGCGCGGGCGCACGCGGACGGTGCCGCGGCCGATGGCGGCGAGCAGGGCGATCTGCGGGGGGCCGAGGACGGTGCCGGCGTCCAGGGCGCGGTCGCCGGCCCGCACGTCGCTGCCCTCGGCGCGCACGTGCGCGCGTGCCTCGGCGGGCCGGTACACGTGCACCTGTCCCTCGGCGCCCTCGGGGGCGAGACTGCGGGCACGCATCCCGGTCACCGGGCCCTCGCCGAGGCCTCCGTCGGTCCACTCGACGGGGACGACGGTCTCGGCGCCGGGCGGCAGCGGGGCGCCGGTCATGATGCGGGCGGCCTGCCCGGGACCGACCTGCAGCAACTCCGCCTCGCCCGCCGCGACGTCCCCGACGACGTCCAGGACGGCCGGGAACTCCTCGCTCGCGCCCGCCACGTCCGCGACCCGCACCGCGTACCCGTCCATGGAGCTGTTGTCGAACGGCGGCAGGGACACCGGGACCGTGACGTCCTCGACCAGGACGCAGCCCTGGGCGTCGAGCAGCTGCAGCTCGATGGGTTCGAGGGGGCGGACGGTCGCGAGGATGTCCTCCAGGTGTTCGTCCACCGACCAGAGGTGGTCCTGGTCGGTGGGGCGGCTCGCGGCGCTGCTCAACTCGCTACATCTCCTCGGCTACGAAACTGCGAAGCCAGGTCCGGAAGTCCGGGCCCAGGTCTTCACGTTCGCACGCGAGTCTGACAATGGCACGCAGATAGTCGCCGCGGTCCCCGGTGTCATAGCGGCGGCCCTTGAAGACGACGCCGTGCACCGGGCCGCCGACCTTCTCGTCCTGTGCGAGCTGCTGGAGGGCGTCGGTGAGCTGGATCTCGTTGCCCCGGCCCGGCTCGGTCGTGCGGAGTATGTCGAAGATGTGCGGGTCGAGAACGTACCGGCCGATGACCGCGTAGTTCGACGGGGCGTCGGACGCCTCCGGCTTCTCGACCAGGCCGCCCACCCGGACGACGTCGCTGTCCTCGGTCTCCTCGACGACGGCACAGCCGTAGAGGTGGATCTGCTCGGGCGCGACCTCCATCAGCGCGATGACGCTGCCGCCGTACTGCTCCTGCACCTCGATCATCCGCTTGAGCAGGGGGTCGCGGGCGTCGATCAGGTCGTCGCCGAGGAGGACGGCGAAAGGCTCGTGGCCCACGTGGGGGGCCGCGCACAGGACGGCGTGGCCGAGGCCGCGGGGGTCGCCCTGGCGCACGTAGTGCATCGTGGCGAGGTCGCTGGACTCCTGGACCTTGGCGAGCCGGCCGGCGTCGCCCTTCTTCTGGAGGGCGGACTCGAGCTCGTAGTTGCGGTCGAAGTGGTCCTCCAGGGGGCGCTTGTTGCGTCCCGTGATCATGAGGACGTCATCGAGGCCCGCCGAGACGGCCTCCTCGACCACGTACTGGATCGCGGGCTTGTCGACCACCGGCAGCATCTCCTTGGGAGTGGCCTTGGTCGCCGGCAGGAAGCGGGTGCCGAGCCCTGCTGCCGGAATGACAGCCTTGCTGATCCGGGGGTGCGACTGAGTCATGTTCGCCACCCTATCCGGTGCCTTTGCCTGGAATCTGGGGCTCCGGTTAATAAGCTCTTATATGAGCGTATTGGAAGGGTATGGGTGCAGACCTTGAGTCACATCGGACGTCCCACCGAGCCTGACAAGCGAACGTTGCGGCAAGAATACCTAGCAGTGAGGAACAGGTTGACGGCCGATGACGTGCGAGAAGCGGCGGCCGCACTGGCCGATCGGGCCCTTGAGCTGCCCGAACTGGCGCGTGCGCGCACGGTGGCGGCGTACGTCTCGGTGGGGAGCGAACCAGGCACGCTCACGCTCCTTGACGCGCTGCGCGAGCGGGGCGTGCGTGTTCTCCTCCCGGCGCTTCTGCCGGACAACGATCTGGACTGGGGCGCCTACACCGGCGAGGGCTCCGTCGCGCGCGTCCAGCACGGCGGGAAGATGGCCCTCTTCGAGCCCTCCGGCGAGCGGCTGGGCCCGGACGCCGTGACCAGCGCCGACGTGGTGCTGCTGCCCGGCCTGGCGGTGGACGGGCGCGGGCTGCGCCTGGGGCGCGGCGGGGGGTCGTACGACCGGGTGCTCGCGCGCCTGGAGCGCGCGGGCGCACGACCGGCGCTGGTGGTACTCCTGTACGACTCCGAGGTCGTCGCGCATGTCCCGGAGGAGGCGCATGACCGGCTGGTGCACGCGGTGGTGACGCCGTCGGGCGTGCGCCGCTTCCGTAGCGGGGCATGAACGTCCAGGGGGCGCACGGGATGGCGTGCGCCCCTCGGCCACGTGCCGCCCCCGTGCCGCCGCGCAGTGCCCGGCGTGCGAAGAAGGGGCCCGCCACACGCGCGTGTGACGGGCCCCTTCTTCGCACTACCGCCGGAGGCTCACGGCTTCAGCACCAGTGTGTCGGTCGTGCTCTTGTCGACGGCGTCGTCCGAGAACGACCAGTCCAGCAGCTCGCCCTTGGCCCATTTGCCGGTCTGGTCGGTGTAGTGCGCGCTGTAGGCGTGCCCGGAGGCGCCGGTGAGGTTGATCCACTTCGACTTGTCGAGGTCGCCGAGGTTGACCACCATGCGCATCGACGGCACCCAGACGACGCCGTAGCCGCCCGCGGCGTTCCAGCCGGTCGCGTTGACCGTCGCCTCGCCGCCGCTGAGCTTCCAGGGGCCGCGGTTGAGCAGGTACTTCACGATGCCGGGGCCATCGGTGCCCAGGGTCTGGTTCTTCAGGAACAGGCGGTGCAGCCGGCCCCAGCTCCAGGTGTCGATGTCCTTGCCGAGCTTGGCGGTCAGCTCCCAGCGGGCGTCGATCATGGCGCGCTCGAACAGCTCGTCGCGGTTGTCGGCCTTGGGGCGGTCACCGACGCCCTTCGGGGTCTTCCACCAGTCGCTGTTCTCGTCGTCCATGAGGTTGCGCACGACCTCGAACCAGCGGTCGCCGCCGTCCGGCTGTGCCTGGTCGGCGTCACGCTGGCCGCACTCGCGGACCTTGTCCGCCTCGTCCGCGGGCCCGGTGGTGTTGATGGGGTCGACCCACAGGCACTGGCCCTTGACCCGCAGCTCCTTGGGCAGCTTGTTGCCGAAGGCGAGCTTGAGGATGTTGCGCCAGACCGCGTTGAAGTAGGCGGCCGCCGCCGAGTCGGCGTCCTGGGTGTAGTCCCAGCCCTCCAGCAGCTCCTGCGCCTGACGGACGTCCTTGTCCTTGAGGTCGATCTTCAGGAGCTTGGGCACGAGCAGCTTGGCGATCTCGCTGCTGTTGTCGAGCTGCATCTGGCGCATGTCGTCGGTGGAGACCTTGCCGCCGCCCTTGATCTTCTGCTCGATCAGATCGGTGATGCGCCGGCTGCGGGTGCCGTAGCCCCAGTCCGTGGTGAGCGTGTAGGGGTACTTGTCCTTGTCGATCACGGCCTGGTTGGCGGTGACGATGTAGCCGCGCGACGGGTTGTACTCGTAGGGCAGCTCGTCCTGCTCGATGTACTTGCCGGTCCAGGCGTACTTGGGGTCCCAGCCAGGCGCCGGGATCGCGCCGGTGTCGCCCTTCGCGCGGATCGGGATGCGGCCGGGCAGCGTGTAACCGATGTTCTCGGAGTCGGCGTAGACGAGATTCTGCGAGGGCACGTCGAACAGGGCCGCCGCCGCGCGGAAATCGCTCCAGTTCGACGCCTTGTCCATCGCGAACACGGCGTCCATGGAAGTGCCGGGGTCGAGCGCGGTCCAGCGCAGGGCGACGCCGTAGCCGTCGCCGCGGTCGGGGGCCGCGTTGTCGACGGTGGCCTTCTTGCCGACCTTCACGAGTTCGTCGTAGCGGTCGGAGAGCAGGGGGCCGTTGTTCGTCTCACGGACGACGATCTTCTTGGACTCACCGCCGGCGACCTTGATGGTCTCCTCGCGCGTGGTGAAGGGCTTGGTCTCGCCGTCGTAGAGGTAGCCGTCGCCGGAGAGCTTCTCCAGGTAGAGGTCGGTGACGTCGACGCCGGAGTTCGTCATGCCCCAGGCGATCTTCGCGTTGTGGCCGACGACCACGCCGGGCATGCCCGCGAAGGTGTAGCCGGAGACGTCGTACTGGCACGTGCTGGAGACGGTCCGGCAGTGCAGGCCCATCTGGTACCACACGGACGGCAGGGAGGCCGACAGGTGCGGGTCGTTGGCCAGCAGCGGCTTGCCGGTGATGGTGTGCGAGCCGTCGACGACCCAGGAGTTGGAGCCGATGCCCTGGCCGTTGACGCCGACGGCCGTGGGGACGTCGTCCAGGACGTTGTAGAGGCCCGAGAGCTGGCTCTGGAGCGCCGAGGCGGTCGAGGAGGAGGTCGACGACGCGGTGGAGGCCGACGACGTGCCCGTAGTGCCGCTCGTGGACGTTCCGGAGCCGCTCGAGGAAGTGCCGGTGCCGGTCGTCCCGCTGTTCTCCGTGCTGCCGTTCTGCTCGAACGTCTGGGTCAGCTCGTTGTACTGACCCTCCTGGACGATCGTCTGGTTCCGGCTGTACGGGTAGTCGGGGTACAGGTCGGCGACCTGCTTCGGGCCGAGGCGGCTCGTCATCAGGGCGCGGTCTATCTCGTCCTGCATGTTGCCGCGCAGGTCCCAGGCCATGGCCTTCAGCCACGCGACCGAGTCGACCGGGGTCCACTCCGCGGGCTTGTAGTCGTTCTTGAAGCCGAGCGCCGCGTACTCCAGGGAGATGTCCTTGCCGCTCTTGCCCCGGAGGTAGGCGTTGACTCCCTTGGCGTAGGCCTGGAGGTACTTCTTGGTGGAGGCCGACAGCTTGGTGTCGTACTCCTTCTTCGCGACCCGGTCCCAGCCCAGGGTGCGCAGGAACTCGTCGTCGTCGACCTGACCCTTGCCGAACATCTCCGACAGGCGCCCGGAGGTCATGTGGCGGCGCACGTCCATCTCGTAGAAGCGGTCCTGCGCCTGGACGTAGCCCTGCGCCATGAACAGGTCCGCGTCCGAGGAGGCGTAGATCTGCGGGATGCCGTAGCTGTCGCGCTTGACGTCCACGGGGCCCGACAGGCCTTCGAGCTCGATCGAGCCCTTGGTCTGCGGGAAGGAGGCGCGAACGGTGCTCACCGACCAGTACCCGCCGTAGGCGACGCCGCCGATGACGGCCAGGACGAGGACGAGAACGATCAGACGGGCTCTTCGCCCCTTCTTCCTGCCGGACTTGCCGGGCTGCTGACCCGATGAGGCGGTGGTGGTGGGGGGCATCGCTGTCCTTGCTGTCCTAACGCGAGCGGCAGGGCGGGCTGGCTGTGCTGTTGACGGGGAGCCTGCGTCACATCCCCGGCCGCCAGACGCCGCGCGCCCGGCCGGGGATGTGACGCAGGCTCTGCGCGCTGGAGCAACCATAGGCGCAGGGCCCAGGCGGACTTGACGCGGAGTGGGGAACCAGCGCGGACGAGCGTTCGATCTCACCTCGCGGAGCGTCAAGAAATCGTCAAGAGTTAGGTAAGGTAACGAAGTACTTGGATGCGGAGTCCCACCACTTCGTGTCCTATGTACGTGAGCTCACGCGCGCGTGATGCGGGTGAGCCAGGGAAGGGAACGGCCGCTGACTGTCCACCACCTCAACCAGCTCCTCCTCGTCTGCTCGCTCGTCCTGCTCGTCGCCGTGGCAGCGGTCCGGATCTCCTCGCGCAGCGGGCTCCCCAGCCTGCTCGTGTACCTGGGGATCGGGATCGCCATGGGCCAGGACGGCATCGGCGACATCCACTTCGACAACGCCGAACTGACCCAGGTCATCGGGTACGCGGCCCTGGTCGTGATCCTGGCCGAGGGTGGCCTCGGCACGAAGTGGAAGGAGATCAAGCCGGTCCTGCCGGCCGCCACCGCGCTGGCGCTGGGCGGGGTCGCGGTGAGCGTCGGGGTCACGGCGACGGCCGCGCACTATCTGATCGGCCTCGAGTGGCGTCAGGCGCTCATCGTCGGGGCGGTCGTCTCCTCGACGGACGCGGCGGCGGTCTTCTCGGTGCTGCGCAAGATCCCGCTCCCCACGCGCGTGACGGGCACGCTGGAGGCCGAGTCCGGCTTCAACGACGCCCCGGTGGTCATCCTGGTGGTCGCCTTCTCCCAGGTGGGCCCGGTCGAGCACTGGTACACGCTGATCGGCGAGATAACCCTGGAGCTGGCCATCGGAGCGGCCATCGGCATCGCGGTGGGCTGGCTGGGCTCCTGGGGCCTCAGGCACGTCGCTCTGCCCGCCTCCGGCCTCTATCCGATCGCGGTCATGGCGATCGCCGTCACCGCGTACGCGGCGGGCGCGCTGGCACACGGCAGCGGCTTCCTCGCCGTCTATCTCGCCTCCATGGCGATGGGCAACGCCAAGCTGCCGCACTGGCCCGCCACCCGCGGCTTCGCCGACGGGCTCGGCTGGATCGCCCAGATCGGCATGTTCGTCCTGCTGGGCCTGCTGGTCACCCCGCACGAGCTGGGCGACGACGTACTGCCCGGACTCGTCATCGGGCTGGTGCTGACCATGGTGGCGCGACCCCTGAGCGTCGTGCTGTGCCTGACGCCGTTCCGGGTGCCCTGGCAGGAGCAGACGCTCATGTCCTGGGCCGGACTGCGCGGCGCCGTGCCCATCATCCTGGCGACGATCCCGATGGTGAGCGGTGTCGAGGGCAGCCGTCGCATCTTCAACATCGTCTTCATCCTGGTCGTCGTATACACCCTCGTGCAGGGGCCGACGCTGCCCTGGCTGGCGCGCAAGCTGCGCCTGGGCGGGGACCCCGAGGCCGCCGACCTCGGCATCGAGTCGGCGCCCCTGGAGCGGCTGCGCGGGCACCTGCTGTCCGTCGCCATCCCCGAGGGGTCCCGGATGCACGGCGTCGAGGTCAACGAGCTGCGGCTGCCGGCCGGGGCCGCGGTCACCCTCGTCGTCCGCGAGGGAAAATCGTTCGTTCCGCTGCCCACCACGGTGCTGCGGCGCGGGGACGAACTGCTCGTCGTCGCCACCGACCCGGTCCGCGACGCCGCGGAACGGCGGCTGCGCGCGGTGGGCCACGGCGGCAAGCTGGCCGACTGGCTGGGTACGGACGGCGGTGGCGGCACACGTTAAGAGCGTGTTACGCACTCCCCTGTACGATGAGGTCGCACCCCTGATCGAACCAACTCTGCCTGACGCAGAGCTGGCGCGACCGTATGGCGGCCGAGACGTCCCTGAGCAGTCGGATTCGGCATCTACCGCAGTCCGCGCAAGAGGACAGCTCTCGGCGCCGCCCCTTCGGAAGGGGAGCCGCGCTACCAGGCGGCAGAAAGGCACGGGCCGTGGCATCCACGGTCACCTCCTCCCGCCCGGGATACGGGCAGCTGCTGCGTACCCGCGGCGCCTGGACGTTCCTGCTCCCCGGCTTCGCGGCGCGCCAGCCGTTCGCGATGCTCACCCTTTCCCTCGTGCTGCTCGTGCAGCACACCACCGGCTCGTACGGAGCGGCGGGCGCCGTCGCGGCCGTCACCGGTGTCGCCATGGCGCTGTTCGCGCCCTACAGCGGCCGTCTCGCTGACCGCTGGGGCCAGCGCGCCGTGCTGATCCCCGGCGTGCTGGTGCACACCGTTGCGGGCCTGTCCCTGACGGCCCTCGCCCTGGCGCACGCGCCCCTGTGGGCGTTGTTCGCGGCCGCCGTGCCCACCGGTGCCTCGGTGCCGCAGATCGGGCCCATGGTGCGCGCCCGCTGGGGCGTGAAGCTTCAGGGCTCGCCCCTGATGACCACGGCGGCGGCCTTCGAGTCCGTCACGGACGAGCTGACCTTCGTCTTCGGCCCGCTCCTCGCCACCGCCCTGTGCACCGCCGTGCACCCGGCCGCGGGCCTGCTGACGGAGGCGTCCCTCACACTGCTCGGCGGCCTGCTGTTCGCCGCACAGAAGAGCACGCAGCCGTCGGTCACGGCCGTCGACGGCCACGCACGCGTGGAGCACGCCTCGGCACTGCGCATCCCCGGGGTGCGGGTCCTGATCGTGACATTCCTGGGCATCGGTGCCGTCTTCGGCGGCATGCAGGTCTCGCTGGCCGCGTTCAGCGAGTCGATCGGCGAACCCGGCCTGAACGGTGTCCTGTACGGCGTCTTCGCCGCGGGCAACATGCTCTCGGGCCTGGTCTGTGGCGCCATCGCCTGGAAGGTGGCCCCCCAGCGGCGCTTGATCGTCGGATACGGCGCCCTCGCACTGACGGCCTCCGGCCTGTGGGCCGCGCACTCGGTGCTCGTCCTGGCGGGCCTCGGCCTCCTGGTCGGCATGTGCATCGCGCCCACCCTGATCACCGGCTACACCCTGGTCGAGAGCCTGGTCCCCGCAGGCGCCCGCACCGAGGCCTTCACCTGGCTGACCGGCGCGGTGGCGCTCGGCCAGGCGGCCGCCGTCACGATCGCCGGACAGCTGGAGGACCGCTTCCGGGACGGCGCCGGGTTCCTGGTGCCGATGGGCGGCACGCTGCTCGCCCTGGCGACTCTGCTGGCGCTGCGTTCACACCTCGTGGCGCGGCCCCGCGGCCGGACCGTCGCACGTGGCATCGGTCACCGAGTGCCGATGGCAGTGGACTGATTCCCGGGAATACGTCACTATGGACCATCGTTAGCACTCACTGAGTGAGAGTGCCAGGAGGAAGACAGTGCCCACCTATCAGTACCAGTGCACCGAGTGCGGCGAGGGCCTCGAGGCGGTGCAGAAGTTCACCGACGACGCTCTGACCGAGTGCCCCAACTGCCAGGGTCGCCTCAAGAAGGTGTTCTCCGCGGTCGGCATCGTCTTCAAGGGCTCCGGCTTCTACCGCAACGACAGCCGCGGCTCCTCGTCGAGCAGCTCCCCGGCGTCGTCGTCCTCGAAGCCGTCGACGTCCACCTCGTCGTCGTCCGAGTCGTCCTCGTCTTCTTCCTCGTCCTCCTCGGACTCGAAGTCGTCGAGCTCGGGCACCTCGTCCAGCAGCAGCTCCGCCGCGTAGGTCTCACTTCCGGGACCCTGCCGTCGTACGACGGCGGGGTCTTCGGCGTTTCCCGGGCCCGGCCGCCGCGGGTTTCCGGGGCCGGATACTGTGCTGGTCATGGTGAACGCAGAGATCGGCGTAATCGGCGGCTCCGGCTTCTACTCGTTCCTCGACGACGTGACCGAGGTCCAGGTGGACACCCCCTACGGTCCGCCCAGCGACTCCCTCTTCCTCGGCGAGGTCGCCGGCCGACGGGTCGCCTTCCTGCCCCGGCACGGGCGCGGCCACCATCTGCCGCCGCACCGGATCAACTACCGGGCCAATCTGTGGGCCCTCAGGTCGGTGGGGGCACGGCAGGTCCTCGGCCCGTGCGCCGTGGGCGGGCTGCGCCCCGAGTACGGCCCGGGCACGCTGCTCGTGCCGGACCAGCTGGTCGACCGTACGAAGTCCCGGGCGGGAACGTACTTCGACGGGCTGCCGCTGCCGGACGGCGGTGTGCCGAACGTGGTGCACGTGTCGCTGGCCGACCCGTACTGCCCCGTCGGGCGGGCGGCCGCGCTGAAGGCGGCCCGTGGGCGTGACTGGGAGGCGGTGGACGGCGGCACGCTCGTCGTGATCGAGGGGCCGCGGTTCTCGACGCGCTCCGAGTCGGTGTGGCACCAGGCCCAGGGCTGGTCGGTGGTGGGCATGACCGGCCACCCCGAGGCGGCGCTCGCGCGTGAACTGGAGCTCTGCTACACGTCGTTGACCCTGGTCACCGATCTCGACGCGGGCGCCGAGACCGGCGAGGGCGTCTCGCACGACGAGGTGCTGCGGGTGTTCGCGGCGAACGTGGACCGGCTGCGGGGCGTGCTGTTCGACGCGGTGGCGGCGCTGCCTCCGAACGTGGAGCGGGACTGCCTGTGCGTGAACGCGCTGGGCGGCATGAATCCTGGGTTCGAACTTCCCTGAGCCCGAACTTCCCTGAGCCCGAACTTCCCTGAGTCCGAACTTCCCTGGCGGGGACGGAAGTTCTCGTTCGGGTGAGCGAGTTTTCCACAACCGGCCGGTAGTCCACCGGCCTCGGCGGGATCCGGCGCGAAGCCTCATCGTGGCAGCGCAAGCCGATGTCTCGTCACTGGTGGTGGTCCTCATGTCCTTCGCTCCGTCTCCCTCTCCCCTCGTGCCCCTCCCGCTGGGTACCGACGCTCCCCCGACCTGCGAGGTCCCGCATTTCGCGCCGGTGCGGGTGCGCGGCGGGCGCCGGCAACTACAACGGTTCGTACGGCACCGCGGACGGCCCCTGGCCCTCGGCCTCGCCGTCACCGCGGCCGCGTTGGTGGCGGCGGGCCCGGGGGGCGACGACGGGGCGCGGGGTCATCCGGTAACCGAGCCGGTACGCCGGCACCGTGCCGTGGAGACGGTGTCGGCGCCGGTGCGGATCGCCGACGGTGCGACGGTCCGGCTGCTGCGCCCCGGGGATCGGGTCGACGTCATCGCCGCGGAGGAGTCGGCGCTGGGTGGGGATGCCCGGGTGGTCGCGCGGGGGGCGCGGGTGGCGAAGGTGCCGGAGCCGCTGGACGGTGTGACCGAGGGCGGGGCACTGGTCGTGCTCTCGGTGCCGCGGTCGACGGCGGCACGCCTCGCGGGCGCGAGCGCGACGGCACGGTTGGCGGTGACGCTGTGTTGAGCAGTGCAGTCCGTCCGTTGCGGGAGTTCCTGTCAAGGGCCCCCTTCGAGCGACCCCATTGGACAGGGTCACCTCGCGTTGACGTAGGTTGCGGAGCTGTTTGTTCCACAACCTGTGCGTGCGAGAAGAGGCCTCTAGGTGAGCGAGAAGAAGCCGAGCGTCCTGGAGGGCTTCAAGGCCTTTCTGATGCGCGGGAACGTCGTCGATCTGGCTGTCGCGGTGGTCATCGGCGCGGCCTTCACCAACATCGTCAACTCGGTGGTGAAGGGCATCATCAACCCGCTGGTCGGAGCGATCGGCACCAAGAACCTCGACAGTTACAGTTCGTGTCTCCAGGCCCCGTGCAAGGTCGCGGCGGACGGCACCGTGCTGCGCGGCATCCCGATCAGGTGGGGTTCCGTTCTCGGCGCCACGCTCAGCTTCGTGATCACCGCGGCCGTCGTCTACTTCCTGATGGTCCTGCCGATGTCGAAGTACCTGGCTCGGATGGAGGCCCGGCGGAAGGCGAAGGAGGGCACGCACGAGGTCATCGAGGTGACCGAGCTGGAGGTCCTCAAGGAGATCCGCGACGCCCTGGTCGCGCAGCGGGGCTCGGGCCACGACGGGCGCTAGCGAGCCGGGCCGTGCGCCTCGCTCAGAGGTGGTGGGGCGGCTTCTCGTCGAGGAAACGCTTCAGGTCGGCCGCGCCGTCGCTGTCGGCGCGCGGCCGGTCGCCCCAGCCTCGGTCGGTGTCGTCCGGGGACTGCTGGTCCAGCGGATCGTCGAAGACCAGCGCGGGCTTCGGCTCGGAGGGCGCGGGGTCGGGGGCGGTGCTCACTGGTCCAGGGTACGGCAGCGGTCCCGACGGCTCGTATGCCGCGGATCCCTCACCCGGGCGCCCCGTGAACGGGCGCGAGGGAATTTCCGGTCGGCATCTGGTGTGCTTGGGCCATGACGTCCAGTCCGACGCGCAGTCCACTGCGCAGACTCACCGCCCGTGGCCGGGACGAGGCCCACAGGGTCGCCTCGCCGCTGGAGCTCTTCTTCGACCTGTGCTTCGTCGTGGCCATCGCCCAGGCGGGGGTGGCCCTCGTGCACGCCATCGCCGAGGGCCACGCCGGCGAGGGAGTCCTCGACTACGCGATGGTCTTCTTCGCCATCTGGTGGGCGTGGATGAACTTCACGTGGTTCGCCTCGGCGTACGACAACGACGACGCGCTCTACCGGGTCGTCACCCTGGTGCAGATCGCCGGTGTTCTGGTGCTGGCGGCCGGGGTGTCCCGGGCGTTCGACGACCACGAGTTCCTGGCCGTGTTGCTGGGCTATGTGATCATGCGGCTGGCGCTGATCACGCAGTGGCTGCGGGTGGCGCGTTCGAGCCAGGGCGCGGAACGGACGATGGCCCTGCGGTACGCGTTCGGCGTGCTGCTGTGCCAGGTCGGCTGGCTGGGGCTGCTGGTGCTGCCCGAGGGCGGACGGGCCTGGGTCTTCCTGGTGATGGCGGTGCTGGAGATGTGCGTGCCGCCCTTCGCCGAGAGGGACCATCCGACGTCGTGGCATCCGCACCACATCGCGGAACGGTACGGGCTGTTCACGATCATCGTGCTCGGCGAGACGATCGCCGCCGCCACGGTCGCCGTGAAGGCCGGCATCGACGAGAACGACGCGCTGGACGAGCTGCTGCCGATCGCCATGGGCGGACTGCTGATCATCTTCGCCGCCTGGTGGATCTACTTCGTGGTGCCCATCCATGGCCATCTGCGCTCCAGCAAGCAGGCGTTCCTGTGGGGATACGGCCACTACCTGGTGTTCACCTCGGCTGCCGCGATCGGGGCGGGCCTGGAGGTGGTCGTGGAACAGGCCGTCGGCAAGGCCCACATCTCGACACTGGCCGCGTCGTCCGCGGTGACCCTGCCGACCGCCCTCTATCTGCTGACCGTCTGGGGCCTGCACGCGCGGTATTTCAAGGTGGGCATCGTGCAGCAACTGGTGCTGCCGGTCACGGCGTTGCTGGTGATCTGCTGCACCTTCCTGGGTGACTGGGCGGTGCCGGCTGCGGGCATCGTGGCGGCGCTGGCGGTGGTGACCGGGACGACGTTGACCGCCCGTATGGCGGCCCGGACGCGCGGGGAGCCGGTTCGGGCGACGTGACCTCGTCCGGCCGGTCCGCGGGGATGTCGGACCGCCGGTTCTGAGGAGTGCGGCGGGGCTGGACGAGACTGGTTCCATGACAGTTGACGCTCTGACGGATGTCGCCGGGATACGCGTGGGGCACGCGACGCGCACCGGCGACGGTTGGCTCACCGGCACCACCGTCGTGCTCGCCCCGGAGGGCGGGGCCGTCGCCGCGGTGGACGTACGCGGTGGAGGTCCCGGCACCAAGGAGACCGACGCGCTCGATCCGCGCAACCTGGTGCAGAAGGTCGAGGCGATCGTGCTGACCGGGGGCAGCGCGTACGGGCTCGACGCGGCCTCCGGGGTGATGGCCTGGCTGGAGGAGCAGGGGCGGGGGGTGCGGGTGGGGCCGGATCCCTCGCATGTGGTGCCGGTCGTGCCAGCGGCGTGTGTCTTCGACCTGGGGCGCGGCGGTGACTTCCGGGCCCGGCCGGACGCGGCGACCGGGCGGGCCGCCGTCGAGGCCGCCGCGGCGAGTGCCTTCGGTGCGGAGGTGCCGGAGGGGTGCGTGGGGGCGGGGACGGGGGCCGCGGTCGGGGCGATGAAGGGCGGGGTCGGGACGGCGAGCATTGCCCTCCCCTCGGGGATCACCGTGGCGGCGTTGGTGGTGGCCAATGCGGTGGGGGCGGTGTCCGATCCGGAGACGGGGGTTCTGTATGGGGAGTTGTTCGACGGGCGGGTGCGGTATCCGGAGGAGCGGGTGCACGACGCCGCGCGCCGGCGGCTCGCCGAGACCGCGTCGAAGAATGCGCCGCCGCCTCTGAACACCACGCTCGCGGTGGTGGCCACCGACGCGGAACTGTCGAAGGCGCAGGCCCAGAAGGTGGCCGGGACCGCGCACGACGGCATCGCGCGTGCCGTGCGGCCGGTGCACCTGCTGCACGACGGCGACACGGTGTTCACCCTGGCCACGGGGGCGCGACCCCTCGACGCCGACGATCCCCTCGCACTCAACTCCGTGCTCGCCGCGGGTGCGGACGCGGTGACGCGGGCGATCGTACGGGCCGTGCGGGCGGCGGAGTCGGTGGAGGGGGCGGGTGGGGTGTGGCCGGCGTATGAGGACTTGTACGGGGGGCACGCCGTCGGGGGCTGAGGCGGATGCCTGCAGCGACCCGAACGGTCCATCGTGGCACGGGTCACCTCAACTCTCAGGGGCGCGGGGAACTGCGCGACCAGCCACAACGGACCCGCACCCGCCCGACAACCCGACCCGGCACCCCCGTAGGCACCCCGGCCAACATCAAGCCCACCCCCACATCCCGTCCGGGTTCTGTCACGGCATGGCATTCGTCGCGTTGTCAGGGAACCCGGGCAGGGACCGAGTCCCTCTTTCTTCACCGAGTGGAGCGGACAGCGCACATCACACGAATATGGAGCATCTCGTGACAACGCCGGACATAGCAGCACGGCGCGCACTGGGGGCCTGTGCCGTCCTGATGGTCGGCGCCCTCACCCTCACCGCGTGCGGAGGCGACTCCGACGCCGGGAGCGAAGGCAAGGGCGGCAAGGACCCCGCGCAGACCTCCGCTGCGCAGATCGCCATCTCCGCCAAGAACGGTTCGACGGGCGCGTCGATCAACTCGACCGGCGTGAAGGTCAGTGACGGCACACTGACCGGCGTGAGGATGACGGTGGCGGGCACGGGGCAGGACGTGCCGGGGTCGATGACCGCGGGCGGAAAGACCTGGAAGCCCACGGAGCAGTTGGAGCGTGCCACGAAGTACCGGATCGCCGCCACGGCGAAGGACTCGGACGGCAGGTCCGTGGCCGCGAAGTCCGTCTTCACGACCGTCTCCAAGGCGCACAGCTTCATCGGGACGTACACGCCGGACAACGGGACGACGGTCGGCGTGGGGATGCCGGTGTCGTTCAGCTTCGACAAGGCGATCAGCGACAAGAAGGCCGTGCAGTCGCACATCACGGTGACGTCCAGCAGTGGACAGCAGGTGGTCGGGCACTGGTTCGGGGCGCAGCGGCTCGACTTCCGGCCCGAGGAGTACTGGAAGGCCGGCTCCAAGGTCACGATGAAGATCGACCTGGAAGGGGTCGAGGGCGCGGGCGGCGTCACCGGTGTGCAGGAGAAGACCGTCAGCTTCACCATCGGGCGCTCCCAGGTGTCCACGGTGGACGCCGACACGCAGACCATGAAGGTCGTACGGGACGGGCGGACCATCAAGTCGGTGCCGATCTCGACGGGCAGCCCGGAGTTCACCACGTACAACGGGCAGATGGTGATCTCCGAGAAGTACAAGAAGATCCGCATGGACAGCCGGACGGTCGCCCTCGCCAACGCGTACGACATCCCCGACGTCCCGGACGCGATGCGGCTGACCCGGTCCGGCACCTTCATCCACGGCAACTACTGGTACAACAAGGGCAATCCGCCGTTCGGGCGCGCGGGCACCAGCCATGGCTGCGTCGGACTGCAGGATGTGAAGGGCGGCCAGGGGAACACCCCGGCGAAGTGGTTCTACGACAGCTCACAGATCGGGGACGTGGTGATCGTGAAGAACTCCCCCGACAAGACGGTGGCGCCCGACAACGGGCTGAACGGCTGGAACCTGTCATGGAACGAGTGGGTCGCGGGGAGCGCCGTCAGCACCTCCTGATCATCGCAAAGGCCTTCTGACCGGGGGTTTTTGACGGAACATCGGACCGCGTGGGAACTTCCTGCGCGGCCCGGGCGTTTTCCGGGCGTACGTTTTCTCGGTTCCCGGACATGATGTCCGACCGAGGAGCTACGGTATGCACCCACAAGGTGACATGCAGCAACGCCGGGAGAAACCTTGAGCGTTCCGTACGAGACGGCAGCGTACGAACCACCCGAGTCGCCCGAGTCTCCGGAGGAGCACCTCGCGCGGCTCCTCGGTCGTGCCCTGAACTCCTTCGAGCTGCCCGACGAGACGATACGGCGACTGGACTGCGCGCTGGCGCACGACAGTTCGCTGCACTCCGCGCACCACAGCGCGGGGCTGCACCGTGAGACGTACCGGCACACGTGGCTGCTCGCCGACGGTTCGGCGCTCACTCTGTGGGAGCTCGTCCACAACACCGCGCGGGACAGCGTTCCGCAGCACGAGGTGTACGTCGACGAGGAGGAGGTGCGTGCGGCGACCGCGCGGCTGCCGTTACCGCCCGACACCCCGGACTTCGAGCTGCCGGTGACGGTGCAGCTCACCGCCGTGCAGACGCCGCGGCACGCCTACGTCCCGGATGACTCGGCGGACCACGCGCGGCGGCTCCTGCGCCGGGCGGAGAACACGGACCGGCCGGGCCCCGAGACGGCCGCGCTGCTGGCGGACGCGTTCGCCCACCAGATCACGCAGGCGTTCGGACGCCCGTGCCGGGCGGGGCGCGCCGGACTGGGCTTCTCGCTGTACGAGCACGCGTTCCTGCTGCGCGACGGCGCGGAGATCTCCTTGTGGGAGGTCGAGCACACGGCGACGCCCGACGGGCGGCACATGTGCGAGGTGTACGTCACCGAGGACGCGGCCCGCGACGCCATGGAGCGACGCGCGGCTCAGGTCTCCTGAGCCGCTCACGCTCCCGCACGAGCGCCCCCGTACAAACCCCCGTAGGTCCCGCTCCGGCGCCCGTGTCAGCGACCGCCGCCGAGCTGTCGTACCAGACCCGCGAACGCGTCCTCCTCCGCCGGGGTCAGCTCGACGGACTCGCGGCCGGGGCCGGTCTGTCGCTGGTGGGGCAGGGCGGGCAGGCCATGGCCGGAACGCCACAGCGCGGCCTCGCGGCGGCCACGGCGCAGCATGACGGCCAGCCCGATCACCCAGGCGACGGCCACCAGGACGAGAAGGGTCATACCCAGCAACTGGTAGACGGAGACGTGCTCAGGCATGCGTTCCAGTAGACACCACGGTCCGGGACTTTGGTCCCGGACCGTGACGTATCTCGCAGGTGCCGTGAACAACTCACAGCAGCCCCAAAGGGGCAGGGGTTACGCGGCGACCGGCTGCTTCTGATCGGCCGTCGGGGCGTCGGCGGCCCCCGTCGCCGCGGTGGCCGCCGTCCCCGCGGCCGGCTTGCGCATGCTCTTCAGGACGATCACCAGGCCGGTCGTGACGCACACGCCCGCCGCGATGGCGATCAGATAGAGGAACGGGCTGCCGATCAGCGGGACCACGAAGATGCCGCCGTGCGGGGCGCGCAGGGTGGCGCCGAAGGCCATCGACAGCGCGCCGGTGACCGCGCCGCCCGCCATGGAGGCGGGGATGACGCGCAGCGGGTCGGCCGCGGCGAACGGGATCGCGCCCTCGGAGATGAAGGAGGCGCCCAGGACCCAGGCCGCCTTGCCGTTCTCACGCTCGGTCTGGGTGAAGAGCTTCTTGCGGACGGTGGTCGCCAGCGCCATGCCCAGCGGCGGGACCATGCCCGCGGCCATCACGGCGGCCATGACCTTCATCGCGGAGTCGCTCGGGTCCTGGACGGCGATGCCGGCGGTGGCGAAGGCGTACGCGACCTTGTTGACCGGGCCGCCGAGGTCGAAGCACATCATCAGGCCGAGGAGGACGCCGAGCAGGACGGCGTTGGCACCGGAGAGGCCGTTGAGCCAGTCCGTCATGCCCTTCTGGGCCTCGGCGATGGGCTTGCCGACCACCACGAACATCAGGAAGCCGACGATCAGCGAGGAGATCAGCGGGATCACCACCACCGGCATGATGCCGCGCAGCACCGGCGGGATCTTGATCCGCTGGATCGCGAGGACCACACCACCCGCCAGCAGACCGGCGACCAGACCGCCGAGGAAGCCCGCTGCGATGTTGGAGGCGATCATTCCGCCGACGAAGCCGGGGACGAGGCCGGGGCGGTCCGCCATGCCGTAGGCGATGTATCCGGCGAGGACCGGGATGAGGAAGCCGAAGGCGACCTGGCCGATCTGGAAGAGCAGGGCGCCCCAGCTGTCGATCTCGGTCCAGGAGAAGTGCTTCATGACCGAGGGCGCGCTCGCGATCTGCCAGCCGCCGATCGCGAACCCGAGGGCGAGCAGCAGACCGCCCGCGGCTACGAACGGGACCATGTAACTCACGCCGGTCATCAGCCACTTGCGGAGCTTGGTGCCGTAGCTGTCGCCGGACTCGCCGGCCCGCTCGACCGGCGTGGAGCCGGGCCGGCCCGCCGCGCTGACCTCGCCGCGCTCGGCCTTCCCGCGGACCTCGGTGATGAGTTCGGCCGGGCGGTTGATGCCCGCTTTCACGCCGACGTCGACGGTGGGCTTGCCGGCGAAGCGGTCCTTGTCGCGTACGGGGACGTCGTGCGCGAAGATCACGCCGTCCGCGTCCGCGATGACCGCCGGGTCGAGCCGGGTGAAGCCGGCCGAGCCCTGCGTCTCGACGACGAGTTCGACACCCGCCTCGCGGCCGGCGTTCTCCAGCGACTCGGCCGCCATGTAGGTGTGGGCGATACCGGTCGGGCAGGACGTGACGGCGACGATCCGGAAGGGGCGCGTGTCCTGCGCCGGCTCCGCTGCCGTACTGGCCGTTGCGGCATCGGCGGAGGCCGCCGCCGATGCCGCAACGGAGTCTTCATCGGCACCCGCGGTGGCCTCGGTGGCCGCCTGCGCCGGTGCCTCGTCCCCGCGGATCAGCGCCGCGGCGCTCTCCGCGTTCCCCGCCGACCGCAGCGCGTCCGTGAACTCGGCGTTCATCAGCTGGCGCGCGAGCGAGGACAGGATCGTCAGATGGGCGTCGTCCGCGCCGGCCGGTGCGGCGATCAGGAAGATCAGGTCCGCGGGACCGTCGGCCGCGCCGAAGTCGATCCCGGCCGCGCTGCGCCCGAAGGCGAGTGTCGGCTCGGTGACGTGTTCGCTGCGGCAGTGCGGGATGCCGATGCCGCCGTCGAGGCCGGTCGGCATCTGTGCCTCGCGGGCGGCCACGTCGGCGAGGAAGCCCTCCAGGTCGGTCACCCGGCCCAGGGCGACCATGCGCTCGGCGAGGGCACGCGCCGCCGCTTCCTTGGTGTCGGCGGACAGGTCGAGATCGACCAGGTCCGCGGTGATCATGTCGCTCATCGCGGGCTCCTTCGCACGCGTATCGCCCGGGGAGTGGGGTGGGCGGTGGTGAGGGGGACGGGGGTGCAGCGGTGTGGGGTTTCGGGGGTGGTGGGGGCGGGACCGGGGAAGCCCCGCCCCCACCGCGCGGCAGGGTGGCTCAGGTGGCCATGCCACCCGTGGGCCGCGGCGAGTAACAGGAAGTCTCGCCCCTTCAGCGCCCGCCGGCACAACAGGGGGGCCGTCACGACACCGGCTCCTTCAGCGCGCGGTCCATGGGCACCTCGGCCGTGACGGTCACCGCGGCCGGGTCCAGGTCGTCCGGCGTCGGCATCTCGCTGCCGGGCAGCTGGACGGCCGCCGCCCCGTGAGCGACCGCGGAGGCGAGGGCCTCGGGGCCGCTGCCGCCGGCGATCAGGAAGCCGGCCAGCGAGGAGTCGCCGGCGCCGACATTGCTGCGTACGACCTCCACGTGCGCGCTGCCGAACCAGGCGCCCGAGCCGTCCACGAGCAGCTGCCCGTCGGCGCCCAGGCTGGCGAGCACGGCGCGCGCGCCCATCTCACGCAGTTCCTCGGCCGCCTTCACGGCGTCGCCCACCGTGGCGAGCGGGCGCCCGACGGCCTCCGCGAGTTCCTCGGCGTTCGGCTTCACCACGTCGGGCCGTTCGCGCAGCGCCTCGAGGAGCGCGCGCCCCGAGGTGTCCAGCGCGATCCGCGCACCACCTGCGTGCGCTCGCGCGACCACCTCGGCGTACCACGAGGGCGCGAGGCCCCGGGGCAGGCTCCCGCAGCACGCGATCCATGAGGCGTCGCGCGACTGCTCGCGCACGGTCTCCAGCAAGAGTTCCTGCTCGGCGGCGGACAGGTCCGGACCCGGCGCGTTGATCTTCGTGAGCACCCCGTCCGACTCGGCGAGCGCGATGTTCGAGCGGGTGGCGCCCGCGACCGGCACCGGTGCGACCTCGATGCCCTGTGCGTCGAGCAGGTCGGCGACGAGCGCCCCCGGCGCACCACCCAGGGGCAGGACCGCGACCGTGCGCTGCCCGGCGGCCGTGACGGCGCGCGAGACGTTGACGCCCTTGCCGCCGGGGTCCATGCGTTCACCGGTGGCGCGGATGACCTCGCCGCGCTCCAGGGACGGGACCTCGTACGTACGGTCCAGGGACGGATTCGGGGTGACGGTGAGGATCATGCGCGCACTACTTCCGTGCCACCGCGCTCGATCACGGCGGCGTCGTCGGGGCTCAGCCCGCTGTCGGTGATCAGCAGGTCCACGTCGCTCAGGTCGCCGAAGCGGGCGAAGTGCTCCTGGCCGTGCTTGGCCGAGTCGGCGAGCAGGACCACCCGGCGGGCGGCGGCGATCGCCGCGCGCTTGACCGCGGCCTCGGCGAGGTCGGGGGTGGTGAGGCCGTGATCGGCGGAGAAGCCGTTGGCCGCCACGAAGAGGACATCGGCCCGGATCTCGCCGTACGCCCGCAGCGCCCAGGCGTCGACCGCGGCGCGCGTACGGTGACGTACGCGCCCCCCGACCAGGTGGAGCTGGATGCCGGGGTGGTCCGCGAGGCGGGCCGCGATCGGCAGGCTGTGGGTGACGACGGTGAGCGAGGCCTCCAGCGGGACGGCGGCGGCCAGGCGGGCGACGGTCGTACCGGCGTCGAGGATCAGGGTGCCCTCGGTCGGCAGTTCCGCGAGGGCCGCCTTGGCGATGTGGTCCTTCTCGTCGGCCGAGGTCGTCTCGCGCTCGGCGAGGTCCGGCTCGAAGTCGAGGCGCCCGGCCGGGATGGCTCCGCCGTGCACCCGGCGCAGCAGCCCCGCACGGTCGAGGGCCTTCAGGTCCCGGCGGATCGTCTCGGCCGTGACCTGGAACTCCTCGGCCAGTGAGACGACGTCGACGCGCCCGCCGTCACGAGCGAGCCGGAGGATCTCCTGCTGCCGCTCCGGTGCGTACATGTCCGCTCGCCTCCGATCCATGCCCGAACGTGTGGTTTCAGACGGAGGCTACGCCTGCATTTCTGGAAAGTAAACAGGTTCGGGCGTGATCCGGGCATGAACGGACTTCCGGCCCTGATCGCGTGGGCCAGAAGGGGCACGTCAGAAGGGCCCGGCACCTGACGACAGGTACCGGGCCCCACGCCGAGCAACCCCTATACGAGCTCGGGTGCCTTCTCCTCCACCACCGCAAGCTCCGCCCCTGTCTCGGCTCCCTCCACGTGCTGCGCGGGCCGCTTCGGCAGCGCGAACATCAGCAGGAAGATCACGCCCATCACCGCCGCGACCCATCCGAGCGCGTGCTGGAACGCGTCCACGAAGGCCGGGCCCACCTGAGCGGGTCGCAGGTCGTCGCCGATGACCCCGAAGAACACCACGGACACCAGCCCGAGTCCGAGCGCGTTGCCCATCTGCTGCACGGTGTTGATGAGCCCCGACGCCGAACCGGCGTGCTCGCGCGGCACCTCCGAGAGCACCGCGTCCGTCAGCGGCGCGACGATCAGACCCATGCCGACACCCATCACGACCAGCGGCAACGCCATCTGCCACGAGCTGATCCCCATGCCGTACCGCTCCGCCTCCCAGAGGTAGAGCAGCACACCCACCGCCATCAGCAGCGCACCGGCCTGGAGCACCTTGCGCCCGAAGCGCGGGACGAGCTTCTGCACCGACAGACCCGCCGCCGTGGAGACCGCGATCGAGAACGGCACCCCCGTCAGCCCCGCACGCAGCGGGCTCCAGCCCAGCCCGGTCTGCATGTACAGCGTCCACACCAGGAAGAAGATGCCGAGTCCGACCCCGAACACGGTCTGCACCGCGATGCCGGCCGCGAAGCTCTTCACCTTGAACAGCGACAGCTCGACCAGCGGCGACCCGTCCCGCGCGCCCTTGCCCTTCTCGTACGCCACCAGCGCGGCGAAGACGAGGGGCGCACCGGCCATCGCCACATACCCCCACAGCGGCCAGTCCAGCTCCTCACCGCGGGTCAGCGGGTAGAGCAGCAGCAGCAACCCCACCACCACGAGTCCCACGCCCACCAGGTCCAGCTTCAGCGCCCGCGGAGCCTTGGACTCGGTAATGAAGCGGCTGCCGAGCACGAGCCCCACGATCCCGACCGGCAGGTTGATGAGGAAGATCGGCCGCCACTCGAGCCCGAACAGGTTCCACTCGGTCAGCAGCGCGCCGAGCAGTGGGCCGGAGACGGCCCCGAGCCCCACGATCGCGCCGAACAGTCCGAACACCTTCCCCCGCTCGTGCGCCGGAAAGGTCGCGTGCACGATCGACAGGACCTGCGGCACCATCATCGCCGCCATGCCGCCCTGCAGGATCCGGGCCGCGACCAGCATCTCCGGGTTCGCGGCGAAGCCGCACAGCGCCGACGCGAGCGTGAACCCGCCGATGCCGACGAGGAACAGCCGCTTGCGCCCGTGGATGTCACCGAGCCGCCCGCCGGTGATCAGCCCCGCGGCGAAGGCGAGGGCATAGCCGGCGGTGATCCACTGGATCTGGCTGACGGAGGCACCGGCCTCCTGCCGGATGGACGGGATGGCGATGTTGACGATGGTGACGTCGACGAGGTCCATGAAGGCGGCGGTCATCACGATGGCGAGGGCGAACCAGCGACGCCGGTCGCCCGCGGCGGGCGGCGCGTCGAGGGTGCCCGAAAGGGTGGTCTCGGTGGAGGTCATACCGTGAAGCTACGACCCCATTAGGTCAGATCGTGTCCTAGTTCTACGGCATCCTCGCACTCATGACGACGGACACCCCGGCACGGCTCCTGACGCTCCTCTCCCTCCTCCAGACGCCCCGTGAATGGCCCGGCGGTGAGCTCGCCGACCGCCTCGGGGTCTCCCGCCGCACGGTCCGACGGGACATCGACCGCCTCCGCGAGCTGGGCTATCCCGTCCAGGCGACGAAGGGCTCCGACGGCGGCTACCGGCTCGTCGCGGGCAAGGCCATGCCCCCGCTCGTCCTCGACGACGAGGAGGCGGTGGCCATCGCGGTCGGGCTGCGGGCGGGGGCGGGGCACGCGGTCGAGGGGATGGACGAGGCGTCCGTGCGGGCCCTGGCGAAACTGGAACAGGTCCTGCCGTCCCGCCTACGGCACCGTGTGTCCACCCTCCAGGCCGCGACGACTCCGCTGACCAGCGGGGACGGGGCGAGCATCGCGACCGGGACCCTGACGGTGATGGCGTCCACGGTGGCCGGGCACGAGCGGCTGCGGTTCTCCTACCGCGCGAAGGACGGGGCCGAGTCGCGACGCGTCGTGGAGCCGTACCGTCTGGTCTCCACCGGGCGACGGTGGTACCTGGTCGCCTACGACCTCGACCGCGGCGACTGGCGGACCTTCCGGGTCGACCGGGTGAACGATCCCTTCGCGACGGGGGCGCGGTTCGCTCCGCGGGAGTTGCCGACGGGGAGTGCGGCGGAGTATCTGCGGCAGTCGATGTACCACCGTCAGGAGACATACGAGATCGCCGTGACCTTCGAGGCGGACGCGACGGTGGTGGGGGCTCGGGTGCCGGCGTGGATGGGGGTGCCGGAGTCTCTCGGGGAGGGACGGTGTCGGCTGCGGGCGACCGTGGGGGACGCGGTGGAGTGGATGGCGGTGCGGTTGGCGATGACGGGGGTGGAGTTCCGTGTGGAGGAACCCGCGGAACTGGTGGAGGCGGTAAGGGAGTTGGGGGGACGGCTGGTTCGGGCGTCGGGGGGAGACGTCTAGGGGGTGCCGGGTTCGGTTGTCGGGCGGCTGAGGGCCGGCGGGGGCTGGTCGCGCAGTTCCCCGCGCCCCTGGGAGTTGCAGCCACCCGTGCCAGGACGGACCGTTCACCACGTCGCGCACCACGACGGACCGGACGCACCATGCCGATGTGACAGAATCTGCCGTCCGGTGGGTCACCCCGTGGTTCAGGTACGGGGTGACCCACCGTTCCGTTTGCCGGGCGCAAAACGAGCCGGACCCCGGCGCCCGGGGGGAGGGGCGCCGAAGTCCGGCTCGGGGAGAGTCCCGGCGCCGGGGGGGGTTGCGTCGGGACTTGGTTCACGAGGTTCCGGAGGCAGGACCTCCGGGACCCGAACACTTGGACCCTGAAGTCTTGTTCCCAGGGTCCGCCAGGTTGAAGCGGCCTAGTACAGCCATGTTTACGCGGTCTTTCGCCACCCGGCGTACGCGGGCAGACCCCGTCTACGCCGCCGCGTCGAACCCGGTGGACCGCGCGAGCTTCTTCAGCTCCAGCAGGGCGTGCTTCTCGATCTGCCGGATCCGCTCACGGGTGAGGCCGTGTTCCTTGCCGACCTCGGTCAGCGTGCGCTCGCGCCCGTCGTCGATGCCGTACCGCATCTTGATGATGGAAGCGGTGCGCTGGTCGAGGCGGCCGATGAGGTCGTCCAGTTCCTCGCTGCGCAGCAACGTCAGCACCGACTGCTCCGGTGAGACCGCGGAGGTGTCCTCCAACAGGTCACCGAACTGGGTGTCGCCGTCGTCGTCCACCGACATGTTCAGCGAGACCGGGTCGCGGGCCCAGTCCAGGACGTCGACCACGCGCTCCGCGTTGGAGCCGAGCTCCGCGGCGATCTCCGCGGGCTCCGGGTCGCGGCCGTGCTCACGGTTGAACTCGCGCTGCACACGGCGGATGCGGCCGAGCTCCTCCACGAGGTGGACGGGCAGCCGGATGGTGCGGGACTGGTCGGCGATGGAGCGGGTGATGGCCTGACGGATCCACCAGGTCGCGTACGTCGAGAACTTGAAGCCCTTGCGGTAGTCGAACTTCTCGACCGCGCGCACCAGGCCGGCGTTGCCCTCCTGGATCAGGTCGAGCAGGGGCAGGCCGCTGCGGGGATAGCGGCGGGCCACGGCCACGACCAGGCGGAGGTTGGAGCGGATGAACACGTCCTTGGCGCGCTCCCCCTCCTCCACCAGGGCCTCCAGCTCCGCACGGGTGGCGTCCGCCTTGGCTTCCTCATACCCGTCGAGGACCTGTCGGGCGAACACACCCGCCTCGATGATCTGGGACAGCTCGACTTCCTTGGCGGCGTCGAGCAGCGGCGTACGCGCGATCTCGTCGAGGTACATGCCGACCAGGTCGCGGTCGGCGATCTCGCCGCCATGGACGCGAACACTGCGCGCCGCGTCGGTAGACCCGCCGGTGGCGGACTTACGACGGGCGACGGCACGGGTTGCCATGCGTGCTCCCTTGCGATGTTTGGGTCAGCGGGTGGTCCTTCGGGTGCTGGTTCCCGGCTCCGGTTGCTTCCCGGACTCTCCTCGGGTGCCCTGCATCCGATGGAAACAACGACTGGAAACCGGACAGAATTCCCAAGGCGTGCCGCTATTTTTCTGATCTTGCAGTACCCTGTCCGGCCACACGAGGAGGCGTGATGCCGTCAGAACGTACAGAGGTGCAGGTCAGGCCGGGAGCCGAAAGCGACCTCGGGGCCCTCACCGACATCTACAACCACTACGCTCGTGAGACGCCCATCACATTCGACACCGCCGTCTTCACTCCGGAAGAGCGCCGCCCTTGGCTGCTCTCCCACCCTGAAGACGGCCCGTACCGTCTAATGGTTGCCACCGACACGGACCCGACAGGAACCTCACAGCGGATCCTCGGGTACGCCACGTCCAGCCCCTTCCGCGCCAAGCCCGCGTACGCGACCTCCGTGGAGGTCACCGTCTACCTCGCCCCGGACGCCGGCGGCCGGGGCATCGGCACCCTCCTCTACAAGGCCCTCTTCGAGGCTCTGGCCGACGAGGACCTGCATCGCGCCTACGCGGGCATCGCACAACCCAACGAAGCGTCCACGCGGCTGCATGAACGCTTCGGCTTCCGGCACGTCGGCACCTACCGGGAAGTGGGCAGGAAGTTCGGCCGCTACTGGGACGTGGCCTGGTACGAAAAGGCGCTCTAGACCCCCGCGCGAGGGTGTCAGCCGAACTGCACCGACCGCTTGGCCATCCCCATCCAGAACCCGTCGATGACGGACCTCTGCGCGTCCAGCTCGCCGCTCACGTCCGCCGCGCCCATCGTCACGAACAGCGGCGCGAAGTGCTCGGTGCGCGGATGGGCGTAGCGCCCGGCCGGAGCCTTGTTGAGGAAGTCCAGCAGGGAGTCCACGTCCCGCGCCTCCAGCGCCCGCCGGCCCCAGTCGTCGAACTCGGAGGACCAGGTGGGCACTCCGGAGCCGACGTGGCGCAGGGCGGCGAGGTTGTGGGTGAAGAAGCCGGAGCCGACGATCAGGACGCCCTCGTCGCGCAGCGGGGCGAGCTTGCGGCCGATCTCCATGAGCCTGACCGGGTCGAGGGTCGGCATGGAGATCTGCAGGACGGGGATGTCGGCCTCGGGGAACATCTCGACCAGCGGGACATACGCGCCGTGGTCCAGTCCGCGGTCCGGGATGTCCTGCACGGGGATGCCGGGGGCGCGCAGCAACTTGCGTACGGACTCGGCGAGCTCGGGGGCGCCGGGGGCGCCGTACGTCACCTGGTAGTAGTGCTCGGGGAAGCCCCAGAAGTCGTAGACGAGTGGGACGGTCCGCACCGCGCCGAGGGCGAGGGGGGCCTCCTCCCAGTGGGCGGAGACCATGAGGATCGCCTTGGGGCGGGGCAGGTCCGCGGACCAGGCGGCGAGCTCACCGGGCCAGATCGGGTCGTCGGCGAGCGGCGGGGCGCCGTGACTCAGATAGAGGGCGGGCATGCGCTCCAGCGTGTCGGCGGACATGGCGGGGACTCCTCCGGTACTTCCGATGCGGGTAATGCTTAAAATTTAAAGCTTCTGGAGATGACTGTACGCCTCACTTGTTTAAACTTCAAGGAGAAAGCTCGTAGAGTGGGGTACATGAACACGGCATCCGTCCCCGACGAGGAGCCCCAGTGGCTCGACGACGAAGAGCAGCGCATCTGGCGTTCCTATGTGCACGCCACGACCCTCCTCGAGGATCACCTCGACCGCCAGCTCCAGCGGGACGCCGGCATGCCGCACATCTACTACGGGCTGCTCGTGGGGCTGGCCGAGGCCCCGGACCGGCGGCTGCGGATGACTGAATTGGCCATGAAGGCGAAGATCACCCGGTCCCGCCTCTCCCACGCGATCGCCCGCCTGGAGCGCAACGGCTGGGTGCGCCGCGAGGACTGCCCGGACGACAAGCGCGGCCAGTTCGCGGTGCTCACGGACCCGGGCCTGGAGATGCTGCGGGGCGCCGCGCCCGGCCATGTGCGGGCCGTACGCAACGCCGTCTTCGACCGGCTCACCCCGGAACAGCAGAAGTCCCTCGGCGAGATCATGCAGATCGTCGCCGAGGGACTTCAGCCGAACGAGGCGGGCGCGGATCTGCCCTGGCTCCGCTGAGCCGCTCACTCAGCGGGACCAGGGCAGTTCCTGGGGTCGTACGTACGGGGCGTCCCCTTCCCCGTACGTACGTGGTTCTCGAAGGGGTACGACCGGCCGGCCGCCGTCAGTGGGCGACGACCGGGATCGCCAGCTCCTCCTCGGCGCCCTCTCCGGACCCGGTCACGGCGGTCGTGTCCGGGCGGCCGGCGTTGACGAGGGTCACGACGATCGCGGCGGCGAGCACCAGCATGCCGACGGCGAACCAGATCGCGTTGGTGTAGCCGTGCACCTGGCCCTCCAGCGCGACCAGCTGCTGCTGCGACTTGGAGGTCGCGGAGCCGATGTGGTCGGCGATGTAGGAGGTCGTGGCGGAGGCGGCGATCGTGTTCAGCAGGGCCGTACCGATCGCGCCGCCCACCTGCTGCGAGGTGTTGACCATCGCGGAGGCGACACCGGCGTCCCGGGGCTCGACGCCCAGGGTGGCCAGGGACATGGCGGGCATGAAGGCCGTACCCATGCCGAGGCCGAGCAGCAGCATCGCCGGCAGGATCGTCGAGGCGTACGACGAGCCGATCTCCAGCTGGGTCATCAGGAGCATGCCGACCGCGGCGACCAGGAAGCCGGGGCCCATCAGCAGGCGGGCCGGCAGGCGGGTCATCAGACGGGTGCCGATCTGGGTCGAGCCGACCATCATGCCGACGATCATCGGCATGAAGGCGAAGCCGGTCTTGATCGGCGAGAAGCCCTTCACGATCTGCAGGTAGTAGGTGAGGAACAGGAAGGTGCCGAACATCGCGATGATCGCGATGCCGAGGGAGAGGTAGATCCCGCCGCGGTTGCGGTCGGTGATCACACGCAGCGGCAGCAGCGGGGCCTTGACCCTGGCCTCGGTGACGACGAAGGCGGTCAGCAGGACGGCCGACGCGACGAACATGCCGACGGTCACGGAGTCGCCCCAGCCGTTGGACTCGGCGCGGGTGAAGCCGTAGACCAGCGCGACCAGGCCCAGGGTGGACAGCAGGACGCCGGGGATGTCGAGCGGGTTGCGGTTGCGGCCGCCCTCGGGCTCACGGATGACGAAGTACGCGCCGAGCGCGGCCACGATCGCGAACGGGATGTTCACGAAGAAGGTCCAGCGCCAGTTCATGTACTCGGTCAGCACACCGCCGAGGATGAAGCCCACGGCGCCGCCGCCACCGGCGATCGCGCCGTAGATGCCGAAGGCCTTGGCGCGCTCCTTGGCGTCCGTGAACATCACGGCGAGCAGGGAGAGCGCGGCGGGCGCGAG
This sequence comes from Streptomyces canus, assembly GCF_041435015.1. Taxonomy (NCBI): domain Bacteria; kingdom Bacillati; phylum Actinomycetota; class Actinomycetes; order Kitasatosporales; family Streptomycetaceae; genus Streptomyces; species Streptomyces canus. Next base: position 5,815,056 of record NZ_CP107989.1, on the reverse strand, counting down.
CAGCGCGCCGAAGACGCCCTGGAGGGCACGGGCGCCGAACATCATGGCGCCGCTGGTGGCCGCGCCGCCCAGTGCGGAGGCCAGCGCGAAGCCGATCAGGCCGACCACGAAGGCGTTCTTGCGGCCCCACAGGTCGGCTATGCGGCCGCCGAAGAGCAGGAGGCCACCGAAGGCGAGGGCGTAGGCCGTGACGACCCACTGACGGTTGCCGTCGGAGATGCCCAGGTCGGTCTGGGCGGACGGCAGGGCGATGTTCACGATGGTGGCGTCGAGGACGACCATCAGCTGGGCGAGCGCGATGAAGACGAGCGCTTTCCAGCGGTTGGCGTCACCGGACGTGGCCGGTGCGCCGGGTGCCTTTGCGGCTGTTTCAGACATGGGGGTACCCACTCCGGTACTTCGGGACGGAAAAAAGATGTCTTGAGGGGACGGTCCGTCTTCGGTGACGGCCGGTCGAAAGTCGTTGTAAGTGACTGTTCTCGCGCTCTGAACTAATCGGTTCTCGTCGGATCAGGCCTGGCGGAGGTCCTCCATGGTCAGCGCCGCACCCGGCAGGCGGGACCGGGCCGGGGCCCGCAGTCCGTCCAGGAACAGCTGAAGGGTGCGGTGCACGAACCCGTCCAGGGTGAGGCAGCCGATGCCGGCCGGGGGCCGGGACAGCTGGGCCACGGCGACCATCAGGTCACCGACGCTCACGTCGCCGCGCAGCTGACCGGCCGCCCTGGCCCGGTCCATGAGCTGCTCGACGAGCTGCTCGATGCGTTCGCGTGCGGCCACCAGGTCGGGGTGGTACTGGTCGAAGGTGCTCTGGACCATCGGGCACAGTGCGGTGATCCGCTCGTCGGCGGCGGTGTGCACGAAGCGCTCCAGCGCGCCGAAGGCGTCCCCGGTCGCCGCGAGCGCGAGCTCGGCCGCCTCCGCCGTCCGGTCCATGACGGAGCAGACGACCTCACGGACGAGCGCGTCGCGGTCGGGGAAGTTGCGGTACACCGTGGCGTTGCCCACGCCGGCCCGGCGGGCGATCTCGTCGAGCGGCACGTCGGGGCCGAACTCGGTGAACATCTCGCTGGCGGCGGTGACGATCCGCTCGCGGTTGCGCAGGGCGTCGGCGCGGGGCCGGGGCGCCTTGCGCTGCGCGGTCGTCGTGGCGGTCACGGTGTGCTCCCCTCGGGGTCTGGTTTCCGCGATCCGGGGATTCGGTCCCCGTTTCGCTCGGACACACGTCTAAACGGGGAGACGCTCCCCGGTTATTTCAGGTTGAGGAGAAATCATGTTGTGACCTGAGTCACAGATCTGGCGGTACCCACGTTCGGTCTCCTCCAGCGCGCGTCGCCCCCTCCCCCGGAAGAGGGTGATCGAGAAGGTGCAGCCTTCCGACCAGCGGCTGCCGCGCTCCGAAGGGTGCCCGCATGCCGTGGACCAGTCGTCGCATACGCCCGCGCCGTGTCGCCGCCCTCGTGTTCGTGACCGCGCTGACCCTCGCGGTCAGCACCTCGGCAGGCACCGAGCGCCTCGCTCCGGGTGCCACGACCGCCGGTCCGATCGCCGTGGCCCGCTCCGACGCCCACGGCGCCTGTCTGATCAGCGGCGGCCCGGCGGTCCAGATGTCCGAGGGCCTGCCCACGCCCGGCGGCTACTCCCGCTCCACCGGCACCGTCCACGCCCTCACCCTGATGATCGACTTCTCCGACGCTCCCGGCTCCGGGCCCGCGCTCGACCGCTTCCGCGAGTTCTTCCCGAAGACCCAGGACTGGTTCCGCACCAGTTCCTACGGCCGTCTCGACTACCGCCCCGAGGCCCCGATCACCGACTGGCTGCGCATGCCGAAGTCCTTCCGGGCCTACGGCATAGAGCGCGGCGCCCCCTTCGACCCGGGCTACCGCCGGCTGGTCCAGGACATCGTGACCGCCGCCGATCCCACGGTGGACTTCCGCTCCTACGACTTCCTGAACGTGCTGGTCACCCCGAACGCCGGCCCCTCCGCCCTCGACACGGTCCTGTCGGTGAGCTTCGCCGGCAACCCCGACGCCCCGGTCGCCGACGGCGTCCCGGTCGCCAACGCCTCCTTCGTCTACTCCCGCCAGGACGACGGCTCCGGCTCCTACGCGCAGACCGGCTACCGGGTCCTGCCCCACGAGAACGGCCATGTCTTCGGCCTGCCCGACCTCTACACCCAGGCGGGCGGGAGCGCGGTCGGCCACTGGGACATCATGAGCGAGGACTGGGGTGCCAACAACGACCTCCTCGGCTGGCACAAGTGGAAGCTGGGCTGGCTGGACGCGACACAGGTCAACTGCGTGACGGCGCGCGGGGCTTCGGAGTACACCCTGACCCCGCTGGCCCGGCCCGGACTCGGCACCAAACTCCTCTTCGTCCCCCTCGGCGGCCGCACCGGCTACGCGGTCGAGCTCCGCACCCGCGAGGGCAACGACGAGACGGTGTGCCGGCCGGGGGTCCTCGTCTACAAGGTCGACGCGGACGTGGACACCGGGCGGGGCCCGGTGCGGGTGTACGACTCGCGGCGCAACAGCGGGGGGTGCACGCGCAGCCCCAACGTCCACGCGGAACTCTCGGACGCGTCCTTCGCGGTCGGCGAGGAGTTCCGGGATCCGGGCCAGGGGGTCCGGGTGCGGGTGGTGGGGGCGGACGGGGACGGCGACTACCGGGTGCGGGTCACAAGGGAGTAGGCGCGGGGCGAAGGTGCCGAGTCGGATGACCGCGGGCGTGCCGCGACCGACGTTCGGATTACCGTAGGCGTCCCGCGACCGCCGTACCGGAGAACCGATGCCCGCTGACACGCCCACATCCCTGCCGGTGCCGGAGTCCGCCGTGCCGGCCGAGGCGGTCGCGCCGCTGATCCGGGGGGTCGGCGTGCTGCGGGAGCTGACCGAGGCGGGCGGGACGCTGAGTGCGAGCGCTCTGGAGCGGGCGACGGGCCTGGCGCGTTCCACGGTCGACCGCATCACGTCCACGCTGGCCCGCATGGGATACGTCCGCCTGGACGGCCGGGACGCGGTGATCACCCCCCGGCTGATGGAACTCGGCAACGCCTATCTCGCCGCCCTGCGGCTGCCCGCTCTGCTGTCCGGGCGGGCCGACGCGCTCGCCGACGAGCTGGACGAGTCGGTGTCGCTGGCGGTCGCCGACCGCGACGGCATCCGCTTCATCCACCAGGCCACCCGCCGCCGCGCGATGTCCCTGAGCTTCCGCATCGGCGACCTGCTCCCCGCCGAACGCACCGCGCCGGGGCCCCTGTTCGCGTCCGAGTGGAGCGACGCCGACTGGCGGGCCTGGCGCGACCGCCGGGCGGCGGACCCGGAGGACCGGGGCTTTCCCGCCGTACCGCCTCGGGAACTCCCGGCCGGGGAAGGGGAGTTCGAGGCGAAGGCGGCGCAGGCGGGAAGGGACGGCTGGGCGCTGGACGACCAGTTGATCGAGCCGGGGCTGGTGGCGGTCTCCGTTCCCGTACGGGACCCGAGCACGGCCCGGATCGCCTGCGTGGCGAACGTCGTGAGCCACACCAGCCGCCACACCGCGACGGATCTGCGCGAGTCCCTGCTGCCCCGACTGCGGGCGACGGTGGCGGAGATGGAACGCGAACTGGCGTCCACCCCGGACCCGGACCCGGGCCCGCCCCCCTCGGGATCGGCCTCCTGGATCGGCGCGGCCAAGAACGAACTGGGCCGGGAGTTCATCGAGTCCCTCGCCCGCGGCCTGACGGTCCTGACGGCGTTCGGTGAGGGCAGGGCCGCGCTGACGCTGACGGACGTGGCCCGGGCGACCGGCCTGGCGAGGGCGACGGCCCGCCGGGCCCTGATCACCTACGAACACCTGGGCCTGGTCCGCCAGCAGCCGGAGTCACGCACCTTCGGCCTCACCCCGCGGGTCCTGTCCCTGGGCTTCCCACCCCTCTCCCGTACGACCCTCCCGCGCATCGCGGCCCCGCACCTGGCCGACCTCTCGGCACGGGTGAGGGAGTCGACGGCACTGGCGGTCCTGGTGCCGGGGGGATCGGGCGAGGGGGCGGAGATCCAGTACACGGCGCGGGCCGTGTCCCCGCGGATCATGGGCGTGGACATCAGGACCGGCACCCGCCTGCCGGCCTCGGCGACCTCCCTGGGCCGGGTCCTGCTGGCGGACACGGAGGGCTCCGCCGACTTCGACCGCGTCCGCACCCAGGGCTACGCCCTGCTGGACGAGAACTGGGAGGACGGGCTTCGTACCCTTGCCGTCCCCGTCCGCGACCGTACGGGCCGGGTCGTCGCCGCCCTGAACGTGGCCCTGCACGCGGCGGGCCGCACGGCCGAGGAATGCGTGGCGGAGATCCTCCCCGAACTGCGTCTCACGGCGACCCGTATGGAGACCGAACTCCACACGGCGAGCCGCTTCACCCGGGTCCCCCTCCTCTGACGCCCCCGCGGTCAGCCGCTCTTGCCCGAGGGCGGTGCGGAAGTGCCCTGACCGGCGCGGAGCATGGCCTTGTAGAGGGGTTCGTGGCCGGGCGAGGCGGGCAGGGGGCCGCGCGCCGGGGCCTCGAGGGACTGGATGATCAGGGCGACGACGCGCCGCCAGGCGTCCGGGGCGGCGTCGCCGGTGGCGTTGACGACACCGGCGTTGGCCATGTGGATCAGTACCAGGTCCGAGGGGTCGAAGTCCTCGCGCAGGCGGCCGGTGGCCTTGGCGCGGTCGATGAGGACCAGCATGGCCTCGTACGCCCGGTTGCGGCGTTCCTCCAGAACCTTGGCGGTGGGGAAGGTCATGGTCAGGATGTCGGCGAAGCCGCTGTCGGCGGCCTGCATCGCGCAGGCGGTCTCGAGGTAGCCGACGAAGCCGTTCCAGGGGTCGGGGTCGTCCAGGGCGACGGTGACCACGTCGAGGTAGGCACCCATGCGGTCGGAGAAGACGGCGTCGACCAGTTCCTCCTTCGTGGGGAAGCGGCGGAACATGGTCGCGATCCCCACGCCCGCCTCGCGGGCCACGGAGGCCATGGACGCGTTCAGGCCGTCGCGTGCGAACACCGTGCGGGCAGCGGCGATGATCCGCTCCCGGTTGCGCTCGGCGTCACTGCGCAGCGGCTGAGCGGCCGGGCCTTCGGAGTGCTGGGCACCAGGGGGCATACCGGTCACTCTAGCAATCGGATTGACCTATCCATTTGCGTGCTGTGCACACCGCCACCGACTTGCGTCAGTCGAGCGGAACGCCTGTGTGGCTCTCCAGGAACCGGATGAGGCGGGCCTGGAACTCTTCGTCCCGCGCCGCCGGGTGCGGTGTCTGCGTCCGCCGGTGATACCAGTAGCCACCGGTGCGCGGGGTCACGTCGTCGTGCGTGGCGAGCCACACCTGGGTCCGGTGCCCCTCGGTCAGATCGTCCGGTGCGCCGGCGCCGCCCATTCGCGTGGGCACCCACCCGGGGTCGACCGCGTGGCTCGTGGTGCCTTCCCACCGGGACGCGAAAGCGAGCGCGAGGGTGGTGACCCACAGCTTGCTGTCGCTGTAGGACGCGGACCCGGCGGCCAGCCGTCGCAGATCGGTGGAGCCGGTGCGGTGCATGGAGCTGCTCAGGTGGACGAGCCTGGCCGGCTTGGCCATCAGGGCCGTGAGCAGGTAGGGCGCGACCGTGTTGACGGTGCCCGCGTCACGGGTGTTCATGGTGCCGGCGTTGTGGATGACGGTGTCGAAGCGGCCGAACCCGCCCGCCTGCCGGGCGATGTCGCGGATCTCGTCGAGATCGGCGAGGTCCCCCGTGATGAGGCCCTTCCACCGGCCGCTGTCCTCCGCGTCGGCGAGCCGGGCCGGGTTCCGGACGTGGACGACGACGTCGTGCCCGTCGTCGGCCAAGGCGTTCGCCGTGTCGCGCCCGAGCCCGGCGGCTGCGCCGGTCACCAGGATGAGTGCCATGTCGGTCCTCTCTGTCCAGCTGTGCCGTCAGTGGCTGTCGGCGGGAGCGGCATCGTCGTGGGAGGCGGTCCAGGAGGCGAGCAGGTGCCGGCAGATGATCCTGCGGAGGCGGCGTGGCGCCTCAAGGAGAGCGGCTTCAGGGCCGGCTGCCCGATCGCGGCAGTGGCCGTGCAGACCAACAACGACGCACCCCCGCTTGCTCGTTCGGCCACCGCCGGCTCCGCCCGCCGGCAGGAGGTGTCATCGCCACGGTCGAAGGCGCGGTGATCATGTGCCGGGCCGAGCAGAGCGCCGCCCCGATCGAGGCAACCGCCGCCGAGATCCACGACCTGCTCCTCCACACCTTGAGTGACCGCCCCGGCGCCGGTTCAGGGCCCCGCTCGTCGTACGCAATCACATGCCCCGGCCCGCGTCAGCAACCGGCTCACCGCGGTCAGTTGCCGCGCTCGACGAAGTGAAGAAGGCGGACGGTCCGCTCTCCCTGCCGGGTCCATCACGATGGCCGCGCTGCAGGGGTACATCTTCGCCGCCGGCACCATGTTCTCCCTCGCCCACGTCTTCCGCGTCATGTGCGCCGACCGCGGCTACTGGTGCCTGCCCGAGGCGGACATCAACCTCCCCTTCACCCCCGGCATGGATCGAGATCGCCCAGGCGCACGTGAACAAGGACGGCGACACCCTCGCCACCATCAAGGCGTGGATCTACGCCCCCCGCCTGTCCACCCTGCCCTGCGCCGCCGGCCCACTCGGCTGACCGGCACCCCACCGACCGCACCACCCGTCCGAGCGCCGATCCGGTATCGTGTGGATCGAGCGCCCCGGCGGGCGCTGCGGCGTGTGACGCGGGCTCTGCTCGCCTCTTCGCCTCAGCGGTCTGCCCGAGGTCGCGCCTTCGTAGCTCAGGGGATAGAGCACGGCTCTCCTAAAGCCGGTGTCGCAGGTTCGAATCCTGCCGGGGGCACGGAGAAACACCTGGTCAGAAGCCCTTCCGTCCGTCGGGCGGGAGGGCTTTCCTGCGCGCGGCACACATGCGGCTGCGGGCAGAGGCGGTGTGGGGCCGTCCTCGCTGTCCCTCTCGCCCTTCTCGCACAGCGACTCCGCTGACCTCGGTCCGCCAACCGGTCGACCCCCGGGGCGGGTCGCGGATCGCCCTTTGGGGCGGCTGGGACGATGCGCGCATGGCACCCAGGGCAGGCACCAGTGAGAGTGCGGCAACGCGCATCGTCCTGTTGGCACTCACGGCCGGTCAGTTCCTCATGGCACTCGACAGTTCGGTCATGAACGCATCGATCGCGACGGTGGCCGAAGACATGGGCACAACGGTGACAGGTGTCCGAAGACGCAGCCTCGTTCGACGGGCCCATAGCCGCGGGATGGCCCCGGACTCCTCGTCCGGGGCCGTTCCGCGTGTCAGTGGTCGGAGTAGCTGAAGTCGCCCACGGTCCAGGCGCTGACGTCCTCGATCGCGACGCGGTACATCCCGCCCGTCTCCGGGATCCCCACCGTGCCCTGAAGGATCCGGGCGACGTGGAAGTGCAGATGCGTGGGCGGCCCGTCCTTCTTCACGGGGGTGGCGAAGACGGCGGAGAACTCGCCCAGGTCGGAGGAGTCCGTCAGCACCTCCGACACCCGCTGCCTCCACAAGGCTTCGGGAGCCAGTCGACCGGTGATGACGGCACCACCGGTGACCACGGTCAGGGACATGTGACTGCTCCGCCCGGACTCCACAAGGGCGGCGATGTCAACGATCAGCTCGTCAGGGTTCGCCATGGGACCGGATTCTATGCACCGACCCGGCGACGCGGCCGGGGGAGGTCAGCCGCCGCGGGTGTCGTAGGCCTGGTGGCTGCGTTCGATGTCGGGGTTGTGCTCGATGGCCCACTCGGCCAGGCTCACGGCGGGCTCGATCAGGGTGCGGCCCACGGGGGTGAGTTCGTACTCGACCCTGGGTGGTACCTCGGCGTAGGCCGTGCGTCCCACCAGGCCGTCGCGTTCCAGGTGGCGCAGGGTCAGGGTGAGCATCCGCTGGGAGATGCCGGGGATGCGGTGGAGCAGTTCGGTGAAGCGCATGCGTTCTCCGTGGAGGGTCGCGACCACCAGGAGCGTCCACTTGTCCCCGATGCGGTCGAGGACGCCCCGGATGGCGCGGCCGCCGTCGCCGCGGATCAGGCAGGTCTTCTCGTACTCCGACATCGCGCTCCTGGTGACGGTCACACACACCCGTGTGCCTTTTGTAAGCCCTCCGACAGTGACCCACCATGGCCCTTCTTACAAGAAGTAACCATGGGAGGGTGCCGCCGTGACCGTCGCGTACTGGATCATCGCCGGGCTGCTGGGTGTCTTCTACCTCTACGCCGGCGGGAAGAAGATCGTCCAGAGCCGGGAGCGGCTCGCGCCGATGATGGGGTGGGTCGACACCGTCCCGATGCCCGCCGTCCGGGCTGTCGGCGTGGTGGAGGTGTTCGGCGCGGCCGGTCTGATCCTGCCGCCGGCGACCGGGATCGCACCGGTTCTGGCGATCCTGGCCGCGGTCGGCTTCGTGATGCTTCAGATACTCGCGGCCGGGCTTCACCTGTCGCGCGGGGAGGCGAAGGACACCGGCCTGAACCTCGTGCTGATCCTCCTCGCCGCCGTCACCGCGTGGCTGGCCACCGCGTTCTGACGCACGAACCCCGGCTGCCGACCCGGCTGTCAGGGAGTGGTGAGGACGACGAGTTGTTGCGTCGCCCGGGTCATCGCCACATAGCGGTCCACCGCTCCCTCGATGCCCTCGCCGAAGTTCTGCGGGTCGACGAGGACCACCAGGTCGAACTCGAGGCCCTTGGAGAGTTCTGGAGGAAGGGAGCGGACCCGGGGCGTCGCCCGGAAGGCGGGGTCGCCGATGACGCAGGCGATGCCGTCGGGGTGGGCGGTGAGCCAGGTGTCCAGGGTCGGGGTCAGGTCGGCGGTCGAGCCGTGGGTGACGGGGGTGCCGGTGCTGCGGATGGAGGTCGGGACGTTGGCGTCGGGAAGGACGGCGCGGATGACCGGCTCGGCCTCCTTCATGATCTCTTCCGGGGTGCGGTAGTTGATGCTCAGGGACGACAGGGTGACGCGGTCCAGGCCGATTCGTTCGAGCCGTTCCTGCCACGACTCGGTGAAGCCGTGCCTCGCCTGGGCGCGGTCCCCGACGATGGTGAAGCTCCGCGACGGGCAGCGCAGCAGCAGCATCTGCCACTCCGCGTCGGTCAGTTCCTGCGCCTCGTCCACGACGACGTGCGCGAAGGGGCCGGCGAGCAGGTCCGGGTCGGCGGTGTGCAGGGCGCTCTCGTCCACCAGGGCGTGGTGGAAGTCCTCGCCCCGGAGCATCGTCACCAGGCCCATGCCGTACTCGTCGTCGGCGACCGCGCTCAGGTTGTCCACGACCGTGGCCATGCGCTCGCGTTCGGCGGCGAGGGTGGCCTCGTTGCGGCGCTTGCGGAGCGAGGCCTGCGGGTCGCCGAGCCGCTGCCGGGCCGCGTCCAGGAGCGGCAGGTCGGACACCGTCCAGGCCTGGCCGTCCGCGCGCTGAAGCTTGTGCACGTCGTCGCGGTCGAGCCAGGGGGCGCACATCCGCAGATAGGCGGGCACCGTCCACAGGTCCGAGACCAGGTCGGCGGCCTCCAGCAGCGGCCACGCGCGGTTGAAGGCCGTGAGCAGCTCCCTGTTCTGGCGCAGGGACTTGCGGAGCAGGTTCTCCGGGGCGTCGCCCTCGTGCCGGTCCACCAGGATGGTGAGCAGTTCGTTCCAGACCAGGTCGCGGGCGTCGTTGTGCGGGGCGCCTTCCGCCGCGTCGAACGCCTCGGCCCAGTCGGTGGCGGTCAGCCGGATGTCGGACCAGTGGGTCGTGACGATCATGCCCTCGCTCGGCGGCTCCTCGTAGAACCTGACGGCCTTCTCGATCGCCTTCACCAGGTCCGCGGAGGACTTCAGACGGGCCACCTCCGGGTCGGTCTCGATGCCTGCCGTGGCTCCCTCGGCCACGAGATCCCGCAGGACGCAGGTCTGTACGCCCTCCTCGCCGAGGCTGGGCAGGACGTCGGAGACGTAGGCCAGATAGGGCCGGTGCGGGCCGACGAACAGCACGCCGCCGCGGCGGTGGCCGAGACGCGGGTCGGCGTGCAGGAGGTAGGCGGAGCGGTGCAGGGCGACCACGGTCTTGCCGGTGCCGGGACCGCCGTCGACGACGAGCGCGCCGCGGGATCCCGCGCGAATGATGGCGTCCTGGTCGGCCTGGATGGTGCCGAGGACGTCCCGCATCCGTTCCGAGCGGTCGCTGCCCAGGCTGGCGATGAAGGCGGACTGGTCGTCGAGTGAGGCGTGGTGCCCGGCGAACCCGTCCGGGGTGAACACCTCGTCCCAGTAGTCGCTGATCCGGCCGCCCGTCCAGCGGTACCTGCGGCGGCTGGCCAGCCCCATCGGGTGGGCGTGGGTGGCCCCGAAGAACGGCTCGGCCGCGGGGGACCGCCAGTCGACGAGCAGCCTGCGGCCCGTGCTGTCGGTGAGGCCGAGGCGTCCGACGTACACCGGCTCGGGGTCGTCGGCGGCGAGCATGTGCCCGAGGCACAGGTCCAGGCCGAAGCGGCGCAGGGTGCGCAGCCGGGCGCTGAGCCGGTGGATCTCCGTGTCCCGGTCCATCGCCTCCTGGCCGATGCCGCCGGGTGCCCTGAGGGTGGCGTCGAGGGTGGCGGACAGTTCGGCGATCGTCTGCTCCAGGCACTCCGCGATGGCCGCGAAGTGCCGCTCGTCGGCGGCGGTCAGCGTCGGGTCGGCCTTGGCGGCGAGGCGCTCGGGGAGGGCGAACACGCTGGTGGGCAGGGAATTCAAGTCAGCAGCTCCGGTTTCGGGTACGGCCGGTAAGTGTGCGCCCACCCCGGGGCCTTGCCGCAAGCCCCCCAGTACGCTATACGTTGAACATGGCAAGGAGGTGTTGACCTCCCTGCCTTTTTCTTTTGCCATGGACATCCGGAAGACTCTCGAAACATTCGAAGATATTGATCGATTGCCCGAAGTCCTACCGCTCGCAGTTGATCAGATATAGCCAGCTCACAGCCGACCGAACCTTTCGAATCATTTGTCGAAAGTGTTGACGCTTGACAGGGGCAGGCCAAAACTGTGGGGCATGAATTCCACACCCGCACACCCCACGCGCCGCAGTGTCTGCGGCCTCCTGCTGGCCACCGGGGCCACCCTGGCCCTGCCCGGCACCGCCGAGGCGGCCACGGTCATCACCACGAACCAGACCGGAACCAACAACGGCTACTACTACTCGTTCTGGACGGACGCCCAGGGCACGGTCTCCATGACCCTGAACTCCGGCGGGAACTACAGCACTTCCTGGCGCAACACCGGCAACTTCGTGGCCGGCAAGGGCTGGAGCAACGGCTCCCGCAGGACCGTGAACTACTCGGGCAGCTTCAACCCGTCCGGCAACGCCTACCTGGCCCTCTACGGCTGGACCTCGAACCCGCTCGTCGAGTACTACATCGTCGACAACTGGGGCACCTACCGGCCCACCGGAACGTACAAGGGCACCGTCACCAGCGACGGCGGCACGTACGACATCTACCAGACCACCCGGTACAACGCCCCGTCCGTGGAAGGCACCAAGACCTTCAACCAGTACTGGAGCGTCCGGCAGTCGAGGCGGACCGGCGGCTCCATCACCACCGGCAACCACTTCGACGCGTGGTCCCGCGTCGGCATGCCGATGGGCAGCTTCAAGTACTACATGATCCTCGCGACCGAGGGGTACCAGAGCAGCGGCAGCTCGAACATCACGGTGGCGTGATGAGGGCCCGGGCGCACCTCCCGTTACTGGCCGCCGCCGCTTTGGCCGCCGCCGGCACCCTCGCGGCCCCCGCCGCCGCTCCCGCGCAGGCCGCCGCCTGCGCCGGATACGTCGGACTCACCTTCGACGACGGCCCGGGCAGCGGCACCACCACCCTGCTCAACTCCCTGAAGCAGTACGGCCTCAGGGCCACCATGTTCAACGAGGGCCAGTACGCCGCCGCCAACCCGGCGCTCGTCAGGGCCCAGGTCAGCGCCGGGATGTGGGTCGGCAACCACAGCTACACGCATCCGCATCTGACCCAGCAGAGCCAGGCCACGGTCGACTCCGAGATCTCCCGCACCCAGCAGGCCGTCGCGAACGCGGGCGGCGGCACGCCCAGGCTGTTCAGGCCGCCGTACGGCGAGACCAACGCGACGGTGAAGGCCGTGGAGGCGAAGTACGGGCTGACCGAGGTCCTCTGGCAGGTCGACTCGCAGGACTGGAACAACGCCAGTACCGACGCGATCGTCGCGGCGGTCGGGCGGCTCACCAACGGGCAGGTCATCCTGATGCACGACTGGCCCGCCAACACCCGCGCGGCGATCCCGCGCATCGCGCAGACGCTGGCCGCCAAGGGGCTGTGCTCCGGCATGATCTCGCCCCAGACCGGCCGCGCGGTGGCGCCGGGCTGATCCACGGCCACGGCGACCCCGCCTCGGCGCGGCGGTCGAACCCCTTCGGGCCGCCGCGCCGAACTCGGCTCACCGCATCACTGTGCGAGTACGACGCTCAGAGCTTGCGCCCCACACCGCAGTACGCGTCCACCCCGGCCGGACCGGGCTCCTCCGGCCGCCACTCCGTCACCCGCACCACCCCCGGCTCGACCAGCTCCAGGCCATCGAAGAACGCGGCGATGTCAGCCACGGGGCGTACGTGGTACGGCACCGCTCCGCTGGAGTTGTACGCCTCCGACGCGGCGATCATCCCCGCACTCGTGGCCGTGCTGTCGCTGATCACCAGGTAACTGCCGGACGCCAGGCCCGACATGAGCCGCCGGACCAGGTCGACGGCCCGGTCGTGGTCGGCGACGTGGCCGAGGGTGTTGAGGATCATCAGGGCGACCGGCCGGGAGAGGTCGAGGGTGGCCGCGGCCGCCTCCAGGACGGACTCGGGGTCGTACAGGTCGGCGTCCAGATAGGCCGTCCTTCCCTCGGGTGCGCTGGTGAGCAGGGCGTTCGCGTGGGCCAGCACGATGGGGTCGTTGTCGACGTAGACGATCCGGGCGTCCGGGGCGACGCGCTGGGCGACCTCGTGGGTGTTGTCGGCGGTGGGCAGACCGGTGCCGACGTCCAGGAACTGCCGTACGCCCTGCTCCCCGGCGAGATGGCGGACCGCGCGGCCCAGGAACCGCCGGCTGGTGACCGCCACGTCGACGAGGCCGGGGAAGATCTCCTTGATGTGGTCGCCGATCTCCCGGTCGACCTCGTAGTTGTCCTTGCCGCCGACGAAGTAGTTCCAGAAGCGGGCGGAATGCGGCTTGCTGGTGTCGATCGGGGTGTGCGGCACGGCAACTCCTGCGGACGAGGGGCGGGGACCCGTTCGGCTGTGAATGCTGCGATTCCCCCCGCGGGGCGCGGTGTTGCCGCAATCATGGGCAACGGCGGGGCGAACCCGTCCCACTGAATGCCAACGAAACGTCAACACACAAGATCTCAAAGGTACTTGACGCGTTTTCGACGCACCCCATGGAGGGAACCTCAGCCATGGCCACACCCCTGTCCGCCGCGAAGATGCTCGCCGCCCTGAAGGCCGAGGGCCTCACCGTGCACGAGCACGCCGGCTGGAAGACCCACAACCGCGACGCGGCGTCCGGGAAGTCCTTCGGTCCCGTCATCGGGGTGCTGATCCACCACACCGGCGGGCACGACGACAAGGAGCTCTGCTACAAGGGCCGATCCGATCTGCCGGGACCGCTGTGCCACGCCTGGCTCGGCAAGACCGCCGGGCTGTGGTTGATCGGCAACGGCCGTACGAACCACGCCGGTTACGCCGACATCGATGTCCTGAACGCGCTCCGCGAGGAGAAACCGCTCCCCCACGACGACGTGGCCAGGGCCGACGGCAACGACTGTCTGTACGGCCTGGAGATCGAGAACCGCGGCAAGGGCGGGGACCCCTACCCCGACGCGCAGTACCGGCAGGCCGTGCTGTGGGCGGCGGCGATCTGCCGGGCGCACGGCTGGAGCGAGAAGTCCGTCGCCGGGCACAAGGAGTGCCAGCCCGGGAAGATCGACCCGAGCTTCGACATGGACGACTTCCGGGCCGCGGTGAAGAAGCAACTGGCGGCGGGGCCCGGCAAGCCGGAGGGGACGAAGCCGGCGGGCAAGCCCCGGGTGGACCTGTCCCGGCTGGTCAAGGCCGCCAAGACCGATCCCGGGGCCAAGCAGGGCCACGTCAGCTACCTGGCCGGCACCAACCTCACCGAGGCCGCCCTCGTCGAACTCGGCTATCTCTCCCGGGCCCACGCGGGCGACGGCTCCTTCGGCACCACCACCGTCGCCGCCTACGCCAAGTGGCAGCGCCACCTGGGCTACAGCGGCGCCGACGCCAACGGCATCCCGGGCAAGGTCTCGCTGGCGAGGCTGGGCGAGAAGACGGGACTGTTCACGGTCGTGGCCTGACCACCGGGCCACCGCCGACCCGCCACCGGGCGCCGAGTTGCGGGTCGGCACCGTCCCTGCGGTACTGGCTGTATCCACCGAGCAGTCGCGGGGTCCTCTCTACAGGGAGAGGAGACACATGATGGCCAAGCGTCTGGTGATCTGCTGCGACGGGACATGGAATCTCGCCGACCAGCCGAGCAAGACCAATGTCGCCAAGGTGGCCCTGGCCGTACGGCGACGCTCCGCTGTCGGAACGGAACAGCGGGTGTACTACCACAGCGGGGTCGGCACGAACCGGCGGGAACGGCTGCGGGGCGGGGCGTTCGGAGTGGGGCTTTCGCGCAACGTGCTCGACGCCTACCGCTTCCTGATCCACACCTACGAACCCGGGGACACGCTGTACCTGTTCGGGTTCAGCCGGGGCGCGTTCACCGCGCGCAGTCTGGCGGGGCTGATCCACAACTGCGGCATCCTGCGCCCGGAACAGGCCTACCGGATCGACGAGGCATGGGCGCTGTACCGCAGCCGCGCCGACAAGCCGACCAGCGTGGCCGCCACGCTGTTCCGCAGGGCGTACGCGTACGAGACGGAGATCCGTTTCGTGGGCGTGTGGGACACGGTCGGCTCCCTGGGCATCCCGGTTCCGGCGCCCTCGTTCCTCCAGCCGCTCGTCGACCGCTTCAACCACCGCTGGGCCTTCCACGACACCACCCTCAGCACGTCGGTGAACGGTGCCTTCCAGGCCCTGGCCGTGGACGAGGAACGCTCGGCGTTCCCGCCGACACTGTGGCGGCAGGACGAAGACGCCGCCAAGGGCCAGGAGTTGAGACAGGTCTGGTTCGCCGGGGTGCACACCGCCGTCGGGGGCGGCGAGAAGGACTCGGGCCTGTCCGACATCACCCTCCTGTGGATGGTCCGGCAGGCCGCCCGGTACGACCTGGAGTTCGACCCCCGGGTCCTCAGCGAGCACGGGCCGGACACGATGGACCCGGACGAGTGCGTCGACTTCGCCGTCCAGCCGAACCCGATGGGCCCGTGGGACCCCTCCCGGAAAGGCTTCTACCGGCTCTTCAAGCCGCTGCACCGCCCCATCGGACAGGAGAGGGACGCGCAGGGCGACCTCGTCGGCCACGAGTACCTGGCCGACTCGGTCCTGCTGCGCCGCAAGGGCGACGCCCGCTACCGACCGCCGGCGCTCGAGAGCTACCTGAAGGAGGTCGGGGAGCGGGACGTCGAGACGGTCCCGCTCAGCGCCACCGAAGACGCGGTCGCCGCTCCGTAGAGTCCGACGACCGCGCCCCGCCTCGCGCTCCGATCGCCCGTCACCCGGTGCCGGTCGCCTCCGCGGCGGTCGGCACACCGGCACCCGGCTGTCGTTCCCCGCGCCTCTCCAGCGTGAAGAGCGTCAGGGTCACCGCGACCGACGCGGTAGCCATCAGCGTCATCGCCGTGGGCGGGGAGGTCAGTTGGGCCAGGGTGCCGGCGAGGACGGCGCTGATGCCCTGGAGGGCGACCATGCCGGTGGTGTGCAGGCCGAGGGCCTGGCCCGCGAGGTCGTCGGGAGTGAGGGACATCAGGCGTTCCTGGAGAACCAGGCTCGCGGCGAACCCGACGGAGGCGACGGCGGCGGCCACGACCGACAGCGCCACTGACGGCCGTAGGACGAAGAACAGGTAGGGCGCCGCCAGCAGCAGGCGCAACGGGGTCGCGAGCCGGGGGCGCAGCGCGGGCGGCACCAGGCGGCCGACCGCCATGTCGCCCACGAACATGCCCAGCGCCCCGCACGCGTACATCGTGCCGGCGGCCGCCGGGGCGTAGGAGACGTAGAGCGAATCGCTGCCGACCACGAGGCCGTTGGGGACCCACAGGCCCAGGTACGCCAGGCGGCGGGGGCGGGAGGACCACAGGAGGGCGTTGGTGCGCCAGGTCGCGGAGAAGGACGGGCGGCCGGCGGAGCGCGGCGGGCGGGGCGTGAGGCCGAGGTGATTGACCAGGGCCGACGCCACGTAGAACGCCGCCGCGAGGAGCAGGCAGACGCGGGGAGACAGCAGGGCCAGCAGCGCGCCGCCGGTCGCGAAACCGGTCACCTGCACCAGGCCCCAGAGCATGTTGAACACCGAACGGCCCAGGACGTAGCCGTCCTTGGGCAGGATCTCGTTCATCAGTCCCCCGCGCACTCCCCCGCCGAGCGACGCGACCAGGCCCTGCAGGAGCAGGACGACGAAGACCGCCCAGACCGGCAGACCGGGCAGCGCCAGCACCGCCGTACCCGCCGCGAAGGCGAGGGAGATCACGGTCAGGATCGCGCGCGGGGGCAGGCGGTCGGCGCCGGAGAGCAGGAACGCGGCTCCCAGTAACTGCGCCAGCTGCGGTCCGAACATGCTCACCGCCGACAGGAGCGGGGAGCCGGTGGCCCGGTAGACCAGCGTGGCCAGGGCCAGGCCGGCGATCGTCTGGGCGGCGGCGTAGCCGGCGAAGGAGAGGAGGAAGGGGGCGTATTCCGGGGTGCGGAAGAGGGTGCGGTAGCTGCGCATGCGGGGGAGTCTCGGAGCGGTCGGCGGCTGACGGTTAGTGTTTCGCGCGGTCGCGAAACCAAGGGGGGTCCATGGGCTGGTGGCAGGTCAACGCGGACACCCTCGTCCGCAGCCGGTTCGTGGTCTGCCCGTTCACCGAGACCTTCGCCACCCTGCGGCTGCTGCACACGGGCACCGCCGCCCACCCGGGCGAGGAGGCCTGGCTCCGCACCCACCTGCCCGGCTACCGCGCACGCCTCGCGGCCGACCCGGTGACCGCGCTGCTGGTGCGCTCGGCGATGGGCACGTCCTGGATCGCCGACTTCCTCGCGCCGCTGCCACGCGACGGCACGCCCCTGGAGGTGACGCTCGCGCGGATCCGGGCGACCGACCCCGCCGAGGCCCGCGCGAACGTCCGGGTCTCCCTGCGCGGACCGCTGCCCGTCGCCCTGGAGCGGGACGACCTCCCGGAGCGGGCCGCCGCGCTCCTCGCCTACGTCTGGACGCGGACCGTACGGCCGTCCTGGGACCGTCGGCGGCGGATCCTGGAGGCGGACGTGGTCGCCCGGACCGCGCAGGTGAGCCGGGGCGGCTGGGCGGCCGTCATCGACTCCCTGGCCCCGGGCCAGACCCGCTGGCTCGGCGAGAACCGGCTCCAGGTGAACCGGCACGAGCGTCCGCCCCGCGAGATCTCCGGCGCCGAACTCGTCTTCGTCCCGGTCACCCCGGGCCGCGGCTGGGCGACGTGGGAGGAACCGCGGCGGTACGCCATCGTCTACGGCTGCGCGGGCGCCCTCGCCGACCCGGGCGCCCGGAGCGTGCCCGCAAGCCTCGGCACGCTGCTCGGCACCGCGCGGGCCAGGGTGCTGGTCCTCCTCGACTCCCCCCTGAGCACGAGCCAGCTCGTCGTCCTGACCGGGCAGGGGCTGGGGTCGGTGGGGCGGCATCTGCGGGTGCTGCTGGACGCGGGCCTGGTGGAGCGGCGGCGGGCCGGGCGATCGGTGCTGTACGCGCGGACGGGAGCCGGGGAAGTGCTCGTGGAGGCGTCGGGGGCCGGAACCGGGGATTCACTGGGCGGAGTTAGCATCCGGTCATGACGACTACAGATGGTTCCTCTCCCCTGGACGTCGAGATCGGTGCCCTCACGGGCGGTTCCGCCGACCTCGGCCGGTACGCCGGCAAGGCCGTCCTCATCGTGAACGTGGCTTCCAAGTGCGGGCTCACCCCGCAGTACAACGGCCTGGAGAAGCTCCAGGAGCGCTACGCGGAGCAGGGCTTCACCGTGCTCGGCGTGCCCTGCAACCAGTTCCTGGGGCAGGAGCCCGGCAGCGCCGAGGAGATCGCGGAGTTCTGCTCGGCGACGTACGGGGTGACCTTCCCGCTGACCGAGAAGGTCGAGGTGAACGGCGAGGGGCGGCACGCGCTCTACGACCGTCTGGTGGGCTTCGCCGACGCCGAGGGGCACACCGGGGACATCCGCTGGAACTTCGAGAAGTTCCTGATCGGCCGGGACGGGTCGGTTGTCGCGAGGTTCTCCCCGCAGACGGAGCCGGAGTCGGACGAGATCGTCTCCGCCGTGGAGGGTGCGCTGGCATAAGCGGCTGCGGGTCCGTCGTGGCTGGTCGCGCAGTTCCCCGCGCCCCTTGGTGGGTGCGGTCACGCTTGCCTGGCTGTTCCCACCTTTAGGGGCGCGGGGCTGTGACATCGGCGGCTCCGCCGCGGGGCGCGCCCAGCCCCCACCGAGCCGCACCCTATGCACAACCCCTCGGCCGAAGCGCCGCAGGCACACGCCGAGCCCCCTCGGCAAGGACGGCGATCTGGTCGAGAGGGCTCTGTGGTGGTGCTTGTGCTGTTGTCGCGAGCAGTTGTGGTGTGCAGTTGTGGATGAACGGGACGGGGATCAGGCCGGTCCGCCCCTCACACCTTGACCGAGGCCACGAAGGCGCTCCACGCCTCGGCGGGGAAGGCCAGCTTGGGACCCTCGGGGATCTTCGTGTCGCCGAGTTCGAGTGCTTCCTCTTCGGTCGACCTCACCATCAGGCACGCGCCGTTGGCGTTGGTGTAGGTGGAGGTCGTCCATGTGTCCAGGTCGCCCAGACGGATTGCCATATTCGCTCCGTAGCCAGATGTGCAGTGTTCGGATCACGCCAACCTTTACTGATCGTTGGCGTGATCGACGCTACTCGCCGACTTCCTCTTTCGGAGCAGCCATTCACTCTTCTGGCGGCATATTCCAGTGGACTCTTCCAGGCGGACCGGGCCGGGGTGTACTATCCGGCCCGCCCTGTCGGGAAGCGGTTCAACGGGCGTATTCCCGGGCGTACTCCTTGGCGAGGTCCTCGATCAGCTGACGCGACTGGTCGACGTTGAGCGCCTGCGCCCTCAAGTGCTCGTACATCACGGTGTACTTCTGCACGTCGTGCGCCTTCTCCAGGTACAGGTCGCTGGTGACGCCCTCGATGTAGACGACGCTGGAGTCGGCCGCGTCCGAGAACTCCAGGATGGAGTACTGGCCGCTGAGTCCGGGGTGGGCGCCGACGTCGAACGGCAGTACCTGCACGGTGATATGGGGCTGCTGGGACATCTCCACGAGGTATTCCAACTGCTCGCGCATCACCTGCCGGCTGCCGACGACCCGGCGCAGGGACGCCTCGTCCAGGACGACCCACAGCCGCAGCGGATCCCGTTCGGCCGCGACCCGGCTCTGCCGCCGCAGCCGCACCTCGACCCGCTTGTCGTTCTCCGTCTCCGTCGCCTCGGGCGCGCCGCCGCGCACGATGGCCTCGGCGTACGGCCGGGTCTGCAACAGGCCGGTGATGATCTGGGGTTCGTACACCCTCAGCGACTCGGCGTCGGTCTCCAGACCGATGTAGACGCTGTACGGGATGTCCCCGAAGGCATGCCACCAGCCCTGCTGCCGCGAGTCCTTGGCCATCTGCATCAGGGAGTCGACGATGCGCTGGTCCTCGACCTCGTACACCCCGCACAGGTCGCGGACATCGCGCTGGCTGATGCTGCGCCGGCCGTTCTCCAGCCGGCTGATCTTCGACTGCGACACGAGCAGCCGCTCCGCCACCTCTTCGGCCGTCATGCCCTTGAGCTCGCGGAGCCTGCGCAGCTCCTGGCCCAGCCGGCGCCGCCTGACGGTGGGATTGACATTGGACGCCACGGGACGTGCACCTCCGGCTGCGTGCCTCGTTCTTGACTTTGCGTATCTGCTGTTGAGCAGACTGCCACCAAGGTGCTTATTACCGCTGGGAAACGGTGTATATGCGCTGCGTACGCGTCAGCCGAGGGATGCCGGCCGACCGCGCCCGGACATGCGGCCGCGCGGGGCGGCGGAACCCGGCGACGCCCGATGTACGGACGTACGGTTCCGTCGCCCCGCGCGGACCAGCGGCTCCCGGACCGGTCTTTGGGGACTGACGGTGCGGCGGCTGAGTGGTGCGTGGTGCGGATCGTGCTGCCGGCGGTGCGTGCCGTGGAACTGCGGCTCAGTGAGCCACGGCGCGCGCCATCGGTCCTCGGCGCGGTTGCATCGGAACGCCGCGAGCGGGTTCCGGTGCGGGCCTGGCTCCCGGGGCGGCCTGGCGGCCGACGGGTGCCGGGCTACGACGTGGCTGTGCGGCCACACCGTTCTGGACGTCCATCACGGCGTGCGCGACGAGACCGCCCATCGGGTCGTGCCTGATGAGGTCCCGCAGCCGGGACCTCGAGGACCGTCCCTCGTTGCCCGGATACAGGTGCTTGCCGAGGCCGACCGCGTGTGCCAGGGCGGCGAGCGCGGCGGTCCGCGGGTCCGGCGGTACGCCGGTGCGGATCGCCGAGTCCAGTCGGGACTTGATCTCCCGGCTGATCTCGTTGTCCGTCGCCTGGTATCGGGTCGTCGGGAGCACTCCGCACATCTGACCCGCCACGGCATGAACCATGCCGCACCGCTCCAGATGCGAGAGGTATGTCTGGCGGAGCCCCAGTCGCGGCCCGCCGATCCAGTTCACTGCCCGCACGGGAGCGCCACGCCTTCGCAGCAACTCCAACGCGCAGTCCAAAGTCGGATCTCCAGTCGGCCGTGGGGCTACCACGGCGATACGATCCCCGTCTGGGGCTATCCGTCCGGCCAGCGCCAGCTCCACTAGCTGTGCTCCGGCCAGACCGAGGTCGAGCGACTGCGGCTGTGCGGTGGTACCCGTGGTCGGGTCCAACGCCAGCAGCAGAAGCTCTTCCGGAAGTGTTCTGCGGCTCCTGCCCATCCATGCCTCCCCGCGTGGATGAAAGACAGGGTGACCCCTCTCACATTGGTCTGTCGAGGGTGCGTGACCTGTTTGTAGTGGAACCGGTAGGTATGTCGTTCTCGTCTACCGCTTGGGACAGGGCCACACACAGGACACTGGTACATGGTTCGGACAGCGTGGTGTGGCGGCTGCCCGGGCGGCGATTCAACGGTTCGGCAGACGCAGGGTGACGGATACCGATCACCCGCGGCACATGGAGGAGGCATCGGTGGCGGGCGAGTCCCCCGACAGGTCGAAGCAGCGCGAGTCGTCGGCAGAACCGACGTCGGGGAGCGCGAGTCCGGTTCCCGAGGCGAGGAGTTCCGCCCGCGATCCCCGGCTCGCGGTGGCACGGGAGTCCATCTCCCTCGGCGGCGTCGACACGGCCACGAGGGTCTTCTCGGTACGTGACCTCCCGGAGACCCCCGAGAAGCCCGCCGAGAGCCCCGCAGAGGCGGGAACGGGCGGCTCCGACACGGGGAAGCCCGACGACGCCCCCTCGGCCGCGGAGAAGCGCCCTGAGGGCGCCGACGGGCCGGAGGACTCGGCCACGACGGAGACCTCGGGCGACTCCGACGCGACGGAAGCCCCGGACCCCACGGACGGCCCGGACGATTCCGGTACGGCCGAGAGCTCCGGCGACTCCGCCACGGCGGGAAACCCGGACGCCACGGACACGACCGACGACCCGGACGATTCCGATACGGCCGAGAGCTCCGGCACCTCCGCCACAGCGGGAAATCCGGATGACGCGGACACGACCGACGACCCGGACGGTTCGGCCACGGCTGAGAGGTCCAGCGACTCCGGCGCGCCCGACGCGCGGCTGCGGGACGCGGTGGCGGCGTGGGTCGCCACCGGGGACGAGAAGGCGGAGGCCGCGAAGAAGCCCGAGGGCAAGGGCGCCGACGATGCCTCCCAGGGCGAGTCCGCCCCGGACACCGACGCGTCGACCGGGGCCGACGTCGCCGAGACGGCCGTAGCCGACGACGAGGACCACGTCCCGGACACCGGCGACTCGGACTCCCCAGGGGCGCGGGGAACTGCGCGACCCGCCCCCACCGACCCGCCGACGGACGCCAAGCCCGACGACCGAGCCCACCCGGACACCGGCGACTCGGACTCGCGGCCCGCCGCCACGCACCCGCAGACGGACGACAAGCCCGACGAAGGGTCCCGCCCCGACGCCGACCAGCCCGACTCCCCAGGGGCGCGGGGAACTGCGCGACCCGCCCCCACCGACCCGCCGACGGACGCCAAGCCCGACGACCGACCCCGCCCCGACACCGGCGACTCGGACGCGCACCCCGCCGCCACGCACCCGCCGACGGACGCCAAGCCCGACGAACGACCCCGCCCCGACACCGGTGACTCGGACTCGCGGCCCGCCCCCGCCGACCCGCGGACGGACGACGAGACCGGTGACGACGGCGGGTCCGGTGACGCGGATGTGAGCGACGAGCCACCCCTGGACCAGCCCACCGCCGTCTTCAAGGCGCCCCGGCCCTCCGTGGACCAGCCCACCACCATGCTGAAGCTCGGCAAGGCGGCGGAGGCTGCAGCGACAACGGCAGAGCCCAAGGACGCCGACACCCCCCGCAAGCCGGAGACCCCCGCCGAGCGGACGAGCAAGTTCGTCGCGCTGAAGGGCCTCGACGAGCCCCGCGAGTCGCGGCCGAAGGCGGATGTGACCGCCGCCGTCCCCCAGGTCGGCCCGGAGCGGACCACACAGCAGCCCCTGCCGCCGAAGCCGCCTCTCGACCTCCTCGCGGAGCTCACCAACACTCCGCCGCCCCCGCCCAGCCCCCTGCGCACCCTCGGCCGCCGGGTCAAGATCTGGACCCCGATCCTCATCCTCCTGGTCATCGCGTTTGCGATCGCGCAGAGTCTGCGCCCGCTGCCGGCCCCCACGCTCAGCCTCACCGCCGAGGACTCGTACACCTTCGACGGCAGCAAGGCCACCCTCCCCTGGCCCACCCAGGGGCAGGGCTGGATGGACGTCAACGGCGTCGGCACGATGGGGAACTTCGGCAAGCAGACCCCCGTCGCGATCGGCTCCGTGGCCAAGGCCATGACCGCCTACATCGTCCTCAAGGACCACCCCCTCAAGTCCGGCGAGGAGGGCGCGAAGATCACCGTCGACGCGCTCGCCGAGAAGGAGGGCGGCTACAACAAGCAGGGCGAGTCCACCCTCAACACCGTCAAACAGGGCGACGTCCTCACCCAGAGGCAGGCGATCGCGGCGATCATGATCCCCTCCGCCAACAACATCGCCCGGCTGCTCGCCCGCTGGGACTCCGGTTCCGAGGCGGCGTTCATCAAGAAGATGAACGACACCGCCCAGGAACTCGGCATGAAGAACACGAAGTACACCGACGCCTCGGGCCTGAAGGAGACCACCGTCTCCACCGCCGAGGACCAGGTGAAGCTCGGCAACGAGCTGGTCAAGATCCCGGCGCTGATGGAGATCACGTCCATGGGACAGTGGGTCGATCCGTCCGGACAGAAGTGGTACAACTACAACTATCTGGTCCCCTACACCGGTATCGGTATCAAGACCGGCACCACCAGCGCCGCCGGCGGCAACCTCCTCTTCGCGTCACGCAAGAAGGTCGGCGGGGAGACCGTCACCGTCGTCGGCGCGGTACTCGGCCAGCACAAGGCGCCGATCATCCAGACCGTCAACGACGTCAGCAAGGTCGCGCTGCTCGCCGCCGAGGACGCCCTGACCTCGGCGAAGATCCTGAAGAAGGGCGACGTCGTCGGGTACGTGGACGACGGCCTCGGCGGCCACACCCCCCTCGTGCTCACCAAGGACGTCACCGCCGTCGGCTGGGCCGGCTTCAAGGTGAAGCTGTCCTTCACCGCCGACGACGTACCGCACACCGCGAAGGCCGGCACCAAGGTCGGCAGCCTCACCGTCGGCGACGGCGAGGGCGGCGCGGTCAAGGTGCCGGTCACCCTGCAGAAGGATCTGACCGAACCGGGATTCACCGACAAGCTGACCCGCGTCGGCTGATCCGGCACCGGGACGGACACCTCACGCGGCCCACCGGCCGGACCCCGCCCGGGTTCCGGACGGCGGGCCGCGTGCTAGCGTCACGAACCGGGGCAGGTCGACGCTGGGGCGCGGCCGAGACATGAAGACGGGACACCACGGGGAGTGCCTTCAGGTGGCCACTGCGGAGCCGACACGCGCCGACGACACCGACCCGGGCCCGGGTACCGGCCCGCGAATACGCGAGCCCGCAGAACCTGACACCGGGAACGGCAGCCCGCCCCCGGGCCTCAGGGCCAAAGCCCGGACCGCTCTCCTCGCGCTGCGCGAGCGACTGCTGCGCCACCCCGTCCTCTCCATGACCGCACTCTCCGGCGTCCTCCACATCGTCTGGTTCTTCACGTTCGCGAACAGCGGTGGCGACCTCGCGGCGCAGGACGCGTGGGCCGAGTTCGTCGGCCGGCACCCCGACTCCGCGTACAACCTGGCCTGGTACGGCGGCATGCACCCGGTGTCGTACAGCATCGTCTCGCCGTATCTGATGTCGGTCCTCGGCGTCCGTACGACGATGATGCTGGCCGGGACCGTCTCGGCCGGGCTGCTGACGCTGATCCTCATCCGCAGCCGGTCGGTGAAGAACCCCCTGTGGGCCTCGCTGGCGGGCGTGTACGCCTTCCTGTGCAACGCGGCCTCGGGCCGGGTGACCTTCGGACTCGGCACCGTCTTCGCGCTCGGCGCGGTCGCCGTCGTCTTCTGCTGGCCCCACCGCTGGCGCTACAAACGCTGGGCGAAAGCCCTGTGCGCGGCCCCGCTCGCCGCGCTCGCGACCATGGCCTCACCGGTCGCCGGCCTGTTCGTGGGCCTGGTGGCGGTCGCCCTCTTCCTGCAGAAACGGCGTCCGGGCGCCTGGGCGCTGGGCATCGCGCCCACGGCCGTCGTCGCGCTGTCCGCCTGGCTCTTCCCGTTCGCCGGCACCCAGCCGATGAAGATCGCCTCGGTTCTGCTGCCGCTGGCCTACGGCCTGCTGGTCTTCCTCCTCGTCCCGCGCGAGTGGACGACGGTCCGGATCACGGCCGGGGTCTACAGCCTGTCGGTCCTCCTGGTCTGGCTGGTGAGCTCCCAGATCGGCTCCAACATCTCGCGTCTGTCGATGCTGTTCGCGGGGGTGGCCCTGGCGGCCGCGCTGCCGTTCGCGGTGCCGCGCACCCGCAAGTGGTACGCCCTCGTCGTCGCCTTCGCCGGCTTCACCACCTGGATCGGCTTCAAGTCCGTCGACGACGTCGTCCACACGACCCCCACGGCGTCCTGGGCACGCGAGCTGGCCCCCCTCGTCAACGAGCTTCAGGAGGTCGGCGCCGAGAAGGGCCGTGTCGAGGTCGTACCGGCCGCCTCCCACCGCGAGGCGTCCGCGCTCGCGCCGTACGTCAACCTCGCCCGGGGCTGGAACCGGCAGGCCGACATGGAGCGCAACCCGCTCTTCTACGACGACACCCTGAACTCCGCGAACTACCACGAATGGCTCCAGCGCTGGGCCGTGCACTTCGTGGTCGTGCCGAAGGACGAGCCCGACGGGGACGGGGGCGAGCGGGAACGGGAGCTGGTCCAGCGCGGGATGCCGTATCTGAAGCAGATCTGGGGCGACGCGAACTGGCAGCTCTTCGAGGTGACCGACCCGGCGCCGCTCGCCTCCCCGAACACGGTCGTCGACCGGGCCGCGCAGGGCGAGATGACCATGCGGGTGAAGAAGGCCGGGCGCATCCTCATCCGGATCCCCTACTCGCCGTGGCTGTCGATCGTGGACGCGGAGGGCAACAAGCTGAAGCCGCCGCAGGAGACGGACGCGTCGAAGGAGCGGGAGGACGGGGAGCCGAAGACCTTCGACAACGTCAACGGATGCCTGATGGAGACGCCGGAGGACGCGGACGGGGACAAGTGGACGATGCTGCTCGCGCCGAAGGCGGGGACGTATCGGCTGGCGGCGCCGTACACGGTGCCTCGCGGGACGCCTTGTCCGGATGAGCTGAAGTGATCAGCGCAGTTGATCCACGTAGGTGTCCGTGCCCGGGACCGTCGGGACGAAAGGCGCCAGCAGCTCCACTCGTCCGAGACCTGATTCCGTGACCTTGTCCTCCAGGTCCGTGAACCAGGGGTCCCAGCACTCCCTGGGGTCCGCCTCCAGGAACCACAGCAGTGTGAGGCGGGTGTCCACGCCCTCGACCTGCTTCACGTAGGTCATGCGGTCGCCGGGGAGGGGGGTCGGGCGGAAGACGGTCACCATCGCCGCCGGGGAGCCCGTCATGCTCTTCGGGAGGTGCCGCGAGACCAGCCACTCCAGCAACTCCCCTCGCCGCTCCGGGGATTCCGCGTCGATCACCTCCAGCACCAGCCCGGCGTACGGGTGGTCCAGGGCGTGGAAGTCCCTCGGGCCCGCAGCGCCGTCGCGGTAGACCGTGGACTCGTGGTCCTGGAACGCCGTGAAGACGTGGGTGCGGTCGTGGTAGACGCGGGCGTCGCGGTTGAGGCGCTTGTTGATGGCCACCGTCCACTTCATGTGGTCGTCGTAGCGGCCGTCGGTGACCCAGTAGGTGGAGAGATAGCAGCCCGCCGTCACCGGCTGGGCCACCGCCGACTTCTCCGGGACGCGCAGGAGTTGGAGCTCACGGGTGGCCACCCAGCGGCGTCCTGCGTACATCCAGGGCATGGCCATCGCTCCCGCGATGAAGTGATCATCCTCGTACCAGCGGTTGTAGGCGTACTCGTGGCCGGGATGCGGTTCGACCATGGTGATCAGCGCGTGGCCGGGGCGGACTCCGTAGGGCCCTACGGCGGCCAGTTCGGCGTACGTCTCGCTGTGGGTCTCTTCTGACATGGGACCTTCCCTCCTCCAGCACTCGCCCATACTCTGACGCCCCGTCAGATAATGCGCCAGAGCAGGGAGGCCGCCGGTATGTCACTTCTCTCCGGGAAGACCGTCGTCGTGTCGGGCGTCGGCGCGGGGCTCGGTCATCAGGTCGCCGCGACGGTCGTGCGGGAGGGCGGGAACGCCGTGCTGGGGGCGCGGACCGAGGCGAACCTCGCGAAGAGTGCCGTCGAGATCGATCCGGACGGGGCGCACACGGCGTACCGGTCGACGGACATCACCGACGAGCAACAGTGCGTGCGGCTCGCGGAGTTGGCGGTGGAGCGGTTCGGGCGGCTGGACGCGGTCGTGCAGGTGGCCGCGTGGGACAGCTACTTCGGGGGCCTCGAGGACGCGGACTTCGCGACCTGGCAGTCGGTCATCGACGTGAACCTGCTGGGATCGCTGCGGATGACCCGGGCCTGTCTGCCGGGGCTGAAGGCGGCGGGCGGCGGCTCGGTGGTGTTCATCGGGACGCAGTCGGCCGTGGCCTCCCCCTCACAGGTGCGGCAGGCCGCGTACGCCGCCTCGAAGGGGGCGCTGACCAGCGCGATGTACTCGCTGGCGCGGGAACTCGGGCCGCACCGGATCCGGGTCAACACCGTGTTGCCGGGCTGGATGTGGGGGCCGCCGGTGCAGGCGTACGTGCAGTTCACCGCGCATACGGAGAAGGTGCCGGAGGCGGACGTACTCAAGCGGCTCACCGACCGGATGGCGCTGCCCGATCTCGCGACCGACGGGGACGTGGCGGACGCGACGGCGTTCCTGGCCTCGGACCGTGCGCGGGCGATCACCGGACAGTCACTGCTGGTCAACGCCGGGGAGCTGATGCGGTGAGTTCATGTAGGTGAACGCAGGCCATCATCACGAATATCTTTACCTCCCTTTGACCCTACACCAGCTTGTCGTGTCCACGCGGTGGCGCCCACGATGAGCGCCGGGCTGATCCCTGGGAGGGCGCATATGAACGGTCTCGACTGGGCCGTGCTCATCGGCTATTTCGGCGTGATGGTCGCGATCGGCGTCTGGTCGCACAAACGGGTGGACGACGTCAGCGACTTCTTCACGGCCGGCGGCAAGATGCCGTGGTGGCTGTCGGGCATCTCGCACCACATGTCGGGCTACAGCGCGGTGATGTTCACCGGGTACGCGGGCATCGCCTACACGTACGGCGTCACGTCGTTCGTCACCTGGTCCTTCCCCATCGCACTCGGCATCGCCATCGGCTCGAAGCTGTTCGCGCCGCGTATCAACCGGCTGCGCTCACGGCTCCATGTGGCATCTCCGCTCGAATACCTCAAGAACCGCTACGACTTGAAGACCCAACAGGCGCTGGCCTGGTCGGGCATGCTGCTGAAGATCGTGGACGTGGGCGCCAAGTGGGCCGCGATCGCGACCCTGTTGTCCGTCTTCACCGGGATCTCGCTCAACCAGGGCATCCTCATCACCGGTGCCATCACGGCCGTCTACTGCACGATCGGCGGCCTGTGGGCCGACGCGCTCACGGAATTGGGTCAGTTCGTCATCCAACTCCTGGCCGGTGTCGCGATGTTCATCGCCGTCGTCCTCAAGCTCAACGACAAGGGCATCGGCTTCTTCGGCGCCTGGGACGAGCCTGAGCTCCAGGGTCACGGGGAGCCGCTGGTGGGGCCGTACGGCACGGTCTTCCTGCTCGCCTTCCTCTTCATCAAGCTCTTCGAGTACAACGGCGGCATGCTCAACCAGGCCCAGCGGTACATGGCCACGGCGAACGCGCATGAGGCCGAGCGCTCGGCACGGCTGTCGGCGATCCTGTGGCTGGTGTGGCCGGTCGTCCTGTTCTTCCCCATGTGGATGTCGCCGCTGCTGGTCGAGTCGCAGAAGCCGGACGGCTCCGACTCCTACGGCCTGATGACCGAACAGCTGCTCCCGCACGGCCTGTTGGGCCTGGTGATCGTGGGCTTCTTCTCGCACACGATGGCCATGTGCTCCTCCGACGCCAACGCGATCGCGGCGGTCTTCACCCGGGACTGCGCACCGGTGGTGTGGCGCAGGGCGCGCAGCTGGAGCCAGGGTCAGGGCCTGCGGGTCGCGCGCATCACGACGGTCGTCTTCCTCGGCCTGTCGATGGCGGCGGCGACCCAGGTCAACTCCCCCGCGTTCAAGGACATCATCACCGTCGTGATCAAGTGGGTGGCCGGGCTCATGGGCCCGATGGCCATCCCGATGATGCTCGGCCTGCTGCGCCCGTTCCGCCGCTCCGGCCCGACCGCCGCGCTCACCAGCTGGTCGATGGGTCTGCTCGCCTTCTGGCTGGTCAACTACCCGATCAACTGGAACGTCGACGGCGGCGTCCCGCTCCAGTACCAGGTCTCCATCCC
The DNA here is from genome assembly GCF_041435015.1 of Streptomyces canus. Classification (NCBI taxonomy): domain Bacteria; kingdom Bacillati; phylum Actinomycetota; class Actinomycetes; order Kitasatosporales; family Streptomycetaceae; genus Streptomyces; species Streptomyces canus. The sequence goes on along the minus strand of NZ_CP107989.1, from coordinate 5,785,663 downwards.
GCTGGCGGTCTCGCTGATCCTGTACATCCTCGTCGGCTTCATCAAGCCCGAGGACACCCCGGAGCGCCTCGCGATCATCGAGAAGATCAACACGGACGGGGACGGGGCGGCGGCCGCGGCGATCCCGACTCCGGTGGGCGGTGTGGAGGACGTGATCGGTACGAAGGTCAAGGACTAGACGTTCCGACCGGACCGGTCTAGGCCCTCGGATAGCGGACCAGCCACCCCGGGGACGCCCCCGCCGGCCCGTGCAGGGCCGGCCCCTGGGTCATCTCCATGGCGAAGTCGTCGGCGAGTTCCAGCAGGGTGGGACGGCCCTCCAGTTCGGCCAGCCAGGCCGGCGGGAGGGCCGTCTCGCCGTGCAGGGCACCCAGCAGGCCTCCGGTGAGGGCGCCGGCCGCGGCCGAGGGCCCGTCGTGGTTCACCGCGAGGCACAGACCGTGCCGTACGTCCTCCCCGACCAGCGCGCAGTACACGGCGGCGGACAGCAGCCCGTCCGCCGAACCGTCGGCGGCGAGTTCCTCCACCCGCGCCGGGGTGGGCATCCCCTGCCGTACGGCACCCAGCGCGTGCTGGAGCGCGTCCGACACGGGTTCGTGCCCGGGCCGCGCGGCCAGCAGCGCGAGCGCCCGCTGCACCGCCCCGTCGAGACTGTCGCCGAGGGCCAGCGCGTGCACGATCACGGCGTACGCGCCCGCCGACAGATAGGCGACGGGATGCCCGTGGGTCTGCGCGGCACACTCGACGGCCAGCTGCACGACGAGCTGCGGCTCCCACCCGACCAGGAGCCCGAAGGCCGCGGACCGGGCCGTGGCCTCGGGCCCGAGTTCGTTCGGGTTCTTCGGCGACTCCAGCGTCCCCATGGTGTCGTCGCCGAACCCGATGAGAAGGGACCGGGTCGGGTCGCGGCGGGCGTACAGCCACTCCTCCCGGGCCAGCCAGCCGTCGTCCTTGCGCCGCTCGTCGGGTCCCCAGTCCCGCTGGGTGGCGGCCCACCGCAGATACGCCCGGTGCAGATCGGTGGGCGGATGCCAGGCGCCTGTGTCCCGTCGGACCTGGGCCCGTATGAGCCCGTCCACGGTGAACAGGCTCAGCTGGGTGAGATGAGTGACGGCGCCGCGTCGGCCGTACCCGAACGCGAGGTCCACGAGCCCCTCGGCGCCGTACGCCTCCCGGATCTCGTCCAGTCCGAGTCCGTCGACCGGCGCGCCCAGCGCGTCACCCACGGCCACCCCGAGGAGCGTCCCCCGCACCCGGCTACGGAAGTCCTGTTGCTCGGCACGCCCCCAGACGACGGCCCCGGCTGTCGCACCCACCAAGACCTCCCGTGGCGACCGTCCGTATGTACGACGCTCAGCACTGTAATCGACGGGAGGTGGGGGGTTCAGGGGGCGTGTGGGTATGCGCGCCTTTTACCGAAAGGCGGAGACGTTACCGGCGGCCCAGTGCGCGTAGGCGCGGGGCGGGCGGCCGAGGACCCGCTCGACGTCGGGGTTGACGCGGCGCAGACCCTCCGACGGGTCGCCGAGGATGTCGAGGGTGGCGTCCGCGATCGGCTCCGGCATGAACCGGACCATCCCGGCCCTGGCCTCGGCCCGGGTCTGCTCGACGAACCGCACGGGTTCGCCCAGCGCGTCCGCTAGGGCGGCGGCCTGCTGCCGAGGCGATATCGGGGCGGGTCCGGTCAACTCGTGGACGCGCCCGGCATGTCCGCGATCCCGCAGCGCGACGGCGGCGACCTCGGCGATGTCGTCCGGGTCGACGGTCGGCAGCGCGACGTCCCCGAAAGGTGCCGCCACCGTCCGCTCGGCGCGCACCGCACCGGCCCACTGGAGGGTGTTGGAGTGGAATCCGCCGGGCCGCAGCATGGTCCAGTCGAGCCCCGACCGCCGTACGGCGTCCTCGAGTCCGGCGGGATGGTCGCCGGTGCTGACGCCGTGCGAGGACAACAGCACGACCCGCCGGATCCCACCGGCCCGGACGACGTCGAGGACGTCGTCGAGGTTGCCGCCCTGCGCCACGAAGTCGCCGGAGGTCAGAAGGAAGAGCGACTCCGCGCCGTCGAGGGCGGGCTTGAGGGTCCGGGGTGCGGCGAGGTCGGCCCGATGGTGCCGCACCCCTGCCGGGATGTCGTCCGGACTCCGCCGGGAGACGGCCGTCACCCGCTCCCCCGCCGCGAGAAGCGCCCTCACCAGCGGCCGCCCGACGTTCCCCGTAGCACCGGTCACCACGATCATGTTGCTCCCCAATCCGGAGGCTTCTGTGGACACCGGCGAAGCTACTATCGGGAAGCCAGTAGGTACCTAGAGGAAAGTAATGGATGGATGGTATCGATGTGACGGAGACCACACCCCAGAACGCCTGCCCCATCGCCCCCGTGGTCGACATCGTCTTCAGCCGCTGGACCACGCCGATCCTCTGGGCCCTCCACGAGTACGGCCGTCAGCGCTTCGTGGAAGTGGAACGCCGGATCGCCACCATCACCCCCAAGGTCCTGACCCAGCGCCTGCGCCAACTGGAACGCGACGGTTTGGTCCACCGCACGTACCACGCGGAGGTCCCACCCCGCGTGGAGTACGAGATCACCGAACTGGGCCGCAGCCTGGCCCCGTTGTTCGCGACACTGGCGCAGTGGTCACCGAATCTGGAGAGGGTGGAGGAGGCTCGGCGGGCCTATGACGCCAGGGGCGGGGGCGGCGGCCGGTCGGGGTGACGCCGGTCAGGCGTACGGAGGGTTCTGGTGAGCACAAGCGGGGCCCAGGCAGCGGCCTTCTTCCGTGAGATCGCTCGGACTCGTACTGTTTGGTGGGTTCGAGACGACGACGGCAGTCCGACCCCGGTCTCAAGTTCTGGGCAACCAGCTTTCCCCTATTGGTCGTCGAAGACCCGTGCACAGCGCGCCGCTCAGCTATGGGGTCCTCAATTTCGAGCTGTTCCAATGCCGCTGGATCAGTGGCGAAGCGCGGCTTTGCCGGATCTGGCCAAGGACGACTTCCGCGTAGGGATCAACTGGAGCGGACAGCGCCTGACCGGATGGGACTTCACTGTCGGTGAAGTGGTCAATCGTCTCCTTTACGCGCTCAGCGAGCCACCATGGCACGGGCGGGTCGGTGTCCAGGACGGTTGTTCGCCCCCGAGCAGTCGGGGCTGAGGATTATCCGGCGCCCCCCAGCACCCGCTCCCGCACCGCACGCGCCCGCTCGTCGTCCGGGTTCGACGCGCATGCGCGTTCCGCGTCGGCGAGGGCCGCGTCGAAGGCGGCGAGGGCGAGGTGGGTTTCGGCTCGGCGGCACAGGGCCCAGATGTAGGTGGGGTCGAGGTCCAGGGCGCGGTTCAGGGCGCTGAGTGCCTCCTCGAAGCGGCCCAATTGGGACAGGGCAGCGCCTCTGCTCGCGTGGGCCGAGGCGTAGTCGGGGGCGAGTGCGAGTACGCGATCGTAGTCGCGGAGGGACTCCTCGAGGCGGCCGGCATTGCGGAGGGCGTCGCCGCGCTCGCAGCAGCCCCAGGGCGAGTCCGGCTGGAGGGTGACCGCTCGGTCGAGGTCGGCCAGTTGGCGGGTGGGATCGCCGAGGCCGCGCCATACGCGGGCGCGGCGGACCAGGGCCCAGGTGTAGTCGGGTTTGAGGTCGAGGGCCCGGTCCAAGTCCGCGAGGGCGGAGTCGAGTTCACCCCGGGTCAGACGGACGGCACCCCTGGACGCCCAGGCCAAGTGGTGGGCGGGGTCCAGTTCGATCCCCTTGTCCAGGTCCCTGAGCGCTTCGTCGCCGTGGTTCAGCACCCTGTGGTACTCACCCCGCACCGAGTGGGCGGAGGCATTGTCCGGCTCCAGCGCGAGGGCCTGGTCCAGCTCGTCGACCGCCGCTTCGTAGTCGCCGAGTTCGCCGCGCACGTAGGAACGCCCCCGGTAGGCGCGTGCGAGCCCGGGATCCAGCGCAACCGCCCGGTCGTACTCGCGCAGGGCCTCCTCCAGGGCCCCGAGGCGCCGTAGCGCGCTGCCCCGTACCACGCGGGCGTGTGCCTGGGCCGGTTCGTCGAGGGCCGCCCGGGACAGCAGTCGGGCGAGTGCCGCGGGGACGCCGCCCTCGGTCAGCGTCCGGGACAGTTCGTTCCCCCACCGGGACACCGCTTCCATGTGGCCGTCCCGGCCCGCGTCCAGCAGGGTCCGCGCCCACCGGGCCGCGGTGACATCATCCGTGTCGCAGGCGTCCATGAAGTCCCGCAGCACCAACGGCAGTACGACACGCGCCTGAGCGCACAGCAGGTGGTAGGACTCGGCGAGCCGCAGCTCCCGCCACTCCTCGTCCGCCCACAGCTCCCCGTCCGCGCGCCCGGCTTCGGCCTCCGCCCGCCACTCACCGAATATCCGTGCCAGACGCGCCTGTTGCTGGACCCAGCCGCGCGGCGACCGCCCGCGCTGCATCCGCAGCATCGCCTCCCGCACCAAGTCGTGATAGCGCAGCCGGTCGCCGTGGTCGGTGACGAACGGCAGGGACCGCAGCCAGGCGAAGAGCTGTTCCACCTCGTCGTCCGGGCAGTCCACGGCCGCCCGGAACACGTCCATGTCCAGGTGCCGGGGCAATGAGCACGCCAGGGCCGCGGACCGCCGTACCGGATCCTGTTCCCACTTCAGGAAGCGTTCTACGGCCGTCGCACTGGGGTCGCCGATGTCCTCGGGGCCGGTGGGGCGCTGCTCGGCAAGGGTCGACACGAGGACCGGCAGTCCGCCCGTGAGGCGCAGCACCTCCTCCACCACGGGCTCGGCGACCACTCCCTTGCCCGCCAGCAGCCCCCGGGTCTCCGCTTCCGTGAACGGTTCGAGGGGCACGTCCGTCATGAAGTCCGCGAAGGCGCCCCAGCGGGCGGTGTCGAAGGGACGTTGGCCCGCCGTCACCACGACAACCGTCGCGGGGAGGGTGCCGTACCGGTCGCCGGTCATGACCTCGAGCAGCCAGCCGTCAAAGAACGGGCCGGTCCGTTCGTACGTGTCGAAGAAGAGGACGATCCAGGGGGCCGCGGCCGCCGCGTCGGTGAGTTCGTCCAGAAGAACCGGGGTGAGTACCCGCTCCGGGTGCATGACCAGTTGGACGTCTTCCTGGCTGCGGAAGCGCGCGCTGAGGCCGGCTCGCAACCGGTCTGCTCCCTGGGCGAGTTGAGCCGCGTCCAGGGCGCCCGCGAAGGCTCCCACGCCCGGCACCATTCCCAGTCCGGCCAGTCCTGCCCGCGCCGCGGCCATGCTGCCCGCCGACGGCCCCTCGGGCTCCGCCTCGAGGGTGGCGACGGCGGCGGCCTCCGCCTCGCGTCGGCGTTCGCGGTGGGTGGCGAGGAGCCGTTCCAGTTCCTTGAAGCGGCAGCCCTGGGCGCCAAGTTGGCGGCTGATCGCCGCCAACGCCTCCTGCACGCTGCCGACACTCTCGTCGACATAGGCCGTGAACGCGCCTTTTTCGCGGGCCACTTGCTCCAGTTCCCGGACCAGGAAGGTCTTCCCGACCCCGGCGTTGCCGTGCACGTGGAAGAGAAAGCGGTGCCGTTCGTCCTCCGGCGCCAGGTCGAGGTTGCGCCGGAACGCGGCCCGCTCGTCACCGCGCCCCACGAACCCGGCCCGCCTGCGCTGCCGGATCAGCTCCTGCATCGACGGCCGCGTAGGCCTCATCGGTCACACTCCCGTGTCCGTCCCCACCTGTTCCGCCCAGTGTGGCAACAAGTGAGGGCCGTGAGACCCCGTGCCCGGTGCATCCGGTGGGTCCCACGGCCCTTCGGCCCGACTCGCTCAGGCAGGCATCAGCACAGGCACGGGTCGGTGCCCCAGCCCAGCCCGTTGATGTCGTCCGCGCTCAGGGCGCCGGCGTACGCCTGCACTTCGTCCACGTCGCCGTGCAGGTACTCGCCCCAACCCTCGCCAGTCCGGGCCCGGCCGATCTGCAGGGGACCCGTGCTCGGCCAGCCGTTCGGGAAGTCCGCGGTCGCCGCGGCGATGCTCCCACCGTCGATGTAGAGCTTGATCTGGTCCGTGGCGTCGTCGTAGACGACGGCGAGCCGGTGTCCGCGGCCCTCGCCGCCGTCCGCCGCGGCGACCTGCGCCACCACGGTCTCGGCCGCGCCCTGTTCGTCCCGCTGCGGCATCACCAGTTGCCAGGCGTGCTCCGAGGGCTGGTAGCGCACCTTGAAGGCGTCGGTGTGCTCACCGCCCTGCGAGAGCACGGTCATCGGGCGGTCCGGCTCGGCGTCCGCCAGGCGTACGACCACGCCGACGGTGAAGCTGTCCGACGTGTCGACGATCGGCCCGTCCGTGGCCGCGTGACCGGTCCGGCCGTCCAGTGTCAGATGGCCGTCGCCCACGAGCGCGTACGGGATCACGGGGCAGTCCGGGTCGAGTTCCGGGATGCACGAGTCGTCAGGGCCGCGGTGGATCGCGGCGCCGTCACCCAGCTTCAGGGGTGCGCCGCCGTTCTGGTCGGGGCTTGCGCCGGCCGGGGCCGTCTCCAGGGACCAGTGGCCGAGCAGGCTCGGTCGGCGATGGGCCAGTTGGGCCGCCTCGGCCGGGACGACCACCCGGTCGTGGACTCGTACGTCGCCCAGGTCACCGCGCCAGCGGTCGCGGTATGCCTCGCCATGGCGGACGCGGCCGATCTGGAAGGCGCCGGTGGTCGCGGCGGGCGTGGCCTCGGTCTCGGTGCCGACCTCATGACCATTGGCATAGAGCTTCGCGTGACCGGTCTCGGCGTCGTACACACCCAGCAGGTGGGCCCACTCGCCGGTCTCCGGTGCGCCGCCCGACACCCGTGCGTCCCCGATGGCGAACGACCAGAGGGACGTCGTGCCCTCCTCGCGCAGGCCGAGCGTGAACCCCGCGGACCGGCCCGCGTCCTGGCCGGCGACGGTCATGGTCCGGTCGGTCCGCGCGGGCCGTACCCACGCGCTCACCGCGAAGCTCTTGCGCGGGTCGGCGACCGCCGGCGCGTCCGGGGTGAGGTAGCCATGGCTGCTGCCGTCCAGGTGGGCCGTGGAGGTCAGGTCGGTGCGCGCGGGGGCCGGTCCGCCGAAGGTCACGCCGGACCCGGCACGCGCTGCCGTGCCCGTCTCGGCTCCCGCACTGGTGGCTCCCGCCGCGTCGTCCAGCCGCCAGTGGGCGACCGGGGCGCGGCCGGACTGCACGTAGAAGCTGTACGACGACTCGCCGCTGCTGCGTCCGGAGCGGTCGATGGCGTGGACGGTCAGCCTGTCCGGCCCCGAACGCAACGGCAGGAAGGGCACGGTCACGCTCCCACCGGGCTGCTCCGGCCGAACGGTCCCGTACGGGCCGCCGATGAAGCCGTACGTGTAGGCCACGACGTCGTCCGAGGGCGAGTCCATGGTGAAGTGGCCGTACACGCCCACTCCGTCCACCCAGAGCACGTCCTGCGGGTACTCGGGAGAGGTGATCGTCGCCTTCTCGGGGCTCACGTCGTCGTAGACGAACTCGCAGACGGAGCCCGCGCCTTCGGAGCTCCAGGGGGAGTTCTCCGTGCCGTCGTTCGCCCGGACGTGCCAGGAGACGACGGTGTTCGCCGGGATGCCGTCCTGCGGCATCCGCCACAGCTGCCGAGCGCCGGAGAGTGTCGGGTTCGTGGTGTACGTTAGCCTCTGCTCCACCCCGTCGGCATCCGTCCACCAGGCCTCGAACTCGCCCTTGACCATGTTGGCCTCGGCGGGCTGGTTGTCCTCCTCAGGGTCGTACAGGGCCGCGCGCAGAGTGGGCGGCGCTCCCACGTACGCCCGGTCCTCCCCTGTCGCGCACGCCTTGGTCCCCGTCATGAGGTCCTCGACGAGCGGCTGCTTCGGCGGCAGGTTGTCCGCCGCGTGCGCCACACCGGACATGGCCATCACGACGGCGGCCGTGGAACACCCCACCGCCCACAGTCTGCCGCCACCTGATCTTCTCGATCTGGTCAACTGTCCCCTCCCCGCGCTTCGTTGAGCCTGTTCACACAGGCCGCTGGAGGCTAACAAGGAGCACTGACATCGTCGAAGCGGTTTCCGGTTAGATGAGTTCCATGGCATCGACACCCCCACGCACCACACGCAGCGCACTCCACCTCTCCGCCACCCTCCTCACCGCGAGCGTCGCGCTGTACATAGCGCTCGTGGCGTTCGGGAACATCACGGACTTCGGGACCAACCAGGCGTTCGTGCAGCACGTTCTCGCGATGGACACGACGTTCAAGGACGACGATCTGATGTGGAGAGCCATCACCAGCAAGGGACTTCAGAACACGGCGTACGTCGCGATCATCGTCTGGGAGACGCTCGCGGCGCTCGTGCTGATCTACGGCACATGGCTGTGGGTGCGCCGGGACGACCAGGCGGCCCGGCGCTTCTCCACCTACGGCCTGCTCATGCTCATGCTGCTCTTCGGCGCCGGGTTCATCGCGATCGGCGGGGAGTGGTTCTCCATGTGGCAGTCGGACACCTGGAACGGCCTGGACGCGGCGCTGCGGGTGTTCGTGCTGAGCGGGGTCGTGCTGCTGGTGGTCAACCTGCCCGACCGCAGCGCTAGTTGACGACGACGACCTTCGTCCCCGTCTCGCCGAACGTCCACAGGGCCGACCCGTCCGCCGTCTTCATGCGGATGCCGCCGGTCTGGGCGCCGTTCGCGGGCGGGGGCGAGGAGCCGTTCACCGCGTTGGAGAAGGCGACGTTCACGCCGCCCACGGCGGTGAAGTACACGATGTGCTCGATCCGCACGCCGTCGGACCCGGTCGTCGGGTCTCCCCGGCGCAGCGAGACCGAGTAGGTGCCGGGGGCCGGGTCCACCGTCCCCGGCCAGACGGCGAAGGTCCGCCGGGCCGCCTCGCTCGCGTCGATCAGCCAGACCCGCTTGTCGCCGAGCGAGTAGACGATCCGGCGGCCGGTCCCGGAGGCGTCCGGGACCGCGGTCGCCGACGGCTCGGGCTGCGCGGACGCGCGCGGGGACGCCGACACGCTCGGCCGGGCGGTGGCGGCCACGCTCGGCTTCGTTCCCTTGTCGGCCTGTACGGCCAGGGCGACGACGGCGGCGATCGCCCCCACGGTCAGACCCGTCACCCAGACCTTCGGGGCTGGCACGGCACGCATCTCCTCGGCTAAGGATCCCCGTCGAACGGGGGTCGGATCATCGTACCGGCCCCCGCCGAGACACCTTTCCCGTCAGTCCAGGACCGGCAGCAGCTCGGGCAGGTGCCCGTCGGAGACCTGCGCCGCCTTCTGCCGCTCCTCCGACACCTCCCCGTACAGCGTCGTGCGCGGACGGGCGGGACGGCCCGCCGCCTCCGCCACCGCGATCAGGTCCTTCACCGACTTGTACGAGCCGTACGACGAACCCGCCATCCGCGAGATCGTCTCCTCCATCAGCGTGCCGCCCAGGTCGTTCGCCCCCGAGCGGAGCATCTCCGCCGCGCCCTCCGTGCCCAGCTTGACCCAGCTGGTCTGGATGTTCGGCACCCAGGGGTGGAGCAGCAGGCGTGCCATCGCCGTCACCGCCCGGTTGTCCCGCATGGAGGGGCCGGGGCGGGCGATGCCGGCCAGGTACACCGGGGCGTTGGTGTGGATGAAGGGGAGCGTCACGAACTCCGTGAAGCCGCCCGTACGTTGCTGGATTCCGGCCAAGGTCCGCAGGTGGCCCAGCCAGTGGCGTGGCTGGTCCACATGTCCGTACATCATCGTCGACGAGGACCTGATGCCGACCTCGTGCGCGGTCTCGATCACCTCGATCCAGGTGGCCGTCGGCAGCTTGCCCTTGGTCAGCACCCAGCGGACCTCGTCGTCGAGGATCTCGGCGGCCGTGCCGGGAATGGAGTCGAGGCCGGCCTCCTTGGCCGTCGTCAGCCACTCGCGGATGGACATGCCGGTGCGGGTCGCGCCGTTGACGACCTCCATCGGGGAGAAGGCGTGCACATGCATGCCGGGCACCCGCTCCTTCACCGCGCGGGCGATGTCGAAGTACGCCGTTCCCGGCAGGTCGGGGTGGATCCCGCCCTGCATGCAGACCTCCACCGCGCCCACCTCCCAGGCCTGTTGGGCGCGGTCGGCCACCTGGTCCAGGGACAGGGTGTAGGCGTCGGCGTCCGTGCGTCGCTGGGCGAAGGCGCAGAACCGGCAGCCCGTGTAGCAGACGTTGGTGAAGTTGATGTTCCGCGTGACGATGTACGTCACGTCGTCGCCGACCACCGACTTGCGGACGTCGTCGGCCACGTGGCACAGGGCGTCCAGGGCGGACCCGTCCGCGTGCAGCAGCGCCAGCGCCTCGGCGTCGGTCAGCCGCGTGGGGTCGTCGGCGGCGACCCGCAGGGCCTGCCGTACGTCCGTGTCGATGCGCTCCGGCACCATGCCGGGGGCGGCCGCCTCGCGCAGGGCGCCCCAGTCGCCGTAGACCTCGTCGAAGTCGTCGCGGCGGTCGGACGTACGGCCCTCGGTGTCGATCGTGGCGTGCAGATCCGTGCGGCCGGACGGGACGAAGACCTCCTCCGGCTCCTGCCAGGGCAGCCCCTGCGGGAGAGCGTCGGGACGCGCGAGGCCCGTCTCCGGGTCCGCCAGAGCCGCTACGTGCGGTCGCAGCCGTGGGTCCAGCCAGGGCTCGCCGCGTTGCACGAACTCGGGGTACACGCACAGACGTTCCCGCAGCTCGAAACCGGCCGCCGCGGACCGCTCGGTGAGCTCCTCGATCTGCGGCCAGGGCCGCTCGGGGTTCACATGGTCGATGGTGAGCGGACTGACCCCGCCCCAGTCGTCGATTCCCGCCCCGATCAGCCGCTCGTACTCGCTGTCGACCAGGTTCGGCGGGGCCTGGATGTTGGCGGCCGGACCCATGATGAGGCGGGCCACCGCCACCGCGGCGACCAGCTCGTCCAGTTCCGCGTCGGGCATGCCGCGCATCGCGGTGTCCGGCTTGGCGCGGAAGTTCTGGATGATCAGCTCCTGGACGCTGTGATACGCCCGTGCCGTGCGCCGCAGCGCGAAGAGGGACTCGGCGCGCTCCTCGTACGTCTCCCCGATCCCGATGAGGATGCCGCTCGTGAAAGGCACCGACGACCGCCCGGCGTCCTCGAGGACCCGCAGCCGTACGGCGGGTTCCTTGTCCGGGGAGCCGTAGTGCGGTCCGCCGGGCTCGGACCAGAGCCGCTCGGCGGTCGTCTCCAGCATCATGCCCATGCTCGGCGCGACGGGCTTCAGCCGCTGGAAGTCGGTCCAGGACAGCACGCCCGGGTTGAGGTGGGGCAGCAGGCCCGTCTCCTCCAGGATGCGGATGGAGATGGCCCGGACGTAGGCGATGGTGTCGTCGTAGCCATGGGCGTCAAGCCATTCCCTGGCCTCCGGCCAGCGGTCCTCGGGCTTGTCGCCGAGGGTGATCAGGGCTTCCTTGCAGCCCAGCGCGGCGCCCCTGCGGGCCACGTCCAGGACCTCGTCGGGGGACATGAACATGCCGTGGCCAGCCCGGCGGAGCTTGCCGGGCACGGTCACGAAGGTGCAGTAGTGGCACTTGTCCCGGCACAACCGGGTGAGGGGGATGAAGACGCTCTTCGAGTACGTGATGACACCGGGTCGGCCCGCCTGTGCGAGGCCCGCGTCCCTGACGCGGGCGGCCGACGCGGTGAGGTCGTCCAGGGCCGGGCCGCGGGCCTGGAGCAGCACCGCGGCCTCGGAGACGTCGAGGGCGACACCGTCCCGGGCACGTTTCAGAGCGCGACGCATGGAGTTCTCGGTGGGGCCGGTACCGCCGGGGCGGTCGGTGGGGCCGGTTCCGGAGGCCGCGGAAGTCGTCATCCTTCGAGCATACGAGCGGTGTGATCAGGGCAGTGGCGCTGCCCGAAGGTGGGTGACGTCACACCCCCTCACCCTCACCCTGGACATAACGGGCATACTCGTCAAGCACCTTGAGCACCTCGGTCTCCCCCGACGGGGGCAGCTGCAGCACGACCTCCTCGATCCCGAGCTCGGCGTAGTGGGCGAGCTTGCCGGGCGTGGGGACGACGGCGTACGGGACGACCTGGAGGGCGGCCGGGTCGCGGCCCGCGTCGGACCAGGCGGTGCGCAGCACGGGCAGGGACTCGGTCAGACCGCGTCCGCCGATGGGCAGCCAGCCGTCGGCGTACTCACAGATGTGGGAGAACAACTTCGGCCCCGCGGCGCCGCCCACGAGAGTCCGCTTCCGGACGGGCTTGGGGAAGGCGTGACTGGCCCGGACGCTCCCGAACTCCCCTTCGTAGGCGGTGGGCTCGTCCGCCCAGAGCGCCTGCATGAGCGCCATCCGGTCGCGGACCAGCTCCCTGCGCGTCCGCCACTCGACGCCGTGGTCGGCGGCTTCCTCGACGTTCCAGCCGAACCCGAGTCCGAGCGTGAACCGTCCGCCCGAGAGGTGGTCGAGGGTCGCGATCTGCTTGGCGAGGTCGATCGGGTCATGCTGGGCCACGAGCGTGATGCCGGTGCCGAGACCGAGCCGCTCGGTGACGGCTGCGGCCTGGCCGAGCGCGACGAAGGGGTCGAGGGTACGGCCGTACTCGCGCGGCAGGTCGCCGCCCGCCGGGTACGGGGTGATCCGCTCGACGGGGATGTGGGTGTGCTCGGGCAGATACAGCCCGGCGAAGCCCCGCGCCTCCAGCTCACGGGCGATCCGGGTCGGGGTGATGGTCTCGTCGGTGAGGAAGATCGTCACGGAAATTCGCATGACTGCATCTGTACCGGGCCGGGGCGGGGATGTCCATACCGACTGGTCGGCATCAGTGGGTGACGTACCGGGAGAGCAGTCGCTGTCGGGACTGTCGGTCGTCTGTCGGGACTGTCGGTCCGATGTCGGCGGCCTGTCGGCCGGGGCCAGGAGTCTTGTCGCAGATCCCGCCGGGTGACCGCCCGCCGGCCCTGCGACCTCCCAGGAGTCACCATGACCACCCACGTCACGATCATCGGCGCCGGACTCGGCGGCCTCACGCTCGCCCGCGTCCTGCACGTCAACGGCATCCCGTCCACCGTCTACGAGGCGGAGTCCTCGCCGACGGCGCGTGCGCAGGGCGGGATGCTCGACATCCACGACGACAACGGACAGCTCGCCCTTCAGGCGGCCGGCCTGATGGACGAGTTCCGCGGTCTCGTCCTGGAGGGCCGTGAGGCGACGCGGTTGCTCGCCCCGGACGGGACCGTCCTGTTCGAGCAGGCCGACGACGGCACCGGCGGCCGCCCCGAGGTGCAGCGCGGCGAGCTGCGGCAGCTCCTGCTGGACTCGCTCCCGGCCGGGACGGTCCGCTGGGGTCACAAGGTCAGCGGCACCCGTGAGCTCGGTGAGGGCCGCCACGAGGTGACCTTCGCCGACGGGAGCACCGTCGTCACCGGTCTGCTGGTCGGCGCGGACGGTGCCTGGTCCCGGGTGCGGCCGCTGCTCTCCGCCGCGAGGCCCGAGTACACCGGCATGTCCTGCGTCGAGGTGTACCTGTACGACGCCGACACCCGGCACCCGGTCAGCGCGAAAGCGGTCGGGAGCGGCGCACTGTTCGTGCTCGCGCCGGGCAAGGGCTTCGTGACGCACCGGGAGAGGGGCGGCGACCTGCACACCTACGTGATATTCGCCCGCCCGCAGGAGTGGTTCGCGGACATCGACTTCACCGACCCCGCCGCGGCCACCGCCCGCATCGCGGCAGAATTCGACGGCTGGGCACCGGAACTCACCGCGCTGATCACCGACGCCGACACCGCCCCGATACTGCGTCCCTTCGCCGCCCTGCCCGTCGAACACCGGTGGGAGCGGGTGCCGGGAGTGACGCTGATCGGCGACGCCGCCCATGTCGCCGCCCCGAACGGCGAGGGCGCCAACCTCGCCATGCTCGACGGTGCCGAACTCGCCCAGGCCCTCGCGGCCCGCCCCCACGACCTCGAGACCGCGCTCACCGAGTACGAGCGGGCCATGTTCCCCCGCAGCGCCGCAACCGCCACCGAGGGCACCGAGCTCTACGCCCTCATGTTCGGCGACAGCACGCCCTACGGTCTGATCGACATGTTCACCGGCCACGAACAGGGCGAGTGAGGTCATGCGTTGAGGTAGCGGTACCTGCCGTCGCTCGGCGAGACGAAGAGTTGGCCGTCCCGAACCTGCCATTCGGTCGTGCCGTCGACTTCATGGCCGGCGAGGAAGAGGCCTGAGACGTGGTCTCCGTCTTCGCTGGCCGGGATCCTCGCCATGTCCCGGATCTGGCGAACGAGCCAGTCCACACCCGATTCGCGGATCTCGGCGCCGTAGCACGAGAGCTCGGCATCGCCCCGTTCACCATGATCCATTCCATCGCCCAGAACCTGTGAGGGAGCCGACATGATCACTGACCGCCGGCAGAAGTCGTCCTACTGCCAGGAAGGCGACGCCTGCGTCCACATATCCACCGACCTCGACAACGTTCACATCACGGACTCCGATGCCGCCCACACCATCGTCACCGTCAGCCACGCCGCCTTCGCCGCCCTGCTGACGTCACTCTGACCCGTCCGCCAGGTCCGCCACCACCGCCGCGTGGTCCGACGGCCAGACCCCGTCCACCGGACCGTCGCCCGCGCGCCGGACGCCCAGGACATGGCCCAGCCCCCTCGCTCCCGGCGGGCCCACGTGGATGTAGTCGATACGGACCGGCGGGGCCACGCGGACGTACGGGTTCGCCGGGTCCCAGGTCGCCGAGGGGGCCGCAGGATCCGCGTACTCCCAGGCGTCCAGGAAGAGTTGGTCCGGAGCGGCCGGGGCCGTCTTGTAGCCGCCGAAGAGGCGGACCTCGTCGGAGTCGGGCCAGGCGTTGAAGTCGCCGGTGACGACGGGCGGGAAGTCGGTGCCCGACCTGTGCGTCGCCACGAACTCCGCCAGCGCCGTGACCTGTTGGCAGCGGATCGCCGACGCGGTGGGGGCCGAGGTGAGGTGGGTGGTGAAGAAGGGGATGTCGTACGACGGGCCGGCCAGCCGGGCGTGGAAGGCGAGGCGGCCGTCGTCCAGATCCTCGGGGGCCGGCAGCCGCAGGACGGCCTGGTCAATCACCGGCCAGCGGCTCAGCACCGCGTTGCCGACCTCGACCCCCGGGTCGCCGATCCGCCGCTGCCAGCGCTCCGAGGCGGGCGACGCGGCCCACGCCCAGTGCAGGCCGAGCTCGCCCGCGAGCCACTCCGCGAGGTTCTCACCACCTGAACCGCCCGCCGACCACACCTCCTGCAGTCCCACCACATCCGGCCGCAGCTCCCGCAGCACCGCCAGGATCGCCTTCTGGCGTTCCTCCCACGGGCCGAAGCGCCACCACAGGTTCCAGGTCACCACGCGCATCGCCGACACCCTTCGTCCACCCGGCCGCACCCTGAGATCATCGAGGCCGTCGGTCAGGTTACGGAAGACCGGAGAGCAGACCAGAGACAGGAGTCTCACCACCCATGTCCCCCAACGCCGAGCGCAAGTACCGCGCAGCCACGGCCTTCCAGCGCCGCTTCAACCCGATCATGCGCCGGCTGCCGCTCCAGACCGTCCTGGAGACCACCGGCCGCACCTCGGGCCTGCCCCGCAGGACCCCGGTGGGCGGCAAGCGGATCGGCGGGGCCTTCTGGCTGGTCTCCGAGTTCGGCGAGCGTTCGCAGTACGTCCGCAACATCAAGGCCGATCCGCGGGTGCGGGTGCGCATCCGGGGGCGGTGGCACGCCGGGACCGCCCATCTCATGCCGGACGACGACACCGCCGTACGACTGCGCACGCTGCCCCGGATGAACAGCGCGGCGGTACGGGCCATAGGGGCCGGTCAGTTGACCGTACGGGTGGATCTGGACCAGTGAGGAGATACGGTGGATGCGCCGACCGGACATCCCTCGGCATGTGTCTCGTTCGCGGAGGATGAGAGAAGCATGGACCGGGCGCTGCTGGCCGACTTCCTCCGGGCACGCCGGGAGGTGCTGCAACCGGAGGACGTGGGGCTTCCCCGCGGTCCGCGGCGTCGTACCGGTGGGCTGCGGCGCGAGGAGGTCGCCGCACTGGCCGGCATGTCGGTCGACTACTACAGCCGGATCGAGCAACAGCGCGGTCCGATGCCGTCCGAGCAGGTGCTCGCCGGGCTCGCCCGGGGACTGCACCTCAGCCTGAGCGAGCGCGACCACCTCTTCGACCTCGCCGGGCACTCGGCGCCACGGCGGCAGCTGCGCGACGACCACGTCAGCCCCACCATGATGCGCATCGTCGAACGGCTCGCGGACACACCCGCCCTGGTGATGTCCCGGTTCAACGAGACCCTGCTGCAGAATCAACCGGCGGTCGCCCTGCTGGGCGACTACACCCGCTTCAGCGGACTGTCCCGCTACCTGGTCTACCGCTGGTTCACCGACCCGGCACAACGCGACCTCTACCCGGCCGAGGACCACGACCTCCGAGGCAGGGTCTTCACCTCGGAGATCCGGGCGGCGTACACGGCGGACCCCGAGGGAACCGCCGGCGAGATCGTCGCCGCACTGCTGGAGGTCAGCCCCGAGTTCGCCGAGGTCTGGCGGTTGCACGAGGTGGACGTCAGCCACCACAACGACCTCAAGCGCTACCGCCATCCCGAACTGGGAGAACTGGAGCTGTACTGCCAGCGCCTGATCGACCCCGACCAGGCCCAGGAACTGCTCGTCTTCTCCGCCACACCCGGCTCACCCAGCTACGAGAAGCTCCAACTCCTGCCGAGCTCACTTGCCAAGACCGACGCCTACCGGACAGGGCCCTAACACGGCCGGACCATGCCGCGGCCCGCGCCAACTCGCGGTTACCGCGTTGCGGTGGCCAGTGCCGCGCGGATGGCGTCCTCGTCGACCGGCCGGCCCTTCTCGTTCGAGACCGGCCCGTACGGGGTGCCCCACACCGGCGTGCCCGTCTCCTGCCGCCAGCTGTCGGCCAGCGGTCCCGCGTCCACGACGGCGTACCCGATGGATGCGATGAATTCGGTCACCACCGCCTTCGCCGGCGCGGAGTCTCCGGCGATCGGCAGGGACGAGCGGTCGGCCGCCCCCGCCGGGCGGGCGAGTGACAGCAGGTGCTTGAAGTAGATGGTGTTGAACGCTTTCACGACCATGGCGTCCGGGATGTACCGCAGCAGCAGTTCGCTCGAGGTGAGCGACTTGCCGTCCAGCTCGGGGATGGGCCCGTCACGCTCGGGGCCGTAGTTGCACGTGTCGATGACCGTCTTCCCGGCCAGTGGCGCGGCGGGCAGGTTGGGGAAGGCCTTGACCGGCACCGTGACCACGACGATGTCACCGGCCGCCGCGGCCGCCCCGCTCGTCGCCGCGGACGCCCGCGGCCCCAGTTCCGCGACCGTGTCCGCGAGCGTTTCGGGACCGCGTGAGTTGCTGAGCACGACCTGGTGCCCGGCCTCGATGGCGAGCCGCGCGACGCTACTGCCTATATGTCCGCTTCCGATGAATCCCACAGTCGTCATATTCTCAGCGTCCCTCAGCCGGCGGGAAGTAATGGCCATTGTCCAAATCGGCGAGCAAGCTGGGCTGGGCTGGTTCCCAGCCGAGGGTCCGGCGGGTGATGAGGTTGGACGCCGGGTAGTTCTGCGTGACGATGTTCGCGAGGAATCCAAAGTATCCCGGCACCATCAATACGTCCACGGGAACGCTTGCAGTGGGCAGGTCCAGACGGCTTCCAATGGCCTCGGCGATCTCGCGGAACGGAATTCCCCCGTCCCCCACCGCGTGCCAGTATGCGCCGGCCGGCCCCTTCTCCAGCGCCAAGCGGAACAAGGAGGCGACATCGCGGATGTGCACGGCGTTCCACAGGTTCGCGCCGTCTCCGGGGTAGCCGACGAAACCCTTCTCCTTCGCGAGCGCGACCAGCGTGGGGAGGAAGCCGGCACGGTCGGTCGTGCTGTGCGCGATGTTGGCAATCCGCACGACCGAAGACCGCACGCCCCGCTCGGCGAGGCCGATGACGGCGGTTTCCACGACGTTGCGAACCCGCAGGGTGCCCTTGTACTCATCGCCCCCGGGAAGAGCCGGGTCCTCCTCGGTGGCCGGTCGGCCCAGATTCCCGGGCGAGCCGATGCTCCCCGCCGCGACCAACGGCTTTCCGGTTCCCGCGAGTGCCTCGCCGTACGCGAGCATGATCGGGAGCTCCGCGGCGGCCACGGCGTCGAGCCCGCCGGAGGGAAGCAGGTCCTGCCTGTGCGCGACGTGGATGACGCCGTCGGAGTCCGCGGCCGCCTCCTTGAGCCCGTCGAGATCCTCGAGGTCGCCGCGACGCACCTTCGCGCCGAGCGCGGACACCGCAGCCGCGGCTGTGTCCGACCGGGCCAGGCCGGTGACCTCGTGCCCGGCTGCGATGAGCTCGGGGATGATGTACGAACCGGAATGGCCGGTCCCGCCAGCGACGAAAACGCGCACGCTACTGCTCCTTATGAATTGTCGAATTCATGCGCCGAATCAATGTGCCGAATTCACTTCGGCCTCAATAGGCACCTATTCAGGTTGCCATTGGCCTGAGCGGGTGTCCAAGACTTCTTTTAGTCGTGGTGATACCCCGCAGGCATCACCAGAGGTGCACTTCGGCCCCGCCGCCGATGAGCTGCATATCGCGCAGCCGGTGCTCAGCCGGCACCGCTCGGTCTGCCAGGGACAACTTGTCCGTGGATAAGTGAGGCCTTCATCCGGGTTCTGATCAACGCCACGCTTGCTCAGTCGAACACGGGAGGCTGAGATGGATCGGGCGTTGCTGGCCGACTTCCTCCGGGCACGCCGGGAGGTGCTGCAACCGGAGGACGTGGGGCTTCCCCGCGGTCCGCGGCGTCGTACCGGTGGGCTGCGGCGCGAGGAGGTCGCCGCACTGGCCGGCATGTCGGTCGACTACTACAGCCGGATCGAGCAACAGCGCGGTCCGATGCCGTCCGAGCAGGTGCTCGCCGGGCTCGCCCGGGGACTGCACCTCAGCCTGAGCGAGCGCGACCACCTCTTCGACCTCGCCGGGCACTCGGCGCCGCGGCGGGTCGGACGCGACGACCACGTCGGCCCGACCATGATGCGGATCGTCGAACGGCTCGCGGACACACCCGCCCTGGTGATGTCCCGCTTCGGTGAGACGCTGCTGCAGACCCGTCCGGCGGTCGCCCTGCTGGGCGACTACACCCGCTTCAGCGGACTGTCCCGCTACCTGGTCTACCGCTGGTTCACCGACCCGGCGCAACGCGACCTCTACCCCGTCGAGGACCACGCCCTGCGGGGCAGGGTCTTCACCGTGGAGATCCGGGCGGTGCACACGGCGGAGCCCACGGGCAGGGCCGGCGAGATCGTCGCCGCACTGCTGGAGGCCAGCCCCGAGTTCGCCGAGGTCTGGCGGTTGCACGAGGTGGACGTCAGCCACCACAACGACCTCAAGCGCTACCGCCATCCCGATCTGGGAGAACTGGAGCTGTACTGCCAGCGCCTGATCGACCCCGACCAGGCCCAGGAACTGCTCGTCTTCTCCGCCACACCCGGCTCACCCAGCTACGAAAAGCTCCAACTCCTGCCCGCCGTGGGCACTTAGGCATCGCATGACCCGAGAGTGCTTCGAAAGGATTTCCCATGAAGGCAGTACGTTTCCACGAGTACGGCGACCCGAGCGTCCTGCGCCACGAGGACGTCGAGCGGCCCGTACCCGGCGCCGGTCAGGTTCTGATCCGGGTCGCCGCAACGTCGTTCAACGGTGTTGACGGCAACATCCGCGGGGGCTTCATGCAGGGCCCCATCCCGGTGACGTTGCCGCACATTCCCGGCATCGACGTCTCCGGCACGGTCGACGGGCTGGGTGAGGGCGTGGCCGGCCTCGAAATCGGCGATCAGGTCGTCGGCTTCCTGCCGATGGGCGGCGACGGCGCGGCCGCGGAGTACGTGGTGGCCCCGGCCGGGATTCTGACGCCGGCGCCCCGGAGCATCCCGCTGCCCGACGCCGCCGCGCTGCCGTTGGTGGGTCTCACCGCCTGGCAGGCCCTGTTCGATCACGCGAAGCTGGTGCCGGGGCAGCGCGTGCTCATCAACGGTGCGGGCGGCGCGGTCGGCGGCTACGCCGTGCAGCTGGCCAAGAACGCCGGCGCGTACGTGATCGCCACGGCCGGCCCGCGCAGCAGCCAGCAGGTCAAGACCGCGGGTGCCGACGAGGTCGTCGACCACACCGCCACCGAGGTGACCGTGGCGGTGACCGAGCCGGTCGACGTCGTGCTCAACCTCGCGCCGATCGAACCGGCGCAGCTGGCCGCGCTGCTCACGCTGATCCGTTCCGGTGGCGTGCTGGTGAACACCACGGTGTGGATGCCCGCGCCCAGCGACGAGGAACGCGGCGTGCGCGGCATCGACCTGTTCGTCAACAGCGACGCCGAACAGCTGTCGCGGCTGGTGGCGCTGGTCGACTCCGGCGAGCTGCGCGTCGACGTCGCGCGGCGAGTACCGCTGGCGGAGCTGCCGGCAGTCCACGCCCAGGCCGCCACGGGCGAGCTGCACGGCAAGGTCGTCATCGTCGCGCCCGCCGCCTGATCCTCACCTGACCGCCCCTTGAAGGAGACGACCCCGATGATCCCCGACGACGATCCGTCCCGCTCGCTGACCGTGGCGGACCCCGACGATCCCGGCACGACGTACATCTCTCTGGTGGGCAACACGTACGCCATGCTGATCACCGGCGAGCAGACCGACGGCCGGTACTGCCTGATCGACATGCGCGTCCCCGACGGCGGCGGCCCGCCGCCGCACCGGCACGACTTCGAGGAGATGTTCACCCTCCTCGAGGGCGAGATCGAGTTCACCTTCCGCGGCGAGAAGCACACCGTACGGGCCGGGTCCACGATCAACATCCCGGCCAACGCCCCGCACAACTTCCGCAACGCCTCGGGTGCGCCGGCCCGCATGCTGTGCATGTGCACCCCTGCGGGCCAGGACGAGTACTTCACGCGCATCGGCGATGTCGTGGCGGGCAAGGACGCGCCCCCACCACAGCTGTCGGAGGACGAGCTCGCGGAGCGCCGCCGCCGCGCGGCCGAGTTGGCCTCGACCTACCGGAGCGAGTTCCTGTGAGGGGCAGGAGCACATGAGCTGGCGGCACGGCGGCGGCCCCCGCGTCGGCGGGAAGCCACCGCCGCGCCGCTCAGACCGTCACGGGCGACGTCACTTGGCCGGCTTGTAGAAGGCGTACGTCGCGGTGTAGGCCATGCTCACCTGATCCGTGCCGGTGCAGGCGGTGGCCGGGGCGACGCCGCCGGTGGTGTTCAGGCGCTGTATGTAGGAGACGCCCCCGAAGACGCCCGTGCCCCGGGTGGCGGTGGCCTGGAGCAGGAGCTCGGGGATGGTGCCGGTCTTGGGGGAGGTGGCGATCGCTGCGGCGTTCACCGCGCTGCCGTCCACCGTGGAGACCCAGACGGGGCCACGGGAGTGCAGGGCGACCGTGCGGCCTCTCCTGTCCGACAGGGTGGCGGCCGGCTCCAGGAGCTTCCAGGCACCGTCGGTGCAGGTGTAGGTCTGCACGCCCCGGGCCGGGTAGACGCCCGTCAGCTTGTTGCCGTCGGGCACCTTGAGGGCCGCGGGGGCCTTCACGGGCTTGAGCGCCGCATCGGCGGGGGCCGCGTTTCCGGCGGTCGTCCCCAGGAAGGCGGTCGCGGCGGCGAGGGCCGCGGTGGTCAGGGCGAGTCGCTTGGTGAGCTTCAAGTCGGTTCTCCGGAAGGGTTCTTGACTGGTCTTCAGTACGGCGACATCGATGTCGCCGCCCCCGGTCCGGGACTCTACGGGCCCGCCCGAGGGTTACCGGCCAGTTGGCCGAACCCCGTCCCGAGAAGCCGCCTCACCCCGGCCAGACGATCGACTGCACCTCGCTGTAGGCGTGCAGCGCGTACGACCCGCAGTCCCGTCCGACCCCGCTGCTGCGGAAGCCTCCGAACGGTGCCTCCATGTTGCGGCCGACCGTGTTGATCCCGACTCCCCCGGCGCGTAGTCGCCGTGCCACCCGGAAGGCGCGGGCCACGTCCGCCGACCACACGTAGTCGATGAGGCCGTATTCGCTGTCGTTGGCGAGCGTGATGCCCTCCTCCTCGTCGTCGAAGGGCGTCACGGTCACGACCGGGCCGAAGATCTCCTCGCGGACCACCCGCATCTCCGGTCGGCAGTCGGCGAGCAGGGTCGGGGCGACGTAGAAACCCCGCTCCTGAGCGGGCCGTTCACCGCCCGCGAGGACGGAAGCGCCTTCCTTGCGGCCGAGTTCGACGTACGACTCCACCCGCTCCCGGTGCGCCGCCGAGATCACCGGCCCGACGACCGTCCCGGCCTCCCGGGGATCGCCCACCTTCAACCTGCCTGCGTACTTCGCCAGTTGCTCGACGAGCCGCTCGTAGACCCCCCGCTGCACCAGCACCCGCGTCGGTGCCGTACAGATCTGTCCGCTGTAGAAGGAGAAGGTGGTCCCGATCCCGGCCACGGCCGACCCGAGATCCGCGTCCTCGAAGACGACCGCCGCTCCCTTCCCGCCCAGCTCCATCAACTGCCGCTTCATGGACCGCCCGCACACCTCGCCGATGCGCTGTCCGACGGCCGTGGAGCCGGTGAAGCTGACCATGTCGACGTCCGGGGAGTCGACCGCGGCCTCACCGACCTCCACGGAACGGCCGCTCACCACGTTCACGACCCCGCGCGGGACCCCGGCGGCCTCCAGCGCCTCCGCCATGCGGTAGACGGAAAGGGGGTCCTGCGGGGCGGGCTTCACGACCACCGTGTTGCCCAGGGCTAGCGCGGGGGCGATCTTGCCGGCCGGGTTCGCCCAGGGGTTGTTGTACGACGTGATGCAGGTGACGACCCCCACGGGCTGCCGGACGGCCAGCGCGCCCATCACCGCGGCCTTCCCCATCGGGCCGGCCTCGTTGATCTGCGGCGGGATGGCCCACTCGGTGGGCTCGACCTGCGCGTACCGCCGGAAGCGGGCGGCGGCGACGCCGACCTGCATCGCGCGGGCCGTGGCGGTGGTCGCCCCGGTCTCGGCCTGGGCGAGTTCGGCGTACGGCACCAGGCGGGAGCGCATGAGGTCGGAGGCGCGCGCGAGGATCGCCGCCCGCTCCCCCGCCGACGTGCGCGACCACGTCCCGAAGGCCTCGCGGGCCGCGGCACAGGCCGCGCGCACCTGATCCCGCGAGGCCTCCGGCGCCCACCCGACGGTCTCCTCGGTGGCCGGATCGACCACCGCGTAATGCCCACCGCCCGGCACCACCCACTCACCACCGACGAACAGCCGTTGCTCCTCCGGCGAACTCACTTCGTGTTCACCGTCCGCGTGTCCCGGCCGGACCGCAGTACCCGGCCCGGTACGGACCCGCTCACCACGTCGTCCCGGATCGCCTCGACTCCGTTGACCCACACGGCCCGTACCCCGATCGCCTTGGAGTCCAGCCGTGGACTGTCGCCCGGCAGGTCGTGCACCAGGGTGGCCGTGCCCGCGGCGATCCGTTCCGGGTCGAAGAGCACGAGGTCCGCATGGAATCCCTCCTCGATCCGCCCGCGCTCCCGCAGCCCGAACAGCTGGGCCGGGTCGTCGGTGAGCATCTTCACGGCCTGCTCCAACGACGTCAGCCGCCGCCCGCGCAGACAGTCCCCGATGAAGCGGGTCGTGTACGGCGCCCCGCACATCCGGTCCAGATGCGCGCCCGCGTCGGACCCCCCGAGCAGCACGTCCTCGTGCTGCCAGGCCTCGGCACGCATCGCCCAGGACGCCGGGTCGTTGTCGGTGGGCATGGGCCACAGGACCGTACGCAACGAGTCGGCCGCGCAGATCTCCACCAGCGCCGCGAACGGCTCCTGCCCGCGCTCGGCCGCGATGTCCTCCACGACCCGCCCATTGAGCCCGCGGTTCGTCTCGCTGTAGGTGTCGCCGATGACGTACCGCCCGAAGTTGGTCAGCCGCCGGAAGACCCCGGCCTCCTTGGACTGGGACGCCCTGAGCAGTTCCTTCTGTACGTCGGGGTCGCGCAGCCGCTCGATCCGCTCGGGGACGGGCAGCCCTAGCACCGGTCCCCACCCGGGGATCAGGTTCAGCGCGCAGAAGGTGCCCAGGGACATGTTCATCGGGGTGAGGATCGGCATGGTCAGCGCCACCACCCGGCCGCCCGCCTTCCGGGCCTGCTCACTCGCGAACAGCTGCCTCGGCACCCGCTCCGGCACGGACGAGTCGATGGTCAGCACGTTCCAGTTCAACGGCCGCCCGGCCGCCGCGCTCATCTCCACGAACAGTTCGATCTCGGCGTCGCTGAACTGATCGAGACACCCGGCGACGATCGCCTCGATCTGCGTCCCCTCGTGCTCCCCTACGGCCCGTGACAGGGCCAGCAGCTCGGCGGGCAGCGCGTGCCGGGACGCCACGGGCTTTCCGTCCCCGTCGGAGTGCGTGGACGACTGGGTGGTGGAGAGACCCCAGGCGCCGGCGTCCATGGCCTCGTGGAACAGCCGCAGCATCTCTGAGAGTTGCTCCTGGGACGGCTGGCCCCCGATGGCGTCCGGCCCCATGACATACCGCCGTAGCGCGCAATGGCCCACCATGAAACCGGCGTTGACCGCGATCCGGCCTTCGAGAGCGTCCAGGTACTCGCCGAAGGAGTGCCAGCTCCAGGGCGTCCCCTCCTCCAGGGCGACCAGCGACATCCCCTCGACCTTGGACATCATCCGGCGGGTGTAGTCGGCGTCGTCCGGGCGGGCCGGGTTCAGAGGCGCCAGCGTGAAACCGCAGTTCCCGGCGGCGACCGTGGTGACCCCGTGGTTGAGGGAGGGCGTCGCGTACGGGTCCCAGAACAGCTGGGCGTCGTAGTGGGTGTGGGGGTCGACGAACCCGGGGGCGAGGACGAGCCCGGTGGCGTCCTCGCTGGTGCGGGCGTCTTCGGTGACCTTGCCGACGACGGCGATACGACCGTCCCGGATGCCGACGTCGGCGGTGCGGGCGGGGGCGCCCGTGCCGTCGACGACGGTCGCCCCTTTGATGAGGTGGTCGAGCATGGAACCGAACCCCCTTACGCAGATTCGCGGAACCGCGTGGTCCGGTGCACCGGATCCGTGTCGATCTTCGGAATCACGTGCTCCCCGATGAGCCGGATCGTCTGCAGCGTCTCCTCCTTCGGCACCCCCACCGGCAGCCCGAAGCTCAGCTGGTCCGCGCCGGCCTGCTCCCACCGCTTGCACTGCCGGACCACCTCGTCCGGATCCCCGCAGATCAGCAGCTCCTCCTCGATGAGCACCTCGACGAACTCCGCGGTGTACTCGGGCAGCGTCTCCGGCCACACCGGGAACCCCTCGGGCCGCGGGAAGGTGTCGTGGTACCGGAACACCAGGGACGGCAGATAGTGCAGCCCCCCGTTCACGGCGATCTCGATCGCCTCGGCGTGCGTCGGCGCGCAGATGGCCGTCGTCGTCACCATCACGTTGTCGTTGACGAAGTCCCCGATCGGCTCGGCGTCGACCACCGCCGTCTTGTACTGCTCGAGGACCCACTCCATGTCGGAGACCTTCTGCACGCTGAAGCCCAGCACCCCGAGCCCCTTGCGCGCGGCCATGGCGTACGACGGCGGCGACCCGGCCGCGTACCACATCGCGGGGTGCGCCTTCCCGTACGGCTTCGGCAGCACCTTGCGCGGCGGCAGCTGCCAGTGCTTGCCCTGGAAGCCGACGTACTCGTCCTGGAGCCACATCTTGGGGAACTCCGCGATGGTCTCCTCCCAGATCTCCTTGGTGTAGTTCATGTCGGTCACGCCCGGTATGAACCCGAGGATCTCGTGCGAGCCCGCCCCGCGCCCGCTGCCGAACTCGAAGCGGTTCTCGGTGAGATGGTCGAGCATGGCCACCTTCTCGGCGACCTTCACGGGGTGGTTGACCTGCGCGAGCGGGTTGAAGATCCCGGAGCCGAGATGGATCCGCTCGGTCGCGTGCGCGAGGTACCCGAGGAACACGTCGTTGGCGGAGAGGTGCGAGTACTCCTCCAGGAAGTGGTGCTCGGACGCCCAGGCGTACTTGAAGCCGGACCGGTCCGCCTGGATGACGTACTCGGTCTCCTCCATCAGCGCCTTGTGCTCGGCCAGCGGGTCGGTCTCGGCACGTTTGCCCACGTATCCCTGTACAAAGAGCCCGAATTCCAAGGAGGTTCACCGTCCCCAGTAGTTTCTGACGCTCCGTCAGATTCCTGATCTGCCGCCGACTGTGGCACCGGGCGCCAACAGCGTCAATAGCTGATGGGTGGTCAGATGACCGAGACCCCGGCGAGCCACCCGCCGTCGATCACGAACGGCTGGCCGGTGATGTACGAGGAGTCGGCGGAGGTCAGGAAGAGCGCGAGCGCCGCCACCTCCTCCGGCCGCCCGATCCGGCCCAGCGGAACGACCTTGCGGTAGAACCGGTCCAGCCCCCGGGAGGCCTCCTCGCCGTCCGCCGAGGGGTCCAGGACCGCCGGGTTGGACATCTCGGTGTCCACGGCTCCCGGGCACATGGCGTTGACCCGGATACCGCGCGGTGCCAGCTCCAGCGCGGCGACCCGGGTGAGCCCGAGGATCGCGTGCTTGGAGGCGGCGTAGGCGCCCACCCCCGCCATCCCGGTCACCCCGGTGTAGGAGGCGGTGTTGACGATCGTGCCGCCGTCGGACAGGACCGGCGCCACGGTCCTGATGCCGAGGAAGCAGCCGACCTGGTTGACCTGCAACACCTGCATGAACTCCGCGAGAGGCGTGTCCAGGAGGGTGTTGAAGCGCAGGATGCCGGCGTTGTTGACGAGCCCGTCGACCCGGCCGTACTCCTCGACGACGGCCCGTGCCGCCCGCTGCCAGTCGGACTCCTGACTGACATCCAGGTGGACGTACAGCGCCCCGATCTCCTCGGCCAGCGCCTTCCCCTGCTCGTCCAGCACATCGCCCACGACGACCTCGGCGCCCTCCTCCCGGAACAGCCGGGCCTCCTGCTCGCCCTGCCCGCGCGCCGCGCCGGTGACGAGGACGACACGTCCGTCCAGCTTGCCCATGCGGTGACTCCTCAGAGGTGGGGGGCGATGTCGGCGCCGAACGCCGAGATCTGGTCGATGAGTTCGGCCCGTTCGCGGCTGCGGAAGCGCACCTGGATCTGGTCCACGCCCATCGCGCGGTAGGCACGCAGGGACTCGGCGAGTTCGTCGGGCGGGCCACTGAGCGTCCGGCGGCCGACGTCCCACGTGGGCGTGCCGACGTGGAGCGGCTCGGCGATGGCCCCGACGCTGAACGGCCCTTCGACGCCCGCCTCCGCCCGCAGCCGCCGTATCCGATCGATCTGTGCGGGCAGCCGGTCCCGGGGGTCCCCCTGGGGCAGCCACCCGTCACCCTTGAGCGCGGCCCGGCGCACGGCGGCCGGAGAGGACCCGCCGACCCACACCGGTACGCGGGACTGCGTGGGCCGCGGACGCTGCCCGAGGCCCTCGAAGTCGTAAAGCTTGCCGTGGTGTTCGGGGAACTCCTCGGGCCCCAGGGCCTTTCGCAGCGCGTCGATCGACTCGTCGAGAACGGCCCCGCGCCCCGCGAAGTCGACCCCGAGCGCCTCGAACTCCTCCTGCACATGTCCCGCACCGACCCCGAGGATCAGCCGCCCGCCGCTCAGATGGTCGAGGGTGGCGTACTGCTTGGCGGTGAGCAGGGGGTGCCGCAGCCCGACCACCGCCACATGACTCAGCAGCCGCACCCGTTCGGTCACGCCCGCCAGGAAGGCGAGGGTGGCGACCGGGTCGTACCAGACCGTGCTCATCGCGGGGGCGAGGCGGCGGGGGACGGCCACGTGGTCGCAGGCCGCGATGTACGCGAACCCGGCGCGGTCGGCGGCCCCGGCCACCTCGGCGAGATCCTCCGGCCCGGCGCCGGCCTCCCAGGGCTCGGCGTAGAGGGTGCTCTGGGACTGGACGGGGAGCTGGATGCCGTACTCCATCACTTCGGGCCGCCCCAGAGGCCGTCCGGGGTGAGACCGAGCAGGTCGATGGCGTTGCCCCGCACGATCCGCTCCACCACCTCGGCGTCCAGGTGTCCCATCTGCGCCTCGCCGACCTCGCGGGACTTCGGCCACGTGGAGTCGGAGTGGGGGTAGTCGGTCTCGTACAGCACGTTCCCCACGCCGATCGCATCCAGGTTCTTCAGGCCGAACGCGTCGTCGAAGAAGCAGCCGTAGACGTGCTCGGTGAAGAGCTCGGACGGCGGGCGGTGGACCTTGTCGGCGACGCCGCCCCAGCCGCGGTTCTCCTCCCAGACCACGTCGGCGCGCTCCAGGATGTAGGGGATCCAGCCGATCTGGCCTTCCGCGTACATGACCTTGAGGTTCGGGAAGCGCTCGAACTTGCCGCTCATCAGCCAGTCGACCATCGAGAAGCAGCAGTTGGCGAAGGTGATCGTGGAGCCGACGGCGGGCGGGGCGTCGGCGGAGGTGGAGGGCATACGGCTGCTGGAGCCGATGTGCATCGAGATGACCGTGCCGGTCTCGTCGCAGGCAGCGAGGAAGGGGTCCCAGTCGTCGGAGTGGACGGAGGGCAGGCCGAGGTGCGGGGGTATCTCGGAGAAGGCGACGGCGCGGACCCCGCGGGCGGCGTTGCGGCGTACCTCCGCGGCCGCCAGTTCGGCGTCCCACAGCGGGATGAGGGTGAGCGGTATGAGCCGGCCCTGCGCGTCGGGGCCGCACCACTCCTCCACCATCCAGTCGTTGTAGGCCTGGACGCAGAGCAGACCCAGTTCGTGGTCCTTGGCCTCGGTGAAGGTCTGGCCGCAGAAGCGCGGGAAGGTCGGGAAGCAGACGGCCGACTGGACGTGGTTGACGTCCATGTCGGCGAGGCGCTGGGGGACGTCGTAGGAGCCGGGGCGCATCTGTTCGTACGTGATGACCTCCAGCTTGATCTCGTCCCTGCTGTAGCCGACCGCCGTGTCGAGGCGGGTGAGGGGGCGCTGGAGTCCCTCGTACAGCCACCAGTCGCCCAGGGGTCCGTCGTCCCCGGGGGCGCCCATCACGGGCTTGAAGCGGCCGCCCAGGAAGCTGATCTCCTTCAGCGGGGCGCGGACGACGCGGGGGCCGGTGTCGAGGTACTTCTTCGGGAGCCGGTTCTGCCAGACGTCGGAGGGCTCCACCGTGTGGTCGTCGACGGAGATGATCTTCGGAAGTGCCGTCGTGGTCTCCATGGCGCTCACGGTAGCGCCGATCTGACGGTCCGTCAGCTGGGTGGGCGGCGACCGATGCCGACGGTTCCTGTGCGGAAGTGTGCGGAGAGAGAGTGAGGGCCTTGTGATATACCGCGCGCCCATCTGTGATCAGCCTCTCCACAGCTGACGCATCTGCCGTGGACAAGGCAGACTGACCGGGTTGTCAACAGGCCCTAGGGGGACGGCGATGGACGGTGTACCGCGGGTGCCGGAGCAGAGGCGTCCCGGCTCCTCGGCGGGGGCCGGGGAGGACAGGGGCTCTGCGACGGGGGCCGGGCAGTACGCGAGCCCCGCGGCGGGAGCCGAGGAGGACACGCGATCCGTGTCCGGAGCCGGGCAACACACGAGCTCCACGGCGGAGGCCGGGCAACACACGAGCCACGTGGCGGAAGTCGAGCAACACACCAGCCCCGTGGCGGAAGTCCGGGAAAACACAAGCCCCGCGACGAGGGTCGAGCAGCACACGCGCCCCGCGACGGGAGCCGGGCAGCACACGGGCTCTACGGCGGAGGCCGGGCAACACTCGAGCCCCCTGGCGGAAGTCGGGGAAAACACAAGCCCCGCGACGAGGGTCGGGCAGCACACCAGCCCCACGACCGGAGCCCCGCAACACGCCAGCCCCGCGACGGGAGCCGGGAAGGACACCAGCCACGCGGCCGGAGCGGGGCAGCACACGCGCCCCGCGACGGGAGCCGGGAAGGACACGCGCCCCGCGGCGCCCCTGCCGTCGTTGCGGTTCAGCGTGCTCGGGCCGGTGCGGGCCCGGCGTGGTGAGGAGTTGTTGAACACCGGCTCGCCCCAGCAACGGGCCCTGCTCGCCGCCCTGTTGCTGCGCGAGGGCCGTACGGCGACCGCCGCCGAGCTGATCGACGCCCTGTGGGGCGAGGAACCGCCCTCCCAGGCCCTGGCCGCCGTGCGCACGTACGCCTCCCGGCTCCGCAAGATCCTCGACCCCGGGATCCTGGTCAGCGAGTCCGGCGGGTACGCGATCCGCGGGCTCGGCGAGGACGCGCTCGACCTGGCCGCCGCCCAGGAGCTGGCCACCGAGGCGGAGAAGGCCCGCAGCACCGGGGACCTGTGCCATGCGCGGGAGGCGCTCACCCGGGCGCTGGCCCTGTGGGACGGCGAGGTGCTCGCGGGAGTGCCGGGGCCGTACGCCGAGGCACAGCGCGTACGCCTTCAGGAGTGGCGGCTGCAACTCCTCGAAACGCGCCTCGACATGGACCTGGAGCAGGGCTGCCACGCGGGGGCGGTCTCCGAACTCACCGCCCTCACCGCCGAGCACCCCCTGCGCGAGCGCCTGCGTGAGCTGCTCATGCTGGCCCTGTACCGCTCCGGCCGCCAGGCGGAGGCCCTCGCGGTCTACGCCGACACCCGCCGCCTGCTCGCCGACGAACTCGGCGTCGACCCCCGCCCCGGCCTGCGCGAACTCCAGCAGCGCATCCTCCAGGCCGACCCCGGCCTCGCGGCCCCCTCCTCCCCGGAGCCCGAACCGGTCGCCGCCCCCGTCCGGCCCGCACAACTCCCGGCCACGGTCCCGGACTTCACGGGCCGCGCGTCCTTCGTCACCGAACTGAGCCAGGTGCTCGCCTCCGGCTCCGAGGGCCACGTGATGGCGGTCTCCGCGCTGGCCGGCATCGGCGGCGTCGGCAAGACGACCCTCGCGGTGCACGTGGCCCACCAGTGCCGCGCGGTCTTCCCCGACGGGCAGCTCTACGTCGACCTCCAGGGCGCGGGCTCCCGGGCGGCCGAGCCGGAGACGGTCCTGGGCGCCTTCCTCAGAGCCCTCGGCACCCCCGACTCCGCGATCCCGGACTCCCTTCAGGAGCGGTCCGCCCTGTACCGCTCGGTCCTCGACGGCCGCCGGGTCCTCGTCCTGCTCGACAACGCGCGCGACGCGGCCCAGATACGGCCCCTGCTGCCGGGCACGGAAGGCTGCGCGGCCCTGGTGACCTCCCGGGTCCGCATGGTCGACCTCGCCGGAGCCCACCTGGTCGACCTGGACGTGATGTCCCCCGACGAGGCCCTCCAGCTGTTCACCAAGATCGTCGGCGAGGAACGGGTCGCCTCCGAGCGCAAGGCCGCCCTCGACGTGGTCGCCGCCTGCGGATTCCTTCCCCTCGCCATCCGCATCGCCGCCTCCCGCCTGGCGGCCCGCCGCACCTGGACGGTCTCCGTCCTCGCGGCGAAGCTCGCCGACGAACGCCGCCGCCTCGACGAACTCCAGGCCGGCGACCTCGCGGTGAAGGCCACCTTCGAACTCGGCTACGGCCAGCTGGAGCCCGCCCAGGCCCGCGCCTTCCGCCTGCTGGGCCTCGCCGACGGTCCGGACATGTCGCTGGCGGCGGCCGGCGCGGTGCTGGATCTCCCCGTGGAGGACACCGAGGACCTCCTGGAGGCCCTGGTCGACACCTCACTGCTGGAATCGGCGGCGCCCGGCCGCTACCGGTTCCACGATCTCGTACGGCTCTACGCGCGTGCGTGCGCCGAGCGCGACGAGTGGCCGCCGAGCGAGCGGGAGGCGGCGCTGTCCCGGCTGCTGGACTTCTATCTCGCGACCGCGGCGGCCGTGTACGCCATCGAGCGTCCCGGCGACCGGCTGGTGGAGCACCTGGAGGAGATCCGCTACCCCGGCCTGTCCTTCGAGGACCGCCACACCGCCCAGGACTGGCTGTACGCGGAGGCCAACGCCCTGCTCGCCTTCGTCCAGCAGTGCGCGAAGGGGGCTCTGCTGCGACGCGCGGTGGATCTGCTGTGGGTGGCGAAGGACCTGGCCGAGTCGGGGGCCAACTCGAAGCAGTACGAGGTCGCCGCCGTCGCCCTGCGGGACGCGGCCGACGCGACGGACGACCCGCGCAGCCGTGCGCGTGCGCTCACCACGCTGACCAACGTCCATCTCGTCGCCGGCCGCTTCGAGCAGGCCGATGCCGAGGCCCGGCTGGCCATGGACCTCGCCCGCGCGGCGGACGACCTGGCGCCCCGTTGCTGGGCCGCCAACGACCGCGGCATCATCGCGCTCTACCAAGGGCGTCACCCCGAGGGCGAGGCGTACCTGAAGGAGGCCATCGAGAGCTTCCGGCACGACCGGAACCTCGCGGGCGAGGCCAGCGCGCTGTGCAACCTCTCCCGCATCCACCTGGCCATGGGGCAGAGCACCAGCGCCGTGGAACTCGCCCAGCAGGGCATCGTCATCTACGACCGGCTGGGGCACACGCTGCGCGGCGCGAACGGCCGGTACGCGCTGGGCCTGGCCCTCACCGGGCAGGGTCGGCTGGACGCCGCGGTGGACCGGCTGACCGAGGCGCTCGAGGTCTTCCGCGACAGCCGGCAGCGGCTGTGGGAGGGCATGACGCTCTTCCGGCTCGCCGAGGCGCACCTCGTCGGCCACCGGCCCACGCAGGCCGCCGCCCTGACCGAGCAGGCCCTGGCCGTACTGCGGGGCATCGGCGGCGAGTGGCGGCGCGGCAACGTCCTGACCGTGCTCGGCCGCGCCCTCAGCGGGCTCGGACAGCCCGGCCGGGCGGAGGCGTGCTGGCAGGAGGCGCTCGGCATCTACGAGCAGCTGGGCTCGCCGGAGGCGGCCGACGTACGGCTCCTGCTCGCCCCGTCGGCCACCGTCTAGGCGTCCGGCGGAAGGACGTTCATCGTTCGTTTATCGCCGCACGGCAAGCTCATCGTGTCGATCCGTCGCGTCGGGGGGCAGACGGGTCAGCGGTGGTCTCCATCGCTGGGGTTACCGACCCTGACATGCCCGCCCGGCGACCCTCGGGGGAGTCGCCGGGCGGGCCTCGCCCATCACACAACCGGGAGTGTCACCACCCATGAGTGCAACCGAGAAGCAGGACGGCACGGTCAAGCCGCTCGACAACCACGCCACGGGGACCGAGGACGAGGTCACCACCCTCGACAACCACGCCACCGGCGCCGAGAAGGTCGTCACCCTGGCCGCCGGCACGACGGACGGCACGGTCAAGCCGCTCGACAACCACGCCACGGACGAGAAGGCCTGACAAGGACTTTCCTCGCACGGGGATCGGCCGCGGCGGCGCGGAGGGGGAGCCGTCGCGGCCGAGGCATGTCCGGGGCCGGTCGCTCAGGACCGGCGCAGCTCCCCCTTCACCACCTTCCCGCTCGCGTTCCGCGGCAGCTCCGCCACGAACTCCACCGACCTCGGCACCTTGTAGTTCGCCATCTCCCGGCGGGCCCAGGCGATGAGGTCGTGGGCGGTGAGGACCGCGCCCGGGCGGCGGACCACGTACGCCCTGCCGACCTCGCCGAGCCGTGCGTCCGGCACACCGACGACCGCCACGTCGGCCACCGCCGGGTGCAGCCCGAGGAGTTGCTCTATCTCCGCCGGGTAGGCGTTGAAGCCGCCCACGATGAACATGTCCTTCAGCCGGTCGGTGATCCGCAGGTTGCCCGCCTCGTCCAGGACGCCGATGTCACCGGTGCGCAGCCAGCCGTCCTCCGTCACGGCCTCCGCGGTGGCCGCCTCGTCCTCGTAGTAGCCGCGCATCACGTTGAAGCCGCGGACGAGGACCTCGCCGGGCTCGCCGGCCGGCGCCTCGACCCGTACCTCCGTCCCGGGGATGGCCCGTCCGGAGGTCGACGCGATCACCGGCAGCGGGTCGCCGCGCCGGCACATCGTCACGATGCCGCTCGCCTCCGAGAGGCCGTACGCGGTCAGGACCGTCTCCACGCCCAGCTCGCCGTGCAGTTGCTCGACCAGCCTGAGCGGCACCACCGCCGCGCCCGTCACCACCAGGCGCAGCGCGGACAGGTCGTGGGAATCGCGCGCCGGATGGTCGAGGAGCGACTGGTGGAGGGTCGGCGGGCCCGGCAGCACCGAGATCCGTTCCGCCGCGATGTTCGCCAGCACGGTGTCCACGCTGAACACCGGCTGCGGGATCATCGTCGCCCCGCGCATCAGACAGGCGATCACCCCGGCCTTGTAACCGAAGGTGTGGAAGAAGGGGTTCACGATCAGGTAGCGGTCGCCCTGCCGCAGCCCGGCCAGTTCGCACCAGACGTCGTAGGCCCGCAAGGTCTGCTCGTGGGTGATCACCGCGCCCTTGGGGCGGCCGGTGGTCCCGGAGGTGAAGACGATGTCCGACGGCCAGGACCCCTCGACCGCCGCGGCCCTCGCCCGTACCTCGGCCCGACCGACCCCGTCCCCGCTCGCCAGGAAGTCCTTCCAGGTACGGAAGTCCGCCGGGGCGTCGTCCGACAGCACCACCACCTGCTCCAGCTCCGGCAGCGCCGGCCCCTCCGCGACGGCGCGGCGCAGGGACGCCACGTACGACGTCCCCAGGAAGGTGCCGGTCACGAACAGCAGCCGGGTCCCGCTGCGGCGCAGCACATCCGCCGCCTCGGCGCCCTTGAAGCGGGTGTTGAGGGGCACCAGGACCGCGCCCGCCGACACCGCGCCCAGCGCCGAGACCATCCAGTCCAGGGAGTTGGGGGCCCAGACGGCCACCCGGTCGCCCGGCCGCACGCCGTTCGCGATGCAGGCGGCCGCCGCCCGCTCCACGCGGGCGCCCAACTCGCCGTACGTGACCCGGTTCCGGCCCTCCACGACCGCCTCCGCGGCGCCGTACCGCTCCGCGGCCCGGGCGACCAGCTCCGGGATGCTCCGCCACTCCACATCGGCCTCCCCGAAAGCGGAAACGCGTTAGCTGACTACCCGTCAGATTAGCTGTAGCCTGACGGGCTGTCAGCAGGCCTCACAGTGTGCGGAGGTGCGTGGAGCGTGACCCTCAAGGACGCCACGGCGATCGTCGGTATCGGACGGACTCCCTTCGCCAGACACCTCGCCGAGGACGAGAGAACCCTGGCCTGCCGGGCCGTTCTCGCCGCCCTCGACGACGCCGGGATCGCTCCCGGCGAGGTCGACGCCCTGGCCTCGTACACCATGGAGGAGACGGACGAGGTCGAGCTGGCCAAGGCCGTCGGCCTCGGCGACCTCACCTTCTTCAGCAAGGCCGGCTACGGCGGCGGCGGTTCGTGCGCCACGGTCGCGCATCTCGCGGCGGCGATAGCGAGCGGGCAGGCGAGCGTCGGTGTCGCCTGGCGGTCGCGGAAGCGCGGCTCGGGGCCCCGCCCCTGGACCAACACCACCGTCCAGCTCCCCACCCCGGCCCAGTGGACGAGACCCTTCGGTCTGCTCCGCCCCGCCGACGAGATCGCCATGCTCACCCGCCGCTACCTGCACGAGTACGGGGCCACCCGAGACCACCTCTTCAACGTCGCCCTCGCCTGCCGCAACCGCGCCAACCAGAACCCCGCCGCGATCATGTACGACCGCCCCCTGACCCGCGAGATGTACATGTCCTCCCGCTGGATCAGCGAACCTCTCTGCCTCTTCGACAACTGCCTGGAGACGGACGGGGCGCTGGCCTGTGTGCTGGTCAGCCGGGAGCGCGCCCGCGACTGCCCGAACACTCCCGTCTACGTCCACTCCGCCGCCCAGGGCCTGCCCGCCCAGCACCACGGCATGGTCAACTACTGGAACGACGACCCGCTCACCGGCCCCGCCTGGACCGCAGCCCGACACCTGTGGAAGCACGCCGACTTCACCCCGCAGGACGTCGACGTGGCCCAGATCTACGACGCGTTCACCTCCCTCGTCCCGCTCTCCCTGGAGGGCTACGGATTCTGCGGCCGCGGAGAGGGCGGTTCCTTCACGGAGGGCGGGGCCCTGGAGATCGGCGGACGGCTGCCGATCAACACCTCGGGCGGAGGACTGTCCGAGGCCTACGTGCACGGCTTCAACCTCATCGACGAAGGCGTCCGGCAGCTGCGCGGGACCAGCACCGCCCAGGTACCGGACGCCACCACCTGCCTCGTCACCGCCGGCGAGGGCGTCCCCACCTCCGCCCTGCTGCTGACCAACAGGAGCTGACATGCTCGAACCGGTGAAGGACACCACGGGCGCCCCCTTCTGGGAGTACGCCGCCCGGGGCGAACTGCGCGTCCAGGCCTGCGCCGACTGCGGGGAACTCCGCTTTCCGCCCCGGCCCTGCTGCCCGCACTGCCAGTCGTTCGCCGAGGAGTGGCGGCCGGTCTCCGGGCGCGGCCGCGTCTGGTCCTACGTCGTCCCCCACCCGCCCCTCCTGCCCGACTACGCGGCGCAGGCGCCGTACAACGTGGTCGTCGTCGAACTGGAGGAGGCCCCCCGGATACGGCTGGTCGGGAACCTGGTCACCGTGGCCGGGGCGCCGCTGAACTCCCTCGATCCGGGCCGGATCCGGATCGGCGCCCGGGTGCACGTGGTGTTCGCCGACGGGCTTCCCCAGTGGGTGCTGTCGTGACCGGCCTGCGGGTCACCGCCGACAAGGACACCGGAGTCGCCGTCGTCACCCTCGACCGGCCGCACCGGCTGAACGCCATCGACCTGGGCCTGCGGGACGAACTCATCGCCGCCTGGCGCGAGTTGCGCTTCGACGACACCATACGGGCCGTGGTCCTGACCGGTGCCGGCGAGCGGGCCTTCTGCACCGGACTCGACCGGGACGCCGAGGTTCCGCAGCCCAACTCCCCCTACATGGCGGATGATCCGCTCCTCCACATCGGCCCGAAGTCCAACGACCTCTGGAAACCGGTCATCGCCGCCGTGAACGGGATGGCCTGCGGTGGCGCCTTCTACCTGCTGGGGGAGAGCGACTTCCTCCTCGCCGACCCGGCCGCCACGTTCTT
The DNA here is from genome assembly GCF_041435015.1 of Streptomyces canus. Classification (NCBI taxonomy): domain Bacteria; kingdom Bacillati; phylum Actinomycetota; class Actinomycetes; order Kitasatosporales; family Streptomycetaceae; genus Streptomyces; species Streptomyces canus. The sequence goes on along the minus strand of NZ_CP107989.1, from coordinate 5,748,818 downwards.
CGACCCGCACACCACCTACGGAATGGTCAGCGCCTACGAGTCGGTGCTCATGGCGCAGGTCATGCCGCACGGGGAGGCCGCGCGGTTGGCGCTGATGGGATCGGCGGAACGGCTCTCCGCCGAGCGCGCCCACGCCATCGGGCTCGTCACCGAACTCACGTCACCGGGCGGGGCGTCGGCCGCCGCGGCCGCCGCCGCCGAGGTCATCGCCGGCTATCCGCCGGAAGGGGTGCAGGGCACGGTCCGCGCACTCTGGGCCGCCAAGGAGGCCGCCGTGCAACAGGGCTTCGCGCAGGCACCCCACCTCATCTCGCTCGGGAACCTCCCCCTGGACCGGCAGGCCGAACTGTTCCGTTCCCGGCAGTCCGGATTCAGGTTGCGTTAGCAATGTCGGTGTCCTATACAGGCGTATGCTCGCCCCATGGTGGAACATCGCATGGTCGACGTGAACGGCATACGGCTGCACATCGCGGAGGAGGGCGCGGGGCCGCTCGTCGTGCTGCTGCACGGCTTCCCGGAGTCCTGGCACTCCTGGCGCCACCAGTTCGGGCCGTTGGCCGCCGCCGGGTTCCGGGTGGTCGCGCCGGACCAGCGCGGATACGGCGCGAGCGACCATCCGCAGGACGTGTCGGCGTACAGCATCCTCCACCTGGTCGGCGATGTCGTCGGACTGATGCACGCGCTGGGCGAGGAGCGGGCGTTCGTCGTCGGGCACGACTGGGGGGCGCCGGTCGCGTGGCACACCGCGCTGTTGCGGCCCGACGTGGTGCGCGGGGTGGCGGGGCTGAGCGTGCCGCCGCCGTTCCGGGGTGAGCGGCCACCCCTCCAGACCATGCGGGAACGGTTCGGCGGGCACTTCTACTGGAACTACTTCGCACAGCCCGGCGTGGCCGACGCCGAGTTCGGCAAGGACCCCCGCTCCGCGCTGCGCAGGCTGCTGGTCGGCGCCTCGGGCGACGGCGCGGGCGGCGGGTACTACGAACAGGCACTGGTGACCGACCTGGAGCGGGGCTGGCTCGCGGACATGCCCGAGCCCGACGAGCTGCCCGCCTGGCTCACCGAGGAGGACCTGGACGAGCTCACCGCGAGCTATGCCAAGGGGTTCACCGGCGCCCTCAACTGGTACCGCAACCTGGACCGCAACTGGGAGCTGACGGCCCCCTGGCACGGCGCCGGGGTCACCCCGCCCGCGCTCTACATGTACGGCGACCGGGATCTGGTCCCGGCGTTCCCGGGCACCGCGGAACTGATCGAGCGCCTGCCGGAGCTGATGCCCAATCTGGTCCGGGACCCGATCCTGCTCCCGGGCTGCGGCCACTGGACCCAGCAGGAGCGCCCGGACGAGGTGAACGCGGCCCTGGTCGACTTCCTGACGGAGCTGCGGGGCTGACGGTCAGTTCACCAGGTCGGCTTCCGGCTCGACCTGGCAGTGGTCGAGCTCGGCCAGGAGGGACGGGCTCGCCTTCACCTGGACGTTCGACGTGCCCCTCGCGGGCACCGAGATCCGCTTGGTCTGCGAGCTCAGCGCCTTGCCTGCCGCGTCCGCGAAGGCGAACTCGACCTCGAAGGTGGCCTGGCGGCTGTTCGGGTTGGTGACCTCGACCGTCGCGTACGGGATCGCCGTCGTCGCGCAGCTCACCACCAGCGCGGTGCCGTCCCTGAGGGCCGAGCTGCTGGAGCTGCTGCGGGTGCTGGTGGTGCGGGGTGTATAGCTGTCGTGCTGCTGGCGGGAGCTGCTGCAGCCACCGCCGCTGTCACTGTCCCTGTGGCTGCTCTTGTGCCGCCCGCTGCTCTTGTGCCCGCTGGAGAAGCCCGTCAGCGCGAGCACCACCATCGCCATGACTGCCGTGAATTTGAGAACACGCCCCCGTGAATGCATGCGATCACTCTAACGGGGGCCTCCGACATCACGCTCAGGTGGCCCTGGCCGTTCCCGTCCCCTTCTCCGCGTCCAGCGCGTACACGCACCGGTCCTTGCTGCATGCGTACACGACCCCGTCCTTGACCACCGGCGACCCGGTGATCTCCCCGCCGGTCGCGAGCTTCCAGCGCAGGCGGCCGTCATCGGCCTTCAGGGTGTAGAGCAGATGGTCGGTGGACCCGAAGTGGATCCGCCCCTCGGCCACCGCGGGCGCCCCCACGATGTCCCCGCCCGCCTGGAACCGCCACTTCGGCGTACCGGTGACGGCGTCCAGCGTGTACAGCCCCTTGCCGCTGCCCACATGGACGTGTCCCCCGGCCACCAGCACCGGCTCGACCGAGGCCCGGGCCTCGGTGGCGATGCGCCAGCGGTCGCGGCCGTCGGCCGCGTCGAGGGCGTACACCGTGCCGAGGTAGTCGGCGAGGTACACCCCGCCGCCCGTGACCGCGGCCCCCGGTACGAAGGTCGGCGGGCACAGGAAGACGGCCGGGGCCTCGAAGTGCCAGCGCACCCGTCCGCTCGCCACGTCGAGGGCCATGACGCGCGTCCCGGCCGAGATGTACACGAACCCGTCGTGGGCCTGGGCCACCCGGATCGGCACCCCGCCGCAGGAGGCCGCGTCGCCGATGGGGAACGCCCAGCGCTCCTCACCGGTGCGGGCGTCCAGGGCCCGCAGGCGGCCCTCCTGCCAGACGTAGACCGTGCCCTCGTGGAGCGCGGGGCCGGCCTCGGGGGACTCGAAGTCGGTCTGGCAGCCGGCCAGCTCCCAGAGCTTGCGTCCGGTGGCGGACTCCCAGGCCTGCACACCGCCGCCGCGGGTCCCGGTGATCACCGTCCCGCGTTCGGCCTTGAGGGAGTACACCCACGCGTCCGTGTTCAGCCGCCACTGGTCGGCGCCCTCGCGGGCGTCGAGGGCGAAGAGCGTGGGGCCGTCGGAGGCATGGATACGGCCGTCCGCGACCGCCATCGACCAGGCCACGTCCCGCGTCTTGAAGCGACGGCGGCCGGTGCCGACGTCGAGGGCGTGCACCTCGAAGGAGGTGACGTAGACAAGGTCCCCGGCGACGGCCGGGGTGCCCCACACGTCGTTCGACATACGGAACCGCCAGGGCCGCCAGCCGCCCGGGTTCTCCGGCGGCGCGGGCGGGAGTGCCGGTACGGCGGGGCCCACGGCGGGCTCCGTGCCGTTGACACCGGGGCGCGGCCGGGACCAGGTGGCGACCAGGCCGGCCTCCGGCGGGGGCGCCTTCACGGCGGCGGCACGGGCGTCGGCGACGCGCGGTCCGGGCCCGATGGGCACCTGGGCACCGGCGAGGCGTACGGGGCCGGTGTCGGGGGCGCCGACGGGGACGGGGGCGGGTTGCGGCGGGTCGTAGGCGGGCGGCGGCGGTACGGCGGGGCGGCCGCCTCCGCTGCGGGCACCACCGGCCTGGGTGGGCGCCGGGCGCCCGCCGCGCCGCGTCTCGATCATGGCCACGGCCTTCTCGGGCAGCCAGGCCGAGGCCGTACCGCTGTCGTCCGAGCCGGAGCCGAAGAGGTGGGGTGCCAGCTGGGCCTGGAGGTCGGCCGGGTTGGGACGCCCCGTGGCCTCCATCTGCATACAGGACTCGATGAGTGGCCGCAGCTCGTCCGGGAGGCCCTCGAGGTCGGGGCCCTCGCGCAGCAGCATGAAGACCGTCTCGACCGGGTTGGCGCCGTGGAAGGGCGGGTGGCCGGTGGCGGCGAAGACCAGCATGGAGCCGAGCGAGAAGACGTCGCTGGCGCCGGTGACGCTGCGGGAGTCCTTCGCCTGCTCGGGCGACATGTAGGCGGGGGTGCCGACGGCGACGTTCGTCATCGTCAAACGGGTGTTCGAGACGCCGGACGCAATACCGAAGTCGATCACCCGGGGGCCGTCCTCGACCACCAGGACGTTGGAGGGCTTGAGGTCACGGTGGACCAGCCCGGCGCCGTGGATGGACTGCAGCGCCTCCGCGACGCCCGCCGCGAGCCAGCGCACCGCCTGGGCCGGGAGCGGCCCGCAGTCGTTCACTATCTCTTCGAGGGAGGGCGCGGGGACGTACGCCGTGGCCAGCCACGGCACGGCCGCGCGCGGGTCGGCGTCGACCACGGCGGCCGTGTAGAAACCGGAGACCGCCCGGGCCGCCTCCACCTCACGGGTGAAGCGGACCCGGAAGAGCTGGTCCTCGGCGAGCTCCGTACGAACCGTCTTGATCGCCACCCGCCGGCCCGACGCCGAGCGCGCGAGATAGACCAGCCCCATGCCGCCGGCACCCAGCCGTCCCAGCACCTCGAACGGCCCGATCCTGCGCGGATCGTGCTGCGTCAGCTGATCCACCACTCTGCCTGCCACCTCCCCGTACAAGCCGCGCCACCCACATATGTACGCGACCCCGTGCAGCGTCTCACCACCGCACCGCCATGGCGGCACGCAACCCTGATTCTTCCTGGCCGGAGGCCTGCTGGCGAACCCGGGGTCAATTGGGGTGTCTCACCTCAAAGCGGAACCTTCTATCGCTCCGAGCGCTCCAGAAGGGCGAACGACGCTCCCTGATTGTCGGTGACGACGGCCACATTTCCGTACGACGTCTCGAATGGCGGCGCCTGGACCCGCCCGCCGAGCCGGCCGACCGTCCCGAGCGCGGCCTCGCAGTCCTCGACACCGAAGTGCACGAGGAAGTGGGGCGGCATCTCGACGGGGAACACGTCGGAGACCGGCGCGCGGCCGAAGTCGGGGTGGGCCTCGGGTCCGAACAGGGCGTCGTGGAAGAGCCCGCCGTAGAAGGTGTTGGCTGCCTCGGTGTCCCGCGCGTACAGCTCGGCCCAGGCGAAGGTGCCGGGCTCGTGCCGCACACCGAAACCGGGATGGCTGCCCGGCTCCCAGAGGCCGAAGACGGCCCCCTCCGGATCGGTGACCAGCGCGGACGCACCCAGCTCCGCCACCGGCATGGGCGCGGTGACGACCTGTCCGCCGGCCGCCCAGATCCGGTCGGCGAGGCCCTCGATGTCCGGGGTGGAGAAGTAGACCGTCCACACGGTGGGCATCCGGCCGTCCGTCTTGTGGGCGAGGGCGGCGACGGGACGGCCCTTGTGGTGGGCCCACACGGAACCCCCGTGGGTGTCCGGCCGGTCGTGGAAGGTCCAGCCGAAGAGCTCACCGTAGAACCGCTGTCCGGCGGCCACGTCGGGAAGCTGCGCGTCCACCCAGCAGGGGACGCCCTCGCCGTATCCCGTTCCGTCTGCGGATGCCCTGTTTTCGGCCATACCGTCAAAGTAACGGCGTCGCACGCACCCCGCAGGACCAGGCACACCCGTCTCCCCGGCCCCGCGCACCCCATTTGCAGTCGGCCGAATCGCGCTCCGATCACCCCTCGGTAAGCTGACGGCATGACAGGACAAGTGCGTACCGTCGACGGCCGTGTGGCCGGCCGGCGTGGGCAGGCGACCCGGCAGAAGCTGCTCGACTGCCTCAGCGAGATGCTCAGCTCCTCCCCCTACCGGGACGTCAAGGTCATCGATGTCGCCCGGAAGGCGGGCACTTCACCCGCGACCTTCTACCAGTACTTCCCGGACGTCGAGGGAGCCGTCCTGGAGATCGCCGAGCAAATGGCCACCGAGGGCGGTCAGTTGACCCAGCTGCTCGAAGGCCGGTCGTGGGTCGGCAAGGCGGGATGGCAGACCGCGCAGGAACTCGTGGAAGGTTTCCTGGAGTTCTGGCGCAGGAACGACGCGATCCTGCGCGTGGTCGACCTCGGCGCCGCCGAGGGCGACAAACGCTTCTACAAGATCCGCATGAAGATCCTCAACTCGGTGAACAACTCCCTGGTGGACGCGGTCACCGAGCTCCAGTCCAAGGGCAAGGTCGACAAGGACGTCAACCCGGCCGCGGTCGCGGGTTCCCTCGTCGCGATGCTCGCCGCGGTGGCCTCGCACCAGAAGGGCTTCCAGACCTGGGGCGTCAAACAGGCCGAACTCAAGCCGAATCTGGCGCTGTTGGTGCACCTGGGCGTGACGGGCAAGAAGCCGACGAAATAACGGCCCTCCTCGAGTCCTGTCTGGCAGGCGGCTGTTCACACGGGTGGACAGCCGCCTGTCGTGCGTCCGGCCATCACCTCCGGGTGATCCGGAAGAGACGTATCTCCCGCTCGACCCGTGCCTGATAGGTGGCGTACGGCGGCCAGAACGCCAGCGCGGTCTTCCACACGGCCGCCCGCTCCTCCCCCGTCAGCAGCGTCGCCGTCACCGCGATGTCCCGCCCCTTCCAGCTGACCGAGGCCTCGGGGTGGGCAAGGAGGTTGGCGGTCCAGGCGGGGTGGCCGTCGCGGCCGAAGTTGGAGCCGATGAGGATCCAGGTACGGCCCTCCTCCTCGGGCATGCAGGCGAGCGGGGTCCGGCGGGACAGCCCGCTCCTCGCGCCCGTCGAGGTGAGCACGACTCCCGGCAGCATCTGCGCGCTGAGCAGGAACTTGCCCCGCGTGATGCGGTGCACGGCCCGGTCCAGGGCCGGAATCACATGCGGCGCGACCTTGGCGAAGCCGCGCGTGGACGACACCCGCTGGACCACCCTCGCCCCGATCACACCGACACCTCCGCCCGCTCGAAGAGCCGCGCCGCGTCGGCGGCGTGCGCCCGCAGCCGGTGCGCGGGGCCGAAGAGCAGCTCGTCCCCGGTGGCGCGCTTGAAGTACCGCTGCGCCTCGTGCTCCCAGGTGAACCCGATGCCGCCGTGCAGCTGAATGCCCTCGGCGGCGGCCGTGCGCAGGGCTTCGAGGGCCTGGGCGAGGGCGAGCCCACCGACCCGCCCCCCGTCGTGAACGGCGGCCCAGGCGGCGAAGCAGGCCGCGGAACGGGCCGCCTGAAGCTGGACGTACACATCGGCGAGCCGGTGCTTCACGGCCTGGAAGGACCCGACCGCCCGCCCGAACTGCTCCCGCTGCTTGACGTACTCGACGGTCATCTCCAGCACACGGTCGGCGGCCCCGACGGCTTCACAGGCGAGGACGGTGGCGGCGGTGCCCCCTGTGCGGGCGAGGGCCCCCAGGACATCGGCCCCGTCATCACCGAGCAACTCCGCTTCTACGTCCCGCAGTTGAACGCGGGCCTGGGGGCGGGTGGCGTCGAGGGCACGCTGCCGGGTGCGCACGAGCCCGGGGGCGTCGCCGGGGACGAGGAAGAGGAGCGTACGGGACCGGGCGAACCCTCCCGCGTGTGCGGCGACGAGCAGGAGATCGGCGCTGTGGCCGTCGAGGACCTGATCGACCTCGCCGTACAACCGCCAGCCGAGAGTGTGGGGTTGCTCTTCGGGACGCGGCCTCCCCGCCCCCTCCGTAGCGACGGCACCCCCACCCGCACCGCCGGACCGCCGGGCCTGGACCCCGCCCGCGCGCCCCCCGCCCGCCCACTCGGCACTGTTGTCGCCGGTGAGCCCCAGCGCCGCCCCGGGGGGCACGGCAAGGGCAGCGGTCAACGTGCCGGAAGCCATCCGGGGCAACAGATCGGCGCGCTGCCACTCCGTCCCCAGGGCCAGCACCAGCGGGGCCACGAGAACCGCCGTGCCCAGCAACGGCGAGGGCGCCAGCACCCGCCCCGTCTCCTCGCAGGCCAGCGCCAGTTCCGTCACCGAGCACCCCACACCGCCGTACGCCTCGGGAAGCGCCAGCCCCGGCAGTCCCAGCTGTTCGGCAAGGGCCGTCCACAGTGCCGGGTCGTAGCCGGCCGGAGTGTCGACCGCACTCCTCGACTCCTCGGGCCCGCAACGCCTGCGCAGCAGCTCCCTCAAGGCACGTCGGATCTCGTCCTGTTCGGCGGTGAAGCGAGCGTCCATGGCTCTTCCTCTTCCCTCCTGATCTGACGGTCCGTCATATTAGGAGCGCCCGCACCAGATGCCCAGAGGCAGGAGCCCCTCATGCCCCCCGGGAGCCGGAAAGTCGCGATCACCGGCGTGGCCCTGGCCGACTGCGGCCGTGTGGACGACGCGACCCCCTACACCCTGCACGCCCAGGCCGCCCGCCGCGCCCTGGCCGACGCCGGACTGGACCGCTCGCTGGTCGACGGCCTCGCCTCGGCCGGCACCGGCACCCTCGCCCCCGTCGAGATCGCCGAGTACCTGGGCCTGCGCCCCACCTGGGTCGACTCGACCTCGGTCGGCGGCTCCACCTGGGAGGTCATGGCGGCGCACGCGGCCGACGCGATCGCCGCCGGACACGCCAACGCGGTCCTGCTGGTCTACGGCTCCACCGCCCGCGCCGACATCAGGGCGGGCCGCCGCACCGGCACCCTCTCCTTCGGCGCCCGCGGCCCGCTCCAGTTCGAGGTGCCCTACGGTCACACCCTGATCGCCAAGTACGCGATGGCTGCCCGCCGCCACATGATCGAACACGGCACGACCATCGAGCAGTTGGCGCAGATCGCGGTCCAGGCCCGCGCCAACGCCGCCCTCAACCCCGACGCGATGTTCCGCGACCCGATCACCGTCGACGACGTCCTGTCCGGCCCGATGATCGCGGACCCCTTCACCAAGCTGCACTGCTGCATCCGCTCCGACGGCGGCGCGGCGGTGCTGCTCGCGGCCGAGGAGTACGTACGGGACTGCCGTACCGCTCCCGTCTGGGTGCTCGGCACCGGGGAGTACGTCTCGCACGTCAGCATGTCCGAGTGGCCCGACTTCACGGTGTCCCCGGCGGCGGTGAGCGGACGGCTGGCCTTCGAGCGGGCGGGCGTACGCCCCGAGGAGATCGAACTGGCCCAGATCTACGACGCGTTCACCTACATGACGCTGGTGACGCTGGAGGACCTCGGCTTCTGCGCCAAGGGTGAGGGCGGTGTCTTCGTGGAGAAGGGACGGCTGAAGGTCGAGGGCGGGGACCTGCCGGTGAACACGGACGGCGGGGGCCTGTCCGCCCAGCACCCGGGCATGCGCGGGTTGTTCCTGCTCGTGGAGGCCGTACGGCAGTTGCGCGGGGAGGCGGGCGCACGGCAGGTGCGGCGCCCGGACGGGTCGGCGCCGGGGCTGGCGGTGGCGTCCGGGACGGGCGGCTGGTTCTGCTCGTCGGGGACGGTGGTGCTGGGGCGTTGAAGCCGGGGGGCCTCAGGGCACGACTCGTACGGTCGCCTGGTCGTTGGCGGTGTCCGGGTCCCTGCGGCCGACGTCCCACGGGCTGGAGGGATCCTTCTCCAGGAGGCTCAGGGTGCCCTCCCCGGGGGCGCCGAGTTCGGCCGTGAACGCGAAGGAACGGGTCTCGCCCGGCTTCAGGTCGGGTACCTCACAGGTGTAGGTGAAGCCGTTGTTGTCGCAGTACGCCCGGTAGGCGCCGTCGTCGTACTCCTCCATGGGCTCCTTCACCACTCTCAGCTCGAAGGGCGGCTCGAAGACCAGCTCGGCCGTGGTGCCGGCGTCGGCGGGACCGTCGTTGCGGACCTCGATGCGGAAGGTGCGGCGGGTGCCGGGACCGCCGCGCAGTTCGACGTCGGAGACCTGGTAGTCGGCGTGGGTGTCGACGACGAGCTGGGTGGATCCGCCGCCCCCGACGAAGGCGCCCTCGGTGCCGGCGGTGGGCTCGGCCTCCAGGGCCGGTCCGTCGCCGGGGCCGCCACCCTTCGTATAGCTGTGGTACTGACCCGGGCCCATGTCCAGGGCCCAGACGTCCCGGCCGTAGGAGGGGTACATCTGCGCGGCGGGAACGCGCAGTCTCATGGCGGGGCGGACGACGACCGTCTCTCCCGGGTCGATCGTCGCCTCCGGCAGCTCGCACACCGCGAGATGCCCCTTGCTCAGCTCGGGATAACGGCAGTTGGCGTACCGCCGCGTGAACTCCGTCCCGTCGGCGATCATCGCGATCCCGAGCCCCTTGACCGGCACCTCGCCGGTGTTCCGCACGACGAGCGGAGAGACCAGCTCGGAGCCGGGTCGCAGGAGATCCTTCGTGTACGCGGGCGCCACCGCCTCGACCACCGGCTCGCCGACGACGAACCGGGTCCGTGCGGTGAGCTTTCTGCCGCTCTTCGTGGTGTAGGTGTAGCGGACAACGGCCGTGGCACCGGCCTCGGCGCCCTTGACGGCGTGCGGCTGCGCACGGGCGCTGTCCGCCCAGTTGCTGTAGTCGCCGTCGACCTCGCAGGTCAGATGCGCGGAGTCGCCCTCGCAGGGGCCGTACTTCTTCAGCCGGACCACGTCCCGCCCGTCGGGGGCCACCTCCACGGTGAGCCGACGGACCCCGGGCCCGTTCCCGTCCTCGGCGGTCACGGAGAAGGGCATCTTGTCCTTCGGGCCGGACTTGTCGCCGTAGGGGCGCAGGTAGGAGAGCTCGGGGACGGTGAGGGAGGAGTGCGCCGCCCCGGAGTCGCAGGCGGCGAGGGACGCGAGCAGCAGTACTCCGGCGGCACCAACTGCCGTACCGGACAAGCGATTCACCGGCCGTCCCTCCCTCAGGTGTGCGAAGTACCCTGCACTGTATGGCCCTGACTCGTGAGCAACGTGAACAGTTCCTGGCCGAGCCGCATATCGCCGCGCTGGCGGTCGACGCCGGAGAGGGGCGCGCACCGCTCGCCCTGCCGATCTGGTACCAGTACACGCCCGGTGGTGACATCTGGATCATGACCGGGCGCGATTCCCGCAAGCACGAACTGATCCGGGCGGCCGGCCGCTTCTCCCTGCTGGTCGAGCGCGTCGAGCCCACCATCCGGTACGTGTCCGTGGAGGGGCCGGTCGTCGACACCCGGCCGGGCACCGGCGAAGACCTCCGGGAGATCTCCGCCCGCTACCTGCCGGCCGAGAAGGTGGACGGATACGTGGAGTTCGCCTCGAAGAACCACGGCGAGCAGGTGATCATCCGGATGCGGCCCGAACGGTGGGTGACGTCCGACCTCGGTACCGTCTGAGGCATGGCAACCGATCTTCACGAACTGCTCAGGTCACTGCGGGTGTGGGACCCGGAGGTCACCTCGCTGCCCTCCTTCGACCCCGCGACCGCGCCCGCGACCCCGCTGGAGCTCTTCACCACCTGGTTCGCGGAGGCGGTGGCCGCCGGGCAGACCGAGCCGCACACCCTGTCCCTCGCGACGGCGGACGCGGAGGGCCGGCCCGACGTACGCACCGTGATGCTGCACGGGGCGGACGAGGACGGCTGGGCGTTCGCGAGCCACTCCCACAGCCGCAAGGGAGGGCACCTGTCGGTACGGCCGTACGCCGCCCTCGGCTTCTACTGGCCGGTCCTCGGCCGGCAGGTGCGGGTGAAGGGGCCGGTGAGCGCCGCGCCCTCCGAGGAGGGCCAGGCCGACCTGCACGCCCGCTCGACCGGCGCGCTGGCCGCCGCGCTCACCGGACGGCAGAGCGACGTCCTGGGCTCACTCGAGGAGTTGGCGCGGGTGTCCGAGGAGGCCTGGGAACGGGCGCAGTGTGAGCCGGAGGTGCCGGTCCCGTCCTGGACCCTGTACCGACTGCTCCCGGACGAGGTGGAGTTCTTCCAGGGAGACGAGCGCAGGCGGCACATCAGGCTCAACTACCGTCGCGCGGATCAGGGTTGGTCTCAGGAACTGCTCTGGCCCTGAAAGTCGTACACCGCGAAGTCCGCCACCGGCCGGTAACCGATGCGCTGGTAGAGGCCGTTGCTGGTCGGGTTGGCCAGGTCGGTGAAGAGCAGCACCTCGTCGGCGCCCCGCTCCCGCGCCAGCCGGCTGACCTCGGCGGTGGCGGCACCGGCGTACCCGCGGCCGCGGAGACCGGCCGGGGTGTAGACGGGCGCCACCCGGATCTGGCCGGCGACCGGCGGTGTGAGGCCTGCCATGGAGACGGGGGTGCCGTCGGGGGCCTCCCAGAGGGTGACGCCGCCGTAGGCGAGGCGGGCGTCGGCCCAGGACTCGGCGCGCACGGAGTCGTTCTCGCTCTCTCCTATGTCCCGGACGAACTCCCCGAACCAGCGCACCAGCAGCTCCCGGTCGCCCTCCCCCGCGATCCTCGGCCGTCCCTGCGGCACCGGCTCCGGCTCGGTCAGCGTGTCCAGCCGGTACAGCCGCTGGCGCTGATACGGCACGGCCTCGCCCCCGGTCCGGCGCCGCCAGGCCTCGGCGAAACCTTCCGCGGTCGCGGCCTCGGCACTGACGCCGGGGACGGCATGGTCCAGGGCCGCCAGATGGGCGGCGAGGGAGTCGGCCCGCGTGGTGGTCAGGGGCGTGAGATAGAGCCGGTACGGCGGTGTCCGGAAGTAGGCCCCCCGTACGCTCCCGTCCTCCTCCAGCAGCCCGAAGACGGGCGCCTCGTCTCCGTACGCATGGAGCCCGCGGGTGCGCAGGCCCTCGGTCACGGTGAGGACGACGGTGTGCAGGTCCGGGCAGGAGCGCAGGAAGTCACCGGCGCGGGTGAGGAACTCGTCGAGGTCTTCGGTGGAGTGCCAGGCTGTGGGAGGCATGTCTCATGATCCTGCGCGAGCGCGCCGGACGCCTCCGAATTACGACGGCTCCGGGTCCGTCGCCAGTCGGGCGTGCAGGTGCACGTCCCGGAACGCGTCGTGCCGCCCCGACTCGAACATCGCGCCCCGCAGCGTGCCCTCGTAGCGGAAGCCGCAGCGTTCGGCGACGGTGCAGGAGGCCCCGTGGCCGAGGGCGTGGCCCAGTTCCAGCCGGTGCAGGCCGAGGTCGGTGAGGGCCCAGTGGGCGCCGAGGCGGAGGGCGCGGGTGGCCACCCCGTGGCCGCGGGCCTCGGGCAGCACCCAGTAGCCGACGCGGGCGGTGCGGAAGACGTGGTCGATGACGTTGATGCCGAGGTGTCCGAGCGTCGTACCGCTCGACTCGTCCGTGATCCGGTACGACACGCTCGTGCCCTGCGCCGCCTGTTCGGCCCTGCGTCGCATGCCGGCACGGGCGCCGTCGAGGTCGTGGATCAGGGTGAGAGGGGTGTTCCAGCGCCCGAACTCGGGGTCCAGCGCGCCGCGCAGCCAGTCCTGGGCCTGGGCGCCGGAGTCCGCGTCCCAGGCGCACAGGCGCAGGCCGTGGCCGTGCAGCGGGGTGAAGGGGCGGATGAGGTGCTGATCGTCGACGTCGGTCATCCGTCTATTCAAACCGCCCCGGACGTCCCGCGCGGCCTGAATTTCGGCACCCCGTCCGGGAAGACCCCCTCCAGGCCAAGGCCGGCCCACAGGTCCTCACCGGCACAACCGACGACCTCCCTCACCATCAACGCATCCCCACCCAGGCCGACGCCCATCACTCACCCCCAACCGCCCCTGCCCGCCCCGCGCGCCCTGAATTTCGGCACGCCGTCCGGGAAGACGGCCTCCAGGTCCAGCCCGGCCCGCAGGTCGTCGTGCGCGCAGCCGACGATCTCCGTCATCATCCGGGGGCCCTCGGCGAGGTCGACGACGGCGGCGACGTACGGGGTGCGGTCCTTGAAGGGCGGCAGGTCGTTGCGGTGGACGACGGACCAGGTGTGGAGCGTGGCGCGGCCGGTGGCCGGGGACCAGGTGACGTCCTCGCTCCAGCAGCGCGGGCAGAACTCACGGGGATAGTGGTGGACCTGGTCGCAGGTCCCGCAGTGCCTGAGCAGCAGGACGCCCCGCGCGGCCGCGTCCCAGTAGGTCCGCGTGAAGGCGTCCGCCTCCGGCAGGTCGTACCTCGCGCCCATCAGAACCAGCCCAGCGCGGCGTCGAGCGACCATGTCTGCCAGGACATCGCGAACAGGGCCACGAGCGAGATGAGGGCCATCATCGAGTTCTGTCCCTGTTCGGCCCAGTCGTGGATCATGAGCGTGAAGTAGAGGACGTTCAGGAGCAGGCCGCCGACCAGCGCGAGCGGGGTCAGGAAGCCGAGGATCAGGCCCGCGCCGAGGGCGAGTTCGGCGTACGCGACGACGTACGCCATCGTCCTGGGGCGGGGCGCGACCAGTACGTCGAAGCCGCTGCGGACCGGGGTCCAGCGGTGCTTGGCGGCGATGTCCGCGGCCCAGGTGATGCCGCCGCCCTCGAACCACGTCCTCTTGTCCTTGTGCCGCCAGCTCTCCAGCCACCACAGCCCGAGGCCGATGCGCAGGACGGCCAGCCATTGCGCGCCGGTCAGCCAGATCGTGTCCATGGAATCTGACGGTACGTCAGATCGCGGACCCCGGGAAGACCGCGGTCGCGGCGAGAATCCTGTGCGTGCGCCTGGCAGCTGTGGGTCCCCCATGAATCCCCGCGGATTGTTGGCAATTTTGTCGAAGACGCGGCTACGTTCGTTCCCGCCAGCAAAAACGCCGAGGGAGCCAACCGTGAAGCACAGGGCAATCAAGCGCAGGAACGTCGTCATCGGCATCGGTGCGACGGCCGGGGTCGCGGCCGTCGGAGGCATCGCCCTGTACGCCAATGCGGCGACCGGCAACGCCTCCAAGAGCAGCGACGGCAGCCTCGCCTTCGACCCCGACGCCTACACCGAGCTGACGACGACGGTCACGGACACCGAGGGAACCGAGCACGCGGTCACCTACCACTTCTGGAAGGCGATCACCTACGTCTCCAAGCCGGTCGACGCGACCTACCAGTCGCTGAACGTCAGCGTGCCGGTCGAGATCGACGGCACGGCGGTCGACGCGAGCAACGCGCCGATCCTGCTCGCCAACTCCGTCGGCGGGTACATGCCGTCCTCCGTGGCCGACGCCGCCGGCGTCGGAGGCGCGAGCATGGGCGGCGGGGCGGGAGGCGGCGCACCGAGCGGGGCTCCCACCTCCAGCGCCTCCGCCTCGCCCACCGCGAGCGCCTCCGCCTCGGCGCCCGGTGCCAACGGCAACACCAACGCCACCGGCGGCGCCATGAACACCAACCAGCTCCTGGCCCTGGCAGCCGGGTACGTCGTCGTCGAGCCCGGTGCCCGTGGTCGTGGACTCAAGAACTCCGACGGCGAGTACTACGGCAGCGCTCCGGCCGTGATCGTCGACCTCAAGGCGGCCGTCCGGTACGTGAAGGCGAACAAGGGGCGCATCCCCGGCAACGTCGACCGGATCGTCTCCGCCGGCACCAGCGCGGGCGGTGCCGTGTCCACCCTGCTCGGCGCCTCCGGCGACAGCCCGCTCTACGACGAGCACCTGAAGGAGATCGGCGCGGCCGACGCCTCCGACGCGATCTTCGCGGTGGGCGCGTGGTGCCCCATCACCGATCTGGAGCACGCCGACGGCGCCTACGAGTGGAACTGGGGGACCAACGCCCTCGGCACCGGAAAGCAGGTCGACCAGACGGTCTCCAAGGACCTCGGGTCGCAGTTCGCCGAGTACCAGGCGAAGTTGAGGCTGCGCGGCCTCAAGGGCTCGGGCTTCGGCACCCTCACCGCCCGGAACTACGACGCGTACCTGCTCAAGCAGTACATGGAGCCCTCGGCCACCACCTATCTCGCGGCCCTGTCGGACTCCGACCGGGAGACCTACCTCGCCAAGAACACCTTCATCACCTGGAAGAACGGCACGGCCACCTTCACCTGGGCCGGCTTCCTCACCCACGTCGGCGCCCGCAAGAAGACCGTGCCGGCCTTCGACGCCTTCGACCTGTCGGCCGGCGAGAACAACGAGTTCGGCTCGGCCACGACCGCGAACCGCCACTTCACCGTGTACGGCGCCAAGAACGACACCACGGGCCTGTCCACCAAGCGCGTCGAGAGCGACATCCCCGAGCTGCTGAACCTGATGAACCCGATGTACCACCTCGTGGAGAAGGTCAACGGGCGCCGCTCGAAGCACTGGTGGATCCGCCTCGGCACGAACGACACCGACACCTCGCACGTCATCTCCGCGAACCTCGCCGCCCGCGCCGAGAACCTCGGCGACGAGGTCGACCACCTCTACTACTGGGACGAGGGCCACGGCGCCAACACCGACCCCGGCGACTTCATCACCTGGATCGCCAAGGTCACGGGCTACAAGAAGGCCAAGAAGAAGTAACCCATGCCGTAGGAACCGCTGTACCGCGGCCCCGGTTTCCCGTCAGTTTCCGGCCGCCGCACGCCACGGCGCCGAGCCCCGCACCCGCGGGCCCGGCGCCGTGGCCTTTCTCCGTGACTTTTCCGTACCCGCACAACCAGGTGACCTACGCCACAGGTCCCACCCACCTCTCCTACAGCCGTGATCGATCCGCAACCAATTCCCGTCTTGACCGAGACCCATCAACGCGCTGTCTGATTACGCTCGCGCTCATGGCCGACTCCACACCCGCAGACCGCCCCGACCAGCCCGGTCGCCCCGTCTACGTCGTCGGCGGCGGTCCGGCCGGACTCTCCGTCGCGTACGCGCTGCGCGCCCGGGGCATCCGCGCGGTCGTCCTGGAGAAGTCCGAGCACGTCGGCGCCTCCTGGCGGCGCCACTACGACCGGCTGCACCTGCACACCACCCGCCGTCTGTCGGCCCTGCCGGGCCTCCCGATGCCCCGCCGCTTCGGCCGCTGGGTCGCCCGCGACGACGTGGTGCGCTACCTGGAGAAGTACGCCGAGTTCCACGAGCTGGAGACCGTCACCGGCGTCGAGGTCTCCCGCGTCGAGCGCACCCCCGACGGCACCGGCTGGCTGCTGCACGCCACCGGCGGCCGCGAGCTGACCGGCGCCGCGGTGGTCGTCGCCACCGGCTACAACCACACCCCGCTGCTGCCGGACTGGCCGGGCCGCGACACGTACAAGGGCGAGCTCCTGCACGCCGGCGCGTACCGCAACCCCGAGCCCTACGCCGGCCGTGACGTCCTCGTCGTCGGCGTGGGCAACACGGGTGCCGAGATCGCCGTGGACCTGGTCGAGGGCGGCGCCTCGCGGGTACGGCTGTCCGTGCGCACCGCCCCGCACATCGTCCGCCGCTCCACGGCCGGCTGGGCAGCCCAGTACACGGGCGTTCTCGTACGGCGGCTGCCGGTCGGCCTCGTGGACCGGCTGGCCCGGCCCATGGCGAAGCTCAGCGTGCCCGACCTGTCGGAGCACGGGCTGCCCCGCCCCGACACCGGGCTCTACAGCCGGGTCAAGGAGGGCGCCATCCCGGTCCAGGACGTCGGCCTCATCGACGCGGTCCGCAAGGGCAAGGTCGAGGTGGTGGCCGCCGTGGAGGGCTTCGAGGACGGCGAGGTCCTGCTCGCCGACGGCACCCGCGTCGGTCCGGACGCGGTGATCGCGGCGACCGGGTACTCCTGCTCGCTGGAGGGCCTGGTAGGCCACCTCGGCGTCCTCGACACCCAGGGCAGACCGGTCGTCAACGGCTCCCGCTGCCCCGACGAGACCCCAGGACTGTTCTTCACCGGCTACGTCACTCCCATCAGCGGCACCTTCCGCGAGGTGGCGATCGACGCGGAGAAGATCGCGAAGGCCGTCGAGAAGGACGGCGCGGGCCGGCTCTCGCGGCTTCCCGTCTGACGTAGGAAACCTCAACTCTCTTCAGTACGACTCCCGTTACTCATGTGCCAGATGTGACGGGAGCGTTGTCGTGTGCCACCGTGCGGGGCCAGAATGTGAACACTTCTCATGTTCTAGCTCCACACTCTCTCCACCACGGAGGACGCACGTGGCACGCGAAAGACAGCTCCCCCCGCTCTCCCGGCGCTCCCTGCTCGGCGGTGCCGCCGCGGCGGCCGGTGCCGTCACCCTGACCGGCACCGCCGCCTCCCCCGCATCCGCCGCCACCCGTGACGTGGACGTCGCGATCGTCGGCGGCGGTCTCGCCGGGCTCACCGCGGCCCGTGACCTGGTCGCGGGCGGCAAGACCGTCGCCGTACTGGAGGCCCGTGACCGGGTCGGCGGCCGGGTCCTCAACCTGCCCCTGGCGGGCGGCGGTGTCACCGAGGGCGGCGGCGAGTTCATCGGCCCCACCCAGGACCGCATCAAGGCCCTTGCGGACTCGCTCGGGGTGGGGACCTTCGCCACCTACAACACCGGCAAGAACCTGCTCTACAAGGACGGCAAGAAGACCCCCTACGCCACCGACGGCCTCCTCGGCTCGGTCCCGCCGATCGACGCCGCCGGTCTCGCCAACGCGGCGATCGTCCAGGCCTCCCTCGACGACATGGCCAAGACGATCCCGCTCGACGCGCCCTGGACCGCCGCCAAGGCCGAGGAGTGGGACCGGCAGACCTTCGAGACCTGGCTGCGCGCCAACGCCGTGATCCCGTCGGCCAAGTTCCTCCTGGACGTGGCCTGCACATCGATCTTCTCGGCCGAACCGCGCGAGCTCTCCCTCCTGTTCGTCCTCTTCTACATCGCCGCCGCCGGCAACGAGACTACTCCCGGCACCCTGGAACGCCTCACCGAGACCGCGGGCGGCGCCCAGGAACTGCGCTTCGTCGGCGGCTCCCAGCTGGTGCCGATCAAGCTCGCCGCTACCCTGGGCGACCGGGTGGTGCTGAACGCCCCGGTGCGCACGATCGCCAAGTCCGGCGCGAAGTACGTCGTCACGGCCGACGGGGTCACCGTCACGGCCAAACGGGTCGTCGTCGCCGTACCGCCGCCGCTCGCGGCCCGCATCACCTACGACCCGCTGCTGCCCGCCGCCCGCGACCAGCTCACCCAGCGCCTTCCGATGGCCTCGGTCGGCAAGGCGATCGCGATCTACGACACCCCCTTCTGGCGGGCGGACGGCCTCAACGGCCAGGTCGTCAGCGACACCGGCGTGATCAGCTCGACCTTCGACAACTCCCCGCCCGACGCCTCCTACGGCGCCCTGATGGGCTTCATCGAGGCCGACGAGGCCCGCAAGTACGACGCGGCGAGCGAGGCGGAGGTCAAGGCGGCCGTCCTCAAGGACTACGTGACGTACTTCGGCTCGAAAGCGGCCTCCCCCACCTCCTTCGTCCTGCAACGCTGGAACAACGAGGCCTACACCCGCGGCGGCCCCGTCTCCATCGGCGCGCCCGGAGTGCTCACCCAGTACGGTCCCGCCCTGCGCACCCCCGTCGGCGGCATCCACTGGGCCGGTACGGAGACGTCCCTGCACTGGATGGGCTTCATGGACGGTGCGGTGCGGTCGGGCGAGCGAGTGGCCAAGGAGGTTCTCGCGGTCCTGTAGTCGGCGCATCAACTTTGCGTGCACGCCCGTTCCTGACACCTCGTCAGTTCTGTAATCTGACACTGCGTCAGTTATTAGTGCTGTCACGACAGGAGCGGGCGGACCGATGCTTGGATCAACCCACGGCACCCTCACCACCGACTCCCGCCGGGCCCGGGTCGTCGCGTGCGGCGAGCAACCCGGGCCCGCCGTCCACGGCCGGCCCGCCGAGGTCGACGATCTCGACGTCGGCGGCCGTCCGCTGTATGCCGACGTCCCCGATCTGGACCGCTTCTTCCGTCCGGAGTCGGTCGCCGTGATCGGCGCCTCGGACGCCGAGGGCCGTCCGAACACCGGTGTCACCCGGCAGTTGATCGACTGGGCGGACCGGGTCGGAGCCCGGCTGCACCCGGTGCATCCGACCCGCCCGTCGGTCTTCGGCATCCCCTGTGTGGCAGCCGTCGCGGACCTGCCCGAGCAGGTCGATCTCGCCGTTCTGCTGGTCGCGGAGCCTCTTCCGCTGATCGGGCAACTGGCCGAGGCCAAGGTGAAGTTCGCGGTCGTCTTCGCCTCCGGCTTCGCGGAGACCGGCGAGGAGGGGGTGGCGGCGCAGGAGCGTCTCGCCGCCGCCGTGACGGAGTCCGGGATGCGGCTGCTGGGGCCCAACACCAACCTGAACGCCTTCTCGTCGTTCCGCGACGACCTCGACGGGCCCGGGATCGCCCTCATCACCCAGTCCGGACACCAGGGCCGCCCGGTCTTCGCCCTCCAGGAGCTCGGCATCCGCCTCACCCACTGGGCCCCCACCGGCAACGAGGCCGATCTCGAGAGCGCCGACTTCCTCTCCTACTTCGCCGAGCGTCCCGAGGTCGGCGCCATCGCCTGCTACCTCGAGGGCCTGAAGGACGGCCGCTCCTTCCTGCTCGCCGCCGACCGGGCCGCCCGCCGCAAGGTGCCCGTGGTCGCGGTCAAGGTCGGCCGCACCGAGACCGGCGCCCGCACGGCCGCCTCCCACACCGGCAAACTCACCGGCGCGGACACGGTGGTGGACGCCGCGATGCGGCAGTACGGCGTGATCCGCGTCGACGGTCTCGACGAACTCCAGGACACCGCGGCCCTGTTGGCCCGCGCGAGGCCGCCGCGCGCCGAGGGGGTCGTCGTCTACTCGATCTCGGGCGGCACCGGCGCGCACTTCGCCGACCTGGCGACGGAGGCGGGCCTCAGGCTCCCCACTCTCCCGGAGGCGAAGCAGACCGAACTGCACCAGTGGATACCGGAGTTCCTGAGCGTGGCCAACCCCGTCGACAACGGCGGGCACCCGGTCGGCGACTGGCGCGGCCGGAAGATCATCGACGCGATCCTCGCGGACCCCTCGGTCGGGGTACTGATCTGTCCGGTCACCGGGCCCTTTCCTCCGCTGAGCGACCGGCTGGTGCAGGACCTGGTGGACGCGGCCGAGCAGACCGACAAGCTGGTCTGCGTGGTGTGGGGTTCGCCCGTCGGCACCGAGCCTGCCTACCGCGAGGTCCTGCTCGGTTCCTCCCGGGTGGCCACCTTCCGCACGGTCGGCAACTGCATCACCGCGGTCCGCGCCTACCTCGACCACCACCGCTTCGTCAGCGGCTACCGCTCCCCCTTCGACGAGGCCCCGCGCACCCCCTCGCCCTCCTTCCGCAAGGCACAGGCCCTGATGCGCCCGGGCCAGCAGCTGAGCGAGCACGCGGCGAAGCAGCTGCTGCGGGCGTACGGGATCCGGGTGCCGCGCGAGCAGCTGGTGACCAGCGCGGCGGCGGCCGTCCGTGCGGCGGGCCTGGTGGGCTATCCGGTGGTGATGAAGGCGTCCGGCGCGAAGATCGCCCACAAGACCGAGCTGGGCCTGGTGAAGATCGGCCTGACCTCCGCCAGCCAAGTACGGGACGCCTACCGCGAGCTGACCGACATCGCCCGCTACGAGGACGTCTCGCTGGACGGTGTCCTGGTCTGCCAGATGGTCGAGCGGGGCGTGGAGATGGTCGTGGGGGCCGCGCACGACGAGCTGTTCGGGCCGACGGTGACGGTCGGGCTCGGCGGGGTCCTGGTCGAGGTGCTGCGGGACACGGCCGTGCGCGTGCCGCCCTTCGGTGAGGAGCAGGCCCGGGACATGCTGGACGATCTGCGCGGTCGGGCCCTCCTCGACGGGGTCCGGGGGCGGCCGGCCGCGGATCTCGACGCCCTCGTGGAGGTCGTGCTGCGCGTGCAGCGCATGGCCCTGGAGCTGGGGGACGAGGTCGCGGAGCTCGACATCAACCCGCTGATGGTGCTGCCCCGGGGGCAGGGGGCGGTGGCGCTGGACGCGTTGGTGGTGTGCCGGTGAGCGAGGTGCGGCACATCGTCGACGGCCAGGTCTCGTACATCACCCTCAACAGGCCGGAGGTGCTCAACGCCCTCACGCCCGGTCAACGGGACCTGGTCGTCGAACTGTTGGACCGGGCGTCGGCCGATCCGGACGTGCGGGCCGTCGTCCTCACCGGAACCGGCCGCGGCTTCTGCGCGGGTGCGGACCTGCGAGGGGCCTCCGGTGCGGGAGAACGCGTCGCCGGCGATGTGGCCCGCACCCTGCGGCTGGGGGCCCAAAGGCTGATCGCGGCCGTCCTGGACTGCGAGAAGCCGGTGATCGCCGCGGTGAACGGCACCGCGGCCGGCCTCGGCGCGCACCTCGCCTTCGCCTGCGATCTCGTACTGGCGGCCGAGTCGGCCAAGTTCGTCGAGGTCTTCGTCCGCCGGGGCCTGGTCCCCGACGGCGGCGGCGCCTACCTCCTCCCTCGTCTGATCGGCCCGCGGCGGGCGAAGGAGCTGATGTTCTTCGGCGAGGCGCTCACCGCTCGCGAAGCCGAACGGCTGGGTCTCGTCAACCGGGTCCTGGAGGACGAGGAGCTGACCAAGACGGCCCGCGAATGGGCCGAGCGCCTGGCCGCCGGCCCGACCCGCGCCCTCGCCCTGACGAAACAGCTCGTGAACGCCTCCCTGGACACCGACCGCGCCACCGCCTTCGCCGCGGAGGCCGCCGCCCAGGAGATCAACATGACGACGCAGGACGCGCAGGAGGGCGTGGCGAGCTTCGTGGAGCGCAGGAGCCCCGAGTACCGGGGCCGTTGACGGTCAGACGGGGACAACCCCCTTCCTATCTGACGATCCGTCAGCTTCAATGGGGGTGTGATGGGACAAGCAGGAATGGCCGAGGCCGCCGTCCGCTACCTCCGGTCCGGCAGGAGCCTCGCGGTCGAGGCGCTGCCCCGCCCGGAGCTGCGGTGTGTGCGGGAGGACGAGCGCGCGCCCGTCGAGCAGGCCGAGTTCCGGCGCGTGCTGGGATTGTTCGCGAGCGGCGTGACCGTGGTGACGGCACCCGGGCCGCCCGGCGAGGAGCCGGCCGGTTTCGCCTGCCAGTCCTTCTCCGCCCTCTCCCTCGACCCGCCGCTCGTCGCCTTCATGGTGGGCCGTACGTCGACGACCTGGCCCCGCATCGCCCAGGCGGGCGCCTTCTGCGTGAACGTCCTGAGCGCGGAACAGGGCGAGTTGTGCAGGGCGTTCGCGGTGAGCGGCGCGGACAAGTTCGCGGGTGTGGCCCACGCCCCGGCACCGGCCTCCGGCTCTCCCCGCCTCGCGGGCACCCTCGCCTGGATCGACTGCACGATCCACGCGGTGCACACCGGCGGGGACCATCTGATCGTGGTGGGGCGGGTGGACGCACTCGGGCCGGGCGACGGAGACGGCGAACCGCCCCTCCTGTTCCACAAGGGGCGGTTCCTCTAGAGGTCTAGGCCGCCGCCGCCAAGGGCACCGCGGCGGGCCTCCTCCTGATCACCAGCGCCATCAGCGCCGCCGCCGCGCACAGCGCGCCGGACGCGTACCAGATCATGTCGTACGAGCCGAACACGTCCCGGGCGACACCGCCGAGGAAGGCGATCAGCGCCGCGCCGACCTGGTGGGAGGCGAGAACCCAGCCGAAGACGATCGCGCTGTCGTCGCCGTACTGCTCGCGGCACAGGGCGACGGTGGGCGGGACGGTGGCGACCCAGTCGAGGCCGTAGAAGACGATGAAGAAGAGCATCGGCGGGTGGACCGAGGGGGCCAGCAGCATGGGCAGGAACAGGAGCGAGATGCCGCGCAGGGCGTAGTAGACGGCGAGCAGGCGGCGCGGTTCGAAGCGGTCGGTGAACCAGCCGGAGGCCACCGTGCCGACCACGTCGAACACGCCGATCACCGCGAGCAGCGAGGCGGCCGCGGTGACGGGCATGCCGTGGTCGTGGGCGGCGGGCACGAAGTGGGTCTGGATCAGGCCGTTGGTGGAGGCGCCGCAGATCGCGAAGGTGCCGGCCAGCAGCCAGAAGGGGCCGGTGCGGGCGGCCTTGAACAGGACCATGACGGCTCGGCGCGCGGCGCCCGGGACCGGCTCCGGCTTCGGCACGAACTCCTTGGCGCCGTACGGCTTCAGGCCCACGTCGGCCGGGTGGTCGCGCAGCAGCAGCCAGACGAAGGGGACGACCGCGAGGGCGGCGAGCGCGACCGTGATCGCCGCCGGGCGCCAGTCGTGCTTCTCGACCATCCAGGACAGCACCGGCAGGAAGATCAGCTGACCGGAGGCGGAGGCGGCGGTCAGGATGCCGGTGACCAGGCCGCGCCGCTCGGTGAACCAGCGGTTGGTGACGGTCGCGGCGAACGCCAGGGCCATCGAGCCGCTGCCGAGACCGACGAGCAGGCCCCAGTACAGCATCAGCTGCCAGGCCGCCGTCATCCACACGGTCAGGCCCGAACCGACCGCGATCACAGTCAGCGCGACCGCGACCACCCGCCGGATGCCGAAGCGGTCCATCAGCGCCGCCGCGAAGGGCGCGGTCAGGCCGTACAGCGCGAGGTTGACGGAGACGGCCGCGCTGATGGTGCCCCGCGACCAGCCGAAGTCGTCGTGCAGGGGGTCGATGAGCAGGCCCGGCAGGGAGCGGAAGGCGGCCGCTCCGATGATCGTCACGAAGGTGACGGCGGCGACGAACCAGGCGCGGTGGATACGAGGGGCCGACTGGTGTTCCGTGTGGGCTGCCTGCACGGCGGCTTCGCTTGTCTGGGTCACGACATAGAGCTTCCGTCCTGCGCCGCCCCGGATCCATTGGCCCGAAGGACAGCATTCGTTAGGATCGGGCCATGAGCCCTGACGGTCGTCCCCCGGAGTTCCGCCCGCACCGCGTGGTCGTCCTCGCCATGGACGGTGTCCTGCCGTTCGAGCTGGGCATCCCGCACCGGATCTTCGGCCGCCCAAGGGACGCCGAGGGGCGCCTGCTGTACGAGGTCCTCACCTGCTCGATCCGCCCGCCGGGCCCGGTGCGGACCGACGCCGACTTCGCCGTCCAGGTCGAGCACGGACCGGAGATCCTGGCGACCGCCGACACCGTGATCGTCCCGGCGTCCTACGAACTGGGCCCGGTCTTCGAGCAGGGCGTGCTGACCGACGAACTGGCCGCCGCCCTCGCCCACATCCGCCCCGGCACCCGGCTCGCCTCCATCTGCACCGGCGTCTACGTCCTGGCCGCCGCCCGCCTTCTCGACGGCCGCCCGGCCACCACGCACTGGGCCGACTCCGACCGTCTCCAGCGGCTCTTCCCGCAGGTCAAGGTCGACCCGGAGGTCCTGTTCATCGACGACGGGGACATCCTGACCTCCGCGGGCGTGGCCGCCGGAATCGACCTGTGCCTGCACATGGTGCGCCGCGACCACGGCACGGCGATCGCCAACGACGTGGCCCGCCGCACCGTCGTACCGCCGCACCGCGACGGCGGTCAGGCGCAGTACATCCACCGGCCCGTGCCCGACCCGCAGCAGGCGACCACGACCTCGGCCCGCGCCTGGGCGCTCGGCCGTCTGCACGAGCCGATCCAGCTGCGGGACATGGCCGAGCAGGAGGCCATGTCCGTGCGCACCTTCACGCGCCGCTTCCGCGAGGAGGTCGGCGTCAGCCCCGGCCAGTGGCTCACCCAGCAACGAGTGGAACGCGCCCGGCATCTCCTGGAGTCCACCGACCTCTCCGTCGACCAGGTCGCCCACGACGCGGGCTTCGGCACCGCCCAGTCGATGCGCCAGCACCTACAGACGGCCCTCGGCGTCACACCGACCGCCTATCGGCGCACCTTCCGGACCGGGAGCGGGACCCTCGACCACGCTGCCGGACACTCCGACGGCGTCGGCGCCCCGCGCTGAGCTCCCCGCGCGGCGCACCTCCCCCCACCACCCGACCCCCGTCAGCGCGAGGGTCAA
Organism: Streptomyces canus; assembly: GCF_041435015.1. Taxonomy (NCBI): domain Bacteria; kingdom Bacillati; phylum Actinomycetota; class Actinomycetes; order Kitasatosporales; family Streptomycetaceae; genus Streptomyces; species Streptomyces canus. The sequence goes on along the minus strand of NZ_CP107989.1, from coordinate 5,723,656 downwards.
CGCCACCCCGGCCAGGACGGCGGTGGACGGCACCGTCACCTTGAGCAGGACTCCGGCGAGCGAACCCGTGGCCGCGTAACCCGCGCCCGCCGCCGCGTACATCACGGAGTAGCCGGCGGCCAGCGCCCCGGGCGGAAGCGCGTCGCGCAGGGCGAGGTTGCGGGTGACCAGCGCGCCCGACTGGAGCAGGCCGCCCACGGCGAGCGCGGTCGCGATCCCGGCGGTGTTCGGTATCACCGCGATGAGCGTCACGCAGACCGAGGTGCCGCACATCAGCACCACACTGCGGGTGCGCAGCAGACCGGGCCAGGTGCGCAGGCCGTAGAGGAACGCCCCGAGTCCGCCGCCCACCGCAAGGCCGGTCAGCAGCGGTCCCGACCAGCCGACGGCTATGCCGCGCTGTTCGAGCAGGGCGGGAAGGACGAGTTCGGCGAGGCCCAGCAGGCTGAGGCTGGCCGCGCCCGTGACATACACCGGCCAGGCGCCCAGCAGCAGCCGGGGCAGCGATCCGCCGGACCACGCGCCGCCCGCCGAGTCGTCCACCGTCCATCCGTCCGGGAGCAGCCACAGTCCCGCGACCGACGCCGCCATCAGCGCGGCGGCGAGCAACAGGGGTACGTGGGGCGCGACTTGGAGGGCGAGGCCGGCGACGGCGGCCGGGGAGACGGCCCAGATGACGGAGTTGAGCATCGATTCGGTGGACAGCGCCTGCGCGACGGCCCGCTCCGGGACCAGCTCGGTGAGCAGTGCGCGCAGCCCGCCGGTCGCGGCGGCGGGAGCGGCCCCGGCCAGGAAGGCGAACGCGCCCAGCACCAGGGAGGGCGCGTCGGGAAACACCCCGAGCCCCGCGAACCCGAAGGCCCCGGTCGCGAGCCCCGCCGCCAGCCGGGGCCGGGGACGCTCGGGGGGCAGCCGCATCCCGAGCACCGGGGCGCCGACGATCTCACCGATCACATAGGCCGCCGCGAGCACCGCTCCCAGCGCGTACCCTCCTGGTCTCTCGCGCACCAGGAAGACGAGGGCCAGTGGAGCCATCGCCACCGGCATACGGGCGCCGACGGACGTGCAGGCCCAGACCAGGACCTGCGGGGAGGCGACGTCTCGGTAGGTCATGCGTCGAAGCTAGGGCCCGGCACTGACATCGCTCCAAGGGTTTTCCAGGGCCTGTGGAAAACCCCGCCCGCTGCCTAGAACGTGAGCACGCCCCGAGCCACCCGCCCCGCCTCCGCGTCCCCCACCGCCTTCTCGAAGTCCTCGATGGGATAGGTCTCCGTGACCAGCTCGTCGAGGAACAGCCGTCCCTCCCGGTAGAGCTCGGCGTACAGCGGGATGTCCCGCTGCGGCCGCGACGAACCGTAGCGGCAGCCGAGGATGGACTTGTCGAGGAACATCGACGAGACGACGAAGGACGCCTCCGCACCCGCCGCCGGGACCCCCAGCAGGACCGCCTGGCCGTGCCGGTCCAGCAAGTCCACGGCGGCGCGCACGAGTTCGACCCGGCCGACGCACTCGAAGGCGTGGTCCACGCCGTGCGGCAGCAGGTCCCGTACTCCCTCCGCCGCCGTCAGGAAGTCGGTCGCCCCGAACTGCCGGGCCATCGCCTCCTTCGCCGGATTGGCGTCCACCGCCACGATCCGCGACGCCCCCGCGATCCGCGCGCCCTGGATGACGTTGAGCCCGATCCCCCCGGTCCCGATGACCAGCACGCTCTCCCCCCGGTCCACCCGGGCCCGGTTGAGCACGGCCCCCACCCCGGTCAGCACCCCGCACCCGATGAGCGCGGCGGACGGCAGGGGAATGTCCTTCGGGATCCGGACCGCCTGGACGGCCTTCACCACCGTCCGTTCCGCGAAGGCGGAGTTGCACGCGAACTGGAACACCCGCTCCCCGCCCCGCGAGAAGGGTTTTTGGGGCCGCCCGATGGCTTTGCGGCACATGGTCGGCCGCCCCCGGTCGCAGTCGGCGCAGGCACCGCAGTTGGCGAGCGTGGACAGCGCCACATGGTCCCCGGGCCCGACATGGGTGACCCCGTCCCCCACCGCCTCCACCACGCCCGCGCCCTCATGCCCCAGCACCACCGGGACCGGGAACGGAATCGTTCCGTCCACCACGGACAGGTCGCTGTGGCACAGCCCGGCCGCCGAGATCGCGACCTGCACCTCCCCGGGTCCCGGATCCCGCACCTCCAGATCGTCGACGACCTGGATCTGCCTCCCGTCGAACAGCACGCCGCGCATCAGACGACCCCCTTGGGTTCCCTGGGCAGACCGAGCACCCGCTCGGCGATGATGGTGCGCTGGATCTGGTCCGAGCCGCCGTAGATGGTGTCGGCCCGCGAGAACAGGAACAGGTGCTGCAGGGCGTCGAGTTCGTACGGTGAGGAAGGGGACCAGTCTCCGGGCCCGACCGTCGCCTCCGCCCCCCGCACGAGCATCGCCAGTTCCCCGAGCCGTTGATGCCACCCCGCCCACAGCAGCTTGGCCACGCTGGAGGCCCCGGCGTCCCCCGAGCCCCCCAGCGTCCGCAGGGCGTTCCACCGCATGGTCCGCAGCTCGGCCCACTGCCGCACGAGCAGCGCCCGCACGACCGGATCGGAAGCAGCGCCAGTCCGTACGGCGGTCTGCACCACCCGCGTCAACTCCTCGGCGAACCCGACCTGTTGGGCCAGCGTGGACACTCCGCGCTCGAACCCCAACAGACTCATCGCCACCTGCCAGCCGTGCCCCTCACCCCCCACGACATGCTCCGCACGCGCGTGTGCCCCGTCGAAGAAGACCTCGTTGAACTCACTGGTCCCGGTCATCTGCCGAATGGGCCGCACCTCGATGCGCCCCGGCTGGTCCATGGGAACGAGGAGGAACGACAGCCCGTGATGCCGGCGGGAGTCCGGATCGGTCCGTGCGAGGACGAAACACCAGTCCGCCTCATGAGCGAGGGACGTCCAGATCTTCTGCCCGCTGATCCGATACGTCCCGTCCTCGACCCGCGTGGCCCTGGTCCGCACCCCCGCGAGGTCGGACCCCGCCCCGGGTTCGCTGTACCCCTGGCACCACAGCTCCTCCCCGGCGGCGACGGGAGGAAGAAAGCGCGCCTTCTGCTCGTCGGTCCCGTGCGCCAGGAGAGTGGGAGCCAGCAACTTCTCCCCGATGTGCCCGGACCGCGCCGGCGCCCCCGACCCCGCGTACTCCTCGGCCCAGACGACCTGCTGGGTGAGGGTGGCGGTCCGGTTGCCGTACCCGGATTCCTCCCAGCCGATCCCGATCCACCCGGACTTACCGAGGGTACGTTCCCAGGTACGGCGGTCCTGGGCCCCGTCCACGTGGCTGGACAGCCATTCCCGTGCCTCGCTGCGAAACGCCTCGTCGTCAGCACTGAACCCAAAGTCCACGAACGTCTCCTCTCAGTACTGGACGAGTTGAGAACCAGGGGCGCGGGGCTGCATCGATTTGCGGCTCCGCCGCGCGGGCGCGACAAGCCACAGACAACCCGCAGCCGCCCCACAAGGAGCACCCCCGAGCCACTAGGCATTCGGCCCAGAAAGCAACGGCATCGGATCCACTCCCACGCTCCCCGGCAAAAACTCCGCGATCGTTTCCGGCGTCCACCCGCCGGAGGCATACGCGGCGCGCAACTCCCGAGGCTGAGCCCACACCGCGATCTTCGGCCCCGCCACGGTGTACACCTGCCCGGTGATCTCCTGGGCCCGCGCCGACAGCAGGTAGACCACCATGGCGGCCACGTCCTCCGGCTCCCCGATCTCCGTCAGCTCGAACGGCACGTTCGCCGACATCCGCGTACGGGCGACAGGCGCCACCGCGTTCGCGGTCACCCCATATTTGTGCAACCCGAGCGCCGCACTACGGACCAGCGAGATGATCCCGCCCTTCGCCGCGCTGTAATTCGCCTGCGAAACCGACCCCTGGTGATTCCCGCTGGTGAACCCGATCAGGGTCCCCGCCCGCTGCTTCCGCATCACCGCGGAGGCCGCCCGGAACACCGTGAACGTCCCCTTCAAATGCGTGGCGAGGACCGGATCCCACTCCTCCTCGGTCATGTTGAACAGCATCCGCTCACGCAGGATCCCGGCGACGCAGACGACACCGTCGAGCCGCCCATAGGAGGACAACGCGACATCGACGACGCGCTGCCCACCCGCCATCGTCGAGATGTCGTCGGCCACGGCGACGGCCTCACCCCCGGCCGCCTCGATCTCCTTCACCACACTCGAGGCGACATCGCTCGCAGGGGACGCCCCGTCCACGGAGACGCCGTAGTCGTTGACGACGACGCGCGCCCCCTCCCCCGCCGCGGCCAGCGCGACCGCCCGCCCGATCCCCCGCCCCGCGCCGGTCACGGCGACGACCCTGCCTGCCAAGAAGTTCCCCATGCCCGGCCCCTTCCCGCGGTTTCTGACGGACCGTTAGATTTTATGACCTGTCAGATGTGCGGACACAAGCCCCGGGGAGGGCCCGATGTCACTTCCGGCCGCGTTCCACGACATCGCCAAGCGCGTGAACAACTGGGGTCGTTGGGGCGCCGACGACGAGATCGGCACCCTGAACCTGATCACCGACGAGGTCGTTCGCGAGGCCGCCGCGACCGTCCGCACGGGTCGTCGCATCCCTCTCGCCCTGCCCCTCAGGCAGGACGGCGTGCAGACCGGGATGATGCCGGGCCGGGTCAACCCCCTGCACGTGATGGTGCAGATCAACCAGGAGATCTTCGGACCGGGAACGGTCGCCTGCAGCGACGACGCGGTGACCATGGGCCTGCAGGCCGCCACCCACTGGGACGCGCTCACCCATGTCTCGCACTCCGGCATGCTCTACAACGGACGCCCGGCCGGCACCATCACCCCGCACGGCGGCGCCGAGTTCAGCGGTATCGACAAGGCGCGGCACGTGGTCTCGCGCGGGGTACTGCTCGACGTGGCCCGCGCGCGGGGCGTGGACCGGCTCGACGGTGGCCACGCCGTGACCCCCGAGGACCTGGAGGCCGCCGAGGAACTCGCGGGCACGCGCGTGCGTGCCGGTGACATCGTGCTCGTACGGACCGGACAGATCCAGGTGTATCTCGCCGGGGACAAGGAGGCGTACGCCTATCCGTCGCCGGGCCTGTCGGTCCGCACCCCGGAGTGGTTCCACGCGCGCGATGTCGCGGCGGTCGCCAACGACACACTCACGTTCGAGATCTTTCCGCCCGAGATCGAGGACCTGTGGTTGCCGGTGCACGCCCTGGACCTGGTGGAGATGGGGATGCTGCAGGGCCAGAACTGGAACCTGGAAGAGTTGTCCACAGCCTGTGGACAACTTGGCCGGTACGCGTTCCTGCTGTCGGCGATGCCCGAGCCGTTCGCCGGCGGCACCGGAACGCCGGTGGCCCCGGTGGCCGTTCTGTGAGGTGGTCGGTCGGCGGCGCGCAACCCGCCCCGAGCACGGTCTCGCGCGCCGCCGTCATCGACTTCCTTCCGCCCTGAGGAAATCGACACCGCGTCACGATCCACACTCGTCGGGGGCTTCCGTCACCGAAGCCCTCGGCGTCCCCTCGCGGCGAATCGCTGACCACCAGCGTCATCAATCGAACACGCTGCGTCAACACCGGTACGGGGATTTATTACTTACGACCCATTTGCCATGACCGCGCACGGATGCACGTCCCGGCGCACCGACCCGCCTCGAGCAAAGGGTGACGGCGGCCTCTGCGACCGTGCGCCGGTCACACCGCCTCGAACGCGAACCCCTCATAGGCCGAGGCGTCGATGTCGTAGGTCTCCGCGCTCTGTCGCGGCTGCTCGCAGCGGTCGAGCTCGCACCAGATGCTCTTGCCCGTGCCTTCGGGGCTCCAGCCCCAGCGGTCCGCGAGGCCGTCGACCAGCGCGAGGCCGCGGCCGCCGGTCGCCTCACCGTCGGCGCAGCGCGGCACCGGGGCCCGGCCGCTGCGGTCGGCGACCTCGAGACGGACGGTGGCCGACTCCACCTCGGCATCCGGCAGGGACAGGCGCAGGACGGCCGGCCGGCCGGTGTGCACCACGGCGTTGGTGACGAGCTCCGACACGAGCAGGATCAGGATCTCGGCGAGCGGTTCGTCGAGCTCCATCCCGCATACGGCGAGCCGCGAACGGGCCCACCGCCGGGCTCGCCCCACCTCTGCGGGGTCGGGCCGGATCTCCAGCTGCACTTGAAGCACCTGCACCGCTCACACCATCCGAACCGGCGGGCACATGGCCTCGCGCCTCACGAGGGCCACGATCGTAGCCATTTTTTGCATGACCAGAACAATGACCAAAGCCGGGGTCACAGAACGTGAATCCCTTACAGGACAGCATGGTTGACGTACAGTCACGCCAACAAGCGCTTCGGGCATATTCCAGCGCGAAGGATTACCCGTGCGGGATACTGTGCGACGCCCACCACGGGAAGTCGAACAAGCGGTGACCGCAGGGCCTCCCGCCCCGCGAACAGCGGCGCGCATCGCCGGGTCCGGGGCCGCCTCTTCGGCAACACCGGCATGGCTCATGCTCGGAACCACTCGCATCTCACACAAGGTACCGGAGCGGGGCGCCGACTCCAGGACGTGACGAGTCACACATAGGACACAACCCGATACCAACGCTCCGTGATTCCGGTATGCCACAATCCGCGACATCCGCTCCGGACCCGCCGGGGTGCGGGCCGGTCGCGGGCGCCTCAGGCCAACAGATCGACGGCGAGCAACTCCTCACTCTCCGCACCGCCGCCGGCCCTCCGGGCCCGCACCCAGGCCCGCTTCAGATGCAGCTGCACCTCGCACTCCCAGGTGAAGCCCATCCCGCCGTGCACCTGGAGACAGTCCCTGGCACCCCGCTCGGCCGCGTCGTCGGCCAGCAGCCGGGCCGCGGCGACGTCCACCGGGTCGGCGGTCACGGCGGCCGCGTACACCGCGGCCCGGGCGGTCTCGGCCCGCACCAGCATCTGCGCACACAGGTGCTTGACCGCCTGAAAGGCCCCGATCGGCTGCCCGAACTGCTCCCGCGCCCCGGCGTGTTGCACAGCGAGCTCACACACGCGCGTGGCGGTACCGAGCTGCTCGGCGGCGGTCAGGAGTACGGCAACGGGGTCGGAGACGTGGAGGGATCGGGACACAGGGAGACCCGACGGCGAGGGGCCGCGCGCGGGGTCAGTGGTGGAGAACCGGCCGGAGGCGGTCGTGGAGGACCGGCCCTGGGCAGCCGCGGAGTACCGGCCGGGGGCGGTCTCGGAGGACCGGCCGGCGGCGGCCGCGGAAGGAGAACCAGCAGCCTCGCCGGAAGACGAACCAGCCGCAGTCGCGGAACGCGAACCGGGGGCGCCGACGAAAGCCGAGCCGGACACGGCAGCCGCCGACGAACCACCAACGGCCGCCGACGACGAACCAGCACCCTCGACGGAGGACGAACCAGGCGCAGCCGCGGAACGCGAATCGAGGGCGGTGAGAGAAGACGAACCGGGCGCGGCAGCCGAGGACGACCCGGGCGTCGGCGACGGGCCCGTCGCAGAGAGCCGCTCGGAGGATTCCTGCCCCACCCCCGTCTCCGGAAGCCGCACAGAGGATTCCTGCCCCGCCCCCGTCCCCGGATCGCACGCGGGCCCGGCCCGACCCGGCCCGCCCCCCGCTCCGGGAATCCGGTGCAGCGGCGTCAGCGGGTCCACGGACCGCAGCGATACGGCCGCCGTGGCGTCTCCGCGCACGACGTCCGCCTCGGACAGCCACTCGACCAGCCCGCCGCTGTCGACGTCCGTCACCACCGCCTCGCCGGTAGCCGCCCCCGGCACCGTGCCCGCCGCGAGGTGGGTGGCCACCAGCGGCCCCGGCAGCAGGGCCCGCCCGGCCTCCTCGAAGACCAGCACGGCTTCCGGCAACCCCAGCCCGACCCCGCCGTCCGCCTCCGGCACCCGCAGCGCGAAGAACCCCGCCGCACCCAACTCCCGCCACAGCGCCCGGTCCAGACGGGGTTCCTCCGCGGCGGCCCGCAGCGCGGCCCCGTCGAAGCGCCGCGCGAGCAGCTCCCGCATTCCGCCACGCAACGCCTTCTGGTCCTCGGTCAGTTGAAAGCGCACGTCAACGCCCCTTCGGCAGCCCGAGAATCCGCTCGGCCACGATGTTCCGCTGAATCTGCGAGGTCCCGGCCGCGATCGTGTACGACAGCGAGGACAACCGGTCGAGCACCCAGGGCCGGTCGAGATCCAGACCGTCCGGCCCCAGTACGTCCGCGGCGGCGTCGTACAACTCCTGGCGGGCGTGCGAGTAGCGGAGCTTGAAAACCGAACCTCCCACCCCCGGCACCCCGCCACTCGCCTCGGCCTCGCTCACGTTCCACTGCGTCAGCCGCCACAGCGCACGGAACTCGGCGTTCAGCCGCCCCAGCCGCCGCCTCAGCACGGGATCGTCCCAGCGCCCGTTCTCCCGTGCCGTACGGGCGAGTTCGCCCAGCACCCGCCGACAGGCGACGACCTCGCCCACGAAGGCCGTTCCGCGCTCGAAGGACAGCGTCACCATGGTCACGCGCCAGCCGTCGTTCTCCTCGCCCACCCGGTTCGCCACCGGCACCCGCACCTCGTCGAGGAACACCTCGGCGAACTCGGCGGACCCGGCGAGCGTGCGCAAGGGGCGCACCTCGACACCGGGCGAGGACATGGGCATCGCGAGCCAGGTGATGCCCCGGTGCTTCGGAGCCGCCGGATCCGTCCGCACCAGCAGCTCGCACCAGTCGGCCACTTCGGCGTGCGAGGTCCAGATCTTGGACCCGGTCACCACATAGTCGTCGCCGTCCCTACACGCGCGCGTGCGCAGCGCCGCGAGGTCGCTCCCGGCGTCCGGTTCGCTGAACCCCTGGCACCAGACCTCCTCGCCCCGCAGGATCGGCGTCAGCCAGCGTTCCCGCTGCTCGGCGGTGCCCTCGGCGGCGATCGTCGGTCCCGCGTGGAGCAGTCCGACGAACCCGGCGCCCACATAGGGCGCGCCCGCGGCCGCCGTCTCCTCCAGGAAGATCAGCCGCGTGGTGGGCGACGCGTCCCAGTGCACGTGCGCGTACCCGGCGTCGTACAGCATGCGCTGCCAGCCGAGGTCGTAGGTCCTGCGCCCGGGCCAGTCCTGCGGGGACGGCTTCGGCGGCAGCGTGGGGAGCGCCTTGGCGAGCCACTCCCGCAGCCGCGCCCGGAACTCCTCCTCTTCCGGCGTGTACGCGAGATCCATGACGGCACTCCATATCTGATAACCCGTCAGATACCGCTCGCACCGGAAGGCTAAGTCCCGCACCCCTGGACCGACAAGGCGTCCCGCCCTACGCTCTGCCCACGATCTGACTACCCGTCAGTTCCACAAGGGGGCCGCCGTGACCGACACCGCCCACGCGCTCAGCGCGTCCCGCACCCTCTGGGAGCTGGTCGCCCGCCGCGCCGACCTGACCCCCGACCGCCGGGTGCTCCTCCAGGACGACCGCACGCTCACCTTCGGCGAGCTGCGCGCGCGTGCCGAGCGGGTGGCGGCCGGCCTGTACGACATGGGCGTACGCCCCGGCACGGTCGTCGCCTGGCAGCTGCCGACCCGTGTCGAGACGGCCCTGCTCTCCTTCGCGCTCGCCCGTCTGGGCGCCGTGCAGTCGCCCGTCATCCCGTTCTACCGGGACCGCGAAGTCGCCTTCGCCCTGCGGGAGTCGAAGGCGGAGTTCTTCGCCGTACCGGGCGTCTGGCGCGGCTTCGACCACACGGAGATGGCCCGGCGGCTCGGCGCGAAGGGGGTCTTCGAGGCGTACGACGACCTCCCGGACGGCGATCCGGCCGTCCTGCCCGCCCCGCCCGCCGACGGCACCTCCGTCCGGTGGATCTACTGGACCTCGGGAACCACCTCCGACCCCAAGGGCGTTCTCCACACGGACCGTTCACTGATCGCGGGCGGCTCCTGCCTCGCGCACGCGCTGCGCCTCACGGCGGACGACGTGGGGTCGATGGCCTTCCCGTACGCGCACATCGCGGGCCCGGACTACACCGTGATGCTGCTGCTGTACGGCTTTCCGGCGGTGATGTTCGAGCAGTTCGCCCTGCCGGAGGCGCTGGAGGGATACCGCCGCCACGGGGTGACGGTGGCAGGCGGTTCGACGGCGTTCTACTCGATGTTCCTCACCGAGCAGCGCAAACAACCGGGCGAGAAGATCATCCCCTCCTTGCGGCTGCTCGCGGGCGGCGGGGCGCCCAAGCCGCCGGAGGTCTATCACGCCGTCGTACGGGAGCTGGGGGTGCAGCTGACGCACGGGTACGGCATGACCGAGGTGCCGATGATCACCATGGGAGATCCGGACGACACGGTGGAGAACCTCGCGACGACCGAGGGACGGGCGCCGGAGGGGATGTCCGTGCGGATCGTGGACGGGGAGGTGCGGCTGAAGGGGGAGGCGGTGTGTCAGGGGTATCTCGACCCCTCCCAGACGGCGGAGGCCTTCGACGAGGAGGGCTATCTGCGCACAGGGGATCTCGGACGTCTCACGGCCGGCGGCCACCTGGTGCTCACCGGACGGCTCAAGGACGTGATCATCCGCAAGGGCGAGAACATCTCGGCGAAGGAGATCGAGGACCTGCTGGCCGCGCATCCGGACGTCGGGGACGTGGCCGTGATCGGGCTGCCGGACGCCGAGCGGGGGGAACGCGTGTGTGCCGTGGTGGAACAGCCCGAGGGCGCGGGGAAGCTGACCCTGGACGCCGTGACCGCGTATCTGCGCGCGGAAGGGCTCTCGACCCACAAGCTGCCGGAGCAGGTGGAGGTGGTGGACGCCCTCCCGCGCAACGAGACCCTGCGGAAGGTCCTGAAGTACCAGCTCAGGGAGCGCTATTCGGGCACGGTGAAGTAGCGGGCGAAGGCGGGCACGATCTCGTCCTCGCCGACCTTGCCGTCGCCGTCGGCGTCCAGGGTGGCCGCGGCGGCCCGCGCGATGTCCTCGCTCACACCGAGGATCCTCAGCACGCGCGCGGTGTCCTCGACGGTGGCGCGTCCGTCGCCGTCCTGGTCCGCGACGGCGAGCGCGGCGTGCAGGAAGGGGCGGGCGATCTCGGCGAAGCGTTCCGGGTTGTCGCGCAGCCGCTTGACCGCGCCGTTCACGAACTCGTCCCGGGTGATCCGCTGGTCGCCGTCCCGGTCCGCGATCCCGGCCATGCCCTGCCAGAACGCCTCCGCGCCGACGTACAGCGCCTGTCCCTTGTCGGAGCGTGCCGCGGTACCGAACTCCGTGAGCAGCGCCTTGGCCGCCACGTTGAAGTCCTCGCGGTCGATGTAGCCGTTGCCGTCCTGGTCGAAGGTGACGAACCGGCCGGCGATCCTGCGCTCGTACTCGCTGCTGACCATGTCTCTTCGGGCCGCCTCACATCACATCGGGTGCATCTCGCACGGAGCGTACGACGCGGGCGGCGCCCCGGGGGCCGGAAGGCGGCGCCTGTGCCAAGACCGGAGGAATTTCGGGACAACGGTGTGGCAGTCGGGGTGCCCCAGGTCACAACCGGCGTACGCGCTCAGGCCGACAGTGGTCCCGCCTCCTCGTCGGTCGCCGAGTCCAGGTCCGGGTGGACCTCGAACAGCCGGCGGACGCCGAGGGCGCCGAGGACGCGGTTGACGTGGGAGCCGTCGGCGGCGCCCTGGGCCGGGAGGATCAGGCGCAGATCACCCTGGCAGGAGCGGATCAGGCGGCGGGAGGCGATGAGGACGCCGACACCGCTGGAGTCGCAGAAGTACACATCCGAGAGGTCGAGGACGAGACTGTGGCGCCCCTCGGCCACCACGTCGTGGACGCGCTGGCGGAGCACCGGCGAGGTCACCAGGTCCAGCTCGCCCGTCACACTGAGCACGGTCCAGTCGCCCTGCTCGTTGCCGGTCACATTGAACGCCACCACCATGCCCTTCGCTCGCCGGAAAGCAAACGGAAGCCTTTCCTACGCTTCCTTGCAGCGCGGCTGCCCAGCGGCCGTTCCCTGAAACAAAGACCGAGAAACGGAAATGGTTCGAAAGAGGCTTGTTTTAGTCGGCTTCGATCCTGTTCGATCAGGTCTGATCAGTGAGTGGGCGGGTAGGGGAAGGTCCACTACCACCTGCGGCCCGTCAGGGGGCGTGCATTGGAACAAAGGGGCGTGCGCTGCCGGAGGTGCCGACTACATTCGAGGAGACGGTGGGCGCAGGCTTGACCCGGACACTTCCAGGGGTGAGGGGGCCGCATGGCGAAGAAGGACGCACCGCCCCGCTGGGACCGCAAGATGCAGCAGCGGCTCGCACGCGGTGAGGCGGCCGCCCTCGGCGAGCTCTACGACCGTTTCGCTTCACTCGTGCACGGCCTCGCCCATCGCGTGCTCGGAGATGAGCGCGCCGCCGACGGCATCACACGGGAGGTCTTCGTCCACGTCTGGGAGCACCCCGAGGCCTACGACCCCAAACAGGGACCGCTGCGCTCCTGGGTCGCCGGGCTGACCCACCGCCTGGCCGTGCAGCGGCTGCGCGCCACCGAGACCGCCGCGCTCACCCAGGGCGCCGAGGGCTCCACGGAGGAACTGGAGCGCAAGGTGCGCCACGCCTCGGTCGCCGCCCGCGCCGACTACATCGTCCAGTCCATGCCCACCCCGCTGCGGGCCGCCCTGGAGCTGGCCTACTTCCAGCGCCGTGACTACCGCCAGGCGGCCGCCGACCTCAGCATCACCGAGGACGAGGCCCGCCGCCGCCTCCGCCTGGGCCTCCAGCTCCTGTCCACGGCCCACGACACGGGAGCGCCCGGGGCGCCGCCGGGATACGGAGGCGCGGCGTGAGCGGAGCAGACGGTTTCGAGGCGCACGACCAGCAGGACGGGTACGAGGGCAGGGGGGCGCGCGAGGGTTCGGGGGACCGTGGGGTGTTTCCCGGGAGCACGGGGAAAATGAGCGACGGCCTCGGAAACGGCGACGACGGCACCCGCAGCGCGGGCGACGACCACGAGGGCGGCCCGGGCACGGACGGCGATCCGACCGGCGTCGGCGCGGGAGGCTTCGGCGATCCGTCCCCCCTGGGCGCGGACGGACCGGGCCACCCCGGCCCCGGGGGTACGCACGGCACCGGCGACGCGCCCCGGCCCGGCACGGACGAGCACGGCAACGGCGATCCGACCGGCGTCGGCGCGGGAGGCTTCGGCGATCCGTCCCCCCTGGGCGCGGACGGACCGGGCCACCCCGGCCCCGGGGGTACGCACGGCGCCGCTGACGCGACCCGCCCCGGCGCCGGAGGCGCGGGCAGTGCGGGCGGCGGCGGCCCCGACGACCTCGCGGGCGACGACTCGCACGGCACGGACCCCCAGCACCCGCCCCGCATACCGCTCCCCCGCGCCTCCGTCGAGGACACCGGCCGTCCGCTGCCGGTGCTGGAGGTGCCGGTCACCCCCGCGCCCCTCGTCCTGGAGCACCGGGTGCTGAAGGCGCTGCTCGGGGCGTGGGCGCTGGCCGCGTGTTCGGCGGAGGAGACGGCCGCCGTGGAGGACCACCTCGGCGTCTGCGGCGCCTGCGCCGAGGAGGCACTGCGGCTGCGCGGGGCGGTGGGCCTGTTGCAGCGCCCGGAGAGCCTCGACCTGGACCCCGGCCTGCGCACCCGCGTCCTCGACGGCTGCCTCGACCGGCGTCCGCCGCGCATCCCGGTGCCCGAGTGGGCGACGCCGTACGACGCCGAGACCGCCCGCCTCGACGCCCTGCTGCAGGACTTCGGCGACTCCGAGTGGCACGCGCCGGTGCGGCTGCGCTGGTTCGACGCCGAGGAGGCGACGAGCCGGCGTACGACGGTCGCCGGGGTCATAGCCCACCTGATGTCGGTCGACGGCCTCGTCGCGGTCGCCCTGGGTCTGGACGATCCGATGGGCGAGGTCTCCGTGGACGCGCCCACACCGGCCGGCCGCACCGAGGCGTACTGGCGCGCGTCGCACTTCCCGCCGACCCGCTCGGTACGGACCCCCTGGCGCGAGCAGAGCCACGACCTCGTCCGCACGGTGTCGTTCACCGGCGGCACCTCCGGCAAACTCGAGGTGGCCTACGGCGATTTCGTCCTCCCCCTCCACGACGCGATGCTGGACCGTGCCTTCGAGTGCTGGGTCCACGCGGAGGACATCGCGGAGGCGGTCGACTACCCCTACGAGCCGCCGTCCCCCCGCCATCTCCACCGCATGATCGACCTGGCGGCCCGCGTGCTGCCCGCGGTGCTGGCGGAACGGCGGCAGAAGGGCTTGGCGTCACCGACCCATGGACGGCATCTCGTGAGCGCCGGAGGCCCTGGCCGCACTCTGCGTCTGGAGATCGAGGGCCTGGGTGGAGGCGAGTGGCTGATCCCCCTGGACTCCCCCGCGGCGGTGGGTTCGGCGGAGCACGAGGTGGCCCATGTGGCGCTGGACGGCGTGGAGTTCTGCCAGCTGGCCGCGGGCCATGTGCCGCCGGCGGAGGCCGCGGCGGGGCAGCTGGGTGATCGCGAGGCGATCAGGGACGTACTGTTCGCGGCGGCGAGCTTGAGCCGGATGTAGGGGCGGGCGGGGGCTCGTAGGCGGCTGCGGGTGGTTCGTGGTTGCTCGCGCAGTTCCCCGCGCCCCTCGAGGCATGTGCAGTCGAGGTCTTTCAGGGGCGCGGGGAACTGCGCGACGAGCCCCCACTGACCCGCAGCCGCCCTACAAGCACAGGCCCCCGAGCTCCTAGGCGAACACGACCGTCCGCCGCCCGTTCAGCAGAATCCGGCGCTCGGCGTGCCACTTCACGGCCCGCGCCAGCGCCTGGCACTCCACGTCCCGCCCGATCGCCACGAGTTGGTCCGGCGTCACGCCGTGCCCCACCCGCTCGACCTCCTGCTCGATGATCGGCCCCTCGTCGAGGTCCGCGGTCACATAGTGCGCCGTCGCCCCGATCAGCTTGACCCCCCGCGCATGAGCCTGGTGATACGGCTTCGCGCCCTTGAAGCTCGGCAGGAACGAGTGGTGGATGTTGATGATCTTGCCGCTGAGCTGCTTGCAGAGATCGTCGGACAGCACCTGCATGTACCGGGCGAGCACGACGAGTTCGACGTCCTGCTCGCGCACCAGCTCCAGCAGCCGCGCCTCCGCTTCGGCCTTGTTCTCCCGCGTCACCGGAATGTGGTGGAAGGGAATGTTGTAGGACCCCACGAGCTCGGCGAAGTCGGTGTGGTTGGACACCACCGCGACGATCTCCACCGGCAGCGCACCTATGCGCGCACGGAAGAGCAGGTCGTTCAGGCAGTGCCCGAACTTGCTGACCATCAGCACGACCCGCATCCGGTCCTCGACCCGGTTGATCTGCCAGTCCATGTCGAAGGAGTCACCGATCGCGGCGAACGACGCCCGCAGCTTGTCCACCCTCACCGGCGCCTCCGCCGAGAAGTGGACGCGCATGAAGAACAGACCCGTGTCGTGGTCGCCGAACTGCTGACTGTCCTCGATGTTGCAGCCGGTCATGAAGAGATAGCTCGACACGGCGTGCACGATGCCCTGCTTGTCGGGGCAGGACAGGGTCAGGACGTACTGGTCGGCCGGGGTGGACTGCTCGTTCATGCAGGACAGGGTCGCATATCCACCGGTGCGGCAGACAGCGCGTCCGTCACGCGGACCGGGTCATGATCTGCAGCACCTCGAGCGTGCGCGGCGGCCCGTCCGGGTCCTCCCCGTCGGCCGTCGCCATGCGCACGTGCGCGTCCCGCGCCGCCCGCACCGCGTCCGGCCACCCCGGGTTCTCCATGTACACGGAGACGGGGGCGTCGGGACCGACCTGGTGCATGATCCGCAGCACCCGCAGGACGGCGGTGTCGACGAGGGCCGCCTCCTGGGAGTCCCGGAAGATCGTGCCCACGTACTTCTCGGCGGACCAGTTGTCGAGCCAGGTGTCCTCGACGAGGCGGTACACGGCGTCGGTGACGTCCCCGTACCCCTCGACGCCGGCCAGCCAGACGTTCTGCTGGAACCCCGGGTCGGAGAGCATGTGCAGCGCGGAGCGCACATTGCTGCGCCAGCGCCACCACGGCATGTCGTTCAGTGGCATGCCGCCCATGGTGGAGGAGCGACGGCCGCGACGGGAAGAGTTCTCCGAACCTTGCACGGTCACCGATCGTACGTTCTTCCCCCATACGTGCCTCACAGGCCCCCGCTGTTCACCTTTACGTCACCCTTCATCTACCGAGGGTCACTCCCGAGTTGGCGATGTGACGGAAGCGTGTGGGTCCATGACCGGCAGGCGACGCATCCGCAGCACCTTCCTCCCCCAGCACCACCGGCCCGTCAGAGCCACCGCCCTCGCGGCGGGGGCGCTGGTGGCGTGTGCTTCCCTCGCCGCCGGTTGCGGGGTCGTCCCCGGTACCACGGGGGGTTCCGGGGACGGCCCGATCAAGGTCATGACCTGGGCCCCGTCGGACACCAAGGCGACCAACAAGCCCGGCATGCCCGCCTTCGCCCAGGCGTACGCCCGCTGGATCAACTCCAAGGGCGGCATCAACGGCCGTAAGCTCACCGTCCTGACCTGCAACGACCACAACGACGGGGTGTCCGCGGCGAAGTGCGCCCGGCGCGCGGTCAAGGAGAACGTCGTCGCGGTCGTCGGCTCCTACAGCCAATACGCCGACTCCTTCTTCCCGCCCCTCGAGGGCGCCGGCATCCCCTACATAGGCGGCTACGGCGTCACCAACGCCGAGTTCACCAGCCCGCTGTCCTACCCCGTCAACGGCGGCCAGCCCACCCTGCTGGCCGGCCTCGGCAAGGCGCTCGCCACAGCCTGCGGCAACGTCACCCTCGTACGGCCCGACACCATCGCGGGCGACGAGCTGCCCGTACTGCTGGACTCCGGGCTGGCCACCGGCGGACACCGGGCCGCGGGCGACGTGCGGGCCGCGGACGACGCCAGCGAGTACTCGGCGCAGTCCACGAAGGCGCTCGACGGCTCGACGTCCGGCGCCCCGGCTGCCGGCTCGAAGCAGGGGTGTGTGGTGCCCGCGCTCGGCGACCGCACCAGCACCTTCATGGACTCCTTCCGGCGCGCCCGCGCGGACTACCCGCAGGTGCGCACGGCCATGGCGATGGGCAGCGTCGACCAGACGGTGATCGACGCGTCAGGCGGGGCGTCGGGACCCTACGAGGGCTCGTACATCACCGGCTGGTACCCCGTGGAGAGCGATGCCCGCTGGGCCGCGATGAAGAAGGTCATCAGCGAGGAGGCCTTCGGCGACAACCGCATCGACTCGGCGGACGCGGGGGTGCAGACCACCTGGATCGCCTACACGGTGTTCAAGAAGGCCGTCGAGTCGCTCGGCAGCGGCGAGGTGTCCGCCGGCAGCATCCGCGCCACTCTCAACAACGGGCTCAAGATCCCGACCGGCGGTCTGACACCGACGCTGCGGTGGACCACCCGGGACACCTGGAGCTCCACCGACGACCTCGCCTCGGTGGGCTTCCCGCGCATGGTCAACGCCCATGTGACGCTCCAGGTGGTGCGCCAGGGCCAGCTCGTGGCGGCCCGCAAGGGCTTCACCGACGTGACGAGGACCCTCCAGAACGCGGACGTCAACTGACCCGCGGGGGGCGCCGAGACGCCCCCCGCGGACCGCTCACAGCTGGGTCGCCGTGCGCTCGGTCAGGCTGTACTTCCTGGCGATCGCGTTCCACAGCCGGGCCGCCTCGGCCTTCTCGGTGCTGGCGGTGCCGCTGTCCCGGTTGCCGGCCTGGGTCTGGCCCGTGATGCGGGCCTGGCCCTTCTTGCAGCCCTTCTTGCCGGCGGACTGGTCGGCCCAGGCCGCGTAGTGGTTGTCGGCGGACGCGGACGCCTGCCAGGCCCTGGTGAGGGCGTCGGTCAGCTCGGCGTGGCTCGGCAACTGGTCGACGGGGAGCGCCTTGAGCCGAGTCACCAGGCCGGTGCGCTGGGCCGCCGCGTCCCGCAGATCCTTGGCCGCCTGGCCGAGGTTCTTGCAGGACTTCACGTTCGCCACCGCGCTGATCACCGAGGAACGGCTGTTGCCACTGTCGGCGAGCAACTTGTCCAGCTCGGCGGCCTGCCCCTTCGCGGGATCGGAGGAAGGAGAGGCGGAGCCGTCGGTCGCGGGGGCCGTCGCCGACACGGTCTCGTTCTTGTCGCCCCCGTCGCCGCCCCCGCCCCCGGCGAGCAGCGCGCCCGCACCGATGCCCAGCACGACGATACCGATGCCCACGGCTGCGATCACCGGCACCCGCGACCGCCCGCGGCCACCTCGGTCGCCGTCGTCGTAGACGTCACCGCCGGGCGGGCCGTACGGCGGCTGGGCGCCGTACGCCTGCTGCTGGGCCCCGTACGCGGGCGGTACGGCCTCGGGCTGGGCGAACCGCGGCATCTGCTGCGTGGACGCGGCCCCGCCGTCAGCGCCCGGCCCACCCCGGAAGAGGTTGTCGAACTCGGAGGGCGGCTGCCGTTCCCCGCCGTAGGGTGCGCCGGGGGTCTGCCCGGGCACGGGCGCGATGAACTGCGTGGCCTCGGCGTCGGGGCCGCTCGGCGCTGCGGGCGGGAACGCGCCGGCGCCGGGGGCCGCGTTCTGCGGGGGCTGCGCGCCGTACGGGGACTGCGCGCCGTACGGGGACTGCGGGTGCTGCCTCGGGTAGTGCGCCGCCTCGGCGGACACCTCGGGCGGGAGCGCGCCGGGGCGGACGGGCGGGAGGTACTGGGTGGCCCCCTCGTGGGTGGCGGGGGCGGCCGCGACCGGCGGTATGAACTGCGTGGCGCCCTCGTCGGCGGGCGGCAGGGGCGCGGAGGCGGGTATGCCGGGGCCCGACGGGAGGGGCTGGCCCACGGGCGGGAGGTAGTAGGAGGTCGGCTCGTTGGAGTCGTAGCCCGGCGCGGGCTGCTGCTGCGGCGCACCGGCCCCGGGAGCCTCGTAGGGCGCGACCTGGCCCTGCTGCGGGGGCAGCGGCTGGGACTGGGGGGCGGGTTGACCGACGGGCGGCAGGTAGTACGAGGTCGGCTCGTCGGTGTCGTAACCCGGCGCGGGCTGCGGCTGGGACTGGGGCGGTATGCCGCCGGGCGACTGGGGTGTGCCCCAGGTCTGGGTGGGCGGCTGCGACCAGTCCTGGGCCTGCGGCTGATCCTGGCCCTGCTGGGCCTGGTCCTGCTGCTGGCCGGGGCCCCACGGGGTGCCCCATGCCTGACCGCCGGGCGGCTGGCCGTAGGACGGGGCGTCCGAAGGCCGGCCGTACGCCGCGTCGGGCGCCGGGCCGGACGGGCCCGGCTGCGGAGGGCCGCCGTAACCGCCCTGCTGCGGGGGCCCGTATCCGGGCTGCGGACCGCCGTGGCCACCCGTCTGTCCCGGCAGCAGGGGTTCCCCGCCGTCGGAGGGCAGCACGATGCCTTCGCGCGCTTCGCGCGCCGAGGGCTGCTCGCCCTGTCCACTCTGCGTCACCGGGACTCCTACTGATGCGGGAACTTCGGAATCGTCGGTTCACGCTACCGGGTCCTCCGAGCCCGGTGCCACGTAGCACAGGACGTGACCTGCGTCCCTGTGACCGCAGTAACAAATCCCGGGAGATCACGTGACAGTTCCGGGCCCGCATCCGCTGTATACGTCCTCCTTTACGCGGCCGCCTGAAGGTCCAGCCGGGCCCCGAACTCCCTGACGACGGCCTCGTCCCGGAACGGCTCCAGGCGCTGCTGGAAGTCGTCGAGGTACTCCGCGCCCCGGTTGGAGCGCACGGTCTCCAGCAACTCGACCGCTTTCAGGCCGGTGTTGCAGGCCTGTTCGATCTCGCGCTGCTGCACCTGCGCGGAGGCGAGCAGGACCAGACCGATGGCCCGCCGACGCGCCTTGTTCTCGGGAAGCCCGTCCAGGGACTCCTGCGCGCACCGCGCCGCCGCCTCGGCCTGACCGAGGTCGCGGTGGCAGTGGGCCAACTCGTCGGCCAGATAGGCCTCGTCGAAGTGCGCGATCCAGGCGGGATCGTCGCCCGAGGAGGGGTCCGCCGCCTCCAGCGCGTGCACGGCCCGTCCGGACGCCACCTGGGTGGCCCGCGCGTCGCCCATGAGTGCGTGCCCGCGGGCCTCCGCCGCGTAGAACATCGCCTCTGCGCGCGGTGTCACCCGACCCCGCGCCCCCTCCTGCGCCGCCCGCGCCAACTGGGCGATCTCGCGCGGGTTCCCGAGCTGCGCGGCGAGGTGGCTCATGGACGCGGCGAGCACATAGCCGCCGTATCCGCGGTCGCCCGCCGCCTGCGCGAGCCGCAGCGCCTGGATGTAGTACCGCTGGGCCAGGCCCGGTTGCCCGGTGTCGATCGCCATGTATCCGGCGAGCTCCGTCAACCGGGCGACGGCGGCGAACAGTTCACGCCCGATCGCCTCCCGGTACGACCCCGCGAGCAGCCCGGAGACCACGCTGTTGAGGTAGTGCACGACGACCGGGCGCACATGCCCGCTGCCGTACTGGTGGTCGAGGTCGACGAGCGCCTGCGTCATCGCGCGCACCGCCGCCACGTCGGACTGCCCCACGCGCGGGCCCGCCTGGCGCGCCACCTGCGAGTCGGGCGAGGAGATCAGCCAGTCGCGGCTCGGCTCGACCAACGCGGACGCGGCGACCGAGGACCCGGACAGGAAGTCCCGGCGGCCCACGTCACTGCGCCACAGCTCACACACCTGCTCGATGGCGCCCAGGACCGTCGGCGAGAACTGCAACCCGACGCCGGAGGCGAGGTTCTTGCCGTTGGCCATGCCGATCTCGTCGATCGTGACGGTACGGCCGAGTTTGCGCCCGAGGGCCTCCGCGATGATCGCGGGCGCCCTGCCCCGCGGCTGCTGTCCGCGCAGCCAGCGGGCCACGGACGTCTTGTCGTAGCGCAGGTCGAGGCCGTGCTCGGCGCCGCACATGTTGACCCGGCGGGCGAGCCCGGCGTTCGAGCACCCCGCCTCCTGGATGAGCGCCTGCAGCCGTTCGTTCGGCTGCCGCGCGACGAGAGGCCTTGCGGCCATTGGCGTACCCCCTGTGGCTGCGGTGCCTGCCCACGCACCGAGTTGACGTGTCTTCCACCGGATCGGTCCGTCGGATCCCTTCGAACCCACCGAAAAGATCCGGCCGTGAAGATCAATGCCCCACCGTGACGTCTAAAATGCGAGGCATGCGAGGATTGCCGGGGTAAAGGCAGAAGCCTGCCCCCCTCTCGTGGTTACCCCGCTCACGCCCCGGTTCCTCTCGCGCGCCCCCACACATGCATCCATGCGCCCCAGATGCCCGATCAATGCTCCTCCCCCGCGCGCGCAGGTCCTGGCGTCGGACTGGTTCCGTCCGCCCGAAGGACGAGACTCGCGGGTGGCGACGGGGGCCACCCCGCGGTCCCCCCGCGCGAACGCAGCCGAACATGGGGGAACGCGTGCCGGCTTCACTGGGCAGAAGTCGGTCCGACGCCGGGGCCCGGCCGTAACCCCAGGTTGGCGCGGGAGTTGTGCTGAGCGTGGAAGAGACGATCGCGGGCACCGAAGCCGCTCAGATTCCGAAGCAGCGCGGGGAATCGCTGCTGGAGACAGCCGTTCGATACGCCGAGGAGCGCCACTGGGACGTCTTCCCCGGCACCTGGCTGGAAGCCGTCGACGGGGTGCAGCGGTGTTCCTGCGGTGACGCCGCGTGCGCCGCGCCGGGGGCGCATCCCTCTCGGGAGGACTGGGCGACGCAGGCCACCGGCAGTGCGACGGTCGCGCGCCGGATGTGGCAGAAGCAGCCGACGGCCTCGATTCTGTTGCCGACCGGCCGGACGTTCGACGCGATCTCCGTTCCGGAGACGGCGGGGTTTCTGGCGCTGGCCCGCATGGAGCGGATGGAGTCGACGCTGGGACCCGTGACGTTGACGCCCGATCGCCGGATGCACTTCTTCGTGTTGCCGGGGGCGTCGGTGAAGGTGCCGGAGCTGGTGCGGAAGCTCGGCTGGACTCCCTCGTCGCTCGATCTGATCGCGCTGGGGGAAGGGTCGTACGTCGCCGGTCCCCCCACTCGGTACGGGTCCTCCGGTGCCGTTCAGTGGGCCTGCCGTCCGACACCTGCGAACCGTTGGCTTCCGGATGCCGAGGAGTTGATCTCCCCGCTCGCCTACGCCTGCGGTCGGGACAGGTGACGTGAGCCACGCGGCGGAGCCGCATGAAAAGGCACAGCACCCACGCGCCTAAGGTTGGCGTTCATGACGTCGGCTGTGAGTGTGCGTGGGCTCTGGAAGCGGTTCGGGCAGCAGGTTGCTGTCGCCGGGATTGATCTCGAACTGCCTGCTGGGAAGTTCATCGGGCTTGTCGGGCCCAACGGGGCCGGGAAGACCACCACTCTCTCCATGGTCACCGGGCTGCTCCGCCCCGATCAGGGGTCCGTCGAGATCGTCGGGCAGGACGTGTGGCAGGACCCGGTGAACGTCAAGGCACGGATCGGCGTCCTGCCCGAGGGGTTGCGACTGTTCGAGCGGCTGTCGGGTCGTGAACTGCTCGCCTATTCCGGCCGGTTGCGGGGGCTGCCCGGGGCCGAGGTCGACCGGCGGACCGCTCAGCTGCTCGACGTGCTCGATCTGGCCGGGGCCCAGCACAAACTGGTCGTCGACTACTCGACCGGGATGCGGAAGAAGATCGGGCTCGCGGCGGCCCTGCTCCACAACCCCGAAGTGCTGTTTCTCGACGAGCCGTTCGAGGGCGTCGACCCCGTCTCCGCACAGACCATCCGGGGCGTGCTGGAGCGCTACACGGCCTCCGGCGCCACCGTCGTCTTCTCCTCGCATGTGATGGAGCTCGTGGAGTCCCTGTGCGACTGGGTGGCCGTCATGGCCGCCGGGCGCATCCGCGCCCACGGGACGCTCGACGAGGTGCGGGGCGGCGCGCCCTCACTGCAACGGGCGTTCCTCGAACTGGTCGGCGCCCAGGGGCAGGACACCGGCGCGAACCTCGACTGGCTGGGCGGCGGGGCCCGATGACCCCAGACATCACCCCGGTCGTCGTACGGCTGAAGCTGTCGCTGCTCAGGAACGGCCTGCGGCAGTCCGGCGGGCGGCGGGCCGCCTACATCGCCTCGGCCGTCGCCGTACTCCTCTTCTCCGCCCTTCAGCTGCTCGGCCTCATCGCCCTGCGCGGCGACGAGCACGCCGCCTCCGTCGTCGTCCCGCTGGTCGCCGTGCTGGCGGCCGGCTGGGCCGTGATGCCGCTGTTCTTCCCCGGCGGCGACGAGACCCTCGACCCCACCCGCCTGGTGATGCTGCCGCTGCGGCCCCGGCCCCTCGTACGGGCGCTGCTGGTGGCCTCGCTGGTCGGTATCGGGCCGGTGTTCACGCTCTGCATGCTCGTCGGGTCCGTCGTCTCGGTCGCGCACGGC
Organism: Streptomyces canus; assembly: GCF_041435015.1. NCBI lineage: Bacteria > Bacillati > Actinomycetota > Actinomycetes > Kitasatosporales > Streptomycetaceae > Streptomyces > Streptomyces canus. The sequence goes on along the minus strand of NZ_CP107989.1, from coordinate 5,700,334 downwards.
GCGTCGGCGTACGTCGTCTCCGTGATCGGTGTCGTGCTCGCGCTGCTGGTCTGCGTGGCCCTCGCGCGGGCCGTCGCCGTGGCCAACATCCGGCTGCTGACCAGCCGCAAGGGCCGCGATCTGGCGGTGCTGAGCGGACTGGTCATCGCGATCGGCGCGCAGGCCGTGAACTTCGGTGCGCAGCGGCTCGGTTCGGGTGGGCTGGGGCAGCTGGACGGGCCTGCCGAGGTGCTGAAGTGGATCCCGCCCGCCTCGGCGATCGGGGCGGTCGACTCGGCGAGCGAGGGGTCGTACGGGATCGCTGTCCTCCAACTCCTTCTGTCCGCAGCAGCGTTGGTCGGTCTGCTCGCCCTCTGGTCCCGCCATCTGACCCGGTTGATGACCTCCCCCGACGGCTCCACCCTCCCCGCCGCCCAGGGGGCCGCCCGTGAGCGGAGCTCGACGGGGCTCGCCCGGCTGCTGCCGGCCGGCCGCACGGGCACCGTCATGGAACGCAGCCTGCGCTATGTGTGGCGCGACCCCAAGACCAAGGCCGCGTGGGTGACTTCGCTGGCCATCGGGCTGATCGTGCCGGTGTTCAACGCGCTGCAGGGCACGGGGTCCATCTACTTCGCGTGCTTCGCCGCGGGAATGCTCGGCGTGCAGATGTACAACCAGTTCGGGCAGGACACCTCCGCGTTCTGGATGGTCGCGATGACCATCTCCTCGACGCGGGACGCCTACGTCGAACTGCGGGGGCGTGCGCTGGCGTTGCTGGTGATCACATTGCCGTACGCCACCCTCGTCACAGTACTGACGACCGCGCTCATCGACGACTGGCCGAAGCTGCCCGAGGTGCTCGGCGTGTCCTTCGCTCTGCTCGGGGCGATGCTGGCGACCGGGGCGTGGACGTCGGCGCGCTTTCCCTACTCGATTCCGCAGGAGGGCTACAAGAACGTGGCCCCGGGACAGTCCGGCCTCGCCGCTGCCGCCGTCGTCGGAGGGATGGTCTCGGCCGCCCTGCTGTGCGCTCCCGTGATCGCCTTGACGATCTGGGCCAACCTCAGCGCGGACGGCGACGAGTGGAGCTGGGTCCTGCTGCCGATCGGCGCGGTGTACGGCACCGCGATCACGCTGGCGGGACTACGACTGGCAGCCCCACGAACCGCCCGCCAACTCCCGGAGATCCTGGTGGCGGTCAGCAAGGGCTGACGTGTGGCCGCGGGCGGGCGGGACGGTGCCGCGGGCCGGGGGCGGGGGCGCGGTGACGGCCGCGGGAGGCCCTGGCGGTTACCGCGGCCCGTCAGTCGTTGTCCAAGCCGGCCGGGCCGTCCAGGCCGTCCAGGAAGGGCTCTATGGCTGCCCGCCATGCCTCCGGCTGGTCGTAGTGGACGAGGTGGCCGGCGTCGGCCACCTCGGCGTACTGGCCGCGGGGCAGGACGCGGACCATCTCCTGGGCCTCGGCGCGGCCCAGTTCACCGTCGAGGCCGCGGACCACCAGGGCGGGGCACCTGACCTGGGTGAGTTCCTCCCAGTGGGCGTCGTAGACCCAGGTCTCGCGGGAGGACAGCATCTGGTCGGGCTCGAAGACGGGGCGCCAGCCGTCGGGGGACTCGGCCATCACCTCGGCGTAGAACTCGCCGCGCGCCGGGTTGGGCCGCTCCACCCAGGGGTCGTCCTCGCCGAACCACTTGCGTACGTCGGCGAGCGTGGCGAAGGGGACGGGCCAGGCCTTGAACCACTCGCCCCACTCCCGCTGCGAGGCGGCGCCGAGCGCGGAGGCCCGCATGTCGCAGATGATCACCCCACGGACCAGATCGGGCCGCCGCGCGGCGAGCTGCCAGGCGGTGAGGGCGCCCATGGCATGGCCGATCAGGACGGTCGGGGCCAGACCGAGCTGTTCGAGGGCGGCCTCGGCGTCCTCGACGTACGCGTCACGGGTGAAAGCGGCCCGAGGGGGCTTGTCGCTCTGGCCGTGACCGCGCTGGTCGAGCGCGACGGCGCGGTAGCGCTCGGAGAGCCAGCGGGCGGTGGACGCCCAGTGCGAGGCTCGGCCCATCAGGCCGTGGAGTAACAGCACCCCCGGTGATCGTTTCTCCGGAGCTTCCGGGTGGTCCCTCGCCGGATCCGCCGGATCCGCCGGGTCGGTCTTGGGAGGGTCACCGAACTCCCAGGCCGCAAGACGTACGCCGCCCGCCCCGGTCACGTCGATGCGCCGCGCCATTGGCACCCCCCTAGCTCCGCCCGGACCGCCCGCTCCCGCTCGGGCCGCCCTGTGAACCGTGTCCTGACTGCCGTGCCTGTCCTGTCTGTCGTTGCTCGCCGTACATCTCTCCAGCGCACGCCTCGTGCGTCCCGTCACTCGCAGATTATCGAATGCGCATTCGAAGATGGGCCCTCGGAACGACAACACCCCTCGTTCGAGTGACCTCGCTCAAGGAATGATCGCCGCCGCCGAGGGGAGATCTTCAGCGGGAGGCGGACCGCTCGGGGAAATCGGTCCGAGGGGAATGACCCTGAGAGCTCGGGGCTCCGGGTCAGCACAGGGGAGGACCGGCCCCGGCACCGAAAGGTGCCGGGGCCATCCATACGCCTACGGCACATCCGCCCGCCCCCCTCAGGTCATATGCCCCACGCGACAGCCTCGCACGGGAAGCGTCGAAGCGCTGCGATTCCGCACACTGAATCTTGGTGTCGACGGCCCCCGGGAAGAGGCTCAGGAACGCCACAACTGCCCCACAGGACCCGGGAGTTGAACCCCCTGGCGACCGTCAGCGCTTGGCCACGAACACATGCGAGGCAACATCCGACTCCAGCTCCGCGGCCTCGCCGCCGCTGCCCACCAGCACCCCGCCCGCCGACTCCGTCACGCTCACCACCGAACCGGGCTGCACACCCGCCCGACGCAGCGTGTACATCAGCTGCGCGTCCGTCTGGATCGGCTCGCCGATACGCCGTACGACGACCGTCTTGCCGTCGAGACCCGGGTCCAGCTCGGCCAGCGACACCATGCCCTCGTCCAGGAACGGATCGGCACCGTCCTTCTCGCCCAGCTCCTCCAGACCCGGGATCGGATTGCCGTACGGCGACTCGGTGGGGTGACGCAGCAGCTCCAGCACCCGGCGCTCCACCGCCTCACTCATCACATGCTCCCAGCGACACGCCTCCGCGTGGACCTGCTCCCACTCCAGACCGATCACGTCGACCAGCAGACACTCCGCGAGCCGGTGCTTGCGCATCACGCGCGTGGCCAGCCGCCGGCCCTCGTCCGTCAGCTCCAGATGCCGGTCACTGGCGACCGACACCAGCCCGTCCCGCTCCATCCTCGCCACGGTCTGGCTGACCGTCGGCCCGCTCTGGTCGAGCCGCTCGGCGATCCGGGCGCGCATGGGGACCACACCTTCCTCCTCCAGCTCGAGGATGGTGCGGAGATACATCTCCGTGGTGTCGATCAGTCCGGACATACGTGCCCCTTGATGAGATTGCCGGAAGCACGACAGCTTCCCGGCGCGTGCGCTGGCCCTGGCACCAATTCTGCCGGATACCACTGACAAGCGTGCCGCGCCGTTGAAACCAAGCGGTTACGACCAGGCGTGCGGCCGTATTGACATCCCACTGGTCCAGACCGCACGGTGATCCGCGACACGGCGACGAAGGGTTGGACGACGCATGGGCGAGACGGGCTCCGAGAGCGCTGACGGCAAGCTGTCCGGGCAGTTCTTCGACGCCGCCATCGAGCTGCTGCAACGAGTCCGGGACGAGGAGGCCGAGTCCGTCGCGACGGCCGGCGAGCTGCTCGCCGACACCGTCGCCGCCGGTGGCCGCCTCTTCGCCTTCGGTGCCGGGCACTCCTCGCTCGCCGCGCAGGACCTCGTCTACCGGGCCGGCGGACTCGCCCTCATGAACCTGCTGACCGTCCCGGGAGTCGTGGGCGTCGACGTCATGCCGGCCACCCTCGGCTCCGCCCTGGAACGCGTCGACGGCCTCGCGAGCGCGGTCCTGAACTGCTCGCCCCTCCGCGCGGGCGACGCCCTCGTGATCATCTCCCTCTCCGGCCGCAACGCCCTCCCCGTGGAAATGGCCCTGACCGCGCGCTCCCTCGGCGTGAAGGTCATCGGCGTCACGTCGGTCGCCTATACGACGCAGACGCAGCCCCGCCACAGCTCCGGCACCTTCCTCAAGGACCACTGCGACGTCGTCCTCGACTCCAAGATCGCCGTCGGCGACGCGGAACTCTCCCTGGACACCATCCCGGCCCCCTTCGCCCCCGCCTCCACGGTCGTGACCTCGGCGCTGCTCCAGGCGGTGATGGCGACGGCGGCCGGAGCGCTGGCGGAACGGGGGATCGAGCCGCCGCTGCTGCGGTCGGGGAACGTGGACGGCGGGCTGGAGTGGAATGAGCGGGTGTTCGAGGAGTACGGGGACCGGATCTTCTACCGGCAATAGTCAGAACGCAGACGACCCGCGAGCTCTGGTCCCTCTGCCTTGCGGCGAGGGAGCCGGCCGGACGTACCGGCGAGCTCGCGGGTCGGGTGACTGCGTTGAATTGGCCGGCTGCGTGCATCTCGTACACGCGGGTCCGGCACCGCACTCAGTGGGTGACGGGCGCTAGCCCGCAGCCACCTCGCTAGTCCGGGTTTCATTCATGTACCCGATCACCTCCCTTCGGCGTGAACCACACACTAGGAAGGGTTCCGGCGCCGATCAACTGGTTTTTCGGGATGCCGACTCTTAAGGCTCCAGGCGGGTGCTGTAGCCGTATCCGTCGCCCCGCTGCAACAGCTTCAGATTCCAGTGGGAAACGTTGATACGGCCTTCGGGCATCGCCATGCTGTGCTGTCCCCTTGCACGGACGGAGATGCGGCCGGTCCAGGCGCCTGCCCACTTGCCCGTCGGGACATCGGCCCGTACGAGATCGCCGGTCACGTACCCGAAGTGCTGTTTGGCACGGGCTCGGCGGAGCCGCGGAAATCCGAAGCGGTCCGGAGTTGTGCGGGCGTACGACCCGCGTCCTGTCGCTCTGACGACGAGCACCTGCCCGGGATACCGCACGATGGCGTCGCCGCTCTCATGGTCCAGACGCCCGACGGACAGCGCGTCCAAGGTGTGCGTCTTCGGCAGCCCCATGGCACTTCGGTTCCACTTCGTACGACCGCCTGACCAGGCGTGAACAGGCCTGCCGAGGTCGCTGAGTCTCCCCGTGAGCTGCCATCGGGTCGCGTTCATGGCGGCGGCGTCCTGGAGTGGCGTTCTGAGCTGACGGACGATCTTCGCAAGCCGGTCGGGCTGGTCGGCGAGGAAGATCTCGACGGGGGTGTTGTTCTTGGCCTGGTTGCAGGGGGCGCAGGCGAGGACGAGGTTGGAGATGCGGTTGGAGCCGCCTCGGCTGCGAGGTCTGAGGTGGTCGATGTTCAGGGGTACGCCGGTGGCATCACAGTAGGCGCAGGCGTTGTTCCACTTTGCGCGTAGGTAGGCGCGGGCTTCGGTTCCGGCGAGTGTGCCCTGTTGGTATTCGCTTGCGGTGAGGGCTCTTCCCTCACCGATGGCGTGGGTGTCGAACGCTACGCGTTCGATGTGGATCTCGGTGACGGGTGCGTAGCGGCAGAGGCGGGCGGCCTGGGAGTAGGTGGTGTCGACACGGTGGCGCAGGGAGGGTGGTAGCCAGCCTGTGGGGCGAGTTCGGTTGTTTGAGCGGGGTTTTCGGTAGCGGCAGTTGGCGGAGCGTCGGCGGTGTCGGTAGCCGGCTCGCTGTTGCATGGATCTGTGGATCTGGTCGCCGCGGTGCTGGAGTTCAACCGCTACGAGGCCGCGTCTGACGGTGACGACCGTGCCTTGCTCATCGACTTCTTTCTTCTCGTCGGTGAGGGCGAGACCGGTGCCTTTGGAACCGGGATCGATGCGTAACTGGACGCCGTCGACTTCGGATTCCGCGCGTGTCCGGTCCTTCAGCCGGATGGTGAAGGGCACTTGTCGAGCGACGACAGCCCTCCCCTTGCCCAGGAGTTCGCGGACCCGAGCCGGATGGCAGGGCATGAGGGGGTCCCCCTCCTTGGACAGCACGAAGACCCTGCTCGCGCCGATGCCGCCCGCGTATGGCGGGTTGTGCGGGGAAGCCTCACCGCTTCCGTTCTCTGCCGCCTCCGCTGCCGTGGCAGCGTTCTTGGCGTGACGCCGACGGGGCCTGGTGCCGCGCCCGTCGGTCTCCCCTCGCCCATGTTCCCGGCCGGTGCCTCGCGCGGTGGCGGGGTGTCCGTGAGCCGTTTCGTCCCTGCTCCCGGGGGTGTCTGCTCTCACGGATTCCGGAGCAGGCTGCTGAGGAAGCACAGCCTGGTGGGTCTGCTCGCCTGCGGGGAACGTAGTCATCGGGGCACCTCCCTGATCTTGCGGATCGCGATGACTGGGGCTGGTCACTCGACAACCGTGCGGTTGGGGAGCGAGTGACCTCCCCTCTTCGGTGCGCCTGCAACGTTAGTGATCAAGTGCCAGCCGATCGGTTGAATCACCAGAAGGCACTCATCAGTGCGAAAGATCCCAAACAGCCGAACGCGTAGTCGATCCACCTGCTAGGGGATCTCGTCAAGCCGACCTGTCCGCCAGGAGGGTCTGACAACGATTAGCGTTCCGTGCATGACAAAGCGACGAGCGATCATGAGCGGCTCCTCCTTCGAGGAACGCATCGGGTATGCGCGCGCCGTGGTCGACGGGGACTGGGTGCACGTGTCCGGGACGACCGGGTTCGACTATGCCGCGATGACGATCTCGGACGACGTGGTGGAGCAGGCCGAGCAGTGTCTGCGGAACATCGGGGCTGCGCTGGCCGAGGCGGAGTGCAGCTTCGCGGACGTGGTGCGGGTGCGCTACTTGCTGCCCGACCGGGAGGACTTCGAGCCCTGCTGGCCGGTCCTGCGCCGCCACTTCGGCGATGTCCGGCCGGCCGCCACGATGTTCGTGTGCGGCCTCGCCGACCCTCGGATGAAGATCGAGATAGAGGTGGACGCGCGGAGGGGAAGTGGTGACCGTGTCTGATCTGCGGATCGAGCCCGTCGTCGGGGACGGCATGCTCGAGCAGTGGCGGTATGTGCACAACGCGATCGTTCCGCCGGCTGCCATGAGTGCCGAAGGGGCACGCGAGCGTGCCGGGCGGTATCGGCTGGAGAACGCGTATCTCGGGGACACGCTCGTGGGCTGCTCGACCGTGCGGCCCCCACACGGAGACGACTCCGTGGCGACCGTCATCGCGCGCGTGCTGCCCGATTACCGGAGGCGGGGTTTCGGGACGGCTCTGTACGAGAAGGGTCTTGATCATGCGCGTGTGCTCGGCGCCCGGGTGATCGAGACATGTGTGCTGGCCGTCAATGGGGACGGAGTGCGGTTCGCGCTGGCGCGCGGGTTCGTCGAGGTCGACCGGTATGTGCTGGACGGCGAGAGCGACGAGTGGATCGACCTGCGGCTGGAGCCGGACCGGAGAGCTGTTTAAGGGGATTCGGAGCGTTTCCGGCGTACAACGATTCCTTCAATCTTGCGGGAATCTGGTGTGTGCTGCGTCACGTTCGAGTTGAATGATTGTTAGTGAGTGAAGCAGCCGGCAGGGGGTCCAGGTGAGTGCTTCCCGGCGTAGTGGGACCACCGACGAGCTGGGTCCGGACGGGCCCGGGCCGGACGGTCCGGAGGGATCGGACGGCGGCTCGGACCTGCTCGCCGCGCTCCTCGACGGGATGGACGCGGCACTGTGTGCCTTCGACGCGGACGGTGTCGTCACCCATTGGAATCGTGAGGCCGAGCGGATCCTCGGCTGGACCGCGGCCGAGGCCGTGGGGCGGCACGGGTTCGCCGGGTGGGCGGTACGGCGCGCGGACGCCGAAGAGGTCGAGGCGCGGCTGATGTCCGCCATGCAGGCCCTCGGGCGGCAGGTGCACGAGTTCGCGCTGCTGACCAAGGACGGCGGCCGGGTGCTCGTACGCACCCAGTCCGCGGCCGTACGCGGGCCCGACGGGAAGCCGGCCGGGGTGTACTGCGCCTTCAGCGAGGTGCACACGCAGATCGACCTGGAGCGGTCGATCGCGCTGAGCGAGGCGCTGTTCGAGGACGCCTCGTGGGGTGTCGTGCTCGTCGACGCCGATCTTCGGCCGGCCGTGGTCAACGCGCATGCGGCCCGGTCGCTGGGCATCGGGCGTACGTCCGTGCTGGGGCGGCCCCTGGGGGAGCTCCTCGCGCAGGGCGTGGAGGAGCTGGAGAGCGCGCTCACCCATGTGCTGGCCGAGGGCGCGCCACCGGCGCCGGCCGAGATCTGGGTGGGGGTGCGGACACCGGACGGCGAGAAGCGGCGCTGCTGGCGCTGCGGGTTCGTGCGGCTGGCCTCGCCGCTCGCGGAGGAGCCGGTGCCGTTGGGTGTCGGCTGGCTGTTCCAGGACGTCACCGAGGCCAAGCAGAGCGAGCAGGAGGCCTCGCTGCTGCGGTTCCGGACGAATCAGCTGCACCGGGCGGCCCGGGCGGCCGCGGAGTGCGAGGATCCGGTCGAGGCTGCCGTCGTACATCTGGACTTCGCCCTTGCCGGGTTCGCCGACCACGCGCTGATCGACCGGGTGTCCGGGGGCGCCGTGGCCGACGGCGAGGAGACGGATCCGGTCCGTCTGGTACGGGTCGCCGCGACGCCGTCGGGGGCACCTGGGCCGAGTCTGCAGGCGTCGGGCAAGGCCGGGTTGCCCGTGCGGTACGGGGAGGGGCATCCGGCGCTGCAGTGCGTGGACCGGGTGGGTTCGGTGCGGGCGAGTGTGGGGTCGGTGTCGGGCGAGCGGGCCCGTGAGTGGGCCCTGGCCCGGCAGTGGCCTCCGGATGTGGTGCACGCGTTGTGCGCGGTGCTGCGGAGCCGGGGGCGGACGCTCGGAGTCGTGACGTTCCTGCGGGGGTCCGGGAGGGGACAGTTCGAGCGGGGCGACGCGGTGTACGCGGAGGACGTGGCGGTCCGGATCGCCGCGGCGCTGGATCTGGGCGGGGTGGTGGGGCGGGCGTAGGGCTGCGTCGAGCCGCTCCTTCAGGGGCTCAGCCGCTCCACCCGCCAGCTGCCGTCCGCCTCCGCCACGTACCGCAGTCGGTCGTGGAGCCGGTTCTCGCGGCCCTGCCAGAACTCGATCTGGTCCGGTGCCACTCGGAAGCCGCCCCAGTTCGGGGGGACCGGGACCTGTTCGCCCTCGGGGTAGCGGGCGGCCAGTTCGGCGTATGCGGTGTCGACCTGCTCGCGCGCGTCGATCACCGAGGACTGGGCGCTGGCCCAGGCGCCGAGCTGGGAGCCGTGGGGGCGGGTGCGGAAGTAGGCGGCGGTCTCGTCGCGGCCGGTGCGGCGGGCGAGGCCGGTGACGATGACCTGGCGGCCCATGGGGTGCCAGGGGAAGAGCAGGCAGACGTACGGGTTCTGTGCGAGGTCCCGCGCCTTGCGGGAGTCGTAGTTCGTGTAGAAGACGAAGCCCTGTTCGTCGAACTGCTTGAGGAGCACCGTGCGGGAGCTGGGGCGGCCCTCGGCGTCGGCGGTGGAGACGACCATGGCGTTCGGTTCGAAGAGGTGTGCCTCGGTGGCCGCCTGCTTGAACCAGCGCGCGAACTGTTCGACGGGGGTGGCGGCCAGGTCGGTCTCGGCGAGACCCACGGTGCGGTACTGCTGGCGCATGGAGGCGGGGTCCGGGGCGGCGGCGTCTGCTGCGTCGGTCACGCGGTCATCTTGCCGTACGGATGGCTCGCCCACCGATGGTGGCACTGAGTGCCGCAGAGACTCCCCAAAGGTGGCACTCGGGGATATCGTGAAGTCATCCGTCGTACACATCATGAGGAGCCGCCTGATGTCCGACTTCGACCCCGGTTTTGTCCCTGGCCTCGAGGGGGTCATCGCGTTCGAGACGGAGATCGCCGAACCGGACAAGGAGGGCGGCGCGCTGCGGTACCGGGGCGTCGACATCGAGGATCTGGTCGGCCATGTCTCGTTCGGCAACGTGTGGGGGCTGCTGGTCGACGGCGCCTTCAATCCCGGTCTGCCGCCCGCCGAGCCGTTCCCGATCCCGGTGCACTCCGGGGACATCCGCGTGGACGTACAGTCGGCGCTCGCCATGCTCGCGCCGGTGTGGGGCCTCAAGCCGCTGCTCGACATCGATGCCGGGCAGGCGCGTGCCGACCTCGCCCGGGCCGCCGTGATGGCCCTCTCGTACGTCGCCCAGTCCGCGCGCGGGCAGGGGCTGCCGATGGTGCCGCAGCGGGAGATCGACAAGGCGCAGTCCGTCGTCGAGCGGTTCATGATCCGCTGGCGGGGGGAGCCGGATCCCAAGCATGTGGCCGCCGTGGACGCCTACTGGACGTCGGCGGCGGAGCACGGGATGAACGCGTCCACGTTCACCGCGCGCGTGATCGCCTCCACGGGGGCCGATGTCGCCGCCGCGCTCTCCGGGGCCGTGGGTGCCATGTCCGGGCCGCTGCACGGCGGGGCGCCCTCCCGGGTGCTCGGGATGATCGAGGAGATCGAGCGGACCGGGGACGCCGAGGCGTACGTGAAGCAGGCGCTGGACCGGGGTGAGCGGCTGATGGGGTTCGGGCACCGGGTGTACCGGGCCGAGGATCCCCGCGCGCGTGTGCTGCGTCGTACCGCGCGGGAGTTGGGGGCGCCGCGGTTCGAGATCGCGGAGGCGCTGGAGAAGGCGGCGCTGGCGGAGCTGCATGCGCGGCGGCCGGACCGGGTGCTGGCCACGAACGTGGAGTTCTGGGCGGCCATCATGCTCGACTTCGCGGAGGTGCCGGCGCACATGTTCACGTCGATGTTCACGTGTGCGCGTACGGCGGGGTGGTCGGCGCACATTCTCGAGCAGAAGCGGACGGGGCGGCTGGTGCGGCCTTCGGCGCGGTATGTGGGGCCCTCGGCGCGGGATCCCCGGGACATCGAGGGGTACGGCGGCATCGCCGACTAGGCCAGCGCCTCGTTCAGCAGTACCGCCCACTGCGCGACCACACGGTCGCGTCTGGCCGCGTCGTCCGTGAGGAGGTTGGCCAGGCCCAGGCCTCTTGCCATGTCCAGGAGGCCCTGGACGGTTTCGCGGACTCCCGGGCGTGACTCGTCCGCGCCCAGCAGGTCCACCGCGATCCGATGGGTCTCCCGGCCTACGCGCGCCTCCAGTTCGGTGACCTGAGGGCGCAGTTGTTCCTCGTTGGAGGCGGCGACCCAGAGGTGGAGGGCGGCGCGGAACAGCGGGCCGGTGTAGAGGTCCACGAGGGCTGAGATCACCGCGCGGCGGTCTTCCGCCGCGCCCTGCGGGAACAGGGCGCGCAGGGCCGTGGAGCGCTCCTCCGCCACGTATTCGACCGCCGCCGTGAAGAGGTCCTCCCGCGTCGGGAAGTGGTGCTGGGCGGCGCCTCGGGAGACGCCGGCGCGTTCGGCGACGACGGTGACGGTGGAGCCGGCCCAGCCGTGTTCGGCGAGGCAGGCCACGGCGGCTTCGAGGAGGCGCTGCCGGGTGGCCCGGCTGCGGTCCTGCTTGGGCACGCGTTCGGCGCGGTCGCCGATCGTGGTCACTCCACCCATGAGGGATCCCGTCGTTCCAGGAAGGCTGTCATGCCCTCGCGCGCGTGCGGTGAGGCGAACAGCCGTGCCGAGAGCGCGGTCAGGTGGGCCGCGTCCCGGTCGAAGGTCTCCAGCACCTTAGCCGTGAGCAGCCGTTTCGTCTCGGTCAGGGCCTCGGGGGCGGCCCGGCGCAGACCGTCCAGGATCGGTTCGAGTACGGCGTCCACGTCGTCGCCCGCCGTCGTCACCAGGCCGATACGGGCCGCCTCGGCGGCATCGAAGCGCTCGCCGGTGAGGTAGTGGCGGGCCAGGGCGCGGGGGTCGGTGCGGGGCAGCAGCGTCAGCGAGATGACCGCGGGGGCGACCCCGATCCGTACCTCGGTGAAGGCGAACGTCGACTCCGTGGACGCGGCCGCGATGTCGCAGGCGGCGAGGAGGCCGAGGCCGCCCGCGCGGACGTGGCCGGTGACGCGTGCGACGACCGGCTTGCCTAGCTCCACGATCTGCCGCAGGAGCCCGACCAGGGCGTCCGGGTCCGGGGGGTCCTTGAGATCGGCGCCCGCCGAGAAGGTGTTGCCGGTGTGGGTGAGGACGATCGCGCGCGCGGCGTCCTCCTTGGCGCAGTCCGCCAGGCAGGAGGCCAGCTCCCCCACCAGCGCCGCCGACAGGGCGTTGCGGTTGTGCGGGGAGTCGAGGGTGAGGGTTTCGATGCCACGCGCGCGCGTGCGGCCGATCAGTGTCATGCGCGCTCCCTGAGCTGTCGTCGGAGAATCTTGCCGGAGGCGGCCCGGGGCACTCCGGCGAGGAAGGTGACCTGGCGAACGCGTTTGTAGGGGGCGACGCGCTCGGCGACGTACATCATGACCTCGCCCTCGGAGAGGACGGCGGCGGCCGGCTGGCGGACGACGAAGGCGTGCGGGACCTCGTTGCCGTCGTCGTTGTAGACGCCGATGACGGCCGCGTCGGCGATGCCGGGGTGGGTGAGCAGGAGGGCCTCCAGTTCGGCGGGGGCCACCTGGAAGCCCTTGTACTTGATCAGCTCCTTGACCCGGTCGACGACGAACAGCCAGCCGTGGGCGTCGACATGGCCGACGTCGCCGGTGTGCAGCCAGCCGTCGGGGTCGATCATCGCGGCGGTGTCGTCGGGGCGGCCGAGGTAGCCCTTCATGACCTGCGGGCCGCGGATCAGGACCTCGCCGGGCTCGCCGACGTCGAGGTCCTTGTCGGGGTCGTCGAGGGAGACGATGCGCATCTCGGTGCCGGCGATGAGCTTGCCGACCGTCCCGGGGGGTGCCTCGCGCATGGCGGACAGGGGGACGACGTGGGTGCCGGGCGAGAGTTCCGTCATGCCGTACGCCTGGCCGACGGGCGGGAGGCCGAGCCGGGCCGAACAGGCGGCGGCGAGCCGGGCGTCCAGGGGGGCGGCGGCGCTGACGATGTAGCGCAGGGAGGACAGGTCGTAGTGCTCGACCAGCGGGTGTTTGGCGAGGGCGAGGACGATCGGCGGGGCCACGTACAGGCCGGTGATGCGGTGGTTCTGGATCGCCGCGAGGAAGGTCTCCAGGTCGAAGCGGGGCAGGACGACGACACAGGCGCCGAGGCGCAGGGGTGCGTTCATGAGGGCCGTGAGGCCGTAGATGTGGAAGAAGGGCAGGACCGCGAGGATGCGGTCCTGGGGGCCCGCCGCCATCAGCGGTTCGAGCTGCGCGAGGTTGGTGGCGATCTGCCGGTGGGTGAGCATCACACCCTTGGGGGTGCCGGTGGTGCCCGAGGAGTACGGCAGTGCCGCCACGTCCGTCACCGGGTCGATGGCGAGGTCCGGCTCGGGGGCCGTCGAGGACAGCATGTCGATCAGGGAGCGATGACCGGGCGCGCTGTCGCAGACGAAGATCTCCCTTACCCCGCCCGCGAGTCCGGCGGCCCGACGTGCCGTCTCCAGGAGGGGGGAGACGGTGACGATCCATCGGGCCGCGGAGTCACTGAGCTGCTTGGCGAACTCCTCGGGCGTGGAGAGCGGGTGCACGGTCGTGACGGAGGCACCCGCGCGCGTGGCGGCGTAGAACGCGGCCGGGAAGGCGATCGTGTTGGGGCTGTGCAGCGCGAGCACGTCCCCCTTGGCGACGCCCGCCTCCACGAGACCGGCGGCGACCCGGCGGTGGAACCGGTCGAGCTGTCCGTAGGTGAGGGTGGCCCCGTCGGTCCCGTCGATCAGGGCGGGCGCGTCACCGAACTCGGCGGCCCGGGCGAGGACCGCGTCGTGGATGGGGAGTTCGACGGGCGGGACGTCTGCGTACTCGCTGCGGAACACGGTTCCTCCAAGAGCGCCTAGTACGACTTGGGCAGGCCCAGGGTCTGGTGGGAGACGTAGTTGAGAATCATCTCCCTGCTCACCGGTGCGATACGAGCCACGCGCGCGGCCGTTATCAAGGAGGCGAGCCCGAACTCGCGGGTGAGGCCGTTGCCGCCGAGGGTGTGGACCGCCTGGTCCACCGCCTTCACACAGGCCTCTCCCGCGGCGTACTTCGCCATGTTGGCGGCCTCTCCCGCGGCCACGTCGTCTCCGGCGTCGTAGAGGTGGGCGGCCTTCTGCATCATCAGGCGGGCGAGTTCGAGGTCGATGTGGGCCTGGGCGAGGGGGTGGGCGATGGCCTGGTGGGCGCCGATGGGGGTGTTCCAGACCGTGCGGTCCCTGGCGTAGGTGATCGCCTGCGAGAGGGCGTAGCGGCCCATGCCGATCGCGAAGGCCGCCGTCATGATGCGTTCGGGGTTGAGGCCGGCGAAGAGCTGGAGAAGGCCCGCGTCCTCGTCTCCCACGAGGGCCTCGCCGGGCAGACGTACGTCGTCGAGGGTCAGCTCGAACTGCTTTTCCGCCGCCTGGAGTTCCATGTCCATCTGGCGGCGCGTGAAGCCTGCGGCGTCTCGGGGGACGATGAAGAGGCAGGGCTTGAGACGGCCGGTGCGGGAGTCTTCCGTGCGGCCGACGATGAGGGTGGCGTCGGCTATGTCCACGCCGGAGATGAAGACCTTGCGGCCGGTGAGCAGCCAGTCGGCTCCGTCGCGGTGGGCCGTGGTGGTGATGCGGTGGGAGTTGGAACCGGCGTCCGGTTCGGTGATGCCGAAGGCCATGGTGCGGGTGCCGTCGGCGAGGGCGGGGAGCCACTCCTGTTTCTGGGCTTCCGTGCCGAAGCGGGCGATCACTGTGCCGCAGATGGCGGGAGACACGACCATCATGAGGAGGGGGCAGCCGGCTGCGCCCAACTCTTCGAGAACTATGGAGAGTTCCGCGATTCCGCCGCCTCCGCCTCCGTATTCCTCGGGGAGGTTGACTCCCAGGTAGCCGAGTTTGGCGGCTTCGGACCAGAGTTGTTCTCGGATGAAGTCGCGGCCGTGGCGTTTGCCCAGGGCGGCTACGGCTTCGCGTAGGGACTTGTGCTCATCGGTTTCGATCGTGGGCATGTGGCTCCTTCGTCGTGGCTGGTCGCGCAGTTCCCCGCGCCCCTAAGGTGCGTCCACCACCGCTAGTAGAGAGCCGACCGTTACCTGTTGGCCGGGTACTGCCTCCAAGGCGCTCAGCGTTCCTGCGTGGGGCGCCGTGATCCTGTGTTCCATCTTCATCGCCTCCAGCCACAGGAGGGGCTCTCCCGCCTGTACGGCGGTCCCTACGGCCAGTCCGTCGGCCACGCGGACAACCGTTCCCGGCATCGGAGCCAGGAGGGAACCCGGTGCGTGCTGGGCCGTCGGGTCGGGGAAGCGGGGCAGGGCCGTCAGAGTCGTCCCGTTGACGTACACCTGGTCGCCGTACCGCGCCACCTCGAACTTCCGCCGCACGCCGTCCACTTCGAGTACGACTCCGCTCGTGTCCGCGTGGAGAACCCGCACCCCGTCCGCGTCCAGGCCCTCCCTCGTGTGGCGGTAGTGGACCTCGTGCTCCTCCCCCGCCATCGCGTACCGCTTCGTCTGCGGGGCCGAGTGCAGGTTGCGCCAGCCGCCGAAGCGGGAGCGGCCGACCGCGTCCGCGAGCGCCGCGGCCAGGGGGGCGTGCGGGTCGGAGTGCGGCTCGGTGAGTTCGGGCAGGTGACGGTCGTAGAAGCCCGTGTCCATGCGGGCCGTCGTGAACTCCTTGTGGCGCAGGGAGTTCACCAGCAGGTCCCTGTTCGTGGTCGGGCCGTGGATCGTCGCCCTCTCCAGGGCGCCCGCCAGAGTGCGGACCGCCTCCGCGCGCGTGGGGGCGTACGCGACGACCTTCGCGAGCATCGGGTCGTAGTGGACGCCGATGTCGTCGCCGTTCTCGTAGCCCGTGTCCAGGCGGACGGACGGGGGGACCGACAGGTGGTGCAGGGTGCCGGTCTGGGGGGTCCAGTCCCGCGCGGGGTCCTCGGCGTAGAGGCGCGCTTCGACGGCGTGGCCACGCGCGCGTGGGGGCTCGTCGGGCAGAGGGGCCCCTTCGGCGACGCGGATCTGTTCCGCCACCAGGTCGATGCCGAACACCGCCTCCGTCACCGGGTGTTCGACCTGGAGGCGGGTGTTCATCTCCAGGAAGTGGGCCTTGGTGCCGGAGACCAGGAACTCGACCGTGCCCGCGCCCACGTAGTCCACCGCGCGCGCGGCTCGTACCGCCAGCTCGTGCAGTTCCTCACTGAGGTCCTGCGGGAGTCCGGGGGCCGGGGCCTCCTCGATCACCTTCTGGTGGCGGCGCTGGAGGGAGCAGTCGCGGGTGCCCAGGGCCCACACCGTGCCGTGGGTGTCGGCGAGGATCTGGACCTCGACGTGGCGGCCGTCCTCGACGTACGGCTCGACGAAGACCTCGCCGTCGCCGAAGGCGCTCGCGGCCTCGGCGCGTGCGCTCTCCAGGGCGGCGGCCAGGTCCTCGATGCGGCGGACGACACGCATTCCGCGTCCTCCGCCACCCGCGGCCGCCTTCACCAGCACCGGCAGGTCGGCCGGTGTCACGTCCCTCAGGGGCGCCAGCCCCATCAGTTCCTTCGCACGCGTCTTGGACGCCATCGCCTCGATCGCGGACGGCGGGGGACCGATCCAGACCAGGCCCGCGTCCAGAACCGCCCGCGCGAAGTCGGCGTTCTCGGAGAGGAAGCCGTAGCCGGGGTGCACGGCGTCGGCGCCGGAGGCGATCGCCGCCTTCACGATCAGGTCGGCGCGCAGGTAGGTGTCGGCGGGGGCCGCTCCCGGGAGTCGTACGGCCGCGTCCGCCACGCGCGTGTGGAGGGCGTTCGCGTCCGGGTCCGAGTGCACCGCGACGGTTCGGATTCCCGACTCACCACAGGTGCGGAAGATCCGGCAGGCGATCTCGCCCCGGTTGGCGACGAGCACAGAAGTGATCACTGAAGGGTTCCTCACATCCGGAAGACGCCGAAGCCGCCGCGTGCGCCCTCGTAGGGGGCGGTGTGGATCGCGGACAGGCACATTCCCAGTGCCGTCCGGGTGTCGCGGGGGTCGATGACGCCGTCGTCGTAGAGCCGCCCGGACAGGAACATGGGCAGCGACTCGGCCTCGATCTGCTGCTCCACCATGGCGCGCAGGGCCGCGTCGCCCTCTTCGTCGTACGGCAGTCCCTTCGCGGCCGCCGACTGGCGGGCGACGATGGAGAGCACGCCGGCGAGCTGCTGGGGGCCCATCACGGCCGACTTGGCGCTGGGCCAGGCGAAGAGGAAACGGGGGTCGTAGGCGCGGCCGCACATGCCGTAGTGGCCGGCCCCGTAGGAGGCGCCCATGAGGACGGAGAGGTGCGGGACTTTCGAGTTGCTCACCGCGTTGATCATCAGCGCGCCGTGCTTGATGATGCCGCCCTGTTCGTACTCCTTGCCGACCATGTAGCCGGTGGTGTTGTGCAGGAAGAGCAGCGGGATGTCGCGCTGGTTGGCGAGCTGGATGAACTGGGCCGCCTTCTGGGACTCCTCCGAGAACAGAACACCCTGGGCGTTCGCCAGGACGCCCACCGGATAGCCGTGCAGCTCGGCCCAGCCGGTCACCAGGCTCGTCCCGTACAGGGGCTTGAACTCGTCGAAGTCGGACGCGTCGACGATCCGGGCGATCACCTCGCGCGGGTCGAAGGGGGTGCGCAGATCGCCGGGGACGATCCCCAGCAGTTCGTCGGCGTCGTACTTGGGGGGCGCCGCGGGGGCGGGATCGCCGTACGCCTTGCGGTGGTTGAGGCGGGCCACGACCCGCCGGGCCTGCCTGAGCGCGTCCTGCTCGTCCACGGCGAAGTAGTCCGCGAGGCCCGACACGCGTGCGTGCATCTCGGCACCGCCGAGGGACTCGTCGTCGCTCTCCTCGCCGGTGGCCATCTTGACGAGGGGCGGGCCGCCGAGGAACACCTTGGCCCGCTCCTTGACCATGATCACGTGGTCGGACATGCCCGGGACGTAGGCGCCGCCGGCCGTGGAATTGCCGAAGACGACGGCGACGGTGGGGATTCCGGCGGCCGACAGCCGGGTCAGGTCCCGGAAGATGGCACCGCCGGGGATGAAGATCTCCTTCTGGGAGGGGAGGTCCGCGCCGCCCGACTCCACGAGGCTGATGCAGGGCAGCCGGTTGGCGAGGGCGATGTCGTTGGCGCGCAGGGCCTTCTTCAGCGACCAGGGGTTGCTGGCGCCGCCGCGCACGGTCGGGTCGTTCGCGGTGATCAGGCACTCCACGCCCTCGACGACCCCGATGCCGGTGACGAGGGAGGCGCCGACCGTGTACTCGCTGCCCCAGGCGGCGAGCGGCGACAGCTCCAGGAAGGGCGTGTCCGGGTCGAGGAGCAGTTCGATGCGCTCGCGGGCGAGCAGCTTGCCGCGGCCCCGGTGCCGCTCGACGTACTTCTCGCCGCCGCCAGCGAGAGCCTTCGTGTGCTCGGCGGTGAGTTGCTCCAGCTTGGCGAGCATGGCCTCGCGGTTGTCGCGGTAGTCCGCACCTGCCGTGTCCAGGCCGGAGTCGATGACGGTCATAGCAGGGCCTCCGGGATGTCCAGGTGGCGGGAGCGCAGCCATTCGCCGAGGGCCTTGGCCTGCGGGTCGAAGCGGTGCTGGGCGGCGACGCCCTCGCCGAGGATGCCCTCGACGACGAAGTTCAGGGCGCGGAGGTGGGGCAGGTCGTGGCGGGTGACGGGCAACTCCGCCGTCTCCGGGAGGAGTTCGCGCAGGCGGTCAACGGTGAGGGTGTGGGCGAGCCACCGCCATGCCTCGTCCGTCCGGGCCCAGACCCCGATGTTGGCGTTGCCGCCCTTGTCGCCGCTGCGGGCGCCCGCGATCAGACCGAGGGGGGCCCGGCGGGTGGGGCCTTCCGGCAGCGGTTCGGGCAGGGGTGGTGCCGGGGGATCATCGAGTACGGCGGTCTCCTGGGCCGGTGCCACGGGAAGCCGTCGCCCGTCGTGGAGGACGGCCACATGGTCCACGGCCCCATGGGGGACGTACACATCCTCGAAGACCCCATAGGGCGAGCCCTTTCCCGGTGGCGCCAGCACATGGAACCCGGGGTAGCTCGCCAGGGCCAGTTCTACGGCGGCCCCGCTGAGCGCGCGTCCGACGATCTCCTGGTTCGCGTCCCGGACGACCAGTCGCAGCAGGGCGCTCGCGGCCTCCTCGGTGCCGGCGTCCGGGCGGTCCGTGCGGACCAGGCCCCAGCGCACCTCGGCCGCCTTGGCGAGGGCCGGTTCCATCTGGTCCCGCACCAGCGCGGCCTTGGCCTCGATGTCGAGGCCGGTCAGGACGAAGGCGACCTCGTTGCGGAAGCCGCCGAGGCGGTTGAGGCCGACCTTGAGGGTGGGCGGCGGGGCCTCGCCGCGTACGCCGGAGATCCGGACGCGGTCGGGGCCGTCCTGGGTGAGCCGGACCGTGTCGAGGCGGGCGGTGACGTCGGGGCCCGCATACCGGGCGCCCTGCGTCTCGTACAGCAGCTGGGCCGTCACCGTGCCGACGTCGACGAATCCGCCGGAGCCGGGGTGCTTGGTGATGACGGCGGTGCCGTCCTCGTGGAGTTCGGTGAGGGGGAAGCCGGGGCGGCGGACGTCTCCCTGCGGGAAGAAGGCGTAGTTCCCGCCGGTCGCCTGTGTCCCGCACTCCAGGACGTGCCCGGCGACGACGGCTCCCGCGAGCCGGTCGTAGTCCGTCGGTCCCCAGCCGAAGTGGGCGGCGGCGGGCCCGGTGACCAGGGCCGCGTCCGTCACCCGGCCGGTCACGACCACGTCCGCGCCCTCCCGCAGACAGGTCGCGATGCCGAAGCCGCCGAGGTAGGCGTGGGCGGCGAGGCTGCCGGGGTGGAGGGGGGTGAGGTCGTCGCCCTCGACGTGCGCGACGCGGACCGGGAGGCCTGTACGGTCCGCCAACTCCCTGATGCGGGAGGCGAGTCCGGCCGGGTTCAGTCCTCCGGCGTTCGCCACGATTCTGACGCCCCGCTCCCGCGCCAGCCCCAGGCACTCCTCCAACTGCCTCAGGAAGGTGCGGGCATACCCGGCCCCCGGGTCCTTCAGCCGGTCGCGGCCCAGGATGAGCATGGTCAGCTCGGCGAGGTAGTCACCGGTGAGGACGTCGAGTTCGCCGCCGGTGAGCATCTCGCGCATCGCGTCGAAGCGGTCGCCGTAGAAGCCGGAGGCGTTGCCGATACGGAGGGTCATCCGGCGGCCCTCTTCGGCGTGCGGCCCTTGCCCGGCGGACCCGCGAAGGCCTGGGCGATGTCGAGCCACCGGTCGGCGTCCTCGCCCTCCGCGCGCAGGGCGAGGTCGGTGCGGTGGGCCCGCTGGGTGACCAGGAGGCAGAGGTCGAGGGCGGGGCCGGTGACGCGGTCGGTGGCGTTCTCGGGGCCGAAGGTCCACAACTCGCCTGATGGGGCGGCGAGTTCGATGCGGAACTCCTCGAACGGCGGGGTCAGTCCGTGCACCCCGAAGGCGAAGTCGCGGGTGCGGACGCCGAGGCGGACGATGTGCCGGAGCCGGTCGGTGGGCGTGCGGGTCACTCCCAGGGCGTCCGCCACGTCCAGTCCGTGCGCCCAGGTCTCCATGAGACGCGCGGTGGCCATGGAGGCGGTCGACATGGGCGGGCCGTACCAGGGGAAACGGGCACCCTCGGGTGCCGTACGAAGGGCCTCCGCGAGGTCCTCGCGTCCCGCCCGCCAGTAGGCGAGCAGCCGTGACGGAGGCTTACGGGCACCCTCCTCCGCTCCCTCGTCCACGAAGTCCCCGGGGGCTGCGAGCGCCTTCTCGACCTCGCGGGAGAAGGCCGCCTGGTCGGTGACGGCGAGCAGGGAGGAGTGGTCGGTCCAGGCGAGGTGGGCGATCTGGTGGGCGACGGTCCAGCCGGGGGCGGGGGTCGGAAGCGACCACTGCTCCTGGCTGAGTCCGGCTACCAGCAGGTCGAGCTCCTCGCTCTCCGCACACAGGTCGTCGATGACGGGCGTGGGGTCTGCCATGGGGCGAGAATGTCAGCGACCCCGGAAACAAGCAAGCGTGCTTGCATTAATTTCCGAGAGCGGGTGCCCGCCCCGCGGGCCCGATGCTCGCGTCCTCGATGCGGGCCCGCCCTATGCTCGCGTCCTCGATATTCAGGGGCGCCCGCACCCTCCCCCGCAGTACGGTCCTCCGATGATCGATGACGACGGTTACTTCGGAGAGTCCGTCGCGGCGACGTACGACGAGTCGTCGGCGGAGATGTTCACGCCGGATGCGGTCGAGCCGGCCGTGGAGGTGCTGGCGGAGCTCGCCGGCGCGGGGAGGGCCCTGGAACTGGGCGTCGGCACCGGGCGGATCGCGTTGCCGCTGGCGCGGCGCGGGATCGAGGTGCACGGCATCGACCTGTCCCGGGCGATGGCGGACCGACTGCGGGCCAAGCCCGGCGGCGAGGCGGTCGGGGTGACGATCGGGGACTTCGCGTCGGCCCGGGTGCCGGGCACCTTCTCGGTCGGCTACCTGGTCTTCAACACGATCATGAATCTGACGACCCAGGACGCCCAGGTGGACTGCTTCCGCAATGTCGCGGCCCATCTGGCACCCGGGGGGACCTTCGTCGTGGAGGTCATGATCCCTCAGCTGCGGAAGCTTCCGCCGGGCCAGAACGCCGTGCCGTACTACGTCGGTGAGAACCGCCTCGGCTTCGACACCTACGACGTGGCCACCCAGGCGATGGCCTCGAACCACGTCAGGGTCGAGGGCGGCCGGGGTTCCTTCCGGACCATCCCTTTCCGGTACGTCTGGCCCGCGGAGCTGGATCTCATGGCGCGGTTGGCGGGGATGAGGCTGCGGGACCGGTGGGAGGACTGGAGCCGGGCACCCTTCATTAGCGAGAGCGAGACACACGTCTCGGTGTGGGAGAAGATCGCGGGCTGACGCCGCGTAACGCCCGCTCGAGGTTCACGGACTGATCGCCTTACCCCGTCCCACCTGCGTCCGGACCGCTCCCATGCTCGCCGCGATCACGAGCGCGACGGCGAGCGCCTGAAGCGCGGACAGGGACTGGTCGAGGATCAGGAAGCCCGCGAGGGCGGCCAGGGCCGGCTCCAGGCTCATGAGGATGGCGAAGGCGGAGGCGGGCAGGGTGCGCAGGGCGAGGAGTTCGAGGGTGTAGGGCAGGACGGAGGACATCAGGGCCACCGCCGCGCCGAGACCCACGGTCACCGGATCGAGGAGCCTGGTGCCCGACTCCGCGATGCCGAGCGGCAGGAACGCCAGCGCGCCGACCGCCATCGCCAGGGCGAGGCCGTCGGCCTGCGGGAAGCGGCGGCCGGTCCTCGCGCTGAAGACGATGTACGCCGCCCACATGGCGCCCGCACCCAGCGCGAAGGCGACGCCCGCCGGGTCCAGGTCGCCGAAGTCCCCGCCGCCCAGGAGGAAGACACCGGCGAGCGCTAGTCCGGCCCAGACGGTGTTGACCGCGCGGCGGGAGGCGAGCACCGAGAGGGCGAGGGGTCCGAGGAACTCCAGGGTCACGGCTGCGCCGAGGGAGATGCGGTCGACGGCCTGGTAGAAGAGGCCGTTCATCGCGGCCAGGGTGAGGCCGAAGACGACAACCGTGCCCCAGTCGGTGCGGGAGTGCCCGCGCAGCCGGGGGCGGCAGACGACGAGGAGGACGACCGCGGCCGCCAGCAGCCGCAGGGTCACGACCCCGAGGGCGCCCGCCCTCGGCATCAGGGTCACGGCCAGCGCCGCGCCGAACTGCACGGAGATGCCCCCGGCGAGCACCAGGCCGACGGGACCGAGAGAGCTGGAGCGGCGGGGCCCGTGGGCGGGCGCGGTGCCCACCGGGGTCGGCGACGACGTCGGGGCGCTACTGGAGGTGGTCACGGGGCTTCCAGGGATCGACTCGGGGTTCGTCCATCATGATGCACTACTCGGTTCACGATAGTGGACCTGGTCATGTGCGTAAACCCGTTATACGACTGTCCGCTACCGGCGCGGTCCCCGCACCATGAAGACGTCCACCGGGTCCTCGGTCTCCACGGTGAAACCGTGGCGCTCGTACAGGCGTCGGGCCGCGCTGCCCTGGAGGACGTTCAGGCGGACGAGTTCGCCGTCGGCGTCGGTCCGCGCGAGCAGGCCGCGCAGGACGGCCGAGCCGAGGCCGTGGCCCTGGAGGTCCGGGGCGATGAAGAAGTGCTCCAGCCAGTGGCCGGCCGCGGCCGGCCGCAGGGCGACACAGCCCGCGAAACGCCCCTCGGCCATGATGATCGACATGTGCCGCTCGACGAAGGCGTCCCGGAACCGCTGCCGCACCCGGTGCTCGTCGAACCGGCCAAGCCGCTCCAGGTCGGGGCGCATCACCATGGCCCGCAGCTCGGCTATCGGCTCGACGTCGTCGGGGTGCGCCGGACGCAGGGTCCAGCTCGTGAGAGGCGTGTTCGTTTCCACGGCGGGAGTATCGCAACGGCCTCCGTGAACTCGTCCGGTCGTCCCGCCCTTTGAGCCCTTGCACGCCGTCCGGACCCATGAGCGCTCCCGGCCGCCTGTCCCACTGGACCTCACCGGTGACACGTCGCCCTGTGGGCCCTCCCGGCAACGCCCCCGGATCCCCTCACGGACCGCCCACCCCATCAGCGCCTTCACCGCGTCGCAGCGCCTCCGCGAGTACCTCCGCCAGATGCCGCCCCCGCACCCCGGCCAGCTGGTCCAGTTGCGTACGGCAGGAGAAGCCGTCGGCCAGCACCACCGCGCTCTCGGGTGCCTGCCGTACCGAGGGCAGCAGTTGGTCCTCCGCGCAGGCCCGCGACACCTCGAAGTGCCCTTTCTCGAAGCCGAAGTTGCCCGCCAGCCCGCAGCAGCCGCCGGCCAGGTCGCCGGTGAGTCCCGCGGCCTCGCGCAGCCGGCGGTCGGCCATGTCGCCCAGGACGGCGTGCTGATGGCAATGGGTCTGGCCGACGACCGGCCGGTCCAGGGCAGGTGGCCGCCAGCCGGGGGCGAGTCGCTCCAGCGCCTCCGCGAAGGTGAGGACCCGGGAGGCGAGCCGGGCGGCCCGCGGATCGTCGTGCAGCAGTTCCGGCAGGTCGGTGCGGAGGGCGGCCGCGCAGCTCGGTTCCAGGACGACGACCGGGGCCGAGGTCTCCAGCACCGGAGCCATCAGGTCGAGGGTGCGGCGCAACACCGTACGGGCGCCGTCGAGTTGACCCGTCGACACATACGTCAGGCCGCAGCAGACCCGGCCCCGGCCGCGCAGGAGGGACACCGGATCGAGGGCGACCGTCCTGCCGTCGCCCACCGGCGCCTTCTCCAGGTGCACGGTGGGAGGGAGAACCACCCGCAACCCCGCCGCCTCCAGCACGCGTACGGCCGCCTGTCCCACGGACGGTGAGAGATGCTCGGTGAAGGTGTCGGGCCACAGGACGACCGGTTCACCACCGGTGCCCCGGGCCTTTCGCCTGTCCCACCACCGGCTGAACGTCTCCGTCGCCACCTCGGGGATCCGCCGCTCGGACGCGATCCCGCCGAGCCGCTTGGCGAGGGCCGCCAACGGCCTTACGGAGGCAAGGGCGTTGACCACCGCCGCCGCTCTCATACGGTCCACCGCGCGCAGCCACATCGGCAGCCGGCCCATGCTGTGGTGGGCGGCCGGTCGCCGTCGCCCGGCGTAGTGGTGGTGCAGGAACTCCGCCTTGTACGTGGCCATGTCGACCCCGACCGGGCAGTCGGAACGGCAGCCCTTGCAGGACAGGCACAGGTCCAGCGCCTCGCGCACCTCCTCGGACCGCCAGCCGTCGGTGACCAGCCCGCCCGCCTCACCGGCCAGCATCTCGTGCAGCAGCCGGGCCCGCCCGCGCGTGGAGTGCGCCTCCTCGCCGGTGGCCCGGAAGGACGGGCACATGACGGCGGACCCGGTCGCCGATGTCGTACGACACTTCGCGACCCCGACGCAGCGCCGTACCGCGGCGGAGAAGTCGCCGCCGTCGGCCGGGTACCCGAAGGCGACCTCGACCGGCTCGCGGGGCAGGACGGAGAAGCGGAGGTTGGTGTCGAGGGGGGCCGGGCGGACCAGCATCCCCGGGTTGAGCAGGTCGTCCGGGTCCCAGATGCCCTTCGCCCGCTCGAACAGGGCGACCATCTCCTCGCCGTACATCCTCGGCAGCATTTCGGCCCGCGCCTGCCCGTCCCCGTGCTCTCCGGACAGCGACCCGCCGTGCGCCGCCACCAGGTCGGCGAGTTCCTCGGAGAAGCGCCGGAAGCGGGCGATGCCGGGACCGGTGAGCAGGTCGAAGTCGATGCGGACGTGGATGCAGCCGTCGCCGAAATGTCCGTACGGGGTGCCCTTGAAGCCGTGGGAGACGAGCAGTCCGCGGAAGTCCCGCAGATAGGCGCCGAGCCGCTGCGGCGGCACCGCGCAGTCCTCCCAGCCGGGCCAGGCCTCGGAACCGTCCGGCATCCGGGTCGCCGTACCGCTGGCGTCCTCGCGGATGCGCCACAGGGCCCGCTGCCCCGCCGGGTCGGTCACCACGAGCGCGTCGAGGACGTCGGCAGCGCGCACGACGTCCTCCGCACGCGCGCGTGCCTCGCCCTCGGAGGAGCCGCCCGTCTCCACGAACAGCCAGGCGCCGCCCCGCGGCAGCGCGGCCGTCGAGGGCACCAGGTCGGCCGCCATGCCCTCCACCGTCAGGGGGCGGTGCACCAGCAGCCCCGCCGCCGCCTCGGCGGCCGCGCCCTCGTCCGCGTACCCGAGCACCGCGAGCGCACGCGCGCGTGGCGCCTCCACCAGCCGGACGACGGCCTCGGTGAGGACGCCCAGAGTGCCCTCGCTGCCGCAGAAGGACCGGGCGACGTCGGCCCGGTGTTCCGGCAGGAGGGCGTCCAGGGCGTACCCGGAGATCCGGCGGGGCAGCTCGGGGAAACCGGTCCGCAGCCGTGCCAGTTCCCCGTCGACCAGCTCCCGCAGCCCCGTCGGCGCCCCGGCCCACTCCTGTCCGAGCCGCAGCCGCTGTCCGCGCGCGGTGACGACGTCCAGCTCCGCCACGCTGTCCGCGGTCGTCCCCCACGCCACCGAGTGCGAGCCGCACGAGTTGTTGCCGATCATTCCGCCGAGCGTGCACCGGCTGTGGGTGGAGGGGTCGGGCCCGAACCGCAGCCCGTGCGGGGCGGCGGCGTCCTGGAGCCGGTCCAGCACGAGCCCGGGCTGGACGACGGCGGTACGCATCTCGGGGTCCACCGCCAGGACCCGGTGCATGTGCCGGGTGAAGTCCAGCACGACCCCGGTACCGGTGGCCTGTCCGGCGATGGAGGTACCGCCGCCGCGGGGGACGACGGGCACGCCGTGGGTGCGGCAGACCTCCAGCACGGCGGCCACGTCGTCGGCGTCCCGGGGAGCGACGACCCCGAGAGGGACCCGCCGGTAGTTGGACGCGTCCATGGTGACCAGGGCCCGGGAGGTGACGTCGAAACCGACCTCACCCCGGACGACCTTCCGCAGATCGGCCTCAAGATCCGTCATGACTCCAGCAAACCAGTCCGGTCAACACCGCCGCGTCTCACCCGACGGACTACGTTTCGACCAGGTTTCCTCCAACGGCTACGCTCCCCTCGTGGCTGAGATCCAGATTCCCGCTGACATCAAGCCCGCCGACGGTCGTTTCGGCGCGGGCCCCTCCAAGGTGCGGACGGAAGCGCTGGACGCGCTGGCCGCAACCGGTACCTCCCTCCTCGGCACCTCCCACCGCCAGGCCCCGGTCAAGAACCTGGTCGGTCAGGTGCGCGAGGGCATCAGTGAGCTGTTCTCCCTCCCCGAGGGATACGAGGTCGTCCTCGGCAACGGCGGCTCGACCGCGTTCTGGGACGTCGCGACGCACGGCCTGATCGAGAACAAGTCGCAGCACCTGACCTTCGGCGAGTTCAGCTCGAAGTTCGCCAAGGCCTCGAAGCTGGCCCCCTGGCTGGCCGAGCCGACGGTGATCTCCAGTGAGCCGGGCACCCACCCGGAGCCGCAGGCCGAGGCCGGTGTGGACGTGTACGCGTTCACGCACAACGAGACCTCCACCGGTGTCGCCGCCCCGATCAAGCGGGTGGCCGGCGCCGACGAGGGCGCGCTGGTTCTCGTGGACGCCACCTCAGGCGCCGGCGGCCTCCCGGTCGACGTGTCCGAGACGGACGTCTACTACTTCGCCCCGCAGAAGTCCTTCGCCTCCGACGGCGGCCTGTGGATCGGCGTGTTCTCCCCGGCGGCGATCGAGCGCGCCGAGCGGATCCACGCGTCCGGCCGCCACGTCCCGGAGTTCTTCTCGCTGCCGACGGCGATCGACAACTCCCGCAAGAACCAGACGTACAACACCCCGGCCCTCGCCACGCTCTTCCTGCTGAACCAGCAGCTGGAGTGGATCAACGGCCAGGGCGGTCTCGCGTGGTCGACGGCCCGCACGAAGGACTCCTCGACGCGTCTGTACAGCTGGGCGGAGGAGTCCAAGCACGCGACCCCGTTCGTCACCGACGCGGCCAAGCGCTCCCAGGTCATCGGCACGATCGACTTCTCGGACGAGATCGACGCCGCCGCGATCGCCAAGGTCCTGCGCGCCAACGGCATCGTGGACACCGAGCCCTACCGCAAGCTCGGCCGCAACCAGCTGCGCGTGGCGATGTTCCCGGCGATCGACCCGGCGGACGTCGAGGCCCTGACGAAGTGCGTCGACTACGTGATCGAGAAGCTGTAGTCGTTTTCTGGGATACGACGACGAAGGGCGCCCGGCGGACACCGGGCGCCCTTCTCGCGTGCTTGGGCTACTCCTCGCCGAACAGTTCGTCGGCGTTCTCCACGACCAGGGAACGGTCGAGCCAGGTCTCCAGGAGCTCCAGGTCGACGCAGGCCATCACCCGTTCCTGTACGGACTCGGAGACTTCGACACCCCGCCTGCGAAGAACCCGGAGGATGGCCTTGGCCTCACCCTTTGCCTCACCGTCGGCGTGGACCTCGCGCCATGTCTCCTCCATCACGCTGCCCAAACCGGGGAAGTTCGGCGTGTACACGGCCATCAGTTACCTCCAATGATCGCGGCTGGGTCCTTCGTCCAGACCGGCCTCGATGTATTCCGCCCAGTCCGCGTTGGGCCCCAGCACCGGCGCCACCGCGTCCAGTATGGCAAGGATGCCCGGATCCTTGGCGTTGATGAGAATGGAGAACGTGGTGAGCGCCAAGTCCTTCGCCGCCTCCTCCGGGTCGGTGATCGGACGCACCCCGATCGGCCCCAGAACCAACGGGAACACCTCCATGCTCGTGTGGAAACTGCGCCCGATTCGGATGGGGTCCCTCGCCCACTCCGCCGTCTTCTTGTCCCGGCACACCACCAGCAGAATCGGCGGCAACCGGTACTTGGCATACATGTGCGCCAAGTAGTACGCCCAGCTGTTGTGCTTGTCCGGGTCCGGCTTGCTCTGCGACTCGACAGCGAGCAGAAACCCCCCTTCGTCGTCGGCCGTGCGGACCCGGAAGAAGCTGTCCACCCGGCGCTCCAACGGCCAGATCTCGGTGAGGTCGGTGTCGAGTGGCTCGATCGAGCTGTACTCGGGGAACCTGACGCCCGTCTCCGGCACGAGACGGGCCAGGAGATCCGGCTCCTCCCGGAAGATCCGATGTACAGCGTCATGCTGCGAACTGACCATGCGACGGAACGTAATCGAGCGAACACGCGCCCTATGTCCAGCCAGTCCATCACCGACTGGTCGCAGGCGAACATCACCGCCATCCAGAGCGCACGCCGGGAGTTCGACGAGCGCGCCGCCCGCCTGGCCGAGGACGCGGTCGACCCAGTACGTCCGACGGAGGAGGGCTTCACGAGGCCGGGTTGAACAACTTCCAGTTTCCCTCGGAGACCACCTCGACGGTTCCGTCCGCCACCTTGATGGCGGTCTGCTCGTCGATCGCATACGCCGGACCCGCGATCTCGGCCGCCCATCGTTCTGCCGAGGCCATGGAGTTCTCCGGGCAAGCCGGGTGATCCAGGTGCGGGAAGAGCGAAAAATCCACCAGGCCCAATGTGCTGTCGCCGCCGGCGGGCGGCTTCCAGCCCACGAAGTCCTGCCCGATGCGGGGTGTCATCACCATGCTCCCGGCGCTGAGTCCCACGTAGACCGTGTCGGGCAGCGACGGCAGGAGGCCGGCGAGCCCGGATTCCCGCATCCAGTGCGCCAGGTACAGCGCGTCACCGCCGTTGACCAGCAGGGCGTCGGTCTCCCGGACCCAGGAGACCCAGCTCGCCTTCTCGATGCTGGGCAGCGCGGTGAGCTCCAGCACGCCCACCGACTTCCACCCCAGGCCGGTCATGGGGTGGGGGGATCGTCCGCTGACGAATCGCCATGGCCCGCCCGGATCGGCGTCGGGGGCCCCGTACCCCGCGGTGGGGATGCACAGGGCGCTGGACTCGGCGATCGGCTTGCCCAGGAGGTCGACCAGCGCGTCCTGGATGCGCGTGTTCTTGACGCCGGAGTCGGTGAGGAGAAGCTTCATCATGTCCTTCCGGAGTGAGGACGAGATCCTCGCTGACATGAACCAGGAGTCAGTAGAGCAGCTCCGGCGCCCGTTGAAGGGGCGCCCGGCACTCACCGAGCGCCCCCGTCACCCGGTCCTCACGCAGCCGTACAGCTCACAGCCGGCGCACCCCCGCCCCCAGGCGCTCCCCCGAAGCCGAAGCTCGCCGAACTCCCCACCGGCACCGCCCCGTTGTGGGAAGCGTTCGCCGCGGTCACGGTCGAGCCGGTCTGGGTGTACGACGCGTTCCACATGGAGGTGACCTTCTGCGAGCCCGGCCAGCTCCACGTCACCTTCCAGGAGGAGAGGGCCGTGGACCCCGAATTGGTCACCTTCACCTCGGCGTTGAAGCCGCTCCCCCAGTCGCTGCTGACCGCGTAGGAGGCGGTGCAGGCCGCCGTGCCGCCGCCGGGGTCGCCCGGGTCTCCGGGGTCGCCGCTCGAAGGGAAGCCCGGCGCCTTCACGCTCGCCAGATAGCCGTCCTTCACGGTGTCCACGGTCTGCCAGTCGTCCTTCAGGATGCCGCCCGTGTCACCGGAGTTGGGGTTCCAGGACCAGAAGGTCCAGTGGAAGGAGTCGGCGCCGTACGTCGATGTCGGCCGCAGATACGAGACCAGCGCCGCCAGCCACTTCTGGTCCACGGTCGGCTGCAGGGTGGTGCCGAACTCGCCCACCCACACCGGGGCGATGTTCTGCTTGAAGATGTAGCCCCAGTACTTGTCCCAGATCCCCGGCATGTTGGCGGGGAAGGACGGGTCGCTGAACCAGCTCTGCTGGGCCACGCTCGTCGCGTAGTCGTGGGCGGAGTACACGACCCGGTTCGCGACGTTCAGCTGCACCGGGTACTGGGCGACGCCCATCAGGTTGCCGCCCCACCAGCCGGAGACGCCGTTGAAGGTCTGCACGCCTTCGACGAAGATCAGCAGCTCGGGATTGACCCCCAGCACCGCGTTGCCGGCCCGCTGAGCCGCCAGCCGCCAGTCCGTGGCCGTGTCACCGCAGCCCCAACAGGCGGGATCGTGGGGCTCGTTGTGCAGGTCGATGCCCACGACCGTGTCCTGGCCCCGGTAACGCGTCGCCAGCGCCTTGAGGTTGGCGATCCACGTCGACTCCGGAACCGCGGAGGTGTACCAGAGCGCCGACTGGCCGCCGGAGTCCGGGCGGTGCCGGTCGAGGATGACCTTGAGGCCGTCCTGACCGGCGTACGACACGATCTTGTCCAGGACGCCGAGGGAGTTCAGCCCCTGGAGGTCGGCGTTCTTGCCGCTGGAGAAGTCGATGCTGTTGGGGACCGTCCCCGACTTGAAGATGTCGTCGCTGTAGGGGATGCGGAGGGTGTTGTAGCCCAACGACTTCATCTGGTCGATCATGGATTTGTAGTCGCGGGACCAGAGGCCGTGCACGACCTGGTTACTGGTCTCGAAGCCGAACCAGTTGATCCCGGCGATCCGGACCGGCTGCCCGGACTTGTCCAGGATCTGACGGCCGCTGGTGTGCCAGTAGCCGGCGCCGGCCGTCTCGGCGGCGTGGGCCGACTGAAGACCGGCGGTCCCCAGCGGTAACAGGCACGCCGCCGCCACCGCACACAGCGCTCTTCGCAAGCTGCGGAACATGTTCGCTGCTTCCTCTCGGGAGGCGCGGGCCCGGAACCTGGTGGGAGCGCTCCCACCACCCGGCACACCCCATGTAAGTCAGGACACATGAACACGTCAAGACAGTCGACGTCACCTTGTGCTCAGCTACGCCGGAATAGCCGCCGGAGTCCGAAGAGGGCGACGACGGCCCCCAGGGCGAGGGCGCCGATCTTGATCGTGCCGTCGGAGATCCCTCCGCCGTCGCTTCCGGAGGCAGAGGAACTCCCGCTCCCGGAGGGCGACTTGGACCCGCCGTCCCCGGGTGCGTCCTGTGCCTCCACCTCGCTGTCCGCGCCCTCCATGCCGAGCAGGATCTTGGTCCCGTCGGGCGAGTAGGAGACGGACTCCCCCTGCCCGAGCGGCACGCTGATCCGCCCGCGGCGCTTGATGTCGCCGCCGTTCCAGTCGTACCAGATACCGCCGAGGTACCCGCGTACGACGAGCTGCCGGCCGTCGGGCGAGAACGCGGCGTCGGTCGCCCACAGGTCGACGGGCTTGACGGGCTTGAAGACGTTCGTCCCCGAGGGGGAGAGGGTGACGGGTCCCTCGTAGAGATGCCCGCCGTCCTCGTGCTTGTCGATGATGTAGACGCGCCCGGTCTTGGGATGGACGACCATCGACTCGGCGTCGCGCGAGCCGTCGGTGTACTTCACGACGTACTGAGTGGCCTTGACGGACTGGTCCTTGAGGACCTTCGGCTCGGGCAGCTTGTAGATCCACACATAGGGCCAGGTGACCCCGTCGTTGTCGCCGATGTCGCCGACCCAGATCTCGTTGTCGGGCCCGATGGCGATGGCCTCGACGTCACGCGGCGTGCCGACGCCGGTCATGGTGATCCTGGCGACGGTCTTGCCGGTGGAGCTGTCGACGGCATACAGGTACGCGCCGGTGTCCTGGTCGTTGTGGGTCCAGTAGATGCCCGGGTGCTGCCGCGAGGCGGCGAGCCCGCTGGACTCGGTGATCCGGGGATCGCTGATGGTGAAGCCCTTGTCCCCCTTCCCGTCCCCGTCGGCGGCGGAGGCGGGCACGGCGGCGGGCAGGGTGAAGGCGCCCACGAGCAGGGTCCCGGCGAGGAGGGCGAAGGGTCGACGCATGCCCCAAGCCTGCCATCCCGACGCACGTTTGAACGGGTGTGGCCGGGAGGGCAGAAGGGATGCGTGGCCGGGCTCACATGCCAACTGCGCCACCGATGATCCATCATGAGCGGATGCTCAGATTCATGCCGGTCGGCGATTCGATGACGATCGGAAGCGCGGGCGAGCACACCTGGCGTTACCGGATGTGGCAGCACCTGCGTGACACCTGCGGCGGCCCCTTCGCCCTCGTGGGCCCGCGCGAGACGCTGTACGACAAGGCGGCGGACGCCCCGACGTCGTACGAGTACGCCGATCCCGACTTCCCCCGGGCCCACCTGGCCGGCTGGGGCGAGGGCTGGCTGCACATGGCCCCGCTGATCGGCGACGCGGTTCGGGCACACCGCGCGAACGTGCTCCTGGTGTCGCTGGGCCTGATCGACCTGGGCTTCTACACGAACGCGGAACAGACGGCGGAGAACGTCCGCGCCTTCGTCGCCGAGGCCCGCCGGGCCGACCCCCGGATCCGGATGGCCGTCCTCCCGGTGATCCCCAATGTCCGGGCGGAGTCGGACCCGCCCTTCGCGACGGAGGTCACCCGCTTCAACGAGCTCCTCGCCAAGGCGATCGCGGACCTGGACGAGCCCCGCTCCCCCCTGCTGCCGGTCTCGCCCCCGGCGTCGTACGACATCAACCACGACACCTACGACGGCACCCACCCGAACGCGAGCGGCGAGCACAAGATCGCGGCGGCCTTCGCGGCGGCGATGCACCAGGCCTGGGATCTGGGCGGGCCGTACAAGGCCGACTGATCGGCGCTTCGAGGCGGACACGAACGGGGCGGCGCACTCCGACGAGGTGTCGGTGTACGCCGCCCGGGGTGGGACGGGGTGCGGGAGCCTGCCCGCGCTGTCATGGCGCCTACTTCGGGTCGGCGTTGAACTTCGCGGTCGACCAGCGGTAGCCGAGCACCGCGAGGCCGAGGCACCAGGCGACGGCCAGCCAGCCGTTGTGGCCGATCTCGGTGCCCAGGAGCAGTCCGCGCAGGGTCTCGATGGCCGGGGTGAAGGGCTGGTACTCGGCGATCGGCTGGAACCAGCCCGGCATCGCGTCGACCGGGACGAACGTGCTGGAGATGAGCGGCAGGAAGATCAGCGGCATGGCGTTGTTGCTGGCGGCCTCGGCGTTGGGGCTGATCAGGCCCATGCCGACGGCGATCCAGGTGAGCGCCGTGGCGAAGAGCACGAGCAGTCCGAAGGCCGCGAGCCACTCCAGGACCGTGGCGTCGGTGGAGCGGAAGCCGATGGCCACGCCGACCGCGCCGACCAGGACCACGCTGACGATCGACTGCAGCACACTGCCGACGACATGTCCGACGAGCACCGAACCGCGGTGGATCGCCATGGTCCGGAAGCGGGCGATGATGCCCTCGGTCATGTCGTTGGAGACGGAGACCGCGGTGCCGATCGTGGTGGAGCCGATGGTCATCAGCAGCAGCCCCGGGACGAGATACGCGATGTAGTCGGAGCGGTCGCCGCCGCCGATGCCCGCGCTCATGGTGTCGCCGAAGATGTAGACGAAGAGCAGCAACAGCATGATCGGCGTGAGCAGCAGGTTCAGGGTGAGCGAGGGGTAGCGCCGGGCGTGCAGGAGGTTGCGGCGCAGCATCGTGGACGAGTCGCGTACGGCGAGGGAGAGGTTGCTCATCGGACGGTCTCCTTGGGCTGGTCGGTGACGCCGGTGCCGCCGGTCAGGGCGAAGAAGACGTCGTCGAGGTCGGGGGTGTGCACGGTCAGCTCGTCGGCCTCGATGCCGGCCGCGTCGAGCCGGTCGAGGATCGCGCGCAGCTCGGACTGGCTGCCGCCGCTGGGGAGTTGCAGGGTCAGCGACTGGTCGTCCCGGGTGACCTCGCGCAGTGCCGAGGCGGCGCTCCGGTAGGCGGCCGGGTCGGTGAAGCGGAGCCGGACGTGCCCCCCGGGGATGAGCCGCTTCAGCTCGTCGGCGGTGCCCTCGGCGGCGATCCTGCCGTCGTGGAGGACGGCGATGCGGTCGGCGAGTTCGTCGGCCTCCTCCAGGTACTGCGTGGTGAGGAAGACGGTGACGCCGTCGGAGACGAGCTCCCTGATGATCTGCCACATGGTGTGCCGGGAGCGGGGGTCGAGGCCGGTGGTCGGTTCGTCGAGGAAGATGATGCGCGGGTCGCCGACCAGGGTCATGGCGATGTCGAGGCGGCGCTTCATACCGCCGGAGTAGGTGGAGGCGGGTTTCTTGGCGGCCTCGGTGAGGTCGAAGCGCTCCAGCAGTTCGGCCGCGACCCGCCGTCCCTCGCTCTTGGGCAGGTGGTGCAGGTCCGCCATCAGGAGCATGTTCTCCTCACCGGTGATCAGCCCGTCCACGGCGGAGAACTGGCCGGTGACCCCGATCGCGGCACGCACACCCTGCGGGTCGGCGGCCAGGTCGTGGCCGCCGATGTGGATGCCCCCGGTGCCCGGGTCGGCGGAGATGAGCGTGGAGAGGATCTTGACGGCGGTGGTCTTGCCGGCGCCGTTCGGGCCGAGGAGGGAGAAGATCGTGCCGGCGGGCACCTGGAGGTCGATGCCGTCGAGGACGGTCTTGTCCCCGTAGGACTTGCGCAGGCCGTTCGCCGCGATGGCCAGGTCGGTCATGGTGGGTGCTCCTTGTGAGGGCTGCGGGTCAGAGGCTGCGGGCGGTGATGTCGCCGTGCACGGTGGTGGCGCGGATGGCCAGGCCGGCATGGGCTCCTTCGGTGTTCTTGAGGGAGTTGTGGACGCGGCCGTAGGAAGTGCCGGCGTCCAGGGAGGCGGAGGCGGCGGTGCCGACGGTGATGTCGCCCGTCTGCGTGCTCAGCACGACCGAGCCGGTGAGGGCCTCGCCGATGGTGATGTCGCCCTTCTGGGTGCTGATCTCGGCGGGTCCTGCGAGGCGGCCGACGGTGATGTCGCTGTCGGCGGCGGTGAGGCGGATGCTCGCGGCCTCGTCGATCTTGACCGGGCCGTGAGCGCCCTGGAAGACGACGTCCCCGAGGCGTCCGACGGCGCGGAACTCGGCGGCGGCGGTCTTCGCCTCGACGTGGGAGCCGGTCGGGAGCTGGACGGTGATCTCGACGGAGCCGGAGGGCCCGAAGTACTGGTTCTTCGCGGCCGGGGCGGCGATCCGCAGGACACCGTCGTCGCCGTGGGTGACCTCGATCTGCTCGGCGGCCCGGGTGTCGCGGCTCTTGGCGGGATTGGCGGGCCGGATCTCGACGGTGGTGTCGGTGCGGTCGGCGGCGATGACCTGGACGCGGCCGGCGGGGAGGTCGATGACGGTGGTGACGGGGGCGGTGGTGTCGAACTTCTGCATCAGGTGCTCCTGCGTTGGTCACTGTTTCCGATGAACGAAAAGCTACGTTGCATTCATAGATCCGGCAACACAGTCGTTGCGAAGTATCGTTATCACTGCAGGTAGTTGCGGTTATTTCATTGCAACGGCTCTAAAAGCAACGCAACGTCAGAAGCTCTCTCGTTGCAATAGAATGCAAGCGAACGCTATGCTGCGGGCACCAGGGACCACGAAGGAGACCGCGATGCCGGGAGGCAGGCTCACCCAGCAGGAACGTCAGCAGATCGCGCTGGGAGTGGCCGACGGCCTCGCCTACGCGGAGATCGCCCGCCGCCTCGAGCGGCCCACCTCGACCATCACCCGCGAGGTCATGCGCAACGGCGGCCCCACCGCCTACCGCGCCGACCTGGCCCACCGCGCCACCGAACGCCGCGCCCACCGCCGCCGCCAGACCACACCCCGAGGGACGCAGATCCCCGAACTGCCCCATGGCCGCGACCCCGAGGCGGTGCGCGAGTACGAGGAGACGTTCACCACCGTCCTCATGCAGACGGGCGCGCCCAAGATGATGTCGAGGGTGCTGACCTGCCTCTACACCAGCGACACCGGCAGCCTCACCGCCGCCGAACTCGTTCAGCGCCTCCAGGTCAGCCCGGCCTCCATCTCCAAGGCCATCAGCTACCTCGAAACCCAGGGCCTGGTCCGCCGCGAACGCGACGACCGCCGCCGCGAGCGCTATGTCGCCGACGACGACGTCTGGTACCAGTCCATGATCGCCAGTGCCCGCGGCACCATCCAGCTCGCCGAGACGGCCCGTCAGGGCGTGGGCATCCTCGGGCAGGGCACCCCGGCCGCCACCCGCCTGGAGAACATCGCCCGCTTCCTCGACTTCGTCTCCGAAAGCCTCACCCGCGCCGCGGACCAGGCCCGCGAGGTCCTGCACACGAAACCGGAGACACCCTCGGACAGCGCTACATGAGCGACTGACGCCCGATCGCGTCGACGAGGAAGCCGGCGCAGGGCCGGACACCGGCACGCAGCCCGACGTCCCACCGCTCCTTCTCCTCCCCGAGGTAGATGGCCCGGGCATGGGCGAGGACGGCCCGGTGTGCGGACGGCAGTCGCTCGAGTGCCCAGTCGGCGGCGGCGTCCTTGGAGCGGATGGTGTCCGTGGCGAGGGTGGTCCAGATACGGGCGAGGGTGAGCAGGACGTTACGGGTGTCGTGGTCCAGGTCGCCCAGGAGCTGCGGCACTCCGGCGACGATCGCGCGCCGGAGGTCCACGAGGGGTACGGGGTCGAGGAGTTGGGCGGGCGGAGGACCGTGCAGAGGGGTGTCCCCGGCCAGGGTCATGGTGAGCAGGGGGGCGAGATCGGGACTGGACTCGGGCTCGGGAAGCACACCCCGCTCGTACTCCGCGCGCAGCCACTCCCCGTAGAGGAAGTCGCAGACGGGCGGGTACCGCCAGGGCCGTACCTCGTCCTGTACGACGACGATCAGCTCGACGGGCCGAGCGCCCGGAACACCGGACACCCGCATCAACTCGCTCACCAGGGCCCGGCGTTCGTCACGGGTCAGCGACCTCCGAACGACGACCAGCACGTCGATGTCGCTGTGCGGGCGAAGACCGGCGAGGACGGCGGAGCCGTGGAGGTAGATGCCGAGGGGGGTGTCGGAGAGGGTGCGGTGGACGGTGCGCGCGACTGCCGGGGCGCCGTCGACTGGCATGTGCGTCATCCCTCCGTGTCCTGGTCAGCGTGCGTATCGTTGTACCGCGCGGCGGTGCTTGTCCATGGAGCAGCCGGGGAGGAGCGCCACGATGACCGTCCTTGAAGACAGGATCGAGATGGCCCACGAGAGCGAGGAGCTCACGCTCGACGCACTGTTCGAGCGCCTTGAGCACATGCCCGTCCCCGAGGGATACAAGGTCGAGATCGTCGAGGGGGCCGTCTTCATGTCGCCGCAGCGGGACACGCACTGGGAGATCATCGCCGCCATCTACGAGCAACTGCGCACCAAGTACCCGCGCAAGCGCGTGAAGTCGGATGTCCGCGTCGACTACCCAGGGCACCTCAATGGCTTCGCCTCCGACGTGACGCTGGTGGCCGAGGGCGCCGAGAAGGACAACAAGGGGCTGTGGCAGTCCAAGGACATCGAGTTCGTCGCCGAGGTCATCTCAAAAGGCACGGCCGCCAACGACTACGGCCCCAAGAAGATCGCCTACGCGCTCGCCGAGGTCCTCGTCTACCTCATCGCCGACCCCTACCAGGGCAAGTGTCACCTCTACACCCAGCCCAAGGACGGCGAATACCTCACCGAACTGTCCGTCGCCTTCGGAGCAGACGTCGACATGACCACCACCCCTCTCGAACTCACCCTCAAAACCGATGAGTTCCCCCGCGACTGACTGACAGAATCCGCCGTATGGCGATCATCCACCACACCACCCTCAAGCCCACCAAGCTGGACCTGCTCACCGCCTGGCTGCCCACCCGCCCGTGGTACACCGGCACCGGCACCCCCGAGTTGACCAAGGCCGGCGGCTTCCGGCTGGACGACCCGGAGGGCGAGGTCGGGATCGAGTTCATGGTGGCCGTCGACTCCTCCGGCCCCGGACCCGCCGCCTATCTGGCCCCCCTCACCTACCGCGCCGCCCCGCTCCCCGGCGCGGACCACGCCCTCGTCGGCACCATGGCACACGGCGTACTGGGCCCCCGCTGGGCCTACGACGGCACCCACGACCCGGTCCTGCGCACCGCACTCCTCGCCCTGTTCGAGGGCCGCACCCAGGCCCAGGCCCAGAGCCTCACCGACACCCCCGACCACGAGGTCACCCACTCCTACCCGGGCCCCGCCCTCCCCACCGGCCCCGCCGAGGTCACCGAGGACCAGGACGGCACCGAGCTCACCCTCCCGGACGGCACGGTTCTCCGCGTGCACCGACGCCCGCGGCCCACGACCCCCGAGGGAACCGCCGGTCATGTCTCCGGGGCCTGGGTCGCCCCGGACGGCACCCGCACCCGAGCCGTGTTCGCGACCCTGAGCCGCCCCTGAGACCGGGGATGTCACAGCGGAGGCAGCTGTCTCGTCCCGAGAGGTGCAGGCAAGCCTCGATCAAGGAGTGGACGATGAACCTCGCGCTGTGGATCGCCGCCGGACTGCTGGCCGCGGTGGCCCTGACCGGTGGTGTCACCAAGACCTTCGTGCCCAGGGAGAAGCTGGCCGCGGCCCACGGCGGAGGATGGACCGGAGAGGTCGGCACGGCCTTCGTGAAGACCCTCGGCATCCTCGAACTCCTGGCCGCGGCCGGCCTGGTCCTGACCGCCGCGCTCGACATCGCACCGGTGCTGGTGCCGGTGACGGCCGTCTGCTGGATCCTCCTGATGGTCGGCGCGATGATCACCCACGGCCGCCGGGGCGAGTCCGCGTTCGTGGTGCTGAACCTGGCCTACCTGGCACTCGCGGTGTTCATCGCGTGGGGCCGTTTCGGCCCCGAGTCCTTCACCGGCTGAGAGGAGCCGACGAACGGCATGAGCAGGACCGAGGAGTTCCAGGAGCTACGGCCACTGCTGTTCTCGATCGCCTACCGGATCCTCGGCGGCGTCGGCGAGGCCGAGGACGCGGTCCAGGAGACCTGGCTGCGCTACGAGGACACCGCGACCGAGCCCAGGTCGGTGAAGGCCTACCTCTCGACCATGGTGACCCGCATCGCGATCGACGTACTGCGCTCGGCCCGCGTCCGCCGGGAGGAGTACGTGGGCGAATGGCTCCCCGAGCCACTCCTCGACGACCCCTACGAGGACCCGCAGCGGGCGGCCGAACTGGCCGAGTCGGTATCGATGGCCGCCCTGTTGCTGCTGGAGCGCCTCAGCCCGCTCGAGCGCGCGGCCTTCGTACTGCGGGAGGTCTTCGACTTCGGCTTCCCCGAGGTCGCGGCGGCGGTGGGCCGCTCGGAGGCGGCATGCCGGCAACTCGTGTCCCGGGCCCGGCGCCACATGGCGGCGGGCCGCCCCCGCTTCGAGGCGGACCGGGAAGAGCGCGAGGAACTGGCGTCACGCTTCTTCGCAGCCCTCCGCGAAGGCGACGTGGACGGCCTGCGGGGACTGCTCGCCGCCGACGTGTCGATGGTCGGCGACGGCGGCGGCAGGGCCCCGCAGCTGGCGAAGGCGGTCGCAGGCGCGCAGAACGTGGCCCGGCTGCTGGGCTCGGTCTTCCCCCGGATGGCCCGGATCGAGGTGACCTTCGAGCCGCACGAACTCAACGGCCAGCCGGGCGCGATCTTCTACGACCGCGACGGCAAGGTCCTCCACACCCTCGCCCTGGACATCCTCGACGGCCGCATCCAGACGATTCGCGCGGTGATCAACCCCGACAAACTCGGCCACGTGGGCCCGGTCGCGGACGCGTGGGCGATCCACCGC
The DNA here is from genome assembly GCF_041435015.1 of Streptomyces canus. Taxonomy (NCBI): domain Bacteria; kingdom Bacillati; phylum Actinomycetota; class Actinomycetes; order Kitasatosporales; family Streptomycetaceae; genus Streptomyces; species Streptomyces canus. The sequence continues at coordinate 5,660,435 of NZ_CP107989.1, read as the reverse complement.
GAGGTCCAGGCGGGCCGCCCTTCCTGACCCCTCTCTCCAAGAACACCGACCCGGGGTCAGAACCCCACGTCCGCCCCCCGATACGTCGGCACCCGCCGCACCCCGCTCGCCCTCTCGTACGCGTACGCGAGCCGCAGCAGCACCGGCTCGCTCCACGCCGTCCCCATGAACGTCAGCCCGACCGGCAACCCGAACGCGAACCCCGCCGGCACACTGACCGCCGGATACCCGGCGAGAGCCGCGGGCGTGGACGCACCGCCCCCGTACGTGTCCCCCCGGATCAGATCGATCTTGGCCGGCGGGCCGGACGTGGGCATCACCAGGGCGTCCAGGCGGTGTCGGCGCAGGACGGCGTCGATGCCCTCGGCCCGTGACAGCCGGCGGTTCGTGGCCAGCGCCTCCCGGTACTCCCGTTCCGAGAAGTCCAGCCCCTGTACCGTCTCCAGCCCGTCCTGCCGTACATAGCGCAGCTCACGGTCCGCGTGCGCGCGGTTGAAGGCGATCAACTCCGCCAGGTCGCGCGGATGTTCACCACCGGCCCCGGCCAGGTACGTGTTCAGCGCCCGCTTGAACTCGTAGGCCTGGACGACCATCGAGCCGGGCAGGTCCTCCAACTGCTCGGCCGTGGGGATGTCGGCAGGGTCGACGATCACCGCCCCGGCCGCGCGAAGCACCCCGATCGCGCGTTCCGCGATCTCGTCGGCGTGGTCGCTGTAGCCGTAGTACACGGTCCGCGGAACACCGATACGCGCCCCGCGCAGCCCGTCCACGTCCAGGAAACGGGTGTAGTCGCGGTGGAAACGACCCCGGCTCGCCGCGGTCGCCGGGTCCCTCCCGTCGACCCCCACCAGCGTGCCGAGCATGATCGCCGCGTCCCGGACCGTGCGTGCCATCGGGCCGACGCTGTCCTGACTGGGCACACCGGGGATCACCCCGCCCCGGCCGACCAGTCCGACCGTCGGCTTGACGCCCACGACACAGTTCGCCGACGACGGGTCGATGATCGAGCCGTTGGTCTCGGTGCCGATGCCGGCGACGCACAGGTTCGCCGCGACGGCGACGCCGGTGCCGGAACTGGACTCGTTGGGCGAGCGGTCCAGCTTGTACGGGTTGCGGGTCTGGCCGCCGCGCGCGCTCCACCCGGCGTGGTGGGTGAGCGACAGGCCGCCCGCCCACTCGCTGAGGTTGGTCTTGCCGAGGATGACGGCACCGGCGGCCCGGAGCCGGGCGGCGACCGTGGCGTCCCGCGCGGGCCGGAGCCCTTGCAGGGCGAGGGAGCCGGCCGTGGTGTGCATCCGGTCCGCGGTCTCGACCAGGTCCTTCAGCAGCACGGGCATGCCGTGCAGCGGGCCCCGGGGGCGCCCGCTCGCGTCCAGCCGCCGCGCCTCCCGCAGCGCGTCGGGGTTGACCTCGATCACCGCGTGCAGGAGCGGATCGATGCGCTCGATCCGCTCCAGGTAGTGACGGGTGAGCCGCTCCGCGTCGAGTCGTCCCCGGGTCATCAGCCCGCGCAGCTCGGTGATGCCCAGCTCGTCGAACTCCCCGGGCCTGACATCCGCCGCCTGGGCCGGGGCCGCGCCCAGCCAGGGGGCGGCCGCCGCCGCGGTGCCGAGCGCCAGCACGTTCCGCCGGGTGGCGTGGGTTCCCTCCGTATGCCTCATGCACGGCACGCTAGAGACGAAACCGCCTCAACTCCCTCCGGCTGTCCCCCGATTCGGCAGGGGAGCAATCCCCCCGAAGCAGGTGCTTGCCTTGAGCGCACTCGAAGGCGTTGGCTGAGGAGTCATGAAGTACACGCAGCTCGGACGCACCGGACTCAAGGTCAGCCGACTCGTCCTCGGCACCATGAACTTCGGCCCGCAGACCGACGAGACCGACTCCCACGCGATCATGGACTCGGCTCTCGACGCGGGAATCAACTACTTCGACACCGCCAACGTGTACGGCTGGGGCGAGAACAAGGGCCGTACCGAAGAGATCATCGGCAGCTGGTTCGCGAAGAGCGCCGCCCACCGCGACAAGGTCATCCTCGCCACCAAGGTCTACGGCAACATGGCCGCGGACGGGGAGGCCTGGCCGAACCACGACAAGCTGTCGGCGCTGAACATCCGCCGCGCCGTCGACGCCTCGCTCAAGCGGCTCCAGACGGACCACATCGACATCTACCAGTTCCACCACGTCGACCGCGCCACTGGCTTCGAGGAGATCTGGCAGGCGATCGACACCCTGGTCCAGCAGGGCAAGATCCTGTACGTCGGGTCCTCCAACTTCCCCGGCTACAAGATCGCGCAGGCCAACGAGATCGCCGCCCGGCGGGGCGGCACCATCGGTCTGGTCAGCGAGCAGTGCCTGTACAACCTCTACGAACGCCGCGCCGAGATGGAGGTCATCCCGGCCGCGCAGGAGTACGGCCTCGGTGTCATCCCCTGGTCGCCGCTGCACGGCGGCCTGCTCGGCGGTGTCATCAAGAAGGAGGCCGAGGGCGGCCGCCGCGCCTCCGGCCGCGCCGCCGACACCCTCGCCGACCCGGCCGCCCGTGCGCGCCTCCAGTCGTACGAGGACCTGCTGGAGAAGCACGGCCTGGAGCCCGGGGAAGCGGCCCTGGCGTGGCTGCTGACCCGCCCCGGCGTGACGGGGCCGATCGTCGGCCCGCGCACGGCGCAGCAGCTGGAGTCGGCGATCCGCGCGGTGGAGCTGGAGCTGAGCGAGGAGGTCCTGGCGGGCCTGGACGAGATCTTCCCGGGCCCGGGCCCGTCTCCGGAGGCCTTCGCCTGGTAGCGCCCCTTCAGGCGCGGGGCGGAGTCGATATGGGGCTCCGCCCCGCGGGCGCGACCGGCCGCAGTCCCCTACCTGCCGAGCGCGGCGGCCAACGCCACAACGACGAACATCATCACAAGTACACCGGCCATGATCCGGTTCCGGGTCTTCGGGTCCACGCATCGAGCCTAACCGGCCGCGCTCAGCGCCCAGCGGCCGACCACCTCATAGCGGGGCTGCTCGCCCGGCACTCCGGACTGCGGAAGGTTGCTCCGCACCAGCGCCAGCTCGTCGACGGTCCAGGTGCGGCTCGTGAATCCGTCCAGAACCGAGAGATACGGCCGTACATCCACCGCCTCCCGACTGCGAGCCACGGTCAGATGCGCCTTGTACCGCCGGTGCTCCCCCGTCTCCACCCCCGCCTTCCGCGCCGCCGCCTCCGCCCGCTCGGCCAGCAGCCGCAGCACCGGCAGATCGCCGGAGGCCCCCGTCCACAGTGCCCGCCCGTGCCCGAACTGCCCGCCCCCGCGCAGGGCCAGGGGGAAACACGGGGTCCGCCGAGCCGCCCGCTCCAGCCGCGCCGACAGTTCGGGGACGACGGCTTCGTCGACCTCGCCGTAGAAGGCCAGGGTGAAGTGCCACCCGGGGACGCCGGTCCAGCGCAGCTCGGACGCTCCGGGGAGCCGCCTCAACTCAGCGACCTTCAGCGCGAGTTCGTCGGACACGTCCTGCGGAGGCAGCACCGCGGCGAAGAGTCTCATGGCAATCAGCCTGTCACCATGAGGGCATGGAGATCAGCATCAGGGACGGCGGACCCGACGACATACCCGTGATCCTCGGCATGCTCGACAGCTGCGTGGAGTGGCTGGTCGCGCAGGGGCGTCCCGGTCAGTGGGGGACCGAGCCGCTGTCCGGGAGCCCCAGGACCGTGGAGTCCGTCGCCCGGTACATCGACGAGGGCAGCGTGTTCATCGCCGAGGCCGACGGCGTCCCGGCCGCGACCCTCACGATCACCGACGCGCCCGGCGCCTATCTGGCACATCTCCCGCCGCCCGGTGAGCCCGAGCGGTACATCCACTGGCTCGCCTCGGACCGCCGCTTCAAGGGCCACGGCGTGGGCAGCGCCCTCCTCGCGCACGCCGCCGAGGAGACCCGGCGCGCGGGCGTCGCCCTGCTGCGGGTGGACTGCTACGCGGGCGACGACCGCAAGCTGGTCGCCTACTACGAGGCCAACGGCTTCGCCCCGACGGAGACGTACACCGCCGGGGCGAACAACGACTGGCCGGGTCAGGTACTGGCCATGCGGGTGCTGCCGTAAAGCTCAGGCCGCCGCGGCCAGCTGCTCCTGGGCCTCGCGCGGCACGAACCGGACGTGCGGGTGACCGTGGTTCCAGCCCACCGACAGGCGCAGGTTGCCGACCCTGGCCAGGACCAGGGCGATCGTGACGGCCGCCGCCGCGGCGATCGCGCCGCCCGACGCGAGGCCGGCGCGGACGCCGTACGCGTCGGTGACCCAGCCGGCGATCGGCGCGCCCACCGGCGCTCCGCCCATGAACACCATCATGTACAGGGCCATCACACGGCCCCGCATGGCCGGGTCGGTGCTCATCTGGATGCTGCTGTTGGCGGTGACGTTGACCGTCATGCCGAACATCCCGATCGGGACCATGAGCAGGGCGAACAGCCACAGCGAGGGGGCGATCGCGGCCACGATCTCCAGCGCCCCGAAGGCCACCGCGCCCGCCAGCAGCACTCGCATCCGGGCGGTGCCGCGCCGGGCCGCGAGCAGGGCGCCGGCGAGGGAGCCGACGGCCATCAGCGTGTTGAAGAGGCTGTAGGAGCCGGCGCCCGCGTGGAAGACGTCGTCGGCGAAGGCGGACAGGAAGACGGGGAAGTTGAAGCCGAAGGTGGAGACGAACCCGGCCAGGACGATGGTCCAGATCAGCTCGGGGCGGCCGGCCACGTACTGCAGGCCCTCCCGCAGCTGTCCCTTGGCCCGCGGGGCCCGCTCGACGACGTACAGCTCACGCGCCCGCATCATCATCAGGCCGATGAGCGGGGCGACGAAGGACAGGCCGTTGGCGAGGAACGCCCAGCCGGTGCCCACGCCGGTGATCATGACACCCGCGACCGCGGGGCCGACCAGACGGGCCGACTGGAAGTTCGCGGAGTTCAGGCTGACCGCGTTCTGCAGCTGGTCCGGTCCGACCATCTCGGAGACGAAGGACTGGCGGGCCGGGTTGTCGACGACGGTCGCGAGACCCACCACGAAGGCGGCGAGGTAGACGTGCCAGACCTGGACGTGGCCGGTCAGGGTGAGGGCGGCGAGCACGACACCGGTGGCGCCCATCGCGGACTGCGTGAACAGCAGCGCGCGGCGCTTGGGCAGCCGGTCGACGAGGACACCGCCGTAGAGGCCGAAGAGCAGCATCGGCAGGAACTGCAGGGCCGTCGTCACGCCGACGGCGGTGGCGGAGCCGGTGAGGCTGAGCACCAGCCAGTCCTGGGCGATGCGCTGCATCCAGGTGCCGATGTTGGAGACGACCTGACCGACGAAGAACAGGCGGTAGTTCCTGACCGTCAGCGAGCTGAACATCGAGGACTTGCGGGGGTCGTGGGTGGTCGGTGCGGGGGCGGAGTGTGCTCCGGGTCCCGTACTCAAAGTGCGTTCGCCTCCTCTTTGTGGCTTACAGGTGTGCGAGTTTCTCCAGCACGGGGGCGGCTTCGCGCAGTTTCGCCCACTCGTCCTCGTCGAGGCTGTCGACCAGGGTGGCCAGGAAGGCGTTCCGCTTGGCGCGGCTCTCCGCGAGCATGGCCTCGGCCTGCTCGGTCTTCGTGACGACCTTCTGGCGCCGGTCCTCGGGGTGCGGCTCCAGCCGGACGAGTCCCTTGGCCTCCAGCAGCGCCACGATGCGGGTCATCGACGGCGGCTGGACGTGCTCCTTGCGGGCGAGCTCGCCCGGGGTGGCCTTGCCGCAGAGGGAGAGGGTGCCCAGCACCGACATCTCGGTGGGGCTGAGCGACTCGTCGACCCGCTGGTGCTTGAGCCGACGGGACAGTCGCATCACGGCTGATCGCAGGGAGTTCACGGCGGCAACGTCGTCGCCATGGGTAAGGTCCGGCATCTCTTTAGCGTAACTCATTACCCTCGCTAAACAAGCTCGCGCGCACGGGGATTCCCGTGACCCCGGCCACTGAAACCCGATCTTCACCCATACGAGTGAGTCGGCGGCGGAATGTGAACGCCGCTCGGCGTGGGCGGCGACCCTCGTCCTCATGGGGACCAGCGTGCTCAGCCTGCGGATAGACGGGGAGCTGCTCGAGCGGCTCCGCGACCATGCGGCCAAAAGGGGGATGAGCGTCCAGGACTATGTGATCCGAACGCTCATCCGGGACGACTTCGACGAGCGGTTCCAGACCGCCGTCGACGAGACCGAGAAGTTCTACGGGGTCACGTGAGAGCGGGTCACGTCAGGCCCAGCGCCGGCATCAGGTAGTAGAAGCCGAACACCGCCGCGACGACGTACATCGGCACCGGAACCTCCCGGCCCCGTCCGGCCGCCAGCCGCAGCACCACGAAGGTGATGAAGCCCATGCCGATGCCGTTGGTGATCGAGTAGGTGAAGGGCATCATCACCATGGTGATGAAGGCCGGGATGGCGATCGTGTAGTCGGCCCAGTCGATGTCCTTGACGTTCCCCGCCAGAATCAGGAAGCCGACCGCCAGCAGGGCCGGGGTCGCCGCCTGGGACGGGACCATCGTCGCGACCGGCGTGAGGAACAGCGCAAGGGTGAAGAGACCGCCGGTGACGATGTTGGCGACACCGGTGCGCGCACCCTCGCCGACTCCCGCCGTCGACTCCACAAAGGCCGTCGTCGCCGACGACGAGCTCGCGCCGCCCGCGGCGACCGCGAGGCCGTCCACGAAGAGCACCTTGTTGATGCCGGGCATCTGACCCTGGGCGTCGGTGAGCTTGGCCTCGTCGGAGACGCCCATGATCGTGCCCATCGCGTCGAAGAAGCACGACAGCAGGACCGTGAAGACGAAGAGGATGCCGGTCAGCACGCCGACCTTGTCGAAGCCGCCGAAGAGGCTGACCTTGCCGATCAGACCGAAGTCCGGGGTGGCGACCGGGTTGCCGGGCCATTTCGGGACCGTGAGCCCCCAGGACGGGACCTTGGCGACGGCCTCGATGATCATCGATACGACGGTCATCGTGACGATCGAGATCAGGATCGCGCCGGAGACCTTGCGGACGATGAGCGCGAGGGTCAGCAGGGCGCCCAGGATGAACACCAGGACCGGCCAGCCGTTGAGGTGGCCGTCGGCGCCGAGCTGGAGCGGGACGGTGGTACGGGCGATGTCCGGGATGCGGGAGACGAAACCGGAGTCCACGAGCCCGATCAGCATGATGAACAGGCCGATACCGATGGAGATCGCCTTGCGCAGCCCGAAGGGCACCGCGTTCATCACGCGCTCGCGCAGACCGGTGGCGACCAGCAGCATCACGATGAAGCCCGCCAGGACCACCATGCCCATCGCGTCCGGCCAGGACATCCGGGGCGCGAGCTGGAGCGCGACGACCGAGTTCACACCGAGCCCCGCGGCCAGCGCGATCGGGACGTTGCCGACCACGCCCATGAGGAGCGTGGTGAAGGCCGCGGTCAGGGCGGTCGCGGTGACCAGCTGGCCGTTGTCCAGCTGGTGGCCGTACATGTCCTTGGCGCTGCCGAGGATGATCGGGTTCAGCACGATGATGTAGGCCATCGCGAAGAACGTGGCGAAGCCGCCCCGGATCTCCCGGGGCAGACTGCTGCCCCTCTCGGAGATCTTGAAGTAGCGGTCGAGGGCGGTCGGCATTGGATGTTCCTACGAGCAGATGTGGACAGAGAGAAACTGTTTCAGTATGAACGTATAACGTCGACCATGACCATCTCCGCGCGTAGATGTGATCGCCTCGTAAGCTGTCCCCATGGCCGGTTTTTTTTCGGGACCCATCAAGCACGAGGCGCCGGAGCCCCTGGAAGGGCCCGTCGTCGCCACCGTCACCGGTGGCACGATCCTCTGGTTCGTGCTCTTCCTCGTGCAGCTTCCCTTCTACGGCTGGTTCGCGGACCACGACCACACCTGGTGGCTGTGGACCTGCCTGGCCGGGGGCGTGCTCGGGCTGTACGGCACCTGGTACGTGCGGAAGCGGGACGCGGCGATCAGGAAGGCGGCCACCACCGACTCCGCCGCCACCCCTGCTGCCGAGTGACGAGCGTCCCCTAGTCCCACGGCATCACTCGCCCGTTCCCGTCTCCTCCCCAGGTCGGAACTTCCGGTCACTCGGCGGGTGAAGCCGCAAAACCGCACGTACCGTCGAATGCATGACGCACACCGACGCGGGCGCCGAACTCGACCCTGTGCACCCCACGAGGCTCCGGGCACCGGCGGCGGGCGGACTCACCGCGGCCGAGGTCGCCGAGCGGGTGACGCGCGGACAGGTCAACGACGTGCCGGTGCGCAGCAGCCGGAGCCTGGCGGAGATCGTCCGGGCGAACGTCTTCACCCGGTTCAACGCGATCATCGGTGTGCTCTGGCTGGTCATGCTGTTCGTCGCGCCGTTCCAGGACAGCCTGTTCGGGTACGTGATCCTCGCCAACACCGGGATCGGCATCATCCAGGAGTGGCGGGCGAAGAAGACCCTCGACTCGCTCGCGGTGATCGGCGAGGCCCGGCCGACCGTACGGCGGGACGGGACCGCGTCCCAGGTCAGCACCTCGGAGATCGTCCTCGACGACCTCATCGAGATCGGGCCCGGCGACAAGGCCGTGGTCGACGGGGTGGTCGTCGAGGCCGACGGTCTGGAGATCGACGAGTCACTGCTGACCGGCGAGGCCGACCCGGTGGTGAAGCGGCCCGGCGACCAGGTGATGTCCGGGAGCTTCGTGGTCGCCGGCGGCGGCGCCTTCGAGGCGACCAAGGTCGGCCGCGAGGCCTACGCCGCCCAGCTCGCCGAGGAGGCCTCCCGGTTCACCCTGGTCCACTCCGAACTGCGCTCGGGCATCTCCACGATCCTCAAGTACGTGACGTGGATGATGGTCCCGACCGCGATCGGCCTGGTCATCAGCCAGCTCTTCGTGAAGGACAACGACCTCAAGGACTCCCTCGCCCGGACGGTCGGCGGGATCGTGCCGATGGTCCCGGAGGGGCTGGTCCTGCTGACCTCGGTCGCCTTCGCCATCGGCGTCATCCGGCTCGGCCGGAAACAGGCGCTCGTCCAGGAACTCCCGGCCATCGAGGGTCTCGCCCGCATCGACACGGTCTGCCTCGACAAGACCGGCACCCTCACCGAGGGCGGCATGGACGTCACCGAGCTCAGGCCGCTGCGGGGCGCCGACGAGTCGTACGTACGAAAGGTCCTGGGCGCCCTCGGTGAGTCGGACCCGCGGCCGAACGCCTCCCTCCAGGCGATCATCGACGCCTACCCGGACGCCGAGGAGTGGCGCTGCACCGAGTCGCTCCCCTTCTCCTCCGCCCGCAAGTACAGCGGGGCCTCCTTCAGCGAGGGCGACGGCGAGTCCAGTACGTGGCTGCTGGGGGCGCCGGACGTGCTCCTGGCGCCCGGCGACCCCGCCCTGGCCGACACCGGGCGGCTCAACGAACAGGGACTGCGCGTGCTGCTGCTGGCCCGGGCCTCCCGCGACCTCGACGATCCCGAGGTCGCCCGGGGAGCGCGGCCGACCGCCCTCGTCGTCCTGGAACAGCGGCTGCGGCCCGACGCGGCCGACACCTTGCGGTACTTCGCCGACCAGGACGTCCGCGCCAAGGTCATCTCCGGTGACAACGCGGTCTCGGTCGGGGCGGTGGCGGCCAAGCTCGGGCTGAACGGCTCCGTGGTCGACGCACGTCAGCTGCCCGCCGACCGGGACGGGATGGCGAAGAAGCTCGACGAGGGCACGGTGTTCGGTCGGGTCACCCCGCAGCAGAAGCGGGACATGGTGGGGGCGTTGCAGTCGCGTGGCCACACGGTCGCGATGACCGGTGACGGGGTGAACGACGTGCTCGCCCTGAAGGACGCCGACATCGGGGTGGCGATGGGCTCCGGGTCGGAGGCCACGCGGGCGGTCGCGCAGATCGTGCTGCTCGACAACAGTTTCGCGACGCTGCCGTCCGTCGTCGCCGAGGGGCGACGGGTCATCGGCAACATCACCCGGGTCGCGACGCTGTTTCTGGTGAAGACCGTGTACTCGGTGCTGCTGGCGGTCTTCGTGGTGTGCTGGCAGGTCGAATACCCCTTCCTGCCACGACACTTGACCATGCTCTCGACGCTGACGATCGGCATCCCGGCCTTCTTCCTGGCCCTCGCGCCCAACAAGGAACGCGCGCGACCGCACTTCGTGCGCCGGGTGATGCGGTACTCGGTCCCGGGCGGTGTGGTGGCGGCGGTCGCGACCTTCGTGACGTATCTGCTCGCCCGTCACCACTACACGGGCACCGGCGCGTTGGACGCGGAGACGAGCGCGGCGACCCTGACCCTGTTCCTGATCTCGATGTGGGTGCTGGCGATCATCGCCCGCCCGTACACCTGGTGGCGTCTCGCGCTGGTCGCGGCGATGGGCCTCGCGTTCGTCGCGGTCCTGGCGGTGCCGTGGCTCCAGGACTTCTTCGCGCTGAAGCTGGTGGGGGTGACGATGCCGTGGATCGCGGTCGGCATCTCGGTGGTGGCGGCGGCCACCCTGGAACTCCTGTGGAGGTGGGTGGACCGCCGCGTTCCCGCTTAGCGCTGGGCTTCAGCCGGGACAGGGCCGCTGTGTGTCGTGTGCGGCGCCGTCGTGGCCTGTCGCGCCCGCGCGGCGCAGCCGCGAATGAGATACGGCCTCGCGCCCCTGTGGGGCACGTTCTACTGAACGTCGACGTAGTCGCCCGCCGCGCTCACGGACGGCGTCGTCGTCGTGCCCGCGAAGCTGTAGCGGTAGTAGCCGTCGGCCGTCGCCGTGGTCGTCGTCTTCAGCGTGCCCGTGGACGTCGTCTTGATGGTCTTGAGGGTCGTGTAGGTGCTGCTGCCCTTCTTGCGGAACTGCAGCTTCACCGGCTGGGTCGAGTAACCCGCGTAGGTGTTGGTGTCCCAGTTGGCGCGGGCGAGCTTGCCCGTGACCGTGATCGTCTTCCCCTTCTTCACCGGCTCGGGGGAGGCGTTGACGGAGAGGGTGGCCCTGCGCTGGAGGTGGGTGGTGCCGAGGTCGCCCTGCCAGGTCATGCCGTCGTCCGCGTTGACCGCGAGGGCGCCCAGCTTCCAGGTGCCGGCCTCACTGCTGACCAGGTCGTCGGCCTCGTCGGAGCCCTTGGGGCGGAACTGGATCTTCGCCGTGCACTTCAGCACCGTCGAGGAGGACGCCGTGCAGGTGCCGGCGTCGTCACCGCCGAGCAGGTCGTCGGAGTTCAGGCCGAGAGTGGCGCCGCGGTAGAGGACCGGCCCGGTCTGGAAGGAACTCGCGTTCAGGCTCGCGGGCTTGGTCACGGTGTAGGTCGCCGAGACCGTGACCGTCGTCGTCGTGCCGACCACGATGTTCTTGCCGCTGTTGACCTTCAGGTTGGAGAAGGTGACGGCGGGCCCGGCCGTGGCGGCCTGGGCGGCCGGCACGGCAAGGGTGGAGAGTGCCACGGCGCCGGAGGCGACGAGGACGAGGGCGCGTATGCGCATGTGCGTTCCCCATGAGGAGAGAAGGATCTCGGAGTCTGATGACTCAGTCCGTAGATCCGTGACTCCTGGGACAGGTTGTACGCGTGAGGCGTTTTTTTAGCCGCACATGCGCAACGCTTTACTTCAAGCCGACTTACTTGACGTCGATGAAGTCGCCCGCGGCGTTGACCGCCGGGGTGGTGGAGGTGCCCGCGAAGCTCCAGCGGAAGAAGCCGTCGACCGTGGCCTTGACCGTGGTCTTCAGGTCACCCTTGTTGTTGGTCTTGATGGTCTTCACGGTGGTGTAGGTGTCGGAGTCCTTCTTGCGGAACTGCAGCTTCACCGGCTGGGTCGAGTAACCGGCGTACTTACGCGTCTCCCAGTTGGCCCGCGTCAGCTTGCCGGTGACGGTGATCGTCTTGCCCTTCTTCACCGGTTCGGGGGAGGCATTGGCCGTGAGCTTGGAGAGGCGCTGGAGCTTGTGGGTGCCGTAGAAGTCGTTCCAGTAGTCGCTCCCGGCCTCGTCGGCGGCGATCGCGGCGGCCGTCACGTGCCAGGTACCGGCCAGCGAGTTCATGTACAGCTCCCGGCCGGCGTCGACCGTGATGGTGAGCTTGCAGTTCGAGGTCGTGGCACTGACCGCGGTGCAGGTGGCGTTCTGCTCGTTCGGAGCGAACACGCCGTCGTGGTGGGCCAGGTCCTTGCCGTGCCACAAGTCGATGTACGCGTCCTGGATACCGGCGGAGTGACTGGCGGTCAGCGACACAGCGAACGTCTTGACGCCAGTCGTACCGAACACGATGCTCTTGCCGCCGTTGACCTTCACGTCGGAGATGACCGGCACTTCATCGTCGGCGGCGGCGCTCATCGCGGCTCTGGAGACGCCGAAACGCTCCGCGGCGGTGGGTTTGTGGAGGCCCCCGCCGTCGGCCTGCGCGGCCGGGACGGCGAGGGCGGAGAGGACGAGGCCGCCGGAGACGGCGGCCACGGTGGTGCGGATGCGCATGCGTTCCCCCAGGGACTGGTCGTGGAGCCTGGCGGCTCGTGGGGTCAGATGCGCGAGCGGGGTGAAGCGTTGCAGCAGACGGCCTGATTTTCCACGAGCCGTCACCGGCGTAACCGCGAGAATCGGATCCGTCTGCGCCTTCTGTACGGCGTTGCTCTCGCTCTGCGTCTCGCGCAGCACCCGGCCCAGGCCGTCGTTGAAGCACCTCGGGGAGTTCGACCCCAATACTGGAGCCCCGACCAAGCCCGCCGATCCGACCCGGAAGGTGCCGACGTGACCGTGTACTTCCCTCTCACCTGCTATCCCAAGGACGGCGACCAGCCGCTGTCGTCCACCGACGTCACCGCGGTCGGCGCGGAAGCCTGGGGAGAACTCCTCGGGATGGCGCCGGAGCAGCTGGCCGACGTGTATCCGCTGACGCAGCAGCACGCCGAGCGTGTCCGGCAGTTGACCGGAATCAGGCTCGACCTGGAGAGGTACGACTACTTCCTGGAACCGGAGGAGGACCCTTCCCTGTGAACGGCCGACTTGCCATCTCCCGCTTCCCGAAGGACGACGAGTTCCTTGACTCGTCCGTCGATGTCACCGCCGTCGGCGTGGACGTCCTCGCGGACCTCGTGGGGATTCCACCGTCCCGGCTCGTCGGCGATGTGCCTCTGACGGAGGAACACGCCGAGCGTGTCCGGCAGTTGACCGGAATCACGCTCGACCTGGAGAAGTACGACTACTTCCTGGACCCCAGCTCCGGCTGAGACGCTCAGTCGAACCAGCGGTCCCTGGCCAGTTCCTCCGTGCGGGTCGGGTCCTCCAGGAGCGCTGCCACCTCGAAGCGTCGTGGCCACTGGCCCGCCGCCCAGGCCAGGCCCGCGGCCACGCCCTCCAGGGTGGAAGCGTGCAGGACACCGTCGTTCGTCAGGCGCCAGTCGATCCCCACGCCGTCGACGACGAGTTCGTCGTGCTCGACGTAGGTGGACGGGGTACGGGCGCCCAGCAGCACCCGTACCGGATCCGGTACGTCGTGCTCGGTGCCCTCGGAGTCGACGGAACCGGTGACGGACTCGCTCAGGCGGCGGACCTGGAAGAGTTCGGCCAGCTCGGCGGCCCGGGGCGGGCGGACCGGCAGCAGCGGGACGCCCTGCGTGAACGGGAGCAGGTCCGGTGAGTCGACGACCACCGCGTCGGCCGCGTCCACGACCTCGACCCGGCCGTCGGTCACCGCCCGCAGCTCGTCGGGGAGGGTGACCTGTTCGGGATCGAGATCGGCCAACGCACTGTAAAGGGCATGCAGTTGGACGCCCGTCACCGATCGGTCGGGGTCGGCGAGGCGGTCCAGCAGCTCCGCCGCCCCGCCCGGCTCCTCCAGCAGCGCGGCCACCGACGTCCGCACGCCCAGCGCCCGCAGCACCTGCTCGTCGTCGAACCCGGTCGCGTCCGCCTCGTCGTACAGGCCGCGGAGGAGGGAGTCTCCCCCGGCCGCCAGCAGACCGGCGGGGCGGCGGCCGTCGAGCACCTGGTTCCCGCGCAACCACCAGGCGGTGTACGGCCGTACGAGTTCATGTGTGCCGTCCGGCAGGAGGATGCGGACCTGCTGGGTGATCGCGTCCCGGAGGGGCGGCCGGGCCAGCAGGGCCAGCGCCTCGGGCCACTTGTCCTCGTCGACCAGGTCGAGATCGCGTACGGCGACCAGTTCGGTGGCGACCGGCGGTACCGGCGTGTCCGGGAAGCGGTCGAGGATGTCCTCGCACCACACGTCCACGGCATCGAGCAGACCGGCGTCGTCCGGCTCCGCGAAGTCGCCCTCGCGGGGCTCCAGTTCGTCCGGGTCCAACACCACGTCCGTGGCCCGGACCAGGGCGAAGCCGGCGAGCACTCCGCAGGCCGCGAGAGGCTGTTCGCCCCACTTCCCGGCCAGTTCGGCGTCCACGTAGGCGAGTTCGTCCTCACGCATGACCTGGGCGAACGGGCTGCCGGGCAGGACGAGTTCACCGGCGGGGACCAGTTCCCCCTCCTCGTCCGGCAGGGCGAGCGCGCCCAGCCACGGCTCGTCGCCGGGCTCGAGTCCCGCGTCCCTGACGAGCGCGAGGACGGTGTCGGCCAGCTCCTCGGCGTCCGGGGTGTCCTCCTCCCAGCTCATCCCGCCGTCGTCGTCCAGGGAGGCGGCCACGGCGGCCCGCACCTGGGGCGTGGTGAGCACCGCGCGCGACGTCGCGGGCAGCGCGCCGAGCTTCTCCAGGAGCGGGTGGGCGGCGGCCGGGTGGGCGACCTTGAGGCCGAGCCGGGCGAGGATCTCCGGGTCGATCAGGGATCCGTCCGAGGTGGGCAGCAGGACCTGCCGGGGCCCGATGGTCGTCCGCCCGTCGGCCAGCGGCACGGGAAGGCCGGAGAGCCGGTCGGGGTCGACGCCCGCGAGGCTGTCGTAGAGCCGCTGCCACCACTCCGGCTCCTTCTCGAGCCCGGCGAGCCGGTCGACGGCGTCGGTCAGCGGGATGCGGGCGACGCCCAGCGTCCGCAGTTCCACACGCCGTTCGAGACCGGCGGGCAGCAGGGTGGGCAGTACTTCGGCGAGCACCCGCACGGTGTCGGCGCCGGCGCCCTCGACGACCTCGGCCTCGCGGGGGCGCAGGACCTCCGGCAGCTCTGAGTCGTCACCGGGCTCGAGGGCGGGTGGGAGAAACGCTGGGAGGGCGGGTGGGAGAAACGCTGGGAGGGCGGGTGGGAGAAACGCCGTGCGCGGGAGGCGATCGAGAATCGCCTGCCGCAGCGCCCCGTCCAGCTCACCCTTGCCCAACGGGCCGGGCACCAGCCCGATGATCCCTTCGCTCACCGGCCGCCAGCCGGCGAGGAGTTCGGCGTACACGTCCGCCGCGCGCTGCACGAGGAAATCGGTGAGTGGTCCGGGTGCCGCGTGCCGGCGGGTGGTGTCCAGCGGGAAGGACGCGATGAGCAGGGCGGGGACGCCGAGCGGCTCGTCGCTGGGCGTCGGGGCGTGCACGACGGGGCTGGTGCGGGGGTGGGCCGGGGTGCCGTCGGTGTCGGCGGGCACGGCCCAGGTGAGCGACCAGTGCGGCCGCAGCCGCTCCTCGACGGGCCGGCCGGCGAGGAGTTCGGGGGTGAGCGGCCCGTGCGCGGACGCCGTACGCCAGCCGGTCGTACCGTCTCGCGAGTCCTCCACGACGATGAGGTTGCCCTCGGTGCGGCGGCTGATCGTGCGGGTCGTGTCCGTCTCGATCACGACCTCCTCGAGCCCGGGGAGGGCGAGGAGGAGAGCGTCGTCGACGGTGTTCAGGAGGCGCTCGGCGAGGTCGGCGGCGGCGGTGTCGCGCAGCGGGAGGATGACGACGGTGTCGTAGGGGTCGGGCGCGGTGCCCTCGGCGGCGAACGGGAGTCGCAGCAGCGGGACATGGCCGTCGCGGCGGCGGATCTCGTCGCCGAGTCCGGGACTGTGCCGCGCCGTGTCGGCGGCGTGCTCGCGGGCCTCGGCGAGGGACCAGCAGACCCCGCCGTGCCGGCCGACGACGGCGGGTTCGTCGGTGACGGCGAGCACGGCGGCGAAGCCGACGCCGAAGCGGCCGATCGAGCCGTCCTGGTTGTCGCGCTTGGCGGAGGCCCGCAGGGTGGAGAGGGACTCGACACCGGCCGCGTCCAGCGGTGCGCCGGTGTTGGCGGCGACCAGGACGCCCTCGCGGAGGGTGAGCCGGAGCCGTCCCGGCACGCCCGCCCTGGCCGCCGCGTCGGCGGCGTTCTGCGCGAGCTCGACGACGAGTCGGTCCCGGTACCCGCCGAGGACGAGGTCCTCCTCGGCGTTGGCGTCCTCCCGGAACCGGGCGGGGCTGGTGGCCCAGGCGTCCAGCACCCCTCGCCTGAGCCGGGCGGTCCCGAACGGGTCGGCACCCTCGGCGGCGGGCCGCACGAACTTGCTCACGTTCACACTCTCCTCGTCGGCGTGACGATGAAGGTACCGCGCGCAGGGGGGACGGCAACTCCGCCCCTGTGGCCCTCACACCTTGTCTCCATGGGAACCGGATTCCCGCGAGCGGCGAAGTACGGGTGAAAGCCCGAGCTTCACAGCGCCACAGCGACGAAAGGAGCCCCGATGACCGTCGAACCAGGCGTCAGGGTGGGGCAGGACAGCGACGCCTCGGTGATCGAACGGTCGTGGGACGAGCCCGAGGTGTTCGCCGCGCTCTTCGACCGCCATGCCGACTCGGTGCACCGTTACGCGGCGCGCCGACTCGGTGCGGAAGCGGCCGAGGACGTGATGGCGGAGACCTTCACCACCGCGTTCCAGCAGCGCTTCCGGTACCGCACGGAGGCGCCCGACGCCCGCCCCTGGCTGTTCGGCATCGCGACCAACCTCATCGGCCGCCACCGGCGCGCCGAGGCCCGGCGGCTGAAGACACTTGGCCGGCTGCCCGCGGCCGCCCCCGACGGGCCGGCCGAGGAGACGGTGGCGGACCGGGTGGCGGCACGGGTCAGCGCCCAGGCGGTACGCGGCGAACTCGCCGGCGCCCTCGCCCGGTTGCCCGCCCGGCACCGGGACGTACTGCTGCTGGTCGCCTGGGCCGACCTCGGCTACGAGGAGGTCGCGGCCGCCCTGAGCGTGCCGGTGGGGACGGTCCGGTCGCGGTTGTACAGGGCCCGCAGAAAAGTCCGTGAGGCATTGGGCGGATCCGATCCGACCGCTCTCCGAGAGGAATCCGACGATGAATGAGATCGAGCTTCTGAGGGAGTGGGACGCGGACGCGCCCCCTCTCACGGACACCGCCCGCGCCCGCGCCCGCTTCCGCCTCTACCAGGCGATGCAGGCCCCCGCCGCCGCCCCCGCCGCCGTAGGCCGCCGTCCGCTGCTGCGGATCGCCGTGGCCTGCGCGGCCGCGACCGCGGTCACCGCGACCGTGGTGGTCGCCCAGAACACCGGGGAGAGCGCACCCCGCACGCAGACGGTGAGCGCGACCACCGTGCTGCGGGGGGCGGCGGCCGAGGCACTCCGGCTGGAGAAGCCGCTCGCCCCGCGCGACGACCAGTTCATCTACACCAAGGAGGTCATCGAGCTCAAGCCGGTCTCGGGCGGTCCCGTGAAGAAGTACGTCGACGAGAGCTGGAACTCGGTCGACGGGTCCAAGAAGTCCTACGTCAGCGAGCTGGGCCACACCCAGTGGGTGCCGCCGGCTCAGAAGGGTCAGTACTCCTGGCCGCCGACCGAGTGGTCGAAGCTGGAGAAGCTGCCCCTCGACCCGGCCAGGCTGACGATCGTCCTGCGCGAGTCGGGCACGAAGCCCGACTTCGGCCGGAAGACCAGGGCCGACGAGTGGCCGATGGTCCAGTTCTTCCTCGCCGGACTGCTCCGCGACTCCGTCCTGCCCAAGGGGCTGCGCTCCGCGGCGTTCGAGGCGCTCGCCGCCGTCCCCGGGGTCGAGGTGCTGCCGGACCGGACCGAGTTCAACGGGCACACGGCCATCGGTGTCCGGTACGTCGGCCCGCGCGGCACCCCCTGGGAGGACGGCGGGCGGGTGCTGCTCTTCGACGCGAAGACGTACCGGTACCTGGGCTTGCGTGAGCGGACCACGATGAAACTGACGACCAAGGTCTACGACCAGTCGCAGTACATCGTCGCCGACGGCGTGGTGGACCGGGTGTTCCAGCGCCCCTGACCGATCGCCCGTCCGTCGGCCCGCGAGCGGGCGTCCGTTCTCCGGCAACGGGAACGGGCGCCCGCTCCGCGGCATGTGCACGGCAGGGGGTGCTGCACCCCGGGAGCCGGCACCCCTCCTACGAGTGACCCAGCTCCGCCGAGTCCTCGTCCGCCAGCAGCGGCACCGACCCCGAGTCGGATGCCGGTCGCAGCGGGAACGGGTCCACCCGGGTCTCGTCGATCACCGGCGGGGCCGGCTGCGGGGGCTTCGGCATGACCGCCGCCTCCGAGTGGCCTCCGCAGCCGTAGGACAGCGAGACCACTCGGCCGTCCGCCGGGGCGAACTCGTTGGCGCACAGTCCGAAGGCCTGGCCCAGCGAACCTCCGAGCGGGACCAGGAAGCCGCAGCTGACGCAGGGCGCCGGGGCCGCCTGGGCCATCGGCGTCTTGGCGCCGAAGGAATCCTCCCAGCGGTCGGCGGCGACATGGAGGCCGTAGCGGGACAGGACCCGGGCGCGGCGCATGCCCAGTTCCTCGGCGACCGCGGCGATCGAGCCGCGGGTCGGGGCGACCGGGAGGTTCGAGGGGGTGCCCGCCGTGAGCTCCGCGTCCTCCGCCTCGACCAGCTCGGCCATCTCCTCGGAGACGGGCGCGCTCGGCAGCGGCTCGTCCTCGCCGGTATAGCCGGGCTCCAGGCGGAGGTCCTCGGCGTCGGTGGGGAGCAGATCGCCGGGGCCCATGTCGCCGGGGCGCAGGCGTTCGCTCCACGGCACCCACTCCGGCGCCAGCAGCGCGTCGGGGCCGGGGAGCAGCACGACCTCGTCCAGCGTCACCAGCTTGGCGCGGGAGGCGCGGGCCACCGTGACGGCCCAGCGCCAGCCCCGGTATCCGAGCTCCTTGCACTCGAAGAAGTGCGTGACGACACGATCGCCCTCGGACACCAGGCTCGCGTGCTCGCCCACCACGCCGGGTGCGGCGGCCTCCTCGGCGGCGGCGCGGGCGAGGTCGACGGCCTCGGCGCACAGGCGGTCGGGGGTGCGGCTTCGCGTTGTCGCTGCGCTCACAGGTATCGCTTCTCTCCTACGCCGTCACTCGGGTGCGCCGGCCTGAAGGCGGCGGATGCGGACGGAGCGGACCGGAGGACCGCGTCGACGTCCGCGTCCGATCGCGCTCGGGCGCACCTGCTCCTATCCATTCTGCGGGATGTCAGAGAGGCGCGCGGCCGAGAACGTTCGCCACGGCGCGCTACGCACGCTACCTGTTCGCCGCCGCTCGGCCTACACCGACGTGATGATCCGTTGCCTCAGGTGGCGCTTCATATGCGTTCATACGCGCGGTAACCGCACTACTCACAGCTTTCTCGGGGCACTATGACGGGGTGGCAGCGGCGAGGACACCCCAGGGAGCCACCGGGATCGGTGGCGGTTCGGGCCGGATGACAGGGTCCGTCCGTGCCGTCGGGCGTGCCCTGCACTTCCCGTTCACCGGTACGGCCCGGGGAATCCGCAAGGCGACCCATGCGCACGGGGCGGGCGAGTCCGGCCTCGGCAAGCTGATCGAACTGCACGCCGTCAACGGCGCGGGTGACGTGATGATCACCGTCGCGCTCGCCTCGACCGTGTTCTTCTCGGTGCCGACCGACGAGGCCCGCGGGCGCGTCGCGCTCTACCTCGCCATCACCATGGCGCCCTTCACGGTCCTCGCGCCCGTGATCGGCCCGCTCCTGGACCGCCTCCCGCACGGCCGCCGCGCCGCCATGGCGGGCGCGATGCTCGCCCGGGCGATGCTCGCGCTCATCATCGCCGGGGCGGTCGCCACGGGCAGCCTGGAGCTGTATCCGGCGGCTCTGGGCGTCCTGGTGGCCTCCAAGGCGTACGGCGTCGTCAGAAGCGCGGTCGTGCCCCGGCTGCTCCCGCCCGGCTTCTCCCTGGTCAAGGCCAACTCCCGCGTCACCCTCGGCGGCCTCCTCGCCACCGGCATCGCGGCCCCGATCGGCGCCGGGCTCCAGGCCGTCGGACCACGCTGGCCGCTGTACGGCGCCTTCGTGATCTTCATCGCCGGTACGTTCCTGTCCTTCTCGCTGCCGCCGAAGGTCGACTCGGCCAAGGGCGAGGACGTGGCGCTGCTCGCCGCCGACGAGAAACATCTGCACGGACCGCATCTCAAGGCCGTCAAGCGGCCGGGGCTGCGCACGGTCGGCACCGCCGTCACCCACGCCCTCGGCGCGAACGCCGCCCTGCGCTGGCTCTCCGGCTTCCTCACCTTCTTCCTCGCCTTCCTGCTGCGCGAGCATCCGCTGACCGGCGAGAGCGCGGCGGTCTCCCTGGGCCTGGTGGCCGTGTCGGCGGGCGTGGGCAACGCGCTCGGTACGGCGGTCGGGGCCTGGCTGCGCTCGAGAGCGCCGGAGATCATCATCGTGACGGTGGTGGCGTTCGTGCTGGGCGCGGCGATCACGGCGGCGATCTTCTTCGGGGCCTTCCTGGTGGCGTGTCTGACGGCGGTCGCCGGATTCTCCCAGGCCCTGTCCAAGCTGTCCCTGGACGCGCTGATCCAGCGGGACGTGCCCGAACTCGTCCGCACCTCGGCTTTCGCCCGCTCCGAGACGCTGCTCCAGGTGTCCTGGGTGTTCGGCGGCGCGGTCGGCATCGTGATGCCGCTCAACGGCTACCTGGGCCTGTCCGTGGCCGCCGCGGTCGTCGCCGCGGGCTGGCTGGCCACCGCGAAGGGACTGCTCAGCTCGGCCCGGCACGGCAGCGCGCCCAAGGCGCGAGTGGCGTAACCCGCCGCCGACGCACGGCACGCCGTACCCCGCATAAGGGGACCGTAGGACGTGCCAGATAGCCTTCCGTCATGACCACGCTGCAATCCGATGTGCGACGCCGCCGTGCCGTCGCCGCCGCCGGCCTCGTTTCCGCCGGACTGCTCGTCCTGTCGGCCTGCGACAAGCCGACGCCGCGCGTCACCGTCACGGTCGGTTCGACCTCGGTGAGCTCCGAGGCCGTCTGCTACGACGACGGCAACGACCTCGGCCAGGCCAAGGTCGCCAAGTGCGCCCTGGAGAAGGGCGACGTCAAGACGATCAAGGTCAAGCAGAGCGAGACCCTGCGCGTCGGCGTCGACCAGAAGATCGCGGACACCGGCTGGGCCCTGTGGATCAACGGCCAGCAGATGACCTACGTGTACAAGAAGTCGTACTACTCCTTCGACGGCGTCGACCTCTTCGCCCAGCAGCAGGGCCAGGCCCCGCAGAAGACGCTGTACATCAGCATCGTCGAGCAGGACAAGACGACCTCGGGCCAGAGCAAGGATTACAAGGGCGTGTGGAACTTCAAGCTGGAGAACTCCGACTACTGATCCGTCGGAGCCGTAGCTGATGCGCATCCTCGTGGCCACCGCCGTCCCGGTCGAACGGGACGCGGTGGCCCGCGCGTTCGAGGGCACGGCGTCGTCCGTCGACGTCGTCGCCGTGGGGGTCGGGCCCGCTCTCGCCGCCGCCTCCACCGCCACCGCGCTCACCATGGCCACTGTGGAGGGGGCTCCCTACGGCCTCGTCGTCTCCGCCGGGATCGCGGGCGGGTTTCTGCCGCACGCGCCGGTCGGGTCGCTCGTCGTCGCCGACGAGATCACCGCGGCCGACCTCGGGGCCGAGACCGCCGAGGGGTTCGTGCCGGTGACCGAGCTGGGGTTCGGGGTCGTCACCCACCGTCCGCCCGAAACACTCGTACGGGCCGCCGTGGCCGCGACCGGCGGCCGGGCCGGAGCCGTGCTCACCGTCTCCACGGTGACCGGTACCGCCGCCCGCGCTACCGCCCTGCGAGAACGCCATCCCACCGCCCTCGCCGAGGCCATGGAGGGCTTCGGGGTCGCCGAGGCGGCCGGGGCGCACGGGGTGCCCGTGCTGGAGATCCGGGCCGTCTCCAATCCGATCGGTCCGCGCGACCGGGCCGCCTGGCGAATCGGCGACGCGCTCACGGCCCTGACGGAGGGGTTCGGGAAGCTGACGCCCGTACTGGAGGGTTGGACACACCATGACGACTGAGCCGCTGCAGATCGCGTACTCGCCCTGCCCGAACGACACGTTCGTCTTCGACGCGCTGGCCCATGGCCGGGTGCCGGGGGCGCCTTCGCTGGACGTGACGTTCGCCGACATCGACATCACCAACGGGATGGCGGAGCGCGGTGAGTTCGATGTGCTGAAGGTGTCGTACGCCGTGCTGCCGTACGTCCTCGACGAGTACACGCTGCTGCCCTGCGGGGGTGCGCTGGGGCGGGGGTGCGGGCCGCTGGTGCTGACGCGGGAGGCCGACGTGGATCTCAAGGGCCGTACCGTCGCCGTGCCGTCCGAGAGGTCGACGGCGTATCTGCTGTTCCGGCTGTGGGCGGCGGACGTCCTGGAGGGCGGGGTCGGGAAGATCGTCGTGATGCCGTTCCACGAGATCATGCCGGCCGTGCGGGACGGTCGCGTGGACGCGGGGCTCGTCATTCACGAGGCGCGCTTCACGTATCAGAACTACGGGCTGCACAAGCTCGCGGACATGGGCGAGCACTGGGAGTCGACGACGGGGTTGCCGATTCCGTTGGGGGCGATCATCGCCAAGCGCGCTCTCGGTGCCCAGAGGCTGGAGTCGCTCGCCGAGTCCATCCGTACGTCCGTGCGGGCCGCTTGGGACGAGCCCGAGAATTCCCGGCCTTATGTCATGGAACACGCGCAGGAGATGGATCCCGCTGTCGCCGATCAGCACATTGGTTTGTACGTCAACGAGTTCACCGCGGACCTCGGGGAAGACGGATATGCGGCGATTCGGGGGCTGCTGACCCGGGCGGCCGCGGAAGGCCTTGTGCCCGCTCTGGGTCCCGACGCGTTGTCGTTCACCTGACGCGTTCCTGCGGGGCGCTCGGCCATTGGGCCAGTTTCAGCATTCCCAGGACTCGGTGGATCAGGAAGCCGGCGAGCGGCAGTTCCACGCACACCGCCAGTGCCGCCGACCACCAGACGTCCGGGGTGCCCAGGGCCAGCGACACGTCGAACCACGCGTCGCAGACCAGCAGGGCACCCGTCGACACGGCCGCCACCACGACCCCCCGGTGGCGGCGCCAGCCGAGCAGGGCCGTGGCGGCCATCGCCAGCAGGAGCAGGATGTCGAAGCCGACCCAGGTGGTGCGCCACTGGCGGACCGTGTAGCCGCTGGGCAGCGTGGCCGCCAGCAGGATCGTCCACGGGACCAGGCCCACGGCGCACACCGTGAGCAGTTCCAGGGTGTGGCGCCGCTGCCGCCGGACCTGTTCCAGCAGTTGAGGGGACGGCGCCTCGGCCCGTGTCTCGTGCACTACACGTCGAGTTGGTCGGCGACCGCTCGCAGGAGACCGGCGATCTTTCCGCCGGCCGCCTTGTCGGGGTAGCGGCCGCGCTCCAGCATCGGCGTGATGTTCTCCAGAAGGGTCGTCAGATCCTGGACGATGGAGGCCAGTTCGTCCGGCTTCTTGCGCGTCGCCGCCGCGACCGATGGGGTCGGGTCGAGGACGGCCACCGAAAGGGCCTGGTCACCGCGCTGCCCGGCGACCACCCCGAACTCCACCCGCTGTCCGGGCTTCAGCGTCTCGACTCCGGCAGGGAGGACGGAGGAATGGACGAAGACGTCACCGCCGTCGTCGCGGGAGAGAAAGCCGAAGCCCTTCTCACTGTTGAACCACTTGACCTTGCCGGTAGGCACGTCTGTCCTCGTCCTCGTACTCGTCGGAAAACTGCTTCTGAAACGGCTCTTGATAGCACTGGGGCGGGTCGTCGGGACCCGCCGGTTCCCAGGCTAATGGTCTTCAGGCCGGTGACAAGACGTCGCCCGGTTGTTCCTTCGCGCAGGGAACTACCCTGGTCCGGTGCGTGACAAAACCCAACCGAATTCCGCCGCTCCCGGTGACCGACTGATCCGTGCCGGAGCCATCGTCTTCTTCATCGGTGCGGTGGCCACTCTGGTCACCGTGGCCCCGTTCCTGCTCGGAACGACGCCTTTTCCGACGTACATGTTCGGATTGAGCATGCTCATGGCCGTCGGGTTCGTGGTGGCCGGTGCGGGCGTGCTGCAATCGGTCGCGGCGGGAAGGCGTCAAGCGCGGGCCGGCCGATAACCGGGACGATAGTCCGAAAACCACCCCGGGAACTCGGTGAGATCTCCGAGGACGACATCGGCCCCGGCCTCGCTCAGTTCTTCGGCGGTGCACGGTCCCGTGGGCACCGCGACCGAGAGCGCCTCGGCGATCCGCGCCCCGCGCACATCGCCGGTGTGGTCGCCGACGTACACCCGCGCGCCGTGCTCGCGCAGCGCCTCGCCCTTCTGCTCGGCCCACAGGTTGCCGATCACCGCGTCCGGCTCCATGCCCAGGTGCTCCATGTGCAGCTCGGCGTTGGGCTCCCACTTGGCCGTCACGACGATCGCCCGCCCGCCGGCCGCCTGTACGGCGCCTATGGCCTCGCGGGCGCCGGGCATCGCCAGGGTGCCGGTGATGGCGTACGACGGGTAGAGCTCGCGGTAGAGGTCCGACATGGCCGGGATGCGGTCCGCCGGGAACCAGTACGCCATCTCCTCCTCCAGCGGCGGCCCGAGCCGCGTGACCACCAGGTCGGCGTCGACGTACGTCCCCGTCCGCTCCGACAGCTCCACCCAGCAGGCGCGGATGCCGGGGCGGGAGTCGATCAGCGTCATGTCGAGGTCGAAGCCGACGGTCGGGGCGGTGATGCTCGCAGAGGCCATATGGGCCATTGTGCCCGGGCGGCGGGGCCCGCAGACACCGGATTTCCGCGGTCTACCGCTGCCGCTGCGAGCGCCACACCAGGAACAGCGCCGACGCCACGGCCGCGCCCCGCACCACCCATGGCCACGTCTGGGAGATCGCGTCGTTCATGTGGCCCTGGGCGATGGGCTCGCCCCAGCGGCCCTCGTTCCGCCCCCACAGCCAGACGAGCCCCGCGGTGAGCGAGAGACCGGGCAGGAACACGACGGCCCATTTGGTCTCGGTGTCGGTCAGCCGGCGCGAGGCCCACGCGATGAGCCAGCCGACGACCAGGACGAGCAGGTTGCCGAGCACGGCACCGGCGACGAGCAGGGCGGCGGCGAGCAGGAGGAGGGGATTGCTCCAGCCTCCGGCTCCGGAGCCCGCGGCCCGGGAGAAGGGGCGCCGGCGGGCCGGGACGGCCTCGACGAGCGGTTCCGCGGCCTTCGTGACCGTCTTCGGCCTCCACCAGGCCGTACGGGCCTTCACCACCGGCGCCTGCGCCACCTGTTCGACGGCCGGCGGGGGCTCGGGTTTCTGCTCCTCCTTGGGCGGCGGGGGCCTCAGCAGCTCCGGGATCTCCACTCCGCCCACGAAGCCCGGCACGCTGTCGCCGACCCCGAAGGGACTGCTGTCCACCCGCCACCAGTCGGGCTGCGCCGCACTGTCGCCGAGCTCGTCCAGGCCGGCCAGATGGGGCCCGTGGGACGTGTCGCGATCGGCGGCCGGGGCGGGCTGCGGCGGGGTCCCGGGGCGCGGCCGGGGGACGACCTTGCGCAGCCCCTTGGGCCGCTCGGTCTCCTCCGGCTCCCGGTCCCGCTGTACGGGCATCGAGACGACCGGCATCTGCGGGGCACTGCCCGCCGTGCCTCCGGCGGCGCTGACCACCTCGTCGGGGCTGCCCAGCCTGGCGATGATCCGGCGGACGGCGGCGGGCGAGTCCACGGTGACCTTGGCGCGCCGCCGGTCGATCTCGTTGCGCAACTCCGAGACGAGTCTCATCCGGGTGGACGACGGCAACTGCCGCTGCTGCGCGACGTCTCCGACGCGGCTCAGATACTCGTAGACGACCTGGTCGCTCTCGATACCCACGAAGTCCCCTCCGGGGTTGGTGCATTGGCTCCCTCGTGGGACGAAACTAGCGCACCGCCCCCGGGGACGCGCACCCCCGCCGACCTCACCTGCTCGGCCCGGCCGCCGGAGGCGACCCGCTAACGTTGGTCGGATGAGCAACCCGGCCGTACCGCCGCGCTCCCTCGCGGAAGCGCTCCGGGCCAGGGACGACGCCTCCCTGGCCGCGCTTCTGCGTGCCCGCCCCGACCTCATCACCCCCGTGCCCACGGACCTGACCCAGCTCGCGACCCGGGCCGGGACGAGGGCGTCGGTGGTGCGGGCGCTGGAGCGGCTGGACCGTTTCGCGCTGCAGACGGCGGAGGCGCTGGCCGTGGCCGCGGACCCGGCGCCGTACGAGGAACTGCGGGCGCTGCTGACCGGTGACGGCGGCGACCCGGCCGTCTCGGCGGCGCTCCCCCGCGCCCTCGCCACGCTGCGGGAGCAGGCCCTGGTGTGGGGCGACGACGACCGGCTGCGGCTGGTGCGCACCGCCCGTGAGCTGCTCGCGCCCTCGCCGCAGCATCCGTCGCCGACCGGGCTCGGGCCGACCGTGCAGGAGGCCACGGCGGGGATGTCGCCGGGCCGCATCCAGGACATCGTGACGGCGACGGGGCTCGGCTCGACCCACGACGCGGTGTCGGCGCTGGCGTCGCTGACGGCCCTGTTCACGGACCGCAAGCGGATGTCCGCGCTGCTCGCCGAGCTCTCGGAGGAGTCGCGGGAGGTGCTCACCCGGCTGGTGTGGGGCCCGCCGTACGGCCAGGTCACCGCCGACCCTGCGGCCCATCTGCGGCGCCTGCTGGACCTGGGGCTGCTGGTGCCGACGGCGCCCGGGACGGTCGTCCTCCCGCGGGAAGTGGCCCTGCATCTGCGCGGCGGCCGTGCGCACCGCGCGGTGGAGCCGCTGCCGCCGGCCGTCGAGCCCGCGGCGACGCACCGTCCACAGGTGGTGGACGCGACGGCGGCCGGGCAGGCGTACACCGCGCTCGCGACCGTCGAGGAGCTGCTGAAGGACTGGGACGAGGGCGGGCCCGCGGTGCTGCGGGCGGGCGGCCTCAGCGTCCGCGACCTCAAGCGCACGGCCGTCGCCCTGGACGTGGCGGAACCGGTCGCCGCGTTCTGGGTCGAGCTGGCGTACGCGGCGGGCCTGCTGGCCTCCGACGGCGAGGCGGACGAACGGTACGCGGCGACCCCGGCCCACGACGAGTGGCTGGAGCAGCCCGCGGCACAGCGCTGGGCCCGCCTGGCGGAGGCGTGGCTGACGGCGACGCGGGTGTCCGGCGTGGTGGGCGGCCGGGACGCGAAGGAACGCACGCTGTCGACGCTGGGCCCGGGGCTCGACCGCAGTGCGGCGCCAGAGGTACGACACCGGGTGCTGACGCTGCTGGCGGGGCTGCCGGAAGGGGCGTCGCCGTCGAAGGAGTCGGTGCTGGCCCGGCTGCGCTGGGAGCGTCCGCTGCGGGGGCCGCAGCGCGAGGACGACCTGCGGTCACGGCTCGCCGAGTGGACGCTGGCGGAGGCTGAGCTGCTGGGAGTGACCGGACGGGGGGCGCTGTCGGGGCACGGACGGGCATTGCTCGGCGCGACCGCGCCGAAGTCGCCGGCCCAGGCACCGGTGGGCCCCGGGGACAAGCTGCCCGTGCACCATCGCCCCACCCTCGCGGAACCCCTCTCCCCCGCCGAGCAGGCCACCGCGTCCGCCGCGGCCGCCCGGCTGCTCGCGCCGTTGCTGCCCGAGCCGCTGGACCACGTCCTGCTGCAGGCCGACCTGACCGCGGTGGCCCCCGGCCCCTTGCAGCGGTCGTTGGCCGAGGTGCTGGACGTGCTGGCCGACGTGGAGTCGAAGGGCGGGGCGACGGTCTACCGCTTCACCCCCGGCTCGGTACGCCGTGCTCTGGACGCCGGCCAGTCCGCCTCCGACCTGCACGCCTTCCTCGCCGCGCACGCGCGGACGCCGGTGCCGCAGCCACTGACGTACCTCATCGACGACGTGGCGCGCAGGCACGGTCACCTCAGGGTCGGCGCGGCCTCCGCCTACGTCCGCTGCGACGACGAAGCCATCCTCAACGAGATCCTCGCCGACAAGCGCGCCGCGGGCCTGCGCCTGCGCCGCCTGGCCCCGACCGTGCTGGCCGCGCAGACCGACCCGGCGTCACTGCTGGACGGCCTGCGCGCGATGGGCTTCGCCCCGGCCGCCGAGTCCGCGGAGGGCGATGTCCTGATCACCCGCGCCCACGCCCACCGCACCCCGCCCCGCACGGCCCCCGAACCCGTCCCGGACGGCCCCCCGATCCCCGACGCGACACTCCTGTCGGCCGCGATCCGGGCGATCCGCGCAGGTGACCTGGCCTCGACGACCCCCCGCAGACAGACCGACCGGCCCCCGCCCGCCACCGGCGAGCTCCCCCGCACCAACTCCGCCGAGACCCTCGCCACCATGCAGGCCGCCGTCCTCACCGGCGAGGCCCTGTGGATCGGCTACGTCAACGCCGAGGGTGCCGCCAGCCAACGCCTCATCGCCCCCGTCCGCGTCGAGGGCGGCTTCGTCACGGCCTACGACCACACCGCGGACGAGGTCCGCACGTATCCGCTGCACCGGGTGACCGGGGTGGCGGAGCTGGCGGACGAGGCGTAGGGCTCGAAACCGGCGCTTCCGGGACGGGCTGACGGGAAACGTCTCCTGGACACAGGACCGGATGTTCGGCACATTCGGTGTCTTCGGCGAAGGGGATTTCATGGCAACGACGATCCGCAGGGCGGTCATCCCCGCGGCGGGGCTGGGATCCCGTCTCCTGCCGCTGACGAAGGCGATCCCGAAGGAGATGCTGCCGGTCGGCGACAAGCCGGTCATCGAGCACACCGTCCGGGAACTGGTGGCGTCCGGCATCACCGACATCACCATCGTCGTCTCCGGCGGCAAGGGCCTGATCCAGGACCACTTCCGCCCCAATCCGACCCTCGTCGCACAGCTGCGGGCGGACGGCAAGACGGCCTACGCGGACGCCGTGGAGGAGGTCGGCGAGCTCTCCCGGCTCGGGCACATCACCTATCTCGACCAGCACGGCCCGTACGGCAACGGCACTCCCGTCCTCAACGCCGCACGCAACGTCGGCGACGAGCCGGTCCTGGTCCTGTGGCCGGACGACGTCTTCGTGGCCGAGGTCCCGCGCGCCCAGCAGCTGATCCGCGCCTACGAGGCGACCAGCTGCCCGGTCCTCGCCCTGCTGCCGATGGACCCGGCCGACTCGCAGCGCTACGGCGTGCCCCGGGTCAAGGAGGACCTCGGTGACGGGCTGCTGCGCATCACCGGCCTGGTCGAGAAGCCGAAGCCGCAGGACGCGCCCTCCGCCTACGCGGCCATCGGCGGCTATGTCGTCACCCCCGGCATCATCGAGGAGCTGCGCAGCCAGACCGAGCGCTGGTACGAGCACCGGACCGGCGAGATCTACCTGACGGACGCCATCAACGCCTACGCGAGCAGCAAGGCCGTCTACGGCCAGGTCATCCAGGGCCGCTGGTACGACACCGGCAATCCGCTGGCCTACCTCACGGCCCAGTTCGCCGCCGCGCTCGCCGACCCGGAGTACGGCCCCCACCTGCGCCGGCTGGCCGAGCTCGCCGAGGACCGGCCCTGACGGTCAGCAGTCCACGACGGCGGCGCCCGCGGGCAGGCCGAAGTGGGTGCGGGCCTCGGCCTCCAGGGCGCCGGAGGACATCGAGTCCCGCGCGAGCGAGGCACCGACGATCCCGAAGTGGGCCCTCGTCCAGCGGGCGTTCCCGGCGCCGTCGGGAGCCTCCTGCCGGGACACGACCCGGTAGCCGCCCGCGGCCGCGTCGTCGCGCTCCAGCCGCACCACCTGCGGGACCTGCCCGGCGCTGCACTCCACCAGGGTGTCGTCGTGCACGCCGTACTCCACGCACAGCGTGGTGACGTCCGCGCGCACGTCGTCCCCCTGCCGCTGGAGACCGAGCGCCTCCGCCCGGCAGAACCAGCGCGCCCTCAGGGCGGGCACCGTCCCGCCGTATCCGCTGCCCCGCGCGTCGGACGCGATCCGGGCCTCGATCACCGGCCGGACCTCGCCCCACAGCCGCGTGTCGACTCCGGCCGCCGGCCACATCACGAAGGCACCGGTCGCCACCAGCACCGCGACCGCTCCCCCGCCGACCACCCATCTGCCCGCAGACATCCCCATGCGTCCTCCTCGCCCCACTCCCGTCAGTCAAGACACACGAGCAGGGGTCGGGGTTGCACGCCGCCGACCTCCCCTGATCGTCCCTGGTTGAGGCACACTGGACGTTTGGCCCGTGCGGAAGGATGCATGTACGTGAACGGTCCTCTCATCGTCCAGTCCGACAAGACCCTGCTGCTCGAGGTCGATCACGAGCAGGCCGACGAGTGCCGTCGGGCCATCGCGCCGTTCGCGGAGCTGGAGCGGGCGCCCGAGCACATCCACACCTACCGGGTGACGCCGCTGGGGCTGTGGAACGCGCGGGCCGCCGGGCACGACGCCGAGCAGGTGGTCGACGCGCTGGTGCAGTACAGCCGGTATCCGGTGCCGCACGCCCTGCTCGTCGACGTCGCCGAGACGATGGACCGGTACGGGCGGCTCACCCTGAGCAAGCACCCGGCACACGGGCTCGTGCTCACCACCACCGACCGGCCGGTGCTGGAGGAGATCCTGCGCTCGAAGCGGATCATCCCGCTGGTGGGGGCGCGGCTCGACCCGGACACCGTGGCCGTGCACCCCTCCGAGCGCGGGCAGATCAAGCAGACGCTGCTGAAGCTGGGCTGGCCCGCCGAGGACCTCGCGGGGTACGTCGACGGCGAGGCGCACCCGATCGAGCTGGCCGAGGACGGGTGGGCGCTCAGGCCCTACCAGAAGCAGGCCGTGGAGAACTTCTGGCACGGCGGGAGCGGGGTCGTGGTGCTGCCCTGCGGTGCGGGCAAGACCCTCGTCGGCGCCGGGTCCATGGCGCAGGCCAAGTCGACCACGCTGATCCTCGTCACCAACACCGTCTCGGCCCGGCAGTGGAAGCACGAGCTCGTGAAGCGGACCTCCCTGACCGAGGACGAGATCGGCGAGTACAGCGGAACGCGCAAGGAGATCCGGCCCGTCACCATCGCCACCTACCAGGTGCTGACGACCCGGCGCAAGGGCGTCTACCCACACCTGGAGCTCTTCGACTCCCGGGACTGGGGGCTCATCGTCTACGACGAGGTGCACCTGCTCCCGGCGCCCGTCTTCAAGTTCACCGCCGACCTCCAGGCCCGGCGCAGACTCGGGCTGACCGCGACCCTGGTGCGGGAGGACGGGCGGGAGTCGGACGTGTTCTCGCTCATCGGGCCCAAGCGGTTCGACGCGCCGTGGAAGGAGATCGAGGCGCAGGGGTACATCGCGCCGGCCGACTGTGTCGAGGTGCGGGTCAACCTGACCGACTCCGAGCGGCTCGCCTACGCCACCGCCGAGCAGGAGGAGAAGTACCGCTTCTGTGCCACGACCGCGACGAAGCGGAAGGTCACGGAGGCTCTGGTACGGCGCTTCGCGGGCCAGCAGATCCTGGTGATCGGCCAGTACATCGACCAGCTCGACGAACTCGGCGAGCATCTGAACGCTCCCGTCATCAAGGGCGAGACCTCCAACGCCCAGCGCGAGAAGCTCTTCGACGCCTTCCGGCAGGGCGAGATCAGCGTGCTGGTGGTGTCGAAGGTCGCGAACTTCTCGATCGACCTGCCGGAGGCGACGGTCGCCATCCAGGTCTCGGGGACGTTCGGATCACGGCAGGAGGAGGCGCAGCGGCTGGGGCGGGTACTGCGCCCGAAGGCGGACGGCCACCAGGCGCACTTCTACTCCGTCGTCGCCCGCGACACGCTCGACCAGGACTTCGCCGCCCACCGCCAGCGGTTCCTCGCGGAGCAGGGGTACGCCTACCGGATCGTGGACGCGGACGAGATCCTCGCGGACGACGGCACCTGAACCGGAGCCCCCGTCACGGCATCGGGAGGGTGAAGACCAGCAGCAGTACGGTCAGCGGCGGCAGCACCGCCACGGCCGCCAGCACTGCGCGCAGGGCCGACCAGCGGCGGTGCCGGGGCAGGGCCCAGGAGGCGACGAACGCGGGCAGGGTGACCAGGATCCCGAACTCCAGGATCCCGTAGATCAGGGTCAGAGAGGTCATCAGCGCCGACGGGCAGTCGTCGGGGCCGCAGGAGTCGGTGGCCATCGCGGAGAGGCCGCCGAGGAACAGGGCGGCCGGGCCGAGGAGGACCAGCAGGATCGTCGCGACGAGAGGGGCCACCCAGGCGCGACGGTCCTGGTCGGTGGCGCACACCGGTGCGGTCGCTGTCGTCATGCATCCGAGTGAACCGCCCGAGGGGACGGACCGGCATCGGCTCGGGTACTCATCCCGGACCGTGCCCGGTACTCACCGGTGACGCCGGACGACGCCCGCCTCCTCGCCGTACTCGCCGAGTATGACCACGTCGAAGGCGGCGCCGACGAGGACGCGGACGGCTCGGAGGGCCTGGCCGACGCGGTGGCGGGGGGTGAGGCCGGAGACGGGGGTCGCCCCGGACGGGCGACCGGGGGCTGGGGTGAAGGTCGCTGCACTCATGCCTCCATAGTGGCTTTCGAGGCATAAGCAGGGCATCGGTCCCAGGTAGCCACTTGCTGTGCTACCTGAGTACACCCCCTGGGTGGAGCCACCCCTACGGGACGGCGGGCCCGACCCTGAGACGCGGGAAAATTCGTTGGCCGCCTCACATCCCGCCGGTCTAGAATCTCCGCTCTTGCCCGCCTCCCTCCCGGAGCGCCGCCGACCGGACGGAAACCGGCCGGCACACCGCTGCCGTCCACCCGGCAGCCATCCACCCCGCAGCGCCTTCGGAGGCACCCCCTTGTCCAGGCCGCCCACGCCCGTGCCCGTAGCCGACGACCCTCTCGCCCGCGAACGCTCCCACCTCGCCGGCTCCCGTGCCGCACTGCGCGCCATGCGTGAGGACGCCGAGTCGCTGGACATCAAGGACGTCACCGCGAACTGGGTCAACGCCGAGGTCCTGGCCCGTCAGATCGGCGAGCGCATCAAGTCGCTGGCCGACCTCAGCGACACCCCCCTCTTCTTCGGCCGCCTGGACTACCTGCACTCCCCCGGCGCCGACCGGGCGGAAGGCGCCGAGGGCGAGCGCTTCTACATCGGCCGCCGGCACGTCCACGACCACGACGGCGACCCGATGGTGATCGACTGGCGTGCGCCGGTCTCGCAGCCGTTCTACCGGGCGTCCAAGAAGGACCCGAGGGACATCGGGCTGCGCCGCCGTTTCGGCTACACGCGCGGCGAGATCACGGCCTACGAGGACGAGCACCTCTCCGACCCCGCCGAGGCCGCGGCCACCAGCAAGCTGCTCCAGCAGGAGATCGAGCGCCCGCGCGTCGGCCCGATGCGCGACATCGTCGCGACCATCCAGCCCGAGCAGGACGAGATCGTTCGGTCCGGGCTCGGCGGCACGGTCTGCGTACAGGGAGGCCCCGGCACCGGGAAGACCGCCGTCGGCCTGCACCGGGTCGCGTATCTGCTCTACGCCCATCGCGAGCGGCTCGCCCGCACCGGCACCCTCGTCATCGGGCCGAACCGCTCCTTCCTGCACTACATCGAGCAGGTGCTGCCCGCGCTGGGCGAGCTGTCGGTGAAGCAGGCGACCGTCGACGACCTGGTCGCGGCGGGCCTGGAGGTGCGCGGCACCGATGACGCGGCGGCCGCCGTCCTCAAAGGCGACGCAAGGATGGCGGAGGTGCTCAAGCGGGCCGTGTACGCACACGTGACCATGCCGGCCGAGCCGGTGATGGTCGTCCGCGGGTCGCGCAGGTGGCGGATCCCGGCGTACGAGATCGAGGAGATCGTCCGGGAGTTGCTCGACCGGGGCATCCGTTACGGCGCCGCCCGCGAGGCACTCCCGCAGCGCATCGCGCACGCCGTGCTGGTGCAGATGGAGCGGTCCGGGGAGGCGCCGGACGACCGGGTGCAGGACGCGGTGGCACGCAACACGGCGGTGAAGGCGGCGGTCAAGGCGATCTGGCCGCCGGTGGATCCGGCGAAGCTGGTGCTCCGGCTGCTGACGGACGCGGACTTCCTCGCCGTCCACGCGGAGGGGATCCTCGACGAGGACGAGCAGAAGACGATCGTGTGGGCGAAGCCCGTCCGGAGCGTGAAGTCGGCCAAGTGGTCCGCCGCGGACGCGGTGCTGATCGACGAGACGACGGACATCGTGGAGCGCACGCACTCCCTCGGGCATGTGGTCCTCGACGAGGCGCAGGACCTGTCCCCCATGCAGTACCGCGCGGTCGGCCGCCGCTGCTCCACCGGTTCGGCGACGGTCCTCGGCGACCTCGCGCAGGGCACCACGCCCTGGGCGACGCGGAGTTGGGACGAGGCGCTGGCCCACCTGGGCAAGTCCGACGGGGTGATCGAGGAGTTGACGGCGGGTTTCCGCGTGCCGACGGACGTCATCACCTACGCCTCCCGCCTCCTCCCGCACATCGCGCCGGGCCTGACCCCGGTCGCTTCGGTCCGGGAGAACCCGGGATTCTTCGATGTCCGCCCCGTGGAGACCACGGACCAGGTGGTCGCCGCGTGCGAGGAGTTGCTGCGCAACGAGGGCTCGACCGGCCTGATCGCCGCCGACGCCCGCGTCCCGGAGCTGGCGGAGGCGCTGACCGCGGCCGGCATCGGCTACCTGGCCCCCGGCGAGGAGACGACGGCCGAAACCCGTCTGACCCTGGTCCCGGCGTCCCTCGCCAAGGGCCTCGAGTACGACTATGTCGTCCTGGACGAGCCGCAGGCGGTGGTGGACGGCGAACCGGACGAACGCACGGGCCTGCGGCGGCTGTACGTGGCGCTGACCCGAGCGGTGTCGGGGCTGGTCGTGACGCACGCGGCGCCATTGCCTGCGGCGCTCGCCAAGTAGGGTCCCGCGTCCTGCTGTTCACCGATTGCGGGTGGCGGGGGCTGGTCGCGCCGGCGCGGCTGAGCCGCACATCGACACAGCCCCGCCCCCCTGGGGAGTTCAGCTCAGCACTCGTCCAGGACGTGGCGCCACTCCCTTACGGCGTCGGCCGAGACCGGTGCATGCCAGCCCCCCGGCCTCGCCGCCCCGCCGATGTGGAACGCGTCGATTCCCGCCGCCCGCAGCCCCGGCACGTGGTCCAGTCGTAGACCGCCACCCACCAGAAGCTGCTGTTCGTACCCCGGCTCCCCCGCCCTCGACGCCTCCGCGAGAAGCACCGGCAGCCCCTCGTCGACGCCCACTGCCGAGCCCGCGGTGAGGTAGGTGTCCAGGCCCGGCAGATCGGCCAGCTGCTTGCGCAGCGCGTCCCGGTCGGCGGCATGGTCGATCGCCCGGTGGAAGGTCCAGCGGCACCCGTCCAGCACCTCGACGACCCGCTCCACGGCGGCCAGATCGACCTCGCCGGCCCCGTCCAGGAAACCGAGCACGAACTCCTGGGCCCCGGCGTCCCGCACCTCCCCGGCCGCCCGGGCCACCCGCGAGACGTCCCCCGCCCCGAACCCGTCCGACAGCCGCAGCATCACCCGCACCGGGATGTCCACGGCGGTCCGGATCGCGGCGACCGTCGAGACCGTCGGCGTCAGACCGTCCGCCGCCATGTCGGTCACGAGTTCCAGCCGGTCCGCGCCTCCGGCCTGGGCGGCGATCGCGTCCTCGGCGTCCAGGGCGATCACCTCCAGGACTGCACGCTTGCTCATGGGACCCCATTCGTCGACGGTCTCGGGCGGCTACAGGTCTAGTCCAATTTCAGAATACGCCGCCACGGAGTCCCGCTCACCGGCGCGTCTCAGCCGAAGATGTTCAGCTCCTTCACCTCCGCCCCCGCGAGCTCGTACGCCCGCCCCTCCACCGGACGCCCCGAGTACAGCCGTACGAGGGTCGCCGCGTCCCCGATGTACCGCGCCGGAGTGCGGTCACCCGTCACATCGCCCAGGCGGACCGGTTCGTCCAGGTCGTCGACGTCGGCGTGGAGGGGGAGGTGGCCGCGTTCCCGGGTCGTGCGGGCCAGCAGGGCCAGCGCGTCCGGAAGACCGGCACCCGCGTACGCCCCCGGCTCCCCGAGGACGTCCCGTACGTCCCCGGCGTGCACCCACTCCCCCAGCGCGATGATGTCCAGCACCCCACCCGCTGAGGCGATCACCGGCCCGGCCTGCGTCATCCCGCGCTCCAGCTCGTCCACGACCTGCTGGTTCGTCCGGTCCGCGCGCTCGGCGATGTCCCGGTCGTTCGACTCGGGCGAGAAGGCCCCCTTCTCGAACCGGCCCTCCACGACCCGCGTCAGCGCGGACGAACAGTGCGCCAGCACGTCCCGCACGCTCCACCCAGGACACGCCCGCGTCGGCAGCGCGAAATCGGCGTCCGGGCGGGAGCGCAGGAGGGGGATCAGGGCGTCGCGTTCGCCGGCCAGGAGGCGGCCGGGCAGGTCGGGGTCGCGTACGGCGTCCGCAGTCATGTCTGTGGTCATGGGGTCAAAACTGCCAGGGGGCGCCGCGCGGGACAATGAGGCCATGGCCGATCTCGACGACCTCCGCGACCGTTTCGCCCGTGCCCTGGAGAGCGCCCGCCCCGGGACCGAAGGACCCGACCCGGCGCCGTACGCCGACAACCTGCTCACCCGCTGGCAGGAACCGCAGCGCCGGTACCACACCGTCCACCACCTGACGGCGGTCCTGGACCACATCGACGTACTGGAGGAGTACGCGGACGACCCGCACCTGGTGCGTCTCGCGGCCTGGTTCCACGACGCCGTCTACCTCCCGGACCGCTCGGAGAACGAGGACCGCTCCGCCCGACTGGCCGAACGCGCCCTCCCCGAGGCCGGACTCTCCCGGCAAGGCACGGCCGAAGTGGCCCGCCTCGTCCGCCTCACCACCACCCACGCCCCCGCCGACGACGACCGCAACGGCCAGGTCCTCTGCGACGCCGACCTCGCGATCCTCGCCGCCCCGCCCTCCGCCTACGCCGCCTACACGGCCGCCGTACGCGAGGAGTACGGCTTCGTCCCGACCGACGCCTTCCGCGAGGGCCGGTCCGCAATCCTGCGCCAACTGCTGGATCTGCCACGCCTGTTCAGGACGCCGTACGGGGAACGGCAATGGGAGGCCACAGCCCGTTACAACCTCGCCTCGGAGCTGGAAATGCTGTCGCTCTGAGGCGATCGGCGCCTTAGCCTGCCCGCATGGCAGACATGGGCGGGGAACGGGTGACGGAGGCCGTCGCGGACGCGGTGGCGGTGCTGCGGGCGGCGGTGGACCGGGACTGGGAGGCGGTACGGGCCGGCCGGGTGGAGTGGAGCTGTCTGAAGACGGCCGAGCACATCGCGAGCGATCTGATCGCGTACGCGGGGCAGTTGGCGGGCAGCCCGCAGGACAGGTACGTCCCCTTCGAGATCCACCTCGAGGACGACACGGACGCCGAGGGCGCCCTCCAGGTGATCGAGACGGCCGGCACCCTCTTCGCCGCGACGATCCGCGCCACCCCGCGCGAGATCCGCGCCTTCCACCCGTACCCCTTCCGCAGCGCGAACCGCGCGGGCTTCGCCGCGATGGGCATCGCCGAGGTGCTGCTGCACACGTACGACATGGCGGACGGACTGGGCCTGCCGTACGAGCCCCCCGCCCACCTCCCCGAACACGTCCTCACCCGGATCTTCCCCGAGGTCCAGCCGGGCCCCGACCCCTGGCGCACCCTCCTGTGGGCCACCGGCCGCGGCGACCTGCCCGGCCGCGCCCCGCGCACGGAGTGGCGCTGGAGCAACAACCTCGTCCTGCCCACCGAACGCCTCACCCTCCAGGGCGTGACCCCCGCCTCGGCCGCCGAACTGGCCGCGGGCGGCGACGGTGACTTCGAGTGGGTCGAGGACGGCCCCTTCGAGGGCACCCGCGAGGCCGCCGGCATGACCATCAAGGCCTACGAAGCCGGCGTCCACCGCCCGGAGTTCGGCCTCTTCGCCCTCGTACGGCGGGAGGACGGCCGCGCGATCGGCGGCATCGGCTTCCACGGCGCCCCCGACGAGGACGGCCGCGCGGAGGTCGGCTACGACCTCGCCGAGAGCGCCCGCGGCCAGAGCTATGCCACGGAGGCCCTGCGCGCCCTCAGCGACTGGGCCCTGGCCCGCGACGACGTGCGCAGCCTCTGCGCCACCATCGAACCCGACAACGCCGCCTCGCAGCGGGTGATCGCCCGGGCCGGGTACGTCCGGGCCACGGTGGAGGAGGAGCAGGCGTACGGGGAGGCGGAACCGGGCCTTCGGCTGTACGTGCTGCCCGGCCGGGCCGGTTAACGGCCTTTGGGCCGCCGCAGTCCCGCCCCCGTGAGCAGCCGCACCACCTCGCGGCTGCTGACCTCCACCGCGCCGGCCGCCACGACGTCCGCGTACCGGTGCGAGGGTATGTCGTAGTGGTCGCGTTCGAAGGCGCGCCTCGGGACGCCCAACTCGTCGGCGAAGGCGTGCAGTTCGTCGAAGGAGACGTCGCTGACGAGGTGGGACCACATGCGGCCGTGCCCCGGCCAGGTGGGTGGGTCGATGTAGACGGTCACGAGGGGGAGGTCCCGCCCGCCGCGGTCCCGAGCGAGCCGACCGCCGCGACCTTCACGCCCGCCTTGTGGCACACCCAGTGCGGGTCGGGGCCGAGCTCCGGTTCGACGTCCAGGGCGTGCGGGTCGCCGGAGCCGCACACCGGGCACAGGGGCCAGCGGCCGTAGGTTTCCAGCAGCGCGTCCTGGACGTCCTGGGCGACCAGGCCCGCCACGAACTCGGCGCCCTCGGGCCACTGCTCCACCCACCAGCGCCGCTGTACGACCGAGTCCTCGACCATCGACACCACGTCCGCGGCGGCGACCTCACCGGCGGCCAGGTCGGCGAGTACGAGGGCGCGGGCCGTGTGCAGCGTCTGTTCCAGTGGATCGATGGACTCCATGGTGCCATTGTGCGCGCTCTTGACCACGGGCCCGAGCCGAAAATATCTTTCATACGTGCCCCAGGAAGTGAAGGAAATTTTCGGCAGCGCTCTCGCCGCGAAGGTGCGCACGCTGGGTCCGTCCATGACGCGCTCCATGCAGCGGGTCGCCGAGGCCGTCGCCAAGGACCCCGCGGGGTGCGCGGCGCTCACCGTCACGGGCCTCGCGGAACTGACCGGGACGAGCGAGGCGACCGTCGTGCGCACGGCCCGGCTGCTGGGGTATCCCGGGTACCGCGACCTGCGGCTCGCCCTCGCCGGGCTCGCCGCGCAGCAGCAGTCCGGGCGGTCTCCCGCGATCACCACGGACATCGCGGTGGACGACCCGCTCGCGGACGTGGTCGCCAAGCTCGCCTACGACGAGCAGCAGACCCTCGCGGACACGGCGGCCGGGCTGGACACCGTGCAGTTGGGGGCGGCGGTCGCCGCGGCGGCCTCGGCGCGGCGGATCGACGTGTACGGGGTGGGTGCCTCCGGTCTCGTCGCCCAGGACCTCACGCAGAAGCTGCTGCGGATAGGGCTGATAGCCCAGGCGCACAGCGACCCGCATCTCGCCGTGACGAACGCCGTGCAGTTGCGGTCGGGCGATGTGGCGATCGCGATCACGCACTCCGGGGCGACCGGGGATGTCATCGAGCCGCTGCGGGTCGCCTTCGAGCACGGGGCCACGACCGTCGCCATCACCGGGCGGCCGGGCGGGGCGGTGGCGCAGTACGCCGACCATGTACTGACGACGTCCACGGCCCGGGAGAGTGAACTGCGGCCGGCGGCGATGTCCTCGCGGACGAGTCAGCTGCTGGTGGTGGACTGTCTGTTCGTGGGGGTGGCGCAGCAGACGTACGAGACGGCGGCGCCCGCGCTGGCCGCGTCATACGAGGCGCTGGCGCACCGGCATCGTCGATAGTTGATCGGAACGCACCTCTGAAAGAGTCACCGCCATGACGTCCACGTCCTCTTCCCGTGAACTGCGTGCCGCGTTGGAGTCGCTGACCACCGAGGCCTTCCGGCCGGAGCTGGCCGACATCGATCAGTTGCCGACCCTCGACATCGCCCGGCTGATGAACGGCGAGGACGCCTCCGTGGCCGCCGCGGTGTCCCGGCGTTTGCCGCAGATCGCCGCCGCCGTCGACGCGATCTCCGACCGGATGGCCCGCGGCGGACGGCTGATCTACGTCGGTGCGGGCACCGCCGGACGCCTCGGCGTACTGGACGCCTCCGAGTGTCCGCCGACCTTCAACACCGACCCCGCCCAGGTCGTGGGCCTGATCGCGGGCGGCCCCGAGGCTCTGGTCACCTCCGTCGAGGGGGCGGAGGACTCGGCGGAGCTGGCGCGGGCCGACCTCGACGGGCTCGCGGTGACGGACGTGGACACGGTGGTCGGGGTGTCCGCGTCCGGTCGTACCCCTTACGCCGTGGGCGCGGTGGAACACGCCCGCGCGCAGGGGGCGTTGACGGTCGGCCTGTCCTGCAACGCGGACAGCGCGCTCGCCGCGGCAGCCGATCACGGCATCGAGGTGGTCGTCGGCCCCGAGCTGCTCACCGGCTCGACCCGCCTCAAGGCGGGCACGGCCCAGAAGCTCGTCCTCAACATGCTGTCGACGATCACGATGATCCGCCTGGGCAAGACGTACGGGAACCTGATGGTCGACGTCCGCGCCTCCAACGAGAAGCTGCGGGCCCGCTCCCGCCGTATCGTCGCCCTCGCCACCGGCGCCGACGACCAGGAGGTCGAGCGCGCCCTGGCCACCACGGACGGCGAGGTGAAGAACGCCATCCTGGCCATCCTGGCCGACGTGGACGGCCCCACGGCGGCCCGGCTCCTGGAGGAGTCGGGGGGCCATCTGCGGGCGGCGCTGGCGGCGACGACCCGCTAGCGGGCTCAGCTGCGGAGGAGGATCGCGTGGGTGACGTTCGGTGAGCTGACCAGCTCGGACACCCGGTAGCCGTCGATCCCGTCGCCGAGGTCGTCGAGGAGCCGCTCCCCGCGTCCGATGAGGAGCGGCGCGATCGCCAGGTGGAGTTCGTCGATCAGCCCGGCGCGCAGATACTGCCGGATGACCGCTGCCCCGCCGCCGATCCGGACGTCCTTGCCGTCCGCGGCGTCGAACGCGCGCCGCAGGACCGCCTCCGGCGGCCCGTCGGTGAAGTGGAAGGTGGTTCCGCCGGCCATCTCCAGTGCCGGGCGCAGATGGTGGGTGTGAACGAAGACGTCGTGGTGGTACGGCGGGTTGTCACCCCACCAGCCCTGCCAGGACTCGTCCTCCCACGGCCCGCGCTGCGGCCCGAACATGTTCCGCCCCATGATCGTGGCGCCGATGTTCTGATCACCGCGGACGAAGTGGTCGACGTCGATCCCGGACTTCCCCGCGGCCGCGTCCTGCGACGCGGACATGAACCAGCTGTGCAGGTCGTCGCCCCAGCCGACGCCGTCGCCGAACGGGGCGTCCAGTCGCTGATTCGGACCCGCCATGAAACCGTCGAGGGAGATCGTCACGTTGTGCACCCGGACCTTGGGCATGGCCTTCACCTCTCGTGTGATGTCGTGCTCTCACCTCTGCGTCGTTCAGAGCCTGCCGGGATCGACATCCCCGCGCACCTTTTTCCACACGAGGCTGTAGCGCCAGAAGAGGCGCCGCCTCAGCCGGGCGCCGGGGAGAATACGGCGGACCTCGCGGGCGAACTCGGTGTGGGGGACGTCCGCCGGTCGGGTCGGGGCGGTCATCGCGACGGGGCGCGGTGCCGTACGTCCCCTGTTCTTGACCCAACCGGTGACCAGGTTGAGCGGGACGGACGCGAGGCCGAGGAGTGTCTGGACGCGGGTGTCTTCTCGCGTCAGCCCGACGATCACCAGGCTCCCGCCGGGGGCCAGCCGTTGTCGGAAGCGGGTGAGGGTCTCGGTCAGGGGGAGGTGGTGGAGTACGGCGACGCAGGTGATGACGTCGTAGGGGGAGCCTTCGTCGTA
This sequence comes from Streptomyces canus, assembly GCF_041435015.1. NCBI lineage: Bacteria > Bacillati > Actinomycetota > Actinomycetes > Kitasatosporales > Streptomycetaceae > Streptomyces > Streptomyces canus. The sequence goes on along the minus strand of NZ_CP107989.1, from coordinate 5,618,517 downwards.
GGACAGGGCGTCTGCGACGGCGAAGGTGACGGGGAGGCCGGGGTCAGTCGACTCCCTCGCCTTGTCGATGATCCGTTCGTCGCTGTCGATGCCGTGGACCTGCGTCGCGCGCGTGGCCAGCAGCCGGGCCAGGTCACCGGAACCGCAGCCGACGTCGAGGGCGCGGTCGTAGCGCCGGGGCAACTGACGCATGAGCCACGGGTGGAAGTGGGCGTTGTGGGACCAGGGGTGGGCGTCGTTGAAGCGAGCGAGGGCGTCCAGGAGAGGCATGGTTCATTCAACAGGGCATCCTCCCTTCCTTGTTGACCTTCCGCACTCTCGCCCGCGGCACGTCTGTCTGCGGCGCGGGCCCGGTGGCGTCCGGCGGGCTGGGCCAGGAGGAGCTGGGGCAACGGCTGTTCGCGAGCGGGTCGTTCGTGGGGCAGTTGGAGGCGGGCGTCTGATGGGGCGGAAGAACGTCCGCCGCTACTTCAAGCCCTCCCCGGAGGCGATCGCCGAGCCGACCAGCCTGCTCGACCTCGGCGACGCCCGCCGTTGACCGCCTGCGCTGGGCGGGGCCGGCCGCACGGGCGGGGAGCCGTTCAGCGAGGAATCGCCCAGCCCGGTGTCCAGGTCCCGGCGGTGTCGTGGCCGGCCGTCGCGGCGGCGAGGTGGGTGCGGAGGGTGGCCAGCGCTGGGTGGGGGTTGTCGCGGTGCCAGAGGAGCGAGCGCGGGTAGACGGGCGTCGGGTCGGTCACCGGGATGCGGCGCAGGCCGTGGTCGGCGGGCCAGATGAGGCGGCTGTGCTCGCCCATGAAGGTGGCCAGGGCCGGGGTGTCGGAGATGGTGTCGAGGAGCGCGTCGGAGCCGAAGTTGGGGCCGGTCACCTCGATGGTGAGGCCGAACTCGGCGACGAGGTCGTCGTAGTAGGCGCCCCACTCGGTACCGGGGGCGATGCCGGGCATCCAGATCCGGTGCCCGGTGAGCTGGGCGATGGTCACCGACCGGGCGCCCGCCAGTGTGTGGGCGGGGCCGGTGAGGAGTTGGAGCGGCTCGTCGAGCACCCGGACGGAGGCGATGTCCTCGGGCAGGGGTCGACCGGGCGCGGCGACGGCGCGGAAGGACGCGTCGATCGCACCGGAGCGGATGGCGGTGACGGCCGTCTCGATGTCGAACAGCATCATCACGTCGAGGTCGATCTCGGGGTGTGCGCGGTGGAAGCCGCGCATCAGGCCCGACTGCGCGCTGCGCGAGGCGATCACGTCGACGCGCAGCGGACGGCGGCCGGGACGCACGGACGCGCCCGCACGCTCGGCGACGCGCAGCAGCTCGCGTGCGTGGGGCAGGAACGCCTGACCATCGATGGTGAGCTCGGCGCCGCGTGGGGCACGGGTGAACAACCGCACGCCGAGGTTGCTCTCCAGCCCGGCGATGCGCTTGGAGACAGCCTGCTGGGTGATCGACAGGTCGGTGGCGGCTTTCTGGAACTGGCCCGCTTCCGCGACGGCGACAAAGGTACGTACAGCTTCGAGGTCCACGCCCACCCACCTTAGTGAACAACTGATAGTTGTGGATTGCCGGCAGGTCAGTTGTTTGACCTGCTGTTGCCCTGCCCGCTTACCTCTCATTGGTCAACGTCAGTTTGTTCGGGTGGGACCTCAAGGGGAGTGCGCTGAGCATGGTGGGCAGGAGACGGTTGGGCCGGCAGTTCGGCTGGCTGTGGGCGTCATATGCGGTGAGCGCCTACGGGTCCGGGCTGGGATTCGGGGCGTTGCCGCTGATCGCCGTGCTGGTGTTGCATGCCGGACCCGCTGAGGTGTCCGCGCTGTCCGCGATGGGGCCTGCGATGGGTGCCCTGATCGCGGTGCCGCTCGCCCCGTGGGTGGAGTTTCGGCGCAAGCGCCCGGTCATGATCATGATGGACCTGGCCCGGTTTGCGGCCATGGCGACGATCCCGGTCGCCTACGCCTTCGGACGGCTCAGTTTCGTCCACCTGCTCGTGGTCTCGGCCGTGGTCGCCGCAGCCAAGATTGCCTTCAACGCGGCCGGCGGCGCCTACCTCAAGGCCCTCGTGCGGCCGGACGACCTGCTCGTGGCCAACGCGCGGTTCGAGTCCACGAACTGGAGCTCCATCGCGGTGGGGCCACCGCTGGGCGGGGCGGCGATCGGCCTGTTCGGGCCGGTCACCACCGTGGTGGCCGACGCGCTCAGCTACCTCCTCTCCGCGCTGGGCATCACCGCGATCCGCGGCCAGGAAGAAGCGCCGCGAACGACCGAAAAGAGCCCGCTCCGGGCGGGCGCACTGCTCGACGGCTGGCGACACATCATGGGCCACCCCGGTCTGCGGCCGCTCTACCTCAACCACATGCTCGTCGCCGGTCTGATCATGGCTACCGAGCCGCTGCTGGCCGTGCTCCTGCTTCGCCAGCTCGGGTTCCCACCCTGGCAGTACGCCCTCGCCTTCGCCGCCCCCTGCCTCGGCGGACTCATCGGCTCCCGGCTGGCCCGCCGTGTCGTGGCCCGCTTCGGCCGACACCGGGTCTTCCGGACCGTCGGCACCCTGCGTGCCATCTGGCTGATCGGCCTGGCCTTTGTCCGTCCTGGCGTCGTCGGTCTCGTCACCGTGATGGCCGTCGAACTGGCGATCATCATCAACATGAGCCTGTACAGCCCGGTACTCGCCACCTACCGGCTCGAACACACCCCCAAGCATCTCGTCGCCCGCACCCTGTCGGCCTGGTCGATCGGTCAGCAGGCCTCCATCGCCGTCCTCACCGCGCTCGCCGGGCTGCTCGCCGACGTCACCGGCCCACGCACCGCTCTCACGGTCGCGGGACTGCTCATCCTGACCACCCCGCTCCTGCTTCCCCGACAGGACCCGACGTCGCAGCACGAGCCGGAACTGTCCCGCAGCCACTCATGAGGCACCACACCTTGCCACCCGCAGGCCGCAGCGGTCCGCCGGTGCGCGTCCGCGTCGACCTGGCACTCCACCGGTTAAGGAGAACACTCGCGTGAGCACTGCCCCCGCGCTCGACCCCACCCACACCGCGCTTCTCGTCATGGACTACCAGCCCGCGATCCTGGCCTTTGTGCCCGAAGGCGAGGACCGAAACGCCCTGCTCGGTCGGGTGGAAGGGGCCATCGCCGACGTTCGCTCACAGGGCGGCACCATCGCCTACGTACGCGTCGGCTTCACCGATGCCGACTGGGACGCGATCCCGGCCTCCAACAAGTCCTTCGCCCCGCTGGCCCAACACCGCGTCATGCACCACGAGGACCCCGCCGCTGCCATCCACGAGCGCCTGGCTCCCCAGGACGGCGACATCATCGTGCGCAAGATCCGCTACGGCGGCATGTCCACCACCGAACTCGACCAGCGGCTGCGCGAGCGCGGCATCACCACTCTGGTCGTCTCCGGCATCAGTACCAGCGGCGTCGTCCTCTCCACCGTCATCGACGCGGCCGACCTCGACTACCAGCTCTACGTCCTGTCCGACGGCGTCGCCGACCCAGACACCGAAGTCCACAACGTCCTGCTCCACAAAGTCTTCCCCTCACGGGCCCACATCATCGACACCGCCGAGCTGCACGCCCTGCTCCGGGCGGCCGCCTGACTCGAACCACGAGCCGATGCCACCCACGGCCGCCGCACCCCAGGGCCGGACCAGCAGCAGCCTGGAACTCTCGTCGGCCGCCTACCGCACCCGCCGCCATGCCCTCCGCCGGTATTACGGCTCCCGGCCCCCTACGAGCCGGTGACCAGTGCAAACGTCGCCGCCGGGCAGTTCGGGGAGCTGGAAGGAGTACCGGCCGAGCATGTTGATGTGCTGCCGCACGAACGGCGAGAGGCGGGCGACGTCCTCGTCGCGGACATCGAACAGCGGGGTCGGCCGCCCGTCCCGCGACAGCATCCGGATCACGTCGTACGCGTGGACGGCGCCGGTGTGGACGGAGCCGATGATCCGCAGGATGTCCTCCCACCGGCGCTCGATCCGGGCGAGGTCGACCCGGCCGCGGGCGGCGTCGGTGAAGGCGCCGTAGTCGGCGGTGCGGTCGATGCGCCACATCTTCTGGTCCGGCAGGTCCGCGAGCTGCGGCGCGTACGCGAACCCGCCAGCTGATCGCCGCCAAGCTCGCCCTGGTCGCGGCCGGGGATCCGGCGGTGGCACTGGGGCGGTGCGCCACGGCCGGGTGCGAAAACCACTTCGTGGACCAGTCACGGAACCGGACGCGACGGTTCTGCTCCCACGCGTGGGCGAGCCGGACGACGGTCGCGGCCTATCGGGCCCGGGCGGCGAAAGACTCCTAGCGGAGGCAAAGGCAACGCCGCTCCCAAGAGGTCAGGATCTGACCTATATGCCTCCTAGCGTGTGGCCTGTCGACGGAACAGCAATCCACGGAGGGCCACACCATGACCACCGCCACGAAGACCACCCTGCCCACCGGCGAGCGCGCCGACCTGCTGGAGGCGCTGGCCAAGCAGCGGCACTTCCTGCGCTTCACCACCCGCGACCTCACCGACGAGCAGGCCGGGCAGCGGACCACCGTCAGCGAACTGTGTCTCGGCGGCCTGATCAAGCACGTCACGTCGGTGGAACGAAACTGGGTGGGCTTCATCGAGAAGGGCCCGTCGTCGATGGGCGACTTCACCGCCATGACCGAGGACGACTGGGCCCGGCGGGCGGACGAGTTCCGGATGCTGCCCGGTGAGACCCTGGCCGGCGTGCTGGCCGACTACGCGGAGACGGCCGACCGGACGGACGAACTGGTCGCCGCCCTGCCCGACCTGGACGCCACCCATCCGCTACCCAAGGCCCCGTGGTTCGAGGCCGGGGCTCAGTGGTCGGCCCGCAGGGTGCTGCTGCACATCGTCGCGGAGACCGCCCAGCACGCCGGCCACGCCGACATCGTCCGGGAGGCCCTGGACGGCGCCAAGAGCATGGGCTGACCCACCGACCGGACCGGCCCGAAGCTCAAGCACCCAGCTCCAAGCCCTCTTTTCAAGGAATGGATGGAGGGCCTCAACCCGCCCTCCCACCCCGCGAGTTGACGGGAAGCGACCGACTTGCCACGCACAGTCACGATCGTCTAGCGTGCCCGCATAAACGAACAGCCCCCGCCAGGTGCTACCAACACCTGCGGGGGCTTGACCTACAAGATCGAATGCGAGTCGATCCCGTGGCTGACGCCCATTTTAGTGCTCCCTTCCTGCCCGCGCATCCCATGGCGAACCCGGGATACGGCAAACGCAGCGCCCCCGACCAACGCCCCCGCACCGCGCAGGACTTCGCCGACCTCCCGCCCCGCGAAGCCGCCATCGCCGCGTACCTCGACCGCCTCCCCGACGGCGCCGACATCTCCGTGAAAACGCTGGCCAAGCAGCTGCCGTACGGACAGTGCGCCCTCCGCACCGCCCTCAACCGCCTCCAACAGGCAGGCCACTTGCGCCGGGGGCGCGAGCGCCTGGACTCGGATACCGGCAGCTCCCGTTGGATCACCCGAACGTGGTTCACCCGTACCGCACGCAATGACGACTGGTGGGCTGCCTTCACGAGGGGTGACGTACCGAAGGACAGCGAACCCCACCCGCCGACCCGTACCCGCGCCTACATCCTCCTCGCCGCGCTGGGCCGCGGGACCCCTTCTCTGTCCCTCTCCGCCGCCGACTGCGCGGCCCTCGCCCCGCTGGTGACGGAGTGGTTCGCCCGAGGAGCCGGCGAGGACGCCGTACGCCATGCCCTGACCAGCGGCCTGCCCACCCCGGTCCACCACCCGGCTGCCCTGCTCCGCCGCCGCCTGACCGACAAACTGCCCCCGGAGCTGCCGCTTCCCCAAACGCCCGACCGGATCCTGGAGTGCGCGGAGTGCGGAGTGCCCGGGCGTCCGGAGGCCCTGCCGGGAGGCGTCTGCCGCGGTTGCCGAGACGGATACGCCCCCGCGCGCCCCGCCTGGCTGCTGCCCGCCCCCGAGATCCACGCCCGCGCGGACGAGATCCGAGCCGCAATGTCCCTGAAACGAGAAGAGCGCACGTACGCATGACGACTGACCCAAGCCTGGCTTTGTCGCGGCAGGCAGTACACACACTCGCTGGTGTGTACAGTTTTTCCATGGACACGTATCCGCTCGTCGAAGCCCGCAACCAGCTCGGCCAACTGGTCGGCCGGGTCCGGCACGGACAGGAACAGATTCTGATCACCGAGTACGGCAAGCCCGCTGCGGCACTCATCCCGATAAGCGAGCTGGAAGAGCTGCAGCGGCTGCGTGACGAGGCGGACATCGCCGAGGCGCGCGCTCGTGAGGCCGCTCCGGCCGGCCCGTCGATGTCCCACGACGCGTTCATGGCGCAGTTGGAGGCGGAAGATCGCCGAGAGGCCGCTTCGTGACGTACACGGTGGTGTGGGAGAACCACGCCATGAACGAGTTCCGACGACTCCGCGTCCTCGACCCGGTAGGTGCCAAGGCGACTGCCGTGGCAGTACGTGCCCTCGCCGACGATCCTCCGGCTACTACCGGCTGCACGTCGGAAGTTGGCGCGTGCTGTACCGGCCGGACGGGCCCACCGTCACCGTGCATGTGCTGAAGGTCGGCCCCACCAACTGAACCCGGCCCCCGCGACAACCGGAGCCATCCCATGAACCACGCCCAGCTCACCGCCCTGGGCCGCGCCCTCCGTCTCCTCGGCGAGCACGGTGAGTCGCTCACCGGTGACACCCCCGACGCGAAGCTGCACGAAGTGAAGGCGGACATCAAGCGGGCCCTGGACCTCCTCGAGGACAGCGTCACCGCCGCCGCCCCCACCACCCGCTGCGCCGAGCATCCGAACGGCCCGGTCGACGAGAACGCCCCCGACCTGTGTCTGCTGTGCGAGACCCGGCGCCGGGCGGCCCGTCGTGCCGAGATCAACGGGCCCGGCGCGCGCCCGAGGACCGCCGGTCCCACGCCCTCCAGGTACGGGGTGCGGGAGGACCGGCCCCAGCCCCAGCAGCGCTGGCTGCCGGAGCAGTGGACCGGTCAGGAGTGGCAGCTGTGCGGCACGCCGAGGCGGGACCGGCACGAGGCCGAGCTCTACATCAACGCGCAGCGCCGGGGCCCGCGCGCCGCGATGGCGTACCGGCTCGTGCACGAGTTCACCGACTACGAGGTGCTGCGGGTGTGGGGCACACCGGTGAAGGTGGACATCGAGCCGCTCGGCAATCTCTAGCGGCCGAGAGACCTACTTCAGCAGGGGGAGCGGCCGGAAGTCGTACGTCTCCCACAGCCGCCGGGAGACCTCCTCCGGATACGGCAGCACCTCCGGCTCCGCGTCCAGGACCTGGGTCAGCCGGCCGCCCGCCGCGTCATACGCCGGCCACCCCGGATCCCCGGTCCGCGCGAACCCCGTCCACGCCGCCTGGAAGCGCGTGGTCAGCGCCCTCGCCTCGTCGGGCACCCCGCTCCCGGCGAACAGCAGATTCCCGAGGTCGGCCTCGTACGTACCGAAGAGCAGCGGGATGTCCAGCCCGTGGCACGCGCCGAGCACGCCGCCGATCCCGGGTGCGGGCCAAACCAGTTCGTAGAGGTGGACGCGGCCGCCGCCCGTGACCTGGGCCTCGGCCAGCCGCAGCGTGGGCATGCTGAACAGCCAGTCCGTCTGCACGCGTTCGTAGAGTTCCGTCGGTGTGGCGTCCGGGAAGGCCTCGCGGTAGGCGCGCTCGCCGTCCGGACCCGGCGCGAACATGCGCAGGGCCGAGGCCGTCTGTTCCTCGGTTATCCGGCCGAGCCGGTCGGCGAGGGCGAGGAAGAGCCGGTACTCGTCCCGGTTGTGCCCGACGAGCAGCTCCACGTCCCGGGCCGCGCCGGCCGCCAGCGCTTCCCAGGGGGTCGTCGGCAGCACCTCGCCGTCGACCACCGGCGAGAACGGTGTGGCGGTCGGCGCCACCTGCCCCCACCGGTCGTCGTACTCACGCATCCGAAGGCTCAACCGCTCGCCTGCCGAAGGGAGTTCGAGCGGTTCCACGGCGGACAGCGCGGCGGCCGTCGGAGCCGGGCCCGCCTCCTTGCCGATCTCCACCGCGATGTCCCGGGCGAGTTCGGCGGAGAAGTACGTGCCGGGCACGCTCTGCGCGACGGCCCGCCCGAACAGTCCCCGCGCGCTCGGCATCGCCAGCAGCGAGGCCACCGACCCCGCCCCCGCCGACCCCCCGAACACCGTGACCTGCCCGGGGTCCCCGCCGAACGCCGTGATGTTGTCCCGCACCCACTCCAGCGCGGCGACCTGGTCCAGCAGGCCCCGGTTCGCGGGCGCCCCCTCCAGCAGGGCGAACCCCTCGATCCCGACGCGGTAGTTGAAGGTCACGACGACCACGTCACCGGCGCGCGCGAGGTGCTGGGCGTCGTAGCCGGGGCTGCCAGCGTGACCCAGTTTATAGGCGCCGCCGTAGATCCACACCATGACCGGGCGGCGGGCCGACGGGTCCGTGCCGGGCGTCCAGACGTTGACCGTCAGCCAGTCGTCCCCGGTGGGTACCGGCAGTTCGGCGGCCCGGCCCTGAAAGCCCGACTCCTGCGGGGGCGGGGGGCCGAAGTCGTACGCCTCCCGGGTCCCCTGCCAGCCCTTCACGGGCCGCGGCGCCTGGAACCGGGCCTCCCCGACCGGTGGTTCGGCGAACGGGATCCCCCGGAAGACCACCAGTCCGCCCTCCGCACGCCCGCGCACGGCACCGGCCGCGGTGCGCACTTCGAGACCCTCGGCTGACGTCATCGTCGAACTCCTCACGAGTAGGGGGCTGTGCGATTCACTTCAGCCCACTTCCCTTGCGTGAGTCAACCAAGTCGCCGTCAGTCGAGGGCCGTCGGCCCGTGCTTCTCCAGCAGCGCCCGGGTCCGCTCCTCGTCCAGCTGGTACACCGTCTCGTGGGCCCGCGGGTCCCGCGCGTGGAACGTGTGGAACATGGGGCTCGCCGGTCCGCCCAGCTCCACCAGCGAGGCCGAGGCCCCGCGCACCGCCCGCTCGGTGCCGTACGGCGTCGTCAGGTCGATCCGGTTGACCACCCCCGGCGTCACCCACACCGGCACCGCCTCCAGCATCCCGAAGAGCTGGAGATGGAAGTGCCCGGTCAGCAGGACCCGTACGTCACTCCCCCGGATCGCGGACGCCAGCTCACCGGGGTTCAGCAGCCCGAAGACCGGCTGGGTGACGGACAGGCCGAGACCGAGGGGCGGGTGGTGGAAGGCGAGGACGGTGCCGTGCTCGGCCGGGGTGCTCAACACCTCGCGCAACCAGCCCAGTTGGGCCGCGCTGATACGGCCGTACACCTCTCCCGGCACCAGCGAGTCCAGTGTGACGAACCGGTACCCGCCGACCGTGCTCACTGCGGCCCGCTCGGACGCACCTGTCTCCAACAGCCCCTCGGGATCCGGGTGTCCGCTCCCCAGCACCTTGCCGAAGGCCTCGCGCTCGTCGTGGTTGCCTGTGGTGTAGAAGACGGGGGCGTCCAGCGGCTGGGCGAACGCCCCCATGAGCTCCCGTACCGCCGTATACGCCTCCACGTCCCCCTCGTTGGCGATGTCCCCGGTGACGACGACCGCGTCGACGTCCCGTAGATGCCGCAGCTCAGCGAGCATCAGCCGTAGTGAGTCGGTGGCGTTGACGCCGTTCCTGTTCGGTGCATCGGTGCGCTCCACGTGCGTGTCCGAGAGATGCAGAATCCGCATGTTCCGGCACGGTAGCGGGAGTTGGCGACCGCAACCAGCACCACGTCGGCGCGCGGGCCGACCCCACCGACCCGAAACCCGTCAGCTCAACGACTTCAGCGCGGACGCGTCGTACGGCTCGAGCTCGTCGAATCGGCCCGCCAGCACCTTCGCGGCCCACTGCGGGTCCTGAAGCAGCGCCCGCCCGACGGCGACCATGTCGTACTCCTCGCGCTCCAGGGCGTCGAGCAGGTCGTCGATGCCCTTGACCGGGGAACCCTCGCCCATGAAGCCGCGGATGAAGTCGCCGTCGAGGCCGACCGAGCCCACGGTGATGGTGGTCCTGCCGGTGAGCTTCTTGGTCCAGCCGGCGAGGTTGAGGTCGGAGTTGTCGAACTCGGGGAGCCAGTAGCGGCGCGTGGAGGCGTGGAAGGCGTCGACCCCGGCCGCGGCGAGCGGTGTGAGGATCGCCTCCAGCTCTTCCGGCGTCTCGGCGAGCCGCGCCTTGTAGGCCTCCTGCTTCCACTGCGAGTACCGGAAGATGATCGGGAACTCCGGCGAGACCGTCTCCCGTACGGCCGCCACGATCTCCGCCGCGACCTTGGTACGGGCGACGGGGTCACCGCCGTAGGCGTCGGTGCGGCGGTTGGTGCCCGACCACAGGAACTGGTCGAGGAGGTAGCCGTGGGCGCCGTGCAGCTCCACGCCGTCGAAGCCGATGCGCTCGGCGGCGGCCGCGGCCTCGGCGAAGGCACCGATGACGTCGTCCAGGTCGCGCTGGGTCATCGCCTTGCCGGTGGGCTCGTCGGCGCCGAGACGAATGCCGGAGGGGCCGACGGCGGGGGCGTCGGCGTAGGGCGGCTGGCCCTGCTCACGCACCATGCCGATGTGCCACAGCTGCGGGACGATTTTGCCGCCCGCCGCGTGCACCTGCTCGGCGACCTTCGCCCAGCCCGCCAGCTGCTCCTCGCCGTGGAACCGGGGGACGCTGTCGCTGTTCCCGGCCGACTCGTGGCCGACGTAGGTGCCCTCGGTGACGATCAGACCGACTCCGGCGGCCGCGCGGCGGGAGTAGTACGACGCCACGTCCGCGCCGGGGACGCCGCCCGGGGAGAACATCCGGGTCATGGGCGCCATCGCGATGCGGTTCGGGACGGTCAGGCCGTTGATGTGGGCCGGGCGGGAGAGGATCTCGGCGGCGCGGGAGGCGGCGGGGGCGGTCACGTGACAGTACTCCTCGGTATGTGCCTGCGCATGGACACTACGCAGGTGCCAACCACCTCGTCCTGCTCAGGATTTCCCGGGACGCTGTGACTCCGCCCACGCATGGAAGCCGCGCATTGAGCCGCGCATGAAAGAAGCCCGCCCCACCATCGTGGGACGGGCTTCATGTCGAGCGCCGGGCAGGCCTTGCACCTGCATCTCCCCGCAGGAAGCGGGGCGTCTTTCCTTGGACCACCAACGCGTAGTCGACCGACGGGAGTTCACGTCGAGCGGCTCGTGATCAAGCATAGCGCAGGAAAAGACCGGGGGCGGCCACCTCCTGTTTCCAGGAAGTGCCGCCCCCGGGAAGGACGTTGATCAACCGTCAGGCCTTGCGGCCGGGGGTCGATCAGAAGTCCATGTCACCGCCCGGCATGCCGCCGCCGGCCGGGGCAGCGCCCGCCTTCTCCGGCTTGTCGGCGATGACGGCCTCGGTGGTGAGGAACAGCGCGGCGATGGAGGCGGCGTTCTGCAGGGCAGAGCGCGTGACCTTCGCCGGGTCGATGATGCCTTCGGCGATCATGTCGACGTACTCACCGGTCGCGGCGTTCAGGCCGTGGCCGACGGGCAGGTTGCGCACCTTCTCGACGATGACGCCACCCTCGAGACCACCGTTGACGGCGATCTGCTTGAGCGGGGCCTCCAGGGCCAGCTTCACGGCGTTGGCGCCGGTCAGCTCGTCACCCTCCAGGTCCAGCTTCTCGAAGACCGAGGAGGCCTGGATGAGGGCCACGCCACCACCGGCGACGATGCCCTCCTCGACGGCCGCCTTCGCGTTGCGAACGGCGTCCTCGATGCGGTGCTTGCGCTCCTTGAGCTCGACCTCGGTCGCGGCACCGGCCTTGATGACGGCGACGCCACCGGCGAGCTTCGCCAGGCGCTCCTGGAGCTTCTCGCGGTCGTAGTCCGAGTCGCTGTTCTCGATCTCGGCGCGGATCTGGTTCACCCGGCCGTTGACCTGGTCCGAGGAACCGGCACCGTCGACGATGGTGGTCTCGTCCTTGGTGATGACGACCTTGCGGGCGCGGCCCAGGAGGTCCAGGGTCGCGTTCTCCAGCTTGAGGCCGACCTCCTCGGAGATGACCTCGCCGCCCGTGAGGATGGCGATGTCGCCGAGCATGGCCTTGCGGCGGTCACCGAAGCCCGGGGCCTTGACGGCGACGGACTTGAAGGTGCCGCGGATCTTGTTGACGACCAGGGTCGACAGGGCCTCGCCCTCGACGTCCTCGGCGATGATCAGCAGCGGCTTGCCCGACTGCATGACCTTCTCCAGGAGCGGGAGCAGGTCCTTGACGGAGCCGATCTTGGAGTTGGCGATGAGGATGTACGGGTCGTCGAGCGACGCCTCCATCCGCTCCATGTCGGTGGCGAAGTACGCCGAGATGTAGCCCTTGTCGAAGCGCATACCCTCGGTGAGCTCGAGCTCCAGACCGAAGGTCTGGGACTCCTCGACGGTGATGACGCCTTCCTTGCCGACCTTGTCCATCGCCTCGGCGATGAGCTCGCCGATCTGGGTGTCGGCGGCGGAGATGGAGGCCGTGGAGGCGATCTGCTCCTTGGTCTCGACATCCTTGGCCTGCTCGAGCAGGGCGGCGGAGACGGCCTCGACGGCCTTCTCGATACCGCGCTTGAGGGCCATGGGGTTGGCGCCGGCGGCTACGTTGCGCAGGCCTTCCTTGACCAGGGCCTGGGCGAGCACGGTCGCGGTGGTCGTACCGTCACCGGCGACGTCGTCCGTCTTCTTGGCGACTTCCTTGACCAGCTCGGCGCCGATCTTCTCGTACGGGTCCTCGAGCTCGATCTCCTTGGCGATGGAAACACCATCGTTGGTGATCGTGGGGGCGCCCCACTTCTTCTCGAGGACGACGTTGCGGCCCTTGGGGCCGAGCGTCACCTTGACGGCGTCCGCGAGCTGGTTCATGCCGCGCTCGAGGCCGCGCCGCGCCTCCTCGTCGAACGCGATGATCTTGGCCATGTGAAGTGGTCCCTCCAGGACTGGGGGTGATTCCTTCGGACCGCGCCCGCGCCCGCGACGGACGGCTCGCCGGCCTGTGGATCCTTGCCCCACAAGGCCTGCGGGCCTCACCGACCCGGTCCATCTTTGTCACTCTCACCTTCAGAGTGCTAACGCCAATGATTAGCACTCGGCATGGTCGAGTGCAAGCGCCTCTCGGGTATCGGGCAGGACGCCGAGCAACAGAGACGCCTCGTTACCGGCCCGTACGGCCTGGCCGACGCCACGGTGTCCGGGCCCCACACGGCCGTCCCGGCACGGCGCACGACGGCCGGCCGGGCCTCACCCGGGGTGCCCTCCCAGGGGCCCGTCGAGCGATGCGGGAGCCCGGCCGCCCCCATCCATACGGGGGGTGGCCGGGCGACAGCAACGTCTCGCTACCGACCCTTACGGCCCACCGGCGCCCCCGCGTCCGGGCGCATCGGGGCCGTACCATCGCCGACACGACGGCCCGGCCGCCCCGCCGGCGATTGCGGTAGTCCCGCACGGCGGCGCCGAGCGACAGCGACGGCTCGCCACCGGCCCATACAGCCGACCGACGCCAGGCGTCCGGGCACCACTGGCCATGTCGGCGCCGTACACAACGCCCGACTGGACCGCACGGCCGCGACCCGCAGCGGACGCGAACCCGCTCAGCCCCAGCACTCGACGGAACACCACTCCGGGCATGCCGAAGGGCCCGTACCCCATGACTCCCTATGGGGGACGAGCCCTTCGAAGAAGAACAGAAGAACGACGCTGTTGTTACCCGGCGCGTGCTTCAGCCAGTCGCGAGACGAACCATGTCCGCCTGCGGCCCCTTCTGACCTTGCGAGATCTCGAACTCGACCCGCTGGCCCTCTTCAAGGGTGCGGTAGCCGTCCATCTGAATCGCGCTGTAGTGGACGAATACATCCGCACCACCGTCGACCGCGATGAAGCCGTACCCCTTCTCCGCGTTGAACCACTTGACGGTGCCCTGAGCCATGCCTAACTCCCCTATTACTGGCCCTTGCACGGATCCACACTTCGTGGATCCGGGTCAGACCTCACCCCCCACATGGTTGGGGGCGTGCGCCGGAACGCGTCGACCGCGGCTGAATGTATCTGTCCAACTGCCGTCTGCAACAGGTCAATCGGACGAGAATTCTGGACGGAAGGGGTCCGGAATGTAGCGAGAATTCGCCTGAATTCGGGGCAAGTCGGGCCCCATAAAAGACACATAAGGCACTTAAGACGCGCACACTTTGGCTACTTCTCATCGCATGTGGAGCGAGAACTCATATGCACGCGGCAAGAAAAAAGCCGCCGCTTCCCCAACTGTACCGCGCTCAACCATAGAGAATTGCCCCCTCCGCTTCTCTCGCGGAGGGGGCAATCGGATGAACACTCGGTAATTACCGTTACCGAAGGTAATGACCAGTCATACGGTCACCCTCCGGCGACGGCCGGAATGATCGAGACGCCGGCCCCGTCGGGCGTCGCCGTCTCCAGCCCCTGCTCGAACCGCACATCGTCGTCATTGACGTACACATTGACGAACCGCCGCAGCTTGCCCTGGTCGTCGAGAACGCGCGCGGCGATACCGGTGTGGTTCTTCTCCAGATCGGCGATGACATCGGCGAGGGTCGCACCCTCGGCCTGCACCTCGGCCTGCCCGCCGGTGTAGGTGCGCAGGATGGTGGGGATTCGGACGGAAACGCTCATGTTTCAGGACCTCCGGTCGGGGTGAGGGCTTTCAGGGGCGGCGACTACGCGAGGCCGGCCTCGCGGAACGAATCCAGGTTGGGGCGGATCGTGGCGGTGAGACCCGTACCCGCCACCGCGTCCAGCGTCTTCAGACCGTCACCGGTGTTCAGCACGACGGTCGTCAGCGAGGGATCCAGCAGACCGTTCTCGATCAGCTTCTTCGCCACGCCGACGGTCACGCCACCGGCGGTCTCCGCGAAGATCCCCTCGGTCCGCGCGAGCAGCTTGATCGCGTCGACGACCTGCTCGTCGTTCACGTCCTCCACCGCACCGCCGGTACGACGCGCGATGTCCAGCACATACGGACCGTCCGCCGGGTTCCCGATCGCCAGGGACTTGGCGATGGTGTTCGGCTTCTGGGGCCGGACCACGTCGTGGCCCGCCTTGTACGCGACCGACACCGGCGAGCACCCCTCGGCCTGCGCGCCGAAGATCTTGTACGGCTTGTCCTCGACGAGCCCGAGCTTGATCAGCTCCTGCAGACCCTTGTCGATCTTCGTGAGCTGCGAGCCGGAGGCGATCGGCACGACCAGCTGGTCCGGGAGCTGCCAGCCGAGCTGCTCGCAGATCTCGTACGCCAGGGTCTTGGACCCCTCCGCGTAGTACGGCCGCAGGTTGACGTTGACGAAGCCCCAGCCCTCGCCGGCCGGGTCGCCGATCAGCTCGGAGCAGAAGCGGTTCACGTCGTCGTAGTTGCCCTCGATGCCGACGAGCTCGCCGCCGTAGATCGCGGCCATGACGACCTTGCCCTGCTCCAGGTCGTGCGGGATGAACACGCAGGAACGGAACCCGGCCCGGGCCGCGGCGGCACCCACGGCGCCGGCGAGGTTGCCGGTGGAGGAGCAGGAGAGGGTGGTGAAGTCGAAGGCGCGAGCGGCCTCGATGGCCTGCGCGACGACCCGGTCCTTGAAGGAGTGCGTCGGGTTGCCGGAGTCGTCCTTCACGAAGAGCTTGCCGGCGTCGACACCCAGCTCGCGCGCGAGGTTGTCGGCCTTGACGAGCTTGGTCCAGCCGGGGTTGATGTTCGGCTTGTCCGCCACGTCCGCGGGGACGGGCAGCAGCGGGGCGTAGCGCCAGATGTTCGCGGGTCCCGCCTCGATCTGCTTGCGGAGCTCCTCGGTGTCGTAGGCCGAGAAGTCGTACGCGATCTCGAGCGGGCCGAAACACTCCTCGCAGGCGAAGACCGGGCCGAGCGGGACGCGGTGGCCGCATTCGCGGCAGCTCAGCGCCGCGGCGGGACCCAGATCGACGGAGTTCGTGGTGCTTGCAACAGTCTGCGCAGCCATGGAGGCGAGGCCCTTTCTCCTCATCTTCCTCACGACGCATCTCGCCGTGAGACGGATTTGGCACCTTCCCGAGCCGGGAGCCTCGCGGAAACGATCGTCAGCGATCGCTACGAGAACCGACTGGAGGGTTGCCGGGGCTTCATCGGGCCGTATCCCTCTGCCCCTCTGGATGAGCGGTATGAAGTTGTGAACGGCGGGCCACCCAGGACATGCGATGGTCATCCGCGTTGTTCAAGACTGTAACCGACGGCCAGGACAGTTGAGAGAGACGTCCGAACCGCGAGATGGATCAAAGGCAGAGGAGCCGCGCACTGTGCTGAACGAAGTCGAGCGCTGGCTGGCCACGCGTTCCTGGTCCGTGACCGATCGCCCGCTGCACAGGATCATGGCGGCGAAGCGGGGCACGGGCCGGACGGTCAGTGTTGTCCTGCCCGCGCTCAACGAGGAGGAGACGGTCGGTGACATCGTCGCCGTGATCCGTCATGACCTCATGCAGCAGGTCCCGCTCGTCGACGAGATCGTCGTCGTCGACTCGGGATCGACCGACCGCACCTCCGAGGTCGCCGCCGCGGCCGGTGCGCGGGTCGTCCACCGCGACGACATCCTCCCGCGCATACCCGCCGTGCCCGGCAAGGGCGAGGTCCTGTGGCGCTCCCTGCTCGCCACCTCGGGGGACATCGTCTGTTTCATCGACGCCGACCTGAAGGAGTTCTCCTCGGACTTCGTCTCCGGCATCGTCGGACCGCTGCTCACCGACCCCGAGGTCGACCTGGTCAAGGGCATGTACGACCGCCCCCTGGGCGGCGCCGCAGGGCAGGGCGGCCGGGTCACCGAGCTCATGGCGCGTCCGCTGCTGAACATGCACTGGCCGCAGCTGGCCGGTTTCGTGCAGCCGCTGGGCGGCGAGTACGCGGCCCGGCGCTCGTTGCTGGAACAGCTCCCGTTCCCCGTCGGCTACGGCGTCGAACTGGGCATGCTGGTCGACGCCCTGCACCTGGTGGGCCTGGACGCGCTCGCCCAGGTCGACGTCGGAGTGCGCAAGCACCGTCACCAGGACGGCCAGGCCCTGGGCCGGATGTCCGCCGCGATCTACCGCACCGCCCAGCTGAGGCTGGCCCGCGGCCATATGATCCGGCCCTCCCTCACCCAGTTCGAGCGGGGCCGCGACGGCTTCGAGCCGCGTACGTACTCCGTGGACACGGAGGAGCGGCCGCCGATGGTGGAGATCGCGGAGTACGCGGAGCGTAGGGTCGCGTGACGGACCGGGTGACAGAACGGGGCGTTCCGTATACGTCCGCGCACTGAGCGCAACCGTACGTTTGAGCGTTTCCGGGCCGGGCTAGGTTGAGGCGTATGGCTTCCACGTCTTCCGTGCAGGGTGCTGCCCAGGTGCTGGTCGCGTCCAACCGCGGCCCGGTCTCGTACGAGGTCCAGGAGGACGGTTCGCTGAGCCCCAAACGGGGTGGCGGCGGACTGGTCTCGGGTCTTTCGGCGATCGGCCCGGAGGCGGGCGCGCTGTGGGTGTGCTCGGCGCTGTCCGACGGCGACCGCGAGGCGGTGCGACAGGGGGTCGGCGAGGACGGTGTCCGCATGCTCGCCGTACCGGCCGACGTGCACGCGGACGCGTACAACGGCATCGCGAACTCGGTCCTCTGGTTCGTCCACCATCTCCTCTACCAGACCCCGCTGGAGCCCTCCTTCGACGCGGACTTCCGGCGGCAGTGGGCGTCGTACGAGACGTACAACCGCGCCTTCGCGGAGGCGCTCGCCGAGGAGGCGGCCGAGGGGGCGGCGGTCCTGGTCCAGGACTACCACCTGTGCCTGGTGCCGGGGATGCTCCGCGAGCTCCGTCCCGACCTGCGCATCTCCCACTTCTCGCACACGCCGTGGGCGCCGGTGGACTACTTCCGGATGCTGCCGGACGACATCGCGGGCCGGCTCCTGCGGGGCATGCTGGGCGCCGACCGGCTCGGCTTCCTCACCCGTCGCTGGGCGGACGCCTTCACGGCCTGCGCCACGGAGTGCGCGGACGGGCTCGGCGAAACCCGGATCGGGGTGCACGGGCTGGGCACGGACGCGGACTTCCTGCGTGCCCGCTCCCACGAGGCCGACGTCGAGGAGCGCATCCTCGCCCTGCGCGAGGAGATCGGCGCGGGCCGCAAGACGATCGTGCGGGTGGACCGGACCGAGCTGTCCAAGAACATCGTGCGCGGACTGCACGCCTACCGGCGGCTGCTGGAGTCGCGGCCCGAGTGGCGGGAGCGGGTCGTGCACGTGGCGTTCGCGTATCCGTCGCGGCAGGACCTGGCGGTGTACCGGGACTACACGGCCGAGGTGCAGCGCGTGGCGGAGGAGATCAACGACACGTTCGGCACGCCCGACTGGACCCCGGTCCTGCTGAATCTGAAGGACGACTTCGCGCGCTCCCTCGCCGCGTACCGGCTGGCCGACGTGGCGCTGGTCAACCCCATCCGGGACGGCATGAACCTGGTCGCGAAGGAGGTGCCGCTGGTCTCCGACGAGGGATGCGCGCTGGTCCTGTCGCGGGAGGCCGGGGCGTTCGAGGAGCTCGGTGACGACGCGATCGTGGTGAACCCGTACGACGTGGAGCAGACGGCGGAGGCCCTGCACGAGGCCCTGACGATGCCGGCCCACGAACGGGCCGAACGAGCGAAGCGGCTCGCCGCGGCGGCCACGGCGCTGCCGCCGGCCCAGTGGTTCCTGGACCAGCTGAACGCGCTGAAGGCACTGAACACCGAGCACGGCTGACCGACCACCGGCCAGGCGAAAGCGGCGCTCGCCGCACTTCACCCCCGCGGAGAGGTACCCCATGAGCAGCCACACCGACCCCGGTGCCCTGCCGAGTCCGGCGACGCCCGCCGGGCGGGACGGCCTGCGCGCGCTTCTCGCGGAGCCGCGGCGGGCGGTCATCGGACTCGACTTCGACGGGACGCTGGCGCCGATCGTGGCGGACCCTGAACAGGCGCGGGCGCACCCCCAGGCGGTGGCCGTCCTCGCCGCCCTGGCACCGAAGGTGGCCTCCGTCGCGGTGATCACCGGCCGCCCGGCCGAGATCGCGGTCCGCTACGGCGGCTTCGCGGGAGTCCCCGGCCTGGAGCACCTGACGGTCCTCGGCCACTACGGCGCGGAACGCTGGGACGCGGTGACGGGAGAGGTCACGGCGCCCGAACCGCACCCGGGCGTGGCCGCGGTCCGTGCCGAGCTGCCGGAGTTCCTCGACGGAACCGGTGCCTGGATCGAGGAGAAGGGCGGCCGGGCGGTGGCGGTCCACACCCGCCGGGCCCCGGACCCGCAGGCCGTCTTCGACGCCCTGCGCGCCCCCCTCACCGACCTGGCCGCCCGGCACGGCCTGATCGTCGAACCGGGCCGTCTGGTCCTGGAGCTGCGCCCCCCGGGCATGGACAAGGGAGTGGCCCTGCTGACCCACGTCCGCGAGCTGTCCGCCACGTCCGTCCTCTACGGCGGTGACGACCTGGGTGACCTCCCGGCCTTCTCCGCGGTCGACGACCTCCGCACCACCGGCACCCCCGGCCTCCTGGTCTGCAGCGGCAGCGACGAGGTGACGGAACTGCGTAAGCGGGCGGACCTGGTGGTGGACGGCCCGGGCGGCGTGGTGGGCCTGCTGCGCGCCCTGGCCGAACGGCTCACCTGACCCGCACCCGACCCTCAGCGTTCCTGCCGCCGCGCCTCCCGGACCCGGCGCAGACGGTTCACCGTCACCGGGTCGAAGACCAGGGCGCGCTCGTCGTCCAGCAGGGCGTTGAGCAGCTGGTAGTAGCGGACCGGTGCCAGCCCCAGCTCCTCCCGTATCGCCCGCTCCTTGGCGCCGGGCCCCGGGAAGCCGCGGCGCTCCAGGGCGAGGATGTCCCGCTCCCTGCGGTCCAGCTCCGGATGCTCCATGCCCGGAACCGTAACGCCCGCCACTGACAGCGACTACTCCGCCTTCTGCGCGGTCAGCTGCAGCGCGCGCAGCACCTCCGAAGGGCTCCCGCCCGAACTCACCGCCGACCCGATCCGCTTCTTCACGGCCGCGCTCACCGAGGCCCAGGACGTCTTGCCCACCGGAGGCAGCTCGGAGTTGGGCAGCGCGTCGAGGAAGGGCTTGAGGTCGGCGTCCCGGGAGGCCCGGCTCATGACCGAGGACGCGGAGTTGGTCACCGGCAGCAGGTCGTACTCCCGGGAGAACGCGAGGACGTTCTTCTCGCTGTACACGGAGTCGAGGAAGTCGCCCACCTGCTCGGCGTGCCCGTTCTGCTTGAAGGCCATCATCCAGTCGGCGACCCCCATGGAGTTCTTGGTCTCCCCGTGGGCCCCGGGCATGGGCACCATCCCGAACTTCAGCCCCTTCGCGGCGGCGATCTTCATCAGCGAGGGATGCCCGTTGAGCATGCCGACATCCCCGGCGGCGAACGCCGAGAACGCGGCGGCCCGATTGAGGTTCTCGGGCGCTACCGGCCCGGTCAGCCCCTTGCCGACGAGGTCGTCCTTGAGCCAGGTCAGCGTCGTGACGTTCTCGCCGGAGTCGATGCCGTACGTGCCGACGGAGTCGACGTACCCGCCGCCCCCGCTCAGCAGCCACTGCATGGTCTCGGCCTGCGCCTCCTCAGGCCCGAGCGGCAGCGCGTACGGGTACTTCACCCCGTCCGCCTTGAGCGCCTCGGCATCCGCGGCGAGCTGCTTCCACGTCGTCGGCGGGGTGAGTCCGGCGTCGGCGAAGAGGGTCTTGTTGTAGAAGAGCAGCCGGGTGGACGCGGCGAACGGCATGCCGTACTGCATCCCGTTGATCCGCCCCGCCGAGGCCAGCTGCGCGACGAAGTCGGCCTGCTCCCGGATCCCGATCAGGTCGTCGGCCTTGTACAGCAGACCCTTGTGGGCGTAGTCGGCGTACGCGCCGATCTGCGCCATGTCGGGTGCCTTCCCGGCGTCGACCAGCTCCTTGACCTTGCGGTCCACATCGGTCCAGGAGTACACGCTGACGTCGATCTTCACGCCGGAGTGCTCGGCCTCGTACTCCTTGACGAGCTTGTCCCAGTACTTCTGGGAGCTGTTGGCCGAGCTGTCTCCGTAGTCGGCGGCGACCAGCCTCAGCGTCACCTCGTCCGAGCCGCCTCCCAGCCCGCAGCCGCCGAGGACCGCCGTCATGCCCAGCGCGGACACCGCCGCGATCGTTCCCGTCCTACGCCGCCGCACCGACAACCGCCCCACACTCACGTTCGAAAGCTTTCGAAAAGTCATACATATCTCAGACGTAAGGTCTACACCACGTGAGTGGACTAGACCTCTTGCGGGTCCAAGGGCCACACTGTCTTCCGTGAGACATGTCATCGCCCTCGATGTGGGCGGCACCGGGATGAAGGCGGCCTTGGTCGGCACGGGCGGCGAGCTCCTGCACCAGGGCCGCCGGGCGACCGGCCGCGACCGCGGCCCCGACGCGGTCGTCGACGGCATCCTCGACTTCGCCGCCGAGCTGCGCGCGTACGGCATCGAGCACCTCGGTGCCCCCGCGCTCGCGGCCGGCGTCGCCGTGCCCGGCATCGTCGACGAGGAGCGGGGCATCGCGGCCTACTCCGCCAACCTGGGCTGGCGGGACCTCCCGCTGCGCGGGCTGCTCACCGACCGCCTCGGGGGCGTCCCGGTCGCCCTCGGGCACGACGTCCGCACCGGCGGTCTCGCGGAGGGCCGCATCGGCGCGGGCAAGGGCGCCGACCGCTTCCTCTTCGTCCCCCTGGGCACCGGCATCGCGGGGGCGATCGGCATCGCGGGGCGGGTGGAGTCGGGCGCCCACGGCTTCGCGGGCGAGATCGGCCACATCGTCGTACGCCCGGGCGGCACGCCCTGCCCGTGCGGCCAGCGGGGCTGCCTGGAGCGGTACGCCTCCGCGGCGGCGGTCAGCGAGGCCTGGTCCTCCGTCACCGGGAACCCGGAAGCGGACGCGGCGGACTGCGCGAAGGCGGTGGAAGCCGACGACCCGAAGGCCCGGGAGGTCTGGCAGCACGCCGTGGACGCCCTGGCCGACGGCCTGCTCACCGCCCTCACCCTCCTGGACCCCCGCACCCTGATCATCGGTGGCGGCCTGGCCGAGGCGGGGCAAACCTTGTTCACACCCCTGCGGGAGGCGGTCCGGCAACGGGTCACCTTCCAGAAGCTCCCGACCATCGTCCCGGCCGCCCTGGGCGATACGGCGGGCTGCCTGGGCGCAGGCCTGCTGGCCTGGGATCTCCTCGACACAACGGACCGTACGGAGGTAACTCCCTGATGGCTACGCCGCTAGGGGCGCGGGGAACTGCGCGACCAGCCACGACGAGCCCGCACCCCACTACGGGCAAGTCCCCCCTCGTCCTGTCCGGCGCGACGGTCGTCCTCCCCACAGGATCCGTCGAAGACGGCCGCGTCATCGTCGACGGCACCCGCATCGCCGGCATCGCCCCGGAGAACGCCAAGGTCATCGACGTCACCGGCTACACCCTGGTCCCCGGCTTCGTCGACATCCACAACCACGGCGGCGGCGGAGCCTCGTTCACCTCAGGCACGATCGAAGACGTACTCAAGGGCATCCGCACCCACCAGAACCACGGCACCACCACCCTCGTCGCCTCCACCGTCACCGGCGACATGGACTTCCTCGCCCAGCGAGCCGGCCTGCTGAGCGAACTCGCCGAGCAGGGCGACATCGCCGGCATCCACTTCGAGGGCCCGTTCATCTCCCCCTGCCGCAAGGGCGCGCACGCGGAGAACCTCCTGCGCCACCCCGACCCGGCGGAGGTCCGCAAGCTGGTCGACGCGGCTCGCGGACAGGCGAAGATGGTCACGCTCGCCACCGAACTCCCCGGTGGCATCGACTCCGTACGGCTCCTTGTCGAGCAGGGGGTCATCGCGGCGATCGGGCACACGGACGCGACGTACGAGCAGACCGTCGAGGCCATCGACGCGGGCGCCACCGTGGCCACCCACCTCTTCAACGCGATGCCGCAGATCGGCCACCGCGCGCCCGGCCCCATCGCCGCCCTCCTGGAGGACGAGCGGATCACGGTCGAGCTGATCAACGACGGCACGCATCTGCACCCGGCCGCGCTGCAACTCGCGTTCCACCGCGCGACGGCACACCGCGTCGCGTTCATCACGGATGCCATGGACGCGGCCGGCTTCGGCGACGGCCGTTACCTGCTCGGCCCCCTGGAGGTCGAGGTCAGCGAGGGAGTCGCCCGGCTCGTGGAGGGCGGTTCGATCGCGGGCTCGACCCTCACCCTGGACCGCGCCTTCAAGCGGGCGGTGACCGTCGACCGGCTCCCCGTCGAGGACGTGGTCGCGGCGATCTCCGCCAACCCGGCCCGTCTGCTGGGCATGTCCGACCGCATCGGCTCACTGGAGCCCGGCAAGGACGCCGACCTGGTCCTCCTCGACCATCAATTCGACCTCAAGGGCGTCATGCGCCGGGGGGAATGGGTGGTCGATCCCCAACTGGGCTGATGTGTCCCGCTGTTGGGCCCGTCGGCATCCTGGGAGACTGGACGGGCACATTCTGTCTTTCGGGGGAGGTCGGCCCAGGTGATCCTCACGGTCACGCTGAACACCGCTCTCGACATCAGCTATCGCGTACGGTCGCTGCGGCCGCACACCAGCCACCGGGTCACCGAGGTCACCGAACGCCCCGGCGGCAAGGGCCTGAACGTGGCCCGGGTGCTGGCCGCGCTCGGCCACGAGGTGACGGTCACCGGGTTCACGGGCGGCGCCACGGGCCGCATGGTCCAGGACCGGCTCACCGCCGTACCGGGCCTGGTGGACGCGCTCGTCCCGGTCGCCGGCCCGACCCGGCGCACGATCGCCGTGGTGGACGACCAGTCCGGCGACACCACCCAGCTCAACGAACCGGGTCCGACGGTCACGTCGGCGGAGTGGTCGGCCTTCCAGGAGGCGTACGAGGATCTCGTCCCGTCGGTCTCGGCGGTGGCCCTGTGCGGGAGCCTGCCGCCGGGGGTGCCGGTGGGGGCGTACGCGGGCCTGATCCGCACGGCGAAGGCGGCCGGGGTGCCGGTCCTGCTGGACACCAGCGGAGAGGCACTGCGCCGCGGGGTCGCCGCCCGCCCCGACATCCTCAAGCCGAACGCCGACGAACTGTCCGAACTGACCGGCTCCCACGAACCGCTGCGCGCGGCCCAGGACGCCCGCCGCCGCGGCGCGCTCACGGTGGTCGCCTCCCTGGGCGCGCGGGGCCTGCTGGCGGCGACCCCGGAAGGCCGTTGGAGCGCCACGCCCCCGGCCCGCGTCCACGGCAACCCGACGGGCGCCGGCGACTCGCTGGTGGCAGGCCTGCTGTCGGGCCTGGTCGACCGACTCCCCTGGCCGGACCGCCTGATCCGCGCGGTCGCGTTGTCCGCGGCGACGGTACTGTCCCCGGTGGCGGGCGAGTTCGACCACGCCGGCTACACGGACCTGCTTGGACGTGTCGTAGCCGACACAGCCTGAACAAGTATGCGCACCGCGCCAAGAAGGCGATCTTTTCAGTCAATATTCGAACACACGGGCGGCTCCATGTGGTCGCCACATAGAGTGGCAAAGATTCATTCCTGAGGAGGTCAAATGAACAAGAAGGCGGGTGCAGCCATCACAACGGCCGCCACACTAGCCGCCACCGCACTCAGCATGAGCCCCGCCCACGCCGAGGACTACCGTTGGTGTTCAACCACAGGATCCAACGGCGGCGTTACGATAACCAACTGGACCGACCCGGGCGCCAGGGTGGGACTCTCAATCACCGTGAAGGACACGAAGGCCGACGACCACCACGTTCGGATCAGGATTCTTAGCGAGCAGTCCAGTGGCAACGTTGTTTACTGGCCGTGGCGCAAGCATATGGGTGGAGCAGGCACAGGGCAGAGTTGGGACACCACCGCATCGGACGACAGAGGCCTCTTCGAGATAGGCGTCGAGGTGGCGACGTTCGAAGGTGAGCATAAGTTGAACTCTTGCACCGATTGGTAATGGCCAACCGGACCGTTGGGTGCGTTCCTCGTAGTGTGGCGCAGCGCTGGTGTGCCACTGCTCCGGACGGTGGTTGCACCACGCACCACCTGTAGAACTTGCATCCGGGGCGGCGACCTCGAATTGGCCATAGGCGTCTGCACTCCACACGCACAGCGTCGGCCGGGGCCTCCCCAGGGCCCCGGCCGTTGTGGTGAGAGCACGATCGTGGCGTCTACTGCTGCAGAGCATGGCAGACCGGGTGGGCCCGTGACGCGGGAGGTCAGCACGGCCTAGCGCGTGACCTGGCCCTCCTTGAGCCACACCTGGTCCAGGAGGACGTTGCACTGGTCGCCGTCCGCGCAGGACAGGCTGATGGTGTTGGTGCCCTTGGTGAGGGTGGGCCAGTTGTAGGTGGTCGTCCAGCCCTTGGCGAAGTCGCCGTCGGCCGCCTTCGCGTAGTTCTTCAGGTTCAGTTTGCTGCCGAAGACCTTGCCGTTGACCGTGAGGGTCATCGCCTGGTCGTCGCTGGTGGCGCTGTAGTGCGCGAACAGCGTGTAAGTGCCGTCCGAGGGAATGCCGTTGACGGTCCACGTCACGGACGCGCCCACGTTGTTCAGGTTGCCGACGTAGATGCCGCCCTCGGACTGGGCGCCCTCGACGTCCGAGGCGAGAGCGGCGCCGCCGCCAAGGCGCAGCGCCTTCGCGTCGATCGTCTTCTTATACTCCTCGCTCGCAGCGCTGCCACTGCTGCTCGACGCGCTCGGCTTCGAGCTCTGCGACGTGCTCGGGGTCGTCGCCGCCTGGTTGCCCTTGTCGTCGTTCTGGTCGTCGCCGCCCGCCATCGCGATGCCGATGCCTATGACGACCGCGGCGACCACCGCGATCGCGCCGATCAGCAGGCCCTTGGTGTTGGGGCCACCGCTCCGGCCGCCGCCACCGCTGTAGCCGGGCATGGGCTGCTGGCTGGTGGGGGCGCCGCCCGGGAAGGTCTCGGGGGCGGCGTAGTGGGCGCTGGGCTGGGTGTGGCCACTCTGGCCCTGCTGCTGCGGGACCTGGCCGTACGGGCCGTTCGGCGCGGCCGGCGCCTGCTGCTGGCCGTACTGCCGCTGGCCGACCGAGCGCGTCCGGTTGACGGAGTTCGGGTAGCCGTAGCCGTAGCCGCCGCCGGACGGCGGCTGGGCGCCGTTGGCCTGGCCGTCGGCGTAGAGGTAGCCGAACGGGTCGTCGTCCTCGGGCGCACTCGCCCCGTTGTTGCCGGACGTCATCCCAGGTACTCCTCAAACAGGTGGGCATCGGATGCGATACGGATGGTCAGAATGGCGAGCCTACCCGCTCCTGATGGCCCAAACGGGTGACTCGGATCGCATCAGCTCGCTGACCTGGGGATCATCCCGCGCGTCTGTGTTGTTTGGGACGAGATCGTTTCTCGACGTACATCCGCTCGTCGGCGGACTTCAACACTTCGTCCGCCGTCATGCCGCAGTGCGCCCAGCCGATGCCGAAGCTGGCACCCACCCGGACGGCCCGTCCCTCGGCACGGATCGGCTGGATGATCTCGCTGCGCAGACGTACGGCGAGGTCGGCGGCGTCGGCCTTGCCGAGGCCGTCGGCGAGGATCACGAACTCGTCGCCGCCGAGCCGGGCCACGGTGTCGCCGTCGCGCACGCACTGGGACAACCGCCGGGCGACCTCGATGAGCACCGCGTCACCCGCGTTGTGCCCGAACCGGTCGTTGATCGACTTGAAGCCGTCGAGGTCGCAGAAGAGCACCGCGAGCCCCTTGGTGCCGTCGTCGCGCTCTCCCTCGGGGGCGACGGTGTGCACATGGTGGTCGAAGGTGTCGAACGCCGCCGCGCCGACCGGCCGGAAGTCGAAACCGTGGCCGTTCGCGTCGAAGGCCGGGTGGCCGAAGGCCGCGTCGATCGACTCCAGCGCGCCCGTGTGGGTGGAGCGCTGACAGAGCCGGGAGGACAGCCGCGAGCGCAGCTCGGCGGAGTTCGGCAGGCCGGTCAGGGAGTCGTGGGAGGCGCGGTGGGCGAGCTGGAGCTCGCGGCGCTTGCGCTCCTCGATGTCCTCGACGTGGGTGAGCAGGAAGCGCGGCCCGTCGGCGGCGTCGGCGACCACCGAGTTGCGCAGGGACACCCAGACGTACGTGCCGTCCCGGCGCCCGAGGCGGAGCTCCGCGCGCCCGCCTTCCGCGGAGGTCCGCAGCAGGGTGCCTATGTCCTCGGGGTGGACCAGGTCGGAGAAGGAGTAGCGGCGCATCGCGGACGCGGGGCGGCCGAGAAGGCGGCACAGGGCGTCGTTGGTGCGCAGGATCCGGCCGTGCTGGTCACCGCCCATCTCGGCGATGGCCATGCCGGAGGGGGCGTACTCGAAGGCCTGCCGAAAGCTCTCTTCACTGGCCCTGAGGGCCTGCTGCTCCCTTTCGAGCCTGACCAGTGCGCGCTGCATGTTCGACCGCAGACGCGCGTTGCTGATCGCGATGGCGGCCTGGAACGCGTACATCTGGAGCGCTTCGCGTCCCCAGGCCCCCGGCCTGCGGCCGTTGCGCGGCCGGTCCACGGACAGCACGCCGATCAGCTCGCCGCACTGGCCGCCCTTGACGCCCGGTGTGTACATCGGCGCGAACAGCCGGTCCGAGGGATGCCACTCGTCCTCGAAGCGGGGCGCCGGGCCGTCGGTGTACCACTGCGGGACGTCGTCGTCGTCGAGGACCCAGCCCTCGGTGTGCGGGATGAAGACCAGGTCGCCCCAGGTCTCCCCCATGCTCAGCCGGCGCTCCCAGGACTCACGGGAGCCCACCCGGCCGGTGATCAGCGACTCGGCGGCCTGGTTCCCGGAGAAGGCGGCGACCACGAGGTCGCCGTCGGGGCGCACGAGATTGACGCACGCCAGTTCGTAACCGAGTGCGGTGACCACGCCGTTCGCGACGGTCTGCAGTGTGTCGGCCAGGCTGCGGGCCGTGTTCATGTCGGCCATGACCTGGTGCAGCTGTCGCAGGGACGCAAGACGGACGTACGGCTCCGACTCGCTCTCCATTGCTCGCCCTCCCCCCGAGACCTCGCAGCGAATCAAGGGTTCTCTTCGGCGTATCTTCAGTGCGGCTTCGTTGGTGCGGCTTCGTCGGTACTTCCCCGCCACTGAATCACAGCGCGCTGCCCACTCGGTACACAGGGTCAACAAATACCGCCCCTTGTGACTCAAGTCACAGCGAAAGATGAACAATTGAGTGGGGTTTCTGCGCTTTCCCTGTGCGTTTACTGAACGCAAACTTTGGGCGTTTGTGGACGCCCTGTCCATCTCCGCCGGTAGACCTAGGTCCGGCCTCGGACGAAGGCCCGATGCGGAGCGCACGGACCGGACATTAGCGTTTCCGGCGTGCCGAACACTCCCCCCGCCACCGCCCCGATGATCCCTCCGCCCGCTTCCGGGCATGCTGTGGGGGTGAGCAACGACGAGTTCCGCGCCGCCATGTCCCGGCTGGCCGCGGGCGTGGTCCTGGTGACCGCGTTCGAGCCCCCGCTCGACGCCGAGGGACCAGGCGGCGAGGACGTCGGCATGACGGCCACGGCCTTCCTGTCGGTCTCCCTGGATCCGCCTCTCGTGCTGGTCAGCCTGCGTACGGGCTCCCGCATGGACGACCTGCTCGACGAGCAACCCCACTGGGCGGTCTCCGTCCTGTCCGAGAGCCAGCGCCACATCGCGGGCCGTTTCGCCATGAAGGGCCGCATCAGCGACCGCCTCCTGTTCGAGGACATCCCGTACGTCCGCGGCGCGGCCACCGGCGCCGCACTGGTGGGCGGTGCCCTCGCCACCCTGGAGTGCCGCACCGAACAGCGCGTGGAGGCCGGCGACCACGTGCTGGTGATCGGCCGCGTCCTGACGGCCGACGTACCGAGCGCGGACGGCGGGCCGCTGACCTATTTCCGGGGCAGGTACCGCCAGCTGGGATGAATTCCGTGGCCCCGCGCCGACCCTTCGGCATAAGGTCCCCGGATGACATTCGCACCCCGCCTCGAAGAGATCACACCCGGGAATTTCGAAACGGCGACCGGCATACGGGTCCGCCCCGAGCAGGAATTCGCGATCTCCCCGGTCATGCAGTCCCTCGCCGAGGCCTACGTGCATCCCGCGGGCGTCGCCTGGCCCCGTCTGATCGTCGACGGCGACCGCACGGTCGGCTTCCTGATGGCCTTCCTCGACATCGACTGGCGCGCCGACGGCGGCAGCGTCGTCCGCTCCGGTCTGTGGCGGCTGAACATCGCGGCCGACGCCCAGGGCAGGGGCTACGGCCGTTTCGCCGTCGAGTCCGTGGCCGCGGAGCTGCGCCGCCGGGGCACGAAGGAGTTGTACGTCACCTGGCACGAGGGCGACAACGGCCCGGCGGAGTTCTATCTGCGGCTCGGTTTCCGCCGGACCGGGGAGCTGAGCGGGGGCGAGACGGTCGGGGTGTTGAGCCTCGACTAGACGAAGGTGATCTCCGACCGGGCCGCCCGGACCGGGTCCGTGGTGATGTCGATCACGGCGATCCGGTCGTGTACGAACGTGAACGCGAGGGTCCGCTCCACGCGGCCGTCCCGTAGGAGCGCGATGCCGGTGCGGCCCTCGACGAGAACGGGCACCGCGACGCCGATGATGTGCCGCGAGTAGCTCGTCGCCCCCTTGGCGACAGCCGGCGCCCCTGTCGTCACCCCGACCTCCGTGCGCACCACGACATCCGGGTCGAGGACCTCCAGCAGCCGGTCGAAGTCACCCTCGCGCGCGGCGGCCAGGAAGGCGTCGACGAGTTCACGCCGGCGCGTCCGATCGGTGTCGGTGGCCTGGGCGCCCCGCACCCGGCGCCGGGCCCGGCTGGCGAGCTGGCGGGCGGCCGCCGGGGACTTGGCGATGACGCCGGCGATCTCGTCGTAGGGGACGGCGAAGAGGTCGTGGAGGACGAAGGCGAGCCGTTCGGCGGGGGTGAGGGTGTCGAGGACGACGAGGAGGGCGCTGCCGACCGAGTCGGCGAGGAGGACGTCCTGTTCGGGATCGGCGACGGTGGCCGGCACCGGTACCTCGGCTTCCAGGGGCTGTTCGGCACGGGACCTGCGGGAGCGGAGCATGTCGAGGCAGACCCGGCCCACGACGGTCGTCAGCCAGCCGGCGAGGTTGTCGACGTGCGTGGTGTCCGACCGGCTCATCCGCACCCACGTCTCCTGCACCGCGTCCTCGGCCTCGGCCGCCGACCCGAGCATCCGCCGCGCCACCGCCCGCAGCTGCCCCCGGTGCGCCTCGAAGCGTTCGGCCAGGAAGTCGTCGTCGCCCATGGGTCACCGCTCTCGTCGTCGTCCGCCGTCGGTGAGTTGACGGATGGGACGGAGGAGATGTGACACACGCAGGTCTGTTGATGACGTGATGACGTGTCGCAGGGCCGGGGCTACCCCCAGTCCCGTCCCTGCCGCCCCCGCTTGGTGTCCGAGCGCTGCTTCTTCTCCCTCAACCGCCGCTCGTTGATCCCGCGCGGGATGCGCGTCGCCCGCCGCGGCTTGGGCGGCGGAGCGGTGGCCTCGGCGAGGAGCGCGGCGAGGCGTACGGCGGCGGTCTCGCGGTTGCGCCACTGCGAACGGTGCTCGGAGGAGCGGACGGTGACGACCCCGTCGACGAGCCGCCCGGCCAGCTTGTCCAGCGCCCGCTGCTTCCACACGTCGGGCAGTGACTCGGTACGGGCCAGGTCGAAACGCAGCTCCACCTGGGAGTCACTGGTGTTGACGTGCTGGCCACCGGGGCCGGAGGAGCGCGAGAAACGCCACATGAGCTCGGCCTCGGGGAGCGAGACGGAGCCGCGGATGACGTGGGGACCGGACATGGGGTCCATGTTCCCGGCTCTGTCCGGTCCACGTCACCCGAATATCGCCGGGCGGCCGCCCTCAGTTCGGTAAAGAAAGTAAAGACACGGGGAACCTTCGACGCCCCTCGCGGCGTTCATACGGGTAGCTGTAACTTCAAGCCCGTACTTGCCGTACAAAAACGAGGGAAGGACTCCCAAACCATGGCTGTAAGCCTGTCCAAGGGTGGCAACGTCTCGCTCACCAAGGAGGCTCCGGGCCTGACCGCCGTCACCGTGGGCCTCGGCTGGGACGTCCGCACCACCACCGGCACGGACTTCGACCTCGACGCCTCCGCGATCGCGGTCAACACGGAGGGCAAGGTCTACTCCGACGGTCACTTCGTCTTCTTCAACAACAAGCAGACCCCGGACCAGACCATCGTCCACACCGGTGACAACCGCACCGGCGAGGGCGCCGGCGACGACGAGGCGATCAACGTCAACCTGGCCGGCCTCCCGGCCGACATCGACAAGATCGTCTTCCCGGTCTCGATCTACGACGCGGAGAACCGCTCGCAGAACTTCGGCCAGGTCCGCAACGCCTACATCCGCATCGTCAACCAGGCCGGCGGCGCCGAGATCGCCCGCTACGACCTCTCCGAGGACGCGGCCACGGAGACGGCGATGGTCTTCGGCGAGCTGTACCGCAACGGCGCGGAGTGGAAGTTCCGCGCGGTGGGCCAGGGCTACGCGTCCGGCCTGGTGGGCATCGCGACGGACTTCGGCGTGAACGTCTGACGTCTCGCTGCGCTGAGCTGGAGCCCCTGGTCGTGTCGGCCGGGGGCTTCGGCGTGCCGGGCCTACCTGACGTCGACGAAGTCGCCGGGCGCTGTCGCGGCGGCGGTGGTGGCGGTGCCCGCGAAGGAGTAGCGGTAGTAGCCGTCGACCGTGGCCTTGGTCGTGGTCTTCAGGACGCCGGTGCTGTTGGTCTTGACCGTCTTGAGGGTGGTGTAGGTGCTGCTGCCCTTCTTGCGGAACTGCAGCTTCACGGGCTGTGAGACATAACCCGCGTACTTGCCCGTCGACCAGTTCGCGCGGGCGAGCTTGCCCGTGACGGTGATGGTCCTGCCCTTCTTGACCGGCTCGGGAGTGGCGTCAGCGGTCAGCGTGGCGGCCTTCTTGATCGCGGCGGTGGTGACGTCGTCGTTGTAACTGGCGTTCGCGTAGAGGTCCCAAGCGCCAAGGAACAACTTCCAGGTCCCGGCGACGCCGTTGTCCTTCATGTCGGTGGCCGGATGGATGTTGAAGACGGCCTTGCACTTGTAGACGCCCTGGGTGGCCGTCTCCGTGCAGCTGGGGTCGTCGTCCGTCCCGAGGCCACCGGTGATGCCGTCCGTGGTCGAGCTGTCGGTGCCCTGCCACAGGAATGCCTCGGTGAGGGCGACGCCGTTCTGGTCGGTGGCGGTGTATGTGACGACGACGGACTTCGTGCCGCTGGTGCCGAGCACGATGTCCTTGCCACCGTTGACGACCGCGTTCGAGAACTTGGTGTTGCCCAACGAGTCGTTCGGGCGCACGGTCCTGGAACCGTCGGAGGCGAAGGAGCTGAGCTTCGTCGACGCAGTCGTGCGCTCCGCCGCCTGCGCGACGACCGGAACGGCGAGTGCGGACAGCACGACGGCTCCGGAGACAACGGCCGTGACCGCAACACGTATTCGCATGAATCCCCCACGGGAACCTGAGAGGCCCGCCGAAGTCTGCCTCCGCACGGGCCTGTTGATCTCCGCATCATAGGAACCCGACCCAGCCGCAGTGAAGATTTTTTGTGCAATGAGTGCGTAATGGGTCAAGGCGCGACGGCAGATCGGTGAAGCACCGGCACCTGGAGACCCGTACGCCGGTGCTGGTGGCGCCCTTCCCAAAGAACTCCGGGCGAAAGGAACCCCACCAAGCCCCACCCCTCCTCCCGCCGCGAAGTCGCAGCTCACTCGCCCGAGTGAACATCGCCAACTCAGCTGGATTTCGGCCCGGTTGCTTGCTTTACAGTCGGCGCAACACAACCGCAGACATGCAACGGCCCTCGCCGGGACTGGCATCCCAGTGCGAGGGCCTGACCACCAAGGAAGTCGAGACCTTCCCGATGGACACGCAAAACCCTAGCGCGCCCGCGCGCGCCCGGTCCCGTAACGCGGGCAAGAACCACCCCCACACGGGTGGCCTGATCCACGACAACGCCCGCCACACCGAACGATTCGCGGTAATCGGCAACCACCTGACCCAGCACGCGGACCTCTCTCTGCTGGCGATCGGTCTGGCGTGCCACATCCAGTCGCTGCCCCAGGGCGCCCACGTCGACATCAAGACCCTCGCCGACCGGTTCCCCGAGGGCAGGGACCGTATCGCCGCCTCTCTACGGGAACTGGAAACCCACGGCTACCTCCGCCGCACCCGCGAACGCCTCCCCAGCGGCCGCATCATCACCCGCACGGTCTCCTGCAACCAGCCGGGTCACCGCGGCTGGGCCGCCGAAAGCCGCACCCCCGCTGCTCCGAAGCACCGGCAGCCGCCCCGCAAGAGACTCCTCCCCGCCGTACCACAACCGGGCTACCCCGCCCCCGCCCTCCTCCAGCAGGCCACCGACGTCCTGACGGGCCTCCGCCGCCACGACCCCCGTCTACTCCTCTCGGCCACCGACACGGAACACCTGGCCCCCGGAGTCGCCGCCTGGCTGGAACGGGACCTCACCCCCACCGCCGTACGAGACGCCCTGACCGCCCACCTCCCCACAGAGCCCCTGCACCGCCCGGCAGCCCTCCTGGCCCACCGCCTCGCCGCTCAGCTGCCACCCCTGCCCCCATACCGGCCTCCGGCCCCACCCCCGGACGTACAGCACCCGTTCCAGACCTGCGACGGCTGCGACCGCGCCTTCCGCTCACCGACTCCAGGACTCTGCCGTGACTGCCGCACTCCCGTCGCCACCGCCGCCTGAGACCGCTCAGTCACGTCCCCTCCAGCTCACCTCGGTACGCTGGGCGGGGCACTCTCTGGAGGACACCATGAGCACTCAGGCCGACCATGGGCACGAGCTGATCCCCCGTCCCGAGCTGACGCCGGACGCCCTGCGTGCCGCCCTTGCCGTGGTCGCTCCGGGTCGTCTTGACGAAATGCAGGCCATGAAGGACGAGGCCTTCGCCAAAGCTGTCGAATGGCAGTCCCTCAGCCCGGTGCAGAGCTGGGTCCAGATCTGGGCCAGGGACATCGAGATCGCCCGGCGCCCGGACCTGTCCAGCCGCTACACCCAGGCGGAGAACAACCTGGAACACGAGGATCCAGCCATTGCGCAGGAGGCCCTCCGAGAGCTGAGCGCAGTCCTTGAGGAGGCGCTGAAGGCAGTTCGCGAGTGAGCCTCACACCCGGAGCCGCAACGCCTCAACTACTCTGCCCGGCATGCTCCTCACCTCCCTCCCCCTCACCCCCGACCACGACATCCCGGCGCCCCTCCTGACCGAACTCACCGCCCTGTACGCCGCCAACCGTGACTTCATGGCCCTCAGCGGGGACTTCCCGGACCCGGACGACATCCGGCCGGAGCAGGTGGCGGCGGCGCTGGCCGAGGAGCTGGCGCATCCGGACGCGGAGGTGCTGCTGGCGCGCAGTGAGGGCCGGCTGGTCGGGGTGGCCATCACGCTCGCCCGGCACCCGGACCCGGCCGACCCGGACCCGTGGATCGGGCTGCTGATGGTGGACGCGGACGTACATCGGCAGGGCTACGGCCGTCGGCTCGCCGCCCTCGTCGAGGACCGCTTCCGCACCGAGGGCCGCACCGCCGTACGTCTCGCCGTCCTCGACGGCAACGACCGCGCCCTCGCCTTCTGGACGGCCCTCGGCTACGAGGTCATCGACCACCGGTCGGACCTGCAACACGGGCGGCCCTGCTCGGTGTTGCGCAAGCCGCTGTCGGAGGGCTGACAGGACCATGCCCCACCCGACTACGCCCGCTCCGGCTTCCCGTCCCCGTACAGCCACTGCTCCCAGATCGGGTCGAAGTCCTCGTCGGGGGCGAGCCGTTCGACGTACGTCGTGAAGTCGTCGGTGTCCGCGGTGCCGTGGCGGTGGGTGGTGGGCCAGTGCCGGAGGAGGGCGCGGAAGGCCGTGTCGCCGAGCCGCTGGCGGATCTTGTGGAGGACCATCGCGCCGCGCTGGTAGACGGGGCTGTCGGAGAGGTGCGCGGCGCTCGACGGCTTGCCGGGCGGGAAGGACCAGAGGTCGTCGTAGACGTCCTCGCCGTGCGTGTACAGCTCGTCGAAGGTCTTCTGGGCGCTGTCGCCGCCGTGGTCCTCGGCCCACAGCCACTCGGCGTAGGTCGCGAAGCCCTCGTTGAGCCACATGTCCCGCCAGGTCTTCGGCGTGACCGAGTCGCCGTACCACTGGTGGGCGAGTTCGTGGACGAGGGTCCCGGTGTCGGGGGCGCCGGGGAAGAAGGGGCGGTTCTGGGTCTCCAGGGCGTAGCCGGCGTCGCCCTCGCGGTCCACGATCGCGCCGGTGGAGGAGAAGGGGTACGGGCCGAAGGTGTTCTCCGCCCACTTCATCACAGCGGGGATCTGCGCCAGCACCTTCCGGCTGCCGTCGGCCTCCGCCGGGTCGACGGCGGTGTAGACGGGCAGGCCGTCGGGGGTGGTGGTGCGGTGGATGTCGTAGTCGCCGATCGCGAGGGTGGTGAGGTAGCTCGCCATGGGTTCGGCGGTGTGCCAGGTGGTGGTCGTACGGCCGCCGCTGGTCCGGCTCGCCGTCAACTCGCCGTTGGAGACGGCCTGGAGGCCCTCGGGCACGGTGATCGTGAGGTCGTAGGACGCCTTGTCGGAGGGGTGGTGGTTGCCGGGGAACCAGGCCATCGAGCCGTTCGGTTCGCCGAGGGCCACCGCGCCGTCCTCGGTGGGCAGCCAGCCCTCCTCGGAGCCGTCCGGGTCGGTGATCGTCTTCGGGGTGCCGGAGTAGGTGACGGTCACGCGGAAGGCGCTGCCCTCGTCGAGGTCGTCGTGCGGGCGTACGGTCAGCTCCTGGCCGGTGCGGTTCCAGCGGGCCTCGTCGCCGCCGACGGTGACCTTCTCGACGTCCAGCCCTTCGAGGTCGAGGTCGAAGGCGGAGAGGTCCTGGGTGGCGCGGGCGGTGAGGGTCGCGGTGCCGGAGAGCCTCGAGGTGTCGGGGTCGTAGGCGAGGTCGAGGTCGTAGTGGGTGACGTCGTAGCCGCCGTTGCCGGCCTTCGGGAAGTACGGGTCGCGCAGGCCGGAGCCGCCGGGGGTGCCGTGCACTCCGCCGCCGCAGGCGGTGAGGGCGGTCGCGAGGAGCAGGGCGGTGGGGACGAGCGGCGCGGATCGGGACACGCGGTGATCCTATGAGAGGCCCGTGACACCATCTCGTACGTGCTCGACATCGGCTACGCCCTCTCCAACCGCTTCCCTGACCCGCCGCAGACCGACTACCGCCGCGCGGACGTCCACGCGCTGCGGCACGACCTGTTCTGCGGAGACGTCTATCTCGCGGACACCAAGGAGGACCGGGAACTGTCCACAGCCTGGGGATGGGTGCCGGTGCTCGACTTCGCGTGGGCGCTGTGCGACATCGCGGAACGTCTCGACCGCGACCCCGCGGGCTCCCGCGCCTCCCGCCCCCAGCACGCGGAGCTCGACTTCACCGAGTCCACCGACCGCATGCTCTTCGAGCGCCGCTTCGGCTGGGTGGACATCGAGGCCGACTGGATGCCGGTGGAGGAGCCCCCGCTCACCTTCTCCCACGCGGACCTGCGCCGCGAGGCCCGCGACTTCCTGCACGACCTCATCGCCGACCTGGTCGACCTCCACGACGACCTGGGCGAGAACCCGGCGATCTGGACGCTCCAGGCACGGTTCCCGAGGATGAAGTGATCATGGCGAGCCGGCATCCCGGCCGACGAGGATCTGCTGCGGTCGGGCCGGTGCCCTGGTCGAAGGGGTAACGTCGGCCACTGCGACCGCGCGCACCGCGGGCCGCCCGACGCCCACAACTGCGCCCGGAACCCAAGGCTCGGCCGCACCTCCGGCAGCTCGGAAGAGAGCCCGCGCCCCCCTCACCCCTCCACCCGGATCCCCACCTCCGCCGCCAACGCCGGTGCCAGGTCGAGCAGTTGTGACGCGCTGATCACCGCCCCGGCCAGCCGGTCGATCCCCCGGGCGATCTCCAGTACCGCGGCGCCGCGCAGGTCCACGTCCTTGAGGGTCGCCGCCGTGAGGTCCGCGCCCTTGAGGGTGCAGTCCACGAACTCCACACGCTCCAGCCGTGCGCCGCCGAAGTCCGGTTCCACCAGGACGCAGCTCTCGAAGACGACGTCCTTCAGGACCGCCGTGCGCAGGTTCAGGTAGTCGATCTTGCCGCCTCGGATCACGACGCGCTCCAGGGCCGCGCCGTGCAACTGCACTCCGCCCAGGCGGGCGTCGATCAGCTCGACGTCGCGCAGGGTCGACTCCGCCAGGTCGGTGCCCACGCCCCGTATGCCGGTGAGGACCGAGTCGAGGAAGCGGGCGTGGTGCAGCCGGGTCTCGTCCAGCGCGCAGCTTCTCAGCGCGCAGTCCATGAAACGGGCCCCCGCCCCGTCCTGCCCCGCGAGGTCCGCCTCCAGGAACTCCAGCCCGTCGTAGTCCCCGTCCGGCTCCAGCTCTCCTCCCCCGTGCGGCTCCAGCGGCGGCAGCCGCACCTCCGGCCGCCGCGCCCCCTTCACCCGCGAGCCACCCGCACCGCGCACACCGCCGGAACCACCGGACCCGCTCGCCCCAGCCGTCGCTCTCCTCGCCATGCCCCCATCCTGCACCCCACCACTGACAATCCCCCTGACCTGCACAGACAGCCCCCATGTCACATTCCGGTGCCCCGAATCAGTCATACCGACGACGGACCAGACCCCCGAGCAGAGGGAGACCCCAGCCATGCACCGCATCACCGTCATCGGCGGCGGCCTCGCCGGGCTGACCGCGGCGATCTCCGCCGCCGAGGCGGGCGCCAAGGTCACCGTGTACGAGGCCCATCACACGCTCGGCGGCCGGGCCAGGACCGCCGAGGGGCCGTACCGCACGAACGACGGCCCGCACGCTCTCTACAACGGCGGCCCGCACTGGTCCTGGCTCCAGCAGCGCGACCTCATCGGCCCCCTCGCACCGCTCCCCCCTCTGGAGGCGGCCCGGCTGCGGCTGAGGCACAAGGGCGTACTGCGCCGCACCCCGCCCTTCGCGATGCTCAAGCTGCTGCGCCGCAGTGCCCAACAGGCTCCCGTCGACGTGGACTTCCTGTCCTGGGCCACCGCGCAGGCCGGCGAGGAGGGCGCCCGCGCCGCCGCCCACTACTCCGCCGTCGCCCTGTTCCATCACGACCCGGGCTCCCTGTCCGCCGCGTTCGTGCAGGAACGGCTGCGGCGTGCCACCAAGCTGCCGCCCGAGGCGCACTACCCGCGCGGCGGCTGGGCCGGCGTCGTCGACCGGATGGCCGCCCGCGCCTGGAACCTGGGCGTCCGGATGGAGACCCTGTCCCGCGTCGACACGCTGCCCACCGACGCCCCGGTCGTCGTCGCCACCTCCCTCGACGCGGCCCGGCGGCTCCTCGGCGACGACTCGCTGACCTGGCCGAGCGGCCGTACGACACTCCTCGACCTGGCCCTGCGCACCCGGCGGGGTGACGCCTTCGCCGTCTCCGACCTCGATTCCCCCGGCTGGATCGAACGGTTCACCGCCCAGGACCGCACCCTGGCACCCGAGGGCGAACAGCTCCTCCAGGGGCAGATCCCGATCGCCCCGCACGAGACCAGGGCGGACGGGGTCGCGCGCGCGGA
Source organism: Streptomyces canus (assembly GCF_041435015.1). Taxonomy (NCBI): domain Bacteria; kingdom Bacillati; phylum Actinomycetota; class Actinomycetes; order Kitasatosporales; family Streptomycetaceae; genus Streptomyces; species Streptomyces canus. The sequence goes on along the minus strand of NZ_CP107989.1, from coordinate 5,579,929 downwards.
GCAGCTGCTCGATCTCGCCTTCGACGGCTGGCGCGAACGCGTCACCTGGCGGCGCGAGTCCGTCGCGAACGGCCGTACGGGAGCCGTCGACCTGCCCGGCACGAACTGGCGCGACCGGCCGGCCGTCGACCGGGGCGACGGCGTGTATCTCGCGGGCGACCAGGTCGCGGCGCCCGGGGTGCTCTCGGAGGTCTCCTTCACCAGCGCGCTCACCGCCGTATCGCTGGCCCTCGGCCGGAACGCCCTTGACCTCAAGCATGCTTGAGGTCGGAGGGTGGTGTCCTGCCGACAGAGCCCTGCCCGCAGAGTCCCAGCCTGCAGAGCTCCCGCCCACCGAGGGAGTCCCTCCATGCACGCCATCCGCCTGCACACCTTCGGCCCCGCCGAGAACCTCACCTACGAGCAGACCGACGACCCGGCACCGGCCCCCGGCCAGGTCCGTATCGCCGTACGGGCGGCCGGTGTCCACCTCCTGGACACCGCCCTGCGCGAGGGGCAGCAGGGACCGCTGCCCCGGCCGACCACGCTGCCCACCATCCCCGGCCGGGAGGTCGCCGGAGTCGTCGAGTCCCTCGGGGACGGCGTCGCCGAGCTGTGGCTCGGCAAGCGCGTGGCCGCTCACCTGGGCTTCGCTCCCGGCGGTTACGCCGAACTCGCCGTCACCGATGTCGACCGCGTCCACGAGATCCCCGGGAACCTCGACTTCGCCCAGGCCGTCGCCATGATCGGCACGGGCCGTACGGCGATGGGGATCCTGCAGTTCGCCGAGCTCGGCCCGGACTCGGTGGCCGTGGTCCCGGCGGCCGCCGGAGGCATCGGCACGCTCCTCGTGCAGTACGCGAAGAACGCCGGAGCGACCGTCGTCGGTCTCGCGGGCGGACCGTCGAAAACGGCACAGGTGCACGCCAACGGCGCCGATCTCGCCGTCGACTACAAGGACTCCGCGTGGCCCGGGAAGGTCCGCGCCTTCCTCGGCGGCCGGCCCGCCACGGTGGTCTTCGACGGCGTGGGCGGCGAGGTCGCCCGCGAGTGCGTCGCCCTTCTCGGCGACCAAGGCCGGCACATCGTCTTCGGCTGGTCCGGCGAGGGGATCCACGACGGCCGGCCGTACCTCGTCGAAGGCGTCTCCGAGCAGGTCCTCGGGCCCGTCATGGCACAGAAGGCCGGCGGCCCCCACCCGATCCGCACCCTCGAACTGCGCGCCCTCGCCGAAGCCGCCGCGGGCCGTCTCACCCCCGCCGTACAGCGTTTCCCGCTCGCCGACGCGGCCGCCGCGCACCGGGCGCTGGAGACCCGCGGCACGACCGGAAAGGTGGTCCTGGAGCCATGACACGTCCAGATGCGACGCGTACCGATCCATGGTCTTCTGACCAGATGAGCGTCACCCAGTCAGCCGAATCGGCGGACCCCCGTCGCTGGTGGGGCCTGGTGGTCATCGCCCTCGCGCAGCTGATGGTCGTCCTCGACGCGACCATCGTGAACATCGCGCTTCCCTCCGCACAGCAGGACCTGGGCATGTCCGACGCCAACCGGCAGTGGGTCATCACCGCCTACACGCTCGCCTTCGGCGGCCTCCTCCTGCTCGGCGGCCGCATCGCCGACCTGGTGGGCCGCAAGCGCACCTTCGTGATCGGCCTGGTCGGCTTCGCCGCCGCCTCCGCACTCGGCGGCGCCGCCACCGGCTCCGGCATGCTCTTCGCGGCCCGCGCCCTCCAGGGCGCGTTCGCGGCCTTGCTCGCCCCCTCCGCGCTGTCGCTGCTGACCACGACGTTCACCGATCCCAAGGAGCGCGGAAAGGCCTTCGGGATCTACGGCGCTCTCGCGGGCTCCGGTTCCGCCATCGGGTTCATCGTCGGCGGGCTGCTCACCGAGTACCTCAACTGGCGCTGGTGCCTCTACGTCAACGTGCCCATCGCCGTCGCCGCCGTCTTCGGCGCCCTCGCGCTGCTGCACGACCGCCCCGGCCACGCGGGCGCCCGCCTCGACGTGCCCGGTGCGCTGCTGGGCTGCGGCGGCCTGGTCGCGATCGTCTACGGCTTCAGCGAGGCCCAGCCCCGGGGCTGGAGCGACCCCCTGGTGCTGACCCTGATCGCGGGGGGCGTCGTACTCCTCGCGGTCTTCGTGTGGTGGCAGTCCCGGGCCCCCATGCCCCTCCTCCCCCTGCACATCGTCAAGGACCGCAACCGCGCGGGCTGCTTCCTGACCATGGGACTCGCCGTCATCGGGATGTTCGGGCTGTTCCTGTTCATGACCTACTACCTCCAGGTCGTGATGGCCTACTCCCCCGTGCGGACCGGCCTCGCCTTCCTGCCGATGACCGCCGCGATCATCGTCGGCTCCACCCAGATCTCGGCCCGGCTGATGAACCGCGTCCCACCGCGCATGCTCATGGCCCCCGGCATGGTCCTCGCCGCGGGCGGCATGCTGATCCTGACGCAGATGACCGTGAACAGCTCGTACGCGACCGAGATCCTGCCCGCCCTGCTCCTCATGGGCCTCGGCATGGGCCTCACGTTCATGCCGGTGTTCTCCACCGCCACCGCGGGCGTCGCTCCGCACGACTCCGGCGTGACCTCGGCGACCATCAACACCTCGCAGCAGGTGGGCGGTTCGATCGGCACGGCCCTGCTCAACACCATCGCCACCACCAGCAGCACCGCCTACGTCGCCGCCCACCTCACCGACCCGTCGAAGAAGGCCCTGATCGTCAGCGAGGGCGTCGTCCACGGCTACACGGTGGCCATCTGGTGGGCCGTCGGCATCATGCTCCTGGCCGGCCTGATCGCGGGCCTGATGGTGACGGCGAAGCCACCGAAGCAGGGCGCTCCCGCGGGAGCCCCGGTACCGGAGTCGGTGGCCTGAGCGCCGGGCTCAGTGCCGTCCGGCGATCCGGTCCGCCCACCGCGCCAGCCGGGACGACTCGGCGCGGTGGCTGGTGAGTTCGCGCCGGTCCGCCGTGCGGTACGTGGCGTACATGCCCTGCACACCCAGCCACCGCAGCGGCTCCGGCTCCCACCTGCGCACCTGGTGACCGACCCACGGCAGTTCGGTGAGCTCGGTCCGGCCGCCCTGCCCCGAGTCCTGCTGGACCAGGTCGCGCAGGGTCCGGGCGGCCAGGTTGGCGGCGGCGACGCCCGAACCGACGTAACCGCCCGCCCAGCCGATCCCCGTCGAACGGTCCAGCGTCACCGACGCGCACCAGTCGCGCGGCACACCGAGCACCCCCGACCAGGCGTGCGCGATCCGCGTCCCGGCCAGCATCGGGAAGAACCCCACGAGGATCTCCCGCAGCGCCTCGACCGTCGCCGCCTGCGTCCGCCCGTCGTTGTCGGTACGCGAACCGAAGCGGTACGGCACCCCGCGCCCGCCCAGCGCGATCCGCCCGTCGGCGGTGCGCTGCGCGTACATGTAGGCGTGCGCCATGTCCCCCAGCGTCTGGCGCCCCTCCCAGCCGATCGCCGCCCACTGCGCGTCGGTCAGCGGCTCGGTGGCGATCATCGAGGAGTTCATCGGCAGCCAGGTCCGCTTCTGGCCCTTCAGAGCGGCGGTGAAGCCCTCCGTGCAGCGCAGGACATAGGGCGCGCGGACGGTGCCGTACGGCGTGACCGCGTGCTTGGGCCGGATCTCCGTCACCGGCGTCTGCTCGTGGAGGGTCACGCCCAGCGCCTCGACGGCCGCCGCGAGCCCCTTCACCAGCCGCACCGGATGCACCCGCGCCCCGTGCGGCGTCCACGACGACCCGACCGCGTCCGCGACCCGGATCCGCTCGGCCGTCTCCCGGGCCCCGTACAGCTCACGGTCCTTCTCGCCGTACGCCAGCTCGTGCTCGTGGAAGGCCCTCAGCCGCGCCAACTGCGCGGGCGTACGCGCGACCTCGAGGACGCCTCCCTCGTGGAGCCCGGCGTCGAAGCCCTCCTCGCCGACGGCCCGGACGACCTCGTCGACGGTGTCGTTCATGGCCTTCTGCAGACGTACGGCGGCCTCGTGGCCGTGCAGTTTCGCGTACCGGTCGCGGCCCGCGATGCCGTTGTAGAGCCAGCCGCCGTTGCGCCCGGAGGCGCCGTAGCCGCAGAACTTCTGCTCCAGAACGGTGATCCGCAGGAAGGGCACGGCCTTCTTCAGGTAGTACGCCGTCCACAGTCCCGTGTACCCGCCGCCGACGATCACCACGTCCGCCGACGCGTCACCGCCGAGCGGCTCCCGCGCCTCGGGAAAGCCGTCGTCCGCGTACCAGAAGGAGATGCCGCCGTTCACGGCAGTGCTGCTCATGGCCCGGGACGTTAACCCGTCGGCGCGGCCGCTGTCTCCTTCGGATTCCGTGCTTTTTCGCGCCCCGTCACCAGCGGCCGACACCCGAACCCGATCAGCACCGAAGTGAAGTGCCCCAGATCGGTGAAGGTCCGCCCGGTCACCAGCGGTACCGCGTACACGACGAGGACCGCGAACCCGTAGACGTACCGCCAAGGCGCCGGAATCCGGTACACGAGCACGGCGATCACCCCGGCCAGGGCGTAACTCACCCCGATGTCCAGCGTGTCGACCGCGGACGCGGGCGCCATGCCGTGCCGGATCCCCCACAGCAGCGCCCCCTCGCTGATCAGCGTGGCCAGTACGTGAGCCGCCGCACACACCGCCAGCCAGCGCGCGGTCCCCAGCCAGCGCTCCGCCGGCGCGTGAAAGACGGAGTACAGGACGACGTACGGCAGCCAGTGTCCGCTGTCGATCCACATCGCGCTGGCGACCAGCACCCGCACCGGATTGCTCGACAGCTCATGGATGTTGGTCGAGCGCTGCCGCAGGAACTCCTCCTCGAACTCCGGCGACATGTGGTGCAGCGCCACCGTCGTCACGAACAGGACCGCCAGCCACACATAGGTGCCGGGGGCGCTGCGGACGTAGGCCCACACCCGGTGGGCACCCCGGTTAATTCGCATGAGGCGATTCACCCACGCCGGTAGGGTCCGGCACGTGATCGACATCCCGGAGGAACTGGCGGCGGCACAGGAGCGCTACAACGGCGACAAGGGCCGGAAGTTCATCGCCGGACTGCCGACCCTGGTCGAGGACTTCCTGGAGCGCTGGGACCTCAGGCCGGACGGCTCCCCCATGCACGGCGTCACCGCGCTGGTCCTGCCCGTCGTCCGCCGGTCCGACGGCACCCCGGCCGCCCTCAAACTCCAGCTCCTCGACGAGGAGAGCGTCGGCGAACCCGTCGCCCTGCGCCTCTGGGACGGCGACGGCGCGGTCCGCCTCCTCGACCACGACCCGGTCACCCACACCATGCTCCTGGAGCGCCTCGACTCCGACCGCATGCTGTCCACCCTGCCCGGAACCCGCGACGCGGTCCTCGTCATCGCCGGTCTGCTCGCCCACCTGACCGCCACCCCGGCCCCGGCCGGTATGCGGCACCTCGGCGACATCGCACAGGCCATGCTGGACAGGACCCCCGCGGCCCTGAAACGCGTCCCCGACACGGAAACCCGCCGTACCGTCGCCGACTGCGCGGCCGCCGTACGCGAAGTCGTGGACGAACCCGGCGACCGGCTCCTGCACTGGGACCTGCACGACGAGAACGTCCTCGCCTCCGAGCGCTCGCCCTGGCTCGCCATCGACCCCAAACCCCTCGCCGGCGACCCCGGGTTCGAACTCTGGCCCGCCCTCGACAACCGCTTCGACGCCGACGAGATCACCTGGCGCTTCGACGCCATGACCGACGTCCTCGGCCTGGACCGCGCCCGCGCGCGTGCCTGGACCCTGGGACGGCTGCTCCAGAACAGCCTCTGGGACATCGAGGACGGCCGCCCCATAGAACCCCGCCAACTCGACATCGCCCACCGCCTGCGCACCCACCGGAGCCGACAGCCGTGATCCGCCCCGCCACCCCCGCCGACATCACCGCGATCCACGCCCTCATCCGCGAACTCGCGGAATACGAAAGGGCGCTGGAGGAGGCGAAGGCGACCGAGGAACAACTCCACGAAGCCCTTTTCGGCTCCCGCCCCGCGACCTTCGCGCATGTGGCGACCGACGACACCACCGACGCGGTGATCGGCTACGCGATCTGGTTCCTCAACTTCTCCACCTGGCGCGGAGTCCACGGCATCCACCTCGAGGACCTCTACGTCCGTCCCACGGCCCGCGGCGGCGGCCACGGCAAGGCCCTGCTCACCGCACTCGCCCGCATCTGCGTCGAGCGCGGCTACCAGCGCCTCGAATGGTCCGTCCTGAACTGGAACACCCCCGCGATCGACTTCTACAAGGCCCTCGGCGCCCGCCCCCAGGACGAATGGACGGTCTACCGCCTGACCGACGAAGCCCTCGCACAGGCCTCCGGCACACCGTGAGCACGCCCGCCTTCGTCCCCGGCCTCGAACTCTCCCGCCGCTTCTACGCCGAGGCCGTGGGCCCCCTCCTGGAGGAAACCGCCCCGGGGATCCCGCACTCCGCCGCACGCATCGGCCCCGGCTCCGAAGTCCTCGGCTACGACACCCCGCGCTCCGCCGACCACGAATGGGGCCCGCGCCTCCAGATCTTCCTGCGCTCCCAGGACGTCCCGCGCCACGCGGAACGTATCGGACACGTCCTCTCCGAGCGCCTCCCGAAGACCTTCCACGGCTGGCCCACGCACTTCGCGCCCACCGGCGAGACCCGCGACATCCGCGTCATGCGTGCCACCGACGGCCCCGTCCACCACCGCGTCGAGGTCACCCACGTCTCCTCGTGGTTCACCGACACACTCGGCTTCGACCCGACCCGCGCGATCACTCCCGCCCACTGGCTCGGCACCCCCACCCAACGCCTCGCCGAGGTCACCGCCGGAGCCGTCTTCCACGACGGCCTGCACGCCCTCGCCCCCGCCCGCGCCGCCCTGCGCTGGTACCCCCACGACCTGTGGCTCCACGTCCTGGCCCGCCAATGGCAGCGCCTCTCCCACGAGGAGGCCTTCGTCGGCCGCTGCGGCGAGGTCGGCGACGAACTCGGCTCGGCCGTCGTCGCCGCCCGCCAGACCCGCCACCTGATGCGCCTGTGCCTCCTCATGGACCGCCGCTACCCGCCGTACGGCAAATGGCTCGGCAGCGCCTTCGCCCACACCGCTGCGGGCGACCGCCTCACCCCGGTTCTCAGGACCGCCCTCGCGGCCACCGACTGGCACGACCGCGAGCACCATCTCGCCGCCGCCTACGAAACCGTCGCCGACCTGCACAACCAACTCGGCCTCACCGACCGCCTCGACCCGACGACAAGGCCGTACCACTCACGCCCCTACCGCGTCCTGCACGCGGAACGGTTCGCGCAGGCCCTGACGGGACGCATCGCCGACCCGTCGATTCGGGAACTGCCGCTGCCGCTGCCGTAGAGAGCCCCTGCGCGGGTCTCACCAGCTGATCCCGGCCGCCACCGGTCGGTGGTCGCTGCCGGTGGCCGGCAGCACCCAGGAACTCTCCGGCTCCACACCGCGCACCAGGATCTGGTCGATCCGCGCCACCGGGAACCTCTCCGGCCACGTGAAACCGAAGCCGTCCCCGGCCGCGTCCTGGACCGAGCGCAGCCGCGAGGTCAGGCCGGCGAACGCACGGTCGTCCGTCGTGCCGTTCAGATCACCGAGCAGCACCACCCGCCCGCTCGGCTCAGCGGCCACTGCCTTGGCCAGCGCCTTCGCGTTACGGTCCCGGCTGCCCGTCCAGAAGCCCGTCCTGGGCATCACCCGTACGGACCCCAGGTGGGCCACGTACACCGCCAACGGACCCCGGCTCGTGGCCACCGTGGCGCGCAACGCGCGGTTGTAGGACAGCTTGACGGCGGCCGGCTTGGTGGCCCCCAGCGGCCCGGCGTCCATCTCGGTGTCCACCGGCCGGACGTCCGACAGCGGCAGCCTGCTCCACAACCCGACCGTGCCCAACACCTTGTGGTACGGATACGCCTTCGCCAGAGCCTTCTCGTACACCGGCCTCGCCTGCGGGGTGATCTCCTCCAGACCCAGCACATCCGCCCCGGAGGCGACCAGGTCGCGGGCGGTACCGACCGGGTCGCGGTTGCCCGCACCGACGTTGTGGCCGGCCACGACGAGGTCACCGCCCGAGTGGGACCTGTCACCGAGCAGCCCGCCGAAGAGACTCAGCCACACCGTGACCGGCAACAGCAGCGCGACCACCGCGGAAGCGGAGCGACGCCACAGCGCCCCGGCCAGCAGCACCGGCACGAACAGGCCGAACCACGGCAGGAAGGTCTCCATCAGACTGCCGAGACCCCCGTAGTCCGTGATCTCCGCATGCAGCAGCATCAGCAGGCCGAGCAGCAACGCCAGCGCCGCGAGCACCGGGCCGCGCTTCCAGGGACCCGGCCGGGAGCAGGCGCGGAACACTCGACGGATGCCGGCCCGCCGGACACCGGGGGCGGCGTCCCCACGACCGGAGCCACCCTGTGGGAACGGGCGAGTCCGGCGGGTCACTGTCCGTACCGAGGGCGGGGTTCGCGTCATGCCACCAGTCAAAGCAGCGCGCTGTTGCCCGCACGTATGCGGTTTTCGATACGCCGGCGATATGCGCCCACTCGTAGCATCGAAGGCATGCGTGTGTTGATCGTCGAGGACGAGCTCTACATGGCAGAAGCCATCCGCGATGGTCTACGCCTCGAAGCGATCGCCGCAGACATCGCGGGCGACGGCGACACCGCGCTGGAACTGCTGAGCATCAACACCTACGACATCGCCGTCCTCGACCGGGACATCCCCGGCCCCTCCGGTGACGAGATCGCCAAACGCATCATCGACTCCGGAAGCGGCATGCCGATCCTCATGCTCACCGCCGCCGACCGCCTCGACGACAAGGCCACCGGCTTCGAACTCGGCGCCGACGACTACCTCACCAAACCCTTCGAACTCCAGGAACTCGTCCTCCGCCTCCGAGCCCTCGACCGCAGGCGCGCCCACAGCAGACCGCCCGTGCGGGAGATCGCGGGTCTGCGTCTGGACCCGTTCCGCCGAGAGGTCTACCGGAACGGCCGCTACGTCGCGCTGACCCGGAAGCAGTTCGCCGTCCTCGAAGTCCTCGTCGGCGCCGAAGGCGGCGTCGTCAGCGCCGAACAACTCCTGGAACGCGCGTGGGACGAGAACGCCGACCCGTTCACCAACGCCGTACGCATCACCGTCTCGGCCCTGCGCAAACGGCTCGGCGAACCCTGGGTCATCGCCACCGTTCCGGGCGCCGGATACCGCATCGACGTCCAGCCGGACGCCGGCCACGAGGGAGACCAGCGTGGATAGGGCACCAGGCGTGAGCGTTCGCCTCAAACTCACCCTCAGCTACGCCGGATTCCTCATGCTGGCCGGAGTCCTGCTGCTTGCCGCCGTATGGCTGTTCCTCCTGCGCTACGTCCCCGACCGCGCGATGCTCTACAACCCCGACGACATGCCCTCGGGCGGTGTCTTTCCCATCCGCTCCGCCCTCCTGGCCGTGTTCGCTCCGAGGGCAGCCGCCGTACTGGCCTTCCTGCTCGTGTTCGGCCTCGTCGGGGGCTGGATCCTCGCCGGCCGCATGCTCGCCCCCCTGACGCGCATCGCGGACGCCACCCGCAGGGCCACCCACGGATCGCTCTCCCACCGGATCCGGCTCCCGGGCCGCAAGGACGAGTTCCGCGAACTCGCCGACGCCTTCGACGCGATGCTCGCCCGCCTCGAAGCACACGTCGCCGAACAGCGCAGATTCGCGGCCAACGCCTCCCACGAACTACGCACCCCGCTGGCGGTCTCCAAGGCCCTCCTCGACGTGGCCCGCACCGATCCGAACCGCGACACCGGCGAACTCATCGACCGCCTCCACACCGTCAACACCCGGGCGATCGAACTCACCGAAGCCCTGCTCCTGGCCGGCCGCGCCGAACAGCGGTCGTTCACCCGGGAACCCGTCGACCTGTCCCTCCTGGCGGAAGAAGCCACCGAAACCCTTCTCCCCCTCGCGGAAAAGCACGGCGTCACCCTCGAAACCAGGGGCGAGATCACCACCACGACCGGATCACCGGCACTGCTGCTCCAGCTGACCATGAACCTCGTGCACAACGCGATCGTCCACAACCTGCCCGACCAGGGCACCGTGTGGGTCCACACCGACACCCGCCCCGGAACAGCGGTGCTCACCATCGAGAACACCGGCGAAAAGCTCGCCCCGGAACTGATCCCGACCCTCACCGAACCCTTCCAGCGCGGCACCGAACGCATCCACACCGACCACGCGGGCGTCGGCCTCGGCCTGGCCATCGCCAAGACCATCACCCACGCCCACGACGGAACGCTCACCCTGACCCCGCGCCCCATGGGCGGCCTCCGGATCAGCGTAGAGCTGCCCACACAAAACCCCAGGCCAGACGGGGTCTGACCTGGGGTTTACAGAGCCCCCTGTCGGATTCGAACCGACGACCTGCTCATTACAAGTGAGCTGCTCGTTCCAGCTGAGCTAAGGAGGCGCCGCGTACCAGAACGCCGTACGCGAAGGCGGCTCCACTGTACACAGCGCTCGTTTCCTCTAGCCACGAAGTTCGGCACGCCACACGCTCCCAAAACCGTGCGTAACCATCCGTGCACCCGTTCGTTGATCGAGCTGACGTGCTATCCGAAGATCGGATCGTCAGGGAGGGGCCGTGGGGGAGACAGAGACCGAGCGCGTCAAACGCGAGGTCCTCGACATCGGCGAGCGCCGCAAGGCGACTCCGGTCAACTACCCAGCGCTAAAGCGCGGGGCTTGCACAACGGGCATCACTGGCGGTGGTGCTGCGTTTGCGTCCAGCCCCACCCCGAGATGTTCGGGGTGTTGCAGGGGCCGTTGACTGGGCCCCGCGTCGCCACAACTCCCACGCTCTGGCGCGGATGTTGCGGGAGCTGTTGCGGTCTGCGTGATCAACGAATCCGCAGCTCCGGCAGGCGAACCAGGCCTGGGAGACCCGGTTCGCCTTGTCGATGTGGCCGCATTCGGCGCAGGTGCGGGAGGTGTACGCCGGATCGACGTGCACCACCGGCACCCCCGCCCGGCGGGCCTTGTACGCGATGAACTGCCCCAGCTGATGGAAAGACCAGCTGGAGTGGGTGGCCCGTTGGGGCTTGCGAAGCCGTACCCGCTCACGGATGCCCGTCAGATCCTCCAGGGCGATCCCACGACCGGTGCGTTCCGCCTCGGCCACCACATGTTTCGCGATCTTGTGATTGATGTCCTTCGCCCGCCTCGCCTCCTTGCGCCGCCGCTTCTTCAGCCGGCGCTTGGCGGACGGGGTGTCCTTCCTCTGCAGCTTCTTACGCAGGCCGCGCTCGCGGACCCGGATCCGGTTGAGCTCGCGCCCGGCCAGGATCTCAGCGTCCGAGGTGGTGGCGATGTTCACGATGCCCAGGTCGATCCCGAGAAAGTCCACCGGCTCGGTGTTCAAGGGTGCTTCGGGCACGTCGCAGGTGGCGTTCAGGAACCACATGCCGTCCCGCTCCAGCAGGTCGGACTCACCCTTGCGGTACAGGGCCAGGGTGGCCAGCTGCTCCGCAGAGGCGGTGAACGCCACGCTCTTGACCCGCCCGCCGGTGGTCCAGATCGACACCGTTCGGCCGGGGATCTGCCAAGACAGCATCCGGTCGTCGTAGGGCTGCGCACCCTGGGAGCGGAAGACGACCGGCTTCTCGGTGGCCCGGCGGTAGCGCTTGGAGCCGGGCCTGAGACCGGTCAGACGCAGCTCACCAGGGCTGTGTGTGGCCGGCTGTGGACGATGAAGCAGGAAGCCGAACAGCAAGGTCAAAAGTGCGATGCTCTGCCCCATTCGAAAGTTTCCGCGAAGTTCACAGTCCGCCAGGTACTGACATACGCCTGAACGCCGGGTACCGTCCTGAGCCAGTCCACTCGTGTGGACTACACCACCACCTTCCTACAACGGATCGTCCGGCACGTTCCTGCCGGTAGAAGGGGGCCTCTGAGCCATGGCCACTGTTTCGTTCGACAAGGCGACCCGCATTTACCCGGGTTCCACGAAGCCCGCCGTCGACGGTCTCGACATCCACATCGAGGACGGCGAGTTCCTCGTCCTGGTCGGCCCGTCCGGCTGTGGCAAGTCCACCTCGCTCCGCATGCTGGCGGGGCTCGAGGACGTCAACGGCGGCGCCATCCGCATCGGTGACCGCGACGTGACGCACCTGCCGCCGAAGGACCGGGACATCGCCATGGTGTTCCAGAACTACGCGCTCTACCCGCACATGACGGTCGCCGACAACATGGGCTTCGCGCTCAAGATCGCCGGCATCAACAAGGCGGAGATCCGGCAGAAGGTCGAGGAGGCCGCGAAGATCCTCGACCTCACCGAGTACCTGGACCGCAAGCCGAAGGCCCTCTCCGGTGGTCAGCGCCAGCGTGTCGCGATGGGCCGCGCCATCGTGCGTGAGCCCCAGGTCTTCCTCATGGACGAGCCGCTGTCCAACCTGGACGCCAAGCTCCGTGTGTCGACGCGTACGCAGATCGCCTCGCTCCAGCGCCGTCTCGGCATCACCACCGTCTACGTCACCCACGACCAGGTCGAGGCCATGACGATGGGCGACCGTGTGGCCGTACTCAAGGACGGTCTGCTCCAGCAGGTCGACTCCCCGCGCAACATGTACGACCGCCCGGCGAACCTCTTCGTCGCCGGCTTCATCGGCTCCCCGGCGATGAACCTCGTCGAGGTCCCGATCACCGACGGCGGTGTGAAGTTCGGCAACAGCGTGGTGCCCGTCAACCGCGAGGCTCTCAAGGCCGCCTCCGACAAGGGTGACACCACGGTGACCGTGGGTGTCCGCCCCGAGCACTTCGACATCGTCGAGCACAACGGTGCCGCCGCCTCGGCCCTCTCCAAGGACACCGAGGACGCCCCGGCCGGTCTCGCGGTCTCCGTGAACGTCGTCGAGGAGCTCGGCGCCGACGGTTACGTCTACGGCTCCGCCAAGGTCGACGGCGAGCTGAAGGACCTGGTCGTCCGCGTCAGCGGCCGCGCGGTCCCGGAGAAGGGTGCCACGCTGCACGTCGTGCCGCGTCCGGGCGAGACCCACGTGTTCTCGACCTCCACGGGCGAGCGCCTCACCGACTGAGGACGTACGGCAACGATTCACCCGGGTTGACGAAGAGGGCTCCGCAGACCAGCTGCGGGGCCCTTCTCGCGTTTGGGGGCTGTCGACAAATACCCCGGCAGACCGGTCATTTCGAGCAGTGTGCGTCAACGCCCTACCCAAAAATCGGCACCATCTCATCCCCCGAACCGGTGACTAAATGTCGCCAAATCATTACCGCACGCTACCCTCACACGCGTGAAGCACACCACTAACCAACAGACGCGACGCGGCCGGGGCCCCGCCCGCCGTATCGGCCGCTCCCTCGCCCTTGTCCTGCCGGTCGTCCTGGTGCTCTCCGGGACCCTCGCGGTCACCCGAGTCAACTGGGCGGGGGATCCCTCGAGCTCCTCGGTGCTCACCGCCGCGGACGCCTCGGTCTCGGACAGCAAGCCGCGCAGCGCGCACCTCGCGCCGCAGGACGTCCTGCGCGAGCAACTCCTGACCGAGCTCCAGGAGAAGGACCCGGGCACCGCCCTCACGCACCTCCAGGAGGCCGTGAACGAGCGTCCGTCGCTCGCCAGGCACTGCGTGTCCATCGCGAAGGCCCTGGGCCGCGCGGCGGTCCGTGTGTACGGCCCCACGCGCGCGCAGTCGTACGCCCGCCCGGTCTGCGACACGTCCTTCGCGACGGGTGTGGCGGCCGCGCACAGCTGACTCCGTGAGAGGAGATGCCGACCGAGGTCGGGGAAGGGGCGCGCCGTAGAGTTCCGGTCATGACCGATCCGAACGCCGCGTCCCGTCCCACCCAGGCCGTGATCCTGGCCGGCGGCCAGGGTTCCCGGCTGCGTCCGTACACCGACGACCGGCCCAAGCCGATGGTCGAGATCCCCGGTACGGGGACTCCGATCATCGGCCATCAGCTTGTCTGGCTCGCCGAGGAGGGCGTGACGGACGTCGTGGTCAGCTGTGGGCACCTCGCCGAGGTGCTGCAGGACTGGCTGAAGACGGCCGAGCTGCCGGTGCGCGTCCAGACGGTCATCGAGACGGAGCCGCTCGGGCGCGGTGGCGGTCTGAAGTACGCGGCCGCACATCTGCCGCACCCGGACCGGGCGTGGTACGCGACGAACGGTGACATCTGGACCCGGTTCTCGCTGCGGGACATGGCGGACTTCCACACCGAGCGCGATGCGGTCGCGACGCTCGCGCTGGCGCGGCCGCGGATTCCGTGGGGGGCGGTGCAGACCGACGGGTTCGGGCACATTACCGACTTCATCGAGGCGCCGCCGTCGACGTTCGAGATCAACGCGGGTGTGTACGTGTTCTCGCCCGGGTTCGCCGATCTGCTGCCCGAGCGGGGGGATCATGAGCGGACGACGTTTCCCACGCTTGCGCGTGAGCTGCGGCTGGCCGGGTTCCCGATCCCGCAGGGGTCGTACTGGCGGGCCATCGACACGGCGAAGGATCTGACCGAGGCGGCGAAGGAACTGGCGGCGCTCGGTCGATAGAGGGGTCGTCGGTAGAGGCGTCGTCTATAGAGGCGTCTACGCCGAGAAGGTCCCGCACCTCCATGGGTGCGGGACCTTCTCGTGGGCCCAGATCTCTCAGCCGGTGGGGTTGCCCAGTACGCCGCCCACCGGCCCGCCTACCCCAACAGGCCGCCCACCAGGCCCGGTTCGCCGGAGGAGGAGCCTCCTGTGTCCGAGCCGCCTGTTGAACCGCCGGAGGTGCCTGTGCCTCCGGTCGGGCCCGATGTGGTGCTGGGGGCCTGCTGGGCCGGGGAGGACTGCCGGGGCGAGGTCTGGCCCGTGGTGCCCTGGGTCTGGCTGGGCGAGCCACCGGCGGTGGCGCCGGTGCCGTGGGTGGCGCCGGGGGCGGCCGAGGTGCCGGCGGACGGGCCGCTGGTGGCGCCCTGGCTCGGCGAGGTGGACGCCGACGGGCTCTTCTTGCGGGCCTTGGCGGAGTCCTGCGGGAGCGGGGAGCCGGGCAGTTCGTTGCGCGGGGCCTCGCCGGGGCCAGGCACGATCACGCGGTCGGCGTCCCGGACGGCTCCGCCGAGGACGGAGCCGATCAGGAGGGTGAGGCCGGTGGCGATGGCGGTGATGAGGGCGCCGCGGCGCAGGACGTAGCGGCGCAGCTCCCAGATGTCGGAGAGGGGTCCGAGGCGGCGCCAGGCGCTGCCCGCGAGGCGGCCGTCGATGGAGTAGACGGGGGCGCCGGCGATGATCAGCGGGGACCAGGCGGCGAGGAAGATGATGTCGGGGGTGTCGTAGGCGGGGACGCTCTTCCAGCTGACGGTGACGAGGAGCGCGGCGGACAGGCCTGCGCCGACGACCGCGGCGACGCGCTGCCAGCAGCCCAGGATCGTGAGGACGCCCACGATGACCTGGAGGAAGGCGATGACGAGGCCGGAGCCGACGGGGTGCTGGAGGGCGAACTGGCGCAGTGGTTCGGCCACTTCCCACGGATGCAGGGTGTTGAGCCACTTGACCATGGAGCCGCGTTTGCCGCCGTCGAAGTAGACGGGGTCGCAGAGTTTGCCCATGCCGGCGTAGATGGAGATGAAGCCGAGGAAGATGCGGAGCGGGAGGAGGACGACGCCCAGGTTCATCCGGCGGCCCGGGTAGTAGGCGTGCCGCGCGGCTTCGTCGTTCTGCCGCCTCGTGGCGCGGTCGGCGGGAGTCTCGTCGAAGCTGTCGTCGAACTCCTCGCCCTCGTAGGGGGGTTCGTCGTACGCGCTGCCGGGTGTGCGCATGTGGGGCAGGAGTCGGGTGCCGTCGCCTGTGCGTTGGGCGCCGACGACCGGGGCCGCCATGGTCTGGGCCAACTCGCCGCCGTAGTCGGCCTGGTAGCCGTGGTCGACGTCGATGCGGGGGATGACCTGGGTGGCTCCGGCGTCCGCGGCGGGCGGCTCGGCATGGCCGACGCTGCCGCCTCGCACGGCCTGGAGCAGGCGGTGGGCGCCGGTGTCGTCGGGGGCGGACCTGCCGCTCCACACGACGGGCCGGCGGCGCCCCGCGGCGGGCGCCCCGCCGACGGCCGGGATGCGTGCGGTGTCCTCGGTGGCGCTCAAGTGCCGTGCGATCCGCGGGGATTGAGCAGCACGCCGGGTCGAGGCGCCCAACTGGACGCGGAAACTGGCGTGGTTGACGATGATCTGCGCCGGATCGCTCGGCACCTTCACCATGCTCAGCGCGGGAGCGTCATCGAGCCCGGTATCGAATCCCGACGAGCGGCCCCCCGTGGGTGTGCGGGGTGTTCTGGTGTCCACACTCATCTAACCGAGTGACGTGTGCTTAGGACACTGCTTTGACTCGCCGGATCTGTCCGGACCCCGTCAAGCTTGCCCCGTACGCCAGGAACACCCCATGTGGGGGACCGCGCCGAACAGCCGTTCAGGCCCGCCGACGAGCCGCCTCGTACAGCACGATTCCCGCCGCCACACCGGCGTTCAGCGACTCGGCACCGCCCGGCATCGGGATCCGCACCCGGAAGTCGCAGGTCTCGCCGACCAGGCGGGACAGGCCCTTGCCCTCGCTGCCGACCACGATGACGACGGGGCCGCCGAGGGCTTCCAGCTCGCCGACCTCGTGCTCGCCGTCGGCGGCGAGGCCGACGACCGCGATGCCCTGCTTCTTGTACGCCTCCAGCGCGCGCGTCAGGTTGGTGCAGCGGGCGACAGGGGTGCGGGCGGCCGTACCGGCGGACGACTTCCACGCACCGGCGGTCATGCCGGCCGCGCGCCGTTCGGGCACGAGGACACCGTGGCCGCCGAAGGCGGACACGGAGCGTACGGCGGCACCCAGGTTGCGCGGGTCGGTCACGCCGTCGAGGGCCACGATCAGCGGATCCTGCCCCTCGTCGTAGGCGGCGCCCGCGAGGTCCTCGGGGTGGGCGTACTCGTACGGCGGGACCTGGAGGACCAGGCCCTGGTGGTTGAGCCCGTTGGTCATACGGTCGAGCTCGGGACGGGGGGCCTCCATGAGGTGGACGCCGCCCCGGTCGGCGACGAGCTGGAGTGCCTCGCGCACGCGTTCGTCGTTGTCGATGAACTGCTGGACGTACAGCGTCACCGCGGGCACGCCCTCGCGCAGCGCCTCGACGACGGGGTTGCGGCCGACGACCATCTCCGAGGTGCCCTTGCCGCCCCGGCCGCGCGCCACGGGACGGCGTACCGCCTGCTTCGCCTTGGCGTTGGCGACACGGTTCTTCTTGTGGCCCTTGCGCATCTCGGCGGGCGGGGTCGGCCCCTTGCCCTCCAGGCCCCTGCGTCGCTGGCCGCCACTGCCGACCTGCGCGCCCTTCTTGCCGGACATGCGGCGGTTGTTGGCTGCCATGACCTACCTGTTCTACGTGAGTGTCTGCGTCGGTGGAATGTTCGTACGTCTATGCAGTGTGCCGCCCGGAGGGCCGGGCGGCACAATCGATCAAGAAAGGGGCTAGCGGGGACCCAGCGTCCAGCGCGGTCCCTGCGGACCGTCCTCGATGGTCAGTCCCGACTGGCCGAGCTGGTCGCGGATGGCGTCCGCGGTGGCCCAGTCCTTGCGGGCGCGGGCCGCCTCCCGCTGGTCGAGGACCAGGCGTACGAGGCTGTCGACGACACCGTGCAGGTCGTCGCCGCGGTCGGTCTCACCGGCCCACTGCCCGTCGAGCGGGTCGAGTCCGAGGACGCCGAGCATGGCGCGCACCTCGGCGAGGCGGGCCACCGCGGCTTCCTTGTCGTCGGCCGCGAGGGCGCTGTTGCCCTGCCGGACGGTGGTGTGCACGACGGCGAGCGCCTGGGGGACGCCCAGGTCGTCGTCCATGGCCTCGGCGAACGCGGGCGGCACCTCGGCGGCGGGCTCCACGGGACCGGCCTTCTCGACCACCCGCTGCACGAAGCCCTCGATCCGCGCGAACGCCGACTCGGCCTCGCGCAGGGCGTCCTCGCTGTACTCGATCATCGAACGGTAGTGGGGGGTGCCGAGGTAGTAGCGCAGCACGATCGGCCGCCACTCCTTGACCATCTCGGACACGAGCACCGAGTTGCCCAGCGACTTGGACATCTTGTCGCCGGCCATGGTCACCCAGGCGTTGTGCACCCAGTACTGCGCGAAGTCGTCGCCGAAGGCCTTGGCCTGGGCGATCTCGTTCTCGTGGTGCGGGAAGATCAGGTCGAGGCCGCCGCCGTGGATGTCGAAGGCGGTGCCCAGGTACTTGTGGGCCATCGCCGAGCACTCCAGGTGCCAGCCGGGGCGGCCGGGACCCCACGGCGTCGACCAGGTCGGCTCACCGGGCTTGGCGGACTTCCACATGGCGAAGTCGCGCGGGTCCCGCTTGCCGGTCTCGCCGTCGCCGGACGGCTGGAGCAGGTTGTCCAGCTCCTGCCGCGACAGCTCCAGGTAGCCCGGGAAGGAGCGCACGTCGAAGTAGACGTTGCCGTCGGACTCGTAGGCGTGGCCGCGCTCGATGAGGCCCTGCATCATCTCGACCATCTCGGTCACGTGCCCGGTGGCACGTGGCTCGTAGGTGGGCGGGAGGCAGCCGAGGGCGGTGTAGCCGTCGTTGAACGCGCGCTCGTTGTCGTACCCGATCGACCACCAGGGGCGCTTCTGCTCGGCCGCCTTGACGATGATCTTGTCGTCGATGTCGGTGACGTTGCGGATGAACGTGACGTCGTAGCCGCGGTACGCGAACCAGCGGCGCATGATGTCGAAGTTCAGGCCGGAGCGGATGTGGCCGATGTGCGGGGCCGCCTGCACCGTGGCGCCACACAGGTAGATCGAGACACAGCCCGGCGTGAGCGGGGTGAAGTCACGGATCTGCCGGGCGTTGGTGTCGTACAGGCGAATAGTCACGGGACCTAGGGTAGTGGGCCGAAGGGGATGCGTGGAGCAGTCCTTTTGTCACCCTTCCCTTACGGCCACTTGTCACCCTTCCCTGACGACCAAGGCCGTCGCGACCGCCATCAGACCCTCACCGCGTCCCGGGAAGCCGAGACCGTCCGTGGTCGCCCCCGAGACCGACACCGGGGCTCCCGCCGCCTCCGACAGGATTTTCTGCGCCTCGTCCCTGCGCTTGCCGATCTTCGGCCGCGGCCCCACCACCTGTACGGCGATGTTGCCGATCCGGAAGCCCGCCGCGCGCACGATCCGGGCCGCCTCCGTCAACAGGGTGACACCGGATGCACCCGACCACTCGGGGCGGCCGGTGCCGAAGTGCTGTCCCAGGTCACCGAGGCCGGCCGCGGAGAAGAGCGCGTTGCACGCGGCGTGGGCGACGACGTCCGCGTCGGAGTGGCCGGCCAGGCCGGTGCCCTCGCCTTCCCACTTCAGGCCCGCGCACCACAGCTCGCGGCCCTCCTCGAAGGCGTGGATGTCGGTGCCGATGCCGACCTGCGGCAACACGGACTCAGAAGCCATCGTTGAGCCTCCTGCGGGCCAGAACCGCCTCCGCGAGGACCAGGTCCAGCGGGCGGGTCACCTTGAAGGCCTCCTCGTGGCCGGGCACGACCATGACCGTGAGGCCCAGCTGCTCGACCATGCTCGCGTCGTCCGTGACGTCCTCGGTGACCGTCTCGTGGGCGCGGATCAGGGTCGCCCGGTCGAAGCCCTGCGGTGTCTGTACGGCACGCAGGCGCGCGCGGACCGGGGTCGCCACCACCGGCTCCGGCGCGCCGGGGGCGGTCGCCGGCTCGACCTCCTTCACGGTGTCCGCGAGGGGCAGCGCCGGGACGACGGCGGGCGCGCCCTCCCGTACGGCCTCGATGACCGCGTCGACCGTGTCGACCGGGACGAGCGGGCGGGCCGCGTCATGGACCAGGACGATGCCGAAGTCGGGGGGCAGGGCGTCGAGGCCGAGCCGGACCGATTCCTGACGGGAGTCACCGCCCGGGACGACGAGGAAGTCCGTCCGCTCGGGCAGCGCGTGGGCGTCGAGGAGCGACTTGACCTCGCCGGCGCCGTCGGGCGGGGCCACGACGACGACCAGGGAGACGGCACGGGACGCGGCCATCGCGCGGACCGCGTGGATCAGCATGGGGGTGCCGTTCAGCGCGCGGAGCGCTTTGGGGGCGCCCGGACCGAGGCGTACGCCCCTTCCGGCGGCCGGAATCACCACCGCAGTGCGGGCTTCCGCACGTGCTTCGGCGGGCGAAGGGCGCGAAACGTCAGACATCGGTTCCTGTCAGGTTTGTGTGCTCGGCCAACGTGGGTACGGAGACAGCGTGCCGGGCGCGACGCCTTGACCGGACCCTTCCGTGACACCGGTCGAGCCAGCTGCCCGGGCCCGGCACGCCTAGTATCGGGGGATCTTTCTCCGAGAGGAACACGCGTACGTCACTACGGGGCGTCGTAGGTCCGGCATCCGGAGCATCCGGAGACAGACATGCCGCAGCGCCCGGCGACAGCTGTTGCGTCATCGGGCACCGCGGCATTTCAGTGCGGCAATTCGGATTCAGTGTGTGCTGAGCTGAGCGGGCAAGGTGCCTGCACAGGGACCGCTCAGGACGCGAGAACCTCGTCGAGCAGCGCCTCGGCCTTGTCCTCGTTCGTGTTCTCCGCGAGGGCGAGCTCGCTCACCAGGATCTGCCGAGCCTTGGCGAGCATGCGCTTCTCACCTGCGGAGAGTCCGCGCTCGCGCTCACGACGCCACAGGTCGCGCACGACTTCCGCGACCTTGATGACATCGCCGGAGGCGAGCTTCTCCAGGTTTGCCTTGTATCGACGGGACCAGTTCGTGGGCTCCTCGGCGTACGGTGCGCGCAGCACCTCGAAGACCCGGTCCAGCCCATCCTGACCGACCACATCACGCACGCCGACGAACTCCGCATTGTCCGCTGGCACACGCACCGTCAGGTCACCCTGGGCGACCTTCAGAACCAAGTAGGTCTTGTCCACGCCTTTGATCTGGCGAGTTTCGATAGCCTCGATCAGCGCGGCCCCGTGATGGGGATAGACCACGGTGTCGCCAACCTTGAACGTCATGTGACAGGTACCCCTTCCGTGGCTATCCAGGGTAACACGGAAACTGCGGGTTCTGAATGGCGTTTTCGCAGGTCAGGGCATATCTCGGGGCTTGACAACAGCAACAGGAACGTGCTGCGCGGGCCGAGCGGAAGAAGGTATTCGCAGGTCGGAGCGGCTCTCCGGGGGAGGTGAAACGCGTGCGTTACACACATCCGGAAGCCCTTCCAGACGGGCTAACGTCCCCAAATGTCCGGTTCCACATGTGCGACTTACGCTACTCCGTTCGGAGCCAGGAGTCGGTTCCGCGTCGATTCAGGAATTGATCACACGAGCCGGACGGATCAGCCGGTGATCAATTCCGGGGGCGATCGCGCATTCCTTCACGGAAGTTTTGCTACTGGATGCCGAAGACTCTTATGTGAATGCCGGACGAGCGCCGGAGTGCGGGGCGGAAGTGACTGACGAGTCACGCGTGAACCGGAGTGACCGGAGAGATACGCCTCTTGGGGAGGGTCGGGTGCGGCCCGGCGGGAACGGCTCGGTAACCTGAGGCCGCTGACAGACACTTAGCGCGGCTTTACGGCCGCCTCGCTCAAGTCAAGGAGTTGCCGCCGCCGTGAGCAGCAGCCTTCGACGCGGCGTCCTCGCCGCCGCCGCCATCGCGTTCTCGGCCACCGCGCTCTCCGCGTGCGCGGCCGGAACCAACGCCCAGACGCTGGAGGTCAAGCCGGACAACGCGGAGACCACCGTCGGCGGCATCAGTCTCCAGAACGTCGTGGTCATCACCCAGCCCGCCACCGAGGCCTCGGGCGAGACCAAGGGCCCCGCCGTGGTCTCCGCCACCCTCTTCAACACCACCGGCACCGCCCAGACGCTGGACGCCGTGAGCGTCGAGGGCGGCGGCAGCGCCGAGATCACGCCCGCCAAGGGCAAGGGCAAGGTGACCGTCCCGGCGCACGGCTCCGTGATCCTGGGCGGCAAGGGCAACGCCTCCGCGGCGGTGGCCGAGATCGGCGAGAGCGTCAAGGACGGCAACGCCCAGAAGGTCACCTTCACCTTCAGCACGACCGGTGCCGTGAGCCTGCGTGCCTTCGTGGTCCCGGCCGACAGCTACTTCACCAAGTGGGGCCCGACCGCCGTCCCGTCGGCGCCGCAGACCTCGCCGAAGCCGACCGGCTCCGCGACCCCGGGCGGCTCGGCCACGCCGAGCGGCTCCGGCACGCCGACCGACGCGGCGTCCGCGAGCACGACGGCCACCGAGTCGGCCGCGAGCCACTGAGCGGCCGTACAGGATCGTCCTACGCCGAAGGGCGGGCCCTCCGAGGAGGTCCCGCCCTTCGGCGTATGTGAGGCGTTCCTCTTTACGGCTCGAACTTGTAGCCGAGACCCCGCACCGTCACCAGGTACCTGGGCGCGCCCGGGTCCGGCTCGATCTTGGCGCGCAGGCGCTTGACGTGGACGTCGAGGGTCTTGGTGTCGCCGACGTAGTCGGCGCCCCAGACGCGGTCGATGAGCTGCATACGGGTCAGGACGCGGCCGGCGTTGCGCAGCAGCATCTCCAGCAGGTCGAACTCCTTGAGAGGCAGGTCGACCTTGGAGCCGGAGACCGTGACCACGTGGCGGTCCACGTCCATGCGGACCGGACCGGCCTCCAGGGCGGCCGGGGTGACCTCCTCGGGCTCGCCGCGGCGGCGCAGGACGGCGCGGATGCGGGCGACCAGCTCGCGCGAGGAGAACGGCTTGGTGACATAGTCATCGGCTCCTATTTCCAGGCCGACGACCTTGTCGATCTCGCTGTCCTTGGCGGTCACCATGATGACGGGGACGTTGGAGCGGCCGCGCAGCTGGCGGCAGACCTCGGTGCCGGGCAGGCCCGGCAGCATCAGGTCGAGGAGGACGAGGTCGGCGCCGTTGCGCTCGAACTCGTCGAGTCCGTCGGGGCCCGTGGTCGCGACAGCGACCTCGAAGCCCTCCTTGCGGAGCATGTACGAAAGGGCGTCGGAGAAGGACTCCTCGTCCTCGACGACGAGCACTCGGGTCACGGAAGGACCTCCGGGGCGGGAAGCGGGTCGTAAGAAGCCGACTCGGGAGTGGGCCCGTCCTCGTCGTCGAGGTCGGGGTGCTGGAGCGCGCGGTCGCGGGCCGCGCCCGCCTCCGGCAGCCTGAGGGTGAACGTGGAGCCCTGTCCCTCAGAACTCCACACCGTGACCTCCCCGCCGTGCGAGGCGGCCACGTGCTTGACGATCGCGAGACCGAGTCCGGTACCGCCGGTCTGGCGGGAGCGGGCCGGGTCGACGCGGTAGAAGCGCTCGAAGATGCGCTCCTTGTCCTTGTCGGAGATGCCGATGCCCTGGTCCGTGACCGCGACCTCGATCAGGTCGCCGCTCGGCACGGACACCCGGCGGGCGGCTATGCCGACCCGGGTGCGGGCGGGCGAGTAGTTGACGGCGTTCTCGACGAGGTTGCCGAGAGCGGCGGCGAGCTGGCCGCGGTTGCCCCAGACGCGCAGCTCGGCCGCACCGGCGGCGGCCATGGTGATCTGCTTGGTGCCCGCCTGGTGCCGGCACCGGTCGATGGCCTCGGCGACCAGCTCGTCCACGCGGACCGGCTCGGCGTCCTCCAGCGGGTCGTCGTTCTGCACCCGGGAGAGGTCGATGAGCTCCTGGACCAGGCTGGTCAGGCGGGTGGCCTCGATCTGCATCCGGCCGGCGAAGCGCTCCACGGCCTCCGGGTCCTCCGAGGCGTCCATGACGGCCTCGGACAGGAGGGAGAGCGCGCCGACGGGGGTCTTGAGCTCATGGCTGACGTTCGCGACGAAGTCGCGTCGTACCGCTTCGATCCGCCGGGCCTCGGTGAGGTCCTCCACGAGCAGCAGCACCAGCCGGGAGCCGAGGGGCGCGACCCGCGCGGAGACCGCGAGTGCCTCGCCGCGTCCGGTCCCCCGCCTGGGGAGATCCAGCTCGACCTGCCGTATCTCCCCGTCCCTCCTGGTGTCCCTGGCCATCTGGAGCATCGGCTCCACGGAGAGCTTGCCGCCGCGGACCAGCCCGAGGGCGTACGCGGCGGAGCTGGCCTTGACCACGGCGTCGGCCTCGTCGAGGACCACGGCCGAGGAGCGGAGCACGGAGAGGACGGTGTCCACGCCCGGCGGAAGCACCGGGTCCGTGTGCAGGGAGGTGCGGGTGGGGCGTTTCTGTTCCCGCTCGCTCCAGCGGAACGCCAGCATGGCGATGACACCGGTGAGCACACCGGCGATCGCTGCCGCTGCGGCGACCGCCGCGTTCACGTCCATGCCCCCAGGTTAGGCATGGGATCGGTCCTGGCCACAGCCGTCCGAGTGCGAGCTCGAACACTCGTCGCCCAGAGTTCACCTTGGAGCCAGTATTGGTTCATTTGGGAGGGCGGAAACGGACGCGTACAGGGCCGAACGTGGGAGCGTGGGGTACGCAGCACCGGTTTCACGGCCGGTTTTGGCCCCTGGAACCCACAGGAATGACGTACGAGAGGGAACCCTGATGCGGGACGCGTACCACGAGGAACTTGATTCGATCGGCGACGGTCTGGTGGAGATGGCCCGGCTGGTCGGCTCGGCGATCGGACGCGCCACGACGGCCATCCTCGACTCCGACCTGAAGCTGGCCGAGAGCGTGATCGAGGCCGACCAGAAGGTGGACGACCTCCAGCACGACCTGGAGGCCCGGGCGATAGCGCTGCTCGCCCGGCAGCAGCCGGTGGCGACGGACCTCCGTATCGTCGTCACCTCGCTGCGCATGTCGGCCGACCTGGAGCGTTCCGGCGACCTGGCCCAGCACGTGGCGAAGCTGGCCCGGCTGCGCTTCCCGGAGCGTGCGATCCCGAACGACCTGCACGCGACCATCCTGGAGATGGGCCAGCTCGCCCAGCGTCTGATGGCGAAGGCCGCCGAGGTCATCGTCACCAAGGACGTCGACCTCGCGCTCCAGCTGGAGCAGGACGACGACGAGATGGACCTGCTGCACCGCACCCTCTTCCAGCACCTGCTGGACGACAAGTGGAAGCACGGCATCGAGACGGCGGTCGACGTGACGCTGCTCGGCCGGTACTACGAGCGGTTCGCCGACCACGCCGTGTCGGTCGCCAAGCGGGTGGTGTACCTGGTGACGGGTGAGCACGCGGACGACCTCCAGCAGGACATCCAGCCGGTGACGGGAGTGGAGGGGGCCTGACCTCTCCCGGACTGTTCCCGGGGTGTGCCGGGTCCCGTTCGGGGTGTGCGCAAGCCTCCGTGCGCCGTTGATGCGCCCAGGGGAGCGGGCATGCAATGGGTACAGGGCCTGGTCCGACAGTCGGGACGTTCTGGCCCTCGCCTTGAGGAGGGACCCATGGCCGAATCCCCCAGCACCCCCCAGTCCGACCCCACGCAGGAACGTCCGACCGAGCAGCCCGCCGCGATCAGGACCCTGACGGTCATCGGCGCGTGCGGCTGCGGCTCGGGCTGCGGGTGCGGGTGTCAGTCGGGCAATCCGTGCCAGTGCGGCTGAAGTTGGTACGGCTGGATCTCGTACGACCACGAGGGGCCCCGGGTGACACCGGGGCCCCTCGTGGCTTCGGGTCGACCGGGTGGGTGGAGAGGGGGAGCATGAAGGAGAGGGACGGGGGGCGACCGTACGGCTCGGGGACGGCAGGAAGGTGGAGGCCATGGCTCAGTTCATGGACGTACACCGAGGGATGCAGGGCATCACGGCCGACCAGCTGATGGAGGCCCACCGGGCCGACCTGGCGATAGAGAAGGACGAGAGCGTGCACTTCGAGCGCGCCTGGGCGGACCCCGAGGCCGGCCTCGTGTACTGCCTCTCGGAGGCACCGTCGGCGGAGGCGGTCCAGCGCGTCCACGAACGGGCGGGACACAAGGCGGACGAGATCCACGCGGTGCCGTTGTCGGTTTGACGGGGGCCGCGAATCGGGTGGGGTTACTTCTTCTTGCCCTGGGTGTTGCCGGGGATCTTGGTGACCTGCGTTTTTGCTGCTCAGGGACGGTGGGCTCGTGCGCCCGGTCGTCGTCGTTGGTCGTCATTGGCCACTGTTGAGCAACCTCGGACGGCCCAGAGACGGCCCAGCTTCGGCGCGCTCGACCGACAGCCGGGACCTTCGACACGCCCCGTCTGAACCTCAGCCGACGACAGTCAGCCACGACGGCAGGGGTGTCGATCGACTGCGCGCGCATGCCTCGCTTCGCCCCCCACCTGCGTCAGTCACGCTGCCGGTGAGCGTTCTGGCGTTCATCGACGCCTTATGCGTCCTGATCTACGGCCTGATCCCCGAGACCAGCCAGGGCGTCATCTTGGACCCGCCGCTCCCGCAAGCCCTGCGTCGGGCGCGATCAGCCGGGTCGGGCCCGCGATCGGTGCCGCGGCCGCGTACGGCCGTCGTGTCGGGAAGTGAGTGCGCCGTGAGTCGGCAGGAGTTGCTGAACTGCCCGACAGTTCAGGGCCAGCACTGCGAATATTGGTCTGTCCCTGGATGAGTGAAGCAACGCGAGGTAAAGCGTGACCAGCGTCTATACGGAACTGACCAAGGAAGCCGCAAAACGAGGCGGGCCTGCAGCACTACGGGCTTTCTACCGCTGGCAGGGCGCTCTCATCGGCGGCGCCGCCGTCGCCGGTGTGAGCATCGCCGGAACCCAGCTCTACTCCAAGGTGCGCGCTCGCGGCAGCGACACCACCGCTGCGCCGGCGTCCGGGCCAGATAGGGAGAACGGCACCGGCGCCCCGGCGCCTGGCGAAGGAGACGACGCGTAACCGGGTGGCAGATCGAGGCGACGGCCAGTTCTGGGAGGGGGCAGAGCGTATGCCTCGCTGTGCCCTCGCTGGCCTGAGCCACTTTGTCGGCCGTCGACTAGAGCAAGGCGTGGCGGCGCGGAAGGGGTAGGTGGCAGGTTGCACGATGACCTCTTTGTCCCGAAGCAACTTGGGTGGGGGCGCTGCCTTGGGCTGGTGGGCACCTCACCTGCGCTGACGGTTCGGAGCCGTTCCCGCTCGTCCGCCGTTGTCCGTCGGCGTTGTCACGCAGTTGGACACTCACCACTCAACGGTCGATCGTGGGCTCATCTGATCCGTAGCTATAGCCGGATCGGTCCGTGACGGCCCGGGCCCCTGGGCGGGCCCGGAGGGGCGCTACCGTGCTGGGGCAGTGCTGGGGTGGCGGTACCTGGCTGCTTTACCGCAAGACCCAAACGGGGGGGGTGACCATGGAACGGCATGTGCTGGAGCTGCTGTTGGCCGGTGATGACGAGGCTTCCGTGATAGCTCTGACCACCCTCCGCAGCGGCGCCACCTACTGGGTGGGAGATCGGGCACAACCCGCAGGCCAGCATGCCGGAGTCTTCAAGCGACGTCTTCAGCGCATGCGGATGCACGGACTCGAACCTCTTGGGCTGGAACGAGCAGTGCAGCTCATCCGGGAACATGGCCGGCCCGTGCGCACAGGGCTGATCGATTCTGCCGATCGGACATGGACCACCCTGCTCTTTCTCACCGAGGACGGCAGCGCACTGCTGGCCTGCGCCGGCTGGCCGCTGCCGCTGGTTGTCAGGGAGCCACCGCTTTAGGAGTTCGGCCCAACGTCCTCAGCAGGCGGCTGTCGCGAGGCTTAAAGGACCTCTCAGTTGGGGGGCAAGAGGCAGGAACGGCAAGCTGGGCCAGGGTGTTGGGTCGGCAAGGAGCAGTCTTGGGCTCACCGGCTCAGCAGGCCATCCAGCGGTCCATCTCCCGCGCCCGCGTGTGCAGCGCGGACGGTCCGTGGACTGCCGGGAACCTGCACGTCATGCTGGACGCCACAACACGGCCGGGCACCGGTTCGGGCATCTCCACCTCGATTCCCGCGCGCCGCGCGAGCGCGACCGCCGTCGCCACGAACCCCTCCGAGAGCGCGAGGATCACGGAGTGCCCCGTCCGGCAGTGCCAGGCGACCAGGCCTCGTACGAACTCCGCGTATACGGCCGGATCGACCTCGAGTGTGTCCGGGTCGCCCCAATACTGTCCCTGGCCGATTCCCGAGGGCAACTTGAGCTCCGCCTCAAAGACCTCGATCTGCCGCAGGAAGAGGCGGCCGGCACCGCTCGACGGGTTCCACAGCGTCTCGTCACCGATGTCGAAGTACATGCTCATCGCCAGTCCCCCTGCTCAGCAGCCCCGAGCTGTCCGGAGCCTGGGCATCGTCGGCGAGGACCAGGCGGACATCGACCACAGATCCGTCTCTGCGGAAGAACCATCGGTAGACCTGCGGCTCTCCCTCCAACTCGGCGCGTGTGTCCTCGTCACCGAGGGCGAGCCGGGCAACGGCGTAAAGGAACTCCTCGGGCGCGCCAGTGACGTATGAAGCAATGGCCTCTGCCTCACCATGATCATCAGGTCAGTGGCCGTCGCCATGCGCTGTTGCTTGGGTGTTGAGGAACGGTCCAGCAAGCCGAGCTCACCGTGGCGACGGTAGCGGTTCACCCACTGGAGGCGCACGCCCGCGAGATCCCCATCTCGGCTGCCACGTGGGCGATCGGTCGGCTCGCGCAGCGTTCGATCAGACGACGGCGGCCCTCGGGCGACAGAGGCGCGTTGCGATGGGTCACCGACGGCCCGCCCTGCCAGCAACGGATCCCGCCGCGCCGGGAGACTGGGGGACCACACCGAGATGCGCTCCGCGCAAGCGGGATTGCTCAGCCAAATCGACGAGCGCCCGGGCATGGTCAGCATGGGTGATTCGCGTGGTCAGGTCGCCGACCTTGGTGAGGGCGTACCCGACGGCGGGCGCTCCGTGCGGGGCGAAGTCTCCCGCGGGGCTCACCGCTGTCCACTGCAGACCAGATGCCTTGAACGTCGCCAGCGCGGTGCGGTGCCCCAGCGAGAACGGTCGGTACTCCGCCGGAAAGCCGTCGGTGTCGACGGGCGGGACTCCTGAGGCATCAGGCAGCAGCGAGGCGATGCTCACCCAGACCAGCCGGGTGACTCCCGCCTCCTGCAGCCCGGCCACCAGGCCGTGTGCCGCGGCGCGGAAGAAGTCTCCCGGGTCGGCCTCGGCGGGCGCCACGGCGGCGATCGCGACAGCGTGACCTGACGCGGCACGTGCCACCGCTTGCGGGTCGGTGATGTCCGCGTCCGCACTTCTCAACGGGGTCACGCTGTGCCCTCGTTGGGCCGCCTCGGCCACTGTGCTGCTGCCGGTCTTCCCGCCTGCCCCGAAGATCACCATCGTCATCATGGGCTCCACGCTAGGCGGGCCTCCGGTTACCGATTGGATACCTACCCTTGGACTATGAGCCGGCTCTCACCTGAGACGTTTGACGAACTTTGTCCCTCTTCGATGCTGCCGATCCGGATGCAGAACAAGTGGGCACCCTTGATCATGCGTTTGCTCGGTGAGGGGGCTCAGCCGTTCAACGAGCTGCGCAGGGCGCTGCCGAGGACGAGCCCGAAGGAGCTCACCCGAGCACTGCGGTCACTCGACCGCGACGGCTTTGTCACCCGCGACGCCGACACGGACTTCACCGGCTACCGCCTCACCCCACTCGGGCAAAGCCTCCTCGCCGTCCTCCTGAACGTCTACGCGTGGACTGCCGAGCACTGGGATGAAATCGTCGACGCCCGCGAGCGCGCAGACCATTCGGAGAAGGATTCCCCTGTCAACAACGTCCTGGCCCACAATATCTAGGTGTTGCGGCCCAGAGACGGCCCCAGCGCAGCAGCGAGCCCCCTACCCGCGCGAAAACCGCAGGCAGGGGGCTCAAAGCGGCTGGGTTACTTCTTCTTGCCCTGATTCTTGACCGCCTCGATGGCCGCCGCGGCCGCCTCCGGGTCCAGGTACTTGCCGCCCGGGGTGACCGGGTTGAAGGACGCGTCGAGTTCGTAGTACAGCGGGATGCCCGTCGGGATGTTCAGGCCCGCGATGTCGGCGTCGGAGATGCCGTCGAGGTGCTTGACCAGGGCGCGGAGGCTGTTGCCGTGGGCCGCGACCAGGACCGTGCGGCCCGCCAGGAGGTCCGGGACGATGCCGTCGTACCAGTACGGGAGCATGCGGACGACGACGTCCTTCAGGCACTCCGTGCGGGGGCGGAGCTCCGGGGGGATCGTGGCGTAGCGCGGGTCCGACGCCTGGGAGAACTCGGAGTCGTCCGACAGCGGGGGCGGCGGGGTGTCGTAGGAGCGGCGCCACAGCATGAACTGCTCCTCGCCGAACTCCGCGAGGGTCTGGGCCTTGTCCTTGCCCTGGAGGGCGCCGTAGTGGCGCTCGTTCAGGCGCCAGGAGCGGTGGACCGGGATCCAGTGGCGGTCCGCGGACTCCAGCGCCAGCTGGGCGGTGCGGATCGCGCGCTTCTGGAGGGACGTGTGGACCACGTCGGGCAGGAGGTCGGCGTCCTTCAGGAGTTCGCCGCCGCGGACTGCCTCCTTCTCGCCCTTCTCGTTGAGGTTGACGTCCACCCAGCCGGTGAACAGGTTCTTCGCGTTCCATTCGCTCTCGCCGTGGCGGAGGAGGATCAGCTTGTACGGTGCGTCGGCCATGCGTATGAGCGTAATCCACGCCTCCCATCCGGGTGGAGCCCGCTCGACAGACGGACGGTTGACGGGATCTGTTAATTGAGTGGCCCGCCGCCACCTCGCCTTCGTAAGTTGTGCTCACTATCTGAGCCACTTACATACGGGGGACCGTCCATGCCACTCGCCACCTTGAGACGCGCCACCCGCGAGACCGTCTCCGGGCTCCCCCGCGAGTTCTGGTGGCTGTGGACCAGCACCCTCGTCAACCGGCTGGGTGCCTTCGTCGCCACCTTCATGGCCCTCTACCTCACCCTCGACCGCGGCTACTCCGCCTCCTACGCCGGTCTCGTCGCCTCACTGCACGGGCTGGGCGGAGTCGTGTCGTCGATCGGGGCAGGGGTGATGACCGACCGGCTCGGACGGCGGCCCACACTGCTCGTCGCGCAGTCCGCCACCGCCGCCTCCGTCGCGCTGCTCGGCTTCATGCACCACCCCGTCGCCATCGCCGCCGTCGCGTTCCTGGTGGGCATGGCCTCGAACGCCTCCCGGCCGGCCGTGCAGGCGATGATGGCCGACATCGTGCGGCCCGAGGACCGGGTCAGGGCCTTCTCCCTCAACTACTGGGCCATCAACCTCGGTTTCGCCGTCTCCTCCATGGCCGCCGGGTTCATCGCCGAGTACAGCTATCTCGCGGGCTTCCTGATCGAGGCCGGGATGACCGCCGTCTGCGCGGTCCTCGTCTTCGCCAAGCTGCCCGAGTCCCGGCCCGCCGCACCACGGACCACACAGGTGAGCGACGACGTCGGCCTCGGCACCGTCCTGCGCGACCGGCGGTTCATGAGTGTCGTGGGGCTGTCCTTCCTGGTCGCCGTGATCTTCCAGCAGGGTTCCATCGGGCTGCCCGTCGCGATGGGCGAGGCCGGGTTCACGCCCGCCGACTACGGCCTGGCCATCGCCCTGAACGGCGTCCTGATCGTCGCGCTGCAGATCCCGGTGACCCGGTTCATCCAGGACCGGGATCCCCGGCGACTCCTCGTGGCCTCGTCCCTGCTGGCGGGATACGGCTTCGGGCTCACCGCCTTCGCCGGGTCCGTCGGCCTCTTCGCCCTCACCGTCTGTGTGTGGACCCTGGGCGAGATGATCAACGCGCCCACCCAGACCGGGCTCGTCGTCCGCCTCTCCCCCGCCCACGGCCGCGGCCGCTACCAGGGCATGTACACCCTGTCCTGGTCCCTCGCCGCCCTCGTGGCGCCCCTTATGTCCGGTTTCGTCATCGATCGGTTCGGGGCGGAATGGCTGTGGGGGCTGTGCGCGGTCGTCGGGACGGTGGCGGCGGTGGGATACGCCGCCCTGATGCGCCGCCTGTCCGGGGAAACGGCCGCCGAGACCGCCGTGTCCGAAAAGGCCGTCGCCACCGAGGCCAGCCCGGCCTGAGCTGTCACGGGTGCATCCGCGCACCCTTGAGCACCTTGTCCACGGCGTTGCGCGGCCCGTACACCGCGAGGCCCACCAGGTCCAGTTCCCCTGTCGCGACCGCCCGGACCGCCGCGCGGTTGTCCCGGTCGTTGCCCGTCGCGAACAGGTCGCTCGTGAAGAGCGCGCGCGGGAGCGAACGGGACAGCACGCGCGCGTGGGCCGTCTTCAGCGTCTCCTTGGTGCCCTCGAAGACCAGCACCGGCTGCCGGAACATCGGCATGTAGGGCACGCCGTCGGCGTCCTCGTACGGCTCGCCGACCACCTCCGGGGCCTGTGTGCCCAGGCCGCTGACGAGGAAGGCGGTGACGTTCAGGCGCTGCCAGGTCTCCAGGTCCTCGCGCAGCAGGACGGCGATCTTGGTGTCGAAGCGGATGGGTTCAGTACTCATGGAATGAGACTGGCGGGCGTCGTACGACCTCGTCTTGTACGTTCTTTGCATGGCGGCCAGAACCATGCCCGGGCAGGAGGTCACCGCGTGGCGCCCCGCCGTTCCGGGCGTCACCGAGGTCTTCCACGCCCACTTCACCGAGTACGCCTATCCGATGCATGTGCACGAGGCGTGGACGCTGCTCATCGTGGACGACGGGGCCGTACGGTACGACCTCGACCGGCACGAGCACGGCACGCCGGACGACACGGTGTCGCTGCTGCCGCCGCACGTCCCGCACAACGGCTCGCCCGTGTCGCCGGACGGCTTCCGCAAGCGGGTCGTCTATCTCGACGGCACCCATCTCGGCGACGAGCTCATCGGGCCCGCCGTCGACGGCCCCGATCTGCGTGATCCCGTACTGCGGCAGCGGGTGGGGCAGTTGCACACCGCGCTGACCAGGCCCGGTGAGGAGTTCGAGGCGGAGAGCAGGCTGACCCTCATCGGCGACCGGCTCAGGACCCTCCTACGGCCGTCGCCGCACGACGGGCCCGCACGCCGCGATCCCGCCCTCGCCCGCCGGCTGCGCGAACTCCTCGACGAGCGGGTCGTGGAGGGGCTGTCGCTGGAGGAGGCGGCAGGGGTCGTCCAGGCTCATCCGGCGCATCTCGTACGGGCGTTCAGCGCCGCTTACGGCATCGCGCCGCACCAGTACCTCAACTCCCGCCGGGTCGGCCGGGCCCGGCGTCTGCTGCTCGCGGGGCAGGGTCCCGCCGAGGTCGCCGCGCTCACCGGTTTCCACGACCAGGCCCATCTCACCCGGCACTTCAAGCGGCTGGTGGGAGTGACACCGGGGCGCTATCGCAACAGCTCAAGGACCCGATCAGACAGGAGTTCGACGGAAGGCGTTCGTCCGGTGATCGGCACCGATTAGCGTCGCCGGCATGGATGACAGACAGAACTCCTTACCGTTCAGACGTCTCTCCGTGGCCGTCGCGGGTGCGGCCGCCCTGGTCGCCCTCAGCGTCGGTGGCGCCATCGCCGCGAACTCGGACGACGAGCCCAGCGCCGAGCCGAGCGTGTCGACCACGCTCCCGCCGGACGAAAGCGGAACCGATGGCGGCACGGTCGGCGGCAGCGGTGGCGGCGACGAGAGCACCACCGGTGGTTCCGATCCCAGCCCGAGCTCCACGTCCCCGGACGATCCCCCGATCACGGACGAACCCACGGACGAACCCTCCACGCCGAGCGAGCTGGCGGAGCTCAACCGCCGGATCGCCGAGCTCGACAAGAAGGTCGACGAGCTGCCCACCAAGAAGGAACTCGCCGACGCGCTGCGGGCCTTCGCGGACCAGCTGGACAAGCCGGCCGCGCCCGGGGATCCCGGCCAGACCCACGAGCCGACCAACGACCCGCAGCCCACCGACTCACTTCCGCCCCACTAGGCGCAGGTCCGCGGAAACTCCCGGGTATCAGTCCTGCGAGCGCTGGGTCAGATGCGCGAACGCGTCCAGGTTGCGCGTCGACTCGCCCCGGGCCACCCGCCACTCGTACTCCTTGCGGATCGCGGTGGCGAAACCCAGCTCCAGCAGGGTGTTGAAGCTGCCGTCGGCCGCCTCCAGGACCTGGCCGAGGAGGCGGTCGACCTCGTCGGCGGTGACCGCGGCGAGGGGGAGCTTGCCGGCGACGTAGACGTCACCGAGCCGGTCGACGGCGTAACTCACGCCGTACAGCTTGAGGTTGCGCTCCAGGAGCCAGCGGTGGACGCCGGGTTCGTTCTCGTCGGGGTGGCGGATGACGAAGGCGTTCAGTGAGAGGGAGTGGCGGCCGACGAGGAGCGAGACGGTCGTCTTCAGCTTGCGGGTGCCGGGGAGCTGCACGACGTAGTTGCCGGGTGCGGGGCTCTCCCACTCGATCTCGGCGTCCTTGAGGACGCTCTCGATGACCTGCGCCGCCTTCTCTGCCTCAGCCATGGTGGGAGCGTACGTGACGCCGGTACGACTGGGCCGCGGCCACATACACGTCCGCCGTCGCCGCGGCGGCGGTGTCCCAGCCGAAGGACTGGGCATGCCGCGCGGCCGCTTCGCCCATGCGGGGCGTGAGCGCCGGATCGTCGGCGAAATCGCGCAGCACGCGCGCGTAGGCGGCCGGATCGTGTCCGCGTACGAGGAAACCGGTCCGTTCGTCGGCCACGGCCACCGGCAGCCCGCCGACCGCCGCCGCGAGCACCGGGGTGCCGGCCGCCTGGGCCTCTATGGCGACCAGCCCGAAGGACTCGCTGTAGGAGGGCATGACCAGCACGGACGCGGCCCGGAACCAGTCGGCGAGCTGCTCCTGGCCGACGGGCGGGTGGAACCGTACGACATCCGCGATGCCGAGGCGGGAGGCCAGTTTCTGCAGGCCCTCGGGTTTGGCGAGGCCGCTGCCGCTGAGGCCGCCGACGACCGGGACGAGGAGGCGGGAGCGCAGGTCGGGGCGCTGGTCGAGCAACACCGCCACGGCCCGCAGGAGGATGTCCGGGGCCTTCAGGGGCTGGATGCGGCCCGCGAAGAGCGGGATCAGGGCGTCCTGGGGCAGACCGAGACGGGCTCGGGCCGCCGCTCGGCCGTCCGCCGGGCGGAAGCGCTCGAGGTTCACCCCGGGGTGGACGACGGCGACCTTGGCGGGGTCGGCGGCGTAGTGCCGTACGAGCTCCTCGCGCTCCTCGGCGGTGTTCGCGATGAGGCGGTCGGCGGCGGCGACGATCTGGGTCTCGCCGATGACCCGGGCGGCGGGCTCGGGAGTGTCGCCGTCGGCGAGGTTGGCGTTCTTGACCTTGGCCATGGTGTGCATGGCGTGCACGAGCGGGGTGCCCCAGCGCTGGGCGGCGAGCCAGCCGACATGGCCGGAGAGCCAGTAGTGCGAGTGGACCAGGTCGTAGTAGCCGGGACGGTGGCCGGCCCAGGCCTGCATCACACCGTGGGTGAAGGCGCACAGCTGGGCGGGGAGGTCCTCCTTGTTGAGGCCTTCGTAGGGGCCCGCGTCGATGTGGCGGACCAGGACGCCGGGGGCCATCTCGACGGTCGGCGCAAGACCGCCCGTCGTCGCGCGCGTGAAGATCTCGACCTCGATGTTGATCGCGGCGAGGCGCTGGGCGAGCTCGACGATGTAGACGTTCATGCCGCCCGCGTCGCCGGTGCCGGGCTGGTGGAGCGGTGAGGTGTGCACGGAGAGCATGGCAACGCGGCGGGGGCGGCGGTGCAGGCGCAACCGGTGGGGTGCGGCCGGGGAGCGACGCTGGAGCCTGCTGACGTACTGGCTCACGTGGCGTTCCTCCTTGCTGCGGACATGCCGGACGGAGGGCGTGGGGGACCCTCCGAGGGAGGCAACACCGTCAGTCGGCCTTCCCATTCCGTGCGGGGCGGTTTTTGCCGAGGTATTACCGGATTTCGTTCAACCGTTCGAAGGCCGGGTGCGTCGCGATGCGGTCGGGAGAGCGTGCGGTGGCCCGTCGCCCGCCGCATACCCTCGTAGGCATGACATCCCGCGCCGCCTCGCGCCCTGTGGGCACGGTCACGCGCGGGACGACCAATCCCAACCGGCTGCGCCGCATGGACCGCTGGATCGCGGCCGCGCACGGCGCCGAGCTGCGCCGCGCCGCCGATCCGGTCGCCGTCGATCTCGGGTACGGCGCCGCACCCTGGACCGCCGTCGAGTTGCTCGCCCGGCTCCGCGAGGAAGCTCCACGCACGCGCGTGGTCGGTGTCGAGATCGAACCGGCCCGGGTGGCGGCGGCGAAGCCGTACGAGCGGGAGGGGCTCGTCTTCCGGCACGGCGGGTTCGAGATCCCGGTCCCCCAGCGGCCGCTGCTCGTCCGGGCGGCCAATGTGCTGCGCCAGTACGACGAGGCCGAGGTGGCCGCCGTATGGGAGCGGCTGTGTGCCCGGCTGGCGCCGGCCGATCCGGCGCGGGGGTCGCGCGGCGGGCTGCTCGTCGAGGGGACCTGCGACGAGATCGGGCGTCGGCACGTGTGGGTCGCGCTCGGCCCGGAGGGGCCGCGGACGGTCACCTTCGCGACCCGGCTGGGCTCGCTGGAGCGGCCCTCCGACCTCGCCGAGCGGCTGCCGAAGGCGTTGATCCACCGCAACGTCCCGGGTGAGCCGGTGCACTCCTTCCTGCGCGACTTCGACCGCGCGTGGGCGGCCGCCGCGCCCTACGCGTCGTACGGCGCACGGCAGCGGTGGATCCGGACGGTACGGGACCTGACGGCCGACTGGCCGGTGATGGACGGGCCTTCGCGGTGGCGGCAGGGAGAAGTGACGGTGGCGTGGGGAGCGTTGGCACCGCGCGGGGTGGGGCACGCGTGAACCCCGGTGTACCCAGCGGGTGAACCCGCTCCAGGGGTGACCTGCGGGGAACGATCTACGTGAGTCGTTCGTCACAAAGGCGGGGAGATCGTCTTCGGGGGGCGGGGAGAGGGGGATGCACCGGGAAGCGCCGGGTCGCGAAGGGGCACGCCGGGAAGGCTTTCCTCTGTCGCTTTCGGCCATGACGTGGCACGATCCCCCGAGCACCGTAAGTTACTGACGGTAAATCAGCTTTGGGGGCAGAGGTATGGGAACGGGCAAGCGCGGTCTGATCGCCACGGCCGTGACCGTGATCGGCGCGGTAGCCGTGCTGGCGGTACCGGGCACCGCCTTCGCCGCCCCGAGTCCGACCCCCAGCCCCACGGCTTCGCCGAGCACCGTGACCAACAAGGACATCGAAGCCGTACGCAAGCAGCTCGACGCGCTCTATCACGACGCGGCCGTCGCCACCGACGCCTACAACGCCGCCGAGGAGAAGGCCGAGCAGCAGTCGGCGCAGATCGTCGCGCTGGCCCAGAAGATCGTCAAGGGCCAGGAGAAGCTGGCGAAGCTGAAGGCCCGCGCGGGCGCCGCGGCCGCCGCCCAGTACCGCAGCTACGGGCTGCCGGACGAGGCGCAGCTGATGCTGAGCGACGATCCGCAGGAGTTCCTGGACAGCACCGGCCGCGTTCTGCAGGGCCAGCGCGCCACCAAGGCGCTGATCGCGGAACTGACCCGGACCCAGCAGGACTTGAAGCAGTACGCCGCCGACGCCTCCGCGCAGTGGACGAAACTGGAGGCGAACCGCAAGGCGAAGGCGACGGCCAAGAAGAAGGTGCAGCAGCAGATCGCGGCGGCCGAGAAGCTCGAGTCCCAGCTGGAGGACAGGGAGAAGGAGCGCCTCGCCGAACTGGAGGAGCAGGCCGCCCATCAGGCGCAGTCCGCCTGGCTGGACTCCGGCATCCTCGACGAGATCGACGGCAAGGCGAGCGCGGCCGGGAAGATCGCGGTCGCCTTTGCGACGACCCAGATGGGCAAACCGTACGAATGGGGCGCCGAGGGCCCTGACTCGTACGACTGTTCAGGGCTGACCTCACAGGCCTGGGCGAGCGCCGGCAAGCCCATTCCGCGCACCTCGCAGGAGCAGTGGAAGCAGCTCAAGCACGTCGACGTCAAGGACATGCGGCCCGGCGACCTGATCATCTACTTCGACGACGCCAGCCATGTGGCGATGTACCTCGGCGACGGCGCGATCGTGCACGCGCCGCGGCCGGGGCGGACGGTGACGATCGCCGGGGCGGGGTCGATGCCGATCCTCGGGGTGGTGCGGCCGGACGCGTGAGCGCCGCCGAGCGACCGAGCGGGACCTGGATCAAGCGACACCTGGATGAAGTGAGACCCGGATCATGTGATGCGGGGCACGCCTGACGGTCCCGCAAACCTTCCGCGAACGTGACGTTCGTCATTCCCGCGGCACGCGCCATCTGTCCAACTGCGGTGGATAACGCGGCATATGACAGTGGCGACCGGCCAAGCAGCGTGTCTTACGCCATTCCTTTCCCGCCCCGGCACCCGCTATGGTCCCCGTCGGTGGATCGAGGTCCCTCGCTCCACCATGCCCTCGGGGGGAGGGAAGGAATCCGAGACCATGCCCGTACCCATACCGCGGCAGCGAGCGATCCCGGCCGTGGAAAGTGGTCAGGCGCCGGCCGCACCGAAGGACGCCCCCTCCACGGAAGCCCCGCGCAAGGAAGCCACGGTCGACAACAACGCCACCACCCAACTGAGCCTGCTGGTGATCGAGGACGATCCCCGCGGGTCCACAGTCCTCCCCGAACTCCTGGACTCGTCCGGCAAGCCGATCCGCGTCCGCACCGCCCGCAACCTCACCGAGGCGGAGCGGCTGCTCACGGACGACGTGCACTGCATCCTGCTCGACCTCGCGCTGCCCGCGCCCGGCCGCTCCGATGACGACGACGAGCTCGCCGTACTCCGTCATGTCCTGGAGCTCGCACCCCGGCACGCCGTCCTCGCGCTCACCGCGTCCGGCGACGCCGAGCGCGGTGCGGAGGCGGTGCGGGTGGGCGCCCAGGACTATCTCTTCCGGGACGAGCTGGACGGACGGCTGCTGAGCCGGGCGATCCGGTACGCGGTGGAGCGGAAACGTTCCGACACGGCGGAGCGCAGGCTCGCCGAGGGACGGGTGCGGGCGCAGGAGAACCGGCGCCTGGAGCGCGGGCTGCTGCCCACGCCGCTGCTGGAGGGGTCGTCCCTGCGGTTCGCCGCGCGGTACCGGCCGGGCCGGTCGCGTGCGCTGCTCGGCGGTGACTTCTACGACGTCGTACGGACTCCCGACGGGACCGTGCACGCGATGATCGGCGACGTCTGCGGGCACGGCCCCGATGAGGCGGCGCTCGGCGTGGAGCTGCGGATCGCCTGGCGTGCGCTGACCCTGGCGGGGCTGTGCGGGGACGAGCTGCTCGGCACGCTGCAGGAGGTGCTGGAGCACGAGCGCTCCGACGACGAGATCTTCGCGACGCTGTGCACGGTCGACATCGCGCCCGACGGGCGGCGGGCGGGGCTGTGTCTCGCCGGGCACCCGTCGCCGCTGGTGGCACGCCCGGGTCGGCCCGCACGGCTGCTGCCGTACGACAACAACGGGCCCGCGCTGGGCCTGCTGCCGGGGGCTCGGTGGCCTCGGATGCAGGTGGAGCTGGGGGCCGAGTGGAGTCTGATGCTCTACACCGACGGGCTGATCGAGGGGCGTGTCGGGGAGGGCGGCGAGCGGCTGGGGCAGGACGGAATGGTCGCCATGATCCGTCGCCAGCTGTCCGAAGGGCTGCGGGGCGAGGCACTGCTGCGGGCCGCGGTGAACGAGGTGCGCTCGCTCAACGGGGGCGAGTTGGCGGACGACGTGGCGGTACTGCTGCTCGACCGGGAGGGTTAGCGGTTCGCGCCGTAGAGGTGGCGGCCTGCGTGATCACCTGCCGCCGTTGTACGGGCCGTAAGGACCGTCACTGCTCGAACCCCTGCCCCGGCCGCTGCGGCCGCCGCCCGGCAGGGCGCGGATCGCCGGGCGTACGTCGACCATGTAGACGATCGTCGCGATGAGGCCGATGATCGGCAGGAACGACAGGATGTTGAAGATGAGGTTCACCACGAAGGCGAGCCCGAGGATGATCAGCCAGAAGGGCTTGGTCTTCTTGTCGGCCGCGCGGTAGGCGTCCTCACGGCGGATGGCAGCGTCGAACAGCGCGAAGCCGCTGAAAACGATCAGGGCCATGCTCAGCAGCCACATGAAGCCTGCGAACCCCTGCATCAGCACAACGTCCACCACCTGACTCGGCTCGTCATTTCGCGATTACGCGGTCACCGTACCCGCTCCCGCGAGTCCGCTACCCGCAGAACGGGCCGGGCACTCGGTAAGTGCCCGGCCCTGAGTCCCGAAGTGTCCCGCGGTGCCTTACTTGGCGGGCGGGGTCGTCTTCTTCGCCGTGGTCTTGCGCGGGGTGGCCTTCTTGGCCGTGGTGGTCGTCTTCTTCGCCGGGGCCGGGACGGCGGCCGTGGCCGTGGCGGGGGTGGGCTTCGCGGCCGGAGTCGCGGTCGCGGGCTTCTTGACCTCGCCCGGCTCGGCGTTCGGCTCGACGGCGATGGCCAGATCCTCGATCTCCTCGGCGGCCTCGCCACGCCAGGTCTTGACGGCCTGCTCGCCGTGCTCGGCGACCTTCTCGTAGGTCTCGCGGGCCTTGACGGCGTACTCGGCGGCGACGCCGACGCCGCGCAGGGCGAGGTCCTGGGCGGACTCGCCGAGCTTCTTCAGGTCCGCGTCGAGGGTGGTGCCGATCTTCTTGATGTCCCCGTCCAGGTTGGTGATGAACTCACCGACCTTGGTCTGGAGGGTCTCCTGCGTCTCCTTGACCTTGGCGCCGGCCTCCTTGGCACGGGCCTGGGCCTTCTCCTGGACCGCCTTCGGGTCGGTGCCGCGCACGGCCTCGATACGGGCCGGCGCCTCGGCGCGCAGCTGCTCCACCAGGCCGGGCACCTTCTTGGCCTCCTGGAGGGCGAGGTCACCGGCGCCGGCGAGGAAGTAGAGCGGGGTCGGGTCCTTGACGGCCTTGCGGATGTCGTCGGTGATGGCCATGGTGGTGGTCCTCCCGGGTCGCTTTCTGATGAGGGTTTTGGGTCCCGCGGTGCCAGTCGGCGTGCTGTGAGGCGTGTCGAGTCTCAACTGGCCGTCTGGTGCGGGTCGGCGTCGCTGCCGTCGGTCGTGCGGGGGTCTTCTACGGCGGTGTCGTCGTCCAGTACGTCACTGTCCTGGACGACGCTGTCCCGAAGGGCCGTACCGTCGCTCTGCGCGGCGGGTGCCGCGTCCGGCGGGGCTATCTCGAACCCGTTCTCCTTGCGGAAGGACTCGTAGATCTGGAGCAGCACCTGCTTCTGCCGCTCGTTGAGCGTGGGATCGGCGAGGATGGCCGCACGTGTCTCCACGTCGTCCCGGTCCCGCTCGGCGTCGAGGATGCCGGCCCGCACATACAAGGTCTCGGCGGAGATCCGCAGGGCCTTGGCGACCTGCTGCAACACCTCCGCGCTCGGCTTGCGCAGCCCGCGCTCGATCTGGCTCAGATACGGATTGGACACCCCGGCGGCATCGGCGAGCTGCCGGAGCGACAGCTGCGCGGTGCGCCGCTGTTCACGCAGGTATTCACCGAGATTGCCGACGTTGAGCGATGCCATGCCCCCACTGTGCATCACCAGCGCTAACTATTGCAAGCAGGCGCTTGCAATAGTGTGCCACACCACTCGTCTGCCTCATGTTCCAGACCTGGACGGACAGTCGCGGTACATAGGATCGCCGGTATGGCCCTGCGACCTGTTCAGGTGAACATCAAGGCTCTCGACGGGCCGGTGGTCGGCCGGTTCTGGGCGGAGGCGCTCGGCTGGGACGCCTACAGCCCCGGTGTGACCACCTACGTCGGCCCCGCGGGCGGACTCGTGTGGCCGGACCCGGTCGGTGTCGGCATCGACGTCGTTCCCGTTCCGGAAGCCAAGACGGCGACGAAGAACCGTGTGCATCTCGATCTCGCCACCACATCCGCGGCCCATCAGGCGGAGTTGGTCGCGCGCCTGGAGGCTCTTGGCGCGACGCCCGTCGACGTGGGCCAGGGCGAGGTGCCGTGGGTGGTCCTCGCCGACCCGGAGGGCAACGAGTTCTGCGTGCTGGAGCCTCGGGAGGTCTACCGGGACACCGGGCCGATCGCCGCGGTGGTGATCGACTGCGCGGATCCGCGGGCCATGGCCCGGTTCTGGGGCGCCGCGACGGACTGGACCCTGCACGAAGTGACCGACGATCAGGCGTCGTTGCGCTCCGCCGAGGGCGTCGGACCGTATCTCGAGTTCCTCCGCACGCCCGCCGTGAAGAGCGTGCCGGACCGCGTCCACCTCGACCTGCTGCCGCACCCCGGTGACGACCAAGCGGCGGAGGTGGCCCGGCTGCGCGCCCTCGGCGCCACCGACCTCGACCTCGGCCAGGGCGACGTCCCGTGGACGTGCCTGTCCGACCCGGAGGGCCACGAGTTCTGCGTGCTGTCTCCGTCCTGACGCGGAGCGGCCTCGGTCGCCGACCCCGGTGAGCGGGTTCCCGGTCGGCAGGTGGGCTTGCAGCATCCCTGTCACTCGGGGTGCCCGGTTGGTCCTGGCGAGGGTGCCGGCCCTCGTCCTGACCGGTGCGGAGAAGGCCAGTGGGGCGCGCTGGGCGCGCTGGACTGGCACACGACTCGGACCCGACGCCTACCGGACCTTCCGCTTCCGGCAGCGCAAGCACGCGTTGCCCTACGGCGCCGACGTCCTCGCCTACTGCTGCGCTGTGGCCGGCCTGCGGATCAGCGACGGGCAGGACGCCGTCGACCGCCACGCCCCCACCGCTGGGGTGCCCCTGCCGACACGACTTCAGCGCCGAGGCTGTTCAGGGGCGCCGCGCCACGAAGACCAGCTCCTTGCCCGGCCGGTCCGGCGCCTCCCGTACGTCCTCCACCACAAACCCCCGCGCGGCCAGCTCAGCCTCGACCTCTCCGCGCTCCCGGAAGCGCAACGTCGAGTCCGAGGTCAGTGTCCGCCCGTCCGCGGCGAACACATAGCTCCACCGGAAGGTCACCAACTGCCCTTCCACGCCGGTCACTTCGACCCAGCTCTCCACGGCTCCGACACCGGGCACATCCGTCACGGCGTACGACGCCTCCCGGTGCCACTCCTCCCAGGCCCGCCGCGCAGGGTCCCGCGTCTCGAACACCAGTCGCCCACCGGACCGTAGCGCCGTGTACGCACCCCTGAGCGTCCCCCTCCAGGCATCCGCTTCTACGATCTGCTGGGCGACGTTGGCCGTCATGGTCACCAAGTCGACGCGCAGCGGCGGAAGCTCGGACGCGTCCCCATGGATCCAGCGAACCCGCTCGCTCCCCGGCTTCCCCCGGGCCACGTCGAGCGAGGCGAGGGCGGGGTCGACCCCCACCACCTCGATCCCCCGCACGGCCAGCAACAGGGCGAACACCCCCGTCCCACAGCCGATGTCCAGCACCCGCCGCGCCCCGCACTCCTCCACCATCCGGAGATATGCGTCGAGGTCGCCGCGATCGGGTTCGAGCGCGTCGTAGATCGCGGCGAGCCGTGGATGGGTGAAGCCTTCGTCTGCCATGCGGGCGACCGTAGGGGGAGCGAGGCTCGGCCGACCACTCGATATCACCCGGCCCGGTCACCGCCCTCCTCTCGCCAGCCACTCCTCCAGCACCGCGAAGTCCCCTTCGGTGAGACCCACTTGGTGATCCACTCGGTGCAGGAGAGCCCGTTCGGGATGATGGGCAGCCACCCAGACCCGGTCGGCGTCGCTGATCTCGTCGTCGACCCAGACGAACGGTCGTCCGGCCGCCCAGGAGACCAGGGGGCGGGTCTTCCAGTGCAGGCCGGTCGCCCCGTCGTCGTCCGAGTCCGGCCAGTCCACGAGCGGCAGCCGGGGCAGTCCGAGCCAGGGCGCCAGAGCGGTGTTGGCGTCGTCCGCCCAGGTCGTGGCCCACACCAGCGCACAGCCCAGCGATGTCAGACGCGCGCCGAGCCCGGGATCGACACGGGTCAGCAGCGGATGGTCGGTGACGGCCCCGGCCGACGGAAAGGCCGGCTCGTACAGCGGATACGGCTCCGTCGCCCCGAACGGCAGCAGGGTCCCGTCGACGTCCAGGAAGAGAAGCACCTGCGGCCTCCAGCCCCCATCCGTCACCCCTCGAACCCGGCCTCCGCGAGGATCTCGTCGATACGGGCCCGATGTGCGCTCTCCCACGCGTCGAGCGTCTCGGCCTCCTCCTTCGTCAGCTTGGCGCGGGCAGCGGCGAGGACGTCGGACCTTCGCGCGGCGGGGACGACCACGACCCCTTCCTCGTCGGCGACCACCATGTCGCCGGCCTCGACCCGCACCCCGCCGCACCGCACCCGCACGCCCAGCGGCGCCACGGCCTTCTTCGCGGCCGGGATCGGGATGACCCCTCGGGCGAACACCGGGAAACCGGCCTCCCGCACCTCGGCGAGGTCG
This sequence comes from Streptomyces canus, assembly GCF_041435015.1. Lineage (NCBI taxonomy): Bacteria > Bacillati > Actinomycetota > Actinomycetes > Kitasatosporales > Streptomycetaceae > Streptomyces > Streptomyces canus. The sequence continues at coordinate 5,535,700 of NZ_CP107989.1, read as the reverse complement.
CGGATCAGCCCGTCGGCGACGAACCCTGCGATCCCCCGCCGTTGCGCGACCGCGCACACGTTCCCGCCGGCCAGGGCGTAGTCGAGGTCCCCCGACTCGACCACGACGACCGAGCCGGCCGGCGCCCGGTGGATCGCGGCGTGCAGCATGAGGTTGTCGCCGGGAGGGCACCGTACGGTGAACGCCGGCCCCGCCACCCTCGGCACCGGCCCCCACAGAGGCCGGATCCCGATGTCCATGACCTGGTCCCGACCGAGCAGATCGGCCAAGGTGGTCGTGGGAATGTCCGCAAACTCGGTGGTCTCGATCATGCCCCGGACGTTACCGTGCGTGCATGACTGCCGGGTCGGCCTTGTGCCGTGAGCGAGTTGGGTGCCCGGCCTCTGAGTGAGGCCGGCGCGGGCGAGGAGTCCGCCGCTTTCTCTGAGTCGTCCAGGAAATGACCGGAGACCAGAGAAAGCAGAGAGAGTGACCAACCCATTCCAGGACTTCAACCAGCGGATCATCGACGAGTTCCGCGCCCATCACGGCCGGGTCGGCGGCCCCTTCGAGGGCGGCCGCCTGATCCTCCTCACCACCACCGGGGCCCGCACCGGCACCCCGCACACCACCCCGGTCGGCTACCTTCCCGACGGCGGCGACCGCATCCTCGTGATCGCCTCGGCGGGCGGCTCGCCCCGCCACCCCGACTGGTACCGCAATCTCGTCGCGCACCCTCAAGTCACCGTCGAGAGCGGGGTGTTCACCTACGAGGCGAAGGCAGTCGTGCTGGCGGGCGAGGAGCGGGACCGGGCCTTCGCACGGGCCGTGGAGTCGGACCGCGGCTGGGCCGCGTACCAGGAGAAGACCGACCGCGTCCTCCCCGTGGTCGCCCTGCACGAGATCGTCCGCCCGGGCCCGCCGAACATCAACGCGTCGTCCCCCGGCGAGGCCATCAGGCTCGTCCACGACGCCTTCCGCCGCGAACTCGCCCTGATCCGAAAGGAGTTGTCCTCCGGGGCCGGCAGCCTCGGCGCGCAGCTCCGGGTCAACTGCCTGACGTTCTGCCAGGGACTGCACAACCACCACACCGGCGAGGACGTGGCGATGTTCCCGTTCCTGGCCGACCGCCACCCGGAGTCGGCTCCGGCCATCGACCGCCTGCGCACCGAGCACGAGCACATCGCGGCCCTGATCGAGGAGTTGCGGCAGACGCTCTCCGGCACGGACCTCGACGCGGTCCGCCCCGAGGTCGACCGCCTGACGACCGAGCTGGAGGCCCATCTGACCTACGAGGAAGAGCAGTTGATCCCCCTCCTCGACCGCGCCTGACCCGCGGCGGGCCACCGCGCCTGACCCACGACAGGCGGCCGCCGCCGTTTTGGCGCGGTGGCCGCCGTCACGGGGCTCTCCACGGGTGGCCCGTCACCCGGCCACCCACGGTCGGCCGCCACCGCGCTAGAACGGCAGTGGCCGCCCGTGCACCACCACCAGCCGTGACACCGCCCGGGTCAGCACGACATACAGCCGGTGCAGCCCGCGCTCCTCCGCTTCCGCGATCACGGCCGGCTCGACGGCCACGACATGGTCGTACTCGAGTCCCTTGACCACACCGGCCGGTACGACACTCACCCGCGCACCGAGCTCGTCCGGTCCGGCGGTGGCGATGCCGGCCGCGTCGAGGGCCTGCCGTACGCGTTCCACATCGGCGTCGGCGGCGACGACCCCCACCGAGCCCTCGTGCGCGAGCGATTCCCGTACGGCGTCCACGACCGCTCCCGGCAAGGCGTCCAGGGATGTGGGGCGCATGCTCAACTCCCCGTCCCCGCGCAGGGACCGCCCCTCCGGCACCGCCACGTCCAGCTGCGCGAGGAGCCGGTTGGCGAGCTGGACGACGGCCTGCGGGACACGGAACCCGATGGTCAGCGGTACGACGGCCGCGTCCGGTTTGCCGAGATGGCGCAGGACGGTGTGCCACGAGCTGGCCGCCCAGGGCGTGGTCGCCTGCGCCAGGTCACCGAGCACGGTGACCGACCCGAAACGGGCCCGGCGGGCGATCGCCCGGCACTCCATGGGCGACAGGTCCTGCGCCTCGTCCACGACGAGATGGCCGTATCCCTCAGGATGCTCCACGAGCCCGGCGACCTCGTCGAGCAGCACCAGATCGGCGGCCGACCAGCGCGCCGACTTCCACGACCGCGGCGGCTTGGTCCACAGCAGGTTCTTCTGCTCCTCGGAGTCGAGGATCCCGTCGGCGGCGGCCGCCAACTCCTCGCGGTCAGTGAGCAGTTCGGTCACTACTTCCTCGGGCCGCGCCTTGGGCCACACGGTGTCGAGGAACGCCCCGAGCACCCGGGACCGCGAGACCCGCTGCACCCACGCACCGTTCTGCGGCCCGGCCCGCCGCTCGGCCTGCAGCTGCACACTCCGCACCACCCGGCTGCGCACCCGCTCCCGTCCGGTCGAGTACGGCGGTTCCTCCTCCCGTACGTCCGCCACGATCCGCGCGAGTCCACCGGCCCCGACCCGCCACTGGTACGAACCGTCCTTGATCTCCAGCGAGTCGACCTGCGCGGTCGACACCCGCGCGTACAGCGCCCGGCGCAGCACCTCCGCCATCCGGGGGTCGTGCTTGAGGACGGCGGTGGGGTGGGCGTCGGTGGCGGTGACCGGGTGGCGGGCGATCTCGTCCTGGAGCGTGGACTGCCGTACGCCGGTCTCGCCGAGCGCGGGCAGCACCTGCGCGATGTAGGAGAGGAAGGTCCGGTTGGGCCCGAGGACGAGGAGCCCACCGCGCCGCATCCGCTGCGGGTGGGTGTAGAGGAGATAGGCGGCCCGGTGCAGCCCGACGGCGGTCTTGCCGGTGCCCGGAGCCCCCTGCACACACACCGAAACGGCGAGGTCCCCTCGTACGAGATCGTCCTGCTCGGGCTGGATGGTGGCCGCGATGTCCCGCATGGGCCCGACCCGGGGCCGTTCGATCTCCCGGGCGACGATGTCGCTGACCTGCGGCGGCCCGCCGTCCCGGAGGTGTTCGTCCTCCAGCCCGGTGAGATCGGCGGACGCCCCCTTGCTCCCCGGCGCCCACCCGAACCGGCGCCGCACCGCGACACCCTGCGGATCGCGGGCGCTCGCCTGGTAGAAGGCGCGGGAGACGGGGGCACGCCAGTCGACGACGAGGGGCGGGGCGGCGGGATGTTCGGTGATCCGCAGCCGGCCCAGGTGATACGCCTGCCCGGCATGGTCGCCGCGGTCGAAGTCCAGCTTCCCGAAGAACAGGGGCCCTTCGGGCAGCTCCCGCATCTCCTTGGCCTGACTGCGCAGCTGATACCCGAGCACCTCGGCGTCCGCCCCGGAAGCGGAGACGTCCTCGCCGACGACGACCTGCTCCTGGGCGCCGTCGATCATGGCGGCGAGGGCGGTACGGCAACGGTCGTGGTGGATGCGCTCGCGGTGGAGGGCCTCTTTCAGGGCGGGATGGGGCGGGTGGGCCCGGTTGGCGGGGTCGGCTGACGTCATGGGGACGAGCGTACGCGAGAAAATGAAACCGGGTTAAATCTTTTACCCGCTCTTATTCAGCTGAGCCACGGCAGACCGTCCGCCAGCCCCCGGAAGGCCCGCTCGGCCGCGGCCACGGCATCCCCGCGCACGTCCTCGACCGTCTCCCCCTTGGCGATCCGCCGCCAGTTCTCCATGGCGAGAATCCGCCGCACGGCGATGATCTGCCCCGCCGCCAGCCGCGCGTCGAGATCGCCCCCGAGCACGTCGGCGAGCGCGGCCTCCTGCCGCTCCAGGTGCCCGTGGGCACGGGCGACCAGGGCGGGGGTGCCGTAGAGCAGCGAGTGGAAGGCGAGGACGCCGGGGTGATCGTTGAGCCCGGTGACGGGATCGTCCCGCTCCAGCCCGTCGAGGAAATGCTGCCGGAGGGCGGCAAGGGGCGGCTCGTCGGATTCGACCACCACCCGCGCCGCCTCGTCCTCGTGATCGGCGATCCGGTGGAGGACGAGGTCCTCCTTGGCCGGGAAGTACCGGAAGAGGGTGGGCTTGGAGATCTCGGCGGCGGCGGCGATCTCGGCCACGGAGACGGCGTCGAAACCCTTCTCCAGGAAGAGACGGATGGCGATCTCCGACAGGTTCTCGTACATCCGCTGCTTCTTGCGCTGGCGCAGGCCGAGGTCATTCATGGCCGTGAGCCTACGCACCGGGACCGGGAGTCAGGACGCCCTGAGCGAGGCGGGTGCCTTCGGCACGACCCGCCTGCGCAGCCCGAGCGAGCCGGTCGCGGCGGACAGGGTCATCTCGTACGCGTCGACGGCCCGCCGTACGTTCGGGGTGCTCAGCGCGGCCCCTGTCGTCATCCGGTCCAGGTCGACGTAGGCCGAGCGAATCTGTTCGATCCAGCGGTAGACGCGCCAGTCACGCTCCCACCCCTCGACACAGTCGGAAGGAAGCTTCCTGCTCCAGCGCTCGAACATACGCATCCGCATCTCCGTGCGCGTCGGCGTCAGATGCAGATGGCGTACGAGGTCGTACAGGGGGTCGCCGATCATCCCCATCTCCCAGTCGATGATCGTCAGCCCTCCCCGGCGACCGGCACGCACCAGATTCCAGGGGTTGAGGTCGCCGTGCAGCAGAACCGGGGTGCGCTCGGTCACCTCGTAACGGCCGAGGATCCGCCGGAGCACTTGGCCGTCCGGCAACCCCCGTCGGTCGGCGGCCTGCAAGGTCTCGGTGGGGAGGTCGTCGACGAAGCCGGCGAGCCGTTCGGCCAGCCAGCGGTAGAAGCCCCCCTTCGGCTCGTCGGACGGCAAGGACGAGTGGTCCACCTTCGCGAGCGCGGCGAGTTCGTCGACGAGTTCGTCCGCCTCGGCGGGCAGCAAACCGTCCACGGGATGCTGAGGAGCCAGGCCCTTGGGGCCCTCGAACGTGTGGATCGCGAAGTGGCGCCCGCGATCGTCATACCCGAGCGCCAGGATTCGCGGTGCCCGGATCTGCGCGCCGGACCGCTCGATCACCTGCAGCACGGCGTGTTCCGGGAGGAGTCCTTGCTCACGGCGAGGAGCCGCCGCGGTTTCGCGACGAACCACCACGGGTCCCGGAGCCTCCTCCAGGTCGACGACGGTGTTGAGGTGAGCCGTCCCGCGGAAGACCCGGTCGGCCGGGGCGACGCCCTCCACCGCCAGCGCACGGCGCACCAGGTCCGACGGGAAGTCGTCCCGCTCGGGGACACGGTCATCGCGCCGCCACCGGAACAGCGCGTCCGGCACCTTCGCGCCCCCCTGCGCGAGGCGCGCGGCCTGCCAGCGGAAGAGGGCGTCCGCGATCTCCTTCTCGGGCGGTACCTCGGACATGCCGAGCAGGCCGGTCGCACGCTCCAGGGCCGTACCGATGTCGGCGGCCGCCGACAGCAGGCGACGGTCCTCGACCGAGTCGCCGAGGGACTTCGCCGCGCGGATCACGTCGTCGTACGCGGCGTGGATGCGCTCGAAGTCGACGTAGTACCGGAAGTCCCGGCCGAGACCGCTGACGGCGAGGGGCCTGGTGCGCCGCATCTCGGACGCCCACTCCTGGACGACCTCGTCCACTTGGTACTCGGGGTAGCGCATCCGCACCACGTAGCTGGCGAGACCGTGCAGTGGGTCTCCGTACGACGCCGAGGTCCAGTCGAGACGGGCCACCGAGAGCTTGGGATCCTCCAGGACGATCACGTTGTCCCGGGTGAGGTTGGTGAGCAGGAGGCCGTAGGGGCGGCGGGACAATGCGGGAACCTGCTCGGCGTACCGGGCCAGCGCGTCGCCCGGTACGCCGAGCACGGCGAACAGCCCGCCAATCGCAGTCCAGTCGGGAGCGAACATCCGCTCCTTCGCATGCCGCACGAGCGTGTCCAGATAGGCCCGGCTGTCCCTTTCGTTGCGCGACCACTCGGCCGGCAGCGGGGGCAGTGCGTCCTTGCGCACGAGGCCCAGACGTGTGAGGAACCGGGTCAGGAGGCCGACGACCAAGGAGTCGATGGGCTTGTCGGGCGGGCAGGTTTTGGCCAGCACCTCGGCCCCTGGCCCGGAGGAGACCGCCGGCGTTCGCACGGAGATCTCACCGATGTACCCATTCCTGCGAAATGCCGTAAGAACGGCATCCCGGACTTCGCCCCCGCGGTCAGGCCAAGCCCCGATCGCCACTCATGCTCCTGCCACGCTAGTTCTAAACATCCAAAGTGCTGCGCATCCAAGAAAATTGAGGCACACGATAGCGGCCCGCGCCCGTTCACAAGGCCTTAATGCGCCCTTTGGAGCGACACGTGTCGGACATGTCTGGGCCTTGCCGGAGCTTTTAACGCCCCCGTGCCCACTTCGTTACGTCGCCGGCAGTCGCCACGTCGAGGCGTATCAAGGTCGAGCCCGGGCCCAGGACGTCCCAAGCATTCATCTCGGTGTCGTCGTCCATCAGGATCGCGCGCTCCACGATCTTGTACGGGCCCAGAAACCCCTCGACACCGCGCCGCAGATACAGCTTGCGCGTCGGAACGAGCGGCACCTCGCGGACTTTCACCGAGACGTCCGCCACCAGCCCGTCCGTCCTGAGGTTGCGCAGGGCGTTACGCACGGACGAGGTGTGCCGCCGAATGATCTCCCGGGTCCGGACCTGGAGGATCCGGTCCAACTCCTGCACATCCGCGGTGGCGGATTCCTGCGCCGACCTGGCCCGTGGATACGGCAGCTCGATCGTGTCGGACGGCAGCAGTATCCGGAGCGCGGTGTCGAGGCTCTCCGAGGTGAACGTGAAGACGTCCAGTTCCACGACCGGTTGAGCGAAGGCGCGGGCGACGAAGGTCCCGGTGCAATGCGGCCGGGGCAGCCTTCGCCTGCGTCGTCAGGGAAATGGGGAGCGCCGCTCGGACCCTGGAGCCGCTGCCCTGGCGCGATGCGATCCAGCCCTCGGTCTTCAGCTCCTCCAGCACACGCTGGATCGTGTCGCGCGAGACGTCGAACTCCGCGGCCAGAGCGCGCTGCGGGGGCAGGTGGTGACCGGCCGGTACTCGCCGCCGGAGATACGGGACCGCAACGTCGCCAGGATGGTGGCTCCCTTGCCCCGCTCTTCGCTCGCCCCGCGACCGTACCGGCCTCAGGACGGGCTGCGCAGGACGTCCAGGACTTGCTCCAGAGAGCGGACGACGACCTCGGCTCCCGCGTCCCTCAGGAGCCCCTCCTTGTCCGCATTACGCGCGTAGCCCAGGAACGCGACACCCGCCCGGCGCGCGGCCGCGAGGTCCGTCGCGGCGTCGCCGATCATCAGCGTGCCCGACGGAACGGCTCCCATTGCCTTGATCGCCTCTTCCAGGCAGTGCGGGTTCGGCTTCATCAGATCGAGGTTCGGCGTGCGGCCGTAGACATGGGGGAAGCAGACCGCCAGCCCACGGGTCTCTATGTACGCCGCCGCCGCGAGGGCGGCGTTGTTCGTGGTGATCGCGAACCTGACGCCATACGACGACCACGTCCTGATCAGCGGGTCGGCGTACGGGGTGGGCCGCGCCTTGGGAACAGCCGCCAGTTCGCGCCGGGTCAGCCACTCCTCCAACTCAAGGACCAGGTCACTTCCCCGGTGTCGTTCATGAACGCCACGCAGGGCTTCCTGGGGGTCATTGCTGGATCGTTCCTGCTCGGTCAGCAGGGCGCCCATGCCCAACTGGTCGATCTTCCCCACGAGTTCACCGGCTATCTGATGTGCCGGATACCCCGCGAACAACCGGCAGATCGGCCCGTCCAGATCCCAGAGCACGTACCGAGCGGAGGAGACCAGTGATGCGAGTCGTGCTGTCTCTGCTGTCACCGGTTCAGTGTGCGTCTTCTCAAGAGTCACTAGGAGAGTGTCAGGTCCGTCGTGATGGTTTCCCAGAGGGCGTCGAACCACTTCTGCGATTGCACGACGAACGCGGCGTCACGCTCGCCGGCGTTCTTCTCGAAGGAGAAGAGGAGCGACTCCGTGCCGAGGACGTCGTACATGTCGAGCATTCCGGCATCCGTGGCCTCCTCCCGGCGCGCGACCATGTAGTACGCGATCAACGCCTCCGAGTGGTTGAGCAGGTACAGCTTCACCGGCGGGGTGAACGGCAGGGCGCGGAACCTGACCTTGACGTCGATCCCGTGGGAGGAGCGCAGGGAACGGAGATTGTGTCGCAGGACGTGACCCTGGGCGTTACGCATCTCCAGCCAGCGCTGGTGGACCGGGTTGTCGTCGTCGGGCGCCTCCACCGGCACCGGGAAGGCCAGGTTGATGTCGCGGGAGGGCAGCAGGATGCGGACGTCGATGGACTCGGGGTGGATCCGTCCCTCGTGAATGAGGCGGACCGGCTCGCTCAGGGCCACCATCAGGGTCTCCGAGGTCAGGCAGGCCGCGTCGATGCGGACGTGCGGGCTGGAGAAGGCCTCCGTGAGGCGGGGGGCCAGGCCGACCATCGTCGGCTGCGGCTCCCCCGACAGCCCGGGCACCCGCTCCGCGATCCGCGGCGGGCTCCCCTTGCTCACATTGCTGAGCAACCCGTCCTCCTGCAGTGCGCGCAGCGCTTGGCGGACCGCGCCCCGTTCCACGCCGAACTCCTCCGCGAGTTCGGCCTGGGTGGGGAGGCGGTCGCCGGCCCTGAGGTCGCCCACGCGGATGCGTTCCCGCAGGGTGTCGGCGATTTCCTGGGGCGAGAGCCTTCTGCTGCCGTTCACTGCCACGTTCTCCTGGGTCACGACCAAACGTTACAACTCCAATCCATCTATGGGGAGTTGTCTGGAAGTTGTTTATCAACCCCCACCAAGTGGGGACAACATAGGCAGAGTTGGTTGCCAACTTGGATGAGTTGGCGGAAGTTTTACCTCCTCGCCCGCCTCGCCCGCCCGTAAGTCCGAAGGGGGAACCAACATGCCGGCCCTCGCCCTCCTCTCCGCCGTCTTCGTAGTCGGCGTCGAGCAGACCCTGCAGTGGAAGTACGGCGCCAGCGGCATCATCGGGATGCTTCTGCTCACCATCGGCATCAAGGCCAAGAACCCCGCGATCAGTTCGACCGGGGCCGTGGTGCTCGCCCTGCTGGTCGCGGGACCCGCCCTCTGACCCGAACGTGCCCGGATCCGCCACTGTGGGAGACGTCAGCTCGTGAGCGCCAGCTCCGAACTGATCGTCTCCCACAGTGCGTTGAACCACAGGTGGGACTGCTCGACGAAGGTCGTGTCCCGCAGGCCGGCGCCCTGTTCGAAGGCGAACAGCATCGACTGGGTGCCCTCGGAGTCGTACAGCTCCAGGTGCTCGTGGTCGATCTCCTCCTTGCGGCGCGTCAGCGTGTAGTACGCGAACAGCGCCTCCGTGCCGTTGAGGAGGTAGAGCTTCACCGGTGGTGTGAAGGGCAGGGCACGGAAGGAGACGTTGACGTCGATGCCGTGCGTGGCACGCAGGGCCAGGAGGTTGTGCCGGAGGACCTGCCCCTGTGCGTTGCGCTGGGCCAGCCAGCGTTCTTGGACCGGGTCGTCGTCGCCGCGGTCCTCGACCGACACCGGGAAGGCGAGGTCGATGTCCCGGCCCGGCAGCAGGACGCGGACGTCGATCTTGGCCGGATTCAGCCGTCCGGCGTGGATCTGGCGCAGCCCCTCGCCGATGGCGAGGTTGAGGGACACCGACGTCAGGCACAGGGCGTCTATCTCGACGTGCGGGGCCGCGAAGGCGGTGGCGATCCGGGGGCCGAGGGCGACCATCGTGGGCTGCGGCGCCGCTCCGGGGCCGGTGAGCGCCCTGTTGAGCCCCAGGTCGGGGGCGACGGTCGCCGGGCTTCCCTTGGAGACGTTGGTGAGCAGGTGTTCCGTCTGCAGCAGGTACAGCGCCTGCCGTACGACCCCGCGCTCGACGCCGAACTCGTCGGCCAGCCGCGCCTGGGTGGGCATGCGCTGACCTGCCCGCAGCGTGCCGGACCGGATCCGGGCGCGGAGCTCGTCGGCCACCTCGCGAGGTGACGTGTGTGGCCGCTGTGACCTCTTCCGTCCATTGACGGAGGCGTGTTTCGGGTCCACGACCAAACACTACAACTTCCCGCCATCTTTGGGCAGTTCACCGGAAGGTGGTTATGAGCCGCATCCAAGCGGAGATAAGTACAGTGAAGTTGGTCGCCAACTTGAGCAACCTTGAGAAACATGGTCAAAGCTTCACAGGGTTGGCCAACTCGGCGGCCGACAGGGGCCACCGTCCCGAAGGGGGGACCGTCATGCCGTTCATCGCAGTCGCCATCGCCGCCCTCGCCGTCGGCTTCGAGGCACTCGTGCAGTGGAAGTGGGGTGCGATGGGCATCGTCGCGTTCGTCGCGCTGACCATCGGCGTCAAGTCCAAGAACGTCGCGATCGGCGGCATCGGAGCGGTCATCCTCGTGATGCTGCTCGCCCAGTCCGGATGACGCCCGCCCGCCGGGCCCAGGATCCGGCTGATCGGGCTCCCTTCCGGAGGGGAGCCGGGAGCCCGGTCGGTCTGCACAGTCACAACTGAACACCGACAACTGAACAGCAGCGAAAGCTGCACACACCGCACAGCCACAACCGCACAGCCACAACTGAACAGCTCGCTACGGATGCGAGGCAACAGCCCACCCGTCCCCGCCAGAAGGGAACGTCAGAACATGTCCGGGCACCAAGGACGCCTGGATGTATGCAGCAGGGCGTCGGCCCCCCGGCCGGCGCCCGCTTGTTCTTCCCGCACTCGCCCGAGCGCCACGAGCCGTGCCACCGACTCGTCACCGAGCCAGAGCGTCGCCAACTCCCGCACGTCCAGCGTGAGATCGGCGCTCCGAGTCGTCGTCGTACAGCTGGCCCCGGCGGGCGAGGCCTCCAGAAGGTACCGGCCGCCGGCCATGCCGGAGGCGTCCACGACCTCCAGCACCAGCGCGCCCTCCCCCTCGTACGTCCGCGCCTCCAGTGCCCGTACGACATCCAGGATCCGCACCCACAGAAAGTCCGCCTGCATGGTGATCCTGGCCGCCGGAGGGTTGGGCAGAAGGTGCGGGAGCAGGTCGTCGGGGGCCCGCCAGCCGCTCTTGACCTGCATGACCCAGTCGATCGAGCACAGGTAGTGCCACAGGGCACGCTCGGCGGCCGGGGTCGAGGCGATCAGGCTCCGCACACTCGCCGTGTTCAACGGCTGCATGGTGTCCGCCCACTTGTCGTCCACCTCGTACGCCATCAGCCCCTCGACCGTGCCGTCCGCCGCCCGGTACACGGCGAAGAACGGCTCGGTCCACGGGGCGGTGCGTACGGCCCCCGTCTTGAGCTGCCAGAACCAGTCGTCCCGGCTGATCGCCCCCGGCATCGCACGGCGCATCCGGTCGTGCAGTTCCGGCCCGAGCTTGCGTACGTCGCCGGGCTCCACCAGGTCGATACGGCCGCCGTCCAGATCCGGGCCACGGGGGGCGAGTCCGGTGCGCGGGACGTCGATCGTCCACTCGGCGGCCGAGGTGGCGGGGCCGAAGCCATAGCGGCCGTAGATCGGGTACTCGGCGGCGATCAGCGTCGCCAGGACGTCTCCGCGCTCCTTCGCGGCGGCGAGGTCCTGGCTCATCATGCGGGTCAGGAGGCCGCGCCGGCGGTGGGTGGCGGTCACGGTGACGGCGGAGATCGCGTCGGCGGCCACGAACTCCCCACCGACCGCCGTCACCTCCTGCGCGAAGGACCGGAAGGTCGCCACGCAACGGTCCCCGTCGAAGGCCCCGAGCAGCCGCCCGGGCTCGAACTGGGCTCTGCGGGCCTCCAGTTCCGACTTCGACACCACCGGCTCCCGCAGAAACCCGACATGCACGGCACGCAGCCATTCGGGATACTCGGCCTCGGTGACCGGACGGACGTCTATGTCGGCTGGGGCGCTCATGGGGCCACGGTAGGCGGGCGGGGGTGAGGTGTCGCGTGGATTTTCCCAGGCCCGCCGCGAAGTTCCCTAGGTCAGCAGATCCGCCACCTGCGCCTCGCCCTCCCGGTACCGCCGCGCGATCTCGCCGCTGCACTCGTCCGCCGTGTGCTGCAACCCTTGGCGTCGCCCGGACACCTGCTGCTCGTAGCGCACGAGCCGGCCCATCGCGGTGCTCAGTTCCAGGTCGGTCCGCGCGGAGAGGTCCGACAGTTCGACCTCGGCCAGCGTCTCGGCGGCCAGCAGGCGGTACTCCTCGCTGTGCGGGGTGCCCAGCGTGACGTGGCGGGCCGAGGAGCGGTGGCGGGCCGGGGCGTCGGTGAGGATCTCCGGGAGCCGGTCCACCACCGAGGCCTCGGGGAGGCGTTCGGGCACCGAGCCCGCGCCCGTCGGGGACCGGCGCAGCAGTTCCGCGCGGAGGATGTCGATACGGCCCTGCAGCAGCCGTCGGACATAGCTGAGGTCGGCCTCGTCCCGCTGGGCGTCCCGGCGCAGAGTGCGCAGCTCGGGCAGGCTCAGCGTGGCGAGATCATGTTCGGTCGGATCTGGGGGCAGCAGGTGGCTGTCCGTACGCTGCGCGGGCGGCCGGGGTGTCTCCGGCTCCGCCCTGTGGGCAACGCGGACGGGCCCCGGCTGCCCGGTACTCGGTGTGCTCATGCGCCTCTACCGTCCCCTCGACCGGCGTGTGGAAGCATCGTGCCATCCCAAGTGGCCGCTATGTGACCGAGTGCCCCCGAACGGCCCCAGATGGGGGGTTAAGGATCAAAAATAAACCCGAACACGGGTACTTCCTGCGCGACCGGCATGATGGGCACATGCGTGCAGTGGTGCAGAGGGTGGACGGCGCGAGCGTCGTCGTCGACGGTGAGACGGTCGGGGAGATCAGCGGCGAGGGACTGTGCGTCCTGGTCGGGGTCACCCACGAGGACACCAAGGAGAAGGCGGCCCAACTCGCCCGCAAACTCTGGTCGGTGCGCATGCTGCACGACGAGAAGTCGTGCAGCGACATCGACGCCCCGCTGCTCGTGATCAGCCAGTTCACCCTGTACGGCGACGCCCGCAAGGGCCGCCGCCCCACCTGGAACGCCGCCGCCCCCGGCGACATCGCCGAGCCGCTCGTCGACGAGGTCGTCGCCCAGCTCCGCTCCCTGGGAGCGACGGTGGCCACCGGCCGCTTCGGTGCGCGGATGCGGGTGTCCCTGACGAACGACGGCCCGTTCACGGTCCTGCTGGAGATGTGACCCTTCGCGGTAGTCCTACGGCTCCACGACGACTTCCTGGGCCGCGGCCGTGGTGTCGGCGACGAGGCGCGCGTCCAGGGGGACGTTCCGCTTGACCAGGGCGAGCGCCACCGGGCCGAGCTCGTGATGCCGTACGGACGTGGTCACGAAACCGATCTTGCGGCCGTCGGGCCCCTCGTCCGCGAGCCGGATCTCGGTCCCGGCGGGCGGCAGGTGCACCTCGCTGCCGTCCAGGTGCAGGAAGACCAGGCGCCGCGGGGGCTTGCCCAGGTTCTGCACCCGGGCGACGGTCTCCTGCCCCCGGTAGCAGCCCTTCTGGAGGTGCACCGCGGTGCCGATCCAGCCGAGCTCGTGCGGGATCGTGCGGTGGTCGGTCTCGAAACCGAGGCGCGGGCGGTGTTGCTCGACCCGCAGCGCCTCGTAGGCGAGCAGGCCGACCGCGGGCCCGGACTTCTCGGCGTACGACTCCAGGTCGGCGCGCGGCAGGAAGAGATCGCGGCCGTACGGCGTCTCGCGTACGACGACCCCCTCCGGCACCTCGGCGATGGAACCGGCGGGAAGGTGGACGACGGCGAACTCGTCCGTGCGGTCGGCGACCTCGACCCGGTTGAAGAACTTCATCGACTCCAGGTAGGCGACCAGCGCCCCCTGGGTGCCGGGTTCGACGTGCGCCCAGGTAGTCGTGCCGTCGTCGACGAGGTACAGGGCGTGCTCGATGTGTCCGTGCGCGGAGAGGATGAGCGCCTCGGTGGCCTGGCCCGTCGGGAGGTCGCTGACGTGCTGGGTGAGCAGCAGGTGCAGCCAGCTGAGGCGGTCGTCGCCGGTGACGGACACGACCCCGCGGTGCGAGAGGTCGACGAATCCGGTGCCTTCGGCGAGGGCACGCTGCTCGCGGAACAGGTCGCCGTAGTGCGCGGCGACGCCTTCGTCCACACCCTCGGCGGGGACGGCACCGGGCAGGGACAGCAGAGGGCTCTTCATATGACTAAGCCTACGACTCGGTAGTTGAAGCCTTGAGAGAACAGTCCTTGCAGCGACCGAAGATCGCGAAGTGCTTCATGTCGGTCTCGAAGCCGAACTCCTGCCGGAGCTTCGCGGTGAAGTCGGCGGCCACCTTGATGTCCGCCTCGATGACGTTCTGACAGTCGCGGCAGACCAGGTGGATGTGGTGGTGGCGGTCGGCGAGGTGATACGTCGGCGCCCCGTGCCCGAGATGGGCGTGGCTGACCAGGCCGAGCTCCTCCAGGAGCTCCAGGGTCCGGTAGACCGTGGAAATGTTGACCCCCGACGCCGTCTTCTTCACTTCCGTGAGGATGTCGTCGGGGGTCGCGTGCTCCAGGGTGTCCACAGCTTCGAGGACAAGCTGGCGCTGCGGGGTCAGCCGGTAGCCGCGCTGCCTGAGGTCGCTCTTCCAATCGGTGCTCACCACACCGGAAAGTCTAGGACCCACTCGGCGGAAGGCTTACTTGAAGAAGGCGATCCCGTCGTCCGGAAGGTCGTCGGGCAGGGCCTTGGCCCAGCGCTCGACCTCCTCCGGGGTGACGACCTTCTTCAGGTGGGCCGACATGTAGGGGCGCAGCTCGACCTCGGGAGTCTGCTTCTCGCCGACCCACATGAGGTCGCTCTTGACGTAGCCGTACAGGCGCTTGCCACCGCTGTACGGGCCGGAGGCGGCCGTACGCGCGACGGCATCGGTCACCAGGTCGATCTGCGGCTTCTGGGCGGCCATCTCGCCGTACCAGATCTCGACGACACCGTCGTCACGGACCATCGTCACCTCGACCTTGCGGTCGGCGTCGATGCGCCAGAAGCCGTGCTCGGACTCCAGCGGGCGGACCTTGTTGCCGTCGTTGTCCAGCACCCAGGTGTGGGACGCGTACTCCAGGAAGTCCCGGCCGTCATGGCCGAAGGTCACCTCCTGGCCGAAGTTGCACTTCTCCGAGCCGGGGAAGTCGTGCACGCCCGCGCCCGCCCAGTTGCCGAGCAGGAAGGCGAGCGGGACGAGGTCCTTGTGGAGGTCGGACGGGATCTCGATCATGAGTGGCGGTTCCTAGAGGGGGGTCAGCGCTGGCCCTGGTACAGCTTCTTCACGGTCAGCCCGGCGAAGGCGAGAACGCCGACGCAGACCAGGACCAGCAGGGCTTCGAAGAAGATCTCCACGGGGTGCTCCTCGGATGAGCGTGGTGCGGTGCATGTACACGGGCCGGGCCCCAGCTTACGCGGCCGGGGCCCGGGGGGCCGTAGGGGTGTCCTCAGCCGAGGAGCTGGGCCTGCAGGGTCACGGTCTGCTGGAAGGGGACGGGGTTCGCGGCGCCCTTGCGGGACTGAAGGATCACCGCGAAGACGTCCCCCGCCGAGAGGTAGCCCTGCCGAACCTGCTCGGCGCCGTACGGCCTCGGCTCGGTGAAGGCGGTCCGGGAGATTCCCGCGACGGCTGCCGGCTCCGGGAAGGCCTCGTCGTAGACGGCCTCGGCGGCACCGCGCACCCGGTAGGTCGGGCTGGTGTACGCCTGGACGTCGCTCTGCAGCTTGGACTCCACGACGTTCGCCGTACCGAACTGGAGCAGGTAGACCCGGGTCCGCGTGCCGTCAGGCGTGGTCCAGCCGCGGGCCGCGATGTGGCGCAGGCCGCTGTCGACGAGTTTGTGCCCGAGCTCCTCCCGGTCCTCCTTCAGCTCGTACTCCGCCAGGAAGTCCTTCGTCGCCAGCCAGCCGTCCGAGCCGCGCAACGCCTTGTCCTCCTTCGCTCCCTCGGGCGCGGGCAGGAGGAGGGCACGCAGATCAGCATAGTGGGCCTCGGCCGCGTTGCCCGCGGCGAAGGGACCGGGACTGCCGGAGGGCAATGGCGGCTTCGTGAGCCGGGGGAAGTCCCAGCGCCCGTCGGAACGGGTGGCCAGCCCCGGTACGTCCGTGCGCTCCATCCCTGAGATCCCGTACGCCGTCGCCGTCCCGGCCGCGGCGAGAACGACCGCGGCAGCGGTCCAGCGCAGGACGGCTCGCAGGTCCCGGCGGTCCTTCCTCACCTCGGCCGGTACGGGCCGCGGCGGCACGTCGGGCAGGGGCGGTACGGCGACCTGCTGTGGCTCGGTCATACCGCCTCCCCCGGCTCGGCGATGCGGTCGAGCTGGGTACGCAGGAGCATCGCGACCCCCTTGGTGTCGAGTGGCCGGGCTCCGTACGCCGTGACGGAGACCAGGACGTCCCCCACATGGGCGGAGCAGAGCATCATGTCGAGGTCCTCGTCGGTACTCCCGGGCAGTCGGAAGCACCGGGCGTCGTCGTGGCCCTTGATCTTCGGGCCCTCCTTGAAGAGGTCCAGGGCAGCGAGGAACTCGTTCTGCGCCTCGGAACTGTTCCGGACCGCCGTCCTGTTTGCCATCTGGGCGAGCACGACGTTCACCGAGTAGATGCCGCTGTTCTGGGAGAAGGCGTAGGACTCACCGCTGAAGTAGCTGCGCATCGCCATGCCCGAGAGGCGCTGCCGGTCGATCTGACGCTCCAGCTGCTTGCGCTGGCTTCGGGGCAGACCTCTGAGGGCCTCCTTCCGCAGGGCCGTGGCCTGGGCACCGCTGAGTTGCGCGTCGGAGCCGAAGTCCGCCACGTCGGGACCCCGGACCCAGCCATCGGTGCCGTACGGCACGAGCATGCCGGCGAGCCCGCGCCGGGCCACCGCCTTCTTCTCCTCGACCGTGACCCTGGGGAACTTCCAGGTCGGAGCCCCCGCGTCACGGTCGGCGTCGCGCACGGTCACCACCGTGCCACCCACCCCGGCCACCAGCGCCGCGACGAGCAGCACCGAACCGGCGACGGCCGCGATGCGGCCCCGTCGCACGGGTCCGCGGACCGGTGCGACCGGTGCGACCGGTGCGACCGGTGCAGTTGACGGTCCGGTCGACGATTCCTCCGCCGGTTCCGTCTCCTGTGTCTCGTGTCCCGTCACAGCCGCTCCATCTGCCGTTCGGCCAGGTCCATGATCGTCTTCTTTGTGATCGGCTTGGCCCCGTACACCCAGATCTCCATCGAGACGTCCCCGCGCCACGCGTGCGCCTCGGCCCCGTACTGCGGCAGATACCCCGGCTCGGTGTCCGGCCGGGTGTGCACATACGCCATGCCGTCCCCGGTGCCCGGGATCGCCCAGCTGTCGGTACCGCTCTCCTCCTCGGCCCAGCCCTGGTGGTTGAGGCTGGAATCGAGGGCCGCCATGGAGTCCTCCTGCCGGAACTGGACGAGCCGGATCTCCACGCTGTACGAGCTGCCGACCTTCCAGCCGACGACGGCCGCCCTGCGGAAGTCGTCGCCGACGAGATCGGTGAACTTCTCGGCCGGATCGGTGAAGTCGTTCGCGTACTCGGCGATGTCCAGCCAGCCGTCCCCGGCCGTCCACGCGGCGTTCCGTGCCCCCGTCGGCTTCTTCAGCAGCAGCTTCCGCAGATCGCCCTCGGTCTTCACCCGGCGGTCCTGCGCGGCCGACAGCGGCTCGGGGCCGTCCCCCTTCGCCTGCGCCAGCACCGGCTGGGACAGCGGCGGCAGCGGAGTCGGGGCGCGGTCGGCCTGGATCAGGTATCCGGTGCAGGCACCGGCGACGACACCGAGCACGGCGGCACCGGCGATCAGTGTCGTGGTACGTCCACGACGGCGCGGCGACCGGCTCCCGGCCGAGGGGGCCTCCGCGACCGGGGCAGCCGGCTCGACCGGCTCACCCTCACCCTCAGCCCGAACCGCTTCCCCTGTTTCTTCTGCTACTTCGGGCACTTGCAAGACATCCCTCACCTACCGAACCTGATGCGCGCATGCCATATACACGCGCACAGGTGACTCATGGTCAGCGGCCGGAGTTGCAGACACCCTGGTTACGATTTGGACATGGCGAAGAAGCTCGTGATCAAGGTGACCGCCGGGGCCGATGCCCCCGAGCGCTGTTCGCAGGCGTTCACCGTGGCGGCGGTGGCCGTGGCCAGTGGGGTGGACGTCTCGCTGTGGCTGACCGGGGAGTCGGCGTGGTTCGCGCTGCCGGGGCGGGCCGCCGAGTTCGAGCTGCCGCACGCGGCCCCGCTGCCCGACCTGCTGGACTCGATCCTCGCGGGCGGACGGCTCACCCTGTGCACGCAGTGCGCGGCCCGCCGGGACATCACGGAGAAGGACGTCATCGAGGGCGTACGGATCGCGGGGGCGCAGGTGTTCGTCCAGGAGGCGCTCGCCGAGGCGACGCAGGCGCTCGTCTACTGAGCGGACACCGAGCGGGTCCGCGGCCTGTCACAGGTGATCGACAATCTGCCGGGCGCCTTACCCGGCAGGACTAGTCTCACGCTCGACGGCCACCCGTCCGTCGACAAGACCGCCACCCCCGGGGGGACCCACCGCATGCGCGCCCTGCGAATACTTCTGATCATCGCCGTGATTCTCGGCGGGCTGTTCGTCGCCGCCGATCGTCTGGCGGTCCACTTCGCGGAGGGCGAGGTCGCGGACCGGCTGAAGACGCAGGAGGGGCTGACCACGACGCCGAGCGTGGACATCAAGGGCTTCCCGTTCCTGACCCAGGTGGCCGGCGGTGAGCTCGACGACGTCGAGGTCGGCATGAAGGACTACGACGCGGACACCGGGACCAGCGGGGGCACGATCCGCATCGACGACCTGAACGCCGCCATGAAGGGCGTCGCGTTCTCCGGCGACTACAGCTCCGCCACCGCCTCCACCGCCGCCGGCTCGGCGACGATCGCCTACGACCAGCTGCTGAAGGCCGCGGGGTCCGAGGAGGCCCGGCTTCCGCTGGGTGTCACCGCCAAGGTCGTCGGCCTTTCCGACGGCGGGAACGGCAAGATCAAGGTCGACATCAAGATCAGCGCCCTGGAGAAGCCCGTCTCCGTGCTCAGCACCGTCAGCGTCGTCGACGGCGACACCGTGCGGGTGCACGCCGACTCGATCCCGAGCTTCGGCAACATCACCCTCGCCGACTCCGACGTCCGTTCGATCGCCGACTTCGACCAGAAGATCGAGGGTCTGCCGGGCGGTATCAAGCTCGACAAGGTCGAAGCGGGTGCGGACGGTGTGGAGATCGCGGTGAAGGGTTCGGACGTCAAGCTCGCCGGGTAGGACGAGCGTCGGGCCGTACGGGGTACCCGGCGCGCCGGACACCGCGCGTCCGACAGGCGAGACGGTGCCGTCCGTACCGTAGATGTGATGACGACTACAGCCGCCCGGGAACCGTGGGACCACGACCCGGGCGGCTTTCTGGTCCCACATTCCGGACGATCGCATCTCAGCATACGACACACCGGTGACATGCCGGTATGTCCGTCCCTACGATCGACAGCATGAAGCGACAGGCGGATCTCACGAAGCGGCGGGCAGTAGACCTGTGCCGCGTCGCCGCCATGCTCTGTCGCCCCTTCTGAGCGGACGGCATCGACCTCCGCATCCCCTTGCCCTGGCGCCCCAGGGCATCCGTGCGTCCCGCACACCCTTTCGCACGCCCCGCCGCAACTGCCCCGGAGGAGAAAGAGCATGAGCCGCAGCGACGTCCTGGTCGATGCCGACTGGGTCGAGGCCAACCTCGACAACCCGAACATCGCGATCGTGGAGGTGGACGAGGACACGTCCGCCTACGAGAAGAACCACATCCGCAACGCGATCCGCATCGACTGGACCAAGGACCTTCAGGACCCGGTCCGCCGCGACTTCGTCGACCAGGAGGGCTTCGAGAAGCTTCTGTCGGCGAAGGGCATCGCCAACGACACCCTGGTGATCCTGTACGGCGGCAACAACAACTGGTTCGCGTCCTACGCCTACTGGTACTTCAAGCTGTACGGCCACGACAACGTCAAGCTTCTCGACGGCGGCCGCAAGAAGTGGGAGCTGGACGCCCGCGAGCTCGTCGAGGAGGTCCCGGAGCGGACCGAGACGACCTACACGGCGAAGCCGCAGAACAAGGCCATCCGCGCCTTCCGCGACGACGTGGTGGCGGCCATCGGTTCGCAGAACCTGGTCGACGTCCGTTCCCCCGACGAGTTCTCCGGCAAGCTCCTCGCCCCGGCCCACCTGCCGCAGGAGCAGTCGCAGCGTCCGGGCCACGTCCCGTCCGCGCGCAACATCCCGTGGTCGAAGAACGCCAACGACGACGGCACCTTCAAGTCGGACGAGGAGCTCAAGGAGCTCTACGCCGAGGAGCAGGTCGACCTCGCCAAGGACACCATCGCGTACTGCCGTATCGGTGAGCGCTCGGCCCTGACCTGGTTCGTGCTGCACGAGCTGCTGGGTGTCGAGAACGTCAAGAACTACGACGGCTCCTGGACCGAGTACGGCTCCCTGGTCGGCGTTCCGATCGAGCTCGGCGCCAACAAGTAAGACACCCCGTCCAACCCGACCGGCCTTCCTTCCGGTCAGACCCCTCTTTGGAGAACGACATGTGTGGAGCGAAGGCCGGCGGCCCGGACGCCTCGACGATCAAGCCCGGTGAGACCACGATCCAGGGTCAGGTGACGCGTGACGGCGAGCCTGTGGTGGGTTACGTCCGCCTCCTGGACTCGACCGGCGAGTTCACGGCGGAGGTCCCGACCTCCGCGACGGGCCAGTTCCGCTTCTACGCGGCCGAGGGCACCTGGACCGTCCGCGCCCTGGTCCCCGGCGCCACCGCCGACCGCACGGTCGTCGCCCAGCAGGGCGGCCTGGCCGAGGTCGCGATCGCGGTCTGAGGCAGCTGACCGACACCGGAGGGCCGTACCCCTGGGGTACGGCCCTCCGGCCTTTCCGGGCCTACCCTGGACGTATGTTGGCGCGACGGCGGCATGTCTACTTCGGCATGATGGGCACGTGCATCGGGCTGTTCGTCCTGGCCTGGGGAGTGGTGCGGCTCTGGTCGATACCGGTGGCCGTGGGGATGTGTGTGGTCGCCATGCTGATCCCGCCGCTCGCCGCGATCGTCGCGAACCGGCGCGGGCCCGACGACCGCTGGTGGGACGACCCCTCCGGCGACGCGAAGTCCGACGAGTGGTGGGACGAGCTGGACGGGAAGAGGAAGCGGCAGTAGGAAGGCCCCCATGTCTTCTTCCGTGAGGCTGTCCACCGTCGTCCTCGACACGCACGACGCGCACGAGCTCGCCGCCTTCTACCAACGCCTCCTCGGGTACGTGGTGCGCGCCGAGGAGTCGCACTGGGTCCTCATCGGACCGCCGCCCGGCACCGGCGGCACCTCCCTCGCCTTCCAGACCGAAGCCGAGTACGTGCCGCCCGTGTGGCCCACCCGCAAGCCGGGCGACCAGCAGATGATGCTGCACCTGGACATCGAGGTCGACGGCGGCCCCGACGCCTTGGCGGCCGAGACCGCGCGAGCGGTGGCGGAAGGGGCGCGGCTCGCCGAGTACCAGCCGCAGGACGACGTCCGGGTCCTCTTCGACCCGTCCGGGCACCCCTTCTGCCTGTGGACCGAGACGCCCGGGCCGACCTAGCCGATCGCCCGGCCCAGCACGTACACCGCCGGAGCCGCCGCGGCCAGGGGCAGGGCCACGCCCGCCGTGAAGTGCACGAAGCGGGACGGGTAGTCGTAGCTCGCGACCCGGTGGCCGATCAGCGCGCACACCGCGGCGCCCGCGCCGAGGAAGGCGCCCTTCGCGCCGAGCCCCGTCATCCCGCCGACCGCGATGCCCGCGCCCGCCGCGGCGAGCAGGGAGACGACCACCGAGGCCGCGGTCGGCAGGGGCAGCGCGCGGGCCAGGACCGCGACGGCCACGGCGGCCGCGCCGACCGTCACCGCGTCCGGGTCCGCCGCGAGGTGGCCGGTCGCCACGATCGCCAGTGCCGCCGAGGCGACGGTCGCCATCAGGCCGTACATCCGCTCGTCGGGGTCGGCGTGCGAGCGGAGCTGCATCACCAGGCTGAGCAGGACCCAGACGCCGAGGGTGCCGAGGATCGCGGCGGGCGCGTTCTCCCGGCCGGCCGCCAGGAGCGCCGCGTCCGCCACCAGCGCCCCGAGGAACGCCAGCGCGATGCCCTGCCGGGCGGGCCACATGCCGTTCAGCCGGAACCAGCCGGCCGCTGTGACCGCCTGGAGGACGACGAGGGGCACGAGGAGGGCGTACGACCCGACGGCGGCCGTTCCGGAGAGCAGCAGGCCGAGCAGCGCGGTGAGGGCGGCGGGCTGGATGCCGGGCTCGATGATCGGGGAGCGGCCCTCGAGACGGGCACGCTGGGCGTCGGTGACGCGGGGGTTGCCGGCGAGGGTGGCGGGGCCGTAGCCGGACGGGTCGGGCGCGGACCCGTGCCCGGCGGCGCCGGGATGTGCCTGGGCGGCCCCGTGAACGGGGCCCCCGCTCGCCGGGGCGTGGGCGTGGCCGGGGGCCATCGGCGCAGGTCCGTGACCGGCCGGGCCGGGGGCCGTCTGGCCTGACCCGTGACCGGCGGGGCCGGGGGCCGCCGAGGCATGACCATGACCCGCGCGGTCGGAAGAAGTCGGCGCCGAGCCATACCCGCCAGGACCGGGACCCGTCGAAGCATGACCATGACCGGCACGGTCAGGAGGAGTCGGCGCGGAGCCGTACGCCGCCGATGGGCCGTACGCCGGGTCGGGAGCCGCTGCGGAGCCGTACGCGCCGGCCCCCGGAGTCGCCTGCGCGGGCCCGTAGCCGGGGCCGTACCCCTGGGGCCCGCCCTCGTAGTCCTGCTGCGGCAGATACGCCGTCTCCGGCGCGGACTGGACCGGTCGGTGCACCTGGGTGTCCCAGGTCTGGCCCTGCCACTGCTGGGTGTGCTGCTGGGCCGCCTGGGCGTCGTCGTATCCCTGCTGGGCCGGCCAGCCCTGCTGCGGATACTGCTCGTAGTCGTCGTACGGCTGGTTCGTCATCGTCACCCTCCTGCGAACGGCGGGAGCACCTCGACCGTGCCGCCGTCGGCCAGCCGTACCGTCTCATGTCCGCGGGTGCCCACGGGGTCACCGTCGACGAGGAACGAGCATCGCCGCAGGACGCGCACCAGTTCACCGGGGTGTCGCTCGCGCGCCGCGTCCAGCGCCTCGGCGAGCGTGGCCGCGTCGAAGGGCTCCTCGGCGATCCCGGCCGCGGCCTTCGCGGCGGCCCAGTAGCGCACCGTGACCTTTGGCATCCGCTTCCTCAATCGATCGGTGGTGTACAGGGGCCAGGCTAGCCGCCCGCTGTGACAGCCCAGTCCCCGATACGGCCCAGCAGCTCGTCGTCGGCCGCGTGCTCGGCGTGGCCCATGGGCTCGATCCACAGCTCGCCGTGGTCGCCCGCGGCCTCCGCGAGCATCCGCGGGTGGTCGAGGGGGAAGTAGCCGTCGCGGTCGCCGTGGACGATCAGGAGCGGGGTGGGGGCGATCTCCGGAACCGCCTCCACCGGGGAGAGGGGGACGGGGTCCCACTCCCGGTGATGGATCCTCGTACGGAATCCGTAGCGGCTCACCAGACGGCCCTCGGGCCGGGTCACCAGCCAGTGGAGCCTTCGCATGGGCGCCGTGCCGCGGTAGTACCAGCGGGCCGGCGCACTCACCGAGACCACCGCGTCCGGGTACGCGTCCATGCGCCCATCGCGCCCCGTGCGCCCCTCGTTCACCGGCCCGCCCGGACCGCCGTCGGGCCGGTACAGCGCCGCGTGCCGCAGCGCCACCGAGCCGCCCATCGAGAAGCCCACGGTCGCCACGCGCGCGTGGCCGAGTCCGCGGGCCCACGCCACCGCGGCGGCCAGATCCAGCACCTCGCGGTCGCCGACCGTCGAACGCCCGCCGGAGGCTCCGTGGCCGCGGAAGGAGAAGGTGACCACGGCGCCGTACCGCGTGAACACGTTCACCACCCGGCGAACATGAGGACGATCCACATCGCCGGTGAAGCCGTGCGCGATCACGAACACCAGGTCGCGAGCAGGTGGCCGGGAGGCGTCGTATACGAAGGAAGGCGGGTCGTATACGGAATCGATCGTCACACCGTCGTCGGTGTGCAGAAACGTCCGTATAGGTGCATGTCTGCGCGTCTCAGAGTGCGGACTACCCGTGGAACGCGCCACACGACCTGCCGGATCAATGCTCATGTGGGCTATTCTCGTCGGAAGAGGACTCGGGCAACGCAGCCCCCGGGTCCTTTTGTGCTTTCGGATACCCCTGTATACGAAGGCCATGACCTCGCGGGACCGAGGAGGAACCAGACATATGAGTTCTCTGCTGCTCCTGACCAATGCCCTCCAGCCATCGACGGAGGTGCTGCCTGCCCTCGGCCTGCTCCTGCACAACGTGCGTGTGGCGCCGGCGGAAGGCCCCGCCCTCGTCGACACCCCGGGTGCCGACGTCATCCTGATCGACGGGCGCCGTGATCTGCCGCAGGTCCGCAGCCTGTGCCAGCTGCTGCGCTCCACCGGGCCCGGCTGTCCGCTCATCCTCGTCGTGACCGAGGGCGGCCTCGCCGCCGTCACCGCCGACTGGGGCATCGACGACGTCCTGCTCGACACCGCGGGACCGGCGGAGGTCGAGGCGCGTCTGCGGCTGGCCATGGGCCGCCAGCAGATCGTCAACGACGACTCCCCCATGGAGATCCGCAACGGCGACCTCTCGGTCGACGAGGCGACCTACTCCGCGAAGCTCAAGGGCCGGGTCCTCGACCTCACCTTCAAGGAGTTCGAGCTCCTCAAGTACCTCGCCCAGCACCCCGGCCGCGTCTTCACGCGCGCGCAGCTGCTGCAGGAGGTCTGGGGCTACGATTACTTCGGCGGCACCCGGACGGTCGACGTCCACGTACGAAGGCTGCGCGCGAAGCTCGGACCCGAGCACGAGTCGCTGATCGGGACCGTCCGGAACGTCGGTTATCGATTCGTTACGCCGGAGAAGGGCAGTGTCGGCGCGAGCGACGACGCCAAGGCCAAGGGCGCCGTGACCGGTGCTTCCGGCCAGGCAAACGCGGAGGATGCGGACGAGAGCGCCGCCCTGGACGCCTCCGAGGTACCGGCCGAGGCATAGCGGGTTCTCCGCCTGGGCATGGCTCCCGCACCGGCTACCTCCCGGTAGGCCTTTGCGGGGGCACAGTGCCTCCTTCACGCCCTGCCCAGAGTGGGTCCATCCGCGTAGACTCCGCGCGTGGCCAAGGTAACCAGGGATGATGTGGCGCGACTGGCGGGAACGTCCACCGCCGTAGTCAGTTATGTCATCAACAACGGACCCCGGCCGGTTGCCCCGGCCACGCGCGAGCGTGTCCTCGCCGCGATCAAGGAACTGGGGTACCGGCCCGACCGGGTCGCCCAGGCGATGGCGTCCCGGCGTACGGATCTCATAGGCCTGATCGTGCCGGACGCGCGCCAGCCGTTCTTCGCGGAGATGGCGCACGCGGTCGAACAGGCCGCGTCCGAGCGCGGGAAGATGGTGCTCGTCGGGAACTCCGACTACATCGGCGAGCGCGAGGTCCACTACCTGCGGGCGTTCCTCGGGATGCGGGTGTCCGGGCTGATCCTGGTCTCCCACGCGCTGAACGACAACGCCGCCGCCGAGATCGAGGCGTGGGACGCCCGGGTCGTGCTGCTGCACGAGCGGCCGGAGGCGATCGACGACGTCGCCGTCGTCCTCGACGACCTCTCCGGCGCGAAGACCGCCGTCGAGCATCTGCTGGGCCACGGATACCCCTACGTCGCCTGTATGGGCGGTACCGCCGACACTCCCGCCGTGGGCGACCCGGTCTCCGATCACGTCGAGGGCTGGCGACGGGCCATGGACGAGGCCGGGCTCCCCACCGAGGGACGGCTCTTCGAGGCGCCGTACAACCGCTACGACGCGTATCAGGTGGCGCTCGGGGTGCTCGCGGGGCCCGACCGTCCGCCGGCGATCTTCTGCTCCACCGACGACCAGGCGATCGGCCTGCTGCGGGCCGCGCGCGAGCTGCGCATCGACGTGCCGGGCGAGCTGGGGGTCATCGGGTTCGACGACATCAAGGAAGCCGCGCTCGCGGATCCGCCGATGACGACGATCGCGTCGGACCGTTCGGCGATGGCCCGGGCCGCGGTGGACCTGGTGCTGGACGACGGACTCCGGGTCGCGGGGTCCCGCCGGGAGCGGCTGAAGGTGTTCCCGTCGAAGCTGGTCGTGCGGCGGTCCTGCGGGTGCGAGTGACCTGTCGGGTCACCTTTCTTAAGAGCGTCTGAGAACGCCTGGCCGGAGGCCAGCAGCGGCTTTATATCGGGCATACGAGGTTCTGCCGGGCTTCTCAGGGAGCACTCAGGGAGCTCTCATGGTGGCGCGACAAGCTTTTTGTCATGACCGAGAGCTTCCGCCGCGACGGCGAGTACGAGCAGTACGAGACCCCCTACCAGGGCGCCCAGCAGCACGCTTCCTCGCCCGTGAACCCCGAGTGGCCGCCCCCGCCGGCCCAGCCGCCCGTGACGCCCGCACAGCCCGTGGCGCCGGTTCAGCAGCCGGAGGTCGAGCCGACGACCGTGTGGCCGGGCGGGCAGCAGGCCCAGCCCGCCGCCTTCGCCTCCGGGGGCGCCGGTTCGTACGGCGGTGACGGCAACGGCGGCGGGACCGCTCTCCTCGCCGCGCCCCCGGCCGAGCCCGCGGCCCCCGCCCCCAAGAAGCGCACCCGCGGCCCCCTCGCCCTCCTCGCCGCCGTCGCGATCGTCGCCGCGGCGATAGGAGGCGGCACCGCCTACGGCATCCAGGAGCTGACCGGCAACGACACGGTCGCCGCCGGCAGCAGCACCAGCACCAGCGTGGTGCCGTCCTCCGCCAAGGGCACGGTCTCCGGGGTCGCCAAGGCGGTCAGCCCGAGCATCGTCGAGATCAACGCCACCTCGAACGCCGGGGAGTCCACCGGATCCGGCGTGATCATCACCAGCGACGGCGAGATCATCACCAACAACCACGTCATCTCCGGCGCCACCTCCATCAAGGTGAGCACCAGCGACGGCAAGACCTACACCGCGAAGGTCGTCGGCACCGACAGCAAGAAGGACCTCGCCCTCATCAAGCTCGAGAACGCCTCCGGCCTTTCCGTGGCCACCCTCGGCAACTCCGACGGCGTCCAGGTCGGCGACCAGGTCGTGGCGATCGGCTCCCCCGAGGGCCTCACCGGCACCGTCACCAGCGGCATCGTCTCCGCCCTCAACCGGGACGTCACCGTCTCGACGGACGAGAGCCAGGGCCAGGGACAGGGCCAGGGACAGGGCGGCGGCAGCGGTCAGTGGCCGTTCGAGTTCGGCGGCCGGCAGTTCAACGGCGACACCGGTTCGTCCACGACGACGTACAAGGCCATCCAGACGGACGCGTCCTTGAACCCCGGCAACTCCGGCGGCGCGCTCATCGACATGAACGGCAACATCATCGGCATCAACTCCGCGATGTACTCCGCCACTTCGGACTCCTCGACGGCCGGCAGCGCGGGCCTCGGCTTCTCCATCCCGATCAACACCGTCAAGTCCGACCTGGCCACACTGCGGGCCGGCGGCGCCGACAACTGACACCCGCTGACCTTCGCGAGGAGTACGTCATGATCCAGCAGGTTTCGCACCCGGCGGCCGGCACCGACCCGGCCGGATTCACCCTGGCCCTTGAGGTGGCGTACGAGCTGCACCCGCCGGTGACGCGGGCGCCCGAGGTGGCGTCCGTGGCGGTGGCCCGCCGTGGGGTGAGCGCCGCCCGCAGCCGCCGTCGCAGCCCCGCACGCGGCTGAACCCCTGCCCATAACGCACCGACCGGGAACCGTGCGAGGCTGAAAGCGTTCACTGTTTTCAGCCCCCTGCCGTCCCACCGCACCCGAGGAAGCCCCAGCCATGAGCTCCGCCGAAGGCGACCGTGACCCCCAGCGCATCCTGATCGTCGACGACGAGCCGGCGGTGCGCGAAGCCCTCCAGCGCAGCCTCGCCTTCGAGGGCTACGACACGGAGGTGGCCGTGGACGGCGCGGACGCGCTCGACAAGGCGACCGCGTACCGGCCCGACCTGGTCGTCCTCGACATCCAGATGCCCCGCATGGACGGACTCACCGCCGCCCGGCGCATCCGCGGCGCGGGCGACACGACCCCCATCCTGATGCTGACGGCCCGCGACACGGTCGGTGACCGGGTCACCGGGCTCGACGCGGGCGCCGACGACTATCTGGTCAAGCCGTTCGAGCTCGACGAGCTGTTCGCCCGGGTCCGTGCGCTGCTGCGGCGCAGCTCGTACGCGGCGGCGGCCGGTGCGGGGTCCGTCGACGACGACGAGGCGCTCACCTTCGCCGACCTGCGGATGGATCTCGCGACCCGTGAGGTCACGCGTGCGGGGCGGCCGGTGGAGCTGACCCGTACCGAGTTCACCCTGCTCGAGATGTTCATGGCCCACCCGCGCCAGGTGCTGACCAGGGAACAGATCCTGAAGGCGGTGTGGGGCTTCGACTTCGAGCCGTCGTCCAACTCGCTGGACGTGTACGTGATGTACCTGCGCCGCAAGACGGAGGCGGGCGGTGAGCCGCGGCTCGTGCACACGGTTCGCGGCGTGGGGTATGTGCTGCGGCAGGGTGGCGCGGAGTGAAGAGGGTCGTTCGGCGTTATCGGTCCCTTCCGATCCGGTCACGGCTGGCGCTGCTCGTGGCGGCGGCGGTGGCGTTCGCGGTGGCGGCGGTGTCGGTGACCTGCTGGTTCATCGTGCAGGGGAAGTTGTACGACCAGGTGGACGGCGACCTCCAGAGGTCGCTGCGGGGGCCGACGCTCGAAGGTCAGGCCAAGGCCGCGGTCGCCGACTGCACCACACAGACCTCCTCGCAGAACACCGACGGCCCTCGCAACACCTACTTCCAGGTGGTCACGGAGAGCGGCAAGACCTGTGTCTTCCCGTACTCCCTCGGCGCGGTCAAGGTCACCGGGACCGACGAGGACCTGATCAAGAACGGGCAGGTCGGTCGAGGTGTCTTCCACGACAGCACCGATGCGGACGGCAACAACGTACGTGTCCTCGCGCTGCCGGGATACACGGTCACGGACCAGACCACGGGGGCCACCTCCAAGGCGGCCATTCTCATCGCCCTCCCGCTGAACAGCACCGAGAAGACCCTCAACGACCTCGCCCTCATCCTCCTCCTCGTCTCCGGCATCGGAGTCCTCGGCGCCGGTGCCGCAGGACTCTTCGTCGCCCGCGCCGGTCTTCGCCCCGTGGACAAGCTCACCGAGGCCGTCGAGCAGGTGGCCCGCACCGAGGACCTGAACATCCGTATCCCCGTCGAGGAGGACGCCGAGGACGAGGTCGCCCGGCTGTCCCGCTCCTTCAACTCGATGACGAGTTCCCTCGCCAGCTCCCGCGAGCTCCAGCAGCAGCTCATCGCCGACGCGGGTCACGAGCTGCGTACCCCGCTCACCTCCCTGCGCACCAACATCGAACTCCTCACCCGCAGCGAGGAGACCGGCCGCCCCCTACCCGAGGCCGACCGCAAGGCGCTGCTCGCGTCCGTGAAGGCGCAGATGACCGAACTGGCGTCTCTGATAGGTGACTTGCAGGAGCTGTCCCGCTCGGAGGGCCAGCGCGGTGAGCGGGTACAGGTCGTCTCGCTGGAGGACACCGTCGAGTCGGCGCTGCGCAGGGCACGGCTGCGGGGCCCGGAGCTGACCATCGACGCCTCGCTGGAGTCCTGGTACACCCGGGCCGAACCCGCCGCGCTGGAACGCGCCGTGGTCAACATCCTCGACAACGCGGTGAAGTTCAGCCCCGAGGGCGGCACGATCGAGGTCCGGCTGAACGAGGGAGTCCTCACCGTCCGCGACCACGGCCCCGGCATCCCCGCCGAGGAACTCCC
This sequence comes from Streptomyces canus, assembly GCF_041435015.1. NCBI lineage: Bacteria > Bacillati > Actinomycetota > Actinomycetes > Kitasatosporales > Streptomycetaceae > Streptomyces > Streptomyces canus. The sequence continues at coordinate 5,505,833 of NZ_CP107989.1, read as the reverse complement.
GTACGTCTTCGACCGGTTCTGGCGCTCCCCGTCGGCCCGCGCCCTGCCCGGCTCCGGTCTCGGCCTCTCCATCGTGGCCCGCACGGTCCAGCAGTCCGGCGGCGAGGTCACCCTCGGCCACGCCGATGGCGGCGGCACGATCGCGACCGTACGACTGCCGGGGGCGCCGACTCCGCCACCGGAGGCTCCCGCCGCCGTGCAGTGAACGTCAAGCTGTCGATGTCCTGTCAACCCTCACGCGTTCTCGACCCTACTCACGGGTTCTCTGCCAGCTTCCTGAGTTGTCGAACAGGTGCCCCACGCATCTGTCCTCAGCACTCAGGAGTGAAGAACCCCCCATGCGTTTGTTTCGTGCATCGACTCTGAAGAAGAGCGCCCTCGCCGCCGCGTCCGCGGCCCTCGCCGTCACCGGGCTGCTGGCCGGCTCGGGGACCGCTCAGGCGGCCGGTCCCGGCGGGGCCCAGAACGTCCGGGGCGTGGACCCCGGGAACACCGACGTCATGCTGGACCGGCTGTGCGGCCAGGAGACCAGCCTGACCGGGGTCTACGGCGCGCTCAACGTCGACACCGGCGAGTTCAAGACGCAGGACGAGTACCTGCGGGACGTGTTCGGGCTGTGGGCGCCCGCCGGGCCGTGGGAGCTGTTCCGCGGCTGGTGCGGGTACGCGCAGTCCTCGACCTGGTCCGTGAAGGGCGAGCCCGTCCGCACCTCCGAGTGGACCGGCAACCACGGCACGACCGAGGACAAGGTGACCTTCGTCAGCGGGTACAGCACCAAGACCTTCGCCAAGAAGAGCGTCGGCGCCAACATCAGCCTCTCCCTGGCCAAGAGCATCTTCTCCGGCACCGTGGGCGGCAGCGCCGGCTACGAGTGGGGCTGGGAGAAGACCTCGTCCTTCGAGCGGCGCAGCGAGAAGTCCATACCGCCGTGCACCCAGGTCGCGACCACCTGGACGCCGTACCAGCGGGTGGTCCGCGTGAACCCGGTGTTCTACGTCGAGGACTACCAGTGGAACAAGGGCGACGGCGACGTCACCGCGCACACATGGCGCGGCCGGGACGCCAGCTGGAAGACGATCTACTCGTACGGCTACTACATCGACGGCATCTCCGACAAGCTCCTGCCCAACGGTCAGCCCGACGGCCGTGAGGACAAGTGGCAGGAGAACCTCGACCCGAAGTCCTGCGCCCAGTAGGCGCATTCGAGCGGCAACCTTCCGTGCGGGGGCGGCGACTGCACTGCGGTCCATCCCCCGCACGGAACGGAACCGCAGATGAGTGAGACACGCAGCAAGGCCCGCCACCGCAGAAGGAGGACGGCCCTGGCGGTCGGTCTCCCCCTGGCGCTGAGCGCCGCCGGAGTCATGGGCTACGGCGCCCTGCCCGGCGCCCAGAGCAGGGCGTCCGCCGCCACCACCGCCGCCGCTCCCGCCTGGGCCACCGCCACCGCGGACGGCTTCGCCTCCGTCAACGCCCTCGGCCAGAACGGGACGTACGGCGGCCGGGACGGTCAGATCGTCACCGTGAAGACGCTCGCCGACCTGGAGAAGTACGCGACGGCGAGCGAGCCGTACGTCATCGTCGTCGCCGCGACCATCACCATGGACCCGGTCGGGAAAGAGATCAAGGTCCAGAGCAACAAGACCATCGTCGGGTCCGGGACATCCGGGCAGATCGTCGGCGGCGGCTTCTTCCTCGGCACCGGCGTGCACAACGTGATCATCCGGAACCTCACCATCCGGGACGCCTACCAAGGTGTCTGGAACGACAAGGAACACGACTTCGACGCCATCCAGATGGACGGCGCCCACCACGTGTGGATCGACCACAACGACCTGCGGCACATGGCCGACGGACTCATCGACGTCCGCAAGGACAGCACCTGTGTGACGGTCTCCTGGAACAAACTCAGCCAGGACAACAAGGCGTTCGGCATCGGCTGGACGGAGAACGTCGTCACCGACATCACCATCCACCACAACTGGATCCGCGAGACCGAGCAGCGCAACCCGTCCACGGACAACGCGGCCCACGCGCACCTCTACAACAACTTCCTGGAGGACGTGGCCGGGACGGACATCAACTCCTCCTATGGCAACTACTCGCGCGGCGCGACCAGGATGGTCCTGGAGAACTCCTACTTCCAGGGCTTCAAGAACCCCGTCATCAAGGACAGCACCGCGAGCATCGTCCAGAAGGGCAACACCTTCGTGGGGACGAGCGGGCGCAACGAGAGCGGGGGCACGGCCTTCGACCCGAAGACGTACTATGCCTACACGCTCGACAAGACGGCCGACGTACCGGCGCTTCTCAAGTCCGGTGCGGGACCGCGGAGTTCGATCGGTACGACGGCGACGGCCTCGACGAAGGCCGCCGCCGCGACCACGCTCACCGTCGCCAAGGACGGCAGCGGGCAGTACGCGACCGTGCAGGCCGCGGTGAACGCCGTACCGGCGAACAACCCCTCCCGCGTGGTGATCTCGGTGAAGCCGGGGACCTACCGCGAGCTGGTCAAGGTGCCGTCCAACAAGCCGCACGTCACCATCCAGGGGTCGGGCGGCAGCCGCAACGATACGGTGATCGTCTACAACAACGCGTCCGGCACCCCCAAGCCCGACGGCTCGGGCACCTACGGCACCGGCGGCAGCGCCACGGTCGCCGTCGAGGCCGACGACTTCCAGGCCCGCAACCTGACGATCTCCAACGACTTCGACGAGGCCAGTCACCAGGACATAGCCAACCAGGCGGTCGCCCTGCGCACCGCCGCCGACAAGGTGTTCCTCGACGGGGTCATCGTCAGCGGCGACCAGGACACGCTCCTCGTGGACACCGCGGCCAAGGAGAAGCTGGGCCGGGTCTACATGACCAACTCCTACGTCATCGGCAACGTCGACTTCATCTTCGGGCGGGCGACCGCGGTGATCGACAAGTCCGTCATCACGCTGAAGAAGCGCTGGAACGGCACCTCGGCCGGTTATGTCACCGCGCCCAGCACCGCCGCGGGCCGCAAGGGCATCCTCATCGCCAACTCGACGGTGAACGGGGACGTCTCCTCCGCGAGCTTCTACCTGGGCCGCCCCTGGCACGCCGGCGGTGACGCGAGCCTCGACCCGCAGACGACGGTCCGGAACACGTCGTTGAGCGCCGCGATCAAGTCCACGCCGTGGATCGACATGAGCGGCTTCTCCTGGAGGGACGACCGGTTCGCGGAGTACAGGAACACGGGCGCGGGCTCGGGTGCGGCGAGCAGCGACCGGCCGCAGCTGACCGATGCGCAGGCCACCGGCCAGGAGGTCGCGGACTGGCTGGGCGACTGGACGCCGAGCAGCTCCTGACCTGGCGTTTCACCCGCTTCCCGCTCCACTGTCAGACCCTCGATCTAGGCTGGTTCCGTAGATCAAGATGTCGGACGGGGGAGCGGAAAGTGGTACGTATCGAAAGGCATCGGGTAGGCGAGGCGGCCGTTTCGGCGGTGCGGAAGGACTTCGCGAACAGGATCGGTTCGCAGGTCCACTCCCTGTCCAAGGCCGGCCCGGTGACGGCGTGGGAGTGGTGGCTGATCGCCCGGGAGTTCGTCGAGTATCTCGGCGCGCTCTCGGTGGAGAATCCCGATCTGCACTCCCCCGAGGCGAAGGCGGTCCTGGAGGACGCCGCCGAGGCGGCCGCCGGCGCGGTGGCATACGCGGCGTACTTCCCCCGCGACCACTTCGAGGTCTTCCTCACCTACCCGAACTGGGGCCTGGTCTACGACCGCGAGCCCGGCGGCACCCCCGAGCCCGTCACGGCCGCCAAGTGGCTGGACGCCTTCTGCCTGGCGATCCTCGCCGAGAAGACCCAAGGGCACGGCGAGGCCTTCCACTTCGCGCGCGAGGCCCCCCAGCAGGGCCGCTCCGGCCATCCGGACGCCGAACTGATCAACGGCTTCATGGCCTGCGTCATCGGCGACACCGGCGACGACGACGTCACCCACCCACCCTCCCGCGAGCAGAAGCTCACCGCGCTCGACGCGGCGCTCGACCGGGTCCGGGCACGGGAGACGGAGACCGGCGAGCACCTCGCCGACCAGCCGTACGGCATCGGGCTGCGGGCGCTGCGCGCGCTGACCGCGGGGGACCGGGAGGGGTTCGACGAGGCGGTCGTACGACTGCTGAGGCCGCTGACCGGCACTCCCGGGCCCGGCGCGCGTCCGGGCAGTCTTCTCCCTCTCCTCCCGATCGCCCTGACGGCACTGGCCCACCGCGAGGAAGGCTGGCCACCGGCCGTCGACAGCGACTATCTGCCGGACGCGCTGGTCACCGGCTTCAAGGCCACGCCGCCGCGCGTGGGGCCCTACGGCCGGGACCGCCGCCCGGACGCGGTGGCCGAACTCGCCGCGGGGATGGTGGAGTTCGGGCGGGCCCTGGAGCCGCGTCCCCTGGACCCGGACAGTGAGGAGCAGTTCGAGCGGTACACCCAGGACGCCATCACCCCGATGCCCGGCAAGTCGCTCACCACCTTCGAGCTGGCCTACGCCGTCACCTACCAGGAGCTCCTCTTCCGGACCCGTGCCTCGCACACGCCCGACGCGAGCGACGCCCAGCTGGAGAACCTGCGGCTGGCGGCGGAACTGGGGGCAGCGTTGTTCCGTACGACGCTGGCGGAGCCCGGTACCGACGTGCCGGTGACGATCGACGGAAGGACCGTGACCTACCCCGCCTGCCGGGACGAGGACGCCGGGCCGGGAGCCTGGCACCGGGCGGTGCACCTCGCGCTGGTCACGGGTCGGCGAGAGCATCTGGCGCCGCTGGTCCTGGCGGGCCCTGAGCGCGTCGGCCCCGACCGTTCGGTGCCGGCCTCCTACCGGCGGGCCCTGCACGCCTATCTGCGCGGCGATGACCCCGAGCCCGCCACGGAACTGGCCCTGCGGGACGCCGGGAAGGCCCGCGACCAGGGTGTCCTGCCGCCGCCCGCGGTGCTCTTCTCCCAGCTCGTCGAGGGCGACGAGGAGAGCTTCAACCTGGCCCTCCTGGACGCGCTCACGGCCCACCGCGACCACTACGCCGTCGCCGACCGCCCCACCGACCCCGACGCCGCGCTGAGCCTCGACATCCTGGCCCTCGTCTGCCACGCCCGGCGGCGGGGCCGGGAGATCAGAGTGCGGTCGCCGTATCTGCCGGCCCGGATCGTGGCGGCGGCAAAGCCGTTCTGACGTGTACGGCCTGCACGTCAGCGCCTGAGGATCATCGTGTCGTCCGGCACCTTCCTGAGGATCATCGTGTCCTCCGGGAGCGGGCCCAGGAGACGGGCGTAGGAGCCTCGGCGGGCCACCAGTTCGGCGTGTGTGCCCGTCTCCACCAGGCGTCCGCCGTCCACCACCAGGATCCGGTCCGCGTCGGGAGCCAGGCTCAGATCGTGGGTGATCATGATGGTCGTCCGGCCGGACATCAGCCGGCGCAGGGGGTGTACGACCTGGCGCGCGGCGACCGAGTCGAGGCCGGCGGTGGGCTCGTCGAGGATCAGGACGGGCGCGGCCCGGAGCATCGCGCGGGCGATGGTGATCCGCTTGAGCTGGCCGCCGGACAGGGCCGCCGTGCCGGGGGCGATCTCGGTGTCGTAGCCCTCGGGGAGCAAGGAGATGAAGTCGTGGGCCGCCGCCGACCGGGCCGCCTCCTCGATCTCCTCGTCGCTCGCGCCCGGCCGGCCCGTCCCGATGTTCTCGCGGATCGTGCCGTTGAGGATCAGAGTCTCCTGCGGGAGCAGGGCGACCTGCTCCCGCAGGAACTCCAGGCCCATGTGGGTGAGCGGGACGCCGTCCAGGGTGATCACGCCCGCGGAGGGGTCGTAGAAACGGGTGAGGAGCTTGGACAGGGTGGACTTGCCGGCGCCGCTCGGGCCCGTGATGATCACCAGTTCGCCGGGCGCGGCCGAGAAGGACACGTCGGTGAGGGAGTCGCGGCGGGCGGTGGGGTAGCGGAAGTGCACGCCGTGAAAGCCCACCCAGCCGCGGACGGGCCAGACGGGGACGGGGTCGGCCGGGTCGCCGACCGACGGTTTCGCGTCCAGGATCTCGTTCAGGCGCTGGGCGCCCGCGGTGGCGGCGGTGAGGGTCAGACCCAGCTGGCCGAGGTTGCGGACCGGCGGATACAGGTAGCCGATGAAGGCGGCGAAGGCGAGGAGCTGACCGAGGGTCATGCGGCCGGCCGAGATCTCCCAGACGCCCAGACCGATCACGGCCAGCACACACAGCGTCTCGACGACCTCGACGAACTGCTCGTACATCTCGCTCAGCCGGGCCCCGCGCACGGAGGCCTTCATCCAGGCGCGGGCCTCGCGGTCGAGGCGCCTCTCCTCGTCGCGGCGGCGGTTGTAGGCCTGTGTGAGGACCACGTTGCCGAGCGACTCCTCCACCACGGAGGTGATCGCGCCGTCCGCGACCCGCTCGTCCTGCGAGGCCTCCTTGATGCGGCCGGAGAAGCGGCGGGCGGCGCACAGGAACAGGGGCGCGAGGACGAAGGTGGCCAGGGCGAGGTCCCAGCGCAGGTACAGGGCGGCCGCCGAGTAGAAGACGGCCGAGAAGGCGGCGGCGACGGTGCCGACCACGCCGGACACGACCATCTGCTCGATGGCCTCGACGTCGCCGGTGAGGCGCTCGACCAGGTCGCCCTGGCGGTGCTTCTGGAAGAAGTGCGGGGGCAGGTCCTGGATGTGCCGGAAGACCTTCGCGCGCAGGCGCAGCACGAATCTCTCCGCGGTCCAGGTCGCGAGCGAGTTGCCGAGGTAGCCGACGAGCGCGCCGAGCGCTGCGACACCGAGCCAGGCGCCGGCCGGGCCCCAGAAGGCGGAGAGCGAACCAGCCTTCAGGGCGGTGTCGGTGAGCTCCGCGAACAGCAGGATCGCGGCGGTCTCGGCGAGCGCGGAGACCACCACGCACGCGACGATCGCCGCCAGCCACTTGCGGTCCCCGCGGGTCAGCGGCCAGAAACGGCGGAAGGCCTCGCGGACTTCCCTCATGACGACTCCCTTTCGTGTGCGGCGGTCGCGGGTGGCGGAGACGGCCGAGGCGGGGCCCCCGGCGCGAGACGCACTCGCCGACCGGTGGCCCCGCCTCGCGGCGTGCTCCCTCAGCCCTTGTGGGCGATGGGGCGACGCTTCGGCGCGTGCTTCTTCGGCTGGGCCTTCTTGGGGGCCGGAGCGGGCTTGCGGGTCTTCTTCACCGGGGCGATCTTGTGGAAGCTCATGTCTGCATCCTTCTCCGTCATGATTCTGCAACAGTTCCTCTACTGATCTGCTGCAATTACTTATGAATGAATTTGCTTTACTTCAGTGAATTCTGTGTCAGCCCTTGGGGGCGACCGGGCGGCACTTCGGCGCGCGCTTCTTCGGCTGGGCCTCCTTGGGGGCCGGAGCGGGCTTGCGGGCCTTCTTCACCGGGGCGATCTTGTGGAAGCTCATCATGTTCTCCTTTGCGTTTGCGTCGTTCGCTCGCGACATGGAAAACACTACGGCACTCCTGCGGCCGAAAAGGCCATTCCGCCTTAGACCTCAATAAGACTAAATGTGCATCGCCTGAGAATCGAAAGGCTGACACAGAATTTAAGGGCGGACATCTACGGACCGACCGCCAGTCCGGAGCCCTCGATGCGCACCCGGATTCCGTCCTTGGCCACGCGTACGTCCCGCAGGCGCAGGTCACCGCTCGGCGGCTCGGGCAGCCGGAAGCCGAGGGAGAGGCGGTCGGCGAGGACCGGGCGGGTCAGCCGGGAGAGGGCGTCGAGCAGCGCCGGGTCCAGGCCCAGGCGGTCCAGGAGCTCGGGGTGGGCCAGGGCCAGGTCGAGGAGGTTCAGGCGCATGGCCTGCCGTACGAACTCCGGGCGTCCGGTCAGACGGGACAGCGCGGTGTCGGAGCGCTGCGCCTCACGCACGGTGGCGTCGGGCACGCCCAGCGCGCGCACCACGGACGGGACCGCCAGCAGGGCACGGGCCTTGCGTGTCTCCCGGGCCAGGGCCGCCGCGGACGCACGGGTCAGATGCAGGCCCTGCGAGGCGCGCGTGCCCGGCCGGTAGGTCGCCAGCTCCCCGATGTCCAGGCGCATCCCGCCGATCCGGGTGTCGACGCCCCGCTCCCCGTCACGCGCCACGCGCACGTCGGCCCGTAGCCGCAGGTCGTGTCCGGCGACCGGAAGAGTGCCGCGCACGGCGACCCGGTCCCGGTCCGCCCCCGTGAACGTCACCTGGGACGCGCCGAGTTCACGGTTCATGTCGGCGAAGGAGAGCAGGACGTCACCGTCGAGCCGGGGAACGCGCGCCCCGCGCACGGAGGTCGGCCCGTCGCCGTCGAGCCGTATGTCATGGGCCGTCGCCGACACCGCGGCCAGCGTGACCCGGTCGGCCGCCACGTCCGGGACGGTCACCTTGACCGACTCCAGGCGCCTGCCCACGAGTTGCGGCAGGAAGGGGAAGCCGTCGATCTCCACCTCGGGTGCCGCGGTCAGCCGCAGCCGGTCCTTGAGGGTGTCCGCGGCCCTGTGCTCGGCGTACAGGACGGCCCAGCGGTCGGCGACGGTGAGGAAGGCGGCCAGCACCAGCAGCGAGGCGACCGTCTTCAACGCGAAGGGCAGGCCTGTGAAACGGCCCCGCCGACGCCTCCGCCCGGTGCGGCGGTGGGTGGTCGGCGGGGCCGGGGGTTCTTCGTACGGGACGTCATACGGGTGGGGGTGCGTGGGTATGGGGTGGGGGGAACGCATCGATCCATCCGATCATGCGTACGCCCCCCACCCGCAACCCGCTCCGGGCCTGTGCGACTCAGCTCACGATCTACTGCACGACCGTGATCCGGTTCGCGGCCGGCGGCGCGATCGGGCTGCTCGCCGACGAGTTGGCCGTCAGGTACTCCACGAGAGCGGCGAGGTCGTCGCCGCCGACGAGGTCGTTCGTGCCCTGGCCCAGCGTGGTGAAGCCGTCGCCGCCGCCCGCGAGGAAGCTGTTGGTCGCGACGCGGTAGGTGGCCGCCGGGTCGATGGCCGTGCCGTTCAGCCTCACGGAGTCGACGACGATCCGGTCCGCGCCGCTCTTCGTCAGGTCGAGCGTGTAGGTGAGGTTCGCCGACGGCAGCAGGACCTTGGGCGAGGCCGCGTTGCCGCCGCTCACCTGCTCCTGAAGCACCTTGATCAGCTGGGCCCCGGTGAAGTCCTGGAGGTTCACGGTGTTGGAGAAGGGCTGCACGGTGAAGCCCTCGGCGTACGTCACCACTCCGTCGCCCTCGGTCCCCTTGGCCGCGTAGGTCAGACCCGCCCGGACACCGCCCGGGTTCATCAGCGCGAGGTCGGTCCCGGGGTCGAGCTCCTTGCCGTACGCGAGTTGCGCGTCGGCGATCAGGTCACCCATCGGCGACTCGGTGCCGGTGCTCGGGATGTCGGCCGAGATGTAGCCGACCGCGCGGTTGCCGATGGGCGCCGCGAGGGTGTTCCACTTGCCGATCAGCTGGGTCATGTCGGGCGCCTTGGCGACGGTCCGGGTGACCACGTGGTTCGCCGACTTCACGGCCGTACGGGCGATGTCACCGGTGAACCGGTCGTACGTCAGCGTCGTGTCCGTGTAGAGCCGGCCGAAGGAGGCGGCCGAGGTGACCATACGGGGCTTGCCCGACGGGTCGGGGATCGTGCACACGTACGCGGCGTGCGTGTGGCCGGTGACCAGGGCGTCCACCGAGGGCGAGATGTTCTTGGCGATGTCGACGATCGGGCCGGAGATGCCGTCACCGGCGCCCGGGGAGTCACAGTTGTAGTTGTACGAGCCCGAGGCCGGCTGCCCGCCCTCGTGGATGAGGGCCACGATCGACTTGACGCCCTGCTTCTGCAGCACCTTGGCGTACTTGTTGATCGTCTCGACCTCGTCCTTGAACTTCAGGCCCTTGACGCCCTCGGCGGAGACGACACCGGGGGTGTCCTCCAGGGTGACGCCGATGAAGCCGACCTTGACGTCCTTCTTCTTCCACACCCAGTACGGCTTGAGGATCGGCTTGCCGGTCTTCTCGTCCAGGACGTTCGCGGCGAGGTAGGGGAAGTCGGCGCCCTTGAACTTCTTGTCGGTGTAGCAGCCGGCGGTGGGGTGACAGCCGCCGTTCTGGAGACGGGCCAGTTCCTTGGCACCCTCGTCGAACTCGTGGTTGCCGACGGACGTGACGTCCAGGTCGAGCTTGTTCAGCGCCTCGATGGTGGGCTCGTCGTGGAAGAGACCCGAGATCAGCGGAGACGCGCCGACCATGTCACCACCGGCGGCGGTGACGGAGTACGCGTTCCCCTTGCGCGCCTCGCGCAGATGGGTGGCGAGGTACTCGACACCACCGGCGTCGATCGTCTTGGTGGTCCCGTCCGCCTGGAGCTCGGTGACCCGGCCGGAGGAGCCGGACGGCGGCTCCAGGTTGCCGTGCAGGTCGTTGAAGGACAGCAGCTGGACGTCCTGGTAGCGGCTCGGCAGCGGCTTGCCGTGCTTGTTGTCGTGCGCGCCCGCGGGCAGCGCGGCGGCGAGGGCGCCGACGGTGGCGAGACCGGCGGCTGCGGCGACCAGACGGTACGTACGACGTCTGCGACGACCGGCGTCCGACTGGTGCGGCTGGGATATGGCTGGCATACGCCCCCCTGAGCTTCTGCTGAATCCGGTGGTTCCGGTGATTCCGGATGAGGAAGTGCCCCCGTCCCGGCGCAGCCTAGGGTCAACGCGCGTAGCGCGACAGAGGTTTCGTGGTTACATCCTGGTTGCTTCTTTGCCGCCGCTTTGCCCGTACCTCCCCTTACCCTCGTAGCCATGACCAGCGACGACATCGGACGCCCCGGCATCTCCCGTTCCATCGAGACCCTTTCGGCGCTCTCGCCGGAACAGACCGAGGCGGTCCTCGGGCTCCTCGCCGAGGCCGCGCACGACGACGGCCAGCAGGCGGTGTCCGAACAGGGCAGGTTGCAGCTGCGCGGCGGCGCCCGCGAGGGCGTGTCCCATCTGCTGCTCCAGGTCGGTGACGAACTGGTCGGCTACGCCCAGCTGGAGGACACCGACCCGGTGGAGGCCCCGGCCGCGGAGCTGGTCGTCCATCCGGCGCATCGCGGCCACGGCCACGGCCGTGCCCTGGGCTCGGCTTTGCTGGCCGCCTCCGGCAAGCGGCTGCGGGTGTGGGCGCACGGCGGCCACAGCGCCGCCCGCCATCTCGCCCAGGTCCTCGGCCTCACGCTGTTCCGTGAGCTACGGCAGATGCGGCGTCCCCTGACCGGCCTGGAGCTGCCCGACCCGGTGCTCCCGGCGGATGTGACGGTCCGTGCCTTCATCCCCGGTGAGGACGACGCCGCCTGGCTCGCGGTGAACGCGGCCGCCTTCGCCCACCACCCCGAACAGGGCTCCCTGACCCAGCGCGACCTCGACGACCGCAAGGCCCAGTCCTGGTTCGACCCCGAGGGCTTCTTCCTGGCCTTCCGCGACGGCGAACTGGTCGGCTTCCACTGGACCAAGGTGCACGCGGCCGAACAGCTCGGCGAGGTCTACGTCCTGGGCGTCCGCCCCGGCACCCAGGGCGGCGGCCTCGGCAAGGCCCTCACCACGATCGGCCTGAGCCACCTCGCCGCCCAGGGTCTGCCGACGGCGATGCTGTACGTCGACGCCGACAACAAGGCGGCGGTGTCGGTCTACGAACGGCTCGGCTTCACGACGTACGAGACCGACCTGATGTACCGCACGGAGACGTGACGAGTCGGACCTGCGGCTGATGGCACGGGGAGTCAGCCGGCAGCGCTTTGGGCCTCACGCCAGGCCGGCAGGAGCTTGTCGAGGAGCGCCTCGGTGCGGGGAGGGAGGCCGCGAGCGCCGCCACTGAGCTCGTGATGGCGGGCGACGAGCGCTGCTGCCGTCGATTCGAGCCGGGCCGTGTCGCCCGTGGCGTGCACGGCGCGTAGGAGTTCGTTCCAGAGTCGCTCGTCCGCCGGTGCGTTGGTCAAGACCGTGTCGAGGGCGTCGAGCGCCGGTGCCGGGTTGCCGGCCTCCAGGTGGTGGCCCGACAGGGCCAGTGCCACGTCTGCCACCAGCAGGGGCAGCTGAGTCTCCACGACCTCGTGGGAGAGCCAGGTGTAGCGGCCCTGCGGACGGTCGGCCAGCAGGGGGCCGCGGGCCAGTGCCAGGGCGTCGTCGAGCAGGCGCTCCCGTATCCGGGCGTTGCCCGATCCGCTGCCCGCGGTGGCCTCGTGGTGGAGCGTGCGCAGCACGTCGAGGTCGCAGACGACGGAGGACGCGAGGGTCAGCCGCCCGGTGGTGCCGATGCCGAGCCGTGGGCTTCCGTCGGAATCGGTTCCCAGCCAGGTTCGCAGGCGTGCGATGAAGGCGTCACGGACGTCATCGGTCACGCCACGGGGCCACAGACCGGAGGCCAGAACCGGCGGGTGCACTCCCTCGCGGTGGAGCAGGAGCATGGCCAGGGCCTCGTGGAGCAGCGGGCCGTGCTCGGTGTCGGGTGTGTCGAGGCCGATGATCTCGTAGGTGCCGACCAGCCGTGCGTACACGGCGGGTTGGCCGCTGGGGGTGAGGTCGACCCGGAACGGCGGGGGGCCGGGGTCCGGGGCGCGGTCGGCGTCGGACACGGCGTCGGCGAAGAGCCGGACCACGGCCTCGTACTGGTCCTGGGGCAGGAGCTGTGCCTGGAGGTCCAGACCGAGCGGTGGGGCGAGGAGGCGTCCGTCGGAGGTGGCTTCGAGTTCCCAGGAGGTGCCCGGCAGGCCCTTGTCGCCGGTGGCGGCCAGGTATCCGATGCCCAGTCGGCCGGAGTCCGCGGCGAGTTCGGCGAGTTTCGCCGTCTGGTCCTTGCTCGGCCGGGCGGCGAGCAGAACCAGGTGGGGTGCCCATGAGGTGTCCCGGGACAGGCCGGTGCGCCCGGTGAGTACCGAGTCGTGCCCTGCCATGGCGAGGGCATCGCGTCGCCGGCCGGTCTCGGCCGCCATGTCTTCCAGCAGTTCGTCGATGTCGTCGACCTGGCGGACCCGGGTGGGGGCCAGCTCGGCGAGTTCCGCGCCGTGGCCCACGAGGGTGAGGGTCATCCGGTCCGCCCAGCCGCTGGTGGCGAGTTCCGCGGCGACCGAGGCGAGGACTGCCGTCCGGTCCGCCTGAGCGCCGGTCAGCGAGACGAGTCCGGGCAGGGCTTCGAGGTTCAGCAGCAGCCGCGCACGGCCGCGGGTGCCGAGGCTGACCAGGCCGGGGTAGGGGGCGGCAGCGCCGGTGTCCGTTTCGTGCGCCGGGACGTCGGCCAGGTGGATTCGCCAGAACGTGTCGTTCTGGCCGGGCTGCCACGGCGCCGGGGGCTGCTGCGCCGGCTGAGCGAGCTGGAGGTTGAGCTCGCTGTCGGTGAGCCAGGCGGCGTGGACGGTCGGCAGGCTGCGGGATTCCGCGGTCAGAGCGGCCGTCAGTCCCCGCAGGGCACGGTCGAGATCGCGTACGGCCTGCGGGTCGGCGTCGACGAGCAGCGCATCCTGGGTATCGGCGGCGGCACCCGTCGGCTGGGCAGGCTCCGGGGTGCGGTGGCCCTCGGCGCTCATCGCGGACTCCCACAGGGCCGTACGGCGTCGGCGGCCGAGCGCCGCGAGCAGACCGGCGGCGAGCAGCGGCGCACCCACGGGGGCCTGGGCGAGGCCGGGGGACGAGGTGGAGGACGACGGTGTGGGAGACGACGAGCCGGGGCCTGCGTTCTGCGCACCGGCTCCGTTCCCGGCCTCGGCCGGGATGGTCAGGCTGATGCGGTGTCCGGGGTTGAGTTTGACCGGGAGGCCGGCTGCCGCGACGAAGTGGCCGGTGGCCTGCCGCCACTGCTGCCAGGCGTCGGGGGTGTGGTCGGGGTAGGTGAAGGCCGGGATGTAGCGGCTGCCGTCGTCGTCGGCCACCGTGTAGAGCCCGTCCTGCCCGTCCTGGGCGAACAGGATGAGCGTGGCGTCGCGGAAGGCCGCGAGTAGTTCCGCCTCACTGCCGTAGCCGGTGACGGCTCGCTGCACGGCGGCGTCCAGGGCGGTGAGCGGAGCGGGGAACTCCAGCGCGACCGGCGACGGGCGGTACTTCGGGTTGTGCGTGAAGGAGACGAGCTGCCCGGAGTGGTCGACGGACCACCCGCCGACGATGCCGTACGGGGGAACCGCACCGGCGGGGTCGAAGTACGGGTCGATCGCGTACACGTAGCCGCCGCGCTGCCGGGCGGCCTGGGCGCGCAGGGCCGGGGTGACCGGAGGGACGGCGGGCGCGGAGCCGGTCGAAGCGGTCACGGGGACGGAGTCCACTCCTTCTCGAAGGCGATCTGCTCGGCGATGGTGGCCAGCGCCTCACGGGGGGCGGGATCGAAGGTCAGGATGCGATCGGCGTTGGTGAGTTGCGTGAACGGAGTGAGGCGGTACACCTGGAAACCGCCCATGCCACGGCACATCCCGGAAGCCCAGGTGTCGCGTCGGGAGCCGTTGACGCCCAGGAGCCATCCCTGGGGTTCGAGCTGCTCGCGGACACGCATGAGCGCCTCGAAGCAGTCACCCGCTCTGCCGGAGACCTGCCCCCAAGGGCCCTCGGCGGTCACGGTGTAGTCGTGGTCGCGGTCGTCGCCCTCCCAGCGCAGGACGGCGTCGGCTTGCCGGTCACCGTTGAAGGCGAGGACCTCGAAGCGGTCAGGAATGAGACGACTCATCGGGTCCATCCTTGGGGCAGTTGGCCGGCGGGCGGTGATTCTGGGCTGGGAGCGGCGGGAGTTCGGGGGACGTGCGGCTCGTAGTGGGGGTTCGGCATCCATTCTCCCTTGGCCCCGTCGGGGAGGATCTCCCAGGCTCCCTTGATGTGCTTGCGGTCGATGCCCCCGGCGAAGGCGATCTCCTGCTCACCTTGGTACTTGTTGTTCGGCAGGGTCTGGTTGACGTCGATGCCGCCGGGGGCGTCGACCTCGTACCGGTATTTGGCCACCCAGTTGGCATCCGCGTCCCTGGTGGTGCCCACGAAGGCCGACGCGTGGTTGCCCTCCACGTAACCGAACAGGTCTGTGTTGGACGAGTTCCGTGGATGGAATCCCTGATCGAAGATCTCGTCGGGATGACGGTTGTCGTTGCGGTACAGCGGTTCGTGGTCCTCGCGCCACACCGGCTTGTCGCTCATGCCGTCGATGTCGATGTTCTTGTCGACGGCCGCGGGAAGGCTGCGCGGATCGTCCGGGTCCAGCTTCCCGACCGCCTCGGTGGCGTCGTCGACGTGCTTGACGGCTCCGGCGGCGTCCTCGGTGAGGCTCTGGCCGACGGTCTTGGCCGTGTCCTTGGCGACCGCGCCCTCCGCGCTGTGGGCGACCGACCTGGCGCCGATCTTGCCCGCGGCGCCTCCGCCGCCGATGAAGTTGGTCGCGAAGGCGCCCATGGCCTGGTTGCGGTCGGTGCTCCAGCCTTCGCCGACAAGACCCTTGACCAGCTCGGTGGGGTGGTTGGCGGTGTGCACCAGGCCGCGGGCGACGCCGGTGAGGTTGGTGGTGTAGTCGGCCGGATGGGTCAGGTTGTAGGGGTCCAGGGGGTTGACCGTGCGGGCCAGGCGCAGCATCGAGGTGCCGGTCTTGAGGGCGCCGCCCAGCTGGTGCTCGGCTCCGACCAGCTGGTTCTTCAGCGTGTTACCGAGTTCGCGCTTGAGGCGGTCCAGGCCCTCAGGCTCGGCGGGGGCCCGGTCGGTGCCGCGGGCGAGCTTCTCGGCCAGCTGGGCGCCCGAACTGTCGCGCTCGCCGCGGGCCGTCTTGAGCAGGTGTTCCGCCGACTTGCGTCCCTCGGCCCCGGGGTCCTGGAACGGCCCCGGCTCCTGCGGAGGTCGCTGCCCGTCCTCGGTGCCGGACAGGCCCGCCACCTGGAACGCGAGGGCCCGCTGGGTGTAGTCGTCGACCTCGCGCCGGTACTGCTCCGAGGCGGCCTCGGTCCGCTGCCGGGCCTGCTTCCACTGCTCGACCGCCTCGCGGGCCTGCTTGCGCGCCCACTCGACGGCGTGGGCGTACTGGTCCATCGCGGTGGCCGCGTCCTCGAACGCGTCGGCGGCCTTCAGCCAGCGCCTGGGATGGGTCTGCACCTTCTCGCGAAAGCGGTCGGCGGCCTGTCCGTGCCAGTCCGCGGGGTCCATCTTCCGCAGCGCCAGGCCGGTCCGTTCAAAGGCAGCGCCCAACTTCCTCAACTGCGCCGCCGACTCACGGATTGCGCTCGCGTCCCCGTGCACCAGCAGGGCCGGGTCGTCGGTCTCGTCCAGCTCCAGCTCGCGGGTGCGGGCTCCCAGTTGGTCGGCCACCCAGGAGCCGGCTCCGTCGGCCTTGTCCGCCCAGCCGTGTGCGCCGGCCGCGTCGAGCAGCTCCGACGTGCCGTGGGTGACGGTCTGCACCCCGTCGGCGAAGGTGTCGCGCAGGCCCTGGGTGGCGCCGTCCAGATCGTCGAGGAAGCCCATCACTTCCCCTTCGCCGCGACGCCGGAGTCCTGCCCGTCGTCGTCACCGCCGAAGGCCATGGAACCGGCGGCCTTCACCACCCCGATCTCGCTTCCGGCATAGCCGGTCCGGGTGACGTCGGTCCAGGTGGCGGAGAGGTTCTTCCGGCTCTCCTCGGAAGCGTCCTCGAAACTGGCCATGGAGTAGTCGGGGCGGTAGGTGTCCCCGGCCTTGTCCCCCACCTGGCTCCAGGACATCTTCTCCGCGTCCTGCGAGGTCAGCGCCGGGTCGGCGGTCGCGGACAGCGCAACGTCCTTGAGGACGCCCATGCCGTACTCCTCCGCCTCGTGGTAGTAGCCGGCGTTCAGATCCAGCGTCCCGGCCACCTCGTTGCCCTCGTCCAGGAGCGCCTGGACCTCCCAGCCCCAGCGCTCGGCGAAGTCGTCCAGCCTCTGGGAGGCGGCGGAGTGGCCCATCGCGTTCGGGGACACGGACAGATCGGAGAAGCCCTGACCCGTGGTCGCCCCCGTCGCGTCCGTGATCTTCTTCAGCTCGTCCAGCGCATCGTTGATGCCTTTGGACACCTGCTTCAGGATCTGCGGGTCGACCCCGTAACCACCACCACTCACCGCGCGACAACCTCCCCATCGGTGACGGACTGCTTGTCGAGCGCGATCCCGTCCGGCACGATCCCGGACACCGGTGGCAGGAAGGCGCGCGATGCGGAGGACACATCCACCACGACCCCCATCGGGACCCGGTCCCGCCCCACCCAGGCGGGAAGCAGCTCGTGCAGCAGCTCCTCACCGTTCACGGCGACGTAGCGTGCGTACCGGGCCAGTTCGGCGGGCAGCTCGCCGGGCTCCGCGGCCTCCCACTTCTGCTGCAGGAAGGTGTGCATCTCGCGGGTGCCGGTGAACGCGAACAACCAGCGGATGTCACCCGAATCCGCAGTCCACACGGCACCCTCACCGAGCAGGGGAAGCAGAAGCTCCGCGCCCCGCACCGCCTCGACCAGGGCCCGCGAATCCCCTTCACCGCGCAGGAACGCGCCCATCTGCGCCCGAAGTTCGGCCGTCCCTGTCGACGGCTTCCCGCCTCCGCCCATCCGGCTGCGCACCCCGTTCGCCTCGACCTGTCGCGACTTCAGCGCACACCAGGCCTCGGCATGACAGCAGCCCCACGGCATGAGCAGGAAAAGCCTAGCCCGGCAACTGCGGCACCAGTGAAGGGGGACCTCACCCGCCTTCCAGCCGGCGACACCTTGAACCGGATGCCGTGAGTCGAACCGGATGTCGTGAAATCCTCGCCTCTTCGGAGCAGAAGCGTAGACCGCTGAGCCTGGCGAGGCACCTGGCGCCCCGCCCGGGCGGACGGGGTGGACGGGGTCGCGGTCTGGACGGACCCGGCAGGCGGGCCGTGGTCCTGCCCGGTGGGGCGCTACGGCGACACCGCCAGGTCAGCACGCATGCAGGCGTGACCTGAGCCCGCGCGACGGCTCCACCGCGCAGGCCGCTCCCAACAGGACCGCGCCCCCGGCCACCGCGGGTGTGCCACATCCCAGCCGGGGTCCCCCACCAGGACGAACCGGCCCCAGCCGCCGTGGTCCTCCCCCGTGGGAGCGTACGGCGACACCGCAGGGTCAGGACGACGCCAGCCGGGACCTGAGACCCCGCAACGGCTCCACCGCGCAGGCCGCTCCCAGCAAAACCCCGCCCACCAGCACCACGGCCCACCGCACATGTGCCGCCGCCCAGCCGGGGTCCCCCACCAGGACGAACAGGTCCCAGCGGGTCGGGAGCAGGTGGGGGGCCAGGAGGGCGAGGGTCAGCAGGCCCGCCGCCACCGACGGGCCGGGCCGGGGCTCGTCGGTGAAGCGGACGGCGACCGCCGCGGCGGCCAGGGCGACGGCGGCCGTCGCCGCGGCCTCCAGGGTGACCGCGCCGACGGGGGGTCGGACATGTGCCGGCAGGAGGCTCAGTGCGGCCGTCCACCACAGCGCGGCGACCGGCACCACCAGCGCGACCCGCAGTCCCGTCCGGACCCAACGCCGGGTGGGGACGGGGGTGGTGAGCTCCCGGGCCGGATCGTCCAGGAGGAAGGTCAGACCCAGGGCGAAGACGAGCGCGGACGCCCGGAGGAGGGCGAGAGCGAGCCACGCGTCGAGCGTCCCGGACAGCAGCCGCGGCAGAGCGGCCACCAGCAGCCCCACGACCGCGCCGGTACCGACCGCCCGCCACGGCAGGGTCCGCGCCACGGCCACCACCAGCGCCGAGTTCACACCTCGCGGGGTCTTTCTCCCCGGCCCGACACCCTCGTCACTCGTCCGCACAGTCCTTCGCCCCCTTCGGCACCTCGGTCCCCAGCGCCTTTGCCACCCGGGCCGTCGAGACCCCGGCCGCGGTCAGCTCGGTCCAGTGCCGCCTCACGGAAGCCGTCACCTCGCCGCGCGGGCGTTCCAGCAACTCCCGCAGGACATCGGTCTGTCCGGCCGTCATGGACAGCCCGCTGGTCGGGGCGAGGACGTACGCCGACCCGGTGACACTGTCGTCGAGGCGGACGTTCGCGAGGTCGGTCATCGGGTGGGAGGCTCCGCCCACCGCGAGCCACATCGTCGTGACCACCCGCCCGTCGCACAGCTCGCCGCCCTTCGACTCGTCACCGGCGACCAGCACGGAGGCGACGGCGACCGCGAACTCGGGGACCCGGTTGCCGCCCCAGCGCGTGCCGACCGTCACCTGGCCCGGCGCGGTGAGCGGATCGATCGCCCCGTCGCCGGTCAGTCCGTAACGGGCCTCGACCCGCTGCCGTACGACAAGGGGCTGCCGGGCGGCCGTGCCGCCGGCCAGCGACTGGACGCGGTCCACGACCCCCGCCCAGGTGCCCGCGCGGCCGGTCCACTCGGGGAAGGCGCAGTAAGTCGAGCCTCCGCGCTTCACGCACGTCTGGTCCCGCTGCGGGGACACCGTGGCCTGATCGCGGGCGGCGGCCAATTCCGCCGACACGCCCCCGGACTGGCCCACCGCGCCGGCCAGCGTCAGCGCGAGCGCGCCCGCCGCGCCCGCCTTCAGATACACCGTGCGCCCGCCGCTCGCCAGGACCGCGCAGAAGGCCAGGACCAGGACCAGCCCGGTCAGATACAGGGCGTGCCAGGCCGCGGGACGGCCGATGAGGTCCGAAGGCAGGACCGTGTTGCCGCCGTTCTCGCCCACGATCGGGGACAGCCAGCGCGACCACTCCGCGCCGCCGGTGCCCGCGGAGATGAACACGCTGAAGACGAAGAGTCCGACCACGCCGACCGGCACCGCGAACGTGGAGGGGACCAGCCGCGCGAGCAGCACTCCGAGCGCGCCGCACAGCAGCACGTACAGGGGGCCGACGGCCAGTTCGGCGAGTGAGCCGTGGCCCACCGCGCCCGGCCTGAGGGCCTGCCGGGTGAACTCGCCGAGCACGATCAGCGCGGTGACGGCGGCGAAGGGCACCACCGACAGCACATGCGCGACCGTTCGCCGCCACGGTTCCATGACCAGCACGTCGAACTGCCGGTCGGTACCGCGCCTGCGGGAGCGCAGTGTGCACCGGTTGACGCACACGAACAGGGCGATCCCGAACAGCAGGGGCCCGGTCTGGGTGGCGCGGTCGGCGTCCTGGAGGGCCGGGAAGGCGTCCATGCCCTCCTTCTCGTCGAACAGCGTCCAGGCGGTGTAGCCGACGTACAGCAGGAGCGTCGCCACCACCGGGACGTACCACAGCAGGTCGCGTGCCTCGAAGCGGGCGAGGGCGAACACGGCCGCCCAGGAGTGCCGCGGATCGTCCTCGTGCACGGCGGCGGACTCGGCCGCCGTCTCGGTCGCCAGGCTCATGCGGCCGCCACCTCCGGGTCCGTGCCCGCGTCGTCCAGGGTGAGCAGGTAGCCGTCCTCCAGGGTGGGTTCGACGAGGTCGGCGCCGGCGGGCGGATCGCCTACGTTGCGGAAGGAGCCGGTGCCGGTGCGCCAGCCCGCCTTCGCGTCCGGGGCGCGTTCCGTGCTGCTCCACACCCGGCCGGCGGCGCGGGCGGTCAGGTCGGCGGGGGTGCCCTCGAAGAGGATGCGGCCGCGGGCCATGACGAGGACGCGGTGGCAGAGCATCGCCACGTCCTCGGTCTGGTGGGTGGACAGGAGGACGGTCCGGCCCTCTCCGGCCTGGGCGATCAACTCCCGGAACCGCATGCGCTGTTCGGGGTCGAGTCCGACGGTCGGCTCGTCGAGGACGAGGAAGCCGGGGTCGCCGACGAGGGCGGCGGCCAGTGCGACCCGCTGGCGCATCCCGCCGGACAGCTTCTTGATGCGCTTCGCGCGTACGTCCCCGAGGTCGACCTCCTCCAGCACGCGCCGCACCTCGCGGTGGCGTGCGGTGCGGTCGGTGAGTTCCTTGAGGATCGCCACGTAGTCGACGAACTCGAAGGCGCTGAAGTCCGGGTGGAAACCCGGGGTCTGTGGCAGATAGCCGAGCGAGCGGCGGACCTGCTGACGGCCGCGCGAGGTGCCGGGGTCGTGGCCGAGGACGGTGAAGGAGCCCCGGTCGGCGGGCACGGCGGTGGCGAGCACCCGCAACAGGGTGGTCTTTCCGGCCCCGTTGGGCCCTAGCAGCCCGGTCACGCCCGGTGTCAGCCGCAGCGACACGTCATCGAGGGCGCGGGTGCCGCCGTAGCGGAGATGGAGCCCGGAGGCGGAGACGGCGGTGGTCATTCGGCGCTCCCGTTGAAGAGGTCGAAGCGGTCACGGAGGAGGAAGAGCAGCCCGGCGGCGAGCGCGGCGACGGTCCCGGCCACGCCCTGCCCGGCCGCGGTGAAGGGCGCCAGCGGATCGGCGGCCGTCTGCTGCGCGGCCTGCGCTGCCAGGAGTACGGCGACCCAGGCGCCGCCCACCAGGGACGGGGCCAGCACCGGGCCGAGCCGCGGGGTGAGCGCGAGGCCGGTCGCGGTGAGCGCGAGCGCGGGCAACAGCCAGGCGAGGGCGCGCAGGCCGTAGCCGGGCAGGGCGAGGGTGGCGAGCCCGTTGAGGCCGAGGCCCGCGACCAGCACGGCGAGCGTGCGGATCATCAGCAGCCGGAAGCCGTGGGTGGGCGCAACGACCGTCATCTCGTAGGTCGGGTCGAGCGCGGGACCGTAGGACAGGGCCACACCGGCCAGCGGAAGCAGCGGGGCGAGGGCGAGGAACAGGGTCGGCGACTCGGTCGTGTGCACCGCGCCGACGGTCGTCAGCAGCAGGAACACGACGGCCGCCAGCCAGGAGCGCCTGAGCACCGGCGTGGCCGCGAGCAGCCGCGCGGTGTGGTCGGCGATCCCGGCCCGGGTCAGCAGCGACTCGAGCCATCCCGGCCGGGGCGCGTCCAGCTCGGCGTCCAGCCGCTCCCACCCGGCGTCCAGGGCGACCGGGTCGCTCACGTCGGCGAGCAGCCCCCGGCACTCGGCGCAGGCCGCCAGGTGGGTGTCGGCGGACCAGAGCAGGGGGGCGGCCAACTCGCCCTGGGCATAAGCCCGCAGATCACCTTCGGCCACATGCCAACTCATGCCGCCACCTCCTTCACTCGCACCGGCGCGGAGCCGTGCACTCCGGACCCGGTCATCGTCCGCGGTACCGGGCCCCACGTCTCGGCCCCAGCCACCGCCCCCGGGCCCGGGCCCGGGCCCTGCACAACGACCCCAGGCGTCGCCTGCCGTCCCGAACTCTGCGACGCTCCGACCCCAGGCACCCTCCGCCGTCTCGGGCCCCACACTCCGGCCCCAGCCGTCTGCCGTCCCGGGACCCGCGCAGCGGCCCGCGCCATCGTCCGCGGTCCCAGGCCCTGCACAGCGGCCCCAGCCACCCTCCGCCGTACCGGAACCCGCACTCCGACCCCAGCCGTCTGCCGTCCCGGGACCCGCGCAGCGGCCCGCGCCATCGTCCGCGGTCCCAGGCCCTGCACAGCGGCCCCAGCCACCCTCCGCCGTACCGGAACCCGCACTCCGGCGCCAGACACCCTCCGTGGTCCCAGGCCCCGCGCAGCGGCCCGCAGTCGTTTGTTCGTGTTCACGTCAGTGCCTCCCTCAGCTGCTTGCGGGCCCGCATCGCCCGGGTCTTGACCGTGCCGGGCGGGATGCCCAGCAGGACGGCGGCCTCGCGGGTGGTCAGGCCGTCGATGACCGTCGCCTGCAGGACCGCCCGCAGCTCCGGTGACAGCCGGACGAGGGCACCCGCGAGGTCCCCGTGCTCCACCCCCGCGAGCACGCGCTCCTCCGCGGACGCCTCGTCCCGGTGCCGCAGGCGGGACAGGGCCTGCCTGAGCCGCCCCCGCGCCCCGTCACCGCGCAGCGCGTCGATCAGCCGGCGGGAGCCGATCCGCCACAGCCACCCGGCCACATCGCCTTCCTCGCGGTAGCGCGCGGTCCCCCGCCACACCGCGAGGAACGTCTCCTGCACGACGTCGTCGACCAGGGCCGCGTCCGCACACCGCCCCCGCAGCCGCGCGAGCAGCCAGGGCGCGTACCGCCGGTACAGCTCCTCGAAGGCACGCCGGTCCCCGTCCGCCGCGATGGCCCGCAGCAGATCCCCGTCGCTTTCCGTTTCCCTCACGCCCCTTCATCGGACGACCCCCGCCGACCGGTTCACACCCGCACGCTTGACTTTCACGACCACCTTCCACCACCCTTTCACTACTCAATTAGTGAAAGGGTGGTTGTCCGCGTGGTCGAGTACCGCATCGACCGGCGCTCCGGCGTCGCCACCTACGTGCAGATCGTCCAGCAGACCAAGCAGGCCCTACGACTGGGCCTCCTCGAACCCGGCGACAGGCTCCCCACCGCCCGCGAGGTCGTGGAGGCCACCGCCATCAATCCGAACACCGTGCTCAAGGCATACCGCGAACTCGAGCGCGAGGGCCTGGTCGAGGCCCGCCGCGGCCTCGGCACCTTCGTCCGCAGGACCCTCGGCGCCCACACGGCCGACACACCCCTGCGCACCGAACTCGACGACTGGGCGAAGCGCGCCCGGTCCGCGGGCCTCGGCCGCGAGGACGTCGACGCGTTCTTCACCGCCGTACTCGATGAGCACTTCCCGAAGGGGGACCAGTGAGTTCCACCAGCACCACCCCGGCCTTCGCCCTGGAGGCGTCCGGCCTGGGCAAGCGGTACGGCAGGCGGGCCGCCGCCCTCGACGGCTGCTCCTTCCGGCTGCCCACCGGCCGCATCAGCGCACTGGTCGGCCCCAACGGCGCCGGAAAGTCCACCCTCCTCGCGATAGCCGCCGGCCTGCTGCGCCGCACCTCCGGCACGCTCACCGTCCTCGGCGGGGCGCCCGGCGAGACCCGCGACCGGATCGCCTACCTCGCCCAGAACAAGCCGCTCTACCCCCAGCTGACCATCGCCGAGACCCTGCGCATGGGCGCCGAGCTCAACCCGGCCCGCTGGGACGCCGCCCGCGCCGCCCGCATCGTCGAACAGGGCGACCTGGACCCGAAGTCCCGGATCCGCGGGCTCTCCGGCGGCCAGCGCACCCGGGTCGCGCTCGCCCTCGCCCTCGGCAAGCGGCCCGAGCTGATGCTCCTCGACGAGCCGATGGCCGACCTCGACCCGCTCGCCCGGCACGAGCTGATGGGCACCCTGATGGCGGACGCCGCCGAGCGCGGCACCAGCGTGCTGATGTCCTCGCACATCGTCGCCGAGCTCGCCGACGCCTGCGACCACCTGCTGCTCCTGGGCGGCGGCCGGGTCCGGCTCGGCGGCGGCATCGACGACCTGCTCGCCGCCCACACCCAGGTCACCGGCCGCGGCACACCCGCCGACCTGGCCCCGCACACCGTGATCGAGTCCCGTACCGCCGGCCGCGGTCTGACCGCCCTGATCCGCCGCGACGGCCCGGTCGGGGAGGGCTGGGCGACCGAGGAGCCCTCGCTGGAGGGACTGTTGCTCGCCCATCTCCGCGCGCCCGACGCCCCGGCCCTGCTCACCCCGGGCACCACGGCACCCGAGGCGGTGTCCGCATGAGCGCCGCCGCCGTCCTCGAAGCGCCCACTTCTTCGGCGCGCCCACCACGCGGCCTGATCCGCACCGTCCTGCGCCTGCACCGCGGCGCCCTGTGGATCTGGCTCGCCTTCGTGACCGCCACCGCGGGCTTCCTGCTCTGGCTCCTCGGCCCCGGTGCCGAGGCCGCACAGCGGAAACTCGCCGTCTACGGGTACTCCGGGCTGATCATGCCCGACAGCCCCGCGACCGAGTACAACGACCTCTTCTACTACCCCGACACTCTGCTCACCATGGCCTCCTTCGCCGTCGCCCTGTTCGCCGGCGGCCCGCTGATCGCCCGCGAACTGGAGAGCGGCACCGCACAGCTCGCCTGGACCCAGTCGGTCTCCCCGGCACGCTGGCTCGCCACCGCGCTCGCCGTCCCCGCGGCCTTCATCGTCCTCGGCACCACCCTGCTGACCGTCCTGTACCACCAGCTGTGGTCCGCCCACAGCGAGCTGCTCATCGCCGGCATCGGCCCCCGCTCCCTCTACTTCTCCCTCGGCCCGGCCACCGTCGCCGCCCCCCTGCTCGGTCTCACCCTCGGCGCCCTGATCGGCCTCACCGCCCGCCGCACCCTTCCCGCCCTCGCCTTCAGCGGGTTCGCGTACTTCCTGGTCTACGCCTTCCGCGGCAACCACTGGCCCTTCCAGGGCCGCTACCAGCAGCCCGAGCTCAGCTCGCGCAGCCGGGCGTTCACCTCCGCCGGCACCGAGATCCGCGACCCGGGCTGCTACGACGACAAGGCCTGCCTCGCGAAGCACGACGTCGTCCGGTTCACCCGCGAGTACCTGCCGTCCTCCGACTACTGGCCCCGCCAGCTCCTGGAGACCGGCGTCCTGCTCGCCCTCACCGCCGTGGCCGTCGCCGTCGCGTTCGGCCTCCTGCGCAGGCGGGCAGCCATCGGATGAGCACCCCGACCCTCCACCGGCAGGGGCTCACCCGGACCGTGCTGCGGCTGCACCGCACGGCCCTGGTGGTGTGGGGCGTCTTCGTCCTCGCCTGCGTCGGCTACCTGGTCTGGCTGACCGAGGTCACCGCCGACTCGGTCCACGCGACCCTGGCCGCCTGCCGCGACGACCGACCGGGCCTGTGCGGTATCGGGGCCTGGCGCGACTACACCGAGCCCATGGGCTGGACCAGTACGTTCATGTACTACAGCTTCTGGGCCGTGGCCGCCTGGGCGGGCGGCGCGCTGATCGGCCGTGAACTGGAATCGGGCACCGCGCGACTGGCATGGACGCAGTCCTGCACGCCCACCCGCTGGCTGGCCGTCAAGCTCGCCGTACCCGCCGTTCTGATCGTCCTCGCCGGCGCCGTGTTCGTCCCCGTCTACCGCTGGGCCTGGTCGGCGCACCGGGACCTGATGGGCGACGACTGGTCCTTCCCCGACGTGTTCGCCGCACGCGGCCCGGTCGTGGTGGCGTACGGCCTGTGCGCGCTGGCGGTCGGCACGCTCGCCGCGCTGCTGCTACGACGCTCCCTGCCCGCCCTCGCGGTCGCGGTCACGGTGATGATCGTGCTCAACCGGTGTGCCGAGCGGTACCGCGAGGACTTCTGGCCGACGGCGGGCAGCGGCAAGGCGTCCCCCGCCCTGTGGCAGACCCGGAGCGGTGGCTACCACCCCGCGTCCCATTTCTGGCCCCTGCACCTCGTCGAGACCGGCATCGTCCTCACCGTCACCGCGCTGGCGACCACCGCCGCCTTCCGGGTACTGCGCCGCCGTACCGCCTGAGAACGCCCCTGAACCGCATGTCCCCCGGCAGCGGGAAGGACGTGCGGTTCAGGTGTGCGGACGCTCGGGAGCCGTCCTCCGATATCCCGAACGCCATGTCGCCGTAACCATTGGTTCAGACGGGCTTGCGACCCTCACCGAATGAAGCCCGCCGTGCCAGAGCCTTCGCCGCCACCCGAGGGATCCGCGGGGAACGGGGACGCCCCGGTCGCCGTCGTGCTCCCGCTCGCCGCCTCCGACGCGCCCGTTTCGCGTCCGGCGCGGAAGAATGGGGTCATGAGCCAGTCGAACACCCAGGCAGAGGTCCAGCACGTGCAGCCCTCCGTGGGCTCCATAGCCGCGCACCGCCCGCACACCGTGTCGGCCACCGTTTCCGATCTGGAGCCAGACCTCGACGCCGATCTCGACGCGTACGAGGAGGTCCCGGTCGACGGGGCCGCCCAGCTCCCGCAGGGTCGTTTCCTCGACCGGGAGCGCAGCTGGCTCGCGTTCAACGAACGTGTCCTGGAACTCGCCGAGGACCCGAACACCCCCATGCTGGAGCGCGCGAACTTCCTCGCGATCTTCGCCAGCAACCTGGACGAGTTCTTCATGGTCCGGGTGGCCGGACTGAAGCGCCGTATCGCCACCGGCGTCGCCACCCGCTCCGCCTCCGGCCTCCAGCCGCGCGAGGTCCTGGAGATGATCTGGGCCCGCTCCCGCGAGCTGATGGCCCGGCACGCCGCCTGCTACCACGAGGACGTCGCTCCCGCCCTGGCCGAGGAGGGCATCCACCTGGTCCGCTGGAGCGAACTCCAGGAGAAGGAGCAGGCCCGCCTCTTCACCCTGTTCCGCCACCAGATCTTCCCGGTCCTGACCCCCCTCGCGGTCGACCCGGCGCACCCCTTCCCGTACATCTCCGGCCTGTCGCTGAACCTGGCCGTGATCGTGCGCAACCCGGTCAACGGCAAGCGCCACTTCGCCCGGGTCAAGGTCCCGCCGCTGCTGTCCCGCTTCCTGGAGTCCTCCCCCGGCCGCTACGTCCCCATCGAGGACGTCATCGCGGCCCACCTGGAGGAGCTGTTCCCGGGCATGGAGGTGCTGGAGCACCACACCTTCCGGGTCACCCGCAACGAGGACCTGGAGGTCGAGGAGGACGACGCCGAGAACCTTCTCCAGGCCCTGGAGAGGGAACTCATGCGGCGCCGCTTCGGCCCGCCGGTGCGTCTGGAGGTCGAGGAGTCCATCGACCGCGAGGTCCTCGACCTGCTGGTGCGCGAGCTGAAGATCTCCGAGGCGGAGGTCTACCCGCTCCCCGGCCCTCTCGACCTCACCGGCCTCTTCCGCATCGCGGGCCTCGACCGCCCCGAGCTGAAGTACCGCAAGTTCGTCGCCGGTGTCCACCGCGACCTGGCGGAGGTCGAGTCGGCGTCCGCGCCCGACATCTTCGCGTCCCTGCGCGCCCGCGACGTCCTGCTGCACCACCCCTACGACTCCTTCTCGACCTCGGTGCAGGCCTTCCTCCAGCAGGCGGCCGACGACCCGGACGTCCTCGCCATCAAGCAGACCCTGTACCGCACTTCTGGCGACTCCCCGATCGTCGACGCCCTCATCGACGCCGCCGAGGCCGGCAAGCAGGTCCTCGTCCTGGTCGAGATCAAGGCCCGCTTCGACGAGCACGCCAACATCAAGTGGGCGCGCAAGCTGGAGGAGGCGGGCTGCCATGTCGTCTACGGCCTGGTCGGCCTGAAGACCCACTGCAAGCTGTCCCTGGTGGTCCGTCAGGAGGGCGACACGCTACGGCGGTACAGCCACGTCGGCACCGGCAACTACCACCCGAAGACCGCGCGCCTCTACGAGGACCTGGGCCTGCTCACCGCCGACCCGCAGGTGGGCGCGGACCTCTCCGACCTCTTCAACCGGCTGTCCGGCTACTCCCGTCGCGAGACCTACCGCCGCCTCCTCGTGGCGCCCAAGTCCCTTCGCGACGGCCTCATTTCCCGCGTGAACAAGGAAGTCCAGCACCACCGCGCAGGGCGTCCCGCCTTCATCCGCATCAAGGTCAACTCCATGGTGGACGAGGCGCTCATCGACTCGCTCTACCGCGCGTCCCAGGCGGGTGTGCCGGTCGACGTCTGGGTGCGCGGCATCTGCGCGATCCGCCCCGGCGTCGCCGGCATGTCCGAGAACATCCGGGTCCGCTCGATCCTCGGCCGGTTCCTCGAACACTCCCGGGTCTTCGGCTTCGGCAACGGCGGCGAGCCCGAGGTGTGGATCGGCAGCGCCGACATGATGCACCGCAACCTCGACCGCCGGATAGAGGCCCTGGTCCGGGTCACCGACCCGGCCCACCGGGCGGCCCTCAACCGGCTGCTGGAGACCGGCATGTCCGACACCACCGCGTCCTGGCATCTCGGCCCGGACGGCGAGTGGACCCGGCACGCCACGGATGCGGACGGCCAGCCCCTGCGCAACGTCCAGGAGATGCTCATAGACGCCCGGAGGCGCCGGCGTGGCACAGCAACACCTTGAACCGACGGATCCCCTGGCCGGGCACGTCGGGACCACCGGGGACGCCCTCGCGGGCTACCTGCGGTCCCAGGCCACGGAATTCCTCCGCGCCCTGCGCCAGCACCGGGAGTCCGGCGGTGCCTCGGCGGCGGGCGCGGAGGACCCCGTCGACGCAGCCCGGGCCCTGCGCCGCTCGGTCCGCCGCATCAGCTCCAGCCTCCACACCTTCCGCCCGCTCCTGGACCCCGACTGGTCGGAGGCCCTCCGCCCCGAACTGGCCTGGCTGTCAGGGACCTTGGGCATGGAGCACGCGTACGAGTCCCGTCTGGAACGCCTGCTGCTGGCCCTGCACAGGCTGTCGGGCGCGGTGTTCCCGGCGCAGCCGGCGAGTGCGGCGGTGGGCACCGCCGGCTCCCCCACCCACCCGGTGCCCGCCCCGGACCGCGGCAACCTGACCGTGGGCGCCGCGAAAGCGGGCGCCCTCCTCGACCGCCAGCTCACCCTCGCCCGCACCCGAGCCCACAGCACCGCCCTCCAGGCCCTCGGCTCCTCCCGCTTCCACGCGGTCGCCGACAACATCGCCGTACTGGCGAGCGAAGTCCCCCTGACGAAAACGGCCGTCACCACCGACCTCCACCCCATGGCCACCGCGGCACAGGAACGCCTCCAGGACGCGGTGACCGCCCTCCCCCTGATCACCGCGGGCCATCCGTACAACGCCGAGGCCCTCATCCACGGTCTCTCCCCGGACCCCTCCCCCCACCCCCAGGACGCCCCCTGGCACCAGGTCCGCCTCCTCCTTCGCCTGCACCGATACGCGCGGGAGGTCCTCTGCGGCACCAACCCCCCGGTGGAGCTACGGCTCCTGACGGCAGGTGAGGCCCTGGACCGCCACCGGGACGCCTCTGAGGCCGCGGCCGCCGCCGCGGCGGCGGCCCGCACCCCCCGCATCGCCCCGGCCACCGCCTACGCCCTCGGCGTTCTGCACGCCGACCAGCGCCACGAGGTGGAGGCGGCCCGGTTCGCGTTCCAGCAGTGCTGGCAGAAACAGGCCGTCAGCACCTGAAGGAGGCAGCGACTCCAGTGACCGACACCCCGCACACTCCCGTACAGGCGGCAGGCTGCGTGCTGTGGCGCCGCTCCCCGATCGACGGCGAGCTGGAGGTCTGCCTGGTCCACAGGCCGAAATACGACGACTGGTCGCACCCCAAGGGCAAGCTGAAGCGCGGCGAGGACGCCCTCACCGGCGCGCTGCGCGAGGTGGAGGAGGAGACCGGGTACCGGGCCGCACCCGGCGTCCCGCTCTCCGCCGCGCAGTACTACGCCAACGGTCGCCCCAAGCAGGTCCGTTACTGGGCGGCCGAGGCCACCACCGGCGCCTTCACCCCGAACGACGAGGTCGACCGCATCCTCTGGCTCTCCCCGACGGCCGCGAGGAACCGGCTGACCCAGCCCCGGGACAGGACACTCGTCGACGAGCTCCTGGTGCGGGTGCTCGAACACACGTAGCACCCTTGGACGGGGGCGGCTCTCAGACCGGTGCGTGCCCCTCCGCGTCCGCCCGCGCCTGGCTGCGGGCTCTGCGCGCCGGCCCGCGCCAGCCGCAGGTGCACCGGGCCAGGCAGAAGCGGCCTTGTTCGACCATCTGCGTGTGGTGGGCCGGTGGGTCGGAGGGAGGTGGGGGGATCCTGTCCTGCTGCGCCACGCCGACAACGTTACCCACCGCGGGTAAAGGCCCGGTATGCGCGTGACGACCCCCTCCTGCCCGTCGTTAGGCGAATCGACAGGGGGTCCTTGACGGACGGCTGGGGGTAGGCGGCGATGGCGGAGCGACAGCAGAGGCAGGCCGGCGGGTCGGTCGTCGTCGCGGCGGTGCTCATCGCCTGCGCCGGCGCCACCAGTTGCTCGGGCAGCGGCGCCACGCTCGACGACGCGCGCGCGCCCGACCCGGTCGGGACCCTGCGCCGGGCCGCCGACGCCCTGGAGGACGCGGGCAGTTCGAAGGCGAGCACGTCGATGGAGATGGCCACCGGCGGCACCCGGGTCACCATCCGCGGCGAGGGCGTGTACGACTACCGCGAGCGGCTCGGCCGGCTCAAGGTGATGCTGCCGCAGGACCCGGCCGGCACCAGCGAGCACCGGCCGATCACCGAACTCCTCGCCCCCGGTGCCCTGTTCATGAAGAACCGGGGCGCAGGGGTGCCCGCCGACAAGTGGGTGCGCGTCGACACCGCGACCCTCTCCGACGGCAATCTCGTCACCGGCGGGGCCACCGATCCGTTCGCCGCCGCCGAGGTGCTGCGCGGGACCAGGACGGCGACGTACGTCGGCACGACCGAGCTCGCGGGGACCGAGGTGCGGCACTACCGGGGTACGGCGGACCTCGCCGCCGCGGCGAAGAGCGCCTCAGGCGCCAACAAGGATGTCCTGGCAGCGGCGGCGAAAGGGTTCGCCACGGCCGCGGTGCCCTTCGACGTCTACCTCGACGACCAGGGCCGCATCCGCAAGATCCGCCACCGCTTCAGCTTCGTCAACGGACAGCGGCAGGGCACGGTCGCGGTCGCCTCGACGACCCTCCTGTACGACTTCGGGATCGCCACGGACGTACGTCTGCCGGCCGCCCGGGACATCTACGCCGGCAAGATCGCCGAGGAGTGAGCGGCCATGACGGGCGTCAAGAACTAGCCCGTCCGTGCCATGCGCGGTGTGTGTGCCGCTCCCTACTCTAGGAAGTCGGTAACGGCAGAGAAGAGGTGATGCGCGTGGCTCCGGTCGGCGGTACGGCGGTGCAGGACCACGTGGCCCTCGCCGAGATCGAACTGTGCGGAGAGCTGATCATCGCGGCGTCGGCCGCGGACGACCGGCTCAGCCTGGAGAGCATCGACGAGGTGCTGAAAGTGACCGAAGAACGCGCGAGCGCCCCCGGCACGTGAGCCGGGGGCGCCCGTCCCGTCGCGGGGAAGGCCCGATCAGGTCCGCAGCAGCCGGCCGATGGCCTTCGTCGCCTCCTCGACCTTCGCGTCGATCTCGTCGCCGCCCTTGACGGCAGCGTCCGCGACGCAGTGCCGCAGGTGTTCCTCCAGGAGCTGCAGGGCGAAGGACTGCAGGGCCTTGGTGGAGGCCGACACCTGCGTGAGTATGTCGATGCAGTAGACGTCCTCGTCGACCATCCGCTGCAGGCCCCGGATCTGGCCCTCGATCCGGCGCAGGCGCTTGAGGTGTTCGTCCTTCTGCTTGTGGTAGCCGTGCGTGACGTTTTCGGCCACTGGCTCGGAGGGCGCCGTGGCGCCGGTGTCGGTGGTCGTCATCGCGTCCTCCACAACAAGGGGCATTCCTATACCCCTCCTGGGTATATCGTACCGAAGTTTCCCGGGTATACGGCCTGCGGACGGCCCCGGTGCCAACCACTGTGCCCGATGGGCGACACTGGGGGACGGCCCATTAGCCGTGGCCGGATGATGCACCTAGCATCAGCCTGACCGAAACCGATGCACCCCGAGGACCCCTTGTGCGCTTTCGTCTGACCCCCAGGGAGACGAGCTTCTACGACATGTTCGCCGCCTCCGCGGACAACATCGTCACGGGCTCGAAGCTCCTGATGGAACTGCTCGGCGCGGACACCGCCGGCCGGGCCGAGATCGCAGAGCGTATGCGGGCCGCTGAACACGCCGGTGACGACGCCACTCACGCGATCTTCCACCAGTTGAACTCCTCCTTCATCACGCCGTTCGACCGCGAGGACATCTACAACCTGGCGTCCTCCCTCGACGACATCATGGACTTCATGGAGGAGGCCGTCGACCTGGTCGTCCTCTACAACGTCGAGGAGCTCCCCAAGGGCGTCGAGCAGCAGATCGAGGTGCTCGCGCGGGCGGCCGAGCTCACGGCCGAGGCCATGCCGAACCTGCGGACCATGGACAACCTCACCGAGTACTGGATCGAGGTCAACCGGCTGGAGAACCAGGCGGACCAGATCCACCGCAAGCTGCTCGCCATGCTCTTCAACGGCAAGTACGAGGCCATCGAGGTCCTCAAGCTCAAGCAGATCGTGGACGTCCTCGAAGAGGCCGCGGACGCGTTCGAGCATGTGGCGAACACGGTGGAGACCATCGCCGTCAAGGAGTCCTGACCTCTTCCATGGACACCTTCGCTCTGGTCGTGACCATCCTGGTCGCGCTCTTCTTCACGTACACCAACGGCTTTCACGACTCCGCGAACGCGATCGCGACCTCGGTGTCGACGCGCGCGCTGACCCCCCGGGCCGCGCTGGCCATGGCGGCGGTCATGAACCTGGCAGGAGCCTTTCTGGGCTCCGGGGTCGCCAAGACCGTCAGTGAGGGCCTGATCGAGACGCCGCAGGGCTCGAAGGGGATGGCGATCCTCTTCGCGGCACTGGTCGGCGCGATCGTGTGGAACCTCGTCACCTGGTACTTCGGGCTCCCCTCCTCGTCCTCGCACGCGCTGTTCGGGGGCATGGTGGGGGCCGCGCTGGCGGGCGGCACCGAAGTGATCTGGAACGGTGTGCTCGACAAGGTCGTCATTCCGATGTTCCTCTCACCGGTCGTCGGTCTGGTCGTCGGTTACCTGGTGATGGCCGCGATCATGTGGATCTTCCGGCGGGCCAATCCGCACAAGGCGAAGCGGGGTTTCCGGATAGCGCAGACCGTGTCCGCGGCCGGCATGGCCCTCGGTCACGGTCTCCAGGACGCCCAGAAGACGATGGGTGTCGTGGTGATGGCCCTGGTCATCTCCGGACACGAGACGTACGGCGACCCGATCCCGGTCTGGGTGAAGATCGCCTGTGCGGTGATGCTGTCCCTGGGCACGTACGCGGGCGGCTGGCGCATCATGCGCACCCTGGGCCGGAAGATCATCGAGCTCGATCCGCCGCAGGGTTTCGCCGCGGAGACGACCGGTGCGGCGATCATGTTCACCACCGCCTACCTGTTCAAGGCGCCGGTCTCGACGACCCACGTCATCACCTCGGCGATCATGGGCGTCGGCGCCACCAAGCGCGTCAACGCGGTCCGCTGGGGCGTGGCCAAGAACATCGTCCTCGGCTGGTTCATCACCATGCCGGCGGCGGCGATCGTGGCCGCCTGCGCCTTCTGGATCGTGAACCTGGTGTTCCTGTAGGAACCAGGAACCGTGCACGTAAACGGGCCCGCCCCCGGGAATCCGGGGGCGGGCCCTCTGTGTCCTCGCGGTGGCACCGCCATGCAGCACCGCGAGGGGTCGGTGTCGGCTCAGCCGAAGCGGCCGGAGATGTAGTCCTCCGTGGCCTGGACGGACGGGTTGGAGAAGATCCGCTCCGTCTCGTCGATCTCGATCAGCCTGCCGGGCTGGCCGACGGCGGCCAGGTTGAAGAAGGCCGTACGGTCGGAGACACGCGCCGCCTGCTGCATGTTGTGCGTCACGATGACGATCGTGAAGCGCTCCTTCAGCTCACCGATCAGGTCCTCGATGGCGAGGGTGGAGATCGGGTCCAGGGCCGAGCACGGCTCGTCCATGAGGAGGACCTTGGGCTCCACCGCGATCGCGCGCGCGATGCACAGGCGCTGCTGCTGACCACCGGAGAGACCCGAACCCGGCTTGTTCAGACGGTCCTTGACCTCGTTCCAGAGGTTCGCGCCCTTGAGGGACTTCTCGACGACCTCCGACAGCTCGCTCTTCTTGAACGAGCCGTTCAGGCGCAGGCCCGCCGCCACGTTGTCGAAGATCGACATCGTGGGGAACGGGTTCGGGCGCTGGAAGACCATGCCCACCTCACGGCGGACTGACACGGGGTCGATGCCGTGGCCGTACAGGTCCTCGTCGTCGAGGAGCACCTTGCCCTCGACCCGGCCGCCCGAGGTGACCTCGTGCATCCGGTTGAGCGTGCGCAGGAAGGTCGACTTGCCGCAGCCGGAGGGGCCGATGAAGGCCGTCACCGAGCGCGGCTCGACCGTCATCGAGATGTCCTCGATCGCCTTGTGGGAGCCGTAGTAGGCGGTGAGCCCGCTCACGTCGATTCGCTTGGCCATGACTACTTCACTTCCAGATCAGTCGCTGGGGGGTCGCGTCAGCGACCGGTCTTCGGGGCCTTCCAGCGGGCGATGCCGCGAGCCACCAGGTTGAGGATCATCACGAAGGCGATCAGCGTCAGAGACGCCGCCCACGCACGGTCGTAGGCCGCACCGGCTCCCGCGCTGTTCGCGTACTGCTGATAGATGTACAGCGGCAACGACTGCTGCGCACCCTCGAAGGGGTTGGAGTTGATGAGCGAGTTGCCCCAGACCAGCAGCAGCACCGGCGCGGTCTCGCCCGCGATACGGGCGACCGCCAGCATGATGCCGGTGGTGATGCCGCCGATGGAGGTCGGGATGACCACCTTCAGGATCGTGCGCCACTTCGGGATGCCGAGCGCCAGGGACGCCTCGCGCAGCTCGTTCGGGACGAGCTTGAGCATCTCCTCCGTGGAGCGGACCACGACCGGCATCATCAGGATGGCCAGGGCGAGCGAGCCGGCGAACCCGAAGGGCTGCATGTCGAACATCAGCATGATCGAGAGGATGAACAGACCCGCGACGATCGACGGGATGCCCGTCATGACATCGACGAAGAACGTGACGGCCTTGGCAAGCTTTCCGCGCCCGTACTCGACCAGATAGATCGCGGTGAGCACACCGATCGGCGCCGCGATCACGGTGGCGAGAGCGACCTGTTCCAGGCTGCCGAGGATGGCGTGGTAGATACCGCCGCCCGGCTCGGAGTCGGCGACCAGACCCATCGAGTGGGTCAGGAAGAAGATGTCGAGGACCTTCAGTCCGCGCGAGACCGTCGACCACACCAGGGAGACCAACGGGACGACGGCGAGCAGGAAGGCGACCCAGACCAGCGCGGTCGCGACCCGGTCCTTGGCCTGACGGCGGCCCTCCACGCGGGCGGCGATGACGTACGTGCCGAGAACGAACAGGAGCCCGGCGATCAGCGCCCACTGGATACTGCTGTCCAGGCCGGCGGCCGCGCTGATGCCGAGACCGAGGGCGACGGAGCCGGCGGCGATGGCGTACGGGGACCACTTGGGGAGGCTGGCGCCGCGCAGGGTGCTGCGGGGCTTGTCGGCGATGACGGCGTTGCTCATGCGTTGGCCCCCGAGTACTCCTTGCGGCGGGCGATGATCATGCGAGCCGCGCCGTTGACCAGCAGGGTGATGACGAACAGCACCAGGCCGGAGGCGATCAGCGCATCCCGGCCCGTTTCGCTGGCCTCACCGAACTTGCTGGCGATGTTCTGGGCGAAGGTGCCGCCGCCCGGGTCGAGCAGGCTGGCCTGGATGTCGAAGGTCGGCGAGAGCACGGTGGCCACGGCCATCGTCTCGCCGAGCGCGCGGCCGAGACCGAGCATCGAGGCGGAGATCACGCCGGAGCGGCCGAAGGGGATCACCGCCATGCGGATGACCTCCCAGCGGGTGGCGCCGAGGGCGAGGGCCGCCTCTTCGATCATCTGCGGGGCCTGGCGGAAGACCTCGCGGCTCACGTTGGTGATGATCGGCAGGATCATGATCGCGAGCAGGATGCCGACGGTGAGCATCGAGCGGGGCGCGCCGCCCTGCCACTTGAAGATGCCGGTCCAGCCGAGGTAGTCGTCGAGCCAGCCGTAGAGGCCGTTCATGTGCGGCACGAGGATCAGGGCGCCCCACAGGCCGTACACGATGGACGGCACCGCGGCGAGCAGATCGATCACGTAGGAGATCGGGCCGCGCAGTCTGCGCGGGGCGTAGTGCGTGAGGAACAGCGCGATGGCGACCGCGACCGGGACCGCGATGGCCATGGCGATGATCGAGGAGACAACCGTGCCGAAGACGAGGACGGCGATGCCGAACTTCGGCGGAATGAGCTGGGTGTTCCACTCAAAGGCGGTGAAGAAGTTGGCGTCGTCCTTGCTGATCGCGATCGAGGCGCGGTAGGTGAGGAAGCCGGCGATGGCGGCCATGATCACCAGCAGCAGGATGCCCGACCCGCGGGAGAGACCGAGGAAGATCCGGTCGCCGGGTCGGGTGGCGCCACGGGCCGCGCGCTTCTGCTCGGCCTCGGTGGGCTGGGGGGTGGGGGGAGGTGCGTCTGTTATCTGTGTGGTGTCCATCGGGTTCTCCGGTCTGCTGAGCCGCACGTGTCGTACGGCTCTTGGCGGCGGTGCACCGGACGGTGTGGCCGGCCCGGGTCCCTCGAAGCGGGCCCCGAACCGACCACACGCTCAGGTCAGCTCAGGCCCTCGATGGTGGTGCGGACCTTGGCGATGATGTCGTCGGGGATCGGCGCGTAGTCGTTGTCCGCGAGGACCTTCTGGCCGTCCTCGGAGGCGGTGTAGCGCAGGAACGCCTTGGTGGCGGCCAGGGTGTCGGACTTGTTGCCCTTGTCGCAGACGATCTCGTACGTGACGAGGACCATCGGGTAGGCGCCGTCGGCCTTGGTCGCGTAGTTCAGCTGGAGCGCCAGGTCCGAGCCGGTGCCGACGACCTTGGCGTCCGCGATGGCCTTGGAGGCGTTCTCGGTGGTGGGCTCGACCGGGGCGGAGGCGCCGGTGTCGATGCTGACCGGCGTGATGCCGTCCTTGGCGTAGGAGAGCTCGAAGTAGCCGATGGCACCGTTGGTCTGCTTCACCTGCTGGGCCACACCGGAGGACTGCGCGGCGGACTGGCCGCCCTTGGCCTGCCAGGTCTTGCCGCCGTCGTAGGGCCAGTCGCTCTTGGCGGTGGCGATCAGGTACTTGGTGAAGTTGTCCGTCGTACCGGAGTCGTCCGAGCGGTGGAACGCCTGGATCTTCAGGCTGGGGAGCTTCACGCCCGGGTTCAGCTTGGCGATCGCCGGGTCGTTCCAGCTGGTGATCTTGGCGTTGAAGATCTTGGCGATGGTGGGCGCGTCCAGCGTGAGCTTGTCGACACCGGAGATGTTGATGCCGAGGGCGATCGGGCCGCCGACCATCGGCAGGTCGATGCCCTGGCCGCCGGAGCAGACCTTCTTGGAGGCCGTGACCTCTTCGGGCTTCAGCGCGGAGTCGGAGCCGGCGAAGGCGACCTGGCCGTTGTTGAACGCGGTCACACCGGCGCCGGAGCCGCCGCCCTTGTAGTTGATCTGCACGCCACAGGCCTGCGTGAACTGCTTGACCCAGGCGTCGATCGCGTTCTTCTGCGCGGAGGAGCCGTCGGCGAGCAGCTGGCCCTTGGCGTCGTCGCACTTGATGGTGCTGGCGTTGGCGGTCGAGGACGCGCTGCTGCCACCGCCGTCGCTGGTGTCGTCCGAGCCGCACGCCGTGAGGGCCAGGGCGCCGGAGACGGCGAGAGCACCGAAGGCGAGGGCCCGCCGGTTCTTGCGCTGAAGCTTCACTTGAGTTCCTTCCGGGAGCCGCCGTCCTGAATCCGGCGGCGTGCGCGAAGTCTGGGTGATACGGATGCGCATTCGAGACGCACCACGCATCGCGTAAGGCCGAAATTAGGCAGATCAGGTGAAGGCGTTGATGGCCGGAAGTGAACTGCGGGTGAACCCCTGCAGAAGGTGCGGTGAGGTCACGGAACGCTTACGTCGAGGGCACAGTGTGATTCCGGAACCCTCCAGGGAACCCTCACCCCCGCAGTCCCGTCTCGTACCACGGAAGCCGACGAGGCCGACGAAAGGCACGGACACATGGAACGGCGTACGTTCATCGGGGGCGGCGCGGCCGCGATCACGGCGGTGGCCACGGCCGCGTGCGACGGCAGGAAAAGCGCCGGCGCCGCGCAGAGCACCATCGGCCAGTCCCTCTCCTCCCGTACGCCCGCCGCGGCCGCCGCGAACTGGTCGGCCCTCGCCCGCGACCTGGACGGCCCCCTGGTCCGCCCCGGCGACGCCGACTGGACGACGGCCCGGCAGCTCTACAACACCCGCTTCGACTCGCTGAAGCCCGCGGCCGTCGCGTACGTGGCGAACGCGGACGATATCCGAACCATTGTCGCCTATGCCCGCACTCACGGCACCCGGGTGGCGATCCGCAACGGCGGCCACTCCTACGCCGGCTGGTCCTCGGGGAACAACAGGCTGATCGTCGATGTCTCCCAGCTGAACCGCGTCCGCGCCTCGGGCGGCACCGCGGTCATAGGCGCCGGCGCCAAGCTGATCGACGTCTACCGGGCCCTCACCGCCAAGGGCGTGACCATCCCGGGGGGCTCGTGCCCGACGGTCGGCGTCTCCGGTCTCACCCTGGGCGGCGGTCACGGCGTGGCCTCCCGGGCCTACGGACTGACCTGCGACAGCCTCACCCGGGCGACGCTGATCACGGCCGACGGCAAGGAGCTGAC
Organism: Streptomyces canus; assembly: GCF_041435015.1. Classification (NCBI taxonomy): domain Bacteria; kingdom Bacillati; phylum Actinomycetota; class Actinomycetes; order Kitasatosporales; family Streptomycetaceae; genus Streptomyces; species Streptomyces canus. The sequence goes on along the minus strand of NZ_CP107989.1, from coordinate 5,466,867 downwards.
CGCCGACGCGTCCACGAACAAGGACCTCTTCTGGGCGCTGCGCGGCGCCGGCAACGGCAATTTCGGCGTGGTGACCGAACTGCACTTCAGGACCCACCCCGCCCCGCAGGGCGTGACCGCGTACGCGACCTGGCCGTGGTCCAGGGCGGCCGCCGTGGTGAAGGCATGGCAGGAGTGGGGCCCCACCCAGCCCGACGAGATCTGGTCCTCCTGCCACCTGGAGAACGGCGGCTCGCCCTCCGTGGCGGTCGCGGCGTTCTCCCTGGGCACCTACGGCGAGCTCCAGAACGCGCTCGACCGCCTGGCCGACAGGATCGGCTCACCGGCCCGCAGCGTGACGCTCAGGCGGCACTCCTACGAGAGCGCGATGGAGGCGTACGCGGGCTGCTCGTCCTTCTCCACGGACGCCAGGTGCCACCTGCCCGGCTCCACCCCGGGCCGCTCAGCCCAGGGCGCCCTGGGGCGCGAGACCTACGCGGCCCACTCGGACTTCTTCGACCGCTCGCTCTCGGCGGCCGGCATCCAGACCCTCCTGAGGCAGATCGCCTCGGTCCGGGGCGGCTCGGGCAGCATCGCCCTGACCGCGCTGGGCGGCGCGGTCAACCGCGTCTCCCCCACCGCGACGGCCTTCGTCCACCGCCGCTCCCGCATGCTGGCCCAGTACCTCGCGTCCTGGAAGGCGGGATCGACGGGCACGACGGCCCAGTCCTGGCTGACGGGAGCGCACGACGCGATGAAGCCGTACGCCTCGGGCGCGGCCTACCAGAACTACACGGACCCGACGCTGAAGGACTGGCGGAAGGCGTACTACGGCGACGCGGCGACCAAGCTGGGCAAGGTGAAGAAGCAGTACGACCCGCAGGGGTTCTTCACCTACCCGCAGTCGCTGTAGCCGTCATGCACTACGCGGCGAGATCCCTCTCGGAGGCCGCGGCCTCCTGCCGGGCCCCGGGAATCACCGAGGTTCCCTGCTCGACCCCTCGCGCGCGGACGATCCACGCCCCCTTCGACGACCTCTCGACCGCCTTCATCACCGGCGTGAGAAGAGCCATCGCGAGCGGCGACAACAACAGGGCCACCGCCGTCCCGAGCGCGAACCCGCCGATGACGTCCGTCGGATAGTGCACACCCATGTACACCCGGCAGAACCCTTCGAGCAGCGCGAGCGCGATGCCGACGAGCCCGAACTTCCGGTTGACCACGAACAGCCCGGCAGCCATCGCCATGGTGATCGTCGCGTGGTCGCTCACGAAGGAGTAGTCGGTCTTCCCGGAAACCAGGACCTCGAGCCCCTCATGGGTCCGGAACGGCCGGGGCCGCTCGACGAATCCCCTTATGGGCACGTTCACCAGCACGGCCAGCGCGGCGGCGAGCGGCGCCCACACCAACGCGGCCACGGAGGACGCCGCGTCCTCACCCCCACGCCGGCGGCCCGCCCACCAGCACCACAGGATGAGCAGCACCATCCCGAGCAGGATGCCGTACTCCCCGACGTACTCCATGACCCGGTCGAACCAGTGCGGGGCGTCCTTGGCCAGGCCGTTGATGTCGTAGAGCAGGTCGACGTCGGGGTTCGACCCGGATTCGGCGAGAACAGCCATGGTGCTGCGGCCCCTTCGTCGTCTTTCCCGGCGTACCCATGTGCGCTCGGCTACGCCCACAGGAACGCATGGCTCCCGTTAATACGTTCCACACTCCACTGAATGATCACGCAGACGTTATCGAAGAGAGACACATCGCCGCAGCTCAGGGGGTGAGTTTCACGCTCGGTCACACCGTCGTGGGCAATGCTTTCGCGCCATCTTCGGTGACCCGGGTGGCGCCGAAGTACTCAGAAGTGTCGATCGGGTCGAACCGGATCACAGCACCAGTTCTCGGTGCGTCGATCATGTACCCGCCGCCCACATAAATCCCCACATGGTGGATGGCGCGCGAGTTGGTGGGGTCCGTGGAGAAGAACACCAGGTCCCCCGGCAACAGTTCACTTCTGGCCGGATGCGGGCCGGCGTTGTACTGATCGTTCGCGACGCGCGGCAGCGTGATGCCCACGCTCTCGTACGAGGCCTGCGTCAGCCCCGAACAGTCGAAGCGCCCGCCCTGCTCGGCGGTACCGGTCCCGCCCCACAGATAGGGCGTTCCGAGCTTCTTCTGCGCGTAGTAGATGGCCCCGGCGGCCTGCTTGGAGGGATCGACCCGGCTCACCGGCGCCGCGAAGCTCTCCTCCAAGGTCGTGATGGTCTTCACGTAGTTCTGGGTTTCCTTGTACGGCGGTACGCCCCCGTACTTGATGACCGCGTAGGCGCCCGCGTTGTAGGAGGCGAGCATGTTCTCGGTGATGTTCCCCGGGACGTCCTTCACATAGGACGCGAGCGAGCAGTCGTAGGAAGCCGCCGAGGGAATCGCGTCATTGGGGTCCCATACGTCCTTGTCGCCGTCGCCGTCCCCGTCGACCCCGTGCGTGGCCCAGGTCCCCGGAATGAACTGCGCTATTCCCTGCGCCGCCGCGGCGCTCTGGGCCTTCGGGTTGAATCCGCTCTCCTGGTAGAGCTGGGCGGCGAGCAGCGCCGGGTTGATGGCGGGGCAGAGATTGCCCCACTTCTGCACGAGGTTCTGGTAGGCGGCCGGAACAGCGCCTTTGGCCAGGGCCCTGGTGGCTCCGCCCACCCCGCCGGCGAGGTTGCCGGCGACGACGTAGACCCCCACGACGAGCAGCATCACGAAGCTGAGCCCCGCCCCGAAAACGGCGCCCGCCACGAGCCACGCCTTACGCACCGTCAACCGCCCCTCGCCCACTGGGAGTCCGCCCGCGTCAGTCTAGGAGCTTCCCCGCGGGAAACCGGGGTACTCGGCGGGGTCGGCGCGAAGATCAGCCGACCACGTCCCGGTAGAGCGCGGCGGCCTCCGCCCCGAGGACCACGCTGTACGACACGTCGGGCGTCGACCCACCCTGCTCGTGCCCGCCGAGTATCCCCACGACCTGCCCGTTCCCGTTCACCCAGGGACTGCCGCTGGTCCCGCCGGTGAACGCGGGGCAGTCGATGCGCTGTTGCGTACGGCTGTGCGCGGTCGGCTTGTTGGTGCAGCTGATCGGCAGGTCACGGGAGGCGGGATACCCGATGACGGTGACGGCGGTGGCCCCGGTGGCGGTGCCGGTCACGAACCGGTTCCCCCCGACGGCGTCCTGGATGTCCCCCTCGACCGTGGCGAAGGCGACATCACTGTCCTCGTCCTGCCCCTTGGACCACCCCTCGGGCATGTACCGCTCGCGCACCTTCCACTTCCCGTACGGCGCTGTGCCGTCCCGGTAACCGGGCACGAACACGAGGCCGTCGTCGCCGTCGTCGAGACAGTGCGCGGCGGTGACGAGGAGGTCCCGGTGCGGGCTGCGGACGACGGAGGCGGTGCAGAAGTGCTTCTTTCCTGCGAAGAGGGCTCCCACACGGGCGTTCTGTGAGGTCGCCACGGCGACTGTCGTCACCCCGAAGGGCCCCGCCCCGTCGTCGGCGGCCGCCTCGGAGGCCGAGGTGACGGTGAGCAGGACGGCTGCGGCGTGGAGAGCGAGACGTGGCGTGCGCTTCACGGAAGAAAGCATTCCGCACGAAAGTGAGAAACGCATCAAGTGGCGGTTTCACGCACCCTGTGCGACGGTGTGAATCCCGTGCCCCGGGGCAACAGAGCCGTTACGGCGAGCCCGGGAGGCCGGTGTGTTCGACGGTTTCGAGCTGACGCGGTGCGAGGGCGACGACGGGGTCCGGCTGCGGGTGCGGCACGGCGGCAGCGGCCCGGCCGTGCTGCTCCTGCACGGACATCCCCGTACGCACGCCACCTGGCATCGCGTCGCCCCGCTGCTGGCCGCGGCCGGTCACACCGTCGTCTGCCCCGATCTGCGCGGCTACGGCCGGTCCGACAAGCCCGCGACCGATCCGGAACACCGTCCGTACTCCAAGCGCGCCATGGCCGGCGACTGCCTCGCGGTCATGCGCCGCCTCGGACACGAGCGGTTCACGGTCGTCGGGCACGACCGGGGCGCGTACGTGGCCACCCGGCTCGCCCTCGACCATCCCACGGCCGTGTCCGCCGTCGGCGTGCTGGACGCCGTCCCCCTCGGGGAGGCCCTGCGCCGCTGCGACGCCGGCTTCGCGGCGAACTGGTGGCACTGGTTCTTCCTCGGCCAGACGGACAAGCCCGCCGAACGCGTCATCAACGCCGACCCCGACGCCTGGTACACGGCCACCGCCGAGCAGATGGGCGCCGAGGCGTACGAGGACTACCGGCACGCGATCCACGACCCGGCCACCGTGCACGCCATGTGCGAGGACTACCGGGCCGGCCTCGGTGTCGACCGGGAGCACGACGACGCCGACCGCCGGGCCGGCCGGCGCATCGACAGCCCGCTCCAGGTCCTGTGGGCCACCCGCGACGACATGAGGGACCTCTACGGCGACGTCCTGGACGTCTGGCGCGACTGGGCGGGCGACCGGCTGGAGGGCGGTCCGATCGACTCCGGGCACCACATGGCCGAGGAGGCGCCGGAGGAACTCGCCGGCGCGCTGCGCGCGTTCTGGGCGAACGCCGGGCACCTGACCGGATCGCCTTGAGGCCGGCGGGGCGCCAGGGCCAACGGCTCAGCCCCGCGTGCCCACACCCTGTGGATAACGCGTCCCCGTCAGCTCCTCCGACGCCGTCCACAGGCGGCGGGCGACGTCGGGGTCGCTCGCGGCCGCGCTCCGGCCCACCAGAGTCGGCGCACCCCGCATCTCGCCGAGCCCGTCCGGCCCGACATAGCTCGCCCCCGGCAGCTCCTGCGTCGCCGCGTACAGCGTGGGCAGTGCGCCCGCGCGGTCGTCCTGCGCCAGGAACCTGTTGCCGAACTTCATGAACACCCGGGCCGCCGAACTGGCCGCGTGGCTCTGGAGGTTGGTGGCCGAGTAGCCGGGGTGGGCCGCCAGGGCACGGACCCGGGAGCCCGACTCCGTCAGCCGCCGCTGGAGTTCCAGCACGAACAGCAGGTTCGCCAGCTTCGACTGGCCGTAGACGCCCCTCGGGTCGTAGTCCGACGTCCTGTTCAGGTCGTCGAAGCGGATCCGCTGGTCGCCCCAGCGGTGCGCACCCGAGGACACCGTCACGACCCGGTCGGTGACGTACGGCAACAGCAGGTTCGTCAACGCGAAGTGACCCAGATGGTTCGTGCCGAACTGCATCTCGAAGCCGTCCGCCGTCCGCTGCTGCGGGACCATCATCACGCCCGCGTTGTTGATCAGCAGATCCAGCGGGCGGTCCCACCCCGCCGCGAACTCCCGCACCGAGGACAGGTCCGCCAGATCCAGCCGCCGGACCTCCGTGCTGCCGTTCACGGTCCTCGCCGCGGCCTCACCGCGCTCCGGGTCCCGTACGGCGAACACGACGTGCGCGCCCGCTCCGGCCAGGGCCTGCGCGGCCCGGAGTCCGATACCGCTGTTCGCCCCCGTGACCACCGCCGTGCGGCCGGTCTGGTCGGGGAGGCGGGTCGCGTTCCACTTCTGCTGCTTGTCGGTAGCCATACGCTCGAATGTAGACGCCGCCAACAATGCTGTCAATGACAACAATGCTGGCATCGACTACATCCGGATACGATGGCACCCATGCCAGCCGAGAAGCCCGAGACCCGCCCCTACCACCACGGAGACCTGCGCTCCGCCCTCCTCGCCGCCGCCGAGCGCACCCTCCGCGACAAGGGCAGCGCCTCCCTCTCCCTGCGGGAACTCGCCCGCGACCTCGGCGTCAGCCACGCCGCCCCCGGCCGGCACTTCAAGGACAAGCAGGCCCTGCTCAACGCCCTCGCCCTGGTCGGATACGACCGCATGGCCGAGGCCCTCGATGCCGCCGACGAACCGGGGCTCCCCCTCCAGGACCGCCTCACCGTCCTGGCCCGGACCTACCTGGGCTTCGCCATCGACAATGCCGAGCTCCTGGAGCTGATGTACGCCCGCAAGCACGAGCCCGGCGCCGCCGAGCAGATGACCGCCGCGATCGACCGCACGGTGGGCGCCCTGGAGCGGGCCGTCGCAGCCGCCCAGCAGCGCGGCGAGATCGTCGACGGCGACCCCGAGCAGCTCACCCTCGTCGTGGGCACCGCCCTCCACGGCCTGGCGTCCTTCGCCGTCACCGGCAAGTTCACCACCGAGGCCGCCATGGCCGCCGTGTCGGGACTGGTCCATCACCTGATGTACGGCCTCAAGCCCCGCTGACCCGGAGTCGCGCCCGCCGCCCCGCACCCGGGAATTGTGTGCGACGCGTGTAGATGGTCAAGCCGTGACCATCCCCCGCCCATCCGCCCGCCATTGATCAGCAATCCCCCAACGCCCTTGGGTATGGCGGAAGTCAGGATTCCACCGCCTGCCTTGTTGTCACGTACTCAACAAGGCGAGGGTCTACGCGGGTCGCCGCCCCCACCGGGAACCTCACCGGTGGTCCCCCACCGCAGGCCTCTGCAACCACTCCCAGGAGGCTGTACGTTGCGTACTTCCCGTTCCCCCCACAGATCCGGCAGATGGCGTCGGGCCGGCTCCACCGCCGTGGCCACCTCCGCCCTTGTCCTCGCCGGACTCGGCACCGCCGTCCACGCGACCGCGGCCACGCCCGACCACGTGAGCGCCAAGGCCGTCGCCACCGCCGTCGCCAACGCCCATGTGCAGTACGAGAGCGCGTGTGACGCCACCCCCAAGAAGGGCTACGCCGCCTGCAACGCCCTGCGCGTCACGGCCGGCACCACCGCGTTCATGGAGAAGCAGGCCGCGCTGAAGGGCATGACCGCCAAGACGCTCAAGCCGAACGCCTCCTCCGCCACCCCGACCGGCTACGGCCCGAGCGACCTCCAGTCGGCGTACGGCCTGACCGACGCGGCCGCCTCCAACGGCTCGGGCGAGACCATCGCCATCGTCGACGCCTACGACGACCCCAACGCCGTGGCGGACCTGGCCACCTACCGCAGCTACTACGGCCTGCCGGCCTGCACGACCGCCAACGGCTGCTTCAAGAAGGTCTCCCAGACCGGCTCCACGACCTCCCTCCCCACCGCCGACAGCGGCTGGGCCGGCGAGATCTCCCTCGACCTCGACATGGTCTCCGCCATCGCCCCGAACGCCAAGATCCTGCTGGTCGAGGCGAGTTCGTCGAGCATGGCCAACCTGGGCAAGGCGGTGAACGAGGCCGTCACCCTGGGCGCCAAGTTCGTCTCCAACTCCTACGGCGGCTCCGAGTCCTCCTCGGACACCTCCTACGACTCCTCGTACTTCAACCACCCCGGCGTCGCCATCACCGTCTCCGCGGGCGACGAGGGCTACGGCGCCGAATACCCGGCCGCCTCCAAGTACGTCACCGCGGTCGGCGGCACCAAGCTGTCCACGTCCTCCACCTCCCGCGGCTGGACCGAGAGCGTCTGGAAGACCAGCTCCACCGAGGGCACGGGGTCGGGCTGCTCCTCGTACGACGCCAAGCCCTCCTGGCAGACCGACACCGGCTGCACCAAGCGCATGATCGCCGACGTCTCCGCCGTGGCCGACCCGGCCACCGGCGTCTCCGTCTACGACTCCTACGGCTCGGACGGCACGGGCTGGAACACCTACGGCGGCACCAGCGCCTCCGCCCCCATCATCGCGTCGGTGTACGCCCTCGCGGGCACCCCGGGCAGCAGCGACTACCCGGCCCAGTACCCCTACGAGGACACCTCCGCCCTCAACGACGTGACCTCGGGCAACAACGGCTCCTGCTCCACGAGCTACTTCTGCACCGCCACCTCGGGCTACGACGGACCCACCGGCCTGGGTACCCCGCAAGGCCTGGGCGCCTTCACCGGCTGATCCCCCTCCATGAGTGTCCCCGTCGGGTCACGGGGCGCCGCCCTTGAGAGGGGGACGTGGGGTCCCCTCTCAAGGGCGGCACAACGGCAACGGGTCGCGACATCCGGTCGCGGCCCGTTCGCCGTGTCCACGCGAGTCAAGTCACCACCGCCCGCAGTCCATCCAGCGGCCATGCACGAGTAAGCCCGGGACAACTTTCGGTATGGCGGAGGTCAGAATTCCAGCCATTCTCTGTTGTCGCGTACTGAACAAGGTGGAGCGTCCTCACAGGCCGCCGCCCACCGCCGGGAACCGCACCGACGGCACGCACCCGCACCGCCCCTGTCCCCTCACCACCAGGAGGCTGCACCTTGCGTACCAACTTCCCCCACATACGCCTGAGATGGCACCGCGTCGGCTCCGCCACGGCCGTCACCGCCGCCCTCGTCCTCGCCGGCTTCGGCACCGCGGTCCACGCGGACGCGACGACCTCCGCCAAGGTCACCTGGGCCGCGACCCCCTGCGCCACCCCCAAGAAGACCGGCGAACTCGCCTGCAACTCCCTCCGCGTGACGGGTGGCACCACAGCCTTCCAGAAAGCCCGGGGCATCACCCCCAAGGCCGCCGACGCCGCCACCCCCTCCGGCTACGGCCCGAGCGACCTCCAGTCGGCGTACGGCCTGACCGCCGCGGCCGCCGCCAACGGCTCCGGCGAGACCATCGCCATCGTCGACGCCTACAACGACCCGAACGCCGAGGCGGACCTCGCCAAGTACCGCTCGTACTACGGCCTGCCGGCCTGCACCAGCGCGAGCGGCTGCTTCAAGAAGGTCTCCCAGACCGGCTCCACGACCTCCCTGCCCTCCAGCGACGCCGGCTGGTCCGAGGAGATCTCCCTCGACCTCGACATGGTCTCCGCCATCGCCCCGAACGCCAAGATCCTCCTCGTCGAGGCCAAGTCGGCCACCATGGCCAACCTGGGCAAGGCGGTGAACGAGGCCGTCACCCTGGGCGCCAAGTTCGTCTCCAACTCCTACGGCGGCTCCGAGTCCTCCTCGGACACCTCCTACGACTCCTCGTACTTCAACCACCCCGGCGTCGCCATCACCGTCTCCGCCGGTGACGAGGGGTACGGCGCCGAGTACCCCGCCGCCTCCAAGTACGTGACGTCGGTGGGCGGCACCGCGCTCTCGAAGTCCTCCACCACCCGCGGCTGGACCGAGACCGTCTGGAACACCAGCAGCACCGAGGGCACGGGCTCCGGCTGCTCGTCCTATGACGCCAAGCCGAGCTGGCAGACCGACACCGGCTGCACCAAGCGCATGATCGCCGACGTCTCCGCCGTGGCCGACCCGGCCACCGGCGTCTCCGTCTACGACTCCTACGGCGTCACCGCCGGCTGGTACACGTTCGGCGGCACCAGCGCCTCGTCCCCGATCATCGCGGCCGTCTACGCACTCGCCGGTACGCCCGGCAGCAGCGACTACCCGGCCCAGTACCCCTACCAGCACACGTCCTCCCTCAACGACGTGACCTCGGGCAACAACGGCAGCTGCTCGACGAGCTACTTCTGCACCGCCACCTCGGGCTACGACGGGCCGACCGGCTGGGGCACCCCCAAGGGAGTGAGCGCCTTCACCGGCTGACTCTCCGTCAACGAACGGGCCGCGGTCTCCCCACCGCGGCCCGTTCGCCATGCCGGGGGCCCTCCGGGTTAGCCTTCACCCGCAGAACATCGGTGCCAGAAGCGCCGCAGGTCGTAAGAGGGGTCAACGACGGAGCCACACGACAGGTTCCGCTCAGGCCTCATTGCCCGGCGTTACCTACCGTGATACACAGAGTGACCAGACAGTCATTCGTACGAAACCCGCCAACCAATGCCGCCAAGTCGACATACGACGGCAGAATTGTCGGCGACAATGAGGCCTGACCTCTGCACACAGGCAGGGGAAACGGAACTACCCACCAGGGGCGGTGACTTACATGCTCTTTGCGGCCGACAAGGGAGACATCAACACCATCATCGGCGGGATCGCTCCGGACTGGGGCCCCTTCGGGGCGCTGGGGACCGAGGCGAAGACGATGATCCAGGTTGTCATGGCGGTCGCCATCCTGCTCTGCCTCGGCATCGCCATCTGGGGCGCCGCCAAACAGCGCATCGGAGCCACCGCACTGCGGGACACCTTCAGCGCGGAACAGGGCAAGGGCCTCATCATCGCGGGGCTGACGGGAGTCTTCATCATCGGCTCCCTGGGCACGCTCTTCACCATCGTGTACGGCATGGCCGTATAGCCGCCGCGTCCGGTACAGCCCCTCCAACCCACCCCGTCCGCAGTGCCCACCGGCTGAGGTTGCGTTCCCTGATGTCGAGTCACCACACCGCACCCGCGCGGAAACCAGCGCGGCTACCGTCGTACTCCTACGCGTTTTCGTACGACGTCGAGGGGACGTGAGCGGCATGAGTCTCGGAGACGACCAAGAGGGCTCCGGCGGTTACGGCGGCACCGGCCAGACCCGCACCCGGTACCCGGAGGGCAGCAGCGACGTCTACGGCGGCGCCCGCCGGGGAGGCCGCTCGTCCTCCCGAAGCCTGGTCACCGTGGTAGGCGTCGTCGTCCTCCTGATCGCCGCGATCGCCTTCGCGAACCGTGGGGGCGACGATTCCTCATCCTCGGCGACAGGGGCGGGCAGCCGGCCGGACGCCACATCAACAGCCCCCAGCGGCACCAAGCCGGTGAAGTCCACCCCGGGCGTCATCCCGACGGGGTACGCGCATGACGCACAGGGGGCGCAGAGCGCCGCGGCGAACTATGCGACGGTCTTGGTCTCCGCCGATATCCTGAAGCCGGCCCGCCGAGCCGAGCTCGTCCAGCAGGTCTTCGTGACGGACAAGCAGGCCGCCCTGACCGCCAAGTTCAACAAGGCATACTCCGCGGACTTCCTGAACAAGCTCGGCCTCGACCAGAACGGTGACGCGGCCGCAGGTCACACCTACGTCTCCCGCACTGTCCCGATCGGCACCAAGGTCACGAGCGCATCGGACACCTCAGCGGCCATCGAGGTCTGGTGCACCGGCTTGTACGGCACGGCGGGCGCCGACTCGACCGACCCGGTGACAAGCGACTGGTTCACCATGACCCTCCAAATGCGCTGGGCTGACAGCGACTGGAAGGTCGACAGCTTCTCCCAGAAGGACGGTCCCGCTCCCGTTCCTGGGGACGACAAGGCGTCGAGCGCTGACGAAATGGCACAGGCCGTCCAGGAGTACGGAGGCTTCACTTATGCCCGGTAGCCAGCGCCTCGCAATCAAGGTCGCCACCACAGTCGCCACCGTACAGACCGCCGTCGTGCTGCTCGCCGCCCGCGCCGCAGCCGCACCTACACCCACGCCGACCCCCACCGAGACCGCCGACAACTGCAGCCTCCTGTCGGGCCAGGCCAAGCAGATCTGCGAAGGTGACTCCTCGGGCGGATCCTCAGGCGGATCCCCCTCCCTGAGCCCCACCTCCACCCTCGACCCCATGTCCTCCCTGGCCAAGAGCTGTGCAAAGGCCGCCGCCTGGACCATCGACAAGCTCAGCGACGCCGTCAAGAACACCGCGAACGTCGACTTCACCAACCAGAAGTTCCTCCAGCAGTACGCGGTCGTCTTCGCGGCATCGACCATCCTCACCCTTCTCCTGTGGCTGCTGGCCGTAGCCAAGCGCGCGGTGCGAGGCGTCCCCCTCTCCACCGCCATCAGCGAGGCGATCGGGTTCCTGTGGCTGACCGTCCTCGCGTCCGCCTTCACCCCCCTCATCCTCTACACCGTCGTCTCCGCCACCGACGGCGTCTCAGAGGTCCTCGCGAAGGCCACCGGCGACCAGACCGACACGTTCTTCGGCACCTTCTCCGGCGCCCTGGAGAAGGGCAACGACATCGGCGGCGGCCCCATCATGCTGATCGTCGTCTCCCTCGTCAGCATCCTCGCCGCCGGCGTCCTGTGGCTGGAGCTCGTCATCCGAGCCGCCCTCCTCTACGTCGGCGCCCTCCTCGGCACCGTCGTCTACGCCGGCCTCGTCGACAAGAACCTCTGGGTCCACGTCCGCCGCTGGGCCGGCATCATGATCGCCGTCATCCTGGTCAAACCGGTGATCGTCATCGTCCTCGGCCTCGCCGGCGCACTCTCCTCCGACGACGGCCCCGACGCCTTCTCCGCCGTCGTCTCCGGCCTCGCCATCATCCTGCTCGCCATCTTCGCCAGCGCGATGATCTATCGTTTCGTCCCCGGCTTCGGCGACGAGATCGCCGGCTCCCGCAACAACCGCATCATGCAGAACGCCGAGGGCAAGGCCGCCGCGGTGATCAGCTCCCCGGCCACCCTGGTCGCCCAGGGCATCAAGACCCACAGCTCCCGGGCCGACAACAACGGTCAGGCCTCCGGAGGATCGGGCGCCCGCCCGAGCAACCCGGCGTCCGGCGGAGTCGCCGCCCACAGCTCGCGCACCCCGAACGGAGGCGGCGGATCTGTCCCCTCCGCCGCTCCCGCTCCCCGCGCGGGCAACTCGGTGAACACCCCGCACGCCGGCAACCGCAACACAGGCAGCAACAGCACAGGAGGTGACGGGCGTTGACGACCGAGTCCCACGTGTCGCATACGGTCACGCCCCGCCGTACATATCTGATCGGCCGCGCCCGGCCGAACGCGATCGTCGGCCGCAATCGCGAGACGGGCGAGATCGCGCTCATCATCGTGGGCGCGTTCCTCGGCATGATGTGCGGGCTCCTCGTCCCGGTGCTCTCCCTGCGCATCGTGCTGCTGATGGGCTTCCCGCTCGTCGCGCTCGCCGCGGTCTACGTGCCGTACAAGCGCCGCACGTTCTACAAGTGGTTCGAGATCAACCGCAGTTACAAGCGGACCCTGCGCCAGGGCACGACCTACCGCTCCTCCGTGATGGAGGCCGGCACCCACGTCGACGGCCGCGAGGTCGAGATCGGCCCGCCCCCCGGCATCGGCCGGATCAACTGGCTCGCCGCCCCGTTCGGCCCCGACGAGATCGCCGTACTGCTCCATGCGGACCGCCGCACGGTGACGGCCGCGATCGAGATCGAGGGCCCCGGCGTCGGCCTGCGCGACTCCGAGGACCAGGAAGCCCTCGTCGACCGCTTCGGCACCCTCCTCAAGCACGTGGCCAACGGCGACGGCTTCGTCACCCGCATCCAGATGCTCGCCCGCACCCTCCCCGCCGACCCCGACGCCCACGCCAAGGACGTCGCGATGCGCGGGGAAGAGAAGGCGCTGCCCTGGCTGCAGACGTCGTACGACCAACTCCAGTCGATGGTGTCCACCAGCAGCGAGCAGCACCGCGCGTACCTCGTCGCCTGCATGCACTTCAACCGCGAACTCGCCGCCGAGGCCCAGGCGATGGCCCGCGCGGCCCGCCCCCAGTCCGGCCGCAGGCTCGACCGGGACGCGGGGCTCGCCGTCGTCATGGCGCGGGAGCTGACCGACATCTGCTCCCGCCTCCAGGAGGCCGACATCCGGGTCCGCCAGCCCCTCGGCCAGGGCCGGCTGGCCTCACTGATCCACTCCATGTACGACCCCGACCACCCCATCGACCACATCCAGGCGATGACCAAGCGCAACGCCTGGCCGGCCGAACTCGACGCCATGGAACCGACGTTCCTCCAGGCGAAGACCCGGGAGTCCAGCACCCGCGCGCCCTGGTGCCACGCCACGGCCTGGGTGAAGGAGTGGCCGATGACCCCGGTGGGCGTCAACTTCCTGGCACCCCTGCTCGTCCACACCCCGGACGTCATCCGCACGGTCGCCGTCACGATGGACCTCGAACCCACCGAGATCGCCATCGAACGCATGCTGACCGAGAAGACGAACGACGAGGCGGAGGCCTCCCGCGCCGCCAAGATGAACCGGACCGTGGACCCGCGCGACATCGCCGCCCACAACCGGCTCGACCAGCGCGGCGAGGACCTCGCGAGCGGCGCGGCCGGAGTCAACCTGGTCGGCTACATCACCGTCTCCTCCCGTAACCCCGAGGCCCTGGCCCGCGACAAGCGGACCATCCGGGCCTCGGCCGGAAAGTCGTACCTGAAACTGGAGTGGTGCGACCGCGAGCACCATCGCGCCTTCGTGAACACCCTTCCGTTCGCCACCGGCATTCGAAGGTAGGGGCTGCCGCATGCGGGATCCGATGTCCATCCTCACCGAGGCCTTCACGTCCTTCCTCTTCGGAAAGGTCGAGACGACCCGTCTGCCGGTCCGCACCTCCACCGGCCAGGCGCAGGCGGTCTACCTCCCGACCGCGGCGCCGGGCCTCGGTGACTCGGGGGTGATCATCGGCCGCGAGGTCTACTCCGGCAAGGGCTACATCTACGACCCCTTCCAGCTCTACGGCCAGCAGCTCCCGGCACCGCACTGGCTGGTCCTGGGCGAGTCCGGCAACGGCAAGTCGGCGCTCGAGAAGACGTATGTCCTACGGCAGCTGCGCTTCCGCGACCGCCAGGTCGTCGTCCTGGACGCCCAGGGCGAGGACGGCGTCGGTGAATGGAACCTGATCGCGCAGGAGTTGGGGATAACTCCCATCCGCCTGGACCCGATGGCCGCCCTGGACATGGGCATCCGCCTCAACCCGCTCGACCCCGCGATCACGACGACCGGCCAGCTCGCCCTGCTCCGGACCATCATCGAGGTCGCGATGGGTCACGGCCTCGACGAGCGCTCCGGCTTCGCGCTGAAGGTCGCGCACGCCTACGTCAACGAGACGATCGTCGACCGCCAGCCGATCCTCACGGACATCGTGGAGCAACTACGGCACCCCGAGCCCGAGTCGGCCGAGGCGATGAACGTCGACATAGAGGACGTCCGCGCGTGGGGGCTCGATGTCGCCCTGGTCATCGACCGCTTGGTCGACGGTGACCTGCGAGGCATGTTCGACGGCCCGACCACGGTCGGCATCGACCTGGACGCGCCGCTGATCGTCTTCGATTTGTCCCACATCGACCGCAACTCCATCGCCATGCCCATCCTCATGGCGATCGTCGGAGTTTGGCTGGAACACACCTGGATCCGCCCCGACCGGAAGAAGCGCATCTTCCTGGTCGAGGAGGCCTGGCACATCATCGCCAGCCCCTTCGTGGCCCAGCTCTTCCAGCGGCTGCTGAAGTTCGGCCGACGGCTCGGCCTGTCCTTCGTCGCGGTCGTCCACCACCTGTCCGACGTCGTGGACGGAGCGGCGGCCAAGGAGGCCGCGGCGATCCTGAAGATGGCGTCGACGAGGACGATCTACGCCCAGAAGGCGGACGAGGCACGTGCGACGGGCCGCGTCCTGGGCCTGCCCCGTTGGGCCGTCGAGATCATCCCCTCCCTCACCCCCGGCATCGCCGTCTGGGACGTCAACGGCAATGTCCAGGTGGTCAAACACCTGGTCACCGAGACCGAACGCCCCCTGGTCTTCACCGACCGAGCGATGACGGAGTCCTCCAGGGACCTGACCGACGACGCCCTGCGCGCCGCGGAGTTGGAGGCGGAGGAGCGGGCGGCGGCCTTCGTGGAGCAGCATCTGGGCGACTCCGAGTCGACGGTGGCGTAGGAGGGGCGGGCAAGTGGTGAGACCGGACGACCGCCACCAGGGCGGTCAGGGAGGCCAGGGAGGCGTCCCGGACGGGCTGTTGGTCGGCATACTCGCCTTCCTCCTCGGCATGACCCTGCTGGTCTGGACGGCGACGGGCCTCGCGAGCCTGTTCGCCCACGGCGACTGGCCCAAGGACGTCACCTTCACCCGCACCCCCCAGGCCATGCGCCATCTCATCGGCCACCCCGAGGACATCTCCGGAGCCTGGCCCGACACTCCCGTCGGCCAACTCTCCGGCTACGGCCTGGTCTGGGGCCTGTTCATCGGCCAGCTGCTGATCCTGGTCGTCCTGACGATCTTCGTGATGGGCACACTGGCCCGCTGGAGGGCGGTACGGGCAAGGACGAGAGCGGAGAAACTGGCGGCACGGGAACGACGGTCGCAACCGGAACCGGTCCACGAGGTACCGATCCCGAGGCCGACGCCAGAGCCGCAACCGCAACCGGCCACGGCTCCCCTCCCCAGCTCCCCGCAGCCCACCGAGCCACTTCTCGCGACGCCGACGCCGACGGCTGCGAAGCTGCCCCCTTCCCTGTCCAAGGGTGGACAAGGGGCCGGGTGGGAGACACCTCGCCCCGCAGGCGCGGTGCTCTACGCCCCGAGAGAATCCCGCCACCCCACCGCGACCCAGGCCATCAGGGACGCGGAGGGCCCCATCCTCATCGTCACCTCGAACCCCGCGATCTGGCTGGACACCAAAGACGCCCGAGCCAAACTGGGCCCGGTCCACGTCTACGACCCCACCCACCTCTGCGACACCCCGGCCCGCCTCCACTGGTCCCCCACCACCGGCTGCGAGACCAAGGAGACGGCGAAGGCAAGGGCACAGGCCCTCCTCGCCCCCGTCCGCCCCACTGCGAAGATCGACCAGGCCGTGGCCGACGTGGCCGAAACGCTCCTGCGCAGCTACCTCCACGCCGCGGCGATAGAAGCCCGCACCATCCGCCACGTCCACCGCTGGTGCCAGGGCGCCCAGATCCAGGACGCCGTGAGAACCCTCCGCACCCACCCCAAGGCGGCCCCCGGCTCCGCGGGCGAACTCGAAGCCGCTCTCACCGCGCATCCCGAACGCCGCGACATCGCCCAGGAGCTGACCAGCCGGGCCCTCTCCGCCCTCTTCACGGTCAACATCCGCGAGGCATGCACTCCCAACCGAAATGATGCCCTCGCCTTGGATTCCTTCGTCGACGAAGGGGGCACGCTTTATGTGGTGGGTGAATCCATCGAGGACCCCAGGACCCATCCGGGCGCCATGCCCCTTCTGACGGCCCTCACCTCAAGCGTGGTCGAGCGTGGCCGGCGCATGGCCGAACGGTCATCCTCCGGTCGCCTCGACCCACCACTGACGCTCGTCCTGGACGACGTCGCAGCCGTGGCTCCGCTTCCCCAGCTCCCGGAGCTGCTGGCCGCCGGAGCGGACCGGGGGCTACCGACCCTGGCCCTGCTCCGATCCCGCGAACAGGCCCGTACCCGCTGGCCGGACGCGGACCTCCCGGCGTAGACCTCAGAAGTCGTACGCAGCCCAGTCGACGACCGGAACATACCCGAGGCGCCGATAGAGGGCGTTGCTGGTGGGGTTGGCCGCGTCCGTGAACAGCACGACATCCTCGGCGCACGCGGCCAGCGCGGCCCGGCTCACCTCCGCCGTCACCGCACCCGCGTATCCCCGACCGCGCAGAGCGGCCGGGGTGTAGACCGGGTCCACCTGGACCACCCCGGCGACCATGGGGTTCGCGCCCGCCATCGAGACGGGCGTACCGTCCGGGGCCTCCCACAACGTGTACTGCTTGTCCGCGAAACGGGTGTCGGCCCAGGAGTCGGCGCCGATGGTGACGGCTTCCCCCACCTCCTCGGCGAACTCACGGCACAGGCCCATGAGTTGCTCAAGGTCCCGCTCTCCCGCGGTCCGGCCCCGACCCGCCGGGAAGGGCTCCGGCGGGACGAGCCTGTCAAGGCGATGCAGACAGAGCCGGACGCGCACGCGCGGCGTCGCCCCGGTGTGCCGCTGCCAGGCCTCGGCGAAAGCGGTGGCGGTGGCGTCGTCGGCGCTGACGGACGGAACGCAGTGCCCGAGGGCGACCAGACGGGCGGCAAGGACGTCGGCCTGCTCCGCGGTGAGAGGAGTGAGGCTCAGACCACGACTGGGCGACAGGCGGTAGAAGGCGCCGCGCACCTCACCCTCCCGCTCCAGGAAACCGAAGACGGCGGCTTCGGCACCGTACGCGGCCGCCCCGCGCGCACGCAGTCTCCCGATCCACGTGAGCGGCATGATGTGCGGGACAGGACGTGAGCGCAGAAACCCCCCGGCGTGAGCGAGAAAGTCGTCGATGTCTTCGGTGAGGTGCCAGTCGTCCGGGCGCATGCTTCATGATCCCTGATGGACTCAGTCGCGCTCCAGCACCAACTCCAGCTCGGACTCCCCCTGAGCCTGCGGCAACGGGACCCGCACCCCGCTCGGCACGAACCCCACCTTGCGGTAGAAGCCCTGCGCCCGCCCGTTGTCCTCGTGCACGATGAGCCGCACCCGCTCGGCCCCGGCCCCCCAAGCCCACTCGAGGCCGGCCGCGAAGAGCGCCTTGGTCAGCTCGCCGCCACGCTCCTCGGGCCGTACGTACACCCCGACGATGTGCCCCTGCCGCCGTTCGACCGGGAACCCGGCCCAGTCCGTGGTCCCTGCCTCCTCCAGCAGTACGACCAACTGGCCGAGCCACCGCCCGTCCGACCCCTCGGCGACGAAGTGCTGCGCTCCGGTCTCCCCTTCGGCGGCGCCGGCCGCCCTGTCCTCCCAGAAGGCGTCGGGCAGGGCGACGGCCTCTTCGTATGTCTCCAGAAAGGCCAGGTGCGCCACCGGATCCCGCAGCGAGTCGAGTCTGAGCTCCTTCACCGCGGGCCACTCATCGGCGCGTATGGGCCGGATCGCATAACTCATGCCGGCCAGAGTAGTGCCAGAAATGCAGAAAGGCCCACACCATAAGGTGTGGGCCTTTCTATCTAAAAGGAGTTCGGCGGTGTCCTACTCTCCCACAGGGTCCCCCCTGCAGTACCATCGGCGCTGTAAGGCTTAGCTTCCGGGTTCGGAATGTAACCGGGCGTTTCCCTCACGCTATGACCACCGAAACACTATGAAGTTAGACCGGAAAAACGACACGGTCGTTGCCTCAGAACTAACACAGTGGACGCGAGCAAATATGGACAAGCCCTCGGCCTATTAGTACCGGTCACCTCCACCCATTACTGGGCTTCCAGATCCGGCCTATCAACCCAGTCGTCTACTGGGAGCCTTAACCCCTCAAGGGGGTGGGAATACTCATCTCGAAGCAGGCTTCCCGCTTAGATGCTTTCAGCGGTTATCCCTCCCGAACGTAGCCAACCAGCCATGCCCTTGGCAGAACAACTGGCACACCAGAGGTTCGTCCGTCCCGGTCCTCTCGTACTAGGGACAGCCCTTCTCAATATTCCTGCGCGCGCAGCGGATAGGGACCGAACTGTCTCACGACGTTCTAAACCCAGCTCGCGTACCGCTTTAATGGGCGAACAGCCCAACCCTTGGGACCGACTCCAGCCCCAGGATGCGACGAGCCGACATCGAGGTGCCAAACCATCCCGTCGATATGGACTCTTGGGGAAGATCAGCCTGTTATCCCCGGGGTACCTTTTATCCGTTGAGCGACGGCGCTTCCACAAGCCACCGCCGGATCACTAGTCCCGACTTTCGTCCCTGCTCGACCCGTCGGTCTCACAGTCAAGCTCCCTTGTGCACTTACACTCAACACCTGATTGCCAACCAGGCTGAGGGAACCTTTGGGCGCCTCCGTTACTCTTTAGGAGGCAACCGCCCCAGTTAAACTACCCATCAGACACTGTCCCTGATCCGGATCACGGACCCAGGTTAGACATCCAGCACGACCAGACTGGTATTTCAACGACGACTCCACCTGAACTGGCGTCCAAGCTTCACAGTCTCCCAGCTATCCTACACAAGCCGAACCGAACACCAATATCAAACTGTAGTAAAGGTCCCGGGGTCTTTCCGTCCTGCTGCGCGAAACGAGCATCTTTACTCGTAGTGCAATTTCACCGGGCCTATGGTTGAGACAGTCGAGAAGTCGTTACGCCATTCGTGCAGGTCGGAACTTACCCGACAAGGAATTTCGCTACCTTAGGATGGTTATAGTTACCACCGCCGTTTACTGGCGCTTAAGTTCTCAGCTTCGCCACACCGAAATGTGACTAACCGGTCCCCTTAACGTTCCAGCACCGGGCAGGCGTCAGTCCGTATACATCGCCTTACGGCTTCGCACGGACCTGTGTTTTTAGTAAACAGTCGCTTCTCGCTGGTCTCTGCGGCCACCCCCAGCTCGAGGAGCAAGTCCTCTCACCAGTGATGGCCCCCTTCTCCCGAAGTTACGGGGGCATTTTGCCGAGTTCCTTAACCATAGTTCACCCGAACGCCTCGGTATTCTCTACCTGACCACCTGAGTCGGTTTAGGGTACGGGCCGCCATGAAACTCGCTAGAGGCTTTTCTCGACAGCATAGGATCATCCACTTCACCACAATCGGCTCGGCATCAGGTCTCAGACTATTGCCAGGCGGATTTACCTACCTGACGTCCTACACCCTTACCCCGGGACAACCACCGCCCGGGCTGGACTACCTTCCTGCGTCACCCCATCACTCACCTACTACCACCTTGGTTCGGCGGCTCCACCACTTTCCATTCCCCGAAGGGTCCGGAACGGCTTCACGGCCTTAGCATCAATAGGTTCGGTGTTTGACGCTTCACAGCGGGTACCGGAATATCAACCGGTTATCCATCGACTACGCCTGTCGGCCTCGCCTTAGGTCCCGACTTACCCTGGGCAGATCAGCTTGACCCAGGAACCCTTAGTCAATCGGCGCACACGTTTCCCACGTGTGTATCGCTACTCATGCCTGCATTCTCACTCGTGAACCGTCCACCACTGCCTTCCGGCGCGGCTTCACCCGGCACACGACGCTCCCCTACCCATCCATACAGGCGTTGGCCCTATTGTATGAATGACACGACTTCGGCGGTACGCTTGAGCCCCGCTACATTGTCGGCGCGGAATCACTAGACCAGTGAGCTATTACGCACTCTTTCAAGGGTGGCTGCTTCTAAGCCAACCTCCTGGTTGTCTCTGCGACTCCACATCCTTTCCCACTTAGCGTACGCTTAGGGGCCTTAGTCGATGCTCTGGGCTGTTTCCCTCTCGACCATGGAGCTTATCCCCCACAGTCTCACTGCCGTGCTCTCACTTACCGGCATTCGGAGTTTGGCTAAGGTCAGTAACCCGGTAGGGCCCATCGCCTATCCAGTGCTCTACCTCCGGCAAGAAACACACGACGCTGCACCTAAATGCATTTCGGGGAGAACCAGCTATCACGGAGTTTGATTGGCCTTTCACCCCTAACCACAGGTCATCCCCCAGGTTTTCAACCCTGGTGGGTTCGGTCCTCCACGAAGTCTTACCTCCGCTTCAACCTGCCCATGGCTAGATCACTCCGCTTCGGGTCTTGAGCGTGCTACTCAAACGCCCTATTAGGACTCGCTTTCGCTACGGCTACCCCACCCGGGTTAACCTCGCAACACACCGCAAACTCGCAGGCTCATTCTTCAAAAGGCACGCAGTCACGAGACACCAAGCAAGCTTGATGTCCGACGCTCCCACGGCTTGTAGGCACACGGTTTCAGGTACTATTTCACTCCGCTCCCGCGGTACTTTTCACCATTCCCTCACGGTACTATCCGCTATCGGTCACCAGGGAATATTTAGGCTTAGCGGGTGGTCCCGCCAGATTCACACGGGATTTCTCGGGCCCCGTGCTACTTGGGTGTCTCTCAAACGAGCCGCTGATGTTTCGACTACGGGGGTCTTACCCTCTACGCCGGACCTTTCGCATGTCCTTCGCCTACATCAACGGTTTCTGACTCGTCCTGTCGCCGGCAGACGACAGAAGAGAGATCCCACAACCCCGAATGCGCAACCCCTGCCGGGTCTCACACGCATACGGTTTGGCCTCATCCGGTTTCGCTCGCCACTACTCCCGGAATCACGGTTGTTTTCTCTTCCTGCGGGTACTGAGATGTTTCACTTCCCCGCGTTCCCTCCACATACCCTATGTGTTCAGGTATGGGTGACAGCCCATGACGACTGCCGGGTTTCCCCATTCGGAAACCCCCGGATCAAAGCCTGGTTGACGACTCCCCGGGGACTATCGTGGCCTCCCACGTCCTTCATCGGTTCCTGGTGCCAAGGCATCCACCGTGCGCCCTTAAAAACTTGGCCACAGATGCTCGCGTCCACTGTGCAGTTCTCAAACAACGACCAGCCACCCATCACCCCGGAGCTTCACTCCGAGTTCACTGGGGCCGGCATCGAGGGGGTTCATTCCCTCAGACACCCAACAGCGTGCCCGACACCCTCGCCACTCATGATCAGCTTTCCACGCTCCGAAGAGCAGTACTGGCAGCCCGAGATGACTGAAAGTGCCGAATAATCAACGTTCCACCCATGAGCAACCACCGTCGAACGTGTGCCGACGTAATGGCCCTGGACCACCGGGCAAGCCCGGCAGCCTAGATGCTCCTTAGAAAGGAGGTGATCCAGCCGCACCTTCCGGTACGGCTACCTTGTTACGACTTCGTCCCAATCGCCAGTCCCACCTTCGACAGCTCCCTCCCACAAGGGGTTGGGCCACCGGCTTCGGGTGTTACCGACTTTCGTGACGTGACGGGCGGTGTGTACAAGGCCCGGGAACGTATTCACCGCAGCAATGCTGATCTGCGATTACTAGCAACTCCGACTTCATGGGGTCGAGTTGCAGACCCCAATCCGAACTGAGACAGGCTTTTTGAGATTCGCTCCACCTCACGGTATCGCAGCTCATTGTACCTGCCATTGTAGCACGTGTGCAGCCCAAGACATAAGGGGCATGATGACTTGACGTCGTCCCCACCTTCCTCCGAGTTGACCCCGGCGGTCTCCTGTGAGTCCCCATCACCCCGAAGGGCATGCTGGCAACACAGAACAAGGGTTGCGCTCGTTGCGGGACTTAACCCAACATCTCACGACACGAGCTGACGACAGCCATGCACCACCTGTACACCGACCACAAGGGGGGCACCATCTCTGATGCTTTCCGGCGTATGTCAAGCCTTGGTAAGGTTCTTCGCGTTGCGTCGAATTAAGCCACATGCTCCGCTGCTTGTGCGGGCCCCCGTCAATTCCTTTGAGTTTTAGCCTTGCGGCCGTACTCCCCAGGCGGGGAACTTAATGCGTTAGCTGCGGCACCGACGACGTGGAATGTCGCCAACACCTAGTTCCCACCGTTTACGGCGTGGACTACCAGGGTATCTAATCCTGTTCGCTCCCCACGCTTTCGCTCCTCAGCGTCAGTAATGGCCCAGAGATCCGCCTTCGCCACCGGTGTTCCTCCTGATATCTGCGCATTTCACCGCTACACCAGGAATTCCGATCTCCCCTACCACACTCTAGCTAGCCCGTATCGAATGCAGACCCGGGGTTAAGCCCCGGGCTTTCACACCCGACGTGACAAGCCGCCTACGAGCTCTTTACGCCCAATAATTCCGGACAACGCTTGCGCCCTACGTATTACCGCGGCTGCTGGCACGTAGTTAGCCGGCGCTTCTTCTGCAGGTACCGTCACTTTCGCTTCTTCCCTGCTGAAAGAGGTTTACAACCCGAAGGCCGTCATCCCTCACGCGGCGTCGCTGCATCAGGCTTTCGCCCATTGTGCAATATTCCCCACTGCTGCCTCCCGTAGGAGTCTGGGCCGTGTCTCAGTCCCAGTGTGGCCGGTCGCCCTCTCAGGCCGGCTACCCGTCGTCGCCTTGGTGAGCCATTACCTCACCAACAAGCTGATAGGCCGCGGGCTCATCCTTCACCGCCGGAGCTTTCAACCACCACAGATGCCTGCGGTAGTGGTATCCGGTATTAGACCCCGTTTCCAGGGCTTGTCCCAGAGTGAAGGGCAGATTGCCCACGTGTTACTCACCCGTTCGCCACTAATCCCCACCGAAGTGGTTCATCGTTCGACTTGCATGTGTTAAGCACGCCGCCAGCGTTCGTCCTGAGCCAGGATCAAACTCTCCGTGAATGTTTACCCGTAATCGGGTGCACACATCACGAGAGCGGAGCGACCACCGGAATAAGGCGGTCGCTCACAGCGTCCTCGCTGTGTTTTCTTCAAAGGAACCTCGCCCCAGCAGATGCTGGAGACGGGGTATCAACATATCTGGCGTTGATTTTTGGCACGCTGTTGAGTTCTCAAGGAACGGACGCTTCCTTTGTACTCACCCTCTCGGGCTTTCCTCCGGGCTTTTTCCCTTCGGTCTTGCGTTTCCGACTCTATCAGACCGTTTCCGGTTCCGATTTCCTCGGTGCTTTCCAGGTTCCCGCTCTCGCGTTTCCCTTTCCGGCGGTTCCGACTCTATCAGATCCTTTCGGGCCTGATTCCCAGTCAGCGGGGCTTGCCTTCCCGGCCCTTGGGCCGTTCCGACGTCTCAAACCTTAGCGGACTCTCGCTGCGGTCCCAAATCGAGGACCGCACCCCAATCGAATTGAATTCGGGCACACCGAATTCATCCCGGCTGGGAGATCGTTCTGATGGTTTGAGTGGCCGCTTACGCGGCGGAGGCGCCACCACAGAACTGTTACGGCTCCGTGGCAACCCGAAGAACTTTACGGATCCGGCAAGTGGCTGTCAAGCACCCTCTGTCAAGATCTTTTAGTCGAGGTCGCTGAGCCGCCCACCGGCGTCCGGCTGTGCGTGCTCCACCCTACGCAGAAGCCGGGTGAGGACGTCCCCGAGGGTGTTGCGCTCCTCGGCGGACAGGTCCTGGAGCAGGTCCTCCTCGAAGACCGTGGCGCGTCGCATCGCCTCCAGCCACTTCTCACGGCCTTCGGCGGTCAGCTCCACGATCACGCGGACGCGGTTGGTCTCGTCCCGCTCCCGGGTCACCAGCCCCTCGGCAAGCATGCGGTCGATGCGGTGCGTCATCGCGGCCGGCGTGAGGCCGAGGCGCTTGGCGAGATCGCTGGGACCCATCCGATAGGGGGCACCGGAGAGCACGAGGGCCTTGAGGACCTCCCACTCCGCGTTGCTGATGCCGAGATCCGCGGTCTGACGGCCGTAAGCGACGTTCATACGGCGGTTCAGGCGGGAGAGCGCCGAGACGATCTGCTCGACCTGGGGGTCGAGGTCCTGGAACTCGCGCTGGTAGGCGGCGATCTGCTCTTCGAGCGTCGGCTCGGGGACGCCAGGGGTCTCGGCCATGGCCGCAGTATGGCACGCACCTCCTTTGCCTTGAAGTCCTTCACTATGTACTCTTTAGCTTCGAACTTTAGCTTTGAAGTCTTCACTCCTAACTAGTGAGAGAGGTGAACGTGACCAGGGCGATGGGCGCAGCGATGCGCCGGATCCACGTGGGCAACGCACTCAGCGCGTTCGGGCTCGGTTTCACCGTCCCCTACCTGTACGTCTATGTGGCGCAGGTGCGTGGGCTGGGGGCCATGACGGCAGGGCTGGTCCTCACCGTCTTCGCCGTGGCGGCACTGATCGTGCTGCCGTTCGCCGGGCGGGCCATCGTCCGGCGGGGCCCGCTGCCGGTGCTGCTCGTCGCCCTGATCACGGCCGCGCTCGGCGCGCTGAGTCTCGGACTCGCGGGCCAGGCGACGACCGTCCTGCTGTCGGCGGCCGCACTGGGGGCCGGTCAGGCCGTCATGCAGCCCGCGCTGGCGACGATGATCGTGGACTGCTCCACCTCGGAGACGCGGTCCCGGGCCTTCGCGACGCAGTTCTTCCTGCAGAACCTCGGACTCGGCGTCGGCGGTCTCATCGGCGGGCATCTCGTCGACGCCTCGAGCGCCACGTCCTTCACCGTGCTGTTCTCGATCGAGGCGGCGGTGTTCCTGCTGCTGGTGCTCGTGATGGCGACGCTGCGGCTGCCGCACGCGCCCCGCGTCGAGGGCGCGCCGACCCAGTCCGCCAAGGGCGGCTGGAAGCAGCTGCTCGG
Source organism: Streptomyces canus (assembly GCF_041435015.1). Lineage (NCBI taxonomy): Bacteria > Bacillati > Actinomycetota > Actinomycetes > Kitasatosporales > Streptomycetaceae > Streptomyces > Streptomyces canus. The sequence continues at coordinate 5,441,361 of NZ_CP107989.1, read as the reverse complement.
CAACCGCGCCATGGTGCAGCTGTGCGTGCTGGGATTCGTGTTGTTCTTCGCCTGCTACGGACAGTTCGAGTCAGGACTGAGCGCCTACGGCGTCGAGGCCGCCGGCATCTCCACCTCCGCGCTGGGGACGGCTCTGGCCGCCAACACCGCGATGATCGTGGTGGCGCAGTTCGCCGTGCTGAAGTTCGTGGAGCGGCGGAGGCGGTCACGGGTGATCGCCGCTGTCGGGATCATCTGGTCCGTGGCGTGGATCGTGGCCGGCTATGCGGGCCTCGGGCACGGCAGCCGGGAGATGGCCACGGCCGCCTTCGTCTCGACGTACGCCTTGTTCGGACTGGGTGAGGCGATGCTGTCGCCGACGGTGGCCCCCCTGGTCGCCGATCTGGCGCCGGAGGGAATGGCGGGCCAGTACAACTCCGCCTTCGCCCTGGTGAAGCAGCTCGCCCTGGCGGTGGGCCCGGCGGTCGGCGGCCCGATGGGTGCGTCCCTGCATGCGCCGTACATCGTGACGTTCCTGCTGTTCTCGCTGGGGATCACCTACCTGGCCGTCCGACTGGGCAGGCAGCTGACCCCGGCACAGAACCAGCCGTCACTGAGCAGGAGCCGTGTGGTGGCCCAGGGCGGAAAGCAGCCGGAATCCGTCACCGCCTGAGGGCGCTACCCCTTCGGCAACACAAACTCGCACCAGACCGCCTTCCCGCCCCCCGGCGTCCTCCGAGACCCCCAGTTCGACGCGATGGTCGCCACGATGGCGATCCCCCGGCCGGACTCGTCACCGGGTTCCGCCCGCCGACGCCGGGGCAGATGGTCGTCCCCGTCCGTCACCTCGACGATCAGTCGCCGGTCGGTACGGCGGAGCCGCAACCGCATGGGCGGGATCCCGTGCTGCAGGGAGTTGGCGACCAGCTCGCTCACCGCCAGCACGCCCAGATCATGCAGCTCCACCGGGAACCGCCAGCTCGTCAGCACGCCGGAGGCGAACGCACGCGCGCGTGGAGCCGCCTCGACTCCGCCCAGCAGTTCCAACGCGGCGTTGCGGAAGAGATCGCCGTCGGGGCCCGTGTGGGCCGGGTGCTGAAGGACCATGACGGCCACGTCGTCGTCGTGTTCCGCGGTGACGCCGGCCGAGCGGACCAGGCGGTCGCAGATCACCTGGGGGGTGCCGGTCGCGCCGGCCAGGGCGCGCTCCAACGCGGCGATGCCCTCGTCCAGGTCCTCGTCACGGCGTTCGACCAGGCCGTCCGTGTAGAGCACCGCGGTGGAACCGGGGCCGAGCGGGATGGAGCCCGAGGCGTGCATCCAGCCGCCGGTGCCCAGCGGCGGGCCGGTGGGTTCGTCGGCGCGCAGGACGACGCCGCTCTCGTCGCGGACCAGGATGGGCAGATGACCGGCCGAGGCGTAGACCAGCTTGCCCTCGTTCGGGTCGTGGATGGCGTACGCGCACGTGGCGATCTGGTTGGCGTCGATCTCCATGGCGAGGCCGTCCAGGAGCTGGAGGATCTCGTGCGGGGGCAGGTCAAGGCGGGCGTACGCCCTGACGGCGGTGCGGAGCTGGCCCATGACCGCCGCCGCGCGGACCCCTCGGCCCATGACGTCGCCGATGACCAGGGCCGTGCGGCCGCCGCCGAGGGTGATGACGTCGTACCAGTCGCCGCCGACCGCGGCCTCCGTGCCGCCGGGCAGGTAGGTGGCGGCGATGCGCAGGTCGTCCGGTTCCTCGAGTTCCTGGGGGAGCAGGCTGCGCTGGAGAGTCACGGCGGTCTCGCGCTGGCGGCGTTCGCTGGCCCGGAGGCGCTCGGCGGCCTCGGCGTGGTCGGTGACGTCGGTCGCGAAGACGAGGACACCGCCATCACCACCGTGTCCTTCCGTCACCGGGGTGCAGGTGAAGGTGTAGGAGCGGCCGTCGGGGGCCTTGCGGGACTTGACGGTGCGGGGCTTGCCGCTGCGCAGGACCTGGTCGAGAAGCGGGAGGAGGCCGATCTCGTCGAGCTCCGGGAGGGCTCGGCGGGCCGGCTCGCCGGTGGGGCGCAGGCCGAAGGCGACCACATAGGCGTCGTTGACGTAGGCGAGGCGGTGGTCGGGGCCGTGGACGAGGGCGACGAGGGCGGGGACACGGTCGAGGACCTCGCGTACGGGGAGCTCGTCGACGGCGGGGACCGGGGCCGTCAGTTGTTCGGCGCGGGCCGCGGGGACGGCGCCCTCGCTCAGGCGGTCCTCGGTGACCAAATCGTCGGTCCGCGCTGCGGCGCGGCGCTGCGTTCCGGGGAGGCGGGCGCTCCAGCGCGTGAAGTTCACGAATCCTTGCCTCGTGTCGTCGTCTTCGGCGTCTTCGGGCCGGCTCCGGGCCCGGCCGGTGGGCTGGGGACGGCAGCCCGGGGGTGCAGCACGGGGAAACCTCTTGGTTCGAGGGGCGGGCGGCTGCCCGTCCGAAGTCGGGCACCAGTCTGGCAGGGTGACCGACCGGGTCGACATTCGTCAGACGCCGGGGCGGTCCGTGGAGTTCCTCGGTCCGGTCAGGACGACCCCTTCGGGTCGTTCGTCGGGTCGTGAGGATGCTTTCCACCGGCCGCGAGTTCGAACTCCGCTCGGGGATGTTCGAGTGAACCGAGGGAGACGATCTCCCTCTTGAAGAGCCCCGACAGGGTCCATTCGGCCAGGACGCGGGCCTTGCGGTTGAAGGTGGGGACCCTGCTGAGGTGGTAGACGCGGTGCATGAACCAGGCAGGGTAGCCCTTCAGCTTGCGCCCGTAGACGTACGCGACACCTTTGTGGAGGCCCAGCGAGGCCACCGAGCCGACGTACTTGTGGGAGTACGTCTCCAGGGGCTCGCCCCGCAGCGCGTGCGCGATGTTGTCACCGAGGAGCCTGGCCTGGCGGACGGCGTGCTGGGCGTTGGGGGCCGTCTCCTTGCCGGGTTCCGCGGCGGTGACGTCGGGGACGGCTGCCGCGTCTCCGGCCGCCCACGCGTGCGTGGTGCCGTCGACGGTGAGCTGGGGAGTGCATTTCAGCCGCCCGCGCTCATTCAGGGGGAGGTCGGTGGCGGCCAGGAGCGGGCTGGGTTTGACGCCGGCCGTCCACACGACCGTACGGGTGGGAAAGCGGTTGCCGTCACTGAGGACGGCGACGCGGTCGACGCAGGACTCCAGGCGGGTGTTCAGGCGTACGTCGATGTTGCGACGGCGCAGTTGGCTGATCGTGTAGCGGCCCATCTCCTCGCCGACCTCGGGAAGGATGCGGTCGGAGGCCTCGACGAGGATCCACTTCATGTCCTCGGGAAGGACGTTGTGGTAGTAGCGCGCGGTGTAGCGGGCCATGTCCTCCAGCTCGCCGAGCGCTTCCACGCCCGCGTAGCCGCCGCCGACGAACACGAAGGTGAGGGCCGCGTCGCGGATCGCGGGGTCGCGGGTGGAGGAGGCGATGTCCATCTGCTCGATGACGTGGTTGCGCAGACCGATGGCCTCCTCGACCGTCTTGAACCCGATGCCGTGGTCGGCGAGTCCGGGGATCGGGAGCGTGCGCGCGACCGAACCGGGGGCGAGGACGAGTTCGTCGTACGACAGCTGCTCACCGCCCGTCCGCTCCTCCTCGGTGGCGAGGGTGGTGACGGAGGCCGTGCGCTTGGCGTGGTCGATCGCGGTGGCCTCGCCGACGACGACCCGGCAGCGGTCGAGGACGCGGCGCAGTGGTACGACGACATGGCGCGGGGAGATGTTTCCGGCGGCCGCTTCGGGCAGGAACGGCTGATAGGTCATGTACGCGTCGGGCGTGACGATCGTGATCTCGACCTCGCCCCGATCGAGTTCCCGTTTCAGCTTCCGCTGCAGACGCAGAGCCGTGTACATCCCGACGTAGCCGCCGCCGACAACCAGAATGCGCGCACGTTCCTTCACCATCCCATGACGCACCCGTCGCTTGAGTTTGTCCACAGCCTCGACAAATTGTGTGACCGGAGTTCATCGGCGCGCCGGGTTGGCCGGATCTGCGGAGTGCGCGGAAGGTGCGCAGGTCAATGGGGCTGCGCCGGGCGGGCGGAGGGGGTGCAATCGGGGCGTTTGCCACCCGTACTCCGATCGGGGGGCGCTCCGTGCGGAACCTGCCCCTTCTGAATTGACCCCCACTCAACTATGTTCGTGTGTCGACGGGGTGTAGGGGGATGCGCTCCGGGTCCGCGACGGGCGGACTCGCGAAACGGGCTTGTTCCGCACGCTCCGGCTTTCGATGGCGGGGAGAGTCTCCGGGGGGAGACGTCATTACCGGGGGATCATTTATGCACATTCAGGACTCTCATTGGTCTACCGCGTCGGCCATCGCACCCGGTGGCGGGGCGATGGGAGGCGCGATGGGTTCGGCGATGAGCGCGGCGGGCAACGGACGTGACGGATCGCGTTCGGCCCCCCTGCGCGTGGACGCACAGCGCAACCTGGAACACGTACTGCGCGCGGCGCGCGAGGTCTTCGGCGAGCTGGGCTACGGCGCGCCGATGGAGGACGTGGCGCGGCGCGCCCGGGTCGGTGTCGGCACGGTGTACCGGCGCTTCCCGAGCAAGGACGTCCTGGTCCGGCGGATAGCCGAGGAGGAGACCTCCCGACTGACCGACCAGGCGCGGGCGGCGCTCGGCCAGGAGGACGAGCCGTGGTCGGCGCTGTCGCGTTTCCTGCGCACCTCGGTCGCGTCCGGTGCCGGGCGGCTGCTGCCGCCACAGGTGCTGCGGGTCGGGGTCGCCGACGAGGACACCGACGGCTACGACGGGGCGCGGGTGCCGCAGCAGCGGACGACTCCGGGCTCCGGCGAGCTGCGGCTGGTGCCGGAGGAGGCCCCGATGGTCTCCGCCGACGACGACGCCGGGGCGGCGGAGCTGCTGGAGGTCGTGGGTCGGCTCGTGGACCGCGCGCGTGCGGCCGGCGAGCTGCGGACCGACGTGTCGGTGTCGGACGTCCTGCTGGTGATCGCGACCGCGGCGCCCTCGCTGCCGGACGCGGCGCAGCAGGCCGCCGCCTCGGCGCGACTGCTGGACATCCTGCTGGAGGGGTTGCGGTCCCGGCCGGCGTGACTCGAAAGGGTGACAGCGGGGTGCGGTCGTCTGACGTCCGCACCCCGGAACATTCCGGCGCTTTCCGGATGGGCGAACCAACTCCTGCACCAGCCGCGACAGTTGAGTCTTCCCCGGACGGGTGATCCTCAGTGCTGCCGTGCGGGAAGTCCCCACGGACGAGTGGACGCTCCGTACGGCAGGGCACTGACCAAAAGCCAATATGGCACGCTGACCCGGTGTTCGGGACTGGTTGGGCCGGCGGCGGGGGCATTCCGCGATGAGCGTTGACGGGCGGAACGAACCCCTTGGCGAGGGCGACGGGGAACCCGGGGGCACCCCACAGGTGCCGGGCCAGGGCGGTCGCGCCGGCATCCCGCAGGGCGGCATCCCGGCCCAGGCCGGCGAACCCGTCGAGGGCAGCGTCCCGGCGCAGCGCGACCGGCGACAGGACGGCGGTCTCCTGCCGCCGCCCAGGGAGATGCCGACGTCCGACGCCGACCTGATCGATCGGATGCGCGCCGGCGAGGACACGGCCTACGCAGAGCTCTACCGGCGCCATGCGGGGGCGGTGCGCCGTTACGCCCGCACCTGTTGCCGCGACGGCCACACGGCGGACGACCTCACCGCCGAGGTCTTCGCCCGCATGCTGCAGGCCGTGCGCGGCGGCCACGGCCCCGAACACGCCGTGCGCCCCTATCTGCTCACCAGCATCCGCCGCGTCGCCGCCGGCTGGACGAAGTCGGCGAAGCGGGAGCAGCTCGTCGACGACTTCGCGGTGTTCGCCGCGCAGGCCACCCGTTCGTCCGACGCCTCCGACGACGACACCTTGGACCTGGGCGCCGACGTGCGCGCGATGCACGTCGCCGAGCAGTCCATGGCCATGCAGGCCTTCCGGTCGCTGCCCGAGCGCTGGCAGGCCGTCCTGTGGCACACCGAGGTCGAGGACGAGTCGCCGAGCGAGGTCGCCACCATCTTCGGACTCGACGCCAACGGCACGCGTGTGCTGGCCAGCCGCGCCCGCGAGGGCCTCAAGCAGGCGTACCTCCAGGCCCACGTCAGCGCCACTCTCGCCGCCGACGAGGAGTGCGCCCGCTACGCCGACCGGCTGGGCGCCTACGCCCGCGGCGGGCTGCGCACCCGTGCCGAACGGGGCCTGCGCAAGCACCTGGAGGAGTGCGCCAAGTGCCGGCTGGCCGCGGGCCAGATCAAGGAAGTCGCCGGCGGTATCCCGGCCGTCGTACCGATCGCGGTCATCGGCTGGTTCGGCGCAGCCGGGTACGCCAAGGTCATCGGGCTCGTCGCGGGCGGCGCCGGGGCAGGAGCGGCCGGTGCCGCGGGCGCGGCCGCCGCGGCGAGCGGGGGCTCCTCGGGCGGGGCGGGGGCCGGCGGCGCAGCGGCCTCGGAGGGGCTGGGAGCGCCGGTGAAGGCCGGTATCGCGGCCGGTGTGGTCGCCGTGGCCGCCGCCGCGGTGGCGCTCGCGCTGATCGGCGACGACAGTCCGGCCAGGAAGCAGGACGCCAAGCCGCCCGCGTCCGCGCCGGTGGTCGAGCCGGCCGACCCCGCGCCCACGCCTTCCCCGAAGAAACCCGAGCCGATGCCTCCCGTGATCCCCGTCGCGGCCGCACCCTCCCCGAAGCCGACACCGCCCCAGAGGCCCACCCCCACACCGACTCCGAAGCCCACCCCCACTCCCACGCCGACCCCCACCCCGGAACCGACACCGCCCCAGAGGCCCACCCCTAGGCCGACTCCGCCGCCCCCTCCGGCCGTCTACCAGTGGAGCGAGCTGGCCTATGACGTCTCCGGCGACGGCAGCGGGCCCGAGATGCGGATCGGCGAGAGCAGCTGGGTGTGGCAGCGCTACGGCGTCTCGGTCGCCGACCAGAAGTACGCCCACGGCGTGACCGTGCACGGCCGCTCCTCCGTCACGATCGACCTCAACCGCACCTGCTCCTCCTACGACGCGATGGTCGGCGTCGACGACATGACGCTGGGCCTCGGCAAGGTGTACTTCTCCGTCTACGCCGACGGGATGCGGCTGTGGAGGTCCGGGCTGGTCGAGGGCGGCGACCGGGCCGTGCCCGTGCATGTGAACCTCGCCGGGCACAGGACCGTACGCCTGGTGGTCGAGCCGCACAGCCCCTTCGACGACCTCATGCTCGCGGACTGGGCGGAGGCGAAGTTCAGGTGTTCGTAACGCGCCGCGCCCGCGCCGCCTCGTCGAGTTCGGCGAGGGCCTCGTCCGGGATGAGGGCCGCGCCCCGGGCGTGTTCCGCCGCGTACCGCACGGGGCCCAGGCCGGTCCGGGCGGTGGCCTCCGCTCGCTCCACCTGCACGCGTTCGGGGTGCGGACGCGGGTCGCCGCAGCGCCAGCGCTCCGCGGCGCCGAGCAGCCGGACCGCGCGCGGGAGGTCACCGAGGTCGCAGAGCAGGGCCGCCGCTCCGTCCAGGAGCGTCGCCACGACCGTGTCGGAACACCGCTTCTCGATCGCCTCGCGGACGGTGTCCGCCACCAGGGGCAGTCCGTGCTCCGGGCCCGACTCGGCGGCCGTCACCATCGCGGCGACCGAGTTCAACATCACCGTGAACTGGGGAGGCGGGGGCGACTGACCGATCTGCTCGCGCACCGCGTCGACCAACTCGCGCGCACGGGCGGTGTCCTTGTCCTCCAGGGCGATGTGGGCCCGCATCAGCCTGACGAACGCCCGGGTCTCCGGGACGCCGTACCGGTCACCCGCGGCGCTCGCCTCGTCCAGAGTGGTCAGCGCGGTGGAGCGGTCGCCGGTGCGGTACGCGACCTCGGCGAGCCGGGCGATGAGGAACGGCGTCTCGGCGTACGCCCCCACCTCGTAGGCGAGGCGCAGTGCCTCCTCGTACTCCTCCTTGGCCTCGGCCGGGCGGCCGCGGGCCATGGCGGCCTCGCCGGCCGCGCTGCTGACCTGGGCGCGCAGCCAGCGGTCGCCCACGCGGCGGCCGATGACGCGGAGTTCCGCCAGGTCGTCGTCCACCCCGGTCAGACCGCCCGGGGAGTCGACCACCAGGTGGGTGCGGAACATCAGGGTGACGGCCACGGCCCAGTCGTCCCCGTGGGCTCGGCAGTGGGCCACGGCGGTGTCCATCAGGGGACGGATGTCCACCGCGTCCTTCAGCATGAGCCCGATCATGGGCCAGACGATGCCGGGGAGGCGGGCGGAGTCGGGGCCGCCCTGAGAGAAGTGGTTGCGGACGAGTTCCACATAGCGGCGCTGGCGGGGGTCCAGGTCGCCGTCCATGGGCTCTGTCTCGGCCATGAGGAAGAGATGGAGCATCCGGAGGTTCATGCGTCGGCGGTGCGCCGGGTGGTTCGTCTCGGTGTGCGGGGCGGTGAGATAGGCGTCGATCGGGTCCTCGGCTTCGCCATCGGACCGCAGGTGGTGCGTGTCCATCTTGGCTGCCCTGTCCAGGGCCACCCCCAGGCGCAGGACCCTGTCCACCCAGGTCATTCCCTCGCGGCGGTAGTTGCGCAGCCACCAGAACCAGCCCATGGCGAGGACCAGGGCACCGGCCTGCGCCTCGTCGCCCGCGGTGAGCGTGCGGTCGACGGCCGCGCGGATGTTGTCCAGCTCGGTCTCCAGACGGGAGATCCACGGGAGCTGTCCGGCCGAACGCAGCTGTGGTTCGGCCTCCTCGACGAGCGCGCGCACCCACGCGCGGTGCCGGAGCTCGGCGGCGGCGCGCAGCTCGGGGCGCTCGGCGGCGCGCTCGACTGCGTACTCGTGGATGGTCTCCAGCAGGCGGTAGCGCATGCCGTCGGAGCCGTCCCGCTCGTGTGGGGTGGCCACGATCAGGGACTTGTCCACGAGCGCGCCGAGAAGCTCCGCGGCCGGCCCGGTGCACACGGCCTCCGCCGCTTCCAGGTCCCAGCCGCCCGCGAACACGGACGCCTCGCACAGCAGTGTCCGTTCCCGCTCGTCGAGCAGCTCCCAGGACCAGTCGACGACGGCCCGCAGGGTCTGCTGGCGGGGCAGGACGGTACGGCTGCCGGAGGTCAGCAGGCGGAAACGGTCGTCGAGGCGGTCGGCGATCTGACGGGGGGTGAGCAGGCGCAGGCGGGCCGCCGCCAGTTCGATGGCGAGCGGCAGCCCGTCGAGACGCCGGCAGATCTCGGCGACGGCCTCCTGGTCGGCGAGCACGGCGGCCGCGTCGGGGCGGACGGCGGCGGCGCGCTCGGCGAACAGGCGGTGGGCCTGGTCGGGGAGGAGGGGTTCGACCGGGCGCACCGACTCGCCCGGCACGCCCAGGGGTTCCCGGCTGGTGGCGAGGACGGTGAGCCCCGGGCAGCGGGTGAGCAGGGTCTCCGCGAGGCGGGCCGCCGCCTCGATGACATGTTCGCAGTTGTCAAGGATCAGGAGCTCGCTGCGCTGGGCGCAGTACTCGACGAGCAGGGCGATCGGGTCGTCCTGCGGGGCCGTCAGCTCGGTGGTCATGAGCACGGTCTCGCGCAGACCGAGCGCACTGACCACCGCGCCGGGCACCGCCTCCGGCCGGTCGAGCGGGGCGAGCTCGACCAGCCACGCATGCGGGAGCCCGGCGGCGGCTTCCTCGGCGAGGCGGGTCTTTCCGGATCCGCCCGGTCCGGTGAGGGTGACCAGGCGGGCCCTGTGCAATTCGGAACGGATGGCGTCGAGTTCGGGTTCCCGGCCCACGAAAGAGGTAAGGCGCGGACGGATGTTGCCGGTGCGTTCGGCACGGGGGCGGCTGAGAGGGGCCGTGAGCAGCTCGGCGTGCAGGTCTCGCAACTCCGGGCCCGGGTCGGTGCCGAGTCCGTCGGCGAGAGCGCGGCGGGCGGTCTCGTAGGCGGCGAGGGCGTCGGCGCCGCGGCCGGTGTCGCGCAGGGCGCGGATGAGCAGAACATGCAGCGGCTCGTCGTACGGCTGCGCGCCGGTCAGCTCCTTCAGCTCGGGTACGACGTCCTGGGCACGGCCGAGCAGCAGATCCGCTTCGATCCGGGCCCGGGTGGCCTCCAGACGCAGTGTCTCGGGGCGGGTCGCGGCGGTGCGGTCGGGGAGGTCGGCGAGGGCGTCACCGCGCCACAGGGCGAGGGCCGCGGTGAGGTTCCGCGCGGCTGTCCGTGCGTCCCTGTGGGCCAGGGCGACGGTTCCCTGCCGTACGAGGCGCTCGAAGACGTACAGGTCCACGTCGTCCTCGGTGGCGGCCAGCCGGTACCCGCCGGGTTCGGAGACGATCGCGTCCTTGCCGACGGTACGGCGGAGCCGGCCGACCAGTGCCTGGAGGGCGCCCGGGGCGTCCTGGGGCGGCTCCTGACCCCAGACCTCGTCGATCAGGGTCTCGGGGCTCGCGGTACGACCGGGGCGGAGGGCGAGGGCGGCGAGCAGGGTGCGCACGCGCGGGCCGCCGAGGGGTATGCCGGTGCCGTGATCGTCCGCCGCCTCGGTCACGCCCAGGATTCTGTACCGCACCGGTTCATTGTCACCGGGTTCCTGGCATCGGCTGCGCCTTTTCACCGGGTGCCGCCTCAGGACGCGCCGGGTCGTATTGTCGGGCGAGGGCGGCAGCTGCGCTGTGCTTGGGCCGGGCGCCTACGGGGGTGCCGGGTCGGGTTGCCGGGCGGGTGCGGGCCGATGGGGGCCGGTGGGGGCTGATCGCGCAGTTCCCCGCGGGCAGCTGCGCCGGGCTTGGGCCGGATGCCTACGGGGGTGCCGCTTCCGTCCTTGGGCGGCTACCGGCGCGTTGTGGCTGATCGCGCAGTTCCCCGCGCCGCCCCTGGGGAGGTGCAGTCCCCTGCGCCACGACGGACCGCTCGCCGCACCGCCCACCACGACGGACCGCTCGCCGCAACGGACCGTTCACCACCTCACGGCCCCGGCGAACCGGTAGCCGTACCGCGCGCCACGACGGACCGTTCGCCGCGTACGGCGCCAAGGGGACGGGGTGGGGGGTGTCCGCCCGCAGCGGCCGGCGTCCGATACCCGGCACCACCCAAAACACAGCAACCGCCGGACCGAGGACGGACACCCCCCACCCCGGCCCCGACCCACACACCACCCGCACGCGCTACACCCGCCCCCACCGAAGCCGAAACGGGCCGCCGCAGGCACCCAGGGGCGCGGGGAACTGCGCACAACGCCCACCCCCACCCAACCGAAGCAGGCCGCCGCAGGCACCCCCGCTCAACCGCCGGAGGCCCCCGCCCCCAGCGCCCCCCGCTGCGGCCGGATCCCCGCCGGTACCGCACGTGCGCGTGCCGGGGTTCCGGTCCAGCAGGTGCCTCGGCGGGCCAGCAGCCGGCCCAGCCACAGCTCCAGCGAGACCAGGTCCGCCAGGCCGTCCAGAGGCAGGGGTTCGCCCTCCGCCGCCGCCCGGAGCGCCTTGCGGACCACCCGGGCCTCCACCAGGCCCGCCTGTGCCAGCAACGGTGTGCCGAACAGAGACATCAGGGAGTCCGCCGCCACCCGCAGCCCCGTACGGGTCGCCGCGGCCGAGGACGCGTGGGACGGGGCGCCCCAGCCGGGCGGGAGGTCGGTGACTCCGGCGCCCTCAAGGACCGTACGGAGGATTTCCGCGCGGGCCCCCGGCCGGACCCGCAGCGCCTCCGGAAGGGCGCGGCAGGCACGCACCACCTGGTTGTCCAGGAACGGCGCGTGCAGCCGCTGGGAGCGGATCTCCGCGGCCTGCTCCAGGACGCGAAGGTCCGACGCGTGACGAGCGAGTGCCGCACGCGCGCGGAAATCGCCGGGATGCTGCCCGGGACCCACCCCGGATCGATGCGTGGCCCCCTGCAGGCGAACCGATACTTCAGCCAGCGCCTCGCCCGTCAGCCAGCGCGCCGCAGGCCCCGGTCTGGCCCAGGTGAGCGCGGCGAGAGACGCCCCCACCGCGCCCCCGGGTTCGTCGAAGCGCCGGTGCATGAGCCGGTCGGCCAACATCTCCAGCCCGACCCGGTACGGCGTGCGGGCCAGCCGCCGCGCGGCGCCGTACACGCGCGCGGGGACGAGCACGGAACCGTCCGCCTTGGCCAGGGCGGCCACCGGCCTGACCAGATGGCGCCGCTTGCGGTCCATCAGCAGGTCCGCGAGGCGCGCCGGATGTGCGTCCAGCACCTGCCGGGCCCCGTAGCCCGTGAAGTGGTCGGCGCTGCCCGCGGCCAGCCGAGCACGGTGCCGCGCGGCCGTCACCAGGCACGGCCCGGGTTCGTCCGTCAGCGGCCCGTCCAGTTCGGCGTAGGGAAGCGTTTCCTCGCCGCCGGTCACCACCACATGGTGCAGCCGAGGATTCGCCGCGAGCGTGCCCGCCCGTTCCAGCTCGGCCTCACGACCGCCCACCGCGAGGTCGTTGAAGGTGACCGCGAGCAGCCGCTCGCCGGCCCCGGTGCCGTGCCCCAGGACCGTCCCCGGCATCCCGGGCAGCCCGGCGGCCAGCAGGGCGAGCGTCCCCGACGCGGGCCCCCCGGACAGGTCGGCCCCGATCCCCGGTACCGGCATCCCGCGCGCGGCACGGCGTTCGGCGGGCCCCATGCCGGGCACGGGACCAGGGTCGATGTCGGGCACGTGCCGGGGCGCGGAGAGCCGGGCACGCACCGCCTCGATCAGAGCGTCCCGCACACCGTCGACCGCGCTGTCCGGGTCGGCGGAGGGCGCGGCGACCGCGAGGGAGGCGACCGGTTCGTAGCCGGCGATCTCGCGCGCGCCGTTGCGCAGGATCAGCGCGTGACCCGGCGGAATGCGCCGCACACCCTCATAGGGCGTGGAGTCGTGGAGCGCGGCCGGTACGTCGGGGGCGGCGAGCAGCGCGGCCAGGTGCCCGAAGTCGAGGTTGGCCTCGATGAGGTCGGCCAGGGGCAGGGCCGCGGTCGCGTAGGCCGTACCGCCGGCCCAGGGCGTGTAGAACACCGGCCGCGCGCCCGCCAGATCGCCGCCCACGGTGATCCGGCGGCCCACCTGGACCACCGCCGTGTACGCCCCCGACCAGGCCGTCAGATGCCGAAGTGCCCCTCCGCGCGCGGCGAGCAGTCCGACCCGCAGCTGTTCGTCGGAGGCCCCGCAGGTGCCGAGGACCGCGATCCGGGTCTGCGCGTCGACCGTGACCACGCGCACCTCGTCGGGGCGCCAGTCGCCGACCGCCCACAGCGGATCCGGGTCACCCCACAACAGGTGGGAACCCACCGGATGCACGGTCTCACCGTCGCTTCCGGTCGCCCCCGCCGCCCCGATCCCGGAAACGCCCGCGGCGGTGCTGCTCCATCCCACCAACCACCGCATCGACGCCTCCACAGGCTGTGGACAACCAGTGCACCGTACGAACCGGTCACCATGCTGCCATGAAGGAAGCGTGCCGGAGGGCCGGTGGAGCCGCTGGAGATGCGAGGAACGCGCCCCTGTGAACACCCGCGTACGCCTGCGAACACCCCCGCGAGGCAAGGGGCGTGCGACGCGAATGCGCCCCCGATACGCTCCCCCAAAACGCCTAACGCGCCCTCAACTACCATGGTAGGAGGGCTGATCGCCCGCAGGGACGAGGGTCTATTTTCAGCCAAATCGGCGCGCCGAGGACAGGCTCGCGCACGCTCCGTACACAGTCCGCGCGCCGCACGACAGGCGCGCAGCCCGGGAGACGCCACTTCGCCCCCCGGGCCCGTCCGCCGCCCGCGGGGATGTAGGCGGCGGTGTCCCCCAGCCCACTGGATCCAGTACAGCGGGCCGACCCACGCATCATCCATGGAAGCGCTCCCCCGTTGGCCGGAGAAGAGCGCACGGGCAGGCGCACGGCCACACAACGGGAGCACGACACAACTGCGCGTATCGGACCCGTACTTCAGTACGGACCACAATCCCGCCATCCGGAACAATGCCCCTTAACGCTTGGGATGCGGCGAACTACGCTGGGTTTACGAATGCCGCGTGGTTATGCCAGCGCGGCAGCCGTCTGTGTCGAGGGGTGGCGCATGTCCAGGGAGCAACGCGGGCCGAACGAAAAACTCGGCACCGTTCTCGCCCTCGCGGGAATCAGCAACGCAGGACTCGCGCGTCGCGTCAACGATCTTGGCGCTCAACGCGGGTTGACTCTTCGCTACGACAAGACGTCGGTGGCGCGCTGGGTGTCGAAGGGAATGGTGCCGCAAGGTGCGGCACCGCACCTCATCGCCGCCGCCATCGGCCAGAAGCTCGGCCGCCCGGTGCCGCTCCACGAGATCGGCCTGGCGGACGCGGATCCCGCACCGGAGGTGGGCCTCGCCTTCCCCAGGGACGTCGGACAGGCCGTCAGGTCGGCCACGGAGCTCTACCGTCTCGACCTCGCCGGTCGCCGGTCGGGCGCGGGCGGCATCTGGCAGTCCCTCGCCGGTTCGTTCGCAGTGAGCGCATACGCAACGCCCGCCTCACGGTGGCTGATAACCCCGGCCGACAGCTCGGTCGCGCGCGAGGTGAACCACTCCGAGGACTCCGGCGCACCGCTCAAAGTCGGCCACAGCGACGTGCAGAAGCTGCGGGAGGCGGCCGAGGACGCCAGGCGCTGGGACTCCAAGTACGGAGGCGGCGACTGGCGTTCGTCCATGGTGCCGGAGTGTTTAAGGGTGGAGGCGGCACCGCTGCTGCTCGGCTCGTACTCCGACGAGGTGGGCCGGGCACTGTTCGGGGCCTCCGCCGAACTCACCCGTCTCGCGGGCTGGATGGCCTTCGACACGGGTCAGCAGGAGGCGGCGCAGCGGTACTACATCCAGGCACTGCGGCTGGCCCGGGCCGCCGCCGACGTACCGCTCGGCGGGTATGTGCTGGCGTCGATGTCGTTGCAGGCGACCTACCGGGGCTTCGGCGACGAGGGCGTCGATCTCGCGCAGGCCGCGCTGGAGCGCAACCGGGGACTGGCGACGGCCCGCACCATGAGTTTCTTCCGGCTCGTCGAGGCGCGGGCACACGCGCGTGCGAGTGACGCCGCCGCGGCCGGAGCGGCGCTCAAGGCGGCCGAGGGGTGGCTGGAGCGGTCCCGGGACGGGGACAACGATCCGTCGTGGCTCGGGTTCTACTCCTACGACCGGTTCGCCGCCGACGCGGCCGAGTGCTACCGGGATCTGAAGGCACCGCGTCAGGTGCGACGGTTCACGGAGCAGGCGCTGTCGAAGCCGACGGAGGAGTTCGTACGGTCGCACGGGCTCCGCCTCGTCGTCTCGGCGGTCGCCGAGCTCGAGTCGGGCAATCTCGACGCGGCGTGCGAGCAGGGCGTGCGGGCGGTGGAGGTCGCGGGGCGGATCTCCTCGGCCCGTACCACCGAGTACGTGAAGGATCTGCTCCATCGGCTGGAGCCGTACGGTGATGAGCCGCAGGTGGTGGAGCTTCGGGAGCGGGCCCGGCCGCTGCTGATGGCTCCGGCTTGAGCCCCGGAGGCCGTCACCGCCCCCCGCGTTTGAAGTGACTGTCAGTGGTGCAGTGCACTATCGGGGGTGGGAGGTGGTGCAGGTGTCGACGGGGATCGCTTACGACTGTGACGTGCTCGTGGTCGGTGGGGGCATTGTCGGGTTGTCCACGGCGTATGCGATCACGCGCAGCGCGCCCGGTACCCGGGTCGTCGTGCTGGAGAAGGAGGCGGGGCCCGCTCGGCATCAGACCGGGCGCAACAGCGGGGTGATCCACAGCGGGATCTACTACCGGCCCGGCTCGCTCAAGGCGCGGTACGCGGCGCGAGGCGCCGCCGAGATGGTCAAGTTCTGCGCGGAGTACGGCATCGCTCACGCCGTCACCGGCAAGCTGATCGTCGCCACCGAGCGCAGCGAGCTGCCCCGGCTGCACGGACTGGTGCAGCGCGGCCGGGAGAACGGCATTCCGGTGCGTGAGCTGGGCGCCACCCAGATCGCGGAGTACGAGCCCGAGGTCGAGGGGCTCGCCGCCATACACGTCGGGACGACCGGTGTGTGCGACTTCGTCGGGGTCGCGCGGCAGCTGGCCGAGGCGTCGGGCGCGGAGATCCGGTACGGCGCCGAGGTGCGGCGGATCGACCGGCGGCCGGAGCTCGGGGTCGCCGTGCTGACGGGCGCCGGCGACGTCGTACGGGCGCGGGTGCTGGTGAACTGCGCCGGGCTGCACTGCGACGAGGTGGCCCGGCTGACCGGGGACGAGCCGGGGATGCGGATCGTGCCGTTCCGGGGGGAGTACTACTCGCTGGCGCGGCCCGAGCTGGTGCGGGGACTGGTGTATCCGGTGCCGGATCCGGCGTTCCCGTTCCTCGGGGTGCATCTCACGCGCGGGATCGACGGGGGCGTGCACATCGGGCCCAACGCGGTCCCGGCGCTGGCCCGGGAGGGGTACGACTGGGGGACCGTACGGCCTCGGGAGCTGGCGGCGACGCTGGCCTGGCCGGGGTCGTGGCAGATAGCCCGGCGGCACTGGCGATACGGCACGGGGGAGCTGCGGCGGTCGGTGTCGCGGAGGGCGTTCACTGCGGCTGTGCGCAGGCTGCTGCCTGCCGTCACGGCGGATGATCTGGTGCCTTCGGCGGCGGGGGTGCGGGCCCAGGCGGTGCTGCGGGACGGCACGCTGGTGGACGACTTCCTGATCCGCGAGGGAGCTCGGGCGGTCCATGTGCTGAACGCACCCTCGCCCGCGGCGACGGCTTCCCTGCCGATCGGGCGGGAGGTGGCCCGACGGGCCCTGGAGACGCTGCGCTCGGCGTGAGGGGCTGCGGGGGTGCCGCCACCCGTCCCTGACAACCCGGACGCAACGGACCCGGACGCCGCCACCCGTCCCTGACACCCCCGACGCGACGACTCAGACGCCCCGCCCCGGATGTGACGACTCAGACGCCCCGCCCCGGATGTGACGGCCCAGACGCCCCGCCCCGGATGTGACGGCCCAGACGCCCCGCCCGGACGTGACGGCCGGAACATCCCTGTGCGGCGTTCGTCTCCGAGGTCACCGTAAAATCGACCTCACTGTGTCTGACTCCCTCAACGCCTCCGAAGCCCCCCGGTCCCGGCCCACCGCCGCCGGCGAGTCCGCTCTGCACGCCCCCGGTGTCCCCGTTCGGCGCACCCGGGCCAAAGGGGAGCCGCGGTTTCCCGACGGGCCCCGAGCCGATCCCGCGGGATCGCACTTCGAGCGGCGGATCCGGAGTTTTCAGCCGCGCCGCAGTCGGGTGACGGCAGGGCAGGCGGACGCGTTGCAGCGGCTGTGGCCCACATGGGGCCTCGACATCGACGGGCAGCGCACGATCGACCTCGGTGAGATGTTCGGCACCGACCACCCGGTCGTGCTGGAGATCGGCTTCGGGATGGGTGAGGCCACCGCGCAGATGGCCGCCGCGGAGCCCGGGATCAACATCCTCGCCGTCGATGTGCACACCCCTGGTCAGGGGAACCTCCTCCATCTCGCCGAGCAGCAGAAGCTGTCCAACGTCCGGGTCGGCAACGGCGACGCCATCATCCTGCTGCGCGAGATGCTCACCGAGGACTCGCTCGACGGGCTGCGCGTCTACTTCCCGGACCCCTGGCCCAAGAAGCGGCACCACAAGCGGCGGCTGATCCAGCCGGAGTTCCTGGACCTGGCCGCGACGCGACTGCGGCCGGGGGCGCTGGTGCACTGCGCGACCGACTGGGAACCGTACGCCGAACAGATGCTCGACGTGCTCACCGCGCACCCCGCCTTCGAGAACACACAGGCAGACGGCGGTTTTGCGTCGCGTCCCGACTTCCGGCCGCTGACCCGTTTCGAGGGGCAGGGACTGGAGAAAGGACATGTCGTGAACGACCTGCTGTTCCGCCGCGTACAGCACGGCGACCGACCCGACCGACCCGACCAGTCCCCCACCGGCGCCTGATCACCTGCCCCACCTGCGGGCGACGCCTCTGTCTCGTTAAGGTCGATGCTGTGGCCACCTGTCCCCCGTATCCGACGCACCCCGGTGACCCCACCGGTGGCGCCGCGCTGCGGCATGCGCACTGGTGGCAGCGGAAGTGGGTGCGCTACGGCGCCCTGATCACGCTCCTCGCGCTGTCCGGGCTCGTCATCCTCGCCCTGGTCCGCCAACAGACCGGTACCGAGGGATTCCTGGTCGGACTGGGCCTCGCCGTCCTGCCCGTACCGCTGCTCATGGCCGCGTTCCGCTGGCTCGACCGGGTCGAGCCGGGCCCCTGGCGCAATCTGCTGTTCGCCTTCGCCTGGGGTGCCTGCGCGGCGGCGCTGATAGCGATCATCGCCAACAGCTTCGCGACGAAATGGATAGCGACGGCGACCGCCGACCCGACCGGCGCCGACACCCTCGGCGCGACCGTGATAGCGCCGATCGTCGAGGAGTCCGCCAAGGCCGCCGCCGTTCTGCTGGTCTTCCTGTTCCGCAGACGGGACTTCACCGGGATCGTCGACGGAGTGGTGATAGCGGGGGTCACCGCCACCGGCTTCGCCTTCACCGAGAACATCCTCTACCTCGGCACCGCCTTCGGCACCGACCAGCTCAACGGCCACGGCGGCATCGCCTCCGTCACCGCCGCGACCTTCTTCGTGCGCGTCGTGATGTCGCCGTTCGCGCACCCCCTGTTCACCGTCCTCACCGGTATCGGCTTCGGCGTCTCCGCGCTCTCGGCGGAACGCCAGCACGTACGGCGCGTGCTCGTCCCGCTGTCCGGGCTGCTGCTCGCGATGGGCATGCACGCGATGTGGAACGGCTCCTCGACGCTCGGGGAGTACGGGTTCTTCGCGGTGTACGCGATGTTCATGGTGCCGGCGTTCGCGCTGCTGACCTGGCTGGTCATCTGGACGCGGCAGCGGGAGCTGAAGACCGTGCGCGAGGAGCTGCCCGCGTACGCCGTCGCCGGGTGGCTGGCGCCGACCGAGCCGTATGTACTGGGCTCGATGCGGGCGCGACGGGTGGCGCGGGAGTACGCCCGGCGGCAGTTCGGCGGGCGGGCCGCGGCACGGGCCGTCTCGCAGTACGAGGCGTACGCGACGTCCTTGGCGTTCCTACGGCACCGAGGGCGGCTCGGGCGGGCGAACGCCGACTTCGTCGTACGGGAGCGGGAGTTGCTGCACGAGCTGTGGCGGCGGCGGGACGTCGCGCGGCCCGCGCTGGACCATGCGGCCCGGATGACGGCGCCGCCGGTCCCGGTGTCCGCGCCGCCCTGGCCGGTGTACGGGGTGTACGGCCATCCGCCGCACCCGGTCCAGCCGGCTCACCCGACGGCGCCCTACCCCGCCTACAACCCGTACCGGACGTAGCTCGACCACAGCAGGAACCGTGGGCGCCCTGCTCGCCCCGGCCACTCCGCCGGGCGGACCGCGACGCCGGATGCTCAGCGCCCGGCACCGCCGGTCGGCGCCTGCGCCCGCGTCAGGCCGACGCCTCCGTCAGGCGAGCCGCCTCCTCCTCCGTCAGTACCAACTCCGCCACCCCCAGCAGCGCCGGGAGCTGTGCCACCGTACGCGCGGAAGCGATCGGGGCCGCTACCGTCGGCCGGGACGCGAGCCAGGCGAGGGCGACCGTGGCGACCGGGACGCGGTGGGACTCGGCGATGTCGTCCAGGGCCGCGAGGACCTTCCGGCCGCGTTCGGTCTCCAGGTGCTTGCCGGCGCCCGCCGCGGCCCGCGGGCTGTCGACGGTCGCGCCGGGACGGTACTTGCCGGTGAGGAACCCGGAGGCGAGGGCGTAGTACGGGACGGCGGCGAGGCCCTCGCGCGCGGCCACGGCCTGTAGCTCGCCCTCGTACGTGTCACGGGAGACCAGGTTGTACTGGGGCTGCAGGGCGACATAGCGCGCCAGGCCCTCGCGGTCCGAGAAGGCAAGGGACTCCGCGAGACGCGCGGCGGAGATGTTGGAGGCGCCGATCGCCCGCACCTTGCCCGCCTTCACCAGTTCGTCCAGCGCGCCGATGATCTCCTCGACCGGCACTTCGGTCTTGTCGAAGTGGGTGTAGTAGAGGTCGATGTGGTCGGTGCCCAGGCGCTGCAGCGAGGCGTCGGCGGCGGCCTTGATGTTGGTGGCGGTCAGGCCGGGGAAGTCGGGGTGCTGGCTGACCTTCGTGGCGATGACGAAGTCGTCGCGGTTGCCCCGCGCCGCCAGCCAGTTGCCGATGACCGTCTCGGACTCGCCACCGGAATTGCCGTCGACCCAGTGCGAGTACGAGTCGGCCGTGTCGACGAAGTTGCCGCCCGCGGCGGCGTACGCGTCGAGGACGGCGAAGGACTGGGACTCGTCGGCCGTCCAGCCGAACACGTTGCCGCCGAGGGAGAGCGGGAAGACCTCGAGGTCGGAGGAGCCGAGCTTGCGAAGCGAAGAAGTAGTCATGTCCTACGTCAACGCAAGCACCGGAGGCCGACCTTCCGCAACGGCCGCAAAATCACCGTAAACCTCAGGGGTTGAGACCCTTGCCGCGCAGCCACGTCATCGGGTCGATCCCGTCGGCCGAGCCGCCCGGGTGGACCTCCAGGTGCAGGTGCGCGCCGGTCACGTTGCCCGTGGCGCCCACGCGGCCGATGACGTCACCGGTGCCGACCTTCTGGCCGACGCTGACGCTGATCGAGGACTGGTGGCAGAACCACAGCTCGGTGCCGTCGTCGAGGGTCAGGATCGTGCGGTAACCGTAGGAACCGGCCCAGCCGGCCTCGGTGATGGTGCCGCTGTGGATGGCCTTGATGAGCGTGCCCGTGGGCGCGGCGAAGTCGAGGCCCGTGTGGTAGCCGGAGGACCACAGGGAGCCGGCCTGACCGAAGGTGCCGGTGATGGTGTACGACGAGGTCGGCAGCGTGTACTGCTTGGCGAGCTCGGCGAGGCGCGCGGCCTCGGCCTTCTTCGCGGCCTCCTCCTCCGCCTTCTTCTTCGCGGCGGCGGCCTTCTCCTGAGCGTCCTTCTCCGCCTTGGCGGCGGCCGCGTCGGCTTCCTTCTCGGCGGCGGCGGCGACGGCCTGGGCGGCCTTGGTGTCGATCTGGTCCTGCTGCCGCTCGGCCTGGGCCAGGATGCGCGAGCGCAACGCCTCACCGGCGTCCGAGGTGCCCTTGGCGGTGTCGGCGGTGGTGGCGCCGACGCTGCTGAAGGCGCTCGTGTCGTCCGCGGCGGAGCCGGAGTCGTCCGAGATGAGCGAACCCACGGAGGGCAGGTCGGGGATGGAGATGGAGACCGGCGGCTTGCCGGTGTTGGCGCTGGCCATCCCGCCCGCGCTGACGGCGGCTATGACACCGACACCCAGAACGGTGGAGCTGCGGGCGAATCCCCCGCCACGCTGCTTGGCGACGCGGTGCCGGCCACGTACGGCGGGGAGGGTCTCCGCAGTGGGGTTCCACTCCCCCAGTGGGGCCTCGTCATCGGCGCGGTAGCCGCCGTACACAAGTGTGTCGGTACTGCGCTGACCGGGCTCGAACGGAGCCTCAGGGGCAGGCGGGTTCGCCACGTGGGCGCACTCCTTTCCTTCCTTCTCGCCTACCGGGTTAGCTGACGGGTTCGGAGCAGGAAGGTCTCCTACGCGCGTATACCCGCCGTGCTGCCACGGCGGAGTACGAGCGATTCACCCCAAGTTGGTGGTTCCCCGGTTCCCTTGCGGAATTCGGCGCGTGAGCACGGAGCCGTCTCTTGTGACGGCTGGGACGACCGCGCTGCGTTATCGAACGTTAATAGACCCGGGGGCCCGATTCCAAGCTGTTCCGCTTGATCATTAACGAAATCCCGCAGGACTTACGGCCCATGAACGGTGAAAAACGGGCGAGTTGACCTCGCCTCAGGCAACCCACAGGTTTTGACTGCACGTCAGTGGTTATGCGGAGGGCGCTCACCCGCTCACCCCACGTCACAAAGGCCGTCGTACGGCGAGCAGCGCCAGGTCGTCGGTGAGGAAGCCCCCGGAATGCCGACGCGCCTCCCCCACGAGGGCGGCGAGCAGTGCGCCGGGCTCCAGCAAGGCCCGGCCGGCCAGCCGCGCCTCGGGGTCGTAGAACCGACCGTGCCGGTCCCGCGCCTCGGACAGTCCGTCCGTATACAGCAGCAGTGTGGCCCCACCGGGAAAGCCGTGCTCCTCGCCCCGGTCGGGCCAGGTGCCGAGGTCGCCCATGCCGAGCGGCAGCGCGGGGTCCTGGGCGGGCAGCGCGCGCACCCCGCCGTCCGTGTGCAGCAACAGGGGCGGCGGGTGCCCGCGGTTGACGATCCGTACGACCCCGTCGTCGTGCGGGAGTTCGGCGAGGACGGCCGTGGTGAACCCCTCGAAGACCTCGACGCTTTCCCGCCGCGTCGCCTCCCGCGCCAGCGCCCGCTCCAGCCGCCGGGCGACGGCCTCCAGCGTGGTCTCCTGCTCGGCGGCCTCCCGGAACGCCCCGATGACGATCGCGACGGCCGCCACCGCACCCATCCCCTTGCCGCGCACGTCCCCGACGATCATCCGTACGCCGTGCGGGCTGTCCTGCACGGCGTACAGGTCACCGCCGATGAACGCGTCCGCCTGGGCCGCCTCGTAGCGCACCGCGATGTCGAACCCGCCGATCCGCCCGGGGGGCCCGGGCAGCACCGCCCGCTGTGCGGCCTCGGCGATCTCGCGCTGGGAAGCGAGCCGTTCGCTGCTGCGGCGGACCAGGAGATTGATGAGGACCGCGAGGACGGCGACCGTCACCACCGTGACCAGCTCGGTGACGGCGTCGACTTCGAGGAGGATGCCGAGCCGCAGGTGGACCGCGAGGACGACGAGGACGGTCGCGACGCCCGTGAGGACGGTGCCGCGCCGGGAGTAGAGCGGGGCCGCGACCAGAGGCGCGGCGGTGAACAGGGGCGCGGCGGAGAACTGGGACGAGGTGAGGTAGTCGTAGCACCCTCCCGCGACGAGCAGCAGCGCCGGGAGCAGGCGAACGAAGGTGCGCGCGTACGAGATCGGCCCCTCCTGCTCCACGCCTCCAGGTTTCCCGGAGCGGACGCAGGAGGCGAGCCGGGTGGCCCGGCCGGGGGAAACACTCAGGGCCGGAATCCATTCACTGGATTCCGGCCCTGAGCCTTCAGTAGCGGGGACAGGATTTGAACCTGCGACCTCTGGGTTATGAGCCCAGCGAGCTACCGAGCTGCTCCACCCCGCGTCGTTGTGTGACCAGCATACGTCATCCGCGGGGTGGTTCGCGCCAGGGTTGTTTCGGAGGCGGCCGGGACCCCTCGGTGGGCTGGTGCACCGCCGGGACGGAGACGCCGAGCCGGTTCTCCAGGGTGGTGAGGGCGACTTCCGGTCCCGGCCGGGGTGAGCGGGGCCCTGGTGCAGGCGGCGGTGAGCCCGGGGCCGTGCGGCCAGGAGGGGACGGCTGGGGCGCGGCGCGGGTCCGGTCGGGCCGAACGGCCCGGTGAGGGCGGCGTACCGTGGCGCCCCTCACGGAGACGAGGAGGGGCTCATGGCGGCAGCCGACGAGCGACCGGTGGAGATCGACAAGCGGGACATCCCGCTCTCCGGCGGCCGGACGCTGCGGGTGACGGAGTTCGGCAACGGCAGCATCCGGCTGGCGGTGCGGGCGGGTTCTCCCTATGTGGTGACGAGCCTGGAGCAGATCGACGACGGGGCCGTACTCAAGCTCTCTCCCGGCCGCGAGGGCTCGAACGCCCACCGGAACTGGGTCCGCGACCACGGCGACGCCGAGGACGGCCGCCCGGAGTGAGCCCCGCCCGGGTCCCGATGGTGTAGCGGGCTACACCGTGCTCCCGGGCCCGATCATCTAGCGTGAGCCGCATGGGGAAGTCGGTGCGGCGTGCGGCGATGGCGACCGTGCACCTCGTGGTGGCCGCGGCGATGTGCTTCGGCGTGTACATCTTCATCACCGTGCTGCTGATCGCCGCCATCGGTACGGTCGCCGTGGTCGGCTGCTGGCTGCTGCCCGAGGCCGTGCTGCTGATACGGCGGATCGCGGGCGCCAAGCGCCATCTGACCGCCCTGTGGACGGGCCGGGAGATCCCCGAGGCGTACACGCCGATGACCGGCACGCTCCGCGAGCGGCTGGGGATTTCCGTGCACGACCCCGGCACGCTCAGGGACTTCCGCTGGATGGTCGCCTACTACCTCTACGGCGCTCTCCTCGCCCTCGCCCTCCCGCTGTGGCCCCTCGGCCTGGTGGTCGACGGTGTGGGGGCCGGGGTCCTGGGCCGCGACCCGGTCGTCCTGCCGCTGATCGTGAAGCTCGCGGACACCGAGGCCCGTTGGTCGACCGCGCTGCTCGTGCCCTCCCCGAAGGCCAGGCTGGCCCGGCGGGTCGAGGAGCTGAAGGAGACCCGGGCCGACGCCATCGCCGCACACGAGGCCGAACTGCGCCGCATCGAGCGGGACCTGCACGACGGCGCCCAGGCCAACCTCGTGGCACTCTCGATGCGGATCGGACTCGCCAAGCGGGCCTACGACCGTGACCCCGACGCCGCCCGCAGGCTGCTGGACGACGCCCAGGACCAGGCCGAACAGGCGCTGACGGAGTTGCGGCAGGTGGTGCGCGGCATCCATCCGCCGATCCTCACCGACCGGGGTCTCGTGGGTGCGGTGCGGGCCCTGGCGTCGAGCAGCGGGCTCATGGTCGGCGTCGAGGACGGCGGTCTGGACGCGGGCACCCGGGCGCCCGCGGCGGTGGAGGCCGCGGCCTACTTCGTGGTCGCCGAGTCCCTCACCAATGTGGCCAAGTACAGCGGGGCGGACCGTGCCGAGGTCCGGCTCGCCCGCACCCGGCGCGGCCTGACCGTGCGGGTGCGGGACGAGGGCCGGGGCGGCGCCGACGAGTCCGCGGGTTCAGGGCTGCTCGGGATGCGGCGCAGGGTCGCCGCGCTCGACGGGACCTTCGACGTGACCAGCCCCGCCGGGGGCCCGACCGTGATCGATGTGGAGCTGCCGTGCGTGTGGTGATCGCCGAGGACAATGCCCTCCTGAGAGAGGGGCTCGTCCTCCTGCTGACGTCCTCCGGGCACGAGGTGGTGGCCGTCGTCGGCACCGGTCCGGACATCCTGCCCGCTGTCCTGGAGCACCGGCCGGACGTGGCGGTGCTCGACGTACGCATGCCGCCCGGCTTCCGCGACGAGGGGCTGCGGGCCGCCCTCGAGGCGCGCGAGCGGATCCCCGGACTCCCTGTGCTGGTGCTCTCGCAGTACGTCGAGGAGTCGTACGCCGCCGAACTGCTCGGCGGTGGCAGCAGCGGGGTCGGCTACCTCCTGAAGGACCGGGTCGGCCGGGTCGACGAGTTCCTCGACGCGCTGGAGCGGGTCGCGGCCGGCGGCACCGCGCTCGACCCCGAGGTCGTCACCGAACTCCTCACCCGCCGCCGCGACACCCCCCTCGACTCCCTCACCCCGCGCGAGCGCGAGGTACTGAAGCTGATGGCCGAGGGCCACGACAACACCACCATCGCGAAGACCCTCGTCGTCACCGAGCGCGCGGTCAGCAAGCACATCGGCAACGTCTTCCTCAAGCTGGGCCTGCCGCCGAGCGACAGCGGCCACCGGCGGGTGCTGGCGGTACTGGCGTATCTGGCGCACACGCCCAAGTGACGCTCATCCGACGCCGAGCTCGGTCAACTCCCCCAGCGGCAGCGTGTGCTGGGTCTGCAGGACCTTCGCGCGCAGGTACCGGACGTTGTGGGCGGTGGTGAAGACACCGGTGGGGACACGGTCGCGGACGTCGATGCCGAGGTCGCGCAACTGGCCCGCCTTGTCGGGGTTGTTGGAGAGCAGGTCGAGCTCTCCGATGCCCAGGGCCCGGAGCATCTGCGCGGCCGCCGTGTAGTCGCGGGCGTCCTCGGGCAGGCCCAGCGCGGTGTTCGCGGCGTAGGTGTCGAGGCCCTGGTCCTGAAGGGCGTACGCGTCGAGCTTGTTGTAGAGGCCGATGCCGCGGCCCTCCTGGCGGAGGTAGAGCAGGACGCCGCCGCGCTCGGCGATGCGCTCGACCGCCTCGCGCAGCTGCGGGCCGCAGTCGCAGCGGGCGGAGCCGAAGACGTCGCCGGTGAGGCACTCGGAGTGCAGGCGCACCAGCGGGACGGGACCCGGGTCGCCGAGAACGACGGCGAGGTGCTCCTGGCCGTCGGTCAGGCCGTGGAAGGTGACGAGCTCGGCGTCTACGCGGTAGCCGTCCCCGAAGCGCAGCGGGACACGGACGCGGGAGCGCTGGGTGGCGGCGGGCAGGTCGGGCATGCGGGTACTCCGGTTCGTAGGCACACCTGCTTCAGATTTGAAGCAGTTCTACTGATCCGAGACCCTACCCCATGCTTTAAATTTGAAGCAATGGATTGATGGCGCTCGTCACGCGGGGCGTTCCTTACGAACAGGACGGGGACGAGCGCCGGCGCCAGGGGACCTCCTCGGAGCCGCCGCCGTCACCCTGGAGTCCTTCGGTGACGCTCGTGAAGATCTGCTCCAGCTGCCCCACCTGCTCGGGGGTGAGCCGGTCGAAGAGCGCGGCACGGACCGTCTCCACATGCCCGGGCGCCGCCCGCTCCAGCACCGCCAGCCCCTCGTCCGTGAGGACCGCGACACTGCCGCGCTTGTCCCACTGGCAGCTCTCGCGGCGCACCAGCCCGTCCTTCTCCAGCCGGGCGACGGCGTACGTCAGCCGGGGCCGGGTGATCTTCAGCCCCTCGGCGAGCTCGGTCATCCGCAGCCGCCGCTCCGGCGTCTCGGAGAGGTTGGCCAGGATGGAGTAGTACAGGTGCGGCATGCCGGCCTCCTGTTGGAGCTGCCGGTCGATGGTGTCCTCCAGGAGGAGCGAGGCCGCGATGTACGCGCGCCAGGCGCGTTGCTCGTCGGGGCTGAGCCAGCGGGTCGTCATGCCCCCAGTGTAGGTTTGCTTCAAACTTGAACCAAGACCCGCCATCCGTTTTCGAGAGGGACAGCCCCGATGCCCCATCCCTACGTCCTCCTCTCCGCCGCGGTCTCCCTCGACGGCTACCTCGACGACACCGGTCCCGACCGCCTCCTGCTGTCCGGCCCGGCCGACTTCGACCGCGTCGACGAGGTCCGCGCCTCCGTGGACGCCATCCTCATCGGCGCGGGCACGATCCGCGCCGACAACCCCCGCCTGCTGGTGAACTCCGAGGCACGCCGCGCGGCCCGGGTCGGCGCCGGGAAGCCGCCGTACCCCCTCAAGGTCACGGTCAGCGGCTCGGGAGACCTGGACCCGTCCGCGAACTTCTGGCACACGGGCGGCGAGAAGCTCGTCTGTACGACGGACAAGGGCGCGGAGCGGGCCCGCTCCCTCGGGCTTGCGGCCGACGTGGTCTCTCTCGGTCCCGAACTGGACTGGCACCGCCTGCTGGAGCACCTGCACGAGGAGCGCGGCGTGGACCGCCTGATGGTGGAGGGCGGCGGCCGGGTCCACACCCAGCTTCTCCAGCAGGGCCTGGCCGACGAGTTGCAGCTGGTCCTCGCCCCCCTCTTCGTGGGCAGCCCGGACGCCCCCCGCCTCTTCGGCCCGGGCACCTACCAGGCAGGCCGCCTCCGCCTCGTGGAGTCCCGCCGGATCGAGGACGTGGTCCTCATGCGCTACGAACCCACCGCCCCCGGCGCGGGCCTGCACGCGTCCCCCGCGGACCGCCACTGGCTCTCCCTGGCCTGCGAGCTGGCGACCCGGTGCCCGACCTCACGGACGGCGTTCAGCGTGGGCGCGCTGGTGGTGGCCGCCGACGGCACGGAGCTGGCCCGCGGCCACTCCAGGGAGGCCGGCGATCCGGTGGTCCACGCCGAGGAGGCGGCCCTGGCGAAGATCGATCCGGCCGACCCCCGCTTGGCCACGGCCACGGTGTACACGAGCCTGGAACCCTGTACCCGGCGGGCGTCCCGCCCCTTCCCCTGCGCCCGGCTGATCCTGGACGCGGGAGTGCGCCGGGTGGTGACGGCGTGGCGGGAGCCGGACACGTTCGTGGCGGGCGCCGACGGGACCGGGTTGCTCACGGGGGCGGGCGTGGACGTGGTGGTGCTGGGCGAGTACGAGAGCCGCGCGAAGGCACCCAACCGCCACCTGCTGTGAACCCACGCCCCGCCGGTCTCAGCCGACGGCGTAGGCCCGGTACACCGTCTCCTCCGAACGGTCCCCGGCGGCGTCGGTCACCTCGGAGCGCAGGGCGACCGCACCGGACGCCGGGTTGTGGACGGATGCCTGCCAGGTCGAGCCGGAGTGCGTGACGGTCGCCGCCTTCCAGGTCCTGCCACCGTCGGCGGACGACCAGACCCGCACCGACTTGGCGGTCACCGCGGCGAACCTCACATCCGGCCCCTGGGAACCGCGCCCGGCGCTCACGTCGACCGTGGTGGTGCTGTTCGGCGTGGCCTGGTTACGGCTGTTCAGACCGGTGGGCAGAAAGCGGGTCATGAAGACCGGCGCGACCATCGCCTTGTTCGGGTCGGCCTTGAAGTGCCAGTCGAGGGTGACGCGCGACGACAGCATGCCGGCGGGGAAGGTGATGCCGGGACGGTAGCGATGGGCGTCGACGGTCAGGTCGTACCAGCCGACCGAGCGGATGCCGGCGGAGAACTCGGCGTCGCCGGTACCCCAGTTGGTCAGGGTCTGCTTCTTGACGGTGGTGCTTCCCTTGGACAGGACCACCGTCTCCTTCGTCGGGTCGGCCCCATTGACCCCGACGTCGGGGTCGCCGATCAGGGCGTCCGGGACGAAGGTGACGGACTTCTCCCCGACCGTCGGCAGGTAGTGCATCGGGCTCCATGCGGCCCGACCGAAGGACTCGGTGAAGCTCTGTCCCGCCTTCAGCGTCCTGACCTTCGGGAAACCGCCGCCGACGTCGTCGCCGTTGCTCGCGATGAGGTCGTCGCGCGGCTGCCAGGTCCCCGGGGTCACATGGACGGTGGCACTGTACGGGGCGCTGTCGTCGCGGACCTCGGTCATCAGGTCAGTCGTGCAGTCGTCGGTCCTGGGCATCGCCTGGAGCGCGGTGTCGTTCTGACGGGCCATCTGCGTGCCGCTGCGCACCGAGAAGCGCATCGTGGCCAGGTTCGACCGCTTGAACGACCCGCCGGGCGCGGCCGGGATGCCCGTCGTGTTCTTCACGGCGACGTAGCTGTCGTTGCCCGACCACTGCGCCAGATAGCCGAACTGCAGCAGCCTGGAGGAGTTCGGGATGGCGTAGAGGGATCCCTGGTCGTTCCAGCCGCCCGAACTGAAGGCGGAGGGCATGTTGCTGACGGTGGCGGCACACACCCGCGCGCTGATCCGCGGCGGGCCGGTCACGTCGGCGGGCGTGTCGAGGGACACCTTGACGGCCTTGCCCTTGCGCGCGTCGAGCGTCACCGACGTACTGCCCGACACCTGGACGACCTGCGCGCCGAGGGTGTCGGTGCCCAGCCCCTCCGTGCCGTGCTCCCAGATGTCGGTCATCGCGAGGTAGCGCCCCGCCGGCAGGCTGATCCGCTTGCCCGACGCGACGCTGTACGTCCGTCCCGACGGCACGGCCACCACGGTGACCGTCGTCGGGACCTTGGCGCCGTGCCGCCCCAGCGTGGTGACGGCCAGTGAGCCCGACGCCGCCTGCGCGGAGACGGCGGAAGCGACCAGCGGCACCAGCGCGGCCACCCCGACGAAAGCGAGCGATCTTCGTCGCACCATCTTCAACTCCCCCTCCGGACCCCCAAGGCGGGCCAAGCCTAGGCACGCCACGGACATGGCAGGTCAAAGCGAGGAGATACGTCTGATCAAGCTGTGGCCAAGAAACATCACTGAAAACGTCGGGGCCGCGCGGCGTGCGCCGCGCGGCCCCGAACGTCACGAGAAAGGTCAGGCAGTGGTGATGTTCTCCGCCTGCGGGCCCTTCTGGCCCTGGACGACGTCGAACGTCACGGTCTGGCCCTCCTGGAGCTCACGGAAGCCCGAGGAGTTGATCGCGGAGTAGTGCGCGAAGACGTCCGGACCGCCGCCGTCCTGGGCGATGAAGCCGAAACCCTTCTCCGCGTTGAACCACTTCACAGTTCCCGTAGCCATAGTCATGCCTTCCAGTCGATGAACGCCCTCCCCCTGTGGGGAAGACGGAGGTGATCGCCCTGGTCCCTGCGGCACAGCACAGCAAAGCGCCCACACCTAGGGCGTGGGCAAGGGGAACTCCGAACCACGACAGCTGGCACAGACGCTACCGGTCCGCACCCGCCGCCACCATAGGAAACTCCCGCGTCGTTTCCGGCCATACGCGTGAGGAGGGGCCCCGAGGCCCTGTCCCGTCGGCCAGACGGACAAGGGGGTTCAGACGGACAAGGGGGTGCCGAGCATCGCGGAAGCCCGCTGCAACGGGCTCATGCCGTGCGCCGGTGCGGCCTCGGGCACGGCGCGGCAGGTGAAGCCGAGCTGGACCATGGCCCGAAGGACTTCACCGGCACTGAAATCGCGGCGGTCCTGACGGGTGATCACCTGGCCGACCTGCTTGAGGGGATAGTGGCGACGTCCGATGATCACGGACTCGCCGGTGACCGGTTCGGGTTTCACACCCTTCATCGATTCCAGCACGCCGCTCTTGGTCAGGTCGAACGGGAAGCGGGCGATGACACAGCGCATGATGCCTCACAGGGAGAAGGGGGACGAGGAGACGGAGCCGCGACGGCAGTGGAGCGGTTCAGCGGAACAGCGCGAGGAGCCCGTTGCCGTCGGTGACGTCACGCAGGCGGATGCGGTCCGTGTATCCGAGGCTGTCGCGCACGGCGGTGAGCTGGGCCCGGGTGACCAGGCCGACGCGCTGGCCGTCCTCGTCACAGACGACCAGCCGGCCCGTACGGGCGGCGGCCATCACGGACAGCGCCACCTCAACCGTCATGTCCCCCCAGACCCGTGGCGGGGCCACGTCCCTGGTGTCGGCCGGCGTGCCGTGCCCCGGGTGGGCGCTCACGGGGCGGGTCTGCGTCTGGACCAGCGTCAAAGGGTTCCTCCTGCGGAGATGGGCCGGCTTCCTGATCACGAAGGTGCTAGGCCGCCGCACCGACGGCGGACTGCCGTGCGGGCACGCGGCGGGCCGCCGAGGCGGGGCGGCGTCGACCGCGTGAGGTGGCGCCGCGCTTCTTGGGGCGTTCGACCACCGGTGCGGTGATGACGACCGGGATGCCGGACGGGGCCTGGGCGCCGGTGATGCGGTGCAGGGCCTCGTCACCGACGCGGACCTGGGTGGTCAGCGGGACGATGCCGGCCGCCGCCATGAGGCGGGTCATGTCGCGGCGCTGGTTCGGGGTGACCAGGGTGACGACGCTGCCGGACTCGCCGGCGCGGGCCGTACGGCCGCCGCGGTGCAGGTAGTCCTTGTGGTCGGTCGGCGGATCGACGTTGACGACGAGGTCGAGGTTGTCGACGTGGATGCCGCGCGCCGCGACGTTGGTCGCCACCAGCACGTTGACGTGCCCGGACTTGAACTGCGTCAGCGTGCGGGTGCGCTGCGGCTGGGACTTGCCGCCGTGCAGGGCCGCGGCCCGTACCCCGCTGTTCAGGAGGTGCTCGGTGAGGCGGTCGACGGCGTGCTTGGTGTCGAGGAACATGATCACGCGGCCCTCGCGGGCGGCGATCTCGGTGGTGGCCGTGTGCTTGTCGGCGCCGTGGACATGCAGCACGTGGTGCTCCATCGTCGTGACCGCGCCCGCAGAGGGGTCGACGGAGTGGACGACGGGGTCGCTGAGGTAGCGGCGCACGAGCAGGTCGACGTTGCGGTCGAGGGTGGCGGAGAACAGCATGCGCTGGCCCTCGGGGCGTACCTGGTCGAGCAGGGCGGTGACCTGCGGCATGAAGCCCATGTCGGCCATCTGGTCGGCCTCGTCCAGGACGGTGATGGAGACCTGGTTCAGCCGGCAGTCACCCCGGTCGATGAGGTCCTTGAGGCGTCCCGGGGTGGCGACGACGACCTCGGCGCCCCCGCGCAGGGCGCTCGCCTGCCGGCCGATCGACATCCCGCCCACGACCGTGGCGAGCCGCAGCTTCAGGGAGCGGGCGTACGGGGTGAGTGCGTCGGTGACCTGCTGCGCCAGCTCACGCGTCGGGACGAGGACCAGCCCCAGCGGCTGCCTGGGCTCGGCGCGCCGACCTGCCGTACGGGCCAGCAGCGCCAGCCCGAAGGCGAGGGTCTTGCCGGAGCCGGTGCGGCCGCGGCCGAGGACGTCCCGGCCGGCCAGGGAGTTCGGCAGCGTCGCCGCCTGGATCGGGAACGGTACGGTCACGCCCTCCGAGCCGAGCGCGGCCAGCAGTTCCCCGGGCATGTCGAGCTCGGCGAAGCCCGCCACGGCGGGAAGCGCGGGGGTGACGGACCGGGGAAGGGCGAACTCCCCCTGTACCGCGGCGGGTCGGCGGCCCTGACCACCGGAACGGCTCGGCCCGCCGGACCGGCGCGGGGCCGGCGAACCGAACCGCCCGCCACCCCTTCCGGAGTCGGCACTGCCGTTACGGGTGCGGGCGAAGCGGTCGTTCGTGCGTGTGCGGTTCATGCGGAACCTTCCTCGATGCGGCACATATCAAGGAATTCCCGCAGCGATGAGCGGCACGGTGAATTGCAAGAAAAGGCCGGTGGAACGCGACAGCGAATCTCGCCGACGACGAATTTGTACGGGCACGGGAAAAACACTGCGGGAAACGCCGGAAATGCGAGCAGCTGGGGCCCGCACCCCGAAGGATGCGGGCCCCAGCTGCAAGTGCGTGTGCGCGTCAGGCGGGAACGATGTTCTCGGCCGTCGGGCCCTTCTGGCCCTGCGCAATGTCGAAGGTCACCTTCTGACCTTCCTGCAGCTCGCGGAAGCCTTGGGCGACGATGTTCGAGTAGTGGGCGAACACGTCAGCGCCGCCACCGTCCTGCTCGATGAAGCCGAAGCCCTTTTCCGCGTTGAACCATTTCACAGTACCGGCAGCCATGTCATATCTCCTTTGGGGAATCGCGGTGATTAACCCGTCGGAAAATGAACCTTCCGGCAACCACACCTGCAACTGAGATCGACAGTAGCACGCCGCAACGGCCCGTGTGCGGTAAGAAGTCCCACGCTGCTTTTTACGTCAGAGAACCTGTCCGCGCGTTCGGTTGAAATCTCACCTCACGGGCACAGCTATTGAATAATTCGGAGCGCAGACGCTCAGCCGCCCGACGGCGGACCCGCTCCCGCACAGGCCCGGGAACGACGCAGCGGGCTGGAGGCCCACCCCTCGGCCCACCACCGGTAGGCCCTGTGGGACTCGAACCCACAACCAATGGATAAAAGTCCTGGCTCACACAGAGCACCCGGCATGAACTGCGCGGAACACCCCAGACGGGCCACGCTTGCGGATCCATCCAAGATCACAAAAAGTAGGCTCGACCCTACAGACACAGGCCTGTTCGACGGTCAGCCTGGGTGCATCGGCTCAGCCTCGTTCCCGTGACGCGGATCTTCAAGATCAGCAAATGCATCAACTCTGATGCTGACCCGAACCCTCATGGCGGCGAGTCTTGTACGCGGCGCCTCAAAGAGGCCCTCGTTGGGTTTAGCCGCGTGCGCGTCTGATCGCATAGGTGAAGCCGAGGGTGATCACGAAATGTACCTCGCGTGGTACAGACTTCGCGGTGCGAGACGGAGAGGCTGGTGTCCGAGGTGGGGAGCAGTCGATGAGCGGGCTCGCGGTGGAATTCGAAGTCGTGACTGCCATTTGTGCACCGTCTCATGACCCCTACGCGAAGGTGTGCCGCCAGGACGGCGCCCCCGACCCGGAGCCGGGCAACGGCAACGGTGGTCCATGGGCCTCGACCCGAGCCGTCGCCAGTAGCCATGACGACCGCGGCCCCGCTCTCCTTCGGGAGGGCGGGGGGGCGCTTTCGTGCTTCCAGGCTCAGTGCAGGGCTTCGATGGCGCGAAGGATCAGGGCGCGGGCGTCGGCGCCGTACACGGCCATGGCCCGCAGTCGGTCGAACGTCTCCAAGTACTGGGTGACTTCGCCGGGCTGGGTCACGCTCACCTCGGCGGACACGAGCTCGACGGACACAAACCTGTCGTCGTAGATGTGGAAGGTCTCCTCCGGCCAGTGCGTGCGCCGGATCGTCATGGGGATGATGCCGAGGGACACTGCGGGCAGTGCGCCGGCGGTGAGCAGGTAGCCGAGTTGGGCGGCCATCGCGTCCGCGTCGGCGATCTGGCAGTACAGCACCGGCTCTTCGATGACCACGACGAAGCGGTGGCCCTGCTCGTGGACAATGCGGGAGCGCTCGACGCGGGCTCGCGCGGCCTGCGCGCTGTCGTCGACGTCCAGGCCGTGGACGCTCGCGGCGATCCCGAGGACGGCCAGCGCGTACCCCTCGGTCTGGAGAAGGCCGGGGACGAGGCCGGCCGAGTACATGCGGTGGGACTCCGTCGCGCGGAAGACCTGCACTCGGCTCTCCTGGAGGTGCCGCAGTCCGGAACGGACCTGGTCGCGCCACTCCCGGTACATCGACTCGGCGTTGATGGACTGGACGACGAGGTCCTGCGCCTGGTCGTGGGCGTGGGTGGCGGCGCACCATCGGCGGATGTCGGTTGCCGACGGGCCGGTGAGGGCGTTCTCGATGCGGGAGGTCTTCGAGTAGTGCCAGCCACACGCGGCAGCCAGCTGCACGACCGTCAGGCCGGCTTCCTTGCGGAGGTCGCGCAGCCGGTGGGCGACGGTTTCACGTGCGGCCTGGGCAGAGGAGGACGGCGAGGCAGGCATGGGCTGGCGACCGATGCTTTCTTGTCAGCGGATGTCGTACTGGTCGTGGGGGATCGCGCGGTCCCAGACGGCAGCGAACGCCTCCGAACACAGCTTGGCAGCGGCGGGGTCGTCGGACGTCTCGTGGCCGACCATGGCGCCGTTGCCGGAGAAGTACCCCCAGCGGATCACCTGGTCGTCGAAGAGCCAGAAGTCGTTGCCCGGGAGGGCGAGGTCGGAGGCACGGCGGCGGGGCAGCCAGCGGACGTCCTCGCCCGCCAGCAGGTTCACGACGGTGGAGGCGAGCTCGTAGCGGATGTAGTCGGAGACGGGCTCGGACACGATGCGGGCGCGCCGCACGGCGACGCCGCGGCTGCGGGCCTGGGAGACGAGGCTGACCCAGGGTGCCCAGTCAGGCGAGGCGGGGTCGGTGTCGAGTCGGCCGGTCTCCAGCCAGGCCCGGAAGTCGGCGGCCTCTTCGGCGACTCCGTAGTGGTCCCGCATCTCGAGATGCACGGCAGAGCGCGTGCAGTCGGCCATGAGCTCAGCGATCGTCGGCTCGCTCGACGGCATCGCACGCCTCCCTGATCATCTGCACCATCCTGGCGGGGATCCGGATCACGGCCTCGTCGTCCGGGATTCCGACGGCATGCCCCGGTACCTCGAACGCCGCGCACTCTGCTTCGAGCTCGGGGCCCGGCTTCCATCCCTGGAGGACGAGTTCCTGCTTCTCCTGGTCGACCCACACGGTGGGGGAGTCTGCTGTCTTCGTGTCGGGGTCGATCCCGATGAACCGTAGCGGCACGTCTGTCTCCATCCACGTGATGTGCAGTTCTTTGCCCCACCGTCACGCAGGTGGGGGTGCTGGTCAAGGGCACGAACGCGTCAACCACCGCAGCAAAGGCCCCGCTTGCAAACATCTGCACATAGCTGGCCGTGGTGCACACCCCACTCCTAGCGTCCGGAGATACGTAAGAACCCGGCAGCCGCGCGAACGGCCCCGGGGGTGGCCGACTGGTTGGAGTCGACATGGCCGAGCCTACGCAGACAGCGGGTATCACGAACACCCCCACCGGCTACGGCTGGTGCGCATGGCACCAGGGCCACGCCCAGGGCATCCGGCTGATCCAGGTGCGTGAGCAGGGATCCGGTTCCGGAGGGAACTGCTTCGCCTGCCGGCCGTGCCGCGAGGCCTACGACCTGACGCCGCTCGCCGACCGGCCGTGAGCTGGAAACCCGAGCCGCCGCCCGCTACGGGCCTGTCCTACGAGCAGTACTCCGGGCGGGCCTGCTGCTGGTGCGGCAAAGCCCTGTGGCGCGGCGCCGTGAGCACGGGCGTATCGCGCGGCCGACAAGGCGCGCACGTCCTCGACATCGAGGTCTACGCCTGCCCCGAATGCGCCGTCGTCCCCACCATCTCCCGTCCGTCCCCCACGGCGGGCGGGGCAAGGCCCTCAGCCCCGAGGGCAACCGTCCACACCAGGAGGAAACACGTGACCATTACGTTGGAACGTCCCGTGGGCACCACCGACCCGACCACCATCGTTGACCCCGAGGTGATGAACCGGCTCGTCCGCCGCGTCACCACCGACCACCCGGAGATCACCGACGAGACCGCGCGCCGCATCGTCGGCCAGGCCGCCGCGTTCATCGCCACCTCCGGCCAGCAGCCCGGCCACTCCCTCGTACCGAGCGAGCTGGTCGACTACGGCTGGCACGCCTTCATCCTGCACACCGCCGACTACGCCGCCTTCTGCCAGAAGACCGTCGGCCGGTTCGTCCACCACGTCCCCACCGAGGAGGACGAGCAGATGCCGGGCGGCGCGGCGGCAGCGCGCGAGCGGACCGTGAGCGCGATCCAGGCCGCCGGGTACACGGTCGACGCCGAACTCTGGCAGTCCACCGCTGACTGCAACCAGTGCCACGCGGGATGCCACGACAGCCCGAAGAGCGGCTGACACACCGGCACAAGATGTAGGACACTCCAGCCGTCCGGTCTCGTACCGGGCGGCTGGCCCTAGGAGCGGAGCAGGCAGTGACAGACACGGCGGTCGCCTGGGACACCTACGCACGACAGAGGCCCGAGCGCCGGCGAACGAACGCCCGCGGCGAGACGACCTGGTTCAACTGGACCCAGTACGAAGACCACGGCCCTGGCGCCGAACTCCTCGAGCTTCCAGGCGGCGGCCGGGTCTTGGATCTCGGCTGCGGCAAGGGCGGCAACGCCGCCCACCTGGCCGCCCTCGGCATGCGGGCCGTCGGTGTCGACGTCTCGCCCAGGCAGCTGGCCGCGGCGCGCGAGCGGTGGGGGCGGATGTCGGGACTGGAGCTGCTCCGCGCGGAGGCGGTTCGCTTCCTGCAGGAGGACCTGGACGGCTTCGATGCTGTGTATTCGGTGTACGGCGTCGCCTGGTTCACCGACCCGGCGCTACTGCTGCCCGCCATCCGTGAGCGGCTGCGCCCGGGTGGCCGGTTCGTCTTCTCCCAGCGGCCCCCGGTCGAGGGCTGCTATGGCTGCCAGGCGTCGTACATTCCGCGCGGCTCCGACGAGGACCCGCTCGTCGTGAAGCGCTGGGACTACGAGCCGGAGGTGTGGGAGCAGCTGCTCGACCGGTACGGCTACACGGACGTGCGCACGCAGGTGCTGGCCGCGCCGCCCGGCCCGCGCACGGTGGGCACACTCATCGTCCAGGCCGGCACCTGACAGCTGCAGTGGCCCCGGTCGGCCGATTCTGTCGCCGACCGGGGCCGCTCCACGTCTTGATCGTCTGCATTTCGGGCGAGCACAGGGCGAGCCAACGATCAGCGAGCTCCCCAAAATGCTGCGAGCCCCAGCTCAGAAGTGGCCTGAACTGGGGCTTCGGGGTAGGCCCTGTGGGACTCGAACCCACAACCAATGGATTAAAAGTCCACTGCTCTGCCAATTGAGCTAAGGGCCCAGGCGATGTTGCCTCCCCGAGCATAGCGGGACGTGGCCGTGTCTCCGATCGGGTATCGGGGACACGGCCGCGTCGGGGCGGCGGAACGGGGTGGAAGGTCAGGGATCGACCGGTTCGGGGGCGTTCACGCGGGCCGCCTCGCGGGCCCTGGTGCGTTCGTGATCGGGGTTCAGGAACCAGTGGCGGGCCGAGGCCACCCACCAGGTCCAGGCGAAGCCGAGGACGACCAGGACGGCGACCGGAGCGTAGTTGAAGGTCTCCCAGGTGACCGGGGAGACCTGCGGAAGCATGAACAGCACCGTGATGACCGCGACCCACGCCACCGAGACCACGCCGATCGCACGCGACCAGCGGCCCAGGTGCCACGGTCCGCGGGCGAAGGCGTCACCCTTGCGCAGCCGCAGCAACGTCGGGATGACGTAGGCGATGTACAGCCCGATCACCGCGACGGACGTCACCGCCGCATAGGCCGTGTAGTTGATCAGGTACGGCAGACCGAGCAGCAGTGCCCCCGCCGCGGCCAGCCACACGGCCGCCACCGGGGTCCGGGTGCGGGGGCTCACCGTGTGCCACACGTGCGAGAACGGCAGCGCGCCGTCACGCGAGAAGGCGTAGATCATGCGGCTGTTGGCGGTCACCGAGGCCATTCCGCAGAACAACTGGGCGCCGATGACGACCAGCAGCAGGAGTTTGCCGGCCGTGGCGCCGAGCGCGTCGAGGAGGATCTGGGCCGGCGGCGCGCCCGTCGGTGAGTTGAGCGCGCCGTCGTACGACTGGATCGCGAACGTGAAGCCCAGCAACAGGACGAAGCCGGCTATCCACGACGTCCAGATCGACTGGACGATGCCCTTCGGTCCGGCCGTCGACGCGTCGTGGGTCTCCTCGGTCATGTGGGCGGAGGCGTCGTAGCCGGTGAAGGTGTACTGGGCCATCAGGAGGCCGAGCAGGACCACGTAGAAGCCGCTGCCCCAGCCCGTGTTGTTCACGAACTCGCCGAAGACGAAGGACGCCGACTGGTGGTGGTCCGGGGCGAAGGTGAGGGCTCCGACGATCACCGCCACGCCGACCACGTGCCACCACACGCTCACGCTGTTCAGCAGGGCCACGATCCGTACGCCGAACGTGTTCAGCAGGCCGTGCAGGATCAGGATCGCGGCGAACAGCAGCACGGTCCGGCCGGGCGTCACCTCGAAGTCGAACTGCAGGTTCAGATAGGCCCCGAGGAAGGACGCGGCGCCGAAGTCGATGCCCGCCGTCACCGCCACCTGGCCGAGCACGTTGAACCAGCCCGTGAACCACGCCCAGGCGGCCGCGGTCCGGGGCGGGGCCAGGCGGTGGGCCCAGAAGTACAGGCCCGCGGACGTCGGGTACGCCGAACAGATCTCGGCCATCGACAGGCCGACGAACAGGGTCATCAGGCCTACGGCGACCCAGCCCCAGGTGATCACGGCCGGACCGCCCGTGTTCATGCCGAAGAGATAGAGGGTCAGGCAGCCCGACAGGACCGAGATGATCGTGAAGGAGACCGCGTAGTTGGAGAACGCCGACATGCGGCGGGCCAGGACCTGCGTGTAGCCGAGCTGGGCAAGCCGTTCTTCGTCAGAGAGCCCACTCGCTATGCCGTCATCTGTCATGCCCCCAGCGATTCCCTCACCGGGGGCGTGACATGCATCACAACTTGGCTAGAAAAGGCCCTTGTAGCCCTGCCAGCCGCTCGCGATCTTCACCCGGGCCCCGAACGACCCCTTGCCGTTGCCGTCGTTGCGGTACAGATTGCCGCCGGTGTCCCGGGAGACCAGGTCGTTCTTCCCGTCCCCGGTGACGTCCCCGACCCCGACCACGGCGTTGTACGACCCGCCCCAGTTCGCGAACAGCTTGGTCCGCGCCGAGAACGTTCCCTCGCCCCTGCCGTAGTACCGGTACACCGTGTTGGCCGTGTCCTGCGCCAACAGGTCACCGATGCCGTCGCCGTTGAGGTCCCCGGCGCCCACGACCTTCTTGTACGTCTTCCAGTTGTCGTAGAGCTTCACCCGCGCGGAGAGCTTTCCCGAGCCGGTGCCCTTGTACAGGTACACCGCCCCAGTGGAGGCGTTCCGCGCGATCAGGTCCGGGCGGCCGTCCTTGGTGACGTCACCGGCCGAGGTCAGCACGTCGTACTGGTTCCAGCCGCTGGTCCCGAGCGAGGTGTACGACGTCGACGGCTTCACCGCGGCCCCGCAGCCGGGCTTGTACAGGCGCAGGGCGCCACTGCCCGACCGTACGAGCACGTCGTTGCAGCGGTCGCCGCTCAGGTCACCGAACGGCACCGCCGTGACCGACGTGGGCCAGCCGCTCGCGCTCACCTTCCCCGAGAACGTCCCCTTGCCCGTGCCCTTCTGGAAGGCCAGGGCGCCGGAGGAGTCGAGGGTGAGCAGGTCACCGACGCCGTCGTCGCCGACGTGGTCGTGGCGGACGGCCGCGCCGCCCGAGAGGGCCGCTCTGCCGGTCGCGGTCAGGGGCGCGCCCCGGCCGTCGGCGGGCTGGACGGTGAGCGTCCAGGTGTACGTCCCGTTGGGCGCGTACGCGCCCGTGGTGGTCCTGCCGTCCCAGGCGGCGGTGACGGAGCTGCGGGACTCGCCTGCGCCGAGCGTGCGGACCACCGTGCCGTCTGCCGCCTTCAACGTCAGCTTCCACGAAGCGGCGGGCTTGGACAGCTGCCAGGACGCCTTCCAGGTGTCCGCCGCCTTGAACGCGGTCGGCGTGACGGCCTGGGTCGCGGTCAGCGGTGAGGCGGCAACGCCGCTCGGCACGACGTGGACGAGGTTCTCCTTGTCCACGTAGGCGATGCCGCCGCCGAAGCGGTCCACGGCCCAGGTACGGCGGCGGGTCTCGCTGCCGTCGGTCGACATCGGGATGCCGAGGTCACGCGTGACGGCGGTACCGCCACTCTGGAACTCGGTCAGGCGCAGGCCCGAGCCGGTGTAGCGCTGGTTGACGAAGTAGCCGTCGCCGAGCAGGCCGCCCCGGCCGGCGGGCAGCGCGATCTTCTCGCCGGTGTTCACGTTGACCACGCCGTGCTGCCGGAACTGCTCACAGGTCCAGTAGAGCCACGGCCCGGCGCTCTGGAGTTCGACCGGTACACAGGGCGCGCCCGTGTCGAGGGTGCCGGTGTCCTTGCCGGTGGCGAGGTCCTTGCGGGCGACCGTGCCCGCCGTGGCCGTGGCCGCGTAGAGCGTGCCGCCCCACACGGTCGCGCCGGTCTCCGGCCGCTGGTCGATGACCGAGCCGGTGTCGAGGTCGACGACGATCGTCACCCCGTCCGTCACCGGGTCCCCGGGGACCGTCGGCCGGCCGCTCTGGTAGACGGCGTAGCGGCCCGTGGCCTCGGTGAGCCGGCCGTCGAAGTTCCCGGTCAGCGCCCGGTCCGCCCGGTCGGGTCCGCGGCGGCCGACGATCTCGACCTGCGGGTTGTTCTGGTAGTTGCGGACCTGGTAGACCGTGCGCCCGTCACCGCTGTTGAGGAGCTGGGTGCAGGCCATCTGCCCGCAGACCGTGTAGTCGTACGACCGGCCGCTCTCCCGTCCCACCCACACCGGGCCGGACGCGGAGGTGGGCGCCTGGGCGGGGCTGAGGGTGCGGTGGTAGAACCCGGCGCCCTGCGGCCCCTCCTTCTCCACGGTGGACAGGGTCCCCGCGCTCAGCGCGACCGCGTCCACGCCCGCCGCGACCGGGTCCAGCCGCCGCACTTTCTCCAGCCGCGGCAGGCCGTCCGCGCCGACGGTGACCTTCTGGACGTACCAGTCCGCCGACGAGGTCCCGCCGATCACCGCGACACCGCCACCCGCGATCTGCACGGCCTCCTTGTCGGCCTTCTCCAGCAGGGTCCGGCGCTGCCCGTCGAACGAGAGCGCGACCAGGCTCCGCTTGAGTGCCGCGTCGAGGCCGTCGGCCTGGGTGAAGGCCAGCAACTGGCCGTCGAGCAGCCCGATCTTCGAGATGTCCAGGTCGGAGGGGACCGGGAAGGTCCGCTCGGGAGCGTCCAGGTCGGTGCGGGAACGCAGGTGCGCCACGCGGTCGGAGTCGATCCAGAGCAGGTCGTCCCCGGCGAGTGCCACATACGGGGCCCAGCCGGTGTTCGCGGCGAGCGTGCGCAGCCGACCGGTTGTCAGGTCGATCAGACCGAGCCGGTCGTAGCGGCCGTTCTCCGCGTCGGCGGCCGAGGTGGCGAAGCGTACGACGGCCTCCCGCGCGTCGCCCGCGACCAGCCTCACCTGTTTGAGGTCCGTGCCCTCGGGCCAGTCGGTGACGGTGACCTTGGCGTCGACGACCGGGTTGTCGGCGGGCAACAGGTACCAGCTGTCCACCGTCTGGAGGTCGTTGTCCGTGTAGTCCTCGACCACGACCGTGGAGCCGAGCAGGCCCTGGAAGAGGTCGCCCGAACCATAGGGCACGGTGAACCGGTGCGTGGTGCCGTCCGCCATGTTCTGGATGTCGATCGAGCCCAGGTAGTGGTGGGCCACGTAGTCCGACTCGGCCCCGAACTCGGCGAAACCGGCGTCCTCGTCGTTGCCGTAGCCGAGCGGGGTCGTGGTCTGGCCGGTGTCGAACCGGGTCCACTGGAACTCCTGCCCGAAGCTGGGATCGGCGTCCTCGGGCGAATGCACGAACCCGGTCGCGCCGAAGGAGCCCAGCGAGTCCTCACGGGGCACGGCACGCCAGTTGGGCGTGATGTCGAGCTGTCCCGGGGTGTCCGCCTCGGCCGGTGCGGCGAGGGCCGGGGCGAGCCCGAGACCCAGCGCCAGGATGCCGACCGCGGCCCCCGTTCTGATCAGGTGCCGCATCAGAAGATCCCCTTGTAGGTCTGCCAGCCGGTGGCGATCTTCGTGCGGGCCCCGAACGACCCCTTGCCGTCGCCGTTGTTGCGGTACAGGTTGCCGCCGGTGTCCCGGGAGACCAGGTCGTTCTTCCCGTCCCCGGTGATGTCTCCGACGCCGACGACCACGTTGTAGGAGGTCCCCCAGTTGGAGAAGACCTTCACCCGCTCCTTGACCTGGCCGGTGCCGGTGCCGTCGTAACGCCACAGCGTCCCGGCCTTGTCCTGCACCAGGACGTCCCCGAAGCCGTCACCGTTGAGGTCACCGGCGCCGACGATCTTCTTGTACGTCGCCCAGCTGCGGATCTTCACACCAGGCTTGAGCTTGCTCGCCCCGTCGTTGGCGAACAGGTAGACGTCACCGGTGGATGCCTTGCGGGCCAGCAGATCGGTACGGCCGTCGCCGGTCAGGTCGCCGGGGGCGGTGAGGACGTTGTAGGCGTTCCAGCCGGTGCCGAGGGAGGTGTGGCTGCTCGCCGGGGCGTACGACGACTCCCCGCACTTGCCCGCGTAGCGGCGCAGCTCGCCGTTGGGCACCCGGACCAGCATCTCGGCGCAGCGGTCCTTGCCCATGTCGCCGAAGGGGAAGGCGACCGTCCCGGCGGGCCAGCCGGACGCGCTCTGCTTCCAGTCGAACTTGCCTGTGCCGTTGGTGTACTGGAGGCTCAGGGTGCCCGAGGAGTTGAGGGTGGCCAACTCGCCGTAGGCGTAGCCGCCCTGGTCGTGGTGGCCCTGGCGGCCGCCGGTGAGCGTGAGCTTGCCGCTCGTGGTGTAGGTGCCCGCGCCGTCGGCGGCGGTGGCGGTCAGGGTCCAGGTCTTCGGGCCGTTGTACGCGTACGCGCCCGACGTCGTCCTCCCGTCCCAGGAGACGGTGATCGCCGTGCCGCTGCCCTTGAGGGTGCGGTCGGTGCGGCCCTGGGCGTCCTTCACCGTGAAGGTCCAGCCGGCCGGCTTGTTCAGCTGAAAGGTGCTGTTCCACTCCATGTTGCCGCTGTTGCGTCCGGCGGCGTCGAAGAGGTTGTCGTCCAGATCCGACTCGATCTTCCCGAGCGACTGGGTGGGCACCCCGCTCGGCACGATCCGGATCGCGTGGTCCGCGCCGACGTAGGCGACGCCCCCGCCGAGCTTGTCCACCGACCAGGTCAGCCGCCGCTGGTCGGCGGTGTTCCCGGCCGGCAGGTCGGCGATCGCGCGCGCGGCGGCGGCCGTACCGGAGTGATAGTCCGTCAGCATCAGCTTGCCGGCGCTCAGGTCGTGCTGGACGAGGTAGCCGTCACCGACGAGCGCGGGGCCCGAGGGCACCTTGATGTTCTTCTTCGCCGTACGGTCGTACACTCCCGCGGAGCCCGTCGGACCGCAGTTCCAGTAGATCCAGCGGCCGATGACCTGGAGCTCCTTGACGGTGCAGGGGGCTCCGGTGGAGACGGTCGCGACCGTCTTCTTGCCCTCCAGGTCGTACTGCGTGACGACGCCGTTGCCGGAACCCGGCGTCCACAGCGCCGAGCCCCATACGGAGGCGGCGGTGACGGAACGGGTCAGGCGGTCGTCCTCGGCGCGGTACCGGTTCACGGCGTCGACGTACTGCTTGCCGGTGGAGGCGGCGTTGTAGACGTAGTAGCGGCCGGTGGTGTCCACGAACCGGCCGCCGGTGACGTCCGGTTCGTCCGAGCGGTAGGAGTCCGGCTCCACCCAGATCTGGGCGCGCTCCCTGCCGTACTCGTCGACCCGGAAGTAGCCGACGCTCTGAGTACCGAGCGACCGCAGCGGCACGCACTCGCCCGCGTCGCAGGGCACCCGCTGCAGGTGGGTGCCGTCGGCGTAGGTGCCGGCGAATCCGCGGGTGGCCTGCTCCAGCACGCCGGCGCCGTCGGGCGAGAGCTGCCGGCCGACCACGTACTGCTCGCCGTCGGGCCGGTGTTCGACGCTGGTCAGATAGCCGCCCGCGTAGTCGATGCCCCAGACGCCGTCCGTGGCGATCGGCGTCGGGGTGGTGTCCGCGGCCGCCGGGACCGCGGACGTCAGGGTGCCGGCGCTCAGAGCGGCCAGCGAGGCAAGAGTGAGTGCGATCCGGGCATGCCGGGTCAAGGGTCCCTCCCCAGGGAAGTCAGAAAAGGCGCGTCGGCAGGCCTCGTCGTCTTCCCCCTCGGCCACACTCCGCCACGCAATCCAACGGA
Source organism: Streptomyces canus (assembly GCF_041435015.1). Lineage (NCBI taxonomy): Bacteria > Bacillati > Actinomycetota > Actinomycetes > Kitasatosporales > Streptomycetaceae > Streptomyces > Streptomyces canus. Next base: position 5,396,825 of record NZ_CP107989.1, on the reverse strand, counting down.
TGTTAACAACTGCCCCACAGGCACCGGTAGTCGATTACGTATGCGAAAAGGGCCCGCACGACCGAAGTCGTACGGGCCCTTCCGGATCCCTGAGGGGTCAGCAGGCGTCAGCCGTTGCGCTTCCAGCGCGGCTTGTCGTCGCGGCGGCCGAAGGAGGAGCCGGCCGGGCGGTCGTCACGACGGCCGTGCGGGCGGTCGTGGCCGCCGGAGCGGAAGCCTCCGCCGGTGGGGCGGTCGCCCTGACGGTCGCGGTTGAAGGGACGGTCGCTGCCCCGGTGGGTGGACGGCCGCTCGTCGCGACGGTCGCGGTTGAAGCCACCCGAGGGGCGGTCGTCACGGCGGAAGCCGCCCGAGGGACGCTCGTCACGACGGTCACGGTTGAAACCACCGCCGCTGGGGCGGTCGTCACGGCGGTCACGGTTGAAGCCGCCCGAGGGACGGTCGTCACGGCGGAACCCGCCCGAGGGACGCTCGTCGCGACGGTCACGGTTGAAACCACCGCCGCTGGGGCGGTCGTCACGACGGTCACGGTTGAAACCACCGCCGCTGGGGCGGTCGTCACGACGCTCGAAGGAACGGCCACCACGGTCGTCACGGCGGAACCCGCCCCGCTCGCCGTCACGGCGGTCGCGGTTGAAGCCGCCACGGTCGTCACGACGCTCGAACGAACGGCCACCACGGTCGTCACGACGGTCGTCACGGCGCTCGTAGTTGCCCCGCTCGTCACGGCGCTGACGCGGCTGCTCGTACGCGGGACGCTCGGCGGGCTGCTCGGCGACCACGGCCTCGGCCTCCGCCGACACCAAGGCCTCGGCCACTACGGCCTGTGCCTCGGCGACCGCCGACTCCGGGTCCTCACCGCGCTCGCGGGCGGCCCGGGCCACCAGGCGGTCGGCCTCCTCACGCAGCTCGGTCGCGCGGCGCTGCGCCCGCTCGAGCTCCTTGGTGAGCTGGGCGACCTCGCGCTCGGCCTGCTGAGCCACGTTGGCCGCGGACTCGGACTGGACCTCGGTCATCGACCGGGCGCCGGTGATCTCGGCGACCTCGGGCTCGAAGGCCGTACCGGAGTTGATGATGTGACGCCCGGCGTCGACGCCCGCGTCCTCCATCAGCCGGAAGATCTGCCGGCGCTGGTGCGGCAGGGACAGGGACACGACCGTGCCGGTGCGGCCCGCGCGAGCGGTACGCCCTGCACGGTGCAGGTAGTCCTTGTGGTCGCCGGCCGGGTCCACGTTCAGGACCAGGTCGATGCCGTCGACGTGGATGCCACGGGCGGCGACGTCGGTCGCGACGAGCGCGTTGACGTAGCCCTTCTTGAAGTCCTCCAGCACACGGGTGCGCGCGCCCTGCGTCATACCGCCGTGCAGCGCGTCGGCCTTCACACCGGAGTCGCACAGCTGCTCGGCGATGCGGTCGGCGCCCAGCTGGGTGCGGACGAAGATGATGGTGCGGCCCTTGCGGGAGGCGATGGCCGCGGTGACCGGCGCCTTGTCCTTGGGCTTCACGATCAGGATGTGGTGCGACATGGTCGTGACGTTGCCCTGGGCGCTGTCGACCTCGTGCGTGACCGGGTTGCTCAGGTAGCGCTTGACCAGCGTGGAGATCTCGTTCTCCATCGTGGCCGAGAACAGCATCCGCTGGCCGCCGGCCGGGATCTGGTCGAGCAGTTCGGTGACCTCGGGCAGGAAGCCCAGGTCGGACATCTGGTCGGCCTCGTCGAGGACGGCGACCTCGACGTTCTCCAGGGAGCAGGCGCCACGGTTGATGATGTCGCGCAGTCGGCCCGGGGTGGCGACGAGGATGTCGACGCCGCGCTCGAGGGCGTAGATCTGGTTGCCCATCGACGTACCGCCGCAGACGACCTTCATCTTGAGGCCGAGGACGTCGCCGTAGGGCTGGAGGGCGTCCGCGACCTGCATCGCGAGCTCACGGGTCGGGGTGAGGATGACGGCGCGCGGCTTGTGCTTCTCGGTGCGGCCACCGGCGAGACGCGTCATGGCCGGCAGACCGAAGGAGAGGGTCTTGCCGGAGCCGGTGCGGCCACGGCCGAGGATGTCCTTGCCGGCCAGGGCGTCCGGGATGGTCGCGGCCTGGATCGGGAAGGGGGTGGTCACGCCGTTCTGGGCGAGCTTGCGCACAACGCCCTCGGGGAGACCGAGGTCCGCGAAGGTGACCTCGACAGTCTCCTCCGTGCCCTCGTTCTCGGGCACGACGACGTGATCAGTACTGGAAATGGACATGCGTATGCGAAACCTTCCGGAGTCTCGTCGGCACGCGCCCGTCAACTCCGTGATTCGCAATACGACCGCCTCTATGCGGTCAGCCACGGCAAGGGAGAGAACGCGCCACACGGCGCGCTTCTGCTTTGGCGCCGGGCAAATGATCAAACGATCTATAACCATACGCACCCATCGCCCCCGAAGGCAAACCGATCCTCTCGTATGTATCCGAGGTCACTCGGGGCCTTTCACGGGGTCCGTCACACCGGCGACCCCGCCGTGGGCGCCGGCTCCCGCTGGCTCAGCTGCGGGCCCGTCTCCGGCTGCGCCGACGACGACGGTTCGGCGGGCGGCGGCGACGGTGTGGGCGACGCGGGCGGCTCGCTGGACGCCGGCGGCTCCGGATCGAGCGTATGCGTGGGCGCCGGGTCGCTCCCCGTCGCCGACGGCACCGGCTGGGCCGACGTCCCCGGCTTCGCCCCCGCGGAGGCCGGCGCACTCGCCGAGGCCGACGCCGACGCGGACGCCGGCTCCTCGCCGCCCTTGCCCTTGTGCTTGCCGTGCTTGCCGTCCGGGCCCGCCCCGCCGAGCCCCACGGAACCGCCCGAGCCCGCGGATCCCCCGTCCGGCGCCTCACCGCCCCGCTCGCCGGCGGAGTGCGACGGCTTCGCGCCGCCGTCTCCGCCGTCCCCGCCCACGCTCATGCAACCCGCGGCGGCGGCGACGGCCATGACCGTGGCGGCCAGACGGACGGGTACGTACAAGGGGCGCACGAGCAGCCACCTCCGAGGGCGGTCGTCAAAAAGTCAACCTGCCCAACTCCCGCCGCCCACAAGAGGACACGCGCCCCGTTCGAAACGGACTCAGCCGTAACCGAGTGCGTGCAGCCGCGCGTCGTCGATCCCGAAGTGATGGGCGATCTCGTGCACGACCGTCACCTCGGTCTCCGCGACGACGTCCTCCCGCGCATCGCACATCCGCAGCGTCGGCCCCCGGTAGATCGTGATGCGGTCCGGCAGCACCCCGGCGTACCACTCGCCCCGGTCGGTCAGCGGAGTGCCCTCGTACAGCCCGAGCAGCTCGGGATCGTCCGCCGGCGGTTCGTCCTCGACGAACACCGCGACGTTGTCCATCAGCCGCGTCAACTCCGGCGGAATCCGGTCCAGGGCCTCGGCGACCAGTTCCTCGAACTCCTCGCGCGTCATCTCCAGCACACGCCCATTCTCCGGTACGACCATCCGTACGAGAGTCATGAGCACGCCCGCATATCCACGAGCGGACTTGGGCATACGGGACCAATGGCCCGCGTCCCCGCCGCAGTCCTGAACGCCCGGAGCATCCTGAACGCCCTACGCAAGCCCCCGCGAGCCCTCGCCCGCCAGTACGGCAGGCGCCGATCCCACCCGTCCGTCGAGCTCGTCCAGCAGCCGCACCCCTGGGCCCGCGCCCTCGGCCTGGTCGCCGTCGTCCTTCTGGGCGCATGGCTGGGTCTGCTGATCGTCGGCAACGTCCGGGTCCCGGTCGGCCCCATGAACACGACGATGACCCTGCGCCCGTCCCTCTCCGGCGGCACGAAGATCAACGTGTCCCCGCTCGGCGCGCTCCAGCTGGACAGCCACCAGGCGCCCGTCCGCCTCGACGTCAACGTCGACCAGCTCGACCCGGAACGCTCCCAGGCCCTCGTCGACCACCCCGAGCGTCTCTCCGGCCTCCAGGACGAGGTCGCGACGGACGTCGAGCACGGCACCCTCGATCTGGCCGTCCGCTCCGTCGTCGCCGTGGTGTCCGGCGCCACGGCCCTCGGCCTCGCCGTCTACCGCCGCCCGCGCCGGGCCCTCGCGGCCGGCGGCCTCGCCCTGACCCTCCTGGCGGCCTGCGGCGGCACGGCGTACGCCACCTGGAACCCGGAATCCGTCCTGGAGCCGAAGTTCTCGGGACTGCTCTCCTCCGCCCCTTCCCTGGTCGGCAACGCGCGCAGCATCGTCACCGAATTCGACGTCTACCAGAAGGAGTTGGCCCGCCTGGTGACGAACGTGACGAAGCTCTACGACGTCACGTCCACCCTCCCCGCCTACCAGCCGGACCCCACCACCATCCGGGTCCTGCACGTCTCCGACATCCATCTGAACCCCGCGAGCTGGAAGATCATCGCCTCGCTCGTGGAGCAGTACAAGGTCGACGTGATCGTCGACTCCGGCGACACCATGGACCACGGCACGGCGGCGGAGAACGGCTTCCTGGACCCGATCCCCGACCTCGGCGCGCCCTACGTCTGGGTCCGCGGCAACCACGACTCCCTCACCACCCAGCGCTACATGGAGGCCCTGAAGCGGGTCCACGTCCTGGACAACGGCAAGGCGGAGACGATCGCCGGACTGCGGTTCGCGGGCATCGGCGACCCCCAGTTCACCCCCGACCGCTCCACGAACCCGGGTGCCGACGAGTCCCAGGAGGCGGCGGGCGACCGCCTGGCCGCGGCCCTGCGCGAGCAGCGGGCCGCCGGCACGCCGGTCGACCTCGCGATCGCCCACGAGCCCTCGGCGGCCCGTGAGGTCGACGGCGAGGTCCCGATGATCCTGTCGGGCCACCTCCACCACCAGGAGATGGAGGTCATGAAGAAGGGCACACGGCTGCGGGTGGAGGGCTCCACCGGCGGCAGCGGTCTACGGGCCGTCGAGGGCAAGTACCCCGACCCCATCGAGGCGTCGATCCTCTACATGGACCGCGACACCCGCCGCCTGCAGGCCTGGGACGAGATCAAACTCGGCGGCCTCGGCCTCACGACGGCGGAGGTCAGCCGCCACCTCCCGGAGGACAACCAGCCGGGAGCGACCCCCTCGCCCACGGGTTCGCCCACCGGCTCACCCACGGGCACCCCCTAAACCGTTTTGGCGATACCTCCCGGCATCCCATATGCTTCTCACGTCCCCGACGCGCTGAGAAGCGCCCAGGCGGGCCGATAGCCCTCATCGTCTAGCGGCCTAGGACGCCGCCCTTTCAAGGCGGTAGCACGGGTTCGAATCCCGTTGGGGGCACGCATCACCGTGTGCGACACTGTTCGTGCACAACGCTTGGTCCTGTGGAGCAGTTTGGAGTGCTCGCCACCCTGTCAAGGTGGAGGCCGCGGGTTCAAATCCCGTCAGGACCGCTGAGGTTTCCCCGGAAACCTCTCGGCTGGGTAGCTCAGTTGGTACGAGCGACCGCCTGAAAAGCGGTAGGTCGCCGGTTCGACCCCGGCCCCAGCCACAGCACAGACCCCGATCCCCGGATCGGGGTCTTGTTGTATGTGTCGTGACAGGCCGGCCGCGGGGACAAAACCGTTCGCCAGTAATTTCCCGGGGATGAGATCCTGGATCGCGTATGTCTACGCATCCTGCCCCCGCCCCCGGTACCCCCGCCTTCGGGGATCTCGCCGCCCGCCTGACCGAGCTGTCCCTGCGCGACGCGCACCGGCTCGGGCGCAGGCTCGAAGGCGCGCGCAGGATCCGCAAGCCGGAGGCGCGGGCCGCCGTGCTGTCCGAGATCGAGGCGGAGGTCGGCAAGGGCGAGGAACGCGTGAGCGCGCGCCGTGCGCGCGTGCCCGCCGTGTCCTATCCCGAGCAGCTCCCGGTCAGCCAGAAGAAGGACGACATCGCGGCCGCCATCCGTGATCACCAGGTCGTGATCGTGGCCGGTGAGACGGGCTCCGGCAAGACCACCCAGATCCCGAAGATCTGCCTGGAGCTCGGCCGGGGCGTGAAGGGCATGATCGGGCACACCCAGCCCCGTCGTATCGCCGCCCGCACGGTCGCCGAGCGGGTCGCCGAGGAGCTGGACACCCCGCTCGGCGAGGCCGTCGGCTGGAAGGTGCGGTTCACCGACCAGGTGAACCAGGACGCGACCTTCCTGAAACTGATGACGGACGGCATCCTGCTCGCCGAGATCCAGACCGACCGCGAGCTGCGCGCCTACGACACGATCATCATCGACGAGGCCCACGAGCGGTCCCTCAACATCGACTTCCTGCTCGGATATCTGGCCCAGCTGCTGCCGAAGCGGCCGGATCTGAAGGTCGTCATCACGTCCGCGACCATCGACCCCGAGCGGTTCTCGCGCCACTTCGGGGACGCGCCGATCGTCGAGGTCAGCGGGCGGACGTATCCGGTGGAGGTGCGCTACCGCCCGCTCCTCGAAGACGACTCCGACGACGCCGACCGCGACCAGATCACCGCGATCTGCGACGCCGTCGAGGAGCTCCAGGGCGAGGGCAAGGGCGACATCCTCGTCTTCCTCTCCGGTGAGCGGGAGATCCGGGACACGGCGGACGCCCTGGTGAAGAAGAACTACCCCCGCGCCGGAGGCGCTAATGGGCAGGGCACCGAGGTCCTGCCCCTGTACGCCCGCCTCTCGCACGCCGAGCAGCACCGCGTCTTCCAGCAGCACACCGGGCGCAGGATCGTTCTGGCGACGAACGTCGCCGAGACCTCCCTCACCGTCCCCGGCATCAAGTACGTCATCGACCCCGGCTTCGCCCGGATCAGCCGTTACAGCCACCGCACCAAGGTCCAGCGGCTGCCCATCGAGCCGGTCTCGCAGGCCAGCGCCAACCAGCGCAAGGGCCGCTGCGGCCGTACGTCGGACGGCATCTGCATCCGGCTGTACAGCGAAGAGGACTTCGACGGCAGGCCGGAGTTCACGGACGCCGAGATCCTGCGGACGAACCTCGCCTCCGTCATCCTCCAGATGACCGCGGCCGGCCTCGGCGACATCGAGAAGTTCCCGTTCATCGACCCGCCGGACCACCGCAACATCCGCGACGGCGTCCAACTCCTCCAGGAACTGGGCGCGTTGGACCCGGCGCAGAAGGACGTGCGCAAGCGGCTGACCGACACCGGCCGCAAGCTCGCCCAGCTGCCCGTCGACCCGCGCCTGGCCCGTATGGTCCTGGAGGCCGACAAGAACGGCTGTGTCCGCGAGGTCATGGTCATAGCCGCCGCGCTCTCCATCCAGGACCCGCGCGAGCGCCCGGCAGACAAGCAGACCCAGGCCGACCAGCAGCACGCCCGCTTCAAGGACGAGACCAGCGACTTCCTCGCCTACCTCAACCTGTGGCGCTATGTCCGTGAGCAGCAGAAGGAGCGCGGCTCGTCGTCCTTCCGCCGGATGTGCAAGCAGGAGTACCTGAACTTCCTGCGCATCCGCGAGTGGCAGGACATCTACTCCCAACTGCGCACGGTCGCCAAGCAGATGGGTATCCATCTCAACGAGGACGATGCGCCCGACCAGAGCGTCCACGTCTCCCTCCTCGCCGGTCTGCTCTCGCACATCGGCATGAAGGACGTGAAGGACGGCAACAAGAACGAGTATCTCGGCGCCCGGAGCGCCAAGTTCGCGATCTTCCCGGGCTCGGCGCTCTTCAAGAAGCAGCCGCGGTTCGTCATGTCGGCGGAGCTGGTGGAGACCTCACGTCTCTGGGCGCGCGTCAACGCGAAGATCGAGCCGGAGTGGGTCGAGCCGCTCGCCGAGCACCTGCTGAAGCGGACGTACTCCGAACCGCACTGGGAGAAGGACCAGGCCGCGGTGATGGCGTACGAGAAGGTCACGCTGTACGGCGTGCCGATCGTCGCCCAGCGGAAGGTGAACTACGGCCGTATCGATCCGGAGTCGAGCCGTGAGCTCTTCATCCGCAATGCCCTCGTCGAGGGCGACTGGCGCACCCACCACAAGTTCTTCGCCGACAACCGCAAGCTCCTCAGCGAGGTCGAGGAGCTGGAGCACCGGGCGCGGCGCCGGGACATCGTGGTCGACGACGACACACTGTTCGACTTCTACGACCAGCGCGTACCCGAACACGTGGTGTCCGGGGCGCACTTCGACGCGTGGTGGAAGCGGAAGCGGCACGAGCAGCCGGAGTTCCTGGACTTCGAGCGCGCGATGCTCATCCGGGAGTCGGCGGAGGCGGTCACGAAGGCCGACTACCCCGACTCGTGGCGGCAGGGCCCTCTGAAGTTCCGGGTGACCTACCAGTTCGAGCCGGGCGCCGACGCGGACGGTGTGACGGTCCACATCCCGCTCCAGGTCCTGAACCAGGTGACGGACGAGGGCTTCGACTGGCAGATCCCGGGTCTGCGGGAGGAGTTGGTGACGGAGCTGATCCGTTCCCTGCCCAAGCCGATCCGCCGCAACTACGTACCGGCGCCGAACTTCGCGCGGCGCTTCCTGGATACGGCCGTCCCGCTCCAGGAGCCTTTGACGGTCACGATGGCCCGCGAGCTGAAACGCATGGTCGGCGTGCCCTTCGACGCGGAGGACTTCGACTGGGCGCGGGTCCCGGAGCATCTGCGGATCACCTTCCGGATCGTCGACGAGCGGCGCCGGAATCTGGCCGAGGACAAGGACCTGGAGGCGTTGCGGCTGAAGCTCAGGCCGAAGGCGCGGCAGGCCCTGTCCCAGGCGGCGGCCGCGACGGCGTCCCGCGAGGGCGGCGAGTCCCTGGAGCGCAAGGGCCTGACGGACTGGACGATCGGCACGCTCACGCGCGTCTTCGAGACCCGTCGCGCGGGCCAGCCGGTGAAGGCGTACCCGGCGCTGGTGGACGACGGCGACACCGTCTCGGTCCGGCTCTTCGACACGGAGGCGGAGCAGGCCGAGGCGATGGGGAAGGGCACGCGGCGGCTGATCGTGCGCAACATCCCGGTGAGCCCGGCGAAGTTCGCGTCCGAGAAGCTGACGAACCCCCAGAAGCTCGCCCTGTCGTCGAATCCGCACGGCTCGATCCAGGCGCTGTTCGACGACTGCGCGACGGCTGCGGCGGACAAGCTGATCGGGGACTTCGGGGGGCCGGCGTGGGACGAGGAGTCGTACCGGAAGCTGTACGACAAGGTGCGCGCCGAGATCGTCGACACCACGGTTCGTACGGTCGGGCAGGTGCAGCAGGTGCTCGCCGCCTGGCAGGCCTGTGAGCGACGTCTGAACGCCGTACGGAGCCCGGCGCTGCTGGCGAACCTGGCGGACGTACGGGCGCAGCTGGACGCGCTGGTGAAGCCGGGGTTCGTGACGGCGACGGGGTTGCGCCGGCTGCCCGACCTGATGCGTTACCTGGTCGCGGCGGATCGCCGTCTCCAGCAGATGCCGACGAACGTCCAGCGGGACACGACCCGTATGGAGAAGGTCCACGAGATGCAGGACGAGTACGCCTGGCTCCTGGAGCAGCTTCCGCAGGGCCGGCCCGTGCCCCAGCAGGTTCTGGACGTCCGCTGGATGATCGAGGAGCTGCGGGTCAGCTATTTCGCCCACGCGCTCGGCACGGCGTACCCGATCTCCGACAAGCGGATCGTGAAGACGATCGACACGCTGGCGCCGTGACGCCTCCCGCACACAGGGTGAGTTCGACCAGGACCTCCCTGCTCCTGTACAGTCCTTCTCGCAGCGCAACGCAGCAGTAAGCGCCGCGAAACCTGGTCCTGTGGAGCAGTTTGGAGTGCTCGCCACCCTGTCAAGGTGGAGGCCGCGGGTTCAAATCCCGTCAGGACCGCAGTGGAAGTCAGGCCCGCACCCCGGAAACGGGGAGCGGGCCTTCTTCGTGTGTGTACGCGCGGTCCAGGCAATCCCAGACCGTCCGGCGCTTGAGGACGAGGCCGTTTGTGAGGGGCCGGCGGCCTCCACGCCATCTTGACGGCGTCGCATCGCACCGGTACCCAGAAACCAGGCCCCCGTTCCCAGCGGAGCCCGGAGGTGGCGTATGGCGGCAACGGCCAGGCACGAGACGCGGGCACTGCTGCGCGCACACCTGGCGGCCGCGTCCTCGTACCGGCATCTGACCCACCACTGCCCGATCTGCCACCGCCTGTTGCGGCTGGCGATGGACTCCGCCCCAGGGACCGCCCCGGCCCCGGACGAGGCCGTCGAGGACGAGAGCCCCTCCACGGCGTGACGGTCGACGGATCTCAACCCCCGCCCCGCCGACGGGAGTCCGGGGCGCGCGCCTCCTTTAGCGCACGGGAGCCGGGGGTAACAAGGACTCCGGCATGTGACGGGAGTCACCGCATGAGTTTTTGAAACCGTGGAACTTACCCCTCCCCTACAACAGGTCAATTTAATATGTGCAATTGCACTCCTGTTCGCACACCTGCCAGGGGCCCCTCACAGGAGATCCGACAGCCCTCCCCAGACTTCGACAAGCCCGCTCACAGGGCTGCCGGCCGCCCACCCTGCGCACACAAAAAAGATCGCGCTGGACTCGGCGGAGTCCAGCGCGATCGACGACGAGGTGGAGAATGGACCCTGTTGGGGCAGGACCCGCGTCGCTTGGAGCCAGGGTTCGGGCGGCGCGGCCAACTGGGGGGTCAGCCGGTTTGCCCGGTTATTCAGTTGTTCAGGCCTCGCTGCGCTGCTGCGGGATGCCCGCGAGCAGAGCGCGGACCTCGGCCTCGCGGTAACGGCGGTGCCCGCCGAGCGTACGGATCGACGTGAGCTTGCCGGCCTTCGCCCACCGCGTCACCGTCTTCGGGTCCACGCGGAACATCGTGGCGACCTCAGCCGGGGTCAGCAGCGGCTCGGCATCAGGGGTGCGAGCGGTCATGAGCGGCCTCCTCGGGAGAACCGATCGTTCTCGGTTCTTTCCTCTAAATTCTGCACCTTGACCCGCGTTGCCCGAAATGGCGGATGCGGGTCGAGTCGGTTATAGGACGAACGGCTTGTCCTCGGCACTACAACTACACCATCCGTCCAGCCGCGTCGGCCAAACCGATGGAATTGCCCCCCAGGTGTTCATCGGCGACGGAAGCCGATGGACCATGCCATAGCGGACAGTCACGCCACTGTGACGATCAGTCACAGGGCGATCAGGAGTCACCAGACCCCCCAAAGCGGAACCTCCCCCGGGCCCCTTGTCCTATTTTGGCATGAGGAGGGGCAAGAGATGCAAGAGCCGGGTACGTGCGGTCCGTCACGCTTGACACTCCGTGAGGCCTACGCCCGGATCGGGACCTACGTCCCTTCTCGGTGAGACTTCAGGGGAAGCTGACGCCTTGAGCGAGGACGAAACCCCAAAACGGGCGTCAGGTCAAACGCCAGTTCGTGACATGGCGCACATTCAGTTCGCCGAGCGCCGGTCCCTGATGCCCCGCCAGCGCTCCACGAGCCGCCCGTAGGCCTCGCCCGCCGCGGCCCCGTCGCCGTGCCTGAGCGCCTCGATGCCCTCGGCCACGTCCGCCGCCGAGTGGTCGTCCTCCAGCTCGCCGGGCGGCAGCACATGCACCAGACCGCCGTAGTCCAGCTCGACCAGCGAGCGCGGGTGGAACTCCTCCAGCCAGCGCCCCACGTCGATCAGACCGTCGATGAGCGGTCCCTCGTCGATCGCGTCCTTGAGGGCCCTCAGAGCCCGCGCCACGCGCCGCCGGGCCTGCACCATGGGGGTGCGGTAGCGCAGCATCGGCGGGATCTCACCGGACCCCTTGTCGAAGCGCCGCTCCTCGTCCGAGACGAGCACGAACCAGTTCAGCGGCACCTGCCAGGTCGCGGTGCGGATCCAGGGCCGGGCGTCCGGGTTCCGGGCGAGCCAGCGCTCGTAGTCCTGGGCGGTCTGGCGGCGTACGACCTCGGGCAGCACCGCGTCCAGGACCGGCCCCGGCAGCTCCTCCCCGAGCTCCTCCAGGGCCAGCCAGCCGCGCAGCCGGGTGCGCCACGGGCACACGCACACCACGCCGTCCACGTCGAGCACGAAGGCGTCGCTGCTCTCGTGCACCGGCACCGGGATCGGCGGGGTGGGCAGCAAGTCGGCCAGGGAGCGACGCAGTTCGTCCTGGTACGACGGACGCTCCTGGCGACGGGCGTAACGGGCCCAGTGGCTGCGCTCGGGCTCGGGGAAGGCGGCCAGCGGTTCGTACACGCGCAGATAGGTCGCGTACGGGACGATCACCGAGGACACCTTGGGCACGCCTGCTCTCTCCCCCGCCGCCTGCCGGGAAAACCTGCGAAACCCGCACACAAACGTGCGGGAAAACTATGCAAATCGTCGCACGCCCGTCCCCCGGGAGAAGGTGATCCTGAGCACTGCACGGTCATGGGCCGCCACAAGCCCTAATCTCGTGCTCACAGGTCCCGCCACCCTTACGGGCGCCTGTGTCCCATCGCCGCAATGTACCCAGGAGTCACCACAGTGACCGACGTAACCGGCGCCGCTGCCGACGTGCTGCACACCCTGTTCCACTCGGACCAGGGCGGTCATGAGCAGGTCGTGCTCTGCCAGGACCGCAAGAGCGGCCTCAAGGCCGTCATCGCCCTCCACTCCACCGCGCTCGGCCCCGCCCTCGGCGGGACCCGCTTCTACCCGTACGCGAGCGAGCAGGAGGCCGTCGCCGACGCGCTGAACCTCGCGCGCGGGATGTCGTACAAGAACGCCATGGCCGGGCTGGACCACGGCGGTGGCAAGGCCGTGATCATCGGCGACCCGGAGCGCGACAAGAGCGAGGAACTGCTTCTCGCCTACGGTCGCTTCGTGGCCTCGCTCGGCGGGCGCTACGTCACCGCGTGCGACGTCGGCACGTACGTCGCCGACATGGACGTCGTCGCACGCGAGTGCCGCTGGACCACCGGCCGCTCCCCCGAGAACGGCGGCGCCGGCGACTCCTCCGTCCTCACCGCCTTCGGTGTCTACCAGGGCATGCGGGCCAGCGCCCAGCACCTGTGGGGCGACCCGTCGCTTCGCGACCGCAGGATCGGCGTCGCGGGCGTCGGCAAGGTCGGGCACCACCTCGTGGAGCACCTCCTCGAGGAGGGCGCCGAGGTCCTGATCACGGACGTACGCCAGGAGGCCGTGGAGCGGATCGCCGGCCGGCACCCCTCCGTCTCCCCCGTCGCCGACACCGACGCGCTGATCCGGACCGAGGGTCTCGACATCTACGCCCCCTGCGCGCTCGGCGGAGCCCTGAACGACGTCTCCGTTCCGGCGCTGACCGCGAGGATCGTCTGCGGCGCCGCCAACAACCAGCTCGAGCACCCGGGCGTGGAGAAGGACCTCGCCGACCGCGGGATCCTCTACGCGCCGGACTACGTGGTGAACGCCGGCGGAGTCATCCAGGTCGCCGACGAACTGCACGGGTTCGACTTCGAACGGTGCCGGGCGAAGGCCGCGAAGATCTTCGACACCACGCTGGCGATCTTCGCACGTGCGAAGGAAGACGGGATTCCGCCGGCCGCCGCGGCCGACCGGATCGCCGAGCAGCGGATGCATGAGGCGGCGACGAAACCGGCGCACTGACGTTTGACCGGTACCCGTCGGCGCACACTTAGAGAGAACTCTCACGTTCGTCGGCGGGTCGGCCGCGAAGAAGTGGTTAAAATCGCGGTTGACCAGCGGGGACGGGGCTCCCCGAGGGTTCTGGGCCAGGGCACGTGCTGCGGGCGACGTACCGTATGGGCGTGGGCTCAGGTACCGTGGAAGCCCTACGGACCGGTCTCTCTGCGGAGAGCCCGTTCTAGATCATGAACGCGTGTCAAGACTCTGGGGCCACCGAGCCCCGTATTCGAGGGGGTCGAGCCATGGGGCGCGGCCGGGCAAAGGCCAAGCAGACGAAGGTCGCCCGCCAGCTGAAGTACAGCAGCGGCGGGACTGACCTCTCGCGTCTGGCCAATGAGCTGGGCGCTTCGACTTCGAGTCAGCCGCCGAATGGCGAGCCGTTCGAGGACGACGACGAGGAAGACGACCCGTACGCCCAGTACGCGGATCTCTATAACGACGACGAGGACGAGGACGACGAGTCCGGTCCTTCGTCTCAACGCCGCGGAGCTTGACGACCCAGCTGTGCGTAACCCGGTCCGGGGTGGTCCACACCACCGGACCGGGTTTTGCGCTGCCTGTCAGTTCCTAGGCGTAGTCACCGACGAGTTCGGCACCCGTGGTGTGGTCACCGCGGTCCGTGATCTCGCCCGCGACCCATGACTCGACCCCGCGGTCGGCCAGGGTGGCCAGGGCGACGTCCGCCGACTCCTCGGGCACGATCGCGATCATGCCGACGCCCATGTTCAGGGTCTTCTCCAGCTCCAGGCGCTCGACCTGACCCGTCTTGCCGACGAGGTCGAAGACCGGGCCCGGGGTCCAGGTGGTGCGGTCCACGACGGCATGCAGGCCGTCGGGGATCACACGGGCCAGGTTGGCCGCCAGACCGCCGCCGGTGACGTGTGAGAAGGCGTGCACCTCGGCCGTGCGGATCAGGGCCAGGCAGTCCAGTGAGTAGATCTTGGTGGGCTCCAGGAGCTCCTCGCCGAGGGTGCGGCCGAACTCGTCGATCCGGGCGTCCAGAGCGAGGCCCGCCTGGTTCAGGAGCACATGCCGCACGAGCGAGTACCCGTTCGAGTGAAGACCCGAGGCGGCCATGGCGATGACCGCGTCACCCTTACGGATACGATCCGCGCCGAGCAGCCGGTCGGCCTCCACGACGCCCGTACCGGCGCCGGCGACGTCGAAGTCGTCCGGGCCGAGCAGACCCGGGTGCTCGGCCGTCTCGCCGCCCACCAGGGCGCAGCCGGCGAGCACACAGCCCTCGGCGATGCCCTTGACGATCGCGGCGACCCGCTCGGGGTGGACCTTGCCGACACAGATGTAGTCGGTCATGAACAGCGGCTCGGCACCGCACACCACGATGTCGTCCATGACCATCGCGACCAGGTCGTGGCCGATGGTGTCGTAGATGCCCAGCTGACGCGCGATGTCGACCTTGGTGCCGACGCCGTCGGTGGCGGAGGCGAGCAGGGGACGCTCGAAGCGCTTGAGGGCGGAGGCGTCGAAGAGTCCGGCGAAACCGCCGAGGCCGCCGAGGACCTCGGGGCGCTGGGTCTTCTTCACCCACTCCTTCATCAGTTCTACGGCGCGGTCGCCCGCCTCGATGTCGACGCCCGCGGCTGCGTAGCTGGCACCAGTTGTCTCAGACATGGCAGTAGAGAACCTTCGTGTCGTACGGCAGGTATGACGGGCTGCCTACGGGCGACGGATCGCGTCGGCCGCGGCCGTGGCGGCGGGCCCTGCGGCCAGCTCGGTCTCCAGGAGCTGCTTGCCGAGCAGCTCGGGGTCCGGGAGCTCCATCGGGTACTCGCCGTCGAAGCAGGCGCGGCAGAGGTTCGGCTTGGCGATGGTGGTCGCCTCGATCATGCCGTCGATGGAGATGTACGCCAGGGAGTCGGCGCCGAGCGAGGTGCCGATCTCGTCGATGGTCATGCCGTTGGCGATGAGCTCGGCGCGGGTGGCGAAGTCGATGCCGAAGAAGCAGGGCCACTTCACGGGCGGCGAGGAGATCCGGATGTGGACCTCGGCGGCGCCCGCCTCGCGGAGCATGCGGACCAGGGCGCGCTGGGTGTTGCCGCGGACGATCGAGTCGTCGACGACGACCAGACGCTTGCCCTTGATGACTTCCTTGAGCGGGTTCAGCTTCAGGCGGATGCCGAGCTGGCGAATGGTCTGGGAGGGCTGGATGAACGTACGGCCGACATAGGCGTTCTTCACCAGGCCCGCACCGAAGGGGATGCCGGAGGCCTCCGCGTAGCCGATGGCCGCCGGGGTGCCGGATTCCGGGGTCGCTATGACCAGGTCGGCGTCGACGGGCGCTTCCTTGGCGAGCTTGCGGCCCATCTCCACGCGGGAGAGGTACACGTTCCGGCCGGCGATGTCGGTGTCGGGGCGCGCCAGATAGACGTACTCGAAGACACAGCCCTTGGGCTTCGCTTCCGCGAATCGGGAGGTGCGCAGGCCGTTCTCGTCGATGGCGACGAACTCGCCCGGCTCGATCTCGCGGACGTAGCTCGCGCCGCAGATGTCGAGGGCGGCGGACTCGGAGGCGACGACCCAGCCGCGCTCGAGGCGGCCGAGGACCAGCGGGCGGATGCCCTGCGGGTCGCGCGCGGCATAGAGGGTGTGCTCGTCCATGAAGACGAGGGAGAAGGCACCGCGGACCTTCGGGAGGACGGAGTGGGCCGCCTCCTCGATGGTCAGGGGCTTGCCGTCCTCGTCGACCTGGGCCGCGAGGAGCGCGGTGAGCAGGTCGGTGTCGTTGGTGGCGGCCACACGGGGGCTACGGCCCTCCTGCTTGGGCAGGTCGGCGACCATCTCGGCGAGCTGCGCCGTGTTGACCAGGTTGCCGTTGTGGCCGAGCGCGATGGAACCGTGCGCGGTGGCACGGAAGGTCGGCTGGGCGTTCTCCCAGGTGGAGGCACCGGTGGTCGAGTAGCGGGCGTGACCGACCGCGAGGTGACCCTGGAGCGAACCGAGAGAGGTCTCGTCGAAGACCTGGGAAACGAGGCCCATGTCCTTGAAGACGAGGATCTGGGAGCCATTGCTGACCGCGATTCCCGCGGATTCCTGGCCCCGATGCTGGAGGGCGTAGAGCCCGAAGTACGTGAGCTTGGCGACCTCTTCGCCCGGAGCCCAGACACCGAAGACGCCACAAGCGTCCTGGGGGCCCTTCTCACCGGGGAGCAGGTCGTGGTTGAGTCGTCCGTCACCACGTGGCACGGCTCCGAGTGTAGGCGAGATCGACCACTGGTCCGAATTCGCGGAGAGTGGGCTTTCTTACTCCGCGTGGGCCGTAACGCTCTCGCCGGAAGCGCCGGTGATCTTCAGGGAATCCTGTTCCTGCTGGTAGGAGACCTTGCCGGAGAGGATTCCGGCGAGCTCGCGCTCGGTCTTCATCACCGGGCCCGAACACATCATGCGCGTGGTCGCGAGGCGCCCGAACGCGATGGTGCCGTCCTTGACGGTGGCCCTGCCGTGGAAGGTGTTGCAGCCGAGGCTGCCGGTGACGGTGTTGTTCCTGGTGAGGGTGAGGTAGGCGTTCTCGCCGAGAGACCAGCGCGTGCCCTTCAGGGCCGGGGCCTTCTTCTCGCGCAGGGTGATGGTGTCGTTCTGCGGGCTGGTCAGGGTGAGAGTCCTGGCACCTGACGGCCCCTTCAGCTCGGCCTTGAGGTCGTTGTCGAAGACGTCGACGAACTTCTCCTCGAACCTCCCCACCGCTCCTGGGCAGCCGATGAGTGTCATGGCGAGGTCGGAGACCTTCACGGTGTCGCCCTGGATGTCCACATCGGCGCCAATGCTGTTGCAGCCCACGGAACCACCGGACTTCCCGCCGCCGACGTCCGGTTCGGAGGCGCCGGGCTCGAAGGCGATGTGAGCCTTCCTCCGAGCACCTTTCTCGGGCAGGACGTAGTCCTTGCCGTCGACGGTGACCTTCCGGGGCACCCAGGAGGTGTCCGCGATGGTGGAGACGTCCTCGGTCCTGGTCCCCACGGTCTCCGTGCCACAGGCGGCCAGGACGGTGGTCCCGGCCAGGGCTGCGGCCGCGTACTTGGCGTATGTCGTCCGCTTCATGACTCTTTGACGCACGAGCCCCGCGAAGGGTTCAGCTCATCAGCGGGAGCAGTCCGCCCAGGTCCGCCCGCTCCCCGCTCGCGCTGACCTCGGCCGCGTGGAGCGCGTCCTTCCAGGTCAGCCGCCCGGTGGCGAGCCGGATCCAGGTCAGCGGGTCGGTCTCGACGACGTTCGGCGGGGTGCCCCGGGTGTGCTTCGGCCCCTCGACGCACTGCACGACGGCGTACGGCGGCACCCGCACCTCGGTCGAACCGCCGGGCGCCTTCGCGGCGAGGGCGTCGGCGAGGAGGCGGGTGCAGGCGGCGAGGGCCTGACGGTCGTAGGGGATGTCGAGGCCGGGGACGGCGGCGCTCAGGTCGTCGGTGTGGACGACGAGTTCGACGGTGCGGGTGACCAGGTAGTCGGCGAGCGGCAGCGCCCCGGCGTTGGTCTCCAGGAGCCGCGTGCCGGGGTGGGTGTCCAGCAGCTCGGTCAGGGTCCGGTCGACGTCGGTGAGGTACGCGTCGAGGTCGGGGTGCTGCTGGGCCAGCCCCCGGGTGAAGTCGGCGATGGCCGCGGAGCTGGCGGACGTGGCGAACGGCCAGTCGAGCAGCACGGCGTCCTGCCGGGCGGGCGCGGGCCGGTCCAGGGACCGGTGGACGGCCGTGACCGCCATCCCGATGTGCGCGACCAGCTCCCGTACGGTCCACTCCCCCAGCCGCGTCCGCAGCGCCAGTTGCTCGGGGGTCAGCGTGCGTACGGCCTCCCGTACGTTCCCGAGCTGGGCCTGGACGGCCGTGCGGATCTTGGCGGGGTCGTAGGCGCGGGCGCGCTTCCTGGCCGTGGGCATGGCGGTGAGCCTAGTCGGCGGGGAAGGGGCAGGGGGAGGGAAGGGTGATCGTCGGGTTCGGGCGGGCGTGGTGTTCCGGAGCGGCGCCGGACCGATGGCCCTGGCCGCCCTGCCGGCGATCCGGCTGCCCAAGGCCCCCGCCGAGCCCGGCACTTCCGGTTCGCGCGCGAGCCGGTGGCGGCGTGACGAAGGCCCCGCCCGTCACGACGACGGGCGGGGCCTTCGGGGTCGTACGGTCACGGCCTACTTGAGCAGGGCCGGGATCGTGTCCTCGTGCGCCCGGCGCAGCTCCTCCAGGGGCAGTGCGAACTCGCCCTGGAGCTCGACGGTGTCCCCGTCCACGACTCCGATGCGGGTGACCGGCAGGCCCCGCGCACCGCACATGTCGTTGAAGCGGAGTTCCTCCGAGCGCGGTACGGCGACGACCGCGCGGCCCGCCGACTCGGAGAAGAGGAGGGTGAAGGCGTCCAGACCATCCGGGACGATCAGGCGCGCACCCTTGCCGCCGAGCAGCGCCGACTCGACGACCGCCTGGATCAGGCCGCCGTCGGACAGGTCGTGCGCGGAGTCGATCATGCCGTCCCGGGAAGCGGAGATCAGGATCTCGGCGAGCAGGCGCTCGCGCTCCAGGTCGACCTTCGGGGGCAGGCCGCCGAGGTGGTCGTGGATCACCTGGGACCAGGCCGAGCCGCCGAACTCCTCACGGGTGTCGCCGAGGAGGTAGAGCAGCTGGCCCTCCTCCTGGAAGGCGGCCGGCGTGCGGCGGGCGACGTCGTCGATGACACCCAGGACCGCGACCACGGGGGTCGGGTGGATGGCGACCTCGCCCGTCTGGTTGTACAAGGACACGTTGCCGCCCGTGACCGGCGTGCCCAACTGCAGGCAGCCGTCGGCCAGTCCACGGATCGCCTCCGCGAACTGCCACATCACGGCCGGGTCCTCGGGGGAGCCGAAGTTCAGGCAGTCCGAGACGGCGAGCGGCTTGGCGCCGGTCGTCGCCACGTTGCGGTACGCCTCCGCCAGCGCCAGCTGCGCGCCGGTGTACGGGTCCAGCTTCGCGTAACGGCCGTTGCCGTCCGTCGCGATCGCCACGCCCAGACCCGTCGACTCGTCGATGCGGATCATGCCGGAGTCCTCCGGCTGGGCCAGCACGGTGTTGCCCTGCACGAAGTGGTCGTACTGCGAGGTGATCCACTTCTTGGAGGCCTGGTTCGGGGAGGACACCAGCTTCAGGACCTGGTCCTTCAGCTCCTCGCTCGACGCCGGCCGCGGCAGCTTGTTCGCGTCGTCCGCCTGGAGCTCGTCCTGCCAGGACGGGCGGGCGTACGGGCGCTCGTAGACCGGGCCGTCGTGCGCGACCGTGCGCGGGTCGACGTCGACGATCTTGCCGCCGTGCCAGTAGATCTCCAGCCGGTCGCCGTCGGTGACCTCACCGATGACGGTGGCGATGACGTCCCACTTGTCGCAGATCTCCAGGAACCGGTCGACCTTCTCCGGCTCCACGACCGCGCACATGCGTTCCTGCGACTCGCTCATGAGGATTTCCTCGGGCGAGAGGGTCGAGTCGCGCAACGGTACGTCGTCCAGCGTCACGCGCATGCCGCCGGAGCCGTTGGAGGCGAGCTCGGAGGTGGCACATGAAAGACCGGCCGCGCCCAGGTCCTGGATGCCGACGACCAGCTTCTCCTGGAAGGCCTCCAGGGTGCACTCGATGAGGAGCTTCTCCTGGAAGGGGTCGCCGACCTGCACGGCGGGGCGCTTCGACGGCTTGGCGTCGTCGAAGGTCTCGGACGCCAGGATCGAGGCGCCGCCGATGCCGTCACCGCCGGTCCGGGCCCCGTACAGGATGACCTTGTTCCCCGCGCCGGAGGCCTTCGCGAGGTGGATGTCCTCGTGCCGCATGACGCCGATGGCACCGGCGTTGACCAGCGGGTTGCCCTGGTAGCAGGCGTCGAAGACGACCTCGCCGCCGATGTTCGGCAGGCCCAGGCAGTTGCCGTAACCGCCGATGCCGGCGACGACGCCGGGGAGCACGCGCTTGGTGTCCGGGTGGTCGGCAGCGCCGAAGCGCAGGGGGTCGACCACGGCCACCGGCCGCGCACCCATCGCGATGATGTCGCGGACGATGCCGCCGACACCCGTGGCCGCGCCCTGGTAGGGCTCGACGTAGGAGGGGTGGTTGTGCGACTCGACCTTGAAGGTCACGGCGTAACCCTGGCCGACGTCCACGACGCCCGCGTTCTCGCCGATGCCGACGAGCAGGGCGTCGGACTGCGGGGCCTTCTCGCCGAACTGGCGCAGGTGCACCTTCGACGACTTGTACGAGCAGTGCTCGGACCACATGACCGAGTACATGGCGAGCTCGGCACCGGTGGGCCGGCGGCCGAGGATCTCCACGACCCGCTCGTACTCGTCCTTCTTCAGGCCGAGTTCGGCCCAGGGCAGCTCGACGTCGGGGGTCGCGGCCGCGTGCTCGACCGTGTCCAGAGGCGTCCGGCTCATGCGTTGACCAGCTTCTTGAGGATCGAGGTGAAGAAGGGGAGGCCGTCGGTGCGGCCGGTGCCGATGAGCGGCTCCACGGCGTGCTCCGGGTGCGGCATCAGGCCTACGACGTTGCCCGCCTCGTTGGTGATGCCGGCGATGTCCCGCAGCGAGCCGTTCGGGTTGAAGTCGAGGTACCGGAACGCGACCCGGCCCTCTCCCTCCAGCTTGTCGAGGGTGTACTCGTCGGCGACGTACCGGCCGTCCATGTTCTTCAGCGGGATGTTGATCTCCTGGCCGGCCGAGTAGTCGGTCGTCCAGGCGGTGTCCGCGTTCTCCACCCGCAGCTTCTGGTCGCGGCAGATGAAGTGGAGGTGGTCGTTGCCGAGCATCCCGCCCGGGAGGAGGTGGGCCTCGGTGAGGATCTGGAAGCCGTTGCAGATGCCGAGGACCGGGAGGCCGGCCTTCGCCTGCTCGATGAGGGGCTCCATCACCGGCGAGAAGCGCGCGATGGCACCGGCACGCAGATAGTCGCCGTAGGAGAAACCGCCGCACAGCACCACGGCGTCGACCTGGTGGAGGTCCTTGTCCTTGTGCCAGAGAGCGACCGGTTCGGCGCCCGCGAGGCGGATCGCGCGCTGGGTGTCCCGGTCGTCGAGGCTGCCGGGGAAAGTGACGACGCCAATACGAGCGGTCACTTCGCGGCCTCCGCGACTTCCTCCACCTTGACGGTGAAGTCCTCGATCACGGTGTTGGCGAGGAAGGATTCCGCAAGATCGTGGATGCGGGCGAGCGCGGCCTCGTCGACCGGTCCGTCAACTTCCAGTTCGAATCGCTTTCCCTGACGTACGTCGGAGATGCCGTCGAAACCCAGTCGCGGCAGTGCACGCTGCACCGCCTGGCCCTGGGGGTCGAGGATCTCCGGCTTGAGCATGACGTCGACTACGACGCGTGCCACTGGCACTCCCGGTGGTGTGGTGCTGAGCAGGTTCCTTCAGACTACCCGCACAAAATTTCTACGCGCGTTGAGTTGGAGGAATCTACGTGACGGCCATCACGACACGGCATGGAGGCGGACGTCCGTGAAAATTTCCCGGAAAGATCTCAGATCGACACCCGATACCTATTGCGCTCGGACACGCGGAAGGATTTAGTCGAGCTTCACAATGCATTGTCGGGCACTGTACAAATGAATTGACAGCGTGCCGCACGAAGGGACCGATATTCGTGGCGCAGAAGGTCGTGGTCACTCTCTTTGACGACATCGACGGCTCGGAAGCGGCGGAAACGATCGCCTTCGGACTCGACGGCAAGTCGTACGAGATCGACCTGAATCAAGCCAATGCCAAGAAACTGCGTAAGGCACTCGAGCCCTACGTGGAGGCCGGCCGCAAGCGGTCCAGGTCCGGCAAGGCGTACCGGCAGACCGAGGTCGCTCCCGACCCGGCGGCGGTCCGGGCCTGGGCCCAGGCCAACAAGATGGACGTCCCCGCCCGCGGACGGATCCCCAAGAAGGTCTACGAGGCGTTCACCGAGGCCCAGTAGGGCCTGCCGACACCGGGTCACCCGCCCCTCGGACCAACCGACTTGCGTTGCACCCCACCTGGTCAGCTAGAGTCTGGAGCACGCCGAGGGGCGAGGCCGAAAGGCCCAGCTCACGGAGTACACGCGGGTGTAGTTCAGTAGTAGAACATCCCCCTTCCAGGGGGAAGGCGCAGTGTGCAATTCCTGTCACCCGCTCTGCATCACCGTCCGGACCACTCTGGTGGATCGGGTAGGATGATGCTCGCGCCGATCGGTGAGAGCCGGTCGGAGGCAATGCGGACGTAGCTCAGTTGGTAGAGCGCAACCTTGCCAAGGTTGAGGTCGCCAGTTCGAACCTGGTCGTCCGCTCCATGAAGAAGACCCCGGTCATCGCGACCGGGGTCTTTTTCATGTCCGGTGCACCGTCTGACATTTGTCATACGGAGTGGTGACAGCGCGCACTGCTGTGGCATCCGGTCCGCCGGGACGCTGGCTTCATGAACACCGACGAACACGAACACGTGATTGAGGTCACCGGCCTGCGGCGTGTGTACGGGGGCGGGTTCGAGGCCGTGCGCGGGATCAGCTTCGCCGTGGACCGCGGAGAGGTCTTCGCCCTGCTCGGCACCAACGGAGCCGGCAAGACCTCCACCGTCGAACTCCTCGAGGGGCTCGCCCGGCCGACCGACGGACGGATCCGCGTCCTGGGCCATGATCCGTACGCCGAGCGGGCCGCCGTACGCCCGCGTACCGGCGTGATGCTCCAGGAGGGCGGCTTCCCGTCCGAGCTGACCGTCGACGAGACCGCGCGGATGTGGGCGGGCTGCGTCAGCGGGGCCCGGCCGCCGCTGGAGGTACTGGAACTCGTCGGGCTCGCGCGGCGGACCGGTGTACGGGTCAAGCAGTTGTCGGGAGGCGAGCGGCGGCGCCTCGACCTGGCGCTCGCGCTGCTCGGCGACCCCGAGGTGCTGTTCCTCGACGAGCCGACGACCGGCCTCGACGCCGAAGGGCGCCGGGACACCTGGGAGTTGGTGCGGGCACTGCGGGACCGGGGAACGACCGTGCTGCTCACCACGCACTATCTGGAGGAGGCCGAGGATCTCGCCGACCGGCTGGCGATCCTCCACGAGGGGCGGATCGCGGCCACGGGGACACCTGCCGAGGTGACCGCCGCCCAGCCGGCGCGGATCTCGTTCGAGCTGCCGGAGGGGTACTTCGTGGGAGATCTGCCACCGCTCGGGGAGCTGGGCGTGAGCGGGCACGAGATCGACGGCGGCGTCGTACGGCTGCGGACGCGGGAGTTGCAGCGGACGGCCACCGGACTGCTGGTGTGGGCCGACAGGGCCGGGGTCGAACTGCGGCGGCTCGATGTGCGGTCGGCCTCGCTGGAGGAGGCGTTCCTGGGGATCGCGGCGCGCGAGGAGGTCTCGGTATGAGCACGGTCACCACTCCCAGCACTCCCGTAAGCAGGCT
Organism: Streptomyces canus; assembly: GCF_041435015.1. Classification (NCBI taxonomy): domain Bacteria; kingdom Bacillati; phylum Actinomycetota; class Actinomycetes; order Kitasatosporales; family Streptomycetaceae; genus Streptomyces; species Streptomyces canus. Next base: position 5,372,965 of record NZ_CP107989.1, on the reverse strand, counting down.
GGGCGCCCTCGCCCGCGCCGAGTTCACGCTGCTCGGACGCAGCAAGGCCACGCTCGTCGCGGCCGTGCTGGTGCCGCTCGCGCTGCCGTTCAGCCTGCGGTCCGTCGTGGACGACATGGACGTCGAGGAGGCCGGGCTGAGCGTCGGCCTGGTGCTGCTGCCGGCCGCGGTCGGCTTCGCCCTGTTGTTCGGTGTGTACGGCGCCCTCGTCGGGATCTACACCTCCCGACGCGAGGAACTGGTGCTCAAGCGGCTGCGCACCGGGGAGCTGCGGGACGTCGAGATCCTCTGCGGCACCGCGCTGCCGATCGGCGCGACCGGGCTCACACAGTCCCTGGTGCTGGTGGCCGCGAGCACGGCCCTGCTCGACGTGCCCGCACCGCGCGCGCCCCATCTCGCCGCTCTGGGACTGCTGCTGGGTCTGGTGCTGTGCGTCGCGCTCGCGGCCGTGACGGCGGCCGTGACCCGGACCGTGGAGAGCGCGCAGGTCACCACGCTGCCGTTCGTGATGATCTCGATGGTCCTCTCGGGCGTCGCCGTGCCCCTGGAAATGCTGCCCGACAGGTTCGCGTCGGTGTGCGAGCTGCTGCCGCTGTCCCCCGTGATCACCTTGATCCGCGGCGGCTGGGCGGGCACGCTCTCGGCGCACGATGCCCTGGGCGCCATCGGGACCGCGGTGGCCTGGACGGTGCTGGCCGTGTTTGCTGTACAGCGGTGGTTCCGGTGGGAGCCGAGGCGCTGACGTACGGGGAGAGCATGCGCGAGGCAGGGGGCTGGTGGCGGCGGAAGAGCACGCCGGCGAAGGTGGAGACGTACACGCGCTGGTCGTTCCACTTCTTCGCGCTGATCTACGTCGCCTCGATCGGCCTGCCGGTCTTCGGGCAGGTGACGGGGCAGCTCGCGGTCTGGCTGGTGCTGCTGGTGTGCGCGCATGCCGTGGTGTGTGCGGTGACCGCGTCGCGGGCGCTCGACTGGACGCGGGGGCGGCGCGAGCAGCCGGTGCGGACGCTGTGGGTGCTCGCGGCGGTCACGCTCGTCATCTCCGTCGCGGTGATCGGCATCGCCGAGCGGGGTCCGGACGACGATGGTCTGAACAGGGCGGCGGGCGCGGTCTTCGTGGGCGTGCTGACCTTCGCGGCCGGTATCGGTGCGCTCGGCGTCCGCAGGCGACGGCGGGTGCTCGCGCTGGTGGGCGGCTTCGCCGCGGGCGCCGTCCTCGGTGGCTTTCCCCTGGGTTACGCCGTCCCGGAGTCGCTGGTCACCGGCATGGTGGTGCTGGTCGCCGCCGGGTTCCTCGCCTTCACCTCCGTCTTCTCCGTCTGGCTCCTGAACGCCGTCTACGAACTCGACACGGCCCGAGAGACCCGGGCGCGGCTCGCCGTCGCCGAGGAACGGCTGCGGTTCGGGCGGGACCTGCACGACGTGATGGGGCGGAACCTGGCCGTGATCGCGCTGAAGAGCGAACTGGCCGTGCAGCTGGCGCGTCGGGGACGGGCCGAGGCCATGGACCAGATGACCGAGGTGCAGCGGATCGCGAGTGAGACGCAGCGCGAGGTGCGGGATGTCGTACGGGGATACCGGGAGGCCGATCTCGGGATCGAACTCACGGGAGCGCAAGGGGTGTTGACCGCCGCGGGCATCACCTGCGTGGTCACCGGGGAGCCGAACGGGCTGCCCGCCGAGGTGCAGTCGGCGCTCGGCTGGGTGGTGCGGGAAGCGACCACGAACGTCCTGCGGCACGGGGACGCCAAGCTGTGCGTGGTGGCTCTGCGGAGAGAGGGGGAGCGGGTGGTGCTGACCGTGGAGAACGACGGGGCGTCGCGGTCGCAGGGCCCCGGCGGGTCCGGACTCACGGGACTGCGGGAGCGGCTCGCGGCCGTGACCGGGAGGCTGGAGGCGGGACCGGTCCGCGAGGGCGTGTTCCGGCTGATGGCGGAGGTGCCGCTGGTGACGACGGAGGGGGCCTCGTGACTGGGCGGGTGGTGTCGGAGGGGGTGGGCTCGTGACCGTGCGGGCGGCGTTGGAGGGGCTGGGCTCGTGAGCGTGCGCGTGGCGTTGGAGGGGATGGTCCGTGACCGTACGGGTGATGTGTCGGAGGCGGGGTCGTGACCGGCGCGTGGCGTTGGAGGGGCTGGGCTCGTGAGCGTGCGCGTGGCGTTGTTCGAGGGGATGGTCCGTGACCGTACGGGTGATGTGTCGGAGGCGGGCTCGTGACCGGCGCGTGGCGTTGGAGGAGATGGTCCGTGACCGTACAGGCGGGCTCGTGACCGTGGACGTGGTGTGGGAGGGGATGGGCTCGTGAGCGTGCGGGTGTTGCTCGCTGATGACGAGCATCTGATTCGGGGCGCTCTCGCCGCGCTGCTCTCCCTGGAGGACGACCTCGCGATCGTCGCGGAGGCGGCGACCGGTCCCGAGGCGCTGGCGATGGCCCGGGCGCACGAGCCCGACGTGGCCGTACTCGATCTCCAGATGCCCGGCGCGGACGGTGTGAAGGTCGCCACATCCCTGCGGACCGAACTGCCCTCGTGCAAGGTGCTGATCGTCACCAGTCACGGGCGGCCCGGGCATCTCAAGCGGGCGCTCGAGGCCGGTGTGCGGGGCTTCGTTCCGAAGACCGTGAGCGCGCAGCGGCTCGCGGAGATCATCCGCACGGTGCACGAGGGAAACCGCTACGTCGACCCCGAGTTGGCCGCCGACGCGATCTCCGCCGGGGCCTCTCCCCTGACCGTGCGGGAGGCCGAGGTACTGGAACTCGCCGCCGACGGGGCGCCCGTCGCGGAGATCGCCGAACGGGCCGCGCTGTCGCAGGGGACCGTACGGAACTACCTCTCGTCGGCCGTCTCCAAGCTGGGCGCGGAGAACCGTCACACGGCCGTGCGGCTCGCGCGCGAGCGAGGTTGGGTATAGTGGTTCTCGCGCCACGGCGCATGCGAACGTAGCTCAGTTGGTAGAGCGCAACCTTGCCAAGGTTGAGGTCGCGAGTTCGAACCTCGTCGTTCGCTCCATGGAAAAGCCCCCCGGTTTTCGCCGGGGGGCTTTTCCGTTACGACCAGCTCGTGCCCGTCAGACGCTCGTACGCCTCGATGTACTTGGCGCGGGTGCGGTCCACGACCTCCTGCGGCAGCGGCGGCGGGGGCTGCTCGCTCTTCCTGTCCCAGCCGGACTCCGCCGAGGTCAGCCAGTCGCGCACGAACTGCTTGTCGTACGACGGCTGCGCGTGCCCCGGCTCCCACTGATCGGCCGGCCAGAAGCGGGAGGAGTCCGGGGTGAGGACCTCGTCCCCGACGACGAGGGTCTCCCCGTCGAAGCCGAACTCGAACTTGGTGTCCGCGAGGATGATCCCACGGTCCCGGGCGATGTCCCGGCCGCGCGAGTACACCGCGAGGGTCGCCTGGCGCAGCTGGGCCGCGGTGTCGGCGCCGACCTGGCGGGCGACCTCCTCGTAGGAGACGTTCTCGTCGTGCTCGCCGACGGCGGCCTTGGTGGCCGGGGTGAAGATCGGGGCGGGGAGCTCGCTGCCGTCGACCAGGCCCTCGGGGAGGGCGAGACCGCAGACCGTACGGGACTCGTTGTACTCCAGCAGTCCGGAGCCGGTGAGATAGCCGCGGGCGACGGCTTCCACGGGGATCATCCGGAGCGACTTGCAGACCAGGGTGCGGCCCGCCCAGTCGGCGGGGGCGCCTTCCGGTACGGCTGTGCTCAGGACGTGGTTCGGCAGCAGGTCGGCGATCTGGTCGAACCACCACAGAGACAGCTGGGTGAGGACGCGGCCCTTGTCGGGGATCTCGGTCGGCAGCACCCAGTCGAAGGCGGAGATACGGTCACTGGCGACCATCACGAGGTCGCCCGCCTCGTTCTGGTACAGCTCGCGCACCTTGCCGGTGTGCAGGTGCACCAGGCCCGGAACCTGGAGCGGTTCGGGCTTTTCTACGAATCCGGACACGGTTCCTCCCCGTGAGTATGTCCAACGGGTCGATTGTCCCGTACGGGGCGCTGACCTTGGACGTGGGGTGCGCTGAGGGAGCTGTGGGTGTGCTGCTGGTGTGCTGCTGGGTGAGAACTCAGTCACGCTTGCAGATGCGGTCCAGGAGATTGGCGGTGGCGCGCTGGACGCGGGTGTCGACGTGGCCCGGGCGGTCCAGTGCCGGGGACCAGGCGAAGGTGCCGGCGGCGAAGACCAGGGCGCCGGAGGGGGCGCGGTAGAGGGACGTCTCCTGGTGGCGGAGGGCGCCCTCGCTGTCGGCGTACGGCGAGTGGGCGAGCAGGATGCGGTCGTCGTGCTCCGGCAGCGGGGTGCGCGGGAAGTAGCGGTCGGCCTCGCCCGCGACCAGGCCGGCGAGTTCGTCGCCCTCGTGGGCAGCGGTCGCCTCCCACAGCCAGTGCTCGGCGTTGCGGACGATCAGGGGGTGGGGCTCGGGCACCCTTCCCGCGTACTGGATGCCGACCACCTGCTGTTCGGGGCGGTCGACCTCGCGCCAGAGCGCCGGCTTGCCCGGTCCCCTGCGTTTGCGGCAGGTCAGCAGACGGTCGGGGACACCGGACGGCGAGGGGCCCAACTCGACCTGCCAGTACATGGTGTTGGCGGACAGGAAGACGAGAGAGGTGCCGCTGTCGCGGGCCCGCTCGACCGTGCGGCGCATGGCCGTCGACCAGTACTCGTCGTGGCCGGGGAAGACCAGGCCGCGGTACCGGGTGGGGTCGAGGTGGCCGGCGTGCAGGTCGCGGGCGTCGGCGTAGGCCAGGTCGTAGCCGTAGCGCTCGGCGAAGCGGATGAAGTCGTAGGCGTGGCCGACGTGCATCGGCAGGCCCGCGCCCGCGTACGGCCGGTCGAAGGAGACCATGGTCGCGGCGTCGGCCTCGCCGAGGAGCCGGCCCTGTTCGTCCCAGGCGTGGTAGAGGCTGGCGCCGGTGTGGCCGTCCTCGGGATAGAGGTTGTACGCCTGCCAGGTGACGTCGGGCAGGAGGAGAAGTAAGTCCGCGGGATGGTTGTCGCGGACCGTGAAGGGGATGTGTGAGCGGTAGCCGTCGGCGGTCGTGAGGACGGCGACGTATGCGCCGACGCTCCAGTAGGACGGGATCTGCAGCCGCCAGGACAGCCACCAGTGGTGGCAGGAGACCGTGCGGTCCGCGGTCAGCGGCGCGGGCTGGACGATGCCGGAGAGGCGGGGGCTGGTGGTGATCTTCGCCGCGCCGTCGCCGCCGTAGTGGCCGATGCGGTAGATGTCGACGCTGAACTCCTGCGGCGGGTCGACGGTGATGTGGAAGTCGACGGCCTCCCCCGGGGCGACCGCGCCGGTCGAGGTGAAGCCCTTGATCTGACGGCGGACGTCGTCGGCGGAACGGGGGCCGCCGCCGGGGGCGGTGCGGGGGGAGGGGATGCGCGGGGCGCCCTCCTTCGGGGTGTGGGCGGGGTCCGTCTCGACGTACCACGGGACCACCTGGCCGGTGTCGTCGAAGTACGTCTCGCTGCCGCGCAGCCAGGGGACGGGGCCCTGGCCGAAGGGGTCCGTCACGGCGTGCGCGAGTGCTCCCGACTCCCAGCGGCGGATGTGCTCCGGTCCTGGGCCCATGGTCGCTCCCCTCCCTCGTGCCCCCGTTGTTCGTCCTGCCCGGCGCTTTGTGCTGGCACAGGCCCGTGCCATGTGCGCGATCGGTCTCAGCACATCACATTCCGCACCCAGACTGTCACTATTCGTTGCGAATTGGCCGAAAGTGGAAGCGGGCACTCCGGATCCGTCAGACGAGGCGGACCGGCTTCTCGGGCCGTATCCCCGACTTGACCAGCCATGCGCGCAGAGGGGCCGGGTCGCCGTCCTCCACGAGGCTGAGGACGCGGGGGGTGAGGTCCGCGGCGCGTTCACCGTTGATGAGGAGGGACGGGCCGTCGAGCCAGTCCAGGCCCGGGGCGGCGCCGGCGGTGTCGATCGCGGCGCAGCAGACCATCGCGGTGACGTGGTCGGTGAGGAGTTCTCGGGCGCTGCGGGGCGGCTGGAGCGGGAAGAGGGGGAGGGCGGTGTCGTCCCAGGGGGTGATGTCGGGCGTGCTGCGGGACTGCGGGGCGGCGGCTTCCTCACGGGCGAGCTCGGCGGTGAGCGCCGCGGCGAGGGTCTCGGCTTCGCCGTCTGCGCCTTCGCCTACGGCACCTTCGCCACCCGCGTCACATTCGTCAGGGGCTGCGGGTGGCTCCTGGAGGGCGGCAGCTGTCTCACGGTCGGCTACCGCGGGCTCGTCCTGCGGGACCGGGTTGTGCTGTGCGGCCGCGAGGGCGTCAGCCGAGGGCGCGTCGTGCTGTGCGGCCGCCAGGGCCTCAGCCGAAGGCGCGTCGTGCTGTGCGGCCGCCAGGGCCTCAGCCGAAGGCGGTTCACGGTCCTGGTCCGGCGTCACGGCGCCGTCCGGTGGAGCCGGTACGGGGGTGGCGGGAGTCCGGTCGTGCCGGATCGGTTCAGGGGCGGCGGTCGCGGGTGCGGCGTCCGCCTGAGCCGATTCGTGCTGCGCGCCTCCGGCGGCGTCCGGGGAGGCGGGTCGACCGGTCGTCGCCACGCCGTCGGCCGGCGGAATCGAGGTGAGGTCTGTGGAAGCGGGATCACGCAGAGGTGCTGCGCTCTCGCCGGACGCCGGACCGCCCGCGTCTGCCCGAGCCGGCCCCTGCTCGCGCCCTTGCTCGACGGCGCCGGCGTCCGCCGCCGAAGTCAATCCACCGGCCATCGCCGCGCGGTCCATGGAAGCGGGATCACGCCGAGATGCTGCGGTCTCACTGGACGCCGGACCCTGCTCGACGGCGCCGGGGTCGTCCGTCGAGGTCAGTCCGCCGCCGGCCGTCGTGGTGGGAGCGGGTGACGACGTGGGTGTCGAGGTGGCGGGTCGGTTGGCTGTCGGGGGGTGTGGAGTGGGGCCGGTGTGCCCGGGAGCCGACAGGTGGGCCAGGACTCGGGAGAGGGTGGGGCCGTGGGCTTCCGGCGGGGCGGTTCCCGGCGTGGGGCTCACGCCCTGGGCGTCCAGGACTCGGTGGAGGCGGGCAGCGTCCAGGCGCCACTTTCGGTCCACGACCTCTTCCGGGTACTCCTGCCAGTCCACCGGGGACCAGTCCTGGCCGGTCTCCGCGGGGCCGCCGTGGAAGAGGCGGGCGGCGAGGAGGGAGGTGGCCTCGTCGATCGCGCCGGGCTCTTCGAGCAGGTCACAGGCGGGGCGCTCACCCAGGCGGGAGGCGAAACCCTCGGCCAGGCGGTCGCGGCGGGACAGCTCGGTGAGGGCGGCCACCACGCCCGCGTCCAGGCGGGAGGGCCAGCGGCCCATCCTCCAGGCGGGGAGCGCGACCCGGGTCAGCAGCCGGTCCCAGCCCGCGTACGCCAGGCCCACCTGTTCCTGGGCCACGATCCTGAGGCCGTAGTCCACAGCCTGTGCACGCTCGGCGGCCGCGGCCGCGACCCCGCGCTCCATCTGGGTCGCGTGCTCCCGGCAGCTGCGCAGGAGGAGGCGGGCCACCCAGGCGACACCCGCGCACATCACACGGGTGAGCGGACAGCGGCCCGGGACGGAGCCGACGGCCACAGCCGCGTCCAGACCCCGCACGAAACGGCGGGCCGCCGCTATGTCGGGGTGCGCCGAAGGGCCCGTACCGGCGACGACCGGTGCGAGGACCGCCCGCAGTTCGCCGACGCGCATCCACCACAGGAACGGCGAGCCGATGACCAGCACCGGTGCGGCCGGGACACGGCGGTGGGAGCCGCGGACGCCCGCGATCTCGTCGTCCCGGCCCTCCTGCGGGGGCGGGCCGTGGGCGGGGTGGGTGCGGTCCTCCAGCCAGCTGTCGCAGTCCGGGGTGAGCGCTATCGCGGAGGGGGCCGGGACGTCCAGGCGGTCGGCGAGGTCACGCACCATGCGGTACAGGTCGGGCGCGGACTCCTCGGCGATCGCGACGGTCGGACTGACGGCGGGGCGGGCGCGGGCGATGACCAGAGCCACTGCTCCGGCGGCGAGCAGCACCACGGCCCCGAGAACGGTCATGGCCAGGCGGGCGGTGTCCCAGAACCCGCCCACGAGATGACTGGTGGACCCTCCGGCGAGCAGCACCACGGCCACCGCCGCGGGCAACAGCGCCACGGCCAGCGCACGGCTGCGGATGCGCAGCACGGCGAGGGCACGGGAGCGCGCGGCCTGCGCGGCTACCTCGACACCGATACCGGTCATGACCGGACCTCGCCCCCTCCCTGCCGTCCTGAATGCCCAGCTGTCCTGGCGTTGCTCACTCCCCCACTGTGGCACCCGTCACTGACATCGCAATGCCGGTGGGCCAAGTGCCGGACCGCTTGCGCCGCACCCTAGTTGGGCCCCGGGCCCCCGTCAGCCGTATGGGGCCCCGGTCACTCGATGGAATGGCTTTGGGGAGAGGTGGATGACGTACAGCAAAGATCAGGCCCCGAATCCTTAGACGGATCCGGGGCCGGTCGGGTTGTTCGGCAGCGGGGTTTTCGCCCCGGTTTTCGAGCTTCTCAGGCTCCGGACGCCGCCTTGGCCGCGATGTCCGTCCGGTGCTGGGAACCGTCGAGCCGGATGCGGGCCACCGCCCGGTAGGCGCGCTCGCGGGCCTCGGTGAGGTCCTTGCCGGACGCCGTGACCGACAGGACGCGGCCGCCGGCGCTGACGACGGTGTCGCCGTCCCGCTTGGTGCCTGCGTGCAGGACGTACGCGTGCGGGGCGTCCTCGGCGGCCACCTCGTCGAGGCCGGTGATCGGGTCGCCGGTGCGCGGGGTGGCGGGGTAGTTGTGCGAGGCGACGACCACGGTGACCGCGGCGTCCCCGCTCCAGCGCAGCGGCTCCAGGTCGGCCAGGTTGCTGGTGGCCGCGGCGAGCAGGATGCCGGCCAGCGGGGTCTCGAGGCGGGCCAGGACGACCTGGGTCTCGGGGTCGCCGAAGCGGGCGTTGAACTCGATGACCCGCACGCCTCGCGAAGTGATCGCGAGACCGGCGTAGAGCAGACCGGAGAAGGGGGTGCCGCGGCGGCGCATCTCGTCGACCGTCGGCTGCAGGACCGTCTGCATGACCTCGTCGACCAGCTTGGGGTCGGCCCAGGGCAACGGGGAGTAGGCGCCCATGCCGCCGGTGTTCGGGCCCTCGTCGCCGTCCAGGGCGCGCTTGAAGTCCTGGGCCGGCTGGAGGGGCAGAACGGTGTCGCCGTCGGTGATGGCGAAGAGGGAGACCTCGGGGCCGTCCAGGAACTCCTCGATGACGACCCGGTCGCAGGCGTTGGCATGCGCTGCCGCGGCCTCGATGTCGCTGGTCACGACGACGCCCTTGCCCGCGGCGAGTCCGTCGTCCTTGACGACGTACGGGGCGCCGAAGGCGTCGAGTGCCTCGGCGACCTCCTCGGGGGTCGTGCAGACGTAGGAGCGGGCGGTCGGGACTCCGGCCGCGGCCATGACGTCCTTGGCGAAGGCCTTCGAGCCCTCGAGCTGCGCGGCCTCCCCGGACGGGCCGAAGACGGGGATGCCCACCTCGCGCACGGCGTCGGAGACCCCCGCGACGAGCGGGGCCTCCGGGCCTACGACGACCAGGTCGGCACCGAGTCGCTGTGCGAGCGCGGTCACCGCCGCGCCGTCGAGGGCGTCGACCGGGTGCAGCTCGGCGACCTCGGCGATGCCGGCGTTGCCGGGGGCGCAGTGCAGGGCACTGACGTCGGGGTCGAGGGACAGGGAGCGGCACAGGGCGTGTTCGCGGGCGCCGTTACCGATGACGAGGACCTTCACGGGGTCAGCCTAACGGGGTTTTTGTGGGGGGTTACTAAGGGGTGGAGGGAGGGGAGTCGTAGGTTCCTCCCAGATGAGACCGGATGAGCTCTCGCGCGCGTCCCTCGGGCGTCCCCTTGTTCGTCTTATTCGTTGGTGATCTCCTCCACCACGGTCGCCCCGAGCTCGCGCACGATCAGTTCGCGACCCGAGAGGGCGGCCTCGTTGAGATCGGGGTCGTCGTCCTCGGGGATGTCGTCCTCGATGGAGACCGGCGGGGGTTCCGGCGCGGACCGCTGCGGGGCAGGGGCCGGTGCGGGGGCCGGCGTCGGCGTGGACCGGGCCGCCGGGGCGGGTGTCGGCTGGGGGGAGGAGGGGGCCTGGGGGCCCGGGGCGCCGTAGCCTGCCGTGCTTCCGGTGCCGTAGCCGCCGGTGTTGCCGCCGCCGGTGTTGCCGCCTCCGCCGTAGCCCCCGCCGCCGTTGAAGCCGCCGGATGCCGGGGGCGCCCCTCCACCGCCCGACGGGTCGATGACGGCCTCGATCTTCCACTGGACGCTGAACTGCTCGGCCAGCGCCTGCCGCAGCACCTCTTCGCTGCCGCTGGTCGCGAAGTTGTCGCGGGCACCCGCGTTGACGAAGCCGAGCTGGAGGGTGGTGCCGTCGAAGCCGGCCACGTGGGCGTTCTGGCTGAGCAGGATCCACGTGAAGCGGCGGCGGTTCTTGACGGCTTCCAGGATGTTGGGCCAGAGCTGGCGGGGGTCGGGGCCGCCGGTCGGCGGGGCGTAGGCGCCCGGTCCGGGTGCGGAGGCCGTGGGCGCGGGCTGGGCCGGTGCCGAGGCGGCCGCGGGCCGGTGCGATGCGGGCGCCTGGGGTTGGCCGCCACCGCCCGCCGGGGTCGCGGTGGGCCAGCCACCGGGACGCCGGCCGCCGCCGACGGGGGCGGCGGCGGGCCAGGCTCCGGGGGCGGTAGCGGGAGCCGCCGGGGACGGTGTGGCGGAGGGCTGTTGGTGGGGCGGTTGAGGCTGGTCCGGGTAGGCGGTGGAGGGTTGGCCGGAGGGAGCACCGGGGGGCTGGGCCGTGGGTGAACCGTGCGCCGGGCCGGCGGGCGAGTCAGAGGTCCGGTCTGCGGGCGCGGACGGGTCGGCGGGCGGCGCCGAGTCGGCCGTAGCGCCGGGGAATCCGCCCGTGCCACCCGCTCCGGCCGGGCCGCCGCCACCCGGGACGCCGACCCCCTGCGCTGCGCCGCTGGGCGTGCCCGCGCCCGAGGCCCGGACCGCCGCACGCGCCGCGGCCGGGCCGCCACCGGGCGGGACCGCTGCCGGTGGCGGGACGGGGGCACCCGAGGCACCAGGGACGCCCTGGACTCCCGGGGTGCCCAGGGCCGCCCCTCCATGGGCTTCCGGCCCCGGCACGTACCCCATCGCGGGGGCGCCGCCGGCCGAGAAGTTCACGCCCCGCTCGATGCGGTCGAGGCGGGCCATGACCGAGCGCTCGTCCCCATAGGCCGCGGGGAGCAGCACGCGCGCGCAGATGAGTTCCAGCTGGAGGCGGGGCGAGTTGGCGCCGCGCATCTCGGTCAGGCCTTGGTTGACGAGGTCGGCGGCGCGGCTCAGCTCGGCCGCGCCGAAGGTGCCGGCCTGGGCCTGCATGCGCTCGATGACGTCGGCGGGGGCGTCGATGAGGCCCTTCTCGGCGGCGTCGGGAACGGCGGCGAGGATCACCAGGTCCCGCAGCCGCTCCAGCAGGTCGGTGACGAAACGGCGGGGGTCGTTGCCGCCCTCGATGACGCGGTCGACGACCTCGAAGGCGGCGGCACCGTCACCGGTGGCGAAGGCCTCGACGACGGAGTCGAGAAGGGAGCCGTCGGTGTAGCCGAGGAGGGACGTGGCCATGGCATACGTCACACCCTCCTCCTTGGCCCCGGCGAGCAGCTGGTCCATGACGGACATGGAGTCACGCACGGAGCCCTGGCCTGCCCGCACGACGAGGGGCAGCACGCCGTCCTCGACGGGGATGTTCTCCTTGCCGCACACCTCGCCGAGGTACTCCCGCAGGGTGCCGGGCGGGACGAGCCGGAAGGGGTAGTGATGGGTTCGCGACCGGATCGTCCCGATGACCTTCTCGGGCTCGGTGGTGGCGAAGATGAACTTGAGGTGCTCCGGGGGCTCCTCGACGACCTTCAGCAGCGCGTTGAACCCCGCCGACGTGACCATGTGGGCCTCGTCGATGATGTAGATCTTGTAGCGACTGCTCGCGGGCCCGAAGAAGGCCTTCTCGCGCAGCTCACGGGCGTCGTCCACACCACCGTGGGACGCGGCGTCGATCTCGATGACGTCGATGGAACCGGGGCCGTTGCGTGCGAGGTCCTGGCAGGACTGGCACTCACCGCAGGGGGTGGGGGTGGGCCCCTGTGCGCAGTTCAGGCACCTGGCGAGGATGCGGGCGCTGGTCGTCTTGCCGCATCCGCGCGGACCGCTGAACAGGTACGCGTGATTGACCCGGTTGTTCCGCAGCGCCTGCTGCAGCGGGTCGGTGACATGCTCCTGCCCGATGACCTCGGCGAAGGACTCCGGGCGATAGCGGCGGTACAACGCGAGAGACGACACGCATACGAGGTTATAGGCGCCCACTGACACCCGGGCCCGCGCGTGCGCTCCGCCGGGAACGCAAGCGCCCCCCACGCACCCGCCAGAGCCGACCTACCCTTGCTGCCTTCCGGCCCTGGGGGAGTTCAGTCAGATAGCGCCGCGTGAGGGGCTGCCCAAACAGTACCCGATGGCAGCGGGTGGGAACGAGTTCGCGAGCACTCCTCAACGTCTTGTATTGTTTGCGGCGGAGGATTCGCCTAGAGGCCTAGGGCGCACGCTTGGAAAGCGTGTTGGGGGCAACCCCTCACGAGTTCGAATCTCGTATCCTCCGCCAGTGCCTCACCGGGCACGATGTCGAAGGGCCCCACCGCAAGGTGGGGCCCTTCGTCGTGCGTGGTCTCAGTTTTGGTCTCATTCGGCTCCGGAGGAGCCCCACAGCTTCTCGCCGACCTGGTCCGCGACCTTGCGGAGCATCGGCCCGGTCACGTGCATGGAGCGAGCCCGCATCCGCGCGGCGCCGCCCGGCTCCCAGCCCATGACTGCGTCCACGATCACATCGGGGACACCGAGCAAGAGGAGGACTGTGCCCGCCGTGTGCCGAGCATCTGGCAGACGACCGTCACGTACGCCCGCGCCCCGGTGTTCGGGCTCAGCGGTCCGCCAGTCGGCGAGGCGAACACGTAGCCCATGCCCTCCCCATCGGCACCGGCGTCGGCGCACTCGACGAGCCCGTACCGCTCGTGGCGGTCTCCTTCAACGGGATCAGCTGTTCCGGGCTCCAGGCGGTCTACGGCCCCGAGGAACTGCTCGGCGCCTGGCGCAGGCGTGAACTGGGACCGGCGAGGTGATCCGGGACGCTGGGAGATCAGTGCACCGACAACCCCCCGTCCACAAAGATCGACTGCCCCGTGACATAGCCCGACGCCCCGCTCGCCAGGAAGACCGCGGCGCCCGCGAAGTCCTCGGGGAGGCCGTTGCGGCCGGTCATGGTGCGGGCGGCCAGGGACGTGACCTTCTCCGGGTCGGTGGCGAGACGGGCGTTGAGGGGGGTCAGCACGAAGCCGGGGACGAGGGTGTTGCAGGTGACGCCGTGCGGGGACCAGGCCTCGGCCTGGGAGCGGGCCAGGGACTCCAGGCCGCCCTTGGAGACGCCGTAGGCGCCGCTCTGGACGAAGGCGCGGTGGGCCTGCTGGGAGGTGATGTGGATGATCCGGCCGAAGCCGCGCTCGGCCATGCCGGGGCCGAAGCGCTGGCCCAGGAGGTAGGGGGCCTCCAGGTTGACCGCCAGGGTGGTGTCCCACACGTCGTCGGTGAGCTCGGTCATCGGCGGACGCAGGTTGATCCCGGCGGAGTTGACCAGGATGTCCGGCTCACCGAACACACCGGCGGCCGCTTCCGCCGCCGTACGCACACCCTCCCTCGTGCTCACGTCGCCGCTCACCCAGCCCGCTCGGCAGCCACTGGACGTCAACTCGCCGACCGTCGCAGTCAGTTCCGGCTCGCTGCGGGCCACGATCACCACGCTCGCCCCGGCCCGCGCCAGCGCCCCCGCGATCGCCCTGCCGATGCCCGAACTCCCGCCGGTCACCAGCGCCACACGGCCGTCCAGCGAGAACAGTTCCGACAGATACGCCTGGGAAGTCATGGCCGAACCCTAAATCGGTACCCACTCCCCATGACCAGCATCCTCGTCGGCACCTGCTCCTGGACCGATCCCGCGCTCGTCCGCAGCGGTTGGTACCCGCCCGGCCGGCGGGACGCCGAGGGGCGGTTGCGGTACTACGCCGAGCGGTTCCCGGTGGTGGAGGTGGACGGCACGTTCTACGCCCTGCCCAGCGAGCGCAACAGCCGTCTGTGGGTGGAGCGCACGCCTGCGGGGTTCGTGTTCGACGTGAAGGCGTACGCACCGCTCACGGGACATCCGGTGAAGCAGGCCGCCCTCGCGGACGCGGCTCCTGACGAGGTGTGGGCGCGGTTCGCCGCCGGGATCGAGCCGTTGCGAGAGGCCGGGCGGCTCGGTGGGGTGCTGTTCCAGTTCCCGCCGTGGTTTCGGCCGGGGGCGCGGGCGGAGCGGTTCCTGGAGGAGACCGCGGCGCGGACCGCCGGATGGCCCGTCCATGTGGAGTTCCGGCATCCGGCCTGGTGGGGGGAGCGGCAGCGGGACCTCACCCGTGCGCTGCTGAGCATGTACGGCTTCGCCGCCGTGGCCGTGGACATGAGCCAGGACCTGCCCACCTCCCTGCCGCCGGTCACCCCCGTCACCGCACCCCGGCTGTCCGTCGTGCGCTTCCACGGACGCAGCGCCTCCTGGGGGCGCGGCAGCAAGGAGGAGCGTTTCCGGTACGACTACGGGCGCGCCGAACTCGCGGAGTGGTTACCGCGGTTGCACGCCCTGGCCGAGCAGGTGGACGAGCTCCACGTCCTGTTCAACAACTGCTGCGGAGCCGCCGCCGTACAGGCCGCCGAGACCATGGCCGGCCTGCTCAGCCCACGATCCGCACCGTCTTCGTCACGCTGACCTGGTCGACGTCGGAGACCCTGATCGTCGTCTTCATCCGCCATTCGCCCGCGAGGGGCAGGGTGAGGTCGTTCGTGCCCCAGTAGCCGCCCTTGTCCTTCAGTTCGGCGTCGATCGGGCCGATCTCCTTGGCCGGGAGGGTGAAGGACAGCCGGAGTTCGGGGACCGCGGCGAGGCCTCCGTCGGCCGCGTAGACGATGGCCTGGACCGAGTTGTCGCCGGTGCGGCCCGGGTCGAGGGTGATCTGCACCCGGCCCGTGGCGCCGCCCACGGCGAAGGGGACGTCGGTCAGGGACGCGGCGGGCAGTCCGCCGGTGGCCGGGCCCGCCTCGGCCGCCTCGGCCTGCGCCCGGCCGGGCAGCGTGCCGCTCAGCACGGTGCTGAGCACCAGGACGACGACACCGACGGCCACTTCGGCGAGGACGGAACGGCGCAGGCCACGCCGGTACGCCGGGGAGTCTCCCCCGGGGGCGGCGGGCTCCCGCTCCGCGTCGGAGGCGGCCGGAGGTCCCCCCACCGGCTCCGGCACCCGCTCCCGTACGACGGACTCCGACTCGACCTGCGCCCCGGCCGTCACGAGCCGTCCCGTCCACTGCCGCGACAGCCGCGCCGCCCCCAGCAGCCCCGTCACCGCGAGCAGCTTGAAGACGAGCAGATGGCCGTACGTGGTGCCGGTGACCGCGTCCCAGGAGCCGAGGCCGCGCCAGGACTGGTAGACGCCGGTGGCGACGAGGACGGTCACGGAGGCGAAGGCCAGCCGCGAGAAACGGGCGACCACGGCGGCCGGGATCTGCGACGACGCCCGGTACAGCGTGGTGAGCAGGGCCGCGAGGCCGCCCAGCCAGACCGCCATCGCGAGGACGTGCAGCACCGCGGACGTCATCGCCACCGGCACCTGGATTCCGGCGGACGCGTGCTCGGCGGAGGCCCAGGTCAGCGCGAGACCCACGGCGAGCGCGCCGCCCGCCGCCTGCCAGGCGCGGGGCAGCCTCGACTCCCCGAGCCGCAGCAGTCGTACGACGAAGAAGTACCCGACGAGCAGCAGCGCCAGGCGGACCAGGAGCGCCTCGCCCGGGCGGGTGGTCAGGGTGCGTTCGAAGGCCTTCAGCGAGAAGGCGGAGGCCGGGCCCGCCCCCGACTCGTACGGTGCCCGCAGCACCAGCAGGAACACGGTGGAGCCGAGCAGGGTGCCCCAGCCCGCCCACAGGAGCCGGCGCAGACGGGAGGGCTCCGGCGGGCGGCAGGCGAGGAGGAAGACGGCCGTGCCGATGAGCAGGGCGACGGCGAGGTAGGCCAGGTAGCGGCCCATGTTGAAGAGGCTCTCGGTGGCCGGGTCCTCGGTCGGGCCGGTGTCCATGATCACGGTGGCCGGGGAGGGTTTGCCGACCGAGAAGGTGAAGGCGCCGGAAACCGGGTGGCTGTCGGCCGAGACGACCCGCCAAGCCACCGTGTAGGTGCCCTGGGCGAGTTTGGCGGGCAGCGAGACACGGGCCGTGTCCGAGCCGGCCGCCCCGTGTCCGGCGTCCGTGACCTTCAGGCGCTTGCCGTCGGGGTCGAGCACCCGGAAGGAGTCGTCGAGCAGGCCGACGGACTCGGTGAAGGTCAGGGTGATGTCCCGGGGGGCGGACTTGAGGACGCTTCCGTCCTCGGGATCGGTGGCCCGTAGGGCCGCGTGGGCCGACGCCGCTCCCGCACCGCCGAAGAGGAGCAGGACCAGCACGGTGCCCAGCAGCACCAGCCCTTGAAGTCCTCGCCCTCGCCGGCCTGTGCTGCTGCCTGCACGCTCACACCTCACGTCACTACTCCGTACCTGGGCTCGCGGTCTTCCCGATAGGTACGCACGCGAACCCCCGAGCGCTCACCACGTCGGCCGGGCGGACATCCCGCCGTCCACCACCAGGTCGTGCCCGGTGACCCAGGACGCGAGCGGTGAGGCCAGGAACACACACGCGTCGGCCACGTCCTCGGGCCGCCCGAGCCGCCCGAGCGGCGCCTTCCGCACCCACCGCTCCACCCCCTCCGGCCAGGCCTCCGCCAGCCCCGCCCGGTCGATCAGCCCGGGCGAGACGGTGTTCACGCGGATGCCGTGCGGTCCGTACTCCAGGGCCGCCGACCTCGCGTGCGTCACGATCGCGGCCTTGGAGGCGGAGTAGTGGGCGTGCTCGGGCGCGGGGTGACGCGCCTCGATGGACGCGATGTGGGTCACGCAGCCGCCCGGCCCCATGACCTCGGCCGCCGCCTGGGTGCACGCGAAGACTCCGGTCAGGTTGGTCTCCACGACCGCGCGCCAGTCCGCCGCCGTCATCCCGGGCAGCGGCTGAGTGGGCTGCACGCCGGCGTTGTTGACCAGCGCGGTCAGTCCGCCACCCCACACGGCGGCCTCCCGGACCATCCGCCGGCACGCGTCCTCGTCCCGCAGATCCGCTTCCAGTACGACGGCCCGGGCGCCCGAGTCCTCGATCCGGGACGCCACGTCACGGGCCGCCTCCACCGCCGTACGGCAATGGACCGCGACCGCCGCGCCCTCCTCGGCGAACCGCAGCGCGATCCCCCGTCCGATGCCGCCGCTCGCGCCCGTGACCAGGGCGACCTGCCCTTCGAGGAGTCTCATGGGCGGGACAGTCCCGCGATGCGCGCGGCCTGGGACGGATAACGCGCCGTCAGTTCGGCCGCGTTCCCGTGCTCGTAGTCCTCGTAGGTGAAGCCGGGCGCCATGGTGCAGCCGAAGAAGGTCCACGTGCCGCGGGTCCTGGCCCCCATCCAGGTGCCCGCGGGGACGGTCAGCTGGGGGTGCTGGCCGGCGCGTATGTCCGGGCCCAGGACGGGCGTGGCCGTCGTGCCGTCCGGGGCGAGGAGCAGGAGGTCCAGCGGGTCGCCGAGGTAGTGGTGCCAGATCTCGTCGCTGGGCAGGCGGTGCAGGGCGGAGTAGTCGTCGGCGGTGAGGAGGGCGACGATCGCCGTGCCGTGCGGTCTGCCGTCGCCACGCTCCTCGCCCGCCCAGGTCTGCCGGAACAGCCCGCCCTCGCGGGGAATCGGTATCAGGCCGTAGTGGGCGACGAGGTCGTCAGGCGTCACCCGGGAAGGCTACCTCCCTTGTCAGGAACGCCAGTTGAGCGTGCTTCTCGGGCAGGTACACGTCCGGGAGGTCGATCTCCGGCAGCACGACCGCGGCTCCGGCCACGAAACCCTGCTTCAGGAAACGGGCGATGGCCTTCTCGTTGCGCACGTCCGGGTCGACCACGACCCGTCGTCTGTCCAGGACCAGCAGCACGTACGAGGCCACGGCGGACAGCAGCGCCGACGACCAGCCGGTGTGCGTGCCGTGCGGGCCGGGGGGCGGGAGGAGCAGGTGGATGCCGATGTCACCGGGTTCCACGGGGTAGCACTCGCTGACCCGGTCGGCCTCCGGTTCGTAGGTCTGCAGGAGTCCGGCCGGTTCGCCGTCCTTCTCCAGCAGACAGGCGTGGTGGGTGTCGAGGGTGTCCAAGTGGGCGTAGATCCCGGCCACCTGCTCCTTCGTGAGGCCGTTCATGCCCCAGAACGCGGCCCGTTCCTCGCGCACCCAGGCGTGGACGGTCGCGGCGTCGGCGTGCGGGTCGAGACGCAGGACGCGGACGGTGCCGAAACCGTCCACCGTCTGGGTGTGGACCGCTTCACGGGTGGGGGTGTCGGACATCGGTTTCCTCAGTCTTCCTTCTTCAGCTGCTGCCAGTCGGTGCCGACGGGGACGAGATCTCCCCTGAGCCACAAGGGCAGTTGGTCGCGGTGGTGGGGTGAGCCGGGCACCCCGGAGGCGCCCAGCGGGACCACCCAGAGACTGTCCTCGCGGCGGGCCAGGTCCCAGACGTAACGGGCGGCCGGGCCACGGGCGGCGAGGTCGGTGAGTCCGGGGACCGCGGAGGTGCACAGGACGCAGTCGTGGTCGCCGGAGAGGGCGGCGGCCTGCCACTCGTCGTCGGGGAGCGCCCGCCAGGGGGCGAGGCGATGGGTGTCGCCCCAGGTGCCCCGCGGCGGCTCGGCGGCCACTTCCTCCACGGCGGCCCGCACGATCCCGGCGCGGTCGATGCCGTACAAGTCCTCGGCGCGCAGGAGGTGTTCGAGCGCGAAGGCGATACGGGGGACGAGGCCGAGCCAGGGGAGCAGGACGTCCGGGTAGGCGGGCGGGGCGGTCAGGGCCGCGAACGCGGGGTGGGCGGCGAGCCGTCGGACGACCGCGCTGCGGACGGCGGCGTAGAGGGCGGCCTCCCGGCTGCTCGCGGCCATGCGGCGATCCCAGCGAAGGATCGTTTCCCTCGCGGTCACGGCCTCGGGGCTCAGTCCGTCCAGGGCCTCGAGGTGATCCAACAGGGGCTGCGCCGAGGCGAGATGGGTGTCCATGTGGATCCGGGGCATGTCGGCGGACGACCACCGCTCCTTCTCCTGCAGCAGGGCGGTGATGCGGTCGGCCCGGTGGGGCGGGGCGAACTCGACGCCGAGCGGGGCGGCGGGGCCGCGCTGGTTGGCCATCACGGCGATGCCGTCGGTGAGAGCGGCGCGGGGAGAGTCGTGCCGGCCCTGCCAGTCGTGGCCGGGCTCCCAGGCGGGGACGGGGTGCAGCCGGTTGGCCTCCGCGCGCACGGGGACCCTTCCGGCGACCCGGTGCAGCAGCCCGCCCTCGGTGTCGGCGGCCTGGACGACGTTGACGGGCTCGGCCCACAGGTCGAACGCCCGGTCCACGTCGGCGGTACGGCGGGCCCGGAGGAGAGGGAGCAGGGCGCTGAAACCGAGGTCCTCGGTGACCCGGGGCGGGTAGCGGAGGGAGAGGGCCACGGGCACACCCGGGAAACCCGGCCGCTCCTGCTCCGGCGCTCCCCCGTCCAGCCCTTCCGGACCGCCCGCGATCACCGGCCCCCGCCCGGTCTCGATCACCTCGATCTCGACCGGCCCCTCGCCCGCCACCTCGACCGTCTCGGTGTGGCGGGTGGCACGGTGCCAGACGCCGTCCGAGCCGAGGGCCTCCACCCCGGCCCCCGTGCGGCGCAGTCGCTCCCGGTACAGGTCCTGGTAGTCGGCCATGGCGTTGGTGATGGACCAGGCGACCGTGCCGGTGTGGCCGAAGTGGGCGATGCCGGGGACGCCGGGGACGGCGAGGCCGAGGACGTCGAACTCGGGGCAGGAGAGCCGGATCTGCTGGTAGACGCCGGGTTCCTCGATGTAGCGGTGCGGGTCGCCGGCGAGGACGGCCTGGCCGGTGGTGGTGCGGGCGCCGGCGACCAGCCAGCCGTTGCTGCCGGAGGTGCCCGGGCCGTCGGCGGCGAACAGGCCGACCGCGTCCGGGCCCAGGTGCCGTAGCGCCTCGTCCCGCCAGAGCTTGGCCGGGAAGCCGGCGAACAGGATGTGGGTGGCGAGCCAGACGCCGAGCGGGGTCCAGGGCTCCCAGCGCCCGGGGGTGAGGCCGACGCGGGCGAACTCCGGGGCCCGCGTGCCCGGCAGCTCCTCGTTCACGCCGTCGACGTACGCCCGCACCCAGTCGGCCGTCTCCGGGTCCCGTCTCTCCAGCGCTCGGAAGCAGCGTCTCGCCGTGTCGTCCAGGCGGGCCCGTCGCGCGAGGGTGTCCCAGGACAGGGCCCCGGCGCCGAGGAAGGCGGCCGAGGTGCCCTGGGCGCGATGCCGTTCGACCTCCAGCTGCCAGGCACGGTCGCGGGCGGTGACCCGGCCCTGGGCGCGGGCGAGTTCACGCGCGCTGCCCGCGCGGAGATGGGGAATCCCCCAGGCGTCGCGGTAGATCTCGATGCTCACCCTCGGACCCGCTTCCCTTTAAGTTAGGCTTACCTAAGTTTGCTCGGTGAGGGAATCGTACGCGAGGGGTGAAAGGTCATGGGGCAGGGGCACGGCTGGGAGGGAGCGGTCCTGCGACTGCTGCGCGCGAAGGACTTCGTGTTCACCGTGACGGGCGCCGAGGACGTCACCGGGACGTACCGGCGGGTGCACCTCACCGACGGCGGGATGCTGGCGGTCACCGGCGTCCACCCGACGATGTGGGTGCGCCTGTGGTTCTCCAGCGCGGGCAAACCGCACCAGCGCGCGTACACCCTGGTCGACCCGGACCCCGCGGCAGGCACCCTCACCCTGGAGTTCGCGCTGCACGACGGCGTGGCCAGCGACTGGGCCCGGACGGCGAAGCCCGGCGACACCGTCGAGGCCACCGTCCACGGAACCGGCTTCGAGCGCCCCGACCCCGAGCCCACCCATGTCTTCGCCATCGGCGACCCGGCCTCCCTGCCCGCCCTCAACTCCCTCCTCGGCGCCCTGGACTCCTCCCCCGCGACCGTCTGGTTCGAGGGCGGCGACGAGGACCTCCCCTTCCGCACCGACCCGTCCCGCCACGAGGTCCGCCGGGTCCTCCGCCTCGACTCCGGCGCGCATCTGGTCACCCAGGTGAAGGCGGACCTGCCCGGTCTGCTGAACAGCCACCCGGACGCGTATGTGTGGATCGCCTGCGACACGGCGACGACCAGGGCGCTGTCGTCGTACGTCCGCAAGGACCTCGGCGTTCCCAAGGAGCGGGTGAACGCGCTCGGCTACTGGAGGGAACAGTCCGCCGGCTCCCGGTAGAGGCGAGCCGTCGGCGCAGGCATGATCGGGGACATGGACGTCACCCTTCACCTCGCCCAGGACCCCGAGGCCGACGCACTCCTCGGCCGCTCCCCGCTCGCCGCGCTGGTCGGGATGCTGCTGGACCAGCAGGTACCGATGGAGTGGGCGTTCAAGGGCCCCCGCACCATCGCGGACCGCCTCGGCGCGAACGACCTCGACGCGCACGAGATCGCCGCCCAGGACCCGGAGGCCTTCGCCGCGCTGCTCTCCGAGAAGCCGGCCGTGCACCGCTATCCCGGCTCGATGGCCAAGCGGATCCAGCAGTTGTGCCAGTACCTGGTCGAGCACTACGACGGTCAGGCCGAGCTGGTGTGGAAGGGCGTGGCCGACGGCCGCGAACTGCTGCGCCGGCTGGAGGAGCTGCCGGGGTTCGGGAAGCAGAAGGCGCAGATCTTCCTGGCGTTGCTGGGCAAGCAGCTCGGCGTTGAGCCGAAGGGCTGGCGCGAGGCCGCGGGCGCGTACGGCGAGCCGAAGTCCTTCCGGTCCGTCGCCGACATCACCGGCCCCGAGTCGCTGACCAAGGTCCGGGCGCACAAGCAGGAGATGAAGGCGGCGGCGAAGGCGGCCAAGAAGTCCTAGTCAGCCGGGTGGCCCGCCCCGGTGGCCGTGCGGTGTCCGGCGGTCCCAGCATGGACCATGACCGAGTTCGACGACCGCTTCGACGACCGCAAGGTCCACGCGGGCCGCCCGCCGGGCGTCTCGCCGCACGCACCCGAACCGCCCTTCGAGGGGCCCCTGCACGCCCTCGCGAAGGCCGCCTGGCAGGTCGTCCTGCTCACCGGTGTCGCCTCCCTGGTCCTGGGCGTCCTGGTCCTGGTCTGGCCCGACGCCACTCTGCTCGCGGTCGGTGTCCTCTTCGCCGTCTACCTCCTGATCAGCGGTGTCTTCCAGCTGGTCGCGGCCTTCGGCACCCACACGACGACGGCGCTGCGCGTCCTGGCCTTCATCAGCGGCGCGCTCTCCATCCTCCTGGGCCTGTTCTGTCTGCGCGGCCCGATGCGGTCGATCCTGCTGCTCGCCCTGTGGATCGGCATCGGCTGGCTGATCCGCGGCATCACCCAGGCCCTGGCCGCCGCGTCCGACCGGTCGATGCCGGCCCGCGGCTGGCAGATCTTCCTCGGCGCGCTCACCTTCGCCGCCGGGATCGTCCTGATCGACTCCCCCTTCGAATCGGTCGCCGTACTCACCCTGGTCGGCGGCATCTGGCTGGTCGTCGTCGGCGCCGTGGAGATCATCACCGCGCTCAGCATCCGCACCCGGGCCCGGGAAGTACCGCGCGCGGTGTGACGGCGACGGCAGACCACGGCACGGCATGACCTGCGGCCGCACTGGCGGGGCTGTGGCCGTGGAGGACGGTGGTGGCCGGCGTGCCGAGGATCTGGGTGGCACTCGCCGGTCGCCACGACCGACCTACGAGCCGCCTCGACCGGAGGAACGCCCGCAGCCGACATCACGAATCGCGCGCCTGCCGGGAACCGATGTGTGCCATCCAGCCACCGCCGCACCACCGGCTGCGTGCTGCCGCGACCCGGTGAGCACCGCGACCGATGACGAGCCACATCCACGGACGGCAACCCGCGGGGCGCAACCCCCGACGCCCTCGCCGCACGACCGACAGGCACGCCACCTCGACCGGACGAACCCCACAGCCGACATCACGAACCGCGCGCCGGGCAGGAACCGGGCCACCCAACCGCCGCACCACCAGCATGCGTGCGGCCGCGACCCGGTGAGCCCCCGACCGATGTCGAGCCACACCCGCGGCAACCGCTACGTCCTCGCCCTCCGGACAGGAACCGACGCGCCCGTTGCTGCGACCGGGTGAATCCCGCCGCCGAAGTGATGAATCCCGGGCGCCGGGCGGGGAGACGACCTGTGTGAGTTCCGTACGACGTGCCCCGTGCCGCCATGACTGGCTGCGGACGCTCGTGCTGCTGCTCGCGCTGCTGGTTCCCGGGGCGCATTTCCAGGCGCATGCGATGCCGCCCGTTCCGGCCGGGGAACTCGTCGAGTACGACGTCCTCGACACGCCCCTGCGGCCACCGGCCCGGGCCATCCACCGTACGGCCGTACCCCTGCGCCCCGCTCCGCGACCGGAGACGGCTCCCGGAGTGCCGGCGGACCGTCCCGTCCCGGCGTCGCCGCGGCCGCCGTACGTGCCGCGCGCCCTGCGCTCCGTGGTCCTGCGCTGCTGACAGAGCCCGCTTCCCGCAAGCCTGCTCAGCACTCACGCAAGGAACACCGCCATGCCCAACGACCCGTACGCGATCCTGCGCGCCCTGCTGCGCGCGGAGGCCGCACGCAGCGCGCCGAAACCGCAGAACACGAAGAAGAAGCCGCCGTCAGGAGAGGAGAAGCGCGGCTGATCCTCCGGAGGAGGCGGGGCTACCGCCTCCTCCGGGCCGTACCGAAGAGCGAGCGGGTGATCTCACGCCCGATCTGCGTGCCCAGCGACCGCGTGAGCGACGTGAACATCCCACTGCCGACGACCTGTTCGACGACGGAGGGGTCTTTCCGACGGGACGTGGGCGCGGCCTTCATCTCGTCCGGGCCCTTGGCGCCACGCGAGCTGAGCTGCTCGTACGCCGACTCCCTGTCCACAGCCTGTGCGTAACGCGCGTACAGCGGCGAGGCCTTGACCGCCGAGTCCAGCACACCGGCGTCGACAGGGCCCATCAGGGACTCGGGAGCGCGCAGGCGGGTCGCGGCGACGGGAGTGGGAGCCCCCTTCTCGCTCAGCACCGTCACCACGGCCTCCCCCGTCCCGAGACCGGTGAGCAGCTCCTCCAGGTCGTACGCGGAGTCGGGGAAGGTCTTCACGGTCGCCTTCAACGCCCTTTGGTCGTCGGGGGTGAAGGCCCGCAGCGCGTGCTGGACCCGGTTGCCGAGCTGGGCGAGGACGTCGGCGGGTACGTCCTTCGGGGTCTGCGTGACGAAGAAGACGCCGACCGCTTTCGAGCGAATCAGCCGGACGGTCTGCGTGAGGGACTCGAGGAAGGCCTTCGAGGCCCCGTTGAAGAGCAGATGCGCCTCGTCGAAGAAGAAGACGAGCTTCGGCTTGTCGGCGTCACCGACCTCCGGCAGATCGTGGAACAGATCGGCGAGCAGCCACATCAGGAAGGTCGAGAAGAGCTGCGGCCGGTCCTGTACGGCGGCCAGCTCCAGCACGGACACCAGCCCGCGCCCGTCGTCCTCCGTCCGGAGCAGCTCACCTGTGTCGAACTCCGGCTCCCCGAAGAAGTCGGCCATGCCCTGCGCCTCGAAAGCGGTGAGGGACCTGAGGATCACCCCGGCCGTGGCCGTGCTGAGGCCACCGATGTTCCTCAACTCGGCCTTGCCCTCGTCGGAGGTCAGGAAGGCGACGACGGCCCTGAGATCCTTGAGGTCGACGAGTTCGAGCCCCTTCTGGTCGGCGTAGTGGAAGATCAGGCCGAGGGACTGCTCCTGGGTCTGGTTGAGCTGGAGCACCTTGGACAGCAGCACCGGCCCGAAACTGGTGACGGTGGCCCGGACGGGGATGCCGTGGCCGATGCCGCCGAGGGCGTAGAACTCGGCGGGACACCCGGTGGCGGCCCACGCCTGATGCACTTCCGCAGCCCTGGCCTGCACCTTCTCGTTGCGCACACCCGGCTCGGAGATCCCCGAGACATCGCCCTTGATGTCGGCGAGGAAGACCGGAACCCCCTGGGCCGACAGCTGCTCGGCGATGAGCTGGAGCGTCTTGGTCTTGCCGGTGCCGGTGGCACCGGCGACGAGCCCGTGCCGGTTGAGCATCGGCAGCGGGATCCTGACCTGCGCGTCCGGCAGACAGACGCCGTCCCACAGCAGCGCGCCCAGCTCGAGGGCGGGGCCGGTGAAGGCGTAGCCGGAGGCGATCTTCAGGGCCTCCCGGGGCAGAGCAGCGGAGCCGGACTGTGCCTCCGGCATGGACCGGTCGGTGGTTCCCGCCGCGGCCCCCCTGGCGCCCTCCGGCGGGGTCTTTCGCTCGCTCATGCCAAACCCCTGCTCCCGTTACGCTCCTTTTCGCGGCTTTTTTCCAGCGTCGCACTCGGTCGCCATGGCTGCGCCCGGAAGGTCTTGACCGGTAGGCTTTCCGTGTGATCTTCAAGCGCATCGGAAACGGCCGGCCGTACCCCGACCACGGCCGGGAAAGCACCCGGCAGTGGGCGGACGTCGCACCGCGCCCGGTCCGCCTCGATCAGCTGGTGACGACCAAGGGCCAGCTCGACCTGGAAACCCTGCTCGCCGAGGACTCCACGTTCTACGGCGACCTGTTCGCGCACGTCGTGAAATGGCAGGGCGACCTGTATCTGGAGGACGGGCTGCACCGCGCGGTGCGGGCGGCGCTCCAGCAGCGACAGGTGCTGCACGCGCGCGTGCTCGAACTGGACTGAGTGACCGCGCTGTAAAGGTTTGGCCCTTTCGGGTTCACCTGCGCCGTGGTCAATGATCATCTAGTAGGCATTGCCGTCCGGGCGCACTACGCTGCGCCCATGAGCATGCTGACGCCCCCCGGCATGGGCCGTAAGTACCGGATCACGGGCGACAAGTACCCCCGGATGCGTCGGCGCCGGCGGCGCGGCAGGCTCGTGCTCGGCGTGGTGGCCTCCGTGGCCGCGCTGAGCCTGGTCGGCTGGGGCACGCTCCAGCTCATCGACGTGTTCACGGGCGGCGGGGACGAGGCCTCCGCGGTCGGCTCCAAGGGCGACTGCACGACGAAGGCCGACGCGTCCCCCTCCGCCTCCGCGGCCCCTCTCCCCAAGCCGGGCCAGATCACCGTCAACGTCCTGAACGCCACGGCGCGCGGCGGGCTCGCCAAGAAGACGGCGGACGAGCTGAAGAAGCGGGGCTTCAAGATCGGCGACGTGGGCAACGCGACGGCGACCTACGACAAGAAGGTCAAGGGCACGGGGATACTGCTCGGTCCGTCGTCCGCCCTCAAGACCTCGCTGCCGGTCCTCGCGACACAGCTGGGCTCCGCCGAGACCCGCACGGACACGCGCAAGGGCGCCGAGGTCGACCTGATCATCGGGACGGGCTTCAAGAGCCTGACCAGCAAGGCGGCCGCAGACAAGGCACTGGCCGCCCTGAGCGCACCCGAGCCGACGGCCACGGCGTCGAAGAAGAGCTGCTGAGGTGTCGTAGGGCGGGGCGCCGATGAGGGGGCCGGGTCGGGTTTCCGGGCGGCTGCGGGTGAGTGGGGGCTGATCGCGCAGTTCCCCGCGCCCCTGGGGAGTTGCAGTCACCCGCGCCACGACGGACCGTTCGCCACCCCGCCCGCCACGACGGGACCGCTCACCGCACCGCGCGCCACAACCGACCGATCGCCACCTCGCTCGCCACGACGGGCCGGTAGCCGCGTACGGCGCGCAGGGGACGGGGTGGGGGGTGTCCGCCCGCAGCGGCCGGCGTCCGTTACCGGGCACATCTCAAGGCAGCAGCAACCGCCGGACCGAGGACGGATACCCCCCCCCCCGGCCCCGACCCACCCACCGAACCAGACGCGCTACACCCGCCCCCACCGAAGCCGCACAGGCCGCCGCAGGCATCCAGGGGCGCGGGGAACTGCGCACAACGCCCGCCCCCACCCAACCCGCACAGGCGCCGCAGGCACCCCGCAGGCAACCCCTACTCGGCCGCGCCGTACAGGCGATCTCCCGCGTCGCCGAGGCCCGGGACGATGTAGCCGTGCTCGTTGAGGTGGTCGTCGACCGCGGCCGTGACCACCGTGACCGGAGTCCCCGCCAGCTCGCGCTCCATGATCTCCACACCCTCCGGGGCGGCCAGCAGGACCACCGCCGTCACGTCGTCCGCACCGCGCTTGATCAGCTCACGGATCGCGGCGACCAGGGTGCCACCGGTCGCCAGCATCGGGTCGAGGACGTACACCTGCCGCCCGGAGAGGTCCTCCGGCATGCGCGCGGCGTACGTGGTGGCCTGCAGCGTCTCCTCGTTGCGGATCATGCCGAGGAAACCCACCTCTGCGGTCGGCAGCAGACGGACCATGCCGTCCAGCATGCCGAGCCCGGCACGGAGGATCGGCACGACCAGCGGGCGCGGATACGACAGCTTCACACCGGTCGTGGGGGCGACCGGCGTGCGGATGTCAACCGCCTCGGTGCGCACGTCGCGCGTGGCCTCGTAGGCGAGCAGGGTGACCAGCTCGTCGGCGAGACGACGGAAGGTCGCGGAGTCGGTGCGCTGGTCGCGCAACGCGGTGAGTTTGTGGGCGACCAGAGGATGGTCGACGACGTGGAGACGCATGGCCACAACAGTAGCCGGGTCCACCGCACGCCTCACGCTGGCGTCAAACCGCCCGACCGGGGGAAAGTGGGAGGGACGGACTGGGGTGGTGAACCGATGCCTGACCTGCCTGAGCACGAACCGTCGTCACACGAGACAGACGCCGAGCGCCGGCGCCGTCGCGCGCAGTTCCTGCGCGATCTCGCGGAGGCCAGAGAACTGCGCGACCGGGTACAGCCACGCCGGGCGAAAGTGGCTCGGCTGCGACACGCGATGCGTATGCGGACCTTCCGCTGGTAAGGAAGATCACGCGCCCCGAGCCCGGCGGCGCACCGACGGTGCGCTCGCTGAACAGGTGGCCGTGCGTGGGCCCTTGGGGAAGACGCGTACGATCCCGCTCGTGGCGGCGACGAGTGCGCTGGTGAGTCCTTCACCGACGTGCCGACGCACGTGCGATCAAAACCACCGGACACAGGGTGCCGAAGACGTCCCCTGAACGCCTTGTTTCTGCCACGATTCCGAGTGGGCGGGACTCGGAGCCGAGCTCTCCCCGCCCACAACCTCCGCCGGGGGGACCCCCAACCGGCACGCCTATGACCAGTGGGAGAGTCACGGTGTACTTCGCCGCACTGCTCGCGCGCACCGAAGACGGGTGGGAAGCGAGCGACACAGAGCTCGACGATGTGGAGACCCTGTCGGATCTGGCCGACCTCGCCCGGGAAGCCGCGGCCGAGGACGACACGGTGCTCGTACTGATCGAGCAGGAAGACGCTTGGTTCGGCGTCGTCCGCATCGACGGCGAGGAGGATCCTCGCATCTATGTCTCGGACGCCGCCGCCGCTGCCCGCAGCTCGTACGGCGAGATCCTGCTCACCGACGAACTGCTCGGAAGGGAGCCCGGCGACGACGACCCCGATCTCGACGCCCTCGACCTCGACGGCACCGAGGACGGTGAGGACGAGGACGACGACGACCCCGCCGCCGAGGCGGGCGCCTCCGGAGAGATCGTGCCGCACGGCCCGGTCGGGGACGCCCAGGTCCTCGACGACCTGGGCGTCAGCGAGAAGCAGCTGAAGTCCCTGTCGGAGGACGCCGTCAACGAGATCGCCGAGTCCCTGGGCGCCTCGGAGGTCCTGGAGACCGTCCGCTGACCGGAACCACCGCGGCGGATCCGGTACGTGATCGCTGGCGGACCGCGATGCGGCTCGCCCTGGAGGAGGCCGGCAAGGCGGGCGCGGACGTGCCGGTGGGCGCCGTCGTACTGTCCCCGGACGGTACGACCGTGCTCGCGGCCGGCCACAACGAACGTGAGGCCGGCCGCGATCCGACCGCGCACGCGGAGGTCCTCGCGATCAGGAGGGCGGCGGCGGAGCTCGGCGAGTGGCGGCTGACCGGCTGCACGCTCGTCGTCACGCTGGAGCCCTGCACGATGTGCGCGGGCGCGATCGTCCAGTCCCGGGTGGACCGGGTGGTCTACGGCGCCCGGGACGAGAAGGCGGGCGCGGCCGGTTCCGTGTGGGACGTCGTCCGCGACCGGCGCCTCAACCACCGGCCCGAAGTTATCGAAGGCGTCCTCGCGGAGGAGTGCGCCGGACTCCTCACGGAGTTCTTCCGCGAGCGCTGAATTCCGATTTCAAAGCACGCCCCACCTTGCTGTAAGGTCTCCCTCGGTAGCGTGTCCGAGCGGCCGAAGGAGCTCGCCTCGAAAGCGAGTGTGGCGCAAGTCACCGAGGGTTCAAATCCCTCCGCTACCGCTTGAGAAGGGCCCCGTCGAGAGACGGGGCCCTTCGTGCGTGCTGATCACCCCGGTTACACTCGCGCCCCAGAAGGAACAGACACACCAGAAGCGGGGGAGGCCGCGGTGGCGGTGAACGGAAAGAAGATCGCCGTCTATGTGCTCGTGGTCTTCGTGCTGTATGTGATCATCACGGACCCGGAAAAGGCAGCGGACTACGTGCAGATAGGGTTCGAGGGCATATCGGACGCCGCGAGGGCCGTCGGCGACTTCTTCACCTGGCTGGCCGACGGGGCGCACTGACAGACCCGAAGGAGCGCTCATGATCCGCCATCTCGTCCTCTTCAAGCTCGACGAGGGCGTCGAGCGCGACGACCCACGCGTGGTGGCGGGCGTCGAGGCCTTCCGCGCGCTGGAGGGCAAGATCCCCGAGATCCGCTTCTGGGAGCTGGGCTGGAACCTCAGCGACCGGCCCATCGCCTACGACTTCGCCATCAACTCCGGCTTCGAGGACGCGACCGCGCTGCGGACGTACGTCGAGCACCCGGAGCACCAGGCGGGCGTGGCGCTGTGGAAGGAGTTCGCCACCTGGGTGATCGCGGACTACGCGTACTGAGCCCGAGCACTCCGAAGCCTCCCGCCGGGAACGGTGGGAGGCTTTTCCGTGTCTTCACCCGACTTGCCCCTCAACACGGCGTAACCCAACGTTATGCGGTGCTTGCACACAGTGCACATGTCTTGTGATGCTATGACCGCTTTTGACGGATGGGTTGATCAACGAAGAGGTGGCGTTGACCGTGTCGGCCAGTACCGCGCCTCCCCAGGAGGCCACCCAGGAGGCCGCTCCACGCAGCCGCGGCGCCGACACCCGGGCGCTCACCCAGGTGCTCTTCGGCCAGTTGAAAGAGCTTCAGCCGGGCACACCGGAACACAGCCGGGTACGGACGGCGCTCATCGAGGCCAACCTCCCGCTCGTGCGCTACGCGGCCGCCCGCTTCCGTTCCCGCAACGAGCCGATGGAGGACGTGATCCAGGTCGGCACCATCGGGCTCATCAACGCGATCGACCGCTTCGACCCGGACCGGGGCGTGCAGTTCCCGACCTTCGCGATGCCGACCGTCGTCGGCGAGATCAAGCGGTACTTCCGCGACAACGTCCGCACGGTCCACGTCCCGCGTCGGCTGCACGAGCTGTGGGTGCAGGTCAACGGCGCGACGGAGGACCTGACGACCGCCTTCGGACGGACCCCGACGACCGCCGAGATCGCCGAGCGGCTGCGCATCACCGAGGACGAGGTGCTGTCCTGCATCGAGGCCGGACGGTCGTACCACGCCACCTCGCTCGAGGCGGCCCAGGAGGGCGACGGACTGCCGGGCCTGCTCGACCGGCTCGGCTACGAGGACCCGGCCCTGGACGGCGTGGAGCACCGCGACCTGGTCCGCCATCTGCTGGTCCAACTCCCGGAACGGGAACAGCGAATCCTGCTACTGCGCTACTACAGCAATCTCACCCAGTCGCAAATCAGCGCGGAACTCGGCGTCTCGCAGATGCACGTTTCGAGGCTACTCGCGCGTAGCTTCCAGCGGCTGCGATCCGCCAATCGGATCGACGCATAGCCGATGCATAAGGGGCGCACGGGCGCACGTTCCGGAACGCCGCAGTTCGCAAGCAGTATCGAGGCGTAACCGGCACGAGCGAATCGCTCACCAGCGCCGTTCCTGACACTTCTGTACCGAAAGACCGTCAGACCCCCTTTATCCAGGGCGTATTCGGGTCTCACATGTCGACATGTCACTACAGCGTGTTGCCGACATGTGACATTCTGCCGGAAGCGCGTTTGCCGAGGCTTCGGCTCCGGTATTCAGGTGAAGGCTGACGTTCCACCACGGGGCGTTCGCCACGACCGTCCCGCGACCCAAAGGGGGTGGCATGTCCGCAGATCAGGGCAGCTCGAAGGTGCTTACGCTCACAAAGAGCGAGGCTGAGCCAGTGCTCGACGACATCACGGCCGTCGAGGCGGCACCGGCCCCGGTCCTCCCGGCTCCCCCGACGGTGTCCGGAGCCATCGACACCCGCACCCTGTCCCGCTCCCTCTTCCTGCGGCTCGCCGCACTCGACGAGAACAGCCCGGAGCGCGCCTACGTCCGGGACACCCTCATCGAACTCAACCTCCCGCTGGTGCGCTACGCGGCGGCCCGCTTCCGCTCGCGCAACGAGCCGATGGAGGACATCGTCCAGGTCGGCACCATCGGCCTGATCAAGGCGATCGACCGCTTCGACTGCGAACGCGGCGTGGAGTTCCCGACGTTCGCGATGCCGACCGTCGTGGGCGAGATCAAGCGGTTCTTCCGCGACACCTCGTGGTCGGTGCGCGTCCCGCGCCGGCTCCAGGAGCTGCGGCTGGCGCTCACCAAGGCCAGCGACGAGCTCTCCCAGAAGCTGGACCGCTCCCCGACGGTGGCGGAACTCGCCTCCGTGCTGGGCGTGTCCGAGGAGGACGTCGTCGACGGCCTCGCGGTCGGCAACGCCTACACCGCCTCCTCGCTGGACTCCCCGGCCCCGGAGGACGACGGCGGCGAGGGCTCCCTCGCGGACCGCCTCGGCTACGAGGACACGGCCCTGGAGGGTGTGGAATACCGGGAGTCCCTGAAGCCGCTGCTGGCCAAACTCCCGCCCCGTGAGCGGCAGATCATCATGCTGCGCTTCTTCGCCAACATGACGCAGTCACAGATCGGCGAGGAGGTCGGCATCTCCCAGATGCACGTCTCGCGCCTGCTGACCCGCACACTGGCGCAACTGCGCGAGGGACTCATCTCGGACTGACCTGACCGAACCGGGTGCCGGCAGCTGCGCTGGGCTTGGGCGGGGCGCCTATGGAGGTGCCTCGCCATGCCGTCGGGCGGCTGCGGGTGAGTGGGGGCTGATCGCGCAGTTCCCCGCGCCCCTGGGGAGTTGCAGTCACCCGCACCACAACGGACCGCTCGCCACCCCGCCCGCCCCGGCGGGCCGTTCGCCGCACCGCGCGCCACGATGGGCCGGTAGCCGCGTACGGCGCGCAGGGGACGGGGTGGGGGGTGTCCGCCCGCAGCGGCCCGCGTCCGTTACCGGGCACATCTCACAGCAGCAGCAACCGCCGGACCGAGGACGGACACCCCCCACCCCGGCCCCGACCCACAACACACCCGCATGCGCTACACCCGCCCCCACCGGGCCCGCAGCTGCGCCGCAGGCATCCAGGGGCGCGGGGAACTGCGCACAACGCCCGCCCCCACCCAACCCGCACAGGCGCCGCAGGCACCCCGCAGGCACCCGCAGGCACCCGCTACTTGAGCGCCAGCCAGGCCACCGCCGCGACGATCGCCACTGCGACCACCACGCCGATGATGAGGCCGATGCGCGGGCCGCCCGAAGAGGCGGCGGGAGCCGTCTGCTGCCGGCGGCCCTGCGGGCCCTCGTCCACGAATGCGCGGAACATCTGGGTGCTGCCGGCGGGGTCGTGGTTGCCCTGGGGGACCTGGTTCTCAGCCATGCCCAGAGACCCTAGCGAATCCGGGAGCCGGGCCCAAGTGCGGGGCTCAAGGGCGTAGTACGGCCCCTCACCCGCAGGTTTACGTTCGCAATACTTGCCTTTGCCAAGTTTTTATGCCGCACTCACCCGGTTTCATTTGCCTGTAGCAACCAAGCACATCTATGGTTGCCCTAAGCAACGAATACGGGAGGTGTGATGGCCGAGCAGACGCGCTACGAGGAGCTGATCCGTCAGTTCAGCGCCTTCGGCGCCGTGAAGAGGGAGATCGGGCGGATGATGCCGTCCGAGTGCCCCTCCGGTTCCGCCGCCGTGCTGACCCTGCTCGGGCGCTACGGAGACATGCGCATGAGCAGGCTCTCCGAGCTGCTCGCCGTGGACATGTCCGTGACCAGTCGGCACGTGGCCCACGTCGCCGAGCGCGGCTGGATCGAACGCTCCCCCGACCCGGCGGACAAGCGCTCACGCATCCTGCGGCTGACGCCGGCCGGCCAGGCGCTCCTGGACCAGCTGTCCCGCCGGACCTGCCATCTGCTCGCCGAACGGCTGAGCGACTGGAGCGACGACGAGGTGGCCCAGCTGACCGCGCTGATGGCCCGCCTCCGGGCGAGCTTCGACGACACCCGCGCCCACGGCCCCGAACCACGGCCGCCCGTACCCCCCGTACGCGAACAGATCACCCGTACACCCGCGACCACCCAGTAAGAGAAGGAAGTCCATGGCTACGACCACACCAACCGGTGTGCGGGCTCACGCCAAGCACGGGGGAGGCTCCACCGAGTACGCCCCCATGACGCACCGGCAGATCATGGAGGCCATCTCCGGCCTGCTGCTCGGCATGTTCGTGGCGATCCTGTCGTCCACGATCGTCACCAACGCGCTCCCGCACATCATCAGCGACCTCGGCGGCGGCCAGTCCGCCTACACCTGGGTCGTCACCGCCGCCCTGCTGTCGATGACCGCGGCCACCCCTCTGTGGGGCAAGCTCGCCGACCTGTACAGCAAGAAGGCGCTCGTCCAGATAGCCCTGGTCATCTACGTCCTGGGCTCCGCGGCCGCCGGTCTCTCGCAGAACGCCGGCATGCTGATCGCCTGCCGCGTCGTCCAGGGCATCGGCGTCGGCGGTCTGTCCGCCCTGGCGCAGATCGTCATGGCCGCGATGATCTCCCCGCGTGAGCGTGGCCGTTACTCCGGCTACCTCGGCGCGACCTTCGCCGTCGCCACCGTCGGCGGCCCGCTGCTCGGCGGTGTCATCACCGACACCTCGTGGCTGGGCTGGCGCTGGTGCTTCTACGTCGGCGTCCCCTTCGCCGTCATCGCGCTGATCGTGCTGCAGAAGACCCTGCACCTGCCCGTCGTGAAGCGGGACGTGAAGGTCGACTGGGGCGGCGCGTTCTTCATCGCCGCCGCTGTCTCGCTGCTGCTGGTCTGGGTCACCTTCGCCGGTGACAAGTACGACTGGATCTCCTGGCAGACGTACGCGATGGTCGGCGGTTCGATCGTCCTCGGTCTGATCTTCGTGCTGGTCGAGTCCAAGGTGCGCGAGCCGATCATCCCGCTGCGGCTGTTCAAGAACCGCACGATCACCCTCGCCTCGCTGGCCTCGCTGTTCGTCGGTGTCGCGATGTTCACCGGCACGGTCTTCTTCAGCCAGTACTTCCAGCTGGCCCGCGACAAGTCCCCGACGATGTCCGGCGTCATGACGATCCCGATGATCGGCGGGCTCTTCATCTCCTCCACCGTCTCCGGGCAGTTCATCACCCGCACCGGGCGCTGGAAGGCATGGTTGGTCAGCGGTGGCGTGCTGGTGACGGCCGGCCTGGGCCTGCTGGGCACCATCCGGTACGACACGGCGTACTGGAAGATGTCGATCTTCATGGCCCTGCTGGGTCTCGGCATCGGCATGATGATGCAGAACCTGGTGCTGTGCACGCAGAACCAGGTCGACGCGAGCGACCTCGGCTCGGCCAGCTCGACGGTCACCTTCTTCCGTTCCCTCGGTGGTGCGGTCGGCGTCTCCGCGCTCGGCGCGGTCATGTCCCACCGGATCACGCACTACGTCACGGACGGCATCGCCGCCCTCGACCCCAAGTACCAGGCCGCGCTGTCCGGTTCCGGCTCGTCCACCGACAGCATCCCGGACCTGGGCAAGCTGCCGGCCCCGGTGCGCACCCTCATGGAGAGCGCCTACGGCCACGGCATCGCGGACGTCTTCCTGATCGCCGGTGGCCTCGCGGCCGTCGCGTTCCTGATCACGCTGTTCATCAAGGAGGTTCCGCTGAAGACCAAGGGCGCACTGGCGCAGGCGGCCGGCGAGGACTCGCCCGCAGAGGCCCCCGCGGAAGCTGCGGCTCCGACGGCTGCCGGGCACACGCCCGGCTGGGCCACGGCCACCTCCGACACCGAGACCGCTCCCGACGGCACGCAGCGGCTGTCCGCCGTCGCCACCCTGGCCCGCCCCGAGGAGTCCTCGGCCGGCTCCGGCGGCATCCCGGTCCGCGGCTTCGTGCGCGGCAACGAGAGCGCGCCGGTCCCGCAGGCCGCGGTCACGCTGATCTCGCTCGCGGGACGGCAGCTGGGCCGGTCGGTGACCCAGGCCGACGGTTCCTACGCGGTCGAGGCGCCGAGCGTGGGCTCGTACGTCCTGA
Organism: Streptomyces canus; assembly: GCF_041435015.1. Taxonomy (NCBI): domain Bacteria; kingdom Bacillati; phylum Actinomycetota; class Actinomycetes; order Kitasatosporales; family Streptomycetaceae; genus Streptomyces; species Streptomyces canus. The sequence goes on along the minus strand of NZ_CP107989.1, from coordinate 5,337,349 downwards.
TCGCTTCCGCCGACGGCTTCCAGCCGCAGGCGTCCACGGTGCTCGTGAACGGCGAGCCGGTGGCCTACGACGTCCTCCTCAGCGGCACCAGCGGGCTGAACGGGCTCGTGCGGGCCGCGCAGAGCGGGGAGCCGGTCAAGGACGCGATGGTGATCGTCACCGATGTGCGGGGCGATCTGCTGGCCACCGGGACCACCGGTGAGCAGGGCGAGTTCGCCTTCGGCGAGCTGGTGCCGGGTGCGGTGACCGTCGCCGTGAACGCCGCCGGGTTCCGGCCGCGCGCACTGCCCGTCGAGGTCGGTGGCACCGGCGTCACCCGTATCGAGGTCGACCTCGACTCGGGGGCCCGCCTCCAGGGTGTCGTACGGGCGCCGCACGGTCCGCTGGCCGACGCGCGGGTCACCCTCGTGGACGCGGCGGGCAGCGTGGTCGGTACCGCCACCACCGGGACGGACGGGGCGTACGCCTTCACCGACCTGGACGGCGGCGAGTACACGGTCATCGCGACGGGCTACCCGCCGCAGGCGACCGCCCTGACGGTGAACGGCCCCGCGGTCGACGGCCACGACATCGAACTCGCCCACCCCGGCGAGTAGTCCACCGACTCCGGCCCGTGGCAGGGAGCGCGCTCCGAGCGGAGGTGCGCGCCCGCCACGGGCCGGTCTTCTTCGAGGAGTTACGTGAAATGGGACTGAGCGCGAGGATCCGGACCCGGGACGGATGGGCCGTGTCGCACGCGGTCGTCACGGTGACCGACATGACCGGGACGCAGGTGCTGCGCGCGGAGGCGGACGCCGAAGGGGCGGTACGGGACGGCACACCGCTGGAGCCGGGGCCGTACACCGTCATCGTCACGGCCGTCGGCTACGCGCCCGCCGCGTCGAGCGCGATCGTCACCGCGAGCGGCCGGGCCGAGGTCGGCACGGTCACACTGGCCCGTATCGGCGGGGCGGAACTTCCGCCGCCGGGGCCCTGGACCGTGGACCCGGCCCACTCCGGCGTGGGCGCGGTCGCCCAGCATCTGGGCATCTCCAGCGTGCACGGCCGCTTCACCGACTTCACGGCGGCGATCGAGGTCGCCCCGGACGACGTGACCAAGTCGCGGGTGGAGGCGGTGATCCGGGCGGCCTCCATCGACACGGGGAACGCGATGCGGGACGAGCACCTGCGGTCGGCGGACTTCCTGGATGTCGAGCGGTACCCGGAGATCACGTACCGGTCCACGGGGCTGGCCGTGGCCGGCACGGACCGGTGGACCGTACGGGGTGAGCTGGCGATGCGTGGTGTCGTACGCCCCGTCGACCTGGACCTCGCGTATCTGGGGACGGGGTCCGATCCCTGGGGCGGGACCCGTGCCGCCTTCCGGGCCACCACCCAGCTTCGGCGGGAGGACTTCGCCATGAACTACAACCAGGTGGTGCAGGCGGGGATCGCGGCGATCGGTACGACGCTGAAGGTCGAGCTCGATGTCCAGGCGGTGCAGGGGGAGTCGCTGCCGCAGGCCTGAGGCCGTTGTCAGTGGCGGGTCGTACCGTTCTGGCATGGAGCGAACCGCGGGGGTGCAGGCCTACTACGCCGAGTCGGCGGAGCGGCTGGGAAGGGTGTACGAGAGCGTCTCCTTCGAGTCGGTGCACGAGGCGCTGCTGGACCTGCTGCCGGAGGCGCCCGCGCGGGCGCTGGACATCGGCGCGGGGACGGGGCGGGACGCGGCGGCGCTGGCCCGGCGCGGGTTCACGGTCGACGCGGTGGAGCCGGTGGCGGAGCTGCGGGACCTGGCCGGGCGGCTGCATCCCGGCAGCGGGGTGACCTGGCGGGCGGGTGCGCTCCCGGGGATACCCGGCCTCCAGGGGCCGTACGACGTCGTCCTGCTGTCCGCGGTGTGGATGCACCTGCGGCCGGAGGAACGGCCCCTCGCCATGGGGCGCCTGGCCGGACTGCTCGCCCCCGGCGGCATCCTGCTGATCACCCTGCGGCGCGGTGAGCCGCCGGTGGACCGGCGGATGTTCGACATCGCGCCGGAGGAGGTCGCCGGGCACGGGACAGGAGCGGGGCTGACGCTGCTGCGGATCGTGGACGAGAAAGCGGACCGACTCGGCCGTGACGCGGTGCACTGGAACGCCGTGGCGCTCCAACTAGGCTGACTCCATGGCACCGAACATTGCGACCAACAAAGCCGTCTCGCTGGACGAGTTGCTGGACTTCGTACGGCCCCGGCACCGGGCGATCCTGCTGACGCGGCGGGGGGACGGGTCACCGCAGGCCTCTCCGTTGACCTGCGGGGTGGACGACTCCGGGCGGATCGTCGTCTCGACATATCCCGAGCGGGCCAAGACGCGGAACGCGAAGCGGGACTCCCAGGTCAGCGTCATCGTGCTGAGCGACGACTGGAACGGACCGTGGGTGCAGGTCGACGGGACCGCGGAGGTCGTCGACTCTCCGGAGTCCGTGGAGCCGTTGGTGGAGTACTACCGGAACATCGCCGGGGAGCATCCCGACTGGGACGAGTACCGGGCGGCGATGGTGAAGCAGGGCAAGTCGATCATTCGGGTGACGCCGGTGCGGTGGGGTCCTGTGGCTACCGGTGGTTTTCCTGAGCGGTTGGCCTCGCCGGACGCCTGAGGGGCCGTGGGCCGGCGCCCCTAAGCGGGTCCGACCATCGCCTCGATTCCCTTGATCAACAGGTCCAGGGCGAACGTGAAGTCCCTGTCCCTCATCTCCTCCACCGTGTCGCCTCCCCTCGCCGTCATGATCTCCTCGTTCTCCTTGAGGATCTCCGCGGCGCCCGGGGCCCGGGTGGCGGTGCTCATGGCGTGGCGGAAGTAGGCCTCCTGGGTCATGCCGGCCTGGGCGGAGCGGGCGATGAAGTGGCCCTCGATGGTGCCGAAGCCGTAGACGAACTGGAAGACGGCGGAGATCGCGCCGGTGATGCCGTGTGCGGGCAGGCCGGTCTTGCGGATGACCCGGTGCACGATCCGGGAGAGCGCCAGGGAGTTGGGGCCGATGTTGAGGAAGGTGCCGGCCAGCGGTGAGACCCAGGGGTGCCGGACCAGCAGGCTCCGGTACTCCTTGGCCACCGTGCGCAGTTGGTCCCGCCAGTCCTCGTCGGCCTCCGGGTCCGGCAGCTCCAGTTCGCCGAAGGTCGCGTCCAGGGCGAGTTCGAGGAGGTCGTCCTTGGTGTCGACGTACCAGTAGACGGACATCGCGGTCACGTTCAGCTCGGCGGCCAGCCGCCGCATGGAGAACTTGGCCAGCCCTTCGGCGTCCAGGAGACGGACCGTCGCCTCGGTGATCCGGTCCCGGTCCAGTCCGGACGGCTGCCCGCCGCCGCGCCCGCTCCGGCGCACCTTGCCCTCCAGCCACACACTGGTCCGACTCGAGGCCTTCTGGCCTGCGTTAGGCATGGCGCACCTTTCGAGTACATCCGTCCACTTGCGAAGATGCTAGGCCTTACCGGGGTGCGAGCCGTATCGATGGCGCTCCGCCGCGTGGGCGCGACCAGCCACGACGGCCGCGCACCGCCGAGGCCCGAAGCCCCGAGCTCCTAAGCTCCCTCTGCCCGCTCAGCCCGCCGCAGCAACACGGCGGCGACCACTCCGCCCAGCAGTACAGCGCCCGCCCCCACCAACTGACTGCTCTCGAGGCCGGAGGCGAACGCCTCGGTGATCCGCGCCCGCTCCTGTGCCGAGCCCGCCTGCGCCAGCGCCGCCGGCAAGGAGGCCGCAGCCACCGAGACCAGCGCCGCGAAGCGGGAGTTCAGCACCGCGCCCAGCACGGCGACCCCCAGCCCCTGCCCGAACTCGGCGAGCGTTCCGTTGATACCTGCGCCCACCCCCGCCTTCTCCGGAGGGATCGCGCTCATGACGGCGTTGGCCATGGCCGGCATCGCGAAGGCGACCCCGGCGCCCATGACGACCAGGCCGGCCAGCATGCCGCCGTACCCGTGACGGCCGAGCACGGCGATCGCCGCGAGGCCCACCGCCAGACAGGTCATGCCGAGGGCGATGGTGAGCGGTGTGCCGGCCCTCGGCAGGAGCTTCGCGCTGACCCCGGTGAGGTTGAGGGCGACGATGGTGAGGGCGAACGGCGCCGTCCGCAGTCCGGCTTGCAGCGGGTCGTATCCGAGGACGAACTGCAGGTGCTGCGTGAGCAGGAAGAGCGAGCCCGCCATGCCGAAGGCGACGAGGATCGCGCCCGCGACGGCCCCGGTGAACCGCTGGTTGCGGAAGAAGTGCAGGTCCAGCATGGGGTACGGGGCGCGCAGTTCCCATACGGCGAACCCGGTCATCACCACGGCTCCGATCGCGGCGGAGGTGAGGGTGGTGGCGGAGGTCCAGCCGTGGTCCGGGCCGGAGATGATCGCGTAGACGAGGCTCGTCATGCCGATCGTGGAGAGCAGTGCGCCGAGCAGGTCGGGGCGGTCGCCCTGCGGGTTCTTGGACTCGGGCACCAGGGCCAGGACGGCCACCAGGCCGATGGCCGCGACCGGAATGTTGACGAGGAAGATCGCGCCCCACCAGAAGTGGTCGAGCATCACACCGCCGAGCAGTGGTCCTACGGCGAAGCCGAGCGAGTTGACGGTCGCCCAGAGGCCGATCGCCTTCACGCGTTCGCTGTCGTCGAAGATCTGGACCACGACGGCGAGCGTCGTGGTGACGAGGAGCGCGCCGCCGACGCCCATGCCCGCGCGGGCCGCGATCAGCTGTTCGCTGGTGCTGGCGAGACCGGCCACCAGGGAGCCGACGCCGAACAGGGCCAGGCCCGCCATCAGCATTTTCTTGCGTCCGTAGCGGTCGGCGGCGCTGCCCGCGGTGAGCAGCAGACCGGACTGCACCAGCGAATACGCGTTGATCATCCACTGGATGTCGGAGGTGGCCGCGCCCAGTTCCCGGGTGAGCGAGGGGATCGCGACGTTCAGGACGGTGTTGTCGAGCAGCACGGTCAGCTGCGCGAGACAGATGACGCCGAGTATCAGCCAGCGCTGGGGATGGCCCTGGGAGACGGTGACGGGAGCGGACATGCCATACACCGTAGAACAGTTCCCATACGCTGTACAACAAACTTTCCGGTCACGCGGACATGACGAAGGGGCGGCGACCCACGCGGTCACCGCCCCTGTGCCCCGATCCGGTCCTACGTCAGCCGCTCGCCTTCTGGGTGAGGTCGTAGAAGGTGGCCGAACCGACCGTCACCTTCTTGAAGTTGGCCTCGACCCACGAGGTGATCTGCGAGGACGTACCGCTGCTGCTGCCGCCCATGCCGCCGCCGGAGCCGCTGGAGATGAAGTAGTGGATCTTTCCGTCCGCCACGTACTCCTTGAACTGGGCCGGCGTCGGGGACGGGTCGGTACCGTTGAAGCCGCCGATCGCCATGACGGACTCGTCGGTGGCCAGCTGGTAGCTCGCGGCGTTCTGGGCGCCGATCGCGGCCGCCGCCCAGGTGTAGTCGTCCGCGTCGGCCTTCACCAGCTTCTTGGCCTCGGCGGAGACGGTCGCACCGTTGAGCAGGCCGCCGACACCGCCGCCACCACCCATGCCGCCGCCGTCACCCATGGCGCCGCCGGGCATGCCGCCCTGCTGGTTCTGCGTGGTGCCGTTGCCCTGGGTGTTGCCGTTCTGTCCGGGCATCCCGCCGCCGAAGCCGCCGGTACCGCCCGTGCCGCCGCCGGGGAAGCCCTGGCCCTGGCCGCCCTGGCCCTGGGTGGTGCCGTTGCCGTTCCGGGTCTGGCCGCCCGGGCCGCCGGTGCCGCCGCCGAAGCCGCCGCGCCCGCCGCCACCGGGACCGCCGCCCATCATGCTCGCGCCCGCGGGACCGGCCGTCGGGATGGAGCCGGTGTGCGCGGAGCTCACCGTGCTCAGCGTGTACGCCGTCGGACCGGCCAGCGCGGCCACGATGCCCAGGGCGGCGGCACCGAGCGCCAGCTGCCGGCCGAGCCTGGCCACGAAGATCAGGCCGAGCGCGGCGACCAGGCCGCCGGTCAGGACCAGCCACTTCAGCCAGGGCAGGTAGTCGGGGGTGCGGTTGAGGAGGACGTACCCCCAGGCCGAGGCCGCCACGACGGAGGCCGCGAGGGTGAGCGAGGCCCACATCTCGGCGCGCTTCTCCCACAGGATCCCGGCGCCCATGCCGACCACGGCGGCGATGTAGGGAGCGAGGGCGATCGTGTAGTACTGGTGGAAGATGCCCGCCATGTAGCTGAAGACCACCAGGGTGATCAGCAGCGAGCCGCCCCAGACGAGGAACGAACCGCGGGTCACCGACGTCCTCTTGAGCCTGCGCGTCGCCACCAGGCCCGCGACCAGCAGGATCAGCGCGGCCGGCAGCAGCCACGAGATCTGGCCGCCGATCTCGGAGTTGAACATCCGGTCCCAGCCGGTCTCACCCCACTGGCCGGTGCCGCCGGCGCCGCCACCGCCGCCGACACTGCCGGTCTCCTCGCCGTTCAGACGGCCGAGGCCGTTGTAGCCGAAGGTCAGCTCGAGGAACGAGTTGTTCTGCGAGCCGCCGATGTAGGGGCGGGAGGAGGCGGGCCACAGCTCGACGATCGCCACCCACCAGCCGCCGGAGACGATCAGGGCACCGGTCGCGGCGGCCAGCTGACCGAAGCGCTTCTTCAGGGAGACCGGCGCGCAGACCGCGTACACGATCGCCAGCGACGGCAGGATCAGGAAGGCCTGGAGGGTCTTCGCGAGGAACGCGAAGCCGATCGCGACACCCGCCCACACCAGCCACTTCGTCTTGCCGTCCTCGATGGCCCGGACGACGAAGTAGCAGGCCAGCGCCATCAGCAGGGCCAGCATGGCGTCCGGGTTGTTGAACCGGAACATCAGCGCCGCGACGGGGGTGAGCGCGAGCACGGCGCCCGCGATCAGACCGGCCCCGGGGCTGAACCGGCGGCGCACGGACGCGTAGACGACGGCGACCGTGCCGACGCCCATGAGGACCTCGGGGCCGAGGATCGTCCACGCGTTCAGGCCGAAGATCCTGGCCGCGATCTCCATCGGCCACAGGAAGGCCGAGGGCTTGTCGACGGTGATGGCGTTGCCCGCGTCCAGCGAGCCGAAGAACATCGCCTTCCAGCTCTTCGTGCCGGCCTGGACGGCCGCCGAATAGAAGGAGTTGGCGTAGCCGGACGCGCTCAGGTTGAAGAAGTAGAGCGCCGCGGTGGCGAGCAGCAGACCCCAGAAGGCCGGGCGTGCCCAGCGCGGGTCCTCCGGGCGGCCGCGCCACAGTCTCCGTACGAGGGGCTGCTGGGGTTCGCCGGACTCAGGGGCCGGGGCAGCGACCGGCGCCTCGGGGGCCGTCGCCGCCGGACCCCACCCGGAACCCTGCTGGGTCGGAAGGTCGGTCTGCGTGGTCATCAGGAGTTCCTCGGGTCGGTGTCGGTCGGGCGCACCGGCTGCACCTGCACGGTGGCGTCCCTCCAGGAGCGCTGCTCCGCGGCTTCACCGGCGCGGAACTCGGTTGTCCCGTACGGCGACTGCGGCGCCGTGGCGTACGGGTGGTGCGGGGTGGGGCGCTGGGGCAGCGGCGCGTACGCCTGCTGGGTGGCGTAGGCCGGCGAGGACGGGGTGTGGCCGGCCACCACCGTGGTGCGGGGCTGGTCGTCGTCGCGGTCGGGGAAGACCCAGGCCCTGAAGAGCAGGAAGCGCAGCACGGTCGCCGCGAGGTTGGCGGCGATCAGCACCGCCAGCTCGGTGGAGTGCGCGGGGTCGCTGCTGGCCGCGTTGAGCGCGGCGAGCGAGCCACTGGTCAGCGCGAGGCCGATACCGAAGACGACCAGGCCCTGCGCCTGGTGCCGGACGGCGCCGCCCCGCCCGCGCACCCCGAAGGTCAGGCGCCGGTTGGCGGCGGTGTTGGCGACCGCGGAGACCAGCAGGGCCAGCGCGTTGGCGATCTGGGAGCCGCCGAACTGGCGGAAGGCGCTGTAGAGCACCAGGTAGAAGAGGGTCGACAGACCGCCGACGACACAGAACCCGACGAGCTGGCGGGCCAGCCCCTTGGGCACGTCCTGGATCTCGCGGTCGCGCGGGTCGTCGCCGAACGGCCGGGCGACCCGGTCCAGCGGCAGCGATCCGCCCGCCAGGGCCTTGCCCACCCGCCACACCCCCTTGAGGTCCTCGGTCGCCGTCTTCACGATGTGCACGGTGGAGTCGGGGTCGTCGACCCAGTCGACGGGCACTTCGTGGATACGCAGGCCCGCGCGCTCGGCGATGACCAGCATCTCGGTGTCGAAGAACCATCCGGTGTCCTCGACGAGCGGCAGCAGGACCTGCGCCACGTCACGCCGGATCGCCTTGAAGCCGCACTGCGCGTCGGAGAAACGGGCCTGGAGCGAGCCGCGCAGGATGAGGTTGTAGGCGCGGCTGATGAACTCGCGCTTGGGGCCGCGTACGACCCGGGAGCTGCGGGCGAGCCGGGAGCCGATCGCCAGGTCGGAGTGGCCCGAGATCAGCGGGGCCACCAGTGGCAGCAGGGCGTTCAGGTCGGTGGACAGGTCCACGTCCATGTACGCGAGGATCGGGGCGTCGGAGGCGGACCAGACGGTCCGAAGGGCCCGGCCGCGGCCCTTCTGCTCCAGCCGGAAGGCCTTGACCTCCGGGATCTCCGCCTCCAGCCGCTGCGACACCAGGGGAGTGGTGTCCGTCGACGCGTTGTCCGCGATGGTGATGCGGAACGCGTACGGAAACGTGCGCTTGAGGTGCTCGTGCAGTCTCAGCACACACGGCTGGAGGTCCTTCTCCTCGTTGTAGACGGGGATCACTACGTCCAGGACAGGCGTACCGGCGTCGCCGGCCGGGAGGTGCTCCCGCGCCGGCAGGGTGCCGGGAGAAGAGTCGGTTCGCATGGGAACGACTCTGGTCAAGCCCCCTGTTGCACCCATATGGCGGCGCTGTGCTGTGCCTGTGAGTGCGATTGCCAGTTCGTTTCGGGCGCCGGACGCGGGGTCACGGGACCGAGAGCGGGCAGGTGCATCGTGAACACGGTGCGCCCGGGAACGCTGTCCACGGTCACGGCGCCGCCGTGCGCGGTCGCGACGGCCTCCACGATGGCGAGGCCGAGACCCGTCGAGCCGGAGGCACGCGAGCGCGAGGAGTCCCCGCGAGCGAACCGTTCGAAGACGTGCGGGAGCAGCTCGGACGGGATGCCCTGGCCGTTGTCCTCGACGTCCACGCACATCCAGGGGCCGCGCCGCTGGATCCGCGCCGTGACGGTCGTGCCCTCCGGGGTGTGTTTGCGGGCGTTGCCGAGCAGGTTGATGAGCACCTGCTGGAGACGGGCCGCGTCACCGGAGACGAGGGCGGGTTCGTCGGGCAGGTCCAGGCGCCAGTTGTGGTCCATGCCGGCCGCTCGGGCGTCACTGATGGTGTCCACGACGAGCGGGATGAGGTCGGTCTGCTCGAACTGCAGCGGCCGCCCGGCGTCCAGGCGCGCGAGCAGCAGCAGGTCCTCCACGAGCAGCGTCATACGGCCCGCCTCGGACTCGATACGGCCCAGGGCGTGCCGGGTGTCGGGGCCGACCTCTTCTCTGCCGCGTCTGGTGAGCTCGGCGTACCCGCGGATGGAGGCGAGCGGGGTCCGCAGCTCGTGACTGGCGTCGGCCACGAACTGGCGCACCCGCATCTCGCTCTGCTGGCGTGCGTGCAGGGCGCCGTGGACGTGGTCCAGCATGCGGTTGAGCGCGGAGCCGACCTGTCCGACCTCGGTGTGCGGATCGCACTCCGCCTCGGGGACCCGCTCGCTGAGGTTGACCTCGCCGGTGTGGAGCGGGAGTTCGGAGACCCGGGTGGCGGTGTTGGCGACCCTGCGGAGGGGGCGGGTGGCGAGCCCGACCAGGACGTACCCGGCGATGACGGCCGCGCCGAGACCGGCGGCGGTGACGCTGATCTCCACGAGGATCAGGGTGTCGATGGTGGCGTCGACGTCCTTGGTGGGGAGGGCGACGTAATAGGCGGAGGTCTCGTTGCTGGAGTACCGGACGAGATAGTCACCGAGGCCGGGCAGCTCCACCTTGTGCTGCTTGGTGTCCTTGGGGACGGTGTTCAGCACCTTGATCTGGGCGGCCGTGAGGCTCTCGGCGGCCATCCCGAAGTTCTGGTCGGAGCCGGACTTCACCCCGCGCTTGGCGTCGCTGATCTGGCCCTTCTCCACCTTGGCCGCGATCGTGCCGTCCGGCCCCGGCCCGATGACGAACTTGGCGGGGGTGTTCTGCTGGTTGCCCTGCGCGACGGGCCGGCCGTTCTTGTCGACGCCGTTGCCGGTGCCGCCGTTGCTGCCATTCCCGAATTTCCCGGGCGGGAAGTCGCGCGGCGCCGCCCGTGACGAGGCCTCGTTCAGCTTGCCGCTCAGTTGGTCGTACAGATGTGACCGCAACGCCAGCGTGGTCACCGTGCCGATCACCGAGCAGACCACGGCGATCAGCACCACCGACGCGACGACGAGCCGTGTCCGCAGCGTGCGCGGCTTGCCTGCTCGCCCTGCTCGCTTCTGCGCCCGCGGCCGTCGTCGTCCGCTCATGACGCGGCGGGCTTGATCAGATAGCCGGCTCCGCGCCGGGTGTGGATCATCGGCTCACGTCCCGCGTCTATCTTCCGGCGCAGGTAGGAGATGTAGAGCTCGACGACGTTGGCCTGGCCGCCGAAGTCGTACGACCACACGCGGTCGAGGATCTGCGCCTTGCTGAGCACCCGCCGGGGGTTGCGCATGAGGAAGCGCAGCAGTTCGAACTCGGTCGCGGTGAGGTGGATGTTCTCTCCGGCGCGCGAGACCTCGTGGCTGTCCTCGTCGAGGGTGAGGTCACCGACGACCAGCACGGAGTCGCTGCGGCGGTCGGCGGCACCCGACCGGCGGATGAGCCCACGCAGCCGGGCCACGACCTCTTCGAGGCTGAACGGCTTGGTGACGTAGTCGTCGCCACCGGCGGTGAGCCCGGCGATGCGGTCCTCGACGGCGTCCTTCGCGGTCAGGAACAGCACCGGCACGTCCGGCAGCTCACGCCGAAGCCGCCCGAGGACGGCCAGTCCGTCCATGTCGGGAAGCATCATGTCGAGAACGACGGCGTCGGGCCGGAACTCCCGCGCGGTCTGAACGGCACCCTGGCCGTCTCCCGCACTCCGGATCTGCCATCCCTCATAGCGAAGGGCCATGGACAGCAGTTCGGTGATCGACAGCTCGTCGTCCACCACAAGCACTCGGACGGGGCTCCCGTCCGGCCTCAGCAGTTCGGTGCGCCCCTGGGGCGAGGTCGTGGTCATGGTGAACACCATGTCGGGGCCCCCTGAGAGCACCCTTTCGGCTATCTGTGATTTCCCTGAGAAACGCACAGGCGGCTCTCAGGGAACCCCTGGGGAATCCCTTGTTCGACGGGCGGGGAGGCACCCGCTCGAGACTCCGGACCTCTACCGGACCGGCCCCTGCTCGTCCACATGAACCGTCGGCGCTCCGAGGAACACCTCGGCGCCGACCGGGCCGTAGGCGATGTTGAAGGTGTCCAGCCAGTACGACCAGTCCCGCAACCCGACGGCACTGCTGAAGCGGTAGTTGAGCCGCCACCGCACCCACTGTCCGGGCTCGAGCCGCACGCCCGGACGCCGCCGCGGCCGGGGCGGCACCCCGAACATCGGTCTCACCCTGGGCAGGACCCGCAACCGCCCGTCGGCCTCACGGAGTTGGACGTCGACACCTCTGAGGTTGTCGCCCTGGTGGTCGTGCGGCACGAAGTCGTCCCGCTCGTCCATCCGGACCGCGTGGACGAACGGCTCTCCGTCGCGCCCCACCGCGGACGGCGGCAGAACGAAGCCGACCGGAGCCGCGTTCCTCCTGGTCGCGGCCTCGCCGCCACGGGACTGCTTCGTCCACGACGTGCGGATCCACTGCACGGTGACGTCCATCCCCGGCCCTCCCCCTCATCAGAACAACCCGTCCTGAACCCCCGGCTTCTCCTTGAACTCTCTCATCGGCACGGTGATTTCCGACCCGTCGGCCGGAACCAGATCCCACCCCGTCATCAGCCGTGTGTCCAGTACGACGACTCCCCCGCCCTCCGTCTCCAGGTGCAGGTCCGGGCCGGCGGCCGCGATGAGCCTGCCGCCCACCGACCCGCCCGCGACGAGCTCGCTCACCTCACCGACGGCGGTGGGCAGGCCGGCGAGGCCGAAGACCTCGACGTGATCGACCGGCTCGTACGCCGCGCGCTCCAGGGACTCGGGCCAGCCGCCCAGGGTCACCGCCCGCGCGTGCAGTTCGCCGATCTCGGCGGCCCGCTCGGCGGCCGACGCCGGCAGGGCGGACCGGACGGCCCGCTTGTCGCCGTACGGAATGCGATCCGGTACCGAGAGGGCCGCCCGCAGCAGTTCCTCGGCGCGCCGGGCGGCCATGAGCGGACCGGTGCCGAGCCAGCTGAAGCAGACGGCGCCCTGTTCCCACAGGCGCGCGCTCCCCCGCTCGTGCGCCGTGATGCCGACCTTGACCATGCCGGGCCCGAACCACGCCAGGTACACCCGGTACGGACGGGGGTCGTCCGCGAGGGTGTCGGCGGCCACGGAGTGCGCCCGGTCCAGCCGCGCACACTCCTCGCAGCGCGCCCCCGTGGTCCGCCCCGACACCGCGGCCCGCGCCGGGCACGCATGCCCCCGCGCTCCCACACATGTCCGCACACCCCCCTCCGCGACCCCGAAGGCCACCCGCTTCCCCCAGGTCAGCGCACTGCGCCGACCGCCGACCCACCGCAGCACGGGCCCACCCGCCGACCACCGCAGCCCCGAGCACTTCCATGCCTGTGCCATCCCTCCCGAGAGTAGGCGTCACCACTGACAACGGGGATCATGCGAGGAACCGGAGACGGGTCCGGGGGAGCGGGAGACCGATCGCGGGAGCCGGAGACCCGAACGTCATCGACCTGCTGTCCTTCGCCCGTGCCCCGAACGACGGCGAGTAGCGGGACCGCCCCACCCCGGAGGTGGAGCTAGCCCCACCTCCCATTCGGGAGGGCACTCCATCGTTCCGGCGAGCCCGCGACGGCATCGTTGATCTCAGCCGATCCACCCCCGGATCAGGCGGATCGAGAAGCCCGCGCCGAGCCGGAGGAAACACCATGGAGCCGCAGACGGCCGACACGACACAGTCCCCGTCCTCGCCCTCCCTGTCCTCCCTGTCCTCCCCGGCCGCCCCCGGCCCCCTCGCCTCCTTCGTCCGCTTCGTCGTCTGCGGCGGCGGGATAGGCGTCCTCTCCAGCTTCGCCGTACCGCTGGTGGCGATGACGATGCCGTGGGCGGTCGCGAACGCGGTGATCACCGTGGTCTCCACGCTCCTGTGCACCGAGCTCCACGCCCTGTTCACGTTCGGCACCGGCCGCCGCCCCGGCTGGCGCCGGCACCTCCAGTCCTCCGGCTCCGCGGCGGCCGCGTACGCCGTCACCTGCGCCGCGATGTTCCTCCTCCACGTCATCCAGTCGGCGCCCGGCATGCTCACGGAACAGGCCGTCTACCTCACCGCGTCCGGTCTGGCCGGCATCGGCCGCTTCCTGGTCCTGCGCCTGTTCGTCTTCACGAGCGGCCGCAAGAGCCCGCTCCGGCCCCGGCGCCCCGTGCTCCCCCTGCCCCGCCCCGTCCTCACCCAGGCCGCCGTCGGCGCCACCTGCTGACGTACGGTCACCACGGCCGCTCGCCCCGAAGGGAGCTGTCGTGCACGCCTACTGGCGCAACGTGCCCGGCATCTCCTGCGACGACGAACCGGGCCGCGGTTTCGGGGAGTTCGCGATCCACCTCGACGACGGGCCGGCGGGGTACCTGCAGGGGTATGTCTTGCCGCTCAACCCGAGGCGGCCGCCCCGTCGGTGGGAGGCACTGCCGACGATCCGGGCGTTCGGGCCGCCAGGTGACGCCGCAGGGCCTCCGCCCCGTCGGACACGAACGTGGGCCTCCCGGCCGCCTCCAGCAACTCGCCCTCGCCGAACCAGGCGTGCCAAGCGATCTCCGCCGGATCGGGCACGAGCGCTCCGGTCACGACGACTTCGTGCACCCCGAGCCAGTAGGGGCTGATCTCGCCGCGGCACAGGAACTTGAAGAGGAAGCGCGGTGTCCCGACCACCCCCAGTTCCTCGGCGAGTTCCCGGGCCGCCGCCTCCTCGTACGACTCCCCGGCCTCCGCCGCCCCGCCCACCAGCCAGTTGTACTGCCCCGGGAAGCGGGAATCGTTCTCCGGCCGCCGATGCACCAGAATCCGCCCGTCCGGATCACGGCAGACCGTGGTCGCGATCCGGTGCAGCCACCCCTTCTCGATGGCCTCCGCCCGGTCCACCACCCCGATGACCCGGTCCTCCTCGTCCACCCGCTCCACCAGTTCGCCCATGACGGTCACGATGGCAGAGGGCTTGGAGCTTCTGCCACTGGAGTGCGTTCAAGAGCGTTTTGGTGAGCGGGAGTGAGTGGTGCTCGTCTGTGTTGTGTCACGCGCCTCGGTAGTGGTGTCGGTTAGCAGGGAACTGGCGTTCCCTCATCGAATGCGTGACCTTCACGGGAGGCGCTCGTTTCCCATGGCGACGGGATCTTCGGGTAGGGGTGAGCTCCCGGGCGTGAGGGACCCCGCCCCCGCATCCCCGGACCACGGCCACGATCCGTGCCGCCCGGATGCGGAACGAACGCGGGCAACCAGAACGCCCAACACCGTTCGGGGCGTTCGGCCGAGCACGAGACCTGGCAACAGGACTCACTCCCGCTCAGTCCCTAGGAACGGTACAGCTGCCCCCACCCCGGACTGGGCGGCGGGCTCCATGTCGCCGTCCCGGAATCGACGGCATCGTAGAAGCCATCGGATCCCGGATCCCCGGGCGCCGCCCCCGAGTTCACCGCCCTCCTCTGTGCGTCGCCCTCCGGAAGGAACTCCCATGACCCCGCTGCTGTCCTCCCCGTCGATAGAGACCTCCCCCGAGAGCGAACTGACCCCCCTCCTCACCGCCTGGGACCTGGCCCACCCCGCCGCGGCCGACCCCGACTGGCGCCACCTGCTCGACGAACTCGCCCACCCCCGCACCACCCAGGCCTTCCATGGCCTGGCCATGACCGCCGCATGACCGCGCTGCCACGCCGTCCCTCTACCGCAAGAGGCCCCGGAGATCCCACTCCGGGGTGTCAGAACAAGCCGCTCCCACGCCTGTTGTCCCTGACCGTCCGCCGCCATCGCAGATGCTCACCGGCCGGCGTCGCCCCAACCCCGAGCACAGCTCCGGAAGTGAAATCTGTGGATCTTCTGATGCACGGCAACCTTTTCGGCCTCCCGGACCACTCAGTGCTGTCCGGCCCGGTGGTCCGGTCAGATGCAACGGCTGAAAGAGAGCACAGACATGTCCCACGCCCACCCACGTCATCGGTGGCGTACCGCGTTGGCCGCCGCCATGCCGCGCGGCCGCGGTCGTCGCCGGTCGTCCCGCTCGGCCGACACCGGAGGACCACAAGTGACCCATCGTGGCCGTCGGTTGTTCGCACGTCGGGGTGTCTGGGCGGCCATCGTCATGGCTGTCGTGGCCGGCTCCGCGGTCGTGATCAACACGGCCTCGGCGGGAACCGTGGATTCGAAGTCGTGGTACGTGCTGGTCAACCGCAACAGCGGCAAGGTGCTGGACGGCCGGGAGTTCGCCACGAACGACGGCGCGGCGGTGGTGCAGTGGGCCCGTCACGGCGGGGCCAACCAGCAGTGGCGGTTCATCGACGCAGGTGACGGGTACTACAAGCTGCAGAACCGGAACTCCGGCAAGGTGCTGGACAACCGCAACTGGTCGAAGACCGCCGGCTCCGAGATCGTGCAGTGGAGCGACCGGAACGGCACCAACCAGCAGTTCAAACTGGCCGAGTCGTCGGACGGCTACATGCGTCTGATCAATCGCTTCAGCGGCATGGCCGTCGAGGTCCACAACGCCTCCAAGGCCAACGGGGGCGACGTCGTCCAGTACCGCGACTGGGGCGGCGCCAATCAGCAGTGGCAACTCGTCCCGGCCGGGAGCGTCGGCAGCGCCGCAACGCCGACGCCGACGCCGACGCCGACGCCCAGCGCGACGGCAACCAGTGTTCCCTCGAGCAAGGCTTCGAGTGGCACGAGCCCGTCGCCGGCGTCGTCTCCCGCGGCCGCGGCCGGCGGCGGCAGCTCGACGAAGAGTTTCATGGGTGGCAACAAGGTGCTCATCGGCGGCTCGATGTCCGACGAGTCGGCGGACGCCGCGCCGTTCGACGTGCGATACGCCTACGTGCACAGCCAGCCCGCGCCCTCGTCGGACTACTACTCGGCATCGAAATGCAAGGATGAGTGGAAGAGCTGGTGGGGCTGCTGGCAAGGCAGCACCACGCCACCCGGCAATTACGTGACCTATTTGAACGGCCAGGTGGCCAAGGCGACCTACAAGGGAAGCCCGCGCCCGCAGAAGTTCTTCTGGACCTGGTACTCACTGCGCGACCTCGGGGATCTGGCAGGTCAGGGCGACGGTCCGGGCGAGGTCGAGGCCATCAACAGGGTCGACCTGCTCACCCGGTACATGAACGACTACCGCTTCTTCCTCCAGAAGATCGGCAACGCGCAGAACATGATCGACCTCGAGCCCGACTTCTGGGGCTACGTCCGATCGCTCGGCGATCCGCACACGGTTGCCGCGAAGGTCTCTGCCGCGAATCCGACGGATTGCGGATCACAGGAGGACAGCGCCGCCGGACTCTCCCGGTGCCTGATCTCGATGGCGCACACATACGCACCGAACACCACCGTGGGCTTCCACCTCTCCTGCTGGGACTGGCAGAGCAACATGCAGGGATGCGCCAAGGACTACGCGAACCTCGGTGCGCAGAACGCCGACTTCCTGGTCGCCGATGTGTCGGACCGCGACGCCGGCTGGTACGCAAAGCCGGAGCACGGTGGCCTGGACACCTTCTGGACCGACCAGAAGGCCGCTGCCCAGATGGGGTTCTACAAGACGATGGCCGAGTCCGTGGGCAAGCCGGTGGTCCTGTGGCAGATCCCCGTGGGCAACATGGCGCAGAACAACACCCTCAACCATTACAAGGACGACAAGGTGGATTGGCTCCTCGGTCACATGGACCAGGTGGCGAACGCCCATATCGCCGGCCTGCTGTTCGGCGCGGGGCATGGCGAACAGACATCGGTCGAGACCGACGGCGGGAACCTGATCAACAAGACGATCGCCTACCACAACGCGGGTGGCGTGGCGCTCAAGTAGGCGGAGGCGGTCAGCCGGTCGGCCCTCTCCTCTTGGACGGGGCCGGGTCCGTCCTCTTGTACTTCGCCGCTGTACCCCCCCCCGGAACGCCAAAGGCCCCGGAGCGATCCGGGGCCTTTGCCCTGTGTGCACTCGTCAGGATTCGAACCTGCAACCTTCTGACCCGTAGCTCTACGGACATCGGTCAGTCGTGCGTGGTGGGATGCTGGGGTTGCTGTACTTCGCTGCTGTACAGCCCGGGCTCGGACGCCTTGGCGGAGCTGACGCGCCTCCTGGACGCGGGTGCCGATCCGGGTGAGTTCGATGGTTACAGCGGTTGGACTCCACTGCTCCATGCGATCGACGGTGAGGCTGACGGAGCCGTCCAGACAGGAGAACCCCTCGAAGCTGCCTGCACCGCAGTCCTGTTGGCATATGGTGCCGACCTCGAGCGTCCTTCCCAGGACGGGCTCACCCCGCTCCACCTTGCTTTCCCATCACGCCATGACATGGCGGTCCGCCTCATCGAGACGCACACCACCCGGCGCCATGTCGGGGAGTAACTCGGCTCTCTGCCATCGCGCTTGCCCATGCGTTACGGGGCTTGTGGTCTTGCCTCTACGGCTGTGAACGCCGATGAATGAGACGGAAAATGAGACGGGGCCGCCTTCAGCCTCATGGGTTGTGACATGCGGAGTCGGCCGGCACGCGGTGCGGATAGGGGCCCTCGTGCGCCTCGCCGCGCAACCAGTCGGTGAGCCACTGCGCGAGTGATTGTCCGAGCGGTCCAGGAGCGTGCCGGATGCAGCACAGGTTGGGGTCCCAGTCCCACATCTGGCCGTCGGACGTACGGAAGTCGATCAGTGTCCACTTCGCGCAGCCTCGGTCCATCAGCGGGACGAGTCCCGACGGGAGGGCGTCCCCATCGGGACCGCCGAACGCGTGGAAGGCCATGGTGATGTCCGCGCAGTCGCTGAACCAGTCGTCGGCCTCGGTCAGCGAGACCACCCGCCAGGGTCCGAAGCCACCGTTGGCGACTTCGAGATACATCCGCTTCAACAAGTCGGGCATCGGATTACCTACTACCCGCTCGAAGGCCGTGACGTCCTCAGCAGATGCGGGCCTGGGCAGCCCCCGGTCGGCCACATGCGAACGGACCGCCAGGACGAGTTCGTCATCAGTCACCCCAGGATCCTCAGCAACACGGTTCCTCTTGTCGATACCGCGACACAGCAGGACCTGCGCAATGAGCTTGGGAAGCTCGGGTTTCTTGGCAACGGTTACTGGGTTGACCTGCGTCGATTTGCAGACGGTGCTGGTGCGTCTTCCCTATGTGCTCCCCGCTGTTCCCCGTGATTCCCCACGGGATCTGGCAGGCATTTGGCACGAGGTCACGGCCGCGACCGGGAGTCGGTGAATCTTGGACCTGGCGTGCGTCCTTACCCGAGCGCGGGGTGCGAACTCTGAATGTGTAGCTTCACGCCATACCCTTCGCCTTCGTCCTCGCCCTCAGCGTCTTCGGCGCTCTTGCCGCTCTGCTGGCCGTCGTGAACGGCGTGCAGGTCTTCTTCGGGCGTCAGTTCGTCAAGCCATCGGCCAGCAGACGCTCCCCTCGACAGCTTCGGGCCGAGTCGGCCGCTGCTGCCGTAGCCATGCTCGGTGCTTCTGTGACGGCTTTTGGCTTGTTGGCGGGTGACATGTGGCCGGCGGCTGGCGCACTCGTGCTGCTGCCTGGATGGATCGCCCTTGCCGTGGTTCGTAGGCACTTCGCTGCCGTGGGAGCTGAGGCAGCTGTCATAGGCAGGACGTCGGTGGACCCTGAGTGACTGGGCAGATGGGTAGGCCGCCATCCATCGCTTGAGGACGGCGGCCGTCACGGGCACAGGTTTTGAGGTCTGGCCTCATCCTTATCAGGTCGATCGAAAGGGCTCTCGATCGCCGCTTCTCCCGGTGGACTTGCCCAATGATCAATCGTGTAGGTCCGATGTTGACCGCGAGAGTGCGCGCTTGTTGGTGTCAGTAGCTGATGTCAGGTACAGACGCCGCCTTGACATGCGGACTGCTGACTCCGGCCGCCGCTCCAACCTGCGTCTACAGCCGTACGCCGACTACTGGGTGGGGGAGGCGAACGGATTCCCGTCAAGAGGCGCCGGGCCACTCAAGGGCACTCCCGGGAGCAGGACCGGCGCCCAGTCCGGACCGCGCTGCTCCTGCCACCACCTGCCGATGGTCTGGAACTTGTCCTCGAACCCGCGATCCCAGCAGAAGAAGCCCGTGATGGGTGCCCGTAGGCGAGTGCGACGGCCACCCGCTTCGTAGATCACAACGACTTGGGCCCCCTGGAAGCCCTCGATGCAGATGGCCTGGACGTCTGACCACCGGATGGTCCGGCGGCGGAGGCTGTGCACGTTGGCTGTCGACTCCGTGAGAGTGACGCCGAAATACCGCCCGGCGATCAAGAGCACGAGCAGCATGCCGCCCCACATGCCAAACGACTCGGTCATCTCAGCCCCGACGGGCATCCCAGTCATCCAGTCCCAGATTTTCGCACCCCAGACGATGACAAGAAGCGGCAGAGCAGGCATTACGGACTGGAGAAGCGTGTACCGATAGCGAATAGGCTCCGGCTGTCTGGCTACGACGTGCGATTGCTCCACGATCCCTACCCCTACTCAACGCAGCCAACGTGGGCGCGTGATCACTCGGGCAGCATGGCGGACCAAAGGCGAGTTGTCTATCGACCTTGGATCGAAGGTGCACCCCACGCCTCAACCCCTCACTCCCCCCTGCTCCGATCCCGTCCGCCGTCGACCCACACACCGTGGAGCGGGCGTGGTTCATGGCGTCCAGGTGGAGCGCGCCACTGTACGAACGACCTGGACGCCAGGGGCCGCATCTGCTCGGCTCTGCCTGGGCCGATGGTGGACGGGATGGGAGCCCACCGCGCTCGCCACGATGTGCCCGCGGCCGGCCGGCTGCGGGTCATCGACCTGGACGCCCTCAAGCCCACAGACGTAAGACGACTCAGACGAGGACTCAGGCAATCCGGTCGCACAGGGCGGTGAGTGACGGCCTGCTAGCACTCGGCTGCCGGGCCGACGGAACCCACGAGTGGAGTCCCTGAGTCGCGCACGCGAAGGGCGTGCCAGACGCTGAGGTCATGAGCGAACCCACCCCCGGGCAGCCGCCCCGTCCTGATCCATCACAGCAACAGTGGGGACAGGGCGCGCAGCAGCGCCAGCCGCAGGGATGGAGCCAGCCGCCGTACGGTGCCTCGCCGCCGTACGGAGCACCGCCGAGGAAGAAGAGACGCAAGTGGCCGTGGGTGCTGCTCGTGCTCGTCCTTTTGGTGGCGGGCGGGTGCGCGGCCGTCCTCGCTGGCGTTTCGCACGAGGTCTCGAAGACAGTCGAGGTCGAGTACACGGTCACCGGCAATGCGCGAGACGTGACTATCGCGTACTCCGTATGGAACGACGACGGCATCTCTTCAAGGTCCGAGACCACCAAGACCTTGCCGTGGCGGAAGGTCGTGAAGACGAAGGGCTTCATGAAGGGGGGATCGCTGCTCATCAGCCTCAGCGGATCGGGAGGAACCGCCACTTGTTCCGTGACTGTGGACCACGGCCCCCCGAAGACCTCCACGGCGTCAGGACCGTCAGCGGCGGCTACCTGCTCAGGCTTCTGAGGACGCAGCGACGTACACGGCGTTGATGTCAAAGGCCCCGCCGGTTCAACCGGCGGGGCCTTTGATCTGTGTGCACTCGGCAGGATTCGAACCTGCAACCTTCTGATCCGTAGTCAGATGCTCTATCCGTTAAGCTACGAGTGCTTGTTCTGTTTTCTCGCCGTTCCTTGCCCTTCCGGGCCGCTCGCGGCGACAGGAAGAACATTACATGACTGCCGCTCGCATGTGAAATCCGTTTGCCGTAGCCCTTGTGGCCTGCGAAAACACCCCTCAGAGCGGGGGGACAACGACGAAGCCCCGGTCGCTCGGACCGGGGCTTCGGTGATCTTGCGCGGAGGCGGAGGGATTTGAACCCTCGATGGGATTGAAGTCCCAAACCGCATTAGCAGTGCGGCGCCATAGACCGGACTAGGCGACGCCTCCAGCACAGCCGCCCGCGCGAGCGCGAGTGGTGCGTGCAGATGATGACACAGTCGAAGGTCGTGCCACCAATCGGTTCCCACGGTACTAGGCGGGCGGGGCGCAGGGCAAAGTGCTTCCGCGCAACGTACGGCGCCGTCCGGCGTTAGTCAGGGCATGTCATACGTCACCCGGCTCGGCCGGCTCGCACGGTTAAGCCCCCTCCCCCTGTTCCTCGCCGCCCTGGCCCCCAGCCCCGCGTCGGCGTACACCGACGGCGGGGACCATCTCACCGTCACCGTCCGGGACGCGGGAAGCGGAGCCGACGGGACCTTCGAGGTCGGCTGTCACCCCACGCACGGCACCCACCCCGACCCCGCCGGCGCCTGCGCCGTCCTGGAGCGGAACACGCGGTGGGGGAAGGACACCTTCGCCCCCGTCCCCGAGGGCAGCCTCTGCACCATGCTCTACGGCGGCCCCGCCACCGCCCACGTCACGGGCACCTGGGCCGGGCGCCCCGTGGACACCTGGTTCGACCGGAGCGACGGGTGCGACATCGCGCGCTGGGACCGGTTCGTGCCGCTCCTCCCCAGCATGGACACCTAGCCCCCGAGGGGCGGTCACACGTTCTACTTCACTTCGTCGTGCGACCTCCCTCTCATCCAGCACCCCGGCACAACGGCAGCGCTTAGACTCCCTCGCGTGACACGTCGCGGGCCCCTTGGCAAGATGGCCCGAGCGGTCGGCAAGGTGCGGTAACAGGGAGGAAGCGTCTCGTGAGCAGCAGGCCATCCCGAGGTGCTGCTCGCCTCGCAGCCATACTCGACGCGCTTCCCGATGCGTTGGTGCTGGTCAACGCCAATGGGACCGTCGTCAACGCCAACACCATCGCGCTGGAGGCGTTCGAGGCGCCGGGCACCGCGCTGGTCGGGCGCGGGCTGCTCGATCTGCTGCCGCACTTCGACTCGCGGCTCATTCCGGGCTCCATGCGGCGCCCCGACCACATGGACCCGCGCGGGCGCACCAAGCCGACGCGGATGGTCGCCCGGCGGACCGACGGCACCGAGTTCCCCGTCGAGGTCACCAGCGCCAATCTGGAGAACGGCCAGCAGGCCTACGACGGTTACGGCTACAGCGGCGACGAGCTGCTCATGCTCGTCGTACGCGACCTCACCGGGACCGTGGACACCGAGGCCGAGCTGGCACGGTCGCAGCGGCAGACCGAGATGATCCTGCGGGCCGCCTCGGAGGGCGTCGTAGGCACCGACACCGACGGACGGATCGTGCTCGTCAACCCGGCCGCCGCCCAGATACTGGGTTACCGGGCCAGTGACCTCGGCGGCCGCGAGCTCCACGACCTCATCCTGCACTCCCGCGCCGACGGCACCCCTTTCCCGTACGAGGAGTCCCCCCTCGCCGACACCCTGCGCTCCGGGCGCAAGCACCGGGTGCGCGGACAGGTGCTGTGGTCGAAGAAGGACCAGAAGGTCCCGGTGGACCTGACGACCGCGCCGGTGCGCGACGGCGACCAGCTCGTCGGCGCCGTGCTCACCTTCACCGACCGGCGGCCCTACGACTCGCTCGCCGACGAGAAGACCGCCGCCGAGAAGGCCCACGCGGCGGAGCTGGAGCGGATCGAGGAGGAGCACGCCTCCGAACTCACCGCGCTGCGCCAGAAGCACATCACCGAACTGGAGGAGCTCCAGGAGCAGCACGACGAGGACATCGCCTCCGGTGAGGAGCGGTACGCCGCGCTCGGGGAGCGCGAGAAGGACCGCTACGAGGCGCTCGCCGGGCGCCACGACCAGCTCCTCACCCTCCTCGGCCGCTCCCTGCGGGGCCCCCTCGACGAACTGCGCCGCGAACTGGCCGCCCTCGCCGCCGACGACGCCGGCCAGCTGTGGCCCGAGGCCAACCAGGTCCTGCACCACCTCTCGGCCGGCTACTCCCGCATCACCAACCTCATCGACAACGTCCTCGGCTACCAGCGACTCGACGCGGGCACCGACGACATCGTCCGTACGAACGTCATGCTCGACGCGGTCGTCGCCGCCGGCGTGGACGGCGCGGTCGAACTCATCGGGCCGGGGCGCGTCCAGTTCGCCGTGCACGCGCCGCCCATCGAGGCCGAGGTCGACGCCCAGCGCCTCGCGACGGCGCTCGCGCATCTCATCGCGGACGTGGCCGGGGTCGACGCGACCGGGAACTCTCCCGTGTCCGCAGGCGGTTACATGGACAACACGGTCGTGGTGGCGGCCGCGCAGCGCGGCGAGGGCGTACGGATCGAGGTGCGCGGGCCGTACGCCGGGGGAGACCCGGTGCACGAGCCGATCGTGCGCGGGATCGTGCGCGCCCACGGCGGCGTGCTGCAGACGCACGAGGTGCCGGGCATGAGCGGCAGCGCGTACGTCCTCGAAGTGCCCATCGGCGGTGGGGCGGGGGCCGTCGCGGCTCCCGGTCCGGCCGCGCTGGAGGCCGCTCCCCTGGAAACCGTCCCCGTGGAGACCGCCCCTGCCGAGGGCGGCGGGCGGCGGCGGGCCCGGCGCTCCTCCACCGACGCCTTCCTGGACGCCGACGTCCCGGCCGAGACCGACGAATCGGTGGCGCCCACCGGGCGGCGCAGGCGGCGGGCGGCGGCCGAGCGGGAGCAGTCGGTGTCCCTGCCGGCGCAGGCCTCCGGCGACGACGGGGACGGCCCCGGCGGTACGGGTCGGCGCCGTGCCCGGCCCGCCGAGGCCGGTGTGTCCGAGGGTGCCGTGGTGATGGCAGGCGAGCATGGCGCCGGGTCCGCCGCCGCGGGTACCGGTCTCGGCGGGACCGTGCCTCCGCAGGGCGTGCCCGTGCCGGCCGGGCGCCGGGCCCTGAGCGACGGCGGCGAACAGCACGCGCTGCCGGCGGCGTTGCCCGCGGGCGGCTCCGCCGAGCCGGGCCAGGCGCAGGGGGAGCTCCCGGTCGCCGGGCAGGGTTCCTCCGGCACCGGCGCCCCGCAGCAGGACGGGCGCCGACGGCGCGCCCTCGCCGCCGCGTCGGAGCGCGCGGCCGCGCAGGAGGCGGCCCCCCGCGCGGTGTTCGCGCTCCCGCCCGCCGACGCGGACCGACCGTCCGACGCCGCCGCGGCCGCGGCGGGACTGACGCCGGTGCAGGGACAGGAACAGGGACAGACGACGGGGCCGGCCTCGGGGCAGATTCCGGGCCAGATGCAGGTCCCGGGGCAAGCTCAGGTCCCGAGCCAAGGCCAGCTCCCGAACCAGATCGCCGACCCGGCACACGACCCGAGCCAGAGCTCAGCACAGCTCCCGGGCCAGATGCAGGCACCAGGGCAGATCCAGGCACCAGTCCAGCCTCAGGTCCCGAGCCAAGGCCGGCTCCCGAACCAGATCGCCGACCCGGCACACGTCCCGAGCCAGGGCTCAGGACAGCTCCCGGGCCAGATGCAGGCACCTGGGCAGATCCAGGTATCCGGCCAGATCCAGGCACCGGGTCAGGTACAGGCCCCCGGACAGCTTCAGTCCCCGGGTCAGACTCAGGTCCCCGGCCAAGGTCAGGCCCCGGGCTCGGCACAACTCCCGGGTGAGGTACGGGTACCCGGCCAGGTCCAGGTCCCGGGGCAGGCACAGATCCCGGGTCAGGCACAGGTCCCGGGTCAGGCACAGGTCCCGGGTCAGGTGCAGCCCCCCGGCCAGGCCTCGGCCCCCGTTCCGGTCAACGGTCTCGCCCAGGTCCCCGGTCACGCCGTCCCCGCCGACGGTCACGGTGACGACGGTCGGCATGACGCCGTGCCGCACGACCAGGCCGACGACCACACCCCGCCGCAGCCGCACCCCACCAACGCCCCGACGGGCCGCCGCCGACGGGCCGTGGCCCAGCCCGCCGAGGCGCCCGGACAGGGTGTCCAAGCAGCCGCCCCGGGCGCGGTGTCGTCGGCCCAGTTCCCGGGTGTCCCCGTGCAGAACGCGACCGGACAGGTCGGCCTGGTCGCGCAGACCGCCCCCGCCCCGGCCTCGCCCCTTCAGGCGGCCCCGGCCCAGCCCGGCCTCGCGCCCAACCAGCCCCTCCCCGCCGAGACGCCCCAGCCGCAGACACCGGCACCGGCACCGACGCAGGACCAGGCGCAGGCCACGCCCGCTCCCCAGCCGTGGCCCACCAGCCACGCCTCCGGCGCCGTCACCCCCGTACCGGCGAACGGCGCCGCCACCGCCGTACCCCCGAACCAGCCCGCCCCCCAGCCCGCGCAGGCCCCCGAAACCGGTCAGTCCACTCCGGCGCCCGGCACGCCCCTGCAGGCCCGGGTCGCGCAGCCGCTGCCCGCCGAGGCCGCGGCCGCACCCGTCGACCCCAACTCCACCCAGGGCCGGGCGATCAGCGTGCGCACCCTCGGTCAGGGGGTCCCGTTCACCCGGCAGGCGGCTCAGGTGCAGCAGCCGGGGACGGCCACGCCTCCCCCGCAGCAGCCCGGTGGTTCGGGGCGGCGGCGCAAGCTCGGCACCCGGCCCGACCCCGCTGCCGCCGCGGCCCCGGAGCCGGGAGCACGTCCGCATCCGGCGGCCGAGCAGGCCGCAGCGGCACCGGCGCAGAGCCCGCAGCCGTCGCCGGCCGGACAGTCGCGGCTCGCGCACGCCACCGAGGCGGCCGGACGGTCGTACGCCATAGGGGCGCCCGACGAGAACGCCGCCGAGGGGCCCGAGCCGCTGGACGGTCCCGGCGGAGCCGTCGAGATCCCGCACACCCCCCGGCCGCAGCCGATGGACGACGAACTGCCCCCGGAGCCGCTGGACAACCCGCGGCGGCTGCTGGTGTGGCCCGCGCCGGACGTGACGACCCAGCAGGCGCTCAGCGACCGTGGGTACCGGCCGGTCATCGTGCAGTCGCGCGAGGAGGTCGACGCGCAGATCGCGGCCTTCCCCGCCGCCCTGTTCGTGGACCCGCTGACCGGGCCGATCACGCGGACCGCGCTCCAGTCGCTGCGGCAGGCGGCGGTGGCGTCCGAGGTGCCGATCATGGTGACCGCCGGGCTCGGGCAGGCCTCGCGGGAGGCGGCGTACGGCGCCGATCCCGCCGTACTGCTGAAGGCGCTGGCGCCGCGGGACAGCGAGCAGCACCCCCCACGCGTGCTGCTGATCGAGGAGCACGCGGAGATCGCGCTGGCGCTGACCGCGACGCTGGAGCGGCGGGGGATGCAGGTGGCGCGTGCCGCGAGTGACACGGATGCCGTGACGCTCGCGGGGCAGCTCAGGCCGAACCTCGTGGTGATGGACCTCATGCAGGTGCACCGGCGGCGGGCCGGGATCGTGGACTGGCTGCGGGCGAACGGGCAGCTGAATCGCACCCCGTTGGTCGTGTACACCGCGGCCGTGGACCAGGCCGATCTGCCTCGGCTGGCCTCCGGTGAGACGGTCCTGTTCCTCGCCGAGCGGTCGACCAGCGCCGAGGTGCAGTCACGGATCGTGGACCTGCTGGCGCGGATCGGCACCAACTAGGACGGTCGTCGGCCCGGTCGCGGTGCGGGGACAACCACGTCGCGTTCCGGCCGCCATCGGACGGTCGCGTGGCCGACGGCCGCCGCGGGCGGCTGTTCCGCCGGCTCGGCGCGGGGCTTCGTGATCTCCGCCGTCATCGGCTCTCGCGGCGTAGCCCGCGGGGCCGCGTACGGCCTGAGGACATGGCCGGGCGGTCGTTGCGGTGCAGTGTGCGCACTCACCGCACGACTCCCTACTTCGTGACCAGTCTCCGCGCCGCCTCCCGCACCGAGGCCCGCAGCCGCTCATGGTCGCTCTCCTCGGCGCCCACGACGATCCGCCTCATCTGGGGGACGACCACGGCCCAGTTGGCGAGGGCGATCAGCAGGAACAGCAGGTCGCGGGCCGGGATCGCGTCGCTGAGGGCGCCTCGGTCCTGGGCGTCCTGGAGGGCCTCGATCTTGTGCCGGTAGTGCTCCTGGCGCTCGGTCTCGTCGGGCAGCTCGTCGGCGCCGTACTCCATTCCCTCCCAGAAGAGCAGGCGCAGCACCTCGGGGTGGGCGGCGTGGTAGTCCATCACGCGGTCGATCCAGCCCTCGATGTCGTCCGGGTCGACGGGGACGGCGGCGGCCAGGTCGAGCATGACCTTCCCGAGGACCTTCGTGAACAGCTCCGCCTTGTTGCCGAAGTAGGCGTAGATCAGCTGCTTGTTGGCCTTGGCCTCGGTCGCGATGCGGTCGATGCGGGCGCCCGCGATGCCGTAGCGGGCGAACTCGGCGACCGCCGCCTCGAAGATCCGGGCCCGGGTGGCCTCGGGGTCCCTTACTGCTGCCATGGGGCCAGGGTAGAGCGGGTGGGTCAAGTAACCAACTATTTGGTTGACAGGGAATCGACGAGCGACCCAGACTGTTGGGACTGTTCCAACCAACCAGTTAGTTGTGAGACCTGGCTCGAAGGAGTCCCCCGGTCATGCCGACAGCAACCGTCACCCGAGGACGGCCCACGCAGGCCCCCGCCCGGCGCGCGGGCTCGCTCCTCCTCGTCCTCATCGCCGTCTGCACCGCCGTCACGGCCGCCAACATCTACCTCGCGGCCCCGCTGCTCCCCCTCATCGCCCGCGACTACGGCTCGACGCCCTCCGCGGTGGCCTGGGTCGCCTCGGTCGCGCAGTTCGGCTACGCCTTCGGGCTGCTCGTCTTCGCCCCGCTCGGCGACAGGGTGAACCGACGGCGCCTGGTCGCCGTCCTCTCGCTCGTCACCACCGCGGCCCTGACCGCCGCCGCGCTCGCCACCGGCACCACCGCCCTCGCGGCCGCCGTCCTCGTCGCCTCCGCGGCGACCGTCGTCCCCCAGCTGCTGGTCCCGCTGGTCGCCCAGCGCGCCCCCGCCGACCGCCGGGCCCGCCATGTCGCGGCCGTCATCGCGGGCCTGTTCACCGGTATCGTCGCGGCCCGTGTGCTCGGCGGCCTGATCGGTCAGGCCTACGGCTGGCGGGTGGTCTTCGTGGGCGCGGCCGCCCTGACCGCCGTCCTCGGCCTCGCGACGGCCTACGCCCTGCCGGTCGAACGAGTCCACCGCTCCGGCCCGCTCTTCTCGGGCCTCACCGCCCTGCCGTCCGTCGTCCGCCGCTCGCCCGACCTGTGGCGCGCGTGCGTGCGGCAGGCGGGGATGTACGGCGCCTGGAGCGCGCTGTGGACCTCACTGGCCCTCCTGCTGACCGGCTCGTCCTACGGCCTGTCGACCGCGACCGCCGGGCTCTTCGGCCTCTTCGGGCTGGCGGCCAGCGTCGTGGCGCCCCTGGCCGGGGGGTTCGTGGACCGCTTCGGCGCCGCCAAGGTCGTACGGTCGGCGTATCTGCTCGCCGCCGTGTCCGTGCCGCTGTTCTGGTTCGGCGGACATGCCATGGGGGCCCTGTTCGTCGCGGCGATCGCCGTCCACGCGGCCCTGGTCGCCTCCCACGTCGCCAACCAGACCGTCGCCCTGACGACGACCTCGACCCCGGCCACCGCCAACACGGCGTATGTCGTGGCGGGGTTCGCCGGCGGCGCGACGGCGTCCGCGCTCGCCGGGTCGGCCTTCGGATGGTGGGGCTGGGGCGGGGTGTGCGCCGTGGCGGGAGTGTGGCTGGGGTTGGGGTGGCTCGCCACTTCGGTACGGCGGTGAGGGTTGTGGGGTGACGGTTGCTCAGCAACCGCTGCCGGGTGACGGCACTCGGCTCTGTACGGGGAGCAGGACGCCTGGCCCGGCTGCGGCGTCCTGCTCCCCGTACCCCTCGCTCTCTCAGAGCTGGGTGACGTCCAGCTCACCCTCCGCGTAGCGCTTGCGGATCACCTTTTTGTCGAACTTCCCGACGCTCGTCTTCGGGACCGCCTCGATGATCGACCAGCGCTCCGGGAGCTGCCACTTGGCGATCTTGCAGACGTCGCTCGCGAGGAAGGCGCGCAGGGACGCGAAGTCCGCGGTGGAGCCCTCCTTGAGGACGACCGTGGCCAGCGGGCGCTCGCCCCACTTGTCGTCGGGGACGGCGACGACGGCGGCCTCGGTGACGTCCGGGTGGGACATCAGGGCGTTCTCCAGCTCGACCGAGGAGATCCACTCGCCGCCGGACTTGATGACGTCCTTGGCGCGGTCGGTGAGGGTGAGGAAGCCGTCGGCGGAGATGGTGCCGACGTCGCCGGTCTTCAGCCAGCCGTCCTCGCTGAACTTGTCGGCGGGACGCAGGGGTTCGGCGTCCGGGCCGTTGTAGTAGGCGCCCGCGATCCAGGGGCCGCGGACCTCCAGCTCGCCCGCGGACTCGCCGTCCCAGGGAAGGCGCTCGCCGCCGGGGCCGCTGAGGCGGGCCTCGACGCCGGCCGGGAAGCGGCCCTGGGTGAGGCGGTAGGCGAACTCCTCGGGCGTGCCGGCCACGTGGGCCGGCGGGCGCGCAATGGTGCCGAGCGGGGAGGTCTCCGTCATGCCCCAGGCGTGGCAGACCCGCATGCCCAGCTTGTCGAAGGCCTCCATCAGGGAGGGCGGACAGGCCGAGCCGCCGATGGTGACCTGGGTGAGGGAGGAGACGTCACGGGGCTTGGCGGTGAGCTCGCCGAGCAGACCCTGCCAGATGGTGGGGACCGCGGCCGCGTGGGTCGGCCGCTCGCGCTCGATCATCTCGGCGAGGGGCGCGGGCTGCAGGAAGCGGTCCGGCATCAGCATGTTGACGCCGGTCATGAAGGTGGCGTGCGGCAGACCCCAGGCGTTGACGTGGAACTGGGGGACGACCACGAGCGAGGTGTCCTGGTCGGTCAGGCCCATCGACTGGGCCATGTTGACCTGCATGGAGTGCAGATAGATCGAACGGTGGCTGTAGACCACGCCCTTGGGGTCGCCCGTGGTGCCGGAGGTGTAGCACATGGCGGCGGCCTGGCGCTCGTCCAGCTCGGGCCAGTCATAGGTGGTGGGCTTGCCGGCGATCAGGTCCTCGTACTCGTGCACGCGCGCGTGGGAGCCCTCGAGAGCCGTGCGGTCACCGGGGCCGGAGACCACCACGTGCTCGACCGTCTTGAGGTGCGGGAGCAGCGGGGCGAGCAGGGGGAGCAGCGAGCCGTTGGCGATGACGACCCGGTCGGCCGCGTGGCCCACGATGAAGGCCAGCTGGTCGGCCGGGAGGCGGAGGTTGAGGGTGTGCAGGACCGCGCCCATGGAGGGGATCGCGAAGTAGGCCTCGACATGCTCGGCGTTGTTCCACATCAGGGTCGCCACCCGCTCGTCCCCGGCGACCCCGAGGTCCTCGCGCAGGGCGTGCGCCAGCTGGGCGGCGCGGGCGCCGACCTCGGCGAAGGAGCGGCGGTGCGGCTCCGGTTCGCCGGTCCAGGTGGTCACCTGTGAGGTGCCGTGGATCGACGACCCGTGGGTCAGGATCCTGGAGATCAGCAGCGGTACGTCCTGCATCGTGCTCAGCACGGCGTCCTCCCGGGGCGACATTGCCTACGCGGTAGTAAGGGTTGCGCCGATTCTGCGCACATACCGCGCGGTATGTCACTAGAGCCGGGCGATCGATCACGTCACGATGCCCTCACAACGGCCGATCGTCCCGAACGGTTCCCTACCGGGCGAGCACCAGCTCGGGGTCCTCGCGGAGCTTGCCCAGCGCCCTGGACACCGCCGACTTCACGGTCCCGACCGAGACCCCGAGCACCTCGGCCGTCTGCACCTCGCTGAGGTCCTCGTAATACCTGAGGACGACCATCGCCCGCTGCCGCGCCGGCAGCTTCATGATCGCCCGCCACATCGCGTCGTGCAGCGCCTGCTGCTCGGCGGGGTCGTCGTCGCCGGGCAGGGGGTCGGGCTCGGGGATCTCGTCGGTCGCGAACTCGTCGACCTTGCGCTTGCGCCACTGCGAGGTGCGCGTGTTCAGCAGGGCGCGGCGGACATAGCCGTCGAGGGCACGGTGGTCCTCGATGCGCTCCCAGGCGACGTAGGTCTTGGTCAGGGCGGTCTGCAGCAGGTCCTCCGCGTCGCTCGGGTTCGCGGTCAGCGACCGGGCGGTACGCAGCAGCACCGGCTGGCGTGCCTTCACGTACGAGGCGAACGAGGGGTACGCGAGGGTCTGCGTCGCCGGTACGGCGGCCTTCGAAGCGCTGGTGCAGACGGGTGTGGTCATGGCTCCACGCTAGATTCGCGACCGGCCCCCGCTCATCGGCCACAGGTCCCGAAGAAGACTCCCCCTCAGGTTGTAGAGGTGGTGCTGACTGCACCTCCTGAAGGTGGACGAGGGGGGCGCATCTACTGCGGGATTACCCCTGGGGGCTACGCGTCCCCGGCGAGCACGAGCCCGGACGTGGGTACCCCTGTCCCGGCCGTCACCAGCGCCCGCTCCGCCTCCGGCACCTGGTTCACGGCCGTCCCCCGCAGTTGGCGTACGGCTTCCGCGATCCCGTTCATGCCGTGGAGGTAGGCCTCGCCCAGTTGGCCGCCGTGGGTGTTGAGGGGGAGCTCGGCCCGGCGTACGAAGTCCGCGGCCTCGCCCCGGGCGCAGAAGCCGAACTCCTCCAGCTGCATCAGGACGAACGGGGTGAAATGGTCGTACAGGATCGCCACGTCGATGTCCTGGGGGGTCAGGCCCGAGGTGCGCCACAGCTGGCGGGCGACGACGTTCATCTCGGGGAGGCCGGTGAGGTCGTCGCGGTAGAAGCTGGTCATCTGTTCCTGGGCGCGGCCGGCGCCCTGGGCGGCGGCCGCGACGACGGCGGGCCGGTGGGGGAGGGCACGCGCGCGTGCGAGGGACGTGACGACGATCGCCTGGCCGCCGTCGGTCTCCTGGCAGCAGTCCAGAAGCCTGAGCGGCTCGACGATCCAGCGGGAGGCCGCGTGGTCGGCGAGGGTGATGGGACGGCCGTGGAACCAGGCGGCCGGGTTGGTGGCCGCGTACGCGCGGTCGGTCACCGCCACCTGGCCGAAGGCCTCCGGACCGAGGCCGTAGGTGTGCAGATAGCGCTGGGCCGCCATCGCCACCCAGGAGGCCGGGGTGAGCAGGCCGAAGGGGAGGGACCAACCGAGGGCGACTCCCTCGGCGGAGGGTTCGCGGTGCTGGACGCCGGAGCCGAAGCGGCGGCCTGAGCGTTCGTTGAAGGCGCGGTAGCAGACCACGACCTCGGCCACGCCCGCGGCGATCGCGAGCGCCGCCTGCTGGACGGTCGCACAGGCCGCGCCGCCGCCGTAGTGGACGCGGGAGAAGAAGGACAGCTCGCCGATCCCGCAGGCCTGCGCCACGGTGATCTCCGGGCTGGTGTCCATCGTGAACGTGACCATGCCGTCCACGTCGGCCGCCGTGAGCCCGGCGTCGTCGAGCGCCGCGCGGACCGCCTCGGCGGCCAGGCGCAGTTCGCTGCGGCCGGAGTCCTTGGAGAACTCGGTGGCCCCGATGCCGACGATCGCGGCCCGGCCTCCGAGCGCGTCACGCGCGCGTGCGCTCATTCGGCGTCCCTCATCCAGAAGGTGACCGTCCCGGTCACATGGTTGCCGATGCCGTTGGTCCCCACGATCCGGACGGTCGCGGTGGTGTCTTCGAGAGCTTCTATGGTTCCGGTCAACACCATCGTGTCCCCCGGGTAGTTGGGCGCTCCCAGCCTGATGGCCACCTTCCTGAGCACGGTCCGTGGTCCGAAGTGGTCGGTGATGTAGCGCCCCACCAGGCCGTTCGTCGTCAGGATGTTCATGAAGATGTCCGGGGAGCCCTTCTGCCGGGCCAGTTCCGGGTCGTGGTGCACGTCCTGGTAGTCCCGGGAGGCTATCGCGCCCGCGACGATCAGCGTGCGGGTGATCGGGATCTCGAGGGGTGGCAGCTCGTCGCCCGCTCTCATACGGGGGCCTCCTCGGCAGCGGCCTCGTCGGCGGCGGCGCGGAAGACGGGAAGGGTGAGATCACCGTCGTACGTCCGGAAGTCGAGCCGCACCGGCATCCCGATCCGCACCTTGTCGTACGGCGTCCCGACCACGTTGCTGACCATCCGCACGCCCTCCGCGAGTTCGACGAGCACGACGGCGTAGGGAGGGTCGAAGGCCGGGAAGGGCGGGTGGTGCATGACGACGTACGAGTAGACGCTCCCCTCGCCGCTCGCCTCGACCGTGTCCCAGTCGGGGCCGCCGCAGTGGGCGCAGCCCGGGAGCCAGGGGAAGCGGAGGGTGGCGCAGGAGGTGCAGCGCTGGATGAGGAGTCGGTGCTGTTCGACGCCTTCCCAGAAGCCGGCGTTGTCACGGTTGACGACGGGTCGGGGGCGGCTGGGCCGGGGAGGGGTCTTCTTCCGTTGTGCGGGCGCGTACTTCAGGATGCGGAAGCGGTGAGTGCCGACGAGGGTCTCGCCCACGCGGACGTCGGTCCGGGTCGTGACGAAGTGGCCGGTGCCGAGCCTGGTGGTCTTGCGGCCGGAGACCGACTCGATGACGGTGTCGAAGGTGACCCGGTCGCCGGGACGCAGAGGCCGGAGATACTCCTGCTCGCAGTCGGTGGCGACGACCGAGGTGCAACCCGACTCGTCGAGGAGCGCGAGGAGTTCGTCGTACGCCGATGACCTGCCCGTGTGCCCGGTCAGCCCGCCCATCGTCCAGGCCTGGAGCATGGTGGGCGGAGCGACCGCGTCGGACCCGGTGTAGACCGGGTTGGTATCGCCCAGGGCCTCGCACCAGTGCCGGATCATGGGGAGGTTGACGGGGTCCTTGCCGACCCCGGCGACGGCGGCGGGGCGCCCTTCGTAGGCCTTGAGCCGGGTCAGCAGGTTGGCCGCCGAGTGGTGGGAGTCGGGCTGGGGCGGCGGGGTGTCCGGATCGTCGCCCATGACGACAACCTCCTTGTCCGCAAGATTTCCTGACTGTCCGTCAGATCCAGTGCGGTGTCAAGACCGTTGCCGCGCACGCGAACACGCCTGCGCGGCGGCGCCGAAGCACCGCCGCGCGGACCTGTCCCACCCCCATGAAGCCCACCCCCTGAAGCCCACCCCCTGAAGCCCCCCGTCGAGCCCGTCAGGCCTCGCGCATCACCACCACAGCGGGGTGAAGTTGACGGATGTGTTGTTGTTCCCCTGATTGACGGCCGTGAACGCGGAGCCCTTGACCTGGGCCGTGTTGCTCTGAGCCGAGGCACCGGAGCCGACGGCGTTCTGCTGCGTGGTCGACGAGTTGCCCTTGTTGTCGTGCCCGACACCGCTGCCCACGATGCTCGCGACACCCGCGTTCGATCCGTTGTCCGCGAAGCCGCCGTTGTCCGCCGCCGCGACGCCGGTGAAGAGTGCGGCGGCGAGCGGGAGGGCGGAGACGGCGGCGATGACGCGGGCGGTACGGATGCTTGCCATGGTGTTTCCTCCAGAACCCGGCCTGTTGCCGGTAGTACGTCAAGTAAGGCTGTGTCCAGGGCAGTTGGCCGACCGCCCCGGTGCTGTGCACGACGTCGCGAGATCAGAGTTGCCCACCGAACCCCCGGCGAACCAGAGCGGAAGCGGTTATTCCCCCTGAAGCGTGAGGACAAGTCGATAAACCCCTTTCGCGACTTCACGCAGCAGATCAGGACGATAAGGACACCAGATCGCCAAGGGGGACAACAGGGGAAGCGTTCCGGCACTTTTCCAGCCAATCCTTGGCCCCCGGCGCGTCGCGCCCGCCACCCCTTCCCTTTTTCGAACGTACGTACGAACATGGAGACATGGCCACCACCGACCGGCAGGCCACGACGCTGGCCCTCGCGCACGCCCTGTCAGCCGCCGAGCGCGGGCTGGCCGTCATCCCCCTGTCCGGCACCAAGCTCCCGGCCCTGCGCTCCCCCCACCGCGACGACAGCTCCTCGGCCGCGCCCTGCCACGGCGAGTGCGGCGCGTTCGGCCACGGGGTCTACGACGCCTCGACCGACCCCGTCCGCATCCGCGAACTCTTCGCGGCGGCCCCCTGGGCGACCGGCTACGGCATCGCGTGCGGTCTCCCGCCCCACCATCTGATCGGCCTGGACCTGGACACCAAGTCGGGCACGGACTCCTCGGCAGCCCTGCGCGAACTGGCCCTGCGCCACCTCTTCACGATCCCCGACACGGTCGTCGTCCTGACCCCGAGCGGCGGCCGCCATCTCTGGCTGACCGGCCCGCCCGACGCCGCCGTCCCCAACTCGGCCGGCCGCCTCGCCCCCGGCATCGACATCCGGGGCGCCGGCGGCTACCTCGTCGGCCCCGGCTCCCGCACCGACCACGGCGTCTACGGCACGGCTCCCGGCACCGCCCACCTCGCCCCCGCAGCCTGCCCACCGGCCCTGCTCCGCCTGCTCCTGCCACCACCGCGCCCCACCCACCCCGCGACCCACCCCTCGGCCGGCGACCAGGGCCAGGGTCTGGTCCAGTTCGTCCTCGCCGCCCACGAGGGCCAGCGCAACACCCGCCTCTTCTGGGCCGCCTGCCGCGCCTACGAGAACGGCATCGGCCCCGCGCTGGTCGCGCCCCTGGTGGACGCGGCCCTCAACACGGGGCTCACGGAACGGGAGGCACGGGCGACGATCGCGTCGGCGGCGCGGATGACGGGGCGTCGGCCATAGAACGGAACAGCATCACCAGCACCATGGGAGCGCCACAGAGTGCCGATCATGACCCTGTCCCGGCTCGTCCTGACCTCCGGCCGCAGGGTCGACCTCGGGGAGCTGCGCCTGACGTCGACGTACGGCGGGATGCTGGACGGCTACCCGTGCAGACCGGTCAACGAGCTGAGGATCAAAGGCCTGCTGAGATCGGCCGAACAGGACTACCCGACCGCCCCCGTGCACCTGGTACCGCCCCCGCACGAGTACCCGGACCACTACCCGGGCGCCTTCGGCCCGGTCGAGATGCTGCCGGCGGTGGCCTGCGTCGGCGTCTTCCGCTCCACGGCCCTGACACCCTCCCGCGATCCCATCCTCTACGGCTCCCACCTCACGATCATCTGGTTCCAGCCCCACGCACGGGTGCCGTCGGGGTGCGACGCGCAGGAGGGGCTGCGGGAGATCGCCTGGGAGGAACTGGCGTGGGACTACGAGCTGTAGACCGCGACAGGGAAAGGGTGCCCCTCACCGAGGGACACCCTTCCTGACCAGCACCTACGAACTACCGCGGTGGGTGTGGGATTTGAACCCACGGTGACATCGCTGCCACGACGGTTTTCAAGACCTTTCGCCGATCAAGGGCGGTGAAGTCTCCGCCGCAGGTCAGACGGGTACGAGTGCCCCCGCCAAGCCGTCGTCATCGTCGTCGTGCCCGCTACGTGCCCCACGGTCGTGATCGTGCCCGTTGACCCACACGTCCGAGGCTTCGGCCACCTGGTCATCGCGGCCGGCGACCGGGCGGGCGTAGTGCCGAGTGGTCACGCTCGCGTTCGAGTGCCCGAGGCGATGAGCGGCGGTCATAACACCGTACTTGTCGGCGACCCAGGTCCCGTGCGAGGCCCGAAGGTCGTGCGGGGTCACGTCGGTGAGGCCGGCCGCCAACACGGCGGGGTTGAAGTAGGCCTTGCGCCACTGGTTGTAGCGCAGTGGCTTGCCCGCGGGCGTGGTGAACAGGAGCGCATCGCCATCGTCCGGCAAGGTCTCCAGGTGCTTCCCGAGCCGCCTCGCGAGGGTGGGCGCCACGCGCAGGAGCCGCTTCTGGTGAGACTTCGGAGTGTCGAAGACCAGAGCGCCGTTCGCCTCGGCAAGGTTCTCGTCGACCAACACCGTCCCGCCCAACACGTCCACATCGTTGCGACGTAGCGCGAACCCCTCCCCAACCCGCAGACCAGCGAAGGCCAGGAGTGCGATCAACAGGTCATGGGGCTTCTCAGCCTTCCGCACAAGACGCGAGGCTTCGAGCGGAGTCAGAATGTGCGGCTCGGTCTGCGACATCCGAGGGAGGCGAACACCTCGACAAGGCGTCTGCACGATCAAGTCGTTGTCGACCGCCGAGGCCATGACCTGTGACAGCACCCGGTACGCCTGCCGAATGCGCGACGGGCTGAGTCCCTTCGTGCGCATCTGGGCGACCCACTCAGTCACAGTGATCGGCCGCAGGCTCGACAGCTCACGATCCCCAAGCACGGGGTTGATCTGCGAGTTGATCAGCGATCGGTACGTAGCTTGTGTCTTGTGCTTGAGCTGTGGGGACACTGCGGCCAGCCAGCGAGCCGCCCATTCCCGGACCGTCGTCTGACCTTCTGTTGGGTCGATCCAGCGACCATCTTCGATCTCGATGCGCTTCTTGGCGAGCCAACGATCAGCGTCCGTAGTCGTGGCGAACGTGCGATCGGCAGGCCGCAGCACCCCATCAGGCCCCGGGTACCGAGCCTGATACCTCCCTGAAGGCAGCTTCCGAATCCGGCCGAAGCCACGGCGAGACTTGCGCTTCCCAGCCATTAGGCGGCCCTCCTGAGAGCTGTGGGCCGAAGGATCACCGGCTGCACGGTATTGGCCTCGATGAACGCCTCTACGACGCTCTCCTTGATCCGGACGTACCGGCCGACCTTGACGAAGGCGATCCGGCGCTCTTCGATCAGGCGACGCGGGAAACGCTCCCCGCTCTCCTCCCAGGTCCCGATCCGTACGGCGACCTCCGCCACCGTCAGCAGACGATCAGCCATGCTCACGCCTCCCCAAGGTCGTCATTGAGCAGTTCTTCGCGTGCGATCTCGCGGTTGTGTTGGATGTCGCGGCGGATGTTGGCGGCGAGCCAGGATTCGCCGGGGGTGTGACCGTGGCCGGCGTAGGACCAGTGAGCGAGCGTGAGCGTGGTTGCCTCTGGGCTGTCGTCGGGGTCAGGCAGACCGAGGGCTTCGCGTTGTTGGGCGGCGCGGTAGTCGGCGCGGGTCTGGCGGAGGGCGCCGAGGGTGGTGGAGTAGCGGCGGGATTTTGTGGAGAAGTGGCCGCGGAAGCCGAGCATGTGAGCCCAGTCGCGGAGCTTGCGGTCCGGGTACAGCGCGTGCAGGTCGAGGCAT
This sequence comes from Streptomyces canus, assembly GCF_041435015.1. Lineage (NCBI taxonomy): Bacteria > Bacillati > Actinomycetota > Actinomycetes > Kitasatosporales > Streptomycetaceae > Streptomyces > Streptomyces canus. Next base: position 5,299,174 of record NZ_CP107989.1, on the reverse strand, counting down.
GCCGCGATCAGCCGAGCGGGGTGATCGGGCACGTCGAGCAGGACCAGGGCTTCTTTGTTGCCGATCCGGCGATCAACTGTGCCGGTGGTTTCAGCCGCTTTGGTGGCGTACTTGGCGACGTAGGAGGCCACGGCCGCTTCGGTGATCTCCTCGCCGTGGCCGAAGGCGCCGATCGGCTGCACGTCGAGTTGGGTGCCCCAGTGCAGCGTGCGGGCCGGTTCGACGCGGGCCGGCTGGTCGGGGTCCGGCTGATACGAGGCCGGGGGCACGTCGACCGTGACGCGGGCGGCGGCAGCACCGATGGCGCCGGTGAGTAGGCCGAGGGTGGCCCAGGCCGGGGGCGGATCATCGGGTCCGTCCGGTCCGTCGAAGCGGATCACCGCATGGAAGTGCACGGCTCCGCGCTTCTGGTATTCGGCGACCTTGCCGAACGAGACCCGGGACTGTTCCCGAGCGGCCTTCTGCGTGAGCCCGGCCCGCTTGGCGATCTCGCGGCGAAGGTAGATCGTGAAGTAGCGCCACAGCTCGGAGGCGTGGTTGTTCCACAGCACCGCGCCCGCGTAGTCGTACGACGCCGGGTCCAGGGGCGTGCCGAGCTCCGCAGCATCCTCGGAGTGCCGTGCACCGCAGCGGCAGGCACGGGTGCCGGGGCGATTGTGCACGGGCCCGAACGAGGGCGCGGTGAGGGTGGCGAAGACGCGGGGGTGGTCGCGGATCGTGTGCGGGGTGCCCTTGGCGGAGTCTCCGACGAGGCCAGCGCGGATCAAGTGGTAGGTGTCGCCGGCGTAGGTCCAGGCGCACGAGGGGCAGCGGGAGGCCCGCCGGTTGCCGCACGCGATGCGGAGACGTCCACCCGGTTCGGTGTCGGTTGAGTAGTTGTGCAGGACCCGTCCGGAAGCGGCGTCGCGGGTGACCGTCGAGCCTTGCAGGTGGATCGGGTCGGAGCAGCCGCCGGTACGGCGGATCTGGTCTTGGATGCGGTCGAAGCCATCTGACCCGGCCAGCCTCAGCACGTCGGCGAGGGTGGCCGGGTCCAGGCCCGCCATGGTGGCGGTGTCGGTCACGCGAACACCTCCTGGCGAGCGGTCAGGAAGGCACGGCCGATCCACTGGGTGTAGGCGGGCGGGATCGCCTCGGTCAGTTCCTCCGGAACATCGGTCCAGGTGATGCCCATGGCCTGTTGCATCTCGGGAATGGTGGCCTTGCCGCCGCCCTCCCCGTACGCGGCCACATAGGGGCCGTCGCGGTAGACGCCGTGGCGCCAGCCGCGCACGTAGCCGCGATGGCGGCGGTGGGCCGGCTGCATGACGCCGAAACGGCCCAGCTCGAAGTTGCGGTGGCGCAGCACGCCGAGGCCGAACATTTCGCCGCACAGGGTGAGGTCTTTGCGGATCTCGGCACGGCCGTTGGGCTGTTCGATCACGTACGGCAGTCCGGAGGCGTCGAGCAGTGCGCGTGTGGGGGCCACGAGGTCTTCGTGCGCGCCGCCCCAGCCCTGCGACTGGTTGGTGCCCACGGTGAGGGCACAGCCGGCCTGGCAGGGCGGGGAGGCGTGCGCGAGGGTGTACCGCTTGATCTCACCCGTGGTGATCAGGTGGGTGAGGTATTCGAGGGCGTCACCCTGGTGGTAGGTGAAGGGGTAGCGGGGGCGGTCGGCGATGTCGCAGCCGTCGACGTCGAACCCGGCCAGGTGGTAGCCCATGGCGGCCCCGCCGGCGCAGGAGAACAAGTCCAGGACCCGAGGCGTGATGCTCACTGACGGCCCCCGTTCCGGTGGGCGGGGCCGTGGTTGTTGGTGTAGTCGTCGACCAGGCCCTTGACGTCGTCGTTGCCGTTGGCGTGGTCCTCAGCGCCACAGCCACCGCAGACGTAGTCGCCCTGCGATCGCGTGTACTTGGTGGCGCCCTTGACGCGCAGGCCGGGGCTTTCCTCGGTCGGCGTGAGGTCGGCGGGGAGCTTGCGGAACATGCCCGTCACCTCCCGACCCGGACGAGGGCAACCGTGGAGGTCGCGTGGCCAGTGCCCTTGCACGTCTGGCAGGTGACGGGGAGGGTGGCGCGGGTGCCGTCAGCCTCGCGGGTTCCGGTGGTGATGGCGACGACGGGGAAGCCGTCGCAATCGCGGCAGACGGGCGTGTTCGGGGCGTGCTGGGGCATGATGAGGCTTCCCTTTCGGGTCCGTTGGATCTGGAAGAGGTGCAGGCGTCCGGGACGGCGGTTCTTTGGCGAGAGAGCCGTCCCGGGGGCCGTTAGCGGTGCTTGTCGAGGTCCTTGAGCAGCGAGCGGAGGACGACCGCGACCACGGCGACGGACATGCCGGTGATCGCGACCGCGAGGAGCAGGGAGACCAGCACGGCGCCGACGACGAGGACCACGGCGCCACCGCCAGCGGCGAGGGCGAGCGCGCTGCCCGGGGTGAGCTGGACGGTGGGCCGGTTGGAGACAGGCGCGGCCACGATGGGCGCCGGGGCCGGGGCGGCGGGGGCCGGGAGGTCGGAGGCCGGAACCTGCAGAGTGGCCGGCGGGGCGGTGTCCTGGGGCGGGTACTTCGGGGTGAACACGGATGTTGTCCCTTCTGGGCCGGGGTTACTTGACGAGGGAGTCGACGGTGGGGCCGAGGAAGCTTCCGGCGACGAGGTAGCCGCCCAGCAGGAGCAGCACGACCAGCCAGATGGGCGGGCGGGTGAGCTTGATGCCGAGGTAGCCGACGACGATCACAGCGAGCCAGAGCGGAACGTCCATGACGGGGATTTCCCTTCTAGGCCTTGCAGCGGTGGGTGTTGGCGGCGAGTTCGGCGGCGGAGCGGTCGGTGTAGTCGGCGGAGAAGCCGCAGCCGGGGGCGGTGCAGGCGGCGGTGTGCTTGTCGCGGCCACGGCCGTCGTAGTAGGTGGCGACCTCAACGGGGCCGATACGGCGCCGGTCGCGGAAGCGGCGGTAGGCGGACACGGGTGGACTTCCTTTCGTTTCAGGTGAGTTGGAGTTGTGTGGCGATCGCATCTGCCATCGGGGCGGGCAGTTGCAGGCGGGCGGACAGAGCGTCGGCGGGCATCGGCGATCCGGTGGAAGCGCGGTGCGCGTCGGCGATCTTGCGGGCGTGATCCAGCAGCGCGACCGGAACCGCCGGCGTCTGGGCCGGGGGCGTCTTGGGGGTCGCGGGTGCCAGTTCCGGCACCGGGGGCGGGGCGGGCTCGTCGACGCGGTCCATGTCAACGTCCAGCGCGACAGGTTCATCCACAGCCTGTGCAGAAGCAGCCGGTTCGGCCGGTTGGTTCGGGGCGTGTACGAGGAGGGTGCCGCCGAGGAAGGCGAGGGCGGGCCAGCCTGCGACGAGGATGCACAGCCAGGCGGGCACGTCTTTGAGGTCGAGGAGTCCGGCAGTGGCGATGTTCGCGCCGAGCGAGGCGAACAGGGCGATCACGAACCAGGTCCAGGCGGAGCGGTCCCGGCGTGCCGTACGCAGCCGACGCCACGCGGCGACCAGCAGCAGATCAACGCTGATCGGGTAGGCCCAGGCCTTCCAGCCGGATTGCCCGGCGGCTTCGGCCAGGTCGTGCAGGTGGGCGAAGGACAGAGCGCCGGCGATGACGGCCTGGACGAGTACGGCGTCGACGCGGAGCCCCTTCATGACCGGCTCCGGGGGGCTCGCCCCAAGGCGTGGGCCACGGCGTCGCAGTCGGCCGCGGTGTAGGCGGTGCGTACTCCGGAGATCGACAGCCCGGCCGCCTCCGCCAGGGAGGCCAGCGTGTAGGGCCGAGGGGCGGTGAACTCCCGGGCGTAGGCCAGTTGGGCGCGGATGTGCTGGTCGATCTGGTCGCGCTGCGCTCGCAGAGCGGCGAGCTGACGAAGGAAGTCGTCCGAAGCAAGGTCGTCCAGGGCGGTCAGCGGCTCAGACATGACAGGTTCCTTCCTGGGATTGGGCCAGGAGCGGGCGGGGATCGTGTCCGGCCGCCCGGCCCCGGCGGGGTTCAGTCGGTGGCTTCGCCGGAGCCCAGGCAGGCCAGGCAGAGGCCGGTTTGCTGGCCGACGGGGCGGCGCTTGCGGCCGACGTGGACGGTGCGGGAGACCTCACCGGAGCCCTTGCAGGTCGGGCACTTCGCCGGTTCGGCCGGCGCGGGCACGGTGGTCTTGGGCGCGGCCATGGCGGTCAGTAGTCGTCGAGACGGGGGTAGCCGTGACCGATAGGCGGGTAGTCCCCGTCGGCGCGAGCGGCGAACTCGGAGTCCAGGGCCTCACTCATGACCGTGACGAAGTGGTCCACGGGCAGGCCAAGGTGCAGGTCGTTCTGCAAGGTCTCGAAGAGGAAGCCGAGCCGATTGGCGTCGTCTCGCTCCATCGGTGTGAACTCGAACCAGGGCTTGCCGGGCATGATCTCCTCCTGTTTTCGGCATGACTCGGGTAGGGACGTGGCGCGAGGCGGTCGCGCCGGCCGGAATGGAACGGGTGCTAGTCGGCGGCCGGAGCGGGCTTGACCAGCGAGGGAGTACCGGCGGCCGACACGGGCACGTGCGGCCGGAAGGCGTCGAGGAACGGCAGGTCCGGCACCAAGTGCGCGAAGTCGAGGCAGGTCGCGGCGACCTTCTCGCGGGAGATCTCAGGGGTACGGATCTTGCACCAGCCGCCGCCCGCATCGGTGGCCACGGCCGTACCGGGCCGGTTGGCGGGAATCATGCACGCGGTCGGCACGGCGCTCGGGGCCACGTCCTTGAGCCCCATCTCGGCGGTTTCCTTGTCGTTGACCCGGTGCACGACCCGGCTGGTGAGCTGGGCACGGAGCATGGTGGCGCCCTTGCCCAGGTCGGAGCCGAAGCGCTGCCCGCAGATCTCCAGGTGGATGCCGACCGCGCGGGCCATCTGCGCGAGGCGGATCAACGCCGTGACGATCCGCGTACGGCGGTCCTCGTCCTCCCGGCGGGAGATCAGGAAGAGTTCGGCGATCTCGTCGACCAGCACCACGATCGGCGCCGGCCGCGAGTCCTCCGGCAGTTCCCAGATGTCCGAGACACCGTGCAGGTTCAGCAGGTCGAAGCGGGCTTCCATCTCCGCCACCAGCACATCGGCCAGCGAGGCGGCATCATCGGGGTTGGTCGCCAGCGCGGAGAGGCGGGGCGCGAACGGGGACTGTTCCACTCCGCGCTTGCAGTCCATTCCCACCAGCGCGACCGGCAGTTGAGCAAGCCCGTTGATCAGGTTGCGCTGATACATCGACTTGCCGGAGAAGTTGGCGCCGAGCGTGAGCGCCATCGGCACCTTGCGATAGTCCCGCTCGAACACGGTCCCGTCATCCCGCAGGGCCACCGGCACGACCATGTCATGAGGCTGTGCCTTGCGCGGCATCCGCACCCGGCGCAGCACGTCATAGCCGGTCATCCGCAGTTCGACGAAGCCCGGCTTGGTCGCCACGATCCGTATCGCGTGGACACCCCAGGCGTGCCGAAGACGCTCCGTCGAGGCGATCACGTCGGCGGGCTCCAGACCGGCCGGAAGCCGCAGCGTCACCCGCAGCCCCGTCGAGGTGGGACGCACCCGGCGGATCTTCGGCGCGATCGGCTGCACCTCACGGCGGGCCACGTTGCGGGCCATGAACGCCCGCAGGCCGGACGGCTGCACCGTCAGACCGCACACGTCCATCGTCGAGCGGTAGGAGAAGGAGAACCGGCCCCAGGTGGCGGGCAGTCCGACCATCGACCAGTACACGCGCGGCACGCGGACCTTCGCGTAGCCGACACCGCCTGCGACACCGCCGACACCTGCCGCGGTCCCCGTGGCCTCCAGCCACACCGTCCAGTCAGCCATGATCAGGCCGCCGGGGTGATCGCGACCGCGCGGAACGAGATGCCGTGCCGCTTCTGGCCGTTGAACTCGTTCTCCCAGTCCCGCGCCTTCAGGCCGATGACCTTGACCGGCATGCCCGGCGCCAGACCCTCGGGGAGACCGGTCTCCGGAACGGTCACCTGGTAGAGGTTGCCCTCCCCCTCGTCCGAGACCAGCAGGCCCACGGTCGAAAGGCTCGCGTTGGTCTCCCGGTCCACGGCCCGCTCACCGGTCTTCTTGTTGACCATCTTGGGCTCCGGGGCGGTCGCCACGAAGACCACAGCGGTCGAAGTGTCGATCTTGAAGGACGGCATTGCGTCTCCTCTAGCAGAGCTGATCTCCTGCACTCATGTACAGGAGTTACATGTAGAAGAGTGCCCAACTCATGTACAGGAGTCAAGCGCAGTGGAGGTGACAGCCGCGAAGTGGCTTGAAAGAGACGGGTCCGTCAGTCCCTTGCAGCGAAGCGGTAGTCCAAAACGAACTGGTCAGCAGCCATGATGGTGTCGCAGACCTCAACCACTCGTTCATCGTCTGAAAAGGCACTGCGGACCAGGTGGATAACCGGGGCGCCGGGGCTCAGGGCAAGGGCGGTCGCCTCTGCCTTGGTGGCCAGTCGTGCCTTCACGGTCTCGATGAACTCCGCCAACATGTGGCCGTGCTCTTCGAGGCGAGCGTAGATACCGCCGCCGCCCGGGTTTTCGGCGAACATCTCGGGGATGTCCTTCACCACGTCCCATGGCAGGTAGGACGTTGCCTCTTCGGTGGGGATGCCATCGCGAAAGTACCTGCGCTTGCGGGCAAGAACCTTGGTTCCTGTCGCGACGTTCAATCGCTCCGCGATCTCGGCCGGCGCGTCGACAGGGCCGACGTACAGCACGTTCACGGAGGGAGTGCCGCCAGACTGTTCAGCTTCCGCGAGATAGGCAGCCTTGCCGGCTTTGCGGTGCGCCCGACGAAAACGATCGGACGACTTCCGCTGGACAGGGGGCCGCGAGCGGACGAAGGAACCCCGCCCGTGATGGGTCTCGATCAACTGCGCCGCGCGCAGCTCGGCAACCGCCTTGCGTACGGTTCCTGAGGCGACGCTGTACCGAGTCATTAGCTCGGTCTCGCTGGGTACCGGAGTCCCAGGCTTCAATGCCCCTGACCTGATCTGTGCTGCGAGATCATCCGCGATCTGGAGGTACTTCGCCTTGGCCGAAGATGTCACGTCGCCTGTCGCCATAGTCCTACAGTCTCCCCTATTCTCCTGTACATGAGTAACAGCCGCCCACAGAACCCGTCAACGCCGCTCCACTCGGTGTCCGTGGCGGGAGTCGTTGTGCGCGAGGACGGGCGTGTGTTGGTGATCCGCCGTGCCGACAACGGAACGTGGGAGCCGCCCGGCGGGGTGCTTGAACGTACGGAAGCCATCGAAGATGGGGTCTGTCGCGAGGTGTACGAAGAGACCGGGATCAAGGTGCGCGTAGAGCGCTTGACCGGCGTCTACAAGAACATGACAGTCGGCGTTGTCGCCCTGGTATTCAGGTGTCAGCCCGAAGGCGGTCACGAACAGCTCTCGGACGAGTCGACCGCTGTTGCATGGCTCACCCCGGACGAGGCAGTAGCGGCGATGAGCGAGGTCTACGCGGTGCGCATCACGGACGCTTTGCGCGACGAGGCGCCGCATGTCCGGACGCATGACGGCCGCAAGCTGACACCGCTGGTAGGCAACTGACCTTCGGCCGGGGACCCCGACCTGTTACAGGTTTCTCTACCTCATCAAGGGCCCGCGCAAGCGCGGGCTGGCCCCTTGGGCCCGGCCCTCTGCGCCTTCGGCGCCGGGCCGTGCCCCTGGGGCCGCAAGCGAGTTACGGCCCTGAGTAGAACCTGGACGCACAACGGCCACGGTCAGAACGAGCCTCCGGCGGGGGCACTCAGGCTCCGAGATGGACGGGGCACCGTTCGCGAGTGCCGGCCGAATGGTGGCGTGCGCGGGGGAGCTCCCATCCCGTCTGCCATCGACCCAGGCGAAGCCGAGCAGACGCGGCCCATGGCGTCCAGGTCGTTCGTACAGTGGCGCGCTCCACCTGGACGCCATGAACCACGCCCGCTCCACGGTGTGTGGGTCGACGGCAGACGGGATGGGAGCTGGGGTGAGGGGTGGTGAAGGCATGATGCCGTCCTCGGCGAACTCGAAGATCAGGGGTTGCCATGGGGGAGCCTGCTCCCGGGTCGCGCGAAATCAGATGTACGGGGTTGAGGAAGGCTGCCATGATCGCGAGATGCAGGAGGAAGCGGCGTTCCAGATCTCGCATGTGGTGGCTTCTACCGAGCTGGCGACGATCACCGCCAGGCTCCTCGACCAACTCCCGGCATGGTTCGGTAGACCGGAAGCGAACGCGCAGTACGTGGAGTCGGCTCGTACTCTGCCCGGAGTCCTTGCCCGCAGCTCAGACAGCGAGCCGATCGGGATCCTGCTGCATCGGCGGCACTTTGCGGAGGCGACAGAGATCCACCTGATGGCGGTAGCCCCGGACTGGCACCGGCGGGGCATCGGGGCGGCACTTGTCAGTGCGGTGGAGGCGAAGTTGCAGACGGACGGGTGTCGGATGCTGCATGTGAAGACTCTGGGGCCTTCGCATCCTGACAGCGGGTACGCGCTCACGAGGGTGTTCTACCGGGCTATCGGATTCGTCCCGATCGAGGAGACGAACGATCTGTGGCCAGGGACACCGTGTCTGATGATGGTGAAGATGCTGCCGGGCCCCCATGGCCGATGACCTACGCACGGACTCGCAGCATGGGAGAGTCGGCGCGGTTGCGAGCGCAGGCCGCGACATCGCGACGAGGATCTCAGTGGGTGATCAGAGGTACGTGCCCCTGCCGTGCCCGATCGACCGGTAACTGACGGGGAACCACGGTGGTTGAAGGACAGCGCACATGAGAACGGCCCCTGACCGATCTACCTGGTCAGGGGCCGTTCACCTGCGGTGGGTGTGGGATTTGAACCCACGGTGACTCGCGCCACGACGGTTTTCAAGGCCGCTGGGTTCCCCTGTGCTCCATCTCGTCTGACCTGCGCCTATGACCGGTTCTGTCGCCCCGCGCGGCCCACATTGGCCGCAGGATGGCCAAGACGGGGAGGGAACCAGATGTGGGCCAGCCAAGCGCTTGCCCATGGTCTCCATCAGGGTGTGGGTATGTACGAGGTATGGAGACGCCCGTGCCATCGACGAGAGCCTGGATCGTGTGGCAGCAGACGGAGTGCCGACCCTGCCCCAGGGTCAACCCGTCCGTCAGCCCCTCAGGTTGGATGGATCGCTCCGTCTAGCGCCGCCTCTCCTGGCTTGCCAGGTTCACCGATTCGCAGGTTGAACACGGTGCAGTCGACGGTAGTCTTGAAAGAGGCGACCTATGAAGGTCGATCGTACGTATGACGGAGGTAATGATGCTGCTAACGCCAAACTGGCGCGACTGGTATCACTTCCGTCACCAGCAGGCCTGTTTCGAATCTGGAACTGCTTTCGAAGACTACGTCTCTAAAGTGTTAGAGAAATTTCATGATGACTTTTTGAACCCTGCCCCATCTGGTTCTCTAGGGGACGGCGGCTGCGATGGACTCGCCGAGTCTGGAACAATCTTCTACGCTTGTTACGGACAAAGGCCGGGCCGTAACGCGGAGCGCGAACTCGCGAATAAGATTCAGGGTGACTTTGCGCGGGGCCTGGATCAATGGGATACCTTCCACACTTGGAAGTTTGTGACGAATGCACCCATCGGTCCCGAATCTTTGAAAATCATTTCTGCACTTCAACAGGCCCACGGGCCAACCGCAGACAGGCCACTCACGATACGCGCGGTTAGACCAGAAAGACTTTGGACAGACGTCGTCGGAACTTTCGACGTACCGATTCTCGATTCCCTTTTCCCGGGTGCGCCGGGAATCGAGAACGTGGAACTCGCAGATTTGCTACCGTTGCTAGATGCACTCGGCACTGCTGAATCAGCGAGCGAGACTGGTGGAAGAGTATTGCCGGTACCACCAACCAAAATGGATTTTAATAAACTCCCTGAAGCGAGCCGTATAGAGTTCAACTCTGGTCGACTCCTGGCCCCCCGCATCGACCGCTGGTACGAAGAATCCTCTGACCCTGGTCTCTACGACGCACAGGGAGAGAGATTCCGCACCCTCTACCAAGAGGCTCGATCGGTCACAGAAGAGCCTGCGGAGATTCTAGAGCGTCTCTATGTATCAGTAGCGGGCGTAAACTTCCGCATGGACGGAAAGCGCGCCAACGCAGCTTTTGCGGTAGTTTCGTATTTTTTTGACTCATGCCACATTTTTGAGATGCCACCGAATGATGGATCTGTGACTGGAGTTGATCCGGATGCTCTTGCCAACTAGGGGGGTGTCGCCTGAGCGTGCCCTTTTGACAATCGGGTCAGAAATTCTCGAAGACTTGCGCGACCCAACGTCAGTATCTGCTCTTTGGGAGCGCTATAACACAAAGCAAGATTCTGCAAACCGGTCTCATCGAATCACGTTTGACTGGTTCTCGCTCGCGTTGGCAACCCTCTACGCGATGAAGGTTGTGGATGTATCGGATGGTGGCTACATCAGGACCGCCCATGTTTCTTAGCCGACTCGCCTCGTCTGACGATAGATTTAAGACCCTAAGTTTCCATGACGGATTGAATATCCTCGTCGCTGATCGCACGGAAGCATCAGATCAAGGGGATAGTCGGAACAGTATTGGTAAGACGAGTTTCGTCAAGATCTTGCGATACGTCCTGGGCGGCGACCTACCCTCAGATTTCAAAGATCCTAAACTATCAGCCCATAAATTTACGGCCACCCTCTCACTCCCTGCCGATAACGAACACGAATGTGAGACGGCCACTGTTACGCGTGCTGTCTCCCCCACGACGCGAGTCGACGTATCTGGTTGGTCTGCATCGGGAGGTAGTCGAGACCTACACGTTGATGTCTGGCGCGAGCTGCTAACCCGCCATGTATTCCGAATTCCCGAGAATGCCAGCCGCCCAACCGCAGGCCAGCTCTGGGGACAGCTTATTCGCACCTATTTTGGCAACCCCATCAAGGGCCACCAGGCCGAAGCCGACTGGGAATCCGGCGTAAGAATCGGATTTATGCTTGGCCTGTCTCCCGAAATACTTGGAAAATCTGGTGATTTGGATCGCCTAACCAAACAAGGGAAGGCGATCCGCAGAGCGGTTAAGGAAGGTGCGATTTCGCATCTTTCGCTCGATGAACCGGCACTTCGTGCACAGCTCGCAACCGCGCGACGCCAGAGGGATCGCATGCAAGCTGATATGCGTTCTTTCAAAGTCGATGAACAGTATGGCAGCCATCAACGAGAAGCTGACAGTCTGAGCGCATCCATTCAACGACTTAACGACGAAGCGCTGGCTCTGCAACGCCGATTGCGGGAAATTGATGAAGCACTACGCGATGAAGTAGAGGCTTCCGAGGGCAGCGCTCTCGCTGCCAGGCTAGCCCGCGCTTATGCAGAGATTGGTCTTGTGCTCCCCGACGTCGTCAGTAGGCGCTATGACGAGGTGGCAGCCTTTCATGAGTCCGTCGTCCGCAATCGACGATCCTTTTTGGAACAAGAACTCCAGTTGGTAAGATCACGCCTCGATGCCATCGACACAGAACGTCGAGAGCTGGATCGGTCGAGGTCTCAAGTGATGCAGATTCTTGAAGAAACGGTCGCTCTGGACACATTCATGAGTCTGCAACGAGACCTTGCCAAGCAGGAAGCCAACATCGCAGATCTGGAACGCCGACTCGAAGACGCAAACTCGATTAGCACGATCAATGACAAGGTTAAGCTGCGGACGGCAGAGCTGATCGCCTCAGTCCGAACTGAGATGAATGAACGAGACGATACGCTCGATGAATCGATCTCATTGTTCAGTGAGCTTGGTGCAGAAATCTATACGGATCGAGAAGCGTCACTGTTGGTCTCACTGACACCTAAGGGTATTCTTAGTGTCAAGCCACATATCTCTGGTGATGCGAGTATTGGCGTGCGAAGCGTTGAGACTTTCATGCTGGACGTCGTCTGCACGATTGCAGCCATCAAGGCGGGAAGAGGGCCGAGGATACTCGTTCACGACAGCCATCTTTTCGACGCCATCGACGGCCGACAGGTAGCTTCTTGCCTAAATATTGGCGCGCGACTCGCTGAACAACACGGCTTTCAATATATCGTGACTCTTAACTCGGACTTCATTGCGACTGTTGAAACCCAGAGTGATGGCGCCTTCGATGCCGAGCCCTACATTTTGTCTACTCGACTGACGGACGAGGACGACGCAGGGGGACTTTTCGGTTTCCGATTCGACTAAACCCGCCTAGCCGCATCTCGCACCGAATCAGATAAGGGTTCAGCTCAGGCAGCAAAGGGAAGCCGCGCTGGGGCTGGCGTTCGGTCCATAAATCCGTGATCTGCCAACCGTGCAGGGCGCTGTGCGAGCCAACCGGAGACTCGTGGGCCGCCGTTCACCGCGCCACCCCCCCGGACCGTACGGATGTGTGTGAAGCCGTGTTCTAGGTAGTACCGCTGGAGCGCATCATTCGTCGTCCATGCGTCCAACCGAATCCACCGGGCTCCCGCACGTTGCGCCCGATCGCCTGCCCAGTCGAGCAGTCGACCACCAAGATTCTGGCCAGCGTATTCGCGGGCGACAGTGAGCTTATTGATGAACATCGACGGTTCGGTCAGTTCATCGTCAGTCCAGAGGCCGTCTTCGGCGTCCGGTGTGAGCGTGATGGTGCCGGCGGTTGTGTGCCCGTCGCGAAGCATGAACACCGTGCCCGCTTCGATCGTGGCGAGCAGCTTGTCAGCCGGATATGGACGGCTCCACTGGTCAGAGCCGAGCCCACGTAGCCAAGCCGCAGCCTCCTCACGGAAGGCCAACAGTTTGGCTACATCGTGCGGCTCAGCAAGCGTGATGATCACGTGTTCTCGCTCCGGGCGGTCAGATCGCCGATCTCGTAGTTCATCCGGTTCAAGTCGCCCCGGAAGGTGGTGACGGTGCACCGGATCGGGCGGTCAGCCGAGTAGCCGGTTCGCGTCCAGAGCAGGACCGGTACGCCTGCTCCGACCTCCAACAACCGTGCCTCCTCCGGGGTGGGCATCCGCGCGGCGATTTCGTCAAAGTACCCAATCTGCTCAATGCCTTGAGCAGCCAGGTAACGGGTTGTGCCCTCTGCGATGTCTCCAGGCTCAGCCAGTCGCGGTGATGCGTCGACCAGCCATGACGGATAGTAGGTCGCCTGGGTGGACCAAGGGACGTCGTCCACATAGCGATGACAAAACCGCAATACTGCCGTCGTACCGGGCTCGACCTTCAAGCGCTCGGCGATCTCTTGGGGCGCCGGCAGCATCTCGACTCGGAACGTCTGGTGCGGCCGACGCCCCGCGTTGGTGACGTCCGTGCTGTAGGCGTCGCCGTTCTGCGGGAAGGTCAGGTTCTCGAAGCGAGACGCGTTGAGTTCGAATACCTCTTGCGACTTCACCTCGTAGCCAAGCCCCTGACTGGACGAAATGAGGCCCTCGCCGACCAGCAGGCTTAGACCGTTCCTGACAGTGTTCCGCGACGCGTCGAACCGCTCCTGTAGGTCGTTCTCAGAAGGCAGCCGAGCGCCGGGCGCGTAGGTGCCGTTGTCGATCTCGCGACGTAGGACGTCCGCGACCTGTCGGTACTTCGGCTGCTTACTCATGCCCTCATCATGACGCACTCGCGCAACTTGTTGGTACATGCAGGCCCAACCCCCTTGACGACTCACTGTCCGTGGGTGCAGCATCACTGCATCAGCTTGTACCAACAAGCTGCGCAGGTGGTGCAACACCATTGAGTGTGCCTACCTGCACTGACAGTGCCCGGAGGAAAGCCCGCGGGGGTGAGTACGAAGGAAGCGGCCGTTGGTTGAAAACTGAACAGAGTGTTAGTCGACGGGGTCATAGCCCCGTCCCCGCAACGGCCCGGGTGATGGCCGACGGCGGCCACTTCGAGGCGGGTGCACCTGTCCCGCCGCTGCGTGCCAGCTCTGGTGAACACTCGTGCGGATCATCCCTTCCTTTCGGGAGGTCAACCGCTCGTGGTGCCACCTGGTGCGCGCCGCCCTGCTGGCGTCAGAGCAGTGACGATGACGCGCCCGATTTCCCGGCTCGGGATCGGTCCGCTGTGGCAACGGCGTACCGGTGAAAGCCGTGTCCCTGCGATTCGCGGGAGGTCGGCATGGGCCGACGACATACCAAGGCGCCGCCGCGATGGACCGGCCGGCGGCGCCCTGCTTCTTCCGGTCCGTCCTGGCTTCGCAGCGCTGGATGCTGCGGCCGGCTGCCTCTCCCGCCCGTACCTCGCTCCGCGTCTGCGGCCGGGGGACGGGCGGGAGCGCGGGGAGCCGGATCTTCCGACTTCAACGGCGCGCACCCCCGGAGTTGGCCCTCCGGGGGTGCTGTTTCGGGCCGTTCACCTGTGAGAGGACCACGACCCTATGAACCCCATCGTGACTGTTCAGGATGCTGTTACCGCGTTCGCCGACTGGAACGAGCCGACGGATGCGGAGCTGGATGCGATCGAGACCGAGATGCCATTCATCCTCGCGGACATTGAACTGCTGGACGCGCACATCGCCACCCTCGACCGCACGCCGAGCGAGCTGGACCAGCGGCGCATCCGCCGGGCCCGGCGCCGGGCACTGGCCGCGCGGGTGGAACTGATCAACCACACGGTCACGGCGTCGGGGGTCGGGGCGTGACGGCACAGACGTTCACGGCGCAGATGTCCGTGTTCAAGAGCCAGTGGCGCCTGTACGTGGTGCTGCTGAACACCACCGACCCGTGGCCGGAGTTCAGCTTCGACCGGACCCTTCCGGTGCCGACGTTCACGGAGCGTACGGAGGCGCTCAGCGTCCTCGGTTTCGAGCCGGTTCCGGGCGCTCAGTGGCGGTGGACCGAGGACAGCGACGACCCCGACAACCCTGCCTCGCCGGTCGTGCTGATCGCCGCGACGCAGGTGCGTCCATGGACGGGGGCGATCGCGTGAACGCTGTTCAGATCCGTTCAGCCGAGCGCGCCCTGTCCATCGGTACGTGGCTGATCGTGGCGGGCGCGATGCTCTACTCGATCCTCACCGTCACCCCCCTCGCCGCCGCCCACACCCCGGACAAGTGGAAGTGGACCGCCCCGATCCTGCCCCTGGTGGTGGATGCCGCGGTGGTCATCGTGGTCCGCCTCGATGCGGTGCTGGCCCGGCTCGGAGGACACGGCGGGAAGTGGCCCGTCGTGCTGCGCTGGATGACCGGCTGCATGACCCTCGCCCTGAACGTCGCCGACTCCGCCCTGAACAACGACCTGGTCGGCGTGGCCGTGCACGCGGTCGCACCCCTCCTGCTGATCGTCACCGCGGAAACCGGGCTCGCCTACCGGCGGGCAATCGCCGCCGCCGTGGCCGAGCTGGAGACACGGCAGCAGGAACAGCGCGAAGCCCGCGAGCGGGCGATTGCCGAGCAGCGTGAGACGGCCGCCCGCCTGGCCCGTGAGGAGCGCGAGCACGCCGCCGTGTTGGCGCGTGAACAGCGTGAACACGAAGCCCGCCTGATCCGCGAACAAGCTGAACGCGAGGAGCGGGCCCGCCGCGAGGAACGCGAGCAGGCCGCGGCCCGTGAGCAGGCTGAGCGGGAGGCGCATGAACGCGCTGAGCGCGAGCGTGAACAGCAGGCCCGCGAGCGTGAACGCCGTGAACGCGAGGCCGCTGAACGGGCCGCACAGGAGCGGGCCGCGCGGGCAGAGCGTGAACGCCGTGAACAGGCTGAGCGTCAGGCCCGTGCCGAGCGTGAACGCGCCGCGCTGCTGGCCGCCGGGCCCGCTGCCGAGAAGCTCCCCGAGGACCGTGCCCGCGAGATGGTGCAGGCCGCGTTCGAGGTAGGGCTTCCGGTGCGATCGGCTGCCGAGCTGTGCGGCTGGTCGGTGGGGTGGGTGTCCACTCGCTACCAGGAGTTCCGCGACGCCGGCCACCCCGAGTTCGAGGCTGACGGGGCGGTGCTCTGATGCCGACCGCCTACGCGAAGTGTTTCGACCCGAACGGGGTGCGCTTCGGCATACCGACCTACCCGTGGCGCATGGCCCCTGCTGGCTACTCCACCCGCCGCCAGCTGCGCGCGAAGGGCTTACGGCCCGGCGGACAGCCGATCGCCGCACAGGTCATGGTCACCAACCGCAAGACGGGGACGCCCCGCGTCGCCTTCCTCTACCGCGAGGACCTGGCCATGCCGGTCCGTCCGATGACCTCGCGCAAGTGGGGCGCCCTCGCGCTGGCGATGCTCGCGCGGCGCACGTGCCCGCGCTGCCGCCTGGACGTCGGTTACTGCATCCCCACCTCACACGGCATCTGCGGCCTGTGCCTGGTCGCCGAAGAACAGGCCGCTACCTGAACGCCTCACCTCTGTAAGGGAGTTCGAGTGAACATCACGCGTCACCGCGCCCTCACCGCGGGCGCCGCCGCTGTCAGCGCAGCTCTGTCCATCGCGATCGGGGTGCGGCTGTCCGGCTACGGCGTCCCGCTCTCGCTGCTGCTGGCCTGCTGCATGTCCTGCCTGGCCACCTTCTCCAGCCTGCTCTTCCGCCTGATCAGCGCCATGTCGACGACCACACACCGGTGCTCGCGGCCCGGCTGCGACTTCCGCGTCAGCCTCGCCCACACGGACGCTACGGAAAACCGGCGCTGGCAGGAGATCGCCGCCCACCACCCCCACCGCACCGCATGAGCGAGGAGACCGACATGAGCACCGCTCAGCCCATCATCGACAGCCGGTCGGGCACGCACTTTTGGGTGCTGTCCGTCGACAAGCCCGGTCGGGTCTCCACCACCCGCAGCGGCACTTGCACCCCGGCTCCCGGCAGCACCCGCGAGAGCGTCTACCGGGACATCTACCTGTCCGTCACCGACGCGGACCCGATTCTGCGGGGCGCCACGGTCCTGTTCTTCTCGCTGGAGCCCAACCGGCTCTGACCTGCTCTCAGTCCATCTGCCGGGCCTGGCCGCCCACCTCTCACAGCTAGCGGCCAGGCCCCTTTGACTCCCGTGAAGGAGTGCTCACAGCATGACGGAACTCAGCACTGAGCCGGTAGTAGCCCCGGCTCCCGCGACCGCCCCGCCCCCGCCGCCTCCCGACGCCCCGCCCCCCGCCGCGCAGGACGTGACGGAGGTGGAGCACACGCCCGGTGGCTGGCCCGTCGTTCCGCTCGCCCTGTCCGGGGCGAACAGCACCGTGGGCGCGGTCGCCGCCGCTTCCCTGGCCGGTGGTCCGGTCGCCGCTGCCGTGGCCGCCACGGGCATGGTGGTGCTCGGCACGGTCGCCGCCGCCCGCTCCCGCAAACCCAATCCCCGCCGGGCAGCGCGCCGTTCCGCGGCCCGCGCTGCCGGTCGTTCGGCTGCTCGCTCCGCAGGGCTGCGCAGCTCCGGGAAAGCCACCCGCGGCAGCTCTGGGGGCCGTTCGTCCGGCTCGCGTGCCGGTCGCTCCAGTGGCCGGTCGGGCAAGGTGCCCGGCCAGCACCGCCGCAGCGCAACCGGCACAAAGACCCTCGGCAAGAGCAGTCACGGCCCGTCCAAGCACCCGGCATCCCGCACCGTGGGTAAGGCTGCGGGCCGGGCCGGGCAGGTCAAGGCACTACGAGCCGCAGAGAAGGCCGCAAGCGGCTCCCGGGCCGGGCAGCGGGCCCAGACCACCAACGCGCGCCGGGCGGTCGCCGACGCGCGCCGCAACGCCAAGGCCGCTGCCGGCAACACCCGGTTGAACAAGCGGGCTGGTCTGGCGGGGCGCCTCATGGGCGGGGCCGCTCGTAAGGCGCGGGCGGCGCGGGATGCGGCGATCGCCAAGCAGCGCGCCAAGCGGGACGCGAAGAGGGGCGGCACGGTCGCGGCGCAGCGCGCCAGCATCCGTAAGGCCCCGGCCCGTGCGGCGGCGCGTAAGGCGCTGCGCAGGTCCGCGGCCCGCTTCCACGGTCGGCGTCTGCTCGCCGCCCTGCTCGCACTGCCGGTCGGCTTGCTCGGCTGCGTGTCCACGTGGATCGGCCGCAAGCTGGGCGTCCCCGCCCTGATACATCCGGGCCGGCGCCTGTACCGGCGCATGGTGCAGAGCGCGGGTGAGCAGCGCGCCGCGCGTGACGAGGCCGCCCGCGAGGACCTGCGCGAGCAGGAGGCGGCCGCCGACGCCGAAGCGGCCAAGGACGGCACGGAAGGTATCGCGGACAGCGTTCAGCGGCCCGCGGCCACGGTCCCGACCAGCACGACATCCGAGGTCAGTGAAGGAGAGCACGTGTCCGGTTTCCGGTTCGAAGAGGCTGCTTCCGAGATGGAGCAGGCCGCCAACCAGTACAACCCCGAGGACGCCATGGAGATCCTGGCCATGGTCGAGGGACTTCCGGCCGCGCTGACCAGCGTGGCGAACGTGATGAAGATCCTCGCGGAGCGCTCCGACTCCGAGTTCCCCCTGGAGAAGGAAGTCGCGAACTGCTTCAACGACATCTTCGGCGCCGTGATGAGCGCCGTCGCGGTCGCTGAGGACATGGGCCCGCTGTTTAGGCAGGTCCACGAGCAGGACATCGCCCGCCACGAGGACCCCCGCAACGGCCACGAGGCAGAGAAGGGCTGGAACGTCTGACATGAGCACCGCCACCGCCAAGAACGACAGTGGCCCGGTGCTGGACTGGACTGCCGGTCACGGACCCGTGACCGGCGCCCTGTCCGCCACCACCGGAGCCTTCGCCGTCGCCACCACCGGCGCCGCCACTCACATGCCCCCCGGCTGGGCCCTGGCCGTGGGCGCCGCTGGCGCCCTCGGACACACGGTCGTGGGCCTGCGGGTGCGCAACGCCGGTCGCACCCTTGCCACCCGCGCCGCCTCTTGGCTGGTCGGAGCGGGCTGGACCACGTGGGCCATGACCCACGGGCCGCTCACCTGGGCAGCACTCGGCTCGCTGGCCACCATCGGTGTCGGCATCGGCGCCGCCGCCCGCTCCTCCGCCCTGTTTGAGGAGGCGCGCGAGGAGGAAGCACTTGCGGCTGAACAGCGGCAGATCGCCGCGGAGTTGTCCGCGGAACGCCGCGCGATCGCCACCGAGTGGGTGGACCGTATCCAGCGGGTGTGCTCCATCACCGTGCGGGTGCTGGGGGTGGAGATGTGGGAGACCGGCGCCGGGTACTCCATCGACGCCGAACTCCCGACCGGCGGCGCCACCTGGAACAAGATTGCTGCCGAGTCGCCGCGGCTGTCCGCGGACGCGAAGCTGCCGCACGGCTGCACCGCAACCGCCTCCCCCGGCATCCACCAGGGCCGCGTCATCATCGACGTCACCACCGTCAACGTCCTGGAGCAGGAGCGCACGTACCCCACCGACTACGGCCCGCTGTCCGTGCACACCGGCATCCCGTGGGGCTACCGCACGAACGCACAGCAGATACTGGCCTACTTGCGCGAGCAGTGCGCCCTGGTGGTCGGCCCGACCGGATCGGGCAAAACGAACATGGTCCACGCGATCCTCGCCGGGTTCGCCCGCGCAGAGGACATCCTGACCTGGGTGATCGACCTCAACGCGGGCAGCGCAGGTCTGCCGTGGGTGCTGCCCGCGCTGAACGGGGAGATCACTCGGGAGGACGGCAAGCCGGTCCGGCCCGGCATCGACTGGCTCGCCGGCACGTTCGACGAGGCCATGACCATGCTGGACACCGCGGTGCGCGTGGCCAAACAGCGCAAGATGGGCTATCAGGATCTGCTGTCCAAGGCCAACACCGACCTGTTGCCGATCAGCGCGCGGATTCCTCAGATCATGCTGGTCATCGACGAGGGCGCGGAGATCCTGGCCAGCCCGGACCGGCAGGTACGCAAGCTCGGAGAGAAGATCCTGGAAGTCATCCGGATCGCCCGCGCCATGGGCGTGCGCACGGTGCTCACCGCGCTCGGGGCGACCGGGAGTGTGCTGGGCAACCTGATGATCCGCCGGGAAGGCAAGGTGCGCGTCGCGCTGACCGGCGGTGAGACCGAGGGCATGGACCTGTCCAAGATGTTCCCCGGCAGCCGCGGACTGCGCGTGGACCAAGCCCCCTACAAGGGCGCTGGGTTCATGGGCACCCCGGAGTCCCCGGCGGCGCTGTTCAAGACGTGGCGGATCCTCCCGAACCAGATCCGCGACATCATCGCCGCCACCTCCGACCGCCACCCCGTCCTGGACGACGTGTCCGCCAAGGCCGCCGGCCCCGCCTACGCGCGCCGCTGGGATGCCGAGCGCACCGCATGGATGCGCGACCAGGCCACCACCGGCCCCGCAGGCGAGGTGTCCCCGGCCGGGCCCGGGGCGGGGCTGCGCTTGTCTGCGCTGAGCAGCCAGCCGCAGTCGCCGGAGGATGAGCTGGCGCGTCGCTTCCGTGAGGAGATCGACGCGCAGTTCGGCACCGCCCCTGACCCGCACACCGACGACCCGGGCGACGTGGCGCAGCGGCCGGCCGGGCTGAATCTGTCGGCGCTGCGGGGCGAGCAGGACAGCCCCGCGCAACAGGCCGCGCTCGCCGCGCTGCTCGCCGCCGGGCCCGAGGGCACCGGAGCATCGGCGATCGCCCGCGCGCTCGCGGACGCCTACGGCACCACTCGTCAGACAGTCGTCGGTTGGCTGAAAACGTGGGCGGAGGAGGGCACCGCTGTCCGGGTCGGGGAGGGCACCAAAGCCCGCTACATCCACCGCTCTCACGCCTCCGACGACTGATCACTTGTCGCTTGTCGCCCTCGGCATCAGCACAAGCCGCTGCCTGGCCCTAGAGCCCCGGAAACGGCCTGTGACCTGGGAGGCGACAAGCGACAAGACAAGACAAGCGACAAGCCAGACGACAAGCCGCACGACAAGAGAGACGACAAGCAACGCGACAAGCACAGCATCCATCCGCACGGGCCCGCGCCACCTTCGGCGCGGGCCCGCGGCACACCCCGAGGGAGCCAGAAATGAGCCAGCACACCCCGCCCGGCCAGATGGCCCCGCACATCCCCGCCGACATCTACCAGCGCGCACAGGCGACCGGACAGCCGGTCGTGTTCGTCGTCAACGACACCCCGCCCGCCTTCCCCTGGCAGCAGTTACTGATCCCGTTCGCCATCGCCGGCGCCGCGGCGCTCGGCACGTGGGGCGTGGTCGCCGCCCTGTGCTGGCTGATGGACGTCGCGGCGCACACCGCGACCGTCATCGCCGGGGCCGCCGGACCCATCGGGGCCGGCGGCATCACGCTCAAGCTCTTCTCGAAGAAGTAGCTACGCCAAGGGCGGCCCCTCCCTCTCGCCAAAGAAGCGGGGCCGCCCTTGCCAACCAGTCCACAACAGACCTGTTGGAGGCATCCAGCATGACTCATGACGCCCGCGCCGCGCTTCTCTGCGCGGCGCTGGACGCTGCAGGACGCGGCTGGCCCGTCATCCTGCTGCATCCCCGCGACAAGCGGCCCGCTGGCCACGCGGAGAAGTACTGCCCCCACACCGGCCGCTGCGTCGACGGGCACAAGACCCCCGAGCAGCGCGCCACCACCGACCCCGAACTGCTCACCGTCGCATGGGCCCAACGGCCCTACAACGTCGGCATCGCCACCGGCCCCGCCGGGCTGCTGGTCGTCGACCTGGACACGCTCAAGCCCGAAGATCCGAAAGGAACGCCTGACGGCGCCACTTCCTTCGCGGCGCTCTGCGAGCGCGCCGGACAGGCCGCCCCCGACACCTACCGGGTGCGGACTGCGCGCGGTGGGGAGCACCTGTACTTCACTCAACCCCCGGGCGTCCGGCTGCACAACAGTGCCGGACGGCTCGCGAAGAAGATCGACACCCGCGGGTGGGGCGGCTACGTCGTCGCCGCCGGCAGTACCACCCCCGAGGGCCGGTACAGCGTCCTCGACGACCGGGCGCCCATCCCGCTGCCCACGTGGCTGCACGACGCCCTGAAGCCCCCTCAGCGCCCTCACTACGCCATGCCGAACTCTATGAAGAGCGCCAGCGGATACTCCGCGGCGGCGCTGCGGGGCGAAGCCGACAACGTGGCCACCGCCGCGCCCGGCACCCGCAACGCCGTACTGCTGCGGGCCGCCCGCGCCCTGGGGCGGCTGGTCGCATCCGGCGACCTCGCCCGCGGGGAGGTCGAGGAGGCTCTTAGTAGGGCGGCAGCGGCCAACGCGACACAGCCCCAGCGCTACTACGACGACGTCATCACACGTGGTCTGGACTGGTCCATCGCCCACAACAGCCCCGGTGGGAGGGCCGCATGACCAGCCCCCCGCCTACTAAGAGCCTCCCCCTCCACGACGGGGCGGCGGCCGCTCCACAGCCTGTGGACACGGTAGCCGTAGGCGTGCCGAAGGTCGCCGCCCGCAAGGGCGTCCCCACTGCTGTTCGCTCTGAGAAGTTCCGCAGCGATCAGGCCCGCCACAGCACCCCCGACCCGACCCCGGAGCAGCCCGGTATCCGCATCTACGCCCCACCGCTCTACCGGCACCACTGGGACGGCGCACGCTGGTCCACCCGCCCCGGCGACATCCCCAACGCCGCCTACGCCTGCACCTGCGGACAGACCGGCACCGCCACCGGAGCACCGAACGTGGCCGCCCTGGCAGCCGAGTACGCAGCCCACACATCCGCCTGCGCGGGAGCTCCCGCAGTACTGCCCGAAAGGAGGGCCGCCGCATGACCGAGATCATCGACGGGGCCGCGCTGCTGGACGAGGTGGAAGCCTTCCACCGCCGTTTCAACGTCTTCCCCATCGAATCCGCCTACGTCGCCGTCGTGCTGTGGGACGCGCACGCCCACCTGATCGACTGCTTCGAGACCACGCCCCGGATCGCGTTCCTGTCCCCGGAGCCGGGATCGGGCAAGTCGCGGGCGCTGGAGATCGTGGAACTCCTCACGCCCCGCCCGGTAGCGACCGTGTCCGCATCCGCCAATGCCCTGTACAGGCTCGTCGACTCCGCTGAGGGTCTGCCGACCGTGCTGTTCGACGAGGTAGACACCATCTTCGGACCCAAGGCGGGCGCCGATGAGGCCCTGCGAGGCTTCCTGAACGCCGGATACCGGCGTATCGGCGGGGCCCTGCGGTGCGTCGGTGAGGGTTCCAACCAGAATGCGATGGTCTTCAACTCCTACTGCGCCGTGGCCATGGCCGGGCTCGGCTCCCTGCCCGACACCGTGCTGACCCGATCCGTCATCATCCGCATGCGCAAGCGCGCCCCCAACGAGAAGGTGGAGCCCTACCGGCAGCGCTCACACGAGAAGCAGGGTCACGCACTGCGGGACAGGCTCGCCAAGTGGGCCGACACCGTCCGCGACCAGGTTGCGGGTGCCTGGCCGGAGATGCCCGAAGGAGTCTCCGACCGGCCGGCCGACGTGTGGGAGGCCCTGCTCGCGGTCGCGGACGCAGCCGGCGGTGACTGGCCCGTGCGGGCCCGGAAAGCGTGCGTGGAACTGATCGCCGCCGTTCACGACAACGACGAAGCCTCCCTGGGCGTGCGCCTGTTGACGGATCTGCGAGACAAGGTGTTCTGCGGAGCGGACCGCATGCCCACGGCGGCCATCATCGAATGCCTGCTGCGCATGGACGATGCCCCGTGGGGAGACCTGGACGACAAGCCGATCAACTCCCGCACTCTGGCCAAGATGCTGGGCCAGTACGTCACCCCGGCCAACAAGCCGATCAAGCCGCGCGGCATCCGCACCCCCTCGGGGTTCCCCAAGGGCTACTACGCGGAAGACCTCACGGACGCCTGGACCCGGTACTGCCCTCCGCACCCCGGAGAATCCGCCACGTCCGCCACGTCCGCCACACCGCAGGTCAACGGGGGTGAATCCGTGGCGGATACCGCCACAGTCATCCGCCACACGTCCGCAGAAACCGCCACACAGCCCGTTCTCTCCGGCTGACCGAACCGGCGCCTCAATGCCGCCGCACCAAGCCGGGGTGTGGCGGCAGCTATCCGCCACAAAACCGCTATCCGCCACACGATCAAGGCTCTGACCTGCGATGTGGCGGCGTGGCGGACGTGGCGGATACCCCAGAAGTGAAGAAGACAAGAGGAGTTACCGCCTTGGCCAGCACCGAGAAGCTCGAACTCCGCGAAGTCCTCAAAGAGATCAAGATGAGTCGTGCCGCGTTCTACCGCATGCGCGCCCGTGGCAAGGCCCCCAAGCTCATCAAACTCCCCAACGGGCAGCTCCGTTGCCGCCGCAGCGATCTCGACGCGTGGTGGGCGAAGCACGAGATGAGCGTCTGAACCAAACCGCCCGGAGGGGCCCCGCTGAGTGGCGGGGCCCCTCTTCTGCGAGGGAGATCAATGCACAGCTACGACGTGCGCCTCTGGAGCGTCCGCAAGCGCCCCAGCAAGACGTCTCCGTTCCAACTGCGTTGGCAGGTTGATGGGACGGAGTTCAGTGAGAGGTTCGCGACCAAGACGCTCGCCGACGCCCGCCGGGCGGAGCTGCTGACGGCGACTCGTAAGGGCGAGCCGTTCGACACGGAGACAGGGCTACCCGTCTCCGAAGTACGGGAGCGGAACCGCACGAGTTGGTACGCCCACGCTCGTGCACACGCCGCCCGCAAGTGGCCGACAGCGGCAGCGAAGCACCGCGCGAGCATTGCGGAAAGCCTGACCATCGCCACCATGGCTCTGTGCCCGGCGGGTAAGGGACGCCCGGAAGACGCCCTCCTGCGCCGGGCCCTCTACCAGTGGGGTTTCAATGCCGGGCGGCGTGACCAGGAACCGCCGGAAGCGGAAGCCAAGGCCCTGGCATGGGTGGAACGCAACGCGCCGGCGGTAGTCGATCTGGACAGTGCCAAGCGCGTACGCACGGTGCTGGAACACCTGGCCAAGCGACTGAATGGGAAGCCCGCGGCAGCCAACACGTTCCGGCGGCGCCGTGCGGTGCTGAGCAACTGCCTACGGCTGGCCGTGGAGCACGAGTTGCTGCCCGGTAATCCCCTGCTCCGGGTCCACTGGGAGACGCCCAAGGCAGTCGAAGAACTCGACGTGCGCAGCGTCGCCACACCCGTACAGGCACGAGCCCTGCTCGACGCGGTACGTGCACAGGGCACTCGCGGCGCCCACCTGGTCGCGTTCTTCGCCTGCATCTACTACGCGGCGATGCGCCCGGAAGAGGTGTCGATGCTGAGTGCTGACCAGTGCGAACTACCGGAGGAAGGGTGGGGCCGACTCATGCTCTCTGGTGCCCGGCCTCAGGTGGGTTCCGCATGGACGGACGATGGCAAGCCGTACGAGGAACGGCAACTGAAGCATCGGGCCCGCCGCGCGGTACGGCCAGTGCCGATCCCGCCGGTATTGGTCGCCATCCTGCGCACCCATCTAGACACGTTCGGGACCACTCCTGAGGGCCGACTCTTCAGCGCCGTACGCGGCGGGCCGATTCGTTCACAGGAGTATGGCGCCGCCTGGAAGGAAGCCCGCAAGAAGGTGCTCACGCCCGCCCAAGTCGCCTCCCCTCTGGCCGCAATCCCGTACGACCTACGGCACGCCTGTGTGTCGTTCTGGCTCCGCTCAGGGGTGAGTCTTGCCGAGACCGCCCGTCGCGCGGGGCAGAGCGTCGCCGTTCTTCAGCGCTACTACGCCAAGGTGCTGGACGGCGAGGAAGCGAAGATGAACGCCCTTATTGAGCAGGGGCTGGCGGAGCAGGAGGGAGAGGCCGAGGAGGCCTGAATCCTGGCCGCAGGTTGGCCACACGCACTGGTCAGAGGTGGGATACCGCCGAATCAGGGTGAGACAAGGTCATGCAGAAGGGGTGCCACTTCGGAGAGTGGCACCCCTTCTGACCTGCAAGCTTCTGACCTGCGAAGCGGTGGGTGTGGGATTTGAACCCACGGTGACTCGCGCCACGACGGTTTTCAAGACCGTTCCCTTAGGCCGCTCGGGCAACCCACCCCGCGCCCACGGGTGACCGTGGCGCGGGGACCAGAGTAACGGGTCAGGACGGGCGCGTGCCGGTCAGCTGTCCCCTGTGCGGGCGCCCAGGGTGAGATCCACCGTGTGGGTCTGGCCGCCGCGCTCGTAGGTGATCTTGACCTTGTCGCCGGGCTTGTGGGTCCAGATCTCGCCGATCAGGGTGGGGCCGGAGTCGATCACGTGGTCGTCCAGCTTCGTGATGACGTCGCCGGGCTTGAGGCCGGCCTTGGCGGCGGGGCCGCCCGCCTCGACCGGGTCGGCGCCGCCGGCACCCTCGGTGGTGATCTTCGCCCCGCCCGTGGAGTCCTCCAGGGAGACGGACGCGCCGATCTTGGCGTAGACCGGCTTGCCGGTCTGGATCAGCTGCTGGGCGACGTACTTGGCCTGGTTGATCGGGATGGCGAAGCCGAGGCCGATCGAGCCGGACTGGCTGGTGCCGCCGAGGCCGCCGCCGCTGGTGGACTGGATCGCGGAGTTGATGCCGATCACGTTGCCCTGCGCGTCGAGGAGGGGGCCTCCCGAGTTGCCCGGGTTGATGGACGCGTCCGTCTGCAACGCGCTCATGTAGGAGGCGTTGCTGCCGCTGCCGTCGCTCGATGCCACCGGGCGGTCCTTCGCGCTGATGATGCCCGTCGTGACGGTGTTCGACAGGCCGAAGGGCGCGCCGATCGCGATCGTGGAGTCGCCGACCGCCACCTGGTCGGAGTTGCCCAGGGTGAGCGGCTTGAGGTCACTCGGCGCGTTCTTGAGCTTGATGACGGCCACGTCGTAGCCCTGCGCGTGGCCGACCACCTCGGCGTCGTACTTCTTGCCGTTCGGGAAGGTGGCGCTCAGTTTGCCACCGTCGACCGCGTCGGCCACCACGTGGTTGTTGGTGACGATGTGGCCCTGGGTGTCGAAGACGAATCCGGTGCCGGTGCCGCCCTCGCCGTTGGTGGACTCGGCCTCGATGGTGACCGTGCTGGGCAGGGCCTTCTGCGCCACGCCCGCGACGGTACCGGCGTCCCGCTTGACGCTGCCGCCGCTGTCGGAGGCGGAGAGGGTCGTCGAGGAGCCGTTGTCGTTGTCCTTGGCCAGGGTGTAGCCGAGGCCGCCGCCCAGGCCGCCGGCGACGAGCGCCGCCACCAGGACAGCGGCGACGAGACCACCACGGCCGTTCTTCGGCTTCGGCGCGGGCTGCTGGTAACCCGAACCCCAGGCTCCGCCCGCCCCGCCCGCCCCGCCCGCGCCGCCGTCGGCGTACAAGGGGGTGCCCGGGGCCTGCGGCGGCGGCCAGGCGCCCTCGGGGCCCGGACCGGGGTGCTGCGGGGTGCCGCCCGCGCCCTGGTGAGCACCACCCTCCGCCGAGGAGTACGCCGGAGCCGGCCCCGCATGCACGAGTTCCGGCCCCTGTGCGCCGCCGGAGGCGTGTGGCGGCACCGGTGGGATCGGGGTGGTGGGGGCGCCCGCCTCGGAAGCCTGGGGCGTCGAAGCCGCGGGAGCGTCCACCGGCACGGGGGGTGCGGACGGGGCCGGGGGTACCGCGGTGCCCTCGTTCTCGGTGCTCACAGCTTCTCTCCTCGGTCACGGCTGTCGGTTGTCGGTCGCACTCGGTCACGCTCGGCCAGTGCCGCTCGGTGTCCGGCGTGCGTCAGCTGTGCATGTCCTTTTGTATGCCGTCAGCTTTTCCCACGGGCCGTCAGGGCACCATAAGCGGTGCCTGTGGGTTCGTGGCTGCTCTTTATATAGGCCATGTAAGACAATTGAGGCGCAATCCATATGCCTCCGTTCGCACGCGTACCCCTTAGCGGTGGCACCATGACGCAGTGACCCACGCACGGCAGCAGCTGACTCAAGTCGTCGCCCACCGCGGAGCCTCGGAAGACGCTCCCGAGCACACTCTCGCCGCGTACCGGAAGGCGATCGAGGACGGTGCGGACGCCCTCGAATGCGATGTACGTCTCACAGCCGACGGTCATCTCGTGTGCGTCCACGACCGACGGGTCAACCGTACGTCCAACGGCCGCGGCGCGGTCTCGGCCCTCGAGCTCTCCGATCTCGCCGCCCTGGACTTCGGCTCCCGCAAGACCCGGGAGTTCTGGCGCACCCGCGACGAGGAGCCGGACTGGGTGTACCGGCCCGAGGACCGGGAGGACACCTCCGTCCTCACCCTGGAGCGGCTGCTCGAACTCGTCGCCGACGCGGGGCGCCGGGTGGAGATGGCCATCGAGACCAAGCACCCGACGCGCTGGGCCGGCCAGGTGGAGGAGCGGCTGCTGGTGCTCCTGAAGCGGTTCGGCCTGGACGCCCCCGCCTCGGCCGCCGAGTCGCCGATCAGGGTCATGAGCTTCTCGGCCCGGTCGCTGCATCGCGTGCGTGCCGCCTCGCCGACCCTTCCGACGGTCTATCTGTTGCAGTTCGTCTCGCCCCGGCTGCGGGACGGCCGGCTGCCCGCGGGGGTGGGGATCGCGGGCCCCTCGATCCGCATCGTGCGCAACCACCCCGGCTACATCGAACGCCTGAAGCGGGCGGGTCACCAGGTGCACGTGTGGACCGTGAACGAGCCCGAGGACGTGGACCTCTGCGTCGAGCTCGGCATCGACGCCATCATCACCAATCGCCCTCGCGCGGTGCTCGACCGACTGGGCCGCTGACGTCCCCTCCGTCACAGGGTGTGCCCCGGCGCGTTCGGTGCGTGTTCGATCGTGACGAATGCGTCGGCGGAACGTGATTGGCCGGTTTCCGGTACAGGCCAATGGGGCATCCACACCGTGGCGTGGGGCGAAGGAGGTCTCGGGGGTGGCGTTGGTGGTGGCACAGGAGGTGCCCACGTCGTCGAGCATGGCCATACCCCATGGCCCTGCGGGCGTGGGGGAAGCGAGACACCATATGCGCGTGCAGCTGCGCAGGGGTGGCGTGACGGAATCGGTCATCGACGACGCCGTACTGATTCTTTCCGAGCTCTTGAGCAACGCGTGCAAACACGGTCGGCCGCTGGGCGACGCCCTGGCCGGGGACGGTGACGTCCGCGCCGCCTGGCGGGTGGACACGGGCGGCAGGCTCACGGTCGAGGTGACGGACGGCGGCGGGCCCACCCGCCCGGCTCCGGCCACACCCTCGGTCACCGCGCACGGTGGCCGCGGGCTGAACATCATCACCGCGCTGGCCGACGACTGGGGCGTCAGGGACGACGCCCGGGGCGAGGTCACGGTCTGGGTGATCGTCCATTCGGACGTTCACGATCCGGACGCCGGGTGCCGCCGGGACGACTTCGCCACGCGTGTCGTGGCCCCATCGGTGGCGATACCCGACCTGGACTTCTCGGACGCGTTCGACGATCTCGACTGAGGCGACCCGGACCGAGCATCCGTGAAGGACACCCGGCGGTTGTCCACAGGCTCCCGTCGGCCAAGTCGCAAGCGGCTAGGCTCGCGCCCGTACGAGACGAGCCGTAACCGGGAGACAGCCACGATGGCCAAGAAGCGACCCCAGACGAAGGCCAAGAGCCCGCAGCTCACGGATGGGGAGGTCCCGGTCGTCGGCGCCCGCGAACCCTGCCCGTGCGGAAGCGGCCGCCGCTACAAGGCCTGCCACGGCAGGGCCGCCGCACAGGCCGCGACGGAGCTGGTGCACCGCCCGTTCGAGGGCCTCGCGGGCGAGGGCGACTGGGTGGCCCTGCGCGAGCTGGTCCCCGCCGCCACGGTCGAGCTGACCCTCAAGAGCGGCCTCCCCGAAGGTGTCCCGTCGGTCACGCTGGCCACAGTGCTGCCGATGGCCTGGCCCGCCCTGCGCCGCGACGACGGCTCGGTGCTGCTGGGCCTGCAGAACGACACCGCGTCGGGCGACATCAGCCGCGACCTCGCCGACACCCTCCAGCGCGCGCTCACCGCGGCTCCGGGCACCCCGGTGGAAGGCCGACGCGCTCCCGCCGACGGCCCGAGGCTGCAGGATCTGCTCGATCCCGAAGGCGCGTTCGAGCCAGTTGTGCACGAGGGCTTCGAGTTCTGGGTGCCGGACGCGGAGAACGCCACACCCGAGGTGACCGCCTCGCTGGAGCGGGCCAACGCCGCAGCCATCCCGACCGTCCGGCTGACCGGTGTCGACGCCGCCTACTGGTGCGAGACGCCGGACAAGAACCACCTGCGCTGGGTCATGCCGCACCCCGAGGAGCAACTTCTGGACGCGCTCGCGCGACTGCACGCGGCCGGGAAGTCGAGCCTCGGCGAGGGCACCCGGCTTGTCGGTTCCTTCCGTGCCCACGGCCTCACCGTGCCGGTCTGGGACCTGCCGAGCGGGGTCACCGCGGAGGATGTCGAGAAGCCGGCCGCCGAGTTCGCCGAGCGGCTCGCAGGCGCCCTGGCCACGGACGCACCGCTGACCGCCGACGAGCGCCGCGCCCGTGGCGGCCTCACCAACCGCCAGGTCACGCTGAGTTGACGGATGAGGTGCTGCTGACCGGCCGGTCAGCAGCACCTCATCTTCACGGAACCACCGGATCCGCTCACAACTCCCCCCAGGAGAAGGCGAATCGGTGTCCGAATTAGCCACGAAGCGTCACGGTCGAATTTGCGAACGGCCGATCTCTTGTTACGGTTCCCATAGCCCGGTTGCTGGTGCATCCCCCGTCGCCAGCAACCGGGTCTTTCTGTGTCCGGGCAGCTTTACGGAACGCCGCCGCGCGTCAACTGCCCATAGTTTCCCCGGAGTTGCTCCCGGCCCGCAGCAGCAGTGGTCCGCTGCCCCGCCGGGCGGCGAACTCCGCGACCGCCGTGTAGTCGGCCGGCGCCCCCTGGACGCGATCCCGGGGTGTCTCACAGCTGTCCGGCTCGTCCCCGGCGCCGACCGGGCAGTGCATCTGCACGGTGCGCCCGCCGGGTCCCATGAAGCTGAGCACGGCGTCCAGCACCGCGCCGGTCGCATTGCGGTAGTAGGTGCGCGCCCAGATCTCCTCGCCCTGCGTGAGCACACAGGTCTGCGCCTCGATGCCGTCGGGGGAGATCAGTTCGGGACCGCAGCGCGCGGCGGTGGCCAGACCCAGGCCGAGCAGCAGCGGGGAGCGGCTGGCGTCGGCGAGCGGCGCCTTGTGGTCATCGGCGGCGGAAGGCCGTACGGCAGAAGGCTCTGCGGAAGCCCGTGCGGCGGAACGCCGTACAGAGGAAGGCTCCGCGGAAGGACGCACGAGATCGCGTACGACCCTATGGCCTCCGTCGCCCACCTGTCCCGCTGAGGCCACGGCCAGCGGCAGCGCGACCGCGCACGCCACGACGCCCGACAGGGCAAGCAGACGAACCCATCGGGGGTCTGGGGGTCGTCCCCCGGAATGACGCAGCATGAAGCGGACGATAACGACCTGGCGCGGGCG
This sequence comes from Streptomyces canus, assembly GCF_041435015.1. Taxonomy (NCBI): domain Bacteria; kingdom Bacillati; phylum Actinomycetota; class Actinomycetes; order Kitasatosporales; family Streptomycetaceae; genus Streptomyces; species Streptomyces canus. The sequence continues at coordinate 5,268,039 of NZ_CP107989.1, read as the reverse complement.
CCCGGCCCCGCCCGCGCCCGACACCCCTACAACTCGGGTGCGCTCACACCCGTACGGGTGAGGGCCTCGACCACGGCGTCCACCACGGCCTCGACGTCGGGGACCCACGGAGAGGCCGAGCCGGGGAGCGGAGCCCGCTCCCAGGTGATGTCGCCGTGACCGGTCTCGGACGGGGGCAGGGCGAGGTAGCCGCCTTCGCCGTGGAAGCGGAGGGAGCCGGGGACATGGTCCTGGGCGTACAGCAGTTCGCCCAGCTGCTCCAGGGAGTACGGCTTGACGAGGATCGCCCAGCGGGTCGGCGAGGCGATCACCGGGCCGAGGCGCATGCCCTGGGCGTCGAGCGCTGCCAGGGCGCGGGCGGCCGGGAGGGCCGGCAGGCTGACCGCGCAGGGAGCCTTGCCGCCGGTGGCCAGGATGATCGGCGCGGCCGGGCGGTTGGTCCACCACCAGCGCACCATACGGTCGTCGGTGGTGGCCGCGAGCAGGCCCGGGTCGAAGGGGTGGGCGCCGGGGACCGTGCACTCCGGGTCGGGGCATCCGCAGCGGGCCCGGCCCTCCGGGTCCGGTGCCACGCCCGGGAGTACGGGCCACTGCCATTCCTTCGCGAAGGTCAGGGCCGCGCCGAGCAATTCAGGCCTTCCGTCGCTGCGCTGGGACAGGAGCCTGCGTCGCCTTCCGAGGATCTCGCGCATGAGCGCTCGTTCCTTTCCGTTGCACCGCTGGCAACACCGAGGACCACATCACACCATGTGTCGATCACTTCACTGTGCGTACCTGTTGGCGCATCACACCCTTGTCCGAGACAAGGGGAACCCCATACTGCGTCTATCAAAAGCCTGGGCGTGGCGGGGGGTGGCGAAGTCTGGCGTTTTGCCGTCCCGCGTATTTCTCTCCGCCTCCGCCACGGGAGGATGGGGCTCGGTCGTCGGTGGCTAAGACGCCCGGGTCGGTCACCAGGTTCCGGGTGGCTGCCCATCACCCCTGGTCCTTACCGAGTACGTACCCATCACGACCGCTGTGACGCTCTGTGGAGCAAGGCCAGTCGACCTCAATACACCGTAACCCGAGGCAGTTTTTAGCCAACTTTGCCCTCCGACCCACTCTCCACCAGTTACCCACGGACACCAGGAATCCCGGCAGGACAATGCTGGACATCCCCTTACGAGTGCGTGTAGATGTGGAGACACTGCTAGCGGCGCAGAATGACATGGGGGTTTGCGATGCTTTTGAGCAATACGCACCGGTCGGAAAGCCGGACGCCATGAACGCCCCTCACCCTCCGAAAGTGGCTGGAATCGATTCAACGGTTCCCGCACCCGCACACACTGTCGCGCCCGCGCCAGCCGCCCCGGCCACCCCTTCGGTCTCCCCGCCGAACGCACCCGGCGCCCTGCTCCAGGACCGGCTCGCCGGCTGGGTCTCCGACCTCACGACCCTCCACGAACTCACCGAACGCCTCGTCCGCACGGATGCCCTGTCCGACGCTCTCCAGGAACTCCTGCGCGCCGGCGCCGCCCTCGTGGGAGCCCGGCGCGGTCTGGTCGTCCTCGAACCGGACGACGGCCTCGGCCCCGACACCACCATCGGCCTCGGACTCGCCCGCGCCGACCTCGGGCACATCGAGACCGTCCCGCGCAGCTCCATGTCGTACGGAAAGATCCTCGACGGACTGCCGGGCGGCGACGGCGAGATCGCCCAGCCCGACCTGCTCGCCGAGGACGGCCTCGACCCGCGCCACCGCGAGGTGGCCGCCCGCCTCGGTTACGCCGCCAGCTACGCGCTTCCCCTGTCCACCGCAGGCGCCGGCCGCCTCGGTGCCGCCGTGTGGCTCTACGACGAGCCCGCCGAACCGTCCGAGCGCCGGCGCCACCTCGTCGGTCTGTACACCCGCCATGCCACCGAGCACCTGGCCCGGCTCCTCGAAGTCGAGCGCACGCGCGCGTGCATGGCGACGCTGGCGGAGGAGCTGCTGCCGTCCCGGCTCCCCCGCGTCGCCGGTGTGCGGCTCGCCGCCCGGCACCGCACCGGTCCGCGCGGCGGCGGCGACTGGTACGACGCGCTGCCGCTGCCCGACGCGGCGCTGGGCCTCGCGGTCGGTTCGGTGACCGGCAGCGGCGCGAGCGCGATCGCCGCGATGGGACGCCTCAGAGCCTCCCTGCGGGCGTACGCCGTCATGGAGGGCGAGGACCCGGTCGCGGTCCTGTCCGACCTGGAGCTGCTGCTCAGGCTGACCGAGCCGGCCCGCTCCGCCACCGCCCTGTTCGCCTACTGCGAGCCCGCGCTGCGCAAGATCACGCTGGCCGGTGCCGGGCACTGCCCGCCGCTGCTGATCGGCGAGCGGCGCACCGACTTCGTGGAGACCACCGTCTCCGCGCCGCTCGGCATGCTCGCCTGCTGGGAGGCGCCGAGCGTGGAGCTGTTCGCCGAGCCGGGAGAGACGGTTCTGCTGTACACCGACGGGCTGCTGCACCGCACCGGCGACGCCACCGACCGGGCCTTCGCGCGTCTGCACGCGGCGGCGGCCGGGGTGCCGAGGGCGTTGCGCGGCGACCCCGGTGCCGTCGCCGACCACGTGCTGCGGACCGTGCTGCCGGACGGACAGGACGAGGCGGACTCCGAGGAGGACGTCGTCCTACTCGCGGCTCACTTCGAGTAGCAGGTGGTAACGGGTCTTTCGGCCCTGGGCCCCCTTCCGTACGACCGTACGATGGAGGGGGTCCAGTGCCGTATCTAGGAGGATGACCGTGGCCGACGAACTCACCCCGGAGACCCCGGAAGAGTCGGAAGAGCCGATCAAGAAGCGGAAGAACGGCCTGTACCCGGGCGTCTCCGACGAGCTGGCCGAGAGCATGAAGTCCGGCTGGGCCGACACGGAGCTGCACGACCTGGAGCCGATCGCGCAGGCCGCCGAGACGGCGGCCCGCCGTGCGGCGCTCTCCGCGCGGTTCCCTGGCGAGCGGCTGGTGATTCCGTCCGGCAACCTGAAGACGCGCTCGAACGACACGGAGTATCCGTTCCGGGCCTCCGTCGAGTACGCCTACCTCACCGGCAACCAGACCGAGGACGGCGTGCTCGTCCTGGAGCCGGCCGCGTCCGGCGGTCACACCGCCACGCTCTACCTCCTGCCGCGCTCCGACCGCGAGAACGGTGAGTTCTGGCTCTCCGGCCAGGGCGAGCTGTGGGTCGGGCGGCGGCACTCGCTCACCGAGTCCGAGAAGCTGTACGGCATCCCCGTCTCCGACGTCCGCGAGCTGGTGGACGCGCTGCGCGAGGCGACCGGCCCGGTGCGGGTCGTCCGCGGGTACGACGCCGGCATCGAGGCCGCGCTGACCGACAAGGTCACCGCGGAGCGGGACGAGGAGTTGCGGGTCTTCCTGTCCGAGGCGCGGCTCGTCAAGGACGCGTTCGAGATCGGCGAGCTGCAGAAGGCGGTCGACTCGACGGTCCGCGGCTTCGAGGACGTGGTGAAGGTGCTCGACAAGGCCGAGGCCACCTCCGAGCGGTACATCGAGGGCACGTTCTTCCTCCGCGCACGTGTCGAGGGCAACGACGTCGGCTACGGCACGATCGCCGCGGCCGGGCCGCACGCGTGCACGCTGCACTGGGTGCGCAACGACGGGGCCGTGCGGTCGGGTGAGCTGCTGCTGCTCGACGCCGGTGTCGAGACGCACACGTACTACACCGCCGACGTGACGCGGACCCTGCCGATCAACGGCCGCTTCAGCGAGATCCAGAAGAAGATCTACGACGCCGTGTACGACGCCCAGGAGGCCGGGATCGCGGCCGTGCAGCCGGGCTCCAAGTACCGGGACTTCCATGACGCGTCCCAGCGGGTGCTGGCCGCGCGGCTCGTGGAGTGGGGGCTGGTCGAGGGGCCTGTGGAGCGGGTGCTGGAGCTGGGGCTCCAGCGGCGGTGGACGCTGCACGGGACCGGGCACATGCTGGGCATGGACGTCCACGACTGCGCCGCCGCGCGGGTGGAGTCGTATGTCGACGGGGTTCTCGAGGCCGGCATGGTGCTGACCGTCGAGCCCGGCCTGTACTTCCAGGCCGATGATCTGACCGTGCCCGAGGAGTACCGGGGTATCGGGGTGCGGATCGAGGACGACATCCTGGTGACCGAGGAGGGGAACCGGAATCTGTCGTCGGGGCTGCCTCGGCAGTCCGACGAGGTCGAGGCGTGGATGGCCCGGCTCAAGGGTTGAGTCTCGGCTGCGCGTGGATCGTGGCCGGTCACGATCCCGGGTGGGTTCTGTGGACCTCCATCTAGAAGCCGGCTCTGTCGAAGGGCGTCGCGTCGGGCTCGAACGGGCCCTGCGCGACGCCGTTCGGGACGGGAGGCTCGCTCCTGGGGCCCGGTTGCCCGCCACTCGGCGGCTCGCCGAGGAGCTGGGGGTTTCCCGGGGGACCGTGAAGGCGGCCTACGACCAGTTGATCGCCGAGGGTTATCTGACCGCTCGGCAGGGATCGGGGACGGTCGTCGCTCCCCTGCCCGCCGCTGAAGCCGAACCGCCGGAAAGCGGTCCACGCGCGCGTGCGCCGCTGTTCGATCTGCGGCCCGGGAGTCCGGACGTCGGCGCCTTTCCCGCCGCCGCCTGGCTCAGGGCCCTACGGCGGGCCGTCGCCACCGCGCCCGTCTCCGCGTACGACTACGGCGATCCCCTGGGGCGCGTCGAACTGCGGACCGCCCTGGCGGAGTATCTCGGGCGGGCCCGCGGGGTCGTCGCCTCTCCCGAGCGGATCGTCGTCACCTCCGGGGCCGTGCAGGGGCTCGCGCTGCTCACCCGGGTTCTGGAGGGCGGGGTCATCGCCATGGAGGACCCCGGGCTGCCCTTCCACCGGGATGTCGTACGGCGTGGTGGGGGACGGGTGGTGCCGGTGCGGGTCGATGAACTGGGGGCCTGCCCGGAGGACTTGGGGGCCGCCGACGCCGTCGTCGTCACTCCCGCCCATCAGTACCCGACCGGCGTGACGCTGCACCCCTCACGGCGACGGGCGCTCACCGACTGGGCACGCGCGCGTGGGGCGTTGATCGTCGAGGACGACTACGACGGGGAGTTCCGGTACGACCGGCAGCCCGTCGGGGCTCTGCAGGGGATGGCACCCGGGCAGGTCGTCTACCTGGGGACGGCGTCCAAGACGCTCGGGCCCGCGCTCAGGCTCGGGTGGATGGTGCTGCCGCCACACCTCGTCGGGCCCGTGGCCGACGCCAAGCTGCACAGCGACCACAGCACCGAGACCATCGGGCAGCTGGCGCTCGCCGAGCTCATCGGGAGCCATGCCTACGACCGTCACGTGCGCGCGTGCCGGCTCGGATACCGGCGGCGCAGGGACCGGCTGGTGGAGCGGCTGGGGCCGCGGTGGCCGGTACAGGGGATCGCTGCCGGGCTGCACGCGCTGGTCGAGGTCGGGGACGAGGCGGCGGTGCTGGCGCGGGCCGCGGCCGAGGGGCTCGCGGTGGGGTCTCTGCGGGAGCACTGGCACGCGGCGGGATCGCGCGCGGGGCTCGTCGTGGGGTACGGGACGCCTCGGGAACGCGCCTATCCGCAGGCGTTGGAGACACTCGTCCGGGTTCTGGAATTGGGCCACTCCCAAGGGCACTGATTGGGCCTGCCGATCGGTCCACCGCGCTCCTAATGTCGTTCCCATGACGAACTCACTCGTCCCGCCCGCGGGGCCGCAACGCGTCCTGGCCCTCGCCCAGTTGAGCAACTCCGTCGGGGACGGCGCCTACTACGTGACGTCGGCGCTCTACTTCACCCACGTCGTCGGGCTCGACCCCGCGCGCGTGGGGCTCGGGCTGACCGTCGGGTGGGCGGTCGGGTCGGTGGTGGGGGTACCGCTCGGGCGGCTCGCGGACCGGCGTGGAGCGCGCGGCACGGCGGTGCTGCTGGCGCTGGCCACGGGGCTGGCGGTGGCGTCCTTCCTGGTGGTGCGCGACTTCGCGCCGTTCGTCCTGGCGGCCTGCGCCTACGCCTCCGCGCAGTCCGGGCTCGCCGCGGCCCGGCAGGCACTGCTCGCGGGGCTGGTGTCCGCCGGGGAACGGACCGGGTTGCTGGCCCACCTCCAGGCGACGCTCAACGCCGGGCTCGCGGTCGGTGCGGGGATCGGCGGGCTGGCGTTGCACGCCGGGACGCGGGCCGCGTACCTCGGGGTGTTCGCGGTGGACGCGGTGAGCTTCGTGATGTGTGCGGTGCTGCGGCTGCCGTCGGTGGCGCCTCGCGTGCCCGTGGAGAAACATCACGGCTCGGGGGTGCTGCGCGACCGGCCGTACGCCGTGATCACCCTGCTGAACACCGTCCTGCTGCTGCGGATGCCCCTGCTGAGCCTGGGGATTCCGCTGTGGATCGCCGAGCGGACCGCTGCGCCGACCTATCTGGTCTCCGCGCTGTTCGTGCTCAACACCGGGGCCGTGATGGTGTTCCAGGTGCGGATGGCCCGCGGGGTGACCGGGCTCGCGTCGGCCACGCGCGCGGTGCGGCGGTCCGGGTGGATCATGCTGGCGGCCTGCGCCGTGTTCGCGCTGTCCGCGGGGGCTTCGCCATGGGTGGCCGTGGGGGCCCTGGTCGTCGGTGCCGTGCTGCAGGTGGTCGCCGAGATGGGGCAGTCGGCGGGGTCCTGGCAGCTCTCCTTCGATCTGGCTCCGGCCGAGCGGGTCGGCGAGTACCAGGGGTTCTTCGGAACCGGGGTGACGGTGGCCCGGACGCTCGGCCCGCTGGTGCTGACCACCCTGCTCGTGGAGTGGGGCACGCCCGGGTGGCTGCTGCTCGGCGGAGTGACCCTGATGGCGTCGTACGCGATGGGACCGGCCACCAGGAGGGCCGCCGGCCGCGCCTCGGAGCCGTGCGTGGGGCGGGCTGTGCTCGTGGACTAGCCGATGTCAGGCCGCCCTTGGAAGGCCTGCACCGGGAGTGTGTCCACGAACAGGGCCCCCGCGAGCAGGCCCGCGCTGCCTCGGGGGCTCCACGCGCGCGCGTGGAGGTCGGTGTCGAGGGCGAGCAGGGCCTCGCGGCCCGCGTCCGTCGTCGTACCGCCCGCCTCCAGGACGGCGCGTGCACCCGCCTGGACGTGGCGGAGGCCCGACGGGCCCGCCGTGTAGAGGAGTTCGGTGTCCTGGAGGGTGGACATCACGGTGAGCAGGGCGTCCAGGCGGGCCTCGGCCTCGTCGGCGCCCGCCCTGCGGGACGCGGCCAGCGCGTCCAACGCCCGCCGTACGTGCGGGAATCCGGCCCGCGCCTCGCCCCGGGCGCCCGCCGCGCCGTACTTCGCGGACACCGAGGAGCCCCGGGAGGGCCGGCGCGGGGCCCGTCTGTCGCTGTGCGCGGCGATCTTCTTGGCGGCCGTGGCCACGTCCTTGGACCGCGCCCCCGGGTCGAGGGCGGCCGCGGCGACCAGTAGACCGAGGGTCCACAGGGCACCGCGGTGGCCGCCGCCGGCCAGGCCCACCGAGTGCTCGGTGCACCGGCCGATCGCGCCCAGCTCGGCACGCAGTTGGGGACTGGGCTCGCCGGTGCGGCGGGCGGCGGCGGCCATCGCCGCGAGGCCGGGCGCGAGCGCCTTGGCCGACCAGCGCAGGGAAGAGTGGTCCGGGCTCGTGGCGCGGGCGCCGAGGTCACGCGGGTCGGGCAGGCCCGGCTTGGGAGCCAGGGCCAGCTGACCGGTCAGCGCGTTTACGGCGGCCAGTGCCAGCGCCTCGTCCTCGCGGCTGCTCATGGCCGTACCTTATGAGGACGCGGAGGCCGAGGGACTGGCACTTTCGGACGGAGCGCCGCTCGGCGGTTCGCCCGACGGGGCCCCGCTGGGAGGCGTGCCGCCACCGCCGCTGCCCGCGCCCGTGTTCTCGGCGTCCGGGCCGACGGCGAGGCTCAGGGAGCCCTTGTAGCCCCGGGACGGGTCGGCCTTGTGCACGGCCTTGAGGGTGAGCAGGCCGCTGGAGGCGCCGCCGCCGTCGTAGACCATGTCGTCGTCGAGGGCCGTGTAGCTGCCGGAGTGCCGGGAGTAGGGCTCCAGAGCGAAGATCTCCTCGGTGATCGTGTCGTCGAAGAACAGCTGGCCGGTGTAATTGACCGTGCCGCCCTCGTAGGTGCCGTCCTCCTTCTCGCCGCCGGTGTGCACCTTGACGTGGATGTGGCAGGTGCGGGGGGTGTACCAGCCCGGGAAGATCGTCTCGAACTTCACGACCCCGTTGGCGTTCGCGATCTGGTAGCCGCGCAGGTAGGTGTTGTCGTTCGCGGTCGAGCCGTCCTCGCTCTCCGCGGGCGCGGAGCCGCCGGGATTGGCGGTGGTGTAGCCGGAGTAGTAGCCCCAGGCGTCGCAGTGCCAGATCTCCACGGCCGCGCCCTTGACCGGGGTGCAGCCGTCGGTGGCGTCCACGACGGTCAGCCGCAGCGTCAGCGGGACGCCGCTCTTGCCCTCGGTGATGTCCTTTCTGACCAGGGCGCCGTCGAGGTAGTACGGACCTTCGGTGACGCTCGACATGAGCGTCATGCACGCGCCGGTGCTCGTCGCCGAGGCGGTGGCCGTCGCCTCGGCGGTGTCGGTGGTGTCGGCGAAGGCCGACTGGTACCCGGTGACGGCGAGCCCGCCGGCCGCGACCGTTCCGCCGGTCACCGCGAGGGCGCGGCGCCGCGTGATGCTGGAGTTCCTGTGGTTTCCCGTCATGACCAGGACCGTAGGAATCCTGTCCGTCAGGACCTTGAGGGGACGCTGTGCGCAGCCTGAGGATGCTGAAAAAGCTGAAGTCTCCTGTTCACACCGCCATCAGCGGCGCGTCCTTCCTCCACTTGAGGATCTTGTCGAAGCTCACCACGGCGCCCCGGCCCGGTGTGTTGCCGATCTGGACGTGGTCGGCGAGTTCGCGGATGAGACAGAGGCCGCGGCCGTTCTCCGCCTCCATGGGCGTGGGGCGGGGCCGCACGGGCGGGAAGCCCGGGCCGGAGTCGGTGACTTCGATTCGGCACTTCTCGCCGTCGAGGTAGGCGGTGACCCGGTACGCCGCCGAGGAGTCCGGCACCCCGCTCTCCCCGCCGTGCTCCACGGCGTTGGCGCAGGCCTCGCTGAGGGCGAGGGAGAGGTCGTAGGAGACGTCCGGGTCGACGCCCGCGGTCTCCATGGTGCCGAGCAGCAGGCGCCGGGCGAGCGGAACGCTCGCAGCCTCGCGCCGCAGATGGAGTGACCACCAGATGCTCATGCTCCAGCCTCCTGGCCGCGGCTCGACATACCGTTACGTATTGCCGCCCATGCCCCGCTGTAAGCACATCGTTGACGTGATGCCGCCCATACGGGGGATGCGCCGGGGGCAATGACCGGTGTATGTGGGGCAGCCCGGGTCAGAAGTGACCTTTCGGTCGTACCCCCCGTACGTCATCTTGTGGACCTGCCGTATGGCGCTCATCGGCCCAGTGCGATGATGAGCCCGCCATGACTGCCCCCCACGCGCGCTCCGGAGGGGATCTCCGGGTTCTGCGGGCCGCGGTGTTCGCCGCGGTCTGCGTCGTGCTGGCCGCGGCCGGTCACTCGATCGCCTCCTGCGCCACGGTGCCGTGGTGGACGCTCGGTGCGGGGTTCGCCGGGGCCGTTCTCGTCGTGGCACCTCTTGCCGGGCGCGAGCGCTCACTGGCGGGGATCGCGACGCTGCTGACGGTCGGACAGACCGTGCTGCATGTGCTGTTCGGGCTCGGGCAGCACGGCACGACGGCGATGTCGTCGATGTCGTCGTCCATGTCGTCGATGTCGTCCGCGCAGCCGGCGTCCGACGCCACGCTGGTCCAGCAGGCCGCACGGCTGCTGTGCGGGACCACCGCCGCGGCGATCAGCCCGGCGCAGGCGCAGAAGATCCTCACCGACGCCCGGCTCCGTCCCGGGACGGGCACCACCGCGGTGCACCACTCCGCGGACGCCATGACCGGCTCCTCCGTCTGGCCGTCCCTGCCGATGGTCCTCGGGCACGTCCTCGCGGCCGTCGCCGCCGGGTGGCTGCTGCGGCACGGGGACCTGGCGCTGCTGCGGCTGGCCGAACTGTCCACGTACTCGGCGCATTCGGTCGCGGAGGGGGCGCTCGTACGGTCTCTGCGGGGGGCTCTCGCGCTGGTGCGCGCCCTGCGTGCGGGGCTGCCGGGGGCGACCGAGGCCGGACCACGCGCCCCGCTGGCGGCGTCGCTCGCGCCGCCCCGACCGCGTACCGCGGCACTCCAGCACACGGTGATCAGGCGCGGTCCCCCGGCCGCCGCCGGACTCGTTCTCGCCGCCTGACGCGACGCGATCACCACTCCACTTCCTGAAGGACATTCCTGAGGGACATTCCCGAGGGACGTGTGGAAGGGGCCGCCGTCGCGCGGCACGCGCGTGTACCCACGCGTACCCCTCTTCACCGGAATCCCTTTCGAAGCGGAGTGCTCTTCATGAAGGCTTCTCGTCTCGCCGCCACCGGTGCCGTCGCCGCCACCGCCGTCATCGTCTTGTCCTCACCCGCCTTCGCACACGTCAGCGTGCAGGCCGAGGGCACCGCCGCCAAGGGCGGTTACGCGGTCGTGGACTTCAAGGTCCCCAACGAGCGCGACAACGCCTCCACCACCAAGCTCGAGGTCAACTTCCCGACCGACCACCCGCTGGCCTCGGTCATGCCGGAGCCGATGCCCGGCTGGAAGATCGACGTCACCAAGTCCAAGCTCGCCAAGCCGCTCGAACTGCACGGCGAGCAGATCACCGAGGCCGTCTCCAAGGTCACCTGGACCGCCGCCACCAAGGACAGCGGCATCCCGACCGGCTACTTCGAGAAGTTCCCCGTCTCGATCGGCGCCCTGCCCGAGAACGCCGACGAACTGGTCTTCAAGGCGATCCAGACGTACTCCAACAAGGAGGTCGTGCGCTGGATCGAGGTCCAGGAGGACGGCGCGGAGGAGCCCGAGACGCCGGCTCCCGTGCTCGCCCTGTCCGCGGCCTCCGAGGACGGACACCACGGCTCGACGGCCGCCGAGGAGGCGGACGCCAAGACCGAGAACGCCGCCGCGACCACCGAGGCCGACGCCGGCGACAGCAGTGACACCACCGCCCGCGTCCTCGGCGTGGTGGGCATCGTCGTCGGCGCCCTGGGCGTGGCCTACGGGGTGCTCGCCGGCCGTCGGCGCAGCGACGCCTGACCCTGTTTCGCGGGACGCGCGCCGGGGTCGTACGGCCCCGGCGCGCACCGAAATTCTTACCTCTGGGACATTTTGATATGCGCAAGAAGACGTTCGCCGCGGCCGCGCTGATCGCCGCCGCCACCCTGACCCTCTCCGCCTGCGGCAGCGGTGACGACAGCAGCTCGCCCGTCTCCGTGGTCTCGGAGGAGGCCGGCTCCGACAAGGCCGCCACCGTCCTCGACCAGCCGTTCGAGAAGCCGGACCTGGTCCTCACCGACACCAAGGGCGAGAAGTACGACCTCCGCAAGGAGACCGCCGGCAAGCCGACGCTGATCTACTTCGGCTACACCCACTGCCCCGACATCTGCCCGCTGACGATGAACAACATCGCCGTCGCGAAGAAGCAGCTGCCCACGTCCGAGCAGGACAAGCTGACCGTCGTGTTCGTCACCACCGACCCGGCCCGCGACACCCCGGCCGAACTCGGCAAGTGGCTCAAGGGCATCGACACCGCGTTCGTGGGCCTGACCGGCGACTTCGCCACCATCCAGGCGAGCGCCCGCACCCTCGGCATCTCCATCGAGCCGTCCCACAAGGACAAGAAGACCGGCAAGACCGTCTCGGTGCACGGCACCCAGGTCGTCGCCTTCTCCCCGAAGACCGACGAGGGGTACGTCCTCTACGGCGAGGACGCCTCCGTCGACGACTACACCAAGGACCTGCCCAAGCTCATCAAGGGGCAGAACCCGTGAAGCGTTCTTCCACCGGGCTCGCCGTACTGACGGGGGCTGTCCTGCTGCTGGCCGGCTGTTCGGATGCCGACGGCTCCTCGGGAGGCCTCACCGTCTCCGGCGCCTACATCCCGCAGCCCGTCTCCGCCGACATGGCCGCCGGGTTCATGACGATCTCCAACTCCGGCTCGTCGAAGGCCGAGCTGACCTCGGTCACGAGCGACGACGGCGAGGTCACCATGCACGAGACGAACGGCGGCGCGATGGAGGAGGTCTCCCGCCTCTCCGTCCCCGCCCACGGTCAACTCGTGTTCAAAAGCGGTGCCAACCATCTGATGTTCGACAAGCTGAAGCAGGCTCCGAAGCAGGGGCAGACGGTCACCGTCGAACTGCACTTCGCCCAGTCCGACCCCGTCGTCGTGAAGATGCCGGTGAAGTCGGCGACGTACGTCCCGAAGACCGGACACTGAGGGAGGGATCACCTTGACGCAGACCATCGCCCCCCGCGTCCGGACCCTGGTACTGCTGCTCCTGGCCGCGTGCGGCCTGCTGCTGACCACGGCCGGGCCGGCCTCGGCGCACGCCGCGCTCACCGGCAGCGACCCCCAGCAGGGGGTGGTGGTCGACAAGGCGCCCGACCAGGTCTCGCTGACCTTCTCCGAGAAGGTCGCCCTGTCGAACGACTCGCTGCGGGTCCTCGACCCCAAGGGCAAGGCCGTCCAGCAGGGCAAGCCGTTCGAGGTGAGCGGCACGACGTACGGCATCAAGGTCCACAGCGGCCTGCCGGACGGCACGTACACCGTCACCTACCAGGTCGTCTCCGCCGACAGCCATCCCGTCGCCGGCGCCTACACCTTCTCCGTCGGCGCCCCCTCGACCACCTCCGTCTCCGTCTCCGGGGACACGGCGGGCGGTGGGGTCGTCGGCTGGCTGTACGGCTTCGGGCGGTACATGTCGTACGCCGGCTTCATCGTGCTGGTCGGCGGCGCCGCGTTCGTGCTCGGCTGCTGGCAGCGCGGCGCCGGAGTCAAGCCCATGCAGCGGCTCGTCGTCGGCGGCTGGCTCACGCTCACCTCGGCCACCCTGCTGCTGCTCCTGCTGCGCGGCACCTACACGGGATCCGGGAAGGTCGGGGACATCTTCGACCTGGACCTGCTCGGAAACGTGCTCCAGACCAAGGCGGGCGCGGCCCTCGTGTCCCGGCTGCTGCTGCTCGCGGCGGCGGCGCTGTTCATCTCCGTCCTCTTCGGGGCCTACGACAAGCGTGAGGACGAGGAGAAGCGGGACCTCACCTTCGGGCTCGCGGTCGGCGGGACCGTCGTCGCGGCCGGACTCGCGGCGAGCTGGGCGATGGCCGAGCACGCCTCGGTCGGGCTCCAGGCGGGCATCGCGATGCCCGTCGACGTCGTCCACCTGCTGGCCGTCGCCACCTGGCTGGGCGGGCTGACCGCGCTGCTCGTCGCGCTGTACCGCTCCGACGCGCCGATCGAGTCGGCCGCCGTACGACGGTTCTCCCAGGTCGCCTTCGGCAGCGTGGCCGCACTGGTCGCGACCGGCGTCTACCAGTCCTGGCGGCAGCTCGGCTCCTGGTCGGCGTTCACCGAGACCCGGTACGGGCAGCTGCTGCTGGTCAAGATCGGGCTGGTGGCGCTGCTGGTCGGCATCGCGTTCATCTCGCGGCGGTGGACCGCGCAGCTCGCGGACACCGCGGTGCAGCGAGGGAAACGGGTGCAGCAGAAGGAGCGGGTCGCGGCGAATGCCTCCGGATCGGGGTCGGCATCCGGGTCCGGGTCCGGGTCCGGTAAGGCCAAGGGGGCCGGCTCCAAGCGAGCCGCTCAACTCGCCCGGCAGCAGGCCGCGATGGACACCGCGCGGCAGAAGCGGACGCGGGACGCGGATCCGAACCGGTTCGGGCTGCGCCGCTCGGTGCTCGCCGAGGCCGGTGTCGCGGTCGTGCTGCTGGCGGTCACGACCGTGCTGACGCAGACCGAGCCCGGCCGTACGGAGCAGGACGCCAAGGCGTCCAAGGCGGCTTCCTCTTCTTCGTCGTCCTCCTCAGCGTCGGCCGGGTCCGGGGCGGTGACCCTGGACATGTCCTTCGACACCGGCGGCACGGACGGCAAGGGGGTCGTGACCGTCGACTTCGACCCCGCGCGCGTGGGCGGCAACGAGATGCACGTCTACGTCCAGCGGCCCAACGGCCGCGCCTTCGACATCCCCGAGGTGAAGGTCGCCCTCACCCTGGAGGCCAAGAAGATCGGGCCGCTGGCCATCACCCCGGACCGCATCGCCACGGGCCACTGGTCGGCGAGCAACGTGCAGATCCCCATGGCGGGTGACTGGAAGGTCGCCGTGACCGTACGGACCTCCGACATCGACCAGACGACCGTCTCCAAGAACGCGCAGATCGGCTGAACCGCACCATGGCTGAACAGTCCATTCCCGTCGCCGGCACCGAAGAGGGCGGCTCCGCCGAGGGGAGCACCTCCGCCGAGGGGGGCGTCCCGGTCGGCAGCGGCATCTCGCGGCGCGCCCTGCTCGGCACCGCCGGTGCCACCGGACTCGTCCTGGGCGCGGCCGGCGGAGCCGTGGGGTACGCCTCCGCGCCCGCCGCGGCGACTCCGCTGACCTCGGTGGGCAGCGACGAGGTGATGTTTCACGGGAAACATCAGCCCGGCATCACCGAAGGCCTCCAGGCCCGCGGCCATCTCGTCGCCTTCGACCTGGCGGCGGGCGCGGGCCGTAAGGAGGCCGCCGCGCTGCTGCGCCGCTGGTCAGAAACGGCTCGACGGCTGATGGCGGGGGAGGCTTCCGGGTCCGGCGACACGGATGTCGCCCGGGACGCCGGGCCCTCCTCACTGACGCTGACCATCGGCTTCGGCCACAGCTTCTTCGCCCGCACCGGGCTGGAGAAGCAGCGGCCGGTCGCCCTCGACCCCCTGCCCGACTTCTCCTCCGACCAGCTCGACAGGACCCGCAGCAACGGCGACCTGTGGGTGCAGATCGGCGCCGACGACGCCCTGGTCGCCTTCCACGCCCTGCGCGCGATCCAGAAGGACACGGGCAGCGCGGCGAAGGTCCGCTGGCAGATGAACGGCTTCAACCGGACGCCGGGGGCCACGGCCCACCCCATGACGGCCCGCAACCTCATGGGCCAGCTGGACGGCACGCGCAATCCGAAGCCGGGCGAGCCCGACTTCGACCAGCGCATCTTCGTCCCCGGATCCGGCACCCCCGCGTGGATGGCGAACGGCTCCTACGCCGTCGTACGACGGATCCGGATGCTGTTGGACGACTGGGAGCAGCTGTCCCTGGGGGCCCAGGAGGCCGTCATCGGGCGCCGGAAGGCGAACGGCGCGGCGCTGTCCGGGGGCACCGAGACGACGGCGATGGACCTGGAGAAGACGGACGCGAAGGGGGATCTGGCGGTGCCGATCAACGCGCACGCCCGCATCACCCGGCCCGACCAGAACGGGGGTGCCGCCATCCTGCGCCGCCCGTTCTCGTACCACGACGGCATCAGCACGGACGGGGTGCCGGACGCCGGGCTCCTGTTCGTCTGCTGGCAGGCCGATCCCTTGCGCGGCTTCGTCCCGATCCAGCGCAAGCTCGACCGCGGCGACGCACTCTCCCAGTACATCCGGCACGAGTCGAGCGGTCTGTTCGCGGTGCCGGGCGGGGCGGCGGAGGGGGAGTACGTGGGCCAGGGGCTGCTGGAGGGGTGAGGTTTCGGGTGGGGCGGGTCACGCGAACGGCCGAGGGCGGCCCTTGGTCACGCCGTTTCACTCAGCGGAGGGGCAGTCGTGAGACACCCGCGCCCTGTTCCACAAGGGCCATTAGGGTGAGGTCATGCCAGCGAGCTATGCCTATCTCGGCCCTGAGGGCACCTTCACCGAAGTCGCGCTGCGGACGCTTCCCGAGGCGGCGACCCGGGAGCTGATCCCCTACGTGTCGGTGCAGTCCGCGCTGGACGCGGTGCGCGTGGGTGAGGCCGAGGCCGCGTTCGTGCCGATCGAGAACTCCGTCGAGGGCGGCATCACCACCACCCTCGACGAACTGGTCGCGGGCGCCCCGTTGATGATCTACCGCGAGGTGCTGCTGTCGATCACCTTCGCGCTGCTGGTCAGGCCGGGCACGAAGCTCACCGACATCAAGACGGTCTCGGCGCACCCTGCCGCCCAGCCTCAGGTGCGCAACTGGCTGAAGACGCACCTTCCGGACGCCCATTGGGAGTCGGCCGCCTCGAACGCGGACGCCGCCCGGCTGGTCCAGGAGGGCCAGTACGACGCGGCCTTCGCCGGCGAGTTCGCGGCCGCCCGGTACGGCCTTCAGGCGCTGGAGACCGGGATCCACGACGCCGAGAACGCGCAGACGCGGTTCGTGCTGGTCGGCCGCCCGGCCCGGCCCGCCGCACCGACCGGCGCCGACAAGACCTCTGTCGTGCTGTGGCAGCGCGACGACCACCCCGGCGGGCTGCGTGACCTGCTGGGCGAGTTCGCCACCCGCGGTATCAACCTGATGCTGCTGCAGTCCCGGCCCACGGGTGCGGGCATCGGCAACTACTGCTTCTGCATCGACGCCGAGGGCCACATCACCGACCGCCGGGTGGCGGAGGCGCTGATGGGGCTGAAGCGGATCTGCCGCGAGGTGCGTTTCCTCGGTTCGTACCCGCGTGCGGACAAGGGACCGGCGGACCTGCGGGCGCCGCTGACCGGCACCTCGGACGAGGCGTTCATGGCGGCCTCGGACTGGGTGGCCCGCTGCCAGGACGGGCGCTTCTGACCTGTCTTACCTGCAGATTTTAGTTATCCACAGAAGTTATCCACAGGCATGCATCTCGACCTGGGGACAAGTCGACACCAAAGCGCGGCCCTGTCGACAAATCGGCCTACAGACCCCTCCGGCGTTCACGGGCGCGCACATCACCCTTCGTCCATTCTTTTCCCTTGGATAACCCTTTGGAGTGACCGCTTTCCACTCGAAAGTAGGGGTACACGGGGGTTTGCGATGGGAATCCTCGGCGTGACCCTCAAGTTTCGGAGTGATCAATTCCGAAATCCACAGATCTCCCGCACACCCTGTGGATAACTTCTCGGAGGGTGTGGATTTCTGTGGACAACCGCGCGCCAAGTCCCGCTCCCCGCAGGGGAGTCGAGTCAACCCCACACCTCGCGCATGCTTCGTCCCGGGGATCCGAGGTGCTTTTCATTGACACTCACCGCAATTCACCCATAACAGAACGTAAGCCATCATTCGGCACGGCCGGGAATAGTGAGTCGTGTGCCGTATCCCCGCACCGGTAGCCTTGACCGCGTGATTGACCTTCGCCTGCTCCGTGAGGACCCCGACCGAGTGCGTGCCTCCCAGCGCGCCCGTGGAGAGGACGTCGCCCTCGTCGACGCCCTCCTGTCTGCCGACGAGCGGCGCAGGTCGTCCGGCGTCCGCTTCGACGAGCTGCGTTCCGAGCAGAAGTCGCTCGGCAAGCTCATCCCCAAGGCCACTCCGGAGGAGCGCGCCGAGCTCCTGAAGAGGGCGGAGCAGCTCAAGGCGGACGTCAAGGAAGCCGAGGCCGCGCAGAACGACGCCGACGAGGAGACCAAGCGCCTCGCCTCGCAGCTCGGCAACCTCGTCCACCCCGACGTCCCCGTGGGCGGCGAGGAGGACTTCGTCGTCCTGGAGACGCACGGCACCATTCGCGACTTCGGCGCCGAGGGCTTCGAGCCCAAGGACCACCTGGAGCTCGGCGAGGCGCTGGGCGCCATCGACGTCGAGCGCGGCGCCAAGGTGTCCGGCTCCCGCTTCTACTACCTGACGGGCGTCGGCGCCCTGCTCGAGCTCGCCCTCGTCAACGCGGCGATCGCGCAGGCCACCGAGGCGGGCTTCACCCCGATGCTCACCCCCGCGCTGGTCCGCCCGCGCGCCATGGAGGGCACCGGGTTCCTCGGCCAGGCCGCGGAGAACGTCTACCACCTGGAGAAGGACGACTACTACCTGGTCGGCACCTCCGAGGTCCCGCTCGCCGCGTACCACATGGACGAGATCCTCGACGCCGACAAGCTGCCGCTGCGCTACGCCGGCTTCTCGCCGTGCTTCCGCCGCGAGGCCGGCACCTACGGCAAGGACACCCGGGGCATCTTCCGCGTGCACCAGTTCGACAAGGTCGAGATGTTCTCGTACGTCGCCCCCGAGGACGCGGAGAACGAGCACAAGCGGCTCCTGGACTGGGAGAAGCAGTGGCTGACCGGCCTGGAGCTGCCGTTCCAGGTCATCGACGTGGCCTCGGGCGACCTCGGCGCCTCGGCGTCCCGCAAGTACGACTGCGAGGCGTGGATCCCGACCCAGGGCAAGTACCGCGAGCTGACCTCGGCCTCCAACTGCGACGGCTTCCAGGCGCGCCGCCTGTCCGTCCGCATGCGCGACGGCAAGAAGGTCCAGCCGCTGGCCACGCTCAACGGCACGCTGTGCGCCGTCCCGCGCACCATCGTGGCGATCCTGGAGAACCACCAGCTGGCCGACGGCTCGGTGCGGGTGCCCGAGGTGCTGCGTCCGTACCTGGGCGGCCGGGAGCTGCTGGAACCGGTCGCCAAGTGAGCAGTGGCTTTCCGTACCGGCTGATCGCGACCGACCTAGACGGAACGCTCCTGCGCTCCGACGAGTCGGTCTCACAGCGCACCCGTGACGCGCTCGCCGCGGCCACCGCGGCGGGCGCCGCCCACATCGTCGTGACCGGGCGCGGCGTCCCGTGGACCCGGCACATCCTTGACGACCTCGGCTACGACGGTCTCGCGGTCTGCGGCCAGGGCGCGCAGGTGTACCACGCAGGTGAGCACCGTCTGCTGACGTCGGTGACGCTGGACCGGCAGCTGGCGGGCGTGGCCCTCGCGAAGATCGAGGCGGAGGTCGGCCCGCTGTATCTGGCGGCCAGCCGGGACGGCCTCGACGGCGACGTGATGGTCGGGCCGGGGTACGCGGTGACGGGCGCCCTGCCGTCGACGCCGTTCACGGACGCGTCGGATCTGTGGGCCGCCCCGCTGAACAAGATCTACATCCAGCATCCGAAGCTGTCGGACGACGAGCTGGCCGAGGCGGCCCATCGGGCCGCGGGCGGCTTCGTCACGGTCGCCATGTCGGGCGAGGGCATCGTCGAACTGCTCCCGCTGGGCCTGTCCAAGGCCACGGGCCTGTCGTTGGCCGCTCGCCGCCTGGGAGTGAAGGCCGCGGACACGATCGCCTTCGGCGACATGCCCAACGACCTCCCGATGTTCGCCTGGGCGTCGTACGGCGTGGCGATGGCGGACGCCCACGAGGAGCTGAAGGCGGTCGCCGACGAGGTGACGTCCTCCAACGAGGAGGACGGGATCGCGATGGTGCTGGAGCGGTTGCTCGGCTGACGGCTACGCGCCGTCCGGCTGGACCGGGAGCTCGTCGACGGGCTCGGCAGCGCGTGCACCGGCCCCACGGCCGCTTCGCCGCCCGGGCCGAGCTGGTCGACGATCACGCTGCAACCGGCCGACCCACCGCCGCACTCTTCGCCGGCCCTTCTTGACGTACTCCGGCCGCGAACCCTGGCCACGGCCCAGTGACAACGTCTTGCGGAGGATGCACGAATCGAACGTGCGCGGGCTTTCCAGGCCCGACCACGGCTTAGCAAGCCGGTGCCTTACCGCTCGGCCAATCCTCCGGGTGGGCGGCCTCACGCGAGAGCGACATCGCGTGCTCGAAGCGGCCGCCCCGGGCAGTTCCTGCGGGTGGACTCCACGGTGGCGTAACTACACCGGAGTCCTCCGCCGGCTGCCCTGGCGGGAACCGGACGTACTGTCGTGCATGGACATCGCCCGGCTCCTCCCCAGAACGTGGCGCCGGACCGTCGTCCGGCGGTGTGGACATCAACCACTCTGCCTGGACGACGAGTTGGGCGCCACCGATTAAATGGGCCGTGCGTTCGAACCTACCGGCGCCGCCAGCGCCGACGGCGCTTGCTGAAGAACCACCCCGCGGGCGGCTCGTCGGAGCGCCAGGGCTGGGGTTCGGGCTCCTCGTCACGCCAGCGCGCCGCCAGCATCCGGGCGCGGGCAGACGGCTCGGTCGTCCCCGCGGACTGTATGAAGTCCTCGTCCAGGACGAGGTCGTCCCAGTCGTCTGCCATGCCCGTTCCCTTCGACTCGCAGCCGAACGTTCCCCTTTGTCCAGTCTGCCCGGACAAAGATGAAGTCCCTGTCAGTAAGCGGGACATCAGTGGTACGTCGGGGGCGCCTACTCCTCGCCCGCCAGCGTCAGCGACCGCAGCTTCTGTCCCGCGTACCAGGTGGCGAGGACGGTCACCACGACCAGCAGCACCGTGGCAGTCGGCAGGCCGACGTCCGAGGTGACCAGGTCCCCGCCCGCGACCTTGTGGGCGACGGCCAGCGACCACTGCTGGACGCTCAGGGTCCTCGCCCCGGCGACCAGGGAGCCGAACAGGGCCTCCCAGACCAGCGCGTAGACGAGCCCGAAGACCACCGCGTGCCGGGACACGGTGCCGAGCAGCAGGAAGAGCGCCGCGTAGGCGATCGAGGAGACCAGCGCGGCCACCGTGTAGGCGACGGCGATCTGCTGACCGTTGCCGTTGAGGATGAACCCCGCGATCAGCGTCGGCAGCGCCGAGAACACCATCGTCACGGCGATCGCCACGATCAGCTTGGTGAAGATGATGGTCGGCCGCTTGAGCGGCTTGGACAGCAGGTACACCACGGAGCCGTCGTCGATCTCCGGGCCGATCGCGCCGGTGCCCGCGATGACGCCGATGATCGGCACCATGGTGGCGAGCGCGAGCCCGCCCAGCAGGTCGGAGGCGGTCTGGTCGTCGGCGCCGACCAGGGCGCGCACGATCGCGGAGATCACGATCAGCAGCAGGGGCAGGGCGCCCAGGATGAGGGCCCGGCGGCGGCCGAGGAGGGCCCGGTAGGTGAGTCGGGCGACTGTGGGGTCGTACATCTTTGGGCCTCCTACGCCGCGACGAGATACGAGAAGACGGACTCGAGGGACTCGTCGGAGGGCGAGACCGTGAGCAGCCGGATGCCGTGGTCGCGCGCGACCCTGGGCAACAGCGCGGTGAATCGGCCGAAGTCGACGGCCTGGATGCGCAACGCGCCCTCCGCCAGGTCGACTTCGATGCCTGACGTCGACGGGTCGGCGATCAGCGCGGCCGCGAGGGCGCGGTCGTCGCTGGAACGCACCAGGTAGCGGTGCGGACGGTCGGTCATCAGGCGGCGGATCTTGCGGAAGTCGCCACTGGCCGCGTGCCGGCCCGCGACGACGACCTCGATGTGCCAGGCGAGCTGCTCGACCTCTTCGAGGATGTGCGAGGAGAACAGCACGGTGCGGCCCTCGTCGCCCATGCGCCGCAGCAGGTCCATGAGCTGCATGCGCTGACGGGGGTCCATGCCGTTGAAGGGCTCGTCGAGCAGGAGCAGCGACGGGTCGTGGACGAGCGCGCTCGCCATCTTCACGCGCTGGCGCATGCCCTTGGAGTACGTCGAGATCTTGCGGTCCTGCGCGTACTCCATCTCGACCGTGGCCAGCGCCTTCTGCGCGGCCTTGGCGCCCAGGCCGTGCAACTCGGCGTTGGCGACGACGAATTCGCGGCCGGTGAGGAAGTCGTACATCGCCTCGCGCTCGGGGACGATGCCGATGTGCTTGTAGATCGCCTCGTTGCGCCACACCTGCCGGCCGTCGAGGGTGACGGTGCCGGTGGAGGGGGCGAGGAAGCCACCCATCATGTTGATGAGGGTGGACTTCCCGGCGCCGTTGGGGCCGAGGAGGCCGGTGACGCCGGGGCCGATCGTCATGGTGATGTCGTTGACGGCGACCACGTTGCCGAACCAGCGGGAGACATGGTCGATCTGGAGCGTGGTCACAGTCCCACCTTCTTGTAGCGGCGCATCAGGAGGCCGTAACTGCCGGCGATCAGGCCGAGGACGGCCAGGACGTAGACCACGCCCTCGCCGTTCGAGGGGCCGACCGCTCCCGGGAACGCCGAGCTCGCGCCGAGGAACGCGGACTGCAGTCCGTCGATGAGCGTGACCGGCGAGAACAGGCCGATCCACGGGACGGCACTGGAGCTGCCCTGGGCGTCGGCGATCGCCTGGACGGTGGAGACCGCGCCGTAGGAGATGGTCAGCACGGCGATCACCGCCGCGATGCCGAAGCCGCGGCGAGGAGTGACCGCCGCGATGACCAGGCCGATACCGGCGAAGAGCAGTGAGAGCAGCGCCACGGAGACGAGTCCCTGCCCGAACCCCTTGGTCTGGTCGGAGAAGTCCAGCTTGGCCAGCAGCGCGCCCACATAGAGCACGATCAGCGGGGCGGCGGTCAGGATGAACATCGCCGAGGCCAGCGCCGCGTACTTCGCGCGCACATAGTCCGCGGTCTCGATGGGCCGCGAGAAGTAGAGCGGCACGGTCTTGAAGCGCAGGTCGCGCGAGACGGACTGAGGGGCCTGCGAGGCGACGTACAGGCTGATGACGGCTTGCATGATGATCGCGTAGCGCGTGTAGTCGACGGGCAGGTCGTTCGCCTTCGTGGCCACCGCGACCGCCACCATGATGGCCGCGGGCACGCACATCACGACGAAGAGCAGCATCGGCAGCACCTTGGACTTCACCGAGCGGCCGAGGCCGTACGCGCCGCGCAGGGACTGCGAGTAGAGCGAGCGGGTGGCGTAGGAACGGCCCAGGCGAGGGCCGTCGTAGGTGCGGTAGCCGATGTTGTGGATGCGGGTCTGGTCGCCCGAGGGGGCGGTGACCGGGTTCTCAACTGCCATGGCCGACGGCCTCCTTCCGCTGCTCGTCCTCGTTCGTGAAGACTTCCGAGATGTGGTGCCTGCGCTGCTCCATGCGCACCAGGCCGAGACCGAGGTCGGCGACGACGTCCCGGACGAGGTCGTAGGTCTCCTCGCCCTGCGCGGTCAGCAGCAGGATGTGGCCGGCGCCCGGCAGACCGCTCTGGGAGTCGAGGGCCTCCACCCCGCGCGCGTGGAGCGCCTCGCGCACCGCGCGGGTGCCGTCCGGGTGCTCGTCGCTGTCGGTGACCTCGACCGCGAGGGTCGTCGTGGTCTGGGTGAAGTCGGTGGTGGAGCTGGAGCGCAGGAGCTTGCCGCCGTCGATGACGACGACGTGGTCGCAGGTGCGCTCCAGTTCGCCCAGGAGGTGCGAGGTCACCAGGACCGAGATGCCGAAGTCGGTGTAGATACGGCGGATCAGGCCCAGCATGTCGTCGCGGCCGACCGGGTCGAGGCCGTTGGTCGGCTCGTCGAGGAAGACCAGCTGCGGGTCGTGCACCAGGGCCTGCGCGAGCTTCACGCGCTGCTTCATGCCGGTGGAGTAACCGCCGATGGGGCGGTAGCGCTCCTCGTACAGGCCGACATGGCGCAGCGTGTCCGCGGTGCGCTCGCGCGCGGCGGTGGGCGGCAGACCGGACATGCGGGCCATGTGCACGACGAACTCGGTGGCCGAGACGTCCGGCGGCAGGCAGTCGTGTTCCGGCATGTAGCCGACACGCTCGCGGATGGCGGCGCCCTTGGTCGCGACGTCGAGCCCGAGCACTTCGGCACGGCCCTCGGAGGCGGGGGACAGACCCAGCAGGATCTTGATCATGGTGGACTTGCCGGCTCCGTTGGCTCCGACGAGTCCGGTCACACCGGGTCCGACGTCCAAGGAGAGCCGGTCAAGAGCGGTCACCCGGGGGAACCGCTTGCTCAGGCTTTCGGTCGCGATCACAGTCACGTCGTCGACAGTAGTGACGCGGACCACTCAGGTCGTCACCCCGCAGAGCTGCATCGGCATCAGACTCCAGACGTACGGGCACCTAGGGGTCACCCTGAAGTAGAACAACGCGGCCTCCGTTTTCCACATCGGCAGGTTTTCCACAGCCCGACCCAGCCCTATTGACGCAACCTCTAACAACTGTCACATTCGCCAGTGTCACGTTACGGGCACGTACCGCAGTCGACGGGGACGAGGCGGCATGACGACGGCAGCGAACAGCGAACTCTCCACCCGATTGCGGGGATTCAGGCAGGTCCAGCGGCTCGCGTACGAATGCGCGGAGGCGGTCGCGGCCCGTCTGGAGCCCGGCATGAGCGAGCGGCAGGCCGCCCGGATGCAGCGCGAATGGCTGCGCGAGCGGGGCGTACGGGACTGGTTCCATCTGCCGTTCGCCTGGTTCGGGGACCGTACGGCGTTCACCGGCTTCCGCATTCCGCTGCAGTTCTTCCCGACCGACCGCCGCCTGGCGCCCGGCATGCCGTTCATCCTGGACATGGCCCCCGTGTACGAGGGCTTCACCGCCGACATCGGCTACTCCGGCTCGCTGGGGATCAACCCCGTCCAGGACCGACTGATGGCCGACCTCGAGGCGCACCGCGAGCTGATCCTGCGCGAGGTCCGTGAGCGGCGTTCGCTGCGCGAGATCTACGAGGACGTGGACCGCCTCATGGTCCGCCAGGGCTACGCCAACCGGCACCGCGCGTACCCCTTCGGCGTGATCGCCCACAAGGTCGACCAGGTCAAGCAGCGCCGCTGGTCACCGCACCTCTTCGGGTTCGGCACCCAGTCCCTGAAGGGCCTGGCCGCCGACGCGCTGCACGGCCACCGCGAGGGCTGGTCGCCCCTGTGGTCGCCGTACCGCTTCTCCGACCACCCGCCGCGGCCGGGCCTGTGGGCGGTCGAACCCCACCTCGGATTCCGGGGCACGGGCGCGAAGTTCGAGGAGATCCTGGTCGTCACCGACTCCAGGGAACCCGAGCAGAGCGCCTTCTGGCTGGACGACGATCTGCCGCACGTGCGGCGCTGGGCGGAGGCGAAGTGAGCTTGCTGAAGGGTGCGCGGGAGCGCCGGGTGCGGACCGGCGGCGTCGAACTGTGCGTAGCCGAACTCGGCGACCCGGGGCAGCCGACCGTGGTCCTGGTGCACGGCTACCCGGACAGCAAGGAGGTCTGGGCCGAGGTCGCGACCCGTCTCGCCGACCGCTTCCACGTCGTCCTCTACGACGTCCGGGGCCACGGCCGCTCCACGGCACCGAAACCGCTGCGCGGCGGGTTCACCCTGGAGAAGCTGACGGACGACTTCCTGGCCGTCGCTGACGCCGTCAGCCCGGACCGGCCCGTGCACCTGGTCGGACACGACTGGGGCTCGGTGCAGTCCTGGGAGTTCGTCACCGTCCCACGCACCGAGGGGCGCATCGCGTCCTTCACCTCGATGTCCGGACCGTCCCTCGACCACCTCGGCCACTGGATCGCGGGACGCCTCAAGCGCCCCACCCCGCGCCGGGCCGGCCAGCTGCTCGGGCAGAGCGCCAAATCCTGGTACGTCTACCTGCTGCACACCCCCGGCCTGCCCGAACTGGCCTGGCGCGGTCCGCTCGGCAAGGTCTGGCCCCGCCTCCTCGAGCGCGCCGAGAAGGTCCCCGCCGACGGCTACCCGACCTCCTCGCTGCCCACCGACGCGGCCCACGGCGCGTGGCTGTACCGGGACAACGTCCGGGCCCGGCTGCGCCGCCCGCGCACCGACGCGTACGCACACGCGCCCGTGCAGCTCATCACGCCCCTGGGGGACGCGTTCCTCTCGGAGAAACTCTGCGACGGCCTGGAGCAGTGGGCACCACAGCTGACCCGGCGCACCCTCCCCGCCAAGCACTGGATCCCGCGCTCACGCCCGGACCAGCTGTCCGCGTGGATCACGGAGTTCGTGACATCCGTCGAAGGCGGCCGGACCGCCGTGCGGGCGACCGGGAAGTACGCCGACCGGTTCGGCGGACAACTCGTGCTGATCACCGGCGCGGGCAGCGGCATCGGCCGCGCCACGGCGTTCGCCTTCGCGGAGGCCGGCGCGCGCGTGGTCGCCGTCGACCGGGACGCCGAGTCCGCCGCCCGCACCGCGGAACTGTCCCGGCTGCTCGGCGCCCCCGAGGCCTGGGCGGAGACCGTCGACGTCTCCGACGAACAGGCCATGGAGAAACTCGCCGGCAAGGTCGCCGCCGAGTACGGCGTGGTGGATGTCCTGGTCAACAACGCCGGAATCGGCCTCGGCGGCTCCTTCCTCGACACCACCACCGAGGACTGGAAGAAGGTCCTCGACGTCAACCTGTGGGGCGTCATCCACGGCTGCCGGCTCTTCGGCAAGCAGATGGCGGAGCGCGGACAGGGCGGCCACATCGTCAACACCGCCTCGGCGGCCGCCTACCAGCCCTCCAAAGCGCTGTCCGCCTACGGCACCTCCAAGGCGGCCGTCCTCATGCTCAGCGAGAGCCTGCGCGCCGAACTCGCGGGCCGGGGCATCGGGGTGAGCGCGATCTGCCCCGGCTTCGTCAACACCAACATCACCTCCACCGCGCGCTTCGCGGGCGTCGACGCCGACGAGGAGAAACGCCGCCAGAAACGCACGGCCCGCCTCTACGGACTGCGGAACTACCCACCCGAGAAGGTCGCCGACGCGATCCTGCGAGCGGTCGTGCGCAACCAGGCCGTCGTACCGGTCACACCCGAGGCCCGCGGCGCGCGCGCCATGGCCCGATGGGCGCCGAAGGCACTCCGGGCGATCGCACGGCTGGAGCCACCGCTGTGAGCCACGCGATCGCCCCGCGCCGGGTGTCCTTCGACTGGTCCCGCACGCCCCTGCACTGGATCCCCGGCGAGCCCACCGCCACCCACGTCATCAACGTGCTGCACCTGCTGCTGCCGGCGGGGGAGCGCTGGTTCGTGAAAGTCCTCAAGGAAGGCCTGCCGCTGGTCAGCGACCCCGAACTCCGCGCCGACGTCAAGGGGTTCATGGGCCAGGAGGCCACGCACAGCGTCCAGCACACGCACGTACTGGACCACCTGGCCGCGCAGCGGCTCGACACCGCCGACTTCACCAAGTACGTCGACTTCCTCTTCGAGCGGCTGCTCGGCGAGCGCCCGCCCCTCAACGCGCCCATCCCCGCGCGCGAGTGGCTGCGCTTCCGGCTGTCGGTCGTCGCCGCCATCGAGCAGTTCACGGCCGTGCTCGGCGACTGGGTGCTGGCCGCCGACGGACTCGACCGGGCCGGCGCCGACGAGATCATGCTCGACCTGCTGCGCTGGCACGGCGCCGAAGAAGTCGAACACCGCGCGGTCGCCTTCGACGTGTACCAGCACTGCGGCGGCACCGGAACGCCCCGATACGCCCGCCGGATCGCGGGCATGGCGGTCACCGCCCCGGTGATGCTCCACCTGTGGCTGTGGGGGACGGCCTACCTGATCCGCCACGACCCTCAGCTCGCGGGCCGCCTGCGCTACTCCCTCAAGGAGCACGAGAGGGCCGTACGAAAAGGGCTGCTGCCGGCCTGGCGGGAGCTCGGCGCGGCCATACCGCGGTACCTCCGGCGGTCCTACCACCCGTCGCAGGAGGGGTCGTTGAGCCGTGCGGTGGAATACCTGAAGCGGTCACCGGCGGCGAGGGCCGCCGCGTGAGCGACGCCCCCGCCCACCGGATCGAGGACCTCGCCCACCTCAGCGGCGCCACCGTCCGCACCATCCGCGCCTACCAGGACCGCGGACTGCTCCCCCGCCCCGAGCGCCGCGGCCGTGCCAACATCTACACCGACACGCACCTCGTCCGGCTGCGCCAGATCGCCGATCTCCTCGACCGCGGCTACGGCCTGGCCTCCATCAAGGAGCTCCTGGAGGCCTACGACTCCGGCCGTGGCCTCGGCGGCATCCTCGGTCTTGTCGCCGAGGTCGACGGTCCCTGGACCGACGAGGAGGCCGTCCGGATCTCCCGCGCCGAGCTGGACGCCCGCTTCGGCGGCACCCCCGACGAGGCCGCGGTAGCCGAGGCGGTGGAGCTCGGCGTACTGGAGCCGGTACCCGGCGATGACGGATCCTTCCTCGTACCGAGCCCCCAAGAGCTCGCCGTGGCAGTCGAGTTGCACGCGGCCGGGGTCCCGCTCTCCGCGATCTCCGGCCACCTGCGGGAGTTGAGGGGACAGGTCGAGCACATCGCCGCCCGTTTCCTGGAGTTCACCACCGAGCACGTCTTCGCGCGCTACCTGGAAGGCCCGCACCGGCCGACCGACACGGACGCCACCGAAGCGGCCTCACTCGTCCGTCGACTGCGGCCGCTCGCGCAGCAGACCGTGGACGCCGAACTCGCCCGCGCAATGCGGACATTGGCGGTACGACACCTGCGGCACCACCTCGGTTCCGGGAAGAGCTCGGATGGGCGTCCGGCGTCACGTTCCGTGTCCGTGCCCGAGGAGACGATGCGGGCGGTGGAAGGGCTGGTTGGGGTGGAGCGGGCGGCGGAGTTCTTTGTGCTGGCGGCTGAACGGGAGGTGCGGGCAAGGGGGTTGGATGCGCTCACGTCAAGTGGACCGCCCCCAGTCGATCTTGGCGAAGAGGGCTGACATGACAGGGAGTTGTCCACAGAAACGCCAAGTAACCTGTGGATAACTACAGTTGGTTGTGGATCAAACATCCGGGCCAAAATCATTCGCGTGATTCACGTCTCTCCCGGCACCCTGGCGGGATGAACGAGAACAAGCCACGCGAGAGGGACGAGAGACGCAGCGTGAAGGTCTCGAAGTACCTCTCCAAGCATCTGCGCCATCAGCCCGAGCGCATCGGGATCACGCTCGACGAGGCCGGCTGGGTCGAGATCGACGCGCTGATCGCCGCGGCCACCGCGCACGGCTTCCGCTTCACCCGGGACGAGTTGGACCACGTGGTCGCCGCCAACGACAAACAGCGCTTCGCGATCGACGGCACGCGCATCCGCGCCAGCCAGGGCCACAGCATCGACGTCGACCTCGGCCTGCCACCGGCGACCCCGCCGTCGTACCTCTACCACGGCACGGTGGCACGCCACCTGGACGCGATCCGCGCCGAGGGACTGCGCCCCATGAACCGGCACGACGTACACCTCTCGCCCGACCGCGAGACCGCGACCCGCGTCGGCGCCCGCCGCGGCCGCCCCGTCGTGCTCTCCGTGGACGCGGAAGCCATGCACCACGACGGCCATGTCTTCCACGTCAGCGCGAACGGCGTGTGGCTGACCCAGTCCGTCCCACCCCGCTACCTGCGGTTTCCCAAGCAGCACTGAGCACCGACGGAAGATGATCGACGCCATGCAACATGGCATGGACAACGGCATGGACCACCTCCCCACCACCGAGGCCGCCGTCACCGCGCTCCGCGCCCTCGCCGCCGCGTACGGGCTCGCGATCGAGGTGACCCACGACATCGGCGCCGACCAGACCTCCCGCCGCAGCGCCGCGGGCGTCGGCGTCACCTCCGACCCGGACGGCACCCTGCCCCACGAGGCCTATGTCGAGCTCGGCGGCCGGCCCCAGGTGGATGTGCGGCTGTTCCCGGACCACGACGCCCTGACCACCATCGACGGTGTCGAATGCCCCGACATCGCCCGCGACGACGTCCCCGCCTTCCTCCGCGCCCTCTACGAAGGCCACGCCTGGGTGAAGACGCGCCGGTTCCCGCCCAGCCACTTCCTGATGGTGCCGCTGCCGGGCGACCGCGTGCACAAGGAGTTCATCCCGGTCGGACTCAGCCCCTGGCTCAGCGGCCACACGGTGACCGTGAGTCACGGTTTCACGTGAAACACGGCCCGGCGCATACGCTCGGACACATGAGTCTGCGCCTGAGCACCGTGATCCTCCCCTACCGCCGCTGGAACGAGGGGAGCCGCGAGGCCTGGCAGCGCGCGGACCAGCTCGGCTTCCACACCGGATACACCTACGACCACCTGTCCTGGCGCACCTTCCGCGACGGCCCCTGGTTCGGTGCCCTGCCCACGCTGACCGGTGCCGCGGGCGTCACCGACCGGCTGCGCCTGGGCACCCTGGTGACCTCGCCGAACTTCCGGCACCCGGTGAACCTCGCCAAGGAACTGATCACCCTCGACGACATCTCCGGCGGCCGCGTCACCCTCGGTATCGGCGCGGGCGGCACCGGCTTCGACGCCACCGCGCTCGGCCAGGATCCGTGGAGCCCGCGCGAGCGTGCCGACCGGCTCGCCGAGTTCGTCCCGCTGCTCGACCGCCTGCTCCGCGAGGACTCGGTGTCCTACGAGGGCGACTTCTACTCGGCGCACGAGGCCCGCAACATCCCCGGCTGTGTCCAGCGGCCCCGGCTGCCCTTCGCCGTGGCCGCCACCGGGCCACGCGGCCTGCGGCTCGCCGCACGCCACGGGCAGGCGTGGGTGACCACCGGAGACCCGAAGCTGTACGAGCACGGCACACCCGAGCAGTCCCTCCAAGCCCTCCGCAGCCAGGTCGAGAAGCTCACCGACGCCTGCGTGTCGATCGGCCGGGACGTGAACTCGCTCGACAAGATCCTGCTCACCGGCTTCACCCCGGACCGCGGGCGCCCGCTGGAGTCCCTCGACGCCTTCGTCGACTTCGCGGGCCGCCACCGGGAGCTCGGCTTCACGGAGCTCGTGATCCACTGGCCGGTCCCGGACTCGGACTTCGCCGCCGACGAGAAGGTCTTCGAGCAGATCGCCATGGAGGCACCGGCACAGCTGGGCTGAGGCGGCAGCACCGGGGCCGGTGGGGTCCGCTCCTGCGTCATCTATGTCTCACCTGTGCGGGCACCCACCCGGTCGTGCAGATACATGCGGGAGAATGAGCCGGTGACCTCAGCTACTCGACAGCCCGAGACCCCGGCCGCCGACATACATCCGCGCCTGATTGCCACCGATCTCGACGGCACTCTGCTGCGCGACGACAAGTCGGTGTCCCCTCGCACGGTCGCGGCTCTCGCCGCCGCCGAGAAGGCAGGCATCGAGGTCTTCTTCGTCACCGGCCGCCCGGCCCGCTGGATGGATGTCGTCAGCGACCACGTCCACGGCCACGGTCTCGCCATCTGCGGCAACGGCGCCGCGGTGGTCGACCTGCACGGCGGCCCCGGCGCCCACCGGTTCGTGAAGGTGCGCGAGCTGGCCCGGGAGAACGCGCTGGACGCCGTAGTGCTGCTGAGGGAGGCGGCGCCCGGCACGGTGTACGCGGTGGAGCAGACCTACGGCTTCCACCAGGAGCCGGACTATCCCAAGCTGCACATGGAGACCCCCGACAACCTCGCACCGGCCGAGGAACTGCTGGCCGAGGACGGTCCCGGTGCCGCCGAACCGGTGCTGAAGATCCTCGCCTACCACCCATCGATCGACCCGGACGCCTTCCTCACTCTCTCGCGCCTCGCCATCGGCGACCGTGCCAACGTCACCCGGTCCAGCCCCAGCGCCCTGCTGGAGATCAGCGGACCCGGCGTCTCCAAGGCCAGCACGCTCGCCCTGTGCTGCGCCGAGCGCGGAATCTCGCACGAGGAGGTCGTCGCGTTCGGGGACATGCCCAACGACGTCGAGATGCTCACCTGGGCCGGACAGTCGTACGCGATGGGCAACGCCCACCCGGACGTGATCGCCGCGGCCTCGGGCCGGACCGTCGCCAACAACGACGACGGGGTGGCCGTCGTGATCGAGCGGATGCTGGAGCGGCGGTAGGGGTTGCTGCGGCTCAGCGGAGGGCCACTCCTTGCGTGACCCGCACGTCGAGGCGTCAGCGTGCCGCCACCAGCAGCTCCGACTCCGCCTCCCGCTCGGCCATCGCGCGCAAAGGTCCCTCCACGCCCGCCAACTCCGTGTAGGAACCCCGCTGCACGACCCGTCCCTCATCGAGTACGACCACCTCGTCCACCGACTCGAGTCCTGCCAGCCGGTGGGTGATGAGGAGTGTCGTGCGGCCCTCGGTGGCTGCCAGCAGATCGACGGTGAGCGCGTCGGCGGTGGGCAGGTCGAGGTGCTCGGCGGGCTCGTCCAGGACGAGGACCGGGAAGTCGGCGAGCAGTGCCCGGGCCAGCGCGAGCCGCTGCCGCTGACCACCGGACAGCCACGCCCCGTGCTCGCCGACCAGAGTGTCGAACCCGTCGGGCAGGCTCTCGGCCCAGTCGAGCAGACGGGCCCGCTTCAGGGCGCCCCGCAGCTCGTCCTCGGTCGCGTCCTTCTTGGCGAGGAGCAGGTTCTCACGCACCGAGCTGTCGAAGAGATGTGCGTCCTGCGCGCACAGCCCCACCAGCCGCCGTACGTCGTCGCTGCGCAGCCCGTAGGCGTCCACGCCGCCCAGGGTGTAGGTACCGGCGTCCGCGTCCAGGAAACGCAGCAGCACCTGCGCGAGCGTGGTCTTCCCGGAGCCGGATGCGCCGACGACGGCGATCCTCCGCCCCTCCGCCAGGCTCAGGTCGAGGCCTGTGAGCGCGTCCCGGTCCTGGCCCTCGTGCCGCGTCGTCAGCCCCTTGAGGACGACCGGGAACGGGGAGGCGGGCG
This sequence comes from Streptomyces canus, assembly GCF_041435015.1. Taxonomy (NCBI): domain Bacteria; kingdom Bacillati; phylum Actinomycetota; class Actinomycetes; order Kitasatosporales; family Streptomycetaceae; genus Streptomyces; species Streptomyces canus. Next base: position 5,235,858 of record NZ_CP107989.1, on the reverse strand, counting down.
CGTGCCGAGCGGCCTCCGGCTCCCTTACGGGCTCGGGCGTGTCCAGCACCTCATGGACGCGCTCGGCGCTCCTGCGCACCCGCTGCCGGTACTGCACGGCGAGCGGCAGCCCGAGCACGGCCTCGAAGGCTGCCAGCGGAGTGAGCACGACCACGGCCATGGCAACCCCGCCGAGCCGACCGGAGGCGACCGCCTGGGCGCCGACGAGGGCGGTGGCGGTGACGGTCAGGCCGCAGATCAGGGCGGTGAGTCCGTCACCGAGTGCGGTGGCGGTGGCGGCGCGTGAGGCGATCCGGGTGAGGACGCCGTCCGCCCGCCGTGCCTCGGCGGTACGGGCGGGCAGGGCACCGGCGACGGTCAACTCCGCGGTCCCGGTGAGAAGATCGGTCACCCGCGTCGCCAGTTCCCCGCGGGCGGGGGCGAGCCGGCGTTCGGCGCGGCGAGCCACGGCTCCGGTGATGAGCGGGACACCGACACCGGCGGCCAGCAGGCCGACGGCGAGCGCGGCACCTGCCTCGGGCAGCAACCAGGCCGTGAAGCCCACGGAGGCCGCGGACACGACGAGGGCGGCACCGGCGGGCAACAGCCAGCGCAGCCAGTAGTCCTGGAGGGCGTCCACGTCGGAGACGAGCCGTGAGAGCAGATCACCCCGGCGGGCCGTGCGCAGACCGGCAGGCGCCAGGCGCTCCAGGCGCCGGTACACGGCGACCCGGGTGTCGGCGAGCATCCGCAGCACGGCGTCGTGCGACACCAGGCGCTCCGCGTACCGGAACACGGCCCGGCCGATCCCGAAGGCCCTGGTCGCCGTCACAGCCACCATCAGATACAGCACGGGCGGCTGCTGCGAGGCCCGCGAGATCAGCCACCCGGAGGTGGCCATCAGACCCACGGCACTGCCGAGCGCGAGGCTCCCGAGCAGCAGCGCGAGCGCGAGTCGGCCTCGTCGGGGTCCGGACATGGCGCGGACACGGGAGAGAACGCTGCGCGCCTCTGCCGGCGGCTCGGTCGTTCCGGGCTCGACCGAAGCAGGGCTGCTGTCCTCGACCGTACGTGCCGCGGACACCCTGGCCATGGCCTCCACCGGAGCCTGTACCGCCGGCTCTGCCAGCCGCACCACCCGGTCCGCCACCCCCAGAAGCGCCGGCCGGTGCACCACCAGCAACACCGTCCGCCCGGCCGCGAGTCGCCGTACCGCCGCCACGACCTCCGCCTCGGTGGCTCCGTCGAGCGCAGCCGTCGGCTCGTCGAGGAGCAGCACCGGCCGATCCGCGAGGAACGCCCGGGCCAGCGCGAGCCGTTGCCGCTGCCCGGCGGACAGCCCGGCCCCGTCCTCGCCGAGCACGGTTCCGGCCTCCAGGGGCAGCGCGTCGATGAACTCCAGCGCCCCCGCGTCCCGCAACGCCCTTCGTACTGCGGCCTCGTCGGCGTCGGGCCGGGCCAGCCGTACGTTCTCGGCGATCGTCCCGGCGAACAACTGCGGCCGCTGCGGCACCCACGCGATGCGCGACCGCCACTCCTCCAGGTCGGCCTCGGCGAGATCGGTCCCCCCGATCCGCACCCGCCCCTCGGTCGGCCGCACGAATCCCAGCAGGACGTTCAGCAGTGTCGACTTGCCCGCGCCGCTGGGCCCGACCAACGCGACCGTCTCCCCGGGCGCGACCTCGAAGGACACGTCCGCGACGGCGTCATCCGAACGCCCGGCGTACGCGACGGTGACCTGCTCGAAGACCAGCGCACCCGCGGGCACCGCAGCGGTACCCGCCCTCGGCACCGGCGTCTCCAGCACCGAGAAGATCTCCTCGGCGGCGGCCAGCCCCTCCGCCGCCGCGTGATACTGCGCGCCGACCTGCCGCAGGGGCAGATACGCCTCGGGAGCCAGGATGAGGATGACCAAGCCGTCGTAGAGGTGCATCTCGCCGTGGACGAGCCGCATCCCGATCGTCACGGCGACCAGTGCCACCGAGAGCGTCGACAACAACTCCAGGGCGAAGGAGGAGATGAAGGCGATCCGCAGCGTCCGCATGGTCGCCTGCCGGTACTCGCCGGTGATGCGCCGGATCGACTCGGCCTGCGCCTTGGCCCGGCCGAAAACCTTCAGCGTCGGCAGCCCCGCGACGACGTCCAGGAAGTGCCCCGACAATCGGGACAGCAACCGCCACTGACGGTCCATCCGGGACTGAGTGGCCCAGCCGATCAGCACCATGAACACGGGGATGAGTGGCAGGGTCCCGACGATGATGGCCGCTGAGACCCAGTCCTCAGTCACGATCCGAGCCAGTACCGCCACCGGCACGACCACCGCCAGTCCCAACTGCGGGAGGTAGCGCGAGAAGTAATCGTCGAGGGCGTCGACTCCCCTGGTGGCCAGGGCGACCAGCGACCCGGTCCGCTGCCCGCTCAGCCACCCGGGCCCCAGCGTCGTGGCCCGCTCCAGCAGCCGCCCCCGCAGTTCTGACTTCACCGCGGCACTCGCGCGGTGCGCCGCGAGCTCGGTGAGCCAGGAGACGAGCCCGCGACCGACAGCGACGGCCGCCAACAGCAGCAAGGGGGTGCGGAGTTCCGCGACCGCCAGACCATGCTGGAACGCGCCGACCACGACCTCGGCGACGAGCGTCGCCTGGGCGATGACCAGCAGGGCACCGAGGCCGCCCAGGCCGACCACGGCCACCAGGAAGAGACGGGTGGCCCGGGCGTATCGGAGCAGACGCGGGTCGATCGGTTTCACGTGAAACACACCCTCTTCTCAAGGGGCGTGTTTCACGTGAAACACGCCCACCTCGGGCTCAGTGCGCGGCTTCGGCGATGTGCTGCGTGCCGATCCGCTTGCGGAACACCCAGTACGTCCAGCCCTGGTAGAGCAAGACGACCGGTGTGGCGATCCCCGCGCACCAGGTCATGATCTTCAGGGTGTACGGGCTCGACGAGGCGTTGGTGACCGTCAGGCTCCAGTCCGCGTTGAGCGAGGACGGCATGACGTTCGGGAAGAGCGTCAGGAAGAGCATGGCCACGGCGGCCACGATGGTGACGCCCGACAGGGCGAACGACCAGCCCTCACGCCCGGCCTGGTTGGCCACCAGGGCGGCGACCAGCGCGGCCACGGCGACGACCAGCGCGACCAGGCTCTTGGCGTCGCCGCTGTCGACCTGCGTCCAGAGCAGGAAAACCAGCGCCAGCGCGGCAGAGACCAGGCCGACCCGGGTCGCCAGCTTCCGCGCCCGCTCCCGGATCTCCCCGACGGTCTTCAACGCCGTGAAGACCGTTCCGTGGAAGGTGAACAGCGTCAGCGTCACCAGTCCGCCGAGCAGGGCATACGGGTTGAGCAGGTCCCAGAGGGTGCCGACGTACTCGAAGTGCTGGTCGATCTTCACCCCGTGGACGATGTTGCCGAAGGCCACGCCCCACAGGAACGCCGGGATGAGTGAGGTCCAGAAGATCGCGGTCTCCCAGTTGCGCTGCCAGTTCTCCTCGGGCCGCTTGGCCCGGTACTCGAAGGCGACACCTCGAACGATCAGGCAGACCAGGATGAGCAACAGCGGCAAGTAGAAGCCGGAGAAGAGCGTGGCGTACCAGTCGGGGAAGGCGGCGAAGGTCGCACCGCCCGCCGTCAGCAGCCACACCTCGTTGCCGTCCCAGACGGGACCGATGGTGTTGATCAGGACACGCTTCTCGACCCGGTCGCGGGCGAGCAGCTTGGTGAGGACGCCGACCCCGAAGTCGAAGCCCTCCAGGAAGAAGTAGCCGGTCCACAGGACGGCGATGAGCACGAACCAGACGTCGTGAAGTTCCATGACTCGATCTCCCTCGGCCTAGTACGAAAAGGCCATCGGCTTGTCGGCGTCACGGGTGTCGCCGCCGATCTTCGTGGGCGGGTTGAGGTCGGCCTCGGTGAGTTCGGGCGGGCCGGCCTTGACGTACTTCACGAGCAGCTTGACCTCGACGACGGCGAGGATGGCGTACAGGGCCGTGAAGACGATCATCGAGATGAGGACCTCGGCCTGGGAGACGCCGGGGGAGACCGCGTGCCGGGTCTGCAGGACGCCGTAGACGACCCAGGGCTGGCGGCCCATTTCGGTGAAGATCCAGCCCCAGGAGTTGGCGATCAGCGGGAAGCCAAGGGTCCAGATCGCCACGAGCCAGTAGAGCCTGCCGAGCTTGGGGCTGAGGGCCTTGTGGAAGAGGACCAGATGCGGAACCTCGTCCTCGCCGACGCGCAGGTGCTGCGGGAGCATGAACTTCTTGCGGGTCAGCCAGAGTCCGGCGAGGCCGATGGCGAAGGACGCCATCCCGAAGCCGATCATCCAGCGGAAGGCCCAGAAGGTGACGGGGATGTTGGGCCGGTAGTCGCCGGGACCGTACTTCTCCTGCTCGGCCTTGTTGACGTCGTTGATGCCGGGGACGAACGAGGTGAAGTCGTCGTCGGCGAGGAAGGACAGCAGGCCCGGGATCTCGATGGCCACGGTGTTGTGGCCCTTCTCCACGTCGCCGTAAGCGAAGATCGAGAAGGGCGCGGAGTCCTGACCGTCCCACAGGGCCTCGGCGGCCGCCATCTTCATCGGCTGCTGCTTGAACATGACCTTGCCGAGGGTGTCACCGCTGATCGCGGTGAGCATGCCGGCGATGACCACGGTGACCAGGCCCAGGCGCAAAGAGGTCTTCATCACGGCGATGTGCCTCTTGCGGAACAGGTGGAAGGCCGCGATACCCACCATGAAGGCGCCACCGGTCAGGAAGGCGGCCGACATCGTGTGGAAGACCTGGGTGAGCGCGGTGTTCTGGGTCAGTACGGCCCAGAAGTCGGTCAGCTCGGCCCGGCCCTTCTGCTTGTTGATCCGGTAGCCGACGGGGTGCTGCATCCACGAGTTGGCCGCGAGGATGAAGTACGCCGACAGGATCGTGCCGATCGAGACCATCCAGATGCAGGCCAGGTGGATCTTCTTGGGCAGCTTGTCCCAGCCGAAGATCCACAGGCCGATGAAGGTGGACTCGAAGAAGAAGGCGATCAGGGCCTCGAAGGCGAGCGGGGCGCCGAAGACATCGCCGACGAAACGCGAGTAGTCGGACCAGTTCATGCCGAACTGGAACTCCTGCACGATGCCGGTGACCACACCCATCGCGATGTTGATCAGGAAGAGCTTGCCCCAGAACTTGGTGGCCCTGAGGTACTTCTCGTTCTCCGTGCGCACCCAGGCGGTCTGGAGGCCGGCCGTGAGGGCGGCCAGAGAGATCGTCAGAGGGACGAACAGGAAGTGGTAGACGGTGGTGATGCCGAACTGCCAGCGCGCCAGGGTCTCCGGCGCCAGAGCCAGGTCCACGTCGCCGCTCCTTACCTCACAGGCTTGTGGAACAAATGCTTGCGAAGCGACCGCTTGTGAAAGCGTTCACATTCACAAGCCAGTATGCCGCACCTGGTTTCGCTAGACGAAGGGGGGTCCCGGTTACCTCCGGAACCCCCTCTGCCAGCCTGCTCTGACCTGCGCAGACGCGCAGTCGGTGTGAGCTAGAGCTCCTTGCGGAACCCCTCCGCCACCTTCAGGAAGATGTCGTTCGCCTCGGTCTCGCCGACCGTCACCCGCACACCCTCGCCCGGGAACGGCCGTACGACCACGCCGTGCCGCTCACACGCCGCCGCGAAGTCGACCGTGCGCTCCCCCAGCCGCAGCCACACGAAGTTGGCCTGGGTCTCGGGCACCGTCCAGCCCTGGGCCCGCAATCCCTCCATCACGCGGTTGCGCTCACAGACCAGCGAGCCGACCCGGCCCAGGAGTTCGTCCTCGGCCCGGAGCGAGGCGATCGCCGCCTCCTGCGCGACCTGGCTCACCCCGAAGGGCACCGCGGTCTTGCGCAGCGCCGCGGCCACCGGCTCGTGGGCGATCGCGAAGCCGACCCTGAGGCCCGCGAGGCCGTACGCCTTGGAGAAGGTGCGCAGCACACAGACGTTCGGCCTCGTGCGGTACAGCTCCACACCGTCCGGCACCTCGGGGTCACGGATGAACTCGCGGTAGGCCTCGTCCAGCACCACCAGCACGTCACTGGGCACCCGGTCGAGGAACCGTTCCAGCTCGGCCCGCTTCACGACCGTGCCCGTCGGGTTGTTCGGGTTGCAGACGAAGATCAGCCGCGTGCGCTCGGTGATCGCTGCGGCCATCGCGTCCAGGTCGTGCACGTCACCCGCCGTCAGCGGCACCTTCACCGAGGTGGCGCCGCTGATCTGCGTGATGATCGGGTACGCCTCGAAGGACCGCCAGGCGTAGATCACCTCGTCGCCCGGGCCCGAGGTCGCCTGGATCAGCTGCTGGGCGACGCCGACGGAGCCGGTGCCGGTGGCCAGATGGGAGAGCGGAACACCGAAGCGCTCGGACAGCTCGTTCATCAGGCCCGTGCAGGCCATGTCCGGGTAGCGGTTGAAGGAGGAGACCGAGGCCGTCACGGTCTCGAGCACCCCCGGCAGCGGCGGATAGGGGTTCTCGTTGGAGGACAGCTTGTAGGCCACCGGGCCGTCGGCAGCGGCGGGCTTGCCCGGCTTGTACGTGGGGATACCCTCCAGCTCGGCGCGCAGCTTGGGGCTTGTCTCGCTCACCGCAGTCCTCCTCATGACCACCGACGCATGGCGGCCGACTCGGGCAGCCGGCTCCAATACTGCTCACCTTATGAGGATTGGGCGCCGCTGCGTACAGGTGAGAACCAACCTCATCAGCCCCACAGGCATCAGGGGCATCACCGTACGAAGGCAGACGAATCAGGGGGCGCGGTCACATATATCTATGCGCCGGTGGCTCGCGCCGTAGCGCGCGTCACCCGTGCAGGTGAGTTGAGACCTCTTCGAAACATCGGGGACTTGGCAGGCCCATGCGTGCCGACAAGTTACGTAGTGCCATTGGATCGTTTAACTGTCTCTATTTCAAAGGTAGTTGACGCCAGATGACCTTGCAGAAACGTGCCTGTCAACGCGTGCATATGCGTCCGCCCTACCCCACCGCATGAGCCCTACTATCGGCTCGCCATGACAGCAGCAGGGAAGCACCAGGTGAGCCGCGCGGAAACCTCCCGTCGAGGCAGCCGGCCGGGCCGGGCGGGCATCAGAGACGTGGCCGCCGCCGCCGGAGTCTCCATCACGACCGTCTCCGACGCCCTGAACGGCAAGGGCAGGCTCCCGGACGCCACCCGCCGGCACGTCAGGGAGGTCGCAGACCGGCTGGGCTACCGGCCCTCGGCCGCGGCCAGAACCCTCCGTACCGGCAAGTCGGGACTCATCGGCCTGACCGTGACGACGTACGGGGATGAACCTTTCACCTTCACCGAGTTCGCGTACTTCGCCGAGATGGCGCGGGCCGCCACCTCCGCCGCGCTCGCCCGCGGCTACGCCCTCGTCATCCTGCCCGCGACCTCGCGCCACGACGTGTGGTCGAACGTCGCCCTGGACGGCACCGTGGTCATCGACCCGTCCGACCAGGACCCGGTCGTCAGCGAGCTGGTCCGGCAGGGTCTACCGGTGGTCTCCGACGGCCGCCCGGCAGGTTCCCTCCCGGTCACCGCCTGGGTGGACAACGACCACGAGGCCGCCGTCCTCGGCATCCTCGACCATCTGGCCGACGCCGGCGCCCGCCGCATCGGCCTGCTGACGGGGACGACGACGGACACGTACACCCATCTGTCGACCACCGCGTATCTGCGCTGGTGCGAGCGGGTCGGGCAGGACCCCGTGTACGAGGCCTATCCCGCGCACGATCCGTGCGCCGGCGCCGTCGCGGCCGACCGGCTGCTCGCCCGCCCGGACCGGCCGGACGCCGTCTACGGCCTGTTCGACCCGAACGGCACCGACCTGCTGGCCGCCGCCCGCCGGTACGGGCTGCGCGTACCCGACGACCTGCTGATCGTCTGCTGCAGCGAGTCCACCGTGTACGCCAGCACCGAGCCGCCCGTCACCACGCTCTCCCTCAAGCCGCGCCGCATCGGCACGGCCGTGGTCCAGCTCCTCATCGACGCCATCGAGGGGGTCGAATCGGACCAACCGGTCGAGCAGGTGATACCGACCGAGCTGATCGTGCGCACCTCCTCCCAGCGGCGTGCCCCGCGCACGACGGTCAGCTCGCCGCGCTCACCCGAGGAGAAGTAGCAGGAAGCGGCCGGGCGAGGGTTCAAGCCCGGCCCAATCGGGGCGAATGCCGCGGTGAACAGGAGTCTCGCTCCGATTCACTACCCCTGGGTCATCACATGGCGCGATCCGCATTCCTATGATGGGCCCACGACACCGCGGGCCGCTGCGACCAGGCAGTCCGAAGCGGTGCAGATGCGGCGCGATGGTGGAGGGGTCTGATGACTCAGGGGGCCGGTCAGGGACCCGAGGTGGAGCGCACGGCGGTGCTGCGCGACTTCCGGGTGCCCGCGTACGTCAACGACACCGGTCCGTACGGCCACAGCACGCACCCCGGCGACGTCGTCCCGGCCGACGAGGAGGCCTACCCGGAGGGGTACACCCCCACCGAGCAGGACCTGCCCGTCATCCATCACGGTGACGAGCTCCAGGCGGCCGTCGACCCCGCGGCACGGGCGGTGGACGGTCCCGGTCCGCTGTTCGTCGTCGGCGACGTCCACGGCTACCTCGACGAACTGACGTCCGCGCTCCAGGAGAAGGGCCTCGTCGACGCGGCCGGCAACTGGTGCGCGGGCACCGCCCGGCTGTGGTTCCTCGGCGACTTCACCGACCGTGGGCCCGACGGCATCGGCGTCATCGACCTCGTGATGAGGCTGTCCGCGGAGGCCGCCGCGGCCGGCGGCTACTGCAAGGCCCTCATGGGCAACCACGAACTGCTGCTGCTCGGCGCCAAGCGGTTCGGCGACACTCCCGTGAACTCGGGCGCGGGCACCGCCACCTTCCAGGCGGCCTGGCTGCTCAACGGCGGACAGAAGACCGACATGGACCGCCTCCAGGACCACCATCTGCAGTGGATGGCGCGACTGGACGCCGTCGAGGAGGTCGACGGACATCTGCTCGTCCATTCGGACACCACGGCCTATCTCGACTACGGCGACTCGATCGAGGCGGTCAACGACACCGTCCGCGAGACCCTCACGCGCAACGACGCGGACGAGGTGTGGGATCTGTTCCGCAAGTTGACCAAGCGCTTCTCCTTCCGCGACGAGGGCGGCGCCGGCCATGTGCGCTCGCTGCTCGATACGTACGGCGGCACCCGCATCGTTCACGGGCACAGCCCGATCCCCTATCTGCTCGGCGAAGTGGGTTCCGAGGACGACGAGGACGAATCAGGTCCGGTGGTCGAGGGACCGCACGTCTACGCCGACGGACTGGCCATCGCGATGGACGGCGGGGTGACCATGGCCGGAAAACTGCTGGTCCAGCAACTGCCCCTGGATATGTGAACGTTCGCGGGGCAGTCGTTCCCGCAGGACGGACTGACCGTCGACCGCGCAGGCCAGAGGCCAATTTCTGGAAACCCCCTGTCACCCTGTGCCGTGACAGCTCTACCATCTGCTTATCCGTAGCAGGCTCCCCTCCGTTTCTGCCCGACGGCTCGTTGGCATGCGAGCCCCAAGCCCTACGGAGCATCGGGGGATGCACATGAACAGCGTTCCGCAGCACCTGCACAGCGAGGACCGCCAGGAGTACGAGCGGATCCTTGATGAGGCGCTGCGCTCCGCCCCACACCGTCCCGAACTGGCCGCTGTCGGACAGCGGCTGAATCCCGAACAGCTGCGCACCATGGCGCTCAACGCCACCGCACTCGTCACGGCGGCCGCGGCGACCGAGTACCAGCACTACGTGAAGGTCCGCGAGGAACAGCGCCGCCCGGCGGCGCCGTCCACCCTGTCGTCCGTGCATGAACCCGGTCCCGCCGAGTCGGGCGCGGGTGCGATGGGGCTCGCCACCACCATGGGAGAGGTCGCCGAGACCACCGGTGCGGGCGCCGTCGCCGTCGCCGCGGTCCTGACGCCCGTCCTCGCCGGAATAGCCGCGGCGATCTTCCTGCTCGTGGGTTACATCCTGCAGATGCTCGACCCCGAGCCGGCGTTCGCCCACGCCATGATCACCATCGGATGGGTGTTCGGCGCCCTGACCGCGGCCGCGATCCTGGTCGCCGCCGTCGGGCTGCTGCTCACCGCCCTGCGCAACCGGCCCTCGCCGGACGCGGGGTACGGCGAGCTGAGCGAGGAGGTGGCACGGGCCAGGGACGCCTGGCGCGAAGCCCTGCTGGAGCGCGGCATCCTCCCCTTCCTCAGGGAAGCCCTGGCCGACCCCGGCACCGCCGCACTGCACCACACGGCCCCACCCGCACCGACCAGCCGGATGCCCAGCCTCGGCTACGACCGTCCGGGCTTCAGCAGCCCGGACGACGGAGCTTCCGGTGCCCGCCCGAGCTTCAGCAGCCCGGACTACACCAGCCCGGACTTCGGGGGGCCGGAACACCAGCCGGAGTAGCACCCGGCACAGCCCCTCGGCTTGCGCCCCCACCACGGGGAGCGCAAGCCGAAGACCCGGCCGGGGGCCGGTCGCACGACGATGCGCCACGCCCTCTTGGGTCTCTGCGTCGGCGCGTCACAACGGCCTCGGGGTCCGGTCCGGGTAGGCGTGGGGGACATCCCGGATGGCACCACCAGTCGACGTCGGCAGCATGACAGACCATGACTTCTCTCTCCCGACGTTCCCTCATGGGCGCTTGCGCGGCCGGTGCCATGCCGGCTGTCACCGCAAGCACCGGTGCCCGCGCCTCAGCCGGGACCACCACTTCCGACCAGGTGGCTGATCGGGGGCGCCTTGCGTCAGCGGACCCCAGTGCCCTGCAAGCTGCGATCAGCGATCTGTCCCACCCGCCGGCCACCTCCGCGCAACTGCGCGTCGAGGGCCGGGGAACGCACTGGTACGGCACAGCAGGAGTGTCCGACCTCAGGAGCGGCCGTGCCCCGTGCAGGGACGACCTTCACCGGCCGGTACTACGGCGAGGCGATCAAGTCCGGCGTCCTGCGTCCCCTGGGCCTGACACGGACACTCTTGCCCGGTGACGACCCCCACCTGCACGGCCCGCATGTGCACGGCTACCTCCGCATGACCGACAAGTCGCTCCAGGACGTCACGACGTACGAACAGTCGAGCTCCTGGGGCGAGGGAGAACTGGTCTCATCCGCCGACGACCTCTTCCGCTTCCAGGAAGCCCTGTTCTCCGGCGTGTTACTGCCGGCCGAGGCCATGAGCCACCTCTTCGCTCTGCCGCCGGAATCCGTTCGCATGGTGGATGGCAGTCCAGCCCGCTACAGCATGGGTCTGCAGACGGCCACGGTGAACGGGGTGACGTTCTGGGGCAAGACCGGTGACACGTACGGGTACCGCACCCGCATGTTCGCCACCCGTGATCTACGGCTCCGCTTCGTGCTGTCGTACACCCCGACGCCTCTGGCCGCGAGTGAGGACATGATCAACCGGGTCGTCACCTTGCTCACCACCTGAGCTTCCTTGGCCGTTGACGGACTCATGGGTCCGCGCCACCTCCCGGACTCGGGTGGTTCGGCGGCGCGGACCCACGTACCCGTCGGGCTCAGTCCGCGAGCGGCAGATACACCCGGTTCCCGCTCGCCGCGAACTCCTTCGACTTCTGGAGCATGCCCTCAGCGACCTCCTCGGCCGTCGCTCCCGCGGCCGCCGTACCGCCGAACTGCGCTGTGATGCTTTGACTGATCTTCATCGAGCAGAACTTCGGCCCGCACATGGAGCAGAAGTGAGCCGTCTTGGCCGGTTCGGCCGGGAGAGTCTCGTCGTGGAACTCCCGGGCCGTGTCGGGGTCGAGGGCCAGGTTGAACTGGTCCTCCCAGCGGAACTCGAAGCGGGCGTCGGAGAGGGCGTCGTCCCATTCCTGGGCGCCGGGGTGTCCCTTGGCGAGATCGGCCGCATGGGCGGCGATCTTGTAGGTGATGACACCCGTCTTGACGTCGTCCCGGTTGGGCAGGCCCAGGTGCTCCTTGGGCGTGACGTAGCAGAGCATCGCGGTGCCCCACCAGGCGATCATGGCGGCGCCGATGCCGGAGGTGATGTGGTCGTAGGCCGGTGCGACGTCGGTGGTCAGCGGGCCGAGCGTATAGAACGGAGCTTCATCGCAGATCTCCTGCTGAAGGTCGATGTTCTCCTTGATCTTGTGCATCGGGACGTGTCCCGGGCCCTCGATCATGGTCTGTACGTTGAAACGCTTGGCGATCCGGTTGAGTTCCCCGAGCGTGCGCAACTCCGCGAACTGCGCCTCGTCGTTGGCGTCAGCGATCGACCCCGGCCTGAGACCGTCGCCGAGCGAGTACGTGACGTCGTAGGCGGCGAGGATCTCGCACAACTCCTCGAAGTTCTCGTACAGGAACGACTCCTTGTGGTGCGCGAGGCACCAGGCCGCCATGATCGAGCCGCCACGCGAGACGATGCCGGTCTTGCGATTGGCCGTCAGTGGTACGTACGGCAGGCGCACGCCCGCGTGGACCGTCATGTAGTCCACGCCCTGCTCGGCCTGTTCGATGACCGTGTCCTTGTAGATCTCCCAGGTCAGCTCCTCGGCGCGGCCGTCGACCTTCTCCAGCGCCTGGTAGAGCGGCACCGTGCCGATGGGGACGGGGGAGTTGCGCAGTACCCACTCGCGAGTGGTGTGGATGTTGCGGCCGGTGGACAGGTCCATGACCGTGTCGGCGCCCCAGCGAGTGGCCCAGGTCATCTTCTCCACCTCCTCCTCGATGGAGGACGTCACCGCGGAGTTGCCGATGTTGGCGTTGACCTTCACCAGGAACCGCTTGCCGATGATCATCGGCTCGATCTCCGGGTGGTTGACGTTCGCGGGCAGCACCGCACGCCCCGCCGCGATCTCCTCGCGGACGACCTCGGGAGAGACGTTCTCCCGGATGGCCACGTACTCCATCTCCGGTGTGATCTCACCGCGACGGGCGTAGGCGAGCTGCGTGATCGCGTTGCCGTCACGGCTCCGGCGCGGCTGGCGTGGCCGCCCCGGGAAGACCGCGTCGAGGTTACGGAGGCCACCCCGCGGTGAGGTGTGCTTGATCCCGTCGTCCTCGGGACGCACGGGACGTCCCGCGTACTCCTCGGTGTCCCCGCGGGCGATGATCCAATTGTCCCGCAGAGGCGCAAGTCCCCGTCGGACATCCGTCTCGGTGAGCGGATCGGTGTACGGGCCGGACGTGTCGTACAGCGTGACCGACTGCCCGTTGGTGAGGTGCACCTGACGGACCGGCACCCGCAGATCTGGGCGCGAGCCCTCGATGTACGCCTTGTGCCAGCCGATGGACTTCCCGGCCTCCCCGTCGAGCTGATCGGAGGCAGGCGTGCGCGCGTCCTTGATGGTCATGAGACCTACTCCCTACGCCGGCATTACCCGGTAACAGGTTCGGCGGTCGACGCAGCGGTTTCCGTCTGCCGATGTTTCGTGGGGAACGTCACTCGCTTGAGATGACGTTCCACGTGAAACATCGCTGGGACGGAGGTCAGCGCCCTCTCAGCCCGGTGCTCCGAGCTCCCGCGTGTACAAAGGTGGCTCCACGCTAGCGTCAATTCGGGCGCGGTGAACAGAGGGCCCCTGTCGTTCTTGCGATGATCGGTCGGTGACCACGACGCATCAGCCCCCGTACCCGCCTCCCGAGCCTCGGCGCCGACCGGGCTCCGGAAACGGCCCCGGGCCTGGCCCCGGCAATGGCTCCGGCGGGAGCTTCGGAAACGGCGGGGCCGGTGGCTGGCACGAGCATGAGCACGGCGGGCCGGGCGGGCACAACGGGCAGGGCTACGGGTACGGGCCCAGAGCCGGTGGCGAAGGCCAGGGCGGCGGCAGTGACCTGGGTGGCGACCAGAGTGGCGGGGGCCGGGGTGGTGATGACGGCCATGGGCACGGACACGGTGACGGGCTCGGGCACGCGCACGCTCAGGGGGGCGGTTCCGGGTCCGGCAGCGGTGGCGGGCACGGTCACAGTCACAGCCACGGACCGGCAACTCCCGTCTCCAAGCACCTGCGCAAGGTCATCGCGGCGATCCTCATCCCGTTCGGCGTTGCCGTGGTGGTGGGGCTGGCAGTGCTGTGGCCCGGTGGCGCCCCGGCGCACGAACGCACCGGGGTCGGCTTCGACCGGCAGACCCAGCAGGCCACTGTCAGCAAGGTCGTGAGCGTCAGCTGCAAGTCGGTGAACGCCTCGGGGGAGACCCCGACCGGAGACACCTCCACGGCCGAGGGCTCTTCCGCCGCGCAGCAGGCGAACGGCACCTGCAAGAAGGCGACCGTCCGGGTCGACACCGGCAACGACAAGGGCCGCACCTTCACGGAGATCGTCCAGCCGGACCAGCCTCGGCAGTTGCACGAGGGCCAGAAGGTCGTGGTCGCGTACGAACCCTCGGCGCCGAGGGATCTGCAGTACTCGGTCGCCGACGTGAACCGTAGGCTCCCCATGGGGCTGCTCGCCGGCATCTTCGCGCTCGCTGTGGTGATCGTCGGGCGACTGCGCGGTGTCATGGCACTGGTCGCTCTGGCCATCAGCTTCCTGCTGCTGAACTTCTTCGTCCTGCCCGCGATCCTGCAGGGCTCGAACCCGCTCCTCGTGGCGGTGGTCGGGTCGAGCGCCATCATGCTGATCGCCCTCTACATGTGCCACGGCCTGTCGGCCAGAACCTCCGTGGCGGTGCTGGGCACGCTGATCTCCCTGATTCTGATCGGCATCCTCGGATCGCAGTTCATCGGTTGGGCCGCGCTGACGGGCAACACGGACGACAACACCGGGCTCATCCATGGGCTGTATCCGTCGATCGACATGAGCGGCCTGCTGCTCGCCGGCGTCATCATCGGCTCGCTCGGTGTCCTCGACGACGTGACGGTCACGCAGACCTCGGCCGTCTGGGAGCTGCACGAGGCCAACCCGACGATGGGCTGGCGCGGGCTCTACCGCGCGGGTATCCGGATCGGGCGGGACCACATCGCCTCCGTCGTCAACACGCTCGTCCTCGCCTACGCGGGTGCCGCGCTGCCGCTGCTGCTGCTCTTCTCCATCGCCCAGTCCAGCGTGGGGACGGTCGCCAACAGTGAACTGGTGGCGGAGGAGATCGTGCGCACGCTGGTCGGCTCGATCGGCCTCGTCGCCTCGGTCCCGGTGACCACGGTCCTCGCGGCCCTGGTGGTCTCGGCGGACCGACCAGCGGCGGTGAGTGCGGGAGCGGGGACTCCCGTACCCGTACCGGCGACAAGCGCGAGCGCGGGCACGGCCGACAGCCGGCCGGTAGCGGCACGCGGTGGCAAGGGGCGGCGGCGCAGGCGCTGAGATGGGCCGTCAAGCGCACCCGCTCCAGCGCGGGGACGACTTCAAGATGCGCCAGAAGCACCCACGGCTCCCGGCTCCCGGCTCCCGGCTCCCGGCTCCCGGCTCCAACGATGAGACCCGCTCGCCGTAGAACATGTGCGGGCACGCCCTCTGGATCACGCCGCGTCAGCTTCCGCGCCGACCTCGTCGCCACGGGCACGGAGCGGCCCGTCGCCTGGGCGTTCCTGCGCGCCACGGTCCCGCGTCGGCAGAAGCGTTCCTGCGCCCTCCCGCCTCACAATGAAGCCTTAGGTCACCTCACTGCCGTAGGCGTCATCCCGCGCTCTGTTCCTCCGCCAGGATCCGGTCCAGCGCCTCGTCGAGATGGGTGTCGAAATCGGCCAGCGCGGTCTCCTGCCCCAGCGGCACCAGCTTGTCGGTGCGGTCGAGGAACGCGATGACCGGCGCCGTCGACGAGCGGAACAGTGCCTGATCACCACCGACCTGAAGCCTGATCAGGACGTCGCCCAGCAGGTCGGAACCGGCGGGCGAGACCCGCACGTCGCCCTCTCCACATGGCCGACCTACCCCGTCGATCAGCAGCTCACGGCCGAAAGCCCAGGTCACTGGATCGTCGCCCGGGAGATGGAAGGTCAGCCGGACTGCGTAGGGATCGCAGGCCTCGTAGCGCAGCTCCACCGGAATGCGGAAGGAGAGCTCCTCCGAGACGAGAAAGCTCATCATGACCTCTGCCTGTACGGACTCGCGCATTGCCTACCCCGTCATCTGCCTTCGTTGGCCGGGAATGATCCCTCTGACACTGGTGGCATCTTGCTGAACGTGCACGGCAGATCACAAGGAGTGAGTTTTCAGATACTGATAGAGATCGCCAGCGAGCCCATCAGCCGCCCGATTTCCTCTTGCAGTTGCTGGGTTGCGGCCAGCAACCGGTCCGCCTGATGGGCGGGCAGGGAGATGGCCATCGTGGCCGCGGCGTTACCCAATGTGATCGGAATGGCCGCACACACCGTCCCCAGCGCGTACTCCTGACGCTCGATCACCGGTTCCATCCGCGCGGTCCGCTCGAGACGCCGGAGCAGGCTGTGCCCGTCGCGCACGGTGTACGGGGTGATGGACTGCACGGGGTACCGGTCGAGGTGATCACGCCGAGCCTCGTCGTCGAGCTGGGCGAGGAGACACTGTCCGATGGCGTGCGCGTGCCCGGTCTCGCGGAAGTCGGCCCACTCATCGACCGCCGGGTTTCCAGGGCTGTCGGAGACGCAGAGGACCTCGATCTCGCCGTTCCGGTACTGCGCGTAGTACACCGGCACACCGATCAGGTCGCGCCAGTGCGCGAGTGCCTCGACGACGGTGCTGCGACGTTTCTGCTCGGCTCCGCTGCTGCTCAGCCGCTCGGCTGCCTCTCCGAGGAAGAACAGGCCCTTGTCACGGCGCAGATAGCCCTCGTGCACGAGGGTGCGCAGCAGGTGGTACGCCGTGGGGAGCGCCAGCCCGGTCTCACGGGCGAGTTGCTTGGCGGGAGCTCCGTGCTCGTGCTCCGCGACGGACTCGAGCAGGCGCATCGCACGCTGGACGGACCCGATGAGCGTTGCGGAGTGGGTCTGTTCGGGCGCTTCGGAGGAGGGTGCCGCGTGGCGTTGGACGGGAGCTGACGGCCCTACGGGAGCGGATGTCTGTACGGACGCTGACGGCCGCCGTACGAGAGCCGACGGTTGCAGCGGAGCTGTCGACCGTACGGGAGCCGTCGGTTGTGCGGGAGCCGTCGCCGAACGGGCGTCGATCTGTGCGGGTGCGGTGTCAACCGTGGCCAAGGGTCACTCCCGGAGCGCGAGGGGGCAGCCCGTGCGGGGAACACGGGAGGGGGTGTACGCCGCTCGCGGGGTCGTCCCCGCGTCGAGTTCCGGACTTTAACGGTCCGCCACCGCACTTATACGGCCCGTCCGGAAAACTTCCCTCCCCCGAGGGAACGGGGAATTCCTGTTACCGGTTCCCCCGCCCGCTCCGGACGCTCACCAGTCGCTGCGCGACGAGGAGCTCGACATGAACTTCCGTACGACGTAGACGAGTCCGCCGACCAGGGCTACGAAGACCAGCAGCTTGAAGAGCAGGCCGATGACGAAGCCGACGACCGTGGCTATCAACCCACCGAACACGACCAGGGCAATGACCGGCACAGCGATCCACTTCACCCACCACGGCAGCCCCGCGAAGATCTCTCCCATCGCACTCAACCTCTCTGAAGTCCTGCACCGTCCGGCCCTTCTGGTACCGGATCCATCAATGTCCTGCACTCGATGCTAGGTCCGAGAGGTGCCTCTGCGGGGGCCTCGCACCCCTTGTCCTCCCCTGACTGATCCCCTAGGGAACCCTGAGACCGCAGGTCAGCTCTCCGGGGGAGAGAACACCACCATGACCCTGAGGTCCTCGCTGATGTGATGGAACTTGTGGGCGACCCCGGCCGGTACGTACACCACGCTGCCGCGCGACACCTGGGTGGTCTCCATGCCCACGGTGATCGCCGCGCGGCCGCTGACCACGAAGTAGACCTCGTCCTGGCGGTGCGGCTGCTGTGGGTCCTGGGCGCCCGCGTCGAGTGCGTACAGGCCGACGGACATGTTCCGCTCCCGCAGGAACTGCAGGTAGGCACCGTCGTTGGCGGCGCGCTCCGCCTCCAGTTCATCCAACCG
This sequence comes from Streptomyces canus, assembly GCF_041435015.1. Classification (NCBI taxonomy): domain Bacteria; kingdom Bacillati; phylum Actinomycetota; class Actinomycetes; order Kitasatosporales; family Streptomycetaceae; genus Streptomyces; species Streptomyces canus. The sequence goes on along the minus strand of NZ_CP107989.1, from coordinate 5,217,880 downwards.
GAATGCCTTCATCGACTTAGTCCGCCCTCGTCAGTGCCCGTAACCGATCTCTTCTGTCACGATCAGACACATGAAGAATTTCGTAGTCAAGACGATCGCCAACGCGGGTGCTCTGGCGGTCGCGGTGTGGCTGCTCGACAAGATCACCCTGACCGGTGACAGCACCGGCAAGAAGGTCTGGACGCTGATCCTCGTCGCCCTGGTCTTCGGCCTGGTGAACTTCCTGATCAAGCCGGTCGTGCAGGTACTGACCTTCCCGCTGTTCATCCTGACGCTCGGCCTGTTCACGCTGATCGTCAACGCGCTGATGCTGCTGCTCACGTCGTGGCTCGCCGACAAGCTCGACCTGAGCTTCCACGTCGAGGGGTTCTGGACCGCCGTCCTGGGCGGCCTGATCATCTCGATAGTGGCCTGGGCCCTGCACGTCGTCCTGCCCGACGAGGACTGAGGAGGTATGACCTACCGCGTCTGTTTCGTCTGCACGGGCAACATCTGCCGTTCCCCGATGGCGGAGTCGGTCTTCCGCGCCCGCGTGGCGGAGGCCGGCCTGGACGGTCTGGTCGAGGTCGACAGCGCCGGAACGGGCGGCTGGCACGAGGGCGACGGCGCCGACCCGCGCACCGTGTCCGTCCTGGAGGAGCACGGCTATGACGGCGGCCACACGGCCCGGCAGTTCCAGCCGTCCTGGTTCTCCCGCCTCGACCTCGTCATCGCCCTCGACACCGGCCACCTCAAGGCCCTGCGACACCTCGCACCCACCCCGCAGGATGCCGGGAAGGTACGGCTGCTGCGTTCGTACGACCCCGCCGCGGGCGACGAGCTCGACGTTCCGGACCCGTACTACGGGGGCCTGGACGGCTTCGAGGAGTGCCTTGAGATGGTGGAGGCGGCGAGCGAGGGTCTGCTCGCCGAGGTGCGCGAGCAGACGGAAGGACGGGTGGGATGAGCGACAGGGCTGCGGACAAGGGAGAGGGCACGCGCGCGGTGCGCGCCGGACTGCCCGAGGCGGCCAAGAACGAGCCGACTCTGCCCGGTCCGGCCTTCGCCGCCCACTTCCATCTGCCCGGGGAGGTCGACGGCCCGTACACCTACGGCCGCGACACCAACCCGACCTGGGACCTGCTGGAAAGCGCCATTGGCGAGCTGGAGGCACCCGGGCAGGACGGCGTGGAGACGCTGGTCTTCGCCTCGGGCATGGCGGCCATATCCGCTGTGCTCTTCTCCCAACTGCGCGCGGGCGACACCGTGGTCCTGCCCGACGACTGCTACCAGGCAATGCCTCTGGTGCAGGCACAGCTGGAGGCGTACGGCATCGAGGTGCGCACCGCTCCGACCGCCGGTGACGCCCAGCTCGACATCCTGGACGGCGCGCGGCTGTTGTGGATCGAGACGCCGTCGAACCCAGGCCTCGACGTGTGCGACATCCGGCGGCTCGTCGAGGCGGCACACGCGCGTGGGGCGCTCGTAGCCGTCGACAACACGCTCGCCACTCCGCTCGGGCAGCGCCCGCTGGAGCTCGGCGCGGACTTCTCCGTGGCCAGCGGCACGAAGCAGCTCACGGGGCACGGAGACGTCCTCCTGGGGTACGTCACCGGCCGCGAGGGCGAGGCCATGGACGCCGTACGCCGTTGGCGGAAGATCGTCGGTGCGATCGCGGGACCGATGGAGGCCTGGCTCGCGCATCGTTCGATCGCCACGCTCCAGATGCGGGTCGACCGGCAGAACGCGACCGCGCTCGTGCTCGCCCGGGCATTGCGCCAACGGCCGGAGGTGACCGGGCTGCGCTATCCGGGTCTGACCGACGACCCGTCGCACAAGATCGCGTCGCAGCAGATGCGCCGCTATGGATGCGTGGTGTCCTTCACGCTGCCCACGCGGGCGCGTGCCGACCGTTTCCTCGACACCCTGCGGCTCGTGGACGACGCGACGAGCTTCGGCGGGGTGCGCTCCACGGCCGAGCGGCGTCGGCGCTGGGGTGGGGACGACGTGCCGGAGGGCTTCATCCGATTCTCGGTGGGGGCGGAGGATCCCGAGGATCTCGTGGCGGATGTGCTGCGTGCGCTGGACGAGTCGACGGACTGACCGATTCCTCAGGGCTTCACAGGTGTCCGGCTACGTACAACGGGCGGTCCGAGCCTCCCCCCTCGTGGCTCGGACCGCCCCGGTTCTGCGCGCGAAGAACCGCGCGAACAAGGCTAGTTGACTCTCTGTCAGTGTCCAATCACAGTAGCGACAGAGACCTATCGACATATTTATAGTTGGGCCCTGCTTCGAGGCCGGGAGAAGGACAGGGAAGGGGGATCGCCATGGATCTGGCTTTGCTGCGCACCTTTGTGACGGTGCACCGAGCCGGCTCCTTCACCCGTGCCGCCGCGCTGCTGGGCCTCTCGCAGCCGGCCGTGACCTCGCAGATCCGCACCCTGGAGCGGCAGCTGGGACGCCCCCTCTTCCTGCGACAGGCCCGCGGAGTGACCCCGACGACCATCGGCGACGAACTCGCCCACAAGGCCGCCCCTCATCTCGACGCCCTGGTGGAAATCACCGAGACCGGCCTCGACGACGAGTCGTCCCTGAGGACACTGCATCTCGCGGGGCCGCCCGAGTTCACCGCCGAGCGGGCGCTGCCCGCGCTCACCGAGCTGACCGGCGAGGACGGCCAGGGCTACGCTCTTCGGGCGTCCTTCGGGAACGCCGAGGAAACACTGGAGGGTCTGGCTGCCGGGCATCACGATCTGGCCATCACCACGGCTCGTCCACGGGGTGCGCTGCTCACGGCGAGCACGCTCTGCGACGAGGAGCACGTCCTGGTCGCCGCCCCGAAGTGGGCCGGTCAGATCGGCTCAGGGGAGGCGCTCAAGACTGTTCGGTCGGGCAAGCAAGCCCCCGCGTTCGAGAACATCCCCGTGATCGAGGTGCACGAGTCACTCCCCTTCGTTTCGCGCTACTGGGCCTCCGTCTTCGACTCCCGCCCGGCCGCACCGGGCACCGTGGTCGTCCCCGATCTGCGTGCGGTGCTCGCCTGCGCGGTCGCGGGCGCCGGGCTCGCGGTGCTGCCCCGCTATCTGTGCGCGGCAGCCCTGGAACGTGGTGAGGTCGTCGCCCTCCACGAGCCCACCGTGCCGCCTCTTCGGACGTACTTCCTGGTGGTGCGCACCGGAACGCTGGCCATGCCGCACATCGCACGGGCGCACGAGTGGTTACTGCGGGCGGCTGCCGACTGGTGTTGAGCAGGTATTTTCCGCTCTTCACGCAGCGAGCCCGGTCGGTCACCCCATGCGATGTTTCACGTGGAACCATCCGGGCCACATTCCCCCCATGACCGTCCGACCCGTGGTCAAGCGCACCGCCCGTGCCGTCCTGCTGGACGGTGACGACCTGGTCCTGATCAAGCGCACCAAGCCCGGCATGGATCCTTACTGGCTGACTCCCGGCGGTGGAGTCGAGCCGACGGACACGACCGTCGTCGACGCTCTGCACCGCGAGGTGTACGAGGAGCTCGGCGCCAAGGTCACCGACGTGGTGCCCTGCTTCGTGGACACCGTCGAGCACATCGGCGACGACGGGGGCGCTACCGGAGTGAAGGTGCAGCACTTCTTCGTCTGCCACCTGGAGTCGATGGACCCGTCCCTGCGGCACGGGCCGGAAGTGGACGAGCCCGTCGGAGAGTACGAGATCGTCCGGGTGCCGTTCACCCGCGTCGGGATCGCCTCCGTCCACCTCGTCCCGCTGTCCCTGCGGCACTATCTGGACGGCAATATCGAAGGCGTACGGGCCATGCACGCACCGGATCTGGGCTGACCTCTCGCCTGGTCACTGCGCCAGAACGATTTCCTCCACGGAGTCGTGGCGTATGCGTTCCGACGGGATCCCGATGGACCTGAGCGTGTCCACACCACTGCGGATCATGCCGGGCGGGCCCGAGAGATAGGCGTCGTACTCGTGCCAGGGGCCATACTCACGTACGGCGTCCGGGAGCTGGAGATGGGCCTGCTGGTCGATGATGGCGCGGACGGACAGCCAGGGGTGGGACTGCTGGAGCCTGAGCATCGTGTCGATGTCGTACAAATCGTTGTCGGTGCGGGCTCCGTAGAACACCTCCACCGACCGTCGCGCGCCGTGTTCGGCCACGTCCTCGACCAGCGCCTTGATCGGAGCTATGCCCGTGCCGCCGCCCAGACAGAGCAGTCCGCTGTCGGTGGTGTGGTCCACGGTCATGGCCCCGGTCGGCGGACCGAGCCGGATGATGTCGCCGGGGTGGGCCCGGTGCACCAGGGCGTTGGAGACCCAGCCCGCGGGGACGGCCTTCACGTGGAACGACAGCAGACCGTCCGAGCGTGGCGCCGAGGCGAAGGAGTAGTGCCGCCATATGCGCGGCCACCACGGCGTCTCCAGGCTGGTGTACTGGCCGGCGAGGAACGGGTAGGGCTGGTCGGGCCGGACAGTGACGACGGCGACGTCCGGGGTCCTCAGGTCGTGTGACACGACCTCGGCATACCACCAGGCGGGGGCGCGCAGCTCGTCCGCGGCCGCCGCGTCGATCATCACCTGCGAGATCGTCGTGTACGCCCGGACCCAGGCCGCTTCCGTCTCCGTGTCCCAGATGCCGGAGGCGTACTTGCTCAGCGCGCCGATGAGGCACTCCCCGACCGCCGGATAGTGCTCGGCGCGGGTGCCGTACTTGCGATGGCCCCGGCCCAGGTTCTGCAGGTAGTCGACCAGGACCGGGGCGTTGTCGATGTGCTCGGCCGCCGTCAGCAGTGCCCTGAGCAGCCGGTCCCGCTGGGCGTCCATGGCGGCGGGGAACATCGGGCGCAGATCGGGATGGCGCACGAAGAGCAGCGCGTAGAAGTACGACGTGACCTTCTCGGCGACAGGAGCGACCTCGGCCATGGTCCGACGGATACGGACGGCGTCCGGGGAGGGCGGTTGGTCTCTCGGGGACAGGCCTGGGGAATGCGGCGGGTTGGTACTGAGCGGATTGGTGGCGTCCTGAGGCGGGGAGGAGCGCTGGACGGGCACTCGGAGGTCCGCCGAAGGGGTGTCGTCCGGCGCTTCCGGGGGCTGAGCGGGGGTGGGACTCGGGTCCTGCGAGGTCTGCTCAGGGATGTGTATCTCCTCCGAGGTGCGTATCTCCTCCGGCCGTGCCGGGAGCTGTGTCTCGCCGGCCGGGGCGGCCATCTCCTCGGCCGGTGTCATTTCGTCGCGGCCGGCCTCCGTATCGGGCGGCACTACGGTCGGCTCCGACAGCTCCCGTTCGATGGCCGTCGAGGACCTTGGCGAGTTACCCGGCCTGGGCCTGCGGACCGGGCGCAGCGCGGCCAGCCTGCTTCCCTCCGCCGTCTCCTGCTCGGCCCCGGGCGCCGCCGTCGGCTGATTGCGTGGGGTGAACCAGCCGCCCCCGCCCTCGGATGCGCCGTTGTCGGCCGACATGGTGGTCGGAGCGTCCATGGTGTGCCTCGCCTCGAACATCTTTCGGTCGGTCTGCGCACTTCCTCGGTCGGAAGATGCCTGCTTTCCCCCGCAGACGGCTTGCTTTCCCCGCTCGACGTCACGGCCAACACAGCCATATTCAACCTGTATGCGCCGTCCGTACGGACAAGTAGGCGAGAGTGTGACATTGGCCGCATCACGCTCACTGCAGCGTCCCACCACGTATGGATGCCCTGGCCGTACAACCACAAATGCGGTTCTTCGATCTCTCCGTCCCCTTAGGCTGCATTGCCCCGCTCTCGGCCGCACAGGAGTGGTCGCACCCCCGTACGGACAAGAACCGGAGTCGACCCTACCGGTCACCGCTCCGCACACAAGTCCCCCCTCCTCCTCCACGAATTGCTCGCAGGGTGTTCGCGGGGCGAACCGTGAATTGACTCAATTACCGGGCGTCACGCACCAATTCATAGGCTTCCCACAGATCCATGCCTTTGTAGGAGTGGGTCGAGATATCGGACAGATGATGGTCCGCATTGACCGCCACGGAGATCGGCACCGCGGCGAACAGGTCCTTGTCGGAGGACGAGTCTCCATAGGCAATGCAGTCCCCCCGTGTCACTCCGAATTGCTCACACAGCCGGTCCGCGACCAGGACCTTGGCGGCCGCACTGAGCACTCCGGCAGGGTCCACGGGCTCGGTGAAGGGGACGGCCGGAAAGAGGGACCCGTAGGCGGCATGCGCTCCCCAACCGATGAGCCGTTCCACGAAGAAGGACGGCGAGAGCGACACCACCGCGCAGTAGTCGCCCTGTCCCCTGATCTCCGCCCAGACGTCACGAATGCGAGCCAGCCACGGGGCACCTTCGAAGGCCGCGACGACGTGTGCCTCGGTCAGGGACGCCCACAACGTGTACACCTGCTGCGCATATTCGGGCGGGCCTATCAGTCCGGCCCCGATCGCCTGGTCGAGTGCCACCGTCTCGGCCTCGAGCCCGAGCTGCCGGGAAATCTGCACGGGAGCGCTGGTCCCATGCAGCAAAGTGCCATCGAGGTCGAAGAGATGAAGTCTCGCCATGTTCTTGAGGCTAGCGGTCCATGAACCCGGTGAAGCGGCAGATGCGCTTCCGGTCGATCGCCTGACGGTCGCCGTTCTCCGATGTTTCACGTGAAACACCCGGCATCTGATCGCCTGTTGTGCGCTTGGCTACGACATGGCCAAAAGCTCGTACGCACCCCGGGAAACAGGTGGACGCCGAGGGCACCCATCGGACAGCCTGACCTGCGTGCCGACTCCTTCCCTCGCCGCTCTCCCCATCCGCCGTCTGACGCTTCGCGATCTCACCGCCTGCGCGGACCTGTCCGAGGACCGGGGGTGGCCGCGCGAGGAGCACAAGTGGGGCCTCCTGCTCGCGGCCGGAAAGGGCTACGGCATCGACGACCCTCACGGAGGGCTCGTCACCGCCTGCGTGGTCACGGAGTACGGCCCCTACAGCGAGCCTGACCTGGGAGCGATCGGGATGGTACTGGTCGCCGAACGGCACGCCCGACAGGGCATCGGCCGTCGGCTCATGCGTCACATTCTCTCCGCGATGGGCACCACCCCGCTGACTCTTCACGCGACGCCCTATGGCCGTCCGCTCTACGAGGAACTGGGCTTCAAGCCGACCGGCCGGGCGGAGATGCTCCAGGGGCACTTCACTCCGGCCGGCCCGGCGCCGACGGTGAGCACGCGTCCGGCCACCGCTGAGGACCTCGCCACAATCCTCCGGCTCGACGAGGAGGTGCTCGGCACGGATCGCACCCACCTCATCACCCGGCTGCCTGCCTTCGCCGACCAGTTGCGCGTAGCCGAGGAGAGCGGCCGGATCATCGGATACGCGGCCGCCTGGCCCAACATGAACACCCATGTCGTGGGCCCGCTGATCGCCCGTGACACCGAGACGGCACAGGCACTCCTCACATCGCTCGCCGCAGCGACCGACCGTCCGCTGCGCACTGATATCGACGTACGACACGAAGAGCTGCGGGCGTGGGCCACAGAACACGGTCTGGCGCCGGTAGGCCTCAACTCGGTCATGACGTACGGAATCCCGGAACTGCCGGGCGACTGGAGCCGGCGGTTCGCTCCGCTGACCGTGGCGGCGCTCTGAGGCACGTCTGTACGACGCCGTCGGCTCCCCGGACTTCGGGATTCCGTCGGCGTCGTCGTAGTGCCTGGCTGCGGTTCAGGTCGGCTCAGGGGTGCACTGCGGTCCTCTGTCCGGCGGGCGTCGCCCCCGCGACCACGGCGCTGGGAACGCCGTCCCGACGCTCCAGCGCAGCCGAGAGGAATGCGAGGAGGAGAGCCCCTGCTGCCAGGGTGGCGCCCACCCAGTTGGGAGCGGTGTAGCCGAAGCCGGCCGAGATGACCAGGCCGCCGAGCCAGGCCGAGAGGGCGTTGCCGAGGTTGAAGGCACCGATGTTCACTGCTGAGGCCAGCGTGGGAGCGTCGTGCGCCTGGTCGAGGACCCTCTTCTGGAGCGGCGGCACGGCGGCGAAGCCCAGAGCGCCGATGAGAGCGATCGTGACGCCGGCCAGGACCTTGTTGTGCGCGGTGAGCGTGAAGAGCGCGAGCACGAGGGCCAGGGCGCCCAGGGAGATGTACAGCATGGGCATCAGAGCGCGGTCGGCGTACTTGCCGCCTACGAGGTTGCCGCCGACCATGCCGAGTCCGAAGAGGACCAGCAGCCAGGTCACCGAACTGCCGGCGAAGCCCGCCACGTGGGTCATCATCGGCGCGATGTAGGTGATGGCGGCGCAGACACCGCCGAAGCCGAGGACGGTCATCGCCATGGCGAGCAGCACCTGGGCATTCTTGAAGGCGGCCAGCTCGTGGCGCAGACGCACGCCCTCCGGCCGGGGCATCTCGGGGACGAGCCTGGCGACGCCGATCAGACCGACCACACCGAGGACCGCGACGATCGTGAAAGTGAGACGCCAGTCGGCGGTCTGGCCGATCAGCGTGCCGAGCGGGACGCCGACGACATTGGCGACGGTCAGACCGGTGAACATCATCGCTATGGCTCCGGCCTTCTTGTCCGGGGCCACCAGGTCGGCGGCGACGACCGAGCCGATGCCGAAGAAGGCTCCATGGGCGAGGGAGGCGACCACTCGGCCGATCAGCATGACAGTGAAGGCCGGAGCGAGGGCAGAGAGCAGATTGCCGACGATGAACAACCCCATCAGCAGCATCAGCATCCGCTTGCGGGAGACCTTGGTGCCGAGGGCGGTCATAAGAGGAGCGCCGAACATGACGCCGAGCGCGTAGCCGGTGACCAGGAAGCCGGCGGTGGGGATGGAGACCCCGAAGTCCTCCGCAACCTCGGGCAGCAGCCCCATGATCACAAACTCGGTCGTTCCGATTCCGAAGGCCCCGATCGCGAGAGCCAGAAGCGCGAGCGGCATGGGGGTGACACCTTCCCAGAGGATTGCAGGAGCGTGTTGTACACGTCCACAATAATTGCAGACGCTCTATATCTGCAAACGATGGTTACCTCGGGATGTTTCTGCCTCGCAGGTGAGCAGGGAGTAGTACCGGCCCGTAGGGCGCTCGATGCGGCCTCGATCCCCGTCCGCGCCACAGGGAGAGCACCCACCAGCCCCGAACTCGCCCCCCGGCATAGGGTGCGGCCATGGGAGATCTTGAAATTCGGCCCGCCGCGTTGGACGACCTCTCCGCGATCGTCGGCATGCTCGCCGACGACCCCCTGGGCGCCCAGCGCGAGTCCCCGGGCAACCTGGCGCCCTATGTGAGCGCGCTGGAGCGCCTCTCCGCCGACCCGAACCAGCATCTGGTCGTCGCCACGCGAGAGGGTCGAGTGGTCGGCACGCTTCAGCTCACAGTCGTTCCGGGCCTTTCCCGGCGCGGCGCCACCAGATCGATCATCGAGGGGGTGCGCGTCCACGCCGACGCGCGGAGTAGTGGACTCGGGACCCGGCTCATCGAGTGGGCGATCGAGGAATCCCGGTGTCAGAACTGCCACTTGGTGCAGCTGACGTCCGACAACACACGCACGGACGCCCACCGCTTCTACGAGCGGCTCGGTTTCACGGCCTCGCACGTGGGCTTCAAGCTGGCCCTGTGACCCTCCCCCATGGCCACTCGTCCGCCGCACGGCAAGGCGCCCTGTTTCACGTGAAACAGGGCGCCTTGCCGTGCCGACCGGACAGGTGTGTCTAGCCGATGCCGCGCCACCCCACCGGATCGACTCCACCCGGCACGGAAGACCCCTCGTCGTACGGCTGCCGAGTGAACACGAACGAGCCGAGGTCGAGGTGGTCCACGGACCCGTCAGGCCGCCGTACGGCCTTCAGGAGCTCCCCGTGGAAGTAGCCCTCCAGCCCGGTCCAGGTGCCGTCACCGTTGGCCCGGAATCGCGAGCGCCGGCCTGTGCCCGACAGGGGCTCCAGGGAGGCAAGTCCGTCCGCAGTCAGCCGGAGGGCGAACCCGTGCGTTCCCCAGTACCACTGACCCGCCAACTCCAGTGAGGGTGAGTCGGATTCGCGCATCGGACGCCAGGGCTCGGGGATCCTGGGCTCGGCCTCGGCGACGATCCGTACGAGATCGGCCCCTACGACGGACAGCAGCGGGCCGGAGGTGCAGTTGGCCAGCACCACTGCGGCCACGTCGTCCGTCACACCGATCGTGAGATTCGCCAGGAAGCCCGGCAGCGAGCCCGAATGGCCCACGAGTAGTCGCCCGTCGCGGTGCTGGACCTGCAATCCGAGCCCGTAAGAAGCGCCGTCGGCGAGATCCCCCATCCCGGCCGGAGCCGTGGGCATGCGCATTTCCCTCACGGTCTCGGCGCTCAGTACGCGATCGTCGCCGTTGGCGAGGAAGACCGCGAATCGCGCCAAGTCAGCTGTGCTGGACCAGAGTTGACCTGCGGGAGCCATCCGTCCGAGGTCCTCGGAGGGTTCGGGCAGCATCACATCGGCCCAGGGATGCACTGCCCAGCCGCCCGCATGCGGCGCTTCCGGGCGGACGCTCGTGCGGTCGAGACCCAGAGGTACGAGCACTTCACGTCGGAGCAACTCCTCCCACGGAGCCCCCCGCAGCTTCTCGACGAGTGCGCCCAGCAGGGTGTACCCGGGGTTCGAGTAGTGGAAGCGGCGTCCGACGGGGTGCAGGAAGGGCTGCTCGCCCAGGACGTCGGCGATTTCCGGGCGCAGTTCTCCGGAGGTGCGCTCCCACCAGGGCGCGGGAGACTCGGCCGCCAATCCGCTGGTGTGGGCGAGGAGTTCGGCCAGCGTGGCCTCCCCCGCTCCCGTGCCGGACACGTGCTTCTCCAGCGGGTCACCGAGGTCGAGCAGTCCCTCGTCCCGCAGTCGCATGACGAGAACGGCGGTGAAGGTCTTGGTGATCGACCCGATGCGGTACTGCACGTTCTCATCCGGGCCGTGCCCGTCCACCGAGGTACGCGAACCGTGCCACACCGTCCGTCCGCCCCGCACGACCGCCGCTACCAGCGACGGTGCCCGCCCCTCGGCCTGGGCCACGGCGATCCGGTGCAGCAACGCCCTGCGTGTACCGGGAAGCAGCTCTCCCTGAGATGTCGTCATGCCCCCAGTCCATCCCGCCGGGGACGCCGACGTCGACTTCTTTAGCCCCGCGGGCCTTGCGGGGGGGGGCCGACCACCGCCGCGACCCAACTGGTCCATGGGGTCCGCGAACTCACGCCCGAGGTGCTGGCTCAGTTCGACCGGCCACTCGGTTGCGTCCCCCTCCTCCGGCGACAGGCGCAAGTGGCCCTCGACCACCGCTTTGCGTTCGCCGGGACAGCCTCAAGTCAGCACATGGCGGGCGCACAAAGAAGCCGCATGGCCGCGGCGCCCAAACGGCGCGGGGACGCCAGGTCGGGGCGCCCGGCGACCAGCACGATGCGACGACGCACGGGTATCAGGTCTGTGCCATGTCCACGAAGCGCGAGTAGTGGCCCTGGAAGGCTACGGTGATCGTCGCCGTCGGGCCGTTTCGGTGCTTGCCCACGATGATGTCGGCCTCGCCGGCGCGCGGTGACTCCTTCTCATAGGCGTCCTCGCGGTGCAGCAGAATCACCATGTCGGCGTCCTGCTCGATGGAGCCGGACTCACGCAGGTCGGACACCATCGGCTTCTTGTCCGTACGCTGCTCGGGACCACGGTTGAGCTGTGAGAGCGCGATCACCGGGACCTCAAGCTCCTTGGCCAGGAGCTTGAGGTTACGGGACATGTCCGAGACCTCCTGCTGACGGCTCTCGGAACGCTTGGAACCACCGGCCTGCATCAGCTGCAGATAGTCGATGATCACGAGCTTGATGTCGTTGCGCTGCTTCAGCCGCCGACACTTCGCCCGGATCTCCATCATCGACAGATTCGGCGAGTCGTCGATGTAGAGGGGCGCGGAGGACACTTCGGGCATTCGGCGCGCCAGCCGGGTCCAGTCCTCGTCCGTCATGGTGCCCGAACGCATGTGGTGCAGAGCCACACGCGCTTCCGCCGACAGGAGACGCATCGCGATCTCGTTGCGCCCCATTTCGAGGGAGAAGATGACACTGGCCAGGTTGTGCTTGATCGAAGCCGCACGCGCGAAGTCCAGCGCGAGGGTGGACTTGCCCATGGCGGGGCGGGCGGCGATGACGATCATCTGGCCCGGGTGCAGGCCGTTGGTGAGCGAGTCGAGGTCCGTGAAACCGGTGGGCACACCGGTCATCTCGCCGCTGCGCGAGCCGATCGCCTCGATCTCGTCGAGCGCGCCCTCCATGATGTCGCCGAGCGGCAGGTAGTCCTCGCTGGTGCGCTGCTCGGTGACCGCGTAGATCTCGGCCTGCGCACGGTTGACGATCTCGTCGACGTCGTCGTCCGCCGCGTATCCCATCTGAGTGATGCGCGTCCCCGCCTCGACCAAGCGCCGCAGGACCGCCCGTTCATGGACGATCTCCGCGTAGTACTCGGCGTTCGCCGCCGTCGGAACGGTCTGGACGAGAGTGTGCAGATACGATGCGCCGCCGACCTTGTTGATCTCACCGCGTTTGGTGAGCTCGGCGGCGATCGTGATGGGGTCGGCCGGCTCACCCTTGGCATAGACGTCAAGGATCGCCTGGAAGATCGTCTCGTGGGCGGGCTTGTAGAAGTCGTGGCCCTTGATGACTTCGACGACGTCCGCGATGGCGTCCTTGGACAGGAGCATGCCGCCGAGGACGGACTGCTCGGCATCCAGGTCCTGGGGAGGGACCCTCTCGAAGGCGGTGCCTCCGCCGTCCCACTCGCCGGTGTCCCTGCCACGGTCGTGCTGTTCGTCTCGGCCCCGGCCTCCGTCGCCGCGGCGGCGCGAGGAAGGCAGACGATCACTGGGACCGCTGTCGGCCCAGGGGTCGTCCAAAGGCTCGGAAATGCTCACCGAGCCACCTCCTCCCGTCCGCCGAGCGGACCTCGCCGTGCTTCTCAGTTCTACGGCACGGCACTGACAAATGAGACGCCCAACTCCGGTTCTGGCGCGTCGGTTTTGTGCTGATTCCCAGGCCGACGAACGGAGCGGGCGCCGGACCACGGTAGGCCCGTCGGCACCGTCAGCCAATCTGGTTATCCACAGGCCATGTGGACGACGGCCCGGATGCTGTGGAGAACTCCGCAAAACCTGTGCACGACTCGGTGGACAGGCCTGTGAACAAGCTGCTTCTCATCCTGAAAGAGGTGACTTGACCTGCACCTTCGCCGTCCACCGGCTGTGCAGAAGAAAAACTTTCCCGGTCGGCTCAAGATCAGTTCGAACTGTACACAGCGGCGCACACCTCCCGAACACACGTAAGGGTCTAATCTCCGTTGCATCTCTTACCTGTGGACGATTAGATTGGTGCACATGACACAGGCGTCCGCGACTCCCAAGGCCACCCGGCGACAGCACGACCGCGAGATCGTCGCACTCGCCGTTCCGGCCTTCGGCGCGCTCGTCGCCGAGCCTCTCTTCGTCATGGTCGACAGTGCGATCGTCGGCCATCTGGGCACCGCCCAACTCGCCGGCCTCGGTATCGCCTCGGCCCTTCTCACGACGGCCGTCAGCATCTTCGTCTTCCTCGCCTACGCCACCACGGCTGCCGTCGCCCGCCGCGTGGGCGCCGGAGACCTCCAGGCCGCCATCCGTCAGGGCATGGACGGCATCTGGCTGGCCCTCCTGCTCGGTGCAGCCGTCATCGCCGTCGTCCTCCCTGCCGCTCCGTCGATCGTGGAACTCTTCGGCGCCTCCGACACAGCGGCCCCCTACGCGACCACCTACCTGCGGATCTCGGCCCTCGGCATTCCGGCCATGCTGGTCGTGCTCGCTTCGACCGGGGTACTCCGCGGACTACAGGACACCAAGACCCCGCTCTACGTGGCCATCGCCGGCTTCGTAGCCAACGCCGTCCTCAACGCAGGCCTCGTCTACGGCGCCGACCTCGGCATCGCCGGCTCCGCCTGGGGCACGGTCATCGCTCAGTGCGGCATGGCCGCGGCCTATCTCGTGGTCGTCGTTCGCGGAGCCCGCAGGCACGGCGCCTCCTTGCGTCCCGACGCCCTGGGGATCAGAGCCTCCGCCCAAGCCGGCGCACCTCTACTGGTCCGCACGCTCTCCCTGAGAGCGATCCTGATGATTGCCACGGCCGTCGCAGCTCGCCTGGGTGACGCCGACATTGCCGCCCACCAGATCATCCTGTCCCTGTGGAGTCTGCTCGCCTTCGCCCTCGACGCCATCGCCATCGCCGGGCAGGCCATCATCGGACGCTATCTGGGCGCCGATGACACCGACGGCGCCCGCCAGGCATGCCGCCGGATGGTGGAGTGGGGGATCGCGGTCGGAGTCGCTCTCGGCGTACTGGTCGTACTCTCCCGACCGCTCTTCCTCCCCTTGTTCACAGGTGACTCCACGGTCAAGGACACCGCGCTGCCCGCTCTGGTGATCGTGGCTCTCTCCCAGCCGATCTGCGGTGTCGTTTTCGTTCTCGACGGCGTACTCATGGGTGCCGGAGATGGCCCGTACCTCGCCAAGGCGATGATTCTGACTCTGGTGGTCTTCGCCCCGGTCGCCCTGCTCATCCCCACCCTGGGCGGTGGCCTGACCGCTCTCTGGGCCGCCATGACCCTGATGATGACGGTACGAATGCTGACGCTGTGGCTGCGATCCCGCTCGGGTCGCTGGTTGGTGACAGGTGCTACACGCTGACCGTTTCACGTGAAACACACCTTGGCAGCCGCACTCACCGTTTCACGTGAAACATGGCCGCGCCCTGGTCGCCAGCAGGCAGAAGGGGCCGCACCCCACCGGGTGCGGCCCCTTCTCAGCTGATCAGCCAAAGCTGCTCAAGCCAGACGCAGCGATCAGGCCGCGACGACCTCGATGCTGACCTTGGCGGCAACCTCGGGGTGCAGACGCACGGACGTCTCGTGGGCGCCCAGGGTCTTGATCGGCGAGCCCAGCTCGATGCGGCGCTTGTCGACCTCGGGGCCACCGGAAGCCTTGATCGCGGAAGCGACGTCGGCCGGGGTGACGGAACCGAAGAGACGACCGGCGTCGCCGGAGCGGACGGCCAGACGGACCTTGACACCCTCGAGCTGGGCCTTGACCTGGTTGGCCTGCTCGATGGTCTGGATCTCGTGGATCTTGCGAGCACGACGGATCTGCTCGACGTCCTTCTCGCCACCCTTGGTCCAACGGATCGCGAAGTTCCGCGGGATCAGGTAGTTGCGAGCGTAACCGTCCTTGACGTCGACGACGTCGCCCGCGGCACCGAGGCCGGAGACCTCGTGGGTGAGGATGATCTTCATTAGTCGGTCACCCTTCCCTTATCGCGCGGTGGAGGTGTAGGGCAGCAGCGCCATCTCACGGCTGTTCTTGACAGCCGTGGCGACGTCACGCTGGTGCTGCGTGCAGTTGCCGGTCACGCGGCGGGCACGGATCTTGCCGCGGTCGGAAATGAACTTCCGCAGCATGTTCGTGTCCTTGTAGTCCACGTACGTGACCTTGTCCTTGCAAAAAGCGCAGACCTTCTTCTTAGGCTTGCGCACAGGCGGCTTCGCCATGGTGTTTCTCCTGTGTGATCAAGAAGTGTGGGTACGACCCACCCTCCGGGCCGAGGCCTAGAAGGGGGGTTCGTCCGAGTAGCCGCCGCCCTGCTGGCCGCCGCCGGAGTTTCCACCCCAGCCGCCGCCACCCTGGCCGCCCTGGCTGCCACCGGCGGGAGTACCGGTGGCCCACGGGTCGTCCGCGGGAGCAGCGCCGCCCTGCTGGCCGCCGCCGGAGTTTCCACCCCAGCCGCCGCCACCCTGGCCGCCACCGCCACCGCCGCTGAACCCACCCTGGCCACCGCGCCCGGCACCGCCGGCGGTCTTGGTGACCTTGGCCGTGGCACTGCGCAGGCTGGCGCCGACTTCCTCGACGTCCAGCTCGTAGACCGTGCGCTTGACGCCCTCACGGTCCTCGTAGGACCGCTGCTTCAGCCGGCCCTGCACGATGACGCGCATGCCTCGCTGGAGCGACTCGGCGACGTTCTCCGCCGCCTGACGCCAGACCGAGCAGGTCAGGAACAGGCTTTCGCCGTCCTTCCACTCGTTCGTCTGGCGGTCGAAGGTGCGAGGGGTGGACGCGACACGGAACTTCGCGACCGCCGCACCGGAAGGGGTGAAGCGCAGCTCGGGGTCATCGACAAGATTGCCGACGACCGTGATGACGGTCTCGCCTGCCATGGGGAACCTCTCGGCGGGTTTGCTGCTCTGGCTGCTTGGTTGCTGCTACTCGAATCCCGAGATCAGCTGAGCGGGAAAGCTCAGTGGGTCTCGGGGCGGAGGACCTTGGTCCGGAGGACCGACTCGTTCAGGTTCAGCTGGCGGTCGAGCTCCTTGACGACCGCAGGCTCGGCCTGCAGGTCGATGACCGAGTAGATGCCCTCGGGCTTCTTCTTGATCTCGTACGAGAGCCGACGACGGCCCCAGGTGTCGACCTTCTCCACCTTGCCGTTGCCCTCACGGACGACGGAGAGGAAGTTCTCGATCAGGGGGGAGACAGCGCGCTCCTCCAGATCGGGGTCGAGGATGACCATCACCTCGTAGTGACGCATGTGGAACCCACCTCCTTTGGACTCAACGGCCACGGTCGTTCCGTGGCAGGAGGGTTGTGATGCGTACGCAACGGTATCGGCCGCCACTGACAATCGGGGCTTCCTCGCGGTAGTCCCGGTCGTGACATGGGCAGACACCGTGCAGACGGTACAGACTACCCGCACACCGGCTTCCGGTTGAAATCCGGCCCCGGAGGCGGTCACTCTGTACACATCGGGTGTGTATGGCGCTACCGTGCGCCGTCTTCCGCAGGAGGTGCCCTATGGCACAGGCAATGCGACCGAACACCGCCGGAGGCCTTTTCGCCACGGACGGAAAGCCCCACCCCCTCCAGGACACGCTGCTCGCGGTGACCCTGGTGCTGGGCATCACGGCGTTCGTCACGGCGATGTTCCACAACCTGCACCTGCTCAGCTCCTGGACGGGCCTGGTGGGCATCCTCACCGGCGCGTACGGCCAGTGGATCTCGGAGACGACCCGCGAGCGCTTCGGACTGATCCTCGGTCTCGGCGCGTCCGCGGTCGGCTTCTTCCTCGGCATGGCGCACGGCGGCCTCTTCGGTGGACTCTTCTAGCCGACGCCACGGGCACGGTCCGCCTGACACCACCCAAAGCACCGCGTTACGCCTCGGCGGCCCATGAGCCGGGGCGCAGGTTCCGTATGCCCAGTCGGGGCGCTCGCCAGGCGCAGTAGGCTTCGGCGCGAGAGCCGGAGCCCCTGTACCCATGGGGACACACCAGCCCGAGGAGCGCCCCACAATGAGCCTGACCCTGAGGACGATCAGTCGCGAGCAGCATCTGGCATACATCCAGAGCCTGCCGTCGGCGAGCCACATGCAGGTTCCGGCCTGGGCAGACGTGAAGGCTGAATGGCGCTCCGAGAGCCTCGGGTGGTTCGACAAGACCGGCGAACTCGTCGGCGCAGGTCTCGTCCTCTACCGTCAGCTGCCCAAGATCAAGCGCTACCTCGCCTATCTGCCCGAAGGCCCGGTCATCAACTGGTTCGCGCCGAATCTGACCGAGTGGCTGGAACCGATGCTCGCGCACCTCAAGCACCAGGGTGCCTTCTCTGTGAAGATGGGTCCGCCGGTGATCATCCGGCGCTGGGAGGCCACCTCCATCAAGGCGGGCATCCAGAACCCGGACGTGAAGCGCCTGCGCGACATCGAGGCCGACTTCATCGAACCGCGTGCCTTCGAGGTCGCCGACAAGCTGCGTCGCATGGGCTGGCAGCAGGGCGAGGACGGGGGAGCCGGCTTCGGTGACGTGCAGCCCCGCTACGTCTACCAGGTGCCACTCGCCAACCGCTCCCTGGAAGAGGTGCACAAGAACTTCAACCAGCTGTGGCGCCGCAACATCAAGAAGGCCGAGAAGGCCGGCGTCGAGGTCGTCCAGGGCGGTTACCAGGACCTCGAGGAATGGCAGCGGTTGTACGAGATCACCGCGGTGCGCGACCACTTCCGGCCCCGCCCGCTGTCGTACTTCCAGCGTATGTGGACGGCCCTCAACACCGAGGACCCCAACCGGATGCGGCTGTACTTCGCCCGGCACGAGGGCGTGAACCTCTCGGCGGCGACCATGCTGATCGTCGGCGGGCACGTCTGGTACTCCTACGGTGCCTCCGACAACATCGGCCGTGAGGTCCGGCCCTCGAACGCGATGCAGTGGCGGATGCTGCGTGACGCCTACGCGCTCGGCGCGACCGTCTACGACCTGCGGGGCATCTCCGACTCGCTGGACGAGACCGATCACCTCTTCGGCCTGATCCAGTTCAAGGTGGGCACGGGCGGCCAGGCCGCCGAGTACCTCGGCGAGTGGGACTTCCCGCTCAACAAGCTGCTCCACAAGGCGCTCGACATCTACATGTCGCGCCGCTGACGTCGCGATCTTCGCTTCAATAGCTTCCATACCTCTGATACACCGCAGCCACTAGAAAGGTTCCGGGTCCGGCCATGGCGCTCACGCTCTACGTCGACACCGCGCGCTGGCGGGCGCACCACAAGCACGTGCAGGAGCAGTTTCCGGGGCTCGTCCCGGTCTGCAAGGGCAACGGCTATGGCTTCGGGCACGAGCGGCTGGCGGAGGAGGCCACCCGGCTGGGCTCGGACGTCCTCGCCGTCGGCACGACCTACGAGGCCGCGCGGATCAAGGACTGGTTCGGCGGTGACCTGCTGGTGCTGACGCCGTACCGACGAGGCGAGGAGCCCGTGCCGTTGCCCGACCGGGTGATCCGCTCGGTGTCGTCGATCGACGGGGTCTACGGCCTCGTGGGCGCGCGCGTGGTCATCGAGGTGATGTCCTCGATGAAACGGCACGGCATCAGCGAGCAGGATCTGCCGCAGCTGCACGCCGCTATAGAGAATGTCCGCCTCGAGGGCTTCGCGATCCACCTGCCGCTGGACCGCACCGACGGCTCGGACGCCGTCGAGGAGGTCATCGGCTGGATGGACCGGCTGCGCGCGGCTCGGCTGCCGCTGCACACGATGTTCGTCAGTCATCTCAAGGCCGAGGACCTCGCCCGGCTCCAGCAGCAGTTCCCGCAGACCCGCTTCCGCGCCCGCATCGGGACCCGGTTGTGGCTCGGGGACCACGACTCCACCGAGTACCGCGGCGCCGTCCTGGACGTCACCCGCGTCTCCAAGGGGGACCGCTTCGGCTACCGGCAGCAGAAGGCGGCCTCCGACGGCTTCCTGGTCGTCGTGGCCGGCGGTACCTCGCACGGCGTGGGCCTGGAGGCTCCGAAGGCCCTGCACGGCGTCATGCCGCGCGCCAAGGGCGTCGCCCGCGCCGGCCTGGCCACGGTCAACCGGAACCTTTCTCCGTTCGTCTGGGGCGGCAAGCAACGCTGGTTCGCCGAACCGCCACACATGCAGGTGTCCATCCTGTTCGTGCCCTCGGACGCCCCGGAACCGAAGGTCGGCGAGGAACTGGTGGCCCATCTGCGGCACACCACCACGCAGTTCGACCGGATCGTCGACCGCTGAGCCCCCCTGGACCGGACAAAGGGCCGTACACGGAAGCTTCCGTGTACGGCCCTTCTCGTACGTGACCCAACTGGCCTACGCTCCGCCGGATCTGTTCGCTCAGAGCGAACGGTCGGCGGCCCCCTGATCGTTGCCCCACTCCACCTGCGGTCCGTCGAAGTGGGCCGCGTGCCGTGGTGGATGGGCGGCGGGGCCGAACACGAAGACGTCCTCCGCTCCGTCGAGCACACCGCCCGAGGGATCGTCGTCGCCGGCCCGCCGTACCACGTCCCGTTCCGGCATGAGGATGTCGCGCAGGACCATCGCGCACAGGTAGGCCGTGCCCAGGAGATGCAGTCCGATGGCCCAGTGATAGCCGTCGGTCGGCAGGCCCTTGTGGGCGTTGCCGCTGGTCGTGTACGCGAGGTAGAGCCAGATCCCCAGGAAGTACGCCACCTCGCACGCCTGCCAGATGAGGAAGTCCCGCCACTTCGGCCGCGCCAGCACGGCCAGCGGCACCATCCACAGGACGTACTGCGGCGAGTAGACCTTGTTGGTGAGGATGAACGCGGCGACGATCAGGAACGCGAGCTGGGCGAAACGCGGCCGGCGCGGAGCGGTCAGGGTGAGCACCGCGATACCGGCGCAGGCCAGCAGCATCAGCAGCGTGGCAAGCGTGTTGACGGTGTCGGTGCTGAACGGGTCGGTCGAGTTCTGGGCCAGGATCAGCCAGAAGGAGCCGAAGTCCACGCCCCGCTCCTGGCTGAACGTGTAGAACTTCGACCAGCCGTCGAAGGCGAAGAACATCACCGGCAGGTTCACCACGAGCCAGGAGACGGCCGCACCGCCCAGGGCCTTGCCGAAGTCCCGCCACTTGCCCGCCCGCCAGCACAGCACGAACAGCGGCCCGAGCAGGAAGATCGGGTAGAGCTTGGCGGCCGTGGCGAGCCCCAGGAGGACGCCGAAGGCGAGCGAGCGTCCCCGCGCCCACATCAGCATCGCGGAGGCCGTCAGAGCGACCGCCAGCAGGTCCCAGTTGATGGTGGCCGTCAACGCGAAGGCGGGCGCCAGAGCGACGAGCAGACCGTCCCAGGGCCGACGGGCATGCGTACGGCTCACGCAGACGACGATGATGGCCGCGCACACCATCAGCATCCCGGCGTTGACCATCCAGTACCACTGCTCCTGGTGCTGGATGCTGCCGCTGCCGGGCGTCAGCCAGGCGGCGACCTCCATGAACACACCGGTCAGCACCGGGTATTCGAGGTACTGCATGTCGCCTGGGAGCTTGTCGAAGTACGGGACGAGTCCGTCGGCGAAGCCGCGTCCCTGGTAGAGGTGCGGGATGTCCGAGTAGCACGCGTGGGTGTACTGGGAGCTGGCGCCGAAGAACCAGCCACCGTTGTAGCAGGGCGCCTTCTGGACCAGGCCCAGCGCGAACACGCCGATGGCCACGAGCGCGATGATCCGGACGGGGGTCCACCAGGACGTCCCCAGCAGGGCACGCCGCCCTAGAGGGCCGCCGATGAACTCGCTGCCGCTCCTGGAGACCTCGTCGTCCTTGGTCGGATGCACTGGGTCCGACTCGTGCACGCTCGTTGGCGTCGATTCAGCACTGGGCATGCGACCCATCCTGCCGTACGAGGCTAGGAGTACGCCGAGGGCCGCCGCACCTGGTGGGTGCGACGGCCCATGTTTCACGTGAAACACCCTCGACGGGGCATATGGCGGCTAACCGCTTGAGCCGCCGAAGAGGCCCCCATTCCCGTTGCCGTTGGTGTTGCCGCCGTTCGTGTCCGTCGATGTGGCCGTAGGCGTCGAGGTCACACCTCCGTCGGTGCCACCGTTGTTCGTGCCGCCCGAGTCGCTGCACTGCCAGTCGAACCGGCAGGACTCGGACGCAGTGGGCGTCGGTGTGATGAGCGTCTGGCTCGGCGTCGGAGTCGGAGTCGGGGTGGCCGACTCGGTCTCACTGGGTGTCGGAGTGGGCGTCGGGCTGGGCTCGTCGTTGAGGATCTCGCCGATGGGCTCCGGCGTCGGGAAGTCGATCGACTTCTCGTCCTTCAGTGCCTGCTCCATGTAGTCGTGCCAGATCTCCGACGGGAACGAGGCACCGTGGATCTTCTCCTGGCCACCCGTGCCGTACATCTCCAGGAAGGTGCGGTTCTTCTTGGTCTCGTCGTCGTCCAGCCGGAACATCGTGATCGCCGTGGACAGCTGCGGGGTGTACCCGACGAACCAGGCGGACTTGTTGCCGTCCGTGGTGCCGGTCTTCCCCGCCACATCACGGCCGGTCAGCTGGGCGTTGGTGCCCGTACCGTCATCCACCACGGTCTTGAGGACATCAGTGACGTTGTCGGCGACCTTCTTCTCGAAGGCCTGCTTGGGCTTCGCCTCATGTGTGAAGACGTCGCCGTCCTTGCTCGTGACCTTCTCGACGGAGTACGGCTCGTTCTGCTTGCCGCTGGCCGCGAAGGTGGCGTACGCGCCCGCCATCCGGATCGCGCTGGGGTCGGAGATACCGATGGAGAAGGACGGGAAGTTGGTACCGGCCAGGCTGTTCTCCTTGAGGCCCGCATCCATGGCCGACTCCTTCACCTTGTCCAGGCCGACGTCCATGCCGAGCTGCACGAAGGCGGAGTTCACCGACTCCCGCATCGCCTCACGAAGGTCGATCTGGTACTTGGGCGGAGAGCCGTAGGACTGCTTGCCGTCGTTCTCCTGGAGCCACTCCTTGCCCTCCTCGTTCTTCCAGATCGAACGGTCGTAGTTCTGGATCTTGAGGTCGTTCTTGCCGCTGAACAGGCTCTTTGCGTTGACGACCGTGCGCTCGTCCTGCGCCTGGCTCTCGCCGAGATCCGGATTGCGTACGCCCCACTTCATCGCCGCGGCGAGCACGAACGTCTTGAATGTCGAACCGACCTGGGCACCGGTCGAGTCGCAGTTGTTGGTGAAGTGGGTGGTCGCGTCCTCGCCTCCGTAGCAGGCCCGGATCGCCCCGGTGGACGGCTCCACGGACGCCCCGCCGAACTGGACATAGGTGTCCTTCGTCGGGCGCTTCTTCGGATCGATGTTCTCCTTGCGGACCTTCTTGACCGCTGCCTCGAGCTCGCTGACCTTCTTCTTGTCGAAGGTCGTGTAGATCGAGTAGCCGCCCTGCTGGAGCTTGTCGGCACTGACGATCTTGTTGTTGATCAGGTAGGCCTTGGCGAGGTCGACCAGGTAGCCGGTCTGGCCCTTGAGCTGGGTGTTGGACCGGGGGTTCTGCCACTCGGGAAGCGCGGTGTACTTGGCGCGCTCCGTCGCGCTGAGGTGGCCGTACTCGACCATCTTGTCGAGGGTGTCCTGCATCTGCCGTAGAGCACGCTTGGCGTTGGCGTCCGGCGTGGCGTTCGCCGGGTCGATGGACCGTGCGCCCGCCGGGTCGTAGTACGTGGCGCCCTTCAGCATGGCAGCCAGGAAGGCGCACTCGCCCGGGTCGAGGTTCTTGGCGTCCTTGTTGAAGTACGCGCGCGCGGCCGCCTGGATGCCGTAGGCGTTGCGACCGTAGTACGCGGAGTTCAGGTAGCCGGCCATGATCTCGTCCTTATTGACCGTGGCACCCACCTTGATGGAGATGAAGATCTCCTTGAACTTACGGGTGACGGTCTGGGACTGGTCGTCCAGGCGCGCGTTCTTGACGTACTGCTGGGTGATGGTGGAGCCACCCTGCGTGTTGCCGCCCCGGGCCATGTTGAACACGGCACGGGCGATGCCCTTGGGGTCGATGCCGCTGTCGGTGTAGAAGGTCTTGTTCTCCTGCGAGACGACGGCATACTGCATCGCCTTCGGGATCTGCGCGAGGTTGACGATCTGGCGGTTCGTCTCACCACCGGTGGAGACCATCTCGGTCTTGTCGGACCAGTAGTAGACGTTGTTCTGCGACGTCGCGGTCTCGGCGACGTTAGGAACGCTCACAAGCGCGTAGCCAACGCCGGCGATCGCGACCAGGCCTCCGATGAAGCCGATGAACAGGCCCGTCACCAGCTTCCAGGACGGCACCCAGCGCGCCACGCCGTACTTACCCGCACGCGGGTAGTCGATGAACCGCTTCCTGCTGGGATCGGACGCGCGGCCCCGGCCGGTCTGCGCCCCGCGCCGACCTCCGTGGCCCGTCTCCGGCACTCTGCGGCGACCACCGCCCGTGCTTCTCTGGGCCGCACGTCGGGCCTCTGCACGGCCGCCGTACGGACGATCCTCGCCTCCCGGACCGTAGGAATCCGACTCTTGGGAGCTCGTCCCATAGGAGTCGGCAAGAGACCCGGTGGCGCCTCGCGGAGCCGCGCGGCGGCCGAAGGCCGAGCCGGACTGGCCGCGTCGGCCCGCGGCACGTCCGCCTCCCTGCGGCTGCGGCGGTTTGCGACGGTGCTCGCTCATCGAACGACTACTCCTCGGGCAGGCGCACCTTTGCGCGCCTGGAAACGGCGGCTGGTTTCCGGTCCCCCCGAAGTACGGATGTGGTCGGTCCCGCATTCATCCGTACTGCACCGGGACAGCGACGCCCCCCAGGCGTCACTCGGTTCCCGGTGGTGTGCATGCCGCACAGACTACGCACCGTCAAAACCAACCGAGTCCCGAAGTTCACCCCAAATCAGGCAACTTGGTGCGCATGAATCATTGATGTGATCCCGTTCACCGTCCCCCCACTTGTTCCTTCCGGAAGGGCGTTCTATCGTCTTGATGTATCGAGTCGATACATCGGTGCGAGATAGAGACGAGGAGGCGACGATGAGCCGGCGTTCCGGGATCCTCGAATTCGCCGTACTCGGCCTGCTCCGCGAGTCTCCGATGCACGGCTATGAGCTGCGCAAACGTCTCAATACATCACTGGGCGTGTTCCGTGCGTTCAGCTACGGCACTCTCTACCCCTGCCTCAAGACGCTGGTCGCCAACGGCTGGTTGATCGAGGAACCGGGGCACACCACCGAGGACGCCCTCGCCGCACCACTCGCAGGGCGTCGCGCCAAGATCGTCTACCGGTTGACGGCGGAAGGTAAGGAGCACTTCGAGGAGCTGCTCTCGCAGACGGGTCCCGACGCGTACGAGGACGAGCACTTCGCCGCTCGTTTCGCCTTCTTCGGGCAGACCTCGCGCGACGTCCGCATGCGAGTCCTCGAAGGCCGCCGCAGCCGGCTCGAGGAGCGCCTGGAGAAGATGAGTGCCTCACTGGCACGCACCCGGGAGCGCCTCGACGACTACACGCTTGAGCTCCAGCGCCACGGGATGGAGTCCGTGGAGCGCGAAGTGCGCTGGTTGAACGAGCTCATCGAAAGCGAGCGGGCCGGCCGGGACCTGAAG
Source organism: Streptomyces canus (assembly GCF_041435015.1). Taxonomy (NCBI): domain Bacteria; kingdom Bacillati; phylum Actinomycetota; class Actinomycetes; order Kitasatosporales; family Streptomycetaceae; genus Streptomyces; species Streptomyces canus. Next base: position 5,193,045 of record NZ_CP107989.1, on the reverse strand, counting down.
GGGCCCGGCCGTGGAGAGCCCACTCGCGACACCACAGAGGGAGCGCCGGGCGTCCTGCCCCGGACCGGGGACACCTCCGGTCTGGATACGCCCGGCGACACCGCCACGTGAGGTCCCTGCCAGGGCCTCACTCGTACACACAGGGAGCAACCGGAATGGGTTCGGTTCGCGTAGCCGTAGTCGGCGTGGGCAACTGCGCCGCGTCGCTGGTTCAGGGAGTCGAGTACTACAAGGACGCCGATCCGGCGGCCAAGGTCCCCGGGCTGATGCACGTCCAGTTCGGCGACTACCACGTGCGTGACGTCGAGTTCGTCGCGGCGTTCGACGTCGATGCCAAGAAGGTCGGTCTCGACCTCGCGGACGCCATCGGCGCCTCCGAGAACAACACCATCAAGATCTGCGACGTGCCGAACACCGGCGTGACCGTCCAGCGCGGCCACACCCTGGACGGCCTCGGCAAGTACTACCGCGAGACGATCGAGGAGTCCGCCGAGGCCCCGGTCGACGTCGTCCAGATCCTCAAGGACAAGAAGGTCGACGTCCTGGTCTGCTACCTGCCCGTCGGCTCCGAGGACGCGGCGAAGTTCTACGCCCAGTGCGCGATCGACGCCAAGGTCGCCTTCGTCAACGCCCTCCCGGTCTTCATCGCCGGCACCAAGGAGTGGGCGGACAAGTTCACCGAGGCGGGCGTCCCGATCGTCGGTGACGACATCAAGTCCCAGGTCGGCGCCACCATCACCCACCGGGTCATGGCGAAGCTGTTCGAGGACCGCGGTGTCGTCCTGGACCGCACGATGCAGCTGAATGTCGGCGGCAACATGGACTTCAAGAACATGCTCGAGCGTGAGCGCCTGGAGTCCAAGAAGATCTCCAAGACGCAGGCTGTCACCTCCCAGATCCCCGACCGGGACATGGGTGCGAAGAACGTCCACATCGGCCCGTCCGACTACGTCGCGTGGCTCGACGACCGCAAGTGGGCCTACGTCCGCCTCGAGGGCCGTGCCTTCGGCGACGTCCCGCTGAACCTGGAGTACAAGCTCGAGGTCTGGGACTCCCCGAACTCCGCCGGTGTCATCATCGACGCCGTGCGCGCCGCGAAGATTGCCAAGGACCGCGGTATCGGGGGCCCGATCCTGTCGGCCTCCAGCTACTTCATGAAGTCCCCGCCGGTCCAGTACTTCGACGACGAGGCCCGCGAGAACGTCGAGAAGTTCATCAAGGGTGAAGTCGAGCACTAAGGCTCACTCAAAACGCTCCTGCCAGGGCTACAGAGGGTCTCCGGGTTGCATCGCCCGGGGACCCTCGCCGTATGTGAGGCTGTGCCCCATGTCCGTCGTGCGTGACCTACGGGTCCTGCTGCGCTTCCGGGACTTCCGGCGTCTGCTCTTCGTGCGCCTGCTCTCCCAGGGCGCGGACGGTGTCTACCAGATCGCGCTCGCCGCCTACGTCGTCTTCTCCCCTGAGAAGCAAACCTCGGCCACGGCGATCGCCTCCGCGATGGCGGTCCTGCTGCTCCCTTACTCCCTGGTGGGCCCCTTCGCCGGCGCCCTCCTGGACCGCTGGCGCCGTCGTGAGGTCTTCCTCTACGGCAACCTTTTGCGAGCCCTGCTGGCTTCGGTGACGGCAGTCCTGATGCTCAGCCACGTCCCGGACTGGCTCTTCTACGTCTCCGCCCTGTGCGTCACCGCCGTCAACCGCTTCGTACTGTCCGGCCTGTCCGCCGCACTGCCCCGTGTCGTGGACGAGGACCGGCTGGTGATCGCCAACTCCCTCTCCCCGACGGCCGGAACTCTCGCCGCGACCGCGGGCGGCGGCCTCGCTTTCGTCGTACGACTAGTGGTCGCCGACTCCGACGCGGTCGTGGTGCTGCTGGGAGCGGGGCTGTACCTGTGCGGCGCGCTCGCCGCACTGCGCATACCACCCGAACTACTTGGCCCCGACCGTGGGTTGATCAAGCCCCACCTCGGTACGGCTCTCGCCGGAACGGCCCGCGACCTGGTCGCCGGCATACGGCACCTGGCCGCACCCACTCGTCGGTCGGCCGCCCGGGCGCTCGGCGCGATGTCACTCATGCGGTTCTGCTACGGCGCCCTGCTCGTCATGGTCCTGATGCTCTGCCGGTACGCCCTGACGTCCGATCCGGCCGACGGACTCGCTCTGCTGGGGCTGGCAGTGGGAATCTCCGGTGCCGGCTTCTTCGTCGCCGCGGTCATCACCCCTTGGACCGCAGGAAAACTCGGACCAGAGCGCTGGATCGCCGTGTGTGCGGCGGCCGCCGCAGTCCTGGAGCCCGCTCTCGGACTCCCCTTCGCCACCGCCCCGATACTCATCGCGGCGTTCGTCCTGGGCCTGATCACCCAGGGCGCGAAGATCGCCACGGACACGATCGTGCAGTCCTCCGTCGATGACGGATTCCGGGGCCGGATCTTCTCCGTCTACGACGTCCTGTTCAACATCGCCTTCGTGGGCGCCGCAGCCGTAGCTGCCCTGATCCTGCCGCCGGATGGCCGCTCGGTGACCCTGGTGGTCACTGTCGCCGGCCTCTACGCAGCGGTCGCCATGGCGATGACGAAGGAACGACGGATGGCAACGGAACGATGAAGAGGCGATGTTTCACGTGAAACACCGCCCTCGATGCGCCAGGGGTCATGTTTCACGTGAAACATGACCCCGTTTCACGGCCTCAGCCCTGCACGGCCCACCACTCCTTGAGCGCAGCCGCCGCTTCGTCGTGCCCCATCGGCCCGTTCTCCAGACGAAGCTCCAGCATGTGCTTGTACGCACGGCCCACGGCAGGGCCTGGCCCCACACCGAGGATTTCCATGATCTGGTTGCCGTCGAGGTCGGGCCTGATCGAGTCCAGCTCCTCCTGCTCCTCAAGCTGGGAGATCCGGTCCTCCAGGCCGTCGTACGCACGCGACAACGCGGCCGCTTTGCGCTTGTTCCGGGTGGTGCAGTCCGAGCGGGTGAGCTTATGGAGCCGGTCGAGCAGCGGACCCGCGTCCCTCACATAGCGGCGAACCGCCGAGTCCGTCCACTCTCCGGTGCCGTACCCGTGGAACCGCAGATGGAGTTCAACGAGCCTTGAGACGTCCTTCACCAGCTCGTTGGAGTACTTGAGCGCCGTCATCCGCTTCTTGGTCATCTTCGCACCGACCACTTCGTGGTGGTGGAAGGAGACCCGGCCGTCTTTTTCGAAACGGCGGGTGCGCGGCTTGCCGATGTCGTGGAGCAGTGCGGCCAGGCGGAGGGTCAGGTCGGACCCTTCCTTCTCCAGCGCGATGGCCTGCTCCAGGACGATCAGCGTGTGCTCGTAGACGTCCTTGTGCCGGTGGTGCTCGTCGCTCTCCAGACGTAGGGCCGGAAGCTCAGGCAGCACGTGCTCGGCAAGCCCCGTATCGACCAGTAGCGTCAGGCCCTTGCGGGGATGGGCGGACAGGACGAGCTTGTTCAGCTCATCCCGCACCCGTTCGGCGGAGACGATCTCCAGACGCCCGGACATCTCCGTCATTGCGGTGACCACCTCGGGCGCCACCTCGAAGTCCAGCTGGGCCGCGAAGCGCGCGGCCCGCATCATCCGCAGCGGGTCGTCCGAGAAAGACGCTTCCGGAGTACCTGGCGTCCGCAGCACACGTGCCCCCAGGTCGTCGAGGCCACCGTGGGGGTCGATGAACTTCTTCTCCGGGAGAGCGACGGCCATCGCGTTCACGGTGAAGTCACGCCGGACGAGGTCCTCCTCGATGGAGTCGCCGTACGACACCTCGGGCTTGCGCGAGGTCCGGTCGTACGCCTCGGACCGGTAGGTGGTCACCTCGATCTGGTAGCCATCCTTTTGCGCCCCCACGGTTCCGAAGGCGATCCCGACCTCCCACACGGCGTCCGCCCAAGGCCGAACGATCTTCAGAACGTCCTGGGGACGGGCGTCGGTCGTGAAGTCCAGGTCGTTGCCGAGCCGCCCGAGCAGTGCGTCCCGGACCGAACCGCCGACCAGGGCGAGCGAGAACCCGGCCTCCTGGAAGCGGCGGGCGAGGTCGTCGGCGACAGGGGCGACCTCGAGCGGTTCGTTCACCGCGCGGTCCTGCACCTGGTTCGGGGCACTGAGGTTGTCTTTGTTGGCGTTCGGCACAACAGAAGAGGGTACGTGGCCCGGGCCTCTCCGAGCGCCTCCATTAAACGTGCACGGAGTCGCCATCCAGACCTGCACAAGGTCTGCTCCGGAGACTCACGGGCACGCTCCCCTTTATACGTGCACATTCAGGACAGTGCGGTAGTGTCCTGCGATCTTGTGGAGCAGTCCGCGGCACTTCCCCTCAGCGCGCATCGTTACCATGCGTGGACGCACATTCCGACGACCACTGACGACGACGAGGGACGGGCGAGCGCGTGGCCGAGGCGGCAGACTTCCAGGGGACGAGTCCCTCACCTGCCCGCCGCTGGCTGCGGCGCGCCGGGGCGCTGCTCGCAGGGGCTCCTCTGCTGGCCGGACTGTGCCAGCTGACCACCGCGGCGCCCGCTCAGGCCGCCGACGACTCCGGATCGGTGTCCGTCGCGGTCGACACACTCAGCCCCAGCGTGCCTACGGACGGTGACACGCTCACCGTGTCGGGGACGGTGACCAACAACGGCAAGCAGGCCGTCACGGCCGCCCACGTGGGACTGCAGGTGGGCCCGGAGCTGAACACCCGCTCGTCGATCGACACCGTCACCGAAGACAAGGACTCGCTCCAGGGCGCCGCGGGATCCGAGGTCGGCGGCAAGTATGTGGCGAAGTTCGCGAAGCTGACCCCCGGGGTGGCCGAGCCGTTCTCCATCTCCGTGCCGGTCGACGAGCTGGACCTCGGCGACGCCGGCGTCTACCAGTTCGCCGTCTCCCTCTCGGGCAAGACCTCCGCGCAGCCGTGGGACCGGACGCTCGGCATCCAGCGGACCTTCCTGCCCTGGCAGTCCGACGAAGTGGACACGAAGACGAAGACCACCTTCCTGTGGCCACTGATCTCCACTGTGCACATGACGGCGGAGACCGGCTCGAACGCACAGCAGACGCCGGTCTTCCTCAACGACGACCTCGCCGAGGAGATCTCGGCGGGCGGCCGGCTGGACCAGATGCTGTCGCTCGGTGAGAACCTGGACGTCACCTGGGTGATCGACCCGGACCTGCTGGCGTCCGTCGACGCGATGACTCGCAGCTACCGAATCCAGGGCGAGGGTGACACCACCACCGCGGGCACCCACCAGGCACTCGCCAAGCAGTGGCTGGCCAGGCTGCAGACGGCGGTGGAGGACAAGGAGGTCGTCGCGCTTCCCTTCGCCGACCCCGACCTCGCCTCGCTGGCCCACAACGGCACGAGCGTCACCGGCTCTCTCAGCCACCTCGACGAAGCCACCGACGTCGCGGCCACCACGGTGAGGACCGTGCTCCACGTGACACCGAGCACCGACTTCGCCTGGCCGGTGAACGGCGCGGTGGACCCGTCGATCGTCAAGGTCGCCACCTCCGCCGGGGCCGACAAGGTGATCGCCCGCAGCGACAGTCTCCAGGAGACCGCCGGACTGTCGTACACGCCTTCCGCGGCCCGACCCATCGGCGGCGGGACCACGGCGGTCGTCGCGGACGCACGGCTGTCGACGGCGTTCCAGGGTGATCTCACGAGGGCCTCATCCGCCTCACTCGCCGTCCAGCGGTTCCTCGCCCAGAGCCTTGCTCTCGACCTCCAGACGGACAAGCAGCGCAGCGTCGTCGTCGCCCCTCAGCGCATGCCCACGGCGAGCCAGGCCGACGCCATGGCCGAAGCGATCACCGCTTTGCAGGGCGGGAACTGGTCCCAGACGCAGAAGCTCACCGCGGCGGCCGCGGCCAAGCCCGACCCCGAGGCCACCACCAGGGTGCCCGCGGCGTCCGCCTACCCCTCCTCGCTGCGCAAGCAGGAGCTGCCGAAGTCGGCCTTCCAGCAGATCGCCAGCACACAGAACAAGCTCGACAACTTCAAGGTGATCCTTTCCGACCAGTCCCGCGTCGTGACCCCCTTCGGACGGGCCGTGAACCGCGAGATGTCCACGTCGTGGCGGGGCCGCGTCATCGAGGCGAGCGGCTTCCGCAACGACGTCGAGGCCTACCTCGACGAACTGATCTCCCAGGTCAGTCTGATCGACAAGTCGGAGACCAAGCTCTCCGGCCGCAGCGCCACGATCCCCGTGACGGTCCAGAACAACCTGGTTCAGGGTGTGGAGCATCTGAGGCTGCGGCTGACCTCGCTGAGCCCGAACCGGCTCGAGATCGGCGGCTCCTCCTACTACGAGCAGCCGGTAGAGGTCTCGGGCGGCCACAGTCAGACGGTGAAGTTCACCACGACGGCCAACGCCAACGGCAAGGCCTCGGTGATCGCCCAGCTGTACACGGAGGACGGCCAGCCGTACGGCGACGCCGTCAAGTTCGACGTGAAGGTCACCGAGTTCACGGCCACGGTGATGCTGGTCATCGGCGGCGGTGTCCTGCTGCTGGTTCTGGCAGGCTTCCGGATGTACACCCAGCGCAAGCGGGCGGCCGCCCGTGCGGCCGAGCAGAACGGGCCCGACGACGAGGCGGCCGAAACCGTGGACGGTCCGGAGAACCCCGGGGGCCCCGAGGACCGTCTCAAGGAGGAGTCCGGCACCGGCACCGGGGCAGGCGACCCGGAGCAGCCGAGTGACCTGACAGCGGACACCGCAACGGAAAGCGCCGACCCGTCCGGCACGGGTGAGAGAGTGGACCGTTGAGGATGTCGTGGCCGGTGGGCCCGGGACGATGAGGTGGGGTAACCATGAACGCGCCGTACGACGGTGATCGCGGTCAGGGCGCGGACAACTCGGGTCACCCCGAGGGGCCGCCGCCCGAGCATGACCAGGTGCCGCCGCAGGCTCCCGCGGACATGTATCTCCAGGACGCGTACGACCAGGACCCTTACCGGGCCCAGGACCTCTATGCCCAGGACCCGGTCGCCGAGGCCCTCTACGACCGCGCCGCGCATCCCCCGCCGCCGCCCGGCACTCATCAGCCGCAGCAGCCCCTGTACTCCCAGCCGCCCCAGTCCCCCTACGCCCCCGACCCGCACGTGTGGGCACAGACCCCGGCGCCCGAGCCGGAGGGTCCGACGCAATATCTGCCGTACGGCGACAACCCTCGGACCACTCAGTTCGTGGGGGTCGACGACCTGATGAGTCAGGCCGGTGAGGAACGCCACGAGCCGGACGCCTTCGCCCATCTCTTCCGCGACCAGCAGCAGGGTGGCGGTCGTCCGACGGATCCCCCGTCGGTGCCGGGGCCGACGCCTGCCCCGGGTGGGCCGTCATCGCGCGCACAGCAGTTCCAGGCACCCGCGGCCCCGGCTCCCTCGGCCGACGAGACCATGAATCTTGGTACCGCGCCTGCTGCGACAGCGCAGGCCTCCCCTGCTCCCGTGAAGAAGGAGGGGAAGGCCGGGGGCCTGCTGAAGTCGAGCGCCGTGATGGCGGCCGGCACGATGGTCTCGCGTCTCACCGGCTTCGTTCGCTCGGCGTTGATCGTGTCGGCGCTGGGTGTCGGTCTGCTCGGTGACACCTTCCAGGTCGCCTACCAGCTGCCGACGATGATCTACATCCTGACCGTCGGCGGCGGCCTCAACTCAGTGTTCGTGCCGCAGCTCGTGCGTGCCATGAAGGAGGACGAGGACGGTGGCGAGGCGTACGCCAACCGGCTGTTGACCCTGGTGATGGTGGCGCTCGGCGTACTCACCGGGCTCGCGGTCCTCGGTGCCCCGTTCCTGATCCGGCTGCTGTCCGACTCGGTGGCCGGCGATCCGGCGGCCAACGAGGTCGGCATCACCTTCGTCCGCTACTTCCTGCCGTCGATCTTCTTCATGGGTATCCACGTGGTGATGGGGCAGATCCTCAACGCGCGTGGCAAGTTCGGCGCGATGATGTGGACCCCGGTCCTGAACAACATCGTCATCATCGTGACGCTCGGCATGTTCATGTGGGTCTACGGCACCGCGGCCGACTCCGGCATGAAGGTCACGAACATTCCGCCGGAGGGGCAGCGACTCCTGGGCATCGGCGTCCTGCTCGGCCTCACGGTCCAGGCTCTGGCGATGATCCCGTACCTCCGCGAGACCGGCTTCCGGATGAGGCTGCGCTTCGACTGGCGGGGCCACGGCCTCGGCAAGGCCGTGACGCTCGCCAAATGGACCGTCCTGTTCGTCCTGGCCAACCAGGCCGGCGCGATCGTCGTCTCGCAGCTGTCCACTGCGGCGGGCAAGGACTCCCCGGTCGACGGCACCGGCTTCGCCGCCTACGCCAATGCCCAACTCATCTGGGGCCTGCCCCAGGCCATCATCACCGTCTCCCTGATGGCGGCTCTGCTGCCGCGCCTGGCCCGCTCGGCGGCCGAGGAGGACGGCGGCGCAGTCCGTGACGACATCTCCCAGGGCCTGCGCACCACTGCCGTCGCGATCGTGCCGATCGCCTTCGGGTTCGTCGCCCTCGGCATCCCGATGTGCACGTTGATCTTCGGCTCGTCCGGTATCAGCGAGGCCACGAACATGGGCTTCATGCTGATGGCCTTCGCCCTTGGCCTGATCCCCTACTCCGTGCAGTACGTCGTCCTGCGCGCCTTCTACGCCTACGAGGACACCCGCACTCCCTTCTACAACACCGTCATCGTGGCAGCGGTCAACGCTGGCGCCTCGACGCTGTGTTACGTGGTGCTGCCACCGCGCTGGGCCGTGGCGGGCATGGCTGCGTCGTATGGTCTCGCCTACGCGATCGGTGTCGGCGTCGCCTGGAACCGGCTGCGCAAGCGCCTCGGCGGCGACCTGGACGGCAACCGCGTCCTGCGGACCTACGCCCGGCTCTGCATCGCCTCGGTACCGGCGGCGTTGCTGAGCGGTGCGACCTGCTACGGCATCGGTCACTCGCTCGGCCAGGGAGTTGTCGGTTCGTTCGCCGCTCTGATCGCGGGTGGAGCGGTTCTGCTCGGGATCTTCTTCGTCGCCGCTCGCAAGATGCGGATCGAGGAACTGAACTCGCTGGTCGGCATGGTCCGGGGGCGTCTGGGGCGCTGAAGCAGGGGTACGCGCACAACCATCGTCCGCCACTGTGTGTCGTGCATAACGTCGGACTGTGGGCACAATTGGATTCTGCGTCGCACGGCGCGCAACGTATGGGGAGGCAGGGAACGACGGTGGCGGAACGGAGCACGGCTGCCGTCGACGTGGCAGACAACAGCGGTGACGAACCGCTGACCGCCCAGGCGGACCAGTCCACGGCCGACGGCGTGGCCAAGAACCGGGAGCGGGACACGGAAGACGTCGAGGCACAGGGGAGTGGCGGGACCGAGAGTCCTGGCAAGGCGTCACCGGCGGAGTTGCACAGCGGCCACAAGCTCGCCAGACGCTACCGTCTCGAGGAGTGCGTCACCCGTCTGGACGGGTTCAGCAGCTGGCGTGCCGTCGACGAGAAACTCCGTCGGGCTGTCGGCGTGCACATCCTGCCCGCCGACCATGCGCGGGCGCGTTCCGTCCTGGCCGCGGCCCGTTCGTCCGCGTTGCTGGGCGACCCGCGCTTCGTCCAGGTCCTCGACGCAGTCGAGGAGAACGACCTCGTCTACGTCGTCCACGAGTGGCTGCCCGACGCGACCGAGCTGACCACGCTCCTCGCTCCGGGTCCGCTGGAGGTGTACGACGCCTACCAGATGGTCAGTCAGGTGGCGTCCGCCATGGCCGCGGCCCATCGCGAAGGGCTCGCGCATCTGCGGCTGAACCCGAACGCGGTCCTGCGTACGTCGAGCGGGCAGTGGCGCATCCGCGGCCTCGCCGTGAACGCCGCTCTGCGGGGCGCGAGTTCGGAGACTCCACAGCGCACCGACACGGAGGCGATCGGCGCGCTCCTGTATGCGGCGCTCACCCAGCGGTGGCCGTACGAGAACGACGCGTACGGTCTGGCCGGTCTGCCCAAGGACGTCGGTCTCATCGCGCCCGACCAGGTGCGGGCGGGTGTGCACCGTGGGCTGTCCGAGCTGTCCATGCGGGCGCTCGCCAACGACGGTGCGACCGCCTCTCGGCACGAGTCGGCGTGCACCACACCCGAGGAACTGGTCAAGGCGATCGGAGAGATGCCCCGCATCCGCCCGCCGGAGCCCACGTTCACCGCCCCGCCCGAGTACCAGCGCACGACCTACCAACAGGGCACGTACGGCCACCCAGCACCGCGTCCTGGCGTCACTCAGCCGATCCCGGCCCCGCCTCCGCCCCTCCAGAGCCGCACCGGCCGAGCTCTGAAGTGGGCGGTCTCGGCCCTCCTCATCGCCGCGCTGGGCCTCGGCAGTTGGCAGCTGGCGGACGCGCTGATGGACCGGGACGGCAAGTCCGACGAGAACCAGACCCAGACGACCGACGACGGCGACAAGAGCCCGACGAAGAAGGCCGGCGTCCCGATCACCATCGCCAAGGGATTCGACTTCGACCCGTTCGGTGACGGATCCGAGAAGCCGGCCGACATAAAGAAGGCCTACGACAACGACACCTCGTCGTACTGGCAGACGGACTTCTACAAGGGCGCCGACTTCGGAAACCTCAAGCCTGGCCTCGGGATAATCCTCGACCTCGGCAAGGTCCAGGACATGGGGAAGGTCACCGTCACGTTCATGGGCAACACGTCCGTGGAACTGCGCGCCGCCTCAAGCGACGCGAGCTCCAGGCCCACGAGCTTCGACGCCTACACGAAGGTCGCGGAGGGCTCCGGTACCGGAGTCCCGCTCAAGCCGGACAAGGCCGTGAAGTCCCGCTACCTTCTGATCTGGCTGACCAAGCTGCCGCTGACGGAAGAGGGCACTTACCGCGGTCGAGTGGCAGACATCAAGATCGCCAATTAACACGGAGAGGGAGGGGGTCCGATGGCAGATGACACCGCGTACGGCGGCACCAGCGATCAGGACCTCCTGGCCCTTCATGTAGACGGCGACACCGACGCCTTCGGTGAGCTCGTGCGGCGGCACCGGGATCGGCTCTGGGCCGTCGCCCTCCGCACGCTCGGAGACCGCGAGGAAGCCGCGGACGCCGTTCAGGACGCCCTTGTGTCCGCCTACCGGGCGGCGCACACGTTCCGGGGCCAGTCCGCGGTCACGACCTGGCTGCACCGGATCACGATCAACGCCTGCCTGGACCGGGCCAGAAAGGCAGCCTCCCGCAAGACGTCTCCCGTGGACGACACCGAGCGCCTGGAGCAGCTCCTTGAGCCGCACGAGTCCGCCTCGGCGCCCGCAGAGCGCAACGACCTCCACCGCCAGCTCCTGGAAGCCCTCGGCACGCTCCCGCCCGACCAGCGGGCTGCCCTCGTCCTGGTGGACATGCAGGGCTACCCGGTCGCCGAAGCCGCCCGCATGCTCGACGTGCCGACGGGGACGGTCAAGAGCCGCTGCGCCCGCGGCAGAGCCAGACTGCTCCCCCTTCTCACTCATCTACGGCCGGAAAGAGCCGGAGACGGCAGAGAAGCGGGCGCTGGACGGAACCGGACGCAGGGGACATCCGTCCCACCCGCAGCGGGCGCTCCGTCAGAAGGCCCGCCGGATTCGGGATCAAGTGATTCAGCTGCAGTGAAGGGCGGAGGTGGGCGAGCGTGACTTCCAGGACAGACACAGCGGGGCACCCGGACGTCGCGGAGATCTCCGACCTCACCGAAGGCCTCCTCCCCGCCTCCAGGACGGCAGATGTACGTCGGCATCTGGACGAGTGCGCACTCTGCGCGGACGTGCACGCGTCACTGGAGGAGATCCGCGGACTGCTCGGCACATTGCCGGGTCCACCACAGATGCCCGCCGATGTCGCCGGCAGGATCGACGCCGCCCTCGCCGCGGAAGCTCTCCTGCAGGCAACTGCTCCCGAGGTGGTGAACGCACCGGCACCGGTCGAGACGGCGCATGTTTCACGTGAAACATCGCCCACCGCCGCCCGCCCCACGGGACATGCCCGTACTGCCACCACCGGCCCCGGCCGAAAGGACCGCAAGAGGAACGGACGCCGCAAGGTCGCCGTCCTCGGCGCCGTCTTCACGGTCGCCGCGCTGGGATTCGGCTCCGTTCTGCTGTCCGCGTTGGACGACGGCAAGCCGAACGACGCGGCACACGGACAGGCGACCGCCTCCGCCGACACCTTCTCCGCCAGCGGGCTCGAGAAGCAGGTCTCGACTCTTCTCACGGAAAAGAGCGCAAGCGGCGGCGGGTCTCGGGCTCCGCACACCAGCATGGGCGCGAATAACGTCCCGGGCTCCAAGGATCCCCGCATCTTCGTGGCGCCTGAGGTTCCTCAGTGCATCCAGAACGGCATCCACACCAGTGACTCGCCGCTCGCGACCGAGGACGGCGTCTACAAGGGCACGGCCGCGCTTCTCGTCGTGCTGCGTGACCCCTCTGACAGCACCCGGGTCACCGCCTACATCATGGATGCGTCGTGCGTGAAGAACGCACCGACGGGCACCGCGAAGGTTCTGCTGGAGCAGTCCTACGCACGCTCTTGAGCCCTCACGCTTCGTCTCCGTCCTGCGTGGTAATCCGTACCGGTGTGACCTCTCCGTGTGCCCGGACACACCGGGAATGCGCGCCCCTTAGGATCCGTTGGGTGGGGTGAGAGTTCTGAGTGGGCTCCACCGGTCCGACGACGCAGTCCAGAGACGAGGAACCAAGCCGTGAGCGACGTCCGTAACGTGATCATCATCGGCTCCGGGCCCGCCGGCTACACGGCGGCGCTCTACACCGCGCGCGCGTCGCTGAAGCCGCTGGTGTTCGAGGGCGCCGTCACCGCCGGCGGCGCGCTGATGAACACCACCGAGGTGGAGAACTTCCCCGGCTTCCAGGACGGCATCATGGGCCCCGAGCTCATGGACAACATGCGCGCCCAGTCCGAGCGCTTCGGTGCCGAGCTCGTCCCGGACGACATCGTCAGCGTCGACCTGACCGGCGAGATCAAGACCGTCACCGACACCTCGGGCACAGTGCACCGGGCGAAGGCCGTGATCGTCACCACCGGCTCGCAGCACCGCAAGCTCGGCCTTCCGAACGAGGACGCTCTCTCCGGGCGGGGTGTCTCGTGGTGCGCCACCTGTGACGGGTTCTTCTTCAAGGACCAGGACATCGCCGTGATCGGCGGTGGTGACACCGCGATGGAGGAGGCGACCTTCCTCTCCCGCTTCGCCAAGTCCGTAACGATCGTCCACCGTCGTGACACTCTGCGCGCCTCCAAGGCGATGCAGGAGCGCGCCTTCGCCGACCCGAAGATCAAGTTCGTGTGGGACAGCGAGGTCGCCGAGATCCAGGGCGACCCGAAGCTCTCGGGCCTGAAGCTGCGCAACCTCAAGACCGGCGAACTCTCGGACCTGGCGGTCACCGGCCTGTTCATCGCGATCGGCCACGACCCGCGCACCGAGCTGTTCAAGGGCCAGCTCGAGCTGGACGGTGAGGGCTACCTGAAGGTGGAAGCGCCTTCGACCCGCACCAACCTGACCGGTGTCTTCGGCGCCGGTGACGTGGTCGACCACACCTACCGACAGGCGATCACCGCGGCCGGCACCGGCTGCTCCGCCGCTCTCGACGCCGAGCGCTTCCTCGCCGCCCTCGCGGACGAGGAGAAGGCCGAGCCCGAGAAGACCGCTGTCTGACCCCCATCCCCGCCCCACCGCACCAACCCAGTTAAGGAGCCCGCCGTGGCCGGCACCCTGAAGAATGTGACCGACGATTCCTTCGAGCAGGACGTCCTGAAGAGCGACAAGCCCGTCCTGGTGGACTTCTGGGCCGCCTGGTGCGGACCGTGCCGTCAGATCGCGCCGTCCCTCGAGGCGATCGCTGCCGAGTACGGCGACAAGATCGAGATCGTCAAGCTGAACATCGACGAGAACCCGGGTACGGCCGCCAAGTACGGCGTCATGTCCATCCCGACGCTGAACGTGTACCAGGGTGGCGAGGTCGCCAAGACCATCGTCGGTGCCAAGCCGAAGGCCGCGATCGTCCGCGACCTCGAGGACTTCATCGCCGAGTGACGTTTCACGTGAAACACGATGGGGCCGGCCCGAAAGGGCCGGCCCCATCGCTTTACAGGGGACGCAGCGCTGGTTCCTTCTGTACCGCCCCCAGAAGACGGTCCAGTGCCATCTCCACGTCTTCCTTCCACGAGAGCGTGGTGCGCAGCTCCAGCCTCAGCCTCGGATAAGCGGGGTGGTGCCTGACCGTCTTGAAGCCCACAGCCAGAAGATGGTCTGCGGGAAGCAGGCACGCGGGCTCTTTCCAGCGAGCGTCACCGAAGGCCTCGATGGCCTTGAAGCCCCGCCGCAGCAGATCCTTGGCGACCGTCTGCACCATCACGCGGCCCAGGCCCTGTCCCTGATAGCCCGGCATGATGAACGACGTCATCAACTGGACAGCGTCCGGAGAGACGGGGCTCGTGGGAAACGCCGTCGAGCGAGGAACGTACGCGGGAGGCGCGTAGAGGACGAAGCCGACCGGTACGTCGTCGACGTAGACGACTCGACCGCACGATCCCCAGTCGAGGAGAACGGCGGAGATCCAGGCTTCCTTTTCCAGAGCGGGTGTTCCCGCCTTTATCGCGGCTTCTCCGCTGACGGGGTCCAACTCCCAGAAGACACACGAGCGGCAACGCCGGGGGAGGTCCGGAAGGTTGTCCAGCGTGAGCGGTACGAGCCGACGCCCCATGAAGGCTGATCCTCGCTTCCTTCGCCCGCCGCGTCGCGGGCGGCCGTCAGAGCGCTCCGTTCCCTGAGCAGGCTGCCGACGAATCCGCCGACCGCCCCCAGTCCCAGACCCGCGCTCACCAGTCCGCTTCGGCTCATCGTTCGCATGGCCCCTGCCTCTCCTCAGAGGTACTGCCGGGTGGATGTGCCGCACCCATTCGCATCGTATCCACACAGCGATTCCATCGATACCGCCTGAAAGCAAAGAGCGGGCCGTGTCCGGTACACACCGGACACGGCCCGCTCTTCATGCCCCGCCCGGGCACTGCCGCGAGGCATGGCTCAGGCTTCCGTCTCCTCGGCCTCACCGTCCAGCAGGCTCTTCTGCAGAACCGGTCCTTCACCCGGGGCGAGGGAGCTGAGAATGCGCTCGAGGTCCTCCATCGAGGCGAACTCGACCGTGATCTTGCCCTTCTTCTGTCCCAGGTCGACCTTCACCCGTGTCTCGAAGCGGTCCGAGAGACGGGTCGCGAGGTCGCTCAGCGCCGGGGAAACTCGGGCGCCGGCACGCGGCCCCTTGGAGCGCTGGGCGGTCTGCGGCCGCGACCCCATGAGCGTCACGATCTCCTCGACGGCACGCACCGAGAGGCCCTCGGCCACGATCCGGTGGGCCAGCCGGTCCTGTTCCTCCGAGTCGTCGACGGAGAGCAGCGCCCGGGCATGTCCGGCGGAGAGAACCCCGGCGGCCACCCGTCGCTGGACCGCGGGTGAGAGCTTCAGCAGACGCAGTGTGTTGGAGACCTGCGGGCGGGACCGGCCGATACGATCCGCCAACTGGTCGTGCGTGCAGTTGAAGTCCTTCAACAACTGATCGTAGGCGGCTGCCTCTTCCAGCGGGTTCAGCTGAGCACGGTGCAGGTTCTCCAGGAGCGCGTCCAGGAGAAGCTTGTCGTCGTCGGTGGCCCGCACGATCGCCGGGATCGCCTCCAGGCCCGCCTCACGGCATGCCCTCCAGCGCCGCTCGCCCATGATGAGCTCGTAGCGGGCAGGACCCAACTGCCGCACAACGACCGGCTGGAGGAGACCGACCTCCTGGATGGAGGTGACCAGTTCCTGAAGGGCGTCCTCGTCGAAGACCTCACGCGGCTGGCGCGAGTTCGGCGTGATGGAGTCGAGGGGGAGCTCCGCGAAGTGGGCGCCCATGGGGGGCGCGGGCGTCTCCGCATAGCCGTTGACCGACGACTCCTCGGTTTCATGTGAAACCGGTGGCAGCGTGGCCACCTTCGCCGCGGCCACCCCGCGGTCGGTCGCCAGAACCGGGAGGGCCGTCGGGGAGGCGGAACCAGCGCCCCCCATCGCCGCCGGGGTCGGCGTCTTCTCTGTCGGGGCAGCGGGGATCAATGCGCCGAGCCCACGGCCCAAACCCCTCCGTCGCTCGCTCACTGGATCCCCTCCACCATGCTCGGGTTGCTCTGTGCGCCGATGTGCGCCTGAGTCGGGTCATAGCTGACGCCGACTCCCTTCAACGCGATCTCTCGCGCCGCCTCAAGGTAGGACAGGGCGCCGCTCGATCCGGGATCGTACGTCAGCACTGTCTGCCCATAGCTCGGCGCCTCGGAGATACGGACCGAGCGAGGAATGCTCGTCCGTAGTACCTCGTCGCCGAAGTGGGTGCGCACCTCGTCGGCGACCTGGGACGCAAGGCGCGTCCGGCCGTCGTACATGGTGAGCAGGATGGTCGATACGTGCAAGGTGGGGTTGAGGTGGCCCCGCACCAGGTCGACGTTGCGCAACAGCTGGCCCAAGCCTTCCAGCGCGTAGTACTCGCACTGGATCGGGATGAGGACCTCCGCACCAGCCACCAGCGCGTTGACCGTCAACAGGCCGAGCGAGGGCGGGCAGTCGATGAGGATGTAGTCCAGTGGCTGCTCGTACGCCTGGATCGCCCGTTGCAGTCGGCTCTCCCGGGCCACCAGGGACACCAGCTCGATCTCCGCACCGGCGAGATCGATGGTGGCGGGGGCACAGAAGAGACCTTCGACATCGGGGACCGGCTGGACGACCTCGGCCAGCGGCCTGCTCTCGACCAGGACGTCGTAGATGGACGGCACTTCCGCGTGATGGTCTATACCCAGCGCCGTGGACGCGTTGCCCTGGGGGTCGAGGTCGATGACCAGGACACGGCCGCCGTGCAGAGCGAGCGAAGCGGCAAGATTGACGGTCGTCGTCGTCTTGCCCACTCCGCCCTTCTGGTTGGCGACGACCATGATCCGGGTCTGCTCGGGCCGTGGCAGGCCCTCGCCGGCACGGCCCAAAGCCTCTACCGCCAGTTGGGCAGCACGACCGATCGGAGTGTCGTCCATCGGGGGCGGTGTTTCACGTGAAACATCCTCCCCCATCGACTCGGTTCGGGGACCGGGGACCGGATCGGTCATCGGTCCCGCGATGTTGGCGTCGGACCGCAAGGATTCACTCTCCTCGACTTCAGGCTCGCAATGAACAGAGCCTCCCATGCCTTCGGGGTCGTGAACCAGTGAGGCCTGTTGTTCTGTGGAGAAATCCACCTCTGTGGACAACTCCGTTACCTCTCCGAGTGACCCGAGAGGCTTTCGGTCACGGGGTTCGGCCGCGGCGCGGCCCCGGCTGATGATGCCGTGCAGCAGTGAGCGACGTTTCACGTGAAACACGATGCAGGGCGACCGTGCCCGTTCTGCCGCGACACTCCGGCATGCATAGGTTTGGCAGCTTGTGTGGAGTACGTCTCGTGGTCAGGGCGGTTCAGCGACGTCGACGCGTGCGGCCGGTGCGGGCCGCCTTGGCGCGCTTGGCCGCGAAACGCACACCGCCGGGACTCTCCCCGACCTCGACCCTCACCACCGTGGACAACGGGTCGACCACGCCCTCACCCACATGCAGGATGGAGGTCTCCACGGCGCCGAGCTTGCTCAGGGCCGTACCTGCCGCCTTGAGCTCCTCCTCTGCGGTGTCGCCCTTGAGCGCGAGCATCTCGCCGTAGGGACGCAGTAGCGGGACACCCCACGTCGCAAGTCGGTCGAGCGGGGCCACTGCCCGCGCTGTCACCACATGTACGGGGGTCAGCTTGCCCATGACCTCCTCGGCACGGCCACGCACGACCGTCACATGGTCCAGGCCCAGCAGCTCCACGACCTCGGTCAGGAAGGTGGTGCGCCGCAGCAGCGGCTCCAGCAGCGTGATCTTCAGATCCTCGCGTACGAGCGCCAGGGGAATGCCGGGCAGACCGGCGCCGGAGCCGACGTCGCACACCGTCACACCCTCGGGAACCACCTCCGAGAGCACCGCGCAGTTCAGCAGATGCCGCTCCCAGAGGCGGGGCACTTCACGCGGGCCGATGAGACCGCGCTGCACCCCCGCCTCGGCGAGCAGCTCCGCGTAGCGAACCGCGTCGTCGAAGCGATCGCCGAACACCTCACGTGCCTGCTCGGGCGCAGGGGGGAGCTCTGCTGCCTCCGTCACGGGGAACCGTCCTTCCGTACCGCACCAGCGCACGGGCGCCGAGAACCAGAACTATCAGGCTGACAAAGTTCGGCCCCGCCTGCTCTACAGACAGACGGGGCCGGAGGAACGTACGGACCGATCAGGCGGGAAGTACGACGACGAAGCGCTGCGGCTCTTCGCCCTCGGACTCGCTGCGCAGGCCGGCGGCCTTGACCGCGTCGTGCACGACCTTGCGCTCGAACGGCGTCATCGGATCGAGCTTCACGGACTCGCCGGTGCTCTTGACCTCGGCGGCGGCCTTGGCGCCCAGCTCGGAGAGCTCGGCGCGCTTCTTGGCCCGGTAACCACCGATGTCCAGCATCAGCCGACTGCGGTCCCCGGTCTCCCGGTGCACGGCCAGGCGGGTGAGCTCCTGCAGGGCTTCCAGCACCTCGCCGTCCCGGCCGACCAGCTTCTGCAGGTCGCGGCCGCCGGCGTCGCTGATGATCGAGACAGCGGCGCGGTCGGCCTCGACGTCCATGTCGATGTCGCCGTCGAGATCGGCGATGTCGAGCAGACCCTCGAGGTAGTCCGCCGCGATCTCACCCTCCTGCTCCAGGCGGGTCAGGGTGTCTGCGCCCTCGGCAGCGGCGGAGGTGGTGCCTTCCGTCACGGGATGGACTCCTTCTTACTTCTTGGACGGGGACTTGGGCCGCTGCGGACCCTTGCGCTGTCCGGACTGGGCCTTGCTGCGGGTACCGCCGCCAGACTGCTTCTTGGCGGGTTCGGCTGGCTTGGCGTCCTCGGGCTCGTCGGACTTGCTCAGCGAGGTCGGCTCCGACGACGGGGCGTCGGCGTCACCGGCCGCCTTGCCACCCGAGGCCGCGGCCCCCGACTGCCGCTGGGACTTGCTCTGCCGCTTGGGCTGCTGACGCTTGGGGGTGGCCGCACTGGTCGACGCGCCGTCCTCGGTCTGGACCGCGGCCTGAGACTCGCTCTGGACCACGGAGCCGTCGGCCTGGGCCGCCAGGCCCGCCTTGTTCAGACCGTTGACGAACTTGCGCTCGAACTCGTTGCGGTCGCGGCCCTTGGCGACGATGGCCTTGATGATGGTGCGCTCGCTGCGCTTGCGGGCCTTGCCGTGAGTCGTGACGTGCTTGGTGAGGCGCTCCAGGTAGGCGGCCTGGGCCTTGGAACCCGGGGTCGGGTTGTTGTGGATGACGTACATCTGCTGGCCCATGGTCCACACGTTGGTGGTCAGCCAGTAGACGAGGACACCGACCGGGAAGTTGATGCCGAAGACGGCGAACATGACAGGGAAGACGTACATCAGCATCTTCTGCTGCTGCATGAACGGCGTCTTGACGGTGGTGTCGACGTTCTTCGTCATCAGCTGGCGCTGCGTGTAGAACTGCGACGCAGACATCATGATGATCATGACCGCGGTGACGACCCGCACGTCGGTGACCGTGGCGCCCAGGGCCTGGACGGTGGCAGAGCCGTCCTTGAACTTCGCAGCGAGCGGGGCCCCGAAGATGTGCGCCTTACGGGCACTGGCCAGCAGCGAGTCGTTGATGACACCGATGGTGTCGCCCGTCGCGATGCCGTTGAGCACGTGGTACAGGGCGAAGAAGAACGGGGACTGCGCCAGGATGGGAAGGCACGAGGAGAGCGGGTTGGTGCCCGTCTCCTTGTACAGCTTCATCATCTCTTCGGACTGACGCTGTTTGTCGTTCTTGTAGCGCTCCTGGATCTTCTTCATCTCGGGCTGGAGCGTCTGCATGGCCCGCGTCGACTTGATCTGCTTCACGAAGAGCGGGATCAGGCAGATACGGATCAGGATCACGAGGGACACGATCGACAGGCCCCAGGCCCACCCGGTGTCAGGGCCGAAGATCTTGCCGTACACCGTGTGGAACTGGACGATGACCCAGGAGACGGGTGTCGTGATGAAGCTGAAAAGACTGGCAATCGTGTCCACTAATCATGCTCCTTGGGCATGGGACGGAGTCTCTGCGGCCGGGCTCGAAGGAGTCTGTCCCTCGGTGGCCGAGGCGGCGGAGGGCCCGCCCCTACGTGCACGCCAGGCGTTACGCAGCATTTCGTGCCACCGCGGGCGCTTGCGCGGCGGGACATGGTCCACACCGCCCAGCGACCACGGATTGCACCGCAGGATGCGCCAGGCGGTGAGTGCCGTTCCCTTGATCGCACCGTGCCGGTCGATGGCCTGGAAGCCGTAGTGAGAGCACGACGGGTAGTACTTGCACACCGGCCCCAGCAGCGGGCTGATGGTCCACTGGTACAGCTTGATCAGCGCCAGCAGCGGGTACTTCATCGTGCGCCCCCTCCCAGCAGCCGCTGAACGGCGGCATCCAGGTCTCGGGCCAACTGTTCGTGATCGGCGTCGCCCGCCTCGGGCAGCGCTCGTACGACTACCAGGCTACCGGGGGGAAACAGAGCGACCCTGTCGCGCATCAGATGACGCAGTCTGCGCTTCACCTTGTTGCGCACGACCGCGCCGCCCACGGCCTTGCTCACGACGAAACCCGCACGCGTCGGGGGAGCGCTCTCCCCAGGCGCGTGCGGGTCCGTGGCACCGCTACGAAAATGGACGACGAGGGACGGGCGTCCGGCCCGGCGCCCTCGTCGTACTGCGGTCGCGAAGTCCTCGCGCCGCCTCAGCCGGTTCTCGGTGGGCAGCACGACGGCATGACCTGACCGGGATCAGGCGGACAGGCTGGCGCGACCCTTGCTGCGGCGGTTCGCCAGGATCGCGCGGCCGGCACGGGTACGCATCCGCAGGCGGAAGCCGTGGGTCTTCGCGCGACGACGGTTGTTCGGCTGGAAGGTGCGCTTGCTCACTCGGGGGCTCCAGAAATAAATCGGTGGTTGCGGGTGCCGTCCTGGCTGTCACCGTGCGCCCACGAGTAGCTCGCAGTAACGCCCGAGTGCACCGCTTCCCGATCACCCGAAGCGATCTGTGCCCATCGGAGGCAGGCGGCAGCAGCCATCGACAACTCGACCTGGTTACGGTACGCGCGGCTGCGCCATCCGGTCAAACCAGTGGTCACCGGGAGACACTATCCACAGGCTGGGGACAACAACTTGAACCGCACCCGTCGCCCTGACTACCGTGGCTGAACTCCGATTCGTTCCGTTGACCCCTCTGTTTCGGCTCCACCCCATTTGAATCCCGACTCGTCCCACAACCACACGTTCGTGGGACCCGTGAGAGAGCGTGCCCTGTGGCTGACGTACCTGCCGATCTTGCCGCAGTGTGGCCACGCGTACTCGAGCAACTTCTCGGCGAGGGCCGCGTCCAGGGTGTGGAGGCGAAGGACGAGCACTGGATCCGGCGCTGCCAGCCGCTCGCACTGGTCGCCGACACCGCCCTGCTCGCCGTACCGAACGAATTTGCGAAAGGCGTACTGGAGGGCCGCCTGGCCCCGGCCGTCAGCGAGACGCTGAGCCGCGAGTGCGGACGCCCGATCCGCATCGCGATCACCGTCGACGACTCCGCGGGCGAACCCCCGGCACCGCCCGCACCTCCGGCCCCCCGGCCCCAGTCGCGCTACGAGGAGCCGGAACTCCCCTCCGGCCAGTACGACAACCAGTACGAGGGCTACGGCCGTCACCGCGCCGACGACTCCCGTCCGAACCGCGGCGAGCATCGCCCTGGCCCCCAGGGCGACCACGCCCCTCGCCCGGACCAGCTCCCGACCGCCCGCCCCGCCTACCCCTCGGAGTACCAGCGCCCCGAACCCGGCGCCTGGCCGCGGCCGCCGCAGGACGAGTACAGCTGGCAGCAGCAGCGGCTCGGCTTCCCGGAACGCGACCCGTACGCGTCGCCGTCGCAGGAGCCGTACCCGCAGGATTCGTACGGCCCCCCGTCGCAGGACTACCGCCCGCAACCGATGGACCGCCCGTCCTACGACAGTCCGCGCCGCGACTACGACGAGCGACCGGACTACGACAAGCCGCGTCCCGACTACGACCAGCCCCGGTCCGACTACGACCAGCGCGACGTCCGCCGGGACCTGCCCGATCCCCCGCCCGGCTCCGGACATGTGCATCGCGGCGGCCCGGTGGGCTCCAGCCTGCCCACCACCGGCGCTCCCGGTCCGCTCGCCGCGCAGCCCGCGCCGGCGACCGGCCCCGGTGAGCCCACCGCCCGGCTGAACCCGAAGTACCTCTTCGACACGTTCGTCATCGGCGCCTCCAACCGCTTCGCCCACGCTGCCGCGGTGGCGGTCGCCGAAGCGCCGGCCAAGGCCTACAACCCCCTCTTCATCTACGGGGAGTCGGGACTCGGCAAGACCCACCTGCTGCACGCGATCGGGCACTACGCGCGCAGCCTGTATCCCGGCACGCGCGTGCGGTACGTGAGCTCGGAGGAGTTCACCAACGAGTTCATCAACTCCATCCGCGACGGCAAGGGCGACAGCTTCCGCAAGCGCTACCGCGAGATGGACATCCTGCTCGTCGACGACATCCAGTTCCTCGCGGACAAGGAATCGACGCAGGAGGAGTTCTTCCACACCTTCAACACGCTCCACAACGCGAACAAGCAGATCGTGCTGTCCAGCGACCGGCCGCCCAAGCAGCTGGTGACCCTGGAGGACCGGCTGCGGAACCGTTTCGAGTGGGGTCTGATCACCGACGTCCAGCCGCCCGAGCTGGAGACACGGATCGCGATCCTGCGCAAGAAGGCGGTGCAGGAGCAGCTCAACGCCCCGCCGGAGGTCCTGGAGTTCATCGCCTCACGGATCTCGCGCAACATCCGCGAGCTGGAGGGCGCGCTGATCCGGGTGACGGCGTTCGCGTCGCTCAACCGGCAGCCGGTCGATCTGGGCCTGACCGAGATCGTCCTCAAGGACCTGATCCCCGGCGGCGAGGACTCGGCGCCGGAGATCACCTCCACGGCCATCATGAGCGCCACGGCGGACTACTTCGGCCTGACCGTCGAGGACCTGTGCGGCACCTCGCGCGGGCGGGCGCTCGTCACCGCCCGCCAGATCGCCATGTACCTGTGCCGCGAGCTGACGGATCTGTCGCTGCCGAAGATCGGCGCGCTGTTCGGCGGCCGCGACCACACCACGGTCATGCACGCCGACCGCAAGATCCGCAATCTGATGGCCGAGCGGCGCTCCATCTACAACCAGGTCACCGAGCTGACGAACCGCATCAAGAACGGCTGACCGAGGCAGAGTTACGACGCTTTCGACGCTGAAGGGCGCCCTGGGGACGAGGTCCCGGAGGCGCCCTTCTTCATGCCGCCGTAGCCGGCTGTTCGATTCCACGCCGGGTTACGGCCTCTCTCCACAGATCCGCTGACTTTTTCCCGTCCACATCCTGGGGACTGCGAAGTTGTCCAGATCACGGTCCACAGGCTTCCTGTTGAAAGACCATCAGGCCAGGTCAGGTGGTTGTGGATTCGTGGACGAACGATCTCCACAGACTGTGGACAGCGGGAAGATCCACAGGCTGTGCACCGAGTTGTCCACCGGCAACCCACAGGCCGGGCCTGGTTGTCCCCAGCGATCACCAGGTTCTCCACATGCCTGTCCACTGTTCGGCAACGCGACGCGCCTGATCACCGGGTCGAGTGAAAGGCGTCACACGAAGGTGCCGGGTTGGGCTGTGGGAAAGGTGGGTAAAGCTGGGGACGGCGCTGGGGAGAACTCGCCTCAGGCTGTGCACGGAGTGTGCAGAACTTTCTGTTCTCCACAGATACGCCCGGTTGTCCACCGCCTCCGCCCACAGGGCCGGTGGACAAAATTTCCCCTCTGAGCTGGGAAAACGGGGTTATCCACGGTATCCACAGCCCCTACTACTACTCCCAACTAGAGAGAGCTGGGAATCCGTTTCGAAGTGGGGCCTGTGCACAACTTGCTGTCCGGCTCCCGACTGCCCCTCGTCACGACTTGACCCCGAGAGGCACCTACTGTCAGTGGGGTGCGTCAGACTGTTCCCCGGTGTCCTTCCCGGCACAGGGACCGACGACACCGAGACAGACGACGAAGCCAGGCAGGCCGAGCAGCGCCGGCAACAGCAGGAGGCGGCAACAGTGAAGATCCGGGTGGAACGCGACGTACTCGCGGAGGCAGTGGCCTGGGCGGCGCGCAGCCTCCCGGCCCGTCCGCCGGCGCCTGTCCTCGCCGGCCTTCTCCTGAAGGCCGAGGAAGGCCAGCTGAGCCTGTCCAGCTTCGACTACGAGGTGTCCGCGCGGGTGTCCGTGGAGGCCGAGGTCGAGGAAGAGGGCACGGTGCTGGTCTCCGGCCGCCTGCTCGCCGACATCTGCCGCGCTCTCCCCAACCGTCCGGTGGAGATTTCCACAGACGGTGTACGGGCCACGGTGGTCTGCGGCTCCTCGCGGTTCACACTCCACACCCTGCCTGTGGAGGAGTACCCGTCGCTGCCGCAGATGCCGAGCGCCACGGGCACCGTTCCCGGCGAGGTCTTCGCCTCCGCCGCCGCCCAGGTGGCCATCGCCGCGGGCCGTGACGACACACTCCCCGTCCTGACCGGTGTGCGCATCGAGATCGAGGGCGACACCGTCACGCTGGCCTCCACCGACCGCTACCGCTTCGCCGTCCGCGAGTTCCTGTGGAAGCCGGAGAACCCGGAGGCGTCCGCGGTCGCCCTGGTACCCGCCAAGACGCTCCTGGACACCGCCAAGGCGCTCACGAGCGGCGACAGCGTCATCCTGGCGCTGTCCGGTTCGGGCGCGGGCGAGGGCCTGATCGGTTTCGAAGGAGCGGGCCGCCGTACGACGACGCGTCTCCTCGAGGGCGACCTGCCGAAGTACCGCTCGCTGTTCCCGACGGAGTTCAACTCCGTCGCCGTGATCGAGACCGCCCCCTTCGTGGAGGCCGTCAAGCGTGTGGCCCTGGTCGCCGAGCGCAACACCCCGGTGCGGCTGAGCTTCGAGCAGGGTGTGCTGATCCTGGAGGCCGGTTCCAGCGATGACGCACAGGCTGTGGAAAGGGTCGACGCCCAGCTCGAGGGCGACGACGTCTCGATCGCCTTCAACCCGACCTTCCTGCTGGACGGCCTGAGCGCCATTGACTCCCCGGTGGCCCAGCTGTCCTTCACGACGTCCACCAAGCCCGCGCTGCTGAGCGGCAAGCCGGCCCTGGACGCCGAGGCGGACGAGGCCTACAAGTACCTGATCATGCCGGTGCGGCTGAGCGGCTGAGCGGCTGAGCATGCTGACCGGCCTGGGCTGGACGGCTGCTGGGGGTGTGGGGGTCGTCCCCCACAAGATCGCAGTATGCCGGTGCGGCTGAGCGGCTGAGTCAAAGCCCCAGGTGAGGGCATACGTTTGAGCGCGTATGCCCACAGGTGTGCGTGAGCGTCCGGGTTTAGGCTCGTACGTGGGTACGAAAGTGCTCTCACGCCACAGCAACCTAAGGAACCACTGATGGAGCTCGGTCTCATCGGCCTCGGCAAGATGGGCGGCAACATGCGCGAGCGGATCCGCCGCGCAGGCCACACCGTGATCGGATACGACCGCAACCCGGACCTCGCCGATGTCCACAGCCTGAAGGAGCTTGTGGACGCGTTGCAGGGCCCGCGGGTCGTGTGGGTGATGGTCCCGGCCGGTGCGCCGACCCAGGCGACCATCGACGAGCTGGCCGAGCTCCTGGAGCCGGGTGACGTCGTGGTGGACGGCGGGAACTCCCGCTGGACGGACGACGAGAAGCACGCCGAGGAGCTGGCCGCCAAGGGCATCGGCTTCGTCGACTGCGGCGTCTCCGGTGGTGTGTGGGGCCTGGAGAACGGCTACGCGCTGATGTACGGCGGCGACGCGGAGAACGTCGCCAAGGTGCTGCCGGTCTTCGACGCCCTCAAGCCCAAGGGCGACGCCGGTGCGGTGCACGCCGGAAAGGTCGGCGCCGGCCACTTCGCCAAGATGGTCCACAACGGCATCGAGTACGCGATGATGCAGGCCTACGCCGAGGGCTGGGAGCTTCTGGAGAAGGTCGACTCCGTGACCGACGTCCGGGAGGTCTTCCGCTCCTGGCAGGAGGGCACGGTCATCCGTTCCTGGCTCCTCGACCTCGCGGTCAACGCCCTCGACGAGGACGAGCACCTGAACAAGCTGCGCGGTTTCGCACAGGACTCCGGCGAGGGCCGGTGGACCGTGGAAGCCGCCATAGACCACGCGGTGCCGCTGCCGGCGATCACCGCGTCGTTGTTCGCGCGGTTCGCGTCCCGTCAGGACGACTCGCCGCAGATGAAGATGATCGCGGCGCTGCGCAACCAGTTCGGCGGCCACGCGGTCGAGACGAAGTAATCCACAGGGCCGCGGAGCAATCCACAAGCCGCGGTCCACAACCTGGGGGAGGTCGGCGACCGACCATGCACGTCACGCACCTGTCGCTGGCCGACTTCCGCTCGTACGCCCGGGTCGAAGTTCCGCTCGACCCGGGCGTCACCGCGTTCGTGGGCCCCAACGGGCAGGGCAAGACGAACCTGGTCGAGGCGATCGGCTACCTCGCCACCCTCGGCAGCCACCGGGTCGCCTCCGACGCCCCCCTGGTCCGTATGGGCGCCGACCGCGCGATCGTCCGGGCGCAGGTCAGACAGGGCGAGCGGCAGCAGCTGGTCGAGCTGGAGCTCAATCCCGGCAAGGCGAACCGTGCCCGGATCAACAGGTCCTCGCAGGTCAGGCCGCGTGATGTGCTCGGGATCGTGCGGACCGTGCTGTTCGCGCCGGAGGATCTGGCGCTGGTGAAGGGCGACCCGGGCGAGCGGCGCCGCTTCCTGGACGAGCTGATCACCGCCCGCTCCCCGCGCATGGCCGGCGTTCGCTCGGACTACGAGCGCGTCCTCAAGCAGCGCAACACCCTGCTGAAGTCGGCCGCACTCGCGAGGAGGCACGGCGGCCGCTCGATGGACCTGTCCACCCTCGATGTGTGGGACCAGCATCTGGCGCGCGTGGGCGCGGAGTTGCTCGCCCAGCGGCTCGACCTGATCGCCGCGCTCCAGCCGCTGGCCGACAAGGCGTATGAGCAACTGGCACCCGGCGGCGGCCCGGTGGCCCTGGAGTACAAGCCGTCGGCGCCGGGTGAGGCACACACGCGTGAGGATCTCTACGAGCAGCTGATGGCCGCGCTCGCGGAGGCGCGCAAGCAGGAGATCGAGCGGGGCGTGACCCTCGTGGGACCGCATCGGGACGATCTGCTTCTCAAACTCGGTCAGCTGCCCGCCAAGGGATACGCCTCGCACGGCGAGTCCTGGTCGTACGCGCTGGCGCTGCGCCTCGCGTCGTACGACCTGCTCAGGGCCGAGGGCAACGAACCTGTGCTGATCCTCGACGACGTGTTCGCCGAGCTGGACACCCGTCGCCGTGAGCGCCTGGCCGAGCTCGTCGCGCCCGGTGAGCAGGTCCTGGTGACGGCGGCGGTCGACGACGACGTGCCGCACGTGCTGACGGGGACGCGGTTCACCGTGTCCGAGGGGACGGTGGAGCGCGTATGACCGACGAACAACTCCCGGGCGGGAATCCCAAGCCCGCCGAGCCCTCCGGCGTCGACCTCGCGCGCGTGGCGCTCAGGGCCGCGAAGGAACAGGCACGCGCGCGTGGGGACGCGGCGCAGCAGAAGCGCCAGGCCCGGCGCGGCGGTGGGCTGCGCTCCGGCGCGCGCGCCGACGGACGCGACCCCATGGCGTTCGGGGCCGCCATCAACCGCCTGATCACCGAGCGCGGTTGGGAGACGCCCGCGGCGGTGGGCGGGGTGATGGGGCGGTGGCCGCAGATCGTGGGCGAGGACCTGGCCAAGCACTGCGAGCCGGAGAAGTACGACGAGGACGAGCGGGTTCTGGTGGTGCGCTGCGACTCGACTGCGTGGGCGACGAACCTGCGGCTGCTCGCGCCGCAGCTGGTGGCCCGTCTGAACGAGGATCTCGGGCACGGCGCCGTGAAGTTGATCAAGGTGAACGGCCCCGGCGGTCCCGCTCGTCGCTACGGCCCGCTGCGCGCCCCCGGCAGCACGGGACCCGGTGACACCTACGGGTGATGGACATCACATCAAGGGCGTCGGCGGTGCCATCGGGGCATCGGCGACGCCTTTGTCGTAGCTCTGTACGCGGTGGCGAATTCCGACCTGACTCCCAAGTAGCCATGGGTTGACAGCCCGAAGCGCTGAGTGCCTCCGTGAGCCTCTTGGAGCCCCGCTCCGTATATGGGGACCCGGAAGACGCCGGTTGAGGGCGGCACATGAGGACTCAGGTACCGGCAAACCCCCATCACTGTCGGCGCTACCGGTAGACTGGAAGCCAATCCCGCCCCAAACGTGGGGACCGCCCGGGAAACGCTGAGCAACGCTGATCAAGGCTTACCAACGCAACATGCCGCAGCCGCTCCGGCAACCCGCCGACGAGCCTGGCTCGTGCTGTGCCAGAAAGGGCGCTTCGTGGCCGATTCCGGCAACCCCAACGAGAACATCCCGTCCACCGACGCCGAGGCGACCTCGTCGAACGGCGAGGTAACCGCCTCGTACGACGCCAGCGCCATCACCGTCCTCGAGGGTCTGGACGCGGTCCGCAAGCGACCCGGTATGTACATCGGCTCGACCGGCGAGCGCGGCCTGCACCACTTGGTGCAGGAGGTCGTCGACAACTCCGTGGACGAGGCGCTGGCCGGCCACGCTGACACCATCGACGTGACGATCCTGGCCGACGGCGGCGTGCGCGTCGTCGACAACGGCCGAGGCATCCCGGTGGGCATCGTCCCCTCCGAGGGCAAGCCGGCCGTCGAGGTCGTGCTGACGGTGCTGCACGCGGGCGGCAAGTTCGGCGGCGGCGGCTACGCGGTCTCCGGCGGTCTGCACGGCGTGGGTGTCTCCGTGGTGAACGCCCTGTCCAGCAAGGTCGCCGTCGAGGTCAAGACCGACGGCTACCGCTGGACGCAGGACTACAAGCTGGGCGTCCCGACGGCTCCGCTGGCCAAGCACGAGGCGACGGACGAGCACGGCACGTCGGTCACCTTCTGGGCCGACGGCGACATCTTCGAGACCACCGAGTACTCCTTCGAGACGCTCTCCCGCCGCTTCCAGGAGATGGCGTTCCTCAACAAGGGTTTGAGGATCAAACTCACCGACGAGCGCGAGTCGGCGAAGGCCACCGCCGGGGCGGACGAGGCGGGTGCCGACGAGAAGGACGAAGTCAAGGTCGTCGAGTACCACTACGAGGGCGGCATCGTCGACTTCGTGAAGTACCTCAACTCCCGCAAGGGAGACGTGGTGCACCCCACCGTGATCGACCTGGAGGCCGAGGACAAGGACAAGCTCCTGTCCCTCGAGGTCGCGATGCAGTGGAACAGCAGCTACACCGAGGGCGTCTACTCCTTCGCGAACATCATCCACACGCACGAGGGCGGCACGCACGAGGAAGGCTTCCGCGCGGCGCTGACGAACCTCGTCAACAAGTACGCGCGCGACAAGAAGCTGCTGCGCGAGAAGGACGACAACCTCACGGGTGACGACATCCGCGAGGGTCTGACCGCGATCATCTCGGTGAAGCTGAGCGAGCCGCAGTTCGAGGGCCAGACCAAGACCAAGCTGGGCAACACCGAGGTGAAGACCTTCGTCCAGAAGGTCGTCTACGAGCACCTCACCGACTGGCTGGACCGCAACCCCGTCGAGGCCGCGGACATCATCCGCAAGGGCATCCAGGCGGCCACCGCGCGCGTGGCGGCCCGCAAGGCCCGTGACCTGACGCGCCGCAAGGGCCTCCTGGAGACCGCGTCCCTGCCGGGCAAGCTCTCCGACTGCCAGTCGAACGACCCCACCAAGTGCGAGATCTTCATCGTCGAGGGTGACTCCGCCGGCGGCTCGGCCAAGTCCGGCCGAAACCCCGAGTACCAGGCGATCCTCCCGATCCGCGGCAAGATCCTGAACGTCGAGAAGGCGCGGATCGACAAGATCCTGCAGAACCAGGAGATCCAGGCGCTGATCTCGGCCTTCGGCACCGGGGTCCACGAGGACTTCGACATCGAGAAGCTGCGCTATCACAAGATCATCCTGATGGCGGACGCCGACGTCGACGGCCAGCACATCTCCACCCTGCTGCTGACCTTCCTGTTCCGCTTCATGCGGCCGCTGGTCGAGGCCGGGCACGTGTACCTCTCCCGTCCCCCCCTGTACAAGATCAAGTGGGGCCGGGACGACGTCGAGTACGCCTACTCGGACCGCGAGCGCGACGCACTGATCGAGATGGGCCGCCAGCGCGGCAAGCGCATCCGCGAGGACTCCATCCAGCGCTTCAAGGGTCTCGGCGAGATGAACGCCGAGGAGCTGCGCATCACGACCATGGACCAGGAGCACCGCGTCCTGGGCCAGGTCACCCTCGACGACGCCGCCCAGGCGGACGACCTGTTCTCCGTGCTGATGGGCGAGGACGTGGAGGCCCGCCGCCAGTTCATCCAGCGCAACGCCAAGGACGTCCGCTTCCTCGACATCTGAGTCGGTCTCAGCTGACCGCACCAGGAAGGATCTTCACCCGCAATGGCCGACGAGAACACGCCCGTCACCTCTGAAGAGGGCGGCGTCATCGCCCAGCGTGTCGAGCCCGTCGGGCTCGAGACGGAGATGCAGCGTTCGTACCTGGACTACGCGATGTCCGTCATCGTGTCCCGTGCGCTGCCGGACGTCCGGGACGGTCTCAAGCCCGTCCACCGCCGCGTCCTGTACGCCATGTACGACGGCGGCTACCGCCCCGAGCGCGGCTTCTACAAGTGCGCGCGCGTGGTCGGCGACGTCATGGGCAACTACCACCCCCACGGCGACTCCTCGATCTACGACGCCCTGGTGCGCCTCGCCCAGCCGTGGTCGATGCGGATGCCGCTGGTGGACTCCAACGGCAACTTCGGCTCCCCGGGCAACGACCCGGCGGCGGCGATGCGCTACACCGAGTGCAAGCTCGCGCCGCTGTCGATGGAGATGGTCCGTGACATCGACGAGGAGACCGTCGACTTCACGGACAACTACGACGGCCGCTCCCAGGAGCCGACCGTCCTGCCGGCCCGCTTCCCGAACCTGCTGATCAACGGCTCGGCCGGTATCGCGGTCGGCATGGCGACCAACATCCCGCCGCACAACCTGCGCGAGGTCGCTTCCGGCGCCCAGTGGTACCTGGAGAACCCGGAGGCCTCGCACGAGGAGCTCCTGGACGCCCTCATCGAGCGCATCAAGGGCCCCGACTTCCCGACCGGCGCGCTCGTCGTGGGCCGCAAGGGCATCGAGGAGGCGTACCGCACCGGTCGCGGCTCGATCACCATGCGCGCGGTCGTCGAGGTCGAGGAGATCCAGAACCGCCAGTGCCTGGTGGTCACGGAACTGCCGTACCAGACCAACCCCGACAACCTCGCGCAGAAGATCGCCGACCTGGTGAAGGACGGCAAGGTCGGCGGCATCGCGGACGTCCGGGACGAGACGTCGTCGCGTACGGGCCAGCGGCTCGTGATCGTTCTGAAGCGTGACGCGGTCGCCAAGGTCGTACTGAACAACCTGTACAAGCACACGGACCTGCAGTCGAACTTCGGCGCCAACATGCTGGCGCTCGTCGACGGCGTCCCCCGCACCCTCTCGCTGGACGCGTTCATCCGGCACTGGGTGGCGCACCAGATCGAGGTCATCGTCCGCCGTACGAAGTTCCGGCTGCGCAAGGCCGAGGAGCGGGCGCACATCCTGCGCGGCCTCCTCAAGGCCCTGGACGCCATCGACGACGTCATCGCGCTGATCCGGCGCAGCGACACCGTCGACATCGCGCGCACGGGCCTGATGGAGCTCCTGGAGATCGACGAGATCCAGGCCAACGCCATCCTCGAGATGCAGCTGCGCCGACTCGCCGCCCTGGAGCGCCAGAAGATCGTCCAGGAGCACGACGAACTCCAGGCAAAGATCACCGAGTACAACGAGATCCTGGCCTCGCCGGTCCGTCAGCGCGGCATCGTGAGCGCCGAACTCACCGCGATCGTCGAGAAGTACGGCGACGACCGCAAGACGATGCTGGTGCCCTACGACGGCGACATGTCCATCGAGGACCTCATCGCCGAGGAGGACATCGTCGTCACGGTGTCGCGCGGCGGTTACGTCAAGCGCACCAAGACCGTCGACTACCGCGCCCAGAAGCGCGGCGGCAAGGGTGTGCGCGGCACGAAGCTGAAGGAAGACGACATCGTCGACCACTTCTTCGTCTCCACGACGCACCACTGGCTGCTGTTCTTCACCAACAAGGGCCGCGTCTATCGGGCCAAGGCGTACGAACTGCCGGACGCCGGCCGTGACGCGCGTGGACAGCACGTCGCCAACCTGCTGGCCTTCCAGCCGGACGAGGCGATCGCCGAGATCCTCGCGATCCGCGACTACGACGCGGCGCCGTACCTGGTGCTCGCCACGAAGGCGGGTCTGGTCAAGAAGACGTCACTGAAGGATTACGACTCTCCGCGTTCCGGCGGCGTCATCGCCATCAATCTGCGTGAGCGCGAGGACGGTTCGGACGACGAACTGATCGGTGCCGAACTCGTCTCGGCCGACAGCGATCTGCTTCTGATCAGCAAGAAGGCGCAGTCGATCAGGTTCACCGCCTCGGACGACACCCTGCGTCCCATGGGCCGTGCCACCTCGGGTGTCAAGGGCATGAGCTTCCGTGAGGGAGACGAGCTGCTCTCGATGAATGTTGTTCGACCCGGTACGTTCGTGTTCACTGCTACGGACGGCGGGTACGCGAAGCGGACCCCCGTCGACGAGTACCGCGTCCAGGGTCGCGGCGGCCTCGGCATCAAGGCCGCCAAGATCGTGGAGGACCGCGGATCGCTCGTCGGAGCGCTGGTGGTCGAGGAGACCGACGAGATCCTCGCCATCACGCTGTCCGGCGGTGTGATTCGTACGCGAGTCAGCGGGGTCAGGGAGACGGGCCGTGACACCATGGGCGTCCAACTGATCAACCTGGGCAAGCGCGATGCCGTGGTCGGCATCGCACGTAACGCCGAGGCGGGACGTGAGGCGGAGGAGGTCGACGGCGATGTGGCCGACGACGAGGCCGTCGAGGGTGCCGCCGCGACCATCGGCACGGACGAGGGTGAGGCACCCTCGGCCGAGTAGCACGAGGAGTGAGTCATCGTGAGCGGAGCCACGGGCGCCGGATCGACCGGAACCTCTACGGGGTCTTCCCCCGGCTCGGAGGCGGACGGCGGCGGCCGTGGCTCTGCCGCGCGTGCGGCAGGAACACAGCCAACAGATACGCACACGACTCAACTCAAGGCGATCAAGCCGCCCGCGACGGACTCGCGCTCGCCCGAGACTCATGGATCCCAGGGGGGACCTGTGACGGACACCCAGCCGCCGGCCCAGCCGACGGCACCCGCCGCACCGCCGAAGGGGGCGGCTCAGCCGCAGCACCAGCCCGCGGTGCAGCCCCAGCCTTCGCCCTCTCCGCTGCCGGGGGAACGCCGGCCGCAGCAGCAGGCCGGTCCGTACCACCCACCGCAGGCCTACCCGACGCAGGCGACCCCGGCCGGTGCCGTACGACGCCCGCGCACCGGCGCGCGCACCACGCCCCGTACCCGCAAGGCACGTCTGCGGGTGGCCAAGGCCGACCCGTGGTCCGTCATGAAGGTCAGCTTCCTGCTCTCCATCGCGCTGGGCATCTGCACGATCGTCGCGGCCGCAGTGCTGTGGATGGTCATGGACGCGATGGGCGTCTTCTCGACGGTCGGCGGGACGATCTCCGAGGCGACCGGCTCGAACGAGTCGAACGGCTTCGACCTCCAGGCGTTCCTCTCCCTGCCGAACGTCCTGATGTTCACGTCGATCATCGCGGTCATCGACGTCGTCCTCGCGACGGCTCTCGCGACCCTCGGCGCGTTCATCTACAACCTCTCGGCGGGCTTCGTCGGCGGCGTCGAGCTGACGCTGGCGGAGGACGAGTAACGCTGCCTCAAACCTGCGGAGGCGGTCCTCGGGGAACCGATTTTGGGACTGCCCACGTCGTGCGCTAATCTTCAGGAGTCAGCGCGCGGGACACACTCCGCAGAGCGCGGCGGGGCTATAGCTCAGTTGGTTAGAGCGCATCCCTGATAAGGATGAGGCCACAGGTTCAAATCCTGTTAGCCCCACCAGCACGAAAGCCCCCAGCCGATCTTGGTTGGGGGTTTTTGTCATCTACCACGAACATCAGTCGCGGGGGCCGCGTCACGTCTGTCTAGACTCGGCAGATGACCTTGGAATGGGAACAGGTAATCGTTCACTCGGTGGATCCGGCGGCCCTGGGGCAGTGGTGGGCCGAGGCTCTTGGCTGGGTGGTCGTCCACTCCTCCGATGAGGAGTTCGAGATCCGCCCGGAGCCGGATCGCCTGCCGGGGTTGGACTTCGTCAGGATCGCCGAGAGCAAGAAGGTCAAAAGTCGGCTGCATCTCGACTTCAGGCCTGATGACCAGGCCGCCGAGGTGGCTCGCCTTGAAGCTCATGGTGCCAGGCGTGTCGACATCGGTCAGGGTGACCAGTCGTGGGTCGTCATGGCAGACCCTGAAGGCAACGAGTTCTGTGTGCTGGGCCAACGGCGTCAGTGAGAACGCCTGAGCGAGGGCTGGGGCCGGCGCACACGGATGGCGCGTCCATCGTGTGCTGCGTCCTCCGGAGCCCATCCTCTTGGCTCTGCCGGACACGAAGACCTTCAGCCGGTTCCGGTTGGGGGTCTTCGGCGTACGGGCGGATGTTTCCGTGCGGTGCTGTGCGCGACGTCGTCATTTCTTCGGTGCTGCTTCGATCCGTCTTTGATCCGTCTTTGGTGCGTATTCGCTTCTCTTAAGGTGTTTCTCGGGTGCTGCTGTGGAGTGCCGTGACGTCAGGCACAGCCCGCTGCGGCCGGTTCGGCTGCGTCTGTTTCCGCGTTCGCGGCCGTGTCGGTGTCGGCGAGGGAGCGGGGGCGGCAGCTGGGGGTCTTGCCGTGGGCCTCGGCCCGGATGCGCTGCTTCATCGTGGGGGGCAGGGACCTGACGTAGGACCAGAGGCCGTTCGACATCGCCAGGGGCTCCGGGTGTGCGACGGCGCTGTTGCGGGCCGGCTGGGTCTGCGGTACGGCAGCGGCGGCGGTCGTCGTGATGAGTCCGAGCGCCGTGAACAGCGCGAGGAAGGCGGTGATGACGACGGTCCACAGCTTCATGACCTTGTTCAGGGCCATGGTCCCTCACTTTCGGGTCGGTTCGATTTGCGTACTTTCCTCATGATGTGTATGGGCGTCGCGAAATCACGGACCCGAGCCTGTGGCGCGTCGATCTTCGGATGAACACCACACGGATGGGTGCATAAGGGGAGAAAAATGGGAGAAGCAGGACTATATGTGCCGAAGTGACCGTCTGTGGAGGTGTGATCACCCTCTGATCGGAGGTGCCTGTTCCGCTTCTACTGGGCCGCTCGCGACGGGAGTTGAGGGCCCGGACACAGGTCACCGATCGGTATCGGTCGGTGTGTATAGTCGGGCGCCAGAGGTCCCCTAACGTCAAGGAAAGACGAGGTCGCGCGGTGAAGAAGCTTCTCCTGGTCGCACTGGCCGCCATCGGCGGGCTCCTCGTGTACCGCCAGATCCAGGCGGATCGCGCCGAGCAGGATCTGTGGACGGAGGCGACTGACTCCGTGCCCACGGGTTCGTGAGTACAGAGATCCGATTCTGAACAGACCCCGGCCGTTGTTGCGGTCGGGGTTTTGTGTTGCCCGGGGTCGGAGGCGGGGGTTTCGGACGGTCGTACGGATTGCGAGGGTGGGTGGCGGTCCGGCGGGGCAGGATGGGCCACGGCCGGCCCCACAGCTGGTCGTGTCGCATCGGTGACGGTCGTGGGAGCTCGGGCGCGGGCACGGAGGGGTAGGCGCGGGATGGGGTGGCGTACGGCGTGGTGGCGGGTGGCCGTCGTGGGGCGCCGTACGGCGTGGTGGCGGGTGGCCGTCGTGGGGATCGTGCTGGGCGCGGTGACCGGTGCGCCGGTGTCTCCTGGCTTCGCCGCCTCCGCATCGCCCTCCACGTCTCCCCTTGCCTCTCCCTCCACCCTTGCCTCTCCTTCCACCTCCGCTTCTCCTTCTTCCTCTGCAACGGCTTCCTCGTACGCCTTCGCCGAAGACGCCCCTTCGGTCACCGGCGCGGCGGACACCGCGGACGCCGAGCGCCTTGAACCCGGCACGACCTACCGGAGTTCGCTGCCGAGTGACGGCAAGGTCTACTACCGCCTCACCCTCGACGGCACGTCGACCGTGTACGTCGCCGCGACGGCCGTACCCCCGACGGACGGGGCGGTCACCCCCACCGAAGGCGTCAGGGTGTCCGTGCAGGACGCCGACGGCCGTTCCTGCTCCGCGGCGGACACCGCCAGCATCGGCGCCGGCCGCAGCCCGCGACCCCTCACTGTGTGGGGCGCTCGTCAGCTCTCGCCGAGCCGGTCGCTGTGCCAGGGCGCCGGTACCTACTACGTCGTCGTCGAGCGGGTGCTGCGTACCGAGTCCTCGCCGGGCGACTGGGACCTGGAGCTCGCGCCCGTGCTGGAACCGCGGTTGCGGAAGGCCGGTTCGACCAGCGCGCCCGAGGCCTGGGACTCGGGCACGCCCTCGCCTCCCGCGGGTGCTGACGTGCGGGTGCGGGGTGGCGGGGGATTCGGCTCGGCGACCGCGCTGGAGCAGGGGGTCTGGCGCGACGACGTGAGGCCCGGCCAGACGCTGTTCTACGAAGTGCCGGTCGACTGGGGACAGCAGGTGTACGCCACTGCCGACCTGAGCAGTTCGAGCGGCGGCGGGGCGGGTGGGGGCTTCGTGCCGGGGGGCGTGAATCTGGCGCTGTACAACCCCGTGCGCGGACTCGTCGACGCCACCAGCATCAGTTACAACGGCAGCCAGAAGTCGGGTGCCCTCGCTGCCCTTCCGCCGGTGGGGTACGACAACCGGTACGCCGTTTCCGACCGAGTGAACGGGATGCGGTTCGCCGGGGCCTACTACCTCGTCGTGCATCTCGCTGCGCGGGTGGGCGAGGAGTTCGGCGACGGGCCGGTCGGACTGATGCTGCGTGTGCGGGTGAAGGGGCAGGCGACGGCCGGGCCCGGTTACGCGGGACAGTCCAAGCCGTCGGGAATCTTCCAGGTGGGGCTTCTCGGTCGGGGCGCTGGGGCGGCGGGCGAGACGGACTCGGGCGACGGTGACGGCGGTGGCGGTGATGCCGGAATGAAACTGGTGGCCGTCGGGGGGATCGGGGCGGGGACCGTGGTGTTGGTGGTGCTCGGGGTGTGGGTTGTGGTGGGGCGGCGGAGGGCTGCCGGGGTGTAGGGGGGATGGCGGGGTCGGGCCTGCCAGGCGTTTGGCTTGTGCTGCGGGCTGCGGGCTGCGGGCTGCGGGCTGCGGGGCCTGCGGGCTGGGGCTTTGGGGATGCAGGGCCCATGGGGTGCTGGGGCCTTGGGAATACCGGGGCGGGGGATCGCGGGGTTCTCCGGATTGCGTGTGGCCGCCATGCCGCCGGTCGGTGCCCGCGTGGGAATCGGGGCGAGGGTGAGTCAGGCCTGCGTCTGGGGCGCCTCTGTGGGGGATGCGGGACTGCAGGTGGGCTCCCCGTGGCGCGGGCGGCTTGGGATTGCGGTCTGTCCGAGGTGCCGGGTCCTCAGATCTGGGTGAGTGCCCAGAACCCCACGGCGTAGCAGGCCAGGGCCAGGAGCAGGAGCGGGATCGCCACCTTTGCTGGGGGGCCGCTGCGGCGCGCTCGCGAAAGTGACGGGGCGGGGGGTGGAACCTGCGGGCTCTGAGCGGTGTACGAAGCAGTAGAGGTATCAGCGTGGGGCTGGTGTGGGACTGGTGTCGAGGCCTGCGTGGGGAAGCGGTGGGCGTGGGGTTGAGGGGAGGGCAGGACGTGAGTCGGGGGTGTGGGGTCGTGGGGGGAGATGTAGGCGGAGTGGTTCGGGGCAGGCCGGTATGGCTGGCTTTGGGCCTGCGGATGGTGGTGATGCGACTGTGCCTGGTGCTCCGGTGGGGTGGAGGGCTGGGAGCGGGAGTCCGTGGGCCGGGGCGGTGGCAGATGGAAGCTGCCGGTGTCCGACACCGAGGGTGGCTGGGTGGGGGCGGGTGGGGTGTGGTGCATGGACCAGGGTGTTTCGGGGCCCGCTCCGGGGGCGGTGCTCGGGAAAGGCGCGTCGGTGCCTCCCGTGCCGGTGGCGGGGCGAGCGGCTGGGGCGTTGGCGCCTGGGGATGGTACGGAGCCTGCCTCGCCGGCCCAGGAGGGGTTGGCTCGCTCGGGCCAAGGCGCCGGGTTCGATTCTCTGGGCCAGGACGTCGAGTTCGCCTCATCGGACCAGGGCGGCGTGTTTCCTTCGGCAGGGCTGGATACGGGACTGCCGTCGCGGGAACGCCGGGCTGCTCGGTTGCCTTCGCTGGGCCAGGACGTGGCCCTTCTTTCTCCGGGGAGGGGGGAGCGGCTTTTCTCGCCGCGCCGGGGCGATTCGGTGCCCTCCTCGGAACGCCGGGCTGCTTGGTTGCCTTCGCTGGGCCAGGGCGCGGCGTTTCTTTCGCCGGGCCAGGGGGATTCGCTTCCCTCGCTGGGTCGGGCCGCTTCGTTGCCTTCACTGGGCCAAGGCGCGGCGTTGCTCTGGCCGGGCCAGGGCGACCCGCTGTCCTCACCGGGCCGGGACACAGGCCCGTTCGTCGCACCAGGCTGGTGTCCAACGCCGTGCGCTTCACCATGTGGGTAAGAAGCGCCGTTCGCCCCACCTCGCTGGCTGGGCGCGTCACTGGCCTCGCGTGGGTGGGGAGGTACTCCACTCTCTCCGCCGTGCCAGGAGGGCACCCCGCCTGGCATTCCGGGCTGGGAGGACCACCCATTCCCTTCGCCGAGTCGGTAGGGGGCTCCGTCTG
This sequence comes from Streptomyces canus, assembly GCF_041435015.1. Lineage (NCBI taxonomy): Bacteria > Bacillati > Actinomycetota > Actinomycetes > Kitasatosporales > Streptomycetaceae > Streptomyces > Streptomyces canus. The sequence continues at coordinate 5,154,025 of NZ_CP107989.1, read as the reverse complement.
CTTCACCGGGCGGGGAGGAGGCTGGCCCATTCCCTTCGCGGTGTTGGAAGGGGGCCCCAGCCGCTTCACCGGGCGGGGAGGAGGTCGGCCCATTTCGTTCGCCCGGCCGGTAGGGGGCCCCGCCTGCTTCACCGGGCGGGGAGGAGGCTGGCCCATTCCCTTCGCCCGGCCGGAAGGGAGCTCCGCCCGCTTCACCGGGCTGGGAGCCCGCCCCGTATCCCTCACCGAACCAGGAGGATGCCCCACCGCTCCCCTGGGCCGCACCGGGCCGAGACGCCTCGCCGTGGTCCCGGCCGGCCCAAGAAGGCGCCCCGTCCGCCTCACCGGCACCGAAGGCAACGTCGGCACCAGCACCGGACCCAACACCGTCGCCCGAGCCGGCTCCCGACCCCACACCAGCGCTGGGCCCAGCCGAAGCACCGGAGCCGCCACCGGCACCCGGTCCGGTACCGGCCCCAGCACCAGCCCCACGCCAGTCAGCCGCCCCGCCTTCTCCGCCAGCGGCAAAAGCCCCCGCGCTTCCTCCGCCGGCGCCGGAAGGCACCCCGCCTCCTCCGCCCCCGGAGGGCACGCTGCCCCCAAAAAACCCACCGCTTACGTCACCAGTCCCGAAGCGCGGATCTCTCCCCGCCGCCCCGGAGACCCCGTTCCGTGTCCTGTCCGGGTCCACGCCCGGGGCTCGCTTGAGGGGGCCTTCCGGGTCGAACCCGGGGGGCAGGGGGCCGAGTTGGTCGAAGATTTCGATGGACTCGTCGTCGGGGCCGGGCTCCGGAAGGAGTTCTCTGGCCGCGGCGAGGGCTTTGCGGGCCCCCGTGGCGGTGCGGAAGCGGGCTTGGGGGTCCGGCTGGAGGAGCGAGGCCACGAGCTGCCAGAGCGGTTCGGGGACACCGTGCGGCGCTCCGGGGGTGCCGTGGGCGGCGAAGTACTGGATGAGTGCCTTGGCGTCGGGCTTGGCACCCTCCAGGAGGTACAGCGCGACCAGGCCGACGGCGAACAGGTCGGCGGGGAAGTCCGGTTCCGCACCCATCATCTGCTCGGGGGCGAGATAGCCGGGCGTGCCCACGACGAGGTTGGTCTCCGTCAGGCGCGGCTCGCCCAGCCGCATGGCGATGCCGAAGTCGGACAGCCGCAGTCGCGGGCGGGAGGTACCGGTGGCTTCGAGCAGGATGTTGGCGGGCTTGATGTCACGATGCACGACGCCTTCCGCGTGCACCGCGGCCAGCCCCGCGAGGAGTTGGTCGAGCAGAGTGCAGACGAAGACCGGTGGCAGGGGACCGTAGTCCCCGACCAGATGGACCAGCGAGCCGCCGGCGACCAGGTCCATGGTGAACAGGACCTTGTCGTCGTCGGCGGCCCAGCTGGCGGGCGCCAGCACATGGGGATGATCGATCCGCAGGGCCTGTTCGCGGACGAAGCGCAGCAGGGAGTGCGCGTCGCTCTGCAGCAGCACCTTGGCGGCCACATAGCGGCGGCGCCGGTGGTCCCAGGCACGCCAGACGGCGCCGACGCCTCCGCGTCCGATCGGATCGGCCAGTTCGTACCGGCCGGCGAACACCTCACCCATGACTGCGCGTCGCTCCTCCCCCTGCGGCTACCCCCTTGCTTCCCCCTCGATGAGCGATACGACCCCTCGTGGCCTCCCGGATGAGAGATACGGCCCCGTGTTCCTCGTCTCCTCGACGGCTGACACACCCCCGTATGTCAGCCCCCGGCGAGAAGCGCGACCCCCCGCGCTCCTCCGTGCCGCCTGCACAGCCCCCGGCCCGGCTGCCGAACCCCCTTCGGCTACCGGGCGGACGGCTCAGTTCTGGTGGGACTGGTAGTGCGTGACCGCGTCGGAGGTGCGGCCGGCGCCGTAGACCCGGAGGAACTCTGCCAGTTCCGGGTGGGTCGGGGCGAGAGTGTCCGCCGCGTCGATGATGTCTCCGGCGGCAGCCACCGAGCGCAGCAGCGACTGGATCTCGCGGACGACCCGCTTGACCGTCGGCGCTCCCGAACTGCTCGTCGTGGTCGTGGTGTTGCTGAGCACCGAGCCCCCCTGCGACTTCTTGATCTCGTCCATGCGCTCGGTCGCCTCGGCCGCGCTCACGCTGCCGTCCGCGACCTGCCCCGCCAGATCCTGCAGCAGCTGTACCCGCTGGACCACGGCGGGATTGCCGATCTTCGCCCGCTGACCGCTCATCAGCTGAGACAGCATCGGAGCCGACAGCCCCAGTACCCCCGCGAGACGAGCCTGGTTGAGGCCGAGGTCGTCTATGAGCTTACGGAAGAGCGCCCCCAGCGGCTCCCCATACCAGTTCCGCTGCAGTTCCCGCGCTCTTGCGGTCGCTTCCTGCTGTGCGGCGTCCATGTGCGTCTCCCCATCGCTTCCCCAAAAAACCGTGGTTCGCGACAGCGAACCACGCCGAGCATCTTACGGAGAGTGGTCGTTCGCGGGGACCCCCAATCCTTTTGCGGAATACTGGGGGTGACCCGGTACTCTGGTCTGCGGCGCCCACCGGTACGTGGTTTTCCGGCGGACGTTTCTCTTCCCGGGGCCTTAGCTCAGTTGGTAGAGCGCTGTCTTTGCATGGCAGATGTCAGGGGTTCGACTCCCCTAGGCTCCACTTCAGAAAACCCCTCCGACCTGCGGATACGCGGGCGGAGGGGTTTTTCGTGCGCGGGGCGGGAGCCGGTTCGGCATACTGGTCGCGTCCTGCCCTGACTGACGTGTCCCGCGTTGCTCGCCTCGACGGCCCCGGCCACCGACGTCCACCTCTGGTGGCCGCACTACGCGCCGGCGCCGGCGCGAGCGGCACCCCGTCGGCAGGCCCGGACGCACCGGCCTACTTCATCAGCGAGCGGTAGACCGCCGACGACCTCGGATGGGTCCGGCAGCCCCACACACCGTGCGGGCAGTAGTCGGTGATGGCCTGGTAGAGGGGACGCTCCCGGGCGAACCACGTGAGCATGCCGCGCACATACTCCGGGTTGTCGCCGTTCTCGTACAGGCCCCACTCCTGGTACGAGAACGGCTTGCCGTGGGCGCGGGCGAAGCGGACATGGGCGAGCAGGCCGTACGGCTCGCTCACCTGGTCGGTGAAGCGCAGGCCGCGCGGGGCGTCGTAGGCGTCCATGCCGATGATGTCGACGACCTCGTCGCCCGGATAGCAGCGCGGCCACGCGATCGCGTCGCGGCCGCGGGTGGGCGTGAACTCGAAACGGAAGCGCTGACCGGGTACCGAGCGCATCGCGCGCACGATCCTCGACCAGTACGCCTTCCACGCGGCCGGGTCCGGGCCGCAGCGGTGGGTGTAGGTGGTGCCGTTCATCTCCCAGCCGAGCACGACGATCGTGTCCGGGACGCCGAGAGCCGTCAGCCGGCGGGCCAGGGTGCGGAAGTGGTCGTCGTAGGCGCCGGCCGCCCCACGCCGCAGCTCGGTGCGGACCGTGCTGTCCGGGAGGTCGGCCTCGGTGCGTTCCAGCATCGGCACGTCGAGGACGAACAACCGCCGCGGGTCGGCCCGCCGCCACGACGCCCAGGACTCCAGAAAGCCCGGCGCACCCTCGATGTTGCTCCAGCGGTCGCCAGGCAGATACACGTGCCCGACCCGGGGCGCGGGCCCGCCGAGCCAAGCGCCGAGTTCGGCGAGACGGCCCACGTCGGCGGGCTCGTAGCCGACGTACGCGCCGTACGCGGAAGCAGCCGAAGGCTCGGGGGCGCGAGCGGTGCAGGCCGAAGCCAGGAGCAGCAGTACGGCGGCCAGGGCGGCCGGCCCACGGCGCGAGGGCTTCATCAGGGCGGCGGTCCATCCGGTGCGGAGACATGTCCCTGCGAACAGTGGCGCATCAGGGCCCTGCCGCACCGGTCGAGTCACACCGTCGGGTGAACACGACGGTGGGGCGGAAAACTTCCGCCCCACCACTGGTACACGCCGGTGTCGGCGTCAGCGCCCTTCGTCGTGCTTCGCGGCGTCCTCCTCGGCCTCCTTCGCCTGGACCTCCGGGTCCAGGACGGACTGGCCGCTGCCGTCCACGGACGTCAGCCGGCCCGTCTCGGGCACCTCGGTCGCGGCCGGCGGCTCGACCAGCCAGTCGGGGTTGGCCTGCTTGTCCCACCACTTCCAGGCGGCGAAGGCGCCGCCCGCCACGACACCCACGACCGCCAGCGCCTTGGCAAGGCGTCCTGCACGGGCCCGCCGCTCGTGCTTGCGGACCAGCTTCTGGACCTCCTTGGGCGTGATCTGGCCGCGCAGCGCGGCCAGTGCGGCCACGCTCCGGGCCGTGGCCTCATCGCGGACCGGACCGGCCGCGGCGACGGCCTGCTCGATCCTCGGACGGGAGTAGTCGGCGGCCTGACGGGCCGCCTTGCGGGTGCGTACGGCAGCCTCGTGGGTGCGTACGGCAGCCTCGTGGGCGGCCTGGTCGACCTTCGGCGGAACATGCGTACGGGCCTGCTCCAGGCGCGGTGCGACATGGGCGCCGTACTGGACACGCGCCTGCTCGGCCGCCTGCGAGACCTTCGGCGCGAGCCGTACGCGTGCCTCCGTCGCGTAGTGCGAGGCCTTGTCCTTGGCCGTGTCGGCGTAGGGCGCCACCACTTCCGCGGCGTGCAGCACGCTGTCCTTCGCCGAGCCGGTCGCGGCGCGCACGCTGTCGATGCGGGTCACGGGATCCTCCTCCTCGGTGGCGTATGGTATTTCGACTTTCCACCCTTTTACGGATCATGCCTGCCGGAGTGCAGCCCGGCACCTGAGGGCGGGCATCCGGATCAATAACGGATGAATACGTGGCAACGGGAGCTTGTCGACGACAATGCCACGGATCGTCGCTCCGCGCCCCTGCCCGGACCCTCCTCGGCCGGATCCGTGCGAGGATCGGTCGGGCACAAGAAGACAACGGAAGGCAGATCGTGGCCGAGCAGCTTTACGCCACCCTGAAGACCAACCACGGCGACATCGAAGTCCGGCTCCTGCCGAACCACGCCCCGAAGACGGTCAGGAACTTCGTCGAACTCGCCCAGGGCGAGCGCGAGTGGACACACCCGGGCACCGGGGAGAAGTCCACCAAGAGGCTCTACGACGGCACGATCTTCCACCGCGTCATCAGCGGCTTCATGATCCAGGGCGGCGACCCGCTGGGCACCGGCATCGGCGGTCCGGGCTACGAGTTCGAGGACGAGTTCCACCCCGACCTCGGCTTCAACAAGCCCTACCTGCTCGCCATGGCCAACGCGGGCCCCGGCACCAACGGCTCGCAGTTCTTCATCACCGTCTCCCCGACGGCCTGGCTGAACCGCAAGCACACCATCTTCGGCGAGATCACGGACGCGGCCAGCCAGAAGGTCGTGGACGCCATCGCCGGCGTCAAGACCACCCGCCCCAACGACCGACCGGTGAACGACGTCGTCATCGAGCAGGTCGTCGTGGAGACCCGCCAGGGCTGAGCCCCGGGCGACCACCACGAAGGGAACCAAACGCCCCGCTCAACCGTAAGGATGAGCGGGGCGGTGCATGTGGGTACGACGACTCAGGGCGACTTAGGGGATGGCATGAATCAGGAGGCGGGCAGCACACCGGAGGCCCAGAACCTGCCTGGCTGCTACCGGCACCCGGACCGTGAGACCGGCATCCGCTGCACCCGCTGCGAGCGCCCGATCTGCCCCGAGTGCATGGTCAGCGCCTCCGTCGGCTTCCACTGCCCCGAGTGCGTGCGCGACGGGGGCGGGGGCGGACAGGCTCCGGCCGCGGCGAGGCCCCGCACCATCGCGGGCGGCACGGTCACGGCCGACCCCCGGCTGTTCACGAAGATCCTGATCGGGATCAACGTCGCGGTGTTCATCGCCATCCAGGCCAACGCGTCCCTGGCGGCGGACCTCAGCCTCATCGCCGCCTGGCCGCCGGCGCCGTTCGCGCCCACCGAGGGAGTCGCGGACGGGCAGTACTACCGCCTGGTCACCTCGATGTTCGCGCACCAGGAGATCTGGCACATCGGCTTCAACATGCTGAGCCTGTGGTGGCTCGGCGGCCCGCTCGAAGCGGCCCTGGGCCGCGCGCGTTATCTCGCGGTCTATTTCGTCTCCGGTCTCGCGGGAAGCGCCCTGGCCTATCTGCTGGCCGATCCGGGCACCCAGACGCTCGGCGCCTCCGGTGCCATCTTCGGCCTCTTCGGCGCGACCGCGGTCCTGATGCGACGGCTGAACTACGACCTGCGGCCGATCATCGCGCTCCTGGTGATCAACCTGATCTTCACCTTCGGCTGGAGCAGCATCTCCTGGCAGGCCCACATCGGTGGCCTGGTCGCCGGCCTGATCACGGGGTACGGCATGGTCCACGCCCCACGCGAGCGCCGGGCGCTGGTGCAATACGGCACCTGCGCGCTGGTGCTACTGGTCATCGTGGGCATGACGCTGTTCAGGACCGCCCAGCTGACCTGAGCGGGCCCGTTGTCCACAGCGGGTGCCGGATCTTGTGCATACAGTGCGGGAACAGCTGCGCCCCCTGTCACTGACCCGCGTTTGGGCAGGTCAGGCAGGGGGCGAACAGGCTTGCGGAAGCTGGTGCGATGGTCGTACCGGCGTCAACGCCCGATGGGTTATCCACAGATCGTCGTCTTTTCCCCAGGTCCTGTGGAAATTGCTCCAGGCTGTGGATAACTCAGCGGATACCCCTGGGGAGAGCTACTTCCACTGGGTCGAGACGCCGAATCCGGCGGCGATGAAGCCGAAGCCCACCACGATGTTCCAGTTGTCCAGGGCGTCGATGGGGAGCGAGCCGTCCGTCACATAGAAGACGACGATCCAGGCGAGCCCGATGAGGAACATGGCCAGCATCACGGGGGCTACCCACGCGCGGCTGGTCAGCTTGATGGCGGTCGCCTGCTTCGCCGCGGGCGGCGTGTAGTCGGCCTTCTTGCGGATACGTGACTTCGGCACGAGGGTCTCTCCTGTCGATGCGCTGCGTGGCCGCGCAGGTAACTGGTCGGGCTCGGGGCAGCGTACAAGGGGACACTGAGTGCTCCCCCGGGCGTCCGTTAGCGTAGTGCTTCCGTAGCGCCGAAGGAGATAAGGGTACGTTGAGCAATTCTGCCGACTCACCCCAGTCCGGATCCAGTCCTGTCCGCAGGCGGGGTTTCCGGCCGGTGAGGGTGCTCACGGTGGCCGTCTTCGCTCTCGCGGGACTCATTTTCTTCACGAGTTTCAATACGGCCAAGGGCACCAACATCCGCACGGACGCGTCCATGCTGAAGCTCTCGGACCTGATCCAGGAGCGCAGCCACAACAACGGTCAGCTCGACGAGTCGAACGGCTCGCTGCGCCGGGACGTCGAGGCACTCGCCGAGCGCGACGACGGCAGCACCAAGGCCGAGGACGCCAAGCTCGCCGCCCTGGAGGACAGGGCGGGCACCCAGAAGATCAAGGGGAAGGCGGTCACGGTCACGCTCGACGACGCCCCGCCGAACGCCACCGCCAAGCTTCCCGGCTACCCCGAGCCCCAGCCCGACTACCTGGTCATCCACCAGCAGGATCTCCAGGCCGTGGTCAACGCCCTGTGGAAGGGCGGCGCGCAGGGCGTCAAGGTCATGGACCAGCGGCTGATCTCCACCAGTGCCGTGCGCTGTGTCGGCAACACCCTGATCCTCCAGGGCCGCGTCTACTCGCCGCCGTACAAGATCCAGGCGGTCGGAGACCCGGAGAAGCTGAAGCAGGCGCTCGCGGACTCCAAGGCGATCCAGAACTACATGGTCTACGTCAATGTCTACGGCCTAGGCTGGAATGTCGCCGACGACGGCACGGTGACTCTTCCCGGCTACTCGGGCACAGTGGATCTGCAGTACGCCAAGCCCGTGGAGTGAGCACGATGTGAGCCTCTGGAGCCGCCGGTGCGTGTCGTCGTCAGGACCGTCAGCGAGCTGTGCATCACCGTCGGCGCCCTGATCGTGCTGTTCGTTGCCTATGTGCTGTTCTGGACCGGTGTGAAGGCCGACACCGTCATGGACGACCAGATCGACCAGTTACAGAACCATTGGTCCAAGGGGAGCGTGCAGCAGCCGAAGGTGACGGCCGGTGCCACCGCGACTCCGGCGGAGCCGGCGCCGTACCGGAGCGGGCAGCCCTTCGCGATCATGTACATTCCGCGGCTTGGTTTCACGTGGAACAAGCCCGTGCTCGAAGGCACCCGGGTCGGCACCCTGAAGAAGGGGCTCGGCCACTATGCGAACACCGTGCAGCTCGGTCAGCGGGGCAACTTCTCGGTCGCCGGGCACCGGCGCACCTACGGGGATCCGTTCAAGGACTTCCCGAAGCTTCGGCGCGGTGACGCGGTCGTCCTGACCGACGGGACCACCTGGTTCACGTATCGGATCGACAAAGGGCCTTACAAAACAGTGCCCACAGACATTGAGGTGATCGATCCTGTGCCACGTAAATCCGGGTACACGCGGCCTGGCCGCTATCTCACGCTGACCACGTGCGATCCGGAGTGGGGACACAGTCACCGGCTGATCGTCTGGGCACACCTGGACTCCACACAGCCTGTGGAGGACGGCAAGCCTGTTGCCCTGCGCCGTTAGTCTGGTGCGGTACGGCGTGAGTCTGGTGCCGTGGTGCGACGGAAGGGACGGCATGTACGGCTGGATCTGGCGGCATCTGCCGGGGAACGCATGGGTGAAGGCGTTCCTCTCACTCGTGCTGGTCGTTGCTGTGGTCTACGTCCTGTTCCAGTACGTGTTCCCGTGGGCCGAACCGCTGCTGCCCTTCAACGATGTGACGGTGGACAACCAGTGAGCGCGCGCATTCTTGTCGTCGACAACTACGACAGCTTCGTCTTCAACCTGGTCCAGTACCTCTATCAGCTGGGCGCAGAGTGCGAGGTGCTGCGCAACGACGAGGTGTCGACGGCGCACGCCCAGGACGGCTTCGACGGCGTTCTGCTCTCGCCCGGCCCCGGCACACCGGAGGAGGCCGGGGTCTGCATCGAGATGGTGCGCCACTGTGCCGCGACCGGGGTGCCCGTCTTCGGCGTCTGTCTCGGCATGCAGTCGATGCAGGTGGCGTACGGCGGTGTCGTGGACCGTGCCCCCGAGCTGCTGCATGGCAAGACCTCCCTGGTCGAGCACGAGGGCAGGGGCGTCTTCGCCGGGCTGCCGACGCCGTTCACGGCGACCCGGTACCACTCCTTGGCCGCCGAGCCGGCGACGGTCCCGGCCGAGCTGGAGGTCACCGCGCGGACGCACGACGGGATCGTCATGGGGCTGAGGCACCGTGAACTCCCGGTCGAGGGCGTGCAGTTCCACCCGGAGTCGGTGCTGACGGAGCACGGGCACCTGATGCTGGCCAACTGGCTGGTGGAGTGCGGGGACCAGGGCGCGGTGGCGAGGTCGGCGGGGCTCGCCCCGGTGGTGGGCAGGGCCACGGCGTGACGGCCCTGCGCCCCGAGCGCGAGGACTTGTACGGCGACGCGTCGTACGAGTCCTACGGCGGCGATCCCTATGGCGGGGAGTCCTTCGGCGGTGGTTCCTACGCCGAGAAGCCGTACGCCGAGAAGCCGTACGCCGAGGAGCCTTACGCCGAGATGCCGTACGCCGAGGAGTCTTTCGGCGGGGCGTCTTCGGGCGGGGCGTCGGCGCCGTACGTACCACCGGCCGATGACGAGACGGTGGCGCTGCGGATCCCCGACCCGCCGCCACCCTCCATATCCGCCTCTGAGGCCTCTTCCGTCACATCCGCCACTGGATCCCCACAGGGCGGCCGTGCGGCCCGCAGGAAGGCCGCCAAAGGCCGTCACGGGCGTCATGGTGGCGGAGCCGCGCCGGAATCGCAGTCCGAGCAGGAGTCGCCGGACGGGAAGCCGCTGTCCCGAGTCGAGGCCCGTAGGCAGGCAAAAGCACGCAAACCCGGCGCGGCCGTCGTCGCGAGCCGTGCGCTCGGTGAGGTGTTCATCACCACCGGCGTGCTGATGCTGCTGTTCGTCAGTTACCAGCTGTGGTGGACGAATGTGCGGGCGCACGCGCAGGCGGACAAGGAGGCCAGCAGCCTCCAGAACGACTGGGCGAGCGGCAAGGGGGCGCCGGGCACCTTCGAGCCGGGCCAGGGCTTCGCCCTGCTGCACATCCCCAAGCTGGATGTGGTGGTGCCGATAGCCGAGGGCGTCAGCAACAAGAAGGTCCTCGACAAGGGCATGGTGGGGCACTACAGCGAGGGCGCGCTCAAGACGGCGATGCCCGACGCCAAGTCCGGCAACTTCGCCCTGGCCGGGCACCGCAACACCCATGGCGAGCCCTTCCGTTACATCAACAAGCTCTCCCGGGGCGACGCGATCGTCGTCGAGACGCAGGACAAGTACTTCGTCTACAAGATGACGTCGACGCTGCCGGTGACGGCTCCGAGCAACACGAGTGTGATCGACCCCATCCCCAAGGGATCCGGTTTCAGCACGGCCGGCCGCTACATCACCCTCACCACCTGCACGCCGGAGTTCACCAGCAAGTACCGGTTGATCGTCTGGGGCAAGATGGTCGAGGAACGGCCGCGCAGCAAGGGCAAGCCGGATGCGCTCGTCCAGTAAGGGCAGATGACTAGTGGCAGCGACCACCGAGCAAGAGCAGAACACCGGCACCCCAGCGCCGCGTCGCCGCGGCCCCGGCCGGATCGCCATGGCGGTCAGCGTCTTCGGTGAACTCCTCATCACCGCGGGCCTGGTGCTCGGCCTGTTCGTCGTCTACTCGCTGTGGTGGACGAACGTCGTCGCGGACCGCGAGGCGGACAAGCAGGCCGACAAGGTGCGCGACAGCTGGACCGAGCGGACCACCGGCGGGCCCGGTGCGCTGGACACCAAGAACGGCATCGGTTTCCTGCACGTTCCCGCGATGAAGAACGGCGAGGTCCTGGTCGAGAAGGGCACCGCGACGAAGATCCTCAACGACGGCGTCGCCGGCTACTACACCGACCCCGTCAAGGCCACGCTCCCCACCAGCGGCAAGAAGGGCAACTTCTCCCTCGCCGCCCACCGCGACGGCCACGGCGCGAAGTTCCACAACATCGACAAGATCAAAAAGGGCGACGCGATCGTCTTCGAGACCAAGGACGAGTGGTACGTCTACAAGGCCTACGCCGTTCTCGCCGAGACCTCGAAGTACAACGTCAAGGTCCTCGGCCAGATCCCCAAGGAGTCCGGCAAGAAGAAGGCCGGCCACTACATCACGCTGACGACGTGCACGCCGGTGTACACCTCGCGGTACCGGTATGTGGTGTGGGGTGAGTTGGTCCGCACTGAGAAGGTGGACAGCGAGCGGACGCTGCCGAAGGAACTGCGGTGACCGAGGTCCTTTGAGGACCTCAGTCACCTAGCATGACGGAGGCCCGAAGCCGCAACTTTCTCTTGCGGCTTCGGGCCTCTTTGCGTCGGGCCGTGCCTACTCCAGGACTTCCAGCGGTTCCCCGGCGCTCCACTGCTCCAGCAGCCCACGGTGTACGACGGTGATCCCGGTCTCGGCGGCGATGCTCAGGGCTTCCGCGGTGAACGGGCACGTGGCCACGAAGAGCGCCACCTCCGCGGAGTGGAGAACCTTGGCCGCTCCGACGAACTTCTGCATGTCGGGGCTGGTGATGTTGAGGTACAGCGCGAACCGCTTGCACTGGACGACGAGGCGTCGTCCGCCGGCCGTGAGCCCGCTGACGTCGATACCCCGGTCTCCGTGGCCGCCCTGCACGGCCAGGTTGGTGCATCCGTCGCGGCGCAGCAGCTTGGCGATGTGGTGTTCGAACGTGCGGCCGTTCATGGCGTCCATGGCGGCCATGACTCCGACGGTGGGCCGGTCGTCTCGTACGCCTTCGAGTCGTTGAAGACGGGTGTGGTGCTGGTGGAGACGTCGCTCGATGCGCTGGACTCCTGCGCGCAGGGCGATCAGTTCCTTGCGGTGCTCGCCCGATGTTTCGATCAGGGCGTTGAACATCGGTACGACGGTCTTGCCGAGGATGTGGGTGATGCGTTGGTCGATGCGGTTGTCGAGGGAGGCGGTGTCCGTGTGGACAGAGTTATCCACAGGCTGGGTGCGGGCCAGGTACTCCATGTCCAGGAGGTACACACGCACCTGACGTGCGACTTCGCTGTCGCGGAGCAGCATGGCGACGTTGAGGATGGCTCGGCGGGAGAAGATGGCGAGGGATGCGGAGCGCGACTGAATCCCACTGAGTTCCTTGAAGGAACTCAGTTCTGAACCTGTCAAGACGCGGTACCCGTTGGCCTCCAGCTCGGCGCGGTGGTCGAGCACGAGGGAGCGAATGGCGGTGAGACCAACTTCGAAGTACGCCGCCACCATCGCCGTGGTCACGTGCATCCCGTCCGGCAGTAGCGACAGCGCTTTGACCCTGTCGAGTACGTCCGTTCGTTCCAGCACGCCGTCGCGCAGGGTCTTGGATTCCAGCAGTGCCGATTCGTTGATCATGTTCTGCCCTTCCGGTTGAGGCATGGCCTCGCGGCCAGGGCAGAGCTTCGTCACCCCACCCCAACGGGTCAACGAGTCGTCATATAGGAAGACACGATCGGTATGCGAACATGCCGGCGGACGGCCGCCGAGTGCATCCCTGATGCGGATGCGGGTCGCCATGACAAAGCCCCGTCGCCCTGTGATGGGCGTCGGGGCTTGTCTCTGGGTGGAGCTCTCCGTGCGGCTAGCCGGTCCCGCCTCCGAAGAAGCCTCCGCCGTTGTTGCCGCCGTTGTTGCCGCCGCCGACGCTCACGGTGGCCAGGGTGATCTGGGTGCCGCCCGGGTCGTCGACTTCGTTGCCCGCGCCCGGGTTCTGCTGGGCCACGAGCGCGGTGTCGCTCTGGTCGCTGCCGTTCGCGAACTGGATGTTGTTGAAGCCGGCGTTGTTGAGGATCTGCTTGGCCTGGGCGACCGTCTGGCCGACGACGTTCGGGACCTCGGTCTTGTCCTTCGGCTTGCCGATCTGGATGTTCACCGACGAGTTCTTGTCGGCCTGGGTGCCGGCCTGCGGCGAGGTCGCGATGACCTTGCCGATCTGGTTGGTGTCGTCGGTCTCCACCTCGGTGCAGTTGCCGACGAGGTTGTTGGCCTGCATCTGTGCCTTGGCGTCGTCACAGGACCGGCCGATGACGTCCGGGACCGTGGACTTCTCCTCGGCCTTGGCGATGGTGAGGGTGATGGTGGAACCCTTCTCCACCTCCGTGCCCAGCTCCGGGTCCTGCTTCAGGACGGTGCCCGCCTTTTCGGTGGACACCTCCTGCTTGGTCTTGACGACGAACTGGTACTTGTCACCGCTCAGCGTCTCGGTGGCCTTGTCGACGTCCTGGCCGAGGACACTGGGGACGGCCACCTTGGGCGCCCCGGTGGACACCACGAGGTTGACGGCGGAGTTCTTGTCGACCTTGGTGCCGCCCGTCGGGGTCTGCTCGCAGATGTTGCCCTTGGCCGTGTTCTCACACGCCTTCTGCGTGACCTCACCGACCTTCAGGTCGACGTTGCCCAGCTGTTTCTCGGCGTCGACCCGCGACTGGTTGACGATGTTCGGCACGGCCACCTGGTCGTTGCCCGCGCCTCCGTTGCCGCTGAAGATCCACTTGCCGATCAGGATCGCGCCGACGAGCACCAGGATGGCCGCCACCACCAGGAGGATGGTCGAGGTGTTCGACTTCTTCTGGCGGCGCCGGTCGGGGCGGTCGTCGTAGCCGAAGCCGCCGTCGTCCGGGCTCATCGGCGGCAGCATGGTGGTGGCGCCGGCGTCGGCGCGCAGGGCTGTGGTCGGCTGGTCGTCCGGGTAGCCGCCGTAGCCCACGGAGCCCATCGCCGCGGTGGCCGCGACCGGCTGGCCGTCGAGGCAGGCCTCGATGTCGGCGCGCATCTCGTCGGCCGACTGGTAGCGGTAGTTCGGGTCCTTGACCAGGGCCCTGAGGACGATGGCGTCCATCTCGGGCGTGATCTCCGGATCGAAGACCGACGGGGGCTGCGCTTCCTCGCGTACGTGCTGGTACGCGACGGCCACCGGGGAGTCGCCCACGAAGGGCGGCCGGACCGTCAGCAGTTCGTAGAGGAGACAGCCGGTGGAGTAGAGGTCCGACCTCGCGTCGACCTGCTCGCCCTTGGCCTGCTCCGGCGAGAGGTACTGGGCGGTGCCGATGACCGCGGAGGTCTGCGTCATCGTCATGCCGGAGTCGCCCATGGCGCGGGCGATGCCGAAGTCCATCACCTTGACCTGGCCGTTGCGCGTGAGCATCACGTTCGCCGGCTTGATGTCCCGGTGGACGATGCCGCTGCGGTGGGAGTACTCCAGTGCCTGGAGGATCCCGATGGTCATCTCCAGGGAGCGCTCCGGCAGCAGCTTGCGGCCGGAGTGCAGAAGTTCGCGCAGCGTGGAGCCGTCGACGTACTCCATGACGATGTACGGGATCGAGACCCCGTCGATGTAGTCCTCGCCCGTGTCGTAGACCGCCACGATCGCGGGATGGTTGAGCGAGGCGGCCGACTGGGCCTCCCGGCGGAACCGGGCCTGGAAGGACGGATCGCGCGCGAGGTCCGCGCGCAGCGTCTTCACCGCCACCGTGCGGCCGAGGCGCGTGTCCATGGCGAGGTAGACCTCCGCCATGCCACCACGGCCGAGCACCTGGCCCAGCTCGTACCGGCCGCCGAGGCGACGCGGCTCTTCCATAGCTTCCTACCAGCCCTCTCCGTCGGTCCCGACCGGCACGTGTGTGCGGTCGGAGGCTGCACTCCGGGCCTACCGTACCCGGCTAGCTTTGTGTGACCTGGCCAAGTGCGTCACCCGATACAGGACCGGTATCGCAACGTGCACCGATGTGAAGGGGACGTGAGCGGGGTCACTTCTTGGAGTCGATGACCGCCTCCATCACGCTCTTGGCGATGGGCGCCGCGAGACCGCTGCCGGAGATGTTCTCGCGGACCGCGTTGTCGTCCTGGACGACCACGGCCACGGCGACCGGCGCGCTGTCGCCGACCTTGGCGTAGGAGATGAACCAGGCGTAGGGGTTCTTGCTGTTGTTCTCGCCGTGCTGGGCGGTACCGGTCTTGCCGCCCACGGTGACGCCGTCGATCTGGGCCGTGGTGCCGGTGCCCTTCTGGACGACGGTCTCCATCATCGACTGGAGGATCTGCGCGTTCTCCGCGGACAGCGGCTCGCTCATCTTCTCCGGCTCGGTCTTCTCGAGGGTGTCGACGTTCGGGGCCTGGAGCGAGTCGACCATGTAGGGCTTCATCAGGGTGCCGTTGTTGGCGACGGCCGAGGCGACCATGGCCATCTGGAGGGGGGTGGCGGCGGTGTTGTACTGGCCGATGGAGGACAGTGCGGTCTGCGAGGGGTTCATGTCGTCGGAGAAGACCGGTGCGCTGGATCGGACCGGCGTGAACTGCTCCTCGGTGAAGCCGAACTTCTTGGCCTCCTCGAGCATCTTGTCGTTGCCGAGGTCGGAGCCGACCTTGCCGAAGACGGTGTTGCAGGAGTACTGGAGCGCGACCCGCAGGGTGGCGTTCTTGCAGGGGATGCTGCCCTCGTTCTTCAGCTGGGTCGTGGTCCCGGGCATCGTCCAGGGCAGCGGTGAGTCGGTCTTCTCGTCGGCCGACTTGTACAGGCCGTTCTCCAGCGCGGCGGCCGCGGTGACGACCTTGAAGGTGGAGCCGGGCGGGTAGACCTCGCGCAGCGCCCGGTTGAGCGAGGGGTCGTCGGGGTTGTTCTTCTTGTCGAGCTTCTTCCAGGCCTCCGCGTCGGAGTCACTGCCGCCGGCGATCGTCGAGGGGTCGTACGACGGGTAGGAGGCCAGCGCCAGGATCTTGCCGGTGGAGGGCTCGATGGCGGCGACCGCGCCCTTGCCGCCCTGCTTCTTCAGACCGTTGTAGGCGGCCTTCTGCGCGGCGGCGCTGAGGGTGGTGACGACGTTGCCGCCCTCCTTCGGCTTGCCGGTGAGCATGTCGAGGGTGTTGCGGAAGAAGAGCCGGTCGTCGGTGCCGGTGAGGATGCCGTCCTCGATGGACTCCAGCTGGGTGGCGCCGTAGGACTGCGAGACGAAGCCGGTGACCGGCGCCCACATCGCGCCGTCCTTGTAGGTGCGCTTGTACTTGAAGTCGCCCGACGTGGTCTCGGCGTGCCCGGTGATGGCCTTGCCGTCGACGATGATGTCGCCGCGGGGAGTGGCGTACCGCGCGATGAGCACACGGCGGTTGTCCGTGTCCTCCCTGAGGCTGTCGGCCTTGACGTACTGGAGCCAGTTGTCGCGGATGAGCAGGGCCAGGACCAGGAGGCCGCAGAAGATCGCGATCCGGCGCAGGGGCTTGTTCATGACGGGCGGACCACCTGGGTCATCTCGGCGTCGGGGCTGGGGGCGGGGGCGGGCGCCGGGCGGCGTGCGGTGTCGCTGATTCTGATCAGGATGCCGATCAGGGCCCAGTTGGCGATGACGGAGGAACCGCCGTACGCCAGGAAGGGCATCGTCATACCGGTCAGCGGGATCAGGCCCATCACACCGCCGGCCACCACGAAGACCTGGAGGGCGAAGGCGCCGGACAGGCCGATCGCGAGCAGCTTGCCGAAGGGGTCGCGAGCGGCGAGGGCGGTGCGTACGCCGCGCTCCACGACCAGGCCGTAGATCAGCAGGATCGCCATGACGCCGGCGAGGCCCAGCTCCTCGCCGAAGGTGGCGAAGATGAAGTCGGAGTTGGCGGCGAAGCGGATGAGCTCGGAGTGCCCCTGGCCCCAGCCGGTGCCGAGGGTGCCGCCGGAGCCGAACGCCCACAGGGCCTGCATGGCCTGTTCGGAGTGGACGCCGGTGGCGCCTGGAGTGCGGCTCAGCGTGTACTCGTGCATCGGGTTGAGCCAGGCCTGGACACGGGTCTTGACGTGTGGCTCGAAGCTGGCCACGCCGACGGCGCCGGCCGCGGACATCAGCAGACCGAAGACGATCCAGCTGGTCCGCTCGGTGGCGACGTACAGCATGATGATGAACATTCCGAAGAACAGCAGCGAGGTACCGAGGTCGGTCTCGAAGACCAGGATGAGAATCGAGATCATCCAGACGACGATGATCGGACCGAGGTCGCGGCCGCGCGGCAGGTACAGGCCCATGAAGCGGCGGCTGGCGAGGGCCAGCGCATCGCGCTTGACCATGAGGTAGCCGGCGAAGAAGACGGCCAGCACGATCTTGGCGAACTCACCGGGCTGGATGGTGAAGCTGCCGACCTGGATCCAGATCTTGGCTCCGTAGGTGAGTTCGGCGCCGAGGCCCGGGACCAGCGGGAGCAGCAGCAGGACCAGCGCCCCGGCCATGGAGATGTAGGTGTAGCGCTGCAGGGTGCGGTGGTCCTTGAGGAAAATCAGGACGACGGCGAACAGGGCGATGCCCATCGCCGTGTAGATCAGCTGATTGGTCGCCTTGCCGCCGGCCTGGCCGATCTGCTGGAGCAGCTTGGACTGGTCGAGCCGCCAGATCGCGACGAGCCCGAGGCCGTTGAGCAGGGTGGCCAGGGGCAGCATCAGGGGGTCCGCGTACGGGGCGAACTTGCGGACGACGAGATGGGCGACGCCGGCCAGGAGACCTAGGCCCAGGCCGTAGCTCAACAGCCCGGCCGGGACCTGGTCGTCGATGGCCAGGCCCACGTTGGCGTAGGCGAAGACCGGGATGAGGACGGCGAACACCAGCAACGCCAGCTCGGTGTTGCGACGGCTGGGAGCGCCGATCGCGCCGATCGTGGACGTGTGGTGCGTCGACGTGTTCGAAGTACTGCTGCTCATCGTGTGCCAGGGCCTCTCACGGCTTGCCTACTGCGTTCCGCAGTTCCCGACGACCTGCTTCTCCTCGTCCGAGAGGGTGGGGCCGGGGGTGGGAGTGGGCTTCGGGGATGCGGAAGCGCTCGGGGACGGGGAGGTCGTGCTCGTCGGGGTCGGTGTGGCCTTGGACGTCAGAGAGGACCGGGTGGTTCCCGTGGTGCCGCCGGCCTGGCCCTCGCCCGTCTTGGAGTTCTTGTTGCTCTCCGTGGCCTGCGCCTCGGCCTGCTTCTTGCACGCGGAGGCCTGGACGCCCAGTTCGTCGATCTTCTTCTGGGCCGTCTTCAGGTCGCCCTCGGCGATGGTGCCCTCGACCGACTTCTGCTGGTACGGCGGCAGGTACTTGAGTTCGATCTCGGGGTGGTCCTTGGACACCTTCGAGAGCGAGACCCACGCCAGGTCCTGGCTGATGCCGCGGTACAGCGCCACGTGCTCGTCGTTGACGCCGACGTAGTACTGGGTCTGCGTCCAGCGCCAGCCGCCGTAGAGACCACCGCCGATGACGGCGAGTGCGAGGACCGAGTAGAAGGATCTCTTCAGCCACTTGCGGCCCTTGCGGGGCTTGACGAAGTCGTCGTCGGAGTAGTCGCCGAAGCTGCCCGCGGGGTCGTAGCCGGTGGTGTCACTGGACCCGGGCCGGCCGTACTCGCCGCCGCCCTGCCCGTGGCCCTGGCGGCCGAGCCCGGAGGCGCGGCCCGCGGGGGTCTGCATGATGCCGTTGTCGTGCAGCTGGTGCTGGTTTTCGGCGACCGCGCCGACCACGACCGGGGTGTCGGAGAGCTGCCCGGCGAGGGTGTCCCCGGTGTCCAGGTCGAGGACGTCCGCGACGATGACCGTGATGTTGTCGGGGCCGCCGCCGCGCAGTGCCAGCTGGATGAGCTCCTGCACGGTCTCCTGGGGGCCCTGGTAGCTGGCGAGGGTGTCCTCGAGCGTCTGGTGGGAGACGACGCCGGACAGACCGTCGGAGCAGATCAGGTAGCGGTCGCCGGCGCGGACCTCACGGATGGAGAGGTCGGGCTCGACGTGTTCGCCGCTGCCCAACGCCCGCATCAGCAGGGAGCGTTGGGGGTGGGTGGTGGCCTCTTCCTCGGTGATGCGGCCCTCGTCGACCAGGCGCTGCACCCAGGTGTGGTCCTGTGTGATCTGGGTGAGGACACCGTCGCGCAGCAGGTACGCGCGCGAGTCGCCGACGTGCACGAGGCCGAGCCGCTGGCCCGTCCACAGCAGAGCGGTCAGCGTGGTCCCCATGCCTTCGAGCTGGGGGTCCTCCTCGACCATGGAGCGCAGCTGGTCGTTGGCGCGCTGGACGGCCACGCCGAGCGAGGTGAGGACGTCGGAGCCGGGCACGTCGTCGTCGAGGGCGACGATGGTGGAGATGGCCTCGGAGGAGGCGACCTCGCCGGCGGCGGCGCCGCCCATGCCGTCGGCGATGGCGAGCAGGCGGGGACCGGCGTATCCGGAGTCCTCGTTGCCCTCCCGGATCATGCCTTTGTGCGATCCGGCGGCGAAGCGCAGTGACAGACTCATGCGCACCTCGCCCGTCGGCTCCGGGTACATCCGCACGGTGCCCACCCTCCGGTCGGGAGCGCGCCGGGGCCCGGGGTGGGGGCCCACACCGCGTGCTCGCTCCGCTCGCGCCTATTCATGATGTAGCACTACTTCCGCAGCTCGATGACGGTCTTGCCGATGCGGATCGCCGCGCCCAGCGGAATCGGTGTCGGGGTCGTCAGCCGCGTTCGGTCGAGATACGTGCCGTTGGTGGAGCCCAGGTCCTCGACGATCCACTGGCCGTCGCGGTCCGGGTAGATCCTGGCATGGCGGCTGGAGGCGTAGTCGTCGTCCAGCACGATGGTGCTGTCGTGCGCCCGGCCCAGCGTGATGGTCTGCCCTTGAAGGGCGACGGTGGTGCCGGTGAGGGTGCCCTCGGACACGACGAGCTTGGTGGGGGCGTTACGGCGCTGGCGGCCGCCGGCGGCCGGCTGCTGGCGCTGCTGCGGAGGCGCCTGCCGCTGGGCCTGCTGGGCCCGGCCGGCTTCCCGGCGCGCGCCGCGCTGGGTGACGCGCGTACCGAACAGGTCGCTGCGGATGACCTGCACGGCCACGATCACGAACAGCCACAGTACGGCCAGGAAACCCAGCCGCATGACCGTGAGGGTCAGCTCTGACATTGCCCCCGCTTCACCCTTCGGCTTGCCGGTAAATGATGGTGGTACTGCCCACGACGATCCGCGAGCCGTCGCGGAGCGTAGCGCGGGTGGTGTGCTGCCCGTCCACCACGATGCCGTTGGTGGACCCGAGATCCTGGATCGTCGAGGGCGTTCCGGTCCGGATCTCACAGTGCCGGCGCGAGACGCCGGGGTCGTCGATCCGCACGTCGGCTTCGGTGCTGCGACCCAGCACCAGCGTTGCGCGGGAGATCTGATGGCGGGTGCCGTTGATCTCGATCCAGTGGCGGGTACGGGAGCCCGGCGCGGGCGTGCCGACCGGGCCGCCGGCGCCTGGGCGCTGGGCCTGGGCCGGCTGTGGATAGCCGTAGCCGCCGGGGGCGCCACGGCCGGGAGGCGGAGCGGCCGGCATGGGCGGAGCGCCTGCCGGAGCGGCCGGCGGGTAGCCGTAACCGCCTGCTCCCGCGCCCGGCGCGGCGGGACGGGAGGCCGGGGCCGCGGTTCCGGGGGCCTGCTGGTCGGTGGAGCCGGCGAGCGTACGACTGCGCACCCGGTACAGGCCGGTGTCGAGGTCGTCCGCCTTCTCCAGGTTGACCTTGATCGGGCCCATGAAGGTGTAGCGCTGCTGCTTGGCGTAGTCGCGCACCATGCCGGCGAGCTCGTCGCCGAGCTGGCCCGAGTAGGGGCTGAGCCGCTCGAAGTCCGGCGTGCTCAGCTCCACGATGAAGTCGTTGGGTACGACCGTGCGGTCGCGGTTCCAGATGGTGGCGTTGTTGTCGCACTCCCGCTGGAGCGCGCCCGCGATCTCCACGGGCTGCACCTCGGACTTGAACACCTTGGCGAAGGTGCCGTTGACCAGACCTTCGAGACGCTGCTCGAACTTCTTCAGGACTCCCATGAGGCACCTCCTCCGTCCTTGCCGTCCTGGGTACTGCGCTGTGTGCTGCTTACCTGGTACTGCTTACTGATCGTATCCACGCGCCGGTGAATCGGCTGGTTCCCCCTGTCGGCACTGTCGACGGGTGTCGACGCCTCCGAAGTTCCCTCTGGAGCCCCACTTCGAACTCCGCTGTCGAACTCCTCTGTCAAGGATCGTAGAGGCGGCCGCAGACCAGTGTCCCGCACCTGACTGTGGAGCCCGACCGGCTCCTGGGGAGATGGGCGCTACCGGTACGAGGTTGATACGTGAACAAGCACAGGTTGATACGTGGCCGGCGGCACCCGGGTTCGGGGGACCGGTTCCGAACCCGCTGGTGGGCGGCTGCCCCCGGATATGGGATGTGAATCCACCTCCTCCACCGTGCTAATGTTCTGCGTGTCGGAAGGCGCCGCACCGCAAGGCGAGGAGCCCGAGGACACACCCAATGCGCGGGTGGCGGAATAGGCAGACGCGCTGGATTCAGGTTCCAGTGCCCGAAAGGGCGTGGGGGTTCAACTCCCCCCTCGCGCACCACGAAGAACCGACGGAACGGGTCTTCACCAGTGACGAAAGTCATGGTGAGGGCCCGTTCCTCGTTGTGGTGGTGGGCTGCGGCCCGGACGATGACGTGGCAGGGCCCCGGCGGTGAGGTATCTCACGGCCGGGGCCCTGCTTTTTGTGCTGCTGGTTGTTCTCCGGGTGGTGCTGGTGGTGGGGGCTCGGTCGGCTCAGGCGGCCGACGACAGGTGGCCAGTCGGTGTCCAGGTCCCGGGTTCTTTGATCTTCCGCCTGTGGTGGGTGCGGCGGAGGGCGCGCTCGCCGCCGAGCGCGAGGGTCTCGAGCCATTTTCCTGATCCTTCGGCGGTTGGCGTGGGCGAGGTGGAAGGCCAGGAGGATCGTCTGGGCCGCGATGCCCCGGATGCGGCGGGAGCCCGCGGCTTCGATGCCCTCGGCCAGTGGGTTCTTGGCGTGGCCGTTGTAGCCCGGCCACGCGTGGGTAGCCGTCGGCGTCGGCGTTCTGTTTCGGCATGAGGCGGTATCCGCGGCGAGCGGCGATCAGCCGGAGATGTGCCCCGCCGAAGCGGCAAGGCCCAGTGCCCCATCAAGCCCCGCACCATGGGCCGCGGCATCCATCTCCCCCTTGTCGACCCGGAGCCCAGCCCAGTGGGCTCGGCCTCTGCCGCCAGCGCGCCATCAACCCACGTTTGCCGGTCGATGCGCTCGGCGTGCAGATCGATGGTGGCGCTGATGAGGGGCTCCGGCATGGACGGGCAGTACCAGCGGCCCCCTACGAGGATCGCGCCCTGGCTACCGTCTTGTTTGCCGAGTTGGTCCGCCCGGTAGTCGTAGACGGGCTTGTAGCCCATGGCCCGGATGGGAAGCTACCACTTCGCAGGCTCGGAGTTGTTGCAGGCGCGGTCCCGGCAAGATAGCCGGGTTTGTATCCCCGCTCCTGAACCCGGTTGAGGACCTTCAGGCCGTTGCAGTCCGGTCGTTGCCCGGGCTTGTCGAGGGCGACGCCGAGGACGACGACGGGCAGGACTTCGGGGTCCGGGGTGCCGTCGTCGAGGAGTACCCAGCGCGGGCAGCAACCGACGGATCCGCCTGTGGAGGTAACCGGACAGTGCGAAGAACAGGTCCACCCCGAGGAAACCACCCGCCAGGCGTCCAGGGCCGGATCGAGTATGTCGATCCGGTCCTCTGTGCCGTCTCGTCGGCGCCGGTGGGCGGAGTTCTCGACACGGTCGCGGTTGCAGGTCCGGGGGCGTGAAAGGCAGGCCAGGGCTGGACGGCTCTCACGCCCCCAAGGGCACGGGCGCAGGGGTGGGGCGCCCGGGTGAATCCCTTGTGCGATTCGACGAGTTTGTGGGGTCTCTCGTCGTCGCGCTCCATGAATCTGTCACGCGGAATCCGGTCGCGGTATCTGTCAGTCGACTGTACGGCGACGGCCGTCGTCGTGTCGGGAGACGCCCGGCACGCGGCACGCGCGTCGGCGCGGATCCGCGGCGGATTCGGCTGTCAGCTCTGGACGCCGGTATCCGACAGGGTGCCTTCGAGCACGTCGCGGAGTTGCGAGCGGGCGGTGATGCCCAGCTTGGGGAAGACCCGGTAGAGGTGGGATCCGACCGTGCGCGGTGAGAGGAACAGTTTTTCCCCGATCTCGCGGTTCGTCAGGCCGCGGGCGGCCAGTTGGACGATCTGCTGCTGCTGGGGGCTGAGTTCGGTGAAGGCACTGGGCACGACGTCGGTCGCCTCGATGCCGGCGGCGCGCAGTTCTGCCTGTGCCCGCTCGACCCACGGCCGCGCGCCGAGGCGCTGGAAGGTTTCCAGGGCGGCGCTCAGCAGCGGACGGGCCTCGGCGATACGGCGCCGGCGCCGGAGCCATTCCCCGTAGTCGAGCCGGGTCTGCGCCCGTTCGAACGGCCACTGCTCACCCGCGGGCTGCGCGAGCGCGGCCTGGAAGAACGGCTCCGCGTGTTCGGGATCCGCCAGCAGGGCGCGGCCACGGTCGATCAGCGTGGCCACCCGTGCGGACATGCCCGTACCGAGGTGCCGTGCCGAGCGTTCCAGTAGCTGTGCGGCGTGCTCCTGCCGTCCTCGGCGGACGGCCGCAGCCGCGAGTTCGGCCAGGACGGTGTAGGAGACGTGGTAGTGGACCGGATCGCCGTCGTCGGTGAACGCGGAGCGGAACTGTGTGTATGCGGTGTCGTAGTCGCCCTCGGCCA
Organism: Streptomyces canus; assembly: GCF_041435015.1. Taxonomy (NCBI): domain Bacteria; kingdom Bacillati; phylum Actinomycetota; class Actinomycetes; order Kitasatosporales; family Streptomycetaceae; genus Streptomyces; species Streptomyces canus. Next base: position 5,130,448 of record NZ_CP107989.1, on the reverse strand, counting down.
CGGCCGCCATTCCCAGGGCCCGGCGGGCGAAGACCGCGACGGAGCGGCTCTCCAGCGGGTCGACGAGAGACAGGGCTCGCTCGGCGAGCCGGCGTGCGGCGGCCGGGTCGCCGAGCAGGGCGACCACGGTGGCGTCGAGTGCCTGAGCACACGCCTCGGCGTGGTCGAGTCCGGCGGCCGATGCCATGGCTGCGATGTCGGCGGCCACCGAGCGGGCCTCGGCCCATCGGCCCTGCTCCAGGCGGGTCCAGCCGACCGCGCATCCCAGTCCGTCCGGGAGCGGACCGTGGGCCTGCCACTGGTCGAACGCCTCGTCGAAGGTCCTGGCGGCGAGGGTGGTCTGGTCGAGCAGCCAGGCGACGATGCCCAGCGCGGTCAGGCGCTGGGCGTCGCCCTTGGCCCCGGCGATGAGCTCGGGCAGCACCGGCGCGAGGGACGCTCCTGCGCCGCCGGGGTCGGAGACGGCCATGACCCATGCGTGCAGCGCCGCTCCGGCGGCATCGTCGGGCATGCCGGAGAGCAGGCTCTGGATCTGCCGCTGCTGGGACTCCGCGCCCGAGTAGTAGCGGACCACCGCTGCTGCGGCCAGCGCGTCGAGTACGAGGGGTGAGCGGGCGTTCGACGCCTCGTCGGCGACGCGCATGAGCAGCGCGAAGGCTGCTGTGTGACGGGGGCCAAGAGACATGAGCCGACCGGTGGCCAGCGCGGCTTTGCCCAGCAGTGCCGGGTCGTCGGTGCACTCGCGGACTGCGGCGGCCAGGTGCTCCACCCAGCCGAGCTGACCGGTGAAGACGGCGCTGGCAGCGGCTTCGGCCAGCAGGCGCGCCCGGTCCTCGCGGTGCGGGCTGAGTTCCGCGGCGCGCTCCTGGGCCGCGGCGGCGGCCGCGAAGCCGCCCCGGCGCCGGGCCCGGTCGGCCGTCTGCTGCAAGGCGGCCGATACGTCCTGGTCGGGGCGTACGGTCGCGGCGGCCAGATGCCAGGCGCGGCGGTCGGGCTCCTCGCGCAGCAGTTCCGCCAGAGCCAGGTGCGCTTGGCGGCGTTCCTCGAAAGACGCGGCATGGTAGACGGCGGAGCGGACGAGCGGGTGACGGAAAACGATCCCGGATCCGTCCTGGCGTACGAGACCGGCCCGGTCCGCGGGGTCCCATGCCTTGTCGTCCGCCTCGGCCGGCCCCATGGCGGCTGCCTGCGCGTCCGCCGCGTCGGCGGCCGCGAGCAGCAGCAGGGCGCGGCGGGTCGGTTCCGGCAGGTCGGCCGCGTGCCCTGCGAAGATCCGCTCCAGTCGGTCGGTGACCGGCAGCGGGCCCTCCACACTGCTGCCCTCGGGGTTGCGGACCGCGGCGGCGTGGGCCAGTTCCACCAGGGCCAGCGGGTTGCCTGCCGCTTCCTCGAGGATCCGCACCCGGGTTCGGCCGGTGGGCGGCGTGGGCTGCCGGGCGAGCAGTCGGTTCGCCGCCGCACTGTCCAGCGGGCCGAGTTCGAGGCGCTCGTACCCCTTGTCGAAACCCGGCAGCGTGGCCGCGGTGCGGACTCCGAGCAGCAGCGTGACGGGCTCGCTGTCCATGCGCCGCGCCACGAAGGAGAGAGCGTCCAGGGATCCGCGGTCGATCCACTGCGCGTCGTCGACCACCACCAGCAGCGGGGCGGTCTCCGCCAGGTCCGACAACAAGGTCAGAACCGCCAGACCCACGACCATCGCGTCGGGAGTCTCCGCGCACTCGTCGAGCCCCAGGACCGCGCGGAGCGCGGCGCGTTGCCGTGACGGCAGACCCTCCGCCGCACCGAGTACCGGGCGCAGCATCTGATGAAGACCCGCGAATCCAAGGTGGGCCTCTGATTCGCTCCCCACCGCGCGCAACACTCGGCCACCCGCGCTCCGTGCGCTGTCGGCCGCGATGCCGAGGAGCGTGCTCTTTCCGGCACCGGGGTCACCCGCGAGGATCAACACGTCGCTGTGCGACCGATCGGCGCCGACCCGCCGGACTATTTCTGCGGTCTCGGTTTCCCGGCCGACCAGTGCCAGACCGGAATTCCGCGTCGAGCGCCGGTCCCCACGAGCCTTTCCATCGTTTTCCACGGATGCTCCAGGGAATTGAGATACCCCAGATAGTAGCGTGGCAGAACCGCGGCAGCGCCTGCGGGAGCAAGTCCGGGTATTCCGGCCATGGCATCCACGGAGTTCTCTCGGAGGCCCGGTTTCGCCCGCGGAGTCGCGCGCCGCGCGGACATCGTGGCGAGGCAATTGCAGACCTCCGCCCGCCTCGAGCCGTGCGTCTCCGCGCCGTCGGCCTCGGGATCGCCCCGGCGGGACAACCGGCCGGCAGGCGCAAACGTCCCATCCGGTGGCCGACCAGCACCGATGCAGTCACGTGACGCATACCCCCGGCTGTTCGTCCGGCCACAGAATCGTGAAGCGAACGCGGTCGCGCCTTTCCGGGTCGGCGGGCAGGCACGATCGTGCGTCGCGGAAGCCGTACATCTCGACCGCAAGGTGTTGTCATGGTTGGCGCCTGGCGGCTGTCCGTCCCAAGTCCGTGCACTGCGTAGCCCCTTGAACCCGTAAGCCATCGTCGACGAGTGCAGGCCTGTAAGCGCTGCGCGGTCGCCGACGCCGGCAATGGACGCCCCCGTGCTGCAGAACCACCGGAAGCAGTCACCTGACGCATACCGGACGCAACCCCGCATGCCGAGACTGGTGACGCGGGCGGTGGCCGGTCAGAACCCGAAGGCTCCCGCACGGCCGTGCACACGCGAAAGGACCTCCGGAGATCCCCATGGTGGCAAGGACAACGACATCGCCGTGGGACCGCTTCGCCGCCTTCGACCCCGGGCTCATGCGTCTGACCTCCGCGATGCGCGCCGTACTCGGCACCGCAGCGACCCTTGCCGTGCTGACAGCGCTGCGAGCGCCAGAGACGGCGCTGGTGGTCGGCGGCTTCACCGCGATGACGACTTCACTGGCCATCAGCGACCTGCACCCGCGCAACCAGCTCATCACCCTCGGACTCGGCGCTCCGCTCTCCCTCGCGTCTCTGTCCGCCGGAGCCGCGCTGACGCCGTACCCGACAGCAGCCGAGCTGATCTTCCTGGTGGTGATCCACCTCGCCGTTCAGGCCCGCCGGTTCGGCCCGCGCGGGCTGGGCCTGGGGATCTTCGGTTTCATGGCCTTCCTGCTGTCTCAGTTCACCCAGGCCCGGGCAGACCGCCTTCCGCAGCTCGGGGCATCGGTACTCGTGGCGTTCGCGGCCGTCACGGCCGTCTGGTACTGCGTCGGCCCCATCACGGCGTCCGAAGCCCTGAGGCGGCTGCGGCACGCATTCGACGTGCGTCTGCACGACGTCCTGCGGGACACGGCCGCGATGGTCGCCACCGGGCAGGACATCGACACCCGGAGCCGATCGTTGCAGGACCGCCTCGACACACTGCACGCGTCTGTGCTGCTGATCGAGGACTTTCTCGACGAGCGCGCCGCCGGCGACGACACCGAGGCCCTGCTGCGGCACCTCAGCCGGGTGGAGGTGGCCGCGCAGCGCCTGGCCGTACTGGCGGTCCGTGCGATGCGCACGCCGGCGGCACGCAACGATCTGGCGGAACGGACGGCGCGACAGCGGCTCGCCCAGCGGATCCGGGCTCTCCGGCACCAGCCCACCGTGGGAACTGCTTGCGCAGCCGAGCGGTGCGCAGAGGGGTACGAAGGCGGCCCGGCGAACCGGCCGACCGGCTCCGCACTCGTGCTGGACTGCTTCCCCGCGGTCGACGAACTCGCCGAAGCCCTGCGGGTTCTCGGCCCACGCGACCGCCCGTCAGGACGCCGGACACCTCCACGCAAGCACGCCTCGCCCACCTTCGGGGCGCTGCCGCACAGGGACACGGACACCGAAAGCCTGAAGCGGCGAGCCACCCGCCAGGCGTTTCAGGTGACGGCCGCCTCGGCCCTCGCCATCGCGGGCGGCCATCTCCTGTCGCCGCACCTGTGGTACTGGGCCGTCGCGGCCGCATGGGTCGTGTTCATCAAGAACGAGAGCACCGGCGAGGTACTGCTGCAGAGCCTCCGGCGGCTGGCGGGCACGGTCCTCGGCGTGGTGTTCGGCTACGGCCTTACCGCCCTGGTCGGCGGAGACGGCCCCGTCCTCCTGGTCCTGCTCCTCCTGTGCATGTTCGGGATGTTCTACACCCCGTCGCACGCCTACTGGGCCGTGACGTTCTTCATCACCGGCACGCTCGGCATGCTGCTCGCGCTGATGGACACCTTCTCGACGCACGTGCTGCTCCTGCGTGTCCAGGAGACCGCGCTGGGAGTGTCCTGCGGGATCCTTGCGGCCGTCCTCGTGCTTCCCACCACGGTCCGCCGGGCCAGTGACGAGGAACTGGTCGGCTTCCTGCGCGTCCTCGACCGCCTCCTTCGGACCGTCGGGGCAGGAAGCACGAACACGGAAGCCCCGACGAGCCGGGTCCGCGCGGCACACGACCTCGACCAGGCACTGGAATCCTTCCGCAAGGCCTGCCTGCCCCTCACCCATCCACTCACTCCGCAGCGCCGCCGCCGTCACCACGTCCGCCACCTGCTGGAACTTCTTGAAGCCGGCGCGTACCACGCACGGAGCCTGGCCACCACGGCCGAACGTCTGCCGGCGGGCCACGTCCCGGAGTGCGCCACCAGCCTCACCGCCGCGGCCGAACGCGCGCACGAGACCGTGACCCACCTGATCCGCGTTGCCGGTCATGGACCGGGCGCCGCCTCCCACATGGCACGCCCCACGGCTGTCAGGGCGCTGTCCCGGCTTTCGGAGGAGCAACGCGTGCGCCGCAACTGGCCGTCGCCGGAGCACCGCCTGCTGCTGCACATCGATCGCCTCGACGCGACCCTGACCGCGCTCGTACGAGCCTTGGACCCACTCGCCTCGGACCCCGACGGCACCACCGTGGTCCCCTCCGAGAGAGTGGACATCCCGTTGCCGCACGGCCCGGCCCAGGCTGCCGCAGTGAGCTGCGCCGTCCTCACCGACCGGTGCGAACGCGCCCGAGCCGGATAGACCACGTGGTGGTCGGGTGCCGGTGAACGTGACCGAGACGGTGAGTCCGCCGCCCTGTCTCGGGCGGGCGGTGACGCGTGCCCGGTGCGCCTGTGCGATCGATGCGACGATGGACAGGCCCAGACCGTGGCCGGAGGTGCTGGTGCGGTCCTGGCCGAGGCGCCGGAACGGTTCGAAGAGACCGTCCGCCCGGTCCGGGTCCACGGGTGTCCCCGTGTTGGTGATGGTGAGCGTCCGGCCGGTGAGCCGGACCCACACCGTTCCGCCGGGCCGGTTGTACCGCACGGCGTTGTCGTTTCCCGACCGCCTGATGTGCGGCGTCCCTGAGATCGCTCTCTTCGGTCTCCTCCTCGTCGAGGCCGAGGCCGAGGCCGCTGCGGGCGAGCAGCAGCAGCGGGGCGATCAGTTTCTCCGCGTCGCGGTTCATGGCGAGCAGGTCCTCGCGTATGTCCGCCAGACCTTCCGGGAGCGGGTCGGCGAGCCCCACTCCCAGGCTGGTGCGCTGCACGGCCAGCGGGGTGCGCAGCTCGTGTGAGGCGTTGGCGACGAAGCGACGCCGGCTCTCGAAGGACTTCTCCAGCCGGTCGAGCATGCTGTCGAAGGTGCTGGCGAGCCCGTGCAGTTCGTCGTCGAGCCGGTGAGCGCGAGGCGTTCGCGCAGGTGCTGTTCGCTGATCCGGCGGGCGATGTCCGGCATGGCGGGGACCGGTGCGAGTGCCCGGCCGGCGAGCCACCAGCCCATGAATCCGGTGAGCAGGGCGGATCAGTGCCAACCCGATCCCGGACCAGAGCGGCAACTGCTGGAGAACCGTGTCCCGCACCACGCGCACGGTGCGGTCGGTCAGCCGGAGGCCGCTGGCGTCGGCCGGCAGTCGCAGCAGGGACGAACTCGTAGACGTGACAGACGTAGGGCCATCGGAACGCGGGGGCACACGTCTTCCGTGGCCGCCCGGTCGCAGACGGATGCGACCATTTCTAAGCTCCGGACCTGCTGCGCCGTCCCGTACCGGGCCAGGACCACGACGAAGGCGAGCAGTGCCACGCCGGCGACCAGGAACAGTCCGGTGAAGGCCGAGGCCAGGCGGGACCGGAAGGTCATCTGGCGCAGTCGGCTCAGCCGCACAGGCGGTAACCCTCACCGGTGTCCGTGGTGATGGCGTCCGGGTTGCCGAGCTTGGCGCGCAGTCGGCTGACGGTGGCACGGACCGCGCTGGTGCGGGGAGTTGAGATTCTCGTCCCGGACGGCGCGTACGAGCTCCCGGTGCGTCACCGCGTCGTGCCTTCATCAGCATCTCCAGTACGGCGAACTCCTCGGGGGTGAGTTCTGTCTTCGTGCCGTCAACCCTGACCTCGTGCCTGGCACGGCCCAGGACGATGCCGCCCAACTGCACGACGACCGGTGGCGGTTTCGGGGCGCGGCGGCTCAACGCGCTGCCCCGGGCGATGAGTTCGGCGAAGTCGAAGGGTTTGGCCAGGTAGTCGTCGGTGCCGAGCTGTTCCAGGCCGTAGACCTTGTCCCTGATGTCCCCGGCCGCCGTCAGCAAGAGAATGCGTGGCGGGTCCGTCCGCTCGTCGAGTCTGCTGCACACCTCGTCGCCCGTCATCACCGGCAGGTCCCGGTCGAGGATCAGCACGTCGTGGTCGGTGAATGTGCACATCCGCTCGGCCTCGTCGCCCAAAGGCAAGGTGACAGCGGTGAGGAGGCCCGGTGACCGCCAGCCGGCACCCCGGCAGAACGCACTACCGGGCAGCCGGACATCCTTGCTTTTCGCTGATCGGCAGGTCGTCGAAGCCGCCGACGTGAAAACCGGGGTGGCCACCGCGCAGGACACGACCGGCAAGCGGCCCGATAAAGACCGTCCTCAGAGCTGTACACACAGGTGCAGTCACGTGACGGATACCGAGCCCACCGGGGTCGCTCGTACGGTTGAGTAAATCCCCCGAATTCCAAGGAAATCCCATGGAGCAGATCACCCTCGGCAATGTATCCATCACCCGGGTATGGGAATATTACGGTCCCGTCGAAATGACGCCCGACACCTTCTTCCCGGAAAGCTCGAAGGAAGTCTGGGAGGGCGGTACCGACTGGCTGACCCCGCATTTCGTGGATTCCGAGACCAACATCGTCAATTCCGCGATCCAGACCTGGCTGCTGCGCAGCGAGGGCAGGACGATCCTGGTCGACACCGGCGTGGGCAACCACAAGGAGCGTCCCTACGCCCCGGTCTGGAGCCACCGCGAAACGGACTTCCTGGCCAACCTCGCCCGGGCCGGTGTCCAACCGGAGGACGTGGACATCGTGATCAACACGCATCTCCACATCGATCACGTCGGCTGGAACACCTACCTGGACGGCCGGAGCTGGGTGCCCACCTTCCCCAACGCCACCTACCTGATGCCGAAGGACGACTTCGACTTCTGGAACCCCGAGAACGGCCACCAGCCACTGCTCGGCCGCGGCAACCAGAACGTCTTCGAGGACAGCGTGGCCCCGGTGCACCAGGCCGGCCTGACGCAGCTGTGGGAGAACAGCCACCAGATCGACGCGAACCTGCGCCTGGACACGGCTCCCGGCCACACGCCCGGCTCCTCCGTGCTGACTCTCACCTCCGGCGCGGACCGCGCGGTGTTCGTCGGCGACATGCTGCACAGCCCGGTGCAGATCCTGGAGCCGGACGCCAACAGCTGCTTCTGCGAGGACCCCGCCGGCGCCCGCGCCACCCGCCGCAAGGTGCTGGGCTGGGCCGCCGACAACAACGCGCTCGTGATCCCCGCGCACCTGGGCGGGCACGGCGCCACCGAAGTCGTACGCGAGGGAAGCTCCTTCGCCATCAAGGGCTGGGCGCCCTTCACCCCGTACACCGAGCAGGGCTGAAGCCCGCGGAAAGGCACCAGAGATGAACCCCCACCCCGAACCCGTCGTGACCACCGCGCAGGGAGCCGTGCGCGGTCTGCGCCAGGAGGACGGCACCGCTGCCTTCCTGAACATCCCGTATGCCGCCCCGCCCCTGGGCGCCGGCCGCTTCGCGCCGCCCGAGCCGCATGAGCCGTGGGACGGCGTACGGGACGCCACGGTCCCCGGACCCAACGCGCCGCAGTCCGAGCGCAAGCTCGGCAGCATCGACATGGCCCCCTACTTCGGCACCGGCTGGAGCCGGGGCGAGGACTACCTCACCGTCAACGTGTGGACGCCCGCCGTCGCGCAGAGCGACCTGCCGGTCATGGTGTTCGTGCACGGCGGCGGATTCGTCGCCGGATCGACGCGGTCCGCGATGTACGACGGTTCCGCCTTCGCCCGCGACGGCGTCGTCCTCGTCACGCTCAACTACCGGCTCGGCATTGCCGGGTTCCTGGACCTGCCCGGGGCCCCCGCCAACCGCGGTCTGCTCGACGTCGTCGCCGCGCTGCGCTGGGTGCGGGAGAACATCGCCGGGTTCGGCGGTGACCCGGACAACGTCACGCTCTTCGGCCAGTCGGCCGGGGCCACCGTCGTCGGCGGCGTCCTCGCCACCGCGGAGGCCACGGGTCTGTTCCGCAGGGCGATCGTGCAGAGCGGCAGCGGCCTGGGCGCGTTCAGCACTGAGCAGGCCGCCCGCGTCACCGCCGCGGCCGCCGCGGCCCTGAGCATCGAACCCCACGTCGACGCCTTCGCGGACATCTCCGACGAGCGCCTGGTCGAGGCCGCCTCCCAGCTCGCGGGCATCGACCTGCAGACCGAGACCCACGGCGACCCGCTGATCGGACTCAGCCCCTTCAGCCTCGTCCTCGACACTCAGCCCGCCGCATCCGTCGCCGCCGGCCTCGCCGCCGACGTCGACCTGCTCGTCGGCACCAACACCGAGGAGGGCAACCTCTACCTGGTCCCGGTGGGCAAGTACGCCACCTCGACCGCAGCCGACGTCGACGAGGCCGCGGCGCGCTCCCACCCGGATCCGGCGCGGCTCGTCGAGACCTACCGTAAGTCCCGCCCCGAGGCCTCCTACGCGGAACTGCGGTCCGCCATCATGGCCGACGCCCTGTTCGGCGCGGGCAGCCGCGCTCTGGCCGGCGCCCATGCCGCCCATCCGGAGTCCGCCACCTACGCGTACGAGTTCGCGTGGCGCTCCCAGGCCCTGGACGGAGAGCTCGGCGCCACCCACGCGGTCGAGCTGCCCTTCGTCTTCGACCTCGCGGACCGGCCCGAACTGAACGGCCCCAGCGCCCTGCTCGGCCCCGACAAGCCCCCCGCGGATCTTGCGCACCGCATGCACGAGACCTGGATCCGGTTCGCCGCCACCGGCGACCCCGGCTGGGACCCCTACGACACCGAGCGCAGGGCCACGATGCACATCGACGCCGAGTGGACCCAGATCGACGACCCCCGCAGCCGGGAACGACAGGCCTGGAACTGACGCCCGTATGTGTTGTGCCTGTTCACCCCCTTCAGAGACCACCACCGCTTCAAGGAACACCGTGACCAGAACCGTCATCACCACCGAGAACGCCCCCTCTCTCCCGGCCCCGCTCTCCCAGGGCATCCGCAAGGGCCCCGTCCTGCAGGTCTCCGGACAGCTCCCCTTCGACCCCGACACCGGCGCGGTCGTCGGCACCACCGTCGCCGAGCAGACCGCACAGGTCCTGCGCAATGTCACCGCCGTACTCAAGGCGGCCGGCGCGGGACTGGAGGACGTCGTCATGCTCCGCGTCTACCTCACCGACCCCGCCCACCTGCCCGAGCTGAACGAGGCGTATGCCGCGGCCGTCGGCGAGCCCTTCCCCGCCCGCACCACCGTCTACATGCAGCTCCCGCCGGGACTCCTCGTGGAGATCGACGCCCTGGCCGTGCTGGACGACTGACCCAGCCACAGAACAAGGCCGGTCCGGCGCGGTTCAAGGGGAACCGTGCCGGACCACAGCCATCCCGGAGAACGGAAAGGGGTAGGACAGGATGGACGGCCGTCTGTCGAAGGCGTGCATCAACCTGAGAGTTGTGCCGACGGACCTGCTGGACGCCCTGTGCTCCCTGTCAGGATCCCCCTCGCCGCCCCCAGGCGCTCATCCGGCACGGCGCGTCCACGAGCGCGTGCTCCACACAGCGGCCGCGCTGCCGCCGGGCGCGCTGCAACCGGGCGACGTGAGCGCGGCCACCGAGGTACGCGCCGGCCTCCTGAACGCCGACGTACCGCCCGCGGCCGACGCGGGCGCCCGCTGCATCCAGCACACGGTCGACGACCTGGGCCCAGCGGACCTCTGGACTCTGGCCCGCGACACCGGCATGACCCGCGACGACCTCGCATGGGGCGCTACCGCAACCCTGGCGCGGGAACGCCTCGCACAACCCGACCCTCTCGACGAACTCGCCGCGCAGGCCATCGTGGACGAACTCGCCGAACGGACCCCATGCCGGTGGGGCCGTCAGCACACCGACGCGGTCCGTGCCGCGCTGTACCGGACTCTGGCCGACCTCACCGACGTCCTCCTGGAAGTGTCGGAGTCCACCCCGACCCCCCTCCACTGGACCACCGACGACGACGCAGGGCGCGCCTCGGCCCTGATCGGCGGAGTGGTCCACGACGTGGTGGTCCAGCAGGCGGAGAACGCACCCTCCGCCGCACAGCCCGTCTGGCACCACCCTTCGGCCCCTGCCGCAAGCACCGCCTGGCAGTGGCGGATCACGAACGGACCGGCCGGCCGTGCCTCCCACGGCTGCGGGCCCCTCCCCTCCGCGCTCGCGGCACGGCACGCCGCGGAGTGCGCGATCACGGCACTCGCCGCCGGGAGATGCAGTCTGTGAAGGGCGCGACAATTCGTTCGGTTCTCGGAGTACGACATCGACCGAGCCCTGAGCAAATGACGGGACGGCCAGGGCCACAGCAAAGGACGGGACGGCCAGGGCCACAGCAAATGACGGGGCGGCCAGGGCCACCCCTGGAAGCCCCTCAGGTCCTGGACCTGAGGGGCTTTTTGGTGCCCGTCCGAGGGGGCCGGGTGGTGGCACGGCTTACGCTGTGAGGTCGCTCTCACTCCCTCGTGCCGACCAGTTGCACCGCCCCGCGACGCATCGCCCACGCGGCCGGGGCGACCGAGAACACCACGGCGAGGACCGCGCAGGCTCCGGTGACCGTGGCGAGCTCCGGCCAGGGGATCCGCATCGGCCCGTGCGTCGCCAGCAGCCCCAGCGCGCCCCGCATCCCGCCCAGATTGATCGCGGTGACGAGCAGCCCGAGCATCCCGCCCACCGCCACGACCGTCAGCGCCTCGGCACCGACCAGCCGCAGCACCTGTCGGCGGGTGGCCCCGGCCAGGCGGAGGACGGCCAGGCCGCGTACCCGGTCCGAGGCGGCCATGACCATCGTGTTGGCCAGGGAGATCCCGGTGCAGAGCAGGGCGATGCCGAGGACCAGCAGGAATAGGACCGGGTCGGCCAGGTCGAGCAGTTCGTCGACGCCCTGGGCGAGGTCACGGACGGCGGCACAGTGGTGGACCCCGACGTCGTACGACAGCTGCTGCGCCGCCGCCGCGATCCGCTGGAGCGGCTCACCCCACGTGAACGAGAGGTGCTCGCGCTGATCGCGGAGGGCAGGTCCAACGCGGCGATCGCTCGGGAACTGGTGGTGTCCGAGGCGGCGGTCGGCAAGCACGTCGGCGGCATCCTGACGAAGCTGGACCTGCCGCCGGCGGAGGAGACACATCGGCGGGTGCCGGCCGTGCCGGCGTACTTGCGGGCGTGAGGGACATGCAGGACTGCGTCCTTCCTCCGGGGTTTTCCACAGGCGTGGAGTTGTCCACAGGGTCTGACGCGTTTCGGCTGGTGGTTGTACGGTCGGCACAAGTTGATGTTCTTGCGAGTCACGGGGGAGGCGGTCGGTGTGACCGAGGCCGGTGTGGAGACGACGGCCGGGGCGCGGACCGGTGAGACGGCCGGCGCTGTGGCCGGGGCCCGGCGGCCCCTGGTGCCTGGCTTCGCGCAGTGGCCCGTGGAGGGTTCGCCCAAGAAGGAGGGCAAGGAGCTGCGGGAGAGCGTCCCGCGTGCTGCCCACGCCGCGCTGGACCTCGACCTCTCCCGTCCCGGCGCGGTGGAGGCGGTCGAGGAGTCGAGCCGGGGCCGCATCCCCGAGCTGACCCCGCTGCGGGTGGGGCGGATGGCGGCCACACCGTTCGCGTTCCTGCGCGGCTCGGCGGGCCTCATGGCGTACGACCTCGCCCGCACCCCGATGACCAGGATCCGCGCCCAGATCTGCGGCGACGCCCACGCGGCCAATTTCGGGCTGTACGGCGACGCCCGCGGTGACCTGGTCATCGACCTGAACGACTTCGACGAGACGGTGTACGGCCCCTGGGAGTGGGACCTCAAGCGGCTCGCCGCCTCCCTCGTCCTCGCGGGCCGGGAGATCGGCGCCGACGAGGACACCTGCCGCACGGCGGCGCACGGGGCGGTGGGAGCCTACCGGCGCACCATGCGGCTGCTGGCCAAACTCCCGGTGCTGGACGCGTGGAACGCGATCGCGGACGAGGAACTCGTCTCCCACACCGACGCCCATGACCTCGTCGGCACGCTGGAGCGGGTCTCGGAGAAGGCGCGGGCCAACACCAGCGGGCGCTTCGCGGCGAAGTCGACGGAGCCGACCGAGGACGGCGGCCGACGGTTCGTGGAGGCCCTGCCGGTGCTGCGCCGGGTGCCCGACGCGGAGGCCGCGGCGGTGGCCGCGTCCCTCGAGCACTACGTGACCACCCTCTCCGAGGACCGCCTCCCCCTGCTGGCCCGTCACGCGGTGCACGACGTGGCGTTCCGGGTGGTCGGCACAGGCAGCGTGGGCACGCGCTCCTACGTCGTCCTGCTGCTGGACCACCGCGGTGAACCGCTGGTCCTCCAGGTCAAGGAGGCGAGGGCCTCGGCCCTGCTGCCCCACCTGGTCACCGCGGGCTTCGACGCCCCGACGGTCGAGCACGAGGGCCGCCGGGTCGTGCTGGGCCAGAAGCGGATGCAGGTCGTCAGCGACAACCTGCTGGGCTGGACGACCGTCGAGGGCCGCCCCTTCCAGGTCCGCCAGTTCCGCAACCGTAAGGGCAGCGTGGACCCGGCCGCCCTCTCCGCCGACCAGATAGACGACTACGGCCGTATGACCGGCGCCCTCCTGGCCCGCGCGCACTCCCACAGCGCCGACCCCCGCCTGATCTCCGGCTACTGCGGCAAGAACGACGAACTCGACGAAGCCATCGCCACCTTCGCCGTCACCTACGCCGACCGCACGGAGGCGGACCACGCGGAACTGGTGGCGGGGATCCGGTCGGGGAGGGTGGCGGCGGAAACGGCGGTGTGAGGAGGCCGGCGCACCGGGCGGGCGTGGCTGTCCCCACTCAGGGGCACGAGGGACTGCGCGACCAGCCCCACTCACCCGCACCCGCCCGACAACCCGCACCCGCCTCACAAACCCGCGCCGGCACATCCGATGGCGCCCGGCCCGGCCGGCGCGGCTACGCTGTCCGGATGACGTCCCCGGAAGCCGACCCCCACGGCGCAGAAGCCGCAGGCACCGCGCGGCTGGAGCGTGCCGTACGGGCCGCCGAGCAGGCGCTCATCGAGTACGAGATCGCGGTGGACACCTTCCGCATCGAGGTGGAGAACTTCTCCCGCCTGCACCACCAGAAGCTCGGCCCCATGTACACCCGCCTCGACGAGCTGGACGCACAGATCGCGGAGATCCGGGCCGCCCGCACCGGCGATCCCGAGGACCTGCGCAAGGCGGACGAGGCCCGTGCCCGGGTGATGCCGATGCCCGGCGTCGAAGAGCTGTTCCACGGCTGGATGGACGGGGAGGGCCTGTTTCCGGAGGCCGAGGCGATGCTCACGGACCAGCCGGTGCGGCCCCCGCAGCGGGTGCGCCCCAGCGACGAGGCCCGCAAGCTCTACCGCGAGCTCGCCCGTAAGGCCCACCCGGACCTCGCCCAGGACGAAACCGAGCGGGCGCGGCGCGAGGAGTTCATCACCCGGGTCAACGGCGCCTACTCCCGTGGGGACGAGCCACTCCTGCGGGAACTGTCCGAGGAATGGGCCGCCGGGCCGAAGCCCCCGGAGCAGGGTCCCACCCCCAGCGAGGAGCTCTACGCCCGTCTCGAATGGCTCGCCCAGCGCAAGGAACTGCTCTCCGTGGTCGCGCGGGAGCTGGAGGAGAGCGCGATCGGCTCGATGCTCCGGATGGCACCGGACGACCCGGACCGCCTCCTGGAGGAGATCGCCGAGAAGCTCCTGGCCGACGTCTCCACGCGCGAGGCGGAGCTCGCGGAGCTGCTCGCACAGGAGTGACCGGCCGCGTCCCGAGGGCGTCGGGTAGCGTCGGACCCATGAATTTCGGTGCTGGTGTGCCCACGGTCCAGGTCACGGACCTCAAGGACGACGATTTCCTGCTGGACGTCCGCGAGGACGACGAATGGCAGGCGGGTCACGCCGAAGGGGCGCTGCACATCCCCATCAGTGAGTTCGTGGCCCGCTACGGCGAGCTGACCGAGGCCGCCCCGCAGGATGGCCGCGTCCACGTGATCTGCCGGTCCGGCGGCCGCTCGGCCCAGGTCACGATGTACCTGGCCCAGCAGGGTGTCGACGCCGCGAACGTCGACGGCGGCATGCAGCTGTGGGCCGAGACGGGCCGCCCCGTGGTGACCGACGACGGCCGACCGGGCTTCGTGCTCTAGCCTCCGGCGGTCCCGGGCGGCGGACGCTCAGTCGTCCCGGCCGCTCGGGTTGCGGTCGTAACGGCTCGCGCGGCGGGTCAGCTCGCCCGCCGCGAGGGTCGCGGCGGACACCGCCCGCGTCCAGCGTGGGCCGCCCCGGGCCGCCCACCAGACGCAGACGCATCCCCCGATGGTGAGCGCGAGGATGCAGGACAGGACGAGCAGCATCATGCTCGGCCTCCTTCTGTCGGTGCGGTTCCGTCATCCTCTCAGTCGCCGATCAAGGGCCCCGCGGTTTCGCCTATCCCAGAGAATGGGCCGCCAGCAGGTCTCCCAACACCTCCTCGTGCGCCGCCGCCGGGCCCAGCGACAGCTCCAGATGCTTGGCCCAGGCGTGGTACCGGTGCAGGGGGTAGTCGACGTCGGCGCCGAACCCGCCGTGCAGATGCTGTGCCGTCTGCACCACCCTCCGTACCCCCTCGGAGGCCCAGATCTTCGCCACGGCGACGTCCCCCGCGACCGGCAGCGTGCCCCGCGCTCCCGCGGCGATCCGCCACGCGGCCTGCCACAGCGTGACCTCCATCGCGCGCAGGTCGATGTAACGGTCGGCGGCCTGCACGGCGACCGCCTGGAAGGTGGCGACCGGGAACCCGAACTGCTCCCGCTTGCTGGTGTAGTCACTGCTCATCCGCAGCACCCGCTCGCCCAGGCCGAGCGCCAGCGCACACGTCCCCGTGGTCAGCAGATCCCGCAGCCACTCCCACGCGCCCTCGACATCGATCACGTCCCGGGCGGCGATCCGCGCCGACTCCAGCCGCAGCTCGCCCAGCCGCTCCCCGCTGGTGGAGAACTGCTCGGCCGGCGTGACCCCGTCATGGACCCGGGGCACCAGCGCGAGAACGGTCCGGTCCGCGGTCGTGTGCGCGGGGACGACGACGTAGTCCGCGTCGTACGCCCACGGCACCGCCGTCTGTACGCCGTCCAGGATCCAGTCGGCCCCCTCCCCCTCCTCCAGCCGTGCGGTGACGGCGAGTTCGGCCGGGTCATGGCCGGTGCGGCCGCTCGCGGCGACGGTCAGCACGACCTCCCCGCGTCCTGCCCGCTCCAGCAGCTCCGCCCTCAACTCCGGGCCGCCGTAAGCCTGTACAGCTGCCATGGCCGCACTGTTCTCCAGCAGCGGCACCCGCGCCAGCACCCTCGCCGACTCACGCAGCACCAGGCACAGCGCGACGGCATCCAGACCCGCCCCGCCGTACTCCTCGGCCAACAGCAGGCTCAGCACATCCGCGTCGGCGAGCCTGGCCCACAGCGCGCGGTCGAACTCGTCGGCCACGGCACCCGTGGTCATCGCCGGAGACGGCACCGCGTCCGGTGCGACATCGGCGAACACCCCCCGCGCCGCTTCGGCCGCCGCCTGCTGCTCCTCGCTGAAGGTGAAGTCCACGGTCCCTGTCCTTCCGACGGGTCGGCAGATCGGGTCAGCTGATCTGACGGTCCGTCAAGATAGAACAGGTTCTAGGAGAAGGGAACGGGCTCCCCCCGACCTACCTGTCGAAGTCCAGCTCCACCTTCTCCGTCACCGGATGCGACTGGCACGCCAGTACGTAGCCCGCCTGCGTCTCCTCCGGCTCCAGTGCGAAGTTGCGGTCCATGCGCACCTCGCCGGAGACGAGGAAGGCTCGGCAGGTCCCGCACACTCCGCCCTTGCAGGCGTAGGGCGCGTCGGACCGGTTGCGCAGCACCGTCTCCAGAAGCGACTCGCCGTCCTGGACGGGCCAGCTGCCGCCACGTCCGTCGAGCCGGGCGGTCACCATGCTGTGCGCGGGCGCGGGGACCGTCTGCGCCGGGGCGGCCCCGGCATCCACATGGAAGATCTCCTCGTGGATACGGGTACGGGCAACCCCGAGCTCCCGCAGCGCCTTCTCCGCGCCCTGCACCAGTCCGAACGGTCCGCACAGGAACCACCCCGCCACCCGGTCCACCGGCAGCAGCGCCGGCAGCAAGCCGGTCAGCCGCGCCCGGTCGAGCCGCCCCGACGGCAGCCCCGCCTGCTGCTCCTCCCGGGAGAGCACCGTGACCAGCTGGAAGCGCTCGGGGTGGCGGTCCTTCAGGTCGGCGACCTCTTCCAGGAACATCGTGGACGCGGAGGTGCGGTCGCTGCGGATCAGGCAGAACCGGGCCCCGGGCTCGCGCGCCAGCAGCGTCGCCACGATCGACAGCACCGGGGTGATGCCACTGCCGCCGACGATCGCCGCGTACAGTCCGGGCGCCGGGTCGAGGGTGAACCGGCCCGCCGGCGTCATCACCTCCAGCTCGTCACCGACGTGGATCTCCTTGAGCGCGTACGTCGAGAAGTCTCCGCCCTCCACCAGCCGCACGCCGACCCGCAGTTCGCGAGGTCCCTCTCCGTCGGGTGCCGGGGAGCAGATCGAGTAGGTCCGGCGTATCTCCCGGCCGTCGGCCGTGCGGCGCAGGGCGAGATGCTGGCCGGCGGCGTGCCGGTACTCCTCGCGCAGCTCGGGCGGCACGGTGAGGGTCAGGGCCACGGAGTCGTCGGTGAGCCGGTCGACCGCGGCCACCGGGAGCGGGTGGAAGCGGGCCATCACAACTCCTTGAAGTGGTCGAACGGTTCACGGCAGTCGAGGCACCGCCGCAGCGCCTTGCACGCGGTGGAGGAGAACCGGCTGAGCAGTTCGGTCTCGGCGGAACCGCAGTGCGGGCAGTGGACGGCCTCGGCCGCCGTGTCGAGCGTCCGCGTCGGGCCGAGCCGCACCGCGACCGACCCGGCCGCCGCCGCAACGCGGGGCGGCGCTATGCCGAACTCCCGCAGTTTGCGGCGCCCTTCGGCCGTGATGTCGTCGGTCGACCAGGCGGGCGCGAGCACCGTGCGGACGGTGACCTCCCGCATGCCGTGTTCCCGCAGCACCCGCTCTATGTCCAGGGACATCGCCTCGATCGCCGGGCAGCCGGTGTACGTCGGGGTCAGCTCGACCTCGACCGAGTGCGCGTCCCGGACATGCACCGCACGCAGCACACCCAGCTCGTGCAGGGTCAGCACGGGCAGTTCGGGATCGGGCACCGAACCGGCGAGCGCGAACAGCTCGGTCTCCAGCGGGGTGAGCGTCACCATGACGCCCCCGGGTGACTGCGGTGCAGATGCTGCATCTCGGCGAGCATCCGCCCGAAGGACTCGGTGTGCAGGCCCTGTCGTCCGGCTCCGGCGGCCCACGCGCCCGTGCGCGGCCCTTCGGGGACGCTCAGGGTGGCCCGACGCAGGACCTCCCCCACGGACGCGAGCCAGGCGGCCTCGATGTGCTCCCGGTCGATGTCCACTCCCTCCACCGGCTGGAACATCTCGCCGGTGAACCGCCACAGCGCCTCGCACGCCCGCCGGGTCCGCTCGTGACTCTCCTCGGTGCCGTCACCGAGCCGCAGGGTCCACTGCTCGGCGTGGTCGCGGTGGTAGGCGACCTCCTTGACGGCCTTCGCGGCGAGCGGGGCGAAGGGGCCGTCACCCGCGGCCAGTTCGGCGTAGAGCAGGTGCTGGTAGGTGGAGAAGTAGAGCTGGCGGACGATGGTGTGGGCGAAGTCGCCGTTCGGCTGTTCCACCAGCTGGAGGTTGCGGAAGGCGCGTTCCTCGCGCAGATAGGCCAGTGCGTCCTCGTCGCCGGCCAGCGACAGCAGCACCCGGGCCTGGCCGAGCAGGTCCAGGGCGATGTTGGCGAGGGCGACCTCCTCCTCCAGGACGGGCGCGTGGCCCGCCCACTCGCCCAGGCGGTGCGAGAGCACCAGCGCGTCGTCGCCGAGGGCGAGGGCGGCCGCGACGGGAACCGGGGAGAGTGTGGGAGCAGCCGTCGTCTCAGGTGCGGTCACAGGTGCTTCACCCCTTCCGGGATCTCGTAGAACGTCGGGTGCCGGTACGGCTTGTCGGCGGACGGCTCGAAGAACGGGTCCTTCTCGTCGGGCGAGGAGGCGGTGATCGCGGACGAGGGGACCACCCAGATCGAGACGCCCTCGCCGCGCCGGGTGTACAGGTCGCGTGCGTTGCGCAGGGCGAGCTCCGCGTCCGGGGCGTGCAGGCTGCCGGCGTGGGTGTGGGAGAGGCCGCGGCGCGAGCGCACGAAAACCTCCCACAGGGGCCAGTCGGTGTTCGTCATGCGCGCGTCGCTCCTGTCTCGCCGGTGTGCTTCGCCGCGTAGGCCGCGGCCGCCTCCCGCACCCAGGCGCCCTCTTCGTGCGCCTGCCGGCGCTGGGTGATCCGCTGTTCGTTGCACGGGCCGTTGCCCTTCAGGACCTCCCGGAACTCCGTCCAGTCGATCGGGCCGAAGTCGTGGTGCCCGCGTTCCTCGTTCCACCGCAGGTCCGGGTCGGGGAGGGTGAGTCCCAAGGACTCGGCCTGCGGAACGCAGATGTCCACGAAGCGCTGCCGCAGCTCGTCGTTGGAATGACGCTTGATCTTCCAGGCCATCGACTGCGCGGAGTGCGCGGACTCGTCGTCGGGCGGGCCGAACATCATCAGGGACGGCCACCACCAGCGGTCCACCGCGTCCTGGGCCATCGCGTGCTGCTCGGGCGTGCCGTTGCTCAGGGCCAGCAGCAGCTCGTACCCCTGGCGCTGGTGGAAGGACTCCTCCTTGCAGATGCGGACCATCGCTCGCGCGTACGGGCCGTAGGAGCAGCGGCACAGCGGGACCTGGTTGGTGATCGCGGCGCCGTCCACCAGCCAGCCGATCGCGCCGACGTCCGCCCAGGTCAGGGTCGGATAGTTGAAGATCGAGGAGTACTTCTGGCGGCCGGAGTGGAGCTTGTCGAGGAGCTCGTCGCGGCCGGTGCCGAGGGTTTCCGCCGCGCTGTAGAGGTAGAGGCCGTGCCCCGCCTCGTCCTGGACCTTGGCCATCAGGATGGCCTTGCGGCGCAGGGAGGGCGCGCGGGTGATCCAGTTCGCCTCCGGCTGCATGCCGATGATCTCGGAGTGGGCGTGCTGCGCGATCTGGCGGACGAGGGTCGCGCGGTAGGCGTCGGGCATCCAGTCGCGCGGCTCGATGCGCTCGTCGGCGGCCACGGCTGCGTCGAAGACGCTCTCGTACGCGGCTGTGTCGCCGACGGCGCCCTGAGCGCCGTACGTCTGTGTGCTCACCGTCTGGTGCGCGGCTGCTGTCGCCATGAGGCCCCCTCGACCTGGGCTCCGCCGGAACCTGCTCCCGACCGATCGTTCGGTTCGTGCGATTCCATGGTGTGCCGGGCGCCGTAAGGTGTCAACCGCTGTGGAAAACCCACCGGGCTCCCTGTGGAAAACCTGGGCGGGAGTGAGAACGGCCACGGCGGGGCCGGTCGGAAGGGGCTGTGCGGGGCGGTCGGGCCTGAGTACCGTGCCGGTGCGAGCCGCGGCGAGGCGGGTGCGCGCGTCGGCCACCGGCCGCTGCGGCCCCCGCGGGCGGGCGGCGGTGGACGGACCGGAATCGGGAACGGGGCGGAATGGACGCGTACGACGGAGGCTCCGACGCCCGGCGACAACCGGGCGCCCCGAGCGAGCCGGGCGATGCCCCTGAGCCGGAGGGGCCGGACGGGCTGGAGGGGCTGGAGGGGCTGGAGGGGACACAGGCGCCAGGTGAGCGAGCCGCGCCCTCCCCGCCGTGGGCGCAGTCCCCCGCACCGGATGGTGCGCCCACCGACGTGTCGTCGGCCGCACCGGATCCGGACGCCGAGCCCGCGGGCGCCCAGCCCTCCGCCCCCGCTGCGATACGCCAGGCCGCAGCCGCAGCCTCATCCCCAGCAGCCTCATCCCCAGCAGCCTCAGCCCCCTACGGCGACCCCCAACCCCCTACCGGCGTGGCCGCTCTCTCCCTCCGCTATCAGATCGGTGTCGCCCTGGCGCTCGCCGTCGTGGCCGTCGCCGTCTGTGTGCACATCGGGATGGTGTTCTTGCACGTCGCGCCACAGAACACGGTGACCAAGCAGCACGGCGGGGCGGTCGACGACTGGGTCTACCCGGAGTTCGAGCAGAACTGGAAGCTCTTCGCGCCGAACCCGCTCCAGATGAACATCGCGGTGCAGGTCCGGGCCCGGATACGCAGCGCTGACGGCGGCAGCCGTACGTCCGGGTGGTACGACCTGTCCGCCCAGGACGGCCGGGCCATAGACGGCAATCCGCTGCCCAGCCACACCCAGCAGAACGAGGTGCGGCGCTCCTGGGACCTCTTCGTCGCCACGCACGACGCCGACAACCGACCGGTCGGCCTGCGCGGCACCCTCTCCGAGACCTATCTGCGCCGCATCGTCGTGCTGCGCCTGGAGCGCGACGACGCGACCGCGCGGGGTGACGTCCTCGTGAGCGTCCAGGTCCGCTCCAGGACCACGAACGTGCCCCCGCCGAAGTGGAGCGAGGAGAAGGTCTCGGTGCAGCCGGTCTACCGCGAGCAGCCCTGGTGGGCCGTGACGGCGGACGACACCGAGGGGAGCACCCGGTGAACCGATTCGCCCTGGCGGTGTCGACCGGCATCGCGCGCGTCACCGAGGCCGCTCTCGGTCCCTACCAGACCGCGATGGTCCGCATCGGCTTCAGCGCGACCTGGCTGCTGTTCCTGCTGCGCGAGTTCCCGCACCGTCAGGAGCTGTACGGCCCGGACGGTCCCTGGAACTGGAACCTCGCCGAGCAGCTGATCTCGATCAACGGCGCGTTCACGGCCCTGATGTGGTCGGACGGCCAGTTCTGGTTCGAGACCTTCTACGTGCTGGCCGTCCTGTGGAGCCTTCTGCTGCTGCTCGGCTGGCGCACCCGCGCGATGTCCGTGCTCTTCATGGTCGGCGTGCTCTCGCTGCAGAACCGCAGCATCTTCATGGGCGACGGCGGCGACAACGTCCTGCATCTGATGTGCATCTATCTCGTCTTCACACGCTGCGGTCAGGTCTGGTCGCTGGACGAGCGACGGGCTCGGCGCACGCGGGCGGCACGCGCGCGTGGGGAGCATGTCGTGGACCGGACCGGTCGGGCCCTGTGGGGTGTCCTCGGGCTCGTGCTGGTGGCGGCGGCCTTCCTGGGCAAGCTGAACGGCGACTGGTTCGTCCCGGCGCTTCTGTGGGTCCTGTGGTCGGCGCAGGTCCTGTGGTGGGCGGTCGGACGGTTCGCCCGGTCCGGCCAGCCGCGGATCATGCTCGACGTCGTCGCCAACATCGTCCACAACGGTGCCCTGCTCGTGATCATGGCCGAGGCCTGTCTGATCTACGCGACGGCGGGCTGGTACAAGATCCAGGGCTCCCGTTGGCAGGACGGCACCGCCGTCTACTACCCCCTCCACCTGGAGTCCTTCTCGCCGTGGCCCGCCCTCGCCGACCTGCTGTCGGCGCACGGCGTCATGGTGATGCTGGTGACCTACGGCACGGTCGCCGTGCAGGTCGCGTTCCCGTTCACGCTGTTCAACCGGCGGGTGAAGAACATCCTGCTGGCCGCGATGATCACCGAGCACGCCGTGATCGCGGTCGTCCTCGGCCTGCCGTTCTTCTCGCTGGCGATGATCGCCGCCGACTCGGTCTTCCTGCCGACGTCCTTCCTTCGCCGACTCGGCGACGGGGCCGCACGCACGCGTGGTCGCGTGTGGGCGCGCCTCGCGGGCGGGGGCGGCCCGGGCCGGGGGCTGCCCCGACAGCGCGGTTCGAAGCGGCAACGGGGTCCCCTGGAGCAACCGGGTTCCCAGCAACCGAGGCCCCCGCAGCCGGGCGCACCGAAGGAGCCGGGGGCCGCGCGGACCCCGGGGCCCGCCCGTGGCCCTGGCGCCGACCCCGGTGACCCCGAGAACCCCGATCACACGCACGTAGGCTTCCCCGCATGACCGGTCCCGATCCCGTGAGCCTGTGGCACCGGCTCGCCGACACCTCCGTGCTGCTCGACGGCTTCCACGCCCTCAAGCACGCCGTGCGCTTCGGGGCCGACGTCCCGGTGGCGGTCGCCGTCGACCGGGGTGCCGCGCTCGCCCTGGCCGAGGAGCTGGCGCCGGACGTACGGGACACCCTGGACGCGCTGCTGACCCAGGTCCCCGAGTCGGTGTACGCGTCCCTCGTGCCGCGTCCGCACCCGACGGCGGTGGCGGCTTTGGCCGTACGACCGTCCCGGGCCGCCCATCTCGAGAAGCTGGCGCACACGCCGCGTACCGCCCCCGTCGTGGTCCTCGACAATCCACGCAACCTCGGCAACGCCGGGGCCGTGATCCGGCTGGCCGCGGGCTTCGGAGTGACCGGCGTGGTCACCACGGGCACGCTCGACCCCTGGCACCCGACGGTCGTCCGTGCGGGCGCGGGCCTGCACTTCGCGACCGCGGTGGAGCGCCTGACCGTCGCCGAGCTGCCGCCCGGCCCGGTGTTCGCCCTGGACCCCGAGGGCGACGACATCCGGGGCGTGAAGCTCCCGGACGACGCCGTCCTCGCCTTCGGCTCGGAGCGCAGCGGGCTGTCGCCCGACCTCCGCGCGCGTGCCGGTCATCTGGTGGCGCTGCCGATGCGCCCCCAGGTCTCCAGCTACAACCTGGCGACGAGTGTGGCGATGACGCTCTACCACTGGAGCCTCGGCGGGATCTAGGCCTCCCGGCGCACCTCGACCACCCGGAATCGGTTCGCGACGAACGCCCCGTCGCACAGCGCGGCGTTCGCCGCGGGGTTGCCCCCAGACCCGTGGAAGTCGGAGAACGCGGCCGTCTGGTTGACGTAGACCCCGCCCACGAGGTTCAGCGACAACTGGGCCGCCTCCTCCAGGCAGACCTCCTGGACGGCCTGTTCCACCTCCTCGTCGGTGGTGTACGCGCCGACCGTCATGGCGCCCTTCTCGCGAATCGTCCGGCGCAGCAGCTCGACCGCGTCGGAAGCCGAGTCCACGGCCACGGCGAAGGACACCGGCCCGAAGCACTCGCTCATGTAGGCGGCCTCGTCGTCCGGCTTGGCTCCGTCCAGCTTGACGAGGACGGGGGTGCGGACGACCGCACCGGGGAACTCCGGGTTGGCGATCTCCCGCGACGCCAGGGCGACTTCCCCCAGCCCCGCCGCGGCCTCCAGGCGCGCCTTCACGTCCGGGTTGACGATCGCGCCCAGCAGGGCGTTCGCGCGCGCGTCGTCGCCGAGGAGGCCGTCGACGGAGCGGGCCAGGTCGGCGACCACCTCGTCGAAGGTCTTGGGGCCCTCGTCGGTGCGGATGCCGTCCCGGGGGATCAGCAGGTTCTGCGGGGTCGTGCACATCTGGCCGCTGTACAGCGACAACGAGAAGGCCAGGTTGGCGAGCATCCCCTTGTAGTCGCCGGCCGACTCCACGAGGACCGAGTTGACGCCGGCCTTCTCCGTGTAGACCTGCGCCTGACGGGCGTTGGCCTCCAGCCAGTCGCCGAACGCCGTCGAGCCGGTGTAGTCGATGATCCGGATCTCCGGGCGCGTGGCCAGGGTCTTCGCGATGCCCTCGCCGGGGCGCTCGGCGGTGAGCGCCACCAGGTTCGGGTTGAAGCCGGCCTCGCTCAGGACGTCCCGCGCGACCCGGACCGTGAGCGCGAGCGGCAGCACCGCGCGCGGGTGCGGCTTGACCAGGACGGCGTTGCCGGTGGCCAGGGAGGCGAACAGGCCCGGATAGCCGTTCCATGTCGGGAAGGTGTTGCAGCCGATGACCAGGCCGATCCCGCGCGGGACCGGCGTGAACTGCTTGGTGAGCGCGAGCGGGTCGCGCTTGCCCTGCGGCTTGGTCCACTCCGCGGTGTCGGGTGTGCGGACCTGCTCCACGTACGCGTACGCCACCGCCTCCAGGCCGCGGTCCTGCGCGTGCGGGCCGCCGGCCTGGAACGCCATCATGAACGCCTGGCCGCTGGTGTGCATGACCGCGTGCGCGAACTCGTGGGTCCGGTCGCTGATCCGCTTGAGGATCTCCAGGCACACCACTGCGCGGATCTCCGCGCCCGCGTCCCGCCACGCCTTCTGGCCCGCCTTCATCGCGGGCAGCAGCACGTCCACGTCCGCGTGCGGGTACTCGACGCCCAGCTCGATGCCGTACGGCGAGACCTCGCCGCCCACGAAGTCGTCCGTGCCGGGCTGGCCGAGGTCGAGGCGGGTGCCCAGGAGAGCGTCGAAGGCGGCCTTGCCCGCCGCCATGTCGAGGCTGCCCTGCTCGCCGTAGGCCTTGGGGTGCTCCGGGTGCGGGGACCAGTAGGCGCGGGTGCGGATCGCTTCGAGCGCCTGGTCGAGGGTGGGCCGGTGCTTGGCGATCAGCTGGTGGACGGTCAGTTCGGCGGCCATGCGGGACCAACTCCTCGTCTTTCGAACTCTTCGTCGAGCTCATGACCTGGGCAGAAACATGGGCAGGAACAGCCAGACAGAGTTAGAGTAACCGAACGATCGGTCGGGACAAGGGGGTCCGCCGCATCTGTGGAAAACCCCGTGCGGGAGGATCGCGCACATGACAGGACTCGACCTCAGCAGCCCCGTGGCCGTCGTCGGCACCGGCACCATGGGCCAGGGCATCGCCCAGGTCGCGCTGGTCGCCGGGCATCACGTGCGGCTGTACGACGCCGCCCCCGGCCGTGCCCGGGAGGCGGCCGACGCGATCGGTGCCCGGCTGGACCGGCTCGTCGAGAAGGACCGGCTCACCGCCGCCGACCGGGACGCGGCGCGCGCCCGTCTCGCGGCCGCGGAGCACCTCACCGACCTCGCGGACTGCACCCTGGTCATTGAGGCCGTCCTGGAGCGACTGGACGTCAAACAGCAGCTCTTCCGGGAGCTGGAGGACATCGTCGTCGAGGACTGTCTGCTCGCCACCAACACCTCCTCCCTGTCGGTGACGGCCATCGCCGGCGCCCTGCGCCACCCGGGCCGCTTCGTGGGCCTGCACTTCTTCAACCCCGCCCCGCTGCTGCCGCTGGTCGAGGTCGTCTCCGGCTTCGCCACCGACGTCTCCTCGGCCACGCGCGCGTACGAGACGGCACGCGCGTGGGGCAAGACGCCGGTCGCCTGCGCCGACACCCCGGGCTTCATCGTCAACCGCATCGCGCGGCCCTTCTACGCCGAGGCGTTCGCGGTCTACGAGGCCCAGGGCGCCGAGCCCGCCACCATCGACGCGGTCCTGCGCGAGTGCGGCGGCTTCAAGATGGGCCCGTTCGAACTGACCGACCTGATCGGGCAGGACGTCAACGAGTCCGTGACGCACTCCGTGTGGCGGGCCTTCTTCCAGGACGTGCGCTTCACGCCCTCGCTGGCCCAGCAGCGTCTGGTCGAGTCGGGCCGGCTCGGCCGCAAGAGCGGACAGGGCTGGTACGACTACACGGACGGCGCCGAGCGCGACGAGCCGCACACCGCGGAGCCGGCCCAGGCTCCCGCGTACGTCGTCGCCGAGGGCGACCTGGGCCCCGCGTCCGAACTGCTCGCCCTGATCCGCGAGGCGGGCATTCCGGTCCGCGAGGACGAGGAGGACCACGGCACCCGGCTGGTCATGCCGAGCGGCGGGCAGCTCGCCCTCGCCGACGGGCAGACCTCGGTGGAGTTCCGGGACGTCGTCTACTTCGACCTCGCGCTCGACTACCGCAGGGCCACGCGCATCGCGCTGTCCGCCTCCCAGGACACCTCGCAGCAGACCTTCGCCGAGGCCGTCGGGCTCTTCCAGGCGCTGGGCAAGGACGTCAGCGTCATCGGTGACGTGCCCGGCATGATCGTCGCCCGTACGGTCGCCCGCATCGTCGACCTCGCGCACGACGCCGTCGCCAAGGGTGTGGCCACCCAGGAGGACATCGACACCGCGATGCGGCTCGGGGTGAACTATCCCCTCGGCCCGTTCGAGTGGAGCCGCAGGCTCGGCCGCAACTGGGCCTACGCCCTCCTCGACGACCTGCACCTGCGCGACCCCTCCGGGCGGTACGCGCCCTCGCTCGCGCTGTACCGCCACGCGTACGCCTCCGACAAGCGGGAGGGCAGCACCTCATGACGACCGCCAAGCGGGACACGTACACCCCGGAGACCCTGCTGTCGGTCGCCGTCCAGATCTTCAACGAGCGCGGCTACGACGGCACTTCCATGGAGCACCTCTCCAAGGCGGCCGGTATCTCCAAGTCGTCGATCTACCACCATGTGTCCGGCAAGGAGGAGCTCCTGCGCCGGGCCGTCAGCCGGGCCCTGGACGGCCTCTTCGGGATCCTCGACGAGGAGCACGCGCGCGTGGGCCGTGCCTCCGCCCGCCTGGAGTACGTCGTGCGGCGCATGGTCGAGGTGCTCATCGCCGAACTCCCGTACGTCACCCTGCTGCTGCGCGTGCGCGGCAACACCGGTACCGAGCGTTGGGCGCTGGAGCGCCGCCGCGACTTCGACCACCGGGTCGCCGAGCTCCTGAAGGCGGCGGCCGCGGACGGCGAGGTACGCGGCGACGTGGAGGTACGCCTCGCGACCCGCCTGGTCTTCGGCATGATCAACTCCATCGTGGAGTGGTACCGCCCGGACGGGCGGGGGATGAACGAGCGCGAAGTCGCCGACGCGGTGGTGCAGTTGGTGTTCTCCGGGCTGCGCGCGCAGCCCTGACGTCAGCCCTGCGGCTCCAGGTCCTCTTCCTCGAAGACCAGGAGGGTGCGGGTGCTGAGGACCTCCGGGATCGCCTGGAGACGGGTCAGGACCAGCTCGCGCAGGGATCTGTTGTCGGGCGTGTGGACGAGGAGCAGCACGTCGAAGTCCCCTCCGACCAGGGCGATGTGGGAGGCCCCGGGCAGCTGTCTGAGCTGTTCCCGGACCGTTCGCCAGGAGTTCTGGACGATCTTCAGGGTGATGTACGCCGAGGTGCCCTGGCCCGCGCGCTCGTGGTTGACGCGAGCCCCGAAGCCGCGGATGACGCCGTCCTCGACGAGCCGGTTGATCCGCGCGTAGGCGTTGGCGCGGGAGACATGGACCCGTTCGGCGACCGACCTTATCGACGCGCGGCCGTCCGCCTGGAGCATCTGGAGGATGTCCTGATCGATGGCGTCGAGCGGACGCGGGGGCGGGAGGGGGACGCCGCTCTCCGGGCCTTCGGCCATTTGTTCAGATGCCATGTCCCCCCGCCTCCCTGCCATGGACGTACTGCGTTCATTGGAGGCTGTGGAGAACCGTTTGTCCACAGCCTGAGGGGGCCGGTAGCCAAAATGTGCCGACGACCGAACAATCGGTAGGTGAGGCGCCTCACACACCCGTGGTGCGCCACCAGCCGCTCCCACGAGGAGGTGCCGTCATGACGGTCATGGAGCAGCGGGGCGCGTACCGGCCATCGCCGCCGCCCGCATGGCAGCCCCGCACGGACCCCGCGCCCCTGCTGCCCGACGCGGAGCCACGACGCGTCCTCGGCACCGACGCGGCCGCCAAGGCCGACCCGGCCCTGCTGCGCCGCCTGTACGCCGAGCTGGTGCGCGGCCGCCGCTACAACACGCAGGCCACCGCCCTCACCAAGCAGGGTCGCCTCGCCGTCTACCCGTCCAGCACCGGACAGGAGGCCTGCGAGGTCGCCGCCGCGCTGGCCCTGCAGGACCGCGACTGGCTCTTCCCCAGCTACCGCGACACCCTCGCCGCCGTCGCCCGGGGCCTGGACCCCGTCCAGGCGCTGACCCTCCTGCGCGGCGACTGGCACACCGGATACGACCCGCGCGAACACCGCGTGGCCCCCCTGTGCACCCCGCTCGCCACCCAGCTCCCGCACGCCGTCGGCCTCGCGCACGCCGCCCGCCTCAAGGGCGACGACGTGGTCGCGCTCGCCATGGTCGGCGACGGCGGCACCAGCGAGGGCGACTTCCACGAGGCGCTGAACTTCGCCGCCGTCTGGCAGGCGCCGGTGGTCTTCCTGGTCCAGAACAACGGCTTCGCGATCTCCGTCCCGCTCGCCAAGCAGACCGCGGCCCCGTCGCTGGCCCACAAGGCCGTCGGCTACGGCATGCCGGGGCGGCTGGTCGACGGCAACGACGCGGCAGCCGTGCACGAGGTCCTCAGCGCCGCCGTACGCCACGCGCGCGCGGGCGGCGGACCCACCCTGGTGGAAGCGATCACCTACCGCGTGGACGCCCACACCAACGCCGACGACGCGACCCGCTACCGCGGCGACGCCGAGGTCGAGACCTGGCGCGGGCACGACCCGATCGCCCTCCTGGAGCACGAGCTGACCGAGCGCGGCCTGATCGACGAGGCCGGCATCGAGGCCGTGCGCCAGGACGCCGAGGAGTTCGCCGCCGGGCTGCGCCAGCGCATGAACCAGGACCCGGTCCTCGACCCCATGGACCTGTTCGCCCACGTCTATGCCGAGCCCACCCCGCAACTGCGCGAGCAGCGGGCCCAGCTGCGCGCCGAGCTCGAAGCCGAGCACGACTCTCACGGGGGTACGCGCCGATGACCACCGTCGCCCTCAAGCCCGCCACCATGGCGCAGGCCCTCACGCGTGCGCTGCGCGACGCGATGGCGGCCGACCCCACCGTGCACGTCATGGGCGAGGACGTCGGCACCCTCGGCGGTGTCTTCCGGGTCACCGACGGGCTCGCCAAGGAGTTCGGCGAGGACCGCTGCACGGACACCCCGCTCGCCGAGGCGGGCATCCTCGGCACGGCCGTCGGCATGGCGATGTACGGGCTGCGGCCGGTCGTGGAGATGCAGTTCGACGCCTTCGCGTACCCGGCGTTCGAGCAGCTGATCAGCCATGTGGCGAAGATGCGCAACCGCACGCGCGGAGCGATGCCGCTGCCGATCACCATCCGGGTCCCCTACGGCGGGGGCATCGGCGGGGTCGAGCACCACAGCGACTCCTCCGAGGCGTACTACATGGCGACGCCGGGACTCCACGTCGTCACGCCCGCGACCGTCGCCGACGCCTACGGCCTGATGCGCGCCGCGATCGCCTCCGACGACCCGGTCGTCGTCCTGGAGCCCAAGCGGCTGTACTGGTCGAAGGACTCCTGGAACCCGGACGATCCCCAGACCGTTGAACCCATAGGCCGTGCGGTGGTGCGGCGCTCGGGCCGGAGCGCCACACTCATCACGTACGGCCCGTCCGTACCCGTGTGCCTCGAAGCCGCCGAGGCCGCGCGGGAGGAGGGGTGGGACCTCGAAGTCGTCGACCTGCGCTCACTGGTGCCGTTCGACGACGACACGGTCTCGGCCTCGGTGCGGCGGACCGGGCGGGCGGTCGTCGTGCACGAGTCGGGCGGGTTCGGCGGACCGGGCGGGGAGATCGCGGCCCGGGTCACGGAGCGCTGCTTCCACCATCTGGAGGCGCCGGTGCTGCGCGTGGCCGGGTTCGACATCCCCTACCCGCCGCCGATGCTGGAGCGTCATCACCTGCCCGGCGTGGACCGGATCCTGGACGCCGTCGGGCGTCTGCAATGGGAGGCGGAGAGCTGATGGCGCAGGTGCTGGAGTTCAGGCTGCCGGATCTCGGCGAGGGCCTGACCGAGGCGGAGATCGTCCGCTGGCTCGTGGAGGTCGGCGACGTCGTCGCGGTCGACCAGCCGGTCGTCGAGGTCGAGACGGCCAAGGCGATGGTCGACGTCCCGTGCCCCTACGCCGGCGTCGTCACGGCCCGTTTCGGCGAGGAGGGCAGCGAGCTCCCGGTGGGGGCACCGCTGATCACGGTGGCGGTCGGAGCGTCGGCCCCCGGCGGTTCGACGGAGGCCTCCACCGGTTCTGCGGGGGGTTCGGGCAACGTCCTTGTCGGGTACGGCACCTCGGAAGCACCCGCCCGGCGGCGGAGGGTACGGCCGGCACCCGCCGTGCCCGCGGCCGCGAACGGCCGGAGCATGGCCGCCGAGCCGGTCGGGGAGCCGCACGGCGGGCCCGGGGCACAGACGGCCGGACGGGACGCGTCAGGGGCGGTGGCGACCGCAACCGTGGACGAGTCCGGGGTGACCGCGGCCGGTCGGCCCGGTGCGCCCGAGGCCGTGGCGGACGGGCCCGTTCCCGTGATCTCGCCCCTGGTGCGCCGGCTCGCGCGCGAGAACGGCCTCGACCTCAAGGAGCTCACCGGCTCCGGCCCCGACGGACTGATCCTGCGGGCGGACGTCGAGTACGCCCTGCGGGCCGCCGCCGTACAGACGCGTACGGCGCCCGTGCCGGCCGCCACCCCGGCGGCAGCTCCCGCGACAACCCCCGGAGGGACCCGCGTCCCCCTCAAGGGCGTCCGGGGCGCCGTGGCCGACAAGCTCTCGCGGAGCCGGACCGAGATCCCCGACGCCACCTGCTGGGTGGACGCCGACGCGACGGAACTCATGCGCGCGCGTGCCGCGATGAACGCGACCGGCGCTCCGAAGATCTCCCTGCTCGCGCTGCTCGCCCGGATCTGCACCGCCGCCCTCGCCCGCTTCCCCGAGCTCAACTCCACCGTGGACATGGCGGCCAGGGAGATCGTCAGGCTGGACGCCGTGCATCTGGGGTTCGCCGCGCAGACCGAGCGGGGACTGGTCGTGCCGGTCGTGAAGGACGCGCACGCGCGTGACGCCGAGGCCCTGTCCGCCGAGTTCGCCCGGCTGACCGAGGCGGCCCGCACGGGCACCCTCACCCCCGCGGAACTCACGGGCGGCACCTTCACGTTGAACAACTACGGCGTGTTCGGCGTCGACGGTTCCACGCCGATCATCAACCACCCCGAGGCGGCCATGCTCGGCGTCGGCCGTATCGTCCCCAAGCCGTGGGTGCACGAGGGCGAGCTGGCCGTGCGCCAGGTCGTCCAGCTCTCGCTCACCTTCGACCACCGGGTGTGCGACGGCGGCACCGCGGGCGGCTTCCTGCGCTATGTGGCGGACTGCGTGGAACAGCCGGCGGTCCTGCTGCGCACCCTGTGACCGCGGCGCCGCCATACCGCGGTCGCGGCCCCGGCACCTGCACGGCGCGATCACGGCGCCGCCGTACGTTCCCTGTGATCGCGGCGGCACGCATACTCGGGGGGTGACCTCGTACGAGCCCTCGCGCGATCCAGGCGCCGGTCCGGTGTACGACGTGGTCGTGCTCGCCGGGGGTGCCGCCCGGCGGCTCGGCGGCGCGGACAAGCCCGGTGTGCGGGTGGGCGGACGCGCCCTGCTCGACCGCGTCCTCGCCGCCTGCGCCGACGCGGGCACCACCGCCGTCGTCGCCGATCCCCGCCCCACCGCCCGGCAGGTGACCTGGGCCCGCGAGGACCCGCCCGGCGGCGGCCCGCTGGCCGCCCTGGACGCCGGCCTGCGGCACACCACGGCGCGGTACGTCCTGGTGCTCTCCGCCGACCTGCCCTTCCTCCAGCAGGGCACCGCCCGGCTGCTGCTGACCGTTCTGCGCACAGGCGGCGCCGACGGCGTGCTGCTCACCGACGCCGACGGACGCGACCAGCCGCTGGTGGCCGCGTACCGCGCGACCTCGCTGCGCCACGGGCTCGCCGCGCTCACCAAGGAGCACGGCGCTCTCACCGGCCTTCCGCTGCGCCGGCTGACCGCCGCGCTCGACCTCACGCGCGTCCCCGACCCCGTCGCGTCCTTCGACTGCGACACCTGGGACGACATCGCCACCGCCAGGGCACGCATCAGGGAGCATGGGCACGTGTTGGATGAATGGATTTCCGCAGTCAAGGACGAACTGGGCATCGACCTCGATGTCGACACCGGCGTGCTGCTCGACCTCGCCCGTGACGCCGCGCACGGCGTGGCCAGGCCCGCGGCACCGCTGACCACCTTCCTCGTCGGCTATGCCGCCGCGCAGGCAGGCGGTGGCTCCGAGGCGGTCGCCGAGGCCTCCCGCAAGGCCGCGGCCCTGGCCCTGCGCTGGGCCGACGAGACCGAAGGCGACACCGCCGCCACGCCCGACGGGGGCCCCGACACCCGCCCGGACGCCGGATGACCGCCCGGTCCCTGCGCAGCGGCGAGGACGCCGAGGACGCCGACGAGTTCGACGTCGAGGAGGCGCTGGCGCTGGTGAAGGAAGACAACGGTGCCGCCCACCGTGCCCCGGTACCCGGGCCTCAGGCTTCCGGCCGCGCGCCCGAACCGGGCACCCACCACAAGGCGACCCCCTGGACCGAGGCCCGCGCCACGGCCGCCCGGGCCGCCCGTGCCGTGACCCGCAGCGCCCGCCGCGCCCCCGTCTCCGTACGGCTCGAGGACGCCCTCGGTCTCACCCTGGCCGCTCCCCTCGACGCCCTCACCGACCTTCCCTCCTTCAACACCTCGGCCATGGACGGCTGGGCGGTCGCGGGACCCGGCCCCTGGGCCGTAAGGGACGAGGGCGTACTGGCCGGACACGCCGAGCCCGCTCCCCTCACCGACGGCGAGGCGGCCCGAATCGCCACCGGCGCCCGCATTCCCCCGGACACCACCGCCGTCCTGCGCAGCGAGCACGGACAGACCGACGAGAAGGGCAGGCTGCACGCCACCCGGGAGGTCGTCCACGGCCAGGACATCCGCCCGCGCGGACAGGAGTGCCGTAGCGGCGACCAGCTCCTGCCGCCCGGCGCCCTCGTCACCCCGGCCGTCCTCGGTCTTGCCGCGGCCGCCGGATACGACACCCTCGCCGCTGTCCCCCGCCCCCGCGTCGAAGTCCTCGTCCTCGGCGACGAGTTGCTCACCGAAGGTGCTCCGCGCGACGGCCTGATCCGGGACGCGCTCGGGCCGATGCTCCCACCGTGGCTGCGCGCGCTCGGCGCCGAGGTCACCGCCGTACGCCGGCTCGGCGACTCCGCCGCGGCCCTGCACAAGGCGCTCACCCGCTCCGACGCCGACGTGATCGTCACGACCGGCGGCACCGCGGCCGGACCCGTCGACCACGTCCACCCCGTCCTTGGCCGTATCGGCGCCGAACTCCTGGTCGACGGCGTCAAGGTGCGCCCCGGCCACCCCATGCTGCTGGCCCGCACCAAGGAGAACCAGCACCTCGTCGGCCTGCCCGGCAATCCCCTGGCGGCGGTCTCCGGCCTGCTCACGCTCGCCGAGCCGCTGCTGCGCACCCTGGCCGCCCGCCCGGCCCCGGAGCCGTACACGCTGCCCTTGAGGGACGAGGCCCACGGTCATCCGTACGACACCCGGCTTGTCCCGGTCGTCCTGCGCGGTGACAGTGCGGTTCCGCTGCACTACAACGGCCCGGCCATGCTGCGGAGCATCGCGGCCGCCGACGCCCTCGCCGTCGTACCGCCCGGGGGTGCCCGGCCGGGGCAGGAGGCCGAACTGCTCGATCTGCCCTGGGCATCCGCCGGGATCGGGGTGTGTTTCACGTGAAACTTCCGGGCCATGACGCGATCGCCCGCCAGGCGGACGAGCATCTCGTGACCCACAAGGTGAAGCTTCCGCGCAAAGTGGTGGAGCACCCGTTCCGCCAGGTCGCCAAGCGGGTGCTGATGGCCCTGCTGGTCCTCGCGGCGACGGCCCTCATCGTCTACGCCGACCGTGACGGCTACAACGACAACTCCGACCAGTCCGTCGACTTCCTCGACGCCTGGTACTACGCGACGGTCACCCTCTCCACCACGGGATACGGCGACATCACCCCGGTCAGCGACGCCGCCCGGCTCACCAACATCTTCGTCATCACGCCCCTGCGTGTGCTGTTCCTGATCATCCTGGTCGGCACGACGCTCGAAGTCCTCACCGAACGCACCCGGGAGGAGTGGCGGCTCAATCGCTGGAGGTCCACCTTGCGCGACCACACCGTCGTCGTCGGCTTCGGCACCAAGGGCCGGTCGGCGATCCAGACCGTCTGCGCGACGGGTCTGAAGAAGGAGCAGGTCGTCGTGGTCGACCCCAGCGGCAAGGCGATCGAGGCCGCGACCGCCGACGGCTATGCGGGGATCGTCGGGGACGCCACACGCAGTGAGGTGCTCAAGCGTGCCGAGGTGCACAGGGCGCGGAAGATCATCATCGCCACCCAGCGCGACGACACGGCCGTCCTCGTGACCCTGACCGCCCGGCAGCTCAACAAGGGCGCCAAGATCGTGGCCGCTGTGCGCGAGGAGGAGAACGCGCCGCTGCTCAAGCAGTCAGGTGCCGACGCGGTCATCACCAGTGCCAGTGCGGCCGGCCGGCTCCTCGGTCTTTCGGTGCTCAGCCCCGCCGCCGGCATGGTGATGGAGGACCTCATCCAGCAGGGCAGCGGGCTCGACATCGTCGAACGGCCGGTCATAAAGGCCGAGGTGGGAAGGCATCCGAGGGAGACGGGCGACCTGGTGGTGAGCGTTCTGCGCGGGCACCGGGTGCTCGGCTACGACGATCCGGCCATCGGGACGCTGGAGCTGACGGACCGGCTGATCACGATCGTGCGCGCGACGCCGGGCACCCAGTTGGCACCCGACGCGCGCCCGCTGCCTCCGATGCCCTCGCAGTGATCACTTGCGGTTGTAGAGCCGCATGGTGACCGGCCCGAAGACCGCGATGAACAGACCCGCCCACCCCAGCGACCAGGCGACCTCGTCGGCGGGCCAGTCGCCCGCCATCAACCCGCGCACGGCCGAGGACAGATGGGTGATCGGGCTGTTGTTGACGAAGGCCTGGAGCCAGCCCGGCATCGTGCGAGGGTCGACGAAGACGTTGGACAGGAAGGTCAGCGGGAAGATCACCATCATGCTGACGCCCATCACCGACTTCTCGGTGCGCAGCAGCAGCCCGAACATCGTCCAGATCCACGAGAAGGCGAACGAGAAGACGACGAGCAGGGCGATCCCGGCGATCACACCACCGACGCCGCCGTCCGGGCGATAGCCGAGGATCACCCCGACGGTGAGCATCACGACGGACGCGATCGTGTAGCGCAGGGCATCGCCGAGCAGATAGCCGACCATCACCGACGGCCGCCAGATCGGCAGCGTGCGGAACCGGTCGAAGACGCCCTTCTCGATGTCGGTGTTCACCGAGACACCGGTGTACATCGTGATCATCACGACCGACATCACCAGGATGCCCGGCAGCAGGAACTGGATGTACTCCTTCGGGGACCCGGCCAGGGCGCCCCCGAACAGGTACGTGTACATCAGCACCATCATGATCGGGAACGCGGTGACGTCGAAGAGCTGCTCCGGCACATGCTTGATCTTGAGGATCGCCCGCCAGCCGAAGGTCAGCGAGGCCGACAAGGCGCTCGGGCGCGGCGGACGCTCCCCGGCGACCAGCAGCGCGGCCAGCGACTCCGCGCTGACGGGGGCGAGGTCCTGGGCCTCGGTCTGTGTCGCGGTGCTCATGCCGCCACCTCGTCCTTGTCGTCGCGGGCGTCGCGGGCATCGTGCGTGTCGTGTCCGGTGAGGGCGAGGAAGACCTCGTCCAGGCTGGGCTGGCCCAGCGAGAAGTTGTCGACGGTGATCCCGGTGCGCGCCAGTTCGGCGAGGGCGCGCGAGGCCTGTTCGGCGGCGGTGTCACCGGTCGCCGAGCCGAGCCGCGCCGTCAGGGCGACCGAGTCGGGTTCCAGCTGCACCTGGGCGTCCAGGGCCCGCCGGAGGATCTCCGCCGCCTCGGGCCGCTGCCCGCCGTCCCTCAGACGCAGATGTACGGTCCCGGCGCCCACCGAGGCCTTCAGCTCGCCCTTCGTGCCCTCGGCGATCACCCGGCCGTGGTCGATGACGGCGATCCGGGCGGCCAACTGGTCGGCCTCGTCCAGATACTGCGTGGTCAGCAGCACGGTGGTGCCCTGGGCGACGACCGCGCGCACGATGTCCCAGACCTGGTTGCGGCTGCGCGGATCGAGGCCGGTGGTCGGCTCGTCGAGGAAGAGCAGTTCGGGTGTGTTGAGGATGGACGCGGCGATGTCGATACGACGCCGCATTCCGCCGGAGTAGTGCTTGACCTGCTTCCCGGCCGCGTCCGAAAGACCGAAGGCTTCCAGGAGCTGCCCGGCACGCTCGCGTGCGGCCTTCTTGGGGTGGCCGAGGAGGCGGCCCAGCAGGACCAGGTTCTCGGTGCCGGTGAGGTCCTCGTCGACGGAGGCGTACTGGCCGGTGAGGCTGACCCGGCCGCGGACCTCGTCGGCCTCGCGGACGACGTCGTGGCCGAAGACGTGGGCCTCGCCACCATCGGGCCTGAGCAGGGTGGCGAGCATCTTCACGGTGGTGGTCTTGCCGGCGCCGTTCGGGCCGAGGACGCCGTAAACCGTGCCGGCCGGCACGGCGAGGTCGACTCCGTCGACGGCCCTGGTCTCGCCGAACGTCTTCACCAGGCCCGCCGTTTCGATGGCCAGGGCTGACGTGTGCTGGCTCATGGTGGGATGTCCTTCCGCGTACTTGGGCTACGCATGGGGAGACCTTTACCGTCGCGCAAACTCATCGGTGGTGCACAGCGAATTTCGGGGAGCCCGGTCCAAGGACGGAGATCGCAGGGGACCGCGGACCGAGCAGCGGCGGGGGTCGAGGAAGCGCGGAGCACGAGGAGTAGCGTCGGGCGCATGCATGCGATCACGATTCCCGAACCCGGTGGTCCCGAGGCGCTGGTCTGGAGCGAGGTGCCGGATGCCGTGGCCGGCGAGGGCGAGGTGCTGGTCGAGGTGGTGGCCGGCGCCGTCAACCGCGCCGACATCCTGCAACGACAGGGCTTCTACAACCCCCCGCCCGGCGCCTCCCCCTACCCGGGCCTGGAATGCTCCGGACGGATCGCCGAGATCGGCCCCGGTGTCTCCGGCTGGGCCGTCGGCGACGAGGTGTGCGCGCTGCTCGCGGGCGGCGGCTACGCCGAGAAGGTCGCCGTACCGGCCGGACAGCTGCTGCCCGTGCCCAAGGGCCTCGACGTGCGGCGGGCGGCCGCGCTGCCCGAGGTGGTCTGCACGGTCTGGTCGAACGTCTTCATGGTCGCCCACCTGCGCCCCGGCGAGACCCTGCTGGTGCACGGCGGCTCCAGCGGCATCGGCACGATGGCGATCCAGCTCGCCAAGGCCGTCGGTGCCAAGGTCGCGGTGACCGCGGGCACGCCGGAGAAGCTGGACCGCTGTGCCGAACTCGGCGCGGACATCCTGATCAACTACCGGGAACAGGACTTCGTCGAGGAGGTGAAGAAGGCCACCGACGGAGCGGGCGCCGACGTCATCCTCGACAACATGGGCGCGAAGTACCTCGACCGCAACGTCACGGCACTCGCCGTCAACGGACGGCTCGCGATCATCGGCATGCAGGGCGGCATCAAGGGCGAGCTGAACATCGCCACGCTGCTGAACAAGCGTGCCGCGATCAGCGCGACCTCGCTGCGGGCGCGGCCGCCGGCGGAGAAGACGGCGATCGTGGCGGCCGTACGCGAGCATGTGTGGCCACTGCTGGACGCCGGGCACATCCGCCCCGTCGTCGACCGCGAGCTGCCGATGAGCGACGCGGCCGCCGCGCACCGGGTCGTCGAGGAGAGCGGCCACATCGGCAAGGTCCTGCTGGTCAGGCCGTAGGCGTTCCGGTACGGCTCTACCCGCGCCGCAGCCGCAGTGCGAACAGGCCGAGCCCGAGCCCCAGGCCGACCAGCACCAGCCCGGTGCCGAGCGGCAGGATGAACACCTTGGGCGCGGCCGCGGGCCGCTGCGCGGGTCGTGACGGGGCCAGGGCGGTCCGCGGGGGCGGCTCCGACACGGCGGTGAGGTCACCGTCCCCGGTATCGGTCTCCCCGGCATCGGTCCCCCCGGAGTCCGTGCCCTCGGCGTCCGTGTCCTCCTCCTCCGCCGGCTCCTCCCGCCGCCCCGGCCGCTCCCGCCCCTCACCCGCACGGCTTCCGGCGCGGGACGGGGTGGCGGCAGAGGGGGAGGGAGCGAGGGAGGCCGAGGGCGAGGCGCGCTCCGGGCCACGGCCCCGTGGGGGATCCGAGGGTCCCGCGGGCGGGGAGTGCGCCGGGCTCCTGGCGGGGTGCCGCGGTCCGTGAGCCTCGATCGCGCTCGACGGGATGTCGGAGGGGAAGGCCGACGAGCTCGGGGCGGTGCGCGCGGAGGTCCCGGTGGCAAGGGACCGGTCGGTCCTCCGTAGCTGCCGGTCGGCGGGTAGCCGGTCCGGCGACCGCGAGTCGGTGAGGGAAGGTGACGCGCTCGCGGCGCCGCTCGGGCGCTCCG
Organism: Streptomyces canus; assembly: GCF_041435015.1. Taxonomy (NCBI): domain Bacteria; kingdom Bacillati; phylum Actinomycetota; class Actinomycetes; order Kitasatosporales; family Streptomycetaceae; genus Streptomyces; species Streptomyces canus. The sequence goes on along the minus strand of NZ_CP107989.1, from coordinate 5,091,816 downwards.
GGCTCGTCGGGGCTGCTGAGGTGAGGGACGGCAACTCGGCGCCGTAGGCCTGAGGTGTCCCGTGGAGCAGGCCGCCCTGCGGCAGGACGACGGTGCTCGAGCCCACCACGATCGCCAGTACCGTCGCACGTAGCCAGGGAGTCACTGGACAAGACTGGCATTCACGCAGGAGACCGGCATTCCGAACGGCGCCATGGGGGTGATCCGCTCCGCGGACGGTGGATCAGCCTGTAGCGGGGGCACCTCACGGGTGAGGTGTACGGGTGCGAGAGAATGGCGGCATGGAGATGCCGAGGAACGAAGGTTCGCCGGAAAGTCCCCAGATCCTGGTCGTGGGCCAGGACGGGATGGCGCTGGGCGGCGGGGGTGACGACGACTCCCGCGAGGTTCCGGTCACGGAGATGGTCGAGCAGCCCGCGAAGGTCATGCGGATCGGCAGCATGATCAAGCAGCTGCTCGAAGAGGTGCGCGCGGCTCCTCTCGACGAGGCCAGCCGGGCGCGGCTCAAGGAGATCCACTCCAGCTCGGTGAAGGAGCTGGAGGACGGACTGGCCCCCGAACTCGTGGAGGAGCTGGAGCGGCTCTCCCTGCCCTTCAATGAGGACGCGACCCCGAGTGATGCGGAACTGCGCATTGCGCAGGCCCAGTTGGTGGGCTGGCTCGAGGGGCTCTTCCACGGGATCCAGACCACGCTGTTCGCCCAGCAGATGGCCGCGCGGGCCCAGCTGGAGCAGATGCGCCGCGCGCTGCCCCCGGGCGTGGGCGGCCAGGAGGAAGGCGTCGACCCGCGCGCCGGCGGCCGCTCGGGCGGGCCGTACCTGTAACCCCCGACCTGAGAAAGGGCCCGGCAGCCGACGCTGCCGGGCCCTTCATGTCGCCGGTGGGAAGCGCTCGTTCGGGTTCTTCTTCCGGGGGAGGTCCGTGCCCGGTCGGCGTGCCGGGGAGCGGCGGGCGTGACCTTGGCCACGGCGTCCCGTTCCGGGCCCCGCCCCCGCGGAAGCGAGGTGCCCGTTCCGTGACCGTACGCGGAAGAAAGGTCGCGCGGGGCGTTACAGGTGCCCTACGGCCGGTACACAGGATTTGCACGCCGAGACGTAGTACAGGTTTGATGGCCGGTCCGTCTCGGGCCGGTCCCCGGGCTCATCCCGGACCGGCGGCTTGCGCGAAGGCTGTAGCGTGGCCGACGGAGACCGTGACAACACCGCGCGCACCGCGGGCAGAAACGACGGCGAGGACCGATGGCACAGCAGCAGCGCGCTCAGGGCCCGTCCGACCCCGAGGCGGCTGGCGGCGGAATGTCAGATGCGCCGGAGCTGTGGGGTAACGGCGGACTGGTGGGGGACGGCCGATATCGGCTGACCCGCAGACTCGGCCGGGGCGGTATGGCCGAGGTGTTCGCGGCCGAGGACGTACGGCTCGGCCGCACCGTGGCGGTCAAGCTGCTGCGCGCCGACCTCGCCGAGGACCCGACGTCCAAGGCCCGCTTCACGCGCGAGGCCCAGTCCGTGGCCGGCCTCAACCACCACGCGATCGTCGCCGTGTACGACTCCGGCGAGGACTTCGTGGGCGGCCAGTCGGTGCCGTACATCGTCATGGAGATCGTCGAGGGACGGACGATCCGGGATCTGTTGCTCAACGCCGAGGCGCCTGGTCCCGAGCAGGCCCTGATCATCGTCTCCGGGGTCCTGGAGGCGCTCGCCTACTCCCACCAGCACGGCATCGTGCACCGCGACATCAAGCCGGCGAACGTGATCATCACGCACAACGGCGCCGTCAAGGTCATGGACTTCGGCATCGCCCGCGCCCTGCACGGCGCGTCCACGACGATGACGCAGACCGGCATGGTCATGGGCACCCCGCAGTACCTCTCCCCGGAGCAGGCCCTCGGCAAGGCGGTCGACCACCGGTCCGACCTGTACGCCACGGGTTGCCTGCTGTACGAACTCCTCGCGCTGCGGCCGCCGTTCACCGGCGAGACCCCGCTCTCCGTCGTCTACCAGCACGTCCAGGACATCCCGACGCCTCCCTCGCAGGCCTCCGACGCCGTCCCGCCGGAGCTCGACGGCCTGGTCATGCGCTCGCTCGCCAAGGATCCGGACGACCGTTTCCAGACGGCCGAGGAGATGCGCGGGCTCGTCCAGTACGGCCTGCAGATGCTGTACGACCAGGGCGGCCACACCGGCACCTGGAACACCGGCCCCGTGACGGCGCACGACGGCCGCGGCACGCCCTCCGCGGGCTTCGCGAGCACCAGCGTGCTGCCGCACCCCGGCGACTCCTCCGGCACCACCCAGATTCCGCAGCCGATCCTCCCCTCCGGTTACAGCGGCGGGGACGACGGCGGCTTCGAGGGACACGGCAACCGGGGCAATGGCCGCGGCAAGCTGTGGATCCTCGCCGTCCTCGCGGTGATCGCCGTCGCGGCGGGCGTCGCCCTGGCGCTCAACGGCGGCGGTGGCGGGGGCGGTGGCGGAGCCGGCAGCTCCGTGACGCCGACCACCTCGCAGAGCACCGACGACCAGACGGCCAGCGAGACGCCGAGCGACGAGCCGACCGACGAGCAGACCGACACGTCCACGGACAACAGCGGCAGCTCGGGCGATTCCGGCTACACGCCGTCCTATACGCCCTCGTACACGCCCTCGTACACGCCTTCGCCCACGGCGACGCAGCCGTCCGAGACGGCGACGGAGCCGACGGACACGGCGGAGCCGACCGATACGGCGCCGGAGCCGACAGAATCGGCGGACCCGACCGACGGCCTGGTCGGGGGCACGCAAGGCGGCGGAGGCGGCGACTCCTGACCGCCGCGACCCTTCACGCGCGCGTGGCCCCGGAAACGGGCGCCACGCGCGCGTGCCGTTTCCGAGGCCGCTGCGTCATCCCGCGAACGCGTCGCACACCGCCTCGTACTCCCGCGTCCACCACACCACCAGCGCCGACGCCGCCGGGAACTGGGCATCCGCGCGGGTGTCACCCCGCTCGTAGTGCCAGCGCAGCATCCAGAAGTCGTTGAGGCGCTCCCACCACACGCGATGCACGGCCGCCGCGAGTTCCGAGGGCGTGGCTCCCGCCGTACGCCGGTACGCGCGCGCGTAGGCCCGCACCTTCGGCAGGTCGAGCGTCCCCGCGGGGCGGACGAAGAAGATCGCGGCGGCGCGTACGGCCTCCTCCGCGCGGGGCTTCACGCCGAGCCGGTCCCAGTCGACGATCGCGGCGGGCGCGTCGCCCCGGTAGAGCAGGTTGAAGGGGTGGAAGTCCCCGTGCACCCAGCCCACCGGCCCGCTGTGCGGAGGCCGCCGTCCCACGTGCTGTTCGAGCAGTGACCGCCGCTCCAGGAGTCGGTGCCGGGCCAGCTCGTCGAAGGAGTCGGCCGGCCGGTGTCGGCGCACGCGCGCGAGGAGGTCGTCGATGAGCGCGAAGGTGGCGGCGGGGTCGGCGCCGGCGTCGACGGGGGGCATGGTCTCCGTGTTCTGGACGTGCGGGTGACCGGTGTGCGGCTTGTCGGCGCGGGCACCGTGGGCACGCGCGGCGGCATGACGCATGGATACGGCGCGTTCGGCACTCGGCGCGCTCCGGCCCGCCCGCGCGCGGTGCCGGTCGTCCGGCACCCCTCCGCCCGGCGGTGCGGGGCGTCGGCCGTCCCGTGTTCCGGCCCTCGACGGCGTGCGCGGCTCGCTGTCCGGGGCGCCTTCGTCGGTTCGTGCGCTTCCGCGCGCCGACGCACCCTTCTTCCCCTGCTCGCACCCCTCCATCGGCATCACCCGCTCCAGGCTCGCGTGCACCACCCCCAGCAGCGCCCCGAGTCGGCCGCACTGTTCGGCGGTGAGCTGGGACCCGTGGCGATGGCGGCCCTCGATCCAGGGGTGGAGGGCGTAGGCGTGCCCGCCGACGACCGCGACCGTGCGGCCGTCGTGGGCCGGGAGGGGCGGGGCGACCGGGACGCCGAGGGCGGCCAGGCGCTGGGTGGCGCCGTGCTGGCGGGCGATCGCCTCGGGGGCGGCCGTCTCGGGGTCGAAGTGGTGCTTGAGGAAGTACCGGCCGCGGGTGGTGCGGAGCCGGTAGCCGCGGTTGAGGAGGCCTTGGTCGACGGGATCGCAGGCGAGGACGGATCCGGCGGCGTACTGGCGAAGGAGGGCGCCCAGCGGGGGCGCGTGAGGCACGAGGGGTAGTACAGGAGAGCGCGGCACGCGCCAGATGCTAGGGCACGGGCCAGCGCTGTGAACTGGGCGTTGTCACGTGCAGTCACGGAGCGACACAGTGGGTCGCTGCCGGTCTCCTTCGGTCACGGCACGCCTTCGAAGTGGCTCGGCTTGCACCCCGGGTATGTACGTCGAGGAGAAATATCCTGATTTTCCTTTCCTTGCGCACTCGGCAAGTCGAACGCGGAAGCTCTTCCGGTGACCTGGGTCGACGGGATAACGTGCCGTTGCTCCGGCCTCCTGCAAGGCTGTGACCAGCGACCCTTCCAGCCTTTCCCGATTTACTTGGATATCCAAGCAAAATCGCAGGTCAAAGGGGGTTTCACAGAAATGTGGAGCACTGGGTAACGTGATTCTTGCAGGGCGCTCGCCGGGGCACCTGTCACGCCTGTTCCGGCCAAGTGACACCCACCCCGTGCACGGGTGTCGGAAACAGGTGAGCCGCTTCCCCAGGCTCTGAACGAGCTGGGGGACCCCCAGCTCCCGGCAACCCCGAGGGCCGGACCGACGGAGGAGCACACGTGACCGTGGAGAGCACTGCCGCGCGCAAGCCGCGACGCAGCGCCGGGACGAGGAAGTCCCCGAGCACCAAGCCCGAACTGGTTCAGCTGCTGACGCCCGAGGGCAAGCGCGTCAAGAACGCCGAGTACGACAAGTACGTCGCCGACATCACCCCCGAAGAGCTCCGCGGCCTCTACCGCGACATGGTGCTCACCCGCCGCTTCGACGCCGAGGCCACCTCCCTGCAGCGCCAGGGCGAGCTGGGCCTGTGGGCTTCGCTGCTCGGCCAGGAGGCCGCCCAGATCGGATCGGGACGGGCGCTGCGCGACGACGACTACGTCTTCCCCACCTACCGCGAGCACGGCGTGGCCTGGTGCCGCGGGGTCGATCCGACCAACCTGCTCGGCATGTTCCGCGGGGTGAACAACGGCGGCTGGGACCCCAACGGGAACAACTTCCACCTCTATACGATCGTCATCGGCTCCCAGACGCTGCACGCCACGGGCTACGCGATGGGCGTCGCCAAGGACGGCGCCGACTCCGCGGTCATCGCCTACTTCGGCGACGGCGCCTCCAGCCAGGGCGACGTGGCCGAATCGTTCACCTTCTCCGCGGTCTACAACGCCCCGGTCGTGTTCTTCTGCCAGAACAACCAGTGGGCCATCTCCGAGCCGACCGAGAGGCAGACCCGCGTCCCGCTCTACCAGCGCGCGCAGGGCTTCGGCTTCCCCGGCGTACGGGTCGACGGCAACGACGTGCTCGCGTCGCTGGCCGTCACCAAGTGGGCCCTGGAGCGGGCTCGCGGCGGCGAGGGACCGACGCTCGTCGAGGCCTACACGTACCGCATGGGTGCCCACACCACCTCCGACGACCCGAGCAAGTACCGGGCCGACGAGGAGCGCGAGGCGTGGGAGGCGAAGGACCCGATCCTGCGCCTTCGCCGGTACCTGGAGGCCTCAAACCACGCGGACGAGGGATTTTTCGCGGAACTGGAGACCGAGTCCGAGGCGTTGGGCAAGCGAGTGCGTGAGGCGGTGCGTGCGATGCCGGATCCGGACCGTTTCGCGATCTTCGAGCACGCGTATGCGGACGGGCACGCGTTGGTCGATGAGGAGCGGGCCGGGTTCGCCGCCTATCAGGCGTCGTTCGCGGATGGGGAAGGGGCCTGATCATGGCGGAGACGGTGACGTTCAAGAACATGGCTCTGGCCAAGGCGATCAACGAGTCGCTGCGGCGGGCTCTGGATGCCGACCCCAAGGTCCTGGTGATGGGTGAGGACGTCGGCAAGCTCGGCGGGGTCTTCCGGGTCACCGACGGTCTGCAGAAGGACTTCGGCGAGAGCCGGGTGGTGGACACCCCGCTGGCGGAGTCGGGCATCGTGGGTACCGCGATCGGGCTGGCGCTGCGCGGCTACCGGCCGGTGGTGGAGATCCAGTTCGACGGGTTCGTGTTCCCGGCCTACGACCAGATCGTCACCCAGCTGGCGAAGATGCATGCGCGGTCGCTGGGCAAGGTCAAGATGCCGGTCGTCGTGCGGATCCCCTACGGCGGCGGGATCGGGGCGGTGGAGCACCACTCGGAGTCCCCGGAGTCGCTGTTCGCGCATGTGGCGGGCCTGAAGGTGGTCTCGCCGTCGAACGCGTCGGACGCGTACTGGATGATGCAGCAGGCCATCCAGAGCGACGACCCGGTGATCTTCTTCGAGCCCAAGCGGCGCTACTGGGACAAGGGCGACGTCAACACCGAGGCGATCCCCGGTCCGCTGCACAAGGCCCAGGTGGTCCGTGAGGGCACCGACCTGACCCTCGTCGCGTACGGCCCGATGGTGAAGCTGTGCCAGGAGGTCGCGAATGCGGCCGCCGAGGAGGGCAGGTCGCTGGAGGTGGTGGACCTGCGCTCGATCTCGCCGCTGGACTTCGACGCGATCCAGGCCTCGGTGGAGAAGACCCGCCGCCTGGTCGTGGTGCACGAGGCGCCGGTGTTCTTCGGTTCGGGTGCGGAGATCGCCGCGCGGATCACGGAGCGCTGTTTCTACCACCTGGAGGCCCCGGTACTCAGGGTCGGCGGCTACCACGCCCCCTACCCGCCGGCCCGCCTGGAGGACGAGTACCTGCCGGGACTGGACCGGGTACTGGATGCCGTCGACCGCTCGCTGGCGTACTGAGGAGAGGGTCGTGACGACGATGACGGAAGCGTCCGTGCGCGAGTTCAAGATGCCCGACGTGGGCGAGGGGCTCACCGAGGCGGAGATCCTCAAGTGGTATGTCAAGGCCGGTGACACGGTCACCGACGGCCAGGTGGTGTGCGAGGTGGAGACGGCCAAGGCGGCCGTCGAACTGCCCATCCCCTACGACGGGGTGGTGCGCGAGCTGCGCTTCCCCGAGGGCACCACGGTGGACGTGGGCACGGCCATCATCGCGGTGGACGTGGCGGGCGGGGCCCCCGCGGCCCCGGAGACGCCGGCCGAGGCTCCGGTAGCCTCCGCGGCTCCCGAGAAGAAGCCCGAGGGCCGTCAGCCGGTCCTGGTCGGATACGGCGTGGCGGCCTCCTCGACCAAGCGCCGGCCCCGCAAGGGCCCGGAGGTCCCGGTCCAGCAGGCGTCGGTCGCCATCCAGACCGAACTGAACGGCCACGGCCCGGCCACCACGAGCCCGGCCGCCGCCAGCCCGGCCGCCACCGTGCAGCCCCGCCCGCTGGCAAAGCCCCCGGTGCGCAAGCTGGCCAAGGATCTGGGCGTCGACCTCACCACGGTGATCCCGTCCGGCCCGGACGGCATCATCACCCGCGAGGACGTCCACGCGGCGGCGATCCCGGCCGAGGCGCCCGCGCCCGAACCGGTGGTGACGCAGGCCCCGGTCACCGCGCTCGCTCCCACCGCGTCGTACGACGCGGCCCGCGAGACCCGTGTCCCGGTCAAGGGCGTCCGCAAGGCGACGGCCGCGGCGATGGTCGGTTCGGCGTTCACGGCCCCGCACGTCACGGAGTTCGTGACGGTGGACGTGACCCGCACCCTGAAGCTGGTCGAGGAGCTCAAGCAGGACAAGGACCTGCAGGGCCTGCGGGTGAACCCCCTCCTGCTGATCGCCAAGGCCCTGCTGGTCGCGATCAAGCGCAACCCCGACATCAACGCCTCCTGGGACGAGGCGAACCAGGAGATCGTCCTCAAGCACTACGTCAACCTGGGCATCGCGGCGGCCACCCCCCGTGGCCTGATCGTCCCGAACATCAAGGACGCCCACACCAAGACGCTGCCGCAACTGGCCGAGTCCCTGGGCGAGCTGGTGGCGACGGCCAAGGAGGGCCGCACCTCGCCGGCCGCGATGCAGGGCGGCACCGTCACCATCACCAACGTCGGCGTCTTCGGCGTCGACACCGGCACCCCGATCCTCCCGCCGGGAGAGGCCGCGATCCTCGCCGTCGGCGCGATCAAACTCCAGCCCTGGGTCCACAAGGGCAAGGTGAAGCCCCGCCAGGTCACCACCCTGGCGCTGAGCTTCGACCACCGCCTGGTGGACGGCGAGTTGGGCTCGAAGGTCCTGGCCGACGTGGCGGCCATCCTGGAGCAGCCGAAGAAGTTGATCACCTGGGCGTGATCCGCCTGCGGTGGGCACGTCGTCCCACGGCGAAGGGGCCCGTCGCTCTCGGCGACGGGCCCCTTCGTGGTCGGCGTCAGCTGATCTTCGCGTAGCCGTAGTTGATGAGCTTCTTCACGTCGGTCGTGCGGTTGGCCGCCGAGGAGGAGGTCATGACCGCGCCGATGACGGACTCGCCGTTCTTCGTGGCGGCGAAGACGAGGCAGTACTTGGAGTCGGTGCCCGAGCCGGTCTTGATGCCGAGCGTGCCGTTCCAGCCGAGCAGGGTGTTGGTGTTCGTCCAGGCACCCATGGTGCGGGTGCTGCCGGTCTTGGTGATCGTCTTCGCCGTGTACGACTTGGTCTTCACGACGGACTTGAAGGTCGAGTTCTTCATCACGTTGCGGGCGAGCAGCGTGAGGTCCTTCGGCGTCGAGGCGTTCGCACCATTGCTTATGCCGTCGAACGAGTCGAACTTCGTGTTCGCCATGCCGAGGCTCCGGGCCGTCGTGTTCATCTTCGCGATGAAGGACTTGGTGCGCGCGGAGACCGTCGAGCCCGAGCCGAACTTGTCGGCGAGGGCCATCGCGGCGTCACAGCCGGACGGCAGCATCATCCCGTAGAGCAGCTGACGGACGGTGACCTTGTCGCCGACGATCAGGTGCGCGGACGAAGCGCCCTTGGAGACGATGTAGTCGCTGTACGCCTTCTTGATGGTGACCTTGGCGTCCAGGTTCAGGTTCGACTGCGAGAGCACCACCTTCGCGGTCATGATCTTCGTGGTGGAAGCGGTGAGCCGCTTCGTGTTCGGCGACTTGCTGTAGAGGGTCGTGCCGGTCGCGCTGTTCATCAGGAATCCGCCCTTGGCGGTGATGGTCGGCGTCGTGAGCGCCTGCGCGGGTGCCGCGGTGAGAGCTCCGGTGGCGAGCACTGCGCCGGTCGTGATGGCGACGGCTGCGGCTCTGCGGACGCGGAGGCCCTTGGTAGCGGTAATCAAGTGAAATACCCCGAATACGGTCGAATGCCCCTGAGTGCGGCCGAGTTGGAGGGGAAGAAAGTGATGCCGCACGTGTGTGACACGTAACTAGCACACAAGGTTGTGCCCCGGCTGGGGCGGGTGTGACTTTCACGGACAGGAGTTCCTGCCGAGGTCCGAATGCTGGAACGGGACTCTTCATGCGTACGTGTTGTATCTATGCTGTGGGCATGAGTCTGGCCGTGAAACAGCCTCCCGCCGCCGACCGCGTCTACGCCCACGTCAAGCAGGGTGTACTGGACCGCCGTTACGAGGGCGGGACCCTGCTCACCGAGGGCGAACTCGGGGAGGCCGTCGGGGTTTCCCGCACACCCGTACGAGAGGCGCTGCTGCGTCTCGAGGTCGAGGGGCTGATCAAGCTTTACCCGAAAAAGGGGGCGCTGGTCCTGCCGGTCTCCGCCCAGGAGATCACCGACGTCGTCGAGACCCGGCAACTCGTCGAGGGACACGCCGCCCGCAAGGCCGTACCGGCGTCCCCACAGCTCATCGCGCGCCTCGAGGAACTGCTCGCGCGTCAGAAGGAGCAGGCCGCCGCCGGGGATCTGGCCGGCGCCGCCGTCACCGACCGCTGCTTCCACGCCGAGATCGTCCGCAGCGGCGGCAACGAGATCCTGAACCGGCTCTACGACCAGCTCCGCGACCGCCAGCTCAGGATGGGCGTCGCCGTGATGCACGCCCACCCGGACCGCATCACCAAGACCCTCACCGAGCACGAGCAGATCCTCCAGGCACTGCGCTCCGGCGACGCGGAGGCGGTCGTAGGCCTGATTCACGGGCACGTCGAGTGGTTCTCCCACCTGGCCCGGGGTGAGGTCCGATGAACAGGTCCACTCTTCCGGGTGGCCCTTCTTCAGAAGGGGCGCCCCCAGGCGGCCGACGCGCCATGGCCGTGTGGGGCATCGGCGTCTCCGTCTACTTCGTCGCGGTCATCTTCCGTACGTCCCTCGGAGTCGCCGGCCTCGACGCTGCCGACCGCTTCCATGTGAACGCCTCGGCCCTGTCGACCTTCTCGATCCTCCAACTCCTCGTCTACGCGGGCATGCAGATACCCGTCGGCCTGCTCGTGGACCGGCTCGGCACCAAGAAGGTGCTGACGCTCGGCGTGGTGCTCTTCACGGCGGGGCAGCTCGGCTTCGCGTTCTCACCGTCGTACGGAACGGCCCTCGCCTCGCGCGCCCTGCTCGGCTGCGGCGACGCGATGACCTTCATCAGCGTGCTGCGCCTGGGCACCCGCTGGTTCCCGGCCCGGCGCGGGCCGCTGGTCGCGCAGCTCGCCGGGCTCGCCGGCATGGCGGGCAACCTGGTCTCCACACTGGTGCTGGCCCGGCTCCTGCACGGCATCGGCTGGACCCCCGCGTTCGCGGGCAGCTCGCTCGCCGGTGTGGTGGTGCTGGTCCTGCTGCTCCTCTTCCTCAAGGACCACCCCGAGGGACACGAGCCGGAGCCGTTCCCGCACCAGGGGGCGGCCTATGTACGGCGGCAGATCGCCGCGTCCTGGCGGGAGCCCGGCACCCGGCTCGGGCTGTGGGTGCACTTCACGACCCAGTTCCCGGCGATGGTGTTCCTGCTCCTGTGGGGCCTGCCGTTCCTCGTCGAGGCGCAGGGGCTGTCCCGGGCGGTGGCGGGCGAACTGCTCACGCTCGTCGTGCTGTCCAACATGGTCGTCGGTCTGGTCTACGGCCAGGTCGTCGCCCGGCACCACGAGGCGCGGCTGCCGCTCGCGCTCGGGACCGTGGGGGCGACGGCGCTGCTGTGGGCGGCCACACTGGCCTGTCCCGGCGAGCGTGCGCCGATGTGGCTGCTGATCGTGCTGTGCGTGGTGCTCGGCTCGTGCGGACCGGCCTCGATGCTCGGCTTCGACTTCGCGCGGCCGGCGAACCCGCCGGAGCGGCAGGGGACCGCGTCCGGCATCACGAACATGGGCGGGTTCGTCGCGTCGATGACCACCCTGTTCGCCGTCGGTGTGCTCCTGGACGCGACCGACGACAACTACACCGTCGCCTTCTCCTCCGTCTTCGTGCTCCAGGCGCTCGGCGTCAGCCAGATCCTGCGGCTGCGCGGGCGGGCGGCCCGGCGGGAGCGGGAGCGGCTGGTGGCGAGCCGGGTGGAGACGGTCCACGTGCCCGCCTGACCGGACGTCAGCTGAGCGGACGTCAGCGCACCGGGCCCGCCTCACCCGCCGGTACGGGCTTCGTCACCCGCTACGGCGTCACCGTGAAGTTCCTGAGGATCGCCGACGTCAGGTGCGGGTCGCCCTCCGCCTTCACACGGTCCGCCGCCGACTCCGGGGTCACACGGCCGCAGGCCAGGCGGACGTAGGTCTCCCAGTCGAGGGTGAGGGTGGCGGCGGGGCCGAGGGCGGGGGCGGTCTCCAGGGTGCCGCGGCCCTGGATGTCGACGCGTATGGTGCGCAGGAACTCGATGGGACCGTGGACGTCGAAGACGATCGCCGAGCTGCGGGGGGCGTCGGCCTTGACGGCCACTATGTCGGGGAGCGCTTCGAGCAGGACGTCCCGGGCGATGTGCGCGCCGGGGGAGTCGAGGTTGCCGGGCCGGCCGAGCGCGGTGCGCAGGTCCTGCTCGTGCACCCAGACGTCGAAGGCGTGCTGGCGCATGGAATCCGCGAGCGTCACTTCGGTGCCCAGCGGGCCGCGCACCTTCGTGCCGGGGTCGCGGGAGTCGTTGCGCAGCTGGCGGTTGCGGCGGATGACGACGTACTCCAGCTCGGAGGTCATCTCCGGTGCCGTGTGGTGGCGGCGGACGTCGACCTGCATCTCCATGTACCGCTGGTGGTCGTTGGTGACGTGGAAGAGGTCGCGGGGGAGGGTGTGGATGGGGCGCGGGTCGCCCAGCATCTCGCAGTCCAGACCGATGACATGGGACACCACGTCCCGGACCGACCAGCCCGGGCAGGGGGTGCGGCGGTTCCACTCTCCCTCCACGAGGGGCGTCACCAGCTCGGATATCGCTTCGATGGAGTGGGTCCAGGCGTCGGCGTAGGGCTGGAGGGTGGGATGCAGACTCACGGAACGGGACCCCTCGGCGGTCGGAGCACGGGCTGGTGATGGCGGCGTTGCCAATGGAGGTGGTGGCTGTCGGCGGGTGTCTTGGAACGCTAAGTTACGCTGCTGTGAGGCACCCCGGCAGTGCTTTCGTGTGACGATCGTAGGCCCGTAATGGACGGCTCGAATGCCAGGACGGTGGTAGTGTGCGCGCCTCTCTGATCCAGATCGCCGTGGATGAGGACGAATCGGTCGAATCGCGTCGGCGTCGCGTGGCGTCGCTGGTACGGGATCAGGCCGGTGCCGACCTCGTCGTGCTGCCGGAGCTGTGGACCACCGGGGCGTTTGCCTTCGAGGAGTTCGGGAACGAGGCCGAGCCGCTGGAAGGCCCGACCTACGAGGTCATGGCGAAGGCCGCGAGCGACGCGGGCGTGTGGCTGCACGCGGGCTCGGTCCCCGAGCGGGCCCCTGACGGCACCCTCTACAACACCTCCCTCTTCTTCTCGCCCTCCGGTGAACTGGCCGCCTCCTACCGCAAGATCCACCGCTTCGGCTTCGACAAGGGCGAGGCCGTGCTGATGGGCCGCGGCGAGGACCTGGTGACGGTCCGTCTGCCGGAGACGATCGTCGGCGTCGCCACCTGTTACGACCTCCGTTTCCCCGAACTCTTCCGCGGTCTTGTCGACGCGGGCGCCGAGACCCTGGTGATCCCGGCGGGCTGGCCGGAGCGCCGCCGGGCGCACTGGACGCTGCTGGCCCGGGCGCGGGCGGTCGAGAACCAGGCGTTCGTGCTCGCTTGTGGAACGGCCGGGACGCACGCGCGAGTTCCACAGGCCGGTCACTCGATCGTGGTGGATCCGTGGGGCGAGGTCCTCGGGGAGGCGGGCGCCGGCGAGGAGATCCTCACGGTGGAGTTCGACCCCGGGAAGGTGTCCGTGACCAGGGAGCAGTTCCCGGCCCTGAAGGACCGGGTCCTGTGACGTCCGGGTCCCGTGACGTCCCGATGGGTCAGTCGTCCTCCCGCTCCTTGTCGGCGAGGTGGATCACGCACACCGCCACCGCGATGAGCAGCGCCGGATCCGCGTCGTCCCGGACGATGTCGACGCCGTAGGTCTCCCGCACGCGCAGCCAACGTCGTGAGACCACCGCGAGCAGCTCACCGTCGTACTCGACGGCGAACTCCCGGTCGAGGATCTTGCCGCTGACGTCGAGTTCGGTACTGCCGTCGGCGAGGGCCACCCGGTAGTGGTTGCGCAGCAGCGACAGGCGTTTCCGCTTGATCGTCGCCAGCGGCTCGCCGTCCCGTTCGATCAGCATGGTGTCGCGCAGGGCGAGCATCTTCTGGCGGATGTCGATCAGGACCCGCCCACTGGTGTCCTTCAGCTCGAAGGTGTCCCTGAGGCGCATCGCCTTGCCGTCGACGAGGAACACCTTGTTGCCCTGGTCGTCCTCGATCCAGTAGTCGTCACCGAAGCCGAGGAGCCGGTCGCGCACGAGGAATCTCATGTCGTTACCGCTTCCCCGGCGCCCGCTCCGCAACGCCGCCGATAGGCCGACGGGCTGAGTCCGTCTCGCGCCGCACGCGCGCGTGGAGGTGCGCGGACGTCCCCGGCCAGCGCCTCGCGGCCTCGCGGCCGGCGAAGGTCAGCGGCTCCCCGGCTGTTCCCGTGCCCACGCGGTCAGCGGGTGCGGCGACTCGTCCCGTACGTGGGGTACGGGCTGCTCCACGCATGGCTGCTGCCCCTCGCCGCGGCGGGCGGCGAAGACGAGCCCGCGGGAGATTGTGTCCGCGCCCCCGGTCGACGGGATGACCCGCGGAGGCGCCCCCGGGATCCTGCGGGGCCACCTGCCGCAGTCCCAGGGCACGGTCGCCGACGTCCTCGATGTCCCCCGTGGCCACGACGTCGACCCGGCCGCCCATGCGCTGATCTGCACGACGATCCGCGACCTCTACCGGCGAGGCGGCCGCGCCGGGAACAGTCGGTCCGGCCGATGGAGTTGCATCGACGAGGGACCGGTGGGATCCGGTCTCCAGGATCGCGGTACGCCCGCCGCGCACCCGGACCAAGACGTATGTCCGCAGGAGGACTTCTTCATGACTGACCGGCCCTTGACGCTCATGGCAGTACACGCCCACCCCGACGACGAGGCCACCGGAACCGGAGGAGTCCTCGCGCGGTACGCGGCGGAAGGCATCCGCACGGTTCTCGTGACCTGTACCGACGGCGGTTGCGGTGACGGGCCGGGGGGTGTCAAGCCAGGTGATCCCGGGCACGATCCGGCGGCGGTCGCCCTGCTGCGCCGCCAAGAACTCGAGGCGAGCTGTGACGTCCTGAAGATCAGCGATCTGGAGATGCTGGACTATGCCGACTCCGGGATGATGGGCTGGCCGAGCAACGACGCCCCCGGATCCTTCTGGCAGACCCCCGTGCAGGAAGGCGCGGCCCGGCTCGCGGACCTCATGCGCCACTACCGGCCTGATGTGGTCGTCACCTACGACGAGAACGGCTTCTACGGTCACCCCGACCACATCCAGGCCCACCGCATCACGATGGCGGCGCTGGAGATGACCGCGTTGACGCCGAAGGTGTACTGGACCACGATGCCCCGCTCGATGATGCAGCGGTTCGGCGAGATCATGCGCGAGTTTCACGAGGACAGGCCCGAGCCGGACCCCGCCGAGGCCGCCGCGCTGGCCGAGATCGGCCTGCCCGACGACGAGATCACCACGTGGGTGGACACCACCGCGTTCAGCGGTCAGAAGTTCGACTCGTTGGCCGCGCACGCCAGTCAGGGCGAGAACATCTTCTTCCTCGGGATGGGCAAGGAGCGGTTCGGCGAGTTGATGGGCATGGAGACGTTCGTACGTGTCCGGGACACCACCGGCGCGGCCGTACCCGAGAACGACCTCTTCGCCGGCCTGCGCTGATCCACCCCATCCGTAAGGGAGGGCGGGCCCGCTTCCCGGGCCCGCCCGCGGGCTAGTCGGCGAAGAGCGCGCCGAACTGTGCCGTGCCGGAGGTGGAGACGCCCACCGCGGTCACGGAGAGGGCGCGGGAACCGGTCGTACCGATCTTCGTGCCGGTGGAGGGCAGGTAGGTCACCGCCCCGTCGCCGCCGTCCTCGTACGACCCGACGACCAGGTCGGCCCGGCCGTCGCCGTTGACGTCGTCGAGCTTGACGTCGGCGCCGAACAGGTCGCCCTTCTCGTCGGTGCCGGGGACGCCCGTCGTGTTCTGGGCGAAGGACTGGAGGCCGGTGGAGGTGTTGATGCCGCTCGCGGAGCCGTACATGACGGTGACCATGCCGGCGTCGGTGACACTGCCGAGGTCCTCCGCCGGGGTGGAGACCACGAGGTCCTGGTAGCCGTCGCCGTTGACGTCGCCCAGGTCCAGGTCCCAGCCGAAGCCGTCGCCCTTCTCCGAACTGCCGGGGACGTTCCCGGTGTTCTGGGTGATGCCGGTGGTCGAGGCGGGGCCCGACGCGGAACCGTAGGTGATGCTGACCTTGCCGCCGTTCGCGGCGTCCGGGATGGTCTGGCCGTCGCTGGTGGTGGCGTCCCAGTCGGCGCCGGTGACGATGTCGCCGTAGCCGTCGCCGTTGATGTCCCCGATGCCGGTGACGATGCCCGGCTTGAGGGTCTTGACGCTCGCGACGCTCAGGCCGCTCGCGGTGCCGGGGACGAAGTAGTTGGTGTTCCAGCCGTTCTGGGTCTGCGTCTCGAAGCCGTCGACCACCAGGTCGGTGCGGCCGTCGCCGTTCACGTCGCCGGCGGTGAGCTGCTCGGGGCCGTACGGGAAGTCGGCCGAGCCGGGCTGGATCGGGGGTTTGACGGTGTAGCGGCCGCCGGGCCGGCCGGTGGAGCTGCTGAAGCCGCCCTTGTAGACGTAGAGGGTGGCGGCCGAGCTGCCGACGGCCAGGTCGGCCTTGCCGTCGCCGTCGAAGTCGCCGGCGGCCAGGGACAGGCCCCAGTTGTCGTGCGAGGAGACGGCCGGGTCCGGGACGTCGCTGGCCTTGCCGGTCAGGCCGCTCGCCGAGCCCCACAGGATCGCCAGGGCGCCGCCGTCGGTGTCGGTTCCGACCTTCTCGTACGGCGAGGCCACGGCGAGGTCGTCGTAGCCGTCGCCGTTGAAGTCGGCGTAAGCCGTCGCGCCGCCGAACCAGTCGCCGGTCTCGGCGCTGCCGGGCACGGTGCCGGAGTTCTGGCTGAGGACCGTGCGCTTGGCCGAGGTCACGCCGGTGGAGGCGCTGCCGTAGAGGGCGACGACCTGGCCGGCGTTGGCGTGGCCGCTGACGGAGGCGCCGGCGGCCGTGGCGAGGACGTCGCCGATGCCGTCGCCGTTGAAGTCGGCCTTCGCGACCTTGAACGAGTCGGCGGCGGTGGCCGTCGTCGCCGAGACCGTGAGCAGACCGCCCGTCAGCGCGGCAGCGGCGGCCGTCGCGAGGGCGAGTCGCAGGTACGGATGGCGGTACTGGTGCATGCGGGTTCTCCTGCGGCATGCGGGGGATGCCTGGCGGGCATCCGCGTCAATGGGGTGCGCGCCGTCCGTGTTCGCCACGTGTTGTCCTCTGGGACACGGCCAGTTCGCGGTCAAGAGACCTCTGGCGGGGCCCAAGGGTTGTACGTGATGCCGGCGCGCCACCGAGACGAGGCCCGTCGCGTACGACGGGCCACCCGGTCTGCCTTCAGGAGTGCGGTCACCGCCTCCGCGGAACCAGCTTGAACAGCGCGACCCCGGCCGCCACCAGCGTCGTGGCAGCCACGACCATCGCCATGCTGTTCACCCACAGGCCGGTCGCCGCGAGCGTGGCGCCCCCGGCACCGGTCGTTCCCGCGCCGATGACTCTTCCGTACATGATGCTTCTCCTTCGAGGGATGTGAGGCTCAGGTGGCCACCCACTTCTCCTCGCTGCGGCGCAACAGGCCCCACAGCGAGGAGAAGTAGACGGCGTGCTGAAAAAGGTCGTAGAGCATCTCCGGGATCATCAGCGCCGCCACCAGCACGGCACGCGGACCGGCCCGGCGCACGGATACCGTCTTCTCGACCACGAAGACGAGCCCGATCGCGGTCCAGAAGGGCGAGAAGCCGGGCCAGCCGTACAGCGCGCTGTACGTGACCATGTAGGTCAGATAGACCAGGAAGGACAGCGCGCCGAACCCCATGAGGAGCTGCTGCAGGAAGTAGCGGGCGGTGACACGGGTCCAGCCGTAGTCGCGCAGGTTCTCCAGCGCCCCGCGCTGCCACCGCAGCCGTTGGTGCCACAGCTTGCCCAGGGTGGGCATGACCTCGGTGGTGACCGCGCAGCCGGCCGGGGACATAGTCCGGTAGCCGAGGGTCTTGACCGCCTTGGTCATCTCGTCGTCCTCGGTGAGCGAGGCGAGACTGTAGTAGGCGTGGCCGCCGCCGATCACTCCGTCGCGGCGGGCGGCGCGCACCTCGCGCAGGACGCGGGCGCGGAACATGGTGCCGGTGCCGGTGAGCACCTGGGCCTTGCCGCCGGTGCGCTCCAGTTCCCAGGCGTAGCGGTGGAACTCCATGCGCTGGAGCAGTCCGAGCAGACCGCCGCCGTCCTCGCCGTAGAAGATCCCGCCGACGGCGCCGACCTTGCGGTTGAAGGTGCCGAGCGCGGTCTCGCTGAACCACGGGCTGAGCACGGTGTCGGCATCCTGGACCAACAGCAGGTCGCGGTCCTCGAGATGGGGCAGCACCCAGGCGATGGCCTGGTTGAGGGCGCCGGCCTTCTTGTACGCGTTGCCCTGGGTGAAGAAGACGCGGGCGCCGTGCGCGACGGCGATCTCGGCGGTGGCGTCGGTGCAGTTGTCGGCCACCACGACGATCAGGTCGGGACGCCGGGTCTGCCGCCACAGGCCCTGGATCGCGTCGGCGATGCGGTCCTGCTCGTTGTGGGCCGGTATCAGCGCCAGCAGGCGCTGCGGGCCGTCGAATTCGTCGGGTGCGGCGTGCGCGCGACGAGCGGCGTGCCGGTGGGGGCGCGGAGATCCCGGACCGGGCGCCGCGACGGTCGTCGTGGGGTGGAGCACGGGGAGCCCCCGGGTGTGCTGGTGGTTCACGCCCGGCACTGCTGACCCCCCGGGCTCTCAAGGATCCCGAGTCTTCACGACTTTCACACAAGCAGACAAGTCAACCTGGATCACAGATTGCTCACGGTTGTCTATGAATCCGACTTAAACGCCGTATCCGTCGGAGTATCCGTCCCGGCGTACATGCCGCTCCTCCTCGACGACCGTCGGCGTGGTGGGCGGTACCACCACGCGCCGCCGCCGGGCGATGCTGCTGAACGTCGTCACGCCGATCAGTCCCACGATCATCAGGATCACACCGACCAGGTCGAGGTTGACCCCCTGCATGTGCCAGTCGGTGGCGAACGTGAGGATTGCTCCCACGGCGATGAGGATGATGCACCCGCCGAGGCCCATGAGTGTCGCCTCCCTGTCCGGTCCGGTCGTTCCGGCCCGAACCTGCGGGTACCCCCACTTCCCGCGAACTACCCCTCCAGGAACGCCACCAGAGCATTCGCCAGCAGATGCGGGTCGTCCGCGCCGCACAACTCCCGGACGCTGTGCATCGACAGGATCGCCACACCGATGTCGACGGTCTTGATGCCGTGCCGGGCCGCGGTGATCGGGCCGATGGTCGTGCCGCAGGGCATGGAGTTGTTGGAGACGAAGGACTGGAACGGCACGCCGGCCTTCTCGCAGGCGGCGGCCCACACGGCCCGGCCCGAACCGTCCGTGGCGTACCGGTTGTTGACGTTGACCTTGAGGATCGGGCCGCCGTTGACGCGCGGGTGGTGCGTCGGGTCGTGCCGCTCCGCGTAGTTGGGGTGCACGGCGTGCCCGGTGTCGGAGGACAGACAGACCGTCCCCGCGAAGGCCCGCGCCCGGTCCTCGTACGACCCGCCGCGCGCGAACACCGAGCGCTCCAGGATCCCGCCGAGCAGCGGCCCGTCGGCGCCCGTGTCCGACTGCGAACCGTTCTCCTCGTGGTCGAAGGCGGCGAGGACGGGGATGTACGGCAGCTCCGAGCCGCCGGCCACCGCGGTCAGGGCGGCCACCCCGGCGTGCACGGACAGCAGGTTGTCCATGCGCGGGCCGGCCACCAGCTCCTTGTCCCGGCCCAGGTAGGCGGGCGCCTCCACGGAGTGCGTCATCAGGTCCCAGCCCGTCACCTGGCCCGCGCCGAGCCCCGACTCCTCCTCCAGGAAGGCGATCAGGTCACCGTCGCGCACGTCGTCACCGAGACCCCAGATGGGCTGCAGATGCCGCTGCTTGTCGAGCTTGAGCCCCTCCGCCGACACCGCGCGGTCCAGGTGGATCGCCAGCTGCGGCACTCTGAGCAGCGGCCGGTCCACGTTCACCAGCCGCGTCGAACCGTCCCGCAGGGTCAGCCGGCCGGCCAGCCCCAGGTCACGGTCGAGCCAGGAGTTCATCAGCGGCCCGCCGTAGATCTCCACGGCGACCTGGCGCCAGCCGTGCGCCCCGGTGTCCGGCAGCGGCTTGACCCGCAGGTTCGGGGAGTCGGTGTGCGCGCCGACGATGCGGTACGGCGTGTGGGGCGCCGCACCCTCGGGGACGTACCAGGCGATGATCGCGCCGCCGCGCAGCACATACTTGCCGCCGCTCCCCGAGGCGGAAGCCCCCGCGGTCTCCGCGTCCCAGGCGTCCGTCTCCGAGACCTGGCGGAAGCCGGCCTTCTCCAGCCGCTCGGCGGCGTTCGCCACCGCGTGGTACGGCGTGGGGCTCGCCGCCAGGAAGGTCATGAGGTCGTCGGTGTGGCCGCGGTCGAGGCGGTGGGGTGCGCTCATGGGTTCACCTTAACGACGTACGAGAGCCCGCTCCCGGCGATGCGGAGCGGGCCCTTGTGAGGACGTGTGCAGCTGTACAGGTGTGTCCTAGAACGCGGCCTCGTCCAACTCCATCAGGTCCAGCTCGACGCCCTCGGCGATCTTGCGGGCCAGCGTCACGCCGGGCAGGACGTTGGCCGCGAAGAACTTCGCCGCCGCGATCTTGCCGGTGTAGAAGGCTTTGTCCTTGGCGGAGGCGGTCTCCAGCTTCTCGGCGGCGATCGCGGCGCCCTTGAGGAGCAGATAGCCGACCACGACGTCACCGGAGGCCATCAGCAGGCGGCTGGTGTTGAGGCCCACCTTGTAGATGTTCTTGACGTCCTGCTCGGTGGCCGCGAGGTCGGTCAGCATCAGACCGACGATGGCCTCCAGCTCGACGGCCGCTTTGGCCAGGTGCTCACGGGCACCCGCGAGGTCCTCGCCGCCGGTGCCCAGCGCCAGGAACTTCTTGATGTCCTCGGCGAGGGAGTTGAGGGCCGCGCCCTGGTTGCGGACGATCTTCCGGAAGAAGAAGTCCTGGCCCTGGATCGCGGTGGTGCCCTCGTACAGGGTGTCGATCTTGGCGTCGCGGATGTACTGCTCGATCGGGTACTCCTGGAGGAACCCGGAGCCGCCGAAGGTCTGCAGCGACTGGGCGAGCTGCTCGTAACCCTTCTCGGAGCCGTAGCCCTTGACGATCGGGAGGAGCAGGTCGTTCAGCGCCTCCAGCGCGGAGACGTCCTCGCCGGCGGCCTCCTTGATCTGGATCTCGTCCTGGATGGAGGCCGTGTAGAGCACCATCGCGCGCATGCCCTCCGCGTACGCCTTCTGCGTCATCAGCGAGCGGCGCACGTCGGGGTGGTGGGTGATGGTGACCTTCGGCGCGGTCTTGTCCATGAAGTTCGCCAGGTCCGGACCCTGGACGCGCTCCTTGGCGTATTCCAGGGCGTTGAGGTAGCCCGTCGACAGCGTGGAGATCGCCTTCGTGCCGACCATCATCCGCGCGAACTCGATGATGCGGAACATCTGGCGGATGCCGTCGTGCTTGTCGCCGATCAGCCAGCCCTTGGCGGGGTGCCGGTCGCCGAACGTCATCTCGCAGGTGTTGGAGGCCTTCAGGCCCATCTTGTGCTCGACGTTCGTCGCGTACACGCCGTTGCGCTCGCCCAGCTCGCCGGTCTCGAAGTCGAACAGGTACTTCGGGACGAGGAAGAGGGACAGCCCCTTGGTGCCGGGGCCGGCGCCCTCGGGGCGCGCGAGGACGTAGTGGAGGATGTTCTCCTCCATGTCGTGCTCACCGGAGGTGATGAACCTCTTCACGCCCTCGATGTGCCAGGAGCCGTCCTCCTGCTGGACCGCCTTGGTGCGGCCGGCGCCGACGTCCGAACCGGCGTCCGGCTCGGTGAGGACCATGGTGGAGCCCCAGGTCTTCTCCACGGCGATCCGGGCGATCCGCTTCTGGACCTCGTTGCCCTCTTCGAAGAGGATGCCGGCGAACGCCGGGCCGGAGCAGTACATCCACACGGCCGGGTTCGAGCCGAGCAGCAGCTCCGCGTACGCCCAGATCAGGGAGCGCGGGGAGGTGGTGCCGCCGATCTCCTCGGGCAGGCCGAGCCGCCAGTACTCGGAGTCCATGAAGGCCTTGTAGCTCTTCTTGAAGGACGCCGGGACCGGCGCGGTGTTCGTCTCCGGGTCGAAGACCGGCGGGTTGCGGTCGGCGTCCGCGAAGGACTCCGCGAGCTCGTTCTCGGAGAGTCGGGTCAGTTCCTCGAGGATGCTCTTGGCGGTCTCGACGTCCATCTCCGCGAACGGACCGGTGCCGTACAGCTTGTCCCGCCCGAGTACTTCGAAGAGGTTGAACTCGATGTCGCGCAGATTCGACTTGTAGTGCCCCATGGCGACGGCTCCGTTAAGAGTTCGGCGAGGCACGTCGTTCCTCGCGCTAGTTCACATACCAACAAGTAGCTCCGATGATGCTACCCGTCGGTAATAAGTCGCAACCCCGATCCGGCCATCTGTGACGGTTCACACCGCGATGGTCAGCGTGGCGGTGTACCCCTCCACCACGCTCCCCTTCACCACCGCGAGCTGCTGGTCGTGGCCGTCCCTGAAGACGCTGTCCGACTCCAGCGAGAGCCGGCCGAGGTTGTCCACGCTGCTCTCGTAGCCCTCGGTGGCGTACACCGCGTCGCAGACGTCCTTCGGGAGCGCGAGCTGCGAGGTGCTGGTGATCGCGGTGGCCGTGGTGGCGTCCGCGAGGCTGCCGTAGACCTCGAAGTGGATGTGCGGCCAGCGGCCGGTGTAGCAGCCGGGGAAGACGCTGGTGAAGGTGACCCGTCCCCGGTCGTCGGTCTCCTGGACACCGCGCAGGTAGTTCTCGTCGGCGACGCCCTCGGTGTACAGCGAATAGCCGCCCTCGCGGTCGCAGTGCCACACATAGACGGCCGCACCCCGCTTCGGGGTTCCGCAGCCGGAGGCGGCGTCCACGACCGTGAGCGTGAAGGTCAGGGGGACGCCCTCGGCGGTGCCGCCCGCAGAGTCGCCGAAACTCCTGGTGATGTCGGCGCGGACGACCCCGCTCTCCTTCAGCACGTTCACGCCGTTCGAGCCGTCGCCGGGGTAGGGCCCGGCGGTCTCCTCGGGGACGGTGGCGCACTCGGCGGAACTCGCGGCGCCCGCCGAGGGCGCGGAGGGTGATGCGGCGGCCGAAGAGGTGTCGTCGGCGGTGCAGCCCACCAGGGGCACCAGACCCGCCCCCACGCCCGCCATGAGCCGGATCATCCGTCGGCGGGCGAGCACGGGAAGGTCGTAGGAGAGCCCTCGGTCGTGCTCGTGGATCTCGTCCTCATGGACCTCGTTGTCGTGATGTCGGCGCATGGATCGACGCTACGAGCGGCGGTCCCCGGAAGCCCAGGGCCGGCGGCTGTCGGGTCGCTGTCGGTTTCCGGGCGCCGGTAGCCGCCCGCCACCCCCACCCCCTCGGTACTCTTACGCCCATGTACGGCTACGACCAGAGCGCTGGTGCCCAGCAGCAGTACGGCGTCCCGCCGCAGCAGCCCATGGCCGGCGGTGCGGGCGGGTACGGCCAGCAGCCGCCGCTGTACCCCGAGCCGTCCCCGCCCTCCCTCGCGGACGCGGTCCGCGCCTTCACCACCGGACAGATGTCGGCCGAGGACTTCCAGCAGGTCTTCGCCACGTCCAAGGTCTACTGCCCGCGCGGCGACAACCCCGGATTCCTCGCCCTGCACAACACCCAGCAGCCGGTGATCCCCATGTTCACCACCCTCAAGGAGCTGCGGCGGTACGCGGGCAAGGAGTCCAAGTACTTCGTGATCACCGGCGCCGAGGTCCTCGACCTGCTGCCGACCGGGTACGGGTTCGTCCTCGACATGGAGGGTGAGCACCGGATCGTCTTCGACGCGAAGGCGGTGGAGCAGATGGTCGAGTTCGCCATGCGGAGGATGTACGGATAGCGCGCCCTGCCCCGCGTATGCCGGTGCCCGGGGGTTCAGGAGCCCGGTGTTTCAAGGCGCAGTGACAGGCCGTCCAGGACGATGTCCAGGGCGGCCTCGAATTTCGCCTCCCTCAGCGCCGCCGGGTCCGTGGTCGCCGCCTCCTCCGTCTCGGCGTAGCCCTGGGACAGATGGCTGTGGGGGGCCGTGGCCTGTTGCACCGCGGGCAGGAGGCGGGCGATCAGGCCCGACTCGGAGTCGCCGGAGCGGGCGACCGTGGTGAGCCACGCGGCCTCCGTGGTGCTCATGCCGATCACGTACGACAGCACCGCGTCGATCGCCGTGCCGGGATCGGGGAATCCGGCGGCCGTGAACAGGGCCGCCAGCCGCTCCGAGTAGGACATGAGGTTGGGGCCGAGATAGGCGAGGCCCGCCTGGCCGAGCACCGGGGGCAGCCACGGGTGCCGCAGCGCCGTCGTACGGAAGGACCGAGCCGCCTCCGTGACGGCCGCGCGCCACTCGGAGCCGTCCGCCGACGGGACGTGGATCTCCGCGGCGACCTCGTCCACCGCCAGCTCCATCAGCTCGTCCTTCGTGGCCACGTGCCGGTAGAGGGAGGCCGCCCCGGCGTTCAGCCGGGTGGCGAGCTTGCGCATGCTCAGCGCCTCGACGCCCTCCGCGTCCAGCATGACGATCGCCTCGCGCACGATCGCGGCACGGCTGAGCGCCGGCTGGTCGGACTCGCGCTGAGGGCGGGCCCAGACGGAGGGGATGGGGCTCGGCTTCGTCGTCATCGGTACTCCTTCTTCCGCGACCCGACCTGCTGCGTACGCCGTTCGCTCAGAGCGTACATCAATCGAGTCTTGCGTACGGTGTTCCGTCATGCGTACAGTGTTCGCAACGAAGGAACGGTGTTCACGAAGCCGGAGGGGAACTGTCATGGACGACGCCTTGGAAGCCCGCAACCCACGCCGCTGGTGGATCCTGGTCGTGCTCTGCCTCAGCAGCCTGGTACTGGTCGTCGACAGCATGGCGCTGACCGTGGCGGTACCGGTCATGACCGAGGAGATCGGCGCGAGCGCCCAGGACACCCAATGGATCCTGGACTCCTACATCCTGGTCTTCGCCGGGCTCCTGCTCACCTCCGGAAGCCTGGGCGACCGGTTCGGCCGCCGGAAGGTGATGCTGATCGGGCTCCTGCTCTTCGGGGCCGCCTCACTGGCCGCGACCTGGTGCACCACTCCCGGCGAAGTGATAGCCGTACGCGTCGCGATGGGCATCGGCGGCGCCCTGATCATGCCGTCCACGCTCTCGATCCTCATCACCGTCTTCGACGAGGACGAGCGCGGCAAGGCGATGGCGGCCTGGAGTTCGGTGGCGATGCTCGGTCTGGTCGGCAGCCCGGTACTCGGCGGCGTCCTGATCGACCACTTCTCCTGGCAGTCCATCTTCTACCTGAACGTGCCGGTCGTGGCCCTGGCGATCGTCGCCGGTCTGACGCTCATGCCGGAGTCGAAGGCGCCCTGGCAGAAGGCCGACCCGCTGGGCGCCGTGCTGTCGGCGGCCGGGATGACCGCCCTCGTCTGGTGGATCATCGAGCTCCCGCAGCACGGAGTGTGGACGGCCGCCCTGCCCGTGGCCCTCGTGTCCCTGACCGGCTTCGTCATCTGGGAGAACGTCACGAAGTCCCCCATGGTCCCGCTGGTCCTCTTCAAACACCGCGACTTCAGCGGCGGTTCGCTCTCGCTGGCCCTGGTCCAGACAGGCAACGGCGGCCTGCTGCTGGTGCTCACCCAGTACCTCCAGTTCGTGCTCGGCTACTCACCGGTCAAGGCCGGCCTGGCCTTCCTGCCCCTGGCGGTCACGGCCCTGCTGGGCAACGGCGTGGGGGTGAAGCTCGCCGCGAAGTACGGCAACCGGTGGGTGATCCTCGCGGGCATGCTGGTGATGGTGGCCTGCTTCGCCCTGCTGACCACGGTCACGGCGGACTCCGGCTTCACCGTCCCGGCCGTCGCGCTCGGGCTGCTCGGGCTCGGCGCGGGTCTGGCGATGCCGGCCGCGGTGGCCGCCCTGATGGGTACCATCCCCGAGGACAAAGCGGGCGTCGGCTCGGCCTTGAACGACACCGTCCAGCAGGCCGGCACCGCGCTGGGCATCGCGATCCTGGGTTCGCTCCTGTCGAGCGGCTTCGCGGGCCGGATGCCCGAGGGGACGCCGGAGCGGGCGAGGCACTCGATAGCCGGGGCGGTGGCTCTGAAGGATCCGGGGCTGGTCGCGGCGGCCCGCGAGGCCTTCACCGCCTCCATGTCCATGACCTTCACGGTCAGTGCGATCGGGGTCCTGGCGGCGGCGCTGCTGGCGACGCTCGTGATGCGGGACGACCGGCGGACATCGAAGAACGCGGCTGATCGGGAACCGGAGCTCGCCGCCTGACCTCTTCAGGGGGTGCGGGGTCTCGGAGAAGCCTGGAGGGAATGTCCTTCGGGCTTCTGCCGTTAGAGGTGGCAGAAAGTTCAACGCTCAACTAAACTCGAACCACAAGGAGGTACCGACATGCCTGCAGTGACTGTCGACAACCCGCTGACCCTGCCTCGCGTGGCCGCGACGGCGGACGCGGTGGCCCGTCCCGTCCTCGGCGTGACGACGGCGCCGAGTGGCTTCGAGGGCGAGGGCTTCCCGGTGCGACGAGCGTTCGCCGGAATCCATTACCGGCACCTCGACCCGTTCATCATGATGGATCAGATGGGTGAGGTGGACTACCCTGCCGGCGCCCCGAAGGGGACCCCCTGGCATCCACACCGTGGCTTCGAGACCGTCACGTACATCATTGACGGCACCTTCATCCACCAGGACTCCAACGGTGGTGGAGGCACCATCACCAACGGCGACACTCAGTGGATGACTGCCGGCTCGGGCCTCCTGCACATCGAGACTCCGCCCGAGTCGCTGGTGAAGTCCGGCGGGCTGTTCCATGGGCTTCAGCTCTGGGTCAACCTCCCGGCCAAGGACAAGATGAAGGACCCGCGCTACCAGGACATCCGCGGCGGCCAGGTCCAGCTGCTGACCTCGCCGGACGGCGGCGCACTGCTTCGGGTGATCGCGGGCGGGCTGGACGGCCACCAGGGCCCTGGCATCACACACACCCCGATCACGATGATCCACGCGACGCTGGCGCCGGGCGCGGAGATCACGCTGCCGTGGAGCGAGGAGTACAACGCTCTCGCGTATGTCCTGGCGGGACGCGGCAGCGTCGGTGCCGAGCGCCGCCCGATCCACCTGGGCCAGACCGCCGTCTTCGGCTCCGGTTCCTCTCTCACCGTCCGCGCCGACGAGAAGCAGGACTCCAACGCGCCGGACCTGGAGGTCGTGCTCCTGGGCGGACAGCCGATCCGCGAACCGATGGAGCACTACGGTCCGTTCGTGATGAACACCCGCGAGGAGTTGCAGCAGGCGTTCGACGACTTCCAGAAGGGACGGCTGGGGACGATCCCCGCCGTGCACGGGATGTCCGAGGGTGGCCTGTAGGGGCTGCGAGGACGAGTACGGTACGACAAGGCCCGAAGCCGCAAGCTTGGATTGCGGCTTCGGGCCTGTTCTGTGTGGGTGCCCAGGGGCTACGGCAGCACGTAGAACGGTGCGCCGTCAGGAGCCCGGCCCACCTGCCGCACGCACCCATGCTCGGACAGCAACTCCAGGCAATCGCGGACGCGGTCGGGTGTGAGCCCTGTGCAGACGGCGATCTCCTCCATGCTGTAGTCGGCTCCGCCGTGCAGGAGGGCCGGGGCCAAGTGGGCAGCCACCTTGTGGATGTCCTCGGTGACCACGAGGTTCCTGGTCTTCCAGTTGATCAGGAGTTGATCGGGCGTCAACTCCGGTGCCTGGACGGGGCGGGCTCGGTCGGTGGGACGTCGGAGGGTCTGGGCGATGTCCCGCAACACCTCGACGATCGCGGTCTGGCTGTTGTTGATCTGCCGCAGTAGCTCGTCCGTCCGGATGCTCCGCTGTTCGAGTGCGACGAGGGCATCGGTGATCTGCTGCGGCATGACGTAGGCCGTGCAGCCGGCGGGGGCGGGCTGGACGGCCGCCGGTTCCAGGGCGTAGGAGCCGTCGCGCTGGATGGTGGCGATGACCTCCGAGACCCACTCCTTGAAGTGCCGGGAGGCGGGCTTTGTGCAGCCGTTGACCAACCGGATCAGACCCTGGAGATCCACCAGGTTCATGTCTCGTCGCCACTCCCGACCTGCGGGAATGCTGAGAGTGTGCCTTCCAGTCACACTCTCGAGAAAGTCTCGGTGTTCTTCGGGAACGTGGTCCAGCAGTGCCTTTCGGGTAGTGATGTACCCCAGCTCTTTGCACACGTCCACCGCCGGGAACCAGTGCGTCCCGTCCGGCATCGTCAATCTCCGCACCCGCGCCCCCGTCGCCGCGAACACGAAGTCGTTGATGTCGATCGCGTCCTGGCGCTGTTCCGTGTTGTTCTGCTCGTCCATCGAGCATCACCTCCGCTCCGGAAACTAGGCACCGGCGCTTGCAACTGATGTCCGAAGGACGGTCGTTCACCCGATATGGCGAAAGAAGTATCGATTCAGTCGCTTTCGTGGAGCCGCGGCTCCAGCCCCGAACCGGGATTCGCGGGAGCGCTACTCCGAGGCCTCCCCCGAGGACTCGTACAGCTCGAACCAGATGCTCTTGCCCTCCCCCTGGGGGTCCACCCCCCACAGGTCCGCGAGGAGTTCGATCAGCATCAGGCCGCGGCCCGAGGAGGCCAGTTCGCCGGGGCGGCGTTTGTGCGGGAGGTCGTCGCTGGTGTCGGTGACCTCGACGCGCATCCGCCGGTCGCCCGCCTCGCCGCGGACCTCGGCGAGCAGTAGCGCGTCCGCGTCGGTGTGGACGAGGACGTTGGTGAGCATCTCGGACAGCAGCAGGACTGCCGAGTCGACCTGGTCGGCCGAGGGCCAGTCGTGCAGCAGTTCGCGCAGTTGCCGGCGGGCCACGCCGACCCGTTCCGGTTCCGCCTGGGCCACCGAGAGCATCGTGCGGCGGACCGGCGGCGCCGTGACGGCTGTGTCCCCGCAGCCGCAGCCCTCCCCCTGCCGGCACAGCAGTAGGACCGCGATGTCGTCCTCGCGGCGGTCGGCGAAGGGGCCGGTGGTGTGGTGGGAGGAGGGGCCGTGGACGGCCTGGACCAGGGCGTCGGCGAGTTCCTCGAGGCCTCCGTCGTGGGCCTCCAGGATGGTGCGGATGCGCTTCCAGCCGGTCTCGAAGTCGTGGCCGCCGGTCTCGATCAGCCCGTCCGTGCAGAGCATGAGCGTCTCGCCGGGCTCCAGGACGATCCGGGTCGTGGGGTAGTCGGCGTCCGGGTCGATGCCCAGCGGGAGGCCGCCTTCGGTGTGGCGGGCCAGGACCGTGCCGTCGGCCATGCGGATCGCCGGGTCGGGATGCCCGGCCCGCGCCACCTCCAGGACGCCGGTCACCGGATCGGCCTCGACGTACAGGCAGGTGGCGAAGCGTGTGTCGGAGGGGGCGTCGACGCCGTACGTCATGCCGTTCAGGAAGCGTGAGGCGCGGGAGAGGACCGCGTCGGGGCGGTGGCCCTCGGCGGCGTAGGCGCGCAGGGCGATCCGGAGCTGGCCCATGAGGCCCGCCGCGCGCACGTCATGGCCCTGGACGTCCCCGATGACCAGGGCGAACCTGCCGTTGGGAAGCGGGATCATGTCGTACCAGTCGCCGCCGACCTGGAGGCCGCCGCCGGTGGGGACATAGCGGGCGGCGACGGTCATGCCGGGTATCTCGGGTCCGAGGGTGGGGAGCATCGAGCGCTGGAGGCCGTCGGTCAGCTCGCGCTCCGACTCGGCGAGGCCTGCGCGGGACAGGGCCTGGGCCAGCATCCGTGCCACCGTCGTGAGGACCGAGCGCTCGTCCGGTGTGAACGCGACCGGGTAGGCGAAGCCCGCCATCCACGCGCCCATGGTGCGGCCGGCCACCGTCAGCGGCAGGAACGCCCAGGACTGGCGGTCGAAGCGCTGGGCGAGCGGCCAGGTGACCGGATAGCGGGAGCGGTAGGCCTCGGGGCTGGAGAGATAGACGGCACGGCCGGTGCGCACGACCTCGGCGGCCGGGTAGTCCGTCTCCAGGGACATGTGGGAGAAGGGGCTCTCGTCTCCGGGCTGCTGTCCGTGGTGGCCGATGATCGTCAGACGGTCGCCCTCGACGCCGAAGACGGCCAGGCCGTCGGGGCTGAACCCGGGCATGGACAGGCCCGCGGCCACCCGTAGCACTTCGGCGGTGGAGCGGGCCTCGGCCAGGGCGCGGCCCGCG
Source organism: Streptomyces canus (assembly GCF_041435015.1). Classification (NCBI taxonomy): domain Bacteria; kingdom Bacillati; phylum Actinomycetota; class Actinomycetes; order Kitasatosporales; family Streptomycetaceae; genus Streptomyces; species Streptomyces canus. The sequence goes on along the minus strand of NZ_CP107989.1, from coordinate 5,061,888 downwards.
TCCAGCAGGAAGGCCTCGCGTGAGCGCCGCCAGTCGCCGGTGACCGCGGTGCGTCCGGCGGGGGTGCCGGGGGTCGGCTCGGTGACCTCCTGGAGCGTGCCGATCAGCTGGAACGACTTCTTGTCCGCGTCGTACGACGGCTTGGAGCGGCTGCGCACGGTACGGGTCACCCGGCCCCGCTCGTCCATGATCCTGATCCGGACCTCGGCGAGGGTGTCCTCGGCGACGGCGAGACCGACGACGCTGATGATCTCGTTCCAGTCGACCGGGTGGAGACGGGCCCGTGCCTGGGCCTCGGTGAGGGTGGTCCGTCGGGCGGGCAGGCCGAGCAGCCGAGCTGCCTCGGCATCGACCGTGACCAGCTCGGTGGCGGTGTCCCAGTGCCACAGGCCGGTCGCGAGGGCGGTGAGGACGTCCCCCACGGCGGGCAGGGGCTCACCAGTGCGCATTGCCCCACTTTAAGAACAGGAGTTCCCGGAGTGCCACTGTTGGCCGAGTTGTAATGGTGGGAAGCGGTCCCGGGGGCCCCGGTAGGCTTGGGGGAGTTTCACGTGAAACAGACCCCGATCCGCGAAGGCTGGATGAACGACGATGCATCGGTACAGGTCCCACACCTGCGGCGAGCTCCGCTCCTCTGACGTCGGTACCGACGTCCGACTGAGTGGCTGGCTGCACAATCGGCGCGACCTGGGCGGCATCCTCTTCATCGATCTGCGCGATCACTACGGCATCACGCAGCTGGTCGCCCGGCCGGGCACGCCCGCGTACGAGGCCCTCGACAGGCTGACCAAGGAGTCCACGGTCCGCGTCGACGGCAAGGTCGTCTCCCGCGGTACCGAGAACATCAACGCGGACCTGCCCACCGGTGAGATCGAGGTCGAGGTCGGCGAGGTGGAGCTGCTCGGCGCGGCCGCCCCGCTGCCGTTCACGATCAACACCGAGGACGGGGTCAACGAGGAGCGGCGCCTGGAGTACCGCTTCCTCGACCTGCGCCGCGAGCGCATGCACAAGAACATCATGCTGCGCACGGCGGTGATCTCCGCGATCCGTCACAAGATGACGGCGCTGGGTTTCAACGAGATGGCGACCCCGATCCTGTCGGCGACCTCCCCCGAGGGCGCCCGCGACTTCGTGGTCCCCTCCCGGCTGAACCCGGGCAAGTTCTACGCGCTCCCGCAGGCGCCGCAGCAGTTCAAGCAGCTGCTGATGATCTCCGGCTTCGACCGCTACTTCCAGATCGCGCCCTGCTTCCGTGACGAGGACGCGCGCGCGGACCGCTCGCCGGGCGAGTTCTACCAGCTCGACGTCGAGATGAGCTTCGTCGAGCAGGAGGACGTCTTCCAGCCGATCGAGAAGCTCATGACCGAGCTGTTCGAGGAGTTCGGCAACGGCCGTCACGTCACGTCTCCCTTCCCGCGGATCCCGTTCCGCGAGGCGATGCTGAAGTACGGCTCGGACAAGCCGGATCTGCGGGCCCAGCTGGAGCTCGTCGACATCACCGATGTCTTCGAGGGTTCGGAGTTCAAGGCGTTCGCCGGGAAGCACGTGCGGGCGCTGGCGGTGCCGGACGTCGCCGCGCAGCCGCGGAAGTTCTTCGACCAGCTCGGTGACTACGCCGTCTCCCAGGGCGCCAAGGGCCTGGCCTGGGTCCGCGTCGCCGAGGACGGCTCGCTGACCGGTCCGATCGCGAAGTTCCTCACCGAGGAGAACGTCGCCGAGCTGACCAAGCGCCTGTCGCTGGCCGCCGGTCACGCCGTGTTCTTCGGTGCGGGCGAGTTCGACGAGGTCTCGAAGATCATGGGCGCGGTGCGGGTCGAGGCCGCCAAGCGTGCCGGGCACTTCGAGGAGGGCGTGTTCCGGTTCTGCTGGATCGTCGACTTCCCGATGTACGAGAAGGACGAGGAGAGCGGCGCGATCGACTTCTCGCACAACCCGTTCTCCATGCCGCAGGGTGGTCTTGAGGCGCTGGAGACCCAGGACCCGCTGGACATCCTGGGCTGGCAGTACGACATCGTCTGCAACGGTGTCGAGCTGTCCTCCGGCGCGATCCGGAACCACGAGCCCGAGATCATGCTCAAGGCGTTCGAGATCGCGGGCTACGACCGCGAGACCGTCGAGGAGAAGTTCGCCGGCATGCTGCGCGCGTTCCGCTTCGGCGCCCCGCCGCACGGCGGCATCGCCCCGGGTGTCGACCGCATCGTGATGCTCCTCGCGGACGAGCCGAACATCCGCGAGACCATCTCCTTCCCGCTCAACGGCAACGCCCAGGACCTGATGATGGGCGCGCCGACGGAGCTGGAGGAGGCCCGGCTGCGGGAGCTGCACCTGTCGGTGCGCAAGCCGCAGCCGAAGTAGGGCTTTGCAGCCGTAAGTGGCTCGGAACCGGCGTCGGTTCCGAGCCACTTCGCTTTTCACAGCTCCTTCCGATGTTCCTGCCAGGAGTCCGGGTTCTACGGTCCGTGGTCATGACGGACACTCAAGAAACCGACAGCACAGGGAAGTTGACCCGCCGCAAGGTCGTCGCGGTGGGCGCCGGCACGGTCGCGGTGGTGGGCCTGGGAGCCGCGGGTGCGGTGAACGCCTTCGCGGAGGAGAAGAGCGCGGAGAGCGAGGCCGAGGCCTGCTACAAGCTCACCTCGGAGACCGTCGAGGGTCCCTATTACATCGACGCCGACAAGATCCGCCGGGATGTCACCGAGGACAAGGAGGGGATCCCGCTCCTCCTCGATGTCAGGGTGATCGACTCCGAGACGTGCAGACCGATCCGGAACGCGGCCGTGGACATCTGGCAGTGCGACGCGGTGGGCGTCTACTCCGGGTACGAGGACATGGGCAATGGCGGCGGGGGCGGCCCGGCTCCCACCGGAACGCCCACCGACGCACCCACGGGGACCCCGACGGGCACGCCCACCGACCTTCCCACCGGCCCTCCCCCGGGCGGCGGCCATCAGGAACCCACCGACGACACCCGCTATCTGCGCGGCACCTGGCGCACCGACAGGCACGGCCAGGTCACCTTCAGGACGGTCTTCCCGGGCTGGTACCGGGGCCGTTGTGTGCACATCCACACCAAGGTGCATGTGGACGGCGAGTGGACGGACGCCGGTTACGAGGGCGGGCACACCTGCCACACCGGCCAGTTCTTCTTCGATGAGGAGTCGGTCCTGGCCTCGGCCGAACTGGAGCCGTACGCGTCCAACACCGCCGAGCGCACCACGCTCGACGAGGACACGATCTACGACGGCGGCGGCGTCACGGGCGGTCTGCTCCGGCTGAAGTACCGCAAGGACGACATCGGGAAGGGCGTCCGCGCGTCGATCACGGTCGGCGTGGACCCGGAGGCGACGAACGACAACAATTGATGCAACTCCGCGATCACGTACGAAGGCGCCCGGGACGGTGAAGTCCCGGGCGCCTTCGTCGTGCGGGGCGGGTTCAGATCACCCAGAGCAGTCCGTTGCCGCCCAGGAGCGTGCCGTTGCCCTGGGCGAGGCCCACGGACGCGGCCGTGAACAGCTTGCTGCCGGTGGCCGTCGGCCGGGTGGAACCGCCGGGGAAGACCCAGACCGCTCCGGTGAAGTTGTTCTCACCGACCGCACCGACGAACAGCTCCGGCCTGCCGTCCTTGTTGACGTCGCCGACCAACACCGTCGTACCGAAGAAGTCGTCGATCTCGGCGGCGCCCGGCACGCCCGCCGTGTCCTGGGAGAAGGAGTAGGAGCCGGTGCCGAGGGCGCCCGAGGCGCGGCCCGGGATCACGGTCACCTGGCCGGCGCGGTTCTTGGCGAGGTCCTCGTACGGGGAGCCGACCACGATGTCGGCGAGGCCGTCCCGGTTGAGGTCGGCCACCGCCAGGGCACCGCCGAAGGCGTCGTCCTTCTCGCTCGCGCCGGGCACTCCCGCGGTGTTCTGTGTGATCTGCGCGGGCGCGGTGTCCTTCGTGATGCCGGCCGCCGAGCCGTACCAGACGAGGACGCGGCCGCCCGACTCGCCGTCCACGCCCGCCGTTTCCGGCTCGTCGGGGTCGCCTGCCACGAGGTCGGCGTAGCCGTCGCCGTTGATGTCGCCGGCGGCGGTGATGAGGCCGTTGCCGTTCAGCTGCTCACCGTAGGCGAACTTCGTGTAGATCTCGCCACCGCTCAGGTCACTCAGCCGGGTGGTGGCCACGGCCGGGTCGGGCACGGCGTCCCCGTCGAAGTCACCGAGCGCGACGGACTCCACGGAGGCGGTGTCCATGTTCAGCGTGCGGGAGCCGTAACCGCCGGCGCGGGTGAACGGACCCGTGATGTGCACGGAGGCGTCGTAGCCGCCCACCGCCACCCGGGTCTTCGTGCCCGCGCCGAGGCTGAGCGCGGCGAGGTCCAGCCCGTAGTTCTGCGTGGACCCCGACGGCGACGGCAGATCCGTCCCGCTCGTCAGGCCGCCCTTGCTGCCCCAAAGCACCGTCACCGCACCGGCGTTGGTCCCCTTCGACGAGTCCTCGTACGGCGATCCCACCACCAGGTCGGCATACCCGTCCCGGTTGAGGTCGGCCGTCGCGGTGGTGGCGCCGAAACCGTCGCCCCTCTCGGCCGTGCCCGGCACCCCGGCGGTGTTCTGAGTGATCGTCTTACGGTTGCCGGCCGACAGACCGGACTTGGAGCCGTACAGCACGACCACCGCCCCGGCCCCCTGCTTGCCGGACACGTCCGCCCCCGGCGCGGGCAGAACGGCGTCCTTGTAGCCGTCGCCGTTGAAGTCGCCCGGTACGCCCCCGTGTACCGCGGCCGCCGGTGTGGCGGGCAGCAACGCGCCCACCGTCACGCTCGCGGCCACCAGTGCGGCCGCACTCCATCTGCGCACGTGAACTCCCCCTCTACGACAGGAACTTGTAGCCGCTGAAGCCGGTCGCGATCTTCGCCCTCGCCCCGAACGATCCCTTGCCGTCACCGCTGTTGCGCCACAGCGTGCCGCCGGTGTCGCGGGAGACGAGGTCGGCCTTGCCGTCTCCGGTGATGTCACCGACGCCGACGATCACGTTGTAGGAGCCGCCCCAGTTGGTGAACAGCTTCGCGCGGGGCTTGAAGGTGCCCTGGCCGGTGCCGTCGTAGCGGTAGAGGGTGTGGGACGTGTCCTGGGCCAGCAGGTCGCCGATGCCGTCGCCGTTGAGGTCGCCGGCGCCGACGATCTTCTTGTAGCCCTTCCAGTTGTCGTAGAGCTTCGCGCGCGCGGAGAGCTTGCCGGTGCTGGTCCCCTTGTAGAGGTAGACCGTGCCGGTGGACGCCCCTCGCGCGATCAGGTCGGGGCGGCCGTCGCCGCTGATGTCACCGGGCGAGGTCAGGACGTCGTACTGGTTCCAGCCGCTGGTGCCGAGTGAGGTGTACGACGTCGACGGCTTGACCGGGGCCCCGCAGCCGGGCTTGTACAGGCGCAGGGCGCCGCTGCTCAGCCGTACCAGGACGTCGTTGCAGCGGTCGCCGCTCAGGTCGCCGAAGGGGATCGCCTTGATGGTGGTGGGCCAGCCGCTGCCGCTGGCCTTGGCCGAGAAGGATCCCGTGGACGCCTTGCCCAGCTGGAAGGTGAGCGCGCCCGAGGAGTCGAGGGTGAGGAGGTCGCCCGTGCCGTCCGGGGTGGCCGAGGCGCCGCCGAAGTCACGGGCGACGGCCGCGCCGCCGGTGACGGCGACCGTGCCGGAGGCAAGCTTCACGGCCGAGGCCGCGCCGTCCTGGGTGGCCCGCAGCGTCCAGGTCAGGGGGCCGTTGGCGGCGTAACTCCCCGATGCCGTACGGCCGTTCCAGCTCGCGGTGACGGACAGGCCGGTCGTCGAGCCGGTGAGGGTGCGGACGGTCCGGCCGGCCGGGTCGGTGAGGGTCACGGACCAGGACGAGGTGGGTCGGCTCAGTGTCCAGGTGGGCGCCCAGGCGTTGCTCGCGGTGGTGGTGCCCTTGAGCGGGGCGGTCGCCGGGACGCTCGAACCGCTGACGGCGAGCGCGGGCCAGGCGGTACGGCTGCCGAACAGGTGCCAGTTCGAGGAGTCGCTCGTGGAGCCTGACCAGACGGCACTGGCGCTGCCGTCCTCACCGACGCTGACCTGGCCGAGGACGTTGGCGAACGACGAGCCCGGCAGCGCGGCCGGGCTGCTCCACCGACCGTCGCTGCGCACGGACTCCACCAGTGCGACCTTGCCGCCGACGGTCTGGGGCCATAGGGCGTGCACGGTGCCGTCGTCGGCGATGGCGGTGTCCCAGGCCTCCGAGACATACGACGTGGACAGCGTCTGCACGGCCGACCAGGTGCCGGTGGCGGCATCACGGGTGGCCGTGCGGGTGCCGAAGGTCGTGGTGTAGTCGACCCAGACGAGGGTGACATCGCCGTCGGGTGCGATGAGCGGCTGCGGGGTGCCCGAGAGGTCCTCGGTGCCGGTCACGGCCTCGGGCGCGGCCCAGGTGCCGTCGGCGGAGCGGGCGGCGGTGAGGATGGTCTGCTGCTCGGACTCGTCGCTGCCGTCCCAGGCCAGGGTCAGGGTGCCGTCGTCGGCCGCGCCGACCTCGGGATCGCTGATCGACTGGTAGCTCGGAGTCGCGGCGGCGGGCGCGGTCCACGTGGTGGCGCCGGGCGCGCGGGAGACCATGCGCACCGAGGCGGATGGCCCGTCGGTCTGCTTCCACACGACGACGACGGTGCCGTCGGAGGTGACGGCGACGCTCGGGGCGTGGGCGCTGTCGGCGCCGTCCGCGACCGTGTCGCTGAGCCGGTCGGGCGCCGACCAGGCGCCGTCGGTGGCGCGGGTGGCGGCGTACACCTCCCACGGAGTGCCGCCGGATTCGGTGCGCACGCTCCAGACCGCGGTGAGCGTGCCGTCGGGGGCCTCCGCGAGGTCGATGCCGCCGTCGCCCCAGGCCGTGTCGGTGCCGACGAGCTCGACGGGCGTGGACCAGGCCGAGTGGTCGGCGGTGAGCACGGAGCTGACGACCCGGCTGTCGTAGGGCCCGGCGCCGGGCGAGGTCTCGTCCGGGTACTCCGTCCACAGCGCGGTGACCGTGCCGTCGGAGGAGGCGTGCAGCTTGACGCCGCCTGCCTCGTCCGGGGTGGTGGTGAGCAGGGCCGGTGTACCCCAGGTGTCACTGCCGGCGGGGCGGACGGCGGCGTACAGCTTGCGCTCGGTGCTGTCCGTGTCCGCGAACTGGTTCCACACCGCGACGGCGGACCCGTCGGCGGTGGTCACGAGGTCCTTGACGTAGGTGTCGGTATCGGCGCCTGTGACGGCGGTGGCCGAGGTCCACGGGACGGCCGGGGCCGCCACGGCCGTCGTCGTCGGAAGCACGGCGCCGCCCGACAGGGCCAGTGCCACCGAGGACATCGCGACCGCCAGGCGGCGGCGCGGCAGGGCGTATCTGCCCATGTGGGTTTCCCTCCCCCGCGAGGGCCCCCTGCCCTCGCACAAGTGATCGGACGCTATCAGCGTCAAGGCCTGACACGTCGGTCGGGGCCGGGGCTCGGAAATTTCTTCCCGGTCGCGCCAACCCCCTTGATCCGACGGGGCGCTGGACATCACCAAGAGCTCGGACCTGGTGACCGTCTCCCGCAACCAGTTCACCCTCCACGACAAGACGATGCTGATCGGCAGCAGCGACAGCGAGCCCGCGGGCAAGCTGCGCGTCTCCCTCCACCACAACGTCTGGAAGGTCCCGTCCACGGTGAAGGTCTCGAAGCTCCTGAGCGGCCGCACGGGCGCGATCGCGGGCTCCGGCAACCTGGTCAACGGCACGACGACGGACCTGGTCGCGGCCTACAACGCCACGTCCTCGAAGGACCTGAAGACGAGCGTGAACTGGACCCCGACCCTGACGTCCGGCCTGGAGTGGTCGGCAGCCGCGGTGAAGAACCTGCCGATGTCGCTGGCCACGACGACGGGGGCCGGGGTGCTCTCCTAGCTCAGGTGTCGTAGGTCCCGTCCCACGGTTCCGCGAAGGCGAGGCGGTCCGGGTAGAGCTCCGCCCATTGCTCGCCCTCGTCCTCGCGGATCACCAGACCGAAGCGGACGCCCTCGTGGGTGATGCTGAAGGGACGGATCGCGATGTCCGTGTAGGAGCGGCGGGGAAGGCTGCGCAGCAGGGTCCCGCGGTGGACCTGGGCGCGGGTCAGCGGGGAGGCGTCACCGCTCGGGTCGCGTTGTTGTTCCGCCCAGGTGCCGGCGCACCAGATGTCCGAGTCGCGGTAATTGCCCTCGGTGTCGAAGGTGTGCAGGACCGCGTACAGGCGTTTCTGCTCTTCCCAGCCCTCCTCGAGGCGGAACCCCTCAGGGAAGGCATATGTGATCGACGCCAGGAACTGACCCTCCGCATACCGCCCGATCGTCTCGGTGCGGTGCTTCGGCTCGTACGCGACAGGAATGACCCCGGGCACTGCCATGGCGCAAACCATACGGCTTGGCGCGGACACGGCGATGCCCGGGTCGGTATCCGGACTGCTCCGGGACTACTCGGGGGAACCGCCGAAGCGCTCCTTGTACGTCTCCAGGTCCTCGTCCGTCAGCTTCGCGAAGAGGACCGGGGGGACGGTGAAGGGGATGCCGGCGGTGAGGGCGGTGAGGGCGCGGGCCTCGTCGGGGGTGATCCAGGTGGCCGTGTCGTCCTCGAGGGCGAAGGCCTGGCGCATGGCGGCCGAGGTCGCGGGGATGAACGGTTCCGAGACCACCGCGTACAGGTGGATCAGGTTCATCGCCGTGCGCAGGGTCAGGGCCGCGCCGTCCTTGTCCGTCTTGATCTCCAGCCAGGGGGCCTTCTCCTCCAGGTAGGAGTTGCCCGCCGACCACAGGGCGCGCAGCGCCGCCGCGGCCTTGCGGAACTGCAGCGCCTCCATCTGGGACTCGTACTCAGCGAGGAGGCGGGCGATCTCCTCGCCCAGCTTCGCCTCCGCCTCGCCCGGCTCGCCGCCCGCCGGGACCTCCTCGCCGAAGCGCTTCTTCGAGAAGGACAGGACGCGGTTGACGAAGTTGCCGAGGGTGTCGGCCAGGTCCTTGTTCACCGTCGCCGTGAAGTGCTCCCAGGTGAAGGACGAGTCGTCCGACTCGGGGGCGTTGGCGATCAGGAAGTAGCGCCAGTAGTCCGCCGGGAGGATGTCCAGGGCCTGGTCGGTGAAGACGCCCCGCTTCTGGGATGTGGAGAACTTTCCGCCGTAGTACGTCAGCCAGTTGAAGGCCTTGACGTAGTCGACCTTCTTCCATGGCTCGCGCACACCGAGCTCGGTGGCCGGGAACATCACCGTGTGGAAGGGGACGTTGTCCTTCGCCATGAACTCGGTGTAGCGGACGGTGGTGTCCACGTCGTACCACCAGGACTTCCAGTCCCGGTTCGACGGGTCCAGGTCCGCCCACTCCTTCGTCGCGCCGATGTACTCGATCGGGGCGTCGAACCAGACGTAGAAGACCTTGCCCTCCGCCGCCAGCTCCGGCCATGTGTCGGACGGGACGGGGACGCCCCAGTCCAGGTCACGGGTGATCGCGCGGTCGTGCAGACCTTCGTTCAGCCACTTGCGGGCGATGGAGGAGGCCAGCTGCGGCCAGTCGTCCTCGTGCCGCGCGACCCACTCCTCGACCTCGTGCTGGAGCTTGGACTGGAGGAGGAAGAGGTGCTTGGTCTCCCTGACCTCCAGGTCCGTGGAGCCGGAGATCGCCGAGCGCGGGTTGATCAGGTCGGTCGGGTCCAGGACGCGCGTGCAGTTCTCGCACTGGTCGCCGCGGGCCTTGTCGTAGCCGCAGTGGGGGCAGGTGCCCTCGACATAGCGGTCCGGGAGGAAACGGCCGTCGGTGGGGCTGTAGACCTGGCGGATGGCGCGCTCTTCGATGAAGCCGTTCTCGTTCAGGCGGCGGGCGAAGTGCTGGGTGATCTCGACGTTCTGCTCGCTGGAGCTGCGGCCGAAGTAGTCGAAGGCCAGCGCGAAGCCGTCGTAGACCGCCTTCTGGGCGTCGTGCGCCTGCGCGCAGAACTCGGCGACCGGGAGGCCCTGCTCCTTCGCGGCCAGCTCGGCCGGGGTGCCGTGCTCGTCCGTCGCGCAGATGTAGAGGACCTCGTGGCCGCGCTGGCGCAGGTAACGGGAGTAGACGTCCGCCGGGAGCATGGACCCCACCATGTTGCCCAGGTGCTTGATCCCGTTGATGTACGGAAGGGCGCTGGTGATGAGGTGTCGAGCCATCGGGGGCTGCTCCCAGGTTGGTCGTGCGGGTGAGTCGCTTCGCGAGTCTTGAAATCGTATCCGACATGGGTGGGCCGCCCGCTTCCCGTTTTACGGGGTGGGAAGCGGGCGGCCCGGTGGTGAGCTGTGGTGATCTTCGGGGGTTACGGGCGCCAGTTCGCCAGGATGCCCTCGTAGATCTCCGCGTCCGTGAGTTCCTTCGGGGTCTCGCCCGCGAGGAAGTGGGACGTGTTGGCGAGCTTGAGCTTGCGGAGGTAGTCGAAGGCCTTGTTCTCCGGGTCACCGAAGGCGACGAAGGAGAAGAAGACGCCGGGGTGGGTCTTCGCCGCCTCCGTGAGGGCCTGGGTGGCGGGGGTCTTCGCGTCCGGGGCGCCGTCGGTCTGGAAGACGACCAGGGCGGGGGTGTCGGGGGAGTTCTTGGTGTGGTGCGCCAGGACTTCCTCGACGGCCGCGTGGTAGCTGGTACGGCCCATGCGGCCGAGGCCGGCGTGGAGGTCGTCGATCTTGTTCTCGTGGTCGGTGAGGGTGAGCTCGCCGGTGCCGTCGAGTTCGGTGGAGAAGAAGACCACGTGGACCTTGGACTCGGGGTCCAGGTGGGCGGCGAGGGCGAGGGTCTGCTCGCCGAGCGCCTGGGCGGAGCCGTCCTTGTAGTACGGGCGCATGCTCGCGGAGCGGTCCAGGACGAGGTAGGTCGTGGCGGTGGTGCCGGTGAGGCCGTGAGTGGTCAGGGCGGTGGCGGCGGCGGTGTAGGCGGTGCGGAGGATGGGGGGTACGGCGGCGGGGTTGTTCCCACCGGCACCATCCGTGACGGCCTTGTCCTCGCCGTCGGCGGCCGCGAGTGCGTCGTCCGCTGCCGCGGGGGCCGGGGTTTCGGGGGCGACGGCCGGTTCCGGCTCCGGCTCAGGGGTGACCTCGGCGGTCGGCTGCGGCTCCGGTTCCACGACGGTCTCGGACTCCGGGTCGGAAGCCGGCTCGGCCTCGACGGCGGAGTCGGAGGTGACCTCGGCCGCCGGTTCGGGCTTCGGCTCGGGGTCGGCCTCTGCGGTGGGCGTCGCCTCGGGTTCCGGGGCGGCTGCCGGCTCGGGCTCGGCGGCCGGCTCCGGTTCCGGTGCGACCTCCGCGACCGGGGCCGGCTCTTCGACGGCCGCTTCCTCGGTCGCCGGCTCTTCGGCGGCGGCCTTCTGTACGGCGGCTTCCTTCGCCACCGGTTCTTCGGCGGGCGCTTCTTCGGTCGACGGTTCCTCGGCGGGTGCGTCCTCCGCCACCGGCTCTTCAGCGGCGGGTTCTTCGGTCGCCGGCTCGTCGGCAGCGGTCTCCTGTACGGCCGCTTCCTTCGCCACCGGCTTCTCGGCGGCCGCTTCCTCCGCCTCCGGCTCCTTCGCGGATGCTCCGGATTCTGCCGTCGGCTTCTTGGTCACCGCCTCCTCTGCCACCGGCGTCTCAGTCGCCGCCTCGGCCGGGACCGGCTGGGTCGGGATCTCCGCGTTCTTCGGGGTCCCCGCGTCCTCCGTCGAAGGCGTCGGCGTGGAGGCCGCCGCCTTGTCGAAGGCCGCTGCGACCAGTTCGTGCTCGGAGGAGGTGGAGAGGGTGGAGGTACGAGGTTCGGGGACCGTGGCCGCCTTCGCAGGCGTCGGCTCGGGTGCCGGAGAGGGAAGCTTCGGTGCCGCCTCCTGCGAAGGAGTCGTCTCCGCACCCTCTGCCTCGGTGGCAGCGCCCTTGCGTGATCGGCCGCCGAACGCGTTCCGCAGGAGAGTGAGAATGCCCATGTGCGCAACCCTTCGCATGAGTTGTAGCCCGTCAATCCCTGGCCAGGACGGACACGTAAGGTTAGCGGCCCCGGATGGCGATCTTCGGCAGGGGCAGGTGCCCGGGGCTCCGGGCGTCAAGACCTACTTCCGGACTTCACCCGCGCGAGACGTCAACTCCGCTACGTCCACCCCGGGTTCATGCACCGTTCACCGCCCCGCCCCGCCCCGCTCTCGCACGGACGCGCACCTACCGTCCGTCAAGCGAGCTTCAAGGGGAAGCAAGGGGAGAGCAAAAGTGCCTGTACAGCTACCGTTGATCAACGCCGTCCACGGACGGTCCGGCCTGACCTGCCGTTTCCGGTGTGGTGACGCCTGTTTCCACCCGGCGCCCAACATCTCCTCCAACCCGTACGTCGGCGACGTCATCGCCACCGCGCTCAGCCGCCGCTCGATGATGCGTGCCGCCGTCGTGACGGTCGCCGCCGCGGCCGGCACCGCGAGCACCGTCGTCACGGCCCCGTCGGCCGAAGCCGCCCCCAGCAGGTCACCACAAAGCCCAACCCCAAGGGCAAGGCCGCCCGCGGGCTTCGTGAGGACCCCGCCACTACCTCGCGGGCTTCCCGAAGGACGCGGTGAGCCCCGTCTCCTGCCCGGACAACGTGGCCTTCGACCCGCACGGGAACCTGTGGATCTCCACGGACGGGAACCAGCTGGGCTCGCACGACGGGCTGTTCGGTGTCGCCACGAAGGGGGAGCGGCGGGGTGAGCTCAAGCAGTTCCTGACCGTGCCGACGGGGGCCGAGACCTGTGGCCCGCTGGTGCAGGACCGGCGGGTGCTGGTGGCGGTGCAGCACCCGGGGGAGATCAGCGGGGCGACGGTGGAGAAGCCGGCGAGCACGTGGCCCGACGGCCCGGGGAAGATCGTGCGCCCGGCGGTCGTGGCGGTGTGGCGCAAGGACGGGGGTGACATCGGCGTATAGACGGGAGTGACATCGGCGTATAGGCGGGCAGCCCCGTGCCCCTAGGTGGGTTGCGTGACCGCCCTTGCAGCTGCGACCTCCTGCCGCAGGGGCTCCAATACGCTGCCCGCCGGTCCTGTCAGGTCCGTCCTGACCGCGTACAGCACGTCCACCTTGCGCAAGCCGTCCGCCAGTTCGCGGAGTTGGAGCACCACCTGCTCCACCTCGGCGGCGGACGGCCGGGCCGCCCCGTGCCGGACCCGCACCCTCGCCGCCGTCGTCGCGTCCACGATCCGCTCGACCGCGACGACCAGCGGCCACCAGGCCGCCGCCCGGCGGCCGGTGGGCGGCGGTTCGGTCAGCGCGCGCTGGAACTCCGTGCGGATCACCGAGAGGTCGCGGTAGAGGCGGCGGCGCATGCGGGCGCGGGCGGCGGGGTCGGGGGCGGTCCCGAACGCCGACTCCACATAGCGGGCCGTGTCGGCGACCGCGTCGGCGAGCCGGTCGCCGACCCGCGTGTGCCAGCTCTCCGGCCACAGCAGGTAACCCGCGACCAGGGCGATTCCGCAGCCCATCAGGGAGTCCAGCAGGCGGGGCATCAGCAGGGCCGTGCCCTGGTGGTTGAGGACGTCCGACAGCAGGAGGATCACGGGAGTGATCGCCGCCGTCTGGTAGCCGTAGCCGCGAGGGGTGAGCGCCGGGATCAGCGGGGCCAGCAGGAGCATCACCAGGACGTCCCACCCGCCGCGCGGCACCTGCGAGAGCACCGCCGCCGCGACCACCAGCCCCGCCACCGTGCCCAGTGCCCGCAGCAGGGCCCGCGAGAACACCGAGCCGAAGTCCGGCTTCAGCACGAAGGTGATCGTCAGGGCCACCCAGTAGGAGCGCGGGACGGGGATGATCGAGACCAGTACCTGGGCCGTCCCGATGCACAGCGCCAGCCTCAGCCCGTAACGCCAGGACGCCGCCGACAGGGCGACGTTCCGCGCGGCGCGGGCGGCCCGGACGCCGAGCGCGGCCGGGCGGCCCAGGCGGTCGTCGATGCCGCGCGGGTCCACATCCGGTACGGCGACGACCTCGGCCGCGTGGCGCAGGGCGTGGTCGACGGCCCGGGCGGTCTCCGACACCGGCACGGGGAGGCCGAGGCCGATCGGGCCCGTGTAGCCGGTCTCCACCGCCCGGGCGAGATGGCGGACCGTCTCCGGTATCTCCGGTGCCAGCGGCTCACCGGACAGCTGGGCCGCGGGAGCCGCCTCCACCACCGGGGTGATCGCGTTCAACTGGGCCAGCAGGCGGGTCAGTTCGGGGCTTCGACCGTGGTGGCGGGCACGCCGGGCGAGGACGAGGTCGTACGACTGGTTCAGGGACTGGGTGACGGCGTGCCGTGCCTCGTCGTACTCCGCGCGACCGCAGGCGGCCATCAGGTCGGCCACCGTCCGGTACGTGGCCGCGACCGCCGTCCGCTCCGGCACCCCGGACCTGAGCGGCCAGGCCAGCAGGGCCAGCAGCAGGACGAGGAGGCCGCCGCCGGTCATCAGCAGCGGGGCCAGCCACCAGTCGCCCGGCATCGGCAGGCCCGCGCCCACCACGGAGTTCAGCAGCAGGAGCAGGCCCGAGACCGAGGCCACCGCGCCGATCGTCGAGATCATCCCGGAGACGAGGGCGACGCAGGTGACCGCGACGACCGCGGTCCACCCGTGGCCGTACACCAGCGAACCGAGCGTGACGCCGACCGCGCCGAACAACTGGGGGATCGCGATGTTGAGGATCCGCATGCGGTACGCGTCGGCGGTGTCGCCGATGACCCCGGACAGGGCGCCCATGGAGGCGAGGGCGCCGTACTCCGGCTGATCGACCGAGAGGCCGATCGCCAGGGGGAGGGTCATCGCGATCGACGCGCGGGCCACGGCGGGCCAGTTGACGGGTGACTGCTGCGGTTGGAGGTTCCGGATCAGCCAGTCGGGTGGGGTGAGGCCGATGCGGGACATGCGGCCATTATGAACACCCAGGTCAACCGTGCCCGTGGAGTGCGATGTCCACCAGCAGGGCACGGTGGTCGGTGTCCGCCAGGTCCAGGAAGTGGGCGTCGCTCGCCGAGAAGTCCTCCGACACCAGCACGTGGTCGATCTGCGCGCCGATCGCCGGGGCGGTGCGGGCCGGCCAGGTGGGCGTGCGGCCGGAGCCGGCGAGGCGGGCCGCGTCGCGCAGCCCGGTGTCGAGGATCGCGCGGAAGGCCGCATGGTCCTGGGAGGCGTTGAAGTCGCCGGCCAGGACGGTCGGGGTGCCGCCCAGGGAGGCGGCGAAGTCGCGCAGCCTGTCCAACTCCTGCCGCCACAGGTCGAGTTGGCCCGGCAGTGGGGGCATCGGGTGCGCTAGTTGCAGCCGTACGGCGTGACCGCGCACGTCGGCGACGGCCCCGGGCATGCCCATGGTGCTCCCCGGGATCCCGGCGGCGGGCTTCAGGGGGAAGCGGCTGAGGACGACGGACCCCGTCGAGCCGGCGCCCTCCACGGACTGCCGGTACGGGTAGTCCACGGACAGGGACCGCCGCAGTGCCGCCGAGCAGCCGTAGTCGCACTCCTCCACGAACACGACGTCCGGTCTCTCCTCGTGGACCGCGGCGGTGAGGGCGTCGGTGGCCCGTCCGAACTCGACGTTCGAGGTCAGGACGCGGAAGGAGGCGAGCACCCGCCCGTCCGGCTCGCCACCCTGCCCGTACGGGGCGAGGAACCACGCCAGCAGTCCGAGGATCACGCCCGCCCAGATCGTCCCGGGCCACCACCGGGTGAGCAGGGTGAGGGCCAGGCCCGCTCCTGCGGGCGCGAGCAGCCACGGGAGGAAGGCGAGGAGCTGCGGGACGGGGGTGATGCCGTCCGTGTCGGCGAGCCGGCACCCCAGGATCACGCTCACGGCGGCGAAGAGCAGGGCGGCGGTCGAGATACCGAGCCTTCGGCGGGTCACCGTCCCGAGCCTACGAGCGGGCGTCGACCTTCGCCAGGAACTCCCCGAGCACGGTGTTGAACTCCCCCGCCCGTTCCAGGTTGGGCAGGTGCGCCGCCCCCTCGAAGACGTGCAGTTGCGACTCCGGGAGCGCCGCGTGCATGGCCCGCGCGTCGGCGACCGGTGTGTAGGTGTCGTCGGCGCCCACGGCCACCAGCGCCGGGACGGTGACGCGGGTCAGCAGCTCGCGGTAGTCGGGGCGGGCGGCGCGGGCGCGCAGGGCCGCCGCGGCGGACTCCGGCCGGGTGGCCGTCATCATGCGGTGGACGTGGGCCTTGACCTCGGGGGAGGCGTACGGCGCGACCATCTTCTCCAGCACCTCGTCGGCGTACCCGCGCATGCCCTCGCGCAGCAACCGGTCCGCCGTCGCGTGCCGGACCCGCACGCCCTCAGGGGTCTCCGCCGCCGGGAAGGTGTCGGCGAGGACCAGCCCCCGGATCCGCTCGGGAAAGAGCCGGTAGCAGTCCATGGCGATCTGGCCGCCCATGGACAGGCCGGCCAGCACGCACGCCGTGACGTCCAGTTCGTCGAGCAGCGCCTCGATGTCCTGGGCGAACCGCTCGAAGCGCTCGACCGGCGCGGGCGGTACCGCGGCGCCGTAGCCGCGCAGGTCGGGGGCGACCACGCGGCGGGAGGCGGAGAACGCCTCGATCTGCGGACGCCACATGGTGTGGTCGAAGGGGTGGCCGTGGACCAGGACCAGGGGGATCGCCGTCATGACGCCGACCCTAGGTCGGCCCGACTTCTCGGTGCAATAAAATCTTTGCCCTCAGTGCAATCACAGGGGGTTCTGGTGCACGACTACCGCCGTATCGCCGACCGCATAGCCGCCGACATCGCCACCGGACGGCTCCGGCCGGGCGAACGCCTGCCCCCGCAGCGGAAGTTCGCCCGCCGGCACGGGATCGCCGCGTCGACGGCGGAGCGGGCGTACGGCGAACTCGTACGGCGCGGACTGGTCGTCGGGGAGGTGGGCCGCGGCACCTTCGTGAGGGCCACCGCGCCGGTGCGGCCCGGCCGGGGGCTCATCGAGGACGCGGGGACCCCCGTCAACCTGGAGCTCACCTACCCGTCCGCCGAAGGGCAGTCCGAGCTTCTCGCCGACGCTCTCGCGCCCCTGCTGCGCCCCGACGTCCTGACCGAGGCCCTCCGCCCGGCCGCCGCCACCGGCACACCGGCCGCCCGCGAGGCCGTCGCCGCCCTCCTCGCCACGCGGGGCTGGCGCCCCGACCCGTCCCGGATCCTCTTCACGGGCAACGCCCGCCAGTCCGTCGCCGCCGCCCTCGCCTCCCTGGTGCGGCCGGGCGGCCGGGTCGGGGTCGAGGAGCTGACGTATCCCGTGGTCAAGGAGATCGCGGTCCGGCTCGGCATCACGCTGGTGCCGCTGGCCACGGACGAGGAGGGCCTGCGCCCCGAGTCGGTGGCCGCCGCCCATCGCACGGCGCCCCTGTCGGCCCTCTATGTGCAGCCGACCCTGCACAATCCGACGTCCGTGACGACCAGTGGCGAGCGCAGACGCCAACTCGCCCTGGCTGTGAGCGACTTGGACCTTCCGGTCGTGGAGGACCGCATCTGGTCGTTCCTCGCGGAGAACGACGACCCGCTCGCCGCCCTCGCCCCCGCCCTCACCCACGTCGTCGACGGTCTCTCCAAGCGGGTCGCGCCCGGGCTCACCGTCGGCTTTCTCGTCGTACCGGAAAAGCGGGTGGACGCGGTGGCGGACGCCGTCCGTTCCGGTGGGTGGAGTGCGGGGCGGTTCGCGCTGGAGGCGGGGGTGCGGTGGACGGTGGACGGGACCGTGGCGCGGCTGGTCGAGGCGAAGCGGGCCGATGCGGCGCGCAGACAGCGGGTGCTGGCCGAGTGCCTCGCGGGGTTCGCCGTACGGTCCGATCCGCGCGCGTACTACGCCTGGTGGCACCTCCCGGCCCCCTGGCGGGCCGACACCTTCACGGCCGCCGCCGCGGCGCTCGGTATCGCTCTCGCGCCCGGGCCCTCCTTCGCCGTCGACCCCAACCGCACCCCGGACGCGGTCAGGCTTGGGCTCGCGTCGGCTGCTGTGCCGGATCTGGAACGGGCCCTGCGGGCCCTCGCCGGGCTCGCAGCGGGCCGTACCGACCGGTGAGCCAGCAGGTCAGAGCCACCGCGAGACCGACGGCCACGAGCAGCCAGGAGACCGTGCGCAGGGTGGCGGTCAGGGCGTCGTAGACGGCGCCCACGGCCGGGCGGTGCACCGGGTCGGGCAGATCGGTGAGGGTGAGCCGGCGGCCCACGGCGACGGCGAAGCCCAGCAGCGCGCCGCCGAGTGCGGTGCCGAGGGCGGTCGCGGTGAGGGCGCGGCGGCGGCAGGCGGCGACCGCGATCCCTACGGCGGCGAGGACGGCGGCCGTGACGGGCAGCCAGAAACCGGCGACTTCGAGCACGTCGTAGCCCTTCCGGAGGCGGTCGAGTTGGGAGGCCGGGAGCACGGCGATCTCGGTGCGGGGCAGGGCGACCCGGTGCTCCACCCGGGCGGCGATCGGGGCGATGTCGACGGTCACCTCGTGGTGGCCGCCGTCCCGCACGGCCCTCAACACGGCCTGGTGGACGGCTCTGTTGCCCTCGTCCCACGCGGTGCCGAAGGCCGGGGTCCGGGTGAAGGAGCGCACCAACGGCCTTACCGGCTCGCCGACTTCGCTCTCCACCGCGTCCGCGACGCTGTCCCGCACGGCGGGGTCGGCGGCGAGCGGTGCCATCGTCGTGACGTACCGACCCGTGTCGGCGAGGCCGTACGCCGCCCAGGCCGCCACCGCGCCGAAGGGCACGAGCAGACAGGCCAGGGCGATCAGGGCGGCCGACAGGGCGCCGCGGACACGAGAGGTCACCCTTCAATGCAAAACGACGACGGGCGGCCGCGCGAGCCGTGGAGCTGGGGAATCCGCCCTCCGGTGGAGGGTTCACCCGTACGGGTGTCTCATGGATCAGGGGAGACCGGGGGGAGCTCAGGGGAGAAGGAGGCCGACCCATGCGCACCACCACGGGCCTGCGGACCCTGGCCGTGGCCATGCTCACCGGCACCACGCTCACCGTCACGGCGGCCGGCACCTTCGCGGCGGCAGCCCCGCCCACGTACGCCGAAGGCCATCGCGGCGGCGGTCCCATCCGGGGCACCGTCGTCTCCCGTACCCCGATCGACGCGCGGTCTGCGCCCACCACGCACTCCGCCGTCGTCGCCCGGCTCTCGCCGGGCAGCCACGACCGCGTGAAGTGCATGGTCCGCGGACAGAGCGTCAACGGCAACCCGTACTGGTACTGGTTCACCGGTGCCCGGGGCTGGGTCAGCGCCGCGTTCGTCGACACCGGTCGGCGCTCCGTGCCGGCCTGTGCGGATCCGTGTCCGCAGTGGAAGAACGTGGGATGAGGGAAGCCGTGGACCCCGGCCATTTCCTGGCCGGGGTCCACGCGCGTCCGCTAACGGATCCGGTTCCCCTCGGCGTCCTCGCGCGTGTAGTAGCGGTAGAAGAACACGACGAAGATCCCCGCCGCGACCGCCAGCCCCAGCGCCGTCGAGCGCAGCACGCTCTCTCCCGTCTGGCTGTACAGGAACCCGACGGCCGCCCCGGCGAAACCGGACTTCACGGCCGAGTGGAGCTCCCGCTTCAGCAGCGGGGCGAACGTCGCCACGGCGATGCACAGGACGATGAAGACGATCGCCGTGACACAGCCGAACAGCACGTTCCAGCCGGTGATCGGCCCGCCGTCACGGCGGTTCGCCGCGGCCCAGAAGCCGTAGACCAGCCCGAGCACGACCGGGACGCCGTACCTGGCGGCCGTGTGCACCTTGGCGCCGAAGACATCGGGTGTCCGGGCGAATCCGCCCGCGGGTGCCGCATGAGCCATGAGAGCACTCCTCTCTCCACCCCCGATACACCCCCGACTACCAGAGCACACCTGGGAAGGGGCCCTGGCAAGTCGAATGGCGACGAGAGTCTCACAGCGATCACCGCGACCGTGGGCCGACGAGCGGGCAGGAAAGGGACGTTTGACGCCCTGGGAACTCCCCTTCGCAGCCGCAGCGGTTACCGTGCTGCCGTAAGTGATCGACGGGGGATGGGGAGGGACCGATGCCCGGAACCGTGCTGCTGCTCGCCGCCTCACCGGTGGGCAAGAGTCGTCTGGTGGACGCGGCGTCCGTGCTTCCCGTCCTCGCGGCCGTGCCGCCCGCCGTGCTCTCCGGTACCGACACGGCCAATGTCGTGGAGCTCGCCGACCCCCTGGAACCGCAGGCCGTCCTGACCCGGCTGCGCGCCGTCGCGGCCACGCCGGGGCCGCTCACCGTCTTCATCGCGGGCCAGCTCGCCCTGGACCGCCGCCAGCACCTCCCCCACCTCGCGCTGGCCCGCACCACTCCGGCCACCGTGCGCTACACCGCGCTGCCCTGGCAGTGGATCCGTGAGGAGTTCCGGCTGCGTTCCCCGGGGTCGACGACGCTCCTGGTCGACCTGCACGCCGACGCGGAGGCGTGGGGCTGGCTGCGGACGCACGCACTCGACTCCGGGCGCAACAACGCGGTGTTCGGGCGGATCGCGCCGCCGCCCTCCCGGCGCACGGTGGCCGTGCCGGCGTACATGAAGACGATCGCGACGATTCTGCGCAGCGGGTGGCGTCCGCCGGTGGAGCAGTTGCACCAGCAGGCGTTCGGGCGGCTGGGCCCTGACGCCTACGGGGACATCGTGTTGACGGTGCCGCCTGCCCCGGTGGCCGTCCCTGGGGGCTTCGCCCCCAGACCCCCCTATCGGCCTGAACGGCCTCGTCCTCAAACGCCGGACCGGCCGAAGACACCCGACCGTCCTCAAGAAGACCCCCACGTCCAGATCACCGCCGCAGTCCAGGCCGGCCGGCACCAGGACGCCGACGCGCTCGCCCTGGCGCACGAGCAGGCCGCCGCGCATGCGCACGGGGTGGCGTCCGAGCAGGCCCTGCACTGGTCGGAGGTGCGGGCGGACCTGGCGATGTTCGCGCGGGACTCGGCGCGCAGCTGCCGGATCTGGCTGACCGTGGCGGAGACGCGGCTGACCGCAGGCCAGAGCCCGGATGCGCCGACCGTGGAGAAGGCCGTGGACCGCGCCCACCACCAGTGGGGGCAGGTCCGTGACAAGACCCGGGCCCAGGAACTCGGCGCCCTGCTCGCGCAGTTGCGCGCCCGCGTTCCCGGCCGTCGCCCGGGCGCCCTGGAGAACGTACAGAAGCAGTTGCGGGAGCTGCAGGCCACACCGTTCTAGCGGGCGACACCGATCAGACGAGGTACGCCAGCGCCCCCGACACCAGCGTCCGTACCCCCGGCGCCACCGTCGACAGGTCCGGGGCGAAGTGCGGGCTGTGGTTGCTGGGGACGGCGTCGAACTTCTCCATCAGGTCCGCGCCCGGCGCCGCGTCCCAGGTGGCGGCCGGCGTGCAGGTCACGAACCAGTAGGAGTAGGGGAGTTCGCCGAGCGCGAGCTTCGAGAAGTCCTCGCTGGCCATCGCCGGGCCGGAGTCGAAGACGGTGTCGGCGCCGAAGACCTCGCGGTGCACGGCGGCGATCCGGTGGTCGGTCTCCGGGTCGTTGACCGTGGCCGGGAACGAGCCGCCCAGGGTCACCTCGGGTTCGCGCGGGCAGCCCGCGGCATGGCACTCGCCCTCCGCGATGCGGCGGATCGCGGTGAGCATCCGGTCCCGGACCGCCTCGGACTGGGTGCGCAGGTTGAGGGAGATACGGGCGGTGGCGGGGATGATGTTCGGGGCCGTGCCCGCCTCGATCCGGCCGACGGTCAGCACGGCCGACTCACGCGGTTTGATCTCCCGGCTGACGATCGTCTGGAGCCGCGTGACGATGTAGGCGGCCGTCACGACCGGGTCGACCGTCGTCTCGGGGCGCGAGCCGTGGCCGCCCCGGCCGTGCACCACGATCTCCACGTCCGTCGTCGCCGACATGATCAGGCCCGGCACGTGCGCGTACAGGCCCGCCGGGCCCGGTACCGCGTGCTGGCCGAGCAGGACGTCCGGGCGCGGGACACGGTCGTAGAGCCCGGCGGCGACCATCGCGGCCGCCCCGCCGCCGGCCTCCTCGGCGGGCTGGCCCACCAGGAGCAGCGTCCCGGACCAGGCGTCCCGGCCGTCCGCGAGCGCCTTCGCCGCCCCCGCCAGCCAGGTCACGTGCAGGTCGTGCCCGCAGGCGTGCATCACCCCGGGCGTCTTCGAGGCGTACGGCAGCCCGGTCCGCTCCTCGACGGGCAGCGCGTCCATGTCGGCGCGCAGCAGAACGGTCGGCCCGTCGCCGTTGCGCAGCAGGCCCACGACGCCGGTGCCAGCGACGCCCTCGGCCGTCTCGAAACCGGCCGCCTTCAGCCGCTCGGAGAGCCGGGCCGCCGTGCGGTGCTCCTCGAACGACAGCTCGGGGTGGCGGTGCAGGTCCCGGTAGAAGTCCTCGAGGTCGGGGACCGGGAGGTCCGCGGTGAGCTCCAGGGCGGTGCGGGCCGAGGCAGAGGTCATGGCGACCAGGGTGTCACTCGCGTGCAGGTCCCACCACGTCCCGGGCTGCCCGGGTGTCGGAAAGCGGCCGCCGACGCGAGGGGGGAGTGTGCGTCGGCGGCCGCGCTCAGGGAGGCCAGGCGTCAGAACGCGGGGACCTCGGAGGGGCGGGCCTTGTTCACGTTGCTGAGGAAGTTCTTGCCGATCTGGAAGTTGGCGTGACCCCAGTCGCCGTTCAGCTTGCCCTGGAGGTCGCTGTTCAGCGCGGCGAAATTGACCAGGGCGGGGGTGTCCCAGTTGCCGTTGCCCCAGGCCTCGGGCACCTCGCCCCACTTCGCGAAGCGGAACGCGTGGGTGCTCGCGCCGTCCTTGTGGTAGACGATCTCGACGTGGTTGCCGTTCATCGGCACCTCGTTGATCGGGTGGGTGCTGTAGCCACCGTGCCGGGAGGCGGCCAGGTAGCGCGGCTTCTCCTCGCCCTGCTTCTGGAACACCACGACGGACTCCCAGTCGTTGCGGTGCCCGAAGGCGTCGGCGCCGTTCAGCGTCTGGTCCTTCTCGAAGTACAGCGTGTAGGCGTAGGCGCACCAGCCGTTCTCGCACAGCGACTGCGCGTACGTGTTGGCCTTGCCGAGGTGTTCGGACCGGCAGCCGCCGGTGATCGATCCGCTGTTGTTGAGGCCGCCGTTGACGTTGCCGTTCGCGTCGACCGCCGCCGCCGGGAAGCAGCTGTCCGAGTCGTAGTCGAAGTACGGCATGTACTTGTTCTGGAACGTGCTGCCGGTCCACGGCAGCGGGTTCAGGACGGCGGCGTTCGCGCTGCCCGTCAGGCCGACGGTGAGGGCGGCGACGCTGCCGGCGACGAGGGCGGCCTGGCCGAGGCGGGACTTCCGGCCGCTCTTGAGTGCCTTGAACATGCGGGGTGCTCTCCAGTCACGTGCTCCGCCGGGGGATCCGGCGAGGTGAGGGCGGTGCGGAACCGAGCGTGGTCGGCGGGGAGTTGATCGGCAGCCTGTTTTGCCAGATCAATCAATCGGGCCTTTCCGACCTGGGGAAACGTGAGCGGCGAGACGTTCCGCCGATTCGGCGACACCCGTCGGTCACCTATGGGCCACCTTTCCGTTTCCTGACGACCCGTATGGTCGTCGCGCCTGATGTCGCTTTCGTCGGGTGTACGGAGGTGCGAGCGCATGGGGCGTCCCGAAAGACCGCTGGACCCGGAGTCCGGGCCCGTCCAGCGGCTCGCGTGTGAACTGCGCGAGCTCAGGAGGACGGCGGGCGGTCCGTCGTACCGGGCGATGGCCGAGACGGCGGGTTTCTCGGCGACGACCCTGTCCCAGGCCGCCGCGGGCGAACGGTTGCCCTCCCTGGCCGTCGTCGAGGGGTATGTGCGGGCCTGCGGGGGCGATCCCGGGCAGTGGGCGCCGCGCTGGGAGGAGGCGGAGGCGGAACGCGCCGGGTCCCCGCCCGGGGAGGAACCGGAGGGACCCGCGCCGTACCGCGGCCTCGTCCGGTTCGAACCGGACCACCGGCACCTCTTCTTCGGCCGGGACCGGGTGGTCGCCGAGGTCGGCGAACTGGTCTGCGACCACCGGTTCGCGGTGCTGTTCGGCCCCTCCGGCAGCGGAAAGTCGTCCCTGCTGCGGGCCGGCCTGATCCCCCGCCTCCAGCAGGAGCTCGCGGACCGCGACCACCCGGCGGCGCTGCGGATCCTCACCCCGGGCCCGACGCCCGCCACCAGCTACGGCCACCTCCTCACCCCGGCCCGGGGGGAGCCGGAGAGCTGGGTGGTCGTGGACCAGTTCGAGGAGGTCTTCAGCCTCTGCCACGACCCCCGGGAGCGCTCCCGCTTCATCGACCTGCTGCTCGCCGCCCGCGACCCGGAGAACCGTCTGCGGGTCCTGGTCGCCGTGCGCGCCGACTTCTACGCCCGCTGCGCCGAGCACCGCGACCTCGCGGACGCCCTGCGCGGCGCCGGGCTGCTGCTCGGCCCGATGACCGCCGAGGAACTGCGCGAGGCGGTGGTCGGACCGGCCCGGGCGGCCGGGTTTCTGGTCGAACGGACGCTGACCGCCCGCCTGGTGGAGGAGGTCCAGGGTGAGCCCGGCGGGCTGCCGATGCTCGCGCACGCCCTCCTGGAGACCTGGCGCCGCCGCAAGGGCCGCATGCTCACCCTCGCCGGATACGAGTCCGCCGGCGGGGTGCGCGGCGCGATCGCGGCGACCGCCGAGGAGGCGTACGGCGCCCTGACCCCGGCCGAGGCGCGCGCCGCCCGCCGTCTGCTGCTGCGCATGGTCGTCCCCGGCCAGGGCACCCCCGACACCCGCCGCCCCCTCACCCGGGCCGAACTGGCCGAGTGGGCGGACGCGGACGTGCCGGCCGTGGTGGAGCGCCTGACCGCGGCCCGGCTGCTGACCGCCGACGAGGACGGCGTCCAGCTAGCCCACGAGGCGCTCATCACCTGCTGGCCCCGGCTGCACGGCTGGCTGGAGGAGGACCGCGCCCGCCTGCGCCATCACCGGATGCTCGCGGACGCGGCCCGCACCTGGCTGGAGCACGACCGCGACCCCGCCGACCTGTACCGGGGCACCCGGCTGGCCCGCGCCGAGGAGCTCTTCCCGGACCACGGAGCCGATCCCGCGCTGACCGTGACCGAGCGGACCTTCCTCGCCGCCGCCGTCGCGGCCCGCGAGAGCGAACGCCGGGCCGCCGCCCGGATCAGCCGCAGACACCGCGCCCTGACCGTGTCCCTGTCCGCCGTCCTCGCGGTCGCCCTGCTGACGGCCTTCGCGGTCTACCGCGAAGTCGACGACAACCGGCGCGGGCGCACCCAGAACGCGGCCCGCCGGGTCGCCGACATCGCCGACGCCCTGCGCACCACCGACCCGCGCACCGCGCTGCTGCTCGGCGCCGCCGCCTGGCGGGTGGCCGAACTCCCCGAGACCCGCCGCGCCCTGCTCGGCTCCCTCGCCCAGACGGAGACGGACACCTTCACCGACCCCACGCCCGGCGACGGAGTCCGGCGCATGCTCAGCGCCGACGGCCGCGTCCTGCTCAGTGCCGACGGCGGCGACTGGCGCACCTGGGACGTGACCACCCACCGGCGCACCGGCTCAGGAAAGGTGCCGCGGGGCACGGTGACCGGGGCCGGCCCGGACGCGCGGGTGCTCGCCGTCACCGGAAGCGACGACGCGGTACGCCTGTGGGACACCGCCTCCGGCCGCCGGACCGGCGGCTCCGTGGCCCTGCGGGACACCTACGACGTCGACTTCACCGCCGACGGCCGCGCCGTCCTCACCACCGAGGGTGCCTCGGTACGGCTGCGCTCGGTCGCCGACGGCCGGGTGCTGTTCGAGACCCGGGCCCCGGAGACCGCGGGCCCCGAGGTGAGCGCCGACGGCGGGCGCGTGGCCGTCTGCCCCTCGGGGCGGACCCCGCAGTTGTGGGACACCTCCACCGGCCGCGCCCTGCCCGGCGCCTGGCAGAAGGACCACGTCTGCGGCGAGGACACCTCCCTCCTCGCCCTCGGGGCCGGCCGGCTGGCCGCCGCCACCGGCAGCGGAGTGCGCGTCTGGGACACCGGCACGGGCCGCAGGACCGCCGACCTCGACGACACCGGCGTGCACTACATGTCCGTCAGCCCCGACGGCGCCTTCATGGCCACCGCCGACCACGAGGAGGTGCGCGTGTGGCGGCTCACCGACCCGGGCGCGCCCGTCCTCCGGCACAGCCTCAGCAACCAGCACCTCCACGGCGGCCTCCGGTGGGATCGCGACGGCCGCACCCTGCGTTACGTCGAGGGCGGCACCGTCCACACCCTCGACCTCGGCGCGTCCGTCACCCACGGCTGGCGGGCCGCCCCGGTGGACGAGGTCCGGCTGAGCCCGGACGGCCGCCGCTACGCCACCGCGAGCCGCACCCGCGACCACTACGTCTTCCGGCTCCACGCGACCTCCGACGGCCGCGTCCTGCACACCTTCCCGCCGGTGCGGGTCCCCGCCTCCGCCGACCCGGCGCTGCCCACCGTCCCCGCCGACACCCTGCCCGTGGCGGCCTTCGGCACCGACGGCACCCGGTTCGCCTACGGCGTCTCGGCACCCGGCCGGGAGGCGGTGACCCAGCCGATCGCCGTGTGGGACGTACGGCACGAGCGCGCGGCGGCCACGCTGGATCTGCCGGGCGGGGCGGTGGTCGGCCTCGCCCTCGGCACGGGCGGCCGCACGCTGGTCGCCGCCCGTTTCACCGCCGTCGGCACGGTCGCCGACGAGGTGTGGGACGTCGTCCGCCGACGCCGTACGAAGCTGGTCGCCGACGTGACCGCCGACCATCTGGCCGTCCGCCCCGACGGCGGACTCCTGGTCGCCGACGGCCGCACCGCCGACCTGCCCGCGGGCCGTGTCACCCGGCTCGACCTGGTCCAGGGCGACCAGATCGGCGCGCTCGCCTTCACCGCCGACGGTGCGCTGCTGGCGGCGGGCGACGGCACCGGGCGGGTCGCCCTGTGGGCGCAGCACCTCACCCGTCGCGAGGGCGTCCTGCGCAACGTCTTCCCCGCCCCGCTCGGCGCCGACCCCGAGGGGGTGAGCGCGCTCGCCTTCAGCGCGGACGGCGGCACGCTGGCCGTCGCGGGCACCGCGGGCGGCCTCCAGCTGTGGGACGTCGCCACCCAGCAGCCGCTGGGCAGCCCGCTGACCACGCCGGGCGAGAAGATCGACACGCTCGCCTTCGGCGCCGACGGTTCGACCCTGTACGCGGGGAGCGCGCACGTCCCGCTCCAGAAGTACCCCGTCGATCCGGCGCGGGTGCTGGAGAAGGTGTGCGCGCGGGCGGGCGGCGCGGGTCTGAGCCGGGCGCAGTGGCGGACCTACGTTCCGGAGGTGCCGTACCGGAGGGTGTGCGGGTGACCCGGCTGACCCGGTCGGCTCGATCGGCTTGGGGGAACCTTTACCCGGGCTCGGCCGTTGCCGGGGTGAGATCACTCAGACGAGTACCGAGGTGACGTCAATGGCACTGTTCGACCGGCTCAAGGACCAGGCCAAGAATCTTCAGCAGCAGGCGCAGGGCGGGCGCGGCACCACGACCGGTGGGGCCGGACACGGCGGTTCGCACGGCGGCTCTCGCGGCGGTTCGCGCGCCCAGCTCGTCGGTGTGCTGAAGACGCAGCTCGGCTCCCTCAAGACCGAGCTGAAGAGTGGCGCCTACCGCGACGCCAGCATGGCGATGTGCGCCCTGGTCGCGGCGGCGGACGGCCATGTGGACGCGGCCGAGATGCAGCAGATGGAGTCGCTGATCCTCAGCAACGAGGTGTTGCAGAACTTCCCGCCGGAGCAGCTGCGCACCCGCTTCCACAAGCATGTGGACCAGCTCACCCGCAACTTCCCGCAGGGCAAGGCGGAGGCGCTCCAGGACATCGCCAAGGCCGCCAAGAAGCCCACCGAGGCGCGCGCGGTGATCCAGACCGGCATCGTCATCGCCGGTGCCGACGGTCACTTCTCCCAGGCGGAGCAGTCGATCCTGAGGGAGGCCTGCGCGACCCTGGGCCTGCAGCCCGCGGAGTTCCAGCTCTGAGGGCCGCTTCCGCAGCCGGGCTCATTCCGACGAGGGCCGGGTGACCTGCTGGACCTGATCCGCCTGCTCGGCCGGTCGCTCCCCCGACGCCTTCGCCGGCCCCGCGTTGGCAGCCAGGACCAGTGTGGCCACGGCCACGACCGCGGCGGCGAAACCCCTGGCATAGCGCGCGGTGGTACTGGTGCGTTCGAGCACGGCGACCTCGCAGCGGTGGCGGTGAGTACCCATGGCGGTGACGGCGTATTAAGCAGGGTTAATACGCCGTTTAACCTAGGGGCTGCGAGAGCCGAACGGCAAGAGGGGCTTGGGGAGTTGGCCATGTCGGAGCGGGACGACCCGGGCGTCATCGGGCGACGGGTGCAGCAGCTGCGGGTCGCACGCGGACTGACGCAGAAACAGCTGGCCGAACCGGCGTACACACCGGCCTACATCTCCACTCTGGAGTCCGGGCGGGTGCGCCCCTCCGACGACGCGCTCCGGCATCTCGCCGACCGCCTCGGCGTCGGGTTCGAGGAACTGGCGACCGGCCGCCCGGCCCGTCTCGTCACCGATCTGCGCCTGCGCCTCACCGAGGCCCAGCGCACCCTCGCCACCGGGGAGGCCGAGGAGTCCGCCGCGCAGTACGCCCGGCTGCTCGCCGAGGCCGACGCGCTCGACCTC
The DNA here is from genome assembly GCF_041435015.1 of Streptomyces canus. Classification (NCBI taxonomy): domain Bacteria; kingdom Bacillati; phylum Actinomycetota; class Actinomycetes; order Kitasatosporales; family Streptomycetaceae; genus Streptomyces; species Streptomyces canus. Next base: position 5,033,294 of record NZ_CP107989.1, on the reverse strand, counting down.
GCCGAGGTGCGCGCCGCCGCCCTGCTCGGACTCGGGGAGTGCGCCGTGGAGACCGGCGAACTCCGCGCCGCACGCCAGTACTTCGAGCGGGCCGAGAAGGCCCTCGGCGACGACGTGCCCCTGCCCGCCCGCGTTCCCGCCCTGCGCGGACGCGCCCTCGCCCACTACCTCACCGGTGAACTGCGCTACTCCGTCTACCTGTTGGAATCCACCATCGACGAGCTCAACCGCGGTGGCCTCCACGACCCCGACGCCCTGCTCCTCCTCTACGCGAGCGTCATCGGCCCCTACATGGACATGGGGGCCCACGCCCGCGCCGCCCAGGCCGCCGAACTCGCCCTGGCGCTCGCCCCGCAGGCCGGCGACCCCGCCCTCGTCGCCCGGATGCACCGGTCCGTCGCCCGCACCCTGCTCGCCGAGGGCCGCCTCGCCGAGGCCGACGCCTCCCTCGCCAAGGCCGCCGAGCTCTACCGCCGGCTCCAGATCCGTACCGAACTCGCCAACTGCCACTGGATGCGCGGATACGTCTACGCCCAGAACGGCGAACTGGAGCGCGCCGAGGCCGAGTTGAGGCAGGCCCTCGACATGCTCTCCGCCAAGCGGGCCGCCCTCTACTCCAGCCAGGCGGCCGTCGAGCTCGCCGATGTGCTGCACCGGCGCGGCAAGTCCGACGAGGCCGCCGCCCTGCTCCACGACGTGCTCAGCGACCTCAGCTCCGAGCGCGGCGCCCTGCACTCCGCCGCCGCCCACCGCCTCCTCGGGATCATCGCCGAGGACGCCCGGGACACCGAGGCCGCGGAGGAGCACTACGTCCGCGCCCTGAGCCTCCTGGAGCGGGCCGGCGCCGCCGGTGACCTGGCCGACCTGTGCCGGATGCTGGGCGATCTGCTGCGCCGTACGGGACGAGTCGAGGCGGCACTGGACGCGTACCGGACGGGCCTCGGACACCGCACGGCCCCCGGCACCACCACCCTCGGCCCCGCACCCGCACAGCCCCCTCTGTGAGGATTCCGCGCCTGCGCACAGATATGTCCGGTCAGCCCGCGCGGGGCGACTGAACCGGGACGGAGACGGCGCCCGACGCTGGACCGGGGCCGACGGGCGTCTGCCGATCCGTATCACCGCTGGACCGGTTCGGGGCGGCCGCCGCCGTCGTACGGCGGCGGCCGCCCCGGTGAGGACGCGCGGCTTCTCTCGCACGGTCCTCCGGGAAGGTCCCCGGCCCCGCTCGGGACGGCGGGAGGCGCCCCGGTCGGCGTCGCGGGACGGGGACGGAAGTACGGCACCGCTCAGGGCGGCGCGAGAGGGGCATGGGGGGGGCTCCGGCACAGTTCGACGCTGTGCGGCCGCTCCCTGACCGTCACCGAAAACCGTAGTGAATGGGCGCGCGGTCTGTGAAGAGTGCGTGGGGGTGCTCCGAGGGCCGGACCGCCGGTGTTTCTGTACGCCGTCGGGACAGCGGGGAGTGCCGATCCGCCGTGCCCGTCCTGGGCGTTTCGCCCGGTGGACCAGGGGTAGCCGGGCGGTGCCCCTGGGTGGGTACGCCACGAGCGGCGCCCCCCGCCCCGGTGAGCCCGCTTGGGGGCCGATGACGGACAGGACCCGCACCGACCGAAGGAGGCGGTGGTCGTGCGGCCCACGGACGACCGCGGCGACACCCACGGCGACGAGCCGGGTTCGTTCCCCGGATCGGGCGGCGAAGCCGAAGCGTTCGCCGGACCGGACAACGTTTCCGGCGCGTTCGGGACGCCGGGCGACGAACCACGACGGGCGGCGGAACGGGAAGGCCGCGGCGGTCGAAAACGTCAGGACGAACGGGACCGTGACCTCGGGCGGGAGCGGGAACGGAACCGCGAGGCCGACTACGAACGTGGCGTGGGGCGCGAGCGGGAGGTCGGCCGGGACCGTGAGCTCGGGCGGGATCGCCGTGAGGTCGGACGTGGCCGCGAGGCGGGAGGCCCCCGCGAGGTCGGTCGCCCTGGCGAGGCCGGCTCCGATCGCGGAGTGGGGCGCGAGCGGGAGTGGGAGATCGGGCGGAACCGTGAAGCCGGTCGTCCCCGCCAGGCCGGCCCCGACCGTGAGGCCGGCCCCGACGGTGAAGCCAGTCGCCCCCGCCAAGCCGGACGCCCCCGCCAGGCCGGCCCCGACCGTGAGGCCGGCCCCGACCGTGAGGCCGGCCCCGACGGTGAAGCCAGTCGCCCCCGCCAAGCCGGACGCCCCCGCCAGGCCGGACGCGACCGTGAGGCCGGCCCCGACGGTGAAGCCAGTCGCCCCCGCCAAGCCGGACGCGGCCGTGAAGCCGGTCACTCCCACGAGACCCACCACCCGGGCCGCGAAGCCGGACGCGGGCGGGAGTCGGATCACGTGCGGATCTCCGATGTGATCGCGGAGGGGGTGCTGGGTGCCGACCCGGCCGATATTCCGGGCAAGCTGTGCGTGGCCGCCGTCAGGCTGTTGCCGGTGGCCGACGCGAGCGTGTCGCTGCGCAGCGACGGCATGCCCGTCCAGCTCAGCGCCAGCAGCCCCCGGGCCGAGCACCTGTCGGAACTCCAGGCCACCCTGGGAGACGGGCCCTGCACGTCCGCCGCGGAGACCCGCGCCGCCGTGCTCGCCACCGATCTGACGTCCGGCCGGGACGCCGCCCGCTGGCCGGTCTTCGCCCAGCAGGCCACCGCCGCCGGTATTCGGGCGGTGTACGCGATGCCGCTCGGCAACGACACCGTGTGCGTCGGCACCCTCGACCTCTACCGGGACGTCCCCGGCGAACTCACCCGGCGGGAGGTACGCATCGCCGAGCTTGTGGCCAGCGTCATGACCGTGGCCCTGACGGCACTGCCCCGGGGGCAGGAGAACGGCCCCGAGGGCGACGACCTCTGGCTCAGCGGCCTGGCCAAAGCGCACGACGAGGTGTACCAGGCCGTCGGCATGATCATGGTGCAGCTGGGCGTCGACTCGGACGAGGCACTGGCCCGGCTGCGCGCGGACGCCTTCGCGGACAGCCGCACCGCGCTCGAGGTGGCGCACGACGTGGTCTGGCACCTGAAGCGGTTCGACCCGGACTGACCGCTCAGATCTCCACCCGCCCCTGCTTCCTGATCTGCGTCAGCCGCTGGGCTCCCAGCTGTACGGCGGTCTGCGTGGCCTGCGTCTGTACGTCGCCGAAGCCGCCGTTCGTCACACTGATCGCGTCCTCCCCGACGCGGACGGCGGCGACGTCCAGCGTGAGCGTCGTCGGTTGACCGTCCGGGGACTGGCCGGTCAGCCACACCCGCAGCCCCTGCCGGGCGTCCCCCGCCTCCGGCAACGGCGCCTCGGTGACCTGCACCCCGAAGACGGCCCCCGTGGTCGTGGTGGCCCCGAACTGCGCGCACGTCCGCGGAAGGCCCTTCAGCCAGGCCAAGGTCTTGTCGATCTCCGCCGACGGACGCTCGAGCACCTGGTACCGCATCTGCGCCTTGTTCCACTCGTCGTCCATGCCGACGACCGCACGGGGCTGGGCGTCGGCCCCGAACAACTCGTCCGCGTACAGCGCGTCGAGCAGCCGCTGACACTCCCGCTTGTCGGCCTTCGCCTTCAGCACCCCGTCGTGCCAGGTGGCCACCCCCTGGGTCGGCGTCCAGGGCTCACCGAGGTCCGCGTCGGTGACGAGCGCGGCCTGCGCCATGGCCTCGGTGAGGGCGGAGGAGGGGGCGGCGGACGTCTTCGGGGACGGCGGCGCGCTCGTGGGCCGCGTGATCGGCGGCCTGGGAGCGGTGGGCGGGGTGGACAGAGCGGAACAGGCGGTGGCGGCGAGGAGCCCACAGAGGGCGAGAGCGCAGGCGGCGGCGCGGGGCGGGGTCATGCCTCCAGTGATCACCGGGTTCACGGAGGTCACCAGTGGTCCGGGCCGTATGGGTTAAGCAGTACCCGCCGCCGAGCCGCGTCTACGCACCCCGCCCGCCGACCAGCGCGGTCGCCTCCTCGCGGGCGACCGCGATCGGGTCGGCGAAGACGTGCAGCCCGTGGGCGACCAGCGCACCCTCGTGCAGCAGCATGAGCGTACGGGCCTGCTCGGGGGCCAGATCGGTGAAGAGCCGGAGCATCCACGCCTTCTGACCGGTGATGATCGCGTACGCCGGATGGGCGGGGTCACTGATCTCGGCGTGGGCGTTGACCATGGCGCACCCTTTGGGGCTGTTGTCGTCCATCCACTCCCGGGAGGCGTCGAAGACCGCGCGGACCCGGTCGACGGCCCCCGGCCCGGCCGCCTCCAGCCGCTCCATCACATACGTCCGCCAGCGTTCGTCCCGGTCGGCGAGGTACTCCACGACGATCTGCTCCTTGGAGCCGAACCGGTCGTAGAGCGTCTTCTTCGTCACCCCGGCCTCGGCGGCGATCAGGTCCACGCCGACCGCGTGGATGCCCCGCTCGTAGAACAGCCGGGACGCCGCCGCGAGGGCGCGCCGCGCACCCGGGGTCATGCCGATCCGCCGTACCTGCTGTGCACCACCGTTGTCTCCCACCCTCCCGACTATACCGATCTGTATAGTGGTCGAGGCAAGGAGGTATACAGATCTGTCTAGTCACGGGTGGTGACTCCCATGAACGTCCTGCTCTCCGCCGCCTTCGTCGTGTGCTGGAGCTCGGGATTCGTCGGCGCCAAGCTCGGCACGCAGGAGGCCGGTGCGATGACGCTCCTGATGTGGCGCTTCCTGCCGCTGGCGGCCGTCCTCACCGCGGTGGCCGTCCACCGGAGCCGCGCTCCCTGGCGTGCCCTGGCGCCCCGCGACCTCGCCCGCCAGGCCCTGATCGGACTGCTCTCCCAGAGCGGCTACCTGCTCACCGTCTACTACGCCATCCAGCTCGGCGTCTCCAGCGGTACGACGGCCCTGATCGACGGCACCCAGCCGCTGGTCGCGGGAGCGCTCGCCGGCCCGCTGCTGCGCGAGTACGTCTCGGCCCGGCAGTGGCTCGGACTGTGCCTGGGCCTCGCCGGGGTCGCCCTGGTCACCACGGCCGACGCGGCGGCGACCACGGGTGTGGCCTGGTGGACCTACCTCGTCCCGTTCGCGGGGATGCTCTCGCTGGTCGCGGCCACCTTCCTCGACCGCCGCTCCCGCACCTCGGTGACCCCGGCCGTGTCGATGACCGTCCACTGCGCCACGAGCGCCCTCGTCTTCACGACCGCCGCGGTGGCGACCGGCACCGCGACCCCGCCCACCACCGGCTCCTTCTGGCTGGCGACGCTCTGGCTCGTGACCCTCTCCACCTTCGGCGGCTACGGCCTGTACTGGCTCGTCCTCCAACGCTCCGGAGTCACCGAGGTCAACACCCTCATGTTCCTCATGGCCCCGGTCACGGCGGTCTGGGGAGCCGTGATGTTCGACGAGCCCTTCACGACCCAGACCGCGGTGGGCCTGGCGGTCGCGCTGACGGCGGTGGCTGTGGTGCGCGGGGTGAGCTTCCGGACGGGGGAGGCCGGGGCGGCCCGGACCCGCTGACGGGGCCTGGACAACACCGCTGCTCGGCGGGGCCGCCGCCGTGACCCCCACAGCCCGCTGCGACCCTCGCGCTCGCGCATCCGGAACGCGTCACCCGGCGCAGCGGGTCGCCCGACGCGGGACGGCCCCACTTGATCGCCTCGCTCACCGCGGGGGCGGCGGCGAGGGCTGTACTCGTCGACCGCCTGCGACATCCGTAGTCGGCGAGCAGCTCCGGCCGCCTCTGGGCTGATCGCTGACGCTCGGGCGCGTCAGCCTCTGTGCCCTCGTTCATGCAGTGGCTCTCGGCGCTGGTGGTGCCACCTGCCTGGCTCTTGGCATGTGGTTCGTCTGGCGGCAACGCCGCAGGCACGCCAGCACCCTCGCGGGCTGGGGGGTGTGGCCTCATGCCTTCTGAAATGCGCAGATCCGTTGTGCCGTTGCTGTGGTGGGGGTCTGGTGGAACCGCTGTCGACATCTTCGAGGAAGTGCCGGGCGCTCCGCGCACGCCGGCGAGGGATGGAGCGGAGCGGACGGTTGCGACGTTGCCGCTCATCGCGTCCATCAGGCCACCCTGGTCTCTCATCGTCGGCGGCCAGTCCTCCATCGCCGTTCGAGGCGGATTACCTCACCGTCGAACGCGCAAAAATCTATAGTGGCTGGAGTAGACATTGGGTGGCGCCATAGTTATGGTTTCTCTCGTAGCCCAGAGAGACAGAAGGGCCCGGCAGACACGAACTGCCGGGCAGCAGTACGTAGTTGCAGTGCGCAGGACGGTGCGGTGGTGGAGTTCCGAAGCCAGGGTTGTTGCAGGACGGCGACGGGGCTGACGACCGGACCGGGTGGCCCGCAGTGATCAGGGGCCGCCATTCGCAGTACCCAGCAGTGAAGTCAGTGAGCGGTACCTCGGTGAAGGCGTCGGCTGCGGGCGCGCGCATCGGGAAGCAGTATCAGCAGTGCAAGCAGTACGCAGTTCCCGTTTGGCAAGTGATTGGTTCAGAGGGAAGAACGGAGGAGCCGAGCGCCATCAGGATCGCCCGGGCGGACGTCTTGAGTCCGGGTACCGCAGGACATCGACAGTGAGGTGGTCTCCGGTCGAGCAACAGCGATCCCCGCGCCCCCGACAGCGTCTCGGTCGGGTCGGCGGACACAGAAGGCCGGCGCAGTACCAGGGCCGGCAGATGGTGTAGCAAGTTCCTTCGGGGTCCTGGTGCCGTACGGCACCAGGACCCCTCCACGTGTTTCCGCAGAGAGGTGAGATGACAGCAGGCGATTCCTTCGGCCGTCTCGACGACGACGATTACCCCGCCTTCACCATGGGGCGAGCTGCCGAGATGCTCGGCACCACCCCCAGCTTCCTCCGCGCCCTCGGCGAAGCCCGCCTCATCACCCCGCTCCGCTCCGAGGGCGGACATCGCCGCTACTCCCGCTACCAGCTGCGGATCGCCGCCCGCGCCCGGGAACTCGTCGACCACGGCACCCCCATCGAGGCTGCCTGCCGCATCATCATCCTCGAAGACCAGCTCGAAGAAGCCCAGCGCATCAACGCCGAGTACCGCCGCGCCGCCTCCCGGCACACGGCCGGCATCTGACCCGCAGCCCGCAGCGAGTGGCAGGCCGCACTGATCCGCCGATTTCAGAAGACGAGCGCATGACCGCCGAAGACACTCAGCCGCCGGCACTCGGGCGCGATCCCCAGCCCCGCCCCGGCACCACTCCCGACGCCCTGCGCACCCCCGTGGTCGATGCGCCTGCCGGCCCAACCGGCCGGCCGGCTGCCGCCGTCGGCCTGGAAGGCGGGGTGGAGCGGACGGCGGCTGCGCTGAAGCCGAGGATGCGCGGCTGGCTGCACGCCGGCGTGTTCCCCCTGTCTCTGGTCGGCGGCATCGTCCTGATCGCCGTCTCGCGCTCGGCGGCGGCAGTGGCGGCCTGCTCGGTGTACGCGCTGTCGGCCTGTCTGCTGTTCGGCACCAGCGGGGTATACCACCGCGGAACGTGGGGTCCGCGCGGGGAGGCCCTCCTGCGGCGGCTGGACCACGCGAACATCTTCCTGATCATCGCCGGCACCTACACCCCGCTGGCGGTACTGCTGTTGCCCGCGGGTCGGCAACGGGTGCTGCTGGCCGTGGTGTGGGCGGGTGCCCTGGCCGGCATCGCCTTCCGCATCCTGTGGATCGGGGCTCCCCGCTGGCTGTACACCCCGTGCTACATCGCGCTGGGCTGGGTCGCCGTCTTCAACCTGCCCGACTTCGCACGCACCGGCGGCACCGCGGTCGTCGTACTCGTCATCGCCGGCGGTCTGCTCTACACCGCGGGCGCCGTCGTCTACGGACTCAAGCGCCCCGACCCCTCACCGGCCTGGTTCGGCTTCCACGAGGTCTTCCACGCCCTGACCATCGCGGCCTTCATCGCGCACTACACGGCCATCCTCCTGGCAGTCATATGACCGCGTGCGGAGGCAGGTCCACGTCTCTCTCACAGATGCTTCGGGCCTGACCCGTTCCTCACGTCACTAGCGGACCTCGAACGGGTCGGCGACCATGAAGCCCTGCCCGGCCACGCCTACCCACCGCGGCCTGACGGCCAGGCCAGGGCGCGTCGCATCCGCCGCCACAGCCTTTTCCGTACGCAGGAGATCGCCGCGCGCCCGTTCGCTTGACCGCCATCACATCGGGTTCGCGCCCTTTCGGTTCGGTGCGTCGTGACGGTCCCGCCCCCGATTCCGCCATCGGCCCGGCGCCCCGAGGGAGCGCTTCCCGGGCTGGCGGGGCGGCCCGCTGGACCGGGCGAGGGCTGTCGCCCAAGGTATCTGCGACCTTGGGCGCGAAACCCCAGGTCGGCGGCAGGCCTCAGCGAGGGAGCCGGTGCATCGTCGCGCTCAGTCGAGGGTGGCGAGGTGATCGGCGTCGCCGCCTCGCCACTCGACGAGGAAGATGGTCGCGTCGTCGGTCGTGGTGCCGCCGCGTTCGTGTTTGAGGGCGTGGGAGAGCGCTCGCACCACCGCCCGTACCTCCGTGCGGTCGCGGAGGATCCGGTTGGTCCATTCGACGAGCTGTTCCTCTCCGAACTGTTCCCCGCTGGCGTGGTGCTCCTCGATGAGGCCGTCGGTGAAGCACAGCAGCCGGTCGCCGGGTCGCAGCATCCGCTCGCTGACCACCGGCTCCTCACCGCCGAAGCCGACCGGCAACGTGGTCGGGCTCTCCAGCCGGTCCACCACGGCGCGGTCCCGGATCAGAAGTGGAGCCGGGTGGCCTGCGTTGACCCACTGCAGTCGGCCGGTGGTGATGTCCAGAATCATCATCTGCGCGGTGACGAAGTGGTCGGGGCCGAACTGCTCGTTGATGGCTCTGTCCATGAACGCGTACACCTGGGACAGATCGGTGTGGGCCCGCCGCGTGTGGCGATAGGCGCCGATGGCCACCGTCGCCATGGTCGCCGCGTCCAGCCCGTGACCCATCGCGTCGATCATGGCCACGTGCAGGACGTCGCCGTTGAGGGCGTAGTCGAAGCTGTCGCCGGCCACGTCGTAGGCGGGCTCCAGGATCCCGGCCACCTCGACCTGCGGAATCGTCATCGACAGTGGGGGCAGCAACGACCACTGGATCTCCGCGGCCACGCTCATCGGGGCGCTGCGGCGGGCCTGGAAGAACTGGTCGGTATAGGCGTCCTTGGTGACGATCATGTCCGCGACCAGACCGGCGAGTCTGCGCAGCAGGCGCCGGTCGTCGTCATCGACGTGGTCCAGGGTGACGGCCATCACCCCGATCTGGTCGCTTCCGTCCAGCAGCGGCAGGTACATCCGCACACTGCCGTCCTTCGGCACCTCCACCGTTCTGCGGCCCAGGAACGCCTCGCCGGCGGGGGAGTCCTCGACCGGCTCGGGGCCGCCGACCTTCAGCCGCCGGCCCGGCAGCGGCACCAGCAGCACCTGTTCGTAGTCCTGCAGGAGGATGGAGACCTCTCGCCCCCCGACCCTGGCCACCTCTTCCGCGACGAGCGGGGCGATCAACTCCGGCGGCATCTCGTGTGCGCGGTCCAGCAGCACCCCGAGCAGCCGTTCGCCGAACCCCTCGGACCGGTCCACCCCGACCCTGTCCGGCCTTCGCCCACGGTCCGTCATGGCTTCTGCTTCCCTTCGTCCTCTGACATGAGGAACTCAGCGGGGTGGCTGCGTCCACGCGGTGTTCGCCGGGAGGCCCGGTGCCCCGGCCTCGTCCCACCACAGCCGATGCGGGGCGGTGGCGGCCGGAACAGCGCCGCCGGCACCCCGACGACGTATCCCGACGCGGTGCCCGTAGCAACGCACACCCTGCCCCTCTCGGATCCACCAGCAGGCACGCGATCAGCGCGGGACGACGCCGTCGACCGGCACAGGCTCGCATCGCCGACCGGTCCAACGCGCCGATTGCGCCATGGGCAGCATGTCGCCCCCGAATTCCGTTCACCACAAAGGCTTGGGCCGACGGAGACAGGGGGAGGCCGACCGGTCAGCGGGCCGGGTCCGGGCCCTCGGACCTGATCACAGGGGGGCCGATGGTGGCCGTTGGCGACTGGTCGGTCGCGGTGTTCGCGCAGACCGCTTCCAGAATGCCGATCCTGCGCCATGTCGGGTCCACGACGCCGTGGCCGCGCCACTCCGGACTTCGGCGGAACGATCACGCCGTGCTGGGCCGGCCGCGTCCGCCGTGCTTCAACGACCCCGGCGTATACACACCGGGGTCGCCCTTCCGGGCCGGTCGCACGTGAGAGTGTGCCGACCCGCTTTCATGCTATGCCTGGTGCACATTTCGGGCATCCGATGTTTCGCGGTTCTCGCGGCGCAGTGCACACATCACAGGGTTGTCGGCGTATCCCCCCGTCCGGCCGTCGTTGATGCCGGAACCTTCTGATCCGTAGCTCTATGTGGATCGGTCAGTGAGGGGCAGACCGGTCGTTGAGGAGCCATGGGCGGATCCTGTTAGACGGGGTTGGTTGCTGTGGTTGCGGTACTTCTCTGCTGTACGAGACTTGAGGTGCGCCAGGCGGTCAGGCGCGGCGCCATGCTTCGAAGAATCGCTCACGGTCCTGTGCCGTTTCGAGCTCCCGCCGACTGGCCAGCGCGACGCGCCATGCGCTCATCTCTGCGTCCCGTAGCCACATCTCGCCCCCGTAGCGACCACTGACGCCAATGGTGCCGTTGTCGAGGACTGAGCCGATGGCTTCTGCCACAGCCGTGCGCTGAGCTGGCGTCAGCTCCTCCAGGAAGCTCAGGACGCGGGAGGCGATGCCGCTCTCGTTGCCGTCATGGATACGGTCGAAGAAGGGCCCGCCCATGTTGGCAGGATGGATGTTCCAGGCTGCGCTGCCTCCGGTGTCGCGGATGCGCTCCCAGAAGTCCTTCCCTTCTGTGGTTCCCGGCAACGGAAGCGCCGCGAACAGGTCGATCAAGTGACCGTTGGCAGCTTGGCTGTACGCGGTGTCACAGGTTGCAGCAGCGGCGATTTTGGCAACGTGGCTGACAGTGAGGCCGCTATCTTCGGGCCAGTCGAGCGGGACGTTGAGCTTCTGGGTGAGGTGCCGTTCTAGCTCGTCGTACTCATCAGGCTGTTCGCTGCCGATACGCCGGTTCACGATCAAGCTGTCCCCCTGGGGCTGCGGTCCGATACTCGGACTTGCCAGCATGCCAGCGCCAGAAGCCTCGGTGTGAGTGGGTTTTGGACGAGCTGGGTCCCCATCGCGAGCACTCATGCCTCGACCGAGCGACTGCTTCGTCCCGAAGCAACTTGGGTGGTGGCTGGGCCTTGGGGTGGTGTGCCTTCCACCTGTGCTGATGGTCCGCAGACGTCCGTACTCGTCTGCGACTGTGCGTCGGTGCTGTCACGCAGTGAAGCACTCACAGCAGCCGCCGCTCTGCTGCCCGGCTGGCGTTCTTGACCTACAGCTCATACGGGGCCACGGGCGTTCGTAGGGCGATGTGAAGCTGAACCGTGGTTCCTCCCTACGGATCGACGGTGCTGACCGGGGTACGCCCCCGGGCAGCACCGTGGTGCCGACCCGGCGCGTTCAGCCGACGCAGCCTGGGACGCTGCCGGATGGTGCGCAGTTGTCCGGGGTGTTGTTACGGACCTGGGACTGGCTCAGCGTCACCGTGGCGCTGGGACTTTGTTGGTTGATGCCGCCGCCGCTGCCGGGGCCGCCCTGTGAGGTGTTGCGCTCGACCGTGGAGTGAGTCAGCGTCGCCGTGCCGCCGTTGTCGATGCCGCCGCCTCGGTCCGACGCGGTGTTGCCTCTCACCGTGGAATGGACAAGGTTCAGTGTGACGGTGCCTTCGCTGGTGATGCCGCCGCCGACCTGGGCGGTGTTGTCCCTCACTGTGGAGTGGGTCAGCGTCGCCGTGCTGCCGGCTCGGATGTAGAGGCCGCCGCCGCCGCCCGCGCTGTTGCGCTCCACAGTGGAGTTGTCCAGTGTCACCACGACGGTGGTGTCGCTCATGATGCCGCCGCCGGCACCGCCCGTGTTGTTCCTCACCGTGGAGCGGATCAGGTGCACCGTGCCGTAGGTGTAGATCCCACCGCCGTATTGGGCGGTGTTGCCTTCCACTGTGGAGTTGATCAGTGTCACTGTGGCGGAGGGATTGTTGCGGATGCCGCCACCGACGCCGGCGTTGCCGTGGGTGATGGTCAGGTGGTCCAGGGTGACATGGGCTTGACTCCCGCCCAGGTCGCCGATCGTCACGGCGGGAAGTCCGGCGGAGTTGCCGTCGAGCACCGCCTGACCGTTCCCCCGCAGGGTCAGGACCTTGTCGATGGTGAAGGGGCCGGTGCAGGTCCCCCTCACTCGAAGGGTGTCGCCCGGCGATGCAGCGTCGATCGCCGGCTGCAGGGCACCGGGGTTGGCAGTGCAGTTGACCTGGGTCTCCAAGGCCGCCGCCGCAGGCGCTGCTCCGGCCAGCCCGGTCGCCCCGACCGTAACCGCCATTGCTGCCGCCGGTAGCAAGCGGCGACGTGTGGCCATGCTTCTTCGCACGAACATCTGACGTTTCCTTATGTCCCTAGGCATGAGCATGCCTGAGAAACTGTTGTCTTTTCGATCTTGAGGGATGCGCGTCGAACGGGAGTCCCGATCGGGTGGTCGCGGGACGCTGGGCGCATACGAACAGGGCCTCCTGAACAGCTCGTTGGTGTCGAATCACCGAGCAGCAGGAGGCCCTGGTGCAGCAGTCTTGCGTGCCGATGGCCGGGCAGTCCAGCGCGGTCACCTGGGAGTGTGACTGCCTGGCTCACCGGTTCGGAAACGCCGCCGACAACGGGAAGCGGCAGCCTCGCTACCCGACCGACATGACGGACGGAGAGTGGGCCGCGGTCTGCCCGCTGCTGCCGGTGCCGGGCTGGATGCGCGGCCGGGGAGGCCGGCCGGAGGGGTACTGCCACCGGGCGATGCTCGATGCGATCCGGTATCTCGTGGACAACGGGATCAAGTGGCGGGCGATGCCCGCCGACTTCCCTCCGTGGGACCGCGTCTACGCATTCTTCCGCCGCTGGCGGGACAACGCTCTGGTCAAGGAGTTCCACGACCGGTTGCGCGCGAGGGCCCGCGAGGAACTGGGGCGGGATGCGGAGCCGACGGCCGCGGTGATCGACTCGCAGTCCGTCAAAGCGGACGCGGTGGTCGGCGCGGACAGCCGGGGCTTCGACGGCGGCAAGCTGGTCAACGGGCGCAAGCGGCATGTCGTGGTCGACACGCTCGGCCTGCTGTTGGGTGTGATGGTCACCGCCGCGGACACCGGTGACCGCATCGCCGCCCAGGGCCTGCTTGGGCAGGTCGCCGACGTGCACCACCGGCTGGAACTGGTCTGGGCCGACGGCGGCTACACCGGCAGCCTGGTCGAGCACTGCCTGGCCACGCTCGCGCTGGTCCTGGCGATCGTGAAACGCAGCGACGACATGCGCGGCTTCGTGGTGCTGCCCAAGCGGTGGATCGTCGAGCGGTTCTTCGCCCACCTGATGCGAAGCCGCCGTCTGGTGCGCGACTTCGAGCGGCGCACGGCCAGCGCCGAGGCGATGGTCTACTGGTCGATGACCCTGCTCATGACGCGCCGCCTGGCCCGGTCACGCCTGCCGCGAGGGTGAACCGGCCCGGCTGCCGCTCGGCCAGCCAGCCCCGCGCGACCAGGCGTTTCGCCTTCGACCGCAGTGCCTCCACTCGTGCCGGCACCACGTCCATGCCGAACGCTTGGGCCATCTCCTGGCAGGTCAGCGGCCCTTGATGGAGCCGGTCCCGGTCTGCGAGCGTCGTGAGGATGCGCTGGTAGTCGACCGACAGCACCGACCAGGCCAGCCCCTGGCGCCACACCGGAACCTGCGACTTCGGCTTCGCCGCGTCCCGGGGTTCCGGCGGCGCGTCCGCATCCCGCGCTTCCTCAGTGACCTCTGTGCCGGCGGTGTTGCCGCCGTCCGGAGCCAGCACCGTGTCGACCCGCCTGCGGGCAATCGCCCACTCCTGCCATTCCTGCTCGGCCGCGGCCAGTTCGGCCTGGATGCGGTCGGCCTCCTCCCGCAGCCCGTCGACTCGACGGCGAGCGGCGACCTCGTGCTGTTCCAGCAGTCCGACGACGGACGGCATTCGTGACCTCCCGGGGAGCGACGACCCGACAGGCCACGACTCCCACGGAATCACCACTGCTATCCCCGACCAGCGGAAACGCACCGATCACGCCCGAAAAGACAACAGCTTCTGAGATGGCTCGCGCTCATGTTGCTTCTCTCGGAGGTGAGGTGGGGTCTGCCGCACGATCGGGTGACATCTGAACTGGCTTGCCCTGTGGGGCGGGTGGGAAGGATGTCGCTGTGCCCAAGCCTTATCCGGAGGAGTTCCGCCAGGACGTTGTGCGGGTCGCGAGGAACCGCGGTCCGGGTGTGACGGTCGAGCAGGTGGCCACCGACTTCGGAGTCCATCCGATGACGTTGTGGAAGTGGATGCGTCGCGCGGACATCGACGACGGAACCAAGCCCGGAACGACCGGCCAGGAGAGCGCAGAGCTTCGGGAAGCTCGTCGGCGGATCAAGCTGCTGGAGCAGGAGAACGAGGTTCTGCGGCGGGCCGCGGCCTATCTGTCACAGGCGCATCTGCCGGGAAAAGGATCTACCCGCTCGTGAAGGAGCTGGCCGGGGACGGGGTGCCCGTCACGGTTGCGTGCCGGGTGCTGAAGCTCGCCAGGCAGCCCTACTACCGCTGGCTGGACCAGCCGGTGACCGATGCCATGCTGGAGGAGGCGTACCGCGCGAACGCGCTGTTCGACGCGCACCGTGACGACCCGGAGTTCGGCTACCGCTTCCTGGCAGACGAAGCGCGCGGTGCCGGGGCCGTGATGGCGGACCGGACCGCGTGGCGAATCTGCCGGGACAACCGCTGGTGGAGCGTGTTCGGCAAGAAGCGCGGCAAGGCCAAGAAGGCCGGCCCGCCGGTGCACGACGACCTGGTCCGCCGTGACTTCACCGCGGTTGGCCCGAACCGGCTGTGGCTCGCCGACATCACCGAACACGCCACCGGCGAAGGCAAGTTGTATCTCTGTGCGATCAAGGATGTCTTCAGCAAAAGGATCGTCGGCTACTCGATGGACACGCGGATGAAGTCCCGCCTGGCCGTCACAGCCCTCAACAACGCTGTCGCCCGGCGTGGACACGTCGACGGGTGCATTCTGCACAGCGATCGCGGGTCGCAGTTCCGGTCACGGAAGTTCGTCCGGGCGCTCGATCGTCACCGGATCGTCGGTTCGATAGGGAGGGTCGGGGCGGCAGGCGACAACGCGGCCATGGAGTCCTTCTTCAGCCTGCTGCAGAAGAACGTCCTCGACCGTCGATCGTGGGCCACCCGCGAGGAACTGCGGATTGCGATCGTGACCTGGATCGAGAGGACCTACCACCGGCGCCGCAGACAAGCCTCGCTCGGCCGGCTGACCCCCGTCGAATTCGAGAGCGTCATGACCACACCGGCTCTCCAGGCCGCGTGACCGAACCTGTCACCCAAAGCTGCACCAGACCCTCCAGTACCGCAGCTGCTTGGATTTGCTCAGCTGTACAACCGTGCGCTGTCGAGAGATCTGTCCCTATCAGCTTGGCTTGCGCCAGATTGGCATCTACGAGACTTGCTCCCCGCAGGTTGGCAGCGCGCAGATTCGCCGCGCTCAGGTATGCACGGTCCAGCCAGACACCTTCCAGCCGGGTCTCTTGCAACCATGCGTCTTCTAGAGGTTGTCCCGTAACCGGTGGGGTGGTTGGTGCGTTGGCTGGGTATGGGTGGGGTGATTTCAGCTGATGATCCGAAGTGGATCGAGCCGTTCTCCGGGTTGAGCGAGGTGCAGTTCGCCAGGCTGGTGGCGTCGGTGCGGCGTCGCGGGGGTGACGTTCAGCGGGGCCGTCCCTGGCGGTTGCCGCTGGAGGACCGGGTGTTGCTGGTGGCGACGTACTGGCGCACGAACCTGACGTTGCGGCAGGTGGCACCGTTGTTCGGGGTCTCGAAGTCCGCGGCCGACCGTATCCTCGATCACCTGGCACCGCTGTTGGCCATCGCGCCGGCCCGACGTCCGCGCAGGGACACTGTCTACATCGTCGACGGCACCTTGGTGCCTACCCGGGACCGCAGCGTCGCCGCGTCCAGCAAGAACTATCGGTACTCGACGAATCTGCAGGTCGTCATCGACGCCAACAGCCGCCTGGTGGTGGCGATCGGCTTGCCGCTGCCCGGCAGTCGCAACGACTGCCGGGCGTTCACCGAGTCCGGTGTGGACCGGGTCTGCCGCGGTGCCCCGACCATCGCCGACGGTGGCTACCAGGGCACTGGCCTTCTCATCCCGCACCGCAGGCGACGAGGCCAGAGACACCTCAGCCCGCAACAGGAAGCAGAGAACGCCGTCCACCGCCGGGCACGGGCACGAGTCGAACACGCCCTGTCCCGGCTGAAGAACTGGAAGATCCTTCGGGACTGCCGCCTCAAGGGCAACGGCGTTCACCAGGCCATGCTCGGCATCGCCCGGCTCCACAACCTGGCCCTCACCGGATAGCTCACGCCCCATACGGGACAACCTCTAGTCGGGCTTCAGTCAAATCCGAGCCGTCCAGTCTCGCGCTGCCCAGACGAACGCGGTCCAATCGAGCCTGCTTAAGGTCAGCGCCTCTTAGGTCCGTCCCACGCAAGTCGATGCGGAAAGGCTCGTGCGCTATGGGTCGACGCCCCAGCACGGTCAATGCTGCCTGAACGGGCTCGGTCGGATGGTGGTCTGTTTGGAGCGGCTCTTCTTCGTCTGTAGCCATCAGTGTGTGCTCCCTGATGAACGAGGCGAGAACCTCGACGACCGTCAGGTGGTCCTTGGGCGAGTCACGCATGATGCGTTCTAGAGCGTAAATGCCGCCCAGGCGCTCGACAGTCCGATCCGAAGCCAAGAGCTTGATGGCCTCCACATAGCGGTCAGTCACCTGCGCTTCTCGCGATAACTCGGCTTGCTCGCGGTCCCGATCTCGGGTGTGCCGCAAGCTGCGATCGGTGTAGTAGAGACCTGCTGCTGCGACTGCTCCTGCCCCGAGGGCCACCAAAGCTGTGCGGACGCCTGTAACTACAACGCCGTCTGCTGGCTGCAAGTTGTCTGTTCTCAGGTGTCGACCGTCCAACCACCAGGGACCCTGCCATAGCAGGATGACGTAACCGGACAACAGCAGAACGAGACCGATAGCTAGTCCTGCGCGCTTCCAGTGCGGTCGCATGGGGGTGAGGTGCCCAACCGCCCACAGGGCTAAGCCCGGCGAAGCAGTCCCTTCAACTGATCGAGCCGCTGGCGGCTACGACGGAGGGGAGCCAAGCGCATCGTGGTCGTCCGCGTCAGCAGCGGTGTTCCCCTCGGCGGATATTCGGTAATGCTCTGCCCGACGGCGCGCTTGTCGTGGACCACGACTCGGTGCGCGATCGCGCTGAGCACGTCCCTGACGTTCTCCGCCTCCTGGCCGCGGTGCCCCATGCCGCGGTGGTCCGTCACCGGCAACGCGATCACCTGCGGATCCCTGTGGCTGCGCATCGCGCGTCTTCGGGGAGATCCAGTTCCGCCCACACCGTCTTGCCGACCGTGAGCCTCTCCACCGCCCAACGACCCGCCAGCACGCGGACGATGAGCAGCCCCCGTCCGAACTGGTCGTCAGGCTGGGGTGGCCGGGCCCCGGGGAGGCGTTCGCCCCTCGGGTCGGTCACCGCGATGCGGAGGGCGGTGTCGGTGAGGGTCGTTTCGACGCGGAAGAGGCGGTCTCGTAGGCAGCCGTGCAGCAGGGCGTTCGTGCACAACTCGCTCGCCAACAGGGCTGCGTCGCCGGCGAGGGCCGGATGGCCCCAGTCGACCGCGAGCCCGGCCACGCGTCTGCGGGCGAGGGGGATGCTGCGCGGGTACGGGGTGTAGCTGACCTCGTCGTGGCGGTCGTACGACTTGGGCGGGCCGGGAGGGCAGGAGTCGGTCACAGGAGCCTCCGGGGAGTGGGGGGAGTTGGGGTGGCTCCGCCGTGCGGGCAGCACGGTGCTCTTCCGCCAACTGGTTTCACTGTGTGGGCGATCGAGTACTGACGGTAGTGATGTGCTCGCCGCTTGCGCAAGCGGTCTCGGGGAAATATGTCTCCAGTTTCGCTTGTGCTGTGGTTCCGGTGAACCGCACACTTGCCACGATCAGGAGGTGACCCGAGGTGTCCACAGGCCAGTTCACGCGCGGAACCCGCGTATCCACCGTCCTCGCGCGCAAGTTGGGCGGTGAACTGCTGAGGCTGCGGGACCGGGCCGGCCTGACCCAGCCGCAGGCTGCTGAGGCACTGTCGGCGACGGCCGCCAAGGTGGCCAAGATGGAGCGCGGGTGGGTGCCGTTCCGCGATCCCGACATCAAGATCCTTTGCGAGCTGTACGGGGTGACCGACCCGAAGGCCGTGGAGCGGTTGTTGAGCCTCGCCAGGACCGACCGGGAGCGCCGCAAGGCCAAGGGGTGGTGGAACCAGTACCCCGAGCTGCGTTCCCTGGTGGAGTACGTCGCCCTGGAGGACATCGCGACCAGCATCCGCACCTGGCAAGGGGCCTTCGTACCGGGCTTGCTGCAGACGCCGGACTACGCCAGGGCGCTGGCGATCGGCAACGCCGACTGGGACGAGCCAAGTGAGATCGAGCGGTTCGTGGAGGCGAAGGTCGCCCGGCAGGGGCGGCTGACGGACAGCAGCCCGCTCGGCCTGTGGACCGTTGTCGGTGAGGGGGCGCTGCGTCAACTGGTCGGCGGCCGCGAGGTCATGCGGACCCAACTGGAGCACTTGGTCGAGGCGTCCCGGCTCCCCAACGTCAAGCTTCAGGTGGTCCCGTTCCTCGCGGGCTCGCACCCCGGCATGACCAGCGCCTTCAGCGTCGTCTCCTTCGCCGAACCCGGCGCGATGGACGTGGTCTACATGGATACGACCTCGTCTACGCTGTGGCTGGAGAGCGAGGCGGACGCCGCACGGCACAACACCAAGTTCGAGCGGATCGCAAGGAACGGACTCGCTCTTCACGATTCCGTCGAGTTGATCGAACGCATCCGCAAGGAGCTGTGACCGTGCCGCCCTTCGAGTTCGCCAAGTCCAGCCACAGCAGCGGCAACGGCGAGTGCGTCGAAGTCGCCCGCAACCGCCCCGGCACCATCGCCGTCCGCGACTCCAAGACCCCCCACGGACCGATACTCCAGGTCGTCCCCGACACCTGGACCACCTTCATACGCTCCCTGCACCACGCCCACGCCTGACCAGCCCCCCCCCATGACCTGGACCGAAGCCGAATACCTCGACCTCCTCCAGGCCGAGCGCCGCGCCTACGCCTGGGTCATGCGTCACCACGGCGGCATGTCCCTGCCCGCGTCCCGGGCGGCGGCACTGCGCTGCTACCCCTATGAACCCGCCGGCCACCCGCACCGCGGGCTCGTCTTCCACGACGAGGCCTGGCACTGGGCGATGAGTCGGATCCACGGGGAGCGTTACCCCGTCGAGCATCCCGAACTGGCCGATCCGTCCCCCGAGTACCGGGCACTGACCTGACCCACTCCGGACAACCGCAGCAGACGCGGGCAGCTCCGCACAGGTCACCCCACCCCACCGCACCAAAAAAACCCTTCGCCCCACCCCCACCCCTCCCCTACCCTCACCCCATGCAGCGTGCTCAAGCCATCGCCATCCCGTCGATCACGACGACGCCGGAGCAGGTCCCGGTGCGCTGACAGCTGACGCAGTCCGAAGCCCCGGGGCGAGTGCCCCGGGGCTTTGTCGTTCCCGTCGGTTCCTCGCCCCCCACCGCGAGGGAGAACCCCATGAACCCCATGAACCCCATGCACGACCACCGCCGACTCGGTCGTGAGCTCGAGCTGTTCGACACCGATCCGCTGATGGGCGCGGGGCTGCCGTACTGGCTGCCCGACGGGGCCGTCGTACGGCATGTCCTGGAGGAGTACGTCAGGGAGGCGGAGCGGGCCGCCGGGTACCGGCATGTGTACTCGCCGGTGCTCGGGAAGCGGGAGCTGTACGAGATCTCCGGGCACTGGTCGCACTACGGCGACGACATGTTCCCGCCGATGCGGCTGGGCGGCGAGGAGGTGGTGCTGCGGCCCAGCCTCTGCCCGCACCACGCGCTCATCTATCGGTCACGGTCCCACAGTTACCGTGAACTGCCCCTCAGGATCGCCGAGTTGGGTGGCATGTACCGCTCCGAACTGTCGGGCGTCCTCGGCGGTCTCACCCGCGTCCGCTCCATCCAGCTCAACGACGCCCACATCTTCTGCACCCTGGAACAGGCGGTCGAGGAGGCCCGCGCCGCCCTCGAACTCATCCGGCGCGCCTACGACGACCTCGGCATCCGAGCGTCCAGGTTCCGTCTGTCCCTCCCGGGAGACTCCGGCAAGTACGTCGCGGACCCCGCGCTCTGGCGCCGCGCCACCGACCTCCTCGAAGAGGTCCTGGACGGCGTCGAGTACGAGTCCGCCGAAGGCGAGGCCGCCTTCTACGGCCCCAAGATCGACGTGCAGATCACCGACCCGGCCGGACGGGAGTCCACCCTCTCCACCGTCCAGATCGACTTCCACCAGCCCGAACGCTTCGACCTCCACTACATCGGCCCCGACGGCGGCAAACACCGCCCGGTGATGGTCCACCGCAGCATCATCGGGAGTGTGGAGCGGCTGGTCGCGCATCTCATCGAGGCGCACGGTGGCGCCTTCCCCGTGTGGCTCGCCCCCGTACAGCTGGTGGTTCTGCCGGTGGGCGACGCCCAGGAGGAACGGGCTCATGACGTCGTACGGCGGGCCGAAGCGCGCGGTATCCGGGCCGAACTCTCGGGCCCCGGCCACGGCACCCTCGGTGCCCGCGTCCGCGCCGCGCGCCTCGTGCCGTACCAGGCGGTGATCGGGGAGCGGGAGGCCGGCGCCGGCTGTGCGGCCGTACGACTGCGGGACGGCCGTAGACCAGGAGCCGTGCCGGTCGACGAGCTGCTGGGGCGGATCGGTGCCCGGGCCGGTGATCGCGGGACCGAACTCTGGGCGGCTGCGTAAGGTCGGTTCCGTACGCCAGTGACGTACGCCAGTGACGAAAGGACCCCCGCCGTGACCGGTCAGCCCATCCCGGTGATCATCGACTGCGACACCGGCGTCGACGACGCCCTGGCCCTGTTGTTCGCCGTACGGCATCCGGGCATCGACCTGCGCGCGGTCACCTGTGTCGCCGGGAACACCGACGTCGACGGCGTCGTCCGCAACACGCTGACCGTCCTGGAGCAGGCCGGGGCCGGGGACATCCCCGTCGCCCGGGGTGCCGCACGGCCGCTGATCGAGCCCGTGCGCACCGCGCAGCACGTGCACGGCCTCGACGGCATGGGTGACCTGGGGCTGCCCGCGCCGACCCGGGTGGCGGTGGACGTGGACGCGGTGACCCTGCTCAGGCGGGAGATCCTCGCCTCGCCCCGCCCGGTCACGCTGATCCCGACCGCGCCGCTCACCAACATCGCGCTGCTCCTTCGTACGCACCCGGACGTGGTGCGGAACATCGAGCGGATCGTGTTCATGGGCGGCGCGGTGGCGACCGGGAACGCCACGCCCGTCGCGGAGTTCAACGTCTGGCACGATCCCGAGGCGGCCGCCGTGCTGCTCACCGCTGGGGTGCCGATCACGATGTACGGCTTGGACGTGTTCGAGCGGGTCGTCGTCCCCGCCGCCGACGTCGAGCGGCTGCGGGCTAGTTCGGAGCCGTCCCTTCGCATGGCCGGGGAACTCCTCGCCCACCGCGACCCGGCCGCTACCGGCGATCCCACCCCCACCGGCGGCCTCGGCGACGCGGGCGCGGTCTGCGCGGTCGTCGACCCGGACGGCCTGACCACCGAACTCCTGCCGGTGGAGGTGAGCCTGGCCCCGGGCCCGACCCGCGGCCAGACCGTCGTCGACCGCCGCCGCCGTCCCGGCGAGTCCGAGATCCACGAGGGCGAACGTGAAGTGACCCTCGTGGACGTGGGGTTGGGCGTCGACGTGGAGCGGTACGTGAAGCTGTGGCTGACGGCGGTGGAGGGGGCCTGACCACCCGGGTCCCTCAAGAACTGCTGACGCCCCACCGCTGCTCCACCTTCGCGAGCCGCCAGTAGGCGATCGCCGCCGCCCACACCACCACGAACAGGCCGACGATGACGTAACCGACGTTGTCGAGATCGATGTCGGCGATCCAGGTGGTGAGGGCGTCGGTGAGGTCGAACTTGTCGTGCAGGACGCCGACGAGCTCGATCGTGCCGATGAAGAAGGCGACCGCGATGGACAGCCCGGTGATGGCGAGGTTGTAGAAGACCTTGCGGACGGGGTTGGAGAAGGCCCACTGGTAGGCGAAGTTCATGAACGTGCCGTCGAGGGTGTCGAACAGGCTCATGCCGGCGGCGAAGAGCAGCGGCAGACAGAGGATGGCGTACCAGGGAAGACCCGCGGCCGCGCCCGACCCGGCCATCACCATCAGGGTCACTTCCGTGGCCGTGTCGAAGCCGAGCCCGAACAGGAAGCCCAGCGGATACATCTGCCCCGGCCGGGTGATGGACTTGGTGAGCCGCCCGAGAATCCGGTTCATGAAGCCGCGCGAGTCGAGATGCTGCTCCAGCTGCTTCTCGTCGTACGTCCCCTCCCGCATCGCCCGGAAGACCTTCAGGATGCCCATCAGGGCGACCAGGTTGAGAGCGGCGATGAGATAGAGGAACGACCCGGAGACCGTCGTACCGAGAAATCCGAGCACCTGGTGGGTGCGTGACCCCTCGTTCATGACCTTGCCGGCCAGCTGGGTGCCGCCGGCGATCAGCGCGGCGAGCACGACCACGACACTGGAGTGCCCGAGCGCGAACCAGAACCCCCCGGACACCGGCCGCTTGCCGTCCGCCATCAGCTTGCGCGTGGTGTTGTCGATCGCGGCGATGTGGTCGGCGTCGAAGGCGTGCCGCATACCGAGGGTGTAGGCGGTGATGCCGAGTCCGATGCCGAAGGCCTTGTCGCCCACCTCGTAGTGCTCCGGGACGACCAGCAGAAAGAGGATGCCGAAGGCGACGACGTGCAGAGCGGCTATCGCGGCCATCAGACCGACCGTCTTGACGGTGTCCTCGCGTCGCCAGCGGAAGGAGGCGGCGGCGGTCTCGGGCAGCGCAGGATCGGTCATACGGTGGTCACTCCAGCACCTCGTGGATGAACGCGTGAGCTGCCGTGGCCGGTCTCCTGGCTTACGGGTCGTGCGTTTCCCTGCCCGCCTTCCCGGCCCGATGGTGACGGCCAGTGGCTGTCCCGCGAGGGACGTGGGAGGGAAACTCCCCGATCACAGTGGCGAGGGCCGCACCGGCATGGACCTTTGAGGGGTCGTCACCGGCTTCCCGAGCACCACGGCCCGCCCACCGTAGGCGGGGGCGGGGTCTCCTGCATAGCTGCACACCTGCGCAGGTATGGAAGATCACACAAGGCTGCCTGCGAGGATGTGGCCCATGCACCTCGTCCCGGCCGACCGAGCCGACCGCCGCACCATCGACGGACACCGGGTGTGCGACGCCATCGCCGCGATCGGCGACCCGGGACACGTCCGCACCTGGTCCGACCGCTTCGCCCTCCTGGCCGACCCGAACCGCCTCTCCCTCCTGCTCGCCCTGCACCGGACCGGCCCGCTGGCGGTCTCCGACCTCGCGATCGCGACGGGAATGAACGACCCCGCCGTGTCGCAGGCGCTACGGCTGCTGCGGGCGGCCGGGGTGGTGGCGGGGGAGAAGGAGGGGCGCGTGGTGCGGTACCGGGTGGTGGACGAGGCGGTGCGGGTGCTGTTGGCGCAGGTGTCCTGAGCCGGTGGAGGTACGGAGACAGCAGGGCCGCCTGGTGAGACCTGGGTCACAGCAGTGGCAGGGGTGTCGACGGCGCGGCGGGCAGGGGCGTCACCGTCGAAACCGCCACCGGGTGCTCAGACGAGGCCCGTGACCGTCACGGTGATCCGCGGCGCGGGCTGCGGGGGCGACAGGGCCCCCAGCCGGCGTGCGACGGTGACCCGCACGGCGCGGGCCACGTCCACCGTCCTGGCCTCCCGGAGGGCGACGACATGGATCTCCACGTGCCAGGGGCTGTCGGCGTCCGGGCGGGTCATCCGCACCCCGGCGGGCCTTCCGCTGTTGCTGTTGTTGCCGTTCGTGGCCCGGTGCCGGACGGAGCGCAGCCGGTCGGCCAGGCCCGGCCGGAGGAAGGCCACGCCGCTCACGCCCGCCGCGGCCGCGGCGGCCTGCTCCACGAGGGCCGCGTGCGCGGGATCCGCGGTGTCCGCAGTGTCGAAGGTCATCGTGTACGGCCCTCCTGACCGTGCTCGGTTCCCGCGGGGACCAGGTCGGTGACACGGATGTCCACCACCGCGACGACCAGACCCAGCTCACGGTCGGCGGCCTCCCACACCCGTTCCCGCACCTGTGCGGCGAGTTCCGGCAGCGGGGCGCCGTCCGGGGCGTGGATGTCGAGGCGGACGCCGACCCCTTCGACGACGCCGTCCGTACCGGCGTCGTCCGTACCGGCATCGAGGAGACGGCAGGATCCGGCCCGGACGCCGGCGACCGTCTCGGCCGCCGCACGCAGGGTGCGGGCCGCGACCGCCTCCATGATCCACAGGTCCTCGGCGGGCTCGCCGAGGGGCAGGGGACGGCCGGGACGCAGTTCCATACGGACCACGTCCATGATCCGCCGGGTCAGCGGCTCGGCGTCGTACAAGGAGCCGCCCACCCCCTCCGTGCGCAGGTCGCGCACGGCGGACTCCAGCCGGTCGAGTTCGCGCACGGCGTCCCGGCAGTACGGGCAGGACCGCAGGTGCGCGTCGTCGGGCCGTTGCTCCCAGTCCTCCCAGGTTCTCGACAACAGCCGTCCACACGGCAGGACTTCGTCGTCGGCGCCGTGGCCGGACGCCCGGTTCGGCGGGTCGGTGTGGACGGTCATCGCCAGGCCCCCAGTGCTTGTGTCAGACAACGGCGTGCGCGGAAGACACGGGCGCGGACGGCCTCCTGGCTGATGCCGACCGCGTCCGCGACGAACTCGTAGGACCGGCCGTCCAGTTCCCGCAGGACCCAGCAGGCGCGCTGTTCCGCCGACAACAGGTCCAGCGCGTCCCGCAGTTCGCGCACCGCGTCGCGGCCCTCGGTGATACGGGCCGGGGAGACGGTGTGTTCGGCCGCGGGAACCTCGCCCGCCGCCTCCAGCGGGGCCACGGGTCTGCGGGCCCGCAGGACGTTCAGGCAGCGGTTGGTGACGATCCGGTACATCCAGGTGCCGAAGGCGGCGCGCCCCTGGAACTCGGGAAGCCTGCGCCAGGCGCTGAGGAAGGCGTCCTGTACGGCGTCCTCCGCCTCGGCCGCGGTCCCGAGCAGACTCGTGGCGAGCCGGAGCAGCGCCGGGGCGTGCCGCTGCACGAGCACGGCGAAGGCGGCCTCGTCCCCCTCCGCGGCCCGGACCGCCAGGAGGGCGTCGTCGGTGTCGGCCCGGGTGTCCGGTGGTGCGCTCTGTGTGCGGGCCCCCGCCACTGGGCGGCTCCTCTCGTCCGGTCTTCCGAGGGTTGGACACGGCTGCGTCCTCCCCGTTACGGAGGACTTCGCAACCAGGGCGTCCCATGGACGCAGCGGGCGCGTGGAAAAAGCGGTGAACCGGATATCCGCAGCCGAAGCGGTCGCGGACCAGCGCGTCACAGAGCCGGCCGGGGCGGGTCCAAGGAAGGAGAGAGCAACCGAGCAGCACGGCAGAAGGGAAGCACGACATGACCACACAGACCGCACCCGTCGCCAAGGACATGTCCACCCCTCGTAACGGTGAGACGTCCCGGGCCACCACGTCCGTGTCCGACGGCAGGGCCGGGATCGACCAGCCGGCCGCGAACCGTGGCCGCACCTCCATCGCCGACATCGTCGTCCTGAAGGTGGCCGGCATCGCCGCCCGGGAGATCCCGGGTGTGTACGACATGGGCGGTGGCCTGTCCCGCACCGTCGGCGCCGTACGCGACCGGGTGCCCGGTGGCCGTCCCAACGTGGGACGGGGCGTGAAGGTCGAGGTCGGCGAGCGGCAGACCGCCATCGATCTCGACCTCGTCGTCGAGTACGGGGCACCCGTCATGGACGTGGCACAGGACGTCCGGGAGAACGTCATCGCCGCGGTGGAGCGCATCACCGGCCTGGAGGTCGTCGAGGCCAACGTCACGGTCAACGACGTCCGGCTGCCGGAGGACGAGGAGGACAAGGAGGACAAGGAGGACACCTCGCAGCAGACCGGGACCCGGGTGGAGTGAACGCGGCCCGGCGCGGAAGCAGACAGGAGTGGATCCGGGTGAGAGGCGGAGGGGAATGAGCACACCGTTCACGGGGATGGTCGCGGGCATGGCCCTGGCGTTCGCGGGGTTCTTCGGCGGCTTCGGCGCCTTCCTGCTGGTGGCCGCGCTCGGCGGCCTGGGCTGGGCGCTGGGCCGGTGGGTCGAGCGCGGCGGTGGCGTCCAGGACGTACGGGACGTCTTCGAACGGAGCCGCCGATGACCGCCGCCGCTCAGCGGGGCACCACCACCGTTTCGGAACGGGCGGTGCGCAGGGTCCGTCCGCGGGCGCCGGCCGAGGCACTGACGGCGCGTTTGTCCGTCCTTCCCGGCGTCGCCCGCAACCGGGTCCGCGTGCTGACCCGGCCGGGACAGCGGCCGGAGGGCGGCCTGCGCGTCCGGCGGGAACCGGACACACCCCCGGATGCCGTCCTGCCCGGCCCGCGCGCGGTGACCGAGGAGGCCGAACAGGCGGCGGTGCCCTGCGAAGTGCGCGCCCGGGTCCGCCCGAGTGCCGTGTCGCACCGCGTGCCGTATGTCCGCTGAACCCTGCTCCGGCGCCGCCCGCCGGCCCCGACGCCGGTGGCCCCGGCCGCCCGCCGCCTGGTGGCCCGCGCTGCGCCGCACCCCGGTGTCGCTGTGGAACGACGATCTCTCGGACGACGCGGCGGCGCTGACGTACTACGCGATCCTCGCGGTGCTGCCGGCGATGCTCGCCACCGTCCTGGCGTTCGGCATGATCAGCCCGGACACGGCGGAGGAGTTCGTCCGGCACGTCACCGCGTACGCCCCCGCCGAGTCCGGTACCGACCTGCACTCCGTCCTGACCCACGCGCTCGGCAACGGCCGCACGGCCTGGCCCCTGCCGGCGGCCGGTGCGGCCAGTGCCCTGTGGTCGGCGTCCAGCTACCTCGCCGTCTTCCGCCGCTCCCTGCACCGCATGCACCGCGTCGAGGACCGGCGTTCGCCCTGGCGCACGGCTCCCCGCATCGCGCTCACCGCGCTCCTGCTGCTCGGGCTGCTCCTGGTCGGCTCGCTCACCCTGCTGCTGACCGGCCCGCTCGCGCAGGCCGCGGGCCGCACCCTGGGCGTGGACGGCACCGCCTCCTGGGCGTGGAGCCTGCTGCGCTGGCCCGTGCTGCTGTGCCTGGTGGCGCTCCTGGTCGTGGTCGTGTTCCGCACCGGCCCGGCACCGGCGCGCCGGCGCGGCCACAGCCTGCCGGGCGGGGCGCTCGCCGCGGCCCTGTGGCTGACGGTCTCCGCCTGCTTCTCGGCGTACGCCTCGACGCTCGGCGCCTACAGCCGGCTCTACGGCTCGCTCGCCGGCGTCGTCGTCTTCCTGATCTGGCTGTGG
Source organism: Streptomyces canus (assembly GCF_041435015.1). NCBI lineage: Bacteria > Bacillati > Actinomycetota > Actinomycetes > Kitasatosporales > Streptomycetaceae > Streptomyces > Streptomyces canus. Next base: position 5,005,662 of record NZ_CP107989.1, on the reverse strand, counting down.
CTGTCGAACCTGGCCCTGCTCACGGGAGCGCAGTTCGCGGCGGAACTCGCGGGGGCCCGTGGTCGGAGCACGGGGAAGTCCCCGGCGCCGTAGCTGTCCCCGGGCAACGGGTCGGGGGGTGCCATCGGGGTCGAGCAGGCGGGCGACGACGGCCGTGGCCGTCGTCGCCGGAGGCGGTGCCGGCGCGGCATCGCGTGGTCGCCCGCGCCGACCACGGCCAGGCCGCCCGTGCGCCGTCCACGTGCCCGGCGCCCGCAGTCGGCCGTGTCGGCGGGCGAGGTGACACGGACCCGGTCGCCGTGCGGGGCGCGACCGGGCGGAGGCCGGCGTCAGGAGCGTGCGCGCGTCACCTCGCGCCGCGCAGCCCCCCGCGGCGGAGCGAGCAGCCCCGCCGACGGTCCCGTGCGGGGCCGTTCAGCGGCTGTCGCCGTCGGTGCCGGTCGCCGTCTTGGAGAAGCCGCCGTGCCACGCGGCCTTGGCCCCCGAGTCGCCTATGCGGTAGACGTCCACGACGGCTCCCGCGGACACCACGAGCGACAGCACCACGGCCGCGGCCCGCACCGGCAGGGTCGACCAGCGCGTACCGCCCGAGGCGGCCGGTCCGGCCGCGGCCGTACGGCGGGCCGCCCACCAGATGACGGCCGAGAGCACGAACAGGCCCAGCGCCCAGGGCAGCAGGCCGTCGCCCAGTTCCGCGTGGCGGCGCACCAGCGCGTCGTCGCCGACGTGTTCCTCCAGCCACTCCCCGGCCCCCGTGGTGAGCGGCACGCTCACGAGCGTGATCAGGGCGAGCAGCGGCAGCACGACACCCATGCGCTGCGCCACCCTCGGCAGGATCGCGCCGGCCGTCAGAGCGAGCGCGGTCAGGGGGACGAGTACGACGACGAAGTGCACCAACAGGACGTGCGCGGGGAGGCCGTTGACCAGGCCCATCGGAAATCCTCCAGCGGATCCGCCACGAGGTACGTGGCTCGGGCGCGCCAGCCTGGCACAGCAACCTCTCAGCTTTCTCTGAGCCGTCAGCCGCCCGTTTCCGGGCCCCAGTGCTCGGGCCCGCCCCCCTTCCACTCGATCCACGGCGACTGCGCCACCTCCGCCGCGTCGATCTCCAGGCCCGCCCGCCGGAGGAACTCCGCGACGTCGGTCAGGTTGTGTGCCAGGCCGAGGATCTCGCCGTCGACGCGTACGCGGCGGCCGCCGGTGGGGGACGGGGGGTGCACGATCACGCGGATCGGTCCGGACATGTCCTCAGGATCGTCCGGGGCGTACGGTCCCGCACGTCGGTCCGTCATCGCTCGAACCGTTCGCTCGCGTTCCCGATGCCCGACCGTCCCAGGTCGCGCAGTTCCCGCCACTCGGCGGGGCGCGGGCGCCCTCGCTGCCAGTGGGGATGGAAGAAGACCTGGGCCGACAGCTGGTGCAGGCGTCGGCGCAGCTCGGTGTGGCCGGGGCGCTCGGCGAGCTCGTGGTAGATGGCACTCCACTCCCGCTGTGCCCGGGCGAGGTCGTCGGGGAACGATCGCATGCCCGAATTCAATCATGTGTTCGATTTATTGGGCCATGGCGGCCACGGCGATGAGTTCCGGAGAGGTGCCGGGTCCACCAGGACGACGCAAGCCCATCGAGAAGCCGGAGAACGACATGAGCGCCACCTACACCTTCGACGTCTTTTCCAGCCTCGACGGCTACGCCGCCGCCGGCGGCGACTGGACCGGCTACTGGGGCAAGCAGGGGCCCGAGTTGCTCGACCACCGGCTCGCCCTCTACTGCGAGGAGCAGCGGATGGTCTTCGGGGCCACCACCTACCGGGCGTTCGCGCAGATGCTGGCCGAGAGCACCGAGGATTCCGACGTGCGTGACCCCTGGGTCACCCGGATGAGGAACCTGCCGACGACCGTGGTGTCGACGACGCTGGAAGGCCCCCTCGACTGGCCGGACGCGACCGTCGTGAGCGGCGACGCCGTCGATGTCGTGGCGCGGCTCAAGAAGGAGTCCGACGTGCCGTTGCGTTCACACGGCAGCCTGGCGATGAACCGGGCGCTGATGGCCGCCGGTCTGGTCGACCGCGTGCAGGTCACGCTCTTCCCCGTCATCACCGGCCGGACCGGGCTCGACCCGGTCTTCCAGGGTGCCGCCGACTTCGATCTGGAGCTGCTGGAGAGCCGGACGCTCGACGGTCACACCCAGGAGCTCGTCTACCGGCCCACCCTTCACTGAGCGCGGCGGACAACCGAAAGGGCCGCCCACACCGCGAACGGTGGGACGGCCCGGTCAGTGGGAAAGGGGTCAGGCGCGCGAGGCCTTACGGCGACGCGTGGCGAGCACGATGCCCGCGCCACCCGCGAGCAGCACCGCCGCACCGCCCGCGATCAGCGGGGTGTTGCTGCTGGCGCCCGTCTCGGCGAGGTTGTCGCCGCCGCCACCGTTGGGGGTGGGCGCACCCGGAGTCGTCGTGGACTCCGAGGCCGACGGGGTCGGGGTGGACGTCGACGGGGTCTCCGAGGCGGGAGGCGTGCTCTCGGAGGCCGGCGGGGTGGACTCCGAGGCAGGCGGGGTCGACTCCGAGGCCGGCGGAGTGCTCTCCGAGGCAGGCGGGGTCGCCGGAGGCGTCGTCTGCGTGGTCGTGCAGTCCTTCGTGCCGCCGTTCCAGGCCGCGATCAGCTTGTCCTTGATGACCGGGTGGTCCGGGCCCTTGGGGAGGTCGCCGTGCGGAAGGCCGTCCTTGGCGTCCAGCTTGCCGTCGAACTTCGTGTTGCCCCGGTAGAGGTCGATCTGCGCGTAGCAGCCGACGTCCGGGATCGAGATGTCGAGGGAGTCGACGGCGCCGGCCTTGACGGTCACGGTGTCGAAGTCGTGGAAGACCTGCTCGCCGGAGGTGGCGAACGTCGGGCCGTGCGCGCGGTAGGACGCGAGAGAGGCCGTGCAGGTGGACGCGTCGCCCGCCGCGCGGACCTTGACGTGGACCTTGCCGTCGTCGGTCGGCTTCAGGTTCAGGTCGTCGACCTTGACCGAGGCGAAGAAGTTCTTGCCGTCGAGGGAGAACTCGCAGCGGTCGGTCTCGGTCTTCGAGCCGGCGCCCGTACCCGGCTTGTAGCTTCCGCCGTCCTCCCAGCCCTTGCCGCCGGGGCAGTCGGATGCCGAGGCGACGGAGGCGAGAGCAGCGGAGAAGGCGAGCGTCGCGGCGCCCGTCCCCAGCAGCCGCCGCAGGGTGACACGTCTCGCTATGGACATACGTATCCCGTCAGGATGAGAGTAAGTGGTCTCAGAAAACACTGGGCCCATTGGTCACATGCGCCACACTGTCCGCACATGGTGGATCTCCTTGTGGAACGCTGTCAACCTGCGGTGATGCAAGGTCAGTTCATGAGCCATCACAATTTCGACACACAGGGAATGATCCGCTCCGCATAACCTCGGGTTCACGTTTCCGGCGAGCGGGCAGATATCCCCTTTATTTCCCGCACGGACGCATTGCAGAGGAGCCCGCGTGACCGCCCGCACCACCACGCCCGACCTCTCCGGCAAGGATCCCGACTGGTGGCGGCAGGCCGTCGTCTACCAGGTCTATCCGCGCAGTTTCGCCGACGCCGACGGTGACGGCCTCGGGGACATCAGGGGCGTCACCGAGCGCCTCACGCACCTGGCCGCCCTCGGCGCCGACGCCCTGTGGCTGAGCCCCTTCTACCCCTCCGAGCTCGCCGACGGAGGCTATGACGTCGCCGACTACCGGGACGTCGACCCGCGCCTCGGGACGCTCGACGACTTCGACGCGATGGTCACCGAAGCACACCGGCTCGGGCTGAAGGTGATCGTCGACCTCGTCCCCAACCACACCTCCCACCAGCACGTCTGGTTCCAGGAGGCCCTCGCCGCCGGCCCCGGATCCGCGGCGCGCGAGCGGTACGTGTTCCGGGACGGGCGCGGCGCGCACGGCGAACTCCCGCCCACCGACTGGCAGTCCGTCTTCGGCGGCAGCGCCTGGCGGCGGGTGCCGGACGGGCAGTGGTACCTGCATCTGTTCGCCCCCGAACAGCCCGACCTCAACTGGTCGCACGACGAGGTCCGCGAGGACTTCCGCACCACCCTGCGCTTCTGGTCCGACCGCGGGGTCGACGGCTTCCGCGTGGACGTGGCGCACGCGCTGGCCAAGGACCTGACCGAGCCGTTGCGCGACCTCGGTGACCTGCCCGGCGTCGCGGAGGAGGCCCTGGGGCACCTGCCGCCGGGCGGCCATCCCTACTGGGACCGCGACGAGGTCCACGAGATCTACCGCGACTGGCGCGCGATCCTCGACTCCTACACCCCGCCCCGCATGGCCGTCGCCGAGGCCTGGGTCCCGGGCCCGCGCCGCGCGCTGTACGCCCGCGCGGACGAACTCGGCCAGGCCTTCAACTTCGAGTACCTCCAGACCGCCTGGGACGCCGGCGAGCTGCGCCAGGTCATCACCGACTCCCTCACCACCGCCCGCGCGGCCCACGCCTCGGCCACCTGGGTGCTCTCCAACCACGACGTCGTACGGCACGCCTCCCGCCTCGTCCTCCCGCCCGGCACCGACGAGAACGCCTGGCTGCTGTCCGGCGGCCACGCGCCCGCCGTCGACGGACACCGGGGCCTGCGACGCGCTCGCGCGGCCACGCTGCTCATGCTCGCGCTGCCGGGATCGTCGTACGTCTACCAAGGCGAGGAACTCGGTCTGCCCGAGGTCGCCGACCTGCCCTTCGAGGTGCTCCAGGACCCGATCTGGGAGCAGACGGGCCGGGTCCGCAAGGGGCGCGACGGATGCCGGGTGCCGCTGCCGTGGACGACGAGCGGTCCGTCGTACGGCTTCGGAGCCGGCGGTGCCTGGCTGCCGCAGCCGGAGTGGTTCGCCGGGTACGCCGTGGAGGCCCAGGACGGTGTCGAGGGCTCCACGCTGGAGCTGTACCGCACCGCCCTGCGCCTGCGCCGCAAGCTCCTTCAGGGGGAGGACCTCACCTGGGCGGACGCCTCCCCGGCCGGCGTGCTGGACTTCGTCCGGCACGAGGGCTGGCGATGCGTCACCAATCTGTCGGACCGGGCCGTCCCGCTCCCGGCGGGGGCGGTACTGCTCAGCAGCAGCCCGCTGGAGGACGGGCTGCTGGGGCCCGACACGACCGCCTGGCTCGGCTAGGTCTAACCCACGGTCGGTGTCGGGGTCGCGCCCGCGCCCGCGGCCGGGGTGGCGCCGTTCGCGTTCTCGCCGGGAACCGCGAGCGGCGTCGACGTCGGATTCGGCGGCGGGGTGAGCACGACCATCGGCGCGCCGGGCTGCGGGGCCGGCGGAGTGAGGTCGCTGCTGGGCAGCTTCGGCGGAGTGGTCTGCATGAAGAGGGCCTGGTCGAAGTTGACGAAGCCGGTCTTCTCCATGACCGTCATGTGGTCGAGCACCGTGTCGTTGGCCATGTCGGCCAGCGACCGCACCAGCGAGTTCTTGGTGGTGGAGCGGATCTTCGAGATCGCGTTGAAGATCGAACCGTGCGTCACGCGCAGGATGTTGGCGAAGTTCGTGTCGAACTGCTGGCCGCTGCTCGACTCGATCGTGTTCACGAAGCCGACCTGCTGCGGGCTCGCCACGTTCGGGATGGTGACGTTGAGCATCGGGGCGATCTTGCGGCAGGCGGCGTCCAGGGCCGCGTGTCCGTCGATCAGATGCTTTCCGGCTTCCTTCACCTCCGGGGTGGTGCCCTTCTGCAGGGCAACCTGTCCCAGCGGGTACTCCCACAGGCCCGCCGCCCGCACCTTGACGACGAAGTCGCGGTCCTGCTCGGTCAGCGGGCCCCACTGCGTCTGGGCGATGATTCTGTCCTGTGCGGTCGCAGCCTGGCTGACACCCAGCATGGACGGGTACGCGAGAGCGCCCAAAGTGAGAGTGAGGGCTCCGCCCACGAACAGCGTTCCCATCGCGTTGCGCGAGAGTGGCACCGTGCCTCCTGCCCGGTAGGGGTTGCCCGCCGAGAAGCGGGTCGGACGCACAGGAGTACGCACGCCGGGGCGTAGTTGTTCATCACCTCTTCGCAGGATGACCGGGCTCACAGACGCACCGTCAGGACAGACCCCGGACGCCGGTTGACCGTCCGTTGACCGGTTCACGGGGAAGTCCGGGGCAAATCGCGGGAGAGACCTGACGGGCCCCGGACCTAGATTCGCCGCATGTCCATGCCACAGCGGTCGCAGCGGCCGCTTCCCGTCCTCCCCTACCGCAAGCCCACCAAGGGCCGCGACTACTGGGTGATCGACGACGTGCTCCCGGACGTCGACGCCGTACGGGAACGCTGTCTCGCCAAGGACGACTGGGTGAAGGGATATCCGTACACCTCGGAGACCTGGCCGGGACTGCGGACCATGCCGGGGCTCGAACCCGCCGAACTCGGGAGGGTCGAGCGGCTGGTGAAGCGGGCGACCGGAGTCAAGGAGCTGTGGGTGCAGCGGGCGCCCGGCGGGGGCACCCTCAACCACAACTGCGTGCAGGTCGTGGGGGAGGGCGAGAGCGAGCCCCGGCCGCACACCGACTCGCGTGCGCTGTGCCGATACGCCGCCGTGCTGTATCTCAACCCCGGCGTCCCCAAGGACTGCGGCACCAGCTTCTACCGGCAGGCCATGCCCGGCGGCCGGCTCGGCGGCAACGTGGTGCAGGCCCCGCACAACAACCTCGTCGAGGCCCTCGGCACCCGGTTCGTCGCGCCGGACGCCTTCGAGGAGGACGTGCGCGTGCCGCACCGGTACAACCGGCTGCTCCTCTACAACGCCAACCTCGTGCACAGCGCGACCGGTTACTCCGGCAGCACACTGGAGGAGAAGCGGATGACGGCCGTCTTCTTCTGGATGGCGTGACCACGCCCTGGGGCAGGCCCTAGTGGCGGACCGCTCTCGGCACCTTCGCCCGCACCTCCCCCGACAGGTCGTGCGTGCTGCGGGCGGTTCCCTTCCCCGAACCACCCGCGGGGACGTCCGACACGGTCAGCACCACCACGTCCAGCAGCTTGCCGCTCCGGTCGGTGAAGTCGACCTCGACGGTGAAGGACTTCGCCGAGTCCGCGGAGTTGGTGGCGGTGACCTCCACCGTCGTACGGCCGTCCGAAGCGGTGGCGGGGGTGCCGAGCCGTACGTCGTCCCTGGCGTCGACGCCGTTGCTGATGTCGTCGAACCGCCTGCCCGCCTCCGCCGTGGCCGACGACACCGCCTCCCCGGCGCGGGAGGCGGCCGACGCGACCTTGCTCGCCACCGATGACGGGCTGTCGTCGTCGGAGCAAGCGGTCAGGCCCACGACGGCCAGAGTCGTCAGCAGCGCGGCAGTCGTCCAGCGTGTCATCTCGCCTCCAGCGGGTGTCCCTCCAGTGAAGGGCCCCGTCCCTGCGGCCGCACGCCCGGCGTCACCCGAACGGCCCACTCCCGTGGTGGCCGCCCCCGCTGCGCCCGATGGTCGAAGCACATCGACCCCGAAAGGCGGGACACGGTCATGACGCAGTGACCACACGCCACACAGCCGTCCGCGGGCACACCCCCGGCCCGGCCCCCGCGCCGGGCCTCGGCCCGACGCCCACCGGGATGGCGTGGGCCACCGGCGGCGTCGTCTTCGCCGGTGTGCTGATGCTGATGAACGGCGTCCTGGCGATCTTCCAGGGCATCTCCCTGCTGGCGCCCAGACAGAGGAGGATCACACCCCAGCCGGTGAGGTTGATCTTGTAGACGTAGTCGCCGACGCGGGTCCAGACGCCGTCCTTCGCGAGCCCGGTCATCCGGGCCCAGGCGGCACCCTTGAGGACGAACGCGCCGGTGACGACCCCGAGTCGTACAAGCCGGAGAAGCGGGCCTGATCCCGAACGGGGGGCGCGGTCACACGTGGCCGAGGCCGCCGCTGCCGAAGCCGCCGCTGGATCCGGGCAGCCAGCGTTTGCGGTGCTGGTCCTTTCCTCGTCTGCTTCCCGAGTGATGGAGCTGGTACGGCATCAGCCGTTCCTGCTCGTCCACGGTGACCGGCAGCTCGTCCGGCTCGCGCATCTCCCGCATCTCACGGATCGGCCCATTCTCCGGAAGGTGCGGCTGCTCCTTGTCGAGCGGCCGTGGAAGCTCCCGGTCCTGGACCCGCATGCCGAACACCACGGCCCACACCAGCGCGCCGGCGATGAACAGCCCACCGGCAAAGGCGGCGATCACGTTGAGTACTTCGCTCGACGAGGCCGCCAGGACAAACGTCGCGGTACTCATACTCCGATTATCGCCTAATCGGGACGAAAGGGGAGTCCCGGGGGACCACGGTGACCCGGTGGAAGTTGCATGCGGCCGGGCCGACGGGCCGGGGCCCCGCCTGGTGGGCCTTCAGGGCCATGCTGACCAGGCTCATCAGCAGGTCGACGTCGGTCTCGCAGTCGAGGTGGACGGTGACCCAGCGGGAGCCCGGCAGTAGCCGGACCGCCGTCGATTCCTGGAGGTCGTCGTGGAATCTGCGGATGGCCGGTTCGGTGAGGTGCAGATCCACGTCCCGCCCCGGGTGGAAGTGCACGATCTCGCTGTGCCCGGAGCGCAGCGCCAGCCCGGCTCCGCAGCTGGGCAGGCCCGTGCTGAGGTCGGACCACGCCTCCAGGCGCTCCAGGGCGCGCTCGGCCAGAGTCATGCGCCCATCGTCGCCCGCTCACCGCCTCGCAACCAGAGGTTGAGCGAAACGTAACCGGGGCGTGAGGTGTCGCATGGGCCTCGCTCGGGGTGTGGTTCACGGGGTTCGTCCGCGTACGGCCCAGGCGCGTGCCGAGAGGGGGATCGAACCGTCGGGGGCGGTGGGGGCGGCCGCGCGCAGGGCTTCGCGCAGGTCGTCCCGGGCGGCCGGGGGGAGGGTGGTGACATAGCCCGGCGCGGGGCCCTGGCCGGCCAGGAAGGGGCCCCACAGGTCGGCGAAGTCGGCGAAGACGGTGGGGACTTCGATCGCACGCACGATCACCTCGGCGAGTCCCGCGGTCGTCCACAGGTCGTGCAGCGGCTGGGGGCGACAGCCGGGGAACCGCAGGCCCTCGTCCAACTCGGCTGCGGCCGGGTCGAGTTCGGCGGCGGTGTCCCAGAAGAGGCGCAACAGGCGCATCCCGTCGGCGTAGTCCCAGACGTACCCGGCCACCAGAGCGCCGCCCGGCCGGACCGCGCGGGCCATCGCGGTGACCGCCGCCACGGGGTCCGGCAGGAAGTTCAGGGTCAGACCGCTGATCGCCACGTCGAAGGCGCCGTCCCGGACGGGCAGCGCCATGGCGTCCGCCACGACCCCGGACCGGCCCGCGCGGACGAAGCCCTCGGAGCGGTCGCAGCCCACGACCAGGTCGGGCCGGCAGCGTTCCCGGACCACCGCCGACAGCACCCCGGTGCCGCATCCCACGTCCAGCCACCGCAGTCCGCCCGGACGGCCGAGCCAGGCCGTGAACTCGCGCGCGACCGCCCGGCTCCAGCGGCCCATGTAACGGTCGTAGGCGGCGCCGGACGCCCACACGTCGTATCGCTGTCCGTCCATGGCTCCCACGATCCTCGCCCCGCGGGTTTTCTTCTCGGCTTCCCGCCTTCGGCCCGACGGGGCATCCTGCTTCTCCGCGGGGCCGACCGGGCTCGCTTCCTGCCCTTCCGCGGGACCCACCGGGCTCGCTTCCCGCCTTTCCGCGGGGCTTGCCGCTCCTTGCCGTGCCACCCGGCCCGCCGGGCTGCGCGTTCCACCGCCTTTGCGCCGCCAGGGCCCGCCGGGGCGCGCTGTTTCCCCACCCGGGCCCGCCAAGCACCCCGTTTCTCCGCCGGACCACCCGAGAACGTCCGCGTGAACCGATCACCGGGTTCGGGACGATGAGGGGGTGAACCGATCGTTCCGAAGGGGGACTTCGTGAGTGAGAACACCGTCCGGCCCGCCGTGCACTCGGCGCGTGGCTCCGCCCGCCTCGCCGTCGCCGGGCTCGGGCTCGCCGGTGCCGCCTATGCGCTGCGGGCCGTGTGGGACATCCGGCTCGCCGTCGCGGGGGAACCCGCCTCCGGTCCGCCGAACCAGGGCGAGGGCCGGCACCGGCCGCTGAACGCCCTGGAGGACTCGTACCACCTGGTCAGTACGGCCGGAGGCCTCCTCACGCTGGTGTGCGCGGCCCTGTTCATCGGCTGGCTGGGGCGGATGCGGGACAACGCGCGGGCCCTGTCCGGCGAGCGCCCGCGCTACTCCGGCATCTGGGTCTACGCCGCCTGGATCGTGCCGATCGCCAACCTGTGGATCCCGCGCGGCATCGTCGCCGACATCCACCACAAGAGCGCCCCGGACCGGAAGCTGCCCGTCGTCGTGAACGTGTGGTGGGCGCTGTGGCTGGTCGGCATGGTCACCGGCGTCGGCCTGATGTACGACGGCGACACCGACGACCTCATCGCCCGCGCCTACCACGGCGTGACCACGCTGCTGGTCGCCGACCTCGCCGTCGTCGGCGCGGCCGTCGCCGGGATCCTCATGGTGCGCGCGCTGACCGCCGTACAACTTGTGCACATCGAAGATTAGTTGCGTACGTCGAGTGGCGATCCCTTGAAGGAAATCGTCAGGGTGTTTGATCGGGATAGAGGGCACTTACTGTTGCGCCTACGTGACAGCCCCCCACCCACAGGATCGCCATGCGCCCCATCCCCTCCGTCATGGCCGTCTGTGTGTCGGCCCTTCTGCTCACCTCCTGCGGGGTGGGCAGCAGCGACACCGCGGTGAGCCCCAAGAAGGGCAACGACATCACGCTGGGTCTGCTGCTCCCCGACCGGGACACCAGCCGCTTCGACCGGTTCGACTACCCGCTCATCAAGAAGGAGGTCGCGACCCTCACCCGCGGCAAGGGCAAGGTCAGTTACGCCAACGCCGGGGCGAGCGAGAAGCGGCAGAGCCGGCAGTTCCAGCAGATGGTCGCCGACAAGGTGGACGTGATCCTGGTGGACGCGGTGGACGCCAAGGCGATCGAGCCGGATGTCCAGAAGGCGAAGGACGCGGGCATACCCGTCATCGCCTACGACCGGCTCGCCCAGGGCCCCATCGACGCGTATGTCTCGCACGACAACGAGCTCGTCGGCGAGGTGCAGGGCCGGGCCGTCGTCGAGGCGCTCGGTGACAAGGCCGAGACCAGCAAGATCGTCATGATGAACGGCTCCCTCGCCGACCCCAACACCGCCCTGTTCAAGAAGGGCGCGCTGGACGAGCTCAACGGCAAGGTCGTCATCGCCAAGCAGTACGACACCAAGGACTGGCTGCCGTCGGTCGCCAAGGCCAACATGAAGGCGGCGATCTCCTCGTTCGGACTGAACAACATCGCCGCCGTCTACTCGGCCAACGACGACATGGCGGGCGCGGTCATCGACGAACTCAAGGAGGCGGGGGCCACGAAGATCCCGCCGGTGACCGGGCAGGACGCGAGCCTCGCCGCGGTGCAGCGGGTCGTGTCGGGTGAGCAGTACATGACCGTGTACAAGTCCTTCCTGCTGGAGGCGACCAACGCGGCACAGATCGCGGTGTACAAGATCCAGGGCCGCGGCCTCCAGTTCGACGCGCTCATCCGCGACAAGGTCGACAGCCCCACCCAGAAGGACATCCCGTCCCTGCTGGTGCCGGTGGTCGCGCTGACCAGGGACAACATCCAGCAGACGGTGATCAAGGACGGCGTGTACACCGTGAAGCAGATCTGCACCGCCGAGTACGCGGCGGACTGTGCGGCGATCGGCCTCAAGTAGGCGTTGCTCAGGGGCCGGTGCGCAGTCGTCGTACGACAAGGGCGGTGGCCGTCAGCGCGGTGACCGTGCCGAAGGCCAGGTGCACCGCGGTGTCGGCGGGGGTGAAGGACGCCACCGCGTTGCCGAGCACGCTGAGGACGAGCAGGGGCCAGAGAAGAAGGTTCACGGGGTACTCCAAGTGGCTCGGGTGTTCTCGGTGGTGACGACGCTACGAGGCGGAGCCCGGTCCGGCCGATCCAGCGGTCCGCCCGGTCCGGGGTACAGCAGGCTGTACTTTCCGGCTCCCGGCCGTGATCCGAACTCCTTTTCCGCCTAGGGTCGTTGTCCTCCAGCCAGAGGGGGTTCGGATGGCCACCGCCGACGTCAAGCGCCTTGCCGTGGGGACCGCCACGACCGCGGCCGCCGCGCTCGGCCAGCTGGTCTCCGGACTCGGTACGGCCGTCCTGGCGCCGTTCGTGCTGCTGTGGCTGGTGCTGGCGCCCGGCGGGGTACGCGTGCTGCACGCCCTGGCCGGCATGGAACGCGTCCGGCTCGCGCGGTGGGGCCCCGAGGTCATTGCCCCCGCGCCCCCGCCGACGCGGCTGTGGGCCGCCCTCGCCGACCCCACGACCCGGCGTGAACTGCTGTGGCTGGTCCGGCATCTGGCCCTGGGCCTGCCGCTGGGGCTGCTGGGCTTCGTCCTGCCGGTGCTCGCCGTACGGGACGCCGCGTTTCCGCTGTACTGGCGGCTCACCCCGAAGGACGCGACCGCCACGTCCATCGGGGTCGGCGTCGCGCACTCCTGGCCGGACGCCCTGGCCGTGTGCCTGCTCGGCGTGGGCTGGATCGCCATCATGCTGGGGCTCACGCCCGGCATGGCACGGCTCCAGGCGAACCCGGGGCGCCGGCTCCTGTCGGCCGGTCCGGACGCGGATCTCTCCCTGCGCGTCGCCGAGCTGACCGCCACCCGCGCCGCCGCGCTGGACGCCCACGCCACCGAACTGCGGCGCATCGAGCGCTCGTTGCACGACGGCACCCAGAACCGGATCGTCACGGTGACCGTGCTGCTCGGGGCCGCCCGCCGCATGGTCGCCCGCGATCCGGCCGGGGCCGACGAACTCCTGGAACGGGCCCAGTCCGCGGCCGAACAGGCGCTGGCCGAGCTGCGGACCGTCTCCCGCAGCATCCTGCCGCCGGTGCTCGCGGACCGGGGGCTGGCCGGGGCGCTCACCGGGCTCGCGGCGGAGAGCGCGGTGCCCTGCACGGTCGATGTCGAGGTGCCGCGGCGGTGTGCGGCCTCCGTCGAGGCGACCGCCTACTTCGTCGTGGCCGAGGCACTGACCAACATCGCCAAGCACAGCGGGGCGTCCCGGGCCACGATCACGGTCCGCGCCCCCGGCTCACGGCTCCTGCTGCGGATCACGGACGACGGCCGGGGCGGCGCCGACGAGCACGCCGGCTCCGGCCTCACCGGCATCCGCCACCGCATCGCCGCCCACGACGGCACCCTCCACCTGACGAGCCCACCGGGCGGCCCGACGGTACTGGAGGCGGATCTGCCGTGCGGTGTGTGACCGGCGGCGCGGTCGCGTGTGGTGACGCCCTGGGCTTGGCGGGCCCGCCTGGGGGTCCGTCGGCTGGGAGGTGGGTGTGCCGTGCGGTGTGTGAGCGGCGGGGCGTGGCGGGACGGGTGCGAGGACGCTGTTCGCTCGGCTGGCCCGCCTGGGGGCTCCGTCGGCTGGGGAGGTGGATCCGGCGTGCGGTGTGTGACGGGGTTCGGGGCTGCCGGTAGGGGCTCCGAGCGGCTGTTTGTGACTGTGCGCACCGCCGTGCGCGGTGTGGCGCGGCCCTGTGAGGACGTTGTTCGCCCGGCGAATGTGTCGGGTGGCCCGATGACCCTGGAGAAGGACCTGCCATGCGGATCGTGATCGCCGAGGACGACCCTCTGCTGCGGGAGGGGCTCGCCCTCCTGCTGCGTGCCGAGGGGCTGGACGTGGTCGGCACCGCCGACACCGCCGAGGGGGCGCTGGACGCCATCGACGCGCACAAGCCCGACGTGGCCATCCTCGACGTACGGATGCCGCCCACGCACACCGACGAGGGGATCCGCGCGGCCGTCGAGGCCCGGCGGCGCAGGCCGGAACTCGCCGTCCTCGTGCTGTCCGCCTACGTCGAGCAGAGCTTCGCGACCGAGCTGCTGACCGGCGGGGTCGGCGGGCTGGGCTATCTGCTCAAGGAACGGGTCGGCCGGGTCGAGGAGTTCCTCGACGCGCTGCGCCGGGTGGCGTCCGGCGGCACCGCCATCGACCCCGAGGTCGTCGCGCAGTTGTTCACGCGGTCCCGTCAGGACGCGCGACTGGAGCGGCTCAGCCCGCGCGAGAAGGACGTACTCGCCCTGATGGCCGAGGGGCTGGGCAACAGCGCCATCGCGGAGAAGCTGTTCGTGACCGACGGGGCCGTGCACAAGCACATCCGGAGCATCTTCGCGAAGCTGGACCTGGCGCCCACGGACCACGTGGACCGGCGGGTGGCGGCGGTGCTGCGCTACCTGGAGGACGCGCGCCGGGCCCGCTGAAGTACAGCCTGCTGTACCGGGAGTCGGGGCGTGCGCGGCAATGATCCGAGGGCGCCGCGCTGGTGTGCTGGAGCCATCACATCAGCCCCCTCCGAAGGGATCCGCGGTGAGCGTCCAAGTCCCCGTGAGCACCGACACCGGCACCGAAAACCGACCCGCTCCGCAGGCGGCCGGCGGCCTGCGCGGCAGCATCCGCCGCAACCCCCTGACCTGGTTCTTCACACTGGCCTTCGCACTGAGCTGGGCCGCCTGGACGCCGTACGTCCTCTCCGAGAACGGCCTCGGCGTCTGGCACTTCGCCTTCCCCGGCTCCGGCGGCGCCACCCAGCTCACGGGCGTCCTGCCCGGCGCCTACCTCGGCCCGATCGCCTCGGCCCTGCTGGTCACCGGGATCACGGAGGGACGCGCGGGGCTGCGGACCTGGCGGGCCAGGATGACCAAGTTCAAGGTCGGTTGGCGCTGGTACCTGGTCGTCCTGCTCGCGGTGCCGGCCACGCTGATCCTCGCCTCGGCCGCGCTGGCCGGCCGCGGTCCCGCACTGCCGCCCGCGATGGTCCTCGCCGCCTTTCTCCCCGGACTGCTCATCCAGATGATCACCACCGGTCTCGCGGAGGAGCCCGGCTGGCGGGAGTTCGCGATACCGCGGATGCAGCGCCGCTACGGCCCTCTGAAGGCGACCCTCCTCGTCGGCGCGCTGTGGGGCTGCTGGCACCTGCCGCTGTTCCTCACGGAGTGGGGCGGCGGGCCGCATGTGGCGTGGACCGTGCCGGTGGAGTTCATCGCGATGACGATCACGTTCAGCTGCGTGATGACCTGGGTGTTCAACAAGTCCGGCGAGAGCATGCCGCTGGTCATGCTGCTGCACACCGGCGTCAACAACTTCTTCTCGATCGCCTCGTCGGACATGTTCCCCTCGCTGTCCGACGGTGACCTCGCCCACGCGCTGCTCCTCAGCACGACGGCGGCGGCGCTGATCCTGCTGGCCGCGACCCGGGGCCGGCTGGGCCTGCCCGCACGGTGACGCGCACCCACCGCACACGAACGGGCTCCCGGCGCCTCCCTCGTCGCCCCGGGAGCCCGTTCCGGTGCTTCCCTTGATGCTGTTCGTCGCTCGTGCCGGATCGGATGTCGTCGCGCCGCAGAAATGTCGACGGGGCTCGCGGCTACTTCGGCGCGCCGCCCGCGAACTGGAGGGAGATGTGCCGCAGCACCTCCGCGGAGGTGTCGGTGCGGCCCGCGTCGTGGACCTCGGCCAGTTGCACGAAGGCGAACGCGAAGCAGTTGGCGATGCTCGCGATGGCGGGCCCCAGCTCCTCGGCCACGGCGTCCGCCGCCGCGAGGCCACTGGCGTCCGCGGGCAGGTGGATCCGTGGGAGGGTCTCCACGAGAAGCGCGGAGATCGCGCCGGTCAGCGAGGCCTGCCGGTCGGGGTGTTCGCGGACCTGCCGTCGCATCTCCAGTGCCTCGGTGAGGATGCCGACGACGTTCTGCATGACCTCTCGCTGCTCCATGGACGCAGCGTAAGCGCTCCGCGGGGAGGCTTGTGCGGGGCGATGCCGGCGGCGTGTGTCGCAGGGCAGGTGTGTGGCGCAGAGCACAGGAACTCCGGGTCGCGGTGCGGAGCGTTACGGGTGTGAGGGAAACAGAAGTGGCGGAACCGGACCGGGCGCGGATTCGGGCCGGGGACCGGGCGGCGTTCGGGGAGTTGTACGACCGGTACGCGCGGGCGGTCCACAACCACGCCCTGCGGCTGACGGGGAACTGGGCGGAGGCCGAGGAGGCGATGTCCGAGACCTTCCTCGCCGCCTGGCGGACGAGGGAGACGGTGGAGCCGGAGGGCGGCTCGCTCAAGCCCTGGCTGCTCGGCATCGCCACGCACAAGGCGTACAACGCCAACCGGGGTCTGCGGCGCAGGCTCGCCTTCCTGGCCCGCAGCCCCGAGCCGCGCCCGGTCGAGGACTTCGCCGAGGAGACGGCGGGCAGGATCGACGACGCCCGCCGACTGGCCGTCGTGCACCGGGCGTTGGGCCGGCTCGGACGGCAGGACCGTGAGGTGCTCGCGCTGTGCGTGTCCGCCGGGCTCGACTACCGGCAGGCCGCCGAGGCGCTCGGCGTCCCGGTCGGCACGGTGCGCTCCCGGCTGTCCCGCGCCCGGGCCCGGCTCGCGCGACTGAGCGGGGAGGAACAGGGGCGAACCGGGACGGAACCGCCCGCGGTCCACGGAGAGATGGAGAGTGAGGCCGCGCTCGCGGCCCTGTTCCTGCGGGAGGAGACCCGATGAGCGAGGCCGAGGAGCTGTTGTCGACCCCGGCGGAGTGGGACCTCCCGCCGGAGCGCCACCGTCACTTCAAGGACGTACTGATGCAGCAGATCGATCACGACACAGCGGTCACGCCTCGGCGGAGCCGGTTCCTGCGGCCCGCCGTACTGGTGCCGCTGGCCTCCGCGGCCCTGGCCGGCGCCCTGCTCGTGACCCTCTCCGTGGACGGCCGTGGCCCGGCGACCGGGCCCGCCCCCTCCGCGACCACGGCCGGCGCCTCCGTCACCCTCAACCGGATCGCCACGGCCGCCATGGCCAGCGACACGGTCCGGGTGCGGGACTACCAGTTCGTGTACGTCAGGACGCTGGTGCGCGAGAACATGGGCGACTTCAGCGGCCCCGTGCGGCTCGGCGCCCTGCACACCGAGGAGCGGTGGACCTCCCAGGAGCCCGGCCCGCTCCGGGTCACCGGGTGGATCAAGGCCAGCGGCAAGGACGCGATCATGCCGGACCAGATGCTCCCCATCGAGTCCCCCGATCCCCGTCCGGCGGGTGTCGACCACCCCACCTACCGCTGGCTGGCCTCGCTGCCCACCGACCCCGACGCCCTGCTCGCCAGGCTCCGCAAGGAGGCCAGGCCGGCCGAGGGCGAGTCACGGGACCAGGCGGTGTTCTCCCTGATCGGCGATCTGATCGGCGGCACCATCATGCCGCCCGCGAACGCCGCGGCCTTCTACAAGGCGGCCGCGAAACTGCCCGGTGTGCGGGAGATCCCCGACGCCGTCGACGCGGCCGGCCGGCACGGGATCGCCATCACCCTCGACGACACCGGCTTCGCCACCCGCGACGAGTGGATCTTCGACAAGGAGACCCTCGCCCTGCTCGGCTCCCGCTTCTACGTCACCGACCCGGACCGGGGCATCACGACCGAGACCCTGTTCGGCACCACCGCCGTGATGCAGACGGCCGTCGTCGGCGGGAAGGGCGAGGTGCCCGCCCGGGCCGCGGCACGCTGACGTCCCTCCGATGCCCTTTGGCGCACAATGGGCGCCATGAGCATCGTCAAGATCAACGTACTCACGGTCCCCGAGGAGCAGCGCGAGACGCTGGAGAAGCGGTTCGCCTCCCGCGCGGGGACCGTCGAGAACTCCGACGGATTCGAGTGGTTCGAGCTGCTGCGGCCCGTCGAGGGCACCGACACCTACCTCGTCTACACGCGCTGGCGTGGCGAGGAGGACTTCCAGAAGTGGATGTCCGGGATGGCGCAGGCCTCGCACGGGGGCGGCGGCGAGCAGGGCCGCCCCAGGCCCGCCGCCTCCGGCTCGACGCTGTGGACCTTCGAGGTCGTCCAGCAGGCGGCGCCCAAGCAGTGACGGCGAGGGGACCCCGGGCACGGATCCCGGGGTCCCCTCGGTGTCCTACAGCGTGACCTGCTTGCCGCCGAAGGTCACGACCAGGCTGCCGTTGGAGGCGAAGGACCAGCCCAGGGCGCCCGCGTAGGTGGAGCAGCGGGAGCCGTTGGTGCCGGACCAGAACTGGTTGGAGCCGTCGGCGTCACCGGCGTACCGGTCGTTGCCGCCGCTGTTGCACGAGGTGTTGCCGCGGAAGACCGAGGTGCCGGTCTCGAAGTTGAAGTTGCGCTCGGTGTTGGCGACGGAGACGTTGCTCGTGATGGTCATCGAGCCGGGGTTGCTGTTGTAGGTGAACCCGTGATGGCCGTTGCCGTAGGCGACGCTGTGCTGCACCACGTGGTTGACCGCGATGTCGTCGCCGCCCAGTTTGTAGCCGTTGCGGTCGCCGTTGCCGGCCTGGGAGCCGTCGCTGAGCGTGCCGTTGCCGTAGGACAGCGAGTACTCGATGGTCACCGGGCCGATCGCACCGGTGTCGGTCTTGGTGTAGAGGTCCCAGCCGTCGTCGATGTTGTTGTGCGAGACGGCGTACCGGAACACGTTCCCGGTGCCGGTGGTGAGCTTCGCGGCGAAGCCGTCGGCGTCCTCGCCGTCGGAGTCGGCGTTGTCGTGGGACTCGGCGCTCAGGATCAGGTTGTTGGCGGGCCACTGGCTCGCCGGGGTGGAGGAGGCGATCCGGCCCAGCTGGAGCCCGGTGTCACGGTTGAAGCGGGTCACCGTGCGCTCGACGACGTTGTTGCTGCCGCCGACGTAGATGCCGTTGTCCCCGGCGCGTTCGACGACGAGGCCGTAGATCTTCCAGTAGTTCGCGTTGAGCTGGATCCCGCGGTTGGTCGAACTCTCGCTCTGCGCGGAGAAGTTGAGCACCGGAGTCTCGCCAGGGTAGGCGGAGAGCGTGGTGCGTGCGGACGAGGTGCCGTTGCTGCCGGCCGGGATGGTCACCGTCGAGGAGTAGGCGTACGTCCCGCCGCGCATGTAGATCGTGCCGCCGGCGGAGATGCGGCTGATCGCCGAGGTGAGGGTGGTCGGGGCGGTCACCGTGCCGGCCGCGCCGTCGGTGCCGCTCGGTGACACGTACAGGGCGCTGCTCGACGGCGGGGTCGTCGTGCCGGACGTCTCGGCGTCCAGGTAGTCGACGTTGGGCAGGCCGTTCGCGCTGGTCGGGTTCAGCCGGACGGTGTTGCTGCCCGCGTTCACCGGGACGGAGAGTGTCTTCGTGGTCCAGCCGGTCCAGGTGCCGGTGGACTCGAAGGACGCCGACGAGACCGTCGAGCCGTTCACGATGATGTCCGCGGGGCGGGCGGTGGTGGTGCCGTTGGCGAAGCGGACGCTCAGGGTCGCCGTGCCCGATGCGGGTGCGGACACGGTGAACTGGGCGTAGGCGCCGGTGGCGTTGGTGCCGTTGCAGAATCCGCTGCCGGAGTAGCCGGCGTACTCGGTCTCGACGGCTCCGGTGCAGGTGGCGGGCGCCGTCTCGGCCTCGTAGCGGGTGGTGGCGGCCTGGGCTGTGGTGCCGGACAGTGCGACGAGCGTGCCGGCGATGAGGCCGACGGATGTGATGACTGGTCTCAGGTGCATCGTTCGTCTCCCTGGTGTGCGGCGACGGGGGCACGTACCGTTCGGAAGGTAAGCGCTTGCCATGGTCGCGTCAACGGTTACGTATGTGATCGTTGTTCATGGACGCGAATTGGATACGGTGGCGGCATGACGCTCTTCGTGAAGATCTGCGGCCTGAGGACCGAGCAGGACGTCGACACGGCAGTCGAGGCCGGCGCCGACGCCATCGGGTTCGTCTTCTCCGACAGCCCGCGCCGCATCGACCCCGCGACGGCGGCGCGGCTGGCCGCCAGGGTCCCTGAGAGCGTTGTGACGGTGGGGGTGTTCCGCCGCGAACCTCTCGAGTACGTACGGTCCGTGGCCGCGGAGTCGGGCATCGGGGCCGTCCAGCTGCACGGACCCGAGGACCGCGACTACTACGCCGAACTCGCGTCCGGCGGCTGGACCCTGATCCGCGCGGCCGCCTTCGGCGACTCGGTGCCGCGCTGCGGGGAACTGGGCGAGGACATGCTGCTGCTCGACGCCCCGGTGCCGGGGTCCGGCATCGCCTGGGACTGGTCGCGCAAGCAGGGGGCCGGGGCCGGGGAGAAGTGGCTCCTGGCCGGGGGCCTCACGCCGGAGAACGTCCGGGAGGCCGTCGACGTCACCCGCCCCTGGGGCGTCGACGTCTCCAGCGGCGTGGAGGCAAGCCGGGGCGTCAAGGACCCGACCCTGATCACCGCCTTCGTCGAGGCCGCCCGGGCCGGGGCCCACACCACGGGGTGACACCCTGAAGCCGCGGGGGCCTGCCGTGCGATCAGCCAGGTCGGGTACGGCCGCGACCTCATCGGTCGAGCGGTGACGTGGGGTGACCTGGCCGGTGCGTGCTCGCGGGTCGGCCGCTGGCGGGTGCCGCCTCGGCCCGTTCGTGGGTTGACCGGTGCCGTCGGCCGGCCTTGGTTCGTGAGTCGGCCGTTGACCGGTGAGGTCGGATGGCCTGTTCGTCGGCCGGCCGGTGTCGTCTGTCGATGTGTGTCCGTGGGTCGGCCACCGGCTGGTGCTGCCCCGGCTCGTTCGTGGGTTGGCCGGTGTCGTCGGCTGACCCGTGTCCGCGGGTTGGCCGCTGTCCGGTGCCGCCTCGGCCCCTTCGTCGGCTGGCTGGTGCCGTCGGCAGCGCGTGTTCGCGGATCGACCGTTGACCGGTGTCGTCCGTCGGTCTGTGGCCGTGGAGCTGCCGTCGGCCGGTGCCGCCTCGGCCCCTTCGTGAGGTGGCCGGTGTCGCCCGTCGGCCCCCGACCGATCCGCCGTACACGCCGCAGCGCCCGCCACCGGTCAGGTCGACCGACGGCGGGCGCTGCGGAGTCCGCTCCCGCGGGGTTACTTCTGTGCGGACGGGGACGGGGACGGCGTGTCCGTCGGGACGAATGCCAGCGCGTCCCAGGCGATCGAGGCGTCGCCGGTGCCGTCCGCCGTGGCCGAGGTCAGTGACACGCTCGGGGTGCCCTTGAACTCGTAGGAGCCCAGGGAGACCCAGGTGTTCTTGCCGCCGGTGTCCTGGGAGATCGTCTTCTCCACGACCGTGCCGTCACCGACGTCGATGCGATACGTCGCCGACGGGGTGTTGGCCTCGTGGTCGGGCAGGTGCACCATGACCTCCGCCCAGCCGCCGATCTTCCGGTCCGGCGTCCAGGTGCCGGTGACGACCGAGTCGGTATAGCTCGGCACCCGGGTGTGGGTGAGCCAGAAGTGCCCGCCGAAGCCCGCGCCCAGCTGATGGAAGTCGATCTTCGAGGGATAGACGGTCGCGCCGTTCTGCTGCGCCGACCCGAAGGTGAACTTCAGCGTCCCCCGGCTGGTCCAGTTCTTCTCGCCCGCACAGGGGTTGGCGCCACCTACCCGGAACTTCACCGTGTTCGGCACGTCGTCCACGATCAGCGCGTTCGCCGGGAGCGTGGACGCGCAGGCCGCCGGGTGCGGGGCCGCGACCGTCGGCTCGGGGTCGGTCGCCTGGTACTTCAGCACCTCGGTGCCGCAGGTGGCCGTGCAGTCCGTCCAGCTCACCGGCTGGTTCCACCAGCACTTGAAGTCGTCCCGCTGGCAGGGCCCCTCGGGCTGGGTCGACCCCTCGACCTTGCGCGGCTTGGTGATGTCGCAGTCGTTGAGCGTGGGCTTGCAGAACGTGTCGTGCGGCGGCTGGGCGTCGGGCGCGTTGCCGGTGGGCCAGTCGCCGACGGTGAACGCCCTGACGGTCGCCCCGGTCGCCGGGTCGGTCTTCTGCTGGGAGTAGGCCGCCCAGCCGAGCACCCGCTCCGGGTACGACCACAGGTTGGGGTTGCGGGCGTCGTCGTAGCCGGACGACAGGAACATCTTCCGGTCGGCCGGGTAGAGGCCGTTGGCCGGGTTGTTGAACCAGCCCAGGCCCCAGGGGGCGGTGGCGTCGGTCGAACTGGGCAGGTTGAAGCCGCTGTTGTAGGCCCACAGCGCGAGCCACCAGTTCTCCAGGTACTGCGGGTCGCCGCCGTTGACGAGCAGACCCTTGTCGTACAGCTGGTTCCACTTGTCCTGGAGGATCTGGAGCCCCGCGGCGATGTTGGCCGCGTAGTCCACGGTGATCGCCTGCTGCTGCTCGGCGGTGTAGGTGGTGTCCGCCGTGGCCATGCCGCTGGTCACCTGGGAGATGCCGTAACCGCAGTCGGCGGCAGCCCAGTTGACGGTGTGGACGCTGCCGGCGTTGCCGTAGTAGCCGCCCTGGATGAAGTTGCTGCTCTCACCCGCGGCCGCCCGGGAACTGGCCTGGAGCAGGTTGGACTCCTGGGAGAGCACCCCGAGCATGATCTGCGCGGGCACCCGGCCGCCGCCCTTGAGCGCGGTGGACGGGAACAGGCCCTGCGGGGTGTACGAGGGGAGTTCGCTGCCGTTCCAGCCGCTGCGGCGCCGCACGTCGAGCTTGCCCTGCACGGCGAGGTCCGTCGCCCACTCGGCCTGCGCGGTCGAGGGCTGGAGCGACTGGAGCTTCGGGTCGTTGCGGGTGACGGCGCAGGCGCGGTCGGGGTCGGTGGTGGAGGTCGACGGGTCGTCGTCGCCGGGGGTGATGCTGTTGGTGTGGATCCCGTCCGTCAGCGCCGGGGACTGCTCGTCGCCCTGAGTCCCCTTCGGCACCCTGGGCTTCACACGGAAGCCGACGCTGGTGTCGGAGCCGGGCAGCACCGCGTCGATGCCGACCGCCTGGGCGATGTCCGCGGCGGCCTTCCTGCCGCCGGCCGCCTCGGTGCCGTTGCCGACGGAGGTCAGCGCGAGGTCGCCGGTGGTGGAGACCTCGGCGGAGGCCGGCACGTCCAGCGTCTGCCAGCTCTTCGGCAGGGCCGACACGGCGTCCTCGGCGTCCTTGCCGGTCACGAAGACCCGGCCGCCGTTGCCGTGCACCGCGAGGGCGCCGAGCGCGCCGGAGCCGAGGAGCCTGTCGGAGCCCGCCGAGGTGACCCGGCGGACCTGCACCTTCTTCCCGGCCGGGACCTGGTAGGCGAGCCCGCTGTGTGCGTCCGGCACCAGCCGGAACGGCGTGCCGTCCGTCCTGGCCAGGGTGCTGGTCGCACCCTTGGCGTCCACCGAGACCACGGAGTCGCCCCGGGCGGCCGCGATCTTGTTCCCGAAGGGCACGGCGGAGGTGAGCTGACCGGCGACGGTCTGCTGCCGGACCAGCTCTCCCTTCCGGGCGTCGACGGTGAGCAGTTGCGTGCCGTCGCCCTCGGGGCGGGTGAGGACGGCCTGTTCGCCGTCGCCGCAGCCGGGGTTGAAGTAGGCGAGGGAGACCAGCTCGGGCAGCTTGGTCACGGTGCCGTCGGCCAGATCGACCACGGCCGCGAACGCTCCCTGCTGGAAGCCCTGTTGGTCGTTGACGGCCTGCCGGGGCGCGTAGACCACGACGGCACGGTCGCCGGACCCGGTCACACAGGTCTGGCCGATCCACTGGTCGGTGTCGATGCCCGGCTCGGACAGGGTGGCCGCGGTGTGCCACGTGTAGGCGTCGGCCGCGTCGGCGACCAGGACGTGCAGTCCGGTGCCGTCACCGTCGTAGGTGACGATCCGGTCGCCGGACTTCTGCCAGCCGGACGGCAGTTGGGAGGTGTCGGTGACACGGTCCCCCGGTGTCGGGGTGGTCGGGTCGGAGGGGCTGGTCAGGGCCGCGGAGGCGAGAGGGGCGACGAGGGCCAATGCCAGTACGGACATGCCCGAAGCCGCGAGTATTCTCCCGCGTCGGCTTTTCGGCACCCAGCGGTGCCTTCCTCCTGGATATTCACGAGTGGTGCGCAAGGAATTCCGCCTGGATTCATTTGTGAAGGTCAGGTACCGGCAACGACGTTCCCCCAGGCCGGTGACGCGGAAGTTATCAGTCCGCCATGACGGCAACGGGAGTTCGAGGTGGGCTACCGGGCGGTATCCACGGAATGTCCACGAGATCCAGGCAACGTATTACTCCTCGTTGAGGTCTCCTCTACGGGTAACTCCTGAAACCCCCCACGCAACACGAGGAACAGTGAACGTGTCGAAGAGCACCAGGCGTCTCAAGATCGCATTCGTTTCCGTCGCCGTGGCCCTCGCGGGTCTGGCAGCCGCCGGTCCCGCCGCCGCGGCCGCCCCGGCCAAGCCTGCCGCGGCCGCCCCGGCCCAGCAGTCCGCCGTACCCGTCGACTTCGTGGACCTGCCCACCACGGCCCTCGGGGCCGACGGCGAGCGGCACGAGGTCACCGTCACCTACCGCAACGACTCCTCGGCGGACCGGACCGTCGCCCCCCAGCTCCTGGTGGAGTCGCCGGACGCGGGCCCCTTCCTCACCCCGTCGGACGTCCTGGTCGAGCAGCGCACCGCGCACGGCTGCTGGCGGCCGGTGGAGACCGCGAGCCAGACCGGCACGCTCTTCACCGACCTGACGACCGCTCAGCGCACGCTCCACGCCGGCGAGACCCTCACCCAGGTCTACCGGATCACGGTCGTCGACCCCGACGCCCGGGGCACCGTGCAGCCGAGGATCGCGCTGTACTAACCCGCTTGCCGTGACGGGTGAGGGCCCGGGGCCTCCCCCCGAGGCCCGGGCCCTCACGCTGTTATCGCAGCGAGCCGATGTGGTCGACCCGGTCGCTCACGCCGTTGCGGAGTTCCGTGAGCGTCGTACCGGGCGGAGCCACCGTCGGGGTGGACGACGGCGGTTGGGTCTCGTCCGCGCAACTCGCGCCGCGGGCCGGGACCTTCAGGTCCACCAGGTAGCCGGTGATCGCGTCCGACGCGCAGGCGCTGCGGCCGAAGGCGGTGTGCCCCTCGGCCCTGAAGGTGAGCAGACGGCCGTTGTCGAGCTCACGGGAGAGGGCCACCGCGTCCTGGTACGGGGTGTCCGGGTCACCGGTGTTGCCGATGACGAGGATCGGTGCGGAGCCCTTCGCGCGGAAGGAACCGCCGTAGCGGCTGACGTGCTCGCCCTTCCACTGCACGCAGGCCGTGGCGTGCTGGTGGTCGTAGGTCGGCGGGCCGTAGGCCATGGCCGGGCCCAGCAGCGGGGCCAGCTTGGCGTTGGTGGTGACCTGGTTCCTCAGGAGGGCCCGGTCGGTCGGGTACTTCTTGTCGACGCACTCGACGACGACGTTCGGGTTGAGGAAGTCGTAGCTCGCCGGGGACGGCGGCCGCAGCAGGAACGACGTGTTGTCGCGCTGCTGCGCCTTGCGCAGGGCCTCGCCGAAGGAGGGCCAGATGACCTTGCCCTCGTTGATGTTGAACATCAGCCGGTAGACGAGGGTGTAGCCGTTGGCCTGGCCCCCGTTGGCGGTGGGCACCGGGTTGGCGTCCAGGTCCGCCTTGAGCTTCTGGAACGCGGCCCACGGATCGCCGTCGCCGAAACCGCAGGTCGCCTGGTCGGCCTTGCACCAGTCCAGGAAGCGGCCCATCGCGCCGTCCAGGGCGAGGTATTGCGGCCGGTCGTAGGCGTAGGGCCGGTTGGTGTAGTGCTCCGGGTCGTAGGCCCCGTCGAGGGCGAGCGCGCGGACCCGGTCCGGGAACATCGCGGCGTAGACCGTACCGATGTAGGAGCCGAACGAGCGTCCGTAGTACGTGAGTTGGTCCTCGCCGAGCGCCTGCCGCAGGAGGTCGATGTCCCGGGCGACGTACTGGGTGCCGACGTACGGCAGCAGGTCGCCCGCGTTGTCCTGGCAGGCCTGGTCGAAGTCGGCGGCCTGCTGGACGGCGGGCTTGTAGGCGGCGGGGCCCGGGACGCCCTTGGCGGCGGTGACGGCCTTCGTGTACGTCGCGTCGTCCCAGCACACCACCTGGGAGCTGCGGCCCACCCCGCGCACGTCGTACCCGAAGACGTCGAAGTCCTCGCGCAGTGCGGCCGGCAGGTCGTCGTAGTTGCCGCGCACGAAGTCCACGCCGGAGTTGCCGGGGCCGCCGGGCTGCAGGAACAGCGTGCCCTTGCGCTTCGAGGGGTCGGCGGCCTTCTTGCGTATGACGGCCAGGGTGATGGTCCTGCCCTGCGGTTCCCGGTAGTCCAGGGGCACACGGGCGTCGGCGCACTCGAAACCGCCCTGGCAGTCCGACCAGGTCAGGGTCGGTACCGGGGCGGTCTCGTGCTGTTCGGAGGCCCACACCTGCGGCCCGGTGCAGGCCACGGCGAGCGCGCTCGCCGCGGCTCCGGCGAGTCTGAGTCGTCTGAACTTCACTGGTTCTGTTCCCCCTTGGGCTGGTCAAGCCTCAAAGAACTGGTGGTCTCACAGAGAACACACAGAGGAACACGCGTTCCGGTTCCCGCCGGGCCGTGAGGGAACGGAAAAGGCGGTAGTCCCGGAGGTGGACGCGGGGGCGGCCGCGTACTGCGTTCTCAGTAGCGGGGATTGTCGGCAGGCGCACGACGACTCGGCGGGTCTCGTCCGGCCAGTCTGGGTGGACCGTTCGGCACCAGATGTGGAGATCCCCCGCCGTGGCTACTTTCCTTTATCGCGTGGGCCGCCTGGCCTTCCGGCGACGCTGGTACGTCGCCCTGGTCTGGGCGGCCGTCCTGGCGGCCGTCGGGCTGGGAGCAGTGAAGGCGCCCGGCGCCGCCGACGAGGGGTTCTCGATGCCCGGCATCGAGTCCCAGAAGGCGTTCGACCTGATGGAAGAGCGCTTCCCGGGGGCCACCGCCGACGGCGCGACCGCGCGGGTCGTCTTCGTCGCGCCGAACGGTCAGAAGGTCACCGCCGCCGACCACAAGAAGGCCGTCGAGGACACCGTCGCCGACCTGGCCGACGGCTCCCAGGTCGCGAGCGCCGTGAACCCGTTCGTGGCGAAGGCCGTGAGCAAGGACGGCACGACGGCGTACGCGACCGTCACCTACAAGGTCGCCGCCGACGACCTCACCGACGCGAGCAAGGAACAGCTGGAGCACGCCCTCGAGGAGGCCCGGGACACCGGGCTGACCGTTGACGCGGGCGGCTCCGCCATGGCCGACGGCGGTGGCGCGGGCGGTACGGCCGAGGTGATCGGTGTCGCGATCGCCGCGGTCGTCCTCCTCGTCACCTTCGGCTCACTGGCCGCCGCCGGACTGCCGCTGCTGACCGCGCTCATCGGCGTCGGCGTCAGCATGGCCGCGATCCTCGCCCTCTCCGACGCCCTCGGCCTGTCCACCACCACCGGCACCCTGGCGATGATGCTGGGGCTCGCCGTCGGCATCGACTACGCCCTGTTCGTCGTCTCCCGGTACCGGGAGGAACGCGCCAACGGCAGGGCACCCCAGGAGGCGACGGCCCTCGCGGTCGGTACGGCCGGTTCCGCGGTCGTCTTCGCGGGTCTCACCGTCGTCATCGCCCTCGCCGGGCTCGCGGTGGTCGGCATCCCGATGCTCACCAAGATGGGCCTGGCCGCGGCGGGCGCGGTCGTCGTCGCCGTACTGATCGCGCTGACCCTGGTCCCGGCGTTCCTCGGCTTCTGGCCGAACGCGGTGCTGCGCCGCAGGGACCGCGGGCGGGCCCGTACCGGGGAAGAGGCCAAGGACAACGGTGGCACCCGCTGGGCCCGGTTCGTCCTGCGCCGCCCGCTGCCCGTGCTGATCCTCGGCGTGGTCGGCCTCGGCGCCCTCGCCCTCCCGATGACCTCCCTCCAGCTGGGCATGCCCGGCGACGAGGCCAAGCCGACCTCCACCACCGAGCGCCGGGCCTACGACGCGCTCGCCGAGGGCTTCGGGCCGGGCTTCAACGGTCCGCTGACCGTCGTGGTGGACGCGCGGGGCGACGACGACGCGCAGGCGGCCGCGGCGGCGATCTCGAAGGACATCGGCGCGACGAAGGGGGTCGTGTCCGTCTCCCCGGCACGCTTCAACGAGGCCGGCGACACCGCCGTCTTCTCGGTCGTGCCGTCCACCGCGCCGACCGACGAGAAGACCAAGGACCTCGTCACGGCCATCCGCGGCGAGCGCCCCGACATCGAGTCCGAGACCGGCGCGACCTACGAGGTCACCGGCACCACCGCGCTGAACATCGACATCTCCGAGAAGGTGCAGTCCGCGCTGGTGCCGTATCTGATCGTCGTGGTGGGCCTCGCGATCGTGCTGCTGCTGGTGGTCTTCCGGTCCCTGCTCGTCCCGCTGAAGGCGGCTCTCGGCTTCCTGCTCTCCGTCCTGGCCTCCCTCGGCGCGGTCGTCGTGGTCTTCCAGGAGGGGCACGGCGCCGGACTGCTGGGCGTGGAGACCACGGGCCCGATCATGAGCCTGATGCCGATCTTCCTGGTGGGTATCGTCTTCGGCCTCGCCATGGACTACGAGGTGTTCCTCCTCTCGCGGATGCGTGAGGCGTACGTCCACGGAGAGACGTCCCACCAGGCCGTCACCTCCGGATTCCGGCACAGCGCCCGGGTGGTCGTGGCCGCCGCGCTGATCATGATCGCGGTCTTCGCCGGGTTCGTCGGCGAGAGCGACTCCATGATCAAGATGATCGGCTTCGGCCTCGCCTCCGCCGTCCTGCTCGACGCCTTCGTGGTCCGGATGGCCATCGTGCCGGCCGTGCTCGCCCTGCTCGGCGACAAGGCCTGGTGGCTGCCGACGTGGCTGGACCGGATCCTGCCCAGGGTGGACGTGGAGGGCGAGGCGCTCACCAGGGGCGCCGCCCACCCCGAGCCCGCCCCCGCCGACCAGGAGGCCGCACGCGTCTGACTCCCACCCCTCACCAGGGGCCGCCCGTGTCGTGCGGCACGGGCGGCCCCGTTCCCTCACGATGGGTCCCTGAGACCACCCACCGGAGAACCCGATGACCACCAGCCCGGAGCGGCGCTACACGGACCGCCTGGAGGAGTTCGCGGACCGCCATCCGTTCCTCGTCGACCTGGCGCTGATCGCGGTACTGATGGGCTCCGCGACCCTCGGAGCCTCGCTCACCCTGCCCAACGCCGAGACGCCGGGCGACGACAAGACCGCCGTCCTCCTCCTGGGGGTCTCCTGCCTCGCCCTGTTCCTGCACCGCAGCCACCCGCGCGTCACCGTCGTGGTGAACGCGGTCTGCGCCGCCATCGTGATCGCACAGGGCTATCTGCTCACCCCCCTCCTCCTCGCCCCGGTCATGGCGTCCCTGTACTGGCTGGCCACCCGCACCGAACGGGAGACCATCCGCTCCTACGGCATCGCCACCATGGCGGCGCTGACGATCGCGGCGGCCGTGTCCGACTCCATGGACCACCTGTCGCTGCTGCTCCGCACGATCGGCCCGTTCTTCTGGCTGCTGCTGCCGCTGGCGGCCGGCACCATGACCCGGCTGCGGCGGGCCTATCTCGAGGCCACGCAGGCCCGCGCCGAGCACGCCGAACGCACCCGGGAGGAGGAGGCGCGGCTCCGGGTCACCGAGGAACGCATGCGGATCGCCCGGGAGTTGCACGACGTCGTCGCCCACCACCTGGCCCTCGCCAACGCCCAGGCCGGTACCGCCGAGCACCTCGCGCTGGTCAACCCGCCGCAGACCCAGCAGATCCTCCACGACCTCACCGGCACGACCTCCTCCGCGCTGCGTGAGCTCAAGGCCACGCTGGGCCTGCTGCGGCAGACCGACGACGAGGGCTCCGCACCGCCGGAACCGGCCCCCGGCCTCGCCCGGCTGCCCGAACTGGTCTCCTCGTGCGCCTCCGCGGGCATCACCGTCACCGTCGCCACCGAGGGGGAGCCGCAGCCCCTGTCGCCGGGCGTGGACCTGACGGCCTTCCGGATCGTCCAGGAGGCGCTCACCAATGTCACCAAGCACGCGGCCACCCAGACCGCGCACGTCCGCTTCGTCTACTCCGGCACCCGCCTGCTCATCACGGTCACCGACGAGGGCCCGCCCACCGCGGCCGCACCCGAGCCCGTGAAGGGCTTCGGCGTCATGGGCATGCGCGAACGCGCCCACTCCATCGGCGGCGAACTCCGGGCGGGGCCGCGGCCCGAGGGCGGCTTCGAGGTGAGCACCGCATTGCCGTTGCAGCCGTCGGTGAGCGGGGAGGAGGCGGGGTGAGGGGCGGGACATCGCGGCGGGACAGGACGGTGGGGCAGTGGCCGTCCGGGGTTCACCGGAAGGTCGCCGGTCGCCGGGCCCCGTCCCCGTAGGGTGGCCGGCATGGCTGACGTGGATCTCGACAGGGCCCTGGAGGTCGCGACGGAACTCGCCGCATGGGCGTCGCAGGCGATCCGGCGCCCGCGCGACCCGGGTGCCGAGGTGCGGGAGAAGGACGGCCCCGCGGACATCGTGACCGCCACCGACGAGGCGGTGGAGAGGCACACCCGAGAGGTACTCGGGCGGGCCTTCCCGGACCACGGGATCGTCGGCGAGGAGTACGGCACGTCGGAGGGCGCCGCCGGTGCCCCGCACTGGGTCATCGACCCGGTCGACGGCACCACCAACTACGCCCACGGACTGGGCTGGTGCTCCTTCTCGCTGGGCCTGGCCGCAGCCGACGGGACCCCGCTGCTCGGCGTGGTGGCGGACCCGTGGCGCGGCGAGACGTTCACCGGGGTCCGCGGCAGGGGGGCGTATCTGAACGGCACCCGGGTCCACGCGGCCGCCCACACCACCCTCACCGGTCATGTCTTCCTCACCGAGTGGGCGGCGCACGCCCATTGGCCCGGCATGGACGTCCTGCTCGCCGAACTCGCCGACCGGCACTGCACGGTGCGCGTGATGGGCTCCACGGCCCTCTCCCTCGCGCAGGTCGCTGCGGGCCGGGCGACCGCGGCCGCGATCGGCTCCTTCCACGCGGTCGACGGACTCCCCGCGCTGCTGATCGCCCAGGAGGCGGGAGCGGTGGCACTGCCCGAACTTCCCGCCCACAACCAGCCGTTGCTGCTCGTGGCGCCCGGCGCCGCCGAGGAGACGACCGACCTCTGGCGCAGGTCGGGGGCGGCGGCCGGCTGACGGCCTCCTGGAGGAGATCTGACCAGGAGATAACCGTCAAGGAGGTATCAAGAGGCTGCTCGGAGCACATACTTCAGCAAGCGGGAGGGTCCCGGGGGAACTCTGACGGGGAGCGGCTTGATGCATGCCGACGGTGTGGGTCTTGGCAAGGTCCAGGTGCGGCTCAAGTGGGACCCGAGCCCCTACGGGGAACCGGCCCGGCATCTCGACATCGTCGCCGCGACCTACGCGGTGGACGACCCGTACGGGCGGCCGGAGTACGTCGTGCACACCGAGAGCCGCTCGCCGGACGGCACCATCACCATGACCCGGCACAGCGAGACCGGCCTCGGCCTCGGGTTCGTCGAGGTGATGGAGCTGGAGTTCGAGCGCCTGTCGTCCGCCTACGGGCGGGTGGTGGTCGGCGTCGCCATCCACCAGACCGGCGGCCCCCGCACCTTCGGCGACCTCTCCCACGCCGGGGTGCTCGTCGTCGAGAACTACCGCCGGCTGCTGGCCGACGACTTCGCGGGCGTCGCGGACGCCACGGCCGCGACCATCGCGGAGTTCACCAGGGACGCGTCCGGCGCGTGGCGTCTCCAGGAGCTGATCCGGGGGTTCGACAGCAACCCGACGGGATTCATGGCGGAGATGGGGAACGTACGGGGATGAGGGGGCGGCCGCGGACCCGCCCCCTCACCGCCGTCAGGCGGACGGGTTGACGACCACCTTCGCCGAGTTGTTCCTGGTCCTCGGGTCGAAGGCGAAGGACGCGCTGCCGTCGTAGGGACGGACGACGACCCGGCCCGTGGCGTCGGGGACGACCTGGTCGACGCGCAGCCGGAACGGGAAGCCGACCTTCAGGTCGGGCTTGGTCCAGGTCGGCAGGGTGCACACGTAGTGGGGGACGGCCGGGTCGTCGGCGGAGGACCGGGCGGTCCGGCAGGTGCTGGGCACGGACGTGGCGGTGGTGCCCGGCGGGAGGTAGTAGTCGATCGCGGGGACCGGGTCTCCCGAGGCGACGTCGGCGACCCAGGCCGGGCCCCGGTTGACGAAGCGGAAACCGGCGTCGACGGTGTCGCCCTGCGCGCCGCTCACCTCGGTGCCGTGCACGGCGAAGTCGGCGGTGTTGTCGGCGTCGATGTGCCAGGCGCGGCCGTTGTCCGAGGTGTCGAGGTCGGAGACGTCACCGCCGGGCTCGACCTCGTAGTCGAACCGCTCGTACAGCGCGTGGTCGGTGACGGCGAGCCGCAGCGGCTCGGGCAGCTCCACGCCGGCGCCGGGCGCGACGTCGGTGTCGAAGGAGCAGGTCACGTACGTCATGGCCGGGTACTGGTTGTCGGCGTCGTCCGGGCCGGTGGAGGTGCACTGCGGGTAGCGGGTGCTGACGTCGAGTCCGTACGTCGCCCACAGCTTCACTGTGAAGCCGTGGGCGGTCTCGTTGCCGGTGTTGGTGACGGAGAACGGCACGGTGAGGTCGGTGCCGGGCGCGACGCCGGTGACGTCCTGCGGGGCGGTGACGCCGAGGTCGGGTCCGGAGCCGACAGTGACGAAGGTCTCAGCGGAGTACTCCGGGGCGGTCAGGGTGCCGTCGGGGCCGCCGGTGGCCGTGGCGGAGTACTCGATCGCGCCCTGCGCGCCCACGGCGGCGCCGGCCACGGCCCGCACCTTCAGCTGCAGCTGCGGGCTGTAGCGGATCGGCACGTCACCGGTGTCGCACACGGCGACGGTACCGGCGTCGTCCGGCACGCAGTTGCCGGGCCAGGCGATCTCGGCGACCCCGGCGAGCCCGGAGGCGTCGACGGTCAGCCGCCCGTCGGTCACGGTGAAGGCGCTGTTGTAGTGCTGAAGCCCGAGCGCCATCGACCGGTACTGCGCCGCACCGCCGTCACCGGGCGCGACGACGACCGCCTGCTCGTACGGCGCCTGGATCTCCAGCCCGTCGCTCTGCGCCGCGTCGTCGGCGAACGCGACCCCACTCCCGAGCCCGGCGACGACCAGCGCCCCCACGACCCCGGCACGAACAAAACTCATGACATACCCCACATGGGACAAAAGGACCCCGGCGCGGTGCTCCGGTACCGGGCGCGAGTTGGACGACGCGGCCGGAGCGAAAGTTGTAGGTGGGCAGGGGGTTCTTACCGATTTCTTGATCGGCCGGAGCGGGGGTTGCGACGCGCTACACGGTCCGTAGCCCGTCCGTGTTCGAATCGGGACCTGGACAGACGGAGCGGGCGGGGCCGCCGTAGGCGCATACTGAGGAGGATGACAAAGCCTGCTGCACCGAAGCGTCATTTGCCCACCAGTCCCTTCAAAGCCCCGGTCGCCCCCGCGCCCAAGCACTTCGCCGTCGGCGACCAGGTCACCCACGACATGTACGGCCTCGGCCGGGTGATCGGCGTCGAGGACGGAATCGCCGTGCTCGTGGATTTCGGCTCGTCGCAGATGCGGATCCTGAGTCCGTACTCCAAGATGACCAAGCTGTAGGAGAAAGGACCCCCTCTCATCGATCTGACCTCGCTGTTCTCCGCTCCGGAAGGGCAGCCCCAGCGCACCCCCGTGGCTCTGCCGCCTCCCACCACGAACCCGTTCCAGGCCCCGGACTTCGGGGAGGACGAGGACGAGGACTTCCCGCGACCCGAGGCGGCCTAGCTCGTTTGGAAGCGCTTCTGGGTCGGGCCGCCTCCCTGGCCCGCGCCGTACGCGCTGGCTAGGGGGCATGGGCCTTGTCGGCGATCGACCGCTCTTGTCATGAACACGTCACCTTTCCTCACAGTCCACGCCCAGAGAGGCATGCGAGCGCGATTTCCGGTTAGGCGCACCGGGATTACTCGATTCAGCGGGCAGGTGAGAAGAGATCTCTTTCATGGCGAAGGCACCGGACTCGACGGCCGCGGCGGAAACGGAGCAGGAAGGAGCGGATACGGCGGTCGGCGTCCGCAGACCCCCAGCCCCGGTCGCACCCCGTGCGAGCCGGGGTTTTCCGTCCGCGGTGTCCCGCACCGGCCGGGTGAGCGGACTGGACGGACTGCGTACCCTCGCCGTCGCGCTGGTCATCGTCCACCACGTGGAGCCCGATGTGCTGCCGGGCGGCGCGGTCGCCGTGGACGTCTTCTTCACCATCAGCGGCTTCGTCATCACCCGCCTGCTGCTCGCCGAGTACGTCCGCCGCGGCCGCATCTCCCTCATGTCCTTCTACCGGCGCCGGTGGCTGCGGCTCGTCCCCGCGCTGCTGGCCCTGTGCGCGGTCTGCGCGCTGCTGGCGTCGACGACCTCGCTGTGGGGATTCGACGGCTCGCTCCAGGCCGCGGGCCTGTCGGCCGCCTTCCTCACCAACGTCGTACGGGCCATGGAGTCCGGGCCGTACTCCGACCTCACCAGCCCGCTCGCGCACACCTGGTCGCTGGGCGTGGAGGAGCAGTTCTACCTGCTGTGGCCGCTCGTCCTGCTCTTTGTCCTACGACGGTTTCGCGCCCGTACGGTCCTCCTGTGCACGGCGGCCCTGTGCGTGCTGCCGCTGCTGTGGCGGTGCGTCCTGTGGAACCCGGAAGCGGCCCACCGCATCTACAACGGCACCGACACCCGCGCCGACCAGCTGCTGGCCGGCGCCCTGGTCGCCGTGGCCCTGGCACGCCTGCGGTCCGACGACCCCCGCCTGGCCCTCCTGCGCACCTGGTCCGGCCGCCTCGCGTGGCCGGCGCTCGCCCTGCTGGGGCTGGTCGCCTGGCAGGTACCGGTGACGGAGGACCTCGGCGCCTGGACGGCCGCGTGGTACACGGTCGGCTTCCTCGCCGTGGCGGCCCTGTCCGCCACCCTGGTCACGGCGCTCGAACTGCGCCCCGAGGCCCGTATGTCCCGCCTGCTGGCGCTGACCCCGCTGGCCTGGGTGGGCCGCAACCTGAGTTACGGCATCTATCTCTGGCACTACCCGGTCGTACGGCTGCTGGCCTCTCTCGGCGTGCAGGAGGGACGGCTGGCGGCGACGGTGGTGCTGACGCTGCTGATGGCGCTGCTGTCGTACTACGCCATCGAGAGGCCGTTCCTGCGGAGGGCGCGGGTGGGGAGGGCGCCGGCGCCGGCCCCGGCACTGGCGGTGACGTAGGGCACCGTTTCCTACACTCGCGGGATGAACAACTACACGTGCACCCACTGCGGCACCGTCGGTCTGACGGACGGTTTCATCGAGGACGCCGGCGAGCACTCGCGCGGGTACGCGCGTTGGATCGAGGGCGCGTTGGAGCGGGGGATCTTCGGGGGCGCCAAGCGGATGGGGCGCCCCCGACGGCAGATAGCGGCCTTCCGCTGCCCCAAGTGCGGACACCTCGAACTGTTCGCCACGGACGAGGTGTAGCCAGACTTCGTGAGGTGTTCAACCCGGCGTAGGCAGGTGTCCTGCCGCCCCGTCAGACAGCCACCGACGCCTCCGTCGCCGAGTCGGTCGCTCGGCCTTCCCGCCACCAGGACGCACCCCACGCCAACACCGCTCCGCCCACCGCGTACGCCCCCAGCACCCACAGCGCCGAACTCGTCGCATGCCCGGAGAAGTACACCGTGTTGCGGACCAGCGTCGTCCCCGCCCCCGGCGGCAGTGCCTGGCCGATCGCGCTCCAGAAGGCGGGGAGCAGCGGGGCCGGGTAGACGCCGCCCGAGCTCGGGTTGCCGAGGACCACGAACAGCAGGATGACCAGGCCCGTGCCCAGCAGGCCCAGCAGGGTCTGCAACCCCAGCGCCGTCGCCGCCGCGGCCATGACCGTGAGGGCTCCGATCGCGCTCAGGGCCCAGAAGTGGCCGCCCAGGGCGTCGAACACCGGGCCCACGATCACCGCTCCGGCCACGCCCGACACGACCGCGTACGGGATCAGGGCCGCCAGGCGGATCAGGGTGCGGTGGCGGTTCGCCGGGCGGGAGCCGGACGCCATGCCCATGATCGTCGCGGTGAGGTAGCCGCCGATCACCCAGCCCAGAACCAGGTAGAAGGACGTCATGCCGCGGCCGTCACCGGAGTTGGGGGAGCGGATGTCCGTCACGGTGATCCGGCGTTTCTCCGACGCCTCGATCTTCTGGGCGATCTGGGTCGCCGTCTGGGAGACCGACGGGCCACCCGCCGACGCGACGAGCAGGGTGTCGTTGGTGCCCGTCGCGTTGAAGAGGAAGGCCGCGTCCGTCCGGCGGGTCAGGACCCACTCGCGGGCAACAGCCGTACTGGAAGCCGCCGTCGCCTTCACCGGGTCGCCGTCCAGGGCGTTCAGCTGGGCGACGATCTTCGCGGACGCCTGTTCGGGGGCCACCACGGCCACGGGGATCCGCTGGGGGGTGGGGGAGTGGAAGGCGCCTACGTACGAGACGACGAAGGCCAGTTGGACCAGCAGGCCGCCGAGGACCAGACCGAAGGCCCTGAGCGTCACGGCGTCCTTGAACTCCGCCGCGAAACCAGGGAACTTGGGGGCCGACGCCGTGGGGGGTCTGCCTGAGGAAGGGCTGGAGGGTGCGTTCACGGGCGCATCGTCGCACAGGCGGGTGAATTCACCGTTCCATTTGCCGTCCCGTGCACATCGGGCAACCCGGGGAACCTAATCGACCGGTAACCCCAGCTCCGCCCAGATCGTCTTCCCCGTGGCCGTCTGACGGCTCCCCCACCGCTCCGCCATCTGCGCGACCAGCAGCAGCCCCCGCCCACCCTCGTCGAACACCCGCGCCCGCCGCAGATGCGGAGCCGTACTGCTGCCGTCGGACACCTCGCAGATCAGCGCCGAGTCCCGGATCAGCCGGAGGACGACCGGGTCGTCGCCGTAGCGGACGGCGTTGGTGACCAGCTCGCTGACGATCAGTTCCGTCGCGAAGGCCGCGTCGTCCAGCCCCCACGCCGTCACCTGCTCGCTCGCCGACTTCCGTGCCCGCGCCACCGCCGCCGGGTCGCGCGGGAGCTCCCAGGTGCGGACCTTCCCGGTGTCCAGGGCCGATGTGCGGGCCAGCATCAGCACGATGTCGTCGGCGGGACGGGCCGGCAGGACCGTCCGCAGGACCCGGTCGCAGGTCTCCTCCAGGGGGCCCGCCTTGTCGGCGAGCGCCCCGCGCAGCAGGTTCAGGCCGACCTCGATGTCACGGTCGGCCGCCTCGACCAGGCCGTCGGTGTAGAGGGCGAGCAGGCTGCCCTCCGCCAGCTCCACCTCGACGGACTCGAACGGCAGGCCGCCCAGGCCGAGCGGGGGGCCGGTGGGGAGGTCCAGGAAGCGGACCTCGCCGTCGGGGGTGACCACGGCCGGTGGCGGATGGCCGGCGCGGGCCATCGTGCAGCGTCGGGAAACCGGATCGTAGACCGCGTACAGGCAGGTGGCCCCCACCTCGCCCGGCGTCGGGGCCTCAGCCCGCCCGCCGGCCTGCGGCCCTTCCTCCCGGTCGAGCCTGACGACCAGGTCGTCGAGCTGGGTGAGGAGCTCGTCGGGGGCGAGGTCCACGTCCGCGAGTGTCCGTACGGCCGTCCGCAGACGGCCCATCGTCGCCGAGGCGTGGATGCCGTGGCCCACCACGTCGCCCACGACCAGGGCGACCCGGGCGCCGGACAGCGGGATGACGTCGAACCAGTCCCCGCCGACGTCCGCGCCGGAGCCCGCCGGGAGATAGCGGTACGCCACCTGCATGGCCGCCAGGTCCGGCGGGCGGTCGGGGAGGAGGCTGCGCTGGAGGGTGAGCGCGGTGCGGCGTTCGTGGGTGTAGCGGCGGGCGTTGTCCACGCTCACCGCCGCCCTCGCGACGATCTCCTCCGCGAGCAGCAGGTCGTCCTCGCTGAAGGACTCCGCCGTACGGTGCCGCAGGAAGTGCACCAGGCCCAGGGTGACCCCACGGGCGCGCAGCGGCACCATCATCACCGAGTGGATCATGTACCTGGTCACGGACTCGGCGCGGCCCCGGGAGGACTCGATCCACTGCTGCATCCCGGGGTCCCCGGCCGCCGTCAGGGTGCCGCGGCCGGCGATCAGGGCCCGCATCGGGGGTGTGTCCACCGGGTAGAACGTCGTCGCGCCGGTCGGGACCACCGACTCGGGGCAGCCGGCGAGGACCGACCGCTGGGCCGTACGGCGCAGGGTGACCGGCTGGTTCGGCGGCACCGGTTCCGGTTCCTCACCGAGTGCCACCGACTCCAGCAGGTCCACCGTGACGAAGTCCGCGAAGCCCGTCACCGCCACCTCGGCCAGCTCGTCGGCGGTCCGGGCCACGTCGAGGGTGCTGCCGATGCGGAGGCTGGCGTCGTTGAGGATGGCGAGGCGACGGCGGGCCCAGTACTGCTCCGTGGTGTCGAAGACGGCCGCGGACACGCCCCGCACCGCCCCGCTCTCGTCCTTCAGCGGAGAGAGGAACATCGACCAGGCGTGGTTGCGGACCTCGCCGGGGGCCTGTCCGAAGTTCTCGTGGAAGACCGGCTCGCCGGTGCGCAGGACCTGCCGCTGGAGGCGGTCGTACTCGTCGAAGGGCGGGTTCGGCTCCATCTCCCACAGGGTCAGACCGCGCATCTCGGCCACGCTGCGGCCCATCACCTGGGTCATGACCTCGTTGGCCGACACCAGCCGGGCCTCACGGTCGTACACCGCCACCGGCACGGGCAGCTGCGCGAGCGTGAGGTCCCACAGGGTCTCCGCGTCCGCTTCGACGGGCCCGGCCACATGCTCCGGGGCCGCGGGGGTCACCAGCCACGGCCGCCCGCCGTCGCCGTCCGCGAGCGGTGTCCCCATCAGCCGTACGACGACACGGCCGCCGTCGCGGTGCCGCAGTGCCACCTCGGTGGCCCAGCGCCGGCCCACGGCCACATGGCGCCGCCCGGACTCGGGCAGGTCGGCCGCGAGCAGTCCGGCCGCAGGACGTCCTACGACCTCTTCGGCCTCGTATCCGAGCAGTTGGCGCGCCCCGGCGCTCCACACCGTGACCGTCCCGCCCGCGTCGACGACGACCGCCAGGTCCTCGGGTACGCGTCCGTCCACGGTGCCTCCGGGTGTGCTGCCCCTGCTGTCCATGCCCCCAGCGTCCCGCCGCGCAGCTCCCGGCTCAAGCGATGACAGAAGGCACGCGAGGGCAGGAGGCGCACGGCGGCTCTGCCGTGCGGTGCCGCAGTCTTGCACGGGGTGGCGGGGCCGGGATACGGAACGGAGTGATCTCGGCACAAGGAGTGCGCTGGTCCAGGCCTGCCGGCGAGCCCCGTTGATCGTGCGCCGGGGCCGGGTCGTACTCCTGCTCCGGCAGACTCCGCGGCTACGGCCGTGGTGACCGGCGGGTCAGCCCAGCGGGGTGTCGGCCCAGGGGAGGGACGCCGACGGGTCGTTGAAGGCCTCCGGGCGGGGCGGCTGGACCTCGTGGCAGGTGAAGCCGAGCCGGGTCAGGGCCCTGCTCACCTCGTTGGCGGTGAAGTCGCGGCGGTCCTGACGGGTGATCACCTGGCCGACCTGCTTGACCGGGTAGACGTGGCGGCCGACGGTCACACACGTGCCGGTGGCGGGTTCGGGCTGGACGCCCTCCATCGACCTCTCGACCTCGCTCATGGTCAGGTCGAAGGGAAAACGTGCGATGACGATGCGCATGGTGCCTCCACGGGGAGCGGTCGGGACGTGACGGTGAGAACGGCCAGGGTGCGGCCCTGTTCGTCTCCTTCTCGACGGGGACGCCGGTGGCGCGGCCACCGGACCCCGTCCGTGGGTCGTACGGCTAGCGGCTGGTGGGGGTGGAGCGGCGGCGGCTGCCCCGCGAGGGCCGCCCGCTCCGGCTCCGCCCGGCGGCCCCGGACCGCTTGGGCTGCTCGGCGGCGGCCGGGACGGGGAGGGTGACGGGCACGCCGGAGGGAGTGCGGGCACCGGTGATGCGGTTCAGCTCGGCCTCGCCCGGGCGGACCCGGGTGGTCTGCGCGGAGACGCCGGCGTCGGACATCAGACGGTCCACCGCGCGCCGCTGGTGCGGCAGGACCAGGGTGACGACCGTGCCGGACTCGCCGGCACGGGCCGTACGGCCGCCGCGGTGCAGGTAGTCCTTGTGGTCGCCGGGCGGGTCGAAGTTGACGACGAGGTCGACGTCGTCGACGTGGATCCCGCGGGCCGCGACGTTGGTGGCCACCAGGACCGTCACCTGGCCGTCCTTGAACTGGCCGAGGGTCCGGGTGCGCTGCGGCTGGGACTTGCCGCCGTGCAGCGCCGAGGCCCGCACACCCACCGACAGCAGGTGCTTGGCCAGCCGCTCCGCCGCGTGCTTGGTGTCCAGGAACATGATCACGCGGCCGTCGCGGGCGGCGATCTCGGTGGCGGTGGCGTGCTTGTCGTCGTCGCGGACGTGCAGGAGATGGTGCTCCATGGTGGTGACGGTGCCCGAGGAGGGGTCGACCGAGTGGACCACCGGGTCGTGCAGATAGCGGCGCACCAGCAGGTCGATGTTGCGGTCGAGCGTGGCCGAGAACAGCATCCGCTGGCCGTCGGGACGGACCTGGTCGAGCAGGTAGGTGACCTGAGGCATGAACCCCATGTCGGTCATCTGGTCGGCCTCGTCCAGGACGGTCATCGTCACCTGGCTCAGGCTGCAGTCGCCGCGCTCGATGAGGTCCTTGAGCCGGCCGGGGGTCGCCACGAGGACCTCGGCGCCGGCCCGCAGCGCGGACGCCTGCCGGCCGATCGACATGCCGCCGACGACGGTCGCCGCGCGCAGGCGCAGCGCCCGCGCGTAGGGCGTGAGCGCGTCGGTGACCTGCTGGGCCAGTTCGCGGGTCGGTACGAGGACCAGGGCGAGCGGATGCCGGGGCTCGGCGCGCCGGCCGTCCAGGCGGGCGAGCAGGGGCAGACCGAAGGCGAGCGTCTTGCCCGAGCCGGTGCGGCCACGGCCCAGGACGTCACGGCCGGCCAGGGAGTTCGGCAGGGTCGCCGCCTGGATCGGGAAGGGAGTGGTCACGCCCTCGGCGCGAAGCGCGGCCTGCAGACGCTCGGGCAGGTCGAGATCGGCGAACGCCTCCACCGCGGGCAGCGCCTCGGTGACGGTGGTGGGGAGGGTGAACTCACCGCCGGGTGCGGCGGCCGGGCGCGAGCGCTGGTGGCTCGCTCCACGGGAGGAGCGGAAACGGGACGTGTTGTTCCCGTTGTTCCCGGTGCGGCGGGTGCGGTTCATGGGAGGGGAACCTTCCTCGATGCGTGCGGCACGTGTCGAGGAATTCCTCCGGGGCGCGGCGAAACCGCACGAGAATTCGCAAGAAAGAGCCGGGGAGAAACGAAGAAAATCAGATTCTTCGGGACAATGGGACAGGGCCCGCACCCCAAGAGTGCGGGCCCCAGCCGTGAAGATACGCGTCAGCGTCAGGCGGGAACGATGTTCTCGGCCTGCGGGCCCTTCTGGCCCTGCGTGACGTCGAAGGTAACCTTCTGGCCTTCCTGAAGCTCGCGGAAGCCGGAGGTGGCGATGTTCGAGTAGTGCGCGAACACGTCGGCGCCGCCGCCGTCCTGCTCGATGAAGCCGAAGCCCTTTTCCGCGTTGAACCACTTCACGGTGCCAGATGCCATATTGAATCTCCCTAGGGGGCAGTGCCGGGACCCGCACTGTACGGACCCCGAGTCGCCGCGATGGACTCCCCTCCGGAAGACCGGAAAGACGCCGGGGAACTTCATAGAAATTCTCCGGAAACCAAAACTGCAACTTTTATCACGGTAACACACGGTAGGTGGGCGGATCTACGTCGCCCCGAATTCTGGTGGCGACCGGGCTGAAAACTTCGCCGCGCCCCGCACGTGAATCTGTTACGGCCGCGACAGTTATTTGTCCGGTCGCCGACTCATCGCCTCGTTCAGGCGGAGGGCCTCGGCGAGCCGGTCCTCCAGGGTGATGATGCGGCAGGCCGCCTCGACGGGGGTGCCCTGGTCGACGAGTTCACGGGCCCGGGCGGCGATACGCAACTGGCCCTTGGAGTACCGGCGGTGACCGCCCTCCGAGCGCAGTGGCGTGATCAGCTCCGCTTCGCCGACGGCCCGGAGGAAGGCGGGCGTGATGCCGAGGATCTCGGCGGCCCGCCCCATCGTGTAGGCGGGGTAGTCGTCGTCATCGAGATGGCCGACGGGAGAGGTCTCGGCGGGCATGGCACCTTCGTTTCGGGGGCGCTTCCAGGGGCCCCGGCGGGCTCGGCACCGAAACGGTCCCCAGGTGGTCACAACCCTAACGGCGGCGTGCCCGCAAATGTGACGCGGCCGCGGCAGACTTTTGCGGTCCGCTGAAGATCCCGGGGAGCGGCCGCGACACGTGGGGTGATCCACAACGCATCTTTCGCGGGGGTGCTCCCGGGTGCCTCCCTGTGTCCTCCGCGTCCTCCGCGTCCTCCGTGCCCGCCGGTGCGTGCCCGCCGGGGGCGCACCGGGAGGGGGGATGCGGTGGCGGGCCGGTCCGGGGCCGTCGAGCGGGACGTGCGCCCTTGCCGCCTGCTCGCGTCGAGTAGGGAGTGGCCTTGCGCGCTGAGCGGGGGGCGGCTGCCCGGGCCGCCGCCCCGGGGCCTCCGGCTGGTCGGCGTGCCGGGGTCGTCGAGCCGGACGTGCGTCCTCGACGGCTTGCTCAGGCCGGGTAGGGAGTGGTCTCGCGTGCTGTGCGCAGGGCGCCTGCCCACCAGGACAGTTGCTCCAGGAGGGTCTTGGCGTAACCCGCGGCCTCGGGGTCGAGGGGGCGGCCGTCCTGCCAGGCGGTGAAGTAGTTGGGGAAGGCGAGACCGTCGCGGATGGTCACCGCGTGCAGTTCGGTCAGGACGTTCTCCAGGTGCAGCACGGCGTGCCGCCCGCCCGCCGCGCCGCCGTAGCTGACGAAGGCGACGGGCTTGGCCGTCCACTGGGTGAAGTGCCAGTCGATCGCGGCCTTCAGGGACGCGGGGTAACTGTGGTTGTACTCCGGCGTGACCACGATGAACGCGTCGGCGTCCGCCAGAGCCGACGTCAGCGACTCCATCCCGGTCGGCCGCGGGTAGTCGTCCCCGGCGTACTTCGGCGACACCGCGGGCAGTGACAACGGAACGTCGATCCCGGCCAGATCGACGACCTCCACCTCGAAACCACCGTGCGCCGCGGCCTGTTCGGCCACCCATGAGGCCACGACCGGTCCGAACCGTCCCTCCCGGACGCTTCCGACGATGACCACCAGCTTGTGCTTGTCGTTTTCCATGCCCACCACGATCGGATCCCGCCGAGGCCGCAGCCAGACCGGGTTCAGGCTGGCCCCCGGAGGGCCACCCTGAGCTCTCGGCGGGCGGCGGGGGCCGTCCTATGCTCGGGCCATGGGGACACCTCTGGGGGATTTCATCCGTGCCAAGCGGGACAGCACCCAGCCGGCGGATCTGGGCCTGCCCGACCGCGGCCGCCGCCGGTCACCGGGGCTGCGGCGAGTAGACCTCGCCGCCCGGGCCGGCATCAGCGTCGAATACCTGACCCGGATCGAGCAGGGCCGCGACCGCAACCCCTCGATCGCGGTGGTCAACGCGCTGGCCGACGCGCTCAGCCTCGGCCCCGCCGAGCGCAACCACCTGCGCTATCTCACGAAGATCAGCGGCGGTGAGTGCGTCGCCCACACCCGGCCCGCCCCGCCGCCGCGCCAGGTACGGCCCTCCGTCCGGCGGACGCTGCGCCTCCTGGAGCCGGGTATCGCGCTGGTGACCAACCGGATGGGCGACGTCCTCGCCCACACCAGCGCGTTCGAGGCGGTGACGAACGGGACCGGACTGTTCGACTCCGACACCCCGAACCTCACCCGGTACGTCTTCACCGACCCCCGTGCCCGGTCGTTCTTCCCCGACTGGGACGACGTCGCGGACGAGCGGGCCTTCGACCTGTGGCTCGGCCCGTCCCTGGACACCTACGAATGGTTCACGGCGGAACTCGCACCCCTCGCCGGCCCCGACCTCACCCGGCGCCTGAAC
Organism: Streptomyces canus; assembly: GCF_041435015.1. NCBI lineage: Bacteria > Bacillati > Actinomycetota > Actinomycetes > Kitasatosporales > Streptomycetaceae > Streptomyces > Streptomyces canus. Next base: position 4,961,918 of record NZ_CP107989.1, on the reverse strand, counting down.
CAGCACGTCGTTCCGCAGCGCGGGGATCTCCGGCTCCACCATCCCTCCGGACGCGAACTCCGGCTGGTCCGCGAGACGCTCGAACTCGCCGCGGACGCACAGCAGTTGGTCGTGCTCCTCCCCGCGGACGAGGCGACGGCCCAGAGCGTCGACGACCTACGCCGTCCGGCCCACGGCGGACTCCGTGCCATCTCCTGACGAGAACGCCACCCGGAGGCCGGGCACCTGATGCGGCGCCCCGGGTGAGCGCAGCCCCGACAGGAGACCGACTCCACCGCCCTCGAGGCCGGCTCGCATCCTGGCGAGGGCTCGGCGCCACTCGTCCCGACGCCACCCCTCCGCCGGTCGCCCCGTACTGCGGCCGGTCCGCAGATCCCGCGCGAGCAGGGCGACCGATCGGACCGCTGCCGCCTGCTGTTCGATTGTTGGCGTCATGCCATACCCTGCATCTTCGGTGAGCCGGGCTTCTCAGGGGGGACACAGGAACCCGGACCGCGATCCTTGCCTCTTCCTCAGTCGGGCGGGCGGTTTTCTGACGAGCATCTAGTGAAATTGGCCGAAATTGATACATATGCCACCGCGGATTGATGCGCGGGCGAGACTCTGGGCCGTGGCGGCTGTCGTGGCCCTCGGGTTCTTCATCGCGCTGGAGCTCACCGCGCGTCACTACGGGGTGCCGGGACCGCTCACCACCCAGGCGCGAGAGCTGTTGGGCCCGCCCAAATCAGGCCCGATGCTGTACGCCGGCCTGGCGTTGATGATGGTGGTGCTCACCTGGCGGCAACGGTTCATCGTGACCGGTGCCGCGGTCGGCATCGACCTCGCCTTCGCGGTGGTCCGGTGGATCTTCGACGTCAAGGTGACCCACGGCCACCCCTTCGGCAACGGTGCGCTGTGGGTGCTCCTGGGCTGCGCGGTCGTCGCCGTCACCCGCCGCACCGGCCCGGAGCGCGTCCTGCTGCTGAAGGGCGTCGGGCTGGGCCTGCTGCTGGTGGCCGGCCGCAAGACCGGTGACACCTGGCTCCTCATCACCGCGAAGAGCCGGCCGCAGGTGCTGGACCCGTATCTGGCGATGGCCGACCACGCCCTGGGCAACCCGTCGTGGATCATGGGCCGGATCGTCACGGCCACCGGAGCGATCGGCTTCAACTTCCTCGACACCATCTACGGCCAGCTCGCGGTGGCCGCCGTGGTCGTCGCGCTGTACCAACTGCGCAACGTGGCGGCGGAGCGCCGCTTCCCACGCCACCACCTGGTGCGCACCTTCCTGCTGATCGGCCTGCTCGGACCGGCCATCTACATGATCTTCCCGGTGGTCGGCCCGGTCTTCGCCTACGGCACCGGCACCGACCACTGGGCGTCGATCGCACTGTGGTCGCCGCAGATACCGAGCGACGGGCACTGGGCGGTGGCGAACCTGTGGCCGCGGACAGCGCCGCCGATATCCGCCCCTCACTCCATACCCTTCGACGAGATCACCCCCCGCAACTGCATGCCCAGCCTGCACACGGCCTGGGCCACCGCGATCTTCATCCATTCCCGCACGGGCCCACGCCTCCTGCGCTACGCGGGCACCTTCTGGCTGATCGCCACCCTCAGCGCCACGCTGGGCTTCGGCTACCACTACGGCGTGGACCTCGTCGCCGGCGTGGTGTTCACCCTCACCATCGAGGCGGGACTGCGCTCGTTCGACCGCGGCTGGGACCGGTCCGGGCTCCGGCTGACCGCCTACGGCGCGACGGTCTTCGTCGCGCTCCTGGTGTCGTATCGCTTCCTGCCGGTGCGCATGGCCGAATACCCCTGGCTGGCCGGACCCCTTGTCCTGCTGGCGATGGCCTCGGTGATCTACGGCTATGTCCGCACCGTCGCCCGGTGGGAACCGGCGACCGCGCCGGTGCGACAGCCGCAGCCGCAGCCCGAACTGCTCTGAACCGCCGCGTACGCCCGGATCAGCCGCCCACCCGCTCGATCCACTCGCTGCTGCCCAGCGGATAGTCGTAGCCCGGGCGGCCCGCATCGGCGCTGGTGCGGAACGGCCTGCCGGCGTTGTCGAGATGGACGGTGCCGCTGCGGTCGCCGCTGGACCAGTCCAGGCTGAGGTCCCAGCGGACGTCGTGCGCCTTGGTGTGGGCGCTGACGTAGAAGACCTCCGGGTCGGACTCGCTGACCTTGTACGGGAAGTCGCGCTGGCCGTTCTTGACGGTGACGGTGGGACTGCCGTCGTCCAGGTCGACGTCGAACGACTTGGTGCCGACACCGCCGCCGCAGCCGACACCCATCGAGTAGTCGTTCCAGGCGAGCGGCGCGCCCTTGGTGAGGACGCGGACGTGCAGGGAGTTCAGCACGACGGTGTCCTCGCCGGTGCCCTGGACGGTGAGCGCGACCCGCTGCTCGCCGGAGGCGACCGCCCCGTAGGCGGCGGACCAGCGCGGCGCGTTCTCCTCGGTCGCCGGCGGGCCGACCTGCTCGGGGTCGCTGTCGACGAGGAAGTGCTGGCTGCACGGGTCCTCGTAGACGTAGGGGCGGATGGCGACGGCGAGGGGGACGGCGGTGGCGGGCCGGTTCGCGCCCTGCTTGCCGTCGCCCGTCGAGGCGCCGGATCCGGAGTCCCCCGAAGCGGCCGTCCCGGTGGGGGAGGCCGAGGCCGATGCGGACGGCTTGTGTCCGCTTCCGCTCGGGGACGGGGTGGTGGAGGGCTTCGCGGGCTCGCCGACGTCCAGGGTGCCGGTGACCGTCGGCGTCGTGGTGTCCCCGGCGCGGACGGTCGTCGGGCGCAGGGCATACGTGACGGCACCCAGCGCGGCGACCACCGCGACGGCGGCGATCAGCGCGGTACGGCGACGACGGAGCCACGGGGGACGACGGGGCGGCGCGGCGGCGGCCGCCGTATGGATGACGACCGGCTCACCGTTCTCGCCCCCGGCCTCGCCCTGTCCGGGTTCCGCCGTACCGTCCGAACCGGCTTCCTGGGCGGGCTCCCGCGTCGCGCCCTGATCCGCTTTGCGTCCACGTGCCGCGTCCGCCAGGATCCAGCGCCGGTGCAGCTCCACCAACTCCTGCGGTGTGGCCCGGCAGACCCTCGCGAGGCGCTCCACCGGGGCGTACTCGACCGGCACCGCGGTGCCGTTGCAGTAGCGGTGCAGCGTCGACGTACTCATGTGCAGACGCTTGGCGAGCGTCCCGTAACTCAGCCCCGAACGGTCCTTGAGCTCCCGCAGCAACTGCGCGAACTCCTCGGTCCGTTCGGTCCCCGTTTCCTCCGACACCCGTTCCCCTCAACCCCCCGCGTCCCAGTCACGCATTCCAGGGTCACTGAATTCCCCCTGGTCAGCGCCCATTTCGGCGTTCCAGCATCCCCAACTGCCCGCTGAACGTGGCGGTCGGGACGGATCACCTCACAAGCTTCGGTCATCCAATCACCACGGCCACCCGAACACCGAAGGGGCACCACACCATGTCCAGCCTCCGCACCTCCCGCACCCGTCTCGTCGCTGCCGCCGCCACCGCCGTCCTCGCGACGCTCTCACTGAGCGCGTGCAACAACGGGACGGGCACCCAGGACGAGGGCAGCGGGTCGAGCACGAGCCCCTTGTCCGCGGCGCCCTCTCCGACCACGGCCTCCAACTCCCCGGCCCCCTCGGGTTCTTTGGGCTCCTCGTCCGGCAAGGCTCCCTCGGCCGCCACGGGCTCCTCCGGCGCCGGGTCCGCGGGCGGCGCCGCGACGACCGCCGCACGCACCCCCGCCCCGAAGGCGCCCGCCTCCTCCGGCAAGCCGGTCACCTGTGAGGGCTCCACCACGAAGACGGTCGCGGCCCCGCTGACCCGTCCCGTGAACCACATGCTGCTCACGGTGACCAACACCGGCAGCAAGAGCTGCTACCTGTACGGCTACCCGGCCGTCCGCTTCGGCGAGGCCCAGGCCGTGCCCCCGGTCATCGAGGACTCGCAGCCGCAGGCGGTCGTCACGCTGGGGCCCGGCGAGTCCGGCTACGCCTCCGTGAACCTGTCCGCGACCGACGGCAGCGGCGCGAACGGCTACACCGCGAAGTCCCTGACCGTCTACTTCCAGGGCCGCTCCGGCAACGAGAGCGTCGGCACGGGCGCCCACCCGTCGATGCCGGCGAAGGGCGTCTACGTCGACGACTCGCTCAAGGTCACCTACTGGCAGCAGTCGATGGACGACGCCGTGAGCTGGTGACATGTGACCAGGCGCCCGGCCGCCCGCGATCTCTTACGAGAGTCTGACGCGGACCGCGTTCCGTACCGGCACACCGTTCCCGCTGGCCACTCTGGTGTCGTTCGCAGCCGCGGACGACACCGCACGGACACCGAGGAACGGACATGGGCATGGACTCCGGCAGGCACGGCGACAGGGACAACGGCCACATCGAGCACCGCCGCACGCGCAGGGGGCACCGGGCGCAGTCCAGGACACGGCGCATCGTGATCGGCGGTGGCGCCCTCGCCCTCGCCGGGGCGGCGACCGTGGCCGTGTCCCTGGCCTCGGCCAGTCAGTACTCCGGGAAGGCCGCCGGGGCCGATCACGCCGTCTTCGTCCAGGGCAACGAGCTGGACGGCAACACCATCCACGTGTTCAAGCGGGGCGACGACGGCAAGCTCGCACGCGCGGCGGACTACGCGACCGGCGGCAAGGGCGGCGACCAGGTCGACGCCCCCACCGACTCGCTCGCCTCCCAGGGCTCGCTCGTCTACGACGACCGCTCGGGCATGCTGCTGGCGGTCAACGCCGGCAGCGGCACGGTGACCTCGTTCCGCGTCGAGGGACAGCGGCTCGGGGAGCGGAAGGTCGTGAGTTCCGGCGGGCGGTTCCCGTCGAGCATCGCGGTGCACGGCAGCATCGCGTACGTCATGAACGCGGGCGGCGCGGGCAGCGTCCAGGGCTTCAGGATCACCGGCGGCGGACTTCAGCCGCTTCCCGGCTCCCACCGCTCCCTGGGCTTGAACAACAAGGACATACCGCGCTTCGACACCTCTCCGGGCGAGGTCGAGTTCACCCCCGACGGGCGGAACCTGGTGGTCACGACCAAGGGCAACAACACCGTGGAGGTGTTCCCGATGAAGCGGAACGGACTCCCGGCCGTCGCCGCACCGGTGGTCAACAAGTCGGCCGGCGGCGTCCCGTTCGCGATCAGCTTCGACCGGAGCGGGAAGCGGATGCTGGTCGCCGAGGCCGAGAAGTCCACGGTCACCACCTACCAGGTGCGGCGGGACGGCAGGCTGAAGGTCCTGCAGCGGCCCCTGGCCAGTGGTCAGGAGGTGCTGTGCTGGCTGGAGCGGGCGGGCGACTTCTTCTACGGGGGCAACACCGGCAACTCCACCGTCACCGGCTACCGCATGGACGGACACGGCAAGCTCTCCCTGACCGACAAGGTGGGCCTCGCCACCCCGCCGTCCAGCAAGTCGCAGGGGGTGATCGACCTCGCCGTCACGAAGGACGAGAGGTTCGTCTACGTCCAGAACGCCACTTCCGGCACCGTCGACGGCTTCCGCGTCGAGACCGACGGCGCCCTCACCAAGGTGACGACGGCCACGGGCCTGCCCGCCTTCGGTGAGTCGGGGATGGAGGGGATCGCCGCGGTCTGAACCGCGGTGCGCCGTGGGCCGTACCGCGTCCGCGTGGTCAGCCCGAACCCGGCCCGGAGCTGTCGGCCGCCGCGTTCGCGGCGCGGCGGTACTCGGCGTTGATGCGCTGAGCTTCCTCGAGCTGGTCCTCGAGGATGACGATGCGGCACGCGGCGTCGATCGGGGTTCCCCTGTCGACCAGCTCGCGGGCGCGGGCGGCGATCCGCAGCTGGTAGCGGGAGTACCGGCGATGTCCGCCCTCCGAGCGCAGCGGAGTGATCAGACGGGCCTCGCCGATGGCTCGGAGGAAGCCCGGGGTGGTGCCGAGCATCTCGGCGGCCCGGCCCATGGTGTACGCCGGGTAGTCGTCGTCGTCCAGGCGGTCGCCCAGGGGAATATCTGCTGCCATGTCACCTCGTTGTACAACGCGTCGAGGGGCCCTGATGCCGTACGGCACCAGGGCCCCGAAGGGAATTCAACACCATCTGTCGGCCCTCATGCTGCGCCGACCTTCGGTTTCCGCTACCCGGCCCGGTGACGGGAGGGGTGCGGGGATCGCGGCTGCGTGACCGGGGACCACCATCCAATCCGGGGTCTTGCGGTACCCGGACCGAATGCATGCGGACCGGGCGATCCTGATGGCGTCTGCTCCTCCGTCCTTGCTCCGAACCCCGCCAGTTCGTGTCTGGCGGGTCTCGCTTGACCGTGTCTACGAGAAAAACAGTAACCGTGCCGACGGCCAATGTCTACTCTGGCAAGAGGAGATTTTGGCGTTCGAGTGACGCAGAGATCCTGAGGCAGCCGGCACGCGAGCCGGACTGCGTGGCGATACGACAGTGGGGCCCTGCCGACGCACGTCGGCAGGGCCCCACGGGGAGCTGAGAGGGATGTCGTCCTAGGCGGCGGAGCCGAAGCCGGTCCGTCGCGGTCCGCCACGGCGTGCCGCCTCGCCCGCGGGACGGCCCTGGCCGGACTGGCCCCGGCGGCCCCGACGGCCCCGGGAAGAGGACGAGGAGGACGTGCCGCGGGGGCGTTCGGGCTGCGGCGCCGTGATGACGACCGGGATGCCGGACGGGGCCTGGGCCCCGGTGATGCGGCTCAGCTCCGCCTCGCCCGAACGCACCTGGGCGATCTGCGGGGTGATCCCCGCCGAAGCCATCAGCCGGCTCATCTCGCGGCGCTGGTTCGGGGTGACCAGGGTGACGACGCTGCCGGACTCGCCGGCGCGGGCCGTACGGCCGCCGCGGTGCAGGTAGTCCTTGTGGTCCGTGGGCGGATCCACATTGACGACCAGGTCGAGGTTGTCGACGTGGATGCCGCGCGCCGCGACGTTGGTCGCCACCAGCACGTTGACGTGTCCGGTCTTGAACTGCGTCAGCGTGCGGGTGCGCTGCGGCTGGGACTTGCCGCCGTGCAGGGCCGCGGCGCGGACGCCGCTGCTGAGCAGGTGCTTGGTCAGCCGGTCCACCGCGTGCTTGGTGTCGAGGAACATGATCACGCGGCCGTCTCGTGCCGCGATCTCGGTGGTCGTCCGGTGCTTGTCCGCGTCGTGCACATGCAGGACGTGGTGCTCCATCGTGGTGACCGCGCCGGCGGAGGGGTCGACGGAGTGCACGACGGGGTCGCTGAGGTAGCTGCGCACCAGCCGGTCGACGTTGCGGTCCAGGGTGGCCGAGAAGAGCATGCGCTGTCCCCCGGGACGCACCTGGTCGAGCAGCGCGGTGACCTGCGGCATGAAGCCCATGTCGGCCATCTGATCGGCCTCGTCCAGGACGGTGATGGCCACCTCGTCCAGCCGGCAGTCGCCCCGGTCGATCAGGTCCTTGAGGCGCCCGGGTGTCGCGACGACCATCTCGGCCCCGGCGCGCAGCGCGCCGGCCTGCCTGCCGATGGACATCCCGCCGACGACGGTGGCCAGCCGCAGGCTCAAGGAGCGGGCATAGGGCGCGAGCGCGTCGGTGACCTGCTGGGCGAGCTCGCGGGTGGGGACGAGGACGAGGGCGAGCGGCTGCCGCGGCTCGGCACGGCGTCCCGCGGTACGGGCCAGTGCGGCGAGGCCGAAGGCGAGGGTCTTGCCCGAGCCGGTGCGGCCGCGGCCGAGGACGTCACGGCCGGCCAGGGAGTTCGGCAGGGTCGCCGCCTGGATCGGGAACGGTTGGGTCACGCCTTCCTGGGCCAGCGTGGCCAACAGCCGTGCGGGCATGGCGAGATCGGCGAACGCCTCGACAGGGGGCAGAGCGGGCGTGATCGTCCTGGGCGGCGCGAACTCGCCCGACACTGCCTGTCGATTCCCGTGGGGCTTGGAACGGCGCGGGCCGGCGGAGCGGCCACGGGTGGGATTTGTACGTGTGCGATTCATGCGAAACCTTCCTCGATACGGCGCGTATCAAGGAATTCCCGCAGCAGATGAGCAGCGCAGAGAATCGCGAGAACGAGCCGAAGGCGATGTGTGATGCGCCCTGAAAATGCCGCGAGCCGGGGCCCGCACCGCACGGTGCGGGCCCCAGCTGCGAAGTATCGGCGGTGCCGGTGTCAGGCGGTGACGATGTTCTCGGCCGTCGGGCCCTTCTGGCCCTGAGCGATGTCGAACGACACCTTCTGGCCTTCCTGCAGCTCGCGGAAGCCCTGGGCGGCGATGTTCGAGTAGTGGGCGAAGACGTCGGGGCCGCCGCCGTCCTGCTCGATGAAGCCGAAGCCCTTTTCCGCGTTGAACCACTTCACGGTGCCAGTAGCCATGTTATTTCTCCTTCGGAGGCGGTTTCGGAAATTCACCCTGTGTGAATCTCCGTGTCGCCGTGCTGATTAACCCGTCGGAAAAAACCTTCTGGCAACCACACCTGCAACTGAGATCGACAGTAGCACGGGGGGTCGGACCTGTGGGTTCGCCAATTTTGCCCCCCGGCCCTGGTCCGGGGAATACTCGCCGGACCCCGAGTCTATTTCTCACACCACGGGCACAGATATTGCTCTGCGTGCACGAGCGTTCCTGCCGTGCGCCGGTGTCCACAGCCCTGTGACCTCGGACGACGGGAGATGCGCCGCCGTCACCGGCGTCAGTGGCCGGTGTGCCCGCCACGATGAAAGTCACATCTTGCCGGAGCCGGTCAGGGCGTCCAGCTCGGCGGCGTAGAGCAGTGCCGGGTCGAATCCCATCCCGTTGAAGTGGCCGGCGAGTTCCAGGGACAGGGTGCCGTGCAGCCGGGTCCAGAAGGTCAGGGCCCGGTGAAGGCCGACGGCCGGGGCGGGGTGGCCGTCCGCCCATTCCCGGTGGTCCTCGAGGTGGGCGTCGAACGGCGTCGCCGGGCCGTTCGAGGGCAGCCCTGCGCAGGCGTCCAGGAGCGTCGCCATGATCTCGGACGCGATCGCGGTGATGTCGTCGGGCGCGTGATAGCCGGGGACGGGCGTGCCGTAGATGAGGAAGTAGCGCTGCGGGTCCTCCAGGGCCCATGCCCGCAGGGCGTGCGCCAGCGCGGACACGTCGGCGCCGGACCGTGAGGTCGCGCGGAAGGCGTCGGCGAGGCTTCGGTACGCGTCCCTGACGAGCTCGGTGATCAGCTCGTCACGGCCGGCGTAGTACCGGTACAGCGCGGGCCCGCTCATGCCCAGCTGTTTGGCGATCGCGTTGAGGGAGAGCGCGGACGCGCCCGCCGTGGCGATCTGCTCCCACGCACGGTCCTTGATCTCCGTACGCACCTGGGCGCGGTAGCGCTCGCGCGGGGTCTTCGCTTCCGGATTCACCATGGTTAGAGGGTATCACTGAAGTTATTGACACTCCCGAGCCTGTGCAGTTATAACTTCTAACGAACGCGAAGCCGAGTAACCCAGCGTCTCTGTGGAGGTCGTCATGAACACCGAAGAACTCGTCGAGGTCGTCCTGCCGGGCAAGGTCGAGCCCGAAGGACTGCAGATCCGGCACGGAGCCGTTCCCGCACCGGGGCCGGGCCAGGTCGTGATCCGGATGGAGGCGACCGGCGTCTCCTTCGCCGAGCAGCAGATGCGGCGCGGCCGCTACTACGACCAGCCGCCGTTCCCGTTCGTGCCCGGCTACGACCTCGTCGGCACCGTCATGACGACCGGCGAGGGCGTGCGGTCGGACCTGGCCGGCACCCGGGTCGCCGCGCTGGTGAAGGTCGGCGGCTGGGCCAGCCATGTGCTCGTCGACGCGGCGGACGTGGTGCCGGTGCCCGAGGGGATCGATGCGGCGGAGGCGGAGACCCTCGTCGTCAACGGCATCACCGCCTGGCAGATGCTGCACCGCAAGGCCCGCGTCCGCGCCGGACAGACCGTCGTCGTGCACGGCGCCAACGGCGGCGTCGGATCGGTCCTGGTCCAGCTCGCCCGGGCCGCGGGCGCCCACGTGATCGGTACGGCGTCCCCGCGCCACCACGACGCCCTGCGGGCAAGGGGAGTCGTCCCGGTCGACTACCGCGCCCACGACCTCGCCGCACGGATCCGCGAACTCGCCCCGCGCGACGGCGTGCACGCCGTCTTCGACCACGTCGGCGGCCGCGGCATCGTGGACTCCTGGCGGCTCCTCGCCCCCGGCGGCACGCTCGTCTCGTACGGCAGCGCCGCCACCCGTGACGCCGAGGGCTCCAAGCAGTGGCCCGTACTGAAACTCCTCGGCCGGGTGTGGCTGTGGAACGCGCTGCCCAACCGCCGCCGCGCCTACTTCTTCAACGTGTGGGCCGGCCGGGCCCTGGCCAGGAACCGGTTCCGGTCCCGCCTCCGCGCCGACCTCACCCAGGTCTTCGCCGCCCTCCAGCGCGGCGAGGTCACCGCCCAGATCGCGGCCCGGCTGCCGCTCGCCGAAGCCGCGGACGCTCTGCGGCTGGCCGAGTCCGGCACCGTCGCCGGAAAGGTCGTCCTCAACCCCTAGCGAGCGGGCACGTACCCGAACCCGCCATCGCCACGAGAGGAACACCATGTCCACAAGGTCCCGCACGCTCGCGGTCTCGCTCGCCGTCCTCGGCGTCCTGGCGAGCACCGTCCCGGTCGCGCAAGCGGCCCACCACGGCGGACCTCCCCGGTGTGGCGGACGCGGCGTCGACGCCGGCGCCACCGTCCGCTACCGGTCCGACGTCGTGATCAAGGCCCCGCTGAGCACCGTATGGAAACTCCAGACGGACGTCGAACGCTGGCCGTCCTGGCAGCCCCCGGTCATCACGGCCGAGCGTCTCGACCCGGGCCGGCTCGAGAAGGGGTCGCGGTTCCGGTGGACGACCCCCGCGCCCGCCACCCCCACGACCCCCGCCACCACACTCGCCATCACCTCCACGGTCCGGGAACTCCGGCACCACGACTGCGTCCTGTGGAGCGGACCCGCGATCGGGGAGGGGCTGCGCATCGACGAGGGGGTGCACCTGTGGACCTTCAGGAAGGTCAGGGGCGGAGTGCACGTCCACACCGAGGAGACCTGGACCGGCGCTCAGGTCGAAGCGGACGTCCCCACCGCGACCGCGGCCCTCGGCGCGGGCCTCGAGGCCTGGCTGCGGGACCTGAAGTCCACCGCGGAGGCCGGGCTCACGAGCCGGCCGTGACACGCCGTCGGATGGCTCATCCAGCCCGTTCCCGACCTTTCGGGTCATAACGTACCGGATATGATGAGATTTCATATCTCCCGCCTGGCATGCGCCGCGGCGATCATCGGGGCCGTGTTCGGGGCCGCCCCGCCCGTCGCCGCCGACCAGATGACCCACGTGGTCTTTCCCGGACAGTCGATCCAGCGGGCGGTGGACGCCGCCGAGCCGGGAGACACCGTTCTCCTGGCCCCCGGCACCTATCGCGAGAGCGTCCTGGTGAGCACCCCCGGGATCACCCTGACCGGCATGGGCCGAAGCACCGTCATCGAGCCGGACACGAAGCAGGCAGGCAAGTGTGCCGAGGCCGGCAACGGCATCTGCGTGATCGGGACGAAGGCCCACGACGTCGAGGGCGTCACCATCGCCTCCCTCGCCGTGACCGGCTTCACCGGGAGCGGCGTGTTCGCCATGGCGACCGACGGGCTGACCGTGCGGAACGTGACCGCGGTGAAGAACGGGGTGTGGGGGATCGCCCAGGAGCGTTCGGTCCACAGTGAGTTCCGGAGGAACACCGCCCGGGACAACGGTGACGCCGGCCTGTTCCTCGCGAACACGATCAAAGAGGAGGCGGGCGCCGCGGACACCGGGGGAACCGTGGTCGAACACAACCGCCTGGAGGGCAACCGGATCGGCATCACCGTCCGGCGCCTGAGGAACCTCACCGTCGCGGGCAACCACCTCACCGGCAACTGCGCGGGCGTCTTCGTCGTGGGCGACGAGAACAAGCCGAAGGCCGGCGCGCTGACCGTGCGCGACAACACCATCGCGAAGAACAACAAGTCCTGCCCGAAGACGGCACGGCTGGACGCGCTCCAGGGCTCCGGCATCGTGCTGACCGGTGCCGAGGACACGCTGGTGACGGGCAACCGCATCACCGGCAACGTCGGTGCCTCCCCGCTGTCGGGCGGCATCGTCCTGTTCAAGAGCTTCGTGGGCACCACCAGCGAGCGGAACCGGATCGCCGACAACGTGCTCGAGGGCAACGCCCCGGCGGACCTCGTCAACACGGACACCACCGGCAAGGGCAACACCTTCGAAGGCAACACCTGCGGGGCGTCCAGGCCCGCGGGACTGTGCTGACCGGCCGTGGCCGCTCATGAACTCCAAGAAGGAAGAGGGCACATGACAACCGCACAGACCGCCCCACCGCCGTCCATGCGGCTCAGGGAGCTCGTGTTCGGGGCGGCTTGTGCGGCCGCCGTCCGCGCGGCCGCCCGACTGGGGGTCGCCGACGCCCTCGACGACAGCCCACTGGCCGTGGAGGACCTCGCGGCCGCGGTGAAGACCGAGCCGAAGACCCTGCGCCGGCTGCTGCGCGCCCTGTCCTGCTACGGCCTCTTCGCCGAGCAGCCGGACGGGACGTTCGCGCACACCGACATGTCCCGGCTGCTGCGCGAGGACGATCCGCACAGCCTGCGCGCCATCGCACTGTGGTGCACCGAGCCGTGGACCTGGGACGCGTGGCCGCTGCTGGACGAGGCGGTGCGCACCGGCCGCAACGTCGTGGAGGACCTGTACGGCAAGGAGTTCTTCCAGTACCTCAACGAGGACGCCCCGGAATCGGCCGACGTCTTCAACCGCGCCATGACGACCTCCAGCGTGCAGTCGGCGCGGGACGTGGCCCAGTTCCTCGACCTGTCGGGGAGCACGTCGGTCGCCGACATCGGGGGTGGTCAGGGGCATGTGGTGGCGAGCCTGCTGGAGAAGTATCCGGCGCTCCACGGCACCCTGCTCGACCTGCCGCGCGTGGTCGACAACGTCGACCCACGGCTGCGCGCGGGAGGGGCGCTCGCGGACCGGACACGCCTGGTGCCCGGCGACTGCCGCGAGGCCGTCCCGGTCCGGGCCGACGTCTACATCATCAAGAACATCCTGGAGTGGGACGACGACAGCACGACCCGCGTCCTGCGCAACGTCATCGCGGCGGGCGGGCCGGGAGCGCGGGTCGTGGTCATCGAGAACCTCGTCGACGACTCGCCGTCGATGCGGTTCAGCACCGCCATGGACCTGCTGCTGCTCCTGAACGTCGGAGGGGCCAAGCACACCACCGGGAGCCTGACCGGCAGGCTGACGGAGGCGGGCCTGGTCATCGACGACGTCCGCCCGGTCAACCCCTATCTGCACGCGTTCGACTGCACGATCCCCGCCTGACCCCGTCCCCGGACGGAACCGGCGGACCCGGCGGAACCCGCGGACCGACGCTCGCCGGGCACGCGAACAGTGCGTGCCCGGCGAGCGTCGGTCCGCGGCGGTTCAGGAGCCGGCGTCCCGCTCCCAGCGGTAGAAGCACCGCGCCATCGCGTCCTTGGGCGAGCGCCAGGTCGCCGGGTCGTACGCGGTGACGTACGCCGACAGCCGTTCGCTGATGTCCCGGAACTCGGGGTGCCCGGCCGCCTTCGCGATGGCCGGCCCGGGGTCCCGCTCGGACTCGATGAGGTGCAGGTACACGTCGTCGAACTGGAAGAGACTGCGCCGGGCGACCCCGACGAGGTGCGGCAGTTCTCCCCGGTCCGACTCCTCGAACACCTTGGCGATGTCCAGGGCCGACTCCGGGGCCATCCGGGCGACGATCAGGGACTGATGCATCGTCATGTCCTCCGTCCCGCTCAGTCGGACATCATCGACACGGGCCGGCGCTCTCCGGCGGCCTGCTCGATGCGGTCCCGGATCAGCGCCATCTGGACCTTGGAGTTCCGGTTGATGTTGTCCGTCATCCAGGCGTCGTCGACCGGTGCGTCCGGCCGCATCGCGAAGTCCTGCGTCCACACCATCCGGGTGCCCTCGGGCACCTTCTCGTACTGCCACACGATGTTCATGTAGGCGAAGGGCCCGGTCTCGACACGGCGAGCCCGCACGGTGAGCGTGTCGCGGTCCGGCTCCCGTTCCGAGACCCAGCTCCACACCTTGCCGTCCTGGTCGGGGTGCATGGTCAGCCGGAAGGTGGTCCGGTTCCCCTCCCGGGAGATGATCTCGGCGGAGGCGTACTCGCTGAACAGCTGCGGCCAGCTCTCGACGTCGTTGGTCATGTCCCAGACCAGGTCCAACGGGGCCGCGATGGTGACGTCGTTCTGCGTGTGTCCGGGCATCTCAGGCTCCTGCCAGAAGCGCGCTGTTGACGAGTTCGAGGAACTGCCGAGGGCTCTTGCTCTTCTCCGCGTCGGCAGGCATCGGCGTGCCGTACCGGTTCTCCAGCTCGCCCACGATGCCGAGCAGACCGAGCGAGTCGAGGCCGAAGGCGTCGAAGCCGGACTCCTGCCGCTGCTGGAGCTCCTCCGGGGCGACGGTGATCCCGGCGGCCTTCTTCATGAGCTCGGCCAGCTCTTCCACGGTGATTCGGTCACTCATGCGGTTCCTCTCCTTGCTGGGTGATGGGTGTGCGACGCCTCGCTAGGAGGCATCGGCGGCACCGCGCCGTAGCACCAGCGCCGCGTTCGACCCCATGAGTCCTCGGCTGAGGACCAGCGCCGTGCGCAACTCGGTGGCTCGCGCGCGGGCGGTGACGAGGTCGAGGTCGTGGCAGACGTCGAAGACGTTGGGGGTGGGGGGGATCAGACCGTGCTCCATCGCGAGCACCGCGGCGGCGACGTCCAGCAGGGGCGCCGCGCCGCAGGCCCGGCCGACGGCGGTCTTCGGCGCCGTGACGGGGACGCGGGTGCCGTGCGGGCCCAGTGCGTCCGCGATCGCCAGCGCCTCGGCACGGTCGGCCTCCGGGACACCGAGGGCGTCGGCGAAGACCACGTCGATCTCCTCGGGAGCGCACCCGGCCTCGTCCAGGGCGCCCCGGATCGCCTGGGCCAGCCCCTCCCGGGACTGCTCCCAGCGGGACGCGCCGGTGAAGGTCGCCGCGTGTCCCGCCAGCGTGGCCCGCACCAGCACGCCCCGTTCCCGGGCCGAGGTCTCGGCCTCCACGACGACCATGGCACCGCCCTCGGCGGGCACGAATCCGCAGGCCGCGGTGGTGAACGGGCGGTAGGCACGGTCCGGTTCGGCGACGGTGCTCAGCTCCTCGTAGCCGAGCTGGCAGACCATCGAGTAGGGGGCCAGCGGCGCCTCGGTCGCGCCGGCCACCATCACGTCGGTGCCGCGCCGCACGGCCCGCGCCGCATGCGCCAGGGCGTCCAGGCCGCCGGCCTCGTCGGAGGCGACCACCCCGCAGGGGCCCTTGAGGCCGCGCCGGATGGAGATCTGGCCGGTGCTCGCGGCGTAGAACCAGGCGATGGACTGGTACGGCCCGACGAAGCGGCTTCCCTTGCTCCACAGTTGCTGCAGTTCGCGCTGCCCGAACTCACCGCCACCGGATCCGGCGGCGGTGACCACGCCCACGGAGAAGGGCGCGGCGTCGGTTTCGGACCGGCTGAGCCCGGCGTCGTCCAGTGCCAGGTCGGCCGCGGCCATCGCGAAGTGCGTGAACCGGTCGGTCTGGACGAGGTAGCGCTCCTCGACCGCCGCCGGCGGGTCGAAGTCCCGGATCTGGCCGGCCACCCGCAGCGGCAGGTGCTCGCACCCCTCACGGGTGATCCGGTCCAGGACGACGACACCCTCGCTGGTGGCCTTCCAGAAGGCCTCGGTGCTGTTTCCGTTGGGCGCGACCACGCCGATTCCGGTGACGGCCGCGCGCCGGGGATGCGGTGCGCTCATTCGGTCCTCTCCCTCGGCAGGGTCATGATCACCGCGGACTGGAAGCCGCCGAACCCACTGCCCACGGAGAGCACGCTGCGCAGTCTGCGCTCGCGGGCGACGCGCGGGACGTAGTCCAGGTCGCACTCGGGGTCCGGGGTCTCGTAGTTCGCGGTGGGCGGGACGACCTGGTGGGCCAGGGCCAGCGCGCAGGCGACGACCTCGATCGCCCCGATCGCGCCGAGGGAATGGCCCACCATGGATTTGATGGAACTCATGGGTGTGTCATAGGCGTGCGCGCCCAGAGCCCGTTTGACCGCGGCCGTCTCGTGCCGGTCGTTCTGCTGGGTGCCCGACCCGTGTGCGTTGACGTAGTCGATCGCCGTGGCGTCGAGCCGGGCCTGGCCGAGGGCGTCCTCGATGGCCCGGGCCATTTCCAGGCCCTCACGGGTCAGACCGGTCATGTGGTAGGCGTTGCCGAAGGTGGCGTAGCCGCCTATCTCGCAGTACACGTGCGCGTCACGGGCCCGGGCGTGCTCCAGCTCCTCCAGGACGAGCACCGCGCCGCCCTCGCCCATGACGAACCCGTTGCGGCGGGCGTCGAAGGGCCGTGAGGCGTGGGCGGGGTCGTCGTTGCTCGGGGAGGTGGCCTTGATCGCGTCGAAGCAGGCCATGGTGATGGGCGAGATCGGGGAGTCCGAGGCGCCCGTGATGCACACGTCGGCCCTGCCCTCCTCGATCGTGTGGAAGGCGTACCCGACCGCGTCGAGCCCCGAGGTGCAGCCCGTGGAGACCGTCTGCACCGGCCCGCGTGCCTCGAACCGCTCCGCCACCGCCGAGGCGAGGGTGCTGGGCGTGAACGCCCGGTGCAGGTGCGGGCCGGCCTTGCGGTGGTCCACGTCCCAGTGCTGCCCGCGGTCGCTGACCAGCACGTAGTCGTTCTCCAGCCGGGTGGTTCCGCCGACCGCGGTGCCCAGCGAGACGCCGACCCGCCACGGGTTCTCCCCGGCGAGGTCGAGACCGGAGTCCCGTATCGCCTCGTCCCCGGCGACCAGGGCGAACTGGAGGTAGCGGTCGCTCCGAGCGATCTGCTCCGCGTCCAGCCCGTGGGCCGCCGGGTCGAAGTCGCACTCGGCGGCGATCTGCGAACGCAGCCCGGACGGGTCGAAGAACGTGATGCCGCGGGTCGCCGTACGACCGCTGGTCAGCAGATCCCAGAACGCCGGGACACCGATGCCGCCCGGGGCGACGATTCCTATGCCGGTGACCGCCACGCGCCTCCTCATGAGCGCATCCGGGTTCGTTCGGCGGGCCCGCCCGCACCCGCGTGGGCCGCCTCCGCCGGGATCGGCACGCCGTCGGCGTCCTCGGTGTCGACGTGCCCGAGCGGCGGGCTCGGCGCCAGCGGGCCGAGGTGGAAGACCATGCGGGCCTCCACCTTGCCGACGTTGCGGAAGCGGTGCCGCATGTGGGACGGGATCAGGAGCCCCTGCTCGGGTTGGAGCGGGTGCGGCTCGCCGTCGAGGTCCACTTCGAGCTGTCCGCAGACGACGTAGATGAACTCCTCGGAGTACGGGTGGTAGTGCTCGGCGATGCGGTCGCCGGGCTGCACGATGGCCACGCCCATGAAACCGCTGGTGGAGCCGACCGTGGTGGGGGTGAGCATGGCGCGCAGATCGCCTCCGCGCCGGGTGTTGGGCTCGACCTCGCTGAGATCCACCACTCCGGGATGACGTTTGATCACGACGTTCCTCCGAACATGTGCTGCTTCGACATGAGGGCGTGGCCGGTCACGGCCCGGTGGCCGGTGAATCAGGCGCCGGGCGCGCGGCGGTCGGTGACGAGGTCCATGCGGGAGACCGCGAGGAGGTGGGCGGGGGCGCTGTCCTTCAGCGCCCGGCCGTCCAGTCCGAGGGCCTCGCCGTCGAGCAGGGCCGTCAGTTCGGCCGCCCGGCCGTGGTCGGTGAGACCGAGCACGGGTCCGGGGTCGCTGTCGAGGGCGCCGCGCACGTCGACCAGCCGCATCACGACGTCGTCGCGCTGGAAGATCGTGCTGCGCAGCACCGGTCCCCGCGGATCGTCCGCCGCCGCCTCGTCCTGCCGGGCGAGCAGCTCGGCCAGCCGCATACCGCACCCTTCGCGGGCCGGGTAGTACAGCGCGTGCCGGACGGCCTCCGGGCTCTCCTGACCGGCGGTCACATGGTGTACGGCGGGCAGCGCCGCGCGGGTGAAGAAGAGCCGGGCGGACTCGGGGTCGTCCAGGTCCCGGTCCTGCTCCAGATAGGGGTTGATGGCTTCCTCGACGGCCCGCACCTCGGGCTGCCGGGCGACGTGGCGCAGCGCGGCGAGCAGGTCGCCCCGCACCTCGATGGCCCGGACCACCCGGTTGCCGTGCATGAAGAGGGAGGTGCGGCACAGCCGGGTGGCGTCGTCGACCCGCGGCTCCGGTGAGGTGTAGCCGGCGAGGATCTTGGCGACGGTGTCCTCACTGCCCGGCTTGACCGTGAAGGTGAGCGCGTGACGGATCAGCCCGTCACCGATCCTGGGGGACGCCTGGAGCCGGCGTTTGCCGGGCCCGGTCGGCACGGCCGGCCCGCCGGTCTCGCGGACGATGTGGAAGCGCAGCGACCTGGTGTCCCGGACGCAACTGTGCAGCGGCTCCACCATCCGCACGTGTTCCTCGCTGTTCACCCAGGTGAGGAAGGGCGGTGCGCTCTCCCACTCACTGGTGATGAGCCACTGGGAGGGGTTCTCGATGGACTGGCACAGCTGGTCGCTGACATGTCCGGGAACCGAGGCGACCTGGCTGCACAGACTCTCGTACGCCTCGAGGAACTGCTGCTGGGCCCCGTCGTAGACGTCCACCAACAGGACGACACGGAGCCTGGAGCCGTCGAACACGGACTGGGAGACCCGCTGCGAAGCCTGTTGCTCAGGCGCTTTCGAAACACGGTCGGACGTGGTGGTCATCCTGTGTACATCTCCTTCGGGGGCAGAGGCGGACGAACGTCGGTCGCGGGGGATGACGTCGGCGTTCCTCGATCGTCAGCCCGCCCCCGCAAGCGCGCGACTCGTATGCACCGTGGGGGTGACCGGCCGGCCCGGCGGCCGGGCGGGGCGGGCTCAGAGGAGGTGGGCGAAGACCACGAGGTTGTCCTTGTAGTCCCTGGCCGTATGGTCGTAGTCACCCGCACAGGTGATGAGCCTGACCTGGGCCGTGGCCGTGTCCTCGTACACCCGCCGACTGGGGAAGTGGCCCTTGTCGAACGTCTCCACGCTGTCGACCACGAAGGACGCTCTGCGCCCGTCGGCCCGGTCGACGTGGAAGACGTCCCCCTTCTCGAGTTCTCCGAGGTCCACGAAGACGGCCGCCGAGGTCGCCGTGTCCACATGCCCGGCGATGATCGCCGTGCCGGTCTCCCCGGGGGAAGCGCCCTTGGCGTGCCAGCCGACGAGGTTGACGTCGTGGGCGGGAGGCGGCTCGAGACGGCCCGTGGGACCGATGGCGAGGTCCGTGAAGGGGGCGTCGACCGAGATCTTCGGAATGAGCAGACGTACCGGCCTCGATCGCGGCAGATGCCGACCGGACGGCTGCCCGGCCGCCTGCCGGGGCGGCGGAGCCGACGACGCGGAGACGGGTGCGGCCCGCGGCGGCGCGGAGGCGTCCGGCGACGACTTGTCGTGACCGCCGAACAGGCCCAGGCCCAGCACCAGGATCGCCACGGCGCTCAGCATCATCTTGGTGTGGGATCCCTGGCCGGTCGGGGCGGGCTCGTCGTGGCCGGGATTGTCTGCGGGGGTGGGGGGAGGGACTGCCATCGGACACCACCTCACCAGGGGACGGCAGCAGATCGGACGTACGGGGCACGGGGAGGGCCGGCCGGGCCGCCACGCGGCACGCGCGCGGCGGCCACAGCGGCTATCGCGTCGGGCATGGCTCAGGCCATGCTTCCGGCGACCTTCCTACGGCGTGTCGCGTACAGGCCGGTTCCGGCGACCGCCAGCACGGCGAGCCCGCCCGCGGTCATCGCCGGGGAGGCCAACCCGCCGCCCCCGGTGTGCATTCCGCCGCTGGGCTTCTCGTGGCTGCCGCTCCAGCCGCCGCCGTCGTGCTTGCTGCCGGAGTCCTGGCCGTGCTCCTTGTCCTTGTAGGTCTCCGGGTCGTACTTGGGGTCCCTGTTCTCCTTGCTGTAGGAGGAGTCCGACGAATCCCAGTCGTCCCCGGCCGCGTAAGCGCCGGGGGCGCCGAGAGCAAGGACGGCCGAGGCCGCCGCGGTGGTCAGGAGGATGCGAGCAGAGCGCATAAGACGTTCCTTCCGTCGGCGGCCGGGCAGCTGGTGCTTCGTCAGCTGAAGTGGCCCTCCCCCGACGTGATCCACCGTCAGTCAGCCCCGCGTCCGCCACCACTCGGGGCGGTCACCCGGGTGAACGCGCCCGGATCGAGCGGGAGTCAGACCGCCCCCAGCAGCGTCGTCAGGACCTGGCGCAGCGCCGACTCGGCATCCGGGACCGGCCCGGGCGATCGCCAGGCCACGAACCCGTCGGGCCTGACGAGTACGGCGCCTCCGGGCGTCGTGCCGTGGGCGGCCGACCAGTCCGCGTCGCCCTCGGGTGTCAGTTCGGCACCGGAGCCGTCGCCCACCCGGTACGAGGTCAGCGGGACGGCTGTCTCTTCGGCGAGGCGGACGGCGGCCTCGTGCCAGCCACTTGGGTCATCGGCAGCACTGAGCAGGACGAACGACGTCTCGTAGAGGTCCAGGGTGGAGATCCGTTCACCCCGGTGCCGTACCGCCAGGTGGGGGGCCCTGCTGCCGGGTTCGCCCGACAGGTCGAGGCGTTCCGGGACGACCGCGGTCGCGGGGTCGGCGCCGATGACGGCGCCCTGCGGATAGCGGTAACCGAGGGCCACGTTGAGGATGCCGCGCTGCGGGCCACCGCCGCCGCCCGCGCCGGGCGACGGGGCGAAACCGGGATGGCTGTGCTCGACCGACCGTGCGGCGGCGCGGGCGCTGGTCGCCTCCGCGACCGGGCGGCGCTCGGCGTCGTACGTGTCCAGCAGCGCCTCCCCGGCCCAGCCGCCGAGCACCGCGGCGAGCTTCCAGGCGAGGTTGTGCGCGTCCTGGATACCGGTGTTGGAGCCGAACGCCCCGGTGGGGGACATCTCGTGGGCCGAGTCGCCGGCCAGGAAGACGCGTCCCGAACGGTAGCTCCGGGCGACCCGTTGGGCGGCGTGCCAGGGAGCCCTGCCGGTGATCTCCACGTCGAGGTCGGCGACACCGACCGCGCGGCGGATGTGTTCGGCACACCGCTCGTCGGTGAACTCCTCGAGCGTTTCGCCCCGTTCGGGGTGCCAGGGAGCGTGGAAGACCCAGTTCTCCCGGTTGTCCACGGGAAGCAGCGCACCGTCGGCCGCCGGATCGGTCAGATAGCAGACGATGAAACGGCGTTCGCCCACGACCCCGGCGAGGCGACGGGAGCGGAAGGTGATGCTGACGTTGCTGAACAGGTCGCCGGGACCGCTCTGGCCGATGCCGAGCTGCTCGCGGACGGGGCTGCGGGGGCCGTCGGCGGCGACGAGGTAGTCCGCGAGGAAGGTGGTGTGCTCGCCGGTCTCCCGGCTCTTGACCACCGCGGTGACGCCGGAGGGCCCGGTCTCGAACGACAGCAGTTCGGTGGCGTACCGCAGGTCGCCGCCGAGCCGCCCGGCGTGTTCGAGGAGCACCGGCTCCAGGTCGTTCTGGCTGCACAGGCACCATGAGCTGGGGCTGAAGCGGGCCAGCCCGCCACCCGGGTCGATCTCCCGGAAGAGCCACTCGCCCGCGTCGCCGACCAGGGTGGGTGTCTGCAGGATCCCGTGGTTGCCGGCCAGCGTGGCGGCGGCGTCCCGGATCCCCGCTTCCACGCCGGCCGTCCGGAACAGCTCCATCGTGCGGACGTTGTTGCCCCGTCCGCGGGGGTGGATGGAGGTGCCGGCGTGCCGCTCCACCAGGGTGTGCCGTACGCCCAACCGGCCCAGGAACAGCGAGGTCGACAGGCCGACGAGGGAACCGCCGACGATGAGGACCGGGACCCGGTGGGTGGTGTGGCCGGTCTGGACCTGTTTCTGGTTCATCACTCGCCTCCAGCGCGTCGTGTCCGCCGACTCGTCCGGATACGGCGGGGAGCCTTATCCATGCCCCGTGGCGCGAACGCGGGCCCAAGCTTCACCCGCTCAACCCGCTCGGTTCGCCGACTCGGCAGAGTGCCTCTCGGACGCCCGGCCCGCACCGGCGTACCGCCGCGTGGGCAGCTCCGGGCAGTTCAACTCCTGTCCCCGGCATGGCGAAGGGACGCCGCCGAGTGAGCGGTTTCACCACCCCTTTTGCACTAATTGGGGAACGCGGAGGGTTCCCCACCCCTCCTTCTGTGTGAAGGAAACCGCACAGGTAGGGAAATCGGGGATCAACCGGATGGGTCTGACCAGCGAGACGACCGTGTATGTGATGGCGGCCCTCGCCGCCGTGTGTGTGGGACTGCTGGTCTGGTCGTGGCCACGGTTCTCCCGGCAGGGACTGTGGCAGGTGCTCGGACGCCTGCTGGCCATCGGGACGACGCAGGTGGTGATGATCGCGGCGTTCGCGTGCTGGCTGAACTCCTCGTACCAGTTCTTCGGATCGTGGGGCGAGCTCTTCGGCCGTGTCGAGACGGCCCCCGTCGGAGTGACGCAGGCGGGGGACGACGGCGGCCCGGGCGCGGTGAGCGGCGTCGCCGTGAAGGGGGCGCTGGTGCAGCCCGCCGGCGACGAGCAGCTGAGCCGGGTCAGCGGACTGCCCACCGGCCCCGCCGCGGTGAACGGGCGAGTGGAGTCCGTGAAGGTCATCGGCCGCCGCACGGGCGTGGTGGATCCGGCGTTCGTCTACCTGCCGCCGCAGTACTTCCAGAAGGCGTACCAGCGTCAGCGCTTCCCGGTGATCGTCGCGCTCAGCGGCTACCCGGGCAGCGTCTTCAACCTCGCGCAGCATCTGCGGGTGTCGCAGACCGCCGGTGAACTGCAGAAGAGCGGTCGGATGCAGCCGACCGTCATGGTGATGATCCGGCCGACGATCGCCCCGCCGCGCGACACCGAGTGCGTGAACGTACCGGGCGGCCCGCAGACCGAGACCTTCCTGGCCAGGGATCTCCCCGACGCCCTGAAGTCCGCCTACCGGGTGGGCCACGACGCCAGTGCCTGGGGTGTCATGGGCTACTCCTCCGGCGGCAGCTGCGCCCTCCAGCTGACGATGCGCGATCCGCACGTGTACACGACGGCCGCCGCCCTGTCGCCCGACTACCGGGTCAAGGACGATCCGACGACCGGCAGTCTCTTCGGCAGCGGACCGGACCGCACCGAGCGGATGAACGGCCACGATCTGATGTGGCGGCTCAAGCACCTGCCCGTCCCCCAGGTCTCCGTCCTGGTGGCCGAGAGCAAGCACGGGGAGCGCGGTTATCCGCAGACGCAGGCCTTCATCAGGGCGGTGAAGGCACCCATGCGTGTCGCGTCGATCCTGCCCGAGCACGGCAGTCACAACTTCCCGACCTGGGTTCAGGAGATGCCCCCCGCCCTGAAGTGGATGAACCAGCAGCTGACGTTCCCTCAGGACGTCGTGCCCCGTCACCACAAGAAGGGGGCCGTGGTCGCCGACCCCCCGAGGCCCGGTCCCGACCCGCTGCGCGCCGACGGCCCGGAGCCCACGCCCACCGCCACGACCCGCAGGTGAGTGGCGCGAGCCTCAACTCACCTACACCTCTTGCCAATTACTCATCCGGCGGCGCCAGAGTGCCGTTTAGGGTGGGGCGATGGAGCACGAGCACGGAAGCTTCGTCGCACTCATGTGTGCGAGGGCTGCGGAGCACGGTGACCGGACCGCCCTGATCTTCAGCGCGGATCCGCTCCGCGCCGAGGCCGACGAGACCGTGACGTACGGGGAACTCGACCGGTCCGCCCGCCAGGTCGCCGCGCTGTTGCAGGATCGGTTCTCCGCCGGTGACCGGCTGCTCGTCCTGCATCCCTCCGGGCCGGGGTTCGCACGATCCCTCCTGGGCTGCATGTACGCGGGCATGGTCCCGGTGCCCGCGCCGCCGCCCGACGGCCGTCAGCGGCGGCAGGCCGACCGGCTCGCCGCGATCGCCCGGGACGCGGGAGCGACCGGTGCCCTGACCGACGGCACGGATCTGGAAGCGCTCGTGTCCTGGACCAGGGAGCAGGACCTCGGGGGCGTGACCGTGCTCGCACCCGACTGCGCCGAAGCCGTGGACGAGCTGTCCGCGGCGAACCGGTGGCGGCCGCCTCCGGCCGACCCGCACGCGCCGGCCTTCCTCCAGTACACGTCAGGGTCCACCGGCGACCCCAAGGGCGTCGTGGTCGACCACGCCAACCTGCTGGCCAACGCCGGGATCCTCGCGGCGATCGCCGGCATGAGCGCCGACCGCCCGGTGGGCGGCTGGCTGCCGCTCTACCACGACTTCGGTCTGATCGGGCTGCTGCTCACGCCGCTCGTCCTGGGCGGTCGCAGCGTGCTGATGCCGCCGACGGCCTTCCTCAAGCGCCCGCACACATGGCTGACGCTGATCGACCGGCACGGCATCGACTTCTCTCCCGCGCCGAATTTCGCCTACGACCTGTGTCTGACGCGGATCACCGACGAGCAGCTGGCCCGGCTGGACCTCTCGCGCTGGCGGTGCGCGGTGAACGGCGCCGAGCCCGTCCAGGCAGCCACCGTCGAGGCGTTCACCCGGCGGTTCGCCGCCGCCGGGCTGCGCCCCGAGGCGATGCTCCCCGGCTACGGCATGGCCGAGACGACCCTGGTCGTCTCCGGCGACCGGCCTGCCCGCCGCGCCGTGATCACCGAGGTGGACGCCGCCGCGTTCGAGCGCGGTGAGCTGCTGGCCCCGGCCCCCGGCGCGCCCGTGCACCGCATCGTCAGCAGCGGTCCCGCCGAGCACCTCGACATCCGGATCGTCGACGCCGACGCGGGCCGGACGCTGCCGGACGGCCGGGTCGGCGAGATCTGGGTGCGGGGCCCGAACGTCGCCCGGGGCTACTGGGGGCGGCCCGCCGAGACGCGGCGCGTCTTCGACGCCGTCACACCCGACGGGGAGAGCGGCTTCCTGCGCACCGGGGATCTGGGGATCCTGCACGAGGGCGAGCTGTACGTCACGGGCCGCACCAAGGAGCTGATCATCATCCGCGGCCGCAACCTCTACCCGCAGGACCTGGAGGCGGCGACGCGGGAGGCCCACCCGGCCCTGGAACGCGGGGTCGGGGCGGCCTTCTCCGTCCCCGTGCCCGAGGAGGAGGTCGTGGTCGTCCGCGAGTGCCGGGCCGACCGGATCGCGCCGGACGAGCTGGCCCACGTCGCCGCGCGCGTCCGCGACCGCCTCACCCGGGACGTCGGGGTGCCCGCCCACAACGTCGTCCTCGTGCCTCCCGGCACCGTCGCACGCACCACCAGCGGCAAGATCCAGCGGCGGCTGCTGCGCCGACGGTTCCTCGGCGGCGAGCTTCCGATCCTCCACGCGGAACTGTCACCGGCCGTCCGCGCCCGGCTGGGCGAGGCGGCGGGCGGTGACGCCTGGTGACGATGCCCGACCTGCTGCTCACTACCGGCCGTGTCCGCCTCGGCGGCTTCGGCAGGGGCGGTGATGTCTGGTGAAGGTCACTGAGGGGCTGATCGCCATGGGTCGTGTTCGCCTTGGCGGCTTTGGCGGGGGCGGTGATGTCTGGTGAAGGTCACTGAGGGGCTGATCGCCATGGGTCGTATTCGCCTTGGTGGCTTTGGCGGGGGCGGTGATGTCTGGTGAAGGTCATTGAGGGGCTGATCGCCATGGGTCGTGTTCGCCTTGGCGGGTTCGGCGGGGGCGGTGATGCCTCGTGGCGGTGACCGAGCGGCTGATCGCCATGGGCTGTGTCCGCCTCGGCGGTTTCGATGCGGGCGGTGATGGCTCGTGAAGGTGACCGACCCGCTGATCGACACCGACCGCGTCGACCTCGACGGCTTCGACCGGGCGCTCGGCGATCCCGCCGACCCCGCGGCGCCCCTCTCCTACGCCCGCAGTGCCGCGCTGGACCGCGATGAGTCGTTCCCCGCCGACATCTGCCGGGAACTCGACCGGATGGGGCTGCCGCGGCTGTACGTGCCGGCCGAGTTCGGCGGGGCCCTGACCCGCTACGACGAACTCGTCGCGGCGCTGCGGGCGGTGGCGCGCCGCGATCTGACGGTCGCGATCGGGCACGGCAAAACGTTTCTCGGCGGTGCCTGCATGTGGCTGGCGGGCCGCGCGGAGCAGGCGCGCGAGCTCGGCGCCGACATCATCGCCGGGGCACCGGTGTCATGGGGACTGACCGAGCGCGGCCACGGCAGTGACCTGCTCGCCGGTGAGACGACCGCCACGCCGGAGCCCGGCGGCTTCCGCGTGAACGGCGAGAAGTGGCTGATCAACAACGCCACCCGGGGCACGCTGCTCTGCCTTCTCGTGCGCACCCGGCCGGAGGGCGGCCCGCGCGGCTTCAGCCTGCTGCTGGCCGACAAACGGCGCCTCCCGGCGGACCGCTGGCGCCCGCTGCCCAAGGTGCCCACGCACGGCATCCGGGGCGCCGACATCAGCGGGATCGCGCTGGAGGACTGCCCGTTCCCGGCCGACGCGCTGATCGGCGAGCAGGGCGCAGGGCTGGAGATCGTGCTCAAGGCCTTGCAGCTCACCCGGACCGCCTGCACGGCCCTGTCGCTGGGCGCCGCCGACCAGGCGGTGCGGCTGGCCGAGGAGTTCGCCGCCGGGCGCGAGCTCTACGGCCGTCGGCTGATCGACCTGCCGCACGTACGCCGCGTGCTCGGAGAGGCGTACGCCGCGCTCCACGCCGCCGAGATCGTGAGCGTGGTGGCGGCCCGCAGCGTGCACACCCTGCCGCAGGAGATGACCGTCATCTCCGCGGTGGCCAAGTCGTACGTCCCGACCCGCGCCGACGAGCTGATCGCCGCCTGCGGCGAACTGCTGGGCGCTCGCGCGTTCCTCACCGAGGTCCACGAGCACGGCGCGTTCCAGAAGCTGGAACGCGACCACCGGGTGGTCGGCATCTTCGACGGGAGCACCTTCGTCAACCAGCACCTTCTGATCAACCACTTTCCGGTGCTGGTCCGCGGCCATCGGCAGGGCATCGCCGACGAGGAGGCCGTACGCCGTACCGCCGACCTGTCGGCCCCGCCGCCCCCGGCCCGGCTCGACCGGCTGAGCCTGCTGGCGCGCGGCGGGTGCAGCCTCACGCAGAGCCTGCACACCGCGAGCGGCGAACTGCGCGCGCTGGCGTCCGCGGGTCAGGCGCCCGCGCGCGTGGCCGAGCTCGCCGAGGAGCTCACCGCCGGCTGCGACCGGCTCCACCACGAGCTGGCGCTGAGCCCGCCCGCCTCCCAGTACGCACCGCCGGAGGCCTTCGCGCTGGCGCGCCGCTACGAGGACTGCTTCGCGGGCGCGGCCGCCCTGAGGGTGTGGCTCCACCACCGCACGCCCGGCGAGGACCCGCTGTGGCTGGAGGCCGTCCTGACCTACGTGCTGCGATCGCTGCGCCCGCCGGGACGGCCGACCGACGGCGAGGTGTTCGACCGGCTCTTCGACGCACGTACGGCCGGCCGCCCCAGCGCTCCTCCGACCTCGGTGGTCACCTCGTGATCGACGGAACCGGGTCGCGCGACGCCCCCGCGGCCGGCGCCATCGCCGACCTCGAACGCCAGTTCGGCGACCCCTGGGACCCGGGCAATCCGACCGGCCACGCCGCAGTGCTCGCGGCCGACGAAGCGGGCGAGATGCTCGCCGCGGGCGAACGGTTGCTGGACGACTACGGGTTGAACGCCGAGTTCGTCCCGCCCGAACTGGGCGGGCGCCTGACCCGGCTCGACCACCTCATCGAGGTGATGCGGGCGGTCTTCCGGCACGACCCCTGTCTGGGCCTCGGATATGGAGCGAGCAGCCTCATCCCCGCGGTCAACGTCTGGACCGCGGGCGACGAACGGCAGCGCCGCCGGATGGCCGACGTGCTGCTGGCGGGTGGCCGGGCCGTCTCCGGCTACCACGAGCTGGCACACGGCAACGACTTCGCGCGGGCCGAGTTCTCGGCACTGCCGGGCGACGACGGGCGGTTACGGCTCAACGGGCGCAAGGAAGTGATCGCCAACGCCCGGCGCGCCGAGGCCATGGTCCTCTTCGCGCGCACGTCGCCCGCTCCGGGCAGCCGCAGCCACTCGCAGCTGTTCGTGGAGACGGCGGACCTGCCCGCGGGCGTGCCGCGCCACCTGCCGCGCTTCCACAGCGCGGGGATGCGCGGGGTCCCGCTCGGCGGGCTGGAGTTCCGGGACTGCCCGGTCCCGGCGGACGCGGTGCTGGGGGCGCCCGGGCTCGGCGTGGAGACGGCGCTGCGCTCCTTCCAGGTCACCCGCACCGCGCTGCCGGCGATGACCGCGGGCATCCTGGAGACCGGTCTGGAGGTCACCGCCCGGTTCGCGGACGAGCGGGTCCTGTACGGGCGGTCGCTGGCCGAGATGCCGTACATCCGCTCGATCCTCGCCGACGCCTTCACCGACCTGCTGATCTGCGACTGCCTGGCCACCGTGACCGCGCGCTCGGTGCATCTGCTCCCCGGCGAGACCAGCCTGTACGCCTCGGCCGCCAAGTACTTCGTGGCCACGCTCCTGATGGAGGCCATGGACGCCCTGTCGCGGGTGCTGGGCGCTCAGTTCTATCTCCGCGACGGCGGCTACGGGATCTTCCAGAAGCACCTGCGTGACCTGGCGCCGGCGGGCTTCGGCCACACCGCGCGCGTGGCCTGTCTCAGCACGGTGCTGCCGCAGCTGCCGCGGCTGGCCCGCAAGGGGTGGCGGGACGACACCCAGCCGCCCGCCGGGGTGTTCCACCTCGGCGCTGACCTGCCGCCGCTGCCCTTCGAGCGGCTGTCGGTCGGCTCGGGCGGGCGTGACAGCCTCAGCGCCGCGCTGTCGGCGGCCCTCGGCTTCCCCGAACTGGACGGGGAGCTGCGCCGCTTGGTCCTCGTCATCGCGGCCGAGCAGGCGGACGTACGACGCGAATGCGCCGCATTGACCCCCGCCGACCTCAGCGTCGCCGCCCGGCCCGAGGCGCTGCGGCTGGCGGCGCGGTACGCCGCGGTGCTCGCGGCGACCGCCTGCGTGAACGTCTGGCTCCACAACCGGGGGCGGCACGACGCGTTCCTCGGCGATCCGCACTGGGCCGTCGCGGCGCTGGGCCGGATCGCCGAACGGGTGGGCCGCGACCCCGGGCAGCGGTCCCCGCACATCACCGAACGGCTGTCGTCGGAGGTCCTCGCCCGGCACCGCGACCGCCGCGGGTTCGGCCTGTCGAACCGGCGCCTGCAATGACAAGGAGAAGGCGATGAACACCCCCGAACCGGCCCCGCCGGACACCGAACTGCGGAGCTGGCTGCGCGCGCGGGTCGCCCACTACGCACAACTCGACGCCGCCGCCATCGACACCACCGCCACGCTGACGACGTACGGTCTCGACTCGGTCTACGCGCTGATCCTCTGCGGCGACATCGAGGACCACCTCGGACTGGCCCTGGAGCCGACCGTGGCCTGGGACCACCCGACGATCGACGCCCTGGCGGGGCACCTGGAGGAGACGCTCGCCCAGGCGTCCCCGTCGGGGGAGAGCCGATGACGTCGCTGGAGGAGGTGGCGGCCCACCTGCCGTCGGCACGCATACCCATCGGTGAGCTGAGCGACGAACTGGGCCTCAGCGCCGCGGAGATGAAGGTGTACCGGCGCTTCTACGGCCTGGCGGAGGTCTGCCGCGAGCCCGGTGGCACGCTCACCGATCTGCTGCTGGCCGCCGCGGGCAAGCTCGACGGACTGCGCGGCAGGGAGGAGCGGGTGCGGTACGTGGTCCAGGCGCGGACCATGCCGGTGGTTGTCCCCCATCCGGTCAACCCCGTGCACGAGGTGCGTGACGCGCTCGGGCTCGGGCACGCCACGGCGTTCGCGGTGACCCACCACGCCTGCGCCTCGGGGCTGCTGGCGGTGGACCTGGTCGGCAAGCTGCTGGCGAGCGACGGTGATCCGGACGCCCTGGCCCTGGTCCTCACGGGCGAGAAGACCTTCACCCTGGCCGCACAGACGGTGCCGGGTACGGCCGCCAACAGCGAGGGCGCGGCCGCGGTGCTCGTCGGCATCCGCGACGACCGGGACCGGATGCTGAGCTACGCCGCCCGCACCCACGGCCGCTTCTACGAGTGCCTGTCGCTCGACGACGAACTGGCCGGCGAATACCAGCAGATCTACACCGAGGCGCTGGCCGAGGTCATGCTGGCGGCCGTCGCGAAGGCGGGCCTGGGACTGGACGACGTCGCCGTGGTCTTCCCGCACAACGTCAACCGGCTGTCATGGGCGCGGCTCGCCCGACATCTCGGGCTCCCGCTGGAGCGCATCTTCCTGGACAACGTGCCGGTCACCGGGCACTGCTTCTGCGCGGACCCCTTCATCAACTACCGGACCGCCCTCGACCTCGGCCGACTGCGCCCGGGGGACCGCTATCTGCTCGCCACGGTCGGTCTCGGCTCGACCTTCTCGGCCATGGTCTTCGAGCACTGAAAGGGGCACGGGCGAGATGACCGGGCATTTCACCGGCCGCCTGAAGGCGGCCCTGACCGGGAACCCTGACGCGGAGCTGGTGTTCCTCGGCAACTTCGAGGTCGAGGACCAGTGGGCCCGCGGCGAACCCGGGCTGCCGAGGCTGACGTTCGGCTCCGGCAGCGTCATCGTCAACCGGATGGACGAGTTCGCCCTCCTGCTCGCGGGCAAGGGCGACCACGTCGTACTGAAGGGCGAACCCGACCCCGACTACCTGAGCCATCTGGAGGAACTCGGCTTCGACCTGCCGGGGTTGCTCGTGGTGGAGCACCAGGACCCGGGCAGCACCGTCACCCAGGACGCGCTGGAGGA
This sequence comes from Streptomyces canus, assembly GCF_041435015.1. Classification (NCBI taxonomy): domain Bacteria; kingdom Bacillati; phylum Actinomycetota; class Actinomycetes; order Kitasatosporales; family Streptomycetaceae; genus Streptomyces; species Streptomyces canus. Next base: position 4,931,155 of record NZ_CP107989.1, on the reverse strand, counting down.
CCGGCCGGTGCTGCGCGAGCTGGGCAGGATCGGTGCGCGCGCCGGCGTGGTCTGCGCGCACGGGGTCAGCGAGCTGGAGGAGCGGCTGGCCGAACGGGCCGGGATCGCGCTGGCCGCCCCGCCGGCGGCGATCTGCAAGGCGGTCAACAGCAAGATCTACAGCCGGCGGCTGGCCGGCGAGCTGGGCATCCGGCAGACCCGCGGCTGGACCTGCGCGAGCCTGGCCGAGCTCGACGCGGCGGTCGAGGCCGCCCGCGCGCTGCTCGCCGACGGCCGCCGGGTCGTGTTCAAGGACGCCTTCGGTGTCTCCGGCAAGGGCATCGAGGTGGTCGAGGAAGAACGCCGCCTGGACCGGCTGCACCGCATGATCCGCGGCCGGGCGCGGAAGGCCGGGGACGACCGGGCCGGCCTGGTGGTGGAGGAGTGGGTGGCCAAGCGCGCCGACCTCAACTACCAGTTCACCGTGGGCCGGGACGGCCGCGTGCACGTCGACTTCGTCAAGGAGGCCCTGACCGAGGGAGGCGTGCACCTGGGCCACCGGATCCCGGCGCGGCTCACCGAACGGCAGACGGCCGAGCTGACGGAGGTCTCCCGGCTGCTGGGCGGACGGCTGGCCGAGGACGGCTACTTCGGGGTCGTCGGCGTCGACGCGATGGTCGATCCCGACGGCGGCCTCTACCCGATCGTCGAGATCAACGCGCGCCACAACATGTCCACGTACCAGGCCTCGATCCAGGAGGCCTTCATCGGGTCCGGGAGCACGGCGCTGGTGCGCGGATACCCCCTGCGGCTCGGCGCGCCGCTGCCGTTCGGGTCGCTCCGCCGCGCCCTGGCGGACCTGCTGTTCGACCCCGCCCGGGGCACCGGGCTGCTGATCAACAACCACGCCACCGTCAACGCGGCCGCGCCGCCCGGCGAGCGGGCCCCTGAGACGGACTTCACCGGGCGTCTCCACGGGGTCGTCGTCGCCGACTCGGCGGACCGGACGGCGGCACTGGACGACGAGGTCGGCCGCAGGCTGGCCGCTCTCGCGGAGAGCACCAGGCGCTCCGCCGGGAGTGCCGCGAGGGGCCGTCAGCCGTCCGCGGCGCCGTCGTGGCCGGTCGCGCCCCGCGGCGGAGCCGCATGTGACCACAGCCCCGCGCCCCTTCAGGGCGCCGGCGAACCGGAGCGGACTTCGCCGGACCCGCTCCGGGGAGAGGAACGAGGATGACCGTCGAGTTCCAGGTGCAGGGCGTGCGGGTGTCCGAGCTGGCCCGGCGGTACGGCACCCCGTTGTTCGTCTACGACGGGACCGTGCTGCGGGACCGGTTCCACGGGCTGCGCGACCGGCTGCACCCGGCCATGGAGATCTTCTACTCGCTCAAGGCCAACCCGAACATCTCGATCTGCGCGCTGCTGCACTCGTTCGGCGCGCGGGCCGAGGTCTCGTCACTGGTGGAACTGACGACCGCGCTCCGGGCCGGCGTGCCACCGCAGCAGGTGATCTTCCTCGGCCCGGGCAAGAGCCGCCAGGAGCTGGCCGCCTGCCTGGACACCGGGATCCACGCCGTCGTATGCGAGTCGATTCCCGAGGTGGCCCTGGTGGACGAGCTGGCCCGGGAGCGGGGCGTGAGAGCGCAGGTCGCACTGCGCGTCAACCCGCGCTTCGCGGTCAAGCGCTCCGGGCTGGCGATGGGCGGCAAGCCCCGCCAGTTCGGCATCGACGAGGAGGAGTTGTTCGGACAGACCGACCTGGTGAAACGGTTCCCCGACGTCGACGTGATGGGGGTGCAGGTGTACATGGGCACCCGGATCCTCCATGAGGCCGTCATCGTCGAGAACACCACCCGCATCCTCGACCTGGCCGAGCGGCTGGCGGCCGCGCTGCACCTCGAGTTGCGGATGGTCGACGTGGGCGGCGGCCTGGGCGTCTCCTATTTCGACGGCGAGAGCGACCTGGACGCCCAGGTGCTGACCGACGGGCTCAACCCCGTCATCGAGGACTTCACGGCCCGGCACCCCGGCACCAGGTTGATCATGGAGCTCGGCCGCTACCTCACCGCCGAGGCCGGCACCTACGTCATGGGCGTCCGCTACACCAAGACCTCGATGGGGGAGCGGTTCGCGGTCGCCGACGGCGGCACCCACCACCACATGGCGGCCGTGGGCATCGGCTCGTTCGTCAAGCGCAACTTCCCGATGGCGGTGCTCAACCGGCTCGACGAACTCCCGACCGAGGAGTGGAACATCACCGGGCCGCTCTGCACCCCGGGCGACACGATCGGGAAGAAGGTCCCGCTGCCGCCGGTGCGGCCCGGCGACCTGATCGGCGTGCACCGTTCCGGGGCCTACGGCCCGACCGCCTCACCCGGGCTGTTCCTCAGCCACGGCTACCCGGCCGAGGTGCTGGTCCACGAGGGGCGGTGCCATCTGGTCCGGGAACGGGACAGTCCCGACGACCTCCTGCAGCGGCAGAGACTCTACGACCCGACCGCGCACGACGCGGCCGATGTCCCCCACTGACCCCCAGGACAACACGACACACGAGAGGTGAACGATGCAGCACACCACACCGGACGCCGACACCGCCGACCTGTACGGCCGGGCCGTCGCCACGATCACCGGCTCGCTCGCCAAGGCGATGAAGGTCGATCCCGACACCATCGCCGAGGACAGCCGGTTGTTCGACGAACTCGGCCTGGACTCCACGACCGTGCTGGAGCTGCTCATGACGATAGAGGAGGAGCTCGAGATGGAGTTCGACACCGACATCCTCGAGCAGCACCACTTCAAGACGGTGGGGACGCTGGCCACGTTCGTCCAGGAGCAGGCCGCCGAACAGGCCGGCGAGCAGGCCGGGGCCTGACCGCCGATGTACCTCACCACGTCTCCCGGCCCGGCCGACGCACCGGCTCCCGCCCGGCGCGCACCGCTGCGCCTGTCGCGGCCTGTCGTCCGGACCTTCTCCGGTGGCAGGCCCTTCCTGCCCGATCCGGTGGAGCCGAGCCTGGCCCGGATGCAGGCCGACCTCGTGCGCCCGTACCCGGTGGAGTTCCGCCCGGAGCTCCTGGAGCGGGGCGAGCGCAACACCTTCCTCGAGATGACCCAGGACCTGATCGCGGACCTGCCGCCCCTTCAGGAGCCCTTGGATCTGGTGCTCGTGGCCCACACCGTCCCGGACGCCGATCCGCGCCGCTCCCCGTCCTGCCATCTGGCCGACGTACTGCCCGGCGACCCGCTGGCCTTCACCCTCTCGGACCAGGGGACCGCCGCCGGGTTCACGGCCCTGCGCCTGGTCTCGGAGTACGCCACCGCCGACGCCTTCCGGCGCGCCCTGGTCGTCCTCCTCGATCAGCGGACCTTCCTGTACGACACCACGGGGGCGCGGGACGTGCCCCTGCAGGACTGCGCGGTGGCGCTGCTCCTCGGCCCCGAGGGCCGAGCGGGCGAACCGGTGACGCGGCAACTCGCCGGTGTCGCGCCGGACGCGGTCCGCTCGACGCTCGAGGCCGTACTGAACGAGCCCGACGGCGCCGGTGCCGGCCGGCCCGTCACGCTCGTCACCGGCCAGGGCCTCGATGCCGAACAGTTCGGGGCGGCGTTCGACGTGCGTTCCGCGCCGCCGGGCCGCCCGTGCACCGGCCCCTGGTCGGCCCTGGCCGACGTGCTCCCCGAGTGCGAGGGAGCCGGGCCCCGCCGCCTGGTCGTCGCCGAATACGACAGCACGCTGCGGTACCTGTGCACGAGCACCCTGGATCTCGAGGAGGGGACATGACCGGCCGTACGGCCGCCGCCGACGCGTGGATCCGGTACCGGCGGACCGCCCGCCAGGACGGCCTCGTCCGGGCGTTGACCCTGCTGTGCGAGACCGTCGGCGACGGCGGGCCGCCGCGCGGGCCGGGTGGGCACGTGGTGGTGCCCGCGGGCGTCGCCGGTGCCGGCACCGGGGACGTCGTGACGACCTTGACGGTGGAGGGCGGCACCGTCGTCGCGTTGCGGAGCCGGGCAGAACCACGCGTGTCCAGGACTCCTCGACAGGAACGGGCGGCATGGGCGCTGGGGCTGACCTGTCTGCGCTTCGGCCTCTCGGAGCGGCTGCTCGACGCGGTGCTCGCCCATCTCGGCGGCCGTACCGTCGGCGACGCGAAACTGCTCCACCAGCAGATGGTCAAGGGCGGCGTCGCGGAGGCGGTGATCGAGCAGTTGGAGATCGAGACCATGCTGGCCGGCGCCACGCCGGGCGACCTCGACGACGGCGTCCTGGCCGACCTGAACGCCCAGATCACCGAGACCGACCGGATGCTGCTGCGGCTGCTCGGCGCCGTGAGCTTCCTGGCGGACGGCCCGGGTCAGGTCGCCCGGGTGTCCGAGCTGATCGCCGACGTCCACTTCGGGTCGGCCCGCGCGGGGGAGCACGGGGGAGCGGCATGATCGAGCTGGACGACAGGACGCTGGCGATCCGGCGCCAGGCCCGCGCGTGGGCGCAGGAGCTCAAGCCCCTCGCCCTGGAACTCGACCAGGACCCGGACGCGATCCACCGCCATCTGGACGTGGCCATCGTGTCGTACCTGACGAGGATGACGGTGCCGCCCGAGTTCAATCCCGACCCGGTGGTCATCGACGGGCGTCCCTTCTACGGCACCGGGACCCTGGAGCGGGTCGTCTTCGCCGAGGAGGTGGCGGTCGGCGACGCCGGCATGCTGCTCGCGGCGCCCGGGCCGGTGATGTCGGGTGTGCTGGTCGACGCCATGGGCGACGAGCAGCAGAAGAAGTGGTTCTACAGCCGGATCATGGAGAAGCCCACCTGGACCTTCTTCGCGCTGACCGAGCCGGACCGCGGCTCGGACGCGGGGGCGATGAACACCACCCTGACCCCGGACGGCGACGACCACTTCGTGCTCCGGGGCGCCAAGCGCTACATCGGCAACGCGGCCCGCGCCGACCTGGGCATCGTCTTCGCCCGGACCCGTCCGGGGCCGCTCGGCGTGACCGCGGTCCTCACCGAGACCTCGGCCGCCGGGTTCACCGCCGAGCCCCTGGAGACCATCGGACTGCGCGGCCTGCGCATCACCGCCGTCACCCTCGACGACGTACGCGTGCCCGCCGGCCAGGTCCTCGGCAGGCATCTGCGGGCCACCCAGCGGGGCATGTGGAGCGCGGTACAGGGGCTGAACCGCCTGCGTCCCGGCGTCGCCGCGTTCGGTCTGGGCATCGCGCGGGCCGCGTACGAGTACGTCCTGGACAATCGGCGCACCCTGAACACGGCCGAACGGCACCGGCTCGACCGGCTGGGCCTCCGCCTGACGGAGCTCCGGCAGCTCATCTGGCGGTCGGCGATCGCCGTGGACGACAACGATCCGGCCGCCGGCTCCCTGGCGTCGGCGGCGAAGGCACGCGCCTCGCGCCTAGCCGAGGAGGCGACACTCGAAGCGCTCGGCTGCTTCGGTCCCGGCGCCCGCCTGGACCATCCCCTGCTGGACAAGCTCGCCCGGGACGCCCGTGGTGTGGAGTTCATGGAGGGGACCGGCAACATCCAGAAGCTCAACCTGTTCACCGGCCTGGTCCAGGGACATCTCCGCCGTGACTGACGGCATCGACGCCCCCGGGGTGGATGTCTGGACGGTGCCGCTGGACGGCCCGCCGGCAACGGTGGCGAGGCTGTCGCGGATCCTGTCGGAGGGGGAGGCCGAGCGCGCCGACCGCTGTCGTTTCGAGAACGACCGCAGGCGTTTCGTCATCGCCCATGGAGCACTACGGCTGATTCTGGCCGGCTGTCTCGATGTTCCTCCCGAGGAACTGCGCCTGCGGCGGGGACGTCATGGCAAACCACGGCTCGCGGGCAGCACCGATCTGCGGTTCAGCCTCTCCCACTCCGGTGAGCTCGCTCTGGTGGCGGTGACCCGGCACCAGGAGGTCGGGGTCGATGTGGACCGGCTGCGGCCGGGCCTGGAGGTCGAGCCGTTCGCCGAGCGTTTCTTCCCCGCGTCCGACGCCCGTTTCGTGGCCGCGGCAGCCGGGCCCACGGAACGCGCCGAACGTTTCCTGCGGCTGTGGACCCGCAAGGAGGCCGTGGTCAAGGCGGCCGGCGCGCGCCTCGCCCAGGGCCTGGGCCTGACGGTGCTCACCGATGCCGACACCGACACTGACGCCGATCCCCGCGTCGTCCGCGATCCGTCCGGGCAGATCCCGGGCACCTGGTCGGTGTGCGATCTACCGGTGCCGGACGGCTGTCTGGCGGCGCTGGCCGTCGCGGGGCCGACGGCTCCCAGAATCGCCGTGCGATACATCCTATGAAAGAGGGGCGAGAGGAGCGGCCAGGTCACCGCAGGTTCACGGCGATTTCAGTGTAACCACAGGTAAGCGCCGTACTAGGCGATCTTTTTTGTCCTGAGCATGGACAACGCTTCCGACGCGCCCTATACATACACCCCATGTCTCCGTTTCTTACAGGCCGACGGGCCTGACCGACCGCTGCCCGGGCTGCGGATGTTAGCGCTCACATTTCTGGAAGCCGCACACCGAGAGGTGATCATGTCCCAGCACAGACCGCCGCCACACCGGCGACGTTTCGCACCACTGCTCGTGACCGTCGTGGCGCTGCTCGCCGCGATCCTGGCGGTGCCGCAATCGGCGTCCGCCACGACCGTGTCGGACATCAACGGGTTCACCGCGGGCAACGCCGCGATCAGGTCGGTCGACCTGGCCGGGACGTGGAGCTTCACGCCGAAGGGCCGCGCGGCGACGTCGATCACGGTGCCCGGCGGCGGCTGGTACAAGCAGGGCTTCACCGACGTGAACGAGGCGACGTACTCGCGCACCGTGACGGTGCCGGACACGGGGCAGCCGCAGTCGGTGTGGATCGAGTTCGGCGCGGTGAACCATCAGGCGACGCTGTCGGTGGACGGGCAGGTGGTCGCCACCCAGACCACCTCCTTCACGCAGTCGAACTTCGACATATCCGCCTTCGCCGCCCCCGGCACCACCCACACGATCAGCGTGAACGTCAAGGGCCGCTACGCCCTGAAGAACGCGAGCGGGAATCAGGTCCTGGTTCCCGACGCCGCCAACTGGTCCGAGGCGATCCCGCAGGGCATCTACCGCTCGGCGTTCCTGCGCGTGTACCCGGCGGTGTACGTCAGCGACACGTTCGTCCGTACCTCCGTGACCGACAAGACCCTCACCTACGACGTGTCCGTGACCAACACCTCCGGCAGCTCGCGGTCGGTGACGCTGACCGGCTCGCTGGCCTCGGACAGCGGCGGATCCTTCACCTACCCGTCGCTGCCCAGCAAGACGGTCACCGTGGCCGCCCACTCGACCGCCAAGGTGACGGTCGGCCCGGTGGCGTGGAACCTCGGCTCCTCCTCGTACTGGTGGCCGAACGTGCCCTACCGCTCCGGGTACCGCGCCCAGTTGCACAAGCTGTCGGTGCACGCGGCCACCGACGACGGCCGCACCAGCGACGCCACGTACCGGTTCGGGTTCCGCGAGACCACCCAGAACGGCGAGTACTACTACCTCAACGGCGTACGCGTGAACCTGCGCGGTGACAGCCTTCAGGGCGCGGACTACGACCGGATCGACAACGGCGGCAAGGGCGACGCCTACGACACGCTGCCCGGCTTCCTCCCGCCCTCCTCGGGCAACGGCGGCTGGCCGAAGGCGGTCGACAACTATCAGCGGCTCAACTACAACGTGGTCCGCATCCACCAGGAGCCGGGCAGCCCGTACATGCTCGACGTGGCCGACGAGATGGGCCTGATGGTCATCGACGAGACCGCGATCCGCGGCACCTGCAGCTGCCAGGACTTCGTCGCCGGACACGACAACATGGTCGACCACGCCAAGGCGCTGACCCTGCGTGACCGCAACCACCCCGCGATCATCCGCTGGAGCCAGAGCAACGAGTCGGACATCAGCAGCTTCGACTCCGAGTCCTTCGAGAAGGACCTGTACGCGGCGATGAACGGCAACGACGGCACCCGGCCGGTCAGCGCCGACACCGCCTGGAACACCAACCCGTGGCCCACCATGCTGAACGGCAACTTCGCCGTCTACTCCCACTACATCGATGGCATCGGCAAGTACGGCGAGGCGCGTGCCGACCTGGCCGGCCGGCCAGACGGTGAGGGCGAGTACGTCTGGAACGCGTCCAACACCAAGCAGGGCTTCGAGTGGTTCGCCACCGCGACGATCGCCAAGCGCGCCAAGGACGCCAGTGACCTGCGCCCCTACACCCTGCTGTCCGGATGGGCGAGCTTCGTGCCCGGTGTGAGGAGCACCGACTTCGTCCCCGAGGAGGGCGGTCACCCCGTCTACGGCGAGGACAACCTGTCCGCCCCGTGGAGCAACCCGCAGATCCAGCGGATCCAGGCCGCGTTCAACCCGGTCGCCGCGATCGACCTGCCCTACTGGTCGGCATCCGGCCAGTCGGACGCGGACGGCACCTTCCCGCTCCCGGAGAAGGTGGACACCTACGACTTCAACAGCACCGTCACCCGGAACATCACCGTCTTCAACGACGACTTCAGCGGTACCTCCGTCGGCCTGAACTGGACGGCGCGACTCGACCGGCCCGACGGTACGGTCATCGCGTCCGGAAGCGAGCCCCTCACCATCCCGCTCGGCGACCGGGTCACCCGACCGATCTCGTTCACCGCACCGGCCAACGGCAGCCGCGTCTACCTGGAGCTGTCGACCACGAAGTCGGGCAGCACCACGTTCACCGACTCGGTCGAGTACCTCAACCTGGGCAACGCGGCGACCAATGTGGACGACGCCGCCACCGAGGTGAACTACAGCGGCGGTTGGAGTCACGCGAACAACGAGAGCGGCCCGTACGCCGGCACGAACTCCTACAGTGACACCACGGGCGACACGGCGACGCTGAACTTCGTCGGCACCGGCGTCACGCTGCACGCCGTGACCGCGCCCAGCCACGGCATCGTGGGCGTCTCGGTCGACGGCGGGAACGAGGCACTGGTCGACCTGTACTCGACGGCGCGCACCGGCGACGTATCGGTGTGGACCAGCCCCCGCCTCGCCTCCGGCAAGCACACGATCAAGGTGCGCGTCACCGGCACCCAACGGGCCGCCGCGACGCACGACTGGGCCACCGTCGACCGCTTCGAGATCGTCAACCAACCGGTGGCGGGCACGAATTACCGCCTCGTCAACCGGAACAGCGGCAAGGCACTCTCCGTCACCGGTGACGTGACCCAGAACGGCGCGAAGGTCGTCCAGAAATCGGACGGCGGCGCCTGGACCATCAACACCGCCCCCGGGGGCGCGTACACACTGAAGTACGTCAGTAGCGGCAAGGCACTGGATGTCGACGGCTACTCCTCGACCGTCGGGCTCCAGCTTCAGCAGTGGACGGCCGGCGGCGGCACCAACCAGCAGTGGTACCTGCGCCCCAACGGCGACGGGTACTTCACGATCGTCAGCCACGACAGCGGGCTGGTGGCGGACGACTACAACTGGGACGCCACCGACGGCGCAAAGGTCGTGCAGTACACGGCCGGCGGAGGCGCCAACCAGCAATGGCAGCTGATACCGGTGTGATCCGTTCCCAACCATCACCCGCATCCTGACGGCTGCGGATCCCCGACGTGCGGTCGGCCGGACATCCGGCCGACCGCACGTCTGCGTCGCTCCCCCTGCGTGGACGAGTTGTAAGGACCTGAAGAAGCAGATGTGCCTTGTTCGACTCGATGCCATCGTCCCGGACTTTGCCAGTACTTTAGTCCGATGACGCGCGCCGGCGGCACGGGACCGGCTCGCCGTCGAAGAAGGGGGTCGCCGCATGGCGGATGAATTCAAGGTCGACCTGGGCCAGTTGAACTCCTTTGGCCAGGTGTTGAAACAGTCCGTTACGGATCTGGAGGAAGCGCGCACCGCGCTCTCCGCTGTCGGAGCCGAGCAGATCGGAACTCCACGGCTGGACGAGGCGTGTGAGACCTTCCAGAACAGATGGAAGTACGGAACGGGCCAGTTGAAGGACATGATCAAAGCGGTCGACGAAGGCGTGGAGAAGACCGCGCTGAGCTACAAGCAGTTTGAGGAGAACCTCTCGCAGGCCCTCAAAAAGATGGAGGAGACCAACGCCGCGAATACCGGGGGGAAGTAGTCGGTGGGCAACAATCCGTATCCGAGCCTCGGTTGGAACCCGGTACCCGGAATTCCCGAGCAGGTCACCTCTCTCTACCGCAAGGTGAAGTCCGCGGCCGACACGCTCGACAACTGCCACCGGCAGATCGAATATCTGCTCGGGGCGAGCTCCAGCTGGCAGGGAGACGCGGCGAGCGCGTTCCGGGACACGCTGGACGGCGACCTCAAGACCGCCATGATGAACGCCGGGAACTCGCTCGGCAAAGCCGCTGCGGCGCTGGGCACATGGGAAGGCGATCTGACCTCCCACCGCGACCTGGCCAAGAAGTACGACGATGCCGCGCGCGAGAACAAGAGTGACGTCGACAAGGCCCGGACCCGCTACGACCAGGCCAAGGGGAACCCGGACCTCAAGCTCGCGGGCAAGGAATACCCCAGCCAGGCGGAGGCGGATGCCGCGACGGAGCGGCTGCGGACCGCCGAGCGCGAACTGAACGCGGCCACCACCCACCTCAACAACGCCAACACCGCCTACAACGACGTCATCGCGAAGGCGAAGGAGCTGGAGGGCACCCACACCGACGCGGCCGAGGCCGTCGCCCGCAGCCTCGACGAGGCGGACGACAAGCTGGCCCCCAAGGAGCCGGGGTGGTTCAGCAAGGCCCTCAGCGCCATCGGTGAGGGCCTCAAGGCGGTCGGCGAATTCCTCGTGGAGCACGCCGGAACCATCGGCGCCATCGCGGGACTGCTGGCCCTGCTCCCCACCCCGCTGGCGCCGGTCTTCGCCGGTATCGCGGTCGCGGCGAGCGCGGTCTCCATGGCCAAGAACCTTGCGAGCGAGGACTTCAGAGACTCGCTGATGGGCGAGTACGGCTTGAAGGAAGGCGTGTTCGCCTGGGCCTCGCTGGCCGGTGACAGCCTCGGCATGGTGCCCGGCGTCGGTGCCCTCGCCAAGGCCGGCAGCGAGGCGGGTCTCGCGGCGGCGGTCGCACGAGAGGGCGGCGAGGCCCTGTCGGTGGGCTCGAAGCTGGGCGCGTTCGGCAGGGAGATCGTGCCCGCGTTCAGCTACAAGGCTCTTGATGTGGCCACCGACCCCATGACAGGAGCGCTCGACTACGCCGTCAACGGTGTCAACGTGGCGGCGAACATGGCGTCGTCCCTGGAGAGCCTGGGTGTGCTCCCGAAGGACGGCCCCGGACATGATGCGTCCGAGATCACGAAGGGCGTGGCCGCCTCGACCGGTCTGGTCGACGGTGCGACGGACATCGCGAGGGACGTCGGACAACTGATGGCGGGGATCAGGCTGTGAAGGGGTTCCTTGACACAGTGGAGACCGAACCGAAGCCGGTGTTCTGGTACGGGCTGCCCTACGGGTACCTCCAGCTGGATCTCCATCCGTCACCCGAGGGCATCCAGGAGGTGGCCCGGCAGCTCAGCGCACTTCCCGAAAGCCTGCGGGACCGCGCCGACCAGGTGTTCCGGCTGTACGCCGGCGTCGTGACGATGCTGCGGAGCCAGGAGGTCATGGGGTGCGCGCTCGGCATGCACCCGGACGAACACGGCGGGGCCAACCTGTCCGTCCTCACGGTCTCCACGGTCCCCACCTCGGGGGCCAATCCAGACGCCGTCCTCCTCCAGATGATGAGCACCGGTCCGGACAACGGCATCGTGCCCGTGGAGCTGCCCGTGGGCACCGGGTACCTGCTGGAGACGGAACGGACCACGCTCGCGCCGACCGCTCCCCCCGAGGGGCAGGACGACCCCGTGCAGGAGACCGTCTGGCAGGGCACGGTGGCGATCCCGGTTGCCCGCACCTCGTCGATCATCACCGTGCAGCTGGTCACCCCGGCGGTGGAGCTCGCCGACGACTACCGCGGCGTGCTGCTCGGCGTCGCGCGTACGGTGACGTTCGACGACCCGGCGGCGCCGGACCCTGCCGAGGTCCCGTTCTCGGATTCCGGCTCAGGGGCAGACGAAGGGAGCCCGTTCGGATGACAGTGCCAGAACGATGGAAAGACGGTCTGGAGTCGGACACCCCGCCCGCGCCGTACGCGACCGACGGAACGGACTTCGGGGGCGCGGTCCGCTACCACTACGGTGTCGCACTGAAGAAATTCCTCAAGTTCTTCCCGGTGTTCCTGCTGCTGTGGGTCCAACTCTTCGTGTTCCACATCGACTATTTGCTGCCGGTGGCCATTGTCGGAATGCTCGGCATGCTGTGGACGCTGTTCCTTCTCGCGGGCCGCCTGAGTCTGACCCGGAAGTGCTCGAAGGTGTTCCGGACCTACCCGCTCGCATTCCGCACCCCGGTCGAGAAGATCGGCATGGAGTCGACCCACACGCTCTACCTGCGCTTCGGAGATCAGGACGGCACCCCCTTCACGCTGTGTGCGAAGGACGCCTTGGGGCGTGGCCGGTGGCCTGTCGGCATCACGGACGGCGTCTGGTTCGCCGGCGACGAGCCCTTCGGCGGCGCGATGATCGTGCCGGGCAGCGGTGAGCTGCTCTTCCTCCAGCCCAGGGACTGGGCCGCGAGGGACGAGGACCGCGCCAACGCCGGACCCGAGCGAACCGAGAAGGCAGGGCGCGCAGGCATCAAGCGTCCCGCTCGCCGCTAGTGGTCCGCTGAGCGGACAGCTCACGCAACAGCCGGTATTGCCTACGACCGTCCGGTGAGCTGGACGCTCACCCTCAAGTCCGGCACCACGCACGTGCGTTCGCTGACCGGCACCTCCACCACGGGCAAGGTCGCCCCGGTGTGGAACGGCACGACCCCGACGGGCAGCGCGGCCGCCGAGGGCAACTACACCTGGACGCTGACCGCGCGTGACACGGTCACCGGCCGAGCGGCGGCGGACATCACCGGCAAGGTGACCCTGCGCCGGACGGTCCCCGCCGCCACCGTCACCTCGCCGACCGTGGCGAGCAGCGCGGCGACCACCGCGTCCGGTGGTGTCGTCGAGGGGGACGAAGACCAGGCGCCGGCGGGCGAGAGCTCCGGTGCGGACGGTGGCCACGGCCGGTTCGTCGGCGGTGGTGTCCACGTAGACCGCTTCGAGCACACCGATCTTGTGGCTCCGGCACCGATGGGGGCCCTACGTCGAAATCGCCGACGGCGGTGACAACGACTCCGGCGCAAACACGCCGGAGTCGCCCTTCCGGGTGGTTGCACGTGAGAGTGAACCAACCCGCGGTCAATCCTACTGCGGAGTGTTCGGCTCCGAAATGGCCGAGCGATGCCTCGGACGCACTCCACGCAGAACCGGTCGGCCCCGCCCGTGCGTCGGGTCCGACCGGGCGTCGTCGTTGAGGCGGAGCCAGGTGGCGCCCTTGCAGGAGGCGCCCGGCGCGCCCTTGCCGAAGCCGAGAGCGGAGGCGGATCGCATCGTGGTGAGCGCGGTGAAGGTCCGGCCGCCGTCGGTGCCGGCGCAGAGCGTGCCGTTGGCCGGCGAGCAGAAGGTCCTGGCCGAGGAGCGGTCGGCGTTGATCGGCGTCGCGGGTCAGGAAGCGAGGAGCTTGCGCTTCTGGTCCTCGAACTCCGCTTCCGTGAGAAGGCCCTGGCTCTTGAGGTCGCCCAGCTGCTTCAGCTGTTCGATCTTGTCGGTCATGTCGGGGGGTGCCGGAGCGGCCGGTTCGGCAGGAGGCGCCGGTGCCGGCTGTGGTGCCGGCTCCTGGGGTCCCTGCTGGGCCGCCCATCGTCCCTGCTGCCGACGGGACACGCGGTTCGACACGGCGGTCGCCGTGCCGGCGACAACGGCCGTACGGGCAACCCCTCGGAGGAGTCCAGGCATGGTGATCTCCCTTCTCGTTTCCCCGTGCCCCCGCTCTTCAGGGCGCGGTTTCCGCCGCGTCGAGCGCGGCCAGGACGGCGGGCACCGGGATCCTCCCGGAGGCGACCAGCTCGGCACCGCCGCGTCGCAGGGCGGCGGCGAAGGGCGCGGCCCAGAGGTTCTCGTAGATCAGGACGCCGGCGGAGTTGCCGGGTTCCAGTGCGGCGGCCGCCTCCACGAGGTCGTCCTGACCCAGCAGGCCGGAGGACGCTCCCTCGAAGACGGCCAGGTCGAGTTCGCCGTCGCCGGTGAGATCGCCGATCTCCAGGCCGGTCACGGATCCGTCGGCGTCCTTCCTGATGAACGTCAGGTCGAGGATCCGGATCAGGCCGCGGTCCACCAGATCGACCAGGAGGGGGAAGCCCTCGCCGGTCATGCGGTTGCCGGGGAACTCGACGACCAGATAGTCGATCGGTCCCATCGCTCCGGATGTGTCGACTTCATCGAATGTGTCGCTCACGGCGTCACCTTCTGGGCTCGTGTCCGCTCCCCCCTGCCATTGCATCACCGCACCGGGGCGGCCGCACGTCGTGCGCGGTTCACCCGTCGGGCGCACACGGGTCGCGCGTTCGGCACCGCACGGATCTTCTGGTGCCATGGCGCACACAGGCGACGAGCCGCTCTCGAATCGGGAACGCAGCGAACTGGATGAACTGCGGCACCGCGTAGGTGCCCTGGAGAGTGGCGCCCACCCGCAGGCGGCACGGCATCACTACTTCCGGTCCACGGGCTCCGTCCTGCTGATCCTCTTCGCGGCCCTGCTGTCGCTGCTGTCCGTCATCGCGGTCTGGGCCAACAGCATCGTGCGGGACACCGACCGCTACGTCGCCACGGTGGGACCGCTGGCCTCGAATCCGGATGTGCAGAAGGCCGTCACCAACCGGGTCACCGACGTGGTGCTGGCCAAGATCGACGTGGACGCGCTGGTCAAACAGTTGCAGGACGCCGTGTCGGAGAAGGGCGTGCCGCCGAAGGCGGCCCAGCTGGTCGGAAACCTGGACGGGCCGATCACGAGCGGTCTCACGCAGCTGGTCAGCGGCACCGTGGAGCGGGTGGTCAGCAGCAGTGCCTTCGAGAAGGTCTGGGTGGAGGCCAACCGCAGGGTGCACTCGTCCGTCGACAAGGCCCTGACGGGCGAGGGCGGTGGCGCGGTCTCGCTGAAGGACGACGAGGTGGCCATCGACGTGGCACCGATCGTGGCCCAGGTCAAGGACCGGTTGGTCGCCGCCGGTATCGGAGTCGCCGCGAAGATCCCGGACGTCCACACGGACTTCGTGGTGGTCCAGTCGAAGGACATCGGCAAGATCAAGACCTATATGAGGGTCCTGGAGATCATGGGCAGCTGGCTGCCCCTCATCGCCCTGCTGGTGGCCGCGGCGGGGGTGTACACCGCGTTCAACCGCCGGCACGCGCTGATCGGGGCCGGGTTGGCGGTGTTCGTGGCCATGCTGGTCCTCGGGATCACCCTCACCGTCTTCCGCGACGTCTACCTCGACCATCTGCCCTCCGGCGCGTCCCCGGCCGCCGCCGGAGCGGTGTACGACGCGCTGATCAAGTTCCTGCGCGCCGGTGTACGAGCGCTCGGTGCCGTCGCCCTCATCGTCGCCGTCGGCGCTTTCCTCAGCGGCCCGTCCCGGATCGCCGTCCTCGTCCGCAACGGCTGCCGCAGGAGCATCGGCGCCCTGCGCGACGTGGCGGTCTCCGAAGGACTTCGGCTGGGGGCGGTCGGGCGGTTCGTGCACCGCTTCAAGCGCTGGATCGGGGTCGCGATCCTGGTGGTCGCCGCGGTCGTCCTGCTCACCTGGAGCTACCCGACCACGATGGTCGTGGTGTGGACCACGATCATCGTGCTGGTGGGCTTCGCGATCCGTGAGTTCCTGGACACCGGCTCCGCCCCGGCCGCCACCGGGTCCCGGACCACCGCGGCTCCCTGAGACCGCTGTGCTCACGCGGGTCCGTGCGGCGGAGGAGACATCCGGTGCGACTGACGGTCATCGGACATCGGACGCTCGTCGGACACGGTGAAGAGGTTGTCGCGCTGGACCACGCACAGGGCCCAGATGATGAAGCCCGAGATCGCGATCATCACGACCGACCACACCGGGTAGTACGGCAGCGAGAGGAAGTTGGCGACGATGACGAGCCCGGCGATGGCCACGCCGAGGACGCGCGCCCACGTCGACGTCCGGAGCAGCCCGATGCTGACGAGCACGGCCACCGCGCCCAGCGCGAGGTGGACCCAGCCCCAGCCGGTCAGGTCGAACTGGAACGCGTAGTTGCGCGTCGTGACGAAGATGTCGTCCTCGGCGATGGCCATGATGCCCCGGAAGATGCCGAGCAGACCGACGAGGAAGAGCATCACGGCACCGAAGGCGGTCAGGCCCGTTGCCCATTCCTGCTTCGCCGTGTGTGCCTGCTGAGTGTGTGTCGCAGTCATCTTGTGCCTCGATTCGTGGTGTACGTACGCTCAGCGACCGGTGGTGGTGGAGCCGGAGGGCTCCGCCGGCCCGTGGCCGGCCAGGACCAGTTCCTTGGCCCTGCGGAACTCCTCGTCCGTGATGTCGCCGCGGGCGCGGATGTCGGACAACTTGGCGAGCTCGTCGATGCTGCTGGGCCGTTCCGTGGTGCCCGCGGCCTCCCTGATGCGGGCGTCGAAGGCTTCCTGCTGTGCTCGGGCCTGGGACATCTCCCGGCGGCCCATGTTCTTGCCGCGTGCGATCACGTAGACGAAGACGCCCAGGAAGGGCAGCAGGATGGTGAACGCCAGCCAGCCGGCCTTCCCCCAGCCGCTCATGTCGTCGTCACGGAAGATGTCGACGACGACGCGGAAGAGCAGGACGAACCACATGATCCACAGGAAGAACCAGAGCATGCTCCAGAAGACGCTCAGCAGGGGATAGTCGTACGCGAGGTACGTCTGCGTGCTCATGTCTTTCCTCCGTCCCGGGCGCCGGCCCGGCTGCCGTTGCGTGCAGTCTCAGCGTGGACACGACCGTGGTCGGGTGCCTCACCCGACGCGGGTGACCTTGCGGGGGTTCGGCCCGCGTACGGCGGGGGCCGGCGGCTGTCCCGTACCCGTCGCGGAGGTGGCCGCACGGTCCCCGGCGGCGCGCGCCGGAGTGGCGGATGCGGTGTCAGACCGTCCCGGAGGGGGCGTGCGGCCCCGTGGTGTGCGTCTTTCGCAGCGCGGCCCGCCACGCGAGGGCGACCGCCGCCTCGGCCAGGCCGAGCAGGACGAGCCACAGGCCGAGCAGCCGGGTCAGGGCGCGGGCCGACTCCGTCGGCAGGGCGAGCACCACGATTCCCGCGACGATGGCGAGCACCGCGGCGCCCAGGACGACTCCGCGGTGCGGCAGGTCCCTGGCGGCGAGGGCCGTATAGAGGGTGAGGATGCCGGAAACGAGCCAGACGACGCCGACGACCAGCGAGAGGGCGGTGATGGTCTGCAGCGGGTTCCGCAGGCTCAGAACCCCGGCCAGGACGTACAGCACGGCCAGGAGCAGCCCCGGGATCCGTTCGCCGTGCTCCTCCCGGCCGAAGACGGCCACGAACCGGAACGCCCCGGTCACCAGCAGGTACAGCCCGATGAGGACGGCCAGGACATGCAGGGTTTCCTCCGGCCAGACCAGTACCAGGACGCCCGGCACCAGCGTCGCGACCGCCGAGCACAGGATCCAGGTCCATGAGCGGCCCAGTCGCGCCAGCACGTCCGCGGGATCACTCGCCGCGAAGGGGTCCGCCCCGCCGGCAGGGGGTTCCGGCCCGGTGGGCGGCGCCGGATCACGCGACATGGTCATGGCTCCTCCTCGTGCGACCGAGCGCGTCGCTCCCGGACCGCCGACGGGGCGGTGTCCGAGGGAACGGTGTGCCGGACCGCTCCAGGCTCACGCCTGTCGCCGGGTGCCGGGCTCACCCACCACGGGTGATCCGCCGGCGCGGCCGTGACCGTGAGGTGGAATCTCCAGGCGGCCTGTCCCCTCGGCCTCGCGGCCGGACGCGACGAACGGACACGAGATGAGCGACCCGAGCACGGTCCGGACCGAACCGGACCGCACCCGCCGCCGGGCGGCGATCATCGCCCTCGTCCGCGCCGTGCTCATCGCCGCCGGCCTCGTCACCGCCTACTACCTGCTGCCGCTGAACGAGCGAGGTACGGCCGGCCTCTCGGCGCTCCTCGCGTGCGGCTCGGCGGCGGTGCTGCTGATGTTCTGGTGGGAGGTGCGGGCCATCATGCGCTCGCCCCACCCGCGTCTGCGGGCCGTCGAGGCCCTGGCCGCCACACTGCCGCTGTTCCTGGTGCTCTTCGCCTGCGGCTACTACCTGCTGGAACACTTCACCCCGGGCTCCTTCAGCGAGCCGCTGACGAGGACGGACGCCCTGTACTTCGCGCTGACCACGTTCAGCACCGTCGGCTTCGGGGACATCACGGCGCGCTCCCAGGCCGGGCGAGTGCTGACGATGGTGCAGATGGCCGGTGGACTGCTGCTCGTGGGCGTCGCCGCACGGGTGCTGGCGGGAGCTGTCCAGACGGGGCTGCGCCGGCAGCACCGCGGGCCGTCGAGGTCGCCAGATGCGGACGACCAGTGAGATTGCCGGGGCACCGCACACCCCCCCGTCCCCTCACTCCGGCAGCTGCCTCATCTCCAGGACACGCAGTCCCAGTGACTGGCAGCGTGCCAGCAGCCCGTACAGGTGCGCTTCGTCCACGACGGGACCGAACAGGACGGTCTGGCCGGACATCACGACGTGGCCCAGCTCCGGAAACGCTTTGGCCAGCGTTTCCGACAGATGGCCCTCGACGCGGATCTCATAGCGCACGAGCTGTCCTCCCATGGACTGCCTGGGACAGGCGGACGGTGCCCTTCCCTGCGATCGTGCGCCTCCGCGCCCCTTCCAGCCTCACCCGGTACAGGTGACCGTCCTCTTCTCAATGCGTCAGAACGATCTTGAAGGAGACGATCAGCAGACCCAGCAGCAGATTGACCGATGCGGTGACGGCCAGCAGCCGCCGCGAAGCACCGGCGCGGAGTGCCGCGGCCACGGACCAGCCCACCTGCCCGGCCACGGCGACGGACAGAGCCAGCCACAGGGCACCTCGCACGTCGAGGCCCAGGAGCGGGCTGACGGCCACCGCGACGGCCGGCGGGACGGCGGCATTGACGATCGGCCACTCGTCGCGGCACACGTGCAGGACGACACGGCGGTCCAGAGCCTGTTGCGCCAGCCGTGCCCCGAACAGCTGGGCATGCACATGCGCGATCCAGAACACCAGGCCGGTGAGCAACAGCAGCAGCACCATCTCGGTGCGCGGGAAGGAGCCCAGTGAGCCGGCGCCGATCACCACGGAGGCCGCGAGCATGGATCCGTAGACACCGCCCGTGTAGTCCGCGTGGGCGCGGCGCTCGACACGACGCTCCCCGCGGGCCGTGGCCGGGCCGGTCCTGGTTCTGGACACCGGCGACTCCCTTCGCACTCAGGGCGCCGATCCGACACGGCGTCCGCCGCGCTCGGCGCGCTCCGGCAACGGCGCCTTCGGCCGTCCTCCACGGCGCCGGACGCTCTCACCGACGCCCGTTCACAGCAGCCGGAGATCGCGCGCGCGGCGCACCGCGTCGCCTCGCCGGTTCACCGCCAGCTTCCGGTAGACGCTCTTGAGGTGGGTCTTCACCGTGTTCACCGACACGTAGAGGTCGGTGGCGATCTCCTCCGTCGACATAATCCGGGCCAGCCGCTCCAGGACGTCATGCTCGCGTCCGCTCAGCTCCACCGCGACGAGCGGCGCGGGCAGTTCCTCCGGCCGGGGGTGCGCACCGTGTCGCGGCGGCCCGGGCGTGAGCCAGTCCGCCGCCAGCTCGTGGAGCGGAGCCGTGGCCAGGAGCGGCCCGAGCCACGCTCCCGCATCGAGGAACGGACGCCGCAACCGCTCCCGCCGGGCGTCGAGGAGCGCGTGTGCCACGAGCCTGCGAGCCATGGCGGTGTCTCCCGCCCCCTCCGCCGCCTGAGCCCTCACCAGCGCTGCCCGCACGGTCACCGCCGGCCCGGCGCGGCTCCCGGCCCGGATGCCGTCGAGCAGGTCGATGGCCGCCGCCGTACGGCCTGTGGCGAGCTGGATCGCCGCGGCCTCCACGGCACACGTCGGCTGGTCGGCGGACACGTCCTGGAGCGCCTCGGCCGCCGCGTCCGGCCGCCCTTCGGCCAGGTGGGCGGCAGAGGTGACGAGGGCTTCCTGGCTCGTCGCCCAGGGTGAGGCCATGGCGGCGGAGACGTCCGGGGCAGCCGCGTCCACGGCGTCGCGCGTCTTGCCCCTGACCAACAGCAGGCGCGCTGTGGCCAGGGCTCGCCCCGCCGACGGAACCGGGTCATGCGTTCCTGCCGGGAGCTGGGCCGTCTCGTCGAGGAGGGCCTGGGCCCGGTCCAGCTCATGGCGGTCGACGGCCACAGCGGCGAGGACCAGCTGCCCGATGCCGGATCCGGACGGCTGGGGAAGGCCGACCCGTTCCATCTCGGACACCGCCGCCAAGGCCTTGCGCTCCGCTCGGCCGAGCCAGCCGTCCAGATAGTCGAGCAGGGCCAGGTGCTCCAGGGCGTCCTCTCGGGGCAGCACGGTGGAGGCTCCGCCCGGAGCGGCGGCCGCCGTGGTCAGGACGGCGCGTGCGTCCTCGAAACGCCCGGCCCACAGGCGGGCCGAGCCCAGATGGGTCAGCAGGAGAGCGGTGAGTTCGGGATGCTTGTCCAGGAGATGTGCCGGGACCTCCTGCCGTAGGCCATCGGCCGCCACGGCGGCCCTTTCGGCCCGTGGGGGACATCCGGTCAGCCGGGCGGCCAGAGCCTCCAGCAGTGCACAGCTCAACTGGGCGGCTGCCAGGTCGGGCGCGTCGTCGGTCAGACGCTCCTCGGCGAGGCGCAGATGGGCCAGACCATGATCGAGGTCGTGCCGGGACAGTTCACGGGTGGCGCGTACGACGTCCGCCGCGGGGCTTCGGGCCTCGGGACCCATGTGGGAGAACAACTGGGTCAGGTCGTCCGAGCGCAGGCCGGTGCAGAGCTGCCCGATCGCCAGGTCGTCGACGAGGGCGCCGGCGGCGAAATCCCAGTCGCCCGCGGCGGCGCCGTGGGCGAGTGTCTCCGGCAGGAATCCGGAACGACGAAGCCACCGCGCGGCCCGCCGGTGGAGCTCCGGCTCCAGGCCGGGCAGACGTACGCGCAGATGGGCCCGGAGTATCTCCCGGAACAGCGGGTGGAGCTGGTACGAGGAGTGCCCGAGATACTCGACGAACGCGTTGTCGCTGTGCAGCCCGGCGAGAATGGTCTCGGCATCGGTCCGCAGGGTCAGCGCGTTGGCCAGATCGGGGGAGAACCGCTCCAGGACGCTGACCCGCAGCAGGAGGCCCTGGGTCTCCTCCGGCTGTCCCCTGAGGACCTCGGCCAGCAGGAAGTCCGCGACCGTACTGCGGTCCGCGTCGAACTCCTTCAGGTAGAGCTCCGGGTCGGCGCTCTCCCGGGCGGCCAGGGCGGACAGGCGCAGACCGGCGGCCCAGCCCCGGGTGCGGTCCACCAGGGCGCGCGCGGCAGGAAACGGAAGGCTCAGACCGTGCTGCTCCAGCAGTGCGACGGCCTCCTCGGGGGTGAACGCCAGTTCGGCGGCGCGGATCTCCGTCAGCTCGCCGGCCGCCCGGTAACGGTGCAGCGGCAGCAGTGGTTCGGTGCGGGTGACGAGGACGAGGTGCAGTCCGCGCCCGGCGTGGTGCAGGACGAACTCCAGCTGCTCCGTGACCTCCGGATCGGTCACGCGGTCGTACTCGTCGAGCACGAGGACCACGGGCCGGTCGCTGTCGTTCAGTTCGGCGGCGAGCGCCGCCAGCAGCTTGCGGTCCACCCGGGACGCGTCCGCGGGGGCCTCGACCGCGTCGGATGCCGACGCACCGCAGGCGCGCAGTGCCTGAAGGACGTACGCCCAGAACACCCCGGGACGCCGGTCCCCCGCTTCGACCGCGAGCCAGGCGACCGGCTGCCGCAGTCCGGCGGCCCAGTCGGCGGTCAGCAGGGTTTTCCCGGCCCCGGCCGGGCCGTTGACCAGGGTCAACGGTGTCACGAGAGCCTGATGGAGGTGCTGGACGAGCCGCTGCCGCCGCAGGAACGTGGCGGGCCGCGCGGGGAGCGCGAACCGGGTGCGCAGGAACGGGTCTCCCTGGGGATCGGCGTACGGTACGGCCGGAACGATCGGAACGGTCGTTCCTCGGGCGTTCTCGTAGGTCTCGGCCACGGTCGCTCACTACCCCTGTCTGCCGGGGTCACGTCACGGGCGGCGCTTCCTCCACCAGCATCCCAGCCTCTCCGCCATGACGCGCGTCGCACCGGGCCACCCCGACATGCGCGGCGAACCCAGGAGGGCGAGATTGGAGGTGGCCCGACCGGCCGAACGTGCCGTATCCGGATCGGAGACACCCATGAAGGACCTCAAGTTCGAACAGAAGCGCTCCCTGTCCCGCCTCGAGGCGGCTGACCAGCTCACGGCACTCGCATCCGCGCTGAGGGAAGGTGGGGACGCCGAACTGGAACTCGGCGCCGGAACGCTGAGCCTGCGGATACCCGACGACCTTCGCAGCGAGATGGAGGTCGAGATCGGTGAGGGGGAGATCGAGCTGGAGATCGAGTTCAAGTGGCCGACGGCAGGGCGCAAGAGCGTGCCGGCAAAGACAGGGCGCAGCGGTACGAGCACCAACAGAAGAAGCAAAGCCGCGAAGAGCACGTGATCCGCTGACGCGTCACGCCGCTACCGGGGTGAAGCGATGCAACTCGTCGGCTCCGGCATGGACGACGCCGTAGCTGCTCTCCGGCACCTCGTTCCAGGCACCCGGCAGATCACCGAGGGGCTCGGACACGATGAGACGGGTCTCGTCGGACACTTCCCGCAGAAACGCCAGGTCGGGGTGCAGCTCTCTCAGCGTGTCCACGCGGGTGCTGTAGAACAACGACCGGGAAGCACCCTGGCTCGAGTAGCGGAAGGCCCACAGGCGTTCGCCGTCGGTCACGGCGATGGTCATCTGGACCGGGAACTCCACACCGTGGTCACGGCCGCTGCGCTCCACCACTCCCACCATCCGGGCCACGGCGCCCGGCGGATCCTCGTCCAGGCCGAAGGTGACCGCCAGATAGAACATCATCTCGGAGTCCGTCGTGCCCTCGATGTCGGAGTACAGCCCGGGGTCGACGAGCAGGGACAGGTCGCGGCGCATGAGGTGGAAATCGTTGATGGCACCGTTGTGCATCCACATCCAGCGGCCGTGCCGGAACGGGTGGCAATTCGTCTGCTGCACCGCCGTACCGGTCGACGCCCGTATGTGGGCGAAGAACAACGGAGAGCGGACATGATCCGCGATCTCCCTCAGGTTGCGGTTGTTCCAGGCGGGGCCGATGTCCTTGAGCAGGGCAGGGGTGTCGATGGCTTCCTGCGAGTACCACCCGACGCCGAAACCGTCGCCGTTCGTCGTCTCGACTCCCATTCTGGAGTGGAGGCTCTGATCGATCAGGGAGTGGGTCGGTCGGTAGAGGATGGTGTCGAGCAGTAGGGGTGTTCCCGAGTAAGCGAGCCACCGGCACATGAGCGGTCACCTCCGTCAGTCATATTTTCGTCTTCCTCGCCGCGCGTCGCCAGCGTGCGCTGTGGCGGAGTTCATCGCACTCCGAGCAGGGAGGCCGTCCGAGACACAGCGGGCAGCACCCCTGCGATCAGGTACCGGCGGTCAGCGGCACCCGCTCCCCCATGGCACAAGCGACTTGGCCACCGGTCTGGACCGCCCATCACCACGCCGTGGCGATCAGTCCCGCCGGCCGTCTCGCGTCCCATGGTCCCCACGCGAAATGGGCCTGCATGGATCCGGTGGAAGCGGCGCTCGGAGACGCGCTCGCGGCACTCCCTCAGGGCCGGTACACCATCCCCGGCCGCGGCGTGGCAGGGGCGAGCAGCTGGGACACCGTGACGATGGTGTAACCGCGCTTTTCGAGCGCCTTGAGGATCCCCGGGACGGCGGGCACGGTTCCCTTGTGCAGGTCGTGCAGCAGGATGATGCCGTCGCGGTGGGTCTGGTCGAGCACCCGCTTGGTGATCAGGGCCGAGTCGGTCGTCTCGTAGTCCTTGGCCGTGACGCTCCACAGCACCTGCGCCAGCCCCAAGTCCCGGCAGATCCCGGCCACTTTGCGGTTGGTGCGGCCCTCCGGCGGACGCATCAGCACGGGCTTGCTGCCGGTGTTCCTCTCGATGGCGTCCTGCGTCCGGGCCAACTCCCGGCGGGCGTCCTCGGTGCCGAGATCCGTCAACCGTTCGTGGGTCCAGGTGTGATTGCCGATCTCGTGCCCTTCGTCCGCCATCCGGCGCAGGATCTCGGGGTACTTCTCGATATGGCCTTTGCCCTGCACGAAGAAAGTGACGTGCAGACCCTCCTGTTTCAGGATGTCCAGCAGCCCGGGGGTCGTCGGGCTGGGGCCGCCGTCGAAGGTGAGGGCGACGCACTTCGCTGTGCGGCAGTCGACGTTTCCGGCCACGGATCCTGATGCCTTGGCGCGGGCGGCGCGCGGCGAGGTGCGATCGTAGGTCGTGACCGTCAGGGCCAGCGTCAGTGCGACGGCCAGGACGGCGGCTACAGCCGTGATGACGGCCATGAGGATGCGAGAGCGTCGTATTCGCGTGGTGATTCTTGTGCTGAAGGGCATGCTGGATCCATCCCTGGACAGGGTTCGTGGTGATTCCGAGTGGGTTCGCCTCGCGCTATCGCGCGCGGGTGAGAGCCGGCTTCGCGGCGAGGTCCCGCATGTGCACGTCCAGCGTCAGCCGATGCCTCAGAAGGCGTCCGAGCGGACGCTCCACCAGGGTGTGGACAAGCAGCGACAGCCCCAGCATGCAGATGACGGACACCGCCATCGAGGGCAGTGGCCCCAGCCCCGGGAATGCGCGGACCAAGCCCTTGGCCAGGGGAATTCCGAGGCTCTGGTGGACGAGGTAGAAGGGGTAGGTGAGCGCCCCGGCGGTGACCAGCCAACGCCGTCGCAGCCCGGCGAGCGGGCCGATCCCGGCAAGGGCCAGCAGCCCGAGGCAGAGGGTGAGTACGGTCGCGCAGACGGCCCAGGAGGGCGGGCGCTCGCCAGGGGGAACGGCGGCGTGGTCGGCCACCCGCAGGTGGAGCACGGTGAGTTGGTAGCACCAGGCGAAACCGAGCAGCAGCCAGAGCAGGAGGTTCTGTTCGAACCTGTGCATGACGTAGAGCACGATCCCGGCGACGAACAGGCCGGTGTAGCGGGGCAGTACGAACTCGTCGAGCAGTGGTGAGTGGAGTTCAAGGGCGATGACGGCGGCCAGGAGCCAGGCTCCGCAGAAGGCCACCACGCGCCGGTAGGACAGTCCGAAGACGAGCAGCGCGGCCATCAGCAGGTAGAAGCGCGCCTCCACCCAGAGGGTCCAGCTGACTCCGTCGACCAGATCGAGCCCCAGCGGCCCCGGAGCCATCGTCAGGTTCCCCAGGACGGTACGGGGGTCGACGCGCGTGGCGGCGGGCCGATGGCCCAGTCGCGAGACCAGGACGAGCAGGACGACCAGGAGCACCGCGCACCAGTAGGCCGGGAAGAGCCGTGAGATCCGGGAGACCGTGAACTGTGCGGGAGTCCGCCCCCAGCAGCTCATGCAGATGACGAATCCGCTGATGAGGAAGAAGAACTCGACGCCGAGCCAGCCGTAGCGGCTGATCTCGTGCAGGAACGGGGCGACGTCCCGGAGCTCGGTCTTTCCCCAGAAGCGCGGGGTGGGGGTCCCGAGGAAGTGGTACGCGGCCACCATCACCGCTGCCACCAGGCGGAGTCCGTCTATCGCGGCCAGGCGCTTCTGCCCGCTGCGAGGTTCAGAGGACGGCATGTCGGAAGCGGGGCCGTCTCACGCGGTCGGCAGGGGCGAGCGGCTGACACGAATCTTCGACTGGCCGTGCGGGCGCTTCTCCCAGTCCTCCATGAACCGCGCGTGCAGACCGTGCCGCTGTGCCAGGGCCAGGAGGGTCTCGGTGCGGTAGTAGAAGTCCTCGCGCAGCACCTGGTGTTCGGTGCCCTCGGTCCGGTCGAAGGTGAAGTCGAAGAACCCTGTGTCGGTGAGCACGCGGCCGACGTGCGCAAGACATTCGTCGATGACGTGCAGTGGGGAGTGGGAGAAGACGCTGTGCGCGTGGATGACGTCGAAGTGGTCGTCCGGCAGGAAGTCCAGGGTGAGGTCGCCGGTGAGGGTGAGGTGCGGCAACTTGTCCTGGAGATCGCGCTCGGCGAGGGTCTCTTTGGCGGCGATCAGGATGTCGGGCGAGATGTCGATGCCGTAGTAGTTGCCGGTGTCGAGATGGCTGATGAAGCGCCAGCCGCCGCGCAGGTTGCCGCAGCCGATGTCGAGCATGTCGTGTTCGGGGCGGAGCCCGTGTTCGACGAGGTAGTCGAATTGCATCTGTCCGAGCGCCAGCCAGCGGTCGTGGGTCTGACTGCCGACCGCGGACTCCGGGTTGCGGCGGGTGTCCGAGGCCATCACGGCGCGGTAGTAGCCGACGTGGTCGGGGTGCTTGAGCCGCAGCCACGCGTCCCGGCCGGCCCGCCGGAGATACGGGACGACGCGGCCGGGGTGGCGCAGGGCGTAGCCGGTCTTGTGGGCGAGGGCGGCGCGGTTGTTGCGCAGTTTCTTCGGCGACTTGGCGTCGGCGGGCATGGCGAAGCGACCTCCGTGCAGAAAGGGGGAAATCCTTGTGAAAGGCGGAATTCCGGTGAGGGGTGAAGGCGAAGGAGATGAAGTGGCGAGGCGGCTACGGCGCGATGCGGTCGCCGCGGTCAGACGCGGCGACGCAGGAGCAGCATGGTGACGACCGTGAGCAGGACGGCGAGGCCGCCGAAGACGGCGGTGTCGGTCCACTGGAAGGTCCAGTAGTCACCGGTTGGGCTGGCCTCGTAGAAGCGGGCGACGTACCCGTGCGCCGTCATGCACTCCTTGAGCTGGGAGCCTGACGGGAAGGGACAGTTCATTACGTCGTCATGGCGGCCGGAGGCGGTGATGAGGCCGTAGTCGCCGGTCGACCATTTCTCGCCCATCGGCGGTTTGGGGGTGGTGCCGGCGCTGACGTAGGTGTGTGGCGGGACCAGCAGGCGGGTCCGGTGCGTCCACTCCAGCAGCAGCGTCGTCACCCCGGTCACCAGAAGGGTGAGACCCATCGCCTCGAGGACTCTGCGGGTCAGCAGGCCGAGCAGGGTGCCGGCCGCCAGGCCGAACAGGGCGGCCGCGACGACGCGGGGGCCAGAGCCGCTGAGGGCCGTGATGTCGTACCAGAAGAGGCCGTAGCTACGGTCGGCTGCCGGTCGCCACCACCATGCGAACACGCCCGCCAGCAGGCCGGAGAGTGCGGTCGTGATTGCCGCGGCCAGGGCGAACCGGGAGGCGAACCACTGGCTGCGGCTCACGCCCTGGGCGAGGACCACGCGGTGCGTGCCCAGTTCCCGGTCGCGGCCCAGCAGCGGGGCGCCCCAGAAGACGCCGATGGCGACGGGGAGGGCGATGTTCAGCGCGCCGAGGTACTTCAGCGGTTCGACGTCCAGCAGCAGGGGCAGGCCGGTGTCGGACCGGGTGCAGTACAGCGGGCCGGTGGCGCAGTGGTCGAACAGCCCGCTGTGCAGGGCGTCCAGCATGCCAGAGCGGTAGTACGCGGCGATCGCCGCGGTGACGACCAGGGCGGCCGCGCCGATGCCGGCCGGCACGCGCTGCTGGCGCCAGGCGAGCCAGAGAGAGCCCTTCACGCCGCCGCCTCCGTCCGCTCGCCCGGGGTGGGGTGCCCCGCCTCACCGGGTTGGAGGTAGCCGATCAGGATGTCCTCCAGCCTGGGCCGCTCGACGTGCCAGTCGCCGCGCAGCGGCCCGCGCTGACGTATCAGGGCGGTGAGCTGTCTGCCCGCGGTACGGCGCTGTATGACGGTGTGCTGTCCGGTCAGGGCGTCGGCTCGGTCGGCGGGTCCGGTCAGTACCGCGTGGCTCTCGCGCAGTGACTCGGCTTCCTCGCTCAGCTCGACGCCGCCGTCGCGCAGCACCAGCACCCAGTCGCAGGTCTCCTCCAGTTCGGGCAGGACGTGCGAGGACAGCACGATGCTCATACC
Organism: Streptomyces canus; assembly: GCF_041435015.1. Classification (NCBI taxonomy): domain Bacteria; kingdom Bacillati; phylum Actinomycetota; class Actinomycetes; order Kitasatosporales; family Streptomycetaceae; genus Streptomyces; species Streptomyces canus. The sequence goes on along the minus strand of NZ_CP107989.1, from coordinate 4,903,080 downwards.
GTGCTCGGCGGCCGCGGCCATGAGTTCCGCCATGATCTCGCCTCGTGCCACGGGGTCGAGGTCGGCCAACGGCTCGTCGAGAAGCAGGAGTTCGGGCCGTTTGCCCAGTGCCAGGGCGAGTGCGACGCGAGTGCGCCGCCCGGGGGACAGGTCGCCGACGCGGGCGTGGAGCGGGATGTCGCCCTCGCGGACGATCCGCTCGGCGGCCGTCCGGTCCCACGAGGAGTTCAGCTTCTCGCCCATCAGCAGGGTGTCCGCCACGGTGAAACGGGGGTAGAGCGGCTTGTCCTGGGTGAGCAGGGCGACCCGGGCGCGGGCCTCGGCCGTGCCGGGTACGGCGCCCAGCACCCGCAGCTCCCCGGAGCCGGCCCGCAAGAGGCCGCCGGCCAGGTGCAGCAAGGTGCTCTTGCCGGCGCCGTTGCGGCCGACGAGGGCGGCCACACGACCGCCGGGCAGGGTGAACTCGCAGTCCCGCAGGGCCCAGCCGCCCCGCTCCCGGTACCGGAATCCGAGTCCCGTGGCGCGCAGTGCGGCCGGCGCTTGAGGCCCGGTCATGCGTCCTCCTTCTTCCGTTCCCGGTCGCCCGGGGTGAGGCTGTCGTGCTCGTTGTCGTAGGTGTCCAGGACGGTTGTGACGAGAGCGAGGACATCGGCTCGCTCCAGGCCTGCGGCCCGCGCACGTGCCACCCAGTCGGCGACCTCCCCGCGCAGCGGCGAATCGTCCTCCGCTCCGGGCCTGGCGAGCGACCGTGTCACGAACGTCCCGAGGCCGCGGCGCAGTTCGACCAGCCCGGCCTGCTCCATGTCGCGGTAGGCCCGCAGCACGGTGTTGGGGTTGATGGCGGTCGCCGCCACCACCTCCTTGGCCGTCGGCAGCTTGTCACCGACCTTCAACAGGCCCATCCGGAGCGCCCGTTCGGTCTGCTCGACGATCTGCACATAGGCCGGTACGCCGTTGCCACGGTCGATCCGGTACTCGATCACGTCGCCTTCCTCGGTCCCACCATGCTTGTATTAATGAATTAATGGAAGCATGATGGATGTCCGATGGCGATGTCAAACACCGGTGGATCACTGGGACCCCTGCCGGGCCGGGAGTGCGGCCAGGGCCCACAGTTCTTTTCAGGCGCCGTTCAGCTTGGGTGTCGTCGGCTGGATGGTCTCCGGATGTACCGACGCCTCAGTGCCGGCGGAGGAGTTGCCCAAGGAACGCGGTAGGGGATACCTGCTGCCGCGTGGCGGGGTCCTGCGCTACGGGGCTGCCACCACCTGACGCCGACGACTCTCGCCGGCGCGAACCCTGCGGTGGCAGATGAGACTGCTGGCGATGCCGACGAAGGTGCCAGGACATCGTGCGCTCTACCACCAGCGGTATCGGCCCGGACGCCCGGAGGGCTCGATACCGCGGCGGGCAATGCGAGGCACGATTTGCCGTCGCCGCAGCCAGTTGCGCAGATGGTCGAAGGCGTAGCCCTTGTCCTTGTGCAGCTTGGCCGGGCGGCGGCGCCGGGGCCCATGGCGGGCGTGGATCGGCGGGGCGCCCTGCATCAGCGGGATCAGCCCCTGACTGTCGTGCAGGTTGGTCAAGGGCCCCCTTTGACCGCACGGACACTGGCCGAGTCGATCGCACAGCGCGACCAGTCCAGCGCGCCGTCGGCGCCGAGTTGGTCGAGAACCATGCGGTGCAGCGTGGCCCACACCCGAGCGGTGGACCAGCCGGTGAAGCGGCGGTGGGCCGTCTGTCGCACCTCCGCCGGCGCCTCAAATTGGTCTGGACAACAAACAAACCCCAGGCCATTGACCTGGGGTTTCATCATGGAGCGGGTGACGAGAATCGAACTCGCACTCTCAGCTTGGGAAGCTGATGTTCTACCACTAAACTACACCCGCGCGTGACGCCGAACGGACCGGTGTCGGAACGCATCGCCACTTTACCTCATCCCTGGCCCCCGGTGCTGAAGCCGTGGGGCCCGCGTGCGTCGGTGGGGTGGGACAGGGCTGCGGGCAGCGGGAGTTGGGGCGTACGGTGGAGAGGTGGAAGAGGGTCCGGGCGGGACCGGAGTGCCGCCTGGAGGGCCTTTCCATTCATCCCGTAATGTGGCATTTGTCGTCAGGTGAGCAGTAGCCCGACGCGGCTCTTGGGGAAGGGACTCTTGGACTTGATGGAGCGCACCGTCGTCCGTTGTGCCGATGGGCACGTGTTCAGCACCGCTTCGTTCCCGATGCAGCAGGCCGAGCGACTCGGTCCCGGACGGCTCGTCCGCTGTCCTCGCTGTGCGCGGCTTCGGAGCGTCATTCCGGTGACCTTGGAGAAGCACTGAAAGATCGGTACCAGGCGCGCGGTCCGTCCGATGGTGGTCGGTCCGCGCGCCTTGCGTATCCTCGGGGCGTGCTTCTCTCAGACAAGGACATCCGGGCCGAGATCGACGCCGGGCGGGTACGGATCGATCCCTACGACGAATCCATGGTGCAGCCGTCCAGCGTCGACGTGCGCCTCGATCGCTTCTTCCGGGTGTTCGAGAACCACCGCTACCCCCACATCGACCCCTCCGTCGAGCAGGCGGACCTGACGCGGCTCGTGGAGCCGGAGGGCGACGAGCCGTTCATCCTGCACCCCGGCGAGTTCGTCCTCGCCTCCACCTACGAGGTCATCACGCTTCCCGACGATCTCGCGTCCCGGCTCGAGGGCAAGTCCTCCCTCGGCCGGCTCGGACTCGTCACCCACTCCACGGCCGGCTTCATCGACCCCGGCTTCAGCGGACACGTGACCCTCGAACTCTCCAATCTGGCCACGCTCCCCATCAAGCTCTGGCCGGGCATGAAGATCGGCCAGCTGTGCATGTTCCGGCTCTCCTCGCCGGCCGAGTTCCCCTACGGCAGTGAGCGCTACGGCTCCCGCTACCAGGGCCAGCGCGGCCCCACCGCCTCCCGCTCCTTCCTCAACTTCCACCGGACCCAGGTATGAGCGCCATACGGGAGAACCTGACCTACGAGGCGTTCGGCACCGCCGTCCGTGAGCTCGCGCAGACCATCGCCGACGACGGCTACGAGCCCGACGTCGTACTCTCGATCGCCCGCGGCGGAGTCTTCGTCGCCGGCGGCCTCGCGTACGCCCTCGACTGCAAGAACATCCACCTGGTGAACGTCGAGTTCTACACCGGCGTGGGGACCACCCTGGAGATGCCGGTCATGCTGGCCCCCGTCCCCAACACCATCGACTTCTCCGACAAGAAGGTCCTCATCACCGACGACGTCGCCGACACCGGCAAGACGCTGAAACTGGTGCGCGACTTCTGCCTCGACGCCGTCGCCGAGGTCCGCTCGGCGGTCATCTACGAGAAGTCCCAGTCCTTGGTGAAGTGCGAGTACGTCTGGAAGCGCACGGACGACTGGATCAACTTTCCGTGGAGCGTCTTGCCTGTGGTGCGTAGGTCGGGCGAGCCGCTCACGCCCTCGAAGGAAGCGCTCTGACCCGGTGAGTCCTCAGGTACCACCGCTCGCAGCCAGGACTACTCATCCAGTTACACCGGCGGCGAATCCTATTTACTCCTGAATGGCGTCGAGAAGAATAATTAATCGACCAATAGGCTGCAGAGTTAGATGTGTAGCATAATTGATTGAGAACCCGTTTCTCAGGTTTTCTGCCTTCGAGCTCACTCTTTTGCCGCGCGCCCTGGGGGAGGGGAGCCGCGTTATCAAGCTATGACGACATCAAGGACCCAAGGCCTGCCTCGGCGCACCACGAGGACGGATAATATTTCTGTGGTCCGCGATCTGACAGTGGGGAAGTACACTTTCCAGCCTGGTGCGGAGTACGCGGCGCTGAAGGTGCAGGGCGCGGTGGCCGGGGATGACGTGCAGTTCGAGCGTCAGGTGACCGAGCCATTGCTTCGCGAGTTCCTCGCCCTGCTGGAGGAAGTCCAGGAGGAACTCAATTCACGATGGAACGGTCAGGAGAACTCCGGCCGTCGCGGACAGCTTGACGGGTCGCATTTTCGTGAATCATGACTATGCCGATCCTGCCTTTGCGCAGCGTGACTACTACTCCGACGCGTACTCCTACGGGCCGGATACTGGCTGGAACGGCGGACATGCCGAGAGCGTCCACTCAGGAGTTCCCCTGACCGCACCCGCCGGAGGCTGGGACCCGGTCGAGGAACTTGCCTATCTCCTGCAGGAGGCTGTTCCGGCGGAGCAGACGCCCAGGATCCCGCAACCTCGCAGCGAGCCCGCATCCGGCGACGCCTTCACCGATCCGCTGGAGAACCTGGCGCAGATCACCGCTCAACTGCCGCCCATCCGACGCTCCTCTTCCGGGCACCGGAAGCTCAACGTCCGCAAAACCCGGCTCAAGTGGTTGCAGACCGGCAGTTTCTTCATCGTCGCGCTCGTTGCCGTCATCGTGGCGATGGTCAGCGTCTTCGGCGGCATGGTGGCCTACAGGCCTCTGCAGAACATCACCACCGGGACGGGAGGCGTCATGGCTCCGTCGTGGCCTCTTCTCGTCTATGGCCCCTGGATGGTGGCCTCTCTCTCCATTCTCCGGACTGCTCTGCATCAGCGCCGGGCTGTGCACTCGTGGTTCATCGTTCTGCTGTTCTCCTCCGTCGCGATAATGCTGTGCGTGGCTCAGGCGGACAGAACCGTCACCGGTATCGCCGGAGCATGCCTGCCGGCCCTGGCCTCCCTCGCCTGCTTCCAGCAACTCGTCCGGCAAATCACGCTGACTCTGCCACCGCGACAGGGCACGCGGCGCCACCGCCGGTAATCGCTGCTGTTCGCGCTCGTTGTGTCAGCCGCTTGTGTCAGACGCCGCGCGGCACCCTGACATGAGTGTCGGGGGTGGTGACGTGACGGGGAGCGGCCCGCTCCAGGGCGGCTGACGGTGCAGGAAAGCCGTGTCCGGGCGATCTTCAGAGACCGCCGCCCCGGACATCCCTCGCCAGGCCATCCTCGACGCCCGAGTGGTCGTAGGGCAGAGCGAAGGGCTTCCGCGAGAAGCGGAAGCCCTTCGTCGTCGCGGAGGCGGTCAAACCTAGAGCGTGCCCAGCTTCACGATCGACAGCAGCGCGACCAGCTGGATCGCGGAGGCGCCGAGCGCCTTCGACCAGGGCAGGTCGTGGGACCTGGACACCATCAGGGTGAGCAGGGCGCCGGCCGCCACCCAGGTCGCCCAGCCCAGGAGCTGGACGAAGGACGCGTCGCCGCCGAAGAACATGGCCACGATCAGGCGGGGAGCGTCGGTCAGGGACATGATCAGCATGGAGAGGCCGACCGTGGGCTGCCACGCGCCGTCGCCGCCCAGCTGGCGGGCCAGGGCGTGGGTGACGACGCCCAGGACGAAGGCCAACAGGACCATGGCGACGGCCGTGGTCAGGACGATCGGGATCGCGTTCGACAGGGTGGCGTTGATCGCGTCCTCTCGGGCGCCCTCGAAGCCGAACACCGCGAGCAGGCCGTAGAGGAAGGTCACGACGAGGGCCGGGCCCCACATCGTGTAGTCCCGCATCTGGAGGAAGGTCTGCCTGGGGGAGAGCAGGATCCCCTTCAGGAGCTCCTTCCAGTGCAGGCGGGGGCCCGCCGGGGCCGCCGGGGCCGAGCCCGCGCGGTAGGTGCCACCCTGGTTGTAGGGGTCCTCGTCGACCGAGAACGCCTGGGTGTGGCCCGGGTTGTTGGCCGCGTACGGGTCATGGCCGCCCTGCGGGCGCGGGGCACCACCGGCACCGGCGCCGTCGCCGAAGTACTCCGGCTCGTCGTAACCCCCGCCGCCCTGGGTCCACTGACCCGGGTGGGGCTGCGGCGCGGGGGGATAGCCGTACGGCTGTCCCTGGGGCGCCTGCTGCCCGTACGGAGGTTGTTGCGGTCGCGCGTGAGGAGCGCCGTTGTCCCGGCCGCGTCCGATCCTGAATCCAGCCACGTCTTCGAACGTACCTGGTCCCGGGGAGCGGCGTGCGCGGCCCGGCGTTTCGGGGACGGCTTTGCTGCCGAGCTGTGACATCCCTTAAGGGAGTTCTCATCCGTCCCCTACGGGGATCCCGCACCCGGCGCGGTGTCGCCCCCGGGTGAGGTCAGCGGCTGAGGAACGCGGACGTGGAGAAGGTGACGGCCGGCTCCGCGCTCACGAGCCCCTTCTTCGCGCCGGGGAAGACGGCGACGGTGTCCTTCGTCTCGCTCCGGTACGTCCGTACCGCCAGGTCCGCCCGGCCGTCGCCGTCGAAGTCGCCGACCGCGAGGACCCGGCTGGTGCCGGTGGCGGGAGGTTCGACGGTGGTCGTCGTCCGGGGGGACAGCCCTGTCGCACGGCCCTGGAAGATGCGCAGGCGCGAGCCGCTGGAGACCAGTTCGCTCAGGCCGTCGCCGTCGAAGTCGGCGGCGTCCAGGACCGAGCCGGGGGAGGCCAGGGAGCCGTTCGCCGCGGTCGGGAGGTCGTAGCGCAGTGACGTTCCGCCCATGGCGCCGATCGCCGCGTCGAGGGCCTTGCCGCGGCCGAAGGAGCCGAGGGCCACGTCGATGCCGGACGGCAGCACGGCTCCGGTGCGGGTCGGGCCCGCCGGACCGCCGAGGACCACGGCGGAGGGGCCGGTGCCCTGTGTCGTACGGACGATCAGGTCGTCGTAGCCGTCGCGGTCGACGTCGGCGGCCGGGCCCGTGGGGACCTCGCCGGGCGACCTGATCGGGGCGCCCGCCCTGCTCGGCTTGCCCGTGCGGGTGAACGGGCCGCGCAGGTAGGTGAGATGGCCGCCGGTGGCGTGCAGGACCAGGTCCTTCGCGCCGTCACCGTCGAAGTCGCCGCAGACCGGCTGGTCGGGCCAGTCGTTGCCGACGCGGGCGGCGGGCGGGACGGTGAGGTGAACGGCCTTGCCCGCCAGGCCGGTCGGGGAGCCGAAGAGGATCTGGAGCGGGACCGGGGGCCGGCCCTGGCCGTCGTAGGGCGGGTCGGTGGAGACGACGAGGTCCGTGAAGCCGTCCTTGTCCAGGTCGCAGGTGGCCTCCGCGTCGAACAGGGCGGGGAGTTGGCCGTCGGTGGCCGCGCCCTGTCTGCTCGGGGTGATCAACTGCCGTGCGCCCGGGACCAGTCCGCGCTCGCTGCCGTAGACGATGCCGATGCCGGCGTCGTCGGCGTGGGCTTGTGCCTTGACCAGGTCGCCCAGGACGAGGTCGCGGTGGCCGTCGCCGTTGAAGTCGTCCGGGGTCCTGCTGCCCTTCCCCTTCGGCACCGGGAGCCGGGCCGGGGCGTCGGCGATCCGTACGGGGGTGCGGTCCGCCGAGCCGGTGTGCTGGGTGGGGCCGCAGGCGGCGAGGAGAAGGGCGGCGGCGAGGGCGGCGAGCGCGGTGATCAAAGTGCCGCCGGGGGGCGTCGTACCCATCACGTCTCTCCGCACGCGCACCGTTCACCTCGTCAGCATCATTGACAACGACCCCGGCAATGATGCACTTGTTCGACATACGGCGACAGCCCTGGGTGCGCCATCGTGCGGTGCTGCGAGGTGGTGCGGGTGGGAAGGCAAGTGGTGGACGCGGAGGCCGTGTTGTATGTCCTGGACCTGTTGCGGCGGGCCGGCACGGAGGTCTGGGTCGGTGGCGGCTGGGGGATCGACGCGCTGGTCGGCAGGCAGTCCAGGGCCCACCGCGACCTGGATCTGATGCACCGGCAGGAGCAGGAGCATGCCGTCGTGGCGGCGCTGGCCGCCGCGGGGTTCGTGGAGAGCCTGGACCGGCGGCCGGTCCGGTTCGTGGTCACCGCCCCCGACGGGCGGGAGATCGATCTGCATCCGCTGGTCTTCGCCGAGGACGGCTCCGCCGTGCAGGCGTCCGGGGAGCCGGAGCGGCCCTTCGTGTACCCGGCCTCCTGCTTCGTGACCGGGACCGTCGCCGGGACGGCCGTCCCGTGTCTGTCCGCCGAGCAGCAGGTCTCCTTCCACCAGGGGTACGAGCCGACGGAGCGCGACCGGCACGACATGGCCCTGCTGCGTCGCACCTTCGGGATCGCCACCCACTTCTGAGCGGAGCGGGGAAAGACGCGGCGCCCCCGGGCCCGAGGGACCCGAGGGCGCCGAACAGCACCGTGGTGACCGCTACTTCACCGGCTCCGGCTCCGGAGCGCTCTCCGGCTCCGCCGAGTCCTGCGGGTCGCCCGGGGTCTTGACGGACTCCAGCAGCAGCTGGGCGACGTCGACGACCTGGATCGACTCCTTCGCCTTGCCGTCGTTCTTCTTGCCGTTGACCGAGTCGGTCAGCATGACCAGGCAGAACGGGCAAGCGGTCGAGACGATGTCCGGGTTCAGCGACAGGGCTTCGTCGACACGCTCGTTGTTGATGCGCTTGCCGATCCGCTCCTCCATCCACATCCGCGCGCCACCGGCGCCACAGCAGAAGCCGCGCTCCTTGTGGCGGTGCATCTCCTCGTTCCGCAGGCCCGGGACGTTGGCGATGATCTCGCGCGGCGGTGTGTAGATCTTGTTGTGGCGGCCCAGGTAGCAGGGGTCGTGGTAGGTGATGATGCCCTCGACCGGCGTGACCGGGACCAGCTTGCCCTCGTCCACCAGGTGCTGGAGCAGCTGGGTGTGGTGGATGACCTCGTAGTCGCCGCCGAGCTGCGGGTACTCGTTGCCGATCGTGTTGAGGCAGTGCGGGCAGGTCGCGACGATCTTCTTGGCCGACTTGGGCTTGGCGGACTCCGGGACCACCTTGCCGTCGTCGTCGAGCTCCTCGCCGAACGCCATGTTCAGTGCCATGACGTTCTCCATGCCGAGCTCCTGGAACAGGGGCTCGTTGCCGAGGCGGCGGGCGGAGTCACCGGTGCACTTCTCGTCGCCGCCCATGATCGCGAACTTGACGCCCGCGATGTGCAGGAGCTCGGCGAAGGCCTTCGTGGTCTTCTTGGCGCGGTCCTCCAGGGCACCGGCGCAGCCGACCCAGTACAGGTACTCGACCTCGGTGAGGTCCTCGATGTCCTGGCCGACGACCGGGACCTCGAACTCGACCTCCTTGAGCCACTCCAGGCGCTGCTTCTTCGCCAGGCCCCAGGGGTTGCCCTTCTTCTCCAGGTTCTTGAGCATGGTGCCCGCCTCGGACGGGAACGCGCTCTCGATCATCACCTGGTAGCGGCGCATGTCGACGATGTGGTCGACGTGCTCGATGTCGACCGGGCACTGCTCCACACAGGCGCCGCAGGTGGTGCAGGACCACAGGACGTCCGGGTCGATGACGCCGTTCTCCTCGGCCGTGCCGATCAGCGGGCGCTCGGCCTCCGCGAGAGCGGACGCGGGCACACCGGCCAGCTGCTCCTCGGAGGCCTTCTCCTCGCCCTCCATGGACTTGCCGCCGCCGGCCAGCAGGTACGGGGCCTTGGCGTGCGCGTGGTCGCGCAGGGACATGATCAGGAGCTTGGGGGAGAGCGGCTTGCCGGTGTTCCACGCGGGGCACTGCGACTGGCAGCGGCCGCACTCGGTGCAGGTGGAGAAGTCCAGCAGGCCCTTCCAGGAGAACTGCTCGACCTGGGAGACGCCGAAGACGTCGTCGTCACCGGGGTCGGTGAAGTCGATCGGCTTGCCGCCACTCGTCATCGGCTGGAGGCCGCCGAGGGCCGTCTCGCCGGTCGCGTTGCGCTTGAACCAGATGTTCGGGAAGGCCAGGAAGCGGTGCCAGGCCACACCCATGTTGGTGTTGAGCGAGACGACGATCATCCACACGAAGGACGTGCCGATCTTGATCGTCGCGACGAGGTAGACGAGGTTCTGCAGCGCGGAGACGCTCAGGCCCTTGAAGGCCAGCACCAGCGGATACGAGGCGAAGTACCCGGCCTCGTAGCCCTCCACGTGGTGCAGCGCGCCCTCGAGGCCGCGCAGCACGTAGATGGCGAGGCCGATGGTGAGGATGACGTACTCGACGAAGTACGCCTGACCTGCCTTGGAGCCCGCGAAGCGGGACTTGCGGCCGGGGCGGGAGGGCAGGCTCAGCAGGCGGATCACGATGAGCGCGGCGATGCCGAGCACGGTCATGACACCGATGAACTCGATGTACATCTCGAACGGCAGGAACTCGCCGATCACCGGCAGCACCCAGTCGGCCTTGAAGAGCTGGCCGAACGCCTGCGCGAGGGTCGGCGGCAGCGTCAGGAAGCCGATCGCCACGAACCAGTGGGCGAAGCCGACGATGCCCCACCGGTTCATCCGGGTGTGGCCGAGGAACTCCTTCACCAGCGTCACACTGCGGGCGTAGGGGTTGTCGGTCCTGCTTCCGGCGGGCACGGGCTGGCCCAGCTTGAAGTACCGGACGAACTGGCCGATGGCGCGTGCGAGCAGGGCCACGCCGACCACGGTCAGGACCAGCGACACGATGATCGCGGCGAGTTGCATTTCGGGGCTCCTCGGGCCTGCGAGGGTTCTACGAGCGAGATTACTAAGCGGTAACTTATGCAGTCCGTCTGAGACTACCCCCATCTTCTGCCGCACTGTAGCCGGGCACGGGGTGATCTGAATCGCTGAGGGTTACCTTAAAACCCGATCGTGTTATTCGTGATGAATTGGTGCATACGCCGCTAATTTGGGCTTGTGCTCTATGGGATCCTCGCCGCCACCTCCGCCCTGCTCCTCGCAGCCGTGCTCGCCGCCGTGCTGCGGGTGCCCGCTCTGCGTCTCGGGATCGTCGACCGGCGATGGCGGCGACCCATGCCGCTGTCCGGCGGTGTGGCGGTGGTCGCCGCCACCTGCCTGGTCGCGGCGGTCGGGGACTGGAAGGGGGTCACACCCCTGGGGCCCGAGGTCGAGCGGCTGCTCGTCGCCGGGGCCGCCGTCGCCCTCCTCGGGCTCGTCGCCGACGTACGGCGGGTCAAGGCGCGGTTCCTCATGGGCGGTACGGCGGTGGCGGCGGTGTGTGTCGTGCCGTACGAGGAGACAGGGGTGGCCGCCGGGCTCCTCGCGGCCGGCTGGATCGTCTTCGTCGCCCTCGGGTTCAAGGCGCTGGACCACGCCGACGGGCTCGCCGGGACCGTCGGGGTCGTCACCGCCTTCGGGGCGGGGGCCTGTGCGGCGGCCGAGGTGATGGACGGAGTGGCCGTCCTGCTGAGCGTGCTGGCCGCCGCGCTGACCGGGTTCCTGATGCACAACTGGCATCCCGCGCGGGTGGGGTTCGGCGCGTGCGGGGCCCTGTTCACCGGGTTCGTGCTGGCGTCCGCGGCCGTGGTGACCCGCGCGGGGCAGGAACTCGGCTCCGGTGCGGGGGTGTTGTTCGCACTGAACGCGGTGGTGGCCGCCGACGTCGTACTCGTCGTTCTCGCCCGGGGGCTGTCCGGGCGGCCGCTGCTGCGTGCCGCCCCCGACCATCTCGCCCACCGGCTGCGGCGGCTGGGGCTCACTCCGCAGGGGGCGTCCGTCGTCCTGGGTGTCGCGGCCTTCGGTGGGGTACTCGTCGGGGCTCTCGTGCACCTCGGGTGGATGGCCGCGACCGGGGCCCTGTGGGTGGCCGGGGTCGCCCTGGTGGTCGTGCTCGTCCTGCTTCGCGTCAAGCCGAACGTGAAGTCCAACGCGGTGCCGCGCCGGGTATCGCCGCAGGTCACGACCCAGTTGCGTGTAAGGAACGGATAAGAGTTGAGCCCGCACGACTCAGGTCTGTTGACCGAGGCGGGGCGGTCGTGCACACTTGAGTCCGTTCCACTCAAGTCAGCTGGAGGAATCAACCATGGCACGTGCGGTCGGCATCGACCTGGGCACGACTAACTCCGTCGTCAGCGTTCTCGAAGGCGGCGAGCCCACCGTCATCACCAACGCCGAGGGTGCCAGGACCACGCCGTCCGTCGTCGCCTTCGCGAAGAACGGCGAAGTGCTGGTCGGCGAGGTGGCCAAGCGCCAGGCGGTCACCAACGTGGACCGGACCATCCGTTCGGTGAAGCGTCACATGGGCACCGACTGGAAGACGGAGCTGGACGGGAAGCCCTTCAACCCGCAGCAGATGTCCGCCTTCATCCTGCAGAAGCTGAAGCGGGACGCCGAGTCCTACCTGGGCGAGAAGGTGACCGACGCGGTCATCACCGTCCCGGCGTACTTCAACGACTCCGAGCGTCAGGCGACCAAGGAGGCCGGCGAGATCGCGGGTCTCAACGTCCTGCGTATCGTCAACGAGCCCACCGCGGCCGCGCTCGCGTACGGCCTCGACAAGGACGACCAGACGATCCTCGTCTTCGACCTCGGTGGCGGCACCTTCGACGTGTCCCTTCTCGAGATCGGCGACGGCGTCGTCGAGGTGAAGGCCACCAACGGTGACAACCACCTCGGTGGCGACGACTGGGACCAGCGCGTCGTCGACTACCTGGTGCAGCAGTTCAAATCCGGTCACGGCGTGGACCTGGCCAAGGACAAGATGGCCCTCCAGCGCCTCCGCGAGGCCGCCGAGAAGGCCAAGATCGAGCTGTCCAGCTCCACCGAGACCTCGATCAACCTGCCCTACATCACGGCCTCCGCCGAGGGCCCGCTGCACCTGGACGAGAAGCTCACCCGGGCTCAGTTCCAGCAGCTGACCGCGGACCTCCTGGAGCGCTGCAAGACCCCGTTCTTCAACGTCATGAAGGACGCCGGCGTCTCCATCAACGAGATCGACCACGTCGTCCTCGTCGGTGGCTCCACCCGTATGCCCGCCGTCGCCGAGCTCGTCAAGGAGCTCACCGGCGGCAAGGACGCCAACAAGGGCGTCAACCCGGACGAGGTCGTCGCCATCGGCGCCGCCCTCCAGGCCGGTGTCCTCAAGGGTGAGGTCAAGGACGTCCTGCTCCTCGACGTGACCCCGCTGTCCCTCGGCATCGAGACCAAGGGCGGCATCATGACCAAGCTCATCGAGCGGAACACGACGATCCCGACCAAGCGGTCCGAGATCTTCACCACCGCCGAGGACAACCAGCCCTCCGTGCAGATCCAGGTCTACCAGGGCGAGCGCGAGATCGCGGCGTACAACAAGAAGCTCGGGATGTTCGAGCTGACCGGTCTGCCGCCGGCCCCGCGCGGTGTCCCGCAGATCGAGGTCGCCTTCGACATCGACGCCAACGGCATCATGCACGTGACCGCGAAGGACCTGGGCACGGGCAAGGAGCAGAAGATGACCGTCACCGGCGGCTCCTCGCTGCCGAAGGACGAGGTCGACCGGATGCGCCAGGAGGCCGAGCAGTACGCGGAGGAGGACCACCGCCGCCGCGAGGCCGCCGAGTCCCGCAACCAGGGCGAGCAGCTCGTCTACCAGACGGAGAAGTTCCTCAAGGACAACGAGGACAAGGTCCCCGGCGAGGTCAAGACCGAGGTCGAGGCCGCCGTCGAGGAGCTGAAGGCCGCGCTCAAGGGCGAGGACACCGCGGAGATCCGCACCGCCACCGAGAAGGTCGCCGCGGTCTCCCAGAAGGTCGGCCAGGCCATGTACGCCGACGCCCAGGCCGCGCAGGGCGCGGGTGACGCCGACGACGCCGGGGCCTCGCAGGCCAAGGCGGACGACGACGTCGTGGACGCCGAGATCGTGGACGACGAGCGCAAGGACGGTGCCGCGTGACGGAGGAGACCCCGGGCTTCGACGAGAAGCCCGACGTCCCCTCCGGCGCCACCCCCGACGACGCCGAGCCGAAGGCCGCCCCCCAGGAAGGGGCGGCCCCGGCCGGGGACGCAAGTGCCCAGATCGCCGGCCTGACGGCCCAGTTGGACCAGGTGCGCAAGGCGCTCGAAGAGCGCACCGCGGACCTTCAGCGGCTCCAGGCCGAGTTCCAGAACTACCGCCGCCGTGTGGAGCGGGACCGGATCACGGTCAAGGAGATCGCCATCGCGAACCTCCTGACCGAGCTTCTTCCCGTGCTCGACGACATCGGCCGCGCGCGGGAACACGGTGAACTTCTCGGCGGGTTCAAGTCCGTCGCGGAGTCCCTGGAGACCGTCGCGGCGAAGATGGGCCTGCAGCAGTTCGGCAAGGAGGGCGAGCCCTTCGACCCGACGATCCACGAGGCCCTGATGCACTCGTATGCGCCCGACGTCACGGAGACGACGTGCGTGGCGATTCTGCAGCCTGGGTATCGCTTCGGCGAGCGCACCATCCGCCCCGCGCGGGTGGCCGTGGCCGAACCGCAGCCGGGCGCGCAGACGGTCAAGGCCGAGGACGGCTCCGAGGCCGGCGACGACAAGGACAACGGCCCTGAGGAGGGCTGAGGTCGAAGAGAACCATCGGGACACCGGAAAGGGGGCGCGTCGAGGATGAGCACCAAGGACTTCATCGAGAAGGACTACTACAAGGTCCTCGGCGTCCCCAAGGACGCCACCGAGGCCGAGATCAAGAAGGCGTACCGGAAGCTCGCCCGCGAGTTCCACCCGGACGCCAACAAGGGCAACACCAAGGCCGAGGAGCGCTTCAAGGAGATCTCCGAGGCGAACGACATCCTCGGTGACCCCAAGAAGCGCAAGGAGTACGACGAGGCCCGCGCCCTGTTCGGCAACGGCGGCTTCCGCCCGGGGCCGGGCGGCGCGGGCGGCTCCTTCAACTTCGACCTGGGCGACCTCTTCGGAGGCGGCGCCCAGGGCGGGGGCCAGGGAGCCGGCGGCTTCGGCGGCGGACTCGGAGACGTCTTCGGGGGCCTGTTCAACCGGGGCAGCTCCGGAACTACGCGCGTCCAGCCCAGGCGCGGCCAGGACATCGACACCGAGGTCACCCTCAGCTTCACCGAGGCGATCGAGGGCGCGACGGTCCCGCTCAGGATGTCCTCGCAGGCCCCCTGCAAGGCCTGCTCGGGCACCGGCGACGCCAACGGCAACCCGCGCGTGTGTCCGACGTGCGTGGGCACCGGCCAGGTGGCGAGGGGCTCCGGCGGAGGGTTCTCCCTCACGGACCCCTGCCCGGACTGCAAGGGCCGCGGCCTGATCGCGGAGAACCCCTGCGAGATCTGCAAGGGCTCCGGGCGGGCGAAGTCCTCCCGCACCATGCAGGTCCGCATCCCGGCCGGGGTGTCGGACAGCCAGCGGATCCGGCTGCGCGGAAAGGGGGCGCCCGGTGAACGCGGCGGCCCCGCGGGCGACTTGTACGTCACCGTGCACGTCGACACGCACCCCGTTTTCGGCCGCAAGGGCGACAACCTCACGGTGACGGTCCCGGTGACCTTCTCGGAGGCGGCGCTCGGCGGCGAGGTCAGGGTGCCGACGCTGGGCGGCCCCGCCGTCACGCTGAAACTGCCCCCGGGCACGCCCAACGGCCGCACCATGCGGGCGCGGGGCAAGGGCGCGGTCCGCAAGGACGGCACCCGGGGCGATCTGCTGGTCACCGTCGAGGTGAGTGTCCCGACCGAGCTGTCGGGGAAGGCTCGTGACGCGCTCGAGGCGTATCGCGAGGCGACCGTGGGTGAGGATCCACGGGCGGAGCTGTTCCAGGCCGCGAAGGGAGCTTGATCGAGATGGACGGCCGTCGACGCAACCCGTATGAACTGACCGAGGAGACCCCGGTCTACGTCATCTCGGTGGCGGCCCAGCTCTCCGGCCTGCACCCGCAGACACTGCGCCAGTACGACCGTCTGGGCCTGGTGTCCCCGGACCGCACCCCGGGCCGGGGCCGGCGCTACTCGGCCCGCGACATCGAACTGCTGCGCACCGTCCAGCAGTTGTCGCAGGACGAGGGCATCAACCTCGCCGGTATCAAGCGCATCATCGAACTGGAGAACCAGGTCGCCGCGCTCCAGTCGAGGGTGGCCGAACTCCAGGCCGCCGTCGAGGGGGCCGCGGTGGCCATGCAGCAGCGCGAGGCGGCGGTGCACGCGTCGTACCGCCGTGACCTGGTGCCCTACCAGGAGGTCCAGCAGACCAGCGCGCTGGTGGTGTGGCGGCCCAAGCGGGCCAAGGACTAGGCACAGCCACGGAGAAGGGGCCCGGAGATCTCTCCGGGCCCCTTCTCATGCGCGGGTTCGCGACCGTGGGCTCAGTACCAGTACTCCCACATGCCGTACGCCGCCGACCGGGCCACGGTCTCGGCGCCCGCGGAGTCCAGGAGGACGACGCGGTAGTAGTACAGGGCCAGCAGGTCCTCGTGGACGGTCTTGTCCATGAAGGAGTGGGCGTCGCCCGTCGCCCCCTCGGTCAGCGTGACGTAGGCGCTCGTCGCCGGGTCCCAGCGCTCCACGCGGTAGCCCGTGAACCGGGCGCAGTCCCCGAGGCCGGAGCTCTCGGAGCAGCCGAGGTACAGGTCCGGGTAGCTGTCCTCGACGATCTCGGTGCCGGTCCAGCCGGGCGGCCGGGTGTCGGGCAGGGTCACGGAGACGTCGGCCGTGTGGAAGAAGTCCGGCCCCTCGTCCCAGAGGGCGTCGACGGCGGCCACCCGGTAGACGTGGGTCGCGCCGTCCGCGACGGTCGGGCAGAGGATCTCGGTCTCGGCAAGGGACTCCCCCCTCCAGCAGTTCCGCTTCCAGACCGTCTCGCCGGACTCCGGGTCGGTGACGCCCTGCCACACGTAGTACGTGAAGACGTCGTCGTCGGCGGGCGGGGTCCAGGTCAGGCGTACACCGAGCGGGACCTGCTCGGCGGTCAGGTTCTGCACCGGGTCCGGACGCTTGGTGTCCGGGGTGGTCTCGGTGGCCGCCGGACCGGGCTGTGAGGTGTGTCCGTACGGGTCGACGGTGACGACCCGGTACTCGTACGTCGTCTCGGAGGCTCCGGAGACGTCCTGGCAGGTGCCGCGCAGGACCTGGCGCCCGGCGTAGGAGGGAGCGTCGTCGCCCGCCCACCACCAGTCCACCGACGGATCCGCGCCGTCCGGCCCGCACTTGTCCACGACGACGGTCTCACCGGTCGCGGGGTCGGTCCGCTCGATTCGGTACGTGAGCAGCGGGGCGCTGTCATGGGTCCACGGGTCGGCACTGGCCCAGGAGACGTACACGCCCGCGCCGGAGCGGGTCGCGGTGGTCTCGTACGGCGCGATCGCCTCCGGGCGGTCGGCCATCGCGAGGGTGACCTCCGTCGGCGAGGAGGCGTTGCCCTTCGTGTCCTGGGCGCGTACCGCGTACCGGTAGGAGTCGGCGACGGCGAGGAGCCGGCGCGGTACGACGTCGGTCTCCGTGGTGGTGCCGGCCGCACCGGGCAGCGCGTCGAGCCAGCCGCCGGTCGTCGGGTCGTACTGGAGTACCTCGTACCTCGCGGCCCCGTCGACGGCCGACCACACCACGTGCGGCACGCCCGACCGGTACTCGACCCGGAAGTCCGCGGCGGTCGCCGGCGGGGTCATGTCGAAGGTGGTGAACGGGGTCGCCGCCGAGTACACGGACCAGTTCCCGGCGGCGTCCCGGGCCCGGCCCCGATAGGTGACCTTGCTGCCGTCGGCGGGCTGCCCCGTGTCGCAGGTCGCCCCCTTGGCGCCCGAGTACACGGTGGACCAGGTGGTCGTGGCCGGGTCGAGCCGCTGGAGCTCGTACCAGGCGATGTCGGCCCGGTTCTCCGCAGTGGTGACGAGTTCGGGAGCCGCGTAGGGCTGGTCGTCGGGGCACGCGTCCATCTCCAGGAACGGCGCCGCGGGCGGAGTCGTGTCCACGGTGGTGACGGGCTGGTCGGCGGTGCCGCCCGAGGCGTTGCCGGCCTTGTCGTAGGCGCGGACCTCGTAGTAATACGTGGCGCCGGTGGGCGGCGGGGTGTCCGTGTACGAGGTGCCGGTCGTCGTGGTGAGCGGCTTGGTGCCGAAGGGGGTGCCCTTCAGGCGCCGGTAGAGCCGGTAGCCGGCGAGGTCCATCTCCTTGTTCTTCGCCCAGGTGACCTTGGCCTTGACGGTGGCCTTGTCGTACGAGGCGGACGTGCCCGTGGGGACCAGCGGCTTGACCTTGTCGACGTCGGCGGAGGTGCGGGGCGCGTAGGTGACCTTGACCTTGGCGGCGCCGGTCCAGTTGGCGTAGTCGATCCGCAGGGTGTGCGTGCCGGACGGGATCGTCACGTCGGCGGTCTTGTTGACCGTGGTGGAGACGTTCTTCCAGAGGTCGATCCTGCGGACGCCATCGACGTACACGCGGATGCCGTCCAGGCCGGTGGCGCCGAGCGCGAAGGGCCCGCCGGAGCCGAAGTCGCGGGTCAGGGTCCAGCGGACGCCGAAGTTGTCCTTCGGCAGGCCGGAGACGGGGGCGCCGCTCCAGCTCTGGTCGATCGCGCTGTCGCAGTCCGTCTTCTTCGGGGTGCCGGACAGGCTCGTGTTCGCGTAGAACTGCCGCTTGAACACGGGCGACGCGCACGCCACGGCCGCCGAGGCGGGGGCCGCCGTCAGGGTGACGAGGGTGCCGGCGGTGGCGAGGACGACGGCGGAGGCGGTCGTCCGTCTGGCTGACTTCATTCGGTCCTCTGGTCGAACGGGGAACAGCAGTTGTGCGGCTGCTGTGATCACGACTCGCCAGGTGTGAAGTTGGTTGTACTAGTGTTCGCGCCAAGTCTTCACACCATTGGCGGAGAGTGGCGTTGCGCACTCGTTAAGTGATTCCGCTTGACGTCGATGGGCGGCCCCGCGTTGGCTTTTCAGTCACATGGGCCGCAATGCCGCGCCCGCGTCCGGAAAGCACCAGAAGTGAGCAACCCCATGCGTCGTATCGCCATAGCCGTGGCCGCGTCCACGATGACCCTCTCGCTGGCCGCCTGCGGGGCGCTCGGCGCCGCGAGCGGGAGCGAGGCGAGCCCGACCAAGGGTGACGACATCACCGTGGGTGTGCTGATGCCGGAGAAGACGAACACCCGCTACGAGGAGTTCGACTACCCGATCATCCAGCGGAAGGTCGCCGAACTCACGGACAAAAAGGGCAAGACCCTCTACGCCAACGGCGAGGCGGACGCCAAGAAGCAGGCCACCCAGATGCAGCAGATGATCGACGAGAAGGTCGACGTCATCCTGCTGGACGCCGTGGACTCGCACGCCATCGCGGGCATGGTGACGAAGGCCAAGGACGCGGGCATTCCGGTCATCGCCTACGACCGTCTCGCCGAGGGCCCGATCGACGCGTACGTCTCCTTCGACAACGAACTCGTCGGCGAGGTGCAGGGCCGCTCCCTCATCGAGGCGCTCGGCTCGGGCATCGACACGTCCGACAAGATCGTCATGATCAACGGCTCGCCCTCCGACCCGAACGCCGGACAGTTCAAGGCGGGCGCGATGTCCGAGCTCAACGGCAAGGTGACGATCGCCGAGACCTACGACGTCGACGGCTGGAAGCCGGAAACCGCCCAGAAGAACATGGCCGAGGCGATCAGCGCGATCGGCAAGGGCAACATCAAGGCCGTCTACTCCGCCAACGACGCCATGGCCGGCGCCGCCATCCAGGCGATGGAGGACGCGGGCATGACGAAGATCCCGCCGATCACCGGCCAGGACGCGGAGCTGGCCGCGGTGCAGCGGATCGTCTCGGGCGAGCAGTACATGAGCGTCTACAAGCCGTACCCGGGTGAGGCCGAGGCCGCCGCAGAGATGGCCGTCATGAAGGTCCAGGGCAAGGGCATCCAGTTCGACGCCCTCGCCACGGACAGCGTCGACAGCCCCACGAACAAGAACATCCCGGCCCAGCTCGTCCAGGTCGTCGCCCTGACGAAGGACAACATCAAGAGCACGGTCGTCAAGGACGGCATCTACACGATCAAGGACATCTGCACCGCGCAGTTCAAGAGCGACTGCGCGGCGGCGGGCCTGAAGTAGCCGTGCCGGGGCGGAGGGAACCCCCCTCCGCCCGCCCGCCCGCTCACGCCACCCGCGTGAACTCCACCGTGACCTCCGGCGATCCGCCGGGCACGCCCCGGTAGATGCCCTTGTGGGGCGTCACGTCGTCGTAGTCGCGCCCCCGTGCCACCACCACGTGGGACTCGTCGGCGCGGACGCGGTTGGTGGGGTCGTAGCCGCACCAGTCGCCCGCCCAGTACTCGATCCAGGCGTGGCTCTCCCCGGCGACCGGCCGGTGGAGTTCGGCGTCGCGTTCCGGGTGGAGGTAGCCGGAGACATAGCGGGCCGGGAGGCCGGCGCCCCGCAGCAGGGCGACGGTGAGATGGGTGATGTCCTGGCAGACGCCGGCGCCCTGCTCCCAGGCCTCCGCGGGGGAGGTGTTCACGCTGGTCGCGCCGGGGAGGTACGACACCCGGTCGGCGACCAGCGCCGACACCGCGACCGCCGTCTCGTGCGGGTCGAGGCCGGCCGCCGCCTTCCGGGCCTTCTTGATCAGCTTGGGCGGGACCGTCGTACGGCCCGTGGGGCTCGCGAACTCCAACAGGCGGGACCCCGCGATGCGTTCGGCCACCTCGTCCCAGGTGGGCGGGGCCGGCAGCGGCTCCGGCCGGGACGTCTCGACCAGGCTGGAGGCCGTGATGGTGAGATGGCCGTGCGGGTCCATCAGGTCGAAGCCGGTGACCTGGGTGCCCCAGTAGTCCCAGTACGACCAGGTGGGCGTGGTCGGGTTGACGGTGACCCGGGCGTCCAGGGTGGTCTGGGCGGGCAGGGTCAGCGGGGTCATGCGGACCTCGTTGTGGGACGAGGCCACGGGCTGGGCGTACGAGACCTTCGTGGTGTGCTTGATCCGGAGGCGGCGGGACGCGGGGGTGGCGGTCATGCTCACGCTCCTTCCTGGGCCCACTCGACGGGCCCCTGGTACGGGAAGAACCGCTCCGCCACCGCCTCCGCGGAGGCCATGCAGGCGGTTTGCAGATCCCTGAGCAGCAAAGGGAGTTGCTCCTCCAGGGCGTGCAGGTCGAGGTACTCGAGACGGGTGCGCATCCGGCCGATGGGGCGGCGCGCGGGGTCCTGGCGGGGCCGGCCGAGCGCGGTCAGACACTCCTCGGCCGTCGTCAGCGCGTGCAGCGCGGAGCGCGGGAAGTCGCGGTCCAGGAGCAGGAACTCGGCGACGCGCGGGGTGTCGCCGAAACCGCCGTACACGCGCGCGTACGCCTCGTCGGCGCCCGAGGCGCTCAGCAGGGTCGGCCAGTCGGGCGCGTGGGCCGCGTCCAGGACCCGGACCGACAGCAGCCGTACGGTCATGTCCACCCGCTCCAGGCTGCGGCCCAGCACGACGAAGCGCCAGCTGTCGTCGCGGCTCATGGTGGAGTCGGCGAGCCCGAAGAACAGCGCCGCGCGCCGCCGTACGAGTTCCAGATAGGCGTAGGGGCCCGTACGGCGGG
Source organism: Streptomyces canus (assembly GCF_041435015.1). Classification (NCBI taxonomy): domain Bacteria; kingdom Bacillati; phylum Actinomycetota; class Actinomycetes; order Kitasatosporales; family Streptomycetaceae; genus Streptomyces; species Streptomyces canus. Next base: position 4,881,965 of record NZ_CP107989.1, on the reverse strand, counting down.
CCGCGAGCCGCTGGTCGGCCAGCGCGTGCCAGGTGGAGTTCAGGCACTCCCACATCTCCGAGGAGACGGCCTCACGGGCGCTGCGGGCGTTCAGCCGGGCCGCGCCGAGGGCGCCCTCGATGGAGCAGGTCGAGCGGGCGTCGAAGGCGAGCTGGTCGAGGACCTGCTGCATGTCGACCCGGGTGCCGCCCGCGTCGACGCCGAGGATCGCGTACAGCGACCGGCAGGCCACGTCCTCGTCGCGCCACGGGTCCTCCAGCAGCCGGTGGAGGTAGGCGTCGAGAATGCGGCCGGTGTTGTCCGCCCGCTCGACGTAACGGCCGGTCCAGGTCAGTGCCTCGGCTATCCGGGAGAGGATCACGTCGTTCACTGCTGGGCCCCTTCCTGTACGACGGTGGGGTTGCCGTCGGGACCGTGCTGACGTGGGGCGATGTCCAGGAGGGCGGTCCCGTTCGCGGGCGTGGGCGGCTCCGCGGGGCCCTCGGCGAGCACCCAGGTGTCCTTGGAGCCGCCGCCCTGGCTGGAGTTGACGATCAGGTTGCCCTCCTGGAGGGCGACCCGGGTCAGGCCGCCGGGCAGGACCCAGATGTCGTTGCCGTCGTTGACGGCGAAGGGCCGCAGGTCGATGTGGCGGGGCGCCATGCGCTCGCCCGCGAGGGTGGGGGAGGTGGACAGGGCGACGGGGCGCTGGGCGATGAAACCGCGGGGGTCCTTGCGGACGGCCTCGCGGGTCCTCTCCAGGGTTTCGCGGTCGGCCTTCGGCCCGATGACGATGCCCTGGCCGCCGGCCCCGTCGACGGGCTTCACGACGAGCCGGTCGATCTGGTCGAGGACGGCCTCGAGCTGGCCTGGTTCGTCGGGCCGGAAGGACTCCACATTGGGAAGAATCGGTTCCTCTGAGAGGTAGTAACGGATCAGGTCCGGGACGTAGGTGTAGAGCAGCTTGTCGTCCGCGATGCCGTTGCCGACCGCGTTGGCGAGGGTGACATGGCCCGCCGTGGCCGCGCCGAGGATGCCCGGGCAGCCGATCACCGAGTCGGGGCGGAAGTGGAGCGGATCGAGGAAGTCGTCGTCCAGGCGCCGGTATACGACGTGGACGGGCACTTCTCCGCGGGTCGTGCGCATCCACACCCGGTTGCTCCGGCACACCAGGTCGTGCCCCTCGACCAGCTGCACGCCCATCAGCCGGGCGAGCAGGGCGTGTTCGAAGTAGGCGGCGTTGCTGGGACCGGGGGTCAGGACCACGACCCGGGGGTCCTGGACGCCGTCGGGCGCGGCGGCGCGCAGCGCGGCGAGCAGCTTCTGCGCGTAGCCGTCGACGGGAAGCACATGCTGCTCGGCGAAGAGGGACGGGAAGACGCGGGTCATGGCGCGCCGGTTCTCGATGACGTACGACACGCCGCTGGGAACCCGGACGTTGTCCTCCAGGACCCGGAAGTCCCCCTGTTCGTCCCGGACCAGGTCGATGCCGGCGACATGGATGCGTACGCCGCCCGTGGGCTCGAGCCCGTGTGCGGCGCGGTGGAAGTGCGGGGAGTTCAGCAGCAGCCGCCAGGGCACGACACCGTCCTCGAAGGCACGGGCCGGTCCGTAGGCGTCGGCGAGATAGGCCTCCAGGGCTCTGACTCTCTGGCTCACCCCGCGTTGCACGAGATCCCATTCGAGGGCGTCGAGGATCCTGGGCACGAGGTCCAGCGGCCAGGGCCGCTCCTCGCCCGCGAAGGCGTAGGTCACGCCCCGGTCGGTGAACGCCCGGGCCATCTGATCGGCGCGGAACCTGAGTTCACTCGGTTCGATCGGCTGGAGTGCGGCCAGCACCGGCTCGTAGGCGGTCCTGACCTCACCCGGCCGCTCGAACATCTCGTCCCACGCGTCGGCCAACGCGTATGCGTCAAATATGTCCGCCATGGCCTGACGTTAAGTGCGGCACGTAACGGGATGATCACTGCGTGATTTCCGGGAGTTGACGCGCGGAGCGGGTTGTTCCGCACGGGGACGGTCCTGGCCGGGCGGGGGAGCAGCTTGTTGCAGACGGACCGACGGAGGCCCGGAGGTAACGGCGTATACCGGCTGTTTTTTCCGGCGTCGGGCCGAGGAGCCGTGTTGCGGAGCGGGTCGGGGCCGCGCATAGTTGCGGAGCCTGGGGGCTTCTGCGCCCCGATGAGGAAACAGCACAAGAGGGCGGTAGACGCAGGAACCGGGGGTGGGATGGGCAATGGCCGGGCTCAGGGCGGACGACCATCCACACGGTGCCGACCGGCTGTGCGAGGCCGGCGACCGGGTGTACTCCCGGGCCGTACGGCGCGGTCGCGTGCCGCGCGCCGACGCCGAGCCGGTGCCCTGTCTGCTGGAACTGGCCCTGCTGCACCCGGACCCCGACGACATGGACTGGCTGGTGCCGACGGCACCGCAGGAGGTCATGACGCGGCTGCTGCGTGGCGTCTACGACGAGGTCAGCACGAGCCAGCAGCGGGTGGGGGCGGCGGTCGCGGCGGTGGAGCGGTACGCGGGTCTGGGGCCCAGTGTCGTGCCGGGCGCCGGTGAGGGGACCGCGATCCGGGTTCTCGACGGCCTCTCACGGATCCAGGCCGCGATGGACGAGGCCACCGAGGCGTGCACGACGGAGGTCCTCACGGTCCAGCCCGGCGGCATCCGCCCCGAGCACGAGCTGACGGAGGGCCTGCACCGGGCGCTGGCGCTGCGCGGCCGGGGCGTGCGGATGCGGGACCTGTACACCCATGTGGCCCGGCACGGCCAAGGGCTCCTGAACTACCTGGAGTTGATGGGCGGTTCGGTCCAGGCGCGGACGCTGGACGAGGTCATCGACCGGCTGATCCTCTTCGACCGCACGGTGGCCTTCATCCCCGCGAACGCCGACCGCACCCTCGCCCTGGAGCTGCGGCACCCGGCGCTGGTGGAGTACCTGCTGACGGTCTTCGAGCGCCTGTGGCGCCTGGCGATCCCCCTCACGGCCCCGCTCCCGGACACCGGCATCGAGGGCATCTCCCATCGCGAGCAGTCCATCGCCGCACTGCTGGCCGAGGGCCACCAGGACGCGGTGATCGCCGAACGGCTGGGGATCAGCGTGCGCACCTGCCGGGCCCATATCGCGCGGCTGTCGGAGACGCTCGGGGCGGCCAGTCGTACGCAACTGGGTGTCCGGATAGCGCAGGTGGGCCTGGACGGCCCGACGGCCGTGCCCTCGATCACGCTTCCCGGTCAAGAATCCCGGACCGTCCGATGAGGTAGCCGAGTTGGGCGCGGCTCTCGCTGCCGAGGGTGGCGGCGAGTTTGGCGATGTGGACGCGGGCGGTGCGGATGTTCATGCCGAGGCGGTCGGCAATGACGGCGTCGGTGTGACCCTCGACGAGCAGTCCGGCGATGGCCCGTTGACGGGGTGTGATGCCGTTGAGGCTCGGCCGGTGGACGGTCTGCGGATACATGGGCGTGGCCTGCCACCACAGCCGGTCGAAGGTGGCGGCCAGGAACTCCACCAGCGCGGGGTGCCGGACCTCCAGCGCGACCCTGCCGTCCCTGCCCGCGGGGATGAACGCGACGGTCCGGTCGGCGACGATGAGCCGGTCGGTGACCTCGTCCAGGGAGCGGGCCTCGACGTCGCCGCGGAGCTGCTCGTAGCGGGCGAGGACCAGCGGCATGTGGCGCTGGGTGTGCTGGTACAGGGTGCGGATACGGGCGCCGCGGTCGAGCAGCGCCTGGTCCCGGTCCATCGCCACGACCTGGGCGGCGGCGCCCCGGCTGTCGCTGTAGTGGACGTTGGGCTGCACACACAGGAGTTCGCGCACGGTGCCGGCCATGGCCTTGCTGATGGCCTTGTTGATGGGGCCGGTACCGCTGACGACTCTGATCGCCGGGTTCTCCGCGACCGCCGCACCGGGCCCGTCGATCCGCAGGAGCGGCGCGAACGCCTCGGCGAGCCGTTGCTCCCGCCGCCGCTCGCGCGCCACGCGGTCCGTGGTGGCGCGGAGCATGCGGTGCAGGGCGAGGGCGGGCGGTACGGCTTCCAGCCGGGCGGGGTCGCGATCGTCGGGCCGCAGCAGCCCGGTGTCGAGGAGGCAGGGGACGGACGAGGCGTCCTGACCGTCGATGCCCCCCTCGCGCAGGGCGCGGGCGTAGACCTCGATGCCTTCCGGGCACGGGTCTTCCGGGCCGTGCTCCGGATGGACCGCCGCCGTGCTCACTCGCCCGTGTCCTCCTGGCCGAGAATCCCGGACTGCCCGATGAGGTAGCCGAGTTGGGCGCGGCTCTCGCTGCCGAGGGTGGCGGCGAGTTTGGCGATGTGGACGCGGGCGGTGCGGATGTTCATGCCGAGGCGGTCGGCGATGACGGCGTCGGTGTGGCCCTCGACGAGGAGGGCGGCGATGGCTCGTTGGCGAGGGGTGATGCCGTTGAGGGTGGGCTGCTGGACGGCTCGGGGATACATCGGCGTGGCCAGGCGCCACAGGCGGTCGAAGGCGGTGGCGAGGAACCCGACGATGGCCGGGTGGCGGATCTCCAGGGCCAGGGTGCGCTCCTTGTTGGCGGGGATGAACGCGACCTCGCGCTCGACGACGATCAGGCGCTGGGTGACCTCGTCCAGCGTGCGGGCTTCCACGTCGCCACGGAGGCGCTCGTAGCGGGCCAGGATGCTGGGGGCGTGGCGGAGCGTGTGCTGGTAGAGGACGCGGATACGGCCGCCGCGGTCGAGCAGGGCCTGATCGCGGACCAGGGCCTCGGCATGGATCTCGGCAGGGGAGTGGGTGTGAGTGGTGTGCGGCTGGATGGTGAGCACCTCACCCGACGCGTCCGCCACCGTCCGGTCGATGGCCTGCCCGATGCGGTCGAGACCGCTGAGGACGCTGATCACCGGAGCGCCCGCGGCCGCGGTGTGCGGACCGTCGATCTCCACCAGCGATTCGAACATCGCCGTCAGCCGCTCTTCACGGCGCCGCTCGTCCGCGATGCGGTCCTCGACGCCGCGCAGCAGGCGATGAAGGGCGAATGCCGGGGTGACGGGGCGCAGCCACCGCAGGTCCCCGAGGTCCGGCTGCAGCAGACCGAGGTCGACCAGACACGGCGCCCCGTCCGCTTCCGCGGCCCGTACCCGTCCTTCACGCAGCGCGCGGGTGTACAGGTTCAGGCCCGCCTCGCACAGTTCCTCCGTTCCGTGCGTGTGAGACCCGGTCACGGGCGGTCGTCTCCCCCGGAAGCCGGCTGGTCGGGCTTCAGGATGCCCGACTGCGCTATGAGGAAGCCGAGCTGGGCGCGGCTGCCACTTCCGAGGGCGGTCGCGAGCTTGGCGATGTGGGCACGGCAGGTGCGTACGTTCATGCCCAGCCGGCGGGCTATCGCTTCGTCGACGTGGCCCTCGACGAGGAGCTTGGCGATGGAGTGCTGGATGTCGGTGATCCCGTCGGAAGCGGTCTCGTAGGGAGCGCCGGCGCTCAGCGGTACCGCGCGACTCCACATGAACTCGAAGACCTTGATGAGGTAGCCGACGAGGCCCGGGTGCCGAAGTTCCAGGGCGACCTGGCGGTCGTCACGGACGGGGAGGAAAGCAACGGACTCGTCGCAGATGATGAGCCGTTCCACCAGCTCGTCGATGGTCCGGTACTCCACCTTGCCGTCGGCGAACCGTTCCATGTAGGCGATCCGGGCGGGGCTGTAGCGCGCCGTGTGCTGGTACAGGGTCCGGATCCGGACGCCTCGCTCGGTGAGGGTCCTGTCGCGTTCCAGGCCTTCGATGACCCTGCGCTCGGGGTGGTTGGCGCTGGGCTGGATCGTGAGCATCTCGTTCCGGCACTGCTCCGTGGCCAGGTCGAGAGCCGCGTTTATCCGGTCCAGGCCCTCCAGCACCGTGATCGCGTGCGTCGGTGCCTCTCCCTGCGCGCTGAGGGCCATGAACGGTTCGAACACCTCGGCCAGCTCGATCGACGTCCGGCGGCGTTCCGAGATCTCGCGTTCGATCGGATTGAGACGCTGGGCCAGTGCGACGGAGGGCGGCACGGGGCGCAGCCAGTTCACGTCGTCGGGATCGGGGTGCAGAAGGGCATATTCCATCAGGCAGGGCGCGGGTTCCACCTCCGCGCGCGCGATGCGTCCGGTGCGCAGGGCATGCGCATACAAGCGCTCCCCCTCTGCACATAGTTCAGTAATCGCATGGGGATGTGTCGCGTTGGTCCGATTTGCTGTCAAATCTCCACCCCCCAGGGTCCTGAACATGCAGGAACATGATGCACTGATTGTGTGGCCATGACGTGCCTGAATGAGCCATCGTCTTATCCGACGGGGGAAGAGGGGACCTTCAAGTGAGGACGAAGCCGACTATGAGGAAGAGAATGCTTCGCTCGGTGCTTGTCGCCGCCTTCTCCGCCGTTGTGGCCTTCGGAACACTGAGTGGCCTCTCTGCTGTGAAGGGTGACGCGCAAACCGGGGATGCCGGATCAGTGGCGGTGGCGTCGACTGCGCCTGCCGACGAGAGTGCTCCGCTCTTCCCCGCCGACAGCATCTGGTCTTGACATGACTACTCCACCCGACGACCGCTCCTTCCGCAGGGAAATGGCCACCGCCTACCGCTCCGGCTGGCACTTCATCGACCTCGTCACCGCGATCCCCCACCCCGGTGACTCGTTGATGGTGACCGTCTTCGGCGAACCGGTGGTCGTCACCCGGGACGAGGACGAGGACGTGCGGGCGTACCGGTGTCTGCGGCGGCCTCGGGGGGCGCCGCAGCCCGTTCGGTGTGCCATTCGGTACGGAATGATCTTTGTGAATCTTGACCAACGAGACCATCGGCTGGTGGAACCGGAAACCCCCACCCCGCGGACCATCTCAGCCACCCCCCGCAGTGCCTGACGCGATTCCCCCGTCGTAACAGATCGCGCAGGTGCTTCCCCCCGCAGCGGCGTCACCGTGACCTGAACACGGTGACGCCGCTGCAGTTTTGGGGGACATTTCCGGGTATCGGGTGATCGGCCCGTGGCTCAAAAACGGCCCATCGCGCCCGTCAGTGAAATCTCGATGACCACCCGCAGCGGGTTCGGCGCCGGGGTCCGCTCGTACCGCTCGGCGTAGCGCCGCACCGCCTCCGCGACCCGTTCCGGCTCCGTGCGGACCTGCGCCCGCCCCTCCAGCGTCGCCCACCTCGGCCCCGCCACCTGGCACACCGCCACCGCCGCCCCGCCCTCGCCGGCCGCCAGCACGTGCCGTACCTTCGCGCTCGTCCGGCTCGCGATCACCCGAGCCAGACGGGCCTCGGGGTCGTATGTCACCCCGACGGGCACCACGTGCGGGCTCCCGTCCGGGCGCGGTGTCGTCAGTGTGCACAGATGCCGTTCGCGCCAGAAGCTGAGGAACGACGGGTCCGGGGCACCCGGATCCTGGGTGTAGGAGGTCATGCCGGGACGCTAGTCCCCCCATTCCTCCCGCAGACTGCCTTGAGTGGAATAGACTCAACTTTATGTACGCTGACTGAGTCAGTAACAGGAGTCGGTACAGGAGCTGACACCGAGGAGGAGTACGGACACGTGGATGCCGAGCTGACCAACCGGAGCCGGGACGCGATCAACGCCGCCAGCAACCGGGCCGTGACCGAGGGACACCCGGACCTCACCCCCGCCCACCTGCTCCTCGCTCTGCTCCAGGGGCCAGGCCAGCGGCAGGACAATGCGAACATCGTCGATCTGCTCGCCGCCGTCGACGCCGACCAGGCCGCCGTACGGGCCGGAGCCGAGAAGGTGCTCGGCTCGCTGCCCAGCGTGGCCGGGTCCACCGTCGCGCCGCCGCAGCCCAACCGCGACCTGCTCTCCGTCATCGCCGACGCGCAGGCCCGCGCCAACGACCTCGGTGACGAGTACCTCTCCACCGAACACCTGCTCGTCGGCATCGCCGCCAAGGGCGGACCGGCCGCCGACGTGCTCACCCAGCAGGGGGCCACCCCGAAGAAGCTGGTCGACGCCTTCCAGAAGGCCAGAGGAGGGCGCAGGGTGACCACCGCCGACCCCGAGGGGCAGTACAAGGCCCTGGAGAAGTTCGGGACCGACTTCACCGCCGCCGCGCGGGAGGGCAAGCTCGACCCCGTCATCGGCCGCGACCAGGAGATCCGCCGGGTCGTGCAGGTGCTCAGCCGCCGTACGAAGAACAATCCCGTCCTCATCGGTGAGCCCGGCGTCGGCAAGACCGCCGTCGTCGAGGGGCTCGCCCAGCGGATCGTCAAGGGGGACGTGCCCGAGTCGCTCAAGGACAAGCGGCTCGTCTCGCTCGACCTGAGCGCCATGGTGGCCGGCGCCAAGTACCGCGGTGAGTTCGAGGAGCGGCTGAAGACCGTCCTCGCGGAGATCAAGGACTCCGACGGGCAGATCATCACCTTCATCGACGAGCTGCACACGGTCGTGGGCGCCGGCGCCGGCGGGGACTCCTCCATGGACGCCGGCAACATGCTCAAGCCCATGCTGGCCCGCGGTGAGCTGCGGATGGTGGGTGCGACGACCCTCGACGAGTACCGCGAGCGGATCGAGAAGGACCCCGCCCTGGAGCGGCGCTTCCAGCAGGTGCTGGTGGCCGAGCCGACGGTCGAGGACACCATCGCCATCCTGCGCGGGCTCAAGGGGCGTTACGAGGCCCACCACAAGGTCCAGATCGCCGACAGCGCGCTGGTGGCCGCCGCGGCCCTCTCCGACCGGTACATCACCTCCCGTTTCCTGCCCGACAAGGCCATCGACCTCGTCGACGAGGCGGCCTCACGCCTCCGTATGGAGATCGACTCCTCGCCTCTGGAGATCGACGAACTCCAGCGCGGTGTCGACCGGTTGAAGATGGAGGAGCTCGCCCTGGTCAAGGAGACCGACCCGGCCTCCCGCGAACGCCTGGAGCGGCTGCGCCGCGACCTCGCCGACAAGGAGGAGGAGCTGCGGGGCCTGACCGCCCGCTGGGAGAAGGAGAAGCAGTCCCTCAACCGGGTCGGTGAACTGAAGGAAAAGCTGGACGAGTTGCGCGGCCAGGCCGAACGCGCCCAGCGTGACGGCGACTTCGACACCGCCAGCAAGCTGCTCTACGGCGAGATCCCCACGCTGGAACGGGACTTGGAGGCCGCGTCCGAGGCCGAGGAGGAGGTCTCCAAGGACACCATGGTCAAGGAGGAGGTCGGTGCCGACGACATCGCGGACACCGTCGCCGCCTGGACCGGCATCCCGGCGGGCCGCCTGCTGGAGGGCGAGACGCAGAAACTGCTGCGCATGGAGGAGGAGCTGGGCAAGCGGCTCATCGGCCAGAGCGAGGCCGTGCGGGCCGTGTCCGACGCCGTACGGCGCACCCGGGCCGGGATCTCCGACCCGGACCGGCCGACCGGCTCCTTCCTCTTCCTCGGCCCGACCGGTGTCGGCAAGACCGAACTCGCCAAGGCCCTCGCCGACTTCCTCTTCGACGACGAGCGGGCGATGGTCCGCATCGACATGAGCGAGTACGGCGAGAAGCACACCGTCTCCCGGCTCGTCGGCGCGCCCCCCGGGTACGTCGGCTACGAGGAGGGCGGCCAGCTGACCGAGGCGGTGCGCAGGCGGCCGTACAGCGTGGTGCTCCTCGACGAGGTGGAGAAGGCGCACCCGGAGGTCTTCGACATCCTGCTCCAGGTGCTGGACGACGGGCGTCTGACGGACGGTCAGGGCCGTACGGTCGACTTCCGCAACGCGATCCTGGTGCTGACGTCCAACCTGGGCAGCCAGTTCCTGGTCGACCCGATCACCAGCGAGACGGAGAAGAAGGAACAGGTCCTGGAGGTGGTCCGGGCCTCCTTCAAGCCGGAGTTCCTCAACCGGCTCGACGACCTGGTCGTCTTCTCGGCCCTCACCAAGGACGAGCTCGGCCGGATCGCGCGGCTCCAGATCGACGGGCTCGCCAAGCGCCTCGCCGAGCGCCGGCTCACTCTGGAGGTCACCGACGCGGCCCTGGACTGGCTCGCCGTCGAGGGCCTGGACCCGGCCTACGGCGCCCGCCCGCTGCGCCGCCTCGTCCAGACCGCCATCGGCGACCGCCTCGCCAAGGAGATCCTGTCCGGCGAGGTCAAGGACGGCGACACGGTCCGGGTGGACGCCTTCGGCGACGGCCTGATCGTGGGACCGGCGACCGGCAAGACGCTCTGAGCGCCGTGGTGACGAGGGGGCGCCGCCGCCCCCTCGTCACTGCGTGAACGCCACGAACTGCACCACGGACCAGTTCGGGCTGTCGGAGCTGATCTCCAGCTGTACGGAAGCGCTCTGTCCGGCGACCGGGCCCCGGTTCATGCACGCGTAGGTGTCGGCGCCGTCGCACTGCACGTTCCGCAGCCCCGGCCCGTCCGGGTAGTTCGCCGCCACCCAGGCGCTCACCTCGGCGCGCCGCAGGAGGAAGCGGGCCTCGTACCGGGGGTCCTGCGCGGCCTCCAGCACACAGGCGAGGTCGCGCGCCCCGGTCGGCGGCTTGGCCCCGCCGTAGGCGAACGCCTCGGCGCACGAGACCTTCCGGACGCCCGTGTCGACCGAGTCGTCCGTGAACAGCCAGGCGATCAGCAGCGCGATCAGGGCCGCCACCACCAGGGTCGGCACGGCCAGGATCGCCGTGAACATGCCCCATCTGGTCCTGCCCGGCCGGACCGGTTCCGGCACCGTTTCGGTCTCCGCCTGTGTCATGTGTTCCCCGTTTCCTCGACCTCTGTTTTCTGTGGCTGACCGGATCATGTCAGCCCTGGGAGGACAGGCTCCGTCCGGGCTTGCCACCCCCCTCCCCGGATGGGGGAGGATGGCAGAATCCGTACGAAGGGAAATTCACGGTGACCATCGACCCGTCCTCGATTCCGAACTTCGGGGGCCAGCCCGAGCCGCAGCAAGGACCGGCGGGCCCCGTCGTCCCGGATCAGGATCTTGTGAAGCAGCTCCTCGACCAGATGGAGCTGAAATATGTCGTCGACGACGAGGGTGACCTCGCGGCGCCGTGGGAGCAGTTCCGTACGTATTTCATGTTCCGCGGCGAGGATGACCAGCAGGTCTTCTCGGTGCGGACGTTCTACGACCGGCCCCACCAGATCGACGAGAAGCCCACGCTGCTGGAGTCCATCGACGACTGGAACCGGCGCACCCTGTGGCCCAAGGTCTACAGCCACACCCATGACGACGGCACCGTCCGTCTGATCGGCGAGGCGCAGATGCTCATCGGCACCGGCGTCAGCCTGGAGCACTTCGTCTCCTCGACCGTCAGCTGGGTGCGCGCCGCCATCGAGTTCGACAAGTGGCTCGTCGAACAGCTCGGCCTCGAGGAGGACGTCAACGACGCGGAGAAGCCCGAGGACGACGAGTAGGCGTCCTCCCGCCACCGGGGCGTATCGGCGATCACGACCGGATACGCGCCGCAGGCGAACGACAGCCCGGCCAGGGCACGCGGCCATCACGGCGGCGTGCCGGGGCCGGGCTGTCGCCGTCGCGCCGACGCCGAGGCGAGTGCGGCGGCCGTCCACAGCCTGTGGGTAACTTTTCGGTTTTCTCGAAGCCGCCGCCCCCTCTCGTGCGCAGCCGCCGCGACCGCGTGGCCGTCCACACCCACTATCCGGTCGGCACGGCGTACAACGACGACGGGGCGAATGCGGTCAGCTGGGTGTACGTCGGCGACAGCACGACTGAACGCGGCAGCAGACCCCAGAGGAGGGGCGGGACGGCGGCCACGGCACGTCCGTGCAGGCGTAGGTCCACGGCGTGGATCCCGGCGGCGGCGATCGCGGCCGTGGTCAACGACACCAGCAGGCCTGCCGCGCCCCTGCTCAGCGGGTCAGCCGCGGTGACGACGTGCAGTGTGCGGACGTAACAGTGCTCGGCGATCCCCAGGTACCACCGGGAGTCCCAGGACCGCCCGAGCAGCGTGAGCGGCCGTGACCGGTGGCCCAGGCGGTCGCCGCGAGCACGGCGAGCCGGACGGCGTCGAAGAGCCCGAGGGTCGCCGCCAGGCGGCGCGCTCTTCGGCGCGGGCTTGTGTGACGGCGGACGGCACGAGGGTGCTGGCGTGGATCACATCAGCACCTGGTCCACCCATGATTCGTCGCCGTGCGGCAGAACGGCAGCCCGGAAAGAGGTAAACTCAGAGAGGCCGCACGGGAGCGTTCTTGGTCACACTTGAATCGTATCCGTGCGGCCTTTCGCATGCCTTGCCTCCTGCTGATCTTGAGGCGAAAGGCCAGGCAAGTGCAGGCACGTCGGGCCCATAGAATGGCCGTCGTGACCGACAACTCTCAGCGCCCCGACAGCGGGCCTAACAGCGCCCCCGAACTGCCGACCCAGTACACGCCGGCCGAGGTAGAGGGGACGCTGTACGAGCGCTGGGTAGAGCGCGGTTACTTCGAGGCTGACGCGAAGAGCGACAAGCCCGCGTACACCATCGTCATCCCGCCGCCCAACGTCACCGGCTCCCTGCACCTGGGCCACGCCTTCGAGCACACGCTGATCGATGCCCTCACTCGCCGTAAGCGGATGCAGGGCTACGAGACGCTGTGGCAGCCCGGCATGGACCACGCCGGTATCGCCACCCAGAACGTCGTCGAGCGAGAGCTCGCCAAGGAGGGCAAGTCCCGCCACGACCTGGGCCGCGAGGCGTTCGTGGAGCGGGTCTGGCAGTGGAAGGCCGAGTCCGGTGGGCAGATCGCCGGTCAGATGCGGCGCCTGGGCAACGGCGTCGCGTGGAGCCGTGACCGCTTCACCATGGACGAGGGTCTGTCCCGTGCCGTCCAGACCGTCTTCAAGAAGATGTACGACGACGGCCTGATCTACCGTGCCGAGCGCATCATCAACTGGTGCCCGCGCTGCCTGACGGCGATCTCGGACATCGAGGTCGACTACCAGGACGACGACGGCGAGCTCGTCTCTATCAAGTACGGCGAGGGGGACGACACGGTCGTCGTCGCCACCACGCGTGCGGAGACCATGCTCGGTGACACCGCGGTGGCCGTTCACCCGGACGACGAGCGCTACAAGCACCTCGTCGGCAAGCGCATCAAGCTGCCCCTGACCGGCCGGACGATCCCCGTCGTCGCCGACACGCACGTCGACCCGGAGTTCGGCACCGGTGCCGTCAAGGTCACGCCCGCCCATGATCCCAACGACTTCGCCATCGGCCAGCGGCACGGCCTGGAGTCGCTGACCGTCATGGACGAGCGCGGTGTCATCACGGCCCACGGGCCTTTCGAAGGGCTGGACCGCTTCGAGGCGCGTTCCGCGATCGTCGCCGCGCTGCGCGCCGACGGCCGGATCGTCGCGGAGAAGCGGCCGTACGTCCACTCGGTGGGCCACTGCTCGCGCTGCAAGACGACCCTTGAACCGCGGCTGTCCCTGCAGTGGTGGGTGAAGGTCGAGACGCTCGCCAAGGCCGCGGGAGACGCGGTCCGCGACGGCCGGGTGAACATCCACCCCGCCGACCTGTCGCAGCGCTACTTCGACTGGGTCGACAACCTCAACGACTGGTGCATCTCACGGCAGTTGTGGTGGGGCCACCGCATCCCCGTCTGGCACGGCCCCAACGGCGAAACCGTGTGCGTCGGCCCCGACGAACAGCCGCCGACCGGCGAGGGCTGGGAGCAGGACACCGACGTCCTCGACACCTGGTTCTCGTCCGGCCTGTGGCCCTTCTCGACACTCGGCTGGCCCGAGAAGACCGCGGACCTGGCCAAGTTCTATCCGAACTCGGCCATGGTCACCGGGTACGACCTGATGTTCTTCTGGGTCGCGCGGATGATGATGTTCGGCTTGTACGCGATGGACGGCGAGATCCCCTTCCACACCATCGCGTTCCACGGCATGGTCCGTGACGAGCACGGCAAGAAGATGTCGAAGTCGTTCGGCAACACGGTCAATCCGCTGGACTGGATGGACAAGTACGGCTCCGACGCTCTGCGATTCACACTCGCGCGGGGCGCCAACCCCGGTACCGACGTGCCGATCGGCGAGGACTGGGTCCAGGCGTCCCGGAACTTCGCCAACAAGATCTGGAACGCGACGCGGTTCGCGATGATGAACGGCGCCACGATCGAGGGCGAGCTGCCCCCGGCCGAGCAGCTGTCGGCCACGGACCGCTGGATCCTGTCCCGGCTGAACACCGTCGTCGCCGAGGCGGACGCGTACTACGACGACTACCAGTTCGCGAAGCTCGCCGATGCCCTGTACCACTTCGCGTGGGACGAGGTCTTCGACTGGTACGTCGAGCTGTCCAAGACGACGTTCATGGCCGGCGGCGAGGCGGCCAAGGTCTCGGCACGCGTCCTGGGCGAGGTCCTGGACGTGACGCTGCGCCTGCTGCATCCCATCGTTCCGTTCGTGACGGAGACGCTGTGGACCACGCTCACCGGCCGAGAGTCCGTCGTGATCGCCGACTGGCCGGCGGACAGCGGCTTCCGCGATACCGCGGCCGAGGCGGAAATCGAGAGTCTCCAGCAGGTGATCACCGAGGTTCGCCGCTTCCGCTCGGACCAGGGCCTGCAGCCCGGTCAGAAGGTCCCCGCCCGCCTGGACCTGGCGGGTACGCAGCTCGCTGCCCATGAGGCCGCCATCCGCCAGCTGCTCCGGCTCCAGCCTGAGGGTGACGGCTTCAGCTCCACGGCGACCCTCCCGGTTGCCGGCGCCACGGTCGCGCTCGACCTGTCCGGCACGATCGACGTCGCGGCCGAGCGCAAGCGGCTGGCCAAGGACCTCGCTGCGGCCGAGAAGGAGAAGGCCCAGGCGAAGGCCAAGCTCGGTAATGAGGCGTTCCTGGCGAAGGCCCCGGACAACGTGGTCGAGAAGATCCGTACCCGCCTGACGAAGGCCGAAGGGGACATCGTGCGGCTGCAGGACCAGATCGGTAATCTGCCGCCTGCGTAGTAGCCAGACCAGAGAAGGCAGCCCCGGACACACAGTCCGGGGCTGCCTTCGTGAGGTGGCCTCTCCCTACGGGATTCCCAGGCCCTTGCCTATCGAGGGCCAGTTCAAGCGGCGACAGGAATTTCCGCCCAAACCGTCTTGCCCAGCGGGTGACGTGGCGCCGAACCCCAGCGCACGGCCAGGGCGTCCACCAGGAACAGCCCTCGACCCGACTCACCATCAGGGGCCGACGGAGGCGGGACCGCTGGGGGCCGTTTCGCGGAGGCCGCGTCCGCGACCTCGACGCGAACCAGGCCCGCCGCCGCATCAAGGGCGAGCCGGAGGCCGAAGTCGCGTCCGGGTACGCGGCCGTGCCGCACGGCGTTCGCGGCGAGTTCCGCGACGACGAGGGCGACCGCGCACGATGCGTCCGACGCCGACGGATACCCCCACTCCTCCAGACATCGCACGGCGAGTTGCCGTGCCAGTCGCGCACCCCGAGGCGAGGAGGCGAACTGCGCGACAAGAGGCGGCGGTTCGGTCTGTACGTCGGTGAGGGCAGGCCCCTCCGCCGCGAAGGCCGCGGTACCACGCCCCGGTTCGTCCGCCGGGACGGTCGTTTCTGTCGGCACGGCGTGTTCCGTCCTTGTCCGTCGAGCACGGAGATGTCGCACGATGTGCGCGAGTCGTCACGTTCCGCACTCAAGGTTCGTCCGGCCGCCCTACGCTCAACAGGTGACGCAGCCTTACTTTTCAGTCCGTAAGGAACGGAAGTGACGCTTTGGCCAACGGAATTGACCCCAGCGTGTCGATGGCGGCGCTGTTCGGCGCGCGGGTGCGGAGGCTCCGTGTGGCGGCTGGACTGACCCAGGCCGAACTCGGTGACAAGGTCCACGTGGTGAGCACCCGGATCACTCAGATCGAGCGGGCGTCCGGGGCGAAACCGACACGGGAGCTGGCGCGGGCGCTGGATGTGGCGCTCAGTGCGGATGACCTGCTGGTGGAGCTGTGGCCGTACGTGTACCGGGAGGCGTTTCCGGACTGGTCGCGGAAGTTCATGGAGCACTCGGAGCGGGCCGTGGTCATTCGGCAGTACGCGGCGCATGTGGTGCCGGGTCTGTTGCAGACGGAGGACTACGCGCGGGCGGTTCTCGCTCTGGATGCGATGCTCGACAGCGAAGCGCAGTTGGAGGAGCGCGTCGCAGCCCGTATGGGACGGCAGGAACGACTGAGTTCGCCCGACCGGCCGGAGCTTTTGGTGATCCTGGACGAGGCGGTGTTGAGGCGCCCCATCGGCGGCAATGGCGTGATGCGGCAGCAGCTGGTGCGACTGCTCGATGTGGCAGCGGAACGTCACATCACCGTGCAGGTGCTGTCGTTCGACCAAGGCGGACACGAGGCCATGGGTGGATCGCTGACGATTTTGACCCGTCCAGATGGCTCGGAACTGGCGTACACAGAAGGCTCGGATTACGGCCAACTCATCGAAGAACCAGCCAACGTCAGTCGCTACAAGGTGATTTACGATCGGCTGCGGGCGGCAGCGCTGCCCCCGCTCATGTCGTTCGACATGATCCGGTCCACCATGGAGGGCAACTACCGTGGCGCGAATCTCCCGTCCCGAACCGAACGGCGCCGCCTGGCGCAGGAGCAGCTACAGCAATCAGGCGGGGGGCGACTGCGTGGAGGTGGCCGACAGAATCCAGCAGGCCGTCGTCCCCGTCCGTGACAGCAAGGTCCCGCACGGTCCGGCGCTGTGCTTCGAAGCCGCCGCCTGGGCCGCCTTTATAGGCGAGTTGAAGGCCGGGCGCCACCGTCGCTGAGTCCGCCGGGCTCCGGTCATCGTCCACGCCCGCGGCCCACCGGCCCCCTGTCCGCGAGGGCCCGGCAGGCCACTGACCTCCCCAAAGAACCGGGGGAAAGAACTACCCGCCCGCCCACCCTCCCCAGCCGCACGGCCCGCGTCACCCGTCCGAGTGATCGGCTTGCAGGCGCGGGATATGGACGGCTACGTTCGCCGCGACAACCGCAAACAGATACGGCCCCCGGCCGGGACGGCAATCCCGAACGAGGGCCTGACCGATCAGGAAGAAGAGACCCTTCCCGATGGCTGACCCGAAGTCTAACGCGCCCCTGCGCGCCGACGCCGGAGCTCCGACCTCCGGCGTGATCCACGTCCGCACCCGGCTGACGGCCGACTTCACGGTGATCTCCAACGCCCTCGCCCAGCGACGCGGCAGTGCGGTCACGGTCGGCGTCGCGGCGTACATCTCCTCACTGCCTGATGGCTCGTCCGTGACCATCACCGCCCTGTGCCGGCACTTCGACGAGGGCGAAATCCTGATCTCCCGCGCGCTCAGGGAGCTTGAAGCAGCCGGATACCTGGAGCGCCGCCGCGAGCGAACGCCCGCCGGACAGGTCCGTACCCGGACGTACTTTTACGACGTCCCCGGCGGCGATCCGGACCTGGATCCGGATCCGGACGGACCTCCCGAGCCGCCGAAGCCGCGTCGGCCCCGCAAGCAAGCCGCCGTTGCGGTGGCACCCGCGCTCGCGCCCGCGGAGGAAACGGTGGCGGAGCCCGTTCAGGCCGAGGCGGAGACACCGATCCCGCTCGCCGACGCCGACCCCCGAGCCGTCGCCGTACTCACCGCCCTGCGCCGGGTAGACCCCCGCCTCATCCTGTCCGCGCAGGAAGCCGCCCGCCTCGCCCCCGCCGTCACCCGGTGGCTCGCGGCAGGACTCCTGCCCACGCAGATCACGGACCACCTCACCGCACGGCTCCCCGACCACTTCCTGACCCGCCCGGCCGGCATCCTCGCCTACCGGCTCAAGGAGACTCCGCTTTCTCTGCCCTCACCGGCAAGAAGCGCGGAATCCTCCGTACGTCCGGCGATCGTGCCCATGCGGAACTGCGACGGCTGCGACCGGGGATTCCGCTCGGCGGAGCCCGGCCGTTGCGGGGACTGCCGAGCCAGGGACCAACTCCGTGCGGCCGGCTGAGCCAATGACTGAGTGTGCGGTCCACCCCCAGGTGGGAGGCTTGATGTGGCACGATGCGAAATCCGGCGCCAAGAGGAGGTGGGGCATGGTCGACAGGTTCAAGGACGGGCTTCTGACGCCCACAGAGACCGCCTCCTACCTTGAGATTCCGCAGTCGACTCTCACGTCGTGGCTGAAGGGCAGGGCCGCGGGAGCGCCACTGGTCCACCAGGTCGAGCCGGCACGGAGGGGGCAGCCGTCGGTGCCGTTCATCGCGGTGGCCGAGGCGCACGTCCTTCGCTCTCTCCGTTCCCTGGGACTCCGCATGAGTGAGATCAGGGAGGCGGCAGCGGCCGTACGGGACGCCTTCGACACCCCCTACGGCCTCGTGTCGAAGCGGATCGCCACGGACGGCGTGGACATCTTCATCGAGCACGGTTGGGGAGATCTCCGCAGAGCACGCGACGGCCAGGTCCCCATCGACGAAGTGGTCTCCGACTATCTCCGCTACCTCACCTGGGAGCCGGGCGAGGACTTCCCCTCCAGTCTGCGGCTGAGGCAGTATCCGGACTCCGTCCCCGTCGTGATCGATCCGAGGTTCGGACACGGTCTCCCCGTGGTAGCCGCCAACCGCGTCACGGTCCAGGCCATCACCGACTTGTGGGAGGCCGGGGAGACCGTCGAGGACATCGCTTACGACTACGACATGACACCCGAGCAGGTGGACGCGCTCTGCCGGGCCGTGGTGCACCTTGCCGCCTGAGTTCTTCCTCGACCGGAACCTCGGTCGCCGTGTCGCGGAAGGACTGAGAGCCTGCGGGTGGACGGTTCACCGCATCGGGGAGGTCTTTCCCGACGACGGGCAAGATGTTCCGGACGAGGAGTGGATCACCTACGGTCTCGACCGATCCTGGGTCCCGCTGTCGAAGGACGGGCGGATCAAGACCCGGGACCTGGAGATCCAGCCCGTCCTGGAGCGTGAGGCCGTGCTGTTCTACCTGGACAACCAGCAGCTCCGCAGCGTCGAGATGGTCGAGCGTCTCGTCACACGCCGTGACGTGATCCATCGGGCCGTCGAGAAGGGCGGCCCTGCGGCCTACGCCGTACGGCACGACCGTGTTGAGCGCACCTGGCCATGACGGGCCGGTGCCCCGGTGGCGTCCTCCCGCACGCGTTGCTACTTCGCGGCTGGAGCCCACAGGGCGTCAATGCGCGAATGCCTTGCGGAGCCGTTCCGCCGCGTCCGCCAGGACCTCCGTGCGCTTGCAGAACGCGAACCGCACGAACGGTGCGCCCGCCTCCCGGTGGTCGTAGAAGACCGCGTTCGGGATGGCGACGACGCCCGCGCGCTCGGGCAGCGCGCGGCAGAAGGCGAAGCCGTCGCTCTCGCCCAGGGGGCGGATGTCGGTGGTGATGAAGTAGGTGCCGGCCGGCTTGAAGACCTCGAAACCGGCCTCCGCCAGGCCGCCCGCCAGCAGGTCCCGCTTGGCGAGCATGTCGTCGCGGAAGGCGGTGAAGTAGCTGTCCGGGAGGGCGAGCGCCTCGGCGACCGCGTACTGGAAGGGGCCGGAGGAGACGTACGTCAGGAACTGCTTCGCCGAGCGGACCGCCGAGACCAGACCGGGCGCCGCCGTGATCCAGGCCACTCCGTGTTCGCACACCTGTTGGTGTGCGGCGCGGGTCACTTGCGAGAAGGATGCTGTGCCCGACTCCCGAGTCCCGTCAGCTTTCGTAGTGATAGCGGCACTGAGCGATCAGGACGCCATCCTCGGTTGCCTTGTAGATCAGTCGGTGCTCGTCGTTGATGCGGCGCGACCAGTAGCCCTGGAATCCGTGCTTGAGCGGTTCCGGTTTGCCGATGCCCTCGTTGCCGTTCCGGGTGATGTCCGCGATGAGCGTGTTGATGCGCTTGAGGATTTTCCGGTCCTGAAGCTGCCACCACAGGTAGTCCTCCCAGGCGCGGGAAGAGAAGGTGATCTTCAACTCGCGACCCTTACTCGTCGGTCGCCAGCTCGCGCACGGTGCCGCCGCCGTTTTCCAGTTCGTCGATGGACGCGAGCAGACGCCGGGCATTGGCCGGACTGCGCAGCAGGTACGCCGTCTCCTTCAGGGACTCGTAGTCCTCAAGGGAGACGATGACGACCGGCTCATGTCCGGCCCGGGTGATGACGACCTCTTCGCGGTCGTCGGTGACGGAGTTGAGCACCTCGGCGTACCGCGCGCGCGACTCGGAATACGTCATGGTCTTCACAATCGGCCCTTCTTCCACGTACAGAAAATTGTACGTCTGCCCCCGTCGGTGCGGCAAGCGCCGAAATGACGGCCTCCGGCGCGGAAGGGCCGGGCAGGCGAGGTGTGGCAGGCGGCGGGGGCGCGTCGACCAGTCCCGCAGGGTGGAGGTCAGCCCGCGAATGCCTTGCGGAGCCGTTCCGCCGCGTCTGTCAGCACCTCGGTGCGCTTGCAGAACGCGAACCGCACGAACGGGGCGCCGGCCTCGCGGTGGTCGTAGAAGACCGCGTTCGGGATGGCGACGACGCCCGCGCGCTCCGGCAGCGAACGGCAGAAGGCGAAACCGTCGCTCTCCCGGAGGGGGCGGATGTCGGTGGTGATGAAGTACGTGCCCGCCGGCCGGAACACCTCGAAGCCCGCCTCCGTGAGCCCGGTGGCGAGCAGATCCCGCTTGCGCAGCATGTCCGCGCGGAATCCGTCAAAGTAGCTGTCCGGCAGCGCGAGCGCCTCGGCGACGGCGTACTGGAAGGGTCCGGACGCCACGTACGTCAGGAACTGCTTCGCCGACCGTACGGCGGTCACGAGGGCCGGCGGCGCGGTCACCCAGCCGACCTTCCAGCCGGTGAAGGAGAAGGTCTTGCCGGCGGAACCGATGGAGACCGTGCGCTCCCGCATCCCCGGGAAGGTCGCGAGGGGCAGGTGTGCGGCCTCGTCGAAGACCAGGTGCTCGTACACCTCGTCCGTGACGACCAGCAGATCCCGCTCCACGGCCAGTTCGGCGATCGCCGTCAGCTCCTCGCGGGTGAGGACGGTGCCGGTGGGGTTGTGCGGGGTGTTGATGAGCAGGAGCCGGGTCCGGTCGGTCACCGCGGCGCGCAGCTCGTCGAGGTCGAGACGGAAACCTGCGCCCCCGTCGAAGTGCGGCCGCAGGGTGACCGGGACCCTGGTCCCGCCCGCCATCGCGATGCAGGCCGCGTAGGAGTCGTAGTACGGCTCCAGGGCGACGACCTCGTCACCGGGCTCGACCAGGGCGAGCAGCGCGGCGGCGATGGCCTCCGTGGCGCCGGCGGTGACCAGGACCTCGGTGTCGGGGTCGTAGGCCAGGCCGTAGCGGCGCTCCTGGTGCGCGGAGACCGCCGTGCGCAGCTCCGGGACGCCCGGGCCCGGGGGGTACTGGTTGCCCCGCCCGTCCCGCAGCGCCCGTACGGCCGCCTCCCTGACCTCCTCGGGACCGTCCGTGTCGGGAAAGCCCTGACCCAGATTGATCGATCCGGTCCGCAGGGCCAGGGCGGACATCTCGGCGAAGATCGTCGTCCCGAACTCGGCGAGACGGCGGTTGAGCAGGGGGCGCGCACTGGAGGTCATGCCGGTCATCCTGCGCCCAAGCTCTGGAGTTCCTCAACTCTGCTTTGGCCCGTGAGGCAGAAGGGCATCTCCAGCTCACGCAACCGGCGAGGCGCCCACGGGGGGTCGCTTCGGGGGGTAACGGAAGGAGGGTGAGCCATGGTCATCGGCATCATCCTGGCGGTGTTCGCGGTCCTGTTCGTCGGGGCCCTGGTGTCCGCCGCGAACAGGAAGAAGAGCGTCCAGCTGGTCAAGCCGGTCAGGCAGTCCCGCGGTGGGCGGTCCCGGGCGCACCGGGACAGCTGGTGGGCCGGCGGCGCGACGGGCGCGGGCTCGTCCTGCGGTTCGTCGAGCGGTGACTCCGGTGGGCACTCCGGCGGCCACTCCGGTGGTCACTCCTGCGGCGGCGGGCACTCCTGCGGCGGTGGGTCGTCCTGTGGTGGCGGGTCGTCCTGCGGCGGGGGCGGATGCGGGGGAGGCAGCTGACACGGGGCAGCTGAGCTCCGGCAGGGGGAACCGCATCCGTAAACGGGGGGAGCGGGGGAGCGCGGGGGCGTGGGTCCGGACCTGGGTCGGGACGCACGCCCCCGCTTATCGCTTTTTCACTCCGGTGCTCCGGCGCACGCTCCGGCCGCCGTGGCGCACGCCGTAGTTGAACAGATGAGCTGGAGAGCCCACGCAGGGATGGAAACCCCACGAAGTTGGGTAAAAACGCTGTGGTGGCGCCACTGTTCATGATTCCCTCTCAATCACCAACGCAGCCCCTCGGACGTCCTGCGGACACCTCCTGACCTCCCGACTGGGCTGACCGGGCCGATCCCCCCACAGTCGCCCGGGCGTGCCGGAACCCCACACCACCCTTTCTTTGCGTGCTAGCGGAGCCGACCCATGCTCACGACCCTGAACACCTCGTACACCGACACGCGCGCGGCCGACCTCGCCTGGGCCCTGGGGCGCGAGCCGTTGCCCGCCCTCGCCACGCTCGACCTCGAAATCGGCCAGGCGCAGCTTCAGTTGAGACTCCTCGGCGCGTCCCACCAAGTGCTCCTTGAGGAGGACCGGGGCACCTGTTCGGAGACGGTCGCGTGCATCGCCGGCAGCAGTACGCCGCTGCCCCTGGGCGTGGCCAAGCGGGTGGGCGACTGGGAGTACGAGTTCGCCGCACGCGTCGAGGTGCTGTCGCCGGGTCAGTTCGCCGGAAGAGCACAGGAGTTGCTGGCTCTGGTGTCCGACCATCCGAACGGGCTCGCGGGGGTTTTTCCGGGCAGTCCGCACGCGTTCACGGCGCTACTGGCCCAGCGGTACGACGGGCAGGTGCACTGGCGGACCTGGCACGCGTATCCGCAGGACGGGCAGTTGGTGGCCACGCGGACGCGGGTCGGGGTCCGGGTCCCGGTCGGGACATCGGGTTGAGCGACGCAAACACCTGTTTCCCGGTTGCTCCTCAGTTCCACACGTGTGGGTGACGAAGCGTGCCACATCAGTGACGTACCGTCGCAACGTGATCGAGCCGCACGCCCCCGCCCCGCCCGGCGCTCCGCCGTCCTGGGCCGGGCCTGCGCGGCTGCCCGTCCGCCCCGGCACGGGCCGCTTCCTCGTCCTCGCCTGTGTCTTCGTCTGCGCGGCCTGCGGACTGGTGTACGAACTCGAACTGGTCGCTCTCGCCTCGTACTTGATCGGCGACTCGGTCACCCAGGCCTCCGTGGTGCTGTCCGTCATGGTCTTCGCGATGGGCATCGGCTCGCTCGTCGCCAAGCGGCTGCGCCGGCACGCGGCGGCGGCCTTCGGCGCGCTCGAGGCGCTGCTCGCGCTGGTCGGCGGATGCAGCGCGATGGCGCTGTACGCCGTCTTCGCGTGGACCGGCGACTGGGGCGGACTGTGGGCGAGCGGCCCGCGCTGGCTCCTGGTCGCGTTCTCCCTCGCCATCGGTCTGCTCATCGGCGCCGAAGTCCCCTTGCTGATGGAACTGATCCAGCGCATCCGCCGCCAGGACGCGGGCGGCGCGGTGGCCGACCTGTTCGCGGCGGACTACGTCGGCGCGCTGGTCGGCGGCCTGGCCTTCCCCTTCCTCCTGCTGCCGCTGCTGGGCCAGTTGACCGGCGCGATGCTCACCGGCGCGGTCAACGCGGTCGCGGGCGGCGCCCTGGTCCTCGGCCTGTTCCGCCGCGACCTGACCCGCCGGGCCCGCTGGCTGCTGCTGGCCGCCAACCTCGCCGTGCTCGGTGTCCTCGCCACCGCCGCCGTCCTCGTCGACGACTTCGAGCGGGCCGCGCGCGAGGCGGTCTACGGCGAGGACGTGCGCGTCGCCCTCCGGACCGGCGTCCAGGAGGTCGTCCTCACCGGCGGCACCGACGGCCGCCCCCTCGGCCTCTACCTGGACGGTCGCCTGAGGGTCGGCGGTCGTGACGAGCGCCGCTACCACGAGGCCCTCGTCACCCCCGCGATGGACGGCCCCCACACGCGCGTGCTCGTCCTCGGCGGCGGCGACGGCCTCGCCGCCCGCGAGGTGCTGAGGTACCCGGACGTACGGCGGGTCGACATCGTCGAGATCGACCCCGCGGTGGTGGACCTGGCCCGCCGCGACCCGGCGCTGTCCCGGCTCAACGGCCATGTGTACGGCGACGCGCGCGTGCGGGTGACCACCGCGGACGCGTTCCGCCGGCTGCGGACGGAGCCGCCCGTGCCGTCGTACGACGTGGTGATCGCCGATCTGCCCGATCCCGGCATCACCGCGAGCACCAAGCTGTACTCGGAGGAGTTCTACGGCCTGGTCCGCCGTGTCCTGGCCCCCGGGGGCCGTCTCGTCGTGCACGCGGGGCCGGTCTCCTCCCGTCCCCGGGACTTCTGGACGGTGGAGTCGACGATGCGTGCGGCGGGTCTGTACACCACCCCCTACCGCGTCGGCGGCCGCGACTCCGGCTTCGCCGCGGGCCCCGACCGCACGGTCGGCGCCTCCCGCGCACCGCGCGACTGGGGCTTCGTGCTCGCCTCACCGGAAGCCCGCCCGGCACTGGGCCCGGGGGCCCGGGGGCCGAGGCCGGCGACCCTGTCGCGGGAGTCCCTGGGGGCTGCGCGGAGGGCGGCGGAGGCGACCAGGATCGTAGGGCTGCCGGCGTCGACATTGGTGCATCCGCGCTACTGAGACCGAAGGGCGCGGTCACTTTCCACCAACGGGGGCGCATGACCGTCCCCCCTGGGTAGGCTCGGCAACCATGGAGCATGAGGTGTTCGTTCCGGTTACGGTCGAGCGGCTGACGGAGGCCCTGGGGGATCCCGTCAGGGTCGCCCGGGCGGTTCCCGGGCTCCAGCAGGACGCCGGCGCGGACCCCGTCGCCGGGCGCCTGAAGGTGCGGGTCGGCAGCCACTCCATCACCTACCGCGGCGCGGTGCGCGTCACCCGCCGGGACGACGGCTCCTACGCCGTCGAGGGCGATGCCACCGAGACCCGCGGCACCGGCTCGGTCACCCTCGCCCTCACCCTCCGCCTGCGCGACACGGAGGGTGGCACGACCCTGACCTTCGACGGCACGGCCACGGCGGACGGCCGCGTCACGGAACTCCCGCAGGACGCGGTGCATTCCGCGGTCGTACGGCTGCTGAACCGTTTCGCGGAGGCCCTGGGCGAGACGGAGGAGGCACCGGAGCAGCCGGAGGAGCAGCCGGAGCAACTGGAGCAGCGGCCGGAGACACCGGAGGCCGTGGAGACTCCCGAGCCCGTGGAGCCCCCGGCGCCCCCCGTCGACGACTTCACGGAACCCGCCAACCCCCCGGCCGAAGCGGCCCACGCCCGTCGCACGATGATCGGCCGCAGCGCCGAGGAGGTCGACCACGCTCCGCCCAGGGGCCGCTACGCCCCTGTCCCGGCCCCCCAGTCCGTGGCCTCGGGAGCGACCCTCCGCTGGGCGGCCCCGGCGGCGGCAGTGGTCCTGGCATCGGCGATCGTGGTGACCCGAGTACTGAGAAAACGCCGTTGAGTAGTGTCATCCCGTGAGCCATGAAGACATCACACTGACCGCGGGCGACGCGGAAGTGACCTTGCAGCCGGGAAACGGTGGACGGGTCGGGGGACTTCGGGTCGGAGGCGTCGAACTGCTGCGGCAGGGAGAGCGCTTCGGGTGCTTCCCGATGATCCCCTGGTGCGGCCGCATCCGGGACGGACGGTTCCGTGACGGCGCCGACGTCCACCAGATGCCGCTCAACTCCCCACCGCACGCCATCCACGGCACGGCCCGCGACGGCGCCTGGAGCATCGCCCGCACGACCGCCGACGAGGCCGTCCTCACGTACGACCTCGTCAAGCCCTGGCCCTACTCGGGCCGCATCACCCAGATCGCGGCGCTCACCCCGGACGCCCTGACGCTCACGATGTCCGTGGAGACGTACGACTCCTCCTTCCCGGCCCAGATCGGCTGGCACCCCTGGTTCCACCGCACCCTCGAAGGCGGCGAGCCGGTCCGGCTCGACTTCACCGCCGCCTGGCAGGAGGAGCGCGGCGACGACCACCTGCCCACCGGCAACCGCGTCGAGCCCAAGCCGAGCCCCTGGGACGACTGCTTCGGCATGCCCGGCGGCGTCGACGTCAGGCTCACCTGGCCCGGGCAGCTGGAGCTGAAGGTCGCCAGCCGCGAGGAGTGGGTCGTGGTGTACGACGAGCAGGAGGCCGCCGTCTGCGTGGAGCCGCAGACAGGGCCGCCCAACGGCCTCAACACGCTCCCGCGCCTGGTCACGCCCCTGGAGCCGCTGGAGGCCTCGACGACCTGGAGCTGGCGCCGCCTCTAAGCTGACAGGCATGACTGACGCACACGCCGCCCTGAAGCAGCAGATCCTCGACAAGGCCGTGGTGCACGGCAAGGTGACCCTGTCGTCCGGCCTGGAGGCCGACTACTACGTCGACCTTCGCCTGGTGACCCTCGACGGCGAGGCCGCTCCCCTGGTC
Source organism: Streptomyces canus (assembly GCF_041435015.1). Classification (NCBI taxonomy): domain Bacteria; kingdom Bacillati; phylum Actinomycetota; class Actinomycetes; order Kitasatosporales; family Streptomycetaceae; genus Streptomyces; species Streptomyces canus. The sequence goes on along the minus strand of NZ_CP107989.1, from coordinate 4,855,634 downwards.
GGGCAGGTGCTGCTCGACCTGACCGCCGACCTGGAGTTCGACGCGGTCGGCGGTCTGACGATGGGCGCGGACCCGGTCGGCACGGCCATGCTGCACGCCGCCGCCGCGCGCGGGCGCAGGCTCGACGCCTTCGTCGTACGGAAGGCGGCGAAGGCGCACGGCATGCAGAAGCGGGTGGAGGGGCCGGACATCGCGGGGCGCCGGGTCCTGGTCGTCGAGGACACCTCCACCACCGGGAACTCCCCGCTCGAAGCGGTCGCGGCCGTGCGTGAGGCGGGCGCCGAGGTCGTCGCCGTCGCCACGATCGTCGACCGGGCCACCGGCGCCGCAGAGAAGATCGAGCAGGGTGCGGGAGTGCCGTACCGCTTCGCGTACTCGAAGGACGAGCTGGGCCTGGACTGACCGCGGGATGGACCTTCCGGCCAAGTCTGGAAAGATGGGGCCGACGATGACGTCGAACCCCCACACAAGGTCTAGGTCAGGGCCGTAAGCACGCAGTACGCCAACCCGCAGATACAAGGAGCGGACAGATGCCCATCGCAACCCCCGAGGTCTACAACGAGATGCTCGACCGGGCGAAGGCAGGCAGGTTCGCCTACCCGGCCATCAATGTGACCTCGACCCAGACCCTGCACGCTGCGCTGCGCGGCTTCGCGGAGGCCGAGAGCGACGGCATCATCCAGATCTCGACCGGTGGTGCCGAGTTCCTGGGCGGCCAGTACAGCAAGGAGATGGTCACGGGTTCCGTGGCCCTCGCCGAGTTCGCGCACATCGTCGCCGAGAAGTACCCGGTCACCGTCGCGCTGCACACCGACCACTGCCCCAAGGACAAGCTCGACGGGTACGTACGCCCGCTGATCGCCGTGTCCGAGGAGCGCGTGAAGGCCGGCGGCAACCCGCTGTTCCAGTCGCACATGTGGGACGGCTCGGCGGAGACCCTCGCCGACAACCTCTCCATCGCCCAGGAGCTCCTGGAGCGCGCCCGCGCCGCCAAGATCATCCTCGAGGTCGAGATCACCCCGACCGGCGGCGAGGAGGACGGCGTCTCGCACGAGATCAACGACTCCCTGTACACGACCGTCGACGACGCGATCCGTACGGCCGAGGCGCTCGGGCTCGGTGAGAAGGGGCGCTACCTGCTGGCCGCCTCCTTCGGCAACGTCCACGGTGTGTACAAGCCGGGCAACGTCGTCCTCCGCCCCGACCTGCTGAAGGAGCTGAACGACGGCGTGGCCGCCAAGTTCGGCAAGCCGGCCGGGTCCCAGCCGTTCGACTTCGTCTTCCACGGCGGCTCCGGCTCCACGGAGGAGGAGATCCGCACCGCGCTGGAGAACGGCGTCGTCAAGATGAACATCGACACCGACACCCAGTACGCCTTCACGCGTCCGGTCGCCGACCACATGTTCCGCAACTACGACGGCGTCCTGAAGGTCGACGGCGAGGTCGGCTCCAAGAAGACCTACGACCCGCGCACCTGGGGCAAGCTGGCCGAGGCTTCGATGGCCGCCCGTGTCGTCGAGGCGACGCAGAACCTGCGCTCGGCGGGCACGAAGATCAAGTAAGGCTCTTCACGGCTGTCTACGGTGAGCCCGGTGCTACGGCGCCGGGCTCGCTGTATACCTGGGGTCATGCCCGACGTCCGGCTGGCCTCGCCGCAAGGCAAGTGGATCCTGCTCACCACCGTCCTCGGCTCCAGCATGGCGCTGCTGGACTCGACCGTCGTCAACGTCGCCCTGCCGGCCATCGGCCGCGACCTGGACGCCGACCTCGCCGCCCTCCAGTGGACGGTCAACGCGTACATGTTGACGCTGGCCGGGCTGATCCTGCTCGGCGGCTCCCTCGGGGACCGGTACGGCCGCCGCAAGGTCTTCGTGGTGGGTGTCGTGTGGTTCGCGGCGGCCTCCCTGCTGTGCGGCCTCGCTCCGAACGCGCCCGTCCTCGTCGCCGCCCGGGCCCTCCAGGGGGTGGGCGGCGCCCTGCTCACACCGGGGTCGCTGGCGTTGATCCAGGCCTCCTTCCATCCCGACGACCGGGGCCGGGCCGTGGGGCTGTGGTCCGGGTTCGGCGGTGTCGGGGCGGCCGTCGGCCCCTTCGTGGGCGGCTGGCTGGTGGACGGCCCGGGCTGGCGCTGGGTGTTCCTGCTCAACGTCCCGCTGGCCCTGGTGTGCGCGCCGATCGCCGTACGGCATGTGCCGGAGTCGGCGGACGGACGGTCCGACCACGGCCGGTTCGACGTGCTCGGAGCGGTCCTGGGCGCGCTGGCGCTCGCGCTGGTGACGTACGCGCTGATCGAGGCGCGGGGCGGTTCCTGGGCCGTGGCACTGGCGGCGGTGGGCGGGGTCGCGGCCGGGGTGGCCTTCGTCGCCGTCGAGAAGCGCCGTCCCGACCCGATGATGCCGCTCGGGATCTTCGCGTCCCGGCAGTTCACCGCGGTCAACCTGGTGACCCTGTGCGTGTACGCGGCCTTCGGCGGGTTCTTCTTCCTGGGCGCCGTCCAGCTCCAGGTGGTGGTCGGCTACTCGGCCCTCCAGGCCGGTACGGCGCTGCTGCCGACGACCGTCCTGATGCTGCTGTTCTCCGCCCGCTCGGGCGCCCTGGCCGACCGCATCGGGCCGCGCATCCCGCTCACCGTCGGCCCGCTGCTGTGCGCCGCCGGGATGCTGCTGATGCTGCGGGTCGGCCCGGGCGCCTCGTACCTGGCCGACATCCTGCCGGCGCTGCTGGTCCTGGGCACCGGCATGGTCACGCTGGTCGCCCCGCTGACGGCGACCGTGCTGGGCTCGGTGGACGCCTCGCGGGCCGGGCTGGCCAGCGGCATCAACAACGCGGCCGCGCGGGCGGCGGGCCTGATCGCGGTGGCCGCGCTGCCGCTGGTCACCGGGATGGGGGAGGAGGCGTACCGGTCGCCTACGGCGTTCGACAGTGCGTTCGGGCGGGCGATGACGGTGTGCGCGGGGGTGCTGGTGGTGGGGTCCGTGGTGGCCTTCGCGACAGTACGGTCGCTGCCGCCGGGCTGTCGTCGGCCTGAGTGCCGTACGTACGGGGCCGTGCTGTCGCCGCCGCTGGAGGGGGAGAGGACACGGGGGCGACTGTCGTAGGCCGCCCGCGGGCCGGCCCCCACGGACCCGCAGACGAAAACCTGCCCCCGGCGAGGGAGACTGGACTCATGTCGATTCACGAGAACCTTCTCGGGGGCCCGCCCCCGACCCACCTCCCTGATGACCCCGAGCCCCGTGAACTGCTCGCTCAGGGGACCGCCCCCGCGGATGTCGCCGCGAAGTACCCGACCTCCTCGCTGGCCTGGGCCCAGCTGGCCGACGAGGCGTTCGAGCGGGGCAGCGTCGTGGAGTCGTACGCCTATGCCCGTACGGGCTACCACCGCGGCCTGGACTCGCTGCGCCGCAACGGCTGGAAGGGCCACGGGCCGGTCCCGTGGGAGCACGAGCCGAACCGCGGCTTCCTGCGCGCCCTGCACGGCCTCGCCCGCGCCGCCGGAGCCATCGGCGAGCAGGCGGAGTACGAGCGCTGCGCGCAGTTCCTGAAGGACTCCTCGCTCACGGCGGCCGAGACGCTGGGCTGATCCGTCACCGCTTTCCGGGCCCGCCTGTGTGACCAGGCGGGCCTTGCCTTTTCCACGGACCATGGAAGAGGATGCCCGGCGGGGACCGGGGCCCCGTGTCGGTAACGGCAGGGCGGACCGCTACCCGGAGTACACAACAGGAGACAGCGATGTCGTCCCATGAGGCTCAGGAAACGCAGGAGCCGGAGACCCCGCATCTCGACTTCCAAGGCACGACGCCGTACGAGGACTACGTCAAGGCGGACGTGCTCACCCACCTCCAGCACACCCTCTCCGACGATCCCGGAGAGATGGTCTTCCTGGTCACGACCCAGGTCATGGAGCTGTGGTTCACCGTCATCGTGCACGAGTGGGAGACCGCGGCGGGTGCGCTGCGCTCCGACGACGTGCCCACGGCCGTTGCCGCGCTGAAGCGTTCCGTACGGGAGCTGGAGGCGCTGACCGCCTCCTGGAAGCCGCTCGGCCAGCTGACGCCCGCGCAGTTCAACTCCTACCGCTCGGCGCTCGGCGAGGGCTCCGGCTTCCAGTCGGCGATGTACCGCCGCATGGAGTTCCTGCTCGGCGACAAGTCCGCGTCCATGCTCGTCCCGCACCGTGGCGCACCGCGTGTGCACGCCGAGCTGGAGAAGGCGCTGCACGAGCCGAGCCTGTACGACGAGGTGCTGCGGCTGCTCGCGCGGCGCGGGCACGCGATCCCTTCCGCCGTCCTGGACCGGGACGTCTCGCGCCGGTACGAGCCGTCGGAGGAGGTCGAGGCCGCCTGGACGGCCCTCTACTCCGGCCCCGAGAACGACGAACTCGCCCGCCTGGGCGAGGCGCTGACCGATGTCGCCGAGCTGGTGTGGCGCTGGCGCAACGACCATCTCGTCGCCACCCGGCGCGCGATGGGCTCCAAGGCCGGCACGGGCGGCTCCGCCGGGGTGGCCTGGCTGGAGAAGCGCGCGCTGAAGAACGTGTTCCCGGAGCTGTGGACGGCCCGGTCCCATGTCTGACCTCACCTTCAAGGCCCAGGAGCTGGACGCGGGTGACGAACTGGCGTGCGTGCGCTCCCGGTTCGTGCTCGATGACGTGGTGTACCTCGACGGGAACTCACTGGGCGCGCTCCCGGCCGCCGTCCCGGGGCGCGTCGAGGACGTCGTACGCCGTCAGTGGGGGTCGCTCAGGATCCGGTCCTGGGACGAGAGCGGCTGGTGGACCGCGCCCGAGCGGATCGGTGACCGGATCGCCCCGCTGGTCGGGGCGGCGGCCGGGCAGATCGTGGTCGGCGACTCGACAAGTGTCAACGTTTTCAAGGCACTTGTGGGGGCGGTGCGGCTCGCGGGCGGCCCGGAGTCCGGCCGTGACGAGGTGATCGTGGACGCGACCACCTTCCCCACGGACGGCTACATCGCCGAGTCCGCGGCCCGGATGGCGGGCTGCACCCTGCGGGCGGTGACCCCGGCGGAGGTGCCGGGCGTGCTGAGCGACCGCACGGCCGCCGTCCTGCTCAACCACGTCGACTACCGCACCGGGCGCCTGCACGACCTGCCCGGGCTCACGGCCGCCGTGCACGCGGTGGGCGCGATCGCCGTCTGGGACCTGTGCCACAGCGCGGGCGCCCTGCCGGTCGGTCTCGACGCGCACGGCGTCGACCTCGCGGTCGGCTGCACCTACAAGTACCTGAACGGCGGCCCGGGGTCACCGGCGTACCTCTATGTGCGCCGCGAGCTCCAGGACCGCTTCGACTCCCCGCTGCCGGGCTGGACCTCGCACGCCGATCCCTTCGGCATGAGCCCGTCCTACGCCCCTGCCGAGGGCGCGCTGCGGGGCCGCGTGGGCACACCGGACATCCTCTCCATGCTCGCCCTGGAGGCCGCCCTCGAGGTCTGGGACGGCGTCTCGGTCGATGCGGTGCGCGCCAAGTCCCTCGCCCTGACGGACTTCTTCCTGGAGTGCGTCGCGTCGTACGTCGGTGAGGGCCGCGTCGCGTGTGTGACGCCCCTGGCCCACGGGGAGCGGGGCAGCCAGGTCGCGCTGCGCTGCGAGGACGCGGGCGAGGTGATGAAGCGGCTCATCGAGCGGGGTGTGGTGGGCGACTTCCGGCACCCGGACGTGCTGCGGTTCGGGTTCACGCCGTTGTACGTCGGGTTCGCGGACGTGGAGCGGGCGGCGCGGGTGCTGGGGGAGACGCTCGTCCGCTGATCGCTCGTGGTGGCGTCGGGCCGGGGTGACGTACTCCCCGGCCTTCGCCGCCGCTACCTCCCCGGCCGTATACGCGCGGTACGCCCTCCGGGACGGACGGTGCCCGGTTCGGCACGCGTGTCCGCGCACGTCATCGGCCTGATAGCGTCCCGGCCAACGGCCGGATTCTCCTCCAGGATGCTTTCACGGTCCGTCAGATTCGTTTCACCTGTGAGAGGTTGGAGCATGCCGGACGACGCCGCAGCCCGTGCCGCCGCAGAAGCCCGTGCCGCGGCCGAGGAGGAGTCGGCCTTCTCGCACGCGGCGGTCGACCCCGACGCCACCGCGGCCTACGGCGACGATCCCGACCAGGTGATCGACTTCTACGCCCCGCGCGAGGCGCCGTCTCCCGGGGCCGGCCTCGCGCCGCTGATCGTCCTCCTGCACGGCGGGGCGTGGCGGGCGCCGTACGACCGGCGCCATGTGACACCGTTCGCGGACTTCCTGGCGCGGCGGGGGTTCGCGGTGGCCAACGTGGAGTACCGGCGGGGTGGGGTGTCCGTTCCGGGCCAGGGCGCTGCCGCCGGGGCCGGTGACGTCGGCCCCGTCGCCGGGCGTTGGCCCGAGACCTTCGACGACGTGGCCGCCGCGATGGACGCGCTCCCCGCGCTCGCACGGGAGTTCCTGCCGCAGGCCGACCCGCGCCGGATGGTGGTCACCGGTCACTCCGCGGGCGGTCACCTCGCGCTGTGGGCCGCGGCCCGGCACCTCCTGCCGGCCGACGCCGTGTGGCGCATCGACCGCCCGGCTCCCCTGCGCGGGGTGGTCGCCCTTGCCCCGATCGCCGACTTCACGGTCGCCGAGAAGCTGGACGTGTGCGGCGGGGCCAGCCGTCAACTCCTGGGCGGAGAAGAAGAGTTCACCGTGCGCCTGCCGTACGCAGACCCCGCCCTGCTGCTCCCCACGGGTATCGCGACCACGCTCGTCCAGGGCCGCGCCGACACGGTCGTGCCGGAGGCGGTCGCCGAGGCGTACGCGGACGCGGCGGCCAAGGCGGGCGAGGTGGTGGGTCTGACACTGCTGGAGGACGTCGGCCACTTCCCCCTGATCGACCCGGCGGCGGACGCGTGCGCGGTGGTGGCGGAGGAGATCGCGCAGTTGGCGTGGTGACGTCGGTTTCCGGCGCCTGTCCGCCCCCTTCCGGCGCCTGTCCGCCACCTTCCGGCGCCTGTCCGCCACCTTCCGGCGCCTGTTCGGCCCCTTCCGGTGCGTGTCCACCCCCTCCCGGTGATACCCGTAATACCTGAGAGCTACGACCTCAAAGAGCTCCCTGGCGTGACGCGGACGACAGCCTCCGCTCCGTAACTTCCCTTCCAGACAAGCCCGATGGCCGGGCGGACGGGGAGGGGCGAGGACTGTGGGGAGCAGCTGGAGGGGTGGGCGCGAGGGACGCGGTGACGCACGGCGGCACAGGGGGGACGACCGGCGCTTCCACAGGTGGCGCCGAGCCCTCCTCGCCACCCTCATCACCGCGGCGGTGGTGGTCCCTCTCTCCGCAGCGGCCCGCCCCGAGATCCCGTCCCCGCCCCCCGCCACCCTCCCGAAGCCCACCGCCACCAACCTCGTCGAGATCTACGCCGCCAACAGCGCCAACGCCACCGAGGCCGCCCGCATGGCCGCAGCCCACGGCGACCACCATCGCGCCGCGATGGACAGGGAGTTGGCCGCCCCCACCCGCCACCTGCTCACCTTCGACGGCCGGGGCCCGGGAAGGGCGACAGAGGTCTTCGGCGACCTCGCCCGCGCCGACCACGTGGCCGTCCTGGTGCCCGGCTCCGACACCTCCCTGGACACCTACGGCCGCTTCCGGGCGACGGCGGCGGCCCTGCAGCGGCAACTCACCGGCCGCGCCCCCCACGGCACCCGGACCGCCGTGGTCGCCTGGCTCGGCTACCGCACCCCGGGCACGATCAGCACCACGGTCCTGACCACGGACTGGGCCGACGAAGCGGCCCCCCACCTGAGCGCGTTCATACGCCGACTCCAAGGCGTCGTCGGCCGCCCCACCACCGTCTCCCTCGTCTGCCACTCCTACGGCACGGTCGTCTGCGCCAGGGCCGCGAGTCACCTGGACATCGACGACCTGGCCCTGGTCGGCAGCCCCGGCACCGGCGCGGACACCGCCGCGGCCCTGCACACCCCCGCCCGGATCTGGGCTGCCAGGGGCACGGACGACTGGGTCGGCGAGGTCCCCCATGTGAGGACCGACCTCTTCGGCGTCACCGTCGGCTTCGGCACCGACCCGGTCTCCCCGGCCTTCGGCGCCCACGTCTTCGCGGCCGGCGAGGGCGGCCACAGCGACTACTTCAGCCCGGGCTCGGTCTCCCTGACCAACCTCGCCCGGATCGTCCTCGGAGACACCACGGAGGTGACCCGTGCCTGAGACCCACCGCACCCGGGGCGGCGTACGCGACGGCATACGCCACGGCGCGGACGGCATACGCCGGGCGGCCGACCGGATCGACGCGGCGACACCCTCCGAGCGGGACCGTGCCGTCGACGCCCTGCGCGCCTTCGCGATCCTCGGTGTCGTCCTCGGCCACTGGCTGGTGACGGCCCTGGTCGCCGACGGCGGCGCCCTGCACACCGCGAGCCCGTTGCAGCACATGCCCTGGCTGGCCCCGATCTCCTGGGCCTTCCAGACCCTGGCCGTGTTCTTCCTGGTGGGCGGCCATGTGGCGACACGCGGCTACACCTCGGCACGCGCCCGCGGGACGACGTACGGACAGTGGCTGACGAGCCGTCTGTCGCGGCTCTTCAAGCCGGTGGCCGTCGTCCTCGCCCTGTGGACGGTGGCGGCGACGGCCCTGCTGCTGACGGGAGCTGAGTTCGAGACGGTCCGCACGCTGGTCAAGCTCGCCCTGTCCCCGATGTGGTTCCTCCTGGTCTTCAGCGCTCTGACGGCGGCGACCCCGCTGCTGCTGCGGCTCCACCCGCTGTGGCCGCTGGCCGTCGTCCTGCACGTGGACATCGTGCGCTTCGGGCTCGGCGGCCCGGACTGGCTCGGCTGGGTGAACCTGGCGGCCGGCTGGCTGGTGCCGTACACCCTGGGCGCGGCCTGGACGCGGGGCGAGCTGGAGGGACGGCGCGCGGGATGGTTCCTGCTCGGGGGTGGTGCGGTGGTGACCGCGGTGCTCGTCAGGTGGGCCGGGTATCCGGCGTCGATGGTCGGGGTGCCGGGCGCCTCCCTCTCCAACCTGAACCCGCCGACGCTGGCCGCCGTCACCTTCGGACTGGCCCAGTGCGGCCTCGCCCTGCTGCTGCGCGACCGGCTGCGCCGGGGTATGCGACGTCCTCCGGTCTGGGCGGCGGTGGCGCTCGTCAACCTCTCCGCGATGACGATCTTCCTGTGGCATCAGACGGCGCTGATGGCCACCACGGCCACCGGCCTCGCCGCGGGCCGGCTGCCCGGCCTGCACACCGTCCCCGACGGACTGGGCTGGGTGGCGGCCCGGCTGGCCTGGCTCCCGGTCTTCGTCCTCGCCCTGGCGGTGTGTTGGTCGGCCTTCCGGTCCTTCGAGCAGGGGCCGCGCAGGGTCGGCGGCCGTCCGTCACGGGTGATCCGTGTCCACCGCCGTACGGAGCCTGTTGCAGTGAAGGAGGCGCGTCGTGCCTAGGGTGGTCGGCGTGACGGAGACGGGGAGCCGGCAGCTGGTGGTCGGCAGCGTACGGCGCTGGCTGCATGTGCTGCGCGAGGACCTGTGCACGCTGCGGGTCGAGCCGCTGCCCCCGTCGGTGTGGCTGCGGTGGCTGCCGCACGGTGTGCTGTGCATGGTTGCCGTCGGAGTCACGGTCGGCGCAGTGGCGCAGCTCATGGACAACGGCGGGGTGGGCAGTTCCCTTGCCTTCGCGATCGGTCTCGCACAGGGTGCCGCCGTCGTGTTCGCGCTGTGGCGGCCGGTCCCGGCGTGGTGGCTCTCGACCGTGGCCATGGTGGTCGGTGCCATTGAGGTCCGCCGCCAGCTGCTGGCCGGCGGCGCGCACGACTTCACCTGGCCCTGGAGCTCCGCAGGACTCATCGGGCACATGGCCGTGCTGTTGCTCCTCGCCCTGCGGGTGCCTATGCGCGTGGCCGTCGAGGCGCTGGCGGTGACCCTGCTTCTCACGTATCTCATCGAGGGTGTGCTGGGTGCTGCCGACTTCCAGCCCACCGGGGTGCTCGCAGTCATCCTGTTCACCGTGGTGGTGGTGCTGGGTACCGCCCTGCGCGGCCGCCGAGAGGCCAGCAAGGCGCTCGTCGAGCAGACCACCCTCACCGCGGAGGAGCGGGCCCGCCGCACCCTCCTGGAGGAGCGCAGCCGTATCGCGCGCGAACTGCACGACGTCGTCGCCCACCACATGTCCGTCATCTCGATCCAGGCCCAGGTCGCCCCGCACCTCGTCGAGAACCCGTCCGTAGAGCTCCGGGAGAATCTCGACGGCATCCGGCAGAACGCGCTGGAGGCGCTGACCGAGCTGCGCCGGGTCCTGGGCGTGCTGCGGGCCGAGCACCCCGAGACGCCGGAGCGGCCCGCCGACCCCGCCACCGGCACCGCGCCGCACGCCCCGCAACCCACCCTCGACCGGCTCGACGCGCTGGTGGAGAACACCCGGGCGGCCGGAACGGCCGTCGAGGTCGACGTGCGAGGTGCCCGGCGGCCGCTGCCGCCCGGCGTGGACCTGTCGGCGTACCGGATCGTGCAGGAGGCGCTGAGCAACGTCCTGCGCCACGCGCCCGGCGCGACCGCCTCCGTAGCCCTCGTCCACTACGTGCACGGGGTGGACGTGCGGATCGTCAACTCACGGCCCACCCGCAGCGTGCCGTCCTCCCCGGGCGCGGGGCACGGCCTGCTCGGCATGCGGGAGCGGGCCGCGATGCTCGGCGGCACCCTGCGTGCCGGCCCCCGACCCGACGGCGGGTACGAGGTGGCCGCGTATCTTCCGACGGCACCCCCGGGCGCGCCCGACCAGCTCACCGACCCGAAGGACGACACCGCATGACGAGCGGCACGAGCGGCAGCATCCGCGTACTCATCGCCGACGACCAGCAGATGGTCCGGCAGGGCTTCAGCGTGCTGCTGGGCGCCCAGCCCGGCATCGAGGTGATCGGGCAGGCCGTCGACGGGCTGGACGCCGTCGCCAAGGTCGCCGAACTCGTCCCGGACGTCGTCCTGATGGACATCCGGATGCCCGAGCTGGGCGGCATCGAGGCCACCCGCCGCATCACGGGCGAGCGCCCGGAGATCAGGGTCCTGGTGCTGACCACCTTCGACCTCGACGAGTACGTCTACGAGGCGCTGCGGGCCGGCGCGTCCGGGTTCCTGCTGAAGGACGCCTCCGCGGAGCAGCTTGCCGAGGCCGTGCGGGTGGTGGCGGCCGGGGACGCGCTGCTCGCGCCCGGCATCACCCGGCGGCTGCTCGCCGAGTTCTCCCGCCTCGACAACCGGCCCCGCTCCCCGCTCAAGAGCCGGGTCGGCGAGCTGACCGAGCGGGAGACGGAGGTCCTCGCCCTGATCGCGCAGGGCCTGTCGAACGCGGAGATCGCCGAGCGGCTGGTCGTGGCCGAGCAGACGGTGAAGACCCACGTGGGCCGCATCCTGGTGAAGCTGGGCCTCAGGGACCGTACGCAGGCGGCGGTGTTCGCGTACGAGTCGGGGCTGGTGCGACCGTCGGGCTACTGATCAGCGGCCCTCCGGTACCCGTAGTACCTGAGAGGGATGCCGAAGGACCCGTCTCGTTGGTGACGACGGTGACCGCCGCCCGCGCCTACCTTTTTGACTGTGACCGAGACGACCGAGACATACATGACACCCCCGCACGGCGACAGCGGCGAGTTCGACGCGTACCAGCCCCGCAGCCCGGAGTTCAGGGCCGCCGTGGACGCCCTGCGTGGCCTGCGGCACGACTTGATCAGCGATGCCTTCGCCTATCGCCCGCTGCCCCCGATGCGCGTCGACAGGGGGCTCTCCCGCAGGTTGCCCGGCCGAGCGCGGGAGTACGCGGCCTGGACACCGCACGTGCTGATCACCGCGGCCGGCCTGCTCGCGATGCTCATCGGCTCGGCCAACAGTGACACCGGCGAGGTCACCAGTCTCTTCGTCGGCGTGCTCGCCCTGGCTCCGGTCCTGCTGACCATGGTGCGGCCGGTCCTGGCCTTCTGGGTCTCGATGGGCGCGACCGCGGCCACCTACGCGGTGGCTTTCACCGCCTGGGACGAGTGGCCCTGGCTGGAGGGCAGCTTCGCCTGCCACCTCGTGGTGCTCACGCTGGTGGCCATACGCACCAGGCCGCGCACAGCGGCGTGGATGTGGCTGCTGACCGGGGTCTACGGCCTGATGTGGGAGGGAGCCTTCAGCGGCGGACACTACAACAGCTCCGACACGGTGCAGCTGCTGTTCGTCTCCGCCCTGTCCCTGCTCGCCGTCAGCGTCTGGCACATACGCCGTGACGCCCAGGAGACGGTGACCGCCCAGCAGACGGTGACCGCGCACGAGCGCTCCCGCCGCACGCTCCTGGAGGAGCGCACGACGATCGCCCGCGAGCTGCACGACGTGGTCGCCCACCACATGTCGGTCGTCGCCATCCAGGCGGAGGCCGCGCCCTACCGGGTGGAGAACCCGCCCCCGGAGCTGGAGAAGGCGTTCGCCACCATCCGGGAGAACGCGGTGGCGGCCCTCACCGAACTGCGCCGGGTCCTGGGCGTGGTCCGCGCCGAGGACTACGAGGCACCGGACGCCCCGCAGCCCACCCTCGCCGACCTGGACGGCCTCCTCGACAATGTGCGAGGAGCGGGTCTGAGCGTCGACAAGGCGGTCACCGGGGCGGTGCGCGAACTCCCGCAGGGCGTCGAGCTGTCGGCGTACCGGATCGTGCAGGAGGCACTGAGCAACACCCTGCGGCACGCCCCGGGGGCGAGCGCACGGGTCGAGATCGGATACGTTCTGGGCGGCCTGGGCCTGCGCATAGTCAACGGCCCGCGGCCCGAGCTGTCACTGCTGAATCCCTCGCCCGGAGCGGGCCACGGCATCACCGGCATGCGGGAGCGAGTCTCCATGCTGAACGGCGAGATGACGGCGGGTGCCACGGACGAGGGAGGGTACGAGGTGGCGGTGTTCCTCCCGGTGCCGCTGCCGGTGCCGCTCAGGGACGAGGGTGAGGCATGACGATCAGGGTCCTGGTCGCGGACGACCAGATGATGGTCCGCGAGGGATTCTCGGTGCTGCTGAACGCGATGCCGGACATCGAGGTGGTCGGTGAGGCCGTCAACGGCCGCGAGGCGGTGGACCGGGTCCGTGAACTCACCCCCGACGTGGTCCTGATGGACATCCGGATGCCGGAGCTCAACGGCATCGAGGCGACCAGGGAGATCGTCGCGGCCGACGGCACCGCGAAGGTCCTGGTCCTGACGACCTTCGACCTCGACGAGTACGTGTACCAGGCCCTGCGCGCGGGAGCCTCGGGCTTCCTCCTCAAGGACGCGTCGGCCCGTCAACTCGCGGAGGGAGTGAGGGTGGTGGCCTCTGGCGAGGCGCTTCTGGCCCCCTCGGTCACCAGGCGGCTGATCACGGAGTTCTCCAAACTCTCCGAGTCCCCGAGACTCATGGCCTCGGCCCACACGGCCTACGGCGACCTCACCGACCGCGAGACGGAGGTACTGATCCTCATCGCCCACGGCCTGTCCAACCAGGAGATGGCCGAGCGTCTGTTGGTGGCCGAGTCGACGATCAAGACCCATGTCAGCCGCATCCTGGTGAAGCTGGGACTGCGGGACCGTACCCAGGCGGCGGTGTTCGCGTACGAGGCGCGGCTGGTGACGCCGGGATAGGGGGTGTGCGGTCCTCTTGGCGACGAGGCGTGGCGTCAGTCCTCCAGGCGGACCGGCATCAGGATCGAGAAGCTGCCCTCGTCGTCCGGGCGGCGGATCGCGATCGGCGCCGTGGGGGCGGTGAGCTCCAGGACCAGCCGGTCCCGGGCTCCGGCGGCCAGCGCGTCCAGCAGGAACTCACGGTTGACTGCGACGCGGTCCGGGTCGTCGGCGTCACCGTCGGCGCAGAGGACCACCGTGCCGTCATCCGTCACCCTGAGCACGCTGAGGTCATGCGTTCCGGTCTCGTCGCGGCGGACAGGACCCGTTTCCAGGGCCTCCCGGAAGTCCGCGACCTCGACGAGGGCGCGGCGGTCACCGGCCTGGGGGAGGAGACGACGGTAGTCGGGGAAGTCGTGGTCGAGGCACTGGCCGGCAGCCTGCCTGTCCCCGGCCTCCAGTGTCACGCGGTCCCCGTCGAGGGAGAGCCGCACGGATCCCTCGCCGTGCGCCAGCGCGCGCATCGCGTCGGCGAGCGGGGTGGGGACGATGACCTGCACCCGGCTCTCGTCGTGCCCGTCGACGGCAGTCCTCGCGACGGCCAGGCGGTACCGGTCGGTGGCCACGACATGGAGGTTCTCGCCCTCGATGTCGAACAGGATCCCGCCGAGCATCGGCAGTTCCGGGTCGGTGCTCGCCGCGAAACGGACGGTGTCCAGCGCGGCCGCCAGCTCGGGCGCCGCGATGGTCAGTCGGACGGCGGCGACACGGAGCGAAGTCATGAGGTTCTCCCGTTGATCGAGTAGGGCTCGGAGTGCGGAGAACTCGCTGCGGGCGTCGGACAGTCCCAGTTCCAGGCGGCGCAGGTGCGCCGTGAGCAGTTTCCGGACCAGATCGGTGTCCGTGCCGGACCAACTGGCCAGCACCAGCCGGATGTCCGCCAGCGGCATCCCGGCCCGGCGCACGCGGGCCAGCAGCCGGGCCTCTTCGAGTTGCCCGGGCGCGTACCAGCGATAACCGCTCACCGGATCCACCCAGGCCGGCACGAGCACACCGGCACGGTCGTAGAACCGCAGGGCGCTCACGCCCAGTCCGCTGTCGCGAGCCATCTCGCCAATACTGCGCATGTCGTTCTCCACGCCCTGAACTCTGGGCCCTGCACAAGGTCGAGGGTCAACCAGGCTCCCCGCGCTCCGCACCGGCTTCACCGGCCGGCCGCGCTCGCCGTTCAGGGCAGGGCGTTCCAGAAGGCGCAGTGGTGGCGGGTGGCGGTGGTGCGGGTCGGGCCGGTGCGGTCCGGGGTCAGGGACTGCACGCTCCGACGCTGCCAGGGTGGGGCGGCGGGGGCGTCGGGGGTGCCGGTGCGGGCGAAGTGGGTCCAGTAGTCGATCATGGTGGTGGCCAGGCGCCGCTGGGCCGGGGTCAACGTGCGGGGGCGGCCGCCGAGGTCGTACAGGTAGGGGAGTTCGGCGGCGTGGGGTGCTCCCAGGGGGAACGGCGGGGTGCCGGGGGTGAGCGGCGGGGCGTGTTCGTCCGCGAACTCGTAGCGCCAGACGGGTACGCGGGTGCTGAGCAGGTCGCCGGTGCGCAGGGTGGGGCAGGCGAAGTCGGCGTCGCCGATGACCGCGCCGAACACCGGGCCGCCGTCCGGCCCCGTCACCGGGTACTCGTGGACGATCGCCCTTGCGCGGGCCGGGTCGGGGAAGAAGGCGGCCACGACATCGGGCCAGGTCTCGGGGGTGACCGGGTTGCCGGCCTGCACGATGCCGGCGGCCCAGCCGTTGCCCTCGTCGTGGTTGCTGCCGATGAGTACGGGCACGTGGTGGACGCGGCCGGTGGCGAGGGCGGCCGCTGGGTCGCGGGGCAGCAACGGAGTGGCGTAGGCGGGCTGTTGGTCGAGTTCCTGGGCGGCCAGCAGGCGGGAGACCTTCACCTCGCGCAGACAGGCCATGGTGTCCCGGGCGGAGGAGCAGCCGACCTCGGCCGCGAACCGCGCGCCGGTCTCACGCGCCGCGGGCAGCGCGGCGGCGAAGGGGGCGAACGGCCGGTCGGGCCGTCCGGTGCACGGACCGCTCTGGATGATCGCGCGTTCGAAGAGCCCCGCGGCGGCGGGCGAGGCGAGCTGGGCGCAGACGCTGTAGCCGCCGGCCGACTCGCCGGCCAGCGTCACGTGGCGCGGGTCGCCGCCGAAGGCACCGATGCCGGCCCTGACCCAGCGAAGCGCCGCCTGCTGGTCGGCCAGGCCGAAGGTGCCGGAACCCGGGAGGCCGGCCCGGGCGAGGAAACCCAGGGCGCCGAGGCGGTAGTTGACCGTGACGACCACGACATCGCCACGGGTGGCCATGCGGTGTGCGTCGTAGGAGCTGCCCGCGCCGGTGGTGAAGCCGCCGCCGTGCAGCCAGACGATCACCGGCCGTGGGTGCCGCGGGGCGGTGCCGGCCGGCGTGGTGACGTTCAGGTACAGGCAGTCCTCGTCGGTGCTGCCGCCGGGTACCTCGCCCGCCGGCTGCGGGCAGGCGCTCGCGGGCCGGGTGGCGTCCCGTGTCCCCGCCCAGGGCCGCGCGGGGCGGGGTGGTGCCCAGCGAAGCCGGCCGACCGGGGGTGCCGCGTAGGGGATGCCCTCGAAGGTGTCGTAGCCGTCGTGGGCGGTGCCTCGCAGCACGCCGTCGTGCGTGCGTACCGTCGTGCCGACAGCGGGCGTCGCGCGGTCCGTCCGCTGTGCCGACGCCGGCGTGGACGTCGGCGTCGGCAGCGCGGGCCGGCCCGTGGCGAGCACGGCGGTCAGGGTGGCCAGTGTGCAGGCCAGGGTGGTCAGGACACGGTGCATGCTCATGGGACTCCCCGTTCGCGCGGACGCGGTCAGCCGCCGCCCATCCCGCCCTGGGCTGCGATCATGGTCGTGTTCAGACCTCGAACGGCCTTCTCCAGGCCGGGCGCGAGGACGCCGAGGCGGCTCGTGCAGGCGTCGACGCGCTCCCGCAGCGCTCGGGCCTCCCGCCGCGAGAGGACCGAACGGATCTTGCCGGCCGTGGCCAGCGCCGACAGGGCGGTGTCGGCGGCGGGGATCTCCTGGACGGGTGCGTCGCCGTGCAGCACGGCCGACACGCGGTCGTGCACCGCCCGGAGCGCGGCCGGGTCCGACACGGTCACGCGCCGGCCGCCCCGGCCGGTCCGGGACGCCTGGAGGCTGACGAGGCCCAGCGCGGCCAGCCGGTCCTCTACGGCTGTCAGGGTCCGCCGGCGACGCCGCCGGACCAGCCGCTTCCAGCCCTGCCCGCGGGCCTCGCGCAGCACGCCGTCCAGCACGGGATCCCCCGTCGATCCCGTCCCGGTCACCGTGACGCCGCCATCACCGGACTCCACCAGACGCCCGCGCAGCGCGAGCTCGGTCAGGACGGCCGCCCGGACGAGCAGCCCGGCCCGGGAGCGGTCGTACGGACCCATGGCCGCCTCGTCGTAGGCGAGCAGGTACATGCGGTGGTGGAGCGCCTCGGTCATACCGTCGACGCTACGGCCGGGCGTCCCGCCGCTGATCGGCCTCAGGAACGGATCCGCTCTGGGAGCGCAGGAGGAGCGACGCGGCCTCTCCTCCCTAAGGACGACCTCGAAGAGGACTTCGAAGAGGACTTCGAAGAGGACATCAGGTGCCTCGCGGCCGGACGAGGCCGTGATCGTACGCGGCGACCACCGCCTGCACCCGGTCCCGCAGGCCCAGCTTGCGCAGCACCGCGGTGAGGTGGTTCTTGACGGTGGCCTCCGACAGGCCCAGCCGGGCGGCGATCTCGGCGTTCGACAGCGCCTGCCCGATCAGGGTGAGCACCTCCCGCTCCCGGCCGGACAGACTCTCCAGGCCCGGCGGCGGCTCCAGGTCGGGCGCGGTGCGCAGGAACCGGTCCAGGACCCGGCGGGTCACCGAGGGGGCCAGCAGCGCGTCCCCGCGGGCCGTGAGGCGGATCGCGTCCACGAGTTCGGCGGGCCGGATGTCCTTCAGCAGGAACCCGCTGGCCCCGGCACGCAGGGCCGCCACCACGTGCGCGTCCAGGTCCCAGGTGGTCAGCACGAGCACGCGGGCCGCACTGCCGTCGGCGACGATCCGACGGGTCGCCTCGATGCCGTCCAGGACGGGCATCCGTACGTCCATCAGCACCACGTCCGGCCGGGCTTCCCGCGTCAGCCGCACGGCCTCCCGGCCGTCGGACGCCTCGCCGACCACCTCCAGGTCGTCCCGGGCGTCGATGATCATCCGGAAGCCGGTACGCACCAGGGCCTGGTCGTCGGCCACCACCACGCGAAGGGTCATGACGCGTACTCCGTCGGCAGCTCCGCCTCCACCACGAACCCGCCCCCGGGCGCGGGCCCGGCGCGCAGGCTCCCGCCGAGCATCCGGACCCGTTCCCGCATGCCCACCAGACCGCGCCCCGCGCCCGCCCCGGCGGATCGACCCGACGGCATACGGCCGTTGTCGGCCACGGTGATCCGGATCCGCTCCCCGTCGGCCGTCACCGTCAGGCGCACCTCGTCGGCGCCGCCGGCGTGCCGCAAGGTGTTGGTCAGGGACTCCTGGACGATCCGGTACGCGGCCAGGTCGACCGCCGCCGGCAGGCCGTCCGGAACGCCCTCCCGGTGGAGGCACACCGTCACGCCCGCCGCGCGCACGGCCTCGGCCAGTTCGTCCAGCCGGGCCAGACCCGGCCGCGGGGTCCGCTCCTCCGCGTCCGGATCCCCGGCCTCGGGCCGGAACGCCCGCAGCAGCAGCCGCAGTTCGTCCAGTGCCGACCGCCCGGCGCTCTCGATCGCCCGCAGGGACTGACGGGCCTGCTCGGGGCGAGCGGTGAAGACGTCGTCGGCGGCGCCCGCCTGAATCACCATCACCGACAGCGTGTGGGCCACCACGTCGTGCACCTCCCGTGCGATCCGCGCGCGTTCCTCCGCCACCGCCCGCCGCGTCTCCGCCGCGGCCCGGGCCCGCTGCGCCCTGCGCCACTGTCCCGCGGTCCACGCCAGGAGCACGGCGGGCAGGAACGCCGACACGACGCCCGGTCCGCCGACGACGAATGCGAGCGGAGCCAGAACGCACATCCCCGCCAGCGCCGTCACCGACACCCGCCTCGGCCGTGCGGCCGACAGCACGCACAGGGCGACCTGCGCCGCCAGCAGTGCCCCTGTCAACGTCACCGCGGGAAACAGCGCCCACACCACCACACCCGTGACCACGCCCGTGCCCAGCACGGCCACCGGGTGGCGCAGCACCCACCGCAGGGCGCAGACCTGCACGACCACCAGAACCAGAGCCACGGCCAGGCGCCCGCCCGTTCCGGCGCCGACGGCGATCAGCGACGTGCCCAGCACTCCGAGTACCAGGACGGCCGACCCGCCCCAGAGCGCCCGAGCCGTCCGCGCCGACGGGACACCCCTCGTCTCGCCCTCGGACACCTCGCCCGGCCACGCCGTATCCCGACTCACAACCGGACCCTACCCAGCGGCCGGCCCTGCTCCCCGCGCCGCCGGTCCCCGGGAGGGTGTCGGCCCGCCACCGGAGCGGACAGCGTCACCCCTGGTCAGAAGGCCGCCTCCCGGGCTAGCGTCCCCGCATGGCAGCCTTCGATCCCTGGGACCCGGCGTTTCTCGCCGACCCCTACCCCGCCTACGCCGAGCTCCGCGCCCACGGCCGTGTGCAGTACTACGAGCCCACGAACCAGTGGCTCGTCCCGCACCACGCGGACGTCTCCGCGCTGCTCAGGGACCGCAGGCTCGGGCGGACGTATCAGCACCGGTTCACGCACGAGGACTTCGGGCGAACCGCGCCGCCCGCCGCGCACGAGCCGTTCCACACGCTCAACGACCACGGGATGCTCGACCTGGAGCCGCCGGACCACACCCGGATCCGGCGCCTGGTGTCGAAGGCGTTCACCCCGCGCACGGTCGAGCAGCTGAGGCCGTATGTGACCAAGCTGGCCGGTGAGCTGGTGGACCGGCTCGTCGCGGAGGGCGGCGGTGATCTGCTCACCGATGTCGCCGAGCCGCTGCCCGTCGCCGTGATCGCCGAGATGCTGGGGATCCCCGAGTCGGACCGGGCTCCGCTGCGGCCCTGGTCGGCGGACATCTGCGGAATGTACGAGCTGAACCCGCCGGAGGATGTGGCGGCGCGGGCGGTACGGGCGTCGGTCGAGTTCTCCGACTACCTCCGCGACCTGATCGCCGAGCGCCGCAAGGAGCCAGGGGACGACCTGATCTCGGGGCTCATCGCCGCCCACGACGAGGGCGACCGGCTCACCGAGCAGGAGATGATCTCCACCTGCGTCCTGCTCCTCAACGCGGGCCACGAGGCCACCGTGAACGCCACGGTCAACGGCTGGTGGGCGCTGTTCCGCAACCCTGACCAGCTCGCCGAACTGCGCGCGGACCACTCCCTCGTCCCCCGGGCCGTCGAGGAGCTCATGCGCTACGACACCCCGCTCCAGCTCTTCGAACGCTGGGTCCTGGACGAGATCGAGGTCGACGGGACCACCATCCCGCGCGGCGCCGAGATCGCCCTGCTCTTCGGCTCCGCCAACCACGACCCGGCCACTTTTCCGACCCCCGAGCGCCTCGACCTCACCCGCACCGACAACCCGCACATCTCCTTCAGCGCCGGTATCCACTACTGCATCGGCGCACCCCTGGCCCGTATCGAACTGGCCGCCTCCATGACGGCCGTACTGGAGAAGGCCCCGACGCTGACCCTGACGGCGGAGCCGCAGAGGAAGCCGAACTTCGTGATCCGGGGGTTGGAGGGGCTGAGCGTCGAGGTGATGTGATCACTCGATCGGCTGATCACCGGGTGATCAGGCACGCCCTTCGTCTGAGGCTCGCCACACTGGCCACAGCCTGAGAGGGGGTGCACCATCACCGTTATGGCAGAGCGCACAGTGCAGACGCCCCAGATGTCGGTGGAGGAGTTCGAGAGGATTGCCGCTTTCGCGGCCAAGGAGACCGACGACGCCGTCAGGTTGGAGTTCATCAACGGGCGGATCGGGGTCAAGAAGGTGGCCGATGGTGACCACAACAGCGTCATCGTGTGGCTGGGCAAGCGCTGCATGCGTGCGAGGCCCGATCTGGACCTGTACCAGGGGCAGGGTCTGAGGGTCGAGAAGTACCGCGAGGGCCGGGCCCGTCCCGACGCGGTGCTGGTGCCCGAGGATCACTTCGCCGGACACGGTGAGTGGGCCGACCCGAGCGGTGTGCTCCTGGTGCTCGAGGTCACGTCGTACGACTCCGACACCGACCGGCGTCACCGCCAGGAGAAGCCCGTCGCGTACGGGGCGGCGGGTATCCCGTTCTACCTGTTGATCGACCGCAACGCCTGCACGGTAAAGCTGTACAGCGACCCGGATCCGGGTGTCGGCTACCGCGACAGCCGCACTGTGCCTTTCGGCGTGCAGCTCCTGCTCCCCCAGCCCCTCGACATCGAACTCGACACCGAGAAACTCAAGCAGTACGTCGATTGACCCCCAGTCGCTCAGCGCGCATTCCGTCGCCGTTCCCGCAGCCGGGCCGACACAGTGAGGGCGAGTAGGGGCAGGAACGCTCCCCCGAGGATCACGAGGGGCAGCTCCGTCAGCAGGACCGTGAGGTCCATGCCCTCGTTCTCGAAGCCGCCGCCCAGGTGGCGCTGGGTGCGGGGCATCGACAGCCACAGCAGCGGGGCCGCTGTCGCCCCCGCCGCCGACAGCGCACAGCCCCCGCAGGTCAATCCGTCCCCATGCCGTTTCATGTCTGAAGGGACGAGCGTTCCCGGCCCGTGGTTCAGGTCGTCATGTCCCGGCGCCGCAACCCCGCCAAGCCCCCCGTTACCAGGACCGCCGCAACAACGAGCAGCACCAGCACCGGCCCCCACTCCATCTCTCCTCCCGGCAGCTTCGGCAGGTGGCCGAAGGGGGAGAGGTCCAGGACGGTCTGCGGGACGTCCAACGCCGGGCCGACCCAGCCGATCAGGAGCACCGCCCCGGCGACTCCCCAGGCCAGGGGAGCGACGCGCGGGGCCAGGCCGTACAGCAGGACCGTCAGGCCGCCGACCACCCACACCGCGGCCACCTGCACCAGGCACGCGCCCAGGACGGGGCCGACCTCCTTGCCGTAGCCCACGGCGAAGCCGAGACCCGCGAGCAGCATGATGAGCGCGGAGCCTCCGAAGGCGATCACCAGGTGGCCCGAGGCCCACCGCAGGCGGCCCACCGCGTTCGCCAGCACCGGTTCCGCCCGCATCGACGTCTCCTCGCCGTGCAGCCGCAGCACCGACGCGACGACGTACAGCGTGGCCACCAGCCCCAGCATCCCGGTCATCGAGGCGAGGAAGGCATCCGTGATCCCGGACTGTCCGCCCATCCGCTCGAAGATCTCGCGGGCCTTCTCGTTGTCGCCCACCAGGTCGGCCACGCCGTCCGTCAGACCGCCGTAGACCACCCCGGCCAGGAAGAAGCCGACCGACCAGCCGAGCACGGCGCCCCGCTGCAGCCGCCAGGCCAGCCCGCCCGACGTGCCCAGGCGGCCGACAGGAGGTCCCGGGCGCGTCGGCACGAAGCTCATGCCCACGTCCCTGCGTCCCGCGAGGACGTAGGCCAGCGCACCCTGGGCCGCGATCGCCGCCGCGAACAGCAGCAGCACCCACCAGCGTTCACCCGCGAAGGGGCGCAACTGCGACAGCCACCCGAGCGGCGACAGCCAGGTCAGGACGGACGACCCGTCGGTGGACGCCGAGTCCCCCGACGCCCTGAGCACGAAGGCCAGGCCCAGTACTGCCGCCGTCAGGCCCCGCGCCAGCCGGGCGCTCTCCGTCAGTTGCGCGACGATCGCCGCCGTCGTGGCGAAGAGCATGCCCACGGCGGCGAGCCCCAGGCCGAACGCCAGCGCGCCCACCACTCCCTGGCCCGCCAGACCCGCCGTCACCAGCAGGGCCGGCACACCGCTCGCCACCGCCGCCGCCAGCAGCGCGGCCGTCAGTGAGGCGCGGCGGCCCACCACACCGGAGGCGATCAACTCCTGCCGGCCGGACTCCTCCTCGTCACGGGTGTGGCGTACGACGACCAGGAGACCGGTGACGGCGGCGAGCGCCCCCGCGTAGACGCCGACGCGCCAGGCGGTGAGGGCGCCGAGGGAGTCGTCGAAGACGGGGCCGATCAGCGCGCGGAAGGAGGAGTTGGTGGCCACCTGGTGCAGCAGGTCGGCGCGCTCGGCCTCGGTGCCGTACAGGCCCCTGAGGGTGTTCGGCATCGACAGGACCATCAGGGTGTTCACCGCCACCCACGCCGGGATCATCAGCCGGTCGCGGCGCAGGTTGAAGCGGAGCAGGACGCCCGTGCCCACCAGGGAGGTCATGACGTGGCCTCCTCGTCCTGGTAGTGCCGCAGGAACAGTTCCTCCAGCGTCGGCGGCGTCGAGGTCAGCGAGCGCACTCCGGACTCGCTCAACTGCCTCAGCACCGCGTCGAGTTGCTCCGTGTCCACCTGCAGCCGGACCCGATGGCCCTGGACGTCGAGGTCGTGGACGCCCGGCAGCTGTGCCAACCCGTTGGGGGCGCCCGCGAGTTCGGCCGTGACGCTGGTGCGGGTCAGGTGGCGCAGGTCGGCGAGGGAGCCCGTCTCGACCGTGCGGCCGCGCCGGATGATGCTCACCCGGTCGCACAACTCCTCTACCTCGCTGAGGATGTGGGACGACAGCAGGACCGTGCGGCCGCGGTCCCGCTCCTCCTCGACACAGCGCTGGAAGACCTCCTCCATCAGCGGATCCAGGCCCGAGGTCGGCTCGTCCAGTATCAGCAGGTCCACGTCCGAGGCGAACGCGGCGACCAGGGCGACCTTCTGGCGGTTGCCTTTCGAGTAGGTGCGGCCCTTCTTGGTGGGGTCCAGCTCGAAGCGTTCGATCAGGTCGGCTCGCCTCTTGGCGTCGAGACCTCCGCGCAGACGGCCGTAGAGGTCGATGACCTCACCGCCGGAGAGGTTGCGCCACAGCGTCACGTCCCCCGGGACGTAGGCGATCCGGCGGTGCACCTCGACCGCGTCGGCCCACGGGTCGCGGCCGAGCACCTGCGCGGCGCCGGAGTCGGCGCGCAGCAGGCCGAGCAGGATGCGGATGGTGGTGGACTTGCCGGAGCCGTTGGGGCCGAGGAAGCCGTGCACCTCGCCGGTCTCGACGTCCAGGTCGAGGCCGTCGAGGGCGTGGGTCTTCCCGAACGACTTGTGGAGCCCGGAGACCGTGATTGCCTTCGTCATGCTTCAGAACGTACGCTTCCTTCAGAATTTTGTGAAGTTAAGGAAGCGTATGAAGCCCCGTTAGGGTGGTGACCATGACGGATGCGGTGGAGCGGGACCCGGAGGCGGTCTCACGGTTCGTGGAGCGCTTCGCGGCGCAGCTCGTCGAGGCGGGGCTGTCGCGTATGCCGGCCCGGGTCTTCTCGGCGCTGCTCGCGTCCGACAGCGGAGCCCTGACCTCCGCCGAACTGGGCCAGCGACTCCAGGTCAGCCCAGCGGCCGTGTCCGGGGCGGTGCGCTACCTGGCGCAGGTGCACATGCTGTCGCGCGAGCGGGAGCCCGGCTCGCGGCGGGAGCGGTACCGGGTCCACTCCGACCAGTGGTACCAGGCGCTCACCAACCGCGAGGCGATCATCAAACGCTGGGAGGACGCCCTGCGCGAGGGGGTGGCCAGCCTGGGCGCCGAGACTCCGGCGGGACACAGGCTGGCCGAGACCCTCGCGTTCTTCGAGTTCATCGAGAAGGACGTCGCCCAGATGATGGAGCGGTGGACGGCCCACCGCGCCAAGCTCTTCGGCACCTAGCGTTCCTTGGTCTCCTCCAGCACCGTCCGCCCCAGCAGCAGATACCGCTCGGGCGACCGCCGCTTCAGGTACTGCGCGTACCCGATGCCGAGCGCCGCGACGGCCGCCACCAGCCACGGCGTGGCCTTCAGCACCAGCGAACCGGACTCCGTGCCGGCCGCCGCGCCCATGTTGGAGACCAGCAGGACGACCACGGCGAGCATGGCGATGCCGCCGACCAGCGGGGCCGTGAGGGTCCGGAACCAGTGCCGGCTCTCCGGGTGGTGCGTGCGGAAGTACGCCAGCACCGCGAAGGAGCACACGGCCTGCACGATCAGGATCGCCATGGTGCCGAGGATGGCGAGCAGGACGTACGTGCCGCTGTACGGGTCCTTGCCGGCCGCCCAGAACGCCAGCAGGAGTACGGCGGTCACGACCGTCTGCACCAGGCCCGCGACGTGCGGAGAGCCGTGCCGGGGGTGGGTGCGGCCGACCGTGTGCTTCAGCGAGGGCAGGACGCCCTCGCGGCCCAGCGCGTACATGTAGCGTGCGGCGCAGTTGTGGAAGGCCATGCCGCAGGCCAGCGAGCCGGTGATCATCAGCCACTGCATGACGTCGACCGCCCAGTGGCCGACGTACTGCTCGGTCGGGCCGAAGAAGAGCTGCAGCGGGTTGGCGGTGGCGACCTCGACGGCCTTGGACTCGCCGGTGCCCGAGATGGCCATCCAGGAGACGAAGACGTAGAAGACGCCGACGCCCAGGACGGAGATCATCGTCGCCTTGGGGATGATCTTCTTCGGGTTGCGGGACTCCTCGCCGTACATCGCCGTCGACTCGAAACCGACCCACGACCAGAAGGCGAAGAAGAGGCCGAGACCGGCGGACGTGCCCTTGAAGGCGTTGACCGGGTTGACGGGGTCGAGGCTGAAGCCGTTCGGGCCGCCGCCGTGGATGGCGACCGAGACCGCCATCGCGGCGAGGATCGTCACCTCGGTGGCCAGGAGGACGACGAGGAGCTTCTCGGCGACCGAGACACCGAACCAGGTGCCCATCGCGTTGACCGCGAGCATCAGGACCGCGAACGCCCACCAGGGGATGTGCACCCCGGTCTGGTCCTTCAGCGTCCCCGTCGCGAACGTCGAGAAGATGCCGATGAGCGCCGGTTCGAAGACGACGTACGCGAAGGTGGCGAGCAGTCCCGAGGCGAGGCCCGCCGTGCGGCCCAGGCCGTAGGAGATGAAGCCGTAGAAGGCGCCGGTCGAGGTGATGTGCTTCGCCATCGAGGTGAAGCCGACCGAAAAGATTGCCAGGACGACCATTGCGACGAGATAGCTCGCGGGCGCGCCGATGCCGTTGCCCGCCGACACCATGAAGGGCACGTTGCCCGTCATCGCGGTGATCGGCGCGGCGGTCGCCACGGCCATGAAGACCACGCCGAGCAGGCCGATGGCGTTGGGCTTCAGCCGGTGAACCGTGCCTTCCTCGTCCGTCCCGGCCGCCGGGGCGACTCCCTCGTCCACTGCCATCGGGTGGCCCCTCTCCTTGTCCGTCCACTACGTGCCGAACCGGAACTCTGTAGCCCGAATAAGTCGAGCAAGGGTCTCGGGGCGTTAAATGTTTGTCAACCAGACCTTTAGAAATCTGGCGGCAACACGCGGCTCGTAGCGTCGTCGGCATGAGCTACACGTCCGTTCTCGGCGGTCGACACCACCGCTTCGACACCCTCGCCCGTCTGCTCGCCGCCGCGAGTCCCGAACGTTCCGGCGACCGGCTCGCGGGACTCGCTGCCGCGTCCGAACAGGAGCGGGTGGCCGCGCGCTGGGCGCTGGCGGACGTGCCGCTCGCGGAGTTCCTGGCCGAGCCGCTGATCCCGTACGAGACGGACGACGTGACACGGCTGATCCTCGACACGCACGACACGGCCGCCTTCGCGCCGGTGGCGGGGCTGACGGTGGGCGAGTTCCGGGAGTGGCTGCTGTCTCCCGGAGCCGACGCGGGGGCGCTGGCCGCCCTCGCGCCCGGCCTCACGCCCGAGATGGTCGCCGCGGTCTCCAAGCTGATGGGCAACGCGGACCTGGTCGCGGTGGCCCGCAAGGTGCGCGTGGTCACCGCGTTCCGCTCGACGATCGGGCTGCCGGGACGGCTGGCGACCCGGCTCCAGCCCAACCATCCCACCGACGATCCGGCGGGCGTGGCGGCGGCCCTCCTCGACGGACTGCTGCTGGGCTCCGGCGACGCGGTGATCGGCATCAACCCGGCGACCGACAGCCCCAAGGCGGTACGGGACCTGCTGGAACTGCTCGACGGGGTGATCCAGAGGTACGCGATCCCCACCCAGTCCTGTGTGCTGTGCCATGTCACGACGAGCGTGGACCTGATGTCCCGGGGCGCCCCGGTGGACCTGGTCTTCCAGTCGATCGCGGGGACGCAGACGGCGAACGCGTCCTTCGGGGTGACGCTGGGGCTGCTCGACGACGCGTACGAGGCCGCCCTGGCCCTGGAGCGGGGCACGGTCGGCCACAACGTCATGTACTTCGAGACCGGGCAGGGCAGCGCTCTGTCGGCGGGCGCGCACCACGGGGTGGACCAGCAGACGGTGGAGGCCCGGGCGTACGCGGTGGCGCGGCGCTACGACCCGCTGCTCGTGAACACCGTCGTCGGCTTCATCGGCCCGGAGTACCTCTACGACGGCCGGCAGATCCTGCGCGCCGCCCTGGAGGACCACTTCTGCGGCAAACTCCTCGGCCTGCCCATGGGGCTGGACATCTGCTACACCAACCACGCCGACGCGGACGACGACGACATCGCCACGATGCTCACGATGCTCGGCGTGGCCGGCGCGTCCTTCGTGATCTGCACCCCGGGCGGCGACGACATCATGCTCAACTACCAGTCCGCCTCGTACCACGACGCGTTGTACCTCCGGGAGGTCCTGGGGCTGCGCCCGGCACCGGAGTTCGAGAGCTGGCTCGACTCGATCGGGCTGCTGGACGAGAAGGGCGGGATCCGCGAGACGACCGGAGCGGCCCACCCGCTGACTGCCATCGGGAAGGAGCTGGCGGCGTGAGTGAAGTGGCCGTACAGACGAGCGAGTTGTGGTCGTCGCTGCGGCAGCGCACCCAGGCCCGCATCGGCCTCGGCCGCGCCGGCTCCGCGCTCCCCACCCGGCACCGCCTGGAACTGCAGGCGGCGCACGCGGCCGCCCGGGACGCCGTGCACTCGCCGTTCGAGCCCGACGTGATCGCGGCGGGGCTGGCCGGGACGCCGACGGTACGGGTGCGCAGCTCGGCTCCGGACCGGCTCACCTACCTCCAGCGACCGGACCTGGGCCGCCGCCTCGACCCCCTGGACCGGGCCCATCTGCCCGCGGGGGAGTGGGACGCGGTCTTCGTGGTCGCCGACGGGCTGTCCAGCCGGGCGGTGCACGAGCACGCGGCGGCGGTGGTGCGGGAGACGGCGGCCCGCCTCGAGGACTGGCGCCTCGCTCCCGTCGTCCTGGCCGAACAGGCCCGCGTGGCCCTCGGCGACGACGTCGCGCAGGCGATGGGCGCCGCGATGGTCGTCGTCCTGGTCGGTGAACGGCCCGGTATGTCGGCGGCGGACTCCCTGGGCGCGTATCTGACGTACCGGCCGACCCCGGGAGTGACGACGGACGCCGACCGCAACTGCCTGTCCAACATCCGCCCACCGCTGGGCCTGTCGTACACGGGGGCGGCGGAAAAGCTGGCGGGCCTGATGACCAGGGCCAGGGAGCTGGGCCTGACCGGGGTGGCCCTGAAGGACGAGACGGACGCACTGCCGGGGTAGCCCCGACCAGGACGGGGGGCACATGGTGGCTTCCCCTGGCTCCCCCTCACCGCCCCGGCAACACCAGCCCCAACGCCCCCTCCCGCACCGTCCATGTCCGTCTCCGTACCGGTCCCGCCACCCCCGCGTCCGCCCGGTAGCGGAAATCCGCCCCGGTGACGGTCACCGTCCTGCCGGTGGCCAGCAGTGGGGACGCCTCCGCGCCCACCGACAGCGGGCGTACCTCCACGGAGGCCAGGCCGTTGCCGGAGCCGGGGGTCACCGAGACCGCCTCCAGGGGCTGGTCCAGGTCCACCAGCGTGACCCCGTCGACCTCCACCCGCAGCCGCGAGGGCCCCGGAAGGGCAGGCGCGGTCTCCCGGGCGGGACGGGCCGGCACCAGGGTCCGTACGAGCGACTGACAGGTCCGCAGCCAGGGCCGCGCGCCCTCCACGGGCTCCTCCCGGGCGACCAGCGCGGGTATCCGCAGCGCGCCGAGGACCACCCCGTCGCTGTCGTCCACCAGCATGTCCAGCCGCCGCTCGGCCCCGTCCAGGACCGCCCGTGCGGCCGCCACTGCCCCCGTCGGCACCCCGAGGGCATGGGCGACGCCCAGGACCGACCCCACCGGCACCACCGACAGCGCACATTCGGCCAGCTCCCGCTGCCGGTGCAGCAGCACCACCGCCCGCATCAGCGCACGGTCGTCGCCGACGACCACCGGCCGCCGCGAGCCGCGCCGCGCCAGCGCCCGGGCGAACTCCTCGGGCCCGTCCGGCAGACACACCTTCGTCGCCGCACCCGCGCTGAGCACGTCTTTCACGATCCGTACGGACTCGCCGTCCGTCTGCCGGGCGACCGGGTCGATCACCACCAGCAGGTGATCAAAAGTCGCGGAAGTCGCCACCTCGGCCATGCCTCGCTTCCTCGGGTAGCATCTTTGTGCAAGAGCCCCTTGCGCTATTGCGCCAGGGGCTTCGTCTATTCCGGGGCATCCGGGTTCGACGGGCAGCGGCCGACGACGGCCGTGGTGCACGCGACGGAGGAACCGTACGCGTACGCCCCCGACCTTGGACATGCCCCGCCCGGAAGGGGTGTACGCGCGTGCCCGCACTTGTGCTGCTCGGTGCTCAGTGGGGTGACGAAGGCAAGGGAAAGGCAACCGACCTGCTCGGTGGCTCGGTGGACTATGTGGTGCGCTACCAGGGCGGCAACAACGCCGGCCACACGGTAGTCGTGGGCGATCAGAAGTACGCCCTCCACCTCCTCCCTTCCGGAATCCTGTCTCCGGGGTGCACCCCGGTCATCGGCAACGGTGTCGTCGTCGATCCGTCGGTCCTGTTCTCCGAGCTGAACGGACTGAACGACCGCGGCGTCGACACCTCCAAGCTCCTGATCAGCGGCAACGCCCACATCATCACGCCCTACAACGTCACCGTCGACAAGGTGACGGAACGCTTCCTCGGAAAGCGCAAGATCGGCACGACGGGGCGCGGCATCGGACCGACCTACGCCGACAAGATCAATCGCGTGGGCATCCGCATCCAGGACCTGTACGACGAGTCGATCCTGACCCAGAAGGTCGAGGCGGCCCTCGACGGCAAGAACCAGCTCCTGACCAAGGTCTTCAACCGCCGCGCCATAGAGGTCGGGCAGGTCGTCGAGGAGCTGCTGGGCTACGCGGACCGGCTCAAGCCCTACGTCGCCGACACGGTCCTGGTGCTCAACCAGGCCCTGGAGCAGGACAAGGTCGTCCTGTTCGAGGGTGGCCAGGGCACGCTCCTGGACATCGACCACGGCACGTACCCCTTCGTCACCTCCAGCAACCCCACCGCGGGCGGTGCCTGCACGGGTGCGGGCGTCGGCCCCACGAAGATCAGCCGGGTCATCGGCATCCTCAAGGCGTACACGACCCGGGTCGGCTCGGGCCCGTTCCCGACCGAGCTGTTCGACGAGGACGGCGACGCGCTGCGCCGCATCGGCGGTGAGCGGGGTGTCACCACCGGCCGTGACCGTCGCTGCGGTTGGTTCGACGCGGTGATCGCCCGGTACGCGACCCGCGTCAACGGCCTCACCGACTTCTTCCTCACCAAGCTCGACGTCCTCACCGGCTGGGAGCAGATCCCGGTCTGTGTCGCGTACGAGATCGACGGCCGCCGCGTCGAGGAGCTCCCGTACTCCCAGACCGACTTCCACCACGCGAAGCCGGTCTACGAGTACCTCCCGGGCTGGAGCGAGGACATCACCAAGGCGAAGTCCTTCTCCGACCTGCCGAAGAACGCCCAGGACTACGTGAAGGCGCTGGAGGAGATGTCCGGCGCCCCGATCTCCGCGATCGGCGTGGGCCCGGGCCGGGACGAGACGATCGAGGTCAACTCGTTCCTGTAAATCCCTTTTGCTCGAAGGCTGTTGGGCCGGTCATGGACTTCCTTGACCGGCCCATGGCTTGCTCCTGGTTCCGTGGGCAACCGGCGGGACGGGACTATCTACGCGGGTAGTTCCGTCTCTCCTCCCTCCCCCTTTCCAGGAGCCCTTCCATGCCCGTCAGTCCCCTGAACCGTCGAGCGTTCGTGAAGAAGTCGGCCGTCACCGGTGCGGCCGTGGCCGTCGCGGGGACGGCGGGAGCTCCCGCCGCCCAGGCCGCCGAGCAGAAGCCGGCGAAGAAGAACCGCACCTGGTCCTTCTCCGTCCTCGGCACCACCGACCTGCACAGCCACGTCTTCGACTGGGACTACTACCTGGACAAGGCCTACTCCGACACCAAGGGCAACTCCGTCGGTGTCGCCCGGGTCGCCACCCTCATCAAGCAGCAGCGCGCCGCCAAGGGCGAGGAGCACGTCCTGCTCGTCGACGCCGGCGACATCATCCAGGGCACCTCCCTGGCGTACTACTTCGCGCGCGTGCAGCCCATCACCGACAAGGGTGCGCCGAAGCACCCGATGGCCGTCGCCATGAATTACATGCGCTACGACGCCGCCGCCCTCGGCAACCACGAGTTCAACTACGGCATCGAGGTGCTCAGGAAGTTCGAGAGCCAGTGCCGCTTCCCGCTCCTTGCCGCCAACGCCCTGGACGCGAAGACGCTGAAGCCCGCCTTCCAGCCGTACACCGTGAAGCGGATCTGTGTGCCGGGCGCCCCCGACATCAAGGTCGGCATCCTCGGCCTCACCAACCCCGGAATCGCCCTGTGGGACAAGGACAACGTCAGCGGGAAGATGGTCTTCCCGGGCCTGGTCGAGCAGGCGAAGAAGTACGTGCCCCGGCTGCGCGCGCTCGGCTGTGACGTCGTCTTCCTGACCGACCACTCGGGGCTCGACGGTTCCTCGTCGTACGGCGACGAGCTGCCGTACGTCGAGAACGCCTCGAACCTCGTCGCCCAGCAGGTCCCCGGCATCGACGCGATCCTCGTCGGCCACACCCACGTCGAGGTGCCGTCGTACACCGTGAAGAACGAGGAGACCGGCGAGGACGTGCTGCTGTCCGAGCCGTACTGCTGGGGCTACCGGCTCAGCGTCTTCGACTTCGAGCTGGAGCTCGTGCGCAGGCAGTGGAAGGTGACCAAGAAGACCGCCCAGACCCTGAACCCCCACACGGTCGACGAGGACCCGGAGATCAAGAAGCTCCTGGAGGCCGACCACGAGCTGGTCGTGAAGTACGTCAACACGCCCGTCGGCACCTGCACCGAGGACCTCTCCGCGGCGGACTCCTGCTGGAAGGACGTCCCGATCATGGACTTCATCCACCAGGTCCAGATGGACACCGTCAAGGCGGGCCTGTCGGCCTCCGACGCGGCCCTCCCGCTGATCTCGGTCGCCGCGCCCTTCTCCCGCACCGCCGACATCCCCGCGGGTAGCGTCACCATCAAGGACATCGCCGGGCTCTACATCTACGACAACACCCTCTACGGCAAGAAGCTCACCGGCGCCCAGCTCAAGGACTACCTGGAGTACGCGGCGAAGTACTACCACCAGGTGCCGGCGGGCACGGCCGTGGACACCTCGACGCTGACCAACGCCAACAGCTTCTGGGACTACATGTACGACACCGCCGCGGGTGTCTCGTACGACATCGACATCGCGCAGGCGGAGGGCTCGCGGATCAAGAACCTGGCCTACAACGGGACTCCGGTCACCGACGACCAGGTCTTCGTCGTCGCCGTCAACAACTACCGCGCCAACGGCGGCTCCGGTTACCCGCACATCGCCGCCGCGGACATCGCCTACAGCTCCACCAACGAGATCCGCCAGCTGATGATCGACTACGTGACCTCGAAGGCCACGCTGGACCCGAAGGACTTCGCGGTCACCAACTGGAAGCTGACGCAGGGCGGCACGCCCGTGTTCTGACGGGACTCCGGCCGGCGGGCCGGAGTCCCCTGTCCCACCGGTCTGTTCAGCGGCCGGTCGGTCGACCCAGTGCTCTAGGGTGCGTCCAGGGTGTTCAGGGGGAACCGGGGGAGGGGTCGGCGTCATGCCCGAACGGGACTGGATGGCCGCGCAGTTCGAGGAGCACCGGCCCCGGCTGCGGGCCGTCGCGCACCGCATGCTGGGCTCGCTCGGCGAGGCCGACGACGCCCTCCAGGATGCCTGGCTGCGTATCGACCGCGCGGACACCTCCGGCGTGGAGAACCCGGGCGGGTGGCTGACCACGGTCGTCGCCCGGGTCTGCCTCAACCTGCTGCGGGCGCGGGAGGCCCGCCGCGAGGAGGAACTGGCGGCCGACCGGATCCCGGCCGCGGCGGCGCGTGCCGTCGACCCCGAGGAGGAGGTGCTCCTCGCCGACTCGGTGGGCCTCGCCCTGCTGATCGTCCTCGACACGCTCGCGCCCGCCGAACGGCTCGCGTTCGTGCTGCACGACATGTTCCAGGTGCCGTTCGACGAGATCGCCCCGATGATCGACAAGACCCCGGCGACCACCCGGCAGTTGGCCAGCCGGGCCCGTCGCCGGGTCAAGGGCGCCCCCGCGCCCACCGCGGACGCCTCACGGCGGCACCGGGTCGTGCACGCCTACCTCGCCGCCACCCGCGGCGGCGACTTCGACGCCCTGCTCGCCCTGCTCCACCCGGACGTGGTGCTGCATGCCGACCGGGCCGTGGTGCCGACCCCCGAGCCCGTTCTCGTCCGGGGTGCCCGCCCGGTCGCCGAGGGCGCGATGGCCTCCCTGGGCCGGGCCCGGTCCGCCGCCCTCGTCCTCGTCGACGGCGAGGTCGGGATGGCGATGCTGGAGGAGGGCCGGCTGCGCGTGCTGCTCCGGTTCGCCTTCGACGGCGACCTCATCCGGGAGATCGACGTCGTGGCGGAGCAGGAGCAGCTGCGGAAGGCCCAAGTGGCGGTCACGGAAGGGTAGTTCAGGCGGTGGGGCGCAGGCGGCGGCTGGTGAAGCTCTGGTACGCCGCCCCGAGCACCGCCGCGTTCACCACGGCCCCGACGGCGATCCCGGCCCACGCCAGTGCGCCCGGCAGCATCACGAACAGCAGTGAGGCCGGTGCCGTGACCAGGAACGCCCAGACCCCGGCGAGGCTCGCGTCGGCGTGCTCGACGAACAGCGCGTCCACACCGACCCAGCCGACGACTGCGGCCACGACGAGCAGGTAGCCGAGAGCGAGCGGGTTGAGGAAGTAGCGCGAGCCGTTCATGTGGACCCCCAGGTAATCGGTCGGTGCGTCGGTGATCCCCACGATGCCCGTCCCCCGCGACCACCGCCTGAGTCGCGGTACTCAACCTCCTCGCGGGATGTACCTAGGGCCTCGGGAACTCCTCCGCGTGCGCCCGCGCCCACTGGGCGAACGTCCGCGCCGGGCGGCCCAGCACCTTCTCGACCGTCGGCAGCACCCCCGAGCCCCGGTCGCCGTCCAGGGTGCGCCGCATGATGGCGTCGACGACCTCGGGAGGGAAGCCGTAGCCGGCCATGCCGGCGCGGGCGGCGTCGGTGGGGACGGGGCGGACGCGCAGATCGCGGCCCAGGACCTCACCGAGGAGGGCCAGCTCCTCCGTAGGGGTGAGGGACTGCGGGCCGCTCAACTCATGCACGGCACCTGCGTGTTCGCCGGTGCTGAGGGCCTGTGCCGCGATCTCCGCCAGGTCCGCCGGGTCGATGCTCGCCGCCGGGCGGTCCGCGAAAGGGATCGCCACCTCGCCACCGGTCCCCAGCTGCCCGGCCCACTGAAGGGCGTTGGACATGAAACGGCCCGGGCGCAGCAGGGTCCAGGCGAAACCGCGGGCCGGGTCGGTCACCGCCGCCTCCGCCGTGCGCTGCCAGCGGGCGATCGGGTCGTCGCCCGTCCCGCCGTCCAGCGTGGACAGCTTCACGACCCGCCGTACTCCCGCCCGTTCGGCCGCCGTGGCGAGCGCGAGGTCATGGGTGGGCTCAGGAGCCGTACCCACCGCCTGTGCCGACATCAGGAAGGCCCCGTCCACCCCCGCGAAGGCCGCGGCAAGGCTCTTGGGGTCCGCCGCGTCGCCGTACACCGCCTCGACGCCGGCGGGGAACCGGGCCTTCGCCGGCCGCCGGGTCATCGCGCGCACCGGCTCCCCGGCCGCTGCGAGCCGCCGTACCAACTCGCTTCCCACATGGCCCGTCGCTCCGGTCACCAGGATCATCGCCGTCTCCCCTCATGGATGACTCGTGGACGACCCCAGCCTGCGCGCGGAGGCGGCGGCCGTCGTCGCACCGGGGGAGGGCCGCTGGCTGCTCCCGTGGGAGTAGCCAGGCAGAAATGCCGCATACAGGCATATTCTTGGATTGTGCATTTCTGCGTGTCGATCTGGAGAAGGTGAGTGCGATGCGCGTACTGCTCAAGGTGTCCATGGACACGGAGAAGGCGAACGAGGCCATCAGCCACGGAACCCTGTCGAAGCTGATCGAGGCGTCGATGGAACAGATCAAGCCCGAGGCGACGTACTTCACCGCCGAGAACGGTCAGCGCACCGCCTACATGGTCTTCGACATGCAGGACAGCTCACTGATGCCGGTGATCAGTGAGCCGTTCTTCCAGAACCTGGGTGCCAAGGTCACGTACACCCCGGTGATGAACTACGAGGATGTGCAGAAGGGGCTGTCCCAGCTGGGGCGCTGACCCTCAGCTGAAGATGATCATCGAGCCCTGGGCGAGACTCCGGGTCGCCGCCGCGTGCAGCCCCAGCCAGACATGACGTTCACGGGCGAAGGGGCTGGGGTCGTACGGCGCGGGGACGGCCGGCTCCTCCAGCTCCGTGGGGGCGCGCGGCGGCTCGGGGGGTGCCGGGGGGTTGGCCGGGTCGATGCCGATCACCGGGGCCACGAAGTCCAGCTCCCGCAGCAGGGTCTGCGAGGAGCCCAACGGGCCGCCGCCCGCGAGGAGTTCCTCGC
Organism: Streptomyces canus; assembly: GCF_041435015.1. NCBI lineage: Bacteria > Bacillati > Actinomycetota > Actinomycetes > Kitasatosporales > Streptomycetaceae > Streptomyces > Streptomyces canus. The sequence continues at coordinate 4,820,129 of NZ_CP107989.1, read as the reverse complement.
TCGCCAGCGGGTGCGGGAAGTCGACGGGGACGTACGCGCCCGCGTGGTCGTAGTGCCAGACCAGATGGGACTGCTGGGCCGTCGCCTCGAACATCTCCAGCAACTGCTCGTAGTCACCGCCGAGTTCGTCGACCGGAGTGACCGGGAGCCCGCAGACCTGGAGCAGATAGGCGCGGCGCAGGAAGTGCAGGGCGTCGTAGTCGAACCCGGCCACCGGGGCGACCTCGCCGGACAGGCCCGGCATGTACTGGTACACCGGCACCGGCGGCAACCCGGCCTCGGCGAGCACCTTGTTGTATTGCGCGAGTTCCTCGGCGAACGGGTTGTCCGGGGTGTGGCACAACACGTCGACGAGCGGGACCAGCCACAGGTCACAGGCCAAAAGACAGCTCCTCGGATACTCGCGGTGCGCGGATGTCTTCACACGGTGGTCAGGGAAGGGTAGTCGCTGAAGGGTCGGGTCGGGGCCCCTCGTGCAGGTTGTGCTGGTCCCTTACCCGTGCCGGAAGCGCTCAGTCGGCGGTGAGGCCCTCGATGAGGGTCAGATAGTGGCCGTTGTAGGCGGTGAGGAGCTTGCGGGCGGTCGCGGTGTCCCGCTGGTACAGGGCGTCGGCCACCTCGGGGTGCCCGGACCACAGGCTGCCGCGCAGATCGGTGAGCCGGCGCAGGTGCTGGACCGTGCACACCCAGGTCTGGACGCGCAGCCGGTGCAGGAAGTCGGCGAGATAGGGGTTGCCGAACAGGACGCTCAGCTCGCGCCAGAAGCGCAGGTCGTAGCCGATCAGTACGGTCAGGTCGCCCGCGACGGCGGCCCGCTGGGCCTCCTCGCCGCGCCGCCGTACGCCCGCCACGGCCGCGGCGGTGCGGGGCTCGTCGAGCTCCTGGAAGATGCGGTGGCCGGCGTCGAGCGCCTGGAACATGCCGTCCGTGACCAGGCTGCGGGCCTCGATCATGCCGCGGAAGTCGTCGAGGGAGTACTCGTGGACATGGAAGCCGCGGTGCTGGTCGGCCTCCAGGAGCCCCTGCGCCGACAGATCGACGAGGGCCTCGCGCACCGGGGTGGCGGAGACGCCGTACTGCTCGGCGATCTCCTTCACCGTGAACTCCTGCCCCGGCTGGAGCCGCCCGGCCAGTACCTCGTCCCGCAGCGCGTCCGCGATCTGCTGCCGCAGCGTACTGCGGGTGACGGCACCGTTGCTGCTGCTGCCGGGCATCGTCGGGCGCCTCCCTCGCGCAGGTGCAGATGGCGTGCTCGTACATATGTCTACGAGCACGCCACCTTACGCGTTCGAAGGCGGGGAGTGCTTACTCCGTGTACTCGTCCGCCACGGAGAGCGCGCTGTCCAGCGCGGCCAGTCCCTCCTTCAGCTCCGCCTCGCTGACGTTGCAGGGCGGCACCACATGCGTCCGGTTCATGTTCACGAAGGGCCAGATGCCCTGCTTCTTCGCGGCGGCCCCGAACGCGGCCATCGGGGCGTTCGCCTCGCCCGCCGCGTTGTAGGGCACGAGCGGCTCGCGGGTCTCCTTGTTCTTCACGAGCTCCAGCGCCCAGAACATGCCGACACCGCGCACCTCGCCGACGCTCGGGTGCCGCTCGGCGAGTTCCCGGAGCGCGGGCTCCAGGACGGCCGTACCGAGGTGCTTGGCGTTGTCGACGACGCCCTCCTCCGCCATGACGTTGATCGTCGCGACGGCGGCGGCGCAGGCGAGGGGGTGCCCGGAGTAGGTGAGGCCGCCGGGGTAGGGCCGCTTGCCGAAGGTCTCCGCGACGGCGCCGGAGATGGCGACCCCGCCGAGCGGCACGTATCCGCTGTTGACGCCCTTGGCGAAGGTCATCAGGTCGGGGGTGACGTCGAACAGGTCGGCGGCGAACCACTCACCGGTGCGTCCGAACCCGGCCATGACCTCGTCCAGGATGAAGACGATCCCGTACGTGTCGCAGATCTCGCGGACACCGGCCAGGTAGCCGGGCGGCGGGACCATGATCCCCGCGGTGCCGGGGATGGTCTCCAGGATGATCGCGGCGACGGTGGCCGGACCCTCGAAGGCGATGGTCGTCTCCAGGTGCTCCAGTGCCCGCGCGGTCTCCTGCTCCTCCGTCTCGGCGTAGAAGCGGGACCGGTAGAGGAAGGGCGCCCAGAAGTGCACGACCCCGGCGGAGGCGCTGTCGGAGGCCCAGCGCCGCGGATCCCCGGTGAGGTTGACGGCCTGCTGGGTGCCGCCGTGGTACGACCGGTAGGCGGACAGGACCTTGGCCCGCCCGGTGTGCAGCCGCGCCATCCGGACGGCGTGCTCGACGGCGTCGGCACCGCCGTTGGTGAAGAAGATCTTGTCCAGGTCCCCGGGCGTCCGCTCGGCGATCAGCCGGGCCGCCTCCGACCGCGCCTCGATCGCGAAGGCGGGCGCGAACGTCGTCAGCGTGGCCGCCTGCTCCTGTATCGCGGCGACGACCTTCGGATGCTGGTAGCCGATGTTGGTGTAGACGAGCCCGCTGGTGAAGTCGAGATAGCGGTTCCCGTCGTAGTCCCAGAAGTACGACCCCTCCGCACCGGCGACGGCGAGCGGGTCGATGAGCTCCTGCGCGGACCAGGAGTGGAACACATGAGCGCGGTCCGCGGCCTTCACGGCGGCGCCGACCTCGGGGTGTGGCTGAGGGGTCATGCGAGTGAGCGTAAATGTCCGCGATGCGGAAGCGGTATGGGCGTCCTGTCTGTGGACGGCGGCTTTCCACGACAGGTTGTCCAGCCCGATTATTGACAGTTTGCTGTCGAAGTGACAGCATGTTGTCATCTGGGCGGAACGCAAGCCCCCGGAGCCGAGGAGGCAGTCATGAGCCGCAAGCCCGTGCATCTCGCCGTGTACGACGCCTACGCCGACTGGGAGACGGGGCACGCCACGGCCTATCTCGCCCGCGCCGGGCACGAGATCCGGACCGCCGGACCCTCGCGCGAGCCGGTGACCTCCATCGGGGGCCTGCGGGTGCAGCCCGCGTGCGCCCTGGACGACGTACGGCCGTCCGAGAGCTCCCTGCTGATCCTGCCGGGCGCCGATCTCTGGGACGCCGGCGACGACCTGGCCCCCTTCGCCCGCAAGGCGCGGGAGTTCCTCGACGCCGGGGTTCCCGTCGCCGCGATCTGCGGGGCCACCGTGGGGCTCGCGCGCGAGGGGCTGCTGGACGACCGGGAGCACACCAGTGCCGTGTCCTTCTATCTGGCGGCCACGGGGTACGGCGGCGGCGAGCGGTACGTCGACGCGGACGCCGTGACCGACCGCGGGCTGATCACCGCCGGGCCCACCGAGCCGGTGGCGTTCGCCCGGGAGATCTTCCGGTTGCTCGGGGTCTACGACGGCGAGGTGCTGGACGCCTGGTACCGGCTGTTCCACGACTCCGACGCCGAGGCGTACGCCGTGCTGGAGAAGGCGCAGGCGTCCGGGTGAGCCGGGAGCGGCAGGACCTGCTCAGCCGCAGCGCGCTCGGGGTGTTCCGGCTCAACGGTCAATTCCTCACCGTCGCCGAGGAGTTGGCCGGGCCGTCCGGTCTCACCGCCGCCTGGTGGCAGGTGCTCGGCGCGGTGCTCGGTCAGCCGCTGCCGGTCGCCGGGATCGCCCGGGAGATGGGCATCACCCGGCAGAGCGTGCAGCGGATCGCCGATCTGCTGGTGGAGCGGGGGCTGGCCGAGTACCGGCCCAACCCCGCCCACCGGCGCGCCAAGCTTCTCGCTCCGACGGAGGAGGGGCTGGCCGCCGTGCGGCGGATCGGGCCGGGCCACGCGGCCTTCGCCGACCGGCTCGCGGAGGCCTTCGGGGAGTCCGAACTCGCCGAGGCCGTAGGGATGGTGGAGCGGCTGTCCAAGGTGCTCGAACAGATCTCGACGGGGGACGGACGGACGTAGACACTGGTTCTGTCGGGCAGGTGTGCGGTCTCGGGGGAGGGCCTGCGATGGAGGAGCCGGAGGAACACGCCTCGGCCGAACCGGAACACCACCACTCGCGGGAACGCCATGCGCCCCGCACGTACCTGCCCCCCTACGCGCCGGAGCCGGAGGAGGAAGCGGGGCACCGCAGTCGTTCCGTCACGGCCGCCCTCGTCGCCGTCGCGCTGGTGGTCGCCGTGGGTGCCGGCGGCACGGTCTACGCCGTCCTGGGCGACGGCCCCCGCGAGGCACCGACGACCGCCCCCTCGACGCCTGCCTCGCCCTGAAACACCCTTCCGTGAACAGCCCGGCCGGGCTGACTCACCTGGGCTCCGGAGGGCGCTGCCGGGGCATGTTCGGGCGGGCGGGCGGACCCGGGGGCAGGGGAAACCGGCCCTGGGCGGCACACGGGTCCTGCCGGCCCCCGGACGTCACCGCCCCCTGGATCCCCATAGGAGTCGACCCGTTCCGGAACTCCACGATCCAGTCGGCGGTCTCCACCCGGATCAGCTCCGTCACGTCCTCCGAGAAGCGGCGCAGAACCCCCAGGCAGCGCTCGGTCGCCTCAGCCGCCGTGCCCTCCGTCGGCCCGAGCACCTCCCGCACACTCTCCGAGGCCCAGTCGAACTGCAACGCCAGGAGACGGCGCTGGACGGCCTGGGCGGTGGCCACGTCCCTTATCCAGCCGGAGGTCACCCCGAAGTACCGGTCGACGGCTACGCAGGCCACCGCGAACAGCAGTCCGAGATAACCCCAGGCCGCGACCCCGGCCCCCGCCACCCCCGTCAGATCCAGCAGCGGCAGCACGGCCCCGGTCACCGCCCCCGCCGCGGCCCCGCCCCGCAGGGTCCGCGCGCCCCGTCGCTTCCACACCCGGTCCGCGAGATACCAGGCCGCCGTCTCCAGCGCCCCGTGCTCCACCCACCGGTACAGCTCGTCCAGCCGCACGGCGGGCTCGCCCCAGTCCCCGAGCGGAAACGTCCGCCCGGCCAGATCGGCCCGCCCCTCCTGGGGCAGGCCCTCGGGCTGCATCTCCGGCTGACCCACCCGGCGCTCCCTACTGATCGGTCACCCTGCGTGACGCCTGATGCTGATGTGCCGGACCCTTCCTACCGCCCAATGGGTGGCGAAGGGGGTTCTTTGGTGGCTTTTCCGCTCGGAAGAGGGCCTTGATCAGGTATAGGCCTCTACGCAAACTCACTCGAAAGAGTGCTGGGGCGACGGCCACGTGGAACACGTAGGCTCGTCACAGACGGAAGACCAAGGCGAAAAGCACAGGAGCTGATCGTGATCCCCGGTGGTGGCCAGCCCAACATGCAGCAGCTGCTCCAGCAGGCCCAGAAGATGCAGCAGGACCTGGCGAACGCGCAGGAGGAACTCGGCAGGACCGAGGTCGACGGCCAGGCGGGCGGTGGTCTGGTGAAAGCCACCGTCACCGGCGCCGGAGAACTGCGCGCGCTGAAGATCGACCCGAAGGCGGTGGACCCCGAGGACACCGAGACCCTCGCCGACCTGATCGTGGCGGCGGTCCAGGCGGCCAACGAGAACGCCCAGACCCTCCAGCAGCAGAAGCTCGGCCCGCTCGCCCAGGGCCTCGGCGGCGGCAGCGGTATCCCCGGGCTGCCTTTCTAGGCGAGAGGCCCGTCTTTCACCGTGCCCGTCTTTCTTTGGCGGGCATCGGCCAACTAGCGTACGTACTGCAAGGAACCCCAGGAAGGACGGCAGTCCGTTGTACGAAGGCGTGGTTCAGGACCTCATCGACGAACTGGGGCGGCTGCCCGGCGTCGGTCCCAAGAGCGCCCAGCGGATCGCCTTCCACATCCTCCAGGCGGAGCCGACGGACGTACGGCGCCTCGCGCAGTGCCTGATGGAGGTCAAGGCCAAGGTCCGCTTCTGCGCGACCTGCGGCAATGTGGCCCAGGAGGAGCTGTGCAACATCTGCCGCGACACCCGCCGCGACCTCTCCGTCATCTGTGTGGTGGAGGAGCCGAAGGACGTGGTCGCCATCGAGCGCACCCGTGAGTTCCGTGGCAAGTACCACGTCCTGGGCGGCGCGATCAGCCCGATCGAGGGTGTCGGTCCGGACGACCTGCGGATACGAGAACTTCTCGCGCGGTTGGCCGACGGGACGGTCACGGAGCTGATCCTGGCCACCGACCCGAACCTGGAGGGCGAGGCCACGGCGACGTACCTCGCCCGCATGATCAAGCCCATGGGCCTCAAGGTCACCCGCCTGGCCAGCGGCCTCCCGGTGGGTGGCGACCTGGAATACGCGGACGAGGTGACCCTCGGCCGCGCCTTCGAGGGGAGACGACTCCTAGATGTCTGACGCCACACTGCACGAGACTGCCCAGGACCCCGACGACTTCGCGGTCCAGATCGCCGACCAGGTCGAGAGCTTCCTGGTGGCCGTCAGGGAGGTGGCCAAGGGCGACGAACCCGACTCGGCCGTCCCCTTCCTGCTCCTGGAGGTCTCCCAGCTCATGCTGGCCGGCGGCCGCCTGGGCGCCCACGAGGACATCGTCCCCGACGAGCGCTACGAGCCCGACACGGGTCCGGACGCCGACGTGGACGAACTCCGCGAGAACCTGGCCCGGTTGCTGGAGCCGATCGACGTCTACTCCGAGGTCTTCGACCCCTACGAGCCCCGCAAGGCCCCGGTCCCGGCCCGGATCTCCGACGACCTGACCGACGTCATCACCGACCTGCGCCACGGCATGGCCCACTACCGCGCGGGCCGCACCTCGGAGGCGCTGTGGTGGTGGCAGTTCTCGTACTTCTCCAACTGGGGCTCCACGGCGTCGGCGACGCTGCGCGCGCTCCAGTCCGTCGTGGCCCATGTCCGCCTGAACCAGCCCCTGGAGGAACTGGACGGCCTCGACACCGACCAGGCGATCGGCGACGAGACGCTGGAGTTCGAGGCGGGCAAGGTGATGGTGGAGGAGATCGCGGGTCCGCTGGGGCTGCGATCCCCGAAGTAGCGTCTCTGTGACGCGGGTCATACGAGAAGGCTTCTGAAACGGCGTAATGAGCGGGCACCCGGGGTGGTCTCACTGCACAACGGCCACCCCCGGCCCGTGCCCCCGCCCACTTGGAGCCCCTCGTGCCCGTCACCCTTCAGCAACCCACAGGCGCCCGCCTGATCACGGCCACGGACCAGGAACTCGCGATCCCCGCGACCCTGCGCTACACCTCCGCCGACCCGGCGGCCGCGCACATCGACTTCCCGGCGCACGTCACGGTCGACGGCGAGGCCGCCACGTGGACCTTCGCGAGAGTGCTGCTGGGCGAGGGACTGCGGGCCCCGGCGGGCCCCGGCAACGTCCGTGTCCGCCCGGCCGGTCCGTCCCACACGTACGTCGAGTTCCACGCCTCGCAGGGCATGGCCGTCCTCAGATTCGCCACATCGGACCTGACACGCTTCCTGGCCCGCACGTACACGATCTGCGCCGCGGACGAGGAGACCGCGAGCACGGAACCGGACCACGGGCTGGTGGCGCTGCACGGCGGTCGGGTGTGATCGGCGTCGGCTGCGGGAGGCCCGCTCGCGGGGCCAGGAGAGGCTTCACAGGCCCCACAGTCCCTTTCCCATGGCCGTGATGCCGCCTGTCAGGGCCAGGAGCAGCACCAGCAGGCGGGCCCGTCCCTCCGGTGTCCGGGACGCGAGCCCCCTGCCGACCAGCCCGCCCGCGGCCATCGCCACGCTCACCAGAACCCATTGCACTCCGCTGAGCCTCGGCACCCCGTTCGACGCCACCGAGAACGCGTTCACGATCACGCCGTAGAACATGGCGTTCGGGACGAACTCCCGTACCGTCCAGCCCGCGTTGACGGCGTAGAGCGAGAACGGCGGGCCGCCGACTCCCGCCGCCGAGTTCATGAAACCGCCCGCCGCGCCCGCGAACAGCGCCCCTCGGGTGCCGCGAAGAGCGGCCGCACTCGCGCCCCGCATGACGAGCAGAACCGCCACCGTCACCAGTCCGCCCATGGTCAACAAGAGCCAGGATTCGGGGAGTCGGCGGGTCGTCCAGGTGCCCGCGGGGACCGTGCATGCCGCTGCCAGGCAGAAGGGGAGCATCGCGCGGGGGCGTACCAGGCGCCATCCACCCGCCAAGCCGATCAGACAGATCACCCCGGCCGCGCAGTTGGCGAGGATCACGCCTTCCGCCGGGCCGAGGAGCAGGACCAGTGCCGGTACGCAGACCAGCGCGAAGCCCATGCCGGTGAGCCACTGCACGGAGGAACCCAGCAGCACGATCGCCGTCAGCAGCACGTCACCTGTCACAGGCATGGTGTACCGCACTCCACCCCGGGTTCGGGAGAGCACTCCCTCGTGACGGCCACCGCGAAACGGGATCGTTGATCTCGCCAGGTCAACCACCCCCGTACCGAAGGAAAACGGCCATGAAGACCCTGCTCTCCTCCACCCCCGTCCTCTGGTTCCTCTTCCTGTTCAACCTGGTCGTCGCCGCGGCCGCGCCGTTCGTCGTGGACGGAGCGCAGGGAATCATGACCGCCGTCGGCATGGGCGTGGTGTCGCTCGGCGCCGGGGTCGGCCTCCTGCGCGGACAGCGACCGAGCAGGCGCGGTGCGTGAATTGGGGATCCCCTGTCCCTCCCCTGTATCTCGGCTGCACAGGCCCTAACCAGCGCAAAGAGAGTCTGGAGTCAGTTCACGGCACAGCCTCTCACCGCACTGGAGACAGCGATGACCCGTCGTTCCATGACCAAGCGCGCAGCCATAGTCACCGCGACCGCGATCGTCGCTGTGGGAACCGTCGGTGCCGTCGCCGCCACCGCTGGGACGGACGCTCCCAGGAAGCCGAGCAAGAAGGAGATCGCGGGCCTCTTCAACGGCTGGAACGCGACCCTGAGGACCGGCGACGCCGACGCGGTCGCCGACCGGTACGCCAAGGACGCGGTCCTCCTGCCCACCGTCTCCAACAAGGTCCGCACCGACCGCGCCGGCATCGTCGACTACTTCCAGCACTTCCTGGAGAAGAAGCCGGTCGGCAAGAAGGTCCAGACGGTCATCAACGTCCTCGACAGCGATTCCGCGATCGACACCGGCGTCTACGAGTTCACGCTCACCGACCCGGACACGGGTGCCAAGCGTGTCGTCGAGGCCCGCTACACGTACGAGTACGAGAAGCGGGGCGGCCAGTGGAAGATCGTCAACCACCACTCCTCGGCGATGCCCGAAGGCTGATCTCCACCGTCAGCCCGCCCCCCGGCGCGTCCGCCAGCGCCACGGTTCCGCCGTCGTCGGTCACCAGCTGTTTGACGACGGCGAGGCCGAGCCCCGAGCCGGAGCGTCCGGTCAGGCCCTGACCGCGCCAGAAGCGGTCGAAGGCGCGGGACTTGTCGGCGTCGGGCATGCCGGGTCCCTCGTCGAGCACCGACAGCACCACCGTGTCCGCCCGGGACTCGACCTCGACGGTGATCCGCCCGCCGTCCGGCGAGACCTCCAGGGCGTTCGAGAGCACGTTGTCCAGCACCTGGTCGAGATGACCGGGGCTGGCCAGCACAGACGGCCGGTCGTCGACAACACTCCCCCTGAGCGCGATGGTGACTCCGCGCTCGTCGGCGGCCGGCCTCCACACCGTCAGCCGTTCCTCCACGATCTCCCTGAGCGGCAACGGCTCCGCGGCCGTCACCTTCGCCTCCGCACGGGCGAGGACGAGAAGGCCGTTGACCAGGCGGCTCATACGGACCACTTCCGCCGTCGCCTGCTCCACGTCCTCCCGTACGAACTCGTCGTCCACACCGTCCGCGATGTTGTCCAGCGACAGCCGCAACGCGGTCAAGGGCGTCCGCAGTTGATGCGACGCGTCCGCCACGAAGATCCGCTGCGAGGCCACCAGGGTGTCCAGGCGTTCCGCGCCCTGGTTGAGGGTGCGGGCGAGCGTCTGCGTCTCCGGCGGGCCCGTGACCGGGGACCGCGCGGTCAGGTCGCCGTCGCTGAACTTGCTGGCCATCGCGTTGAGTTCGCGCAGGGGCGCGGTGATACGGCGGGCGGCGTACGCCCCGATCGCGGCGGCCGCGGTCAGCACCAGCACGGCGAGAGCGGCCCGGAAGCCCCAGATCTGCCACAGGCGCCTGGTCATGTCCGAGGTCGAGTAGACGATCCGTACGGCCGCGTCGTCCTCCGCGGGGACGGTGACCGTCAGGTGCCTTCCCCAGACGACGTCGGAACCCCAGTCGGTCGTCGACTCGTTCTTCTCCACGGCCCGCTTCAGCGCCGCGTCCGCGGCGGGAACCGGCAACTTGGGGTCGCAGTGCGCGGTGGGGGTCGCCTGGACGTCGCCGTACGCCGTGGCCACCTCGGTCAGGGCCTCGCACGACGTACTGGTGCCGTTGCTCAGCAGCAGCGCCATGGTGTTCGCCTCGCGCAGGACCGACTGTCTGGTGTCGTCCCGCAGCTGCTTGGTGAGCGTGAAGGCGACCGGGACGGTGAACAGGAAGATGGCCACCGCGACCAGCAGGATGTAGCTCCGGATGAGCTGCCGGTTCATGACACCCCGTCGTCCTCGGCGATCTCCAGCCGGAAGCCCACGCCCCGGACCGCCTCGATGACGACCGCCCCGGCGAGCTTGCGCCGCAGCGCCGCCACATGCACGTCCAGCGTCTTGGTCGGCCCGAACCAGTTCGCGTCCCAGACCGCCTCCATGATCTGCTCGCGCGACATCAGCGCACCCGGCTCCTCGGTGAGGAAGGACAGCAGGCCGTACTCCTTGGGCGCCAGGGACACCTCCTCGCCGTCGAGGCGGACCCGGGCGGACTTGCGGTCGATGGTGAGGCGTGAGCCGTAGGTGTCGGGGCCCGCCGCGGCGACCTCGCCGCGGGGCTGGGCGCGCCGCATCACCGCTCGTATCCGCGCGATGACCTCACGGACCCCGAACGGCTTGGACACGTAGTCGTCGGCGCCGAGCTCCAGGCCGACCACCCGGTCCGTCTCGTCGCTGCGCGCGCTGATCACGATGATCGGCACGTCACCGCGCTCGCGCAGTGCCCTGCACACGTCGAGGCCGTCGGTGTCGGGCAGACCGAGATCGAGGAGTACGACGTCGTAGGGGCCCTCGTGGCTCAGCGCGGCACCGCCGGTGGAGACCCACTCCACTTCGAAGCCGTACCGGATCAGGCCACGTCTCAGCGACTGGGCGACCGGTTCATCGTCTTCCACCAGGAGTACGCGCACAGTCGCACCCTAATGCTTGAAACTTAATTCACAGCTGCCACATGAGCCCCACATCGCCATGTGACGCGGTGCACTTTTCCCGAGGTCCTTCGATGGGCATGCGCTGACCTGGGCGTCCGAACTCCGCGATATCTCACGATGCGATACCGCAGAGGTGAAAATCGGGCGCTCGTTAAACTGAGCCGACACACACGGACTGAGCGAGGAGCGCACGTGGGCCTTGTCGTGCAGAAGTACGGAGGCTCCTCCGTAGCCGATGCCGAAGGCATCAAGCGCGTCGCCAAGCGAATCGTCGAAGCGAAGAAGAACGGCCACCAGGTGGTCGTCGTCGTTTCCGCGATGGGCGACACGACGGACGAGCTGATCGATCTCGCCGAGCAGGTATCTCCCATGCCTGCCGGGCGTGAGTTCGACATGCTGCTGACCGCCGGAGAGCGGATCTCCATGGCGTTGCTGGCCATGGCGATCAAAAACCTGGGCCACGAGGCCCAGTCCTTCACCGGCAGCCAGGCCGGCGTCATCACCGACTCGGTCCACAACAAAGCCCGGATCATCGACGTCACGCCGGGCCGGATCCGCACGGCCCTCGACGAGGGCAACATCGCCATCGTCGCCGGCTTCCAGGGCGTCAGCCAGGACAAGAAGGACATCACCACGCTCGGGCGCGGTGGCTCCGACACCACGGCCGTCGCCCTCGCCGCCGCGCTCGACGCCGAGGTGTGCGAGATCTACACCGACGTCGACGGCGTGTTCACCGCCGACCCGCGGGTGGTGAAGAAGGCGAAGAAGATCGACTGGATCTCCTTCGAGGACATGCTGGAGCTCGCCGCCTCCGGCTCGAAGGTGCTGCTCCACCGCTGTGTGGAGTACGCCCGTCGCTACAACATCCCGATCCATGTGCGGTCGTCCTTCAGCGGACTTCAGGGCACGTGGGTCAGCAGTGAGCCGATCGAGCAAGGGGACAAGAAGGTGGAGCAGGCCATCATCTCCGGTGTCGCGCACGACACCTCCGAGGCCAAGGTCACGGTCGTCGGCGTGCCCGACAAGCCGGGCGAGGCCGCCGTGATCTTCCGCACGATCTCGGACGCCGAGATCAACATCGACATGATCGTGCAGAACGTCTCCGCCGCCTCCACCGGGCTGACGGACATCTCCTTCACGCTCCCCAAGGCCGAGGGCCGCAAGGCCATCGACGCCCTGGAGAAGAACAAGGCCGGCATCGGCTTCGACTCGCTGCGCTACGACGACCAGATCGGCAAGATCTCGCTCGTGGGCGCGGGCATGAAGACCAACCCGGGTGTCACGGCCGACTTCTTCACCGCCCTGTCCGACGCCGGCGTGAACATCGAGCTGATCTCGACCTCCGAGATCCGTATCTCGGTCGTCACGCGCGCCGACGACGTGCCCGAGGCGGTCCGTGCCGTGCACAGCGCCTTCGGGCTCGACTCCGACAGCGACGAGGCCGTGGTCTACGGAGGCACCGGGCGATGACCCTTCGTCCGACGCTCGCGGTCGTGGGCGCGACCGGAGCCGTCGGCACGGTCATGCTCCAGATCCTGTCCCAGCACGCGGACATCTGGGGCGAGATCCGACTGATCGCCTCCCCGCGCTCGGCCGGCCGCAAGCTGGCCGTGCGCGGGGAGCAGGTCGAGGTGGTGGCCCTGTCGGAGGAGGCCTTCGACGGGGTCGACGTCGCGATGTTCGACGTACCGGACGAGGTGGCCGCGCAGTGGGCGCCCGTCGCCGCCGCCCGCGGTGCCGTCGTCGTGGACAACTCCGGCGCCTTCCGGATGGACCCGGACGTGCCCCTCGTCGTCCCCGAGGTCAATCCGCACGCGGCCCGGATGCGGCCGCGCGGGATCATCGCCAACCCCAACTGCACGACCCTCTCCATGATCGTGGCCCTGGGCGCACTGCACGCCGAGTTCGGGCTGCGGGAGCTTGTGGTGTCCTCGTACCAGGCGGTGAGCGGTGCGGGCCGGGCGGGTGTCGAGACCCTGAGGCGGCAGCTGTCCATGGTCGCGGGCACCGAGCTCGGGACGCACCCCGGTGACGTACGGCGGGCCGTCGGCGACCACACCGGGCCGTTCCCGGAGCCGGTCGCCCTCAACGTCGTACCGTGGGCCGGTTCGCTGCGCGAGGACGGCTGGTCCTCGGAGGAGATGAAGGTGCGGGACGAGTCCCGCAAGATCCTGGGCCTGCCGGCGCTGCCGGTCGCCGTGACCTGTGTGCGGGTCCCGGTGGTCACCGTGCACTCCCTCACCGTCCACGCCCGCTTCGAGGGCCAGGTCACCGTCCGCAAGGCGCGCGAGATCCTCGCGACCGCCCCTGGGGTCGTCCTCTTCGACGATCCGGCGGCCGGGGAGTTCCCCACCCCCGCCGATGTCGTCGGCACCGATCCCACCTGGGTGGGGCGGGTGCGGCGGGCGCTCGACGACCCCACCGCCCTCGAGCTCTTCGTGTGCGGAGACAATCTACGCAAGGGCGCCGCGCTCAACACCGCGCAGATCGCGGAGCTCGTGGCTGCCGAGCTGGTGTGACCCTTCGTCCGGTGGCGGATCTGTCGTACGCAGGTGTGCCTACCGGAAAAGTCCTGGCCATGGCCGGAACGCTTTGTAGGATCTGTGTGCGACATGTGGTGGGACTAATGGTCCGTACCACTTGATCCTGGCGCCTTGGCGTCCGAAGATTTTCCTCCCCGCTCCTCGCAACCGTGCGAAGGGCGGGGAGCGTCTTTGCGAACGCCCTTTCAGGGGCGCGGGGATGCATACGGGGCGTGGGGACGCCTCGGCCATTCAGGACACAGGGGAAGAGCGGGTAGGGCATGAGCGCGTTCGACGCACGGTCAGTTGTGCTGCCTGAGAGAAGATGGACGGTTGCGTACAACCCTCACCGGGGTGAGCGTGTCCAACTGTCGTGGCTCAGGTACTCGACTTCCCTGCCGCGCCGAGCGGCGCGGCTGTCCTCCGGCCCCGCAGGCCCGGGGCGCCCGGTGGCATGCCGGTGATCGCGCCCATGCCCGCAGCGCGGCCCGCCCGCATACCCAGTCAGCGTGACGGCGCCGAGGAGGCGGCGGCAGCCGGTACCACCGTCGACCACCTCACCGAGACCTACCGGGCGCACTACCGCTCGCTGCTGGGTCTCGCCGCTCTCCTGCTCGACGACACCGCCTCCTGCGAGGACGTCGTCCAGGAGGCCTTCATCCGCGTCCACTCGGCACGCAAACGCGTCCGCGACCCGGAGAAGACCCTCGCGTACCTGCGGCAGACGGTCGTCAATCTCTCCCGCTCGGCCCTGCGCCGGCGCATCCTCGGACTCAAGTTGCTGTCCAAGCCGATGCCCGACATGGCGAGCGCCGAGGAGGGGGCGTACGACCAGCTGGAGCGCGACTCGCTCATCAAGGCGATGAAGGGCCTGCAGCGCCGCCAGCGCGAGGTCCTGGTCCTGCGCTACTTCGCGGACATGACCGAGGCCCAGGTCGCCGACACCCTCGGCATCTCCCTGGGCTCCGTGAAGGCGTACGGCTCCCGCGGGATCGCCGCGCTTCGGATCGCGATGGAGGAGCCGGTGTGAGCACGGATCCTGAGGAGCGGCGCCATGAGCCGACGCAGGACGGCCGGCACGAGCCGACCTGGTCGGCGCAGCAAGAGCACAAGCAATCGCACGCTGGGAACGGAACTGTGAATCACGGCCCCGACGATCCGATCTCCACGGGGGAGTTCGACTCGGACGAGCTGGCACTGCGGCGGCTGCTGCACCAGGCGGTCCAGGAGATGGAGCCGAGTGACGGCACCCTGGACCATCTGCGCAAGGCGGTACCCGCCCGGCGGGCACGCAAGCGACAGGCCGTCGTCGGCATGGCGGCCGCTGCCCTCTTCATCGGCACCGCGATCCCCGCCGTCGTGCACGTCTCCTCCACCGGCACCAGTGCCAACACCTCCAACGCCGGGCACGCCTCCCAGATGCAGGGCGGCGCCGGCCAGGGCAAGCAGGAGGCGGGCGGCGAGTCCACCTCCGGCGGTTCCGCGGGCAAGACCGAGGACAAGGGCAAGGGCGAGTCCAAGGACGCCGACAAGGGCAAGTCCGCGGGCGCGAGCACCGGAGCGAGCAGCGGCACCGACCCCTCCACCACGGCTGCCGCGAGCGCCCCGGTCTGTACGGCCGCACAGCTCGGCACACCGACGGCGAGCACCGCGGTGCCCGACGCCTCCGGGACGGTCTACGGCACGTTCCACATCACCAACGGCTCCACCGCCGCCTGCTCGGTCACCGGTCCCGGCATCGTGACCCCCGCCGCTCAGGGCGCGGCCGACGCGAACAAGATCAGCGCAGCGCGGCACGTCTCCGGAGACGCGGCGTCGGCCGGGCTGCCCGACCCGTCCCAGGAGGTCTCCCAGCTGCTGCTGCAGCCGGGTTCCTCCTACGACGTGAAGTTCGCCTGGGTGCCGTCCGAGACGTGCCCCACCACGGAACCCTCGACCGACCCCAGCCCCGACCCCACGACCTCCCCGGACACCTCCACCAGCGAAGGCTCCTCCACCGGCGGCGACACCGGCACCTCCACCCAGCTCCTCACGGAGGACGGCACGGCCGACGGGAGCGTCCTGGTGACGAACACGGCGGAGGGCGGCGGACCGTCGGTGTCGACGACGGTGTCCAACGCGTGCGCGGGAGTCGTGTACTGGACCGGCCTGCTCACGTCCTCGTGACGGCCTGAACGGGCTTCGACTGGGGTGAACGGGCGTCGGGGGACGCCCGGGTTCAGGCGCTCGCCTTCTCCTGCGGCTGCTCCTGGTCCCGCTCCTGCTGCTCGTCGTCCGGGAGGATGCCCAGTTCCGCGTCCCGGATGAACTCCACCTCGCGGCGCACCAGGCGGAACCACATGAAGACCACGAAGCCGGCGAAGACGAACCACTCACCGGTGTAGCCGAGGTTCTGGAAGGCCTTGAGGTCCAGCCCGCTGTCGGCGGGCGCGGTCGCCGGTACGGCGTTCATCCCGGAGTCACCGGTGTTGAGGGTGACCCACGCGTCGTACACGCCGTACGGCACGAGGTTGATCAGTGAGGCCGCGCTGATCGCCGCGGTCTGCCCGGCCGGAAGACCGCCCTGGGCACTGACGCCGTTGTCCCCGGGGGTCTCCGACGCCTGGAGCGCACCGGTGACGGTGACCTCGCCCTTCGGCGGGGCCGGGGCCTTGGCCGCATCGGGGGTGCCCGGCAGCCAGCCCCGGACCACGGGCAGGGCCTTGCCGTTGTCCGTGCGCAGCAGGGTCAGGATGTAATAGCCCTCGCGGTCGTCCAGTTGCCGGTCGGGGACGAGCAGCTGCTTGTCGTAGCGCCCGGTCGCGGTGACCTGCTTGCCGGAGGTCGCCTTGTCCACCGGCAGCAGCTCGGCCAGCGGCCGCGCGGCCTCCCGCGCGTCCATGCTGACCTGCTGCTCGGCGTCCCGGCTCGCCGTCATCCGGTCCTCGAACCGGCTCAGCTGCCACGACCCCATGAAGATGCAGAACGGGATGGCGAGCAGCACGAAGACGTTGATGCCAAACCAGCGGGGTGTCAGCAGAAACCGGTACACACTCCCACGGTACGGGGCCGCCCCGGGGCGGCGGGGCGCGGGGTTGGGAACTGCTGGGGTGTGACTGGTATGTGACCGCCGCCTGGCAGATCCGGATCTCCCAAGCCGTACCGATCGCCGCCGCCCTCGCGCACGGTGTGATCGGCGTCGACATGAACGCCGACCACCTCGCCGCCTGGCGCCTCGATGTCCACGGCAACCCGACCGGCAGCCCCCGCCGGTTCTTCTATGACCTCACGGGCACCGCCGATCACCGTGATGCCCAGGTTCGCCACGCCCTCACCCGGCTGCTGCACTGGGCCAGGACCTGCGGCGTGAAGGCCATCGCGGTTGAAGACCTGGACTTCACGACAGAGAAGACCCGCGAGAAACACGGCAGGCGCAAACGGTTCAGGCAGCTCATCTCCGGCATGCCCACCGGCAAGCTCCGCGCCCGGCTGACCTCGAGGGCCGACCAGACCGGCATCACGATCATCGCCGTGGACCCGGCCTACACCAGCCGCTGGGGCGCCCAGCACTGGCAGAAGGCACTCACCCACGACAACAGGAAGACCACTCGCCACGACGCTGCCGCCGTGGCGATCGGCAGGCGCGCCCAAGGGCACCCGATCCGGCGACGGACGACACCGCCCCCACACGACCGGAGTGATCGTGTGGGGCATCGGACCGTCCAGGCCGACCGGTGTGTCCTTGGGCGTGAGGGACCCCGCCCTCCCGTTCCCGGACCACGGACACGATCCGTCGGCGCCGGATGCGGAGCGAACGCGGGCAACCAGAACGCCCAACACCGTTCGGGGCGTTCGGCTGAGCATGAGGCCTGGCAACAGGACTCCACTCTCGCTCAGTCTTTAGGAACGGTCAGTACCTCTCCGTCAGGTGGTCCCGGCCCGCCGGGGGCTCGTACGGCTCCGGCCAGAAGTCCGTGATGGTGGATATACGGCCGCTCTCGTCCCCGGTGAAGAAGGAGATGGCGTACATCTCCTCCAGACCCACCGTGAAGTGGACCCAGGTCACGACCTGGCCGGGTTCGGCGACGATCCGCTCGACCCGCAGATGCCAGTCGCCCGGGTACTCACGGTTGAACTCGACGTACCGCTCCCGTCCGCTGATGCGCTCGCGGGTCTGCGGCAGGGTGTAGACGACGTCCTCGGCCAGGATGTCCGCGAACGCAGTCCAGTCGCGGGCCTCGGCGAAGGCCCAGAAACTCTCGACGGTCTTGCGCAGATCGGTCATGGGGACGAGTGTGCACCCGGCCACTGACAACGGGCCCCCGGCCGGCCTTTTCGACCTGGTCGGACGGGTTCGGGTAAGCGGCTGGTAGAAGTTTTCCACAGGCTGGGGACCTCGTCTGCGCATTGTCTGTGAAGGCAGGCAGTATGGGGTCATGACTGAGAGCAACGGGTCCGCCGCGGCCGAGCGGAAGAACGACATGCCGGACTGGGAGAAGCGCTTCCGGGCGCCCCGGGTCTCCCTGCCCGACTGGGCGGAGGACGCCCCCGACCGGTCCTTGTTCGTCTCCAACGCCACGGGGACGTACGAGCTGTACGCCTGGGACCGGGCGACGGGCGGACAGCGCCAGGTGACGGACCGGCCGAACGGCACGACGGACGGCGTGCTCTCCCCGGACGGCGCCTGGATCTGGTGGTTCGACGACAAGGACGGCGACGAGTTCGGCGTCTGGCGCCGCCAGCCCTTCGAAGGCGGCGCGGACGAGCTCGCCGCGCCCGGTCTCGAGGCCTCCTACCCGGCGGGCGTGGCCCTGGGCCGGGACGGCCGTACGGCCGTCGTGGGCTGTTCGACCGACGACGAGGGCACCTCCATCCACCTCGTGCGCACCGGCCAGGACCCGGTGGAGATCTACCGGCACCGCGAGTCGGCGGGCGTCGGCGACCTCTCCCACGACGGCTCGCTGATCGCGGTCGAACACACCGAGCACGGCGACGCGATGCACTCGGCGCTGCGCGTGCTGCGCCCCGACGGCACGGCGGTCGCCGAGCTCGACGACACCAAGGGCGGCACCGAGGAACTGGGCCTGGAGGTCCTGGGCTTCGCCCCGGTCGACGGCGACACCCGGCTGCTCATCGGCCATCAGCGGCGCGGCCGTTGGGAGCCGCTGGTGTGGGACGTGGCCACGTGCGAGGAGACCGACCTCGACCTGGACCTGCCCGGTGACGTCGGCGCCGAGTGGTATCCGGACGGCACCGGCCTGCTCATCGCGCACAGCTTCGAGGCCCGCAGCGAGCTCTTCCGGTACGACCTGGCGAGCGGCAAACTCGAGAAGGTCCCGACCCCGCCCGGTTCCGTCTCCGGGGCGACGGCCCGCCCCGACGGCAGCGTGGAGTATCTGTGGTCCTCGGCCGCCGAGCCGTCGGCGGTGCGCTCGACGACGGGTGAGGTGGTGCTGGACCCGCCGGGTCTGAAGTCCCCCGGTTCGGTACCGGTGGAGGACGTGTGGGTGGACGGCCCGGGCGGCCGGATCCACGCCCTGGTCCAGAAGCCCGCCGGCGCGACGGGGCCGCTGCCGACGGTCTTCGACATCCACGGCGGTCCGACCTGGCACGACAGCGACTCGTTCGCGGCGGGCCCGGCGGCGTGGGTGGACCACGGGTACGCGGTCGTCCGGGTCAACTACCGCGGCTCCACGGGGTACGGACGTGCGTGGACCGACGCGCTCAAGCACCGGGTCGGTCTGATCGAGCTGGAGGACATCGCGGCGGTCAGGGAGTGGGCGATCGGCTCCGGCCTCGCCGACCCCGAGCGGCTGATCCTCACCGGGGGTTCCTGGGGCGGCTACCTCACGCTCCTCGGCCTGGGCACCCAGCCGGAGGCATGGGCCCTGGGGATCGCGGCGGTGCCGGTCGCGGACTATGTCACGGCGTTCCACGACGAGATGGAAGCGCTGAAGGCGATGGACCGTACATTGCTGGGCGGTACGCCGGAGGAGGTGCCGGAGCGCTTCGAGGCGTCGTCCCCCTTGACGTACGTGGACCAGGTCAAGGCTCCGGTGTACATCTCGGCGGGCGTCAACGACCCGCGGTGCCCGATCCGCCAGGTCGACAACTACGTGAAGCGGCTGGAGTCGAGGGGGGCGGTGCACGAGGTGTACCGGTACGACGCGGGTCACGGGTCGCTGGTGGTGGACGAGCGGATCAAGCAGGTGAGGCTGGAACTGGACTTCGCGGCGAGGTATTTGGGGTAGCGACGGCGGGAATTTCGTCTGCGGGTTCGTTGTGGCTGGTCGCACAGTTCCCCGCGCCGCTGGGTGGGTGCACTTGAAGTCGGCCGAGCTGTACCCACTCAAGGGGGGCGGGGAACTGCGCGACCAGCCCCCCACCGCCCCGCAGCCCGCAACGAACGGCTATGCCCCCGCCCGCTCCCGTCCCCTGCGCCCCAGCAACTCCGCGAGCCCCCGCCGAGTCGCCGCCAGCACCACCCGATCCGCCGCCTGCAGCACATACGTGTCCGGCAGGTCCCACGCCAGTCCCGGAGAGTCCCCGGACTCCTCCCGCGCCAGCACCCGCCAGGACCCCGCCCGGAACGCCTCGCCGACCGTCCGCCCCTCCAGTTGGGGATGCCCGCCCACATCCACCGCCGCGAACAGCAGCACCCGCCGCTCGACCGGGAACGCCCCCAGGATCTGCCTCCCCATCATCGCCCCGGCGAAGGCGGGAGCCGCCAGATGGGAGACACTCCGGCTCCGGGTGGAAGCCCGGGGGTGGGCGGCCCGCAGGGTCCGGTACACCGCCGTCGCGAAGTCGTCGTCGTACAGCCGCAGCACCACCCGCAGATCGGGCCGCACGGCCCGCGCGTACAGCACCGCCTCGAGATTCGTCGTGTCCGCGCTGGTCACCGCGAGCAGCGCATGGGCACGGTGGATCTTGGCGGCCTCCAGGACCCCTTCCTGGGTGACGTCACCGAGCACCACCGGCACCCGCAGCCGTCGGGCGGTGGCGAGTCCGCGGGCCTCGGGGTCGGACTCGACGCAGACCACGGGGATGTTCAGCTCCCGCAGCCGCGTCAGCACCCGGGTGCCGATCTTGCCGAGCCCGAGCAGCACGACATGTCCGCCGAGACCACGGGGCGGTTTGCGCAGGGAGGACGCGGTGCGGAAGGTGCCGAGCGCTTCCAGGACCGCCGCGAGGAGCACCGGAAGGAGCAGCAACCCGGCAAGCCCGGACAGCAGTTGGAGGATCTGCCGCCCGACGGACTCCCCGATCGCGGGGTCGTCGATCGCGAACAGATCGAGCAGCGTCAGATAGAAGGCGCGCAGGGGATGGATACCGGTCACCAGCCAGAGCGCGACGGCGAGCGCGACCACGCATCCCACCATCCCCGCCAGCGACCACCGCAGCCGCCGCGAGAACAGCGAGGCGAACCACGGCATCACACCCCGCCCGTCGGGCAAGGAGGGCCCGGCGTACGACACCTGTTCCAGTACGACAGTCGCACGCCCGCCGCCGTCCCGTACCGCCGCCGCGTCCGGCAGCAGCGTCGGCCCCTGGTCACCGCCGGGCCCGGCACTGTCGGTCGGTGACAGCAGGGCGAGCGTGGCAAGACCCGGGTCGGCGCTCGCCCCGGCCCCGGACGGCGGCCGTTCGACCGCCCGCAGCAGCAGGCCGCCGGTCTGGAGCACCTTGCTGGTGCCGGTCAGGGCGGTGGCGGCCAGCGCGGGCGCGGCCGTGTCGGCGTCGGAGAGCACGGTCGTGGAGGCGTCGAACCCGGAACCGTCGGCCAGGTCGCCCGCCCCCTCGCCGGAGGCCAACGCGGCGGCCTGGTCGAGGAGTTCCTCGATGTGCTGGCCGAGGCGCCGGTTGTAGAGCCGCAGCACCAGCCGCAGCCGGGGGTTGAGGCGGCGGGCGGTGAGGGCGGCACGGATGTTGGTCTCGTCGTCGTCGTACACGAGCGCGAGCGCGTGCGCCCGCTCCACGCCCGCCTCGGCGAGCGCGGCCTCGTTCGGTTCGGCGGCCTCCATCAGCCGTATGCCGCCCGGGGGTTCGGTGGCGGGGGCGGTACCGCTGTTGCCGCCGCCCCCGTTGCCGGTCAGGCCGGCTGCCGCCGTCACCACCCGGTCGAGCAGCGCGGACGCGGCTCGGGCCCGTACGACCACCGGTGGCCGCACGGACCGTTCGGAGGCCGGCACGACGAGCGTGACCTGCTCGCCGTAGACCCCTCTGAGCTCGGCCGCCAGCCGGTGCGCGAGCCCGTCGTCCCCGCACACCACCATGTGCGCGGCCGCGTCACCCGGCAGCCCTGGACTCTGGTTCGGAACGCTCCCCACAAGGGAGAAGAGTGCCTCACCGTGACGGGTGGTGCCACGGCCGGGGTCCCGGGTGATGTCATGTGGAGTGGTGGCCAACCTTCCCTGCGGTGGTCGACCTTCCCCAAGAGTTCCCCAAACCCCCGCGCACACTGAACAAACGGACCTGCACCGCCGTACGCACCAGCGGGGAAACCAGCACCTCACCACCGGAGGGATCCCGGCCGTGGCCGTCACCAAAGCACCTCCGCGCACGCGGGACACAGGCGAGGACCGGCACCCGGCACCGGACCCGCAAGCGCGGCGCCTCAACTCCCCTCTCACGCTGACCCTGCTGATGCTCCTGGTGGTGCTGTGCCAGGGCCCGATCCGGGAGGCGCTGGGCGCGCCGGTCATGCAGAGCTGGATGACGGTGTTCGTCGCCGTGCTCGTCCAGGCGCTGCCCTTCCTGGTGCTCGGGGTGCTGCTGTCGGCGGCGATCGCGGTGTTCGTGCCGCCGTCCTTCTTCGCCCGCGCCCTGCCGAAGAACCCCACCCTCGCGGTGCCGGTGGCCGGGGTGGCGGGCGTGGTGCTGCCGGGCTGCGAGTGCGCGTCCGTGCCGGTGGCCGGAGCGCTGGTGCGCAGGGGCGTCACCCCGGCCGCGGCGCTCGCCTTCCTGCTCTCCGCCCCGGCGATCAACCCGATCGTGCTGACGGCCACCGCCGTCGCCTTCCCGCGCAACCCGGAGATGGTCGTGGGCCGCCTCGTCGCGAGCCTGCTGGTGGCATGCGTGATGGGCTGGCTCTGGCTGCGCCTCGGCCGCACCGACCTGCTGAAGACGCCGGCCCGTCACGCATACGAGGGTCAGGGCAAGGGCGCCGCCTTCTGGGGCTCGGTGCGGCACGACGTGATGCACGCGGGCGGCTTCCTGGTCGTCGGCGCGATGGCGGCGGCGACGCTGAAGGCCGTGGTCCCGCAGACGTGGCTGCGTACGGCGGCGGAGAACCCGGTGATCGCCGTGCTGGCCCTCGCGGCCCTCGCCGTGGTGCTGTCGATCTGCTCGGAGGCGGACGCGTTCGTGGCGGCCTCACTCACCCAGTTCTCGCTCACCGCGCGACTGACCTTCCTGGTCGTCGGCCCGATGATCGACCTCAAGCTGTTCGCCATGCAGACGGGCACCTTCGGCCGCGCCTTCGCCCTGCGCTTCGCCCCCGCCACCCTCGCGCTGGCGATCGTGGTCTCCGTCCTGACCGGGCTGGTGATGCTGTGAACCGGCAGGCACAGTCGGCGGTCCTGTTCGTCCTCGGCGCGGCCCTCCTGCACGCGGGCCTCACCGACCTCTACCTCCGCTACGTCAAGGCGGGCCTGCGCCCGCTGGTCCTCGCGGCCGGTGTCGTCCTCATCGCTACGGCGCTGACGACGGCCTGGTACGAGTGGCGGGCCAAAGCCAAGGAGCAGGAACACGCCCACCGGGAACCCCGGGTCTCCTGGCTGCTGGTCCTCCCCCTCTTCGCCCTGATCCTCGTCGCCCCGCCCGCCCTCGGCTCCTACAGCGCGATGCGCACGGGCACGGCCCTGCAGCAGTCGTACGGCTACACGAAGCTCCCGAAGAGCGGACCTGTGCGGCTCAACCTCGCCGACTACGCGGGCCGCGCCGTCTACGAGCACGGCCGGGGCCTCGACGGACGCCAGATCGTCATCACCGGGTTCGTCGCCCTGGACCACGCCGGCTCGCCCTATCTGGTCCGCATGGCCCTCAACTGCTGTGCGGCGGACGCCCAGCCGGTCAAGATCGGCCTCACCGGACAGATCCCGCCGGTCCTCAAGCCGGACGGCTGGCTCCAGGTCACCGGCACCTACACGGCCAAGCGCACCAAGGACACGGTGAACGGCGGCCCGATCCCCTACCTGGAGATCACGCAGGCCAGGCCGGTGCCGACGCCGCACGACCCGTACGACGAGACCTGGAACAACTGACGCTCAGCCCTCCAGCGAGGCGAACGCCTCGTCCAGCAGGGCGACGAGGTCGAGGCGCCCGTCGGGAGCCGTCCAGTACTCCAGGGCGCTGTTCAGGCAGTTCAGCGCGGCGCCCGCACGTGCCCTTGCCCCGGCGGGAACCTCCCCCTAGCCTGCAATCTGACGACCCATCAGATACCGGCTAGGGGGCAGGCAATGGCCGTCACCACCGAGAGCGGAACCCGGGACATCCCCAAAGTCATCAGCGTGGACGATCACGTGATCGAGCCCGCGCACCTCTTCGAGACGTGGCTTCCGGCGAAGTACCGGGACAGGGGGCCGAAGCCGCTCACCGCCGGCATCGGGGACCTCGCGTACGTCGGCGGGAAGTACCGGTTCTCCACCGATCCGGAAGGCCAGCTCACGGACTGGTGGGAGTACGAGGGCGACCTCTTCCCGTACAAGCGGATCATCGCCGCCGTCGGCTTCTCGCGGGACGAGATGACCCTCGACGGGATCACCCGCGAGCAGATGCGGCGGGGCTGCTGGGATCCCAAGGCCCGCCTGGAGGACATGGACATCAACCATGTCGAGGCGTCCCTGTGCTTCCCGACCTTCCCGCGGTTCTGCGGGCAGACCTTCGCCGAGGCCAAGGACAAGGAGGTCGGGCTCGCCTGTGTGCGCGCCTACAACGACTGGATGGTCGAGGAGTGGTGCGGGGACAGCGGGGGCCGGCTGATCCCGCTGTGCCTCATCCCGCTGTGGGACATCCAACTCGCGGTCGCGGAGATCCGCCGCAACGCCGCACGGGGCGTACGGGCCGTCACCTTCAGCGAGATCCCGACCCACCTGGGGCTGCCGTCGATCCACTCCGGCTACTGGGACCCGTTCTTCGCGGCCTGCGAGGAGACCGGGACGGTCGTCAACATGCACATCGGCAGCAGTTCCCAGATGCCGGCCGCGTCCCCCGACGCCCCGCCGGCCGTGCAGGCCTCCCTCTCCTTCAACAACGCCATGGCCTCGATGATGGACTTCCTCTTCTCGGGAGTCCTGGTGAAGTTCCCGCGGCTCAAACTGGCGTACAGCGAGGGCCAGATGGGCTGGATCCCGTACGCCCTGGAACGCGCCGACGACGTCTGGGAGGAGCACCGGGCCTGGGGCGGCGTCAAGGACCTGATCCCGGAGCCGCCGTCGACGTACTACTACCGGCAGATCTTCTGCTGCTTCTTCCGCGACAAGCACGGCATCGAGGCCATCGAGACCGTCGGCGTGGACAACGCGACCTTCGAGACCGACTACCCGCACGTCGACTCGACCTGGCCGCACACCAAGAAGGTCGCGTG
The DNA here is from genome assembly GCF_041435015.1 of Streptomyces canus. Taxonomy (NCBI): domain Bacteria; kingdom Bacillati; phylum Actinomycetota; class Actinomycetes; order Kitasatosporales; family Streptomycetaceae; genus Streptomyces; species Streptomyces canus. The sequence continues at coordinate 4,794,909 of NZ_CP107989.1, read as the reverse complement.
GGAGCACGTGGCCGGGCTGTCCGAGGAGGTGACCTACAAGCTGCTGCGGGGCAACGCCATCCGGATGCTGGAGCTCGGCTTCGACCGGTAGCCCGACGGCCCGGTCACCCGGCCCCTCACGTGCGGTGGAGGGGGTCGGGCTCGGCGGAGAACCAGCCGCGGCTCACGGCGTCCGGGACCTTCACGTACGGCCCTGGCAGACCAAAGCGTGATCAGACAGGAAAAGACCCGACCGCTGGCGACGGGGGATGCACCAGCGGTCGGGCTGTGGCCAAGACTAACAAGGCAAATGGAACAGCGGGAGCGGACTGCTCAGCCGGGGGGAGAAGTTGTGATCGGGATCACGTAATGCGCTTCAGTCGCAGGGAGGATCGAACGAGAGCCGCGGCAGGTATTCCTCCCACTCCTGGCGGGTCAGGACGTTCCGGGTCGTGGCGCAGATGCGGCTGATCGCGTCGTCGACGTCCAGGTCCCACAGCCGGATGGTGTCCGCGCCGCTGGAGACCCCGAGCATGCGGCTGTCGGGGCTGAAGGACAGGAAGCTGCCGGTCTTGGCGCTGGGGCTCATCGACTGCCCGATGGGTCCGGCCGCGGACGGGTCGGTCACGTCCCAGAGCCGGACCGTGTTGTCGTTGCCGCCGCTGGCCAGCGTCGAGCCGTCACGGCTGTACGTCAGCGACACGACCGCCTCGGTGTGCCCGGTGAGCGCCTCGCCCGTCTGCTCGGCGTGCGTGGGGTCGGTCACGTCCCACAGCCGGACCGTGTCGTCGTTGCCGCCGCTGGCCAGCGTGTGCCCGTCCGGGCTGAAGGCGAGCACGTTGACGGGCCCGGTGTGCCCGGTGAGCGGCTTGCGGAGCAGGGTCGGACGGGCCGGGTCCGTCACCTTCCACAGCCGGATCGTGCCGTCCGCGCTGCCACTGGCCAGGGTCCGGCCGTCCGGGCTGAAGGCAAGGCCGTCGATGTACCCCTTGTGGCCGGCGATCGGCCCGTGGGAGACCGGGTGGGCCGGGTCGGTGACGTCCCACAGCTGGAATCTGCGGCTGTCGTAAGCGGTGGCCAGGGTGCGTCCGTCCGGGCTGAACGCCAGTGCGTCCGGACCCATGAACCGGGAGCGCAGGACGAGCGCCGGACCGTAGGGGACGGGGTGCGCCGGGTCGGTGACGTTCCACAGGTGGACCCGGCCGGTGGTGAGCACCGCGAGGGTGCGGCCGTCGGGGGAGAAGAGCACCTGGGAATCCGGGTCGCGCGCCACGGGTGTGAACGGCTTGCCCAGGGCCACCGGCCGGGCCGGGTCCGTCACGTTCCACAGCCGGATCCGCCCGTCCCGCCCGGCCGTGGCGAGCACCTCGCCGTCCCGCCGGAACGCCCCGCTGCTGCCCACCAGGTCTCCCGCCGGGATCGACCACAGGCGCACCTTGCTGTCGCCGCTGCCGGTGGCGAGGGTCCGGCCGTCGGGGCTGAAGCCCAGCGCGTACATCTCACCGCTGCTGCCGGCGAGGGGCTCGCCGATCTGCGAGGGGTACGCCGGATCGGTGACGTTCCACAGGCTCGCCGTGCTGTCCGCGCTGGCGGCGGCGAGCTTGCTCCCGTCCGGGCTGAAGGCCACGGACCAGATGGGACCGGTGTGGCCGGTCAGCGGCGAGCCCACGGGCTGTGGATCGAGCGGGTCGCGCACGTCCCACAGCCGGACGCTGTCGTCCGCGCTGCCACTCGCGAGCACGGTCCCGTCCGGGCTGAAGGCGACCGAGTGCACCAGGCCCGTGTGCCCGGCCAGGGCTCGGTCGTACGGCCGTGACCTGCGCGGATCGGTGGTGTTCCACAGCCGGATCGTCTGGTCGTCGCCCCCGGCCGCCAGCATGTGCCCGTCGGGGCTCCACGCCACGGACCGTACGGCGGCCCCGGCCCCGGTGAGCTCGGCGGGAGGCTGCTTCCTGTCACGCGTGTTCCACAGCCGTACGGTCCTGTCCTCACTGGCGGAGGCCAGGGTGCGCCCGTCCGGGCTGAAGGCGATCAGGTAGATCGTGCCGCGGTGCCCGGTCAGGGGAGCGCCGAGCGATGTCGGCGAGCGCGGGTCGCTGACGTCCCACAGACGGATCTTCCCGTCGTCCCCGGCACTGGCGAGCGTTCTGCCGTCGGGGCTGAACACCGCGCTGCTGACCCAGCTCGTGCCACCGGCGAGGGGCTTGCCCAGCGCCTTGGGGTGGGTGCGGTCGCCGACGTCCCACAGGCATACGGTCCGGTCGTAGCCGGCGGTGGCCAGGAGCTTTCCGTCCGGGCTGAACGAGGTGAGGTAGACCGCGCCGGTGTGGCCGGTGAGCGGGGTGGCCAGCGGCGCGTTGACGATGGAGATCAGCCGGGTGTTGGTGCCCTCGTCGTCGGGCCTGAGGCCGTGGGCGACCAGGTCGATCCGGGCGGACAGCGACGGATCCGTGGACTGGACGCGGTCCGCCTCCGCGACGACCTGCTCGAACAGGGCGTCGTTGCGCTGCTGCCAGGCGACCACCGCCGAACCGACGGCCACCATCGCGAGGACCACCAGGGCCGACACCGCGCCCCGGGCGATCAGGACCGTCCGCCGGCGCAGCCGGACCGAGGCGGCCAGGAACGCCACCGCACTGCGGGTCAGGTAGGTGTCCCCGGCGGACTTCGCCCACGTGCGCGCCTGTTCGAGCCGCGACCCCCGGTACAGCAGCGACGCATCGCGGTTCGAGCCCTCCCAGGAGCGGCCGTCCTCCTCGATGCGCTGGCGCAGCAGATGGTCGCTGCGGTCCTCGTCGATCCACTCGCGCAGCCGCGGCCAGGCCGTCAGCAGGGCTTCGTGGGTGATCTCCACGGTGTCCGCGTCCAGCGTCACCAGCCGGGCGCGTACCAGCGCTTCGAGGGACTCCTCCGTCTTGCCGGGGTCCGTCGACTCCGCGGTCAGCTGGCGCCGGGTGCCGCGCCTGCGGGTGGCCTGGGTGTCCTCGCCCAGACGTACCAGGCGCAGCAGCAGCAGCCGGGCGGCCGTACGCGCCGCCGGGTCCAGAGCCGACCAGGCCCGCTCGGCGGTCGCCGCGACCGCGCCCTGGATACCACCGGCCGCGCGATAGCCGGCCAGCGTCAGCCGGCCCGCCTTGCGGCGCTGCCAGGTCGCGAGCAGGGCGTGCGACAGCAGCGGCAGCACGCCCGCGCCGTGCTCCCCCACGGCCCGAAACGCGTGGGAGGTGCCCCCACCGCGCGGGCCGTCGGCGCTCACCTCGCGGATGATCAGCTCCGCGAGCCCCGGTTCCAGCTCCAGGCCCACGGCCCGGGCCGGACCGGTCACGGCCTCGCGCAGCTCCCCGCTGGTCAGCGGCCCGAGCACCATGTGCCGGTGCTGGAGCGCGTCGGCCAGCTCGGGGTGGTCGAGGCAGCGCTCGTAGAAGTCGGCGCGGATGCCGAGGAGAACGAGGGCGGGCGCGGCCGTGTCCGGGCCGGCGGGCGTGCAGGCGGCGTGCAGCACCTGGACGAACGTACGCCTGGCCGTCTCGTCCGAGCAGAGCGTGAACGCCTCCTCGAACTGATCCACGATCACCACCGGCCGGGCATGGGCGGCCTCGTGCTGAGCCCACGAGGCGACCGCTTCCCGGACGGCAGGCGCGAATTCAGGAGGATGGTCCGGTTCATGCGCTTCCGTGCCGGCCGCGACGGCTTCCAGCCCGGGTATACGACGGGTCAGTTCCGCGAGCGGATCGGCACCCGGCACGAGCTGAAGGATCGGGCGGCCGCGGGCCTCGCCGTCACCGTCGAGCGCGCCCTCCTCCAGGGCCGTCACCAGACCGGCGTTGAGCAGCGAGGACTTGCCCGCACCCGAGGCACCCACGAGCATCACCAGACCGCCCGTGCCGGTCTCGGCCGCCGAGCGCAGCAGCTTGACGAGTGCCTCCGTGCTCCGCTCCCGGCCGAAGAACCAGCGGGCGTCCTCCTGCCGGTAGGAGGCCAGGCCCCGGTACGGGCAGACCCCGGCGGGGGTCTCCGGCTGGGGTCCCTCGTCCTCGTCCGGAGCCAGCGCGCGCTCCCACAGCCGCTGCCACTGGCCGAGGTCGTACAGTCCGGCCGAGACGGGGGTGGGACTGATGCGCCGTGCTTCGGGAATGAGGATGTGCAGCACGGCCGCGAGGGCGGTGAACTGAGCGGGCACGTTCCGGGCCCGCCGCCAGTCGCTGATCCGCTGCGCGGACACCCGGACGGGGCGGCCCCGCTCGTCGACACGCTGGAGTCGGCCGACGCCTTCGGACACCCGCTTGAGGGGCGGATTTCCAGCCTCTCTGTACAACAGGGCGAGACGTTCCGCGAAGGCCGTGCGTGCCCCTGAGTCGGAACTCAAGGTTCCACCCCTTACTTCCCTCGCGGTTGAATCCGGACCGGAAAAGTCACTTTATACGGCTGACCTGCGGTAACGCAGCGCTCCTGGCACCGGAACCTCCTCCGCGGGCCCCTTGGCTGGCAGGATCATGACCTGCGGCTCAGCCGGCGGGCGACGCCAGGACAGGCCACCAGCCCGGCGCCCCGCTTTCCACCCAGCGCGCCGCACGTTCTCGGTCAATTTCCGTCCACGGTCACCCGCTTCCTCCGGTACCGGTCCCCACGAGGGGAGGGACCGGTACCGGACGAAGCGGGACGATCACTGCGCCGCCCCTACACTTGGTCGGGCGGTTCGGTGTGATCGATGCGGTTCGACCCGGGAGGACGAGAGGGCTGTGGCGAAGATCGTCGGCGGTTTCCAGGACCCGTCGTCGGAGGTGCTCGCCGAGGCGGCCGCCGCCTTCGGACTCCTCGCCTCCGCCGCCCGGCTGCACATCATGTGGGCGCTGTCCCAGGGCGAGAGCGACGTCACCCACCTCGCCGACCGGGTCGGCGGCGCGCTGCCCGCGGTCAGCCAGCACCTGGCCAAGCTGAAACTCGCCGGGCTCGTCCGCTCCCGCCGTGAGGGCCGCCGGCAGGTCTACTACGTCGACGACCCCGACATCGTGACCGTGGTCCGCGTCATGGTCGGCCAGCTCACGGCCCGGGAAACCTCCTCCGCAACCTCGGACCGACTGCGCGAGGCCGGTGTCTGAGGAGCCGGAGGCGCGAGGAGGGGACGGAGCACCGTCTGCCGCGCCTGCTGCGTCGGACGGGACGGTGGCCGGGGGTGCCGCTCCGGATGGGCCGATATCCGAGGCCGACGGTTCTTCTGCGTCCGCGTCTGTTGTTCCGGGGAGCTCGAGGTCTGGGTCTGTTGATTCCGCTGCGCTGTCCGAGCGTGCTGGGGCGGCCTCTGGGCCGCCGTCCGGCTCTGTTGGTCACGCTGGGCCGGCGCCTGCTGGCGGTGGCCGGTCGTCGCCTGGGACTGCTGGTTCTACTGGGCGGGCGGGTGTTCTCCTGCGCGCTCTCCCTTCCCTGGTCGGCGCGGACGGGGACGGCGGCGGCCCGGCCAACCCCCGTTCCGGCCCCGCCGCTCCCGCAGCCGGCCTGCTCGAAGTCTTCCGGCGGCTCGACACCGGCCCGCGAGGGCTGACCGAGGCGCAGGCGGAGGAGCGGTTGACGCGGTTCGGGGAGAACACGATTCCGGACGCCCGGGACCCCTCCTGGCCCCGCCTGTTCGCCCGCAGTGTGCGTGACCCGTTCACCGCGGTGCTGCTCTGTCTGGGACTGGTGTCGGCCGCCGTCTTCGCCTGGGGCACAGCCGCGGTGATCCTCTTGCTGGTCGGCGTGAGCTGCGTCCTGCGCGCCTCGGGCGAACACCGGGCCGCCCGCTCCACGGCAGGACTCCGCCGCCTGGTGGCGACCACCGTCACGGTCCAGCGTCGGGTGCACGACGGCACGGCCCCGGTCACCCGCGAGATCCCGGTCACCCGCGAGATCCCGGTCACCCGCGAGATCCCGGTCGAGGAACTCGTCCCCGGCGACGTCGTGCGGCTCGGCCCCGGCGACCTGATCCCCGCGGACGTACGACTGCTGCGGTCGACCGGGCTCACGGTCCACCAGGCCGCCCTCACCGGAGAGTCCGCGCCGGTGGAGAAGTCCGCGATCGAGGACCCGGAGGACGACGGCGTCTTCCAGGACCCCCGGCTCTGCTTCCAAGGCGGCAGCGTCGCGTCCGGCAGCGCCACCGCCGTGGTCACCGCGACCGGCGGCGACACCCGTTTCGCCGCCGCTCACCGCCGTACCGGAAAACCCCCGGCGACCGCCTTCGAGCGCTCCGTCCAGGGCGTCTCCTGGATCCTGATCCGCTTCGCCCTGCTGACCCCGCCCCTGGTGCTCATGGCCAACGCCGCCCTCCGCGGCCGCGGCCTGGAGACGCTCCCCTTCGCCGTCGCCGTGGCGGTCGGTCTGACCCCGGAGATGCTGCCGGTCCTGGTCACCGCCTGCCTGGCCCGTGGCGCCGCGCTCCTCGCCCGTACCCACGGCGTCATCGTGCGACGGCTCCCCGCCCTGCACGACATCGGCGCCATGGACGTCCTGTGCGTGGACAAGACCGGCACCCTCACCCAGGACCACCCGGTCGTCCACCGCGCGCTGGACGCCGAGGGCCACGACGACCCCGAGGTGCTGCGCCGGGCGGTGGCCGCCGCCTGGTGGTCGCTCCAGCTCGCCGACCTCCCGGCCCCCGACGGCCTGGACGAGGCCCTGCTCGCGGCCGCCGACGAGGACGCCCTCATGTCGTACGACGGCGTCATGGCCCTCCCCTTCGACCCGGCCCGCCGCGTGGCCACCGTGATCGTCCGCACCCCCGGCCGGCTCGGCACGCACACCCAGATCACCAAGGGCGCCGTGGAAGCCGTACTGCAACGCTGTGCCCTGTCCGACGACGAGCGCTCCCGCCTGCGCGACCTCGCCGACACGCACGCCGCGGACGGGCTGCGCGTCCTCGCGGTCGCCACCACCGCACTCCCCGCCGGAGCCCGCCCCCATGAACGCGGCCTCACCTTCCGCGGCCTGGTCACCCTCCGGGACGACCTCGCCCCCACCGCCGCCGAGGCCCTCGCCGGGCTCGCCGCACGGGGCGTCACCGTCAAGGTCCTCACCGGGGACCACCCGGGCACCGCGGTCCGGGCCTGCCGTGATCTGGGGGTCCCGGTGGCCGGTGTCCTCACCGCCGACCGCCTCGACACCCTCACCGACCCCGAACTGACCGAACTGGCCCGCCGTACGACCGTCTTCGCCCGCTGCACCCCCGAGCACAAGACCCGGATCACCCGAGCCCTCCAGGCCGGCGGCCACACGGTCGGCTTCCTCGGCGACGGCGTCAACGACCTGCCCGCCCTGCGCACTGCCGACGTCGGCATCGCCCCACGCGACGCGGCCGGGGTGAGCAGGGAAGACGCGGACCTGGTCCTCGCCGAGAAGGACCTCACCGCGATCGGCCACGCGGTCGCCGCCGGCCGTCACGCGGGCGGCAACATCGCCACGTATCTGCGCATCACGCTCTCCTCCAACCTCGGCAACGTGATCGCGATGCTCTCCGCGGGCCTCCTCCTGCCCTTCCTGCCGATGCTCCCGGCCCAGGTCCTCGTCCAGAACCTCTGCTTCGACGCGGCCCAACTGGCCTTCGCCCACGACCGTCCCGCCCCGTCCGCCCTGCTCCGGCCGAGCGTCCTGGACCCCCGGGCGCTGCTCCGGTTCATCGTCGGATTCGGCGCGCTGAACGCGGTGGCGGACCTGGCGACCTTCGGTGTCCTGGCGTTCGCGCTGCGGGGCCCGGGCGACGACGAGGCGCTGTTCCACTCGGGCTGGTTCACGGAGAACCTGCTGACGCAGGCCGTGGTGATGGTCCTGCTGTCACTCGGTTCGATCGGTGCACTCGGCAGGCGCCGTCGGCGGCCCGGCCCGGTGACCTGGTCCGCCGCCGGACTGGCCGGAATCGGCCTGATCCTGCCCGCGTCCCCCCTGGGCGCGGCCCTGGGGCTGAGCGCACTGCCCGGCGTGTACTACGGCCTCCTCGCCGCCGTCCTCGCCCTGTACGGGGCAGGCCTTCTGGCGGCGCGGACACGCCACGAGCGCCGCTCCGCAGTTGCGCGACCCGAGAACTGACCGGGTCAGGGGCAGGCGATGTCGAACCCGTACCGCAGAGGTTCGTCCGTCACCCCGTGGTCGAGCCGGTAGACGTAGACCCCCTCCACCCGCACTCCGGGCGGCGCGCCGTCGGCCCGGCAGGGATACGTCACCTGCACCACCCGCGGCCGATCGGCAACCTTGACCCGCATGCCGTCCGCCGGACCGCCATCGAGAACGGCGACTTCCCACCCGGTCACGTCGGCCGTCTCCACTGTCTCCGTTGCGTCCACGCCGACAGTTTAAAGCTTGCGCAATCATCCGATCCGTGCCCTCTTTGCGCCACGGTGCCCGTTGCTACCCTCCAAGCACTGAGCAGGGAGAGGGTGTTGAGCATGACGGACGGGTTCTCCGTGGACCTCGACGCGCTCCGCAAGGCCGCATCCGGGATCAGCACCACCCTGGACGCCATGGCCACCAAGAAGGTGAGCGACATCGACGCTCCCAGGGAGGCCTTCGGACACGACGCGCTGGCCTCGGCGGTCGTCGACTTCTGCGACCGGTGGAACATCGGCGTCTCCCACCTGGCCACCGACGGCGCAGAGGTCTCCGACCGGCTGAACCACTGCGTCCAGAGCTACGAGGCGGCCGAGAAGCACATCCAGCTCTCGGCCGAGGGCATTCTGAAATCCTCCTCCGGAACCGACCCGGGGGCGTCCTGATGGCGGCCGGGCTCGGAGAGACCTCGGACCCCCGCGCGCTCGTCCCCGGCGCACCGGACGCCCTGACCCCGACCGCACAGTCCCTGCTCGCCTACGGTGACGTCCTCATCGAGGCCGGCGAAGGACTCGCGAAGATCGACACCGAGAACGGCTGGAGCGGCGACGCCGGCGACGCCTTCCGTGACCGTTTCCACGGTCAGCCGACCCGATGGGTCGAGGCCGGCAACAACTTCCACGCCGCCGCGAACGCCCTCTACGACTACATCGCCGCCCTGCGCGCGGGCCAGCAGCGTGCGGGCGAGGCCATCACGCAGTACGCGCGCGGGCAGTCGGCCACCGCGACCGCCAAGAACGCCCACGACCAACAGGTCAACGAGGCGCGCGGCAAGGGGGACACCACCGAGATCCCCTTCGACGATCCCGGCGAGGCCGACCGTGCCGCCGCCCGCGGGACTCTCGACACAGCTCGCGGAAATGTGGACAGCGCCGGGCACACCGCGGCCGCGCTGGTGAAGAAGGCCACGGAGGCCGCCCCCGAGCGCCCGGGATTCTGGTCCAAGGTCGGCGACTTCTTCGGCGATGTGGGGGAGGACCTGCTGGACGGCGGCAAGACCGTCGTCAACGACCTCGCCTCCTTCGGAAACGCCATGGTCCAGCATCCGGGCGACAGCGCGGCGATGCTCGGCGGCATGCTCCTGGCCGGGGTCAGCGCCGGCGGTGAAGGGCTCGGCGTGGCCCTGGACGCCACGGGCGTCGGGGCGGTCGCCGGCGTACCGCTCAACGTCGTCTCCGCCGCCGGGATCGCCACGGGCGTCGGCCTGGCGGGCGCCGGCGCGGTGGACCTGGCGCAGCACGCCACGAACGACTCCAAGGTCGAACCCCTCCGGATGAACAGCGAGGGATCGGGAACCGGTGGTTCCACCCAGCAGCCGGCCTCCGACCTGATCAAGAACGGCCAGCAGTACAAGGGCACCGGCGGTCGCGCCGGGAACAACCTGCCGGTGGAGAACGGTCCCAAGGACGGAACCCTCTACAAGACCGACCCGCAGACCGGAAAAGTCACCAACTACACGACGTACGACTCCGAGGGCCGCGCGGTCAAGCGCGTGGACCTGGAGGGCCGTCCGCACGGCGGGGTGGACACACCGCACGTCGTAGAGTACGTGCGTAACACCAACCCGAAGACCGGCGAGGTCTTCGTGCGCCCATCGAACGACGTGCGCGCCGCGTTCCCCTGGGAGATCCCGTGAGCAGCAGCAGGCCGTCGTGGTCCGACCGGAAGCTGCCGGTGTTCTTCACCCGGTGGCGCGCGGACTGGAAGGACGAGGAACTCACCCCGGCCAACTACCTCGACTTCGAGGGCGGCCTGCGCTTCGTCCTGGCCGCGGCCTGGCTGTTCTGCCCCGAGACGGTCGAGTACCGGGGCTGCGTGTTCCTCAAGGACCGCTTCGGCCAGGACAACATCGACAACTGGTTCACGACGCTGGACGGCGACCGGGAACGCATCGAGGCGGTGGCCAACCACATCGAACTCTGGGCCCTGTTCGGCAACACCCCCCTCACGGACGACGACCACCTCGGCGAAGAACTCCCGCAACTCGCCCTGGCCCTGGGGGAGTCCTGGCAGGGTGTCCTCTCCACGCGCTATCCCGACCGCGAGATCACGGTCGAGGTGAGCGACGAGGAGGACGGCGCCTACGGGCCGACGGTGACGTTCTGGACGTCTCCGTCGAAGTCGGTGTTCGGCTAGCGCAGCCGGTCACTTGTCGTGAGCAGTACGGCCGCGGTGGCGACGCGGCGGGAAGCGGCCACGCCCCCCGTCGCGGTGGTCCCGCCGTTCGCCGGCGCTCGGCGACCCGGACCCAGGTTCCACCGGGGGCCGCGGCGTGCCGCGTCCGCTGCGGCGGGGCAGCGGGCTGCTGTACCGGTGCACGGCGATTCTGTCCGCGTGCTCGATGTTGAGCCGGTGGATCACGTAGGCCGCAGCCGCGATGAGGACGATGAAGGCGGTGACCGTCAGGAAGGCGTTCATGGCGGCCGCCTCACAGACCGACGATCAAGGGGCTGGGCTGAACGGCCTGACCGGCCTGACCGTTTCGACCGGGCTGTCGCGGGACGGCCGGGAACACGGCGGGGGCGCCGCCTTCGTACTCCCATGCCTCGTCCGGGGCCAGTGGCTCCTCGGTCGCGGCGACGCCGTGCCGGCCCTCGTCCGCGGCGATGAGCGCGCTTGCCGTCAGGGGCGGGCCGTCGTGGTCCGACGCGGCAGCCATCAGCCGGGCCGCCGACTCCGCCCCGGTCTCCGGCGGGATGATCAACAGGTCCCAGCGGCCGGTGCCGTAGGAGAGCAGCAGCAGCTTGTGCGGGTCGATTTCCGGGGTGAACCAGCCGACCCGGACGACATGCCCGTCCACGGGAACCCGGCGGGGGATGACCGGCCAGTACTTCGGGTTGACGGCGACACGCGTGATGCGCCCCCAAGAGGGATCCAACGCGTCGGTCAGAGCGGGTAGTTCACTCAGCAGATCCCGGGAGCGGGGCCACCAGGCACCGTCCAGGAGCCCTCGCGATGCGCCGTCGGTCTTCAGGGCGAGACGCGCGGCCGGGGCTGCGACCGGCTCGGGGTGCGGCAGGGTGGAGTGCAAGGTCGCCGACATGATGCGGACCCGTCTCCGGGCCGCCTCTGCGGCGGCCCGGGTTTCATCTCTCGCCGAGAACGACCCGGCGTGAAAGCCGGTGTGCGGCATGCCCTCGGTACCCTCCACACTACTCCGCGCCCCGCCGCGACGCGGAGCAGCGGCCGCCTAGAGGTGGAGCAGTCGCTGGGTGATCTCCCGATACTGCCTCAGCGCGTGCCGGAGTTCGTCGGACTGCGTGTCGGGGTCCTGCTCGTGCCAGCCGGCGCGCAGGACGCGCCGCCGTTCCGCGAGGGCGTTCACCAGCTGGGCGGTGGCTTCGTCGAAGGCACTCTCGGCCTCTTCCAGCGCCTCGAGCGGGGTGTCGGCGAATGTGTTGAGGGCGTGCCCGAGGCGTACGGCGATCGTGTCCCGTTCGGCCGACGGGAGCAGTGGCTCCGGCCCCGCGGCGCGGCCTTCGGCGCGGCCCCGGGGTTGGCCCGCGGGCTGCTGGGCGCGTGTCTGGTCGTACATCATCGGGGGCCGCTTCCGTTCCGCCTGAAGGTGTCCTTGGTCCTCCGGACAGCCTGTTCCAGGCTTCCGGAGACTTCCGTGATCCCGCTCGTCGTCTGCGCCTGGTCTCTGATGGTCCGTGAAACGGTCATGGCAGGCCTCACTGTCGGAGTTCGCCTCACGGTAGTGCCGCTGCTCGTGCAGCGTCAGGGGCATCTCCTCACATGTCGTCCGTCTGTGGGTGATCGTCCCGGGAGGACTGGCTCGTCAGCAGCCAGGAGCGCACCGGCTCCGCCATGCGCGTGGTGTCCACGGTGAGCTGGAGACGTGTTCCGCCGTCAGCGCCCGCGGGGTAGCTGCGCGCTTCGGTGGTGGCGAAACACCCGCGGAGAATCTCCGCGACCTGACGAGCCGCCTCAGGATCCGCGGCGACGATACGAACGTCTGCGTGCCCGGCCGACGGCAGTTCCGGTGACTTCATGGGGACCCCTTGCAGCGCTGTGGGCCGGGTTCGCGGTGACGTGGATGATCCGTCCAGGAGACCTGGAACCGGTGTTGTCGCTCGCCGGGAAGGACACCGACGTGTCGGCCGGTATGCGGAGTGCTCCCGGTTCGTTTCACTCTAGCCGCTCGGCGGCCCCGGGAGCCGGGCCGTGCTCGTGAGCAGGCCTTTTACCGAGCGACCGGGAGCCCGGCGCCGTCGGCAGCCTGGCCGGTGCGTGCCGCACGACTTACCGTGAGAGGACGACCGAGAGGACGAGGTCCCGCGTTCGGTGGCGACACCGAATCCCGCAGACAGGCGGACACACCATGACCGAATCCGACCACTCGCGCGCGCCCGGGCACCTGCCGGACGCGATCCACCGGGCCGCGAAACCCGGGACGGTTCTTCTGCGGCTGGAGACGACGCCATCCCGGGAAGGCAATCTCGACGGCGCGTGGTGGCCGCGTTCCCGCGACATCGGCGCGGAGCTGCCGGACCTCATCCACGTGCTGACCGGACACCTCGGCCCCATCACGCGCGTCGGCCTGGACGCCACGGCATGGGACGGTCTTCCCACGCGCCTGGTCATCGACGACCGGGTGGTCCATATCGACTCCTTCCCGGTCGGTGACAACACCGTCCTGATCACTCGGGGAGACCAGGACCACTTCTCCCTCCTCCTGGTCCCACCGCACACGACACCCGATGCCGCCCATGCAGCCATGGCCAGAGCCGTGCGAGCCGACAACGTCTCCCCTGCCGCGCAGATCCTCATCGACACCGGCACCCATCAGACACACCCGATTCCCGCGAAGGCCCCTCGGACGGGCGAGGAACGCCACGAGCCCCAGGAATGAGGGCCCGTGGGGCTGTCTTTGGTCTCGGCTCCGGCCCATGGTCTCCCTCATGGGGGGGGCGTTCAGAGCGGAGAGTTCTTTCAGATCGTTCGCGATCATGACCTGGGCGAGGCGCCCTGCGACGGCGACCACGTCCTGCCAGGAGAGTGCCTGTGAATACTCCGCGTCGGTACCGCCAGGCGCCTCGGCTCCAGCGGCGTTGAGCGCGACACCCCACTCACGCATTCGCCATGACGCGGGCCTCTTCACTCACGAAACCGAGCGTAGCGATCCGACGTCACCGAGGCGTCGGTGGCTTGGCCGGGTGGCAGCTGACTGGGACGGAGGCGTTCGGTCAGGGTCTAACCGGAAGGCCGCGGCACCCAACTCGGCACCTCCCACCGGCGTGGACGCCCCCTGGCCAGGCTTCCGGCGCCGCGGGTGAGGGTGACACTGCCAGTGACAGTCTCCCCAGGAGTGCTGTCAAGGGGGATCTGGCTGGTGTGGGCCGTGCACCGGAGTCTGGGAGCATGACTACCGCTGATACCACCGCGACGGCTACCGCCGCGCAGCCAACCGCCGTACACATGAACGGACGCCAGGTCGCCGCTCTGGTCGTGCTGCTGGCGTCGCAGTTCATGATGGCCGCCGACTTCTCCGTGTTGAACGTGGCGCTGCCGGAGGTCGGCACGTCCCTCGGGTTCTCCACGGGGAGCCTGCAGTGGATCACCACGACGTTCGCACTGTGCGCCGCCGGATGCACGCTGGTGTTCGGACGTGTCGGTGACTACGTGGGACGGCGGCGCATCTTCACCGCCGGGATGGTCGTCCTGGCAGTCTCTTCGCTGATCGGCGGCGTCGCGGACTCGGCCGCGATGCTGCTGATCGCCCGTACCCTCCAGGGCCTGGCCACCGCCGCCGTCACGCCCGCCGCGCTCGCCCTGCTCACCACCACCTTCACCGAGCCCGGCCTGCGCACCCGCGCGCTCGGCCTCAACAGCGTGATGATGAGCTCCGGCTTCAGCGTCGGTGCGATCCTCGGCGGTGTCCTCACGGACGTGTTCTCCTGGCGCTGGGCCTTCTTCATCAACATCCCCGTGGCCATCGCGGCCATCGTCGTCGTGCCGATCGTCGTCGACGAGAGCCGCGCCGAACAGCGCAGCCGGATCGATCTGCCCGGCGCGGTGCTGATCACCCTGGGCCTGTTCGCCGGGATCTACGGCGTCACCCGCGTCGGCGAGGACGGTCTCGACCTGGTGGCGGGCGTCACCCTCGTCGCCTCCGCCGCCCTGCTCGCCGCCTTCTGGGCGGTGGAGAGCCGTACCGCCGACGCCCTGGTCCCGGTGAAGATCCTGAAGAAGCCCGACATCGCCTTCGGCAACGTCGCCGCCCTGTTCATCTTCGGCGGCGAGACCGCGCTGATCTTCTTCACCGGCCTGTACGTCCAGAACGTGCTCGGCCTGTCGTCCCTGGTCGCCGGTCTGGTGCTGCTCGGCATCGGTGTGGGCCAGATCATCGCCGGCACCGTCGGTCCGCGCATCCTCCAGCGGGTCTCGCCGCGCACGATGCTCGGGGTCTCCCTCTTCCTCCAGGGCGCGTTCATGCTGCCGGCGCTGTGGGCGACCTCGGACTCGTACTGGCTGGTCCCGCTGATCGTCACCCAGTTCGTGAACGCCTTCTTCTCCATGCTGGCAGCCCTGTGCTTCATGGTCATCGCCACCTCGTCCGTCGACGCCGATGCCCAGGGCATGGCGACCGGTATGGCCACCCAGAGCCAGCAGGTCGGTATCGCCATCGGCATTCCGTTGATCAGCGCGGTCTTCGCCGCCGTCATCGGCCAGGGCACCGTGACCGCGGCCGAGGAACTCACCGGCATCCACACGGCGATCGGTGTGGCCGGCTTCTCCCAGGTCGCGGTCGGTCTCCTGCTGTGGCTGGTGCTGCGCCGCAAGGTGGCACAGAAGTAGGCCCCGACGGCACGCAGCACCAGCACCAAGGGCCGGTACGGCCGGGAGGGCGGCGCGACGTCGCCCTCCCGGCCGTTGTGGCACCGGTCACCGCGGGCCGAGGCGCCATTGCCCCTGCCGTACGGGACTTCATAATGAGAAGGGTGGACCAGATAGTGAACACGGACCTGGGCAGCTACCTGCGACAGATGCGCGAGCGCGTCCGGCCCGAGCAGATGGGCCTGCGGACCAGCGGCTCACGCCGGGTCCCGGGGCTGCGCCGCGAGGAGGTGGCCGCGCTCGCCGGGGTGAGTCAGACGTACTACACGCGTCTCGAGCAGTCCCAGACCGCGCACGCATCCCCGCAGGTTCTGCTCTCCATCGCCCGCGCCCTGGATCTGGGCGCCGACGAGCGGGACTACCTGCTCAAGATCGGTACACCGGTGCAGGATCCGCACCAGTCGGCGCCCCAGGACGACCAGCTCAGCGCCAGCACGAAGATGCTGATGGCCTCGCTCGGCAACGTGGCGGCGGCCGTGTTGAACTACCGCTGCGACATCCTGGCCTGGAACTCGCTGTACCACCGGCTGTTCGCCCCGCACCTCGATGTCGACGTCCCCGACGACGCCGAACGGCGGCCCAACATCATCAAGATGAACTTCCTCGACGACAACGTCCAGTCGCTGTACGCGGACTGGGCGGCGGAGTCCGAGTCGAACGTGACGTATCTGCGGTTCATCTCCGGGAACCACCGTCACGATCCTCGGCTGGCCGAACTGATCGGTGAACTGACCATCCAGAGCGAGGAGTTCGCGGCACTCTGGTGCCGTCAGCGGGTGTCCAACTGCATCGAGGGGACGAAGCTCTTCGACCATCCGGTCGTCGGTGAGCTGGAGTTGATGTACCAGTCCGCTGATCTTCAGGACGGCAACATCCTGAAGTTCTACCACGCGGAACCCGACTCCCCGCACGAGGCCGCACTGCAGCTCCTCACGGTGGATCTGGACTCCGTGCACCATCGCTGAGCGGCACGGACACGATGAACGCCCCCGGTCCTCGAAGACCGGGGGCGTTCTCGTGGCCGCACGCGAGCTACGTCCGCCGGATCGCCGTCACTCCCCACGTGAAGCCCGACCCGGCCGTCGCCACGACCACGAGGTCGCCGGAGGAGATCCGGCCGTCCCGCTCCAGCTCCTCCAGGGCGAGGAACGGGTCAGCGCCGCCCAGGTGTCCGTCGAGTTCGTACTGGAAGACGCTGCGGGAGGGATCCACGCCCAGTTCCGTCAGGTACGTGCGGTGGGTGTCCTGGTTGCCGTGAGTGACCAGGAAGTACGCCACGTCGGCCACCTCCCGGCCGGCCTGGGCCAGAACCCGGTGGGTCAGCGTGGTGAAGTTGTCGATGAAGGCGGTGCCGAGCCCGTCGAGCTTCTCGCCCCGCTCGACCTTGATCTCGCCGTCCTTGATCTCGCCGTAGTACGAGTCCACCCACTGCGGGTCGGTGTGGTGGGCCGAGCCGAGCACCTCGTACTTGGCGTCGGCCGAGACCAGCACCGCGGCCGCGCCGTCGGCGAAGTTGAACAGCTCGATGTACCCGGTGCCGTACTCGACCAGCTCGCTCAGCCGGTCCGCGATGATCACCAGGGCGTACTTGTGCGTGCCCGCGCGCACCTGGTCGTCCGCGAGCTTCACGGCCACCATGCCCGCGTTGCAGAAGTTGGAGACCTCGTAGCAGTGTGCCTGCCCGATCCCCAGCTCCAGCGCGATCTTGGCGGCGGGCGACCAGAAGGGCGTACCCCACTCGCTGGAGCCCGCGTAGAGAACGAGTCCGATGTCGTCGAGCGGTACCGGGTTCCTGAGCAGGAGCCGGGCCGCGGCGTCGCGGCCCAGGCCCCAGGAGGTCTCTCCCTCCGCGAGCACCGAGAACTTCCCCGACGGCAGGATCTGTCCGAGCTTCTCGGCGCTGTACCCGGACTCCTGGCTGACCTCGGTGACGCTCTTCTTCCCGCTCGGCATCGCCAGAGCGAAGTCGGCTATTCCCACTGTTCCTCCACCTGCCTGTCGGTCAGACGTATTCCACGACGGCGTGCGGCACATAGGGCGCCTCAAGCCGGGCCATTTCGTCGTCGTCGAGCACCACGTCCAGGGCCGCCACCGCGTCCTCGAGGTGGTGGTTCCTGGTCGCGCCGACGACGGGCGCGGTGACGGCCGGCTGCCGCAGCAGCCAGGCGAGGGCCACCTGGGCCATGGGGATGCCCCGGGCTGCGGCGATCTCGGCGACCACCCGGGCGACCGCTCGGTCGGCCCGCTCGGTCGGGCCGTAGAAGCGCTCCTGGATCGGGTCGCCCGCGGTGCGCGTCGACTCCGTGTCCCAGTCGCGGGCGAGCCTGCCGCGGGCCAGCGGGCTCCACGGGGTGACGCCGATGCCCTCCGCGAGGCAGTACGGCAACATCTCCCGCTCTTCCTCGCGGTTGATCAGGTTGTAGTGGTTCTGCATGCTGACGAACCGTGTCCACCCGTGCAGGTCGGCGACGTACTGCGCCTTCACGAACTGCCACGTGTGCATGGACGAGGCACCGATATAGCGGATCTTGCCCGCGCGCACCACGTCATGCAGTGCCTCCATCGTCTCCTCGACAGGTGTCTCGTAGTCCCAGCGGTGGACGATGTAGAGGTCGATGTAGTCGGTGTCCAGCCGACGCAGGCTTGCGTCGACCTCGCGCAGGATCGCCGCCCTGGACAGGCCCCCGGACAGCGGGTTGTCGGTGAGCTTCTCGTACACCTTGGTGGCGATGACGACGTTCTCGCGCCGGGTCAGCTTGCGCACCGCGCGGCCCAGGAACTCCTCGCTGGTGCCGAGGGAATAGATGTTCGCGGTGTCGAAGAAGGTCACGCCGAGGTCGAGAGCCTGGGCGAGGAACGGGAGGCTCTCCTCCTCCGGCAGCGACCAGGGGTGGGTGCCGAGCCCGGGCTCGCCGTAGCTCATGCAGCCCAGCGCCAGCCGGGACACCTTCAGGCCGGACGAGCCCAGCCGCACGTACTGCAAGGTTCTTCCTCTCGGGTCGGGCGGTGGGCGCGGGTCAGCTCTTGACCTCGTCCTGGACCTCGGTCAGCCGGCCCCAGGAGGCGATGCCCTCGTCGAGCGGGATGTCCAGGCTGGCCAGGTACATGGCGGTCATGGCGCTGTGACCGGCGAGGTGGGTGATCTCGGCGATCTCGTTCTGCGAGTAATGCTCGCGCAGCGCCCAGAACGCCTCGTCGCTCGCCTTGTGATCGACCATGCAGTCGGTGACATAGCGGACCAGGGCGGCACGGGCGGGCGGCAGTTCGTCGTACAGGGCGTCCTCGATCGCCTTGATCTCGGTGTCCTCCAGGCCGGCCTTCTTCGCGAGCGGGTAGTGCAGCAGGCGCTCGAACTCGCTGTCGCGCAGCTTGGCCACGCGCAGCACGACCACCTCGCGGTCCAGCAGGCTCAGCAGGCCGACGGTGAAGGTGCCGCCGAGCGCGAGATGGGCGGCGGCAGAGTTCTTGGTCAGCAGCAGCGAGCGGGTCAGGTTGGACTGGAACTTCTCGTACACGGCGAGCTGTTCGGGCGTCATGTCGGCGACGTCGGTGAGGGCGACGCGGGCGGTGGTGGTCATGGCAGGGCTCCTTCTGTTGCGGAAACGGGGTGCTTCGGAAAGGACAGGAGTCGGAGAGGAAGGGGGCGTCAGGAGGGCAGTACGGCGAGTTCCGGCGCCTTCGCGGGCTCGGGCCGCACATTCCGGGCCAGGGCCTGTCCGACGGCCTGTACGGCGGTCGCGTGGGCGCGGTCGTCGAGCGGCACCAGGGCGTCGAGGTGACCGTCGGGCCGTACGACCAGGGCGTGCGCCTCGCGAGGCAGCTTGGTCAGCAGGGGGCCGGGCGGGCGGCCGCCCAGATCGGTGACGGCCGCCGCGGGCACCTCTGCGCCCAGCTCCTCGACGAGCGCGGCCCAGCGCTCGTACCGGTACTGCACACCGGGCCAGAGCAGCACGGTGTATCGGTCCACGGCGAGGACGGGGGCGGTGCTCGACTCCCGCCAGCCGAGCGGCAGCCGCTCGCCCGGCACCAAGGAACGCCGCTTCGGGCGGGGACCGTAGTGGGTGTCGAGCTGGGCGAGCCGGGGCGCGAGCAGCTTCTCCAGTGCCTGGGTGCGGGTGCCCAGCCGGTAGACGGCGTCCCGGGCGACGGTCTGCCGCCGGGTGGGGTAGAGCCCGATCCTGGCCAGGCGGGTGGAGAGCGCGGAGACCTGGTCGACGGCGGGCCTGCGCTCGACGTCGTAACTGTCCAGCAGTTCGGGGCGGTAGGCGCCGCCCACCACGCCGGCCAGTTTCCAGCCCAGGTTGACCGCGTCCTGGATTCCGGTGTTCAGGCCCTGGGCTCCGGACGGGCTCATCGCGTGCGCCGCGTCGCCGGTGAGGAAGACCCGGCCGCTGCTGTAGGTGGTCGCCGAGCGGACGTGCGCGGTGAAGACACCGCTGAACTTCATCTCGCCGAGCCGGCGGGCCCCGGGGACGCGTTCGGCGAGCAGTTTCTCGAAGAAGGCCCGGTCGGGGGTGTCGCCCGTGTAGTCGTCGGGCACGCTCGCGCCGACCCGGAAGATCCCGTCGCCCAGCGGAGCCAGGACCATGTTCCCGGTGCGGGTCAGGTAGTACGCCGCCTCGCTGCTGGTGGTCTCGCCCAGGATCTCGGCGTCCGTGATGGCCAGCCGGGTGCGCAGGGTCCGGCCCGTGAACCGGAAACCGAACACCTCGCGGACGACGCTGTTGTAGCCGTCGGCGCCGACGACGTAGTCGTACGTACGGGTCTGCGCCGTGCCGTCGGGCAGCCGGAGCGTGCACTCCACGCCGTCCGGGTGCCGGCTGCCGTCGACGAACGTGGTGTCGTAGTCGATGGTGCCGCCGAGGGCGGTCAGGTGCTCTTCGAGGATCGCCTCGGTGCGCCACTGCGGGATGGTGATCGCGAAGGGATAGCCGACGCCCCGCAGTCGGTCGAACCGGATCAGGCCGATCATTTTCTTGTTCGAGTAGTAGTTCATCTGGTCGAAGTAGTGACCGCTGTCGACCAGTTTCCGGCCCACGCCCACGCGGTCGAGCAGTTCCAGGACGCGGGGCCACAGGATCGTGGCGCGGGAGTGCGGGCTCTGCCTGCGGAGCTTGGAGATGACGTCGGCCCGGACCCCGTGCGCCAGCAGTTCACTGGCGAGGACCATCCCGACGGGACCGGCGCCGACGACGAGGACGCGCGGCCGCTGCGTGTCGTGTGTCATCGCTCAGGCGTCGAGGGGACGCAGGCGGTGGACGTACGGCGCCCGGAGATACGCGCCGTCGACCTTTGTGAGGAAGTCGGCGACGTACTCCTGCTTCATGTGCAGGTCGATGGCCGTCTGGTCGGCCCAGTCCTCGACCAGCACGACCACGTTCTCGTGCTCCTCGGACAGGCAGGCGTCGAACCGCAGGGCTCCCTCCTCCTGCCGGGTCGCGGCACACAACTCCCGGAAAGCGGCGGTGACCTGCTCCATCCGGTCCGGTACGACGTCGAAGAGGACGGTGATCTCGATGCTCATGTACGGGTCTCTTCCTTGGTGATGAGTTCGTCGAGGCCGACGAAGGGAAGGGCGTGCACGGGGGCGGAGGCGCTCTCGCACTCGTGCGGCGCGACGTTCCACCGGCGCAGTGCGGCAGCCGGGTGCCCCTCGGGCATGCGCCCGGTGTCGAGACAGACGGCGGCGCAGGTGCCGACCAGGACCCTGGGCGCCTCCACGGCGGAGGCCAGGGCCCGGGTGAGCAGGTTCAGCACTCCGCCGTGGGTGACGACGAGGACGGGCAGCCGGGGTGAAACCCCCTGGTCGGCTTCCACGATGGTGCGCAGGGCCGTGGCGAAGCGGGAGAGCGCCGCGTGGCCGGTCTCGCCGCCGGCTGGGGCGTAGGCGGGGTCGGTGAGCAGCCGCCGCATGGTGCGCGGGTGCTGCCGGGCGAACT
The DNA here is from genome assembly GCF_041435015.1 of Streptomyces canus. Lineage (NCBI taxonomy): Bacteria > Bacillati > Actinomycetota > Actinomycetes > Kitasatosporales > Streptomycetaceae > Streptomyces > Streptomyces canus. The sequence continues at coordinate 4,773,799 of NZ_CP107989.1, read as the reverse complement.
CCGCGCGGTCCTGGCCGTCGAGGGCACCCAGATGCCGCTCGCGCAGTCCGTCGAGGCGCAGGTGGGGCACACCGAGCCGGCCCGCGCAGTACGCGGCGGTCCGGGCGGCCCGGGACAGCGGCGAAGAGTACACCGCGGCCCAGGCGCCCGGACGCAGCGAGCGGGCGACCTGCTGCGCCTGCCGTACGCCCGTCTCGTTCAGCGGGATGTCGGCCTGTGCCTGGAACCGGTCCGCGGTGTTGCGGTCTGTCTCTCCGTGGCGGAGCAGCACGAGACGCATGACGGTGGCCAGTGCCGTGCGCTCAGGCCGCGGTCGGCCCGGCGACCGCCGGAGCGCCGAGGGACTCGACCACACGGGCGGCCTCGTCGACGGTCTGCTGAGCGGTCAGTACGCCCTCCTCGATGGAGACGCCGAGCCGCTTCTCCAGGATCAGCGACATCTCCAGCAGGGCCAGGGAGTCCACCGCCAGGTCCTCGAAGACGGTGCCCTGGGACACGTCCTCCGCCGGTATCTCGAACTTGCCGGTGAGAATGTCGATGATCATCGTGGTCACGGAACCGGTCATGGGTCACCTCAACTGTTCATGGAGAGAAGGGCTTTGATGGTGGAAGGGGCTGGTTCAGCCGACCGGCAGATCCGGCCAGGTCAGCGTGGCCGAGCCCCAGGTCGCGCCGCCGCCGAAGGCGGTCAGCAGCACTCGGTCGCCCGCCGTCAGCGTGCCGTCGGTCATGGCGTCGGCGAGGGCGAGCGGGATGGAGGCGGCGGAGGTGTTGCCGACGCGCTCGATGTTCAGCACCGCCCGCTCGGGCGGCAGGCCGAGCTGGTCGGCGACGGCGTGGAGGATGCGCGTGTTCGCCTGATGGCCCACCAGCCGGTCCACGTCGGCGAGCTCCCAGCCCGTGCGGGCCAGCACCGTGCGCGAGGACTCCGCCATGCGGCGCACGGCCGCGAAGAACACGGACTTCCCGTCCATCCGGAAGTACCGGTCCTCGGGTCGCGGCTGCCCGCCCCGGGACCGCTCCTCGCTGCCGCCACCGCGCACCGTGATCAGGTCGGCCATCGAGCCGTCGCTGCCGAGGTGCACGTCCAGCACCGCACCGGGCTCGCCGCGCTCGCCGGCCCGCAGCAGCACCGCGCCCGCGCCGTCGCCGAAGATGACGGAGGTGGTGCGGTCGGCGGGGTCCAGGATCGTGCTGAAGGACTCGGCGCCGATGACCAGGACCCGCTCGGCGAATCCCGCGGTCACGGCGGCCGAGCCGGCCTGGAGACCGTAGACGAAACCGGAGCACACGGCTGCCACGTCGTACGCCGGTACGTCGGTCAGACCCATGCGGGCGGCGACGGCCGGGGCGGTCGCCGGGCAGGGGCGGTCGGGTGTGGTGGTGGCGACGATCACCAGGTCGGCGCCGTCCGCATCCGCGTTCTTCAACGCCCGCAGACCGGCCTCGACGGCCAGGTCGCCGGTGGTCGTGCCCGCGTCGACGACATGACGCCGCGCGATTCCGGTCCGGGTGCGGATCCAGTTGTCGGAGGTGTCGAGACGCTGGGCGAGTTCGTCGTTGGTCACCACGCGCGGAGGCACGTAACCGCCCACGCCGGCGAGTACCGCTGCCCGGCTCATGCCACCGCCGTCCCTTCCGGGAGCCGGTGCGCCAGCGCGGACCGCACATGGAGGCCGGCGAGTTCGGCGACGACGTCCAGTGTGCGCCAGGTGTCGCCGCCCATGCGCAGCAGACCGGGATCGTCCAGCCGGGTGCTCACCGGGATTCCTTCGGCGGGCCGGTCCGGGCGGGAGGCGGTGAGCGTGGTCTGTCGCATCCAAAGGGTGTCGCTGTCCTGGCGGCGCATGCCGTCGAGGTCGTACAGCATGATCTGGGCCAGCTGAAGGGCCGTCACGAAGGCGTCGATCACCGACGCCGACGGCTGGTGCGCGCCCTCCAGCCCGGCGGTGGGCACGGGTGCCCCGTCCTCCTGGGCGACGGTCAGGGTGGCGACGGCGCTCAGGGTCCGGTGGTCCACCTCCACGTCACGGACGTACTGCCGCCGGGAGGTGAAGCCGACGCCGAAGTAACGGTTCGCCGCGGGACCGAGAAGTGCGTCCAGGCCGGGGTGCGTGCGCTCCTCGGGCACGGGGCGGGCGGGCGCGGGGGCGTGCGCGTGCTCGACTTCACAGCGCAGGCGCATGGTGCCGACGGCGCAGTCCACCACGGACACCGCCCTGGAGGAGTCCTGGGGCACCGGGTCGGTGCGGCGCAGCGTCGCCTCGGCCGGAAGCCGGCCGAGATCCTCCTGCGGGTTGGCGCCGGCCGTTATCCGCACCTTGCGCAGCCAGGCGTCCCGTAGGTCCGCTCCGGTATCGCTCAGGCATGCCTCGGCCAGTTGGGCGGCGATGACGATCCCGTCGACGGTGCTGAAGTGCGGGCGCAGATCGGTGCCCGCCGCCTTCTTCGACCAGTCGGCCGAGTAGTGGACGCCCACCGAGGAACGCACCAGGAGGGTGCCGGCCGCGGTGCGGGCGAGGTGGGTGGCGCCGATGTCGTAGCCGACCCGGCGGAAGCCGCGGCCGAAGAAGCGCTGCTCGGCGGGGCCCAGGTGGTCGTCGACGGACGCCAGCACGGTCCGCGCTGAACTCGTGGTCATCGGTGCTCCGATCGTCGGGTGTCTGCCGGTGAGGTCTGCCGGGCGGATGCCGTACGCGTGCCGGGGCGCCCGCGGCCACCACCGCGCCGGATGGCGCACGTGAGCCGGGCCGTGCAGGTCCGGTGTCCCGAGTCGTCGGTGACGACGATCTCGTACGAGGCCACGGACAGCCGCTCGTTGAGGGGCCGGCACACTCCGGTGACGGTCCCCGAGGAGACCCAGCGGTGGTGGGTGCAGGACAGGTCGACGCCCACCGCGTTGCCGCCGGGGCCCGCGTACAGGAAGGCGGCGACGGAACCGAGGGTCTCGGCGAGCACCGCGTTGGCGCCGCCGTGCAGAATTCCCACCGGCTGACGGTTTCCAGAAACGGGCATGGTGCCCACCACAAGTCCCGGTTCACAGGTGACGATTTCAATACCCATGCACCGGGTTAATTGCTCTTTCTCGAATGATCCGTCGACCTGCATGGGCCCGAGCATCATGTTCGGCATTACAGTCTCCGTCTGTTTTCGCGGCACCGCACCGGCGGGCCGATACGAGTCAAACACGGGGACCCGATGACCGAAAGGCTCATGGCCTGTTGCTGCCATGACGGCCACACCCTTCCCCGAATTCGGAAACCTTGTTCATCGGCAGTAACCTGCCAGAAACCTGAGAATGATTCGGTGCGCACGCCCGACTGTGCTTGGGTGTAAGTGAAGTTGACGGAACAGGAAGGGAGCGTGGTCGCAGTGCAGCGCGTTTCGCTCGGCGGGCTCGACGTGTCACGCATAGGCCTGGGTGCCATGACGATGTCCGACTACTACACGGGAGCGGGCAGCGACGAGGAGGAGGCGGTACGCACCGTGCGGCGGGCGCTCGACCTCGGCGTCGACTTCCTCGACACCGCCGAGATCTACGGTCCGTTCGTGAATGAGGAGCTCCTCGGCCGGGCGGTCGCCGGGCGGCGTGACGAGGTCGTCATCGCCACGAAGTTCGGTCTCGTCTCGCACGACGGTGCGGGGCCCAACGTGATCGACAGCTCACCGGCCAATGTGCGCAAGGCGGTCGAGGGTTCCCTCAGGCGGCTGGGTACGGACCGCATCGACCTCTGCTACCAGCACCGCGTCGACCCGAACACGCCGATCGAGGACACGGTGGGCGCGCTGGCAGAGCTGGTGCGGGAGGGGAAGGTACGGCACATCGGGCTCTCCGAGGCCGGCGTGGACACGATCAGGCGCGCGCACGCGGTCCACCCGGTGTCCGCCGTGCAGACCGAGTACTCGCTGTGGTCCCGGGAGCCCGCCGAATCGCTTCTGCCGGTCTTCCGTGAACTGGGCATCGGGCTGGTCGCCTACTCTCCGCTCGGCCGCGGGTTCCTCACCGGGGCGATCCGCTCCACCAGGGAGCTCGACCCGGGTGACTTCCGGCTGACCACACCCCGGTTCGCCGAGGGGAACTTCGAGCGGAACCTGCGGATGGTCGACGAGGTGGAGGCCGTCGCGGCGGTGGCGGGTGCCACGCCCGCCCAGGTGGCGCTGGCCTGGCTGTTGGCGCAGGGAGACGACATCGTCCCGATTCCCGGTACCAAGCGGGTGACCCGCGTCGAGGAGAACGCCGCCGCGGACGCCGTCACCCTGACCCCGGACCAGCTCGCCCAACTCGACGCCCTGACCCCGCCGACCGGAGAACGGTACGCGGACGGGGACTTGGCGCGGACGGGACTGTAGGCGCGGGACTCCGCGGCTCGGTCACGGCGCTGAGGCAGCAGTCGGTCGGGCGGCGGGTTGCTCCGTCCAGTCCAAGTCGGTCCGTTGCCGACGGGTCGGTCCGCTGCCGGCGGATGCCTCCGGCTCGGCCCGAGCCTGTCCTCGGCGGCAGGCGCTTCCCGCCGGTCCGAAGCGGTCCCGTGCCGGCGGGCCGCCTCCGATCGGCCGGTGTCAGATCCACTGCCGACGGACCGCCTCGGCTCCCGCCTGGAAGCGGCTCTGGGCGCCCAACTTGGCCATCACTCCCGCGACGGTCCGGCGGATCGTACGTACCGAAAGGCCGGTCCGCCGGGAGATGCCCTCGTCGGTCAGCCCCGCGGTGAGGAGCACCAGCGCCTCCCGCTCCCGCTCGTTCAGCACGTCCCGCTCCGCCCCGGCCGGCGCCCCGGGTGGCGGGGCGGAGCGCGCCCAGACCTGGTCGAAGAGTGCCTGGTACGCCCCCACCAGCACGCGCCCCCGCAGCAGCGTCGCCGAGGAATCGCCCAGCCCGGGATCCGGCGGCACGATCGCGAGGTCCCGGTCGGCGACGGCCATCCACACCGGCAGGTGCGGCAGCGCCCGCATCCGCGCACCTGCCGCGGCGATCCGCCGGGTGTCGTCGGCGTAGGCGGGATCCCGGCTGTCGTCCCTGAGGTGCAGGACGCGCACCTGCGCTCCGCGGCCCGCGAGTTCGGCGCTCAGCCGCACCGCCTGCTCCCTGACATGGCGGTCGTAGGGCCGGCGGGGCAGTGCGAGGCGTAACTCCCGCACCCTGTGGCCGCGCAGGGTGCCCAGCAGATCCGCCAACGCGTCGGAGTCGGTCAGCGGCTGCAGTGTCGTCCGGGCGGTGTCCGTGCCGCGCAGCACGTGGTTTTCCATGGCGCCACTCCCGTCGCGTGACCGATATTCGGATCTCGCGCAAGTCTTGGCCGCATGTAACACGAATGTATCCTCCCCCGTACTTAAGGGCATCGCCGACGAAGACCGCCGTGCCCGGCTGCTTGTGCTGGTCTCGGGCCGAGATTGCAGGCGTGCTGAAGGCTTGTCAAGCGGTAAAAACTTGCCGCTTCTCAGCAAAGGCTTTCTGTGTAGAGTGACCTCGGGGAGCTCGCCATTACGTCGGCATCAGTGCCACCAAGCGGGCCCCTGGGCGGTAAGCGGGGAGGAGGACTTGGGCGGTGACAACCAACTCGGTCTGCGAAACATGGGGGAGTGTGAGGCGGAACCGGCCGCCCTGCCGAAACGCGATGATGCGTGGTCCGGTATCCCACAGCTCCTGGCACGCAGGATCGCGTAATACGCTGGTCAGCGATTGTTTGAGCGTCGGATCGTCCGGACGCCGGACCAGTGCGAACCTCAATTGGGCGAGGTACAGCGAAGCCTGTTGCTTCCAATCCACTATTTGTTCACGTGATTGCGGATTCTCCAGCACCCAGCGCAGGAGATTGGCTCTCGGCTCCCGTACCCAGGGAAACCACTCGGCCATGAGCGTGTTGTACGCCATCACGTTCCACGCGTGGTCGATGAGGTAGGCGGGGAAAACCGTTTGCGCATCGACGAACTCCTTCAAGCGGGCGAGTCTGCCGTCGTCGTGCTGCGTCTGGTCCTCGTCCGTGACTTCGGTCAACCGGTACCAGTACAGAGCCGTACGTTCGTCCGGGCCGAGGGCGAGGGCATCGGCGAGACGCGTGAGGGTGTCCAGGGTGAGCGGGACCTGAGCCCCGCTCTCCAGAGCGCGGTACCAGCGCTCACTGACGCCCATGCGATAGGCGACTTCCTTCTGCGGCAGGGTCTTCGCGCGGCCGAGCTTCGCGCCGGCCTCCGCGCGCCAGGCGCGCAGTAGCGCCGGAAGATCGGCGAATTCCAGTTGGAATTCCGTCGGTTCGGAATTCACGGGTCCAGGTATGTCCGGTACGCCAGATTCCGTCATGTATGCCCCCGTTCATGTTGCTCAAGTCGGAGCCAACGTCAGGCGGAGCGTCATCGGCTCCGAGCGACGTGAGCGCGCTTGAAGTCTCGCCCCTGCACGGGCGTTCAACCGTCCTCGAGAACACGACAGAGAAGACAACCAAGTGAAGGGAAGTCTCTTGCCATGGGGAACATCACCTGCGCGCGAATACCGAGTGGCCGACGTGTGGTCGTTACCGGTCTCGGCGCGATCACCCCGCTGGGACGCGGCACCGACACCCTCTGGGAGGGGCTGACCGCGGGCCGGTGCGGTATCCGTCCGCTGGACGCACCTGCCTTCGCCGACCATCCGATCCGCATCGGGGGCACCGTTCCCGACGACCCCGCGAAGCTCCTGCCCAAGCCGCAGGCGCGGCGCATGAACCGGGCCGCCCAGTTCGCCCTGCTGGCGGCCCGCGAAGCCTGGCAGGATGCCGGGTTCGCCCCGAGCGGCACCCAGGACAGCGGTCTGGACCCCGACCGGGTCGGGGTCAGCCTCGGCACCATCATCGGCGGCGCCTCGGTGCTCGTCGACGGGGACAGGCGGCTGCGGGACAAGGGCGTGCGGTGCGTCCCACCGCTCACCGCGCCCATGACGGTCCCCTCCCAGGCGGCCTCACAGGTCTCGCTCGACCTGCATGTCACCGGGGAGGCCCGCACCGTGGTCAGTGCCTGTGCGTCCGGCACCGAGGCCATCGGGCAGGCCATCGACCGCATCCGGTACGGCCATGTGGACCTCGCGCTCGCCGGCGGAGCGGAGGCCGCCGTGACGCCCGAGGTCATGGCCGCGTTCAGCGCGATGCGCGCCCTGTCGGCCCGCAACGACGAACCCGGGGCCGCGTCCCGCCCGTTCGCCAAGGACCGGGAGGGCTTCGTCAACGGTGAGGGGGCGGGCGTGCTGGTGCTGGAGTCGGAGGAGCACGCGCTGGCCCGGGGCGCCCGGATCTACTGCGAGGCCGCGGGCTGGGGTCTGTCGGCCGACGCGTACCACCTGGCCGCGCCGGATCCGACCGGCCGCGGAATCGCGGCCGCGGTGCGGCGGGCGGTCACCAACGCGGGCGCCGAAGTCACCGACGTGGCGCACATCAACGCGCACGCCACGGCGACCGTGGAGGGCGACCTGGCGGAGGCGGCCGCGCTGCGCACCGTCTTCGGCATCGAGGACGGCGTCGTACCGGTTCCGGTCACGGCACTCAAGGGGAACCTGGGGCACCTGCAGGGAGCGGCGGGCGGAGTGGAGGCGGTGGCGACGGTCCTCACCCTGCATCACGCGGTGATTCCGCCGACCATCAGCTGCGACGACCTCGACGACGCGATCCCGCTCGATGTGGTCAGGAACGTCGCCCGCCCCCTGCCCGAACACGGCGACCTGGCCCTGAGCAACTCCTTCGGCTTCGGTGGCCACAACGCGGTGTTGGCGCTGCGCCGCCGCTGAGCTCCGATTCCGCATCCTGGCACTGAGGCCGGTTTCACACCGTGTGGACGGCGGGCGGGCAGGAAGCACCCTGTCCCCCGCGCGTCCACGGCGAGGAGGCCCTCCGGCATCCGCCGTCACGCGAGCAGTTGCGGCCCATCAACGAGTCGCCCTCTCGGGACGTCCGCTCTCGATCGTGCGGGCGGCCGCCACCGTCAGCGCGGTCATGCCCCCGCTCCAGGGTGTCTCACGTGTCCGGTGCCGCGGCCTCCCACGGCATACGGCGGTCGCGGATCCCCTCGGTGGACAGCGGCAGCGAGGCGGGGCCGCGCAGGACGACATGGGGCCGGTAGCCCGGCGGCCCGGCGGCGAGCCGGGGCGCCACGACCCGCTGGGCGAACCGGGTGACGGCCAGTTCGGCCTCCAGCCGGCCCAGCGGCGCACCGAGGCAGTAGTGCGGGCCCAGTCCGAAGGACAGATGCTGCGACCCCTCGGCCCGCGCCGCGTCGAAGGCGTGCGGGCAGCCGCCGAACACGGCACCGTCCCGGTTCGCCCCGGCCAGGAGCAGCACCATGGTCGTGCCGCGGGGGACGGGTGTGCCCCGCACCTCCATGTCCTCGCGGGCGTGCCGATGCACGAGCTGGAGAGGCGGCTGGAGCCGCAGCATCTCCTCGACCACGGCGGGTGCCGCCGTGCCGGGGTCGTCGCGCAACGCGGCCAGGGTCTCGGGCCGGTCCAACAGGGTCAGCAGACCGTTCGCGATGAGGCTGACCGTCGTCTCGTGCCCTGCGTTCAGCAGCAGCCGGCAGGTGGTGACGACCTCCTCGTCGGTGAGACGTTCACCGTCCGTCTCCGCCGCCAGCAGCCGGGACATCATGTCGTCGCGCGGCCGGGCCCGACGCTCGGCCGCCAACCTGCTGAAGAACTCGGTGAGTTCGGCCTCGGCCTGCCGTCGCCGGGCCAGGCCGGGCGCGGGCACCCCGAGAAACGCGAGATAGGGGTCGACCGCCTGGCCGAGCAGCGAGGAGCGGGTGCGATACCAGTCGCGTTCACCGGTGCCGATGCCCAGGACCCGACAGATCACCGTCACGGGCAGCGGGGACGCGAGGTCCGCGACGCCGTCCAGCCGACCGCTGGCCGCCGCCTCGTCCAGCAGGTCGTCGATCAACTCCCGGATCATCGGGGTCAGTCGCCGTACGGCCCGAGGCGTGAAGTCGGGAGCGGCGAGCCGGCGCAGCGCGGTGTGCCGGGGCGGGTCCATGAACAGGAAGGACGGCAGCTCCGCCGGAGGACTCGGCGTCCTGTTGCCGTCGGCCGGCCCGGTCTGCCGGAAGAGCAGGGAGTGCCGGCGGTCGTTGCTCGCCCGCGGATCCCGCAGGACCTCCCCGCAGGCCGCGTACGACGCGAACACGACCACGGGCCGCCCCCGTACCCATACGGGCTCCGCGGCCCGGACCTCCTCGTACAGCGGATACGGATCGGCCCGCACCTCCGAGTCAAGGATCCGCCGCAGCACCCACTCGTCACCGCCTCGCGTCCCCGCCGCTCCTGAGACGCGGTTCACCGTTCCCCCTCGAACCGCCGCACTGCCCAGTCCCCCGGGACCAGCCCGCGCCGCGCGGCCAGGTCACCGAAGCGGCTTATCGCGCGCAGCCCGTCCGGGTCCAGGCCGAAGCGCAGCGTCCGGTAGTACGACAGCAGTTGGGCGGCGGTGAACGCGCCCGCGGCTTCGGCGGACACCTGCTCCAGCTCCGCCAGCCCCCGGTCGCGGGCCGACAGCAGGGCCCGGTGCACGGCGGCGACCCTCTGCGGCTGCCGCTCGGCATACTCCCGGCGGACGGCCCACACGGCGAAGACCATGGGCAGCCCGGTCCACTCGGTCCACAACGCCGCGGTGTCGTGCACGACCGAAGGCTCACCGTCCGGGAGACCCTCGAAGTGGACCCGCAACGCGGGGTCACCGATGACGACGGCCGCCGCTGCCCCGCGCAGCAGAGCCGACGGGTCGGGCGGCCCGGTGAAGTAGCGCGGCGCCAGCCCGAACCGCTCCTCGAGCAGGAAACGCGCCAACAGCACTGTCGTACGACTCGTGGACGCCAGTCCGACCCGCGGCGCGGCGAGTTCCTCGAGCGGGCGACGGCTGACGATGTTGCAGGACATGACGGGACCGTCGGCCGCGATGGCGAGCCCCGGGAGCAGCAGCAAGTCCTCGGTGTGCCGCAGGTAGTCGGCGAGGCTGATCGGGCCGAGGTCCAGCCGCCCGGCGACCAGGTCAGCGCCGACCGACTCCGGCGAGTCCGAGACGAGGTCCAGCCCGGCGAGGAGCCCCGAGCGCTCCAGCCCCCACAGGAGCGGTCGGCAGTTGAGGAAAGAGATCAGCCCGATGCGTGGTGGCCGCCGTTCGACGGCGGTGCCCGGGCGTGCGGTGGTGAGCCGCGTGGACGGCATGGACACGACGCTCCCAGAGGGTGTCGGTGCGGACGAAGGACTGCGGGCGGTGCCGGTGGTCACCCGAGCGCATCCGGTTGCTTGTGGCCCCATGCCTGGACCAGCGCGGGCGCCAGATCCCAGAAGGTGTCGTCGCGCAGCAGACCGTAGAACTCGTCGAGTTCGTACGGCGTCACGTATCCGCCCGCGATCAACTGCTCCCTCGACATGTCCACGGTCAGCCGCCAGAAGTCCGCGAGCGGCGTTCCGCCCCGAAGGTTCTGCGTGACCGTGTTCGCTCCCACATCGCGATAGCCGTAATCGAGGAACGAGCCCGGCTGGGACCGGGCCCACCAACTGTCCGTGCCGAGCGTCCCGCAGATGAGGTTGCTCCAGCGCTGCATCACCTTGCGATATGTGTCGTGCGGCGAACTCTCGACAGGGAACCAGCAGAACGACTCGATCAGCACGAACCCGCCGGGCCGCAGCCACCGCAGCATCCGGCCCATGACGTCCTCCCGCTGCGGAAGATGGCTGAGCACCAGCCGGGCGTGGATGACGTCGAACGAGCCGTCCGGGAACGGGTCGGTGGTGATGTCGTGCACCAGCCGACGCAGCCGCGGCTCCGGCACCCGTTCGAGCAGCGTCAGATCGAGGTCGGTGGCGACCACCTCGCCGTCCGTCGCCTTGCCGCACAGCCACTGGGCGACGGACCCGGAACCGGCACCCACCTCCAGACAGCGGGCATCCCGGGCCACGCCCAGCGCGTCCATCGTGCGGGTGCACAGCGGATCGAAGACCTCGGCGAGCAGACGCAGCCGAATTTCCTCGTCCCGATCGAGAGTGAACAGGGTCTCGCCGTACTTCTCCATTGCGCGTCTCCCGAAATCGTCGGTTTCCGTGGCGCTTTCAGCAGCCAAACACGACGACGGCGGCCGTACTAAGGGTCCGACCGCGTACTGACAGCATGCTGCCAACCCGGCTCACCGGGAATTCAGCACGCCGGTAACCCACGGGAGAATCCGCGTGACAGGCCCCCGAACCACGGGGTGCGCTGTTTCTCGGCGGGATCCTGCCCCCGGCGAGAGGTGCCGCGCGCGGAAACATGCGGAGCTGGCCCGTGTCGGCGCGTTCTGGACGGCCGGCTCCTCGTCGTCGACGAGCGGGCCTGCGGCGAAAGAACCGCCCCGGTTCGTTGGAGATCTCCAGCGCAAGGCGCGCGAGCGGCGTGAGGCTGCCGTCATGTCACCCCTTCTGTCGGCAGCCTTACGTCGCCACGCGCGAGCTGGGGCGGGAGGCCGCCCTCGGCACGGTCGGCGTCGAGCTCCGGCGCTGGATGGGCCGGGGCCGTCGTCATGCCGGAGATCACGGAGGACCACCTGGGCGCCGCACACTCCGTCCGTGTCCGCCACGGCGCGCTCGACCTGTCCCTCGGCGATGCGGTGACGTGACCCTCGCCACCGCGAAAACCGACGCGATCCTCACCCTCGACCACGGCATCCCGCTGAAGGCGCATCGCGCTCTTGGTGGGTCACAGCGGTCAGGCAACCCCAGAGGCGGTCTACCGCAAGCAGCTCCGGCCGGTCATCACGGAGGACGCGGGAGCGATGGATGGCATCTTCGCCGAAGATCAGGAAGAGGAGGAAGATCAGGAAGATCAGGAAAAGGAGGAAGGAGGGAACGATGCGGTGGCCTGACCGGATTCGTTTGGCCCCGGGTATGTCAGAGGCCCATTCGCGACCAAGCGAATGGGCCTCTGACCAGCGTCGGGGTGGCGGGATTTGAACCCACGACCTCTTCGTCCCGAACGAAGCGCGCTGCCAAGCTGCGCTACACCCCGATCGTCGCTGCTCGTCGCGGCGACGTCGTTTACTTTAGCCCACCGGTGGCTTGAGACGAAATCCGGTTTTGCCGCGGTGGCGGATGGGGTTCGGGCGGGCGTGGTCGAGGGCGATCAGGAGGATCGCGAGGGCGTAGAAGGAGAGGCCGAGGAGGAGGGCGTTGCCGAGGACGTTCTTGTAGCCGTGGAGGTCCACGTCCAGGAAGGGGTAGAGGTAGCGGCCGCCCGTGCCCGGAGGGATGAGTTCGCCTCGGGTGAAGGAGAACAGCAGGTACGCCAGGGGGTACAGCAGCCACGACGCCGCCTGGCGCAGGTGCAGGCGGCCGGGGGCCGTCAGCAGGAGCCAGTCCGCCAGTGCCGCTACGGGGATCACCGTGTTCAGGAGGTGGGTGGACACCGCGTGCCAGCCCGTCGGGTTCGCCGCCGCGCCCGTGAGGGAGAAGGGGCTCGCGGCGTTCGCCAGCAGCAGGTGGTACACCAGGGCCGTGATCGTGGTGTAGAGGAGGGCCGCGCCTGTCACGGATGACGGCAGGGGGTGGCGGGCGGTCCACGCCCTGCGGGCCGACAGCAGGAGCACCATCCCCAGCAGGATCGTGCTCTGGATCGAGAAGTGGCTCAGCGTGCGGATCGGGCTGCTCAGGAGCAGTTCGATGGTCACGGCCGCTGCGGCCGTCAGGGCCACCAGTACGCGGTAGACGGCGGCCACGGGGTGGCGTACGGGAGCCACCACCGCCCTGGCGGGGACGGGGGAGCGCAGGAATGCGGGCATGCCCGGGACAGCGGGGAGGTCCGGGATGTCCCTCGGTATCGGCGCGGTCATGCCCTCACGTTAGGCAGAACCGGCAAAAGGGGCGATACGGGCGGGCCGTGCGGGTTAATCTCCCCGGCACGGCCTCAGTCGTACGGCGCCCGGCTCCTACTCGCGGCCCACCAGCGTCAGCAGCGTCACCTCGGGCGGGCACGCGAACCGCACCGGCGTATAGCGGTTCGTCCCGCATCCCGCCGACACGTGCAGGTACGACCTGCGGCCCTCCGCCTCGTGCGTGGACAGGCCCTTCACGCGGTCCGTGTCCAGGTCGCAGTTGGTGACGAAGGCGCCGTAGAAGGGGAGGCAGAGCTGGCCGCCGTGCGTGTGGCCGGCGAGGATCAGCGGGTAGGCGTCGGCCGTGAAGGCGTCCAGGGCGCGGAGATACGGGGCGTGTACGACGCCCATGGAGAAGTCGGCCGCGCCCGACGGGCCGCCGGCCACCTCCGCGTAGCGGTCCCGCTTGATGTGCGGGTCGTCCAGTCCCGTCAGCTCCACCGACACGCCCTCGACCTTCAGCATGCCGCGCGTGTTCGTGAGGTTCTGCCAGCCCGCCGCCTCGAAACCGTCGCGCAGGTCCTCCCACGGGTTGTGGACGACCCCCACGGCGGGCGCGTTGCCGTTCAGGCCGTGGCGGCCCTGGGCCTTCTCGTACAGGTAGCGGGCGGGGTTACGGAATTTGGGGCCGTAGTAGTCGTTGGAGCCGAAGACGTACGCGCCCGGGAACTCCATCAGCGGGCCCAGCGCGTCCAGGACCTCGGGCACGCCCTCCGGGTCCGACAGGTTGTCGCCCGTGTTGATCACGAAGTCCGGGCGCAGGCCCGCCAGCGAGCGCAGCCAGCGCTGCTTCTTGCGCTGGCCGCTCACCATGTGGATGTCGGAGACCTGGAGCACCCGCAAGGGGCGCATGCCGGACGGCAGGACGGGGACCGTCACTCGTCGCAGGCGGAAGGAACGGGCTTCGAAACCAGCCGAGTAGACGAGACCGGCGGCGCCAACCGCCGCGATGCCCAAGGGAACTCCGTATCGCGCGCGCATGTCTCCATCGTGTCAGATCACGAAGGCATCCTTGACCGTACGCCCGCCCTCCCTTGGGGCCGGGTGCTCGCCATCCCGGAGAGCCCCCGCCCCCCCCACACAAAGCCGCCGCCCGCCTTCCCATAGAGCCCGGGACGCCCGTCGTCCCGGAAATGCGCGGGCACCCCCCACCTCGCACCTGCGACAATCACACGCATGACCACGCTCAAGTCGAAGCTGCAGGAAGACCTCACCGCCGCCGTGAAGGAGCGCGACGAGCTCCGCTCCTCGACGCTCCGGCTGACGCTCGCCGCGATCACCAAGGAGGAGGTCGCGGGCAAGACGAAGCGCGAGCTCTCCGACGACGAGGTCCTGAAGGTGATCACCAAGGAGGCGAAGAAGCGTCGTGAGGCCGCGGATGCCTTCGCCCAGGGTGGTCGCGCCGAGTCCGCCGAGCGGGAGAAGGCGGAGGGCGAGGTCCTCGCCGGGTACCTGCCCAAGCAGCTCAGCGACGACGAGCTGAACGACATCGTCGCCCAGGCGGTCGAGGAGGCCAGGGCGGCGGGCGCCGAGGGGCCCCGGGCCATGGGCGCCGTCATGAAGATCGTGAACCCGAAGGTGGCCGGTCTGGCCGAGGGCGGCCGGGTCGCCGCGGTCGTGAAGAAGCTCCTGGCCGGCTGAGGCGAGTTCCTGGTCGGCTGAGACCAGCACCTGGCAGTCGTACGAGAGCCCGGTCCCGCGTATGCAGCGGGACCGGGCTCTCATCAATCTGTACGCCTCAATCTGTACGCCTCCGGGCGTCAGCCGCGCCCGCCCCCGCCCCCGCCCCCGCCCCCGTTGCCGTTCCCGTTGCTCGTGCCCTGGATGAAGTTCTCCGGGATGGAGAAGGTCGGCGTCGGGAAGGTGGTGTTGCCGTCGCCGCCGTCGTTCCCACCGTTGTCGTTGCCGCCGTTGTCGTTCCCGCGGTTGTCACCGTTGTCGTTGCCGTCGCCCTTTTCCTTCGGCGGGTCCGGGATGTAGACGAGGTTGAAGTTGGGGGCGTCCTTGCCCTCCAGCGCGCCGCTCATCATGTCGCGCCAGATCGGGCCGGGGACCTTGCCACCGAACACCTTTTCGTTGTACACGCCGCCGATGGTGATGTTCTGCATCTTGCGCTTGTGCGCGGGGTCGCCGACCCACACCGCGCCGGCCATGTTCGGCGTGTAGCCCACGAACCAGGCCGCGTAGCGCTCGTCGGTCGTACCGGTCTTGCCGGCGCTGGCACGGCCGCCGCCGAGGCCCGCCTCCGAGCCCGTGCCGTCCTCGACCACGCCCTTGAGGAGCGTGTTGATCGTGTCCGCGGTGTTCTCCGACATCGCCCGCGAGCAGGTCGACTTCGGCACCTGGAGGGACTTCGACTGCTCGCCGACCCGCTGGGTGATCGACTCGATGGCGACCGGGGTGCAGTACATGCCGCGCGAGGCGAAGGTCGCGTACGCGTTCGCCATGGTCAGCGGCGACATCTCCTGGGTGCCCAGGGCGATCGACGGGGCCTGCTGCATCTTGCCGCCGTCGGCGCGCGCCACGCCCATCTTCGCGGCCATCTCCGTCACCGGGCAGATACCGATGTCGCTGATCAACGACACGTAGTAGGTGTTGACCGACTTGGCGGTCGCGGTCTTCATGTCGTACGGGCCGACCTCGGAGGTGTTCTCGTTGGTGACCGGGACGCCCTTCTCGTTCCAGGTCTTGCCGTTGCACTCCTGGACCGGGGCCGGGTAGTCCATCTTGTACGGCGAGGGGTACATCTTCGTCGCCGGCATACCGCCCTCGATGGCGGCCGCGGCCACGATCGGCTTGAACGTCGAACCGGGCTGGTATCCGGCCCCGCCGCCCATGGACGCGTTGACCGAGAGGTTGAGCGTCGTCTCGTTCTTCTTGTTGTTGATGCCGTACGGCCGCGACTGGCCCATCGCCAGGATCTTGCCGGTGCCGGGCTGGACGATGGTCGCGGCGGTGGCCACGTCGTCGCTCTGGTAGACGTGCTCCTTGATGGAGTTCTGGGCCGACTTCTGGGCCTGCGGGTCCATCGTGGTCTTGATCGTCAGACCGCCCTGGTTCCAGACCTTGGCCCGGGCCTCCTTGGTCTTGCCGAAGACCGGATCGGTCAGGAAGACCTCACGGACGTAGTCGCAGAAGAAGCCCGCGCCCTTGACCGCCGTGATGCAGCCGTTCTTGGGCTTGCTGACCTTGAGGCCCAGCGGCTGCTCCTTGGCCTTGTCCGCCTCCGCCTGGGGGACGTCACCGACCTCGGCCATGCGCTGGAGCACGGTGTTGCGCCGCTTGGTCGCCTCGGCCTCGTCGTTGACGGGGTCGTAGCGGCTCGGGGACTGGACAATGCCCGCGAGCAGGGCCGACTGCTCGAGGTTGAGGTCCTTGGCGTGCGTGGAGAAGTAGCGCTGGGAGGCGGCCTCGACGCCGTAGGCCTGCTGGCCGAAGAAGGTGATGTTGAGGTAGTTCTCGAGGATCTTCTTCTTGCCGAGTTCCTCTTCGAGCTGGATCGCGTACTTCAGCTCGCGGATCTTGCGGCCGATGGTCTGCTGGGTGGCCTGGGCGACCTTCGTCGGGTCGTCACCGGCTTCCTCCACCGCGACGTTCTTCACGAGCTGCTGCGTCAGCGTGGAGGCGCCCTGGGAGACGCCGCCGCTCTGGGCGTTCTTGTTGAGCGCGCGCAGGACGCCCTTCAGGTCGACCGCGCCGTGCTGGTAGAAGCGCGAGTCCTCGATCGCGACGATCGCCTTCTGCATGTACGGCGAGATGTTCTTGAGGTCGACCACCGTGCGGTCGCGCGAGTACACCGTGGCGATGGTGCCGCCCTGGCTGTCGAGGATCGTGGTGCGCTGGCTCAGCGGCGGGGACTTCAGGTTCGTCGGGAGTTCGTCGAAACTCTCCACCGACCCCTTGGCCGCGAGCCCCAGCGCGCCGGCCGCGGGCAGCGCGATGCCGGCCATCACCGCTCCCGCGAGAACACTGACACCGAGGAACTTGGCGGCCTGCTGCGTGGGCGACAGACCGCCGCCCGAGCGCTTCTTCGACATAGAGGGCAGCCTAATCCGTACTCATGAGCGTTCAGAGGGAGCCCGTGTCACGGCATGGCGACGGAAGCGGGCACGACCGCGTCGGAGCGGGCATGGCGACAGGAGCGCCTACCTTCTCATTCGCCGGACACGCGCACAGGCCTTGGCCTAAGCTGCTCTCAACTGTCACAGCAGTAGGGCCACGTATCAATACGTCCGGCGACCCCGAATCGTTCCGGAGGTTCCCCAACTTTTTTGGTGGGGGCGTGTCCGAATCCGCCTCGTGTGTCATCAGGTGCCCGTTGTGACGCAAGACAAGTGTCCTGGTTTGCCGGGATAGTCATGTATGTCGCGGGCTCACTCCCCCGGGTGATCTGCCGCTTACGCATAGTCCGTTCGGGCCATTCAAGATTGGGCCCGAAGGGGGTGTTGCGCTGTGCCTCCCTTCCGTAACGTCCTCAACTGGCGGCGGTGAATATGCCGCTGCCGCCGTGGGGGAGCCTCGATTCGGGAGAGGACGGCGCCGGTATGGGCTGGGTAGTCGACTGGAGTGCGCAGGCGGCCTGCCGCACTACCGATCCGGATGAACTGTTCGTTCAAGGAGCAGCGCAGAACCGGGCGAAGGCAGTGTGCACCGGATGTCCGGTGCGCACGGAGTGCCTCGCCGATGCGCTGGACAACCGCGTCGAGTTCGGCGTGTGGGGAGGCATGACGGAGCGCGAGCGCCGCGCACTGCTGCGCCGGCGGCCGACCGTCACTTCGTGGCGCAGGCTGCTGGAGACCGCGCGCACGGAGTACGAGAGGGGCGTCGGCATCCTGCCCCTCGAGGACGACGAACTCTACGAGACCTACGCGGCGGTGAGCTGAGGAGGACACCCCTCGGGTCGGTCCTCGGATCAGTCCACGGCAGCCTCGGGCAGCTCCGGCCGTCCGGCCGCGAGCCGGTTTCCGATGTTCCGCAGCCCCGCGAGGTCGTGCACATCGCCGGGCAGCGCGGCCACTTCGGCCACCGCCACCTCGGGGTGGAGCGCGGTGAAGCGGTCACGCGTGCGCTGCTCGCGGGAGAGCAGTTGCATACGGTCGGCATGCAGTCTCAGCAGGCCTGCGGTGAGCTGGTCGACGGACCGGTCAGCGGGGTCGGCGGACCGCCCCTTCTCCGTGCGCTCCGAGCTCGGGTTCTTCGGGTCGGCGGGGGAGCCTTCGTCAGGAGCCGGTGCCTCGGAAGCGGGAGATTCTGAACTGCCGTACGTGTCGGGAGAGTTACGAAGTCCAGCTTTCCCGCCCTCCTGATCGACAATGCGGGGCTCTTCAAGATTTTCCGCGGCCTCGAGATTTTCCGCGGCGGCGAGCGCCCGCTGGGCCGAGAGCCGGTCGGCGCCGCTGCCGTGGACCCGGTTGAGCACCAGACCGGCGAGCGGCATGTCCTCCGCGGCCAGCCGCTCCACGAAGTACGCGGCCTCGCGCAGCGCGTCCCGCTCCGGGGCCGCGACCACCAGGAACGCCGTCCCGGGGGCCTGGAGCAGTTTGTACGTCGCGTCCGCGCGCGTGCGGAACCCGCCGAAGGTCGTGTCCATCGCGGCCACGAACGTCTGGACGTCCTTGAGGAGTTGACCGCCCAGAAGTTTGCCGAGAGTGCCGGTCATCATCGACATCCCGACGTTCAGGAACTTCATCCCCGCCCGTCCGCCGAGCTTGGCCGGGGCGGTGAGCAGCCGGATGAGCCTTCCGTCGAGGAAGGAACCGAGCCGCTTGGGCGCGTCCAGGAAGTCGAGGGCGGAGCGGGAGGGGGGTGTGTCGACGACGATCAGGTCCCACTCGTCGCGGGCCCGCAACTGCCCGAGCTTCTCCATCGCCATGTACTCCTGCGTGCCCGCGAAGCCGGCCGAGAGCGACTGGTAGAAGGGGTTGTTCAGGATCGTGGCCGCCCGCTCGGCGTCCGCGTGCGCCTCGACGATCTCGTCGAAGGTGCGCTTCATGTCGAGCATCATCGCGTGCAACTCGCCGCTCGCGGAGTCGTCGAGCCCCTTCACCCGGCGTGGGACGTTGTCCAGCGAGTCGATGCCCATCGACTGGGCGAGCCGACGGGCCGGGTCGATGGTGAGCACGACGACCTTGCGGCCCCGCTCGGCGGCTCGCAGGCCGAGAGCCGCCGCGGTCGTGGTCTTTCCGACGCCTCCCGAGCCGCAGCAGACCACGATGCGGGTGCCCGGATCGTCGATCAGCGGATCGAGATCGAGCACGGGGGCGGGAGAAAGACGGCGGTGCCGGTCGTGCGCGTCGGCGTCCGGGCTCATGACATCCCCTGCTTCCGCAGCTCTGTGGCCAGTTCGTACAGACCCGCCAGGTCCATGCCCTCGGTCAGCAAGGGCAGTTCGTGCAGCGGCAGCCCCAGTTCGCCGAGGGCCGAGCGCTGTTCGTGCTCCAGGTCGTACCGCTCGGCGTACTCCTCGGCCTGCTGGATCAGCGGATCGACCAGCTTCTCGGCGTTGCCCCCGCGACGGGCGCCGCCGAGTCCGGCCGAGGACAGCGCCTTCGCCACGGCTGAACGCTGTGCGCTCCGTACGAGTTCCAGGTCGGTGCCGTCCAACACCTCCGGGCGCACCATGTTCACGACGATCCGGCCCACGGGGAGGTTTGCGGCCCTCAACTCGGCGATGCCGTCCGCGGTCTCCTGCACCGGCATCTCCTCCAGGAGCGTCACCAGATGGACGGCCGTCTCCTTGGACTTCAGCACCCGCATCACGGCCTGCGCCTGATTGTGTATCGGGCCGATCTTGGCGAGCCCCGCGACCTCGTCGTTGACGTTCAGGAAGCGGGTGATACGGCCGGTGGGGGGCGCGTCCATCACGACGTAGTCGTAGGCGAAGCGGCCGGACTTGTCCTTGCGGCGGACCGCCTCGCACGCCTTGCCCGTCAGGAGCACGTCTCTGAGGCCGGGCGCGATGGTGGTCGCGAAGTCGATGGCGCCGAGCTTCTTCAGGGCGCGCCCCGCCCCGCCGAGTTTGTAGAACATCTGGAGGTAGTCCAGAAGGGCCAGTTCGGGGTCGATGGCCAGTGCGTACACCTCCCCGCCCCCCGGAGCGACGGCGATCTTCCGCTCCTCGTAGGGCAGCGCCTCGGTTTCGAAGAGCTGCGCGATTCCCTGGCGGCCCTCTACCTCGACGAGAAGCGTCCGCTTCCCCTCGGTGGCGAGGGCCAGCGCGAGGGTTGCGGCGACCGTGGTCTTTCCGGTCCCGCCCTTGCCGCTGACGACCTGGAGCCTGCTCACGTATTCGAGCGTAACCAGTCCGCGGCGAAGCTAAGCAGGAGGCTGTGGATAACGCGGCACGGGCTGTGGGCGAGCAGCGGCTGAAAGCCGGCGGTGAGCAGCGGCTAAAGTCGGCCGCATGACCAAGAAGTGGGAATACGCGACCGTGCCGCTGCTCGTCCACGCCACGAAGCAGATTCTGGACACCTGGGGCGAGGACGGGTGGGAGCTCGTGCAGGTCGTGCCCGGGCCGAACAACCCCGAGCAGCTGGTGGCGTACCTGAAGCGGGAGAAGACGGCGTGAGCGGCGCGGTCGAGGCGCGGCTCGCGGAACTGGGGCTGACGCTGCCGTCGGTCGTGCCGCCGCTGGCCGCGTATCAGCCGGCCGTGCAGTCCGGTGTGTACGTGTACACCTCGGGGCAGCTGCCCATGGTCGAGGGCAAGCTTCCGGTCACCGGAAAGGTGGGCGCGGAGGTCACGGCCGAGGAGGCGAAGGCGCTGGCCCGGACCTGCGCGCTGAACGCGCTGGCGGCGGTGAAGTCGGTCGCGGGTGACCTTGACCGGATCGCGCGCGTGGTGAAGGTCGTGGGGTTCGTGGCGTCGGCCTCGGACTTCACGGGTCAGCCGGGTGTGATCAACGGCGCGAGTGAGCTGCTGGGCGAGGTGCTGGGCGACAAGGGCGTGCACGCGCGCAGTGCGGTGGGTGTCGCTGTGCTGCCGCTGGACGCTCCGGTCGAGGTCGAGGTGCAGGTGGAGCTGGTTTCTGCTTGATGTGGGTGCCTGTGGGTGCCTGTGGGTGCCTGTGGGGGTGCTGCGGGTGCCTGCGGGGGCGCTGCGGGTTCGGTGGGGGTGCGCGTAGCGCCTGCGGTTCCGTTCGTGGGTCATGTGCGGCTGGTCCGACCACCTGACCTGGCACCCCGCCAGGCGCCCGGCCCTCGAACATCCGCTCCCCAAGAGTTAGCCTCCGCCCATGGCAAACGGGCAGTGGTACCCAGCGGAATGGCCGGACCGCATCCGCGCGCTCGCGGACGGCTCGCTTCAGCCGGCCGCACCCAGACGCGCCGCCACGGTGATGCTGCTGAAGGACGGGCCGAGCGGAACCGTTGTGCACATGTTGCGCAGGCGGGCCTCCATGGCCTTCGCGGGAGGCGCCTACGCCTATCCCGGCGGCGGAGTCGACCCCCGTGACGACGAGCACCACATCCACTGGGCGGGCCCCACGCGCGCGTGGTGGGCGGCTCGGCTCGGGGTGGACGAGACGACGGCCCAGGCGATCGTCTGCGCGGCCGTGCGGGAGACGTACGAGGAGGCGGGTGTCCTGCTCGCCGGGCCGACGCCCGAGTCGGTGGTCGGTGACACCACGGGCGCCGAGTGGGAGGCGGACCGTGCCGCTCTCGTGGCCCGGGATCTCTCCTTCGCCGAGTTCCTGGAGCGCCGGGGGCTGGTCCTGCGGTCGGATCTGCTCGGGGCCTGGACCCGCTGGATCACCCCCGAGTTCGAACCCCGTCGTTACGACACCTGGTTCTTCGTCGCCGCCCTCCCCGAGGGACAGCGCACACGCAACGCCTCCACGGAGGCCGACCGCACGGTGTGGATCCGGCCCCAGGACGCGGCGGACGGCTACGACAAGGGCGAGCTGCTCATGATGCCGCCCACCATCGCCACGCTGCGGCAGCTCACCGGGTACGGCACCGCCGCCGACGCGCTCGCCGCCGCACCCGACCGTGACCTCACCCCTGTGCTCGCGCAGGCCCGGCTGGTGGACGGCGAGATCGTGCTCTCCTGGCCGGGACACGACGAGTTCACCAAACACATCCCGACCGGTGGAGCCTCCGCATGACCGACGCCGCAGCCCTCCCGGGCCAGCCGCGGGGCGGGGTCCTCTCGGGCCCCGCCACCCCGCGGGCCGTCAACGTCCTCGCGCCCAACGCCTCCGCGATGACCCTGGACGGGACCAACACCTGGATCCTGTCGGAGCCGGATTCGGAGCTGGCGGTCGTCGTCGACCCCGGTCCGCTCGACGAGGGCCATCTCCGCGCGGTCGTCGACACGGCCGCGGCCGCAGGCAGGCGCGTCGCCCTCACCCTGCTCACCCACGGCCACCCCGACCACGCCGAAGGTGCCGCCCGCTTCGCCGAGCTGACCGGCACCAAGGTGCGGGCCCTCGACCCGGCGCTGCGGCTGGGGGACGAAGGGCTCGGCGCCGGGAACGTGGTGCGCGTCGGAGGGCTGGAGCTCAGGGTCGTGTCCACTCCCGGGCACACCGCCGACTCGCTGTGCTTCCATCTCCCGGCCGATCAGGCGGTCCTGACCGGTGACACCGTCCTGGGGCGCGGCACGACCGTCGTGGCCCATCCCGACGGCCGTCTGGGCGACTATCTGGACTCGCTGCGGCGGCTGAGGTCCCTGACGGTCGACGACGGCGTCCACACCGTCCTGCCGGGCCACGGGCCCGTCCTGGAGGACGCCCAGGGTGTCGTCGAGTTCTATCTCGCCCACCGGGCCCATCGGCTCGCCCAGGTCGAGACGGCCGTGGAGAACGGATACCGCACGCCCGGTGCCGTCGTAGAACATGTGTACGCGGATGTGAACCGGGCGCTCTGGCCCGCCGCCGAGCTGTCGGTGCGGGCCCAGCTGGAATATCTGGAGGAGCACGGGCTCATCCAGGAGGAGCACGGGCTCATCTAGGGGTCTTCGTGCCGTGCACGCGCGTGTACTCGTCCGCCAGCCAGGGGCCCAGATCGTCGACATACGTCCGCAGTACGGCCGTGTCCGCGGTCGGGGAGTGTCCCAGGGCGGCTGCCGTCCGTAGCTGCTCGGCGCGCTCCGGGTAGTACGCGCCGAAGACCTCCGCCATCTCTCCCAGGTCGCTCGTCCAGCCGTTCCAGCGGGGCATGACCAGGGTGAACGCGGTGCGGACCAGGTGGCGGGACATGAAGCGGACGAGGCGGGTCCGGGTCTCGTCGGAGTCGGCCGCCTCGATCCGTTCGCGCCAGCGGGGGAGCAGGAGGGCGAGGTCGCCGTTCGTCTCGCGGGCCAGGAGGGCGTCGGGGCGGTAGCGGGGGAGGTACTCCGCCAGGTCGTCGCCGAGCAGTGGGGTGCACAGGCAGGCCACGAACCAGCCCATGTCGTGCCGCTCCAGGTCGCTCAGCAGGAGATCCCGGCCGTACAGCAGCGTTCCGACGCCGTCGATCTGCGGGAACTCCTTGTCGAGTGCCGCCCCGAGCTCCTGTACGCCCGCCCGGTCCGCGTCGGTCGGTTCGTCCCGCAGGGCGAGCAGGAGGTCGAGGTCGCTGCGGCCCACACGCGCGGTGCCGCGCGGAATCGAGCCGTAGAGGTACGCGCTGTGCAGCCTCGGCCCGAACAGGTCCAGCACCCGGGCGCGGGCTGCGGCGACGGCGGGACGAAAGGGCTGCGGGATCCGCACGAGGGAGCCCTCGCGCTCGATGTAGCCCTGGGCGTCGAGCCCCTTGCGGGCGATGGGGGAAGGAACGGTTTCGGCGGCCATGCGATCACTGTGCCCGGGGGCGGGCCCGGGGACAGCTCATTTACGGCCCTGGACGGACCGTGTGGGGCCGAACGTGGCCAGCGCCGATGGATGCCGATGCAAGACGCGCAGGCGGCGTGAGACGCCGTGGAGGCGGCAAGGGGGGGCGATCACGTCGCCGGACACGGCGACAGGCAGGCCGGATCCGACACCGCCCGGCCGTCGGTGAGCCACGACCCGGCCCGTCGGCGGTCCGACACGGCGAGAGGGGCGCCCCGGCGATGCACGAACAGGAACCCGCCGGCGACCGTGCCCGTGGCCAGGCCGAGGGCGGTGACGCCGACGTGCCCGGGGTGGGCGGCGCCGTCGTCGTGGTGCGTACCGCCCTGGCCGCCCCGTACGTCGGCAGCCACGACGGCGACGTCCGTCGCCCACAGGGAGGGCGACTTGTCGCCGAGGTCGCCCTCCCCCTGCGATGTCCACCGCCCGTGCCGTCGGACCGGCCCCGGCGCCCTGTCCTTGCAGGTGCCCGCCCCTGTCGACACGCGAAGGGCCCTGCCGTGCGGCAGGGCCCTTCGACGTCGTACGACGATCCGAGCTCAGCGCGAGCGCTTGGCGAGCCTCTCGACGTCCAGGAGGATCACCGCGCGGGCCTCCAGGCGCAGCCAGCCGCGCTGGGCGAAGTCCGCGAGGGCCTTGTTGACCGTCTCGCGGGAGGCGCCGACCAGTTGGGCGAGTTCCTCCTGCGTGAGGTCGTGGACGACGTGGATGCCCTCCTCGGACTGCACGCCGAAGCGGCGGGAGAGGTCGAGCAGGGCGCGGGCCACGCGGCCGGGGACGTCCGAGAAGACCAGGTCGGACATCGCGTCGTTGGTGCGGCGCAGACGGCGGGCGACGGCGCGCAGCAGCGCGGTGGCCACCTCGGGGCGGGCGTTCAGCCAGGGCTGGAGGTCGCCGTGGCCGAGGCCCAGCAGCTTGACCTCGGTCAGCGCGGTGGCGGTCGCCGTGCGCGGGCCCGGGTCGAACAGGGACAGTTCGCCGATGAGTTCGCCGGGGCCGACCACGGCGAGCATGTTCTCGCGGCCGTCGGGGGAGGTGCGGTGAAGCTTGACCTTGCCCTCGGTGACGACGTAGAGCCGGTCTCCCGGGTCGCCCTCGTGGAACAGCGAGTCGCCTCGCGCGAGGGTCACCTCACTCATGGAGGCGCGCAGTTCCGCGGACTGCTCGTCGTCGAGTGCCGCGAAGAGCGGGTTGCGCCGCAGAACGTCGTCCACGAGTTCTCTCCTTGTCGACCTGCTCAGGGGATCTTGTTCCCCCTTGGTACCAGGGGAACCCGGTGCCCATTTTGCCGGACGGTCCAAACAGTGTGATCTGTCACAAGGATGCCGCACACATGTCCCGGGGTAAGCGGCAGGGGTCCAATTGGGGGCCGGTCGTCGGGGTCCGGGGCGGATGTCAGTGCCGGGCCCTAGGCTGGCCGGGTGTCCAAAACGCCGGTGAGAGCACAGGCCAAGGGGGCTGGGCGGGTGGTTGTACGTCGAGATTCCGCTGTGGGCGAACAGGGCGCAGTGGGCGGAAAGAAAACGGCAAAAGCGGCAGGGAAGGCTCCGGTGGAGAAGAGGGCTTCGGCGAAGAAAGCGGCTCCCGTGAGGAAGACCGCCGCCGTGAAGAAGGCGACCGTCGCTCCCAAGAAGGCGGCGGCCCCGGTGAAGAAGGCCTCGGCCACGAAGACGGTCGCCGGGAAGTCCCCGCGGAACGAGTCGCGGACCGCCCTCGTCCGCCGCGCCCGGCGCATCAACCGCGAACTCGCGGAGGTGTTTCCGTACGCCCACCCCGAGTTGGACTTCGAGAACCCCTTCCAGCTGATCGTGGCGACGGTCCTGTCCGCGCAGACCACCGACCTGAGGGTCAATCAGACGACCCCCGCGCTGTTCGCCACGTACCCGACGCCCGAGGATCTGGCCGCGGCCAACCCCGAGGAGGTCGAGGAGATCCTCCGGCCGACCGGCTTCTTCCGGGCCAAGACCAAGTCGGTGATAGGGCTGTCCAAGGCCCTCGTGGAGAACTTCGGTGGTGAGGTCCCGGGGCGGCTCGAAGACCTCGTCACGCTCCCCGGTGTGGGCCGCAAGACCGCCTTCGTCGTCCTCGGCAACGCCTTCGGGCGGCCCGGTGTCACCGTCGACACGCACTTCATGCGACTGGTCAGGCGCTGGCAGTGGACCGACGAGACCGACCCCGACAAGATCGAGGCCGCCGTCACCGCGCTCTTCCCGAAGAGCGACTGGACGGACCTGTCGCATCACGTCATCTGGCACGGCCGCCGTATCTGCCACGCCCGCAAGCCCGCCTGCGGCGCCTGCCCCATCACCCCGCTCTGCCCGGCCTACGGCGAGGGCGAGACGGATCCGGAGAAGGCGAAGAAGCTCCTCAAGTACGAGAAGGGCGGCTTCCCGGGACAGCGGCTGAATCCGCCGCAGGCCTATCTGGACGCCGGCGGCAAGGCCGCACCGCCGCTGGGGGCCACCGAATGAGGAGGCGGACGGCGCGGCCGGGAGGACCGGCGCGGGTCGGCGGGCCGAATCGTGAGGCCGGAGCTGCCCGTGGGGTACGGCCGGTCGGGCAACCCCGGCACCACCGTGCGGTGCGACCGGAACGATCTAGGGCCCGTCGGGCGTTGAGCGATGCAGGACGACGGGGGTGGCGATGACACGGGCGAGCCATACGAAGGGCGTGACGCTCAGCAAGGACGGCCTGCCGAGCTGGCTGGACCCGGTGGTGCACGCCGTGGAGACGGTCGAGCCGCGGCAGCTGAGCCGCTTCCTGCCGCCGGCGAACGGCGCGGGCCGGCAGTCGGCCGTGCTGATCCTGTTCGGCGAGGGCGAGCGCGGCCCCGAGCTGCTGCTCATGGAGCGGGCGAGCTCGCTCAGGTCGCACGCCGGGCAGCCGTCGTTCCCCGGCGGCGCGCTCGATCCGGAGGACGGCGATCCCCATGGCGACGGACCGCTGCGGGCCGCCCTGCGCGAGGCCGAGGAGGAGACCGGCCTCGACCCCTCAGGCGTCCAGCTGTTCGGCGTGCTGCCCAAGCTGTACATCCCGGTCAGCGGCTTCGTGGTGACCCCGGTGCTGGGCTGGTGGCGCGAACCGACCCCGGTCGGGGTCGTCGATCCGAATGAAACCGCCCGCGTCTTCACCGTTCCCGTGGCGGATCTCACGGACCCCGACAACCGTGCGACGACCGTCCACCCCCGCGGCCACCGAGGTCCGGCATTCCTGGTCGAATCGGCCCTTGTCTGGGGCTTCACCGCCGGAATCATCGACCGACTCCTGCACTACGCGGGCTGGGAGCGCCCCTGGGACCGCGAGAAGCAGGTCCCGCTCGACTGGCGCGCATGACAGGGTGAACCCCGTGTTGTGTCTTTTCGGGGGCGCTGTATCGGATTGCCGCTTCGCGGCGGGCCGGACCCCCGGCCGACCTGTGGTGAACGCGAAGTGATGAGGCGAGGCTCGAACCGGTGAACGTGCTGGACATCCTGTTGCTGGTCGCCGCCGTGTGGTTCGCGATCGTCGGCTATCGCCAGGGCTTCGTCGTCGGCATCCTGTCGGTGATCGGATTCCTGGGCGGCGGTCTCGTCGCCGTCTACACCCTCCCGGTCATCTGGGACGCGCTGACCGACCACGCGGAGGTCGGCACGGTCGCCGCCGTCGTCGCCGTGGTCGTCGTCATCGTCTGCGCCTCCGTCGGCCAGGCTCTGACCACCCACCTCGGCAACAAGCTGCGCCGGTACATCACGTGGTCCCCGGCCCGCGCCCTGGACGCGACCGGCGGCGCCCTCGTCAACGTCCTCGCGATGCTCCTGGTCGCCTGGCTCATCGGCTCCGCCCTCGCCCAGACCACCATGCCGACGGTCGGCAAGGAGGTCCGTAGCTCCAAGGTGCTCCTGGGCGTGCAGGAGGCGCTGCCGGGCGCCGCCGACACCTGGTTCCAGGACTTCACCTCGGTCCTCGCGCAGAACGGCTTCCCGCAGGTCTTCAGCCCGTTCTCCAACGAGCCGATCAAGGAGGTCCAGCCGCCCGACCCCAAGCTCGCCCACAGCGCCGTCGCCACCCGCGCCCAGCGCTCCATCGTCAAGGTCATGGGCACCGCGCAGAGCTGCGGCAAGGTCCTGGAGGGCTCCGGCTTCGTGTTCGGTGACCGCCGCGTCATGACCAACGCCCATGTCGTCGGCGGCGTCGACGAGCCCACGGTCCAGATAGGCGGCGAGGGGCGCAAGTACGACGCCACGGTCGTCCTCTACGACTGGAAGCGCGACATCGCCGTACTGGACGTCCCCGATCTGGACGCGCCCGCGCTGCAGTTCACGACCGAGGACGCCGCCAGCGGGGACGGCGCGATCGTCGCGGGCTTCCCGGAGAACGGCGCGTACGACGTCCGCTCCGCGCGGGTGCGCGGGCGCATCGACGCCCACGGACCGGACATCTACCACCGCGGCACCGTCAGCCGCGATGTCTACTCCCTCTACGCGACCGTCCGCCAGGGCAACTCCGGCGGCCCGCTGCTGACCCCGGAGGGCAGGGTGTACGGCGTGGTCTTCGCCAAGTCGCTCGACGACGCCGACACCGGGTACGCGCTCACCGCGGACGAGATCCAGGAGGACATCGCCAAGGGGCGCACCGCGAACCAGCAGGTGGACAGCGACAGCTGCGCGCTGTGAGGGGTGTCAGGACGAGGGCGCGTCAGCCTCGGGGATGACGCAGGCGTACCGAGACCCAGCGGGCCCGGCGGCGCAGGATGCGCGGGATGCCCACCCTCAGGTCCGTGCCGCCCTGCAGTTGCGGGGCACCGCCCTGATGGTGGGAGCTCAGGCCACCGCCGGAGCGTCGATTGCGTGCTGCGTCACTGTAGTCGTGCGTCCAGCCCATACCCGGACGTGTGCCCCCGCCCCAAGGTCCATAACCGCCCCCACGCCCCCCAATTGGCCTATGCGCCGGGCAAGTGGCCGTTCGTAGGACAGGTGTTCAGGTCCGGGTACCGGACGCGACGAAACGGTCACCGATCGGGTTCGGGATCCTTCAGCCAGTTGATCAGTTCTGTCGAGAAGGCGACCGGGTCCTCTTCGTGCGGGAAGTGCCCCAGCCCGTCGAACAGGCGCCAGCGGTACGGCGCTTCGACGTACTCCCCGGATCCGGCGGCGCTGCGCGTGCGCATCACCGGGTCGAGCGAGCCGTGCAGGTGAAGAGTCGGCACGCGGACGGGCCGCTTCATGCGCCGGTTGAACTGGATCCCGTCGGGACGGGCCATCGAACGCACCATCCAGCGGTACGGCTCGATCGCACAGTGCGCTGTCGAGGGGATGCAGATCGCCCTGCGGTACGTCTCCACCGCCTTGTCGTCCGGCTGGCGCGGACCGGACCAGTCCCGGATCAGCTCGGCGACCAGCGCGCCGTCGTCGGCGGTCAGCTGCCGCTCCGGGACCCAGGGCCGCTGGAACCCCCAGATGTAGGAGCCGGCGCGCGTCTGCTTCACGTCCGACAGCATCGCCGAGCGCCAGCGCCGGGGATGCGGCATCGAGGCGACCGCGAGCCGTCGTACGAGCTTGGGACGCATCGCGGCCGCCGTCCACGCCAGATAGCCGCCCAGGTCATGGCCGACCAGGGCGGCGTCCGGCTCGCCGAGCGAGCGGATCACGCCGGTGACGTCGAGGGCCAGGTTGGCGGGGTCGTAGCCGCGCGGGGTGCGGTCGCTGCCGCCGACGCCGCGCAGATCCATGGCCACGGCCCGGAAGCCGGCGTCGGCGAGCGCCTCCAGCTGGTGGCGCCAGGTCCACCAGAACTGCGGGAAGCCGTGCAGGAACATCACGAGCGGTCCGTCGCCCAGTTCGGCGATGTGGAAGCGCGCGCCGTTGGCGGCCACGTCCCGGTGCGTCCAGGGACCGTCGGGCCGTACGAGAGAGGCGGGCTGCTGCGCCGAAGGGGTGGCGGGATCGGTCATGACGACGAGCGTGCCACAGCCTCGATGGCCTTCGTGTTTCGGACCCGCTCCTCCAGGACCTTGGTGTCGTCGGGCCGCGGATGGGGCTTGGCATTCTGGAGCACGCCCGCCGTCTCCTTCATCGACGCGGCGACCTTCTGCGGGCCCTTGCTCTTCTGCGCCTTCTTCGCGAAGACGACACCGATCAGAGCGAGGACGAGCGCGACGAGGACGTTGGCCGCGAAGGACAGCAGGAAGCAGACCGCGAGGTTCCAGTCGCTCCAGGTCCGGATGCC
Organism: Streptomyces canus; assembly: GCF_041435015.1. Classification (NCBI taxonomy): domain Bacteria; kingdom Bacillati; phylum Actinomycetota; class Actinomycetes; order Kitasatosporales; family Streptomycetaceae; genus Streptomyces; species Streptomyces canus. The sequence continues at coordinate 4,743,927 of NZ_CP107989.1, read as the reverse complement.
GTACGCCAGCGCGAAGTTCAGCATCGGCAAGGAGAACAGCAGGACCGCGCCGGCCACGCTGAACGCGCCGCCGCTCGCCGCGCCCCGTTTGACGTCCTGCTTGAGCTGCGCCTTCGCCAGCGCGATCTCGTCGTGCACCAGCGCAGACATCTCGGTCGTCGCCGAGGCGAACAGCTGGCCGATGCTGCGTTCGGCGCCGACCGGGCTGCCGTCGGGTGCGCTCATCGCGGTCTCCCTATTCACTGGGACTCTTTTGTGTGGCGTGACTTTTGTACCGTCCCGTCAGATCATGCCCGACGGTCGTCCTCCTCGCCTGCCCCGCCCGTCACTTCGGCAAGCCGCTCGGCGTTCTTGAGCTCGGCGATCCGGCGGTGCTCGGCCGCCTTGCGCTCGTAAATGGCCGCCATCCGCAGGTGGTACGCCGGGTCGTCCTCCTCGTACACGTCCGGGATGCCGTCCAGGTCGTCGTCGCGCTCCTCGGCCTCGTACAGCCTGCGGTACTCGGCGTTGCGCAGCTTCAGCAGCACGGTCGCGAGGGTGGCCGCGATGAGCGAGCCGAGGAGTACGGAGGTCTTGACCTCGTCGGTCAGTGTGGCGTCGCCGACGAAGGCGAGCTCCCCGATGAGCAGCGACACGGTGAAGCCGATGCCGGCCAGGGTCGCCACCGCGAACACGTCGGCCCATGCGAGGTCGTCGCTGAGCGAGGCCCGGGTGAAACGAGCCGTGAGCCACGTCCCGCCGAAGATGCCGAGCGCCTTGCCGACGACCAGCCCGAGCACCACGCCGAGCGTCTCCGGCTGGGTGAAGACGTCGCCGAGCGCGCCGCCGGAGACGGAGACACCCGCGCTGAAGAGGGCGAACAGGGGGACGGCCAGGCCCGCCGAGAGCGGCCGTACGAGATGCTCGATGTGCTCGCCCGGGGAGTGCTCCTCGTTCTCCCGGGTGGTGCAGCGCAGCATCAGGCCCATCGCGACGCCCGCGATGGTGGCATGGACCCCGCTGTTGTACATCAGCGCCCAGATCACCAGCGCGAGCGGGACGTAGACGTACCACCCGCGCACGCCCTTGCGCAGCAGGAACCAGAAGACCGCGAGGCCGACCGCCGCCCCGCCGAGCGCGGCGAAGTCGATGTCGGCGGTGAAGAAGACCGCGATGATCAGGATCGCGAAGAGGTCGTCGACGACGGCGAGGGTCAGCAGGAAGGCGCGCAGCGCGCTCGGCAGCCAGGTGCCGATGACGGCGAGCACGGCGAGCGCGAAGGCGATGTCGGTGGCGGTGGGCACGGCCCAGCCGGCCAGGGAGCCGCCGCCGGTGAGGTTGGTGAGCGTGTAGACGAGCGCCGGTACGGCCATGCCGCACAGCGCGGCGACCACGGGCAGCGCGGCCGCCTTGGGGTCCTTCAGGTCACCGGCCACCAGTTCGCGCTTGAGCTCGATGCCGGCCACGAAGAAGAAGATCGCGAGGAGGCCGTCGGCGGCCCAGTGTTCGACCGACAGGTCGAGTCCGAGGGCCGCGGGGCCCAGATGGTAGTGGCTGACGCTCTCGTAACTGCTGTGCAGCGCGGGGACGTTCGCCCAGATGAGAGCGGCGACCGCGGCGACGAGCAGCAACACACCGCCGACCGTCTCGGTGCGCAGTGCGTCCGCGACGAAGGTCCGCTCGGGGAGGGAGAGGCGTCCGAGGACCTTGCGAGGGGGCGCGGACATGGGGGAGACCTCCGGTCGGTGGGCAGGGCTAGCTGTTCGCCGACCAGACTTCCCGGCACACCATGAGGGTCACGCTGTTTTGTTTAGTTTAGCTAAAAGGGGCGCCCGGTGCGTTCTCGCGCCGGGCGCCCCCATTTTTGAAGGAGTCGGTTGAAGGAGTCGCTCAGTCCTCGCTGGGCGCTGCCGGCAGCTTGGCCTGGATGAGGTCCATGACCGTCGAGTCGGTCAGCGTGGTCACGTCACCGAGCTGGCGGTTCTCGGCCACGTCCCGCAGCAGGCGGCGCATGATCTTGCCGGAACGGGTCTTGGGCAGCTCGGCCACCGGCAGGACCCGCTTGGGCTTGGCGATCGGGCCGAGGGTGGCGCCGACGTGGTTGCGCAGGTCGGCGATGAGGTTCTCGTCCTCGGCGTTCGCCGTGCCGCGCAGGATCACGAACGCGACGATGGCCTGACCGGTCGTCTCGTCCGCGGCGCCGACGACGGCCGCCTCGGCGACCGACGGGTGGGAGACGAGCGCGGACTCGACCTCGGTGGTCGAGATGTTGTGGCCGGAGACCAGCATGACGTCGTCGACGCGGCCGAGCAGCCAGATGTCGCCGTCGTCATCCTTCTTCGCACCGTCACCGGCGAAGTACTTGCCCTCGAAGCGCGACCAGTACGTGTCGAGGAAGCGCTGGTCGTCGCCCCAGATGGTGCGCAGCATCGACGGCCACGGCTCGGTCAGGACGAGATAGCCGCCCCCGCCGTTCGGGACCTCGTTCGCCTCGTCGTCGACGACCGTCGCGGAGATGCCGGGCAGTGGCGTCTGCGCGGAACCGGGCTTGGCCGCGGTCACACCCGGCAGCGGGGAGATCATCATCGCGCCGGTCTCGGTCTGCCACCAGGTGTCGACGATCGGCGTCTTGTCGCCACCGATGTTCTTCCGGTACCAGATCCACGCCTCGGGGTTGATCGGCTCACCCACGGACCCCAGCACCCGCAGGCTGCTCAGGTCGAACTTCGCGGGGATGTCGTCGCCCCACTTCATGAACGTACGAATGGCGGTGGGCGCCGTGTAGAGGATCGTCACCCCGTACTTCTGCACGATCTCCCAGAAGCGGCCCTGGTGCGGGGTGTCCGGGGTGCCCTCGTACATGACCTGGGTGGCGCCGTTGGCGAGCGGGCCGTAGACGATGTACGAGTGCCCGGTGACCCAGCCGACGTCGGCCGTGCACCAGTAGACGTCGGTCTCCGGCTTGAGGTCGAAGACGGCGTGGTGGGTGTACGCGGTCTGGGTGAGGTAGCCGCCGGAGGTGTGCAGGATGCCCTTGGGCTTACCCGTCGTGCCGGACGTGTAGAGGATGAACAGCGGCTGCTCGGCGTTGAAGGGCTCGGGGGTGTGCTCGGCCGGCTGCCGATCGACGATCTCGTGCCACCACACGTCACGGCTGTCGTCCCAGGCGACCTCCTGGCTGGTACGGCGTACGACCAGCACGTGCTCCACGTTGTCGACCTTGCCGACCGCCTCGTCGACGGCGGGCTTGAGGGCGGACGGCTTGCCGCGCCGGTAGCCGCCGTCGGTGGTGATGACCACCTTGGCGTCGGCGTCCTGAATGCGGGTGGCGAGCGCGTCCGCCGAGAAGCCGCCGAAGACCACGGAGTGCGCGGCGCCGATCCGGGCGCACGCGAGCATCGCGACGGCGGTCTCGGGGATCATCGGCATGTAGACGGCGACCCGGTCGCCCTTCCGCACTCCCAACTCCAGCAGGGCGTTCGCGGCCCTGGAGACCTCGTCCTTGAGCTCGGCGTAGGTGATCGCGCGGCTGTCGCCGGGCTCGCCCTCGAAGTGGATGGCGACCCGGTCGCCGTTCCCCGCTTCGACATGCCGGTCGACGCAGTTGTACGCCACATTGAGCTCGCCGTCCTTGAACCACTTGGCGAACGGCGGGTTCGACCAGTCCAGGGTCTCGGTCGGCTCCTTGGCCCAGCTCAGTCGGCGGGCCTGCTCGGCCCAGAAACCGAGTCGGTCAGCCTTGGCCTGCTCATACGCCTCCGCCGTGACGTTGGCGTTTGCGGCCAGGTCGGCGGGGGGTGCGAACCTGCGCTCTTCCTTGAGCAGGTTGGCCAGGCTTTCGTTGCTCACGGCATCTGCCTTTCCCAGGGTGTCCGTTGTGTCCCAGGCCACAGCTCATCACCCCGGGGGGCGTGATGACAAGGGTCGACCTGGAATTGGTTTAGACCTGTTGGACGTCGAGTCCGGCGGCCGGGGTCATCCGTACCCACGGACGCCGACCAGGAGGAGTTCAGTGTCTGTAACGCCTTTCACACTCCCGCCTCGGCCTGCGGCCCCCTCGCCATTCGTTCCCGGCGTGTCGCGGACCGCACACGATGGCCGACCTGACGGCCGACATCTTCCTGGCGGTCCTGGACCCGTCCCCACGCCTACCGACCGCCCCGGTGCAGCGACCGCGCATGGATGTACGGCATCGCGCGCAACGCCGCCGCCGGGGAGCGCCGTTGCGTTCCCCGCGTATTGGTGCGGCTGCCCGCCGGGGAGAGGGGCGTTCTGGGACGGGTTGTGGTCGACGAACCGACGGCGGGTGAGGCCGTGATGGTGTTGCGGGGGAGCGGCGTCGGGTCGTCCGTGAGGCTGCCTGTGGCCGGGGTGTGTCGGGGTGGTGGCTGCTGGAGCTTGACGACGTGTTCCGTGTGGGGGACGAGCCGGGGCTGCGCTGGAATGGCGCCTCGCCGGGGAGTGGGGCGTTCTGGGACGGGTTGTGGTCGACGAACCGACGGTCGGTGAGGCCGTGATGGTGTTGGGGATCAGCCAGGCGGCGCGCGTACGGCAGCGCAGGGCACGCGAGTTCCTGTGGGAGCGGCCGGAATCACCTGGTGAGGAGCCGCGCGGCACCTCACACTGGGCCTGCGTCTACCCGACCGAGGCGTGTCGAGCCCGGTGTCCCGCCCGGCGGAGCCGACGCCGGACCGGTCCCGGCGTTCGTGGTGCCTCTCCGCGGGTGTGCGGCCCCTCCAGGACGGGCCGCACACCCCCGAGGCTCACGCCGGCAGGTCCGCCGCCGCCTCCACATGGCCGAACAGCCCGCCCCCGGCCGCCCCGGTGAGCAGATACGCCTGCGCCTCACCCACGTGGAAGTACATCCCGTGCAGCTCCAGCTCCCCCTCCCGCCGGGCCCGGGCGACCGATTCATGGGCGCTCAGATGCTCCAACTGCTGCACCACGTTGGTCAGACAGAGCTGCTCGACCGCGTCGGCGGGTGCCCGCCCGGCGAGTCTCGCCCGCGCCCGAGTCTCGTCGGCCATCCGCTCCAGGCTGGGCAGTCCGTGCCGCAGCCACCGCTGCAGCGGAGTCCGCGTCCCACCCGGCTCGGAGTTGAGCAGCGCCTGCATGGCCCCGCAACCGGAGTGCCCGCACACCGTGATGGAGCGCACCTTCAGCACATCCACCGCGTACTCGATCGCGGCCGCCACCGAGTCGTCCCCGCTCTCCTCGCCGGGCAGCGGAACGAGGTTGCCCACGTTGCGCACCACGAAGAGGTCGCCCGGACCACTGGAAGTGATCATCGAGGTGACCAGCCGCGAGTCGGCGCAGGTGAGGAAGAGCTGGTCCGGCTGCTGGCCCTCGCGCGCCAGTCGGGCCAGCTCGCCCCGCACGATCGGTGCGGTGTTGCGCTGGAACGCGCTGATGCCACGGGCCAGTTCGTGCCCGCTGGACCCGCGACCCGCGCTCGGCCCCCGGGCCGCACCGGGCTCGCCGGACGCGCCGGGATGTCCGGCGGACGACGCGGTGTACGGGCGCTCGCACTGGTGGTTGCGCCAGGGCGTCCAGGGACGGCAGCGGCAGTGGGCGGAATCGGACGGCTCGGCGATGCGGGTGCCCGGTCTGCGCCCGGTCAGCTCGACGGAACCGCCCTGTGCGGTGTGTGTCTTCTGCCAGTCCTGCAGCGATTCGTAGGCCGCATGGTCCATGAACGACCCGTCCAACTCCACGACGGCGTTCGCTCCGTGGGGGATGAGATGCAGGGCCCGGCTCAGCCGGGGTACCGCGAGGAACGTCAACTGCCCCCGCACATGTACGTGATGGACTCCTTCCCTCTCGTGGTGCGTGATCCGGGTGCGGGTGAGGCGGTGCAGGGCGACCCCGACGGCGACGGCGACGCCCAGCGTCACACCCTCCAGGACGCCGAACAGGACCACGCCGAGGGTGGTGACGGCGTAGACCGGGACCTCTCGGTGTCGGGTCACGGTGCGGATGTGGTGCAGGGACACCATCTGGATGCCGACGGCCATCACCAGGGCGGCGAGCGAGGCGAGCGGGATGAACTCCAGGACCGGGACCATCAGCAGTGCGGCGATCACTACGAGAACGCCGTGCAGCACGGTGGAGTTCCGGCTGACGGCACCGGCTTGGACATTGGCCGAACTCCGCACCGCCACACCGGCGACGGGCAGTCCGCCGAGCGTGCCGGAGACGATGTTGGCGGCGCCCTGCCCGAGCAGTTCGCGGTTCAGGTCGGAGCGGCCGACGCGGGCACTGCGGCCGGATCCGGGGACGCCGGAGATCAGGTCGGGGCGTCCGGCCACCAGCTTGTCGACGGCGACCGCGCCGAGCAGGGACTGCACACTGCACACCAGCGTGGTGGTGAGCACGGCGGCGGCGAGGCCGAGCAGGGGCCCCTCGGGCAGCCCGGCCAGGGCGTGGCTGCTCCAGGACGGCAGATCGACCCTGGGCAGGGTCAGCCCGGCGAACGAGGCGGCCGCCGTGGCTCCGGCGACGGCCACGAGCGCGGTCGGGATCCTGCACAACAGTTGTCCTGCCCGGCCGGGGATGCGTGGCCAGAGGAAGAGCAGCGCCAGGGTCAGCACGCTCACCGACACGGCTGCGGGCTGCAGCCGCGCCAACTGCGCGGGTAGGCCCCGGAGGTTGTCGAGGACGGAGCTCTGCGGGGTGCCGCCGAGGACGATGTGCAGCTGGGCGACGGCGATGGTCACGCCGATGCCCGCGAGCATGCCGTGCACGATCGCTGGGCTGACGGCGAGCGCGGTGCGGGCCACGCGCAGGCAGCCGAGGCCGAGTTGGACCACTCCGGCAAGGACGGTGATGGCACAGGTGGTACGCCAGCCGTAGCGGTGGATCAGGTCGGCGGTGACCACGGTGAGTCCGGCGGCGGGGCCACTGACCTGGAGCGGGGATCCGCCGAGCCGGCCGGCGACGATCCCTCCGACGGCTGCGGCCACGAGGCCCGCCTGGAGGGGCGCGCCGGTGGCGAGGGCGATGCCGAGGGACAGGGGCAGGGCGATCAGGAAGACCGCGATCGAGGCCGACACGTCGGCGCCCGCGATGCGGAAGCGGCGGGGCGGGGCCGGCGGGGGGCTGTGAGGTGGGTGGACGCGCCTCGTGGGGTTCGAGTCGCTCGGGTCGGTGGCGCGGGTGGGAACACAGGCTGACATTTTCCCGTCTCCTCCGGGGCAGCGCGGTCGCGGAACAGGTGGTCCCCCGTCGAGGGCGGGGGTCGGGTCGCGGCCGTGGGTCACGGCGTGCAGCGGCGGGATGATTCAACGCTTTGTAAATGGACCGTAATGCAGAGTAAAGGACAGGCATAGACTTTCCGGGCAAATGGGTGAACAACTCACCTGGACGGGTGAAGTGGCAATTTCATCGGCTTGTCGTACTAATTCCTTCTCGCGCCCATGCGAACTTGGCGGCGCTGTCGTTGGCCCCGAGAGAAGGAAGAAGGTGGGCGGAACATGGCCGCCACCCACAGGATTGCCGCGGGAGCCGTGGTCGCCGCGGTCTGCGCCGCCTCGCTCGCCGGTTGCGCGACTGGCACCGACATCGAGGGAGGAGCCGCCGGCCCGCAGAAGGTGAAGCCCGGACAGGCCCCACCCAAGCGGGCGTTCCGCCTGATCGGCGACGGCTCCACCGCGTACACCGGAGCGCAGCCGCACCTGCCCAGAGCCGAACGCCTCAAGCCCGGCGAAAAACCCCCGCAGTTCGTGGTGTTCTCCTGGGACGGCGCCGGCGAGGACAGCCAGAAGCTGTTCTCCCACTTCCGTGAGGTCGCCAAGGCGAACCACGCGACGATGACGTACTTCCTGAGCGGCGTGTACATGCTGCCGGAGGACAAGCGCGACGAGTACAAGCCGCCGCAGCACTCCCCGGGCCGCTCCGACATCGGCTTCAACGACGAGCAGGGCATCGCCGACACCGTCAAGCAGCTGCGCCTCGCGTGGCTGGAGGGCAACGAGATCGGCACCCACTTCAACGGCCACTTCTGCGGCAGCGGCGGTGGGGTCGGCCAGTGGTCGGTCGCGGAGTGGAAGGACGAGATCGCCCAGGCGAAGAAGTTCGTCAAGTCCTGGAAGACCAACACCGGGATGACGAAGGCCTCCCCGCTGCCCTTCGACTACGACAAGGAGCTCGTCGGCGCCCGCACCCCTTGTCTGGAGGGCCAGAAGAACTTCATGCAGGCCGCCCGCGAACTGGGCTTCCGCTATGACACCAGCGGTGTCAACGACCAGGTCTGGCCGAAGAAGAAGCAAGGTCTGTGGGACCTGTCGATGCAGCTCGTGCCCTTCCCCGGGCACTCCTACGAGCAGCTCACGATGGACTACAACTTCATGGTCAACCAGTCCGGCACCGCGACCCAGGGCGACCCGAACAAGTACGAGTTCTGGGGCGACCAGATGCGCGACGGCCTGCTCAAGGGCTTCCACCGGGCCTACGACGGCAACCGCGCGCCTCTGATCATCGGCAACCACTTCGAGTCCTGGAACGGCGGCACCTACATGCGCGCCGTCAAGGAGACCGTCGAGCAGGTCTGCAACAAGCCCGACGTGCGCTGCGTCTCCTTCCGGCAACTGGCCGACTGGCTGGACGCCCAGGACCCGAAGACCCTGGAGAAGCTGGGCGCCCTGGGCGTCGGCGAGGCACCGAAGCAGGGCTGGCAGGCCTTCATGTCGGGCCGGCCGGCCCCGGCGCCGAAGGGTGTGCCGGGGGCGCCGGCCGCCAAGCGGCAGTAGCCGTCGGTCGGTTGCCGCTGCTTCAGACGGTCGTGGCCGCCACCGCACTCTCGCCGAGCACGAACGAGGGGTCGATCTGCGCCGCCAGGTCGGCCCCCGTGCGCTCATTGCCCCAGGACTGGGCGTTCTTCAGATGGAAGTGCACCATCTGCCGGGTGTAGCGCTCCGCGTCACGCAGCTCGTACGTCGCGTCGACCGCCGCCCGCAGCCGGTGCAGGGCGCGGCGGTTGACGTCCTCCAGAAGTGCGAACCGGGGCGGCCGGCCCTTCTCCAGGGCGCGCACCCAGTCGGAGTGCCCGACCGTCACCAGCAGGTCGTCCCCGACTTCGGCGCGGAGGAAGTCGAGATCGTCCCGGCCCTGCACCTTGTTGCCGACGACCTTCAGGACGACGCCGAAGTCGCGGGCGTATTCCTTGTACTGGCGATAGACGGAGACCCCCTTCCGGGTCGGCTCGGCGACGAGGAACGTCATGTCGAAGCGGGTGAACATGCCGGAGGCGAAGGAGTCGGAGCCCGCCGTCATGTCCACCACGACGTACTCGCCCTGCCCGTCCACGAGGTGGTTCAGGCACAGCTCCACCGCTCCCGTCTTGGAGTGGTAGCAGGCGACCCCCAGGTCGGCGTCCGTGAAGGGGCCGGTGACCATCAAACGGACGATGTCGCCGTCGAGTTCCACCGCCCGTGCGCAGGCCTCGTAGACCGGGTTGTCCTCGCGCACCCGAAGCAGCCGCGAACCCTCGCCGGGCGGCGTGGTCTTGATCATCTCCGCGACCGAGGCGATCCGCGGGTTCGTGCCGCGCAGATACTCCTTGACCAGCGGCAGCCGCTCGCCCAGGGCGGGCAGTGAGGCCGCCTGGCTCTCGTCCAGGCCGAGCGCCGGCCCCAGGTGCTGGTTGATGTCGGCGTCGACCGCGATCACCGGTGCTCCGGTGGCCGCGAGATGGCGGATGAACAGGGAGGACAGGGTGGTCTTGCCGCTGCCGCCCTTCCCGACGAAAGCAATTTTCATGTTCACGAAGAGTAGTCGGCCGATAGCTGTACGTGGCAGGCGGGCGTGAAGAAGACCACTCCATCGAGGGGCGCGCGGCTGGGTTGCGTAGGGTCGTACTCATGAGTACGACAGGCGCGAACGCCGATCCGCTCGCGGCCCTGGGCTCGCTGCCCGGTGTGGCCGAGTCCGTGGAGTCCGTGCGCAAGTCCGTGGACCGGGTCTACGGACACCGTGTCATGCGGCGCCGCAGCAATGAGATCACCTCCGAGGCGGCCCTGCGCGGCGCCCGCGGCTCGGCCGCGCTGTCCGGCGCGGACTGGGCCCTCGAGGAGGTGCGCCGACGCTCCGACTTCGGCGTCGACCGCGAGGCGCGGATCCTGGGTGCGGCGCTGCGGCTGACCGCCGAGGCCGGCCAACTGCTGTCCATCTGGCGGCAGTCGCCCCTGCGGGTGCTGGCCCGGCTGCACCTGGTCGCCGCGGCGACCGACGAGGACGAGATCGGGCGTCCCCGGCAGGCCGGCGAGACCGTCGACGAGCCGCTCATCGAGCTGCCCCTGCCGGGCGCGGCCGAGGTCTCGGGCCGACTGGAGGGCCTGTCCGAGTTGATCATCGCGGGCAGCTCGGCCCCCGCTCTGGTCTCGGCCGCCGTCGTGCAGGGAGAACTCCTCGCCCTCAGGCCCTTCGTGTCCCACAACGGCCTGGTCGCGCGCGCGGCCGCGCGGATCGTCCTGGTCGGCAGCGGTCTCGACCCGAAGTCGGTCTGCCCGGCGGAGGTCGGTCACGCCGAACTGGGCCGGGCGGCCTATCTGGCGGCGCTCGACGGATACGTCTCCGGCACCCCCGAGGGCATGGCCGCCTGGATCGCCCACTGCGGCAGAGCGATCGAACTGGGTGCGCGCGAGTCGACGGCCGTGTGCGAGGCGCTCCAGCGCGGGGCGGCGTAAGGCCCCCTGGAACAGAGTTGCGGCGGTACGAGGACTCGTACCGCCGCTGGCATGTTCACCGGGTTACCAAGCGTCCTCGATGTATTGCCCATCAGGTCGGGAACTTTGCCCGTCACCTGGTGTGGCTGGCCCGTAATCGACGGGTCGACGTCGCGTGGGTGCTCGGTGTCCATGCTCGGTCCGTGGGGCCAAATGCGTTTCTAAGGTGATCCTCTCGGATGTCCTTGGTCTCGCGGGCCGTTAACCCCTTTGTACTCCTGGACCGGAGTAAGCGGAACCCCTGCTCGCCGTTCTTTACTTTTGCCCTCGAACAGGGGTCAAGTAGGTGGAATCACCTCAGGCCACTGTCGCCCTTCGCCGATTCGCGTACCAGACGAGGCCTGCCGTCGCCGCCGCCGCTCCTATCGCGGCGACCGCGACGAGCGCCGGACGATGCGGTACGGCGAAACCGGGGAGCCGTTGCTTGAGCCGCACCGGCCGGTGGAAAACGAGAATCGGCCACCCGCGCGCGAGTGCCTCGCGGCGCAGTGTCCGGTCCGGATTGACGGCGTGCGCATGGCCCACGGCCTCGAGCATCGGCAGGTCGGTCGCCGAGTCGCTGTAGGCGTAGCAGCGCTCCAGGTCGTAACCCTCGGACTCCGCCAGCTCCTTGATCGCCTCGGCCTTGGTCGGGCCGTACGCGTAGTACTCCACCTCCCCGGTGAAGCAGCCGTCCTCGCCCACGACCATCCGGGTCGCCACCACCCGGTCGGCGCCCAGGAGTTCGCCGATCGGCTCGACGACCTCGGCGCCGGACGTGGAGACGATGACGACGTCGCGGCCGGCGGTGTGGTGCTCCTCGATCAGGGAGGCGGCCTCGTCGTAGATGATCGGGTCGATCAGGTCGTGGAGCGTCTCGGCCACGATCTCCTTGACCTGCTGGACGTTCCAGCCCCGCACGAGCGCGGAGAGGTACTCGCGGGTGCGTTCCATCTGGTCGTGGTCCATACCACCGACGAGGAAGACGAACTGGGCATATGCGGTCCGCAAGGCGGCCCTGCGGTTGATCAGCCCGCCTTGGTAGAACGACTTGCTGAACGTGAGTGTGCTCGACTTCGCAATGACCGTCTTGTCCAGGTCAAAGAAGGCTGCTGTGCGAGGCAAGGAGTGGTTTTCCACGACCCCGAGCATAGGTGCAGCCCATTCGGCGTAAGGTGAGGCGCGTGGGTTTGCCTGAGAGGGCTCTCGGGTACACCATGGAAGTCACGGATCGTTCGCGACCGTGCTAACCCGGTCCGGCTCCTCCCCCCCCGAGTCGGCCGTGGAGACGACCCCCACTCTCCCCCCCGGTGGGGGTCGTCGCATGTCCGGGTGGGTTTTTTCTCTTCCGTTCGCGGTCCCGCGACTGCTTCCAGGCGGCTCCGGCCGCCTCTTCCGTCCGCCCATGATCCGTCACTGTGGGTAGTCGTCACGCTGCTCTGCGGAAGTTTTGCACAGGCGCTGCGGGACTCACCGGTATGGGTGACGGCGATATTCACAACCGCCGAGTTGTCCACAGTTATCGACCAAGATCCACACGATTTCCGGGATCGCTGCACCGTGATTCCCACACGTCCCGCTCCAGCCGACTTCATGGCCGGTCCTGGTTAGTCGGGCGTGTTTGGCCGGTTCGTATCGGCTGTTCATATGGAGGCCGGTTGCCGGTTCTTCACATGTTTGGGAATCGCGGGGTCGAAGGGGCCGCGTGAGAGAGGCGCCGCGCGGGCCCTCGTGGAGGCCCTCGCGCGGCGCGGCGAAGGGGGATGGAGACCGTGACCGCAGCCGTCACACATGAGGGACAGCCCGCCGCCGGAGGGCGACCGGGCCGACCGTTGATCGTCACGGAGGACGAGGACCTGCTCGACGACCTGCTGCGACTGTGCGCGGCGGCCGGGGCGAAGGCGGAGGTGCATCACGGAGTGCCGGAGCCCAGAGGAAGCTGGGAGGCCGCCCCGCTCGTCCTGGTCGGTGACGACGCCGCACGGCGCGTGCGCGGAGCCGCCCGCCGACGCGGAGTGGTCCTCGTGGGCCGGGACCAGGACGACTCCGGGGTGTGGAAGCGGGCCGTCGAGATCGGCGCCGACCACGTCCTGATGCTGCCCGACGGCGAGCAGTGGCTGGTCGACCGCATCGCCGACGTCACCGAGGGCGTCGGCCGGCCCGCCCTCACCGTCGGCGTCATCGGCGGTCGCGGCGGGGCCGGAGCCTCCACCCTCGCGTGTGCCCTCGCCGTCACCTCCGCGCGTGAGGGCCTGCGCACCCTTCTCGTGGACGCCGATCCCCTCGGCGGCGGACTCGACGTGCTCCTCGGCGGCGAGAGCACCGAGGGGCTGCGCTGGCCCGCGTTCGCCGCCTCGCGCGGGCGGGTCGGCGGCGGTGCCCTGGAGGAGTCGCTGCCACGGCTGCACTCACTGCGGGTGCTGAGCTGGGACCGCGGCGACCGCATCGCCGTCCCGCCCCAGGCCGTGCGAGCGGTGCTCGCCGCGGCCCGGCGCCGAGGCGGCACGGTCGTCGTCGACCTGCCCCGCCGCCTCGACGACGGCGTCGCCGAGGTCCTTTCCCAGCTCGACCTCGGGATCCTCGTGGTCCCCGCCGAACTGCGCGCCGTCGCCGCGGCCGGCCGCGTGGCCTCCGCCGTCGGCATGGTCCTGCGCGACCTGCGGGTGGCGGTACGGGGACCGTACCCACCCGGCCTCGACGACCGTGAGGTGGCCCGCTTGCTGGGACTGCCCCTGGTGGGCGAGGTGCCGGTCGAGTCGGCCCTCCAGCGGCCCCGGGGAAGCGAATCACCTCCGGGGGCGGCCGTACGGGGGCCGCTCGCGCGCTTCTGCAAGGAGTTCTGGGAGCGGGCGCTGGCGGAGGCGGGAGCGGCATGAGCGTGTTCTCGGGATTCGAGCGGGCGGACGGCGCGGGGGACGGTTCTGCCGAGGTGTGGCGTTCGGGTGATCCTGTAGCCGGATCCGTTGAGCGGCGGCGGTCGGACGACCCGGTAGCGGGTTCCGTTGAGCGGCGGCGGTCGGGTGAGGTGCCGGTCGGTGCCGTCGGGCTGCGGGACGCCCCGGTGGGTGGTCGTACGGCTTCTTCCACGGCCGGCGCGGACATGGCTCCCGGGCTGCTGAACGGCGTACGGCAGTGGCTGGCCGAGAGCGGGGCCGAACCGACGCCCGCCCGTGTGGCGCAGGCGCTGCGCGAGCAGGGACGGGTGCTCGGGGACGCCGAAGTGCTGGGCGCGGCCGAGCGGTTGCGGTCCGAGCTGGTGGGCAGCGGGCCCCTGGAGCCGTTGCTCGCCGACCCGTCGGTGACGGATGTCCTGGTGTCGGCGCCGGACCGGGTCTGGGTGGACCGGGGCGGCGGACTCGAACTGACCGCGGTCTCCTTCCCGGACGCGGCCGCCGTACGACGACTCGCGCAGCGGCTCGCCGCGGTGGCGGGGCGGCGCCTCGACGACGCGCGGCCCTGGGTGGACGCGCGGCTGCCGGACGGAACCCGGCTGCACGCGGTGCTTCCTCCGGTCGCCGTCGGCTCTGCCTGCCTGTCGCTGCGGGTCGTACGCCCGCGTGCCTTCACGCTGGACGAGCTGGTCGCGGCCGGCACGGTGCCGCCGGGCGGAGACCGGGTGCTGCGGGCGCTGCTCGACGCACGGCTGTCCTTCCTCATCAGCGGCGGAACCGGCACCGGAAAGACGACGCTGCTGAGCGCGCTGCTGGGGCTCGTGGGGCCGGGCGAGCGGATCGTGCTCGCGGAGGATTCGGCGGAGCTCAGGCCGGACCATCCGCACGTCGTACGGCTGGAGACGAGACCCGCCAACCAGGAGGGCGCAGGACTCGTCACGCTCGAGGACCTGGTGCGACAGGCGCTGCGCATGCGGCCCGACCGGCTGGTCGTGGGTGAGGTGCGCGGGCCGGAAGTGGTGCATCTGCTGGCTGCGTTGAACACGGGCCATGAGGGCGGCTGCGGGACCGTGCATGCCAACGCGGCGGCCGACGTACCGGCCCGCCTCGAGGCGCTGGGCACGGCGGCCGGGCTCGACAGGGCCGCGCTGCACAGCCAGTTGGCGGCTGCGCTGTCGGTCGTCCTGCATCTCGTGCGTGACCGGGCCGGGCGGCGGCGGATCGCCGAGGTGCGGGTGTTGGAGCGGGACTCCTCGGGGCTGGTGCGGACCGTGCCGGCGTTGCGCTGGGGAGCGGAGGCGTTCGCGTACGAGCGGGGGTGGGAGCGGCTGCGAGGGCTGCTCGGGGCTGGGATGCGGGGGCCGTCGGGGGAGGGCGGGTGACTGGGGCGCGCTCGGAGCGAGGTGACGACGACGAGATGGCTCGGACGGCGGGAGGACGTGGTGATCGGGATGGGGGAGATGTCGGTGGGGTCGACGGGTGTGGCCGTGGGGTGCCTGGGGGTTGCCGTGTGGCTGTGGGGCGGGCGTTCCGGGGCGCGGCGGGCGCGGGTGCTGCTGGCGGGTGGCGGGGTGGTGGGGGCCGGGCCTCCGCTGTGGCGGCGGTTGGTGGGGGAGCTGCGGCAGCTTCGTGGGCGATTCGGGTTCGAGTGGTGGGCGGCGGTCGCAGGGCTGGTGATCGCCGTGCTGGGGTCCTCGGTGCTGCCGGTCGTGGCGGGGGCCGCCGGGGTGCCGTTGCTGCGGCGGGTGCGGCTGGCCAGGGCGGAGCGCCGGGTGCGTGAGCGGCGGGCGGACGAGGTGATCGCGCTGTGCGCGATGGTCGCCGGGGAGGTGCGGGCGGGGCGGCAGCCGGGGGAGGCGCTGGTGCGGGCTGTGCGGGACTTCGAGCGCGCGGGGGTCGGTGGGGCCGGACCGGGTGGGTTCGGTCCTGGAGCGCCGGAGTTCGGTGGGCTCGGGGAGACGCAGGCCGCTGTGTTGGCGGCGGCCCGGTTCGGCGGGGATGTTCCCGAGGCGCTCGCGGCGGCGGCTCGGCGACCTGGGGCCGAGGGGTTGTTGGGGCTTGCCGCGTGCTGGCGGGTGGCCGTGGACCAGGGCGCGGGGCTCGCGGCCGGGCTCGATCGGCTCGAAGGTGCGCTACGGGCCGATCGGGACCAACGAGCCGATCTGCGCGCCCAGTTGGCCGGAGCTCGATCCACGGCGTGGATGCTCGCCGCGTTGCCGGTACTGGGTCTGGGCCTCGGTGCCGCCCTCGGTGCCGATCCCCTGCACGTCCTTCTGCACACCGGCTCCGGGCTGGGCTGCCTGCTGGTCGGCGGCCTGCTGGAGGGCGTCGGGATGTGGTGGGCGACGCGGATCGTGCGGGGAGCCGAGGCGGTATGAGCGCGGAAGTTGTCCACAGGCTGGGGGCAGTTGCGGGGGCGGCACTGGTGATCGCCTGGCTCACCCGGTGGGCCGCGGCGGCGCGGCATGAGCGCAGAGTGCGGCGGCGGCTCGGAGAGTTGCTGGCCGCTGCGCAGACCACGGCCGAGGGCCCGCGGTTCGAGGCTCGGGATCTCGTGCGGCGGTGGCTGCCCGTGGTCGGCGTCGGGTGTGCCGGGTGGGTGCTGGTCGGCGGAGTCGCCGGTGTCGTGGTCGGACTGGTCGTCGCGGCGGGCTCGTGGAGGTGGCGGCTACGGCAGACGGCCGGCGCGGGTGCCGAGGAGGCCGACGCGCGCGAGGCGGCCCGGCAACTGCCGCTCGCCGCGGACCTGCTGGCCGCCTGCATCGCGGCGGGCGCCGGTCCGGTCATCGCGGCCCAGGCCGTGGGTGAGGCGCTGGGCGGTCCCGTGGGTGAGGGACTCGCGCGCGGGGCGGCGGAGGTACGGCTCGGCGGCGAACCGGGCGAGGCCTGGCGGAAGCTCGCCTCGACACCGGGCGCCGGGACGCTGGCGCGGCTGCTGGAACGCGCCGATGTGACGGGGCTGCCCGCGGCCGGACCGGCTGCCGCGCTCGCGGCGGACGCCCGCGCCGATTGGGGGCGCACCGCGACGGCACGGGCCCGGCGGGCGGCCGTGCTGGTCACCGCGCCGGTGGGGCTGTGTTTCCTGCCCGCGTTCATCGCCGTCGGCGTGCTGCCGATCGTGATCGGGCTCGCGGGTGGAGTGCTGGGAGGGGGTGGGCGATGACGGTCGGTGGCCGGTGATCCGGCGGACGAGCAAGTCAGGTGGTTGTTCAACGGAACTGATCCTTACGGGGGTTGAGATGTACAAGGCGGTATGGGCGCGGGTGCGTGCCCTGGTGTGCGGGACGATGAGCGGAGCGCGGTCGATGCGCGAGGACCGGGGGATGGTGACGTCCGAGTACGCGATGGGGATCGTCGCGGCGGTGGCGTTCGCGGTGGTGCTCTACAAGGTGGTGACGAGCGGGACCGTCAGCGCGGAGCTCCAGGCCATCGTGAAACGGGCGCTCGATGCGAAGGCGTGAACGGGCGGGAGACCAGGGGTTCGTGACGGCGGAGTCGGCCATGGTGCTGCCGGTGCTGGTGATGTTCGCGATGGCGCTGGTGTGGGGGCTGCTCGTGGTGGCCGCGCAGATCCAGTGCGTGGATGCCGCCAGGACCGGCGCCCGCGCGGCGGCCCGCCAGGACCCCGCCGAGGCGGTCGTCCGGGTGGCCCGGGACACGGCACCGCGCGACGCGAAGGTGACGGTTGCCCGGGAGGGTGACCGGGTCCGCGTGGTCGTCGTGGCGAAGCCGCCCGCGTTGCACGGCCTGCCCTTCGAGGTGCGGGAGGAGGCCGTGGCATGGGCGGAGGAGACGGTGGGGGAAGGAGGATGAGCGGCGGTCCGACGACGAGCGGATCAGCGGAGCGCGGGGTTGCGGTTGCGCGGCCCCCCGCCGCGCGGTCGGCGAAAGTCCGGGTCGCGGAAGCCGGCCTCACTGGCGCGCGCCGCGCCGTCGCCCGCTTCGCCGGCGTCCACCTCGCCGCCGCCCGTTCGGACCGTGGCTCCGCCACTGTCTGGAGTGTCGGTGCCATCGCGGTGCTGTGCGTGGTGTTCGGAGTCGTACTGGCCCTCGGGCAGGCCGTCGTCGTACGGCATCGGGCGGCCGGGAGCGCGGATCTCGCGGCGCTCGCGGCGGCGGACCACTGGGCCGACGGGTCCGTGGTGGCCTGCGCCCGGGCGGAGGGGGTGGCGCGGGACCAGGGCGCGCGGCTCGTGCGGTGCGCGATGGTCGGCGAGATCTCGGACGTGACGGCCGCCTCGGGGCGGGGGCCGTTCACGGCGGAGGTCAGGGCACGGGCGGGGCCTGCGGGGCCGGTTACCTCACAGGCTCCGCTTCCGCCGGAATCCCAGGAGGCGCCGGGTCCTGGCGGTCCGGCGGCTCCTGGAGCCCCGGTCCCGGGGTCCCTGGGGGGTGAGACGCCGTCGGCTCCGTCGGTGCCGAGGTGAGGCCAGGGTCCGGGGTTCTCCGTCGGCATCCCGGTGCAGCCCGGGCCCGGTCCTCCGTCGGCACCCCAAGGCCTCGCTGGCGCCGTTTGCTCCCTGGGCGCTCCGGTGTGGTCCGGGTCCGGGCGTTCTGGCGGCACCGTAAGGCCTCTCCGGTGCCGTTCGCTCCATCGGCACGCCGGTGCGGCCAGGCTAGGGGCTCTGCTTCGGCAGTCCGGGAAGCTCCGTCTCCGCCCCCTCCTCCGGCGCCCCCCGCAACAGCACCGTGAGCAGCCGTACCGCCCCCCTCTTGTGCAGCGGTTCGTTGCCGTTGCCGCACTTGGGGGACTGGATGCAGGACGGACAGCCGGCGTCGCACTCGCAGGAGGCGATGGCCTGGCGGGTGGCGGTGAGCCAGGCGCGGGCGGTGTGGAAGGCGCGCTCCGCGAAGCCCGCGCCGCCCGGGTGACCGTCGTAGACGAAGACCGTGGGGAGCAGCGTGTCGGGGTGGAGAGGGATCGACACGCCGCCGATGTCCCAGCGGTCGCAGGTCGCGAAGAGGGGCAGCAGGCCGATCGAGGCGTGCTCGGCGGCGTGCAGGGCGCCGCCGAGGATCTCCGGGTTGATCCGGGCCTCGTCGAGCTGGTCCTCGGTGACCGTCCACCACACTGCGCGCGTCCGGAGCGTACGGGGAGGCAGGTCGAGTTTCGTCTCGCCGAGCACTTCACCTGTGATCAGACGTCTGCGAAGGAAGGAGACCACCTGATTGGTGACCTCGACGGAGCCGTAGCACAACCTGCCCTCGCCCCAGGGAACTTCGACGTCCGTCTCCAGAACGGCGATGGACGTCGTGTCGCGGGCGACCGTCGAATACGACGGGCTCGCCTCCTCGACCAGTGCCACCGAGTCCTCCAGGTCCAGCGACCGGACCAGGTACGTACGGCCCTGATGGAGGTGGACCGCGCCCTCGTGGACGGCGGTGTGGGCGGAGCCCGCGTCGACCGTGCCGAGGAGGCGGCCCGTGCCCGACTCGACGATCTGGATGGGGCGGCCGCCCTCCCCGCGGATGTCGGTGAGGTCGGCGGCCCGCTCCCGGCGGGTCCAGTGCCAGGCCTTGGTACGGCGGCGCAGGAGCTTCGCGGACTCCAGCTGCCCCAACAAGCTCTCGGTCTCCGGCCCGAACAACTCCATGTCCTCGTCCGTCAACGGCAGTTCCGCCGCGGCCGCGCACAGGTGCGGAGCGAGGACGTACGGGTTGTCGGGGTCCAGGACCGTGGACTCCACCGGCTGGTCGAAGAGGGCCTCGGGGTGATGGACGAGAAAGGTGTCCAGGGGGTCGTCGCGGGCCACCAGGATCGCCAATGCCCCCTGGCCGGCTCGACCCGCCCGGCCCGCCTGCTGCCACAGGGACGCGCGGGTGCCGGGGTAGCCGGAGATCAGTACGGCGTCCAGCCCCGAGACGTCGATGCCGAGTTCCAGGGCGGTCGTGGCGGCCAGGCCCAACAGCTCTCCTGAGTGCAGGGCCTGCTCCAGGGCGCGGCGTTCCTCCGGGAGGTAGCCGCCGCGGTACGCCGCGACACGACGGGCCAGGGAGCGGTCGACCTCCGCCAGCCGCTCCTGGGCGATCACGGAGATCAGCTCGGCGCCGCGCCGGGAGCGGACGAAGGCGACCGAGCGCACGCCCTGCACGGCGAGATCGGTGAGGAGATCGGCCGTCTCGGCGGTGGCCGTACGGCGGACCGGGGCCCCCTTCTCGCCCTGCATCTCGGTGAGCGGGGGCTCCCAGAGGGCAAACACCAGTTCGCCGCGCGGTGAGGCGTCGTCGGCGACCTCGACCACGGGGAGGCCGGTGAGGCGGCGGGCGGCCACGGACGGCTCGGCGGCGGTCGCGGAGGCCAGCAGGAAGACGGGGGAGGCGCCGTAGCGGGCACAGAGGCGGCGCAGACGGCGCAGCACCTGGGCGACGTGGGAGCCGAACACGCCGCGGTAGGTGTGGCACTCGTCGATGACGACGTACTTGAGCGCCTTCAGGAAGGAGGACCAGCGGGAGTGGGACGGGAGTATCCCGCGGTGCAGCATGTCCGGATTGGTCAGCACGTAGTTGGCGTACTGGCGGATCCATTCGCGTTCCTCGAACGGCGTGTCGCCGTCGTAGACCGCGGGGCGGACGGAATTGCCCAGCGGTTGTGAAAGTTCCTTCACCGAGCGGCACTGGTCCGCCGCCAGAGCCTTTGTCGGGGACAGGTAGAGCGTGGTGGCGCCTCGGCCGTTCGGGGCCTCTGAGCCGTCCAGGAGGGTGGAGAGGACCGGCACGAGGTACGCCAGGGACTTGCCGGAGGCGGTGCCGGTGGCGACCACGACCGACTCGCCGTCCAGGGCGTGTTCGGCCGCGCGTGCCTGGTGGGCCCAGGGGTGCTCGATGCCGCAGGCCTGGACGGCTGCGATGACCTCCGAGCGGATCCGGTCGGGCCAGACGGCATGGCGACCCTCACGTGGGGGCAAGTGCTCCGTATGAGTGATGCGCGCAGCCCGGCTCGGCCCGGCGGCGAGCCGGTCCAGGACCGTGCTCGGCGTGGGGCGGGGACCGGCGTCCGCCGAGGGTCGATCGGATCGGAGATTCTTGGCCATCGGCACCGAGTGTGTCACTGGCGTGACGGACAATGGGACCAAGGCGTCGTGCACGCCTGCCGGTAAGTGATTGAATGCCATCGCGGCTGGCGAACCGTCCGGGGGCTTCAAGCCGAGGTGTCCCGAGGGGCGACCGCTCGATAGCAAGGTGCTGGAGGATCCGTGGACCTGTCTCTGTCGACCGAAACCATCGGCGATCGCACGATCGTCAGGGTCGGTGGCGAAATCGACGTATATACCGCGCCCAAGCTGCGCGAGCAGCTGGTCGAGCTGGTGAACGACGGCAGTTTCCACCTTGTCGTCGACATGGAGGGCGTGGACTTCCTCGACTCCACCGGGCTCGGCGTACTGGTCGGCGGACTGAAGCGGGTGCGTGCCCATGAGGGCTCGCTGCGCCTCGTCTGCAACCAGGAGCGCATTCTCAAGATCTTTCGTATCACCGGCCTCACCAAGGTGTTCCCGATCCACACCTCGGTCGAGGAAGCGGTGGCGGCGACCGACTGACTCGTTCCCGGGCCCGTGCCCGGGGCGGCAGCAGGACGTCGGCAGAAGCAAAAAGAAGGGGTCCGGGCTTTCGGCGGCCCGGTCCCCCGACAGCACGCCCGTAGTTCCGAGGGGGACGCATGGCCACCGTTGAACTCCGTTTCAGCGCGCTGCCCGAGCACGTCAGGACCGCCCGACTGGTGGCGGCAGCGGTGGCGCGCAGGTCCGGAGTGGACGAGGCCGTCCTCGACGAGGTCAGACTCGCTGTCGGCGAGGCCTGTACTCGTGCCGTCGGACTGCACCAGAGCGGCGGCATCACCGCGCCGGTCAAGGTGCTGCTGATCGAGGAGGAGAAGCAGTTCTCCATCGAGGTCGGCGACGAGGCGCCGCGTTCGGCCCCGGGCGACCGGGCTCCGGGCGCCCTGGGTGAGGACCACGACGTCGAGACCGAGGAGGACGAGATGGGCCTCGCGGTCATCAGCGGCCTCGTCGACGATGTCGAGGTCACCGCGGGGGAGCATGGCGGACAGATCCGTATGACCTGGCCGACTACGCCGCCGGCCGCAGTGCTCCCCTGATTTTCACCCGTTCGAATCAGATTTCTGTTCGACATGCGGAAGGGCCCCACCACACCGGTGGGGCCCTTCCGCATGTCGGCGTGAGCTTTCTGTGCCTACAGTGGTCTGGTGCGATGCATATCGTGAATTTGTTCACGATCTAGATATCGGTCATGAATGCCCCCGGGGCATTACTGCTTTCAGGTTCTGTAAAGGCGAATTCCGTTTACCGCGCCCTGTTTTGATCAGGACGGGGTACCTACAATCCGTCCACATCTTGAGCTCAGCCCAAGCGTCAAGGAGGACGAATGGCGGGGCTTTCTACCCCTGATCAGTTGGACCAGCCCACAACAACCCTCGCGGCCGCGGTGCTCACCGACGACAACCGGGTGCTGATCGCGGTCATCGCGGTCGTCGCCCTAGCGGCGCTCGTGGTGGCGGGGGTCCTGGTACGCCAGGTGCTCGCGGCCGGCGAGGGCACCGACAGCATGAAAAAGATCGCGAAGGCCATCCAGGAAGGCGCGAACGCCTATCTGGCACGCCAGTTGCGCACGCTCGGCGTATTCGCCGTCGTCGTGTTCTTCCTGCTCATGCTGCTTCCCGCAGACGACTGGAATCAGCGCGCAGGCCGATCCGTGTTCTTCTTGATCGGCGCCACGTTCTCGGCGGCCACCGGCTATATCGGCATGTGGCTCGCCGTGCGCAGCAATGTGCGGGTGGCGGCGGCGGCGCGAGAAGCCACTCCGGCGGAAGGCGAACCGGAAAAGGATCTCACCGCCGTCTCCCACAAAGCCATGAAGATCGCTTTCCGTACGGGCGGCGTCGTCGGCATGTTCACGGTGGGGCTCGGTCTGCTGGGCGCCTCCTGTGTGGTGCTGGTCTACGCGGCCGACGCGCCGAAGGTCCTGGAGGGTTTCGGTCTCGGCGCGGCGCTCATCGCGATGTTCATGAGGGTCGGCGGAGGCATCTTCACCAAGGCCGCCGACGTCGGCGCCGACCTGGTCGGCAAGGTCGAGCAGGGCATCCCGGAGGACGACCCGCGTAACGCCGCGACCATCGCCGACAACGTGGGCGACAACGTCGGCGACTGCGCGGGCATGGCGGCCGACCTCTTCGAGTCGTACGCCGTGACCCTGGTCGCCGCGCTGATCCTCGGCAAGGCGGCCTTCGGCGACGCCGGACTCGCCTTCCCGCTGCTCGTCCCGGCGATCGGCGTGATCACCGCGATGATCGGCATCTTCGCGGTCGCGCCGCGTCGCTCCGACCGCAGCGGCATGTCCGCGATCAACCGCGGGTTCTTCATCTCCGCGGTGATCTCGCTCGTGCTGGTGGCGATCGCCGTCTTCGTCTACCTGCCGGGGAAGTACGCCGACCTCGACGGCGTCACCGACGCGGCGATCAGCGGAAGGGACGGCGACCCGCGGATCCTCGCGCTCGTCGCCGTGGCGATCGGCATCCTGCTCGCCGCCGTCATCCAGCAGCTGACCGGCTACTTCACCGAGACCAACCGCCGCCCGGTCCAGGACATCGGCAAGAGCTCTCTCACGGGGCCCGCCACCGTCGTCCTCGCCGGCATCTCGATCGGTCTCGAATCAGCCGTCTACACCGCCCTGCTGATCGGCCTCGGCGTCTACGGGGCGTTCCTGCTCGGCGGCACCTCGATCATGCTGGCGCTGTTCGCGGTGGCGCTGGCCGGCACCGGCCTGCTCACCACGGTCGGTGTGATCGTCGCCATGGACACCTTCGGGCCGGTCTCCGACAACGCGCAGGGCATCGCCGAGATGTCCGGCGACGTGGAGGGCGCGGGCGCGCAGGTCCTCACCAACCTGGACGCCGTCGGCAACACCACCAAGGCCATCACCAAGGGCATCGCCATCGCCACCGCGGTCCTCGCGGCATCGGCGCTCTTCGGGTCGTACCGTGACGCGATCACGACCGGCGCGCAGGACGTCGGCGAGAAGCTCAGCGGGGACGGTGCGCCGATGAGCCTGATGATGGACATCTCGCAGCCCAACAACCTCGTCGGCCTGATCGCCGGCGCGGCGGTCGTCTTCCTCTTCTCGGGGCTGGCGATCAACGCGGTGTCGAGGTCGGCGGGTTCCGTGGTGTACGAGGTGCGGCGGCAGTTCCGCGACCATCCCGGGATCATGGACTACAGCGAGGAGCCGGAATACGGCAAGGTCGTCGACATCTGCACCAAGGACGCCCTGCGCGAACTCACCACACCCGGTCTGCTCGCCGTGCTGGCGCCGATCTTCATCGGGTTCACCCTCGGCGTCGGCGCGCTCGGCGCGTTCCTCGCGGGTGCGATCGGCGCGGGCACCCTGATGGCGGTCTTCCTGGCCAACTCCGGCGGTGCCTGGGACAACGCCAAGAAGCTCGTCGAGGACGGTCACCACGGCGGCAAGGGCAGCGAGGCCCATGCCGCCACGGTGATCGGCGACACCGTCGGCGACCCCTTCAAGGACACCGCGGGGCCCGCGATCAACCCGCTGCTGAAGGTGATGAACCTGGTGGCGCTGCTGATCGCCCCGGCGGTGATCAAGTTCAGCTATGGCGAGGACAAGAGCATCGGCGTACGGATCTTCATCGCCGTCCTCGCGTTCCTCGTGATCGCCGGCGCGGTCTACGTCTCCAAGCGGCGCGGCATCGCCGTGGGTGACGAAGACAACGAGAAGAAGGTGGCCAAGTCGGTGGATCCCGCGGTGGTTTCGTAGGTCCTGGCACGAGGCCCAGCTCAAGGGGCGGGCGGGCGGCGCGTGTTCATGCGCCGCACGCCCGCCCTGTGCATGCGCGCTTCGCGGCCGTGAGGCTTCTCTCTCCTGGTGCAAACACCCACAAAGAGACGCATATGTGGTATCCGGTGCGCGGGTGTGGTGCCTGTGCTGTGTAAGGTCCGGGGGCTGAGAGGCCACGGAAGGGACCGATCCGGTGAACAAGAAGCTCGCGGCCGCACTGTCCGGCGGTGCGGTACTGGTACTGGCGCTGACGGGATGCTCTGGCAGCGAGGACAACAAGGAACTCGACGCCTGGGCCAAGAAGGTCTGTGACCTGGTGCCGGCCCAGAACAAGAAGATCACGGCGGCCTACGACGCGATCACCAAGGCGGCCGAGGACACCGAGAGCACCCCGGCGGAGCTCCAGAAGGCCGACTCCCAGGCCTTCCAGGACCTGTCCGACGGTTACAAGGCGCGCGCCACGGTCATCAGTAACGCCGGGGCGCCTCCCGGTGCCGAGGACGGTGAGAAGAAGCTCCAGACCGCCGTCAAGCAGCTCACGGCCCTGTCGGCCGCCTACGCCGACATGAAGACGCAGGTGGACGGGCTCAACACCAAGGACCAGGCGAAGTTCGCGACCGGTCTCAAGGATGTCTCGGCCGAGATGAAGAAGGTGGAGACGCAGCGCCAGACCGCGCTCGGCGCGCTGAAGGACCTGGAGTCGGGCGACACCAAGCAGGCACTGTCCGAGCAGTCGGGCTGCAAGCAGGCCTCGACGTCGCCGGAGGCGTCCGCGCCGGCGACGGACAGCTGAGCGCCCTCCGGTCTGCCGACGACCGAGCGGCCGCACCGCACGTGTGCCCGCGTCGCCTTCGCCCTTCACCGACGGCTCGCCATCCGCGTCGGCCGCGGTGGCTGAGCGGCGCGGCGAGTGGCTCGGTGAGGCGTGCGGCGTGGCGGGCTCGGGCCACAATGGGGGCGTGAGTACCTCCAGCCTGCCCACGCTGCCCGCCGCCCCCGCCTCCGACCGTCCCGACGTCACCGCCCAGTTGCGGGACGCCCTGATCGGGGCCTCCTTCACCGCCGACGGGCTGCTAGAGCTGCTCGGCGCGCCCGCGTACGCGGCGCTCGCGCGCAGTGAGACCGTGCCCGCGCTCCGGGCGACTCGCGGGGACGCCCCGCTGGCGGTGCTCGTACGCCTGTTCCTCCTTCAGCAGCCAGTGCCCCACGCGCGCGTGGCGGACGTGGTGCCCGTCGACGCGTGTCTGGAGAGCGGCTGGCTGGTCCGTGTCGGCAGCGATGAGGTGGCCGCGACGGTGGACGTACGGCCGTACGGCGGACCCGGCGGCGAGGACTGGTTCATCGTCTCGGACCTCGGCTGTGCGGTCGGCGGCGCGGGCGGCATCGGCAGCCGTGACGAGGGTGTCGTGCTCGGGGTCGGCGGTGCCTCCACGACCCTGGCCGGCCTCACCGTCCGCACCCCCGTCGCCTCCGCCCTCGACCTCGGTACCGGCTCCGGGATCCAGGCCCTGCACGCCGTACAGCACGCCACGCGCGTGACGGCGACCGATCTCAACCCGCGCGCGCTGCACATCACCGCGCTCACGCTGGCGCTGTCCGGAGCCCCGGCGGCCGATCTGCGGGAGGGCTCGCTGTTCGAGCCGCTCAAGCAGGGTGAGACGTACGACCTGATCGTGTCGAACCCGCCCTTCGTGATCTCCCCGGGTGCGCGGCTGACGTATCGCGACGGCGGGATGGGCGGGGACGAGCTGTGCCGCTCGGTCGTTCAGGGGGCGGGGGAGTTGCTGAACGAGGGCGGTTTCGCGCAGTTCCTCGCCAACTGGCAGCACGTCGAGGGGGAGGACTGGCAGGACAGGCTCAGGTCGTGGGTGCCGCGCGGGTGCGACGCCTGGGTCGTGCAGCGCGAGGTGCAGGACGTCACGCAGTACGCCGAGCTGTGGCTCAGGGACGCCGGTGACCACCGGGGCGACCCGGCCGAGTACCAGGCGCTCTACGACGCCTGGCTGGACGAGTTCGAGGCGCGCAAGGTGAGGGCCGTCGGCTTCGGCTGGATCGCCCTGCGCAGGACGGGCTCCGCCGTGCCCTCGGTCACCGTGGAGGAGTGGCCGCACCCGGTCGAGCAGCCCCTCGGGGACACCGTCAGGGCGCACTTCGAACGCCTCGACTACCTGCGCGCCAACGACGACGCGGCCCTGCTGGAGGCCCACTTCAGGCTCGCCCCAGAGATCATTCAGGAGCAGGTCGGGCTGCCCGGCGCGGAGGACCCGGAGCACGTGGTGCTGCGCCAGCACCGCGGGATGCGCCGGGCCACCAAGGTGGACACCGTCGGCGCGGGCTTCGCCGGTGTGTGTGACGGCTCGCTGAGCGCGGGCCGCATTCTCGACGCGATCGCCCAACTCATGGGCGAGGACCCGGTCATGCTGCGCGACCGTACGCCCGCGCAGATCCGGCTGCTGGTGGAGCAGGGGTTCCTGGAGCCCGCGTGATCTGACGCCGGTCGGCCGCTGCTGAGGCGGACTCGACCTCCTGAGGCCCCTGTGTCCGCTCTGACGGGATTGCCCCGGAAAAGGGCTCCTGTCAGTGGCAGGTGCGAAGCTACCTTCGAGAGACAGAGCTGACGCGTTCTCGGGGGAGGCGCGCTGTCTCGGACCCGGTGCTCGGGTCTCGGGGGGAGGCGTGATGGCGGGGGAGACGCCGGATCAGGGTGAAGGCAGGACCATCAACGGCCGGTACCGGCTGCTGCGGACGCTCGGCGCGGGCGGCATGGGCCGTGTCTGGCTGGCCTACGACGAGGAGCTGGCCTGCGACGTCGCGATGAAGGAGATCGCGCTTCCGGACACGCCGATGGACGTGGGCGAAACGGCCCAGCGCATGGCCCGGGCCCGCAGCGAGGCCCGGCACGCGGCCCGGCTGCGCGGCCATCCCCATGTGGCGACGGTGCACGATGTGGTGGTCCACGAGGGGCTGCCGTGGATCGTCATGGAGCACGTGCCGGACGCGGTCGACCTCCAGGCGGTCGTACGGCGTTCGGGGCCGCTGTCGCCCGAGCAGGCGGCCCGCATCGGCCTCGCCGTCCTCGACGCCCTCACCGCGGGGCACCGCGTCGGCATCCTCCACAGGGATGTGAAACCGGCCAACATCCTTCTGGCGCCGGACACTTCGGGCGACCCCTACGCGCGCGTGCTGCTCACCGACTACGGCATCGCCCTCCAGCCCGAGTCCCGCGAGCCCCGCCTCACCGCGACCGCCGGCATCCTCGGCACCCCCGGCTATCTCGCGCCGGAGCGCGCCCGGGGCGAACCGCCCACCCCGGCCGCCGACCTGTTCTCCCTGGGCGCCACGCTTTATGCCGCTGTCGAGGGCCGCGGCCCCTTCGACCGCCACGGCGAGTTCGCCACGCTGACGGCCCTGCTGGGCGAGGATCCCACCCCGCCCGTCCGGGCCGGTGAGCTCACGCCGGTGCTGCTGGGGTTGCTGGTCAAGGATCCCGTGCGCAGGTTCTCACCGGAGACGGTGAAGCGGGGGCTGGAGCGGGTCGTGCAGGGGGTCTGGGGCGCCGGGGGTGCGGCGGGGCCGGGGTACGGCTCCTCGGTGGGAGGATTCGGGCCGCCGGTCGGTGGCTGGGGGCCGGCGCCGGGGACTCCACAGACACCGGGGACTCCGCAAACGCCGCACGCTCCGGTGGGCGCGGCCGGAGACGGGGGTCCGGCCGACGCGCGCCCCGGCCCCGGGGATCCGGCCACCCCAGGGACGACACCCGGCTCGGCACCGCCGTACAACGCGTGGCCGCCCGCGCCAGGGCAGGTGCTGGAACCAGGCAACCCCTATGCGCAGGGGATGGGTTCGCCGTATGCGAACGAGGGCTCCTCGTCACCGTACGGCGGCCCGAGCTCACCGTACGGCGGCGCTGGCCCCGGCGCCCCCTACGGCGATGGGGCTTCGGCGCCGTACTCGGGCGGTGGTTCCTCGCCGCCGTACGGGAGCGAGACGCCCGCCGGATACGGCGGCTCGGGTGCGCCCGGCAGCCTCGCCCCCTTCGGCAGCCCCGCCCCCTTCGGCGCACCCACCGCCTTCGGCGGACCCGTCGGTCCTGGCGGACCCGGAGGCCGGGCGCCGTTCTCGTCGGCCCTGCCCCCGCCCTCGCCGCCGCGCCCCGCCGCCAAGAAGCGCCTCGCGATCGTCGCGCTCGTCATCGGTGTGCTCCTCGTGGTCGCGGGCGGTGCGTGGGGAGTCATGGCGCTGACCGGTGGCGATGGCAAGAAGGACACGGCGACCAAGTCCTCGCCGAACCCGAGCGCGCGTTCGTCACAGGGGGCGTCGCCCACCGGGCCCGTACTGCCGTACGGCGAGGTGGTCGGGCTCGACGAGCCCCTGGAGACCGGGGACTGCGTGCAGGCGGTCTGGTCGGGGACGCCGTTCAGGTCGGCGCCGAACCTGGGGGTCGTGGACTGCGCGGACGACTGGCCGGACGGCCAGGTGGTGGCCGTCGACACGGCCGCCGACTTCGCCGACGCCAAGGCCCGGGGCGCGAAACGCTGCGCCGATCTGAGCCGGCCCGTCGTGGGAGCGCTGCCGGACGCGGCCGGGTACGCCGTCGTTCCGACCGAGGAGGGATTCGGTGCGGCGGGCAGCGGTACGGCATGTCTCGTACTCGGCCGCCATGCCGCGATAGGCGGTGAGGTGGGCCGCTTCCGGGACCCGGGCACCGACCTGTGGGTGGGTCAGATGAGCGTCGGCGACTGCTGGGTCTACCAGCAGCTCGACGACGGCTACAAGGCTCCGCTCACCGACTGCTCGAAAGCCCATACCGACCAGGTGATCGGCACTGTTCAGGCCCCGGCCGAAATGAGCTACAAGAAGGGCACCGACAACGCGACCAAGTTGTGCGGCAACACATTCGAGTCGACCTGGGCGCCTGACCGGGAGCGTCTCGTGTACGGCTGGGTGGCCGACGAGGACGACTGGAAGAAGGGATTCAACAAGATCGTGTGCACGGTCAGCCTGACCGACAACAAGAAGTCGAGCGGGAAGATACCCCCGCCCGGCGCGGTCTG
Organism: Streptomyces canus; assembly: GCF_041435015.1. Classification (NCBI taxonomy): domain Bacteria; kingdom Bacillati; phylum Actinomycetota; class Actinomycetes; order Kitasatosporales; family Streptomycetaceae; genus Streptomyces; species Streptomyces canus. The sequence continues at coordinate 4,714,494 of NZ_CP107989.1, read as the reverse complement.
AATCCGGTCGGTTTCCGCGCCGAATCCGGTCGCGCCCCCTCGGAGTGGCGCGAAATCCGGGTGAGAACCGGACCGGATCCGTGACGGGCCGGGAGAGCCCGGGTGGCGATCCTGCGGTCGGCCGGTGACCGGTCCGGGGGAGTCCGCGGTCGTGTCGGTGCGGCGTTCACCCGGGGTTCGTCTGTCCGCCGCCCGCGCGTGCCAGTCTCCATCGAAGGTGCACGCGCGGGCAGGAGAAATGGGGCACAGGGAGCCATGGAGAGCGGACCGGCGATCTTCGCGGGAATGGTGTTCGCCCTGTTCGGAGGGGGGCTGCTGGTGTGGACCGCGGCCCGGGTACGCCATCGCGAACCCGTCGCCCACGGTGTGAGTCCCGTCGCATCCGCGACCGTCGCGACCCTCGCCGCGCTCATCACGCTGGCCCTCGCCGCATGGTGCTTCACCCGCCTCTAGGACGGCTCCCGGAACGTCTGCGCGAGCGGGGCGTGGGGTAATGGGGAGATCACGCTCCGGATGAGCTCGAAAAGGCCGGTGGGCGCTCGAGGCGGCAGGAATGGCGGTAGTCGGGTTACCGTTCGAGTGGCCGTTGCGGGCTTTTCCCGTTTGACACGGGGGCGGGATGTACCGTCACACTCCGCAGCGTCAGCATGACCCGACCCCGGGAACCAAGGCCTGGGGAGACCCCAGTGTCGACCGGAGAGAAGAGCGAAGTTGTCCCCGACCAGCGAGACCGCAAAGGGCGGCCGCCGACTCGTCATCGTCGAGTCGCCTGCCAAGGCGAAGACGATCAAGGGCTATCTCGGCCCCGGATACGTCGTCGAGGCGAGCGTCGGGCACATCCGCGACCTCCCCAACGGCGCCGCGGAGGTGCCCGAGAAGTACACCGGCGAGGTCCGCCGCCTCGGCGTGGACGTCGAGCACGACTTCGAGCCGATCTATGTCGTCAACGCCGACAAGCGGGCCCAGGTCAAGAAGCTCAAGGATCTGCTGAAGGACTCCGACGAGCTCTTCCTCGCCACCGATGAGGACCGCGAGGGCGAGGCCATCGCCTGGCACCTCCAGGAGGTGCTCAAGCCCAAGGTCCCGGTCAAGCGGATGGTCTTCCACGAGATCACCAAGGCCGCGATCCAGGCCGCCGTCGCCAACCCGCGCGAGCTGAACCAGAAGCTGGTCGACGCCCAGGAGACCCGCCGCATCCTCGACCGCCTCTACGGCTACGAGGTCTCGCCGGTCCTGTGGAAGAAGGTCATGCCGCGCCTGTCGGCCGGCCGTGTCCAGTCGGTCGCGACCCGGCTCGTCGTGGAGCGGGAACGCGAGCGCATCGCGTTTCGTTCCGCCGAGTACTGGGACCTGACGGGCACCTTCGCGACCGGCCGCGCGGGGGACTCCTCGGACCCGTCGTCGCTGGTCGCCCGCCTCCAGACCGTCGACGGCAGGCGGGTCGCGCAGGGCCGCGACTTCGACTCCGTCGGACAACTGAAGAGCGCGAACACCCTCCATCTCGACGAGGCGAACGCCCGCGCCCTGGCCGCGGCCCTGGAGCAGACGCGGTTCGCGGTCCGCTCGGTCGAGTCCAAGCCGTACCGCCGCTCGCCGTACGCCCCGTTCCGTACGACGACCCTCCAGCAGGAGGCCTCGCGCAAGCTCGGCTTCGGCGCGAAGGCGACCATGCAGGTGGCCCAGAAGCTGTACGAGAACGGCTTCATCACCTATATGCGTACGGACTCCACGACCCTGAGCGACACCGCCATCACCGCGGCCCGCGCCCAGGTCACGCAGTTGTACGGCGCCGACTACCTGCCGTCGTCCCCGCGCACCTACGCCGGGAAGGTCAAGAACGCGCAGGAGGCGCACGAGGCGATCCGCCCCTCGGGTGATCGTTTCCGTACGCCCGCCGAGACCGGCCTGACCGGCGACCAGTTCAAGCTCTACGAGCTGATCTGGAAGCGCACCGTCGCCTCGCAGATGAAGGACGCGACCGGCAACAGCGTGACCGTGAAGATCGGTGGCACCGCCGCCGACGGGCGGGACGTCGAGTTCAGCGCCTCCGGCAAGACGATCACCTTCCACGGCTTCCTCAAGGCCTACGTCGAAGGCGCCGACGACCCGAACGCCGAGCTGGACGACCGCGAGCGCCGGCTGCCTCAGGTCGCCGAGGGCGATGCCCTGAGCGCCGAGGAGATCACGGTCGACGGGCACGCCACCAAGCCCCCGGCCCGCTACACCGAGGCCAGCCTGGTCAAGGAACTCGAGGAGCGCGAGATCGGCCGCCCGTCGACGTACGCGTCGATCATCGGCACGATCCTCGACCGCGGCTATGTCTTCAAGAAGGGCACGGCACTGGTGCCGTCCTTCCTGTCCTTCGCCGTGGTCAACCTCCTGGAGAAGCACTTCGGCCGGCTCGTCGACTACGACTTCACCGCCAGGATGGAGGACGACCTCGACCGCATCGCGGCCGGTCAGGCCCAGTCCGTGCCGTGGCTGAGGCGCTTCTACTTCGGTGAGGGCGCAGCCGCGGGCGGCGCGGCCGACGCCGGCAACGGCGACGGGGACCACCTCGGCGGTCTCAAGGAGCTGGTGACCGACCTGGGCGCGATCGACGCGCGCGAGGTCTCGTCCTTCCCGGTGGGCAACGACATCGTGCTCAGGGTCGGCCGCTACGGCCCGTACATCGAGCGCGGCGAGAAGGACTCCGAGAACCACCAGCGGGCGGACGTCCCCGAGGACCTGGCGCCCGACGAGCTGTCCGTGGAACTCGCGGAGGAGCTGCTCGCCAAGCCGAGCGGTGACTTCGAACTCGGCGCCGACCCGGTGACGGGTCACCAGATCATCGCCCGCGACGGCCGCTACGGCCCGTACGTCACCGAGGTGCTCCCCGAGGGCACCCCGAAGACCGGCAAGAACGCCGTGAAGCCGCGTACGGCCTCGCTGTTCAAGTCGATGTCCCTGGACACGGTGACCCTCGCGGACGCGCTCAAGCTGATGTCGCTGCCGCGTGTCGTGGGCGCCGACGCCGAGGGCCAGGAGATCACCGCGCAGAACGGCCGCTATGGGCCGTATCTGAAGAAGGGCACGGACTCGCGCTCGCTGCAGACCGAGGACCAGCTCTTCACGATCACCCTCGAAGAGGCGCTGGCGATCTACGCCCAGCCCAAGCAGCGCGGCCGGGCCGCCGCCAAGCCGCCGCTGAAGGAGCTGGGCACCGACCCGGTCAGCGAGAAGCCGGTCGTGGTCAAGGACGGACGCTTCGGACCGTACGTGACCGACGGGGAGACCAACGCGACCCTGCGCTCCGGCGACAGCGTCGAGGAGATCACCCCGGAGCGCGGTTTCGAACTGCTCGCCGAGAAGCGGGCGAAGGCGCCCGCCAAGAAGACGGCGAAGAAGGCGCCCGCCAAGAAGGCCCCGGCCAAGAAGGCGACGGCCGCCAAGAAGACCGCGGCGAAGAAGACGACCACGGCCGCGAAGAAGACGACGGCGAAGACGACCACCGCGAAGAAGGCGACGGCTTCCAAGACGGCGTCCGAGGACTGAGTCCGGCCCTGTTGCGGGTCGGATTCCTCCACTGAGGCTTCGCAATGCGAACGCCCCGGCATCACTTTGGTGTCGGGGCGTGCGCACCTGCGGACGCGCTCCCCAGGCTGTCGGTGGCTCCCGATAGGCTGAATGCATGACCCGTGCCCAGCAGCCAACGGCCCTTGACCCGGCCCCCGACGACGCCCTGGTCGCGGACTCCCGCGAGCGCGCTGTCCGCGCCCTGCTGCGCAGGCCCCAGCTCAAACGCCTGTGGAGCGCCCAGCTCGTCGGCGGGATCGGCGACACCCTCGCACTCCTGGTGCTGGTGCTGCTGGTCCTTCAGGCGGCCATCGCCCAGGGCTCGTTCGGCGGTGGCTACCGGGGCGTGGCGTTCGCAGTGGCGACCGTCTTCGGTACGCGCATCCTGGCGACGCTGCTCTTCGGCGCCGTCCTGCTCGGCCCGCTGACCTCGCTCACTTCGCACGAGGGCCCGCTCGACCGCCGGTGGACCATGGTCGGCGCGGACGGAGTCAGGCTCGCCCTGCTCATCGTCGCGCCGCTGTGGATCGACTGGACGCCGGACAACGCCCTCGCGATGCTCCTGGTGACCGCCTTCGTGATCGGGGTCGCCGAGCGCTTCTGGACCGTGTGCCGCGAGAGCGCGGCGCCCGCCCTGCTGCCGGAACCTCCCCCGGAGGGGGCGACGGTACGACCGCTGCCGGACCACCTGGACGCACTGCGCCGTCTGTCGCTGCGGACGACCTTCGTGGCGATCCCGCTGGCCGGTGCCGCGCTCGTCGTCGCCGGTCTGCTCAACAACCTGCTGGGCTCCGGTCTCGACTGGTTCGGTCAGCACCAGGCGGCCCTCGCGTCGTACGTCGCCGCCGGTCTGTTCGCCGCGTCCCTGTCCGTGCTGACCTTCCTGGAACTGCCGGGCACGCGCACCCCGCGCGCGCGTTCGCCGCTGGAGGGGCTGCGTCGGCCCAAGACGGGCACCGGCGTCGACAAGGGCCGTACCGGCGCGATTCCACTGCTGGTGGCGGCCTGCGCGGCCGTCGCCGGAGCGATCGCGGCCGCCGTGGCCGTCGCCGTGCTGCACGCCAAGGACCTGGGCGGCGGCCCGGTGATGTACGGCCTGATGGTGGCCGCGCTGACCGGCGGTGTCGTGGTCGGTGTCCGTACGGCACCCAAGGTGCTGGTCACCCTGTCGCGGCGGCGGCTGCTCGCGCTGGCGATCGCCTTCACCGGCATCGCCCTGCTGGCCGCCGGGCTCGTCCCGGACGTCACCACCGTGCTGCTGATCGACGCGTTGGCCGGTGTCGGCGCGGGCGTGGCCGCCAACACCGGGCACACCCTGCTCGACCAGGAGACCGAGGAATACCGGCGGGTGCGGACCACCGAGCATCTGCACGCGGTCGTGCGGGTCGGCGTGGCGCTCGGCGCGCTCGTCGCCCCCGTGGTGGCCGCGGCGATCGGTCCGCACCGGCTGGTGAACGGCAAGTTCGTGTTCGCGCACGGCGGCGCCGCGTTCACCCTCATGCTGGTCGGCGCGCTGCTGCTGCCGGTCGCCGCGCTGGTGCTGGCCAAGGTCGACGACCGGTCCGGCGTCCCCCTGCGGCACGACCTGCGGGACGCGCTGCTCGGCGGCGACGACCCGGTGACCGTGCCCGCCGACAATGGCTTCTTCATCGCGCTGGAGGGCGGCGACGGGGCGGGGAAGTCCACCCAGGCCGAGGCGCTCGCCGAGTGGATCCGGGCCAAGGGCCACGAGGTCGTGGTGACGCGCGAGCCGGGGGCGACCCCGGTGGGCAAGCGGCTGCGGTCGATCCTGCTGGACGTGTCGAGCGCCGGGCTCTCGCACCGGGCGGAGGCGCTGCTGTACGCGGCGGACCGCGCGGAGCACGTGGACACCGTGGTCAGGCCCGCGCTGGAGCGCGGTGCGGTCGTGATCTCCGACCGCTACATCGACTCCTCCGTGGCCTACCAGGGTGCCGGGCGCGACCTGTCCCCGACGGAGATCGCCCGCATCAACCGCTGGGCGACGGACGGTCTGGTGCCCCATCTGACCGTCCTGCTGGACGTGTCCCCGGAGATCGCCCGCGAGCGGTTCACCGAGGCGCCGGACCGGCTGGAGTCGGAGCCGGCGGAGTTCCACGCGCGCGTGCGCTCCGGATTCCTCACGCTGGCCGCCGCCGACCCCGGGCGGTACCTGGTCGTGGACGCGGGACAGGAACCCGAGGCCGTCAGCACCGTCGTACGCCATCGGCTCGACCAGATGCTGCCGCTGTCCGAGCAGGAGATCCGGGAGCAGGAGGAGGCCCGGCGCAAGGCCGAGGAGGAAGCGCGCCGCAAGGCCGAGGAAGAGGCCGCGCGCAAGGCCGAGGAGGAGCGCCTGGAGCGGGAGCGCCAGGAGCAGCTGGCCCGGCTGAAGGCCGAGGAGGAGGAGCGCAAGCGGCGCGAGCTGGAGGAGGCCCAGCGCCGCGAGGCCGAGCGGCAGGCGGAGGAGGCCCGGTTGCGGGCCGAGGAAGCACGCAGGCGGGCCGAGGAGGAGCGGGTGCGTCTCCTCGCCGAGGAGAAGGCGCGCGCCGAGGAGGAGGCACGGCGCAAGGCCCAGGAAGAGGCCGATCGCAAGCGGGCCGAGGAGGAGGCGCGACTGCGTGCCGAGGCCGAGGAGCGGCGGCTGGAGAAGCAGCGCAAGGCCGAGGCGGCGTTGCTGCGGGCGGAGGAGGCCCGGCGGCTCGCCGAGTCCGCGGCCGCGGCGGCGGAGGCGGGGCCCAAGAAGGCTGCCGCTCCCGCGGCGGGGATGGACGCCGCGACCGTGCCCACGCCTGTGGTGACGCCGACGAACGCGTCGGGCGGGCCGGTGGACGAGACGGCTGTGCTGCCCCGGGTGTCCATGGAGAAGGACGACGAGGACGCGTCCGCAGACGGGACGTCCGGTGGGTCCGCCTCCGACGCCGACGTGACGGCCGAGCTGCCGCAGCCGCCGGTGCCTCCGGGTGCGGCGGACGAGACCGCGGTGCTGCCTCCCGTCCCGCCGGGGGCCGCCGATGAGACCGCGGTGCTGCCGCCGGTGCCTCAGGGTTCCGCCGACGAGACGGCCGTGCTGCCTCCTGTGCCGGGGGACGGGCCCTCGGATCGGGTGCCGCCGGGGTACTTCCGCGACGAGGAGCGGACGCGGGAGCTGCCGCAGGTCGACGAGACGGGGACGCCTAGGCGGAGGGCGCGGTCGGACTGGGCCGAGGAGACGCCGTTGGACGACCTGCCCACGCTCGCCGATGAGTTGCTCGGACCGCATGACGACGAGTACGGAGACGAGCGCGGCCGACGTCGGGGGCGGTAGCGGTCGTTCTGCGGTCACGGTGCGTTGTGGCCGGCCCGCACCGGACAACGGGGCCGACAACCGACTGTCGGCCCCGTTGTCAGTGGTCGCCCCCACAATGGATCCCGTAGTGCGAAACATGACGAAAGGGCGGCGTGACCCATGACCGTATGGGACGACCTGGTAGGCCAGGAGAGGGTGAGCGAGCAGCTCGCGGCCGCCGCTCGGGACGCCGACGCCCAGGTCACCGCCACCAGCACCGGCACCCCGCCGCCCGAGGCGTCGAAGATGACGCATGCCTGGCTGTTCACGGGACCGCCCGGAGCGGGCCGGAACCAGGCGGCGAGGGCCTTCGCGGCCGCGCTGCAGTGCGTCAGTCCGGACCGGGCTCTCGGGGGAATCCCCGGCTGCGGGTTCTGCGACGGGTGTCATACGGCACTCATCGGCACCCACGCCGACGTCACCTCCGTGGCCGCCGTCGGCAGCCAGATCCTCGCCGACGACATGCGGGACACCGTCAGGAAGTCGTTCACCTCGCCGGCCACCGGCCGCTGGCAGATCATCCTGGTCGAGGACGCCGAGCGGCTGAACGAGAAGTCGGCCAACGCGGTCCTCAAGGCCGTGGAGGAGCCCGCCCCCCGAACCGTCTGGCTGCTGTGCGCGCCGTCCATCGAGGACGTCCTGCCGACGATCCGTTCCCGCTGCCGCCACCTGAACCTGAGCACCCCGTCCGTGGAAGCCGTCGCCGACATGCTCGTGCGCCGGGAGGGCGTCGAGCCTGCCGCCGCGATGGCCGCAGCGCGTGCCACCCAGGGCCATGTCGACCGGGCCCGCCGACTCGCCACCGACCCGGCCGCCCGTGAGCGCCGCGCCGCTGTACTGAAGCTGCCCCTGCGCGTCGAGGACGTCGGCGGCTGCCTCAGGGCGGCTCAGGAACTCGTCGACGCGGCGGCCGACGACGCCAAGCAGCTCGCGGAGGAGGTGGACGGCAAGGAGACCGAGGAGCTGAAGGCGGCGATGGGCGCCTCCCAGGGCGGCCGGATGCCCCGCGGCACGGCGGGCGTGATGAAGGACCTGGAGGACAGACAGAAGCGCCGCCGCACCCGTACCCAGCGCGACAGCCTCGACCTGGCTCTGACCGACCTCACCGCCTTCTACCGCGATGTGCTCGCCCTCCAGCTCGGCTCACGGGTGGCGATCGCCAACGCGGACGCCGAGGACGCCCTGGAGCGGCTCGCCCGCGGCAGCTCCCCGGAGGCCACGCTCCGCCGGATCGAGGCGATCGGCGCCTGCCGGGAGGCTCTCGACCGCAATGTGGCCCCGCTGCTCGCGGTGGAGGCGATGACGATGGCGCTCAGAGCGGGTTGACCACGTCACTCGTACGAGGCTTTGTTTACACGGATTGCAATCAGTAAACTGCACAGAGTTACTCTCGCCTGATGTACACCAGGCGCAGCTCCCGCTCCTTCCGCACCGGCGGCACTCTTCTGGCTGCCGCGCTGCTCACCTCCGCCTGCTCCGCGGGTGCGTCGACGAATGCGGCCACCTCGGCCGCCGACGTGGCGCTGGCCGCGCTGCCGAGGTCGACACCGGCCGCCCTCACGCCGTACTACGGACAGAAGGCGCGCTGGCACGGCTGCGGGGACCCCGGTTTCGAGTGCGCCACGCTGAAGGTGCCGCTCGACTACGACAGGACGGCCGACGGGGACGTCCGGCTCGCCGTCGCCCGCAAGAAGGCCACCGGGCCGGGCAAGCGCCTCGGGTCGCTGTTCGTGAACCCGGGCGGGCCGGGCGCCTCGGCGGTCGGCTACCTCCAGGCGTACGCCGGGATCGGCTACCCGGCCGAGGTGCGGGCCCGCTACGACATGGTCGCGGTGGATCCGCGCGGCGTCGCCCGCAGCGAGCCCGTCGAGTGTCTCGACGGGCGGGACATGGACACGTATGCCCAGACGGACATCACCCCCGACGACGCGCGCGAGACCACCGAACTCGTCGACGCCTACAAGAAGTTCGCGGAAGGGTGCGGCGCGCACTCGGCGAAGCTGCTGCGGCATGTGTCGACGGTCGAGACGGCCCGGGACATGGACATCGTGCGGGCGGCACTCGGCGACGCGAAGCTGAACTACGTGGGGGCGTCGTACGGGACGTTCCTCGGGGCGACCTACACGGGACTGTTCCCCGGCCGCTCCGGGCGGCTGGTGCTGGACGGCGCGATGGACCCCTCGCTGCCCGCGAGCCGGCTGAACCTCGACCAGACGGTGGGTTTCGAGACGGCGTTCCAGTCGTTCGCGAAGGACTGTGTGCAGCAGTCGGACTGCCCGCTCGGCACGAAGACCACGACGACCGCGCAGGCCGGCCGGAAGCTCAGGACCTTCTTCGCCAAGCTGGACGCGCACCCGGTCCCCACCGGTGACGCGGACCGCCGCAGCCTCGGCGAGGCCCTCGCCACGACCGGCGTGATCGCGGCGATGTACGACGAGAGCTCCTGGGCCCAGCTGCGGGAGGCGCTCGGCTCGGCGATGAAGGAGAACGACGGCGCCGGGCTGCTGGTCCTCGCCGACAGCTACTACGCGCGGGACGCCGACGGCCGCTACAGCAACCTGATGTCCGCCAACGCGGCCGTGAACTGCCTCGACCTCCCGCCCGCCTACAACAGTCCGGAGGAGGTGGAGAAGGCCGTCCCGACCTTCGAGAAGGCGTCCCCCGTCTTCGGCGAGGGCCTCGCCTGGGCCTCCCTCAACTGCGCGTACTGGCCGGTCGGCCCTACGGGTGAGCCGCACCGCATCAAGGCGCAGGGCGCCGCCCCGATCGTTGTGGTCGGCACCACCCGCGACCCGGCCACCCCCTACCGCTGGGCCCGATCCCTGGCCGCCCAGCTCTCGTCGGCCCGCCTGCTCACCTACGACGGCGACGGTCACACCGCCTACGGCCGCGGCAGCACCTGCATCGACTCCGCGATCGACGCGTATCTGGTCCGCGGGACCCCTCCCGTGGACGGAAAACGCTGCTCCTAGCCCTGGTCGCGGGACGGCCCGGGGTGGCCCGAGGGCTGGTGCGGAGCACTCCTGGAAACTGTGTAGACTTACCGACGTTGCTGATCGCACCATGGTGCGGACGGCGCGCCGCCTTAGCTCAGATGGCCAGAGCAACGCACTCGTAATGCGTAGGTCTCGGGTTCGAATCCCGAAGGCGGCTCTCTTTGAACCCCAGGTCGAGTCCATGACCTGGGGTTTCAGCGTGTGGGCCGTTGTCCAAATGAGGGACTCCGGGGCATGGCAGGAGATCGCGGCTTTCGCCGTCGCGTATCTCACCGGCTCCCCGATGGTCGCCGAATTCACCGAGACCGAGCAGTGCCTGCTGGGCTGTGGCGAGCATCTCGTGGGCTGCTCGTCACTGTTCACCGACGGCTCCTGGGTCTGGCGCCGCGACCTTCAGCATGACGTGGGACGCCATGGCGTGATGCTGCCGTCGGAATTCGTCGAACGGATACGAGAGTTCGGCTGGGAGCCACCTGTCCACACCGTCGAAGCGTCGGTGGCGCGCCTGGCGTTGCAGACCGCCTGGCAGGTCGACTGATGTGGGTGGGGACGGCGAGGTGACGGGTTCGCGTGCGGAACGCCGTTCGGCCGGCAACGAGACCTTCCTGGGCGTGCCGCTGCGCTGGACACGGATCCGGTGCCGTCGCCCGCGAGGACGGGCGGCCGCTGCGGGTCGTCGGGGTCACCCAGAGCATCGGCGGGGCGGTCAGGGGCTCGCCCGGCAGGACCAGGCGGATCGCGAGGCTGAGGCAGGGCCATCTTCGGCTCACCGCGGGTGAGCCGCCGCTCCGGCCCGCGCCGGAGTTCGAGCGGTACGAACTCGACACGGGCGCGGGGACGTACGACCTCGCGGTGAGCGTGTCATCCGAGCCCGGCCTCCGAGAGTCGTCTCGTCGCCCGGGCGCTCAGGGATGACGGTCGTCCGCGATGTCGCCCGGGGACGGGGCGGGAGCGTCCCGCAGCTCCTCCTCGATCTGCTGGATGAGCGGGTGGTCCGTGGGATGCACCCGCAGGTAGATGTCCCGTGCCGTGGTCAGGTCCTCGCGCCAGCGGAGCGGCTGGCCACCGCTCCCCTTGCGGATCAGGGCCCGGCGGTGGCGGGCCTCGGCCACATAGGGGTGCTGGGAGCCGTACTTCTCGGTGTAGATCCGGATGGCGTTCTTGACCTCCGTCAACGCCGCCTCGCTGTTGCCCTGGTCGTGGAGGAGATGCGAGTAGCGGACCAGGGCGCAGGCCCGGTCGGGGTGGTCCCGGTCCCCGTCCATGTGGGGCGCGGACAGCACTTGGTCGAAGATCCGTTTCGCCTCGGCGAGGAGACGCTCGGCTTCCCGTTCCCCCGGTGAGGAACGCTCGCGCGCGGGGGAGCGCCGGTCGTCCCGCCCCCGGTACCTCGCCGCCCGCTGCCTGAGCGTCTCGCCCAGATGAACGGACGAGGAGAGAACGACCGGATGGCCCACCGCGTAGCCGGCACACTCCAGGACGTCCAGCGCGCTCCGCAGATGCTCCTCGGCTCCCTCCAGGTCATGGGAGTCCAACAGGGCCAGCCCCAGAGCCTGGTGGACGAACGCCGTACGGTTGCGTCGCGCGGGCTCGCCGTCTCCCGGCGCCCGCTCCAGCAGGTGCAGCGCCTCCCGGTGCAGGTCCAGCGCTTCACCGAGCCGCCCCTGCCGCCAGCGGACGAGGCCGAGGTCGCACAGGCCGTCGGCGATCTTCACCGGGTCGGTCTCGGAGAGTCTCCGCAGACGCAGCAGGGTCTGGGCCGCGGCCTCGGACGCCCCGTCGAAGTCACCGAGCTCGCGAAGGACCCGCCCCAGTTGCATGCGGCTCTCCAGCGTGCGTGGGTCGCGGTCACCGTCGAGACGCAGCCGTATCTTGAGCGCGTCCTCGGCGAAACTGCGCGCCTCGGGCAGCTCGGCACTCAGCACCTTGAGCCGGCTGAGGGACACCAGGGTGTTGGCGACGAGCGAGTTCTGGCGGCCCCAGAGATTCTCCCGCTGGCGCAGGGCGTCCATCAGGAGCCGCTCCGCCTCGGTGCGGTCGCCCTGCACACGGAAGTACTCGCCCATGCTCTGCAGCAGGGTCGAGGTGTTCTCGTCGACGACCCCGAGCCTTCCGCAGTGGTCGAGCACCACCCGGGCGTGCGGGAGCAGTTCGACGCACTGGGGCCAGGTGCTCTCCTGCTCCGGATCCTCCGGGAACCAGCCGTTGACCAGGCACACCGCGGCGGCCGCGTGGAAGATCTGCTCCTCCGGCGGCATCTCCTCGCGGATCACGGCCTGCACCTGGGTGTGCATCACGAGCTTGCCCTCCCCCGTGAGCAGCGAGGAGTTCCTGGCCGTGTCCTTGATACGGCGGTCGCGCAATGGCTGTGCCACCCCCTCGGCGAGCGGTCTCGGCAGGAGGTCGGTGCGCTGTCCGTCGGCTTCGAAGAAGTAGCTGGGTATGCCCTGCGGCGCGAGGAAGGCGCACAGACGCAGCAGCAGCCCCGCGAGCGCGTCCTTCGTCTCGGCCTGGTTGAAGGAGTGGATCCAGGCCGGGGCACCGCTCGGGCTCGTCTCCGCACGGGCGGACGGATCAATCTGCGAGGGCAGGTCCAGGGCCTGGAGGTACGCGTCTATGTCGGGCTCGTCGCGCAGGGAGGCCGCCGCGGGTTCCAGTGCCAGGGGCAGCCGTCCCAGCCGGTCGACGATCTTCGCCAGTCCGGCCTCGTCGTCGACCCCGCTCTCGTTGCGGAGAAAGGACACGGCCTCCTCCGCGGTGAACGCCTCCAGGGCGATGCGGTGGTGGGGAGCGCTGCGCTGCCAGACGGGGTTGACGGAGGTGATCAGAACCTGGCCGCCGTTTCCGGTGTCGGGCAGCAACTGCCGGATGGTGGAGTCGTCCTCCGCCCCGTCGTAGATCAACAGCGCCCTGGTCCTGGGTAACTCGTTGGACAGCAGGTGCTGGAGCGTCTGTTCGGGATCGCGGTCCTCGTGCTGTGCCCGCGTACCCGTCTGCTGATCGCGCAGGTCCTGGAGCTTGTGCGCCAGGGCGAGGAGACTCGCCCGGGCGGTCGGGGCATGGGCGGCCTCGACCCGCCAGATGACGTCGAACAGATCCTCGTACCGGCGGGCGTACTCCAGGGCCAGCCGCGTCTTGCCGATTCCGCTGAGGCCGTGGATCGCGCAGGTGCGCCCGCCGCCCGAGACGTCCACCGTGCCGAGGACCGCGCGCAGCAGGGCGAGTTCCTCGCGCCGCGCCGCGAAGTGCGACACCGCCCGTCGGTCGAAGTTGGTGACGAGGGGGCCGAGGGCCGGATAGCGCGGTTCGACCTCGCCGACCACGTGGGAGGCCGTGTACTCCGGCAGGGGGACCGCGCCGGCCTGGTGCAGCCGCGCGTCGATGGTGGCCGCCGCGTCGTCGGCGGTACGGCCGGCCAGCGTCAGCAGCTCACAACCGGCCCATCGCGTCAACGGGGGATCGTGGTGCGTGGTCACCAGGGCGAGTACGGACTTGCCGCGAGCGCGGGCCACCCGCGTGTGCTCGGTCGGGTGAGGCGTGTCGTCCAACGCCCGGGACACGATGATGAGTTCATGATCAGGGGCGACCTCCGGGGGAGGCGGCACCAGTTGCTCCGCCGGAGCCCACGGCCGGGTGGAGGTGAGATACCCGATCCGCCGGAGCCGCCAGGCCAGCCAGTGTGCCCAGGGTTCGTCGCCGTGCGGATGGCTGATCAGCACCTGCGGCGGAGTACCCGCGGCACGTGCCCGTAAGGAGTTCCCCGAGTAGGCGCCGAGACCGGTGCCCGCGGCCAGCAGGCAGATCACCAGGAACTGCGCCCATCCGCCGACGAACTTGACCCCGGCGAGGGCGCCCGCGGCCACGGCCGTGCCCGTGACGGCCAGCACCTGGTCCAGACGTCGCTTGCCCCGACTGTTACGGCGCATGGGATCCCCCCGCCCGACACCGTTCCCCCATGTGAGGCAACAATTATGGGGCGAAGAACGGCTTTTGGCGCCCCCGTTGCACAACTCATCCGCCGGTGGCTCGCCCGACCTCGCATGATGGCTGCGGCGGCGGCCAGCCGTTATCGTGGCTCCCCATCAAGCGGCTGCGCGGGTGTGTTCTCCGACGACCGCCCTCGCCACTTGCGAGGATGCGACGACTGCCCGACGGGCCGGACCGGCATGGTCGCAGTGGGCCTCGCGGCGCTTTGGAAAGGTACTTCAGTGAACGACTCCGCCTCCCCTCAGACGGGCCGTCAGCCGTTTCTGGACGATACGGTGATCTGCCTGTCCGCGCCGTCGTTCGCGATGTCGTCCGAGGACGGACAGCTGCGGGGAACCGGGGTCGACGGCTTCTACGACCAGGACCGAAGGCTGCTGCACACGCTCAGGCTGCTCGTCGACGGCCAGGAGCCGGAACCCGTCGCCCATCGTCCGGAGGGTTCCCGGGAAGCGCTGTTCAGGGCGGTGTGCCGGTCCTCGGAGGACCCGACGTCGGCTCCCTGGCTGCTGGTCGCGCGGGAGCGCGCCGTACGGCGTCCGGACCGGGGCGAGTCGGGCGATGCCGTTCTGCTCCAGAACGTCAGCGGCCGGGCGGCCCGGTGCACCGTCTCGGTGGTGGCCGCCACCGATCTCGCCGACGTCGCCACGATCAAGGCGGGCCTGCCGGTCGACGACGTTCCCTGCGAGCAGGTGGAGGGTGTCGTCCCCACGGTGCGGTGGCACAGCCCGCACGACAACAGCGAGGTTGTGCTGCGGATCGAGCCCGTACGGCCGGACGCGGGCGGGCCGCTGCCGCGGATCACGCCGGTCGAGGGCCGGCCCGGGCAGGTGGAGTTCCGCTGGGAGCTGCTGCTGCGGCCGGACGAGGAGTGGTCCGTACACCTGCTGGTGCACGGCAAGACCACGACCGTGGCGGGCTATCCGGTGCCGCCCCGGCAGGGCACCCCCTGGCAGCGGGCCGAGGTGGACGGGCACGCGCGCATGGCCGCGCTGCTGGAACGGGCCCTGGCCGATCTGGAGGCGTTGCGGCTCGCCGACCGGAACAGCTCCGCCGAAGAGCGCGAGGATCAGTTCGTGGCCGCCGGCTGCCCCTGGTTCCTGGGCCTGTTCGGCCGTGACAGCATCTGGGCGGCCCGCATGATGCTCCCGTTCGGGGCCGGGCTGGCCCGCGGCACGCTCTGGGCCCTGGCCAGGCGCCAGGGCACGCGCCACGACTCGTTCACGGACGAGGCTCCCGGCAGGATCCTGCACGAGTTGCGGCCCGCGGAGACGCGCCACGGAGACGGCATGGTGCTGCCCGCCCGCTACTACGCGTCGGTGGACGCGACGCCGCTGTTCGTCGTGCTCCTGCACGAGGCATGGAAATGGGGCCTTGCCGAGGAGGACGTCAGCTCGTTGCTGCCGTACGCCCGGGCCGCCATGGGCTGGGTCGAGCAGGCGATGGGCGGCAACGACCTGATCAGCTACGGCAAAGGCCGGGCGGACGGGCTGCTCCACCAGGGGTGGAAGGACTCGCCCGACGCGATCCGTGACGCGGAGGGACGGCGCGTAGACCCGCCCATCGCCCTGTGCGAGGTACAGGGATACGCCTACCAGGCCGCCATGGGATACGCCGAACTCCTCACCGTGCTCGCGGGCGAGGAGAAGGAGGCCGAACGGTGGCGGGAACGGGCGGAGCGGCTGCGCACGGCCTTCCACCGGTACTTCTGGGTCGACGGTCCGGACGGCCGACGTTATCCGGCCATCGCCGTCGACGGGAGCGGGCAGCCCGTCACCGGCCCGGCCTCCAACATGGGGCACCTGCTGAACTCCGGCATCCTCCAGGACGACAAGGAACACCGGTGGGTGGCTGAGGCGCTCATGTCGGACGAACTGCGGACTCCCTGGGGAATCCGCACCCGTTCCGCGCGGCTGGCCGGATTCAATCCGTTCAGTTACCACGGCGGATCGGTCTGGGCGCACGACTCCGCCATCGCCGTGCACGGGCTCGCCACCACGGGTTTCGTCGAGGAGGCCGCGACTCTGCTGGGCGGCATGCTCGACGCGGCCGCACACTTCGACTACCGCTTGCCCGAGCTGTACGCGGCCTACCCGTCGTCCCGGTTCGGACAGCCGGCGCCGTATCCCCCCTCCTGCCGGCCTCAGGCCTGGGCGGCGGCGTCCGCGGCACTGCTCTGTTCCGCCATGCTTCGGGTGGACGCCGACGTGCCCGGCCGGCGACTGACGCTACGGCCGATCGCGCCCTCACTCATGGCACTGAATTCCCCCTACTCTGTTCGGGGATTGAGGCTCGGCGAACGCTCGGTCGACGTGCGCGTGGACATCCACGGCGGCACGGAGGTGCTGGGTGTCGACGACGAGGAGTGGCGTATCGACGTATCCGGGTTCCGCACGACCTGACGCAGAACGGTCCCCGACGAGAGGGAGATACGTGATAGGCGGTGGGCCAACAGAAACGCGGTGCTCCATAGCCCTCGTGCACTGGGCCTTTCCGCCTACGGTCGGAGGCGTCGAGTCACATCTGGCCGACTACGCCGCCCTGTTGGCGCGCAGGGGCTACCGAGTGACCCTGCTCACCGGCGAGCCCCGCCCACAGCCGGTCGACCAGGTCGACATCCTCACCCACCCCCTGCTGCGGCTGGCGGAGTACCACCGCACCGCCCGGGATCGGGGGAGTAAGCGGTTGACGCCGCTCGAACAGCGTCAGGCCGCGGAACTGCTGGACTGGCTCACGCGGACCGTGGACAGCCGTGGCATACAGATCGTGCACGGACACAACCTGCACCACTTCTCGCCCGTACCTGCGCTGGCGCTGAGCCGGCTGCGGGAGCGTACCGGCACGCCCTTGCTGCACACGTACCACAGCATCTGGCCCGAGGATCCCTGGACGGCTCGGTTCTGCCGGTCGTGGGACGGCCACTACGTGGTGTCGGACTATCTCGCGTTCGCCTGCCGTACGCATCTGGGCATCCGCGCCCGGCGCACCTACCTGGGGATCGCCACCAGCCGCTTCCGCGATCTGCCGCCGGCCCGCGACAACGGCTCCAGCACCGTGCTGCTGCCCGCTCGTCTCATTCCGGACAAGGGCGCGGAGCTGGCCGTCCGCATGGTGGGCCGGCTCCGGCAGACCGGCCTGTCCGTCCGCCTCGTGCTGACCAGCCCGCACGAGGTCGTGGACTGGCACGAGGAACAACAGGGGTTCCTGCTGCGGCTCAACAAACTGATCGACGATCTGAACCTGCGTTCCCATGTGGATCTGGTGCCTACCCCCAAGGAGCTCATGCCACGGCTCTACGCACAGTCCCACGTGGTCGTGTACCCGTCCGACTACCCCGAGCCGCTCGGGCTGGCACCGCTGGAGGCGATGTCCGCCGGACGGCCCGTCGTCGTCACCGCGACGGGTGGTCTGCCGGAGGCCGTCATCCACGGCGGGACGGGGTACGTCGTGACGCCGGGGGATCTCGATCAACTGGGTGAGCGGGTGCGGAGTCTGATCCTCGACCCGGAGCTCTCCAACCGGCTGGGACAGCAGGGGCGCAGGCATGTGGAGCGTCAGTTCAACCTCGACACCTACGTCGACAAGATGTCCACGCAGTACTCGGCCTTTGTGGAGGACCGCGTCGAAGGCCTGCCCCGGAGCGGGTAGGCGGGGTCGTGGCCAACTAGAGGGATGACGCCTGCCGTTGTTTAGGCGTTACCGCCAATAACCGCCCGCCCGCTTTGGCGGTCTGCTGCCCTGCGCCACCGATCGGGACCCGGCTAACGTCCCGGCATGAGGCGACGCAAGCGCATCGGAACGAGCCGTGCCGTGTCCTTACGACGCGTACGGGACAGGTCGATCCAGCGCCGGGAGGACGTCCGGCCCGGCGGCTGGCACAGACGGTTCGGGCGACGGGCCGAGCAGGCACGGCCCTGGCTCCAGTTCTTCGCGGATCTCGCCACGCTGCTCGCGCGGGTGGTCCGGTAGCCGGTTCGGGAACGCCTGGTTCGGGACGCCGTGTCCGCACGGACATCCTCCGCCCCGGCCGTCACCATGGGGTGGACGGGGCTGGACCAGTGTGCGGAGGAGCCGTATGTCAGGAACCGGGCCGGCGGGCGGCTACTCCGCCACGCCGCTCGCCAAGAAGCTCGGCATCAAGGCGGGGCACCGGGTACGGCTCGACGGCGCGCCCGACGGGTGGGACATCCCCGGGCTGCCCGACGACTGCGATGTCGCCGCCGGCGGTTCACACGGCGCGGATGTCGTCCTCACCTTCCATCGCGAGTACGCGCGGCTCGCGGCCGAGGCGGACGGACTGGTCGCCGGCCTCGCGGACGATGCCGCACTGTGGGTCGCCTGGCCGCGCAGAGCCGCCGGGCACGTCAGTGACATCACCGAGAACGCCCTGCGGGAGGTCTTCCTTCCGCTCGGTGTCGTCGACGTGAAGGTCGCGGCGCTGGGGGAGGACTGGTCGGGGCTGAAGTTCGTGCGGCGGAGGGAGAACCGGCGGGGGTGAGGCCCCCATACCTGAGACGTCCTTACCGTGAACGGCTAGCATCGCGCCGGTTGATGCCCGTCGGACGAGGGGACGAGGTGGGGACATGGGCGCGCCGAGGATCGCCGTCGCCGTGGTGACCATGGGGAACCGGCCCGACGAGGTCGACGCCCTGCTGCGGTCCGTGGCCAAGCAGGACATCGCCCCGGCCCGGGTCGTGATCGTGGGCAACGGCTGCCGGTTGCCCGAGTTCGCCGAGCGGCTCTCCCTGCCCGGCGAGGTCACCACCCTCGACGTCGAGGAGAACCTCGGCTGTCCCGGCGGCCGGAACGTGGCGCTCGCCCGGCTGCGCGACTTCGGCGACGTGGACGTCGTAGTGGAACTCGACGACGACGGCCTGCTCGTGGACGCCGATGTGCTGCGCCGCGTACAGGAGTTGTTCGCGGCCGACGAGCGTCTCGGCATCGTCGGCTTCCGTATCGCCGACGAGAGCGGCGAGACCCAGCAGCGGCACGTGCCCCGCGTCGGCGCCTCCGATCCGATGCGCGGCGGCCATGTCACCGGGTTCCTGGGCGGCGGGCACGCCTTCCGCATGGCCATGCTCGCCGAGACCGGGGACTGGCCCGCCGAGTTCTTCTTCGCCCATGAGGAGACCGACCTGGCCTGGCGGGCCGCCGACCACGGCTGGCACATCCTGTACGCGCCCGAACTGCTGCTGCAGCACCCGAAGACCTCACCGGCCCGGCACGCCATCTACTACCGGGTCAACGCCCGCAACCGCGTCTGGCTGGTGCGCCGCCGGCTGCCCCTGCCGCTCATCCCGGTGCACCTCGGCGTGTGGACGGCGCTCACCCTGCTGCGGACCCGGTCGGTGAGTGGACTGCGCGCCTGGTTCGGCGGGTTCGTCGAGGGCCTGCGGGAACCGGCCGGCGAACGGCGGCCCATGCGGTGGCGAACGGTGTGGCACCTCACCCGGCTGGGACGCCCGCCCGTGATCTGAGGGCTCATGGTCCCGAGGACAGGACGAGGGTCCCGGTCGTTCACCTCCGCCGACCGGAACCCTCTCGCGTCCCACGGATCCGGCCGCGACGGCGACACTCCCCCGAGTTGCGCGTCGTACGCGCGCGCCCTCGGGCCAGATCCGATGTTGTGATCACATCAGGTTGCGCCAACAAATCGCTAACATTGGCCAACGCATCTAACTTTTGGTGTTCGCCGGTTGGCGTGAAGTCGACGGCAGCGATGGGGAACTGACTGTGTGCAGGGCCGGGAGCGGTAGCGGATTCCAGCAGCGGCCCGCGTCGGACGGCTGGCGGGAAACCGCCGTGGAGAGGGCGGAAATCCGCCAGAAGTGGGCGGCGTGATGGGGCGCGGATCGCAGTCGGGGCTGCGGTTCGGACTGCTCGGGCCGCCGGTTCTGTACGACGGCCAGGGTGGGGCCGGGGTGCGTGTCGTCGGCAGCCGCAAGCAGCGGATCCTGTTGGCCGCGCTGCTCCTCGAAGCCGGCCGGGTCGTCTCCGCCGAGGCCCTCAGGGACGCCCTGTGGGGCAGCACCCCGCCGGCCTCGGCGAAGGCCTCCCTGCACAACCACGTCTCCCGGCTGCGGCGGCTGCTCGACGACCCCGAGCGGCTGCAGGCGATGGCCCCCGGTTATCTGCTGCGCGTCGCGCCGGGCGAACTCGACGTCCAGGTCTTCGAGAGCCACGCAGCCCGGGCCCGCGGTGCGCACGCCGACGGGAACTGGACCGAGACCGTCCAGGCGTGCGCGGCGGCGCTCGCGCTGTGGCGGGGCGCGCCGCTCAGCGGGGTCCCGTCCGAACTCGTCGGATACGTCCTGGTCCAGCGCCTGGAGGAGGCTCGACTGCTGCTCCTGGAGTGGCACTACGACGCCGAGCTCGCCCTCGCCGACACCCGGCCGGGCGCCCTCGTCCCCGAACTCTCCGCGCTCGCCGCCGAGCACCCGCTGCGCGAGTCCTACCACCGCCAGCTGATGCTCGCCCTCCACCGCACCGGCCGCCAGGCCGAGGCCCTCGCCGTCCACCGCGACCTGCGGACCCGCCTGGTCGAGGAACTCGGTGTGGAGCCGGGCCCGGCGGTCCGCGAGGCCCATGTGGAGGTGCTGCGCGGGGGAGACGGCGGAGGGAGGGCCCAGGCCGGGACCCGGGGTGCGGGTGCTGTTCGGGACGACGGGGCCGACCAGACCGGAGGGGAGGGCGCAGCAGGCCGTTCGGGAAGGGCCGTTGACTTCGGCGAGCTACGCGAGGAGCGCCGGTCGCGCCCTCCCGGTGCGCTTCCCGCAGGCGCTACGCGCGAAGATGCCCCGCCCGGCCCCCATCCCTCGCGCCCCGGCCCCCATCCCTCGCGCCCCGCCCCCCATCCGTCGCACCCTGCCGTCGATCCGTCGGCGCCCGCCCCCGCCCCCGAGGACGAAACCCCCCTCCCCCTGCCCCGCCCCGCCCAACTGCCCCCACCCCCAGGCCACTTCACCGGCCGCACCACCGCCCGCGACGCCCTCCGCGGCGCCCTCACCCTCGGCGGCGGACCGGCAGTCGGTGTCATCAGCGGCATGGCAGGCGTCGGCAAGAGTGCGCTCGCCCTGCACGTCGCCCATGGGCTGCGGGGACGTTTCCCTGACGGCCAGCTCTACGTCAATCTCCAGGGCGCCACCCCGGGAATGACCCCCCTCACCCCGGCCCAGGCCCTGACCGCCCTGCTCCGCGACCTCGGCGCCGAGCCGCGCAGTATTCCCGAACACCCGGACGCGGCAGCCGCGTTGCTGCGCTCACTGCTCGCGCCCACCCGCACGCTCATGGTGCTGGACGACGCCGCGAGCGCCGCGCAGGTACGGCCGCTGCTGCCGGCCGGCGCCGGCTGCGCGGTGATCGTCACCAGCCGTTCGCCCCTGACCGCCCTCGACGACGCCCACCGCTTCCCGCTCACCCCGCTCTCGGCCGAGGAGAGCGCGGAGTTGCTGCGCGCGGTGTCGGGCCGGGACAGCCGGGACGGCCCCGGCGCCGATCGCACCACCCTCGTCACCCCCGATGCCGATGTCGATGCCGGCACTTCCGCCACCGCCATTGACGCCACCCACCCCCTCATAGAACTCACCGGCCGCCTCCCCCTGGCCCTCCGCGTCGTAGCCGCGCGCCTGGCCGCACGTCAGGCACTCACCCCCGACGTCCTCGCCGACCAACTGGCCGCCACCGAGGACCGGTTGCGGCACCTGGAGTACGACGACCTCTCCGTCCGCCGCTCCCTGGCCGTCGCCCACGACGCCCTCGCCGCCTCCGGTCGCCGGTCCGACCGCGATGCCGCCCTCGCTCTGTGCCGCATCGGCGCCCTCGACCTCCCCACCTACGGCATCCCCCTCGTCGCCCGCCTCCTCGGCGCCGACGGCACCGACGAGACCCGTGCCGAGGACGCGCTCGACCGCCTCGTCGACGTGGCCCTCCTGGAGGAGACGGCGTACGGCCGCTACGCCCCGCACGGCCTGGTCCGCGACTTCGCGCGGGAACTCGCGGGCACCGGGCACGCCCCCGACATCGCCCGCACCGCCCTGCGCTGGTACGCGGCCGTCGCCGAACGCGCCCTCACCGCGATCGTCGAACCCGGCCTCGATCTGGAGGACCGCCGCCGTCCGACCGCCGCGCAGCCGCCGGAGCACGCGGCACATGTGCTGGCCATCCCGCCGTTCCCGTCCTCCGAGAGTGCCTTCGCCTGGGGCGAGTCGGAGCTGGAGAACATCATCGTCCTGGCCGAACGGCACACGGACACCCCCGACGAGCGCACCGCCGCCCATGTCTCGACCCTGCTGCGCCTGCTCTCGCCCTTCCTCCAGCGCAGCGGCCGGGTGGCCGAGACGGAGGTCCTCGGCCGGGCCGCGCTCACGGTGGCGCGGCGCCTCGGTGACGAGGCGGCCGAGGCGTGTGCCCTGGGCGACCTCGCCGGACTGCACTTCCTGACCGGCCGGCACAGCGAGGCTCTGGCCCTCAACGACCACGCCCTCGCGATCTGGCGGCGGCTCGGTGAGGACTCCTGGACCCGCCGCTGCCTCAACAACCGGGGGCTCCTGCTCGAAGGCCTGGGCCGGTACGCCGAGTCGGGCGAGGCACTGCGGCAGAGCCTCGCCTACTCACGGCAGTTGAACGACCCCTTCGGCGAGGCCGTGGCCCACAGCAACCTGGGCAACCTGTACGAGCACACCGACCCGCGCGCCGCCATCGAGCAGCACCGGCGTTCGCTCGCCATCGGCGAGGAGACCGGCAGCGTGGTCGTCCGGCACTCGGCACACTGCAACATCGGCTACGCCCACCTCACCCTCGGCGAACCGGCCGCCGCGATGGCGCACTTCGAGGAGAGCCTGCGCATCCTCGGCAGCCCCGGCGACTGGCACGGCGAGTCGCAGAGCCGCCTCGGGCTGGTCCGTGCCCTGCGCCTGATCGGCCACGGCGAACGCGCCGCCGCCGAGTGCGCGGAACTGCTGCGCCGCGCGGACGCCCGCGCCGACCGCTACACCGGCGCCCTCGCCCGCCACCAGCACGGACTCCTGCTGCGTGAACGGGGCAGAGCGGAGGAGGCCCACGAGCAGTGGCGGGCCGCTCTCGACGCGCTGGACGGGACGGACGAGAAGACGGTGCTCCAGGAGCTCATCGCGCTGCTCGACGACTCCTGCCTACGGTGATCACTTCGCGTCCGCATAGCACTCCACCACCGCCGTCGTGAACGGAAACCGCACGGGTGTCTCGCCGAACGTCAGCCGCCCGGCCAGGTCCGACGCCTCCCTGATCGCCGCCACGACCGCCTCGGTCTCCTCCTCGGGACAGTGCACGATCACCTCGTCATGCTGGAAGAAGACCAGCTCGGCCGCCATCCGGGCACAGGCCTGCCGCAGCGCCGCGAGCAGCAGCAGGGCCCAGTCGGCGGCGCTGCCCTGCACCACGAAGTTCCTGGCGAACCGGCCGCGGGCGCGGGTGTTGGTGGAGGCGTACCCGGGCCCCCAGCCGTCTTCCACGGGTCGCTCGACCGGGTCGTCCTGGGGGATGCCCGCCTCCTCCGCGTCGCCTGCGCCGACCGCAGGCGGGCACGTCCGCCCGAGCCAGGTCCGCACCAGCCGGCCCTCCTCGCCCGCGCGGGCCGCGTCGTCGACGTACGCCACCGCCTTCGGGAAGCGGCGTCTGAGTGCGGCGAGGTTCTTGAGGCCGTCGCCGGAGGTCTGGCCGTAGACCGCGCCGAGTACGGCGAGCTTGGCCTGGCCGCGGTCGCCGGAGAAGGCCCGGTCGGAGACGGCCTGGTAGAGGTCGGTCTCGCGTCCTGCCACCTCCATGAGCCCGGGGTCGCGGGAGATGGCCGCCAGCACCCGCGGCTCCATCTGGTCGGCGTCGGCGACGACGAGCCGCCAGCCGGGGTCGGCGACCACCGCGCGCCGAATGACCTTGGGGATCTGAAGGGCACCGCCGCCGTTGGTGACCCACCTGCCCGTGACGGTCCCGCCGGCCAGGAACTCGGGCCGGAACCGTCCGTCCCGTACCCAGTCCTGGAGCCAGGACCAGCCGTGGGCGACCCAGATGCGGTACAGCTTCTTGTACTCGACCAGCGGCTTCACGGCCGGATGGTCGACGGACTCGATCTCCCAGCGCCGGGTCGACTTCACCTTGATGCCGGCCTGTGCGAACGCCTTGATGACGTCGGCGGGCAGATCGGGTCGCACCCGGCGCCCGAAGGCCTCGGACACCTGGTCGGCCAGCTCGGCGAGACGCCGGGGCTCGCCGCCGCCGGCATACCGCTCACCGAGCAGTTCGTGCAGCACCCGGCGGTGGGTCTCGGCGCTCCACGGCAGCCCGGCGCGGTTCATCTCGGCGGCCACCAGCATCCCCGCCGACTCGGCCGCGGTCAGCAGGCGCATCCGGTCGGGGTGCGCGGTGGTGTCGTGGCGCCTCTGCTGGTCGGCGTAGACCTCGACGAGGTCGGTCAGCGGCACATGGACGCTCTGCGGCTCGAACAGGGGCGACTGCGAGCCCGGTTCGGCGGCGCGCTGGGGCGGGTCGGGTGGTACGGGGCCGCCGCGCAGCCGGGCCAGGGCGGCTGCGGCCGAGTGGGGCTCGCCGTATCGCCCCGCGTGGCCGAGCAGGAGGGTCTCGGCGTCCTCGATGTCGTAGCACCGCTCCACCCGTACTCCCGCGGCGAGCAGACGGGGGTAGACCTCGGCGGTGGACCGCCACACCCACCGCGCCACTTCCGGCCGCCCCCGCACGGCCGCCCCCAGATCCGCCTCCCACCGCACCGGCCCGGCAGGCAGCCCGTCGGGACCGAGGGCGGCGACCTCCACACCACCGTCCTCGGCCGGGGCGAGAGCCCAGCGGTCGGTCATGGTTGCGAGTGTGACACCAGGGTCTGACAACGGACCTTCCGGACATCAGCGGCGGCGCCTCGCCGCCCCGGGCTCACCGAACCGGGCCCCCTCAGCCCTGCTCGCCCGGCAGCCTCAGGTACCCCTCCAGCTCCTTGGCGACGGCGGCCTCGACCGGCCCTTTCCCGATGCCGAGGCCGGACAGGACCCCCGTGCCGTGTTCGAACTCCAGCAGGGCCAGCAGGATGTGTTCGGTGCCGATGTAGTTGTGGCCCAGCCGGAGGGCCTCGCGGAAGGTGAGTTCCAGGACCTTCTTGGCGTCGGAGCCGTAGGGGATGAGCTCGGGGACCTCGTCGGCGGCCGGCGGGAGCGCCTCGGTCGCGGCCTGGCGGACGGCGTCGAGGGTGACGCCCTGTGCGACGAGCGCCTTGGCGGCGAGGCCCTCCGGTTCGGCCAGTAGTCCGAGGACGAGGTGCTCGGGGCGGCCCTCGGGGTTGCGGGCGGTGATGGCGGCGTTGTGGGCCGACATCACCACGTTGCGGGCTCGCGGGGTGTACCGGCTGAAGCCCTGGTCGGCCGCCAGGTCCGTCGACTCCTTCGGCACGAACCGCTTCTGCGCCGCCTGCCGGGTGACTCCCATGCTCCGTCCGATGTCCGTCCAGGAGGCCCCCGAACGCCGGGCCTGGTCCACGAAATGGCCGATCAGATGGTCGGCCACCTCCCCGAGGTGATCGGCGGCGATCACCGCGTCCTGGAGCTGGTCGAGGGGCTCGACGTGGACCTTCTTGATGGCCGTGATGAGGTCGTCGAGCCGTACGGATGACGTGATGTTGGGGTTGGTCGTCATGTGTCAACCGTAGGTTGACGCACCGGGAGTGTCAACCCTTGGTTGACATCATGAGGTGTACGCGCGCGTGCCGCCGCCGCTACTTCGGCGAGGACACCACCAGCCGCACCGCCAGCCCCGTGAACACCGACCCGCTGAAGATGTTGAGCCCGCGCGCCACCCGCCGACTGCGCCGCAGCAGCGCCGAGAGCTTCCCGGAGAGCAGCCCGGTCAGGCCGTCCACCACGACGCCCATCACGGTGATCGTGAGCCCGAGCACCAGGAACTGAGCCCAAATGTGGCCCATCTCCGGCGCCACGAACTGGGGCAGGAACGCCACGTTGAACAGGATCACCTTGGGGTTGAGCAGATTGGTGACGGCCCCCTGCCAGAAGGCCCGCCGCATCCCGGGACCGCTCGGAGCCCCGTCCTCACCCGGCACCGAACGGTCCCGGAACGCCTTCACCGCGAGGTACAGCAGATAGGCCGCGCCCGCCCAGCGCAGCACGTGGTACAGCGTCGGCAGGGCCTGGAACAGTGCCGAAAGACCGAGCGCCGCCGCGACCGTGTGCACGAACATCGCCGAGGCCACCCCGAGCGCCGCCATCACCCCCGCGGCGGGACCGCCCCGGCCGCCCACCGCCACGATGAACATCATGTCGGGACCGGGAGTGACACAGAGCGCGAAGGCGGCGACGAGAAAGGCCGCGTAGAAAGACATGTCCACCATGCCGCCATGCTCGAAGCGGCACGCGCGCGTGGGCGACCGATTTTCGGGGAGTGAGACGATCGCCCCGTGAGCAGCAGTAAGAGCAACAGCGCGAGCGACGGCCCGAGCGGCACCGTCGACCGCGCCTTCCGGGCCGCCCTCTACGCCGACGACGACACCGCCCTGGACGCCGGTGCCTCCGTCCTCGCCGCCGACTCCGAGGCGGATGCCGAACTGGCCCGGCGCGGCACCGAGTTCGTGGCGCAGGCCTGGCGGCGCGGCTGGCAGCCCGCCGATGTCGTACGGATCGTGCGACGCGAACTGGGCGACCCGCACGTACGCCTCGCCACGGCCCTGATCAGGGCGCAGGCCCCGGACGACCGCCCGCGCGGTCACCGCTGGGCCGCTCAGCTGGCCCAGCTGGAGGAGCCCGGCGAGAACACCCCCGGCCCCGACCGGTTCACGCACGCCACCGCCGTACTCGAGCTGTACCGCCTGCTGCTGCGCCTGCCCGCGCTGGAACCGCTGGAGGAGCCCCGGCGGGAGCACGTGGGCGACGCCCGCATGCTCGGCCGTATCCGGGCCCTGCTCGCCAAGGCGGAGGCGACCGGCTACCCCGAGGAGGCGGAGGCCCTCACCGCCAAGGCGCAGGAGCTGATGGCCCGGCACAGTGTCGACGAGGCGCTGCTCGACGCCGGGGCGCCCGCGAAGGACGCCCCCGGCGCCTGCCGGATCGGGGTCGAGCCGCCGTACGAGCAGGCGAAGGCGGTGCTGCTCGACGCGGTCGCCACCGCCAACCACTGCCGGGCCGTGTGGAACGAACCGTTCGCCTTCTCCACGGTCGTCGGCTTCGAGGGCGGCCTGGCGGCGGTCGAACTCCTGTACACCTCGCTGCTCGTGCAGGCGCAGTCCGCGATGGCGAAGGCGGAGGCGGCCCAGCGCGCGGGCGGCCGGGGGCGCACCAAGACCTTCCGGCAGTCCTTCCTCGCGGCCTACGCCCACCGCGTCGGCGACCGCCTGCGCACCGCCGCCGAGGCCCCGGTGACCGACGACCTGCTGCCGGTCCTCGCCTCCCGCGAGGTCGCCGTCACCGACCGCATGGACCGGATGTTCCCGCAGACCACCACGACCCGCCTGCGCGGTGTCAGCGACGAGGCGGGCTGGACCGAGGGCGCCCGGGCGGCCGACCGGGCGCAGGTCGGAAACCGGCCCCGGCTCAGTCCCCGACCGGGGAGAAGGCGCTGACCGAGGCGTTCGGGTCACCGGCGTTGTCGCTCTGGCCCTGGACCGGGCCGTACGACCACTTGTAGCTCTTCGCGGTCCCGGATCCCGGCAGGGCGATGTTCAGCGTCTTGACGTCGAGGCTCGCCTTGGCGCCGGCCTCGCCGCGCGTGTACGTGAGGGTGAAGGTGGCGGCCGTGCCCTTGGCAAGGGTGAGCTTCGTGGACTTGGTGCCTTCGCCGGGCGACACGCTCGCCGACGAGTCCGTGGCGTTCAGGTCGATGCCCGGAAAGCCGTCCAGCGTGCACTCGGCGCTCTGGTTGGTGAGCGTGACGGGGATGTTGCCGGTGTCACCGGCGGCGGGGGCCACGTTGGCGGGTCCGACCTCCACGTCCATGGCACCGATCCGGCACGTGGTGCCGTTGCTCGGGCTCGCGGCGGCGCTGTCGTCACCACCGGAGCCGGAGCTGTCACTGGAGCAGCCGGTCAGGAGCAGGGCCGCGGCGAGGGCGGTGACGGCGAGGGGGGCGGCGCGCATGTGATGTCCTCTGATGTGAGCGATCCGGTGCATGGATCATCACGCATGACGGGACGCCACGGTTGCCCGCCCCCACCGACGCCTTCCGCTACGACCCCGAGCCCACCGACGGGAACCCGCTCGGCAGCGTGCCGCCCGTGGCCCGGGTGTAGGTCTCGGCGCCGATGCCGCCCTCCCAGTTCACCTTGAGGGTGTCCTTGCCGACCGACTCGACCGTCCCGTCCGCCCGGTCCTTGCTGCCGTCCGTGCACTTCAGGCGGATCGCGTCGGTACTCGCCGAGCCGCTGCACACCGTGCCACCGGTGACGAAGAGCCCGGCCCGGTCGCCGTTGACCAGCAGTGCCACGGCCTTGCCGCCCGTGGTCGCCAGCCAGTTACCCGCCACCTCGCCGGACGCGGACGAGGAGGACGTACCGCCGGTCCCCCCGGAAGCGGAGGCCGAGGCGGACGCGGACGACGAGCCGGCCGTACTGGAGTTCGGCGACGGCTCGTCGTCCGAGCCCCCGCCGCTGCACGCGGTCAGGACGAGCGCGCCCACCAGCCCCGCGGCCGCGAGCCCGGCCCGCCGACGCGACGCGGTGCGCGAGATGATCGCCGTAGTCACTGGAGGCTCCAAGCTGTAGCGGTCGGCCGGACGGACCGCAGCAAGCTACCAGCACCACCCGTGAGAGCTACCAGGAGGATTTGCGAACACCTGGCAGATGTCCCGCGTGCGCCTGCTCCCGCAGCCCCACCCGGGACAGCCCGAAGGCCCGGAAGTAGCCGCGCGGCCGCCCGTCGACCTGGTCGCGGTTGCGCACGCGCGTGGCGCTCGCGTCCCGCGGCTGCCGTCGCAACTCCTCCTGCGCGGCCAGCCGTTCGGCGTCCGTGGCGGAGGGCCGGCGGATGATCTCCGTCAGCTCGGCCCGCCGCTCGGCGTACCGCGCGACGATCTCCTGGCGCTTCTCGTTCTTCGCGATCTTGCTCTTCTTCGCCATGCCGGTTCTCCCCTCAGATCCGCACACCGCGCGCGCGGATCCGCGCCACGGCCGCCTCGACGCCGATCGAGTCGACGGTCCTGATGCCCTTCGTGCTCAGCCGCAGCCGCACATGCCGCCCCTCGATGGGCAGCCAGTAGCGCTTGGACTGGATGTTGGGGTCGAAGCGGCGCGAAGTGCGCCGGTGGGAGTGGGAGATGCGGTTGCCGAAGCCCGGCTGGGCCCCGGTCAGCATGCAGTGGGCGGACACGGGTGACGCACCTCTCTCGGAGCGGATGTGTAAATGGAATTCATTTTCAGTAAGATACCAGCATGGCACGCACCGAACTCCGCCCGGTCATCAGGCTCCGGTCCACCGCCGGGACCGGCTTCACCTATGTGACCCGCAAGAACCGCCGCAGCGACCCGGACCGTATGAGCCTGCGGAAGTACGACCCCGTCGTCGGCCGTCACGTCGACTTCCGAGAGGAGCGCTGATCCCCATGCGCCAGGGAATCCACCCCGCCTACGGCCCCGTCGTCTTCCGCGACCGTGCCGCGAACTACGCCTTCCTGACCCGCTCGACGATGACGAGCGAGAAGACGGTCGAGTGGGAGGACGGCACCACCTACCCGGTCGTCGACATCGAGATCTCGAACGTCAGCCACCCCTTCTACACCGGCACGGCCCGCGTCCTGGACACCGCCGGCCGCGTGGAGCGCTTCGAGCGCCGGTTCGGAAAGAGGGGCTGATGCTCTCCGTCGTGATCGTCGGCGGGCTGCACGCCGACGCCCGCAAGGCGGCCGTCGAGCAGCTGCTCGCCGACGTGCCGGGCAGCGTCGTCCTCCACCACGACCTGGCGACGGCCGCGGCCGGCACCGTCGTACGGACGATCCGCGACGCCTCCGGCATCCTGTCCGCGGGTGAGACACCCCTGGTCAACGACTGTGCGTGCTGCGCGCTCCGGGAGGACCTGGTCCCGAAGCTGCGCCGCCTGGACGCGGCCGGAACGCTGCGCCTCGCGGTCGTCGAGCTGTGGGACTCCGTCGAGCCCAAGGCGATGGCCGAGGTGGTCGCGGCAGACGGTCTCACGGTCACCGGCGTGATCACCGCGGTCGACCCGGCACTCGTCCTGCCCTTCCTCGGCAACGGCGACGACCTTGCCGAGCGCGGCCTCGCCGCCGCGGCCACCGACCGGCGCACGGTCGCCGACACCTTCGCCCGCCAGCTGGAGTACGCCCCCGTCCTCGCCGTCCTCGACTCCCCGGAGGCCGACGAGGAGGACCGTGAGCTGCTCGCCCAGCTCCATCCGACGGCCCGCCAGGTCCCGATCGGCAGCGGCCGGCGGACGGACCCGGCGGGCACCCGCTATCCGGTACGGCACTCCGCGCACGCTCCGCTGGCCCGGGCCGCCCTCGCCGGATTCGACGTGGAGGCCGCCGCGGCGGCCCAGCACCCCGCCTGTGCCCTGCTGCCCGCCGAGGCCGACGCGCACGGTGTGGCCACCCTCGTCTGGCACCGTCGCCGGCCCTTCCACCCGGAGCGGCTGTACGAGGCCCTGGAGGACATCGCCTGCGCGGCGGCCCGCAGCCGGGGCCGGTTCTGGCTCGCCGACAAGCCGGACGTGCTGCTGCACTGGGACGCCGCCGGCGGTGCCCTGTGCGTGGAGAGCGCCGGTCCGTGGCTGGCCTCGCTCCCGGACGCGGCGTGGGACATGGTCCCGCCGGTGCGCCGGGCGGCAGCGGCGATGGACTGGCACCCCGAGCACGGCGACTGCTGCCAGCACCTCGTCTTCACCTCGCCCGGTCTCGACCGCGACGGACTCGAACGGCTCCTGGAGTCCTGTCTGCTGACCGATGCCGAGTACGCCGCGGGGCGCGACGCCTGGAAACGACTCCCGCCCGCCTTCGACACCCTCCTGGAGGTCTGATGCCTCGCAAGCCCGAGCGCAAGCCCGTCAAGAACCGGCCCAACCCGCTGGACGCGGCCAAGATCACCTACATCGACTACAAGGACACCGACCTGCTGCGGAAGTTCGTCTCCGACCGGGGCAAGATCCGCAGCCGCCGCGTCACCCGCGTGTCGGCCCAGCAGCAGCGACTGCTCGCCCGTGCGATCAAGAACGCCCGTGAGATGGCACTGCTGCCCTACTCCAGCAGGTGAGGACCTATAGGTAGGTCTTTCCCTACCGTTGACTCGTAGGGAAAGACCTACCTATTCTCCTCGGTATGACCATCACCCACGCCTCTTTCGTGACCCTCCCTGTCGCCGACCAGGACCGCGCGCTGCGCTTCTACACCGACGTCCTCGGTCTGACCGTCACCGCCGACCGGGATCTGCCCCAGGGGCGCTGGCTCCAGGTCGCCCCCGAGGGCGCGCAGACCGTCTTCACGCTCTCCGGTCCGGGCATGGGCGGCTTCGAGCCCGGCTCGGCCCGGGGGATCATGTTGGTCACGACCGACGTCGACGCGGACTGTGCGCGGCTCACGGAGGCCGGGACCCCCGTACAGGGACCCGACGAACTCCCGTGGGGCCGCATGGCCTCCTTCACGGACCCCGACGGCAACGGTCTGATGCTGCTGACGGAGGCACACCAGTAGGAAGGCCGGCATGACCGCATCCGGGGCCGTCGAGGCCGGGACCACCGAGGCCGACGCCGACCGCGTCTTCGCCGCGCTCGCGAGCGCCGTGCGCCGCGAGGTGCTGCGGCTGCTGCGTGACGGGGGGCCGCAGCCCGTCCAGGCCCTGGCCGACCACTTCGACATGCGGCGCCCGAGCCTGTCCGAGCATCTGAGGGTGCTGCGGGAGGCGGGCCTCGTCTCCGAGCAGCGCTCCGGCCGGCAGCGCATCTACCGGCTGGAGGCGACCCCGCTCGCCGAGGTGCAGGACTGGCTCCATCCGTACGAGCGGTTCTGGCGCGGCCGGCTGAAGGACCTGGGCGCGCTGCTGGACCGTATGCCCGACGATGACGTGACATGAGCAACGCACCCGGCGAGGACCTCACGGTCATCCGCGTCGACCAGTACTTCCCGCACCCGCCCGCCAAGGTCTGGCGCGCCCTCACCGAGCCCGAACTGCTCGTGCAGTGGCAGATGCAGGGGGCGGAGGCGTTCCGGCTCGAGGTCGGACACCGGTACACCATGACCTCCGTCCCGCGGCCCCAGTCGAACTTCTCCGGCACCGTCGACGTGGAGGTTCTCGCGTTCGAGCCGCAGCGGATGCTGAGCCTCCGGTGGACCGACGCCGATCCGGCCAACTCCGCGGACTGGACCGTCACGTGGAAGGTGGAACAGGAAGGGCGCGGTACGCGTCTCTTTCTAGTGCACGAGGGTTTCGATCCCGACGATCCCGCTCAGCTGATGGCCCGGACGATCATGGACGGGGGCTGGCGGACGCATGTGATGCGAGCTCTGGGGCACACGATGGAACGTATCTAGCGCCCCACACGTCACATCTGTAACCACAGGAACACCCCTCGTGCACGTGCATCTGCTCATGCATCTGCACGTGAACAGAGCTATGATCCGGACCAGTTGACCGCTGAATCACTGGCCACAAGGCCACCGCACCACCGGGGAGCGACCTGTGGACCTCGACGTGTACAACGGCATGACGGCCACGGCTCTGCGTGGGGTGGCCTGGCAGAAGAGTCGGCACAGCAACTCGCAGGGTTCCTGCGTGGAGTTCGCGCGCCTGCCCGACGGGGGAGTCGCGGTGCGCAACTCCCGTTTCCCGGACGGTCCCGCGCTCGTCTACACGCGCGCCGAGATCGAGGCGATGCTCCTCGGTATCAAGGACGGCGAGTTCGACCACCTGATAGCGGGTTGAGCCCCGGTCGCCTGTAGGTGACCGGGGGTAACAGCGACAGCGCACCGTGTGACGCGCGTAGAACCGTGGCGTCGTAAAAGGCCGTGACGTATCACTCGGAGGAAGCCGCGGCCGGACCGGCGTGCGGCTGGAGCCGGAACAGTGCCCAGACCAGCTTGCCGCCCAGCGTCCCGTTCATCGGATGCCAGCCCCAGCTGTCGCTGAAGGAGTCGACGAGGAACAGCCCGCGCCCGGACTCCGCCGAGAAGTCGTCGGAATCACGCGCGACCGGGCTGTCCTGGCTGGGATCGCGCACCGCGCACACCAGTCGCCCGGTCCATCGCATCAAGTGCAGCCGTACGGGCGGCTTGTGCTCCCCCGTGTGCACGCCGGTCACCGGCACCGCGTGTCGCAGCGCGTTGGTGACCAGCTCGGAGACCACGAGACAGATGTCGTCGAAGTGGTCGCCCAGCTCCCACTGGTCGAGCGTTCTGCGGGTGAACCTCCGTGCGTCGCCCACCGCTTCGTAGCGGGCGGGCAGCGAACAGGAGGCGGCGTCGGACACGGCCGCGGGATCCAGCGGCGGAAGGCCCTGCCGTAACGGCTCGAGCATGGTCGATCCATTCATCCCCATGCGAGGCACTCCCGGGAACTCGCGGTCGTTGCGATGCAGCGGTTGCGCGGGACCATGGTTTCGGATGAGCGATGCAGATGCAAGGTGCAGATGCACGTGCAGCTGACCGAATTGGACCCACCCGTACCGCTTGTTGGCCATTTTTTCCGCCATCTTCTCCACTACTTCTTTCCTCTTCCTCCCCTCTACGCGTCTCGGCCCTGTGCAGAATCTTTGGCTTCTTTCCATATCTGTAATCGGACGAGTACTGCTCGGAGTGTTTTAGTGGCAGACTTCGACCCCTGAAGACGTTGGGGAGGCTGGCGAACGTGAGCGCGGGAGAGCCCGGATCGGTGGTGCGGCGGATGCTGCTCGGCTCGCAACTCAGGCGACTGCGGGAAGCGCGGGGCATCACGCGCGAGGCGGCGGGCTACTCGATCCGCGCATCCGAGTCGAAGATCAGCCGGATGGAGTTGGGCCGGGTGAGCTTCAAGACGCGTGACGTGGAGGACCTGCTGACGCTCTACGGCATCACGGACGAGCAGGAGCGGAACTCGCTTCTCTCCCTCGCCCGCGAGGCCAACGTCGCGGGCTGGTGGCACAGTTACTCCGACGTGCTGCCGAGCTGGTTCCCCACCTATGTGGGCCTGGAGGGCGCCGCCTCCCTCATCCGCGCCTACGAAGTCCAGTTCATCCACGGCCTGTTGCAGACCGAGGCGTATGCACGTGCAGTGGTGCGGCGCGGTATGAAGGGCGCGAGCGAGGCGGACGTCGAGAAGCGCGTGGCGCTGCGCCTGGAGCGGCAGAAGTACCTCGCCGACGACGGCGGTCCCGAGTTCCATGTGGTGCTCGACGAGGCCTCCCTGCGCCGGCCGTACGGCGACCGCCAGGTGATGCGCGGACAGCTCCAGCACCTCATCGAGATCTCCGAACGCCCCAACATACGGTTGCAGATCATGCCGTTCGGCTTCGGCGGCCACTCCGGTGAGAGCGGTGCCTTCACGATCCTCAGCTTCACGGAGTCCGATCTGACGGACGTCGTCTACCTGGAGCAGCTCACCAGCGCGCTCTACCTGGACAAGCGCGAGGACGTCACGCAGTACGAGAAGGCGCTGAAGGAACTCCAGCAGGACAGCCCGGGCCCGGACGAGAGCCGGGACCTGCTGCGCGGCCTCCTCCAACTCTCCTGAGCGCGCAGGATCTCCGCCAACACTCCCAGGGTTCTCCCCAGAAGATTGCTCAGCGTGCCCAACTGGCGTGCCGCGCACGTACGATGACGTGTGATCAGACCGTGACGTTGATCGTGTGTCTGCTAGTGATTTGGGGATCACATGTCGTCGTACTTCACCGACCTGGCCCAGCAGTACATCGACGGTGAGTGGCGCCCGGGCACGGGTTCCTGGGACATCATCGACTTCAACCCGTACGACGACGAGAAGCTGGCGTCGATCACGATAGCCACGGTCGACGAGGTCGACGAGGCGTACCAGGCCGCCGCCCGCGCGCAGAAGAAGTGGGCCGAGACCAACCCCTACGCCCGCCGCGCGGTGTTCGAGAAGGCGCTCCGGCTGATCGAGGAGCGCGAGGGGGAGATCGCCGAGGCGATCATCGCGGAGCTCGGCGGCACCCGCCTGAAGGCCGGCTTCGAACTCCACCTCGCCAAGGAGTTCCTGCGCGAGGCGATCCACCTCTCGCTGCGCCCCGAAGGCCGGATCATCCCCTCGCCGGTGGACGGCAAAGAGAACCGCGTCTACCGCGTCCCGGTCGGCGTCGTGGGCGTGGTCAGCCCCTTCAACTTCCCCTTCCTGCTGTCGATCAAGTCGGTCGCCCCCGCGCTCGCGCTCGGCAACGCCGTCGTCCTCAAGCCGCACCAGAACACCCCGGTCGTCGGCGGCTCCCTGGTCGCGAAGATCTTCGAGGACGCGGGGCTGCCCGCCGGTCTGCTCAACGTCGTCATCACCGACATCGCCGAGATCGGCGACGCCTTCCTCGAGCACCCGATCCCGAAGGTCATCTCCTTCACCGGCTCCGACACGGTCGGCCGTCACGTGGCCACCGTCTGCGCCTCGCACTTCAAGCGCTCGGTCCTCGAACTGGGCGGCAACAGCGCGCTGGTGGTCCTCGATGACGCCGACCTCGACTACGCCGTCGACGCCGCCGTCTTCAGCCGCTACGTCCACCAGGGCCAGGTCTGCATGGCCGCCAACCGCGTCCTGGTGGACCGGTCGGTCGCCGAGGAGTTCACCGAGAAGTTCGTCGCCAAGGTGCGGACGCTGAAGGCCGGCGACCCGCGCGACCCCGAGACGGTCATCGGTCCGGTCATCAACTCCTCGCAGGCGGACGCCATTTCGGGTGCCATCGAGCAGGCGCTCGCCGACGGCGCGACGGCCCTGGTGCGCGGCACCCGCACGGACAACCTGGTCGAGCCCTCCGTCCTGACGGACCTGCCCGCGAACTCGCCCCTCCTCAAGCAGGAGCTCTTCGGCCCGGTCGCGCTCCTCGTCACCTTCGACGGCGAGGAGGAGGCCGTCCGTCTGGTCAACGACACCCCCTACGGCCTCAGCGGCGCCGTCCACACCGCGGACGTCGAGCGCGGTGTCGCCTTCGCCAAGCGGATCGACACCGGCATGTTCCACGTCAACGACGGCACCGTCCACGACGAGCCGATCGTCCCCTTCGGTGGTGAGAAGCAGTCCGGCATCGGCCGCCTGAACGGCGACACCATGCTGGATTCCTTCACCACCACCAAGTGGATCTCGGTCCAGCACGGCCGGAGCGGCTTCCCGTTCTGATTTCTTGCGTACGACCGCTGCCGCGCGGGCCCTTGAGGACCGAATCTGTCCTCAAGGGCCCGTAGCTTCGTGGGTGTCGGGGGGAAGGCCCCTCGAGCCCGACGAAAGGCGGCGGTCATGGTCACTCACGTTCCGGCGGAGGAGTACGGCGACGAGCGCGGAGCGCTCCTGTCCTTCCTGGAGGAGCAGCGCGGCGGCATCCGGCGGGCCGTACTCGGGCTGACGGACGAGCAGGCCATGAGCCGGCCCAGCGCCAGCGAGCTCTCCCTGGCCGGGCTGGTCAAGCACGTCGCCGAGACCGAGCAGGGCTGGATCGCCCGCGCCAAGGGTGAGGAGCCGGCCGTACACCGGGACCCGTCGAACTGGCACGAGTGTTTCGCCCTGGTCGACGACGAGACCGTCGCGTCGCAGCTGGCGTACTGGGAGAAGGTCGCCGCCGAGACGGAGGCGTTCGCCCGCTCGGCGCCGAGCCTCGACGACACCTTCCCGCTCCCGGACCAGCCCTGGTTCCCGCCGGAGGGCCGGGTCTCCGTGCGCTGGGTGCTTCTGCACCTGATCCGGGAGACGTCCCGCCATGCCGGGCACGCCGACATCATCCGCGAGTCCCTCGACGGCAAGACGGCGTTCGAGCTGGTTGCGCTCGCCGGAAAGTGACGTCCTAACCTGGACCGCATGTCAGCGATCCGTCTTCTCGTGCTCGGCGCGGTGCGCCAGCACGGGCGGGCCCACGGCTATCAGGTGCGCAACGACCTGGAGTACTGGGGCGCGCACGAGTGGTCCAACGCCAAGCCCGGTTCGATCTACCACGCCCTGAAGCAGATGGCCAAGCAAGGGCTGCTGATCGAGCACGAGACGGCGCCGTCCACCGCGGGCGGCCCGCCGCGCACGGAGTACGAGATCACCGAGGCCGGCACCGAGGAGTGCTTCCGGCTGGTGCGCGAGGCGCTGACCTCGTACGACCAGAAGATGGACGTCAAGTCGGCGGCGATCGGCTTCATCGTCGAACTGCCGCGCGCCGAGGCCGTGGCGCTGCTGAAGGAGCGGATCCGCGGGATCGAGGCGTGGCGTTCCTCCGTCACCGAGCACTACGTGCCCGAGGAGGGCCCGGAACAGCTCGGCCACATCGGCGAGATCATGAACCTCTGGATCCATACGGCCGACGCCGAGGCCGAGTGGACCCAGGGGCTCATCGCCCGTATCGAGGGCGGGGCGTACACCTTCGCGGGAGAGGGAGAGCCGTTCGTCGGCGTCCTCGCCGAGGGCGAGGAGAACCCGTACGCGACGGGGGAGCGGCACCCTGGGGACGCTGGCTAATCAAGTTTGACGAGTGCGCTCGTGGGCGTTACCTTGAATGAGTAGTCAAGTTTGATTACATACTGATCCTGGAGGGTGCCTCGATGACCGACGTGATCGTCGCGGAAGACCTGCGGAAGCGGTACGGAGACAAGGCCGCCCTGGACGGGCTCGACCTGAGGGTCGCGCCCGGCAGCGTCCATGGTGTGCTCGGCCCCAACGGCGCGGGAAAGACCACCCTGGTCCGCGTCCTGTCCACCCTGTTGCGACCGGACGAGGGCCGCGCCGAGGTGGCGGGCCACGACGTGGAGCGCGAGGCCTATGACGTACGGCTGCGTATCGGCCTGCTCGGCCAGCACGCGGCCCTCGACGAGGAGCTCGGCGGCCGCCAGAACCTGGAGATGTTCGGCCGCCTCCACCACCTGGGCGCCCGCCACGCGCGCGTGCGCGCCGACGAACTCCTGGAGCGCTTCGGCCTGGCCGACACCGGCCGCAAACCGGTCCGCGCCTACAGCGGCGGCATGCGGCGCCGCCTCGACCTGGCCGCTTCCCTCATCCGTAACCCGGAGGTGCTGTTCCTGGACGAACCCACAACCGGCCTCGACCCCCGCGGCCGCGCCGAAGTCTGGGCCGCGGTCCGCTCCCTGGTCGGCGGCGGTACGACGGTCCTGCTGACCACGCAGTACCTGGAGGAGGCCGACCAGCTCGCCGACCGCATCTCCCTCGTCGACCGGGGCCGGGTCGTCGCCGACGGCACGGCGGACGAGCTGAAGGCCCGAACCGGCGGTGACCGCATCGACGTGGTCCTGCGGGACGGGGGCCAACTGGGCGCGGCCGTCGCCCTGTTGCCTCTCGACGCGTCCGGGGTCTCGGTCGACCCCGACCGCCGGCTGCTCAGTGCCCCGGTCACCGACCGGATGGCGGCGCTCTCCGGTGTCGTACGGGCTCTGGAGGCGGCCGGAGTCGAGGCGGAGGACGTGGTCCTGCGCCGGCCCACGCTGGACGAGGTGTTCCTGCACCTCACCGGTGACGGCCATCGAGTGAAGGAGGCCGTGTGAGCACGTACGCGCTGACCGATTCCTGGACCATGACCCGGCGTGAACTCGCCCACTGGGCGCGGCAGCCGGTGCGGGTCCTCGTCGGGCTGGTCTTCCCCGTGATGCTGCTGCTGATGTTCGGCTATCTCGTCGGCGGCGGCCGGGGCGTCGAGGGGGAGTACGTCGACTACCTGATCCCCGGGATGCTCGCGCTGACCATGGCGTTCGGGCTGGAGGCGACCATGATCGCCGTCACCCAGGACCTCAACAAGGGCGTGATCGACCGCTTCCGGTCCATGCCGATGGCCGACGGGGCCGTCCTGGTGGGCCGTTCGGCCGCCGACATGCTCCAGTCCGTGCTGAGCCTGGCCGCCATGATCGGCGTCGGCCACGCGATCGGCTGGCGGGTCCACGCAGGCGTCGGCGGACTCCTGGCCGCGGTGGGCCTGTTGCTGCTCTTCCGGTTCGCGATGCTCTGGATCGGCATCCATCTGGCGATGGTCGCCGGGAAGCCGGAGATGGTGCAGGCCGTGCAGATCCTGGTCTGGCCGGTCGGCTTCCTGTCCAACGCCTTCGCGACCCCGGACTCCATGCCCGGCTGGCTGGGCACGGTCGTCGACTGGAACCCGATGTCCCAGACGGCGACGGCGGTACGGGACCTGGTGGGCGGCCCCGGCGGCGAACCGGGTCATGCAGGGGCCGCCGTCCTCTGGTCGCTGGCCCTCCTTGCGGTGTTCTTCCCGCTGGCCCTACGGCGGTTCGGGGCGTTGAGCAGGTGAGTCCGGGCCGTCTTAGGGGGGCGTCGAGGACGAGGCGGGGGCCGGGGTCTCGGATCGTGACCGCGGAACAGCGCGCGGGGTGTCCTCCGCGGCGACGGCGAGCACGGAGGCGGCGAGCCAGGCCGCTGCGGCCTCGCTGAGCTCGTCGCCGAGGACCAACCTCGCGTGAGGCAGACGAGCCAGTTCCTCCAAGGCGCGCAGGACATCGGCGAAGGGCTCGCGGTGGAGGGCGCGGGCCCGCAACTCCGCTTCCGCGTGATCGCCCTCCCGTACGTACCTGTGCCAGGCGGTCATCACGTCCCGGCACTTGATGTAGGCGTCTTGGCGGCCCATCAGCAGTTCGGGACGGTTGAGGCCGAAGACCCGCAGGGTCTCCTCGCCTTTCCGTGTCCGAGCCTCGAACTCGCCACTGGCGGCCAGAAGGGTGAGGTGATCGGCGGGATCGTCCACGCTCGGGTCGATCAGCAGGCACTGCCCGAAGGTGTCGCAGGGGTACTCCGTGCGCTTGTAATTGCTGTTGCAGCGCGAGCATGCGAGCAGATGGTTGTGCCAGCAGAAGGTGCGCAGCGGTCTGCGCGACTTGGGCTCGAAGTGGTCGATGTCCGTGCCGACACTGTCCAGGCAGTACATGCACCGCTCCACGCCCGGTGCCATGCGCAGCAGAAGCGCGCGGATGCCGTTCTTGGCCGCCTTCGCGGCCCTCCACTGGTCCTGTGCTGCCTTGCTCGTCGCCCCGAGCCTCCGGATGCTTTCCGAGCGCTCCGCGCACAGTCTCAGCAGTTCCTCGTCGGCGGTCGGACGGTGTAACGGAATCACTGGCCGCTCCCCAGCCGGGCCGCCACCTCGTGCACCCGGGCTGAACGGCTGCTGCTGAGCCGTGCGGCCAGATCGCGGTACTCCAGCGCCTCCTGCTCACTCGCCGACCCGGAGAAGACCTTCTTCTCCAGATGTACGAGCCTGCGGCGCTCTTCCTCCGCACGGCTGGAGTACGGAGTCTCCAGACCGAACAGCTCGGACAGCACGGCGTCCTCGCCGCTGCCGTACACGATCCTGCGGTACAGCGCGTCGTCCACGACCTCCGGCCCGCCCTGCTCCTCCGGGCCGGGCAGCCGGATCAGCCCGCCGGGATCGGCCGCCTGGCAGATGTACGGGCTGTGGCTGGTGACGATGAACTGGATCCGCGGGAAGTGAGCGCGCAGCCAGTCGCCGATCCGCCGCTGCCACGTCACGTGGAGGTGCGCGTCCACCTCGTCGATGATCACCACGCCGGGCATCCGGACCACGGGGCGCCCCTCGTCGTCCCGACCCGCATTCAGTGTCCCGTAGGCGCTCTGCAACTGCCGCACGATGTCCAGGACGAGGGCGCCGACGACACGGAAGCCGTCGCTCATCTCCCGCAGGGGATAGGCCCGTTCTGCGTCTCCGGCGGGGGCAACCCACAGCCCGTCGGCGTTCACCCGCAGGGCCTGGTAGCCGTCCGGGAGCAGTCCGTCGGACAGCAGCTCCAGAACAGTGTCCAGCAGCTCCCCCGCGTCCCGCTGCTCTTCGAGGCTGCGCAGCCGCAACTCCTTGAGCCAGGCCACCCCTTCGACGAGTGAGACGTCCTCGTGGAAGAGGGAGGCCATACGGCTCGTCGGCCCGGACGCGAGCATCAGCTGCTGGGCCTGACCGCTCCCGCCCGTCATCCGACGGAAGGGCCCGTACGCGGCGCAGAGCCAGCCCTGAGGACTGTGTCCCCAGGGACCGCGGGCGGGGATCCGCTCCTCCTCTCCCCGCCCGATGCCAAAGGACTTCATCTGTGGTTGTGCCGGGGACCCGAAGCGCGGTCGGTCTGGGACACCCTCGGGCGCCGTCCAGCCGAGCCCGAGAGTGAGTGGGCCGTCAGGCAGTTCGTCCCGCCCCGTGAACCGGTCGACCGAGCGGTCGGGGTGCACGGACACCCGCGTCCACGCCGACCGCTCACCGGTGCTGATCCAGCCGCTGAAGTCCTGGACGAGGGATCGTGCGACCTGGGGTCCCGCCAGGGACAGTGCCAGAGCGCGCAGGAACGTGGACTTTCCCGAGCCGTTGCGCCCGGCGATCACGTTCCAGCCCCCGCCGTCCCGGGGCGCGGTCAGCGGGAGTTCGTCCTTGACGGCACGCTCACCGGCAAAGCCCCTGACGTTCGAGAAGCCGATTCCGGATACGTACATCTGTCCTCCCCTCGCCCTTTCGCGCTGGGCGTGGCCAGCCTCTCACGGCCGACCGACATGGGGGAGGGGCGGGGTTTCCGCAGGTATGAGCGAGGTCAGCCGCCACCGTCAGTGCCTTCTGTGACGGCTTCGTAGGCAGGGGCAGGAAGACGGGCGCCTCTGCTCTCCGCGATGCGGCTCACGGCGGTGAGGGCCTCGCTCATCCGGGCCAGCAGGAAGCGCAGTTGCCCGGCTGTCACCTTCTCGTCCGCGAGCATGTCTGCCGCGTGGTCGAGCAGGTCACCGGCCATGCCGAGTTGCACGCTCTCGATCGTGTCGGCGGCCCGGGAGAGACGGCCGGTCCCGTCGCTCAGGAGGTAGCAGGGTTTGCCTTCGGGACTCGCCCAGGGCAGCAGACGTGCCGGTGTGAGGTCGTGGCCCGTCACGCGGTCACCTCCACTCCGTGGATGACACGCGGCCCTACGTCGATGCCGTGGACGGCGAGCCACAGCGCGCGCCGCCGGGCCCGCTGACGCCGTGCCTGCTCCCGGCGCTCGTGCGCGACGAGATAGGGGCGGACGAGGGCATGGTCCTCGCCGCGCAGAAGGGGTGCGCCGAACTGGCGCGGGGCCGGCTCCTCGGTGCGGCAGTTGTCTTCCGCGGGGGCGACGGCTCCTCGGCGGCGTCGGCCTGTACCAGGAACCACGAGACGCAGCAAAGGTTCGAGGAAACGGGCGATATGGTCGATCACGTCATCAACTCCGTGTGTCAGTGCCGTTGATGGCCACGCCCCCGGACCGGTCGCACGGTCGCGGGGGTATCGCTTTGTGTAGCGATGCACTCACAGCCTGGAGTCGTCCGGGCTAGGCTCGCCAGGGGGTAGGACGTGACGGAGCATTTGTCACACGGGAGTCGAACCTTTGAGCAACAACTACGGCGACTGGCTCAAGGAGCAGCGCGAGGCGGCCGGGCTGACACAACAGCAACTGGCCGAGGTGGCGGTCATGACCCGCACGCACATCGCCCACATCGAGGCGGGGCGCAGGGTGCCCTCCGAGGAGGACGCGAGGCGGCTGGACAAGGCCCTGAACACGGGAAACGTGCTGAGCCGGTTCCTGCCGCAACAGGACGTGGCGGTCGCCGACTACTTCGAGGCGGCCCGACAGCTCGAACAACAAGCGGTGATGATCCGGGAGTTCGCCCTGTCGTTCGTGCCGGGAATCCTCCAGACGGAAAGGTACGCGCGTGCGGTTCTGGGCACGTCCTTCCCTCCGGTGGGTGAAAAGGAGTGTGACAGGCTCGTTGTCACACGCCTGGAGCGGTCGAAGATCCTCGACGATCCGGTGACGCCCGTAGTGTGGGCGCTGCTCGACGAGGCGGTGTTGCGGCGCTGGATGGGAGGGCCGGGCGTCATGGCGGAACAGCTCGGCCACCTTGTACGTCTTGCCGAGAGTGGCCGGATCCAAGTGCACGTTTTGCCGTTCGCGTTGGGCGTCCACCCACTGTTGAGCAACATGCTCACGTTGCTGTGGTTCGAGGATCAGCCGCCAGTGGCCTACGGTGAGGGCCTGTGGATGGGGAAGATCCATGACTCCCCGTCCATCGTCCAGGAAATTCAGCACCGTTACGATTTCGCGCTGGGCAACGCTCTGCCTCTGAAGGAATCCCTGGCTCTGCTCAGGGCGACAGTTAGGGACTGCGAACGCCATGACCGACCGAGTCATACCGAACGCGGCGGAGCTGAGGGGCTGGCGTAAGTCCTCCTACAGTAACGATCAAGGCGGCAGT
Source organism: Streptomyces canus (assembly GCF_041435015.1). Taxonomy (NCBI): domain Bacteria; kingdom Bacillati; phylum Actinomycetota; class Actinomycetes; order Kitasatosporales; family Streptomycetaceae; genus Streptomyces; species Streptomyces canus. Next base: position 4,671,281 of record NZ_CP107989.1, on the reverse strand, counting down.
TGCCTCGAAGTCCTCGACAACTACTGCTCGGCCGTTCCCGTACACGACTCCAAGAACCCCCACGGCCCTGCGGTGATCGTCCCTGCCTCCGCGTGGGCGTCGTTCGTCGCGGCGGTCAGGAGTGGCGACCTCGGCTCCTGACCGCCGGGCCGGTCACGCCCACTCCTCCGCCTTGACCTCGGTCTGCTTCAGTACGCGGTCGATAGCGTCCGGCGCTGTGTCCGGCGGGTAGCCGTAGAGGCGGAGCAGGAGCTTGACCTTGCCGCGGATGCGGTCGCGGGCCTGGCCCTTGACGCGCCAGTCGACGGTGACGTCCTTGCGGACGAGATCGCACAGCTTGTGGGCGATCTCGGCGAGGACGCCCTGTCCCATCTCCAGGGCGGAGGGGTTGGCGGCGACAGCGTCGTAGAAGGCCAACTCGTCCTCGGTCAGACCGAGTTCCTCGGCGCGGTCTCGGTCCGCGGAGATCGTACGGGCCAGCTCGACAAGCATGTCCATGACCTCGGCGGAGTCGATGAGGCCGTTGTGGTACTTGTTCATGACCTCCTGCATCTTCTCCGTGAAGGCCTTCTGGCGTACGACGTTGCCCGGGTGGGCGTCCCGGATCTCCTGCTTGATGGCTCGGCGCAGGGCCTCGATGGCGAGGTTGGGATGACGGCCGGCCTTCATCGTGCGGAGGACGTTCTCGTCCAGGTGGGACAGGTCGGGCTTGGTGAGGCCGCTGGCGTCGTAGATGTCGACGACACCGTCCGCGACGACGGCCTCGGCGTTGAGCTGCTCGATCAGCCGGTTCACGTCGGCTTCGGTGGCGAGGCCGTCGTAGTACCGGTCGTCCGTAGTGAGCTTTTCGCGAGAGGTGCGGACGGACGAGTAGAAGCGGATGTCCGGCAAGAGGTCCTGCACGTCCGGATGGGTGGCGCACAGCGAGAACGACCGGGACAGCAGACGGGCGTGGTGCATGAACAACTGCTGCCGGGTGGGCTTGCCGGGCTCCAGATCCGGTTCGGCTTCCTTCAGGAATTCGAGGACGTCGTACAGGGCTTCCTTGTAGCCGTGGGCGTCCAGGGTCGCGCGCCAGGGGCAGGGGCGCAGCACGTCCCCGATCCTCTGATGCGTGCGCCGTACGGAGGCGCACGCCTCCTCGACGGGAGCACCGATGGTCCGGTTCTCCTGGTCGGGGGCGGAGTACTCGGCGAGGGCCGCGGTGATGTCCTGGGCGACGCCGAGAAAGTCGACGACCAGGCCGGAGGGCTTCTCGCCCCAGGTGCGGTTGACGCGGGCGATGGCCTGCATGAGGGCCGCGCCGCGCATTCGGCGGTCGAGATAGAGGGTGTGTAGGGGCGGGGCGTCAAAACCGGTCAGCCAGAGGGACTGGACGATGACGAGTTCGAGTTCGTCGTCCGGATCGACGACACGCCGCTGAATCCTCTTGAGCTGGACGGGGGTGCGGACGTAGTCGGCGACCTCGGGATCATCGTGGCCTGGGTTGCCGGTGAAGACGACCCGCACCTTGCCGGTGGTGTCGGGATACAGGCCGCTCGTCTTGTCGCGCTCTCCGGTCCACTCCGGGCGGCGGCGTGCGATGGCGTCGAAGAGCCGGGCGGCGATGGCACGGGAGGAGCAGACGATCATGCCCTTGCCGGTTGTGCCGGTGAGCTTGGTCATCTCGCGTCGGCGTACGTCCCAGTGCTCCAGGACGGTGGCGGCCAGCGCCTCTATCCGCTCGGGCGCGCCGATGAGGTCCTCGAACGCGGCGAACTTGCGTCGGGCGCGCTTCTGTTCGGCCTCGGACAGCCCCTCGACCAGTCCTTCGGCCTGGGCGTCGAGATCGTCGAGGTCGACGTCGTCGGGGAGCCGGCCCTTCAGCTTGACCTTGTGGAGGATCGCCTCGTAGTAGACGGGCACGGTTGCCCCGTCGTCCACAGCCTGTGTCAGGTCGTAGGTGTGGATGGTCGGCCCGAAGACGCCCTCGGTGCTGCCGGTGGTGTTGTCGATGGGCGTACCGGTGAAGGCGAGGAAGGTGGCGTTCGGGAGGGCGTCCCGGAGGTTGCGGGCGAAGCCGTCCTCGAAGTCGTAGTGGCTGCGGTGTGCCTCGTCGACGATGACGATGATGTCGCGACGCGGGGACAGGACGGGGTGGCGGGCGCCGGCCTCCCTCTCAGCCTTGCTGATACGGAACTTCTGGAGCGTGCTGAAGACGAGACCGCCGCCGTTCGGGTTCCGGGTGAGGAGTTCCTTTAGCTGCTTGGCGTCCGCCGCCTTTTCCGGCTGGCCGCCGATGATCCGGTGCAGGCTGTGGCTCCGGGCGAAGGTGCTGAAGAGCTGGCTGTCGAGGTCGATACGGTCGGTCAGCAGCACGATCGTGGGGTTTGACAGCTCGGGGGTGCGGGCCACCTTGCCGGTGTAGAAGAGCATCTCCTCGCTCTTGCCCGCGCCCTGCGTGTGCCAGACGACGCCCGCCCGCCCGTCGGTGGCGACGGCCGACCCGGTCGCGGCGACGGCCTTTTGCACGGCGAAGTACTGATGAGCCTTGGCGAGTTTGACGGTGTCGACGTCACCGCCGGTGCCTTCGGCCGAGTAAGAGAGGTAGGAGCCGACCAGGTCCAGGAACCGGCCGGGTTCGAGAGGTCCTTGGATCATCCGTTCCAGGGCCCGCCCGTCCTGCCACTCGCGCTTGCGGAGGAGGGTTCCTTCCTCATCCGCGTGCCAGGGGGCCATGTGCTGCCAGGGCGTGAACGGGGTACCGATCCGGGCGGTTATCCCGTCGGAGGCCACAGCGAGGAGAAGCGTCCGGAAGACACCGTCGGACTTCAGCTCACGCCGGTAGTTCTGGATCTGGTCGTAGGCCTTGCGGGAGTCGTCCGGGCCGCTGGCCTTCTTCAACTCAATGACGGCGAGGGGGAGTCCGTTGACATACAGGACGACGTCGAACACGAACTCCCGCTCACGGGCCCCACTACGTATGCGCACCTGGGAGGCGGCGACCAAGTCGTTGCCGTGCGGGTTGGCGAAGTCGACGACACGGACGGTCTCGTGCTTCTCGGTGTCGGTGAGAGGGTCCCGGTAGCCGACCTTGACCGCCTTGACGGTGAGCCGCTGGTAGAACTCCCAGTTCTGCCGAATGTCGGAACCGGGCGGCTGCTTGAGCAACTCGTCCATGGCCTCCGTGACGGCGGTCTCGGGCAGGTGGGGGTAGCGGGTGGCGATGGCGGTACGCAGACGGGGGTAGAGGACGAGATCGTCGAAGGACTTGCGCTGCCCGTGGGCGGGCCCCAGGTCCTTCCCGTCCACAGGCACCCACCCGAACTCCCCGAGCTGCTCCGTCGCGATGTGCTCCCAGTCCTTCTCGGAGAAGGTGAGCGCCTCGGCGTGGGAGACAGCGGCTTCGGGGAGGAGCCCTCCGAACGACTGTTCCCCATCGGCGGTCATACGGCGTCCTCCACGACACGTTCGGCGTCTTTGATGCGGAGCTTTCCGGTCACCAGTTGAGGGAGGAGGGTGTCGCGGAGGGCGGTGAGGGTGCGGTTCTCCCGCTTGGTCGCGCTGGCTCGCTCGACGAGGGGTACAACGGATCGACGGAAGTCATCGGCTGAGGCGCCGTTTTCGGGAAGCCTCACGCTGAGTTCCGCGATGCGGTCTGTCGCTAGACGGCCCGTGCCATGGCCGGCCAGGTCCACGAAACCGAGGATCTCTGGCGTGCTGGTCTTGATGGCCAAGAAGAGCGTGGCCGCATCGATTCCCGTGTGAGGGATCAACGCCTTGCAGTCCTGGCCGAAGGCGACTTCTCGTTGTGTGAGTCCGACTCGGAACTCTGAAGTCAGGCTCATTCCTCGCACGACGAAGATGATGCTGCCCTCGGGAGTGAGTCGAGTCCCGTTTTCGGCGCCAAGCGGCGTGACTCTACGCTCGGAGTCATCGATCCAGGGCGACTTGAGGCTAGCGGCCGAGATCCAAGGAATGTCACCGTCCCAGTAGCTTGGCTCGCTGGTCTTGGGGGTGCCCCCGGACAACCAACGTGCGGTTTTGCCCAGCCGAACGCTGTGCCAGCCCTCGTTGTAGGAGGACTTATAAGCGTACAGAGCCTCGGCGAGATGGAGCGCAGTCTCGGCAATCCGCTCGTTGACCGCGATTTTGTCGTCCAGTGCGCCGAGTACTTCAGAGATGGCCTGTTGCTCTGGAAATGACGGAATCGTGACAGGGATGCCCGCGATGTAATTTCGATTCAACGATTGCTGAGCGCTGCCAGAGTTGAACGCGGAGAAGTCCAAGTGGGAAAGTAGATGGTATACGTACTGAGGATCATTTGAGAGGAAGTCTTCGACGAACATCGCTGTGTTGAGTGGCCAGAAGGGACCCTCGACGTACGTGACGTTCCCCATTGAAGACCCGCTTCGACCGACAACGACTCCCGGTCCTTCAACCGGGCCCTGGTTGTGCCAACCGCTGATTCCGGCGGATCCCACCACGGGGTAGCTGCCTGCTTGCCGCGTGTCTGTTGGAAGGTCATACCCGCGCTTCAGACGAACCACGGAACTCAACGGCATCACTTTCCACGATTCCCCGGCCATCACAACCTCCCCAACTGCTCACGCACCACAGCCTCCATCCGCCCCGACTCCTCGAACAGCCCGAACAACTCCTTCGTCAGCCGGGCCACCCGCTCCTCCGCCAGCTCCGCGTCCGGATCCACATCCGCCTCAGCAACCCCCACATACCGCCCCGGCGTCAGCACGAAGTCGTGCTCCCGCAGCTCATCCAGCGGCACGCTCCGGCAGAACCCGGGCACGTCCTCGTACGGTCCGACGCCCTCGCCCTCAACCCCCCGCCATGCCCGGAACGCCCCCGCGATCCGCCCCAGTTCCTCCTCCGTCAGTACCCGCTCCGTACGCGAGGCCATGACGCCCAGCTCCCGGGCGTCGATGAAGAGGACCTCCCCTTTACGCTCCGGCACCCACTTCGAGTGCCGCCCCTTACCCTCCCCGAGGAACCACAGGCACGCCGGAATCTGCGTGGACCGGAACAACTGCCCGGGCAGCGCCACCATGCAGGCCACCAGGTCGTCCTCGACCATCGCGCGCCGGATGTCGCCTTCCCCACCCAACTTGCTGCTCATCGAGCCGTTCGCCAGGACGATGCCCGCCCGGCCGCCCGGTGCGAACTTGCTCGCCATGTGCTGGATCCAGGCGAAGTTGGCGTTGCCGACCGGGGGTGTGCCGTACGTCCAGCGGTCGTCGAGGCCCAGCAGCTCCCCGCCCCAATCGGAGATGTTGAACGGCGGGTTGGCCAGGACCACGTCCGCCTTCAGGTCGCCATGCTGGTCGTCGCGGAAGGAGTCGGCCGGGCCCTCGCCCAGGTCGGCCTCGATGCCGTGGATCGCGAGGTTCATGTGGGCCAGGCGCCAGGTCGTGAGGTTGCGCTCCTGGCCGTAGACGGCGACGTTCATGCGGTCGCCGCCGTGGGTCTCCACGAACTTCTCGGCCTGCACGAACATGCCGCCGGAGCCGCACGCGGGGTCGAGGACCCGTTCGCCCTCCTTCGGCTCCAGCATCTCGACGAGCAGCCGGACGACGCTCGGCGGAGTGAAGTACTCGCCGCCCTTGCGGCCCTCCTGGAGGGCGAACTGCGCGAGGAAGTACTCGTACACTTCACCCATCAGGTCCCGCGCGCCGACGCGTTGCCCGTCCTCGCCCACCTGGGCCTGGAAGGTGAGCCGGTCGAGGAGCTTCACCAGCCCGGCGAGGGTCGTCTCGTCGACCCGGCCGCTGTTGTACTGCTGGGGGAGCGTGCCCTTCTTCAGCGAGGTGTTGAACTTCTCGATCGTCTCCATGGCCGTGTCGATGACCTTGCCGAGGGTCGGGTCGTCCAGCGTGCCCTTGGCGCGCTCCAGGACGACCTCCCAACGGGCGGTCGGCGGCACGTAGAAGATTCCGGCGCCCGTGTACAGCTCGCGGTCCTCCAGGATCTGGGGGACCGCCGTCGCCGGGGGCTCGCCCTCGAAGCCGAGGTCGGTCAGCAGCCAGCCGCCGGGACGCAGCCCTTCCTCAAGCTGGGCCCGTTTCTCCTCCATCGCGGCCGACACGTACTTCAGGAACACGAGCCCGAGCACGAAGTGCTTGTACTCAGCGGCGTCCAGGCTTCCGCGCAGCTTGTCCGCGGACTTCCAGAGGATGGACTTCATGTCCTCCGGCTGGGCTTCCTTCTTCTTGCGCGGTGGCACGGGGGCTCTCACTTCTTTCCATGCGATGGGACACGTACTGCGAACACGGACCTGTACTGACCTTCATGGGCGCCGAACTTGCGCCGGTTGCGAAACTCTCCTCCGTCAGACGCCCCTTACCGTCGCCGCAACGCCAGGTCACCGTCGGCGACCCCCGCCGAAACCCGCTCGGCGAGACGGTCCAGCGCCTCCAACTGCCTGCGCACATCGGCGCGCAACCTCTCAGCCTCCGTAAGGATCTCCTCCAGCTCGGCGATCTCGTCGGCGGAGAGCTGCGGAAGATCCATGTCCCGCACGCTGACACGCCGTACGAGCGACCCACTGCCCCGATGCTGGTTGCGCGGTGCCTGGAGCAGCCGGGCCAGGGAGTGGGGGCGCATCCACAGGGCGTCGGGACGCACCGGCTCACTCAGGGCGACGTTCCGCACGTGATCGCGGTAGGCCACGATCCGCAGCCCCTGCACCGGGGCCAGCAGCACGCACCCGCCGACCGCGTCGACCTGGCAGCGCACCCCGTGCTCGGCGAGCAGGACGACATCGCCCTTCTCGGTGATCTTCGCCGACGGGTACGCCGCCAGATTCTCCGGGGCGATGCGCCGCGTCCCGACCGGCAGTTCCCCGAGCATTTCCTCACGTCCGACGACCGGCAGACCAGCGTCCCTGATGTCGGCCTCCTTGATGCGATGTCCGTTGAGCAGTGTCAGCTGCCCCGCCCGGAGGTGTTCGTCGAGCTTCCGGTGGCGTACCGGCACATCGCGCTTGGCGATTCCCATGTCGCCGAGCCACTCCCGGAGGTGAGGCATAGCCGCTGCGGCGGCCCGGCGCGCGCTGAGCGTCTCCTCGAAGTGGTCGACCCGCGGTTCGGGCGCGGCCAGTCGGTGGGCGGGCAGAACGGAGCGGTTGTCCAGCAGGTGCTCGCTGCCTCGTACGGAGGGCCGCACGCTGACGCGCCGCGCGTCCCGGTGGTCGTAGGCGACCTCTTTCGAGCTCTTTTCCTCGGGTCCCTCCTCCCCGGGCTCAGGAACCACGCCGGGGCGTGTCAGGGCGACCGTCCGCCCGATCCACGCGTCACCGTCTCCAGCCGTCCGCTGCGCGATCCGGTCGGCATCGACGAGGAGGACCGAACCGGGGCCGGCCGACGGTGGACGCAGGACGAGGAGCGCGTACTCGGCGCCCGTACGGAACGGATTGATACGGCGCGGAAGTTGGACGATCGCCTCCACACAGCCGCGTTCGAGGAGTGCCTGCCGCATGCCGATCGTGGGCGTCCGCACGGACGTCGGACCGGTCCCGCTCGTGCGGGTCAGAGTCCACGTGGGTACGACGACGTACGCGCGGCCTCCGGGTTCGAGCCGGCGGACGGCCTCCGCGGCCCACCACAGCGGGCCCTCGGTGTCCCGTTCGCGCTCGCCGGAGACGTAGGGAGGGTCGGCCAGGACGATGTCGGCGTGTGAGAAGGCGTACGGCTTGCCCGGAGCCCCGCCCCAGTCGCGTGGGGTGTCGAGGTCGGAGGGGGACGCGCAGACGTCGACGGTGCCCGCCTCGTAACTCATCAGCCGGTACCGCAGCAGCTTGCGCAGCAGCGGGTCCGGTTCGACAGCCACGAGCTCACCGTGTCCCCGGAGGTCCTCGTACGGACCACCGCCCATGGCGAGCAACAGTTCCCCGAGTCCCGCGCACAGGCTGATCGTGGAACGCTGGCCCGGACCGCCCTCGTTCGGTCCGATCAGCGCGGCGACCAGCGCGGCGACTCCTCGCGGTGTGACATCCATGACGAGGTCGGATTCGAGCCGTCTGGCGATCTCCAGGCCCTCGTCGTCCAGGCCGAGCAGTGCGTCGGCGGCCCAGCCGGGCGCGCCGATCTCGTCCATGAGTTCGTGGGCGGCCCGTACGACATCGGGGTCAGCCCCTTCGTACTCTGCGAGCAGCCCCTCCGGGAGGTACTCGGGGATCCAGCCCTTGCCCTCGGAGGACATGGCGATGACGGCCAGCGCCTGCGAGATGACGGTGTCCGCCGAACCCAGACGGTGCTTGAGCGCGACCAGACCGCGCAGGCGTAGGGCGCGGCGGAACCGGTCGCCGTAGGTGGGCAGTCGGCCGTTCTCGTCGGGTTCGGCGTCCGAAACGGCGCGCAGATCGAGCCAGTCCGCGATCTCCGCCGCGTCGAAGAGTGGTTTGCTCTCGCTGCCCGCGCCCGGAATCGGGTCGGGGAAGGGACGGCGGGAGTCGTTGGCGCCCTGCAGGACCTGCCGGGAGTGCCGCCGTCGCCAGTTGCTGACCGTGGGGCGTCCCACTCCGGCGAGTTCCTTGATCTCGCCGAGCGAGACGGGGGCGTACGACCGCGGTGCCGGTGCCGTCGGTTTCGCCTGAGAAGGTGTAGGCCTCTCCCAGGACATGAACGTGGGCTTCGAGCGGGGCATCACGGCCTCACAGCCTGACCGGCGCTGCGCCGGTCAGTACGAGAGGCTTGCGGTCGAGCACCTCGGGGATCTGGCTGAACTGCCGGTGCAGCTGGGCCTTCTCGGGTGACACGTACTCCATGAGCTGGAGCAACGTCTCGTAGTCCTTCCGCAGGTGGCGGTGGCAGATGCGCTCGTGATGCCCGATGCGGTTCCGGAAGCGCCGGACATGGTCCAACTGCTGCTGGAGGGCGCCGCGCCTGCCCTGGTACCCCCGAAAGGCGTGGCGCAGGGCGGGGTTCCAGAACTGCATCTCGTAGTTCTGGCCGCGGCCCGTCAGACCCACCCAGAAACCGAGCGTGAGCTTGGCGACCATGTCACCCGGGGCGACATTCGGCCCCAGTTCCTGCCGGAGGGCCAACTTGGCGCCGCTTACCTGCTGGAGACCCTTGGTGGTCAGCCGAACACGGGGGGAGTCCCACCAGTCGGCACGGCCGTAACGGCCGGCCAGCCTGGAGTGGAACGAGTTGCGCATCGAGACCTCGAAGTCGCGCAGCGCGCTCAGGAACGCACGGGACGCCTCGCCGTCCCAGTAGTACAGGCGCAGTGCGATCAGAGGGTCACCCCCGCACTCGTCGAGAAAAGGCTGGAACCTCTCGGCCGAGATCGCGTCGACGATCCGCTTGGCCTCTTCCTCCGTCACCACAGCCGCCCCCTGAATGAAAGATTCCGTGTTACCTTCGGAGACGTGAGCCCCGGAGTACTGTCACTGCTTTGCACACAGCCCGGGGCACAGCTTTTTCCGGCCCCGGGTCGCGACCCGAGGGCACGCCGGGAACCAGTTGCCGTGATGACCTGACCGCAACACCACTTTCAACGTGAGCCACACTCTACGGCGTTTCTAGTCGCAAGTCCAGCAACTGCTGAGAAGCGGGCTTCTCAGCAGTTGCTACGTCCTGAATAGGGGATGCGGGGACCTCAGTGGTGGAAGCCGGTCGCCGCGTCCGGAGATATCCATGCCGTGCTTGCACCTCACGCGGCGTGAGGAGCCACGGTGGAGCGCGTACCGAGAAGGGAGCGGACGAAGTGAGCTACTCCGTGGGACAGGTCGCGGGCTTCGCCGGCGTCACCGTGCGCACGCTGCACCACTACGACGACATCGGCCTGCTCGTGCCCAGCGAGCGCAGCCACGCGGGCCACCGGCGCTACAGCGACGGCGACCTCGACCGGCTGCAGCAGATCCTGTTCTACCGCGAGCTCGGCTTCCCGCTCGACGAGGTCGCCGCCCTGCTCGACGACCCGGCCGCGGACCCGCGCGCGCATCTGCGCCGCCAGCACGAGCTGCTGACCGTCCGGATCGAGAAGCTGCAGAAGATGGCGGCGGCCGTGGAGCACGCCATGGAGGCACGCACGATGGGGATCAATCTCTCGCCGGAGGAGAAGTTCGAGGTGTTCGGGGACAAGGACCCGGAGCAGTACGCGCAGGAGGCGGAACAGCGCTGGGGCGGCACGGAGGCGTACGCCGAGTCGCAGCGCCGCGCGGCCCGCTACACCAAGGACGACTGGAAACGCATGCAGGCCGAGGTCGCCGACTGGGGCGAGCGCTACGACGCCCTGATGGCCGCCGGTGACGCACCGACCTCCCCGGCGGCCATGGACATGGCGGAGGAACACCGGCAGCACATCTGCGCCTGGTTCTACGACTGCCCGTACGAGATGCATCGGGGCCTGGCCGAGATGTACGTGTCGGACGAGCGCTTCAAGGCGTTCTACGACTCCATGCGCCCCGGTCTCGCCGAGCACCTCAGGGACGCGATCGGGGCGAACGCGGCCCGGCACAGCGCCTAGGCCACGCCTCACCCCTGACCCGGGAGCTACTCCCGGGTCAGGACCACCGCCGTGCCGTAGGCGCACACCTCCGTGCCGACGTCCGCCGCCTCCGTCACGTCGAAGCGGAACATCAGCACGGCGTTCGCCCCACGCGCGCGTGCCTGCGCGACGAGCCGCTCCATGGCCTGGTTGCGGGTCTGCACCAGCGTCTTCGTGAGCCCCTTGAGCTCACCGCCGACCATGGACTTCAGCCCGGCACCGATCTGGCTGCCGAGGTGCCGGGAGCGCACGGTCAACCCGAAGACCTCGCCCAGGACTTCCTGGACCCGGTGGCCGGGTACGTCGTTCGTCGTCACCACGAGCACGTCTGGCTGGGGCCCCTGGCCACCGCCGAATTCGTCAATACCCATGGCTCACAGCTTTGTCCCAGACCGAGCACAGTGCATCCTGGGGAGCCGCATGGAACCTGGGCCACCACGGCTGCGTTGATACTTTTGGGCAGCCAGTCCCAGCCCGTCCCCACACGCAGGAGCCGCAATCCCGTGACCACGCTCGCGCTCGGCCCCGAGTGGCTCAGCCCCGACTATCTGATCGAGACCTTCAGCCTGCCAGGCATCCTGCTGATCGTCTTCGCGGAGTCGGGCCTCTTCGCGTTCCTGCCGGGCGACTCCCTGCTGTTCACGGCGGGTCTGTTCGTGGCCGAGGGGACCTTCATCAGCCAGCCCCTGTGGCTGGTCTGCGCGCTCATCGTGCTGGCCGCCGTCCTCGGCGACCAGGTCGGCTTCATGATCGGAAAGTTCTTCGGGCCGAGGCTCTTCAGCCGCCCCAACTCCAAGCTCTTCAAGCAGGAGAACCTGGAGAAGGCCCACGAGTTCATGGAGAAGTTCGGCCCCAAGGCCATCGTCCTGGCCCGCTTCGTCCCGATCGTGCGCACCTTCGCCCCCATCGTGGCCGGCGCCGGCCGGATGAAGTACCGCACCTTCCTGACGTACAACGTGATCGGCGGCGTGGCCTGGGGCACGGGCGTCACCCTCGCCGGCTACTGGCTCGGCCAGATCGACGCCATTAAGAAGAACGTCGAGGCGATCCTCGTCCTGATCGTCCTGGTCTCGGTGGTCCCGATCATCATCGAGTACCTCCGGGAGCGCGGAAAGAAGAAGCGGGCGGCGGCCCAGACCCCGCCCCAGCAGCCGTACCAGCCCATGGACGACGCGACGACCCAGCTCCGCCGCATCCCGTCGGACGACCCGCAGCAGCCCCCTCAGCAGCAGAACGGCTACGACCAGTACTACGGCCAGCAGCCGCAGCAACAGCAGCCGCAGCAGCCGTACGCCCAGCAGTACCCGCAGAGCTACGGCAACCAGCAATACGGCCGGCAGAACCAGCAGAATCAGCAGGACCCCTACAACCAGGGGTACTGAGAGCTGCCGGGGGCGCGGGTCAGAACCCCCGCGTCCTCTTGGCGGCCCGCCGCTTCCCCGCGGAACCGACCCTCAGGAACAGCCGGGAGATCTCGGACCCCAGGTTGACCCCGATGGCGATGGCCATGGCAAGCGCCGCCGCCTTCGACAGCGACACCAGCCCCTCGTCGACCTGGCTCTGAGCGATCGACAGCAACCCGAAGTACGTGGCGGACCCCGGCAGCAGCGGCCCGATCGCCGCGGTCGTGTACGGCAGCGCGGACGCGAACCGGTACCGGGACAGCAACTGCCCGAACAGACCGACGAGCCCCGCCGCGACGGCCGTGGAGGCGACCGGTGAGAACTCGCCCGTGTAGCGCATCGCGCCGTAGACACACCAGGCGACGCCGCCGTTCAACGTGACGGCCAGCACGGTGGATCGTTCCTGCTGCAGCAGCACGGCGAAGGTCAGCGACAGCAGCATCGACGCCGCGATCTGCCACAGCGGCCGCGAATCCGTCGACAGCGCCTCGTCGGGGTTGAGATACGCCCCCAGCTGCACGCCGACGTAGAGCATCACCAGCACGCCGACCACGATGCCCACGAAGAAGTACATGACCTCCAGGAGCCGGGCCGAGGCGGTGATGTAGAAGCCGGTCAGCCCGTCCTGCACGCCCGCCACCAGCGCCCGCCCCGGCAGCAGCGCGAACAGCCCACCGGTGATGACCGCGGACGCCTTCACGTCCACGTCGGCCAGCGTCAGCGCGATGCCGATCGCGGCGGGCGGCATCGCGGCGACCGTGAACTGGTAGAACTCCGGCAGCCCGCGCCCCGCGCACAGCCACGCCAGCCGGTCGCCGAGCATCGCGCCCAGCATGGCCGCGACGAACACGAGCAGGTCACCGCCGACCAGCACGGAGGCCGCCCCCGCGAGCAGCCCGCTCGCCAAGGTGAGCACCCAGGTCGGATAGGGGTGCCGGTTGCGGCGGATCTCCGCGAGCCGCCGGTAGGCCTCCTCCAGGGAGATGGCCGCCTCGGGGTCGCTGAGGTCGTCCACGAGCTGGAACACGGCCGCGAGGCGCGTGTAGTCGGTGCCGCGCCGCCGTACGGTCCTGGAGGCCGTCACGGGATCGTCCACGAGCGACGGCTGGTAGGTGACCGACAGCAGGGTGAAGGTGACGTTCGGCTCGCAGCGGTCCAGGCCGTAGGACCGGCAGACGGCGAACATCGCCGCCTCCACGTCCTCCGCGCCCTCACCGCCCGCGAGCAGCAACTCGCCGATACGCAGGGTCAGGTCGAGCACGCGCGGGACGGCCGGACCGGCATCGTCCTCGGACTTGTGCACCGGCTCCGGCGCGGGCCGCTCGGCCACCGGCATCCGCAGCATCGTGCGCATCCGGTCCTGCCAGGGCACGTCCTTGGTGAGGCTGACCACCGGTATGCCGGTCGGCGGGGTGAACGCGGGCGGCGCGTCCTTCGCGCTGTAGGTGCGGGGCGCGGTGAACGCCGACCCCTCCGACTCCGCGGCCGGCGGCTGCGGGACGTCCAGCCCCTTCGGGAGCGCGAACTCGGACGTGGTCTCCGGCTCGCCGCCGACGGTTCTGGGCATGGCGAGCCCGTCGGGAACGGCGAACTCGGACGTGATCTCGGAGTCGTAGAAACTCCTCGCCTCGTCCGACTGCGGCTTGCGGTGCTCCGCCTCCGTCACTCCGTAACGCTCCCTGAACGACACATTCCGTGGGGCCTCAGTATGCGCGGGCACACTGATAGGCCGCACGCGTGCGCGTGCGGCCCGTCAGAGGCACAGGGCTCAGTGGCCGCCCTGGTCCTTGAAGCGCTTGTAGGACCGCTCGATCTCGGCCTCGGCGTCGACGCGGCCGACCCAGTCGGCGCCCTCGACGGACTTGCCGGGCTCCAGGTCCTTGTAGACCTCGAAGAAGTGCTGGATCTCCAGGCGGTCGAACTCGGAGACGTGGTGGATGTCGCGCAGGTGCTCCTGGCGCGGGTCCGTCGCCGGGACGCACAGCAGCTTGTCGTCGCCGCCGGCCTCGTCGGTCATGCGGAACATGCCGATCGCACGGCACTTGATGAGGCAGCCCGGGAACGTCGGCTCGTCAAGAATGACCAGCGCGTCCAACGGGTCGCCGTCCTCGCCGAGAGTGTTCTCGACGAAGCCGTAGTCGGTCGGGTAGGCGGTCGAGGTGAAGAGTCGACGGTCCAGGCGGATCCGACCGGTCTCGTGGTCCACCTCGTACTTGTTCCGCGAACCCTTCGGGATCTCGATCGTGACGTCGAACTCCACCGGTGGCTCCTCCATGATCAACACATAGTTCTGGTGGTTAAGTGTCCCTCACGCTGGTGTGTGATCGCGAAAGGGGCTGTTGGTCGTGCCTGAACTGAGGCCTTGGCGGGCCGCGAGACCGCATGCGACGCGGGTCGCGAACGCCGTACGACCGCGTCTGGCACGCGCCGCGGGCGCCGTACGTCCAGGACTGACCCGGGTCACGGGCGCCGTGCAGCCGTATCTCGCACGGACCGTCGCCGCCGTAAAACCGCAGGTCACACGGCTTGCACGGATTCCTCGCCCGGAGGCCGTCAAGACCTGGCAGTACACCGCGGGCGCCGCCGGCGCCGGTCTGGCGCTGGCCGCCACCGTGGCGACCGCCGCCGGTCCGTGGGACTCCTCGGGTCAGCGTACGGCCGAGCGGGACCGGGCGGTCGCCCTCGAGCGGACGGGTGGCACAGATCACGGAGATGATTCCGGTACGACGGCCGCCGGGCCGCGTCCCGCTCCGAGCGCCCCGTCCGTGCTCACCGCACTGGGCGGCGGGGCCAACACGGTGAAGTCCGCCCCGACCGGCCAAGCGCTCGCCGCTGTCCTCGGCCCGCTCCTCGGCAACACCGCGCTCGGCACGCGCCACACGGCGGCCGTCGTGGACGTCGCCACCGGCAAGCGGCTCTACGGCGCGGGCGCCGGCACGGCACTGACCCCCGCCTCCACCACGAAGATCGCCACCGCCGTCGCCGCCCTGTCCGCCCTCGGCGCGGACCACCGCCTCATCACGCGCGCGGCCCTGGAAGCCGACACCAAGGAGCTGGTCCTCGTCGGCGGCGGCGACCCCACGCTCACCGCCCGCGCGGACGCCGAGGGCTGGGCGAGCCTGCGCGAACTGGCCGAGGAGACCGCCACGGCCCTGAAGAAGCGGGACATCACGACGGTCACGCTGTCCTACGACAAGACCCTCTACGCGGGCTCCGAGATCCACCCGATCGGGGTCAACGACAACCTCGCCCCCGTCAGCGCCCTGATGGTGGACGAGGCCCGCACCGACAACACGGCCAGTGGACCGGCGCCGCGTACGACGGACCCGGCGGCGGACGCGACCCGCACGTTCGCCCGGTTCCTGTCGGACAACGGCATCAGGACGACCTCACCCGGACCCTCCAAGGCGACCGGCCGCGCCGAGAACCTCGCCGAGGTCCTCTCGCCGCCCCTGTCCGCCCTGGTCGAACGCATGCTGACCAACAGCGACAACGACATCGCCGAGGCCCTCGCCCGCCAGACGGCCGTGGCGGACAGGCAGCGCGCCGACTTCGCGGGCGGCGGCAAGGCGATCCGTGCCCAGCTGAAGAAGCTCGGACTCCCGCTCTCCGGCGCCGACTTCCACGACGGCAGCGGACTCGACCGCGCCGACCGGCTCACCGCGGACCTGCTGACGTCCCTGCTGGTGAAGGCGGGCGACCCGGACCACCCCGACCTGAGACCCGCCCTCACCGGCCTCCCGGTGGCCGGCTTCACCGGCACCCTGACCAGCCGTTACACGGACGGCGCGGCAGGTGTCGTACGGGCGAAGACGGGCACCCTGACCGGGGTGAACACCCTGGCCGGGACGGTCGTGGACCAGGACGGCCGACTGCTGGCCTTCGCGTTCCTGACCTCGGACACGACGGATCCGGGAGCGGCGCAGAGCGCGCTGGATCGCACCGCTTCGGCGCTGGCGGCCTGCGGCTGTGGCTGACCCGGCACCCGCCTTGCCCTCCCGCGCGGCCTGCCCCAAGTGGGAACGCTCACGTACGGTTGACGCATGACGAGCATCGGTGGTGCCGAGATGGTCGACTGGAATCTCGCGGTGGCGACCGCGACCCGGCTCGTGCGGCCGGGCCCCGACGTGAGCCGCGACGAGGCCCGGGCCGTCGTAGCGGAACTGCGCCGGCACGCCAAGGCCTCGGAGGAACACGTCCGCGGCTTCACCCGGATGGGGACGGACGGCGTCCACGACACTCCCGTACTCGTCGTCGACCGCCCCGGCTGGGTCCGGGCGAACGTCGCCGGGTTCAGGGAAATCCTCAAACCGCTCCTGGAGAAGATGCAGGAACGGCGCGGCAACACCCCCGGCGGCGCGGTCCTCGGGGCCGTCGGCGGCAAGGTGACGGGCGTCGAGCTCGGGATGCTGCTGTCGTTCCTGTCCTCCCGCGTCCTCGGTCAGTACGAGACCTTCGCCCCGGCCACCCGCGAACTCCCGGCGGGGGAGAACGGCGGCGGCCGACTCCTCCTGGTCGCCCCGAACATCGTCCACGTGGAGCGCGAACTCGACGTCCAGCCCCACGACTTCCGCCTCTGGGTGTGTCTGCACGAGGAGACGCACCGCACGCAGTTCACGGGTGTGCCCTGGCTGCGTGACCATCTGGAGGGCGAAATCCAGTCGTTCCTCGCGGAGACCGAGGTCGATCCCATGACCGTCCTGGAGCGCATCCGGGAGGCCGCCCAGTCGCTGGCCGGCGGGCGTCCCGAGGGCGAGGAGGACGACGGCGGACGCTCCCTCGTGGAGATCGTGCAGACGCCGGCCCAGCGGGAGATCCTCGGCCGCCTCACCGCCGTGATGTCCCTCCTGGAAGGCCACGCCGACTTCGTCATGGACGGCGTGGGTCCGGCCGTCGTGCCGAGCGTCGCCGAGATCCGCGAGAAGTTCCAGCAGCGGCGGGCCAAGGGCGCCTCCCGTCTGGACATGGCCCTGCGCAAGCTGCTCGGCCTGGACGCCAAACTCCGGCAGTACCGCGACGGCGAACGCTTCGTGCGGGCCGTCGTCGACCAGGTCGGCATGGACGGCTTCAACCGCGTGTGGACCTCGCCCAACACGCTCCCCACCAAGACGGAGATCGCCAAACCGGCGGACTGGGTCGCGCGGGTGCACCGCAAGGCCGAGTCGTGAACCGTGTACGGACGTCGTGAGAGGAATCCGGCCGACGGCAGGCGAACGCCCCTTCAATCACCCGTCCGAGGGACCGTGAGCGAGGGGTAGGCGTGCAATGCTCGGGGAACGCCCCAGTTCTGTCACCATCTACACACTCTGAGTGACCGAACCTCGGGCTCACCCCCCGAAAACTTCATGAAGGGAACCGGACATGGGTCCCCATCCTGCGGTCGCGGCGATACGCCTGGCGGTCCGCCGCGTCCTCCACGACATCATCAACGACCATCACGCCTCCGCTGACCGTCCCGCTCCTGGCGAGCAGAGCCCCCACGAGCGCCCGCCGTCGCCGCTCGTACTCGTGGCCTGCTCCGGCGGTGCCGACTCCATGGCCCTCGCCTCCGCCCTCGCCTTCGAGGCTCCCAAGCTCGGCATCCGCGCCGGCGGCGTCACCGTCGACCACGGCCTCCAGCCCGGCTCCGACCTGCGCGCCGAGGAAGTCGCCCTCAGGCTGCGCGAACTCGGCCTGGATCCCGTCGAGTCCACCGCCGTGACCGTCGGCCGCGAAGGCGGTCCCGAGGCCGCCGCGCGCGACGCCCGCTACGCCGCCCTCGACGCCGCGGCCGAACGCCACGGCGCCGCCGCCGT
Source organism: Streptomyces canus (assembly GCF_041435015.1). Classification (NCBI taxonomy): domain Bacteria; kingdom Bacillati; phylum Actinomycetota; class Actinomycetes; order Kitasatosporales; family Streptomycetaceae; genus Streptomyces; species Streptomyces canus. Next base: position 4,653,598 of record NZ_CP107989.1, on the reverse strand, counting down.
CCTGCTCGGCCACACCCGCGACGACCAGGCCGAAACCGTCCTGCTCGGCCTCGCCCGCGGCTCCGGCACCCGCTCCCTGTCCGGCATGGCCGCGGTCTCGGGGGCCGACGGCCGTTATCGCCGGCCCTTCCTCGAACTCGACCGGCAGATCGCCCGCAAGGCCTGCATGGTCCAGTCCCTGCCCGTCTGGGACGACCCGCACAACACCGACCCCGCCTACACGCGCTCCCGGCTGCGCCACGAAGGCCTGCCCGCCCTGGAGAAGGCGCTCGGCAAAGGAGTCGTCGAGGCCCTCGCCCGTACGGCCCAGCTCTCCCGCGACGACGCCGACGCCCTCGACGCCTGGGCCCGCCGGGCCGAAGCCTCCGTACGCGACGCCGCGGGCCTCCTGGAGTGCGCCAAGCTCTACGCCCTGCCGCCCGCCGTGCGCCGCCGCATCCTGCGCCAGGCGGCCATCGAGGCAGGCGCCCCGGCCGGTTCCCTCTTCGCCCGTCACATCGAGGAAGTCGACCGTCTGATCACCGGCTGGCGCGGCCAGGGAGCCATCAATCTCCCGGGCAAGGTCGTCGCCCAGCGGCAGGGTGGCAGACTGGTGATTCGGCAAGGCTGAACCCTTTGCTCCCCTCGGGGGGTGACGGACGGCTGGTGGGACGACCGAAAGTGATGCGGTGGACGCGAAAGACATGGGTGCCGACCTCAAAGAGGTACTCATCACCAAGGAAGAGATCGACGCGAAGCTCGTGGAGCTCGCCGCGAAGATCGACGCGGAGTACGCGGGCAAGGACCTGCTGATCGTCGGCGTCCTCAAGGGCGCGGTGATGGTCATGGCCGACCTCGCGCGGGCGCTGTCCACCCCTGTCACCATGGACTGGATGGCCGTGTCGTCGTACGGCGCGGGCACCCAGTCCTCCGGCGTGGTGCGGATCCTCAAGGACCTCGACACCGACATCAAGGGCAAGCACGTCCTGATCGTCGAGGACATCATCGACTCCGGCCTGACGCTGTCCTGGCTGCTGTCCAACCTGGGCTCCCGCGAGCCGGAGTCGCTCAAGGTGTGCACCCTGCTGCGCAAGCCGGACGCCGCCAAGGTCGCCATCGACGTCGAGTGGGTCGGCTTCGACATCCCCAACGAGTTCGTCGTCGGCTACGGTCTCGACTACGCCGAGAAGTACCGCAACCTCCCGTTCGTCGGTACGCTCGCGCCCCACGTCTACGGCGGCTGAGCCAGACGGCTCAAGCCCTGTAAGACGATCGGGAACCCCAGCGGGTTTCGCGCCGTTGGAGCATCAGACGGGTTCGTGAAGCCCTCCCGTGCGGCTTCGGCCCACAATGCTGGGGTACCGTCAGAAGAACTGTCTTATCAAACTCACTATGGCAGGAGGGACGGGGCGGCACCGCTCCGTATGGATGGACGTGAAGCGATACTTCCGTGGGCCGGTCATGTGGATCGTGCTGGCCGTCCTTGCCGTGGTCGTGTTGATGCAGGTCGTCGGCTCGTCCGGCGGCTACAAGACGGTGGACACCGGCCAGGTCGTCCAGGCGATCAATGACAACAAGGTCGAATCAGCCAAGCTCACCACCGGCGACGAGAACACCATCAAGGTGCAGCTCAAGGACGGCGAAAAGGTCGAGGGCAGCTCGAAGATCCAGGCGAGCTACATCGGCGACCAGGGCGTGACCATCGCCAACACGCTGCAGACCAAGTACCAGGACAAGCAGATCCCCGACGGGTACACCGTCTCGCCGACGAAGCAGAACGCCTTCGTCGGGATCCTGCTCTCCCTGCTCCCCTTCGTCCTCATCGTGGTCGTCTTCCTGTTCCTGATGAATCAGATGCAGGGCGGCGGCTCCCGGGTCATGAACTTCGGGAAGTCCAAGGCGAAGCTCATCACCAAGGACACCCCGAAGACGACGTTCTCGGACGTCGCGGGCTCGGACGAGGCGGTCGAGGAGCTCCAGGAGATCAAGGAGTTCCTCCAGGAACCGGCGAAGTTCCAGGCGGTCGGGGCCAAGATCCCCAAGGGCGTACTGCTGTACGGCCCTCCCGGCACCGGCAAGACCCTGCTCGCGCGCGCCGTCGCGGGCGAGGCCGGTGTCCCCTTCTACTCGATCTCGGGTTCCGACTTCGTCGAGATGTTCGTCGGTGTCGGTGCCTCCCGAGTGCGTGACCTCTTCGAGCAGGCCAAGGCGAACGCCCCGGCGATCGTCTTCGTCGACGAGATCGACGCGGTCGGCCGCCATCGCGGCGCCGGCCTCGGCGGCGGTCACGACGAGCGCGAGCAGACGCTGAACCAGCTGCTCGTCGAGATGGACGGCTTCGACGTCAAGGGCGGTGTGATTCTCATCGCCGCGACGAACCGGCCCGACATCCTCGACCCGGCCCTCCTGCGCCCCGGCCGCTTCGACCGCCAGATCGCGGTCGACCGCCCGGACATGCAGGGCCGTCTGGAGATCCTCAAGGTCCACCAGAAGGGCAAGCCGGTCGCTCCGGACGTCGACCTCTCGGCCGTCGCCCGCCGCACCCCGGGCTTCACCGGCGCGGACCTGTCGAACGTGCTGAACGAAGCGGCGCTCCTCACGGCGCGCAGCGACAAGAAGCTCATCGACAACCACTCGCTGGACGAGGCCATCGACCGTGTCGTGGCGGGCCCGCAGAAGCGGACCCGGATCATGTCGGACAAGGAAAAGAAGATCACCGCGTACCACGAGGGCGGACACGCCCTGGTCGCGGCGGCTTCCCCGAACTCCGACCCGGTCCACAAGATCACGATCCTCTCGAGAGGCCGTGCTCTGGGCTACACCATGGTCCTGCCGGACGAGGACAAGTACTCGACCACGCGCAACGAGATGCTGGACCAGCTGGCCTACATGCTGGGCGGCCGCGCGGCCGAGGAACTCGTCTTCCACGACCCGACCACCGGTGCTGCGAACGACATCGAGAAGGCCACCGCAACGGCCCGCGCGATGGTCACGCAGTACGGCATGACCGAGCGTCTCGGAGCCATCAAGTTCGGTGGCGACAACACCGAGCCGTTCCTCGGTCGTGAGATGTCGCACCCGCGTGACTACTCGGAAGAGGTCGCCGCGCTGGTCGACGAAGAGGTCAAGAAGCTCATCGAGACGGCGCACAACGAGGCCTGGGAGATCCTGGTCGAGAACCGCGACGTCCTCGACGCGCTGGTGCTTCAGCTGCTGGAGAAGGAGACGCTGAACAAGGAGCAGATCGCCGAGGTCTTCGCTCCCATCGTCAAGCGTCCCCCGCGGCCGGCCTGGACCGGCTCCTCCCGCCGCACGCCGTCCACCCGTCCGCCGGTGCTCTCCCCGAGGGAGCTCGCACTGACGAACGGCGCCAACGGCGCGGCCCCGGCGATCACCACCGCCAAGGCCACCTCGTCGGAGCCGGTCACGGACGCGGTTCCCGAGGAGCGTCCCGAGAGCTGACGCTCACCCGTCCGCCCCGGTGAGCTCACCGGACCCGGAATGGATGCCGCGCCCCCCAGGTTTTAGCCTGGGGGGCGCGGCGTTTTTCGGCCGTGAGGGACTCTAGGAACGAGGCACCAGATGACCGACCCCGTGACGCTGGACGGCGAGGGCTCCATCGGCGATTTCGACGAGAAGCGCGCCGAGAACGCCATCCGCGAGCTGCTGATCGCGGTCGGTGAGGACCCGGACCGAGAGGGCCTGCGGGAGACTCCGGCGCGGGTGGCCCGGTCGTACAAGGAGATATTCGCGGGGTTGTGGCAGAAGCCCGAGGACGTGCTGACCACGACGTTCGACCTGGGGCACGACGAGATGGTGCTCGTGAAGGACATCGAGGTGTACTCGACCTGCGAGCATCACCTGGTGCCGTTCCGGGGCGTCGCCCATGTCGGATACATCCCGGCCACCACGGGCAAGATCACGGGGTTGTCGAAGCTGGCCCGGCTCGTGGACGTCTATGCGCGCCGGCCGCAGGTGCAGGAACGACTCACCACGCAGATAGCGGATTCCCTGATGGAGATCCTGGAGCCGCGTGGCGTGATCGTCGTCGTGGAGTGCGAGCACATGTGCATGTCGATGCGGGGCATCCGCAAGCCCGGTGCGAAGACGCTCACGTCGGCCGTGCGCGGTCAGCTGCGGGACGCGGCGACGCGCAACGAGGCGATGAGCCTCATCATGGCGCGCTGACCGGCCGGGCTGTTTCGGACCTTCAGTCGACTTCGGGCCTCACGCCGTCGACGCGGCGCCCGTGTTCCGGTCGTCGTCCTCCGGAAGCTTGCACACACGCTCCAGGAAGATGGCCGCCGCTATCACCGCGATCCCTGCCAGGACCGAGAAGCCCGCGTAGATGGCCTGGTCCCGGCGGGCGGGGATGTCGAGGGATTCCAGGAGGAAGACGCCGGTGCCGCCGTACATTCCGGAGACGAGGGCGGCGACCAGGGCGCTGGCCTGTCCGAAGACGACCGCGCGGGCGGCCATCAGCGGGTCGACGCCCTTCGCCTCGGGGACGCGCTCGCGCTGGGCCTTCAGACGGGCGCGGATGGAGAGCGCCGTGGCCATGAGGACCACGGCGATCAGGGCGAGAACGATGGGGGCGGCCAGCGGGACGCTGGGCAGGGTCCCGACCGAGTTCCACAGGCGGGCGCCCGCCCAGGACAGGATCCCGGCCACGGCGAAGACGCCGGCCAGCAACCTGATGCGCAGCTCTCTCACGGTGCCCCTTCAGCTCCCCCGAGGTCCTTGGGCTGTCCCACGGACTGTGGTCGTCTTGACCTTAACGGCTATTCGGGCAGCTGGAGTTCCAGGTCCTTGCGGGGTTCCACGCCGTTTCGCGTGACGGTGTCGAGGAGTTCGGCGACCGGGCCGCGGCCGGGCAACTGGGCCTCGGGTTCCACGTCGTGCCAGGGGACGAGCACGAACGCGCGCTCATGGGCGCGGGGGTGAGGCAGGGTGAGGACCGGATCGTCGGAGACCACCTCGGCGTACGCGACGATGTCGACGTCGAGGGTGCGCGGGCCCCAGCGCTCGTCCCGCACCCGGTTGAAGGCCTCCTCGACCGCGTGCGCCCGCTCCAGCAGGGAGGACGGGGGGAGCGTGGTCTTCAGCACGACGACCGCGTTGAAGTACGACGGCTGGCTGTCGGCCGCCACGCCCCACGGCTGCGTCTCGTAGACGGGGGAGACGGCCTTGATGCGGACCCCGGGCGTGTCCTCCAGGGCGTCGATGGCCCCCTGGAGGGTCTCCAGGCGGTTGCCGAGGTTGGAACCGAGGGAGAGCACGGCCCGCTTCGGGTTGTGGAGGGTGGTGTCGGCGGCGTCCACCTGCTGCACGACGGAGGCGGGCACCGGCTGTACGGTCGGGTCGCTGTGACCCGCGGCGAAGGACGCGGTCATACTCGGCTCCGGGTGATGGTGACGGTCACGTCGTCGAAGGGCACGGTGATCGGTGCGTCGGGTTTGTGGACCCTGACCTCGACCTCCTCTACCCCTTCGTGCTTCAGACAGGCCTGGGCGATGCGCTCGGCGAGCGTTTCGATGAGGTTGACGGGTTCGCCCTCGACGACGGCCACGACCTCCTCCGCCACGATGCCGTAGTGCACGGTCTTCGTCAGGTCGTCGTCGGCGGCGGCCGGCCGGGTGTCCAGTCCCAGGACGATGTCCACGATGAAGGTCTGGCCCTCCTCGCGCTCCTTGGGGAACACACCGTGGTGCCCGCGGGCCTTCAGGCCGCGCAGCGCGACACGATCCACGCGAATCACTCCTGCAATCGTCGGTGACGGCCGGTCCGTACCGCGTGCGGGCGGTACACCGGCCTCGAACGAATCTACCTGCGAGCACCGACAGGGCCGGGCCACAGGGGCGCGGGCCGATGCCGGGCCCCGGAGGTTTCACGGTGTGTTTCCCCTGGGGAACCCGGCGGCTCACGGGTTGGTAGCCGCCCATACCCAGGGGTTCGTGATTCCAACCACTTGTTGGTCCCGACGGGTTCAGGAAGGGGCTTCCCCGTCCTCGTCCTCGTCGTTCTCGGCCAGCACCGGAGAGGCGTGGTGGGACCACATCTTCCAGCCCTCGGGGGTGCGGCGGAACACGTTCGTGGCGACCACCAGCTGGCCGACGAGTGGTCCGAGCTCCTCGCCGCCCTCGGGTGCCGGGCCGCCGCTGAGGATGTTCTCGGTGCATGTCACCAGGGCGGTGTCGCCCGTCACGGAGACGTGCACGTCCGTGAGGAAGAACTGGATGTAGTCCGTGTTCGCCATGATCAGCGCGTACGACCTGAGGACCTCGCCGCGGCCGGTCAGCACGGGCCAGCCGGGGTGCACACAGGAGACCACGCCGACGTCGGCCGGGTCGTGGTACTCCTCGTCGACACCCAGGTCGGCAGGGGTGAGCCAGAACGAGGACAGCTCCTCGAAGTCACCGTGCTCCAGCGCCTCGTAGAAGGCGGTGTTGGCGGCTTCCACCTGTTCCACGTCGGTGTGGGGGGCGCTCACCGGGCTCCTTCCACGGCGCGGGCGACCCGTACCGCGTCCGCCGTCGCGCGCACCTCGTGCACGCGCACCGCCCACGCGCCGGCGTGCGCCGCGAGGGCGGAGACGGCGGCCGTGGCGGCGTCGCGCTCCCGCGCGGGCGGCGGGGCGCCTTCCGGACCGGCGAGGACACGGCCGAGGAACCGCTTGCGGGAGGCGGCGACGAGGACGGGGTGGCCGAGGCAGAGGAGGCGGTCGAGGTGGGAGAGGAGGACCAGGTCGTGCTCGGCGTCCTTGGAGAAGCCGAGGCCCGGGTCGACGACGACACGGTCGGCAGGGATGCCGCCCGCGAGGACGGCGTCCACACGCGTGTGGAGCTCGTCGACGACCTCGGCGACGACGTCGGCGTAGACGCCCTTGACGTTGCCGCCCTCCAGGAAGCCGCGCCAGTGCATGACGACGAAGGGGGCGCCCGCGTCGGCGACGACCGGGATCATCGCGGGGTCGGCGAGACCGCCGCTGACGTCGTTGACGAGGGCCGCGCCGGCGGCGAGGGCCTGTTCGGCGACGGAGGCGCGCATGGTGTCGACCGAGACGGTGACGCCTTCGGAGGCGAGGCCGCGGACGACGGGGATGACGCGCCGGAGCTCCTCGTCCTCATCGACCCGGGTGGCTCCGGGGCGGGTGGACTCGCCGCCGACGTCGACGAGGTCGGCGCCCTCCTCGACGAGGGCGAGGCCGTGCTTGACGGCGGCCGTGGTGTCGAACCAGCGGCCGCCGTCGGAGAAGGAGTCGGGGGTGACGTTCACGACCCCCATGACCGCGCAGCGGTCCCATTCCGGAAGCCCGGCGACGCGCCCGCGTCCGCTCTGCTTGCTCATGCGTTCAGCCTAGGCCCAGCGTGGGGCGCCGGGACCGCGCGGCCTGTGGCTCAGGCCGCTCTGACGTCCCGCTCCGCGACCGCGTGGGCACACGCGCGTGCGGTGTGCGAGCGGCGGCGCAGGAAGCGCGGCAACGGCAGGGCCAGGTTGACGAAGCCCTCCGCCTGCATGGCGGCGAAGCCGATGCGCGGGAGGTCGCCGGAAGCCCGGTAGACGACGAAACGGGGTTCCCAGCGGGGCTGGAACTTGGCGTTGAACTTGTACAGGGATTCGATCTGGAACCAGCGGGACAGGAAGACCAGCAGACCCCGCCAGGCGCGCAGCACGGGACCCGCGCCGATCTTCTCGCCGCGTGCCAGCGCCGCGCGGAACATCGCGAAGTTGAGGGACACGCGCGTGATGTCGAGTTTCGGGGCCGCCTGGAGGGCCGCCACGATCAGCAGTTCGTTCATGCCGGGGTCCGCCGAGCGGTCCCGCCGCATCAGGTCCAGGGAGACGCCGTCCGTGCCCCACGGTACGAAGTGCAGGATCGCCTTCAGATCGCCGTAGGGACCGGGCCGGCCGTCCGCCTTGTGGGCGGTGGCGATGAGGCAGTCGCCGTCGGCCAGATCGCCGATGCGACCCAGGGCCATGGAGAAGCCACGCTCGGTGTCGGTGCCGCGCCAGTCCTCGGCGGCCTGCCGGATCCGCTCCAGCTCGGTCTCCCCGAGGTCACGGACGCGCCGCACCCGGGTCTCGTAACCGGCCCGCTCGATGCGCTTGACCATCTGGCGCACATTGCGCATCGCGCGGCCGGCGAGCGAGAAATCCGCGACGTCCACCACCGCCTCGTCGCCCAGTTCGAGGGCGTCCAGGCCGGTCTCGCGGGTCCACACCTCGCCGCCGGTCTCCGAACAGCCCATGACGGCGGGTGTCCAGGAGTGCGCCTGGGCCTCGTCCATGAAGCGCTCGATCGCGCCCGGCCAGGCCTCGACGTCGCCGATCGGGTCGCCGCTGGCGAGCATCACGCCGGAGACGACGCGGTAGGTCACGGCCGCCTTGCCGCTGGGGGAGAAGACGACGGCCTTGTCGCGGCGCAGCGCGAAGTGACCGAGGGAGTCACGGCCGCCGTGCTTGGCCAGCAGGGCTCGCAGGCGGCTCTCGTCCTCTTCCGTGAGCTGGGCGGCCGGGTGCTCGGGGCGGAAGGCGAGATAGATCGTGGTGATCGCCGTGAGCAGGCCCAGGGCGCCCAGGGAGGCGCCGACGGTCCAGGAGGTGTCGCCCTGGTAGTCGACGGGGCCCTCGAAGCCGAAGAGGCCGTACAGGACGTGCGTGATGCGATCGGCCAGGCTCGGGTTTCCGACCATGCGGTTCGGGTGGGCGCTGACGATGATCAGCCCGAGCGCGACGGAACCGGCGCCCATGAGCACGAAGTTGGCGAGCGCGCGCCAGCGGCTGCGCGGGTCGGGCAACGCCCTGAACTGGTCGCGGTGGCGCAGCAGCGGCGCGAGCAGGGCGAGCGAGATGGCCGCCCCGACGAGTGAGTGACGGTACGTGAACTGCGCCAGCGCGCCCGCCGGCAGCAGTGCCACGGCCGCCCGCCAGGCCCGGCGCTTGCGGCGCCTGAGTCCGTGGGCGAGCAGCAGCAACAGCACACCGGTGCTGAGCGAGAGCGCGGCCGCGAACGGGCCGAGCGCGCCGGGCAGTACCTCGGCCATGGTGTGCATACGACTGTGCCGGAAGCGCGGAAAGACGCCGGCGGCGATGTCCAGAAGGCCTACGAGAGCGCAGGCTCTGGCGACGAGGACGGGGACGGCCTCGGGGCGCGGTCCGTGCAGTGCACGCCGCAGCCGTGTTGATCGGATCGGAACCCCGCCCGACATTTCCTCATCTGTCCTGACAGACATCGCATCCCATGGTTCTGCGAGTGACTCTGGATCCGGAGCCCTGATTCGGGCATCCGGCGACATTGCGCCCTCTAGGACGGTGTCTCGTGAGGAGAGGTTCACTCATCTCCTCAAAGCCGTTTCAAAGGCCGAGGAAAGCGAAAGCAAGCAATGGGTCTCACGAGCAACAACACGCTGGTGCTGACGGTGCTGGTCGCCGTGGCGCTGTTCGCCGGCACGGTGTGGCTCTGGCCGCGTCTGGCGCGGCGTGGCTGGCGGCCCGTCAGCGGCCGCATCGGGCTGCTGTTCGCGACGCAGCTCTCGCTCTTCGTGTCGCTGGGACTCGCCGCCAACCACGCCTACGGGTTCTACGCCTCCTGGGCCGACCTGTTCGGCCGGGAGACCGACCAGGGCGTGGTGGTCGACCACACCCCGGGCAACCGTTCGCGCGGGCCGCTGAAGGTGACCGAGATCGGGAACGTGCCCGGCAGGGGAGGCTTTCGGCCGTCATCGGTCGGGCAGGTTCAGAAGGTCGACATCGTCGGCCCCACGTCACACATCGCCAGCCCCGCGTACGTCTATCTGCCGCCGGAGTATTTCCAGGAGCGCTATCGCGCGCGTACCTTCCCCGCGGCCGTCGTGCTCACCGGTTATCCGGGCACCGCGCGAGCGCTGGTGGACAAACTCCACTATCCGCGCACCGCTCTGGAACTGACCAAGGACGGCCGTATGCGGCCGATGATCCTCGTGATGCTGCGGCCGACGGTGGCACCGCCGCGGGACACCGAGTGCGCGGACGTTCCGGATGGTCCGCAGACCGAGTCGTTCTTCGCGAAGGACCTGCCGGAAGCGGTGACGGCGCACTACCGGGTGGGCAGGGAACCGGGGAGTTGGGGGATCATCGGCGACTCCACGGGCGGCTACTGCGCGCTGAAGCTCGCCATGCACCACCCCAAGACGTACGCCGCGGGGGCGGGCCTCTCCCCGTACTACAACGCTCCCGTCGACCCCACCACGGGCGATCTCTTCCAGGGCGACAAGGGGCTGCGCGACCGCGCGAACCTCTGGTGGTGCCTCAAACACCTGCCCGCGCCCGACACCTCACTGCTCGTCAGCAGCAGCAAGGTGGGCGAGACGAACTACAAGGACACGCTGAAGTTCATAGAGCGGGTGAAGGCGACGGAAACGACGCGGATCTCGTCGATCATCCTGGAAAGCGGCGGCCACAACTTCAACACCTGGCGACGGGAGATCCCGGCGACCTTGCAGTGGGTCAGCGAGCGGCTGAGTGATCGATGAGTGATCAATACGCCGAATTCGGCGACCGCTCCGATTCCTGATGTCGTGTGAAGGCAACGGGGTGGCTGTGTTTTTACGGGGCGGGGCACCATGATTCGCCTACGCGCGGTAAGTTTCTGGCCATGCCACGTGGACGTCACCGCCATTCCCCGCCCTTGCACAGGCTGCTGCCTCCGTCGGCGATCGCTGGCGTCTCCCTCGTCTGTGCCTTCGGCCCCTGGGTGTTCTCGCAAGAGGCCGTGCTGCGCGTGATAGCCGCGGTCGCCGCGGCGGTCGCCGTCGTGGGGGCGGCCGTCATGCGCCGTTGGGACGCGCAGGCGGGCAAGCAGGTCGCGGACCTCACGCGCGCGCGTGCCGGCGACGAGTGGCGGCACGAGGAGCGGGTCGCCGAACTCGAGACCGATCTCGAGGAGTCGCGCGAGCTGCGCGTCAAGCTGGAGCAGCGGCTGCGGGCGAAGCGCGCGGAGCTGGCGGGGCTGCGCAACGAACACGCGGCACTGCTGCGGCGGTACGCCACGGCGGAGACCGAGCGGGCGAGCGCCCTGGAGGGCCGCCGGCTGCTGGAGATAGAGGCCGCCCCGCCGCGCGAGCTGCCGGCGGCGCAGGCCGACGCGGAGGCCGTGGCGGTGGCTGCCGAGGACGGGTCCGAGGTCGCGGTCGAGGTGGAGACCGAGATCGCCGAGGCTTCGGAGGTCTCGGAGGAGACGTCGGAGCGGCCCGCGATCTTCTCCCCGGAGGGGTCCCGGCTGTTCCTGCGGGCGAACGCGGCGCTGAAGCGGCTCGACGAGGACGGCGACGGGGCCACGAGGACGAAGGCCGAACCCGAGGACGAGCCGGAGGCCAAGGCTGGGCCCAAGGGTGCCCCGAAGAGCGATCCCAAAGGTGCAGCCAAGGACAAGGCCGGCTCCGAGGTCCAGCCGGTGAACGCGGTTCCCGGCGCGGCGGACGCCGTCGGTACCGAGGCGGAGGCCGCGCAGGAGGACGAGGCGCGGGGGAAGCCCGAGGCGGTCGACGGGCATGAGCGCGCGGCCGCCACCACCACGGGCAGAGCCGCTCAGCCGCAGCAGCAGCCCGCCGGGCACTTCATCGCGCCGACCGCGGTCGCGGTCGTGCCCGCGGCTCCCACGCGGCGCCCGCGGATCGAGGGCGGGTTCGACTTCTTCGGCACGAAGGCCGGGACCTCGCGGGACGCCCTGGAGGCCGTGCAGAACGAGGACCTCGCCGACGTCGTCGGCCAGGAGGCCCTCGCCCTGCACAAGGCCGAGTCGGAGGCGGAGTTCAAGCCGGCCGACGAGGAGTCGCGTGGCGTCGGCCAGGTCATCGACCTGACCGCCCACGACGAGACGGAACAGATCGACCTTCAGGGACTGCGCAGCGCGGTCTCCTGACGGACGCACAGGGGCTCACCAGGGGCGCGGTCAGACCATCCAGCGGTCGGGCCGTGCCCCTTTCCGTCCCGTCCGCGACCTCTCGGCCTGCGACTTGAGCAGCTCCGCGGCCTCCTGGGCGTCCCTCAGGCGGGCCGTGACGGTCTTGTTCGCCCCCGTGTCCACATGGACGTCGGCGACCCGCCACAGCCGCTTCCAGGGCCCCTGCGCGAGTCGTACGCTCTGGACCTTCGCGTGCGGGACGAGCGCCAGGCTCCTTCGCAGCAGCCCCTGCCGCGCCGCGAACACCGAGTCGGTGACGGCGAGTCCGTAGCCGCGCCACCACACGGGCACGCACCGCCCGGCCCGCCGCGGGGGCCGCGACAGCGCCGACAGCGGCGGCACGGTCACGCCCGGCAGCACGCGCGCGACGACCGCCTCGGCGACCTCGCGGGGAGCGACCGGCACCAGCACGGAGTTGGACGAACCGGCCACGTCCAGCTCGACCCGGACCCAGCCGCGCCGCCGCCACAGCAGCGGCTCCACGATCCGTACGGTCTGCACCCGCCCCGGCGGCACCGTCTCGTGGGTGCGGTCCAGGAGCCCGTGGTCGATGCGCAGCCCGTCCGGGGACTCGCCGACCGTCCAGTCGTACTCGGTGACGAACCGCCCCACGCTGCTCGCGCCCGCCGCGCCGAGCAGCGGCAGGGCGGTCGCGAGGACCGTCCAGACGCTGTGGGTGGCCATCCACAGCAGCGGCGGTACGACGAGGGCGGCGACCAGACTGCCCCAGGTGGCGCCCGTCAGCACGAGGGAGAGCGCGAGATCGCGCGGGGGCGTGTGCAGCAGCTCGCGGGCCGGTGCCTCGCCCACCTCGTGCGCGGTCTCGGGAGCGAACCCGGCGGCGCGCGCGAGGAGTTCCGCGCGCAGGGCCCGCGCCTCGCGCTCCCCGAGGAAGGCCAGTTCGTCCTTCTTGTCGGTGCCCACGACATCGAGCCTGAGCTTCGCGACGCCCGCCACGCGCGCGAGGAGGGGCTGGGTGACGTCGATCGCCTGGATCCGCTCGAGCCGGATGTGCGCGGTACGCCGGAACAACAGCCCGGTCCGGATGCGCAGTTCCGTGTCGGTCACCGCGAAGTGGGTGAACCACCAGGTGAGAAAGCCGTACAGGGCGGCGGCCGGGACGATGACGGCGAGGGCGATCAGCAGCGTGGTGGTCGTCAGCCGGGTCAGCTGGCGCTGCGTCTGGTCGGGGTCGTGCACGGCCCACCCGATGACGACGGCGACCGGCGCCCACGCCCGCCTGAGGGGTGTTATGGGATGCAACCGCCGCTCGGTGACGGGTTCCTTCTCCGGCTTGTCCTGTACGGCGTCGTCGACGCCCGGCGTGGTCACAGGCCCGCCGATCGGGCCTCGCCGAGTTCGGTGAGCCGGTCGCGCAGCCGCTCCGCCTCGGCCGGGTCGAGGCCGGGGATGGTCGCGTCGGTCGCCGCGGCCGCCGTGTGCAGCTGGACGCTGGCCAGCCCGAAGTGGCGTTCCACGGGCCCGGAGGTGACCTCGACCAGCTGCATGCGGCCGTACGGCACGACGGTCTCCTCGCGCCACAGCACGCCCCGGCTGATCAGCAGGTCGTCGGCGCGCTCGGCGTAGCGCCAGGAGCGCCAGTTGCGGCCGATCATCACCCAGCCCCAGCCGATGAGGGCGAGCGGCAGCAGCGCGAAGGCCGCCCACGCCGGCCCGCACAGCAGCCCGAGCAGCAGCCCCAGGGCCAGGGCGAGCAGTCCCAGCCACAGCACCAGCAACAACCGTCGCATCCGCAGCAGCCCCGGCGGCAGCCCGGTCCACACCGGTTCGTCGCCGGCGACCTCAGTGTTCGTCCCGCTCCCCGTCTCCATGGGGCCAGCGTACGTAGGGGAGACTGTGTCCATGACTCCTACGACGGAGACCACGGTCGGCATCGGCGGCGCCGCGGAGAGCACCGACATGGTGCTCAACATCGGGCCGCAGCACCCGTCCACCCATGGTGTGCTGCGCCTGAGGCTCGTCCTGGACGGCGAGCGCATCATGAGCGCGGAGCCGGTGATCGGCTATATGCACCGCGGTGCGGAGAAGCTCTTCGAGGCGCGCGACTACCGCCAGATCATCATGCTCGCCAACCGCCACGACTGGCTGTCGGCCTTCTCCAACGAGCTGGGCGTGGTCCTCGCCGTGGAGCGGATGCTCGGCATGGAGGTCCCCACGCGCGCGGTGTGGACGCGCACGCTGCTCGCCGAGCTCAACCGGGTGCTGAACCACCTGATGTTCCTGGGCTCGTATCCGCTGGAGCTCGGCGGCATCACCCCGGTCTTCTACGCGTTCCGGGAGCGGGAGGTCCTCCAGAACGTCATGGAGGAGGTCTCCGGCGGCCGGATGCACTACATGTTCAACCGCGTCGGCGGCCTCAAGGAGGACCTGCCGGCCGGCTGGTCCACGCGCGCGCGTGCCGCCGTCTCCGCCGTGCGCTCGCGCATGGACCGCTTCGACGACCTGGTCCTCGGCAACGAGATCTTCCGGGGCCGCACCCGGGACGTGGGCGTCCTCGCGCCCCGGGCCGTCCACGCGTACGGCGTCAGCGGGCCCATCGCGCGTGCGTCGGGCGTCGACTTCGACCTGCGCCGCGACGAGCCGTACCTCGGCTACGGAGAGCTCCAGGACACGCTGAAGGTGGTCACGCGCGAGGAGGGCGACTGCCTCGCCCGCTTCGAGGTCCTCCTGGAGCAGACCCACAACGCCCTCGACCTCGCCGACGCCTGCCTGGACCGGCTCGCCGAGCTGCCGCCCGGACCGATCAACCAGCGGCTCCCCAAGGTCCTGAAGGCGCCCGAGGGGCACACGTACGCGTGGACCGAGAACCCGCTCGGCATCAACGGCTACTACCTCGTCAGCAAGGGCGAGAAGACCCCGTACCGGCTGAAGCTGCGCTCGGCCTCGTACAACAACATCCAGGCCCTCGTCGAGCTGTTGCCGGGCACGCTGGTCGCGGACATGGTGGCGATCCTGGGATCACTGTTCTTCGTGGTCGGGGACATCGACAAGTAGGTCGGCGGGCGGCCCGTCGAGGGGTGCGTCCGGAAGTCCTGCGGACAGGCCCACGGGCTGGAGCAGCCAGCCGAAGTCTCCGAGGCCGCCCACCGCGGTGAGTTCGGCGGCCTCTCCGGCACGCGTGAGGGCGCGGACGTATTCCGCGGGCCGCGTGGACGCGAGCGTGAGCGGGGGGCGTGCACCCGCGAGGCCCAGGGCGCGCAGCGCGTCGCGTTGGGTCAGCACGCGCCCTCCGGGGAGCGCGCACGCGTCCAGCGCCACATGGGCCGTGAGGTCGCACGACCCGTCCGGTACGGGTGCCGTCTCGCGCCCTTCGCGGAATCCGGTGAGGGTCCCGAACAGGGGGCGTGAGGTTGCCGTGTGCGTGTAGTCGACGGCGACCGCGAGCCCCCGCTCCACCGCGGCGACCGCCGACGCCCACGCCTCGTCCCGGGGCAGGCCGATCTCGGCCCGCAGCCCCTCCTCGGGCGGCAGCGGCCACCACCGGTCCAGCCACTCGGCCTCCGCCCCTGCGACCGGTTCCCCGAGACGCTCGCGACCGTCCCGCCGCACGAGCACCTGGCGTGGGACGCCCGATGAGTCCGTCTCGGCGATCTCCACGGGTACGTTGTCCAGCCATTCGTTGGCGAACAGCAGCCCGGTGATGTTCTTCGGGGGCCCGGTCAGCCACTCGATCCGCTGATCGAGGCCCTCGGGGTGGTCGGCGATCTCGACGGCGTACGCGCGCGTGCGGGCGGCCAGGTCGGCGGGCAGGGCGGCGAGGACGCCGGTGGCCAACTCACCCCGGCCCGCGGCCATGTCGACGAAGTCGAGCCGTGCGGGCCGCCCGAGTGCCTCGTCGATGCGGCACAGCAGCCGGGCCACGGCCTCGGCGAACAACGGCGAGGCGTGCACGGACGTACGGAAGTGCCCGGCCGGGCCCTCCGGCCTGCGGTAGAAGCCCTCAGGGCCGTAGAGGGCGGCCTCGGCGGCGGCCCGCCAGCCGCTCCAGTCGCCCGTCGGCCCGGCCGTCGTGTCATCGGTCACGCCGTCAGGCTAGGCGCCCGGGGGAAGGGGGCCTCCACCTTGGGGAGTACGCGCGGGCGGTACGGATCGGTCCTCCGGTTGACCCATGCACACATCACGCTTCCCTACGCTGGGTTACGTGCAGCGCCTCTATGACTTCCTCCGCAGGCACCCGACAGGGGTCGACGTCTTCTGGGCGGTCTTCCTGTTCGGGATCTCGCTCGCGAGCGAAATCGCCCGTGGGGAGTCCCAGGGGACCGAGTCCCCCTTGGCGATCGTTCCGATCGTCCTGCTGTTGTGCCTGGTGGTAGCGCTGCGCAGGCGGATGCCGGAGCGCATGCTGCTGCTGGCCATCGGGCTCGGCGTAGCGCAGCTCGTGCTGGACGTGGAGACCACGAGCGCCGACTTCGCCTTCCTGGTGATCGTCTACACGGTGGCCGCCACGGGTGCCCGCTGGGCCTCCCGGCTGGCGCTGACGATCGGCCTGTGCGCGGCTCCCGTCGCGCAGCTGCGCTGGCCGAACGAGCACTCAGGTGCGCTCGGCAATGTCGCCATCATGATCTTCCAGGCCGTGCCGTTCGCCCTGGCCTGGGTGCTCGGCGACTCGATCCGGACCCGGCGCGCCTACTTCGCGCAGCTGGAGGAGCGCAACGCGCGCCTGGAGAAGGAGCGCGAGGCGCAGGCGAAGGTCGCCGTCGCCGCCGAGCGCGCCCGGATCGCCCGCGAACTGCACGATGTCGTCGCCCACAACGTGTCCGTCATGGTCGTCCAGGCCGACGGCGCCGCCTATGTCCTCGACGCCGCGCCCGACCAGGCCAAGAAGGCACTGGAGACCATCTCCTCCACCGGCCGCCAGGCCCTCGCCGAGATGCGGCGCCTGCTGGGCGTGCTGCGCACCGGAGAGCACCAGGAGGGCGGTGAGTACGTCCCGCAGCCCGACGTCGAGCAGATCGAGGACCTCGTCGAGCAGTGCCGCGGCTCCGGCCTCCCCGTCGACTTCAAGATCGAGGGCACCCCGCGCCCGCTGCCCAGCGGCGTCGAGCTCACGGCGTACCGCATCGTGCAGGAGGCGCTCACCAACACGCGCAAGCACGGCGGCCCGAACGCGGGCGCGAGCGTGCGCCTGGTCTACTTCGACGACGGCCTCGGCCTGCTCGTCGAGGACGACGGCAAGGGCGCTCCGCACGAGCTGTACGAGGAGGGCGGCGCCGACGGCGCGGGCCACGGACTGATCGGCATGCGCGAGCGTGTCGGCATGGTCGGCGGCACCCTGGACGCGGGCCCCCGCCCCGGCGGAGGATTCCGCATCAGTGCGCTGCTGCCGCTCAAACCAGCGCATTGACGCCGACGCACGCCCCCTGTTGACACCTGTCACGCCCCCTGGCGACCTGCCGTACGACCCCGAGGAAACGGAAGAGGCCCGATGACGATCCGCGTGATGCTCGTCGATGACCAGGTGCTGCTGCGCACCGGGTTCCGGATGGTGCTCGCAGCCCAGCCGGACATGGAGGTCGTCGCGGAGGCGGGGGACGGCGTGGAGGCACTCCAGGTGCTGCGCTCGACCGCGGTGGACGTCGTCCTGATGGACGTCCGCATGCCGAAGCTCGACGGTGTGGAGGCCACCCGCCGCATCTGCTCGGAGCCCGAACCGCCGAAGGTGCTGATCCTGACCACCTTCGACCTGGACGAGTACGCCTTCTCCGGGCTGAAGGCGGGAGCCTCCGGCTTCATGCTCAAGGACGTGCCGCCCGGCGAACTGCTCACCGCGATCCGCTCCGTGCACAGCGGCGACGCCGTGGTCGCCCCCTCGACGACCCGGCGCCTGCTCGACCGGTTCGCGCCCATGCTGCCCGCCACCGGCAAGGAGCCCCAGCACAAGGAGCTGGAGCGGCTCACCGGCCGCGAGCGCGAGGTCATGGTGCTGGTCGCGCAGGGGCTCTCCAACGGCGAGATCGCGGCCCGGCTGGTGCTGTCCGAGGCGACGGTGAAGACCCACGTCGGCCGCATCCTGACCAAGCTGGGCCTCAGGGACCGGGTGCAGGTGGTGGTCCTCGCCTACGAGACGGGGCTGGTGCGCGCGGGCGGGCACGGCTGAGCCACGGCCCGGTCGGGCGCTACCTCAAGATCCCTTCCAGGAAGTCGCTGCCGAGCCGCGCCACCACGGTGACGTCCAGCTGGTGCAGGACGTACCGGCCGCGGCGGCGGGTGGTGATCAGGCCCGCCTTCTTCAGGACGCTCAGGTGCCGCGATATCTCCGGGGCGGTCATGCCGTGCACCTGGGCGAGCTCGCTCGTGGTGTAGGCGCTGCGGGCCAGATGGCGGCACAGTCGCATCCGGACGGGGTGGGAGAGCGCGGTCAGCCGCAGGGTCAGCTGCTCGACCGAGGGCGGAGAGGCGAGCTCGGGGGAGCCGACGGGGTAGTGCAGGGCGGGCTGCCAGCCGTACCGGTGCAGGACGCTCAGGTGCGGCCAGCCCAGGCTCGTGGGGATCAGCAGCAGACCGCCCTCCGCGGTCGTGCTGTGTCCGATGCCCAGCTTGTCGACCGTGATGCGGCCCTCCGCCTCGTCGAGCGTGACCGCCGCCGACACCGCGGTGAGCGCCTCGGCGAGGCCCTTGTGGCGCAGCAGGTCCGTCTTGTGACGGGCGTCCGCCGCGAGCTGATGGCGCAGGCGCGCCCAGGTGTCCGCGAAGAACGCCTCGTCGCAGTCCTCCACGAACTGCCGGAACCAGGCCCGGATCCGCGGCGGGTCGGCCAGCAGCCGCTCGGCGAAGCGCACCTGTTGCGGTCCGCGCGACGCGGCCAGCTCCAGGGCACGCCGGTGCAAGGCGCGGTCGGAGAGCACACTCGGGCCCTGCGAGGAATACGTCAGCGCGCAGGTGAACTCCAGGGCCGCGTCCACGAACTGCTCGTCCGTCAGTTTGTCGAGCAGGTCCAGATCCTCGGCGATGCAGGCGCCGGGGAGCGTGGTCCGGCCCGCGATGCCGGCGAAGGGCATGAACAGGTCCGAGAACGTCGTCCGCCACAGGAAGTCCGCCTCGCACATCCGGTCGGCCAGATGCGGGTCGAGCCGGGCGGTCACGCCGGTCACCCAGGCCTGCAGCCCCGGATGGTGCCCCGGCTCGGCCAGCGCGTGCAGGGCCATGCCGAGCTCGGCCAGCGGCGAGGGCACGACGGCGATCCTCTCCGGCCGCAGTCCCGTGATGTCGATGCGCACGCTCATGACCTCATGGTGCATCCCGCCACTGACAGCGCCCTCCTCGATTGACGGCGGCCGTCAATCGACGCGACGTGGCTGTCGCTTGCGGCGCAGCCTGGGGTCATGAGCGTCACCCAGCAGCACCTCCTCGACATCCACCGTGCCCGGCACCTCGGCAGCCCCGTCGCGCCGGCGCCCGGCACCCAGGACGTGCGGGTCGCGCACGAACTGCGCGAACACCGGCGGTTCCTGGCGGTCCTGGCGGGGCGGCCGGCCCGGGGGCGGATACGGCACGCGCTGCGCCGGTGGCTGCACCGGCGGCCCGGCCTCAGCCGCCGACCCGCTGGCCGCTGACCTCCCTCAGCCGGGCGACGAAGTCCGCGGCCGCCGTCCTCACGTCCGCCGCCGTCCACTCCAGGGCCGCGCCACGGACGTAGACCTCGGTCATGGACAGGCCGGGGCCCTTCTCGTCCCAGGGATGGATGAACAGGGCCGTCCCCGTCTCCTCCGACTGCCGGATCGCCGCCTCGGAGAGCTCGTCGACGCCGTACGGCAGCCAGACCTGGAAGTCGAAGGTGTGCGGCACGTCGGGATGGACCCGCGCCCACGGCACTCCGGCCTCCGCGAGCCCCTCGCGCAGCGCGGCGGCCACCACGCGCGCGTGGGTGACGTAGTCGGGCAGCCTGGGCAGTTCCCGCTCCAGTCCGGCCAGGGCCGACAGGACGGTAGGGAACTGCTGGAAGACCGCGCCGCCGTACCGGTGCCGCCAGGTCTTCGCCTCGTCGATCAGGGTCTTCGGGCCGGCGAGTGCGGCCCCGCCGAAGGCTTGGAGGGACTTGTAGAACGACACGTACACGCTGTCCGCGAGGTCCGCGATCTCGGCCAGGGGGCGACCGAAGTGGACGGTGGTCTCCCACAGGCGTGCCCCGTCGAAGTGCACTACGGCGTCGCGCTCGCGAGCCGCCTCCACGACCTCGGTGAGCTCCTCCCAGGTGGGCAGCACGAAACCGGCGTCCCGGAGGGGCAGTTCCAGCATCAGCGCCCCGAAGGGCTCCTCGAAGCCGCGTATCTCGTCGGCCGTGGGCTGCCGCGGCTCGCTCGTCACATGGACCGGGCGCAGACCGGAGACCTCCCGGAAGGCGTCGCGCTCATGGACCTCGGGATGGGCCAGGGCGTGCAGGGCGACGGTGGGATTGCCGGTGCGGCCCGCCCAGCAGCGCAGCGCGACCTGCTGGGCCATCGTGCCGGTCGGGAAGAAGGCGGCGGCCTCCTTGCCGAGGAGTCCTGCGACCTTCTCCTCCAGGGCCTCGACGATGCCGTTCCCGTAGAGGTCGGACGGTTCGTCCAGGTCGTAGAGCGTGTCCGCCCCGTCGAGCAGCGACAGGCGTTCGCGGAGGGGTGCGAGCAACCCCGGGCGCGCCAGGGTGCGCTTCGCTCTCTGATACGCGCTGATGCGCCGTGCGCGGCGGCGCAGAAGCCGCTCCGCCTCCGTGAGCCGCTCCGGCCCTGCCTCGTCCGCCGCCTGCCCCGCGCTCTGCTCCGCTGTGTCACTCATGCCCGGATCATCTCGTGCGCCCCCGGCGCGGGCACCCGGATTTCCGCACTCGACGACCCACACGGAAACCCACAGCCTGTGGACAACCGGACGCCCCTCGAACCGATCGCGTTAACATGACGAGAAATCGTCCGGTACCCAGATGCGGACTGGAACGGGAAGGCCGCCGTCGCGTGAGTACAGCCCAACAGCCAGACAACAAGGACCGCCCCGCGCGGCTCACCGTCGGCGTCGTCGGCGCCGGCCGGGTGGGGCCGACGCTCGCCGCGTCCCTCCAACTCGCCGGGCACCGTCCGGTGGCCGTCTCCGGGGTCTCCGACGCCTCCCGGCGGCGGGCCGCGCTGATGCTCCCGGACGTCCCGGTCGTCACCCCCGAGGACGTCCTGCAGCGCGCCGACCTGGTGCTGCTGACCGTCCCCGACGACACCCTGCCCGGTCTCGTCGAGGGACTCGCCGAGACCGGTGCCGTGCGGCCGGGGCAGCTGCTCGTGCACACCTCCGGGCGGTACGGCGCGAAGGTCCTGGACCCCGCCCTGCGCGCGGGCGCGCTGCCGCTGGCCCTGCACCCGGCGATGACCTTCACCGGCACCCCCGTGGACGTCCAGCGCCTGGCCGGCTGCTCCTTCGGCGTCACCGCCCCCGAGGAGCTGCGGCTGGCCGCCGAGGCCCTCGTCATCGAGATGGGCGGCGAGCCCGAGTGGATCGACGAGGAGAAGCGGCCGCTGTACCACGCGGCCCTCGCCCTCGGCGCCAACCACCTGGTCACGCTGGTCGCCCAGGCCATGGAGCTGCTGCGCTCGGCCGGTGTCGGGGCCCCGGACCGGATGCTCGGCCCACTGCTCGGCGCGGCCCTCGACAACGCCCTGCGCTCCGGCGACGCGGCCCTCACCGGACCCGTCGCGCGCGGGGACGCCGGCACGGTCGCCGCGCACGTCATGGAGCTGCGCAGGCACGCCCCGCAGACCGTCGCGGGCTATCTCGCGATGGCCCGCGCGACCGCCGACCGGGCGCTCGCCCACGGACTGCTGAAGCCGGAGCTCGCCGAGGACCTCCTCGGGGTACTCGCCACGGGTACCAACGGCGCCGAGGGAGACGCCCGATGACCACGACCCTGCTGCGCACCGCCGGTGAACTGCACGCACGCGCGCGCGTGGGCCGTCGCGCCGTCGTGATGACCATGGGCGCCCTGCACGAGGGCCACGCCACCCTCATCCGCACTGCGCGCGAGATCGCCGGACCCGACGGCGAGGTCGTCGTCACCGTTTTCGTGAACCCCCTCCAGTTCGGCGCGGGCGAGGACCTCGACCGCTACCCGCGCACTCTGGACGCCGACCTCAAGATCGCCGAGGACTCCGGCGCGGACGCCGTCTTCGCGCCCTCCGTCGACGAGGTCTACCCCGGCGGCGAGCCCCAGGTGCGCATCAGCGCGGGCCCGATGGGAGAGCGCCTGGAGGGCGCCTCGCGTCCCGGCCACTTCGACGGCATGCTCACCGTCGTCGCCAAGCTGCTGCACCTCACCCGCCCCGACATCGCCCTCTACGGCCAGAAGGACGCCCAGCAGCTCGCTCTGATCCGCCGGATGGTGCGCGACCTGAACTTCGGCGTCGAGATCGTCGGCGTGCCCACCGTGCGCGAGGAGGACGGCCTGGCCCTGTCCAGCCGCAACCGCTACCTCAAGCCGCAGGAGCGGCGCACGGCGCTCGCCCTGTCCCGCGCGCTGTTCGCGGGCCGCGACCGGCACGCGGCACAGGAGGCGCTGCGCGCGCGGGCCCGCGAAGTGCCCGCCACGCAGGCGCGTGCCGAGGCACTGAGCGCCCTCGGCGAGTCCCGCGCGGCCGCCGACGCGCACGCCGTCGCCAAAGCCCTTCCCGGTGCGCCCTCGACCGTCCGCGCGGCGGCCCGCCTGATCCTGGACGACGCCGCGCGCCAGGATCCGCCGCTCGCCCTGGACTACCTCGCGCTCGTCGACCCGTCCGACTTCAGCGAGATCGAGGACGACTTCACCGGCGAGGCCGTCCTCGCCGTCGCCGCCCGGGTGGGGACGACCCGGCTGATCGACAACATCCCCCTGACCCTCGGAGCCGCCTCGTGACCAGCACAGGCATACGACTGCACGCACCCGAGCCCGGGTGGTCCATCGACGCGGACGTCGTGGTCGTCGGCTCCGGGGTCGCCGGCCTGACCGCGGCTCTGCGCTGCCAGGCCGAGGGCCTCAGGACCGTCGTCGTCACCAAGGCCCGCCTCGACGACGGCTCCACCCGCTGGGCGCAGGGCGGCATCGCCGCGGCCCTCGGCGAGGGCGACACCCCCGAACAGCACCTGGACGACACGCTGGTGGCGGGCGCGGGCCTGTGCGACGAGGAGGCCGTACGGATCCTCGTCACCGAGGGACCCGACGCCGTACGCCGCCTGATCGCGACCGGCGCGCACTTCGACGAGTCCGAAGAGGGCGACCTGGCGCTCACCCGGGAGGGCGGCCACCACCGCCGCCGGATCGCGCATGCGGGCGGCGACGCAACCGGCGCGGAGATCTCCCGGGCGCTCGTCGAGGCGGTACGCGCGCGCGGACTGCGCACGATCGAGAACGCGCTCGTGCTCGACCTGCTGACGGACGCGCACGGCCGGACCGCGGGCGTCACCCTGCACGTCATGGGCGAGGGTCAGCACGACGGCGTGGGTGCCGTGCACGCCCCCGCGGTCGTCCTCGCGACCGGCGGCATGGGCCAGGTGTTCTCCGCGACGACCAACCCGTCCGTGTCCACGGGCGACGGCGTGGCGCTCGCCCTGCGCGCGGGCGCCGAGGTCAGCGACCTGGAATTCGTGCAGTTCCACCCCACCGTGCTGTTCCTCGGCCCGGACGCCGAGGGCCAGCAGCCGCTCGTCTCCGAGGCCGTGCGCGGCGAGGGCGCCCACCTGGTCGACGCGGACGGTGTGCGCTTCATGGTCGGCCAGCACGAACTCGCCGAACTCGCGCCCCGCGACATCGTCGCCAAGGGCATCACGCGGCGCATGCAGGAGCAGGACGCCGAGCACATGTTCCTCGACGCCCGGCACTTCGGCGCCGACATGTGGGAGCACCGCTTCCCGACGATTCTCGCCGCCTGCCGCGCCCACGGCATCGACCCGGTCGCCGAGCCCATCCCGATCGCGCCGGCCGCCCACTACGCCTCCGGCGGCGTGCGCACCGACTCCCAGGGGCGTACGACCGTCCCGGGCCTGTACGCGTGCGGCGAGGTCGCCTGCACCGGCGTGCACGGCGCGAACCGGCTCGCCTCCAACTCCCTTCTGGAGGGACTGGTCTACGCCGAGCGCATCGCCGTCGACATCGTGGCCAGCCGCGCCGGGCTCCACGCGCGCGTGCCCGCACCCGTCGAGCGGCCCGAGAGGCCCGCGCACCCCTTGCTCGCGCCCGAGGCGCGGTTCGCGATCCAGCGGATCATGACCCAGGGCGCGGGAGTGCTGCGCTCGGGCGAGTCCCTGTCCAAGGCCGCCGGCCTCCTGCAGCAGCTGCATTCCGACGCCCGCGAAGCGCTCGCCGAGAACGGCAAGACGGCCGAGCCCGGCGTCGACACCTGGGAGGCCACCAACCTCCTGTGCGTGGCCCGCGTCCTGGTCGCCGCCGCCCTGCAGCGCGAGGAGACACGCGGCTGCCACTGGCGCGAGGACGAGCCGGACCGGGACGACACGGCATGGCGCCGCCACATCGTCGTACGGCTCAATCCCGACCGGACCCTCGCCGTACACACCACCGATACCGCAGACTTCCCCCCGACCCGGCAGCCCCTTCAGGAGCAGTGACAGTAGTGAGCACCGACGACCTTCCCCTCGCCTCCTCCGGCGGCTGCGGCGACGGCTGCGCCTGTGGCGCCGCCTCCGACGGTCCCGACGAGGAATATCTGGAGTGCGGGCTCGACCCCGCTCTCGCGCAGCTTCTGGCCGACGCCGGACTCGACCCCGTGGAGGTCGAGGACATCGCCAACGTCGCCATCCAGGAGGACCTCGACCACGGCGTGGACGTGACGACCGTCGCGACCATCCCCGAGGACGCCGTCGCCACCGCCGACTTCGTCGCGCGGGAGGCGGGCGTCGTGGCCGGCCTGCGGGTCGCCGAGGCGGTCGTCTCGGTGGTCTGCGAGGACGAGTTCGAGGTCGAACGGCACGTGGAGGACGGCGACCGGGTGGAGGCCGGGCAGAAGCTCCTGTCGGTCACCACCCGCACGCGTGACCTCCTCACCGCCGAGCGCAGCGCGCTCAACCTGCTGTGCCGGCTCTCGGGCATCGCGACCGCCACACGCGCGTGGGCGGACGCACTGGAGGGCACCAAGGCACGCGTGCGTGACACCCGGAAGACGACTCCGGGGCTCAGGTCCTTGGAGAAGTTCGCCGTGCGGTCCGGGGGCGGTGTCAACCACCGGATGTCGCTGTCCGACGCGGCGCTGGTGAAGGACAACCACGTGGTCGCCGCCGGTGGCGTCGCGTCGGCGTTCAAGGCCGTACGGGAGGCCTTCCCGGACGTGCCGATCGAGGTCGAGGTCGACACCCTGCACCAACTGCGGGAGGTCGTGGACGCGGGCGCCGATCTGATCCTGCTGGACAACTTCACGCCCGGGGAGTGCGAAGAGGCGGTCGCGGTCGTGCACGGGCGGGCCGCGCTGGAGGCCTCCGGGCGGCTGACGCTGGCCAACGCGCGCGCGTACGCCGACACCGGGGTCGACTACCTCGCCGTCGGGGCGCTCACCCACTCGTCGCCGATCCTCGACATCGGCCTCGATCTGCGCGAGGCGGAGTAGTCGCGATGCTCCTCACCATCGACGTAGGCAACACGCACACCGTCCTCGGGCTGTTCGACGGCGAGGACATCGTCGAGCACTGGCGGATCTCCACGGACGCGCGCCGGACGGCGGACGAGCTGGCCGTACTGCTGCAGGGCCTGATGGGCATGCATCCGCTCCTCGGCGACGAACTGGGTGACGGGATCGACGGCATCGCGATCTGCGCGACCGTCCCGTCCGTGCTGCACGAGCTGCGTGAGGTGACGCGGCGGTACTACGGCGACGTGCCGGCCGTGCTGGTCGAGCCCGGGGTGAAGACGGGGGTGCCGATCCTCACCGACAACCCCAAGGAGGTCGGGGCTGACCGGATCATCAACGCGGTGGCCGCCGTCGAGCTGTTCGGCGGACCGGCGATCGTCGTGGACTTCGGTACGGCGACGACGTTCGACGCGGTGTCCGCGCGCGGGGAGTACGTCGGCGGGGTCATCGCACCCGGTATCGAGATCTCCGTGGAGGCGCTCGGCGTGAAGGGCGCGCAGCTGCGGAAGATCGAGGTGGCCCGGCCTCGGAGTGTGATCGGCAAGAACACGGTCGAGGCGATGCAGTCCGGCATCGTGTACGGCTTCGCCGGGCAGGTCGACGGGGTCGTGAGCCGGATGGCCCGGGAGCTCGCGGACGATCCCGACGAGGTGACGGTGATCGCCACGGGTGGACTGGCGCCGATGGTGCTGGGGGAGTCGTCGGTGATCGACGAGCACGAGCCATGGTTGACGTTGGTGGGGTTGCGGCTGGTGTACGAGCGGAACGTGTCGCGGATGTGACGTCGCCGTCGGCCTCCCCGCCCCGGCACTCGGCCGCGCGTCCGGGCGGGTGGCCTGCTCACGCCACACCCGCCCCCTATGACGAATTTGTCTGATTAGCGCGTACTGTCGCCGCATGCCCACGCCATACGGATCCCGCGGCGGCATGGCGTTCGGCGTGGAGGAGCTGCGTGTGCTCCGCCGCGCTCTCGCCCTCGCCCTTCACCCCGCCCCCGCCTCGGCCGAGGACATCAAGGACTGCCACCGCCTCGCCGAGTCACTCGACGAGGCGGTGCGTGAAGGCGCCCGGCTGCGCGCCTTCCTGGTGGCCGACCTCGCCCGGTACCGCGCCGCGCTGCCCGGCACCGCCGCCGGTTACCTCACCCTGCTGGAGGAGGCGCTGGGTGCCGGGTACCGGCCGGAGCCCGACGATCTCGCCGCGCTGAGGGCGCTGCGCGGCAACCCTGTCGCGGCGGCACTGCTGAGCCGCTGCCAGGTGCTGGCGGAACGGGACGTACGGGCCCGTCTGGCGGGCTCCACGGCCGCCCGGCGTGCCCGGGTCGCCCCAGTGGTCCCCGCGTCCCGCACCCGCCTCCTGGCGCTGCCCGGGGGCCTTTCCGGAGGCGTTTGCGGGGGGCCTTCCGAGACCGCCCGGGGCGGCCCGGCGGACCAGGACGCCAAGGAGCCGGCGAAGCGTCCGGCCCGGCCGCCGGCGAAACCCGCGGAGAAGCCCGCCCCCGCCCCCCAGCCCTCCCGGCGGCCCATCCCCACCCCGGGCGAGGTCTTCCCCCGCCGCAAACCGACCCCGCCCCCGGCGAACCCGCCACAGCACCTGGCCGCGGGCTGACGCGACGGACCCCACCCCGCCCGAGTTGTCCCCGTGCGCCTGGCTACTCTGGACCCATGGACTACGTCTCCGCGCTCGTACCCCCGGTCGTCATGGCCGCGTTCTTCATCGGCCTGATCCGGGTGATCGTGAAGACCCAGGGCGGGGCCAACAAGGCCAAGGAGGACGCGGCCGTCGACGCGGCGCTCGCGCGCGCGGAGGGGGCCAAGCAGGCCTCCGGGGCCGCGGGCGACGCCTGAGCGATCCGCGGCGCCCTCGTCGGCGTACGACTCTCCGAGCCACCGCGCTTTCCGAGTCGTACGCCCTTTTTGTTGCTGTTTGGTGTTGAAAGGTCCGTCCGTCACGCCGATAGCCGGATCTCCCACTATTGTGCTGAGCTGTGCCTCGCCCATTGGGAGAACTCGAAGACGCGGTCATGACGCGGGTGTGGAAGTGGAACCGCCCGGTCACCGTTCGGGAAGTCCTGGAAGACCTTCAGCAGGAACGGTCCATCGCCTACACCACGGTGATGACCGTTTTGGACAATCTCCATCAGAAGGGCTGGGTGCGCCGTGAGGCGGAAGGCCGGGCCTATCGATATGAGGCGGTCTCCACACGGGCCGCCTACGCCGCCGCACTGATGAACGACGCCTGGTCCCAGAGTGACAACCCCGCCGCCGCTCTCGTCGCCTTCTTCGGCATGATGAGCGAGGAACAGCGACTGGCACTCCAGGACGCCGTACGGATGGTCCAGGGTCCGCCCGCGGAGAACCCCGACTCGGCATCGCGGGGCGGTGGGCGATAGCGTCCGCTCATGTCCGCGAAGAGTCCCTCCGCCGAGAACCCCGAAGTCACCGCAAAAGCCATCACCGTCCGGCGGGCCCGTACCAGCGATGTCGCCGGCATCCGTCGGCTCCTCGACTCCTACGTCCACGACCGCATCCTGCTCGACAAAGCGACCGTGACGCTTTACGAGGACATCCAGGAGTTCTGGGTCGCCGAGCGCGACGACAACGCCGAGCTGGTCGGCTTCGGCGCCCTGCATGTGATGTGGGAAGACCTCGCGGAAGTGCGCACTCTCGCCGTGAAGCCCGGACTGAAGGGTGCCGGGGTCGGCCATCAGTTGCTGGAGAAGTTGTTGCAGACGGCCCGCTGGCTCGGTGTCCGTCGCGTTTTCTGTCTCACCTTCGAAGTGGACTTCTTCGGCAAGCACGGCTTCGTCGAGATCGGTGAGACACCCGTTGACACCGATGTCTACGCGGAGCTACTGCGTTCCTATGACGAAGGCGTGGCGGAGTTCCTCGGTCTCGAACGAGTGAAACCGAACACCTTGGGCAACAGCCGGATGCTTCTGCATCTGTGATCGCCAGGATTCTGGCGCTCCGCCCTGCCCAGGTTCCCTATGTCCGAAACGCGCACGTTTCCGGACGAGGAGAGCCCTGTCGGTCTCTCCCAAGGGTTTGTGTTTTCCCAGCAAAAGCGGTTTGCTTTCCGACGTACTGCAGTACTGCATATAACAGGGGACGGCGAAACGGCGGACGCCGCAGACCCCCGGCCCTCAAGTATTGGATGAAAGGAAATCCGGTGGCACAGAAGGTTCAGGTCCTTCTTGTCGATGACATCGACGGCGGCGAGGCGGATGAGACCGTCACGTTCGCGTTGGACGGCAAGACGTACGAGATCGATCTCACGACCGCCAATGCGGACAAGCTCCGTGGCCTTCTCGACCCTTACGTGAAGGGCGGTCGCCGTACCGGAGGCCGAGCCGCGGGCGGGCGCGGAAAGGCGCGGGCCACTTCCGGTGGCAGTCAGGACACCGCTCAGATCCGTGCCTGGGCGAAGGAGAACGGTTACGAGGTCAATGACCGCGGCCGAGTTCCGGCGAGCATTCGCGAGGCTTACGAGAAGGCCAACGCCTGATCGAAAGGTCTACGGCGGCCGGGGCCTGCGAAAGCTTATGGCCGAGTGCGCCGAAGCCGCAGCCGCAACCGGTGGCAGTGCGTCGCCACCGTGTTCACGACGCGTACGAGATCGGGGGCGTCCCCATCGCCCCCCAGCGCCGACAACGTCGGCAGCGAGGCCTCGACCTCGCACCCAGGCTCGGGGGGCCGCAGCCATATGGCGGCCCCCTGCAGGGCACCCGCTTCCGGACGTGCCGGCAGGGCGAGGGATTCGTCTTCGCCGGGCCCCGCAGGCCGCCCCGACGGCACCTCCCCGAGCCCGCTCACCGCGGGCTCCGGCGGACGCGGTGCCCGCATCACGCCGCCCGTGCCGATCGCCCGCAGGTCGAGCGCCAGGGCGCCCCACTCCAGCCAGTCCAGCAGGCCGGGCAGCTCCTCCGTGCTGCCCGCGGCCACCAGGATTTCCATGCGGTCACCCCGCATCGCCACCGGAGAGGTCCCGGTGAGATGGCGCAGGGCCACGCGGCCGGCCTCGGCCGGAACGTCCAGGATGTCGAAGCGCAGCCCCAGACGCAGTCGTAGGGGAGATTCCGCGGTGCTCGCGGGCACCGCGGGCCAGCCCAGTTCGTTCTCGTACCAGCGGCGGACCGGATCGTCGCCGAAGGCGGCCAGGTCGAGCGGCCGACGGGGGAGCGGGACCGCGGTGAGATCCGTCGTGAGAGAGGGGAGGATGCCGGACATGCCAAGTGCAACCGCCGAAAGACCGCAAGAGTTACGTTGGGTGTACCGGCGTGCGCGAAGAGTGGCCGAAGAGGGGGCGTGCGGGCGTGCGGGGTGGTGCAAGGTTGTTCGCCCATAGCGGAGGGACAGGGGGCGTGCGGCATGGAGTGTCGGTCCGCGCGGGTAAGACATCCCTAGTGGGAGGGGGCGACACGCAGGAAAGGCCGTCTCACGTTCGCCATCGGCGTACTGGCGACTGGGGTAACTGCCTGGCCTGCGGGAACATCGTCTCGCACCATCGGGTTGGAGCAGATGTCGGCGTTCGGGGTCAGGAGGCCAAGGACGGTGTCGGCAGTTGGAATGAGCGGTCCCCGCTTGCGGGACTAAGCTGCGGAAGGACAGGGAGGGGAAGTTCCCCCCACTGCCTGACCGCTCTGAGGAGCGATTAACGATGTTCGAGAGGTTCACCGACCGCGCGCGGCGGGTTGTCGTCCTGGCTCAGGAAGAAGCCCGGATGCTCAACCACAACTACATCGGCACCGAGCACATCCTCCTGGGCCTGATCCACGAGGGTGAGGGTGTCGCCGCCAAGGCCCTTGAGAGCCTCGGGATTTCGCTCGAGGCGGTCCGCCAGCAGGTGGAGGAGATCATCGGGCAGGGGCAGCAGGCCCCGTCCGGGCACATCCCCTTCACCCCCCGTGCCAAGAAGGTCCTGGAGCTGTCGCTCCGCGAGGCCCTTCAGCTGGGCCACAACTACATCGGCACGGAGCACATCCTGCTCGGCCTGATCCGTGAGGGCGAGGGCGTCGCCGCCCAGGTCCTGGTCAAGCTGGGCGCTGATCTCAACCGGGTGCGGCAGCAGGTCATCCAGCTGCTCTCCGGTTACCAGGGCAAGGAGACCGCCACCGCCGGCGGGCCTGCCGAGGGCACCCCCTCGACGTCCCTGGTCCTCGACCAGTTCGGCCGGAACCTCACCCAGGCCGCTCGTGAGTCCAAGCTCGACCCGGTCATCGGGCGCGAGAAGGAGATCGAGCGGGTCATGCAGGTGCTGTCCCGCCGTACCAAGAACAACCCGGTCCTGATCGGTGAGCCCGGCGTCGGCAAGACCGCCGTCGTCGAGGGCCTCGCCCAGGCCATCGTCAAGGGCGAGGTGCCCGAGACGCTGAAGGACAAGCACCTCTACACGCTTGACCTCGGCGCGCTGGTCGCCGGCTCCCGCTACCGCGGTGACTTCGAGGAGCGCCTGAAGAAGGTGCTCAAGGAGATCCGTACCCGCGGCGACATCATCCTGTTCATCGACGAGCTGCACACGCTGGTCGGTGCGGGTGCCGCCGAGGGCGCCATCGACGCCGCTTCGATCCTGAAGCCGATGCTGGCCCGCGGTGAGCTCCAGACCATCGGTGCGACCACCCTGGACGAGTACCGCAAGCACCTGGAGAAGGACGCGGCCCTCGAGCGCCGCTTCCAGCCCATCCAGGTCGCGGAGCCGTCCCTGCCGCACACGATCGAGATCCTCAAGGGTCTGCGTGACCGGTACGAGGCGCACCACCGCGTCTCCATCACCGACGAGGCGCTGGTCCAGGCCGCCACCCTGGCCGACCGGTACATCTCGGACCGCTTCCTGCCGGACAAGGCGATCGACCTGATCGACGAGGCCGGTTCCCGGATGCGCATCCGCCGGATGACCGCGCCGCCGGACCTGCGCGAGTTCGACGAGAAGATCGCCGGCGTGCGCCGCGACAAGGAGTCCGCGATCGACTCGCAGGACTTCGAGAAGGCCGCCTCCCTCCGCGACAAGGAGAAGCAGCTCCTGGCCGCCAAGGCCAAGCGGGAGAAGGAGTGGAAGGCCGGCGACATGGACGTCGTCGCCGAGGTCGACGGCGAGCTGATCGCCGAGGTCCTCGCGACCGCCACCGGCATCCCGGTCTTCAAGCTGACCGAGGAGGAGTCCTCGCGTCTGCTGCGCATGGAGGACGAGCTCCACAAGCGGGTCATCGGCCAGGTCGACGCCGTCAAGGCGCTGTCGAAGGCGATCCGTCGTACGCGTGCCGGTCTGAAGGACCCGAAGCGTCCCGGTGGTTCGTTCATCTTCGCCGGCCCGTCCGGTGTCGGTAAGACCGAGCTGTCCAAGGCGCTCGCCGAGTTCCTCTTCGGTGACGAGGACGCGCTGATCTCCCTCGACATGTCGGAGTTCAGCGAGAAGCACACGGTCTCGCGGCTCTTCGGTTCGCCCCCCGGCTACGTGGGCTACGAAGAGGGTGGCCAGCTGACGGAGAAGGTGCGGCGCAAGCCGTTCTCGGTGGTCCTCTTCGACGAGGTCGAGAAGGCCCACCCGGACATCTTCAACTCGCTGCTGCAGATCCTGGAGGACGGTCGCCTGACCGACTCCCAGGGCCGGGTCGTGGACTTCAAGAACACGGTCATCATCATGACGACCAACCTCGGCACCCGGGACATCTCCAAGGGCTTCAACCTGGGCTTCGCGGCCTCGGGCGACAAGAAGACCAACTACGAGCGCATGAAGAACAAGGTCTCGGACGAGCTCAAGCAGCACTTCCGGCCCGAGTTCCTCAACCGCGTCGACGACGTGGTCGTCTTCCCGCAGCTGACCCAGGCCGACATCCTCCAGATCGTCGACCTGATGATCGGCAAGGTGGACGAGCGCCTCAAGGACCGGGACATGGGCATCGAGCTCTCCCAGTCCGCCAAGGAGCTGCTGTCCACGAAGGGGTACGACCAGGTGCTGGGTGCGCGACCGCTGCGTCGCACGATCCAGCGCGAGATCGAGGACACGCTCTCGGAGAAGATCCTCTTCGGCGAGCTGCGTCCCGGTCACATCGTGGTCGTCGACACGGAGGGCGAGGGCGAGACCCAGACCTTCACCTTCCGCGGTGAGGAGAAGGCGGCGCTGCCCGACGTCCCGCCGATCGAGCAGGCGGCCGGCGGTGCCGGTCCGAACCTGAGCAAGGAGGCGTAAGCCTCAGGGCGACGCCAAAAGGGGCCGGTGCTTTTCGAAGCACCGGCCCCTTTCTCTGTGCTCGACCAGGGCGACCTCGACTCCGGGAAGTGCTCGGCCAAGGGGGCGAGCGAGACGGAGAACCCCCGCACGCCCAGCAGCGTCACCGGGCGCAGTGCCGACAGCCGGCGCGTCGACGCGGAGAAGTCCTCGGTGCCGGGGCGATGAGCCCTGCGCCCCGCAAGGGCGCCTTCGCAGACCCGTGTGGTCCGTGCTCAGCCTGCCCAGGGAGAGCCGTTCCAGCGGGGCGAGCCGGTCGAGGCCGTACGCCGGGAAGGGCGGCTCTCCCGGGGACTCCATGGCCGCGCGGACCCCGCTGCGGGCCAGGAGCGGACCTCCTGCTCGCCGTGCGTGCGCTGCTCGCCCCGCGAGGAGGCGAGGGTGGAAAGCCGGACGGATTCGTCCACCACGTCGGCGCCGGGACCGTCCGGGGTCCGTGCTCAGCCTGCCCAGGGAGAGCCGTTCCAGCGGGGCGAGCCGGTCGAGGCCGTACGCCGGGAAGGGCGGCTCTCCCGGGGACTCCATGGTCGCGCGGACCCCGCTGCGGGCCAGGAGCGGACCTCCTGCTCGCCGTGCGTGCGCTGCTCGCCCCGCGAGGAGGCGAGGGCGGAAAGCCGGACGGATGCGTCCACCACGTCGGCGCCGGGACCGTCCGGGGTCCGTGCTCAGCCTGCCCAGGGAGAGCCGTTCCAGCGGGGCGAGCCGGTCGAGGCCGTACGCCGGGAAGGGCGGCTCTCCCGGGGACTCCATGGCCGCGCGGACCCCGCTGCGGGCCAGGAGCGGACCTTCTGCTCGCCGTGCGTGCGCTGCTCGCCCCGCGAGGAGGCGAGGGTGGAAAGCCGGACGGATTCGTCCACCACGTCGGCGCCGGGACCGTCCGGCCGGAAGGGCTTCCTCACCAGCCGGCCGACCAGACCGGACGCCGGTTTGCTGCCGAGTACCGCCGGCTCCATCCGCCACCCCCGTAGGGGCCGCGACGGATGGAGCCCAGCCGGAGGTCAGGACAACTGGCCGTCGTAGTCCGGGAGTTTGTAGGTCTTCTCGGCGTGGCCGCCCGACAGGTCGGTGGCGCTGTTGCCGATGTTCGCGATGATCGTGTAGCCCTTGTTCTCGATGTCGACGCGCTGGGCGGTCTTGTAGGCGGCGACGTCCTTGAAGAGGTCGATGAAGTTGCGGACGTAGAGGCCGCTGACCTGGTAACCGACGTGCTTGAGGTTGTAGTTGGTCACCGAGGCGATGATGTCGGGGCGGGCCGTCACGAAGAACAGGGATACGCCGTGCTCCTGGGCGTACTTCGCGACGTCCAGGACGGGCTTGTTGGCCGGCGCGGGGTAGCTGAAGCCGAAGTCCGTCTCCAGGGTGGTGTTGTCGATGTCGAAGACGATCGCCTGCTTCTCGCCCGGCTTGGTGGCGGCGATACGTGTCTTCAGGTAGGGGAGGGCCTGGCCCATCACGGCCTGGCAGTCGGTCTGCCAGGTGGCGTAGTCGACGTCTTCGGCGGCGGCCGACGCGGTCGGGGAAGCGCTGGTGGTCGTCGTCGCGGCCTCGGCGGGGGCGGCCAGGGCGACGAGTGCGGCTGCGGAGACGGTGCTCACGGCTATGCGGTGCGCCCAGGGGCGTCGGCTTGTCACGGTGGTGGGGGTCCTCTCACGTCCGGAAACGCTGCAGTTGTCGCGTGCATGTTTGTTGGTGAGGGTGGCGCGAGGGGAACCGTAGGGTTACTGGTTGGTAGGAAGCTAGAGGCGTGCATCACATGGCACGGCTTTTGCCTTTGGGTCGCCGGTGACTTGCCGCACAGGCGATTTGTCCGTTACTAGGCGGAATAGTGGAGGGATCCGGGGAGGAAAAGGACTTCTCGCCCGGCCCGACGAGACCTGTTACTACAGTCCGTCGTAGATGTGCTGTTTGGGGGTTTTTGACCCCCGGGGGTACCAAGGGTTGTCCCATCCGGTCGCCGCTGTGCGCCGGATGGTTTTCCTGTCCCCCGGCTTTCATGAGGTTCTGATGTTCCAGCGCGTCTTCAACCGCTCTTCCCGTACGTCCATGCTCCGCACCCGTGTTGCCGTCGTGGCCGCGTCCGTCGGGACGACGGTCGCGCTGGGGGCCGGAGTCGCCTCGGCCGCGTCCTCCTCGGCCTCCTGGGTCGACCCGGTGAAGAAGTACACGCTCAGCGCGAGCTACGCGCAGGCCGGGAGCATGTGGCACTCCACCCACAGCGGGCAGGACTTCGCCGTGCCGAGCGGTACGACCGTCGTCGCCGCGCACGGCGGGACCGTCGTCAAGGCGGGCCCGAGGGGTGCCGGTGACGGTTCCGCCTACGGCAACGCCATAGTGATCAAGCACGGCAAGGGGAAGTACTCGCAGTACGCCCACCTCTCCCGGATCAAGGTCAAGGTCGGCCAGGTCGTCAAGACCGGCCAGCGCATCGCCCTCTCCGGCAACACCGGCAATTCCAGCGGCCCGCACCTGCACTTCGAGATCCGCACGACCGCCAACTACGGCTCTGCGATAGACCCGGTCGCCTTCCTGCGGGCCAAGGGCGTCAAGGTCTGAGCGGCTGACCGCCTACGCGTTCGCACTGCCCCGGTGGGCCTGGGTGACCAGGTCCGTCGCCACCTCCAGGACCGCCTTGCGCTTGGCCTCCGGGTCGGCGGTGATGTCCTGGAGGAAGAACATCCCGGCGTGCATCGTGAAGATCGCGCTGACGCAGCGGACCTGGTCGGTCAGGTCCGCTTCCGGATCGATGATGATCTCGCGCAGCCCCTGCATGCGTTCCTTGAAGGTCTCGCCGACGCGCAGTTCGCGGACCGCCGCCTGGTTCTCCTGCATGAAGCGGAACAGCGGTGCCGCGCCGGACAGGATCTCGCTGTAGCGCCGTACGATCTCCTGCTTGGTCTCCAGCGTGTGCGGCTGTCTTCTGCCCCACTCGATCAGGTCGAGGATCGGCTGCGTCAGATCGTCGAAGATGCTGACGAGGATCTCTTCCTTGGTCTTGAAGTGGTAGTAGAGCGCCGCCTTGGTGACATCCAGGTGCTCGGCGATCTCCCGCAGGGACGTCTTCTCGTAGCCCTGCTCCGCGAAGAGTCCGAGGGCCACGTCCTGGATGCGCTGGCGCGTGTTGCCGCGGCGCTGCTGCTTCGTGACGTCCATGGTGCCGCCCATCCTCGTGCTCCTCGGCTTTCCATAAAACTTACTTGACGCCCGGCTAGTTACGCGTCTACCTTCCCCAGTGTAGTCAACTAGCCGGGCGGCAAGTAAGTGCCCCGGCGGGGGCAGTACCGCAGGACCTCAGGGGAGTGGGAACGATGGCGGACACACAGACGGTCGAGACGGAACCGGAAAAGAAACAGCGCAGCGTGCGGGTCGTCCTGCTCGCGCTGATGATCACCATGATGCTCGCGATGCTGGACAACATGATCGTGGGCACCGCGATGCCGACGATCGTGGGCGAGCTCGGCGGGCTCGAACACCTCTCGTGGGTCGTGACGGCCTACACGCTGGCCACCGCGGCCGCCACCCCGCTCTGGGGCAAGCTCGGCGACATGTACGGCCGCAAGGGCGTCTTCATGACGTCGATCGTGCTCTTCCTGATCGGCTCCGCGCTCAGCGGTATGGCCCAGGACATGGGGCAGCTCATCGGTTTCCGGGCCGTGCAGGGCCTCGGCGCCGGCGGTCTGATGGTCGGCGTGATGGCGATCATCGGTGACCTGATCCCGCCCCGGGAGCGCGGCAAGTACCAGGGCATGATGGCCGGCGTCATGGCGCTCGCGATGATCGGCGGTCCGCTGGTCGGCGGCACCATCACCGACAACTGGGGCTGGCGCTGGTCCTTCTACATCAACCTGCCGCTCGGCGTGGTGGCGCTCGGCCTCATCAGCGTCGTACTGCACCTGCCGGCGAAGCGTGCGCAGGCGCGGATCGACTATCTCGGCGCCGCGCTGCTGACCGTCGGCATCACCTCCATCGTGCTCGTCACCACCTGGGGCGGCACGGAGTACGCCTGGACCTCCGCGCGGATCATGGAGCTGATCGGGATCGGTGTCGCCGCGCTCGTCGGGTTCGTGTTCTGGCAGACCAAGGCGGCCGAGCCGGTCGTGCCGCTGCACATCTTCCGCAGCCGCAACTTCACGCTGATGTCGATCATCGGCTTCATCACCGGATTCGTGATGTTCGGTGCCACCCTCTTCCTGCCGCTGTACCAGCAGTCCGTGCAGGGTGCCTCCGCCACCAACTCCGGGCTGCTGCTCCTGCCGATGCTCGGCGCGATGCTGGTGACCTCGATGGTCGCGGGACGGGTGACCACCAACAGCGGGCGGTACTACGTCTTCCCGGTCCTCGGCAGCGTCCTGATGGTCATCGGGCTGTACCTGCTGTCGACGATGGACACGGGGACCTCGCGGTTCACCTCCGGTGTCCTCATGGCCGTCGTCGGTCTCGGCATGGGCTGCCTGATGCAGATCACCATGCTCGTCGCGCAGAACAGCGTGGAGATGAAGGACATGGGCGTCGCGTCCTCGTCCACCACCCTGTTCCGTACCCTCGGTTCCTCCTTCGGTGTCGCCGTCATGGGCGCGCTGTTCAACCACCGGGTCCAGGACACCATGGCGGAGCGGGGCGGGGCGTTGGGTTCCAAGGTGACCGAGCAGTCCGCGCAGCTGGACGCGAAGAGCCTGGAGAAGTTGCCGGACGCGGTGCGCGAGGCGTACCAGTACGCGGTCTCCGCAGGCACGCACTCGGCGTTCCTGCTCGGATCGATCGTCGCCGTGGTCGCGCTGGTGGCGGCGGTGTTCGTCAAGGAGGTACCGCTGCAGGGCGCGGGACCGCAGAAGTCGGCGGACGACGCGGCGCCGGCTCCGCTGGTCGAGGTCTGAGCCGACCCCGCCGAACCGAAGGCCCCCGGATGGTGTCCGCCCCGGGGGCCTTCTCCGTGCGCGCTCGCGGGTCGATGTCAGTGCCGCGTGCCACCATCGGCCTCATGGACAAGGTGCGGCAGATCCGGCTCGCCAAGGACGCCATGGACCGCGACTGGGCCGATCCGGACCTGGACCTGGACGCCGTCGCGGCGCATGCCGGGTACTCGCGCTATCACTTCCTGCGGGCCTTCAAGGAGGCCTACGGCGAGACGCCCGGGCACTACCTCACGCACCGGCGGATCGAGCGGGCCGAGGAGATGCTGAGGGGGGCCGATCTCAGCGTGACCGAGATCTGCCACCTGGTCGGCTTCAGCAGCCTCGGCACCTTCTCCGCCCGCTTCAAGGCGCGGACCGGGCTCACCCCGAGCGAGTACCGCACCCAGCACGTGGGCCGCGGCGCCTCCCTGATCCCCGGGTGCTACGCCATGCTCTGGGCCGGCGGATTCCCCACCGCGAGAACGGTGAAGAGGACCGCAACTTTGAAGAAGCGGCCCGGCCCCGGCCCTGCCTACGGTGACGGAGAGGAACCCCCGCAGGACAGGAGAGCAGAGCCATGATCCAGGGACTGGGCATCGCCACCGTATGGACCTTCGACCAGCAACGCACGAAGGCCTTCTTCACCGAGAAGCTCGACTTCGAGGTGCGCAGCGAGGTCTCGATGGGCGAGATGACATGGGTCACCGTCAGTGCCAAGGAGCAGCAGGGCCTGGAGCTGGCGCTGATGAGCCTCGACGGCCCCGGTCTGGACCCCGAGTCCGCCGAGGCGCTCAAGAAGCTCGTCGGCAAGGGCGTGATGGGCGCCGGAGCGTTCCGTACGGACGACTGCCGCGGTGACTACGAGACGTTCCGGGCGCGCGGGGTGGAGTTCATCCAGGAACCGCAGGAGCGGCCGTACGGCATCGAGGCGATCTTCCGCGACGACAGCGGCAACTGGTACTCGCTGACCCAGCGCCGCGAGGAGCTCGACTTCTCGAAGGACTGGGCGTGACGGACACCGGGGAGGAACCGGCCGCGGCGGACCACACGGCCGTACGGGTCGCCCTCTGGCGGGCCCTGCACGTCCGCGCGGATCCGCCGCCGCATGTCCTGGAGGACGAGGTCGGGCTGCGGCTCGCGGACCCGGACGACGGCTGGCGCGACCGCCCCGACATGGACGTGGACGCCACACGCCGCACCCGCGCGTCGATCGTGGCCCGGGCCCGGTTCGTCGAGGACCTGGTGGTCGAGGCGGTCGGGCGAGGGGTGGACCAGTACGTCGTCCTCGGCGCCGGCCTCGACACGTTCGCTCAGCGCAGGCCCGAGGTCGCCGCGTCGAGCGGACTGCGGGTCTTCGAGGTCGACCGGCCCGGCCCGCAGGCCTGGAAGCGGCGGCGGCTCATGGACCTCGGGCTCGGCGTCCCCGAGTGGCTGCGGCTGGTGCCGGTCGACTTCGAGGGGGACTGGTGGGGGCGGCTCGTCGAGGCGGGGCTCGATCCCGCGCGGCCCGCGGTGGTGGCCTCCACGGGCGTCACCATGTACCTCACCCGGGAGGCGGTCGCGGCCACGTTCCGCCTGGTCGCCGGACTCGCCCCGGGGTCCACGCTGGTCACGACCTTCCTGCGGCCGGTGGAGGACGTCGAGCCGGAGCAGCGACCACAGCTCGAGGCCGCCGTCGCGGGCGCGCGGGCCGCGGGGACGCCGTTCCTGAGCTTCTTCCAGCCGTCCGAGATCCTGGCCCTGGCCCGCGAGTCCGGCTTCCACGAGGCCCGGCACATGCCGGCGGAGGAGCTGGACCGGCGCTACTTCGAGGGGCGGACGGACGGGGTGCGGCCGTCGAGGGGGGAGGAGCTGATGCTGGCGCACGTCACGGCGGCATCTGATGCCTCCCTGAGGCCGTAGGCGCGTGCTCGGGCAGTCACAGCTGCCGGGACTTCCGCCGGGGCGCCTTGGGGGGCGGACGGACGGGGTGCGACCGTCCAAGAGGGAGGAGCTGATGCTGGCGCACGTCACGGCGGCATCTGATGCCTCCCTGAGGCCGTAGGCGCGTGCTCGGGCAGTCACAGCACGGCTGCCGGGACTTCCGCCGGGGCGCCCGTCGAGGGGGAGGAGCTGATGCTGGTGCAGGTTATGGCAGCATCTGATGACTTCCCGTGGCCGTAGGCGCGTGCTCCGGCAGCCACAGCACCGCCACCGCGCCCTCCGCCGGGGCGCCGTCCAGGGGACCGACCGGACGGACGTTGCGGAACGTCAGCCGTGCCCCCAGCACCCGCGCCTGCCCCGCCGCGATGGTCAGTCCGAGCCCGTGGCCGTGGCCCGCGCGGTCCGCGCTGCCCGTGCGGAAGCGGCTCGGGCCGTCCGCGAGAAGGTCCTCGGGGAAGCCGGGGCCATGATCGCGGACGCGGATGACCCGGCCCTCGACGGTGACCTGGACGGGCGGCTTGCCGTGCCGGGCGGCGTTGGCCAGGAGGTTGAACAGCACGCGCTCCAGGCGGCGCGGGTCGGTCGTGACCTCCGACTCGTGCACCACACGCACCTCGATCCCCGGGTCCTTGGCCGCCACCCGCCGGGCGACGAACTCGCCCAGCAGGATGTCCTGGAGCTCCGCCCGCTCGGAGGCGCCGTCGAGACGGGCCACCTCCAGGACGTCCTCGACGAGGGTGCGCATGGCTTTCGCCCGGTCCAGGACCAGCTCCGTGGGCCGGCCCGGAGGCAGCAGTTCCGCCGCCGTCAGCAGTCCCGTCACCGGTGTCCGCAGCTCGTGCGCGATGTCCGCGGTGACCCGGCGCTCGGCTTCCAGCCGCTGCTGGAGCGCGTCCGCCATGGCGTCCACCGCGCTGGCGAGGTCGTCGGTCTCGTCCCGTACGACCCCGCCGATCGCGTCCCGCACCCGTACGTCCGTCTCGCCCTTGGCCATCTGGTTGGCCGCGGCCGCCGCCTTCCGCAGCCGCCGTGACAGCTGCCCGCCGATGAGCACGCCGAGCGCGCTGCCGCCGAGGACCACCGCGATGGAGCCGATCACCAGGGCCTGGTCGAGATCCTTGAGGATGTCGGTGCTGCGGTCGGTGAACCCGGTGTGCAGGGACAGCACATGGCCGCCCTTGACCGGGACGGCCGCCCAGATGTCCGGGCCGCGGTCGGGCCGGTCGGAGACGTACGTCGCCCGGCGGCCCTCCTCGACCTTCTCGCGCAGCGCGGGCGGCAGATGACGGTCGTCGACCGCGATGCTGGGGAAGTTCGGCTTGCCGGTCAGCTCGTAGTTGCGCTGGGCGATCCGGATCCGCTCGTCCGCGAGGTCGCGCGCGTTGTCCAGCATCGAGACGCGCGCCGCGTTGTGCACGACCAGACTGAGCGCGACCGCCACGAGCGCGCCGACCAGCGCGATGGCCGCGCTCAGCTTCCACCTCAGCCCGGTCCGCACGGCCAGCCGATCGGTCACCGGGCCCCGAAGGATCCCCCGCATCCCAGGTCCCCCCGCTCAGGCCTTCAACTTGTAGCCGAAGCCACGGACCGTCTCGATCCGGTCCTGGCCGATCTTCGTCCGCAGCCGCTGCACATGGACGTCGACGACTCGGGTGTCACCGCCCCAGCCGTAGTCCCACACCCGCTCCAGGAGCTTGTCGCGGGACAGGACCGTGCCGGGCGCGGAGGAGAACTCGAGCAGCAGCCGCATCTCGGTCGGGGTGAGCGCGACCGGCTGCCCGGCTTTGCGCACCTCCATGCCCTCGGTGTCGATCTCCAGCTCGCCGAAGGACAGCACGCCCCCGGCGGCCGCGTCCGCGCTCTCCTCGCCCCGGTCGGCCCCGCCCGCGTGCCCGAAGCGGCGCAGCACCGCACGGATCCGGGCGACCAGGACGGCACCGTCGAACGGCTTGGTGACGTAGTCGTCGGCGCCGGCCTCCAGACCGAGCACCACGTCGATCGAGTCGGCGCGCGCCGACAGCATGATCACCGGCACGGTGGACTCGTCGCGGATACGGCGGCACAGGCTGACCCCGTCCAGGCCCGGGACCATGACGTCCAGCAGGGCGATGTCGGGGCGGTCCGCCCGGAACGCCTCCAGGCCCGACAGTCCGTCGGGCATGGCGGTGACCGCGAAGCCGTCCCGCTCCA
Organism: Streptomyces canus; assembly: GCF_041435015.1. Taxonomy (NCBI): domain Bacteria; kingdom Bacillati; phylum Actinomycetota; class Actinomycetes; order Kitasatosporales; family Streptomycetaceae; genus Streptomyces; species Streptomyces canus. The sequence continues at coordinate 4,611,866 of NZ_CP107989.1, read as the reverse complement.
GGGCGAGTTGGGTGGCCTCGCGGATGACGTCGTCGTCCTCGACGAACAGCACGTGGGTCTGGTCTGCCATCCGGGTGCTCTCACTCTTCGGTGTCGATGCGGTCACTGGAGGATCGTTCCGGGCGGCCCGATCGGTTCAGTTGTCGGGCACCGGCGTCGGATCCGCGTCGACGGCATCGCTGTAGTCGCTGTGCGTCCGGTAGACGGCGGCGAACTTTCCCGAGGCCCAGCGGTACGTGATCACATTCTCGCCGGACGGGTCCGACACCGCGTCACCCTTTTCATACACCTGTTTGGTCACCACGAGGTCGCCGCGATCGATCTCGGCGTAGACCGGAGGCTCCTCGGTATGGAAGACATTCTGGTACGAACCGCCCTGCTCGCGATACACGTACGAGCCGACGCCCACCAGATCCGCACAGGTCACGACGTTGACGACGACGTCGTTGGCCGAGCCGCCGGTGAGGTCGCCGTAGAACAGGTCGACCGGGTACTGGTGGGCGCCACAGGGCTCCAGATCGCGCTTGACCGCCTCGGAGACCTTCGGGTCCGATCTGAGGAGAGCGACCGCGCTCTTGCGGTCCAGACGGGGGGAGGTCAGGGCGGATGGCAGGGCGGAGGGGGAGGCGTCACCCTCCGCGACCGCGTGTGCCGGACCCTCGTCACGGGTGCCGGTGCCGCCGGTGGCGCAGGCGGAGACGAAAAGGGCGAGGGCGGCCAGCACGACCACCGCCGTGCTTGCCGCCTGGAAGATCCCCCGGACCGGATAGAGGTCCGGCCGGGTGGGCCCGGGCTCGGTCAGGCCGCCGCGCAACGCTCCCGCTCCTCACGCTCCAGCGCGCGTGCGTCCAGATCGCGGGCCTCCAGCTCCTCACGGAGCCGGGCGAGCGCCCGGTGCAGCGTGCTCTTGACCGTTCCGGCCGACATACCGAGGGCGGCGGCCGTCTCCTCCGTGGACATCTGCTCCCAGTGTCGCAGCACCACGACACTGCGCTGCTTGGGGGCGAGCACCTTCATGACGTCCATCAGCAGGGCGCGGTCCGCGTGCTGCTCGGTGGAATCGTCGACCGAGGCGTCCGGGAGCTGCTCGGTCGGCACCTCCTCCAGCTTGCGCGCCCGCCACCACTCCGTGCGGGTGTTGATCATCACCCGGCGCAGATAGGCGTCCGCGAGCCGCTTGTCCTCGATGGTCTCCCAGCGGCCGTACGTCCGCACGAGCGCCGTCTGGAGCAGGTCCTGCGCGTCGACCGGGTCCGGGACCAGACGGCGTGCGCTGCGCAGCAGCGCGTCCTGCCGGGTGCGGACGTACTCCTCGAACTCGAGCACCTCGCCCTGCGCCATGTAGACCGCCTCCTGATCCCCGTTCCGGCAGTCCCTGCCGGTTCTCATCGCGTGTGCGCCGCCCTGGTGTGCGGCATGGCAATCAAGCTACGGAGCTGTTGTCACGGGGCTGTGCGGAGCAGCGCGCGGCTGGCAATAGGCTGTCCGTCGGTTGTGTAACGGAAGCCGAAAAGGGGTAAACCGGCGCGGTGATTCGCGCCGGTTCAGGGGGATTTGCCGGTTGGCTCCGTGTCGGGCTACGTCAACGGCAGCCGATACAAACCACCCGACAGGGGCTCCACGAGCCCGTCCGCGACCAGACCGTCCAGCGCCCGCGCCCGTTGTACCGGTTCGTGCCACACCCGGTCGAGAACCGCCTGCGGCACCGGTGCGTGTGCCTCCCGCAGAACGGCGAGCAGCTTGCCGCGGACCTGGCGATCGGTACCGGCGTACGTCTGCCCGCGCCGCGGCGGCCCGTCGTGCTCGGGCTTGCCCGCGAGCCGCCAGGCGCACTGGGCGGCGATGGGGCAGCGCACGCAGCTCTCGTTCTTGGCCGTGCACACCAGCGCGCCCAGTTCCATCGAGGCGGCGGCCCAGCGGGCGGCGGTGCTCTCGTCCTCCGGCAGCAGCGCGCGGGCGAGCTTGCGCTCGGCGGCCGTCGTGGCGTTCGGCGGGTACCGCACGCCGGTCACCGCCCGCGCGAACACCCGCCGCACATTGGTGTCCAGCACGGCGTGCCGCTGCCCGTACGCGAAGGAGGCGACGGCGGCGGCCGTGTACTCGCCGATCCCGGGCAGCGCGAGCAGCTGCGCGTGCTCCGTCGGTACGTCGCCGCCGTGCCGTCCCGTTATGGCGACCGCGGCGCCGTGCAGCCGCAGCGCCCGGCGCGGATAGCCGAGCCGGCCCCAGGCGCGCACGGCCTCGCCGGGCGCCTCCGCGGCCAGATCGGCGGGCCGCGGCCACCGCGCGAGCCACTGCTCGTAGACCGGCAGCACCCGGTTCACGGGCGTCTGCTGGAGCATGAACTCACTGACCATCACCCCCCACGGACCGGCCTCGGGTCGCCGCCACGGCAGATCCCGGGCGTGCTCGTCGAACCAGTCGATGACGGGGGAGTGCAGGCCCGCTCCGGGAGGAGCGTCGATGATGCCGTCGGCGGGGCTGCTGTCCGGGGGCTGGGGCTGGGGCTTCGTGGGCGCAGTCATGGCCTTCCGATCCTGCCATGCCGGAGGTGGCGGACGGGTGTTCTGAGGGACGGGTCGCTCGGACCGGGTGGACGCCACAGTCGTGGCCAGAGGTGCAAGGCTGCGATCGCGAACACGCCGTACGTCCATGTCCCGGCCGTGGGTCGTCACTCCCCCGGGGATGACCTTCATGGTCACGGACCGTGAGGCGCGGGCCGGTTCGGTCACGATCCGCTGTCGGCACGTGTCAGGCCTGGGGGAAGTCCCGGGCGGGACTGCCGTTTCCGGAATGATGATCCTGAAAAGTTGTGTCGCCCGGCGGCGGGTGAGGGCGGTGAACTCGCCGATCTCTCGTACAGTTTGCGCCGTGGGATCTCTGCGCAATCCGGTCGGGCCGCTTCCCTCCTCCATCTACTGGCGACGGAGGGCCGTCATGCTGTCCGTCCTCGGTGTGCTGGCGTTGCTGATCGCATGGATCGTCAGCTCCGGCGGCGGAGGCGGCAAGAACGGCGCGGACGGGTCCAACGGCAAGCATCCCACCCCCTCGACGATCACCCCCGGACCGTCCGGTTCCGGCCCCGCGATCAGCCAAGCGCCGGGCGGGCGCGACGAGTCGACCACCGGTGGGGACACCGGCGGCGGCTCAGGCTCGGGCTCCGGTTCCGGGACCGGCACGGGGGGCAGCTCGGGCGCCGGTGGTGACACCGGTACGGGCGGCTCAGCCGGGGCAGCCGGGGCCGGCGGAGCCGGTGGCGCGGGGAGTGGCGGTACGGGTACCGGAGTGGGGCAGGGCGACACTCTTCCGGCCGGCTCCACGCTGCCCAACTGCACCGCAGGTGCGGTGAAGTTGAGCGTGCGGAGCCTGCGCAACGCCTACGACCCCGGCCAGAAGCCCACGTTGTTGCTGACCGCGACCAACTCCTCCGGCAGTGACTGCAAGGTCGATCTCGGTCCGAAGCGCGCGGTGTTGACGATCACTCAGGCCGGCGAGGACGACCCCTACTGGTCGTCCGCCGACTGTCCTGTGACCGCGGGCAACCTCGTCTACCGGGCTCCGGCCGGCAGCAGCATCACGTACACCGTGAAGTGGGACCGCAAGCCGAGTGCACCGCAGTGTGCGACACCTGCGGCGGGGTCGGCCGGGGCGGGGACGTACCTGGTGGAGGTCAAGGCGCCGGGGTATGCGACTGCGCAGGCTTCGTTCGTGCTGGAGAACGACTAGCTGGAGAACGACTGGCTGGAGAACGACTGGCTGGAGAACGGCTGAGGGGGCGCCGGCCCCCTAGACGTACCGCTCCAGGATCGAGCTCTCCGCCAGGCGGGACAGGCCCTCTCGGACGCTCCTTGCCCTTGCCTCGCCCACTCCGTCCACCGTCTGCAGGTCGTCCACGCTTGCCGCCAGGAGCTTCTGGAGGCCCCCGAAGTGCTCCACCAGGCGGTCGATGATCGCGCCCGGCAGGCGGGGGACCTTGGCCAGCAGGCGGAAGCCCCGGGGGGAGACGCCCGAGTCGATCGCCTCGGGGGAGCCTGTGTAGCCCAGGGCGCGGGCGACCGTGGGGAGTTCGAGGAGCTCCGCATGGGTCAGGGCATCCAGTTCGTACAGCGCCTGGTCGACCGTGCGGGAGCGCTTCGCGGTGGGTTCGGGGACGTAGTCCCGGACCACCAGTTCGCGTTCCGGCTCCACGCCCGCGATCAACTCGTCCAGCTGGAGGGCGAGGAGGCGGCCGTCCGTGCCGAGTTCGACGACGTACTCGGCGATCTCCGTGGCGATACGGCGGACCATCTCCAGGCGCTGGGCCACGGCCGAGACGTCCCGGACCGTCACGAGGTCCTCGATCTCCAGCGCGGAGAGCGTGCCCGCGACCTCGTCCAGGCGGAGCTTGTAGCGCTCCAGGGTCGCCAGGGCCTGGTTCGCGCGGGACAGGATCGCCGCCGAGTCCTCCAGGACCCGGCGCTGGCCGTCGACGTACAGGGCGATGAGGCGCATCGACTGGGAGACGGAGACGACCGGGAAGCCGACCTGCTTGCTCACGCGGTCCGCGGTGCGGTGCCGGGTGCCCGTCTCCTCCGTCGGGATCGTCGCGTCGGGTACGAACTGCACGCCGGCCCGCAGGATCTTCGACAGGTCGGACGAGAGCACGATGCCGCCGTCCAGCTTGCACAGCTCACGCAGACGCGTGGCCGCGAACTCGACGTCCAGGACGAAACCGCCCGTGCACATCGTCTCCACCGTCTTGTCGAAGCCGAGGATGATGAGTCCGCCGGTGTTGCCGCGCAACACCCGCTCGAGGCCGTCGCGCATGGCGGTGCCGGGGGCCACGGCGCTCAGGGAGGCGCGCATCAGGCCATCGGCACCGGCGCTCCCACCGGACTTTCCGGGAGCTGCTGCCCGGTCGTTGGCTGCCACTGCTCTCCTCCGGTCGCGGGGTCTTGGACGCTCCCGTGTCGTCGTTCGGTTCGTACGGACGGGCGAGACCAGGGCAAAGTCTACCGGCGGTCCTCGTCGTCCCGTGGGGCCTCTCGCCGACGCGAGCGCGGAAGGACCCTCAGGGCGTCCCCTATGTCCGCGACTTCCAGGACCTTCATGCCGGACGGGATCTTGCCGGGATCGCCCGGGACGAGTGCGTGCGTGAAGCCCAGACGGTGTGCCTCGGAGAGCCTGCGCTGGACGCCCGTGACCCGTCTGACCTCGCCCGCGAGGCCCACTTCGCCGATCGCGACGAGGTTCTTGGGCAGCGGGGTGTCGCTGGCCGCCGACGCCAGGGCGAGGGCGACCGCCAGGTCCGCGGCAGGTTCCGAAAGCTTTACACCACCGACCGTCGCGGAGTAGATGTCCCGCTTGCCGAGAGCGCTGATCCGGCCTCGCTGCTCCAGGACGGCGAGCATCATCGAGACACGGGAGGTCTCCAGACCGGAGGTGGTGCGCCGGGGTGAGGGGATCTGTGAGTCGACGGTGAGCGCCTGGACCTCGGCCACCAGGGGGCGCCGGCCCTCCAGGGTGACGGTGAGACAGGTGCCGGGGACCGGTTCGGCCCGACGTGTCAGGAAAAGTCCGCTTGGGTCCGCGAGGCCCGTGATGCCCTCGTCGTGCAGTTCGAAGCAGCCGACCTCATCGGTGGCGCCGTAGCGGTTCTTGACGCCTCGTACGAGCCTGAGGCGCGCGTGCCGGTCGCCCTCGAAGCTGAGGACCACGTCCACGAGGTGCTCGAGCAGGCGAGGACCCGCGATCGCGCCGTCCTTGGTGACATGGCCCACCAGGAGGGTGGACATCCCGCGCTCCTTGGACGCCCGGATCAGTGCCCCGGCCACCTCGCGCACCTGGGCCATGCCACCGGGGGCGCCGTCGATCTCGGGGGAGGCCACCGTCTGCACCGAGTCGAGGATCAGCAGGGACGGCTTCACCGCGTCCAGGTGTCCGAGGACCGCGGACAGGTCGGTCTCGGCGGCGAGATACAGGTCGTCGGCGAGGGCGTGGATACGGTCGGCGCGCAGCCGGACCTGGCTCGCCGACTCCTCGCCGGTCACATAGAGCGTGCGGTGCTCGTCGCTGGCCGACTTGGCCGCCACGTCCAGCAGCAGCGTGGACTTGCCGACGCCGGGTTCGCCCGCGAGGAGCACGACCGCGCCGGGCACGAGGCCGCCGCCGAGCACCCGGTCCAGCTCGGGCACGCCGGTGGAGCGGGCGGTGGCCTGGCGGCCGTCGACCTGGCCGATGGGCACGGCGGAGGTGGTGACGCGGCCGGGTGCCGTCGTACGCACCGCGGGCGCGCCGTACTCCTCGATCGTCCCCCAGGCCTGGCACTCGGGGCAGCGGCCGAGCCACTTGGCCGTCTGCCAGCCGCACTCGGTGCAGCGGTAGGACGGACGCTCCTTGGCGGACTTCGTACGGGCAGCCATGCACGAACCGTAACCGCCGCCACTGACAACCCGGCCCCGCCCGCCGGACGGCATGCACCCCGGCATCCGGCCCGACCCGATCCTCCGGCATCCGGAGCAACCCGGCTTCGGCATCTGCATCACCGCACGCCCCGCGCGTGAACCGGCCACGTCACGACGGGAACGAGCCACGGAATCGCGGGTTCCTGTCCCCTATTGAGGGATCGTTTCACCCGTACGGAGTAAAAGTGCTCGAGGCGCCGGAAGGGGCCATGTTCCGCCCCCTACGGTCCACGGATGATGAGCAGCAGTCCGGAGACCTCGACCCGCACCACCGGCGCGCACCGGGCGCAACGGGAGGAGCGCGACCGCGGTGCCGCGCGCACGGTGGCGCAGGGGCCGCCCGCGCGCTACGAGCCGTACCTGGACGGCCTGTTCACCTACTGCCTGTCCGTGCTGTGCGACCACGACGCGGCGATCGCGGCCCTCGGCGACGTCCTCGCGCTCGCCGAGAGGCGCGGCGGCCCGGAGGCGGCCGGCGACCGCAGGGCCTGGCTGTACGCGCTGGCCCGCTGGGCCTGTCTGCGCAAGCTGGCCGAGGCCAAGCAGAAACGTCAGGCCACCCATGCGGCCGGACGTCACGGAGCGTCCCAGAAGCCCGCCGAACCCCCGGTCGCCGCGGACCTGCAGGAGGCGCGCCGCCGCGAACTCGCCCTGCTGGCCTGGCCGGAGGCGGCCGGAACGACCCCCGAGCAGCGCGAGTCGCTCGAACTCGCCGTACGTCATCACCTCGCCGCCCACGAGGTCGCCGCCGTCCTCGGCATGGACCTCGCCGGCGCCCGCGAACTGCTCGCCTCCGCCGCCTGCGAGGTCGAGCGCACCCGCGCGGCCCTCGCCGTCGTCGAGACCGGCGACTGCCCGAGCGTGGCCCGGCTCACCGGCGACCGCCAGTTCGTGCTCAGCTCGGCCCTGCGCCGGGAACTCGTGCGCCATGTCGACGACTGCCCGCGCTGCCGCCGCAGTGCCGAGCGCGCGATTCCCGGACGCTGGCCCGGAGCCATGACCACGCCCGCCGAGCTGCCCGTGCTCGAAGCGCCGCGCGGGGCGCTGCACATGGCGCCGGCGCACCCGTCACGCGCGCGTGGCGCCGCCGTGCCCCGCTTCGACCGGCGCGGCTTCCCGATGGATCCCAAGGACCGGGCCGCCCGCCGCGACCGCCTGCGCGCGCGTGCCGTCACCACGACCGTCGTCGCCACCGTCGTCGCCGCCCCCGTGCTCGCCCTGTGGGCCGCCTACCGGGGCGGACCCGGCGAGGGGGTCGACGGCCACTCCGCGAGCGCCAGCGAGGCGCACGGACCCGGCAGCCTGGACGGCGAGACGGCGAGCGGCGGCTACCAGAACGCCGGCAACGCCCGCACCGAACCCGGCAGCCGCTTCGCCAAGGACGGCCGCCCCGACGTCTCCGTGGAGGTCGTCAGCGTCGCGGGGGCCGGCAGGAAGGGCGCCGGGCACCTGGAGGTCGGCGCCGGCAACAGCGGCGACACCACGCTGATCACCCTCACCGCGACCGGCGACGCCCCGGTCCGCTGGTCGGCCACCACGGGAGCCTCCTGGCTCTACCTCAGCCGGTCCTCGGGAACCCTGAGACGCGGCGAGTCGTTGACGATCAAGGTGTACGTCGACCATCTGCGCGAGCCCTCCGGCCCCTGGAGCGCGCGCGTGGCGATCGCACCGGCCGGCGCGGTCGTCACCATCCAGGGCTACGGCACGGCGCCCGCACCCTCAGACCCCGGCGAGCCGACGACACCCCCGTCCAGCCCCGGCCCCACGGCCTCGGCGCCCTCGGATCCCACTCCCAGCGACCCTCCGTCCTCGTCGCCCTCCCCGACCGCACCGGACCCCACCTCGTCCGACCCGGCAAGCCCGACGCCCCCTCCCACGGACAGCGGCGACCCGAGCCCGTCCGCGTCCTAGCGGATGCGGCAGAGCCGGGGCCCGTCGGTGGGCAGGGGGCGTGATGTCGGGAGGGAAGGGCCGGCGTGTGCTGTGTCGGGGTGCAGGGCGCTCAGTGGGTCGGGTCCGCCGGATGCGGTGCCAGCAGGGGCAGCTGGGAGGCCAGGCGCTCCTCGCAGAGCTCGACGAGGCGGTCGTAGCCCGCCTTGCCCATCAGCTCGATCAGTTCGGGGCGGTAGGAGACGTACACCGGGTCACCGGCGCCGTGTGCCGAGGTCGCCGACGTGCACCACCAGTGCAGGTCGTGCCCGCCCGGACCCCAGCCGCGCCGGTCGTACTCGCCGATCGACACCTGGAGCACGCGCGTGTCGTCGGGCCGGTCGATCCAGTCGTACGTCCGCCGCACCGGAAGCTGCCAGCAGACGTCCGGCTTGGTCTCCAGCGGCTCACGGCCCTCCTTCAGGGCCAGGATGTGCAGCGAGCAGCCCGCGCCGCCCGCGAAGCCGGGCCGGTTCTGGAAGATGCAGGAGCCCTGGAAGGGCCGGGTCTGCCGGTCACCGTCCTCGTCCTGCGAGATCCAGCCGTTGGCCGTGCCCTCGTCGTGGTGCTGCCAGAGGTCCGGAGTGAGTCGCGCCACATGCTCGGCGACCCGCTTCTCGTCGTCCTCGTCGGAGAAGTGGGCACCCAGCGTGCAGCACCCGTCATCCGCCCGGCCCGCCTGGATGCCCTGGCAGCCGCTGCCGAAGATGCAGTTCCACCGAGAGGTCAGCCATGTCAGATCGCAGCGGAAGACCTGCTCGTCGTCCGCCGGATCCGGGAACTCCACCCACGCGCGTGCGAAGTCGAGCCCCTTCTCGTCGGCCTTCAGAGCCTTCATGGCCTTCCGCGACTGCTTCGGCGGTTTCGCCCGCGAAGGACCGCTGGCGGATTCGGCCGTTTTGTCGTCCTTCACCTTTTTCGTCTTTGGCACGCGTCCAGGGTAAGTCGCCCGAGGCCCCTCCGGAGACAGTCGAACGCCCAGCTGGCAGTAGCGTTCCCTCCATGAGACTCGGTGTCCTCGACGTGGGATCGAACACGGTGCATCTGCTGGTGGTGGACGCACACCCCGGCGCCCGCCCCCTGCCCGCGCACTCGCACAAGGCGGAACTGCGCCTTGCCCAACTCCTCGACGAGGCCGGGGCGATCGGTCCCGAAGGCGTCGAGAAGCTGGTCTCGGTCGTCAAGGACGCGCTCCAGGCCGCCGAGGACAAGGGCGTCGAGGACCTGCTCCCGTTCGCCACCTCCGCCGTCCGCGAGGCCAGCAACGCCGACGACGTCCTCGCGCGCGTGCGGGCCGAAACCGGCGTCGAGCTCCAGGTCGTCACCGGCGCCGAAGAGGCCCGCCTCACCTTCCTCGCCGCCCGCCGCTGGTTCGGCTGGTCGGCGGGCAAGCTCCTGGTCCTCGACATCGGCGGCGGCTCCCTGGAGGTCGCCTACGGCATCGACGAGGAACCGGACGCGGTGGCCTCCCTCCCTCTGGGCGCGGGCCGCCTCACGGCAGGCTGGCTCCCCGGAGACCCCCCGGATCCGGACGCCATCCGGGCCCTGCGACGCCACGTGCGCGCCCAGATCGCCCGTACGGTCGGCGAGTTCGCCCGCTTCGGCGCACCCGACCACGTGGTCGCCACGTCCAAGACCTTCAAGCAGCTGGCCCGTCTGGCGGGCGCGGCCCGCTCGACGGAGGGTCTCTACGTCCAGCGCGAACTGAAGCGCGAGTCCCTGGAGGCCTGGGTCCCGAGGCTGGCCGGTATGACGACGGACCAGCGGGCGGAACTCCCGGGCGTGTCGGAGGGCCGGGCGAACCAGCTCCTTGCGGGCGCCTTGGTGGCCGAGGGCGCGATGGATTTGTTCGGTGTGGAAAAGGTGGAAATCTGCCCCTGGGCGCTGAGGGAGGGCGTCATCCTGCGCAGACTTGACCATATGGGATCGGTTCAGGGCATATAGGGGCGCGCGGAACGGCGCGAACAACCCCGACTCACCCGCACCCGCCCAGTGGCAATCACCACAACGGCGAATGGGCACCCCGCACCCCACCCACGGCAACCCGTAATCTGTCCCCCATGGCAGAGCCAGTCGTACGGATCCCGGATGCGAAGGTCGCCCTGTCGACGGCCTCCGTCTACCCGGAGTCGACGGCGACGGCCTTCGAGATCGCCGCACGCCTCGGATACGACGGCGTCGAGGTCATGGTGTGGACCGACCCGGTCAGCCAGGACATCGAGGCCTTGCGCCGCCTCTCCGACTATCACGGCATCCCCATACTCGCCGTGCACGCCCCCTGCCTGCTCATCACGCAGCGCGTGTGGTCGACGGACCCCTGGGTCAAGCTCCAGCGCGCCCGCGCGGCAGCCGAGAAGCTGGGCGCGAGCACGGTCGTCGTACACCCGCCGTTCCGCTGGCAGCGCCAGTACGCCCGAGACTTCGTCAGCGGGATCTGGCGGATGGCGAACGAGACGGACGTACGGTTCGCCGTCGAGAACATGTATCCCTGGCGCTACCGCGACCGCGAGATGCTCGCCTACGCCCCCGACTGGGACGTCACCAAGGACGACTACCGGCACTTCACGATCGACCTCAGCCACGCGGCGACCTCCAGGACCGACGCGATGCAGATGGTCGACCGGATGGGGGACCGTCTCGGCCATGTGCACCTCGCCGACGGCAAGGGCTCCGCGAAGGACGAGCACCTCGTGCCCGGCCGCGGCGCCCAGCCCTGCGCCGAACTCCTGGAGCGCCTCGCGCTGAGCGGCTTCGACGGCCATGTCGTCATCGAGGTCAACACCCGCCGCGCGATGTCCGGCGCCGAACGTGAGGCCGACCTCGCCGAGGCCCTGGCCTTCACCCGCCTCCATCTGGCCTCGCCGGTGAAGGTGCCCCGGCGATGAGGAACCGAGCGACCGTGAAGGCGCCCCGGCCGTGAGCGACCTCGAAAGCGCCCGGGCGACCGGCGACGTCACCGCCCGCAAGCGCGGCCGGCCCCGCCGTACGGAATCGGACGCGGCCGGTACCCGCGACCGGATCCTCCTCGCGGCCCGTGAGGAGTTCTCCGAGCGGGGCTACGAGAAGACGTCCGTTCGGGGGATCGCCAAGGCCGCCGGGGTCGACTCGGCCCTGGTCCACCACTACTTCGGCACCAAGGAGCAGGTCTTCGAGGCGGCCGTGGAAGTCGCCGCCGCGCCCGCGCTGAGTGCGCCCGACGCGCTCGACGAGGGTCCGCTGGAGGACGTCGGAGAGCGTCTGACCCGCTTCATCTTCGGCGTGTGGGAGAACCCGGCGACGCGCATGCCGATCCTGGCGATCGTCCGCTCCGCCGTGACCAACGAGACCGCGGCCGCCGTCTTCCGCCGCCTCGTCGCCGCCCAGCTGCTGCGCCGCATCGCCGACCAGCTGGACGTGCCGGACGCGGAGCTGCGGGCCGAACTGGCGGCCGCGCAGCTGGTGGGGACGGCCATGCTGCGGTATGTGATCAAGGTGGAGCCGCTGGAGTCGACGGACATCGAGCAGATCATCGCGCGGGTGGCCCCGGTGGTGCAGAGCCATCTGACCGGGCCCTGACTCCGAGACGTGCGTCCCGCATGCCGGACGCCTTGTCCCGACCCCTGGATGACCGGCGTACGCTCGTTAGCAGTCAGAAGTCTCATACGACCGTCTCTGAAGTCTCTGACGACCGTCTCTGAAGGAGCGAGCGACGATGCCCGAGCTGAGGTCCCGCACAGTCACCCACGGCCGTAACATGGCGGGCGCCCGCGCCCTTATGCGCGCCTCCGGTGTACCCGGTGCGGACATCGGCCGCAAGCCGATCATCGCGGTCGCCAACTCCTTCACGGAGTTCGTGCCGGGCCACACCCACCTGCAGCCCGTCGGCCGGATCGTCTCCGAGGCGATCGTCGAGGCCGGCGGCATCCCGCGCGAGTTCAACACCATCGCCGTCGACGACGGCATCGCGATGGGACACGGGGGAATGCTCTACAGCCTCCCCTCCCGCGACCTGATCGCGGACTCGGTGGAGTACATGGTCGAGGCCCACTGCGCCGACGCCCTGATCTGCATCTCCAACTGCGACAAGATCACCCCGGGCATGCTGAACGCCGCGCTGCGGCTGAACATCCCCACGGTCTTCGTCTCGGGCGGCCCGATGGAGTCCGGCCGCGCGACCCTCGTGGACGGCACGGTCCGCACCCTCGACCTGGTCGACGCGATGTCCGACGCGGTGAACGAGAAGATCTCCGACGAGGACATGCTCCGTATCGAGGAGAACGCCTGCCCGACCTGCGGCAGCTGTTCCGGCATGTTCACGGCCAACTCGATGAACTGCCTCACGGAGGCCATCGGCCTCTCGCTCCCCGGCAACGGCTCGGTCCTGGCGACGCACACGGCCCGCAAGGAGCTGTACGTCGACGCGGCCAACACGGTCATGGACATCACCCGCCGCTACTACGAGCAGGACGACGACACGGTTCTGCCGCGCAACGTCGCCACCCTCGCGGCCTTCGAGAACGCCATGGCCCTCGACATCGCCATGGGCGGCTCGACCAACACGATCCTGCACCTGCTGGCGGCGGCCCAGGAGGCGGAGGTCCCCTTCGGCCTCGCCGAGATCGACGCGGTCTCCCGCCGTGTCCCGTGCCTGGCGAAGGTCGCCCCGAACGTGGCGAAGAACCGCACGTACTACATGGAGGACGTGCACCGCGCGGGCGGCATCCCGGCGCTGCTGGGCGAACTGCACCGCGCGGGCCTGCTCAACGAGGACGTGCACTCGGTCCACAGCCCGTCGCTGGCGGACTGGCTGAAGACGTGGGACGTCCGGGGAGGATCGCCTTCCGCGAAAGCGCTCGAGCTGTGGCACGCGGCCCCCGGCTGTGTCCGCTCCGCCGAGGCCTTCTCCCAGTCGGAGCGCTGGGAGGCGCTGGACGAGGACGCCGCCGAGGGCTGCATCCGCAGCATCGAGCACGCGTACTCCAAGGACGGCGGCCTGGCGGTCCTCAAGGGCAACCTGGCGGTCGACGGCTGCGTCGTGAAGACGGCCGGTGTGGACGAGTCGATCTGGCGGTTCGAGGGCCCGGCGGTGGTCTGCGAGTCGCAGGAGGAGGCCGTCCAGAAGATCCTCACCCAGCAGGTCAAGGAGGGCGACGTCGTCGTCATCCGCTACGAGGGCCCCAAGGGCGGACCCGGTATGCAGGAGATGCTCTACCCGACCTCGTACCTGAAGGGCCGCGGTCTCGGCAAGGCCTGCGCCCTGATCACCGACGGTCGCTTCTCCGGCGGCACGTCCGGCCTGTCCATCGGGCACGCCTCCCCGGAGGCCGCGGCCGGCGGCACCATCGCCCTCGTCGAGGACGGCGACCGCATCCGCATCGACATCCCCGGGCGGTCGATCGAGCTCCTGGTCGACGACGAGGAACTGGCCCGCCGGGAGGCCGCACTGGACGGCGCCTACGCCCCGAAGAACCGCGAGCGCAAGGTCTCGGCGGCGTTGCGGGCCTACGCGGCGATGGCCACGAGCGCCGACAAGGGCGCGGTGCGGGACGTGTCGAAGCTGGGCTGAGGTTCCCTCCTTCACTCCGCGAGAGCCTGGGGCCGTCCCTTCGGGGGCGGCCCCGTTTGTGCCGCGCGCCTGTTCTGAGCGCTACCAGTCCGAGGGCTTGCGGGCGTCCACGGCGAAGACGGTGCCGTCGGGGGCGGTGGCGTAGATGTGGTGATCGGCGACAGCGGGCCGGGGCAGCGTGGCGATCACATCGCCCGCGTTGGCGCCGAGCCGTGCCGGTGTCTGCCCGGCGAGCGTTCCCTTGCGCGCGTCCACGGCGAGCAGCCGCCCGTCGGAAGCGGTGACGAAGACGTGACTGCCGTCGGGGACCGGGACGGATCCCCGGCTCACGGACGTCTCCAGGTGCCACAGTTGCCGGCCCGTGTCGACGTCGACGGCCTCCAGGGCTCCGGCGGTGGCCAGCACATAGACGACACCGTCGTGCACAGCGGCCTCGGCTCCCTGCCGAGGCACGGGCAGGGTCACTTTCCGGGTGGCTCCGGAGGCGGGGGTGTAGCGGACCACGGCCTTGGCGTAGTCGTAGACCTGGTCGACGGAGAGGAAGAAGACGGATCCGTTCTCCGAACCGATCGGGGTCAGCGCGCCGTCGAGGTGTTCGTCCCACCGCACGTCACCCGTGGCCGCGTCCACGGCGGTGACCCGAGTACTCGACTCGTCGACGGACGTGCTGGTCACGTACAGCAGCGGGTCCCCGGGAAACGTGGAGAACGACGGTGTGGCGTGGCCGGGTATCTCCTTGCTCCACCTGGTGTCGCCGGACGCGCTGTCCACGCCGGTCACCGTCCCGTCCGCGCGGGTGACCAGAAGCATGCCGTCGGCCGACCACACGCCGTCGTACGTCGGCACGTTCCGCTGCCAGCGCGTCCGGCCCGTGGCGGGATCGAGCGCCTCCAGACGGTTGCCGTAATCGGCCAACGGCAGCAGGAGGCCACCGGACAGGGCGGGCGGAACGCTCCACCGGTTCGTGTCGGCCGCATACCGCCACAGCAGGCTGCCGTCGGTCGGATCGAGGGCGAAGACCAGACCCGCCCGCACGCAGAAGAGCTTTCCCGCCCCGTACGAGCACCGGGGCGTACCCGTGCCCCCGGCCATGGGCTTCGCCTCCCAGGCGCGGAACGCGGACGCCCCCGCCCGGGGCGTATCGCTGTCCGTCGGCGTGGGCCGTCCGTCGCCGAGCAACTGGACCGAGGCGAACACTCCGCTCGCGACAAGGGCAAGTGCGCCGGCGGCGAGGAACACGTTTCTGCGCAGGCGCCGCTCGGGTCGGCGTACCGGCTCCTCGGCCTCTTGCTCAAGCACCGGCACATCACCCGTGCGCTGCGCCGGTATGAACGCCTGGGTGTCGTACGAGGCCGCGACCGACCGCAGCTCCCGCATCAACTCGTCGGGCGTGGGCCGGTCCTCGGGCTCCTTGGCGAGGCACCGCACGATGAGCGGTGCGAGGTTCTGCGGTACGCCCGTCAGGTCCGGCTCGTCGTGCACGACCTGGTAGGCGACGACATACGGACTGTCGGAGTCGAACGGCCCGCGCCCGGTGGCCGCATGCACCATCACCGATCCGAGCGCGAAGATGTCGGCGGCGGGTCCCACCTCCCTGGGCCGACGGAACTGCTCCGGCGCCATGAACGGCGGCGTCCCGATCAACTTCCCGGTCTCGGTGCGAAGTTCGCTGTCCTTTGGCCGAGAAATACCGAAGTCGATGACCTTGGGCCCGTCCTCGGCGAGCAGCACATTGCTCGGCTTGAGATCCCGGTGGACCACCCCGACCCGATGGATGTCGCGCAGCGCCTCGGCGAGCCCGGCCATCAGCCGGCGCAACTCGGAGGGCGCCATGGGCCCGTTCCGCTTCACCTCGTCCGAGAGGGTCGGGCCGGGAATGAACAGTGTGGCCATCCAGGGCCGTTCGGCATCGGGATCGGCATCGACGACGGACGCGGTGAACGCCCCGCTCACCTTCCGGGCCGCGGCCACCTCCTGCCGAAAGCGCCCCCTGAACTCGGGGTCCTTGGCGAACTCGGTATGGACGACCTTCACCGCGAGCTTCATCCCCGAGGTGCTGCGCGCGACGTGTACGACGCCCATCCCACCGGAGCCGAGGCATGACTCCAGCCGGTAGTGACCGGCGTACTCGGGAAGTTCCGCTTCCGCGCCCGCTCCGGTGTTGCCCTGTGGCGCCATGGAACCACCCCCGTGCTGATCGTCCGCGCGCGCGACGCACGGAGCCTAGTCGATGACTCGTACGGGACAGAGGCGGCTTGCTAGTCTCCGCGTGCGAGTTGCGTACATGTGTTTCATGGCGTGATTTAGGGGAATCAACGGGACCCCATGGCAGTCATGGGGACCAACGGGGGAGGATTTTCATGTCTGTTGACCGCGTGGAAGAAGTCGAGAGCGGCGAGAGCAAGTCCGTCACAACAGCCGCTGCCGCGACCGCGGCCGTGCACTACTACGCGGTGGCACCGGGTTACCGCCTCAACGTCCGCCGCGGCCCGGGCACGCAGTACGGCATCGTCCGTGTCCTCCCCGAGGGCGCGCAGGTCGCGATCTACTGCCAGACGCCGGGGACTTCGGTTGTCGGCCCGTACGGCACCTCGAACATCTGGGACAACATCGCCAACGGCGAGTTCGTCTCGGACGCCTACGTACTCACCGGCAGCGACGGCTACGTCGCCTCGCGCTGCGGCTGACCTGGTCACCCATCCCAGAGGGATCCACGAGTGACACCCTGAAACGCGGATCCGTCATGCTCGCAGGCTTGACCGGCGCCCTCCTCATGGTGGGCGCCGCCAATGCCGAGGCCGTGACGATCCGGTACTACCCCGTGGCTTCCGGCTATCAGCTGAACGCCCGCAGCGGACCAGGCACGAGCTACAGCGTCGTCCGTGTCCTGCCCGAGGGTTCCATGGTCCACATCTACTGCCAGACGCCGGGCACCACAGTGACCGGTCCGTATGGCACCTCGAACACATCTGGGACAACATCAGCAATAGTCAGTACGTCTCCGACGCGTACGTGAACACCGGCAGCGACGGCTACGTGGCCGACCGCTGCTCCTGATCCCCGAAGGGAGCCCGCCCCCGCCCCGGAGCCATAATCGTCCCGTGAGCGACGAATCCGGCACCCAGGACATCCCCGCGGGCTCCACGGTGGGCGGCCCCCGCCCCGAACCGATCCGCTTCTTCGGCACGGCCTGGGTGGACCACGACAACGGCTACGCCCTCCGCCGCGTCGGCGCGGCCACCGGCTCCCTCGCCGCCGCCGTCGCCTCCTGCCTGATCCTCCGCTTCGCCTACGAGGGCCTCCAGATCGCCGACACCGGCAGCTTCGTGACCGTCCTCGTCATCGCGATGTTCGCGATCTGCAGCGCGCTGGCCTTCCACACCACGTGGGACGGCTTCGGCAGGCGCCCCGACCCGGACCGCCAGGCCTCCCTCCGCGGTCTGCTGGCCATCGGGTTCGTCGGGTCGCTCCTGGCCTACTTCTTCCGCTCCCTCATCGAGGCGCCGGGCGAGAAGCTGCACCGCGAGGAGTACGAGGCTGCCCGGCGGGAGCACGAGAAGAGGGACGCTCGCCGCACGGGGAACCCCTCGAAGCAGAAGCGCCGCCGCTGACGGCGCTCGGGCAGCCGCAGCCCCGTCGCTGCGGAGCCGCACATCCACACAGGCCCGCACCCCTGCATCCGCCCACGCCTCCGTTTCTCACCGAAAACTCACAGCGCCCCACTCGCACCCCGGCCACCATGTCCCTATGACGGCTTCCTCCCGCACCACCCGAGCCCACTCCTTCAACACCGCCGCAGCCCAGTACGCCGCCAACCGCCCCTCCTACCCACCCGCCCTCTTCGACGCCGTCGAAGAGCTCGCCGGCCGGCCCCTCGCGGGTGCGCGGGTCGCCGACATCGGGGCCGGTACCGGTATCGCGACCGCTCTGCTGCAGGCCCGGGGCGCCGAGGTCGTCGCGGTCGAACCCGGGGTCGGCATGGCGGCGCAGTTCCGCAGTGCGCACCCCGACATCCCGATCCTCAGGGGCGACGGCAACGACCTCCCCCTCCTCGCGGACGCCGTCGACTTCCTGACCTACGCCCAGTCCTGGCACTGGACCGACCCCGCCCGCGCGGTCCCCGAAGCCCTCCGCGTCCTGCGCCCCGGCGGCGCGCTCGCCCTGTGGTGGAACACCCACGCCCTCGACGTGCCGTGGATCACCGGTCAACTGGACCGCATCGGGGAGCACTTCAAGGCCTACGGTGCCCACCCGGCCGTCGAGGTGAACGGCAGCGGAGCCCGGTCGGCCCTGGCCGACCCCACCGGCCGCCTGGACTTCGCCCACCGCGTGGTCCGCTGGAGCCGCCACGTCCCCGTCGACACCCACCTCGCCAACATCGGCAGCCACTCGCTGTTCCTGGTCGCGGGCGAGGAGCACGCGGGCGCCTTCCTCACCGAGGAGCGCCGGATCCTGCTGGAACTCTTCCCGGACGAGACCGTCGAGGAGACCTACGACGTCGAACTGCTGGTCGCCGTCAACGCCTGACCCCCGCCGAGTTCCAGGGGGGGGGTGACTCGCTTGACGGTCAGAAGCCGCGAGAGCATTATTCATCACATGGTGAATAATGCGTCCGGGCCACCCGACGACAGCGACGACAGCACGGCCCAAGGGCCCGCCATCCCCGCCGTCCACGCCGACGGCCTCACCGTCGTGCGCGGCCCCCGCACCGTCCTGCGCGGCCTCGCCTTCGACGTCCCACGCGGCCAGATCACCGGCCTCCTCGGCCCCTCGGGTTGCGGCAAGTCCACGCTGATGCGCTCGATCGTCGGCACCCAGGCCAAGGTCACCGGCACCCTCGACGTCCTAGGCCGGCCCGCGGGCCACCCCACTCTCCGCACCCGCATCGGCTACGTCACCCAGGCCCCCTCCGTCTACGACGACCTGACCGTCCGCCAGAACCTCGACTACTTCGCCGCGATCCTCGCTCCCGGCCGCGCCGCCGCCGACCGCCGCCACTCCGACGTCACCCGGGCCATCACCGACGTCGACCTCACCACCCACGCCGACTCCCTCGCCGGCAACCTCTCCGGCGGCCAGCGCAGCCGCGTCTCCCTCGCCGTGGCCCTCCTCGGCACCCCCGAACTCCTCGTCCTCGACGAACCCACCGTCGGCCTCGACCCCGTCCTGCGCCGCGACCTCTGGAACCTCTTCCACGACATCGCCGCCCGCCGCGGCGCCACCCTCCTCATCTCCTCCCACGTCATGGACGAGGCCGAGCGCTGCCACCGCCTCCTCCTGATGCGCGAGGGCGAGATCCTCGCCGACGACACCCCCGAGGCCCTCCGCACCCGCACACACTCCGACACTGTCGAGGAGGCCTTCCTCCACCTGGTCGACCAGGCCGTCGAGGCAAGCCGCACCAAGGAGCCCACGCGATGACCACGACCACCACGCCGAACCTCGCGCCCGCTCCCACCAGCGCCCTCAGCCTCTCCCGCACCACCGCCACCGCGGCCAGGGTCCTGCGCCAGCTCCGCCACGACCCGCGCACCATCGCGATGATGATCCTGATCCCCTGCGTGATGCTCTTCCTGCTGCGCTACGTCTTCGACGGCAGCCCGCGCACCTTCGACAGCATCGGTGCCTCCCTCCTCGGGATCTTCCCGCTGATCACGATGTTCCTGGTCACCTCCATCGCCACCCTGCGCGAACGCACCTCCGGCACCCTCGAACGCCTCCTCGCCATGCCGCTGGGCAAAGGCGACCTCATCGCCGGCTACGCCCTCGCCTTCGGCGTCCTCGCGATCATCCAGTCCGCCCTCGCGACCGGCCTCGCCGTCTGGTTCCTCGGCCTCGACGTCATCGGCAGCCCCTGGCTCCTGCTGCTGGTCGCCCTGCTCGACGCCCTGCTCGGCACCGCCCTCGGCCTGTTCGTCTCGGCCTTCGCGGCCTCCGAGTTCCAGGCCGTCCAGTTCATGCCGGCCGTGATCTTCCCCCAACTCCTCCTCTGCGGACTCTTCACCCCCCGCGACAACATGCACCCCGTCCTGGAGACCATCTCCGATGTCCTCCCCATGTCCTACGCCGTCGACGGCATGAACGAAGTCCTCAGGCACACGGACATGACAGCGACCTTCCTACGCGACGCCTTGATCGTGGCGGGCTGCGCACTGCTGGTCCTGGGACTGGGAGCGGCAACCCTCAGGCGCAGGACGCCATAGCGCTGCGCACGGTCGGCCACCCTCCTGTTCCGCCCACCGGACACCCGCCCTGCACGCCCCGACCCGGTGCCAGACTGAACCGCATGAGTCAGAAAGTCGCAGTCCTCGGCACCGGCAAGATCGGCGAAGCCCTGCTCAGCGGAATGATCCGCGCCGGCTGGGCCCCGGCCGACCTCCTGGTCACCGCCCGCCGCCCCGAGCGAGCCGAAGAACTCCGCAGCCGCTACGGAGTCACCCCGGTCACCAACCCGGAAGCCGCGAAGACCGCCGACACCCTGATCCTCACGGTCAAACCGCAGGACATGGGCACCCTCCTCGACGAACTCGCCCCGCACGTCCCGGCCGACCGCCTGGTCATCAGCGGCGCCGCCGGCATCCCCACCTCCTTCTTCGAGGAGCGCCTCGCCACCGGCACCCCCGTCGTCCGCGTGATGACCAACACGCCCGCCCTGGTCGACGAGGCCATGTCGGTCATCTCCGCCGGCACCCATGCCACCGCCGACCACCTCGCCCACACCGAGGAGATCTTCGGCGCCGTCGGCAAGACGCTCCGCGTCCCCGAGTCCCAGCAGGACGCCTGCACCGCCCTCTCCGGCTCCGGACCGGCGTACTTCTTCTACCTGGTCGAAGCCATGACGGACGCCGGCATCCTGCTCGGCCTGCCCCGCGACAAGGCCCACGACCTGATCGTCCAGTCCGCGATCGGCGCCGCGACGATGCTCCGCGACAGCGGCGAGCACCCGGTGAAGCTCCGCGAGAACGTCACCTCCCCCGCGGGCACCACCATCAACGCCATCCGCGAACTCGAGAACCACGGCGTACGCGCCGCCCTCATCGCCGCCCTCGAAGCCGCCCGCGACCGCAGCCGCGCCCTGGCCTCCGGCAAGAAGGACTGAGGCCCACGGGGGCGGTCACCCCGCCGCGTCCACCACTTCCTTCGTGGCCACCACACGAGCGAAGCCGCCCCCGTGCAGCGAGACCGCCGACGCCTGTGCCACCTCGTCCGCACTCCGCCGCCAGCCGAACGGGCCCTCCAGATCGAACGTGTGCGTCGCGTCATAGGCGACCACCACGTCATAACCGAGGTTCCCGCCCATCCGAGCCGTCGTCTCCACGCACATGTTGGTCTGGATCCCGGCCACCACGAACTGCGAGATCCCCTCGCCCTTCAGCCAGGCATCCAGATCCGGCGTCCCGTAGAAGGCCGAGTTCACGGTCTTCGTGACCAACAGCTCAGCCCCGCCGACCCCCCTCCCACGCCGCCGCTCCACGTACTCCTTGAAGGCGTTCCCCTCATACCCCGTCCGCAGCGGCGACTCGGGCTTCCGCGAGTCATGCCGCACGAACACGACCGGCCGCCCCGTCGCCTGCCACACGTCGATGAGCGAAGCGACGTTGTCATCGGCCTCCGGGTTGTTCCGCGGTCCCCAGAAGTCGGCCTCGTCGAAGCCCTTCTGGACGTCCACGACCACCAGCGCTGCGTCCTCTGCGATCTCCATGCCGACGATCCTGCCGCCGGGAGCCCACCCCACCCAGTGGGTGAAAAGACAGCGATCGATGGTTTACTGCCAGCCATGGAGAACCCTGGGGAGAAGGAGCACGCGTACGGCGTCGCGCTGGTCGCCTTCCCCGGGATCCGCCCCTTCGACGTCTCCGTCATCACCGAGGTCTGGGGCACCGACCGCACCGATCGCGGAGCCCCCGCCTTCGACCTGCGCCGAGCCGCCCCCGACACCACACCGGTCCCCATGCGCGGCGGCCTCACCCTCCTTCCCGACCGCACCCTCGACTGGCTGCCCCACGCCGATCTCATCGTGATCCCCGGCCTCGACGACCACCTCACCTCCGCACCCACCCCCGTCCTCGAAGCCCTGCGCCGCGCGCACACCAGCGGCACCACCATCGCGGCCCTGTGCGGTGGCGCCTTCACCCTCGCCCAGGCCGGCCTCCTCGACGGTCGCCGCGCCATCACCCACTGGAACCTGATCGACCCCCTGCGCGCACACCACCCCCAGGTCACCGTCGTCCCCGACGCCCTGTTCATCGAGGACGACAACATCTGGACCGCGGCCGGCACCGCGGCAGGCATCGACCTCTGTCTCCACCTCGTCCGCCGGGCCCACGGCGCCGAAGCCGCGGCCACCATCGCCCGCTCGATGGTCACCGCGCCCTTCCGCACCGGAACCCAGGCCCAGTTCATCGAGCACCCCACCCCGCGCGCCGACCGCGACTCCGACGCCCTCGCCGCCGTACGCGAGCACGCCCTGCGCCACCTCCACGAACCGCTCACCGTCGCCGACCTGGCCGCCCGCGCAGGCATGTCCGCCCGCAGCTTCGCCCGTCACTTCGCCGCGGAAACCGGCACGACCCCGCTCCGCTGGCTCCTCGACCAGCGCATCGCCGCAGCCCAGAAACTCCTTGAGCGCACTGACCTGCCGATGCCCGAAGTCGCCCGCCGCGCCGGCTTCGGCAGCGAGGTCACGATGCGCCAGCACTTCGCATCGCGCCTCGCCACCAGCCCACGCGCCTACCGGGCAGCGTTCAGCACGACTCCGCTGTCGACCGCGTCGGTATCCACCGCGACCGGCTCGGCAGTGGCCGGAAGCAGCCCGATCGCGCGATAAGCGGCATCCACGGTCGGCCGCGCCATCGCCCGCGCTCTCTCCGCGCCATCCCGCAGCACCCCCTCCACATAGCCAGGATCCGCGCACAACTCCTTGTGCCTCTCCTGCACGGGCCTCAAGACCTCGACCACGGCCTCGGCGGTGTCCTTCTTCAAGGCGCCGTACGACTCATATACACCGCTCAGCTCCGATGGGTTCCCACCCGTACAGGACGCGAGGATCTCCAGCAGATTCGCCAGGCCGGGCCGCGCCTCCCGGTCGTACACGACCTCCCGCCCGCTGTCGGTCACGGCCCGCATCACCTTCTTCCGCACGACATCCGGCTCGTCGAGCAGATAGACGATCCCCGGCCCGGAGTCGTCGGACTTCCCCATCTTCGACAGCGGGTCCTGAAGGTTCATGACCCGCGCGCCCACCGTGGGCAGGGTGGCCCGGGGCACCACGAACGTGTAGCCGTACCGCTGGTTGAACCGCGCCGCCAGATCCCGCGTCAACTCCACGTGTTGTGCCTGGTCGTCCCCGACCGGCACCTCGTCGGCCCCGTAGGCCAGGATGTCCGCCGCCATCAGCACGGGATACGTCAGCAACGACAGCCGCACACTCCCGCCCCGCGCCCGCTCCCGAGCGGCCTTCTCCTTGTACTGGATCATCCGCCGCATCTCGCCGTCCGTGGCCACGCACTCCAGCACGTACGACAGCCGCGCATGCTCGTCCACATGACTCTGTACGAACACGGTGCACAGCTCGGGATCCAACCCCGCCGCGAGCAGCAGCGTCGCCGCCTGCCGACTCAGCCGGCGCACCCGCGCCGGATCATGGTCGACGGTCAGGGCGTGCAGGTCGACGATGCAGAACAGCGACTCGGCCCGGTGCTGGTCGACCGTGGCCCACTGCCGCATGGCTCCCAGGTAGTTCCCCAGCGTCAGATGCCCCGTCGGCTTGACCCCGCTGAAGACCCGCGTCATCTCTCCACCTCCTGGTCGAGGCCGCCGACCCCGGCCGGCCGACCCTCAGGAGTCCTGGAGGGAGATATGCGAACGGCCGCCGAGGCGGCGGCCGTTGAGTGCATACGTGATCACGGCCGCCGTCAGGCGGCCCACCACTGCTGGGTGCACGTACGCGTTGTCATGCCTGTCAGCGTACGCCTCCGAGCGCCCGTCCGGACCTGAGTTGACACTCCCCAGCCCGGTACGTAGTGTTCTCCGAGTTGTCCGACGTGAGCGCCGACCCCGGTCGGTCCCCGGACAGCCATTCCGCAGGTACCAGCCAACAAACGACGACAGTCACTCTGTCTGCCGTCGCCGCATTGGCGTGCGTATTCGCGAAATGAGGAATCCGCGTTCGAAAGGACGGCGGCCCCCGATTAGCTCGGGAGCCGGGAATCCGCTAAAGTCTCACTCGTCGGAACGGCCCAACAGCCGGGAAGGCAAACCCCCGCTGACTGGGAATCAGGCCCGAAAGGATCTGATAGAGTCGGAACCGCCGGAAAGGGAAACGCGAGAGCGGGAACCTGGAAAGCGCCGAGGAAATCGGAACCGGAAACGGTCTGATAGAGTCGGAAACGCAAGACCGAAGGGAAAAAGCCCGGAGGAAAGCCCGAGAGGGTGAGTACAAAGGAAGCGTCCGTTCCTTGAGAACTCAACAGCGTGCCAAAAATCAACGCCAGATATGTTGATACCCCGTCTCCAGCATCTGCTGGGGCGAGGTTCCTTTGAAGAAAACACAGCGAGGACGCTGTGAGCGACCGCCTTATTCCGGTGGTCGCTCCGCTCTCGTGATGTGTGCACCCGATTACGGGTAAACATTCACGGAGAGTTTGATCCTGGCTCAGGACGAACGCTGGCGGCGTGCTTAACACATGCAAGTCGAACGATGAACCACTTCGGTGGGGATTAGTGGCGAACGGGTGAGTAACACGTGGGCAATCTGCCCTTCACTCTGGGACAAGCCCTGGAAACGGGGTCTAATACCGGATACCACTACCGCAGGCATCTGTGGTGGTTGAAAGCTCCGGCGGTGAAGGATGAGCCCGCGGCCTATCAGCTTGTTGGTGAGGTAATGGCTCACCAAGGCGACGACGGGTAGCCGGCCTGAGAGGGCGACCGGCCACACTGGGACTGAGACACGGCCCAGACTCCTACGGGAGGCAGCAGTGGGGAATATTGCACAATGGGCGAAAGCCTGATGCAGCGACGCCGCGTGAGGGATGACGGCCTTCGGGTTGTAAACCTCTTTCAGCAGGGAAGAAGCGAAAGTGACGGTACCTGCAGAAGAAGCGCCGGCTAACTACGTGCCAGCAGCCGCGGTAATACGTAGGGCGCAAGCGTTGTCCGGAATTATTGGGCGTAAAGAGCTCGTAGGCGGCTTGTCACGTCGGGTGTGAAAGCCCGGGGCTTAACCCCGGGTCTGCATTCGATACGGGCTAGCTAGAGTGTGGTAGGGGAGATCGGAATTCCTGGTGTAGCGGTGAAATGCGCAGATATCAGGAGGAACACCGGTGGCGAAGGCGGATCTCTGGGCCATTACTGACGCTGAGGAGCGAAAGCGTGGGGAGCGAACAGGATTAGATACCCTGGTAGTCCACGCCGTAAACGGTGGGAACTAGGTGTTGGCGACATTCCACGTCGTCGGTGCCGCAGCTAACGCATTAAGTTCCCCGCCTGGGGAGTACGGCCGCAAGGCTAAAACTCAAAGGAATTGACGGGGG
Source organism: Streptomyces canus (assembly GCF_041435015.1). Lineage (NCBI taxonomy): Bacteria > Bacillati > Actinomycetota > Actinomycetes > Kitasatosporales > Streptomycetaceae > Streptomyces > Streptomyces canus. Next base: position 4,586,415 of record NZ_CP107989.1, on the reverse strand, counting down.
CCCGCACAAGCAGCGGAGCATGTGGCTTAATTCGACGCAACGCGAAGAACCTTACCAAGGCTTGACATACGCCGGAAAGCATCAGAGATGGTGCCCCCCTTGTGGTCGGTGTACAGGTGGTGCATGGCTGTCGTCAGCTCGTGTCGTGAGATGTTGGGTTAAGTCCCGCAACGAGCGCAACCCTTGTTCTGTGTTGCCAGCATGCCCTTCGGGGTGATGGGGACTCACAGGAGACCGCCGGGGTCAACTCGGAGGAAGGTGGGGACGACGTCAAGTCATCATGCCCCTTATGTCTTGGGCTGCACACGTGCTACAATGGCAGGTACAATGAGCTGCGATACCGTGAGGTGGAGCGAATCTCAAAAAGCCTGTCTCAGTTCGGATTGGGGTCTGCAACTCGACCCCATGAAGTCGGAGTTGCTAGTAATCGCAGATCAGCATTGCTGCGGTGAATACGTTCCCGGGCCTTGTACACACCGCCCGTCACGTCACGAAAGTCGGTAACACCCGAAGCCGGTGGCCCAACCCCTTGTGGGAGGGAGCTGTCGAAGGTGGGACTGGCGATTGGGACGAAGTCGTAACAAGGTAGCCGTACCGGAAGGTGCGGCTGGATCACCTCCTTTCTAAGGAGCATCTAGGCTGCCGGGCTTGCCCGGTGGTCCAGGGCCATTACGTCGGCACACGTTCGACGGTGGTTGCTCATGGGTGGAACGTTGATTATTCGGCACTTTCAGTCATCTCGGGCTGCCAGTACTGCTCTTCGGAGCGTGGAAAGCTGATCATGAGTGGCGAGGGTGTCGGGCACGCTGTTGGGTGTCTGAGGGAATGAACCCCCTCGATGCCGGCCCCAGTGAACTCGGAGTGAAGCTCCGGGGTGATGGGTGGCTGGTCGTTGTTTGAGAACTGCACAGTGGACGCGAGCATCTGTGGCCAAGTTTTTAAGGGCGCACGGTGGATGCCTTGGCACCAGGAACCGATGAAGGACGTGGGAGGCCACGATAGTCCCCGGGGAGTCGTCAACCAGGCTTTGATCCGGGGGTTTCCGAATGGGGAAACCCGGCAGTCGTCATGGGCTGTCACCCATACCTGAACACATAGGGTATGTGGAGGGAACGCGGGGAAGTGAAACATCTCAGTACCCGCAGGAAGAGAAAACAACCGTGATTCCGGGAGTAGTGGCGAGCGAAACCGGATGAGGCCAAACCGTATGCGTGTGAGACCCGGCAGGGGTTGCGCATTCGGGGTTGTGGGATCTCTCTTCTGTCGTCTGCCGGCGACAGGACGAGTCAGAAACCGTTGATGTAGGCGAAGGACATGCGAAAGGTCCGGCGTAGAGGGTAAGACCCCCGTAGTCGAAACATCAGCGGCTCGTTTGAGAGACACCCAAGTAGCACGGGGCCCGAGAAATCCCGTGTGAATCTGGCGGGACCACCCGCTAAGCCTAAATATTCCCTGGTGACCGATAGCGGATAGTACCGTGAGGGAATGGTGAAAAGTACCGCGGGAGCGGAGTGAAATAGTACCTGAAACCGTGTGCCTACAAGCCGTGGGAGCGTCGGACATCAAGCTTGCTTGGTGTCTCGTGACTGCGTGCCTTTTGAAGAATGAGCCTGCGAGTTTGCGGTGTGTTGCGAGGTTAACCCGGGTGGGGTAGCCGTAGCGAAAGCGAGTCCTAATAGGGCGTTTGAGTAGCACGCTCAAGACCCGAAGCGGAGTGATCTAGCCATGGGCAGGTTGAAGCGGAGGTAAGACTTCGTGGAGGACCGAACCCACCAGGGTTGAAAACCTGGGGGATGACCTGTGGTTAGGGGTGAAAGGCCAATCAAACTCCGTGATAGCTGGTTCTCCCCGAAATGCATTTAGGTGCAGCGTCGTGTGTTTCTTGCCGGAGGTAGAGCACTGGATAGGCGATGGGCCCTACCGGGTTACTGACCTTAGCCAAACTCCGAATGCCGGTAAGTGAGAGCACGGCAGTGAGACTGTGGGGGATAAGCTCCATGGTCGAGAGGGAAACAGCCCAGAGCATCGACTAAGGCCCCTAAGCGTACGCTAAGTGGGAAAGGATGTGGAGTCGCAGAGACAACCAGGAGGTTGGCTTAGAAGCAGCCACCCTTGAAAGAGTGCGTAATAGCTCACTGGTCTAGTGATTCCGCGCCGACAATGTAGCGGGGCTCAAGCGTACCGCCGAAGTCGTGTCATTCATACAATAGGGCCAACGCCTGTATGGATGGGTAGGGGAGCGTCGTGTGCCGGGTGAAGCCGCGCCGGAAGGCAGTGGTGGACGGTTCACGAGTGAGAATGCAGGCATGAGTAGCGATACACACGTGGGAAACGTGTGCGCCGATTGACTAAGGGTTCCTGGGTCAAGCTGATCTGCCCAGGGTAAGTCGGGACCTAAGGCGAGGCCGACAGGCGTAGTCGATGGATAACCGGTTGATATTCCGGTACCCGCTGTGAAGCGTCAAACACCGAACCTATTGATGCTAAGGCCGTGAAGCCGTTCCGGACCCTTCGGGGAATGGAAAGTGGTGGAGCCGCCGAACCAAGGTGGTAGTAGGTGAGTGATGGGGTGACGCAGGAAGGTAGTCCAGCCCGGGCGGTGGTTGTCCCGGGGTAAGGGTGTAGGACGTCAGGTAGGTAAATCCGCCTGGCAATAGTCTGAGACCTGATGCCGAGCCGATTGTGGTGAAGTGGATGATCCTATGCTGTCGAGAAAAGCCTCTAGCGAGTTTCATGGCGGCCCGTACCCTAAACCGACTCAGGTGGTCAGGTAGAGAATACCGAGGCGTTCGGGTGAACTATGGTTAAGGAACTCGGCAAAATGCCCCCGTAACTTCGGGAGAAGGGGGGCCATCACTGGTGAGAGGACTTGCTCCTCGAGCTGGGGGTGGCCGCAGAGACCAGCGAGAAGCGACTGTTTACTAAAAACACAGGTCCGTGCGAAGCCGTAAGGCGATGTATACGGACTGACGCCTGCCCGGTGCTGGAACGTTAAGGGGACCGGTTAGTCACATTTCGGTGTGGCGAAGCTGAGAACTTAAGCGCCAGTAAACGGCGGTGGTAACTATAACCATCCTAAGGTAGCGAAATTCCTTGTCGGGTAAGTTCCGACCTGCACGAATGGCGTAACGACTTCTCGACTGTCTCAACCATAGGCCCGGTGAAATTGCACTACGAGTAAAGATGCTCGTTTCGCGCAGCAGGACGGAAAGACCCCGGGACCTTTACTACAGTTTGATATTGGTGTTCGGTTCGGCTTGTGTAGGATAGCTGGGAGACTGTGAAGCTTGGACGCCAGTTCAGGTGGAGTCGTCGTTGAAATACCAGTCTGGTCGTGCTGGATGTCTAACCTGGGTCCGTGATCCGGATCAGGGACAGTGTCTGATGGGTAGTTTAACTGGGGCGGTTGCCTCCTAAAGAGTAACGGAGGCGCCCAAAGGTTCCCTCAGCCTGGTTGGCAATCAGGTGTTGAGTGTAAGTGCACAAGGGAGCTTGACTGTGAGACCGACGGGTCGAGCAGGGACGAAAGTCGGGACTAGTGATCCGGCGGTGGCTTGTGGAAGCGCCGTCGCTCAACGGATAAAAGGTACCCCGGGGATAACAGGCTGATCTTCCCCAAGAGTCCATATCGACGGGATGGTTTGGCACCTCGATGTCGGCTCGTCGCATCCTGGGGCTGGAGTCGGTCCCAAGGGTTGGGCTGTTCGCCCATTAAAGCGGTACGCGAGCTGGGTTTAGAACGTCGTGAGACAGTTCGGTCCCTATCCGCTGCGCGCGCAGGAATATTGAGAAGGGCTGTCCCTAGTACGAGAGGACCGGGACGGACGAACCTCTGGTGTGCCAGTTGTTCTGCCAAGGGCATGGCTGGTTGGCTACGTTCGGGAGGGATAACCGCTGAAAGCATCTAAGCGGGAAGCCTGCTTCGAGATGAGTATTCCCACCCCCTTGAGGGGTTAAGGCTCCCAGTAGACGACTGGGTTGATAGGCCGGATCTGGAAGCCCAGTAATGGGTGGAGGTGACCGGTACTAATAGGCCGAGGGCTTGTCCATATTTGCTCGCGTCCACTGTGTTAGTTCTGAGGCAACGACCGTGTCGTTTTTCCGGTCTAACTTCATAGTGTTTCGGTGGTCATAGCGTGAGGGAAACGCCCGGTTACATTCCGAACCCGGAAGCTAAGCCTTACAGCGCCGATGGTACTGCAGGGGGGACCCTGTGGGAGAGTAGGACACCGCCGAACAATTTTTGAGAAAACCCCCGTTCCATTCGGAACGGGGGTTTTCTGCGTTTAGGCTCGATACATGCGTTACGACCTCGTCATCTTCGACAACGACGGTGTTCTCGTCGACAGTGAGCCGATCTCCAATCGGCATCTCGCCGCGTATCTGACGGAGCTCGGCCATCCGACCTCCTACGAGGAATCCATCCGCGACTACATGGGCTCCGCCATGCACCGGATCCACGACCTCGTCCTGGAACGCACCGGGCGGCGGCTGCCGGAGGACTTCGACGACGTCTTCCACTCGCGGGTGTTCGCCGCGTTCGAGCGGGAGTTGCAGCCGGTGGTCGGCGTGGCGGGCGTACTGGAGAAGCTGGCGGCGGACGGGGTGCCGTTCTGCGTCGCGTCCTCCGGGAGTCATGAGCGGATCCGGGTGGGGCATCGGGCGACCGGGCTCGACCGGTGGTTCGCGGACGAGCGGATCTTCAGTTCGCATGATGTGGGGCGGGGCAAGCCGGCGCCGGATCTGTTCCTGTACGCCGCCGAGCGGATGGGGGTCGAGCCCGGGCGGTGTGTGGTGGTCGAGGACAGTCCGCTGGGCGTGCAGGCGGCTGTCGCGGCCGGGATGGACGTGTACGGCTTCACCGCCATGACGCCTGCCGCCAAGCTGGCGGGGGCCACCCAACTCTTCTCCGGCATGGGGGAGTTGGCTGACCTGTTCGTCTGACATTTGTCATGCCGAGGTCCGGACGATCGTTTCTGTTGGCACCCCCTCGCCGGACGGGAAGCTGAGGGCATGACGACGAAGACGAACTCGAAGCGCGCGAACCTGGCTCCCCTGATCGTGGACGTGGCTGTGCCGATCGGGGCGTACTACCTGCTCAAGGACGGACTCGGGACGAGCACGCTGATGGCGCTGGGCCTCAGCAGTGTCGTGCCCGCGGTGCGGACCGGCTGGAGCGTGGTGAAGGAGCGAGCGGTCAACGGTCTCGCCGCGCTCATCCTCGTCGTCAACGTCGTGGGGCTGCTGCTCAGCCTCGTCGCCGGCGACCCGCGGCTGATGCTCGCCAAGGACAGCGGGGTCAGCAGCGTGATCGGGATCGGCATTCTCGTCTCCGTCGCGCTCGGGAGGCCCATGATGACCGCGGGGATGAAGCCCTGGCTGGTGAAGGGGATCGCGGAGCGGGAGGCCGCCTGGGCGAGGCTCCAGGACGGGTCGGCGGACTTCCGGAGTGCCGAGCGGCGGTTCTCCGTGGTGTGGGGGGTCGTTCTGCTCGCGGAGTGTGTGCTGCGGGTTGTAGGGGCGTACACGCTCCCCGTGGACACGATGGTCTGGCTCGGGTCCGTCGTCATGGTCGTGGCGATGGCCGTGGCCTTCCTGGTCAGCGGGGCGGTGGGCGCCGGACCCATGGCCCGGATGCTGTGCGCCGAGACGAAGGCGGAGGCCGTGTCGAGGCCCGAGGTCGCCCTCGCCCGATAAAGCTGAGTGAAATTCATCTTTGGCTGGATCTACCCACGAGTACGCCGGGGCCCTACGCTCGCCGCCATGACAGATGTGCTGCGGCGCGGTAGGGCCTCGCTGGCGTTCAGTTTCTTCGCGCAAGGTGTCGCCTTTGCTCTGCTGGTGACGCGGATCCCCGCCATCCAGGACCGGTACGGCGTCTCCGACGCGTTGCTGCCGGCTTTCCTGGCCGCCGTGCCGATCCTCGCCGGTGTCGGGAGCGTCTCGACCGAGCACCTGGTGAAGCGAATACGGCCCAGTCGGCTGCTGCGGTTCGCTCAACCGGTCGTGCTCCTGGCGCTGCTGGGGGTGGGGGCCGGGGACTCGACGCTCGAGTTGGGGTTCTCGCTCGGCGCCTTCGGGCTCGCCGTGGGCATGCTCGACGCGTCCATGAACATGCTCGGGGTGAGCCTGCAGCGGGCGTACGGGCGCAGCATCATGCTGAGCTTCCACGCGGTGTTCAGTCTCGGCGGGATCGCCGGGGCCTCACTCGCCTGGGTGGGGGCGCACTGGCATCTCGCGCTGTTCGTGTCCTATCTGCCGGTCGTCCTGGTGCTGTTGCCGCTGTGCCTGGTGGGGAGTCGGTGGTACGTCGACGGGGACGCCACCCTCGTGGAGGAGAAGTCGCAGGGCGGGGAGACGGTGGTCTTCAAGCTGCTGCTGCCGCTGTGTCTGGTGATGACCTTCGCGTACATCGGGGACTCCACCGTCTCCAACTGGAGTGCGAAGTATCTGCAGGATGTGCTGGGGAGCTCGGAGCAGCTGGCCACCGTGCCGTACAACGTCTACATGGTGACCACGCTGATCGGGCGCACCATCGGCGACCTCGGGGTGCGGCGGTTCGGGGCCGCGGCGGTCGTCCGGCTGGGGTCGTTGGTGGCGGCCGGGGGGTTCGCGGTGGTGGCCGTGGCGCCCGGACCGTGGGTCGGGATGCTCGGGTTCACGCTGCTGGGGCTGGGGTTGTGTGTGCTGGTGCCGCAGACCTTCGCGGCGGCGGGGCGGTTGTTCCCGGGGGCCTCGGATGCCGCGGTCGCTCGGCTCAATGTCTTCAATTACGTCGGGTTTCTGGTCGGCTCGCCGTTGGTGGGGGCCTTGGGGGACACGTGGAGCTATCGCGGGGCCATGCTCGTGCCGATGGTGTTGGTGCTGGTGACGCTGGTGTACGCCAAGTCGTTCGCGGCTCAACCGGACCGATACGGTGGCGGGCATGAGCGGCCGCGCACAGCTGATGTGGGACGAGGCAGTAACGGGCTATGACTTCGGTCCGGACCATCCGATGGATCCGGTCCGGCTCGACCTGACCCGGCGACTGGTGGATGCCTTCGGACTGGACCGGGACGTGGAGGTCGTGTCCGCGAAGGCGGCGGGCGAGTCGACGTTGCGGCTCGTGCACCGGGAGGACTACGTCGAGGCCGTGAAGGCGGCTTCCGTGGACCCTGGGGCGGCCGACCAGTCGTACGGGCTGGGAACGATGGACGATCCGGCCTTCCCGCGGATGCACGACGTGTCCGCGCTGATCGCCGGGCAGTCGGTGGGGGCGGCGGAGGCCGTATGGCGGGGGCAGGCGCTGCATGCGGTGAACTTCGCGGGTGGGCTGCATCACGCGATGCCCGGTGGTGCCTCGGGGTTCTGCATCTACAACGACGCCTCGCTCGCCATCGCGCGGCTGCTGGAGTTGGGCGCCGAGCGGGTCGCCTATGTGGATGTCGACGTGCATCACGGGGACGGGGTGCAGGCGGCGTTCTGGGAGGATCCCCGGGTTCTGACGATCTCGCTGCACGAGCATCCCCGGACGCTGTTTCCGCAGACCGGGTGGCCGGAGGAGACGGGTGCGGACTCGGCCGAGGGCAGCGCCGTGAACGTGGCGTTGCCGGCGGGGACGGGGGACGCGGGGTGGTTGCGGGCGTTCCACGCGGTGGTGCCGGAGCTGATCGCCGACTTCCGGCCGGATGTGCTGGTGACGCAGCACGGGGCCGATACGCACTTCGAGGATCCGCTGGCTCATCTCGCGGTGTCGTTGGATGCGCAGCGGGCTGTGCAGATGGCGTGTCATGAGCTGGCGCACGAGTACGCCGCGGGTAAGTGGATCGCGCTCGGGGGCGGGGGGTACGCCGTGGTGGATGTCGTGCCCCGGTCCTGGACGCATCTGGTGGGGATCGCCGCCGGGCGGCCGGTCGAGCCCGAGGCGATGATTCCCGAGGGGTGGCGGCAGGAAGTGTTCGCCCGGACCCGGCAGTTGGCGCCGGCGCGGATGACGGACGGTCGGTGGCCGGTGGCCTATGCGGAGTGGGACGCGGGGTACGACCCTGCGGATCGGCTGGATCAGGCGGTACTGGCCACCCGGCGGGCGGTGTTCCCGTTGCGGGGCTTGCTGGCGTAGCAGGTCCCGACCGCGGGCAGCCGTGCAGGCTCCGGTTACGCCAACTGTGCGGTGTTTCCCTGTTCCCATCCCTCCTTCGCCTCGCCTCCGTCACCATCACTCACGTGTTGAGCACCGGTGCCCTCCGCGCCCATCTGCTGGCCGCTCGTATGGCCGGGCCCGTGGCCACCTCCCGCGAGGAGAGTCTGCGGAGTTACCGGTTGTTCGCGGCTCGGGATCCGAGGGTGCTGATCGGGATCGATCCCGAGTGGTCGTGGAACGAGCGGGATTTGATCGGTCTCATGGCCGACAAGTGCGGAGTTTCGGGCGATCCGCGGCACACAAGTGGCCATGATGTGATTGACCCTGAGCGAACCCTCGTCGCGCTCGACGCCTTCGCGGAGCGGCTCGAGGCAACCGCCCAGCGCCAGGGGGCCGTGCTCCTCGGCACCGGCCATCCGCACCGACTGCTCGGGTTCTACGCCGCCATCGCGGACGCCCTCTCGGCGGCGGGATGTACCGTCCTCACCCCTGCGCATGGCCACTGTGTCGACATAACGACCCGGTTCGGTCTACGCACGTACAACCTTGACTACGTACGAGGAGTCGCGCTCGTCCGGGAACCGGACGCGAAGAGCTCCGGTTGTGAGACCGGCGCACACTCGCACTCGCCGCTCCCGGTTCGTACCGTGCTGGCGGCCGCCGCGGAGAGCGGCGGGCCGCTTCCCGAGCTCGTGGTCGGGGACCACGGATGGGTCTGCGGAGCAGGTCAGCTGGGGTTTGAGGCCATTGGGCTCGCGGATACGGATGACCCCGCGCTCTTTGTGGGGGAGGCCGAGGGGGTCGTGTCCGTCGTCGTTCCACTTGATGACGCTGTGCGGTCTGATTACTACCTGCCGCTGACCCGCTACGTACTCAATCGAGCGTGTCTGTCACAGTAGGCCGCCGATGGGTGCACCTCTTCCCCACTTGCATCACCCGCCCCTACATTGGGGAGTGAGCACGCAGCGACGAAGAGTCACCGGAAGGGGAAGCCGGTGGCCGTCGAGTGCGGAAGGTTCAGGTGTGTCATGGCTGCTGAGCAGAGGCCTCTGAGCGAGGTTCAGTTCCTTACCGTGGCGGAAGTCGCCTCGGTGATGCGAGTGTCGAAGATGACCGTGTACCGGCTGGTGCACAGCGGTCATCTGCCCGCGATCAGGGTGGGGCGGTCCTTCCGCGTCCCCGAGAACGCGGTTCACGAGTACCTCCGCGAGAGTTATGTGGGGGTGGAGACGGCCTGACGACAGCGGACTCGGGGAGGTCTCAAGGGGGCCTCAGGGCACTCGTGGACCCCTGCCTGATCTCCCCGGTTCCCCTCGATTACGACCTCAGCGCTCGGGCGGGTAGGCTAGCCCGTCGAAGGTCGTATGGGCCCATGGCGCCCAGCACCGAGTGATGAGAAGTGAGCGAGGGTAGTCGTGGGCTCTGTTATCAAGAAGCGGCGCAAGCGGATGGCCAAGAAGAAGCACCGCAAGCTGCTCAAGCGCACGCGCGTTCAGCGTCGCAACAAGAAGTAGGCGACGCCGCGAAAGCGTGTTTTGTGGCCCCCCACCTCTTGCCGGTGGGGGGCCATACGCGTGTCAGGACGTACTCCGTGGGCTGGATGTCGTCACCTCATGCAGTGGGCGGTCATCACAGCGCAACAACAACCCGCTAGGTTGGCGCACACGGGGAACGCGGCACAGGACCAGGGCGGTACGAGGGCTGGAAGGAAGGCGCTGATCTTGGGAAAGGTCGTGCTCGTGACCGGAGTGGCCCGGCAGTTGGGGGGCCGGTTCGTACGACGCATCCAGCGTGACCCGCAAGTGGACCGGGTGATCGCCGTGGACGCGGTGGCGCCGGAGCACCATCTGGGCGGTGCCGACTTCGTCCAGGCGGACATCCGGCAGCCCGGCATCGCGCGGGTACTGGCCGAAACGGCCGCCGACACCGTCGTACACCTGGATGTGACGGCGATGGCGCTCGGCAGCGGGAGCCGGACCACGGTCAAGGAGACCAACGTCATCGGCACCATGCAGCTCCTCGGGGCCTGTCAGAAGTCGCCGAACGTCAAGCGGCTCGTGGTGAAGTCCAGCACGAACGTGTACGGCTCGGCGCCGCGCGATCCCGCCGTGTTCACGGAGACCACGCCGCCCAAGTCCCTGCCGTCCGGCGGCTTCGCCAAGGACACGGTCGAGGTCGAGGGGTATGTACGGGGCTTCGCGCGGCGGCGGCCGGACGTGGCCGTGTGTGTGCTGAGGTTCGCCAACATCCTGGGGCCGACGGCGGACACGCCGCTCGCCTCGTACTTCGCGCTGCCGGTGCTGCCGACCGTGTTCGGGTACGACCCCCGGCTGCAGTTCGTGCACGAGGACGATGTGATCGAGGTGCTCAGGATCGCCTCGCACGAACCGGAGCGGGGCACGCTCAACAGCGGCACCTTCAACATCGCGGGCGACGGGGTCCTGTTGCTGTCGCAGTGTTCCCGGCGGCTCGGGAGGCCCACCGTGCCCCTGCTGCTGCCCGCCGTCACCTGGGCCGGGTCGCTGGTGCGGACGCTCGGCATGACGGACTTCTCGCCCGAGCAGATCCGGCTGCTCACCCACGGCCGGGTCGTGTCGACGGTCCAGATGCGTGAGACGCTCGGATTCCGGCCGAAGTACACGACGGCGGAGACCTTCGCGGAGTTCGCACGCAGCCAGGGACCCGGGCTGCTGCCGCCGGAGGCCCTCTCGGGGGCCGTCGACAGGATCGCCGCGCTGCCCCTCGCGGGCGGCGGCCACCCCCCGACGCAGAGCGCCAACTGAGGAGCGCATCAACGATGGCGGACGCCAAGGTCATTCCGTTCGACGACGACCGGTCCCGCGCAGGCGCCGTACAGCGGCCGGCGCGGCGCCGTGGCGGGGGGAGCCGGCGCAAGGGCTCCGAGCCCGCGCTGGTCCGTGAGGTCCAGCCCCTGCCCAGCAGGGCCTCCGGGCAGGATGATGTTCCTGTGACGCGTGAGGAAGAGCCGCCGCAGCAGGCGAACGACGAGGGCGGCCTGGAGCGGCGGATCGCCGGAGGCCTCAGCTTCCTGCGCCGCCGGCTCACCGGGGACTACGAGGTCGACGACTTCGGCTACGACGAGGAACTCACCGACCAGGTCCTGATGTCCCTGCTGCGGCCGGTGTACGAGAAGTACTTCCGGGTCGAGGTGAAGGGCGTCGAGAACATCCCGGCGGAGGGCGGCGCGCTGATCGTCGCCAACCACTCCGGGACGCTGCCGCTGGACGGCCTGATGATGCAGGTCGCCGTCCACGACCAGCACCCCGCTAACCGGCATCTACGGCTGCTGGCGGCGGACCTGGTGTTCATGCTGCCGGTGGTCAACGAACTCGCCCGCAAGGCCGGGCACACCCTCGCCTGCGCGGAGGACGCCGAGCGGCTGCTGGGGCGCGGTGAGCTGGTCGGTGTGATGCCGGAGGGCTTCAAGGGCATCGGCAAGCCGTTCAGCGAGCGCTACAAGCTCCAGCGCTTCGGCCGGGGTGGGTTCGTCTCCACGGCTCTGCGTCAGCGCACCCCGATCATTCCGTGCTCGATCGTGGGCGCGGAGGAGATCTACCCGATGATCGGCAACGCGAAGACGCTGGCCCGTCTGCTGGGCTTCCCGTACTTTCCGCTCACCCCGACCTTCCCGTGGTTGGGTCCCCTCGGTGCGGTTCCGCTGCCGACGAAGTGGACGATTCAGTTCGGCGAGCCGATCCTCACGGACGGCTACCCGCCGGAGGCCGCGGAGGATCCGATGCTGATGTTCAACCTGACCGACCAGGTCAGGGAACAGATCCAGCACACGTTGTACAAGTTGCTGGTGCAGCGGAGGTCCGTGTTCTTCTGAGTCTTCCCGGGTGTGGAGCCGCTGGACGGAGTCCGGCGCAGCCGTGCGAAGCCCGCGGAGCGGTGCGAGGGCGGCCATGTGGATGGGTCGCTGGCCCGTCTGCTGGGCTTCCCGTACTTCCCGCTCACCCCGACCTTCCCGTGGCTGGGTCCCCTCGGAGCGGTCCCGCTGCCGACGAAGTGGACGATTCAGTTCGGCATCGGTGCGCGGACATGGCTTCCGACGATGCGGGTCCTGGCCGCGAGGACGACCCCGCTGCGCCAGGGCGGCAGGGTGGATGGGGCGCGATGTTGATGTTCAACCTGACCGGCCAGGTCCGCTGATCTTTTCTGTCGTACGACGACGGGGGCGCCCCTTCGTGGAAGGGGCGCCCCCGTCGTCGTACCGGAAGAGCTAGTTCGTGTTCTCGCCGTCGATTCCCAGGCCGGGCAGGAGGCCCGGGAGGAGGGGCGGGAGGGTGACGTCCGGGTCGGACGACGGGGCGGGGGAGGTCGGGGTGGCGGTGCCGGTGGCCTTCGGCGGGTCCAGGAGGCCGCCGGTGTTGCCGCCGAGCAGGCCGTCGTCCTCGCCGCCGGAGGTGGCCGACTTGCTGGGGCTGCTGCCGCCGCTGTGCTCGGAGGAGCCGCCGGTGCCCGGAGCCGTGGACCGGCCGGAACCGGTCGAGGTGTCCGAGGACGCCGTCCCGGAGCGCTGGCGCTGTCCCGAGCCACCGCTCCGGGCGGGGGATTCGGGCAGGAGGGACTGCAGCGGGGCGACCTCTTCGTCTATGGCGTCGAAGACCGAGGACACCTGGTTGCTGACGTCGCCGAGCTGCACGGGCAGCCGCTCGCGAAGCGCGCCCCAGGCCTCGCGGTGCGAGCGCGAGAAGCTGGAGAGAGCCTGGATGGGGCCCAGGGAGTTCGGGTCGCGGTCGTACGCCTCGTGCAGCAGGCGGTGGCCTTCGGCGGCGTCGTGCTGCATGCCGGACAGGGCGCGGCGGATCTCGCTCAGGGACTCGTGGTCGAGGTGACCGCCCCGGTCGCGCTCCATCAGGCGGCGGGCCTCGCTCAGCCGGGTGGAGGCCTGGTCGAGGTAGGCGACACCGCGCTCGTCGTCGCCCTCGGACAGGTAGCTGAGCTTGAAGTCCTCGATGCCGCGCTTGAGGCCGTACAGCGAGTCCCCGGGCAGGGCGTCCGAGCTGGCCGCGGCCACTCCGCCGAAGGCTCCGGCGGCGACTCCGACGCTCAGGCCGCCCGCGGCCAGGCTCTTGCTGAGCCGGGAACGCGGTCGCAGTTTCCCGAGCGGACTCGCCCGGTGGGCGGCTCCCGCCCGATGGGACCGCTGCCCGGGCACCGCGGGTTCCACCCCGTCGCCCTCCAGCAGCATGGCCTCCATCGCGGCCACGAGCTGGGCTCGCTGGACGACCTTGACCTCAGGGTCCAGCTCAGGCCTGGGCAGCTCGCCAAGACACTCCGCGAGGGTCAACAGGCGGTCCTGCCCGGTGTGTTCCCCAGCGGCCGGCTGGTGTCCTTCGGACTGCTCGGCCGCCGGGTCCCGGTCGGACTGCTCCTCCAGGGCCTGGGCGAAGGCGTTCGCCCGCCGGTGCGCCGATACGTTCGCGATCACTGGCGGCACCTCCTCTCGTCATGACGGTCGACTCCCCAGGGGGTCCTGAGGGTTGCACACCCTGACCACGAGCACACGATCGAGTGATCGAAGTCGGCCAGGGAGTGACCACAGGGAGCCTGCATCCCGCACAACGAGCGGCGTGGCACTTGGGTTACGGACGGCGGATGATCGGATCGGGAAGGCAACGGACTTTCACCGAGAGCGAGTTGGCGGTTACCGGGCGTGCCCTCTCAGCGGACGTCGTCCGGGAGGAGACGGGCCAGGGTGCGCACGGCCCGGTACTGGAGGGTCTTGATGGCGCCTTCGTTCTTGCCCATCACCCGGGCGGTCTCGGCAACGGAGAGGCCCTGGAGGAAACGAAGGGTCACGCACTCCTGCTGCTGGGGGTTGAGCCGGCGGACGGCGTCCAGCAGTGCGGCGTTGGAGAGCGACTCCAGGACGGAGTCCTCGGGCGAGCGCTCGACCTCGTTGGCGTCGAGCATCTCGCCGGTGGTGACCTCGAGACGGAACCGGCTCGACTTGAAGTGGTCGGCGACGAGGTTGCGGGCGATGGTGACGAGCCAGGCACCGAAGTCGCGGCCCTGCCAGGTGAACGTGCCGATCCTTCTGAGCGCGCGCAGGAATGTCTCGCTCGTCAGGTCCTCGGCGGTGGCCTTACCTCCTACCCGGTAATAGATGTACCGGTACACCGTGTCGCTGTACTGGTCGTACAGGCGGCCGAAGGCGTCGGCCTCGCCGGCCTGGGCGCGTTCGACCAGGTCCATCATGCGGGCGCTGTCGCTGTCCGCGGCCGGACGGCGGGCGGGGGCGGCGCCGGTCGAACGCCCTCGTCTGCCGACGGCCGCGGAACCGTCGGCCAGTGCGTAGCACGGGCCGATCGGTGCCGCGGCTGCGGCGAGGGCGGGGACGGCGTACGCGGTGGGGACGAAGCCGCGCAACAGGTCTTGGACCGTTGCGCGCAGCGTAGCCAGGCCCGAGGCGTCAACCCCGACGTGTGGGTACACGGGACTCCCAGAGGCAGAGCTTCCATCACGTGCAGTACCGGACCGTTCACCCGTCGTAGCGACGGAAGGGGTACCGGATTGCGTCTGAGGAGAATAACGCTTAGTGCAGGCTCTGCTACACCCAGTTGCTCTATTCATCGATTACGTCGCTTCTGTAACCGATTGGGAGCAGTTCAAGTGCCGGAGAGTGGCCGGTTGTTGATCGGAAGCGGTCGTGTTCTGCCAGGGAACAGGGCGTGTTGTGGCCGTGTGCAGCCAATGTGCCTGCACACGGGGTTACGCCCGTAAAACCCGTGGATTGGTGTGTTCGCCCGGCTACCGGCGGCGTTTGTGCAGGGCGATCGCCGCCGCCGTACCGCCTGCCACCGCTCCCACGCCGGCCGCCGCCGGGATGCCGACCTTCGCCGCCTTGCGGCCTGTGCGGTAGTCGCGCAGGCGCCAGTCCAGTTGACGGGCGTGCTTGCGGAGCTTGGTGTCCGGGTTGATCGCGTAGGGGTGGCCGACCAGCGAGAGCATCGGGATGTCGTTGTGGCTGTCGCTGTACGCCGCGCAGCGCGACAGGTCGAGACCCTCCGCCGCCGCCAGGGCCCGGACGGCCTCCGCCTTCGCGGGGCCGTGGAGGGGTTCGCCCACGAGCTTGCCCGTATAGACGCCGTCCACCGACTCCGCCACGGTGCCGAGGGCGCCGGTGAGGCCGAGACGGCGGGCGATCACCTGGGCGATCTCCACCGGGGCCGCTGTGACCAACCACACCTTCTGACCCGCGTCCAGGTGCGCCTGTGCCAGCGCGCGGGTGCCCGGCCAGATGCGCTCGGCCATGTACTCGTCGTAGATCTCCTCGCCGATCGACTGGAGCTCGGCGACGCGGTGGCCCTTCACGATGGACAGCGCGGAGTCCCGGGCCTCCTGCATGTGCTCCGGGTCCTCGACGCCGGCGAGTCGGAACCACGCCTGCTGCCAGGCGAACTTCGCGAGGTCGCGGGTCTCGAAGAACTTCCGTTTGTACAGGCCACGGCCGAAGTGGAAGAGGGCGGCGCCCTGCATCACCGTGTTGTCCAGGTCGAAGAAGGCGGCGGCCTTGTCGTCGCCCAGGACCGGGAACTGGGACTCCGGTTCCGTACCAGGGGTCTCCTCGACCTCCTGGGAGGACTTGCGCGCAGCCTCCGCCGAGGCCTCGCCTGCCAACACGCTCCGCGCCGTGGCGGAGCGCCTACGGGGAGTGAGCCATCCTAGAGCGGCCATGGCGTGAGCATAGCCATTCTGTTCGGTGGTTCCGGAGCCGAGAGGTTCGAAGGGTGTGAACTCTCCGCGACTGTGCCGTTAAGCAAGGGTGAGAATGGCTGACATGAGTCCCATCTTCCGCCGCAGTGCGGCCAGGCTTCCCGAGGAACGGCTCGTCACTCTCATCCGCAAGCCGGGCTGCCATCTGTGTGACGACGCTCAGTCCGTGATCGAGAAGGTGTGTGGAGATCTCGGGGTTCCGTGGGAGCAGAAGAGCATTGACGAGGATCCTCAACTCCACGATCAGTACTGGGAGCAGATCCCGGTGGTGCTCGTCGACGGCGAACAGCACACTTTCTGGCGTGTGAACGAGGACCGTCTCCGCAGGGCCCTGACCGCTTAGGATCGATGGCGACGTGGTCGTGGGGGCGGGATTGATGAGGGAAGTGTGCGGTTTTGCCTCCGAGAGAGACGCGCGTGACGCCGGTCACGTTGGCCGGGCAAATCGGACACCATCTTTGTGCACGCGTTCACAAAGACATAGCCTGCATTCGACGGGGCGGTCTGGGGACGCATGACCGCCTACAGCCCCGCTCTACCCGCAGGAGCACCGTGGCAACTGGCCGAACTCACCGACCGGCGACCCGTAGCCGAGGGATTCCCGAGGCCACCGTCGCCAGGCTTCCGCTGTACCTACGAGCCCTGACCGCACTGTCGGAGCGCTCGGTACCCACGGTCTCCTCCGAGGAGCTCGCGGCCGCCGCGGGGGTCAATTCCGCGAAGCTGCGCAAGGATTTCTCCTATCTGGGTTCTTACGGAACGCGCGGTGTCGGCTACGACGTCGAGTATCTCGTCTACCAGATCTCCCGCGAACTCGGCCTGACCCAGGACTGGCCGGTTGTGATCGTCGGTATCGGTAATCTGGGCGCCGCTCTCGCCAACTACGGCGGCTTCGCGTCCCGTGGATTCCGTGTCGCGGCGCTGATCGACGCCGATCCGGCGATGGCCGGCAAGCCCGTCGCGGGCATTCCGGTGCAGCACTCGGACGACCTGGAAAAGATCATCGAGGACAACGGCGTGTCGATCGGCGTCATCGCCACCCCCGCCGGTGCCGCCCAGCCGGTCTGCGACCGGCTCGTGGCCGCCGGGGTCACCTCCATCCTGAACTTCGCGCCGACCGTGCTGTCCGTGCCGGACGGCGTCGACGTACGCAAGGTCGACCTCTCCATCGAGCTGCAGATCCTCGCCTTCCACGAGCAGCGCAAGGCCGGTGAGGAGGCCGCCGCCGCTGCCGACGGCGCCGGTCCGGTCGTCGTCGGCCGCAGCGACTCCGCCGACAAAGGGCCCGACGGGGACGTACCCGCCGTGATGCCGGCATGAGTCTCCTCGTCGTCGGGCTGAGCCACCGCAGCGCGCCGGTCAGCGTGCTGGAGCGGGCGGCTCTTCATGCCGATGCGCAGGTGAAGCTGGTCCAGGACACCGTCGCCGCCGACCCGGCCACGGAAGCCGCGGTGCTGGCCACCTGCAACCGGATCGAGCTGTACGCCGACGTGGACAAGTTCCACGCCGGGGTGGCCGAGCTGTCCACGCTGCTCGCGCAGCACAGCGGGGTGGGGCTCGACGAGCTCACTCCGTATCTGTACGTGCACTACGAGGACCGGGCCGTTCATCACCTCTTCTCCGTGGCCTGTGGGCTGGACTCCATGGTCGTCGGGGAAGGGCAGATCCTCGGGCAGATAAAGGACTCGCTGGCGCGGGCGCAGGAACTGCACACGGCCGGACGGCTGCTCAACGACCTGTTCCAGCAGGCGCTGCGGGTCGGGAAGCGGGCGCACTCCGAGACCGGGATCGACCGGGCGGGGCAGTCGCTGGTCACGTTCGGGCTGGAGCAGCTTGCTCTCGGCGCGGAGGTGTCCGACTGGGCTCGGGGGAAGAGGGCACTGGTCATCGGGGCCGGGTCGATGTCCTCGCTGGCCGCGGCGACGCTGGCCCGGGTCGGGGTCACGGAGATCGTCGTCGCCAACCGGACGGCTGACCGGGCCGAGCGGCTTGCGGAGATCCTCAACGAAGGCGGGGACGTGTCCGCCCGCGCGGTACCGATGGATTCGGTGTCGGACGAGCTGACACGTGCAGATGTCGTGGTGTCCTGTACGGGCGCCACCGGGCTCGTCCTCAGTGCCGAGGCGGTCGCCGCGGCGCGGGGGTCGGTCGCGGAACTCGGCGCCGACGAGGTGCCGCCCTTCCGTGGGCCGGGAGCCGTCCCGGCGGCACGACTGCCCGCGGGCTCCGCGACGGACGAGAACTGTCCGCTCGACCTGGCCCCCATACAGGCCACCCCCGGCTTCTCCGTGCTCGGCGAAGCCGCTGTCGCCGGGATGGCCGCCTCCGAGCTGGAGCAGCACGCCGCGTGGGTGGACAACGCGCCGAGGCCGCAGAGTTCCGGTCCGGCCGTGACCGTGCTCGATCCCGCCGAGGAAGCCGACGCCATCGCGGCGCTCGCGGCCACCGCCGCCGCCATCGGGCGGGTGCCCGAGCGGCGCAGGCCCGAGCCCGTCGCCGAGATTCCGCGGCCCGTCCCCTCGCTCTTCCTGCTCGACCTCGCCATGCCCCGGGACATCGACGCCGCCGTGCACCGCCTGGGCGGAGTGCGGCTCGTCGACATCGAGTCGCTCGCCGATGCTTCGGCGGACGCTCCCATGGCGGCCGACGTCGACCAGGTCCGTCGTATCGTGGCCGATGAGGTCGCCGCCTTCGGGGCCGCGCTCAGGGCCGCGCACATCACGCCGACCGTCGTCGCGCTGCGGTCCATGGCCGCCGAGGTCGTCGCCGGTGAGATCGCCCGGCTCGACGGGCGGCTGCCGGGGCTGGACGACAAGCAGCGCGGCGAGATCACGCAGACCGTGCGGCGCGTGGTCGACAAACTGCTGCACGCGCCGACCGTACGGGTCAAGCAACTCGCGGCCGAGCCCGGCGGTGCCGGGTACGCGGACGCGTTGCGGACTCTGTTCGACCTCGACCCCGAGACGGTGGCTGCCGTCTCCCGCGCCGAGGACAGCACCACCGATGAGAAAGACCGAGGCTCGTCATGAGTACCAAGGCGCTACGGCTCGGGACCAGGCGGAGCAAACTCGCCATGTCCCAGTCGCGGCAGGTGGCGGACGCCGTGAGCCAGGTGACCGGGCGGCCCGTCGAGCTCGTGGAGATCACCACGTACGGCGATGTGTCCAGGGAGGCGCTCGCGCAGATCGGCGGCACCGGCGTCTTCGTGACCGCGCTGCGCGAAGCCCTGCTCAAGGGCGAGGTCGACTTCGCGGTGCACTCGCTCAAGGACCTGCCGACCGGGCAGCCGGAGGAGCTGGCGCTGGCCGCGATACCCGAGCGCGAGGACCCGCGGGACGTCATCGTCGCCCGGGATGCCCTCAAGTTCACCGACCTGCCCCGCGGCGCCCGCATCGGCACCGGTTCGCCCCGGCGCACGGCACAGCTGAACGCGTACGCCCGCACGCACGGACTTGATATCGAGACGGTTGCGATCCGGGGGAACATCGACACCCGGGTGCGGTTCGTGCGCGATGGTGAGCTCGATGCGGTGGTGCTGGCCGCGGCAGGCCTCACCCGCATCGGCCGTATCGACGAAGTGACCGATTTCCTCTCGGTCGACACAGTTTTGCCCGCTCCCGGCCAGGGAGCACTCGCGATCGAATGCACCGCGGACAACGCGGACCTGATCGCAGCGCTCGGCGAGCTCGACGACCCGTTCACGCGGGTCGCCGTGACCGCCGAACGGTCACTGCTCGCCGCCCTGGAGGCCGGCTGCTCCGCCCCTGTGGGCGCGCTGGCCGACCTGCTGGCCGACGGGCAGATTGTCAAGGAAATGCGCCTGCGGGGAGTCGTCGGCACGACCGACGGCTCTCGCACGGTGCAGTTGTCCACCACCGGTCCCGTGCCCGAGACGTACGACCAAGCAATGGCGCTCGGCCGTGAACTCGCGGCCGAGATGCTTGCCCAGGGCGCGGCCGGTCTGATGGGGGAGCGAGCACAGTGAGCCCCACCACCCTTCCCGTCGGTCCTGAACACGGGCACGTCACCTTCCTCGGTGCCGGACCCGGAGATCCGGGACTGCTGACTCTGCGCGCCGTCGAGGCGCTCACGAACGCGGACGTCCTCGTCGCCGGGCACGAAGTGCTCGACGTCGTACGCGTCCACGCTCGGTCGGGCGTCGCCGTCGTGGACACGGACACGGAGTCGCCTTCGACTCCGGTTCCGGGCACGGGCGCGCCCCAACTAACGATCGTTGACGGCGCGTCAACAACCGCAGCTGTCCCCGCTGTACGGGATGCCGCACATCTTGTCATGGAGGCCGCGCGGGGCGGCAGGCGGGTCGTACGTGCGGTGTCCGGGGACCCCGGGCTCGACGCGTACGCCGCCGAGGAGATGCTGGCCTGCGCCCGCGCGGGCGTGCCCTTCGAGGTCGTGCCCGGTGTCGCCGCCGCGGTCGGTGTACCCGCGTACGCCGGTGTGCCGCTGCGGGACGCCCAGGGCGCGGACGTGCGGTTCGTGGACGCGCGGACGGCCTCGGACCGGTGCTGGACGGAGGTGGGGGCGTCGGACGGGACCGTGGTCGTGTCGACGACCCTGGACTCCGTCGGTGCCGCCGCCGGGGAACTGGTCGCGGCCGGTCGCAAGCCCGATACGCCGATGACGGTGACGGTGGCCGGTACGACCACCCGCCAGCGGACGTGGACGGCCACCCTGGGCACCATCGCCCAGACGCTCAAGCAGGCCAAGGTGCTGCCCTCGCCCGAGGGCGGCCGGCCGGTCATAGTCGTGGTCGGTGAGCGTTCGGCCGCCGCGCAGCGCGACCAGCTGTCGTGGTTCGAGAGCAAGCCGCTGTTCGGCTGGAAGGTTCTCGTGCCGCGTACGAAGGAGCAGGCGGCCTCGCTCTCCGACCAGCTGCGGTCCTACGGGGCCGTGCCGCACGAGGTGCCGACGATCGCCGTCGAGCCGCCGAGAACGCCCCAGCAGATGGAGCGGGCGGTCAAGGGGCTCGTGACCGGGCGCTACGAGTGGATCGCCTTCACCTCGGTCAACGCCGTCAAGGCCGTACGCGAGAAGTTCGAGGAGTACGGGCTCGACGCGCGTGCGTTCGCGGGGATCAAGGTCGCCGCGGTGGGCGAGCAGACGGCTAAGGCGCTGATCGCCTTTGGCGTGAAGCCTGACCTGGTGCCGAGCGGTGAGCAGTCGGCCGCGGGTCTTCTCGAGGACTGGCCGCCGTACGACCCCGTGTTCGACCCGATCGACCGGGTGTTCCTGCCGCGGGCCGACATCGCGACCGAGACCCTGGTCGCCGGGCTCATCGAGCTCGGGTGGGAGGTCGACGACGTCACCGCCTATCGGACCGTGCGGGCCTCGCCGCCGCCCGCGGAGACGCGGGAGGCGATCAAGGGCGGTGGGTTCGACGCCGTTCTCTTCACGTCCTCGTCGACCGTGCGGAACCTGGTGGGTATCGCCGGGAAGCCGCACAACGTGACCGTGATCGCGTGCATCGGTCCCGCCACGGCCAAGACCGCCGAGGAGCACGGGCTGCGAGTGGATGTGATGGCTCCCGAGCCGTCCGTGCACAAGCTGGCCGAGGCCCTCGCCGACTTCGGGCTGAAGCGGCGGGCGGCGGCGGTCGAGGCCGGGGACCCGGTGACACGGCCGAGCGAGCGGCGGCCGGGGGCCAGGCGTCGGCGGTCGACTACCTGAGCGGGCTGTTCGGGTGCGCGGGGTCGGGGTCGGGTGCGGGTTCGGCGGGGGCGGGCGTTGTGCGGAGTTCCCCGCGCCCCTGAGTGCCTGCGGCGGTGGGTGGGTCGGTGCCGGACGCCGGCCGCTGCGGGCGGACACCCCCCCACCCCGTCCCCTCGCCGCCGTACGCGGCTGCGGCCCGTTGTGGCGTGGGTGGTTGCAACTCCCCAGGGGCGCGGGGAACTGCGCGACCAGCCCCCACCGGCGCGCGGCCGCACGACCACCCGACCTGGCACCCCCGTAGGCGCCGCCTCCGACGAGGCGTCGGCAAAGGGGGGCCCGGGGCGGGCGTAGCTTAGGTGTATGACGACGTACGGATCCTTTCCCGGCACGCGGCCCCGGCGGCTGCGGACCAACCCCGTCATGCGCCGCATGGTTGCCGAGACCCGGCTGCACCCCGCCGACTTCATCCTCCCGGCGTTCGTGCTGGAAGGGGCGAGTGAGCCGGTGCCGATCTCGGCGATGCCCGGGGTCGTGCAGCACTCGCGGGACAGTCTGAAGAAGGCGGCAGCGGAGGCCGTGGCGGCAGGCGTGTCCGGGATCATGCTCTTCGGGGTGCCGGAGGAGTCGAAGAAGGACGCTCTCGGGACGCCGGGCACCGATCCCGACGGGATTCTGCAGGTCGCCATCCGGGACGTACGGGCCGAGGTCGGGGACGACCTGCTCGTGATGTCCGATGTGTGTCTCGACGAGACCATCGATCACGGGCACTGCGGGGTGCTCGACGCGCAGGGGCGTGTCGACAATGACGCCACCCTCGAGCGGTACGCCGAGATGGCCCAGGTCCAGGCCGACGCCGGCGCCCATGTCGTGGGGCCCAGCGGGATGATGGACGGGCAGGTCGGGGTCATCCGGGACGCGCTCGACCAGATCGGGCGGGAGGACGTGGCCATCCTGGCGTACACGGCCAAGTACGCCTCCGCGTTCTACGGTCCGTTCCGGGAGGCCGTCGCCTCCTCGTTGCAGGGGGACCGCAAGACGTATCAGCAGGATCCCGCCAACGCGCGGGAGTCCCTGCGCGAGCTCGCCCTCGATCTGGAGGAGGGTGCCGACATGGTGATGGTCAAGCCGGCCGGGCCCTACCTCGACATCCTCGCGCGGGTCGCGGACGCCGTCGACGTGCCCGTCGCCGCGTACCAGATCTCCGGTGAGTACTCGATGATCGAGGCCGCCGCCGAGAAGGGCTGGATCGACCGGGACCGGGCGATCCTCGAGACGCTGACCGGAATCAAGCGGGCCGGGGCGCAGAACATCCTCACCTACTGGGCGACCGAGGTGGCTCAGAAGCTCGGCTGACGAAGCCGCCGGAGGGCGTGTTGCGGCAACGGTTCGAGCTCGGTCCGGATACGGGCGGAGCTCGTTCCGGCCAACGTCCGGATAACAACGCCCACTTCGCTCGGTGATCTTCTGGTGTTGTGTCCGTAATGCGCATCCGGATGTGGTGGATTTGTCGGGCTGTGTCGAGCCTTCGGCTTGATGGACTCCTTACATCCGCCGAATTGACGAGTTCCCGACATCCTCCATATCTTCTGCGCCTGGCCTGATCCATTCGGAACGGTTCCGAGCGGCGATCTATGGGGGGACACCACCATGAGCTGGTTCATCGAGGTTCTCAAGAAGTACGCGGTCTTCAGTGGGCGTGCGCGCCGCAAGGAATACTGGATGTTCGCGCTGTTCGCCGGGATCATCTACGTCCTGTTCCTCGTCATCGGCCTCGCCACCAAGCAGTCGTGGATCACGTTCATCCCCTACCTCGCCTTCCTGCTGCCCGGCCTTGCCGTCACCGCGCGCCGTCTGCACGACACGGGCCGCAGCGGCTGGTGGATCCTGTTCAGCTTCGTTCCGCTCGTCGGCGGCATCACCCTGTTCGTCTTCTCGGTGCTGGACAGCGAGCCGGGCGACAACAAGTACGGCCCGAACCCGAAGGCCTTCGCCCCCGCGCACGTGTGATGCCGTAGCTCTGCTTCGAAGGCCGCCCGGTCAGTGCCGGGCGGCCTTCTGGTTTTCCCAAGGGCTCACCGCGGCCGCCTTGTTCGTGGCCGGGCCCTCGTCGCGTACGCCCTGGCCGTCTTTGCAGCCCGTGAGGGTGGTGAGGGAGAGGAGGGCGAGGGCGAGTGCGGTGAGCAGGCGGGGGGTGTGGGGTCGGGTGGGCATGGGATCAGGCTGCGGGGCAGCGGCGACGTTCGCCAGCCTTGGCGGGGAATTCGGGACGGCCTTGCGTCGGGAACCGCGCTGACCTGCGGAGATGTGGCTTCCCGAGTCCCTGTCGTGGGATGCGGGACGGGGCATATCGGGCGCCGGGCACCATCAAGTCGCCCGGGGAGTTAGGTTCTTGACGATCGCGGTGGTTGTCCGTCGAAGGACCGACACATTCACAGGGGAGACGCCCATGTCCGGTGACGCGCTGAGTCAGGACCCGGCCGAGCTGGCCAGGAGGATCGACACCACCAAGGCCCATCCGGCCCGCGTCTACGACGTCTTCCTCGGCGGCAAGGACAACTACCCCGCCGACCGTGAGGCGGCCGCCGCCGCGCTCGCCGCCAACCCCCGCGGCTACCTCGACGTACGCCACAACCGTGACTTCATGCGCCGGGCCGTCGACAGGCTGGCCGCGCGGGACGGGATCCGGCAGTTCCTCGACATCGGCACCGGGCTGCCCACCGCGGAGAACGTCCACACGATCGCCCAGCGGATCCGGCCCGACTCCCGGGTCGTGTACGTCGACAACGACCCGGTGGTGCTGGCGCATGCCCGCGCGCTGCTCACCAGCGGACCCGAGGGGCGTACGGACTACGTCGACGCCGACTTCAAGAGTCCCGCGCAGATCCTCGAACAGGCCGCCAAGACACTGGACTTCGACCAGCCGATCGCGCTGTGCCTGGTCGCGATCCTGCACTTCGTCGAGGACGACGAGGCCTATCCCATCGTGCGGGAGCTCGTGGAGGCCCTGCCCGCCGGCAGCCGGATCGTGCTCAGCCATCTGACCGACGAGCTGCATCCCGAGCCCACCCGCGCGGTCCAGCGGACCTACACCGAACGCGGGTTCACCTTCGTGTTCCGGTCCAGGCGGGAGGTGGAGCGGTTCTTCACCGACGTGCCGGGTGTCTCCCTGGACGAGCCCGGCGTGGTGCCCGCGCATCAGTGGCACCCGGGGCCCGCACCCGAGCCGCCGGCCATCGACGCCGAGGACTTCGAGTCCCTCGACGACATCGAGAAGATCCGTTACCGCGACATCAACGACGTCACGGACGACGACATCAACGTCTACGGGGCGACCGGCACCAAGGCGTGAGCGGGTGCGTGACGTCCGTATCGCGGAAAGGTGCTTGTAGGCGGCATTCATTTGCTTAGGCTGCGCTGGACCCAGTCGTCGCAGTCCGCAGTCCGCAGGTGAAGGAGCCGTGCCATGACGGTGCCCATGATCGCTTCCGTGCCGCCGCTCGCCGCCCGGGCCCGGGCGGTCGGTGGGTCGCCCGTACGGGACATCCTCGCCGTCACCGCCCGCCCCGAGGTCATCAACTTCGCGGGCGGGCTGCCGGCGCCCGAACTGTTCGACGCCGAGGGGATCGCGGCCGCCTTCCGCGCGGTCCTGGAGGAGATGCCCGAGCGGGCGCTCCAGTACTCGACCACCGAGGGCGAGCCCGTGCTGCGGGCGGCCCTCGCGGCGCGGATGTCGGTTCGGGGGCTGGTCACGGAGGCGGACGATCTCCTCGTCACCACCGGGTCGCAGCAGGCGCTGTCGCTGCTCGCCACCGCGCTCCTTGAGCCCGGGGACACCGTCCTCGTCGAAAGTCCCTGTTATCTGGCGGCACTTCAGGCCTTCGGGCTCGCCGGTGCCCGGGTGGTGGCCGTGCCGGGGGACGGGGAGGGTCCGGATCCGGTCGCGCTGGAGGAGCTGGTGGTGAAGGAGCGGCCCAAGCTGCTCTACACCGTGCCCACCTTCCAGAACCCGACCGGACGGACCATGTCCGCGGAGCGCCGGGCCGCCGTCGCGTCCGTGGCCGCGCGGCGCGGGCTGTGGATCGTCGAGGACGACCCGTACGGCGAGCTCCGCTTCGAGGGCGAGCGGGTGCCGTGGATCGCCTCCCACAAGGAGGTCCGCGACCGGGTCGTGCTGCTCGGGTCCTTCTCCAAGGTCATGGCCCCCGGGCTGCGGCTCGGCTGGCTGCGGGCGCCCGGCGAGCTGCGGCGGGCCTGCGCGGTCGCCAAGCAGGCCGCCGATCTGCACACCCCGACCGTCAACCAGCTCGCCGCGGCACGGTACTTGGCCGACCGCGACCTCGACGCGCATGTGCGGCGCGTCGCCGGGGTCTACGGGGAGCGGCGGGACGCCATGCTGGCGGGGCTGGCCGACGCCCTGCCCGAGGGGTCGACCTGGACCCGGCCCGAGGGCGGCATGTTCCTCTGGGCGCGGCTTCCGGCGTCGTACGACACGACCGCGCTGCTTCCGCAGGTCGTGACGTGGGATGTGGCCTACGTCCCGGGGGCGCCCTTCTACGCCGGTGAGCCCGACCGCTCGACCCTGCGGCTGTGCTTCGTGACGCAGACGCCGCGGGAGATCGGGGAGGGGCTGCGGAGGCTGGGGGAGGGGTTGCGCGGCGGGGCGTGACTCGCCTCCTGCGCGAGTCACGCCCCATACGGCCGGTGTTCGGGTGGTCGTTCAGACGAAGGCGCTCTGTCCCGTGATCGCCTTGCCGACGATCAGGGTGTTCATCTCCCGGGTGCCCTCGAAGGAGTAGATCGCCTCGGCGTCGGTGAAGAAGCGGGCGATGTCGTAGTCCAGCACGATGCCGTTGCCGCCGAAGATCTCCCGGCTCCAGGCGACGACCTCCCGCATCCGCGAGGTGACGAACGCCTTGGCCAGCGACGAGTGTTCGTCGTGGAAGATCCCGGCGTCCTGGAGCCGGGCGAGCTGCACGAGCATGCCCCAGGAGGCGGTGATGTTGCCGAGGCTCTTCACGAGCAGGTCCTGCACCAGCTGGAACCGGGCGATCGGGCGGCCGAACTGCTTGCGCTCCTTGGCGTAGTCCAGGGCGAGTTCGTAGGCGCCGATCATCACGCCCAGCGCCTGCCAGGCGACCCCGCCGCGGGTGGCGCGCAGGATCTCGGCGACATCGCGGAAGGAGTCGATGTTCTGGAGGCGGTTCGCCTCCGGGACGCGGACGTCGGTCAGGGTGATCTCGGCGTTCTCCACGATCCGGAAGGCGATCTTGCCCTCGATCCTCGTCGGTTCGAAGCCGGGAGTGTCCTTCTCGACCACGAATCCCTTGACGTGGTTGTCGCCGACGTCCCTCGCCCAGACGACGACGTAGTCGGCGAAGGTCGCGTTGCCGATCCACTTCTTGGCCCCGTTGAGGATCCAGCTGTCACCGTCGCGCTGGGCCGTGGTGCGCATGCCGCCCGCCACGTCGGAGCCGCCGAGCGGCTCGGTCATCGCGAACGCGCCGATCTTGTCCATCGCGGCCATCCCGGGCAGCCAGCGGTCCCGCTGCTCCTGGTCGCCGCCGGAGTGGACGGAGTACATCGCCAGTCCGTTGTGGACGCCGAAGAACGTGGCCACCGAGGCGTCGGTGCGGCTCATCTCCATCGCCATCATGCCGGTGAGCAGGTTGCTGACGGCGGGGCGGTGCTCGCCGTAGCCCTCGTAGGGGAGGCCCGCCAGGCCGCTCTCGCGGAAGATGCCGATCAGTTCCCGGGGGAAGGTGCCGTTGCCCCAGTTCTCGTTCACCAGCGGCTTGACCTCGTCGCGCATGAGGGTGCGGGCCTTGAGGAGGAGCTTGCGCTCCTCGTCGGGCAGCAGGGCCTCGTAGCCGTAGAAGTCGGAGATCAGCTGGTCTTCGAGGGGCTGCACGGTGGTGGTCATCTCAGTTCTCCTCCTTGTGGGAGTTGTCCAGTGCGGCCAGGACGGCCAGTTGCCTGCGGTCGCGCGTCTCGGTGAGTTCCGAGTACGTGGAGGAGCCGTAAGCGTCTTCTACGGCCGTGATGAGCCGTTCCTTCTCCTCGGGGGTCTGGGACGGGGTGCCGAGGGTCGCCCACACCTGTCCCATCGAGGCTCCGATGTGCTCGACGATGTGCCGGTAGCCGCCGGGGCCGCCGCCCAGGTGGGAGCCGAGGAACGGGCCCACCGTCGACCAGCGGATGCCGAGGGAGTTCGTCATCACCTTGTCGAGGTCCTCGGGGGTCACCACGCCCTGCTCGACGAGGTAGATCGCCTCGCGGTTGAGGGCGTTCTGGAGGCGGTTGCCGACGAAGCCGGGGATCTCCTTGCGCTCGACGACCGGGGTGCGGCCGAGGAGGGTGTAGAAGTTCACCGCGGCCTGGACGGCGTCCTCGGTGGTGCGTTCGCCGGGGACGACCTCGACCAGGGGGATCAGGTGCGGGGGGTTGAAGGGGTGGCCGATGAGGATCCGGCCGGCGTCCTCCCGGACCAGGTCCGTGGTGAAGTCGGTCGAGGGGATCGCCGAGGACGAGCTCAGCAGGAGTGCGTGCTGCGGCGCTTCGCGGACCAGGGTGGCGAACAGGTCCTTCTTGAACTCGACCCGCTCCGGGCCGTTCTCCTGGACCACGTCCGCGTCCCGGACCGCCTCCGTCACGTCGGCCGCGAGGTGGACCCGGTCGGCGAGACCCCCGACGTCCAGGCCCCGGGCCGCGAGGTGCGGGGCGAAGTCGGCCAGGGCCGCGTCGACGGCTTCGGCGAGGTCGGGGCGGGGGTCGGTCACGTGGACGGTGAGGCCGTGGGCGGCGAAGAGGGTCGTCCAGGAGAGTCCGATGGTGCCGGCGCCGATCACGGCGGCCGTACGAAAGTCGTGTGTCACGACGCTGCTCCTTCGAGGTAGTCGAAGACCGGCTTGACCGGGGCGAGCGTCAGGTCGGTGAGGATGTGGCTCGCGGAGACGATCTCCAGGACCGGCAGGTCGGCCAGGGGGGCGAGGACGTGCTGGAAGAGCTGGAGCCTCGCGGGACCGGTGTAGGCCCACTTGACCTCGATGTCGGTGATCTCGGTGCGGACGAGTTCCTGCACCCGGGGCGAACCGTCGTAGCCGGGGATCGTCTTGAGCATGAAGGTCGGCACGGTGATCTGTGCCTCGGCCTCGCGGCGGTCGAGCTCGTGGTGCTTGTAGCCCATGGTCGCGGTGGCGACCCGGAGCGAGCCGTGGTCGAGGGTGCCGACCAAGGTGCCGTGGTCGAGGCAGAGGCTTGGTGCGGCGATCGTCTTCGGGTACGCGCTGACCTCGCGCCCCGACGCGGTCGCCGGGAAGTTGTCGAGGTACATGGCGTGCAGGTACTCGCCGCGTTCGCCGTCGAGGGTCACCGGGATCGCCTGGCCGGCCTCGGTGTAGGGGCCGTAGCCGCTGACGTCGCCCATCTTCATGACCTCGAACCGGACCAACGGCTCGTCGATCCGCAGGGGTTCGGGGACCACGGCGCGCAGCGCGTCGGCGTCGGTGCGGTAGACGATGTTGAGGTACTCGCGGTCGGTGAACCTCGGGACCACCGGCGGGAACGCCGGGCCGGTCAGCGGAGTGATCACGTGCTGCCGTACGTCGTCGATCCTCATGTCACTTGCCCGTCCACTGCGGGGCGCGGCGCTCGGCGAAGGCGGTCATTCCCTCGCGGACGTCGGCCGAGGCCGTCAGGCCGGCCATTTCCTTGCGCTGTACCGCGAAGGCGTCGGCCTCGGGCACACCGTGGGCGGCGCGCACGATCTGCTTGACCGCGGCCAGCGCGAGCGGGGCGTTCAGCGTGAGCTGCTCGGCGAGTCGCAGGGCAACGGCGGTGGCCTCGCCCGGGGCGGTGACCCGGTTGGCCAGGCCCAGTTCGGCGGCCCGGCGGCCGTCGACGGGTTCGCCGGTCAGCAGGAACTCCATCGCCAGGTGGTGCGGGATGCGCTGCGGCAGTCGGATCACTCCGCCGCCCGCGGCGATCAGGCCGCGCTTGACCTCGGGCAGGCCGAATCGCGCGTCCTCGGCGGCGACGATCAGGTCGCAGCCCAGGGCCAGTTCGAAGCCGCCGCCCATCGCCCAGCCCTCGACGGCGGCGATCAGAGGCTTCGTCAGTTCGGTCTCGGTGAGGCCGCCGAAACCGCGGCCCTCGATCTCGGGGGACTCGCCGCGCAGGGCGGCCTTGAGGTCCATGCCGGCGCTGAAGGTGCCCTCCGCGCCGGTCAGGACGCCGACGCGGAGGTCGGGGTCGGCTTCCAGTCGGTCCAGGGCGGCGGCGAGGCCGGCGGCGACGGCGGCGTTCACGGCGTTGCGGGCCTGCGGGCGGTCGATCGTGATCAGCAGGGTGGAGTCGAGCTGTTCGGTGCGGACTTCGGGGGTGCTCATGGATTGCTTCTTTCTTCGCCGGCTGTGCACGCGGGCTTTCTGCGCGGGCTCAGCGAGCGGCTTCGAGTTCGGCGAGGACGGCCGCGGTGTCCTGGCCCGCGACGGGGGCGAGGCGGCGGATCGAGCCGGGGGTGGCGGAGAACTGCACCGGGATGCCCACGGTGCGGATCGCGCCCTCGGTCGGGTGCTCGACGGTGTCGAGGAGGTGGCCGCCGCGGACGTAGTCGTCCTCGTGCGCGCGGTCCAGCTCCAGGACCGGGGCCATCGGGATGCTGTGCTTGGAGCACACCTCGGTCCACTCGGCGGTGGTCAGCGCCGGGGCGCACGCGTCGATCAGCGCGGCCAGGGCCTCGTGGTCGGCGCCGTCGATGGCCTCGCCGTTGACGCGCGGGTCGGCGGCCAGGTCGGGACGGCCCGCGGCGGCGAAGAAGTCCCGGAAGTTCTGCGGGTTGTAGGGGATCACACAGGCGAGACCGTCCTTGGTACGGACGGCTCGGTGGCCCTTCGTCATCGACAGCGGGAAGCCCGTGGTGCCCTGTGCCGGCTCGTAGACGTGCCCCGAGAGGTGCTCGACCAGGTTGAAGGCGATCAGCGTGTCCGTCATCGGGATCTCGACGCGCTGGCCCTGCCCGGTGCCGTTCCGGTGCAGCAGCGCGGCGAGCACGCTGTAGGCGATGGTCAGCGAGGAGACCTTGTCGCCGAGGATGGTCGGCAGGTAGACCGGCTCGCCCAGGGCGCGGTGGGCGATGTCGACGAGCCCGGAGGAGGCCTGCACGGTCTCGTCGTAGGCGGCGTCGCCGGCCCGGTCGGAGTCGCTGCGGAAACCCTGGGCGTGCGCGTAGACCAGGCCGGGGTTGCGCCGGGCGAGGTCGTCGTAGGTCATGCCGAGGCGGCTGAGCGCGTGCGGGCGCATGTTGGTGATGAACACGTCCGCGGTGTCGATCAGTTCGAGGGCCCGGTCGCGCTCGGCGGCGTCCTTGAGGTTGAGCGCGACGCTGCGCTTGTTGCGGTTGACGTTGAGGTTCAGCGGGGTCATGCCGGGCGTGGTGCGGTACTGGCCGACGCGCACGGTGTCGGCGGGGGACTCGATCTTGATCACGTCGGCGCCGAGGTCACCGAGGATCTGGGCGGCGTACGGGCCCATCACGACGGTCGAGAGGTCGATTACGCGCACACCGTCCAGGGGGCCGGTGGGGGTGTTGGTGTCCGTCATCGTTCGTCCTTTCGCACCTTGCTTCGTTGCTCTGATAACGAAGCTAGTGAGGACGGAGGAGAAACGGAATGATCAAGCTGTGAAGGGCGGTATGACCACAGTGGTCATACCGTTGTGGCCGCTAGATCTGGATCGGCTCACTGAAGATCTCGCGCACTGCGGTGACAAGTTCCTCCAGGTCACCGCAGTCGCCGCGGTCGCGGTTCCACAGGAGGGCGGTCTCCAGGCGGGGGTGGAAGTCCGTGAAGGGGAGGACGGTCACATTCTCTATTCCGTAACCGTGCATGGGACTTTTCTCGTCGAGCATGGAAATGGAAAAAGCCAGCCCTGAGGAAATCACTTCGGAGGCCGCACCGAATCCCGCGTGAGTGATTTTGATGCGCTTCTTCACCCCGAGTTCCGACAGCTGACGGTCGAGCTGGTCGAAATACGCGGGAGTGATGTCGGGGGAGGCGGCGTAGGGGAGGCCGGTGAGCTCGGCCAGCGCGATGGCCTCCCGGCCGGCGAACCGGTCCGCCGGTACGACCGCGCCGAGCCGCTCCGACATCACCGTCAGCTGCTCCAGCTGTTCCAGCGCGGGGCCGGTGACCGGGAGCCGGGCCAGTGTCAGCGCGAGGCGGCCGTCGCGCACCGCGGTGACCAGATCTGCGGTGGCACCGGGCCAGCGCTTGATCTCGAACCGCTCCCGCACCCGCTCGGCGAGGGCGTTGACCAGGTCGCGCAGGTCGGGGTGGACGCCCTCGGGCATGCCGAGGAACACGGTGCTGCGCTGCGGCCGCCTGGCCTCGGCCAGCCGCCAGGGGATCGAGTTGACCTGTTCCAGTACGTCCTGGGCGATCGGCAGCAGCGCGGTGCCGGCCGGAGTGAGCCGGACATGGTGGGTGCTGCGGTCGAAGAGGCGGTGCCCGACCTCATGCTCCAGGTCCTTGATCCGTTTGCTCAACGGGGGCGTCGACATGTGCAGTCTGCGAGCCGCGGCGGTGAAGTTCAGTTCCTCGGCGACGGCGACGAAATAGCGCAGGTGCAGCATTTCCACGGCGCCAACCCTAACGGCCGGGCTGACGGCAGCGTGGAGAGATGGAGAGCTTGGAGCACGGCTGCTGCCCCGGCTGAGTCCCGTCAGTCCCACCAGATCAGTCCCACCAGAACGACCAGACCCGCTGCCCCAGCACCGCGTGCTCGGCGTACGCGCGCAGGGTCTCGTGGTCCCCCTGGGTGATGGTGTCCGGGCAGAACGCGAAGTGCTCGGCGGCGACGGCCTCCGCCTCGTCCTTCGTCGTCGGCGGGGCGGCGACGGACAGCACCAGTTGGTCGAAGGTGAGCGCGACCACGCGTATGCCGAAGCGGTCCTCCCAGGAGCGGAGGACCGCGCTGATCCGCGCGGTGTCGCCCTCGAAGTTCATCGGTCCCGTCCAGCCGATGGCCGCCGGGATGTCCGCGCTGCGACGGGCCGGGACCAGGGCGAGGCGCGGCTCCTTGAACCACGAGCCCTCGTCGAGGAGCGCGTCGGCCGTCTCGGCGGCCCGGCGGTCCGGGTCGATGCGCAGGGACGCGGGGGCCAGGGCGATGCCGGGCCACGCCTCGTCGTAGGGGGCGATCGTCTCGTCGAGGTCGTCGGGCTCCTCGATCACGTACGCCCAGTACTCCGCCAGCAGTTCCTCGGGGTCGTGGTCCCCGGGGTACGACATCTCCCCGGGCATCAACTCCCACTCGTCCGGCCCGCCCTGACTGCCGCCGACCTCTATCAGCACCGGCAGCAGGCCCGTTCGCGCGGCCGGGGCGCCCAGTGCGGTCCAGGCGCCGGAGGACGCGGCGTACTCGGCATGCCACAGCAACGGCTCGTGCCAGGGGCCGTCGTCGGTCTCGTCGATCAGTCTCCCGAGGGGGAGCCCGAGTCCGAGCGAACGGCCGCTCGGGTCTGCCGCCAGGGTGGGCAGCGGGTTGGGAAGAGTCGCCATGTCAGTGACTGTAGGGGGAGCCACTGACAATGGCGGACGGCGCTACTTGAGACCGGTGGTGAAGGCGGTCCAGGTGGTGGGCGTTACCCGGAGGGTGGGCTCGGGGTTCTTGGAGTCGCGGACGTGGATGGTGTGCGGGGAGGCGGCTACCTCGACGCACTGGCCGCCTTCACTGCCGCTGTACGTCGACTTGAACCAGTGAAGTGCTTCGGCGCTCATCGCTCTCCTAGCAGGCGGTCGAGCAGGTCCCTCGAGTCCTGTGTGGTCAGGGCCTGTGTCCGCAGCATCGCATATTTGCGCGCCAGCTTGGACACCTCGTCCGCGTCGGAAACCCACTGGCTGCCGCGTTGCGACTCGGTGTACGCGAGGTGCTGGTGGTCCGGTGTTTCGAGAAGGGTGAACGGGCCGTCCAGGCCCGCGTGGTACGGACTGTCCAACGGCAAGAACTGGAGGGACACACAGGGCAGTTCAGCGATCACCCGAAGATGGCGCAGTTGTTCCGTGCCGCTGATCTTCATGTGCAGCACCGGCTCCCACACGATGAAGCTCAGCGTGGGCGGGTTCCTGCGGTGCAGGATCTCCTGACGTTCCAGACGGGCCGCCGTACGTGTCTCGATCTCGCTCTCGTCGTATGCGGGAACGCGGTTGCGGAGTACGGCTCGGACGTACGGGTCGGTCTGGAGCAGGCCGGGCAGGACCGCGTTGTCGTACCAGGAGAGGGAGATGGCCTCCCGCTCATGCTCCATGTACAGCTCGGCCCACATCGGGAACTGGTCGATGTCCGGCAGGTTGGCCACGCCCGCCGCCAACATCCCCTTCGTCTCCAGGACTTCGTCCAGCAGCGTGGCCAGGTCCGGTTTCAGCGTCCGCCTGCCCTGCTCGATCGACGCGATGGTCTCCTCGTCGACGCGGACCAGGTCGGCGAGGGCGGTCTGGGTGTGGCCCGCGGCGCGGCGGGCGGTGCCGAGTTGTTTGCCCAGCATCTTCATGGACGTGAGGTTCTTCGGCCGCGGCGGCTTCCTGGCGCTCATGACGGTCTCCCTCCCCCTCGGGGCGCGTACGTCACCGGGTGCGAGCCCGTACAAAAAATCTGTACGGGTTCACCGAGTGATCCACGGTAGTCACTCTCCGCAACTCTCGTCCCGTGAACGAGACGACCCAACTACCGCTCCTGCGCGAGAGGTTCTTCCGCCGCGAACGCCGATCCGCGCAGGCCGCACGCCGCTTCACGGCCGAGGCCCTGGCCGGCTGGGGCCTCGCGGAGACCGCGCGGGCGGACGACGTACTGCTCTGCGTGAGCGAGCTGGTGACCAACGCGCTGCTGCACGGCGTACCGCCCGGGCGCCAGTTGAGGCTGTTTCTGCGGTACGACGTGAGCGCGCTGGTCGTCGAGGTGCACGACAGCGGGGGCGGGGTGCCGCATGTCGTGCACGACGGGGACGAGGGCGGGCGGGGGCTGCTGCTCGTCTCCGCGCTGAGCGACAAGTGGGGAGTGCGGGAGCGGGAGCTGGGCAAGGCGGTGTGGTGCGAGTTCGGGCTGCCGTAAAAGCGCGCGGCCACACCGCCTACGGGACGGTCAGAGCTTCTCGGGCGTCCTGATCCCCAGCAGCGCCATCCCCTGGTGCAGGGTGCGGGCGGTCAGGTCGCACAGGAGCAGACGGTTCTCCGCGATGTCCTTCGGCGGTGCCGGTTTGATCACCGGGCACTTGTCGTAGAACGACGTGAACAGCGAGGCCAGCTGGTAGAGGTACGCCGCCAGCTTGTGCGGGGCGTACTCCGCGGCCGCCTCGAAGACCGTGCTGCCGAACGCGTCCAGGTGCAGGCCCAACGCCCGCTCCGCGTCCGCCAGTTCGAGCTCCGGGTGGGCGGTCGGCCGTACCTCTCCCGCCTTGCGGAGGATCGACTGGATACGGGCGTACGCGTACTGGAGGTACACGGACGTGTCGCCGTTCAGCGAGACCATCTGGTCCAGGTCGAACTTGTAGTCCCGGTTGGGGGACGTGGACAGGTCGGCGTACTTCACCGCGCCGATGCCCACCTGTGCAGCCCGCTCCTGGATCTCGTCCTCGGTGAGGTCCTTGGCCTTCTCCCGTACGACCTCGGCCGCCCGCTGCACCGCCTCGTCCAGCAGGTCCTCCAGCTTGACGGTCTCGCCCTCACGGGTCTTGAACGGCTTGCCGTCCGCGCCGAGCACCGTGCCGTAGCCCATGTTGTGCGCGGTGACACCGTCGGAGAGCCAGCCTGCCCGGCGGGCCGCTTCGAAGACCATCTTGAAGTGGAGCGACTGGCGTACGTCCACGACGTACAGCAGTGTCGTCGCGTGCAGGTCGGTGACCCGGTTGCGGATCGCCGTCAGGTCGGAGGCCGCGTAGCCGAAGCCGCCGTCCGCCTTCTGCACGATCAAAGGCACCGGCTGGTCGTCCTTGCCGCGGATCTCGTCGAAGAAGACGACCAGCGCGCCCTCGGAGCGGACCGCCACCCCCATCTCCTCCAGGAGGCGGGCGGTCTCGGGCATGCCCTCGTTGTACGCCGACTCGCCGACGATCTCCTCGTCACGGATCTCCATGTCCAGCTTCGCGAAGACCGAGTAGAAGTAGACCTTCGACTCGTCCACGAACTGCTGCCAGAGTTCGAGGGTCTCCTTGTCGCCGGACTGCAGGGCCACGACCCGCTTCCGCGCCCGCTCCTTGAACTCCTCGTCGGAGTCGAAGACCACACGGGACGCCTTGTACACCCGGTTCAGGTTCGACATGGCCTGCTCGCCGTCGACCTCGTCCGGGGGGGCCAGCTCGCCCGGGTTCTCGATCAGGTACTGGATGAGCATGCCGAACTGGGTGCCCCAGTCGCCGATGTGGTGCCGGCCGATCGTCTTCTCACCGGTGAAGTCGAGCATGCCGCGCAGGGCGTCGCCGATCACCGCGGAGCGCAGGTGCCCGACGTGCATCTCCTTCGCCACGTTCGGCTGGGCGTAGTCGATCACCGTGGTGCCGGGCTCGTCCTTGAGCGGTACGCCGAGACGGTCGCCGTCCTCATAACGCGCGGCCAGGGTCTCGGTGATCGCCCGGTCCGTGATCGTGACGTTCAGGAAGCCGGGGCCGGAGACCTCGATGTCCTTGATCACGTCGCCCGACGCGACCTTCGCCACGACCTGCGTCGCCAGCTCCCTCGGGTTCGCCTTCGCCTTCTTGGCGAGCGCCAGGATGCCGTTCGCCTGGAAGTCGGCCCGGTCGCTACGTCGCAGCAGTGGGTCCGCGGAGGCCTCCGGCAGGGTGGCGGAGATCGCGGAGCTGAGCTGCTGGTTGACGGAGTCGCTGAGGGACGTGACCGGGGCCATGGGAGTGGGTGCCGTTCTCCTCGGGGGATCAGATAGACACGGTCAGTATCCCATGGGGGGTAAAGCGGTTTTCTCCGGCGCGGGGCGGTCTGGGAGAATGGGGCGTCCATCAACCTTCAGTACTTCAGTAAAAGAGGACGTGCCGATCGTGGCTCAGAGCACCGAGACCACCGACTGGGTCTCCCGTTTCGCGGATGAGGTCATCGAGGAGTCGGAGCGTCGGGCCCCCGGCAAACCCGTGGTCGTCGCCTCTGGGCTCTCCCCGTCCGGCCCCATTCACCTGGGGAACCTCCGCGAGGTCATGACCCCCCACCTCGTCGCCGACGAGATCCGGCGCCGCGGCCACCAGGTGCGGCACCTCATCTCCTGGGACGACTACGACCGGTACCGCAAGGTGCCGGCGGGCGTCGCGGGCGTCGACGAGTCGTGGGGCGAGCACATCGGCAAGCCGCTGACCTCCGTGCCCGCGCCCAAGGGGTCCGCACACCCGAACTGGGCCGAGCACTTCAAGGCCGCCATGATCGACGCGCTGGCCGAGCTCGGCGTCGAGTTCGACGGGATCAGCCAGACCGCTCAGTACACCTCGGGCGTCTACCGCGAGCAGATCCTGCACGCCATGGCGCACCGCGGGGACATCGACGCGATCCTCGACCAGTACCGGACCAAGAAGGCCCCGGCCAAGAAGCAGCAGAAGCCGGTGGACGAGGCCGAGGTCGAGGCCGCCGAGGGGTCCGGCGCGGCCGCCGAGGACGACGGGTCCTCCGGGTCCGCCGGATACTTCCCGTACAAGCCCTACTGCGGCAACTGCGAGAAGGACCTCACCACCGTCACGTCCTACGACGACGCCACGACCGAGCTGTCGTACACCTGCAACGCCTGCGGGTTCTCCGAGACCGTCCGGCTGAACGAGTTCAATCGCGGCAAGCTCGTCTGGAAGGTCGACTGGCCGATGCGGTGGGCCTACGAGGGCGTCGTCTTCGAGCCCTCCGGCGTCGACCACTCGTCGCCCGGCTCCTCCTTCCAGGTCGGCGGGCAGATCGTCGGGATCTTCGGCGGGAAGCAGCCGATCGGGCCGATGTACGCCTTCGTCGGCATCTCCGGCATGGCCAAGATGTCGTCCTCCCGGGGCGGGGTGCCCACGCCGGGTGACGCGCTGAAGATCATGGAGCCGCAGCTCCTGCGGTGGCTCTACGCCCGCCGCAGGCCCAACCAGTCCTTCAAGATCGCCTTCGACCAGGAGATCCAGCGGCTCTACGACGAGTGGGACAAGCTGGACGCCAAGGTCACCGAGGGGGCCGCCCTGCCGGCCGACGTCGCCGCGCACTCCCGCGCGGTGCGGACCGCCGGTGGTGAGCTGCCCCGGACGGCGCGCGTACTGCCGTACCGGACGCTCGCGTCCGTCGCCGACATCACCGCGGGCCACGAGGACCAGGCGCTGCGGATCCTCAGCGAACTGGACCCCGACAACCCGCTGTCGACACTGGACGAGGCCCGCCCCCGGTACGACAAGGCCGAGGCCTGGATCAACACGCAGGTGCCCGCCGACCAGCGGACCATCGTGCGCGGCGAGCCCGACGCCGAGCTGCTGAAGTCCCTCGACGAGGCCTCCCAGCAGTCGCTACGACTGCTGCTGGACGGGCTGGCCTCGCACTGGTCCCTCGACGGGCTCACGCACCTCGTGTACGGCGTGCCCAAGGTGCAGGCCGGGTTCCCCGCGGACGCCACCCCCAAGGAACTGCCGGCCGAGATCAAGACCTCCCAGCGGGCGTTCTTCGCCCTGCTCTACCAGCTGCTGGTCTCCCGGGACACCGGGCCCCGGCTGCCCACCCTCCTGCTGGCCGTGGGGCAGGAGCGGGTCCGGGCGCTGCTCGGCGAGTAGACGGTACGGCGAAGGGGCCCTCGTTTCGGCGAGGGCCCCTTCGCTATGCGATGTGGTCGTCCGCTATGCGATGTGGTCTTCCTGGAGTTCCGCCGTGTGGCGGTTCGTGAAGCGGTTGACCATGCGCTCGGCCTCGCGCTGTGGGAGCACGACGCCGTACGTCGCCTCCACGTCTCCCCTGAGCTGGCCCGGGGAGGGGTAGCTGCCGTCGATCGACTTCTTGAAGACCTGGTAGAAGTCCTCTTCGGTCGGCTCCGGAGTACCGCCGCCCTCGCCCAGTTCACGGGTACGGCCATGGGTCACCGGGATCGGGAAGCTGCCGGTCTCCTCCATCGAGGGCTCCCTGGGGGGCTCCTCGTACTGGATCTGCTGCAACTCGTACTGCTCTGCCTCGAGTTGTTCCTCGTACCAGCTCTCGTACTGCTCAGCAGGGTCGTAGTTGGGGTTGTAGCCGCCCTGGTACTGGATCTGCTGGGGGGCTTCGAACCAGGGGCTCGACTCGGGGTCGGGCGCGGTGTCGGCCCGCGACGGCTGCGGGTTGCCGTTCAGCTCCAGGCGCTGCTCGCCCGGAGCCGCCACCCGCTGCGGCTCGGCAGCCGCCCCGGCGCCACCCCTGCCCGCGACCTCCTGGGGCGCCGGCGGGAGCAGGGCCGGTTCGATACCCGCCGCTGCCAGGCCCGCCGGAGCCGTCTCCGCCAGGGGGACGCCGTAGCGGGCCAGACGCAACGGCATCAGGGACTCCACCGGCGCCTTCCTGCGCCAGGCCCGGCCGAAGCGGGAGTGAAGACGGGCCTGGTAGACCAGCCGGTCCTGTTCGAGCTTGATGACCTGCTCGTAGGAGCGCAGCTCCCACAGCTTCATACGGCGCCAGAGGAGAAACGTGGGGATGGGGGACAGGAGCCACCGGGTGAGGCGGACCCCCTCCATGTGCTTGTCCGCCGTGATGTCCGCGATCCGGCCGATCGCGTGACGGGCCGCCTCCACCGACACCACGAACAGGATCGGGATCACCGCGTGCATACCCACACCCAGCGGATCCGGCCAGGCCGCCGCGCCGTTGAAGGCGATCGTCGCGGCCGTCAGGAGCCACGCCGTCTGACGCAGCAGCGGGAACGGGATCCGGATCCACGTCAGAAGCAGGTCCAGGGCCAGCAGGACGCAGATACCCGCGTCGATGCCGATCGGAAAGACGTAACTGAAGTTCCCGAAGCCCTTTTGGATGGCGAGCTCACGGACGGCCGCGTACGACCCCGCGAAGCCGATGCCGGCGATGATCACGGCGCCGAACACGACCACGCCTATGAGAATGCGGTGCATTCGAGTCAGCTGCATGGGCGCGGACACCCGTACTCCCCTCCCTGTGCGTGTTGTTGCGCGCAACAGAGTGGCACATGTGTGCTGCGCACGGGTGACCGGTACGTACCGTCAGTTCTTCTTCAGCTCGTCTTCGCGGCCGACTTGGACGGGGATGCCGACTTCGACGCCGACTTCGACGGGGACGCGGACGGCGAAGCGGACTTCGACGGGGCCTTCGAACCCGAGGCGGACTCCGACGGGGCCGGGTTCGCAGCGCCCTCGCCGTTCGCCGCCGACACCGCGCTCACCGTCTCCTTCGCGGCCTGCCCCGCGAGCTTCCCGAGGGTCTCCGCACTCGGCGCCTTGTCACCGGCGAGACCCGCGCCGTTGTAGTCGACGGTGACCACGACGTTCTCCACGCGCGTGACGACCGTCTGCTGCTTGAAGGAGCCTTCCTTCTTCTTCAGGTCGTAACGCACCAGCGTCGCCGCGTCACCCGTGCCCGCAACCGCCTGCGACTTGGTGTTCTTCGCACCGGCCACCGACTTGGCGTCCTGGATCTGCTGGTCGTAGTACTTCTGCGCCTGCGCCTCGCCCGTACCCCGCGAGGTGTCCGACTCGAAGCGGAGCAACGAGACGTTGAGCCAGCGGAACTGCGAGCCCTTCACGCCGTTGTTGTCCAGGCTGCTCCAGGAGCAACTGCCGCGCGTACCCGCCTCCGCCGTGCCCTTCTTGCCGGACTTCGAAGCCTCCGGGACGAGCGACTTCAGCGTCTTCTTCGACAACACCCCGCACGCCTCGGGAAGCGAGTTGTACGCCGCCGCCTGCACCGTGGGAGCCGCACTCTCGGACGCCGACACCGTCGCACCGGCGCCCGCGGCCTTGTCGCCACCGCTGCCGGAGCCGGAGTCGCCGGAGCCGGAGTCGGAGGAGCAGCCAGAGGCGATCAGCATCACGGGGACTGCGGCCGCGCAGACAAGGACGCGATGAAGACGCTTCGCTCGCTGGGCACCCTGGTCACGCTCTGCTCGTCGCTGCATGGTTCCTTCACTCATGACGCTTGTGGTTCCTGCCGTCGGATCGGGTCCGAGGGGCCACGGTACGCGGTGAGGATGCCGTGCGGTCCAGCTTCGAATGCTTTGTGCGCGCGGGTGAGGGGTGTGTGGAGAGCGCTCAGCCGGACAGCGACCCGGCCAGCTGAGAGGCCAGTTTCCGGGCGTTGTCCTGCATTTCCTTGCTGTCCGGGGTGACGCCGATCGTCGTCGGTTGCTCCTCGTACTCGATGGTCACGATCACGTTGGACGTGCGGAACGCCACAGTCACCTTGCGCTGCTGAGCCGTCGAACCCGAGTTGCTCAACGCGTCGTCCAGGAACGCCTCGTCGCCCAGATCGTCCAGAACGCGGGGCTGGAGATCGGACGGAGTGGCCGAGGCCGAACCGCTCGGACTCGCGGAACCGCTCGGGGTGGCCGAGGGGGAGGCCGTCGGACCGGCGGTGCCGCTCTCCTCCACGTCCGACGCGGCACTGGACGTCGCCGCCACCGGCAGATCGGCCTTCTCCTCGGTCTGCGAGAAGAGCTGCTCCGCCTGACTGTCGTCGCTGACCGCGTTGTCGTACGACACCACACGCTCGAAGTCGACCGACAGGTACTCCGTGGCGTCCGTGGCCTCCACCTTCCAACGGCAGCCGACCTTGCGGTCCGTGTCATAGGTGAGTGAGGCCTGGCCCTCGTAGGCCTTCGTGCGCTGATCCTGGTCGGCGATCTGCTGGATGCCGGGCAGGAGCGCGTCGAGGGTGCTCTGGCCGACCACGCCGCACGCCTCGGGGAGAGTGCGGTACTTGCCGGGCTGCGCGGCGGGGGAGGCGGTGCCGGTGTCGCCGGGATTGGCGTCGTCCGTCGGGCCGTCGCCGCCCGAACTGCCGGTGCAGCCGGCCAACACCGCCGCGAGGAGGGCGGCGACGCCGGATACATAGGCCTTCCGCTGCACGGTGGGGCTCCTCTCGGAATGTCTCCGACTCGTGGGGATCTCAGTGTCCCCGCAGGTTATTCGCTTGCCGCAACTGGGTGCGCCCTGGAGACAATGTGTATCGCACGCACTGCCGTGGACGCCGGTCCGTCATCCCATTCGTCGACCTTGGCACCGGTTTTGCGCTTCAAGACTTCTGCTTGCTTTCCGGGGGAATGAGGACGATATGTCGTACGTGGAGATGCCGGGCGCCAAGGTCCCGATCCGTATGTGGACCGACCCGGCGACGGTCGAGGACGTGGCCCTGCAGCAGTTGCGCAACGTCGCGACCCTGCCGTGGATCAAGGGCCTCGCGGTGATGCCGGACGTCCATTACGGCAAGGGCGCGACGGTCGGGTCCGTGATCGCCATGCAGGGCGCGGTGTGCCCGGCGGCGGTGGGCGTGGACATCGGCTGCGGGATGTCGGCGGTGAAGACGTCTCTGACGGCGAACGATCTGCCGGGGGATCTGTCCCGGCTGCGGTCGAAGATCGAGCAGGCGATTCCGGTGGGGCGGGGGATGCATGACAGTCCCGTTGAGCCGGGGCGGTTCCATGGGTTGGCGACTGCTGGGTGGGACGACTTCTGGGGGCGGTTCGATGGGGTGGCGGATGCGGTGAAGTTTCGTGGGGAGCGGGCGGCGAAGCAGATGGGGACGCTTGGATCCGGGAATCACTTTGTTGAGGTATGCACCGATACAGAGGGTTCTGTCTGGCTGATGCTGCATTCCGGTTCCCGGAACATCGGCAAGGAACTCGCCGAGTTCCACATCGGCGTGGCCCAGAAGCTTCCGCACAACCAGGGTCTGGTCGACCACGACCTCGCCGTCTTCATCGCGCAGACGCCGCAGATGGCGGCGTACCGAAACGACCTCTTCTGGGCGCAGGAGTACGCCAAGTACAACCGCACGATCATGATGGCGCTCCTCAAGGACGTCGTCCGCAAGGAGTTCAAGAAGGCGAAGCCGACCTTCGAGGCGGAGATCAGCGCACACCACAACTACGTTGCCGAGGAGCGTTACGACGGGATGGACCTGCTCGTGACCCGCAAGGGCGCGATCCGGGCCGGTTCCGGCGAGTTCGGCATCATCCCGGGGTCCATGGGCACGGGGTCGTACATCGTGAAGGGCCTCGGCAACGAGAAGGCCTTCAACTCGGCCTCGCACGGCGCGGGTCGGCGCATGAGCCGCAACGCGGCCAAGCGGCGGTTCTCGACGCGCGACCTGGAGGAGCAGACGCGGGGCGTGGAGTGCC
Source organism: Streptomyces canus (assembly GCF_041435015.1). Classification (NCBI taxonomy): domain Bacteria; kingdom Bacillati; phylum Actinomycetota; class Actinomycetes; order Kitasatosporales; family Streptomycetaceae; genus Streptomyces; species Streptomyces canus. The sequence continues at coordinate 4,543,559 of NZ_CP107989.1, read as the reverse complement.
GTAAGGACTCCGGCGTCGTGGACGAGATTCCGGGTGCCTACAAGTCGATCGACCAGGTCATCGACCAGCAGCGGGACTTGGTGGAGGTCGTGGCGAAGCTGAAGCAGGTCGTGTGCGTGAAGGGGTGAGAGCTGCCGCTCACTTCGGGGCGTGCATCACCGCGTAGATCATGACGAAGGCCACGATGTGGATGCCGAAGAGGAAGTAGGCGAGCCACCACCACATCTGGCGTTCGTCGTGGGGGTCCTTCTTGTCCTTCTCGGGCCGGGTCACAGGTCCCTGTGGACCTTTGTGTTGGACGCCTGGGCGCGGGGGCGCAGGACCAGGAGGTCGACGTTGACGTGGCTGGGGCGGGTCACCGCCCAGGTGATGGTGTCGGCCACGTCGTCGGCGGTGAGGGGTTCCGCGACGCCCTCGTAGACCTTCGCCGCCTTCGTCTCGTCGCCGGCGAAGCGGGTCAGGGCGAACTCGTCGGTCCTGACCATGCCGGGCGCGATCTCGATCACGCGGATGGGGCGGCCGACGATCTCAAGGCGGAGGGTCTCCGCCAGGACGTGGGCGCCGTGCTTGGCGGCGACATAGCCGGCGCCGCCCTCGTAGGTGCCGTGGCCCGCCGTGGAGGAGACGACGACGACCGTGCCGTCGCCGCTCGCGTCGAGCTTGGGGAGCAGGGCCTGGGTGACGTTGAGGGCGCCGATGACGTTCGTCTCGTACATCGAGCGCCGGTCGGCGGGATCGCCGGTGGCGACCGGGTCGGCGCCGAGGGCTCCGCCGGCGTTGTTCACGAGCACGCCGACCGTCTTGAAGGCGGTGGCGAACTCGTCGACCGCGGCCCGGTCCGTCACGTCCAGCTGGTAGGCCGTCGCCTGGTGGCCCGCCGCGTTGATCTCCTCCGCCAGCGCCTCGATGCGGTCCTTGCGGCGGGCGGTCAGCACCACGCGGTAGCCGGCCGCGGCGAGCTGCCGTGCGGTCGCCGCGCCGATTCCGCTGCTCGCCCCGGTGACGATCGCGATCCGGGACGCGGGGGACGGGGCGGCGGATGCCATGGCTGCTCCTCGGGCGTGCGTGGGTACGGGCTCCCGCCAGGATAGGTCGGCCGCGGTCCGACGCTCCGGGCGGTCCGGATCGCGGGCCGGTGCGAAGATTGAGGTGGGTGATCCCCTGACATACGGAGGTGGATCATGGGAGAAGCGCGTGAGGTCATGGACCGGCTCACCGATGCGCTCACCACGCACTCGGACCTGAAGGTCATCGGCGAGCTGTATGCGGAGGACGCCGTCGCCCAGACCCCCGACGAGGGGGAGATCCGCGGTCGCGACAACATCGTCGAGTACTGGCGGCAGATGACGGACGCGGTGCCCGAGGCCACGTTCGAGTCGCTGCACGCCTATGAGGCCGGGGACACGGCCATCGACGAGGGCGTCTTCAGCGGACGCAACACCGGGCCGATCCAGCTGCCCACCGGGGAGACGCTCCCGGCGACGCAGAAGGAGGTCAGGATCCGTGGGGTGGACATCGCCACGGTGAAGGACGGGCGGATCGTGGACTACCGGCTCTACTTCGACGAGATGGAGTTCCTGGGGCAGTTGGGGCTGCTGCCCGACGACGAGACGTCGTGAGTACGGCCGCTCAGTCGCCCCGCGGGGCGTACATGATGACCGCCATGCCCGCGAGGCAGATCAGGGCGCCCGTGATGTCCCAGCGGTCCGGGCGGTAGCCGTCCGCCGCCATGCCCCACAGGATCGAGCCGGCCACGAAGATGCCGCCGTACGCGGCGAGGATGCGGCCGAAGTGGGCGTCGGGCTGGAAGGTGGCGACGAAACCGTAGGCGCCGAGGGCGAGGATGCCGCCCGTGGTCCACATCCAGCCCCGGTGCTCCCGTACGCCCTGCCAGACCAGCCAGGCTCCGCCGATCTCGAAGAGGGCGGCGACGACGAAGAGGGCGGCGGAGCGGGCTACGAGCATGGGGATCAGCCTCGCATGCCCGTCCGCCGGCACCGGTGTCACCTGATGGAGGGCGCCTGCCGGCTGCCGTACGTGGGATACATCCCTGCGACCACGGCGGCCGGCCGTCGGCAGTGAGGAGTGGTGGCATGCGGGTGCTTGCGGTGTGGGGTGCGGGGGTTGCGGTTGGTGCGGTGGTGCTGGGTGGGGGTACGGCTCTCGCCGCTGCCGTGCCCGAGGCGGATCTGGCGTATCACGGGGCCGCGTCCATGGCCGGGGGGCGGGTGGACGTGCGGTTCACGCCGCGTAATCACGGACCTGCCGCCGTGCCGGACGCGATCGTACGGCTGCGCTGGTCGGAGCCCATCGTGGAGGGTCAGACCCTGCCCGAGGGGTGTGCGCGGTCGGCGGCGCGGGTGGTGCTGTGCCGGGTGGGGGCGCTGGCGGCGGACGGGGTGGGGAAGCGGGTCGAGATGTGGGTGCGGTTGCGGGGGGTGCCGTCGGAGGTGCTGCTGGAGATCGACACGGTGTGGAACGGCGGGACGGTGGACCGGAACCGGGAGAACGACCGGCAGCGGGTGCTGGTGCTCGACAGCGGGGACGCGTACTACTTCTGACCCGCCGCGAACCGCCACAGTCCGGCGCCCCTGAGCGGGGCACCCCGTCCGGGAATCAGTCGGTCGAGGTGTCGTAGCGCTCTCTCGCCTCGTGGACTTCCTCGATGTGCGTCTCCGCCCAGGCCTTCACCGCGGTCAGCAGGCCGGCCAGGCTGCGGCCGAGGGCGCTGAGTTCGTAGTCCACGCGGACGGGGACGGAGGGGGTGACCGCGCGGGTGAGGATGCCGTCGCGTTCGAGGGCGCGCAGGGTCTGGGTGAGCATCTTGGGGCTGACGCCGGCGATCTTGCGGCTGAGGTCGCTGTAGCGCATGGGGCCGGTGGAGAGGGCCGCGACGACGAGGCTGACCCACTTGTCGCTGAGGCGGTCCAGGAGCTGGTTGGTGGGGCAGCCCTTGATGAAGGCGTCGTACTCCACGCGTGCCTGTTCGCGCCGCTGGGCCGCCGTCATGGTCGGCATGGCTCACCTCCGGGGTATGTACGCACCTTCAGGTAACTACTTACTGATGGATAGTAACTCTTCCTAGGGTTGTTGCCAGCGACGGGGATACCGGAGCGAACAATGACCAATGGGGAGTTTTCCGTCATGCGTGCTGCTGTGGTGAGGACATTCGGCGGGCCCGAGGCCGTGGAAGTGGTGGAGAGCGAACTGCCCGAGCCGGGGGCCCGGCAGGTGCGGATCAAGGTCGCCGGTGCCGCGCTGAACCCGGTGGACCTGGGTGTCCGGGCCGGCTTCTTCGGCGGGGCGGGCAAGCCGGTCGGTCTCGGCTGGGATGTCGCGGGGACCGTGGACGCGGTGGGCGTTGCGACGGTGTGGAGCGTCGGGGACGAGGTGGTGGCGCTGCAGGCCGGGGTGGCGAAGACGCTGGGCACGCACGCCGAGTACGTCGTCGTGGACACGGACGCGGTGGCCAAGGCGCCGGTCACGGTCGACGCGGTGCACGCGGCGACGCTGCCGCTGAACGCGCTGACCGCCGTACAGGCCCTGGATCTGCTGGAGTTGACCGAGGGACAGTCTCTGCTGGTCACCGGTGCGGCGGGGGCGGTCGGCGGGTTCGCCGTCCAACTCGCCGCGCGCCAGGGGGTGTCGGTGACCGGGCTGGCCAGGGAGGGCGACGAGGAGTTCGTACGGTCCCTGGGAGCTGCGGAGTTCACGACCACCGTCGCGGCCGGGACCTTCGACGCCGTACTGGACGCGGCGGTGCTCGGGGAGGCGGCGCTGGAGCGGGTGCGGGACGGGGGTGCCTATGTCGGCGTACGGCCGGGGGCGCATCCCGGGTCGGTGCGCCGGGTGCGGACTACGGCCGTCGCGGTGAGCGCGGACGGGGCGCGCCTCGCCGAGCTGGTGGGGCTGGTGGACGAGGGGGCGCTGACGCTCCGGGTGGCCGAGACGTACGCCCTGGACTCGGTGTTCAAGGCGCACGCCCGGCTCGAGGAGGGCGGGGTGCGGGGGCGGCTGGTGCTGGTGCCGTAAGTGCCTGTCCGCCGGACGGGCCGGGCCACCGCCTCAGGTCAGGGCCAGGGCCGCGACCACCGGGGCCGCGTAGACCAGCGGGTACGGGATGTGTGTGTACCAGTGGGCGCGGGCCACGGTCACGGCGGCTCCGGTGAAGTAGACGACCAGGCCGATGCCGGCCGCGAGGCCGACGTACGGGACGAAGAGGCCGGCCAGGAGGCCTGCCGCCCCGGCGATCTTGGCCGCGCCGAGCAGGTTCCACCAGGCGCGCGGGACGCGGTAGTCGGTGAGGGCCTTGACGATCCAGTCGGCGCGGGTGAGGACGACGGTGCCGGAGTAGCCCGCCATGGCGGCGGCGAGCAGGGTGACGACGGTGTGGGCGACGGACATGAGGTGGCTCCTTCGAGCTCCGGGTCATCGGTTTCACGGGGTTGACCCGGGGCGGAGCGGGAGTGTGACAGCCCGGCCGAACCCTTTTTCGGGGCTTGGCCTCGGGGCCCGGGGTCAGCCCGCGGCCGCTTGTGCGTACGCCGTCGGCGGGACCCCGACCGTCGCTGTGAAGTCCCGGACCAGATGGGCCTGGTCGGCGTAGCCGAGGTCGGCGGCGAGGGTGGCCCAGTCGACCTCGCTGCGGGTGCCGGCGAGCTCCAGGGCCTCGTGGATGCGGTAGCGGAGGATGACCCACTTCGGACTCACGCCGACGTAGGCGGAGAAGAGCCGTTGCAGCGCCCGTACCGAGAGTCCCGCCGTGCGGGCGAAGTCGTCGACGCGGCGGACGGTGCGGTCGTCGTGGACGCGGTCGACGAGGGCCGTGGCGAGGTCGGCCTGCGGGTCGGGTTCGGCCGGGGCGAGGGGGAGGAGGAAGGCGTCGAGTGCGGCGACGCGGGCCTCGTCGGTGGCGGGGGTCACGACCTCGCGGGCGGTGTCCGTCGTGATCTGCGGGAACACGTCCCGGGCGGCGAGCGTCCGGCCCGTCCAGTGGGACACCGGGTGCTCGGGAGCGTACGGCCGGAAGCCGCCGGGGCGGAACTTCACCCCGCAGACCCGGCCACGGCCGGTGAGCTTCCTGGTGTAGAGGCCGCCGGGGATGCCCGTCAGCTCGGCGTGGGGCGAGCCCTCGTCCTGCTGGAAGGTGAGGTGGACGGACGGGTGCGGGACGACGTGGGAGGCGTAGGGCTCGGGCAGGTCCCAGTCGATGAACCAGTACCGCTCGACGTACCGGCGCAGGGGCTCGGCGGGCTCATGGCGGCGGAACCTCACCCGGGTCAGCAGCCCGGCCGGGTCGACGATCCCGCGGGTGTCGCGGCGGGGGGCGGCCATGAGGGGATCGTACGTCCGGGGTCGGGCGTCGCGTTTCTTCAAGAAGGGCGGGTGGCGGTCTTCGTACGGTCGGGGCATGGACACGAACGCGGCGAAGAAGACATACGGCATCGGTGAGCTGCTGGGGATGGCCCGGGAACGGGCGGTTCCGGTGTTCCGGGGGATTCCGGACGCGGCTCTCGGGGCTGCCACGCCCTGTGCGGAGTACGACGTGAAGGCGCTGGTCAACCATGTCTTCCAGGTGATCGTGCAGTTCCAGCGGCTGGCCGTGAAGGAGCCGTCGGACTTCGGCGAGGTCACCCCGGACCGGGTGGCCGATGGCCCGGACTGGCGGGAGCGGCTCGCGCGGGAGACGGACCGGCTGGTGGCGGCCTGGTCCGCGCCCGGCGCCGAGGAGGGCACGACCGGGGCGATGGACATGCCGGCGCGGCTGGTCGGCGCGATGGCGCTGCTCGATCTGACCGTGCATGTGTGGGACCTCGCACGGGCGACGGGACAGGAGTACGGACCTGCGGACGAGGCGGTCGTGGCGGAGCTGACGGCCGCGGTGGCTCAACTGGCGCCCACGGCCAGGAAGATGGGGGTGTTCCGGGATCCGGTGCCGGTGGCCGAGGACGCACCGGCGTTCGAGCGGCTGCTGGCGGGGACGGGGCGGGATCCGCGCTGGGGGTGAGGTGCGGGGCGGTTCCGGCGGGGTGGGGGTGCGGGGTTGTGGCGCGACGGGGGCTAGGAACTCGGAGGGGTTCGGGCTTGGGAGGGCCGGCCGGTTGGAGTGGTGGCGGCTCGGGGGTTGGGGTGATGGTGAGCGTGGGTCAGCGGGCTGGGGGGTCGGCGGGCCGGGGCGATGTTCGAGCGGCTGCGGGCCGGTGGGGGCTGGTCGCGCCCGCGCGGCGGTAGCCGCAGATCGACGCAGCCCCGCGCCCCTGGGGAGTGGCAGTCACCCGCGTTACGACGGTCCGTTCGCCACCTCGCACGCCACGGCGGACCGTTGGCCGCGCCGCGCGCCACCACGGGCCGTTGGCCGCGTACGGCGCGCAGGGGTCGGGGGTGCGGGGTTGTGGCGGGGCGGCTGGTTGGGTGGTGGCTCGAGGGTTGGGGTGGCGGGCCGGCGGGCTGGGGCTCGTAGGGGTGCGGAGTGAGGGCGGGGCGGCTGGTGGCGTGGGCGGGATGAGGTCGGTGGGGCCGCAGGGCGAGGGCGGCGGGTTGTGCTCGGCGGTGGGGTTCTCTTCGGGAATAGGGCGGAGTGGGGTGTCGTTGCTCCGGGTACGCAGTTATAGTTGAACGGTAAACAACCTGGAGGGTGAGCGACCATGCAGTTCGGGATCTTCAGCGTCGGCGATGTCACGCCGGACCCGACGACCGGCCGTACGCCGAGCGAGCGCGAGCGGATCAAGGCCATGGTCGCGATCGCCCTGAAGGCCGAGGAGGTCGGGCTCGACGTCTTCGCGACCGGCGAGCACCACAACCCGCCGTTCGTGCCGTCGTCGCCGACCACCATGCTCGGGTACATCGCCGCGCAGACCGAGAGGCTGATCCTCTCCACCTCGACCACGCTGATCACCACGAACGACCCGGTGAAGATCGCCGAGGACTTCGCGATGCTCCAGCACCTGGCCGACGGCCGGGTCGACCTCATGATGGGCCGCGGGAACACCGGGCCGGTCTACCCCTGGTTCGGCAAGGACATCCGCGAGGGCATCAACCTCGCCATCGAGAACTACGCCCTGCTGCGCCGGCTGTGGCGCGAGGACGTCGTGAACTGGGAGGGGAAGTTCCGGACGCCGTTGCAGGGGTTCACCTCCACGCCCCGGCCGCTGGACGGCGTCGCGCCGTTCGTCTGGCACGGCTCCATCCGCTCCCCGGAGATAGCCGAGCAGGCCGCCTACTACGGCGACGGGTTCTTCCACAACAACATCTTCTGGCCGGCCGACCACACCAAGAGGATGGTCGAGCTGTACCGGGCCCGGTACGCCCACTACGGGCACGGAACGCCCGAGCAGGCGATCGTGGGCCTCGGCGGCCAGGTGTTCATGCGCCGCAACTCCCAGGACGCGGTGAAGGAGTTCCGGCCGTACTTCGACGTCGCGCCGGTGTACGGGCACGGGCCCTCCCTGGAGGACTTCACCGACCAGACCCCGCTGACCGTGGGCTCCCCGGAGCAGGTCATCGAGAAGACGCTGAAGTTCCGCGAGTACGCCGGGGACTACCAGCGCCAGCTGTTCCTCGTCGACCACGCCGGACTGCCCCTGAAGACCGTCCTGGAGCAGATCGACCTGCTCGGCGAGGAGGTCGTGCCGGTGCTGCGCAAGGAGTTCGCGGCGGGGCGTCCCGCGGACGTCCCGGAGGCTCCCACCCACGCGTCCCTGCTGGCCGCGGAGCAGAACAAGGAGGTCGTCGCATGAAGCTCGTCGTCGTGTCCGCGGGGCTGAGCGTCCCGTCGTCCACCCGCCTGCTGGGAGACCGGCTGGCCGCGGCCGTGGGTCGCGCGGCCGAGGTGGACGTGCAGGTCGTGGAGTTGCGGGACCTCGCCGTGGAGATCGCGCAGAACTTCACGAACGGCTTTCCGGGACGGGCGCTGGCCGCCGCGCAGGAGGCGGTGGCCGGGGCCGACGGGCTGATCGTGGTGACCCCGGTGTTCTCGGCGTCGTACAGCGGACTCTTCAAGTCGTTCTTCGACGTGCTCGAGCCGGAGGCCCTGGAGGGCAAGCCGGTGCTGATCGCGGCGACCGGTGGCTCGGCCCGGCATTCGCTGGTGCTGGAGCACGCATTGCGACCGCTCTTCGCCTACCTGAAGGCCGTCGTCGTGCCGACCGGGGTCTACGCCGCGTCGGAGGACTGGGGTGCCGAGGGGCTGGACGGGCGGATCGAGCGGGCGGCCGGGGAACTGGCCACGCTGATGGCGGGACTGTCGGTCGGGCGCGGGCCGCGTGCGGCCCGGGCCGACTCGTTCTCGGCCGTCGTGCCGTTCGAGGAGCAGCTCGCCGCGTTGCGTCCCACGGGGTGAGAGGGCAGTAAGAAGGGCACCAGGTGAGCAGCTCATCACGTCGTACGACTCGGTGGGACGGCACACTGAGGGTGTGCCCCAAAATGTGCTGCTCGCCGAAGACGACCGCGCCATCCGTCACGCCCTGGAGCGCGCCCTGACCCTGGAGGGCTACCAGGTCACCGCGGTCGCCGACGGCGTCGAGGCGCTGGCGCAGGCCCACAAGACGCCGCCGGACGTGCTCGTTCTCGACGTGATGATGCCCGGGATCGACGGGCTCCAGGTCTGCCGGGTGCTGCGCGCCGAGGGCGACCGGACGCCGATCCTCATGCTGACGGCGCTCGTGGAGACCCAGGACCGGATCGCCGGTCTGGACGCGGGCGCCGACGACTATGTGGTCAAGCCGTTCGACGTCGAGGAGGTCTTCGCCCGGCTGAGGGCCCTGCTGCGGCGGACCAGCCCGGACGGGATGGCTCCGGTCGGCGTCGCTCCGAAGGCCGTGGTGCCCGACCTGCCCGAGGGGCGGATCGAGGCCGCCGGACTGCGCATGGACATCCAGGCGCGGCGGGCCTGGCGGGGGACGCGCGAGCTGGAGCTGACCCGTACCGAGTTCGAGCTGCTCGAACTGCTCGTGCGGAACGCGGGCATCGTGCTGGATCATTCGACGATCTACGATCGCATCTGGGGCTACGACTTCGGGCCCGGCTCCAAGAACCTCGCCGTCTACGTCGGCTATCTGCGTCGCAAGCTCGACGAGCCCGGCGCGCCGCAGCTGATCCACACGGTGCGCGGCGTGGGTTACGTGCTGCGGGAGGACTGAGTGGGGCGGCTGGCTCGGCTCTGGGCCCGGCCGCGGCCCCGGCTGCTGTCCCTGCGGACCACGTTCGCGGTGTCCTTCGCCGCGGTGACGGCCGCGGTGACCGTGCTGGTCGGTGTGCTGTCCTACAGCGCCGCCGCGCGGCTGGTGCGGGTGGACCAGGAGTCCGTGTTCGACCAGGTCGTGCAGGATCTCCGGGACGAGGTGAGCCAGCAGCGGATGACACCGGAGGACTTCTCGTCCTCGGCGCCCGGGCACGACCTGGTGCGGCCCGCCCGTACGGATGTGCAGGTGCTGGGGTCCACCGGGGTGGTCGCCGACCCCGGGCGGCCCGGGCTGCCGGTGACCTCCGGGGACCGGCGGATCGCGGCCGCCGGTACGGCCGGGCGGATGGTCCTGCACAAGGAGGTCTCGGTCGGCAGCGATGTGTACCGGATCGCCACCGTCTCGCTGGGGGGCGGGCACGGCGCCGTGCAGGTCGCCCAGGAGTTCAGTGACACCGAGGATCTGTTGCGGGCGCTTCAGCAGCGGACGTTTCTGCTCATGGTGGCGGTCGTGGTGGGCGCCGGGTTGTTCGGGTGGTGGCTGGCCCGGCGGATCACCCGGCGGCTGGTGATCCTCACGTCCGCCGCGGAGGATGTGGCGCGGACCCGGCGGCTGGGGATCGAGGTGCCGGTCACCGGTTACGACGAGGTGGGGCGGCTGGGGCGGGCCTTCGACCGGATGCTGGGGCGGCTCGCGCAGTCGGAGGAGGATCAGCGGCGGCTGGTGCAGGACGCGGGGCACGAGCTGCGGACGCCGCTCACGTCGTTGCGTACGAACATCTCGCTGCTGCGGCGGATCGATGAACTGCCGCCCGCCACGCGCGACGAGCTGGTCGCCGATCTCTCGCAGGAGGCACGGGAGTTGACCGATCTGGTCAACGAGCTGGTCGACCTCGCGGCCGGGCAGTCGGACAACGAGCCGCCGCAGCGGGTGGACCTCGCCGATGTCGCGGAGGAGGTGGCGGGGCTGGCCCGGCGGCGGAACGGGCGGGAGGTCGTGGTGCACGCCAGCGGGTCGACGGTGACGGACGGGCGGCCGGGCATGCTGCAACGGGCCCTGTCGAACCTGGTCGAGAACGCGGCGAAGTTCGACCGGGACGGTACCGCTCCGATCGAGATCTCGGTGTCCGGGTTCACGGTGTCCGGGCCGGTGCGGGTGGAGGTGCTGGACCGGGGGCCGGGGATCGCCGACGCCGATCTTGTGCGGGTGTTCGACCGGTTCTATCGGGCGGCGGACGCGCGGTCGTTGCCGGGGTCGGGCTTGGGGTTGTCGATCGTGCGGGAGGTGGCGTTGTCGCACGGGGGCGCGCCGTTCGCGTTCCCCCGGGAGGGGGGCGGGACGGTGATCGGTTTCACCGTGGGCGGGGATGCCTCCGGCGGCTGAGCCGGGGCGGCTCGGACCTCACCGCACCGACCCCTCAGAATGGGCACACCTGTCCGAGAGAGTGGGGGCGTCGACGTGCTCAGTGACGAGGAGGCCGCTGTCCTCGCGGCCATTGACGAGGCCGGGGTCGCCCGGACCCTGCTGGAGCTGATCGCGATCCCCAGCGTGACCGGGAGCCCCGCCGAGTCGGAGATCCAGCACCACCTGGCGGGCCGGCTCCGTGCGTCGGGCCTCGACGTGGACCTGTGGTCGATGGATCTGCCGGCCCTGCTGGCCGATCCCGGCTTCCCCGGCTCCGAGGCGCCGCGCGACGAGGCGTGGGGGCTGGTCGGGCAGACCCAGGACGGTGGGGACGGGCCCACGTTCGTGTTGCAGGGGCACGTGGACGTCGTACCGCCCGGGGATCTCGCCGCGTGGGAGGGCGACCCGTTCGTGCCCCGGGTCACGGGAGACCTGGTCCATGGGCGCGGTGCCTGTGACATGAAGGCCGGGCTGGCGGCGGAGCTGGCCGTGCTCGCGGCCCTGCGGGACAGCGGAGTGCGGCTGCGGGGGCGGGTCGCCGCGCACTTCGTCGTGGGGGAGGAGGACGGGGGACTCGGGGCCTTCGGGACCCTGCGGCGGGGGTACGGCGGTGATGTGTGCGTCATCGCGGAGCCCACGGCCGGGAGCCTCATCACCGCCAACGCCGGTGCGCTCACCTTTCGGCTCACCGTCAACGGCAAGGCGGCACACGCCAGTTCGCGGTACGAGGGGGTGAGCGCCCTGGACGCGTACGTGCCGTTGCACCAGGCGCTGGCCCGGCTGGAGGCCGAGCGGAACCGGGATCCGCATCCCCTGATGGCCGCGTACCCCGTTCCGTACGCCCTCTCCGTGGGCATCCTGCGCTGCGGCGACTGGTCCAGCAGTGTGCCCGACCTGCTCGTCGCGGAGGGGCGGCTGGGGGTGCGGCTGGGCGAGGACCCGGCGGCGGCCCGGGAGGAGTTCGAGGAGTGTGTGGCGCGGGTGTGCGGCCTTGATCCCTGGTTGCGGGAGCATCCCGTGGTGGTGAGCTGGCCCGGCGGGCAGTTCGCCAGCGGGCGGCTGCCCGCCGGGCATCCCCTGCCGGCTGCCGTCCGGGCCGCCCACGCGGATGCGGTGGGCGGCCCGGCCCTGCCGGAGCGCGGGGCGCCGTACGGGAGCGATCTGCGGTTGTACGCCGGGGCCGGGATCCCGGCCCTCCAGTACGGGCCCGGGGACATCGGGGTGGCGCACAGCGCGCGGGAGCACGTGGCCGTGCGGGAGGTGGTGGACGTGGCGCGGGTCCTGGCGGTGACCGTGTTGCGGACCGTGGGTACGAAGTAGGGGACCAGTTCGCCGTCCTGCCGAAGCAGCGCTCCGGCTACTGGGGGTGGCGGGACGCGGGCTCCCTCGGCGGCAGCGAGGTCCTTGTCAGCTACGGCCGAGATCCCGCCGTCGAGGTCGAGATCTCCTCCCGGTCGACGCCGTCGACGCGGTGCTGGTGGAGACGAGCCGGCTGGTGGAGCCGATCTCGCGGAAGTCGAGGTGCCTCGGCGACGGGGACGTCCGCTAGGCGGACTGCGGGCGCAGCGGGATCGTCTCCAGGGCGGCGCGGGCCGCCTCGAGTGCGGGGTGGGTCTGTTCCGCGACCCGGTGGAAGGTCTCCTGCGCGGTGCGGGCCGGCCAGGCCGGGGGCAGGTGGCGGGCCGGGAGTCTCGGGTCCGTGCGGATGGTGCGCAGCCAGTCGCTGACCAGGCGGAGGCGGGTGCCGATCGGGTCGTCGTCGGTGCCGTTGCCCAGGTGGGCGCTCCAGCGCTTGTCGAAGGCGGCGTAGCGGGCGGCGATGGACTCCAGGTCCCAAGTCTCGCGGATCATCCGCTCGATGTCGGTCACCTCGGCGGCCTGGGCGTGGAAGATCTTGACGTGAGCCGTGAGGCCGAGCTCGGTGACCGTCCTGGAGACGTCCACGTGGCCGGGGGCGATCCACAGGCCGCTGTACAGGGCGCCGAAGCCCGACCAGGTGAGCCGTGAGCGCAGGTCGTGGCGCTGGCGTTTCCAGGAGTCGGGCAGGGAGAAGCCGAGCAGGGTCCAGGAGCCGTCCCAGTCGTCGTTGACGGCGCCCTGCTTCCAGATGCGGGTGCGGCCGTCGATCAGGACGCGGGTGGCCTGCGGGGTCAGGCCGAAGAACATCTTGCGGCCCTCGCGCTGACGCTGGAGCAGACCCCGGTTGACCATGCGGGTGAGCGTGGAACGTACGGCCTGTTCACCTACGCCCACGCGGCCCAGGACGTCGATGATGCTGCCCGAGTAGACGCCCAGGTCCCCCTCCTCCAGGACGTGGTTGCCGAAGAAGGTGAGCATGAGCGACTGCGGGCGCGGCTGCGGCCCCTCCGCGGTGTCCAGGATGTCGTCGTCCTCCACGGGGGCAAGGGTACGGCCGCCCGCCGAGGGCACGGCGGGCGGTCGTGGAAGGTCGTGGGAGGTCACCGGCCGTCGGCGGGGTGCGCGAGGTCGTACGGGCGGAGGTAGGGGGTGGGGCGGTACGAGACGTAGCGGGTGGGGGTGGTGGGGTCGGCCGCGGTGGCGCGGGAGTTGAGGGACGCCGGGTCGGTGCCCTGCCAGCTGCCGGTGGTCACGCGGTCCTCCAGGGCGTGGAGGGCGGCCAGTTGCTCGGCCGGGCTGAAGGTGCAGTGGCCGGCGTTGTCGACGTACGCCTGGCGCAGGAGGGGGCCGGAACCGGCCGCGGTGGCCGCGCGGCGCAGGGCACTCTCCGTCTGGACGGGGACCAGGGGGTCGCCGATGGTGTGGATGGAGAGCTGGGGCTTGGCCAGCTTGCCGGTGAAGCTGCTGGTGCTGCTCATCCACGACACGGCGTTCTGGTCCGCCTTGATGCGCGGGGCCCGGTTGAGGGCGGCGAGGTCCTTGGTCAGGGAGAGGCCCGCCTTCTTGTACAGCTCGGTGACCTCCTTGCGGACGGAGGACTTTTCGAGCAGCCGGGCGTAGTCGATGCCGGTGTTCCAGGACATGTTGCCGCCCGCGCGGACCTCGGCCTCCTGGCGCCGGTTGAACGCGGCGATCTTCAGCAGGCCCTTGACGGCGTCGTATTGGTTGGCCTGTTGGGCGTCCCAGTCGGTCGCGGCGGGGCGGGTCTGGGTGGGTGCGTTCCAGACCGGGATGTTGTGCAGGGCCGCGGCGAGGGCGATACGGGTCCGGCCCTCGGTCGTCGACTGGGCGGAGTCGACCGTGGCGGTCAGCGTGTTCGCCGCATCGGTGGCCGCCTGCTGCGTCGGGAGGTTCACCAGGGGGACGTCGGAGCCCAGAAGCGTCTTGAGGGCGAACACCGGGTCGAGGGTGTTGTTCCAGTTGGCGATGCCGCCGTGGACCAGGCCGCACATGGAGAGCGAGCCGTCGATCTCGTCCGGGTGGCGTTCGGCTATCGCCGTGGTGACCAGGCCGCCGTACGACCGTCCCCAGGCGAGGGTGCGCGAGGCCTGGCCGAAGCGGGTGGTGAAGGCCTTCAGGGTGGCCATCTGGTCGGGGACCGCGTCGGTGACCGCCCAGCCGGTGGACGCGTACGAGGAGCCGATGAGGGCGTAACCCTGCTGGAGGAGAAGGGGCTTGGTGGCCGCGTCCGGGGCGTCCTGGGCGGGGTTGGCGGGGCCCGCGTTGTAGCCGTGGCTGAACAGGAGGACGGTGCCGTTCCAGTTGGTGGGGACATCCATCATGTACGTGGCGCCGGAGGGGAGTCGGCCGTCCACATGGGTGGTGTCCGTGGTGGCCGACGCCGTGGCGGCGGGTGCGGTGGTCAGGGTGAGCAGGAGGGCCGCCGTGCAGACGATGCGGGTGCCGTGCCTCATGCGGTGATCTCCTCCGTGCGGGCGGGGGTGGGGAGTTCGGACGCGGGGTCGGTCAGGGACGTACGGTTCGTCTCGCGGACGAACCACACGGTCAGCGCGGTGATCAGCGAGCCGCCGCACAGCAGGAGGGCGACCGGGGTGCCGTTGCCGCTGCTCGCGACCAGGCTTCCGGCGATCATCGGGGAGAAGCCGGCGCCGACCAGCGTGGCGCCCTGGTAGCCGAGGGAGGCGCCGGTGTAGCGGACCTTGGTGCCGAACATCTCGCTGAACAGGGCGCCCAGCGGGCCGTACATCAGCGACTGGGAGATGCCGTGGCCGAGGACCACGGCCAGGATCAGGGCCCCCGACGACTTGGAGTCGACCAGCGCGAGGACGGGGAAGGCGGTGGCGGCGGACAGGATCGCGCCGGTGAGGACGACCGGGCGGCGGCCGATCCGGTCGGAGAGCGCGGAGGCGCAGGGCAGCACGACCAGGGCGACCGCGGCGGAGACGGCGAGCGCGGTGAGCACCTGCGGGCGGGCGTAGCCGATGCCGGTGGCGTACGAGATCAGGTAACTGGTCAGCAGGGACTGGGCGGTGAAGGCGCCGATGCCGACGCAGCAGGCCAGCAGCACCGGGCGCGGGCGGCGCAGGACGTCGAGGATGGGGAGCCTCGACTCGGCGCGGTCCTTCTTCACCTCGGCGAACAGCGGGCTCTCGACCACCTTGAGACGGACGAACAGGCCGACGCCGAGCAGCAGCACGCTCAGCAGGAACGGCACGCGCCAGCCCCAGGCCGCGAACTGGTCCTTGGGGAGGGTGGAGACCAGGGCGACCACGGCGGCGGAGATCAGGGAGCCGAGCGGGGCCCCCATCTGCGTGAAGCTCGACCAGAGCCCACGGCGCTTCTCGCCCGCGTGCTCCACGACCATCAGGGTCGCGCCACCCCACTCACCGCCGATGGCGATGCCCTGGACCACGCGCAGGGCGATCAGCAGGACCGGTGCCCAGACGCCGATGGTGTCGTAGGTGGGCAGCAGGCCGATGAGGAAGCTGGCGCCGCCCATCAGGCCCATGGTGAGCAGCAGCATGTTCTTGCGGCCCAGGCGGTCGCCGAAGTGTCCGAAGACGATGCCGCCGATGGGGCGGGCCACATATCCGGCGGCGAAGGTGCCGAACGCGGCGATCGTGCCCACGGCGGGGTCGGCGCCGGGGAAGAACAGTTCGCCGAAGACGAGCGCGGCGACGGTGCCGTAGACGAGGAAGTCGTAGAACTCGACGGCGGTGCCGAGCAGTCCGGAGAGGGCGACTCGGCGGAGTTGGCGGGTGCGTTCTGATGCGGTGGGGGACGGGGGCATCGCGGGCTCCCTTGGAGCGGGGGAAGGACACCGTGAAATTAGGCTGTCTCGTGACCGCCGTCAATAAAGTGCACAACATTAGCGGGAGTGTGACGTGGATCACTGGAACTCGGTGATGCGTCCGGGCAGTTGAGTGCGTGACCACAGATATGCGAACCCGGATACGGGCCGGGGATCCGGACGCCTTCGCGGAGCTCTACGACCAGTACGCCCGCTCGGTGTACAACCACGCCTTCCGGCTGACCGCCGACTGGTCCGTGGCCGAGGACGTCATGTCGGCGACGTTCATGGAGGCCTGGCGGCGCCGGACGTCGATCGAGGCCGACGGGGGCTCGCTGCGGCCCTGGCTGCTCGGCATCGCCACGAACGTCGCCCGGTCCCACTACCGCAGCAACCGCCGCTACCGGGCCGCGGCCGGCGCGGCGGCCGCGGCAGGGGTGGCCGAGGTCGCCGACCATGCCGAGGAGACCGCCGGGCGGGTGGACGACCGGCGCCGGATCGCCGCCACGCTGACCGCGCTCGGCTCCCTGAGACGCCCCGAACGCGAGGTCCTGGTGCTGTGCCTGTGGGAGGGGCTCGAGTACGCCGACGCCGCCCGCGCCCTCGGCATCCCCGTCGGCACCGTCCGCTCCCGGCTGTCCCGGGCGCGCGGCAGGCTGCGGAAGCTCGCCGAGGCCGAACTGGCGAGAAAAAGACGGGAACTCACCCCGTCGAACCGGCAGATAACAGGTGATCGCGACTACGTGATCCGGTCCGCACAGGAAGGAAACCGATGAACGCCAGCCCCTCCCAGCCGCACCCGGCCGAGTGGACGGAGACCCAGGGTCTTCTGCCCTCCGTGGAGCGGGATCTGCCGGCGGGCCGCCACCAGTTCCACAAGGAGCAGATGATGGTCCGGATCCGCGAAGACCTCCGTGCCACGGCCGTTGCCCCCGTACGCCGCAACCCGTTCCTGCGCCGGACGGTCCTGCTGCCCGCGCTGGCCTGCGCCCTGGCCGGCGCGGTCGTGGGCGGCCTCGCCCTGACCGGCGGCGGTGACGCGAACACCTCCCTGGCCACCGGGCCCGCCCTGACAACCCGCATCGGCGCCGCCGACGCCCGGGGCGCCGACCGCCTGCTCGACCACATCTCGCTGGCCGCCGCCGACACCTCCGAACCCGGCGTGCGCGACGACCAGTTCCTCTACATCGCGTCCAAGGTCGCCAGCACCTACCCCAAGACGGTCGACGACAAGACCACGGTGGTCAGCGAGAAGCTGCACTCCCGTCAGGTCTGGGAGTCCCCCGACGGCAGGAACGGCTGGCTGATCGAGCCGGGCAACACGAGCGAGGACGGCATCACCCTGGCCGGACCGAACCCGCTCAGCTCTGCCTACCGCCGGCTCGCCCAGCTGCCCACCGAACCCGGGGCCCTGCTGCGGAAGATCTACCAGGAGTCGGATGCCACCAGGGATCCCGAAGTCTCCCGCGACCAGGCCGCCTTCGTCGCCATCGGCGACCTGCTGACCGAGAGCTACCCGCCCGCGAACCTCACCGCCGCGCTCTACAAGGCCGCCGCCGAGATCCCCGGTGTCGTCGCGGTGGACGACGCGGTCGACGCGGTGGGGCGCCACGGGGTGGCCGTCGCGCGGCTCGACGAGCAGAGCGGGCAGCGCACGGAGTGGATCTTCGACAGGAAGACGTACGCGTTCCTCGGTGAGCGCAGTGTGCAGGTCGGGCCGAGTGAGACCTTCAAGAAGGGCACCGTGACGTTCACCATCGCCATCACTCAGCGGGCGGTCGTGAACGAGATGAAGGAGGTGCCGGGGCAGGCGGGCTGACGGGTCAGGCCCGCTGCAACTCCGGGGCGGGCCGCTCGCCCGAGCCGCGCACGATCAGCCGGGTCGGCACGGTGATGGTCCGGGCCCGGGTGCGGTCGCCGTCGAGGCGGGACAGGGCCGTGGTCGCCGCCGTCCTGCCGATCTCGTCCGGGTCCTGGGCGACGACGGTCAGGGCCGGTTCGAGTGCCTCGGCGAGCGGGACGTCGTCGAAGGAGACGACGGCGACGTCCTTGCGTCTGCTGCGGGCGAGTTCGGCCACTATCCCCAGGGCGACGATGTTGTTGCCGGCGAACAGGGCCGTGGGCGGAGCGGCCAGGCCGAGGAGCCGGGAGGTCGCGGCCGAAGCCCCTTGCTGGTCATGGGCGTTGGTGACCAGGGAACGGTCGTAGGGCAGGCCGGCCCGCTCAAGGGCCTCCCGGTACCCGGTGAAGCGCTCACGGCGGGTGTAGAGCTTGACCGGCAGGTCGCCGACGAAGCCGATGCGCCGGTGGCCGTGGGCGATCAGGTGGGCGACGCCGTCGTGGGCGCCGGTGCGGTTGGAGCTGACCACGCTGTCGGCGGCCAGGCCCACTCCGGGGCGGTCGAGGAAGACGACGGGCAGCCCGGTGGCGCGGTGGGTCTTGAGGTGGGAGTGGTCGGCGCCGACGGACGGCACGACCAGCAGGACGCTGACGCGGCGGGCCAGGAACTTGTCCGTCAGGGCCCGTTCACGGTCCGGTTCGTCCGCCGACGAGCCCATGAGCAGGGTCAGTCCACGGTCGCGGACCGTGTCCTCGATACTGCGGGCCACCGCTCCGAAGAACGGGTTGCCGAGGTCGGGGATGACCAGCCCGACGGTGGTGTCGGGCCCGCCGACGCGGATGTTGCGCGCCATCAGGTTCGGCTGGAAGCCGAGCTTGGCCACGGCGGCCAGCACCTGTTCCCTCGTCTCGGGCGACGCGGGTCCGTCCTCGTTGAGAACGCGGGAGACCGTCTTGGCGCTGACGCCCACTTCGCGGGCGACGTCGGCCAGGGTCGGGCGGCGGTTCGCTGCCATGGAGGAAACCGTCTCCTGTGCTCGTCGGTTCCGGCCGCGGCCTCGGCCGGATGCCGTCGAGTGTCGAGTGCTGTGGTCAGGTGGCCTGGACGCCCGCGGCCTTCGCGGCCTCGGAATCCGCTACGACAGTACCGCCGGCCTCGTCCACGGTGAGGGCGCCGGTCATGATGGCGACGACCTCCGCCATGGAGTAGTCGGAGGGCTTGATCAGGGCGGCGCGCCGGCCCAGCCGGTGCACATGGATCCGGTCGGCGATCTCGAAGACGTGGGGCATGTTGTGGCTGATCAGGACGACCGGCATGCCCTTGTCCCGGACCCGCCGGATGAGGTCGAGGACCTGTCCGGACTCCTTGACGCCGAGCGCGGCGGTGGGTTCGTCCATGACGACGACACTGCGGGCCCAGGCGACGGAACGGGCGACCGCCACGGCCTGCCGCTGGCCCCCGGAGAGGGTCTCGACCGACTGGGTCAGCGAGCGCAGTCCGATCTTCAGGTCGGCCATGTGCTCGGCGGCCTCCTGGCGCATGCGCTTCTTGTCGAGCATGCGGAAGACACTGCCGAGGACACCGGGCCGGCGCAGCTCGCGGCCGAGGAACACGTTCGAGGCGATGTCCATCGAGGCGGCCACGGCCAGGTCCTGATAGACCGTCTCGATGCCGTGAGCGCGGGCACTTTGCGGGCCGGAGAACTGGATGGGTTCGCCGTTGAGGCGGATCTCGCCCGCGTCGGGCGTCACCGCACCGGTGAGCGCCTTGATGAGGCTGGTCTTTCCGGCGCCGTTGTCGCCGATCACGGCGAGCACCTCGCCGGGCAGCAGGTCGAAGTCGGCACCGTCGATGGCGGTGACCTGGCCGTAGCGCTTGACGAGACCGCGGGCCTGGAGGATCGGGGTGGGGGAGTCGAGGGCGGTCATCGGGCCTTCTTCCGGGAGATCTGGTCGACGGTCACCGCGAGGATGACCAGGACTCCGGTGATCAGGGTCTGGTAGATCGAGGCGACGCCCATCAGCTGGAGCCCGTTGCGGAAGACCCCGACGATCAGGACGCCGATGAAGGTGCCGAGGACCGAACCGCGGCCTCCGAAGAGGCTGGTGCCGCCGAGGACCACGGCGGTGATGCTGTCGAGGTTGTCGGTCTGTCCGGCCTGCGGGTCACCGACTCCGGTACGGGAGATGAGGAGCAGGGCGGCGACGCCGTAGAGGAGACCGGCGACGGTGTAGACGCCGATGGTCAGCCGGGAGGTGCGGATGCCGTTCAGCCGCGCGGCTTCCTGGCTGTTGCCCAGGGCGTAGACGTGCCGGCCCCAGCCGGTGCTGCTCAACGCGTAGGCGAGCAGCAGGAACAGGCCGATGGTGACGAGGGAGCCGTAGGTGATGTCGGTGTGGCCCATCGGGAAGGTCTGCCCGAGGGCCGTCAGCGGGCCGGGCAGGTTGGTGACCGTCTGCTCCTCGGAGTAGATGTGGGTCAGCGCGAAGGCCACGTTGAGCATGCCGAGCGTGACGATGAACGGCGGCAGCGGGATCTTCTGCACCAACAGCCCGTTCAGCAGCCCGAATCCGCCGCAGACGACCAGGCCCAGCGCGATGGCGGCGAGCGGCGGCAGCGAGCCCTCGGCGGCCATCTTGGCGATCACGATGCTGCCGAACGCCATCACCGCGCCGCACGACAGGTCGATGCCCGCGGTGAGGATGATCAGGGTCTGGCCGATGGCGAGGGTGCCGACGACCATGACCTGCTGCACGATCAGCGAGAAGTTCCCACCGGTGAGGAACTGGTCGGAGGAGACGGCGAAGAAGACACAGGCGAGAAGGAGGGCGACGAGCGGGCCGGTGGTCGGTGCCGTGAGCAGCCTGCGGGCCGTGGTCGGCGCTTTGAGCTCGGCGTACGGCGAGGAGGTGCTCGGAGGCGTGGACGTGGCGGTCATGCGAAGTCCTTGTCGGAAGACAGAAGTCCTGGTGGGACAAGGGGGCGGCCGTCCCCGGGTCGGGGAGGTGCGGGGCCGGCCGCCCCGCTCAGGGGTGAGGCGAAGAAGTACGTCCGCTGGAGCCGGACTCAGCCCCAGCAGTTCTCCAGGCCGAAGGCGGTGTCCTTGGACGTGACGCCCGTCTGGGCCTTGTCGGTGATCAGGGTGACGCCGGTGTCGGTGTAACCGGACGCCTTCTTGCCGTCCTTGGCGTACGTCACGACGGCCTTGACGCCCTGGGCGGCCATCTTCAGCGGGTACTGCTGCGACGTGGCCGCGATCTTGCCGTCCTTGACGGCCTGGGTGCCGGTGCAGCCGCCGTCGACGGAGACGATCAGTACGTCCTTCTCGCGGCCCTTGGCCTTCAGCGCGGTGAACGCGCCGAGCGCGGCCGGCTCGTTGATCGTGTAGACGAGGTTGATGCCGGGCTCCTTCTGGAGGCAGTTCTCCATCGCCGTCTGGCCCTTGGCCTGGTCGCCGCCCGTGTCCTGGGCGCACGCCACGTCCTTCTCGGTGGCGCCGAAGCCCTTGAGGAACCCGTTGTGCCGCTGGACGCCGACGGAGACGCCGGGCGCGAGGTCGAGGGCGGCGATCTTCGCCGTCTTGCCCTTCATCGCGGCCTTGGCGTACTCGCCGATCAGCTCGCCGGCCTTGAGGTTGTCGGTGGCGAAGAGGGCGTCGACCGCGCTCTCCGGCTCGGTCGGCGTGTCCAGGGCGATGACCAGCACGCCCTTGGCCTTGGCCTTCGCTATCGCGGGCACGATCGCCTTGGAGTCGCTCGGGGTGATCAGGATGCCCTTCACACCGGCGGCGACCATGTTCTCGATGGCGGTGACCTGACCGGCGTTGTCTCCGTCGAACTTGCCCGCCGCGGTCATGAGCTGGGCGCCGTTCTCCTTGGCGGCCTTCTCCGCACCCTCCTTCATCTTCACGAAGAACGGGTTGGTGTCGGTCTTGGTGATCAGCCCGACCTTCACCGTGCCCGATCCGGAGCTCGTGGAGCCCGATCCGGAGCCGGAACCACAGGCCGTCAGGGCGAGGGCCGCGACCGACGTGCACGCGGCGACTCTGAGCAGGGAGGAAGGCAGTCGGGGGATGCGAGACATGAACGACTCCAGCGGGATTGCGGACGAGCGGCGGCATCGGAGCATGCCGTCCCTAGGTGTCATCGTTGACTTATGTCATCGTTGACACTGCCGAGGATGATGACCCCGTCTCCCGGCAACGTCAATGCCCCGCGTCTGTCACAAGTCCGCAACGGTGAGGTGGCCGCCCGCTTCGTGCCCGAACCGTTGACGAGCCGACCGCACTGCGCACATCATTCAGACCGACCCCGGATGTCATCGATGACACAAGTCAACGATGACATCCGGTCGGCGCCACCGCGACGAACAAGGACACGCACCCGTGAAGAAAACCCTGCTCGCCGAGTTCACCGCCCGTGAGGGAGCGCAGGACGAGGTCGCCCGCATGATCGTGGAGTACGCCGACAAGGTGCGTGCGGAGGAGGGCAACCTCGCCTTCGACGTCTACACCAAGGCCTCGCATCCACGCGCCTTCTGGATCTTCGAGGTGTACCGGGACGAGGACGCCTTCCAGACGCACCTGAACGCCCCGTACGGCGGCCCCTTCAACGCCGCGCTCACCCCGTTGATCGAGGAGGACGCCTCCGTGCTGACGTTCCTCGACCCGGTGACCTGACCGGAGCCGGCGCAGTGCCGGGGACGGGGTGCTGATCTGCCGGTGACGCCGACGGCAGTGCCCTGGCCGCTCGCGCTCCGGGGCCGGTCGGCCTGGCCCCGACGTGCTTCAGCCGTGTCGGGACGGGTGGTCCCCCTCGGGCTTCGGCTCTGGTCGGCTGGAAGTGTCCTCGGGCTTCAGCTCTGGTCGGTGCGGTGGCGTCCTCGCGCTCCAGCCCCGGTCAGCCGGTCGCGCCCTCGCGGTCTTGCCTGTGCGTGGCGGGCCGCCCGCCCCGGGCGAAGAGGTCGGCGAGGGGCAGACTCGCCGCGCCGACCGTGACCGCGTCGGGGCCGAGCTTGCCGAGGTCGATGGAGACACGTTCGGCCGGGTGCCGCAGGGCGTACGCGTCGGCGTACCGGCGTACGGCGGGCAGGAAGCGGGGACCGAGCTGGAGGCCTGCCCAGCCGCCGATGAGGATGCGCTCGGGCTGGAAGAGGTTGACCAGGTCGGACAGGCCCGCGCCGACGTACTCGGCGGTCTCCTCCAGGACGGCGAGGGCCACCGGGTCGGCCTCGGCGGCCTGGGCCGGGTGGGCGGCGGCGAGCAGCGCGGCCAGCGCGGTCTCCTCGTCGGCACCCACGGGCGGATGGCCGCCCGCCTCGCGCCAGCGGTCGACGAGTGCCCCCGCGCCCGCGTAGGCCTCCAGGCAGCCCAGGGCACCACAGCGGCAGCGGCGTCCCCTGACCTGCACGGTCACATGCCCCCACTCCAGGGGGCGGCCGTATTCGACCTCCTCGGTGACGAGACAGGCGCCGATGCCCGAGCCGAAGAGGACGACCACCGCGTTGCGGCAGCCCCGGCCGGCGCCGAACCACAGCTCGGCCTGGCCGAGTGTGCGGGCGCCGTTGTCGATGAAGTACGGGACGGTGTCGGGGAGTTCACAGGTCGAACGCAGCAGGGACTCGAGCGGGACGGCGTCCCAGCCGATCGTCTGGCCGTGCACCACCGCGCCCTGCCCTGGGGTGCGGGCCACGATGCCGGGGACTCCGATGCCGACGCCCAGGAGCTGTTCGGGGGCGATGTCGGTGTCGGCGAGCACCTCGGCGATGCCGTCCCGGATGTGGCCGACGACGACCTCGACGTCGTAGCCGTGATGCTCCAGCGGCCGTTCGGTGCGGGCGAGTTCGGTGAGGGTGAGGTCGAAGAGCTCGACGCGGACGCGGGTCTCGCCGACGTCGACGCCGATCATGTGGCCGCCGGAGGGGGCCACGCGCAGCAGGGTGCGGGGGCGGCCGCCGTCGGACTCGACGGTGCCGGCCTCCTCGACGAGGTGGTCCTCGACCAGTTCAGCGACCACGTTGCTGATGGAGCCGCCGCTCAGGCCGGTGGCCGGGCCCAGCTCGAAGCGGCTCATCGGCCCGTCGAAATACAGCCGTCGCAGTACGGCGGCCCGGTTGCCCCGTCGCAGGTCACGCACCGTCCGCCCGTTACGCCCCGCCATGTGGATCCTTTCCGACGCCGCCTCGACCTGCAAGATACCGCCGCGCCGACCCTTGACGCGACTTTCCTTCGCGTCTTAAATCACGCCATAAATTAACTCCGGCCGGTGTTCGAGAAGCGAACGCACCCGGGGTCTCCCCTGGAAGGGACACCAGAGCCATGCGCAGAACCCGAGCCGCGGCCGCCGGTGCGGTCGCCGTTTCCCTCATGACTCTCGTGACCGCCTGCGGCGGCGGCTCGTCGACGAGCGGCGGGTCCAACGACTCGCCGAAGACCCTGACCTACTGGGCCTCCAACCAGGGCGCCGGCGTCGAGGTGGACAAGAAGGTCCTCCAGCCCGAGCTCGACAAGTTCGAGAAGCAGACCGGGATCAAGGTCAAGGTCGAGGTCGTCCCCTGGTCCGACCTGCTCAACCGGATCCTCACCGCGACCACCTCAGGGCAGGGCCCCGACGTCCTCAACATCGGCAACACCTGGAGCGCCTCCCTCCAGGCCACCGGCGCGCTGCTGCCCTGGAACGCCAAGAACTTCGCCGCGATCGGTGGCAAGGACCGCTTCGTCGACTCCGCGCTCGGCTCCACCGGCGCCCAGGGCCAGGACCCGGCCGCGGTCCCGCTCTACTCGATGTCCTACGCCCTCTACTACAACAAGCAGATCTTCGCCGACGCCGGCATCACCAAGCCCCCGGCCACCTGGGACGAACTGATCGCCGACGGCAAGAAGATCCAGGCCAAGGGCAAGTCGGCGCTCGGCGCGGAGGGTGCGAACCTGTCGGAGAACATCCACCACGTCTTCGTCTTCGCCCAGCAGCACGGCGGCGACTTCTTCACCCCCGACGGCAAGCCCGACTTCACCGACGACAACGTGGTGGCGGCGGTCAAGCAGTACGTCGACCTCATGGCCAAGGACAAGGTCATACCGACCGGCGACGCCGAGTACGCCCAGAACCAGTCGGTGAGCGACTTCGCCAAGGGCAAGCAGGCCATGCTGCTGTGGCAGTCCGCTTCCTCCAACCTCAAGTCCCAGGGCATGAGCGAGGACAAGTACGGCATCGCACCGGTGCCCGTGCAGTCCGGAACCCCGGGGCCCGGCAGTCAGGTCAACTCGGCCGTCATGGGCATCAACCTGGCCGTCTTCAAGAACACCGACAACATCGACGGCGCCAAGAAGTTCGTGAAGTTCATGACCGGCGACGCCGAGCAGAAGATCCTCAACACCGCCTACAGCTCCATCCCGCCGGTGAAGAGCGTGCAGGCGGAGAGCGTGTTCAGCTCGGGAACCAACGAGGTCCTGAAAGACACCCTCGCCACCAGTGCGGCCGCGCTGCCGCAGGTCGCCGACGAGTCGCAGTTCGAGACGGCCGTGGGAACCGCCGTCAAGGACCTGTTCGCCGACGCGGCCGCCGGACGCCCGGTCACCACCGACTCGGTGAAGGCGGCGCTGGAGAAGGCCCAGCAGCAGATGCCGGCGAAGTGAGCAGGATGACCACCACCGCGCCCGCGGAGACCGCCGTGGACCACAACCCTTCCGGGGCTGCGCACCCAGGTCCCCGCCGCCGCCCCGGCAGGATCCGCCGCATCGGTCTGCCGTACCTGCTCCTGCTGCCGGCCCTGCTCCTCGAACTCCTGGTCCACCTGGTGCCGATGGTGATCGGCATCGTGATGAGCTTCAAGGAGCTCACGCAGTTCTACATCCGCGACTGGGGCACGGCGCCCTGGTCCGGCCTCGACAACTACCGGGTGTCGGTGGACTTCGACGCCCCGGTCGGCGAGGCGCTGCTGCACTCGTTCCTCGTCACGGTGGCCTTCACGCTGCTGTCGGTCGGCCTGTGCTGGCTGGTCGGGACCGCGGCGGCGGTCTTCCTTCAGGACACCTTCCGGGGCCGGGGCCTGCTGCGCGCCCTGTTCCTGGTGCCCTACGCCCTGCCGGTCTACGCGGCCGTCATCACCTGGGTGTTCATGTTCCAGCACGACAACGGCCTGGTGAACCACGTCCTGCACGACCAGCTCCACCTCACCGACAAGCCGTCCTTCTGGCTCATCGGCGACAACAGCTTCTGGGCGCTGCTGACCGTCTCGGTGTGGAAGGGCTGGCCGTTCGCCTTCCTCATCGTCATGGCCGGACTCCAGAACATCCCCGGCGAGCTGTACGAGGCGGCGGCCCTGGACGGCGCCGGGATGTGGCAGCAGCTCCGGCGGATCACGCTCCCGTCCCTGCGGTCCGTCAACCAGGTGCTGCTCCTGGTGCTGTTCCTGTGGACGTTCAACGACTTCAACACGCCGTTCGTCCTGTTCGGCAAGTCGGCTCCGGAGGCCGCGGACCTCATCTCGGTCCACATCTACCAGGCGTCCTTCGTGACCTGGAACTTCGGCACAGGCTCCGCGATGTCCGTCCTGCTGCTGCTGTTCCTGCTCGTGGTGACGGGCGTCTACCTCCTGCTGACCTCCCGGGGAAGGAAGCCGGCCGATGTCTAGCCCCCGCTCGCCCATGGCACCGCCGCGTTCGTTCTTCTGGTCCCGGCGGATCTTCCTCACCCTGCTCACCGGCTTCGTCCTGGTGCCGGTCTACGTGATGGTCTCCAGCTCACTGAAGCCACTGGCGGACGTGACGGGCGAGTTCCACTGGCTGCCGAGCCGGTTGACCGTCCGGCCGTACATCGACATCTGGTCGACGATCCCGCTCGCGCGGTACTTCGTGAACTCGCTGATCGTGGCGGGCGCGGCGACCGTCTGCTCGGTGGTGATCGCGGTGTTCGCCGCGTACGCCGTCAGCCGCTACGAGTTCCGCGGCAAGCGCGTCTTCACGGTCACCGTGCTGTCCACGCAGATGTTCCCGGGCATCCTCTTCCTGCTGCCCCTCTTCCTGATCTACGTCAACATCGGCAACGCCACCGGAATCGCCCTGTTCGGCTCGCGGGGCGGGCTGATCCTGACGTATCTGACCTTCTCCCTGCCCTTCTCGATCTGGATGCTGATCGGGTACTTCGACTCGGTACCGCGCGACCTGGACGAGGCCGCGCTGGTGGACGGCTGCGGGCCGTTCGGCGCGCTCTTCCGGGTCGTCGTGCCCGCCGCGATCCCGGGGATCGTCGCGGTCGCCGTCTACGCCTTCATGACCGCCTGGGGCGAGGTGCTCTTCGCGTCGGTGATGACCAACGACGCCACCCGCACCCTCGCCGTCGGCCTCCAGGGCTACTCCACGCTCAACAACGTGTACTGGAACCAGATCATGGCCGCCTCGCTGGTGGTGAGCGTCCCCGTGGTCGCCGGGTTCCTGCTGCTCCAGCGCTATCTCGTCGCCGGGCTGACGGCGGGCGCCGTCAAGTGACCGACCGTGAAAGGACTTTCGTGAGCATCGACCTCTCCGCACTCCCGCACGACTTCCTGTGGGGCACGGCCACGGCGGCCTACCAGATCGAGGGAGCCGTGGCGGAGGACGGCCGTTCGCCGTCGATCTGGGACACCTTCTCGCACACTCCCGGCAAGGTCGCGGGCGGCGACACCGGCGACGTCGCCTGCGACCACTACCACCGCTGGCGCGCGGACATCGACCTGATGCGCCGACTCGGCACCAACGCCTACCGGTTGTCCATCGCCTGGCCGCGTGTGACGCCCGGGGGCGACGGACCGGTCAACCCCAAGGGCCTCGACTTCTACGACGAGTTGATCGACGCCCTGCTGGCCGCCGGCATCACCCCGTCCGTCACCCTCTACCACTGGGACCTGCCCCAGGTGCTCCAGGACCGCGGCGGCTGGCCCGCCCGCGAGACCGCCGAGCACTTCGCGGCGTACGCCTCGGTCGTGGCCGGGCGGCTGGGGGACCGGGTCCACCACTGGACCACCCTCAACGAACCGCTGTGCTCGGCCTGGATCGGCCACCTGGAAGGCACGATGGCCCCCGGCCTGACCGACCTCACGGCCGCCGTCCGCGCCTCCTACCACCTGCTCCTCGGCCACGGCCTGGCCACCCGGGCGATCCGCGCCGCGTCCCCGTCCGCCCAGGTCGGCATCGTCACCAACCTCTCGACGATCCACGCGGCCACCGACAAGCCGGAGGACCTCGACGCCGCGCGCCGCATGGACGGCCACACCAACCGCTGGTGGCTCGACCCGATCCACGGCCGCGGCTTCCCGCGGGACATGCGCGAGGTCTACGGCGTCGAACTCCCGGAAAAATCAGGCGACTCGGCGGCGATCGCGGCACCCCTGGACTGGCTCGGCCTCAACTACTACATGCCGGTCACCGTCGCCGACGACCCCACCGGACCGGCCCCACGGGCCCGTCAGGTGCCCCGCCCCGGCGTGCCCCGCACCGGCATGGACTGGGAGATCGACGCCCACGGCATCGAGACCCTCCTGCTGCGCCTCACGCACGAGTACGGCGCCCGCAAGCTGTACGTCACCGAGAACGGCTCCGCCTACCCCGACGTCGTACGCCCCGACGGGACGATCGACGATCCGGAACGCCAGAAGTACCTGACCGACCACCTGGCCGCGTGCGCCTCCGCCGCCCGCAAGGGCGCCCCCCTGGCCGGCTACTTCGCCTGGTCCCTGCTGGACAACTTCGAGTGGGCCTACGGCTACGACAAGCGCTTCGGCCTGGTCCACGTCGACTACACGACGCAGCGGCGCACGATCAAGGGCACGGGGCACCGGTACGCGGACATCATCCGGGCGCATGCGGAGAGGGGGCGCAGGGCTGCCTGAGCAGTACATCTAGAGCAACGTCGGCGCGTGGAACTCCCCGAGGCCCGACACCCGGTCCCGGTCCAGCCAGTAGCGGCGCGGCTCCGCGAGCATGACGTCGACGCTGACGGTGATGATGCCGGGGATCTTCGCCAACTCGTCGTCGATGAAGCGGGCCAGGGCGGAGCGGTCGGTGACCAGACCGGTGGCGAGGACGGACATGTCACTGGCCACGTGGGCGGCGAGGCGGGTCTGGGGGAGCCGGTCGATGCGGCGCATGGCCTCGGGAGTCTCGCCGGGAGCGACGCGGAGACGGAGCATGAACGGGGTCTCGAAGCCGAGCCATTCCGACACGATCTCCAGGCGTGGCTTGACCCATTGTTCGTCCAGGACCCGTCGGACCACGCGATGAGCGGTGGAGGTGGCCAGTCCGGCGGCGCGGCCGATGCTCGCGGCGGAGGCCCGGCCGTCCTGCAAAAGCAGGGCCACCACGGTTCGTTCGGACTCGCTCAGGGGCTTCGCGGGGGGTGTCGCGGTCGCCGTGCCCTCCGGCTGCGTGCCGGTGAGCTTCAGCAGTTCGGCGCGTTCGGTGTCGGTCAGGAACTGCGGGTCCCAGGTGATGCCCCGGCGCAGGGTGCTGAGCGCCGGCAGGGCGTTGACGCGGCGGACCCCGGCCACGGAGAACATCCGGTCGATCGCCTCGCTGGTGGCCGCCTCGGAGGGGGCGTGCACGACGGCGTACAGCGGGTAGTCGCCGGAGATCTGCGCCAGGAGCTGGAGATGGGGCAGGTCACGCAGCCGGTCCAGGACGGCGAGCGGAGTCTCGCCGGTGATGTCCAAAAAGACGTGGATCGGCATCGTCGTGGAGTGCATGCCCCAGTCGGCCTGTCCGATGACGCGGACCATCCGGGCCTCGTGCAGACGGTCGTAGCGGCGCTTGAGGGTGCTGGCGTCGGCGGACAGGATCGCGCCGATGTCGTCCCAGGTGGCCCGGGGTGCCAGATGCAGCGCCCCGATCAGGCGCCGGTCGAGCTCGTCGAGCAGGGGGCGAGTCATAGCGCACAGGTTAGACCGCGGACGCTCGCCGGTTAATCCCACTGTTACACACCGACTCTAGAGAATCTCTCACTGTGCTGTCATGGTTTGCAGGAACATCCCCAAAGGATGTTCCCCCCCCGCGTCATCTCGAACCCTCCCCGAGTGCACGAAGAGGTACCCATGAGTGCCACCGCCACCGAGTCCCGGCCGACCGAGCCACCGTCGAGAGCCCTGCGTACCGCGTTCCGCGCCTTCGCCGCGATCGAGAAGGTCGGCAACAAGCTGCCCAACCCGTTCTGGCTGTTCTGGATCCTCGCGGGGGTCGTGATCGTCCTCAGCGCGATCCTGGCGGCGGCCGGGGTCGGCGCCGTGCATCCCGGAACGCACGAGACCATCAAGGTGCAGAGCCTGCTCAGCAAGGCCGGCGTCACGACGATGGTCGAGGGGGCCGTCGAGAATTTCGCGACCTTCCCGCCGCTGGCCACGATCCTCATCGTGGGCTTCGGGATCGCGGTCGCCGAGGCGAGCGGCCTGTTCACGACCCTGCTGCGCCGCATGGTCGCCCGGGTGCCGGGCCGGTACCTCACCTTCGCGCTGTCGATGACGGCGATGGTCGCCCACGTCGCGGGCGACGCCGCGTACGTCACCCTCATACCGCTCGGGGCACTCGTCTTCCGCGCCGCCGGACGCAGCCCCGTCCTCGGCTGCATCGTCGCCTACGTCTCCATCTCCGCCGGCTACGACGCCTCCCCGTCCCTCACCACCACCGACGTCCTGCTGTCGTCGATCTCCACGGCTGCCGCGCACACCATCGACCCGCACGTCACCGTCACCCCGGTCGCGAACTACTTCTTCGGCCTCGCCTCGTCCGTCCTCGTCGCCCTGGTCATCACGCTCGTCGTCGACAAGGTCATCTCCAAGCGCTCGGACCTGGCCCCCGACGAGCCGGTGAAGGCGCTGAGCGCCGAGGAGCTGAAGGCGGTCGAGGTCACCCCGGAGCAGCGCCGCGCCCTGCGGATGACCGGCCTGGCCGCCGCCGGCTTCGTCGCGGTCCTGACCGCGGCCATGATCCCGGCGGACTCCCCGCTGCGCGGCGAGCACGGCTCCCTCGTCGAGTCCCCGGTGATCACGGGCATGTCGATCGTCCTGTTCCTCTTCTTCTCCCTGCTCGGCTGGGTCTACGGCCGCAGCGTCGGGACCTTCCGTACGGCCGGTGACATCGTCGACGCACTGGTCGAGGGCACGCGCACCTACGCCCCGATCCTGGTCCTGTTCTTCGCGATCTCGCAGTTCCTCGCCTACTTCAAGTGGACGAACATCGGCAACGTCATCGCCATCCAGGGCGCGGAGGCCCTGAAGCAGATGCATCTGGGCGGCTGGACCGTGCTGGTCGGCATCGCCGTACTGATCACCTTCATGAACCTCGTGATCACCAGCGGCTCCGCCCTGTGGGCGCTGGCCGCCCCGGTGCTCATCCCCATGCTGATGCTCATCGGCATCGAGCCCCAGACCACCCAGGCCGTCTACCGCGTCGCCGACTCGGTCACCAACTGCGTCACCCCGATGAGCCCGTACTTCGCGATGGCGCTGGGCTTCATCCAGCAGCACAAGAAGTCCGCCGGCATCGGCACGCTGGCCTCCTTCACGATCCCGATCGCCGCCGTCGTCTGGGTCGTCTGGGTCGCGTTCTTCGTGGCCTGGTACCTGCTGGGCCTGCCCTTCGGCATCAGCTGACCCGGCCCTGCCGCCACAACGCCACCCCGCACCTTCGTACGAGAAAGCAGATCATGACCGTATCGCCCGTCGCCGCCCTCACCGCCCGCGCCCAGGACGTCTCGTCGGAGATCGTCACCGACATCCTGGCGCTCGTCCGCCACGAGACCGGCAGCTACGACCTGTCCGCCCTCGCGACGGGCCTGGACCTCCTGCGGGAGCTGGCCGTCCATCGGCTCGGGCAGCCCGACCACGAGCACCGCCACCCCGGCGGCGAGTGCGGAGACACGCTCACCCTGACCTACACCGGTACCGCCCCCGGCCACGTCGCGCTCGTCGGCCACTACGACACCGTATGGCCGACCGGCACGCTCGCCGGATGGGAGCATCCGCAGGCGTCCGGCGACGGCCGGGACAAGCTCAGTGGGCCGGGCATCTTCGACATGAAGACCGGCCTGGCTCAAGGGATCTGGTCCCTGAAGCTCGCCCGGGAGAGCGGCGTCCCCGTACCTACCGTCACCTTCCTCTTCAACGGCGACGAGGAGATCGGTTCCCTGTCCTCGCGCCCGGTGATCGAGCAGGTCGCCCAGAAGGCCGATGTGACGCTGGTGCTGGAGCCGACCGCGCACGGTGCCGTCAAGACGGGCCGCAAGGGCACCGGGATCTTCGAGGTCACGGTCACCGGCGTCGAGGCGCACGCCGGGCTCGCGCCCCAGGACGGGGCGAGCGCGATCACCGCGCTGTCCGAGTTCGTCGTCGCGGCGGCCGGCGTCGCCGCGCCCGACAAGGGCACCACGATCAACGCAGGCCTCATCAAGGGCGGCACCGCCACCAACGTCGTCGCCGGGCGGGCCACCGCGAGCGTGGACATCCGGGTCAGCAGCCAGGCCGAGCAGGACCGCGTCGACGCCGAACTGGACGCCATCGACGTCAGCGACCCCCGCGTACGCGTCAAGGTCGACCACGCCTGGAACCGGCCGCCGATGACCCTGAACGCCGCCTCCGCCCCGCTCCTCGACCTCGCCCGCCAGGTCGCCCGCGAACAGGGCCGTCAGGAGCTGCCCACAGCCGCCGTCGGCGGCGCCAGCGACGCCAACTTCGTCGCCGCCCTCGGACTGCCGGTGCTGTGCGGCATGGGCGCGGTCGGCGACGGCGCCCACGCCCAGGGCGAGTTCATCTACCCCGACACCGTGCCCGCCCAGACCGCCCTGGTCGCGGGCCTGCTGACACGGCTTGCGGACCCCCTGCGCGGCTGAACGCGGCATGCCCCACCTCGTGCAACCGATGGCTGAAGTCCTATTTTGTGAGGGAATATGCGTAGCGAAGGTCGGCCTGCGACTGTGTTCGCTACCCGGATCGGTGGTGGATTGCTGAGAGAAGGGCGCGGCATGCCGGCCACCTTGGACAGCCGCCGGGCTGTGCGGGCTTTCAGCGATGAGCCGACGCCCAACGGCCGACGGCTTCTGCCGACGGCCAGTCATCAGGACGGGCGGGCAGGCCGGACGTGTCGAGCAAGTAGGTCCCCGGCTGTGCTCTCCACCCGGTGCAGCCGTTCGGCATTCGATCCCGCCGGCAGGTGAGCACGCTTGTCGCCGGAAGCACGTGACTTCCGAGTGCGGACCGTGGCCCTGCTGGTCGGTCGGGAGGCCAGACCTTTGAGGGGGTGCGTGCCCCCCCCGGGAGGTGGGGCGTGAGTCGCTGGTGAGCGACACACCTGGCGGGCGGGCGATCAGCTCTGGGCGTCGGACGTGGACTGCCACGCCTGCATGCCCGCTCGGGACGCCTCCTTGGCCTGCTGCCACTTCATGGCCGCCTGCTGGGCCGGAGGCACGTCCATCTCGCGGACCAGGCGCCGGCCAGCCACCAACACGGCGGAGGCCGCGATGGCCATGCCGGCCCACGACACCACGGCACCGGCCGCGGCGAGTACGACACCGGTCGTGACGAGCCGGGTGTTGATCTCGATCGTCCCTCGGGACTGGTGGTGACGCTTCATGACTCCACCATCCAACGGGGGGAACCGCACCGCATCCCGGCCGATGCTCAGGGCCCCGGTACGGGGGGCCACGAAGGCTCCGAGTGGCGGGTAGGCGCAGCCGGTCGGCCAGGTCCGGTCAGGAGGCGGGCGTCGTCTGCTTCGGACGCGAACGGCCCGTCCCTCCGCGCTTCGCCCTCAGTGGTCACACACAGAGATCGGCAGGACCCGGACGCGAGTCCAGGCGCCCGGGCCCCGCCCTCGGCACAGGCTGGAGAAGAGGAGCTACGGGCGTGTGGCCCCACGAGGAACTATGTCCTCAAGTGAGCATCGGCCTGTTCTCGGCCGCACTGTGGGCGAGGTCGTCGGGGTGGGGATCGCCGCGCTGCTGCTCGTCGTCAGCTTCCTGTCCATCCCGTATTACCCGGTGTGGTCGATCACCCTGATCGCGCTGACTCATGCGTCATCCGGGCGCTGTGCGTGGTCAAGCGGGACACGTCCACCGGTTGAGCTGGGTAACGCTCGCGCTGCCGGACCTTGCCGGTCCGATCCTTCCGTGCTCTCGGAGGCGCGTGGTTCAGCTCATGGTCCTCAGGGTGCGGAGCGCGGAGACGGCTGCGACCGTTGGAGTGATGTGTTGGATGGTCCCAATGGGTTGCACTGGAGGTGGCCATGGCGGTGGTGGCACATTCGCTTCTGCGGGAGCTGGTCGGGCGGTGCGAGACGCTCAGACGGCACGCGGAGTCCGACGGCAGTCCGGAGGTCACGCGCCGGCTTGAGGATGCGACGTACACGCTCTGCGTGGTCACCGGCACCCGCGAGTTGGATGCGGCACTGTCTGTGGCCCGCCGGCAGTTGGCCGACGCCATGGCACGACAACAGCTTTTCCACGACTGAGCACATAACTGCCGGGCGACGCCGTCGGGCGGCGGCGCCCGGCAGTTATGTGCCGCCTGTGCCGCCGTTGACGTCAGCCCCGGCTCGCCTGTCTCCGGGCCTGCACCGGGTATCTCGCCGTGCCCGCGTACGTGCCCTCGGGCCCGCGTGTCAGGTCCGCGGGCCCGAGGGAATATCGCCTGCCTGTACTCGTGCACGGGTACGTCGCCGGCAGCCCAGGCCGTCATGCACCTCAGGCCGCTTCGGCCGGGACCCGTCCGGTACGGATGGCGTCGACCAGGGCCTGGTGGTCCTTCTCGTTCTGGTCGGCGTACAGCTCGGCGAACGTCACCAGCGCGCGGTCGAAGGCGTCGCCGCCGCCCAGGTACGCGGCGATCGCGATCCGGTCCCCGGACCTGGCGTGGGCGCGGGCCAGGGTGGCACCGCACAGCCGGCCGAACAGGGCCATCCTCTTCGGCGACATGTTCTCGGCCACGGCGACGCCCTTCCAGTCTCGCAACTGGCGTATGTAGAAGTCCCGTTGCCTGCCGTCGATGCCCTGGACGTGTTCCCAGCCCAGGAAGATGTCACTGGTGGCCTGCATGAGCCGTTGGCCGGCGACGACGCGTTCGCCCTGGGTGGTGTACGTACTGCCTCCGACGTAAGGCGCCAGAACCGACTCGTCGGCCTCCTTGGCCTGGAGGAAGAGGGGATCCTGGTCGTCCTTGCCGAGCAGCAGGATGATCCAGCAGCGGGTTCCCACACTGCCCACGCCGACCACCTTGCGGGCCATGTCGGCGACCCGGTAGCTCTCCAGCAGGAACCGGCGGTCCGTCTGCAGGGTCTGGCCGTAGCGCTCGATCAGCCGGCTGAGCAGCTTCTCCAGCTCGCCGCGTTCGGTGTCCGGCAGCAGATCCTGGAGCCGTACCAGCAGCGGCGGATCGGGAGCGATCCGACGCCTTCCGTCGATGACGTGGGTGAGCTTTTCGAAGACCTGCAGCGTGTCATGAGCACGCGCCCCCTTGCGGCTGCGCTCCAGGCGATCGCGCTGCCCGGCGCTCAGCTCGGGGGCGAACCGCTGCTGCAACTCCTCCAAGTCGAGGTGGGCGTACCAGACTTCGAGATTGCCCATTCCGGCGAAGCTCCGCATGCGCTCGCGGTACGACCGTACGGCCGCCCGCACCACCGACGCCCGTTCCTTGGAGCTGAAGCCGTTCGCCCGGCCCGCGATGACGAAGCTGGCCGACAGCCGCTTGACGTCCCATTCCCACGGTCCGGGCAGCGTCTCGTCGAAGTCGTTGATGTCGAACATCAGATGGCGTTCCGGTGAGGCCAGCAGCCGGAAGTTCAGCATGTGCGCGTCGCCGCAGCACTGCACCCTGATCCCGGTGCGGGGGGTCTCCGCGAGGTCCGCGGCCATGATGGCGGCGGCCCCACGGTAGAAGCGGAACGGCGCCTCACTCATCCTGCCGTAGCGGATCGGCACGAGTTCCGGCACCCGCGTCGCGGACTGCTTCTCGATGATCTCCACCGGATCCGGGCGCTTGGGCGGGGGCACGAACTCGGCGTGGCTGGACCGGGGTACGTCGGCGCGTGCGGCCTTGCCGCGGGCGACCCGATCGTGCGGGGTGAGGTGCCGTGTGCCGGCGCCGGAAAAGTGGTTGTCGATCATTGCGGACCCTCCACTGTGTGATGGCCGGCGCTCGGATGCCTTGGCGATGCCATTCAGAGAGGGAGTCGACCGCTCCGCATGCCCGGAAAGGAGCCGGCGTTGACGGCATGGGTGTCAACCCAAGGCGTGGGCCTTGCGGTTGACGCCGAACTCGGAGCCGATCAGTTGCCGAAGCAGACGGTTCAACCCTGGTCACGCCAGTCCGATTGGCCACTATCTACAACATATGCCTGGATTGCGCTACCGGCGAGTGGGAGCAATCCGGCCGTACGGCCTCACGGTGACCTCGCTGCCGTCGGACGGCGCGCCGTCATTCGTGGTCGACGGTCAGTGGCCGAGTCCGGGGGGGGGCGGGTCAAATCCCTGCTGGTTTCGGGCTGTTCGACGCCGAGGACGTCGAGGAAGAGGAAGGTGGACGTCAGGTCGACGAGGTGGGCGCACTGGGCGCCCACCTCGTCTCGTGTCCTGATGGCAGACGGCCGCCACACATGAGGAGCGGATGGCCGGCGCCACCGCGGAAGTGCGGCCCTCTTGCAGCGGCGGAACGGCATGTTCCCCGCCCAGGTCCATTCCTGCAGACGGCAGTTGGGTACGGTCGGGCCGTCGATTCCCGCCGGGCTCCGCACCGCGGGCACACCCCGGTCAGTGGAGGACCTTCTCTTTGGCCCGGCGGTACTCCTCGTCGGTGATGTCGCCCCTGGCGCGGATCTCGGAGAGCTTGGCGAGTTCGTCCGCCTCGCTGGTTTCCGCGCTGCCTGCGGTCTCGCGGATGTACCGCTCCGTCTGCTCCTGCTTGGCTCTGGCGTGACGCTGTTCGCGCTTGCCCATGTCCTTGCCCCGGGCGATGACGTAGACGAAGACGCCCAGGAAGGGGAGGACGATGGCGAAGAGGAGCCATCCGCTCTTGGCCCATCCGCTCAGGTCGTCGTCACGGAAGACGTCCACGACGACGCGGAAAAGCAGGACGAACCACATGATCCACAGGAAGAACCACATGATCGCCCAGAAGGCCCCCAGGACGGGAAAGTCGTAGGCGAGGTTCATGCTGCTGCTCATCGCTTCTCCTCTGGGTGTCGTCCGCCGGGACCCCGGCGGGACCGCCCGTGAGTCCCAACTGAAGGCGGGTGGGACTCACGGGCGGTCCCGGTCGCCTTGCTGCTATTCGTCCTCGGTGCTGATGTCGAGCCCGAAGGCTTCGCCGATGGCGCGGGCGGCGGACACGACCCGGGCGCTGCCCACCACGGGGGCGATCGCCACGAGCGTTCCCTGAACCTTCTCCAGCGGCACGCCGACTTCCGCGGCGGTGCCGATGTTGAGGAGATAGGAGGGTGCGGAGGCATCCATCGCCACCAGGGCGGCGATGCGTGCCAGCAGATACGTTTCCTCGTCCAGCCCTGAACGCTCGAAGGTGTCGAGGGTCATCTGGACGAGTGTCTCGAATACGGGGGCGTCCGCTTCGGCGAGGGCGGCGACACCTTTGGCGCCTGTCTCTTTCTGGGTCATGGTTCAAGTTCCCTTCATAGGCGTGGTGTCGTGCACCTTCATGAGAGCTGGGCCTGCCGCGGACCGCCTCACCCGGAAGGGGTGATCGTCCGGGCGCAGGCGGCCGGGTACTTCGGTGCCTCGGAAGCTGCGCCGAGGAACGCGAGGAGGAGCAGCACGAGGGACGACGAGTTCGCCTGCGCTCGGAGGAGGTCCGTCGACGGGCCGGTCGTGGCCAGAAAGACCTGAACCTTCGGCAGCCGCTGAGGAGACGACGGTGGAAGCCGTGGACCTTCCCCCGCTGATGTCTCCCGGCATGCCGGTCCCGAGCCGCCGTACGGAGAACGCCGCTACGGCTGAGCATGCCCACCTGGCGCCAACGAGCCGGACCGCGCAGCGGGTGCGGTTCCCTCGCCGTGCTGGGCTGCTTCCGGAAGCGGAGGACTCGCGCCAGACGCCTGACACACGAAGTGCTGCTCGCCCGACTCCGGACGTCCTGACGCAGGTGACCGACCGCTGATCGTCGACCGAGCCGCCACGGATCGGGCCACATACCCACCGGCCCGCGCGAGGACCGCTCCGCCGGTGCGAGGGCGGCCGCTCGGTCCGGAGTATCACCCGGGGCGGGTGATGCGGATGGGGCGGAAGCACGGTGGCATGGTCCGTCCGAGCGCACCACGCCCGTGGGAGGCCCGTGGGAGGTCGACATGTCCGGTAGCCGTTCCGCGCTCGCGCCACGCTGGGCCGCACGCCTGGCTGTGACCGCGGGCATCGGGGCGGTCATCGTGCTGCTGCTGTTCGGCGGGCTCGACAGCCTGCTGCTCATCCTCGTGGGGGCCGCCGGGCTGGCGGTGACGGCGGCGGGCGTGTGGTGGGCGCTCGTCCACACGGGCCTGGTCAGGGTGCTGGCCGGGGTGCTGGCCTTCGCCGCCCCCGCCGTCGTCATCGTGCTCTACGTGGCGGCCGGGCTGCTGTGGGTGGTGCTCGTCTCGCTCGCGCTGTGGGTTCTGGCCGTCTTCTGCGGCAGGGTCGCGCTGGCAGGCGCCGACGCGGCCCCGGCACAGGCCCCGCAACGCCCACTGGCGCCGCCGCGGCACGCCTACCTGATCATGAACCCGCGCTCCGGCGGCGGCAAGGTCGGCCGGTTCCGGCTGCGGGAGAAGGCCGAGGCACTCGGCGCCGAGGTCCGCGTCCTGGACGTGACGAACCGGCAGGACGTGGCCGCGCTCGCCCGCCGGGCCGCCGACGAGGGCGCCGACCTGCTCGGCGTCGCGGGAGGCGACGGCACACAGGCCCTCGTCGCGGCCGTGGCCGCGGAGCGCGACCTGCCGTTCATGGTCATCTCCGCCGGCACCCGCAACCACTTCGCCCTGGACCTCGGGCTGGACAGGGACGACCCGTCGAAGTGTCTCGACGCCCTCACCGACGGCGTCGAACTCCGCATTGACCTGGGCACCATCAACGACCGCGTGTTCGTCAACAACGCCTCGTTCGGCGCCTATGCATCCGTGGTGCAGAGCCCCGCCTACCGCGACGACAAGGCCCGCACCACCGTGCAGATGCTGCCCGATCTGTTGACGCACCAGCACGGCCCGCGCCTCACCGTGCGCGCGGAGGGCGTGACCGTCGAGCAGCCGCAGGCCGTACTGGTCAGCAACAACCCGTACCGGACGGACGACCCGGCGGGGCTGGGTCACCGGGAGCGGCTGGACTCCGGCGTCCTCGGGGTGCTGGGCGTGAAGGTCGACAGCGCGGCGCAGGCGGCGGGGATGCTCCGCGGGCACCGGGCGGCCGGGCTCGCGCAACTGACCGCGCAGGAAGTCGTCGTCGATGCCGATGCCGATACGGTCCCCGTCGGCGTGGACGGCGAGGCCCTCACCCTGGCGACCCCGGTCCGGTGCCGGATCCGCCCGCGCGCTCTGCGCGTGCGGGTCCCCCGCGAACGCCCCGGCGTGCCGCGCGGCAGACCTGCGATGGACTGGCACCGGGTGCGGCGGCTGGCCCTGACGACGATCCGGAGGGCCGCGGGACATGACGGGTGACCTTTCGCGGCCAGGCCGTCGGGCGACCCTGTCGGCGCTGGCCCGGTCGATCGGCATGGCGACCGGACTGATCGTCGGCTACTACCTGCTGCCCATGGACGGGTCGTTCGACGCGGGCACGATAGCCGTACTCGTCCTCGGTCTGCTCGTTCTGACGGCCCTGTTCCTCTGGCAGGTCCGTGCGATCGCCCGTTCCCATTACCCCCAGTTGCGGGCCGTGGAGTCGCTCGCCGCCCTCGTCACGCTGTTCGCGCTCCTCTTCGCCACCTCGTACTTCCTGCTGGAGCGGGCCACACCCGGCAGCTTCACCGAGCCCCTCACCCGTACCGACGCCCTGTACTTCACGTTCACCGTGATCAGCACCGTCGGCTTCGGCGACATCACCGCCCGCACC
Organism: Streptomyces canus; assembly: GCF_041435015.1. Lineage (NCBI taxonomy): Bacteria > Bacillati > Actinomycetota > Actinomycetes > Kitasatosporales > Streptomycetaceae > Streptomyces > Streptomyces canus. Next base: position 4,503,932 of record NZ_CP107989.1, on the reverse strand, counting down.
GAAACGGCCCGCGTCATGACGATGATCCAGATGGTCGGCGGGCTCCTGCTCGTCGGGGTCGCGGCCCGGGTAGTCGTCAAGGCCGTCGAGACCGGCCAACGGCGACAGGACCCGAAAGCCAAGTGACGGTGCTCGAACGGTCTGGCTGACCGTGACTCGGTGCGGCCTTCGCCTGCCTGGTCGTGGTGATCGTCCTGGTCGTCGTCCGCCGCTACTACCTCGATCATCTGCCGCCCCAGGTCCAGTCGGAGGCCGCCGCAGCGGCCGTCTTCGACACCCTGCTGCACTTCCTGAAGGTCAGCCTGCGCACGGCGATCGTGCTCGGTGTCGTGATCGCGATCGGGGCACAGCAGGGCGGTCAGGGCGATCCGGTGGCGGTGGGCCTGCGTCCAGGTGCCCACGCGGCCGGTGCGGACCTGATGGCCGTAAGCCCACCGCGCGGCGGAGTCCGCGGCGCGATCGTGGCCCTGGTCTTCGCGCTCTGGAACCACCGGAGGGGCGAGTGACGTCCTTCCCGCGCTCAGGCGTGTCTGGTCCCCGGTGGCGGTCAGCCGTGCCGGGCACTCACCTGTCCCGGGTGATGCGGAGGCGCACTCGGCGGCTCACAGTGGGGGTCATCCTGACGGAGCAGTCGCCGTGCCTGCGTCAGGGAACGACGCCCCTGCGACGGGCGTGGTTCCGAACACCAGGAAGGTGGTAGCCCATGTGCCGCTGGCTCGCCTACACAGGAACCCCTGTCCTCCTCGACACCGTGCTCTACAAACCGGACCACTCGCTGATCGACCAGAGCCTGCACTCCCGGATGGGGGTCGAGACGACCAACGGCGACGGGTTCGGCGTCGGCTGGTACACACCGGACAACGGCACCCCCGCAGTCTTCCGGGACACCGGCCCGGCATGGAGCAACCGCAATCTGCGGGAGATCGCCGACCACGTCCGCTCCCCGCTGTTCTTCGCCCACATCCGGGCCTCGACCGGTACCCCGGTGCAGCAGACCAACTGCCACCCGTTCCGCCACGGCCGCTGGATGTGGATGCACAACGGCGGGATCACCGACTTCCACCGGCTACGGCGCGATCTCGCCCTGGTGGTCGACCCGGAGCTCTTCCTCGACATCGAGGGCTCGACGGACTCCGAGATGATGTTCTACCTGGCACTCACCTTCGGCCTGGAACAGGACCCGCCGGGTGCCGTCGCCCGCATGGTCGGCATGGTGGAACGGACCGGTCATGAGCACGGGGTGGAGTTCCCCATGCAGATGACGGTCGCCGTGACCGACGGGCAGCAGATGTGGGCCTTCCGCTACTCCAGTCAGGGAGCCTCCCGCTCGCTGTACTACAGCACCCAGGTTGAGGCGCTCCGGGCACTCCACCCCGACATAGAGTTCCTGCAGGAGGTGTCCGACGAGACCCGCCTCATCGTGTCCGAGCCATTGGGCGATCTGCCCGGCGTCTGGAACGAGGTCCCCGAGGGCAGCTACGGCATTGTGCGGTCCGGAGGGGACAACCTGCTCCCCTTCGCCCCGCAACCCGTGTAGGGCCCCGTGCTCCGGATATGCCGTCTGGCCGCGCCGGCTCCCGGACGCACCGCCCCCGGTCCGGTGAGGCAGGGACGGCTTGGTTGCGGCCGTCCTGGGGCTACGACCCCACCGAACGGGGCTGGGTCTTGGGGATCCGTGAGGTGAAGAACATCGCGAGGAGAGCGGCGAAGGCGAGGATGGCGAGGGCGGCGCGCAGTCCGTCGATCCTGGCTTTTTCGTTCGCGTCGAGTGCCGCTTCGGTCACCGTCTTGCTCGTGCCCGCGTCGTCGAGCGCGGACTCGAGCTGGGCGTCCGACAGGAACGGTACGCCGCTTTCGAGTTCGACGGTCGCCTGGCTCTTGACCTCGGCCGGGATCTCCGGGTTCTGCTCCACGCTGGTGAGGAAGGAAGACGTCATCGCGGCGATCAAGATCGACCCGGCGAGCGCCGTGCCGATCGAGGCGCCCAGGTTGGTGACGGAGTTCTGCACGCCGCCGACTTCCGCACTCTCTGCTTCGGGCACCGCGGACACGGTGACCGACCCGAGCTGGGACGCCAGCGCGCCCATGCCCAGCCCGATCAACAGCAGGGGGATGGTGACGATTTCCGCGCCGGCGTCCGCGTCGAGCGCGGCCATCAGGACGACCGCGCCCGCGAGCAACGCCAGAACCCCGAGCCGCACCACCCGCCGGGGCGAGACGTCCGGGAGGTAGCGGGGGATCAGGATGGCGGCCGCCAGCAGTGTCAGGGAGAGCGGCAGGAGGCGGGCGCCGGTCTTGAGCGCGGACAGGCCCAGGGCGACCGACAGATAGAGCGGTACGACGAAGAAGACGCCCATCTGGACGAGGTACTGGAAGAAGAACATCGTCAGTCCGCCGGTGAGCTGCTTGTTGTGCAGCATGGCCGGGTCGACGAGTGGCTCCCTGCGTCGCTTCACCATGCGGGCCTCCCAGCGGAGGAAGAGCCAGACCAGCAGCAGACCGGCCAGCATCAGCCACACGACCAGCGAGATCCCGAGCCACGAGGGCGCGTCGGGCTTGGGCTGGAACCAGCCCCACTCGTCCGAACGCAGGACGCCGTAGACGAAGACCCCGAGCCCGAGCGCGGACAGCACGGCGCCGACGAGATCGATGCGAGGGCGTTCGCCGACCGGCGCATCGGCGATGCGGCCGGCGAGCACCAGGATGCCGAGGACCACCAGGACCTCTCCGGCGAAGACCCACCGCCAGGAGAAGTACGTCGTCGCGACACCCCCGATGAGCGGCCCGACCGCGATCGCCACGGCCCCCGCGGCCGCGACGAGACCGTAGGCGGCGGGACGGCGTTCGGTGGCGAAGTTGCTCGCCACGAGCGCCACGATCGCGGGCAGGATGAGTGCCGCACCGATCCCCTCGAGGAACGACCAGCCGAGCAGCAGCACGGGCAGGTTCGGTGCGAGCGCCGTGGTGAGGGAGCCGCAGCCGTAGATGCCGCAGCCGATCATGAACGCGCGTTTGCGGCCGATCAGCGCCCCCACCTTGCCGCCGGGGATCATGAACATGGCCATCACGAGGGTGTAGGCCGTGATGGCGCCCTGGACACCTGTCACCGTCGTGCCCAAGTCTTCGGCCACCGTCGCGATCGAGACGTTCATGACCGAACTGTCGAGCGCCATGAGGAACTGACCTGCCGCGAGGGCCAGCAGGACGATTCGCGCCTTCGGCGGACTCTCGGCGTTTTTTGTCCTGGATGCCATCCGCGCATCGTCCCAGCCGCCCCAAAGGGCGATCCGCGACCCGCCCCGGAGGTCGACCGGTTGGCGTAGTCACGTGAGGATGGGCCGTCAACTGCTTGTCGTGCAGCGCTGTCCGCACACCTCGAGGTGCGTAGTGACCCCGGTCGGCAGAGAGTGGAAGTAGCCCGACTGGCCGAACGTGAATGCGCGGCCGTGCGGGGCCGTACGACACCTAGGAGCCGACAATGGCCAGTCATGTGAGTGGGACCCACTCAGGTGAGGCGGCGCGGAGTTCGGAGAGGACCGGGGCGGGAAGCGGCTGGGTGGTCTTCGCCGCCGTCCTGATGGTGTTCGGTGGCCTGATGATGATCTTCGAGGGGATCGCGGCCATCGCCGAGGACGATGTGTTCGTGACCACCCGCAATTACGCCTACGCCTTCGATCTCACCTCATGGGGGTGGATCCATCTGATTGTGGGTGTGGTCATCACACTCGCGGGTGCGGCCCTCTTCCAGGGTGCCACCTGGGCCAGGGTCGTCGGCGTGGCGGTGGCCGGCCTGGCCATGTTCGCGAACTTCCTGTGGCTCCCCTACGCGCCGGTCTGGGCCATCGTCCTGATCGCCGTCAACGGCTTCGTGATCTGGGCGCTGTGTGCCGCCCCCAGTCCGTCGGAGTGATGAAGCACGGCCGACCTTGAGGTGCGGCCCGACACCCCGGCCGTATACGGACGGAGACACCGATGAAGGACCTCAAGATCGAGCAGAAGCGGTCGCTGTCCCGCCGTGAGGCGGCCGACCAGCTCACGGCGCTCGCAGCCGCACTGAGGGAAGGCGGGGACGCCGAACTGGAGCTCAGCCCGGGAACGCTGAGCCTGCGGGTCCCCGACGACCTTCGCAGCGAGATCGAGGTCGAGATCGGTGACGGGGAGATCGAACTGGAGATCGAGCTCAAGTGGCCGACCGTGACGCCCCGGACAGAGCCGTCGCGGACCGCCGCAGGCACGGACGAGGCCACTACGCGAGAGAGCGTGGCCGCAGAGCCAGGGCGCAGCAGCATGGGCACCGAAGGAAGAAAAAGCGCGAAGCGGTCCGCCACGAAAACGTCCTGAGTCGCGGACGTCCCGTCGTGGCCGGCGGTATGGGCGGGGCCAGCTGCACGAACATCTGCACGGCGCCAATGTGGGTCTTCGGCTTCGCCGTCGAGGACATCGACTTCAAGGGCGGCTGGATCGGAGGCGCCCAGTCGCGGGCCTCGTGTTCACGCCGCTTCCCGGACCGAAGGGGCGGCTGCGTGATCACTCGGCGGTGAGTTCCCCGAGTTGCTCGGCTGCGGTGATGTTGCCCCGGTCGGCGAGGCGTCGCAGCTCGTTCATGTTGTCCTGCTCGGTGGCGAGTTCGATCAACTGGTCGGTGGCCGTCGCGTTGCCGCTGTCCGAGAGGTGTCGTAGCTCTTCGATGTTGCCTTGTTCCGAGGCGAGTTGGATGAGTTCGTCGGTCGCATCGGCGCTGCCTGCGTCCGCGAGGCCGCGCAGTTCGTTGAGGTCGCCGCGTTCGGTGGCGAGTTCGATCAGCTGAGCGGTTGCGTCGGCGTCACCGTGTGCGGCACGTTCCCGCAGGGCGGACAGGTCGGGTTCCGTCATGAGGAGCGCCTCTTCCGTGGTGTCAGTTACGGACCGGTCGGCCCAGGGCTCTGGGGTGGCTGATCACCTGGGGTGGGGAGTCTTCCCGAGGTGCGCAACTCGTCTCGGTGCGCCTGCCACTCATCGACCAGCTGGGGCAGGCGTTCGGCGAGGAATTCGGCCAGCGCGACCATCTCCTCCAGCGGGGCGCGGCGCTCCGGCGGGGCGTCGGTGAGGAGCGCCAGGCCCTCCCGGAACAGCGTGGCGTGTTCTTGGTGGAGGGCGGCGTCGAAGTTCTGCGGCTGTTGGCTGTCCGGGTTCAAGCTGACCCGGTCCATGCGCTCACCGGCGGTGCGGGTACGCCGAGCGATCCCGTAGTTCTCCAGCAGTTTTACGGCGCCGGTGATGGCGCTGCGGCTCGCCAGCAGGGCTTCCGCCAGTTCGTCGATCGACTGTTGCGGCGGGTCGCAGACGAAGAGGTGGCCCAGCAGGCGTCCGGCCATGGGCGGGAAGCCGTACTGGCGGGCGTAGAAGCGGCCGACGTGGTCGGCGAAGAGTAGGTGGGCGTCGTTCGGCACGCCTTCGAAGATAGCACTTTTTGCTGAGATGACAATTATTTGTGTCATTTCAGCCTTCTGGTCAGGAGAGTCCGGAGGTCCTCAGAACCGCTCGCGCGGTCTCGTCGTCGATCCGGTGACCGAGCTGTCCCAGGACGTCCGTGCCCTGGAGGAGCGTGCCGCGGTCGACGGATCGGTGGACGCCGGTGTCGAGCTCGTGCCAGATCAGGGGGTTGGCGGCGAGGACGCGGGGGTCGAGTTCCAGGCGCCCGCCGTGGGTGTCGCGCAGGACCAGGTGTGCTGACACGCCGCTGTACTGCCGTACGGCCACCAGCGCGTCGGTACGCACGATGCGCCTGCGCCAGGGTGTGCGTACCTCCAGCCATCCGGGGCCCGCCGTCACCTGGGGCGGGAGCAGGACGGCGAAGACGGTGGCGGACAAGGTCAGCCACAGCAGAGCTCGCAGGAGCGTCAGGGTGCCGGCGTCCCAGTCCACGAGCAGGGAGAGGGCGCAGAACAGCAGGGCGCAGATCGCCGCCAGTCGGGCGCTGCCCCGCCAGTGGCGGTCACCGGCCAGGACCCGCCGGTCCATCCGTGTCATAGCGCTGACGCTATGCGGCTGTGCGGGTCCTGGCGGCGGTCCCTGACGGGGTCCTGACGCCGTGCGGGTGAATCCTGACGGGCTCCTGACGCTGGCGTCGTGTCCAGCCGGTGATTCAGCCGGTGTGGACGCGTGGGCGGCGGGCGCGGTCCGGTTCCGCCTCGCGCAGGACCTCTCGGGTGACCGGGGCGACCTCGCCCTGGCCGAAGAGGAAGAACCGCAGGAAGTTGGCGAAAGGGCTGCCCTCGGTCCACTCGAAGTACATGTGCGGGGTGCAGTTCGTCGAATCACGGACGTGGAGGAGCAGCGCGGCGAGGGCGTTGGGGACGGAGGAGGACTCCAGAGTGAGCACGCGGTAGCGGTTGTGGAGGACCTCGCCGCGTACGGTCAGGCTCGCCTCGAACTCGGAGGGGTCCGTCACCGTCACCTCGACGAAGACGAAGTCCTCCTGCTCCGGCATGTCGTTGTCGGCCCGTATCTGCTCGATCTTGTCGCGGTACTCGGCCTTGTCGCGCTGGTCCGGCTCGTTGGCGATGAAGCGCATCTTGCGACTGGCCATGTCTCGGACGAATCGTTCCGCCATGTCGTCCAGCGTGACACTGGTGACGCGGAGCTCGAAGGCACGGGCCAGGCGGGAGAGCAGGGAGATGAGGATGATGCCGGCGATGAAGCAGGCGCCGATCTTGACGCCGTCGGGGCGTTCGACGACGTTCGCGACGGTGACGTAGAGCAGGACCGCCGAGACGACGGCGAAGCCGATGGTCCAGCCCCGCTGCTGGGCGCGGCGGGCGGCGATGGTCACGGCGATCGCGGCGGAGGACATCAGGACGAGCACGCCAGTGGCGTACGCGCCACCCTGCGCGTCCACGTCCGCGTCGAAGATCCACGTGACGAGGAAGCCGACGAGCGTGAACACGATGACCATCGGGCGGACGGCCCGTGCCCAGTGCGGGGCCATGCCGTAGCGGGGCAGATAGCGCGGCATCAGGTTCAGCAGGCCGGCCATCGCCGAGGCGCCCGCGAACCACAGGATCGCGATCGTCGAGACGTCGTAGACCGTGCCGAAGGCGCCGCCCAGGTATTCATGGGCCAGGTAGGCGAGGGCGCGTCCGTTGGCCTGGCCGCCGGACTCGAACTCCTTCTCCGGGATCAGCAGTGTCGTGATGAAGCTGGTGGTGATCAGGAAGACGCTCATGATGAGAGCGGCGGCCGTCAGCAGCTTCTTCGTGTCGCGGATACGGCCCCGGGGGTCCTCCTCCGTGTCGCCCTCATCTCCCTGCACGTGCGGCATGACGGCGACGCCGGTCTCGAAGCCGGACAGGCCGAGCGCGAGCTTGGGGAAGACCAGGAGCGCCACGCCGACCATGGCGAAGACGTTGCCGTGCTCGGCGGTCAGCGCGCTGGACCAGTCGGTGATCACGTGGCCGGCGGTGGCGACGTGCCACACGCCGACGATGACCACCACGATGTTCAACGTGAGGTAGACGGCCACCAGGGCGACCGCGACGCCGATGGCCTCCAGGAAGCCCTTGAGGAACACCGCGCCGAGCAGAGCCACGAGGATCAGGGTGATCAGCATCTGCTTGTCGTGCAGAGTGCTGGTCAGATGCGGGTTCTCGACCAGGTGGGTCGAGGCGTCCGCCGCCGAGAGCGTGATGGTGATCAGGAAGTCGGTGGCGGCGAAGCCCAGCAGGGTCAGGACGAACAGCTTGCCCTTCCAGAAGGTCAACAGCCGCTCCAGCATCGCGATCGAGCCCTCGCCGTGCGGGCTCTCCTCGGCGACGCGTCGGTAGACCGGCAGGACGCCGGCCAGGGTGACTATCACGAGCACGATGGTCGCGACCGGCGACAGCAGACCGGCCGCCAGGGCCGCGATGCCCGGCTGGTAGCCGAGGGTGGAGAAATAGTCCACACCGGTCAGACACATCACGCGCCACCAGCGCTGGCCCTTGTGCGGGGGCTCCGGCTGGGCGTGCGGTCCCGTGTGGCCGCCCTGCTTGCCCATGTCGGACAGGCCCTGAAGCATCCATGTCCGCAGACGGCTCGACGGCGGGTGCTCGGTGGTGGCCATCGGCTTGCTCTCCTGATGTGCGGCTCGGCGTCGGGTTCCGGCCATCACGCGGACGGCGGCACCAGCGTATGCAGAGCGTGACGCAGGGGCCCACGGATGGGGCATGCGACGGCGTCAAGCTTGCGTTAAGACCGACCACGGAAGCGTCCGCGGGCACATCAAGTAGGGACGTTTCGGGCGCATGGGAACGGGTTGGGCCGTACGGGGGATGGTTCCGGGATCAGGGGCGTGCACCCAGCGTCATCTCGTACGCCGACCCTCGTGGTCGCGCAGCCCCCGCCCATGACGGATCCGGGCCGATGGGGTGGCCGCCGCTGCGGGGCCTGGCTCCTCGTGGATCGGTCCGAGGTCCGCGCCCGCCCGGGATACTGCGACTCCTCCGCTACTCGGTGATACCGTGTAGCGGTACTCGGTAGCACGCAGTACCGAGGGCTGAGGAGGAATCGCGATGGACGACCTGACGGAGATGCTGAAGGGCACGCTCGAAGGATGCGTGCTCGAAATCATCGGCAGCGAGGAAACCTACGGGTACGCCATCACCCGTCAGCTGAACGAGCTCGGCTTCGCCGACGTCATCGAGGGGACGGTGTACACGATCTTGCTACGACTGGAGAGGAACGGACTCGTCCAGGTGACGAAACGACCATCCGGGGTCGGTCCGCCGCGCAAGTTCTACGCGCTCAACGAAGCCGGACACGAAGAACTCGCGAAGTTCTGGGCGAAATGGCAGTACGTCTCATCACGCATTAACAGGCTCAAGGAGAGCGGGAGATGACCTTCTGGGAGACCATCACAGGCAGCGATCTCACCAGGGAATGGAAGGCGTTCGAAGCCCGAGCCGAGGCCCTGCCGGACGACTACCGGGCGGCGTGGGGGCAGGTCGTCGCCCACCTCTTCCCCTACGGGGACTTCACCGGCCGCAACCTGATGCCGATCCTCGACGCCGGCCTGGGGCTGCTCGAAATGGCGGCGGTGGACGGACAGAGTGTCCAGGAGGTGCTCGGCGACGACATCGGAGGTTTTTGCACCGCGCTGGCGGGGGGCGAAGGGGCTCGAACCTATCGCGACCGGTGGCGCGAGCAGCTGAACAGGAACGTCGCAAAGAAATTGAGCCGGCTGGGAGGCTGACGTGGGCATCCAAGACATCATCGAGGGCAAGAAGCAGTGGCGGACACACATGGCCCGGGTCAAGGCGCTCCCGCCGGACTACCGGATCGTCTACAAGGAGATGCAGAGGTACCTGTTCAAGGTCGGACCGATCGACCTGTCTGACGGACCCCTGCTCCCCGGGATCGTCGACTTCTTCGAGGAGGGCGTCGCCGCGGGCAAGGGGGTCTTGGAACTCGTCGGCAACGACGTCGCCGTGTTCTGCGACGACCTGGTCAAGGACTCTCCCACCTATGCGGAGGTCTACCAGGAATCCCTCAGCGGGGGATCAGGCATGGCCGAGAAGTGACGCCCGCCGCCCCATGCCGGCGGCGTAGCCGGCACGCGCGGTTCGTGCACCTCGGCGCAGCGCGAACAGGCGTCGGCCGATGGCGCAGTTACAGGGGTCGACCTCGCCGGCATGGCTCTTCGACCCGGGTCTCGTAACGATCCTGATCCGACGCTGTCGTCACGTGCCGGTGCGCCCTGTTCCCGCCCCGCGGATCTACGGCTGAGGTCAGCCCGTGGTGGCTCTCGCGCTGTGTTGGCGCCAGGTGGAGCACCGATCGTGGTCGACGTCGTAACTGACCGGTCCGGCAAGGAATGTGCGGCACTCGCACGGCTCTCGCCTGCGTGCCGTCAACGTCCCGTCAAACAACCCTGAGGAACCGTCAGGGAGGCATCAAGGCCAGCCGCCGGTGGCCGGATACGGTCGCAGACTGATCGGCGACGGGGGACGGGTAACCGTCCGCGGCGGGACCTGGGAGGGACCGTGACGATCACGGCCGGCACAGCGCGGACACCTCAGGAGGGTGGCGCACGGCCACCGCGAAAGGTGGTCGTGCCGCCGAGCGGCCCCGGACCACGGCCAGGAGGTAGAGCGTGGACGGGCGATCCCGGTCCGGGGCCGCGGCCGAGCCTGAGACAGCAGGCCGCGGCCGCGCGGGCCGTGCTGCGCCGTCGCTTCTGGGCCACGGTGCCCGCGCGGCTGCGTCTCCTGCGAGCGGCCACGGCTGTGCTCACCGCCGCCCTGGCCGTCCTGCTTCTCGTCGCCGGGCTTGCCGCGAACGGCACCTGGGACAGCGTGGCCGACCGTGACGCACCCCGCACCACCAGCGCAGCCGATCTCAACCTCGCCCTCAACGACATGGACGCGCAGGCCGCCAACATCCTGCTGTCCCATGGGGATGCGGGGAAAGGGCGCTTGAAGACGCCGTACGAGAAGGCGGTCGGCTTGTACGGCGACGCGCGGCGCGGGATCGGTCATGACCTGCGAACGCTGGCCGTCGCGGCGCAGGGGGACCGGGCCGACGAGACGACGGTCGAGTCCCTCACCGACGACTTCGCCGAGTACCAGGAACTCGTAGGGCGCGCGCTGGAGAGCGACGACCGTAGCAGCGGCAAGGCGTCCGCGGTCGATGAATACCGCCGGGCTACGGACCTCCTGCAGAGCAGGCTCCTGCCCGCTTCACGCGTGCTGGTGTCGTCCAACGACGGCTCCTTCGAGACGCGGTACACCGCCGCCCGCTCGACGCTCTCCGGCCGGCTCATCGCAGTCGTCGCACTCGGGGTCCTGCTGCTCACCACGCTCGGCATTGTGCAGTGGTACCTGGTCCGCCGCTTCCGGCGGATCCTCAACCCCGGCGTCCTGGCCGCCACCGTCTGCGCCTTGCTCGCGGTGATCCTCGGCGCGCAGATGCTGATCTCCACCTCCGGCCAGCTGCGGGGCGCCCGCCGCGACGCCTTCGACTCCGTCGTCGCGCTCTCCCGTGCCCGGGCCGTCGCCTACGACGCCAACGCCGACGAGAGCCGCTACCTTCTCGACCCCCAGCGCCGCGACCAGTACTCGGGCGCATTCCTAGCCAAGTCGCAGAAGCTGTACGGCATCCAGGGCGCGACCCTAGCCACGTACGACGCCGGGCTCGCCACCACCTGGAAGGCGTACGAGTCCGACCACCACGACCTGCGCTTCACCGGCGAGTTCCGGCGCGAGCTGGACAACATCACCTTCCCCGGGGAGCGAACGGCAGCCGAGAAGACGGTGGAGACGTACGCCGTCTATCAGCGCGACGACCGGAAGATCCGGGCGCTGGTGGCGGCGGGGAAGGAACGGCAGGCCACCGAGTTCTGCATGGGCTGGGAGCCCGGCACGTCCAACGCGCACTTCGGGGCCTGGATGACCGCACTGGACAAGGTGACGGACATCAATCAGGCCCACTTCGCGGCGTCCGTGCGGGCGGGCCGGTCGGCGGTGAGTGGTCTGCTGCCGTGGGCGGCCGGTCTGCTGCTCGCAGCGATGCTGCTGACCGCGCTCGGGCTGCGGCCACGGCTGGCCGAGTTCCGCTGAGTTCCTGTGCTGCTCAGGGAAGGAGATTGATGATGTCGCCGCAGAGTGATCTGCCCTCCGTGCCCCAGTTCTCGTCCCAGGAGCCAGTGCAAGAGGTCCTCGTCCGCTTTGACGCCTACGCTCGGATCCGCGGAGGTCGCGACAGCATCTTGTCGGCTTCCCGTACTACCGGGCAGCAGGAGAACAAGGCTTTCAACGATCTGGCGGAAGCCGTTGACCGGCTCCGAAACGCCATCGGTTGAGATGTCAGACGGCGGTCGTCAGGGCGAGGTGCCCCAAGTCCCTGCATCGTCGGGGTTCGCGGAGCCTCGCCGAGCGCCGCTCAGGCGTCCGCCAGCCGGGCTTCCTCCAGGTCGAGGGAGCGTTGGAGCCTTCTGCGCGTCGTGTCGCTGATGGCGTGGTCGTCGTAGAGGCGTTGCAGTTCCATGGCTTCCACGGCGATCAGGTCGCGGCGCAGCCGGCGGTAGACGAGGTCGGCGGACCCGGCCGGAGCCGCGGTCGTGCTGTCGTCGGCGAGGCGGTCGCGGGCGTCGTCGAGGCGGGCGGTGAGCCCCCGCCGGAGGCGTTCGACGACGACGTCCGGTACGGCTTCGAGGCCGGAGAGCTCGTCGAGGCGGCGGATGCCGGCGTCGGCCAGGTGACAGCGGGCGGAGGCCTCCTCGCGCTCGGTGTGGTCGGGCTCCAGGGCGATGCCGGAGCGGCGCACGGCCGGGGCGAGGGTGAAGCCCTGCACGACGAGGGTGACGACCACGACCGAGGTGGTCAGGACGAGGACCAGGGGGCGGTCCGCCAGTGCCGCACCCGCTTTCGTGGTCTCGGGGATGGAGAGGGCTGCGGCCAGGGGGACGACTCCCCGGGTGCCCGCCCAGGTCAGGACGAGCGGCACCCGCCAGTTCATCCGCTGGATGCCGCCCTTGCGCTGCACCACGGCCGACAGGGGCGCCAGCCACAACAGCCGTACCGCGATCAGCGTGCCCGCCACCGCGAGGGCGTACAGCGGCCAGGCCCGGTCACCGTCGTCCAGTGCCTGCACCTGTGCGGGCAGGGCCAGGCCGATGAGCGAGAACACCACGCTCTCCAAGAGGAACACCACCGTGCCGTAGACGGCATGCAGCTGGAGCCGGATGCGGGCGTTGGTCAGCCGGTCGCCGCGGCCGCCGAGGACCACGCCCGCGACCACCACGGAGGTGACCCCGGAGGTGTGTGCCGCCTCCGCGAGGACATAGGCGGCGTACGGCGTGACCAGGGCGATCACCGTCTCCAGCACCGGGTCCTCGGTGCGCCGTCGGATCAGCGCGACCACCCCGGCGACCGCGGCGCCGATGAGCGTGCCGCCGCCCGCGAGCACCACGAACTCACTGCCTGCCGAGCCCCAGCCGACCGCCGCGGTGGCCACGGCGACACTCACCGCGACGCGGTACAGGACGAGCGAGGTCGCGTCGTTGAACAGGCTCTCAGCCTGCACCAGCATCTGAACCTTCGGCGGCAGCGCGAGCCGTCGGCCCAGGGCCGTGACCGCGACCGGGTCGGTGCTGGCCAGGATCGCGCCGAGCACGAACGCCATCTGCCATGACAGGGGAGTTACCAGCGAGGCCACCCAGCCGACGGCCGCCGCCGAGGCCAGCACCAGTCCGATCGCGAGAATCCCGACCGGCTTCCACACCGCGCGCAGCTCACGCCAGGACAGTTCCTCCGCACTGGCGTACAGCAGTGGTGGCAGTACGACGAGGCCGATGATCTCCGGGCTGATCTCTATCTGCGGAGTGCCCGGCAGCAGCGCGACAGTCAGGCCCGCGACGACGAGCAGGGAGGGCGCGGGTATGCGCCACCGGCGGGCGAAGGTCGCCACGACGGTGGCCAGGATGACCAGTGCCAGAACCGTGCCGACGCCGCGCATGCCGTCCCCCTGGGACTACGAAGGAGCCGCTCTGACTCCCCGCCGACCAGACTTCCCGGCACACCGCCTTCACCTTATCCGGCCAAGGGATGTCAAGGCAGTGTCAAGGTCCCCGTGATCGGCGCCAAGAACGCGCTAACACCCGCACCGGCCGAGCCTCGAAAGCGCTTCGGTAGGGATCGGTAGGGGGAAGCAACCCGTCTCCCGTGGGAGTTGAGCCAGTGAGCGGAGCGCGTCGGCGGCGATGAGTGACGTACGGCCTGGACGGCTGAAGGTCTACCTCGGGGCGGCCCCGGGGGTGGGCAAGACCTACCGGATGCTGGACGAGGGGCGGCGCCGTGCCGCCCGTGGTGCGGATGTGGTGGTCGGCTTCGCCGAGTGCCACGGCCGACCCCGCACGGAAGAGATGCTCGACGGCCTGGAGGTCGTCCCGCGAGCCCGCTGTTCGTACCGTGGCGGGCGGTTCGAGGAGATGGACCTCGCCGCGGTCCTCGCGCGTCGCCCGCAGGTGGCGATCGTCGACGAGTTCGCGCACAGCAACGTCCCCGGTGACGGCCGCAACCCCAAGCGCTGGCAGGACATCGAGGCGCTGCTCGCCGCCGGCGTCGACGTCGTCACGGCGCTGAACATCCAGCACCTTGAGTCCCTCAACGACGTGGTCGAGAAGATCACGCACGTGCCGCAGCACGAGACGGTGCCCGACGACGTCGTCCGGCGCGCGCACCAGGTGGAGCTGGTGGACATGCCGCCCGAGGGGCTGCGCCGCCGCATGGCGCACGGCAACATCTACGCCCCCGACAAGGTCGACGCTGCGCTCGCCAACTACTTCCGGCCCGGCAACCTCACCGCACTGCGCCAGCTCGCGCTGCTGTGGGTGGCCGACCGGGTCGACGAGGCCCTCCAGGACTATCGCTCCCAGCACGGCATCGGCGGTGTGTGGGAGACGCGGGAACGGGTCGTCGTCGCGCTGACCGGCGGGCCGGAGGGCGACACGCTGGTCCGGCGGGCCGCCCGGATCGCCGCCCGGTCGGCCGGCGGCGATCTGCTCGCCGTGCACGTGGCACGCAGCGACGGACTCGCCGCCGGGGTCTCCCACGCCTCGCTGGCCCGCCAGCGCAGGCTGGTGGAGGACCTCGGCGGCAGCTACCACTCCGTCGTCGGCGACGACATCGCCACCGCCCTGGTGGAGTTCGCCCGCGCCGAGAACGCCACTCAGCTGGTCCTCGGCACGAGCCGCCGGGGCCGACTGGAACGCTTCCTGACCGGCCCGGGCACGGGAGAGACCGTGACCGCGCTGTCGGGCGACATCGACGTCCACCGGGTCACCCACGAGCGCGCCGGCCGCGGCACCCTGCTGCCGTCCCGGCGCCGCACCCTGTCCACGGCCCGGCAGATCGCGGGGCCGGTTGCCGGGCTGGTGCTGCCGGTGCTGCTCACGGTCGTCCTCGCCCAGGTACGCGGGACGGTCAACCTGACCAGCGAGGCGCTGCTGTTCTTGCTCACGGTGGTCGGCGTGGCCTGCATAGGAGGGGTCCTGTCGGCGCTGATCGCGTCGGTGACGGCGTCCCTGCTGCTGAACTACTGGTTCATCCCGCCCATCGGCTCGTTCACGCTCGAGGACCCCAACGCGCTGCTCGCGCTCGGGGTGTTCGCGACGGTGGCCGCCACCGTGGCCGCCGTCGTCGACCGCTCCCTGCGTCTGTCCCGCCGCTCGGCCCGAGCCACCGCCGAGGCGGAGACCATGTCGTCGCTGGCCGGCAGCATCGTGCGGGGCGGAGCGACGATCCCGGCACTGCTGGAACGCACGCGGGAGACCTTCGGCATGGAGACCGCGGAACTCGTCGACGAGCCGCCCGACGCCGAGGACACCACGGTCGTGCCCGCAGGGCCGGAGGCGTGGCTGGCGCTGCGTGGACGCACACTGTCCTCCTCCGAGCGGCGGGTGCTGGCCGCGTTCGCCGCGCACGTGGGGTCGGCCGTGGAGCGGGCTCGGCTGGCCGAGGCGGCGGCCGAGGCCGAGCCGGTGAAGGCCGCCGACCGGATGCGTACGGCACTGTTGCGGGCCGTCGGACACGACCTGCGCACCCCGCTCGCCGCCGGATGGGCGGCCGTGACCTCGCTGCGCAGTCGCGATGTGGAGTTCTCGCCCCAGGACCGCGACGAACTCCTGGCCACCGCCGACGAGTCCATGGCCAAGCTGAACGGCCTCGTGGAGAACCTCCTCGACCTCAGCCGCCTGGAAGCCGGTGTCCTCACGCTGAACCTGCGGGCCACGACCCTGGAGGAGGTACTCCCGATGGCGCTGGCCGATGTGCCAGGGGCCGAGGTGCGGGACATGGAGGAGGTCCCGGCCGTGCTGGCTGACCCGCCGCTGCTGGAGCGCGTCGTCGCCAACCTGGTCGGTAACGCCGCCCGCCACACTTCTCCGGGGCAGAAGGTGCTGGTCACCGCCAGCGCCCTCGCGGGCCGGGTCGAACTGCGTGTCGTGGACCGCGGTCCCGGCCTCCCGCCGACCGGCCGCGATCGCCTCTTCGAGCCCTTCCAACGGTTCGGCGACACCGACAACACCACCGGACTCGGCCTCGGGCTGGCCCTCGCCCGGGGCCTGACCGAGGCGATGGACGGGACCCTCACCCCCGAGGACACCCCAGGCGGCGGCCTGACCATGGTCGTGTCACTGCCCTTCGCCGAGCAGACGGACCCGGTGCCCTCCCCGACCGGCCCGCACCACCCGCGAGGTGCGCGCAACGTAGGCGGTGCCTGAAGGGACGGCTCCAGAGGAGGCGCCCCGAGGGCGTCACTCCAGCCCGGAAACCTTGAAGACGGCCTGGGCGGCCTCGCGGTCGACGCGCAAGGAGAGGCGGCGCAAGGCGGTCGCTCCGCACAGCAGCGTGCCACCGGCCGCCGCCTTCCGGGCGCCCGCCTCCAGACGAAACCACAACGGCGAGTTCCTCACCAGGACTTCGGGGTCGATCTCCACCCGCCCGCCGAACGCGTCCCGCAGCACGAGCCGTTGGGAGACGCCGTCAAGGCAGCGGATGGACACCAGCAGATCCGTACGGACCCGCCGCTCGCGCAGCAGCCGGCGCACGGACAACCAGTCCTCACCGGCCCGGACGTGGGCGGGACACAGCACGAGGAAGAGGAGCAGCGCCGAGGCGACCCACAGGGCGCCGCGCCAGAGCGACAGCCGGTCCGTGCCCCAGTCGAGGAGGAGGGCCAGGGCGAGCAACACGCCGGCGCAGCGCACCGAGTCCCGCACGTCGCGCGCCCAGCGGAGGTCGTGCGCCGCGTCCGCGGGGCCGCGCGCGTCGTTGCGGGGTGCCATGCGCCGACCGTAGGTATCCGCATGGCCGGATCGCCTCCCTTTTGACGCCACTCTGACGGCCTTGTCCTCACGGCTCTGTCACCTGGGTCACATCGCCGTCAAGGACCCGTCAAAGTCGGCCCGTTCGGCGCGAAGAAACCGCAAGGAGCGGTCGGTCCCGGCTGGAAACGCACACACCCTGAGTGCACCGCGCACACCACAGCCCTCGTGCGCGGCCGAGGGAAGAAGGAGCACGCACTCATGTCCGTCGTGACCATCGAGCCGGGCGCGACCCCCGCCGACGAGGAGCCGCCCGATACCGGCGAGCGCCACCGGCTGACCGCCGTCACAGGTCTTGCCGCACTCTCCCTCGACGCGATGGCGTCCGTGGCCTACGGCCCCGAGGCGATCGTCCTCGTGCTGGCCGCAGCCGGCGCCCACGGCCTCGGGTTCACCCTCCCGGTGACCCTGGCGATCGCGGGTCTGCTGGCGGTGCTGGTCGCCTCGTACCGGCAGGTGATCGCCGCCTTCCCGGACGGCGGCGGGTCGTACGCCGTCGCCAAGACCCATCTTGGCGCGCGGACGAGCCTGGTCGCGGCCGCTTCGCTGGTCCTGGACTACGTCCTGAACGTCGCCGTCGCCGTCACGGCCGGAGTGGCCGCGCTGACCTCGGCCTTCCCGGCCCTCTACGACGACCGGCTATGGCTGTGTCTGGCCGTGCTGGCGCTGATCACGGCGGTCAACCTGCGGGGCATCGTCGAGTCGGCGAAGGTGTTCATCGTGCCGACCGTGGTGTTCGTGGGCTCGATCTTCGTGCTGATCGGCGTCGGGCTGTTCCGGTCCGCCCCCGTCAGTACGGCCACGGCGGACGGGCACGCCTCGGTGCTGGCCGACAACGCCACCACCGTGGGCGCCCTGCTCCTGCTGAAAGCTTTCGCCTCCGGGTGCAGCGCCCTGACCGGCGTCGAGGCCATCGCCAATGCCGTCCCCTCCTTCCGCGTCCCGCGCGCCAAGCGCGCCCAGCACGCGGAGGTCGCCCTCGGCGCCGTCCTCGGCCTGATGCTCATCGGACTGTCGGTACTGATCTCCCGCTTCCACCTCCAGCCGGTCGAGGGCGTCACCGTCCTCGCCCAGCTCGCCGACGCCTCCCTCGGCCACAACTGGGCTTTCTACATCATCCAGTTCGCCACGGTGATCCTGCTGGCCCTGTCCGCGAACACGTCGTTCGGCGGGCTGCCGGTCCTGCTGAAGCTCCTGGCGCGTGACAATTACCTGCCCCACGTGTTCGCGCTCAAGGCCGACCGCCAGGTGCACCGGCACGGTGTGCTCGCCCTGGCCGTGGTCTCGGCGGCACTGCTGGTGTTCTCCGGCGGCGACACCAACACCCTCGTGCCGCTGTTCGCGATCGGGGTCTTCGTCGGCTTCACCATCGCCCAGGTCGGCATGGTGCGGCACTGGCGTCAGGAGCGAGGTCGGGGCTGGCGGGGCAAGGCCCTGCTGAACGGCTTCGGCGCGCTACTGACCGGGATTTCCTCGATCGTCGTCACGGCGAGCAAGTTCGAGGAGGGGGCCTGGCTGGTGGTGGTGACCCTGCCGCTGTTGGTGGCGGCCTTCGTCGCCGTGCACCGCGCCTACGCCCGCATCGGGGAGCGCCTGGGCCTGGGCAGTATCCCCGAGACTCCTCATCGCGAGCGGTCGCTGGTGATCGTCCCCGTGTCCTCCCTCTCCCGCCTGACGTCCGAGGCGCTGACCGCGGCGGCCTCCCTGGGCGACGAGGTACGCGCGGTCACCGTCTGCTACCCCGACCCCGAGGACAGGGCCCAGCTGCACGCTCTGGAGCGCTCCTGGGCGGAGTGGGGCCCTGGGGTTCCGCTGGTCCGGCTGACCTGCGAGAGCCGCAGCCTGGGCCGTCCCATCGCCGCGTACGTGCGCGAGGTCGCCACGTCGGAACCGGCCACCCAGGTCACCGTGCTGATCCCGGAGACCGAGCCGGAGCGGCTGTGGCAGCGGCTGCTGCAGAACCAGCGCGGCGCCGTCGTCGCCCACGCCGTGCGCAGGGAGACCGACGCGGTCATCTGCCGACTGCGCTTCCGGTTGCTGTGACCCTCGCCTCCGGCGGCGTCAGAGTCCCGTCAAAGGTGCCGGGGCCGCCGTAAGAGAGGCGTCAACGGCGGCCGAATCCGGCCACAGAAGCGGTTACCTCTAATCGTCCGTTCCACCCGAACCTCACTCCAGGAGTTCGCGATGGCCGATCTGGCCTTCGTCGTCACCACAGTCGCGGTCTTCGCGCTGGTGGCCCTCGTCGCCAAGGGGGTGACGAAGCTGTGACCGTCGAAAACGTCGTCGGCCTGATCGTGGCCGTCGCCCTGCTGGGCTATCTCGTCCTCGCCCTGATCTTCCCGGAGAGGTTCTGAGATCGTCATGGGTCCCGTACTCGCCGGCGTGCTCCAGCTGCTCGCGCTCATAGCGGCGCTGGCTCTCGCCTACGTCCCCCTCGGCACCTACATGGCCAAGGTCTACTCCTCCGACAAGCACTGGCGCGTCGAGAAGTGGATCTACAAGGGCATCGGTGCCAACCCGAACACCGAGATGCGCTGGCCGGCCTACCTGCGCGGCGTCCTCGCCTTCTCGGCCGTGAGCGTCGTCTTCCTCTACCTGCTCCAGCGGCTCCAGGGCCACCTGCCCGGTTCGCTCGGCTTCAAGGCGATCGACCCGGACCAGGCGTTCAACACGGCCGCGTCCTTCGTCACGAACACCAACTGGCAGTCGTACTACGGCGAGCAGGCCATGGGCCACGTCGTGCAGACGGCGGGACTGGCGGTGCAGAACTTCGTCTCGGCGGCCGTCGGTATCGCGGTCGCGGTGGCGCTGGTGCGCGGGTTCGCCCGCTCCCGCACCGGTGAACTCGGCAACTTCTGGGCGGACCTGGTGCGCGGTGTGACCCGCATCCTGCTGCCGCTCTCCATCGTCGCCGCGATCGTGCTGGTCGCCTGCGGTGCCATCCAGAACTTTTCCGGCATCCATGAGGTCGGCCAGTTCATGGGCGGCCACCAGCAGTGGAACGGCGGTGCGGTCGCCTCGCAGGAGGCCATCAAGGAGGTAGGCACCAATGGCGGCGGTTACTTCAACGCCAACTCCTCCCACCCCTTCGAGAACCCGACGCCGTTCACGAATCTCTTCGAGATCTTCCTGCTGCTGGTCATCCCGTTTGCGCTGACCCGCACCTTCGGCATCATGGTCGGCTCCATCAAGCAGGGCTACGCGATCCTCGCCACCATGGCCACCATCTGGGTCGGATTCATCGCGCTGATGATGTGGACCGAGTTCGCGCACCACGGTCCGGCGCTCCAGATCGCCGGGGGAGCGATGGAGGGCAAGGAGACCCGCATTGGCGTCGGTGCCTCGTCGATCTTCGCCGTCTCGACCACGCTCACCTCGACCGGAGCGGTGGACTCGTTCCACTCCTCGTTCACCGGTCTCGGCGGCGGGATCACCATGCTGGGCATGCAGCTGGGGGAGATCGCGCCCGGCGGTACGGGCTCCGGTCTCTACGGCATGCTGGTCATGGCCATCATCGCGGTGTTCATCGCCGGTCTGATGGTCGGCCGTACGCCCGAGTACCTGGGCAAGAAGATCGGCACCCGTGAGATCAAGTTCGCGGCCTGCTACATCCTCATCACCCCGGCGCTGGTGCTCGTCTTCACCGCCGCGGCGATGGCCCTGCCCACTCCGGGCCACTCGATGACCAACAGCGGTGCGCACGGATTCTCCGAGATCCTTTACGCCTATACCTCCGCCGGGAACAACAACGGTTCGGCCTTCGCCGGTCTGAACGCGGACACGCAGTGGTTCAACAGCACGCTGGGGCTGGCCATGGTGCTGGGCCGGTTCCTGCCGATGGTGTTCGTGCTGGCGCTGGCCGGTTCGCTCGCCGAGCAGAAGCCGGTGCCGGCGACCGCGGGCACACTCCGCACTGAGAAGCCGCTGTTCACCGGCCTGCTGGTGGGCGCGATCCTGATCATCACCGGTCTGACCTACTTCCCGGCGCTCGCGCTGGGTCCGCTCGCCGAGGGGCTGGCGTCATGACGACCGACACGCAGAAGCAAGAGGACTCGATGTCCACAGCCACCCCGACCCGGGCACCCCACCAGGACGTCCCGACCGGTCACAAGGAGAGCCGTGTCGGCGCGGGCCTCTTCGACCCCAAGCAGCTGCTGAAGTCGCTGCCGGACGCCTGTCGCAAACTCGACCCGCGGGTGATGGTCAAGTCGCCCGTGATGTTCGTGGTGTGGATCGGCTCGGTGCTGACCACCCTGTTCTCCTTCAAGGACCCGGGCGACTGGTTCGGCTGGACCATCAGCGCCTGGCTGTGGCTGACCGTCGTTTTCGCCAACCTGGCGGAGGCGGTCGCCGAGGGGCGTGGCAAGGCGCAGGCGGACACCCTGCGCAAGGCCAAGACTGACACGGTCGCCCGACGCCTCGTGGGGGAGTCCGAGGAGCAGGTGCCCGGCACCGACCTGAAGATCGGTGACCTGGTCGTCTGCGAGGCCGGCGACATCATCCCCGGCGACGGTGACGTCGTCGAGGGTGTGGCCTCCGTGGACGAGTCGGCGATCACAGGAGAGTCAGCGCCGGTCATCCGGGAGTCCGGCGGCGACCGGTCCGCGGTGACCGGCGGCACGAAGGTCCTGTCCGACCGGATCGTCATCAAGATCACGACGAAGCCGGGCGAGACCTTCATCGACCGGATGATCAACCTCGTGGAGGGCGCGGCCCGGCAGAAGACGCCGAACGAGATCGCGCTGAACATCCTGCTGGCCTCGTTGACGATCGTCTTCCTGCTGGCGGTGGCGACCCTGCCGCCGTTCGCGGACTACGCGGGTACGCATCTGACGATGGTCGTGCTGGTGGCGCTGCTGGTCTGCCTCATCCCCACCACCATCGGGGCGCTGTTGTCCGCGATCGGCATCGCGGGCATGGACCGGCTGGTGCAGCGCAATGTGCTGGCCATGTCCGGCCGGGCCGTCGAGGCGGCCGGTGACGTGTCGACCCTGCTGCTCGACAAGACCGGCACCATCACGCTCGGCAACCGTCAGGCGTCCGAGTTCGTGCCGGTGAGCGGGACCACGGAGGCCGAACTCGCCGACGCGGCCCAGCTGTCGTCGCTGGCCGACGAGACGCCTGAGGGCCGCTCCATCGTTGTACTGGCGAAGGAGAAGTACGGCCTGCGCGAGCGCCACCAGGGGGAGTTGACCGGCGCCGAGTGGATCGCCTTCACCGCACAGACCCGGATGTCCGGCGTGGACGTCGAGGGGCGCAGGATCCGCAAGGGTGCGGCCGGTTCGGTCGTCGCCTGGGTCCGGGAGCAGGGCGGTGAGGTGTCCGAGGACGCCGGCGCGCTCACCGACCGGATCTCCGAGGCGGGCGGCACTCCCCTGCTTGTCGCGGTCGAGGACACCGACGGAGCACGCGTCCTGGGCGTCATCCATCTCAAGGACGTCGTCAAGGACGGCATGCGCGAGCGCTTCGACGAGCTGCGCCGGATGGGCATCAAGACCGTCATGATCACGGGCGACAACCCGCTGACCGCGAAGGCGATCGCCGAGGAGGCCGGGGTCGACGACTTCCTCGCGGAGGCCACTCCCGAGGACAAGATGGCGCTCATCAAGCGGGAGCAGGCGGGCGGCAAGCTCGTCGCGATGACCGGCGACGGCACCAACGACGCACCGGCCCTCGCACAGGCGGACGTCGGTGTCGCGATGAACACCGGTACGTCGGCCGCTAAGGAGGCCGGCAACATGGTCGACCTCGACTCCAACCCGACCAAGCTGATCGAGATCGTCGAGATCGGCAAGCAACTCCTCATCACCCGGGGCGCGTTGACGACGTTCTCCATCGCCAACGACGTCGCGAAGTACTTCGCGATCATCCCGGCGCTCTTCGCGGCCGTCTACCCGGGCCTGGACAAGCTCAACATCATGAACCTGTCCTCGCCGGACTCCGCGATCCTGTCCGCGGTCATCTTCAACGCGCTGATCATCATCGCGCTGGTCCCGCTCTCCCTGAAGGGCGTGCAGTACCGGCCCGTCAGCGCCGACAAGATGCTCCGCCGCAACCTCACGATCTACGGCATCGGCGGCCTGGTCGCCCCCTTCGTCGGCATCAAGCTCATCGACCTGCTCATCTCCCTCATCCCCGGAATCGGCTGATCCCCATGAACAACTCGGTTATGAACACCGCCCGGTTGCTCTGGGCCGGCCTGCGCGCCCTCCTCGTGCTGACCCTGGTGACCGGCGTCATCTACCCGCTGGTGGTGACCGGTATCGCCCAGGGGTTGTTCAGCGACCAGGCCAACGGCTCCGAGATCACGTCGGACGGCAAGGTCGTCGGCTCGTCCCTGATCGGGCAGTCGTACAACCTGCCGTTGAAGAAGGGCCAGGAGACCCCGGAGCCCGACCTGAAGTGGTTCCAGGGGCGCCCGCAGAACGGCCTCGGCAGCAACAGCGTGAACACCCAGTACAAGCTGATCCTGTCCGGCGCCACCAACCGGTCCGCCGACAACAAGGATTTGATCGATTGGGTGACCGCCGCCAAGAAGGCCGTCGTCAAGGACAACTCGGTGAACGGCTACACGGTGAAGCCGTCCGAGGTGCCCGCCGACGCGGTGACCTCCTCCGGTTCCGGTCTCGACCCGGACATCTCCCCGCAGTACGCGGACATCCAGGTTCACCGGATCGCCGAGAAAAACGGCCTCTCCGTGGTCCAGGTGCAGAAGCTGGTCGACGACCACACCGAGAGCCGCACCCTCGGCTTCATCGGCGAGCCCCGGGTGAACGTTCTCGAACTCAACATCGCGCTCAAGGAACTCGCGGCGAAGAGCTGATGGCGTTACGCGATCCACAGGGGAGTCGGCGGATCCGGGGAGAACCGGGTTCCGCCGACTCCCACCGCCATGAGGTCGGTTGCACGGCCTCCGGCGCTTACAGCCCGACGTACGACAGGAAAGGCGCACGCCCATGACACGGGTGCTGGTGGTGGAGGACGACCCGCAGCTCGTACGGGCCCTCCTCATCAATCTCCAGGCACGCCAGTACGGGGTCGACGCGGCCCCCGACGGCACCACCGCGCTCCGGCTCGCGGCTGCCCGGCAGCCCGACGTGGTCCTCCTCGACCTCGGGCTGCCCGACATGGACGGTGTCGACGTCATCAAGGGGCTGCGGGCCTGGACCAGGGTGCCGATCCTCGTTCTGTCCGCGCGGCAGGCGTCCGACGAGAAGGTCGCCGCGCTGGACGCAGGCGCCGACGACTACGTCACCAAGCCGTTCAGCATGAACGAACTGCTCGCCCGGCTGCGGGCCGCCGTCCGCCGCACCGAGGAGGTGCCGCTCGCGCCGGGGGCGACCCTGGTCGAGACGGCTGACTTCACCATCGACCTGCTCGCCAAGAAGGCCGTACGGGGCGATCACGACGTACGGCTCACGCCCACCGAGTGGCACCTGCTGGAGATCCTGGTGACCAGCCCCGGGCGGCTGATCACACAGAAGCACCTGCTCCAGGAGGTGTGGGGCGTGTCCCAGAGCAACAAGACCAACTACCTCCGCGTCTACATGGCCCAGCTGCGGCGCAAACTGGAAACAGACCCCGCCCACCCCCGCTATCTCATCACCGAGCCCGGCATGGGCTACCGCTTCGAAGGATGAACATGGCACGCGGCAAGCTCCGGATCTACCTCGGCGCGGCCCCCGGCGTCGGCAAGACCTACGCCATGCTGTCCGAGGCGCACCGTCGCGTGGAGCGGGGCACCGACTGCGTGGTCGCCTTCGTCGAGCACCACCACCGGCCGCGCACCGAGGTGATGCTGCACGGCCTGGAGCAGATTTCGCGCAGGGAACTGGCCTACCGGGACAGCACTTTCACGGAGATGGACGTGGACGCGGTCCTCGCGCGCCGCCCCGATGTGGCGCTGGTGGACGAACTCGCCCACACCAACATCCCCGGCTCGCGCAACGAGAAGCGCTGGCAGGACGTGGAGGAACTGCTGGCGGCGGGGATCGACGTCGTCTCCACGGTGAACATCCAGCACCTGGAGTCGCTGGGGGACGTCGTGGAGTCGATCACGGGTGTACGGCAGCGGGAGACCGTGCCGGACGAGGTCGTACGCCGGGCCGACCAG
Organism: Streptomyces canus; assembly: GCF_041435015.1. Lineage (NCBI taxonomy): Bacteria > Bacillati > Actinomycetota > Actinomycetes > Kitasatosporales > Streptomycetaceae > Streptomyces > Streptomyces canus. The sequence continues at coordinate 4,478,982 of NZ_CP107989.1, read as the reverse complement.
ATCGAGCTGGTCGACATGTCCCCGCAGGCGCTGCGGCGCAGGATGGCGCACGGCAACATTTACAAGCCGGACAAGGTCGACGCGGCCCTCTCCAACTACTTCCGGCCCGGGAACCTCACCGCCCTGCGGGAGTTGGCGCTGCTGTGGGTGGCCGACCGGGTCGACGCCTATCTGACCGAGTACCGCAGCGAGCACCGGGTCTCCACGATCTGGGGCTCGCGCGAGCGGATCGTCGTCGGGCTCACCGGTGGCCCCGAGGGCCGGACGCTCATCCGCCGCGCGGCCCGGCTGGCGGAGAAGGGCGCGGGCGGCGAGGTGCTGGCTGTCTACATATCCCGCAGCGACGGTCTGACCGCGGCCTCCCCGAAGGAGCTGGCCGTCCAGCGCACCCTCGTAGAGGACCTCGGTGGCACCTTCCACCACGTCGTCGGCGACGACATACCGGTCGCGCTCCTCGATTTCTCGCGCGGGGTCAACGCCACCCAGATCGTGCTGGGTGTCTCCCGCCGCAAGGGCTGGCAATACGCCTTCGGCCCAGGTGTCGGCGCCACGGTCGCCCGCGACTCCGGGCCCGACCTCGACGTCCACCTCATCACCCACGACGAGGTCGGCAAGGGGCGGGGACTCCCGGTCGCCCGGAGCGCCCGCCTCGGCCGGACCCGCCTGATCTGGGGCTGGCTCGCCGGCCTGGGCGGCCCCGTCCTGCTGACCTGGCTACTACGGAGCATGTCCCCGGACGTCGGGCTCGCCAACGACATGCTGCTGTTCCTGGCCATGACGGTGGCGGCGGCCCTGCTGGGCGGCCTCTTCCCCGCCCTGGCCTCGGCGGCGGCCGGTTCCCTCCTGCTGAACTGGTACTTCACCCCACCCGTCCACACCCTGACCATCGCCGACCCGAAGAACATCGTCGCCATCGCGATCTTCGTCGGAGTCGCCGTGTCCGTCGCCTCGGTCGTGGACCTGGCCGCCAGCCGCACCCACCAGGCGGCGCGTCTGCGCGCCGAGTCGGAGATCCTCTCCTTCCTCGCCGGCAACGTCCTGCGCGGCGAGACCACACTGGAGGCGCTCCTCGAACGAGTCCGGGAGACCTTCGGCATGGAGTCGGTGGCGCTGCTGGAGCGCGAGAGCGACGTCGCGCCGTGGACCTGCGCCGGGAGCGTGGGCCCGCGGCCCTGTGCCGTCCCCGACGACGCGGACGTCGACGTACCGGTCGGCGACCACATGGCACTGGCCCTGACGGGACGGGTGCTGCCGGCCGAGGACCGACGCGTCCTCGCGGCCTTCGCCGCGCAGGCCGTCGTCGTCCTGGACCGCCGGAGGCTGCAGGAGGAGGCGGACCGGGCCCGGGCGCTCGCCGAGGGCAACCGCATCCGCACCGCGTTGCTGGCCGCCGTCAGCCATGACCTGCGTACCCCGCTCGCCGGGATCAAGGCGGCGGTGACGTCCCTGCGCTCGGACGACGTCGAGTGGTCGGAGCAGGACCAGGCGGACCTGCTGGAGGCCATCGAGGAGGGCGCCGACCGCCTCGACCACCTCGTCGGCAACCTCCTCGACATGTCGCGCCTCCAGACCGGCACGGTCACCCCGCTCATCCGCGAGACGGATCTCGACGAGGTGATCCCGATGGCGCTCGGCGGCGTCCCCGAGGACAGTGTCGACATGGACGTGTCGGAGACCCTGCCGATGGTCGACGTCGACCGGGGCCTCCTGGAGCGGGCCGTGGCCAACGTGGTCGAGAACGCCGTCAAGTACAGCCCTGCGGACACACGGGTGCTGGTGAAGGCGAGCGCCATCGCCGACCGGGTCGAGGTCCGGGTCGTGGACCGAGGTCCGGGCGTCCCTGACGAGGCCAAGGACCGCATCTTCGAACCCTTCCAGCGCTACGGCGACTCCCCGCGCGGCAACGGCGTCGGCCTCGGACTCGCGGTCGCCCGCGGCTTCACGGAGGCCATCGGCGGCACCCTGCACGCCGAGGACACACCGGGCGGCGGCCTCACCATGGTGCTGACCCTGCCCATGGCGGCGAGCCACCCGCCACCGCCGGAACCGGACCTGTCCACTACGGCGATCGCGTAGGGGTGTTGAGCGACAGGCGCTGATGCAGAATGCCGCCGGGGCGGCGTACGCCGACGTAGTGCCGGTGTACGCCGCCCGCGGGCGTGACGAGCTGCCGGAGGCAGTCCGTGCGGTTACTTCGGGTCGCGGTCGAACACCGCCTTCGACCAGCGGTAGCCGAGCGCCGCGAGGCCCAGGCACCAGACGATGGTGATCCACCAGTTGTTGCCGATCTCGGTGCCGAGCAGCAACCCGCGCAGGGTCTCGATGGCGGGCGTGAACGGCTGGTACTCGGCGATCGGCTGGAACCAGCCCGGCATCGCGTCGACCGGAACGAAGGCGCTGGAGATGAGCGGCAGGAAGACCAGCGGCAGCGCGTTGTTGCTGGCTGCCTCGGCGCTGGGGCTGACCATCCCCATCCCGACCGCGATCCAGGTGAACGCCAGGGCGAACAGCGTGAGCAGCCCGAATGCCGCCAGCCACTCCAGGGCCGAGGCGTCCGTGGAGCGGAAGCCGATGGCCACGCCGACGGCGCCGACGAGAACCACGCTGATGACCGACTGCAGCACGCTGCCGATGACGTGCCCGATGAGCACGGAGCCGCGGTGGATCGCCATGGTCCGGAAGCGGGCGATGATGCCCTCGGTCATGTCCATGGAGACGGACACCGCTGTGCCGACCAGGGTGCCGCCGATGGTCATCAGCAGGATGCCCGGGACGAGATACGCGATGTACTCCGAGCGATCGGCGCCTCCGCCGCCGATGCCCGCGCTCATCACGTCGCCGAAGACGTAGACGAAGAGCAGCAGGAGGACGATCGGCGTGAGCAGCAGGTTCAGGGTGAGGGACGGGTAGCGGCGCGCGTGCAGCAAGTTGCGGCGCAGCATCGTGCTCGAGTCCCGCACGGCGAGCGAGATCCGGGTCGGGCGGGCGGGAGCCAGGGGGGAGCTCATCGGACAGCCTCACCTTTCTTGTCGGTTCGGTCGGCTTCGCCGGTCAGGGCGAAGAACACGTCGTCGAGGTCGGGGGAGTGCATGGTCAGCTCGTCGGCCGCTACGCCGGCGGCGTCCAGCCAGTCGAGGATGGAGCGCAGTTCGCGCTGGCTGCCGTCGCTGGGGATCTGCAGCGCGAGTGCCTCGTCGTCCCGGGCGGCCTCGCGCAGGGCGGAGGCAGCGGACCGGTAGGCGTCCGGGTCGGTGAAGCGGAGCCGGACGTGACCGCCGGGGACCAGCCGCTTCAGTTCGTCGGCGGTGCCCTCGGCGGCGATCTTGCCGTCGTTCAGCACCGCGATGCGGTCGGCGAGTTCGTCGGCCTCCTCCAGGTACTGGGTGGTGAGGAAGACGGTGACGCCGTCGGAGACGAGTTCGCGGATGATCTGCCACATGTTGTGGCGGGAACGGGGGTCGAGGCCGGTGGTCGGTTCGTCGAGGAAGATGACCCTCGGCTTGCCGACCAGAGTCATGGCGATGTCGAGGCGGCGCTTCATGCCGCCGGAGTAGGTGGAGGCGGGCTTGCTCGCGGCCTCGGTGAGATCGAACTGTTCCAGCAGCTCGGCGGTGACTCGCCTGCCCTCGGCCTTGGACAGGTGGTGCAGGTCCGCCATGAGGAGCAGGTTCTCCTCGCCGGTGATGAGGCCGTCGACGGCGGAGAACTGCCCGGTGACACCGATCGCGGCGCGCACGCCGTCCGGTGACGTGGCGACGTCGTGGCCCGCGACCTGGGCCTGTCCGCCGTCGGCGGTGATGAGCGTGGAAAGGATCTTCACGGCGGTGGTCTTGCCGGCGCCGTTGGGCCCCAGCAACGCGAACACGGACCCGGCCGGGATACGCAGATCGATGCCGTCGAGGACGGTCTTGTCGCCGTACGACTTGCGCAGACCGACGGTGGAGACGGCGGCCGACGACTGCGGACCGTCACCTTGCCTGGGCGTGGGCATGACAGATGAAGGCATGGGGCCCTCCGATCGAAGGCTGAAGTGATAAGGGGAAGGGGCCGGTTGGCGGGGTGGTGCTCAGGCCCTGGCGCGGCGGACGTCGATGTTGCCGTACTTGGTGCGAGCGCGGATCTTGACCGTGTCCTCGGTCTGCTCCGGGCTCTCGGACGCGCTGAGCGTGTTGCGCACCTGGCCCGAGCCAGAGCTGACGTCGAGCCAGGCGGCCGTGCCTTCGCGGACACCAACGTCGATGGCGCCGTAGTTGGTCTCCAACTGGACGGTGCCACGCGCCACTTCGCCCACCCGCAGGGTGCCGTGGGCGGTGGTGGCGGTGACCGAGTCCTCGGCGCGCCGGATCTCGATGTCGCCGTTGGCGCCGCTCACCCGCAGCTCGCCGGTCGCGGCGTCGACGGTCGTGGTGCCGTGCGAGTTCTTCAGGACCGCGGGGCCATCGAGGAGGCCGACGCGCAGGCTGCCGGAGCTGGTGGTGATCTCGGCCCGGCCCTCGACACGGTCCACGGTGATCGAGCCGTGCGACGCGGTCAGCTGGAGCGGACCCGTCGTGTCGAGGCGGACGTCGCCGGACGAGGTCTTCACGTGGACCTCGCCGAGCCGGCCCTCGCCCAGCACCTGGGCCCAGGCACCTGTCATGTCGATGCGCGAGTCCGCGGGCAGTTCGACCGTGACGTCGACGGTGCCGGTGCGGCCGAGCCCCAGCAGATTGCCCTTGGGCGTCCTGACGGTCAGTACGCCGCCCGTGTACGTGACCTCGGTCTGCTCGGCCGCCCGTACGTCCAGGTCCTTCTTCGGGTCGCGGGGCCGCACATCGACGACCGTGTCGAGGCGGTCGTCCGCGGTGAACTGGATGGAACCGGCCTCCACGCGCGCCGTGACCGAGATCGCTTCGGGAGTGTCGAAAGAAGGCATGGCTGTCCCGTCCTCTTGGGTCTTCGGGTCGTCCCCGCTGGTGGGACGTGGTGTGGGTGCTGTGCTGGTTTCTTGGGGGGTGTTGGCGGGCGCGGCTAGCGCACCCAGCCCGTGAAGCTCTGTCCGACGGTCTGGGCCTTCTCCGTCGTACGCGGCCGGGTGCCGCCGTCGACGGCGGCCGCCACAGCGCGCACCAGCCACGCGTTGACCGACAGGCCCTCGCGGGTCGCGGCCTCCTCGGCACGCGTCTTGAGGTGGGCCGGCAGACGTAGGTTGACGCGGGCCGTGCCCCCGTCGTCGCCGTCGGCCGGGAGCGGGGCCCTGAACGGTTCGGCGGGCGCGGCCGGCTCAGCGGGGGCGCCGCCGTAGGTGGGCGGCGGTGTCACCACGAAGTCGGGGTCGAGTCCACGCAGCCGTACGTCGACCGAGCCGGGGGCGAGTTCGCGGGTGACCTCGTCCATCGCGGCGGAGAGCACATTGAGCATGGTCAGACGGGTCGCCGACTCCAGGGGAGCGGTGAGCCTCTCGGCCAGCTCGCGGGCTTCGTCGCCGCCGCTTTCGGCGGCCACCGCGAGTTCGCGGCGGAGGGAGTCGACATACGGGGTGAGGTCCATGGTGCCAGTATGGCGCCGTGATGGCGCCATCCGCAAGCCTAAATGGCGCCTCGGCGGGGCGGGCTTGAGATAGTGCGCCCTGAGCTGCGGGGACGTGAAATGGACGACCCGATTCATTGTGGCGCCATGCGTGCTCACGCGTTTCCAGAAGCGCGGGATGGTGCCGGGTGGTGCCATCCCGCGCCAACGATGCCTCGGGGGCTCCAGCTGGTCGTCGACCTGGCGCCGGTGTCGGCCGGAGCAAGCCTTTCGAGTGTTCCGGACTGACGTCAGTCGGCTGATGCGGACGGCGGCGCTGTCGTGACATTTACCGCTGCTGGCGTGCGTCGACGGCGCCTTGGACCGCTGACCTGCACATTAGTGGGTCCTCCCATACGGGGAGCCATTTTGGACTCGTAATGGTGCCATTCATGTGCCATAGTGGCGCCACTAATGGCGCACGACTCGGTCTCGCAGGCCGAGGAGTGCGCCTTTCGCGGAGTGAGTCATCGAAGGGGTCGGATCATGGAGACAGCGCACAGCCAGATGAAGGCGGCGCCCCCCGCCTTCACCGCCTTCGCCCGCTTCGTGCTCTTCGGCGGTGGGGTGGGGATCGCCTCCAGCTTCGCCGTGGCGGCCCTCGCTTCCTGGATGCCCTGGGTTCTGGCGAACGCCCTCATCACCGTGGTCGCCACGCTCCTCGCCACCGAACTGCACGCCCGGTTCACCTTCGGGGGCGGGCACGCGACCTTGCGCCAGCATGCGCAGTCGGCCGGGTCCGCAGCGGTCGCGTACGCGGTTACGTGTGTGGCGATGCTGGTCCTGCAGCAGATGGCGGCGGCGCCCGGTGCCGTGCTCGAGCAGGTCGTCTACCTGTCCGCCTCCGCACTCGCCGGTGTCGCGCGGTTCATGGTGCTGCGCCTCGTCGTCTTCGCGCGGAACCGCTCGCAGGTCACTCCTACCGTTCGCACCGCCCGTTCCGTGCACGCGACCGTGGCCCGCACCGCGGCCCCGGCCGGCCCCGCGGTGCTCTGCCACGCCGCCTGACCGGTGCCGATGGGCGGCGTGCCGCGCGGGCCGACGGACGGGATGCGCCCGAGAAGCTAGGGGTTCGCCGCTCCTGGAGATGCAGCAGCGGCTCGAATGGGCCGCCTCAGCAGCGAAGGTCCTTGACCATGACCGCGTACACAGGGGAGTCGGCGAACGGCTGCTGTTCTCCGGCCTTGGCGTATCCCCACGACTCGTACAGGGCTTGGACCTTGGGGTGGGCCAGATCGACCAGGGGGGCCGTGACAGATGGCCGAAGCACACAGCGAAGCAAGACGGATCGGCGAAGCGATCCGCCAGGCACGGGTATTTACAGCCACGCTCGCAAAGTGTCCGGTCCGGAGCACAAACCGACCCCGTATCCGACCTTCGCCATGGTTGCGCTGGAGGCAGGACGGGCAAGATCCCGCCCCTCACCAGCTCATTCGTTCAGGGATGGGCGATCATTTGGGAAGTCTTCGGCCCTCGGCGTTGGCGCGCCGGGGGCAGCTTCGTTGTCCGCGCCAAGCGCGGGGTCAGGCCGTGAGGTCACCTCCAGGCGGCTCCGGAAGACGGCATGCACGCCCTCCGGCACGCCTACGCCTCCGTACTCCTGGACGCGGGGGAGAGCATCAAGGCGCTCTCCGAGTACCTCGGCCACTCGGACCCCGGCTTCACAGTGCGGATGTACACGCACCTGCTGCCGTCCAGCGAAACCCGCACCCGCAAAGCAATCGACGACGCCTTCACGGAAGAAGCCGAGGCGGAAGACGACGGCGACCCGCCCGCCGGCCAGGGCGCGCATCAGTGCCCCCAGCGAAATCAATGTGCCCTGGCCGCCTGATGGCCCCTCTCCGGCACCAAAAAGGGCGAGGCCCGAAGACCCCACCCGATCCGCAAGAAACCCCAGGTCAGGGCCAGACAAGGCAATAAGGCTGATGCCCCGCCTCATGCAACCGGTGGCTGAAGTCCTGCCACTCGTGCAGCAGTTGGTACACGTTGAACGCGTCCCGCGGGCCGCCCCGGTCCGGGACCGTCGACCAGATGAACGCCGCCGCGCCGACCGCTTCCTCGCCTATGCCGCGCAGCGGGTCCACGACCGTCATGGGGAGCTTGACCACCGCGTAGTCGGGGTGCAGGACGACCAGTTCGAGCGGGGGGACCTTGTGGAGGGGGACGCCTTCGATGCCGGTGAGGACCATCGCCGCCATGGTCTCCGGCTTGATCTTGGTGAACATGCCGTTCATGCCGAGCTCGTCGCCGCCGAGTTCCTCGGGACGCATCGAGATCGGGACGCGGGCCGCGGTAGCGCCGTCGGGCGCGCCGAAGTACTTGTACGTCACCCCCACCCGACCACCATTCCTGCTTCCCGCCCTCAACGGATCGATCCGACGTTCGATACGTCGCTCGTCGCGTTCCGACTCATCCGGGGTGCCCGAGGCGCCCCGCCCCTGACGTGTCTCGGCCGCTTCCTCCGCCTCGCGTCGGTGCCTTCCCCGCCGGGCACGTCGAGGACCCAGGTCATCGGTCCCCTCGCCCAGTCCGCCACCGCGATGCATATCTCCACCCGACTGCTTTTCTAGGACGCGCGACCCCCGCCGCGCAACCCGATCATCGTGTCAGTGACCTCCCCCACGGTCGCCCGCCGAAACGTGCGCTGAAACACCTGTCCGCAGGATCTTCGCAGCCCCTGAACAAACGGCTCCGTGCCATCGTCTCCGTGAGCTGTGTGTATCTGCATCCAGTTTCGCAGATCGCCGGGGACCGGGGGCTTTCGAGGCCTGGCCTACCCTGAGGTAGTCACCGGCAATGGAGTCCGAGAAAAGCCGAACGCACCGGAGAAGGTCGGAGTAGTCGCAGGATATGAGTGAATTGCCCTATTCGTACGATGCGCCTGTCTCGCAGGCCCTGTTCGACCGCGCGTCCGCCGTCACGCCCGGCGGCGTGAACTCCCCGGTCCGCGCCTTCCGTGCCGTGGGCGGCACCCCCCGCTTCATGGGGTCCGGCACCGGCCCCTATCTGACCGACGCCGACGGGCGCGAGTACGTCGACCTCGTCTGCTCCTGGGGACCCATGATCCTCGGGCACTCCCACCCCGAGGTGATCGCCGCCGTCCAGGAGGCGGTGTCGAAAGGCACCTCCTTCGGCACTCCCGGTGAGGGCGAGGTCGCACTCGCCGAGGAGATGGTCGCCCGCGTCGAACCGCTGGAGCAGGTGCGGCTCGTCTCCAGCGGGACCGAGGCCACCATGTCCGCCATCCGGCTCGCCCGCGGCTTCACCCGGCGCACCAAGGTCATCAAGTTCGCCGGGTGTTACCACGGTCACGTCGACTCGCTGCTGGCCGCGGCGGGCAGCGGTGTGGCCACCTTCGCGCTTCCCGACACCCCGGGTGTCACCGGTGCCCAGGCCGGCGACACGATCGTGCTGCCGTACAACGACCTCGAGGCCGTCCACGAGGCCTTCCACCGGCACCCCGGGGAGATCGCCTGTGTGATCACCGAGGCCTCGCCCGGCAACATGGGCGTCGTGCCGCCGCTGCCCGGGTTCAACCAGGGACTGAAGGACGCCTGCGCGCAGAACGGCGCCCTCTACATCTCCGACGAGGTCATGACCGGGTTCCGGACCAGCCGCAGTGGTTGGTACGGCATCGACGGCGTCCGGCCCGATCTCATGACCTTCGGAAAGGTCATGGGGGGCGGGTTCCCCGCCGCCGCCTTCGGGGGGCGCGCGGACGTCATGGCCCACCTCGCCCCGGCCGGACCCGTCTACCAGGCCGGCACCCTCTCCGGAAACCCCGTCGCCACCGCCGCCGGCCTCGCCCAGCTGCGGCTGCTCGACGACGCCGCCTACGTCAGGATCGACGCCGTCTCCCAGCAGATCCAGTCGCTGGTCTCCGAGGCGCTCGGCAAGGAAGGCGTCGCGCACACCGTGCAGAACGCCTCCAACATGTTCTCGGTGTTCTTCACCGACCGGCCGGTGCGCAGCTACGAGGACGCCAAGGCGCAGGAGTCCTTCCGGTTCACCGCCTTCTTCCACTCCCTCCTGGAGAACGGCGTCTACCTGCCGCCGTCCTCCTTCGAGTCGTGGTTCGTGTCCACGGCCCATGACGAGCAGGCGGTTCAGCGGATCGCCGACGCCCTTCCGGCGGCGGCCCGAGCGGCGGCGGAGGCCACGGCAGCATGAGCACCTCGAACAACAGCGACATCACCGTCGTCCACCTCATGCGGCACGGTGAGGTCGCCAACCCCGACGGGGTCCTGTACGGCCGTCTCGGCGGGTACCACCTCTCCGAGCTCGGGCGGCAGATGGCCGACCGGGTCGCCGAGCACCTCGCCCCCCGGGACGTCACCCACGTCTGTGCCTCCCCGCTGGAGCGGGCGCAGGAGACCGCCACCCCGATCGCCAAGGCGCACGGCCTCGACATCGCGACCGACGAGCGGCTCATCGAGGCCGAGAACGTCTTCCAGGGCAAGACCTTCGGCGTGGGCGACGGGGCGCTGAAGAACCCGGAGAACTGGAAGCACCTGGTCAACCCGTTCAAGCCGTCCTGGGGCGAGCCGTACGTCGACCAGGTCGTCCGGATGAAGGGCGCGCTGGACGCCGCGCGGGACCGGGCGCGCGGACACGAGGCCGTGCTGGTCAGCCATCAGCTGCCGATCTGGATCGTGCGGTCGTATGTCGAGAAGCGGCGGCTGTGGCACGACCCGCGCAAGCGGCAGTGCACGCTGGCTTCTTTGACGTCCTTCACGTACCAGGGCGACAGGATCGTCTCCGTCGGCTACAGCGAGCCCGCGATCGATCTGGTGCCGGTCCATCTCCGGGCGGGCGCCAAGCCGGTGAAGGGTAAGAGCAAGGCGTTCGGGGCGTAGCCGGTCCGTGGGGGACCGCGGGTCCGTTGTGGCTGGTCGCGCCCGCGCGGCGGAGCCGCAGAGTGATACGGCCCCGCGCCCCTGTGGGGCGCCCTTCTGTTACCGAATCCGGAAAAAGTGCCGGAACCTTCCCCCCTCCTCGTCACCTCTGACTGGGTGACCGCCAGAGAACGTGACGAATCGGGGAAGCATGCACTCTCTCACTCGAAGGGGAGCAATAGGCCTCGGTGCGGGCGCCGCAGCCGCCGTAGGGCTCTCGGGGTGCGGAACCCCGACCGGGTCGGACGGGGTGACCCACACCTCGGGCTCCAAGCCCACGCACGCGCCGACGCCGACGGCCCGGCCCATCGGTGACGGCTCCACCTCCTTCACCGGCAAGCAGCCCCGCCAGCCCGGAAAGGCCGTGCCGCTGGAGCCCGGCCAGACCCCGCCGCAGTTCGTGATCTTCTCCTGGGACGGCGCCGGCGAGGTCGGCAACGGCCTCTTCCCGCGCTTCCTCGACCTCGCCAAGAAGCACGACGCGCACATGACCTTCTTCCTCTCCGGGCTGTATCTGCTGCCCGAGTCGAAGAAGCGGCTCTACGACCCCCCGAACAACCCCCGTGGCGCCTCGGACATCGGCTACCTCACCGACGAGCACGTCAAGGCGACCCTCACCAACGTCCGCCGGGCCTGGCTCGAAGGGCACGAGATAGGCACCCACTTCAACGGTCACTTCTGCTCCGGCTACGGCACCGTGGGCAACTGGACTCCCGCGCAGTGGCGCTCGGAGATCGCGCAGGCGAAAGCTTTCGTCAAGGAGTGGCGCACCAACACCGGCTGGACCGACCTGCCCGCGCTGCCCTTCGACTACGAGAAGGAACTCGTCGGCGGCCGCACCCCCTGTCTGCTCGGCCAGAACAACCTGCTGCCCACCGCCCGCGAGCTCGGCTGGCGCTACGACGCCTCCTCGCCCGGCGGCCGCCAGGTCTGGCCCGAGAAGAAGAACGGCATCTGGGACCTGCCCCTACAGGCGATACCTTTCCCCGGCCACAGCTTCGAGGTCCTGTCCATGGACTACAACATGCTCGCCAACCAGTCGATCAACTCGACCAACGCGCCCGCCTACAACTACCCGGCCTGGCGCGAGCAGTCCGCCGGCGCCTACATATCCGGCTTCAAGCGGGCCTACGAGACCAACCGCGCCCCCTTCTTCGTGGGCAACCACTTCGAGCACTGGAACGGCGGCATCTACATGGACGCCGTCGAGCGGGCCCTCACCCACATCGCGCAGGAGAAGGAGAAGGGCGCGGACATCCGCCTGGTCTCCTTCCGGCAGTTCGTCGACTGGATGGACGTCCAGAAGCCGGAGGTCCTCGCCAAGCTCCGTACGCTCGACGTCGGCCAGGAGCCCGCGGGCGGCTGGAACGGGTTCCTCAAGGACACCTCCGCGACTGCGTCGAACGCCGCCTGAAATGCGGGTTTCCGCCCGCAAGGGGGGTGCGCAAGATCCCCAGAACGGGCATGCGAAACTTTTCACATGAGTGCCGCCAGCCGTAGCCGCTCCCGAGTCCGTATCACCCTGCTCACCGCGGGTGCCGCAGCCGCAGCGCTGACCCTGTCCGCCTGCAGTTCGGGCGGCACCTCGGGCGGAGGCGGCGACACCAACTTCATCATGGGCGCGGACGGCATCTCCACCGCCAAGCAGGGGGACCGGGGCGCCGCCCCCGACCTGTCCGGCAAGACCGTCGACGGGGGACAGCTCGACGTCGCCGACCACAAGGGCAAGGTCGTCGTCCTCAACATGTGGGGTTCCTGGTGCGCCCCCTGCCGGGCCGAGGCACCCAACCTCGAGGCCGTCTACAAGGACCTCAAGGACCAGGGCGTGCAGTTCGTCGGGGTCAACACCCGCGACACCAGCGTCCAGAACGCCCGCGCCTTCGAGAAGGACATGGGCATCACCTTCCCCAGCCTGTACGACCCGACGGGCAAGCTGATGCTCCGCTTCTCCAAGGGCACCCTCAACCCGCAGGCCGTGCCCTCCACGCTCGTCATCGACCGGGACGGGAAGATCGCCGCCCGCTCGCTGGCCGCGCTCAGCGAGAGCAAGCTGCGCAAGATGATCAACCCGGTCCTCGCGGAGAAGTGACGTGAGCGCAGTCGTCACGCTCGCCGCCGAAACGGGCTACAACGGCACCGTCCTGAACGGCGCGTTGCTCCTCGCCCTGCCCATCGCGGTCCTCGGCGGCCTGGTCTCCTTCTTCTCGCCCTGCGTCCTGCCCCTTGTCCCGGGCTATCTGTCGTACGTCACCGGCGTCACCGGCACCGATCTGGCCGAGGCCCGGCGCGGCCGGATGGTCGCGGGCGCCTCGCTGTTCGTGCTCGGCTTCACCGCGGTGTTCGTCTCCAGCGGGGCGCTGTTCGGCTACTTCGGCCAGACGCTCCAGGAGAACCAGAGCGTGCTGTCCAAGGTGCTGGGCGGGCTCATGATCCTCATGGGCATCTTCTTCATGGGCCTGATGCCCTGGATGACCCAGCGGGAGTTCCGCTTCCACAACAAGCCCACCATGGGCCTGGTCGGTGCCCCGCTGCTCGGCGCGCTGTTCGGCATCGGCTGGACCCCCTGCATCGGCCCCACCCTCGCCTCGGTGATCGCCCTGTCCTCCCAGCAGGGCAGCGCGGGCCGCGGTGCCATACTGACCGTCGCCTACTGCCTCGGCCTCGGGGTGCCCTTCGTGCTCGCCGCGGTCGCCTTCCGCAAGGCGCTGGGCGCCTTCGGCTGGGTCAAGCGCCACTACGTCTGGGTCATGCGCATCGGCGGCACCATGATGATCGTGACCGGACTGCTGCTGCTGACCGGCGCGTGGGACCGCCTCGTGCAGGACGTCCAGTCCTGGTCCGCCGGCTTCACTGTGGGGATCTGATCCATGAGCAAGACCACACCCGCCACCCCCGACGCTCCCGTCGGCGACCAGGACCTCGGTGCCGCGGGCTCCCAGCTGTCCACCGCGCCCACGGAGAGCCTGAGCATGCCCGCCCTGGGGGTCGTCGGCTGGGCCCGCTGGTTCTGGCGCCAGCTGACCTCCATGCGGGTCGCGCTGCTGCTGCTCCTGCTGGTGGCGCTCGGTGCCATCCCCGGCTCGCTGATCCCGCAGAGCGGGACCGACGCCACGAAGGTCGCCGACTTCGTCAAGAACAACCCCACCCTCGGGGACGTCTACGACAAGCTCGGCCTCTTCCACGTCTACAGCTCGGTGTGGTTCTCGGCGGTCTACATCCTGCTGTTCGTCTCCCTCATCGGCTGCATCGTGCCCCGGACCTGGCAGTTCGTCGGGCAGCTGCGCAGCCGTCCGCCCGGCGCCCCGAAGCGGCTGACCCGGCTGCCCGCCTACACCACCTGGCGCACCACGGCCGAGCCCGAGCAGGTCCGCGAGGCAGCGCTCGCCCTGCTGAAGAAGAAGCGCTTCCGTGCCCACCTCACCGGCGACAACGTCGCCGGCGAGAAGGGCTATCTGCGCGAGGTCGGCAACCTCGCCTTCCACATCGCGCTCATCGTGATGCTGACCGCCTTCGCCTGGGGCCAGCTCTTCAAGTCCGAGGGCAACAAAGTGGTCGTCGAGGGTGACGGTTTCTCCAACACCCTCACTCAGTACGACGACTTCAAGTCCGGGAACCTCTTCGACACCGGCGACCTGGTGCCGCTCAGCTTCCGCCTGAACAAGTTCACCGGCACCTACGAGACCTCCGGCCCCAACAAGGGCACCCCGCGCCTCTACCAGGCCGCCATCACCTACAGCGAGGGCGCCTACGGCAAGGGCCACAAGACCCTCGTCAAGGTCAACGAGCCGCTGGAGATCGGCGACGCGAAGGTCTACCTCACCGCCCACGGCTACGCGCCCCTCATCACCGTGCGGGACGGCAAGGGCAATGTCGTCTTCCACGACGCGGTCGCGATGCTGCCGCTCGACTCCAACGTCACCTCCACCGGCGTGGTCAAGGTCCTCGACGGCTACAAGAACCCCAAGGGCGTCAGCGAGCAGCTGGGCATCTCGGCCTTCTTCCTGCCGACCTACACCACGGGCAGCGAGACGGCCTCCACCTTCCCCGCGCTGAACAACCCGGTGCTCAACCTCGCGCCGTACCACGGTGACCTCGGCGTCGACTCGGGCATCCCGCAGAGCGTCTACCAGCTCGACAAGTCGCATGTGAAGGGGTTCAAGGACTCCAAGGGCGCGCAGCTCAGGGAGAACCTGAAGCCCGGCGAGACCATGCAGCTGCCGGGCGGCGCCGGTTCGGTCACCTACGAGGGCACCAAGCAGTGGGCGAACTTCCAGGTCGTCCAGCAGCCGGCCAGCGGCTGGGCCCTCGCCGGCGCCCTCACCGCGATCTTCGGCCTCGCCGCGTCCCTGTTCATCCAGCGCCGCCGGGTGTGGGTGCGGGCGGTGCGCGGCGCCGACGGGGTGACGATCGTGGAGATGGCCGGCCTGGGCCGCAGCGAGTCGGCGAAGGTACCGGAGGAACTGGGCGAACTGGCGGGTGTTCTTTTCGACCAGGCTCCCAGCCCGTCCGAGGCCACGGAGGCGGAGCCGGACGGTGTGTCCGACTCCGGCGCCGCGTCTACCGAAGGGGCTGACAATTGAGTCCTCTCCCGCGCGGAACAGGGGAGATTCCTGGCTCTCGCCGCCCGATGGACCAGCGGCCCTCCGGGTCTTCCACGATCAACGCCAGCCGGGTTGAAACCAGCCCGGTAACACGACGCCAAGCTTCCCGCAGCCCTCACCGCCCGACAGCAAGTCGCCGGGACATTCACCCGAAGGAGTGTTGAGGTGACTTACGCCGCCGCAACCGAGTTGGCCACCGCCACCAACGAGCACCTCGCCAACATCAGCAACACGCTGATCTACTCGTCGATGGCCGTCTACACGCTGGCCTTCTTCGCCTACATCGCCGAATGGCTCCTCGGCAGTCGCAGCAAGGTCGGCCGGACCGCCGCCGCGCTCACCGCCGACGCGAAGGCCAAGGCGCCGGCCGTCACCGTGAACAAGGGCGGCAGCACCGCCGTACTGGAGCGGCCGCAGGTCGTGGTGCGGTCCGCGGCCGGCTCGCGGGACGTGCCCGACGGGCCCGGTGCGCACGGCGGGGACGAGCAGGGCGACCTCTACGGGCGTATCGCCATCTCCCTCACGGTGCTCGCCTTTCTCGTCGAGCTCGCCGGGGTCGTCGCCCGCGCGGCCTCGGTGGAGCGGGCGCCCTGGGGCAACATGTACGAGTTCAACATCACCTTCTCCACGGTGGCCGTCGCCGTGTACCTGGGGCTGCTGGCCCTGAAGAAGAACGTGCGCTGGCTCGGGCTGTTCCTGGTCACCACGGTCCTCCTCGATCTCGGCCTCGCCGTCACTGTCTTGTACACCGCCAGCGACCAGTTGGTTCCCGCCCTCCACTCGTACTGGCTGTACATCCACGTCTCCACCGCGATCTTCTGCGGCGCGGTCTTCTACGTCGGCGCGGTCGCCACGATCCTGTACCTCTTCAAGGACAGCTACGAGAACAAGATCGCGTCCGGCGGCACCCCCGGCAGGTTCGCGAACTCCGTCCTCGACCGGCTGCCCGCCTCCGCGAGCCTCGACAAGTTCGCCTACCGCGTCAACGCGGCCGTCTTCCCGCTGTGGACGTTCACGATCATCGCGGGCGCGATCTGGGCCGGTGACGCGTGGGGCCGCTACTGGGGCTGGGACCCCAAGGAGACCTGGTCATTCATCACCTGGGTCGCCTACGCCTGCTACCTGCACGCCCGCGCCACCGCCGGCTGGAAGGGCCGCAAGGCCGCCTACCTGGCGATGCTCGCCTTCGGCTGCTGGCTGTTCAACTACTACGGCGT
This sequence comes from Streptomyces canus, assembly GCF_041435015.1. Classification (NCBI taxonomy): domain Bacteria; kingdom Bacillati; phylum Actinomycetota; class Actinomycetes; order Kitasatosporales; family Streptomycetaceae; genus Streptomyces; species Streptomyces canus. Next base: position 4,462,722 of record NZ_CP107989.1, on the reverse strand, counting down.
CAACATCTTCGTCACCGGCAAGCACTCCTACGCCGGCGTCTGAACCCACTCGCGGCGAAGGCCGGTTCCCCGTGACCCAGGTCGCGGGGAACCGGCCTTCCCTGTGCGGAACGCCGGGCTCCGCGCCACCCTGGTGTCATGAGCGGTTCCGTCGAGCAGGGCAGCAGCCGGACCCATGGCAGCACCCGCATCCTGCACTTCCTGGTGCGGCTGCCGGTCCCCATGGGGACGGTCTGGCCGGCAGTGGCCACCGTGGAGGGGCTGGGGGCCTGGTGGACCGGGGTGGAGGTGCTCGAACCCCGGCTCGGCGGCGCGGTCGTGCTGCCGGGCCTGGGGGAGGGGCAGGTCACGGCGTGGGACGTGGACCGGGTCGCGGAGTACACGCTGGAGCGGGGCGACCGGGTGCGGTTCCATCTGGAGCGGGACGGGGAGGCCGGGGCCGTACTGCGCTTCACGCACGCGTACGAGGGAGAGGGCGAGACCGAGCCCGAGTGGCGGGCTCGCTTCGAGCGGCTGCTGGAAACCCTGGACGCCTAGAAGTGTCCGGTCGGCACGGGACGGGTCAGGAGTCCGGTCGGAGCACGAGGTCCAGCAGTCCCGGGAAGCGGGCGTCGAACTCCGCGCGCCGGAGCCGGTTGACGCGCCTCGGTCCCTCGTCCCGTTGCTCCACGAGCCCGGCCGCGCGCAGCACCGCGAAGTGGTGGCTGAGCCCCGCCTTGCCGACGGGCACGTCGAAGGTGCCGCAGGCCCGGCTCCACTCGGGCGAGCCCGCCAGTTCCCGCACCAGGGTCAGACGGACGGGATCGGCGAGCGCGGCGAGCGCGGTGAGCACCGGGACGTCGTCCGGGTGGAGGTGCTCGGGGGCGGTCCGGTGCCGGGGAGTGCTCATGGATTCCTTCCGTTCCGCTTGCCGAGTGTTCGATGGAAACCATACAGTGGCGAGTGTTCGATTTTCGTTGAACAGTAGGGGTGAGGCATGCGCGCGGTAGAGATCCAGGAATACGGCGGTCCCGAGGTCCTCAAGGTCGTCGAGGCGGACGTCCCCGAGCCGGGCCCCGGTCAGGTGAGCGTCGACGTGGCGTACGCCGGGGTGAACTTCGCCGACCTCAAGGCGCGTTCGGAGGGCTACCGGGTGCCGGCGCTGCCCTTCGTCCCCGGTCTGGAGGTGTCCGGGCGGGTCCGGGCCCTCGGAGAGGGCGTGACCGGTCTGAGCGTCGGCCAGGAGGTGACCGCCGCCCTGACGGTGGGCGGCGGCTACGCGGACGTGGCCGTGGCCGACACGGTCAACGTCTTCCCGCTCCCGCCCGGCGTCGGACTGCGTGCGGCGGCCACCCTGCCGGCGGTCCTCCCGACGGCGTACGCCCTCGTGCACACCGTCGGCCGGCTCCGGGCGGGGGAGACGGTCCTGGTCCAGGGAGCGGCGGGCGGAATCGGCACGGCGACCGGCCAGTTGGCCAAGGCGGCCGGCGCCACGGTGTACGGCGTGGTGTCCGGCGAGGCCAAGGCGGCGTACGCCCGCGAGCACGGGTACGACGAGGTGTTCGTCGGCGACTTCGAGCAGGCGGTACGGGAGGCGACCGGCGGGCGCGGGGTCGACCTGGCCCTGGACCCGGTCGGCGGCGACACCCTCCGCGCCTCCCTGGCCTCCCTCGCCGTCTACGGCCGCCTGATCTCCTTCGGCAACGCGAGCGGGGCGCCGGCGTGGACCGTGGGCCAGCCCGAGCTGTACCCCCTCGGCCTCTCCGTCGGCGGCTTCTCCATCCTCACGCTCGCGCAGAAGGCCCCGGCCGAGCTGCGGACGCTGTCCGAGCGGGCGTTCGCGACGGTGGCCGACGGCACGGTGTCCCTGCCGGTCACCGCGGAGTTCGACCTCGAGGAGGCGGCGGAGGCGCACCGGCTGATGGGGGCGCGGACGAGCACGGGCAAGCTCCTGCTGAGGGTCGGCGGCTGAGCTCCGATTCCCAGGCCGCCCGCCGTCTGGACATTCTGCGGCGAATTTTGACACGGTGGGGTGCGCCGGCCCGTAATCGAACACGTGGTCGATGACGCCTTTTGGGAGGCCGTCGTGTCCCTTTCCTTCTACTCCGCCCAGAGCGCGTTCTCCGACCCGGGTGATCTCGCCTCTCGCTACGACGACCTGCCGCGCGATCCCGGCCAACTGGCCCGTGTCGTACGGGATGTGATGATCCATCGTGTCGAGGGCGAGCTCTTCGGGCACACCCATCCGGCCGACCGCCTGCACAACGACGCGGAGTCCCGCTACATCGACGACGTCCTGCGGATCCTCGTCGAGCGGAACGACGCCCCGCTGACCGTGCGCCGCGAGCCCGACGCCCGGTTCGTCGGGACCTGCCGCGACTTCACGCTGCTGCACGTCTCGTTGCTCCGCCATGTCGGCATCCCGGCCCGGCTGCGGTCCGGGTTCGCCGATTACTTCTTTCCGACCCGCTTCCACGGTGACCACGTGGTCACCGAGTACTGGGACGAGAAGCGGGGCTGGTTGCTCGCGGACGCGCAGCTGACCGACCCCGCGATCACCGCCAACTGGCCGGTGGACTTCGACCCGATGGACGTCCCCCGGTCACGTTTCCTCGTCGCCGGGGAGGCCTGGCGGGCGATCCGGGAGGGCGGGGCGGACGAGACGGAGTTCGGGCTGCACCGGCCGACCGAGGGGCCCTTCTGGGGTGAGCGGTTCGTGGCCGGGAACATCCGGCTCGACCTTGCCGCGCTGAACAAGGTGGAGACGCTGCTGTGGGACGTCTGGGGTGAGGACGAGGGGGAGCCGGGGACGCCGTTGCCGCAGGCGTCGCGGGAGTTCTACGACCGGGTGGCGCCCGTGGTGAGCGGGGACGTGTCGTTCGAGGCCGCGCGCAAGCTGTTCGCCGAGGAGGATGCGCTGCGGACGCCGTCAACGGTCACGTGTTACGCACCCTTCAACGGGGCGCACCTTGTCACCTTGCGTTAAGCGGTTCGTTTGAAGTGCGGCGCCGTCGTGGCTGGTCGCGCAGTGCCCCGCGCCCCTTCGGGGCGCTCCACCAGCCGGTGCGCACATGTTGCCGTCAGCAACTCGCCCAGCAGGTCCGGGTCGTTGATGTCCAGTCCCAGCAACGTCTCTATGCGGTCCAGGCGTTGGTAAAGGGACTGGCGGCCGATGTGGAGCAGGGCCGCGGTGCGGGTCGGGGAGCAGCCGTTGCGGAGGTGGGTCTCCAGGGTGCGGACCAGATCGCTCGGGTGAGCTGCCTCCCAGGCCAGCAACGGCCCCAGGGCGTGTTGCACCAGCGCCGCGAGGCGTTCCCGGTTGGCGTCCAGGCCGCCCCTGGTCAGTTCGCGTTCCAGGGCCAGCGCCCTCGACGAGGTCACCAGAGGGCCGTCCGGTACAGCCGGCTCCGCGGCCGGGACGGTCAGCGCCAACTCCAATGTCGTACGGGCCGCCCGCAGCGTGTCGCTCCAGCGCAGCCAGCCGCTGCCCTCGGCGACAGCGTGACCCACGGCCACCGTGAGGCCAGGGGCGGACATCGTGCGGAAGGCCTCTTGGACCGCCTTCACCGGGTCACCGGGGCGCGCCCCGGGCAGCGACAGCAGGGCCAGCACGTCCCCCGGGAACGCGGCCCGCAGCACGCCCGCACCGCCGAGCAGCCGTACCGCGCGGTCGACCGTCCCGACCTCCCGCGTGCCGTGCAGGGACACGCCGACCAGGCGGGCACCGGGGCCGGGATGGAAGCCCGCGAGCGCCGCCCGCGCCTCCACCTCCGGCTGGTTCAGCGCCGCCCGGTCGGCCAGGTCGGCGAGCAGCGCCGCCGTATGGTCGTCGCCCCATGGCCGTACGACCGCACGGCCCGACAGCCCGCGGGCCACGATCGCCCGGTTGGCGGCCTCCGTGATCCGGACGAAGGGCACGACCCGGTGCATGGCCAGGAGCGGCAGCTCACGGCGGCGGGCCTCGTCGACCACCTCGGCGGGCATCGCCGGCAGGGACCGCCCGACCTCCACGGCCAGCCCGGCCACGCCCCGGGAGGCCAGCTCGCGGACGTAACGACGGCGGACCTCGTCGTCGGCGTCCATCAGCCCGAAACCGTTGGTGAGCAGCAGCTCGCCGCCGTCCAGGAAGTTCGCGCCCTCGTAGACCTCGCTGGAATGGACCCAGCGCACCGGACGGTCCAGAGCGGTGTGTCCGGCCAGCAGCTCGGGCTCGGCGGCGTGGACGGGATCGAGGGCAAGGATCTCGCGAAGGGTGAGTGCGGGCATGCGCGCCTCCCGACAGTTCGTCCGGCTGTGGGCTGCCGGGAGAGTACTTTCCGCACGTTGCCCTCGTGTTTCGGCCACAGGAGAGTGAGAGACATGGATCAGGCACAGGCTCACACGTGGCTCGCCACCGCCGTCGAGGAGGCCCGCGCCGGGCTCGCCGAGGGCGGCATCCCCATCGGGGCCGCGCTCTACGGCGTCGACGGCACCCTCCTCGGGCGCGGCCACAACCGGCGCGTCCAGGACGACGACCCCTCGATGCACGCGGAGACGGCCGCCTTCCGGGCGGCGGGACGGCAGCGGTCGTATCGCGGAACGACGATGGTGACCACCCTCTCGCCCTGCTGGTACTGCTCCGGTCTGGTCCGGCAGTTCGGGATCGGGCGGGTCGTCGTCGGGGAGGCCGCCACCTTCCACGGCGGGCACGACTGGCTGGCCGAGCACGGTGTGGAGATCGTGCTCGTCGACGATCCCGAGTGCGTCCGGCTGATGCGCGACTTCATCGAGAAGAACCCGGCACTGTGGAACGAGGACATCGGTGATTGACACCCCCAAGCCCCGCATCCCGACCATCGATCTGCGGCCCTGGCTCGCCGGGGACCCCGACGCCCGCGCCGCCATCGCCCGCACCCTGGACGAGGCCCTCCAGACCGCCGGGTTCTTCCTGGTCACCGGGCACGGCGTCGACCCGGCGCTGCGCTCCCGGATCCGGGAGGCCGCGCGGACGTTCTTCCGGATGCCCGTGGACGTCAAGCAGCCGTACTCCGCGAAGGTCGGCGGTCGCGGCTGGCTCGGTCCCGGCGCCGAGGCCAACGGCTACTCGGAGGGAACCGAGACCCCGCCGGACCTGAAGGAGTCGCTGACCTTCGCCACCCACGAGCCCTTCGAGGACCCGGTCGTCAACGCGGAGTGGTACGCGCCGAACGTCTGGCCCGCCGAGGTGCCCGAGCTCCAGTCGCTGTGCGAGCAGTACCTGGAGCGGATGGGCGAGCTGGAGAAGGGGCTGCTGTCGCTCCTCGGCGAGGCCCTCGGGCTCGAACCCGACTTCTTCTCCCGGCACATGGACCATCCGACGTACGGCTTCAACATCAACTGGTACCCGGGCGCGGAGGTGATCGGAGAGCCGCAGCCGGGGCAGTTCCGCATCGGCCCGCACACCGACTTCGGCACGGTGACGATCCTCGACCGGCAGGCCGGCAAGGGCGGTCTCCAGGTGTTCACGGACGAGGGCGGCTGGGAGGACGCGCCCTTCGACCCGGACGCCTTCACCATCAACATCGGTGACCTGATGGCCCGTTGGACGGGAGACCGGTGGCGGTCCGGACGGCACCGGGTGCTGCCGCCGCCGGCCGACGCGCCCGCCGAGGAGCTGATGTCCCTCGTCTACTTCGGTGAGTGCACCCCGGGCACGACCGTCGAGTCGGTACCGGCACCGGTCGGGCGGGTGGCGCACGAACCCGTCGACTCCCACGTGTACTTGAGGGCGAAGCTGGACTCGATCACGGTCGACTGAGGCGGTACCGGGGTCTCCCGTAGGCCTTCCAGGTACGGGGGATACAGTGCGACGGCCGTTTTCCGGGGCGGCCGTCGCAGCCGGGGGAGACATGAGGAAAGCCGTACAGGGACTGCTGGTCACGGCGACCGCCCTCGTCGCCGCGGCCGCCGGAGTCGGCGGCACCCTGCTCTACCAGCGGATCACCGCCCCGGACACCTCGGCCGTCGACGCGCAGGCCGCCGCGCTCGCCCAGGACCTGCGCCAGGACCTGACCGCCGGCTTCTACTCGGCGGGCGGCGGCACCTACGGCGGGCAGTTCACCGAGGGCACCCTCGTCGCCCAGACCGAGGAGCACGGCGGGGCACTGCTGAGCGTCCGCTCCGCGGGCCTGTCCCACACGGCCGAGGTGATGCTGGGCCTGGTGCCGCCCACCGGCACCACCGTCGACGCCGACGCCTACCCGGTCCGCTGCTACCGCCTCACCTTCGCGCGCGGAGCCCACAGCGTGCGGCGGACCACCTTCACCTGCCCGGTCACCCAGGCGGACGGCCGCCCGGGCAGCCTCGCCGCTCAGCTGGGCGGACTGCTCGCCCGGCAGCCCGCCACCGCGAGCGCCTACCGCAAGATGTCGGCCGCCGGCTACGACCACACCGCCGACGGCGCCACGCGGTTCCTGACCGACAAGGGCCTGGTCGCCGCCAAGGACACGGTGACCGACCTCTCCGGCAGGGAGGCCGGCACCGGCGTCTACGCGGTGGCCCTGCGCGTCAACGGCGTCTGCCACTTCCTGCGCATGGACTCCGGGTCCTCCGCCGCCGGGCTGGTCCCCCTGTGGACCGCGCCGGCCGACGAACAGCGCACCTGCCGGGCCCCACAGGCGGTCACGGCCTCCGCGTTGTACGGGAGCGACCCGGCGAAGGAGGGCTGAGCGGTCACCGCGCCGGTGACCGCGTGCGCAGCGCCGCGTACAGCACCGCGCTCACCGCGAAGCCGACCACGGGGGTGATGTCCCCGAACGACGGCCAGTGCTCCGGCACGTAGCCGACGTAGTCCTCCTGGTTGGAGAAGAGCGGCACGGAGACCGCCACGCCGATCAACAGGGCTGCGAGCCCCGGCCAGTTGGTGAAGGAGCGGTCGGTCAGCCGGGCCGCCGACTGCTCCTGGGACACCCGTGCCCGCAGCCACCGCTCCACCAGGACCACGCCCAGCCACGGCGCCACCCAGTACGCGATCACCAGCAGGAACGCCTCGTACGCCGCCCCCGCGTCCGAGAGCGACGCCCACGCCGCCGCCGTACCGGCGACCCCGGACACCACGACCAGCACGCTCCGGCTCAGCCAGGCGGGAAGGTTCAGGCCGAAGGAGGCGATCGAGATCGCGCCGGAGTACACGTTGAGGGCGTTCGCCGAGACCGCGCCCAGGATGATCGCGAGCAGCACCAGGTCGCCGAGCCAGCCCGGGAGATGGCCGGTGAAGGCCGCCGTCGGGGTCGCGTCCTTCGGGGCCACGATGGTCGCCGAGGCCGCGCCGATCACCGCGACCACGGTGACCGACAGGAACAGGCCGAGCGCCGGGTACAGGACCGTCCTGGCCTTGTTCGCCGTACGGGGGAGATAGCGCGAGTAGTCCGAGGCGTACGGGTTCCAGCCCGCCGCGTAGCCCCAGGCCGCGCTGAACGCGAGCAGGAAGCCGCCGATTCCGCCGCCCGTGCCGCCCCCGCCCAGGTCCGCGTCCTTGAAGGTCCACACCCCGGCCAGCAGGAAGATCACCGCGAGGGCGGGGAAGGCGTACTTCTCGAAGACGTGGACGAAGTTGTGGCCGATGAAACCGATCAGGATCTCGGCGGCCACCACGAGCAGGAGGGACGGCAACGGCCGTAGTCCGGTGAGGGTGTTGAGGGCGAAGGCCGCGCTCACGCTGTTCACGGCGAACCAGCCGACGCCCGCCACCAGGCCGTTGGCCGCGGCGGGCAGGATGTTGCCGCGGTGCCCGAAGGAGAGGCGGCCGATCACCATCTGCGGCACCCCGAACCGCGGCCCGTCCAGGGACAGCACGCCCTGGGTGAGCGCGCCGAGCGCGGTGCCGAGCACGATGGCGGCCGTGGCCTGCCAGAAGCTCAGACCGAAGAAGAGGACCGCGATCACACCGATGAAGACGGTGGCGAACTCGATGTTCGGAGAGGCCCAGGTCCACAGCAGTTGCAGTGGACCGCCGTGGCGTTCGGACTCGGGGATGGGTTCTGAGCCCGCCGACTCGACGGCGATGACCTTGTCACCATAGGCGGGGGCGAGGGGGCCGGCGGAGTCGGCGGGAGCTGTCGTCATGCGAGGTAAGTGTCCGGCTCGCGTCCGCTCGCGCCCAGGGGCGCAATGTCCGCTTCGGGGGGCTCGGTGGCGTACAGCTTGTCAGTCGGCCCTGGGGTCCTCGCCGGACTCCCGGCGCTTCAGCTCCTCCTCGCGGCGGCGCAGGTCGGCCTCCCAGTCCTTGAGGAGCGCCTCGTCCTTCTTGTTGTCCGCCTTCAGGGAGTTCAGGAACTCGGGGTTGTCGTCGGGAGCGACGTACTCCATGCGGTGGTTGCGGTGCCACTCCGAGGGCGTACGGCCGTTCGCCGGCGGGGTGCGCAGCTTGCCGGCCGCGAGCCACGCGACGGGGCCGACGATCCAGAACAGCAGGATGATGAAGACCCAGGCGATCTTGGGGAGGTGCTTGGCCTCGTCCTCGGGGGTGTTGAGGCAGTCGATGAACGCGTAGATCGTCAGCGCCAGCGGGATCAGGTACATCAGCAGCCGGAACATGTGCTTTTGGCCCCCAGGGAACGTGGTGTGGAGCCTGTGACAGGCCCCTGACGGGGTCAGGGTAGCGGCTCGGGGATACTGGACCCCATGGCTTACGACGATCTTCGCTCCCTGCTCAGGGCACTGGAACGCGAGGGAGACCTCAAGCGGATCAAGGCCGAGGTCGACCCGTATCTCGAGGTCGGGGAGATCGTCGACCGGGTGCAGAAGGCGGGCGGTCCCGCGCTGCTCTTCGAGAACGTCCGCGGGTCCGCCATGCCGCTCGCCATGAACGTCTTCGGGACCGACCGGCGGCTCCTGAAGGCCCTCGGCCTGAAGTCGTACGGCGACATCTCCGAGAAGATCGGCGGACTGCTGCGGCCCGAGCTGCCGCACGGCTTCGTGGGCGTGCGCGAGGCCTTCGGCAAGCTCGGTGCGATGACCCACGTACCGCCGAAGAAGGTCAAGGAGGCGCCGGTCCAGGAGGTCGTCCTCACCGGGGACGACGTCGATCTCGACCAGCTGCCCGCCCTCTTCACCTGGCCGCAGGACGGCGGGTCCTTCTTCAACCTGGGCCTGACCCACACCAAGGACCCGGAGTCCGGGATCCGCAACCTCGGTCTGTACCGCCTTCAGCGCCACGACAAGCGCACGATCGGCATGCACTGGCAGATCCACAAGGACAGCCGCAACCACTACCAGGTCGCGGCCCGGCGGGGCGAACGCCTCCCGGTGGCCATCGCCTTCGGCTGCCCGCCCGCGGTCACCTACGCCTCCACCGCCCCCCTGCCCGGCGACATCGACGAGTACCTCTTCGCGGGGTTCATCGCGGGCAAGCGGATCGAGATGGTGGACTGCAAGACGGTCCCGCTCCAGGTCCCGGCGCAGGCCGAGGTGGTCATCGAGGGGTGGCTGGAGCCGGGCGAGATGCTGCCGGAGGGACCCTTCGGCGACCACACCGGGTTCTACACCCCGCAGGAGCCGTTCCCGGCGCTGACGATCGACTGCGTGACGATGCGGAAGCGGCCGCTGCTTCAGTCGATCGTCGTGGGCCGCCCCCCGACGGAGGACGGACCGCTGGGCCGTGCGACGGAACGGTTCTTTCTTCCGTTGCTGAAGATCATCGTGCCGGACATCGTGGACTACCACCTGCCCGAGGCGGGCGGCTTCCACAACTGCGCGATCGTCTCGATCGACAAGAAGTACCCGAAGCACGCGCAGAAGGTGATGCACGCGGTGTGGGGGGCACACATGATGTCCCTGACCAAGCTGATCGTGGTCGTCGACGCCGACTGCGACGTGCACGATCTGCACGAGGTCGCCTGGCGGGCGCTGGGCAACACGGACTACGCCCGTGACCTCTCGGTCGTCGAGGGACCCGTCGATCACCTCGACCATGCCTCCTACCAGCAGTTCTGGGGCGGCAAGGCGGGCATCGACGCGACGAAGAAGTGGCCCGAGGAGGGCTACACGCGTGACGGCGGCTGGCCCGACATGGTGCTGTCCGACCCGGAGACGGCGGCGAAGGTCGACCGCCGGTGGAAGGAGTACGGACTGTGAGCAGCGCCTCCGCGGCACTCCCGCAACCGGGACGCACGAAAACCTTCCTGCGGCTGGTGATGATCGAGCACTCGGTCTTCGCGCTGCCGTTCGCGTACATCGCCGCGCTCACCGCGATGTTCGCGTGGGACCGGAACATCCACTGGGGGCGGCTGCTCCTGGTGACGATCTGCATGGTCGGCCTGCGGACCTTCGCGATGGCGGTCAACCGGATCATCGACCGGGAGATCGACGCGCGGAACCCCCGGACGGCGCAGCGGGAGTTGGTCACCGGTGCGATGTCGGTGAAGCACGCCTGGACCGGTGCGCTGGTCGCGGTCGTGGTCTTCCTCGGCTCGGCGGCGCTGCTGAACCCGCTGTGCCTGGCGCTGGCCCCGGTCGCCGTCATCCCGATGGTGGTCTACCCGTACGGCAAGCGGTTCACGAACTTCCCGCAGGCCATCCTGGGTCTCGCCCAGGCGATGGGACCGGTGGGCGGCTGGCTCGCGATCACCGGGGAGTGGTCCTGGGACGCGGTCGTCCTGGGCCTGGCCGTCGGTATCTGGATCGGCGGGTTCGACCTGATCTACGCCTGCCAGGACGTGGAGACGGACCGGGAGATCGGCGTCATGTCGGTGCCGGCGCGCTTCGGTATCCCGGCGGCGATCTGGGGTGCCCGGGTCTGTCACTTCCTGACGATGTCCCTCCTCATCTGGTACGCCGTCGCCACGGAGGCGGGCGGGTTCTTCTGGGTGGGGCTGATGATCGTGGCGAGTGCGTTCGTCTACGAGCACTCGATCGTGCGGCCGCATGATCTGTCCCGCCTGAACCGGGCGTTCTTCAGCGTCAACGGCTTCATCGGGATTGCCCTGTTCGTGTGTGCGTTGCTGGATCTGCTGGTGCGGGGACTGACGGTCTGACACGGCCCCGCGCCGTCAGGCGGGTTCAGGCGTCCGACGCTTGCGTCCGGCGCTTGAACACGAACGCCGTCGCCACTCCCGCCACCAGTCCCAGCAGGTGCCCCTGCCAGCTGACGCCCGACTGCGTGGGCGCCAGGCCCACCAGTATCGACGTGCCCCAGACCGCACCGACCAGCAGACCCACCAGCACCCCCAGTGGGCGCCGCTCCACGAAGCCGCTGACCAGCAGGTAGCCGAACAGGCCGAAGATCAGGCCCGACGCGCCCGCCGTGTTGGTGTGGGCCGGGGCTATGAGCCAGACGCCCAGGCCGTCGGCCACGATGATCAGGGCGCAGACGGCGGCGAACCGGCGCAGGCCGCCGAGGGCCGCGAGGAAGCCCATGACCAGCAGCGGGACGCTGTTCGCGGCCACATGGGCGAAGCCGAAGTGGATGAAGGCGGCCGGGACGACGTCGACCAGCTCGGACGGGGTGCGTGGCGTGATGCCGAGGCCGTCGAGCGCGTGGCCGCTCGCCACGTCCACGACTTCCAGCAGCCACAGCAGCGCGACCCAGCCCACCATCAGCTTGGCCGCGGCCTTGGCGCGATCACCGCGCGACCACTCGAGTTCCCTGCTCGTCATGGCGACCCCCACCACTCACTCGTCCCCATCCAAGGAACGACCGGACCCCTTGGCCGGTTCCCACTCTGTGACGCCGGATAGGCTCGGGGGTGTGAACCCAGTCAAGCCAGGAGAGACGCGGCGTACGCCTTGGATCGTAGGGGTGTCCGGCGCCTCCGGCACCCCGTATGCCGCGTCCGTGCTGCGTGCGCTCCTCGCCGCCGGCGAGAGCGTCGACCTGGTGATCTCCCGCGCCTCGCGGCTCACCCTCCTCGACGAGACGGGGATCTCCTTCCGGGACGCGCACTGGCGCGAGGACCTGCGGGAATGGCTGGACCGGGGGGCCGACGGCAAGCCCGGCACCTTCGAGGCGGACATCACCGACGTGCGGTACTGGAACGCCGGGGACCTGGCAGCGGGGCCGTCCTCGGGGTCGTATCCGAGCAAGGGGATGCTGATCGTCCCCGCCTCCACCGCCTGCGTCGCCGGAGTCGCCCTCGGCCTCTCCAAGGACCTGCTGCAGCGGGCCGCGAGCGTCACCCTCAAGGAGCGCCGCAGGCTGGTCGTGGCCGTACGGGAGACCCCCTTGAACGGCCAGACCCTCCGGCACCTCGTCACGCTCGACGACGCGGGCGCGAGCGTGGTCCCGGCCTCGCCGGGTTTCTACGCCGGCGCCACCCACATCCAGGACCTGGTGGACTTCGTCGCCGGGCGGGTGCTGGACGCGGCAGGCGTCGGGCACGGGCTGTACCGCCGCTGGGAGGGCGAGCTGGGCGGCGGCACGTCGGGTCGGTAAGGCACGTGGCAGTACCTCTCATCACTTCAGGCACTTTTCAGCGGAAGGCTTCGATCGCATGGACGCGGTGGACAGGCAGCTCATCCAGGCCCTGAGGGAGAACGGCCGGGCCTCCTACGCGGAGCTGGGGCGCCTCGTCGGTCTGTCGGGACCCAGCGTCACCGACCGCATCAACCGGCTGGAGGCGGCCGGGGTCATCACCGGTTACCGCGCCACCGTCGACTCCGCCTCGCTCGGCCTCGGCGTCACCGCGCTGATCGGCATCTCGCTGGGGGACGCGGTCGACCACGAGGACGTGGCGCGCCGGCTGAGGGACCTCGGCGAGATCGAGGACTGCTGGTTCATCGCGGGCGACGACTCGTACATGCTGAAGGTCCGGGCGTCGGACGTCGACGGTCTGGAGAAGATCATCCGGCGGCTGTCCGGGACCAAGGGCGTCTCCCGGACCCGTACCACGATCGTGCTCTCCACGAAGTGGGAGAACCGGGTCGGAGAGCTGCCCGAAGAGGCGTAGACGTACGGTTGTCGGAGTCGTTCGGGGTCGTCGGAAGAGGTGTGGGCATGGATGTCGGGCTCAAGCGCGAGCTGGAGGAGAAGGTCGGGGCCGGTGAACGGCTGACCCGTGAGGACGGCATCGCACTGTACGAGTCGGACGACCTGGCCTGGCTCGGCGGCCTCGCGCACGAGGTGCGGACGCGGAAGAACGGCGACGTCGTCCACTTCAACGTCAACCGCCACCTCAACATGACCAACGTGTGCACGGCGTCCTGCGCCTACTGCTCCTTCCAGCGCAAGCCGGGCGAGAAGGACGCGTACACGATGCGCATCGAGGAGGCGGTGAAGCTCGCCAAGGCGATGGAGGGCGAGAACCTCACCGAGCTGCACATCGTCAACGGCCTGCACCCGAACCTGCCGTGGCGCTACTACCCGCGGTCGCTGCGCGAGCTGAAGGCCGCGCTTCCGGACGTCTCCCTGAAGGCCTTCACCGCGACGGAGATTCACCACTTCGAGACCATCTCGGGTCTGTCGGCGTCGGAGATCCTGGACGAGCTGATCGACGCGGGCCTGGAGTCCCTCACCGGCGGTGGCGCGGAGATCTTCGACTGGGAGGTCCGGCAGCACATCGTGGACCACAGGACCCACTGGGAGGACTGGTCCCGGATCCACCGCCTGGCGCACGAGAAGGGTCTCAAGACCCCGAGCACCATGCTGTACGGCCACATCGAGGAGCACAGGCACCGTGTCGACCACGTCCTGCGTCTGCGCGAGCTCCAGGACGAGACCGGCGGCTTCCAGGTCTTCATCCCGCTGCGTTACCAGCACGACTTCGTGGACGTGAAGGACGGCAAGGTCAGGAACCGCCTCCAGGCGCGCACGCGGATGGCGACGGGCGCGGAGGCCCTGAAGACCTTCGCGGTCTCCCGGCTGCTGTTCGACAACGTCCCGCACGTCAAGGTCTTCTGGGTCATGCACGGCGTCCAGACCGCCCAGCTGGCCCTCCAGCACGGCGCGGACGACATGGACGGCTCGGTGGTCGAGTACAAGATCACCCACGACGCCGACAACTACGGCACCCCGAACAAACTGACCCGCGAGGACCTGCTGGACCTGATCCGCGACGCGGGCTTCCGCCCGGTGGAGCGGAACACGCGGTACGAGATCATCCGCGAGTACGACGGTCCGGACGCGGGGCGCCGGGAGGCACCGCAGCCGATGCGGCTCTGACCCCGAGGTCGGACGCCCAGGGGCGCGGGGAACTGCGCGACCGGCCCCCACCGGCCCGCAGTCGTGCTTCCGGCGCGAGTGGCCCTGTTCGGTCGCGCGGGCCCGCCCGCGGCGACGCCGACGCTCGGCGGACGGCAGCTGCAGCCACGCAGGGGCGCGGGGAACTGCGCGACCGGCCCCCACCGGCCCGCGGCCGCTCCCGGCACAAGTCGTCCCCTTCGTTCGCGTTCTCCCACCCCGGGTACTCGCCCACCATGGTGAGCACCACGTCACCCGAAGACGCCTACACCGCCGAACCCTTCGTTCCCGGCCGCGGCGGTCTGGCCGCTCTGCGCAAGGCCGCCGCCGGCTGTCGTGGCTGTCCGCTTCACCGGGACGCGACCCAGACGGTGTTCGGCGAGGGCGCCGTACACGCGCGCGTGATGCTCGTCGGGGAGCAGCCCGGCGATCAGGAGGACCGGCAGGGGAAGCCCTTCGTCGGTCCCGCCGGCAAGCTGCTCGACCGTGCCCTCGCGGAGGCCGGTGTCGAACCGGCGGACGCCTACGTCACCAACGCCGTGAAGCACTTCAAGTTCACGCAGGCCGAGCCACGCAAGCGCCGTATCCACAAGGCGCCCAGCCTCCGGGAGATGACGGCCTGCGGCCCCTGGCTCGCCAAGGAGCTGGAGATCGTCGAACCGGAGTTGATCGTGGTCCTCGGCGCCACCGCGGGCAAGGCGCTGCTCGGCTCGTCGTTCCGGGTGACGCAGGTGCGCGGAACCGTGCTGGAGGAGGAGATCCACGGCAGACGGGAGCGGCTCGTGCCGACCGTGCACCCGTCGGCCGTACTGCGGGCCGAGGACAGGGAGGGCGCGTACCGCGGCCTGGTGGCGGACCTGGAGGTGGCGGCCCGGGCGCTGGGGTGACGTAGGTGACGCCGGAACCCCCTTGAGGCGGCAGATGCGTAATATCTAACCTTGCCTCATGCCCCTTACCTTCACCCTCGACCCGGCCGTCACCCCCGCGCTCCGCGAAGAGGTCCTCGACCTGTGGACGGACGTCTCCAACGCGGGCGGCGCCGTCGGCTTCGTGGCGCCGGTGGGCCGGGAGACGATCCGCCCCGAGCTGGTGAAGCACGTCGCGGCGATAGAGGAGGGGCGGACGCGGTTGCTCGTCGGACGCGACGAGGACGGACAGGTCGCCGCCACCGCCTTCTTCCACTTCAACACGCACCGGCTCATGACCCACTGGGTGTGGCTGTACACGGTCATGATCCACCCCCGCCACCAGGGCAGGGGCTACGGCCGCGACCTCCTCTCGGCGGCGGCCCACGCGGCCCGCACCTTCGAGGGCATCGAGGCGATACGGCTCACCTGCCGCGGCGGCCTCGGTCTGGAGCGTTTCTACGGCTCCTGCGGCTACAAGGAGGTCGGCCGTGTACCCGGCGCGATCCGCGTCGTACCGGGCGACGACCGGGACGACGTGATCATGCTGCTGCCGCTCACCTGACCCCGTTCGAGGGCCGGGTGCCCGGCGTGCTTCACTGGACGGTGCCCCTTTGGGGTGTTCGGGCCGTTCGATACGGATACGGAAGAGTGGATTGACATGCTCCGCTACACGCTGATGCGCCTCGGGATCCTGGTGGGCTGCCTCGTGGTCGTCTGGGGCCTCGTCTACTCCGGCCTCGCCCCGCGCGGCCTCGGCGACTCCAACGGCATGTGGATCGTCCTGCTCTCCCTGCTGCTCTCGGCTCCGATCAGCTTCGTGGTCCTGCGCAAGGAGCGTGACCGAGCCTCCATCAAGGTCGTGCAGCGGGTCGACCGGATGAAGGCCAACCTGGAGGCGAACCGCAGCCAGGAGGACGAAGCCGCCGAGGAGGCGAGCCGTCCTCAGGGGCAGGCCCCGCAGACTTCCTGAGGTCAACGCCCGCGCCGCCGTGCCCGCGTGACCGTAGGCTTTGCGCATGGGTGTCGTGAAGAGCAAGCGGATGCCGCGTGCCGTGCGGGAACAGCAGATGCTGGACGCCGCTGTGGAGATCTTCGGGCAGCGTGGGTACATGGCCGCCTCGATGGACGAGATCGCCGAACTCGCCGGTGTGTCGAAGCCGTTGGTGTATCTGTACCTGAACTCCAAGGAAGACCTCTTCACCGCGTGCATCCGCCGGGAGGCGGCCGCGCTCACGGAGGCGGTGCGGACGGCGGTGCGGACGGATCTGCCCGCCGACCGTCAGCTCTGGGACGGGCTGCTGGCGTTCTTCACCCACACCTCGGGGAGCCCGCACGCCTGGTCCGTGCTGCATCTCCAGGCCCGTATCCACGGTGAGGCGTTCGTCGCCGAGGTCACCGCGATGCGCGAGGAGATCGTGGAGTTCGTGACCCACCTGATCGTGGTCGCGGCCCGCGACGCGCACCGCGATCCCGACCTGCCCGAGCGCGAGGTCGCCGGCCTCGCCGAGGCGCTCGTCGGCGCCGCCGAGTCCCTCGCGGCCTGGGCCAACGCGACCGAGGGCGTGACCGCGAGGCAGTCGGCGGCCACGCTCATGAACTTCGCGTGGGCAGGCCTCGGAAACCTGATGGAGGGCCGACCGTGGACCCTCCGGGACGTGCCCTCCGAGGGCACACCGATGCAGGTCGGCTGACAGCGTTCCCCGACGCTTGTCCTCGGTTCAGGTCGGCCCTGGGGGTGCCGCCGCTTCGGATCGGCACACCACGCTCCGAAGGCGCCCCGCGTCAGGTCGGCCTGCATCGCCCTCCGAGGGCGCCGCGGCAGGTCGGGCCGACACCTCGTCCGAGGCGGGCCCGCGCCAGATCGGCCGACACCTCGTCCGAGGCCCGGCCCGCTTCACGTCAGTGGGTGGACGCCCCCGGTCACATGCACGCGGTCCCCGCCGCACAGTTCGAAGCGCTCGCCGTTCGCCGCGTACGTCACCGTCCCCGGCAGCAGCACCGGTGCCCTGAACTCCGCCCGCACCAGCGCCGCTTGAGGCGTGCCGTGGGCTGCCAGGCAGCGGGCCGCCGTCCACATGCCGTGCGCGATCGTCCTCGGGAAGCCGAAGAGGCGGGCCGTGAGCGGGTACAGGTGGATCGGGTTGCGGTCGCCGGACGCGGCGGCGTAACGCCGGCCGATGTCCCCGGCCAGCCGCCACTCGTCGACGCCGGGCAGCGGTTCATGCCGCTCGCGGTCCCGCTCCCGTTCAGGTTCGTTCGTGCGGTGCCGGGCCAGATAGGTGCTCACCGACTCCCATACGACCTCCTCGCCCACCCGCAGCTCGGTGACGACCGCGGCCTCCGTACCGCGCCGGTGCGGTGCCAACCCGTCGACGTAGACGGTGAGTTCGTACTCGCCCGTCGCCGCCAGCTCCCGGTACCGCGTGATCTCGATCGACGTGTGCACCAGCCCGAGCAACGGCAGTGGGAAGTCCCGCCCGCTCATCAGACTCATGGCCAGGGGAAAGCCCAGCACATGCGGATACGTCACCGGCAACGCGTCCTCCCCGGTCGGGAACCCGCACACCCGCTCGTAGGCGGCAAGCCGCGCGAGGTCCACCCGCAGACCGGGCAGCACCAGCCGGGTGCGGGGGAAGTCCGCGGTCGCGGCGGGCCGCTTGAAGGGGGAGCGCAGGGCGCCCAGGGCCAGGAGGGGAGTGAGGGAGGGAGACCGAGCGAGGACGGTGAGCGGTCCGCGGGGATCCGAGCCGTGGCCGTTCGACTCCGCGCCGCACGACCCCTCGGCCCGCCCGTCGTCCGAGTGCATCCCCACTACGCCCCCAGCAGACTCTGGCCGCACACCCGCACGACCTGCCCGTTCACCGCGCCGGACGCCGGATGCGCCAGCCACGCCGTCGTCTCGGCCACGTCGGCCGGCAGCCCGCCCTGTCCGAGGGAGTTCATCCGCCGTCCCGCCTCCCGGATGAACAGCGGGATCGCCGCCGTCATCTTCGTCTCGATGAACCCGGGAGCGACCGCGTTCACCGTGACCCCGTGCTCGGCCCGCGCCCGGGGCGCCAGCGAGCGCACCAGCCCGACGACACCCGCCTTGCTCGCGCCGTAGTTCGTCTGCCCGGCGTTCCCCGCGAGCCCCGCGATGGACGCGGTGGCGACGATCCGTCCGCCCCGCCGCAGCGTGCCCGCCTCCAGTAGCGCGTCCGTCGTGCGCAGCACGCTCGCCAGGTTCACCTCGAGCACCGAACTCCAGCGTTCGGCGGGCATGTTGACCAGTCGCCGGTCCCGGGTGATCCCCGCGTTGTGGACCAGCACGTCCAGCCCCTCGGGCAGCGC
This sequence comes from Streptomyces canus, assembly GCF_041435015.1. Lineage (NCBI taxonomy): Bacteria > Bacillati > Actinomycetota > Actinomycetes > Kitasatosporales > Streptomycetaceae > Streptomyces > Streptomyces canus. The sequence goes on along the minus strand of NZ_CP107989.1, from coordinate 4,444,374 downwards.
CTCGGCGATCCGAGCGCCCGCGCCCGCGGCCGTGATGTCCAGCGCGAGGGCACTGCCCCCGAGGCGCGCGGCAAGCTGCTCGGCATCCGCCGACGCCGCCGGCACGTCGAGTACGACCACCCGGGCCCCGTCCCTGGCCAGCGTCTCGGCGACCGCCGCACCGATGCCCCGCGCCCCGCCGGTCACCAGGGCCGTCCGCCCGGCGAGCGGGAGGGACCAGTCGACGTCGGCCTCCTGCGCCTCTCCGACCTCGATCACCTGTCCGCTGACGTACGCCGATTTGGGGGAGAGCAGGAAACGCAGCGTCGACTCGGCCGCGGACGCGTCGGTGAGCCGTACGAGGTTGACCGTTCTGCCCCGCCCGATCTCCTTGCCGAGCGAGCGCGTGAATCCCTCCAACGCCTGCTGGGCGGCGGCCTGGTGATGGTCGACGGGATCGAGCGGCGCCCCCAGGACGACGATCCGTCCGCTCTCGGCGACCGACCGCACCACCGTGTGCAGTGCCGCGTGCACCTCAGCGAGCCCCTCGACGTCCCGCACCCCGGTGGCGTCGAGGAGGACCGCGGCCGGTGCGTCCGACGGGGACGGGAACGTCGGCCCGGAAAGCTGTGACTTCCCCGCCGTGAGGTGCAGCACCCCGCCCTCGAACCCGGGGGACCCCTCCGACCACCGCCGCAGAACCGCGGGTTGCGGAAGCCCCAGGCGGCGGGTGAGGAACCGACCCGGCGCGGTACCGGTGAAGCTCAGATAGCGGTCGGCCATGTCCATCTCCCGGGTCGGTCGCAGAGTCCTTACTCTGGAGTAAGGTTACCGTAGGTAAGCCGTTGTCCGAGGTGAGGAACTGGTGGAAATGAGCCCCCTGAAACCGCCGGTCGCCCGGCGCGTGGCGATCGTCGCCGGTGCCCGCGTCCCCTTCGCCCGCTCGGACGGTCCGTACGCCACCGCCTCGAACCAGGACATGCTCACCGCCGTCCTCGACGCCCTCGTCGAGCGGAACGGGCTCCAGGAACCGGGCATGGTGGGGGAGTTCGTCGCCGGTGCCGTCCTCAAGCACAGCCGCGACTTCAACCTCGCGCGCGAGACGGTCCTCGGCTCGAAACTGGACCCGCGCACCCCGGCGTACGACATCCAGCAGGCCTGTGGGACCGGTCTCCAGGCCGTCATCGCCGCCGCCAACAAGATCGCCCTGGGGCAGACCGAATCCGCGATCGCGGGCGGCGCGGACACCGCGAGCGACGCGCCCCTCGGCGTCAACGACGACCTGCGCCGCATCCTGCTGGAGGCCCGGCGCGCGAAGTCGGCCGGCGCCCGCCTGAAGGCGCTCGCGCGCATCCGTCCGACCCACCTGGCCCCCGACATCCCCCGCAACGCCGAACCCCGCACCGGTCTGTCCATGGGCGAGCACGCGGCCGTCACCGCCTGCGCCTGGGGCGTGACCCGTCAGGCCCAGGACGAGCTGGCGGCGACGAGTCACCAGCGGCTGGCGGCGGCGTACGAACGCGGCTTCTTCCAGGAGCTGGTGGTCCCCTTCCGGGGGCTGGCCCGCGACCAGAACCTCCGCCCCGACTCGACCGCCGCCAAACTCGCCACGCTCAAGCCGGTGTTCGGGCTCAAGGACCCCGACCCGACCATGACGGCCGGGAATTCGACCCCGCTGACGGACGGCGCGGCGGTCGTGCTGCTGGCGTCCCAGGAGTGGGCGCAGGCGCGCGGCCTGGAGGTACTGGCCTACCTCACGGCGTACGAGACGGCGGCCGTGGACTTCGTGCAAGGGGATGTCGTACAGGGAGAGGACGGTCTGCTCATGGCGCCCGCGTACGCCGTCCCCCGCATGCTGGAGCGAGCCGGTCTCGGCATGGACGACTTCGACCTGGTCGAGATCCACGAGGCCTTCGCCTCCCAGGTCCTGGCGACCCTCGCGGCCTGGGAGAAGCAGGGCCTGGCCCCGGTGGACCGGGCCCGCCTCAACGTCGCCGGATCCTCCCTCGCCACCGGGCATCCCTTCGCCGCGACCGGTGCGCGGATCGTCGCCACGCTGGCAAAACTGCTGGCCGAACGGGACGGCCCGAGTCGCGGCCTGATCTCGGTGTGCGCGGCGGGCGGGCAGGGGGTGACGGCGATTCTGGAGCGGCCGTAAGCCCCGACAGCTGACAAAGTCTCACTTTGCGGTCGAGGTTGCACAGTCCCGGCTCCGGACCATCAACGAACCCGCACAGACCCCCCACTTGGGCCACTTAGGATCACCGTCCTAACCCCAGGTAACCCTTCCCGGCGCACTCGCGGGTGAACGCCCCGGTACGTCCCCTGCGTACCTCATGCAGCGGAACGTTACCGAGCTGCACGTCCCAGGAGCTGACCATGTCCCTCTCGTACGTGTCCGGTCACGACTACGACGGCGCGCCCGTGCTCGTGGAACCCGAGATCGTGCGGCTGGACGGCGAGGTCCGTGAGGTGTCGGTGCCGCCGCTGGCCCCGCCGCGGACGCATGGCTCGCTCGCCGACCTGCCCTTCGACAACGCCGAGGCGGCGCCGGAGCAGCGGGTGATGAGCCGCCGTACGGAGGACGGCCGCTGGGTCGATCTGACGGCGGCGGAGTTCGCCGGGCAGGTGCTGGCCGTGGCGAAGGGCCTGATCTCGGAGGGCCTGATGCCGGGCGACCGGGTCGCGGTCATGGCGCGCACGACGTACGAGTGGACGCTCCTCGACTTCGCCGCCTGGGCCGCGGGCCTGGTGACGGTCCCCATCTACCCCACGTCCTCCGTCTTCCAGACCCGTTTCATCCTCCAGGACTCCGGCGCGGTCGCCCTGCTGACGGAGACGGCCGGCCAGGCCGCGGCCCTCGGTCCCGAGCTCAGTCGCCTTCCCGACCTGCGGCACATGTGGATCATGGAGAAGGGTCACGTGGAGCGTCTGGGAGAACTCGGCCAGGCCGTCCCCGACCAGGAGATCGGCGTACGGCGCGGCATGCTGGGCCCGGGCACGGTCGCCACCGTCGTCTACACCTCCGGCACCACCGGCCGCCCCAAGGGCTGTGTGCTCAGCCACGGCAACTTCCTCGCCGAGGTCGACAACGCGATCGAGCTTCTCTATCCGGTCTTCAAGTCGAAGTCGGACGAGGCGGACCTGGCGACCCTGCTCTTCCTGCCCATCTCGCACGTCTTCGGCCGCATGGTGGCCATCGCCTGCGTCCGCGCCCGCGTCCGCCTCGGCCACGCGCCGAGCCTCCAGGCCGAGGACCTGCTCGCCGACCTGAGCAGCTTCAAGCCGACCTTCCTCCTCGTGATCCCCTACATGCTGGAGAAGGTCTTCAACAACGCCCGCGCCAAGGCGGAGAGCGGTGGCCGGGTGACGGTCTTCGACCGCGCGACCAACGTCGCCGTCCGCTACGGCGAGGCGATGGAGACCCGCCACGCGGGCACCGGCTCCGGCCCGGGCGCGGCCCTCAGAACGGCCCGCACCTTCTACGACCCGCTCGTGTACCGCCGTATCCGCAACGCCATGGGCGGCAGGATCCGGCACATCATCTCCGGCGGCTCCCCGCTCGGCCGCCGGCTCGCCGCGTTCTACGCGGGCGCGGGCATGGAGATCTACGAGGGCTACGGCCTGACGGAGTCGACGGGGGCCGCGACCTGCACCCCTCCCCTGAAGCCCCGCCTGGGCACGGTCGGCTGGCCCATCCCGGGCACCCGGGTCCGCATCGCGGCGGACGGCGAGATCCTGCTGAACGGGGGTCAGGTGTTCCGGGGTTACTGGGATCCGTACGGCGAGGGGGTGGCCCCCGCCTCGGCCGACGGCTGGTTCCCGACCGGTGACATCGGACAGCTGGACGACGAGGGCTACCTCACGATCACGGGCCGCAAGAAGGAGATCCTGATCACGGCCGGCGGCAAGAACGTCGCCCCGGCCCCGCTGGAGAACTGGCTCCGCTCGCACCCCCTGATCTCGCAGTGCATGGTCCTCGGCGACCGCCGCCCCTACATCTCGGCCCTGATCAGCCTGGACATGGACGGCGTCAACCACTGGCGCCAGATGAACGGCAAACACCCTGTTCCCGCCGAACTTCTCATGAACGACGAGGAGTTGAGGACGGTCCTGCAACGCGCGGTGGACGAGGCCAACAAGATGGTCTCCCGCCCCGAGTCCATCCGCCGCTTCACCGTCCTGCCGACCGACCTCACCGAGGCGGCGGGCCATCTGACCCCGTCGATGAAACTGCGCCGGGAGGCGGTCATGCGGGACTTCGCCGGGGCGATCGAGGGGCTGTACGAGCGCTGAGCGCCGTGGTCGGTGGAGACCTCATGAAGACGTTTGCGGTTCGCTGCAAGTGTGACCTAGGTTAGGTGTACGAAACGGTTTCGGACCGATGTGGGTGGTCCGAGCAATCCGAGCCCCATGAGGGGAGCACCAACGTGGAAGCCATTCCGGCAGCCACCGCCCAGGTCGTGCCGTCCGGCCAGTCCCAGGCCCCGCCGAAACACCGATGGTGGGCGCTGGCCGTGATCGGTCTCGCCCAGCTCATGGTCGTGCTCGACGCCACGATCGTGAACATCGCGTTGCCGTCCGCGCAACAGGACCTGGGCTTCGACAACAACGGCCGGCAGTGGATCGTCACCGCCTACTCCCTCGCCTTCGGAAGCCTGCTGCTGCTCGGCGGCCGCCTCGCCGACCTCTTCGGCCGCAAGACGACCTTCATCATCGGCATCGTCGGCTTCGCCGCCGCCTCCGCGGTCGGCGGCGCGGCGAACGGCTTCACCATGCTGGTCGTGGCGCGCGCGGTGCAGGGCCTGTTCGGCGCCCTGCTCGCACCGGCGGCGCTCTCCCTGCTGACGACGACGTTCACCGAACCCAAGGAACGCGCCAGGGCGTTCGGCATCTTCGGTGCCATCGCCGGTTCCGGCGCCGCCGTCGGCCTGGTCCTCGGCGGCCTGCTCACCGAGTACCTGGACTGGCGCTGGACGCTCTACGTCAACGACGTCATCGCGGTGCTCGCGCTGGTCGGCGCCGTCGTCTTCATCGGCCGCTCCGTCCCGGCCGAACGGCCCCGGCTGGACATCCCCGGCGTGGTCCTGGTCTCCGGCGGCCTGTTCGGCATCGTCTACGGCTTCGCCAACGCGGAGACGCACGACTGGGACAACTGGATGACCTGGGGCTTCCTCGCCGCGGGCGGCATCCTGCTGGTGGCGTTCTTCCTCTGGCAGGCGCGGGCGAAGCACCCCGTGCTGCCGCTGCGGGTCCTGGCCGACCGCGACCGTGCCGCCGCCCTGTCGACCATCCTCATCTCGTCCGCCGGGATGTTCGGCGTCTTCCTCTTCCTCACCTACTACCTCCAGTCGACGCTGGGCTATTCACCGGTCAAGAACGGCGTGGCCTTCCTGCCCATGGTGGGCGCGCTGATGGTGATGGCGCAGCTGTCCACCAACTGGCTGGTCCCGAGGATCGGCCCCAAGATCGTCGTACCCCTCGGCATGCTGGTCGGCGCGGGCGGCATGGTCTGGCTGACCCGCCTCGGCCTCGACAGCAGCTACGCCTCCCACGTGCTGCCGCCGCTTCTGCTGCTCGGCGCGGGGCTCGGCATGTCGATGCCCGCGGCGATGAGCTACGCCACCCTCGGGGTGCAGGCGAACGACCAGGGCGTGGCCTCGGCGGCCCTCAACACCACCCAGCAGGTGGGCGGTTCGATCAGCACGGCGCTGCTGAACACCCTGGCCGCCACCGCCGCCACGAACTATGCGAAGGACCACCTGTCCGACCCGCTGGTCAAGGCGAACGCGGCGCTGCACAGCTACGAGGTCGCCTACTGGTGGTCGGCGGGCTTCTTCGCCGTCGGCGTCATCATCACGGCGCTGCTGTTCCGCGCGAAGAGGAGGGAAACCGCACCCGCGGAGCAGACCGAGGCACCGGCCGAGGCCGCGCCCACCGCCCCCACGGCAGCCCTCCCCGCCACGGACACGGCGGCGGCGCCCGTCATCCGCGGACAGGTGCGCGACGGCACGGGCACCCCCGTACCCCGCACCGCGATCACCCTGCTCGACGGCTCCGGCCGCCAGCTGGCCCGCGCCACCTCCGGCGAGGACGGCACGTACGCCCTCGACACCGCCGAGCGCGGCAGCCTGGTCCTCATCGGCTCGGCGCCCGGCCACCAGCCCCAGGTCGTCACCCTGAGCGTGAACGGTGCGCCCGTCTCCCACGACCTCGTCATCCTGCCCAGCCCCGGCGGCCTGACCGGCACGGTGCGCGGCGGGGACGGCGAGCCCCTGCCCGGCGCGCTGGTGGTGGCCACCGACCAGCGCGGTGACGTGACGGCTTCCGTCACCGCCGGGACGGACGGCGGGTACCAGCTCGCCGAACTGCTGCCCGGCGACTACACGCTGAGCGTCAGCGCACCCGGCCACCGCCCGGTCGCCGTACCCGCCACCGTCTCCGCCGAGACCGCCCGCCTCGACCTCGAGCTGACGGTCGCGGCGACCCTGCGGGGCACGGTCCACACCCCGGACGGACGCGCCCTGGACGACGCCCGGGTCACCCTGATCGACGCCGCCGGCAACGTCGTCGGCACGCGCACCACGAGCGTCGACGGCGGCTACGCCTTCACCGACCTCGCGAGCGAGCAGTACACGGTGATCGCGAGCGGGTACCCGCCCGTGGCCACCCAGGTCACCGTGAACGGCAGCCAGGACGGGGTCGACCTCAGCCTGAGCCACAAGGAGGCGTAGGGGGCGGAGGGAAGCGTAGGGACGTACGGGGCTGTCGGTTCTCCTCAGCAGCCGCGTACGTCCTTCGTCAGCACCCCCTGCTCCGTCGCGAGCGTGTGGTCGTAGCAGGTTCCCGGGGCCCGGAGCCGGTACCGCTCGCCCGTGGTGGCGACCGCGTGCCGTTCCTCGCGGGCCACGCCGAGGGTGAAGGTGGCGTCGCCCTGGTACGTGTCGTCGATACGGGTGGCGCCCGACCGGGCGTGGTCACCGATGGACATGAGGACCCGCAGCCGGTTGGCGCTGTCGATGGTGGCGCGCCCGTCGAGGGTGTAGGTGCGGTCGGTGCGGGACAAGTGGCCGTTGGACGTGACGAGTTGGTGGTCGGTCCACGTGCCGGACTGATTGTCCGTGTTCTCGTCGGGCGTCCACTGGTGGTCGATCGCCGTGGTCAGGGTCCGCTCGACGGTCGTGGTGACCCGGCCGTGGGAGGTGTTCAGATACCCGCTGACCTTCAGGTGGTCCTTGCCGGAGGTCACGAGGTGCCGCAGCGATCCGTCGGTGAAGGTGTTGCCCACCGCGGGAGCGTCCTTCTTGTACGACGTCACGGCCCCCGTCACCACCGACTTGTGGGCGTCCTGCCACACCAGGACGTTGGTCGGCGCGCTCCACCCGGTCTGTCCGGCCGGAACTCCGACCACCTTGACGTCCACGGTGTGCGCCTTGCCGTCGTTGAGGAGGCCCGCGAACGGGGTCAGGTCGAAGGTGAGCGGACGTACGTCGAAGGCGGTCGGGGACGGAATCACCGACCACAGATACGGCGACCAGCCGCCGGTCCACACGTTCGGGTAAGGCGACGCGATCCCGGCGACCTTCCCGTCCACGCTCACCTGCACCTCGCGGTACGGCCCGTCGTCCCCGCCCTGGCAGGAGTACGACGCGGAGGGCGTGGTCGCGGAGTACCAGAACTCCTCGCAGCCGCCGCCCGATCCGGTCGCGTACACCTCGGCGAGGATGCGCTCGGAGTTGCGGGGGACGGTGAGGGAGGCGCCGGTGGTGACGCTGTCCTGGTCGCTGAGGGGGATGACCTGATCCGGGGCGGACGAGGCGTGACCGTGCCTGGGGGCGTAGAAGGTGAGCGTCACCTTGACGTCGAGCACGCCCGTGTAGGTGTCGTTGACAACGTTGCCGATGAGCATGTCGACGGACTGGGCGCTGCTCAGCGTCTTCTGGTACTCGGTGACGTCCTTCTCGACGGACCAGTCGATCCCGTCCTGCGAGGGCTCCGGGGTGGACGTCCGGAACACCTGCACCCCACCGATGTCCAGATACCCCAGCCGGTCGTACTGCCGCCCCTTCACGTTCCCGTCCATCCGCAGCACGACCTTCGACCACCGCCCCGGGGTCCCGCAGCCGGTCGGCGGTGTGTACGTCCCCGTGTACGGCGTGAAGTCCTTGAACTGTGCCTCCGCGACCGTGACCGAACACGCCTTGGTGTGCGGGGTGCTGATCGGCGGGGCGGCGGTGACGGGGTCGTGGTAGTCGGTGCCGAACTCGACGGGGACGGTGGGGCCGCCGGCGGCCGCCGTGCCCGCCGCGAGGGCCAATGAGGCGAGCGCGGCGGCGAGGACGGTGGCGGCCCGGCGCAGGGGAGGGTGAGGTCTTCTCATGCGCCGCAGTGAACCCGGGCTGCCCCTCCGGTGACCAGAGGACCAGGAGAGGTCTTGACCAATTCCAGTCTGTTCGCTGACCTTCGCGGTCACCGGGAGACGTCGGTCACGAAGTGCGCCCACGCGGTGGGGGAGAGGGTGAGGTGAGGGCCGGTGGGGTGCGGGTGCTTGGAGTCGCGGAGGTGGATGGTGGCGGGGGTGACGGCGACTTCCAGGCATTCGCCGCCCTCGCCGCCGCTGTAGCTGGACTTGAACCAAGTGAGCTGCCCGATGTTCATAGCTCCTCCAGCTTCTGCTCGATCAACTTCCGGGACTCCGAAGGGGAGAGTGCCATCGCTCGCATGATCCCATAGCGGTCGGTGATCTTCCGGACCTCTTCCGACTCGGTGATCAGGCGGGGATACCCCTGGACCTCCGTGTACGCCACCTGGTTGTGCCCCTTGGGTGTCAGCAGGTTGAACGCGCCGTCCATGTTGGGGTGTTCCTCCAGTGTGGACGGCATCACCTGGATCTCGACGTTCTGCATCCGGCCCACCTGCAGTAGCCGCCGCAGCTGGTCCGCGTGCACTCGCCGTCCGCCGATCGGCCGGTCCAGCACGATCTCTTCGAGGACATAGCTCACGATCGGGACGGGCCAACGCCCGAAGACCTGCTGTCGGGAGAGGCGATCCGCGACCCGCTTCTCGATGGTCTCCTCGTCAAGAAACGGTCGCCGCCTTGCGAACACGGCTCGTGCGTATTCCTCGGTCTGCAACAGACCCGGCACCCCGTGGTTGGCGTAGAAGTGCAGCTCGACCGCCTCCGCCTCCAGCCCAGCGTAGCTGCGGTACCACTCCGGATGCCGGGTCCGAACCTTCGCCATGGCCTCCTCGACCTCGGGGACGACCTCTTTCAACAGGCCCCCGGCGTCGAGCAGTTCGTCCGCCTTCAGCAGGACCTCCGGCCGTAGAGTCCGGACGCCCCGCTCCATGGCCGAGACCGCGTCGGGGCCGTATCCCACCAGCTCCCCGAACTCCTTCTGCGTCAGCCCCTTCCGCTCCCGCAGGAACTTCACCATCTTGCCCAGCGCGACGAACAACCCCGCCGTACCGTCCGCCTCCGCAGGCGTCTCCGGCCTCCGCTCACCCATGCGCCCCACCCCTCCCACGCGACAACCCGTACACCGAACCGACCGCACTCGTACAGCTACTCAGCGTCGCCGAGTCGCACCTGGTCAGCGTAGGGAGAACCCAGCACGCTCAGTGACGTGAACGCCGAAATCTCCACCCCCACCGACGAACTGACCCAGCGTCTGAGCGCGACGCCCCGTGGTGCCCGCCTGGCCCGCAGGCTCACGGCCACCCAGCTCGCGGCATGGGGCCACTCCCACGACACCGACGTGAACGACACCGCGCAGCACCTCGTCGCCGAGCTCGCCGCCAACGCGGTGACCCACGGCCGCGTACCCGGAAGGGACTTCGAGCTGCGCCTCCTCCGGCTCCCGGAGAACACGCTCCGTATCGAGGTGAGTGACCCCAGAGGCGACCGCCCGCTCCGGTTCGTCAACGACGAGGACGGTGAGCACGGGAGAGGCCTGATCCTCGTCACCCTGCTCGCCCGTACCTGGGGCGTGACCGATCGGGACGTCGGCAAGACGGTCTGGGCCGAGATCGGGCTGGGGTGATGACGCCGACGATCGGCTCCACAGGCGCGCTTCGTCCGGGGGCTTCGGACACAGCGTGAGCGGTGGGATACGGGGAAAGGAATGGTGACGATCTTCATCCGAGGCAGGCAGCGTAGGAAGTCGACCTGGTCGGGAGGATGTACGAAAGCCGACAGTGAGGGGGAGATCTATGCGTGAGCGGCGGCTTCACGGATGTTTCGGAACGCTGATGGGGCTTGCGCTCGCGGTGCTCACTGCCATGCTTCTCGGCAGGGCGCTGAGCGCCTGCGACGCCGGCGTCAACGGCGCGGCGAACGGTACCTTCCTGATCATCCTTTTCATCCCGTCCCTCTGGGGCCTTCTGACCCTGAGTTGGGTGATGGTGGGCGCCCTCCTGGGGAGGCTAGCCCTCCTCCATGCTCTCGCCCTCATGGTGGTGCTCCCCGCTCTGTGCTGGTGTGCTGTCTCCTTCTTCTGGAGCGGCGCCACGTACGAATGCCCCAGCGGTGTACCACCGTGGTGGCCCGGCTTCCTCCCCGCTCCGGGATTCTGAGCCGAGGGCCTGTACCAGCCCCACCCGGCGGGAAACCCTCGCCGTCCTCCACGCCTCTTGACTTCTCAAGACCCCCGCGCGACGTTCCGGACCCTTCGTCCATACCAACCGCAGGGGGGACCCGACCATGAGTGTGACCCGAAGACATCTGCTGGCCGTCGGTGCGGGGGCCGGGGCGGCGGCCGTCGCCGCCGGAGTGCAACAGGGCGCGAGCGCCGCCGACTTGCCACCTCTCGGGACGTACGACATCGTCGTCATCGGTTCCGGCGCCGCCGGTATGACCGCCGCGCTCACTGCCGCGAAGCAGGGGCTCAGCACCGTGGTGCTGGAGAAGGCGCCCACCTTCGGCGGGTCCGCGGCCCGGTCCGGGGCCGGGATCTGGATCCCGAACAACCCCGTCCTCCTCGCCGCCGGTGTCCCGGACACCCCCGCCAAGGCGGCCGCCTACCTCGCCGCCGTTGTGGGACCGGACGTCCCCGCCGCCCGGCAGCGGGCCTTTCTCGCGCACGGCCCCGCGATGATCTCCTTCGTCCTGGCCAACAGCCCGCTGCGGTTCCGCTGGATGGAGGGGTACAGCGACTACTACCCCGAGCTGCCGGGCGGCCTGCCGAACGGCCGCTCCATCGAGCCCGACCAGCTCGACGGCAAGATCCTCGGCGCCGAACTCGCCCATCTGAACCCGCCGTACCTCGATGTCCCCGCCGGACTGGTCGTGTTCAGCGCCGACTACAAGTGGCTCGCCCTGTCCGCCGTGAGCGTCAAGGGTGCCGCCGTCGCCGCCGAGTGCCTGGCGCGCGGCACGAAGGCGGCCTTGCTCGGGCAGACACCGCTCACCATGGGGCAGTCGCTGGCCGCCGGGCTGCGGAAGGGGCTCCTGGACGCGGGCGTGCCGGTACGGCTCAACACGCCCCTCACCGAGCTCTACGTCGAGAACGGCACCGTCGCCGGAGCGGTGACCCCGGGCGGCCTCTACCGTGCCCGCCGGGGCGTGATCGTCGGCTCCGGCGGCTTCGAGCACAACGCGGCGATGCGGGCCCAGTACCAGCGGCAGCCCATCGGCACGGAGTGGACCGTGGGCGCGAAGGAGAACACGGGGGACGGCATCCGGGCCGGGCAGCGACTCGGCGCCGATGTCGCGCTCATGGACGACGCCTGGTGGGGACCGGCCATCCCGCTGCCCGACGAGCCGTACTTCTGCCTCGCCGAACGCACCCTCCCCGGCGGCCTCGTCGTCAACGCGGCAGGGCGGCGGTTCGTCAACGAGGCCGCCCCCTACAGCGACGTCGTCCACACCATGTACGAGCGCAACCCGACCGACCCCGACATCCCGGCCTGGCTGATCGTCGACCAGAACTACCGCAACCGGTACCTCTTCAGGGACATCGCGCCCACCTTCGTCCTCCCCGACGACTGGTACGGCTCCGGCGCCGCCCACAAGGCCTGGTCGTTCGACGCCCTGGCCGCGTCCATCGGCGCCCCGGCCACCGCCCTGCGCACGACCGTCGACCGGTTCAACTCCCTTGCCCTGAAGGGCGACGACCCGGACTTCGGGCGCGGCGACAGCGCCTACGACCACTACTACACGGACCCGTCGGTCCTCCCGAACTCCTGCCTGGCCCCGCTCTGGCTGCCCCCGTACTACGCCTTCCGGCTCGTCCCGGGAGACCTGGGGACCAAGGGCGGCCTGGTGACCGACGCCGGCGCCCGCGTCCTGCGGCCCGACGGCTCCGTCGTCCCCGGCCTGTACGCCGCCGGGAACGCCAGCGCGGCCGTCATGGGCCACAGTTACGCGGGCGCGGGCTCGACGATCGGGCCCGCGATGACGTTCGGGTACATCGCGGCCCGGGATCTCGCGGGGGTGCTCTAGAGGACGGGCCCGTCTTGAAGTCTTGAAGATCCCTTGACGCCAAGTATCTGGCGGAGTTCACCAGTTGGGGCGAAAGATCGTCGGCGGCGGCTGTCTCAGCCGTCCCGCACCCCCCACCAGCGGAGAACTCCATGAACAACAACAGAAGAAGAGCGGCGCTCGCGGGCACGGTCCTGCTGAGCGCCTTCTCTCTGGGCGCCACCCCCGTACAGGCGGCGGGCGACAGCGCGAGCGGCTCCCCGCAGCGCGTCATCATCGTCATGCGAGACCAGCTCACCGACCTCCCGATGCGCACGCAGGCCGCGAAGCGCGGGCAGGCCGCGGCCGACGACCAGGCGCCCGTCGTGGCGCAGTTGAAGAAGAGCGGGGCCACCCGCGTGCACGGGATGAGCCTGATCAACGCCGTCTCCGCCACGCTGGACCCGGCCGCGATGGCGCGGATACGCGACGACCGGCGGGTGGCCGCGGTCGTGCCGGACCTTCCGATACGGCGGCCCGCCCCGGACTCCGCCACCACGGCCGCCGCGGCCACCGCCAAGGGCGCGGCCGCACCCGGCACCGCCTGTCCCAAGGACCCCGCCAAGCCCCTCCTCGAACCCGAGGCGCTTCAGCTGACGCACACCGACGCGGCGCAGCGCACCGCCACCGGCAAGGGGGTCAAGGTCGCCTTCTTCGCCGAGGGCATGGACGCCGCCAACCCCGAGTTCGTCCGACCCGACGGCAGCCGTGTGGTCACCGACTCCGAGGACTTCAGCGGGGACGGCGTGAACGCCGGCACCACCGGCGGCGAGGCCTTCGGTGACGCCAGTGCCATCGCGGCACAGGGCAGCCGTACGTACGACATGTCCGCGCAACTGCCGTACGCCAAGCTCCCGAAGGGCTGCACGTTCCGGGTCCGCGGCTTCGCGCCCGGGGCGCAGCTGATGGACCTGAGGGTGTTCGGCGCGAACTCCTTCACCTCCGGGTTCGTGCGGGCCATCCAGTACGCGGTGGCACACCACGCGGACGTCCTCAGCCAGTCCTTCGGGTCCAACTTCTACCCCGACGCGGCCACCGACCCGATCCGGCTGGCCGACGACGCCGCCGTCGCCGCCGGGGTGACGGTGGTCGCCTCCAGCGGTGACTCCGGGACGTCCGGCACGGTGGGCTCACCCGCGAGCGACCCGAACGTGATCGGTGTCGGCGCCACCACGTCGTTCCGGCTGGCGGCGCAGGGCTACGGCTACCGCAAGTGGACCAGCGACAACATCACCGGGCTGTCCTCCGGCGGTACGACCCAGGGCAACAAGCTGGTCGATCTGGTGGCGCCGGGCATGGTCGGCATGGCCGCCTGCACCGTCGACCCCCGCTGGAGCGACTGCGCCCTGCCCACCCAGGTGTTCGGCGGGACCAGCCAGGCGGCCCCCTTCGCGGCCGGCGCGGCGGCCGACGTCATCCAGGCGTACAAGGACGCGCACGGCGGGGTGCGGCCGTCGCCGGACCTGGTCAAGCGCATCCTGACCGGCACGGCGACCGACCTGCACGTCCCCGCCGACGAGCAGGGCGCGGGGCTGCTGGACACGGGCGCGGCCGTCCGCGCGGCCAGGGCCGTGAACACCCTCGGCGGTTCGCCGAACAGCACCCGGCTCGTCCCCTCGGCAGGGCAGTTGAACGTCGTCGGACAGCCGGGCGGTGAGCGGCAGACCTCCGTCACCCTCACCAACACAGCCGATCGGCCGCAGCGGGTCACGATGTCCTCCCGCACGGTCGGCGCCCAGACCTTCAGCAGCCGGCACAAGGTCACCGTCGGCTCCCCGCTCGCCGGGGACGACCGGGAGGGCAAGCTCGCCGCCCGGCCGTTCACCGTCAAGGTGCCGAAGGGGACCCCGTTCCTGGACGCCGAGATGGTGTGGCCCGGCACCGCGGACTCCGGCAAGCTCGCGCTGGTCCTGGTCGATCCGGCCGGACGGCTGACACAGGTCAGCTACGACTACGACGGCTACGGACTGCACAGCAACTACCAGCACGTCGACGTCCACGACCCGCGCCCCGGCACCTGGACCGTCAAGGTGGTGTGGAACAACGGCCGCATGCACCTTCAGGACAAGCCCCTGAAGCCGGGCACCTACCGCGGCCCGGTCACCGTAAGGATCACCGGCCACCGCTACACCTCGGCCGGCGTCCCCGAGCAGACCCGGACCGTCCCGGCGGGCGGCATCGCGCGGTTCCCGGTACGGATCCCGTTGCCGCGTACGGCCGGTGACGCGCCGTTCTCCCTGCAGTTCGCCTCGGACACGGGGACCCGCCTCTCCCTCCCGGTGGCCCGCCGGACGCTGGTCCCCGTCGACCCGGCCCCCGGACACAGCACCTCCTTCGCCGCCACCCTCACCGGCGGTGTCGGCCGGGACGTCGGCCAGACGAACGGCTACTACCTGGACGTACCGCCCGGCAGGCGTGACCTGACCATCGACCTCACGGCCGAGGACCCCGCCACCGCCCTCGTGTACTACCTGGTCAGCCCCGACGGCCAGATCCTCGCCCGGGACACCGACAGGACCGCGGGGGAACACGGCGTCCCGACGAAGTACTCGAGCCTGACCGCCCACCGCCCGGCCGCGGGACGGTGGACGCTGATCGTCGGACTGCCCGACGCCATCAGCGGAAAGGCCTTCAGCCAGAAGGTCACCGGGACGGTCCGCCTCGACGCCATGACGGCGACAGCGCCCGGCCTGCCGGACAGCCCGTCCCGCGTCCTCAAGCGCGGCAGCACGCTCACTGTCCCGGTCCGGGTGCCCAACTCCGGTCCGGCGGAGCGGCGTTACTACCTCGACCCCAGGCTCGACACCACGGGCGAGATCGCCCTCGTCGAGAACGGCAGCGACAAGTCGGGGACGGCGAAGATCAACGACGGGGGCCTGGGCTGGTTCGTGCCCTCGCACACCACCAAGCTGGTCGCCACGGCCACCGCCGACCGTCCCGTCGACCTGAACATGTACCCCTGGACCGCTTCTCCCATGGTGTTCGGGGAGGCCGGCACCGGTGACACGACGGTCGCCACCGCCCTCGCCGGCCAGCTGGCCTCCGGGCTGTGGAGCACCGAGGTGACCGATCCGGGCCCCTTCGGGGACAAGCCCGCGGGCAAGGGCACCGCGAAGGTCACGCTCACCGCCACGACCCAGTCGTTCGACCCGGCGGCCAAGGCCTCCACCGGTGAGTTCTGGGACCTCGACGCCGACTGGAAGCCTGTCGCCGCCGCCTCGGGCAAGACCGCGACGATGAAGCTCACCCTGACCCCGACCGCACCCGTCGGCACGGTCGTCCACGGAACGGTCTACGTCGACACCGACTCGGCCTTCTCGGGCGTCATGGGGTCCGAGCTGATCGGGATCCCGTACTCCTACACCGTGGGCTGAGCGTCAGGGGCGGTGGGCGATCAGGAAGGCCTGCTGCGACACCTCCTCGGGGCCGGGTTCGCGCACTGTCCGCGAGACGAGCGCGAACCCGGCCGCGCGGAGCAACCCGATGATCTGCTCCGGCTGCCGCCTCAGGAAGGTCAGCGCGACGGGGCGTCCCCAGGGCCGGTCGTGGTGCCGGTCCTCGTCGCCGGCCTGGAAGGCGACGAGGAGGTGCCCGCCCGGTGCCAGCACGCGGTGGAACTCGGCGAACAGGCGGGGGAGTTCGTCCACCGGGGTGTGGATGGACGAGTACCAGGACAGGGCACCGGCGAGCGCCCCGTCCGGGAGATCCAGTTCCAGCATCGAGCCCCGCTCGAACCGCAGCCCCGGGTTCTCCCGGCGGGCGATGGCCAGCATCGACTCCGACAGGTCGAGGCCGAAGACGGACAGCCCGAGGGAGGCCAGGTATCCCGTGACCCGGCCGGGCCCGCAGCCCAGGTCGGCGACCCGTCCGCTGTCCCCCACCAACTCGGCGAACCCGTCCAGCAGGACCCGGTCCAGGGGACTGACGGTGAGAACGTCCCGGAACTGCTCGGCGTAGTCCTCGGCGACGGTGTCGTAGAAGGTGCGGGTGGCGGTCACGAAGTCGGTGTCGGTCATGGCCGGGGACCCTAGCGGCCCCCACTGACACTCAGGCCACACCGGCCGCTCGCAGTACGGCAGTTGCGACCGCCGCCCCCAGCACCACCACCACGAACGGCGCCCTCCGCCACGCCAGTACGGCCCCCACCAGGACCCCGGCCGGCCGTGCCCACCCCGCGAAACCGCCGCCCTCCGTCAGCGCCCCCGTCGCCAGCAGCGCCACCAGCAGTACGACGGCAGCCGCGCCCAGCAACTCCTGTACTCGCTCCGGCAGTTCCACCCGCCCGTGCAGCACCGGTCCGACCAGCCGGAAGGCATACGTCCCCACCGCCAGCGCCAGGATCATCGCGACCGTCGCGCTCACACCGGCCTCCTGGCGCCGTGGAGGACCAGGCCCGCGAGTGCCACCAGCACCGGCACCCCCGCCGGGACCGCCGGCGTCACCGCCAGGGCCAGCGCGGCGCCGAGCAGCGCGGACCGTCGTATCGCCGAAGAGTCGCGCAGGGCGGGCAGCACCAGGGCGACGAGGACGGCGGGGAAGGCCGCGTCCAGGCCGTAGGTGCCGGTGTCGCCCAGGGCGTCCCCGGCGAGGGCCCCGGCCAGGACGCCGGTGTTCCACACGGCGAACAGGCCGAGCCCGGAAACCCAGAAGGCCGCCCGGCGCCGCGCCGGATCCGGCTGGGCGAGGGCGAAGGCCACCGTCTCGTCGGTGACCAGGTGTGCGCCGAGGAGACGGGCGACCCGCCCCGGGCCGAGGATGTCCGCGACGGCGAGACTGAAGGCGGCCGTTCGGGTGTTGAGCAGCAGGCCGGTGACCGACGCGGCGACCGGGCCGCCCCCGGCCAGCAGCACCCCGACCGCGCTGAACTGGGCGGATCCCGCGTACACCACCAGGGACATCACCACCGGTACCCACACCGGCAGGCCGCCGGTGACGGCGATCGCGCCGAAGGAGACGCCCACGACCCCGCTCGCGAGCCAGACGAGCGCACTGTCACGGACCAAGGCTGTTCGCTCTGCCGTACGCATGTTCACTACACTGGACGGTAGGCGCCCTGTTCGTCAAGGCGAACGATCGTACCGATGGAGCGAACAGCATGTCCGACAGCCCGCCGCCCCGGCTCCCCCTGGACTGGATCGCCGCCTCCCTGCGCCGTGAACGCACCCGCGCCGGGCTCTCCCTCTCCGAGCTGGCCAAGCGCGCCGGAATCGCGAAGTCCACGCTGTCCCAGCTGGAGGCGGCGAGCGGGAACCCGAGCGTGGAGACGCTGTGGGCGCTGGGGGTGGCGCTCGGGGTGCCGTTCAGTGCCCTGGTGGAGCCGCCGGCGCCTTCCGTGCGGGTGATCAGGGCGGGACAGGGGCCGACCGTGGCCTCGGAAAGGGCCGAGTTCGCGGCCACCCTGCTCTCCGCGAGCCCGCCCGGAGCGCGCCGGGACATCTACCACCTGCGGGCCGAACCCGGGGCCGTACGGGAGTCGGAGCCGCACATTCCGGGGACCGTGGAGCATCTCATCCTGAGCACGGGGCGGGTGAAGGCCGGACCGGCGGGGGAGGAGGCCGAGCTGGAGCCCGGCGACTACATGACGTATCGGGGAGACGTGTCCCATTCGTACGAGGCGCTCACCCCCGGCACGACGTTCGTGCTGGTCATGCAGCACCTGTAAAGGCAAAGGCAGGAGCCCCGCTACCGTGCGGCGCGGGGCTCCTTGGGTATTGCTTTCAGGTCCGGATCAGAGGCTGGATCGCCCATGAGACGGGATCGCTCAGACGGGGGTGACGTTCTCCGCCTGCGGGCCCTTCGGGCCCTGGGTCACGTCGAAGGAGACCTGCTGGTTCTCCTCCAGCGAACGGAAGCCGCTCGCGTTGATCGCGGAGTAGTGGACGAAGACGTCGGGGCCGCCGCCCTCCTGGGCGATGAAGCCAAAGCCCTTTTCGGCGTTGAACCACTTCACGGTTCCGGTAGCCATAAGCCCTCCTTGGGCCCAAAAGGGTTGCCCTGCTCCAGAACCTGCAAGTGTGAAAACAGTGCCGCACAACTGCATATGTCTGAAAACGACTAGAGCCTGCGGTTACATGCTCCGCAGGCTCTGTACTGCAAGGGAAACCAAACTGCAACTTGCGGCGAGCCTAGCATGCAGGCAGCCGAAAGCAATAGAGGCCAAGATCACGTCACCCGGACGTTTGAAGATCGCGCGGGCGTTGACTGTGGGGCCGAAGTCCGAAGCGTACCCCAAGGGGTCTACTGTCGCGATGTGGACAATTCTCGCACCCGGCCGCGCGTCGGCCACATCCAGTTCCTGAACTGCCTGCCCCTGTACTGGGGGCTCGCGAGGACGGGCACGCTCCTCGACTTCGAGCTCACGAAGGACACCCCGGAGAAGCTCAGCGAGAAGCTGGTGCAGGGAGACCTCGACATCGGGCCCATCACCCTCGTCGAGTTCCTCAAGAACGCGGACGACCTGGTCGCCTTCCCCGACATCGCCGTCGGCTGCGACGGCCCGGTCATGTCCTGCGTCATCGTCTCGCAGGTCCCGCTGGACGAGCTGGACGGCGCCAGGGTGGCCCTCGGGTCGACCTCGCGTACCTCCGTACGCCTCGCCCAGCTCCTCCTCGCCGAGCGCTACGGCGTCCGGCCCGACTACTACACCTGCCCGCCCGACCTCAGCCTGATGATGCAGGAGGCGGAGGCGGCCGTACTCATCGGAGACGCGGCGCTGCGGGCGAACCTCCTCGACGGGCCGCGCTTCGGCCTCGAGGTGCACGACCTCGGCTCGCTCTGGAAGGAGTGGACGGGGCTGCCGTTCGTCTTCGCGGTGTGGGCCGCCCGCCGGGACTACCTCGAACGCGAGCCGGTCATCACCCGCAAGGTCCACGAGGCCTTCCTCGCCTCCCGGAACCTCTCCCTGGAGGAGGTCGGCAAGGTCGCGGAGCAGGCGGCCCGCTGGGAGGACTTCGACGAAGAGGTCCTGGCGAAGTACTTCACGACGCTGGACTTCCGGTTCGGAGGCCCGCAGTTGGCGGCGGTCACGGAGTTCGCGCGGAGGGTGGGGCCGACGACGGGTTTCCCCGGGGACGTGAAGGTGGAACTGCTTCAGCCCTAATCTGCATCTGCACCTTATGGGGGAGGCCGGTATGCAGCCGCTGGGAGTCGACGAACCCACCGCCGTGGGGCCCTACCGGCTGCTCGGCCGACTGGGTTCCGGTGGCATGGGCCGGGTCTATCTCGGCCGCAGTGCCGGGGGCCGCACGGTCGCCGTCAAGATCGTGCACCCGCACTTCGCGCTCGACGAGGAGTTCCGTGCCCGCTTCCGCCGCGAGGTCGACGCGGCGCGGCGAGTGGGCGGGGCCTGGACCGCGCCGGTCCTCGACGCGGACCCGGAGGCGGCGGTGCCGTGGGTCGCCACGGGGTACGCGGCGGGCCCTTCCCTGACCTCGGCGGTCACGGACGGGGGGCCGCTGCCCGAGCATTCCGTACGCGTCCTGGGGGCGGGGCTTGCCGAGGCGCTCGTGGCCGTGCACGGACTGGGGCTGGTCCACCGGGACGTGAAGCCCTCCAACGTCCTGCTCACCGTCGACGGCCCCCTCCTCATCGACTTCGGCATCGCACGCGCCACCGACGGCACCGCGTCCCTGACCTCCACCGGCGTCTCCATCGGCTCGCCGGGCTACATGTCCCCCGAACAGATCCTGAGCAAGGGGGTGTCGGGCGCGGCGGACGTCTTCTCCCTGGGCGCGGTGCTGGCCTACGCGGCCACGGGGGTACCGCCCTTCCCGGGGGACTCCTCGGCCTCCCTCCTCTACAAGGTGGTCCACGAGGAGCCCGAACTCGGATCACTGACCGGCGAGTTGCGGGACCTCGTGGGGGCCTGCCTGTCCAAGTCGGCACAGGACCGGCCGACCCCGGGGGAACTGGCCCGACGGATCGCCCCTGAGGGCGCGGCTCGGTTGGTGGCGGCGGGATGGCTGCCGGGGGCGCTGGTCGAGCAGCTGGGGCGCAGTGCCGTACAGCTGCTGAACCTTGAGGCGGCGACGGGTGAGCGGACGGGGGAGCAGGCGTCCGGGCCGGTGGGGTTCAGCAGTCCTTCGGTGGGAGGGGCTTCGCCGGAAGCGGGGGGTTTGTCCGGGCCGGGTGGGCCGTTTGGGCCGGGTGGTCGCTCGGGCTCGGGTGGGTCATCGGGTTCCGGTGGAGCGTCGGGTTCGAGTGGAGCCTTGGGCTCGGGTGGGTCCTCCGGTGCGGGCGGTTCCTCGGGTTCGGCCGGTGCGTTCGGGCCGCCGCCGGTGATGCCGGTGGTGTCCGCGGGAGCGCCTCCCGCTGCCGCGGCCGGCCCCCCGGCGTTCCCGGTCACGCCGTCGGCCACCACGGGCGGACCCCTTGTGCCCGAGCCCCGGGACGCGGCGCCGCACGACACGGTGGTGCCCTCCGACCGGCGACCCGGCCCCGGGAAGCTCTCCGTCTCCGTGGCCGCCACCTCCGCGGCCGGGGACAACGGACGCGGGCGCCGGATGAGTTGCACCGTGGCGCTCGCGGTCGCGGGGGCGCTGGCCGCGGTGACCGTGGGGTCGGTGTTCCTGTTCGACCTGCTGCCGGGCCGGGGCGACGACGACTCGGCGAGTTCCAGACCCGGCAACGACGCCTACTCCTCGGCCCCGAGTTCCGTACCGTCGGCCTCCCTGCCCTCGGCTTCCTCGCCGCCGTCCGCATCCTCCCAGCCGTCCAGCGCGGCGCCGAGCGGGCCTTCCGAGGTCCCCGCCCGCTACCTCGGCACCTGGGAGGGGCAGGGGAGCGGTCTCGGCGGGAGCCTGCCGATGGGGACCTTCCGGATCACCGTCAAGAAGGTGAGCGTCGGCGAGGAGGTGGGCCGGCTGCGGCAGACCGACGCGATCGGAGCCGAGTGCACCGACGTCCTCACGCTGAAGCAGGTCACCGAGACGGAGCTCGTCACCACGGCCGTCGGCGCGAAGGACAACCACGCCGGCTGCAACCCCACCGCCCACACCGTCCGCCTCACCGCGGTGGGCGACGACCTGAAGTACACGTCGGAGAGCGAGGCCGAGGGATACCCCGAGGCGCGGATGTCGAAGGTCGAGCGGTGACGGAGCTGCTCGTCGCCGTCGCCGCACTGTGGGGAGCGGCGGCGGGTTCGCTGCTGCCGCGCGCCGCCTACCGCTACTCCGTCCCGTCCGGGGAACCGTGGCGGGAGACCTGCCCCGACGGGCACCCGCTGGGCGGCCGGCTCGGGTGGGCGAGGTGCGGGACATGCGCCACACGGCAGTCGTACGGCCCCAGCACCCCGGTCCTCTCCACCGTCACCGCCCTCCTCTGCGCCGCCCTCGCCGCCGCCACCGGCACCCACCCGGAGATCGCCGTCTGGCTGCTGCTCGCCCCCGTGGGCGTCCTGCTGGCCGTCATCGACCTGCGCGTACGACGACTGCCCGACCCGCTCACCCTCCCCCTCGCGGCCGCCGCACTCGCCCTGCTCGGGGCGGTCTCTTTGGTGCCCGAGCACGCCGGGAACTGGCTGAACTCCCTGTTCGGCGCCCTCGCGCTCGGCGCCGGCTACTGGGTGCTGTGGCGGATCAACCCCGGCGGCATGGGCTTCGGCGATGTGAAGCTGGCGCTCGGGGCGGGGGCGGTCCTGGGCTGGTACGGCTGGGACACCGTGCTGCTCGGCACCTTTGCCGGCTTCCTGCTCGGCGCGCTCTACGGCGGTGTCCTGGTCCTGGTGGGCAGGGCGGGACGCAAGACGGCGATCCCGTTCGGGCCGTTCCTGATCACGGGGGCGTACGCGGGGCTGCTGATCGGCGCGTACACGGCCTGAGGTCGGGCTTGTCGGGGGGCTGGCGTAGGCTGGCCGAGACCGCCCGAACCCTTGACGAAAGGCACGCCCCGGTGACCGAGAAGGCCGACCTTCAGTCCGTCCTCGACCGTGCCGCCGAGGGTGGGCGCATCACTCCGGAGGAGGCGCTCGACCTCTACCGCGACGCCCCGCTGCACGCGCTGGGCTCCGCCGCGGACGCCGTGCGCCGCCGTCGGTACGCGGGCACGGAGCACATCGCGACGTACATCATCGAGCGGAACATCAACTACACCAACGTGTGCGTCACGGCGTGCAAGTTCTGCGCGTTCTACGCCCCGCCGACCGCCAAGGACAAGGGCTGGACCCGCGACCTGGACGACATCCTGCGCCGGTGCGCGGAGACCGTCGAACTCGGCGGCACGCAGATCATGTTCCAGGGCGGCCACCACCCGGACTACGGCGTCGAGTACTACGAGAAGCACTTCGCCGCCATCAAGAAGGACTTCCCCCAGCTGGTGATCCACTCGCTGGGCGCGTCCGAGGTCGAGCACATGGCCCGGATCTCCGAGGTGAGCGTGGAGGAGGCCATCCAGCGCATCCACGCGGCCGGCCTCGACTCGTTCGCGGGCGCCGGTGCCGAGATGCTCCCCGAGCGCCCCCGCAAGGCCATCGCGCCGCTCAAGGAGTCCGGCGAGCGCTGGCTGGAGATCATGGAGACGGCGCACAACCTGGGCGTGGAGTCCACCTCCACGATGCTCATGGGCACCGGTGAGACCAACGCCGAGCGCATCGAGCACCTGCGGATGATCCGTGACGTACAGGACCGGACGGGCGGCTTCCGGGCGTTCATCCCGTACCTCTACCAGCCGATGAACAACCACCTGAAGGGCCGCACCCAGGCCACGATCTTCGAGTATCTGCGGATGATCGCGATCTCGCGGCTCTTCATGGACAACATCGCCCACATCCAGGGCTCCTGGCTGACCACCGGCCAGGACGCGGGCCAGCTGACGCTGCACTACGGCGCGGACGACCTCGGCTCGGTCATGCTGGAGGAGAACGTCGTCTCGGCGGCCGGTGCCAAGCACCGCTCCAACCTCCAGGAAATGATCGACATGATCCGTACGGCGGGACGGGTCCCGGCCCAGCGCGCCACCACGTACGAGCACCTCGTCGTCCACGACGACCCGGCGAACGACCCCGTCGACGCGCGCGTGATGTCCCACATCTCCTCCACGGCGATCGCGGGCGGCACGGCGCATCCCGAGCTGAAGATCCTCGCGTCCAACTAGGCCTGTCTTGCTGACGATCCACACCGCCGACCTGCTGATCCCGGGCGACGGACGGTCACCGCTGCCCGGTGGGGCGGTACTGGTCGAGGGGCGGCGGCTCGCGGCCGTAGAGGTCTACGAGGAGCTGGCCGCCGCACATCCGACGGCAAGGGTGCGCCGCTGGCCGGGAGTTCTCACCCCGGGCCTGGTGAACCCGTACGGCCCGGAGCTCCTGGAGCAGGCCTACCATCCGGACCCGCGTGAGGACTTGGGCAGCGAGCCGATCTCGGGCGAGGCGCTGGAGTCACTGGGCATGACCGACGCCCGTTGGGGTGCGAGCGCAAGGCGGGGGGTGCAGCGGATGCTGGCGCGCGGGGTGGTGGCGGTGAGGGGTGAGCTGCGACGCCCCGCGGTGATCGACGCCGTCCACCGATCGGGGCTGACGATCGAGCAACGGCTCGCGGATCCCGTGGGCCGGCCTTCACTGACCTCCGAGTCATTCGCCAACCCTCTGCTCCCCCAGGCCGAGGCCACTTTCGCGATCTTCGAAACCCCAGAGCTGACAACCTGCGTGGCAACGGTGATCAAGGGCCGGTTGTTGCACCGGCGTAGGTAAGGGGCCTTCAGGGGCGCGGGGCTGTATCGATTTGCGGCTCCGCCGCGTGGGCGCGACCAGCCCTCACCGGGCCCGCACCCAAAACTCAACCACCCAACACCTCCCCGAACGCCCCCGAACTCTGAGAAACCCCACTGCAATTGGTCAACGGGTCATCCTCATCCGAGTTCCCCGCATCGCACTCCTGATCCCGAAACGTCGACCACATGGACACCCACGCCACCTCCTTCGACTCGGCGAACTCCCGCACCTGAGCCGCGTCGGACAACGTGAACGTCTCTCCGTTCACATCATTCGTCCCGATCATCGAGGTGAGCGCCATGGCCTGCCACGCAGTGGAATCGGACGTACCGAACACGTCCCGCAACTGAGCCTGCGCCGCCTTCGCCGAAGTGATCGCGTAATCCCCCATGTCCCCGTCGTACGACTCCCCGTAGTTCATCGTCATGATGTTGACGGTCGACACCTGAACCGACTTGTCGTTCGCGGACTCCAGCAACGCCACACTGTCGTCGTCGAGCCCGGACGGCATCACGGGAAGCGTGAACGAGACGGCGAGATCGCTCCGTTCCTCCTGGAGCAACGCGATCGCCTCGGACCGCAGCTTCACCGAGTCGGAGTCGGTCAGCGCGTCCCCCTCGATGTCGAAGTCGGCGAGTGAGGAACCGGCGGCGTCCAGTGCCTTCCCATAAGCCGCAGCCAGTTTGGCCGCGGTGGAGCAGGTCTCGGCCAGCTCCTTCCCGGAGGCCCCGCCGAAGGAGACCCGTACCCGAGCCCCGTCCTCCTTCAGCGCGCTGATCCGGGACGTGACCGACGAGTCGCCGATGGCGGACGCGCCGTTCCAGGAAGGCGTACAGGCACTGCCGTCGGCGATCACGAACGCGAGGTTGTACACCGAGGGTGAGCCCGCGGAGTCGTTGTCGGACGCTTCGTCAGCGCTGACGTAGGGCGCGTACGCGGTGACCGAGGAAGCGGCTTCCGACGCCGACGCCGAGGCGCTGCTCTGTTCCGGAGGCTCCGCGTCCGAGGCGCTGTCGGATTCGGCGGAGCACCCCGTCATGGCCAGGGCAAACAGACAAGTGAGCCCGGCGGCCGGCCTCAGGAAACCCCGCATTGTTCATGCACCCGCTCTCGTGATTTTCGTCTCAGGCTGGAAACAAGGGGTCATTCGAAAGGAGAACGTCTCATACGAAGCCGGTGTTCAAAGCGACAGTCGATACACAGAAGATCCATGGGTCGCATCGCGTGAATCGGTCCAAACGGGCAAAATGAATGGGGCATTCGGCTCACTTCCCTCCATGGCGACCTGCGCAGGCGTTCGTGAAATCTCTCAGGGAAAAGACAGGTTAAGGCGTTTCTCATATGCGTCTCACAAGAATGGATGACTCGGTCACATAAAGACTCCTTAACGTCTGGAGAATGCATTCCGAGACTGCCATCGAAAACCGTGCGGACACGCGCGGTCGCCGCCGCAAACGCGGTAGTAACGGGTCCGCCGAGGGCCCGGTGTTCGTTGACAACTCCGGACGCCGCTCCAAGCTGCTGCGCCGGATCGGCCTTCTCCTCGGCGTCCTGTCCCTCGGGTACGCCGTCGTGCTGGGCCTGGCCTTCATGGGCATCGGCGTCTCCAGTACGACGCTGCTGCCCTTCGCGGGCGGCGGTCCCGGCGGTTCCTCGAACTCCGGCCCCGGCGGCCTCCAGCCGCAGGGCGGTATCGGCACCCCGCCGTCGAGGCCCTCCGGCACTCCGCCCACGGGCACCGCCACGGGCGCTCCGCCGAGCACCGTCCCGACCGCGACCGCCTCCGCTGGCTCCCACTGACCGAAACGGCCCACCACATGACCACGACGACGCCCTCCCGCGGCCGCCGGCGTGCCCCCACCCGCATCGAGCGGGCGGCGGGCAAGGCCGCGGCGTTGCAGAAACCGCGGGTCATCCTCGCCCTGCTGCTCCTGCTCGGCCTGACCAGCGTGATGCTGCTCGACGGCTATCTGCGCGCCGAGGTCGGCGGCGACGAGCGGGTGCGCGACGGCGCCAGCTCCAGCAAGGTCCCCGACAAGATCCTCAACGGCGGGCCGATCATCAGCTTCCGGGGCGGCCAGGCCACCACGACCTCCGTGCCGGCCAAGACCATCGCGCTCACCTTTGACGACGGCCCGAACCCGACGTACACGCCCCAGGTCCTGAAGATCCTCAAGAAGTACGACGTCCCGGCCACCTTCTTCCTGGTCGGCTCGATGGTCTCGCGCTACCCGGGGATCGTGCAGGACATGGTCGACCAGGGCGACGAGGTGGGCATCCACACCTTCACCCACGTCGACCTCTCCTACCAGAGCGACGCCCGTATCCGGCGCGAGATGACCCAGACGCAGCTCGCCCTCGCGGGCGCGGCCGGCATCACCACCACGCTGTTCCGGGCGCCGTACTCCTCGGAGACGGACGCGATCGACAACTACAGCTGGCCCGTGTACAAGAAGCTCGGCGAGGAGGGCTACACCAGCGTCTTCGTCGACACCGACAGCGACGACTGGAAGAAGCCGGGCGTCTCGAAGATCGTCCAGTGGGCCACGCCGTCCGGGACGTCGGGCGCCTCCGTGCTGATGCACGACGCCGGCGGCGACCGTGAGCAGACGATCAAGGCGTTGCCGGAGTACATCGAGAAGATGCGGGCGAAGGGCTACACCTTCACCACCATCAGCGGGGTCGTCGAGGCGCAGAACACGGCTGCCCGCGCGGGACAGCAGGCGAACGCCCCGACCGGCGCCGCGGGCGGACAGCTCCGGGGCGGGAGTCGGAACGGCACCGACCGCCTCCAGGCCGCGCACCGCGAGGCCACCGGCGCGACCCTCTACGAGGGCAAGGCGCTCGTCGTGGCCGTCGCCGTCGCCGAGTACACCGTGCCCACGCTGTCGGTCGGACTCGTGATTGTGGGTGTGGCCGTCATGGGCCGGTTCGGGATGATGCTGATCCTCGCCCGCCGCCACTACCGGCTGCGCAACAAACGCCGCTTCAGCTGGGGACCCACGGTCACCCGGCCGGTGACCGTGATCGTGCCGGCGTACAACGAGAAGGAGTGCATCGCCAACACGCTGGAGTCGCTGGCGAGGAGCACCCATCCGATCGAGGTCGTCGTCGTCGACGACGGCTCCTCGGACGGCACCTCCGAGATCGCCCGCGAGGCGGCCCGCTCGCTGGGCATGACCAACGTCCGGGTCATCCGCCAGGAGAACGCGGGCAAGCCGGCCGCCCTCAACAACGGTGTCCGCAGCGCCAGTCACGACATCGTCGTGATGATGGACGGCGACACCGTCTTCGAACCGGACACCGTACGGCAGCTGGTGCAGCCCTTCGCGAACCCGGAGGTCGGCGCGGTCGCCGGCAACGCCAAGGTCGGCAACCGCGACACGGTCATCGGTGCCTGGCAGCACATCGAGTACGTGATGGGCTTCAACCTCGACCGCCGGATGTACGACCTGCTGCGCTGCATGCCCACCATCCCGGGCGCGATCGGCGCGTTCCGCCGCGAGGCGGTCCTCCAGGTCGGCGGGATGAGCGAGGACACCCTCGCCGAGGACACCGACATCACCATCGCGATGCACCGCGCGGGCCGGCGGGTCGTCTACCAGGAGCACGCACGCGCGTGGACCGAGGCGCCCGGCTCCCTCAAGCAGCTGTGGTCGCAGCGCTACCGGTGGTCGTACGGCACCATGCAGGCGCTGTGGAAGCACCGCAAGTCCCTCACGGACAAGGGTCCCTCGGGCCGCTTCGGCCGGGTCGGCATGCCACTGGTGGTGATCTTCCAGATCGTCACACCGGTCTTCGCCCCGCTGATCGACGTGTTCACCGCCTACTCGATGATCTTCGTCGACTTCCGGGCGGCGCTGTACGCGTGGCTCGCGGTCCTCGGCGTCCAGCTCGTGTGCGCGGCGTACGCCTTCAAGCTGGACAAGGAGAAGTACCGCTATCTGCTGATGATGCCGCTCCAGCAGTTGGCCTACCGCCAGATGATGTACCTCGTCCTGATCCACTCCTGCATCACCGCGCTCACCGGTGGCCGGCTGCGCTGGCAGAAACTGAAGCGGACCGGCGAGGTCGGGACCCCGGCGGGGGTGGGCCGATGAGCTGGGAGCAGCAGGGGTATCAGCAGCAGGGCTGTCAGCAACAGGGGTACGGCTATGAGTACGGGTACTCGGGGTACGTAGAGCAGCCGCAGCCGCAGGCTCAACCGTATCCGCAGCAGCAGCCGTATCCCCAGGAGCACGTCGACCACGGCCACTACGGACAGGGCGTGGAGCCGGAGCCGCCGGTTCCCGGAGCCCCCGCTGACGCCGAGGCGGAGGAGGAGAAGCCTCCGTCTCGGCCCCCGGGCCGCGACCGCTACTTCGACACCCTCCGGGCCGTCGCCCTGATCCGGGTCGTCACCTATCACACCTTCGGGTGGGCCTGGGCCGGCATGGTCTTCCCCTCCATGGGGATCATGTTCGGCCTGGCCGGCACGCTGATGGCGAAGTCCCTGGAGCGGCCCGCCCTCACGGTGGTCAGGAGCCGGATGCGCCGCCTGCTGCCGCCGTTCTGGTTCTGGGGCGTCTTCGTGGTCCTCGCGATGCTGGTCCACGACTGGATGCCGGGCTGGCAGATCGTCTACTGGATCGTGCCGCTCGGCGATCCGCCGGGCAACGCGTGGGGCGAGCAGGCCTGGGAGATCCTCTGGTACCTGCGGACGTACCTGTGGTTCGTCCTGCTGTCCCCGGTGCTGCTGAAGGTGTTCCGGCCGGCTCCGGTGCCGGTCCTGCTGCTGTCCCTGGCCCCGATCGTGGTCTTCCAGTTCCTGTGGGAGCCGCCGGACAACCGCCTCGGCAGCGCGCTGACGGACCTGGCCACCTTCCTGTTCTGCTGGATCCTGGGCTTCGCCCATCGGGACGGGGTCCTCGAGCGGCTGAAGGCGCCGGCCGTCGTCGTTCTCTCGCTCGCCGCGATCGGGTTCGGCGGCTGGTACGCCTTCACCCACCAGGCCGAGACCGGGTCGTACGACCTCGACGACATCCCTCTCGCCCAGGCCTTCTGGTCGGCCGGGTACGTGACGCTCCTGATGTGGGCCAAGTCGTGCTTCGGGATCGACTTCGCCTGGCTCACCCGCTTCCGGCGGACCGACCGGGTCGTCACGATCTTCAACTCCCGCGCGGTGACGATCTACCTGTGGCACGAGATCGCGCTGATCCTCGCCGTGCCGCTGATCGACCAGTTCTGGAACGTGCCCGCGTTCGAGAGATGGCTGCCGCTGGAGAGCCAGTGGTTCATGTTCGGCGTCGGCTGGATCCTGATCGCGGTGTTCGTGCTGCTGTGCGGATGGGTGGAGGACGTGGCCGGGAAGAAGAAGCCGCAGCTTCTTCCGGGAGGGCGGCCTGCAAGAATGGGGACGTGACCCGCGCTTCCCTGAACAAGCAGCCGCACGAAGTCGCCTCGATGTTCGACGACGTGGCGGAACGGTACGACCTGACGAACGACGTGCTGTCGCTCGGTCAGGACCGGGTGTGGCGCAAGGAGGTCGCCAGGGCCGTCGACGCCCGCCCCGCCCAGAAGATCCTGGACCTGGCGGCGGGCACGGCCACCTCGTCGCTGCCCTTCGCCCGCACCGGCGCCTATGTCGTGCCCTGCGACTTCTCGATCGGCATGCTCCAGGTCGGCAAGCGGAAGCACACCTGGCTGCCGTTCACCGCGGGCGACGCGACGAAGCTGCCCTTCAAGGACGACACCTTCGACGCCGTCACCATCTCCTTCGGGCTGCGCAACGTCCAGGACACCGACACCGCGCTGCGCGAGATGTACCGGGTGACCAAGCCCGGCGGCCGGGTCGTGATCTGCGAGTTCTCGCACCCCACCTGGGCGCCCTTCCGCACGGTCTACACCGAGTACCTGATGCGCGCCCTGCCGCCGGTGGCCCGCGCGGTCTCCTCCAACCCCGACGCCTACGTCTACCTCGCCGAGTCCATCCGCGCCTGGCCGAACCAGCCGGCCCTGGCGGAGCGACTCCGGAAGGCCGGCTGGTCGAAGGTGGCGTGGCGGAACCTGACGGGCGGGATCGTGGCCCTGCACCGGGGCGTCAAGGAGAGCTGAGGAGCGGCTCCGTGACGTGTACGGACCGGGTCGGATCCCACCGGGTCTGAACGGCCCGGGTCTGAACGGCCCGGGTCTGTACGACGCGGGTCAGCCGAGCCCCGTCGTACAGCGCACGGCGTACGGGTCTCCCGGCTCGTCCAGTTCGCGCTGGAGGCCGCCGCTCGGGGGCCTGGGGATGCGGGGCTCGCGGATGCCCCCGCCGCCCTCACCGGGGCCGAGGTCGAACCACACGTACACCACCGAGTCCCGCGGCACCTCCGCGCCGGCCTGCGGGTACTGGCGTACGACATAGTCGACGACGGCCTGGTGGAAGTCCTTGCGATCCGGCGCACTGACGAACAGGCCCTGTGCCTGGGTCGTCTCGCGTGCGTCGACGGCCATGAGTCCGACCAGACGCGGTACGCGCACTTCGGGCGTCTTGGGTGTTATGCGCACAGATGTCACCCCCAGCGGTACTGGAAGGGTAACTCCGGCCCTGCGGCGGCAGGAAGTGTCGCGTGTCTTTCTGTAACAGAGCGCTACTCTGTGTGACTGATCCGCAGGGGGAGTCGGAAGCAGAGCGCCTCTTCGTTGTAGCGGGGGTGCGTGAAGGTCTCCGCGAGTTCCATTCCGAGGCGCTTGGCGACCGAGATCGACCGTTCGTTTCCGGGTCTGACCATCGCCACCACGTCCGTCACGCCCGCCGCCCTGAGCCGCTCCAGGGTCAGCTGCGCGGCCGCCGTGGCGTACCCCTGGCCCCAGTAGGTCCGCCCGAGCCGCCACCCGATCTCGATCTCGCCCGTCGGCCCCCAGTCCTGCGGCCACGGCTGGGCACCGGTGAAGCCGACGACCTGCCCGCTCTCGTCAACCATGGTCCACAGACAGAAGCCCCGCTCGGCGTCGTGCCGGCGCTGGCGCGCGGTGAGCTCCTCATAGACGTACAGCTCCGCGGACCTGCCGCCGTGGAACTCCATGACGTCCGGGTCGTCGAAGATCCGGTGCCAGGCGACGGCGTCCTCGTCGGTGGGGACGCGCAGCCGTACTACGGGCAGAGCTCGGTTCACTGGGGCAGCCCTTCAGCCGGGTGATCAATTCTGCTGAATAGACTGCCCATGTCCAGTGCCGGTCGGCACGCGGATTCAGAACTTGATTCCGAACTTGATTCCGAGCCTGGGGAGATCCCGCCGTGACCGAGCCCCTGTCCGAGAACACCGCCGATGTCATCGTCGTCGGCGCGGGGCCGGCCGGCTCCACGACCGCGTACCACCTCGCCAAGTCCGGACTCGACGTGCTCCTGCTGGAGAAGACCGAGTTCCCGCGCGAGAAGGTCTGCGGCGACGGCCTCACGCCGCGTGCCACCAAACAGCTCGTGGCGATGGGCATCGACATCTCCGAAGAGGCCGGCTGGCTGCGGAACAAGGGTCTCAGGATCATCGGCGGCGGCGTACGCCTCCAGCTGGACTGGCCGGATCTCGCCTCCTTCCCCGACTACGGCCTCGTCCGCAAGCGCGACGACTTCGACGAGCAGCTCGCCCGCCAGGCCCAGAAGGCCGGGGCGCGGCTGTTCGAGCGCTGCAACGTCGGTGCCCCGATCATCGACGACCGCACGGGCCGCATCACCGGCGTCCACGCGAAGCTGGGGGAGGACAAGCGCGAAGTCACCTTCCACGCGCCCCTTGTCGTCGCCGCCGACGGCAACTCCACCCGGCTCTCCCTCGCGATGGGCCTGCACCGCCGCGAGGACCGCCCGATGGGCGTGGCCGTACGGACGTACTTCGAGTCCCCGCGGCACGAGGACGACTACCTGGAGTCCTGGCTGGAGCTGTGGGACCGCCGCGGTCCCGGCGAGGACCGGCTGCTGCCCGGCTACGGCTGGATCTTCGGCATGGGCGACGGCACCTCCAACGTCGGCCTCGGCGTCCTGAACACCTCCGACTCCTTCAAGGAGCTCGACTGGCGCGAGGTGCTGAAGGCCTGGTGCGCCTCGATGCCGGAGGAGTGGGGCTACACCCCGGACAACATGACCGGCCCGATCCGCGGTGCCGCCCTGCCGATGGCCTTCAACCGCCAGCCGCACTACACCAAGGGCCTGCTCCTGGTCGGCGACGCCGGCGGCATGGTGAACCCCTTCAACGGCGAAGGCATCGCCTACGCCATGGAGTCCGGCCAGATCGCCGCCGACGTCATCGTCCAGGCCCACGCCCGCTCCACCCCCGCGGGGCGCGAGATGGCCCTGCAGCGCTACCCGCGCGTCCTCAAGGACACCTATGGCGGCTACTACACGCTGGGCCGCGCCTTCGTGAAGCTCATCGGCAACCCGAAGGTCATGAAGATCGCGGCCCAGCGCGGCCTGACCCACCCGCTGCTCATGAAGTTCACCCTTAAGATGCTCGCCAACCTCACCGACCCCACGGGCGGCGACGCGATGGACCGGATCATCAACGGGCTGAGCAAGGTGGCGCCGAAGGCGTGACGGGAGCCCCTCGGACGGAGCACCGTGGAGGGATGGACGTAGGGGTCGCGTTACCCGTGTTCGTCATCCTCATCGCGGTGTCGGTGTGGGCGCTGGTCCACTCCCTCAGGCGCTGACGGTGCCCTGACCGCCGTTCAGCGCCTCGATGTTGGCCGCCCGGCGGGCGAACACCTCGTCCCGCCGGTCCGCCACCTGCCGCAGCGCCTCCTTGCGGTCCCGACTGGACAGCCGGTCCAGATACACGTGCCCGTTCACATGGTCGGTCTCGTGGGCCAGGCAGCGCGCGAAGTACCCGGTCCCCTCGATCACGAGCGGTTCGCCGTCCTTGTCGAACCCGTGGACCACGGCCCGGTCCGGACGCGGTACGTCCATCACGGCGCCCGGCACCGACAGGCACCCCTCGCTGTCGTCGAGCAGCCTGCGCCCGGCCGGGTCGAACTGCTCGAGCACCGGGTTGACGATGTGCCCGACATGCCGGACCCCGTCGTCGTCCGGGCAGTCGTAGACGAAAAGCCGCAGATCGACGTCGACCTGGTTGGCCGCGAGGCCCGCCCCGTCCGCGATGTACATCGTCAGGAACATGTCGTCGATCAGCGCGGCGAGGTCGGGCCCGAACTCGGTCACGTCCCGGCACGGCTTGTGCAGCACCTCCTCGCCGACCTCGGTGATGCGCCGGACCTGCCCGCGCCGGGCTTCGGGGGCGAGACGCGGATACGAGTCGGTGGGCCTGCCCTGGACGAACACACTGGGCATGGTGATGTCTCCTGTTCGATGCCGGTGGTGAGGATGCTCTGGGCGGCGGGCCCCGGGGGTTCCGGCCTCCGGAACCTCTCCTTGCCCCCCGTTGCCCATGACAACAGAACACATCGAACAGCCCCAGGAGCAGACCGGCCACAGACGGTTCCTGACGGCGGGCGGGGACCGGGGGAAGCGGGCGGTCACGTGAGGGGCCGTGGGGGCGGGGCATCTGCGCTCCCACGACCCGCGCGGCCATGGCGACGGACGACCCGGGACTGCCTTTCCGCGATCATCTCCGAACAGGACAAGCCCGGCGCTCTGGGCCCAACTCAAGGGCGTCCTGAACGACTCCGGGAAGACGACCCTCGGGGACGAGGGCGGCTCGGCTGGTTCGTGGACCCGGCGGTGACGGGCCTGGGCGGCCCCGCCCCGCGCGACCGCGATCGACTCCTCATCCACCCCACGGGCACGCTCTACAGCCGCCCCACGGCGCGCACAGCGGTCCTGAACCTCTTCCTCGCCGGCGACGGCATCCGCACGGGCGTGGATCCGGCGTCGATGGAAGGCGCCAACGAGTCGGCCCGGCTCACGGTCAACGCGCTGCTGGACGCGGACAATTCGGACGCCGAGCGGTCGGGCGTGGGAGCTCTACCGGCCCCCGGAAAGGGAACCTCTGCCATTTGGGTGCACTTGGGTGCACACGGGGGGATACATCAGTGGGGCCGCTGCCCCCGAGCGGCTGCGGCCCCACCAAGCTGTTCCGGTGTCAGAGCACCCGCACCGCTCCGGTCGGCGGGTCGTAGGACAGCGGCTTCTCGGCGACGCCCGTCGAGGGGTTCTGCGCGCCGACGAACATGCCGTCGCCGACGTACACCGCCACGTGGTACGCGCTGCCCGCGCTGCCCCAGTACAGGATGTCGCCCGGCTGGAGGTTGCTCAGCGAGACCTGGGTACCCGCGGTCGACTGGTCCTGCGAGACACGCGGCAGGTCGACGCCGATCTGGCTGAACGCGGCCTGGACGAGGCCGGAGCAGTCCCAGGAGTTGGGGCCGGTGCCGCCGGAGACGTAGGCGTCACCGACCTGTGCCTTCACGAAGGCGATGACGGCCGCGGCCGAACCGGTGGCCGTGGACGAGCTCGTGGAGACACTGGCGCTCGCCGAGGCGGACAGCGTGGTCCGCTCGGTGCTGCGCGAGGCGGCTTCCTCGGCGGCGGCCCTGCGGGCCTCCTCGGCCTTCTTCTTGGCCTCCGCCTTCTTCTTGGCCTCCGCGAGGTCCGCCTTGGCCTGCTTCGCGGCCTTTGCGGCGGCCGCATCACGCTCGGCCTGCAGCTGGTAGTTGGCGGCAGCCTGCTGCATCGCGTCGGCGGACTCGGCGACCTGGCTGCCCAGGTCGGCCGACAGGGTGGGCAGTTCGAGGGTCTGCGTCGTCGACTCGGCGGCGAACGCCGAAGCCGACGCGCCCGCCGCTGCCATGCTGAGCACGCCACCGGCGACGCCGGCGCGGACGGCGATCGAAGTCGTCGCGCTGCGGCGGGGTTTCCGGTGGCTGCGTATGTGAGCGGTGTGGGACATGAGACCAACTGGTATCAGGGGCTCCTCCATACCTTCAAGAAACGTGGGCTGCGCCACAGTTGTTCAATCGCTGGCCCGAATCCCCGGTGTCGGTCTCTTTATTGACGCCCTAACGGACATTGCGGACTCTCGTGATCAAGCCTGTGATCATGGCCTTTCGCTGTTACGCCCCAATTGCCCCGCATCTACCATCCGTTGAGGCCGATGGCCAAGCCCCCTGCTTGTGGAGCTCTCACGCGTGTGGCGGAGGTCACGCAACGGTTACGGCGACGGCTGCGTCCGGAGGTGATCCGCGCTCGTGAATGTGTGCACGCGTCCACATCGGCCCTCGCGCGTCCCTCTGATGTGTGAACGCGGTCCTCTACCAAGCCGTCGCGTCCAGCACCAATTTGCATGCAGGGGAAGTCTCTTGATATGGAGACGCCTCTCTCGACCTGCGCCGACTAGCGGAAATGTCACCTCTGGTGATCACTCGGACGCTTCTCGTGTGAAGATCACCGCTGATCCGACTTCATGATCCTTCGTCTGGTGGTGGAGATCACAAAGCTTGTGCAATACCCCGTGTCGCAGATCACAGACCGGCAGGCATAGGATGCGGGTCAGTTGGGCTTGTGACCTGCTTCACATGTTCGCGATCTTCGTTGGGACAGACGGAGGTCGGAGGGACGTGTGAGTCGGGTGTGAGTCCGATGCCATCGCCAGCAGTCAGTGCCGACTGAGAGGAGCGAGGAGCGGTGAACGCTTATGCGCCCATCCTCGTACTGGGAGCCCTCGGGGCAGGCTTTGCGATCTTCTCCGTGGTCATGGCCACGCTGATCGGTCCGAAGCGGTACAACCGGGCCAAGCTCGAGGCCTACGAGTGCGGGATCGAGCCGACCCCCACGCCGGCCGGCGGCGGGCGCTTCCCCATCAAGTACTACCTGACGGCGATGCTCTTCATCGTCTTCGACATCGAGATCGTCTTCCTCTACCCCTGGGCCGTCACCTTCGACGCCCTGGGTGTTTTCGGGCTCGTGGAGATGCTGCTCTTCGTGCTCACCGTCTTCGTCGCGTACGCGTACGTATGGCGGCGCGGCGGCCTGGAATGGGACTGAGGGGCCTTTAACTCATGGGACTCGAAGAAAAGCTGCCGAGCGGCTTCCTGCTGACCACCGTCGAGCAGGCCGCGGGCTGGGTGCGCAAGTCGTCCGTCTTCCCGGCCACCTTCGGCCTGGCCTGCTGTGCCATCGAGATGATGACCACGGGCGCCGGACGCTACGACCTGGCCCGCTTCGGCATGGAGGTCTTCCGCGGCTCACCCCGCCAGGCGGACCTCATGATCGTCGCCGGCCGGGTCAGCCAGAAGATGGCGCCGGTGCTCAGGCAGGTCTACGACCAGATGCCGAACCCCAAGTGGGTCATCTCCATGGGGGTCTGCGCCTCCTCGGGAGGCATGTTCAACAACTACGCGATCGTGCAGGGCGTCGACCACATCGTCCCGGTCGACATCTATCTGCCCGGCTGCCCGCCACGGCCCGAGATGCTGATGGACGCGATCCTCAAGCTCCACCAGAAGATCCAGACCTCCAAGCTCGGCGTGAACGCCGAGGAGGCGGCCCGCGAGGCGGAGGAGGCGGCGCTCAAGGCCCTGCCCACGATCGAGATGAAGGGGCTGCTGCGGTGAGCGACGCGAACGGCACGAGCAACGGCGCGGGCGGGGCGTCGAACGGGGTGAACCCCGAGAAGGACCTCGGCGCCTCCAACCTCCCGGGCCAGCGCGGCGACGGCGGTGAGGAGATCCGCGTCCAGCGCGGCATGTTCGGCGCCAACAACGGCGGCGACACCTCCGGCTACGGCGGCCTGGTCCGCTCGGTCCGCCTCCCGGGACCGGCGGCCCGCCCCTACGGCGGATGGTTCGACGAGGTCGCCGACGAGCTGGAAGGCGCCCTGGAGGAGCAGGGACTGCTCCCCGGGAACGCGATCGAGAAGACGGTCGTCGACCGCGACGAGATCACCTTCCACATCGAGCGCGAGCACCTGCTCCGCGTCGCCCGCACCCTGCGCGACGACCCGGCCCTGCGCTTCGAGCTCTGCACCGGCGTCAGCGCGGTCCACTACCTCCACGACAAGGGCCGCGAACTGCACGCCGTCTACCACCTGCGCTCGATCACCCACAACCGGCTGATCCGCCTGGAGGTCAGCGCGCCGGACGCCGACCCGCACATCCCGTCGCTGGTCTCCGTGTATCCGACCAACGACTGGCACGAGCGCGAGACCTACGACTTCTTCGGGATCGTCTTCGACGGTCACCCGGCCCTGACGCGGATCATGATGCCGGACGACTGGCAGGGCCACCCGCAGCGCAAGGACTACCCCCTCGGCGGCATCCCCGTCGAGTACAAGGGCGCCCAGATCCCGGCTCCGGACCAGCGGAGGTCGTACTCATGAGCACGCAGCACGCAACTCCGCGTGAGACCACCGAGGGCACCGTGTACACGGTCACCGGTGGCGACTGGGACGAGGTCGTCCAGTCCGCGGCCCGCGCCGACGACGAGCGCATCGTCGTCAACATGGGCCCGCAGCACCCCTCCACCCACGGAGTGCTCCGCCTGATCCTGGAGATCGACGGCGAGACCGTCACCGAGGCCCGCTGCGGCATCGGCTACCTCCACACCGGCATCGAGAAGAACCTCGAGTTCCGCACGTGGACGCAGGGCACCACGTTCGTGACGCGCATGGACTACCTGACGTCCTTCTTCAACGAGACCGCCTACTGTCTCGCCGTCGAGAAGCTCCTCGGCATCGAGGACCAGATCACCGAGCGGGCCGAGATCATCCGGGTGCTCCTGATGGAGCTGAACCGGCTCTCCTCGCACCTGGTGTGCATCGCCACCGGCGGCATGGAACTCGGCGCCACCACGATCATGATCTACGGATTCCGTGATCGTGAAATGATTCTCGACATCTACGAGCTCATCACGGGCCTCAGGATGAACCACGCGTACATCCGCCCCGGCGGACTCGCGCAGGACCTGCCGCCCGGCGCGGTGGACCACATCCGCGAGTTCGTGAAGAAGATGAAGAAGAACCTCCCGGAGTACGACAAGCTCGCCACCGGGAACCCCATCTTCAAGGCCCGTATGCAGGACGTCGGCTACCTCGACCTGGCGGGCTGCATGGCCCTCGGCGCCACCGGCCCGATCCTGCGCTCCACCGGCCTGCCGCACGACCTGCGCAAGTCACAGCCCTACTGCGGCTACGAGACCTACGAGTTCGACATCCCGACCGCCGACACCTGCGACTCCTACGGCCGCTTCCTCATCCGGCTCGAGGAGATGCGCCAGTCGCTCCGGATCGTCGAGCAGTGCCTGGACCGGCTCCAGCCCGGCCCGGTCATGGTCGCCGACAAGAAGATCGCCTGGCCCGCCCAGCTCGCCCTGGGCCCCGACGGGCTCGGCAACTCCCTCGACCACATCAAGAAGATCATGGGCACCTCCATGGAGGCCCTGATCCACCACTTCAAGCTGGTCACCGAGGGCTTCCGCGTCCCGCCGGGACAGGCGTACGCGGCCGTCGAGTCGCCCAAGGGCGAACTCGGGGTGCACGCCGTGTCCGACGGCGGCACCCGCCCCTTCCGGGTCCACTTCCGCGACCCGTCCTTCACCAACCTTCAGGCCATGGCGGCGATGTGCGAGGGCGGCCAGGTCGCCGACGTCATCGTCGCTGTCGCGTCCATCGACCCCGTGATGGGAGGCGTCGACCGGTGACCACCAGTTCTTCCGAGCGGGGCGTCAGCCTGGGCATGCCCGAACTGCCCGCGCCCGCGTACCCGGACGACGTTCGAGAGAGGCTCGAGAGGGACGCGCGCGAGATCATCGCCCGCTACCCGGACTCCCGCTCGGCGCTCCTGCCGTTGCTGCATCTCGTGCAGTCGGAGGAGGGGCACGTCACGCGCACCGGGATGCGGTTCTGCGCGGACGTGCTGGAGCTGACCACGGCCGAGGTCACCGCGGTGGCCACCTTCTACACCATGTACCGGCGCAAGCCCTCGGGCGACTACCAGGTGGGTGTCTGCACCAACACCCTCTGCGCGGTGATGGGCGGCGACGCGATCTTCGCGGAGCTCCAGGAACACCTGGGCGTCGGCAACGGCGAGACCACCGACGACGGCAAGGTCACCCTGGAGCACATCGAGTGCAACGCGGCCTGCGACTTCGCGCCGGTCGTGATGGTCAACTGGGAGTTCTTCGACAACCAGACCCCGGCGAGCGCGAAGGCCATGGTCGACGATCTGCGCGCGGGCCGTCCGGTGGAGCCGACGCGCGGGGCGACGCTGTGCACCTTCAAGGAGACCGCGCGGATCCTCGCCGGCTTCCCCGACGAGCGGCCGGGGGCCGTCGAGGCGAGTGGCGGAGCGGGACCCGCGTCGCTGGTGGGCCTCCGCCTGGCCAGGGGAGAGACCGCACCCGCGCGCGTGGTCCATCCGCGCGACGGCGCACCGCAGGACCGGGACGTCCACGAGCCGTCCCCGTCGGAGCACCTGAGCTCACACGACGCGCCACAGGACACGTCGGCCTCCGACCCGGCCCATCCGGCCGGGCCCGCCGCCGAGGAGGGGGAGTGATGACCTTGGCACCCGAACTCAAAGACACCAGCCCCGAGAAGCTGCTCGCACCCGTGCTGTCGGCCTTCTGGGACGAGGACAAGTCCTGGTCGCTGGACGTCTACAAGAGGCACGAAGGGTACGAGGGGCTCCGCAAGGCGCTCGCCATGTCGCCGGACGACCTGATCGCGTACGTCAAGGACTCCGGTCTGCGCGGCCGCGGCGGTGCGGGATTTCCGACCGGAATGAAATGGCAGTTCATTCCGCAGGGAGATGGAAAGCCGCACTATCTAGTTGTCAACGCCGACGAGTCGGAGCCCGGGACGTGCAAGGACATCCCGCTCCTCTTCGCGAACCCGCACAGCCTCATCGAGGGCATGATCATCGCGTGTTATGCCATCAGGTCGTCGCATGCCTTCATCTATCTGCGCGGTGAAGTCGTCCCAGTACTGCGGCGGCTGCACGCGGCCGTGAGCGAGGCCTATGCGGCCGGCTACCTCGGACAGAACATCCTGGGCAGCGGCCTCGATCTCGATATCACCGTGCACGCGGGCGCAGGCGCGTACATCTGCGGTGAGGAGACCGCACTGCTCGACTCGCTCGAAGGCCGCCGTGGTCAACCGCGGCTCCGTCCCCCTTTCCCTGCGGTCGCGGGCCTGTATGCATGCCCGACTGTGGTGAATAACGTGGAGTCGATCGCGTCGGTTCCCGCGATTCTGACCCGGGGCAAAGAATGGTTCCGGTCGATGGGCAGCGAGAAGTCCCCGGGCTTCACGCTCTACTCGCTCAGCGGCCACGTCGCCAGTCCCGGCCAGTTCGAGGCCCCGCTCGGCATCACGCTGCGCCAGCTCCTGGAGATGAGCGGCGGGATGCGGCCGGGGCACCGGCTCAAGTTCTGGACGCCCGGCGGCTCCTCGACGCCGATGTTCACCGACGAGCACCTCGACGTCCCC
Source organism: Streptomyces canus (assembly GCF_041435015.1). Taxonomy (NCBI): domain Bacteria; kingdom Bacillati; phylum Actinomycetota; class Actinomycetes; order Kitasatosporales; family Streptomycetaceae; genus Streptomyces; species Streptomyces canus. The sequence goes on along the minus strand of NZ_CP107989.1, from coordinate 4,403,837 downwards.
CTCGACTACGAGGGTGTGGGCGCCGCCGGCTCGATGCTCGGCACCAAGGCTCTGCAGTGCTTCGACGAGACGACCTGTGTCGTCCGCGCCGTCACCCGCTGGACCGAGTTCTACGCCCACGAGTCCTGCGGCAAGTGCACCCCGTGCCGCGAAGGCACGTACTGGCTCGTGCAGTTGCTGCGCGACATCGAGGCCGGCAAGGGCGTCATGTCCGACCTCGACAAGCTGAACGACATCGCCGACAACATCAACGGCAAGTCGTTCTGCGCCCTCGGTGACGGCGCCGCCTCGCCGATCTTCTCCTCGCTCAAGTACTTCCGCGAGGAGTACGAGCAGCACATCACGGGCCGCGGCTGCCCCTTCGACCCGGCCAAGTCGACGGCCTGGGCCGACCGCACGGAGGTGAACGCATGACCGTGACCACCAGCACTCCCTCGGGCGGGGGAGAGACGGCGGTCCCGCCGGAGGATCTCGTCACGCTGACGATCGACGGCGCCGAGATCAGCGTGCCCAAGGGCACCCTGGTCATCCGGGCCGCCGAAGAGCTCGGCATCGAGATCCCCCGGTTCTGCGACCACCCCCTCCTCGACCCGGCCGGCGCCTGCCGCCAGTGCATCGTCGAGGTCGAGGGCCAGCGCAAGCCGATGGCCTCCTGCACCATCACCTGCACCGACGGGATGGTGGTGAAGACCCACCTCACCTCGCCGGTCGCCGAGAAGGCCCAGCACGGTGTGATGGAGCTCCTCCTCATCAACCACCCGCTGGACTGCCCGGTCTGCGACAAGGGCGGCGAGTGCCCCCTGCAGAACCAGGCGATGTCCCACGGCCAGGCCGAGTCCCGGTTCGAGGGCAAGAAGCGGACGTACGAGAAGCCCGTCCCGATCTCCACACAGGTGCTGCTCGACCGCGAGCGGTGTGTGCTGTGCGCCCGCTGCACCCGCTTCTCCAACCAGATCGCGGGCGACCCCATGATCGAACTGGTCGAGCGGGGCGCGCTCCAGCAGGTCGGCACCGGAGAGGGCGACCCCTTCGAGTCGTACTTCTCCGGCAACACCATCCAGATCTGCCCGGTCGGCGCGCTCACTTCGGCGGCGTACCGATTCCGCTCCCGCCCCTTCGACCTGGTGTCCTCCCCGAGCGTGTGCGAGCACTGCTCCGGCGGCTGTGCCACCCGCACGGACCACCGGCGCGGCAAGGTCATGCGCAAGCTCGCGGCCAACGACCCCGAGGTCAACGAGGAGTGGATCTGCGACAAGGGGCGCTTCGCCTTCCGGTACGCGCAGCAGCGGGACCGGCTGGAGCACCCGCTGGTCCGCAACCCCGAGGGTGAGCTGGTGCCGGCCTCCTGGCCGGAAGCCCTCCAGATCGCCGCCCAGGGACTGCTCGCCTCGCGCGGCCGGGCCGGAGTCCTCACCGGCGGCCGCCTCACCATTGAGGACGCCTACGCATACAGCAAGTTCGCGCGCGTGGCGCTCGACACCAACGACATCGACTTCCGCGCGCGTGTGCACAGCAGCGAGGAGGCCGACTTCCTGGCCGCGCGGATCGCCGGCCGCGGACGTGACCTCGACGGTACGGGCGTCACGTACTCCGCTCTGGAGAAGGCACCGGCGGTCCTGCTGGTCGGGTTCGAGGCCGAGGAGGAGGCGCCCGGCGTCTTCCTGAGGCTGCGCAAGGCCTGGCGCAAGCACGGACAGAAGGTCTTCTCGCTCGCCACCCACGCCACCCGCGGCCTGGAGAAGGCCGGCGGCACGCTGCTGCCCGCCGCTCCCGGCACCGAGACCGAGTGGCTGGACGCGCTGGCCGGCGAAGTGGGACTGGAGGGCGACGGCAGCAGGGCCGCGGAGGCACTGCGCACCGCGGGTGCGGTGATCGTCGTCGGCGAGCGGCTTGCCGCGGCGAAGGGCGGACTGACCGCCGCCGTACGGGCCGCCTCCGCGACCGGCGCGCAGCTGGTGTGGATCCCGCGGCGGGCCGGAGAGCGCGGCGCCCTCGAGGCGGGCGCGCTGCCGTCGCTCCTGCCGGGCGGCCGTCCGGCCACCGACCCTCGTGCGCGTGACGAGGTCGCCTCGGTCTGGGGCGTGGCCGAACTCCCGCACCGCTACGGGCGGGACACCGGCCAGATCATCGAGGCCGCCGTATCCGGCGAGCTCCAGGCCCTGGTGGTCGCGGGCGTCGAGATCGCCGACCTGCCCGATCCGGCACGCGCGCGTGAAGCGCTCCAGGAGGTCGGGTTCGTGGTGTCGCTGGAACTGCGGCCCGGTGAGGTCACCGCGCTCGCGGACGTCGTCCTGCCGGTGGCCGCGGTCGCCGAGAAGGGCGGCACCTTCCTCAACTGGGAGGGCAGGGTGCGCTTCTTCGAGGCCGCGCTCAAGCCCGACCAGATGATCCGCGGCCTCGCACCCACCGACGCACGGGTCCTCCAGATGCTGGCCGACGCCATGGACGTACACCTGGGCCTGCCCGATCTGCGCACCACGCGCGCGGAGATCGACCGGCTCGGTCCCTGGGACGGACCGCACGGCACCGAACCCCTGGAGACCGGGGCCCAGTTGCCGCGGCCCGCCGCCGGAGAGGCCGTACTGGCCGGGCACCGGCTGCTGCTGGACCAGGGTCTCCTCCAGCAGGGCGACGAGGCGCTCGCCGGGACCCGGCACGCGGCACGCGCGCGTGTGTCGGCCGCTACAGCCGCCGAGGTGGGCGTCAAGGAAGGCGACCTCCTCGCCGTGACCGGCAAGACCGGAGTCGTCGAACTGCCGCTGCAGATCACCGAGATGCCCGACCGCGTGGTCTGGCTCCCGCTGAACTCCACCGGCGGCGGCGTCGCCTCCGACGCCGGGGCGCTGCCCGGCTCCCTCGTCCGCATCGGCCCGGCCACGCTCGCCACCGAAGCCCCCAAGGAGGTGGAGGCATGAGCCCGTACCTCGCTGCGGAAGACCTCTCGATGTTCGGCACCGACCCCTGGTGGCTCGTCGTCATCAAGGCCGTCTTCTGCTTCGCCTTCCTGATGCTGACCGTGCTGTTCTCCATCGTGTGGGAGCGCAAGGTCGTCGCCTGGATGCAGCTGCGCATCGGCCCCAACCGGCACGGCCCCTGGGGCATGCTCCAGTCGCTCGCCGACGGCATCAAGCTGATGCTGAAGGAAGACGTCATCGTCAAGCGCGCGGACAAGGTGGTCTACATCCTCGCGCCGATCGTCGCGGCCATCCCCGCCTTCATGGCGATCGCGGTGATCCCCTTCGGCCCGTCCGACAACGAGGTCTCGATCTTCGGCCACCGTACGGCGATGCAGCTCACCGACCTGCCGATCGCGATGCTCTACATCCTCGCGGTCGCCTCGGTCGGCATCTACGGCATCGTCCTGGCGGGCTGGAGCTCCGGGTCGACGTATCCGCTGCTCGGCGGTCTGCGCTCCTGCGCGCAGATGATCTCGTACGAGATCGCGATGGGTGCCGCCTTCGCCTCGGTGTTCCTCTACTCCGGGTCGATGTCCACCTCGGCGATCGTCGAGGCCCAGCAGGACCGCTGGTACATCGTCCTGCTGCCGGTCTCCTTCATCATCTACGTCATCACGATGGTCGGCGAGACCAACCGCGCCCCCTTCGACATGCCGGAGTCCGAGGGCGACCTGGTCGGCGGCTTCAACACCGAGTACTCGTCGATCAAGTTCGCGCTGTTCATGCTCGCCGAGTACGTGAACATGGTGACGGTCTCGGCCGTGACGACCACGCTCTTCCTCGGCGGCTGGCGGGCTCCCTGGCCCATCAGCACCTTCTGGGAGGGCGCGAACCACGGCTGGTGGCCGCTCCTCTGGTTCGTGATCAAGGTGCAGCTGCTGCTGTTCTTCTTCATCTGGCTGCGCGGCACGCTCCCGCGGGTCCGCTACGACCAGCTGATGAAGCTCGGCTGGAAGGTCCTCATCCCGGTCTCCGTGGTGTGGCTGATGCTCGTCGCGACCGTGCGGACCCTGCGCAACGAGAACTACGACTTCGCCGACATCGCCCTCTACGTGGGCGGCGGAGTCCTGGTCCTGCTGCTGCTCTCCTTCGTCGCCGACATGTTCCGCGAGAAGTCGAAGGTGGCAGAGCAGCCCGCCGAACAGCCGGCCGGATACGACCCGATGGCGGGCGGATTCCCCGTCCCGCCGCTGCCCGGACAGGAGTTGCCGCCGGTACCGCGACGCCCCTCGCGCCAGGAGCGGGAGCTGATTGTCAGTGGCGGGCCCGATACTCAGAGTGACGGATCTCTGGATGGAAAGGAGGCGTCCGATGGCTGAGGAACCCAAGGAAACCAAGCCCGGTTTCATGAACCCCGTCGCCGGCTTCGGCGTGACCTTCAAGGCCATGTTCAAGAAGCGGCTGACCGAGCAGTACCCGGAGCAGCAGAAGACCACCGCTCCCCGGTTCCACGGACGGCACCAGCTCAACCGCCATCCGGACGGCCTGGAGAAGTGCGTCGGCTGCGAGCTGTGCGCCTGGGCCTGCCCCGCCGACGCCATCTATGTGGAGGGCGCCGACAACACCGACGAGGAGCGTTACTCGCCGGGCGAGCGGTACGGCCGCGTCTACCAGATCAACTACGCCCGCTGCATCCTGTGCGGCCTGTGCATCGAGGCGTGCCCCACGCGCGCGCTCACGATGACCAACGAGTTCGAGCTGGCCGACAGCAGTCGCGCCAACCTCATCTTCACCAAGGAGCAGCTGCTCGCCGGCCTCGAGGACGGCATGGTGGACTCGCCCCACGCCATCTACCCCGGCACGGATGAGCAGGACTACTACCGGGGCCTGGTGACCGAGGCCGCGCCCGGCACCGTCCCCCAGGTCGCCGTCTCCAAGGGCGAGGTGGTCCAGGAGGCCGACTCCACCTTCGGTGCGGACGAACCGGCGTCGGAGAGGGTGATCGGGCGATGACCGCACCTCTCCAGCTCGCCGCCGCGGCCACTCTGGCCGCCGACACCTCCACCGGCGAGGCCTTCCAGTTCTGGGTCCTCGGCACCGTCGCCGTGATCGGCGCCCTGTGCACCGTCTTCATGAAGAAGTCCGTCCACAGCGCGCTCTCGCTCGCCGGAACCATGATCATCCTGGCGGTCTTCTACCTCGCCAACGGCGCCTACTTCCTCGGCGTCGTACAGATCATCGTCTACACCGGCGCGATCATGATGCTGTTCCTGTTCGTGGTGATGCTCGTCGGCGTGACCGCGGCGGACTCCCTGAAGGAGACCATCAAGGGCCAGCGCTGGCTGGCCCTGCTGTGCGGGCTCGGCTTCGGCATCCTGCTGTTCGCGGGCATCGGCAACGCCTCCCTCAACGAGTTCAACGGCCTCACCCAGGCCAACTCCGGCGGCAATGTCGAGGGCCTCGCCACCCTCATCTTCACCAAGTACGTCTTCGCCTTCGAAATCACCGGCGCTCTGCTGATCACGGCCGCCGTCGGCGCCATGGTGCTCACCCACCGCGAGCGCACCGAGCGCGCCCTGACCCAGCGTGAGATGGCCGAGAAGCGCGTCCGCGACGGCAAGCACCTCCCGCCGCTGCCCGCCCCCGGCGTCTACGCCCGGCACAACGCGGTGGACATCGCGGGCCTGCTGCCCGACGGCACCCCCTCCGAGCTCACGGTCAGCAAGACCCTGCGCCAGCGCGGTCAGATCCGTGACGTGTCCGCCGAAGCTCTCAACGACCTCAAGGCGTTGGAGCAGCGCGCGGAGGAGCGCCTGGACCGGACCGAGATCGAACCGGCCACCTTCAAGAGGGAGGCGTCGAAGTGAACCCGGTCAACTATCTCTACCTCGCCGCCCTGTTGTTCACGATCGGCGCCACCGGCGTGCTGATCAGGCGCAACGCCATCGTCGTGTTCATGTGCATCGAGCTCATGCTCAACGCCTGCAACCTCGCGTTCGTCGCCTTCTCCCGGATGCACGGCAATCTCGACGGCCAGATCATCGCCTTCTTCACGATGGTCGTCGCCGCCGCGGAGGTCGTGGTCGGGCTCGCGATCATCGTGTCGCTGTTCCGTTCCCGCCACTCGGCCTCGGTCGACGACGCCAGCCTGATGAAGCTGTAAGGGGTCGCTGAATCGTGGAGAACCTGATCGCGCTGCTCATCGCGGCGCCTCTGCTCGGAGCGGCGGTCCTGCTGACCGGCGGCCGGCGGCTGGACGCCGTCGGCCACTGGATCGGCACGATCCTCGCCGCCGCTTCCTTCGTGTTCGGCGCCATCCTCTTCGCCGACCTGCTCGGCAAGAACGCCGAGGACCGCACCCTCATCCAGCACCTGTGGACCTGGATCCCGGTCGAGGGCTTCCAGGCGGACGTCACCTTCCGCCTCGACCAGTTGTCGATGACGTTCGTGCTGCTGATCACGGGCGTCGGCTCGCTGATCCACCTGTACTCGATCGCGTACATGGAGCACGACGAGCGCCGCCGCCGCTTCTTCGGCTATCTGAACCTGTTCCTCGCGGCGATGCTGCTGCTCGTCCTCGCCGACAACTACCTCCTGCTGTACGTCGGCTGGGAGGGCGTCGGTCTCGCCTCCTACCTGCTGATCGGCTTCTGGCAGCACAAGCCCAGCGCGGCCACCGCGGCGAAGAAGGCCTTCCTGGTCAACCGCGTGGGCGACATGGGCCTGTCGATCGCGATCATGCTGATGTTCACGACGTTCGGCACCTTCGCCTTCGGCCCGGTCCTCGGCAGCCACGAGAAGCCCGGACTCGTCGAGGGCGCCTCCGAGGCCACGCTCACCGGCATCGCGCTGATGCTGCTGCTGGCCGCCTGCGGCAAGTCCGCCCAGGTGCCGCTGCAGTCCTGGCTCGGGGACGCGATGGAGGGCCCGACCCCGGTCTCGGCCCTCATCCACGCGGCGACCATGGTGACCGCGGGCGTCTATCTGATCGTCCGCTCCGCCAACATCTTCAACCTCGCTCCGGACGCCCTGCTCGTCGTCACCGTCGTCGGTGCCGTCACGCTCCTGTTCGGTGCGATCGTCGGTTGCGCGAAGGACGACATCAAGAAGGCACTGGCCGGCTCGACCATGTCGCAGATCGGCTACATGGTCCTCGCCGCGGGCCTCGGCCCCATCGGCTACGTCTTCGCGATCATGCACCTGGTGACGCACGGCTTCTTCAAGGCCGGGCTCTTCCTCGGCGCCGGCTCGGTCATGCACGGCATGAACGACGAGGTCGACATGAGGAAGTACGGCGGCCTGCGCAAGTACATGCCGATCACCTTCGTCACCTTCGGCCTCGGCTACCTCGCCATCATCGGCTTCCCGGGCCTGTCGGGCTTCTTCTCCAAGGACAAGATCATCGAGGCGGCCTTCGCCAAGGGCGGCACCGAGGGCTGGATCCTCGGCGGCGCGGCCCTGCTGGGCGCGGCCATCACCGCCTTCTACATGACGCGCGTGATGCTGATGACGTTCTTCGGCGAGAAGCGCTGGCAGCCGGATGCCGAGGGCCACGAGCCGCACCCGCACGAGTCCCCGAAGTCCATGACGATCCCGATGATCGTGCTGGCGTTCGGATCGGTCTTCGCCGGTGGGTTCTTCAGCATCGGCGACCGCTTCCTGCACTGGCTGGAGCCGGTCACCGGGCACTCCCACGGCGACTCCCCGGTCAGCGCTCTCACCGTCACCCTCGCCACGATGGTGGTCCTGGTGATCGGCGTGGCGATCGCCTACGCCCAGTACGCCCGCCGCCCGGTCCCGGTCGTCGCCCCGCGCGGGTCGCTGCTCACCCGGGCCGCCCGGCGCGACCTGCTCCAGGACGACTTCAACCACGTCGTCCTGGTCCGCGGCGGAGAGCACCTCACGCGCTCCCTGGTCTACGTCGACCACACCCTGGTCGACGGCGTGGTCAACGGCACGGCGGCCTCGGTCGGCGGCCTCTCCGGACGGATGCGCAAGCTGCAGAACGGCTACGCGCGGTCGTACGCGGTCTCGATGTTCGGCGGCGCGGCGATCCTCGTCGCCGCGACCCTGCTGATGAGGGCGGTCTGATACCGATGTCCTTTCCTCTGCTGACAGCGACGGCGGCGCTCCCGGCGATCGGGGCGATCGCCACGGCCGCCGTGCCGGCCGCGCGACGCACCGCAGCCAAATGGCTGGCGCTGCTCGTCTCCCTCGCCACACTCGCCCTCGCGATCGCCGTCCTGGTCCGCTTCGACCCGGACGGCGCCCGCTACCAACTCACCGAATCACACGCCTGGATCGCGGACTTCGGGGTCCGGTACGAACTGGGCGTGGACGGCATCGGAGTGGCGCTTCTCGCGCTGACCGCGCTGCTGATCCCGTTCATCATCCTGGCGGGCTGGCACGACGCCGACCCACTGGAGACCGGAAGCAAGCGGTGGCGGCCGACGCAGGGCTTCTTCGCCCTGATCCTGGCCGTCGAGGCGATGGTGATCATCTCCTTCGAGGCCACCGACGTCTTCCTCTTCTACATCTTCTTCGAAGCCATGCTCATCCCGATGTACTTCCTCATCGGCGGCTTCGGGGACCGTGCCCACGCGGGCTCCGACGAGAAGGCGGCGGCCCAACGCTCGTACGCCGCCGTGAAGTTCCTCCTCTACAACCTGGTCGGCGGCCTGATCATGCTGGCCGCGGTGATCGGCCTCTACGTGGTCGCCGGGAACTTCAGCCTCCAGGCGATCGCCGAAGCGCGTGCCAACGGCTCGCTCGACATGGCGACGAACACCGAACGCTGGCTGTTCCTCGGGTTCTTCTTCGCCTTCGCGGTGAAGGCGCCCCTGTGGCCGCTGCACACCTGGCTGCCCAACGCGATGGGGGAGGCCACCGCCCCGGTCGCCGTGCTCATCACGGCGGTCGTCGACAAGGTGGGCACCTTCGCGATGCTCCGCTTCTGCCTCCAGCTCTTCCCGGAGGCCAGCAAGTGGGCGACGCCAGTGATCCTGGTCCTGGCGGTGATCAGCATCATCTACGGGGCGCTGCTCGCGGTCGGCCAGCGGGACATCAAGCGGCTGGTGGCCTACGCGTCGATCTCGCACTTCGGCTTCATCATCATGGGCATCTTCGCCATGACCAGCCAGGGCCAGTCCGGCGCGACGCTCTACATGGTCAACCACGGGATCTCGACGGCCGCGCTGATGCTGGTGGCCGGCTTCCTGATCTCGCGGCGCGGCTCGCGCCTCATCGCCGACTACGGCGGTGTCCAGAAGGTCGCCCCGGTGCTCGCCGGCACCTTCCTGATCGGCGGCCTGGCGACCCTGTCCCTGCCGGGACTCGCGCCCTTCGTGAGTGAGTTCCTGGTCCTGGTCGGCACGTTCGCGCGTTACCCGGCGATCGGCATCATCGCGACGTTCGGCATCGTGCTCGCCGCGCTCTACACCCTCGTCCTCTACCAGCGGACGATGACGGGCCCGGTGAAGCCGGAGGTCTCCGCGATGCCCGACCTGCGCGCGCGTGAGCTCCTGGTCGTCGCCCCGCTGGTCGTCCTGTTGATCTTCCTGGGCGTCTACCCGAAGCCCGTCACGGACATCGTGAACCCGGCGGTGAAGTCGACCATGTCCGACGTACACAAGAAGGACCCCAAGCCCGAGGTGGAGGCGGCCAAGTGAGTGCGACAGCCGTCCACAGCCTGTGGACAACCGCGGCCGACCCGATCTCCAAGATCGACGCGCCGAAGATCGAATACGGGCAGTTGTCGCCCACCCTGATCATCCTGGGTGCGGCGATCATCGGAGTGCTGGTCGAGGCGTTCGTCCCGCGCAAGTCCCGTTACTACGCCCAGCTGTTCGTGTCCGTCGTAGCGCTGTGCGCCGCCTTCGCGGCGGTCGTCGCCCTCGCCTCCGACGGATACGCCACCACCAAGGCGGGCATCGCGGCGATGGGCGCGATCGCCGTCGACGGACCGGCCCTGTTCCTCCAGGGCACGATCCTGCTGGCGGGCCTGGTCGGCCTGTTCACCTTCGCCGAGCGCCGGCTCGACCCCGAGACCCACGGCAACCGCGTCGACTCATTCGCCGCGCAGGCCGCCTCCGTGCCGGGCAGTGACAGCGAGAAGGCCGCCGTGAAGGCCGGGTTCACCACCACCGAGGTGTTCCCGTTGCTGCTCTTCGCGGTCGCCGGCATGCTGATCTTCCCGGCGGCCAACGACCTGCTGACGCTGTTCGTGGCCCTGGAGGTCTTCTCGCTCCCGCTGTACCTGCTGTGCGCGCTGGCCCGCCGCAAGCGGCTCATGTCGCAGGAGGCCGCGGTCAAGTACTTCCTGCTGGGCTCGTTCGCCTCCGCGTTCACCCTGTTCGGCATCGCGCTGCTGTACGGCTACGCGGGCTCGGTGTCGTACGGCACCATCGCGAAGGTCGTCGACGGCACGATCACCACCGTGGACCCGGCGCTCGTGGACACCATGGGCAACGACGCGCTGCTGCTGATCGGCGCCGCGATGATCGTCATGGGCCTGCTGTTCAAGGTCGGCGCCGTCCCGTTCCACATGTGGACGCCGGACGTCTACCAGGGTGCGCCGACCCCGGTCACCGGCTTCATGGCGGCGGCGACCAAGGTGGCCGCGTTCGGCGCGCTGCTGCGCCTGCTGTACGTCGTCCTGCCGGGCCTGCGCTGGGACTGGCGGCCGGTGATGTGGGCCGTCGCGATCGTCACCATGCTCGGCGGTGCGATCGTCGCGATCACGCAGACCGACATCAAGCGGCTGCTGGCGTACTCGTCGATCGCGCACGCGGGATTCATCCTCGCGGGTGTCATCGCGACCACGCCGGACGGGGTGTCGTCGGTCCTCTTCTACCTGGCGGCGTACTCGTTCGTGACGATCGGCGCGTTCGCCGTGGTGACGCTCGTGCGCGACGCCGGTGGTGAGGCGACACACCTGTCCAAGTGGGCGGGCCTGGGCCGCCGATCGCCGCTGGTGGCCGCCGTGTTCGCGGTGTTCCTGCTGGCCTTCGCCGGTATTCCGCTGACCTCCGGCTTCGCCGGGAAGTTCGCCGTGTTCAAGGCGGCGGCGGAAGGCGGCGCGGCGCCGCTCGTCGTGGTCGGTGTGATCTCGTCCGCCATCGCCGCGTTCTTCTACATCCGGGTGATCGTGCTGATGTTCTTCAGCGAGCCGCGCCCGGAGGGACCGACGGTCGCCGTGCCGTCACCGCTGACGATGACGGCGATCGGGGTCGGCGTGGCCGTCACGCTGGTGCTAGGTGTGGCGCCGCAGTACTTCCTGGACCTGGCGAGCCAGGCGGGAGTGTTCGTGCGCTGATCCGCGGTGCCTGAACCGCGTTCACGCGGCGGGCCCCGGTTCCCTTCGAGGGAACCGGGGCCCGCCGCGTACGGGGCACCGGTCGTGGCCAGGGGCGGGCCTCGTATGACAGCGGCCGATCGAATGACCACGGAACGTCACAGGCCCGGCCTGTGGATAACTCCGACGCTGTCGGTCCCGGCACCTATCGTGGAGGCAGTGGTCGAGGGACGACGTACGGGGGACGGGACTATGGGCGGGATGGGCGGTATCAGCGAGATGCCAGGGATCACCGGGACACCGGACGCGAGCGACAGCGAGGCACTGGCCACGCTGCACCGGGTCTTCGGATACGACGCCTTCCGCGGTGAGCAGGAAGAGATCATCGAGCATGTGGTGGCCGGCGGCGACGCCGTCGTGCTCATGCCGACCGGCGGCGGCAAGTCGCTGTGCTACCAGATTCCGTCCCTGGTCAGACCCGGCACGGGCATCGTCGTCTCACCGCTCATCGCGCTGATGCAGGACCAGGTGAACGCGCTCAGGGCGCTCGGCGTGCGCGCCGGGTTCATGAACTCCACGCAGGACTTCGACGAGCGCCGCGTGGTGGAGGCCGAGTTCCTGGCCGGAGAGCTGGATCTGCTCTACCTCGCGCCGGAGCGGCTGAGGCTGGACGCCACCCAGGACCTGCTCTCCCGCGGCAAGATCGCCGTCTTCGCCATCGACGAGGCGCACTGCGTCTCACAGTGGGGCCACGACTTCCGTCCCGACTATCTGATGCTGTCCGTGCTCGGCGAGCGCTGGCCCGACGTCCCGCGGATCGCGCTCACCGCGACGGCCACGCGTGCCACGCACGACGAGATCACCCAGCGGCTGAACATGCCGACGGCCCGGCACTTCGAGGCGAGCTTCGACCGGCCCAACATCCAGTACCGGATCGTGCCGAAGGCCGACCCCAAGAAGCAGCTGCTGGCCTTCCTGCGCGAGGAGCACGCGGGCGACGCGGGCATCGTGTACTGCCTCTCCCGCAAGTCGGTGGAGGCCACGGCCGAGTTCCTCTCCCGCAACGGCATCGAGGCGGTCCCGTACCACGCGGGCCTGGACGGGGGCACCCGCGCCGCACACCAGTCCCGCTTCCTGCGCGAGGACGGCCTGGTCGTGGTGGCGACCATCGCCTTCGGCATGGGCATCGACAAGCCGGACGTCCGCTTCGTCGCCCACCTCGACCTGCCCAAGTCGGTCGAGGGCTACTACCAGGAGACGGGCCGCGCGGGCCGTGACGGACTGGCGTCCACGGCCTGGATGGCCTATGGCCTCAACGACGTCATCCAGCAGCGCAAGATGATCCAGTCGAGCGAGGGCGACGAGGCGTTCCGGCGCCGGGCCGCCGCCCACCTGGACTCGATGCTCGCGCTGTGCGAGACCGCCCAGTGCAGGCGCGGACAGCTCCTGAACTACTTCGGCCAGGAACCGGAGCCGACGGGCTGCGGCAACTGCGACACCTGCCTCACACCGCCGGAGACCTGGGACGGCACGGTCGCGGCCCAGAAGGTGCTCTCGACGGTGGTGCGGCTGCAGCGGGAGCGCGGGCAGAAGTTCGGGGCGGTGCAGATCGTCGACATCCTGCTCGGCAAGCGCACCGCCAAGGTCATCCAGTTCGACCACGACCAGCTGTCGGTGTTCGGCATCGGCGAGGAGCTCTCCGAGGGCGAATGGCGAGGGGTCGTACGGCAGTTGCTGGCCCAGGGGCTGCTCGCGGTCGAAGGCGACTACGGCACGCTGGTGCTGACCGAGGCGAGCGGTGCGGTGCTGCGGCGGGAGCGGGACGTGCCGCTGCGCAAGGAACCGAAGAAGCCGGTGACCGCCAAGACGGGCTCTTCGTCCTCTTCCGGTCGGGGCAAGGCCAAGGCCGTGGTGGCCGAGCTGCCCGAGGCGCTGGTGCCGGCGTTCGAGGCACTGCGGGCCTGGCGCGCCGAGCAGGCCCGTGAGCAGGGCGTCCCGGCGTACGTCATCTTCCACGACGCCACGCTCAGGGAGATCGTCACAGTGTGGCCCACGTCCGTGACGCAGCTCGGAAGCGTCGGCGGGGTCGGTGAGAAGAAGCTCGTGACGTACGGGGAGGGTGTGATCGAGGTGCTCGCCGGGCTGGCCGACGGCGGTGCGGCCGCGAAGACACCGGACCAGGCCGGTGACGCGGATCCCGGCGCGGACCACTGGCCCGAGATGGACGCCGAGCCGGCGCCCGAGGACGACTGGATATAGCCGCCGCCGGGCGCCGGCGCGGGGGCGACGGCTGTGTCGCGCGGGTCTTACGTCACCTCACAAGGCCCGCGCCGCATACGCCCTGACGTCCGCGTCCGAGTCCGTCGTCGCCGTGGCCAGGGCCGCGCGGGCGTCGGCGGTGCTCGTGTGCCGGGTCAGGGCGAGGACGGCGGCCTTGCGGACGTCGGCGTTCGGGTCGGCGAGGGCCTTGGCGAGGGCGGGGACGGCCACGTCGGGATCGGCGGCGGACAGTGCCGTCGCGGCACCCGACCGGACCTGCCAGGCGGCGGCCGACAGGGCGGCGACGGCGCGGGTGGCGAGGGGGGCGGGGCAGCCGGTGGTGCCGAGCGCTCCGTAGGCGGCCCCCCGTACCAGGGCGTCGGTGTCCTCGGTGAGACGGGTCAAGGCGTCGAGAACGACATCGAGGGGGCGTTCCGCCGACACCGTCGCCAGCGCCTTGGCGATCGTCACACGGACCTCGCGGGAGGGGTCGGTGGTCGCCGCCTGGGCGAGTTCCACGGCGGCGTCCACGGAGACGAGGGCGCGGACGGCCTCGATACGCACGGCGATGTCCGAGTCGGTGAGGGCCCCGGCGAACAGTTCCGTGTCGCCCAGGCGCAGGGCACGCAGCACGTCCAGGGCGGCGGCGCGGACGACCGGGTCGGACTCGGCCAGGGCGGCGGCGAGACCCTCGCGGAGGGCGGGCTCGGGCGGGAGAGTCTCGACGAGTTCGCGCAGGGACGCGGCCGCGGCGGCGCGGACACCGGGGTCGAGGTCGGTGAGGGCCTTGGCGAGGACCGGTCCGGTCCCCGGTGGCGCGGTCTCCGTCAGGACGGTGACGGCCGTACGGCGGACAGCGGGCTCGGGATCGGACAAGTAGGTGCGGACGACGGCGAGTTCGGGTTCCTGCTCGGCGAGGGCGAGGAGCTCGAGCAGACGGGGTGAGACCGGGGCGGAAGAGACCGGGGCGGGTGAGACCGGGGTGTCCGTCACGGTGTCGGCACCGGCACGGTCGGCGGCCGTGTCGCTCGTGGCACCGAACTGCCCGACGGCGACCGGGGCCACCTCCCGCGCCCCCGCCGTCGCCACCACCTCGGCGTGCACCTCGCCGAGGTGCCGGGAGGGGCCGCCGACGGGCGTGAACTCGTCGATCGGGACCAGATAGGGAGCCACGGGACGGGCCGTGAACTCCATCGCACCGGAGGGGGACTTGTGCAGGTCGAGGTGGTGGAACCAGGAGGCGTCGTCGCGATGGGGGTGGTCGAGGCGGTCGTGGTAGAGACCCCAGCGGGACTCCGTGCGGGCGAGGGAGGCACGCGCGGCCATCTCGGCGCAGTCGCGGATGAAGGAGACCTCGGCGCAGCGCATCAGCTCGTGCGCGGTGCGGGCGCCCATCGAGGCGATGTCGGTGCGCATCCGCTCGAAGGACTCCAGGGCCAGCGACAGCCGCGCCCCCGACTTGGGCGGGGCCACGTAGTCGTTCACGAAGCGACGGAGCTTGTACTCGACCTGTGGCTGCGGCGGGCCGTCCGGGTTGCGCAGCGGGCGGTAGATCAGTTCGTGCGCCTCGCGGAGCTGGTCGAGCGGCAACTCCCCTTCGTACGGCGCGTACTGGGAGGCGTCCGCGCCCGCCAGGTCACCGAAGACGAACGCACCGATCATGTAGTTGTGCGGGACGCAGGCCAGGTCGCCGGCGGCGTAGAGGCGGGGGACGGTCGTACGGGCGTGGTCGTCGACGCGGACACCGGAGGCGGAGTGGCCGCCGCACAGGCCGATCTCGGAGATGTACATCTCGATGTCGTGGGTGCGGTAGTCGTGACCGCGGCCCTCGTGGAACGTGCCTCGCGTGGGCCGTTCCGTGGAGTGCAGGATCGACTCCAGGGACGAGATCGACTCCTCGGGCAGGTGGCTCAGCTTCAGGTACACCGGCCCCCGGTCGGAGGCGACCTCCGCCGCGAACTCGGCCATCATCTGGCCGGACCAGTAGTCGGAGTCGACGAAGCGCTCGCCGTGCCGGTTGACCTGGTAGCCGCCGAAGGGGTTGGCGACATAGGCGCAGGCGGGCCCGTTGTAGTCCTTGATCAGCGGGTTGATCTGGAAGCACTCGATGCCGGTGAGCTCGGCGCCCGCGTGGTAGGCCATGGCGTAGCCGTCGCCCGCGTTGGTCGGGTTCTCGTAGGTGCCGTACAGGTAGCCGGAGGCGGGCAGGCCCAGGCGGCCGCAGGCGCCGGTCGCCAGGATCACCGCGCCCGCGCGGACCGTGACGAACGCGCCCGTACGCGTGTTGAAGCCGACCGCGCCCACCGCACGCCCGTCCGCGGGAGCGGTCAGCACCCGCACCGGCATCACCCGGTTCTCGATGCGGATCCGCTCCCGCATCTCGCGCCGCCGCAGCTGCCGGTACAGGACCTTCTTGACGTCCTTGCCCTCCGGCATCGGCAGCACGTACGAACCGGAGCGATGGACCTGGCGCACCGCGTAGTCGCCGTGCTCGTCCTTCTCGAACTTCACGCCGTACGACTCCAGACGCTGCACCATCCCGAAGCCGCGGGTGGCGGTCTGGCGGACGGTGGACTGGTCGACGATGCCGTCGTTGGCGCGGGTGATCTCGGCGACGTAGTCGTCCGGTTCGGCGCGGCCGGGGATGACCGCGTTGTTGACGCCGTCCATGCCCATGGCGAGGGCACCGGAGTGCCGGACGTGGGCCTTCTCCAGCAGGATGACGTCCGCGCCGTGCTCGGCGGCGGTCAGGGCCGCCATGGTGCCGGCGGTGCCGCCGCCGATGACAAGGACGTCGCAGGTGAGTTCCTCGGCGTCGGTGAGCGCGGGGATCTCCAGGGGCGGGTTCACGGAGGTGGTCACCGGGGGGCCTTTCAGGTACCGAGCGAGGAGAGGACGTCGCGCCGCAGCGCCAGGCGTGCCGGGTCGTCGTGCGCCGTGCGGTCACGCGGGCGGGGCACGTCGCGTACGGCGGTCAGGCGGCCGGAGCCGATGAGCGCGACCCGGTCGCCCAGGAAGAGGGCCTCGTCCACGTCGTGGGTGACGAAGACGACGGTGGCCCCGGTGCCCCGCAGCACCTCGACGAGGAGGTCCTGCATTCCGGCGCGGGTCTGGGCGTCCAGGGCGCCGAAGGGTTCGTCCATGAGGACGGCGCGCGGCGCTCCCGCGAGGGCGCGGGCCAGCTGGGCGCGCTGGCGTTGTCCGCCGGAGACGCGGTGCGGCAACTGCGTGGCGTGGTCGGCGAGTCCGACGCGCTCCAGCCACGCCTCCGCCTGCCGCCTGCGCTCCGCACGCGGTACCCCCTGGATGGCGAGGGGGAGTTCGACGTTGGCGCGCAGGGTGCGCCAGGGCAGGAGGGCGTCCTCCTGGAAGATCAGGGCGCGGTCGGCTGCGGGGCCCGTCAGGGGGTGTCCGTCCTGGCTGACCTCCCCGGCAAGCGGCGACAACAGTCCGGCCAGCGTGCGCAGCAGCGTCGACTTGCCGCAGCCGGAGGGCCCGACGAGCGTCAGGATCTCGCCGGGAGCCACCACGAGGTCCACTCCGTCGAGCACGGGCACGTCGGGACGCCCGAGGGCGGCGCCGCGCAGCGCCAGTGCCGCGCCGGTGCGGGCGGGCGAACGGACGTCAGACGAGCTGGTCATGGGGCACGCCCTCCTGGGTCGTGGGGCTCGCCGGCACGGCGGCCACGGCACGGTTCACCCGTCGCGGAGTCCGGCCGGCGGCGACGTACGACGTCCTCGGCAGCCATCGCGTCAGGCGGCGCCCCAGGAGTTCCACGGCCGTGGAGGTGAGCCAGCCGAGGACGCCGATGGTGACCATGCCGACGAAGACGCCCGCGTAGTTGACGACGGTGTAGTCCTGCCAGGTGCGGTAGCCGACGCCGTACTGGCCGGAGATCATCTCGGCGGAGATCACACAGATCCACGACACGCCGATGCCGACGGACAGGCCGCCGAAGATGCCGGGCAGGGCGCCCGGCAGGACGACCGAGGCGAGGATCCGCCACCGGCCGCCGCCCATGGTCAGCACCGCCTCCTCCCACCCCGGGGTCAGCGCCCGGACCGCGTGCCGGGTGGAGACCAGGACGGGGAAGAAGGCGGCGGTGAAGGTGATGAAGACGATGCCCTGTTCGTTGGAGGGGAACAGCAGGATCGCGACGGGGACCAGGGCGATCGCCGGGATCGGGCGGACGACCTCCAGGACCGGGCCGAGCAGGTCCTCGGCGAGGCGGGAGCGCGCCACGAGCACGCCCACCGCCACACCGAGCACGGCGGCCAGCAGGAAACCGGTGAGGATGCGGGTGAGGCTGTCGGTGAGGTCCGTCCAGTAGTCCGGGCCGGACAGCCGGTCGGCGAAGGTGCGGGCCACGTCGGCGACGGTGGGGAACTGCGAGAAGCGCAGCCACAGGTCGATGTCGAGACTGGTCAGCAGCTGCCACACGCCGAGGGCGAGCGCGAGCGAGGCCGCCCGCAGCGCGTACCGGCCGAGCCGGGGCACCCCCCGGCCCCGGCTCGCGCGCTCCTTCCCGCTCACGACGCCTGCTCCAGGGCCTCGGCGTACGTGACGACCCGGGCGCCGCCGTGCGCGGAGACGTAGGCCTGGGCGGTCTCCGGGGCGACGAAGGGCAGCAGTTCGTCGCCGTCGGCCACCCAGACCGCCTTGTCGGCGAACCAGAGGGTGCCGGTGGTGGCGTCGGGGACGTACGCGGCGCGGATGCCGTCCTTGTGCGCGGAGACGTACGCGAGAAGTTCGGCGGGCGTCTTGAAGCTCTGCGTCCTGGAGGCGCCCTTGGGCCAGACCTCGCTCGCGGAAGCGGACGGCTTCAGGGCGAGGCGGCCCGCGTAGCCGGACCCGAGGGCTTTTTTGACGTACTGGTCGTCGACGAAGGAGTCCACGTCCACGTCTCCGGTCAGCTTGGCCGCCTTCAGGACCGAGACGTCCTGCTTCAGGGCGGAGACCAGCTGGGGTTTGATCGCCGGGTCGAAGGTGGCGATGCCGTGGGCACCGTTGTAGAGGTAGACGACCTCTGCGGGCAGGCCGGTGGCCTTGGCGACCGACTCGGCGGCGGCGACCGGGTGGGTGTTGAGGTAGTCGGTGGCCTCGGCCTGGGCTTTGAGGAACGCCTCCAGGACCGTCGGCCGCTGCTTCGCGAAGTCCTCGCGGGCGGTGACGCCGTGGAAGGTGGGGAGGTCGAGCTCGGCACCATCGTAGAGCGCCTTCGCCTTGCCCTGGTAGGTGAGCAGACCGGGCCAGGCGACGAACTGTGACAGGGCGTCCGCGCTGCCCGCCGACAGGGCCGAAGCACCCACCGCGGGCTGCTGGTTGAGCTTCTCGATGCCCTTGTCGGGGTCGATGCCGGCGCGCTGGAGGGCCCGTACGAGGGTGCCGTCGGCGGCGGAGCCGACGCTGGTGGAGACCTTCCTGCCCTTCAGATCGCCGAGGGAGGCCAGTTTCGAGTTCGGGGAGGTGACGATCGTGTTGAGACCGCCGCGCAGGTTGTAGCCGGTGACCGAGACCAGGCGGGTGGGCTTGCCGAGCTGCTTGCCGCGGGCCGCGTTGATGAGGAGCGGGAAGTCGCCCATCGAGCCGATGTCGATCTTCCCGGCGGTCATCTGGGCGGTGATGGGGGCGCCGGTGGCGTAGTCCTGCCAGTCGACCTTGTAGGTGTGGCCGTCGTGGAGGGAGTTGAGCTGCTTCTCGAAGGAGCCGAGCGAGCGAAGCAGCGTTCCGGCCGTGACCGTGTTGATGGTCTTGGACTGGTAGCCGACGGTGACGGTGACCGTGGAACTGTCGCCCGCCTGGGCGCTGCCGCAGGCCGTCAGCGGCGCGAACAGCAGCAGTGCGGCGACAACCGGTTTGTGTTTCATGGGAGTTCAGGGCCTCTCACCGGAGCAGATAGGGCATGTTGACCGTGACGGCTCCGGTGGGACAGCGGGCCGCGCACGGGCCGCAGTACCAGCACTCGTCGACGTGCATGTAGGCCTTGCCGCTGCTGGTGTCGATGGCCAGGGAGTCCAGCGGGCACATGTCCACGCAGAGCGTGCAGCCGTCGATGCACTTCGACTCGTCGATGGTCACGGGCACGTCGGCCCGCTGGGGCGCCAAGGGCATGGCTGTCTCCAGGAAACGGCTCGGAAAGAGGTCAGAGGGAGCGGTGCAGCAGACCGCTCATCGTGATGCGGTCGCCGCGGAAGCGGATGAACTCCAGGTCGACGGGGCGGCCGTCGGCGAGGTGGGTGAGGCGTTCCAGCATCAGGACGGCCGCGCCGCGCGGGGCTTCCAGTACGGCGGCGGAGTGGGCGTCCGCGTTCACCGCCTCCAGAGTGATCTCGGCGTGGCCGAGGCCCTGGCCGGTGATCGTCTCCAGGAGGCGGAAGACGTCGGTGTTCTCCAGGTCGGCGCCGAGCAGGGCGGTGCCGATGTCGAGGGGGATGTAGGTGAGGTCGAGGGAGAGGGGGAGGCCGTTCAGGCGGCGCAGACGTTCGATGTAGAGGACGTCGGTGCCGGGGGCGATTCGGAGGCGCTGGGCCACCGGGTGGGGCGCGGGGGCCGGGCCCATGGTGCGGACCTCGTTGGTGACCGTGCCGTGCTCGTGCAGGGTTTCCGCGAGGCCCATCAGACGGTCCAGGCCATGGGGGTACTTCTGGCCCACGACCACGGTGCCGACGCCGGGGAGGCGTTGGACCAGGCCTTCGGCGCGGAGCAGGTCCAGGGCTTGGCGGACCGTGTTGCGGGAGGCGCGGTAGTCGGTGGCGAGGATCGTCTCGTGCGGGAGGGTGCCGTCCTCGAAGCCGCCGGTCAGGAGCTGGTGGCGCAGGAGGTCGGCGAGTTGTCGTGCCTGGTCCGCACGCAGCCGGCGCCGGGCGCGGGCGGCGACGGTGGTCGCGCCTTGGCCGGCGTGGTCCCGGATGCGGTCGGTGGGTGGCATGGCTGGAACCATACCGAGCTGGTAGGAAAAGCAGTGTTGCCGGATTGTTGCGCCACCTGACGGTGTGACGGTTTGGTGGCTGACCTGCGGTTTCTGTGGCTGCGGGGTGACATGTGCCACCTGACCCACTACACCAGCGCCGACAACCCCGGTCCGAAGACGATCAGCAGGGGCAGCAACGGCACCAGCGCCGCCGTCGCAGACGTAAGCGCCCGCTGTCGGCGCAGCAACCGCGGCGGCGGCTCCAGCAGACGGTCCACCCGCTCACCCAGCAACCGGTGACTGGAGGAGCACGACAGCACGCCCCGATGCTGGTTCAGCTCGATCAGCGCCAACGCCGTCGTCAAGTGACCGCACCGCCGCGACGCCGTGTCGTCCGCCGCCAGTTCCACCAAGCGGTGCGTCTGGTCGCAGAAGTGGGCGAAGAGCGGCACCCGGGGAAAACCCGTGGCCAGCGCGGTCGACAGATGGAGCAGCCAGTCGTGGCGGGCCCGCGCATGCCCGCGCTCGTGGGTGAGGACGGCGTCCAGTTGGTGATCGGTCAGCCGGTGCAGCGCACCGGTCGTCACGATCAGCTGCGGCGGATTGCCCGGCATCCACCAGGCATCCGGATACTCGTCCTCCAGCACCAGCAGTGGACCGCGCGCGACAGCGCCCAGCCCGGCCGGCAGATCCGGCGCCCGCTCCCGCAGATGCTCACGGGCGAGCCCCTGGCGCCGACGGGCCTCGACCAGTTCACGGGCCAGCATCGCCGTGGTCCACGCGGCCCCGCCCGCCAGCAGCAGGGTCAGGGCGACCGCCCAGACCGGCGCCGCCGAGAGGTCGTACGCCGCGGTCACGGCCGGCGGCGCCGGGGCGAACACATGGTCGCGGACCGTGTGGAAGACCGCCGCCGCCCCCAGCACCAGCGCCGTCAGGCAGCACAGCAGCACCGTGGCGACCAGGCACTGCCACACCCACAGCCCGACCACCGGTTCCCGTTCGGGCCACGCGGACCGGGTGAGCGCACGCGGCACCGGCACGGCGGCCGCTACGGCGACGGTGCTCAGCAGGAGCAGGCAGAGAGTCATGCCACGGGCTCCGCATCCTGATCGGAGACAGGGAAGGTGGGGCTGGGTGGTGAGGTGCTGCGGGGCGGTCGGTACGTCGTCCCACGTATGCCGCCCGCCGCCAGTATGCCGTGAGCGGACGCCCTGCGGCAGGACTCGAACAGCACCGGACGCCTCACACCACCCGGGGCACCACGCGTCCCGCCACTTCCCCCAGCCCCACTCGGACCCCGCCCGGACCGGGAGCCCACGCCGACAGCGTCACGAGGTCCCCGTCCTCCAGGAACGTCCGCTTCCCGTCGGGGAGTTCGAGCGCGTCCCGGCCGTTCCAGGTCAGCTCCAGCAGCGACCCCCGCTCGCCCGCCGAGGGCCCGCTCACCGTTCCCGAGCCGTACAGGTCACCCGTCCTCAGCGACGCCCCGTTCACCGTCATGTGAGCCAACTGCTGGGCCGCCGTCCAGTACATGGTGGAGAACGGCGGCTCCGACACCACGTGGCCGTTGACCGCGACGGAGATCCGCAGGTCGTAACCGCCCGGTTCCACGTCGGAAGCGGTGTCGTCCAGATACGGCAGCAGCTCGTGCGTCCGCTCCGGCGGTGCCACCCGCGCCTCCTCCAGCGCGTCCAGCGGGGTGATCCACGCCGACACCGACGTGGCGAAGGACTTGCCGAGGAACGGGCCGAGAGGGACGTACTCCCAGGCCTGGATGTCCCGCGCGGACCAGTCGTTGAGCAGGCACAGCCCGAAGACGTGCTCCCGGAAGTCGCCGAGCGCGACCGGCCGGCCCAGCTCCGAGGGCGTCCCGACCACGAAACCGACCTCCGCCTCGATGTCGAGCCGCACGGACGGCCCGAAGACGGGAGAGGCGTCGGAGGGGGCCTTCCGCTGCCCCGACGGCCGTACGACATCCGTCCCCGACACCACCACCGTGCCCGCGCGCCCGTGGTACCCGATCGGCAGGTGCTTCCAGTTGGGGGTCAGGGAGTCGGCGGCGTCGGGCCGGAACATCTGGCCGACGTTGCGCGCGTGGTTCTCGGAGGCGTAGAAGTCGACGTAGTCCGCGACCTCGAAGGGGAGATGGAGGTCGACCGACGACAGCGGGTGGAAGAACCCCGCGACGGCCTCCTGGTGCGCCGGCACGGTCACCCACGCGGTGAGCGCCCGCCGCACGTCCGACCAGGCCGTGCGGCCGGCGGCGAGGAGCGGGCCCAGGGAGGGCCGGGCGAGCAGGGAGACGTACGGGGAACCGAGGGCGGCGGCCGCCGCGCCCGCGTCGAGGACGTGGTCACCGAGGCGGACGCCGACGGTCCGGTCGGACGAACCCGGCGGCGAGAACACTCCGTACGGAAGGTTGTGCGGGCCGAAGGGGTCGCCCTCGGGCACGTCGAAGGGGACATCGAAGGGGGGCATGAGGTGCTGCCTCACTCTCGCGCATGCCGTGCGGTGCAGGTGGTCGCGGCACACGTTACGTCCGAGTCGCCTGTCGCGGCAGTGCCTCCAGGGACAGCAAGGTGACTAAAGAGTTCGCAATGTCCTGTTACGGGACACTCGGAGGCTTCCATTCCGGCTTAGCGTCCTTTGCGAGTACGGACGGGATGGGTGGGGTCGCGTCCGTTGGGGGACGCGTGGGGGGACCGTGGCCAGGAGCGCGAGCAATGTGCCATTCGAGGCCGATCGTGAGGTACCGGCCCTGATCGTCAAGTTCGGCGACTACCCGCTGCACCACGGCGGAGTCGGCGCGATCCGCACTCTGGGCCGCCTCGGCGTGCCCATGTACGCCATCACGGAGGACCGCTACACGCCCGCGGCCGCCTCCCGGTACCTCACCCGCGCGTTCGTCTGGCCGACGACCGGCACCGAGGACCCGGGCCGGCTGATCGAGGGACTGATCCGGATCGGGCGCCGCATCGGCCGCCCCGCCGTGCTGGTACCGACCGACGAGGAGGCGGCGGTTCTGATCGCCGAGCATCAGAGCGACCTCCTCGGCCGTTTCCTCTTCCCGCGCGTGGAGCCCGGCCTGCCCCGCCGGCTGGCCAGCAAACAGGGCCTGCACGAACTGTGCGTGGAACACGGGATCGCGAGCCCGGAGGCCTCCTTCCCGCAGTCGTACGACGACATCGTGGACTTCGCCGAGAAGGCCCGTTTCCCGGTGGTGGCCAAGAACCGCGAGGCGTTCGTACGGCGCCGGCGGCCCGCGGTGAACGGCACCACGCGCATCGCCACCCGTGAAGGGCTGCTCGCCCTCGCCCGTGACTGGGGTGAGCGGCCCGGGGTGATCCTCCAGGAGTACCTGCCGCGAGAGGAGGCCGAGGACTGGATCGTGCACGCCTACTTCGACCGCAACTCCACACCGCTGGCCCTGTTCACCGGCGTCAAGGTGCGTTCCTGGCCGCCGCACGCGGGCATGACGGCCAACGCGTACGTCGTCGACAACCCGGAACTCGCGGACCTCGCCGCACGTTTCATCAAACAGATCGGCTACACCGGCATCATCGACCTCGACCTGCGCTTCGACCGGCGCGACGGTCAGTACAAACTGCTGGACTTCAATCCACGCATGGGCGCCCAGTTCCGGCTCTTCGAGAGCGAGTCGGCGGTGGACGTCGTCCGCGCCATGCACCTGGACCTGACCGGACGTGCCGTTCCGGAGGGGGAACAGCGGGCGGGCCACCGCTATGTCGTGGAGAACATCGACCTGCCCGCCCTGCTCGCCTACCGCCGCAGCGGCTATACGACACCGCACGCGCCGAAGCGGCCCAGCGGGACCGAGCTGGCCTGGTTCGCGGGTGACGACCCGCTGCCGTTCCTCACGATGCTCGGGCGCTTCGTGCGGCCGGGCGCCAAGCATCTCCACCAGCTGTGGCGGGCCAACCGCCGCGGCAGCGCGACCAGCTGAACAGCTCCACCACGAAGTGACGAAGTGACGTCCTGGGGAGGGACTTCGTGATCCATCCGGTAGCAGTCATCGGCGCTGGGCCGTTCGGCCTGTCGACCGCCGCCCATCTGCGGGCGCGCGGCATACCCGTGCGCGTCTTCGGCGACCCCATGGTCAGCTGGCGCGACCACATGCCCGCGGGGATGCTCCTCAAGTCCACCCCGGCCGCCTCCAGCCTCGACGCGCCCCAGCCCGGGCACACCCTCGTCGACTACTGCGACGCCGCCGGGATCCCCCGGCTGGTGACGGACGAGGACATCGTCCCCGTGGAGACCTTCATCGCGTACGGCCAGTGGTTCCAGCAGAAGCTGGTGCCCGAGCTGGAGCAGGTGCGGGTGGTGTCCGTGGACCGGAGCGAGCAGGGGGGTTTCCAGCTCAAGCTCGACTCGGGGGAGTCGTTCACCGCGCGGGCTGTCGTCGTCGCCACCGGTCTGTCGGGCCTCTCCCACCTGCCCCCGGAGCTGGCCGCCGCCGCACCCGACGGACCCGCCCCGACCGGCCCGGTCTCCCACAGCTCCCAGCACCACGACCTCACCCGCTACTCCGGCAAGGAGCTGATCGTCGTCGGCGCCGGCCAGTCGGCGCTGGAGACGGCCGCCCTGGCGGCGGAGGCGGGCGCGCAGGTCAGGGTGGTCGCCCGCGGCCGCGGCAGCGTGGCCTTCGGCGCACCGCCGTGGCAGCAGCCCAGGCTGCGCCCCGAGTCGCCCTTCGGCCGGGCCTGGTCGCTGTGGGCCCTGACCTACTACCCGCACCCCTACCGCCACCTCCCGGCCGGCACCCGCCACTTCCTGGTCCGACGGGTCCTCGGTCCGCTCGGCGCGTGGTGGCTGCGCGACCGCTTCGAGGGGAAGGTGCGGGTCACCGAGGTGGACCGCATCCTCACGGCGGACACATCGGAGGGACACCCCAGCCTGGAGGTCCTCACCGGCACCGGGACCATGGACCGCCTCGCCGCCGACCACGTCATCGCGGCCACCGGCTACCGCGTCGACCTCGCCGCGATGGACTTCCTCGGGCATGAACTGCGCACCGCGCTCGCCGTCAGCCGGGGCACGCCCAGGCTCGGCGCCGGATATGTCTCCTCCGTACCGGGCCTGTACTTCACCGGCCTGCCGGCGGCGGCGTCCTACGGCCCGGTGATGCGCTTCGTGTGCGGCACCGAATTCGCCTCCCCGAGGCTCGCCCGCCACCTGGCGGCGGCCCACGGGTAGCTCACGAGGGCAGACGATCGCCCCGCACCTGGCGGCGGCCCACGGCCGGCCTCACGACGTGCAGACGTCCTTCAGCCGGTCGGCCGCCGCGTCGATCCTGCCGGTGTCCGGGTGGGTGTCTCCGTCGAGGACGGACTTGTTGTAGTCCTCGATCGCCTGGTCGAGGTCCTTGACGGCCTGGTCGACCTTGCCGCCGGCCGCGTCGTCCCGGGCCTTGTTGATCTCGTCGACGTTCTTGTCGATCGTGGCGATGGATGCGGCGGTCTTCGAGGGGTCGTTCACCGCGTCCCAGCCGGCCTCGTGGATGGCCTTGACGCTGTCGGCGATCGTGTCGGCGTTCGACACGCAGTCCAGGGAGTTGTCCACGTCCTCGGGGTCGCAGCCGGTGGAGAGGACGGCGGTGAGGGCGACGGCGGTCAGGGCGGTGGCGATGGTGAGGCAACGGCGCATGGCAGTGGCCAACCCTTTCTCGGGGCGGGATTCGATGCCGTCCACGATTCCGTCGCCCGCCCACCGCCACGAGGGAGCTGCCCGGCGTATGCGGGGTGTAGCCCACTCCACCTGGCGGCGCGTCCTACGACCGGTAGCGCCCCAGCGTCCGCAGCCCCGGCAGCGCCCGGTCCTGGAAGTCGAACAGCGCCAGGTTCTCCCACGCGTTGCCCGAGGAGGGGTCCGTCGGGTCCCAGCCGCTGCCCGCGCGGTAGGTCCACAGGCCCTCCCAGCAGCAGTAGCCCAGTCCCTGCCCGTCCGGTACACCGGCCGCGAGGTCGGCCACCGCGCGCAGCCACGCGGCCTGGCCCGCAGGCGTGGCGGGGAAGCCCTCGGTCAGCTGTGAGGGGTCGTTCAGGATGTCGTTGACGTCGTCCTCGCTCTCCAGCGTGAACGGGTACGCCGTCTCGGCTATCACGCACGGCTTGCCGTAACGCGCGGTGATGTCCGCCATATTGGCGGCCACGTCGGCCATCGGGCCGTGCCAGAACGGGTAGTAGGAGAGCCCGATGATGTCGAAGTCGACGCCGTACGCCACCATGTTGTCGAACCACCAGCGGTACAGCCCGTTGTCGCCGCCGTTCGCCAGGTGCAGGATCGTGCGGATCCGCGGGGTGGTGTCGCGGGCCGCGCTCAGACCGGCCTTGAGCAAGGCGGTCATGGTGTCGAAGTGCTCCCAGTTGCCCTCGGGCCAGATCAGACCGCCGTTCAACTCGTTGCCGATCTGCACGAGTTGAGCCGGGGTGCCCTGCCGCTTCAGCGCTCCCAGGACGTCGGCCGTGTGGTCGTACACCGCGCGCGTCAGGCCCGCCACGTCCAGGTCCGCCCAGGCGGCGGGCTTGGTCTGGTGGGCGGGGTCGGCCCAGCTGTCCGAGTAGTGGAAGTCGATCCAGATGCCGACCCCGGCCCGCTCGAGGCGACGGGCGAGCGGCAGGATGTGCGCCTTGTTGTTGTAGCCGTCGGCCGGGTTCACCCACACCTTGAGGCGGGCGTGGGTGACGCCGGCCCGGGCGAGCAGGCGGACCGGGTCCTCGCGGCGGCCGTCGGCCGTGCGGTACACGGCGCCGTGGTCCTCGTTCTTCGGCAGCGAGGAGATGTCCACGCCCCGGATCTTCAGGCGACGGCCGCCGGAAGAGCCGGAAGAGCCGGAAGAGCCGGAAGAGCCGGAAGAGCGGGACACGCCGGGAGCGGCGACGGCCTGGGTCGCCCCCAGCGCCGGAACGGCCAGCGCGGCGGCTCCGGCAGCGGTGAGAACACTGCGTCTGCGCATGTCAAAGGGTCCTTTCGCGGACGGTCACGGGGATACCGGCTCTGCGGTGACGTCGGCGGCCGGGGGAGGGCCGGGGAGCGGGGCGAGGGGAGTCGGCGTAACGCCTGACGATCACAGAAAACCCTCATTTTCTGTGATCGTGCACAGCTCCCCTCGCCCCTGTCATCGGCGAGCAACAAGTAGGTAACCCCACGCACCCGCCATTGACAAGGGGCCGAAACAATTCTCTACTGTGCACGATCACAGAGCCGCGCGGCCCTCGCGCACAGCCTCTCGGTCACGTCCGCAGAACCTCCCCCCACGGCGGTTGCCGCGTACGCGGGACGTGCGGGACGGCTGGTTCCAAGTCAGGGGAGATGAAGATGTCGATCAACCGCCGCCAGATCAGCAGGCGCAGCATCCTTGCCGGGGCCGCAGCCCTCGGCCTCACGAGCACCCTCGCCGCCTGCGGCGGTTCCGACGACAAGGACTCCGGCGGGAGCGGCGGGCCGGTCAAGCTGACCTACTGGTCGTGGGCTCCGAACATGGAGAAGGTCGCCGCGATCTGGAACAAGAAGAACCCGGACATCACGGTGACCGTGTCCAAGCAGGCCAGCGGCGGCGAGATCGTCTCCAAGCTGATCACCGCGAAGAAGGCCGGCAACGCCCCCGACCTCATCCAGGTCGAGTACCAGTCCCTGCCGACCCTGGTCTCCAACGACGTCCTGGCCGACATCACCAAGTACGCGGGCGACACCAAGTCGGACTTCGCCGAGGGTCTTTGGGGCATGGTCACCCTCGGCACGGACGCGCTCTACGCGATCCCGCAGGACGCCGGGCCGCTGATGTTCTACTACCGCGAGGACCTCTTCAAGAAGCACGGCCTGGCCGTCCCGAAGACCTGGACAGAGTTCGCCGAGACCGCCCGCGCCGCCAAGAAGGCCGTCCCGGACGCCTACTTGACCACGTTCTCCTCCAACGACCCCGGTCTGTTCGCGGGCCTCGCCCAGCAGGCCGGCGGCAAGTGGTGGACCGTCGACTCGGCCGGCAAGTGGACCGTCGGCATCGACGACGCCGCCACCAAGCAGGTCGCCGAGTTCTGGGGCGGGCTCGTGCAGGAGGGCGTCATCGACAACCAGCCGATGTACACCCCGGCCTGGAACAACGCCCTCAACAAGGGCACCCACCTGGCCTGGGTCTCCGCCGTCTGGGCGCCCGGTGTGCTGGTCTCCTCCGCCCCCGACACCAAGGGCAAGTGGCGCATGGCACCGCTGCCGCAGTGGAAGTCCGGCGAGAACGTCACCGGCAGCTGGGGCGGTTCCTCCACCGGCGTCTCCACCGACTCCCAGCACGCCGAGGCCGCCGCCAAGTTCGCCACCTGGCTCAACACCGACCCGGAGGCGCTGGCCGCCCTGGTCAAGGAGGTCGCGATCTACCCGGCCGCCACGAAGGGCCAGTCCGGGAACGTCCTGACCACGCCGGAGTTCTTCTCGAACCAGGCGGACTTCTACACCACCGCCGGTGAGATCGCCGCGACCACCGCCGCCGCGGCCTGGGGCCCCAACGTCAACACGGCCTACACCACCTTCCAGGACGCGTTCGGCAAGGCCACCAAGGCGAAGAAGGAGTCCCAGTTCGACTCCGCCCTCGCCACCGTGCAGTCGAAGACCTTCGGCGACATGAAGAAGCAGGGCTTCGAGGTGACCGAGGCATGACCAGCGCTCCGCTCCAGGGCTCCGACCTCATCGAGGTCGGGCCCTTGGCGGACGGCACCGGCACCGCCCAGTCCGTCCGCCCCAGCCGCCCCCGCCCCCGCCGCCGTGGCCGCAGCGCACCGTACTGGTTCCTGGTGCCCACCCTGACCCTCTTCGCCGCCTTCACCGTGGTGCCCATCGGGTACGCGATCTGGCTGAGCCTGCACAAGGTCCAGGTCAAGGGCATCGGCCTCGGCAAGGGTGCCCGCGCACAGGTCTGGAACGGCATCGGCAACTACACCGACGTCCTCAAGGACTCCGAGTTCGGCCACAGCGTCCTGCGCGCCTTCGGCTACGGCCTCATCGTCATCCCGACCATGCTGGGGCTCGCGCTGCTGTTCGCGCTGATGCTGGACACACCCAAGGCGCGCAGCGCGCCCTTCGCCCGTTTGATGATCTTCCTGCCGTACGCGGTGCCGGGCATCATCGCCGCCCTCATGTGGGGCTTCCTGTACCTGCCGGACGTCAGCCCCTTCTCCTACCTGCTGGACAAGTTCGGCCTTCCGCAGCCCGACCTGTTCGACGGCGGCAACCTCTATCTCTCCTTCGCGAACATCGCGGTCTGGGGCGGCACCGGCTTCAACATGATCGTCATCTACACCGCACTCAGGGCCATCCCGCCGGAGATCTACGAGGCGGCCAGGATCGACGGCGCGACCGACCTGGGCATCGCCCTGAAGATCAAGATCCCGATCGTGATGCCCTCCCTGGTGCTCACCTTCTTCTTCTCGGTGATCGCCACCCTCCAGGTCTTCACCGAGCCGATGGCCCTCAAGCCGCTCACCAACGGCCTGCCCAGCTCGTGGAGCCCCCTGATGGCCATCTACGACAAGGCCTTCCTCCAGTCCGACATCTACGGCGCCTCCGCCACCGCGGTCGTCCTGGCCCTGGCCACGTTCGTCCTCTCCTTCACCCTGCTGCGCATCTCCGACCGCTACACCCGGGAGGACCGGGCATGACCCCCCTCACCCTCACCGCCGACACCACCGGCAGGGCCGCCACAGCACGGCGCACCGCCTGGGTGCCCACGATCGTCCTGATCCTCGGCGCCCTGTACTGCCTGATCCCCATCGCCTGGGTGGTCATCGCGGCGACCAAGGACCGGTCGGAGCTCTTCTCCACCTTCACCTTCGCCCCCGGCAGCGGCTTCCTCCAGAACCTGAGCGACCTGACGGACTACCGCGACGGCATCTTCTGGAGGTGGATGGCCAACTCGGCCTTCTACGCCGGTTTCGGCGCCCTGCTCTCGGCCGCGGTCTCCGCCGCCGGCGGCTACGCGCTCGGCCGGTTCGCCTTCCGGGGCCGTGAGGCCATCTTCAAGATGATCCTGGCCGGCGTCCTGGTGCCGTCCGTCGTGCTGGCCGTACCGCAGTACCTGCTGCTGTCGAAGCTGGGCATGGCCGACTCGTACTGGTCGATGCTGCTGCCGTCGATCCTCTCGCCGTACGGCGTCTACCTGGTCCGCATCTACGCGGCCGCCTCGGTGCCCGCCGAGCTGATGGAGGCGGCCCGCATGGACGGCGCGAGCGAGTGGAGGATCTTCTCGAGGATCGCCGTACCGATGATGATGCCGGGCCTGATCACGGTGTTCCTCTTTCAGTTCGTCGGCATCTGGAACAACTTCCTGCTGCCCTACGTGATGCTCGCCGACGACGAGAAGTTCCCGATCACCCTCGGCCTCTACACGCTGCTCGCACAGGGCGCCTCGCAGCCGGCCCTCTACACCCTGGTCATCACCGGCTGTCTGCTCGCGATCCTCCCGCTGATCGGGCTCTTCCTGGTGATCCAGCGGTTCTGGTCCCTGGACCTGCTCAGCGGCTCGGTCAAGGCCTGAGGCCCCCGACCCACTTTCACGAACGAGGAACATGACCACCAGCGCGAACGGACGCCGAAGGCCCCCGACCATCCACGACGTGGCCCGGGAGGCGGGCGTCTCGCGGGGCACCGTCTCCCGCTTCCTGAACGGCGGCCACTACGTCTCGCCCGCCGCCCGGCGGGCCGTGGAGGCCGCCATCAGGAAGACCGGTTACGTGGTCAACCGGCATGCGCGCAGCCTCAGTACCGGCCGGTCGGACTCGGTGGCGTTCCTGCTGACGGAACCCCAGGAGAAGTTCTTCGAGGACCCCAACTTCAACGTCCTGCTGCGGGGTTGCACCGAGCGGCTCGCCCAGCACGACATCCCGCTGCTGCTGATGCTGGCCGAGAGCGACGACGACCGGCGCCGGCTGACCCGGTACATCACTTCGGGTCACGTCGACGGCGTGCTGCTGCTCTCCAACCACAGCGGTGACCCGGTCGCCGCCGAACTCCACGACGCCGGGATCCCGTTGGTGGTGTGCGGCAAGCCGATAGGGCTCGGTTCCAAGGTGAGCTACGTGGCGGCCGCCGACCGCGAGGGCGCGCAGGAGATGGTCCGCCATCTGCTCACGGGGGGCCGGCGCCGCGTCGGCATGGTCACCGGGCCGCTGGACATGCCGGGCGGCCCCGACCGGCTGGCCGGCTACCGGGACGTGCTCGCCGAGGCGGGCCTGCCCTACGACCCGGCGCTCGTGGTCGAGGGCGACTTCCGGCGCAGCGGCGGCGAACGGGCGGCCCGCCGCCTGCTGGCACAGGCCCCCGACATGGACGCCGTCTTCGTCGCCTCCGACCTCATGGCCCTGGGTGTCGTCAACGTCCTTCAGCAGGCAGGGCGTTCGGTCCCGGGTGACATCACCGTCGGCGGCTTCGACGACTCACCCGCGGCCACCGCCATCGATCCCGCCCTCACCACCATGCGCCAGCCCTTCGACCGCATCAGCGCCGAGATGGTCCGCATGCTCCTCGCCCAGATCGCCGGCGAGGACACGGCCGGGGTGATCCTCCCGACGGAACTGGTGCTCCGGGACTCGGCGTAGCGCTCCGCCGAGGCGCGGTGCGATGACGGGCCCGCACGACGCAGGCGGGCGCACGGCAACGCATGGTGACGCGGCGCACGGAGGCCTGGCCGTTCCGCACCGCCCCCCGGCCGGCCGCCGCGTCAACAGGGCGGAGCCGCACGGGACATGCCCCGACCGGCCGTGCCCGGTCTCCTGGCGCATGCCGGTGGGGCCGTCCCGTGCCGCCGTACCGCCGGAACCGGAACTGCGGTCAACGGATGTGAAAGCAGCAGCCGTCCGGTTCGCGTCGAGTCGCAGGGGCCAACCATCCGTATTCTCTGATCATGGCCGCCTCCCCCGCATATGCACTGATCGCCACCGACCTGGACGGCACGCTGCTCCGCGCCGACGACACCCTCTCCGACCGGTCGTTGGCCGCCCTCGCGCGGGTGGCCGCGGGTGGGGCCCGGCATCTCGTCGTGACGGGACGGCCGGCGCCCAGAGTGCGGCCGCTCCTCGACGTCCTGGGCAGCACGGGGCTCGCGGTGTGCGGGCAGGGCGCGCAGGTGTATGACGCCGGCGCGGACCGTCTGCTGTGGTCGGTGACCCTGGACCGGGAACTGGCCGAGACCGCGCTGGAGAAGATCGAGGCCGAGGTCGGCCAGGTGTACGCGGCCGTCGACCAGGACGGTGTCGACGGGCTCACCCTCATCGAGCCGGGCTATCTGATGCCCCATCCGACCCTGCCGGCCGTGCGGGTCGGCCGGCGCGACGACCTGTGGTGCGAGCCGATCAGCAAGGTGCTGCTGCGCCATCCCTACCTGTCCGACGACGAGTTGGCGGTCACGGCACGTTCGGTGGTGGGCTCACTGGCCACGGTCACCATGTCGGGGCCCGGGACCGTCGAACTCCAGCCATGCGGCATCACCAAGGCGACGGGCCTCGCGCTGGCCGCCGAACACCTGGGCCTGGGGCCCGGGATGACGATCGCCTTCGGGGACATGCCCAACGACATTCCCATGTTCGACTGGGCGGCCCACGGCGTCGCGATGGCCAACGCCCACCCCGAACTCAGGGCCGTGGCCGACGAGGTGACCCTGTCGAACGAGGACGACGGCATCGCCGTCGTCCTCGAAAGACTGTTTCCCGAGGCCTAGTAGGCGCCCCAGACATTGTCGATGGACCCGTACCGCTGGGCCGCGTAGTTGCAGGCCGCGGTGATGTTCGCGACCGGGTCGTACGGGTCCCACGACGTGTTGGCCACGTGGTAGGCGTTGAAGGTCGGGTCGATCACCTGGAGCAGGCCCTTGGAGGGGGTACCGGCGGCCGCGTTGGAGTCCCAGTTGTTGATGGCCCAGGGGTTGCCGGAGGACTCACGGATGACGTTGCGGTAGATGCCGTCGTAGGAGCCGGGAATCCCGTGCTCCGCCATGACGGCGAGGGAGGCGCGGATCCAGCCGTCCAGGGTGTCGGGGTAGCCGAGCGTGGCCGCGGTCTGCACGGTCGGGGTGGCCGCGGACGCGCTGGTCGCGCCGATGAGGGGGAGCGCGAGTACGGCGGCTCCGGTGCCGACGACGGCGAGCTTGCGGACGAGACGGCTGGTACGGGTGCGTCGGTGCTGAGCGGCAGCAGACATGGCGAAGTTCCTCTCCGGCGCCTGCGAGGTGAGCTGTCGGGTTCGGGCTG
Organism: Streptomyces canus; assembly: GCF_041435015.1. Classification (NCBI taxonomy): domain Bacteria; kingdom Bacillati; phylum Actinomycetota; class Actinomycetes; order Kitasatosporales; family Streptomycetaceae; genus Streptomyces; species Streptomyces canus. The sequence goes on along the minus strand of NZ_CP107989.1, from coordinate 4,370,231 downwards.
GAGTTGCCCGGCCACGCCTACGAAAGGCATGACTTCACCCCGAGCCGTACCGGTATGTCCGAAGACGCCCGGTCCGGCGGCTTACCTGGGTCCCCCGCTCCTGCCCTGGTTTCTCGGTGGGTGTACGGGCGGTGGCAGGATTCGGCGTCCGCCCGACAGGCCGGGAACGTATGCGAGAGCACATGTCCGGAACAAGTGGCGAATTCACATGCGATGCCTATTGACCTTGGTAGGAGGCATTTGGGGCACTTGATCCTTTGCGGTCGCCAAGCCTCAACTGGGGTGTCGGCAAAGGCGGATCGGCAGATTCCGGATCGGCGCCCGTTCCCCTGTCCGCGTGGGCCAAGTCACAGCGGAGCGCAAGAGGGGTAAAACGGTCAAGAGTGCTCAACTCGTGGTCAACCGGCCGTCCGTGGGATCCGCTTCTCCCACGTCCGGTGGAAGACCACCTCACCGCCGTCGGTGCAGACGACCTCGTTCGAGGCGTGGAAGTCCGTCCCGTCGCAGGTGATCTCCGAGCGGGTCCGGACGGTCGCCTCCCAGGCGAGCTCCGGGCGGTGCAGCCGGATCGACCAGTCCGAGCGGGTGCGGGCGGACAGCGGGTCGTTCTCGTCGATCGTGTACGTCTCCAGCGCGTCCTCGGTGAACTCCAGGCCGTCGGGGTACACGCGCGTGCCGCCGTACCGCGGGTCGACCTCAAGACGCCACTCACCCTTGGCCACGTCACGGACGACCAGGCGCTCGGGGCGCGGCTCGTCGAAGGTCGCGGGGTGGCTCACGCCGAGCGGCTCGGACTGCTCCGGCTCCTCGAACGCGATGTCCGAGGAGGCTTCACGCGCGCGTACCGGCAGCTCGAGGAAGCTCCCCGCCGGCTCCAGCGTGAATCCCGCCTGCGACCCGGGCTGCGGCCAGATCCACGGCCAGTACGCCGAGGAAACGGCGAGCCTGATGCGGTGGCCGGGCGGGAAGGCGTGCCCGATGCCGTTCAGTTCGAAGCTCACCTCCTGCGTCGCGCCCGGCTCCCAGGGCACCGCCCGGTCCCGCCCATGGCGTGCCGAGAGGTTCAGCACGCCCCGCGTGACCAGGGTCGACGACCCGTCCGCGGCGACGTCGCACAGTCGCGCGACGACCTGTCCGCGCGACACCTCCGAGGTCACCCTGAGCCGCACCCGCGGCCGCCCGAGCACCCACGTCTCCTCACCCACCGCGAACTCGAAGCAGGCCGAACGCGCGTCCTCCTCCCGCTGGTCCGGCGGCAGATCGGCGTCGTTCCCGAACGGGAAGAAACGGCCGGCGTCCACACCCGTGTGCTGCGGGGAGCGGACCAGGACGGCAGGGCCCTGGAGGCCGTACGACACCGTCGTCACGTTCGGGGAAGGCCACGTCGGCTCGCCGACCCAGCGCCCGGGCAGGGTGTCGTAGACCGTGGCCGGGGGGTGGGAGTCGCTCACGTAGGCCCTCAGGAGCGGTTCCCGCATGATGCCGGTGTCGACGCCCTTCAGGTGCTGGTCCCACCAGCGCAGGGTCTCCTGGAGGAAGCCGATCGCCGGGCCGGGCGGCAGGCCGCGGTCCGGGTACTGGTGGGACCACGGACCGATGAGCCCCCGCACGCGCTCGGCGGGCAGGTGCTCGACGAGTCTGAGGACCGTGTCGCGGTACGGGTCGTGCCAGCCGCCCACCGCGAGGACGGCCGCGTCGATCGCGCCGTAGTCCTCGCAGACGCTGCCGTGGCGCCAGTAGGCGTCGCGCGTCTGGTGGTCGAGCCAGGTGTGGAGGAACGGGTCGACCTGTTCGAGCCGCCCCAGCCACATGTCCCGCCATCCGTCGCCGACATGGAGCGGATCCGGCGGCCGGGAGACGAAGGCGAGCATCGTCGCCGCCCAGGCGTGCATGTCCACCGCGAGGACGGAACCACCCATGTAGTGCACGTCGTTGTCATAGCGGTCGTCGGTGGAGCAGACCGTGACGACCGCCTTGAGCGGCTCGGGTGCGAGGGCCGCGATCTGGAGGGAGTTGAAGCCGCCCCAGGAGATGCCGAACATGCCGACCCTGCCGTCGCACCAGGGCTGCGCGGCCAGCCAGTTGACGACCTCGACGCCGTCGGCGAGCTCGGTCGCGGAGTACTCGTCACCCGGCACGCCCTCGCTGTTGCCGTGCCCGCGCACGTCGACGCGCACGGAGGCGTAGCCGTGGCCCGCGTACCAGGGGTGGCGCTGCCAGTCGCGGGGAGCGGTCCAGTCGGTGAGGCGATAGGGCAGGTATTCGAGGATCGCGGGTACCGGTTCGGGGGTGAGGGGTCGCCACACGCGTGCGTACAGGAGCGTCCCGTCCGGCAGCGGGATACGGACGTCGTCGTGGGTCGTCTCGTAGGGGAAGGACGTACGGATGTGCATCGGTGGGGTCCCGTCGGTTTCAGTGCACCGGGTGCATGGTGCGGCGCAGCCAGGGTGCGGCGGCCATCACCGCGAGGCCCGCGGCCACCGCGATCGCGCCGTTGACGCCGAAGTAGGCCGGGTGCGAGACGTCGTCGTAGAGCTTCACCGTCTGGGCCTGGATGCCGTTCGCCAGGGCGAGCGACAGGAACCACAGGGACATGGTCTGGCCGGCGAAGGCCACCGGGGCGAGCTTGGTGGTGGCCGACATCCCGGAGGTCTCCAGGAGGATGTCGCCGAGGCCCAGCAGGAAGTAGGACCCGACGATCCACCAGGCGGACATCAGGTAGTCGTCGCTGCCGTTTCCGCTGGTCGGCACCACCATCAGCAGGAACGACAGGCCGCCGAGGACCACTCCGGCGGCGATCTTGTGGGACGCGTGCGGCTGGCGGTGGCCCATGCGCACCCACAGGGCGGCGACCACGGGCGCGAGCCCCACCTCGAAGGCGCCCAGCGCGGAGGCGTACCAGCTCGCCGGGAAGTCGAAGCCGAGGATCGTCGTCCCGGCGTTCGTGGAGGCGAGGAGCATCATCGTCGAATACGCCTGGAACAGGATGAAGTTGAAGACCGTCGAGGCGAGGAAGAGCACGATGTACGGCCGCAGACGGCCGCGTTCCTCCGGCGTGACCCGCGGGCTGCCGAACATCACCGCGAAGTAGACGACCGGGGCGACCACCGAGACGAGGGTGAGCAGGTCGACGAAGCGGTCCATGGTGAGCAGGCCGGCGAGCGCCAGACCGGTGGCGATCACCGCCGCGGCGACGATCCCCGCGACGATCAGCCGCAACGCCCGCCTCATCGCCCCGGGCGCGAGCGCGAACTCGGCGGCGGCCCTGCGGCCGGCCAGGTGGCGGCGGCCCAGGACGTACTGGATCAGGCCGAAGGTCATGCCGATCGCAGCCGCCGAGAAGCCCCAGTGCCAGCCCTTGTGCTCGCCGAGCCAGCCGGTGATGAGCGGGCCCGCGAAGGCGCCGATGTTGATCGCCATGTAGTACAGCGCGAAACCCGCGTCCCGGCGGTCGTCGTCCGTGGCGTAGAGCTTGCCGACCATGGTGGCCGCGTTGGGCTTCAGGAGCCCGGTGCCGGCGCTGATGAGGCCGAGGCCCACCCAGGTCATGGTGCCGGTCGGGACGGCCATGGCGTAGTGGCCGCAGGCGATCAGGACGCCGCCCCACAGCACGGCGCGGTACGAGCCGAGGATGCGGTCGGCGAGCCAGCCGCCCGCGACGGAGACCAGGTAGACGAGAGTGCCGTAGGCCGCGGAGACGGACGCGGCGGTTCCGGCCGACATGCCCAGACCGCCGTGTGCGAGCGTGTCGGCGAAGTACAGGACGAGGATGGCCTGCATGCCGAGGAACGAGAAGCGCTCCCAGACCTCCAGACCGGAGAGGGTCAGCAGGCCTTTGGGCTGGCCGAAGAACGCGGTGTCGTCCGCGGGGGAGGGTTTGCCGCCGGGTTCTTCGGGCTCGATCTCGACTTCGGTTCGGGACACGGGCGGCTACTTCCCTACAAGTCGATAGATATCCGTCCTTTTAAGGTGATCAAAAACATACCGGTCGTGATCCGATACCGCCTGGCATGGACGGGGCGGGCGCTATCGGTGATCCAAAGATGACCGGATACGCTGACTTGAGTGATGGCAGCGACCTATCGACATTCCGTATAACCGCCAGTGGGACACCAGCAGACAGGAGACCCCTCGTGACCGTCGTCGGGCCGTTCGGGCTGAGCGTGCGGGACCAGGCTCTGGAAGCCGATGTCCAGGCCGGAATGGCGGCTGTCGAGGAGGGATTGCTCGAGGCCACCAAGAGTGAGGTTCCCTTCATCACGGAGGCCGCCCAGCATCTGGTGCGCGCGGGTGGAAAGCGGTTCCGTCCGCTCCTCGTGATGCTCGCTGCCCAGTTCGGGGATCCCTATGCGCCGGGCGTGGTGCCGTCGGCCGTGGTGGTGGAGCTGACCCACCTCGCGACGCTGTACCACGACGACGTCATGGACGAGGCCGAGGTCCGGCGGGGCGTCGACAGCGCCAACACCCGCTGGGGCAACTCGGTGGCCGTGCTGACCGGCGACTTCCTGTTCGCCCGCGCCTCGCACATCCTGGCCGACCTCGGGCCCGAGGCCGTCCGGGTGCAGGCGGAGGCGTTCGAACGCCTGGTCACCGGCCAGATCCTGGAGACGGCCGGGCCGCAGGACGGCCGGGACCCGGTCGAGCACTACCTCGACGTGCTCGGCGGCAAGACGGGCTCGCTGGTCGCGGTCTCGTGCCGCTTCGGGGCGATGATGTCCGGTGCCGACGAGACCGTCGTGGACGTCCTCACCCAGTACGGCGAGCGTCTCGGCGTCGCCTTCCAGCTCGCCGACGACGTCCTGGACATCGCCTCCGACTCCCACGAGTCCGGCAAGACGCCGGGCACCGACCTGCGCGAGGGCATCCCCACGATGCCGGTGCTGCGGCTGCGCGAGCGGGCCGCCCGCCTCGGTCTGGCCGACGACATCGCCCTGTGCGAGCTGCTCGACTCCGACCTCACCGACGACGCCCGGCACGCGGAGGCGCTGGCCGCCCTGCGGACGCACCCCGCGCTGGAGCAGGCCCGCAAGGACACCGTGCGCTACGCCGAGGACGCGCGCGCGGCGCTGGCCCCGCTGCGGGAGTGCGATGCGAAGGCGTCCCTGATGGAGCTGTGCGACGCGGTGGTGCATCGCGCGGGCTAGGGCCTCCTTGACAGGTCGGCAGACGGGCGCCCCCTACGGGTAGTAGGGGGCGCCCGCATGTCGTGTCATACCCCAGGTGTACACGGAGTTGGCCCCGAGGGCTGACGCATGCTCATGGCCGATTTGGTCAGATGGACATCACAGAAAACACCACTCCTCACCGATTCGGGTGAGAATGGCGGCTACAGAGTGGACGCACGGGAGTTGACAGCCGCCGCCGACGACGGAGGTAAGGCACACATGGCACCGTACGAATCCGACGACAACGCGACCGCCGCGGACGCCGAAGAGCTGCGCTCCGCGCGCCGCCGCAAGGCCGCGCGATACGTCGTGCCGGCCACGGTGGTGGGCATCGCCGCGGCGACCATCGGGCTCGTCCCGGCGCTCGCCGACTCCGGCGACCCCGACCTGCCGAAGATCAGCGCACAGGAACTCATCGAGAAGATCGCCGCATCGGACGTACAGCAGCTGTCCGGCACGGTGAAGATCACCACGGATCTGGGGCTGCCGGACCTCGGCGGCCTGGAGAACTCGCTCGGCTCCGCCGCCGGGCCCTCCGGCTCGGGCGACGGCTCGTCCGCCGATCCCTCCACCAAACTCACCGAGCTCGCCTCCGGCACGCACACGCTGCGTGTCGCGGCCGACGGTGAGAACCGGCAGAAGGTCTCGCTGCTGGAGAACGCGGCCGAGTACAGCCTCATCCACAACGGCAAGGACGTCTGGGGCTACGACAGCAAGTCCAACTCGGTCTTCCACACCACGGCCTCCGAGAGCGACGGGAAGCAGAAGGAAGAGCTCCCGGCCACGCCCAAGGACCTCGCCGAGGAGGCTCTCAATGCCGCCGACAAGACCACGTCGGTGACGGTGGACGGCAGCGCGCAGGTCGCGGGGCGGGACGCCTACCGGCTCGTCATCAAGCCCAAGGACGAAGGGTCGACGGTCGGCCAGATCACCGTGGCGGTGGACGCGAAGACCGGGCTGCCGCTGAAGTTCACGCTGACGCCGGCGAGCGGCGGTTCCGCCGTCGTGGACGCGGGCTTCACCCAGGTCAGCTTCGCCAAGCCGGCCGCCTCGACCTTCGACTTCACCCCGCCGAAGGGCGCGAAGGTCGAGGAGGGGGACGCCGCGAAGGCGCCCGAGCGCTCCGAGCACTCCGAGCGTTCCGAGGGCTTCGGCAAGGGTTCGGCCCACGAGCCCGGCAAGGGCGGCCCCGAGGGTCTGAACGTCATCGGGGACGGCTGGGACTCCATCGCCACCTTCGACACCGGCGGCCAGGGCGTCCCGTCCGGCTCCGACGTCGGCGGTGACGTCGGCGGCTTCCTGGACTCGCTCGGCGACAAGGTCTCCGGCACGTTCGGCGAGGGCACCGTCTTCAAGACCCGCCTGATCAACGCCCTGATCACGGACGACGGCAAGGTCTACGTCGGCGCGGTCACCAAGGACGCGCTGGTGAAGGCGGCCGACGCGGCGAAGTAGGACGCGCACGGCACGACGAATCGAGGGAGCCGATGGACCAGCCGTCCGCCACGGAGCCGGATCCGGAGGGGGCGCGCGGGGGCGCGGGTGACGGCGTCATCCACACCCGTGCCCTCACCAAGCGCTACCGCGGCGGACAGCTCGCCGTGGACGGTCTCGACCTGACCGTCCCGGCGGGCAGCGTCTTCGGCTTCCTCGGCCCGAACGGCTCCGGCAAGACCACCACCATCCGCATGCTGATGGGCCTCATCGAACCGACCTCCGGCTCGGCGCGCGTCCTGGGCCACCCCATGCCACGCGCCTCGCGGACCGTCCTCCCGCACGTCGGCGCGCTCATCGAGGGCCCGGCCCTCTACGGCTTCCTCTCCGGCCGCGACAACCTCGTCCGCTACGACGCCGCGGACCCGACCGCCGACCCCCGCACCCGGGGCACCCGCGTGGCGGCGGCCCTGGACCGAGTGGGCCTGGCGGCCGCCGCCGGCAAGAAGGCGAAGGCCTACTCGCTGGGCATGAAACAGCGCCTCGGCCTGGCGGCGGCCCTGCTCCAGCCCCGCAGACTCCTGGTCCTGGACGAACCGACCAACGGCCTGGACCCGCAGGGCATGCGCGAGATCCGTTCCCTGGTGAGGGAGCTGGCCTCGGACGGCACCACCGTCTTCCTCTCCTCCCACCTCCTCGACGAGATCGAACAGGTCTGCACCCACGCAGCGGTGATGGCCCAGGGCCGCCTGATCACCCAGGGTTCGGTGAGCGACCTGGCGGGTGGGTCGAGGGGCAGGCTCGTGGTCACGACACCGGACACGGCGGACGCGGCGCGGGTGCTGAAGGAACAGGGGGTCGGTGACGTGGTCATCGACGAGGACCGGGTGACGTCCGACCCTCCGGAAGGCGAACCGGCCGTCATCAACGCCGCGTTGGTGACGGCGGGGGTGCGGGTCCGGGGCTTCGGTGTCGAACGAGCCTCCCTCGAGGATGCCTTCGTAGCGCTGACGGGGGAGGGCTTCGATGTCGCAGGTTGAGGCAGGGGCTTTTCCTCCGCAACCGGCCCGTAGCCGCCGTACGACCTTCCGGGCCACCCTCTTCCGCAACGAACTGCTCACGACCTTCCGCCGCTGGCGAACCCTCGCCCTCCTCGCCGTACTCGCGGCGGTACCGATCCTCGTGGGCATCGCGGTGAAGATCGAAACCGGTGACGACGGCTCGGCCGGCGGTGGAGGCGGCCCCGCCTTCATCTCGCAGATCACGAACAACGGCCTCTTCCTGGTCTTCACCGCCCTCGCCGCGACCCTCCCCTTCTTCCTCCCGATGTCGATCGGCGTCATCGCGGGCGACGCGATCGCGGGCGAGGCCAACGCCGGCACCCTGCGCTATCTCCTGGTCGCCCCGGCGGGCCGCACCCGTCTGCTCCTCACCAAGTACACGACCGTGATGGCCTTCTGCCTGGTCGCCACCCTCGTGGTCGCGCTCTCGGCGCTGGCCGTAGGGGCCATCCTCTTCCCGCTCGGGGACCTGACGACGATCTCCGGCACCCGGATCACCTTCGCCGAGGGCCTGGGAAGAGCCCTGCTGATCGCCCTGGTGGTGGCCGCGTCACTGACCGGGGTGGCGGCACTGGGCCTGTTCATCTCGACGCTCACCAACAGCGGCATCGCGGCGATGGCCACGACGGTCGGCCTGCTGATCACGGTCCAGATCCTCGACCAGATCCCCCAGCTGCACGCGCTGCAGCCGTACTTCTTCTCCCACTACTGGCTGTCCTTCGCCGACCTCATGCGCGAACCGGTCTACTGGGACGACCTGGTGAAGAACCTCGGCCTGCAGGCCCTGTACGCGGCCGTGTTCGGCTCGGCGGCGTGGGCGAGGTTCATGGCGAAGGACATCACGGCGTGAGCTGGTCATAGGGGAAGCGCGCGAGCGGCGCCTCCTGCTCGAAGAACGTCTTCGCGCGGGCGAGGGCCTCGGTGTCGCTCAGCACGTCACCGGGCTTGCTGCCGTTGCCGAGTAGCACCCCGCCGAAGCGCATGCCCATGTACGCGGCCGAGTTGTTGAGGGTGCCGACCAGCGGGTCGGCGACCTCGGACTCCTCGTGGGCCAGCGCGGTGACCCCCCACAGCGTGCGCCCCGCCATGGTCGCCTTGAACTCGACGCCCGGTGTGCGCAGCCAGCCCGACCAGTGGTCCAGGTAGCGCTTGACGTGGGCGGAGAGCGAGTACCAGTACAGCGGGGAAGCGATCACGATGTCCGTCGCCGCGAGCGTCGCATCGAACAGCAGCGCCGTGTTGCCGATCGTCGGACGCACGTGGTCGGTGTCGTGGCGGAGGTCCTCGAAGTCGGGCAACGGATGCTCCGTGAGGTCGATCCACTGCTGCTCGACATCAGGGGGCAGTTGCTCGGCGGCCCGGCGGGCCAGCAGTTCGGTGTTGCCGTCGCTGCGGCTGCTGCCGAGCACGAACAGGAAACGGCGTGTCATGGAGATCCCTCGGGTGATCGGCGGTGAGCGGCGTCGCGTACGGTAAATACTCGCACATGCATTATATGCGTGCGCAATTATCTGTCCAGGGGTGCCCTCAGACGTACGCCTGTGCCGCCCGCGCCACCTCCAGCAGAGCGGCGGCCGCTCACCCCCGTCGACGCGGAGGGCGACCTCGCGTGCCCGCCGCGGCCCCTCCTCCTCTCACACCTCGGCGAACGCGCACAGCTCCGGATCCACCCGCCGGATCCGTTCCAGGGCGGAGGTGACGACGTCGACGGCCCGCAGCGAGCGCGCACGTACCGCTGAAGCGATGTCCCGGGCGGACAGGGAAGCCAGGTCGGAGTCCTCGGCCGTCACGGGGCGGCGGCCCGGGTGAGCCGGGCCAGCGCCTCGGTTCCGCGAGGCGGGCTTCCGTTCAGGTCACCGAGGCGCCACGCGGGGACCCAGGGCACGCGGTACACGTCCACCGTGGACTCGATCTCCTTGAGCCGCTGGGCGAGCGGGCGCGGGAGCCGGCCCGGGGCGTCCGCGACGAGGACGACGGCGTCGAGGTCGAGCCCGGGTGGGTGTTCCCCGCGCCGGAAGAGTTCCAGGCCGCGGAGGGCGGCGAGCAGACCCGCGGCGTGCGTACGGGCGACGAGCAGGACGGAGGTCGGCGCACCGGGGCCCGGCCAGTCACGTCCGCTGTCGTGGCCGCCGTAGACGGCGGCCAGGGTGGAGACGCCGGCGCCGCCGTGCGTGCCGACCCACGCGAACCGCCTCCCGGGCGGGGCCACCGGCCCGCGGATCCAGATCTCCGGCCCCTGCTGCACGCTCTCCACCTCTCGCCGTACGTCGGTCCGCATGCCCGCGCCCCGACCATGTCATCCCACTCGCCCTCCACCTGCTGGGACAGGCCTGTGACATCACGGTGACGTGAGAACCGGGGGCGAGCGGCGAGACTCGACAGTACGTGCACGACCGTGAGGGATGAGATGTCTCGACTCAGCCGCGAAAAGAAGCGGGACCAGCAGCGGGGGGCGACCCCGATCGACGTCCGCGTCCCCCTGACGGGTGAGTCCGCGACGGTGGCCGGAACGCCGGTCACCGCCCCGCCCGGCGAGGAACTCCACCAGACCGTCCTGACCCACCTCCACCAGCTCGCCCTCACCGGCGGCCGACCCGTCCACGCCACGATCCACGACGCCCGCATCGGGTATGTGGTCCCGCTGGAAGTCACGACGGACGGCTCCAGCCGCTTCACCGCGGAGCCTGTACGGATGGCTCAGCCGGAGGTTCCGCCGGTCGGTGCGGGCGAGGAGTCCGCGGAGACGCCCTGGCCGTCCGCAGGCGCCGACCCGCACGAGGAGCCCCCGCAGCTCCCGCGGTCACTCGACGAGCCCCCACGGGACCCGGCTCCCACATTCCGGCTGCGGAACCTGCCCGAGCAGCAGCCGACGGACGCCGAACCGTCCCCGACCCAGGTCCTGCGCCGGCTGCCGCACCCTCGGCGCACCGACCCGGCTCCGGCCCCCGGGACGGTCGCACCCCCGACGGGCGAGTTCGGCCCGCCCCCCGTCATGGACGCGGGCCCGGCCTCGCCCCCCGCCCCGCTGTCACCGACCGACTTCGCCTACACCCCCAGGCCCCTGCCGCAGCCCGACCCCGCTCCGGCACCGGCCGCAGCGCCGTCGGACGCGGTCCCGACCCCCGTATCGCCGTCGCCGGACGCCGTCCCCGCCCCCCAGCCGCCGAGCGACTCGGCGCCCGCGCCCCTGCCCTCGGCCGACTTCGCTTACACCCCCAGGCCCCTGCCGCAGCCCGACCCCGCTCCGGCACCGGCCGCAGCGCCGTCGGACGCGGTCCCCGCCGCCGAGCCGCCGAGCGACTCGGTGCCCGAGCCCAAGCCCCTGCCGTCGACCGGTTTCGCCGGTGTGCCGCAGCCGCTCCCGTCGGTCTCGCCCGTCCCGCGTCCCGCCGCCCCGCTCATCGATCCCGTCCCCCTCCTGGACGACCCCGGTCCCAAGCCGACCCCCGTGCGTGGGTTCGACGCCGTGGCCGAGGCCGTGCTGGGGGAGGGGTTGGTGGTGGAGGACAGCGCCGTTCTCGCGGAACCCGTCGAACGGATCAGTGAGGCGGTGCGGGAGGGGCGGACGGACGTTGCCGCCGAGTTGGCCGAACGGGTGGTCGGCGAGGCGTCCGAGACCCTGGGAGCCGAGCATCCCGATGTGCTGCGGGTGCGTGAACTCGCCGCCTACATCGCCTACTTGGGCGGCGAACCGGTCCGTGCCGCGGAGATCTCCCTCGATCTGGCCGACCTCCACCACCGCGCCGGAGACGCCGAGGCGGCCTACGGCAACGTACAGAGCGCGGCCACCGCGTGGAAGGCCGTACGGGATCCGCTGCGGGGCCTGGAACTCGGTCGCGACCTGCTCACCCTGTGGACGGACCTGGCCGCCGGAGAAGGCCCGGCGGCCGAGGACCCCGACAAGCTGGAGTCGGCCCGCGCCCGCATGCTCCGTCTCGCGGAACGCGCACGGAACGCGGACCAGTAGCACGGGAAGCCCTGTTACCGGGACAGCTCCCACACCGCGTACGCCACCGCGTCACTGTTGCGGTCCAGGGCCGTGTCGTTGATGTTGGCCGTGGTGTCGCACGACGAGTGGTAGCAGCGGTCGAAGGCCAGCCCCGAGGTACCGCCCCACTTGGCCGCCTGTGCCGCCGTCTTGACGTAGTCCGCCCCGCTGAACAGGCCGCCGACCGGCACGCCCGCGTTCTTGAAGGGCGCGTGGTCGGAGCGGCCGTCGCCCTCGGTCTCGATCTCGGTCGGGACGCCGAGGCCGGCGTAGTACGCCTTGAAGGTCTTCTCGATGGCCGGGTCGTCGTCGTAGACGAAGTACCCGGGGTTCGGCGAGCCGATCATGTCGAAGTTGAGGTAGCCGCTGATCCGTGAACGGTTGGCGGTGGAGAGGCCGTTGACGTAGGAGCGGGAGCCGACCATGCCCAGCTCCTCCGCGCCCCACCAGGCGAATCTCAGATGCTTGGTGGGCTGGTATCCGGCCCGGGACACGGCGAGCGCGGTCTCCAGTACGGCCGCCGAACCGGACCCGTTGTCGTTGATGCCCGCGCCCGCCGTCACGCTGTCGAGGTGCGAACCGGACATGACCACCTGGTTGGTGTCGCCGCCCGGCCAGTCGGCGATCAGGTTGTAGCCGGTGCGGCCGGACGAGGTGAACTGCTGGACCGTCGTGGTGAATCCGGCGGCGTCCAGCTTGGCCTTCACATAGTCGAGCGAGGCCTTGTAACCGGCGCGGCCGTGCGCGCGGTTGCCGCCGTTGGCGGTGGCGATGGACTGCAACTGGGTCAGATGCGCCTTCACGTTGGCCACCGGAATGTCCGGGGCCGCGGCCACCGCGGGCTGTCCCGCGGGGGCCGCGCCGGCTATGGATCCGCCGGCCAGGAGGGAGACGGTGGCGACGACGGCGGTGGCCGTGACGCGTCCGGGAACCGAGAGCTTCATGTGGGGGGCTCCGAATTCCGTGGGAATCCCTGAAGTCACAGGGATTCCACAGTGAATGGGTGCCTGGATGGTGAAGCTGAGGTTGACTCACCGTCAAGGGCGGAATCCGGTCACGGCCGTTCGCATAACGGACCCCATCGCTCTCATGGGTTCATTGCACGCAGAACTCGTTTCCCTCCGGATCCGCCATCACCACCCATTCGCCGCCCTGCTCCTTCACCTCCCGCAGCACGCTCGCTCCGAGCTCCGTCAGCCGCTCGACCTCGGCCGCCCGCTGTCCGTCGCCGGCGTGCACGTCGAGATGGAGCCGGTTCTTGACGGTCTTCGCCTCCGGCACCCGCTGGAACAGCAGCCGCCTGCCGCGACCCGTGCCGCTGTCCTTGTCGTACGGGTCGTCGGGATGCCGTACGGCGATCAGGTCCCGGAAGGTGAGGCGCGCGTGGTACTCGACGGTGGCCTCGCGCGGCAGCGCGCCGAGCTCCAGCAGCCGCTGGATGAGCGCGTCGTTGTCCTCGGCCACGTAGTGCAGAGCGGCAGCCCAGAAGTCGGCCTGGGCGTGCGGGTCGCCGGCGTCGACGACAAGTTTCCAGTGCAGGGGTGTGGGTGTGGTCTGCGTCATGGAGCCACTTATAGCGGCGAATCAGGTCCCGTACTGTCCTGAACGGCTCCTGACGCCGGGGCGGTACGACCGGATGGACCGTCCGTGGTCGGAGGGAACTGACCCTCAGTCGAGTAACTCCCCTCTACCGATGGAGTGTGGTCATGGGCGCACGCGCCTGGGCGCTGCTGCTCGTCCTGTGCGGAACGATCTTCCTGGAGGGCGCCGACATCGCGATGATGGCCGTCGCGATCCCGTCGATCCGGTCCGATCTGGGGCTCGCCACCGACACCGCGGCCTGGGTGGTGAGCGCCTATGTGCTCGGCTACGCCGGTTTCACCCTCCTCGGCGGGCGCGCGGCCGACCTGCTCGGCCGCCGCCGTATGTTCCTGATCTGGCTGACGGTCTTCCTCGCCTTCTCGGGCCTCGGGGGTCTGGCGACCGAGGGCTGGATGCTGGTGGTCGCCCGCTTCGTCACCGGCGTCTCCTCCGCCTTCATGACCCCGGCCGCACTGTCCCTGATCACCACGTCGTACGAGGAGGGCCCGCGGCGCAACAAGGCCCTGCTGGTCTTCGCCGGCACCGGAGCCGGCGGTTTCTCCCTCGGCCTGGTGATCGGCGGCCTGCTCACCGCGCTCGGCTGGCGCTGGGTGTTCTTCGCGCCGGTGCTGATGGCCGCCGCCCTGCTCCTCGCGGCCTTCCGGCTGATCCCGCGCCGGCCCGCCCCGCCGCCGACCGGGCACGGCTTCGACCTGCTCGGCGCCCTGACCGCCGCCGGCGCCATGCTGCTGGCCGCCTACACCGTCGTACGCCTGGAACACGGCCTGGACGGCTGGCGGTCGACGACGGCGTCCGCCGTCGGGGCGCTGCTGCTCGGGGCCGCCTTCGTCGGCGTGGAACGCCGGGCCGCGCACCCCCTGGTCCGGCTCGGGATCCTGCGCACGGGACCGGTCGTGCGGGCCGACCTCGGGGCGCTGCTGTTCGTCGGGGCCTTCTTCGGCTTCCAGTTCGTGGTGACGCTCTATCTCCAGGAACTGCGCGGCTGGTCCTCGGTGCAGACCGCGATCGCCCTGGTGGTCATGGGCTGCGACGCGGTGCTCGCGCCCACGCTCACCCCGAGGCTCGTCGCCCGCTTCGGCAACGTCCGCGTGATCGTCGGCGGCTTCCTGCTGGCGGTGCTCGCCTACGGCCTCTTCCTGCCGGTCGGCATGGACTGGCCCTACCTCGCGATGTTCCCGACGCTGATCATCGCGGGCACCGCCTTCGCGCTGGCGTACGGGCCGCTGACGATCGCGGCGACGGACGGGGTGGCCGAGTCCGAGCAGGGCCTGGCGGGCGGGCTGCTGCACACGGCGACACAGTTCGGCTCGGCGATCGGGATCTCCGCGGTGACGGCGGTCTACGGCCTGGCGCTGGGCGAGGCCGGCGGCTCCACACCCGAGGCCAGGCTCTCCGCCTTCCGTACGGCGCTGACGGTGCCCGTCGTCATGGTGGTGCTGGGCCTCGTGATCTCCCTCCTCAGCGTCCGCGCGGCCCGCAGGGCGTCCCAGGTGAGCAGCGTCAACGCCAGCCAGACCAGCGCGAACCCGGCCCAGCGCTCGGGTGGCATGGCCTCGCCGAAGTAGAAGATGCCGAGCAGGAACTGGAAGACCGGGGCCAGGTACTGGAGCAGTCCCAGCGTGGACAGCGGCACGCGGATCGCCGCCGCGCCGAAGCAGACGAGGGGGAGCGCGGTGACGATGCCGGTCGAGGCGAGCAGCGCCGCGTGCCCCGGCCCCTCGGAGGCGAAGCTCAGGTCGCCGTGCGAGCTCAGCCACAGCAGATAGCCGAGCGCGGGCAGGAACTGGATCGCGGTCTCGGCGGCCAGCGACTCCACGCCGCCGAGGTTCACCTTCTTCTTGACCAGGCCGTAGGTGGCGAAGGAGAAGGCGAGGGTGAGGGAGATCCACGGGGGCCGGCCGTATCCGACGGTGAGGACGAGCACGGCGGCGGCGCCCACCCCGACCGCCGTCCACTGCACGGGCCGCAGCCGCTCCTTGAGCAGCAGCACCCCCATCGCGATGGTGACCAGCGGATTGATGAAGTACCCGAGCGAGGCCTCGACCACGTGACCGCTGTTGACGGCCCAGATGTAGACGCCCCAGTTCACGGTGATGACGGCGGCGGCCACGGTGATCAGCGCCAGCCTGCGCGGCTGCCGCAGCAGCTCACCGGCCCAGGCCCAGCGCCGTACGAAGACCAGCGCGACGGCGACGAAGACGAGCGACCACACCATCCGGTGGGCGAGGATCTCCGCGGCCCCGGCGGGCTTGAGCAGCGGCCAGAAGAGGGGGACGAGGCCCCACATCCCATACGCGGCGAAGCCGTTCAGCAGACCTATGTGCCGCTCGCCCCTCGACTTCACGGACTCTCCTCCTCGCACCGTCCTCGCCTGCAAGAAGGTATCGCCGAGCACCCCCGGCTGTCATGCCCGTATCGCTATACGGTCATGACAGCCGGGGGTGCCGGTCCCAGGGGCCCCGCTGGGGAGTGTCAGCCCTTGAGCGCGACCGCGATCGACTCCGCGATCGGGGTGGCCGGACGGCCGGTCAGCCGGGACAGGTCGCCGGAGGTGACGACCAGCTCGCCCTTCTCGATGGAGGCGTCGACACCGGCGAGGATCGCGGCGAGCGGGGCCGGCAGTCCGACGCCCGTCAGGATCCCGGCGAAGGCCTCGACGGAGACGGCGTTGTAGGCGATCTCCTTGCCGGTCTGCCTGCTGAGCTCGGCCGCGTACTCGGCGAAGCCCCAGGGCTCGTCGCCGCCCAGCTCGTACGTCGTGTTCTCGTGCCCCTCGCCGGTCAGCACGGCCACCGCGGCGGCCGCGTAGTCGGCGCGCGAGGCGGTGGAGAGGCGACCGTCACCGGCGGCCTGTACCACGGCACCGTGCTCCAGGGCGGGGGCGAGGTTCTCGGTGTAGTTCTCGTTGTACCAGCCGTTGCGCAGCAGCGAGTAGGTCACGCCGGAGGCGAGGAGGGCCTCCTCGGTGGCCCGGTGGTCGTCGGCGAGCGCGGCCGTGAGGCTGCCCGGGGCGCTGGTGTACGCGAGGAGCGCCACGTCCGCGGCCTTGGCGGCGTCGATGACGACCTGGTGCTGGGCGGGGCGGCCCTTGTCGAACTCGTTGCCGGAGATCAGCAGCACCTTGTCGCCCGCCGCGAAGACCTTGTCGAAGGTCTCGGGGCTGTTGTAGTCGGCGACCGCTATCTTCACGCCCTTGGCGGCGAAGTCGGCGGCCTTCTCCGGGGTGCGCACGACGGCGGTGATCTGCTCGGCCGGGACCTTCTCGAGCAGCTGCTCGACGACGTGGCGGCCGAGGTGTCCGGTGGCTCCGGTGACGACGATGCTCATGATGTGCGATCTCCTTGTGGGGTGCGGTGGCACTAACCATAGGTGAAGCGCTAACTCTGCGAAAGTACCCACTTTGAAGTAAGGTACTGGCATGGCAGTAAGTGCGGAGATCAACGCCCCGGTGATGTCGGGCGAAGCGATGTGCCCCCACCGCCTCGTCCTGGAACACGTGACGAGCCGGTGGGGCGTCCTGGTTCTGATCCAGCTTCTCGACCGCCCGCACCGCTTCAGCGAACTCCGCCGGGCGATCGGCGGCCTCGGCCGCGGCGTCAGCGAGAAGATGCTGACCCAGACCCTCCAGACCCTGGAACGGGACGGCCTGGTGCACCGGGACGCCAAGCCGGTGATCCCGCCGAGGGTCGACTATTCGCTGACCGACCTCGGCCGCGAGGCGGCGGAACAGGTGCGCGGGCTGGCGGAGTGGACCGCGAAGAGGATGGCGGCGGTGCAGGAGGCGCGGGAGGTGTACGACGCGCGGAAGAGGGGCTCTGAGCAGGGGTGATACGCCTGCCCCGGGCCGGCTGAAGGCATGTACACGGCGCCAGGGGGCACACATGTATCAGGGCGTTGGTCGACATGCGAGCCTCGTCCACCCATGCGCCCCCTCTCCGCCTCCCACGCCGACTTGAGTCGGCGGGCACGCTGGATGCGGAGTGCCCACGCCCACCGTGTACCGACCCGCCATGCCACTTCTCGGCGCACGGTCACCGGATCCAGGGGGATGCCTTGACATGGCCACACAGACTCCGGCCGTTCGTCACAGCAGGATCGGTTCTGCTGTTGCTTCGGGACGCGACCTGATGCGGGCCTTCTTCGCTCGGGGCCCGCGCCGCCGACGTCAGGAGGACATCCTGCTGGAGTTACTCGGCCAGCTCACGCTGATGACGGAGGAGATCCATCGGGCGAATCTGATCCAGCAGTACCGGCTCACCCTGGAACAGATGGATCGCATGGTCGACGACCCGTCCATGGCCGAGGCCGCGAGCACTCTGTCGGGACTCTCCGAAGCCAGGCGTCGTCAGATGATCTTCGCCAACAGGCAGTACGGCAACCTCTTGCTGTCGCACCGCGTCGGGGCCTGCGACTGGGACGAACTGCTCGGTCATCTGCGTGTGCTGTGCCGCAACACGCGCTTCGCCGAGTACTGGGACCGTACGGTCGAGCACCGCAGAAGCCTGCCCGGGGATTCGTTGGAGGCGCAGGTCGGGGCCGCCGTCGACATCATGCTGGAGGAACTCGCCGAGGACCCCGACGAGTGGTGGATCGTGGGGCCGTCACCATCCACCGAATCCACGTCGTGAGGGCTCGGTGGGCACAGCGCCTCAGACGTCAGGGATGTCGCGCTTGGCTCGCATGATCGTCTCACGATCGATCACCACGATCCGCTCGTGGTCCGCCCGGGTCATATGGGAGGGGAGGAGGCGGTCCAGGTCCGCGGTGGCTTCCGTTCCGATGATCGCGAAGCTGCCGTCGCTCAATTCGAACACGTCCGGACAGGTCTCCGCAGTCTGACTGCCCCGAGCCTTCGGGGGGTCTCCGATGCGGCGGACAACGCTGAGGGCGGGAAAGTTGCGGAGCACTCCGGAGCCTTCTCTAGGCCGGAATGCTTCCGGCAACCAACGGTCGGAACAAGTTCGCACAGGCTCCCACAAGATCACGAACGCCGCTGCCCTTTTGTCGAAAGGGCACCTTGGTTTCGAGCGGATTAGCCCAGTTGCACGAGGCTCTCGTCGCGGTGGGGCCCACGCGTTGGCGCCTCCGGGCCCCACCGATCACGTACGGCAGCTCAGCCCACCACGGTCCAGGTGTCGCCGCCCGCCAGCAACGCCCCCAGATCCCCCTTGCCGTACTGCTCGATCGCCGCGTCCAGCTGGTCCGCCATCTGGGTGTCGTACACCGGCCGGTCCACCGACCGGAACACCCCGATCGGGGTGTGGTGGAGCGTGTCCGGGTCGGCCAGGCGGGACAAGGCGAAGGCCGTCGTGGGGGACGATGAATGCGCGTCGTGGACGAGGATCTGCGCCTCGTTCGACGGGGTCACCGTGACCACCTTCAGGTCACCCGTCGCCGCGTCCCGGACAACCCCCTTCGACAGGTCCGCGCCGAAGCGGATCGGCTTGCCGTGTTCCAGGCGGATCACCGCCTCCTCGGCCTGCTGGCGGTCCTTCAACGCCTCGAAGGCGCCGTCGTTGAAGATGTTGCAGTTCTGGTAGATCTCGACCAGTGCGGTACCCGGATGGGCGGCCGCCTCCCGCAGCACCTGCGTCAGGTGCTTGCGGTCCGAGTCCACCGTCCGCGCCACGAAGGACGCCTCGGCCCCGATGGCGAGGGACACCGGGTTGAAGGGGGCGTCCAGCGAGCCCATCGGCGTCGACTTCGTGATCTTGCCGACCTCGGAGGTGGGGGAGTACTGGCCCTTGGTCAGGCCGTAGATCCGGTTGTTGAAGAGAAGGATCTTCAGGTTCACGTTCCGGCGCAGGGCGTGGATGAGGTGGTTGCCGCCGATGGACAGCGCGTCTCCGTCGCCCGTGACCACCCACACCGACAGGTCGCGGCGCGAGGACGCGAGGCCCGTCGCGATCGCCGGCGCCCGTCCGTGGATCGAGTGCATGCCGTAGGTGTTCATGTAGTACGGGAACCGCGACGAGCAGCCGATGCCGGAGACGAAGACGATGTTCTCCTTGGCCAGCCCCAGCTCCGGCATGAAGCCCTGGACGGCGGCCAGGATCGCGTAGTCACCGCAGCCGGGGCACCAGCGGACTTCCTGGTCGCTCTTGAAGTCCTTCATGCTCTGGCGGGCCTCGGCCTTGGGGACGAGCGTGAGTGCCTCGATCGTGCCCGTGCCTTCCGTGGACGTCTCAGCCATCGATGGCCTCCTTGAGAGCCGTGGCGAGCTGTTCGGCCTTGAACGGCATGCCGTTGACCTGGTTGTAGCTGTGCGCGTCGACCAGGTACTTCGCCCGGACGAGCGTGGCGAGCTGCCCGAGGTTCATCTCCGGGATGACGACCTTGTCGTACGCCTTCAGCACCGCGCCCAGGTTGCGCGGGAAGGGGTTGAGGTGGCGCAGATGCGCCTGCGCGATCGACTCACCGGCCGTCCGCAGCCGTCGTACGGCCGCCGTGATCGGTCCGTACGTCGAGCCCCAGCCCAGCACCAGCGTGCGCGCCTCGTGCGGATCGTCCACGTCCAGATCCGGTACGTCGATCCCGTCGATCTTGGCCTGGCGGGTACGGACCATGAAGTCGTGGTTGGCCGGGGCGTAGGAGATGTTGCCCGACCCGTCCTCCTTCTCGATCCCGCCGATGCGGTGTTCGAGGCCGGGTGTGCCGGGCACGGCCCAGGGGCGGGCGAGGGTCTGTGGATCGCGCTTGTAGGGCCAGAAGACCTCGGTACCGTCGTCCAGGGTGTGGTTCGGGCCCTGCGCGAACTGCACGCTCAGGTCCGGGAGTTCGTCCAGCTCGGGGATGCGCCAGGGCTCGGAGCCGTTGGCGAGGTAACCGTCCGAGAGCAGCATCACCGGTGTGCGGTAGGTCAGCGCGATCCGGGCCGCCTCCAGCGCCGCGTCGAAGCAGTCGGCCGGGGTGCAGGGGGCGACGATCGGCACCGGCGCCTCGCCGTTGCGCCCGAACATCGCCTGCAGCAGGTCCGCCTGCTCGGTCTTGGTCGGCAGACCGGTGGACGGGCCGCCTCTCTGAATGTCGATGACGAGCAGCGGCAGCTCCAGGGAGACCGCGAGACCGATGGTCTCCGACTTCAGGGCCACGCCCGGCCCGGAGGTCGTCGTCACCGCCAGCGAGCCGCCGAAGGCCGCGCCCAGGGCGGCGCCGATGCCCGCGATCTCGTCCTCGGCTTGGAAGGTCCGTACCCCGAAGTTCTTGTGCTTGCTCAGCTCGTGCAGGATGTCCGAGGCCGGCGTGATCGGGTACGAGCCCAGGAACAACGGCAGGTCCGCCTGGCGAGACGCGGCGACCAGTCCGTAGGACAGTGCGAGGTTCCCGGAGATGTTGCGGTAGGTGCCGACCGGGAAGGCCTTCGTCGCCGGGGCGATCTCGTAGGAGACGGCGAAGTCCTCGGTGGTCTCGCCGAAGTTCCAGCCCGCACGGAAGGCGGCCAGGTTCGCCTCGGCGATCTCCGGCTTCCTCGCGAACTTCGTCCGCAGGAACTTCTCCGTGCCCTCGGTGGGCCGGTGGTACATCCACGACAAGAGGCCGAGCGCGAACATGTTCTTGCTGCGCTCGGCCTCTTTGCGACTGAGGTCGAAATCCTTGAGGGCCTCGACGGTCAGCGTGGTCAGGGGGACCGGATGAAGGCTGTAACCGTCGAGCGATCCATCCTCCAGCGGCGAGGCCGCGTACCCCACTTTCTGCATCGCCCGTTTGGTGAACTCGTCCGTGTTGACGATGATCTCCGCACCGCGCGGCAGATCCGCGATGTTGGCTTTGAGGGCGGCGGGGTTCATGGCCACCAGCACGTTGGGCGCGTCGCCCGGCGTGAGGATGTCGTGGTCGGCGAAGTGCAGTTGGAAGGAGGAGACACCCGGCAGGGTTCCGGCAGGGGCCCGGATCTCGGCGGGGAAGTTGGGAAGCGTGGACAGGTCGTTGCCGAAGGACGCGGTCTCCGAGGTGAAACGGTCCCCGGTGAGCTGCATCCCGTCACCGGAGTCCCCCGCGAAACGAATGATCACCCGGTCGAGGCGGCGGACGTCCTTCGCGCCGGCCTCTTTGCGCTGCTCTCCTACGACGGCTTCGTCGGCCTGCTCCGCTGGGCTGCTGACCTGACTGGTCACTGAACTGGACCTCCCTCTGGGCGGCTGTTCGGGAGCGGCCTTCCCGCAGGCCTTCCCAGGATCAACCCTACGACCGCAGGGGTCGCCTTCCCTCGGCCATTCGCATGATGAACGTGCATTTGAGACGGTACGACGCCCTGAATTGTCACGATTCAATCGCCCCCCGGCGCTTTCCTTGAAGACGCTCCCTCATCGTTCCTTGGTTCTCGGTCCCGGGCGGCCCCTCCGGCCGGCCGCCACCGCGGTATCTGACGCCGTGTCAGATGGTCAGGAGTTCAGATAGGTCAGCACCGCCAGCACCCGCCGGTGGTCCCCGTCGCTCGGGGACAGCCCGAGTTTCAGGAAGATGTTGCTGACGTGCTTCTCCACGGCCCCGTCGCTCACGACGAGCTGCCGCGCGATCGCCGAGTTGGTGCGCCCCTCGGCCATCAGTCCCAGGACCTCCCGCTCCCGGGGCGTGAGATGGGCGAGCACGTCCTGCTTGCGGCTGCGTCCCAGCAGCTGAGCGACCACCTCGGGGTCGAGGGCGGTACCTCCCTCGGCCACCCGCACCACCGCGTCCACGAACTCACGCACCTCCGCGACCCGGTCCTTGAGCAGGTACCCCACCCCGCGACTGGACCCCGCCAGCAACTCGGTGGCGTACCGCTCCTCCACGTACTGCGACAGTACGAGTACCCCGAGTCCGGGATGCGCCTTGCGCAGTTGTACGGCGGCTCGCACGCCCTCGTCCGTATGCGTCGGAGGCATGCGCACATCGGCGACCACGACGTCGGGCAGCTCGCCCTGAGCGTCCAGCTCGCCGATCGTCTTGATCAGTGCCTCCCCGTCACCCACACCGGCCACGACGTCGTGCCCGCGGTCGGTCAGCAACCGGGTCAGGCCCTCCCGCAGCAGCACTGAATCCTCGGCGATGACCACCCGCACCCTGTCCTCCACGACTCTCGGCCCCCCAGCCCACTCCCTGTCCATCCGCTGGACAAGTCCAGCATTCCAGCATTCGGATCCGGGCGGGCGCGGGCAACGGGATTAGAACCCCCGGAATACGAACAAGGACCCGATAACACGGGGCCACCCTCGAAATCCGGCCATCTTCGCCATGGGAGGGGACCACCGGGGGCCGGGAGACGCCGGTTTCTTGGGGGAGGGCGCAGGGTTTCGCGGGCGTCGCGCACCGCGCGGGGCGTCGGGTTGTGCGGGGGCCGGGGCCTCGCGGGGCGTCGGGTTGTGCGGGGGCCGGGGCCTCGCGGGGCGTCGGGTTGTGCGGGGGCCGGGGCCTCGCGGGGCGTCGGGTTGTGCGGGGGCAGGGGCCTCGCGGGGCGTCGGGTTGTGCGGGGGCAGGGGCCTCGCGGGGCGTCGGGTTGTGCGGGGGCAGGGGCCTCGCGGGGCGTCGGGTTGTGCGGGGGCCGGGTGCTTCGCAGGGGCGGGTCGCTCGGCCCCCTGCCCCCTGCGGGGCTTCCCCTGCGGCGCTTCCTCTGCGGCGCTTCCCGTGCGGCGCTTCCCGTGCGGCGCTTCCCGTGCGGCGCTTCCTCTGCGCCCCGCCAGCTCCGTCTTCCATCCCGTGCGGTGACTTTCGCTGCGTCCTCGCCTGCACCGCCCTCTACCGCCTGCGGTGACTTTCGCTGCGTCCTCGCCTGCACCGGCCCCTACCGCCTGCGGTGACTTCCCCCGCGCCCCGCCAGCTCGCCCCCCCGCTCCCCCTGTGGGGGTCCCCTTGGGCCCCGCCCAGAACCGCAGGGACGCCCCCAGTGGCCCCGGGCGGGGCCTCAAGGGGACGCACCTCAACCCACCGGAGCTCCGCCCGGGGCCGCTGGCGGTGCAGACCCGCGGAGCCCCCGCGGGGTTGAAGGGGCGGCAGCCCCTACGGAGGGGAAGGGGAGAGGGGAAGGGGAGAGGAATGAGGGAGGGCGGCGGGGGCGAAACAACCCCCACCGCCCTCTCACGCGGTACCCGTCACACCCGCTCGCCCCGCCACGGCAATTCCGCCGTGACCCGAGTGGGCCCCCCGACCGGCGAATCCACCACCAGGATCCCGTCCACCGCGTCCAGCCGCTCCGCCAACCCCGCAAGCCCGGACCCGGAGGACACATCGGCCCCACCCACCCCGTTGTCCATGACCTGCAGCATCAACCGGTTCTCCACCCGCCACACATCCACCGCGGCGAACGTCGCCCGAGAGTGCTTGCTGATGTTCTGCAGCAACTCCGACACCGTGAAGTACGCGATCCCCTCGATCGCCGGCGCGGGCCGAGCCGGCAGATCCACCTCCACCTGCACCGGCACCGTGCACCGAGAAGCCACCGCCGACAGCGCGGCGTCCAGCCCCCGGTCGGTCAGCACCGCCGGATGAATCCCCCGCGCCAGATCCCGCAGCTCCTGAAGCGCCGTCTTCACCTCACCGTGCGCCTCGTCCACCATCCGCGCCGCCGCGGCAGGATCCTCCGTGAGCTTCTCCTTCGCCAGCCCCAGATCCATGGCCAGCGCCACCAGCCGAGCCTGCGCTCCATCGTGCAGATCCCGCTCGATCCGACGCAGATCCGCGGACGCCGTATCCACCACGACCCCCCGGTCGGACTCCAGCTCCACCACCCGTGCCGACAGCCGGGTCGGCCCGAGCAGCCCGTGCACCATCAGGCGGTCCACCATCGTCAGCGCCCGCACGATCCACGGCGTGGCCAGCGTGAACAACAGTCCCACCAGCGCGGTCACACCGATCTCGAACGGGTTGTCCAGGTAGATGTGGTGGGTCTGGTCGCCGTAGAGCTGAAGCCCGTCCTGACCGACGTACGCCGGAAAGACCCAGAACCACAGCGGATACGTCAGCAGTGCCCAGCCGTACACCCAGAAGTTCACCGCGACGACGAACGAGAACGTCGCCCACGGCAGGTGCAGCACCGAGTACACCAGCGTCCGCCACGACGTCCCGCTCTTGAGCACCGCCCCCATCCACGCCATGAATCCGGGCTTCCGCATCCTGAGCGGCTCCGGATCCCCGACCTCGAGACCCAGCAGCCCCCGTGCCCGCGCCCGTTCCAGCGCCCCCAGCCCACGGCATCCGGCGAGCCCGGCCGCGAAGACCGGAATCCCGAGGAAGGTCACGAGGAGGCCCGCGCCGAGCGAGATCATCGTGACGGCGTACGTGAACATCACGATGCTGATCGGCAGGCTCAGCAGCACATAGCCGAACTCCCGCCAGGTCCGCCCCTCGAACGGCGCCCGCAGCCCGGCCGGCACCCGGTGCCGCCGTACCGTCTCGGGGAACCCGAGCCCACTGTCGTACCCGTAGTCCGTGGCCATCGACGTCGTCCTTCTTCTCTCGTCCCGCGCCTGTCGTGTCGTACCTCCACCCTGCTGCGCCGCAGGTCGACGGACCATGGAGTCCGTCGGCGTCTTGGAAGGGGGGTTTTCCCTACCCCTTCTCCAGGCCGCGGTCCCGCCACGGCAGCTCCGCCGTGACGACCGTCGGCCCGCCCGGCGGCGAGTCGATGACGAACAGCCCGTCGACCGCGTCGAGGCGCTCCGCGAGCCCGCGCATACCGGTGCCGCCGTCGAGCCGGGCTCCTCCGCGGCCGTCGTCCCACACCTGGATGAGCAGCCGGTTCTCCGAGCGCCACACATCGACCGACGCCGACCGGGCCCCGCTGTGCTTGCTGATGTTCTGGAGCAGCTCGGAGACGGTGAAGTACGCGATCCCCTCGATCGCCTGGACCGGGCGCGCGTCGAGGTCGGCGGTCACCTTCACCGGGACCGTGCAGCGCGAGGCGACGCTGGACAGCGCCGCGTCCAGGCCCCGGTCGGTCAGTACGGCCGGATGGATGCCCCGCGCCAGATCCCGCAGCTCCTGAAGCGCCAGCTTCACCTCGCCGTGCGCCTCCTCGACCATGGCCTGCGCGTACTCGGGGTCCTCCAGGAGCTTCTCCTTCGCGAGGCCGAGACCCATGGCCAGGTTGACCAGCCGGGCCTGCGCCCCGTCGTGCAGGTCGCGCTCGATACGCCGTAGATCGGCGGCGGCCGTGTCGACCACGACCCCCCGGTCCGACTCCAGTTCGGCGATACGGCGTTCCAGCTCGTCGGAGGGCGACAGCAGACCGCGCACCATCACCCGGTCCACGTTGGCGAGGCCCCGCGCGATGAACGGCAGGACCGGCCACAGCACGAACAACGAGGTCAGCGTGATGGTGAAGGTGAGCACCCCCCACGGCAGCCGGATGAAGTCGTACAGCACCGTCCGCCAGCCCACGGGGTCCTTCACCCCCATCCACAGCTGGGCGAAGAAGCCGTTGCCGCCGTTCTTGGTGCGCCACGGCAGCCGACTCGGTTCGTCCACCCGCACGCCGAGCAGCGCCCGGGCCCGCGCCCGCTCCAGCTTGCCCAGCTGCCGCGCGCCCAGCAGACCCGCCGCGAGCAACGGGAATCCGATCACCGTGACGGTCAGCCAGAAACCGGTGAACAACACCGTCACGACGTAGGTGAAGCCGAGGATCGACACCGGAAGATTCGCCAGGAGATGCGCGATCTCCTTCCAGGTGTGCGCGTCGTAGGCGAAACGGGCCGGCGGCGGCCGGCCGTCGTCGATTCCGCCGTGTCTGCCGGTGGTCACGGCGCGGCTCGGGGACGAATGGCGTTCGGTCATATGGGCTAGCGTGCCGCCCCGGACCGCCGCACGCCATGAGGCGGACCGCCGCGGCTTACGGGGGAAAACCCCACCCCGGCCTTTCGGATGGCTTTCCAGGGGTGACGGGCTGCTTACCGTCCCTTTATCAGGGCCTAGACTCCCGTGCGTACAGATCGTCGAACAGTGGTGTTCAGCGTGACCACTGTGTTCAGTGTGCTCACAGGGAGTGAGGGGCGGACGTGCCGGAACCGACCGTCGTCGATGCAACCGTCGTCGATCCGACCGTCGTCGCGGCGGACTACTTCCAGTCGTACTCGGTCGTCGGGCTGCTCGCCGTCGTCGGCGTGCTGTTCGTCGCGGTCGCCTTCGGCGCCGGCCGCCTGCTGCGACCCGTGGTGCCCACCCCCGAGAAGCTCCTGACGTACGAGTGCGGAGTCGACCCCGTCGGCGAGGGCTGGGCCCACACCCAGGTCCGCTATTACGTCTACGCCTTCCTCTACGTCATCTTCGCCGTCGACTCGATCTTCCTGTTCCCGTGGGCGACGGTCTTCGCGGCTCCCGGCTACGGCGCGACGACCCTCGTCGAGATGTTCATCTTCCTCGGCTTCCTCGCCGTGGGACTGCTGTACGCGTACAAGAAGGGTGTCCTGACATGGACGTGAACCCTGCGGTCGACTCCGCTGCCACGGAGCCCGTTCTGCTCCCGGAGCCGCAACGACTGGGCGCTCTCGCCCGCCTCGCCCCCGAGCCGATGAAGGTGATCCTCAACTGGGGCCGCCGGTACTCCCTCTGGGTCTTCAACTTCGGTCTCGCCTGCTGCGCCATCGAGTTCATCGCCGCGTCGATGGCCCGCCACGACTTCATCCGCCTCGGCGTCATCCCCTTCGCACCGGGCCCGCGCCAGGCCGACCTGATGGTCGTCTCCGGCACGGTCACGGACAAGATGGCACCGGCGGTGAAGCGTCTGTACGAGCAGATGCCCGAGCCCAAGTACGTCATCTCCTTCGGCGCCTGTTCCAACTGCGGCGGCCCGTACTGGGACTCGTACTCCGTGACGAAGGGCGTCGACCAGATCATCCCCGTCGACGTCTACGTCCCCGGTTGCCCGCCCCGCCCCGAGGCCCTGCTCCAGGGAATCCTGAAGCTCCAGGAGAAGATCGCCCGGGAGTCGCTGGAGGAGCGGTACGGGCCGTCCACGGCGCGTCCGTCGGCGGCCGCGCTGCAGAGCGGGTTGGTGAAGCCGCCTGCGCCCGCCTCTGCGCCTGCGCCCGCCTCTGCGCCTGCGCCTGCCTCTGCGCCTGCGCCTGCCTCTGCGCCTGCGCCTGCCTCTGCGCCTGCGCCTGCCTCTGCGCCTGCGCCGACTTCGGGCGAGGGGGAGTCACAGTGACCGCCGTCGGTTGGCTCCCCGCCCCCGCCGAGGAACTCTTCGGCCCCGAAGCCACCGCCGAGGAGTCGTACGAGGTCCTGACCGTGGACGTCCCGCCCACGACCTGGCTCACGGCACTGCGCGTCGCCCGCGACGAACTGGGCTGCACCTACTTCGACTGGCTCAGCGCCGTCGACGAACCGGGCACCGGCTTCCGCGTGGCGGCCCACGTGGCGGCCCTCTCCCCGGTACGACGCCTGCTCCTGCGTACGACGATCTCCCACGAGACCCCGGTGCTGCCCACCGCCGTCGACATCTACGCGGGTGCCGCCTGGCACGAGCGCGAGACCCACGAGATGTTCGGCGTCACCTTCGAGGGTCACCCCTCCCTCGCCCACCTCCTTCTGCCGGAGACCTTCGAGGGCCACCCCCTCCGCAAGGACTTCGTCCTGGCCGCCCGCGTCGCCAAGGCCTGGCCCGGCGCCAAGGAACCGGGCGAGTCCGAACACGGCGGCCCCAAACGCCGTCAGATGCTCCCCCCAGGAGTCCCCGACCCGAACGAATGGGGCCCCCTGAAAGGCCAACTCCCCCCGGCCCCGACTCGCCCCACCCGCGCAACAGGCCGCCCCCCGACCGAACGCCCACCCCGACCCACAGGCGACCGCCCGGCCCGCCGGGCCCGTTCGGCGGCGGAGGGTTCGGCGAGTCAGGCGGGATCGGATGCCGACAGCACCGGCGCCGGTGCCGCAGTCCCAGCCGGTGGCGCGCCCGAGTCCGCAGCTCCGGCAACCGGCTTGCCCGCGTCCTCGCCGGACGCCCAGCGAAAGGGTTCGCCCGCACCCGACTCAGACTCCCCGGCGTCGCCTGCCCCCGCCCACGCCCCTCAGCGTCCGGGAGCGACGGGCGGTGCACCGGGCGGACCTCGCCGGGCGCGTACCGCCTCGAGCGGTTCCGCGAGTCAGCGCGCCGCGGCGGCCCAGACCGAGCCGTCGACCGACGACGCGAGCACGAACCCCGCCCCGCCGAAGCGCCCCAGCACCCCCCGCAGCCCTGACGCGCCGTGGCACCACGCCCGCCAGGCCTTCGACGCCCCGGAACCGAAGCGACCTTCCCCATCCGGGGACCCTGAAGTCTCCGAGCGACCGACCACACCCGGCGCCCCCGGAGTCTCCGAGCGGCCTTCCTCATCTGGGGACAGCGGGGTCGCCGAGCGTTCCGGGGGCAGCGGAGTCGTCCAGCATTCCGAGGGCCCCGGGGTCTCCGAGCGGCCCGAGGGGGCCGAGATGCGCAAGGCCTCCCAGAGGCCCACGGCTTCGGGAGACTCGGCGGCCCCAGAAGGTCCCGCAGTTTCCGAAGCCCTCGAGGTTTCGGAGGAGTCGCCGGCTTTTGAGGGTCGCGGGGTTTCGGAGGATCCGTCGGCTTCCGGTGGTCGCGAGGTTCTGGAAGAGCCGTCGGCCACCGGTGCTCCCCAGGTTCCGGAGAAGCCGCCGGTTTCCGGGGAGCCGGCCTCCGAGGAGTCCACGACCTCCGAAGGATCCAAGGCCTCCGAGCGGCCCCAGACTTCAGGGCGCCCCCCGACTTCCGAGGTTCCTGAGGCTCCCGAGGAGTCCCAGGACCCCGAACGCCCAGATGGCACCGCCCCGAGTCCCGACCGCGCCGCCCAGGCCTCCGAGGACCCGGACCCCGACGAACCCGCCACCCCCGACCCCCACGCCCCCACTCCCGACAAGCCCGCAGGAGGCCCGCAGTGAACGACGCTCTCGACGTCGCCCTGCGACTCCTGATCGTCTTCGTCGTCTTCCTCACCTTCCCCCTGATCATCGGCCAGACCGAGCACAAGGTGATGGCCCACATGCAGGGCCGCCTGGGCCCGATGTACGCCGGCGGCTTCCACGGCTGGGCCCAACTCGTCGCGGACGGCGTGAAGTTCGCCCAGAAGGAAGACGTCGTACCGGCGGGTGCGGACCGCCGTATCTTCCAACTCGCCCCCGCCGTCGCCCTCCTGCCCTACCTCCTCGTCCTCCTCGCCATCCCGATCGGCCCCGGCGAGGGCGCCGTCGGCGAGGTCGTCGACGCGGGCGTGTTCTTCGTGCTCGCCGTGATGGGCGTGGGCGTCCTCGGCTCCCTCATGGCCGGCTGGGCCTCCGCCAACAAGTTCTCCCTCCTCGGCGGCCTGCGCACCGCCGCACAGCTCCTCGCCTACGAACTCCCGATGCTGCTCACCGCCGCCTCCGTGGCGATGGCGGCCGGAACCGTCTCCCTCCCCGGCATCCTCGACGCCTTCGAGTGGTGGTGGCTGCCCTGGCAGATCGTCGGCGCGATCGTCTTCTTCGTCGCCGGCCTCGCCGAACTCCAGCGCCCTCCCTTCGACATGCCGGTCGCCGACTCGGAGATCATCTTCGGCGCCTACACCGAGTACACCGGCCTGCGTTTCGCCCTGTTCCTCCTCGCCGAGTACGCCGGAATCGTCGTCCTGTGCGGCCTGACCACCGTCCTCTTCCTGGGCGGCTGGCACGGCCCCTGGGGTGCCGACGGGCTCGGCTGGGTCTGGACCCTCCTCAAGACGGCCGTGCTCGCCTTCGTCGTCATCTGGCTCCGCGTGACCTATCCCCGCCTGCGCGAGGACCAGCTCCAGAAACTCTCCTGGACCCTCCTCGTCCCCCTCTCCCTCGCCCAGATCGCCCTCACCGGCATCGTCAAGGTGGTGATCCAGTAACCATGGCCCCCATTCCTGGCAGTGGCCTCGCCAAGGGCCTGGCCGTCACCCTGCGCACGATGACGAAGAAGACCGTCACCGAGCAGTACCCCGACGCCCAGCCCGACCTCCCGCCCCGCACCCGCGGGGTGATCGGCCTGTTCGAGGAGAACTGCACGGTCTGCATGCTGTGCGCCCGTGAGTGCCCCGACTGGTGCATCTACATCGACTCCCACAAGGAGACGGTCCCGGCGGCGACCCCTGGTGGCCGCGAACGCAGCCGCAACGTCCTCGACCGCTTCGCCATCGACTTCTCCCTCTGCATGTACTGCGGTATCTGCATCGAGGTGTGTCCTTTCGACGCCCTGTTCTGGTCCCCCGAGTTCGAGTACGCCGAGACCGACATCCGCGACCTCACCCACGAGCGGGACAAGCTCCGCGAGTGGATGTGGACCGTCCCGGCTCCACCGGCCCTGGACCCCGGCGCTGAGGAACCGAAGGAGATCGCCACCGCCCGCAAGACCGCCGAGAAACTGGCGGCGGCCCAGGCCGAGCCGGCCCCGTCGGCCGATCCCCAGGGGGAGGAGTCGTGACCCTCGCCCAGGCAGCGCACGGCTTCCTCTCCCCGACCGGCGTCGAGATCGCCTTCCTGCTCGTCGGCCTGGTCACCTTCGGAGCCGCGATCATCACCGTCACCACCAAGCAGCTGGTCCACGCCGCCCTGTGGCTGGTCGTGGCCCTCGGCGGCCTAGCCGTCGAATACCTCCTGCTCACCGCCGAGTTCATCGCATGGGTGCAGGTCCTCATCTACGTCGGCTCCGTCGTCGTCCTCCTTCTGTTCGGTCTGATGCTCACCAGGGCCCCCATCGGCCGCTCCCCGGACGCCGACTCCGGCAACCGCTGGGCCGCCCTCGTCGTGGCCCTTGCCGCGGCGGCCGCTCTGGTCTGGGTGGTCGTCGACGCCTTCCGCACCACCTGGGTCGACCTGGACGGCCCCGCCGCCGGCTCCACCGAGGCAACCGGTGCGAGCCTCTTCCAGAACTGGGTCCTCCCCTTCGAGGCCCTCTCCGTCCTGCTCCTCGCGGCGCTGGTCGGCGCGATCGTCCTGTCCCGCAAGGCGAAGGCGGAGTCGAGCTCTCCCCCTGTGAACTCCCGAGCTGTGACCGGTAGTTCCCCACCCGTCCCTGATTCCCGTAATCACACGATCAGGCGAAATGATCCGGTTGAGGGAACCGAGTCGGCCAAGGGAACCGAGCCGACTGAGCAGGAAGGCGCCCGCTGATGCACCTCGCCTATCCCGCCGTACTCTCCGCCCTCCTCTTCTGCACCGGTCTCTACGGCGTCCTGGCCCGCCGCAACGCGATCCTCGTCCTGATGTCGGTCGAGCTGATGCTCAACGCCGTCAACCTGAACCTGGTCGCCTTCGACGTCTGGCTCAGCAGGGCCGCCGAGGAGACCCTGCACTCCGGCCAGGCCCTGACCCTGTTCACCATCGCCATCGCCGCCGCAGAGATCGGCATCGGCCTTGCGATCGTCCTCGCCGTCCACCGCAACCGCGGCACCGCCGACATCGACAAGCTCCGCGACACGGCCGAGGGCCACGACCCCGACACCTCCGACGACGACGCCCGCACGGCCGAACAGGCCGCAGAGTCCGGGCGGACCGGGAAGGCTGAGGCCACCGCGTGACCACGACCACCCTCGCCGTCCTCGTCCCCCTCCTTCCTTTCCTGGGTGCCGCGGCCGGCCTGCTCCTGGGCCGCACCGCCCCCGGCTTCGTCCGCCCGCTCGCCGTCCTGCCGCCCCTGGTCGCCCTTGCGCTCGCCGCGGTGGTCGCCGTACGCCAGGGCGGCGAACAGACGGTGAACGCCGCCACCGAACTCACCCCGACCGGCTCGGTCCCGATCGAACTCGCCCTGTACATCGACGGCTTCGCCTCCCTCGTCGCCGTCCTGGTCGCGTTCGTCGCCACCTGTGTGCAGATCTACTCGACCGGCTATCTGCGCGACGACCCGCGCTATCCCTCCTACGCCGCTCTCGTCTCCCTCTTCACCTCCGCGATGCTGCTCGTCGTCTACTCCGGCGACCTGATCGTGCTGCTGGTCGGCTGGGAGATCATGGGCATCTGCTCGTACTTCCTGGTCGGCCACTACTGGGAGACCCCGGAGGCCCGCGCCGCCTCCCTCAAGGCATTCCTGGTGACCAAGCTCGGTGACGTCCCCTTCCTGATCGGCCTGTTCGCCCTGGCCACCGACGCCGGCTCCTTCCGGATCACGAAGGTCCTCGACGCCGTCGCGCACGGCGGGCTCGACCACCCGACCCTGATCGTCCTGCTCCTCCTCGCGGGCGTGGCGGGCAAGTCGGCGCAGTTCCCGCTGCACACCTGGCTTCCCGACGCGATGGCGGGCCCCACGCCCGTCTCCGCTCTGATCCACGCCGCGACGATGGTTGCCGCCGGTGTCTACTTCATCGCCCGCCTCCTCCCGGTCTTCGAGGCCTCCCAGGCCGCGATGGTGGTCCTCGCCGTCATGGCCGCCGTCACGATGATCGGTTCGGGTCTCGCCGCGCTCGCCCAGGACGACATCAAGCGTGTCCTCGCCTACTCGACGATGGGCCAGCTCGGCTACATGACCGGCGCCCTCGCCGTCGGCGACCGCGGTGCCGCCGTCTTCCACCTCCTGTCCCACGGCGCCTTCAAGGCGCTGCTGTTCCTCGCGGCCGGCGTGGTCATCCACGCCGCCGGCACCAACTCCCTGGCCGCCATGTCCCGTATGAAGGACCTGAGCGCCCGTGTCCCCGACGCCTACTGGACGATGACCGTGGCGCTCCTCGCGCTCGCCGCGATCCCGCCCTTCAGCGGCTTCTTCTCCAAGGAGTCCGTCCTCGGCGCGGCCGAGCACGTCGCCACCGGCCACACCGAACACGCCCCCGGCGCCGCAGGCTGGATCACCCTCGTCGCCGGCCTCCTCACGGCCCTGCTCACAGCCGCGTACGCGACACGGCTGTGGCTGCTGGCCTTCCGCGGGCGGGGCACCGAAGCCCCCGACCACGGACGCCAGCCGCTGACGATGACCGTCGTCCTCTGGGTCCTCGCGGCCCCGTCCCTCGCCCTCGGCGCGTTCTCCTACCGCGTGCTGCCCGACTGGTTCGACGGCCGCGACCTCACCCCGACCCTCACCACCTCCGTCCTCGGCACGGGCGTGGCCCTGGTCGGCGGCATCGTCACCTACGCGGCCTGGCGGCACACCAGTGCGGTCACGGCCCGCGTCCCGCTGGGTGCCGTCGCCGCCCACCCCGAGGGCGACGCCGGACTGGTCGAGGCCGAAGCCATCGCCACCCACGAGCCCGCATACGGAGACGTGGCCTACGCGCCCGACCCCGCGGACCCCGGTCGGTTGCTGCTCGGCCCACTGCACCGCCACGCCGCCGTCGGTTTCCACCTGGACGCCCTGTACTCGGCCCTCTTCGTCCGCCCGGTACAGGCCGGAGCCACCCTCGTCCGGTTCCTGGACCGTGAGGTCGTCGAGACCTACGTACGCGGCGCGGGAACACTGCCCCGCTGGCTCGGCACCGCCGTACGCCGGGCCCAGACCGGCAATCTGCAGACCTATGTGAGCGCGCTGCTCGCCGGCACCGTTGTCCTCGCGGTTGCCGTCGTCCTCGTCGCCACGGGAGCGTGAGCAGGCGTGATCGATATCAACGAGTCCGTGATGCAGTTCCTTCTGGCGTTCGTCGTGGCCGGCCCGCTCCTCGGCGCCGTCACGGCTCTGCTGCCGGCTCCGCCCGGACTGAAGGGGAAGTCGCCGGACCAGGCCGTACTGCGGCACGGTGTGACGGTCACCGGCGTGATCCTCATCGCCGCGATCGTCCTGGCACTCGGCTTCGACCACGACCATCCGTCGAAGATGCAGGCCACGACTGACATTAGCTGGATCCCCGCACTCGACGTGCGCATCCACCTCGGCATCGACGGCATCTCCCTCCCCCTTCTGGTCCTGACCGCGCTGCTGACCTTCCTCTGCGCGCTCTACTCGTACTTCAAGATGCCCGCGGGCCCCACCCCGAAGGCCTTCGTCGCACTGCTGCTCATGCTCGAGTCCGGCACCCTCGCGACCTTCGCCGTCCTCGATCTGCTGCTGTTCTTCCTCGCGTTCGAGATGGTGCTCGTCCCGATGTACTTCCTCATCGCCCGCTGGGGCGGCGAGGACCGCCAGGCCGCCGCCTGGCGCTTCATCCTCTACACACTGCTCGGCTCGGTCGTCATGCTGCTGGGCCTGCTCCTGATCGGGATCAAGGCGGGCACATTCGACATGGTGGCACTCGCCACTGACAACGGCCGGTCGCTGTCCGCATCCGTGCAGGTCATCGCCGTTCTGGCGATCGGGATCGGGCTCGCGGTCAAGACCCCGATGTGGCCGCTGCACAGCTGGCTGCCCGACGCCCACACCGCCGCGC
Source organism: Streptomyces canus (assembly GCF_041435015.1). Lineage (NCBI taxonomy): Bacteria > Bacillati > Actinomycetota > Actinomycetes > Kitasatosporales > Streptomycetaceae > Streptomyces > Streptomyces canus. The sequence goes on along the minus strand of NZ_CP107989.1, from coordinate 4,335,736 downwards.
CTACCGTCGGCTCGGTCCTGCTGGCCGGCGTCCTGCTGAAGATGGGTACGTATGGGTTCGTCCGGATTTTGCTGCCGATCGCCCCCGACGGCTTCCGCGACTTCGCGCCCTACCTCGCCGCCTTCGCCGTGGTCGGGATCATCTACGGATCCCTGGCCTGCCTCGCCCTCGCCAAGCGTGGCGCGAAGGGCGATCTCAAGCGCCTCATCGCCTACTCCTCCGTCGGCCACATGGGTTTCGTCCTGCTCGGCATCGCCACCATGACCCCGACCGGCGTGAACGGCGCCCTGTTCGCCAACATCGCCCACGGCCTCATCACCGGCCTCCTGTTCTTCCTGGTCGGCGCACTGAAGGACCGCACCGGCACCACCGACCTCGACACCCTGGCCGAGGAGACCGGAGCCGCCCTGTACGGCAAGGCCCCGCGCCTCGGCGGCCTGCTGGCCTTCGGCGCGGTCGCCTCGCTCGGCCTGCCCGGCCTCGCCGGATTCTGGGGCGAGATGCTGGCCCTGTTCGGCGCCTTCGAACCCGCCGACGACCTCAGCCGCCCCGCCTTCCTCACCTTCATGGCGATCGGCGCGTTCGGCACCCTCCTGACAGCCGCGTACATGCTCGTCGTGGTCCGCCGCGTCTGCATGGGCGCCGTACCCCAGGACGCACCCCAACTCGCCGACGTCCACACGTACGAGTTCGCGGCCTGGACGCCGCTCGTCGCCCTCACCGTCGCGGCAGGCCTGTGGCCGAAGGCCCTCCTCGGCCTCACCGACCCGGCCGTCCAGCAGCTCCTCGCAGGAGGCACCCGATGAGCACCCTGGCCGCCATGGCTCAGCCATTGGCTTCTTCGGCCGAGCCCCTGGCTGCGAACCTCGTGCAGTCCGTCGACTGGCTCGCGGTCGCGCCACCCACCCTCACCGCGGTCGTCGGACTCGTCGTTCTCGTCGCAGACCTGTTCGTCGGCGAGCAGAAGAAAGCCCTGCTCGGGTGGGTCTCGGTCGCGGGCCTGGCAGCCTCCGCGCTCCTGCTGCTTCCCCTCCTGGACGGCGACCGCAGCACCTTCTGCCTGACCGGCGACGCCGACGTGTGCAGCTATGCGGCCGACCGCTTCACGCTCGTCATCCAGTTCCTCGTCCTTGGCGGCGCCCTCCTGGCGGCCCTCCTGTCGGTCACCACCCTCAAGGACGCCGACAAGAGACTCCCCGAAGGGGAGTACTGGTTCCTGCTGCTCTCCTCGGCCGCAGGCGCCGCACTCCTGCCCGCCTCCCGCGACCTGGCGACCCTCGTCGTCGCCCTGGAAGTCGCCTCCCTGCCCGCCTTCGCCCTCGTCGGCATCCGGCACGGCGACAGGAAGTCCTCCGAAGCGGCCCTGAAGTTCTTCCTGTCCTCGGTCACCGCGACCGCGGTCAGCCTCATGGGCATCAGCTTCGTGTACGCCTCCACGGGCACCCTCTACCTCACACAGATCGCCGACCGCATCCAGAACGTCGACGGACAGCTCCACACGCTGGCCCAGACCGGCGTCGTCCTCACCCTCGTCGGCTTCGCCTTCAAGACGGCCGCCGTCCCGTTCCACTTCTGGGTGCCCGACACCTACGTGGGCGCACCCCTCCCGATCGCCGCCTACTTGTCGGTTGTCGGCAAAACGGTCGGCTTCTCCGGCCTGATCCTCGTCACCGTCGTCGCCCTGCCGTCGTACGCCGACGTCTGGGGCCCGGCGCTCGCCGCGCTCGCCGCTCTCACCATGACCGTCGGCAACGTCGGCGCGCTGCGCCAGCAGGCCACGCGCGCGTACAGCGCCGTACGGCTGCTCGCCTGGTCCTCCGTCGGCCAGGCCGGCTACCTCCTCGTCCCGATCGCCGCCGCCGCGTACTCCGACGACGCCGAGCGATCCGTCGGCTCCACCGTCGCCTACGCCCTCATGTACGCCGCCGTGAACCTCGGCGCCTTCGCGGTGGCCGCGCTGGTGGGCCGAACGAGGGCCGCGAACCGCATCACCGACTACCGCGGCCTCTACGCGACCAACCCGCTCGCCGCCCTCCTCCTGGCCTTCTTCCTGCTCTGCCTGGCAGGGCTGCCGCCGGGCATCATCGGCCTGTTCGCCAAGGTCACCGTCTTCTCGGCGGCCGTGGACGCCGGCCTCGGATGGCTCGCCGTGGTCATGGCCGTCAACGTCGTGATCGCGCTCTTCTACTACCTCCAATGGACGACGCTGCTGTTCAGGGCCCCCGAGGGCGAACCCGCCGCGCACCGCGTCCCCGCCCCCCTCACAGCCGCGCTCGCCCTGACCGGCGTCCTCGGCGTCGCCCTCTCGGGCGCGCCTCAGCTGGTGTTGCGCTTCACCGACACCGGACTCTTCTGAACCGGTCCTCCCCAGCCTGAACAGCCGCCCTTGAACCATCACCCGGACGGCCCACCTGGGCCTCCGTGCGCACAAGGGAACTAGTGACCCTCGCCTGGCGTTGAGCAAAACGGGAGGGTCCACTGGACGTGGCATCACGGACCGGTGGCATCGGAAGACATCGGAGATCAGCAAGCAAAGGGTTCCCCTGCTGCACCACTTGGAGGGCGTACCGTGCACCGCCGGCACAACGGGCTCAGGACCGCAGTCCTCCTCGGGGGACTGTCCGCACTCATCATCGTCATCGGCAGCTTCTTCGGCCGCATGGGGCTGGTGGTGGCCGTCCTGATCGCGCTGGGCACCAACGCGTACGCGTACTGGAACAGCGACAAGCTGGCTCTACGCGCGATGCGTGCCCGCCCGGTAAGCGAGTTCGAGGCACCGGCCCTGTATCGCATGGTCCGCGAACTCTCCACCCAGGCCCGTCAGCCCATGCCGCGCCTGTACATCTCGCCGACCGAGGCACCCAATGCCTTCGCGACCGGCCGCAATCCGCGCAACGCCGCCGTGTGCTGCACCGACGGCATCCTGCGCATGCTGGACGAGCGTGAACTGCGCGGTGTCATCGGCCACGAACTCAGCCATGTCTACAACCGCGACATCCTGATCTCGTCGGTCGCCGGCGCCCTCGCATCCGTGATCATGTTCCTGGTCAACTTCGCCTGGCTGATCCCGATCGGCCGCTCCGACGACGATGACGGCCCGGGCCTCCTCGGTATGATGATGATCATGATTCTCGGACCCCTTGCGGCCGGCCTCATCCAGATGGCCATCAGCCGCTCCAGGGAGTACGAGGCGGACGCGTCCGGCGCCCAGCTCACCGGCGACCCCCTCGCGCTCGCCGGCGCCCTGCGCAAGCTCGAAATGGGCACCAAGCAACTGCCGTTGCCCCCCGAACCGCGCATCGAGACCGCGAGCCACATGATGATCGCGAACCCGTTCCGCCCTGGCCAGGGACTGTCCAAGATGTTCTCGACGCACCCGCCGATGGCGGAGCGCATCGCCCGGCTCGAGAAGATGGCAGGTCGACTCCAGTGAAAACCATCCTGAACGTCATTTGGCTCGTCCTGAGCGGCTTCTGGCTGTTCCTCGCCTACCTGGCCGCGGGCGCGCTGCTCTGCATCACCATCATCGGCATCCCGTTCGGCCTAGCGGCCTTCCGCATCGGCGTCTACGCCCTGTGGCCCTTCGGGTACACCACGGTCGAGCGCCGTGACGCGGGCGCGCCCTCCTGCGTCGGCAACGTCCTGTGGCTGGTCCTCGCCGGCTGGTGGCTGGCCCTGGGCCACATCGCGACGGGCCTCGTCCTCTGCATCACGATCATCGGTATCCCGTTCGGCATCGCCAACTTCAAGCTGATCCCCGTGTCCCTGTTCCCACTGGGCCGCGAAATCGTCCCCACGGACGAGCCGTTCGCGACCCACTGACGGACGGGCCGGGGGAGTGGGGGCGCCCAAGTACGTCCTGGTGTCGTACGACCGGGAAGCCGAGTTCGAGGGCGAGGAGGGCTACGAGGGCGAGGAGGGCTACGAGGGGACGTGGGCGTTGTGCGAGGACGCCGAGATCTCTTCGCCGACCCGCCTCCCCTCCGGGGCGTCCACGAACTCCTCGGCTGCGCTTTCGACGTCCACCTCGCCTGAGCCGAGGTTCACCCGGGGTTTTCCACAACCCGGAGGTTGTCCACAGGTCTGCCCGGCTGTCAGTGCCGCCCTGCATCATGAATGCATGACCGAGAGCGAGCAGTTGCTGGCACGGGTGGCGGACAAGGCCCGCAACACCCGGCCGTGGGGTTGGACTTCCCTCCCCGAGCCGGTGGAAGCGGACACCCTCTCCCGCGCCGAGGCAGCGCTGGGCTTCCGCCTGCCCCCGCTGCTCGCGGACCTCTACCTGCGTATAGGTGACGGCGGATTCGGCCCGGAGTACGGCCTGTTGCCCCTGCTCGACAGCCCTCCGTCCGGCGAGCCCGCGGCCGTCGTGCAATACCTGGCCAACCGCAAGAGCAGCCGTAAGGACCCCGACTGGCCCTGGCCGGAGGGCGTCCTGCCGATATCCCACTGGGGCTGTGCGATGTACGCCTGCGTGGACTGCCTCAGCCCGGAAGCCCCCGTACTCCTCTTCGAGCCGAACGCCGGTGACTGCGACCACTCCTGGTTCGTGGACGCCCCCACCCTCACGGACTGGCTGCAAGCCTGGGTCGACGGCACGGGCTGGTACGAGGAGATGAACGAGGAGTTGGAGATGACTCCCTGGACACAGTTCCGGATACGCACGGCACCGCCGGCCCACGCGTCCTGACGCCCCCTTGAGGAGGACGCGGCCGCCGACCTACCGCCCCGCCCACCACTTCCGTACGCCATACGCCCCCGCCCCGACCGCCAGCACCCCCGCGCCCGCGACCACCGAAACCCCAGGCAGCGCGAACGCCAGAACCACACACCCGAGCAGCCCCACCACCGGTACCACCCGGGCTGCCGGAGCCGAACCGAGGGTCCACGCCGACGCGTTGGCCACCGCGTAATACGCGAGCACACCGAAGGAGGAGAAACCGATCGCGCCCCGCACGTCGACCGTGGCGGCGAGGACCGCGACCACCGCGCCCACGGCCAGCTCTGCCCGGTGCGGCACCTGGAAGCGAGGGTGGACGGCCGACAGCGCGCCCGGCAGATGCCGGTCCCGGGCCATGGCCAGCGTCGTTCGTGAGACGCCGAGAATCAGGGCGAGCAGCGAACCCAGCGCGGCCACGACGGCACCCACCCGTACCACCGGCACGAGCCCCGGCACCCCGGCCACGCGCACCGCCTCGGCCAGCGGCGCGTCAGCACGGCCCAGAGCAGCAGCACCGAGCACGGAAAGGACGGCCACCGCCACCACCGCGTACACCACCAGCGTGATGCCCAGGGCCAGGGGGATCGCGCGGGGGATGGTGCGCGCGGGATCCCGTACCTCCTCACCGAGGGTCGCGATGCGCGCGTAGCCCGCGAACGCGAAGAACAGCAGACCGGCCGCCTGCAGCACCCCGCTCACACCTCCCGAGACCCCGGTGTCCAGCTGCCCGGCCTCCGAGGCCCCGGACCCAAGACACACGACCACCACGGAAGCGAGGACGGCGAGGACCACCGCCACGATCGCCCGGGTCAGCCAGGCGGACTTCTGGATCCCGCCGTAGTTCACCGCGGTCAGCGCCACCACGGCGGCAACCGCCACGGCATGGGCCTGCCCCGGCCAGACGTACGCACCCACCGTCAGCGCCATCGCCGCACAGGAGGCCGTCTTTCCGACCACGAACGACCAGCCCGCGAGATAACCCCAGAACGGCCCGAGCCGCTCCCGCCCGTACACATAGGTGCCGCCCGAGGCCGGGTACAGGGCGGCCAGCCGTGCCGAGGACGTGGCGTTGCAGTAGGCGACCACGGCGGCGACCGCGAGCCCGAGCAACAGCCCGGACCCGGCCGCGCGCGCCGCGGGGCCGAGGGCGGCGAAGATACCGGCACCGATCATCGAGCCGAGACCGATGACCACGGCGTCGCCTGTGCCCAGCGTGCGCCGCAGTTCGGCACCGGAACCTGTCATGCGCCGCACCCTACTGATCTCTGCAACCGCAAGGTGCAGTACGGACGTCCTCTTCATCAACGGGACACGAACACCCGCACGAAGAGCACCACACGCGAGTCGCACGAGCACGTCGTCCAACCCAAGCGCTCCAGCACAAGCCCAGTCGGCCGGGACGTAGATCACAGGCCACGGGCAGTGCGGACACAGCGCGGAAGGGCAGGTTCAGGGCATGAGCATCATCGGCTGGATCATCCTCGGGCTGTTGGCCGGAGCCATCGCCAAGTTCCTGCTGCCGGGCCGGGACCCGGGCGGCTTCATCGGGACGACCCTCATCGGCATCGCGGGTGCTTTCATCGGCGGCTGGATATCGGCCCGTTGGCTGGACCACCCGGTCAGCAAGAGCTTCTACGACGGGCCCACCTGGGCCGCCGCGATCGGCGGCTCCCTCGTGCTCCTGATCGCCTACCGTCTCCTCTTCGGCAACTCGCGCGACTGACACCCCCGAACCGCAGCCAGCAGGCGAGAAGGGTGGGCACCGGCCAGGTGCCCACCCTTCCTCGTGCATCGCTGTGAATCGCTGGATCAGCGGCTCACCGGTAGTTCACGAACTGGATCGCGAAGTCGAAGTCCTTGCCCTTCAGCAGGGCGATGATGGACTGCAGGTCGTCACGGCTCTTCGAGCTGACCCGCAGCTCGTCGCCCTGGACCTGGGCCTTCACGCCCTTCGGGCCCTCGTCACGGATGATCTTCGCGACCTTCTTCGCGTTCTCCTGGGAGATGCCCTCCTCGATCGACGCGAAGATCTTGTACTCCTTGCCGGAGAGCTGCGGCTCGCCCGCGTCGAGCGCCTTCAGGGAGATCCCACGCTTGATCAGCTTGGACTGGAAGACGTCGAGGACGGCATTGACCCGGTCCTCGGAGTTCGCCTCCATCAGGATCTTGTCACCGGACCACGAGATCGAGGCACCCACGCCCTTGAAGTCGTAGCGCTGGGAGATCTCCTTGGCGGCCTGGTTGAGGGCGTTGTCGACCTCCTGCCGCTCGACCTTCGAGACGATGTCGAAACTGGAGTCGGCCATGTCCTGTGGCTCCTTGTATCGGGGTGTGTCGGCGTGCGTACGGGTGCGTATCGGCGTACGTGGAGGCGGGCGCCGAGCCCGGCGTGGACCCGGGCCGCATCCGCCCAAGCCTAGTCACCACATGCCCTCCGGGCGCAGATCAATCGGGTGGCGAAGCACCCCTCGGCATCGGGTATTGTTTACGTCGTTGCCACGGAGCACCGCCGAAAGACGGTTCGAAGGGCAGCAAACCCCGGCGGTGTGCCCGAGCGGCCAAAGGGAGCAGACTGTAAATCTGCCGGCTCAGCCTTCCCAGGTTCGAATCCTGGCGCCGCCACACGAAAAACAAGGGGCCCGTGACCAGCCGAAACGGCTGGTCACGGGCCCCTTGTCGTGTGCTCTGGCGACAGACGTACTGTCTCGCTCTGTCTCGTGTTCGAACGTCCCATCTCGAACTGCGTGGCCCAGACGTGGACGGGATTTCTGACGCTAGGAGCGCCCCTCCAGGCGGGCGGAGATCTTGGCGTTCGCGGCCTCATCTCCGCCGCTGAGGAACTTCGCGTAGACGCGGAACAGGACGGCCACACTGTGGCCGGCGCGCTTCGCCACTAGCTGAGGTTCCACGCCAGAGCTGAGCCACGTGGAGACGGCCGCGTGACGAAGATCATAAGGGCGCTTGGCCAGTGCCGACTGTCGCTGAGCGGGTGTCAGGGCTCGTGTTCGAGCCTCAGCCCAGACCTCCCCGTATCCGGTGTCCTGGATCAGCCCGCCGCGTTGCGTGCGGAACAGTCGGCCGTCCGGTGCCGTGCCGTACGCCGTGACGTGCCACCGCAGGAGAGCAACCAGTTCCGGCGGGATCGGGACCTCCCGAACCGCCTTCCGCGGGCGGTGCTTCAGGCCCCGCTTGTCGTGGGCTTCGCCGCTGTCCGTCCACGCTGAGCCGGACCGCGGTCGCGTCTCTCTCAGCCGCAGCTTCCCCCACCCGCGACGTGGTAGGTCGCAGTCCTGGAGGCGCAAGCCGATGACTTCGGCCGGCCGGGCCGCGGCGTAGTACATGCAGCCGAAGAACGCCATCAGACGGCGGCCCCGCGGGCTCTGATCCCGTACGGCGGTCAAGAGCGTCGCGGCCTGAGCCGGGTCCGGCACGCACGCCGGGTCTACCTCCTCTTCCACCTGTTCGGGAGCCTTCCACTGGACGCCCGGGAGGGGGTTCTCCGTCAGGAGTTCGGCGTCCACGGCATAGCCGAGGGCGTTGTGGAAGATGGCCCGCTTCCTGCGGATCACGCTTGCGGCGGCCGTCCCGCCGTTCAGTTTCTTGGTCAGAGCGTCCAGCGCGGCGCGGACTCGCATGCGGTCAGCCAGAGCGGATGTGGACAGGGACTTCAGCTCGAACCATGCAAGCACCTTCGCCACATCGGCCGGCGGGTCTTCCTTCCATCGGTTCTTGTTGAATGCCCAGCTGTAGAGGGCGGTGCGTACGACTCGCGGGTCCGGCATGCCCTTGGTGTCCTTCACCAGAGCGGGCGTCACGGTCGCCATGGCTTCGGCGAGCGTGCGGCGGGTGGACGCGGGGGAGTGGTCCCACTTCATGGCGATGTAGTTGCGGGCGTGCTCGTACCACGAGATGTCCCGTTCCTTGGCGAACAAGGACTTCGGGAGCCCGCTCTCCACGTCGAACGGTTCGCCCGCACGCGTGGCGGTGATGAGTTGGGCCCGACGGCTCTCCGCCAGGCCCAACGTCTTGAAGGATTCCGAGTGCGGGCGACTGCCCGTACCCCAGCGAACTTGGTAGGGCTTCCGCGTCGAATCGCGCTTGCGGATGGCCCAGATCTTGACGTCGTAAGTCCACTCAGTCACGCGGCATCCAGTTCTTCTTTGAAGGCGTCCAGGACACTTCGGCGCACGCAGATGCGACCGGAAGGCGTGCGCCGCGCCTCCGGCGTGTAGCCGCGGTCGCGCCACCGGTACCAGGTGGCGCGGGTGATGCCGATTTCGTCCAGCACGTCACTGAGGGGCACCAGTTCGTCCTTGGGCGCGCGGCGGCGACGGGTAGGGGTAGCCATGTCGGGGCTCCTTGAGACATCAGGAGGGACAGACGAGGGAGGGGGACCGCCACAACCCCTCTCGGGGGCATGCCGGTCCCTCTCAGAAATCCGCTACATCCGCTACATCCGCTACACCGCAGCTCAGGGGCCTGTTGCGTGTAGCGGATGGGTGGGATGTAGCGGATGGGTGGTGCTACGCAGTGCGGTCGGCGGTAGCGGCTTGTGGGGTGATGTAGCGGATGCCGGGGAGCTCTTCCGCTACGGATTCACCCCCGTTGACCTGCGGTGTAGCGGATGTAGCGGATGTAGCGGTTTCCCCGGGGGGTGGGGGGCAGTAGCGGAGCCACGCGTCCGCGAGATCTTCGGCGTAGTAGCCCTTGGGGACGCCCTGGGTGGTGCGGATGGATCGGGGCCCGATCGGCTCGTTCTTCGCCGTGACGTACTCCCCGAGCATCTTGGACAGTGACCGGGCGTTGAGGGGCTTGCCGTTGCCGTCCATGTCTGCCCACGGGGCGTCGTCGATCCGGTGAAGGAGTTCGAGGATCGCGGCCGTGGGCATGCGCTCGGCTCCGCAGAACACCTTGTCGCGCAGGTCGGTCAACAGCCGGATGCCGATGGAGGAACCGCTGCCTTCACCAGCGGCACGGACCAGTTCCAGGCAGGCCGTGCGGGCTCGCTCGGGCCAGTGCCCGCCCGCGGCATCGGCGACGGCAAGGAGAGGTTCCCATACGTCGGCGGGCCGGTCGGATACCCCGTCGGGCATCTCCGGCCAGGCTGCGGCGATGTCGTCCCTGATGGTGTCGGCCCACTTGGCGAGGCGGTCACGCAGGGCGTGGCCCTGCTTCTCGTGGACGCGCCGGCGGTAGGGTTCGGCCTTCTCGTTGGGGGCCTTCTTGCGCATGCGGATGATGACTGAGCGGGTCAGGATTGTGTCCGGTAGGGAGCCGAGTCCGGCCATGGCGACCGCGCAGAACGAGGAGAACCACTCGGTGCTCTGGTTGGAGCCGTCGCCGACGCAGCGCAGGGACTTGGCACCCCGCCGATAGCCAGAGTTGAGGAATCCGCGGACCTCTTCGTTGCCTCCGGCCTTGGGCCCGAAAACAGTGTCGATCTCGTCGAAGAGCAGCGTCGGGGTTCCACCATCGGCCTCCACCAGCCGGAACAGGGCGTTGGCTGAGGCGTTGACGGTGGTGGCGGCGCGCGGGGTGAGGGTCTCCACGATTTCCAAGGCCCGGGACTTGCCCGATCCGGGCTCGGGGGAGAGGAAGGCGAGGCGGGCGGTGCCGTCGAACGCGTCGATCAGGTGCGCGTGCGCATCCCAAAGCGTGACGGCGACGTAGGCAGCCTCGCGGGGGAAGACGTTGAACCTGCGGTGGAACGCTTCGACCTCATCGAGCAGCGCGGCGCCGTCGATGGGGGCGTTGGAGCTGGTCATGCGGCGTTCCTCCCTTCGGAGTTACGTGCCGGGCACGAGGTGCGGTGGATCGGGGGGGAGGGCTGAAAGGACGCCCTTCGGGCGACCTTCTGTCGGCCGCCCCCGCCCGGCCGTGGCACGGCGGGCAGGGCGTCCTGTGGCCCGTTGGGGGCGGGGATGAGGCAATCCAGGCGGGGGGATCGGTGAGTGGTCACGCGACCTCCCGCGGTGTCGCGTGCGCCACGATCCACTCCATGGCGCTGCGGATCGTGGTGCGGCACTCGGCAGCCGGCAGCCCCGTCGACTCCCCCGCCGCCTGGATTGCCTCTTCGACCGTGTGACGGTCGATGTGTCCCCAGGCGACGAACCGGGCCACCTTGCACGCACTGCGATGCAGCGTGTTGTTGCGCCCGTTCGGCCCGCCCTCACGGGCGGCCCGGATGACCGCACACTCCCGCTCCAGCGCCGTGCGCGCGGCCCTGGTGCCGTCCAATACCGGAGCGAGCGCAGGAGAGTCAGCGGGTTTCGCTGGTTTGGTCAGGAGCGCGGCCAGCCAGGTCGGGAGCGCGGCCACCGGAGCCGCTTCGGCTACCTCGTAGGCGCCCTGCGGGGTGGTGCTGCCCGCGGCGACGACGTAGCCGCCCCATGCGCGGGTGTCGATGTTGGGGGCGAGTCGCTTGACGCTGCACTTCAACCGCGGCCCTCGCGGGGCCGCGAAGTACACGTGTCGGCCCCCGCTGGGGGTCCGCACCTGGTAGGTGTACGGATATGGCTGTCCGGCGCGCTCGCAGAGCGCCTTGAAAGAAGTGGCGCCGTCAGGCGCTCCTTCCTGCTCTTCCTCCTTCGGCATGTCCAGGTCGACCACGAGCAGGCCGGCCGGTCCGGTCGCGATCCCCACGTTGTAGGGGTGGTGGGCCCATGCCGCGTGGATCAGGTCGGAGTCGGTGGTGGCGCGCTGTTCGGGGGTGAGGTGCCCGTTTGCGCAGCGTCCGGTGCGGGGGCAGTCGCGTTCGGGGTGCCCGGTGGGCCGCTTTGCGCCCGGGACCAGCGGGATGACGGGCCAGCCTCGCTCGCCGCACAGCAGGGCGGCGGACAGCAGGTGCAGGGTCTCCAGGGACACGGTGAGGGGCTCGGTCATGCCGCCACCTCCCACGTGGGTGCGAGGGTGGCGAGGTAGGCGCGGCCGACCCATTCCGTGTAGGTGGGCGGCAGGGCCTCCCTGAGCCTGCGGTGGTCGGTGGACCAGCCGATGCCCTTCGCGGCGCGGATCTCCTCCACGGTGGCTTTGCCGCCGCCCTCGCCGTACGCAGCGACGTAGGGGCCCTCGCGGTACTCGCCGTGCCGCCACCCACGTACGTAGCCGCGGTGCTTGGGGTGGGCCGGGCGGGCGGTGGTCCAGTGACCGAGTTCGAAGTAGCGGTGCATGAGTACTGCGAGTCCGAACTGTTCCCCGCACAACCGGATGTCCTTGCGGACCTCGGAGCCGGGCACGTTCTCCATCGCGTACGGCCTCCCGGCGGCTTCCAGGGCGGCCCGGGTGGGCGCAATGAGGCGGGGGTAGGTGCGGCCGATCGCCGCGTTGCGCGCCTTGTTGGTGCCCTTGGTGGGGGCGCCCTCGCCCTGGCACGGGGGCGAGGCGTGGATGAAGTGGAATTCGTGGCCGTGGGCGCGGATGAAGTCGATCGCGTCGCCCTGGTGGAATGCATCGCCCGGGTAGTCGGGCTGCGCCTGGATGTCGACGCCGGTGATGTGGCATTCGGGGCCGAACGCTCGCCGGTATCCGCAGGTGGCGCCCCCGATGCAGCAGAAGGCGTCCAACACCTTCACGGGTTCGGACGGGGCGAGCAGTCGCCCGATGGCGGTGGGTTGGGTCATGCTGGAGACCTCCACAGGTCAGTTGACTGGTGGGTGGACAAGGGCGGCCCCGCGACTTTGGCGAGACGAAGGGGCCGCCCTTGGCGCAGTTAGAACGGGGGATCGGCGTCCGCCGCGCCCGCGGCGGAACCGTTGCCGGTGGCCCATGGGTCATCGCCGGCGGGGCCGTTCTGGCCGGTGCGCTTGGCGTTGATGATCACGGTGGTGAAACGGACCGAGGCGCCGATGTCGTCGATCTCGACGGCCAGCATGGAGCGCTTCTCGCCCTGCTCGTTGGTCCAGTCGTGCTGGCGCATCCGCCCGTTGGCGACGACGCGCGAGCCCTTCTTGAGGCTGTCGGCGATGTGCTCGGCCAGCTGGCGCCAGGCGGCGCACCGGTAGAAGGCGGTGGTGCCGTCCTTCCACGCGTTCGACGTGCGGTCGAAGGTGCGCGGGGTCACGGCAATGGTGAACTTCGCCAGCGCAGCGCCGCCCTCGGTGAACTTCAGCTCGGGATCGTCGGTCAGGTTGCCGACAAGGGTGATCGAGGTTTCTCCGAACGACATGGTCACTCGCTCTCGGGTTCGGTGGGCTGGTGGTCGGCGGTGAAATGCAGGCGCACGCGCTTGCCGTCGCGGGTGGGGTACCGGCGGGCGGGTCCGGTGTCGAACGCGGCGGCCAGGGCCCGGCTGACGCGGTCGGTGTCGGTGGGCTCGCAGATGACGCGGATCTCGAACACGGCTGAGTCCTGGGCTACTTGGAGCGGGCGAGTTTGAGGGTGATGCCGCCGACCCCGACAGGTCCGGCGGCGCCGGCGATGACGGTGGCGGTGTGGGCGGCGATGTCGAGCAGCCAGGCGAGAGCGGCGACCAGTCCCCACCCGCCGATGACGACCGCGCCGGCGATAGCGAACGGGTAGGCCAGGCGCCGCCAGGGGAAGGCGGCGGTGTTGTCCTGGACGACGAACACGACGGGCTGACCGGTGGCCTGCGCGCGGTGGTAGGCGTCGGCCGGGATGTGCGGGGCTAAGACTCCGGGCGGTTCACGGTGCTCCATCAGGTATGTCCTTCCGGTGTGCCGGGACACGTGGGCGCCCGCCGGAGGTGTTCCGGCGGGCGCCCACGTGGTGACGGTGTGTGGTTGTAGTGGTCACTGGCTAGTGGCTACTGGCAACCTAAAAGAGCCTGTTGAGGTCCCCTGGTGGCCAGTAGCGGGGTGTTCTACCGGCTAGTGGCAAGTTGGCGGTAGCCACTAGCCACTAGCCGGTAGCCGTGTGTGAGCGTTCAGGCGTGGTCGGGGTGGACGTAGACCGAGTGCGGTCCGTTGTCCCGGTAGACCAGTTCGCCTCGTTCGGCCGCTGCCTTGAGTGCCTCGCGGACGGCTTGGCGGCTGCGGCCCACGCGGTCGGCGACGGCGGACGGCTTCATGCCCACCGCGCCGGCGTCGGCGATCGCGGCGATCGCGTCCGCGAGCCATTCCGGCCCCGCCCCGCCCTGTGGTGCGGGCGCGCTGTCGTCGTCCCGCAGCGCGGACAGGTTCAGTCCGCGTCGCTCCGGCCGCTCCCGCTGCGGGCGCGGTGTCGGGGCGGACGGGTCGGGTTCGTCGGTGGTGCCGAACTGTGCGTCGATCTCGCGCATGAACGCGTCCGCGAGCCGATCCACCTCCGACCCCGCCCGCGTGTCCGGGGTGGTGTCGGGTTCGTCGCGCAGGGCGGACAGGTTGAGCCCGGACCGCCCGCCCGCACCGCTGCTTTGGCCGGTGGGGATGGGGGTGGTGTCGGGGTTGCCCATCCAGGCGGTGCGGTCCCCGTCCCAGCGGCGCGCGTACGCCTCGCCGGCGGCCTTGGCGGACACCGTGTCGAGGGTGGGGTGGCGTTCGCTGGTGGCGGCGACGATCTCGCGGATCTGGTGGGGCAGGACCCGCCACGTCTTGAACAGCGCGGCCGGCGATTCGGGTGTGCTCATGAAGCCGGCGCCCTTGTAGGGGGCTTGCTCGACCCTGAGGCCGCGGGTGCCGGGGAACATCTTGGACAGGTCCATGCCCTCGGTTTCGCCGCCGGTCAGGGCGACGCGCACCTTGGCCTCGCGGCGGATCATCAGGTTGCCCAGCACGCTGCCGGTGGCCCCCAGCGCGGTCAGCACGGTGCGGACGCCCATGGAGCGTGCGATGCGGATGACTTCCAGGATCTTCTCTGCGAGCTTGCGCATCCGCCGGTCGGTGCTGACCAGGATCTCTGCACCCTCGTCGATCAGCAGCATGATCTGCGGGATCGCCGAACTGACCGGGAGCAGGTCGGTGTTGTTGCGGTGCATGAGTTCCTGGTAGGAGGTCTTGCGATACCGGGCCACCGCCAGCGCGGTGTCCAGCATCAACAGTGCCTCTTCATACGTGGAGGCGAGCCAGTCGATGCCGGGCCGCCACTTGCGCTCACCCTCTGCCGGTTGGTGGTTGAGGGCGGGCAGGACCCAGGGCAGGCCGGCCGATCCGGCGTTGAGGTCGATCACCCACGGCAGGATGTCGGTGGCGCGGGCGAACCCGGCCAGGATGGCGTGGACCATGTTGGTCTTGCCCGACCCGGTGGGCCCGACCACCAGCGCGCACTGCTCGCGCAGGAACGCGAGGATCTCGTCGGCGTTGGTGCGGTATCCCCAGGGGATGCCGGTCAGGACTGAGAGCGGCCCGTAGTCGGTGGGGTAGGTGCGTTCGTCCATGAGGACGTTGACGGTGGCCACGTCGATCAGGGCGCGGCCCTGGTGGACGCCAGGGGAGGCGGTGGCGGTGCAGCCGTGCGGTAGATGCGCGTCCGCCGACAGCACTGCCGACCGCTTGCTGATCTGGTCGTAGGTGGCGCCGCCGGGCAGTTCGGCGTCGATGGTGAACCCGGTGCCTGCGGCCCACTTCTCTACGGCGAGGATGTGCAGGCGGATGCCGCAGATCCTTTCGATCCGCTCCGCCCACTCCTCCGCGATCGCGCGGCGTTCCGCGGACAACTCCGCGGCCACGGCACGCTGTTCGGCGGCGAGCGCCTCGCTCTCGCGGGCTTCCTCGTAGAGGTTGGTGGAGCGGGTGGTGGTGGCCATGCCGACGCCGATGGCGGCCAGTGAGCCGAGGGCTTGCCAGGTCAGGGGTCCGTTGGTGACGGCCCACGTGGTCCATCCGGCGCCGATGAGCCAGGAGGCGGCGCGGGCGGCGATGGTCCGGCCGGCGTTGCGCAGGCGGATGCCAGCGGCGGTGTGGCCGATGGCTCCGGTCGCACCCACCGCCAGCGCCCACCCGGGCGGCATGCCGGTCGCTGTGCCGGTGGTGGCGACGGCGAACATGCCGGTGGTGGCGGACAGGGCGCCGGTGATGGGTCCGTGGCCGGCTGCCCAGTCCCACACCGGGCCACCCTGAGCCGCATCCGTCTGCTTGCTGTTCTGCTTGGTCATGGTGGCCTCGGCAGTCATCTCAGACGTTCCAGCCCTTCTCGGCCTCGGTGCCGTTGCGGGGTTCCTCGTGGCGGGCGATGTCCTGCTCGTGGACCCGCCGGAACAGCGGTACGAGGGTTTCGGCGGCGTCGACCGCGTTGAGCAGGGTGCGGTGGATGTCGTCGAACCCGGCGGCCACGTCCTTCTCGAAGGCGAACTCCTCGTCGGAGCGTTCGGCCAGGATGCGGAAGGTGTTGGCGATCGACAGCATCGCGGTGGGGAGGTTGTCGATCATCGCGAGAACTTCCATGTTCCCGTCGGGGTCGTAGGTGCGGGCCGCGTTCTCCATCTCCGCCGCGGCCTCTTCGAACTTGAAACCAGACACGCTGATGGCCTCCTGAACAGCCGAAAGAAACGTCGGGATGAGCGAGGCGGGACGCTGCACGCGGTCCCCGATCTCCTGCTGTGCGCAGTCCGCTGCGGCCTCTTCCGCCGCCCGGGTGGCGCGGATCTGCTCGTCACGGGCCGCCTGCTTGGCGCGCGCGGTCGCAACCAGCCGCGCGTACAGGCGCCGCCCGGGGTGCATCAGGGCCCGCCAGCCGAGTTTCTTGCCGATCGGGGTGGTCAGGCAGCCCAGGACTCCGGCGGCGCCGCCGGCCAGGGCGGCGAGCAGGCGCCGGCCCTGGAAGCGGGCCGCCGACTTCAGCAGCCCCCAGCGGGCCTTACGGCGGGCGGGTGCCTTGCGTACCTGATCCCGCTTGGCGGCGACCTGCGCCCCGGTGGCGCGGTCACGGGCGGCGCGGGCCTTGTTGACCAGGGCGCGGCTGCCGGCGGCAGCTTTGCCCGCGGCCCAACCGCCCGCACGCCCCAACAGACCACGCGAGCCTGCGGCTTTGTTGGCGCGGTTGGTGGCGCGGGCGTTGCGGCGGGCATCGGCGATCTGACGGCGGGCCGCGGTGTTCTGCTGCCGGGCCGCGGCCCGGGTCGGTGACTGCTTGCGGCTGCTGTTGCGCAGCGCGCGCACCTGCCCCAAACGTCCGCCACCGGTGCCGCTGGCAGCGGAGCGGGACGCCCCACTGCGGGAGGTAGCCGGGCGAGACGTGGGACGCCCACCCCCACTGTGACGACTGGCGCCGCCACGGCCGCCGGACCGCAGGCCCAAGCCTCCCGTGCCGTTGCCGGTGCGGGACTTGCCGCCGGAGCCGCGCCCACGGCCGCGCCCGCCGGAGAACAGGCCGGAGCCACCGCCGGAGCGGGAAGCGGACGTGCGCGAGGCGTTGCGCCGGTGGCCGGAGCTGGCCGAACCACGACCACCGCCGGTGCCGGTGGCACGGCGGCGGGCACGGATCGCGGCCGTGGTGCCCACGACAGCGGCGCCGCCCGCGGCCACCGCGAGCGCGATCGGACCGCCGACCAGAGCAACGGTGCTGACCGCGCCCACCGCACCGTTCGTACCGGCCAAGGTCAGCGGCAGGACCGGTATGCCGCCCGCAGTGTGCGCCAACTCCCTCTCAGCAGAAGGTGTTTGGGGCTGTCCGGCGGGTGGGGTGGTGGGTTCGGGCGGGGGTTGGGTGGTAGCCGGGTGAGCTACCGGTTCGGTGGTGGTCTCGGTCATGCTGAGAGCACTCCTTCATGGAGGAGAGCAGGGCCCGGACGCGATGCTTGCGAGGCTGGGCGTCCGGGCCCTGCGCATGGGGGAAACAGGCTGGTCAGAGCCGGTTGGGCTCCAGCGAGAAGAACAGGACCGTGGCACCCCGCAGCGCGTGGTGGCCGGCGGTTACCTCCTGATAGATCTCCAGGTAGGCGTCCTCACGGGTGGCGCCGGGGCGCGGGGTGTAGGTGCCGCTGCGGGTCGTGGAGACCACACCGGGCTTGTCCACGGACAGCACCCAAAACAGCGGGCCCGGCCCGCCGGCGCTGATGGGGTGGACGGTGCTCATGGCGGCCTCCTGGCTCACGGGGTGCGGTGGTCGGGGTGACGGGTGGCGATCTCCTGCCAGCGCCGGCTTTCCGCAGCTCCCGCGTGCGTCAGCCGCACCTGGAAGTCACAGCCGGATGCGGTGCAGCGGTGGGTGGTCATCGACCACCCATCCACCAGCCGAAACAGCAGGCTGGAGAAGGAGGCCAGACACGACAGGCAGCACGCCAGCAGCAGCGCGAGCGGCAGGCCGTAGCCGGCCAGCTGCACCCCGATCGCGACGGACAGGGCCGTACTGACGGCGACCGCCGCCAACACCGCGAGGCGCCGGCGGCGCATGGATGAGGTGTTCACCAGGGAAGTTCCCTTCCGATCAACAGGGGTCGGGATGGTGTGCCGTACTCAGCTCGCCGGGTCTGCACCGGGTCTGCGAACGTGCCGCTCGCCGGGGCTCACCGGGTCTGCTTCACTGGTGCTCGACTGCTTCCGGCAGTCGCAACGACGGCCAGCCCAATTCCCGTGGGCTGGCCGTCATTGGTGTGTGCCGGACGCTCGTTTACGGCTGTGCGTCCTCCGCGTCGATCAGTGCCGCGTACGCCTTGCGCACCCGCTCTTCCTTCGCGACGAACCCGGCCGCGCGGTACGCGGCCAGCGCCTTGCGGTAGGACAGCGGAGGGTTGTCGGAGTGGCGCAGCCAGCGCAGTACGACGGTGAGCTGTTCCTCGCTCAGCGGCTCGCCCGGCTCGGGGGTCTCGACGCCAGCCACGGCCGCCACCTGCACGAGGGCCGACCAGTCGAGCGGGGTGTGTCCCTCGCCCTGCGAGGCGGTCAGTTCCGGCGCCGGGGACACGGGGCTGACCTGGGGGGACACAGGGGACACACCCGGGGACACGGCAGGGGACACGCCCCCGTCCGACCACTGGCCCAGCACCCGGGCCAGGTCCTCGTCCGAGAAGAGCGCCGGGATCTCCTGCGGGGCCTCGTCGACCGGGTGGTCGGCGGTGAGTTTGGTCAGCTTGTCTGCTGCCTCGTGACGCACTTTCTGTGCCTTGCCGCGGGCCTTGTGCTCCTCGCGCTCCAGGATGGCGGCGGTGGTCTGCCGGTCGGTCTTGGCGCGGGTGACCGCGCGACCGATGGCGACCTGGTCGCGTGTCGCGCTGCGCACCGCGTCGATCTGCGCCTGAGCCGCGGGCGAGATCCGGGTGACCTCCCGCTCCACCGCCATGATCAGCGTGGCCTTGGCGGCGGCCGGCACCACCGCGCCGATGACCGCGACAACCGCGGTGGCGTACAGGAGGCCGTGGGTGAACAGCACCTCGACCGAGGTGACCAGGAACAGCCAGCCAAGCGCGGTGGGCAGCGTTGCCTTTGAGCCCTGGCGGCGGTGGGCGGTCTCCATGGCCAGGGCGTACAGCCACACCGCGTCGTAGATCCCGGCCACCGTGTAGGCGAGCGGTGCCGGGGCCTGGTGGGAGAGGATCTCGCCCACCGCGTAGACGGTCCAGCCCAGCGACAGGCCAGTCAGCCCGGCCGGCAGACACCAGTGCGCCGCCTGGCGGGCGGCCTTCTTCCAGTCCATGTGATCACTCCTTGTTCTGCTCGTCGGGGTAGGCGCAGGGGACGCAGACCCCGAGGGATGAGGGGATGACGTATCCGGCGTCCTGGCGGCACTGCGGACAGGTCCTGCGCGCTTGCATCGCGCAGGCCAGAGCCCGGCGTTTGGCCGGGGTCATCGGCCGCACCGGCAGTGCCTTGTCGAGCCGGTAGAGGTAAGCGACCAGCGGTCCGCGCCGGTAGCGCGGTCGGAGTATCTGGCCGGCGATCGGCTGGCCGCCGGGGCGCAGGCCGCGGGCCCGTAACTGCCGCCTGGTCTCCAACCCGTCCGGCGCGTACCGCCACGGCCACGTCGGGATGCCGTGCCGGGCGCCGTTCGGGTCGAAGCACTTGCCCCAGGTGACGGACATCAGGCCGCCGCTCCAACTGCGACCGGGGCGGGGATACGGCCGTAGCCGACCAACTCCAGCCGGGCGCCCGCGTACTCGAGATGCGCGTGCAGGACGCGGGTGCGGCCCGCGCTCTGCGTGGCGTGGGTGACCGCGTCCGGGGCGATGCCCAACACGTCCCGCCACGCCTCGAATCCGGCCAGGTCGTCGTGGAACTCCAGCTCCAACCGGTCCGGCCACACCGTGGTCACCCGCACCGCGGGCGCCGGCAGGTGCCCGAAGTCCGCGGCCAGCAGGCGCAGCACCCGCAGCGGCACCGCCAGGTCATCCAACGTCAGGGCCTCGCTCATGCCGCAACCCCCCGACGCGCGATGCGGCGGTGAGCGGGGCGAGCGAGCGGGACCACGTTGAACAGGCCCGGGTTCTCGTCGACCACCCGGGCGGCCAGGCGGACCAGGTCGTCGGGCAGGCTGCGGTACTCGGGGTCGGCGAGGATGTCACGGGCCGCGTCCAGGCGGCCCGCACGCTCCTCGTCGCTCTCGCCCTCCACCCCGAGCCACAGCTCAACCGGGGTACCGAGGGCCAGCTCCGCGAACTCGGCCTCGGAGACGGCCTGATGACCGGCAACGATGTACTTCATGGAGGTCTCTCCTCACAAGGGGAGCGGCCGCATGCGCCTGGAGGTGCCTCAACAGGCGTGCGCCGCGGGAAAGGGGGACTGCACCGCAGGCGGTGCAGGTGGAACCTTCGAGGTACTCATCAAGCGGGCAGGGGCACCGACGTGAGGACGGCGCCCTGCCCGCATGACGAGTGACGGGAAAGCCCGTCACTGTCGTCTCGCGGCTCCCGTATGCGCCTTGCTCCGCCTCCTCTTGGTCGGCGCGCGGTCACCGCGTCACTCAGTCGTCACTCGCTGAGTCGATCTCCCTGGAATGGCTACCTGTCATGGACCGGGTGCAGCCCAATCACCGGGATTCCCGCCGATCCGGTCCCTGGGTCTACGCCCGAGGGTCAGACCAACGGCTTAGCCGATGACACCGATCGATCCGTGAAGACGACGGACTTCTACGTCTCCCCTCCCGCTCGGACCGCGTGTAAGCGAGCCCGGCGGGGTCCTGCTGCGCGCACTGATGGGTCTGCGTACGCCGGATCAACTCCGTCCGGAGCCGTCCGCCTTGCAGTACCTGTTTTACAGGTACTGCATAGTGGTCCGTCAAGTACGAGCGCGGAACTGCTTGGGTTCTGCGCCGGGCCTTCTTGGCGCACATTCAGAATCACCCCAGGCCAGGGGAGTTGGTCACCCCGAACGTAGACAGCTCGAAATCATCTGGCTACGGTCAAGAAGTCCCTAGAAGTCCACGCGGGGGTAAAGGTGTCCAACGAACGACTGCGGTCTGCCCTGTTGGCGCGCGGCATGACGATCCAGGACTTGGCTGCCGAGATCGGGGTGATCCCCAAGACCATCGAGCGCTGGGTCACGCAGGGCAAGGTGCCTTACCGGCGCCACCAGTACGCGACGGCGACAGCGCTCCAGGTCGACGTAACGATGCTGTGGGACGACTCCCGGACGCAGGAGTCCGCGGCCGACCTGAGCAAAGCGGAGATCGTCACGGTCTACCCGCATCGCCACGTCGTACCGACGGACTTGTGGCGGGAGATGTGCGAGCGCGCTAAGGAGCGCATCGACATACTTGTCTACGCAGGCATCGGCCTCGCGGAAGACCCGCGCTTCCTGTCGGTCCTCAAGGCGAAATCGAAGAGCGTCGCGATTCGCGTCCTGATGGGTGACCCTGCGTGTGGGGCTGTCCTCCAGCGCGGTATCGACGAAGGTCACCGCATCATGGACGGCAAGATCCGCAACGCTCTGGTCAATTACAGCCCGATGTTCATCAGCCACCCCGAGATCGAGTTCCGCCTGCACGACACCGTGCTCTACAACTCGATCTACCGTGTGGATGACGAGATGCTCGTCAACACCCATGTGTACGGCATCGGCGCCTACCTGGCCCCGGTTCTGCACCTACGGCGACTCCCCGGCGCCGGGCTCTTCGACACCTTCGCCAATAGCGTGCAGCAGACCTGGGAAGGCGCAAGGCCAGTGACCGAACACGACATGACTGGAGCATGAGCCATGGGACGCATCGACTTCCTTCACGACCCCGATGGCCCGCCGGCCAACTCGGTGGTGCCTTCCGTCGTGGCATTCGTGCAGAACGATGCGGGGCAGGTGCTGATGATCCAAAGGTCAGACAACGGCCGTTGGGCCCTGCCTGGCGGCGGGCACGACGTTGGTGAGTCCATCAGCGACACTGTTGTGCGTGAGGTCTGGGAAGAGACGGGCATCAAGGCCGAAGTCGTCGACATGTCCGGGATCTACACCGACCCTGGTCACGTGATGCAGTACGACGACGGCGAGGTGCGCCAGCAGTTCAGCATCTGCTTCCGCGCGCGACCGGTCGGCGGCGAACTCCGTACGAGCAACGAGACGACTCAGGTCCGCTGGGTCGATCCAGCGGACCTGACGACGTTGGACGTACACCCCACGATGCGGCTCCGGATCGAGCACGCCATGGACCGGACGCGCCCGACTCCCTACATCGGCTGACGCTTGGCGGTGCCGACCCGTTCGAGCACGCGCGATGTGCACGCCAGGATCTCGGGTTCGGCCCGACGGATGAACTGCCCGATCAAGCTCTCCGGCCCGTACCGTCCGGTGATCTCGTTGATCCGATCGATCGGGTTCGTGGGCGTGCCGTCCGGCGTGGTGTTCATGTCGCAGTAGCAGAGCGCATCGTTCAGGTGCGCGCTCTCGCGGGGGAACTCACCCTCCAACTCCTCACGCATGCCACGAGCTTCTGCCTCCAACCATGCGCAGGAGTGGTGAGCAACCAGGTTAGTGACCCGTTCATCGGCGTCGGCCACGTCTCGGAGATAGCGGGCCCCGTCCAGCGGGTGAAAGCCCGTCTTGGCCAGGTCCGGCGCATAGCCGATGTCGTGCAGTACCGCTGCGGCCTCCAAGAGATCCGAGTCCTGGTCAAGAGCGAGCGCGATCGTACGCGCCCTTTCAGCTACTCCGAGACAGTGCTTCCAGCGCCGCGGAAGCGGGTCGGCGAGCAGGGACTCAGCCAGGGGATAGGCCCAATCGGTCAGCGTCGGCAAGCTACGAACGCTCCTCTCGCGTCGGCACGGCGCGGACCGTCCGCACCCTGCCCTGTCCGCCACCCGCCAGCACGCCGGCGGTCTCCAACTTCTCCAGCGCCTTGGTCACTGTGGGGCGCGAGACCCCGAACCGGTCGGCCAGCGCGGAAGCGCTCGGGAAGGCTTCCCCCAATTCGAGCCCCTCAGCCGTGATGATGTCGGCGATGCGCTGATCGAGCGGACGCCGGTTGACTCGGGCACCCGCGCGCACGACGCGCCACCGCTCGCCTGGGACCGGTTCGGCCACGCCTTCCTGACGCAGCACGCCGAACGCGCGGAGGGCGACCCCGCGCGAGACCTCGTGGTCGCGCATGACCTCAGCCAGTGACGGGAGCTCCGTCATGTCCGGGTCGTCCTCGATCTGCCGCTTCACAGAGTCGGCAATCTTCAGGAAGGTTCCCCGCGGGTTGGCCTGCTGCGACACTCGCACTCCCTCTCTGTCCGCCGTCGTCACTCTCCAAGACTCCCATGGCTCGCAACCGCTGCGGAGAGCGCCGAGGGCTGACGTTATGACCCGACTGTGGCCTCATCCGCGTGTACCTAATGGCTGACGGGCCGCATGGTGAGCCCGAACTTGGCCGCGACCTCCCTGATGTCCTCGAATGCCCCCCTCCACGGTGGTCGGCATCGTCGGCAGGGCGGGCTTGCTGACGGCGAGCGAGTGGTCCCGGCAGAGGTCCACCCAGCGCGGCCCGCAGCCGGGGAAGTCGATCACGCGGGAGGTGCGGCAGTCCGTGCCGCACACGCAGCACGGCCGCCATGCGTCCGCGCGGTAACGGGCTCTGCCCCGGGGGTCGTCGGTGAGCCGGTCGCCCGTCTCGGGCGGAGCCGGGTCCAGGCAGCGGCCGTCTATGGCGTGCTGCTTGAGCAGCTCGTCGACGTTCATGCGGTCCACGCTGTCTCCTGTGCCCCTCGGGATGCGCGGGCCACGCTACCTTCTAGAATCGAACACGTGAACGATCCTGGTCCTACGAGAATCGCGCTGCTCCGCTTCCTGGAACGCGTGCAGGTACGGGACCTGGAGCGGACCCGCCGGTGGATCGCGGACGAGGAGAAGCGTGAGGCCGAACGGGAGCGGGGCATCGCGGCGCGGCCGCCGGCGCCGGACTGGCTGATCGAGCGCGGCCTGTCCCGGCACAACGCCGTGTACGTGCACGTCGGTGACTGCTGGAATGCGGGCTCGCGGTCGAAGGGTGTCGAGCGGGACCAGGCGTTGCGCGCGCTCGCCGAAGGGGTGACGGCGTGCCCGCAGTGCCGGCCGGACACCGCGGTGGGCATTCTCGACTAGGAGTCTGCCGGCACCCGGGATGGGTGCGCTGTTGTTCGTAGTGGCATGCGAGGAATGGGAGATGGGCAGGATAATGGGTTGGAGTAGGCAAGGACGTCACGTCACCGGCAAAGGAAGGTGGTCAGACCCATGCGGTGCCCGTCCTTCGCGAATGCTCACCCTCTGTTCACAATGCATGGTGATCTGTAACCTGCTTCCATGTCGGGAGAGAAGCTGCACGCCAAGGGCGAAGAGGGCGCCCGACGCGCTCGGTATTGGCTTGATTCAACCACGCGCGCAAATGCCAGATGGGTTAACCCTCACCCTGTCGCCGTACCCAAACTGACTTTTAAATGGGCGGACGGAAGTGAGTTTTCATATGACCTCGGGGGGCACCTACTCGGCGGAGAATTCGAAGGTCAGGAATTCCTTGTCGAATCCAAGTTCTACGACAGCATAGGCCATCAGGGGGCTATGTACGTCGAGTATCTTGCGAAGTGTTACCGAGCCTTTGATACCAGGCCCGATCGCTGCGACAATTTCATGTGGATAACGTGGCATCCTTTCTCCCTGAAGAAATGGGCCCGGCTCTGCACCGAGCCAGAGGTTCGGGCCGCCGTAATCAAACATCACCAAAAGGCTCTGGGAGTTAACACGCCACAACGAGCAGCTGCGGAAATAGACGAAGAAATATGCAAGGCGGTAACTGATAGGCTCTGGTTAATCCTCCTGAACAGACGCCAGGAGGAGCTAGTGATCAGCAAAAAGCACCTTGGCTGGATCCGAGATCGAGAGACAACGGAGGGAGGATACTGATGCCACCGAGTTACGCGTCAGCTTTACGTGAAGCGCTTTTCGATCCAGACCCTAATTCCAGCGTCCGACGCACAAAGGAACTAGTGGGTCGTGAACTCCTAGACGTGGATCCGCGAATCGAGATCAAAAGCACTGAATATTTCAATCACACTTTCTCGCCAGATTTCGTGCTTAGCTGGCCGGAGTCCGGAAGAACTCAAAAGCGCTTCGTCTTCTTGCGCTTGCCGGGGGATCCAAAATACTTCGCCGAAGACGTGCAGGAAATCGCCAACCTTCACCCTATTATTTTCGGGCTTGAGGGTGACGATCGCCTCGATGAATCAATAGCTTCTGTGCAAGAACTAAGCTACGAGTTCGACACCCTGGTAACAGACGTTCACGGGGTCGGTAGGCTGGCCCAGAATCGTCAAGAACGCAGCATCGCAAACCTGGTCTCTAGCGCTCTGCTGCGCGGAGGCCGAGGAGTAATCAACTCGGCTGAAGCGGATAATATTTCCACAAGCGTAAGCCAGGGATTTGATGCTGCCAGGCGAGCCGAACCTGGTCCTACGGAACTCGCCGTCGAAACATTCTCGCGACACTTGGCACCTGGAAAATCTCGCCAGATGACGCAGTTCCTCCAGGCAGTCTGGATATCTTCGCACGGCAGACTTGAGGGATTTCCTGGACCTCGCGACCTTTCCGGCGAAATCAGTGATGAGTCACTAGAGTACTTGCTGCACTTCGAACCCATCAACGATCCAGAGTTCTGGCGCGCTCTCGGGGCTTCAGTAACAGTGGACCAGATTTCCAGGTTGCAGGTATCCGGATACCACGAGAACCTACAAAGTCTAGTTCAGAGTAATCTAGACCGGTTGTGGTCGCGAAATCTTAGGCTGAATAGCGGACAGCTACCGATCCCCACAACAAGCGACCGATCTACCTTCTGGTCGGTCTCCCGACAGGCGCTCGCACTGCATGGCGACGACTACATCGCTTATTTCGCGCAGAGTGCGGCGGACCTCAAGCACATCAAGGCAGACAGAGGTCACGGCCTATCAGTGGCAGACATTCGTCAGAGAGCAGAGCACATTCACGTAAGCGAGCTTACGCTTAGGGGTGGCTCGGAGAGTCTGACCGTAGAAGCGCAGGGCCGGCAGAGTGTTCTCGAGACTAAAACGTTCTCATCCCTTCCGGACAGCGTGCTCGTCCCATCTCGCGTAACTAAAGCAACCTCCAACACTCTGAGTGGCCAAGAGATCCATTGCGACTTCATAGAGCGAGATGCACGGGCGGTCACAAGTGCCCGTATCAGCCTTGAGGACTGGCTGCTCGCCGCACTCCCATTGTTGTGGCCAATTAGTTCCGCCGAGCTGCCCAGACTGGCAGACGCCTTTAGAGTTGACCAAGAGGAACTCGCCCTGGTCGAGAACGATCAGCTTCCCGGAATGCAGGATGAGATCGGCGAATGATTGTTGCTGACCCCGCTCAGTTGGCACATCGCTTGAACCGGCGCAGCCTCAGGGCGTCCTTCAGGCTGATTCCCGGCTCCGAGCTTCGTGCCGCCCTTCCGAAATTCGAGCAGACTGGACACCCCTCCGAAGCCTAAGAGCTACTGCAAATCCTGCCTTCACGAATTCCTGGCCAGACCTTTTAAGTTCCTCTCTGACTCGACGACTGGACAGGACACTGCCCGCTACCAACATGCAGGCGATGGCGAACGCGTACCCGCCCTCGGACGGCTCGTAGCGGTGCCTTACTGTCTCAACTCCAGCTTTCTTTGGACGCTTCCTACGCCAAAACCAGAATTTCGGCATACCGCCTCCTCATCGAAAAATCGCGAGCGCCACCAGAAGTCCAATCTGGATAACAAGCAACATGACGCTCACTTCGTAAAGAAAGGCGAATTTCTCAATCTTCACCTTATTTCCTTGGTAAGCAGCATCTAGTTTCCTGGCCATGTCGGCCCTCACGTGGTTGAGACTCCCTGGCGGGGGATCAAGAATGGCCCTGATCGATGGGCCGACATCCCAGTCAGAAGGTTTGAGGATTGACAAACACAAGATGCCGATTATAACCATGACCGCGATAGCCAACCCTGCAAGCACCTTGCCAGGAGTAGCCAAGTTTGCAACCTGAAATCTGCTCGCGGCAGCCGCAAAAGACGTCCCGAGCGCAGAGACTGAGAGCAAATTGCTTGCCCGAAGTCGCTGATTTGTGACAGTGGCGTCCTGGATTTGCAATCCGCGCAGAGCCGCCTCGTATGCCATTAGGGCAATTCCTGATTCTTTCTCTGCTCTGGACTTTTCCTCAGCAGTCGTCATGCCTCATGGTGTTCCCTTGCGAAGGTAGTCGCCTGCTTGGGTAGTCCAATTGGGCTATGTCACGGTGTCTGAAGCGCCGAGACCGCCCTAAGGGTGGCTCAACCACTGGCCCCTCACGACGCGGGCAGCCCTCCGCCCCCTGTTGCTGTAATGACGCCCTGAGTAAGCACACGGGCCCCGCAGCCGCGCATGGTGGTCCCCCGCTTCCGGCCCCGCGGGCCGCATGGCACGCCGAGTCAGCGGCCGCCGACTAGCGGACGTCAGGCGGTGGCCATCCGGTACTCGCCGACCTCGGGAGCCCAGTCGGAGGTGATCGGCGCGATGGGCTCGTTGCCGACGGCCTGCTCGTCGGTCTCGCTCTCGCCCGGCTTGGCGGTCGCGTCGATGTCGCTGTGCTCGTTGCTCATGCGGTCAGCATGGGAGGCGGCTGCGGCCCTTCCGGCCAGCTCGTCAACAGGGTGCCGTCGGTCTCGTCGGTGAGGGTGACGTGCGACTGAGTAAAGTTTCCGTGGGGTCGACGCAGTTGTGCGCGCTACCCCCTCATCGCCCCATTAGCCGCGCATGACCGCAGTTGGCCATTTCGCTCAGCCGTAGTTGCCTAACGTGGTCTCGACCTGGCAACTGCACGCCAGGAAGTCCGAAGCCGCCCTGCCCTCGGGAAGGGGGGCGGGGCGGCCCCGTGATCAGCAGGCGCGGAGGGGCCTACTGACGTCAGGCTGGGTCCTCTGCGATGCAGTGGGCGCACGGCTGCCACCTCGCGGGCACCCCGCCGTCAACCGGGAAAGTCAGCAACTTCCCGCCGCGGTAACCGCGCTGGAACCAGTCGCAGTCGGTGTTGGCGTGGTAGAAGTCGCTCGCATCCGTGGTAATGAACTCGGGGTCGACTTCCCACGTGCCGGGGCGCATGTAGCGGCCGTACCCGTCGTGTCGTACGCCGGCCAGGATGGTGCCGTCCCTGTCGCCCCTGCGCGTAAGGGTGTCGACGCCGCACGCCTCGGCGAACTCGTAGACGCTGAAGTTGGGGTCGTAGTAGCCGAGGACCTGCGCGGCCACCCACATCGCGTTGGTGCGGACGGCGTTCGTTTCCTTCTCGGTGAGGACGCGGTCCCCCCGATTGGTGTCGCCGGTGCGGCTGTGGCCCGCGCGGTCGCGCCGGTAGGGCGCGTCGGACCAGTCGTGATTGTTGATCTCGCGGGCGAAATCGCGCGCAAGCTTACTGAGAGGCATGGTGTCCGCCGATCGGACGTAGCAGGCGCAATCCCCGACGGATGGCGCCACCGCCCCGATAAGGCGGCTCTGTGAAGGTACGCCCCGATATCGGCCACCACAAGAGCGTGCGCGAGTAGCCGGCCTACGGTCCGGGCGGGCAGTGCATGGAGCGCACCGGTCTTGGATCACAAAGAGAGGGGTCCTGGTCTGGATGCCAGGACGCCTCCCGCCTTGTCCGCGTCTCCTACGGGATCACCGTGAAGCTCAGACCTTCCCGTTGGCGCCTCCGGTGGGTGGTGGAGGTTAGCCGACCGCCGACGTACTCTCGGTCAAGACCTGTTGACGTAGGTCAAGGCCACGAAGATGAAGCTGCCCAGCCCGAGTGCAGCTAGAGCCCCTGTGCTGATGGCCTCGTAGTACGAGACCCCCTCCATCGTTCGACGGAGGATGCCCGCGAAGCATCCGCCGATGATCGCGACCAGTATCGTGATCACGGCTTCAGTCTTCCTGTTCCTCGGGGGCTCGTCCCCGGACCCCGAGAGTTGCGGGTTGTTCTGCGTTGCCGTCATGGCTCGCTCTGCCTTCGTCAGCCGCCTGTGAAGGATGACCTGTCGGATTCGGGCTGACAAAGTTGCCCGGCCGCTGACGCGGCTTCACCCCAAGGGCTGCTCGGCCCGGTCATGGCGTGACCGTCCCGGCGACCCGTCGTGCCTGGGTCCTCCACTCCTGCCGATCCACTCCTGTCGACAGAGCATCCGGGCAGCGGCAGGACTCGGCGTCCGCTCAGATGGCCCCGCCGCCGGTGACGGGGGCTTGTCGTGGAAGAGATCGTGACGCACGCCACCCCAAAAGTCCCAACGGAACCGGACGTTTGTGGGGATGGTCACCACTAACCCGTTCGATTGTGGAAAATGATCAATCCTCCCTGGTCAAACGGGGGTTGACGTTCCGTCAGGCGTGGAGGCGTGAAAGAGGCGCGTTCCGCGGGCGCATCGAGGTCAAGGTGGTCTAACCGGCCTGGCGAGACGGGCATGGAGGTGGTGCACCTTGATGCAAATTTCCATTCGACATGCGGGCAACAGGTTGTAAAAAACGTACAAAAAGTACAGTCACTGGCCGCGCTGCTCCGTGCGGTTGAGGCCGCGGGCGAGCTCCTGGAGGATCTGCGGCTCGGACTTACCAGTCATGTGGGCCAACTGTTTAAGCAGCAGCGCGCACAGAGCCGTCGAACCGTCGGCAACCTGGTCCAGATTCCCGTCTGTGGTGCGGCGGTCCGCCATGTACTTGATCATCAGGTCATTGCCGGACACATAGGCGGTCATCGCCTCGATGCCGAGTCGGATGCGGTCGTAGTCGCTCGTCGTCATCGCGTCACACTTCCACGGATGAGGATCGCGCCGCCACCGTCGCGAACTCGACCCCTGCGAGGGAAGGGGGCGGCACGGCCAAGGGCTTACAGGCCTCTGTCACTGAGTACGCGGCGCGAGTGGTCGTGAGTCTGTCGCGGCGCCAGCGGGAGCAGGCGGTGAAGAGGAGACCGTACGGCACCCGGCGACGGAGGGCCGACGGCGGCACCCCCGGGGCCGGCTCCCCGAACGTCGGAGCCACCTCCTTCGATGAAATGGTGACCAACTACGTCTGCGGGGTGCCGTTCAGGGAGCTGGTCTGTTTCTTCGGCGTCCGCTTCTTTGGCTTGGTTTCCTTCGGTGCTTCCACGGCGCCCACGCGATGGGGACCGCTGGCGAGGATTTCGCTGATGATCTGCTTCCGCACCTCGTCCTGGTGCTGTTCCCCGAGCTTTCCGGCGATGCGTTCAGCGGCAAGGTGGTAGCCGTTCAATACTGGTTGGTCGAAATACCGGTTCAACTGGCCGATCGATTCCTTGTACAGGGTCAAGTAGGTCCGGTTGAGGTAGCCCGACAGAAGGGTGCTGAGCGTCGCGATCGCACCGATGAACCAGCGAACCTGCTCGAACGGCACCCATGCGCCTGCGACGGCAGCACCGACCAAGAGGATCATGCCGACGCCCATCGCGATGCGGGACGACTTGAAAGATTTGTCGGCCTGGTCGGTGACGATGCGGTGGTAGGTGTCGATCTGGTCTTGGTTCAGCTGCATGAGCGTAGCGAGCTCGCTGGCCTGTTTCAGCTTCTCCATTGCCTGCGCGTGGAGTTCCCGCTCTTCCGCAAGGCGCTGCGCAAAAGTGACGTTCCGATTCTGCATGTATGTGCGGCGGGTGATGAACCAGGGGATCGCAGCTGCCACAATGAGCAACAGGATGATGAGCCCGATAATTTCGAAAGTGTGGATCGTGCCCGACGAGAGCGAGGGCGCCTTTTGGTCGCCGCCGAACAAGGGCGCCACTCCCGCCAACAGGCCGGTTACCACGGCTGCGATCAGGAGCCCCGGAAACCTGGATGCCGATGGCTCCTTGGAGCGCTGTTCCGATTCCCGCCGCCTAAGGCGTGCACGTTCGGATGCGAGCACCTCTTCGATTGCGCGATCCTGATCCCGATCGCGTTTGCGCCGAATCTGATCAGTGACGCTCTCTCGTGGTTCATTTTCTGGCACTGTGCCCCCCGATTTTCAGGGCGGCAGTGTAACTCCTGACTGCTCCTGGTGGCAGGCGTTCTTCAGGACTGGATTCGGTTCGTGACCAGGACTGAGCGGCAGTCAGACAACAGGGCGCCGCGGACGCGGTCGACAGCGCTTGGTCTCAATCAGGGCGGACTCCGGGCACGTCCGCCCTTGTCCTGGATGCATGGCCGCCCGTTCGGCAGGATCGTCCCGCTCGCCCTCAGCCTGGGAGGGCGTGTGAGAGTACAGCCACGGTTCGTAATCCGAGTCCGAGGAGCCGGTTTTCATGGCAGGCCTCTTTGGTCGCATGCCTTCCATGCTCCTCCTCGGACCGCAGGCAGAGCTAGGGCGGTCGCCGGCTCTGGACGAGACGTGGACGAGAAGTCAGCGTTTTGAATGCTGGACGCACATCCCTGCTGGTCGGAAGGGGGGCGAGCGAGTGATCTTGAGCAGACTGTAAATCTGCCGGCTTAGCCTTCCCAGGTTCGAATCCTGGCGCCGCCACGCTGAGAGAGACCCCCTCTCACCAGGTTAATCACCTGGTGAGAGGGGGTCTCTGCGTTGCCTGCACCGTTCGATTCGCTGTGGACGGGACGTGGACGTGTCTCACCTCGTACCGCTCATATCCCACTGTTGATCAGTGCGTGTCCCCCAGGTGTCCCCCGGGGGTGAACATCATCACTCGGGCTCGTTCCACTCCCGAAGTGCTGCGTCGATCCGGCTGTTCGCACGCTCTCGCGTCTGGTCAAGCACCTTGGCGTACACCTTGTGCAGTACCGCGATGCTGTGTCCGGCGCGGCGGGCGCACTCCATGGCGTCCACCCCGGAGCTGAGCCAGAACGAGACGCCGGCGTGCCGGAGGTCGTAGGGGCGGCGGGCCAGCAGCGAGGCCGACGACATCTCCCGGTCGTCGCGGGGGCGGTCTCACTCTTGCCGCCACGGCGTTGGGGCCCGCTGTACTTCCCCGCACCCGAGATCGGGTGGCGCCTGCCAGGCACGTAGGGGGAGAGCTTCGTCCATCGCGGTGGTTTGCCCCCCCCGGGCCCTCGCCCTTCTTCTCGACCTTGGGAGATAAGGACAAGAGCGGCGTCCGCATCCGAGTACGGCGTATGTTGCGCCTTCAAGTAGTATGGGAATGACTCGCTTACTTGTGGCTAGAGCAGAGTGCCATTCCGCAGTGACCCAATTGGATTTAATGGATGAGCGTGAAATCAAGACCAGAACTATTTGGGCTCGCTCCATAGCGTTGCTAATAACCCGTTCCCAAGGGTCGCCAGCTCTGAGGTCCGTATCTGACCAGATGTCAACTCCACGCACGGAGAGATCAAGCTTTAGTCTCTCCGCCGAAGAGGTGTCTTGTCTTGAATAACTCAAGAAAACAAGGGGTGATTTCTTCCCCCGCAAGGCAGCCACAAGCCCTCCCCGTGGCTCTGGGTATATATGAATCGTCGCGATCTTAGCACTTCACTCCTGAGTCGTTCGACGGTTACGCCGTTTCCCGCCGGCTTGCGTTTGTCCTGTGTTGGAGAGCCTGATTCCTCGTACCTGTGGGCCCAGTCTTCACTGGGGTTGGAGCGAACGTGTGTTCTGAAGATCGGCCATTCATGCACTTCATCGACACGTAGGTGGCTTCCCATCGAGAGCCTCCCCCTGACGCCATCGTCCTGTGGAATCGATCTTGCCAGGCCCCTAGGTGGGCGGATTGATGGTTCCCCCGTAGCCGGCCCGTCCTGAGGGTCTTGCCACCGGGGCCGTCGGGCGCACTGCGGGTTTCCCGTTCGTGTGACCTGCAACAGTGTCCGTCGTGAGCATGAGAGGCCTATGCACAACGTGCCGTCGCGCTTGGAGTCTTCCTCCTTTTCTGCGCACTTATGTGGGTTGATTTTCTGTCGAAATCAGCCCGACCCGGGCAAGTTGCTAGTCTGGGGAATCGCAGGGGCTCGAGGCCCCTGATGTGATTGCGACTTCCCCCGCAGGGTCGGGGAAGCTGCGTAGCGACCGGTGCGTGGCGGGACGCGGTCAGGAGAAGGGGCCTGCCTCTCTTAGGCATACCCAGGGATAGCGGGAACGGGTAAATCCACAGGTTACAAGTAGTGGATGTAGCCCGCTGTAAATCTCCTGAGGGCCGTATTCATCGGCCGGGTTTGGTTGAAAGCCTGTGTGTGGTGGTCTGGGTGGGTTCTAGTCTCGGTGCTGGCAGGGTGTGGGGCTGGTTGTGGGGCTGGTACGGGGGTTCGGGTGGCAGATGTGGCTGGCGGGGTGCGGGTGTTCGTCTCGCATGCGGGGGCGGATCTTGCGTGGGCGGAGTGGGCGGCCTGGCAGTTGCAGGATGCCGGGTATGAGGTGGAGTTGGGTGTCTGGCACTGGGGGGCCGGGGAGAACGTCATTCGGAACATGGACCGGGCCCTGGCGGCGGGGCCGATGGTGGCGTTGTTCTCGGCTGCGTATTTCGAGCCGGAGCGGTGGACCACGGAGGAGTGGACGGCGAAGCTGGCCGGGCGGGAGAAGCTGATCCCGGTCCGGATCGAGCACTGTGTCGTGCCGCCGATGCTGCGGGCGTTGATTGCGCCGGCGTTGTTCGGTGTGGGGGAGGAGGAGGCGCGGGAGGTGCTGCTGGCGGCAGTGGCGGGGCCGGCGGGGGTTCCCCTGGAGAGTCCACGGTTTCCAGGTCGGGGCGGCACAGGCCAGCTGCGGCGGATGGGGGCGGGTGGGCCGCGGCTGCCGGGCACGTTGCCGCGGGTGTGGAACGTTCCGGCGCGCAATGCGGGGTTCGTGGGCCGGGATGGGCTGCTGGTGGAGGTGCGGTCGCGGCTGGCGGGCGGCCGTGCGGTGGCGGTGGTGGCCTTGGATGGCCGTGGGGGTGTGGGCAAGACGCAGCTGGCGGCCGAGTACGCGCACCGGTTCTGCGGGGAGTACGAGCTGGTGTGGTGGGTGCGGGCGGAGGATGCGGCGCTGATTCCGGGGCAGTTGGCGGTGCTGGCGGTGGAGACCGGGGCTGCTCAGCCGGATACACCGCTGGAGGAGGCGGTGCGGGCGTTGGGGCATGAGCTGGGGTCGCGATCGCGCTGGCTGGTCGTCTTCGACAACGCGGAGGATCCCGCGGCGCTGGCGGGCTTCGTGCCGTCCGGGGCGGGGCATGTGCTGATCACCTCCCGTAACCCCGACTGGCACGGTGTGGCCTGGCCGTTGGATGTCGATGTGCTGGCGCGGCGGGAGGCGATCGAGCTGCTGCGCAGCCGGACGCCGTGGCTGACGGAGGGGGATGCCGACCGGTTGGCGCAGGCGTTGGATGACCTGCCGCTGGCCCTGGTCCAGGCGGCCGCGGTGCTGACGACGACGGCCGTGGACGACTACCTGGCCCTGCTGGTCGGCCATGCCGGTGAGGTCACCGATGAGGGCAGGCCGCGGGATTACCGGTGGTCGCTGGCCGCGCAGATCCGGTTGAGCATGCAACGGCTGCGGGAGCAGGACCCGGAGGCTGCCGAGGTGATGAACGCCTGTGCACTGCTGGCCCCGGAACCCTTTGCCCTGCCCACCAGCACGAGGCGGAAGGCTGACGAGGAGTCGTCCGCGGGCCAGGTGGTGGCGGACTGGCGCACCAGAAACCGTGTCCTAGCGGCGCTGCACCAACACGGGCTGGCCCGGGTGGCGGGCGGGAGCCTGCACCTGCACCGCCTGACCCAGGCCGTCCTCAAAAACCAGCTCACCGACGAGGAGCGCAATGCTGCGGCGCACAATGCCAGCGTCTTGCTCGCCGCGGCGTCCCCCGGCAGGGCGGAGGTTCCTGCGTCCTGGCCTCGCTGGTCCGACCTGCTGCCCCACCTGTTGGACATCGACCCGACCGATCTGGTCACCGCGGGCGCCCGCTTCGCCGCATGCGAAGCGTGCCTCTACCTCCTGGACCGTGGCAGCGCACCGGCGATCCTGCCCCGTCTCGAAGACCTCCACGAAGCCTGGAACGCCCTGCTGGGCCCTGATCACGCTCACACCTGGTGGGCCGTCAACTACTTGGCCACGGCATGCAGTGCCGTCGGCGATCGTGAGCGTGCCCTTGCACTGCACCAGGACCTGTTCGACCGGCAGCGGCGGGTGTTGGGCGAGGACCACCCCGACACTCTGGGCACCGCGGGCAACCTGGCGGCTGATCTGGCGGATGTGGGTCGGGGGGAGGAGGCGGTAGAGCTGTGCGAGGACACCCTGGCCCGGCAGCGGCGGGTGTTGGGCGAGGACCACCCCGACACTCTGGGCACCGCGGGCAACCTGGCGGCTGATCTGGCGGATGTGGGTCGGGGGGAGGAAGCGGTAGAGCTGTGCGAGGACACCCTGGCCCGGCAGCGGCGAGTGCTGGGCGAGGACCACCCCGACACCCTGCGCACCGCGTCCAACCTGGCGATCCGGTGGGCGGATGTGGGTCGGGGGGAGGAGTCGGTGGAGCTGTGCGAGGACACCCTGGCCCGGCAGCGGCGGGTGCTGGGCGAGGACCACCCCGAAACTCTGCGTACCGCGGGCAACCTGGCGGTTGATCTGGCGGCTGTGGGTCGGGGGGAGGAGTCGGTGGAGCTGTGCGAGGACACCCTGGCACGCCGGCGGCGGGTGCTGGGCGGGGACCACCCCGACACTCTGGGCACCGCGGGCAACCTGGCGGCTGATCTGGCGGCTGTGGGTCGGGGGGAGGAGGCGGTGGAGCTGGGCGAGGACACCCTGGCCCGGCAGCGGCGGGTGCTGGGCGGGGACCACCCCGACACTCTGGGCACCGCGGGCAACCTGGCGGCTGATCTGGCGGATGTGGGTCGGGGGGAGGAGGCGGTGGAGCTGGGCGAGGACACCCTGGCCCGGCAGCGGCGGGTGCTGGGCGAGGACCACCCCGACACTCTGGGCACCGCGTCCAACCTGGCGATCCGGTGGGCGGGTGTGGGTCGGGGGGAGGAGGCGGTGGAGCTGGGCGAGGACACCCTGGCACGCCGGCGGCGGGTGCTGGGCGAGGACCACCCCGACACTCTGCGTACCGCGTCCAACCTGGCGATCCGGTGGGCGGCTGTGGGTCGGGGGGAGGAGGCGGTGGAGCTGGGCGAGGACACCCTGGCACGCCGGCGGCGGGTGCTGGGCGGGGACCACCCCGACACTCTGCGTACCGCGGGCAACTTGGCGGTTGATCTGGCGGATGTGGGTCGGGGGGAGGAGGCGGTGGAGCTGTGCGAGGACACCCTGGCCCGGCAGCGGCGGGTGCTGGGCGGGGACCACCCCGACACCCTGCGCACCGCAAGATTGCTCGACAGCCTCACAGGACCGAACGCTGGCTGATACGCCAAGGTTGAAGGAATCCCCCAGGCGTCCCCCGGGATATGCGCTGGCCATCGAACTGCCTAGAGGTTGTCCCGTATGGGGCGTGAGCTATCCGGTGAGGGCCAGGTTGTGGAGCCGGGCGATGCCGAGCATGGCCTGGTGAACGCCGTTGCCCTTGAGGCGGCAGTCCCGAAGGATCTTCCAGTTCTTCAGCCGGGATAGGGCGTGTTCGACTCGTGCCCGTGCCCGGCGGTGGACGGCGTTCTCTGCTTCCTGTTGCGGGCTGAGGTGTCTCTGGCCTCGTCGCCTGCGGTGCGGGATGAGAAGGCCAGTGCCCTGGTAGCCACCGTCGGCGATGGTCGGGGCACCGCGGCAGACCCGGTCCACACCGGATTCGGTGAACGCCCGGCAGTCGTTGCGACTGCCGGGCAGCGGCAAGCCGATCGCCACCACCAGGCGGCTGTTGGCGTCGATGACGACCTGCAGATTCGTCGAGTACCGATAGTTCTTGCTGGACGCGGCGACGCTGCGGTCCCGGGTAGGCACCAAGGTGCCGTCGACGATGTAGACAGTGTCCCTGCGCGGACGTCGGGCCGGCGCGATGGCCAACAGCGGTGCCAGGTGATCGAGGATACGGTCGGCCGCGGACTTCGAGACCCCGAACAACGGTGCCACCTGCCGCAACGTCAGGTTCGTGCGCCAGTACGTCGCCACCAGCAACACCCGGTCCTCCAGCGGCAACCGCCAGGGACGGCCCCGCTGAACGTCACCCCCGCGACGCCGCACCAACGCCACCAGCCTGGCGAACTGCACCTCGCTCAACCCGGAGAACGGCTCGATCCACTTCGGATCATCAGCTGAAATCACCCCACCCATGCCCAGCCAACGCACCAACCACCCCACCGGTTACGGGACAACCTCTAGTCAGACCGGCTACAGCCAGCCCGCTGTAAATCTGCCGGCTCAGCCTTCCCAGGTTCGAATCCTGGCGCCGCCACGCTGAGAGAGACCCCCTCCGAACTGCGGAAACGCAGAGCGGAGGGGGTCTCTTCGTTTCGGGATGCTTCAGGCGCCCCATGGCGCGGCGGGGCCGGGTGATGTGTCTGACCGGCGGGGTAGGCGGGCTGGTGGAGTCAGGACGCGCGTTCGTGTTGCTCACGCAGCACCGACGGCACATGGCGGTAACGGTCCAAGGCGTGACGCCGCCGTGCGTTCCAACGGGCTCCGTCGGTCGTCGACCAGCCGCCGCCTGGGTGCCCGTTCCTCGGGCTCGCTAGGCACCGCGCGATGCCGGGCCCTCCGGCCGGTTGGGCTCGGCGAGGCGGCGTGGGTCGGTGCCTGCCGCGCGGCTCGCCCTGCGACTTGCACGGCCAGGGCCGCAATGCGGGGCCGTGATGGCGATGTACACAGACTGCGCGGCGAAGCGCTTCTCAGGCGCCACGCGTCCCGTACCCCCGGACGAGCCCCCTCCCGTCCCCCCACCTCCGACAGCCGCCCGCCCTTGAGCCCCGCGGTCCTTCCCACGCTCCCCGACAGGCACAGCCGCCCGCTTGGGACGCACAAACGTCGCCCGCCCGGGGCACACTGACTGCATGTCCAGTCGTCGCAGGCTCTGCCCCGAATGCCGTCGCGAGATCGCTGTCGTCGCCGGCCGCTTCGCCCGGCACGACCCGCCCGGAGCACGCGCGAGAGGTCAGCTGGTCTCCTGCCCGGGTTCCCGCAGACAGGCGGAACTCGGAGCGGCGCAGCCGTCGTTGGACGGGTACGCACTACCCGTCGTCCCCGGCCAGCTGCCCCTGTTCTGAGCGTTCGGCTGCCCGACGACCTGTCAGAGCACCCCGCCTCGGGCGTTCAGCCGTCCTACGTCCCGGATCCAATCCCCGGCCCCGACCCCTCCCTCACATCCATCCGCACCACGAGCCCGTCCTCCCCGAACCGGTACACGTGCTCGACCGTCTCCCCGGCCCACCGCTCGCCCGACGCATCACGCACCCCGAGCCGTACGGTCACCACCACCACCGCGCCGGCGAGCCCGTCCGACCTCAGCCCCTCCAGCCGTACGAGGGGATGCCCCGCCGCGAACTGCCGTGCCCAGTACGCCCGTACCGCCGCACGTCCGTGGAGTCGGCCGCCGTCCAGCATGTTCGGCCAGTCCACGTCCGGGGCCAGACAACGCGGTACGAAGGCGTCCCGCTCGTCCGTCGCGAAGACCTCGTACATCCGCCGCAGCAACGCCTCTTGCGCCGCCGGCACCCCCTCAGCGGCCATCCTCAGTTGCCCGCCACCGACTTCACCGCGACCGAGACCGGCGTGGCACCGCTGATCAGCTCCAGCGTCAGCCCTGCCGTCGCCGGCGTGTCCAGCAACTCCGCCAGTACGGCGGCCACGTCGTCGCGCGGAATCGAACCCCGGCCGGTGTGCGCCTCCAGGCGTACGAGGCCGGTGCCCGCGTCGTCCGTGAGCGCGCCGGGACGCAGAATCGTCCAGTCCAGGGCATCCAAACCGCTCACATGGGCGTCGGCTTCGCCCTTGGCGCGCAGGTACACATCGAAGATCTCGTCACCCTCGTGCCGTGGATCCGCGCCCATGGACGACACGATCACGAAGCGCCGTACTCCCGCCAGGACCGCCGCGTCCGCGAACAGCACCGCCGCGGCCTTGTCCACCGTGTCCTTGCGGGCCGCGCCGCTACCCGGACCCGCGCCCGCCGCGAAGACCGCCGCGTCCGCCCCCCGCAAAGGGGCGGCAACCTCCTCGACCGAGGCCGACTCCAGGTCCAACACGACCGGTTCGGCACCGACGTCCCGCAGGTCGTCGCCCTGTTCGGCGCGACGGATGATCCCCGCGACCTCGTCCCCGCGCGCGGCGAGCAGCCGCTCCAGCCGCAGCGCGATCTGACCATGACCACCAGCGATGACAATGCGCATGTCTTCGACCGTACGCCCGTCCAGGCACATCTGCCGTGTGGGTCCGGCGACACCGCACGGGGTGCGGGGTGAGGTCGAGGAGCGGCTCCGGTCCGTCGTGGCTGGTCGCGCAGTTCCCCGCGCCACACAGGGGGTTGCGCGCAGCGGCACGCGCCACGACGCACCCTCACCGCCGACCACCCCCACCACCCCGACCGAACCCTCAGCGACACGGCACGCACTCGCCCTACGACACACCCCCTCGCCCCTGCCGAGGCAGCCCCGACTCCACCCCCGCCGCCGAGTTGCAGTACTCCCGGACCGCGCTCGTCCGTGCCACCACGCGCCCCCGGTGCACCACGATCCGGCTGTACGCCAGGGAGAGGGCGCCGGCGAGGCGGTCGCCGCGTACCGCGAGCAATTCGGCCGGGAAGCCCGCCTCCACGCGGACTTCGGGCAACCCGAGCACGGTCCGCGCCGACGTGCTCACCGTGTCGTAGGCGTCCTCCGGTCGCAGCCCGTACCGGGAGGCGAGCAGGTACGCGGCCTCCAGGGGGTCGCCGCGGCCCACCGGGTTGCAGGCGTCCCGCAGCGCGCCGCTGCCGGCGGCCACCCGGACTCCGGCCGCGCGCAGCAGCCGTACCGGAGCCGTGCCCCGCCGGTCGACGCCCGCGCAGCCGCCCTGCGGCAGGCACACCACGGCGACTCCGGCCGCCCCGAGCTGGTCGGCGGTGCGGGAGACCACCTCGGCGGGGAGGCGGTCCAAGCCCGCGCAGGGGCCCAGGGTCACGCCGGGCCGCAGGCCGCCGGCCATGGCGGCGAGCCGGGCGAGCCGGGCCGGGTCGGTGGCGTCCGTGTGCAGGTCGACGGGGCAGCCGTGTTCCGAGGCGACCTCCAGGACCGCCTCCGCATAACCCGTCGGATCGGGGTCGAGATCCGGACAGCCGCCCACCACCGAGGCACCCATCTTCAGCGCGTCCCGCAACATGGCGAGCCCCTCGGCCCCGGCCACGCCGGTCAGCACCCTGGGCATCGCCACGGCCGTCAACTCGGTGAGCCCGTGCAGCGACCGCCGCGCCTGCAGTACGGCGGCCAGCGCGCCCAGCCCCTGGACGTCCCCCACGCGCACGTGCGCCCTGAGCGCGGTCGCGCCGTGCCCGAGCTGGAGCAGGGCGGCCTCCGTGGCCCGGCGCTGGACGTCGTGGGGGTCGTGGGACACCGGCCCCTCGGCGTCGGCCGACAGCGCGGTGTCGCCGTGGGCGTGCGGCTCGGCAGGGGCAGGCAGGAGCAGATAGCCGTTGAGGTCCACACGCGCACCGCACGCGCGTGTGCCGCCCACGGTCAGACTGCCGGCCGTACCGACCGCCTCGATGCGCCCGCCGCCCAGCCGTACATCCACGGTCCTGCCGTCGGTGAGCCGTGCCCCGCACAACAGGAGACCGGCCCCCTCGGACCGGCCCGTGGACGAGGCACCCGACGAGGACGAGGAGGGGGGCGGCTGCGGCTGGCTGTCGGGCATCGCGCTCCAGGGGCTCGGGACTACGCAAGCTCAGGACTGCGCGAACCCGGACTGCGCAAGGGGACGCAAGATCACGCAGAGTGAGTCGAGCCTAGGGTGGCCGCGCACGCGTGACGGGGAGGAGCGCAATAGTCGTACCGGTGTGGTCCGCCGTACCGGAGAGGCAGTTGAGGCCTCCGGGAACCCCGTGGATCAAGGCGTCCAGGGCGCCGCGAAACGGATTTGGGCGAACGGCGGCGGAGCGTGTAATGTCTTCATCGCTCGCCCCAATAGCTCAGTCGGCAGAGCGTCTCCATGGTAAGGAGAAGGTCTACGGTTCGATTCCGTATTGGGGCTCTGGTGTGTGAGGTTCCCGTCGCGAGGCGGGAACGGATCGCATCACAGCGGTGTAGCTCAGTCGGTAGAGCAAGCGGCTCATAATCGCTGTGTCACCGGTTCAAGTCCGGTCACCGCTACTGACAGTAGCCGATTGCGGGGTCGGTCCTTCGATCGGCTACTCTTCTATGCGTTGAACCCGTCCTATCCGTTCGTCAAGGAGCACTCACGTGGCTGCCACCGACGTCCGCCCGAAGATCACGCTGGCCTGCGTGGAGTGCAAGGAGCGGAACTACATCACCAAGAAGAACCGGCGTAACAACCCGGATCGAATGGAGATGAAGAAGCACTGCCCGCGTTGCAATGCGCACACCGCGCACCGCGAAACGCGATAAATCAGGCTCGTACACGAGGCCGTCCCCGAGAGATCGGGGGCGGCCTCGCGTCGTTGAAGGACCCGATACCGGTCAGTAGAGCAACCAGGAGGTGCCGAGCCCATGGCGCTCGACCAGTCCTTCGTGGGGCGGACCTATCCGCCCACCGACCCCTACGAGGTGGGCCGGGAGAAGATCCGCGAGTTCGCCGAGGCGGTGGGGGACTCCAACCCCGCGTACTCGGACCCGGAGGCCGCCAAGGCGCTCGGCCACCCCGACGTCGTCGCCCCGCCGACCTTCGTGTTCTCGATCACCTTCAAGGCCGCGGGACAGGTCGTGCAGGACCCGCAGCTCGGCCTGGACTACAGCCGCGTGGTGCACGGCGACCAGAAGTTCGCCTACGTCCGCCCCGTGCGCGCCGGTGACCGTCTGACCGTCACCTCCACCATCGAGGCGATCAGGTCCATGGCCGGCAACGACATCCTGGACATCCGCGGCGAGGTCCACGACGAGGCCGGCGAGCACGTCGTGACCGCCTGGACCAAGCTCGTCGCGCGCGCGGCCGAGGAGGCGTGAGGAAGAAGATGACGGCGAAGATCGCATACGGCGACGTCGAGGTCGGCACCGAGCTGCCGGCCCAGACCTTCACCGTGACCCGCGCCACCCTCGTCCAGTACGCGGGCGCCTCCGGGGACTTCAACCCCATCCACTGGAACGAGAAGTTCGCCAAGGAGGTCGGGCTGCCGGACGTCATCGCGCACGGCATGTTCACCATGGCCGAGGCGATCCGTGTGGTGACGGACTGGGTCGGCGACCCGGCGGCCGTCGCCGAGTACGGCGTCCGCTTCACCAAGCCCGTCGTCGTGCCCAATGACGACCAGGGCGCCACGATCGAGGTCAGCGCCAAGGTCGCCGCCAAGCTCGACGACAACACCGTCCGCGTGGACCTCACGGCCACCAGCGCGGGGCAGAAGGTGCTGGGGATGTCACGGGCGGTCGTACGACTGGCCTGAGGGGCGGGTACGGCTGCTGAGGTAAGGGGCGCTCTCCATGGTGGGGCGCCCCTTACGGTGTGAAGGCCCCCTGCCTGCGACAACGCTCGGTGGTGGGGGGACGTTCCGGCAGGAGCTTTCGGTAGGCGAACCCAGCGTCTTGCCAAGTTAGTGATTGAGTACTAACTTTGGTGCATGGCCAGGATGAGTGCAGAAGAGCGGCGCGAGAGCGTCATCCGTGCGGCGACGGCCGAGTTCGCCCGTGGTGGCTACCACGGCACGTCGACCGAGGCGATCGCCAAGCGGGTCGGGGTGTCGCAGCCGTATCTCTTCCGGCTCTTCCCGGGCAAGAAGGCGATCTTCCTGGCGGCGGCCGAGCGCTGTGTGGAGGACACCATTCGCACCTTCGCGGAAGCCTCGGAGGGGCTGGAGGGCGAGGAGGCTCAGCACGCCATGGCGGACGCGTACACCCGGGTCATCGCGGAGCGGCCCGAGTGGCTGATGATGCAGATGCAGATGTACGTCGCCGTGGGGGCTGCCGAGCAGGACGGTGACACCGAGTTCGGAGAGGCGGTGCGGGCCGGTTGGATGCGGCTGTGGGACACCGTCCACCTGCCGCTCGGCGCCGACGCCGACGAGACGACGACCTTCCTGGCGTACGGGATGCTCATCAACTGCCTGACGGCGATGGGCTTTCCGCCCGGGCACCGGGTCTGGGAGGGGATGTATCCGTCGGCGCGGATCACGGGCCGACTGGAGTACTGAGTGCGACGAGGCGCCATGGGCGCCTTTTCATGATCGAGAAACTTAGTAATCGCTAACTAATTACTGATCGCACCCGCTGGGGGAGAGATGTCACAGCAAGAGCAAGCCACACCGACCACAGGACGCGGGGGAGCCGTCTGGGCCCTCGTCATCACCAGCGTCGCCGGATTCATGGCGGCCCTCGACAACCTCGTCGTCACCACCGCCCTGCCGTCCATCCGCAAGGACCTCGGCGGGGGACTGCACGACCTGGAGTGGACGGTGAGCGCGTACACGCTCACCTTCGCCGTCCTGCTCATGACCGGCGCGGCGCTCGGGGACCGCTTCGGCCGGCGACGCCTCTTCCTGACCGGCCTCACGGTCTTCACCGGAGCGTCGGCCGCCGCGGCACTGGCCCCCGGCATCGACTCCCTCATCGCCGCCCGCGCGGTCCAGGGCGTAGGAGCGGCGATCATGATGCCCCTCACGCTCACCCTCCTCACGGCGGCCGTTCCCGCCGCCAAGCGCGGGATGGCGTACGGCATCTGGGGTGCCGTCAACGGACTCGCGGTGGCCTCCGGGCCACTGATCGGCGGCAGCCTCACCGAACACATCTCCTGGCAGTGGATCTTCTGGCTGAACGTCCCGCTCGGCGTCGCCCTGCTGCCGCTCGCCCGTCTGCGCCTGGCCGAGTCCCACGGCACCGGCGCGCGCCTCGACATCCCCGGCACCGTGCTCGCCAGCGGCGGTCTCTTCGGCATCGTGTACGGCCTGGTCCGCGGCCCGTCCGACGGCTGGACCGACTCCGTGGTCCTGCTGGCCCTGTTCGCCGGGGCCGCGCTGCTCGCCGCGTTCGTCCTCTACAGCACACGGGCCAAGAACCCCATGCTCCCCATGCGGCTGTTCCGCTCCCGGGCCTTCTCCGGGATCAACGCGGCCAGCCTGCTGATGTTCCTGGGGATGTTCGGCT
Source organism: Streptomyces canus (assembly GCF_041435015.1). Taxonomy (NCBI): domain Bacteria; kingdom Bacillati; phylum Actinomycetota; class Actinomycetes; order Kitasatosporales; family Streptomycetaceae; genus Streptomyces; species Streptomyces canus. The sequence goes on along the minus strand of NZ_CP107989.1, from coordinate 4,291,677 downwards.
CGATCTTCCTGCTCAGCCAGTACATGCAGGGCGTACTCGGCTACTCGCCCACCGAGGCGGGGCTGCGGATGCTCCCCTGGACGGGCATGCCGATGCTCGTCGCACCGATCGCCGGGATCGTCTCCGACCGCATCGGGGGCCGGCCGGTCGTGGCCACGGGTCTCTTCTTCCAGGCGGCGGGTCTCGCGTACATGGCGTCCGTGGTCACGGTCGACGCGTCCTACGCCGCGCAGCTCCCCGGGCTCATCCTCAGCGGCATCGGCATGGCGCTGTTCTTCGCCCCCGCGTCCAACCTGGTCATGTCGAGTGTCCGGTCCGAGGAGCAGGGGATCGCTTCCGGGGCCAACAACGCGCTGCGTGAGGTGGGTGGAGCGCTGGGGATCGCGGTCATGGCGTCGATCTTCTCCTCGCAGGGTGGATACGAGAGCGGGCAGTCCTTTGTGGATGGCCTGCGGCCGGCACTGGTCACGGGCGCGGTGGTGGTGGCGGTCGCCGGGGTCGCGGCTCTGCTGATTCCTTCGCGGAAGCGGAGTGCGGTGGTGGCGTCTTCCGAGCGGGCGCGGCCACTGGAGACGGTGGCCGGCTGAACGTGCGCTGGGCTTGGGCGGGGCGCCTATGGGGGTGCCTCGCCAAGGCCTTGGGCGGGTGCGGGTGCGGGTGCGTTGTGGCTGGCCGCGTGCGCGGGGCCGGGGGCGGGCGCCTACAGGGATGCCACGCCGGTCCTGGGCGGCTGCGGGTGTGTTGTGGCTGGTCGCGCAGTTCCCCGCGCCCCTGGGGAGTCGCAGTCACCGGCACCACGACGAACCGATCCCCGCCCCGCGCGCCACGAAAGACCGCTCGCCGCATCCTGTGGCCACGGCGGACGGACTGATCTCGGCCCCGCGCGCCATGAAGATCGCTCGCCGCATCCTGTGCCCACGGCGGGCCTGGCCGCACCGCGCGCCACGATGGACCAATTCCCACCCCGCACGCCACGACGGACCGGTAGCCGCACCCCGGGTCCCGACGGACCGCACCCCGACGGACTGATCCCCGTCTCGCGCGCCCCGACGGGCCGTTGGCCGCGTACGGCGCGAAGGGGACGGGGTGGAGGGTGTCCGCCCGCGGCGGCCGGCGTCCGTTACAGGGCACCACTCAAGGGACCGAGCCGCCGGACCGAGGACGGACACCCCCCACCCCGGCCCCGACCCACACACCACCCGCACGCGCTACACCCGCCCCCACCAAAGCCGAAACGGGCCGCCGCAGGCACCCAGGGGCGCGGGGAACTGCGCACAACGCCCGCCCCCACCGCACCCGCACAGGCCGCCGCAGGCAACCCCCGCCCAACCGCCGGAGGCCCCCGTAGGCTGTACCGCGTGCAGGAACGACACGACGCCCCCCTCGCCCCCCTGACCACCTTCCGTCTCGGCGGCCCCGCCACCCGGCTCGTCACCGCGACGACCGATGCCGAGGTGATCGAGGTCATCCGTGAGGCCGACGCCTCCGGTACTCCGCTTCTCGTGATCGGCGGCGGGTCCAACCTCGTCATCGGGGACAAGGGGTTCGACGGCACCGCACTCGTCATCGCCACCAAGGGGTTCGAGCTCACCGGCACCCACCTGGAGCTCGCCGCCGGCGAAGTGTGGACCGACGCCGTCGCCCGCACCGTGGACGCCGGACTCGCCGGTGTCGAGTGCCTCGCCGGCATCCCCGGTTCCGCGGGCGCCACCCCCATCCAGAACGTCGGCGCCTACGGCCAGGAGGTGTCCTCCACCGTCACCGAGGTCATCGCCTACGACCGCCGCACCGGCGCCACCGTCACCCTCACCAACGAAGACTGCGCCTTCTCCTACCGCCACAGCCGCTTCAAGGAAGACCCCGCCCGCTACGTCGTCCTGCGCGTCCACTTCGACCTGGAAGACGCCGACGGCCTCTCCGCGCCGATCAAGTACGCCGAAACCGCCCGCGCCCTCGGCGTGGAACCCGGTGACCGCGTCCCCCTCGCCGAGGCCCGCGCAACCGTCCTGAAGCTGCGCGCGGGAAAGGGCATGGTCCTGGACCCCGACGACCACGACACCTGGTCGGCAGGCTCCTTCTTCACCAACCCCATCCTCACGAGCGCCCAGTTCGCGGAGTTCCACGCGCGCGTGAAGCACCGCCTCGGCGAGGACGCCGAACCCCCCGCCTACCCCGCGGGCGACGGCCACACCAAGACCTCCGCGGCCTGGCTGATCGACAAGGCCGGCTTCACCAAGGGCTACGGCACCGGCCCCGCACGCATCTCCACCAAGCACACGCTGGCCCTCACCAACCGGGGCGACGCCACCACCGAGGACCTCCTCACACTGGCCCGGGAGGTCGTGGCGGGCGTACGGGACACCTTCGGGATCACGCTGGTCAACGAGCCGGTGACGGTGGGCGTGAACCTGTAGCCGACCAGGTCCGAGAGCGTCAGTACGGTCAATACCGTCAGTACGCCACCCCGACCCCCTGCTTCACCACCCCCGCATCCCCGACCATCGCCAGCATCGCGTGCGCCACATCCGCCCGCGAGATGAACCGCCCCCGAGCCGGGAACCCCCCGGCCACCACCCGGTACACCCCCGTCACCGGCTTGTTCTGAAGACGCGGCGGGCGCACGACCGTCCAGTCCGTACCGCTCGCCGCCAGCTCCGCCTCCATCTCGCTCAGATCGGCGTAGACGTCCTTCAGTACGGCGGACACGAGCCCCCGCATCCACCGGTCCACCGCCCCCTCGTCCACCGGCGCCGGCCCGACCGGCCCCGCGCTGACCGCCAGCACCCGCCGGACCTGCTCCGCCTCCATCGCGGCCAGCACCACACGGGTCAGCCGCGCCGCGACCCCGGCGTCCTTGCGGGCACGCGGCCCGAGCCCGGACAGCACCGCGTCCCGCCCGGCCACGGCGGGCCGCAGCACCTCCGGGTCGGTGAGGTCCGCACGGACCACCTCCAGTCGTGCGCCCGTGACGGTCAGCCGGGCAGGATCCCGTACGACCGCCGTGACCTCATGTCCCGCCGCCAGGCCCTGCTGGACGAGCTCGCGCCCGATGCCCCCGGTGGCACCGAAAACCGTGAGTTTCATGGGTACTCCCGTACTCGGAGGAGGTGGGTGAGTATTCACTCACCCATGTCTCCCTCTAGAGTGGGTAAGTACTCACCCACCCGTCAAGCCCGCCACCCGACCCAAGGGGACCGAACAGCATGGAGCCCAAGTCCGGCCCGGCCCGCGTCCGCATCCTCGACGCCGCCCATGAGCTGATGCTCACCGTCGGGCTGGCGCGTGCCACGACCAAGGAGATCGCGAAGGCGGCCGGCTGCTCCGAGGCGGCGCTGTACAAGTACTTCGCCAGCAAGGAGGAGGTGTTCATCCGCGTCCTCGCGGAACGCCTCCCCAGGCTGGCCCCCCTGCTGCACGCCCTCGCCGCCGAACCGGGCCGCCACAGCCTGGAGGAGAACCTCACCGAGATCGCCTGCCAGGCCGCCCTCTTCTACGAGCAGAGCTTCCCGATCGCCGCCTCGCTGTACGCCGAGACCCAGCTCAAGCGGCGCCACGACGACGCGATGCGCGAAATGGAGTCCGGCCCGCACAAGCCGATCGAGTGGCTCGACGCCTACCTCCGGGCCGAGCAGTCCAACGGCCGGGTCGCCCCCACCGCCGACACCTTCGCCGCGGCCTCCCTGCTCCTGGGCGCCTGCGCGCAACGGGCGTTCGCCTACGACGCGACACAGGACGGCGTACGGCCGCCGGTGGAGGAGTTCGCCGCCCGGCTGGCCCGGACCCTGCTGGGCGGAATCTCGGTAGCCGGGGAATCCGCGTGACCGTCACCCTGGGCCCATGACATCCAGGACCTCCGCATGCGGCTGAGGCTCACGGAGTTCAGACCCCGCACCGGCCCCCATGAACACCCGGCATCGGCGACCACGACGGACTGAACCGGCTCGCTGCGGCGCACCCTCAAGGCCGGCACCCCCCGGTCCGTACGCACCGACGAGGCACGTACGCACAAGGACACCGACGCCTTGAGGAAACGACACACGCGCACGGACTTCCGGGACGACCTGCGGCACGCCACGCACGCGCGTACGTTCTTCCTGTTCGGCAGCCGGGACGCCTTCGCCGGGGACCAGGCCGGAAGGGCGTCGGGAAAGGGCACTTCAAGAGGCCGGCTGGCTGAGCCAGTCGTCCACTCCCGACAGCAGCTTGGCCTTCATGTCCTCCGGCGCCGCCGAAGCCCGTACCGACTGCCGGGCCAGTTCCGCGAGCTCCGCGTCCGAGAAGCCGTGATACTGCCGGGCGATCTCGTACTGCGCGGCCAGCCGGGACCCGAACAGCAACGGGTCGTCGGCGCCCAGCGCCATCGGCACCCCGGCCTCGAACAGCTTCCGCAGCGGCACGTCCTCATGCTTCTCGTACACACCGAGCGCCACATTCGACGCCGGGCACACCTCGCACGTCACCTGCCGGTCCGCCAGCCGCTTCAGCAGCCGCGGGTCGTCCGCCGCGCGCACCCCGTGGCCGATCCGGGTCGCGTCCAGGTCGTCGAGACAGTCCCGTACCGACGACGGTCCGGCCAACTCGCCACCGTGCGGCGCCGACAGCAGCCCGCCCTCGCGCGCGATGTTGAAGGCGCGGTCGAAGTCCCGTGCCATGCCCCGGCGTTCGTCGTTCGAGAGTCCGAAGCCGACCACGCCCTTGTCCGCGTACCGCACCGCCAGCCGGGCCAGCGTGCGGGCGTCCAGGGGATGCTTCATGCGGTTCGCGGCGACCAGTACCCGCATCCCGAGCCCGGTCTCGCGCGAGGTCGTCTCCACCGCGTCCAGGATGATCTCCAGCGCCGGGATCAGCCCGCCGAGCCGGGGTGCGTACGACGTCGGGTCGACCTGGATCTCCAGCCACCCCGAGCCGTCGCGCACATCCTCCTCCGCGGCCTCCCGCACCAGCCGCCGGATGTCCTCGGGCTCGCGCAGACACGAGCGGGCCGCGTCGTACAGCCGCTGGAAACGGAACCAGCCCCGCTCGTCCGTCGCCCGCAGTTTCGGCGGTTCCCCGCTGGTCAGTGCTTCGGTCAGCGCCTCGGGCAGCCGTACCCCGTACTTGTCGGCCAGTTCCAGAACCGTCGCCGGGCGCATCGACCCGGTGAAGTGCAGGTGCAGATGGGCTTTCGGCAGCTCAGAGACATCACGTACACGCTCCATTCCAGGATCCTGCCGTACGTCACCGGTGTCCCGGTAGCGCTTTCCCCTTTAGTGGTCTTGCTCGCACAAAAAAGCACCCCCTCACTGAGGGGGTGCTTTTCACGGCGGGCTCAGTCCTGCGCCTCCGCCAGCAGCTTCTGGATCCGCGAGACGCCCTCGACGAGATCCTCGTCACCCAGGGCGTACGACAGCCGCAGATAGCCCGGCGTGCCGAAGGCCTCGCCCGGGACGACCGCGACCTCGGACTCCTCCAGGATCAGCGCGGCCAGCTCGACCGTGTCCTGCGGGCGCTTGCCGCGGATCTCCTTGCCGAGCAGGGCCTTGACCGAGGGGTAGGCGTAGAAGGCGCCCTCGGGCTCCGGGCAGAGCACGCCGTCGATCTCGTTGAGCATCCGCACGATGGTCTTGCGGCGGCGGTCGAAGGCGGTGCGCATCTCCGCCACCGCGTCGAGGTTGCCGGAGACCGCGGCGAGGGCCGCGACCTGGGCGACGTTCGACACGTTGGACGTGGCGTGCGACTGGAGGTTGGTCGCGGCCTTGACGACGTCCTTGGGGCCGATGATCCAGCCCACGCGCCAGCCCGTCATGGCGTACGTCTTCGCGACACCGTTGACGACGATGCACTTGTCGCGCAGCTCGGGCAGGAGCGCGGGCAGCGAGGTGAACTTCGCGTCGCCGTAGACGAGGTGCTCGTAGATCTCGTCGGTCAGCACCCACAGGCCGTGCTCGACCGCCCAGCGGCCGATCGCCTCGGCGTCGGTCTCGCTGTAGACGGCACCGGTCGGGTTGGAGGGGGAGACGAAGAGCACGACCTTCGTCTTCTCGGTGCGGGCCGCCTCCAGCTGCTCGACGGAGACGCGGTAGCCGGTCGTCTCGTCGGCGACGACCTCCACCGGGACACCGCCGGCCAGCCGGATCGACTCCGGGTACGTCGTCCAGTACGGCGCCGGGACGATGACCTCGTCGCCCGGGTCGAGGATCGCGGCGAAGGCCTCGTAGATCGCCTGCTTGCCGCCGTTGGTCACCAGGATCTGGGACGCGTCGACCTCGTAGCCGGAGTCACGCAGCGTCTTCGCGGCGATCGCGGCCTTCAGCTCGGGAAGGCCGCCGGCCGGGGTGTAGCGGTGGTACTTGGGGTTCGAGCAGGCCTCGATGGCGGCCTGGACGATGTAGTCCGGGGTCGGGAAGTCGGGCTCGCCGGCGCCGAAGCCGATCACCGGACGTCCGGCGGCCTTGAGGGCCTTGGCCTTGGCGTCCACGGCGAGAGTGGCGGACTCGGAGATCGCGCCGACTCGGGCGGAGACCCGGCGCTCGGTGGGAGGGGTTGCAGCGCTCATGGGCCCATCGTTTCAGACCGGAAACTCCCCCGGCACGCGGGTTTCACAGACTGAACAACTGCTGAACAACCGTCCGGATTCGCCTCGCACGCTGGGTGATCTTCCGTCCCCAAGGCCCGTACGGGCGCTTTCTGTTCGACGAGGGCCCGCGGACCACGTACACTCTCACCTCGTTGGCCTTCAGCAGCCCACCCAGCCGGTGCACACCGAGCACCCGGTCGGATGCGGTACGTTGGGGGACGCACAAAGGGTCGTAGCTCAATTGGTAGAGCACCGGTCTCCAAAACCGGCGGTTGGGGGTTCAAGTCCCTCCGGCCCTGCTACACACACCTTCGCCAGGATGTGTGCGCATGTACGTTCAGCAATGCACCGCCGTGCGGCTCCAACCGGGCGCGGCACGGCCACGACCCGGGAACAGGTGAGGACGAATGGCGGACGCCGTGGGCTCCATTGATACGCCTGATGCCCAGGATGAGGCGCCGGAGTCCAAGAAGACCCGCAAGGGTGGCAAGCGCGCCAAGAAGGGCCCGCTGAAGCGCCTCGCGCTCTTTTACCGGCAGATCGTCGCAGAGCTCCGCAAGGTCGTCTGGCCGTCGCGGAACCAGCTGACGACGTACACGACCGTGGTGATCGTCTTCGTCCTCGTCATGATCGGTCTGGTGACCGTGATTGACTATGGACTCAACCACGCCGCCAAGTACGTATTCGGCTGAGCACAGAGCGAAGGGCGCCGAGGTTACCGGCGCCCCTTTTCGCATGTTCCACCCCAAAGTATCCAGGAAGAAGCAGCCACCGTGTCTGACCAGAACCTGAACGACGCCATCGAGCCCGACGAGTCTGTCGACGACGAGCTCGACATCGTCGAGGGCGCGGACGAGGACCTGGACGAGGTCGAGGCTGCCGACGCCGAGGCGGGCGAGCCCGCCGAGGAATCCGCCCTCCACGTCGAGGACGAGTCCGGCGGCGACGTCGAGGCCGTCGAGGACGAGGACGAAGAAGAGGTCGAGGAAGAGCCGGCCGAGCCGGTCGACCCCGTCGCCGCCCTGCGCGAGGAACTGCGGACCCTTCCCGGCGAGTGGTACGTCATCCACACCTACGCCGGTTACGAGAACCGCGTGAAGACCAACCTCGAGCAGCGTGCCGTCTCGCTGAACGTCGAGGACTTCATCTTCCAGGCCGAGGTGCCGCAGGAAGAGGTCGCGCAGATCAAGAACGGCGAGCGCAAGACCATCCGCCAGAACAAGCTCCCCGGCTACGTGCTGGTGCGCATGGACCTGACGAACGAGTCCTGGGGCGTCGTCCGCAACACCCCCGGCGTCACCGGCTTCGTGGGCAACGCCTACGACCCGTACCCGCTGACCCTGGACGAGATCGTCAAGATGCTCGCCCCGGAGGCCGAGGAGAAGGCCGCCCGCGAAGCCGCCGAGGCCGAGGGCAAGCCCGCTCCGCAGCGCAAGGTCGAGGTCCAGGTGCTGGACTTCGAGGTCGGCGACTCGGTCACCGTCACCGACGGCCCCTTCGCCACCCTCCAGGCCACGATCAACGAGATCAACGCCGACTCGAAGAAGGTCAAGGGCCTCGTCGAGATCTTCGGCCGCGAGACCCCGGTCGAGCTGAGCTTCGACCAGATCCAGAAGAACTGAGGTTCTGCGGACCGCATGCTTCCGAGCAGGTCAGACGGGCTTTCGCAGCCTGTCTGACCTGCTCGGTTTTTGGCCGCGCATCTATACCCGCTATCGTTGTGCGGTATGCCTGCGTCCGGAGTGGCTTCCCGGCCTACCGAACGCAGGCAGGACCCGAATCGAAAGGACCCGGAGAGCTATGCCTCCCAAGAAGAAGAAGGTCACGGGGCTCATCAAGCTCCAGATCCAGGCCGGTGCCGCCAACCCGGCTCCGCCGGTCGGCCCCGCGCTGGGTCAGCACGGCGTCAACATCATGGAGTTCTGCAAGGCGTACAACGCCGCGACCGAGTCGCAGCGTGGCTGGGTGATCCCGGTGGAGATCACGGTCTACGAGGACCGCTCCTTCACCTTCATCACCAAGACGCCGCCGGCCGCCAAGATGATCCTCAAGGCCGCGGGCGTGGAGAAGGGCTCCGGCGAGCCGCACAAGACCAAGGTCGCCAAGATCACCCAGGCGCAGGTCCGCGAGATCGCCACCACCAAGATGCCCGACCTCAACGCCAACGACCTGGACGCCGCCGCGAAGATCATCGCCGGCACCGCGCGTTCCATGGGCGTCACGGTCGAGGGCTGAGCCCCAACCCCCCGTACAAAGCAGAAGTGGCAGGGCCTGCTCGGCCCGTACCACGACTCCTTTCAGAACACACAGGAGCAGTTGTGAGCAAGCGCAGCAAGGCCCTTCGCGCTGCGGACGAGAAGATCGACCGGGAGAAGCTGTACGCCCCGCTCGAGGCCGTCCGTCTCGCCAAGGAGACCTCCACGTCCAAGTTCGACGGCACCGTCGAGGTCGCCTTCCGTCTGGGTGTCGACCCGCGCAAGGCCGACCAGATGGTCCGTGGCACCGTGAACCTCCCGCACGGCACCGGTAAGACCGCCCGGGTCCTGGTCTTCGCGACCGGTGACCGTGCCGAGGCCGCTCGTGCCGCGGGCGCCGACATCGTCGGCGCCGACGAGCTCATCGACGAGGTGTCGAAGGGCCGTCTGGACTTCGACGCCGTCGTCGCCACCCCGGACCTCATGGGCAAGGTCGGCCGCCTCGGCCGCGTGCTCGGTCCCCGTGGTCTCATGCCGAACCCCAAGACCGGCACCGTCACCCCCGATGTCACCAAGGCTGTCAACGACATCAAGGGCGGCAAGATCGAGTTCCGCGTCGACAAGCACTCGAACCTGCACTTCATCATCGGCAAGACGTCGTTCGACGACACCAAGCTGGTGGAGAACTACGGCGCGGCGCTGGAGGAGATCCTCCGTCTGAAGCCGTCCGCCGCCAAGGGTCGTTACATCAGGAAGGCCGCCATCAGCACCACGATGGGCCCCGGCATTCCGCTCGACTCCAACCGCACCCGCAACCTCCTCGTCGAGGAGGACCCGGCCGCGGTCTGAGACACCGGCAGGTTCCCGGGCCCCGCACCTCTCCAGGTGCGGGGCCCGTTCGCATGTGCGGGCGCTGTGCTCTGGGTTAGCGTGCGAGCAGGGCACTTGCACCAGGGGGACGCATGAAGAGGACGACGGTCTGGCTCACGACGGCCGCCGCGCTGACGGGGCTGGCCGCCTGCACGTCCTCGGGCTCCTCCGACGAGCCGGAGGACAAGCGCCCCGCCTCGGCCCCCGCCGCCCTCCCGGCCCTGCGCACCGCCGAGCACTCCACCGAGCGGGCCGCGACGGCCCGGGTGCGGTCCACCACCGTGATGGGCACCCAGCTGTCCCTCACCGCCGACGGCGTCCTCGCGTGGCGCGACGGCCTCTCCGGCAGCCTCACCCTCGACTACACCGGCGGCACCGCGGCCGAGACGATGCGCGGCCTCGGCGTCACCTCCATGGAGGCCCGCTACCTCTCCGACGCCTACTACGCGCGCATGGGCGACACCTTCGCCGCGAAAATGGGCGGCAAGCACTGGCTCAGGTACGCCTACGACGACCTGAAGACCCTCGGCGGCGGCGCCGACCTCGCCGACCAGATGCGCTCCACCACCCCCAACCAGTCGGTGAGACTGCTGCTGGACTCCGGGGACGTGCGCGAGCTCGGCCGGGAGACCGTGGGCGGCCAGGCCGCCACGCACTACGCCGGCACCGTGCGGGTGGAGGACGTCACCGACACCGAGCTGCGACGGCGCCTCCAGGACGCCGACGTCACCGCCGAGACCGTCGACATCTGGATCAACGAGAAGAACCTCCTGGTCAAGAAGGTCGAGAAGACCAGCACCACGAACGGCAGGGTGACCCAGACCGCCCACTACAGCGACTACGGCGTCAAGGTCGCCGTACAGAAGCCGCCGGCCGCCGACACCGAGGACTTCAAGACCCTCCTGTCACAGTCGAGCACCAACCCCACCTGAGCCGCAGGGAATTCACGGACCCCTCGCGCGCCTCTCGGTTAAGCTCGCGGTCTTGCTGTGAATCGACCATGTGTTCCTTGGGGGGAATCAATGGCTACTTCTGTACGACGTTCCGTGCGCGGTCGGACCATCGGCGCCGGGCTCGCCGCCGTGGCTCTCGCCGCGGGTGCGGTGAGCTGTTCCAAGGGGGGCGACGAGTCCCCGGAGATGACTCCCGCGGCCGCGGTCGCCAAGGCGGCGAAGAACACGGACGCCATCAAGTCCTTCCGCTACCGCATGAAGGGCCAGCTGCCCGAGCAGGGGCGCGTCGTGGCCGAGGCCTCCATGCGGACCAAGCCCGACGTCGCGATGACGATGAAGATGACCGCACCCGACCAGGGCACGCAGGGCAGCGTCGAGGTCCGGCTCGTCGACAAGGCCATGTACATCGGCGGGAACGCCGAGATGGCCAAGGAGATGGACGGCAAGAGCTGGATCAAGTTCGACCTGTCCGCGCTCGGCGACAAGGCCCTCGGCGGGGCCGCGCCCGGCGCCGGCCAGGCCGACCAGAACCCGGCCGCCGAGTCCACCTTCCTCACCGGTGCCAAGGACGTGAAGAAGGTCGGCACCGAGACCGTCGACGGTGTCAAGACGACCCACTACTCGGGCACCGTCACCCTCGACGAACTCAAGGCCTCCTTCAAGGCCCAGGACAAGACCACCCGCGAGCTGCGTGAGAAGAGCCTCCAGCAGTACGAGAAGCTGGGCGTCGACAAGTTCGCGATGGACACCTGGATCGACGGCGAGAACCACACCAAGCAGTTCCGGATGAAGGGCGACGCCACCAAGGGCCCGCTCGACATGACCATCACCTTCCTCGACTACAACAAGCCGGTGACCGTCACGGCCCCGCCCGCGAAGGACACCGCGGACCTGGCCGAGATGATGAAGGGACTCCAGAACGGCTGAGCGTCGTAGGACCGGATTTGCTTGACAGGGATCCGGTCACGTACGCTCCTACAGAAGCCAAAGACCGCTGGTCGTTGCTGTGTTCTCGCAAGAGGGTGCAGTGGCCGAAGGATCCGCTGAAACCGCGGACGACCCGCGCAGGTGAATGTGGAAGTCGCTCCTGGACCACATGCATTGCGTATGTGATGCCGGTCGAGTTACGCCCCGTGCGCCTGCGCCGGGGCGTTTCGTTTGTTCAGCCCCTTCTGAGCGGTCCTCATCACCCGGAAGGAGGCCGACGCTCTATGGCAAGGCCCGACAAGGCTGCCGCGGTAGCCGAGCTGACGGAGCAGTTCCGCAGCTCGAACGCCGCCGTGCTGACCGAGTACCGGGGTCTCACCGTGGCGCAGCTCAAGACGCTGCGTCGTTCGCTCGGTGAGAACGCCCAGTACGCCGTGGTGAAGAACACGCTGACCAAGATTGCGGCCAACGAGGCCGGGATCACGACGCTCGACGACCTGTTCAACGGTCCGACGGCGGTCGCCTTCGTCACCGGTGACCCGGTGGAGTCGGCGAAGGGTCTTCGTGACTTCGCCAAGGACAACCCGAACCTCGTCATCAAGGGCGGTGTCCTTGACGGCAAGGCGCTGTCCGCCGACGAGATCAAGAAGCTTGCGGACCTCGAGTCCCGCGAGGTTCTGCTCGCCAAGCTGGCGGGCGCCTTCAAGGGCAAGCAGACTCAGGCTGCTCAGGTCTTCCAGGCGCTCCCGTCGAAGCTCGTCCGCACCGTGGACGCGCTTCGTGCCAAGCAGGACGAGCAGGGCGGTGCCGAGTAATTCGGCTCCCGAAATGATCGCTGCCTGAGGCGTCCCGCCTGAGGTGACGGTCGTCGCGGGCCGAACGTACGCCCGCCAGACATGTACATACCGGCACCAGCCGAATTAGTGGAAGGATCGCCCATCATGGCGAAGCTCAGCCAGGAAGACCTGCTCGCGCAGTTCGAGGAGATGACCCTCATCGAGCTCTCCGAGTTCGTGAAGGCCTTCGAGGAGAAGTTCGACGTCACCGCCGCCGCCGCGGTCGCCGTCGCCGGCCCGGCCGGTCCGGCCGCCGTTGCCGAGGCCCCCGAGGAGCAGGACGAGTTCGACGTCATCCTCACGGGTGCCGGCGAGAAGAAGATCCAGGTCATCAAGGTCGTGCGTGAGCTGACCTCCCTGGGTCTGAAGGAGGCCAAGGACCTCGTGGACGGCGCCCCCAAGCCCGTTCTCGAGAAGGTCGCCAAGGAAGCCGCCGAGAAGGCCGCCGAGTCCCTCAAGGGCGCCGGCGCCTCCGTCGAGGTCAAGTAACACCTCTCACAGGTCCCGCTGGGCCTGTAACGCGCAAGCACTGAAGAGCGATCATCCATCCGGGTGGTCGCTCTTCGGCGTTCCTGGGGGCGCGGCCACGGTTACCTTGCCCCCTCCAGGGCGGGGGGTATGGTGATCTTCGTCGTGTCTCCCGAACGGCCTGGTTCGGGCTGGGGGGTCTTGACGAACCGTACGCAGCGCGCAATTCTCAGGACGCGTCGCCAGAACGGTCCGAATCCGAGGCATGGATCGGCGACGAAGAGGGCAGTATCAACGTGCGTTGAGGGCAGGCATGCCGAGGACGTTGAGGGCAGCGAGAGTTTTTGAAGACTGGGCAGAAAAGCAGGGCTGGACATCAGTGCGCCAAGTGGCTACACTGACCCTTTGCGCTGCCTGTTAGCTGCCCCCTGCCCGTCACCAGGGGTCTGCCCTCGCCTGAGCATCGATGATCGGACCATCTCTGAGCTGGCCTTTCGGCCGAACCGGAGATACCTGTCTCTGTGCCGTGGGTGAGGGTCCGGGGAGCGCGTAGTGAGTCCGAGCCCTCGGAAGGACCCCCTCTTGGCCGCCTCGCGCACTGCCTCGACCGCGAATACGAACAACGCCGCCAGCACCGCCCCGCTGCGCATCTCTTTTGCAAAGATCAAGGAGCCTCTCGAGGTTCCCAACCTGCTCGCGCTGCAGACCGAGAGCTTTGACTGGCTGCTCGGGAACACCGCTTGGCAGAGTCGGGTCGAGGAGGCTCTGGAGTCAGGTCAGGACGTCCCCACCAAGTCCGGTCTGGAGGAGATCTTCGAGGAGATCTCCCCGATCGAGGACTTCTCCGGGTCGATGTCGCTGACGTTCCGTGACCACCGTTTCGAGCCGCCGAAGAACAGCATCGACGAGTGCAAGGACCGCGACTTCACGTACGCGGCCCCGCTCTTCGTGACGGCCGAGTTCACCAACAACGAGACCGGCGAGATCAAGTCCCAGACGGTCTTCATGGGCGACTTCCCGCTCATGACCCACAAGGGCACCTTCGTCATCAACGGCACCGAGCGTGTCGTGGTGTCGCAGCTGGTCCGCTCGCCGGGCGTCTACTTCGACTCCTCGATCGACAAGACGTCCGACAAGGACATCTTCTCGGCCAAGATCATCCCCTCCCGGGGTGCCTGGCTGGAGATGGAGATCGACAAGCGCGACATGGTCGGTGTCCGTATCGACCGCAAGCGCAAGCAGTCCGTCACCGTGCTCCTGAAGGCTCTCGGCTGGACCACCGAGCAGATCCTCGAGGAGTTCGGCGAGTACGAGTCGATGCGCGCCACCCTGGAGAAGGACCACACCCAGGGCCAGGACGACGCGCTGCTCGACATCTACCGCAAGCTGCGTCCGGGCGAGCCCCCGACCCGTGAGGCCGCGCAGACGCTGCTCGAGAACCTCTACTTCAACCCGAAGCGCTACGACCTCGCCAAGGTCGGCCGCTACAAGGTCAACAAGAAGCTGGGTGCGGAGGCTCCGCTGGACGCGGGCATCCTGACCGTCGAGGACATCATCTCGACGATCAAGTACCTGGTGAAGCTGCACGCGGGCGAGACCGAGACGGTCGGCGACAGCGGCACGAACATCGTCGTCGAGACCGACGACATCGACCACTTCGGCAACCGTCGTCTGCGCAGCGTCGGCGAGCTCATCCAGAACCAGGTCCGCACGGGTCTGGCGCGTATGGAGCGCGTCGTGCGTGAGCGCATGACGACCCAGGACGTCGAGGCGATCACGCCGCAGACCCTGATCAACATCCGGCCGGTCGTCGCCTCCATCAAGGAGTTCTTCGGCACCAGCCAGCTGTCGCAGTTCATGGACCAGAACAACCCGCTGTCGGGTCTCACCCACAAGCGCCGTCTGTCGGCTCTTGGCCCGGGTGGTCTCTCCCGTGAGCGGGCCGGCTTCGAGGTCCGTGACGTGCACCCGTCCCACTACGGCCGCATGTGCCCGATCGAGACGCCCGAAGGCCCGAACATCGGTCTGATCGGTTCGCTCGCCTCCTACGGCCGCGTCAACGCGTTCGGCTTCGTGGAGACGCCGTACCGCAAGGTCGTCGAGGGCATCGTCACCGACGACGTCGACTACCTGACGGCCGACGAGGAGGACCGCTTCGTCATCGCGCAGGCCAACGCCACGCTCGACGACGACATGCGTTTCACCGAGAACCGCGTCCTGGTCCGCCGTCGTGGCGGCGAGGTCGACTACGTCCCCGGTGACGACGTGGACTACATGGACGTCTCGCCGCGCCAGATGGTGTCGGTCGCGACCGCCATGATCCCGTTCCTCGAGCACGACGACGCCAACCGTGCCCTCATGGGCGCGAACATGATGCGGCAGGCCGTGCCGCTGATCAAGTCCGAGGCCCCGCTCGTCGGCACCGGCATGGAGTACCGCTCCGCCGTCGACGCCGGTGACGTGGTCAAGGCCGAGAAGGCGGGTGTGGTCCAGGAGGTCTCCGCGGACTACATCACCACCGCCAACGACGACGGCACGTACATCACGTACCGCCTGGCCAAGTTCGCCCGCTCCAACCAGGGCACCTCGGTCAACCAGAAGGTCATCATCAACGAGGGCGACCGCGTCATCGAGGGCCAGGTCCTCGCCGACGGCGCGGCCACCGAGAACGGTGAGATGGCGCTCGGCAAGAACCTGCTCGTGGCGTTCATGCCGTGGGAGGGTCACAACTACGAGGACGCGATCATCCTGTCGCAGCGCCTCGTGCAGGACGACGTCCTCTCCTCGATCCACATCGAGGAGCACGAGGTCGACGCCCGTGACACCAAGCTCGGCCCCGAGGAGATCACCCGGGACATCCCGAACGTCTCCGAGGAGGTCCTCGCCGACCTCGACGAGCGCGGCATCATCCGCATCGGTGCCGAGGTCATCGCCGGTGACATCCTCGTCGGCAAGGTCACGCCCAAGGGCGAGACCGAGTTGACGCCGGAGGAGCGCCTGCTGCGCGCGATCTTCGGTGAGAAGGCCCGTGAGGTCCGTGACACCTCGCTGAAGGTGCCGCACGGCGAGACCGGCAAGGTCATCGGTGTGCGCGTCTTCGACCGCGAGGAGGGCGACGAGCTTCCCCCCGGTGTGAACCAGCTGGTGCGCGTGTACGTGGCGCAGAAGCGCAAGATCACCGACGGTGACAAGCTCGCCGGCCGACACGGCAACAAGGGCGTCATCTCCAAGATCCTGCCCATCGAGGACATGCCGTTCCTCGAGGACGGGACCCCGGTCGACATCATCCTCAACCCGCTCGGTGTGCCGTCCCGAATGAACCCGGGACAGGTTCTGGAGATCCACCTCGGCTGGCTCGCCAGCCGCGGCTGGGACGTCTCAGGGCTCGCCGAGGACTGGGCGCAGCGGCTTCAGGTGATCGGCGCCGACCAGGTCGAGCCGGGCACCAACGTCGCCACCCCGGTGTTCGACGGTGCGCGTGAGGACGAGCTCGCGGGTCTGCTGAACCACACCATCCCGAACCGCGACGGCGAGCGCATGGTGCAGCCGACCGGTAAGGCGAGGCTGTTCGACGGCCGCTCCGGCGAGCCGTTCCCGGAGCCGATCTCGGTCGGCTACATGTACATCCTCAAGCTCCACCACCTGGTCGACGACAAGCTGCACGCCCGGTCGACCGGTCCGTACTCGATGATCACCCAGCAGCCGCTGGGTGGTAAGGCCCAGTTCGGTGGCCAGCGCTTCGGTGAGATGGAGGTGTGGGCGCTGGAGGCATACGGCGCCGCCTACGCCCTCCAGGAGCTGCTGACCATCAAGTCCGACGACGTCACCGGCCGCGTGAAGGTCTACGAGGCCATCGTCAAGGGCGAGAACATCCCCGAGCCCGGCATCCCCGAGTCCTTCAAGGTGCTCATCAAGGAGATGCAGTCCCTGTGCCTCAACGTGGAGGTGCTGTCCTCGGACGGCATGTCCATCGAGATGCGCGACACCGACGAGGACGTCTTCCGCGCTGCGGAAGAGCTCGGCATCGACCTGTCCCGGCGCGAGCCGAGCAGCGTCGAAGAGGTCTGACGGGAGTCCGGCCGGAGGACCTGGTGAGGAACCTCCGGCCGGCCCCTGGACCCCCGTTTCAGACCCCAAGACTTACAACCCTGAGAGGGATTGACGCATAGTGCTCGACGTCAACTTCTTCGATGAGCTCCGGATCGGTCTGGCCACCGCTGACGACATCCGTCAGTGGAGCCACGGCGAGGTCAAGAAGCCCGAGACCATCAACTACCGCACCCTCAAGCCCGAAAAGGACGGACTCTTCTGCGAGAAGATCTTCGGTCCGACCCGGGACTGGGAGTGCTACTGCGGCAAGTACAAGCGTGTCCGGTTCAAGGGCATCATCTGTGAGCGCTGCGGCGTCGAGGTCACTCGCGCCAAGGTGCGCCGTGAGCGGATGGGCCACATCGAACTGGCCGCCCCCGTCACCCACATCTGGTACTTCAAGGGCGTTCCGTCGCGCCTCGGTTACCTGCTCGACCTCGCTCCGAAGGACCTGGAGAAGGTCATCTACTTCGCGGCGTACATGATCACGTACGTCGACGAGGAGCGCCGCACCCGCGACCTGCCCTCCCTGGAGGCGCACGTCTCCGTGGAGCGTCAGCAGGTCGAGAACCGGCGTGACGCCGACCTCGAGGCCCGCGCCAAGAAGCTGGAAAGCGACCTGGCCGAGCTGGAGGCCGAGGGCGCCAAGGCCGACGTGCGCCGCAAGGTGCGCGAGGGTGCCGAGCGTGAGATGAAGCAGCTGCGCGACCGTGCGCAGCGCGAGATCGACCGTCTCGACGAGGTGTGGACCCGCTTCAAGAACCTCAAGGTCCAGGACCTCGAGGGCGACGAGCTGCTCTACCGCGAGCTGCGTGACCGCTTCGGCACGTACTTCGACGGTTCGATGGGTGCCGCGGCGCTGCAGAAGCGCCTGGAGTCCTTCGACCTCGACGAGGAGGCCGAGCGCCTCCGCGAGATCATCCGTACCGGCAAGGGCCAGAAGAAGACCCGTGCGCTGAAGCGGCTGAAGGTCGTGTCTGCCTTCCTGCAGACCTCCAACAGCCCCAAGGGCATGGTTCTCGACTGCGTCCCGGTCATCCCGCCGGACCTTCGCCCGATGGTGCAGCTGGACGGTGGCCGCTTCGCGACCTCCGACCTGAACGACCTGTACCGCCGTGTGATCAACCGCAACAACCGCCTGAAGCGACTCCTCGACCTCGGTGCGCCCGAGATCATCGTGAACAACGAGAAGCGCATGCTTCAGGAGGCCGTCGACGCGCTCTTCGACAACGGCCGTCGTGGTCGCCCGGTCACGGGCCCCGGCAACCGTCCGCTGAAGTCGCTGTCCGACATGCTCAAGGGCAAGCAGGGCCGATTCCGTCAGAACCTGCTCGGCAAGCGTGTGGACTACTCCGCGCGTTCCGTGATCGTCGTCGGTCCGCAGCTGAAGCTGCACCAGTGCGGTCTGCCGAAGGCGATGGCGCTGGAGCTCTTCAAGCCGTTCGTGATGAAGCGCCTGGTCGACCTGAACCACGCGCAGAACATCAAGAGCGCCAAGCGCATGGTGGAGCGCGGCCGCACGGTCGTGTACGACGTCCTCGAAGAGGTCATCGCCGAGCACCCGGTGCTGCTGAACCGTGCGCCCACCCTGCACCGCCTCGGCATCCAGGCCTTCGAGCCGCAGCTGGTCGAGGGCAAGGCCATCCAGATCCACCCGCTCGTCTGCACCGCGTTCAACGCGGACTTCGACGGTGACCAGATGGCCGTGCACCTTCCGCTTTCCGCGGAGGCGCAGGCCGAGGCCCGCATCCTGATGCTGTCCTCGAACAACATCCTCAAGCCCGCCGACGGCCGTCCGGTGACGATGCCGACCCAGGACATGGTCCTCGGTCTGTTCTTCCTCACCACCGACGGCGAGCTGCGTGACACCAAGGGCGAGGGCCGGTCCTTCGGCTCCACGGCCGAGGCGATCATGGCGTTCGACGCCGGTGAGCTGGCGCTCCAGTCGCAGGTCGACATCCGCTTCCCGGTGGGCACCATCCCGCCGCGTGGCTGGACGCCGCCGGCGCGCGAGGAGGGCGAGCCCGAGTGGCAGCAGGGGGACACGTTCCGCCTGCGCACCACCCTGGGCCGCGCGCTCTTCAACGAGCTGCTGCCCGAGGACTACCCGTTCGTCGACTACTCGGTGGGCAAGAAGCAGCTCTCCGAGATCGTCAACGACCTGGCCGAGCGCTACCCCAAGGTCATCGTGGCGGCGACGCTCGACAACCTGAAGGCGGCCGGCTTCTTCTGGGCGACCCGTTCCGGCGTCACCGTGGCCATCTCCGACATCGTCGTTCCCGACGCGAAGGTCGAGATCGTCAAGGGCTACGAGGCGCAGGACGAGAAGGTCCAGAAGCAGTACGAGCGCGGTCTGATCACCAAGGAAGAGCGCACTCAGGAGCTCATCGCGATCTGGACCAAGGCGACCAACGAGGTCGCCGAGGCGATGAACGCGAACTTCCCCAAGACGAACCCCATCTTCATGATGGTTGACTCGGGTGCCCGAGGAAACATGATGCAGATGCGGCAGATCGCCGGTATGCGTGGTCTGGTGTCGAACGCCAAGAACGAGACGATTCCGCGTCCGATCAAGGCGTCCTTCCGTGAGGGCCTGTCCGTGCTGGAGTACTTCATCTCCACCCACGGTGCCCGTAAGGGTCTGGCCGACACCGCCCTGCGTACCGCCGACTCGGGTTACCTGACCCGTCGTCTGGTGGACGTCTCGCAGGACGTCATCATCCGCGAGGAGGACTGCGGCACCGAGCGCGGCCTCCGGCTCCAGATCGCGGAGGTCGGCGCGGACGGAGTGCTGCGCAAGGCGGACAACGTCGAGACCAGCGTGTACGCCCGTGCGCTGGCCGAGGACATCACCGTCGACGGCAAGGTGCTGGCCCCGGCCAACACCGACCTCGGCGACGTCCTCATCGACGAACTCGTCAAGCACGGTGTCTCCGAGGTCAAGACCCGCTCGGTCCTGACCTGCGAGTCCGCCGTCGGTACCTGCGCGATGTGCTACGGCCGCTCGCTGGCCACCGGCAAGCTGGTCGACATCGGTGAGGCGGTCGGCATCATCGCCGCCCAGTCCATCGGTGAGCCCGGTACCCAGCTGACGATGCGTACCTTCCACACCGGTGGTGTGGCCGGTGACGACATCACCCAGGGTCTGCCGCGTGTCGTCGAGCTCTTCGAGGCCCGTACCCCGAAGGGTGTCGCCCCGATCTCCGAGGCCCAGGGCCGCGTGCGGATCGAGGAGACCGAGAAGACCAAGAAGATCGTCATCACGCCGGACGACGGCAGCGACGAGACGGCGTTCCCGATCTCGAAGCGCGCCCGACTCCTGGTCAGCGAGGGCGAGCACGTCGAGGTGGGCCAGAAGCTCACCGTGGGTGCCACCAACCCGCACGACGTGCTGCGCATTCTGGGCCAGCGTGCCGTCCAGGTCCACCTGGTCGGCGAGGTCCAGAAGGTCTACAACTCGCAGGGTGTGTCGATCCACGACAAGCACATCGAGATCATCATCCGGCAGATGCTGCGCCGCGTGACGATCATCGAGTCCGGCGACGCCGAGCTGCTGCCCGGTGAGCTGGTCGAGCGCTCGAAGTTCGAGACCGAGAACCGTCGTGTGGTCCAGGAGGGCGGTCACCCGGCCTCCGGTCGTCCGCAGCTGATGGGTATCACCAAGGCCTCGCTGGCGACGGAATCCTGGCTGTCGGCCGCCTCCTTCCAGGAGACGACCCGAGTCCTGACGGACGCGGCGATCAACGCCAAGTCCGACAGCCTCATCGGCCTCAAGGAGAACGTCATCATCGGTAAGCTCATCCCGGCCGGTACGGGTCTGTCCCGCTACCGCAACATCCGGGTCGAGCCGACCGAGGAGGCCAAGGCAGCGATGTACTCGGCCGTCGGCTACGACGACATCGACTACTCGCCGTTCGGCACGGGCTCCGGGCAGGCTGTGCCGCTGGAGGACTACGACTACGGGCCGTACAACCAGTAGGGCCTGCGTCTGAACCACTGAAGGGCGGTCACTCCGTTTCGCACGGGGTGGCCGCCCGTCGGCGTTCCGACGGCTCTGAGAGCGCCCTGAAGGCCCCGCGGGCCGCCGGGAGCCCCGCGGGGGGCGTCGGCGTCCGCAGCGTGGCGTACCGGTCGGGGAGGAGGGTGACCTGTCCGGGTGTTTCCCGTTGGGGGTGCGGGAACCTGTCCCGGTATCGGAGCGTTGGAGCATCATGGAGGCATTCGACCGCCCAGGGGGTGCTCCTGTGTCGCAACCGTCGTGGCAAGCATGGCAGGGCAAGGACGAGTCGCCGTCAGAGCCGGGACGGGACGGACCGGCAGCGCGGCCCTGGACCGGCGCGCACGCTCCCGTCGCGCGCCCCTGGCCCGCGTACCCCGTCCCGCAGGCCCCGCCGAGTGCCTCCGCCATGCTTGCCTCGCATGCCGACCGTGAGCGCGCCGTCGATGTGCTTCGGGCCGGCTACGGGGAGGGGCGGCTGGAGAAGGGCGAGTTCGACAAGCGGGTGGAGCGGGCCTACGGCGCCCGTACGGTCGGGGAGTTGGCGTTGCTCGTGTCCGATCTGCCGCTCGGGCCCATGCCCCAGCCGGCGCCCGTCACCGCCGTACCGCGGACCTTCCTGCCCGCCCCGCGGCCGCGGGCGAACGGGAAGGCGGTCGGAGCCGCGGTGTGCGGGCTGCTGTGTGTGCCGACCCTCGGGTTCACCGCGATTCCGGCGGTGATCCTCGGGCACGCGGCGCGCGCGGAGATCGACCGGACGGGAGAGAGCGGCGACGGGCTCGCGCTGACCGGGCTGGTGTTCGGCTGGCTGTCGATCGCCGCGTGGTCGATCCTGATGACGCTGCTGATCGCCGTGGGACTCGCCTCCGGGTGAGCCCCGTGGGCGGAGGGTCGGTGGGGGCCCGGGGGGTCGGTCTCCACATGTGCGCAGTGTGAAATCGAAGATCATCCACGGTGTAGGGGCTTGACACCGGTCGCCCCGAGAGGTTGCCGCCGTCCATTTGTTTTGACCGCAGCGAATCAGCTGGGTACGCTCAGACCTTGTGCCTGGGGTGTGCCCTGGTTCTCGTGCGTGCCTTCAACCGCACTAGGGGAGCCTCGAGCGGCCACCGTAATCTGCGCCCTTTTCGCCTCGCGGCGGAAGTCCGCCGGATTCGACACACCCGACCGCGTGGGTCGGCGAAGTTCCAGGTTAGCTTCACCATTCGGCACACAGAAACCGGAGAAGTAGTGCCTACGATCCAGCAGCTGGTCCGGAAGGGCCGGCAGGACAAGGTCGAGAAGAACAAGACGCCCGCACTCGAGGGTTCCCCTCAGCGTCGTGGCGTCTGCACGCGTGTGTTCACGACCACCCCGAAGAAGCCGAACTCGGCCCTGCGTAAGGTCGCGCGTGTGCGTCTGACCAGCGGGATCGAGGTCACTGCTTACATTCCGGGTGAGGGACACAACCTGCAGGAGCACTCCATCGTGCTCGTGCGTGGCGGTCGTGTGAAGGACCTGCCCGGTGTTCGTTACAAGATCATCCGCGGTTCGCTCGACACCCAGGGTGTCAAGAACCGCAAGCAGGCCCGCAGCCGCTACGGCGCCAAGAAGGAGAAGTAGAAATGCCTCGTAAGGGCCCCGCCCCGAAGCGCCCGGTCATCATCGACCCGGTCTACGGTTCTCCTCTGGTGACCTCCCTCATCAACAAGGTGCTGCTGAACGGCAAGCGCTCCACCGCCGAGCGCATCGTGTACGGCGCCATGGAGGGCCTGCGCGAGAAGACCAGCAACGACCCGGTCATCACGCTGAAGCGCGCGCTGGAGAACATCAAGCCGACCCTCGAGGTCAAGTCCCGCCGTGTCGGTGGCGCGACCTACCAGGTCCCGATCGAGGTCAAGCCGGGCCGTGCGAACACGCTCGCCCTGCGCTGGCTGGTCGGTTACTCCCGCGCCCGTCGCGAGAAGACCATGACCGAGCGTCTGCTCAACGAGCTTCTCGACGCTTCGAACGGCCTCGGTGCGGCCGTCAAGAAGCGCGAGGACACCCACAAGATGGCCGAGTCCAACAAGGCCTTCGCGCACTACCGCTGGTAGTCGCAGACCCCATCGAGACCGAGAGAAGACCGAAGCCTTATGGCTACCACTTCACTTGACCTGGCCAAGGTCCGCAACATCGGGATCATGGCCCACATCGACGCGGGCAAGACGACCACCACCGAGCGGATCCTCTTCTACACCGGCGTCAGCTACAAGATCGGTGAGGTCCACGACGGCGCCGCCACCATGGACTGGATGGAGCAGGAGCAGGAGCGTGGCATCACGATCACCTCTGCTGCCACCACCTGTCACTGGCCGCTCGAGGACAACGACTACACGATCAACATCATCGACACCCCCGGGCACGTCGACTTCACGGTCGAGGTGGAGCGTTCGCTCCGCGTGCTCGACGGTGCCGTCACGGTGTTCGACGGTGTCGCCGGTGTCGAGCCGCAGTCCGAGACGGTGTGGCGTCAGGCCGACCGTTACGGCGTGCCGCGCATCTGCTTCGTGAACAAGCTGGACCGTACCGGCGCCGAGTTCCACCGCTGTGTGGACATGATCTCGGACCGTCTGGGTGCCGTGCCGCTGGTCA
Organism: Streptomyces canus; assembly: GCF_041435015.1. Classification (NCBI taxonomy): domain Bacteria; kingdom Bacillati; phylum Actinomycetota; class Actinomycetes; order Kitasatosporales; family Streptomycetaceae; genus Streptomyces; species Streptomyces canus. The sequence continues at coordinate 4,268,173 of NZ_CP107989.1, read as the reverse complement.
TGCAGCTGCCGATCGGTGCCGAGATGGACTTCAAGGGCGTTGTGGACCTGGTCCGCATGAAGGCGCTCGTGTGGTCCGCCGAGGCGGCGAAGGGCGAGATGTACGACGTCGTCGACATCCCGGCCACGCACACCGAGGCCGCCGAGGAGTACCGCGGCAAGCTGGTCGAGGCCGTCGCGGAGAACGACGACGAGATCATGGAGCTGTTCCTGGAGGGCCAGGAGCCCACCGAGGAGCAGCTGTACGCCGCGATCCGTCGCATCACCATCGCGTCCGGCAAGTCCGACGGCGTCACCGTCACCCCGGTGTTCTGTGGCACCGCGTTCAAGAACAAGGGCGTCCAGCCCCTGCTCGACGCGGTCGTGCGCTACCTGCCGACCCCGCTCGACGTCGAGGCCATCGAGGGCCACGACGTCAAGGACCCCGAGGTCGTCGTCAAGCGCAAGCCGTCCGACGAGGAGCCGCTGTCCGCGCTGGCGTTCAAGATCATGAGCGACCCGCACCTCGGCAAGCTCACCTTCGTCCGGATCTACTCCGGTCGCCTGGAGTCCGGCACCGCGGTGCTGAACTCCGTCAAGGGCAAGAAGGAGCGCATCGGCAAGATCTACCGCATGCACGCGAACAAGCGTGAGGAGATCGAGTCGGTGGGCGCCGGCGACATCGTCGCCGTGATGGGCCTGAAGCAGACCACCACCGGTGAGACGCTGAGCGACGACAAGAACCCGGTCATCCTGGAGTCCATGGACTTCCCGGCGCCGGTCATCCAGGTCGCCATCGAGCCCAAGTCCAAGGGTGACCAGGAGAAGCTGGGTGTCGCCATCCAGCGTCTCGCGGAGGAGGACCCCTCCTTCCAGGTCCACTCGGACGAGGAGACCGGCCAGACCATCATCGGTGGTATGGGCGAGCTGCACCTCGAGGTGCTGGTCGACCGTATGCGCCGTGAGTTCAAGGTCGAGGCCAACGTCGGTAAGCCGCAGGTCGCCTACCGTGAGACGATCCGCAAGGCCGTCGAGCGCGTCGACTACACGCACAAGAAGCAGACTGGTGGAACCGGCCAGTTCGCCAAGGTGCAGATCGCGATCGAGCCGATCGAGGGCGGCGACGCCTCGTACGAGTTCGTGAACAAGGTGACCGGTGGTCGTATCCCGAAGGAGTACATCCCTTCGGTCGACGCCGGTGCGCAGGAGGCCATGCAGTTCGGCATCCTCGCCGGGTACGAGATGACGGGCGTCCGCGTCATTCTTCTCGACGGTGCCTACCACGAGGTCGACTCCTCCGAGCTCGCGTTCAAGATCGCCGGCTCGCAGGCCTTCAAGGAGGCCGCGCGCAAGGCCAGCCCCGTGCTGCTCGAGCCGATGATGGCCGTCGAGGTCACCACGCCCGAGGACTACATGGGTGACGTCATCGGCGACATCAACTCCCGCCGTGGTCAGATCCAGGCCATGGAGGAGCGGGCCGGTGCCCGCGTCGTGAAGGGCCTCGTGCCCCTCTCGGAGATGTTCGGCTACGTCGGAGACCTCCGCAGCAAGACGTCGGGTCGCGCAAGCTACTCGATGCAGTTCGACTCCTACGCCGAGGTTCCGCGGAACGTCGCCGAGGAGATCATCGCGAAGGCCAAGGGCGAGTAACGCACCGCGTTCGCACGCTTTAGGCTTGACTCCGGAGCCCGGAGGGGCATTCACCCGCATTTGCGGGGGGAGTGCCCCCGGGCCGAGGCTTTCCAGCAAAGATCACCTGGCGCCGATGAAGCAAGGCGTTCAGAACCACTCCACAGGAGGACCCCGTGGCGAAGGCGAAGTTCGAGCGGACTAAGCCCCACGTCAACATCGGCACCATCGGTCACATCGACCACGGTAAGACGACCCTCACGGCCGCCATTACCAAGGTGCTGCACGACGCGTACCCCGACCTGAACGAGGCCTCGGCGTTCGACCAGATCGACAAGGCTCCCGAGGAGCGCCAGCGCGGTATCACCATCTCGATCGCGCACGTCGAGTACCAGACCGAGACGCGTCACTACGCCCACGTCGACTGCCCCGGTCACGCGGACTACATCAAGAACATGATCACGGGTGCGGCGCAGATGGACGGCGCCATCCTCGTGGTCGCCGCCACCGACGGCCCGATGCCGCAGACCAAGGAGCACGTACTCCTGGCCCGCCAGGTCGGCGTTCCCTACATCGTCGTCGCCCTGAACAAGGCCGACATGGTGGACGACGAGGAGATCCTGGAGCTCGTCGAGCTCGAGGTGCGTGAGCTCCTCTCCGAGTACGAGTTCCCGGGCGACGACCTGCCGGTCGTCAAGGTCTCCGCGCTCAAGGCGCTCGAGGGTGACAAGGAGTGGGGCCAGACCGTCCTCGACCTGATGAAGGCCGTCGACGAGTCCATCCCGCAGCCCGAGCGTGACGTCGACAAGCCGTTCCTCATGCCCATCGAGGACGTCTTCACGATCACCGGTCGCGGTACGGTCGTCACCGGCCGTATCGAGCGTGGTGTCCTGAAGGTCAACGAGACCGTCGACATCATCGGCATCAAGACCGAGAAGACCACCACCACGGTCACCGGTATCGAGATGTTCCGCAAGCTGCTCGACGAGGGCCAGGCCGGTGAGAACGTCGGTCTGCTCCTCCGTGGCATCAAGCGCGAGGACGTCGAGCGCGGCCAGGTCATCATCAAGCCGGGCTCGGTCACCCCGCACACCGAGTTCGAGGCGCAGGCCTACATCCTGTCCAAGGACGAGGGTGGCCGCCACACGCCGTTCTTCAACAACTACCGTCCGCAGTTCTACTTCCGTACGACGGACGTGACCGGCGTGGTGACCCTCCCCGAGGGCACCGAGATGGTCATGCCGGGTGACAACACCGAGATGAAGGTGGAGCTCATCCAGCCCGTCGCCATGGAAGAGGGCCTGAAGTTCGCCATCCGTGAGGGTGGTCGCACGGTGGGCGCCGGCCAGGTCACCAAGATCAACGCCTGATCTTGACCTGACAGGTCTCCGAGACCCGTAGGTCTCTGAAGGGGCCCGTACGACTTCGGTCGTACGGGCCCCTTCGCCTTCGTGGGGGGTTGCCCGCCCAGCGGGTGAAGAGTGGGCGAACTCAGCGGGACGTCTTCCCGAGGCTTCGGCCAACTGTCCGCCGAGGCTGCCCCGAATGCGCCTGTCTGGCCGCTGTGGGGTGGTTGTGAGGGTCGTAGCCTGAGGCGTCCGGTGGCCATTCCCGGCCCGGGATTCCCTCGCGAGGACGGACGGACACGCAGGTGTCGATGCAGGATGCGGAGCGCAGAACGTCGATACCCCGACGGGTCGTCAGCGGCCTGCAGCAGCCGCTTCCGCCCCTCACCGTGCCCGCCCCGCCGGGACGGCCCGCCCGCCCCGCCCGGCACGCCGCCGTACGGGACCGCGCCGGCCGCCGGCTCTACGCCATCGACGGCATCCGGCTCCTCGCCGCGCTGATGGTCGCCGTGCACCACTACGCCGGCACGAACCGCGTCGACCGGCCGGGCAACCGCATCTGGGACCGCTCGGTCTCCGACATCATGCCGACGGTCTTCCGGTTCGCCTCCTACGGCTGGATCGGCGTCGAGATCTTCTTCGTGATCAGCGGCTTCGTGATCTGCATGTCCTGCTTGGGCCGTACCCCCAGGCAGTTCTTCACGTCACGGGTGATCCGCCTGTACCCGGCGTACTGGTTCGCCATCGCCTTCACCACGGCCGTCCTGATGCTGCTGCCCGGCGTGTGGGACCGCCTGCGCATGCGGGACGTACTCCTCAACATCACGATGCTCCAGTCCGGTTCGGGCGTCATGAACGTCGACGGCGTCTACTGGACCCTCTGGTCGGAGCTGCGTTTCTACCTGCTGTTCCTGGTGGTCGTGTGGAGCGGCCTGACCTACCGCAAGGTCGTCGTCTTCTGCTGTGTGTGGGGCGCCGCGGCCATGCTCGCCCCGATCTCGAAGCTCCCCCTGCTGGAACTGGTCGCCAACCCGGAGGGCGCCTGGTACTTCATCGCGGGCCTGGCGCTGTATCTGATGCACCGCTTCGGCCAGGACCTGCTGCTGTGGGGCATCCTCGCGATGGCCTGGCTGATGGGCCAGCGCGAACTCGGCATCAGGATCGACGAGGTCGAGCATGTGTCGGGGTGGCGGGGGAGCGTGGCGATCTTCACCGTGTTCCTGCTCGTCATGGTCGCCGTCGCTCTCGGCGCCACGGACCGCATCCGCTGGAAGTGGCTGGTGACGGCGGGCGCGTTGACGTACCCGCTGTATCTGATGCACTACGCGGCCGGTACGGCGGTCATCAACCGCCTGCGCGACACCATGGACGCCCGCCTGCTGGTCGTCTCCGTGATCGCCGGCTTCCTGCTGCTGAGCTGGCTGGTGCACCGGTTCGTGGAGCGGCCGGTGGCCCGGCTGCTGAAGCGGGGTCTTGACACGTCGTTCGCACGGCTGAGGAACGCCGGGACCTGAATCCCGTACGACGGCCCGGGCATCTGAGTACGAACGCTCATGCGACCGCGGGCGCCCGAGCGTTGTGATGGACCCATGCCGGACCTCACGCTCGACGACGACCGCGCGACCGACGCCTGGGTCGCCCCGCTGCTCTCGACGCTCCTCACCCTGCCCGCGTGTGTGCTCGTCTACTTCGTCGGCGGCTTCTCCGCGATGGCCTGCGACTCCTGCGCGGGCCCGGAGGCCGACCGCTTCGAGTCGACCTTCGGCATCGCCTTCCCGGTGCTGCTCGGGGGCCTCGGGATCGCCCTGTTCCTGCTTGCGGCCAGCTGGGCCCTGCCGTGGGAGCGCCGCAGCACGTCCCGCCGGGTGGGGTTCGCGCTCGCGGCGCCGGCGATGGTGCCGTGCGTGTACGGCGTGTTCATGGCGCTGGTCGACTGGCCGTAGGGCAAGCGGAAGTCATGATCCGGCGGCCCAGGCTCAGGACACCGGGATCACCGTGTCCGACATCGTGATCAACAAGGGCAAGCCGATGGTCGTCGGCACCTCGAAGGTGGTGGAGCCGTCCCTCACCTTCAAGATCACCCTGTCCTCCGGGTACAGCACGAGCGACCCGTTCCGGTACGACGCGTTCCCCTTCCTCTACCGGGGAGCCCTGCCGCAGGACCTGGCCGGCTCCATGGACAACTACATCGGCCCCGGCGGCTACACCTGCTACGAACAGAGCGACAAGAAGGCCGAGTGCGAGGGGTCCCTGTACATCGACCCCCACCCGAGCCATGACGAGGTCGACTCCAACAATGACGCCACCACCTGGAAGACCGGCGTCTCCCTGCTCCTGTTCAAGGCCAACGGAAACGTCGCGGCCCACGAGCGCGAGACCCGGTCCCTGACCGTCCGGCTCAAGCGGGCGGCGAAGGTCACGGTGAACGCCTCGCCGGAGCCGGTCGCCAAGGGCAGGAAGATCACCGTCACCGGCAAGCTCACCCGGGCGGACTGGGCGACCAAGAAGTACGGCGGCTACGGCGGCCGTTCGGTCAGCCTCCAGTTCCGTGAGACGGGCACCAGCTCCTTCGTGACGGTCAAGAAGGTCACGTCCAGCAGCACCGGTGCCCTGAAGACCACGGTCACCGCGTCGAAGGACGGGACCTGGCGCTGGTCGTACGGGGGCAACGACACGACGGGCGGCGCGACCAGCGGTGGGGACCACGTCGACGTGCGCTGACGTGGTCGGTATGGGTGCTCGTCCGATTCGGTCGCGGTTCGGTCGAATCCCGAGCCCCAGGCCTGGCCGATCCCGCCCCCCCGGACGACGAGTGGGGTGTCGCGGTCATCGCGACCGTCGGGCGGCAGCTGAGGCTTCGACGGGAGGCGGTCGGGTACGGCGAGGACCCGGTCTGCAAGATCGAGGGCGGGAAGCGGATTCCCCGCCCCGCGTATCCGGACCTGGCCGACGAGGTCCCGAATGGCTTGCGGTCGACGGGCTCGACGGTGAAGAGGCCCTCTGCGAAGTCCTGGGCGAGGAGCAGTCGGGCGCGCGGCACGAGGCGGCGCTCGGCGAGGAGTGCCGCGCATTCCGCTGCGCCTTCTCCGCGGCGACCTGGAGCGCTGTGTTTGACCTGCGTCACTCCCGGGGTATTGTCTCCGGCTCGATTGGCCAGGGCCCTGCCCCGTATGGCAGACTAGCGGGGTTGCTCGGTCGAGTGTTGATGCTGCGCGCCTCCCGCCGGGAGGCCTGGAAGCGAGTCCCACAGTACTCGTCGCCCTAACTGTCATATGGCAGCGCTGGGGCGGACGTACGGGAATCTTCCGGGAAGTGGAGTGCGGCACTGGCCAGGCACCCGGTGAACCTCTTTCCCAGATCAGGGATGTTCGAACAAGGGACATCTGTGTCAGTGAGAGTGCGACACGCCCGACCGCGTGGGTCGGAGGAAGTCACGGAACACCGGGTTCCAGAGCTGTAAAAGAGACAGGACTACGGAGTAGCCATGGCGGGACAGAAGATCCGCATCCGGCTCAAGGCCTACGACCACGAGGTCATCGACTCCTCGGCGAAGAAGATCGTCGAGACGGTGACGCGCACTGGTGCGTCGGTCGCGGGCCCGGTGCCGCTGCCCACTGAGAAGAACGTGTACTGCGTCATCAAGTCGCCGCACAAGTACAAGGACTCGCGCGAGCACTTCGAGATGCGCACGCACAAGCGTCTGATCGACATCCTCGACCCGACCCCCAAGACCGTTGACTCTCTGATGCGACTCGACCTCCCGGCCGGTGTCGACATCGAGATCAAGCTCTGAGGCCGGTGATCTGAACGATGGCTAAGCAGATCAAGGGCATCCTGGGCGAGAAGCTCGGCATGACGCAGGTGTGGGACGAGAACAACCGTGTTGTTCCGGTCACCGTCGTCAAGGCCGGCCCCAATGTCGTGACCCAGGTCCGTACGAACGACGCCGACGGCTACGAGTCCGTCCAGATCGCGTTCGGCGAGATCGACCCGCGCAAGGTGAACAAGCCCCTCAAGGGCCACTTCGCCAAGGCCGACGTCACTCCCCGCCGCCACCTCGTCGAGATCCGTACCGCTGACGCCAGCGAGTACACCCTCGGCCAGGAGATCACCGCCGAGGTGTTCGAGGCCGGCATCAAGGTCGACGTGACCGGCAAGAGCAAGGGCAAGGGCTTCGCCGGTGTCATGAAGCGTCACAACTTCAAGGGCCTCGGCGCCGGTCACGGCACCCAGCGCAAGCACCGCTCTCCCGGTTCCATCGGTGGCTGCGCCACCCCGGGCCGCGTGTTCAAGGGCCTCCGCATGGCGGGTCGTATGGGCAACGAGCGGGTCACCACCCAGAACCTGACCGTTCACGCCGTTGACGCGGAGAAGGGCCTGCTCCTCATCAAGGGCGCGGTTCCTGGTCCGAACGGCGGCCTCGTCCTGGTCCGCACCGCGGCCAAGGGGGCCTGAGGACTATGAGCACCATTGACATTCTGTCGCCCTCCGGCGACACCGCCGGGACCGTTGAGCTCCCGGCCGAGATCTTCGACGTAGAGAAGATCAGCATTCCGCTGCTTCACCAGGTCGTCGTCGCGCAGCTGGCCGCCGCCCGTCAGGGCACGCACAAGGTCAAGCGTCGTGGCGAGGTCCGCGGTGGCGGCAAGAAGCCCTACCGCCAGAAGGGCACCGGCCGCGCCCGTCAGGGTTCGACCCGTGCGCCGCAGTTCGCCGGCGGTGGCGTCGTTCACGGCCCCACGCCGCGTGACTACTCGCAGCGGACCCCGAAGAAGATGAAGGCCGCGGCTCTGCGCCACGCCCTCACCGACCGGGCCCGCAACAACCGCATCCACGTCGTCTCCGGCCTCATCGAGGGCGAGTCGCCTTCGACGAAGGCCGCGAAGACGCTCTTCGGCAAGATCAGCGAGCGCAAGAACCTGCTGCTCGTCATCGACCGTGCCGACGAGGCCGCGTGGCTGTCCGCTCGCAACCTGCCCCAGGTCCACATCCTGGAGCCGGGCCAGCTGAACACGTACGACGTTCTCGTCTCGGACGACGTGGTCTTCACCCAGGCCGCTTTCGAGTCCTTCGTGTCTGGCCCCAAGGCCGCTGACACCGAAGGGAGCGAAGCCTGATGGCTACGCGTCACCCGAGCATCGCCTCGAAGGCCGCCAAGGCGGCCAAGGCCGCGCGCGTCGCCAAGGCGCGCCGCCACGAGGCCGAGGGCAAGAACACCGTCGTCACTCCGGCGAGCAAGGCCTTCACGGACCCCCGTGACGTCCTGCTGAAGCCGGTCGTGTCCGAGAAGAGCTACGCGCTTCTCGACGAGGGCAAGTACACGTTCATCGTGGCCCCCGGCGCCAACAAGACCCAGATCAAGCAGGCCGTCCAGGCGGTCTTCTCGGTCAAGGTCACCGGCGTCAACACGATCAACCGCCAGGGCAAGCGCAAGCGGACCCGCACCGGCTTCGGCAAGCGTGCCGACAGCAAGCGCGCGATCGTGACCCTTGCCGAGGGCGACCGTATCGACATCTTCGGCGGTCCGACCGCGTAAGCGGGTCGGATCGTCCGATATCGGACGAGGACTGAGAAATGGGAATCCGCAAGTACAAGCCGACTACGCCGGGCCGTCGTGGCTCCAGCGTCGCCGACTTCGTCGAGGTCACGCGGTCCACGCCGGAGAAGTCGCTGGTCCGCCCGCTGCACAGCAAGGGCGGCCGTAACAACGCCGGTCGTGTGACCGTTCGCCACCAGGGTGGCGGACACAAGCGCGCCTACCGAGTGATCGACTTCCGTCGTCACGACAAGGACGGCGTGCCGGCGAAGGTCGCGCACATCGAGTACGACCCCAACCGCACCGCGCGCATCGCGCTGCTGCACTACGCGGACGGCGAGAAGCGCTACATCCTCGCCCCGCGCAACCTGCAGCAGGGTGACCGTGTCGAGAACGGTCCCGGGGCCGACATCAAGCCGGGCAACAACCTGGCGATCCGCAACATCCCGGTCGGTACCACGATCCACGCGATCGAGATCCGTCCGGGTGGCGGCGCCAAGTTCGCCCGCTCCGCCGGTGCCTCCGTGCAGCTGCTCGCGAAGGAGGGCTCGATGGCCCACCTCCGCATGCCGTCCGGTGAGATCCGCCTGGTCGACCAGCGCTGCCGCGCCACGGTCGGCGAGGTCGGCAACGCCGAGCAGAGCAACATCAACTGGGGTAAGGCCGGCCGCAAGCGCTGGCTGGGCGTCCGCCCGACCGTTCGCGGTGTGGCGATGAACCCGGTTGACCACCCCCACGGTGGTGGTGAGGGCAAGACCTCCGGTGGTCGCCACCCGGTCAGCCCCTGGGGTCAGAAGGAGGGTCGTACTCGTTCGCCGAAGAAGGCTTCGAACAAGTACATCGTCCGCCGCCGCAAGACGAACAAGAAGCGCTAGGAGCGGGTTTAGATGCCGCGCAGTCTCAAGAAGGGGCCCTTCGTCGACGACCACCTGATCAAGAAGGTGGACGCCCAGAACGAAGCCGGTTCCAAGAACGTCATCAAGACCTGGTCCCGTCGCTCCATGATCGTGCCGGCCATGCTCGGCCACACGCTCGCGGTGCACAACGGCAAGACCCACATCCCGGTGTTCGTCACCGAGTCGATGGTCGGCCACAAGCTCGGCGAGTTCTCGCCGACGCGCACCTTCCGGGGTCACGTCAAGGACGACCGGAAGTCGAAGCGCCGCTAAACGCGGATCGCATTCAGACACGTAAGTAACTGAGAGGGACAACCATGGAAGCCAGGGCCCAGGCGCGGTACATCCGCGTTACGCCCATGAAGGCCCGCCGCGTGGTGGACCTTATCCGTGGCATGGACGCCACGGAGGCTCAGGCGGTCCTGCGATTCGCTCCGCAGGCCGCCTCCGTGCCCGTCGGCAAGGTGCTCGACAGCGCCATCGCCAACGCCGCACACAACTACGACCACACCGACGCCGGCAGCCTCGTCATCTCCGAGGCGTACGTCGACGAGGGCCCGACCCTGAAGCGGTTCCGTCCGCGCGCCCAGGGCCGTGCCTACCGGATCCGCAAGCGGACCAGCCACATCACCGTGGTCGTCAGCAGCAAGGAAGGAACCCGGTAATGGGCCAGAAGGTAAACCCGCACGGGTTCCGGCTCGGTGTCACCACGGACTTCAAGTCCCGGTGGTACGCCGACAAGCTGTACAAGGACTACGTCAAGGAAGACGTCGCCATCCGTCGGATGATGACGTCCGGCATGGAGCGCGCCGGCATCTCGAAGGTGGAGATCGAGCGCACCCGTGACCGCGTGCGTGTGGACATCCACACCGCTCGTCCGGGCATCGTCATCGGCCGCCGTGGCGCCGAGGCCGACCGCATCCGCGGTGACCTCGAGAAGCTCACGGGCAAGCAGGTCCAGCTGAACATCCTCGAGGTCAAGAACCCCGAGACGGACGCTCAGCTGGTTGCTCAGGCCGTCGCCGAGCAGCTCTCCTCCCGCGTCTCCTTCCGCCGCGCCATGCGTAAGAGCATGCAGTCGGCGATGAAGGCCGGCGCCAAGGGCATCAAGATCCAGTGCGGTGGCCGCCTCGGCGGCGCCGAGATGTCCCGCTCGGAGTTCTACCGCGAGGGCCGTGTGCCCCTGCACACGCTCCGCGCGAACGTGGACTACGGCTTCTTCGAGGCCAAGACGACCTTCGGCCGCATCGGTGTGAAGGTCTGGATCTACAAGGGCGATGTCAAGAACATCGCCGAGGTCCGCGCCGAGAACGCTGCCGCCCGTGCGGGTAACCGCCCGGCTCGCGGTGGCGGTGCCGACCGCCCGGCCCGTGGTGGCCGCGGTGGCGAGCGGCGCGGTCGCAAGCCGCAGCAGGCTGCCGGCGCCGAGGCCCCCAAGGCCGAGGCTCCCGCCGCCGCTCCGGCTGAGAGCACCGGAACGGAGGCCTGACCGACATGCTGATCCCCCGTAGGGTCAAGCACCGCAAGCAGCACCACCCGAAGCGCCGTGGTCAGGCCAAGGGCGGTACGACGGTCGCGTTCGGCGAGTACGGCATTCAGGCCCTCACGCCGGCGTACGTGACCAACCGCCAGATCGAGGCGGCCCGTATCGCGATGACCCGCCACATCAAGCGTGGTGGCAAGGTCTGGATCAACATCTACCCGGACCGCCCGCTCACGAAGAAGCCTGCCGAGACCCGCATGGGTTCCGGTAAGGGTTCGCCGGAGTGGTGGATCGCGAACGTGCACCCGGGCCGGGTCATGTTCGAGCTGTCCTACCCCAACGAGAAGATCGCCCGTGAGGCCCTGACTCGCGCCGCTCACAAGCTGCCGATGAAGTGCCGGATCGTCAAGCGCGAGGCAGGTGAAGCGTGATGTCGGCCGGTACCAAGGCGTCCGAGCTGCGCGAACTGGGTGACGAGGAGCTTCTCAACAAGCTCCGCGAAGCCAAGGAAGAGCTGTTCAACCTCCGCTTCCAGGCGGCGACGGGTCAGCTCGAGAACCACGGTCGGCTCAAGGCCGTCCGTAAGGACATCGCGCGGATCTACACCCTGATGCGTGAGCGCGAGCTGGGCATCGAGACGGTGGAGAGCGCCTGATGAGTGAGAGCAACGTGACTGAGCAGACTGCAGAGGCCCGCGGCTTCCGCAAGACCCGTGAGGGTCTCGTCGTCAGCGACAAGATGGACAAGACCGTCGTCGTCGCCGTCGAGGACCGCGTCAAGCACGCGCTGTACGGCAAGGTCATCCGCCGTACCAACAAGCTCAAGGCGCACGACGAGCAGAACGCTGCCGGCGTCGGCGACCGGGTCCTCCTCGCGGAGACCCGCCCGCTGTCGGCGACCAAGCGCTGGCGCGTCGTCGAGATCCTCGAGAAGGCCAAGTAATTTCCTGCGAGGCACCCCTCGCAGGACAGTTCCGCCAGGCTCCGGGGGCCGTTTCTGAACGGCCCCCGGGGAACCGGCAGACAAACAGGAGATAGACGTGATCCAGCAGGAGTCGCGACTGCGTGTCGCCGACAACACTGGTGCGAAGGAGATCCTTTGCATCCGTGTGCTCGGTGGCTCCGGTCGCCGCTACGCGGGCATCGGTGACGTCATCGTCGCCACCGTCAAGGACGCGATCCCCGGTGGCAACGTGAAGAAGGGTGACGTCGTCAAGGCGGTCATCGTTCGCACCGTCAAGGAGCGCCGCCGTCCGGACGGCTCGTACATCCGCTTCGACGAGAACGCCGCCGTCATTCTGAAGAACGACGGCGACCCTCGCGGCACCCGCATCTTCGGCCCGGTCGGGCGCGAGCTGCGCGAGAAGAAGTTCATGAAGATCATCTCGCTGGCTCCGGAGGTGCTGTAAGCATGAAGATCAAGAAGGGCGACCTGGTCCAGGTCATCACCGGTAAGGACAAGGGCAAGCAGGGCAAGGTCATCGCGGCCTTCCCCCGTGAGGACCGTGTCCTGGTCGAGGGTGTCAACCGGGTCAAGAAGCACACCAAGGCCGGCCCGACCGCTCGCGGTTCGCAGGCCGGTGGCATCGTCACGACCGAGGCGCCGATCCACGTCTCCAACGTCCAGCTGGTCGTTGAGAAGGACGGCAACAAGGTTGTCACGCGTGTCGGTTACCGCTTCGACGACGAGGGCAACAAGATCCGCGTTGCCAAGCGGACGGGTGAGGACATCTGATGGCTACCACCACGACTCCGCGTCTCAAGACGAAGTACCGCGAGGAGATCGCGGGCAAGCTGCGTGACGAGTTCAAGTACGAGAACGTCATGCAGATCCCCGGCCTCGTCAAGATCGTGGTCAACATGGGTGTGGGCGACGCCGCCCGCGACTCCAAGCTGATCGAGGGCGCCATCCGCGACCTCACCACGATCACCGGTCAGAAGCCGGCCGTCACCAAGGCCCGCAAGTCCATCGCGCAGTTCAAGCTGCGTGAGGGCCAGCCGATCGGTGCCCACGTCACACTCCGTGGCGACCGCATGTGGGAGTTCCTGGACCGCACCCTGTCGCTCGCGCTGCCGCGCATCCGCGACTTCCGTGGTCTGTCCCCCAAGCAGTTCGACGGCCGTGGCAACTACACCTTCGGTCTCACCGAGCAGGTCATGTTCCACGAGATCGACCAGGACAAGATCGACCGTACCCGGGGCATGGACATCACCGTGGTGACCACGGCGACCAACGACGCTGAGGGCCGCGCGCTCCTTCGTCACCTCGGCTTCCCCTTCAAGGAGGCGTGAGCGAGATGGCGAAGAAGGCTCTGATTGCCAAGGCTGCTCGCAAGCCCAAGTTCGGTGTTCGCGGCTACACGCGCTGCCAGCGCTGCGGCCGTCCGCACTCCGTGTACCGCAAGTTCGGCCTGTGCCGCGTCTGCCTTCGTGAGATGGCTCACCGTGGCGAGCTGCCGGGCGTGACCAAGAGCTCCTGGTAATCCCCGTTTAGGGATTCCCGAAGCTCTCGGTAAGCAATGGGCGTGTCAGGCGCCCACCCTTTCATGGCTTAGGCTTGGAGGGTTGGGCGCCTGACGCCCGTACGACTTACTACGCCGTAGGTCCACCGCACCGCACCCGCCTCGTCTCGGATCGAGGAGAGGGATGGGCACCTGGAAACCCCGGCGAGAGAGGCCGAAGGCCAATTCATGACCATGACTGATCCGATCGCAGACATGCTTACGCGTCTGCGGAACGCGAACTCGGCATACCACGACTCCGTGACGATGCCGGCGTCCAAGATCAAGTCTCACATCGCGGAGATCCTCCAGCAGGAGGGCTTCATCACGGGCTGGAAGGTCGAGGACGCCGAGGTCGGCAAGAGCCTCGTTCTCGAGCTGAAGTTCGGCCCGAACCGTGAGCGCTCCATCGCGGGCATCAAGCGGATCTCCAAGCCCGGTCTCCGGGTTTACGCGAAGTCCACCTCCCTGCCGAAGGTGCTGGGCGGCCTCGGCGTGGCGATCATCTCCACGTCGCACGGGCTCCTCACCGACAAGCAGGCCGGCAAGAAGGGCGTGGGTGGGGAAGTCCTCGCCTACGTCTGGTAGCGGAAGGGAACGGAGGAAACAGCTATGTCGCGTATTGGCAAGCTCCCCATCACGGTTCCCGCCGGCGTGGACGTCACCATCGACGGCCGTACGGTCTCGGTCAAGGGCCCCAAGGGTTCCTTGAGCCACACCGTCGCTGCGCCGATCGACATCGCCAAGGGTGAGGACGGCGTTCTCAACGTCACCCGCCCCAACGACGAGCGTCAGAACAAGGCCCTGCACGGCCTGTCCCGCACGCTGGTGGCGAACATGATCACCGGCGTGACCCAGGGTTACGTGAAGAAGCTCGAGATCAGCGGTGTCGGTTACCGCGTACAGGCCAAGGGATCGAACCTCGAGTTCGCTCTCGGCTACAGCCACCCGATCACCGTCGAGGCCCCCGAGGGCATCACCTTCAAGGTGGAGGCCCCCACCCGGTTCTCGGTCGAGGGCATCGACAAGCAGAAGGTCGGCGAGGTTGCGGCCAACATCCGCAAGCTGCGCAAGCCCGACCCGTACAAGGCCAAGGGCGTCAAGTACGAGGGCGAAGTCATCCGCCGCAAGGTCGGAAAGGCGGGTAAGTAAGCCATGGCATACGGACAGAAGATCCTCAAGGGCGACGCTTACAAGCGTGCCGCGATCAAGCGTCGCCACATCCGGATCCGTAAGCACATCTCGGGTACGGCTGAGCGTCCGCGCCTGGTCGTGACGCGCTCCAACCGCCACATCGTGGCCCAGGTCATCGACGACATCAAGGGTCACACCCTGGCGTCGGCGTCGACCCTGGACACCACGATCCGCGGCAACGAGGGCGACAAGTCCGCGCAGGCCAAGTCGGTCGGCGCCCTGGTTGCCGAGCGCGCCAAGGCCGCCGGTGTCGAGGCTGTCGTATTCGACCGTGGTGGCAACCAGTACGCCGGGCGCATCGCCGCCCTGGCGGACGCCGCCCGCGAAGCCGGGCTCAAGTTCTGAGCCGCTTCCGTAGCTAGCGGAAAGAGAGAGGTAATCCAATGGCTGGACCCCAGCGCCGTGGAAGCGGTGCCGGTGGCGGCGAGCGGCGGGACCGGAAGGGCCGTGACGGCGGCGCTGCTGCCGCCGAGAAGACCGCGTACGTTGAGCGCGTTGTCGCGATCAACCGCGTCGCCAAGGTTGTGAAGGGTGGTCGTCGCTTCAGCTTCACTGCGCTCGTCGTAGTGGGCGACGGTGACGGCACCGTGGGTGTCGGTTACGGCAAGGCCAAGGAGGTGCCGGCCGCCATCGCCAAGGGTGTTGAGGAGGCCAAGAAGCACTTCTTCAAGGTCCCCCGTATCCAGGGCACCATCCCGCACCCGATCACGGGTGAGAAGGCGGCGGGCGTCGTCCTGCTCAAGCCGGCGTCCCCCGGTACCGGCGTTATCGCCGGTGGCCCGGTGCGTGCCGTGCTCGAGTGCGCCGGCGTTCACGACATCCTGTCGAAGTCGCTCGGCTCGTCGAACGCGATCAACATCGTGCACGCGACCGTGGAGGCCCTCAAGGGCCTGCAGCGTCCCGAGGAGATCGCGGCCCGCCGTGGTCTGCCGCTCGAGGACGTCGCTCCCGCGGCTCTGCTGCGTGCGCGTGCCGGGGCTGGTGCTGCGTAATGGCTCAGCTCAAGATCACGCAGACGAAGTCGTACATCGGCAGCAAGCAGAACCACCGTGACACCCTGCGCTCCCTTGGTCTCAAGGGCATCAACACGCAGGTCGTCAAGGAGGATCGTCCCGAGTTCCGCGGCATGGTGCACACCGTCCGCCACCTCGTGACGGTCGAGGAGGTCGACTGATCATGGCGGAGAACAACCCGCTCAAGATCCACAACCTCCGTCCCGCCCCGGGCGCCAAGACCGCCAAGACCCGTGTGGGTCGTGGTGAGGCGTCGAAGGGTAAGACGGCCGGTCGTGGTACCAAGGGTACGAAGGCCCGTTACCAGGTTCCGGAGCGCTTCGAGGGTGGGCAGATGCCCCTCCACATGCGTCTTCCGAAGCTGAAGGGCTTCAAGAACCCGTTCAAGACCGAGTTCCAGGTCGTGAACCTCGACAAGCTGGGCGCGCTGTACCCCGAGGGTGGCGAGGTCACCGTCGAGGACCTCGTGGCCAAGGGTGCCGTTCGCAAGAACAGCCTCGTCAAGGTCCTCGGCCAGGGCGAGATCTCCGTGGCGCTGCAGGTGACGGTCGACGCCGTCTCCGGCTCCGCCAAGGAAAAGATCACCGCCGCCGGTGGCACGGTCACCGAGCTCGTCTGAGATCCGCAGGCGTCTCGATGACGTAAGCAGTCCCGACCGGGGATACCTCACAACGGGGTATCCCCGGTTGGTCGTTCCACCGCAGGCCTTGTCGCCGGTAAGGTGGCCTGCACTGCTTTCCCACATATTCGTCGAACCTCAAGACCGTCACCCTTGACGCAGTAGCGCGGGGGTCGCAGGAGGCACCGTGCTCACCGCGTTCGCCCGGGCGTTCAGGACGCCCGACCTGCGCAAGAAGCTGCTCTTCACGCTCGCCATCATCGTGGTGTACCGCGTGGGTACCCACATCCCGATCCCTGGCGTGGACTACAAGTCCGTCCAGGAGTGTGTGGACCAGGCGTCCGGCAACCAGGGACTCTTCGGTCTGGTCAACATGTTCAGCGGTGGCGCGCTGCTGCAGATCACGATCTTCGCGCTCGGCATCATGCCGTACATCACGGCGAGCATCATTCTGCAGCTGCTGACCGTGGTGATCCCACGCCTGGAAGCCCTGAAGAAGGAGGGCCAGGCCGGTACGGCGAAGATCACGCAGTACACCCGTTATCTCACGGTGGCGCTCGCCATCCTGCAGGGCACGGGCCTGGTGGCCACCGCGCGCAGCGGCGCTCTCTTCTCCGGCTGCACCGTCGCGTCGAGCATCGTCCCGGACCGCGCGATCTTCACCACGATCGTCATGGTCATCACGATGACCGCCGGTACGGCCGTCGTCATGTGGCTCGGTGAGCTCATCACCGACCGCGGCATCGGCAACGGCATGTCGATCCTGATGTTCATCTCGATCGCCGCCACCTTCCCGTCCGCCCTGTGGGCCATCAAGAAGCAGGGCACCCTGGCCGACGGCTGGATCGAGTTCGGCACCGTCATCGCGGTCGGCCTGGTCATGGTCGGCCTGGTGGTCTTCGTCGAGCAGGCCCAGCGCCGTATCCCGGTGCAGTACGCGAAGCGCATGATCGGCCGTCGTTCCTACGGCGGTACGTCGACGTACATCCCGCTGAAGGTCAACCAGGCCGGTGTGATCCCGGTCATCTTCGCGTCGTCGCTGCTGTACATCCCGGCGCTGGTGGCGCAGTTCTCGAGTGGTACGTCGAGCTGGAAGACCTGGATCGAGGCCAACCTCACCAAGGGCGACCACCCGATTTACATCAGCATGTACTTCTTGCTCATCGTTTTCTTCGCGTTCTTCTACGTGGCGATCTCCTTCAACCCCGAGGAAGTCGCCGACAACATGAAGAAGTATGGTGGCTTCATCCCGGGCATCCGGGCTGGCCGACCGACCGCTGAGTACCTGTCGTACGTACTCAACCGGATCACCTGGCCGGGTTCGCTGTACTTGGGTCTGATCGCACTCGTACCGACGATGGCGTTGGTTGGCTTCGGGGCAAGCCAGAACTTCCCGTTCGGTGGGACAAGCATCCTGATCATCGTGGGTGTGGGTCTCGAGACGGTGAAGCAGATCGAGAGCCAGCTCCAGCAGCGCAATTACGAAGGGTTCCTCCGCTGATGCGTATCGTCCTCGTCGGGCCGCCGGGCGCCGGTAAGGGAACGCAGGCCGCGTTCCTCGCCCAGAACCTGTCGATCCCGCACATCTCCACGGGCGACCTGTTCCGCGCCAACATCAGCCGGCAGACGGACCTCGGCAAACTCGCGAAGTCCTACATGGACGCGGGCAACCTGGTTCCGGACGAGGTCACCATCGGGATGGCCAAGGACCGCATGGAGCAGCCGGACGCCGAGAACGGCTTCCTGCTGGACGGCTTCCCGCGGAACGTCTCGCAGGCCGAGTCGCTCGACGAGATGCTGCAGCACGAGGGCATGAAGCTGGACGCGGTGCTGGACCTCGAGGTACCCGAGGAGGAGGTCGTCAAGCGCATCGCCGGCCGCCGCATCTGCCGCAACGACTCGGCGCACGTCTTCCACGTCTCGTACAAGGCGCCGAAGCAGAACGGTGTCTGTGACGTCTGCGGCGGCGAGCTGTACCAGCGCGACGACGACTCCGAGGAGACGGTCCGCAAGCGCCTGGAGGTCTACCACACCCAGACCGAGCCGATCATCGACTACTACAAGGCCCAGGGCCTGGTGGTCACGATCTCGGCGCTCGGCAAGGTGGAGGACGTCACCGGCCGCGCCATGGAGGCGCTCCAGCACGAGGGCGACGCCGCATAGCGGTTTTTCCGAGTACGACAGCCGCGGTTCCCTTCCGAGGGGGCCGCGGCTGCTGTGTGGGTGCACGTATCGTTGAAGCACTCGTCCCCTGCCAGGTTTCCCCGGTTTCAGAAAGGCTCCCGCCGCATGGTGCAGATCAAGACCCCCGAGCAGATCGCCAAGATGCGCGAGGCGGGACTGGTCGTCGCCGCCATCCACGCGGCGACCCGAGAGGCCGCGGTGCCCGGGGCCACGACCAGGGACCTCGACCAGGTCGCGCGCAAGGTGCTCGCGGAGCACGACGCGAAGCCGAACTTCCTGGGGTACGGCGGTTTCCCGGCGACGATCTGCACCTCCGTGAACGAGGTCGTCGTCCACGGCATCCCGTCCGACGAGGTCGTCCTCAAGGACGGCGACATCATCTCCATCGACTGCGGCGCGATCATCGACGGCTGGCACGGTGACGCGGCCTACACGGCCTTCGTGGGCTCGGGCCACGCCCCGGAGCTCCTCGAGCTCTCGCGGGTGACCGAGGAGTCCATGTGGGCCGGCATCGCGGCGATGAAGCAGGGCAACCGGCTCATCGACGTCTCCCGGGCCATCGAGACGTACATCCGCCGCCAGCCGAAGCCGGGCGGCGGTCGCTACGGGATCATCGAGGACTACGGCGGTCACGGCATCGGCACCGAGATGCACATGGACCCGCACCTGCTGAACTACGTCGACCGGCGCCGGGGGAAGGGGCCGAAGCTGGTCACCGGGTTCTGCCTGGCGATCGAGCCGATGGTGTCCCTGGGCACGCCGAGGACAGAGGTCCTGTCGGACGACTGGACGGTCATCACGACGGACGGCACGTGGTCGTCCCACTGGGAGCACTCGGTGGCGCTGACGGACGAGGGGCCGCTGGTTCTCACGGCTCCCGACGGGGGCAGGGCGAAGCTGGCGGAGCACGGGGTCACGGCCGCTCCCGACCCGCTCGCTTAATGATCTCCGTTCCGGGGCATCCTTCCTCGATTCGTGTTTCGGAGTGGCCTGACGTAGACTGACTCGTCGGCTCTCGTGCACCCGCATGTCCGCATGCGCCCCTCAGGGGAAAGGCGGGAGAGTCGATCAAGGTAGTCGATTCGAAGGGCGAAGCGTGGCCAAGAAGCAAGGTGCCATCGAGATCGAGGGCACTGTCGTCGAGTCTCTTCCGAACGCCATGTTCAAGGTCGAGCTCCAGAACGGCCACCAGGTCCTGGCTCACATCAGCGGAAAGATGCGTATGCACTACATCCGTATCCTCCCTGACGACCGGGTCGTGGTGGAGCTGTCTCCGTACGACCTGACGCGTGGCCGGATCGTCTACCGGTACAAGTAGATCTTGCCCGCATCCCGCTGCGGCGGGGTGGTGGCACTGACCCGGAGAACCTCAATCCCATGAAGGTCAAGCCGAGCGTCAAGAAGATCTGCGACAAGTGCAGGGTGATCCGCCGTCACGGTCGGGTCATGGTCATTTGCGAGAACCCGCGCCACAAGCAGCGCCAGGGCTGACGCACGACCGACCCTCTGCTCTCGCAGAGTTTCGCGCGACGCAAGTTGAACAGTTCATACGCAGAGCCCAGACGTGTTTCGTCTGACACCCCCGGTTCGGAGGCCGGGGACCCAGTTCGTACCTGGTACGGCGGCTGGGAGCCGGTTCTGCGGAAGACCTCCGAAGATCACCAGGAGCCATTGAATGGCACGCGTTTCCGGTGTTGACATCCCGCGCGAAAAGCGCGTGGAGGTCGCCCTGACCTACGTGTTCGGTATCGGCCGCACGCTGTCCCAGCTCACGCTGGCCGAGACCGGCATCGACCCGAACACCCGCGTTCGCGACCTCTCCGAGGAGCAGCTCGTCGCGATTCGTGAGTACGTCGACAACAACATCAAGACCGAGGGTGACCTCCGTCGCGAGATCCAGGCCGACATCCGCCGCAAGGTCGAGATCGGCTGCTACCAGGGTCTGCGGCACCGCCGTGGTCTGCCCGTCCGTGGTCAGCGCACCAGCACGAACGCTCGTACCCGCAAGGGCCCGCGTCGCGCCATCGCCGGCAAGAAGAAGCCGGGCAAGAAGTAGTCCTCAGCGGACAACGCTTCATCAGCGGTCTTCGCTGTAGGACCGACCACCTCCCCGTAGGAGAAGTAGATGCCCCCCAAGGGTCGTCAGGGCGCTGCCAAGAAGGTGCGCCGCAAGGAAAAGAAGAACGTCGCTCACGGCCACGCGCACATCAAGAGCACGTTCAACAACACGATCGTCTCGATCACGGACCCCTCGGGCAACGTGATCTCCTGGGCCTCCGCCGGCCACGTCGGCTTCAAGGGCTCGCGCAAGTCCACCCCCTTCGCCGCGCAGATGGCCGCCGAGTCGGCCGCCCGCCGCGCGCAGGAGCACGGCATGCGCAAGGTGGACGTGTTCGTCAAGGGTCCCGGCTCCGGCCGTGAGACCGCGATCCGCTCCCTCCAGGCCACCGGCCTCGAGGTCGGCTCGATCCAGGACGTCACGCCCACTCCGCACAACGGCTGCCGTCCGCCCAAGCGCCGCCGCGTCTGAGGCCAGGTTGTCTTGAGGTTGCGGGCGGTACGGCTCTTCGGGGCGGTGCCGCCCGTACCCTTGCAGTACCCGCACTCTTCACCGGGTGCGGTCCGTCGGGCGTCAAATAGCGGGCGTCCACGAAAGAAGGATCTGATCCACACATGCTGATCGCTCAGCGTCCGTCACTGACCGAAGAGGTCGTCGACGAATTCCGCTCCCGGTTCGTGATCGAGCCGCTGGAGCCGGGCTTCGGCTACACCCTCGGCAACTCCCTCCGCCGCACCCTCCTCTCGTCGATCCCCGGCGCTGCTGTCACCAGCATCCGCATCGACGGCGTTCTGCACGAGTTCACCACCGTGCCGGGCGTCAAGGAGGACGTCACCGACCTGATCCTCAACATCAAGCAGCTGGTCGTCTCCTCGGAGCACGACGAGCCGGTCGTGATGTACCTGCGCAAGCAGGGCCCGGGTCTGGTCACCGCCGCCGACATCGCGCCCCCGGCCGGTGTCGAGGTGCACAACCCCGACCTGGTCCTCGCCACGCTCAACGGCAAGGGCAAGCTGGAGATGGAGCTCACGGTCGAGCGTGGCCGCGGTTACGTCTCCGCCGTGCAGAACAAGCAGGTGGGCCAGGAGATCGGCCGTATCCCGGTCGACTCCATCTACAGCCCCGTGCTGAAGGTCACGTACAAGGTCGAGGCGACCCGTGTCGAGCAGCGCACCGACTTCGACAAGCTGATCGTCGACGTCGAGACCAAGCAGGCGATGCGTCCCCGTGACGCCATGGCCTCCGCCGGTAAGACCCTGGTCGAGCTGTTCGGTCTCGCCCGCGAGCTGAACATCGACGCCGAGGGCATCGACATGGGCCCGTCCCCCACGGACGCCGCCCTTGCCGCTGATCTCGCCCTGCCGATCGAGGAGCTCGAGCTCACCGTTCGGTCGTACAACTGCCTCAAGCGTGAGGGCATCCACTCCGTGGGTGAGCTCGTCGCCCGCTCCGAGGCCGACCTCCTGGACATCCGCAACTTCGGTGCGAAGTCCATCGACGAGGTCAAGGCGAAGCTGGCCGGCATGGGCCTGGCCCTGAAGGACAGCCCGCCCGGATTCGACCCGACCGCCGCCGCGGATGCCTTCGGCGCGGACGACGATGCAGACGCCGGGTTCGTCGAGACCGAGCAGTACTAAGAGCTCGGGACCGACTGCCGGTCCTTGGCTGCGGGGCCGTTGTGGCTGGTCGCGCAGTTCCCCGCGCCCCTTTGGGGCGCGGGTCTCCGACGAGCAATCCGCTCGCTCGGATACTGACCTCGGTACCTGATACGGCCGGGGCAGACACCTAGGAGAGACACCATGCCGAAGCCCACCAAGGGTGCCCGTCTGGGCGGCAGCGCCGCGCACGAGAAGCTGCTCCTCGCGAACCTCGCGAAGAGCCTCTTCGAGCACGGCCGTATCACCACCACCGAGGCGAAGGCGCGCAAGCTGCGTCCGTACGCCGAGCGTCTGATCACCAAGGGCAAGAAGGGCGACCTTCACAACCGCCGTCAGGTGCTTCAGGTGATCACGGACAAGAGCGTCGTCCACACGCTCTTCACCGAGATCGGCCCGCGCTACGAGAACCGCCCCGGTGGCTACACCCGCATCACCAAGATCGGTAACCGTCGTGGCGACAACGCGCCCATGGCTGTCATCGAGCTGGTCGAGGCGCTGACGGTCGCGCAGGCTGCGACCGGTGAGGCCGAGGCCGCCACCAAGCGTGCCGCGAAGGACGCCGAGGCCGCTCCGGCTGCCGAGGAGACCAAGGTCGACACGACCAAGGCCGACGAGGCCGAGGACGCCGCCGAGGCTCCGGCCGAGGAGTCCAAGGACGCCTGACGCTCTCGCGTTGTGACGGGCCTGCCCCTTTCGGGGTGGGCCCGTTCGCGTTGTGCGGGGGCGAGGGAGGGCAACCTCACAGCGGGCTCACAGGTCATGCATACGCGTCGCCGATCCGGGAGGCGCGCCAGATGTCTGACTTACGGGGGTCCCATGACGTCTCTTGCCGCTGTGCGGCGCACCATCTCCGCCTTCGCGCTGGCCGCGCTGGCCGGTACGGCGCTCGCCGCTCCGGCCAGCGCCCAGGAGGAATTACTGCCGGTGTCCGTCGTCGGGCCCGACAGCGTGAACCTCTCGCTGCAACCGGAGTCCGGCGAACCAGGTGAGCCTGGCGAGCCGCAGATCGAACTCGGACTCCGGGCGCCCGGCGAGGCCGTACCGGACGATGACGGAATCATCTGGCCGATCCACAACGGCGAGTACACGGTCACCGTGGACGCGCGCTCCCTGGCCGGTGTCGCCGCGGTGGACTTCTCGAGCCTCGGCCGCCGGCAGGGCTGCTCCGTCGACGGCATGGTCGCCACCTGCAGACGTTCCGAGATCTACGCCGGCCAGGACTACAACGACCTCGGTGGCATCCGTCTCGACGTGACCGACGAGAGCGCCGCGGGCGACTTCGGCACCATCTCCGTCACCGCCGCGGGCGAGGGCCTGGCCTTCACCGGGCACACGGTGGACGTACTGGTCGGCGGCCCCGAGCTGCGGATGAAGCAGCTGGCCGAGCCGGAGGGCTTCCGGGCCGGCGACACCTTCCAGGCACCGCTGAGCTTCCGCAACCAGGGCGGTCTGGGCGGCAAGGGCGTCGTGCTGCGGGTCTCCGGCACCCGGGGCCTCTCCTTCCCGAGCACCTTCGGCAACTGCTGGTACGACCCGCGTGACCCCGACGATCTGCGCGGGCGTTCCACGGCACTGTGCGTCTTCGACAGCGAGTTCGCCGCGGGGGCGGCCTACGGGCTGAGTGCCCCCTTCCCGATCGGGACGGCCGGCTTCGCGCTCTACGACTCGATGTACTACACCTTCAACGCGGTGCCCGCCGACCAGGTGGCGGACCTGCTGGCCGAGGGCGACCACCAGCAGGGTGCCGGGCCGGAGCTGGGGCTGGTGCGGCTGCCGGACGCCGATCCGGCGGACTACACGCAGTACGCGGAGACGGACTTCCCGACGAAGAACACCTTCGACCTCGACCTGACCGGTGAGCGGCTGCGGGCCCGCAAGGGGCAGACGGTGTCGGTGGACATCGGCTTCGCCAACCACGGCCCCGCCTGGCTGGCCCTGCTCCGCTCCGGCGGTGAGCCGATCTCCTTCTGGGTGGACCTTCCCCCGGGGACCACGACCACCACGGCGCCCGAGGCCTGCTGGGCCGCCGACTTGGAGGGCGCCAAGGGCGACTACCTCTGCAACATCGACACACCGATCCTGGAGGACGCCTCCCGCACCTTCACCTTCGGCCTCCGCGTCGACGAGGTGATCAAGAACGCCACAGGCCGCGCGTTCTTCGCGTACACGATGCCGAACGAGGGCAATCCGGCGAACGACGCCGGCCGGATCGTGCTGAACCCGAGGGGCAAGTCCTGACCGTCGACGGCTTCGGTCGTACGGGTCCGCCCCTCGGGGCGGGCCCGTCTCGCGTTCCTGAGAGGATCCAGGGGTGAGCGACGAAGTACAGCCCGGTGACGTCCGTGTCCGCCTCGACCTCTCCTACGACGGAACCGAGTTCTCCGGATGGGCCAAGCAGGCCGGGGGACGGCGGACCGTGCAGGGTGAGATCGAGGACGCGCTGCGGACGGTGACGCGGTCGAAGGACGTGACGTACGAACTGACCGTGGCCGGTCGGACGGACGCCGGGGTGCACGCGCGGGGGCAGGTGGCGCACGTGGATCTGCCCGAGGGGCTGTGGGGGGAACATCGGGAGAAGCTGCTGAAGCGGCTGGCGGGGCGGTTGCCGAAGGATGTGCGGGTGTGGAGTCTCACCGAGGCGCCGGCGGGGTTCAACGCGCGCTTCGCCGCTCTGTGGCGGCGGTACGTCTACCGGGTGGGGGACCGGCCCGGTGGCGTGGATCCGCTGCTGCGCAACCATGTGCTGTGGCACGACTGGGAGTTGGACGTCGCCGCCATGGACGCCGCCGCCAAGTCCCTCGTCGGGGAGCACGACTTCGCGGCGTACGCGAAGAAGCGTGAGGGAGCGACGACGATCCGCGAGATCCTCGACTTCGGGGTGCGGCGGCGGGCGGACGGGGTCGTCGAGATCGAGGTCCGGGCCGATGCCTTCTGCCACAACCAGGTGCGGTCGATGGTGGGTGCCCTGTTGTTCGTGGGGGACGGACACCGGGGCGTGGAGTGGCCGCGCAAGGTGCTGGACGCGGGTGTCCGCGACAGCGCCGTCCATGTCGTACGGCCGCATGGGCTGACCTTGGAGGAGGTCGGGTATCCGGCGGACGAGGAGCTCGCGGAGCGGCAGCGGCAGGCGCGTCGGGTACGAGTCCGCGGGCAGTGACGGGTCCGCCCCGGCCGGGGGCCGGCCGGGGGGCGACGGCGGACTATGCCTCGTCCAGGATCTTCTCCAGGGCCGGCTGGAGGAAGGGCTTCAGGGTCTTCGAGTACGACGCCGTGATGTGGCTGTTGTCGAAATAGACGACCTGGTCGCCGATGACCGCCGGGCACACGTCCACGGCGCAGAACGCGGGTGCCGTGTCGATGATGTCCGCGCCGTACTTCTCGGCCACTTCCCGCTCCATGGCGCGGACGTCCGTGTACTCCAGCGCCTGCCACTCCTTGCGGTTGCAGAGGGTGGTGTTGTCGATGTGCGTGGCGAGGCAGTCGGGGATGTTCTGCCCGGGCTCCGGGGTGTCCGTCATGTAGACGAGCGTGGCGCCGGTCTTCTTGAGCACCTTGAACGAGGCCTCGGCACCGTCCCGCTTCGCCTCACCGCGTGCTCGGTCGGCGATGACGACGACATCCGGACGGATCTTCTCGAGCTCCGCGAAGGCCGACTCGCGCCAGCTGTCGCACTCGGTGTATTCGCGCTTCAGCTGAGGGTTGAAGATGCGGTAGATCTGCGGCGAGCAGCCACCCTTCGCCATGGTCACCACGCGTACATCGAGTTCCTTGCCGATCGTGTCGTAGACGTCGTTCCACTGCCAGGCGTGGGAGTCCCCCATGAGGACAAGCGTCTTCGAGCCCTTCGGGTCGCCGACGACACAGCTGTCGCGCATCACGAACTTCGGGACCTCGAAGTCGTCGATGCAGCCGTGGGTGGCCATGTTCTTGGGCGCGCCCTGCAGAGTGGCCTGCACGGCCGTGGACAGCTTTGTGCGGTGCACGGACTCCTCGACCGAAGCCTCGCTGGTGAACCCGGCCGCGACCGTGCTGGACGAGGACGACGTCGCCAGGTGCAGCGGGACGAGCGTGGCCAGGACCATCGCCCCTGCCGTGCCCGCGGTGGTGAACCCGCCGGTGAAGACGCCCTTCCAGGGGCGGGCCACCAGCGACACGTTCTTCTTGAACCTGCGCTCCACGGCGTAGTGCAGGGCGACGGCCATCAGGAACGAGAGGACGACGACGCGCATGCGCTCCTCGAACGTGAAATCCCGGTCGGTGATGGACGGCCAGAGCACCAGAAGCGGCCAGTGGGTCAGGTACCAGCCGTAGCTGACGTTGCCGACGAAGTCGAGGACGGGATTGTCGAGCAGCCGCTCCGCGCCGAACCGGGGATCGGCGCAGCCGCCGGCGATGACCATGACGGCGCCGATGACCGGGCCGGCCACCGCGTAGCCGGGCAGCGGCGTGTCCTCGGAGATGAGCATCGCGGTGACGAGCACGGTGCCGAGCCCCAGCCACGAGACGACCGCGGCCAGCCCGGTGTTCATGCGGGAGACGAGCGGAGCGGCGAGGGCGAGCAGGACGCCGCAGGTGATCTCCCAGATCCGGGTGTGGGTACCGAAGTACGCGAGCGGCTGGTTCTCGGGCGTCTTCGACCAGCCCAGAGAGAACGATCCGGCGATGGCGGCCATCAGGAACAGCGCGACGAGAGCACGGTTGCGGAAGATCTTGCGGCTGATCCAGACCATCACGACGAGGATGATCGGGGCGGCGAGGTAGAACTGCTCCTCGATGCCCAGCGACCAGAAGTGCTGGTACGGGGACTGCGTCCCGTCGTTGGCGAAGTAGTCGGTGCCGGTCTCGACCAGGCGCCAGTTCAGGAAGCTGAGGGAGGCGCTGAGGCCGTCCTCGATGTAGGAGCGGAACCTGAGCGGGCTGCCGTACAGCCAGGCCAGGATCGCGGTACCGACGATGACGACGGCCATGGGCGGGGTCAGCCGCCGGAAGCGGCGCGCCCAGAACTTCGTCAGGGAGACCTTGCCGGTCTTGTCGATCTCGGCAAAGAGCTGGCCGCCGATGAGGAAGCCGCTCAGCACGAAGCTGACGTCCACGCCGCCGTGGATGTCCAGGATGCCGCAGTGCATGCTGACGACCATCATGATGGCCACGGCACGCAGGCCCTGGATATCCGGCCGGTACTGACGAAGACGCTCTGTCTGCGCGGACGGTGCGCGACGGCGGGTGCGGGTGTCGGTTGTCAAGGAACTCTCCGGTCGAGCACGCTGGCAGGCAGACGACTTCAGTGGACCGTCGGGCAGGCGGCAGCCGTAGCGCTGACGCGTACCCCTTGGGCGGGAATGCGGATGCCGCACGAGAGCCGCAGGTGGGCGGGCAGTTCGTTGTCCGCGCCGATGTGTGCGTGGCATCCCACGACCACTTCACGCAGCAGCGAGGCCCTGCCGATCGTGGAGTCGTGGTCCACCACCGACTCGTGGATCCGGGTGTCCTCGGCCACGGCGACACCGGCCCCGATGATGGAGCGGTCGACGACCACGTGCGGGCCGATCACGGCGTGCGGGCCGATGGTCGAGCCGCCCGTGACGCGGGAGGTCGGGTCCACGACAGCGGTGGGGTGGATCAGGGCCTCGGACGGCGGACCCACCAGGGGCGAGGTCGCGCGGCCGGTGACCAGATCGGCGGAGCCGTGGACGAAGGCGAGCGGGGTGCCGAGGTCACGCCAGTACTCCTCGGTCGTGTGGCCGTACACCCGGCGTCCCGCGGCGACGAGCTGCGGGAAGGTCTCCTGCTCGACCGAGACCTCGCGGTCGGCCGGTATGGCGTCGAGGACCGAGCGGCGGAAAACGTAGCAGCCGGCGTTGATCTGGTCGGTGACGCACTCCTCGGGCGTCTTCGGCTTCTCGAGGAAGGAGAGCACCCGGCCTGACGCGTCGGTGGGGACCAGGCCGAAGGCGCGTGGGTCGGGGACGCGGGTGAGATGCAGGGTCACGTCCGCCGCCCGCTCCTCGTGGCGCTCCAGGAGGGCGGGCAGATCGACGCCGGAGAGGATGTCGCCGTTGAGGATCAGCACCGGCGCGTCCGGCGAGGTGCCGTGGAGCAGACGGGCCGCGTTGCGGATCGCTCCGCCCGTGCCGAGCGGCACCTCCTCGACGGCGTACGAGATCTCCAGGTCCTGGGAGAAGTCCTTGAACTCCTCCTCGAAGAGGCCGGCGAGGTACGAGGTCGCGAAGACCACGTGCCCGACGCCCGCGTCCGTCAGCTTGGCGATCTGGTGCCGGATGAAGGAGGAGCCCGCGACGCCGAGCAACGGCTTCGGGGTGTGGTTGGTCAGGGGGCGCAGGCGGGTTCCCTTGCCGCCCACCAGAATGATGGCTTCCTGCATGACTGCCTCCGCTCGGTCAGCTTGCGGTCTCGGTCCCGGGTCCTGCGTAGTCAGAGGTGAAACAGGACGTGATCGCCTTTTCGGAGAGAGGGCGTCCGGCGAAGTCGAGCCGGGAGGCAACCTTGTCGTCGGGCTTGGTGTTGGGGTCGTCGTCGAACCAGAGCGACCACCAGTAGATGCCCTGCATCTTCCGGTCCTGGACGACCTCGCAGACCGCCTTGTACCAGTTGGCCTGCACCTTCGGGTTGAGGGCCCGGCGGGCGTAGAAGTCACCCGGCGCGTGGTAGGCGCCTTTCATGGCACCGATGCCGGTCTCGGAGACGAGGATGTTCGGGAGCGGGCCGGTGGCCTTCTTGTCCAGCCAGGTGTTCCAGCCCTTGACCAGGTCGGAGACCGGGGCCGTGTCCGGCACCTTGACCGGGAAGTAGGCGTCGACGCCCAGGTGGTTGACCGGCATGTTGATGCGGCCGGTGACGTAGTTGTCCCAGTTCGCGTCGTAGGACACCTCGCCCGGGAAGGTCTTCTCGGCGGCGGCGACCAGGGTGTCCCAGCCGGGGTCTCCCTCCAGCGAGTTGAGTTCGGTGCCGATCACGAAGGTGTTCGTCTTCGTCTCCTCGGCGGCCTTGAGGTACGGCGTGAGGAGCTTCTTGTACGACGCGAACCAGGCCGAGCGTGAGGCGGGCTCGATGTTGCCGCGCCAGCCGTTGTTCTGCTTCAGGTTGCCCTCGTCCAGGATCGGGCGGAGCGTGGTGCGGAACCCGGCGTCCTTGAAGACCTTCAGCACCCGCTCGAGGCGCTCGGGGGACGGGGTCTTGGCCCCGGCCGACAGTTCGTCGGAGGTGGGGCCCCCGATGAAGTAGGGGAACGAGAGCGACACCGAGTTCGCGCCCAGCCCGATGAGGTACTTCGCGTGCTTGCGGGCCTGGTTCTCGATGAATGTGTCGGATCGTTTCTTTGTCTCCTCCTCCCAGTAGAGCTGGACGCCCCACTGCGGCATGCCCTTCTTCCAGGGCTTGGCGACCTGGAGGGCGTTGGTGGAGGAGGAAGAGGAGGAAGGGGAATCGGACGGAGAGGATTCCGGCTTCTTCCCGGACGGGGTGGCAGAGGTCTCCGAGTCGCCGATGACGACCTTGGGCAGGGCCGAACCCGCCTCCCAGCGCACCGGGTGGTCGCCGAGGACGAACGGGGCGCCCAGCACGAGGCTGAGAACGGTCACAGGGAAGATCGCGAGCAGGGGCAGTCGTGAGCGCATGAGTCAGCTGTCTTCCGGGCGGTCAGGCGGGCTTGGCGATCACGACGAACTTGTTCTCCTCGCGCCGGACGAATCTCAGGAAGCCCTTGAAGCCGCCGAGACCCTCCAGCACCGAGAAGACGGGGATGCACACGACCACCACGATCGGCTCCCACCACTTGCGCCGGCCGCTGAGCGACGCGAGCGCGTTCAGTCGCAGACCCTCCCAGTAGGTCCAGATGACGTAGGCGAAGTTGAAGGCCCACAGGATGGTGATGGACTGGGTCACCGGCGAGGTGTTCATGTCGTTGAAGAGCCAGCCGATGAGCAGCACGGCGCCGATGTGCTGGAGCGGGCCGAGGATCCAGGTGGTCACGCAGATCGACAGGAACCAGCGGTAGCGCCAGGGCACGGCCTTGTTGAAGCAGAGGGCCACCAGACCCCAGGCCCACCGGTCGCGCTGCTTGATGAAGTCGGACGCGGTGGCGGGGGAGGCGCCGTAGCAGCGCCCGTTGAACCAGTCGCTCCTGCCCGGGTACTTGCGGCAGAACGTCAGGGCGAGGCGGGCGTCCTCGACGATCTCCTTGGGGCCGAAGTCCCAGCCGATCGTGGCCTCGATCGATGCGCGTAGCACCAGCAGCTCGCCGTGCACGCCGGCGGCCGGGGTGCCCATGCCGGTCAGGGCGCGGAAGCGGGCGATGTCGTCGGCGGGGCGCACCGCGTCGGCGAGCCACGTGAACATGTTGACCGCGTTCTCACGGGGGTAGGTGAGGATCCCCTGGGCCATGTGCTTGGCCTCGTCGGGGTGGGCGCGGCGCTGACGGTTGATGAACTGGGCGAGCGAGGACGCCGTGTCGGGCCCGACACCGGTGTCGTCGTCCATGTGCAGTACCCAGACGTAGTCGAGGGCCTCGCCCTCCGCGATGCGCAGCTCGTGGGCGTAGTGGTTGGCGCGGGCCTTGAAGCGGGTGCCGTTGGCCGGGACGTAGTCCTTGGGCACGGTGATCACCCTGATCAGCGGGTGGGAGTCGGCCAGCCGGTCGATGTCCGCCGCCGCCTCGCAGCCCTCCTCGGTGAGGATGTCGACGCGCAGGTACGGAAACCACTCGGGCAGATGCTCGACGTACGAGAGGATCGAGCGCTCCAGGGCCGGGTAGGTGTCGTTCCGCCCGATGGTCGGGCAGAGGACGATCAGGAAGTCCTCCTCGGCCGGTGCGGGAGGGATCATCCGGTCGCTCTTGCGGACCCGGCGGCGGATCAGCAGCGCACCCTGGATGCCGACCAGAACGCCGACCACCGGCAGCGTCCAGACGACGGAGAGCGCCCAGCTCAGCACGGACGAACTGGGGCGGTAGCTCCACAGTCCGAACACGACCAACAGGATGAAAGGCAGCAGGAACGGGAGGATTCCCGGCTTCCACGCGGCGGTGCGTTTCGCGAGTTTCTGATGGTGCCGGGAATGCGGCACACCCCCCTCGACGGCTGTCGATGCCATACGACTGCGGAACTCCCCATGAGATCAGTGGCGCGTTGAGGCACGACGGATCGACATCACGGCATGAATACGCACCGTGACGAATGGTGTGGTTCCGGGTCCATCCCCCTCAACGCCTTCTTTGGCGCTTTCGATCAGCCGCGCTCAGATGCCCCCCCGGGCGCCCGAAGACTGATCGAACAAGACACAGATCCTTACACAAAAGCGTGAAAGTGAAAACGCTTGTGAGGGTGATGTGTTCAAAAGTTAATCAAGTCACGTCTTGTGTGGTGATCTTGGTTGTAAGTCGCAGATCTACACCAGGCGTCCGCCGGTGATCACCCTGGGTGACTCATAGGTCCGTTTCACGTCGGCCGCGGTGTTCTTCCCGCGCGGCTCCGAGACGTTGTCGTACGTCAGTGCCTGGCCCCACACCGTCCACAGGACCCATGGTGTCCGGGACAGCGTCCGGGGCTGGTGGGCGTTGAGCGGTACGTGGAAGGACTCGGCCACGATGCGCGGCCTGCGGTACTCCTCCAGGCCCCGGTACCAGACCTCGGTCCAGGCGCCCTGGCCGAAAGGCTCGGCCGGGGTGTCGCTGTAGTCGTCGACTCCGACGACGTCGACGTAACCGCCGCCGGGGTAGTACGGCCGGGGGTCGCGGCCGTAGGGGCCGTTCCAGGAGTTGGGCGACCAGACGAAGATCAGATGGTGCAGGCCGCGACGGTTCACGAGGTAGTCGTACGTCAGCCGCCACAGCCTGTGGAACGCGGCCGGGTCCTGCCCCGCCCACCAGAAACCTTGGCCCGGCGCGGTGTTCATCTCGTGGTACGGCCGCAGCAGCACCGGCACCCCGCGGCCGGCGAGGTAGCCGAGGTGGTCCGCGAGAAAGGCCAGGTCGTGCAGCAGGTCCCGGTGTTCGGTGGTGCCCTCGGTGACCACCCGGCCGAACCAGTCGCGGTCCTTCGCGCCGGGGGAGTTCCGGTGCAGGGTCTGCGCGTAGCCCTTGACCGGGCTGCCGGGGTAGGGCTGGTGGAAGGAGAAGCCGACCATGCCCGCGGGTGCGCCCCCGTTGTGCGGGAGGGAGACCTCGGTGCCGGTCGCGCACTCCGTGTGTCTGCCCGAGGTGCGGTACGAGCCGTCGGCCGCCCGGGGCAGCCCCGCCCACACCCCGACGGCGAGGTCCACGGCGTCCTCGACGTACCCCCAGGAGGGGCGGCAGGCCGGCCAGGCCCTGGAGTACGAGCGGGCGGTCCCCACGGCCCAGCCCGGTTGCCCGTAGCCGGGCCCGAGGTCCACCTCCACGAAGCCGGGCAGCTTCCCGGTGATGTCCCGGGCCTTGCGGTAGTAGTAGCCGGGCTGCTTGAGGCCCCGGAAATCGCCGTACACCTTGTTGTACCGCTCGTTGTGCAGCTCCACGTGCTGGCCGAGCACCGTGCGGGACGGGCGGCCCCGGCGCGCGTCGTTCTCCAGGCGGGCCAGCGTCGCGTAGACCCGGCGGGCCGCGGGGGCCGCCTCGGGGTCCCGCTCGTGCAGGTCGGTGGGGACGAGCCGGGGCCCCTGCGCGCTGTGCTCGGACCAGGCCCACACCCCCAGCGGGGCCAGCAGTGCCGCCCCTGCCGCGGCCCCTATGACTCTGACCCGCCCTCGCATGTCCAAGGCGCTACGCCGGGTCCACGATGAGCCACGCGACGGTCGAGGTGCCGCCGGCGACGTGGGTGACACCGGCCCGGGCGCGGGTGAGCGTCCCCACTTCGGCGTCGGCCGGACCTATGGAAGAGGCCCCTGTGAACGTCAGGTCCGGGACGTGACGGTGCCGGTCGCCGTGCGGCGCGGCCGCGACGGCGAGCCCGGGCGCGGAGGCGATCCGGTACCGGCCCTGCGGGAGACGGCCGTGGCCGCAACGGCCCGCCGCGTCGATGGCCTTCCGGATCACGGGCCGGTCGCCGAGGGGCCCGTGGGCCGGGTGCCGCGGGTTCAGTCGGCCCACGGTGGCGGTGAGCAGCCGGCGTCCGGACGTGTGGTGTGCGGCCATGGACAGGTCCCCCCAAGGACTGCTGATCAGCGCGTGATCGGAAAGGGGGAGGCTTTCACACGGCCGCGGACCGTGTCATTCGCTCGCAGCCGTCGACGCCTGAGCCTCGCCGCGCCGGTGGATCTGGCGGAAGGTGAACTCGGCCAGGTTGTCGCCGATGCTGAAGACCGCGGTGTCCTTCTCCGTGACGTTCTTGCCGCTGGCGAAGCCGGCGATGGTGAAGTAGGCGTAGCGGCCGTAGGAGTTCGAGGTCGTGCGGCAGATCGCGGAGTTGCAGAAGGCCTTGACCGCGCCGCCGGACAGCGACTTGACGATGTCCTTCTTGGTGTTGACCTGGCTCTTCGCCTTCGTCGCCTGGGCCTCGGTGTCGAAGACGGCCACGCCGACCGTCACCGAGACGCCGTCCTTGGTGTAGCTGACCCGCATGAACCGGGTGCAGCTGTTGGCCTTCAGGATCTTTCCGAGGCTGGGCTGGACCGTGTCGCCGGCGGCGCAGTTCTTCGTGTCGGCCGTCGTCCCCTTCTTGTACACGGTCGAACCCATGGTCAGCTGGGTGCCCGGGAAGAGGATCTGCGCGCCGAGCGGGGCCGTGTCCTTGGCCTTGCTGGCGATGAAGTCCCTCGGGTCCAGCGGCGGCGGTGCGCTGGTCGGCGCGAACGACGGCGTGGTTCCGGTCGCGCTCGGGATGTCGGCGGTCGCCGGCAGCGACGAGGTCGGCTTGTTCGCCTCGTCGTCGTTGTTCGCCGATACGACGGCCATCGCCACGGCGGTGCCTATCGCGACCGTGGCGACCGCGCCGCCGACGATGAAGAACAGCCGACGGCGCCTGTTGCGGATCTCGGACGCCTCGGCGAGCGCGGCCCAGTCCGGGGTCTGCTCGCCCCCGTCGCTGCCCCACGGCTGCTGCGACTGCGGTTTCCAGGGATCCCACTGGGATGGGGGTCCCCCCTGCTGCCCAAAGCTCATGGGGCGCATCTTAGACGGGGGACGGGAGGTGCTGTGGGGCCTGTGGACACTGGCCCGGGGACCTTTCCGGCAGGGGTGTACATCTTGGTCCCCGAGGTGCTGTGGCCCTTGCCGCGGCGGACTCGTTTTGACCCGTCCGGGGCAGCGCGGGTAACCTTGCGGTTTGTTATGCGTATCGGCTTGGTCGTTCTCACGCGAGAGGCCCTTACGTAGGTTCCCTGGAGCAGTTACCAGTGGGCGGCATACGGGCAGCGTCCCCGGCATTGTCGTCCCCAGCTGCACGATCGCTTCAGTGATGCCATGTGTCAGCACCCATCCACTGAAGAAGAAGGCTGCGAAGTGCGTACGTACAGCCCCAAGCCCGGCGATGTGACTCGCCAGTGGCACGTCATTGACGCTCAGGACATCGTCCTGGGCCGTCTGGCTACCACCGCTGCGAACCTCCTCCGTGGCAAGCACAAGCCGACCTATGCCCCGCACATGGACATGGGCGACTTCGTCATCATCATCAACGCCGACAAGGTTCACCTGTCCGGCAACAAGAAGACCCAGAAGCTGGCGTACCGCCACTCCGGCTACCCGGGTGGTCTGCGCTCCGTCCGCTACGACGAGCTGCTGGCGAAGAACCCCGAGAAGGCCGTCGAGAAGGCCATCAAGGGCATGATCCCCAAGAACTCCCTGGGCCGTCAGATGATCAGCAAGCTGAAGGTCTACTCGGGCGACCAGCACCCGCACGCTGCCCAGCAGCCGGTGCCGTTCGAGATCACCCAGGTCGCGCAGTAGTTCCGGCCACCCCCAAGACAGAAAAGAATCTGAGGAGCATCGTGGCCGAGACCACTGTTGAGCAGCCGGTCGAAGAGACCGAGACCGAGCTCGTCGACATCGACAGCTACACCACCGAGTCCGAGGTCCCCGTCGAGGGCGAGTACACCTCGGAGTCCATGGCGTCCCGCTTCGGCGACCCGCAGCCGGCCGCCGGCCTGGGCCGTCGCAAGAACGCCATCGCCCGCGTCCGGATCGTCCCGGGCACCGGCAAGTGGAAGATCAACGGTCGCACCCTTGAGGACTACTTCCCCAACAAGGTGCACCAGCAGGAAGTCAACGAGCCCTTCAAGGTGCTCGAGCTCGAGGGCCGCTACGACATCATCGCCCGCATCGCGGGTGGCGGCGTCTCCGGTCAGGCCGGTGCGCTCC
The DNA here is from genome assembly GCF_041435015.1 of Streptomyces canus. Classification (NCBI taxonomy): domain Bacteria; kingdom Bacillati; phylum Actinomycetota; class Actinomycetes; order Kitasatosporales; family Streptomycetaceae; genus Streptomyces; species Streptomyces canus. The sequence continues at coordinate 4,232,796 of NZ_CP107989.1, read as the reverse complement.
GTCTCGGTGTCGCCCGCGCGCTGAACGAGGCCGACGTGGACAACAACCGCGGCGCCCTCAAGAAGGCCGGCTTCCTCCGCCGCGACGACCGTGCGGTCGAGCGCAAGAAGGCCGGTCTCAAGAAGGCCCGCAAGGCCCCGCAGTACAGCAAGCGTTAATCTTCGCTGCCTGTTCTGCTTCGTACCTGCTCGTTCCTGCGAGTCAGCAGTACGTACGTTTCGCCCCGGCGGCACGCCACAGTGCCACCGGGGCGTTCGTTTATCACTGCCTTAGGCGTATAACGGCACAAGGCGCTCAAAGGCTCATGTGATCGGATGATCTCCGTAACTGAAGCTTCCTCAGGAGGACAAGTGGGACGACTCTTCGGCACGGACGGCGTGCGCGGTGTCGCCAACGCGGATCTGACGGCCGAGATGGCGCTCGGTCTGTCGGTCGCGGCGGCGCACGTGCTGGCCGAGGCGGGTACGTTCCAGGGCCACCGGCCGACGGCGGTGGTCGGACGGGATCCGCGCGCGTCCGGGGAGTTCCTGGAGGCCGCCGTGGTCGCGGGCCTCGCGAGCGCCGGCGTGGACGTGCTGAAGGTCGGTGTGCTGCCCACGCCCGCGGTGGCGTATCTCACGGGTGTGCTCGGCGCCGACCTCGGCGTCATGCTCTCCGCCAGCCACAACGCCATGCCCGACAACGGCATCAAGTTCCTCGCGCGCGGCGGGCACAAGCTCGACGACGAGCTGGAGGAGCGCATCGAGGCCGTCTACGAGGAGCACAAGCGCGGTGAGCCCTGGGAGCGGCCGACCGGCGGCGGTGTCGGCCGGGTCCGCGAGTACACCGAGGGCTTCGACAAGTACGTGGCCCATCTGATCGCCGTACTGCCGAACCGGCTCGACGGACTGAAGATCGTCCTCGACGAGGCGCACGGCGCTGCCGCCCGGGTGTCGCCGGAGGCGTTCTCGCGGGCCGGCGCCGAGGTGATCACCATCGGTGCCCAGCCGGACGGGCTCAACATCAACGACGGGTGCGGCTCCACGCATCTCGGACTGCTGAAGGCCGCCGTCGTCGAGCACGGGGCGAACTTCGGCATCGCGCACGACGGGGACGCGGACCGGTGCCTCGCCGTCGACCACACCGGTGAGGAGGTGGACGGCGACCAGATCATGGCCGTGCTCGCGCTCGCGATGAGGGATCGGTCGGCGCTGCGGTCCGACACCGTCGTCGCGACGGTCATGTCGAACCTGGGGTTCAAACTGGCGCTGGAGCGCGAGGGGCTCCGGCTCGTCCAGACCGCTGTGGGGGACCGGTATGTGCTCGAGGAGATGAAGGCGCACGGGTACGCCCTCGGGGGTGAGCAGTCCGGGCACGTCATCATCCTGGATCACGCCACGACCGGGGACGGGACGTTGACCGGGCTGATGCTGGCGGCTCGCGTCGCGGAGAGCGGGCGGTCGCTGAAGGAACTGGCTTCCGTGATGGAGCGGCTGCCGCAGGTGCTGATCAATGTGCCTGACGTGGACCGGTCGAAGGTTTCGACGTCCGGGGAGCTGGCGGCCGCGGTGGCCGAGGCCGAGCGTGAACTCGGGGCCACCGGGCGGGTGTTGTTGCGGCCGTCGGGGACCGAGCAGCTGGTGCGGGTGATGGTCGAGGCGGCTGATATTGATCAGGCGAGGTCTGTTGCCGGGCGGCTCGCCGATGCGGTGAAGTCGGCGCTCGGCTGAACTGCCGGGTAGGGGCAGGGGTTCTGTGCTGCGCGGGTCGCGGGTCCGTCGTGGCTTGTCGCGCAGTTCCCCGCGCCCCTAACTACGTTTCCAGAGCCACTTCTGGAAAAGCAACGTAAGAGTGCCTGCCAGAACGATGCCCCCCAGGTTCAGCAGGAGTTGGTTCGTGGAGCCGACCGTCTGCCCCATGTCGCCGTAGGCCAGGGCGATCGCCGCGTTGGCCGCTGCCGGGATCGTGGTGACCGAGATGGCCACGCCCACCAGGGCCCCCGACTTCGCCGAGGTCAGGCTGAGGGTGCCGGCGATACCCGCCAGGACCGCCACCACGAACGAGAAGGCGTCGGGGGCGTAGACGAAGGCGGTGTTGGGGCGGTCGCCCTCCAGGTCGGACTTGTGGAAGAGGTCCAGGGCGTCCATGAACCAGGTGAAGCCGACCGTCACCGCCATCGCCGCCGCGAACCCCACCAACAGCGCGATCACCGAGCGGGCCGCCAGACGCGGTTGGCGCTGGACGATCGACGTGCTGAACGCGGCCAGGGGGCCGAACTCCGGGCCCACCGCCATCGCGCCCACGATCAGGATCGCGTTGTCCAGCACCACACCGCAGGCCGCGATCATCGTGGCCAGCGTGATGAAGGCGAGGTAGGTGACGGAGAGCGTCGACTCCTCGTGCGTCGCGTCCGTCAGATGCTCCCAGAGCACCGCGTCCGCACCCTCGCCCGGCGCGTCGTCCTCGGCCTTGTCCGCGCGCTCGGAGAGCGACAGGTCGATGTTCTCGACGGCGATCGAGCCGCTCTTGTCGAGGTCCAACTTCCGCAGGGCGCCGATGAGTTCGTCACCCGCCTCGCGTGCCACGTCGCACATCACGACGTCGCCGGCCGGGTTGCGGGCGGCGCCCGGCATCACGACGAGGTGCGTGGTACCGACCGTCTCCTCGATCAGGTGGACCACGTCGTCGGTCTTCTCGGCCGGGGTGATCAGGCGCAGATGCAGCATGACGCCTTTCTAACAGGCGTACGTCAACAGGCCTACGGCCTTCAGAGCTTACGGAGGCTGAGCCTGCGCACCTTGTGGTCCTGGCCCTTGCGGATGACGAGCGTGGCGCGGCCGCGGGTGGGGGCGATGTTCTCCACCAGGTTGGGCTTGTTGATGGTGCGCCAGAGGGTGCGCGCGTAGTCGACCGCCTCCTCCTCCGAGACCTGGGTGTACTTCCTGAAGTACGAGTCGGGGTTCTGGAAGGCGGTCCGGCGGAGCTTCTTGAACCGGCTGAGGTACCAGCGCTCGATGTCCTCGGCGCTCGCGTCGACGTACACGCTGAAGTCGAAGTAGTCGGCGAGACCGACGCGGGTACGGCCGTCCGTGCCGGGGAGGGCGGGCTGCAGGACGTTGAGGCCCTCGACGATCAGGATGTCGGGGCGGCGGACGGTGAGCCGCTGGTCCGGGACGATGTCGTAGATCAGGTGGGAGTAGACGGGGGCGGTGACCTCGTCCTTGCCCGCCTTGATGTCGGCGACGAAACGGGTCAGCGCGCGGCGGTCGTACGACTCCGGGAAGCCCTTGCGCGACATGAGCCCGCGGGCCTCCAGCTCCCGGGTGGGGAGCAGGAAGCCGTCCGTCGTGACCAGCTCCACACGCGGGTGCTCGGGCCAGCGGGAGAGCAGGGCCTGGAGGAGACGGGCGACGGTCGACTTGCCCACGGCGACCGATCCCGCGACGCCTATGACGAAGGGGGTGCCGGACTGGGAGCCCTGCTCGCCGAGGAAGGTGTTCAGGGCGCCTCTGAGGCCGTCCGTGGCGCCGACGTAGAGATTCAGCAGCCGGGACAGCGGGAGGTAGATGTCCCGCACCTCGTCGAGGTCGATGACGTCACCGAGGCCGCGCAGCTTCTCGACCTCTTCGGCGTTCAGCGGGAGCGGCGTCTTTTCGCGCAGCGCGCTCCACTCGGTGCGGGTGAGGTCGACGTAAGGAGTCGCCTCCGGCTTGTGCCGGTGGGCGCTCCGGGGCATCGGGGAGACCGGAGAGATCACAGTCCATTGTTAACGGAGTTTGAACGGGGTGGGGGGTGGGGTGGGTCACGTCCGGCCGCGGTCACGCTGGGCGGGCCTGCTCACGTGAAGTCCGCGTAGGCGAGGTGGGTCGCGCAGAGCCGGCAGCGGAAGAGGTACGCGGTGGGCTGGTCGTCCTTGCCGAGGGAGGCGAGGAAGTTCTCGACCTCGTCCGGCGGCCAGGTCCACTCGGCACATCGCCGGCGGAGATCGTCGACGGCGGCCGGGTGCCGTACCTCTGCCGTTTCGCCGACGGACAACCCACCCCCCTGGACGAGACCGCGATACGCGACGTCTTCGGTCCCGTCGCCGTAGCAGGCTGTAACTCATCGGGCTCAGGACGGTCGTCCGATCAGGGCCGCTTCCACGGCCTCGCCCGTCATGTCGATCAGTACGACTTCGTCCCGCATGTCTGCGGGAAGGTGCGCGTGTGCTTCGGTGCCGCAGAGGAACACGCCTTCGCTCGGTTCCAGGATCACCGCGCCCAGCCGTGCGGCGAGCTCGGCCACGATGGCGAACACGCCGGAACCGGAATGCGGGCGTTCCACCAGGATGCCGGTCTCGTCGACGAAGAACTCGGCTCCACTGCCGTCCGCGGCACGGACCATGTACTGAAGACGTCCGTCGTCCATCAGCGTGAGGTCCGGGTCACCGACGTCATAGGGACCGAGAACCGTCCGGACGAGGTCCCTGTCCAGGGGAACGGGCGCGTCACTGCCTTCGACGAACTTGTAGATCGACGGGCTGTAGCTCACAGGAGATCTCTCCGCATCGGGGTCAGGCCCGGGGTGTCTCCCACCGAGGACGGCAGGAGACACCCCGGGAATGGGTCACGGCTTGAAAATGACCGTGATGTTGGTGATGCCGTTGTCGGCCATCATGTACCTGAAGGCCGTGGCGGTCCGCTCGTCGGAGACGTACCAGATGATCTCCCAGTCGTTGCCCACCGCTCGGGCCTGGTCCTTCGCCTGCTTGAGCGGTTCGGTGACCCACGACTGGAGCTTGCCCTCGGCGGTGAACATCCGATCGTTCAGCGCCTGGTTCTTGGCATCGATGAGCTTGCCGTTCTGGAACCCGTCGAACTTCACGTATCCGGACTTCCGCCAGGAGGCGGGCACCTTGTAGGAGATGCCGGCCGGGACCCCGTTCGTCATCAACTGCTCGTAGGCGCGGTCGGCCTGGGACATGTTCTCGGTCTCCGCCATCCATCGGCCGGGGCCGCCGAGTTCCAGCCATTTGCAGACCGTGATGCCGTTGCCCACTGCGGCGGCGCGGGCGACGCTCCGGCGGGCGACCCCGTCGACGCACCCCTTCTCCAGTTGCTGGACCGCCCTGTTGCCGATGCCGGCCACTGCCGTCTCGGACAGGCCCAGGGTGCGCAGGGCCTTCCACGCGTCAGCGAACTCGATGCCCGTCCGCGCGGCCGCGTCCACGGCCTTGACCGCGTCCGCGATGGGCCGGAGGATCTTGCCGGCGAAGAGGCTGGCGACATCCACGATCGCCCAGGCGCACCCGACCCCGTCTCCTGCCGCACCGCCCGGGGCCAGCCTCTGGGCGCACTTGATCCAGCTGCCGAAGAGGATGTCGATCGGGTCGATGTTCTTCTGGTATTCCGCGATCGTGATGGTGTGCGTGACCTTGGTGGAGAGTTCCTTGGTCTGGACCTCGTCCACGTACACCGTCGCGCCGGAGGGGCACCTGTACTGCTCCAGGTCCAGATCCTCCGCGGTGCACATATACACATCGATGAGCGCCGTGAACCGGATCTTCACGGTCATCGTGCAGTCGCCCTTGTAGAAGAGCTTGTCGATCCAGCCGTCGCAGCCGTCCGTCTTCTCTACGGTCTCCGGCTCGCCGATCTTGTTGTAGTGGTCGACGACATAGAACATGTTGCCGATGGAGCCATCGACCTCGTCGACGACGGTGCCCGTCTCGATCTGGTTCGCTTTGTTCTGCCGCTCGGTCCTGTCGGCGGCCTCCTGGGCCTCCTTCGCGTACTTGTCGGCGTCCTTCGCCGCCTCCTCCGCCTCCGTCGCCGCCGCGTCCGCGCGGTCGGCGGCGGATCGGGCGTCCTTCGCCGCCTGTTCGGCTTCCGACGCTGCCGCGCGGGCCGCTTCCGCGTCGAGGGCGGCCTGGTCGGCCGCCGCGCGGGCGGAGTCTGCGTAGCCCTCGGCGCGGCCGGCTGCCGCGTCGGCGGCTGCCGCGTCCTCGGTGGCCTGGCGGTCGTACTCGACCGTGCGGGCCAGTGACTGGGTGGCCTTGGCGGCTGCCTCCGCCGCGTCGGCCGCGTAGCCCAGGGCCTCCTTGGCGTAGCCGCGGGCGTCCCTCGCGTAGCCGGCGGCCTTGGCCGCGTGCTGGAGGGCCTCCTTGGCGTCGGCCGTCGCCTGGTCGGCGAGGACCTGGGCGGCCGCGGCCTCCTCCTGCGCGTTCTTCGCGTGGGCGTCGGCCACCGCCTGCTGCTGGTCGGCGATCGACTTCGACGCCTGCCCGCTCAGGACGACGAGCGAGGCCGCCGAGTCGGTGGTGAGGTAGGGCGAACCCAGCTGGATCGCGTCGTTCGCCGGGGCCGCCACCTGTTCGGCGGACTTCGCCGCGTCCACGGCCGCCTGGGCGGTGACGTGGGCGAAGCCGACGGCCTTGGCCGCGGCGAGACGGGCGTTGGCGGCCTCCTTGAGGGCCTCGTTCGCGTGACCCCTGGCCTCCTTGGCGTGGGCCTCGGCCTCGTCGGCCAGCTTGACCGCCGTCTTCGCCTCCTCGGCGGCGTGCGCGGCCGCCTTGATGGCGTCGGCGACGGCCGCCGTGGCGGTGCGTACGGCGGCGTCGGCCTTCAGCTTGGCGGCCTGGGCGGCGTCCGAGTCGGCGCGGGCCCGCTTGGCGGCGGCCTCGGCACGGGTGGCGGCGGCGTCCGCCTCGGCGGCGGCCTGCGTGGCGGCGTCGGCCGCCGCTCGCGCGTTGCGCGCGGCCGTCTCGGCGGCGTCCGCCTGCCGGTCCGCCTCGTCGGCGGCGGACCGGGCGGCGGTCGCCGCGTCGTCCGCGTCCAGCGAGTCGGCGTAGGCGCCCTTGGCGTCGGCCTTGGCACGGGCCGCGTCGGCCTTCTGTTCGGCCTCCCAGGCGTCGTCCCGCTTGGCCTTGGCGTTGTCGCGAGCCGCGACCGCGTCGTCCCGCCTGCTGTTGGCGGTCTTCTCGGCGGACTCGGCCTTGTCCTTGGCGTCGTTCGCCTTCGACGCCTCGGCCTGGGCGGTCTGCTTGTACTGGTTCGCCTCCCCCTGCTTGGCCTCGGCGGTCTCCTTCTCCTTCTTCGCCGTCGCTTCCTCGGCCTCGGCCGCGAGCCGCCGGGAGTGCGCCTCGGCGGCGGCCGCCTTGGCGTCGCCCTCGGCGTTCAGGGCCTCGGTGAGCTTGGCCTCCGCGGTTTCCTTGTCCTTCTTGGCGTTGTCGCGGTGGACCTTCGCCGCGTCGGCGGCGGCCTTCGCCTGGAGCTCGGCCTTCTCGGCGGCCTGCTTGCGGAACTCGGCCTTCACCTGCGCGGCCTGGGCCAGCGCCCGCTGGGTGATGGTCGCGCTGTCCGCGGCGGCGGCACGGGTGGCGGCCTCGGCGGTCTCGCCGGCCTTCACCATCGCCGTGAGGGCGGCTACGGCACCCTTGGTGACCTGCGCCTTCTGCTGGCCGACCAGGAGACCGCGGCCTCGCGGGGCGCCGTTGCCGTCCGCAATGGTGTACGCGGCCTGCTCGGCGGTGTCGGAGGCGGTGCCCGCCTTCTGGGCGGCGGCGAGCTGGCTCTTGACGGCGGCGAGCTTGTTCGCCGCTGCGGCCTGCGCCTTGGCGATATTGGCCTTGGCCTTGGTGAACTGGGCCGTCGGCGGCACCGTGCCGGTGTGCCCGGACGGCTTGACCGTGACCTTCTGCGGGGTGCCGCCGGAGCAGGTCCACAGCCGGGAGTCCTGGCCGCTGTCGTACGTCGGCAGGTCCAGGCACTTGCCGGTGCCGACGTTCTTCAGCGGCGTGGCGGCGCGGACGTTGTACTCCCAGGTCTGCGCCGGGGAGCTGCTGCACGTCAGCAGCTGGATCTTCGTGCCGTTCGCCGAGTTGTTGCCGGCCACGTCGAGGCACTTGAGGGACTTGACGTTCCTCAAGTGCAGGCCCTTGTCGTCGCCCTCGACCCGCCACTGCTGTCCGGCCGAGCCGTTGCAGGTGTAGATCTGGACGACCGTGCCGTTGGCGGTGCCGCCGCCCGCCGCGTCGAGGCACAGGCCCGACTTGCCGGTCACCCCGATCGTCGTCGGCGCGTCACCGATCCAACCGACCCCGCCCTCGGACCAGTAGTCCTGCCAGCGGGTGAGACGGTCGGCGGCCCAGGACTGGCCCAGCAGGTCGCCGAGCGCCTTGGAACCGGCGGCGAGAGCCGTGACGGCGTCCTTGTTGGACGTCAGGATCTGGTTGCGCTGGGAGGCCTGGGAGGCGATCTCCTGCTGCCACTCGGCCGCCGCGGTCGCGGTGGCGTCGCTCAGCACGCCGTTCGGGTCGAGGGGGTCACGCCAGGCGCAGCCCGCGAAGCGGGACTTGAGGTTCTCGACCGCGATCCGGTACTCGGCACTGTCGGGGGCCGGGGCGGTGCGGGGGAAGCCGCCGGACTCCAGGAAGATCCGGGCGTCGTCGGCGCCCGCGTGCGTCCCCGGGCCGCCGTGCATCCAGTCGAACGCGCTCCGTTCGGCGAGCGCGCGGTTCCACTCGTCGGACGGCAGAGTCGGGTCCGGGTCCGAGCCGTAGAGCGGAGTCCCCAGGGCGTCGACGGCCTTGAGGGTCGTCTCGTCGGTGGCGGGCGTCGAGTCCTCGTAGAAGTCGCCGTCGTTCTGCCAGAACCGGTCGGAGATCCACTTGGTCAGGCCGGTCTGGCCGTAGAAGCTCTGCTGGCCGTCGTTGTTGGTGCCGGGTGGCCAGTGGAAGCCGGTCTCGGTGAAGCCGGCCGGGGTGGTCAGCCCCTCGACGGGCACCTTCCAGGCGTCCCGGAGGGCGTTGATGGCGTCGAGCTCCCGGGCCGAGGCGTCGCGGTCCTTCTGATACGCCGTCGCCAGCGGCGTCTGCTGCCAGTTGGCCCGGTCGGCCAGGACGTGCAGCTTGTCCTGCGGCTGGTTGAGCGCGTCCTGCGCGGTGGTCGCCATGGACGTGCCGCCCAGGCGCAGCACGTCGGTCATCAGGCACTGGTCCTGCCGGAGCTGCTCGGCGGCGGTGTCCTGGTACCAGGGGTAGCTGTCACTCGCGGGGACGGCGTCCCGGCCGATGTTCTGGACGACGGGGCCCGAACCGACGGCTATGCCGGCCAGGAGCGCGGTGGCGAGGACGGGCGGGAGGAGCCGGGCGGTCGCCTTGACGGCGAGTCGTCTCGGCTTTGTGGAAGGTCTGGGTCTCAGGCGCACGTGTGTACCCCCTGTCGGGGGGAAAACCGCGGATCCGCCCCGAGGGCCGGCGCGTGCAGGCTCTGCGGCATGCCGGCGTGACCCCCGTTGCGCGGCGACGCTGTTCCCCCGGTCGCTGGCTCGAACTGAGCGCCACCGGTCTGGTCATGATCCGGTCAAGCGCGCGTTACTTTAGGCAGCTGTCGAGCGGTTTGGGCAAGGGCTTTTGGCCAGCGGACCCGCCGTGGCGCGAAGTCACCGGTGGTCTCCGAGTGGCCGTACGGAAGACGTGATTCCTGCGCCTCCAGGGGAGTTCTGTGGTGTTTCTGTGGCGGATCGGTGAGGTTCGGGGGGTCGAGGAGTGCAAAGTTGGCTCGATTCCGCCCCCTGCCGCGATATCCGGAATCGGGCACGAAGTGCCGTGTTTCGACGCCCCATGCCCCCTAGGCTGCCGCGCATGTGCGGAATCGTGGGATACGTGGGGTCGCAGTCGGCGCTCGATGTCGTGATGGCCGGACTGAAGCGACTGGAGTACCGGGGGTACGACTCGGCAGGCGTCGCCGTGCTGGCGGACGGCGGGCTGGCGGCGGCCAAGAAGGCCGGGAAGCTGGTCAATCTGGAGAAGGAGCTGGTGGAACGGCCGTTGCCGGCGGGGCTCACCGGTATCGGGCACACGCGGTGGGCCACACACGGCGGGCCGACGGATGCCAACGCGCATCCTCATCTGGACAACGCGGGCCGGGTCTCCGTCGTCCACAACGGCATCATCGAGAACTTCGCCCTGCTGCGGGCCGAGTTGGAGGACCGCGGACACGAGCTGGCCTCGGAGACGGACACGGAGGTGGTCGCGCACCTGCTCGCCGAGGAGTTCTCGGTGACGGCCGACCTCGCGGAGGCGATGCGGCTGGTGTGCCGACGGCTGGAGGGGGCGTTCACGCTGGTGGCCGTACACGCCGATGAACCGGACGTCGTCGTGGGCGCCCGGCGGAACTCGCCGCTGGTGGTCGGCGTCGGCGAGGGCGAGGCGTTTCTGGCGTCGGATGTGGCGGCCTTCATCTCCCACACCCGCTCCGCGATCGAGCTCGGCCAGGACCAGGTCGTCGAACTGCGGCGCGACGGCGTGACAGTGACGGGCTTCGACGGCCGTCCCGCCGATGTCCAGCCGTACCACGTCGACTGGGACGCCTCCGCCGCGGAGAAGGGCGGCTACGACTACTTCATGCTCAAGGAGATCGCCGAGCAGCCGAAGGCGGTCGCCGACACGCTGCTCGGTCGTATCGACGCGGCCGGGTCCCTGACGCTGGACGAGGTCCGGATCTCCGCCGCCGAGCTGCGGGAGGTGGACAAGGTCGTCATCGTGGCCTGCGGTACGGCCTTCCATGCGGGGCTCATCGCCAAGTACGCCATCGAGCACTGGACCCGCATCCCCTGCGAGGTGGAGCTGGCGAGCGAGTTCCGCTACCGGGACCCGATCCTGGGCCCGCGGTCCCTCGTGATCGCGATCTCCCAGTCCGGGGAGACCATGGACACGCTCATGGCGCTACGGCACGCCCGCGAGCAGGGTTCCAAGGTCCTGGCGATCTGCAACACCAACGGGTCCACGATCCCCCGGGAGTCGGACGCGGTGCTGTACACGCACGCGGGGCCCGAGGTCGCCGTGGCGTCGACGAAGGCGTTCCTGACCCAGCTCGTGGCGTGCTACCTGGTGGCGCTGTACCTGGGGCAGGTGCGGGGGACCAAGTGGGGCGACGAGATCTCCGCCGTCGTCCGGGACCTGTCGCACATCTCCGGTGAGGTCGAGCGCGTGCTGGAGACGATGGAGCCGGTGCGAGCGCTGGCGCGGTCACTGGCCGACAAGAAGACCGTGCTGTTCCTCGGGCGCCATGTCGGATATCCGGTGGCGCTGGAAGGCGCGTTGAAGCTCAAGGAGCTCGCCTACATGCACGCCGAGGGGTTCGCGGCAGGGGAGTTGAAGCACGGGCCGATCGCGCTGATCGAGGAGGACCTGCCGGTCGTGGTGGTCGTGCCCTCGCCCCGGGGGCGGTCGGTGATCCACGACAAGATCGTGTCCAACATCCAGGAGATCCGGGCCCGGGGTGCGCGGACGATCGTGATCGCGGAGGAGGGGGACGAGGCGGTGGTGCCGTACGCCGATCACCTGATCCGGATTCCGGCCACGCCGACCCTGCTGCAGCCGTTGGTGGCGACCGTGCCGCTGCAGGTGTTCGCCTGTGAGCTGGCCACGGCCCGGGGCAACGAGGTGGACCAGCCGAGGAACCTGGCGAAGTCGGTCACTGTGGAGTAGTCGGCTGTCCGGTCCGGTACAGGTTGCGGGCGGCGTGGAGCAGCCAGAACTCCAGCACGCATCCGGCGATCACGGGCAATCTGATCGAGGGTTCCTGGATTCCGTTGACGAGGAGGGTGACGAGGAGCACGGGCCACAGTGTGGCCAGCGCCGTCACGAAGACGAAGTGGCCCGACACCCGCCCGGCCGACCCCCGGCCCTCGGTCTGCTGGGACCCGTCCGCCGGGGTCCGCGGGGCGGGGGCCGTCCGTTCGCGCGGCTGAGGGATCTCCTGTGCCGGGCGGGCCGGAAGGGGGACGAGCGCGGCGGCGGGAACCGCCTTGTCCAGTACGGCGATCCGCTCGGCCGTGACGTCCCCGAACAGGGTCGGCTCCACGGTCACCTGGAAGCCGTCGAGGCCGGTGAGGCAGCGGGCTCCGTCGGGGCGGGTGGTCATCGCGGCGCAGGCGTCGTACCGCACGGTGACCAGCCCACCCGGTGTCGACAGGGTCACGCCCGCCTCCCCGATGATCAGGGTGACGTCGTCGTCCTCCAGGGACGGGTGCAGGGTGCCGGAGACCCCGGACGGCGAGAATTGGGGGGCCGCGGTGAGGCCTGCCCAGTCGGCGCCCCGGGTCGGCACCTGGAGCAGCCCGCCGTCCCACGCCTCCCGGGCGACCTCGCGCAGGTCGGCGACGCCGACCGCCTCAAGTTCGGCCCTGTGCTGCTCGGGAGTCAGGATCCGGTGGCCGGTCAGCAGGCTGAGCGCGTACGACGGCAGCAGGGCCGCGCCGAGATCGGGGACGTCGTAGCGCTTGAGCAACTTCCCGCGCGCGGAGTCCAGTTCGGCCTGCTCGATGCGGCCCGCGCGCAGCCGGGCGAAGACGTCGACGAAGCCGCCGACCGCGGCGTCCTGCTTCTGCGGCAGCGCGTCGGCGTACGCGGTCAGCGTGGCGAAGTCGGTGTCGCGCGGGGAGTAGTCGGCCTCCGCCGAGTACGAGTAGCCGCCCTTCTGGCGCAGGTCCTGGAAGAGGGCGCGGCCCAGCACCTCGGCGAACACCGCGGCCGCGGTGGAGCGGCGCAGGACGGAGGTGAAGACGAGGTGGCCGTCCTCGCCGCGGAGGTAGGCGGGCGTGTCGGGCAGCGCGCTGGACGGGGTCGGGGCGGGAAAGCGGCGGCCGGCGGGCAGGGTGAGGTCCAGGCCGTCGGGTACGCGGTCCGCGGTGAGGAACAGCACGGCGTTGTCCCGGGTGAAGCGGGTCTCGGCCCAGTGGCGCACCTGGTCGGGCGTCAGGGTGCGGGTGCCGTGTTCCTCGTAACTGGACAGGCCGTAGCCCTGGGCGCCGTAACGCCAGAGCGGCATCTGGGACAGGGCACCTTTCCCGCGGCTGCCCGCCTCCGTGCGCAGGAGATCCTTCTCCGTCTCCAGGCGGTCCATCGGCAGGTCGCGCAGTGCCTCGCAGACGCTGTTGAGGTATGTGACGACCTCGTCCTCGTCGCCGGTGACGTGGAAGAGGGTGTACGTGCTCGCCGTGGCGCCGTTGTAGTGCAGGTCGGACAGGCCCAGGCGGTACAGGGCGAGGTGCTCCACGAGATGGGTGATGCCGGAGGTGGGCAGGGTCTCGTCGGCATGGCCCACCCGGAAGACGAGACCGGCGGTGATCGCGCCGGGGCGCGGGGCGAAGAGGGTGGGGATGCCGTGGACGGTGGTGTGGCGGACGATGCCGTCGAGAACGCCGAGGGCGTCGAGGGCGGTCGCGGAAGTGTCGTGCGTGGTCATGGGCGTCTCCTTCCTCAGAGCGTCGCCAGCGCGGCGGTGCGGTACTCCGTGAACCGGGTCTTCCAGTCGGGCAGGTACCGCCAGAAGGACTCGGAGGCGCTGTCGCCCAGGGCGGTGAAGTGCCGGGCGGCGTCCTCGAGATGGCCGCCGAGGGAGAAGGCCAGGGCGAAGGTGCTGTGACCTTCGATCCGGTGCCGGCCGGGGCGGTGGTGGGGGTGCAGTACGGAGATCTGGGCGGCGTGGCGCAGATCGTTGCGGACGGCCACGTCCCGGAGGTACTCCGTCACCTTGGCGCTGGTGAGATCCACGCAGTGTTCGATGTGGGCCTGGGCCACCAGGACTCCGGCGAGCGAGCCGTCCGGTGCGGCGCTCGCGCACTCCTGGGCGAAGCCGTGCGCGGCCTCCCACGAACCGCCCCACTTGGGGCACAGCTGCTGCAGCAGGTGCGACTGTGCGCGGAAGTGGTGCGGGTGATGCTCCGCGAGCCGGTCGTAGCGCCGCCGGGCCTCGGACTGGCCGAGCGCCAGCCCGCGGGCGGTCGCCAGCCGGGCGGTCCACGCCGGGACGTACGCCGGATGCTCGGCACACACCTCGATCAGCAGCCGTTCCGCCTTGCGCAGCCAGTCGTGGAACTGCTCGGCCCGGTCCCACGGGACGTCCTCGCCGCGGGCGTGTCCCCGGGCGCGCCAGCCGAGGTGGATGTACCGCTCGGCGAGGAGGGTGCGGGGGAGGGGGGCGGTGGGCTGGGCCTTCGCGGCCTTCTCCAGGAACCACTCGGTCCGCTCGACTCCGGCGAGGAGCGCTGCCGCGAAGGAGACGTCCTCGGTGGAGGGGATCTCCTTGAAGAAGGCCTGCGTGGCTTCCCAGTCTCCGTCCCAGGCGGCGGCGCGGAGCGGGGCCAGTTCGGACACCGCGTCGAAGGGATCGGTCACCGGCGGTCTGGCCCCGCCGACAGTACTTTCGCCCATACGACGGTCCCCCTGGCCGAGTCGATACGCGGTGCTGCGCAGGCTAGCAGGAGGGGTTACGCGGGGTTACTGAGATAGGGAGGTGGTCTTGAGGGCGCCGATGAAGGCCGTGAAGGTGGGGGCGGGGAGGGTGAGGGTGGCTCGGGCGGGGGCCTTGGAGTCGCGGATGGATACGTGGGTGGGGGAGTTGGCTATCTCGACGCATTCGTTACCGTCGCCGCCGCCGGAGTAGGACGACTTCCGCCAGTTGTCCATGGGGTCCCTCACAACTCCTCTGCCAGCCGGTGAATGAAGTCACGGGTCTGGTCCGGTTCGAGTGATACGGCCTCCACCATATGGAAGCGCGTTCGATAACTGCGGAGCTGGGCCTCGGCGTCGACAAAGATCGAGCCATGGGGCGTGTCCCGTACCACCGTGTCCAGCTTGGGCAGCGGGCCGCCCACGTACGACATCGTGCTAGAGGCTCTGGCGAAGCCGTCCAGGTCGAAGGGGATGGCGCGCAAGGTGATGTGGTTCGCCTCGGACAGCTCAAGGAGCCGGGCGAGTTGGGCCTTTGAGGCGATGCGGTCGCTGACTCTGATCCGAAGCGCGGCCTCATGGATCACCGCTGTGTACGGGATGGTGATCTGCTGGCGTGCCTTCCGGTGCTGGATGCGCAACTCCATCTCGTCGTAGGTGAGTTCGGGCAGCCTGTCCGAGAAGACGGCACGGGCGTAGTCCTCCGTCTGCAACAGGCCCGGCACGTACAGGACGGCAACGTGGTGCTGGAACCGGGCATGGTGCTCCAGCTCGGACAGGTCCAGGAAAGACGTGGGCAACAAGCCTCGATAGTCCTCCCACCAGCCACGGGTCCGGTCGGTGGCCATCGCGGCCAACGCTTCGATGAACTCCTTGTCCGTGCAGGCGTAGTGGGACGCGAGGCGACGTAGACGTTCCTCGCTCACGCCTGCGAGCCCGGATTCGATGTGGCTCATCTGGGCGCGATTCGCCCCGAGTAGCGCTGCGGCCTCGATAGCGGTGAGTCCTGCCGCCTCGCGGAGTCTGCGCAGTTCGGTCCCCAGCCGTACCTGGCGTGCGGTGGGTTCGCGCCTCAGGACCATGGGTTGCTCCTCGTTCGGGGGCGGATCACGTGATCCGCTTGCTCCGGTCCACATGTTAGCCCTACGTTCTGTGATGCAACGCTTACTCTGCGGAAGTGCACCGCTCCGTCCTGCCATGACGAACGCGGCACCGCCACCGCAACCAACCAGCCCTCACCTGAACGGAGTTCTTCGTATGCCCGAAAACGAACCCTGGGAGTACACCCTGTACATCCCGAACGACCTCCGAGCCGTCACCGTCGCCCGCCGCACCCTCCGGCTCATCCTCACGATGCACGGCCTGATCCGCCTGGCCGACACCGCGGAGCTCCTCGCGGCGGAGTTGGTCTCCAACGCCGTACGCCATACGAAAGGACCGGCCGCGCTGCGGGTGCGTTGGTCGGCGGGGGTGCTGCGGATCGGGGCGTGGGACGCGGACCCTGAACCTCCGCAGCCGCCGGGTGAGTTGGACCTTTTGCGGGAGGCGGAGGAGGGGCGGGGGCTGGCGCTGGTGCGGGCCTGCGCGGATCTGTGGGGGTGGCAGCCGCTGGCCAGACACGGCAACCGGGGGAAGTACGTGTGGTGCGAGCTGGCCGCGGCCTGAACGGTGCGGGGTCAGACGTGCGACTCCGGAGGGAAGCCCGTCCAGCGCAGTTCGGCGGGCAGGTGCCGCATGTCGTTGGAGACGAGGACGGAGGCCGCTCGGCCGGGCGCGTAACGGATGACCGTGAGCGCCGCGTTGCCGTGGTTGAGGCCGAGCCAGCGCCACTTCGGGGCGTGCATGGCGTCCCGGACGAGCCAGGCGACGAGGAAGCTGTGGGTGACGACCAGTTCGTGTCGGTCCGCTTCGCCGTCCACCGGTCCGGTGAACAGGTCGAGTGCCTGGCGGGCCAGCGCAGCGCCCTGCTCCCGCTCGTCGTCGGTGGTGTCGGCGAGGAAGCGGAGGTAGAAGTCCGCTGCTTCGGGCGGGAGTTCGTCCTTCTGGGGAACGTAGGGCACGTAGTCCCCCGCGACTTCCGAGACGAGTAGGGGAACGTCCTTCAGTTGGTCGTGGATCAGGCGGGCCGTCTGTGCGGCCCGCGGAAGCGGGCCATGGTGAACGGCCGTGAAGGGGATGTCCTGGAGCCGTCGGCCGAGCAGTGAGGCCTGCTGTCGGCCGGCACGGGTCAACCCGCTCTCGTCGGGCAACGCCTCGCCGTGCCGGGCGAGGTAGAGGTAACGGGCGGCTGTGCCGGTCATCGCGGGCTCCTCTGTGAGCGATCTCCGCGACATGTATATCTGACGTGATCATGGTCACCTCGGCCTGGGGAAAGACCGTGGGCTCTTGTGGGACTCGTAAAGACCGCTTATCGGATCATGTCGTTCGTCAGCTACTTCCCCGGCCGGGGGACGGTTCGTGAGACGGCCTACCTGGAAGGAAGGACGGAAGGCGAGGCCAAGGGGATCCTCTCCGTGCTGGAGGTGCGCGGCATCCCCGTGACCGACAGTGTGCGCGAGCGCATCACCAGCTGCGCCGATGTCGACCGCATGGACACCTGGCTGAAGCGTTCCCGCACGGTCGAGCGGGCCGAGGACCTGTTCGACGAGGCGGGGAAGGCCGACGAGCCGATCGCGTGACCGGCGCCGGGCGGGTCGTAAAGTGCCCGGATGAGCATCATCGGTGTCGGTATCGACGTGGCGGAGATCGACCGGTTCGCGGCGTCCCTGGAGCGGACGCCCGGCCTGGCCCAACGGCTCTTCCGGGACGACGAGTTGCTGCTGCCCGGCGGGGAGCGGCGGGGTGTCGCCTCGCTGGCGGCGCGGTTCGCCGCCAAGGAGGCCCTGGCGAAGGCGCTCGGGGCCCCCGCGGGCCTGCACTGGACGGACGCCGAGGTCTACGTCGAGGACAGCGGGCAGCCCCGGCTGCGGGTGACCGGGACGGTCGCGGCGCGGGCGGCGGAACTCGGCGTGCGGTCCTGGCACGTGTCGCTCAGTCATGACGCGGGTGTGGCGTCGGCGGTGGTGATCGCGGAGGGGTGACGAACGGGCGCGGGGTGGTGGGCGTTTGCTCAGTCCGCGTTGTCGTGGCGGGCGCGGGCGCCCGTGTTCAGGCGGCCTGGTCCCACTGGACGTAGACAGGCGCTGGGGCGTCGCCCAGTGAGCACTGTGCATCGTGAAGTTGCTGGTCACGGGTCTGGTGTGTGCGGGGTTCGGGATGCTCGTGCTGGTCGTGGGTGGATGACTTCGGTGAAGATCGTCGGTCACCGGGAAACTTCGCGGTTTGTGACGGACGACCATGCCGCCGCCCAGTGATCACCTCGGACGCCGGCGACCCCGGCTCACTCGACAAACCCTGAAACCGACCGACTCACCAGGCTTGACACGTTCCGCGTCTCGTGGTCGACCAGGACGAGGCCGCCACCATCCGGGTTCTCCACATGTACGGGCGGGCTCGGCCTTGCACCGAGCCCGCCGCTCCAACTCCACCCGGTCCTGATCGCTCGCTGTGACGCTCACCCGGTTCGGCGTACGTCGTTGCCCGCGAACGTCAGGACCGGAGCCGGACCTGTGTCACGCCACCGGCTAGCGCTGCAGTGTCAGCACTCCCGGCCGGTACGGCAGGAGGCCGTAGTCCCCGCCGTCGCTGTTGGGGTCGCGCCCCTGGTAGAGGAACTGCAGGTTGCAGGGGTCAATGGTCTTGGTCTGGTCGGGGTTGGTGCGAACCAGATCGCCGTGGCTGATGTCCCTGGTCCAGGTCGCGCCACTGTTGGCACTGCCGGCGAAGGGGCTGGTCACGGTGTTGGCCTGCGGTGACGGTGTCCACGTGCCGTTGAGGCTGGTGGCCGTGAACGCGCGGAAGTAGCGACCGTACCCCGTGTAATTCTGGGCCTCGACCATCATGAGGTACTGGTTCTGGCCCTGGACCTTGTAGACCTCCGGCGCCTCGAACAGGTCGAGCGACGATTCGCTCATGATCTTCGTGAACGAACCGAAGGTGCCCGGGAAGTTGCCGATGGGCATGCCGGCACGGTAGATGCCGCCCTCATCGTCGGCGAAAAACATGTACATGTTCGTGTCGTCGCCGATAAGGGTCACGTCGAGGGGGCCGCCCTTCGGGAGGGTGCCCGTGAACAGCTCCTGCTGCGCGGACCAGCCGTTGGGGTCGGTGGGGTCGCTCGAGGTGCGGTAGCCGAAGCTGTACGGCCAAGCCCCGTTGTAGGCAAGCACCCAGAGGTTCTTCGGGGCGAAGTAGAACAGCGTCGGCGCGATGCCGTCGAAAGGGATCGTGGTCTGGGTGGCGGTGGCCATGTCGGACCAGTTCGTGAAGGGGCTGAAGGTCGCCAATCCCCAGCGACCGTCGTTACCGGCGAGGTTGTTGTGCGACGTGGCATAGACGACGTGCTTGCCGTTGTAGACGACGCTGGTGAAGTCCTTCAGTGCGGACCACCCCGCCTTCGGCTGCGCCAACGGGCCGGTCGATGTCCAGCGGTACGTCGACGGAAGAGCACACGAGTTGCTCGCCCCGGCCAGGCCGGTCCACTTCTGGTTGGTGCCGCCGTGGCACGACCAGATCTGCACCGCCGTGCCGTTGGTCTTACCCCAGCCCGCGGCCTCCAGGCACAGCCCGGACCGCACGCCGACGATCGTGCCGTCGGGGTTCACCCGCCACTGCTGGTTGTCACTGCCGGTGCACGTCCAGATCTGCACCGGGGTCCCGGACGTGGTGGCGCCGCCCCGGACATCCAGGCACTTGTTGCCGTACACGGTCAGCTGGTTGCTGTCCGTCAATGTCCACTGCTGGTTGGTTCCGCCGTGGCAGTCCCAGATCTGCACGTTCGCGCCGTCGGCCTGGCTGAAGCCCGACACATCGAGACACTTGCCGGAATCAACACCGCGCACGTCACTGGTGGTGGCCGCCTGAGCCGGGCCGGCGACGAGCAGTGCCGCCAACGCGGCCAGGGCCGCAACCACGGCGGCGAGCACCGCAGGCGGACGTCTGCGGCTGAAGATACGTCGGTGCATAAGGACCTCGTCATCCTTGAGCAAGCGACTCCGGTTTGGCCCGTCAGGGGCTGTCCGGAGGCGGTGAGGTGCGGCCCAGAAGTGTTCGACATGGCGAACGCGGGTCGAAGTGTCGAGCAACTGGATCATAGGGTTCCGGTGATCAGCGTCAATACGTCTCGCAAAACTCGCGGGCAGAAACGTTCGCAGGCTGAAACCAGGCGGCTTCAAGTCCCTTGGTTGTACGGGTCTTTGGCGTGAGGGGCAGGTAGCGGTGCGGGCACGGGCTCGGTCCCGAACCTCGCACACACCAGACCCGTGACCAGCAACTTCACGATGCACAGTGCTCAGTGATGTGGTGACCACGGCGAGAGGCCAATAGGGCGCGCCCTTTTCGACCCTTCGCGTTTCACGGCAGCTCTGCGGCAGACTCGGTCGCATGCGTACTGCGTACAGCGTGGACACGGTGAGGGCGGCCGAGCGGGAGCTGATGGCTCGGCTGCCGGAGGGCGCGCTCATGCAGCGGGCCGCGGCTGGACTTGCCGCCGCCTGCGCGGATCTGCTGGGGCGGGTGTACGGCCGTCGGGTCGTGCTGCTCGTCGGGAGCGGGGACAACGGCGGCGACGCCCTCTACGCGGGCGCGCGGCTCGCGAGGCGCGGGGCCGGTGTCACCGCCGTGCTGCTCGCGCCCGAGCGCGCCCACTCCGCGGGGCTGGCCGCGCTGCGGCGGGCCGGGGGGCGTGCCGTGGACGGCGACGGACGGGTCGTAGGAACCGGAGGACCTGCCCCGGAGACCCACGGCGCCGAACGGCTCATCGCGCGGGCCGACCTCCTCCTCGACGGCATCGTCGGGATCGGCGGCAAGGGCGGGCTCCGCCCCGAGGCGGCCCGGCTGGCCGAGGTCGCCGACCGGTCCCGCGCCGCCGTCGTCGCCGTGGATCTGCCCAGTGGCGTCGACGCCGACACCGGTGAGGTGCGCGGGGCGGCCGTACGGGCCGACCTCACCGTCACCTTCGGGACGCACAAGCCCGGCCTGCTGATCGATCCCGCGCGGGAGTACGCCGGGTCGGTGCGGCTCGTCGACATCGGGCTGGCCCTTCCCGAGGAGGCCGCACTGGAAGCCCTCCAACACGCCGATGTACGGCGCCTGTTGCCCGTGCCGACCGGAGAGAGCGACAAGTACCGGCGAGGAGTCGTCGGGATCGCCGCCGGGTCCGCGCGGTACCCGGGAGCGGCCGTACTCGCCGTGTACGGGGCGCTGCGGGGCGGTGCCGGGGCCGTGCGGTACGTCGGGCCCGCCGCGGACGCCGTGATCGCCCGCTTCCCCGAGACGCTCGTCTCCGACCGGGGTCCGAAGCACGCCGGACGCGTGCAGGCGTGGGTCGTCGGGCCGGGGGCCGGGGACGACGCCACGGCCGTCGGAGAGGTGCTGGCGTCCGACGTGCCGGTCCTCATCGACGCGGACGGACTGCGGCTCGCCGACCGGGACGCCGTACGCGCGCGTACCGCGCCGACCCTCATGACCCCGCACGCCGGAGAGGCCGCCGCGCTCCTCGGGGTGCCGCGCGAGGAGGTCGAGGGGGCCCGGCTGGCCTCGGCGCGGGAACTCGCCGGGCGCTACGACGCGACCGTGCTGCTCAAGGGCTCGACCACGCTGGTCGCCGACGCCGGCGGCGGGGCCGTACGCGTCAACCCGACCGGGACGGCGTGGCTGGCCACCGCCGGCAGCGGGGACGTCCTGTCCGGTCTCGCCGGGTCCCTGCTCGCGTCCGGGCTGAGCGCTCTGGACGCCGGCAGCGTGGGCGCGTATCTGCACGGGCTGGCTGGGCGGTTCGCGGCGGACGGGGCACCGGTGGGGGCGCACGACGTGGCCGAGGCCGTACCGGCGGCCTGGCGGGACGTGACGGACGCCTGACCGCGGATCAGCAGGCGTACGGGTGACGGCGAGCCGGAATACCGACGCGTAACCGCGAACTACTACCTGATGGGACCAATACCGGTCGGCCGAATATGCGGAGCTGAAAGGGCGATGTTTCGCTGGCCGCATGGATGAGCCAAATATACGAGGCACCACCCGGCGCGAGTTGCTGGGAGGCGCGGCAGTCGTTCTGGGGAGTCCCGTTCTCGGTTTCCGCGAGGACACCCCGGAACCGTCAGAGGAAGAGCCCGGCGGGAACTGCGGCGGCGACTACGACGCGGAATACGAGGAACTGTTCGAGGCCGCCGAGGACGTCGAGGTCGACGACCGCTCCCTCACCGCCAAGTGGACCCGCCCCATCCGGAAGCGGGCCAGGGTGACGATGCGTTACCGGGTGCGGGGAAACTGGCTGGTCGGCTATCACACCGGAGTCGATCTTGCCGTGCCGAAGGGAACCCCGGTCTACGCGGTCGGCACCGGCGTCGTCGTCCTGGCCAGCTGGTCGGGGTCGTACGGAAAGGCCGTGACGATCAAGATGAGCGATTCACGGTATGTGCTCTACGCCCATCTCTCGCGCATCTCGGTCGCGCGCGGCGCCAAGGTCAAGGCCGGCACCCGCATAGGCAGCAGTGGGGCCACCGGGCGCGCCACGGGCCCGCATCTGCACTTCGAGGTCCGCTCCCGCCGCCCGTACGGCTCGGACATCGACCCGGTGAAATACCTGGCCCGGCACGGTCTGAGCCTCTGACACGCGTGCGCGTGCGCGCCCCGAGGGGGACGCGCTCATCGGCGGTGTCAGTCGCCTCTGAGACACTGGGGGCGCCATGAACGAGACAGCAACTGCCCCGACCGCACCACTGCGGGCCCGCGCCGAGATCGACCTGGCCGCGCTGCGGGCCAACGTGCGGGCCCTGCGTGCCCGCGCGTCGGGGGCCGCCGTCATGGCCGTGGTCAAGTCCGACGCGTACGGCCACGGCGCGGTGCCCTGCGCCCGCGCCGCGGTCGAGGCGGGCGCGCGCTGGCTCGGGACCGCCACGCCGGAGGAGGCTCTCGCGCTGCGGAAGGCGGGACTGCCGGGGCGGATCATGTGCTGGCTGTGGACGCCCGGCGGCCCCTGGCGGGAGGCGATCGAGGCCGACCTCGACGTGTCCGTCGGCGGGATGTGGGCGCTGCGGGAGCTCGTCGCCGCGGCCCGCGAATCCGGTCTTCCCGCGCGCGTGCAGCTCAAGGCCGACACCGGACTCGGGCGGGGCGGCTGCCAGCCGGGCGAGGACTGGGCCGAGCTGGTCGCCGAGGCCCTGCGCGCCCAGTCCGAAGGCCTCCTGCGGGTCACCGGACTCTGGTCGCACTTCGCCTGCGCCGACGAGCCCGGGCACCCCTCCATCGCCGCCCAGCTCACCCGCTTCCGGGAGATGCTGGCGTACGCCGAGGGTCAGGGCGTGAACCCCGAGGTGCGGCACATCGCCAACTCGCCCGCCACGCTCACGCTTCCGGAGAGCCACTTCGACCTCGTCCGGACCGGGATCGCGGTCTACGGCATCTCGCCCAGTCCCGAGCTCGGCGTCCCCGCCGACTTCGGACTGCGCCCGGTGATGACGCTGTCCGCGTCGATCGCGCTGGTCAAGCATGTTCCGGGCGGCCATGGCGTCAGTTACGGCCATCACTACATCACCCCGGGCGCCACGACCCTCGGCCTCGTGCCCGTCGGATACGCGGACGGCATCCCGCGGCACGCCTCCGGCGCCGGACCGGTCCTGGTCGACGGCAAGTGGCGGACGGTCGCCGGGCGGATCGCCATGGACCAGTTCGTCGTGGACCTCGGCGGCGACGAGCCCGCCACCGGCACCCGGGCCGTGCTCTTCGGTCCCGGCGACCGGGGCGAGCCCACCGCCGAGGACTGGGCGCAGGCCTCGGGCACCATCGCGTACGAAATCGTGACCCGCATCGGAACGCGCGTTCCCCGCGTCTATGTGAATGACGAACAAGCGGGGTAACCGCACAGTGCGTGCAAGAACAGCGAGACCCGCCACACCGGTAGCACCCGACCCAGCGAACAGGAGCGGTACGTGAGCGAGAGCAGTGCGGAGGCCGTCGTCGACGCCGCCGCTTCGGTGGCCCTCGCCTCCGCGGGGGCGGGCGCCGGCTGGCGTCGGGCGACCGGGATCGCCGGCGCCGCGATAGGCGTGATCGCCGCGGGCGCCGCGGCCGGTGTGGCCGTCGAGCGGCTCACCGTCGGGCGCGGGATGCGGCAGAAGGCGCGGCTCGCCCTCGACTCGACCGGGCCGTACGGCTCGCTGCGCGGTACCCCCGGCAAGGCGGAGGCCGACGACGGCACCGAGCTGTACTACGAGGTCGACGACGTCGACCCGGAAGCCGTGCCCGCGCTGTCGCCGCGCCGGCGCCGGCTGTTCGGGCGCAAGGCCCCCGCCCCCGTCACCGTCGTCTTCAGCCACGGCTACTGCCTCAGCCAGGACTCCTGGCACTTCCAGCGCGCGGCGCTCAGGGGCGTCGTGCGAACCGTGCACTGGGACCAGCGCAGCCACGGGCGGTCCGGGCGGGGCATGCGGCAGGTGCGGGACGGGGTGCCGGTCGACATCGAGCAGCTCGGGCACGACCTGAAAGCCGTCATCGACGCGACCGTCCCCGAGGGGCCGATCGTGCTCGTCGGACACTCCATGGGCGGGATGACCGTCATGGCGCTGGCCGACCAGTACCCCGAGCTGATCCGCGACCGGGTCGTGGCGGTGGCCCTGGTCGGCACGTCGTCCGGACGGCTCGGGGAGGTCAACTTCGGGCTGCCCGTCGCCGGCGTCAACGTCGTACGGCGGGTGCTGCCGGGCGTCCTCAAGGCACTGGGGCAGCGGGCCGACCTGGTGGAGAAGGGGCGGCGGGCCACCGCCGACCTGTTCGCCGGGATCATCAAGCGCTACTCCTTCGCCTCCCGGGACGTCGACCCGGCCGTCGTCCGGTTCGCCGAGCGGATGATCGAGGGCACCCCGATCGACGTGGTCGCCGAGTACTACCCGGCGTTCGACAACCACGACAAGACGGCCGCCCTCGCCCACTTCGCTGACAAGCCGGTGCTGGTGCTGGCCGGGGTGGGGGACATGGTCACGCCCAGCGAGCACAGCGAGGCGATCGCCTCCCTGCTGCCGGAGGCGGAGCTGGTGCTGGTCCCGGACGCCGGGCACCTGGTCATGCTGGAGCACCCGGAAGTGGTCACCGACCGCCTCGCCGACCTGCTCACCCGGGCGGGGGCGGTGCCCGCAGGGGCTACCGTTGGCGGTTATGGAAGCACCGCGCAACCCGGTTGAGACCGAGCTGACCGTCACCTCCCCCGAGCAGATGCGCGAGCTGGGCCTGAAGCTCGCCAAGCTGCTGCGCGCCGGGGACCTGGTGATGCTCAGCGGAGAGCTCGGCGCGGGTAAGACGACGCTGACCCGGGGCCTCGGCGAGGGGCTCGGGGTGCGGGGGGCCGTGACCTCGCCGACCTTCGTGATCGCCCGGGTGCATCCGTCCCTGGGGGACGGGCCGCCGCTCGTCCACGTCGACGCGTACCGCCTGGGCGGCGGGCTCGACGAGATGGAGGACCTCGATCTCGACGTGTCGCTGCCGGAGTCGGTGATCGTCGTGGAGTGGGGCGAGGGCAAGGTCGAGGAACTGACCGACGACCGGCTCCAGGTGCAGATCCACCGCGCGGTCGGTGACACGACCGACGAGGTGCGGCACGTGACGCTGACGCCGGTCGGGGAGCGGTGGACCGCGGCCGACCTCAGCGTGCTCACGGCCTGAGAGCCCGCCGCACCCTCCCGCGGACGCTTGCTGTGAACGTTCCGACAAACCGTCGGCAAGATATTGCGTTCGCCGTCTTGTGCGTGGTCACATGATATCCAGCTCGTAGTTAGGTGTACCTAACTTCGCCCGCCCCCGAACTTCAGGAGGCGTCCATGTCGGCCACCGAGAACCGGCCCCGCCCGCAGCCGTACGTGCTCGTCGGCGGCGTGTCCATGCGTGATCTGCTGGCGTCCTGCGCGGCGGCGGAAGCCGTCTCGACACCGCCGCGGCTGCCCGATCCGGAGACCGTGCGGGCGGCCGCGGAGCGTCCGAAAGCGGCCTGAGGGGGCTCAGGGAATCACCGCGACCGTCGCGCCGATCGTCGCGAAGGTCCACATCACGTCGCCGTCCGCACGGGACTCCCGGATGCCGCCCGTGCGCACGGCGGTCGTGGTGGAGTCGGCGGGAGGCGCCGCGTCCCGCACGGCCGCGCTGAAGCCGATCGCCACGCCGTCGACGCTGGTGAAGCGGACCACGTGTTCGATGGGAGTGCCATCGGATCCGGTCACGGCGTTGGAGCGGGAGGTGACCGCGTAGACGCCGGGGGCGGGGGTGATGTTTCCCGGGGTGACCTCGAAGGTGCGGATCACCTTGTCGCCGAGGCCGACCAGCCAGACGCGGTGACCCCTCAGGGAGTACACGACGCGGGCGCCCGTGCCGGAACCCGGCGGCAGGAGGGTGGCGTTCCTCTTGCCCCCCGGGGCCTTCGTGGTGATCGCCGGGGAGCCGTTCGTACGGGCCTTGGTGAGGTGGCCGGGGGCCGCTGCGTAAGCCTGGTAGCCGAGGAAGCCGACCGTTGCGAGGGCCGCTGCGGTGAGGGCGGTTACGAAGCCTGCGCTGCTGGGTGCCACCGGTTACCTCTTGAGTATTTAGTCCTCATTTGTGGTGACGGTAGCAGGTCGCCGGGCCGGTGCGGCGCCGCTGCGGCCGGTCGCGCCCGCGCGCCGGAGCCGCCCCTCGATACCCGCCCCGCGCCCGTCCCTGTGCGGACTGCGGCCGCCTCGGGCTCCCCGGAGCCGTAGGCTGTTTGCGTGCTCTTGCTCGCTCTGGATACCGCCACCCCCGCCGTGACCGTCGCCCTGCATGACGGGCGTGACGTCGTCGCCTCGTTCAGCCAGGTGGACGCGCGTCGGCACGGGGAGCTGTTGTTGCCGGCCGTCGACCGGGTGCTCGCGGACGCGGGGGTGAAGCTGGACGCGGTCACCGCGATCGTCGTGGGGACCGGGCCCGGGCCCTACACCGGGCTGCGCGTCGGGCTCATGACCGCCGACACCTTCGGGCTCGCCCTCGGGATCCCCGTGCACGGGATGTGCACCCTCGACGGGCTCGCGTACGCGGCCGACCCCGGCGAGGGACCCTTCGTCGTGGCGACCGACGCGCGGCGCAAGGAGGTCTACTGGGCGCGGTACGAGAACTCCCGTACCCGGACCGGTGAACCCGCCGTCGACCGGCCCGCCGACATCGCCGAGCAGGTCAAGGGGCTGCCCGCCGTCGGCGCCGGGGCGCTGCTCTACCCCGACACCTTCCCCGACGCCCGCGAGCCCGAGTACGTCTCCGCCGCCGCACTCGCCTCCCTGGCGGCCGAGCGGATCGGGGCCGGGGAGGAACTGCCCGCGCCGCGGCCGCTGTATCTGCGCCGGCCCGACGCCCAGGTTCCCAAGAACTACAAGGTGGTCACCCCCAAGTGACCACACCTGTGACTCCTGTGCTGCGCGAGATGCGGTGGTGGGACATCGATTCCGTCCTGGAACTGGAGAAGGACCTCTTCCCGGAGGACGCCTGGTCCCGGGGCATGTTCTGGTCCGAGCTCGCGCACTCCCGCGGCCCCGAGGCCACCCGGCGGTACGTGGTGGCCGAGGAGGGCGAACGGCTCGTCGGATACGCCGGACTCGCCTCCGCCGGCACTGCATCCGACAGCGACTCCGCCGCGGGGGCCGACGTCCAGACGATCGCCGTCGCCCGCGACCACTGGGGCACCGGACTCGGCTCGGTGCTGCTGACCGAGCTGCTGCGGGCCGCGACCGCCTTCGAGTGCGCCGAAGTGATGCTGGAGTGCCGGATCGACAACGTCCGCGCCCAGAAGCTCTACGAGCGCTTCGGCTTCGAGGCCATCGGGTTCCGCCGCGGCTACTACCAGCCGGGCAATGTGGACGCCCTGGTCATGCGACTGACCACAGCATCCGACAGCGGCTCCGCCGCGGTGTCGACATCCGAACGAGGAACCGAGATCAATGGCTGACGAACCGCTTGTCCTGGGCATCGAGACCTCCTGTGACGAGACCGGCGTCGGCATCGTCCGGGGGACCACCCTGCTGGCCGACGCCATCGCGTCCAGCGTCGACGAGCACGCCCGGTTCGGCGGCGTGGTGCCGGAGGTGGCCAGCAGGGCGCACCTCGAGGCGATGGTGCCGACCATCGAGCGCGCCCTGAAGGAAGCCGGGGTGAGCGCGCGCGACCTCGACGGGATCGCCGTCACCGCCGGTCCCGGACTCGCCGGCGCGCTGCTCGTCGGGGTCTCCGCGGCGAAGGCGTACGCCTACGCCCTCGGCAAGCCCCTCTACGGCGTCAATCACCTCGCCTCCCACATCTGCGTGGACCAGCTGGAGCACGGTGCGCTGCCCGAGCCGACGATGGCGCTGCTCGTCTCCGGCGGGCACTCCTCGCTGCTGCTGTCGAGCGACATCACCTCCGACGTACGGCCGATGGGCGCGACCATCGACGACGCGGCGGGCGAGGCCTTCGACAAGATCGCCCGGGTGCTGAACCTCGGCTTCCCCGGCGGTCCGGTCATCGACCGGTACGCGCGCGAGGGCGACCCGTCGGCGATCGCGTTCCCGCGCGGTCTGACCGGGCCGCGCGACCCGGCGTACGACTTCTCCTTCTCCGGCCTCAAGACGGCGGTGGCCCGCTGGATCGAGGCGAAGCGGGCCGCGGGGGAGGAGGTGCCGGTGCGTGACGTGGCGGCCTCCTTCCAGGAGGCGGTCGTGGACGTGCTGACCCGCAAGGCCGTGCGGGCCTGCAAGGACGAGGGCGTCGACCACCTGATGATCGGCGGCGGCGTGGCCGCCAACTCGCGGCTGCGGGCCCTGGCCCTGGAGCGCTGCGAGGCCGCCGGGATCCGACTGCGGGTGCCCCGCCCCAAGCTGTGCACGGACAACGGCGCGATGGTCGCCGCGCTCGGCGCCGAGATGGTCGCCCGTAACCGCGCCGCCTCCAGCTGGGACCTCTCCGCCGACTCCTCCCTCCCGGTGACCGACCCGCACGTGCCGGGCCACGACCATGTGCACGAGGTCAGCAAGGAGAACCTCTACTCGTGACGGTCACGCTGATGTGGGAGGCCCGGGCGGCCGAGGGGCGGGGCGAGGAACTGCTTGCCTGGGCCCGCCGACAGGAGCTTCCCCTACGGCCGTTGCGGCGCGAGACCTTCCGGGCACCGCAGGACCGCGTCCTGGTCCTCACGTGGTGGGACGCGGTCCACGACGCCGAGCTCCCCGAACTCCCCGAACCCGAGGGTGGGTTGGTCGCTCGGTCGGTGCATCGGTGGCGGTTCGAGTCGTTGGGCGCGGACTGAGCTCACTCCGTCGGCGACACCTCCGTCCCGCAGCGCAGCCGGCGGTCCGTGCCCCACTGCGGTGACGCGGTCCACGACGCCCAGCTTCCCGAACTCCCCGGGTCCGGCGACGGGTTGGTCGCTCGGTCGGTGCATCGGTGGCGGTTCGAGTCGTTGGGCGCGGACTGAGCTCACTCCGTCGGCGACACCTCCGTCCCGCAGCGCAGCCGGCGGTCCGTGCCCACCTCCCGGACCGGGCCCGTGAGACGCAGCAGTGATGTGTGCCGGACCTCCGCGCTCGACGCCGCCAGCCGCAGCTCCAGGTCGCCCGGTTCGACGACGCGGCGGCCCTTGCGGTCGGTGAACGCCGACAGCTCGGCATGGAAGCGGAAGGTCACGCGACGGGACTCGCCCGGCTCCAGCTCCAGCCGCCGATAGCCGATCAGGCGGACGTCCGGGCGGGTCACCGAGGCGACCGGGTCGTGCAGATACAACTGGACGACCTCGGCGCCCGCCCGGCCCCCCGCGTTGCGCACGGTCAGCGACACGTCGTGGGTGCCGTCCGTGCCGATCTCCTCCCGGGCCCCGCCGCCCGTGAAGTCCTCCCACACGAACTCCGTGTAGGAGCCCCCGTGTCCGAAGGCGTACAGCGGGGTCGGGTCCAGGTTGCTGACCTCGCCCGCGAGGCCGAGCGGCGGCTGGAGGTAGGTCCACGGCTGGCCGCCGGGCACCTGCGGGACGCTCACCGGAAGGCGGCCCGAGGGGTTGACCCGGCCCGACAGTACTCCGGCGACGGCCGGGCCGCCCTCCTCGCCGGGGAAGAACGCCTGGACGACCGCACCGAGCCGGCCGTGCCAGCGGCCGAGCGCGTAGGGGCGGCCGGTCAGCAGGACCAGCACGACCGGGACACCGGTCGCGACCAGGGAGTCCAGCAACTCCCCCTGGACGCCCGGCAGGCGCAGGTCCGTCACGTCGCAGCCCTCGCCCGAGGTGCCCCGGCCGAAGAGGCCCGCCCGGTCGCCGAGCACCGCCACGCAGACGTCCGCCTCCGCCGTCCGGGCCACCGCCTCCTCGAAGCCCCCGGTGTCCGGCTCGTCGACCCCGCAGCCCTCGGTGAACGTCACCTTGGCGTCGGGGAGTTCGGTGCGCAGGGCCTGAAGGACCGTGGGGATCTCGATGCCCATCGGGACGTCGGGGTGGTGGGTGAGGACGTGGGAGGGGAAGGAGTAGCAGCCCAGCATGGCGAGGGCGTCGGCGGCGCGGGGGCCGACGACCGCGATCCGGGTGTCGGGGGCCAATGGGAGCAGGCCGCCCGGGTTGTCCAGGAGTACCACCGACTCCTCGGCGAGGCGGCGGGCCAGGGCGCGGTTCGCCGTCGAGTCCAGGTCGATCCGCTCGGTGGGTTCCGGGCTCCAGTCCTCGTCCAGGAGGCCCAGCTCGCACTTCTGGAGCAGGACCCGGCGGGCCGCCCGGTCGATCAGGGACTCGGGGATCTCACCCGCGCGGACGGCATCGATCAGGGGGGTGCCGTAGCACTTGAGGGTGGGCAGTTCGACGTCGAGGCCCGCCGCGAGGGCCGCGTGGGCCGCGTCCGCCTCGGTGCCGGCGATCCGGTGCTGGGTCTGGAGAAAGCCGACGCCGAAGTAGTCGGAGACCACCGTGCCGGTGAACCCCCACTCCTCGCGCAGGAGCTCCGTCAGCAGTCCGGGGTCGGCGGAGGCCGGGACGCCGTCCGTGTCGGTGTACGCGGCCATCACCGAGCGGGCCCCGCCCTCGCGCAGGGCGAACTCGAAGGGCGGCAGGGTGATGTCGGCGAACTCCCGCACGCCCGCGCGCACGGGCGCGAGGTTGCGGGCGCCGGCCGAGGAGGCGTACCCGGCGAAGTGCTTGAGCGTGGCGACGATCCCCGCCGATTCTAGACCCCGGACGTACGCCGCGCCGATCGTGCCCACCAGGTACGGGTCCTCGCCGATCGTCTCCTCGACCCGCCCCCAGCGCGGGTCGCGCACGACGTCCAGAACGGGGGCCAGGCCCTGGTGGACACCGACCGCGCGCAGGTCGCGGCCGATGGCACCGGCCATCTCCTCGACGAGATCGGCGTCCCAGCTCGCGCCCCAGGCGAGCGGGACCGGATAGGCGGTGGCCCGCCAGGTGGTGAAGCCGGCCAGGCACTCCTCGTGGGCCAGCGCCGGGATGCCGAAACGGCCCGCTTCGGTGATACGGCGCTGGGCGCGGGCCAGTGCCTGCGCGCCCAGCGCCGGGTCCACGGGGGCGGTGCCGAAGGGGCGGGTGAGCTGGCCCAGGCCCCGGGTGATCAGCTCGTCCCAGTCGTAGGCGGCGGTCATCTCGCGCTGGAGGGGGGCGACTCCGTCCCCGTCCGTGCTGGCGCCCACCCACACGCCGTAGAGCTGGGCGGTCTTCTCCTGAAGGGTCATCCGGGAGAGGAGGTCGTCGACGCGGGCGGAGGCGGTCAGGGCGGGGTCACGCCAGGGCGCGGTGGTCATGTAACTCCTGTCGGGCTCGACTGTCGGGCCGACCTTCACGAATGTTTCGATATGTAATCCGAATGTTTTGGGAACCTAGGGCCGCCGGAAGGGTTCGTCAAGAGGTCGCGCAGGGATACGATCGCCGCCATGACACCCCCGGAGCCCGCAGAAACCCGGACGACTTCCCCGACACCCTCGACAGCCGGCCGGTCGCCGCAGACCGCCACGCTCGCCGAGATCGCCCGGGAGGCCGGCGTTTCGGCGCCGACAGTTTCGAAGGTCCTCAATGGCCGGGCCGACGTCGCTCCCGCGACCCGCGCCCGCGTCGAAGGCCTCCTGCGCGCGCACGGCTACCGGCGCCGGCGCGCCGAGGCGAGCCGTTCGCCCCTGATCGACCTGGTCTTCCACGAGCTGGAGAGCGCGTGGGCGATGGAGGTCATCCGGGGCGTGGAGAACGTGGCCCGCGACGCCGGGCTCAGCGTCGTGCTGAGCGAGAGCGCGGGCCGGCTCACCCCCGGGCGCACCTGGGCCGACCAGGTCGCCGCCCGCCGCCCCTACGGCGTGATCCTCGTGCTCTCCGGGCTCGACGAGTCCCAGCGCGCGCTGCTGAGCAGCAGGTCGATCCCGTTCGTGGTGATGGACCCGGCGGGCGATCCGGGTGCCGACGTGCCCTCCATCGGCGCGACCAACTGGCAGGGCGGGCTCGCCGCGACCCGGCATCTCGTCGAGCTCGGGCACCGCAGGATCGGGGCGATCTCCGGCCCCTCCCGCATGATGTGCAGCCGCGCCCGCATCGACGGCTACCGGGCCGCCCTGGAGACCGCGGGGCTGCCCGTCGACCCCGGGCTGATCATGGCCGGCGACTTCCACCACGAGACCGGCTACCGCCAGGGCCTGGCGCTCCTGCGCCGTCCCGACCGGCCCACCGCGGTCTTCGCCGGCAACGACCTCCAGGCGCTCGGTCTGTACGAGGCGGCCCGCGAGCTGGGGCTGCGCATCCCGGAGGACCTGAGCGTGGTCGGGTTCGACGACCTTCCGGTGGCACCCTGGGTGGGTCCGCCGCTGACGACCGTACGGCAGCCGCTGACCGAGATGGCCGAGGCCGCGGCGAAGCTGGTGCTGGACCTGGGGCGGGACGGCGGGAGCCCGGCGGCGACCCGGGTGGAGCTGGCGACGAGCCTGGTGGTGCGCAGCAGTACCGCTGAGGCCGAGGGGTGAGCCATTGACGGGTGGGGTGTGTGCGCCCACACTCCTCCGAAGCCAATCGGTTGCATGACCGAAACTTTCGGAGGCACCCGCAATGAGATCTCTGAGAACCGGCTTATCCCTTGTGTCCCTCCTGAGCGGCCTCGCGCTGCTCGCCCCGGCCCCCACGGCGAGCGCCGCCGACGTACCCCTGCGCGACCTCGCCGCGGCCAAGGGCAAGGTCATGGGCACGGCCGTCACCGGCTCCAAGCTCACCGGCACCTACGGCGACCTCGCCGGGGCGCAGTTCAACTCGCTGACGCCCGGCAACGCCATGAAGTGGGGCTCGGTCGAGCCGACCCGGGGCAGCTACAACTGGGCCGAGGCCGACCAGATCGTGAACTTCGCCGAGGCCCACGGCCAGCAGGTGCGCGGCCACACCCTGCTCTGGCACAACCAGAACCCGAGCTGGCTGACGAACGGCACCTGGACCGCAGCTCAGCTCGGTCAGCTGATGAACGACCACATCGCGCTGGAGGTCGGCCGCTACAAGGGCCGGCTGGCCGCCTGGGACGTCGTCAACGAGGCCTTCAACGAGGACGGCACCTACCGCCAGACCCTCTGGTACAACGGCCTCGGCACCGGCTACATCGCCCAGGCCCTCACCGCCGCCCGCGCCGCCGACCCGGCCGCCAGGCTCTACATCAACGACTACAACGTCGAGGGTGTCAACGCGAAGTCCACGGCCCTCTACAACCTGGTCAAGTCGCTGAAGGAACAGGGCGTCCCGATCGACGGGGTCGGGCTCCAGGCCCATCTGATCGTCGGCCAGGTGCCCTCCACCCTCCAGCAGAACATCCAGCGCTTCGCCGACCTCGGAGTCGACGTGGCGATCACCGAGCTCGACATCCGGATGCCGCTGCCCTCCGACAGCACGAAGCTCGCGCAGCAGGCCGCCGACTACAAGGCCGTCATGAACGCGTGCGTGGCGGTCGCGCGCTGCGCCGGCGTCACCGTCTGGGGCTTCACCGACTCCGACTCCTGGATCCCGAGCACCTTCCCGGGGGAGGGCGCGGCGACCCCGTACGACGAGAACTACGCGCCGAAACCCGCGTACCACGCGATCGCGGCGGCGCTCGGCGGCACGACCACGCCTCCGCCGACCGGCGCGTGCACCGCGGCGTACAGCGTGACCAGTCAGTGGGACACCGGCTTCACGGGACAGGTGAAGATCTCCTGTTCGGGTGCCGCGCTGTCGTCGTGGAAGGCCGGCTGGACGTACGGCGGCGGGCAGCGGATCACCCAGGCCTGGAACGCGACCTGCACCCAGTCGGGGACCGCGGTCGGTTGCTCGAACGCGGCCTACAACGGGACCGTGCCGGACGGCGGTTCGGTGACCTTCGGATTCAACGCCTCGTGGAACGGCAGCAATCCGGTACCGGCCGTGACGCTGGAATGAGAAGTCTGAGATTTTCCGAAGAAAGCCGTCCAGGAGGCCTTCCTCGTAATAATTCGGACGTACGTTCCTCCCTGTGGCGGGAGACGACGAGGGCAGACGAGCGGGTCGGCGGCCGAGAGTACTGAAGGCCGTCGGCCTCACGCTCGTGGGCACGCTGGTCCTGGGATGTGCCGCGGCGGGCTGGGCGTACTGGCACCTCAACAGCAACATCAAGAGCGTCGACATCAACAGCGCGCTCGGCGACGACCGCCCCGCGAAGGTGACGCCGGCCCCTTCGGCCTCGCAGGAGGCGCCGCTGCCCACGGAAGCGGTGAACATCCTGGTCCTGGGCTCCGACTCGCGCAGCGGCAAGGAGAACCAGGCGCTCGGGGGCGGCAGCAGCACCGGCGCCCGGTCCGACACCGCGATGGTCGTGCACATCGACGCGGGCCGCACCGCGGCGACGGTCGTCAGCATCCCGCGCGACACCCTCGTCACCCGCCCGTCGTGCCCCCTGGAGAGCGGGGGCTCCACGTCGGCGGCGTACGGCGCGATGTTCAACAGCGCCTACTCGGTGGGCGGTCCGGTGTGCGCGGTCAAGACCGTCGAGTCGATCACGGACGTCCGCATGGACCACTACGTCGAGATCGACTTCTCGGGCTTCGCGAAGCTGGTCGACGCGCTCGGCGGGGTCACGGTGACCACGGACGAGGACATCGACGACGACGACAGCCACCTCACCCTCAAGGCGGGCACCCACCACCTGAACGGCACGCAGGCCCTCGCGTTCGCCCGCACCCGGCACGGCATAGGCGACGGCAGCGACCTGGGCCGCATAGGCCTCCAGCAGAAGCTGGTGAAGGCCCTGCTGGAGCAGATCTCCTCGACGAACCTGCTGACCAGCCCCACCAAGCTGTACTCCGTCGCCGACGCGATCACCGGCAGTCTCACCACCGACACCGGCCTCGACTCCCTGACCGAGCTGATGAGCCTCGGCGAGAGCCTGAAGGGCCTGTCGAGCGACGACGTGAAGACGGTGACCATGCCGGTCGTGACCGCGCCCTCGAACCCGAACCGGGTGGTGGCGAAGGAACCCGCGGCGAGCGAGTTGTGGGAGTCGCTGCGCTGAAGAGCGGGACGACGGTTGCAACCATCGGGCGTCCAGTGGTGTCTGTTGCGGTGACCACATTGCAGTAATCAGGGGGATCACCGATGTCCAACTCGCGTTCGTACAAAGCCTGGTCCGTGCCACTGATCGCCGGCGTGCTCGCGCTCGGCGGGATACCCGCCCTGGCGGGCACCGCCGCGGCGGCCGCCCCGAAGTCCGTCCACGACGTCGTGGACGACTTCAACGGCGACGGCTACAAGGACCTCGCCGTCGGCGCCCCGATCGCCACGGTCGGCGGCAAGCAGGGGGCGGGCTACGTCACCGTCATGTACGGCGGCCCGCACGGTCTGACCAAGGACCACCGCACGATCATCAGCCGTTCCACCAGCGGCATCCCGGGCGATCCCGCCGCGGGCGAGAACTTCGGCTACCAGCTGTCCACGGGGGACCTGGACGGCGACAGGCGCACCGACCTGATCATCGGGCAGGCCTCCTCGACCCGGGACGCGGTCGTCGTCTGGGGCGGCCAGGACGGCCTGTCCGGCGGGGTGTCCGTGCCCGCGGCCACCACTCAGGCCGGAGACTTCG
Organism: Streptomyces canus; assembly: GCF_041435015.1. Lineage (NCBI taxonomy): Bacteria > Bacillati > Actinomycetota > Actinomycetes > Kitasatosporales > Streptomycetaceae > Streptomyces > Streptomyces canus. The sequence continues at coordinate 4,197,453 of NZ_CP107989.1, read as the reverse complement.
ACGGCGACGGCAAGCAGGACCTGGTCCTGTTCCGCGGCGGCCGCTCCCCGGGCGACGACCCGCTCGGCACCGAGGCCACCGTCTGGCGGGGCCCGATCTCCCGGGCCGGGAAGCCGACCGCCACGCAGGACTTCGGCTCGACCAAGGTGGAGCCCTTCGACGTGATGTACGCGGCCGCCGGGGACGTCAACGGCGACGGCCGCGACGACCTCGCGCTGACCGTCTACACCGGCGACGGCGGCATCGGCTCCCAGCTCTACCTGGCCAACGCCTCGGGAGGCGCCTTCACCTATGCCGCCGGCCCCGAGGGCAGCGGTCAGGTGGCCTTCGGTGACGTCAACGGCGACGGTTTCGCAGACGTCGTCCGGGGCGTCCCGAACGAGTCCACGGTCACCGTGGCCCTCGGCTCGACCTCCGGTCTGAAGCCGGCGTCGACCTGGAAGTCGTACAGCCAGGACACCGACGGGGTCCCCGGCGCCACGGAGGAGGAGGACCGTTTCGGCGACGCGGTGGCCGCCGGTGACGTCAACGGCGACGGCTACGCCGACGTGGCCGTGGGCGCGCCCGGCGAGAGGCTCGGCGACAAGGACGGGGCGGGCATGGTCAACGTCCTCTACGGCAGCCACGACGGCCTGACCGGCAATGCCGCCCAGGGCTTCACCCAGGACACCGACGGCGTCCCCGGTGCCGCGGAGTCGAGCGACAACTTCGGCGGCTCGGTCAGCCTCCTCGACATCAACGGCAACAGCTACGCGGACCTCGCTGCGGCGGCGCCCCGCGAGAACACCGGCGACGGCGCGGTCTGGTCGCTGCGGGGGCGTCCGACCGGCATCGTGACGGACGCGGCGTTCACCTTCGGCCCGGTGACGATCGGGGCGCCGTCCGCCAAGGCGTGGTTCGGCGGGGTGCTGTCGTAGCAGGTCAGGACCCTGTTTCGGGGCCCTGGAAAAAATCTCCGAAGAAATCCGCGGGGTCTGTCGATCCCGGCCTCTCCCGATCGACGCACTGGTGAGAGGCCGGGAAGGACCGGCCCCGTAGCGACCGAGGAGTCACCATGCCGCGTTACCTGTCGATGGTCCAGATCGACGAGAAGACCGCCCCCGCCGAGGGCCCCAGCGACGCGCTGATGCAGCGGATGGGCGAGCTGATCGAGGAGATGACGAAGGCCGGAGTGCTGCTGGACACCGCCGGGCTGACGCCGACCGCGCAGGGGGCCCGGGTGCGCTGGGAGAAGGGGCAGCTGTCGGTGACCGACGGCCCCTTCACCGAGGCGAAGGAGGTCGTCGGGGGGTACGCCATCGTCCAGGCCAAGGACATGGCCGAGGCGATCGAGTGGACCAAGCGCTTCCTGAAGGTGCACGAGGAGCACTGGACGGTCACCTGCGAGGTGCGGGAGATCGCGGAGGGCTGAGCCCGCTTCCTTGGCTGCGGGGCCGTACGGGTGTCGAATGGGGGGCTGTGACCTCACAGCCCCCCGAAGCCGATGCCCGCACCTCCGCCGAAGCCGACGCCCGCGCCTCCGTCGAGACCGTCTTCCGCATGGAGTCGCCGCGCATCATCGCCGGTGTCACCCGTGTCGTCCGGGACGTCGGCATCGCCGAGGAGCTCGCCCAGGACGCCCTGGTCGCGGCACTGGAGCAGTGGCCGCGCGACGGCGTCCCCGACAACCCCGGCGCCTGGCTCATGGCCATCGCGCGCAGACGGGCCGTGGACCTGGTCCGCCGCCGGGAGAACTACGCCCGCAAGCTGGCCGAGATCGGCCGGGACCTGTCGGAGACCGCCCCGCCGGAGGAACCGTCCGACCCCGAGGACATCGACGACGACCTGCTCAGACTCGTCTTCACCACCTGTCACCCGGTGCTGTCCGCCGAGGCCCGCACCGCCCTCACCCTGCGGCTGCTCGGCGGTCTGACCACTCCCGAGATCGCCCGCGCCTTCCTCGTCCCGGAGGCGACGGTCGCCCAGCGCATCGTGCGCGCCAAGCGGACCCTCGCCACGAAGAACATCGCCTTCGAGGTGCCCTACGGCCCCGACCGCGAGGCCCGCCTCGGATCCGTCCTGGACGTCATCTACCTGATCTTCAACGAGGGATACGCGGCCACGGCAGGCGACGACTGGCTGCGCCCCTCCCTGTGCGAGGACGCCCTGCGGCTGGCCCGCCTGCTGTCCGCCCTCATGCCCAAGGAACCCGAAGTGCACGGCCTCGCCGCCCTGTTGGAGTTCCAGGCCTCGCGCACGGCCGCCCGCACCGGACCGCGGGGCGAACCGGTCCTGCTCAGGGACCAGAACCGCAGCCGCTGGAACCGCATGCTCATCGCCCGCGGCATCAAGGCCCTGGGCCGCGCGGAGGCCACGGCCGCGGGCGCCCCCGGCCCCTACGTCCTCCAGGCCGCCATCGCCGCCTGCCACGCGCACGCGTACTCCTACGACGAGACCGACTGGCCGGCCATCGCCACCCTCTACGCCCTGCTCGCCGCCCGCGCCCCCTCCCCGGTCGTCGAACTCAACCGCGCGGTCGCCGTCTCGATGGCCGAGGGCCCGGGCCCGGCCCTGGAGATCGTCGACGCGCTCACCGACGAACCCGCGCTGCTCGACTACCACTTGCTACCGAGCGTGCGCGGCGACCTCCTCGCCCGCCTCGGACGTACGACCGAGGCGCGGGCCGAGTTCGAGCGGGCGGCCGCGCTGACCCGCAACGAGCGGGAGCGGGAGCTGCTGCTGGACCGGGCGCGGGAGTGCGGTCGGTGATCCGTTGTCACCTGGAGCCGCTCACGTAAGTCCCGCCGGCCGTCCCAGCAGCATGGTCGGTGCCCCCGCGACCCGGGTCAGGAACACGGTCACCGAGTTGGGTCCCTGCGGCTTCGGAAGCGCCTTGCGGCGCAGTTCCTCCGGCTCGACGGCCGACCCGCGCTTCTTCACGGTCAGGATCCCGACCTCCCGCTCCCGCAGCAGCGCCTTCAACTTCTTGACGTTGAAGGGGAGTCGGTCGGTGATCTCGTACGCCGTGGCGTACGGGGTCGCGCGCAACGCGTCCGCGGTGACGTAGGCGATGGTGGGGTCGATCAGCCCGCCGTCGAGCTCCTCGGCCGCCTCGGCCACCAGATGGGCCCGGATGACGGCGCCGTCGGGCTCGTACAAGTACCGCCCCACGGAACGGACTCCGGGGTCGGGGAGCCCCCGGCCGAGCAGGCTCCGCGGTCCCGGCAGCAGCGTGGCCCGGACGGCTCCCGGTGCGGTGCCGAACCACAGCACCGCCTCCTTCACGTCCCCGCCGTCGGAGATCCACTCCGCCTCGGCCTGCGCCGGAACCGCCTCGTGCGGGATGCCGGGCGCGACCTTCAGCGCGGCGTGTGGGGCCCGCAGAGCCGCCCGGACCGCCCACGACAGGGGCGGCGAGTAGGCCTCCGGATCGAAGATGCGGCCACGCCCGCCCCGCCTCGCCGGATCCACGAACACGGCGTCGTAGGAGGCTGTGTCGACCTCCGTGACGTCCGCCTCGCGTACGTCGATCAGGCCGGCGAGTCCCAGCGCGTCCGCGTTCGCCCGCGCGGCCGCCGCCGTCAGCGGATCCCGGTCCACCGCGAGGACCCGGATCCCGGCCCGGGCCAGCGCGATCGCGTCCCCGCCGATCCCGCAGCACAGGTCGGCGACGGAGGTGGCGCCCAGGGCCCGCAGGCGCTCCGCGCGGTATGCCGCCACGCTCGCCCGGGTCGACTGCTCCACCCCGTTCGGCGTGAAGAACATCCGCTCCGCGTCCTCGGCCCCGAACTTGGCCGCCGCCCGCTGCCGCAACCGCGCCTGGCCGAGCGCCGCGGAGACGAGTTCGGCGGGATGCTCGCGGCGCAGCCGGGTGGCGACGGCGAGTTCGTCGGCGGGGGCGGTACCGCGCACTTCGTCGAGGAGGGCACGGCCCTCGGGGGCGAGGAGGGGGGCGAGGTCGTTCACCGGGTCATTGTGGGCCAGTCGGTGGACGGTCCGCTTCCAGCGGCGGTGTCGGCTCGGGTGCGAGGCCGTGACCTGCGAGGATCCGGCCTCATGGGAACAGTAGGACAAAAGTATAAAAATGGTGCGTTGATGGTGTCGGTGTCGATCCGTGGCGGCCTCGTCCTCCTGGCGGTGGCCGCCCTGGTCTCCGGCTGCGCCGGCCCGGCCGGGACCGGCGTACGGCCGCAGCAGCCCCTCAACGCGCCCCCGGCTCCCGCCGGAGACCTCCAGGCCGACAAGACCCGTATCCGGGCCGCCCGGCTCCGCGCCGAGCAGATCCGGATCGCCGCCGCCAGGCGCTGGGGCCTGAAGGAGGTGCCACTGACGGCCCCGCCGGCGCCCGTGGCCAAGCCCCGCATCACCACCCGCCACGGCTTCGAGGTCGACGGCCACGAGGAGAAGGGGCTGCCCCCGGTCTTCACCACGGTCCCCACCGAGCAGAAGATCGTCTTCCTCACCATCGACGACGGCGCCGAGAAGGACCCCGCATTCCTGCGGATGATGAGCGAGCTGAAGATCCCGTACACCGCCTTCCTCAGCGACTACCTGGTCAAGGACGACTACGGCTACTTCGCGAGGATGCGGGACACGGGGGTGGTGCTGAACAACCACACGCTCCACCACCCCTACCTGCCCGCGCTGTCGTACGCCGGCCAGCAGCGCGAGATCTGTGGGATGCAGGACGTCATGGAAAGGCGGTTCGGCAAGCGGCCCACGCTCTTCCGCCCGCCCTACGGCAACTACAACGAGGACACCCTGCGCGCGGCCAGGTCCTGCGGCATCAAGTACGCGCCCATCTGGAACGAAGAGGTCTTCGTCGACCACTGGGAGTACCGCGAGCCGGACCAGGACATCCACCCCGGCGACATCGTGCTCAGCCACTTCCGGGGCCGGGAGGACTGGAAGGGCACGATGCCCGACATGGTCCGCCGCTTCCTGAACAGGATCACGGCCGAGGGGTACGCGGTGGCCCGCCTCGAGGACTACCTGTGAGAGCGCGGGCACTGGTCGCCGGCGGGCTGGCCGCCGTCCTGCTCACCGGCTGTGCCCAGTCCGTCGATCCCATCGAACGGCTGGGCAAGAAGGCGGCGCAGCGGGTGGGGTCGGACGGACCGGGCGGGGACGGAGCGGACGGACGGCCGTACCGCCACTGGGGCCTCCTGGCCCCGCTGCATACGCCCCCGCGGGTGCCGGTGCGCGCGGCGGTGCGCCGGGCCGGCCTGCCGCCGGTCGTCAGACGTGTCGGGACGTCCGACAAGGTCGTCTTCCTCACCTATGACGACGGTGCCGAGAGGGATCCGCGGTTCGTCGACATGGTCCGTGAACTGCGGCTGCCCGTCAGCATGTTCCTCACCGACAGTGTCGTCGGCCCCGGGTACGGCCACTTCGCGCGCCTCCAGTCGGTCGGCGCGAGCATCCAGAACCACACCCTGGACCACCCCGCCCTGCGCGGGCTGCCGTACCCCGGCCAGCGCGCCGAGATCTGCGGCCAGCAGGAGAAGGTGCGGTCCCGCTTCGGGATCCGGCCGCGGCTGTTCCGGCCGCCCTATGGCACGTACGACCGCACGACCCTGCGCGCGGCGGCCGACTGCGGGCTCTCGGCGGTGGTGCTGTGGAGCGTGTCGCCGGCGGGTGGCGCGCCGCAGCGGCCGCTGCGGGCGGGAGACATCGTCTCGGTGGCATCGGGGGAGGCGTCGGGACCGACGCTGACGGAACGGACGACGAGGGTGCTGCGGGAGATCGAGCGGCGCGGGCTGACGGTGGGGCGGCTGGAGGACTATCTGTAGGTGCTCCGGCCACGCCACCGGAGACGCGATTGGCACTCCGCTTGACCGAGTGCTAATCGCGGTCATAGTCTCGGGTCTGGCACTCCCCCCTGGAGAGTGCCAACACAGCGACGGGCAGGTCCGGCACCCGCGACGACGGATCCACCTGGTCGCCACCTCAGACAGTCAACCCCGTGATCTCCGAAGGGGGAGGTCGGATCGTGACGACCACCAGCTCCAAGGTTGCCATCAAGCCGCTCGAGGACCGCATTGTGGTCCAGCCGCTCGACGCCGAGCAGACCACCGCCTCTGGCCTGGTCATCCCGGACACCGCCAAGGAGAAGCCCCAGGAGGGCGTCGTCCTGGCCGTGGGCCCGGGCCGCTTCGAGAACGGCGAGCGCCTGCCGCTCGACGTCAAGACCGGCGACATCGTGCTGTACAGCAAGTACGGCGGCACCGAGGTGAAGTACAACGGCGAGGAGTACCTCGTCCTCTCGGCTCGCGACGTGCTCGCGATCATCGAGAAGTAATTCACCGAAGCATTTCTCTGAGCTGCGCCCCTGGCCCCCCGACCACTAACAAGCCGGGCGCCCGGGGCGCAGTCTCTTTTCACCTAGATTTCCGAGAGGGCTCACGCTCCCATGGCGAAGATCCTGAAGTTCGACGAGGACGCCCGTCGCGCCCTCGAGCGCGGCGTCAACAAGCTTGCCGACACGGTCAAGGTGACGATCGGCCCCAAGGGTCGCAACGTCGTCATCGACAAGAAGTTCGGCGCTCCCACCATCACCAACGACGGTGTCACGATCGCCCGTGAGGTCGAGATCGAGGACCCGTACGAGAACCTCGGCGCCCAGCTGGTGAAGGAGGTGGCGACCAAGACCAACGACATCGCGGGTGACGGCACCACCACCGCCACCGTGCTGGCCCAGGCGCTGGTCCGCGAGGGCCTGAAGAACGTCGCCGCGGGTGCCTCCCCGGCCGCCCTGAAGAAGGGCATCGACGCCGCGGTCAAGGCCGTGTCCGAGGAGCTCCTCGCGACCGCCCGCCCGATCGACGAGAAGTCCGACATCGCCGCCGTCGCCGGTCTGTCCGCCCAGGACAGCCAGGTCGGCGAGCTCATCGCCGAGGCGATGGACAAGGTCGGCAAGGACGGTGTCATCACCGTCGAGGAGTCCAACACCTTCGGTCTGGAGCTGGACTTCACCGAGGGCATGGCCTTCGACAAGGGCTACCTGTCGCCCTACATGGTCTCCGACCAGGAGCGTATGGAGGCCGTCCTCGACGACCCGTACATCCTGATCAACCAGGGCAAGATCTCCTCGATCCAGGACCTGCTGCCGCTGCTCGAGAAGGTCATCCAGTCGGGTGCCTCCAAGCCGCTGCTGATCATCGCCGAGGACGTCGACGGCGAGGCCCTGTCGACCCTGGTCGTCAACAAGATCCGCGGCACGTTCAACGCGGTCGCCGTCAAGGCTCCCGGCTTCGGTGACCGCCGCAAGGCGATGCTCCAGGACCTGGCGGTCCTCACCGGCGCCACGGTCATCTCCGAGGAGGTCGGCCTCAAGCTCGACCAGGTCGGCCTGGACGTGCTCGGCACCGCCCGCCGCGTCACCGTCACCAAGGACGACACCACGGTCGTCGACGGTGCCGGCGACTCCTCCGAGGTCACGGGCCGCGTCGCCCAGATCAAGGCCGAGATCGAGAACACCGACTCCGACTGGGACCGCGAGAAGCTCCAGGAGCGCCTCGCGAAGCTGGCCGGCGGCGTGTGCGTGATCAAGGTCGGCGCCGCCACCGAGGTGGAGCTGAAGGAGAAGAAGCACCGTCTGGAGGACGCCATCTCCGCGACCCGCGCCGCGGTCGAGGAGGGCATCGTCTCCGGTGGTGGCTCCGCTCTGGTCCACGCCGCCAAGGTGCTCGAGGGCGGCCTCGGCAAGACCGGCGACGAGGCCACCGGTGTCGCGGTCGTCCGCAAGGCCGTCGTCGAGCCGCTGCGCTGGATCGCGGAGAACGCCGGCCTCGAGGGCTACGTCATCACCGCCAAGGTCGCCGAGCTCGACAAGGGCCAGGGCTTCAACGCCGCGACCGGCGAGTACGGCGACCTGGTCAAGGCCGGCGTCATCGACCCGGTCAAGGTCACCCGCTCCGCCCTGGAGAACGCCGCCTCCATCGCCTCCCTCCTCCTGACGACCGAGACCCTGGTCGTCGAGAAGAAGGAAGAGGAGGAGCCGGCCGCCGGTGGTCACGGCCACGGCCACTCCCACTGAGCCCAGCGCTCGCAAAGGGCCCCGTTCCGCACACCCGTGCCGGACCGGGGCCCTTCCCCTTCGCGGGTCACTCCCCGAGTACTCCCAGCTGTTCCATCAGCCCGGCCCGGTCGTACTGCCACCAGCCCTCGCAGATCATCCCGTCCCGGAACCGGTGCCAGGTGGTGCCGCTCATGGTGACGTTCTGGCCGGTGGCCGGGATCCCGAGGAAATCGCCCTTGTGCCGGCCGGCCACGGTCCATCGGGTGCACACCCGGTCGTCCTGGGCGATCTGGTCGTCGACCCGGAAGGCGAGGTCGAAGGCCTGCACCCACCCGGCATACACCTCGCGCGACCTCTGCAGCCCGACGTCGCCGGGGTTGGCCGGGTCATGCTCCAGGTAGTCGTCGGAGAACCGTTCGAACACGGCGTCCGTCTCGGACCGCCCGGCCCGCTCGAAGAACTCCCGTGACGTCGCCGGGTTGAGCTGCTCGTCCCGCACCACGTCCAGATCCGTGAAGGTCGGCATCTCGTCGCACAGCGCGACCATCCCCTGGAAGATCCGTTCGGTCTCCGGCAGTCCCGAATTCCGCATCGCCTCCTCGTACGACGGGAACTCCACGATCTCGACGAAGTGCGACGTGTCGGACCGGTCCTTGCCGACCACCGCGTGCGTCGCGGTCCGCTTTCCCTTGGTCTGCTCGACCCACGTGTCCATCAGCCGGTCCATCTCGTCGAAACGGCTGGTCCTGCAGTCGATGAGCTGTACGAACGTCATACGCGATCACCTCCGGCCCCCCTGGGTCCGGTTCGAACAGCACCATTGTCCGCCTTTTCGGGCCTTACTGCGGCCCGTACTTCCGCCCCGTCCGCGACGAGATCCCGCCCAGCAGACCCCGCGGCGCCACCTTCACCAACCCCATCAGCGCCTTGTACCGCGGGTCCGGGACAGACAGCGACTTCCCGCGGGACAGGTCGCTCAGCGCCGCGGCCACCAGCTTGTCCGCGTCGAGCCACATCCAGCCCGGGATGTTGTCCGTGCCCATCCCGGCCCGCTGGTGGAACTCCGTGCGCACGAAGCCGGGGCACAGCGCCATGAGCCGTACGCCACTGCCCGCGAGGTCCTTCGCCGCGCCCTGCGTGAACTGCACGACCCACGCCTTCGAGGCGCCATACGTGCCACGAGGCACGAACGCGGCCACCGACGCGACGTTCACCACACCCCCGCGCCCCCGCTCCCGCATCGCCTCCGTCGCCGCCGACGTCAGGCGCAGCACCGCCTCGCAGTGCACCTTGAGCATCTTCAGCTCGTCGGCCATGGAGACGTCGAGATAACGGCCCTTGTTGCCGAAGCCGGCGTTGTTGACGAGGAGGTCGACGGGGGACCTGCGGTCGGAGAGGCGGGCGGCGACCGCCTCGATGCCCGCGTCCGTGGCGAGGTCGGCGGTGAGGACCTCGGCCTCGATGCCGTGGCGGTCGTGGAGTTCGGTCGCCTGTTCCTGGAGCCGCTTGGTGTCGCGGGCCACCAGCACCAGGTTGTGCCCGTCAGCCGCCAGCCGTCGTGCGAACGCGGCACCGATGCCCGCGGTCGATCCCGTAATCAATGCCGTTGTCATGGCGCAAGGTTAATGACCGGGACCGACAGCGTCCGCCTGCGGAGGACGCCGTCAGGCGCCGTTCTGCTCCACATACGCGAGCGCCCACGTCCGCAGCTCCGAATGGAGTGCCCCACCCGCCGCCAGCAGCCGTGGCTGGAGCGGCCGTTCGGTGGTCATCGCCCGGTTGGATCATCCGCGAATACGCCCCGGGCGCGCCCCTCTGCGTGAACCGCTGCACCCACCGCTTCTCGTCCATGTGGCCCTGAAAGGTGCCGCACGGGATGCGCGCGCTCGTGACCTCGAGCACCACCGCGGGCCCGAGGCGCCGGCGCTCGCCGATCAGCGCGCCGGAGACGTCGATGCCCCGCGTCGTGAGGTTCTCACCGAAGGCGCCGTTGGCCAACGAGCGGCCCAGCTCGCCCTCCCACGCGTCCAGGTCCTCGCGCGCCATGGCGTACACGGCCTGGTCGTCGCCGCCGTGGTGCTGCTTCTTGCACACCGCGTCCCCGGCGAGCCCATTCCCACGGATGCCCTGGGGGACCCGGCGCGGCCACCCGCACCGGCCCGTCGACCGGCCGCTTGTCGATACGGCAAGGGACCGGAACCCAAAGATGCCATGCATTATTCGTCGCCGTATCAAAGCAGGGCTTATCCTCGAAACGTGATCGAGGCCCGACATCTCCGTGTTCTGCGTGCCGTCGCCGCGACCGGCTCCTTCTCCGCCGCGGGGCGTGAACTGGGCTGCACCCAGCCCGCCGTCAGCCAGCAGATGAAGGCCCTGGAGACGTCCGTGGGCACGCCGTTGCTCATCCGCAGCGGACGCGAGATGCGGCTGACGCAGGCGGGCGAGGCGCTGGTGCGGCACGCCGCCGGCATCCTGGCGGGGCTGACGGCGGCGGAGGAGGAGGTCGCCGCCATCGCCGGCCTGCGGGCCGGGCGCGTTCGGCTCGTCTCCTTCCCCAGCGGCAGCTCCACCCTCGTCCCCACCGCCCTCGCCGCCCTGCGCGCCGCCCACCCCGGCACCCGCGTCTTTCTGGAGGAGGCCGAACCCCCGCAGTCCGTCGGCCTGCTGCGGGAGGGCGACTGCGACATCGCGCTCGCCTTCCGGTACGAGGGTGCCGGGGGCGGTGACGAGTGGGACGACCTCGTCGTACGGCCCCTGCTGACCGACCGGCTCGTCGCCCTCGTACCGGAGCGGCACCGGCTCGCGCGCGCGGGGGCCGTGTCCATCGGGGAGCTCGCCGGGGAGTCGTGGATCGCCGGATGCCCGCGCTGCCGCGGCCAGTTGGTCGAGGTGTGCGAGGGAGCCGGCTTCACGCCCCGCATCGATTTCGCGACCGACGACTATCCGGCGGTCGTCGGCCTGGTGGGCGCGGGCCTCGGCGTCGCCGTCCTGCCCCAGCTCGCGGTCGAGTCCGTACGGCCACGAGGCGCGCGCACGGTGACACTGGAACCGGCGGTCCGGCGGGAGATCGTCGCGCTCACGCTGCCCGATCTGGCCCAGGTGCCGGCGGTGGCGGCGACGCTGGAGCAACTGGCGCGCGCGGCCGACCGGTAGGCCGAAAAGAATGAAGGGCACGCGTGCGTGCCCTTCCTGGAGAAACGTTCCTTCAGTTGTTCGATGCGGCGCTCCCCACGGACGACGCGGACACCAGCCGGTGCCGCGCCCGCCCCATGAGCTCCTCGCGCTCGTCCTCGGTCAGCCCGCCCCATACGCCGTACGGTTCTCTCACCGCGAGCGCGTGCGCCGCGCACTGCGCGCGTACCGGGCACCTCATGCAGACCTCCTTGGCCGAGTTCTCGCGAGCGCTCCGGGCCGCACCGCGCTCGCCCTCCGGATGGAAGAAGAGCGAGCTGTCCACCCCGCGACAGGCGGCCAGGAGCTGCCAGTCCCAAAGGTCCGCGTTCGGTCCGGGAAGGCGGGAGAAATCTGCCATTGCGTGACCCCTTGTAGCCGTTCTGGGCGGATACGGTGTCCACGACCGTACATCTACGATCTAAGGAGATGAAAATATGACTCATTGCGAATCTAGCCTCAGACACCAGGAAATGGGAAGAAAAGGGTCTGAATGGGGCATGGGTTGTGATGAAACGTTGTGGGTCCGCCGTGCATGTCTGCACCGTGTCCGCGCCCTCACGTAGAGTGCCGAAGACAGTGCGCAGCCCCGTAACTCTTTCGGGTGACCGTCGTTGAGAGTGCGGAGGCGGTTGAAAACACAAGCGCTCGGACAGGCGTCCGAGTCGGTCGACCGCACAGGTGACGATTTCGTACCAGCCTGGAGGCTCAAGGTGACGTGCATCAGCTGCGGAGGACGGCCATGACATCCGTCCTCGTCTGCGACGACTCCCCGCTTGCCCGAGAGGCGCTCCGCCGCGCGGTCGCGACCGTGCCCGGCGTCGAGCGCGTGACGACCGCGGCCAACGGCGAGGAAGTCCTCCGCCGCTGGGGCGCGGACCGTTCGGACCTGATTCTGATGGACGTACGCATGCCCGGTCTGGGCGGCGTCGAGACCGTGCGGCGGCTGCTGTCGGCGGACCCCGGTGCGCGCATCATCATGCTCACGGTCGCGGAGGACCTCGACGGGGTCGCTCTCGCGGTGGCCGCGGGTGCCCGGGGCTACCTTCACAAGGACGCCTCACGCGCGGAGTTGCGCGCCACGGTGACGCAGGCGCTCGCCGACCCGACCTGGCGGCTCGCCCCGCGTCGGCTGCGGTCGGCGGAGATGGGCGCGGCGCCCACGCTCACCGCGCGTGAGATCCAGGTGCTCGAAGGCATGAGTCACGGTCGCTCCAACGCGGAGATCGGGCGTGAGCTCTTTCTCTCCGAGGACACCGTCAAGACGCACGCTCGGCGGTTGTTCAAGAAGCTGGGTGCCTCGGACCGGGCGCATGCGGTCGCGCTCGGCTTCCGCTGGGGCCTGGTGCGCTGAGCATTGCGTCACGTGCGGTCGTAGTAAGGCTGCGGGTTGTTCGTGGCTGGTCGCGCAGTTCCCCGCGCCCCTGACGGGGCGCGGTCGAGCGGCCCCTTCGATGCCCCGCTGCCTGTTTCGTGGCGGATGCCGCATCCTTGGAGATGTGGAGTCTCTCGGGGACGAGTCGGTCGAGCGGAAGGGGAGGGCGCAGGGTATGGCTTCCGGCGCACCTGCTCATAACGCTTCGGTGCACAACAACCAGCGCGATGCCACGGATCCAACGACGCCAGGGCACCATGGACCGATGCGCGACGACGAGGCGGCTCATCCCCATGGGGCGATCGGTGCGCTCGTCCACAGTGCAGTGGAGGGGGACGAGCAGGCCACGCACGACCTGCTCGCCCATGTCCACCCGCTGGCCCTGCGCTACTGCCGCACCCGGCTGTCCCGGCTCCCGGGTGACGCCCGGCACTTCGTGGAGGACCTCGCGCAGGAGGTCTGCGTAGCCGTCCTCCTCGCCCTGCCGCGCTATCGCGACACCGGGCGCCCCTTCGAGGCGTTCGTCTTCGCCATCGCCGCGCACAAGGTCGCCGACCTGCAGCGCGCGGCCATGCGCCACCCCGGTTCGACGGCGGTTCCGTCCGACGAGATGCCGGAGCGGCCCGACGACTCGCTCGGCCCCGAGGAGCGGGCGCTGCTCAGCAGCGACGCCGAATGGGCCAAGAAGCTGCTGGCCAACCTCCCCGAGAACCAGCGCGAACTGCTGCTGCTGCGCATCGCCGTGGGGTTGACGGCGGAGGAGACGGGTCAGATGTTGGGAATGTCACCCGGTGCGGTCCGTGTGGCGCAGCACCGGGCGCTGAGCAGGTTGCGAGCGCTGGCCGAGCAGTAGGGCGCGCTCCTGAACGGGCGGCGCGCCGCTTCCGTACGAACATACGAAGCCCGGAGCGGGTCCGAACCGTGGAATCCGTGGAATGTGACGCGCTTGCTTCCCGTTAGCATGGACATCCGCACCGATCAAGGCCATTTGGGGAAGGTGTCATGACTGCAAACGTCGACGGAGTGCCCGACAAATTCGCGACGCTCGGGCTGACCTACGACGACGTGCTGCTGCTGCCGGGAGCGTCCGCAGTGCTCCCGAACGCGGTCGACACCTCGTCCCTCATTTCCCGCAACGTCCGGGTGAACATCCCCCTGCTCTCGGCGGCCATGGACAAGGTGACCGAGTCCCGCATGGCCATCGCGATGGCCCGCCTCGGCGGCGTCGGCGTGCTGCACCGCAACCTCTCCGTCGAGGACCAGGTCAACCAGGTCGACCTGGTGAAGCGGTCCGAGTCCGGCATGGTCACCGACCCGATCACCGTGCACCCGGAGGCGACCCTCGCCGAGGCCGACGCCCTGTGCGCCAAGTTCCGCATCAGCGGTGTCCCGGTCACCGACCCGGCCGGCAAGCTCCTCGGCATCGTCACCAACCGTGACATGGCCTTCGAGTCCGACCGTAGTCGCCAGGTGCGCGAGGTCATGACGCCGATGCCGCTGGTCACCGGCCAGGTCGGCATCTCCGGCGCCGACGCCATGGACCTGCTGCGCAAGCACAAGATCGAGAAACTGCCGCTCGTCGACGACTCCGGTGTCCTCAAGGGCCTGATCACCGTCAAGGACTTCGTCAAGGCGGAGAAGTACCCGAGCGCCGCCAAGGACTCCGAAGGCCGCCTCCTCGTAGGTGCCGCCGTCGGCGCCAGCCCCGAGGCCCTGGAGCGCGCCCAGGCGCTCGCCGAGGCCGGTGTGGACTTCCTGGTCGTGGACACCTCGCACGGCCACAACAGCAACGCCCTCAGCTGGATGGCGAAGATCAAGTCGAGCGTCGGCGTCGACGTGATCGGCGGCAACGTCGCCACGCGTGACGGCGCCCAGGCGCTGATCGACGCCGGTGTCGACGGCATCAAGGTCGGAGTCGGACCGGGCTCCATCTGCACCACGCGCGTGGTCGCCGGCATCGGCGTCCCGCAGGTCACCGCCATCTACGAGGCCTCCCTCGCCGCCCGTCCCGCGGGCATCCCGCTCATCGGCGACGGCGGCCTGCAGTACTCCGGTGACATCGGCAAGGCGCTCGCCGCCGGCGCCGACACCGTGATGCTGGGCTCGCTGCTCGCGGGCTGCGAGGAGTCGCCCGGCGAACTGCAGTTCATCAACGGCAAGCAGTTCAAGTCGTACCGCGGCATGGGCTCGCTCGGTGCCATGCAGTCCCGGGGCCAGGGCAAGTCGTACTCGAAGGACCGCTACTTCCAGGCCGAGGTCGCCGCCGACGACAAGCTCGTGCCCGAGGGCATCGAGGGCCAGGTGCCCTACCGCGGCCCGCTGTCCAGCGTCCTGCACCAGCTCGTGGGCGGGCTGCGTCAGACCATGGGCTACGTGGGCGCGGCCACCATCGACGAGATGGAGTCCAAGGGCCGCTTCGTGCGGATCACCTCGGCGGGCCTCAAGGAGAGCCACCCGCACGACATCCAGATGACGGTCGAGGCCCCGAACTACAGCCGCAAGTGAGCCCTTGCTGAGAGCCACGCGCGCGTGAGGGCGGTCCCGGAGCATCCGGGGCCGCCCTTGTCGTACCCGTCGGCGATACTGGAAGACGCTGAACGCATCAGGGAAAGGCCACACATCGTGACTGAGATCGAGATCGGGCGCGGCAAGCGCGGCCGCCGGGCGTACGCCTTCGACGACATCGCCGTCGTCCCCAGCCGTCGTACGCGCGACCCGAAGGAGGTCTCGATCGCCTGGCAGATCGACGCCTACCGCTTCGAGCTGCCCTTCCTGGCCGCCCCCATGGACTCGGTCGTCTCCCCGGCCACCGCGATCCGTATAGGAGAACTCGGCGGCCTCGGCGTCCTGAACCTCGAGGGCCTGTGGACCCGGTACGAGGACCCGCAGCCGCTGCTCGACGAGATCGCCGGGCTGGACGTGGACGCCGCGACCCGGCGCCTGCAGGAGATCTACTCCGCCCCCATCAAGGAGGAGCTGATCGGTGCGCGCATCAAGGAGGTGCGCGACTCGGGTGTGGTCACCGCGGCCGCGCTCTCCCCGCAGCGCACGGCGCAGTTCTCCAAGGCAGTGGTGGACGCGGGTGTGGACATCTTCGTCATCCGCGGCACGACGGTCTCGGCGGAGCACGTCTCCGGCTCGCACGAGCCGCTGAACCTGAAGCAGTTCATCTATGAACTCGACGTTCCGGTGATCGTCGGCGGCTGCGCCACGTACACCGCCGCCCTGCACCTGATGCGCACGGGCGCGGCGGGCGTCCTGGTCGGCTTCGGCGGCGGCGCCGCGCACACCACGCGGAACGTGCTGGGCATCCAGGTACCGATGGCGACGGCCGTGGCCGACGTGGCCGCCGCCCGCCGGGACTACATGGACGAGTCCGGCGGCCGGTACGTGCACGTCATCGCGGACGGTGGTGTGGGCTGGTCCGGCGACCTCCCCAAGGCGATCGCCTGTGGCGCGGACGCCGTCATGATGGGCTCCCCGCTGGCCCGTGCCACGGACGCGCCCGGCCGCGGCCACCACTGGGGCATGGAGGCCGTCAACGAGGAGCTGCCGCGCGGCAAGAAGGTCGACCTCGGCACGGTCGGCACCATCGAGGAGGTCCTGGCGGGCCCGTCGCACATCCCGGACGGCTCGATGAACTTCTTCGGCGCGCTGCGGCGGGCGATGGCCACGACCGGGTACAGCGAGCTGAAGGAGTTCCAGCGGGTCGAGGTGACGGTCGCGGACTCGCAGCACAAGCGGTAGGGCTTACGGCGGGAAGGGGGCCGGTCACCTGGTGGTGACCGGCCCCCTTTCGTATGCCCGGGGCTTTGCGAGGCGGGCGGCGCGTGGGGTGGTGCGGCGGCGCGCGGTTGTGTTCGGGGTGGAAACGGGCTGGTCAGCCGGGCCGAGGGCGATAACGTCCGTGTCGGCGCCCCAGGTTCCTGGAGCGCCCCCTTCCAAGGATTTGGTTCCGGACCCCGCTCCTCGGGGCCCGGCCCGATTTCCGACGGACCGTCCACCGGGCTACTGGGCGGTGTCGTGGAAGGGGGCGTCCATGGGACGTCACCGCAAGCCCACTCGCTGGGATCAGATCCGTCTGCGGATGGTGAAGTGCCGGAGGAGGTGGATCTTGCGGATTTTCGGATGGTGAGCGGCCGCCCCCAAGGAAGCTAGGGGCGGACACTCCGTGAACCATCAGGAGCCTGCCGCAGCAGCCACTGCGGTGGGCTCCACCTTGTTGGTGGGCTGGTGATCGGCCGTCCCCATGGCAACTAGGGGCGCACACTCCGTGAACCATCCAGGAGCCTGCCGCAGTGGCCACTGCGGAGGACCCACCTGTCTCCGTAAGGTACCCGCGCCGCGTCCCGCATGCCACCGGCTCCGGAGCCGGGTCCATCCGCGCGCCCCCCTTCACAACCTGTGCGCCGCCCCTGTAGGCGTGGCCCCCCGTGTGTCCAGCAGCAGCTGGGCCTTCACCGACAGGCCTTGCAGGTCGTACGTCCGGTGCTGCTGGAGCAGGATCGTCAGGTCCGCGTCGGCCGCCGCCTCGTAGAGGGAGTCCGCGCGCGGGACCGGGCGGTCCAGGACGCTCCAGGACGGGATGTGGGGGTCGTGGTAGCTGACGGCGGCGCCGAGTTCCATCAGGCGTACGGCGACCTCCTGGGCGGGGGTGCCCTGCTGGTCGGCGAGGTCGGGCTTGTAGGTGACGCCCAGCAGGAGGACGCGGGCACCCCGCGCGGACTTGCCGTGCTCGTTGAGGAGAGCGGCGCCGCGCTGGACGACGTAACGGGGCATCTGGTCGTTGACCTGCCGGGCGAGCTCGACCATGCGCAGGGTGCGGCCGCCGCCGAGGCTGCCGCCGGTCAGGTCGCGGGGGACCGCGTGACCGCCGACGCCCGGGCCGGGGCGGAAGGCCTGGAAGCCGAACGGCTTGGTCTCCGCGCAGCGGATGACGTCCCAGAGGTCGACGCCGAGGTCGTGGCAGAGGACGGCCATCTCGTTGACGAGGGCGATGTTGACGTGCCGGAAGTTGGTCTCCAGGAGCTGGACGGTCTCCGCCTCTCGCGGGCCACGCGCGCGTACCACCTTGTCGGTGAGGCGCGAGTAGAAGGCGGCGGCCGACTCCGTGCACGCGGGCGTGAGGCCGCCGATCACCTTGGGAGTGTTGGCGGGCGTGAAGTCGCGGTTGCCGGGGTCGACGCGGCTGGGGGAGTAGGCGAGGTGGAAGTCGCGGCCCGCGCGCAGACCCGAGCCCTTCTCCAGGAGCGGGCGCAGGAACTCCTCGGTGGTGCCCGGGGGCACGGGGGACTCCAGGATGACGGTGGTGTGAGGGCGCAGGTGTGTGCTCAGGGTGCGGGCGGCCCCCTCCACCTGGCTCAGGTCCAGGCCGCCGTCCGGGGCCGGCGGGGTCGGTGCGCAGATGACCGCCGTACGGACGCGGCCGAGTTCGGCCGGCCCCGCGGCCGTCCGGAAGCCCCCCGAGAGCATCCGGCGCAGTTCCGCGGGGCTGAGGGATCCGGCCTCGGGGCCGGTGCGGTAGCCGAGGGTGGAGATGCCGGCGGCGACAGCGGCCTGGGCCAGGGGCAGTCCGTAGGGGCCGAGTCCGATCACGGCGAGATCTGCGGGCATGGCGTGGGCCGTCCTTCCCAGTAACCGAAGCGGGACAGGTGCGCAAGCCCTGTGGACTGGACGAGCGAGCGCAATGTCAGACTAGGAGTAAATATGACCGAAATACGTCATTGGTTCCGTGTGTCTTCCTGCAGGGTTGTGAGCCCGAGTGGCCTTCGGGGTACGCGGTGGTGAAAGTTATCCACAGGCTGAGGGCGACTGGTGGCCGAAGTCGGGCAAGCCGGTCAGACTTTGGGCACGGGCGGGTACGTGTGAGACCGGCGCGACCGACAGCGGGAGGCAGTGGTGAGGACAGCGACACTGGGGCCGGCACAGCGTGCCGAGTCACTCGCATCAATGGCCGAGCGCGAACTGGACATCCTGGTGGTGGGAGCCGGCGTGGTCGGTGCGGGTACCGCGCTCGACGCGGTGACCCGGGGCCTGTCCGTGGGACTGGTCGAGGCGCGTGACTGGGCCTCGGGCACTTCCAGCCGCTCCAGCAAGCTGATCCACGGCGGTCTGCGCTATCTGGAGATGCTCGACTTTGCCCTCGTCCGCGAGGCATTGAAGGAGCGGGGACTGCTCCTCGAGCGGCTCGCCCCGCATCTCGTGAAGCCCGTGGCCTTCCTGTACCCCTTGCAGCACAAGGGCTGGGAGCGCCTGTACGCCGGCTCGGGCGTCGCGCTCTACGATGCCATGTCGATGGCCCGCGGGCATGGTCGGGGTCTGCCCACGCACCGGCACCTGAGCCATCGTCACGCCCTGCGCGTCGCGCCCGCCCTGAGGAAGGACGCGCTGGTCGGGGCACTTCAGTACTACGACGCCCAGATGGACGACGCCCGCTTCGTGGCCACCCTCGTGCGCACGGCGACCGCCTACGGCGCCAAGACCGCCAACCGCGCCCGGGTGACCGGGTTCCTGCGCGAGGGCGAGCGCGTGGTCGGGGCCCGGGTGCAGGACGTCGAGGCGGGCGGGGAGTACGAGATCCGCGCCAGGCAGGTGGTCAACGCGACCGGGGTGTGGACCGACGACACCCAGGCGATGGTCGGCGAGCGGGGACAGTTCCACGTCCGCGCCTCCAAGGGCATCCACCTCGTCGTGCCGAAGGACCGCATCCACTCCTCGACCGGGCTGATCCTGCGCACCGAGAAGTCCGTGCTGTTCGTCATCCCCTGGGGCCGGCACTGGATCATCGGCACCACGGACACCGACTGGGACCTCGACAAGGCCCACCCGGCCGCCTCCAGCGCGGACATCGACTACCTGCTGGAGCACGTGAACTCGGTGCTCGCGGTGCCGCTGACCCGGGACGACGTCCAGGGCGTGTACGCGGGCCTCAGGCCCCTGCTCGCCGGGGAGTCGGACGCCACCAGCAAGCTCTCGCGCGAACACACGGTGGCGCACCCGGTGCCGGGACTCGTCGTGGTCGCGGGCGGCAAATACACGACCTACCGGGTGATGGCCAAGGACGCCGTCGACGAGGCGGTGCACGGACTCGACACCCGGGTCGCCGAATGCGTCACGGAGGACGTGCCGCTGCTGGGCGCCGAGGGCTACCGGGCGCTGTGGAACGCGCGGGCGCGGATCGCGGCGCGTACCGGGCTTCATGTCGTCCGCGTGGAGCATCTGCTGAATCGGTACGGCGCCCTTGCCGAAGAGGTCCTCGACCTCATCGCCTCGGACACCACGCTGGGCGAGCCGCTTCAGGCCGCCGACGACTATCTGCGCGCCGAGGTCGTCTACGCCGCCTCGCACGAGGGAGCGCGACACCTGGACGACGTGCTGACCCGGCGCACCCGTATCTCCATCGAGACCTTCGACCGGGGTGTGCGCTCCGCCCGCGAGGCCGCCGAGCTGATGGCGCCGGTGCTCGGCTGGGACAAGGACCAGATCGAGCGCGAGGTCGAGCACTACGAGAAGCGGGTCGAGGCGGAGCGCGAGTCGCAGCGGCAGCCGGACGACCTGACCGCGGACGCGGCGCGGTTGGGGGCGCCGGACATCGCGCCGCTCTGAAGCCCCGGGTGAGTTCGGCCGCAGCTCGACCGAGTGTCAATGGACCGAGCACCACTGGACCGAGAGCATCACTCGAACGAGTGTCGTGAGCCGGGATCTTCGTTCGGAACCCGGTCGTTCTACGAGGTGCGGGGGCAGAACTCGGCGGCGAGCAGGGCCGGTTCGAGGTCGGGGTCTGCGATCGACGTCGTGTTCACGCGGAAGGTGAGGACGCGACGGCCGCCGACCGTGGCTGCGGTGCGCACGTAGCTGCCGGTGATGCGGCCGTTGTGTCCCCACACCGTCGTGCCGCACGGCAGCTTCACCGGGAACAGCCCCATGCCGTACAAGCCGTGTGCGGTGCGGGTGTCCGTCATCTCGTGCAGCCAGTACGGGGACAGCAGCCGTCCGCCGAGCAGCGCCGCGTAGAAGCGGTCCAGATCGGCGAGGGTGCTCACCAGCTCGCCCGCGGCCCCGGCCACCCGCGGGTCGAGCGCGGTGATGTCGGACCCGTCGGCGGTGTAGGCACGGCCGTGTGGAGAGGGGAGAGAGGTGCGCGAACCAGGAAAGGAGGTGCCGGTCAGACGCAGCGGGGCGATGATCCGCCGCTCGGCCTCCACCGCGTAGGAGTCACCGGTGACCTGACGGATCACCATGCCGAGCAGGACGTAGTTGGTGTTCGAGTAGAAGTAGCGACCGGGGTCGGCCGGAGGGTGGCTGAGGGCGATACGGACGGCTTGAGCAGGAGTGAGGGGAATCAGGCCCCGGGTGTCCGTGGTGAAGTCGTTCAGTCCGCTGGTGTGGGTGAGCAGGGCGCGAAGGGTCAGCGCGCGGCCGTCGTTGCCCGCTCCGCGCACCAGGCCGGGCAGGTGCCGCTCCACGGTGTCGGACAGCTTCAGCCGGTGCTCCGCGGCCAGTTGGAGGACGACCGTCGCGATGAAGGTCTTGGTGATGCTGCCGGCGCGGAAGTGGTCGGCGCGGGCGATTCCCGGTCCCGCCTCGGCGTAACGGGTTCCGCTCTGCTCCCGGGCCAGGTACGCCGCGGCGGGGGCGCCGCCCTGCGCGACCAGCAGCGGGAGCGTCGCGTCCGTGGGCGGGGCCGAGGGCGCCGAGGAGGCTGCCGGTGCCAGGGCGAGCAGCGCCAGGGACACAGGAACGACCAGTAGTGTCCGTAGCGACGGCATGGCGGGTCCTTCCTTGTCGGAGCCATCATGCAGGGTCGCGGAACAGGGACTCCACCCGGTCCTCGCGGGTGTGGCCGCCGCGGTGCCGGGGAGTACCGGAGGCCGGGTGGCGGCTGGGCGCCGACGGGTGCGACCGGTGTGCGGTGGCGGTGCGGCGGAGGAGTCCCTGGGCCCTGTCGTCGGACTCCCCCGGCCACGCCTGGCACGTGTGCTCGGTCCGGGCGGGCGGGAGCTGTGGGCCGAGGGGTGACGCGGGCCGGCGGGGCCTCTGTGGCGGCATCCCCGGGCCGTGCTGCGGGCGAGGTGGAGCCAGGGGCACCCTGGGCGTCGGGCACTTGTCGGGTGAGGGACAATGGAGGCTCTGTCAGGGCGGGTTCATGAGGGGACGCATGTCGGACGCGGAGCGGGCGGGAGCATCCCGGCAGGACGAGAACCACCGTCTCCTCGCCGGGCGGTACCGGCTGGGAGGAGTGCTCGGCCGCGGAGGCATGGGCACGGTGTGGCGTGCCGAGGACGAGACCCTGGGCAGGACGGTGGCCGTCAAGGAACTGCGGTTCCCGTCCAGCATCGACGAGGACGAGAAGCGCCGGCTGATCACGCGCACGCTGCGTGAGGCCAAGGCGATCGCGCGGATCCGCAACACCAGCGCGGTGACCGTGTACGACGTGGTCGACGAGGACGACCGGCCCTGGATCGTGATGGAGCTCGTCGAGGGCAAGTCGCTCGCCGAGGTCATCCGGGAGGACGGCCTGCTGGAGCCCAAGCGCGCGGCGGAGGTGGGCCTCGCGGTACTCGATGTGCTCAGGTCCGCGCACCGCGAGGGCATTCTGCACCGGGACGTGAAGCCGTCCAACGTGCTGATCTCCGAGGACGGCCGGGTCGTGCTCACCGACTTCGGCATCGCCCAGGTCGAGGGCGACCCGTCCATCACCTCCACCGGCATGCTCGTCGGCGCCCCCTCCTACATCTCCCCGGAGCGGGCCCGTGGGCACAAGCCGGGACCCGCGGCCGACCTGTGGTCGCTCGGCGGGCTGCTGTACGCGGCGGTCGAGGGCGCCCCGCCGTACGACAAGGGCTCCGCGATCGCGACGCTCACTGCGGTGATGACCGAGTCGCTGGAGGAGCCGAAGAACGCGGGACCGCTCAAGGACGTCATCTACGGCCTGCTCACCAAGGACCCTGCCCAGCGGCTCGACGACGGCCGTGCCCGGGCCATGCTCACCGCGGTGATCCACGCGCCCGAGCCGAAGCCGGCCGAGCCCGAGCCCGCGGCGGACGCGACCCGGGTGGTGCCGTTGCCGGCGCAGCCGCAGGAGCGTGCGGGCGGGGAGGGGCTGCGCGGGGCGCTGCGTTCCGTGCGCAAGGCCGCCGGGGCCGCGGCGACGTCCGCGGCCGCGACGCGCACCAAGTCCGGCAGCGGTACTGCGGGTTCGGGCGGCGGAAAGGTACCGGCCCAGGCTTCCGAGGCGGCACCGGCTGCCTCGGCCTCTCCCGCTGCCTCGACCTCTCCGGCCACCTCGGCTCCGTCTGCGTCTCAGGGGAAGGGGACGGCGAGTGCGCCGTCCGGGTCGGCTTCGACGTCGGCCCCGAGCGGGGCGGCCGGGGTCCGGGACGGAAAGACGCAGCAGACCAACGCGGTCTCGGACGGGCGGAGTTCGGGATGGCCCGTGATGACGCCACCGCCGGACCTGGCGCCGAGGCCGGTGCCCAGGGCGCCGCTGACCGATGTGGTGCCGCGGCGGACTCTGGTGATCATCGCGGTGGTCGTGGCGCTCGCGGTGATCGGTACCGTGCTGGCCCTCACGCTCGGCGGGGACGACAACGACGGGGCGAAGGGCGGCGGCTCCAAGGTGACGGCGGGCGCGAGCGCCGGTGCCGACACCAAGGAGGACGAGAGCGGGGGCACCCGGAGCGACGGGTCCACCACCGGGTCCGCCTCGCCGGAGACCGGTGCGGGGGCCGGTAACACGCCGAGCACCGAGGAGAGCGGCCGGAGTTCGCAAGGGTCCTCCGGTTCGGGGGGTTCCGCCGACGACGGTGCGGTGACCTCGACGCACAAGGGGAGTCAGGGGTACTCGATCGGGCTGCCGGAGGGGTGGAAGTTCCGGACCAGCAGTTCCGCGGGTGACCGGTTCACCGGGCCCGACGGGCAGAAGCTGCTCGTGGCCTGGACCACCACGCCCAAGGGCGACCCGGTGACGGACTGGGAGAACCAGGAGCAGGGCATGCGCCGCTCGCAGTACACCAAGATCCGCATAGAGAAGGTGGGCTACCGGGGCTGGAACGCGGCCGACTGGGAGTTCACCTATGTGGAGAGCGGGACGAAGTACCGGACGATAGACCGTGGATTCGTCGTGAACGGCCATCTCGGATATGCGTTGATGTACACCGCGAAAGCCGCGAACTGGGGCACTGAGCTGCGCAAGGACACATGGCACACGCTCGCTCGTACCTTCGAACCGAAGTCGTGACGCGCTCTGCGGTAGACGGTCATGTGTTTGGACCCTGAGATATGGAATCCCCTCTTTGCGGGTTGCCTCCGGCACGTATCGTGAGTGTTTGTGGACCGTCCGCATCCAGGTATCGGTACGGAACGGGCCGCAAGGCGAACGGAATTGACCAACCGGGCGGCCGGGGGAGGCAACGTGGACGACTATGCGGGTCGGGTGCTCGCCGACCGCTACCGCCTTCCGCTGCCTCCGTCCGACGAGTACGAACTCACCGAGACACGCGCCTTCGACACCTACAGCGGGCAGGAAGTCCTGGTCAGGCAGGTGCCGTTGCCCGAGGTCGTCGAGGCGGAGGTGCTCGACGCGGAGGGGCTGCCCGACGGGTTCACGGCCCGGGATCCCCGGGGCGCGCGGCGGACCTCGGGGCGGGGCGGTACCCGCCGGCCCACGGAGCCCGCCGTGCGGCGGGCCGTCGAGGCGGCGCAGGCCGCCGCCCGGATACCCGACCATCCACGGCTCGACCAGGTCTTCGACGTGTTCGCCGAGGGCGGTTCGCTGTGGATCGTCAGCGAGTCGGTGCCCGCGCGGCCGCTCGCGGCGTTGCTCGCCGAGAAGCCGCTGACGCCGTACCGGGCGGCCGAGGTCGCCTCGGACGTGCTCATGGCGCTGCGGGTGCTGCACGCGCACGGCTGGGTGCACCGCAACATCACCGCGCGTACGGTCCTCGTCTGCGACGACGGCCGCGTCATGCTGACCGGCCTCGCGGTCGGCGCGGCCGAGGAGGCACTGTGCGGGTACGACCCGGTGCCGGTCGAGGCGGGTGAGTGGGGCGCCGGGGACGGGGAGTCCGGGGCCGGGGCGGATGACGGTCCGGGCGGTGGACGTGCGGGTGCGGGGCCGCGTGAGTCTGCCGTGGGTCCGGGTGGTGGGCTCGGTGGGGCCGACGGGCGTGGGGAACCCGGTGGATACGGGGTTCCCGGGCAGGCGACGGGTCCGGCCGGTGGGTTCGGCGCCGCGGGCAGAAGTGGTGGTGCCGGGGCGCCCGGCGGGGCGGGTGGCGCTCGTACGGCTCTCGGGAACGGTGGCACGGGTGCGGCCTTCGGGCTGGACGCCCGAAGCGCCGGGCCGGGCCCGGGTGGTGCGGTCACCTTCGGTGGGGGTGATCCCGAGGCCGCCCGGCGGGCCGCGATCGAGGCACGGGAGGCCCGTGGGCTGCCCAGCGCCGGGGTGGAGGCGGCGAACGGGACCGGGCCCTCGGCCGAGCTCGTCCGCAGGGAGCCCGACGGCGATACGGACATCCGCGCGGCGCGGGCCGGAGCGATCGCCGCGTATCGGGCGGGGGCCCGCGCCGCGGCCCGGGTCCAGGAGGCGCAGAACAGCAGGGCCGCCCTGCCCGGAGCCCGCCCGGCACCGGAGGCCGACCCCGGCGCACGAACGCCCGGCGCCGACCCCGCCGTACAGACCGACGGGGTGGCGCAGCCGCCCTATCCGTCGGGCAATGGCGTGCCGCAGCCGCCGTATCCCTCGGCCAACGGCCTTGCACGGTCCCCGTATCCGGCGGTGAACGGCATCGAGCAGGCGCCCGGTGCCGGGGCTCCGGGGCAGACAGCCGACCCCTATGGAGCGCGCCCGGCTCCCTGGCACGGTGCCGTGCCGCGCGGCGGGGCCGCGGGGCCCGTGGGTGACGTTCCCGCTCTTGACGCCGTGCCTGCCGTTGATCAGGCGTCCGCGCCCACCCGCTGGGAGGACCTCCCCCCTGCCGATGCCCCCGCCCGTCGTGGTCCTGCCACCGCGCTCGCCGCCGAGCGGGCGCGGCAGGCCCGGATGGCCGTGGTGGGACCGGTCACCGAGCGCTGGGCGCCGGAGCAGGCCGGGCCGGTGCATGAGAACTGGCAGCTCGCCGCGCCCATCGGGCCCGCGACCGATCTGTGGGCTCTCGGGGCGCTGCTGTTCCGCGCCGTCCAGGGGCATGCGCCCTATCCCGAGGAGTCGACGGCCGAGCTGGTGCAGTTGGTGTGCGCCGAGCCGCCCGCCTTCGCGGAGGAGTGCGGGCCGCTCAGGCCGGTCGTGGAGTCGCTGCTGCGGCAGGACCCGACCGAGCGGCTGGACTTCGAGGAACTGCGCGGCTGGCTGCGGTCGCTGGTGCGGTCCGCGCCCGAGCCGGAGGCCGGCGCCCATGTCGTCGCCGCGCCCCCGGTGGACAGGAGCCGGCTGCCGATCGTGCGGCGCCGGGGCGAGTTGGTGCGCAGGCGGCGCGCCGGGCTGCCCGCGACGCACGGACGGCACAAGCGAGCCCGGGAGGAGGCCGCTCCTTCGCCGCGCCGCCTGGGCCGCACTCTGCTGCTGCTCATCCTGCTGGTGATGGCCGCGGCGATCGCGTACGCCATGTACTTCATGCCGAAGGCGGACCCCGACGACGAGGGCGCCGGGCAGAAGACCGGTTCCACCAGTCAGGCCGGCCCCGCGCAGTCCCCGTCGACCAGCAGTGAACCGCGGCCCGAGCAGACGACTCCCGAGCCGTCGCGGTCCAGCGGGGCCGCCGAGACCCAGACCGCCGGGCCCGAGGTCGCCGACGGCTTCACCCTGCGCACGGACCCCGAGGGCTTCAAGGTCGCGGTGGCGGGCGGCTGGGACCGCACCCCGAGGAACGGCCGCGGTCAGGTGGTCTACTCGCAGGGCAACTTCGAGCTGATCGTCGTCCCCGGGCGGGACACCGCGGCCGCGAACGGCAGCGATCCCATGGTCTACCAGCGGGAGAAGGAGCCAGAGCTCCAGCCGTACCGCGACTCCAGCTGGGCCACCGCCACCGGGCTGAAGTCGATCCAGGTGGGCACGCGGAGCATGGCAGAGGGGCAGTTCACCTGGACCGGCGACGACGGGCGCGAGTTGTACGTGCGCAATGTCGCGATCCTGATCGGCGGGAAGTACCACATCGTGCAGGTGCGCGGCCCGGAGGCGGAGCGGGACGAGGTGACCCGGCTGTACGAGCAGGCGTCGGCCACCTACCAGGTGACCGGCTGACGGACGCCGTACCGGCGGCGAGGGTTCACTCGTACTTCGCGGAAGCGACAACCGTCACAGTGAGGTCTCCTTGACGCCCCCCTGGTTCCCCTCGGCGCGGGCCGGTCCTTAGTCTGACTGCGTCAAGAGCATTGCGGGGAAACGTGAATCAGATGCAGGGCCTGCTCCTCGCGGGGCGTTACCGGCTCGCCGACCCGATAGGCAAGGGCGGCATGGGCCGGGTCTGGCGTGCCCATGACGAGGTGCTGCACCGGGCCGTGGCGATCAAGGAGTTGACCGCCGCGCTCTACGTTTCCGAGAGCGACCAGGCCGTGCTGCTCGCCCGGACCCGCGCCGAGGCGCGCGCGGCCGCCCGGATCAACCACTCGGCCGTCGTCACCGTGCACGACGTGCTTGACCACGACGGCCGGCCCTGGATCGTGATGGAGCTGGTCGAGGGCCGCTCGCTGGCGGACGCCGTCAAGGAGGACGGCCGTATCGAGGCGCGCGAGGCGGCCCGGATCGGGCTGTGGGTGCTGCGGGCCCTGCGGGCCGCGCACTCCGCCGGGGTGCTGCACCGGGACATCAAGCCCGGCAACGTCCTTCTCGCGCGGGACGGCCGCGTCCTGCTGACCGACTTCGGGATCGCCCAGATCGAGGGCGACACCACCATCACCCGCACCGGAGAGGTCGTCGGCTCGGTCGACTACCTCGCCCCCGAGCGGGTCCGCGGCGCCGACCCCGGCCCGTCCGCCGACCTGTGGGCGCTGGGCGCCACGCTGTACACGGCGGTCGAGGGACGCTCGCCGTTCCGCCGTACGACCCCGCTGACAACGATGCAGGCCGTCGTCGACGAGGAACCCGCCGAGCCGCGCAACGCCGGTCCGCTCGGGCCCGTCATCGCCGCCCTGCTGCACAAGGACCCCGCCGTGCGGCCCGACGCGGCCGAGGCCGAGCACATGCTCGCCGAAGCGGCGGAGGGACGGCGGCCGGGCACGGCACAGGCGTATCTGCCGACGCAGCACATGGGTTCCCGCCATGAGCCGGGGGCGCACAGCGGCTCCCACAGTGGGCCCGGCACACCGACCATGGGCACACCGGTCGGCGGAACGTCGTACCCCTCAGCCGCGGGGCCGTCGTATCCCTCGGCCACGGGACCGTCGTACTCCTCGGGCTCGGGCCCGACGTACCACTCGGGCGCCCCGTACGCCCAGGCCCCCGTCTCCACGGTCGTCGGGCCGCCGCACCACACCGGCATGGCCCCGGCAGCCCCGCCCAGGCGCCGTCGGCTGCGTTCCGTCGTGCTCGTGGTCGCGCTCGCCGCGGTCGTCAGCGCCGGGACTGCGGTCGCGTTGCAGAAATGGGACGAGGGACGGGACACCGGCGGCCCCTCGGCCTCGTCGAGTACCTCGCCCAGCTCCACGCCGAGCCCGGCCACGGGTGAGGTTCCGGCCGGTTGGGAGCGGCGCAACGACCCGGTGGGGTTCAGTGTCCCCTTGCCCAAGGGGTGGAAGCGGTCCGTCTCCATCGACCAGGACGGCCTTCGGCAGGTCGACTACTCGCCCGACAAGGGCATCCACCTCGTGCGGATTGCCGTCGACACCGCGCCGGACTTCAGTACCGCGTACGAGCACATGAGCAACCTGGAACAGCGGGTCTCAAAGCTGCAGCACTACAAGCAGCTGAGCCTCAAGGAGGAGCTGTTCCGCGACCTGCCGGGCGTCCGGTGGGAGTACACGTGGAACGCACTGGCCAAAGACCCGCCGCACTACTTCCCGGGGCCCTACCGTGCGATCGACGTCGGGTACGTGGACGGTGACGGCACCGAGTACGCGATCTACGCGGCTTCGCCGGCCGACGACTGGCCTACCACCAGAAAGCAGTTCGACCGGATCCTGCGGGGCTTCCAGGAGGGTTGATCCGAGTGGAACAGTCGCTCGGCGTGGTGCAGTACGGGGCCGCGAACGGCGTCCCGCGATTCCGCCGCGGCACCACCCCGGTGAACCTGTAGTCCGTCTTCAACTCGACCCTCGCGGCTGCGGCTGCGGTGGCCGCGACTCAGGCGGTGCAGGCGCCCGAGGGGGCGTCAAAAGGCGGCACCCGGCTCGACCACACGACACTGTTCGGGCTCGGCGCGGTGTCGACGTGGCCGCGTCGAGCCGGTCCAGCACGGTCCGCGCCTGGGCCTGAGTTCCGTGGAGTGTGCACCTGCTGTCCCGGGGCGGAGGCATACTTGGCCGGTCACCGCCCCGGAGGGCATCCGTCCGCTGCGGCATGATGGGGCGCATGGGGACCGAGGGGGACACCTTCCGTGTGATCGCGGGCCGTTATCGCCTGGAGGCGAGGATCGGGCGCGGCGGCATGGGCGTGGTGTGGCGGGCGACCGACCAACTGCTCGGCCGGCAGGTGGCCGTCAAGGAGATCCCCCTCGACGAGACACTCTCCGCCGAGGACGCCCGGCTCCAGCGCGACCGGACCCTGCGTGAGGCCGGCGCGGTGGCCCGGCTGTCCCACCCGCACATCATCGTGGTCCACGACGTCGTCGAGCAGGACGAACGGCCGTACATCGTCATGGAGTTGATCGACGGCGGCTCCCTCGCCGACCGGATCTCCGCGCACGGCCCGGTCGACGCCGCCGAGGCCGCCCGGATCGGCGCCGACCTGTTGAGCGCGTTGCGCGCGGCGCACACGGCCGGGGTGCTGCACCGGGACATCAAGCCCGCCAACGTGCTCGTCGAGTCCGGCACCGGCCGGGTCGTGCTCACCGACTTCGGCATCGCCCAGGTCGCGGGCGCCACCACCCTCACCGAGACCGGCTCGTTCGTCGGCTCGCCCGAGTACACCGCACCCGAGCGGATGTCCGGGGTCAGAACCGGCCCGGAGGCCGACCTGTGGTCCCTCGGCGCGTTGCTGTGCACGGTCCTGAGCGGTGAATCGCCGTTCAGGCGGGACTCCTTGGGCGGCATCCTGCACGCCGTCGTCATCGACGAGATCCGGCCGCCCGTGCAGGCCGCGCCGCTCCTTCCCGTCGTACGGGGACTGCTGGAGCGCGATCCCGAGCGGCGCCTGGACGCGGTGGAGGCGGAGCGGATGCTGCGGGCCTTCGGCGAGACGGGCCGCACGCCGCCGCGCCGGGCACCCGAGCGTGCGTACACGCCCACCCAGCGGGATCTTCCGCTACGGCGTTCCCCGGCGCCGGAGCGGGCCGGGCGCGGTGGGCTCATGGCGCCGGTGCGGTGGCGGCGGGGCGTGCTCACGGCGGTGCTGCTGGCCGCCGTGACGGCGGGAGCGGGGGTGTCGGCGGCGGTGCTGCTGATGGACCGGAGCGGCGGTGACGGCCGTACGACCGCCGGTAGTCCGGTGCCCGGAACATCCACGAGCAGCCCGACCGGAACGGCGAGGCCCGCACCCACCGCGACCCTGCCCTCCGCACCCTCCGGCTACCACGTCGCCGAGGACCCCGCCGGGTTCGCGCTCGCCGTGCCCGACGGGTTCACCCGTGAGCCGCAGGGGGAGCGGGTCTTCTACCTGTCGTCCGGCGACACCTTCCGTCTCGGCGTCAAGGTCACCGATCGCCAACCCGGCGGCCCGCTGGGTGTGATGCGGCGCGCGGCCGCCAAGGGCCCGGAGGCCAACCCCGGTTACCGCGACGGCCGGGTCACCTCGCTCACACACCGCGGACACCCCGCCGCACTCTGGGAGTTCACCTGGGACGGCTTCAGCGCGGCCGAGGGCGCCCGGCACACCTACGACCTGTGCTGGGAGGAGGGCGGGCGGCTGTACGACGTGTGGGTGTCGGCGCCGGTCGGGAAGGTACGGGAGGCCAAGGAGCACTTCGACGTGGCGATTGACACCTTCACCACGCCGTAGAGATACGTCACGGGTGTGTGACCGGAATGCATCACCTCTGGATGCCTGCGGGTCTGGCGCGATATGGATGAACCCATGAGCAGCAGCGGGGGAGTCGGCCACGAGTCCGACGAGACGACGAGTTATGTTCTGCAACCTCCCAGGCCCCCTCAGCCGGAGTCGGGCGTCGGCCGGCTCGTCGCGGGCCGGTACCGGCTGCTCGCCAAGCTCGGGCACGGTGGCATGGGTACGGTGTGGCGGGCCAAGGACGAGACGGTGGACCGCGAGGTGGCCGTCAAGGAACCCCGTGTCCCGGACCATCTTCCTGAACGCGAACGAGGCAACGCCTTCGAGCGAATGCGGCGGGAGGCGCGCGCCGCGGCCCGGCTCGATCACCCCTCGGTCGTGAACGTGCACGACGTGGCGGTCGTGGACGGCCGGCCGTGGATCGTGATGGAGCTGGTGCAGGGCCGTTCGCTGGGTGACGCGTTGCAGGAGGGCACCCTCGGGGCGCGGGAAGCGGCGAGAATCGGCCTCGAGGTGCTCGGCGCGCTGGAGGCCGCGCACGCGGCGGGCATCCTGCACAGGGATGTGAAACCGGACAACGTCCTGCTCGGCCGGTACGACCGGGTCGTCCTCACCGACTTCGGCATCGCTCAGATCGAGGGCGAGACCAACCTGACCGACACCGGTGGCTTCGTCGGCTCGCCCGAGTTCATCGCCCCCGAGCGGGTGCTGGGCCAGCGTCCTGGCCCCGCCTCCGACCTCTGGTCTCTCGGCGTGGTCCTGTACGCGGCGACGGAGGGCGTCTCGCCGTTCCGCCGCAGCAACACCCCCGCGACCCTCCAGTCCGTCCTCAACGCCACGCCCGCCCCGCCCGCCGCCGCGTACGGCCCGCTCGCCGACGCCATCAACGGCCTCCTCCAGAAGGACCCGGCGCGCCGCCCGAACGCCGCGCAGGTCAGGGCACTCCTGGAGGCCACCGCCCACCCGCCCGTCCCCGAGCCCACGCAGATCGTGCGGACCGTGGAGGTCCCGGCGGGCGGCGGCCTCCGGCTGGGCCGCAAGGCATGGCTCGGGCTCGGCGGGGCGGTCGTCGCGGCCGCGGTGGCGGCGTATCTGGTGATCGCGGACCCGTTCGCGGGGCCGTTGCCGGACGGCTGGAGCAAGAAGCACACCAAGGACGTCGCCGCGACGCTGGCGGTGCCCGCGGACTACCAGCCCACCACGCCCGACCGGAAGACGGACAAGACCCACTGGATCACGTACTCCGACTACAGCGGCAGCATCTGGATCGGACTGAGGCTGGACCGGAAGGCCGAGGACACCGCCCACGACATCGCGGGTTCCGCGGCCGCCGAGATGTACGAGGACGACGGTCGGTTCAAGGAGAGCGGCGACTACGACCTCAGCATGCCGGACACCGCGAAGACCCGGCCGGAGGACCAGACGTACCAGGGCCGGAAGGCCGCCAAGACCACCGTCACCTACAAGACCACGGACACGCAGAACCCCCGCCCCCGCGAACTCCAGATCTTCTACTACCGGACCTCCACCGGAGACATGTACAAACTCACCGTCAGCTATCCCGGCAAGGGGGACTTCACCGGGCGGGGGCGGGAGGTGGCGCGGACGGCGATCGCGAATCTGGGCGTGGACAGGCTCTGAGTGGCTCCGGGCCTGCTGCTTCGACAACGGCGTGGTGCACGCGGTAGTCATGTGCCATGAGCGAAGGCGGCGAACACTCGCCCGACGGACGTCTGATCGATGGGCGTTACCGGCTTGTCGGGCGGATCGGGTCCGGGCCCAACGGCACCGTGTGGCGGGCTCTCGACGAGCGGGAGGGACGGCACGTCGCCGTCAAGGAACTCCGGCTGAGCGAGGACGCCGAGGACGAGGAACGGCGGCGGGTGATGCACCGCCTCGCGCACGAGGCCCGTGCCGCCGCGCGGGTCGATCATCCGGTCGCCGTCACCCTTGACGGCGTACTGCTCGACGACGACCTTCCGTGGGTCGTCATGGAGTTGGTGGCGGGGGAGTCGCTGGACGTGGTGCTCGCCAGGCGGGGACCTTTACCGGCCGCCGAGACCGCCCTGATCGGGCTCGCCGTCCTCGGTGCCCTCCACGCCGCCCATGGCGTCGGCATCGTCCACCGGCACCTCAAGCCCACCAATGTGCTTCTCGAAACGGGGAGCGGACGGGTGGTGGTGACCGACTTCGGGATCGGTGGCGCCGGACACATCGGCGGCGGGGAGACCTTCACCGGGTTCGTCGCTCCGGAGTGTGCGTCGGGGCCCGGGGCGGGGCCCGCTTCCGATCTGTGGTCGCTGGGGGCGGTGCTCCGGGCGGCGGTGGCGGACGCGCAGGCCGGCCCACTGGGGCCGTTGCTGCAGCGGCTCCTCGTCCCCGAGCCGGAGGAGCGGCCGTCGGCGGAGGAGGCCGCACGCCTGCTGGCCGAGGTCGCCGGGACGAGCTCGCCGGAGTGGGCCCTGCTCGCGGACGCACCGGGGGCGGGAGAGGGGTCCGGGAGGGAGGCCGCGGCCATGGAGTCCGGGCCCCCCGCGGCCGACCTCCATGACCCTGCCGCCGGTCCGTCGACCGTCCCCGAGCCCCGTCGTCTCACAGCGCTCTCCGCCCTCGGCCTCCTGCTCCAGAAAAAACCCGAACGCGGCTGATCATCCCCGTCCAACCCCCTGATCAGCACATTCACTGCCAGTCATCACTGGCGATGTGTGTGTACGTCGTGAACGCCCGTTACCGACGGGTACCCAAAGCCCCCGCTCCCGAATACCCTGCGGCTCATGACGGACGCGCAGGCCACGGCCAAGACCGGCACGAACCCCCTCGCCCCCGCCCCGGAGGGCGCCCGTACCGCGGCCGACGTGGTCACCCCGGAGCTGGTCGCCCAGCTCACCAAGGGCGTGACCGGGTCCGGTCGTACCGCCAACCACACGCCGTTCACCGGCGAGAAGCTGGCCGACCTTCCCGAGTCGACGCCCGAGGACGTGGCGAAGGCCTTCGAGGCGGCCCGCAAGGCGCAGGCGGTGTGGGAGCGGACTCCGGTACGGCAGCGCGCCGCCGTTCTGCTCCGCTTCCACGATCTGATCCTCGAACGCCAGGCCGAGGTCCTCGACCTCATCCAGCTGGAGACCGGCAAGGCGCGTCTGCACGCCCACGAGGAGGTGCAGGCGGTCGCCGTGGCGGCGCGGCACTACGGCCGTAAGGCGCCCGCCTATCTCAAGCCGAAGCGGCACACGGGCGCCGTGCCGACCCTCACCAAGGTCACCGAGCTGCGCCACCCGCGTGGGGTCGTCGGCCAGATCGCCCCCTGGAACTACCCGCTGGAGCTGTCCGTCGGCGACGCGCTCCCCGCCTTCGTCGCGGGCAACGCCGTCGTCATGAAGCCGGACACCGAGACCTGCCTGACCGCCCTGTGGGCCCGCGACCTGCTCGTCGAGGCCGGCCTGCCCGCCGAGGTCTTCCAGGTCGTCCTCGGCGACGGTCCCGTCGTCGGCCCCGAGGTCGTCCGGCACGCCGACTACGTCTCCTTCACCGGCTCCACCCGCACCGGTCGCGAGGTGGCCCAGGGCGCCGCCGCCCGCCTGATCGGCGTCTCCCTCGAACTCGGCGGCAAGAACGCCATGCTGGTCCTGGAGGACGCCGACATAGAGAAGGCCGCCGCCGGTGCCGTCCGCGCCTGCTTCTCCTCGGCCGGCCAACTCTGCATCTCCATCGAGCGGTTGTACGTCCACGAGTCGATCGCGGACGCCTTCCTGGAGCGCTTCGCCGCCCGCACCAAGGCGATGCGGCTCGGCACGTCCCTCGCCTACGGCGCCGACATGGGCTCGCTGGTGGGGGAGCGGCAGCTGGAGACGGTCACCCGGCATGTCGAGGAGGCCGTGTCCAAGGGTGCCAAGGTCGTCGCCGGTGGCGTCGCCCGCCCGGACATCGGCCCCTACTTCTTCGAGCCGACCATCCTCGACGGCGTCGCCGAGCCGATGGCCGTGTGCGCCGAGGAGACCTTCGGCCCGGTCGTCTCCCTCTACCGTTTCAAGACCGAGGACGAGGCGGTCGAGCTCGCCAACTCCACGCCGTACGGCCTGAATTCGTCGGTGTGGACGAAGGACGGCAGGCGCGGCCGCGAGATCGCCTCCCGGGTGCGGGCCGGCACCGTCAACGTCAACGAGGGTTACGCCTCCGCCTACGGCAGCGTCCAGTCCCCGATGGGCGGCATGAAGGACTCCGGCCTCGGCCGCCGCCACGGCTCCGAGGGCATCCTCAAGTACACGGAGGCCCAGACGGTCGCCCAGCAGCGGCTGCTGCCGATGGCGCCCTCGCTGGGGATGGACGACGAGAAGTACGCGCAGTTCATGAGCCGGAGCCTGAAGGTGATGAAGGCCTTCCGCTTCAAGTAGAAACGTCCGTTCTCAACGAGGAGAGCACGTGCCACAGGACACCTACGACTACGACGTCATCGTCGTCGGATCAGGCTTCGGCGGCAGCGTCACCGCCCTTCGCCTCACCGAGAAGGGCTACCGCGTAGGTGTCCTGGAAGCCGGCCGCCGTTTCACCCGCGAGACCCTCCCCAGGAACTCCTGGGACCTGAAGAACTACCTCTGGGCGCCGAAGCTCGGCATGTTCGGCATCCAGCGCATCCACCTCCTGGGCAACGTCATGGTCCTCGCGGGGGCGGGCGTCGGTGGCGGCTCCCTCAACTACGCCAACACCCTCTACGTCCCCCCGAAGCCCTTCTTCGAGGACCCGCAGTGGCGTGACATCACGGACTGGCAGGAGGAGTTGAAGCCGTACTACGACCAGGCCCGCCGCATGCTGGGCGTGCGGCTCAACCCGACGATGACCCCCTCCGACGTCCACCTCAAGGCGGCCGCCGAGCGGATGGGCGTCGGCGACACCTTCCACATGGCCCCCGTCGGCGTGTTCTTCGGGGACGGCGAGGACGCGGACGGCGCCGCCAAGGCCAACCCCGGTGAGCAGGTGAACGACCCCTACTTCGGTGGCGCGGGCCCCGCCCGCAGGGCCTGCACCGAGTGCGGCGAGTGCATGACCGGCTGCCGGCACGGCGCGAAGAACACCCTGAACGAGAACTACCTCTACCTCGCCGAGAAGGCGGGCGCGGTCGTGCACCCCCTCACCTCCGTCGTGTCGATCACCGACGACTCCCAGGGCGGCTACGCGGTCGCGACTCTCCCCACCGATGAGCGCCGCAGGGCGAAGGGCCGCACCTTCAAGGCCCGCCAGGTCGTCATCGCCGCCGGCACCTACGGCACCCAGACCCTCCTGCACCGCATGAAGGCGGGCCGCCAACTGCCGTACATCTCGGACCGGTTGGGCGAGCTCACCCGCACCAACTCCGAGGCCCTGGTGGGCGCTCAGACCGACAACCGCCGCTACCGCAGGGCGACCGGTGCGCAGAAGGTCGACTTCACCCGGGGCGTCGCCATCACCTCGTCCGTCCACCCGGACGAGAACACCCACATCGAGCCGGTCCGCTACGGCAAGGGCTCCAACTCGATGGGCGGCCTGTCGATCCTCCAGGTGCCGTACGCCGAGGGCTCGTCGAGGGCCATGGCCTGGCTGGCGAACGCCGCGAAGCACCCGCTTCTCGTCCTGCGCTCCCTCTCCAACCGCCGCTGGTCGGAGAAGACCATCATCGGCCTGGTCATGCAGTCACTGGACAACTCCCTGACGACGTACCTGAAAGCGGACGGCGTCGGCAAGGGCCTGCTCACCGCCCGCCAGGGCCACGGCGCCCCCAACCCCAAGCAGATCAGGGCCGCTTCCGAGGCCGCTTCCGCGATCGCCGCCGACATCAACGGCTTCGCCGGCTCCAACGTCGGCGAGCTGATGGGCGCCCCGCTCACCGCCCACTTCCTCGGCGGCTGCCCCATCGGCTCCTCCCGCGACACCGGCGTCATCGACCCGTATCACCGGCTCTACGGCCACCCCGGGATCTCGGTCGTGGACGGCTCCGCGGTCTCCGCCAACCTCGGCGTGAACCCCTCGCTGACGATCACCGCGCAGGCCGAGCGCGCGATGTCGTACTGGCCCAACAAGGGCGAGCAGGACCCGCGTCCGGCGCAGGGCGAGGCGTACGAGCGTCTGAACCCCGTCGAGCCCACGTCACCGGCGGTCCCGGCGGAGGCCTTCGGCGCGCTGAAGCTGCCGTTCCTGGGGATGCCGGCGGTGCCGAAGAAGTCGTAGAGCCCGAAAACGCCAAAGAGAAGGACCTGCACCCCCCTCCGAGCACAGGTCCTTCTCTTCTTTTTGCGGTCAAGCTGTGTGTACGGCTTTCACGGCCCTACGACTCAGGCGTGGGCGCCGGTCGCACCCTTGCGCCGCTTCACCGCGAAGACCACACCGGTACCGGCGACGACGGCGAAGCCGCCGACGAGACCGAGGACCGGCAGGGCCGAGCTGGAACCGGTCTCGGCGAGCTGGCCGTCCACGTCGACGTCGTTGACGTCGGAGATGGGGCTCTTGCCGCCGGTCTGCGGCTTGGCGTCGTTCGGCTTGCCGGGGTCGGAGCCGGCCGGCAGGACCTCGAAGAAGTAGATGCCGGCGTTCTCGTCGTCGGAGACCCAGCAGCCCTTGTCGTCCGAGTACTGGGCGAGCCCGATGGCGATGCCGATCGCGCTCGGGACCTCACGGTCGACCTTCACTCGAAGCTGGTAGCTCAGGGAGTCACCGCCGTCGAGGGCGAAGGCGTTGAACGAGCCGCCCTCGCCGAACTGCGTGGACACGTCGACCCAGGTGCCGCCCTGCTTCACCTGCACGGTGACCAGGTCGCTGTAGTCCTCCTCGAAGTCCCAGTCGACCGCCCCGACACCGACGAAGGGCTGGATGTCCTTGATCGTGTCGTCACCGGAGTTCTTCACGTTGAACTTGAAGTTCGTCCAGCCGCTGCCCGCCACGATGCTCTCGGGCAGACCGGTCAGCGAGCTGTGCAGCGCGTCGCTGTCGTTGATGACCGGGGCGCCGTCCTCGTCGACCTCGCACTCGTCGACGGGCTCGTCGCTCGCGCTCGGCGAGGGGCTGCTGCTGGCGGAGGCCGAGCCGGACGGGCTCGTGGAAGGGCTGGTGCTCGCCGTGGCCGAGCTGGAGGCAGTCGTGGAGGGCGCGCCGGTTGAGGGCGTGCTTGCCGGGGTCGTCGCCGGGTCCGTCGGGGTGCTCTCGGGTGCCGTCGTGGTGGTGTCGGCGGGCGTGCTCTCCGTCGTGGTCGGAGCGGGGGACTCGGACTCGTCCGCGAACGCGGTCGGCGCGGCGAACAGGGCCAGCGGCGCTATCGCGGCGGTCGCGGCCGCGGCGGCCAGTGCACGGCGAAGCTTCATGAAGACCTCGGAATTCAGGTGTGCCGCGTTTCCCGCAGCACGCGTCAGGGAGAGGCCTCCGCGTGTGGGGCGCGGGTGGGGCCCGTGGTTCGTGAGGTTTGATCCGCGACACCTGTGAATGGTTGTGCGGCCATTCACAGAAAACTTATGTGGGCTGAGTCACACATGAGTTCTCCTTGTGAACGGGCTTTCCCAGGCCCTACAACTGACTCACGTGTCAGAAGACCCCAAGATCCCCGACGACGTCTGGGAACGGTTCGCCCGTGACTCAGAGCGGGACATCCGAGACTCCGCCCCCAAGGAACCGTCCGCGCGGGCCCGTGAGGTGACGGAGCGACTGCGGCGACAGGAAGCGCGCGGTGAACTGCCGGAGGGCTGGCGTACCGGACCGGCCTGGCGGCAGAAGAAGAGCCGACGCGGCCTGTGGGGCGTCCTCGGTGTCGCCGTCGCGGTCGTGGTGGCCGTCGTGGCGGTGAAGCCCTCGCTGGTGCCGGGTGACCCCTTCGGCGGGGGAACCTCCGCCGAGGCGGCGTCCTCCCCGCTGCCCGAGGAGACGGCGGCGCCGACCGCCGCGCCCTCCGCCGAGGCCTCCGAGATCCCCACCCTGGACGACCCGTTCGCCGGCTCGCCCGCCAAGCGCTGGGCCGACGGTGCCGCCGGAATCGCCGTACCGGAGGCGAAGGCCGTCGGCGGCCTGTCCAAGGCGAAGGCCGAGCAGGCCCTGGAGCTGACCAGGAAGCTCCTGGTCGAGTCCAACCTCGACCCGGGCACCCTGCGCGGCGAACGCCCGAAGGCGGCGCTCGACGTCCTGGACCCGGTGCAGAAGGACGTCCGTGGGCTCCTGGAGACCGCCCTGATCAAGCCGGACAAGAAACACGACCCGCTGTGGATGTTCAGCCGCTTCGACCCCAAGGAGGTCCGGCTGGTCGGCGACGTCGTGAAAACGCGCGGCCGGATGACGTTGAAGGCCGGTGATCACGCTTCGGTCGCCGTGCACGCCGACTACACCTTCGTCTACCCGGTCGTCCAGACCAACGGTTCCACGGAGGTCACCCGCACGATCATCCGCCGGGTCCTCGACGTCGAGATCTCCGACCCGGCCAAGTACCGGGTGACCCCGGGCAAGCTCACGGTCGTGAACTGGGACCAGGACATCAACAACTCGGCCTGCGATGTCTACGACGGCTATCTGCACCCGGACTTCGCGTCGTCCGAGCCGACCGGGCCGGCTCCCTCGGGGCCGACGACGGACCCGTACGACCGCAGCCGGACCCTCGCCCCGAACGGTGACGAAGCCTGCGGAACGGTGTCCCGCGTCTGAGTCCACCCAGGCGAAGGGCCCCACGGGACGGATCCGTGGGGCCCTTCTTTCGTCAGCACCGACGTCAGGGCTGCGCCGGTGCCTGGGAGCGGCGCCGGGGGGTTGCGCCGCTTGCTCTCCATGCTGGTGTGCGCTGCGTCCTCGCCGCCTGCCCATGCCCCCGGTCGGCGCCCCGGCGCACAAGGGGCGCACGAATGGTCTGGACCTTTGGCGGTACGTCGACGCAATGCGAATGCAGTTGTCTGCGGAGGGACTTGGGGGCTTTCTAGGCATCGTGCTGGATGGACACGGCCTCCGCAACCGTTTGACCCAGCCTTGTGCCGGTACTTGTCCCGCCGGTCGGCCCCGGGCGTCCCCGGAGCCGGCCGTTCTCTTGGTGACCGGGCTGCTGTCCCCTGCCGTCCGGTCACTTCCTGGAGCGAGGTCCCACGACACACGGCAAGATCCGTACGTCTCATCGCTCCAGCGAGCCACGCGTGGTTCTGGCGGGCCCGCCCCTGGCTGGCACGGACATCACCTCCAACGAAGCGCCTCGGGTCCCGGTCACGCGCCGTACGGGTGAGACCGGGACCGAACTCAGATGCGACCCCTGCACAGTTCGAGCAGCGTCATGGCGAGGGAGGTGCCCGGCCTGCCGAGCGCCTCGCGGTAGCGGCCGAGGATCTCCATCTCGCGGGCGAGGTGGACCCGCCGGCCGCCGGAGGCGATACGGGTCTGCTGGACGACGGACGAGACGGCCATCCGTTCCTGGATCAGACCGATGATCCGGTCGTCGAGCGCGTCGATGCGCTCACGCGCGTCCGCGATGGTCGCTTCCGGTGTGGTGGTCACGTAGGGCTCCTGGGTGGGGTGGGTGCCCCGGAGCGGCACGGTCCGGAAAACACCAGGCGCCCCGGACCTTGTCGGCCCGGGGCGCCTGGGAAGTCGCTTGTCAGTTGCTCAAGCAGCACGACCATGGCAGCCGGCGGGCCGGGTGCCATAGGTAAACAGGAAGGTCGTCTGCGGGAGCATGGGAGCAGTATGCCGGGCGCCCCGGGAGTGTCCAAGCCGGTTCGCATCCTGAGACGGAACTCGGCCCCGGTTCGGGCCCGCGGCTCCCGGTAGACTCGGCCCCACACACACCTCGCTCACCGCCGGAAGGCAACCCGTGTCATCAGCGAACCCCGCCGCCGCCCCCGACACCGTCCTGGTCGTCGACTTCGGTGCGCAGTACGCCCAGCTCATCGCCCGTCGTGTCCGCGAGGCCCGGGTCTACAGCGAGATCGTGCCGAGCACCATGCCGGTCGCGGAGATGCTCGCCAAGAACCCGGCGGCGATCATCCTCTCCGGCGGCCCCTCGTCGGTGTACGCGGAGGGCGCCCCGCGTCTGGACCGCGAGCTGTTCGAGGCCGGCGTCCCGGTCTTCGGCATGTGCTACGGCTTCCAGCTGATGGCCACGACGCTCGGCGGCACCGTCGACAACACCGGCGCGCGCGAGTACGGCCGTACGCCGCTTCACGTCTCCAAGTCGGGCTCCACCCTCTTCGAGGGCACCCCGGACGAGCAGTCGGTGTGGATGTCCCACGGCGACGCCTGCTCCGCCGCCCCCGAGGGCTTCACCGTGACCGCGTCCACGGACGTCGTCCCGGTCGC
The DNA here is from genome assembly GCF_041435015.1 of Streptomyces canus. NCBI lineage: Bacteria > Bacillati > Actinomycetota > Actinomycetes > Kitasatosporales > Streptomycetaceae > Streptomyces > Streptomyces canus. The sequence continues at coordinate 4,156,539 of NZ_CP107989.1, read as the reverse complement.
CGCCTTCGAGAACGACGAGAAGAAGCTCTACGGCGTCCAGTACCACCCCGAGGTCATGCACTCCACGCACGGCCAGCAGGTCCTTGAGCACTTCCTGTACCGGGGCGCCGGCCTGAAGCCCGACTGGACCACCGGCAATGTCATCGAGGAGCAGGTCGCCGCGATCCGCGAGCAGGTCGGCGACAAGCGCGCGATCTGCGGTCTGTCCGGCGGCGTGGACTCCGCGGTGGCCGCGGCCCTGGTCGCGCGCGCCATCGGTGACCAGCTGACCTGTGTGTACGTCGACCACGGTCTGATGCGCAAGGGCGAGACCGAGCAGGTCGAGAAGGACTTCGTGGCCGCGACCGGCGTGAAGCTGGTCGTCGTCGACGCGGAGGAGCGCTTCCTGACCGCACTCAAGGGGGTCTCCGACCCCGAGGAGAAGCGGAAGATCATCGGCCGGGAGTTCATCCGGGTCTTCGAGCAGGCCCAGGCCGAGATCATCGCGGACGAGGGTCCGGCGGTGGAGTTCCTCGTCCAGGGCACGCTCTACCCGGACGTGGTCGAGTCCGGTGGCGGCACCGGCACCGCCAACATCAAGTCCCACCACAACGTGGGAGGGCTCCCCGAGGACCTCGAGTTCCAGCTCGTCGAGCCGCTGCGCAAGCTGTTCAAGGACGAGGTGCGGATGGTCGGCCAGGAGCTCGGGCTCCCGGACGAGATCGTCCAGCGCCAGCCGTTCCCGGGTCCCGGCCTCGGTATCCGGATCGTCGGCGAGGTCACCAAGGAGCGCCTGGACCTGCTGCGCGACGCCGACGCCATCGCCCGCGAGGAGCTGACCGCGGCCGGCCTCGACCGCGACATCTGGCAGTGCCCGGTGGTCCTGCTCGCCGACGTCCGCTCGGTCGGCGTCCAGGGCGACGGCCGGACCTACGGCCACCCGATCGTCCTTCGCCCGGTGTCGAGCGAGGACGCCATGACCGCCGACTGGTCGAGGCTGCCGTACGACGTCCTCGCGAAGATCTCGACGCGGATCACCAACGAGGTGGCCGACGTCAACCGCGTGGTGCTCGACGTGACGTCGAAGCCGCCGGGGACGATCGAGTGGGAGTAAGTCCTAGGTGCGCTTGATCGTGCGCAAGGGCTGACCGGGCTTCCAGACCTGGAGGACGAGGTACTTCTCGTCCTCGACGGAGGTCCTGACGACCTCCGTCAGCTCGGTGCGGAAGAGGTGGAACGGCTCCGGCGGTTCCACCTCTGTCACATACGCCCCCTTGGCGTCGGCGTCCTCGACCTCGATCGCCCGCCCGGAGAGCCGTACATCGCCGCCGCCCATGGTCTGTCCCTCCCCGGGGTTCGCCTGGAGCGCGAACCGCGGGTCCCGTCGCAGGTCGAGCGCCTTGAGCGAGTCCGGCATCATGCCGAGCCAGAGTTCGCCGTGCAGGAAGCGGACCTCCAGGCCTGTGGTGCGGGGGGAGCCGTCCTTGCGGAGGGTGGCGAGGACATGGTGAGTGAACGCACCGAAGCGTTCTTCGACGGTCTTGGCCAGATCGGGTTCCGCGGAGATGAAAGCAGCCCAGTTCATACCGGTCAGTGTTCCGTCGATACCCGACATCTGTTGTCAGGTATTCGCTGTGTGCGCCATCTTTACAAACCACCCCTGTTCTCTTGCGCTGACCGACGGTAACTTCCGCCCCGTAAAGCAATCCAGTGCTGGAGGAGCACATGCACGAGACGCCCCTCGGGCCCACTCCGCCGATGCCGCTGCCCACCGAGAAGCTGCAGTTCGCGATGCCGCCGATGCACGACTCCGTCGAGGAGGAACGCCGGCACCGCAAAGAGCGGCTCGCGGGTGCGCTGCGGATCTTCGGCCGGCTCGGCTTCGAGGACGGGGTCTCGGGGCACATCACCGCACGCGACCCGGAGTTCACCGACTGCTTCTGGGTCAATCCCTTCGGCATGCCCTTCAAGCACGTCACCGTGAGCGACCTGGTGCTCGCCAACTCCGACGGGCAGGTGCTCGACGGCCGCTACCACGTCAACCAGGCGGCCTTCACCGTGCACTCCCAGGTGCACGCCGCCCGCCCCGACGTCGTCGCCGTCGCCCACTGCCACTCCGTGCACGGGCGGGCGTTGTCGACGCTCGGCGAGCTCCTGGATCCCCTCACCCAGGAGAGCTGCGCCTTCTACGAGGACCACGCGCTGTACGAGGCCTATACCGGGGTCGCCGTCGACGCCGACGAGGGCCGCCGGATCGCCGACGCGCTCGGGTCCCGGAAGGCGCTGGTGCTGCGCAACCACGGGCTGCTGACCGTCGGGGACTCGGTGGACGCGGCGGCCTGGTGGTTCCTGTCGATGGAACGGTCCAGCCAGGTGCAACTGCTCGCCCGGGCGGCGGGACGGCCGGTGCTCATCGACCACCGGGCAGCGGTGGCGACCCGGGAGCAACTGGGCGGAGATCTGGTGGCGTGGATCAACTATCAACCGGTGTGGCAGGACATCAGCCGCAGCGAGCCGGACCTGTTGAGCTAGAAACCCCGCATGAGCTAGAAGCCGCGCAGCACCGCGGCCTTCGTCATCGCGAACTCCTCGTCCGTGAGCACCCCGGCCCGATGCAGCTCACCCAACTCCCGCAGTCTGCGCAGGAGTACGTCGTGATGGTCGGCCGGCGGGGAAACGGCGGCCGCGGCGAGCCGGGGACGGTGGGTGCGTTCGTCGTCGTACGCGAGGTCGCCGCGGGTGGACGGGTGTGGCAGCCGGGCCGTGACCGCCGTCGCGACGAGGGCGGTGAGCAGATCGCGGCGGGTGCTGCCCCACAGGTCGAGGGCGTACGGGTCCTTCTCCGGCGGCAGTTTCGAGAAGGACGTCTCGCGGGTCACGAACCGCATGAAACCGTCCTCGTAACCGGAGTTGGGCAGCCACTCGACCTGGACGAGGTCCCCCACCTCGATGATCCGCGGACCGGTCGCGCGCTTGACGCGGTCGGAGGTGTCGGCCCAGTCGATGCGGACCTGGGTGCCGTCGAAGGAGACCGTGCCGTCGGAGGACCGCACCGAGACCGGGACCGGTGGGCCGGGCAGCAGATACGTCTTCGTCGGCTCCTTGGGGATCTGGTCGAGGAGGAGGGCGCGGCGGATCTCCTCGGCCACGTACTCGGCGACCCCGGCGCGGTCGACGTCCACGATCAGCCGATAGGGGTCCGCCGGGTCCGGCAGGCGTCCGCCGGTCGCGTGCAGCAGCGGATCCGCGCCCTCGCGCAGCCGCATCCGCAAGCGGCCGCGCTTGCGTTCCGGCTCGAACGCCACGCCCGAAATGGCCTCCAGGGGCACGGCGACCTCGCCGTACGTCTGCCGGAACAGCGGCACGGAGCGGTGGAGTCCCGGCGTGATCCTGACCGTTGTGCCGTCGAAGGCCCAGGTCCCGTCACGCTGGATGATCTCGGCCATACGGAAATTCTCGCAGCCGGGTCAACACGGCGGGCCCCGCTTCACCCGCGCTGACCAGACCTGCCGGACGGGGATGGTGTGCCGTAGGGCACAATTCGCTGTCGCCGGGGAGTTGTCCGGGGTTCTTCGTGAGGGTTTGTGGATCGTGCGGCCGGTCGGGCCGCGAGGTCGTGTGGGGTCAGTGGGTCACGAGGGTCGTGGGAAGGCAGGCGTCGGGCGTGGCGGTGCAGGAAGCGAGACAGGGCGCGGACGGGGGCGAGCCCTGGGGTGCGCACGAAGGCGGCTGCACCTGCGGGGACTGTCCGCACGGGGCACGGGCCGGACATCGGCGCGCGGTGGCCGAATTCCTCCTGATGCGGGACGGGTTCGCGGCCGGACAGGGGCTGCCCGCGGCCGTGGCGCACTCCGCGTCGGCGTCCCGGCAGTGGGTCTCGGAGGAACTGACCCAGTCCGCGGAGGCCGTGGCCGAGCGGGGACGGGCGGAGGGGGCCGCCTGGCTCGCGCGGCTGTGGCGGCGGACCGCGTACGCGGTGTGGGCCTCCGTCGTGGTGCTGCTCCTCGTCCAGGCGCTGACGGCCATCGGAGCGGGCTGGACCGCGGCGCGTACGGCCGGGTTGGTCGCGGCGCTCGTGGTGGCGGGGTCGCTGACCGCGGCGTCGTGGTTCCACCGGGCGCGGGGCGGGGTGCTCGCGCCGGTCATCGGTGAGGACAACCGGCTGTCCACCTCGCGTGCCGTCGCGGTGGCGTGGGTGCTGTTCGTCGCCTATGCGGTGCTGGTGCTGGTGGGGCGGCTGGCCGCGGCCTCCGACGGTCGTGAGCGGGATGCGCTGCTCTCCGGGCTCGAACTCGCCCGCGGCGCGGGTGTGGTGACCGTGCTCGCCGTGGTCTGCGGGATCGCCGTTCTGGTGCGGCGGGTCGTCGGGCTGCGGGTGCTCGGGCAGCGGTTGCAGAAGGTACGGGCGGATCGGCCCCGCGCCGCCGACCTGCTGACGGACGACTCCGGGCGGGGGACCTTCGCCGACATCCAGTACGTCGTGATCGGCGCGGTCGCTCTGCTGTTCGCGGGTGTACGGCTCGCCCGGCGGCCGGACCAGTTGCCGGATCTGCCGTGGGGCCTGGCGGTGGTGGTGCTGGTGTCCGCGGCCACCTATGTGGCGGGGAAGTACGCGGAGGGCGGGCGGCCGGTGATCCTGTCCGTGGTGCGGTCGCGGGAGGCCGGGGATCTGGACGGGCCGATCCGTACCGGCGACGACATCGAGATCCGGGGCGCCGGGTTCGTGCCGCCGGGGGCCCAGCGGGCCGATCGGCTGTCCCGGATGGTGGTACGGATCGGGCCGGTGAACGTACACGTGCCGTTGGTACCGGTGGCCGGGGGCTTCAGCAACCCCACGGACGAGGTGCTGACCGTGCCGGTGCCGGCGGATGTGGAGCCGGGACGGGTGGAGGTGCAGGTGGTGACGGCCGCGGGGGCGGAGACGAACCGGTACGCGATCGATGTGACGGACTGAACGGCAGGGGTACGCACAAACTTGACGTCGCATTGAGCACCGCGGCTCCTTCCTGCGTATCGTCTGGTGAGGGGTCTCGGCATGCTGGTGAGAGGCGGCTCGAAGCGATGACTCACAGTTTTCGTACGGACACGCACGCCCCCTATTACGGCGAAGAACGGTCCTGGCGGGACAGCATCAGCCAGTACGCCCTGGTGCCGCTGCGCATTTTCCTCGGTGTCACCTTCATCTACGCGGGCCTGGACAAGCTGACCGACAGTGCCTTCATGAAGAGCTCAGGCTCGGGCTCCATCGGCGACATGATGCGCGGCGTCCGGGACTCCTCGGCCATCCCCGCACTGGTCGACCTGTCCCTGAAGAACCCCGTCGGCTTCGGCTACGCCATCGCCTTCGGTGAGCTCGCCGTCGGCATCGGCACCCTGCTCGGCATCCTCGCCCGCCTGGCAGCCCTGGGCGGTGCGCTGATCTCGCTCAGCCTGTGGCTGACCGTGAGCTGGAGCTCCGATCCCTACTACTACGGCAACGACCTCGCCTACCTGATGGCCTGGCTGCCCCTCGTCCTCGCGGGCGCCTCCGTGTTCTCCGTGGATGCCGCCTTGCGGGCCCGACGACGGCAGCGGGCGGGAGCGTACCGGTAGCTCCGGTCGGCGGAGCCACCGGTGGCGGGGAGGGGGCGGTTGCCCGGTGCGGGTCGTCTCCGCACCGGGGAGGCGTCTTGGTCAGCCGTCCCTTTCGTGATCAGCCGTCCCGCTCGTGATCAGTGGGGCACGGGCGGCTGGGGCGACTGGTCGACCTCCGGGGGCGTGGTCGGACGGCGGCTGTCACGTCGGTTGCGGATGGCCCGGGTCAGCAGGCCCACCACGCCCGCCAGGCACAGGCCGCCCACGACCATGGGGATCACCGCGAACCACGGGGTGTCCCAGGCGTCGCCCGCGTCACCGGCGTAGGTGATGCCCGCGAGGGTCAGGAAGCACCCGGCGACCAGCTTTCCCGGTCGGAACTCATGACGCAGCACGGCTCACCTCCGCCTGGCCGATGCCGACCCGCAGATCGAGGTCGAGGGTGCCGCTGTTCTTGGCGCCCGAGACCGGTGTCAGGGTGACCTCCTTGCGCTTGCCCGGTGCCACGTCCACGTCCTCCTGGTCGTCGCCCGGCAGTTGGATGTCGCCCACGCCCACGTCCAAGGCCGCATGCACGGTCACGTCGGGTGGCACGATCACCACCAGCCGGCCCACTCCGACGTCGGCCTGGGTGGTCACCGTCCGGCCCTTCGTGAAATCGACGTGGGACAGGTCCAGGGTGCCCACGCCGGTGCCGAGTTCGTACTCCGGACGGATGTCCCGCACGGCTGCCGGTGTCCAGTTCGTGCGGACCCAGTGGGTGGTGATGTCCTTCGGAAGAGCGGCGGCGGTGGCGAGGAGGCCCGCCGTGACGATCGCCAGGAAGATCGAGCCCGCTCCTGTGCGGCCCAGGAACGAGCTGATCGCTATGCCCAGACCCAGCACGATCAGCGCGCAGGACAGACCGGTCTGCAGGCTGGTGCCCAGGGCGTGGTGCTCCCACGTCGCTCCGGTGCCGAGGCCGCCCGCCAGCAGGGCGAGGAGGAAGACCCAGCCGCCGATCCAGCGGGGGCCGCGCGGCTTCGGCCCGCGGGTGTGGGCCGCGCGGATGTCCTCGCGTCGGCTCCAGGGGGCGCCCAGGCCGATGTTGACGGCCGCCGCGACGTCGCGGTCGCGGGAGTCTCCCGGCCCCCACAGATAGCCCGTGCCGCCGACATGCGTGCCGTCCTTGACGATGGGGTCGCGCCACCAGGACGGGTAGCCGGCGGGCACCGGCGGGGCCTGGGCCTCCGGCGGGGCGTCGGCGACGGCCTGTGCGGAGAGCGGGTCGGGGTCGGGGGTGCCGCGGTTGCGCGACCAGTACCCGGCGCCCGCGAGGAGCAGGGAGAGGACCACGGCGAAGGTCAGCACGCTGGTGTTGCTCAGCATGGTGAGGAACACCCCGCAGCCGACCAGGGCGAACAGCACGCCGGTCAGGGCCTGCCCGTCCACCCGGCCGGTGAGCAGCTTGCGCACCTCGTTCTCGTCCTCGTCGTCGTAGGGGACGAGGAGCCAGGCGAAGCCGTAGAAGATGAGGCCGATGCCGCCGGTCGCCGACAGCACGGTGAGCGTGATCCGGAAGATCACCGGATCCATGTCGCACTGCCGCCCGAGTCCGGCGCACACCCCGGCGAGCAACTTGTGCCGTCGGTCCCGCCGGAAGCGGAGGGGGGCGGAGGGCGCGTCCTCGGCGGGGGCCGTGCCCTGGGGAGTGGTGGGCGGGGCGGGGGCGTCTGTCGTTGTCCGGCCCCCGAGGGTCTCGGTGTGCGGGTCCGCCGGTGTGCCTCCTTCCTTTTCCTTCCGCGTGCCCGCGCCGGGGCCGGTGCCCGGGTCCGGGCCTCCGCCGGATCCGGCGCCCGCGGCGTGCTGGTGATCTGTCATGTGTCCATGGTGACGGTCGCGGGGGCGTGGCGGGAGTCGGAACGACCCTGGCCGGACCCTGATATCGGCCCTGAGAAGGGGGGAGGGAAGCGTTCGGGCGGCGCGCCGGTCGAAGATCAGGGGAGTCTCGGGGGCCAACCCTGATGCCCCCGCATCCCGGCCGTGTGACCATCGATGGCATGCCGGAAGCCGCCACAGCGCCACTCGTCGAACCGCGGCCGCCGCGCAAGCTCTACCGCAGCAGTGACGGACGCTGGCTGGGTGGTGTGGCGCGGGGGCTCGCCGGGCATCTCGGGTTGCCCGTGATCTGGGTGCGGCTCGTCTTCGTCGGCCTGTTCATGGCGGACGGGCTCGGTGCGTTGCTGTATGCCGCGTTCTGGTTCTTCGTGCCGCTCGGCGTGGGCGGGGTCGGCGGCCAGCGGTCCCCGTCCCTGGTGTCCACCGAGACCTCGCCGGACGGCCGCCGCAGACTCGTCGCCCGCCGCCCCGACAAGGGCCAGATCGTGGCCCTGCTCCTCATGGTCGTCGTGGCCATGGTCTTCGTCGGCAACGTCAACGTGGGCAACGGTGCCAAGGCCTACCTCTGGCCGGTCGTCCTCGTCGGCGCCGGGGTGGCCCTCGTCTGGCGCCAGGCGGACAACGCCCGCCGGGCCCGCTGGATGGAGGTGGGCCGCCGCCGGCGCACCCTGACACTGCTGCGTGCCGCGGGCGGTGTCCTCCTCGTCACCGCCGGTGTCTCCGGGGTCTTCGTCCTGCAGGGCTCCGCCGCCCACCTCGGCTCCGTCCTGCAGGCGGCCCTCGCGGTCCTCGTCGGGATAACGCTCCTCGCGGGGCCGTATCTCGTCCGCATGACCCAGGACCTCTCCGAGGAGCGGCTGATGCGCATCCGCGCCCAGGAGCGCGCGGAGGTCGCGGCCCACGTGCACGACTCGGTGCTGCACACCCTGACCCTGATCCAGCGCAACGCGGAGAACGCCAACGAGGTGCGCCGCCTCGCCCGCGCCCAGGAGCGCGACCTGCGCACCTGGCTGTACAAACCCGAGGGCACCGGCAAGGACGAGGCCGACGAACCCACCGAGCTCGCCGACGCCGTGCGACGCAATGCCGCCGAGGTCGAGGACAAGCACGGCGTCCCCATAGAGGTCGTGGTCGTCGGCGACTGCCCGCTCGACGAGAGAACCGGCGCGCAGATGCAGGCCGCGCGCGAGGCGATGGTCAACGCCGCCAAGTACGGTGGCGAGGGCGGCGCCGTACAGGTCTACGCCGAAGTCGAGGGCCGGACGGTCTTCGTGTCCGTCCGGGACCGGGGCCCCGGCTTCGACCTCGACTCGATACCCGCCGACCGGATGGGTGTCAGAGAATCGATCATCGGCCGCATGGAGCGCCATGGCGGCACGGCTCGGCTGCGTGCGGTGCCGGGCGGCGGCACGGAGGTCGAGCTGGAGATGGAGAGGGCGGAGACGTCATGAGCGACCCCACCGGGGCGAACACGGACCCCGTAGAACCGACGCCGGCCGGCGGCGCGGGCGAGCGGCACGTGCGCGTGGTCCTCGTCGACGACCACCGCATGTTCCGTACGGGTGTCCAGGCCGAGATCGGCCGGACCGAGGAGACCGGTGTCGAGGTGGTCGGGGAGGCCGCGGACGTCGACCAGGCCGTCACCGTCATCACCGCGACCCGCCCCGAGGTCGTCCTGCTGGACGTCCACCTGCCGGGCGGCGGCGGGGTCGAAGTGCTGCGTCGCTGCGCCCCGTTGATGGCCGACGCCGAACAGCCCGTCCGCTTCCTCGCCCTGTCCGTCTCGGATGCGGCCGAGGACGTGATCGGAGTGATCCGCGGCGGTGCGCGCGGCTATGTGACGAAGACGATCACCGGCACGGACCTCGTCGACTCCGTCTTCCGCGTCCAGGAGGGCGACGCCGTCTTCTCGCCCCGCCTGGCCGGGTTCGTCCTGGACGCCTTCGCCTCCACCGACGCCCCGCCGGTCGACGAGGACATGGACCGTCTCACCCAGCGCGAGCGGGAGGTGCTGAGGCTCATCGCGCGCGGTTACGCCTACAAGGAGATCGCCAAGCAGCTGTTCATCTCGGTGAAGACGGTCGAGTCCCATGTCTCGGCGGTGCTGCGGAAGCTGCAGCTGTCCAACCGGCACGAGCTGACCCGGTGGGCCACGGCTCGGCGGCTGGTCTGACGGTCACCCCACCCGCGTCGCCCCCGCGAACGGCATCTCGTCGATCGGTGCCACCCGCACCGGCGCCGAGGGGTTCGGGGCGTGGATCATCCGGCCGTCGCCGATGTAAAGACCGACGTGACTGATGCCCGAGTAGAAGAACACCAGGTCGCCCGGGAGGAGTTCGGAGCGGGAGACGCGTTGGCCGGCACCGATCTGCGCGTAGGTCGTGCGGGGCAGGGAGATGCCCGCGGAGCGGTACGCGGCCTGGATGAGGCCCGAGCAGTCGAAGGCGTCCGGGCCGGTGGCGCCCCAGACATAGGGGCTGCCCAGTTTGGAGTAGGCGTAGGAAACGGCCTCCGCGGCACGGGAGTTGGGGGCTCCCTCGGTGGCCGCGCCGGGGGCCGTCAGATCCTCGCGCGCGCCCGAAGCGGCCCGGGAGGCGCGGTCCCCGCCCGCCTGCAACCCCGCCCGTTCCCCGGCCGGCAGCTGGGACATCAGCCGGCGGGCCGCGCCCAGTTTTCCGGTGATCGTCTGCTTGTGGCGCTTCAGCTCAGCCTGACGCGACTTCAGCGAGGCCAGCTCGACGTGCGCGGCCCCACGCAACTGCTCGATCTCCCGCAGTTGCCGGCGTACGTCCGCCACGGAGGCGGCCTGACGGGTACCGGCCCGTTCGGCGAACTCGGCGCTGTCCAGGTACCGGTCGGGGTCGTCGGTGAACGCGAGCTGCATCGCGGGGTCGAGGCCGCCGCCGCGGTACTGCGCCGCGGCGATCGTACCCAGCGCGTCCCGTGCCTCGTTGAGCTGCTCCGTCCTGCGGGCCGCCTCGTCCCGCAGGGTGCCCAGCCGGGTCTCGGCGGCCTCCGCCTTCTCCTTCGCGCCGTTGTACTTCTCGGTGGCGGCCTCGGCCTCCTGGTACAGCTGGTCCACCTTCGCCTTGACCTGGGTCGGTGTGAGCTGCGGCTCGGCGTGTCCGGTCCCGTCGAAGCCCGTCGCCGTCGCCGCCCCCGCGAGGGCGATCGTCGCTGCCGTACGGACCGTGTGGCCGCCGGCCGAGCGCCTGCGGGACTTGCGGTGCGCTGCCACGTGGACTTGCACGTCCTTTCCTCGACCGCCCGCCCGTCCCGGGCTTCACGGACGTACGGACGCCAGGGGGAGCGGCCGTACGACCGCCCGGGGCGGTGTGCGCGTCCGGCGGCGGCCTGCACAGGGGAGCGGGCCGCCGCCGGACCTTTCTCGGCGGTGGTGGCCGACTGCCGCCCCTGGCCCGGGCGGCGGTGGGGAGCCGGTCACCTGGTGGAGGACGCTAAACCTGACCGTGACGGGGAGGTAACGCGTTGTGCGGAACTGCCGCCAGGGGACCGCCGGTTGACCGAAGGTGACCGTGATCGCGGGCCGGCTCCGTCGACTTCGCGCGGTGCGCTGACCGAAGTCGGGATTCCGGGACCCAGGGCGGGTGCCGAATGCTATGGGCCGCATATATGCAAGATCTCTCAAGGGGCCGGTGCGGGTGCGGCTCGCGGCCCGGCATAGGCTCCGGCCTCATGGACGTACTCATCCATCTCTTCGTCGGCCTGCACATCATCGGCATCGCCGCGCTGCTCGGCGGGTTCCTCACGCAGATGAAGGCGATGGGCCGGGGCACCGCCCGATTCGTCCCCGCGATGCTGCACGGTGCCGCGACGATGCTGGTCACCGGGGTGATCCTGGTCGGCCTCAACCAGGCCGACGACCAGCACGTCAACAACATCAAGATCGGCGTGAAGCTCGCCCTGCTGATCGTGATCCTCGGCCTCGTCTATGTGAAGCGGGACGACGAGACAGTGGACAAAAGCCTGTTCGGCCTGGTCGGCGCGCTGACCACGGCCAACATCTTCATCGCGGTGCTGTGGACCTGACGGCGGCACGGGCGGAGTCGACCGCCCCCACGGCGACGGCCGCCCAGGCCGCCACCGAGATCCACAGCAGCACCTCACCCGGAGTCTCGAGCCACGGGACATCCAGGGTGGCGGAGACCGACAGGGTTGCCGCCGCGGTCATGCCCATGGGGAACACGGTGGCCCAGCGGCGCGCGTCGTAGCGCGGGCGCGGGCGCACGAACTCGGCCACCAGCAGTACGGCGTACCAGGCCAGGTCGAGCACCAGCAGGGCGACGGTCACCGCCCGCAGGACGCCGTGGTCGTCGTCGTTCCACAGGTACAGGCGAGCGCTGTCGGCGGCGATCAGCTGCGAGCCGGCGAGCGCCGAGATGGCGAGCGCGCCGCCCGCGATCCACTGGTCGCCCGGTCCCTCCAGCACCTGGCGCAGGTCGAAGCGGAAGAGCGCGAGGCCGTAGAGGACCAGGCCGAGCCAGAACAGTACGAGCGCCGTGTGCGCGAGCCATGCCGCCGACTCGGCCGCGGCGAGCGTGGCGCAGAGGACCGCGAGGCCCTGGGTGGCCACACAGCCGAGGAACACCCCGCCGGGCATCCGCCGCTTCCCGTGCTTGACGACGAGCATGATCAGTACCGGCCACAGCAGCGCGGACAGTGCCAGCAGCGCCTCGGCGAGGGTGTGACGGCCGAGCTCGGAGAAGCGGGTGCCGAGGACGGTGGTCGCCGCCACGGCCGTCAGGGCGCCCGGTGTCCCGGCGTCCGCGAACCATCGCGCGCGCTCCCGCAGCAGGCGTACGGCGACATCGGCGGCCAGCCCCAGCCAGGCCGCACAACCGATCACCAGGGCGACCCGGGACAGCGTCTCGTGGTCGGCCAGATGCAGCCCGACCGACACGATGCCGGTCGCCATCACGGCGGCCCCGGCCGCGGGCGGGCGCCGCGTCCACCAGACGCGCAGGGGAGAGTGCGGGGAGGTACCGGACATGTGCCGATGCTAGGAAGCTCCGCCTGCCGATCCGGAGGGGCGCGCACGCGCGCGTGCGGAAATCGCGGAAATACGCGCGGGCGAAGGAGTCCCGCCCGCGCGCTGGTGACCGGCGGTGCCTAGGCGGGGCGCACCACGCTGTGGATCGCCGACTCGCCGTCGTAGTAGATCGACTCCTCGCGGACGTACGCGCCCGGCTTGGGGGCGTGGATCATCATGCCGTTGCCGATGTAGAGGCCGACGTGGCTGATGTCGTCGTAGAAGAAGACCAGGTCACCGGGCTGGGCGTCGGCGAGGGAGACCGTGGTGCCGGCGTTGACCTGGTCGTAGGTGACGCGGGGGAGGTCGACTCCGGCGGCCTTCCAGGCGGCCTGGGTGAGGCCTGAGCAGTCGTAGGAGTCGGGCCCGGTGGCACCCCAGACGTACGGCTTGCCGATCTGCGCGCGGACGAAGGCGAGGGCCTTGGCGGCCTTGGTGGCGTACGAGGAGTCGGTCGCCGTCGACGTGCTCTCCTGTGGGGCGGTGGCCTCCTGCGCGGCCTTCTCCGCGGCCGCCTGCTGCCGCGCCAGCTCGGCGGCCTTGCGGGCCGCCGCCTCCTGCTTCTGCTTCTCGAGCGCCGCGAGCCGCGCCTTCTCCTGGGCCGTCAGCTCCGACAGCATCTCGCGAGCGTCGGCGAGCTTCTTCTGGACGGTCGCCTTGGCCGTCTTCAGGTCGCTCTGCGTCTCGGTGAGCGTCTGAAGGCTCTGGGAGGCCTCCTGACGCTTCTTCATCGTCGCGGACTGCTCGGAGACGTAGTCGTCGACCGCGCCCTTCTGGCGGTTCGTCAGACGCCCCATCAACTGCGTCTGGTCGAAGTAGTCCTGAGGGGTGTCGGCGAGCAGGAAGGTGGCCGTGTCGGGGGCCGCGGCGCCGGTGCGGTACTGGGCGGCGGCGAAGGAACCGAGCTCCTCCCGCGCCTCGTTGAGCTTCTCGGTGCGCCGGGCGACGTCGTCGAGCAGCGTGTCGACCTGCTTGCGCTGCGTGGCCGTCTTCTCCTTGGCCGCGTTGTAGTTGTCGGTCGCCGACTCGGCCTGGCGGTAGAGGTCGTCGACCTTCTTCTCCACCTCTTCGAGACTCGGCTTGTCATCGGCCGGCGCGGCGTTCGCCGACTGGGACAGCAGGGCCACGGAGGTGAGGGCGGCCGTCGCGAGGGCCGGGGTCCGTATGCCTGCTACGCGCGTACCCACGGGACGCGACTTGCGGTGCGACGCCAAGGGAGGCGACTCCTTCCGTGCTCCGCCTGCCGAGTTAGCTGTCGGGTTCGGGCGAGATGCTTCGGAAGGTTTGCCCTACGGCGCTCCCTGAGCGGGAGTCGGCCGATTCACCCCAAGTTCGGTGGGTCCCCGGCTCCGGGCGCGCGGCGGCGCTGCGGACTCGGCGGAGGCCGTGCGGCCCGGCGACGTTCGCCGGTGGGGGTCGTACGGCCTGCCCGAACGGTAGCCAACGGGTGTGGCCCCTGTGAAGGTTGATGTTCGATATGCCCGATACATTTTCGTGACCTTGGCCTCATGCGTCGCTCCGCGTGGCCGATCCGGAGTGATCTGCCATGGCTTGGGCGTATTTTCTTCGGAGTGGCATTGCCCACCCGTGTCGCGGCGTCGCCGAGGCGGGCCGGACCAGCCGGACCTGCGTCGGACTCCGCTCTGCCGTCACCAAGATCTACCGGGTCGGGGCGCGTGGAAGCACCGCCGGTTGGTGCAGGGGCTCCCCTCGGGCGCTGTACGGCGAGGCCTGGGGTGTCGAGACCTACGCCCTGCCGGAGGCCGGAGGCCGGGGTGCGGGGTGTCGGCAGGCTGCTGCGCGTCGGCCCCTGGACCGGCCCGACGCCGGCGAGATGCACGTCAGCGGGCTCCTCGCCGACGTCACGACCAAGGGCGGGCAGGCGCCTGGCGGCCAGGTCTGGAAGATCATCGGGCTCTGATCCGAGTGGATGTTCTCGGGGCGGCGGCGGGGTGTCAGTGGGGCACCCTAGACTCGGAGAGCGATGAGCAGCCTCTTTGACGACAGCTTCCTGGCGGACCTCCAGGCCCCTAGGGCCCATGGGGAAGAACCGCCGCCGCCCGAGGACGAGCACGTACCGGAACCCGTTCCGGACGATCTGTTCGGTGGGAAGTTCGACGTGCCCCCGGACCGGGACCCGTACTACCGCGACGGTGCCCCCCGCCCGGTGGTGGACCCGGCCGCGCTCCTGGACGGGCTGAACGAGAACCAGCGCGCGGCCGTGGTGCACTCCGGCACCCCGCTGCTCATCGTGGCCGGCGCCGGCTCCGGCAAGACCCGGGTGCTCACCCACCGCATCGCCCATCTCCTCGGCGAGCGCCACGTCCACCCGGGTCAGATCCTCGCGATCACCTTCACCAACAAGGCCGCGGGCGAGATGAAGGAGCGCGTCGAGCAGCTCGTCGGTCCGCGCGCGAACGCGATGTGGGTGATGACCTTCCACAGCGCGTGCGTGCGGATCCTGCGGAGGGAGTCGAAGAAGCTCGGGTTCACCTCCTCCTTCTCGATCTACGACGCCGCCGACTCCAAGCGGCTCATGGCCCTGGTCTGCCGCGACCTGGACCTCGATCCCAAGCGGTTCCCGCCGAAGTCCTTCAGCGCCAAGATCAGCAACCTGAAGAACGAGCTGATCGACGAGGAGGACTTCGCCGCCCAGGCCACCGACGGCTTCGAGAAGACCCTCGCCCAGGCCTACGCCATGTACCAGTCGCGGCTGCGCGAGGCGAACGCCCTCGACTTCGACGACCTGATCATGACCACGGTCAACCTGCTCCGGGCGTTCCCCGATGTCGCCGAGCACTACCGCCGCCGCTTCCGGCACGTCCTGGTCGACGAGTACCAGGACACCAACCACGCGCAGTACGCGCTCGTGCGCGAGCTGGTCGGTACCGGCGAGCACCCCGTCGACGTACCGCCGGGTGAGGACGACCTGCCGCCCGCCGAGCTCTGCGTCGTGGGCGACGCCGACCAGTCGATCTACGCCTTCCGCGGCGCGACCATCCGCAACATCCTCCAGTTCGAGGAGGACTACCCGGACGCGACGACGATCCTCCTGGAGCAGAACTACCGCTCCACCCAGACGATCCTCACCGCCGCCAACGCCGTCATCGAGCGCAACGAGTCCCGCCGCCCCAAGAACCTGTGGACCAACGCGGGCGCGGGCGCGCGCATCACCGGTTATGTCGCCGACACCGAGCACGACGAGGCGCAGTTCGTCGCCGACGAGATAGACCGTCTCACCGACGCGGGCGACGCGAAGGCCGGCGACGTGGCCGTCTTCTACCGTACGAACGCCCAGTCCCGTGTCTTCGAAGAGGTCTTCATCCGCGTCGGCCTGCCCTACAAGGTCGTCGGCGGCGTCCGCTTCTACGAGCGCAAGGAGGTCCGGGACGTCCTGGCCTACCTGCGCGTCCTCGCCAACCCGGAGGACTCCGTGCCGCTGCGCCGGATCCTCAACGTCCCCAAGCGCGGCATCGGCGACCGTGCCGAGGCGATGATCGACGCCCTCTCCCAGCGCGAGAAGATCAGCTTCCCGCAGGCCCTCAAACGCGTCGACGAGGCGTACGGCATGGCCGCGCGCTCCACCAACGCCGTGAAGCGGTTCAACGTGCTGATGGAGGAGCTCCGTACCGTCGTCGAGTCCGGCGCGGGCCCGGCGACCGTCCTGGAGGCGGTCCTCGAACGCACCGGCTATCTCGCCGAGTTGCAGGCCTCCACCGACCCCCAGGACGAGACCCGCATCGAGAACCTCCAGGAACTGGCCGCCGTGGCCCTGGAGTTCGAGCAGGAGTCCGGCGAGGGCGAGGCCTCCGTCTCCCTCTCCGACTTCCTGGAGCGGGTCGCCCTGGTCGCCGACTCCGACCAGATCCCCGACGAGGACGAGGACGGCTCCGGGGTCATCACCCTGATGACCCTGCACACCGCCAAGGGCCTGGAGTTCCCGGTCGTCTTCCTCACCGGCATGGAGGACGGCGTCTTCCCGCACATGCGCGCTCTCGGCCAGACCAAGGAGCTGGAGGAGGAGCGGCGGCTGGCCTACGTCGGCATCACGCGTGCGCGTGAGCGGCTGTATCTGACCCGGTCCGCCCTGCGCAGCGCGTGGGGGCAGCCGTCGTACAACCCGCCCTCCCGTTTCCTGGAGGAGATCCCGGCGCAGCACGTGGACTGGAAGCGCACCGGTCCGACCGCCGCTCCCGCGGGACCGGTCTCGGGGGTGGCCGCCTCGCTGTCGTCCTCCCGTTCCCGCTCCTCGGCGTCGGGCGCGTCCGGCTTCGCGACGCGCAGGACCTCCGAGAAGCCGGTGGTGGCGCTGGCCGTCGGTGACCGAGTCACCCACGACCAGTTCGGGCTCGGCACAGTGGTCGGAGTGAAGGGCACGGGGGCGAACGCCGAGGCGACGATCGACTTCGGGGAAGCGAAGCCGAAGCGACTGCTGCTGCGGTACGCGCCGGTCGAGAAGCTGTAGCCGCGGGGGGGGCTGGGCCCGAGGTTCTACGTCGGGTCCAGCCCGTGGCTGCGCAGCCACGGCAGCGGGTCTATGGCCGAACCGCCCGCCGGGTGCACCTCGAAGTGCAGGTGGGGGCCGGTCGAGTTGCCGGAGTTGCCGGAGTACGCGATCGGGTCGCCGGCCTTGACCGTCGTACCGGAGGCGACGCGGTAGCTGGAGAGGTGGCAGTACCACGTCTCGGTGCCGTCCTTCGCCGTCACGACCATCATGTTGCCGTACGCGCTGTTCCACTGCGTCCGGACGGTGCCGTCGGTCGCGGCCATCACCGTCGTGCCGTACGACACCGGGAAGTCGATTCCGGTGTGGACGGACATCCAGTTGACGCCGGCCTGGCCGAAGTAGGCGCTGAGACCCCGCTGCGCGACCGGAAGCGCGAACTTCGGACGCAGCCGCTCCTTGCGGGCCGCCTCCTCCGCCGCCTTCTTCTTCTCGGCGACCTGCTGGGCCTTGAGGTCGATGCGTTCCTGCGTGCGGCTGGCCCGGTCGGCGAAGTCGTCGGCACCGGCCGAGAGGCTCTCGAGCTGGCTGTCCAGCTTGTTGTTCGCGACGGCCGGTTTGACGCCGGTCGTGTCCGCCAGGGTCGTCGAGGTCTCCTGGCCGTCGCTGGTCAGCGTGCCGACCGAGGCGGCGGCGATTCCGGCGACGCCCATGACACACGCCGAGGGGACGGCGATGGTCAGCAGCGCGGAGCGCTTGGCGGGCATACGGCGCCGGGAGCGGTTGGCGGTGCGCGCGGCCACGCGGGAGCCCTGGGCGGGGATCGGCGCCGGACCGGCCTCTTCCTGCTCGTCGAGGAGCGGGGCGTCGGCGTCGTGGACGGCGGGCATCTCACCCGTGGCCGTCGACTCGCCGTCGTGCGGGGCGTGTTCGGCGTAGGCGTCGCCGTGGGGATTCGCCTCGCCGTACGCGTGGGTCTCGTCGTAGGTGTGGTTCTCGCCGTACCCGACCTGCTCGAACGCGGCCGTCGCCTGCGGGTCGGCCGTCGTGCCCTCGGAGTTCCACTGCGTGGCGTCGTACGCCCCGGTGTCGAAGGCCTGCGTGCCCCATTCCCATTGCTGGGTCTGGTCGGCCGGGCCCGCGGACTGGTCCTGCTGGTTCCAGGTGCTCGCGTCCCACTGTCCGCTGTGGTCGGTGCCGCCCGACTGCGGAGGGATCACGGAGAGCAGCTGCTGGTCCGCGCCGCCCCACTGCGTGGCGTCGTACGCGCCGGTGTCGTAGGCGGCGTGGTGCTGGGCCGCGTACATGTCGTAGTTCAGGGTCTGATGACCGCCCGTGGTCCACGTCGAGGCGTCGTACGAACCGGTGCCGTCGCCCGGCATGTTGCCGAAGAGCGGGTCGGCCTCAAAGGTGCCGGTGGCGTGCGCGTCGGCGGTGCCAGGGGTGCCCGCGGCGTCGAAACCAGTGGCGTCATAGCCGCCGTACGGGGTGAAGTCGCCGTACTGGGCTTCCTGGTTTCCGTACGACGCGTAGTGCGACGAGTCGGCGTCGGAAGCCGGAGTCGGGGTGGTCATGGTCCCCGACGGGTGACGGTCGTTCACCAACTTCTCTTTCGCCTCGACAACAGGGGCTGCCAGAGCAGTGCGGCGACTGTACCCGGCGGTATGCGGGCGCGACAATCTTCAACTGGTTTCGGGCGCGCAGGAAACGGGCATTCGACCGTGATTCGGGGGACTGCGGGCGTGACCTTGGCTTTGTGTTCGAAGGTTGTTCGATGTCGGTTCGCGGTCCGACGGCTGTCGAGGAGCTGTTGGCGGTCTGTGCCCGGTGGTCGATACGACCGTTACGCCACGGTCAGTCCCCCGGTCCGGCCGGCCGTCTCCTCTCCGGCCCGCGCGGTGTCGAGCACCTGCCGTATGCCGGTCGCGACGGCCGGGTGCACGGGCAGGGCGAGATGTCCGATCCCGCTCACCCGGACGTTCTGCGCCATCAGGTCCGCATGGTCGATGCAGGCGGTCTCCAGCGGGTCCATCACGTGGTCGAGGTCGCTCCAGAAACTGACGAAGTGCGTACGGCAGCCCGGGGCCGGACGGGTGAGCTCCTCGAGCAGCTCCGAGCCGGGGCGCATCTGGCGCACGATCGGGTGCGCGTTCGCCAGCGGCACCACTCGGGTGCCGGAGTGCGGGGTGCCGAGCGTCACCAGCGTGCGGACCCGGGTGTCGCCACCGAGGCGCTGCACGTAGTACCGCGCGATCAGGCCGCCGAGGCTGTGCCCGACGATGTCGACCCGCTCGCTGCCCGTGCGCTCGCAGATCCCCTCTATGTGACGGCCGAGCAGTTCCGCCGCGGCACGGATGTCGCAGGTCAGCGGGGAGTAGTTGAGCGACTCGATCTGCTGCCTGCCGTGCTGGGCGAGGCTGCGGCGCAGGAGCACGAAGACCGAGCGGTTGTCGATGAAGCCGTGCAGCAGCACGACCGGGGGCTTCGCCTCCGTCGGCAGCTGTGCCGCGCCGTCCTCGGGCGAGGGGAGCGGGGGAAGGGGGGAGCGGCGCTCCTGCGTGATGCCGGAGGGATAGAGGAGGAGATGCCCCGCGAGGATCGCCAGCTCGAGCGCGGTCGCCTTCAGGAGGGCCAGGGAGAGTCCCGCCAGACTGCCGGGAAGCAGACGCTGGCAGAGCGGGAGAAACGGCAGCGCCGCCTTGGTGACCTTCATGGCCGACCTCCTGTCGGCACACGGGAGGACAGCTCCGTCCCCCGTGTGCGCTCATGGGGAGTCGCGGCGGAGGGCGTCGTCGACGCGGCGCGAGTGGGGCGCGGGGGGTGGGTGCGGCGGGCGGCGCGGGGTTCCGGGGTGGCTGTGGCTGCGGATGCTGGCGAAGCCGACGGAACGGGTGGAGCGGGTGTAACCGGTAGTGCTGGTGATGTCACTGATGTGAGTGGTGCTGGTGATGGTGCTGCGCCGGTGACGTGACGAGCCGCCCTGTCGGTGTGGCGACGAGGCTCCCCGCTGTCGTGCCTTACCTGTCCTACGTGCCCTTCGTGCCGTCGCCGGCGCGCCGCACCACCGTGGCGCGCGGCCTGCGGCGCGGCGGTGCGGCGACCTCGTTGCGGCTCCCGAACGTGTCCCACGTGTGATTTTCCCCCTTGGCGTCCGCCGCGAAACTGCACGGTGCGTGATGGTGGCGATAACGTTCGTTCACATTCCCGGCCGGTGCGGTACTAGTCGGTAGGAATGGGCAGAGGAATGGACGCAGTCGCTTCTTGGAGGCAGTGATGGGTGTGGCAGCCGGTCCGATCCGCGTGGTGGTGGCCAAGCCGGGGCTCGACGGTCACGATCGCGGAGCCAAGGTGATCGCGAGGGCGCTGCGCGACGCGGGCATGGAGGTCATCTACACGGGCCTTCACCAGACCCCCGAGCAGATCGTCGACACCGCGATCCAGGAGGACGCCGACGCGATCGGCCTGTCCATCCTCTCCGGGGCCCACAACACGTTGTTCGCCGCGGTGATCGACCTTCTCAAGGAGCGGGAGGCGGAGGACATCCTGGTGTTCGGCGGCGGGATCATCCCGGAGGCGGACATCCCTCCGCTGAAGGAGAAGGGTGTCGCCGAGATCTTCACGCCGGGGGCGACGACTCGGTCGATCGTGGACTGGGTCCGGGAGAACGTTCGGCAGCCTGCCGGGGCGTAGCCGCTGCGCTCGGCCTCAGCGGGGCAAGCGGTTCGGGGGGGTGTTGTCGGGTGCGGAGGCGGATGCGAGTGCGGGTGCGGGTGCGCTGTGGCTGGTCGCGCAGTTCCCCGCGCCCCTAGGTAGTCGCCGCCCGCCGCCCGCCGCCCGCCGCCCGCCGCCCGCCGCCCGCCGCCCGCCGCCCGCGGGTGTGGGTGTGGGCGTGGCAACCGATCTTCGCGCGCGGGCTACTCCACCCCCAGCTCCTGCGCCATCGTCGCGCGTAGCCGCAAGGTCGTCACCAGGCGCTGGAATGCTTCCGCCCAGTAGCCTCCCGCCCCGGGGCTCGCGTCCTCCCCCTCGTCCGGCACCGCCATCAGGCCCTCCAGCCGCCCCGCCTCGGCCGGATCGAGACATCGCTCCGCCAGCCCCATCACCCCGCTGAAACTCCACGGATAACTCCCCGCGTCCCGTGCGATGTTGAGCGCGTCGACCACCGCCCGCCCGAGCGGCGCGGCCCACGGCACCCCGCACACCCCGAGCAGCTGAAACGCCTCGGACAATCCGTGGGTCGCGATGAACGCCGCGACCCACTCGGCCCGTTCGGCGGAGCCCAACGTGCTCAGCAGCCTGGCGCGCTCCGCCAGGGACACCGCCCCCGGGCCCCCGGCCTCCGGCGCCGCGGGTGTCCCGAGCAGCGCCCGCGCCCACCCGGCGTCCCGCTGCCGTACGGCAGCCCGGCACCACGCCGCATGCAGTTCGTTCCGCCAGTCGTCCGCCACCGGCAGCGCCACGATCTCCTCGGGCGTCCGCCCACCGAGCCGCCCCGGCCACACTCCCAGCGGCGCCGCCTCCACCAACTGCCCGAACCACCAAGAACGTTCCCCCCGCCCCGAGGGGGCCTTCGCTACGACGCCGTCGCGCTCCATGCCCGAGTCGCACTCGTGCGGCGCCTCGACGACGATCGTCGGCCTGTCCTGGGTGTGGTCGACGGCCACGCACGCCCCTGCCCTGACCGCCATCCGCGCCGCCAGCGCCGAACCCGGCAGCGCCGACAGCAACTCCGCGGCCGTGGCCCGTACGTTGCGGCTCCGGTCGGCCAGTGCCTGCTCCAGGAACGGCTCGTCGTCCGCCCCCAGACCCGTCCGCAACGAGTCGAGGAACATCAGCCGGTCCTCGGCCCGCTCGGTCGCCCAGGTCGTCGCGAGCAACTCGCGCGCGGCGGCGGGCTCCCCGGCACGTATCGCCGAGAGGAGGGCCACCCGCTCGGCGAACAGCCCTTCCTCCCAGAGCCGTCGGACGCCTTCCGTGTCCTGCGGGGACGGCAGGGCTGTTCCGCCGCCGGGTGTCGCTCGCAGGGCGAACCGCCAGTCCGGGTTCAGCCGGGCGAGCCAGGTGGCACGCGAACCCGCGAACGCCAGCGCCGCCGGCCGCAGATCCGTACGGCCCCTGGCCGCGTCCAGCAGGACGGGCAGCAGCTGCGGGGGCGCCGCGTAACCGCGGGCGTTCGCCGTCGCGAGCCACTGCGGCAGCAGCTCCATCAGATCCGGTGCCGTACCCCTGCGGCCGCCTCCGCCCGTGCCCGGCCGGTCGGCGAGCAGCATGGCGAGTCTGCGGGCCGCCGCCGCGGGCAGCGGAGGGCGTGTGTCCTCGGGCGCCGGCTGCGGCCGCTGTGCCGCGCGCGTCGGCCGCAGCCCGGCCCGCCGCCGTACGGTCTCCACGGCCGCCGCGTCCAGCAACGCCACCGGTGCCTCGGCGCCGGGCGCGAGGCCGGGCGGCGTACGGCGTGCGGTGCCGAGCAGTGCCGAGGTGACCAGCTCCTCCCAGGCGTCCGGCACGGGAGCGGAGATCTTGTCCATGGGGTTCCTTTCCGTCCGGTCGGGTGCCCGGTCAGTTCCGTTCAGCACAGCGGCACCGCCTCGCCCGCCCCCTCCGGCCAGGCCGTCAGCGGGGTGAAACCGCGGTGGCCGCACTCGCCGAAGACCTTGACCGGGGCGCCGCCCGAGAGCGCGACCAGGCGCCACAGGCCCGGGCGGGAACGGGCGGAGGCGCTGAGCGGAAGGGCCGAGTCGCCCTCGGCGTCCGCCAGTTGCCAGAAGTCGCCGTCCGGGACCGGTATCACCCGGTCCAGGGTCACGGGCACGGAGTCCAGCCACGGGTCGTCCCGCAGTGCCTCGCCATAGCGGGCGGCCGCTTGTTCGGTCGTCACTCCCGGCGGGCGGGTCGCCGTGGGCGTCGGCGGTGCGAACTGCTCGCCGAGAGCCGCCCGCAACTGACCGGTACCGGGATAGGCGGACACCTCCGCCTCGAGCTCGAGCCCCACCGGCAGCGCCAGTTCGGGAGCGCGGCCGGCGGCGCCGTAGGAGAGGAGCAGCGCCGTGCGGCCCGAGTCCGTGCCGTGCAGCCAGATCCGGCGGGTCGTCAGACGGGCGTCCGCCGTGTCGTACTGGGCGAGGACCAGCCAGCGGTCCCGTATCGCCGGGCCGTCCGCCGAGGCGGGCAGGCCGATCCGGGAACGGACCGTCGACGCGAGGCCGTCCGGCAGCCGCTCGCGGCGCAGCCAGCCCTGGTCGAGGAGGTGGATGAGGGCGCACTCCTCCAGCAGCCGCACCGGCCAGCCCGGACCGGACGAGGGGATCACGCCCAACTCGCGCACCCGGGCGGCGAGTCCCGGTGCCTGCGCGTCGACCATGCGGGCCGCCGTCTCCTCCCACATGCCGTACCCCGCCTGCTCCGCCCCCGCCAGGCCGCCGCGCAGCAGGTCGGCCAGCCGCTGCTCCAGCTCCGTCGCACCCGCCGTGATCCGCACGGCCCGGCGCTCCGCCCTGCGCCGCGCCGCCTCCGGATCACCGGACCCGGCGGCGGAACCGGCCGCGCCCGCCGTCCGCTTCTCCTGCGCGCGCTGCCTTCTCCCCTCTATCCACTGCTCCGCCCAGTCCGGCGTCGGCCCCGGCGGCACGGCTCCCTCCCCGCCCGCCCAGAGCAGCAGCAGCCCGAGCGCGTGCTTGCACGGGAACTTGCGGCTCGGGCAACTGCACTTGTACGCGGGCCCCGCGGCGTCCGCGATGTCGATGACCGTCTGATACGGCTTGCTGCCACTGCCCTTGCACAGCCCCCACACCGTCCCCTCGTCGGAACTCCCGGCCTCGGACCACGGCCCGGCCGCGCCGAGTTTGCTTCCCGCTTTGCGTGACGCGGAGTCAGGCGCCAGTGCCAGCACCTGATCCGCCGTCCAGCGCACCCCCTGCTGAGTCATGACATCGAAGGTAGATCCCCCCACTGACAATCGGCCGCGAGCCGACCCTCGCGAGCACGTTTCCGCAGGTCGGATCGCATTGTCAGTGGCGTGGTGCACGGTTGGTGACAGATCCGAACCGGCCGAGCTGGAGGGGGCCTCAGCCATGACTGTGTCTGTTGAACCGACGCCCGTGGAACCGAAGCAGGGGGAGTCGGACGAGGCGTTGCGGCCGCATGCCGAGGACGCCTTCGCCGGTGAACTCGCCGCCCTGGCCGCGCAGGACGACCGCCCGCGCCCGGCTCGCTGGAAGCTGTCGCCGTGGGCGGTGGCGACGTACCTGCTCGGCGGCACCCTGCCGGACGGCACGGTGATCACTCCGAAGTACGTGGGGCCGCGCCGGCTCGTCGAGGTCGCCGTCACCACCCTCGCCACCGACCGCGCCCTGCTCCTGCTGGGCGTGCCCGGCACCGCGAAGACCTGGGTCTCCGAGCACCTGGCCGCGGCGGTCAGCGGCGACTCGACCCTGCTCGTGCAGGGCACGGCGGGCACCCCGGAGGAGGCCATCCGCTACGGCTGGAACTACGCCCAGCTGCTCGCCAACGGCCCGAGCCGCGACGCCCTCGTGCCCAGCCCCGTGATGCGGGCCATGGCGGAGGGGATGACGGCCCGGGTCGAGGAGCTGACCCGTATCCCGGCCGACGTGCAGGACTCCCTGATCACCATCCTGTCCGAGAAGACGCTGCCGATACCGGAGCTGGGCCAGGAGGTGCAGGCGGTCCGCGGCTTCAACCTCATCGCCACGGCCAACGATCGCGACCGCGGGGTCAACGACCTCTCCAGCGCCCTGCGCCGCCGTTTCAACACGGTCGTGCTGCCGCTGCCGGAGAGCGTCGAGGCCGAGGTCGACATCGTCTCGCGCCGCGTCGACCAGATCGGCCGCTCCCTCGACCTGCCGGCCGCGCCCGACGGCGTCGCGGAGATCCGTCGCGTCGTGACGGTCTTCCGCGAGCTGCGCGACGGGATGACGTCCGACGGCCGTACGAAGCTCAAGTCGCCCAGCGGCACGCTGTCGACGGCCGAGGCCATCTCCGTCGTCACCAATGGTCTCGCCCTCGCCGCCCACTTCGGCGACGGCGTCCTGCGGGCCGGAGACGTCGCCGCGGGCATCCTCGGCGCCGTCGTCCGCGATCCGGCGGCCGACCGCGTCATCTGGCAGGAGTACCTGGAGGCGGTCGTCCGCGAGCGGGACGGCTGGAAGGACTTCTACCGGGCTTGCCGGGAGGTGAGCGCGTGACCGAGGACCTGGGACGGGGCCTCGCGGGCGGGAATCCAGGCGGGGGCTGTGGGCTCGTGTGGGCGGATGGCGACTCGTCGTTCGTGGGTGTACGGGGTGTCGGGGACGGTGGCGGGGCTCCGGTTCGGACAGCCGAGGGCCGGGGATGGTCGCGGGGCCTCGGTTCGGATCCCGGGGATGGTCGCGAGGGCGTCGCCTCGGACCGCCGGGGTCGCGGAGGCAAGGGGGACGGGTGTGACAGGGCTTGAGCGGGACGGCGGCAAGGGCGGGATCGGGACGGTCGTCGAGGACGACTCCAAGTGGCCTCGGAAGGGAGGGGGACGGTGTGACGGGCGCGGGTGAGGTCGGGAGCGGGGGGACTGGCGGCTCCGGGGGGTTCGGTAGCGGAGGGGCCGGAAGCCCCGGAAGGTTCGGGGGTGGGGAGTCGGCGAGTGGCTCCGGGGGACTCGGGAGTGCGGGGACGTCTGACGGCGGGTCGGGACGTGAGGGTGAGGCTCGGGGTGGTGTGTCGGGGAGTGAAGAGGGGAGGGGCTCTCGCTCGTCAGCCGGAGAGGGAGTGGACGGAGGCGGTGTGTCCGGGAGCGCAGGTGTGACGGGCATCCGTGTTCCTGGGAGCCGGGAGGCCGGTGCGGGGCCGTTGCTGCTCGGGGTGCGGCATCACGGGCCCGGGTCGGCGCGGTCCGTGCAAGCGGCGTTGGACGTGGCCCGGCCCCGGATCGTGCTGATCGAGGGGCCGCCCGAGGCCGACCCATTGATTCCGCTGGCCGCCGAGGAGGACATGCGACCGCCGGTGGCCCTCCTCGCCCATGCCGTGGACGAGCCCGGCCGTTCGGCGTTCTGGCCGCTTGCCGAGTTCTCCCCGGAGTGGGTGGCGATCCGCTGGGCGCTGGACCACCAGGTCCCGGCCCGTTTCATCGACCTGCCGGCGACGCACACCTTGGCATGGGGGAGGGACGAGGGGGACGAAGGCCCGGCGGCCCGCCCGGACGATCCAGCCGGCGAGATGCCGGAGGCGAGCCGGTCAGGGGCGCCCTCGGACGCTCACGGCACCGGCCCGTCCGGCGAGGACGCTGTGAAGGACGAGCCCGCCGTTCACGTCGCCGTCCGTGTCGATCCGCTCGGTGTGCTCGCCGAGACCGCCGGATACGACGGTCCCGAGCGATGGTGGGAGGACGTCGTGGAGCACCGGGGGACGGGGCAGGGGGACGTGTTCGAGCCGTTCACCGTGCTGGAAGAGGCGATGGGGGTGCTGCGGGAGACGTACGGAACCGGCGGACATGACCGCGACCTCGTGCGCGAGGCGTACATGCGGCTCCAGGTGCGGTCGGCGCAGCGGGAGTTCGGGGACGACGTGGCCGTGGTGTGCGGGGCCTGGCACGTGCCCGCGCTGCGGCGGAAGAGGACGGTCGCCGCCGACAAGGCGCTGTTGAAGGGCCTCCCCAAGGTCAAGGCGGACATGACGTGGGTGCCGTGGACGTACCGCCGGCTCTCACGGCACAGCGGCTACGGCGCGGGGATCGACTCGCCCGGCTGGTACGGGCACCTGTTCGGGGCACCGGACCGGCCCGTCGAGCGGTGGCTGACCAAGGTGGCGGGACTGCTGCGGGAAGAGGACCGGATGGTGTCCTCGGCACACGTCATCGAGGCCGTACGGCTGGCGGAGACTCTGGCGGCCATGCGCGGCCGTCCCCTGCCCGGCCTGAGCGAGACGACCGACGCGGTGCGGGCGGTGATGTGCGAGGGCTCGGACGTGCCGTTGGCGCTGGTGCACGACCGGCTGGTGGTGGGGGACGTCCTGGGGGAGGTTCCACAGGCGGCACCCGCGGTTCCGTTGCAGCGCGACCTCGACCGGATCCAGCGGCGGCTGCGGCTCAAACCGGAGGCGCTGGAGCGGGAGTTGGAGCTGGATCTGCGCAAGGAGAACGACGCCGAGCGCAGCAGGCTGCTGCACCGGTTGCGGCTGCTGGGCGTGGCGTGGGGTGAGCCGGCGGCCTCGCGGGGGAGCACGGGCACGTTCCGGGAGACATGGCGGTTGCGGTGGGAGCCGGAGCTGTCGGTGCGGGTCGCCGAGGCGGGGGTATGGGGCACGACCGTGCTCGCCGCCGCGACGGCGAAGGCGGAGGCGGACGCCGTCTCCGCGTCGGGTCTCGCCGACGTCACCGCTCTCGCCGAGCGTTGTCTGCTGGCCGAACTCCCGGACGCCCTGCCCACGGTGATGCAGATTCTGGCCGACCGTGCCGCGCTGGACGCGGACGTCGGCCATCTCGCCCAGGCACTGCCGGCCCTCGTCCGTTCACTGCGCTACGGCGATGTGCGCGGCACCGGCACCGGCGCGCTGACGGAGGTCGCCGCAGGCCTTGCCGAGCGGATCTTCGTCGGCCTGCCTCCGGCCTGTGCCGCGCTGGACGCGGAGGCGGCGGAGGAGATGCGGCGTCATGTGGACGCGGTCCACGGGTCGGTGGGGCTGCTGGATGAGGTGGCGTCCCCGGCACAGGAACCGCCGGGGGCTTCAGGGCAGGGTGGCGGCGGCGACGCGAGTGGCCCGTCCGCGACCGTAACGGAGAAGGACTCCCAGGGCGCCGCAACGGCCGTACCCGGACAGCTTCTTCCGGCCGCCACCGCCGTGTCCGGGCCGGACGACAGAGGAGATGCCCCGGTTCCGGCTCACCGCGGCCTCCGTGGCCGTTGGCAGGCCGTGCTCAGGGTGTTGTCCCTGCGGGACACCGTGCCCGGTGTCCTTCGGGGGCGGACTGTGCGGCTGCTGCTGGACGACGGGGAGTTGGCGCAGGACGAGGCGGCGCGGCTCATGGGTCTCGTGCTGTCGCCGGGGACGGCGCCGGGGGACGCGGCCGCGTGGATCGAGGGTTTCGTCGGTGGTGGGTCCGGCGGCGGAATGCTTCTCGTGCACGACGAGCGGCTGCTCGGGCTTGTCGACGCCTGGCTGACCGGAGTTCCGGCGGAGGCGTTCACCGATGTGCTGCCGCTGCTGCGGCGCACGTTCTCGGCGTACGAGCCGGGAGTACGCCGGACCCTGGGCGAACTGGTCCGTCGGGGGCCGGGACAGCGGGGGAGTGCGGCCGGGGCGGGGGCCGGGATACCGGGTTTCGGGGCCGACCTCGACGGCGACCGGGCGGACGCCGTGCTGCCGGTGATGCGGCTGCTGCTCGGCCTGGACGACGACCACGACGACGATATGGCGAACGCCGACGACAACGACCTTGCGGGGGTGGCGGGATGATGACCGAGGTATCGCGGACTCCCAGAGGCGGGGGCGACGGGACAGCCGGCGCTGTCGGGCACGGGCGCGGAGATACGGCCGGCCACGGGACCGGGTCCCGGGCGAAGCACGGCCCGGTGACCAGCGTGGCCGTGGTCCCGCTCTGGGACCGGTTCCGGACGGGGGCACGGGGATGACAACCGAGCCGAACGACCTGACGAAGCCGGAGACGACGGATCCGGCCAGGAGCCCGCGCCCGCGGATGAATCCAGCACGGCGTCCGCCCATGGGCAACCACCAGGCGACCGAAGCTGCGGAAGATTCGGCCACGGCCCCGACGCTGGTTCCGGTCAATGCCCTGGCAGCCTCCCCCGCAGCCCCCGCAGCCCCCGCAGCCCCCGCAGCCCCCGCAGCCCCCGCAGCCCCCGCAGCCCCCGCAGACGAGCGGCTGCGGCGTTGGCGGCTTGTGCTGGGTGGGGAGGCGGCTGATGGAACCGGGTGCACGCTCGGTGCGCAGGATGCCGCGATGGACGGGGCGTTGACCGCGCTCTACGGCAGGGGGGACGGGAAGAGGCAGACGGGGAAGGACCGTTCGGCGGGGCTCGGCGCCTCGGCGCCGTCCGTGGCCCGGTGGCTCGGGGACATCCGGACGTACTTCCCCTCCTCCGTCGTCCAGGTCATGCAGCGGGACGCCATCGACCGGCTCGGGTTGTCCACTCTGCTCCTCGAGCCGGAGATGCTGGAAGCGGTGGAGGCCGACGTGCATCTGGTCGGCACCCTTCTGTCGCTCAACAAGGCGATGCCGGAGACGACCAAGGAAACGGCACGGGCCGTCGTGCGCAAGGTCGTCGAGGACCTGGAGAAGCGGCTCGCCACCCGCACCCGCGCCACGCTCACCGGTGCCCTCGACCGCAGCGCCCGGATCAGCCGGCCGCGCCACCACGACATCGACTGGAACCGCACGATCTCGGCCAACCTCAAGCACTACCTCCCCGAGTACCGGACGATCGTGCCGGAGCGGCTGATCGGATACGGCCGCGCCTCCCGGTCGGTGAAGAAGGAGGTCGTCCTCTGCATCGACCAGTCGGGGTCCATGGCGGCTTCCGTGGTCTACGCGTCCGTGTTCGGGGCGGTGCTGGCCTCCATGCGGTCGATCGACACGCGGCTCGTCGTCTTTGACACCGCGGTCGTCGACCTCACCGACCAGCTCGACGACCCGGTGGACGTGCTGTTCGGTACCCAGCTCGGCGGCGGCACGGACATCAACCGGGCGCTGGCGTACTGCCAGTCGCAGATCACCCGGCCCGCGGAGACGGTGATGGTGCTGATCAGCGACCTCTACGAGGGCGGCATACGCAACGAGATGCTCAAGCGGGTCGCGGCGATGAAGGCCTCAGGCGTTCAGTTCGTGACGTTGCTCGCGCTGTCGGACGAGGGGGCGCCCGCCTACGACCGGGAGCACGCGGCCGCGCTCGCCGCGCTGGGCGCACCGGCCTTCGCCTGCACCCCCGACCTGTTCCCGGAGGTGATGGCGGCGGCCATCGAGAAGCGGCCGCTTCCGATACCCGACCCGGTGTGAACCCGGGCCGCTCGTTGGTGATTTGTCGACCCAGTGACCTGCGGCTTCGCCCACCAAAACGGACATGACTACGCATCGGTAACAGGGGACTTGCGCGACCTCGGGCACCCCGTGCAAGGATCGGCTTCTCCACAGTCTTCACCCTTCCCCACCGTTTCCCTTTCGCCTTCGTTCCGTTCCATTCCATTCCGTTTCGCTTCGTTCCGTCGCACGGAAGGACCCGGCCCCTCTTGACCTGGTCAGCAGCCTTTCCCGGTACCGCGGTGCGCGTGCTGCGCGCGGCGGTCGGGCGGCGTGCGCTGCAAGTGGGTCTGCTGGTGGGTGGGTTGTTCGTGCTCGGCTTCCTCTGCGGGGAGCAGGCACATGCGGCCGACGGCATCGGGGCGTTGCCGGGGAAGGCGGCCGCTCAGCTGGTGAAACCGTCGGCAGAGCC
Source organism: Streptomyces canus (assembly GCF_041435015.1). Lineage (NCBI taxonomy): Bacteria > Bacillati > Actinomycetota > Actinomycetes > Kitasatosporales > Streptomycetaceae > Streptomyces > Streptomyces canus. The sequence continues at coordinate 4,126,187 of NZ_CP107989.1, read as the reverse complement.
GATGGCCAGGCACACTGCCACGCCCGAGGACACCGCCGCACCCACCGCCACCCCCGCATTGACGGACACGGCAAAGGGCAGCTCTCCCCAGCCGGTTGCCCCCGACCCCGCCCCCGCCCCCGACGCCCCCGCCCCCGACGCCCTCACCCACCCGGTCGGCGACAAGGTTCTCCGCCCGGTGACCGAGGACGTCGTCGGGGCCGTGGCCGACGGCGTCGTGCGGCCCGTCGGAGATCTGGTCGAGACGGTGACCACGGGGTTGACCGAGACGGTCGTGACACCGGCGGAGCCCACCCTGCCGGGGTGGCCGACGCTGCCGTCGTTCCCGGAGTCCCCGTCGTGGCCGACCCTGCCCACGGTGCCGGGTGTCCCGACGGTGCCCGGCCTGCCCGGGATCCCGGTCAGGACGCTGCCCGCGCCGGCGCCGGTCACCTCGGCGCCGCAGCCCCAGCCGGGTGATCACGCGGTGACGAAGCCGGCCGACGACGAGGGCTCCGCGGGCGACGGTGCCGTCTACGGGCCGAGGGTCGCCGGTCACGGCACCGTGGCCGAGGACGCCGCACACTCCTCCGCCCACCGCACCATCCCTTCCACCGCCCACGCGCCCGCGCACCAGGTGCCCTCCGACAACCAGAGCGGAGCCCTGGGCGGCAAGTCGGCCGTGGACAACGGCTCGTCGCGACACGGCGACGCGCATGCCGTCACCCTCGACAACCGGGCGCCGCTGCGGCTCGTGCCCGGTGCCGCCGCGAGCGTCGACGCGGCCGGGACCCGGGACAGGCACCGGGACATCCCCGTCTTCCCCGGCTAGGGCAGGCCTTCCCCCGCCGCCGACCTGCCGCGCGGGGGCGGAACAGGTCTGCCCCAGCCGTTCGGACACCCCCCAGATCTCCTCAGATCTCCGGACGGATCCCCCTGGAGCCTCGTGGCTCCGGATGTCCCCATGCCTCCCCAGGCACCCCAAGATCCAGGGATCTGACGCACTCATGAACAAGAACATCCGCCGTTCCATCGTCATAGCCGCCGGTGTCACCGGTGCGTGGGCACTCGGTTCCGCCGTGGCCAGCGCGGACGAGCTCCCGGCCACCTCCCTCTCCGCGACGGACACGGCGACGGATACCGTGTCCGACACCGCGACCGACACGAACACCACCGTCACCGACACCCTCGCCACGGTCACCGACACCCTCGACGGCACGGTCGACGGCGTCGTCTCCGATGTCACCACCACCATCGCCGACACCACCGACACCACCGGCACCACCGGCACCGCGCGGAAGGCGACCGCCGACACCACCGAGCAGGCTCGCCGTCACGCAGACACGAAGGTCACGGTCCCGCAGGTGTCCCAGGCAGCCCAGTCCAAGGCGTCCAAGGTGAAGGGCGCCGCGGCCATCCAGGGCGCGAAGGCGGCCCGGGCCGCGCAGGCCGAGGCGAAGTCCAACGCCGCGCAGGCCGCCGCCGTCAAGGCCTCCGACGTCGCCGCGCCCACCGCGCCGAGCACACCCACCGCCCCCGAGCACGGCGTCGACTACCTCTTCGGCCCCCTCTCGGCCTTCGCCCCCGAGGTGGAGCGGGCCCTGGCCGGCGCCCAGACGAAGCTGCAGGGCGTCCAGGCGGCGGCCCGTTCCCAGGCGCAGGGCGTCGACGGCGTCGTACGGACGAAGAAGCAGCACACCGTCGCGGGCGCGACCGGCGCCGCGCACGCCACGCTCGCCGGAGCGCAGGGCCGGATCGCCGGCGTCTCCGGCACGGCCGGGGCCGAGGCCACCGCCGTCACGGCCGCCGCCGAGGCCACGGTCTCCTCCGTCCCGAGCCACATCACGGGCACCGTGAACAGCGTCCACCGGGAGGCTCTCGGCACCGTCGCGGGCGTCCCCGGGACTGTCACCCCTGTCGTCGACCAGACGGTCGCCGCGGTCGTGCCGCCCGTCGCGAGCGCCGCCGTGGACGGAGTGGTGCCGGTCGCCGCGCAGGCGGTGGACGGTGTCGTGCCGGTCGCCGAAGGGGTCGTACCCGCCGTCGGGCGGACCGTGGGCGGCGTGACCCCGGTCGCCACCGGAGCGGTGGGCGGCGTGGCGCCCGTCGCCGAAGGGGCTGTGGGCGGGGTCGCGCAGACCGCCGGGCACGCCGTGGGTGCCGCGACCGCGCTGGCGTACGGAGTCGTCGGGGACGTGTCCCCGGTCGTGGACGGCACCGTCCAGGGTGTGCGGCCCGTCGTCGGCGGCGCGGTCGCCGGAGTCGGGGGGATCCAGCACGGCGTGGCCGCGTACGCCACCGGCACGGTCGCCGGCGTGCTTCCGGTCGTCGACGGAGTCGTCGCCGACGTGCCGCCCTACGCCACCGGCCTCGTCGGGCAGGTCGCCCAGGACACCACCGACGCCGTGCTGCCCCCGGTCGCGAACACCGCCGTGCACGGCGTGGTGCCGGTCGCCGGGCAGGCCGTCGCGGACGCGACCACCCTGGCGTACGGCGTCACAGAGGACGTCCACTCCTTCGCGTACGGCGTCGTCGGCGACGTCGCGCCGCTCGCGTACGGCGTCGCCGGACACACCACCGACCTGGCGTACGGCGTGACGGGTGAGGTCCCGGCCTTCGCGCACGGTGTCACCGGAGCGGTCCAGCCGGTCGTCGACACCGTGACCCGGACGGTCGAGCCGGTCGCCGACAGTGCCACGACGCTGGCGTACGGCGTCACGGGCGACGTCACGCCCTTCGCGTACGGCGTCGTCGGCGAGGCCGTTCCCGTCGTCGGGCAGGTCGGCCCCTTCGCCGGGGATCTGACCGGGACCGTCCAGGACACCGCCGGACCGCTCGCCGGGCACGCCGTCACCGGCGTCCAGGGCGTGGCCGAGTCCCTCACCCCGGGTGACGCGCAGGAGATGCGGTACCGCGCCTGACCGTCCCCCGCCGAACGACTCCGTGAGGTGACGGGCCCCGGACGGCCGAAAGCCGTCGGTCTGTCCTGCCGGACGCTCACGGACGGGGCGAAGCGGTCCCCATTGGGGTGGGGATCGACCGCCCGGGCCCCCTTGAGGAAGGGGCCGCACAAGGGGCCTCACCGGGTCGACCCCACCCCGGTGAGGCCCTTCCCCATGCCTCCCCCATGCCCCGGGGAAGCGTCCCGGTGCCCTCACACGCGGCACGCCGTGCCAGTGAGCGCGGCATCATGTGACAGGTATCACCGCTCAGGTGTGACCCTCGATTTAGGGGCCTCCCGCAAGCAGCGATAACCTGCGAGACGGACATGCCGCGCGCTCGGACACCGTGTGCGCCTCCCTTGTGACAGACACGGTCGGACGTCACGTTGCCCTCGCGGCACGCCCACGCAGACAACGAACCGCGAGATCACTGATAGGGACGGAAGCGCGTGGACCTGTTCGAGTACCAGGCGAGGGACCTCTTCGCCAAGCACGATGTACCGGTGCTGGCCGGTGAAGTCATCGACACGCCTGAGGCGGCCCGCGCAGCCACCGAGCGCCTCGGTGGCAAGTCCGTCGTCAAGGCCCAGGTGAAGGTCGGCGGCCGTGGCAAGGCCGGCGGCGTCAAGCTCGCCGCCTCCGCCGACGAGGCGGTCGAGCACGCGACCAACATCCTCGGCATGGACATCAAGGGCCACACGGTCCACAAGGTGATGATCGCCGAGACGGCTCCGGAGATCGTGGAGGAGTACTACGTCTCCTTCCTCCTCGACCGTGCCAACCGCACCTTCCTCTCCATCGCGTCCGTCGAGGGCGGCATGGAGATCGAGGAGGTGGCGGAGACCCGCCCCGAGGCCGTGGCCAAGACGCCGATCGACGCCAACGTGGGTGTGACCCCCGAGGTCGCCCGCCAGATCGTCCAGGCCGCGAACTTCCCGGCCGAGGTCGCCGACAAGGTCGAGAACGTCCTGGTCACCCTGTGGAAGACCTTCATCGAAGAGGACGCCCTCCTCGTCGAGGTCAACCCGCTGGCCAAGGTCGCCTCCGGTGACGTCCTCGCCCTGGACGGCAAGGTCTCCCTCGACGAGAACGCCGAGTTCCGTCAGCCGGGGCACGAGGCCCTCCAGGACAAGGACGCGGCCAACCCCCTCGAGGCCGCCGCCAAGGAGAAGAACCTCAACTACGTCAAGCTCGACGGCGAGGTCGGCATCATCGGCAACGGCGCGGGTCTCGTCATGAGCACCCTGGACGTCGTCGCGTACGCCGGTGAGGCGCACGGTGGCGTCAAGCCCGCCAACTTCCTCGACATCGGCGGCGGCGCGTCCGCGGCCGTGATGGCGAACGGCTTGGAGATCATCCTGGGCGACCCCGACGTCAAGTCGGTCTTCGTCAACGTCTTCGGCGGCATCACCGCGTGCGACGAGGTCGCCAACGGCATCGTGCAGGCGCTGCAGCTGCTCGCGGACAAGGGCGAGGACGTCACCAAGCCCCTCGTCGTCCGCCTCGACGGCAACAACGCCGAGCTGGGTCGCAAGATCCTCTCCGACGCCAACCACCCGCTGGTGCAGCGCGTGGACACCATGGACGGCGCGGCCGACAAGGCCGCCGAGCTCGCGGCTGCGAAGTAAGGAAGAGGGACAGACACAGCCATGGCTATCTTCCTCAACAAGGACAGCAAGGTCATCGTCCAGGGCATGACCGGTGCCACGGGCATGAAGCACACCAAGCTCATGCTGGCGGACGGCACCAACATCGTCGGTGGCGTGAACCCCCGTAAGGCGGGCACGTCCGTCGACATCGACGGCAACGAGATCCCGGTCTTCGGCACGGTCGCCGAGGCGATCGAGAAGACGGGCGCGAACGTGTCCGTCCTCTTCGTGCCGCCGGCCTTCGCCAAGGCCGCCGTGGTCGAGGCGATCGACGCCGAGATCCCGCTCGCAGTCGTCATCACCGAGGGCATCGCGGTCCACGACTCGGCCGCGTTCTACGCGTACGCCGTGTCCCAGGGCAACAAGACCCGGATCATCGGCCCGAACTGCCCCGGTCTCATCACCCCGGGCCAGTCGAACGCCGGCATCATCCCGGGCGACATCACCAAGCCGGGTCGTATCGGCCTGGTGTCGAAGTCCGGCACGCTGACGTACCAGATGATGTACGAGCTGCGGGACATCGGCTTCTCGTCGGCCGTCGGCATCGGTGGCGACCCGATCATCGGTACGACGCACATCGACGCGCTCGCCGCGTTCGAGGCCGACCCCGACACCGACCTGATCGTCATGATCGGTGAGATCGGCGGCGACGCCGAGGAGCGTGCGGCCGCGTTCATCGCGGAGAACGTGAAGAAGCCGGTCGTCGGATACGTCGCGGGCTTCACCGCGCCCGAGGGCAAGACCATGGGCCACGCCGGTGCCATCGTCTCCGGCTCCTCCGGCACGGCCGCCGCGAAGAAGGAGGCCCTCGAGGCCGCCGGCGTCAAGGTCGGCAAGACGCCGACCGAGACGGCGAAGCTGGCGCGCGAGATCCTGGCCGGCTGAACAGGCTCCTAGCTGCACCTTGATGGGCTCGCTCCGTGGGTTGGAGCGGGCCCATCGGCGCGTCACGAGGGTGTCGGGTCGGGTTGCTGGGCGGGTGCGTTGTGGCCCGCAGTCAACGACTCACCGGCACCAGCCTCTCCGGACCGCTCGCCGTCTCCTTCCGCAGCTTCTCCCGAAGTTTCGCCTCCGCCGCCGACAGCGCCCCCGGCGCCACCCGCGCCGGCACCCCCTGCACCTCCGCCCCCGGCGCGATCGGTGGCTCGTAATGCGTCGGAGCCGTCCGCACCGTGAGCGCCGTCGTGCCGATCAGCGCCACCGTGAACGCGATCGCGGCACTGGTCCACAAGCGTGCCCGGCGCTCACTCCCGCTCCTCACCGCGGGCGGCTGCGCGGCACGCAACCGTTCCCTGGAGGCCAGCGAGACCAGGCGGTCGTGCAGGTCGGACGGGTCGGCCAGGTCGGGAAGCCGTGCCGCGATCGCCGCGCGCGCGTTCATCAGCCGGTTCGCCGTCGCCGGGGTGCTCGCCTCCGTCTCCGCCGCCGCCTCCGGAAGATCGAGGCCCACACCGTCGTACAACAGGAGGGTGCGCCGCTGCGCCGGTGGGAGTTCCATGAGTACGGTCATCAGCGCGCGGTCGGACGGGTCGGTGACCGGTGCCTCGGGGTTGCGGTAGCGGGGGCGGAAGCGGTGCCAGGGAGAGAGGGCGTACTCGTACGTCATGATCCGTACCCAGCCCGCCGGGTCCCGGTCCACCGCCACCTCGGGCCAGCGCTGCCAGGCGAGTTGGAAGGCCCGCTCGACCGACTCACGGGCGAGCTCACGGCGGCCGGTGAGCAGGTAGGCCTGCCGGACGAGCGCGGGGGCGCAGAACGCGTACAGCGCGTCGAAGGCCTGAGCGGGTGTCAGGGGGGTGGCAGGGAGCTCCTCGTGCTCCTGCTGAGGAACCGTCACAAGGCGCCCCTTCGTACGAAAAAGTACATAGATGTATATTGAGCGACACATCGGAGGTTCGCCTGTTACGACGGGAAAGCGCGTGTCGTTGGGAGCATGGCGGGCGTGATCCAGATGACCGCTCGCCGGACCTCGTTGCCGCCCCTGCTCGCCCGTCTGCGGGACCGAACGCCCGGCTTGGCCGCCGGCCTCCTGGGTGGCGCGGTGGCCGCCGGACTGGGGCTGGGTTCGTTCGCCGTGCTCGTGATCATGTTGTGGATCAGCTCGCCGTATCCCGACAGCGGTCCGGGCGGCGCGCTGCACGTGGCTGCGGCCCTGTGGCTGCTCGCGCACGGGGCCGAGCTGGTCCGGACGGACACGCTCTCCGGGTTTCCGGCGCCCGTGGGTGTCACCCCGTTGCTGTTGCCGGCGCTGCCGTTGTGGCTGGTGCACCGGGCGGCGCGGGACGCGGCCTCGGAGGACGAGGAGTCGCCCGCGGCTTCCGGGCGGGCCGCGTGGGCAGGGGTCGTGCTCGGGTACCTTCCGGTCGCCGCGGCCGCCGCACTCTACGCGTCCGGCGGAGCGCTGCGGCCCTCCTGGATGTGGACCTGCGTGTGCCTGCCGGTCCTCGTCATGGGTGCGGCCGGTGCGGGGGTGTGGACGGCGTACGGCCGTCCCTCCGACGCCGTGGACGGCGTGCTGGTGCTGCTGCCCCGGGGGATGCGGCGGCTCGTCCTCGGAGCGGACGCCCGGGACCGGCTCGCTGTGGCGGCACGAGCCGCGGCGGCCGGGATCTCCGTGCTCGTCGGGGGCGGGGCGGTGCTGCTGGGGGTGTCGCTGGTGGCGCACGGCGCGGCGACGCGAGGCTCCTTTCTGCACCTCACGGAGGGCTGGTCCGGTCGCTTCGCCGTCCTCCTGCTGTGTCTGACGCTGGTGCCGAACGCCGTGGTGTGGGCAGTGGGGTACGCCGTCGGACCCGGGTTCGTCCTCGGTGCGGGGCATGTGGTGGGGCCGCTGGCCTCGGATCCCGCACCGATGCTGCCGTCGTTCCCGCTGCTGGCCGCGGTGCCGGAGGCGGGGCCCGGGGAGCCGACGCACTGGGCGGCGGGGGCGGTACCGGTGGTGGCCGGGGCGGTGGTGGGGTGGTTCGTGGGGCGGGCCGCGGCCGCGGGGTGGTCACGGGCGCGGGCGGCGGGTGCGGTGTGCTGGGCGGCGGTGCTGTGCGCCGGGACGGTCGCCGTGCTGGCGGTGCTGGCCGGTGGACCGCTGGGGGTGGGGACGCTGGCACGGTTCGGGCCGGTGTGGTGGCAGGTGGGTGGAGCGGTGGTGGGCTGGATCGCGGGGGTGGGGCTTCCGGTGGCGTTGGCGGTACGGGCCTGGCGGGGCCGCTCGCGAGGCGGACCGCGGCAGTGGGTGCCGTCGGTGCCCAGGCCCTCACGGCGCAAGGCGACGGGCGCGGCTGAGCCCGCCCCGGGGACGGCCGCCGGGACAGGCCTCGGGGCCGGTCATGGGACTGGCCTTGGGGCCGCCCCCGGGAGCGGTTCCGGGACTGCCCCCCGGACGGCCCCCGGGATCGGCTCTGGGACTGCCCCCCGGACGGCCCCCGGGATCGGCTCTGGGACTGCCCCCGGGACTGGTTTGGTGGAGGCGAGTGGCCCGCAGGACGACCCCTTCGACACCCACGACCAGGGCGCCCACCACGACCAGGACGACACCTACGCCCGCCACGACCAGGACGACACCTACGAGCCGTACGGCTTCCTGCCCGCAGCGCCCCAGACGGAGCCGGTGCCTTCGCCGACGCCCTGGTACGACGAGACGTCGCGCGAGACCCGCTGGTCGGTCCTGAAGGAGGCGTCCACGCCGCCGGAGGAATCCCCGGAGAAGCTCCCGCCCGCCGACTGACGCGTCAGCTGTTCTCGCCCAGCAGGCCCCGGAATTCCTTCGGGAGCAGATCCGTGCACGACTGCTTCGCCTGGCTGGTGAGGGCGTCGTTCGTGCAGGTGTAGTAGTCGTCGTAGACGAGCCGCGCGGTGAAGACCCCCGCCACCAGCGCGATGGCCAGGGAGGCGGTGACCAGGCCGCTCACCGCCGCCGTGGTCTGGGGGCGGGCGGACTGGGGAGGAACGGGGGTGTCGGGGTCCGGGGTGCGGGGCTTGGCGCGCAGCGCGCTGATGCCCCAGTACAGGGCCAGCGCGCCCAGGAGCAGGGCCAGATACAACCAGCCGAAGAGGGCGAAGAAGAAGGCCCACATGCCGGAGAGCAGGGCGTAGCGGGCGCGGCGCTGGGCGGGGTCCGTCGGGTCCCAGCGCGGGCCCGGACCCGCGTTGCCCTGGCCCTCCGGGCCGCCGCCGGGGCCGGCGCCCGGGCGCTCGCCGAAGCCGCCGTCGGAGCGGCCCGGCTGGCGGTCGCTCCACTGACTGCCCCACGGGGTGCGGCCTCGACTGCCGTCGCCCTGGCCGTCGTCCGAGCCCTCGGGGCGGCGCGGCTGCCACGGGCGGTCCGGAGTGCCCTCCGGCGGCGGGGCGAAGGGGTTGTCGTCCTCGGCCGCCCCGCCCCGTCCCTCGCCGTTCTTCTTGTCGGAGGAAGGGGCGTCCGGCGGCGAGGCGGGCTGCTCCCGCAGCAGCATGCCGCTGCGCTCCCCTCCCTGCACCGACTGCGGGGGGAGCGTGAGGAGTCGCAGGCTGCGGTCCGACATCAAGTGAGCGTCTTCCCCTTGAAGGATGTGACTTGCACGGTGTGGATGGAACGGTTCGGTGGGCCCGTCGGCGCGAGCCTCACCCCGTGAACGCACCGCGCACCACCCGCGTTCCCGGACCGGTCCCTCCCAGACGCTACCTTCCGGCCACGCCCCCGTCCCGTGGGGGCCTGCCGGTGTGCCGGTATCGTTGCTGACGTTCGGCCGCTTCGTAGACTTCCCCGTATCCCGGGGCTCGAAGCATTCGTACGACCGTACAAACGCTCCCCCGAGAAAGGGCCCCGCCGTGGCCGCCAAGCCCGTGGCCGAGCAGGCCAGGCCGGTCAAGCGCCTGGTCGTGCTGGTCTCCGGATCCGGTACGAACCTACAGGCGCTGCTGGACGCCATCGAGACGAGCGGCGCGGCGGCCTACGGTGCCGAGATCGTGGCCGTCGGGGCGGACCGCGAGAACATCGAGGGGCTCGCGCGGGCCGAGCGGGCCCGGATTCCCACCTTCGTCCGCAAGGTCAAGGACTTCGAGACCCGCGAGGAGTGGGACGCCGCCCTCGCCGAGGCCGTCTCCGCGTACGAACCCGACCTCGTGGTGTCCGCCGGGTTCATGAAGATCGTGGGCAAGGAGTTCCTCGCGCGCTTCGGCGGGCGGTTCGTGAACACCCACCCCGCGCTGCTGCCCAGTTTTCCGGGGGCCCACGGAGTGCGCGACGCGCTCGCGTACGGAGCCAGGGTCACCGGCTGCACCGTCCACTTCGTCGACGACGGCGTCGACACCGGACCGATCATCGCCCAGGGCGTGGTGGAGATCCGGGACGAGGACGACGAGAGCGCTCTGCACGAGCGCATCAAGGAAGTCGAGCGAAGGCTGCTCGTCGAGGTCGTGGGGCGGCTCGCCCGCAACGGCTATCGCATTGAGGGACGAAAGGTAGTTATCCAGTGACCGCCGAGAGCATCGAGAACGGCAAGCGGGCCATCCGTCGCGCGCTCGTCAGCGTCTACGACAAGACCGGGCTCGAAGAGCTTGCCCGCGGGCTGCACGAAGCCGGCGTCGAACTCGTCTCCACCGGGTCCACCGCGGGCCGTATCGCCGCCGCCGGCGTCCCCGTCACCAAGGTCGAGGAGCTCACCGGCTTCCCCGAGTGCCTGGACGGCCGCGTCAAGACCCTGCACCCGCGCGTGCACGCCGGCATCCTCGCCGACCTGCGGCTGGACAGCCACCGTGAGCAGCTCGCGGAGCTGGGCGTCGAGCCCTTCGATCTTGTCGTCGTCAACCTCTACCCGTTCCGCGAGACCGTCGCCTCGGGGGCCACCCCCGACGAGTGCGTCGAGCAGATCGACATCGGCGGGCCGTCCATGGTGCGCGCCGCCGCCAAGAACCACCCGTCGGTCGCCGTCGTCACCAGCTCCGAGCGGTACGCGGACGTCCTCGCCGCGGTCAAGGACGGCGGCTTCGACCTCGCCACCCGCAAGCGGCTCGCCGCCGAGGCCTTCCGGCACACCGCCGAGTACGACATCGCGGTCGCGAGCTGGTTCGCGAGCGCCTACGCCCCCGCGGACGACTCCCCGTTCCCCGAGTTCATCGCCGCGGCCCTGGAGCGCAAGAGCACCCTGCGCTACGGCGAGAACCCGCACCAGCCCGCCGCGCTCTACGTCGACGGCACCGGCGTCGGCCTCGCCGAGGCGGAGCAGCTGCACGGCAAGGAGATGTCGTACAACAACTACACGGACACGGACGCCGCCCGCCGTGCCGCGTACGACCACACCGAGCCGGCCGTCGCGATCATCAAGCACGCCAACCCCTGCGGCATCGCGGTCGGTTCGGATGTCGCCGAGGCGCACCGCAAGGCACACGCGTGTGACCCGCTGTCGGCCTTCGGTGGCGTCATCGCCGTCAACCGGCCGGTCAGCAAGGAGATGGCGGAGCAGGTCGCGGAGATCTTCACCGAGGTCATCGTCGCGCCCGACTACGAGGACGGTGCCCTCGAAGCCCTCGCCAAGAAGAAGAACATCCGGGTCCTGAAGGCCCCGGCCGCGCCCGCGCACCCCGCCGAGGTCAAGCCCATCGACGGCGGCGCGCTCCTCCAGGTCACCGACCGCCTCCAGGCCGAGGGCGACGACCCGGCGAACTGGACTCTGGCGACCGGCGAGGCCCTGAGCGCGGACGAGCTCGGTGAGCTCGCGTTCGCCTGGCGGGCCTGCCGGGCCGTCAAGTCCAACGCCATCCTCCTCGCCAAGGACGGCGCGTCGGTCGGCGTCGGCATGGGGCAGGTCAACCGGGTCGACTCCGCGAAGCTGGCCGTCGAGCGGGCCGGCGCCGAGCGCGCGCAGGGCTCGTACGCGGCCTCGGACGCCTTCTTCCCGTTCCCGGACGGCCTGGAGGTCCTCCTGGAGGCCGGTGTGAAGGCGGTCGTCCAGCCGGGCGGCTCGGTCCGGGACGAACTCGTCGTCGAGGCCGCGAAGAAGGCCGGCGTCACGATGTACTTCACGGGGACGCGGCACTTCTTCCACTGACACTGACACTGACACTGACACTGACAACCGGCCCGACCCGAGGGCGGCGCTACGTCGAACTGCGCAGCGCCGCCCACGTGTTGGGGCCCACCTGCCCGTCCACCTCCAGCCCCTTGGCGCTCTGGAACTGCTTGACCGCCGACTGGGTGTCCTTGCCGAACTCGCCGTCCACGCCCGAACCGCCCACGCTGTAGCCGCGCTTGGTGAGCATGCACTGCACCTGCACGACCCGCTGGCCCTTGTCGCCGTAGTCGGTGAGTTCGGTGCCGGAGTAGTACGTGCAGCCCGAGATCCAGGCGGGGGTGGCCGGGGGCGCCGCGGTCCTGGTCACCGTGGCGGTGGGGCTGGGGGCCTTGCTGTGTCCGCCGCCCGTGCTGCCGCTGTTCCGGGTGGCCGTCGCGGACGGAGTGCTGTCCGGTGCGCTGCCGCTCGCCTCGGGGGCGGCCGTCTGCGCTTCGCTCTTGTCCTTCTTCTTCTCGTCGGCGTCCTTGCCCGAGGGTGAGGCGGAGGCCCCGGTCCCGGAAGAGGGCGGTGCGGCGGAGGCGCTGACGCCGGCGGAGCGCGTCGGGGCGGCGGCGGCCGGGGAGTCGAGGCCCGGGCGGGTGAGCAGGAAGGCTCCGACGGCCACGGCTCCGACGGCGATCCCCGCGACGGCGGCCAGGAGGGGCCTCCGCCGCTTACCGGTCCCGGTGACCGGGGCGGGGACGGGTGAGAGCACCGGCTCCGTGGGCGTGCGGAAGTGGGGGGACTGCCGGACGGGCCCGCCCTCCAGCACCGCACACCCCTGCTGCCGGTCACGGAGCCGGGCGGCCAGGGGTTCCTGCCAGTGGGACGCGCGGCTGTGTCCTGCGGCCGTGGCCGCGTCGGTCAGCTGCCGCGGGGCGGGACGCCCGGCGGGGTCCTTGGCGAGACAGGCGGACAGCAGCGCGGCCAACGCGGGGTCCGCCTGCGCGAGTTCGGCCATGACCTCGGTGTCGGGTGCCTCGAAGGCGACCCGGTGCATGACGTCCACACCGGTCCCGTCGCCGAAGGGGGCGTGCCCGGTGGCGGCGTAGACGAGTGTGCAGCCGAGGGAGAAGACGTCGGAGGCGGCGTCGCAGCGGCCCTCGCGCAGGTACTCGGGCGCCATGTACGCGGCCGTGCCGACCCGGTTCCCGGTCGTGGTGATCGCGCTGCTGTCGGCCGCGCGGGAGATGCCGAAGTCGATGACGTGCGTGCCCCGCGGGGACAGGACCACGTTGGACGGCTTGAGATCCCGGTGCACGACCCCGGCGGCGGCCAGCGCCGACAGGGCCTCCCCGAGTTCCGCGACCAGCCGCCACACCCCGGCCGGCTCCAGCAGCCCGCACTCGCGGACGGCCTCGGCGAGGTTGAGGCCGGGCAGGTACTCGGTGGCCATCCACAGCAGCGCGTCGTCGAATCCGGTGCCCAGCAGATGCGGTGCGCGCGGTGTGCGCACCCGGCCGTGCACGGAGGCCTCCCGCTCGAAGCGCCGCCGGAAGTCCGGACCTTCGGCGTACTCGGGCCGGATCACCTTCACGGCGGCGAGTCCCGGGGCGTCGTCGGCACGCCGGGCCAGATAGACCCGGCCCATGCCGCCGCTGCCGAGCAGCCCGAGCGGGACGTAGGGTCCGATACGTCCGGGATCGGCGGGCAGCAGCGGGACCGCGCCCGCCTGCCGCAGCGCGTCACCGGCCGCCGGTATGTCTGTCACGGTCCCCCCGACCTGCCTTTTCTTTCCTCAACGTGCTCTCACGGCACGCCAGTTGACTGAGGAGAGGCTAGCGCCCCGCTGCCGGGGAGTGCCGGGATACGGGGGGAACGCGGCCCGCGCATACGTGAGCGCGGTCTCCGGCCCTCCCCCGAAAGGGCCGGAGACCGCGCGGTCCGCGCCGGGTCAGGTGACCCGGGTGCCGTCGGGCTGGACACCGGTGACGCGCGTGCCGTCCGGGATGGAGAGGTCCCGGTCGGCCGGTGCGGCCCCGTCGCGGTTGCCGTCCGTGACGACGGTCACGCGGGTGCCGTCCGGGGCGGTGCCCTCGTGCGAGTCCGGCACCGCCGCGGACGCGGCCGCCGCGGAGCCGGCGACCAGCGCCCCGGCCGCGAGCAGCAGTGCGGCGGGCTTGATGATGTTCACGTCGATACCCCCAGGTGAACCTCGGTGGTGGTGCCGCCGAAGCGGCCTGCGCCCACCCTGCCGGTCCGTCCTCCGCGCGGGTACCTGAGAAGTCTCAGGGTCACTTCGCGCCGGGCGGCGTGTACTCCTTGAGGTGGCGTGCGACCCGGGACGCGTAGCCGCGGTACTTCTCGGGGACCCCGCCCGCTGTGTTCACCGTCTCGTAGGAGGTCCGGTACGCGGCGGCGATCAGTACCCGGCGGTCACCCGGCAGACCCGCCTCCAGGCGGGGCGCGATCCAGCACAGGTATCGGGCCATCGCCGGGATGGACTCGGCGGGCGGGAAGGGCGGTTGGGGCATGGTGTCGGCGGGCGTGCCGTCCGCGTTCATCCAGTACCGCAGCACCCTCGGCGTCCAACGGGCGATGCCGTACTCGTTGTTGGCCGGGTCGGAGAGATCAGGATCGAAGTCGCTCTCCGTCTTCAGCATGGCGGCGATCAGAGCCGGGGTGACGTCCTCCTGCGCGCAGTCGTGCGCCGACTCGACGATCAGCACCCGATAGGCGACCGGGACGCCTTTGCCCGTACGGAGTTCGGCGGCGCCGTAGGTCGCGGGTGAGACGGTCGCCGAGGAGCCACCGTCCCCGGAGTCCGACGTCCAGGCGCTGATGCCGTAACCGAGTCCGGCCACCGCCGCGGCGGCGAGAAGGGCTGCCGTGAGCGTCGTACGACGGGGGCGGCGCGCGAGGAAGGAGCGAGGCGAGCGAGCGGTGCCGGCGGCGGTCTCGACACGGCGCAACAGGGGCTCGACGGTGACGCGCCCGGCGTGCGTGCGGGTGAGGCAGTCGCGGATGATCTCCCGCCATTCGTCGGGGAGTTCGGGGGACAGCCGCAGGTCGTCGGTGCCGCGTGCGTAGGCGGCGGCCGCGTCCCGGCGGGCCGTCGGGGTGCCGCCGGGCAGCGGGAAGGTGTCGGTGAGGACCAGGTGCGCGAGGACGCCGAAGGCCCACACGTCGGCGGAGGGGCGGATGCGACGGCCGCGTTCGCCGATCTCCGCCCACAGGAGTTCCGGCGGGGTGTAGTCGGGTGTGGAGAAGGCGGGGGTGTAGGCGTGGGTGCCCTCGAGCTCCGCGGCCATGTTGAAGTCGGCGAGCCGGGCCGAACCGTCCTCCATCAGCAGGACGTTGGCGGGCTTCAGATCGCCGTGCACCCAGTTCGCGCGGTGCAGCTGGGCCAGTCCCTCGCAGATCTGGGCGAGCAGGGCGGGGCCGGACGGCGGGCGGGGCCGGGAGGCCAGGAGGGCCGACAGGGAGGTCTGCGCCTTCTCCAGTACCAGGACGGTGGCGCCGTCCAACTCCGGGCGCTCGGGGTCGTCGACGACGAGGGTGTCGTACATCCGGATCAGACGGGGGCGTCTGAGCCTGCGGTACAACTGCACCTCACGCTCGACCAGTTCGCGCAGATGGGCGAGTTGACGGGGCGTCCCGGTGCCGGTGGGCAGGAACTTCAGGGCGGCCGTCGCGGGCTGCCCGTCGCGCCGCCGGCCCTCGTACACGCTCCCGAAGGCGCCCGTGGCGATCGGCTCGCGCACCTCCCAGCCGGCCACCCGGTAGCCCCGGGGGACGGGCACGGCATACGGCTCGGTCACCGGGCCGCCCCGCCGGAACCCGTCAGCACCACCAGGTCCTCCTCGCGGACCAGGTCGAAGCGGAGCGCCAGGGAGACCAGGGACTCCTTCTTGCCGTTCAGCCGCGGGCCCGGGTCGGCCTCCTCCGGGCCGGGCTTCAGGCGCAGCTTCACCGCCAGGTAGTCGATGTTCCACTGCACCGAAGTGCGGGAGGCGGCAGGCCAGTGGGGGCGCAGCCGGTTGACCACCTGGTCCACGGTGGGCAGCGGGGCGTGCGGTTCGCCGCGCAGCCGGGGCTCGCACAGGGCGGCCAGGACCGCGAAGTACCGCTTGGTCCGGTCGACGGAGAAGGCGGGCGCGGTGGTCGTCCCCTCGATGTCGCCGTCGGCGCGCAGATAGTCGTGGCGCGGCGCCCACACGTCGATGGCGATCAGGTCGCCCGCGGCCGGCAGCACGATCCGCGAGAACTCGAAGGGGACCGGCGCCTCCAGGCGGCCCGGCCCGACCTTGATGTGCTCACCCGCGCCTTCCGGGTTCTCCACGACGTACGTCTGGAGTCCGGACAGGTTGCTCAGCGCCCAGAACGCGCCCTGCGCGGTGATCTCGCCGGCTCTTCGGGACACCCCCTCATGGGGGATCCGCACCGCGCAGGCGGCGCCGCGTCCGAAGGTCAGCCGCTCGCCCGGGGCGAGTCGCAGTTGCTGTGGTGTCGTCCGGTCCTCCGTGGTCGGCGGAGGTACCACGATGATGCTGTACACGGTCCGTCTCCCCGTCCCCGCGTGTCTACGAGCCAGGGTGGGTGACGCCCCGGGGCCGTGTCACGACGTGACACGGCCCCGGGGGAAGTATGGCGAGAAGGCGACGTGGCGATCTGCCGCCGATTGTGGTGAAGCGGTGCTCAGTTCGTACGGATGACGATGGACGAGCAGACCTTGTCGGCGAAGGTCTGGCGCTTGGCGTCCCAGGCCGGCCACAGCCAGCCGAGGTAGCACGCGAGGCTGTCCAGGAAGTGCGCGAGACGGCGCACGAAGGCCATGCCGACGCCGAGGGGCTGTCCGTCGCTCTCCCGCACCAGGCGGATGCCGAGCGCCTTCTTGCCGAGCGTCTGGCCGGTACGGCCCTCCATGATCAGCAGCCAGATCGCGAGGCCGATGACGATGAGGTAACCGATGATCGCCAGGGCCGGCATCTTGTTGGCCGCGCCGACGCCGGCGAGGACGTACGGGACCAGGAACACGAGCATGTCGACCAGGGTGCCGAGGAAGCGCTGGCCCCAGTTCGCGTACGGGGGCTGCGCGCCGTAGCCCGGCTGCTGCGGGTAGCCGTAGGCGGAGGCCGGGACCTGCGGCGCCTGCGGGTAGCCGTAGCCGGGCTGCTGGGGGTATCCCTGCTGCGGCGGTACGCCCTGGGGAGCCTGCTGCGGCGGCTGCTGCGGATAGCCGTAACCGGGCTGCTGCTGCGGCGGCTGCTGGGGGTAGCCGTAACCGGGCTGCTGCTGGGGGTTCTGGGGGTTCTGCGGCTTCTCGTAAGGGTTGTTGGGCGAGCCGAAACTCATGATGATCCTCCGTGGGCCAAGCTGGGGACAATGCGGACTGCGCGGAGGAACGTCATGGTTTGAGCGGTTTGCCCCCCGAACATCAACCGCGATACTGCGCCAGACATCGTTCTAGGCAGGTGTGTTGTTGTCCAGCCTCATTCGATATGTGTTGTGCAAGTGCAACCTCGTCGATCTTGAGCGGGGCGATGGTGGAACCCGGATTGGAACCGGGGCCGGGTCATCCGCGAGGATGGGCACATGACCGCCCAGATTCTCGATGGCAAGGCCACCGCAGCCGCGATCAAGTCCGATCTGACCGCCCGGGTGGCGGCGCTGAAGGAGAAGGGCGTCACGCCCGGCCTCGGCACGATCCTCGTCGGGAGCGACCCCGGCAGCCAGAAGTACGTCGCCGGCAAGCACCGGGACTGCGCGGAGGTCGGCATCGCCTCCATCCAGCGTGAACTGCCCGAGACGGCCACGCAGGAGGAGATCGAGTCGGTCGTCCGCGAGCTGAACGACGACCCGGCGTGCACCGGCTACATCGTCCAGCTGCCGCTGCCCAAGGGCATCGACGAGAACCGCATCCTCGAACTCATGGACCCGGACAAGGATGCGGACGGGCTGCACCCGATGAACCTCGGCCGGCTGGTCCTCAACGAGCCGGCGCCGCTGCCGTGCACGCCGAACGGTGTGCTGACGCTGCTCCGCCGCTACGGCGTCGAGATCAAGGGTGCGGAGGTGGTGGTCGTCGGCCGTGGCGTGACGATCGGCCGCTCGATGCCGCTGCTGCTCACCCGGCGCAGTGAGAACGCGACGGTGACCCAGTGCCACACCGGCACCCGTGACCTGTCCTCGCACCTCAAGCGCGCGGACATCATCGTCGCCGCCGCCGGTTCCGCCCACCTGATCCGTCCTGAGGACGTGAAGCCGGGCGCCGCCGTCCTCGACGTCGGCGTCTCCCGCAACGCCGAGGGCAGGATCGTCGGCGACGTCCACCCCGGCGTCGCCGAAGTCGCCGGCTTCCTCTCCCCGAACCCCGGCGGCGTCGGCCCGATGACCCGCGCCCAGCTGCTCGTCAACGTGGTCGAGGCGGCGGAGCGCAGTGTCGGCTGAGGCACGGGGCCCCGAGAAGCGGGGCTCTCGGGAGACGGGTGCGGAGTCGCCCGAGGCAGGCGGGTCACGGACGGCGGGTGTCGACGCGGCCGAGGCGCAGGGGCACCGGGAGGCGGGTGCGGACGGCGTCCGGCCCCAGGAGCCGGTGGCCGAGGCGCAGGGGCACCGGGAGGCGGGTGTGGACGGCGTCGGGTCCCGGGAGCCGGTGGGCGAGGCGCCCGGGGCCGAGAAGCGGACGGTCGGCAAGCGGGGCGCCCGGACAGCCGGTACGCCGGCGGCCGCGGCGCGGGGCTCCCAGGAGCAGGGCGCGGCGTCGGACACGTCGGGCGCCTCCCGGAAGCCGGGTGCCAGGACGGCCGATACAGGGGAGCTCCCTATGTCGGGTGCCGGAGCCGTCGAGGCGGGGAAGGCCCGTGAGTCCGGTGCCACGACTGCCGAGGCGGGGAAGGTCCGTGAGTCCGGGGCCACGGTTGCCGCGGATGGTGCAGCCGGGAAGCCGGACGGCGTCGATGGCGAGTCGGACAACCTGTCGGATCCCGGGTCGCAGGCCGAAGTCGTCGTGCGGGACGCGATCAGCGCGCCCGATGTCGACGGGCGGCCCCGGCGGGCGACCCGGCGGTTTCCGCTGTTCACCAGGGACACCGCACGGCCCGAGGGCGGTGGCCGGGCCGCGCCGCGCGACGCTCCGGCGCCCGCCCGGCAGTGGCCGGTGCTCGCCGTGCTGGCCACGGTGGGGCTCGGGCTGCTGCTGACCGCCCTCGACCAGTTCCGCTACGGCACGCTGCTCATCGGCCTCGCCCTGCTCGCCGGTGGCGTGCTCCGCTGGCTGCTGCCGGACGTCGGCATGCTCGCCGTGCGCTCGCGCTTCACCGACATCGCCACCTACGGCGTGCTCGGCACCGCGATCGTCCTGCTGGCGATGATGGTGCAGCCGGACCCGTGGCTGGTGATCCCCTTCCTCAAGGACACCCTGCACTTCACGGTCAGCAGCAGCTGACCGACGCAGGCACGGGACGGCGGTCCGCCCCCACCCCCGATGAGGGACGGACCGCCGTCACGGCACAGCGTCCCGTGCCGCGAACGGCCTGTTCAACCACTGTCAGTTCGCTGTGGCACAGCGGTGACCGTTCCGGCACGGTGTGCGCGACCTGCCACAGCCGCTCCCGGACCAGGAACCGATCAGGCCTCTGACGTCGTCAATTGCCTGGAAGCAGGTGAGGACGCCGTGGAGGTGGGCGATGAGTGGCTGGCAGGCGCTGCCCGACGATCTGCCGCCGGAGGTACGGCACTTCGTCGAGCAGCTCAGACAGCTCAAGGACCGCACGGGGCTCAGCTTGGTCGCGCTCGGGGCCCGCACCGCGTACAGCAAGTCCTCCTGGCACCGCTATCTCAACGCCACCCAGCCCCCGCCCCGCCAGGCCGTCGCCGCCCTGTGCCGGATCGCGGGTCTCGACACCGCCGACGCCGACCGCTTCGGTGTGCGCTGGGAACTGGCGGTCCAGGCCTGGCCCCGCCCGACGACGGCGCCCGCACCGACCGCCGGGGGTGAGACGTACGAGGACGACCCGACCCTGCCGTGGTGGGACGAGCGCCCCGAAGAGGGCGGCCGCGGAATGAACCGGTTGTTGCTGTTCGCCGTACTTCTGCTTGTCCTCCTGCTGTTGGCCGGGGTGGCCGGTGCCGTGGCCTCCGGGTGAGCCGGGAACCCCCGTGACGGGCGTTATTACCGGTGTGTTCCTCCTGTGGCGATGTATTGACAACTTCGCGCATTTGACACAGAACCGTTCGACAGCGGAGCTAATGTGTCGAACTTGCCGACGCCCCCGTGCGTCTTCACGCCGGGAGCTGAGATCCTTGGCGGACGCACTCCTGTGGGGGGCACGGGGGAGCGGAGAACAACCAGCACCGACCGGGGGAAAGAGGGGGAGCAATGCCTCGCTGGAGGGCTTTGCCGGATGAACTGGATCCGCAGGTCAGGGAGTTCGCGAGCCAATTGCGGCGGCTCGTGGACCGCAGCGGCCTGAGCATCGCGGCCGTCGCCGACCGCACGGGTTACAGCAAGACGTCCTGGGAGCGGTATCTCAACGGCCGGCTGCTCGCGCCGAAGGGCGCGATCGTCGCCCTGGCCGAGGTCACCGGCACCAATCCCGTTCACCTGACCACCATGTGGGAGCTCGCCGAACGGGCCTGGAGCCGTTCGGAGATGCGCCACGACATGACCATGGAGGCCATCCGGATCTCCCAGGCGCGGGCCGCGCTCGGCGAGTTCGGCGCGCCGCCCGCCCGCGTCAAGGGCGGCAAGACGGCCCGCAGGAGCAGCAGTGTGACGGCGACGCCGGGGGTGGCGGGACCCGCGGGAGTCGCCCCCACGGTGCCGCCGCAGCCGGCGGCACCGGAAACCGACGGCGTGGAGGCACGGCAGGGCTCCTCGAGCGGGAACTCCTGGGGCATAGCCGGGTATCAGGGGCCGTCGCAGCCTTCTTCGGGGCGTACGGCCGCGGCGGCGCCCGTTTCCACCGGCGGTCCGGCGTGGACGCCGGGGGCGCCCGGGCCGTACGACGAGCCGCAGGACGCGCGACCCGGGGACGGCTCCTCCGGCGGCGCCGACGGGTCCGCCGGGTCCGGTGGCTCCGGCGCGGGGAAGCGGCGGCTGACGATGTTCCTCTCGGGGGTCGTCGGAGTGCTGGTCGTGGTCGCCGCCGTGTTCTTCCTGACCGACGGGGGCGGGGACAAGAAGAACGCGGGGGCCGACAAGTCTCCGTCGCCGTCCGCCAGTACGTCCGTCTCGCTGCCCGCCGGGGTGAAGTGCAGTGGCGCGGGATGCACCGGCAAGGACGCCGAGGCCATGGGGTGCAGCGGGAATCTGGTGACGACCGCCAAGACCGCGACGGTGGGGGCGACCGTGGTCGAGGTGCGGTACAGCGAGTCCTGTGGCGCGGCCTGGGGGAGGGTCACCCAGGCCGGGCAGGGGGACAAGGTCGAGGTGACCGCGGGGAAGGCGACCGAGCAGAGTGGGAACATCACCGAAGTCGGGGACACCATCGCCTATACGCCGATGGTGGCGGTGAAGGACGCCGGCGAGGCGAAGGCCTGCGTGACGCTGGCTTCCGGACAGTCGGGGTGCACCGACTGAGAGGGTGCCGGCCCCCTCGGTGGGTAAATCTTCAGCGATCGCGCATGGGCTGCTGAATCGGGGGCAGGCGAACCGTACCCCCACGGGAGTCCGGAAATCGGTACCCCCATACGGCGGCCGCCTTCGTCCCCCTCTCCCGGACGGGCGGCCGCCTCTTTTGTCGGGCGTTTGCGCGGTGGTTGTGGGGTGGGCCACACGGGGCCGGACGTCCGACATCCCGGATGCGCGATAGCCTGACCGCTGGATCTCTCTTGACGCCAAGAGATCGATCAAACGTCCGGGGCAGGGACGCCCCACCGCCAGCTGTCATACGGAGAACGCCATGACCCGCACTCCCGTGAACGTCACCGTCACCGGCGCGGCCGGCCAGATCGGTTACGCCCTGCTCTTCCGCATCGCCTCCGGCCAGCTGCTCGGCGCGGACGTTCCGGTCAAGCTTCGCCTCCTGGAGATCACCCCCGCGCTGAAGGCCGCCGAGGGCACCGCCATGGAGCTCGACGACTGCGCCTTCCCGCTCCTTCAGGGCATCGACATCACCGACGACCCGAACGTCGCCTTCGACGGCACCAACGTCGGTCTGCTCGTCGGCGCCCGCCCCCGCACCAAGGGCATGGAGCGCGGTGACCTCCTGGAGGCCAACGGCGGCATCTTCAAGCCGCAGGGCAAGGCCATCAACGACCACGCCGCGGACGACGTGAAGATCCTGGTCGTCGGCAACCCGGCCAACACCAACGCGCTGATCGCCCAGGCCGCCGCCCCGGACGTACCGGCCGCGCGCTTCACCGCGATGACCCGCCTCGACCACAACCGCGCGCTGACCCAGCTCGCGAAGAAGACGGGCACCACGGTCGCCGACATCAAGCGTCTGACCATCTGGGGCAACCACTCCGCCACCCAGTACCCGGACATCTTCCACGCCACGGTCGCCGGCAAGAACGCCGCCGAGACCGTCAACGACGAGAAGTGGCTGGCCGAGGACTTCATCCCGACCGTCGCCAAGCGCGGCGCGGCCATCATCGAGGCCCGTGGCGCCTCCTCCGCCGCCTCGGCCGCCAACGCCGCCATCGACCACGTCCACACCTGGGTCAACGGCACCGCGGACGGCGACTGGACCTCCATGGGCATCCCGTCGGACGGTTCCTACGGCGTCCCGGAGGGCCTGATCTCGTCCTTCCCCGTCACCACCAAGGACGGCGTCTACGAGATCGTCCAGGGCCTGGAGATCAACGAGTTCTCCCGCGCCCGCATCGACGCCTCCGTGAAGGAGCTGGAGGAGGAGCGCGAGGCGGTGCGCGCGCTCGGCCTCATCTGAGTTCCGGCGTCCGAGTCTTCTCGACGGCTCTGTCACGAGCCTGCACGGGCCCTGTTCCGGTTCCTTCCGGATCAGGGCCCGTGGCCGTTTTTCGCCCTACGGTCGAAGCAGTACCCGGTGGGGTGATGCGGGGGGTTCGCGATGAATGGCTGGAACGGCTACAGCTCCGGTTCCGGAGCGGAGCACGAACCGAGCGAGGAGAGAGGCCGGGCGGCCTGGAGCTCGGGGGAGACGGGGACCGCCCCGCCGTGGGCGTCCGCCCAGACGCAGACCTCGTTCGCGCCTCCCCGGGCGACGGCCGGCACACCGGCTGCCCCCGCCCCTCCCTGGCCACCGGTGGCGCCGGCTCCCGCGGGTCCCCCGCACGCACCCCACCGGGTCCGACGGGTGCTCTCCGCCCTCACGGTGGCCGTCCTGGTCGGGGTCTCGGTGGGTGTCGGTATCTGGTGGCTCCTCCGCGACACCTCCCTCGGATCCGGTCCCGGGAAGGGCGCCGGTCCGGTCCCGAGCATCACGGCCACGCCGTCCCCGTCGTCCTCCGTCTCCACCGCCTCGGGGTACCGCCGTCTCCAGGACCCCGTCGGTTACACCGTCGACGTTCCCCGGGGCTGGACCCGCACCGAGAAGCAGGGGGAGTCCGCTCCGGTCGTCGTCTACGACGCTCCCGCCGACGGCCGCCGGCTCCAGGTCTTCCGGCTCGCGGAGGACACCCCGGCCCAGTCCCTCGGCCTGGCCCAGAACGACCCCGGCTACGGCTTCTCGCGCCGACCCGGCTACCAGGTCCTCGACCGGTCCTCCGGCACCACCTGGGCCGAACTCGCCTACCGCTACGACGACCCGGACCTCGGCGCCCGCCAGGTCGTCGACCACCGTTTCCTGGCCGCCGACGGGAGGCTGTACGCGATCCGCGCCACCGGCCCCGCCGCCCTCGCGCCCGCCCTGGTGCGCGAGCCTCTCACCAGGGCGCTGGCCTCCTTCTGCCCGGCGGACACGGAGTGCGGCGTGGGGGCGGAGTGAGCCCTCGGGTCCGCCGGGACCCGCGGTCAGCCCGTCAGCCGCTTCTCGAACCAGTAGTCGCCGTAGACGTGATCCCCGTACGGCGGGATCTCCGTGTAGCCGCACGCCCGGTACATCGTCCGCGCCTCGGTGAGCGAGGCGTGCGTGTCGAGCCGCAGGACGGCCAGGCGGCGGGCGGCGGCCTCCGTCTCCAGGGCCGCGAGGATCCGCCGGGCGAGGCCGAGTCGGCGGGCGTCCGGGTGCACCCACACATGGCGGATCTCGCCGACGCGCGGCTCCAGCCGGCGCAACGCGCCGCAGCCCACGGGGCGGCCCTCCTCGTACGCCACGAAGAACGCGCCCGCGTTCCCCGAGACCTCCTCGGGGCCCACCAGGTCGGACGTGTCGAAGCCCTCCGGGAAGCGGGCGTCGATGTCGGCGGCGTAGGCGTCGAGGCAGGCGCGGGCGTCGGGGGCGGCGCCGTCGACCGGGGCCACGGTGATGCCGGCCAGGCGCAGCAGGCGCTGGGCGGTGCTCATCGCCTCGGCGAGCCGGTCGCGCTGGGGCCCGGTGAGTCCGTCGAGCAGACCGGCCGCGAGGGCGTCGGCCCGGCGGTTCTGCTCCTCGAGTTCGATTCTTCCGGCGCGGGTCAGCTCGACCATGCGCAGCCGGCTGTCGCCCGGGTGGACGCTGACCCGGACCATGCCCTGCGCCTGCAGGGTCTTCGCCATCCGGCTCAGATAACCGGCGTCCAGACCGAGCCGGGTCCTGAGCTCGCGCAGCGAGACCCCCTCGCCGATCTCGAACAGCAGCCGCGCCTCGCCGAGCGGGCGGTCCTGGCCGAGGTAGTGGTCGTCCAGGGCGCCGATACGGCGGGTGAAGTAGCGGTTGAACCGGCGGAACTCCGCCACGTGCTCTGTCGACACCGGGTCCATAATCTTTGACCTTAGTCAAATGAATCTGCGGCTGTCCACAGATCGGGCATTCCGGTTCGTCGGCCCCACCCGCACCCCTATGCTGATCGGTTGTCAACAACAGCACTGAGCAAGGCCTTTGCACGCATCGGGGGAAGTGGCGTGAGTACTGCATTCGTGCCCCAGCAACCGCAGCCCACATCGGGCGGCGCATCACCTTCGTCGGCACCACCCGGACCGGCCACACCACCGCACGCCAGTGAGGCGACCCGGCTGCTGTGCGCGGGCACCTACCTGGATTCCGGTTACCGGGACCGGGTCATCGAGCAGCTGCACCTGAACGAACAGCGGATCGTGGCGCCCTCGCTCGGCCTCGACGCGGCCCGGGTGCTCGCGCACGCGCTGCGCGCCCGGCGCCAGGAGCTCCTGTGGGCCGGGCTGATCCTGGGCCTGTGGGTGATCGGGCTGCCGCTGACCGGTGGGCTGCTGTTCGTGTTCCTCGGTCCCGGCATGATGCTCGCGGCCGCCTCATGGATCCGGGGCAAGAGCGCGAACCCGCCGCTGTACCGGAGGGTGCCGGCCTTCTTCGTGCGCTGGTGGGGGCGGCTCGTCTTCGCGGCGTTCCTGATCCTGGCCCTCGTCGTCGCGTTCGGCGGAGGCGAGGACGACTCGTCGTCCTACGGTGACTCGGGGTCCTTCGGCGACTCGTACGGCTACGGCGACTCGTACGGCTCCTACGGCGACTCGACCGGCCCGTCCGATCTGCTGTTCCCCGACTTCGACGGGGTCAGCGGGCTGATCGGGCCCCTGCAGGCCTGGCTGGTGATCGTCGTCTTCGCACTGATCGCGGGGTGTGTGGCCGCGCAGCGCGGACAGTTCGCCCGGGCGATGGGCGCCGAGCTGTCCCCGCAGCGCTTCCCGGACGCGGCCGGCGATCCCGCCGAGCGGGCCGAGGGACAGCGGTTCCAGCGGCTGAAGCAGCGCATCCGGATCGAGCAGCACGCGCCGCTGGTCATGTACCACGAGAAGCGTCCCTTCTGCGGGGCCGGGGCCGCCTACGAGACCTGGGTGCTCGCGGTCGAGCTGCGGCCCGACGAGATGAAGAAGGAACAGCTGCCGCTGAACAACCGCGCGGTCCTGGAGAAGATCCGCCCGCTGCTCGAACAGCTGCGGCTGCCCTCCGAGTTCGCCGGACACACGGTCCGCGACCGGCTGCGCTGGCTGGAGATCGACGAGTGCGTGTTCCTGCCCGCGGAGGGGCTGCGCCGGCGCGAGGAGGCGCCGTACCACCCGCAGGCCTTCGAGGACCACCGGGCGCGGGCGGTCGAGGAGGGTGCCGAGAAGCGGCGGCACTTCCTGCGGATCCGGGTCGGCGGCTGGGAGGAGGAACTCGTCGTCACGGTCTTCGTGCGGGTCCACACCCAGGGCCGGATGCTCATGCTGGAGATCGCCCCGCATGTGCTGCTGCCGGTGCGCGAGGACTTCAAGGACGCCGACCGCACGGCCCACACGTACCGGCACAACAACGTCGTCGGGAAGGCGGCCTGGGCGGTGGCCCGGGTGCCGGGCTCCGCGGCCCGCTCCCTCGTCACCCTCGGCAGGGGCGTGGGGTACGCGTGGAAGCTGCTGACCGGCGGCTACGCGGGCGCGCTGCCCGACGGCCCGGCGCTGTCGGTGCGGGAGCTGGGCTCGGTGGACGAGGGGTCCCGCTTCCAGGAGATGGACGCCTCCCGCTACCTCAGGAGCGTGCAGGACCGGGTCGCGCACGGCGTGCTGACCGCGCTGGCCGAATCCGGTTACCAGACGGGCGAGTTCGTCCAGAAGATCGTGAACATCAGCAGCGGGGGCGTGAACGTCGAGGGCGGTGTCCACGGCAGCACCTTCGCGGTGGGCAAGAACGCCACCGCGTCCTCCGCCAACGGCGGCGCGGGGTCCGCGCCGCAGAAGGGAACCAGCGGCAATGACAACGGATGAGCCGGGCGTCAGCATCAGCGGCGGTGTCCACGGCAGCACCTTCGCCATCGGCAGCCACGCGCACGCCGAGAGCCACCACGGTACGGCGCCTCAGCGGGACGAGGCCGCCGAGGCGCTCCTGACCGCCGTACGGGAACTCCGCGAGGACCTCACACGGCTCAGGGCCACCGACGAGACGGCGGCGCTGGACAGCGCGCTGGCCGAGACGGAGGAGGAGATCGTCACGACGGGGCAGGCGGGGCCGACCCGTCGGGAACGCCTGCGGGCGCTGCTGGACGACTCGCAGGCGCTGGTCGGTCTGGTCGCTTCGGCGGGGGCCGTGGCGGGGCTGCTGGGGTTGTGAGAGGGCGCGGTGCGGTAGATGCCGGTCCACGGGGGCCGCGGTGAGTGGGAAGGGGACGTCATGAGCGGGGGCGTGCGGTACTGGAACGAGGAGACGCAGCGGTGGGAGGACGGGGACGGCAGCGGGACCGCGACCGGTCCGGTCACCCCGCCGCCCCCGGCCCGGCCGGGGGCGGTGCCGACGTGGCCGCCGGTGGGTCCCGGGGCCGCGGACGGCGCGCCGACGGCTGACGGGACCGCCACGCCCACGGCCGGGCCGGTCGCGCCCGTGTGGCCGCCGGCGGCCGGTTCGGCCGGGGCGGAGGCAGCCCCCGACAAGACCGTGGGCGCGGCTGCGGGGCCCGGCTCCACGGGACCGTCTGCGGAGGTCGCCCCCGTCCCGCCGCCTCCCGCCCCGCCCTCCCCTCCCGTCGGCTGGCCCGGAAGCGGAGGCGGCAGCACCTGGCACGGACCCGGCGCCCCCGACGGCGGCTGGTCCTCCGTCGAGCAGCTCGGTGGCGGATCCGCGCCGTCTGCGGAGTGGTCGGGGACTTCCTGGTCGACCGCCGCCCAGACGGCCGTCAGTCCGCCTCCCACCGGGACGAACCGTCGGCTCGTCTGGTCCGTGCTCGCCGGGGTCGCCGCCGTCGGGGTCGCCGTGACCCTGATGGTGACGCTGGTCGGCGGCGGGGACGAGGACGACAAGGCCGGTGACGCGAGCCCGACGCCCACGGGGGTCGTCTCGCAGCAGAGCGGTCCCCACGAGTCGCCGACCCCCTCGCCGACCGAGGACACGGCGTCCCCGCTCGCCTCGGCGCCCGAACTCCCCGCCGGGTACGAGCTGTACGAGGACAAGGAGGGCTTCCGTATCGCACGGCCCGCAGGCTGGTCGCGCACCACGGTGACGTCCAAGTACGGCATGGACGTGGTCAACTACCGCAGCGCGGACGGCGAACGCCGGCTCCAGGTGTACCAGGTCGCGGAGGAGTCCCCGGAGGCGTCCTTCGCGCTCTACCTCTCCGCCGAGACCACCAAGCCGGACGGCTTCGAGAAGCTGGACCTCCAGCCCGTCGCAGAGGACGGGCTCACGGGTGAACGCCTGGAGTACCGGGCCGACTCCCTCAGCGGCGAGCCGGACGTGGGCCCCTGGCACGTCTACGACGAGCGGTTCGTCGCCCAGGACGGCCTCAACTACGCGATCGCCGCGTACGGCCTGGAGAACGACGGCGGACAGGACGAACTGGAACTCCTGACCACCGCTCTCTCCGGCTTCTGCGCGCCCTACGCCTGCGACGCGGCGTCGATCGACTGAACCGGCGTCCGGCCGCACCTGTAGCTGTCCCTTTCACCCCGCTTTGCCCTCATGTTCAGTGAGCAAGCCCACTTTCGGCCACCGATTGCGCATGCAATCGAGGCGCGGGGGCATGCGACGACGGTCCCCATGAGTGACACGTGTGTGACGCAGGGGAGCCGAACAGGAACGGAAGGCAACACCGATCATGGCCGGACAGCAGGCGCGGCAGGAGCCGCAGACCATCCACGCGGGCGGCGAGTGGCGCGCAGCCGTCTCCGGAGCCACCCGCGAGATCCTCGACCCCGCCGACGCGCGGCCGTTCGCCGTGGTCGCCGAGGGCGACGAGAAGGACACCGACCTGGCGGTCGCCGCCGCCCGCCAGGCCTTCGACTCAGGACAGGGCCCCTGGCCGCTCACCCCCGTCGCCGAACGCGCCGCACTCCTGCGCCGCGTCGCCGATCTTCTCGTACGCGACCGCGAAGAGCTCGGCCTCCTGGAGAGCCGTGACGCGGGCAAGACGGTGGAGGAGGGCCGGGTCGACATCGACTGTGTCGCCGACGCCTTCCGCTACTTCGCCGACCTGGTCGCGGGCGAGGCGCCCGGCCGGGTCGTCGACGCCGGCTCGACCGACATCCACAGCGTCGTCGTACATGAACCCGTCGGCGTGTGCGCGCTGATCACGCCCTGGAACTACCCGCTTCTCCAGGCCAGTTGGAAGATCGCTCCCGCGCTCGCGGCCGGCAACACCTTCGTGGTCAAGCCGAGCGAGATCACCCCGATGACGACGATCGCGCTCATCGAGCTGATGGTCGAGGCCGGTCTGCCGGAAGGTGTGGCCAACATCGTCACCGGGCCCGGCCACACGGTCGGCGCCCGGCTCGCCGAGCACCCCGACGTCGATCTCGTCTCCTTCACCGGTGGCCTGGTCAGCGGCACGAAGGTCGCGCAGGCCGCGGCCGTCTCGGTGAAGAAGGTCGCCCTCGAACTCGGCGGCAAGAACCCCAACGTCGTCTTCGCCGACGCCTGCGCCACCCCCGAGGGCTTCGACACCGCCGTGGACCAGGCCCTCAACGCCGCCTTCATCCACAGCGGCCAGGTCTGCTCCGCGGGCGGCCGCCTCATCGTCGAGGAGTCCGTCCGGGACCGCTTCGTCGCCGAACTCGCCCGCCGGGCCTCGAAGATCCGCCTCGGCCGCGGCACCGAGGACGGTGTCGAGTGCGGGCCGCTGGTCTCCGAGCAGCAGCGCGCCAAGGTCGAGTCGTACGTCGCCTCCGCGCTCGCCGAGGGCGCGGTGCTGCGCTCCGGCGGACAGCGTCCCGAGCCGTCGGCCGAGCGTCCCGCCGACGGTTACTTCTACGAGCCGACCGTCCTCGACCGCTGCCACCGCGAGATGCGGGTCGTGCGGGAGGAGGTCTTCGGGCCGGTCCTCACCGTCGAGACCTTCCGCACCGAGGACGAGGCGATCGCCCTCGCCAACGACACCGAGTACGGCCTCGCCGGTGCTGTCTGGACCACCGACGCCGGACGTGCCCGCAGGGTCGCCGGCCGTCTCCGCCACGGGACCGTCTGGATCAACGACTTCCACCCCTACCTCCCGCAGGCGGAGTGGGGCGGCTTCGGAAAGAGCGGAGTGGGCCGCGAGCTCGGCCCCGCCGGGCTCGCCGAGTACCGCGAGAGCAAGCACGTCTACCAGAACCTCGCGCCGAAGCCGGTCCGCTGGTTCGCCGGCTGAGACCACTCGCCCCCCTCTCCTCTCAAGACTTCCCTGGAGTACCCCCATGTCCGAGATCAAACAGGAGTACGACTACGTCGTCATCGGCGGCGGAACAGCAGGTTCCGTCATAGCCTCCCGCCTCACCGAGAACCCCGACGTCACCGTCGCCGTCATCGAGGGCGGCCCCAGCGATGTCGGCAGAGACGACGTCCTCACCCTGCGCCGCTGGATGGGCCTGCTCGGCGGTGAGCTCGACTACGACTACCCCACCACCGAGCAGCCGCGCGGCAACTCCCACATCCGGCACAGCCGCGCCCGGGTCCTCGGCGGCTGCTCCTCCCACAACACCCTGATCGCCTTCAAGCCGCTGCCCTCCGACTGGGACGAGTGGGAGGAGGCGGGCGCCAAGGGCTGGGGCGCGGTGCCGATGGAGGCGTACTACGCCCGGCTGAAGAACAACATCGTCCCGGTCGACGAGAAGGACCGGAACGCCATCGCCCGTGACTTCGTCGACGCGGCCCAGAAGGCGCTGGACGTGCCCCGCGTCGAGGGCTTCAACAAGAAGCCGTTCGACGACGGCGTCGGCTTCTTCGACCTGGCCTACCACCCGGAGAACAACAAGCGCTCGTCGGCGTCGGTGGCCTATCTGCACCCGGTGATGGACGAGCGGCCCAACCTCAGCCTTCTCCTGGAGACCTGGGCGTACAAGCTGGAGCTGGACGGCACGCGTGCGGAAGGCGTGCACGTGCGGACGAAGGACGGCGAGGAGACCCTGATCAGGGCCCGCCGCGAAGTCCTTCTGTGCGCCGGCGCCGTCGACTCGCCCCGTCTGCTGCTCCACTCCGGCATCGGCCCCCGTGCGGACCTCGAAGCACTCGGCATCCCGGTCGCGCACGACCTGCCGGGCGTCGGCGAGAACCTCCTCGACCACCCCGAGTCGGTGATCGTCTGGGAGACGAACGGACCGATCCCCGAGAACTCCGCGATGGACTCCGACGCGGGCCTGTTCGTGCGCCGCGACCCCGAACACCGGGGCCCCGACCTGATGTTCCACTTCTACCAGGTCCCCTTCACGGACAACCCGGAACGTCTCGGTTACGAACGCCCGGCGTACGGCGTCTCGATGACCCCGAACATCCCCAAGCCGAAGAGCCGCGGCCGCCTGTACCTGACCAGTGCGGACCCGCAGGTGAAGCCCGCCCTCGACTTCCGCTACTTCACCGACGAGGACGACTACGACGGCCGCACCCTCGTCGACGGGATCAGGATCGCCCGCGAGATCGCGCGGAGCGAACCGCTCGCCGGCTGGCTGAAGCGGGAGGTGTGTCCGGGCCCCGACGTCACCGGTGACGAGGAGCTGAGCGAGTACGCCCGCAAGGTCGCCCACACCGTGTACCACCCGGCGGGCACCTGCCGTATGGGTGCCGCCGACGACGAACTGGCCGTGGTGGACCCCGAGTTGAGGATCCGGGGCCTGGACGGCATCCGCATTGCCGACGCGTCCGTGTTCCCGACCATGACCGCCGTGAACCCGATGATCGGAGTGCTCATGGTCGGCGAGAAAGCCGTAGACCTGCTGGGAGGTGGTGCGTGATGAGTACGACCGCGACCATGGAGAAGCCGCCGACGACGGACCAGGCGGTGTTCTCCGTCGAGGGACTGTGGAAGGTCTTCGGGCCCAAGGCGGACCGCGTCCCCGAGGACGCCGAGCTGTCCGCGCTCGACCCCGCCGCCCTGCGCGCGCAGACCGGTTGCACGGCCGCAGTGAGGGACGTCAGCTTCGACGTCCGCAAGGGCGAGGTCTTCGTCGTCATGGGCCTGTCCGGCTCCGGCAAGTCCACGCTGGTGCGCTGTCTGACCCGGCTCATCGAGCCGACCGCCGGCACGATCTGCATCGACGGCGAGGACGTCCGCGCGATGGACAAGTCCCGGCTGCGCGAACTGCGCCGCCACCGCGCCGCGATGGTCTTCCAGCACTTCGGCCTCCTGCCGCACCGCACGGTCCTCGACAACGTGGCGTACGGCCTGGAGATCCAGGGCATGGGGAAGGCCGAGCGCCGGGCGCGGGCCGCCGAGGTCGTCGCCAAGGTCGGCCTGGAGGGCATGGAACAGCGCAAGCCCTCCCAGCTGTCCGGCGGCCAGCAGCAGCGCGTCGGCCTCGCGCGGGCGCTCGCGGTGGACCCGCAGGTCCTCCTCTTCGACGAGCCGTTCAGCGCGCTCGACCCGCTGATCCGGCGGGACATGCAGGAAGAGGTCGTCCGCCTGCACCGGGAG
The DNA here is from genome assembly GCF_041435015.1 of Streptomyces canus. Lineage (NCBI taxonomy): Bacteria > Bacillati > Actinomycetota > Actinomycetes > Kitasatosporales > Streptomycetaceae > Streptomyces > Streptomyces canus. Next base: position 4,094,273 of record NZ_CP107989.1, on the reverse strand, counting down.
GAGGGCCGCACGATGGTCTTCATCACCCACGACCTGAGCGAGGCCCTCAAACTCGGCGACCGGATCGCCCTGATGCGTGACGGCAAGGTCGTCCAGCTGGGCACCCCGGAGGAGATCGTCGGCTCCCCGGCCGACGGCTATGTCCGCGAGTTCGTCCGGGACGTGCCGCGCGAACACGTGATGACGGTCCGCAGGGCCATGAAGCCGGGCGACTGCGCGGGCCCGACCCACCCGGGCGCACTGGCCCCGGACTCCGTCGTCGCCGACGCGATCAAGGTCGTCGCCGGCAGCGGCAGGCCGGCGTGCGTCGTGGAGAACGGACGGTGCCTCGGCGTCGTCGACCACGAACGCCTGCTCGGCGTCGTCGCCGGAACGGAGCTCGGCAAGGGCGCCGCCGGAACGGAGCTCCGCAAGGAGGCCGTCTGATGGCAACCGTCACCGCGTCCACGCCGCGCGCCCTGCCCACCGGTCTGCTCAGGCACCGGGCGGTCCACAAGCTCCTGCTCATCGCCCTCGCCGCCGCGGTCCTCGTGCCGCTCGCCAACGCCCGCTGGGCCAGCGGCAGCTGGCCGGGCGCCCTCACCGTCGACCTCACGAGCCCGCTCTCCAAGGCGAGCGACTGGATCATCGACAACCGCGACAGCCACCCGCTGTTCCTCTACTTCTTCGGCTACGTCAGCAACGCCGTCGTGATCTCCGTACGCGCCGTGTATCTCGTCCTGCTCGGCGCGGGCTGGGCCGGCGTCACCGCGTTCGGCGCCCTCGTGGCCTGGCGGGTCGCCGGTGTCCGGCTCGCCGTGGGCACGACGGCGGCGTTCCTCGCCTGCGGTCTGCTCGGCATGTGGGTCCCCACCATGCAGACCCTCGCCCTGATGGTCGTCGCCGTCCTCGCCTCGGTCGTCGTCGGTGTCCTGCTGGGTCTCGCCGCCGGGCTGTCCCGCCGTATGGACAAGGTCCTGCGGCCGGTCCTGGACACCATGCAGGTGATGCCCGCCTACGCCTACCTCCTTCCGGTGGTCCTGGTCTTCGGCATGGGCGTGCCCGCCGCCGTCCTCGCGACCGTCGTCTACGCCGCCCCGCCCATGGCCCGCCTCACCGCGCTCGGCCTGCAGGGCGCGGACAAGGAGGTCCTGGAGGCGGTCGAGTCGCTCGGCACCACCGCCCGCCAGCGGCTGCTGACCGCCCGCATCCCGCTGGCCCGCAAGGAACTCCTCCTCGGCCTCAACCAGACGATCATGATGGCGCTGTCGATGGCCGTCATCGCGTCCGTGATCGGCGCCGCCGGCCTCGGTGACCGCGTCTACCAGGCGCTGGCCTCGGTCGACGTGGGCGCGGCGCTCGCGGCCGGCATCCCGATCGTGCTGCTCGCCGTCGTCCTCGACCGGGTGACGGGCGCGGCGGGCGACGGCACCGAGCCACGAGGGCGCGCGGGATGGGCGTACGCCCTCGCCGGAGCCGTCGTCGTGGCGGTCGCCGGACGTCTGCTGGGCCGTCTCGACTGGCCGGACGCCTGGACCCTGAACATCGCCGAGCCGGTCAACCGGGCCGTCGACTGGATGACGGACCACCTCTACTCCGGTGTCCCCGTCTTCGGCGGCACCGCCGACTGGGCCGGCCACTTCACCACCTGGGTGCTCGACCCGGTCCGCGACGGGCTCCAGGGGCTGCCCTGGTGGTCCGTGCTGCTCATCGTCGCCACCCTGGCCTGGCTGATCGGCACCTGGCGCACCGCGCTCACCGCGGTCCTCGCCATGGCCGCGATCGGCGTCCTCGGTGTGTGGACGCCCGCGCTGGACACGCTGTCGCAGGTCCTCGCGGCCGTCGCCGTCACCCTCGTCCTCGGCTTCGCGACAGCGGTCGCGGCGGCCCGCAGCGACCGCGTCGAGCGGCTGCTCCGGCCCGTCCTGGACGTCTTCCAGACCATGCCGCAGTTCGTGTACCTGATCCCGGTCGTCGCGCTGTTCGGCGTGGGGCGCGCGCCCGCCGCGGCGGCGGCCGTCGTCTACGCGCTGCCCGCCGTCGTCCGCATCACCACGCAGGGCCTGCGCCAGGTCGACCCGGCCGCGATGGAGTCCTCGAGGTCCCTCGGCGCGACCAGCTGGCAGCAGCTGCGGCAGGTCCAGCTCCCGCTGGCCCGGCCCGCGTTGCTGCTCGCCGTCAACCAGGGCGTCGTACTCGTCCTCGCCGTCGTCGTCATCGGCGGCCTGGTCGGCGGAGGCGCGCTCGGCTACGACACCGTCTTCGGCCTGGCCCAGGGCGACCTTGCGACCGGCCTGGTCGCGGGCGCGGCCATCGTCTGCCTCGGCCTGATGCTCGACCGGGTCACCCAGCCGACCGAACGCCGCACGGGGAAGGGAGCCTGACATGCGAGTACGTGCGATCGCGATGGGCGGCGCCCTGCTGCTGCTCACCGGCTGCGGTGCCGCCGACATGACCAAGCAGGCCTCGCCCTTCGCCAACGCCCAGGGCGCCAAGAGCCTGACCCTGTCGGTGCAGTCCTGGGTCGGCGCGCAGGCCAACGTGGCCGTCGCCCAGTACCTCCTCGAGCACAAGCTCGGCTACCGCGTCGACACCGTCCAGGTCGACGAGGTCCCCGCCTGGGACGCGCTCAGCCAGGGCCGGGTCGACGCCATCCTGGAGGACTGGGGCCACCCCGAACAGGAACAGCGGTACGTCAAGGACAAGAAGACGATCACGCCGGGCGGCGGGCTCGGTGTGACCGGGCACATCGGCTGGTACGTCCCGACGTACTTCGCCAAACAGCACCCGGACGTCACCAACTGGAAGAACCTCAACAAGTACGCCTCGCAACTGCGCACCGCGGAGAGCGGCGGCAAGGGCCAGCTGATGGACGGCTCCCCGTCCTATGTCACCAACGACAAGGCGCTGGTGAAGAACCTCGACCTGGACTACCAGGTGGTGTTCGCCGGTTCGGAGGCCGCGCAGATCACCCAGATGAGGCAGTTCGCCAAGGAGAAGAAGCCCTTCCTGACCTACTGGTACGCCCCCCAGTGGCTGTTCGAGAAGGTCCCCATGACCGAGGTGAAGCTGCCCGCCTACAAGGAGGGCTGCGACGCGGACCCGGCGAAGGTCGCCTGCGCCTATCCGCACACCCCGCTCCAGAAGTACCTCAACACGGACTTCGCCAAGTCCGGCGGCAAGGCGGCGGCCTTCCTGAAGAAGTTCAAGTGGACGACCGAGGACCAGAACCAGGTCTCCCTGATGATCGCCGACCAGAAGCTGACGCCGGAGGAGGCGGCGAAGAAGTGGGTGGACAGCCACGCGTCGACGTGGAAGGCGTGGCTGTCCTGAACCGCCCTATCCCTGGAGGCGGTCGGCGCTCTCCCGCAGCTGTCGGGCCATCCTCCGCTGGAGCCCCGGTCCGAACGTGACGCGAGTGGCCCCGAGTTCACCGAGTTCGGTGGGCGAGGGGCCCTCGCCGTCCAGTCGGCCGAACACGTTGACCGGCCCCTGGATACCGGATCGCAGCAGAGGGAGTACGCCCGCCGGGGCGCCGATCGGATAGACGCAGTCGGCGCCCGCGGCGACGTACAACGCGGCTCGCTCGATGGCCCGTTCGGGATCGCCGTCGCCGTACGAGAACGTGTCCACGCGGGCGTTGACGAACAGCTGGGCACCGGCCGCGTACCGCACCTCGGCGAGCCACTCGGCGTGCTCGCGCGGATCCTTGAGGACACCCTGGCGGGAGTCCTCGAGGTTGCAGCCCACCGCACCCGCCTCCAGCAGCCGCTCCACCAGCTCCTTCGGCGCCAGCCCGTACCCGCCCTCGACGTCCGCCGACACGGGGATGTCCACGGCCGCGGAGATACGCGCCACCGCGGCGAACATCTCGTCGGCCGGGGTGGACCCGTCCCGGTGTCCGAGCGCGGCCGCGATCCCCGCGCTGGGCGTGGCGAGCGCCGGGAACCCGGCCTCCTCGCACACCCGGGCGCTGATGGCGTCCCAGGGGCCGGGCAGCACCAGCGGATCGTCCGGGAGGCGGTTGCGGTGCAGGGCGCGAAAGACCTCCACCTTGTTCACGGCCGATAACCCCCCGGCGGAATCCGGCGACTGACCATCACCCGGTTCCAGTTGTTGATGGCGACGACCAGACCGATGAGATGGGCGAGTTGCCCGTCGTCGAACTGCTTGGCGGCGGTGGCGTACACGTCGTCCGGCACACACCCTTCCGTCAGGACGGTCACCGCCTCCGTCAGCGCGAGCGCGGCCCGCTCCCGCTCGTCGTACACGCCCTCCGCCTCCTCCCAGGCGGCCAGCAGATCGAGCTGCCTCTCGCTCACCCCGTGCTCGCGGGCGATCCCGAGATGCATGTCCAGGCAGAAGGCGCAGTGGTTGAGCTGCGAGGCCCGGATGACGACGAGTTCGGCGAGGGCGGGGTCGCCGAGCCCTCGTTTCGCGGCCGCGCTGAGCGCGGACAGGGCCCGGCCGACCTCGCGGTCCAGAACCTCCGTACGGCTCACTGGTGCTGCCCCGCCTCGTAGTGGCCCGGGACCATACGGCAGGTCACGCCGAACCGGTTCCACGCGTTGATCACCGTGATCGCGGCGATCAGCTGGGCCAGTTCGGCCTCCTCGAAGTGCTTGGCCGCGTGGTCGTACACCTCGTCCGGCACGAACCCTCCCCCAGAGCCGAAAGCCTGGGAGGTGCCCCCAGTGAGGACCGTGACCGCGTCGGTCAGTTCGAGAGCCGCGGCCTCCTTCTCCGTGTAGAAGTGCCGCGACTCCTCCCACGCGCCGAGCTGGATGATCCGCTCGACGCTCTCACCCGCCGCGAGGGCGTCCTTGGAGTGCATGTCGAGGCAGAACGCGCAGTGGTTGAGCTGCGACGCGCGGATCTTCACCAGCTCCAGCAGCCGCGGGTCGAGGCCGCGCCGGGCGGCCGTGTCGAGGCGGAGCATCGCCTTGTAGACCTCGGGGGCGTGCTGGGCCCAGGACAGACGGGGTGTGTGCTCGGGGGCGTACCGGACGGTTTCCTCTGTGGTCATGCCTCGACCCTAGGAGCCAGGCAGCCCAGGAGTATGGTCCACTTCCATGGCGAAACCCTGGGCCACTTTCGGTGTCGACCTGCACCTGGAACCCACCGGAGGGGGCGTCCGGCGGGGCCTCACCGACGCCCTGCGCGAGGCCGTCCGCACCGGTCGCCTCGCGCCCGGCACCAGGCTGCCCTCCTCCCGTGCCCTCGCCGCCGACCTGGGCATCGCCCGCAACACCGTCGCCGACGCCTACGCCGACCTGGTCGCCGAGGGCTGGCTCACCGCCCGCCAGGGCTCGGGCACCCGCGTCGCGGAACGTACGGTCGTCCCGCCGACCGGCGCCCCACCCCGGCCCCGCGGACCCGGGCACCCCACCCACAACCTCGTCCCCGGCACCCCCGACCTCGCCTCCTTCCCGCGCGCGCAGTGGCTCAAGGCCGCCCGCCGCGCCCTCGCCACCGCCCCCTACCAGGCCCTCGACTACGGTGACCCGCGCGGCCGTATCGAACTGCGCACCGCCCTCGCCGGCTACCTCGCTCGCGCCCGCGGGGTGCGCGCCGACCCCGAACACATCCTGGTCTGCGCCGGTTTCTCGCACGGCCTGCGCCTCCTCGGCGCGGTGCTGCGGGCCCGGGGCGCCCGCACGGTCGCCGTGGAGTCGTACGGCCTCGACGTGCACTGGAACCTGCTCGCGGCCGCCGGTCTGCGGACCGTGCCCCTGCCGTTCGACGAACGCGGCACCGACCCCGGGGAGTTGACCGACCAGGACGCGGTGCTGCTCACCCCCGCCCACCAGTTCCCGATGGGCGGCACCCTGCACCGCGACCGGCGGGCGGCCGTCGTCGAGTGGGCGCGCCGCACCGGCGGCCTGGTCGTCGAGGACGACTACGACGGCGAGTTCCGCTACGACCGCCAGCCCGTCGGCGCCCTCCAGGGCCTGGACCCCGACCACGTCGTCCACGCGGGCACGGCCAGCAAGTCCCTCGCCCCCGGCCTCCGGTTGGGCTGGCTGGTGCTGCCGCCCGGCCTCATGGAGGAGGTGCTGGCCGCCAAGGGCGGTATCGATTCCTGCGGCTCCCTCGACCAGCTGACCCTCGCCGAGTTCCTCGTCTCCGGTGCCTACGACCGTCATGTGCGCGCCGCCCGGCTGCGGTACCGGCGCCGCCGCGACGCCTTGGTTGCCGAACTCGCGCGGCGGGCCCCGAGGGTCCACGCCACGGGGATCGCGGCCGGTCTGCACGTGGTGCTGCGGCTCCCGCCGGGCACCGAGCAGTCGGCGCTGCGGGCGGCGGCCTGGCAGGGCCTCGCGGTCCACGGGCTGCACCGCTACCAGCACCCCGAGGCCGGCGTCGAGCGGCGCGACGCACTCGTCGTGGGCTACGGGACACCGCCGGACCATGCCTGGTCGGGAGCGCTGGAGGCGCTGTGCGCGGTGCTGCCCGAATAACGCCGCCCATTTCAGCTTTTCCCCATTGCCGAATGCGGTCGCGTGGATAGAGTCGCCCCATGAGTAATAGCGCACCCATATCCCGTGTGGCCCTGAAGAAAATCACCCCCGACGTGTCGGCGGCGATGGGCTCCCTGCATGCCGCCGCCGTTTCCGCGGCCCGGGACGCCAAGGTCGAACCGGAACTCCTGGAACTGATCCGCATCCGCGCCTCGCAGATCAACGGCTGTGCGTTCTGCCTCGACATGCACACCAAGGACGCCCGTGCGGCGGGCGAGACCGAGCAGCGAATCTACGCCCTGAACGCCTGGCGGGAGACCCCCTTCTTCACCGGACGCGAGCGCGCCGCACTGGCGTTGACCGAGGCCGTGACCCTGGTGAACGACGGCCAGGTGCCCGACGCGGTCTACGCCGAGGCCGCGGAGGTCTTCGACGAGACGCAGATCGCGGCACTGATCTGGGCGGCGACCGTCATCAACGCGTACAACCGGATCGCAATCGCCACGCGCATGGCGCCGGGGGGTTATCAGCCGACGCCGAAGAATTGAATTCAGGCACCTTTGAATGCGCCGGACCGTAATGGTCCGGCGCATTTTCCGGTAGCGAATTCACCTGCTCGGCAGCGGCTCCATGAGGCTGTCCAGCCACACCCGCCATTCCGGGGCGCGCCGCGCCGGTGCCGCTTGCAACGACCCCCCGATCCATCCCGTCACCGGCCGGATTCCGTGCAGCGCGTTCACCAGCCACACCTCACGACCGTCCAGTCCGGCCACGGTCCGCTCACGGTGGGCGACGGGGATGCCCTCGCGCCGGGCCCGCTCCTGGACGAGGGCGACGGTCACCCCGGGCAGGACCGGCAGCCGGGGCGGAGGCAGACACAGGGTGTCGTCCTCCCACCACAGCACGCTGGCGGTGGCCGCCTCCAGCACGGAGCCTGAGGGTGCGACCAGCACCGCCTCCTCCGCCCCCTCACCGGACGCCCGCTCGCGCACCCGGGCGAGCGCGCCGAGGTCCGGTCCCTTGCGGCGGGGCACGGTCCGTGGATCGGCCTGGCCGGTCGCCCAGACCCGCACGCCGGTCCCGAGCGGGGGAGCGTGCCGCATGAGCAGCCGCAACTCCAGGGACCCGGCGGCGAGTTCGACGCGGGGGAACCACTCGCCCGTACGGGGCAGCGCGTCGGTCATGTCCCGCCAGAACTCCAGCAGCCGGCGCAGCGGTGGCCCGCCCGCCTCGCCGCAGGTCCGCAGGAACCGCTCCCGGTGCCGTTCGAGCCCGCGCACCCTGCCGTCCCGCACCAGCCAGGAGTCCGCGACGAGCAGGGGTGTCGTCGGCTCCGCGGCAGGGGTCAGCCCACGGGCAGGTGACCACGCCGACAGCCCCTCCACGATGACCGGTTGTGTCACAGCCGCTCCCTCCTCAGTACGTGCGGCCGGCGTTCACCGGCGCTCCGTGCCGTGGCCCGTACGGCGCGTGCTCCAGCCACGAGCCGCACCACGGCAGCACCGGCGCGAGCGCAGCCGCCGCCCGCTGACGGGCCCGGACGATCCGGCGCCGGGGCCGCAGATGGTCCAGCGCGGCCCCGGCGGCGGCACTGTTGAACAGCGCCGCGGACCGCCGTACGTCGGCGAAGGCCTCGATCGTCCCGGCGGCGATGGCCTCCGCCGCGGCCGCCGCGTCCGCGATGCCGCTGTTCATCCCCCGCGCCCCGAACGGCGGGAACAGATGCGCCGCCTCCCCGACGAGCAGCACCCGCCGGTGCGGATCGGTGAACGAGGCGGCCACCTTGCGCAGAAAGCGGTACGTCGACACCCACAGGATCCGCTCGCCGTACCCCTCGCCCACCACCGCCGGAAGCCATCGCCGTACGGCCTCCTCGGTTCCGAACTCCTCCTCGGGGTCGTCGTCCCGGCACTGCAGGTCGACCTGGAAGCCCCCGGTGAACGGCACCCGCATCACACTGCGCCCGCCGGCGCCCGGATGCTCGTAGTGGAAGATCCGCTCGGGCGGAGGCTCGGCACCCGGTATGTGGGCCACGTCGGCGACCACATGAAAGCCCTCGCCCCGCTCGCCCTCCATGGCGATGCCCAGTGCCCCCCGCACGACGGACCGGGCACCGTCGGCGGCGACGGCGTACGCGCAGCTCCACTCCCGGCCGTCGCCGCAGCTCAGCCGGACCCCGGTCGCCGTCGTACGGACGTCCAGCACCCGTGCGTCCCACACGAACTCCACACCCGCCCGCTCGCACGCGCCCCGCAGGAAGCGCTCGGTGTCCACCTGGCGCAGGCTGGTGAAGGGCGGCGGGCCCTCCTTCGGCGGATAGGTGCGGGAGTACACCTCGCGGCCCCGGTAGAGGGTCCGCCGGGTTCGCCAGGTCTGCCCGTACGCGGTGATCTCGGCGGCCAGTCCCGGCCGCATCCCGTCGAGCAGCGCGAGCGTCTCGCGATGCACGAACAGGGCACGGCTGCCGGGCCGTTCACGGTCCTTCGGCTCCGCCTCCAGCAGCACGACCTCCCGCCCGCGTGCCCGCAGCGCGAGCGCCGCCGACAGACCCACGGGGCCGGCGCCGACCACCACGACCGGTGTCACGCGCGCGCACCCTCCGCGAGCATCCGGGTGATCTCGACCCGCTTCACCTTCCAGGTCGCGGTCATCGGCAGCTCCTCGAACCGCCACTGCCGCGGCTCGGCCATCGCCGGCAGATCGGCCGTGGCTTCCCGCCAGCGCCCGAGATCCAGCGGCCGCTCCCCGCGCACGCACACCACCGGCACCGGCTCCCGGTCCGCACCCGGCACGATGACGACCTCCCGGAGTTCCTCCAGGCGCTCCATCAGGGTGTCCTCGACCTCCAGATTGCTGTGCACGGAGTCGATCCGGTCGATCTCCCGGTCGATCAGATGCAGGGTGCCGAGGCGACTGCGGTATCCCATGTCGCCCATCTCCCACCAGCCGTCGTTGAGTTGACGGTCGTAGCGGTCCTGCATGCCGAGGTAGGTGAGGATGCGGCCCCTGGTACGGGCCTCGATGCGGCCGCTCGTCCCGGCGGCGACCCGCTCACCGCCCGGCCCCGTCACGCGCACGCGGGTGAAGCCGGGTATGCCGATCCCGACCCGCCGTCCGTCCGCGCGTGCGGCACTGCGTCGGGTGAAGCACTGAAAGGCGACCGGACCCGTCTCGCTCTGCCCGTACAGCTGGATCAGCCAGGGCGAACGGCGCTTCGAGGCACCCAGCAGCCGCCGTACCGTGCGCGGATGGATCGCGTCGAACGTCGAGCCGTAGGACCGCACCCGCGACAGCGGGGCACCGGGCGCGTCGGCCAATTCCTCCCACAGCACGAACGTGTTGGGGTGGGTCTCCACGATGCCGGGCCGGTGCCTGGTCAGGAGCGGTCCCACGGCGGCCGGGGCCGGGTCGGTGATCAGTACCAGCGGGCTGCCGAAGTGCAGCAGGACGCCGAGCAGATGGTAGAAGCGCGAGTGCGCGAACGACATGTGCAGCGCCGCGGTCTCCCCGCGCGTCGGCCAGCCCATCGCCTTCTGCGGAACGAGCCGGTTCCACATGGTGTTCGCGCAGTGCACGGCGAGTTTGGGGAGGCCGGTGGTGCCGGAACTGTGGGTGATCAGCGCCGGTTCGCGGGGATGGAGGCGTACGAGCGGCGGGGGCTCGGTACCGGCGTACTTCTCCAGGCGCTCGGCGCCCGGCGCGTCGTCCACGGCGAGGACCTGCCGCACCCGGAGGCCGACCCCCATCAGCGGCCCCTCCAGCTTGGCCCGGTCGGTGACCAGCCACGGGTGCCTGAGCCGCTCGATCAACTCCCCGACCACCTCACCGGCCAGCCCGGGCGAGAGCAGCACGGGCACCGCGCCGATACGGGAGACCGCGCAGGTCAGCAGCACGATGTCGACGTTGTCCGTCTTGTGTACGACGACCTGCTCCGACGGCCTCACCCCCGCCTCCCACAGGCGTCCGGACAGCTCCTCGACGACCTCTGCCAGCGCCGCGTAGGTCAGATCGACACCGAGGGCGGGATGGGTGTCCAGCGGGCGGTCCAGGGTCACGAAGACGGCGCCGTGCCGGTCGGCCGCCCGGCGGAACACCGGGCCCAGGTAGAAACCCCGGTCGGTGAAGGGGGGTTGCTGCTCTCGCATGGGGCCGTTCCTCTCTGCGGTGCGGCTACGGTGCTCGTGCGGTGCCTGTGGGGTGTTCTGGCCGTGGTCACCAGGCGCCCCGGCGGACCAGGTGGCGGCGGAGCTTGCCGGTCGGGGTGCGGGGGAGCGACGGGACCAGGCTCACGCTTCTGGGCACCTTGAAGGCGGCCAGCCGTTCGCGGGCCAGGCCGAGGAGGTCCTCCTGGAGGCTTCCGTCGGGGACCGGGGCGACGGGGACGACGAACGCCCGCAGCCGACCGACGCCCCTCCCGTCGGTGACGGCCACGACCGCGACCTCCTTCACCGCCGGGTGGGTGCGCAGTACGGCCTCCACCTCCAGCGGGGAGACGGTGATGCCGCCGACCATCTCCATGTCGTCGGCGCGGCCCAGGTGCCGGTAAGTGCCGTCGGCCTCGCGGAGGGCCCGGTCACGGGTGGCCAGCCAGCCACCGACCAGGGTGCGTTCGGTCTCCTCGGGCCGGTTGAGATAGCCGGGCGTCACCGTCGGACCGCGCACCCACAGCTCGCCCTCCGTGCTGTCCGGGACCGGTTGGCCGGCGCGGTCGCGCAGCTCCACCTCGAAGCCGGGCACGGGGCGGCCGACCGTGCCCGGGCGGTTGTGGCCGAAGCTGTTGGCGCAGAAGGCGTGACCGGCCTCGGTGGAGCCGATCTGCTCCAGCACCGGCGCACCGAGCAGCTCGGTGACCTGTCCGCCGAGCCCCTCCGGCAGGCCCTCGCCGGCCGACACCGCGGCCCGCACCGAGGCGAAGCAGGCCTCGTGCCCGCTGCCCCGGTCGGCCACCAGCGCGGCGTACGCGGACGGCACGGAGTAGAGCAGGGTCACCCGGTGCCGGGCGACGAGCTCGTCCACGGCGGCCGGGGTCGGGCGCCGGTCCACGAGCACGGCGGAGGAGCCGGAGAAGAGCGGGAAGACGAAGGCGTTGCCGAAGCCGTAGGCGAAGTACAGCTTCGACACCGACAGGGTGACGTCGTCCTGGCCGACCCGCAGCAGTCGCCGGCCGATGAGGTCGTGGTACGCCTTCGGGTCGCCGTGCGTGTGCACGACTCCCTTGGGACGGCCCGTGGTGCCCGACGTGTACTGGACATACAACGGCGTGTGCGCGTCGACCGGGTGGGCGGGGGCCGCCTCGGCGGAGGCGGTGAGCGCGAGCAGCTGGTCGGCACCGAGCCGGGGCCGCTCGGCGAACCGGTCCTCCAGACCCGGCCCCGTCACACACAACGCGGCGTCGGCGTCCACTGCCATGAACGCGTGGTCGGCCGCGGGGAGTTCGGGATTGACCAGGACGGCGACGGCCCCGAGGCGCGCGACGGCGAGGAAGGCCGTCACCCAGGCGATCCCGTCCGGCAACGCCAGCACCACCCGGTCACCCGGCCGGGTGCCGTGACCGGCGAGCACGGTGGCCGCCCGGGCCGCGAGCGCGTGCACCTCGCCGTGGGTCCAGGCCCGGTGGCCCTGATGGAAGGCGGGCCGGTCCGCCCAGCCGCGCCGCTCGGCGAGATCGGCGAGCTGGGCGGCGAGATTGCCGGGGGCGTCGAAGCCGGCCGAGGACAGCACGGGCTGCGCAGTCGTCATCGGACCGTCTCCTCGGTGGCCGTGTGCCCGCCGCGGGCGTCGGCGCGGACGGCTGTGTGCCGCCGCTGCTCCGCCGTCCGCTCCGCGGTGTGCAGGTGCAGGGCTCTCATCTGCGCTGCCGTCTTCAGCAGCATCTCGTCGTACTCGGCGACCGGATCGGAGTCGAGGACGATCGCGCCTCCGGCGCCCAGCTGCATCAGCCCGTCGGCGAACACGGCCGTACGGATGACGATGCTGAGATCCGCGCCCCCGCCGCACCCCAGATAGCCCAGGGCGCCGGAGTAGACCCCGCGGGCCTCGGTCTCCAGGGAGTCGAGGATCTCCATCGTGCGCAGCTTCGGCGCCCCGGTCATCGAGCCACCGGGAAAACAGGCCCGCACGCACTCCACCGCGTCGGTCCCCTCCCGCAACCGCCCCTCCACGGTGGACACGAGCTGATGCACGGTCGCGTACGTCTCCGTGGCCATCAGCCGGGTCACCCGTACCGACCCGGTCCGGCACACCCGCCCCAGGTCGTTGCGGAGCAGGTCGACGATCATCAGGTTCTCGGCGCGCGTCTTGGCGTCCGACGCCAGTGCGTCCCGCAGCCGGGCGTCCTCCTCCGGACCGGCCCCGCGCGGCGCGGTGCCCTTGATGGGCCGGGCCTCGGCGATCCCGTCCCGGGTGATCCGCAGGAACCGCTCGGGGGAGGAACCGGCCACGTCGACGTCCCCGAACCTCAGGAACGCCGCGTAGGGGGCCGGGTTGACCCGGCGCAGCACCCGGTAGAACGCGTACGCGTCCGGCGGGGCCGGTAACCGGGCCGCGTTCGTCAGGCAGACCTCGTAACTGGTGCCCGCCCGCAGGTCACGTCCGCAGGACTCGATGTCGGCGAGATAGGTCACCCGGTCCCGCACCAGCCAGGGCTCGGCGGCGCCGACGTCGGGGTCGAGCCCCGGGTCGGCGGGGCCGGTGGGTGTCGGCAGCCCGGGTATCGCCGTCGGGTCCGGTTCGGTGGCGACGAAGGTCAGCTGGGCCAGCGTGCTCTCCAGCCAGTCCTCGGCCTCCCGCGCGGCCTGCGGGGTGTCCTCGGCCAGGCAGACCGCGTAGGTGAACCTCTTCAGATGGTCCACGGCGATCAACCGGTCGGCGAACAGCCAGCAGGCGTCCGGGACGTCGGAGGTGTGCCGGTTCGGTGAGCCGCAGTCGGCCTTCATCTCGTAGCCGAAGTAGCCGACATAGCCGCCCGTGAAGTCGAAGGGCAGCCCGGCGGCGTCCACCCGGCGACTCGTCAACTGCCGTCCGAGATAATCGAAGACGCTCGCCGCGACCTTCCTCGTCGGCCGCCCGGCCCGCTCGATCTCGCACTTTCCGCTCTCGACGTCGTACCGGACGAACTCCGCGAGCGGACCGCTGTCGTCACCGAAGAACGAGAACCGCGACCGCCCGTCCTCGACCAGTGCGCTGTCCAGCCAGAACGCCCGCCGCGACGCCGCGTACATCCGGGTGAAGGCGGCCTCGGTGTCGACCGCGCCGGCGATGCGCCGGGTGTGCAGACGGTAGGCGGGCACCGTCCGCCGGGGGCGCGGGACGACCCGCGCGGGCCGGGGGATCACCGCCTCGGGCGGGGGCACCGCGGTGTTCTTCGTACGCGTTCTGCGGGCCCGTTCCGCCGTGAGATTGCGGAAGTTGACGAGCATGCGGTGGCCGTAGTCGGTGAGCACGGACTCCGGATGGAACTGCACGCCCCACAGCGGCCGGCTGCGGTGCCTGAGCCCCATCAGCACGCCGTCCTCGGCCCAGGCGGTGGCCTCCAGCGCCTGCGGGAGCGGCTCGGACACGGCCAGCGAGTGGTAGCGGACCGCGGTGAAGTCCTGCGGCAGCCCCCGGAACAGGTCCCGTCCGTCGTGCCGGACCGTCGACAGATGACCGTGTCGCGGCTGCGGGGCGGGTTCCACCCGGCCCCCCTCGCCGAGCGCGATGCCCTGGTGCCCCAGACAGACGCCGAGCACGGGGATCGGCGACGCGGTGAGCACGGCGGTGCTCAGTCCGAAGTCGCGCGGCTCGGCCGGGTGCCCGGGTCCGGGCGAGACCACGACATTGTCGAATCCCGCGAGGTATGCCCCGAGATCGGGAAGGGCGCCGACCGCGTCGTTGAGGACGACGACCGGTTCCTCGCCGTTGACCTCGGCGACCAGCTGGAACAGGTTGTACGTGTACGAGTCGTAATTGTCGATGAGCAGGGTCTTCACCCGCCCACCTCCCTCGGTTCGTTCCGGACCTATGCGGTCCGTCTTTTGTGCCGTCCGCGAAGGGCCTGGAGCGGCGGATACAGCCATTTCCTCAAGAAACGCTGAAGCCGGGGCATGAGAATCCAGGTGACGAGAGCCGTCACACACAGGCACAACAGCAGTGTGCGGATGAGCGGATTGAGTCCGCCGAGATAAGGAAGAGCGATCAGATTGAACAGGAGCACCGGCGGAAAAACCGCGCTCATGTTCACGAACCACAGTTTCCATTTCGCCGGCGGGGCGGGCGCCTTCGGTGTCGTGGTCTGCGAGTCGAACCACATCTTGGAGCCCCGCACGCTCCTGCGTTCCGTTTGCCGGGCGAAGTCCATCGCCCGGTCGTGCCACTGGGTCCGGACGGGCGAATCCTCCCAGGCCCGGGCCGTTCCCTCGCTGGCGAAGCGATAGACCACATGCCACTCCGCCTCTCGGTCGACAAGAACGCCACCTCCAAGGAAGCCCGGCTGCTGCGCACTCGCGGCCAGCATGGCCCACCCCCAGGAGTGGAAGTCGGCCTCACGGCCCGGCACCACGTGATAGGCCACGGTGACGGTGACGGGATTACTGCTCACGCCGTCGTATACGCAAGACCTTCACATCACGTTCAAACCTTCAACGAAGCTCTTTCCGACTGTCCGGATCGTGACTCTTTATCGGCCTTTCGGTCGGCATGGATCATTCTGTCGAGCTGTACCGAAAGTAACTCGATCAACCCCTTACGAAATTCGGGAAGGGGAATGCGCGGAGGAATGTTCCGGGGCCTCCCCGAACCTGGCCAGCGCCAACGCCCCCGCGACGGCCACGGCGAACCCCAGCACCGCCGCCCACGCCAGCCCCTCCCGGGTGCGGTCCCCGAGCCACACCACCCCCACCAGCGCCGGCCCGATCGTCTCCCCGATCACCATCCCGGCGGTCGCCGTGGTCACCGAACCCCGCTGCAGCGCCGAGGTCAGCGACAGAAAGGCCGCACCACCGCCGACGAGGAGTGCGTACGTCGCCGGGTTGCCCAGCAGCGCCGACGGCGTGAGCGAGTCGATCAGGCGTACCGCCACCTCGACCACCCCGAAGCCGAACCCGGCCCCCAGCCCGAGCGCCAACGCCCGTCCCCGCTCCGGCAGTCGCCCACCGAGCAGCGCGAGCCCCAGCACGGCCAGTGCCGTCCCGAGCATCGCGTACTTCAAGGCCGACGGCCCGCTCCGGTCGCCCTCCGTCCCGGACGCGATCCCCAGCAGCGCCATCCCCGCGCACACCACCCCGACGGCACCCCACTCGCCCGCGCTCAGCCGGACCCGCAGCAGCCGCGCCGACACCACCGCGGTCACCGCGAGACTCGACGCGAGCGCCGCGCCCACCGCGTAGATCGGGACCGACCGCAACGCGGCGATCTGCAGCAGGAACCCCACCCCGTCCAGCGCCAGCCCCGCCAGATACCGCCACTGCCGCACCGCCCCCAGGAACAGCGTCACCGCGAACGCCGTCCCCTCGCCGTCGCGACCGCCCGTATCCGCCGCGCGCGCAGCCATCGCCTGCAGCACGGTGGCCGTCCCGAAACACACGGAGGCACCCAGAGCACACACCATTCCAAAGAGCACGCAGTGACCTTAGGGGAGGTGGTGAGGGGTGGGTTGGTTTCGGACCAGCTCTCACTGATCTCCAACTGTCCGCCGGACGCGAGCCGTGTCCCCGAGGCCGTGTCCGCGAGCGGTCGGCGAAAACGCGTTGCCGACCCCGTCCGATCGCGTTACGGTCGGCGCACTCTGACGCACACGCTCTCTGGAACCATCGCCGCAGAACGGGAGCAGGTCCGCGCACAGCGCGCGGCACCACGGAGGGGCGGCACCGGATCCGGCCGACCGGCGGATCTCGTACGCCCTCCGGAGGACTCTCCCATGAACATCGGCCTCGGCCTCCCCATCGACGACCCCGCCCAGTTGCTCACCTGGGCCCGGCGCGCCGACGCGAGCCCCTTCAGCACCCTCGGCCTGCTCGACCGCCTCGTCTACGACAACCCCGAGCCCCTCGTCACCCTGGCGATCCTCGCCGGCGCCACGTCCCGCATCCGCGTCCAGACCGAGGTACTGATCGCACCGCTCCACAACACCGCCCTGCTCGCGAAGCAGACCGCGACCCTCGACCGCCTCTCCGGCGGCCGCTTCACGCTCGGCATCGGCGTCGGAGGGCGCGAGGACGACTGCCTGGCCGCCGGCACCGACCTCCACCGCCGAGGCCGCCGCCTCGACGAACAGATGACCCTGCTGCGCCGCACCTGGTCCGGCGAGCCATACGGCGAAGGCATCGACCCCATCGGTCCTGCCCCCACCACCCCCGGTGGCCCGGAGGTGCTGTTCGGCGGCTTCGCCCCCGCTGCCCTCGACCGCGTCGGCCGCTTCGGCGACGGCTTCCTCGGCGCCGCCCTGCCGCCCTCCTTCATGTCCAACCTGTTCCGCGCCGCCGAAACGGCCTGGCAGAAACACGACCGCCCCGGCCACCCCCGTCTGGTCGCCCAGGCGAACGTCGCTCTCGGCCCCGACGACACCCTGGACCGGGCCCGCCGCAACCTCCGCGACTACTACGCCTTCAGCGGCCACGTCGCGTACATGGAGGCCGGCCTGCTCACCACACCGCGGCAGATCCGCGAGGCCGCCGACGCCTACGTCGGCATCGGTGCCGACGAGGTGATGCTCTACTGCTGGGCCTCGGACGCCGACCAGATCGACCGCCTCACCGACGCGCTGTTCTGACGTCCTGCACCGCCCCGGCTTCGAGGCCCCGGCCCTTGGCCCGGCCTCGAAGCCGTCGCTCGCATGGTGGACGTCGCGCCGGGGTCGTTCCACGTGCCCGGTAGGCTGGCCGACAGGCCGTGACTGGCGCGCTGGGATGGGACGGACCATCGGGGAGCGGCCTGTGAATGACCAAGTGCCGTGCGCCTGGGCCGAACCGTGATCCGTGACCGCTTCAAGCCACGCAGCCCGGAGGCCGCCATGTCAGAGCAGCAGCCCCTGTCCACCGAGTCCACGGCCTTCCGCGCCGCTCTCGACGTGATCCGCGCCGTCGAGCCGCGCGTCGCCGACGCCATCGGCCAGGAGGTCCACGACCAGCGCGAGATGCTCAAGCTGATCGCCTCCGAGAACTACGCCTCCCCGGCCACCCTCCTCGCGATGGGCAACTGGTTCAGCGACAAGTACGCCGAGGGCACCGTCGGCCGCCGCTTCTACGCCGGCTGTCGCAACGTCGACACCGTCGAGTCCCTGGCCGCCGAGCACGCCAAGGAGCTCTTCGGCGCCCGGCACGCCTACGTCCAGCCGCACTCCGGCATCGACGCCAACCTCGTCGCCTTCTGGTCCGTCCTCGCCCAGCGTGTCGAGGTCCCCGCCCTGGAGAAGGCCGGCGTCCGCCAGGTCAACGACCTCTCCGACGCCGACTGGGCCGAGCTCCGCCAGGCCTTCGGCAACCAGCGCATGCTCGGCATGTCCCTGGACGCCGGCGGTCACCTCACCCACGGCTTCCGACCCAACATCTCCGGCAAGATGTTCGACCAGCGCTCCTACGGCACCGATCCCTCCACCGGTCTGGTCGACTACGACGCGCTGCGCGCCTCGGCCCGTGAGTTCAAGCCGCTGATCATCGTCGCCGGCTACTCGGCCTACCCCCGTCTGGTGAACTTCCGGATCATGCGCGAGATCGCCGACGAGGTCGGCGCCACGCTCATGGTCGACATGGCGCACTTCGCCGGTCTCGTCGCCGGCAAGGTGCTCACCGGCGACTTCGACCCGGTCCCGCACGCCCAGATCGTCACCACCACCACCCACAAGTCGCTGCGCGGCCCGCGCGGCGGCATGGTGCTGTGCGACGACTCCCTCAAGGACCAGGTCGACCGCGGTTGCCCGATGGTCCTCGGCGGCCCGCTCCCGCACGTCATGGCCGCCAAGGCCGTCGCCCTCGCCGAGGCACGTCGGCCCTCCTTCCAGGACTACGCCCAGCGGATCGTCGACAACTCCCGCGCCCTGGCCGAGGGCCTGATGCGCCGCGGTGCCACCCTGGTCACCGGCGGCACCGACAACCACCTCAACCTGATCGACGTCGCCTCCTCCTACGGCCTCACCGGCCGCCAGGCCGAGGCCGCCCTGCTCGAGTCGGGCATCGTCACCAACCGCAACGCCATCCCGGCCGACCCCAACGGCGCCTGGTACACCTCCGGCATCCGCATCGGCACCCCCGCCCTGACCACCCGTGGCCTGGGCACCGCCGAGATGGACGAGGTCGCCGGTCTCATCGACCGCGTCCTCACCACCACGGAGCCCGGCACCACCAGCAAGGGCGCCCCCTCCAAGGCCCAGCACATCCTGGACCCGAAGGTCGCGGACGAGATCTCCCACCGGGCCACCGACCTCGTGGCCGGTTTCCCGCTGTACCCGGAGATCGACCTCGGCTGACGCACGTCCTCTCTTGAGTTGTCAAAGACCGGTGACTCCTAGAGATCGATGAGTTCCTGTCGTGGCTCATCCCGCGGCGGTCCGGCTCCTGGCCCGACCGCCGCGCGGCGTATCAGCCGCGTGCCGCCGACTCCCGCTGCGAATCCCACGGCGAGCCCCGGCACCGCCCACCACCCGCCATGCTCCGGGCCCGTCGAGCTCTTGGCCTCCGCCTTTTCCCGCCCCTCCCCGGGGCCGCCGGCGAGGCCCGCCCGGTCCAGCTGATCGAAAACCGCCCGCGGCGCACGGTGCCAGCGGATGTCGTCGTCCTCCCGCTCCGGTGCCGGATCCGAGCGCACCCACGGCGTGCCGTCCCCTGTCAGGAACAGCTGGTCCTGCCGCGCCACCGCCACATCACCCCCCGGCGCCGAATCCGTCCGAGGCCAGCCACCGACACCCGTCAGTCCCCACACGACGGTTAACCGCACTGCTGGATACCGGCCCTCCTCCCAGGCGCCGGACACCCGCTCCGTGCCTGAGCGCGTCGGCTGCAGCAGCTGCCACAGGCGGGTGAAGTACGGCTCGTCGGAACGCACGGCCTCCGTCCGCCCCGAGCCGCCGGTGACGACCATCGCCAGGTCGGGCCGGTCGGGGCCGGCTCCCCGCGTCTGCTGTGCCGCCACGGCAGCCGCCGGCGCCCCGAGCACGGTCACCGCCACCACCGCTGGTGCCAGCGCTGCCAATGTCCTGCGCGGCCCGAGCCGCACCCCTGTGTGTCTGCTCCGCACTGCCATCCCCCTCGATCGAACAGCCTCGCTATCTCCAGCTCGCGGGCACCTCCTTTCGTCACAGATCACGCAGCTCCTGACGAGGTCCCGGCTCCCGGCGCACACGGTGCCCTCGCATCCGCAGAGCGAACGGCCGCAGCACCAGCGCCAGTACGGCTCCGGCCGCAATCCCCGGAAGCGCCCACCACCACTCGGTGCCGTCGTCGGCCGTGGAGGCCGGGCCCACAGACGCCTGCGTGGGCATGGCCCCCGCGTCGCTCCCCGGCTCCTGCCCGGGCGCCGGGAAGATGGCATGGCCCTCGCCGGAGACCTTGCCCATCACTCCCAAGTCCTTCAGCAAGGCGCGCAGTTGAGGTGGATTCTTTGTGCGGTGCCAATGGCCGTTCACCGACTCGGGGACGTGCTCGGCGGTGCGTATCCACACCTCATCCGTGCCGGCCAGCGGGAAGACCTGGTCCAGCCGCCACGGTGAGACATCGTGCGCCATCCACGTGACGTTGATCTGCCGGGCTGCAAGCAGATTCGCCTCGGGTGGTGTGGTGCGGGTGCCCGCACCCGGAGGGCCGAGCAGCCGCTCCAACTCGTCGTACTCCTCGTCGGAGTAGTACAGCGACGCCGTCTCCCCACTCTCGGGCGAGACCACGAGCACGCTCGTCGGTCCGCCCGCCGAGGCGGAGGGCGCACCCCACACCGTCAGCGCGAGCACCACCGCCAACGCGCCCGATCCCGCCGCCAGTTCACGACAGCGGCCCCTCGGTCCAGCCACACACCTCTTCATGCCGGCCCCCAGCAGACGATCCCCGTGCGGCCCGTCCGCGAGCCGCATGTCACTTCTGGTACACCGCCCGGCCCGTCGGGGTTCCCACCCCGCGCGCACTAATCCGAGGACTTCCCGGCGTCCTCGTGCCCCGGCTCGCCGAGGGACTTCGCGATCTCCACGGCCCGCGCCTTCGACGCGACCCCCTCCAGTCGCAGCGTCACGTCCGGAGCGTCCAGGACACCCGACCCCTGCATCCACAGCAGCGTCGGCCCGGCGGTTCGCTGCTCGCGGGTGTAGTGGGAGCCGGCCGCGTCCACCAGCCAGAAGCTCAGCAGGTGGGGCCGCGGAAACCACAGTGCCGTGTCATGGGCCCCACCGAGCTCGGAGGAGTCCCCGTCCAGCGAGAGCCACTCCGGCTGCTCCCGCACACTCTTGGTGAAGCCGATGTCCAGACGGGCCGGATACTCGTCCAGCCGTATGGTGTCTCCCCGCTCACGCCAGCACAGGCTCACCAGAGTCCGCCCCCGCGGCTCGGCCGTCACCGTCACCACGTCCGGAGCGCCGAGCGCCGACGGCACCAGCGGTTCGAACCCCGCCCGCCGCTCAGCCTGCGCGAGCGACACCGAGCGACCGCAGCCGGGCACCTCGGCACCTGGCGAGGGCACCGCCGACGGGTCGTACCGCACCTCGACCCCGCCGAAGTCGAACCAGTCCAGGACCGCCGCCCGCACCGGGGGCGTGAGCGCGAGGACCGCCAGCAGCCCGCAGAGGGTCGCGGCCAGCGAACGCCACCGCATCCGCGTCCACCGCCGCACCGCCCGCAGCCGCTCGCCGGGACCCGGCGCGTGGGCCACCGGGACCGGCAGCCGCTCGGTGAGTATCTGCTCCAGCACCCGCTCCACCATCGACTCGGACCCGCCCGCACCCGGCGCGTCCAGCGAACGCCCGAGCGCCCGCAGCTCCTCCGGCAGCCGGGACGCACGCTCACGCGCCTTTCCCTCCGCGCCCTGACCGCCGTAGGACTCACTCACGCTCATCACCCCCTTCCCGAGGCTCGAAATCCGGCAGCAGTTTGCCGAGCTTGCGCAGCGCGCGGTTCAGCCGGGACTTCACCGTCCCCCGGGGCCAGCCCAGAGCCTGGGCCGTCTCGGACTCGTCCATCTCCAGCAGATACCGGTAGGTGACGACCAGACGGTGTTCCTCGCTCAGCTTGTCCAGCGCGGACCCCAGTGCGGCGCGGCGCTCTATCTCCACGGCCGCGACCGCCGGGTCCCCCGCTTCCGGTATCAGCGGCTCGGCCTCCGCGAAGGCCGCCTCGCGGCCGGCGAGCGTGCGTTGGCGCGCCGCCGTCCGCACTGTGTTCCTCGTCTCATTGGCCACGATCGACATGAACCACGGCTTGAACGCCGAGCCCTCCTTGAAGCGGCCCAGCCCGCAGTACGCCTTGACGAAGGCCTGCTGCACCACGTCCTCCGCGTCCGCACCCGCCCCGAGCGCGGCGGCCGCTCGCATGGCGAGGCCCGTATGGGCCCGCACCAGCTCCGCGTACGCCTCCGGGTCTCCGGCGCGTACGCGTGCGATCACCGCGGCCTCATCGACGATGCGGCCCCCCTCCCGCGTCCTCACACGATTGGTACACCGCCCGGACCGAATCGGTTCCCACCCGTGGCGCATCTGTTTCCGACTGGTTCCGGATCGGCGCCCGACACCTGAGAGAATGGTGAGCATGGCCTCTGACCGACCCCGCGTGCTCTCCGGAATCCAGCCCACCGCAGGCTCGTTCCACCTCGGCAACTACCTCGGCGCCGTCCGCCAGTGGGTGGCTCTGCAGGAGTCCCACGACGCGTTCTACATGGTCGTCGACCTGCACGCGATCACGGTTCCGCAGGACCCGAAGGAACTCACGGGCAACACCCGCCTGGCCGCCGCGCAGCTCCTCGCCGCGGGCCTCGACCCGGAGCGCTGCACGCTCTTCGTCCAGAGTCACGTCCCCGAGCACGCCCAGCTCGCCTGGGTCATGAACTGCCTCACCGGATTCGGCGAGGCCTCCCGCATGACCCAGTTCAAGGACAAGTCCGCCCGACAGGGCGCCGACAGCGCCAGCGTGGGCCTGTTCACGTACCCGATCCTCCAGGTCGCGGACATCCTGCTCTACCAGGCCAACGAGGTCCCGGTGGGTGAGGACCAGCGCCAGCACGTCGAGCTGACCCGTGACCTCGCCACGCGCTTCAACGGCCGCTTCGGCGAGACCTTCACGATCCCGAAGCCGTACATCCTCAAGGAAACGGCGAAGATCTACGACCTTCAGGACCCGTCGATCAAGATGAGCAAGTCGGCGTCCACGCCGAAGGGACTCATCAACCTCCTCGACGAGCCGAAGGCCACCGCCAAGAAGGTCAAGAGCGCGGTCACGGACACCGACACCGTCATCCGCTACGACGCCGAGAACAAGCCGGGCGTCAGCAACCTGCTCACCATCTACTCGACCCTGACCGGCACGGGCATCCCCGAGCTGGAGCAGCAGTACGAGGGCAAGCTCTACGGCGCGCTCAAGACGGACCTCGCCGAGATCGTCGTCGAGTTCGTGACGCCGTTCCGGGAGCGGACCCAGCAGTACCTCGACGACCCGGAGACGCTGGACTCGATCCTGGCCAAGGGCGCGGAGAAGGCGCGCGCGGTCGCCGCGGAGACCCTCTCCCAGACGTACGAGAAGGTGGGCTTCCTGCCCGCGAAACACTGATCCCCGCGGGCCGGCGGTACCGACCGCCGGCCACCGGGGCGTACCACCGCACACCAGCACCACCGGACAGAGCGCTGCACATCACTACGCCTGCGCCTGCCCACAGCACAGCCGTGGCCGTACAGTCGATAGCCGGACGGCTCGGAACGAATCCGACAGGACGACAGGGACGAACAGGAGACGACGTGGGGACCGTAACGATCGGTGTGTCGATCGCGGTCCCGGAGCCTCACGGCAGCCTGCTCCAGGAGCGGCGCGCGGGCTTCGGCGACGCCGCGGCTCACGGTATCCCCACCCATGTCACCCTGCTGCCGCCCACAGAGGTCGCGGACACCGCGCTGCCCGCCATCGAGGCGCACCTCACCGAGGTCGCCGCGACGGGCCGGCCCTTCCCGATGAAGCTGTCCGGCACCGGCACCTTCCGGCCGCTGTCACCGGTCGTGTTCGTCCAGGTCGCCCAGGGTGCCGAGGCCTGCACGTGGCTCCAGAAGGAGGTCCGGGACGCCTCCGGGCCGGTCGCGCGGGAACTGCAGTTCCCGTACCACCCGCACGTCACGGTGGCCCACGGCATCGACGAGGCGGCCATGGACCGCGCCTTCGAGGAACTCGCCGAGTTCGAGGCCGAGTGGCCGTGCACCGGATTCGCGCTCTACGAGCAGGGCGCCGACGGGGTGTGGCGCAAACTGCGCGAGTTCACCTTCGGCCGCTCGACCGTGCCGCCCCAGGCCGGCCACGTCGACCGCGGCTCCCTGCCCACAAGCCAGCTGTAACCACGGTCACAGCGGCAGCAGCCGGAACACCGCCCGCGGCAGATGCCGCACCGCCGCCGTCACCACCCGCAGCGCCCCGGGCACCCACACCGTCTCCGAGCGGCGCCGCAGACCCAGCTCGATCGCCGTCGCCACGGCCTCCGGGGTGGTCGCCAGGGGCGCCTCCTCCAGACCGGCCGTCATTTTCGACCGCACGAACCCGGGGCGTACGACCATGACGTGCACGCCCGTGCCGTGCAGGGCGTCGCCCAGCCCCTGGGCGAAGACGTCGAGGCCGGCCTTGCTGGAGCCGTAGATGAAGTCGGCGCGGCGGGCGCGCTCGCCGGCGACGGAGGAGAGCACGACGAGCGAGCCGTGCCCCTGGTTCTGCAACGCGCGCGCGGACACCAGGCCGGCCGAGACGGCGCCCGTGTAGTTGGTCTGCGCGACCCGCACCGCCGCGACCGGCTCGCGCTCGTCGTGGGCCTGGTCGCCGAGGATCCCGAAGGCGAGCAGCACCATGTCGATGTCCGACTCGGCGAACACCTTGCCGAGCACCGTCTCGTGCGACTCGGGGTCCAGCGCGTCGAACGCGACGGTGTGAACCTCGGCCCCCAGAGAGCGCAATTGTGTGGCCGCCGACTCCAGGGCCGGGGAGGGGCGCCCCGCCAGCCACACCGTGCGGGTGCGCCGGACGACGAGGCGGCGGGCGGTGGCCAGCGCGATCTCGGACGTACCGCCGAGGACGAGCAGGGACTGGGGGATGCCGAAGGCGTCCTTCACGAGCAGCTCCTTGGAGGGCCTGGGATCTTCAGAGGGCTTGGAGAGTCAGACGGCGGGACAGGTCCGAGGTGAACACCCCGCGCGGGTCCAGCTCCGCGCGCAGCGCTCGGAAGTCGTCGAGGCGTGGGTACATCGCGGTGAGCAGTTCCGGCCGCAGTCGGGAGTCCTTGGCCAGGCAGACCCGCCCGCCGGCCATGGCCACCTCCTCGTCCAGTTCGTCGAGGAGGTGGCCGAGACCGGGCAGACCGGCCGGGATGTCCAGGGCCAGGGTCCAGCCGGGGACCGGGAAGGAGAGCCACCCGGGGTCGGCGTCCCCGAACCGCTTCAGCACGGCGAGAACGGAAGGGCACCGCTGGCCGGAGACCCGCCGGACGATCCGGCGCAGGGCCTCCTCCTGCCCCTGTCCGACGACGAACTGGTACCTCACGAGGCCGCCGCGGCCGTAGATCCGGTTCCAGTGGGGCACGGCGTCGAGGGGGTGGAAGAACGCGGAGATCCTCTGCAGCCGGCCGGTACGCGCGCGGGGCGCCTTCCGGTACCGGAGCTCGTTGAACAGCCCCACGGTCGTCCGGTTGAGGAGTCCCTCGGGGAGGAAGGGGGCCGGAGCCGGGAAGCGCGGGGTGCCGAAGGCCAGGGGGTCCCTACGCGCGCGTGTGCCCCCGGCGAGCCGCCCCCGTGTCTCCAGCGCTTCCAGCGGCGCGTGGTCGCCCCCCGTGAGCACCGCCCGCCCCGTCGAGGCCCCGCGGGCCAGCAGGTCGACCCAGGCGACCGAGTAGCGGTACTGATGGTGGGACGCTGTCAGACGGGCCATCAGATCGTCGAGGTCCCGCGCGCGTTCCGTGTCCACCGACATCAGGGACGTCTCGACCGGCTGGAGCTGGACCGTCGCGGTGAGGATCATCCCGGTCAGACCCATGCCGCCGGTGGTCGCGTCGAACAGAGGTGTGCCGCGGCGCACGGTGCGGATCTCGCCGTCGGCGGTGAGCAGTTCGAAGGACAGCACATGGCGGGAGAAGGAGCCGGACACATGGTGGTTCCTGCCGTGGATGTCCGCGCCGATCGCACCGCCGACGGTGACGTACCGGGTGCCGGGCGTCACCGGCACGAACCAGCCGAGCGGCAGCAGCACCTCCATCAGCCGGTGCAGGGAGACGCCCGCGTCGCACAGCACGCTGCCGCCTTCGGCGTCGATCGCATGGACGCGGTTCAGGCCGGTCATGTCGAACACCGAGCCGCCGGCGTTCTGTGCCGCGTCCCCGTACGCCCGTCCCAGGCCCCTCGGGATGCCGCCACGGGCCCCGCAGCCCCGGACGGCGGCCACGGCCTCCTCGTAGCTCCGCAGACGGATCAAGCGGGCCGCGGTGGGGGCGGTGCGCCCCCATCCCGTGACGGGAACGGTGTCGGCAGACATGCCGGTGACCGTATCGCCGCTATAGAGGCAATTCGATCGCAAACATCATGTATCTCCCCGGAATGGGTGATTAACAACCAGTACTCGGCCATTGTCGGCTCATCGGGACGGCACCCGACGTCGTCCCGCGTTTTCGGGGTACTCACACATCGGTCTTCCCTACGGAGGGCAAGATCCGATCATGGACTGG
This sequence comes from Streptomyces canus, assembly GCF_041435015.1. NCBI lineage: Bacteria > Bacillati > Actinomycetota > Actinomycetes > Kitasatosporales > Streptomycetaceae > Streptomyces > Streptomyces canus. Next base: position 4,067,994 of record NZ_CP107989.1, on the reverse strand, counting down.
CTGAAGAGACTCCCCGTCGTCGGGCCCCTCTGGGTGCGCCTGACGGCCACGCACGCGTGGCGGTCGTACGAACGGCTGGACCGGGTGAAGTGGACCCGGCTGGCCGCGGCGATGACGTTCACCAGCTTCGTCGCGCTGTTCCCGCTGCTCACCGTGGCCGCAGCGATCGCCGCCGCGACGCTCAGCACGAAGCAGCAGAACGACCTCCAGGACAAGATCGCCGATCAGGTGCCCGGTATCTCCGAGCAGCTGAACATCGGCGACCTGGTCCAGAACGCCGGCACCGTCGGCCTCATCGCCGCCGCCGCCCTGCTGTTCACCGGCATCGGCTGGGCCGGCTCGATGCGTGAGTGTCTGCGCGCGGTGTGGGAGCTGCCGGACGAGGACGAGAACGCGATCCTGCGCAAGGGCAAGGACCTGGGCATCCTGGTCGGGTTCGGCGGCGCGGTCCTGGTCACGCTCGCCATCTCCACCGTCGCCTCCGCGCTGGTCGACTGGATCGGCGGGGAACTGGGCCTCCAGGAGGGCGGCGCGGGCCGGGCCCTGCTGCGCGTCGCCGCCTTCGTCATCGCCGTACTCGCCGACTTCCTGCTCCTGCTGTACGTCCTGACCCTGCTGCCCGGAGTCGAGCCGACGCGCCGCCGGCTGCTCGTCGCCGCGCTGACCGGCGCTATCGGCTTCGAGCTGCTGAAGCTGCTGCTGAGCGGCTATATGCAGGGCGTGGCGACGAAGAGCATGTACGGCGCGTTCGGCGTCCCCGTCGCCCTGCTGCTGTGGATCAACTTCACGGCGAAACTGGTGCTGTTCTGTGCCGCGTGGACGGCGACGGGGAGCAAGGAGCAGGAGCTCACGGACGAGAAGAGCGACGACGTACCAGATCGGGCAGCGGCCAGCGGCGGTTGACGAGGAACGCGGCCCCCGCGAGCAGCACGAGGAGGCCGCCGGTGATCGCGAAGGCGGTGCCCATGCCGCGGGAGCCGCCGTGGGCCGTGGCGGACGCGACGGGCTTCGCCGAGGCCCCTGAGCCCGCGGAGTCCCCGGAACCCCCGGCCTCGCCGGAGTCCCCCGGCTGGGCGCTGGACTGCGCGGCACCCTTCGGCGGCACCAGATCACCCACCGGCTCCACCTTGCCGGCCGCCTTGAAGCCCCAGTCGAAGAGCTTCGCGGTCTCCTTGTAGACCTCGTTGTGCTCTTCCTTGGACGGGTTCATGACGGTGACGAGCAGCACCCTGCCATTGCGCTCGGCGACACCGGTGAAGGTGGCGCCGGCGTTGGTGGTGTTGCCGTTCTTCACGCCTGCGATGCCCTGGTACTGCGACATGTCGTAGTCGCCGCTCAGCAGTCGGTTGGTGTTCTGGATCTCGAAGGGCTTGCGGACGGTCTTGCCCTTCTTGTCCTTCTTCGTCTCGCCGGGGAACTTCGCGGTGACCGTCGAGCAGTACTCGCGGAAGTCCTTCTTCTGCAGGCCGGAACGGGCGAACAGGGTCAGGTCGTAGGCGGAGGAGACCTGGCCGGGGGCGTCGTAGCCGTCGGGGCTGACGACATGCGTGTCGAGGGCCTGGAGGTCCTCGGCGTGCTCGTTCATCTCCGTGACGGTCTTGGCGACGCCCTTGTTCATCGCGGACAGGACGTGCACGGCGTCGTTGCCGGAGCGAAGGAAGACGCCGAGCCACAGATCGTGGACCGTGTACGTCTCGCCCTCCTTTATCCCGACCAGGCTGGAGCCGGCGCCCATGCCCGCGAGGTCGGAGGGGACGACCTTGTGCTTCTCGGTCTTGGCGAACTTCGGCAGCACGGTGTCCGCGAAGAGCATCTTCATGGTGCTCGCCGGGGGCAGCCGCCAGTGCGCGTTGTGCGCGGCGAGCACGTCGCCGGACTCGGCGTCCGTGACGATCCAGGAGCGCGCGGTGATGTCCTTGGGCAGCACCGGGACCCCGCTCGCGAGATTGACCTGTGTGCCCGTCTGGCCGAGCCGCGAGCCGCCCACGGTCGACATGTGCGCCGGGGGAGTGGCACTCGGGGACGCGCTCGGTGACGGGCTGGGAGCCGCGAGAGCGACCGGCGCGGTCAGCGCGAGGGACGACAGGGCGGCGGTGGAGGTGACCAGCAGGGATCGCCCGGCGGTCTTCTTGTGGGGTGCGGACACGCTCAGGAACGTACATGGCGCGGAGGGTGAAGTCTCACAGCCCTCCCCACCCCGGCCGCCGAACCGGGCAACGGCCCGCGATACTGGACCCATGAAGCTCAGCCGCCCCGTCTCCTGGTTCCTGCTCGCCTTCGGGGTGTGGAGCTGGATCATCTGGATCACTTTCGTCAAGAACCTCGTCAAGGACGCCAGCGGGCTCGCGTTCGACGACGCGGGCGACCCGACGGGGTACTTCTGGGTGCACCTGCTGCTGGCTGTCGTCTCCTTCGTATTGGGGACGGTCGTCGGGCTCATCGGGTTGCGTGGAGTGCGCGCACTGCGCCGGAACTCACAGCCGACCCTCGAGAGTTAGCAGACCGTGGTCATCGTCTTCGCACTGCTTGCCCTGGCCGTCCTGGTGACGGCCAACTGGTACCTGTGGCGCCGGCTGTTCCGCGACACCACCGACGGCCCCGGCCGGGCCCGCCGCGTGGGCGCGGTGCTCATCGGCGGCGGCTGGGTGCTGGCGGTCGGTGCCCTGGTCGCGGAGCGCACCGGTGCCCCCTTCTGGCTCCAGCGCGTGCTCGCGTGGCCCGGCTTCCTGTGGCTGGCGCTGTCGATCTATCTGCTGCTCGCGGTCGTGGCGGGCGAGGTCGTACGACCCCTGCTGCGACGTTTCCTCGAACGCCGGGACGGGCGCGGCGAGCCCGCCGTGGCCGCCGTACCGCACCCGGAGCGGGTACCGGCGGGAGCACCCGCCGAGAAGCCGCAGGAGGCCGGAAGCCCGCTCCGGCAATCCGGGAAGGACGGACCGGCGTCCGAGGAGCCGTCGGAACCCGGCGGCGCCACCCTCGTCGCCGCCCCCTCCCGCCGCCTCTTCGTCTCCCGGGTCGTCGCCGGAGCCGCAGCGGCGGCCGCCGTGGGAACCGTCGGCTACGGCACCTACGGCGTCCTGCGCGGGCCCGGGGTCAAGCGGGTCACCGTGCCGCTGGCGAAGCTCCCGCGCGCGGCGCACGGCTACCGGATCGCGGTGGTCAGCGACATCCACCTGAGCCCGGTGCTCGGCCGTGGGTTCGCCCGGAAGGTTGTCGACACCATCAACTCCACCCGGCCCGACCTGATCGCGGTCGTCGGCGACCTGGTCGACGGCAGCGTGAAGGACCTCGGCCCGGCGGCAGCCCCCCTCGCCCAGCTCGAGGCACGACACGGCTCGTTCTTCGTCACCGGCAACCACGAGTACTTCTCCGGCGCCGAGCAGTGGGTCGAGGAGGTACGGCGGCTCGGTCTGCGCCCGCTGGAGAACGACCGTACGGAACTGGCGTGGTTCGACCTCGCCGGTGTCAACGACATCGCGGGCGAGAGCGAGGGCCAGGGCCCCGACTTCGCCAAGGCCCTCGGTGACCGGGACACGGCACGCGCGTGCGTGCTCCTCGCCCACCAGCCGGTCCAGATCCACGACGCCGTCGACCACGGCGTCGACCTCCAGCTCTCCGGCCACACCCACGGCGGTCAGCTCTGGCCCGGCAACCTCCTCGCGGAGGCCGCGAACCCGACCGTCGCCGGCCTGGAGCGCTACGGCGACACACAGCTCTACGTCAGCCGTGGCGCCGGTGCCTGGGGCCCGCCCACGCGCGTGGGCGCCCCGTCGGACATCACGGTGATCGAACTGGCGTCGAAGCAGGCCTGAGCAGCGGCCCGGTCCGTCGTACGACTGTGCCCGGTACGGGAGTCGGCGTACTTTGACCACGACGGCCCTCCCGGGGCCGACCGGGGGAGGGCTCGCGCATGCTGTCCGACACGTCCCTCCCGCGCCTCGCACGCAGCAGGCCGGTTCTGTTCGCCCTGTACGAGTCCCTGCTCACCGGGGGCTGCGCGCTGTTCTGGTACGCGGTCGCGGGACTGCTGTATCTGGGGAACGTGGCGCACGACCCCTGGGATCCCGGCTACTCCCCCGCGCGGCAGTTCTTCCTCCTCGCTTGTGCGTCCGCGCTCTCCCTGCCGGTCACCTGGCTGCTGAGAGGCGTTCCGGTCCCGTGGCTGCGGCGGATCGTGGACCGGGTGATCATGGCGCGGGCCGTCGCGTCGCTCACGGTGTGCGCCGGGGTGTTCGTCTACGTGATGGCCCGTTGACCGTCGTCCGGAGTCCCTGTGGGAACTCTGTGAAACATGGCTGAAATCCCTTGCGGTAACGTCTTGCCCAACTCGACAAATCCCTCTTCCCCCAGGTGAAACACCTGTGATTAGGTGATCCGCGCCACTAGGGGGTGGCGTGTGCACTGGGACCCATGGGGTCCGGGGAGGGCAAACCGATGCGGTCGGTTCGCGTGCGGATTCTCGCGACGCTGCTTGTTCTGGGAGTCGTGGGAGTAGGCGGCTGGCAGTTGCTCCCGTCCGGAGGGACGGGCAGGACGATCAAGGTGGGGACGACGGACGAAGTCACCTCACTCGATCCGGCCGGCGCCTATGACGCCGGTTCCTGGGCGCTGTTCAACAACGTTTTCCAGTCACTGCTGGCCTTCGAGCCGGGCAGTGCCACACCCGTGCCCGACGCGGCCGAGAGCTGTGCGTTCGAGGGCAGTGATCTGCGCACGTACCGCTGCGTGCTGCGCGAGGGTCTCACGTTCCCGAGCGGCCGCGAGATGACCGCCAAGGACGTCAAGTACTCCTTCGACCGGGTCAAGAAGATCAACTCCGATGTCGGGCCGGCCACGCTGCTGTCCACCCTGGAGTCGGTCGGTGTCAGCGGCCGGACGGTCACCTTCCGGCTGTCCTCGCCCGACGCCACCTTCCCGTTCAAGGTGGCCACGGGAGCCGGCGCCATCGTCGACAGCACCAAGTACCCGGCCAACTCGCTGCGCACCGACAACGGCGTCGACGGCACCGGGCCGTACGAACTGACGGCGTATACGAAGGGCAAGAAGGCGGTCCTCGCGCCCAACGGCGACTACAAGGGCGAGATCAACGGCACCGGCCGCCCCGTCGAACTCGACTACTACGGCGACTCGGACAAGCTCAACAGCGCCTGGAAGGCGAAGCGGATCGACGTCGCCTACCGCCAGCTGCCGCCCGATGTCCTCGCCGGACTGAACCCGAGCGACCCCGGCCAGCGCGTCTCGGAGGCCGACAGCTCCGAGATCCGCAACCTCTACCTCAATACCCGCGCGGGCAAGCCCCTGCATGACCCCAAGGTGCGTCAGGCCATGGCCTGGCTGATCAACCGCGAGCAGCTGGCCGCCTCGGTGTACGAGGGCACCGTCGACCCGCTCTACTCGCTGATCCCGACCGGCATCACCGGCCACACCACGTCCTTCTTCGACGCCTACGCGGAGCCGAGCGTCAAGAAGGCGCGCGCCCTGCTCACCGAGGCCGGCGTCACCACCCCGGTCAGCTTCACCTACGGCTACGGCCTCACCAGCGGTTCCGCCGCCGCGGAGGCCAAAGAGCTCAAGAAGCAGCTGGAGGCGAGCGGCCTGTTCAAGGTGACGCTCAAGGGCTACAAGTGGACCGACTTCCAAAAGCGCTGGGCGACCGGGAAGCTGGACGCCTACGCGGTGGGCTGGGTGGCCGACTACCCCGACCCGGACACCTACGGCTCCCCGCTCGTCGGCACCGACGGCACCATGAACACCGGCTACAGCAGCCACGAGGTCGACCATCTGATTCAGGACAGTCAGCGGTACGCCGACCGCGGCGAGGCAGGGCAGGACTTCCGCGACCTCCAGGCGGACATCGCCCGCGATGTCCCGGTCATCCCGCTGTGGCAGGCCAAGGACTACGTCGTGACCAGCGAGGACGTCGGTGGCGGCCAGTACCTCTCGGACGGCACCGGAGTCTTCCGCCTCTGGCGCCTCAGCTGGATCTGATGCCGACGTCCTGGATCTGATCCCGACGTCATCGCGCCGTGTCCGACGCATTCGCTCGGAACTGACATTCGCCCGAGTGACGCCGGGCAGCCACTCAACGCAGCACCATGTGACGGAGGTGTGCGCGGGGTGAGGAGCAAACGTGTTGAGACGCAACTCCTTCCGGCTGCCCCGGCATCCGGCTTCCGTCGGCCTCGCCCGGCGGCGGGTCCGGGACCACCTGGCCGACTGGGGCCACGGACCGGACGATCCGGCGCCGGCCGACGCGGTTCTGCTGGTCTCGGAACTGGCCACCGACGTGGTGCGCCACGGGCCGCTCCTGGAGCGGGAGTTCGAGGTCGCGGTGACCGCCCTCGCGGACGGCTCCTGCCTGATAGAGGTCTCCGACGAGGGACGGCTGGAACCCCGGCTGCGGGTGGTCGGCGAGTGGGAGGAGACCGGCCGCGGTCTGCGTCTGGTGGAGAACATCGCCACCGCGTGGGGGGTGTGGAGCCGGGGGCGGCACGGCAAGACCGTGTGGGCCCTGGTGATGGCCGACTGAGCGGACGGACGCGTGGGGTCACTGACCCGCGGACACCCGCGCCGGCAGGCTGACCGTCACCGCCAGTCCCTCGCCCGGGGCCGTGCGGACCGCCACCTCGCCGCCGTGGGCCCGCACGACGCCCAGCACGATCGCCAGACCGAGGCCGCTGCCCGCGCCGCCGCCGACCCGGAAGAACCGGTCGAAGACGCGCGCCGCGTCGTCCGCGTGCAGCCCCGGTCCCTCGTCCGCGACACACAGCCGTACGACGCCGTCCTCACGCTCCACCGCCAGCCGCACCGGCACCTCGGCGGGCGTGTGCGTGCGCACGTTGGCCACCAGGTTGCCCAGGACCTGTCTGAGCCCCGACTCGTCGGCCCGCACCAGCAGCGAGCCTTCGGCGGCGACCTCGACGGGCCGGCCGGGTTGCTGCACCCGCAGATCCTCGGCCGCGTCCCGCACCAGCCGGCTCAGGTCAACGTTCCTGAACCGCAGTTCGGGCTGCTGGTCGAGGCGGGCGAGGGTGAGCAGCTCGTCGACGAGCCGGCCCATCCGGTCGGTCTCCGCGAGCACCCGGGCCCAGGCACGCTTGCGGTCGTCCGGGTCGGACAGCATGCCCTTGTCGTACAGCTGGAGGTAGCCGCGTATCGCGGACAGCGGGGTGCGCAGCTCGTGCGAGGCGTCGGCGACGAAGCTGCGCAGCTGGGCCGCGCTCTGCTCGCGCGTGCGGTACGCCGACTCCACCTGGTGGAGCATGGAGTTGAGGGCCACCCGCAGCTGCTCGACCTCCAGGGTGGCCTCGCGGCTGGAGGGGACGCGACGGGTCAGATCCCCCTCGGCGATCGCCGACGAGGTCTCCACCATGTCCTCCAGCGGCCGCATACGGCGCCGGACGCTGAACATCGTCAGACAGGCCAGCAGCGCGAGCAGCAGGCTGCCGATCGCGAGGTCGAGCCGGACCGCCTTGGCGACGCCCTGGTGCAGGACGTCGGTGGGCGCGGCGAGCAGGGCGTAGGAGCCGTCGCCGAGCCGGGCCGCCGTGGCGCGATAGGTGGAGCCGTCCAGAGTGACGTCGTGCGGCTCGGAGTCGGCGGCGAGCGCGCGCGGGTCGCCGGCCGCCTCCGCCAGACCCTGCTGGGCCTCGGTCGGATCGAAGCCGAGGATGCTGATCGGCTCGCCCCGGCGGTCGACGACCGCGAAGACGGTCTCCGTCGAGCGCTCATTGCTCGATTCCTGCTGTGCCGGCATGAGCCGGTCGCGCACGAATCCCAGCATGCTCAGCGAGTCGATCTCGCGCAGGGTGATCTGCGAACCGCCGAGGGAGTCCCGGGTCTTGAGGAGCTCGCTGTCGATCTGGTCGAGCAGGTAGTACCGCATGCCCATCACGCTCACGGCGGTCGCCGCGGCGATGCCGATGGCGAGCAACGCCACATTGGCCAGCGTCAGCTTGCCGCGCAGCGAATGGATGCCGTGTCGGCACCGAGGCAGGCGGACCTTCATGCGAGCCCGTACCCGACACCCCGCCGGGTGGTGATCACCGGCGGTCCCAGGACGTCCAGCTTGCGCCGCAGATAGCTGATGTAGGTCTCGACGACGGTCGACTCGGGCGGGGTGTGCTCGTACTGCCAGACATGGCGCAGGAGTTGCTCCTTGGGCACGATCCGGCCGCCGTTGCGCACCAGGAAGCGCAGGAGTGCGTACTCGGTGGGGGTGAGCTGGACCGTGCGGCCGTCGCGGTGCACGGAGTACGTCGTCTCGTCCAGCTCCAGGTCGCCGTAGCGCAGGGGCGGGCGCTGGGGCAGGACGTCGGCCGCGCGGGTGCGGCGCAGGACCGCGGAGATCCTGGCGACGACCTCGTCGATGTTGAACGGCTTGGTGATGTAGTCGTCGCCGAAACCGAGCGCTCCGACGATCTCGGCGGGAGAGTCCCGCGCGGTGAGGAAGACCAGGGCCAGATCGGGCCGCCGCTCGCGCAGTTCACGGCCGAGGGCGCGGCCGTCGCCGTCGGGCAGCATCACGTCGAGCAGGGCGGCGTCCGGGCGGGTGCGGTCGGTGAGCGCGAGCGCCTCACGGACGGAGCCCGCGACCATGACCTCGAACCGGTGGTAGCGCAGGGCGATGGCGAGCACGTCGGCGATGCTCTCCTCGTCCTCCACCACCAGCACGGTGCCCGGACTCTTCGTCTCTCCCCCAGCGATGCCCCCAGTCATGCCCCCAGTATCGGCGGGCCCACTGACAACCGTGCGGCTTCGCTGCTTTGGAGTTCCTTGTGAGTCATGGCGTGCCGCCCCCACGCGCGCGCGGCGCCACCGAATCTGTTGCGCAGGACCTGGGGGACCAACCGACCGAGTAAGGAGCTGTTGAGCGTGGCGGCATTGGCACGGTGGTGTTACCGGCACCGGCTGGTGGTCCTGTTGCTGTGGGTGGGGGCGTTGTTCGGCCTGGGCTTTTCGGCCTCGACGGCGGGCACGGACTACGCGAACGTCTTCTCCCTCCCGAACACGGACTCCAAGCGCGCGTACGACCTGATGGAGAAGGCCTTCCCGCAGAGCGCGGGGGACACCGACACGGTGGTGTGGAAGGTCGACGAGGGCTCGGTACGGGACCAGGCCGTACGGTCCCGGATCCAGCCCGCACTCGACAAGATCGCCGGCATGGAGGGCGTCGGCGGCGTGACCAGCCCCTACAAGGCAGACGCGGCCCAGGTCAGCGGCGACGGGCGGATCGCCTACGCCCAGATCACCTTCACCGACCAGGCGAACGCCGTCCCCAAGGAGCTGGTCCAGGACGTCGTCGACACCGCGCAGGGCGCCGAACGCGCCGGACTGCAGGTCGAGTTGGGCGGTCAGGCGATCCAGCGGGTGCAGGAACCGCCCACCGGTCTCGCGGAGATGGTCGGCATCGTGGCGGCGGCCGTCGTACTGTTCCTGGCCTTCGGCTCGTTCTTCGCGATGCTGCTGCCGCTCGCCGTCGCCATCTTCGGTGTCGGCATGGGCCTGTTCTCGACGCAGTTGCTCAGCCATGGCACCGACATCCCCGACCTGGCCCCACTGCTGGCCACCCTCATCGGCCTGGGTGTCGGCATCGACTACGCCCTGTTCATCGTCACCCGGCACCGCAAGGGCATCCTGCGCGGCATGGACCCGGAGGAGTCGGTGGTCACCGCCCTCAACACCTCGGGCCGCGCGGTGCTGTTTGCGGGCGGCACGGTGTGCATCGCGCTCGCCGGGATGCTGGTGACGAACCTGCGCTTCCTGGACGGTGTCGTCATCGGCACCTCGCTGACCGTGGTGCTGAGCGTCCTCGCGGCCACCACCCTGCTGCCGGCGCTGCTCGGCTTCCTCGGCAAGCGGGTGCTCAGCCGCCGGCAGCGGCGCAGGCTCGCCGCCGCCGGGCCCGAGCCGGAGCGGACGAGCGGACTGGCCGCCCGCTGGTCGGCGGGCGTGCAGAAGCGCCCGCGCCGGATCGCCGTGCTCGCCCTCGCCGTCATGGCCGTCCTCGCGCTGCCGGTGCTGTCGCTGCGGCTGGGCGCGACGGACCAGGGCAACGACGACACCACGACGACCACCAGGAAGGCGTACGACCTGCTCGCCGAGGGCTTCGGCCCCGGCTTCAACGGACCGCTCCAGGTGGTCACCGACGGCGGCGACACCACCACCCTGGTCAAGGGCATCCAGGGCACGGACGGGGTCGCCCGGGTCGCCGCGCTGCCGCCCGCGCGGGGCGTGACGGTGATCCAGGTCGTCCCGACCACGTCACCGCAGTCCGAGGAGACCGACCAGCTCATCGACACCCTGCGGGGCAAGGTGATCCCGCAGGCCGGGGCGCAGGCCCACGTGGGCGGCGTCACGGCGGTCTCCAAGGACTTCGCGACGGTCACCGGCGACCGCCTCCCCCTCTTCATCGCGACCATCATCGGCCTCGGCTTCCTGCTCCTGCTGGTCGCCTTCCGCTCCCTGGTGGTGCCGCTGACGGCCGCGGTGATGAACCTGATCGCGGCGGCCGCCTCCTTCGGCGTCCTCGTGGCGATCTTCCAGTGGGGCTGGGGACTCGACCTGTTGAGCCTCGGCAAGGAGGGCCCGATCAACGCCTTCCTGCCGGTCATCATGCTGTCCCTGCTGTTCGGCCTCTCGATGGACTACCAGGTGTTCCTGGTCAGCCGCATGCACGAGGAATGGGTCCACACCAAGGACAACGCCCGCGCGGTCCGCGTGGGCCTGGCCGAGACCAGCCGCGTGATCAACTCCGCCGCTCTGATCATGGTCTGCGTGTTCCTGGCCTTCGTCCTGAGCGGCGACTCAGGGGCGGCCATGGCGGGTGTGGGGCTCGCCGCCGCGGTCGCCCTGGACGCCTTCATCCTGCGCACGGCCCTGGTGCCGGCCGCGATGCATCTGCTCGGCGACGCCAACTGGTGGCTGCCGCAGGGGCTCGAGAAGCGGCTGCCGCACCTCGCGGTGGAGCCGAAGGAGGAGGCGGCACCCGCGACGGCGGCTCCCTCGGGCGGCGGCCCGGCGTCGGCCGTCCACGGCTTCGTCCGTACGGCGGAAGGGGAGCCCGTGGAGGGCGCCGCCGTCTCGCTGCTGTCGGCCGGGGGCCGTCAGCTGGACCGGGTGGAGTCGCTGGCCGACGGCTCGTACATCGTCTCGGTCCCGGCACCCGGGACGTACCTGCTGGCGACCACGGCTCCGACGTACGGCTCGCGCGCGCGGCACGTCGTCGTGGGGGAGGGGACCCTGGTGTGCGACGTCGAACTGGTCGAGGGCGGGGTCGACGCCGTCAACTGACGTGACTACGCCTTCCTGCCGGGGTCCGGCATCACCTTCGTCATCCCCGGCAGGAAGTCCGTGAACAGTTCGTGCACCTCCCGTACGAGTGGCCTGAGCACCCGGAACCGGGCCAGCGACACGCCCCTCGCGGTGAGCTTGGCTCCGCGCTCGGCGAGCCGGTAGCTCCGCTCGCGGCCCTCCGTGCGGTCGAAGATCCAGTACAGGACGAGCCCCATCTGGGACAGCCACATCAACTCGGGGAGGATGTCCCGGAGTTCCTCCGGCACCTTCGTCTTCGTCGCGCCCCGCAGCACCTCGCGGTGTACGGCGATCGCCTCCACGCGCGCGTGCTCCGACTCGGGCGAGAACGGACTGAGCGGGCTGTCGGGATCGGCGGCGTTCTTGAAGAACTGCACCGCGAACTCGTGATACGGCTGCGCGATGTCCAGCCAGACCTTCAGCACGCCCGCGAGCCGCGCCTCCAGGCCGCTCTCCCGGGCCAGGACCTCCCGGACCGCCGCCTGGTGTTCGGCGGCGATCCGGTCGTAGAAGCCTTGGATCAGGTGTTCCTTGCCCGCGAAGTAGTAGTACGCGTTGCCGACGGAGACACCGGCCTCCTGGGCGATGGCCCGCATGGTCGTCTTGTCGTACCCCCGCTCCTGGAACAGCCGCATCGCCGTCTCCAGGATCAGCGCGCGCGTCTGCTCGGACTTGCTCGTCTGTTCGGACTTGCTCGGGGTACTGCCCTCGTCGGGGCCGTCGTTGTTCGCAGGCACGGAAAGAGAGCCTAACCAGTGGCGCGGCCGCCGCTGTCGCACCCCGGTGGGGTGTGGACCCAGCCCCTGCCGGGGTCGTACGCCCAGCCTTCCGACCGGCGGTAGGCAGGGCCGCCCCACTGACCGCCCTGCCACTGCGCGCCCCGCCATTTCGCGGCGGCGAGTACCGCGCCCCTCGCGAGGCGTGCCCCGGACGGGGTGCTGAGCCGGTGAGCGAGCGGCCGGTGTTCGCGCAGCGCCCACAGGGTCACGATCCAGGCGGCGGTGTCGCGGTAGACCTGCCCCGCGTCGCCGACGACGGTGATCTCCTCCAGGGTGGCGCGGTGATCGAGCCCGGGAAACCTCAGCCGGGCCTCCTGCGACCCGGCCGGCACCAACTCCAGCGGCACCAGCTGTGGCTGCCGTACGAGCCAGTCGCGCAGGAAGGCGCACAGGGAGCAGTCGGCGTCGTACAGGACGGTGAGCCGGCGGACCGGGGTGCGGTCCGCCGGGACGCCCGCACCGCTCGTGGCACCTGCCGGGCCTGTCATGCCCGGACCCAGTCCTGCGGCGCGACCGGGGGCACCTGCTCCCGCTCCATGGCGCCCCGCCTGCGGATCCGGTTGAGGACGTAGACATTGGCCAGGTGCATCACTCCGAGCACCAGCAGCACCACGCCCAGCTTGGTCGACAGGGCCTCGAAGACGCCGCGCGTGTTCTCGATCGTCCCGTCGCCGCTGAGGTACAGCGCGACGAACCCGAGGTTCACGAGGTAGAAGCCCACCACCAGGAGGTGGTTGACGGCCTCGGCGAGCTTCTCGTTCCCGCGCAGCACGTCGGCGAGGAAGATCCGCCCGTTCCTGCTGAGCGTGCGGGCCACCCAGACGGTCAGGGCAATGCTGACGACGAGGTAGATGACGTAGGCGACGACCGTGCGGTCCATGCGCCTCCCCCTTCTTGAACGCGTTCAAAACGCTGACGGGGGAGACTCTAGACCTGCTTTTGAACGTGTTCAACTCGCTTGTGGAGAGGCCTGCGTCACGTGTGTGTCCGTGATCCCTCAGGCTCGCCGGCCGAGCTCCGGGCGTTTGGTGTAGTCGGTGAACCCGAGGACGTTCCCCCAGGGGTCGGCGACCTCGACGGTCCAGCCGGTGACCACGGAGAAGGGCTCGTCGAGCGGTTCGAGGCCGGCGGCGCGCAGTTCCCGGGCGGCGGTCCTCGCGTCCGGCACCTCCAGCCACACGCGCGTGGCGGGCCACGGCGGCGGCCGGTGCCCGAGTGCCTCCTCCTGCCGGAGCAGGAGTCCGGGTGTCTCGCCGCCCACCTTCAGCAGGGCGATCCCGGCTTCGTCGAGCCGGAAGCCCACTGTGAAGCCCGCGCGCTCGTAGAAGGAGAGGGCCTCGCCCAGGTTCCCGACGGGGAGCAGCACGTTGTCGAAACCGAGCAGTTCGTACGACTGGTCATCTGACATGTCGTCAGATTAGGCCGGGGTTGACGGAACGGGCTTCTGCGACGCGGTGTCCGTCGTGCATGATGACCGGGCTCATTGTCTTTTTTTCGCGGGTCCTCCCGCTTCGGTCCCCAGGAGCAGTCCCCCTTGAGCGAGCAGCCGGGTCACGAACAGCACGGTCACGAACAGCAGGAAAGCGGGCAAGGCCAACAGCAGCAGGGACACCAACAGCAGCAGGGCTATCCGCCACCGGGATATCCGCCCCCGGGGTACCCGCCTCCCGGCTACCCGCCGCCGGGCTACTACCCGCCCCCGGGGACGTACACGGGAGACCCCAACGCCCCCTACGGCTACGACCCGTACGGACGGCCGTACTCCGACAAGTCGAAGGTCATCGCGGGCATCCTCCAGCTCACCCTCGGCGGCTTCGGCGTAGGACGCTTCTACCTGGGCAACGTCGGGATGGGACTCGCACAGCTCTTCACCTGTGGCGGCCTGGGCATCTGGTCGCTGGTCGACGGCATCCTCCTGCTCACCGGAAACGACCACACCGATGAACACGGCCGGATCCTCCGAAGCTAGGGCGGAGGGCGCCGCGGCCTCCGGCACCGCTCCGGCGGTGCCCCGTTCCTCCGTGCGGCGCTCCCCGCTCCGCCACCCCGCGGCGGCACCCTCGGCGGTGCTCGCCGCGGGAGCCGCCGGTGCCGTGTACCTCTACCGCACCGACCCGCACGACCCCGGCCACCTCCTGCCGCAGTGCCCGTTCCGCATGCTCACCGGCCTGCTCTGTCCGGCCTGCGGCGGCACCCGCATGGTGTACGACCTGATGCACGGTCACTTCACCGAGGCGTGGCTGGACAACCGGGCTCTGCTGCTCGCCTCGCCGTACGCCCTGATCCTGCTGGGCCGTTGGGCGTGGGAGGGCCTGCGCGGCCGCCGCTGGCGCCCCACGCTGAGCCCCCGGGCGCAGGTGGTCGTCCTCGCGGTGGCCGTGGCCTGGACGGTGGTCCGCAACATCGTGTGACCCCTGCCGAGCCGGGCCCGTTGTCAGTGGTGCCTCGTACCGTCTTCGGTATGGGAATCGTGATGTTCGTCGACGAGACGACGAGCGGGAGCCGCAGTGACGGCTGGGGTCTGGAGATCGCCGAGGAGCGGCTCGCCGTGCGCGAGTTGATCCGCCGCCGGGTCTTCCAGGAGGTCGCCGAGTACAACGCGCGTACGCCCGCCGTCTTCCAGGGCCTGGTCCAGCCCGAGAACACCGAACGCGTGCTGAACGGCTACGCGTTGCGCACGCCCCGCCGCATCGACCCCGAGACCCAGACCGAGCTCGCCCTCAAGGCCTTCGCGGGCAACGGCTTCCTGGTGCTGGTCGGCGACCGCCAGGTGACCGAGCTCGACGAGGAGATCGACCTCGTGCTCGGCACCGAGGTCACGTTCCTCAAGCTCGTCCCGCTGGTGGGTGGCTGACCATGGGCGAGATCCAGAAGTACAAGGACCTGATCCGGCAGCGGGTTGCCGACGGTGACCTGGAGGAGCTCGCCGCCGACCTGCTCAAGGCCGCGGTCGCCAACAACGGCAACTGGGCCGGCCTGTGGGACGGCGTGCCGGCCCTGCTGCGCGAACTGCCGCCGGAGGCACGGTCGGGGGTCGCCGACGGCCTCGTGACGCAGTACCACTCGGAACAGGCAGGCCCGAACGCCCGGCAGAACGCGCTGATCCTGCTGGGCATCGTCTCCCGCGACCTGCCGCCCCACGACCGCCTGACCGCGGAGCGTCTGTCCCTGCTCGACGGGATCTCCCGGCAGCACTCCTTCGGGTGGGGCGCCCGCTACGAGAACCTCATCGAGGCCGAGCTGGCCGCGGGCCGCCCGGTCGCGCCCGCCGTCGTCGCCACGGTCCGCCGCTCGGTCCTCCACGCCTACCAGAACGAGGACCTGCCCAGGACGGCCAAGAAGCTGACCGAGCCGCCCCTCAACGTCGGGGAGGAGTGGGCCGAGGAAGCCCTGCGGGAGACCGGCCCCGCCTGGCAGCGACTCCTGACCCACATGGCGACCGCCACCGCGGCCAAGCCGTCCCCCAAGTGGGACAAGCAGGCAGCAGACCTGGTCGACCCGCTCGGTCCCGACCGCGTCCGCGAGGCGGTGATCCGCTGGCTCACCCTGGTCGGCCGCCCCCGCACCTTCGAGCTGGAACGCGGGCGGTACGAACCCGACGTCAACAGCGCCTACGACCCCTACAACGCGAACGCCCTCCGCGGCCTCGCCTGGCTCCTCTCCCTCCTCCCGGCGCACCCCGACTCCGCCCGCGCCCTCGGCGTCCTCGTCGAGACCTCCCTCAAGAAGGTCGCCGGCCTCGGCCCGCGCAACCCGAAGGTCGCCAACGCCGGTGTCAACGCCCTCGCCCGCATCGACAGTGAGGCGGCCCTCGCCGAACTGGCCCGCCTGGCCACCCGGGTGACGTACAAGAACACCGCCAAGCTGCTCGACGCGGCCCTGGAGGCACGCGCCGTCGCCCTGGGCCTTCGCCGCGAGGAGATCGAGGAACTGGCCGTACCGGCGTACGGCCTGACCGAGGTCGGACGCGCGGAGCACCGGCTCGGCGAGAACATGGCTGTCCTCGAAGTCCAAGGCGCCAAGGCCGTGTTGACCTGGAGCAAGGCGAGCGGGAAACCGGTCAGGAGCGTGCCGGCCGCCGCACGACGGGACCACGCGGAGGAGCTGAAGGAGCTCAAGGCGGCCGTCAAGGACGTCGACAAGATGCTCTCGGCCCAGAGCGAGCGCCTGGACCGCCAGTTCCTGGCCGACCGCACCTGGTCCTACGGCACCTGGCGCGAGCGCTACCTAGACCACCCCCTCGTCGGCACCCTCGCCCGTCGCCTCCTGTGGACGGTCGACGGCACGACGGCCGGATACGCCGACGGCTCCCTGCGCACGGTCGCGGACACCCCGGTCACCGCAGGCACGGATGTCCGCCTCTGGCACCCGGTGGACCACACCCCCGCCGAGATCGTCGCCTGGCGCGACTGGCTGGAACGCCACGCGATCACCCAGCCCTTCAAGCAGGCCCACCGAGAGGTCTACCTGCTGACGGACGCGGAGCGCACCACCGGCACCTACTCCAACCGTTTCGCGGCCCACGTCCTGCGCCAGCACCAGTTCCACTCCCTGGCGGCGGCCCGGGGCTGGCGCAACAGACTCCGCCTGGCCGTCGACGACGAGGCCCCGCCGCCCAGCCGGGACCTCCCGCGCTGGGGCCTGAGAGCCGAGTACTGGATCGAGGGCGACGGCGGCGAGGACTACACGGACATCACCGACTCCGGCACCTTCCTGCGCCTGCGCACCGACCAGGTCCGCTTCTACCCCATCGACGCCCCGGAGAACTGGGCGCACTGCGCCGGCGGCGAGTACCGCATGGGGCTGCGCGACGGTGCCGAGCCGGTGGACCCCCTGCCCCTGACGGAGATCCCGCCCCTGGTCCTGTCCGAAGTCCTGCGCGACGTCGACCTGTTCGTCGGCGTGGCCAGCATCGGCAACGACCCCACCTGGCAGGACGGCGGCCCCGGCGGCCGTTTCCGCGAGTACTGGACGTCGTACGGCTTCGGAGAGCTCAACCAGAGCGCCGAGACCCGCCGTCTCCTCCTGGACCGCCTGATCCCGAGGCTCGCGATAGCCGACCGCTGCACCCTGGAGGGCCGCTTCCTCCACGTCAAGGGCGACCGCCACACGTACAAGATCCACCTCGGCTCGGGCAACATCCTCCGCACCCCGAACGACCAGTACCTGTGCATCGTCCCGAAGTCCAACCCGTCGGCACCGCAGGCCGGTTACCTCCCCTACGAGGGCGACCGCATGCTCGCGGTCGTCCTCAGCAAGGCGATGATGCTGGCGGACGACACGAAGATCACCGATCCGACGATCCTGAGCCAGCTGTGACCCGTCCGACCCCGGGGGCCGTCACTGGTCTCCGTAACCGTCCCTGACGACTTCGCGGGCCAGCGTCGCGCGTACGCCCGCCAGCTCACCGGCGATGCGCTCGGTCCGGGCGGCGTCCGCCGTCACCGCGGCGGGCACCGGCGTTCCGTCCAGCAGGAGCCGGCGGCGCAGATGGGTCGGCGGGTGGCTCGCGTCGACGCTGTGGCCGCGCAGCGCCCCGACCCGGCGCCGGCGTTCGAACTCGGACTCCGGGACGGAGTCCAGATGGGCGACGAGCGCCTCCCACAGGCCGTCGGCGTTCTGCTCGCCGCCCCCGCCCGTCCGGCGCAGCCGGCGGCTGTTGGTCTCGCGCTGCAAGGTGGTGACGATCGAGTCGGTGACCATGAGGCGGTCCATCAGACCGACCGCTCCCTCGGTGGACCCGGTGCGGGCCGCCGCTCCGTCGGCCAGATACTCACCGCGCTGGGAGGTCCGCGCGGTCAGCAGGTCGAGCAGCGTCATGACGGCGCTGATCAGCAGGCGGAGCGGGACGCAGGCCAGGTTGGTGACGGCCTGGACCACGTTCGGGTTCGGCATCGGCCGGACGTAGTAGAGCCAGGTGCTCAGCGACCTGAAGGCGGTTCCCACGACCATGCCGTGCCGGGTGTCGCCGTGGGTGAAGTGACCGAGCTCGCGTCCCAGGAGCGCGATCCGCTCCTGCGGGCTCAGCACCTCCCACAGCGGCAGCCCCAGCGTCAGGCGCCTGCGCCGCAGCCCGAGCTGGGTCACACTCGCGTTGGCCTCGACGTCCACGACGACGACGTCCACGCCCCGGGTCCCCTGGGCGGCGGCGACCTCGTCGACGAGCGCGAACAGCTCGGGCGCATCGCCTCGCAGCAGGACGCGGTCGTCATCCGACAGCCGGTTCAGCCGCGGCCGCAGCGACCAGGCCAGCGCCAACAGGAACAGCCCGAACGCCATACCGAGCCCGCCCCAGCCACGGACCAGGCCCCACAAGCCGACCGCGGCCAGCACGACGGTCAGACCGTGCACGGCGAGCGCGAGCGCGTAGGCGAGCGGACCGGACCAGGTACGCCCGCTCCCGCTCCCGCCGCCCTTCCCGCCCTCGCCCCTCAGCTCGTCGAACAGCCGCGCGCCATACCGCTGCGCCAGCCCGCGGCGCACCCGGTCCAGCCCGCGCTTCTCCTTGCCGGGCCCCTGCGGGTCCACGTTCCACTCACAGGCGGCACACCATGTGGTGAACCGTCTGTCCGTACGGATCTCCACCCCGCACTGCGGGCACGACGCGACGATCTCTTCTCCAGCGGTACGCACCGCTGCCTCCCCTGTCCCCCGGCCCCTCCCCAGAGGCCCCCAGTTCATGACCGCCGAAGTGGATCACGCCCGGCAGACCGGGCGCAATCCCGGGTTCAGCGACCGTTTCCGCAGCCGCCCACGCGCCGCGTGCCGAGCGCGATGTCGTCCATACGGACGTCGTACGACGACGGCGTCGGATCGGCCTGATAGAGCTGCCAGCCCAGCTTCAGCTGGTCGAAGGCGGGGAAGACGAAGTCGTCCGCGGTCCCCCCGTGCGTCTTGGTGGACACCGTCAGCTCGGACTGCTCCACGCCGCCCAGATACACGGTGACCCGGTTGTCGGTGGCGTCCAGATGGAACTCGACGCACTGCCAGGCCCCGCCGACGGCCGGAGCGGAGGTCTTCCAGGAGGTCCAGTCCCCGGTGGGCCCGAGATCGGACCCGACGCCCCAGAAGTTGCCGCCGTCGGTCGGCGCGTACTGCCCGCCGAGCGGCCGCACCAGCGTCGACGAGCCCGCCCCCGACGCCTCGGCGATGGTCCAGTGCGCCCAGTCGGGCGCGGTGGGGAACCCCCCGACCCGCAGCCGCACCCGCCCCCAGAAGCTGTTGCTGGGCGAAGAGAGCTCATCGAACACGAGGAAGGCCCGACCGTTGCCCTCGGTACGAATGCGCAGTTCACGCCCGTGCCCCGTGGAGCTGGGGGCGACGGTCAGCGTGCCGCCGGCCGTGTCGGCGCTCCAGCCGTGCCCCTCGGTGACCGGGCCGAGGGGGAGACGGTCGAAGTTCTCCCGGGCCAGCGTTCCGTAGGGGGCGGGGGTCGCGGAGGCAGTGGGGGGTATCGCGAGCAGTACCGCTGCGGCGGCGCACAGCGCGGCGGCGGATTTCCTCAGGAGTGCCATGAGGACAGTCTGCAACTCAGAACCCACAAGTCACAGTGGCCACACAGGAGTTGGCTGGGAATGAGGGAGGCCCCGCCCCGGCGCGAACCGGGGAGCGGGGCCCAACTCACCGTAGGAGAACGGAGATCAGAAGCGCCGAGTGATCAGCGCCCGCTTCACTTCCTGGATCGCCTTGGTGACCTCGATCCCACGCGGACAGGCGTCCGTGCAGTTGAACGTCGTGCGGCAGCGCCACACGCCGTCGCGGTCGTTGAGGATCTCCAGTCGCTGCTCGCCCGCCTCGTCACGGCTGTCGAAGATGAAGCGGTGGGCGTTGACGATGGCCGCCGGGCCGAAGTACTGGCCGTCGTTCCAGAAGACCGGGCAGGAGGACGTGCAGGCCGCGCACAGGATGCACTTCGTCGTGTCGTCGAAGCGCTCGCGGTCCTCCGCCGTCTGGAGGCGTTCCCGGGTCGGCTCGTTGGTGTCCTTCGTGATCAGGAAGGGCATCACGTCGCGGTACGCCTGGAAGAACGGCTCCATGTCGACCACGAGGTCCTTCAGGACCGTCAGGCCCTTGATGGGCTCGACCGTGATCGGCTTCGACGGGTTGATGTCCTTGATCAGCGTCTTGCACGCCAGACGGTTCTTGCCGTTGATCCGCATCGCGTCCGAGCCGCAGATGCCGTGCGCGCAGGAGCGGCGGAAGGTCAGCGTGCCGTCCAGCTCCCACTTGATCTTGTGCAGGGCGTCGAGGACACGTTCCTTCGGGTCGATCTCCAGCTGGAAGTCTTCCCAGGTCGCCTCCGCCGAGACCTCCGAGTTGAAGCGGCGGACGCGGAAGGTGACCGTGATGTACGGGGAGTCGGCGAAGCCGGGCTCGGGCTCGCCGGCCGCGTCCGCCTTGTCCAGAACAGGGGTTGCCATCAGTACTTACGCTCCATCGGCTGGTAGCGGGTCTGGACGACCGGCTTGTAGTCGAGACGGATGGACTCGGCGCCGTCGTCGCCCACCTCGCGGTACGCCATGGTGTGGCGCATGAAGTTGACGTCGTCGCGGTTCGGGTAGTCCTCGCGGTAGTGACCGCCGCGGGACTCCTTGCGGGCCAGCGCGGAGACCGCCATGACCTCGGCGAGGTCCAGCAGGTTGCCGAGCTCGATCGCCTCCAGCAGGTCCGTGTTGAAACGCCGGCCCTTGTCCTGGATCGAGACGTTCTTGTAGCGCTCGCGCAGCTCCGCGATCTTCTCGACCGCCGTCTTGATCGTCTGCTCGGTGCGGAACACCATGACGTTCGCGTCCATGGTTTCCTGCAGCTCGCGGCGCAGCACCGACACACGCTCGGTGCCGGTGGCGTCGCGGAGCCGCTCGACCTGGTCGAGCACCAGCCGCGCCGGGTCCTCGGGCAGCTCGACGTAGTCCGCCTTCTGCGAATACTCGGCGGCGGCGATACCGGCCCGCTTGCCGAACACGTTGATGTCAAGGAGCGAGTTCGTGCCCAGGCGGTTGGCGCCGTGGACCGAGACGCAGGCCACCTCGCCGGCCGCGTACAGGCCCGGGACCACCGTGGTGTTGTCGGCGAGCACCTCACCCTCGACGTTCGTCGGGATGCCGCCCATCGCGTAGTGCGCGGTGGGCTGGATCGGGATCGGGTCCGTGTACGGCTCGATACCGAGGTAGGTGCGGGCGAACTCCGTGATGTCGGGCAGCTTCGCGTCCAGCTGCTCCGGCGGGAGGTGGGTGAGGTCCAGGTAGACGTGGTCGCCCTCGGGACCGCAGCCGCGGCCCTCACGGATCTCGGTGTAGATGGAGCGGGAGACGACGTCACGGGACGCGAGGTCCTTCATGACCGGCGCGTACTTCTCCATGAAGCGCTCGCCGTCCTTGTTGCGGAGGATGCCGCCCTCACCGCGGGCGCCCTCCGTCAGCAGGATGCCCATGCGCCAGATGCCGGTCGGGTGGAACTGGAAGAACTCCATGTCCTCCAGCGGCAGCCCGCGACGGTAGACCGCGGCCTGACCGTCACCGGTCAGCGTGTGGGCGTTGGACGTCACCTTGAAGAACTTGCCGCAGCCGCCGGACGCGTAGATCACGGCCTTCGCCTGGAAGACGTGGATCTCGCCGGTCGCCAGCTCGTACGCCACGACACCCGCCGACCGCTTCACGCCGTCGACCTCGGTGATCAGCTGGTCCAGGACGTAGAACTCGTTGAAGAACTCCACGCCCTCCTTGACGCAGTTCTGGTACAGCGTCTGGAGGATCATGTGGCCGGTGCGGTCGGCCGCGTAGCAGGAGCGGCGGACCGGGGCCTCGCCGTGGTTCCGGCTGTGACCGCCGAAGCGGCGCTGGTCGATGGTGCCGTTCGGCGTGCGGTTGAACGGCAGGCCCATCTTCTCCAGGTCGAGGACCGAGTCGATGGCCTCCTTCGCCAGGATCTCGGCGGCGTCCTGGTCGACCAGGTAGTCACCGCCCTTGACCGTGTCGAAGGTGTGCCACTCCCAGTTGTCCTCTTCCACGTTCGCGAGCGCTGCGGCCATGCCGCCCTGCGCGGCGCCCGTGTGGGAGCGGGTGGGGTAGAGCTTGGTCAGCACGGCGGTGCGGCTGCGCTTCGTCGACTCGATGGCCGCGCGCATGCCCGCGCCACCGGCGCCGACGATGACGGTGTCGTACTTGTGGATCTTCATGATTCTCGCAGCCCCGTGCCTAGCGGATGTTCGGGTCGAAGGTGAAGATCACCAGCGTGCCGAGCAGGATGGTGAACACCGTGGCGGTGTAGAGCAGGCCCTTGAGCCACAGGCGGGTGTTCGGGCGCTCCGCGTAGTCGTTGATGATCGTGCGCAGACCGTTGGCGCCGTGCAGCATCGCGAGCCACAGCATCAACAGGTCCCAGACCTGCCAGAACGGGGACGCCCAGCGGCCCGCGACGAACGCGAAGCCGATCTTCGACACGCCGCCGTCCAGCACCAGCTGGATCAGCAGGTGGCCGATGACCAGGACGACCAGCACGACACCCGACAGGCGCATGAACAGCCATGCCGCCATCTCGAAGTTGCCGCGGGTGGAGCGAGGCGTCTTCTTGGTCCGCTTGCGCGGGGCCTCGATGAGGGGCGCCGGGTTGTCGACGCCGTAGCCGGAGTCGCCCTCTACGGGGCCGATGCCGGAAGCGGTGGTTTCAGTGGTCGCCATCGGTGTCAGCTCCCGAACAGTTCACGAGCGGCGTGGCCGAGGACGGGGTAGATCGCCCCGATCATGAGCACGACCCACAGGCCTACGACGGACCAGAGCATCTGCTTCTGGTAGCGCGGGCCCTTCGACCAGAAGTCGACGGCGATGACGCGCAGGCCGTTGAGCGCGTGGAAGAGGATGGCCGCGACGAGGCCGTACTCCAGACACGCGACGATCGGGGTCTTGTACGTGGCTACGACCTTGTCGTAGTCCTCGGGGGAGACACGGACGAGAGCGGTGTCCAGCACGTGAACGAACAGGAAGAAGAAGATGAGGACGCCGGTGACTCGATGAGCCACCCAGGACCACATTCCTTCCCGGCCGCGGTACAGCGTTCCAGCCGGCACGGAAGTCCCTCCGGGAGCGGGGTATCGGGGTCTGCCGGCTTGTGCTGTCGGTCGACCCGGCCGGGTACGGTCCACCGGCCCCCAGCATCGTAGCGATGCGCTGCCGCTGGGCTTAGCCGGGGCCTACCTGTGTGATCAAAGTGGCACGCAGATGGGGGAACTCGACGGCTGATGGGGTGGTCTGAGCTGTTATGTGCCGGGTGCGGTGCCGTGGGGGGCGGTCGCGCCCACGCGGCGGCAGCCGCACATCGACTACAGCCCCGCGCCCTTCAGGGAAGACACCAACCGGCCCCTCGCGATGCGGCGGAGTTCCTCTGCCGCCACCACGCGTTCTTCCTCCGGATCGTTTGTCAATCGTGACCGGATGCCCGCCAGGGCGTGGTCCAGGGCCTCTGCCGGGGGCAGGCCGTCCAGGCAGATGACGAAAGCGTGTCCGAAGCGGGCCTCATAGGCCGCGTGGGCCGCGTCCATGGCCATGTGTGCTGCCGAGTAGACCCCGTCCGGCAGCGCCGGCAGGGTCTCGGCAGCCAGGGCCTCGGAGAGATCCGACACGGTCAGGTCGTAGGCCGCCTCGTCCGACGCGGCCAGCAGCGCGTCCACGGTCGGATAGGGGCGGTGGGCCGCGACCCGTTCCGCCCAGCGCAGGCTGTGCAGGCAGTGCAGGAGAAGGAGCCTGGCCTCGTCGGCGGGCGCGATGTTGAAGGCGTCCAGGACGGTGGGCAGGCACGGTATGGCCAGTCGGCCAGGAGAATGTGTGGGCGTCACGTGTGTTTCGGCAGAGGAAGCTGTGAGCGGTGTGACGTCACGCTATCGAGAGTGGACATGATCTGTCCGACGGATGCCCGATTTTCACCCGCACGGGGGCGTTTCGGCACGGTTGGAGGACGCGGTCCTCACGCGCAAGGCCCTAGGTTGGCGATGTGAGCCAGCACAGGAAGCGAACGGAGAAGCAGGCGCGGGGGCTGATCGCGGGGGCGGTGGTCGTCACCGTCGCGGTCGGGGTGGGACTCGGTCTGTGGGCGGGCGGCGACAGCGACCCGGCCGGATCGGCCAGTTCCCAGGCCGAGTCACCTCTGGGCGGCAGAGCGGAAGGCTCCCGGGCCCCTTCGAGGGCCCCGAGCCCGACCCCCAGCCCCACCCGGTCCTACCCCCTGTCCGCCACACCCCGCACCATCCCCGCCGTCCGCGCCCACACCCCGGCGCGCGGTCCCGGCTGGCGTCCCGCCCCCGGTCGGCGCGTGGTCGTGAACGACGCCGGCCTCGCCGACGAGGGGCGTCTCCTCGCCGGTGAGCTGGGGCTGACGTACGCCGGGCAGAAGGACGACATACGCGCCGGGGACGTACGCCTCACGGTCAATGGCGGGAAGGGGGCGAACCCGGAGTCGTACCGCATGACCGTGCGCGGCGGGCGGGTCGCCATAAGTGGCCCGGATGACGCGGGGGTGTTCTACGGCACCCGCACGCTCAAGCAGGCGGTGCACGGTGGCGGTACGGCACCGGAGGGCGTCGTGCGCGACGAGCCCGCCAAGCCGGTGCGCGGGTTCCTCCTCGACATCGCCCGCAAGAACTTCACGGCCGGCTGGATCGAGGACCGGGTCCGGGAACTGGGCGACCTGAAGTTCAACCGGCTCCAGCTGCACTTCTCCGACGACCAGGCGTTCCGGATCGAGTCCGACTCGCACCCGGAGATCGTGTCGGCGCAGCACCTGACCAAGGCGCAGGTGAAGAGGATCGTCGCGCTCGCGGCGCAGCGGCACATCACCGTCGTACCGGAGATCGACTCGCCCGGACACCTGGGGGCCGTCATCGCCGCCCACCCGGAGCTCCAGCTGCGCAGTGGGGCGGGGAACGCGGCGCGCGGGGCCGTCGACATCTCCAACCCCGCTTCCGCCAAGATCGTCGACGACCTGCTGAACGAGTACGCCGGCCTCTTCCCCGGTGCCGACTGGCACCTCGGCGGCGACGAGTACCGCGCGCTCATGGTGTCCGACCCGGAGGCGACCTATCCGCAGCTCGCCGCCGCCGCCAGGAAGGCCTACGGCGCCGGCGCCACCGTCGAGGACCTGACCACGGGCTGGCTCAACGACCGCGCCGACACCGTCCGGGCGCACGGCAGGGCCCCGATCGCGTGGAACGACGGATTCTTCCGGGCGACGTCCGTCCGGGCCGCCGACGACATCCGGGTCGGGTACTGGACGGGCAAGGAGATCGGCGCCCGGCAGCCGGTGGAGTATCTGAGCGCGGGGCGCAAGGTCGTCAACTACAACGACAAGTTCCTCTACTACGTCCTCGGGCAGCCTAACCAGTTCTCCTATCCGACGGGACAGCGGATCTACGAGGAGTGGACCCCGAGAGTCCTCCGCGGCACGACAGCCGTCCCCTCGAAGTACGACAGCCAGATCCTCGGCGGGTACTTCGCGGTGTGGTGCGACTTCCCGAACGCGCAGACGCAGGACCAGGTCGCGGCAGGCATCCGGATGCCGCTGCGGGCGACCGTGCAGAAGCTGTGGGATCCGGGGAAGCCCGCCCTGACCTGGACGCGGTTCAAGGCGCTCGCGGACCGGCTGAGCTGAGGAACCGGGGATTCCTGTGGACGTACGGGGCCGTCGAACCGTATGTTCCGCATGCCGCGCGTAAGGCTCTGGGGAGAACCCGCGCGGTCTGCTGATCATCCGCACCTCGGGGGGACCTCACCATGCTCTGTACGCGCTGCCTGCATGCCGAAGCGGCACCGGAGGGCGTGCTGTGCGCCGGGTGCGCCACACCCGCCGGGTTCGCGATCCCGCCGGCCGGTGTCACACCGAGGATCCCGCTGCGCTCGCCGATCGGCCTCGGACGCGCCACCGCGGTACTGCTCGGACTGGCCGCGGCCGTCGACGTGTTCGCCCTCGGCGCGGACTTCCTCATGTACGACGTCACGGGCGACCTCGCCGTCGGCGACACCGGGGCCGCCGTACTGGACCGGGCCGATCTGGCGGACAAGCTCACCGCCGCGGCCGGCAGCGCACAGGTGCTCGTGCTGCTGGCCTGCGCCGTCGTCTTCGTGATCTGGCTGTGGCGGGTTCGGCGCAACGCCGAGGTCTTCGCCCCGGACGGACACCACAGGGCGCGCGCCTGGGTGATCGCCGGCTGGGTCGTGCCGATCGCGAACCTGTGGTACCCGCGCCGGGTCGTGGTCGACATCTGGGACGCGAGCAGCACGGGGGACAAGCCCGGCGGGCATGCCCTGATCAACGTGTGGTGGGCGCTGTGGCTCCTCACGAACACCATCGGGCGGTTCCTGTACACCGCGTTCGACGCGGCCGACACCTCCCAGGAGATCCACGACTCCATGACGCAGGTGATGTTCGCGGACGGTGTCGACCTCGTGGCCGCCCTGGTCGCCGTCGCCCTCGTGCTGCGGCTGACCCGGATGCAGGACGAGAAGGCCCGCCAGGGACCCGCGGTGCCCGTCGCCGTGTGACGGATTTGGTCCATCCTGCTGCGAACTGCCGTACGAATGTGGTGTATTCGGGCCAGCCGTACCGAGCAGCCAGGGGGAACCGGGGATGGGCTACTGGGGTTACTTCGTCGTGGGCCGCGGGGAGCGGCCGCTCGCCGAGCTGGACGCGCTGGCCGGAGCCGAGGGCATGGTCCTGCGCGAGTCGGCGCCCGGCGGATGGCAGGTCTGGGAGTACGCGAACGGCGAGGGCGATGTCGGGAACATGAACGCCCTTGCCCTGGAGAGCGGTTCGCCGGCGCTCTTCGGATACGTCATGGACAGCGCGTCGGTCGTGCTGGAGGCGGCGGGGCCGGAGAGCGGGGCCTGGACGACCTGTCTGGCCCGTTCCGCCATGGCCGAGTACCTCGGGGGCGGCGAGGAGGGGCTGACCCTGGAGGACTACTTCCTCGAACCCCGGGACGCGGCCGCCCGGGCCGTCGCCTGGGCGGCGGAGGCGGGGTACGAGGTGGCCGAGGAGCCACTGCTCGACGTACTGAACGCCGACCCCGACCTGTTGGCCGAAAATCTCTTCTTCCGTATGCTCGACCGGCTCGGTGTCGTACCCCTGTGACACTCCCGGGCCGTCGCGCGCAGTAAGGGGAGGTGCGGGTTCCGTTAGGGAATGCCGCTCGGCGAGGGAGGCGTGGATGAGTCTGGTGGAGCTGATCGGCCAGGCCGACGAACGCGGACTGGCCGCCAGCGGGTTGGCTTGTTTGGATCGCTGCGTACCGCTGCTCGGTGGCGACGACGAGGTCCTTCGGCCCCTGTGGGCGGGGCTCGCGGACGACGCCGGCGCCGCGGAGTGGGGCGAACGGCTGGAGCAGGTGCGGGGGAAGCTGGGCGGGGAGTTCGGGGCGGCCGACGGAGGCGACGGGGAGTCGGACGCGGGTGGCTCCGGCGACTTCTCCGGCTCCGGTTCCGGCTCTGGTTCCGGCTCTGGTTCCGGTTCCGGCTCCGGTGAGGACGAGGCCGTGCTGCTGGCCCGCCGGATGCTCGCCGCCGCGCCGGTCGAACGGTCCGCCGACCGGGTACGGGTGTGGGCCGACGCCTGCTCGGTCGCCGCGCTCCGGATCCACCGGCTGCTCGACCCCCTGAAGGACGCCGGCGACTCGGTCGACGCCCGCCGTGAGGGCCGTACGGAGGGCATGTCCCCCCTCGTCGCCGCCGAACTGCGCCGCCAGATCACCGTCCTGGAACTCCTCGCCGGTCACGGCCCGGCAGGTCTGCGACCGGCCCTCGAGGTGTCGACGGAGGGTCGCCGGGTGCTGCGCGCGGTGGTGTCCCGGAGGAACCGGCGGCGGGGGTGAGGGAGGGCGGCTCGATGGCGGAGCGGCTCACCGGACGAGCCACTTGACCACCGCGTCCCCGTACCGGGCCGTCTGATCGTAGAAGGCCGTCAGATCCCGGTGCGCCGCCGCGAACACCCCCCGCGCCTCCCGTTCCGCGGCCGTCCCGCCGTGTCGGGGCAGCAACTCCTCGCGGACGACCAGCCACAGGGCCTCGAAGTCGGCCGAACCGAGGTACGCCGAGACGCGGTGCGCCCGGGCCGCCGTCAGGAGCAGGAACGGGGGCTTGTCGTGGTCGCCCGGGTAGACCGGCAGTCCGCCGAGGACCACCTCGGCGCCGGCGTAGAGGAGTTCGTGGTCCAGGTAGGACTTGTCCAGCACCTCCTCCCGGTGTCGTCCGATGCGTTCGCGGACGGCGTCCCAGTCGTCCTCGAACAGCCGTTGCATCCAGTTCGCGCTGTTGCGCAGGGCCGAGGGCGGCACCGCGCGGAGATGGAAGTAGTCGCTCATCAGAGACAGGAGCGCGGCGGAGGGGTGAATCGTCACTCTGGCGTCAACCTCGCGACAGAGAGGGTCCTGTGACCGTCCGGAGAGGGATACGGCGAAGGTGGGTCGGTCCTGCACCGGTCCGCGCGAACGCCCCGATCCGGGTGACGAATCGCCTCGCTGAGACGCTTTCCCCAAGTGATGACTGATGTGACGACTCATGCGACCGCTGATGTGACGACCCGCCAGGCGCCCATGCCCGCACCCAGGCCCTCCGCCGCGACCAAGCCCGTGCGCTGGGCGGCCGACGCGGTGTCGGCCCTGCGCGAGGGCGCACGCGTCCGGCTCGACTACTCGGCGCAGAGCCTGTGGCGCGTCGACCGGCTGATCGAGGAGATACGGCGCGAGGGGGCGCCGTACGCCGCCGTGGAGACCGTGCTGCGCGGGCTCGGCGCCTACGCCGGTGAGGTCGTGGTCCGCCAGGCCGGTGCCGAGTGGTGGACGAGCGGCGGCGAGCACTGGGTCCGTACGCCCGACGGACGGCTCTGGGACCCGGTGGACGAGGCCCGCCGCTGCTTCGCCGGGGACGGCTCGCTGCGACTGCTGTGCCGGGATGCGACGGGTGCCGTGCGGCACTGACCGAGGACGCCGGCGTACGTCCCGCACGTCCTGCCCGGGATGCTGATGCTGGGTCTCGGCATGAGTACGGCGATGATGACCTTCTGAACACGATCGCCGCGAGCGTGACCGCGACCTACCTGACGGCGCACGCCGGACCCGGCGTCGACAAGCGGCTGCTCCAGGCCGAGGCCACGGTGCACGGCTTCACCGTGGCCACCTGGTGGGCGTTCGGGGCGCTGCTGCCGGCCGCGCTGATCGCGGGAATCGCCGTGAACGCGGGACGGGCGCCCACCCCCCCAGGGTGCGGGGGAGCGGACGCCCGAGCCGGTGGACTCGCTGGGCTGAGGCCCTACTTGATGTAGACCAGGCCGTCCGTCGTGATCGTCGGGCGGCCGCCGGTGCCCACCACCACGATCTTCACCGTGTGCTTGGCGCTGCTGGACCACGACTTGGTCCAGATCGCCTGGCGGTAGGCCGTCGTCGAGGACTTCAGGTCCACGGTCGCGACCTTGGTGCCGTCCACGTACACGTACGCCTGCCCGGAGGTGGACGCCCGCGAGACCACCCACGCGGCGGACCGGCCGGTGAACGTCCAGGTCAGGCTCGCGCCCTTGGAACCGCTGGAGTACGACTTGCCGCCGAGGTAGCTGGTGGAGGAACGGGTGGTCCAGCTGCCGGACTTGGTGGCCGAGGTCTCCTGAAGGATCATCGGCGTGTACGAGGGGGACGACGTACGGGTGTTGCCCGCGACGTCGTACGCCTTCATCGACCAGGTGCTAGCGGTACCGGGCTTGGCGGTACGGCTGGAGCTCGTGGTGGTCGAGCCGAAGGTGGCCGTCGTCGGGGACAGCAGGCTCACCTGCTTCAGGGCCTGCGAGTCGGCGGCCTTCCAGCCGAGGGTGACCGGGGCGGCGGTGGTGGTGACCGTGCCGGTGCGCAGGGTGATCGTCGGTGTGGTGGAGAAGGTCGGCGCGGTGGTGTCGGTCACGACGGTGAGCGCGGTGGTCGCCGGAGTGGTCTTGCCGGACTGGTGCACGGCCCGTACGGCGACCTTGTGGCTGCCCGCGGCCAGGGTGGTGCCGGCCGAGGTCGCCGTACCGGACGTGGTGGCGACGACCTGGCCGTCGACCAGCAGCTCGAACTTCGAGATCAGCGAACTCGGCGTGGTGGCCGACCACTTGGCCGTGATCGCGCCCTTGGTGTAGTACGTCGAGCCGGACAGGGTCGCGCCGGTCAGCGAGGTGAGCTTCAGGCCCTGCACCGGGCCGGACGCCCAGGCGCGGATGGTCGGCAACTGGGCGTAGAGCGAGGTGCCCGGGCACTCGGTGGCGTAGCCGTCGCGGTGGCCGGAGACCCGGTTGAAGGTGTAGAGGCTGCCCGCGGTGAAGCTCGTACCGGCGAGGTTCTTCTGGGTCGCGCCCGCCTTCAACTGGACCGTCGAGTCGGGGTCGACGCCGTACTGGCCGAGCTTCCAGGCCGTGATCCGGGCGACCGAGGTGAGGGCGGCGTCCGAGGCGCCCGCGTCGGTGTAGTTGCCGAGGATCGCGATGCCGGTGGACTCACGGTTCCAGCCGTAGGTGTGCGCGCCGAGGACCGGCAGGTCCACGCCGCCCTTGCGGCCCTCGAAGATGGTGCCGCACTTGTCGACGAGGAAGTTGTAGCCGATGTCGTTCCAGCCGTTGGTCTGCGTGTGGTACGCGTAGATGCCGCGCACGATCGACGCGGAGTCGGCGCACGAGTAGTCGTTGGAGCCGTCCGTGTGGTGCACGAAGACGGCCTTCACATCGGCGTTGTACTCCGACGGGTCCGGGCTGAGCGACTCGTCGGCGCCCCAGTCGGCGCGGGAGACCACCGAGGGCGCGGGGACCGTCGACGGGGGCGCGGTGGGGATGGTGGCGGTGGCCGTCGGCGTGGCCGTGGCCGTGTCGGTCGGGGTCGCGGTCGGAGAGGCGGACGTGCTGTCGCTCACCGTCGGAGTCGGCGTGGGCGTCTCGTCCGCGGCGAACGCCGCCGGGTCCGTGTCGTCGCCGGTGTTCTTCTGCTCCGCGGCGGTCGCGATGCCCGGGTCGACCAGGTTGACCTCAAGTCCCTTGGGAAGTCCGGCACTCGTGGTGCCGTCCTCGTGGACGACCTGCACCTGCACGCCGTCCGAGGGACCGACCCACAGCGGTTCGGACGCACCGCGGGCGCCGCTGCGCTCCTCGGGGTCCTCCGGTGGGTCGATGTTCGTCTCCAGGTCCTGCCAGGCGGTCCACTCGCCCGTGTCGCTGCTGCGGGTACGGACCTGCGCCCTGCCCTCCAGCGGTTTGGTCACCCCCGTCCAGGAGACACCGAGCAGCGAGAACTCCTTGGTCTCGGTGCGCGGCAGCTCCCGCTTGCCGGCCGCGGTGCCCTTCAGCGTCAAGTCGTAGACCTTCACCGGCCGCTTGGGCTGCACGTCCCCCGCGGCGTCGGTCGACGGACTGGCGACGGCGTACGTCGCTATGCCGCCGCCTCCCAGAACAACCGCCCCCAGCGTCAGCCACGCTCGCCGCTTCATGCTGAGCGGTCTGTACGCACGGCTCTTACGACGACTCACTACCCCACCCCTGAATTTGGTCACAGAAAAACCACCTGTCACACAGGTGGCACTCATACAGCGTACGAACACTGCCAGGTGTCACGGGTGTTGGAGGCGGGGTGCCCGGGATGTCCGACCTGCTGTGACACTTCTGTGAGGTCCGACGCTGTTGACCGTGGGGGACATGGGCAAGGGTGTGACTGCGCCGGACGGTGCGGAATCGCCACGAACCGGTACGGACAGGAAAGTTTTTGGGCCAGGGAGGGGAACCCCGCCGCGTGCAGGCGTCCGACGGGGAACTGGGCGCGGCCGTCGCGCGGGCCCAGGAGGGCGACGAGGCCGCCTTCGCGGTCGCCTACCGGCTGGTGCAGCCCGGACTGCTCGGGTATCTGCGCGGGCTGGTCGGGGCGGACGCGGAGGACGTGGCGTCGGACGCCTGGCTGGAGATCGCCCGGGACCTGGGCCGGTTCAAGGGTGACGGGGCGGGCTTCCGCGGCTGGACCGCGACCATCGCCCGGCACCGGGCCCTGGACCATCTGCGCCGGCAGCGGGTGCGGCCCCGGTCGGCGGCGCTGGAGCAGGACATGCTGGACCTGCCCGGCCCGCACAGCACCCACGACCAGGCGCTGGAGTCCCTCTCCACCGAGTACGCCCTCGAACTGGTCCGGGGGCTCCCGAGGGACCAGGCCGAGGCGGTGTTGCTGCGGGTCGTCGTCGGACTGGACGGCCCCGCCGCCGCCCGGGTCCTCGGCAAGCGCCCCGGGGCGGTGCGCACCGCGGCGTACCGGGGGCTGAAGCGGCTGGCGCACCAGTTGGGCGCCGAGAGTGTGACGGATGAAGGCCCCAGGACGCTGGGGGAGTCGACATGACAGGCGAGGACCACCTCGGACAGGAACGGACACGGCATGGGTGACGAACGGAGCGGCGATGCCCCCGGCCGTCGGCATGCGCGCACGGAGGAGACCCCGCGGGGCCGAACCGCGCGGGACGGGCGGCAGCCGTACGACGACAGTCCCCTCGAGGCGCTGTTCGCCGCGGCCCTCCGTGGGGAAAAGTCGGACGGCGAGGCGGAGCGGCGGGCCGTGGCCGCGTTCCGGGCGGCGAGGGACGCCGGGGTACACCGGGCGCGGACCCGGCGGCGGGACGACTGGCGGCCCCGCTCGCAGCGGCGCCGGGCACGTTCGCTGAAGGCGACGCTCTCCGTGCTCCTCGCGAGTCTCACCCTCGGCGGTGTCGCCTACGCGGCGATCGGCTCGGCGGGCGGCGGCGAGCCCCTGGGCGCGGCGGGCGGCAAGGACGTACGCCCGAGCGTCTCGGCGAGCACCCCGGCCGCGTCGCCCAGCAGCGCGAGGCCCCCCGCGTCCGCCCCCGCCGAGCGCCCGCCCACCGCGAAGGACACCCTGGCCCACTGCCGCGCCTACGAGAAACTCCGTGGCCGGGGCAAGGCGCTGGACTCCACGGCGTACCAGCGGCTCGTGACGGCGGCCGGCGGCGAGGCGAACGTCAGCGCCTACTGCGCCACGCTGACGGGCACGGGGACGGCCGACGCGAAGGACGCGGGCCAGGCGAAACCGGGGCAGCAGAAGGCCAAGACGAGCGCCCCGCAGAACACGGACAAGAACAAGTCCAAGAAGCAGTGACCCGGAGCGGGTGAACCGCGGAGACGGCCGGGGCCGCCACCCCCCACAGGAGAGGCCCCGGCCGTCGCGCGGCACGGGCCGCGCGGCGGCCCGTACTTCCTTCAGCGCCATGAGGGCGGTTTCTGTCACACCCCGCCGGGCCGGCCCCGGATCACGAGGGAGTTGCATTTTGTACGGACATGGACGAGCAGCGGTTTCAGGTCGTAACGTGCCTTTCGCGCCGGGCGCGGAAGTTGAATGATCAGCGCGACTCTCGAGCGATCACCCAACCCCTCGACGGCTCGAAGCGGCGACCATCGATCGCGACCACGTATTGAGGATTCACGGGTGCTGGGGGACGACGCGGAGTTGACTGCCGCGGTGCTTGCGGCACAGGACGGGGACGAGACCGCGTTCCGGACTGTGTACCGCGCGGTGCACCCGCGGCTGCTCGGATACGTCCGGACGCTGGTCGGTGATCCGGACGCCGAGGACGTGGCCTCCGAGGCCTGGCTCCAGATAGCCCGTGACCTGGACCGGTTCGACGGGGACGCGGACCGATTCCGCGGCTGGGCCGCACGGATAGCCCGCAACCGCGCCCTCGACCACATCCGGATGCGCGGCCGCCGGCCCGCCATCGGCGGCGACGAGACCGAGCTGACCGGCAAGCCCGCCGAGTCGGACACCGCGGGCGAGGCCATCGAGGCGCTGGCCACCGGCAGCACCCTCTCGCTCATCGCCCGGCTGCCCCAGGACCAGGCCGAGGCAGTGGTGCTGCGCGTGGTGGTCGGCCTGGACGCCAAGACCGCCGCCGAGACCCTCGGCAAGCGTCCCGGCGCGGTACGCACGGCCGCGCACCGAGGTCTGAAACGGCTCGCCGAGCTCCTCGGCGACGATCCGGAATCGGCCGGCGCGCTCGATGCCCTGCCACCCCAGCGAGAACCGCAGGACAATGCGGTGACGTCCGCGAGTGTGACGCATATGCGTCCGCGGACGCAGAAGGACATGTGATGGCCGACGAGAGCTACGGGTGGCTGGACCTCGAGACAGCGGAGCGGTTGCTGCGCGGCGAGTCACTGGAAGCTGTCGACGCGGCCGACCGCGACCAGGCCGAACGCCTCGCGAAAACGCTGGAGGCGCTGACCGCGGAACCCGCGCCGACCAGCGGCGGACTTCCCGGCGAGGAGGCCGCGCTGGCCGCGTTCCGCACGGCGCGCGCGGATCGTGCGGACGACGGGGTGAGCCCGGCCGCCCGGGGCCGGAACCGGACCGGAGCCGGCCGCGGCGACGCCGGTCTCGTGCGGATCGGCGCCCCGGACGCGGGGGCCGGTCGTCCCCGCCGCCGGCGCCCCGCGCACCTCGGACTGGCCGCCGTGCTGGCCGTGGGCATGGTCGGCGGAGTGGCCGTCGCGGCCGGAATCGGAGTCCTGCCGCACTTCGGGGACGGCGAACCGGAACCCGCAGCGTCGGTGTCGGCCGCCGCCACCCCGGACCGCCCGCTCGTCTCGCCCTCGGCCCCTCAGGTCGCGCCCTCGCCCGAGAACTCCCCCTCCGGCGGGTCCGGCTCCCGGGACACGGCCCGCGGCGGCGCCGGCGCGGCGCCCGACACGGGCTCCGAAGGCCTGGGCGTACGCCCCCGCACGGACTGGAACGGATCCGCCTCGGCCTGCCGGGACATGCGCGACGGCAAGCACCTCGACCCGACCCGCCGGCGTTCCCTGGAGGACGCGGCGGGCGGCACCTCGCGGGTGTGGAAGTACTGCAGGGGTGTCCTGTCCGGCGCAGGCACCCGGGGCGACGCCCAGTCGGCCCCCGACGACCGCAAGGGCGACGGCAAGGGCGAGGACACCGGCAACAACGAGGACAACGACAAGAGCGGCCACGGCGACCGGAACGGGCACGGCGACCGGAACGGGCACGGGAACGGCCACGGGAACGAGAACGGCGACGGCCAGTTCACGTCCCCTCGCAAGAACCACCACGACCCGGACGGCGGCACCTCCGGCACCCCGCTCGCCTCGCCCGGGGCAACGATGTCACCGACGCCGCTGCCGAGCCCGTCGTATAGCGCGATCTGACCGCTCACCGCGCCGCTGACCTGCACTTTTCTCACCCACCACGGTTTCGGTCGCGGTGGGTGTGACGTTTTCGGCCGCTGTAGCGCAGTACTGAGTGAGCCGACTGGTCATCGGCCGTCGCACAGAGCCGGGGTTCCCCCCGTACCTACGGCTCGTGCACCTGGCGCGGGCGGGACACGTTCCCCCGGTCCCGTCCGCGCCCCTAACTCACCTCGCGGAACTCACCAGTGGACGACGACCTTGTCGCCGTTCCGTACCTGGGCGAACAGGCCGGCGATCGCCGCCTCGTCCCGCACGTTGACACAGCCGTGCGAGCCACCCGCGTATCCGTGGGCCGCGAAGTCGGCCGAGTAGTGCACCGCCTGGCCGCCGCTGAAGAACATGGCGTACGGCATCGGGGAGTCGTAGAGCGTCGACACATGGTGCCGGGACTTCCAGTAGACGCTGAACACGCCCTCACGGGTCGGCGTGCCCACCGAGCCGAAGCGGACCGGCACGGTCGTCACCGTCCGCCCGTCGATCATCCAGCGCAGTGTCCGGCTGGTCTTGCTGATGCACAGCACCCGCCCGGTCAGACAGCGCGGGTCCGGCGCGTCGGCCGGCTGCCCGCCCATCAGATACAGCTCCCACTTGCCCGGCTCGCGCGTCATGTCCTTCAGCCGCTTCCAGGTGACCGTGTCGGTCTTCCCGGTCCTCGGCAGCCCGCGCTTGCCCTGGAACCCCTCGACCGCGCGTTCGGTGAGATCGTCGTACGACCCCGTCGGCCCGTCGTAGAGCCACGCGACCTGCCGCAGCCGGGCCTGCAACTCCCGCACGTCCCGCCCGGAGTCGCCGCGCGACCACAGCACGGCGGCGGGCGCGGCGGCCGGCGCGGACGGCGTCGCACTCGGCTTCGGGTCGTCGTCCGCCGGTGGCGTGCTGCGCTTCGGGACCTCGATCCGTACCGGCAGTCGCCGCTTCCCGTCGCCGTCCCCGTCGGCGGTCCGCACCGTACAGCCGCAGGCCATCGCCAGGACCAGCAGTGCGGCGAACGATCTCCCCATGCCCGTAGTACGCATCCGGACCCCCTGTCCTCTCACCGGCATCCCCTGAGATGTCTCCCCCCGGACGGCCGGTTGCGAACGACCCGGCGGCGCTTCGCCCGAGACCGCAATACGGTGGTGGGCATGACGCGTGAGTCGGAGTCCGGACTGCCCATCGAACCCGTCTACGGTCCCGGGACCCTTCAGGGCTGGAGCCCCGAGGAGAAGCTCGGTGAGCCGGGCGGGTACCCCTTCACGCGGGGCGTGTACCCGTCGATGTACACCGGCCGCCCCTGGACGATGCGCCAGTACGCCGGTTTCGGCACGGCGACGGAGTCCAACGCCCGCTACCGGCAGCTGATCGCCCACGGCACGACCGGTCTGTCGGTCGCCTTCGACCTGCCCACCCAGATGGGCCACGACTCCGACGCCCCGATCGCGCACGGCGAGGTCGGCAAGGTGGGTGTGGCGATCGACTCGGTCGACGACATGCGGGTGCTGTTCGGCGGGATCCCGCTGGACCAGGTGTCCACGTCGATGACGATCAACGCCCCGGCGGCCCTCCTGCTGCTCCTCTACCAACTGGTCGCCGAGGAACAGGGCGTCGGCGCCGACCGGCTCACCGGCACGATCCAGAACGACGTGCTGAAGGAGTACATCGCGCGGGGCACGTACATCTTCCCGCCGAAGCCGTCGCTGCGGCTGACCGCGGACATCTTCAAGTACTGCCAGGCCGAGACCCCGAGGTGGAACACGATCTCGATCTCCGGCTATCACATGGCGGAGGCGGGGGCCTCGCCCGCGCAGGAAATCGCGTTCACGCTGGCGGACGGCATCGAGTACGTGCGCACGGCGGTGGCTGCGGGCATGGACGTCGACGACTTCGCGCCGCGTCTGTCGTTCTTCTTCGTGGCGCGGACGACGATCCTGGAGGAGGTCGCCAAGTTCCGTGCGGCCCGCCGGATCTGGGCGCGGGTGATGCGCGAGGAGTTCGGCGCGGAGAACCCGAAGTCGCTGATGCTGCGCTTCCACACCCAGACGGCCGGGGTGCAGCTGACGGCCCAGCAGCCGGAGGTCAACCTGGTCCGGGTCGCCGTCCAGGGCCTCGCCGCCGTCCTCGGCGGCACCCAGTCCCTGCACACCAACTCCTACGACGAGGCCATCGCCCTCCCGACCGACAAGTCCGCCCGCCTCGCGCTGCGCACCCAGCAGGTGCTGGCCTACGAGACCGACGTGACGGCGACGGTCGACCCGTTCGCGGGCTCGTACGTGATCGAGAAGATGACGGACGACGTCGAGACGGCCGCGCTGGACCTGATGCGGAAGGTGGAGGACCTCGGTGGCGCGGTGGCGGCCATCGAGCACGGCTTCCAGAAGACCGAGATCGAACACAACGCCTACCGCATCGCCCAGGAGACCGACGCCGGCGACCGGGTGGTCGTGGGCGTCAACCGCTTCCAACTCGACGAGGAGGAGCCGTACGAGCCCCTCCGCGTGGACCCCGCCATCGAGGCCCGGCAGGCGGAGCGGCTGGCCCGGCTCCGTGCCGAGCGCGACCGGTCCGCGGTGGACTCGGCCCTCGCCGCCCTGAAGAAGGCCGCCGAGGGCGAGGACAACGTCCTCTACCCGATGAAGGACGCGCTCAAGGCCCGCGCGACGGTGGGCGAGGTGTGCAACGCGCTGCGCGAGGTGTGGGGCACGTATGTCCCGTCGGACGCGTTCTGAGTGCGACACTCGTTCCCATGTTCGGTGTCATCGACCTTCCCACCTACCTGGCCGGCCTCGTCCTGATCGTCCTGCTGCCCGGGCCCAACTCGCTGTACGTCGTCTCCGTCGCCGCGCGGCGGGGAGTGCGGGCGGGGTACACGGCGGCGGCGGGCGTCTGGTGCGGGGACACCGTGCTGATGACCCTGTCCGCGGCCGGGGTCGCCTCGCTGCTCCAGGCCAACGCCGTGCTGTTCGGGATCGTGAAGTACGCGGGGGCCGGGTATCTGACCTGGCTCGCGGTGGGGATGCTGCGGGCCGCGTGGGGGCTGTGGCGGACCCGGCGGGAGCAGGCCGCCCAGGAGGCTCCCGTCGCCGGGGGCGGTGACGAGCGGCCGTATCGCAGGGCCCTCGTGGTCAGCCTGTTCAACCCCAAGGCGATCCTGTTCTTCGTCGCCTTCTTCGTGCAGTTCGTGGATCCGGGCTACGCGTACCCGGCGCTCTCGTTCGTCGTCCTGGGAGCCTTCGCCCAGTTGGCCAGCTTCCTGTACCTCACCGCGCTGATCTTCGGCGGGACGAGGCTGGCGGACACCTTCCGGCGTCGGCGGCGGTTGTCGGCGGGGGCGACGTCGGCGGCGGGGGCGCTGTTCCTCGGGTTCGCGGTGAAGTTGTCGTTCGCTAGCGCGTGACCGTTCGACCGGCATAACTCAGAAGCGTCGAGGCGTCCTCACCCGCCCAGCCCACATAGCCGTCCGGACGCACCAGGAACAGTCCCTTCCCGTACGACGGCTGCTCCTCACCGGTGACCACACGCACCGACTCCGGCAGCCCCGGCGCCTCCACGCCCACCGCCACCAGCGTCCAGTGCGGGCCCCGGAACGCGTCGAAGAGGCGGACGTCGCCCAGCTTGCCGTCGGGGGCGCGATCGCCCGCGCGGAGCCCGCTCGGTGCCGTGCGCGTCTCCTCCGTCAGGGACGAGTCCCGGTACCCCAGGCCCAGTTGGCGGGTCGCCTCGCCGCGGCGGACCTCGCCCCGGTGCACGCCCGTCGAGATGCCGAGCATGTGCGCGGCGATGGGCCGGCGTTCCTCCTCGTAGGTGTCCAGGAGGGCGGCCGGGGCACCGCCCCGCAGCACGGCGCCCAGCTTCCAGCCCAGGTTGTACGCGTCCTGGACGCTGGTGTTCAGGCCCTGGCCGCCCGCGGGGGAGTGGACGTGGGCCGCGTCACCGGCGAGGAAGATCCGGCCGGAGCGGAAACGGTCCGCGAGGGCCGCGCGGGGCCGGAAGTCGGAGGCCCAGCGGACCTCGGTCACCGACTCGGCGGCCAGGTGGGAGCGGGCCGCGACGACCGCGCGGACGGCGTCGAGGGACAGGTCCACCTGCGTGCCCTCCGGGAACTGGGCCACGACCTGGAAGTCCTCGGTGCCGGCGAGCGGGCAGATCGCGAGGTAGCCGACGGTCTCGCCGCGCGGCGGGAAGACGTGCCAGTTGTCCCGGTCGAGCCCGGTGATGCGGAGGTCCGCGACGAGGAGGGGGTTGGGGTCGACCGTCTCGCCGGTCATGCCGATGCCGAGCGTCCGGCGGACGACCGAGCGCCCGCCGTCGGCGGCGACCACGTACCGGGCGCGGACGTCCGCTCCCGCGGCGAAGCGCACGGTCACCCCGTCGGCGTCCTGCTCGAACCCCACGACCTCCCGGCCGAAGGACACCCGCCCGCCCAGCTCCTCCAGCCGCGCGAACAGCACCTCCTGGGTGCGCCACTGCGGCACCATCCACGGCGCGTTGTACGGCGAGTCCTCCGTCGCCTCGGCCGGGTCGAACATCCGGTGCTCGCCGACCCGCTCGCCGTCCCGCCAGACCATGTGGACCGGGTAGGTCCCGCCGACCGCGAGGATCGCGTCGAGCACGCCGAGGTCGTCGAAGACCTCCATCGTGCGCGGCTGGAGGCCCTTGCCGCGTGAGCCCGGAAACAGCAGGTCCGCCTTCTCCACGACCAGCGCGTCCACGCCCCGCCGGGCGAGGTCGATGCCGAGGGCGAGACCCGTGGGGCCGGCGCCGACGACCAGTACATCCGTGTTCATACCCATCTCCTTAACGCTGTTAAGTGCCGTTGGCGTCGAGAGTGACCTTAACGCTGTTAAGCTGTCAAGCGTGAGTACGGAGAAACGCCCGCCCCTGGACCGCGCCCGGGTCGCCGACACCGCCTTGAAGCTCCTGAACGAGGTGGGCCTCGACGGGCTCACCCTGCGGGCCATCGCCAAGGAACTCGACGTCAAGGCCCCCGCCCTGTACTGGCACTTCAAGGACAAGCAGGCGCTGCTCGACGAGATGGCGACGGAGATGTTCCGGCGGATGGTCGCCGGGACCGCGCTCGACCCGTCCGACACCTGGCGGGAGCGACTCCTCAAGGCCAACCGCGGCCTGCGCACCGCCCTGCTCGGCTACCGCGACGGCGCCAAGGTCTACAGCGGCTCACGCTTCACGGGCCTGGTCCACGTCGAGCAGATGGAGGAGACCCTCCGGCTCTTCACGGCCGCCGGCTTCACCCTCGCCCAGGCGGTCCGGGCCACGTCGACGTCGTACCTCTACACCCTCGGCTTCGTCACCGAGGAGCAGGGCGTGGAGCCCTTGCCGGGCGAACGCCGGGAAGGCTTCGACGTCGAGGAACGCGCCCGCCTGATGGCCGGCTTCCCGTTGTCGGCGGCGGCGGGCGCGGAGATCTTCCAGGACTTCGAACGGCACTACGAGGAGGGGCTGGCCCTGGTGCTGGCGGGAATCGAGCAGCGGTACCGGCCTACCGGGCCCGCACCTTCCGCACCGCGCGCGTGACCACGGGCGGCAACAGATCCACGGCGATCCGCCGGGCCGGAGACCGGCGCGGCTTCGGAGCGGGGGCGGGCGCGGCCGCCGGCGCGACGTAGTGCCGGGAGCGGGGGAACGGCGGCGCCTGCATCTTCTGCGCCCGCGCCCGCACCAGACGGTGGCCCGCCGCCTCCTGCACGCTCAGCCCGACGTCCGTGCGCTCCCGGAGCATGGCCAGCAACTCCTCCTGCACCGGCTCCGGGTCCCCCCACGTGCCGTACAGCTTCTGCGTGCTCAGGCAGATCGGCCGCAGCCCGCGGTTCAGCACGGCCTCCCACACGGCGACGGAGACACCCGGGGTGTGCTCGGAGCGGAAGTCGTCCAGGACGACCAGCCCGCCCGGCAGCAGGATCTCGCGCACCGCGCCGATGTCGTCGCGCACGTGCTCGTACAGATGCGAGGCGTCGATGTGGGCGAAGCGGCAGGTGCCCGACTTCACCTCGCCGGAGATGACCGAGGTGGGGGCCTCGATCACCCTCGGCAGGGCGTCGTGGAAGGAGAGGTAGTTGCGCTCGAAGGTCTCGCGGGTGAGGGAGGCGTACGACTTGGAGGTCTCCGCGCGGTTCGCGCCGTCGGGGGCCTCGCCGCCGAACAGGTCGCAGACGGTGAACGCCTCGTCCGGGCGCAGATGGTGCCCGAGCAGGATCGCGCTCTTGCCCATGTAGACGCCGAGTTCGAGGAGATCTCCGGCGAGCTGCTGTTTCTCCAGGAACCAGGTGAACAGCACCTGGTCGAGCGGCGGGAACCAGCCGGGGACGTCCTTCAGTTCACCGGGGAGCGTGGGAGTCTGCTGTGAGTCGGCCATGAGTCATGCTTGCTCGCCCACGCCCGGCCCAACTGGCGCCCCGCTGAACGTCCGGTGAACAGATTCAGAGCCGGCGGGCCAGCGCCGAACGCAGGCGCGGAGTCAGCGGCTTCTCGACGAAGCGGTTCATCAGCCAGGCCAGCAGCAGCATCCCGGCGATCGTCAGCGCGAAGGTCCCCGCCGCGGGCACGCCGAGCCGGACGTGCAGCTCGTGCACGACCACCCAGCCCAGGTGCTCGTGCACCAGGTAGAAGGGATACGTCAGCGCCCCGGCCACCGTCAGCCAGCGCCAGTTCGCCCAGCTCAGCCAGCCCAGCGCGATCGCCGCGACGGCGAGGAAGCCGAAGGCCACCACCAGCACGATGCCCAGCGTGGTGCGGTGGGCGAAGGCGTTCGGGTCGGACGCGTTCCACAGCGAACGGACCGCGTAGTGCTGCCCGATCAGGAAGCTGACCGCGACGATGCCCCATGCGTACACGTCCCGCCGGTCGCGGTGGACGAGGTAGAGGCCGACACCGCCGATGAAGAAGGGGGCGTACTCCGGCATGAAGACCACGTCGAGCAGCGGCTGGTGCGCGGCCTGGGTGATCGCCGCCGCCAGCGTCCAGCCCGCGCAGAACATGATCACCCGGCGCCGGGAGGCCCCGGGCAGGACCACGCACAGCGCGAACAGGACGTAGAAGCGGACCTCCGCCCACAGCGTCCAGCACACCCCGAGCACCCGGTCCACGCCCAGCGGCTGCTGAAGCATGGTCAGGTTCACCAGGACATCGCTCGGCGAGAGCGCCTCGTAGGCGACCACCGGCAACGCGAACACCGCGGTGACCAGCAGAACGGCGAACCAGTACGCGGGCAGGAGCCGGGAGGCGCGGGAGGCGAAGAACGACTTCAGGGGCCGCCCCCAGCCGCTCATGCAGATCACGAATCCACTGATCACGAAAAAGACCTGGACGCCGAGGCAGCCGTAGGAGAAATACGTGTGCAACGTGGGGAACTGCTGTTGTGCGGAACTTCCCCAGGCCTTGGTGATCTCGCCGCCCCGGCCGCCGTAGTGGTACGCCGCCACCATCAGCGCGGCGACCAGCCGCAGTCCGTCCAGGGCCCGCAGCCGGGTCTCACGGGGGCGTGGTGCGGACGGCGGCCCTACCGGTTGCGGCCCTTCCGGCCGCCGGGGCAGGTCGGCCGCCGGCCGGACGGTCATGCTGGTCACGGAAATCCCCTTCGCAAGCTCTGCGGAGCCTATGTCACTCCTGTGGATGCGCCCCAGCACGTTAGTCCGAATCACGGCGATGTCTTACGTGCCGGGCCAACCATTAGCCGCCTGGTCCCGGTGAGTTCATCTGTATGTCGTTTTGGCTTTCCAAGTTCGCCCAGAATCCCCCCACGTCGCAGTAAACCCGTGAACTTGTCTTTGCTTTGGCAAGAAAACAACAGGAGTGCATGACGACGGTCCAGAAGAGGCGTGCACGCGCGCGTGGAGGGGAGCCGGACGAATGCCTGCGCGCCTGCGCGGCGCACAGCGGCAAGGTCGTCGGCAGTGTCGACCGGCGCCGCGTCGAACTCGGCGAACAACTGCGCAAGCTGCTCGTCGTGCACTTCACCGGCCGCCACAAGCCCTGGCAGGGCGGCGAGAGCGGCTACAGCCGGGCCGAGGACCGCTGGCGCGAGTTCGAACTGTCCGACGCCGACTTCCAGTCCGCGTACCTGGAGTCCACCGGCGCACTGCACCATGACCTGATCGTGCACTACGGCACTCCGCACGTGGCCCGCACCGGGGACGTCGAGGCCGCCCGCAAGGTGGCCGCCGCGCACATCGCCTCCGGTGACTACCAGGACGCCGTCGACATCCTCTCCCGTGTCCGCATCCCCCTCGACGAGGCCTGGCCGCACGAGGTCCTCGGCCACGCCCTGATGAGCGTCTCCCGCTGCGCGGAGGCGAAGACCCAGCTCCTGCTGGCCGCCGCCGCCCCCAACCGGGCCGCCACCGCCTACGCCCGCCTCGCCCAGATGGCCTGGGTGCACGGCGACCACAGCGAGGCCCTGACGTACGCCACGGCCGCCCAGCCCGCCGCGGTGGACACACCGGCCTGGTGGAGCCTGACGTTCTGGACGCCGTTCGACCGGACGTTCACCGAGAGCCGGGCGTGGATCTGGTCCAC
This sequence comes from Streptomyces canus, assembly GCF_041435015.1. Taxonomy (NCBI): domain Bacteria; kingdom Bacillati; phylum Actinomycetota; class Actinomycetes; order Kitasatosporales; family Streptomycetaceae; genus Streptomyces; species Streptomyces canus. Next base: position 4,024,159 of record NZ_CP107989.1, on the reverse strand, counting down.
CGGCTCGAAGGAGTGCACCGTCGCCTGCGGACCGGAGAGCGCGGCGATCATCGAGAAGTAGCCGACGTGCGCGCCGACATCGGCGATCGTCGTGCTCTTCGCGGCGAGCCGGGCCCAGATGCCGAGGCTGCCGGGCTCGTAGCCGAACCGCCCGTTCCAGAGGGTGTCGAGGGCGACGGCGTCGTCGTTCACACAGAACATGACGAACGGCGGACAGTACGGGGAGTCGATCTCGGCATAGCCACGGTACGGGTGCTTCTTGCGGTGGGCGCGGATGATGTCGCTGGTCGACACCGGCCTGACGGATGGTGCGTGGGCCAGCATGCGGGCATTGGCTTCATCGAGCCGGTGGATACGCGTCCGGCGATGCTAGGGCCAGGTCAGACGGGGTGACCTGGCCTTTTCCCCGGCGCCATGTTCCCGGTGTGCCGCGTTCACGCACGGTTCGCTCAGCGCTTCACGGCCTTCTTCAGCGCCCGGGCCCGCCGCACCACCCGGCGCGCGGTGGAGCTGCGCGGCAGGAAGGCCAGCCGCTCCGGGATCCCACCCGGCAGCCCGAGCGAGGTCAGCCGCTTCTTCCTGAAGTAGCGCCGGGTGCGCGGGTTGAGGTGCTGGGAGAGATACCGTTCCGCGGCCGTGCGCAGCGGTGGGTAAATCTGCGCCTGCATCGTGAAACTCAACGCGGTGACCAGGGCGTTCAGCGTGTCCGCGGGCACCGCCTCTTCGCCCTTGCGCTCCTCCAGGTCCGCCAGCACCGCGTCGGCCAGCACCACCGGCACCCGGTTGCTGTTCTGGTACGGCGTCAGCCGCTCAAGCAGCAGCTCGGTGCCGATGCGGGCGACCGGCAGGTCGTAGAGGGCGGAGGCCGTGAACAGCGCGGTGGAGAAGCAGCCGACGACCAGTGCGGGCCGTGCCTTCTCGAACAGCACCTCGGCGAGCACCGGTGTGTCCAGGACGGTGAGGTCCACGCCGAGCTTCTCCGCCTCGGCCTCCAGAGCGCGGCTGAAGCGGGCCGGCGCGCTGGGGTGCGGCTTGAAGACGATCGAGCGGTGCCCCTTGGCGACCGCGCCCTTCAGCATCCGTACGTGCAGGTTCTCCTCCTCGACCGGGGAGAGGATGTCCAGCGCGGAGAGGTACTGGCCGAGCAGCAGCACGGCGTTGTCCGGCAGCGGTGGCAACTCCTCCACGGCAGCCGTTAGTTCGCTCATCGCCTTCAGGAAGGCGGACGTCGGCACCACGACCGGCGGAACGCCGAACTCGGTCAGCAGCATCGGCGTGAGGCCCGCGATCAGGTCCAGGTGGAGCAGCCGCCGCACGCGCGTGCCGACCAGCGGGTCGAGCTTGTTGCGGGTGGGGCCGTAACTCATCAGGCCGTCGGCGTAGACGTCGACCGGGGCGCCGGTGAAGATCTGGGCGACGGTGAGGGCGGGGGCGACCTGGAGGGACTCCAGGACCAGTTCGACACGGTCCTCGCCGAGGCCCCACAGCAGCCGCAGATAGCGCTCGAAGAGGGGGATGTCGTCCGGGCGGGGGGCCCAGGAGCCCGGGTGGAAGGGGCGGATGGCCTCGTTCCAGGAGAGCACCTCGTCGAAGTGGTCGCGCAGCGGAGCGAAGCCCGGCATCGCGTCCAGCGGCAGCGAGGTCTCCGGCGTCGCGGTGTTGTTGAACACCAGCAGCACCCGCCGCTCGGCCTCCTCGAAGAGGTCGGAGTCGATCGCGGCGGCCAGGGTGACCGCGCCGTACAGCGTGGAGGCGCAGAAGATCTGCGTGGTGTGGGAGGTACGGGGGGACATCACGCGGCCGCCTTCGCTGTGGTGATCCGCCGACGCAGCCGCCGCAGCTTGGCGGAGCGGCGCAGGTCCATGGTGTCGAGTACGTCACCGAGCGCGTCCTGCGGCATCCGCTGTATGGCCGCCGCGCTCATCGCCCGCAGCTGCTTGGCCACGGACGGCTCCCACTTGGACTCGTCGGAGAGATGGTGGGCGATGATCGCGCAGTACGTGCGCACCGCCTTGGGGAGCAGCTTGTCGGCGTCCCGGTCCGCCGCCGTCTCCTCGATGACCTGGTCGAAGGCGCGGATGAAGTCGAGCTGGCGGGCGTCGCCGATCTGGGTGAGGGAGGAGGCCACCCCGCGCCGGTAGAACACGCCCAGCAGACTCACCACGGCGAACGACTCGGCCTCGCGGTGCAGCTTCCAGATCCACGGCCGGTCCTCGGCCGTGCGCAGCCCGTCGGTGAAGTGCAGCAGACCCTTGTCCAGCAGGCGGCGGTGGTAGGCGCCGGCCCATGCGTACGCGTAGTCGACGGAGGTCGAGCGGTCGGCGGGCAGGATCGCGTCCCGCGGGTTCATCACCTCGCCCCGCCGCCCGATCGGGACCCGGTGCACGGTGCGGGCGCGCGCGACCGTCTGCACATGGTCGGTGCGGACGAAGTCACAGCCCAACTCCTCGATGGCGGTGACCAGTTCCGTGAGGTAGCCCGGCGCGAGCCAGTCGTCGCCGTCCAGGAAGGTCAGATAGTCGCCCCGCGCCGCGTCCAGGCCGGTGTTGCGCGCGGTGGCGAGCCCTCCGTTCGTCTCGTGGTGGAGGACCTGCACCTGGGCGACGTCCGAGAGCTCCTCGGCCGCACGGTCGAGAATCGCCGGAGTTTCGTCCTTTGATTTGTCGTTCACCAGCACGAACTCGAAATCTCGCCGCGCATTCATGCGAAGACTTCGGAGGGTGTCCGGGGCGTATTGCTGCACGTTGTAGAACGGCACGATGACGGAGAGCTTTGGCACCCGAGAAACGCTAGAAGGCGGTCCGGCAGCGGAACTTTCGAGCAGGGGGACTGTGGGTGAACTCGATGTGTCGGAACGGTGCATCCCGTGTACTTCCCGGTCTTCGGCGGGCCAGTTCGGCTCTCGGTGGGCTTTTGTTAACTTCTCGTTGATTCGCGGTTGGGCAGGACCTAGAAATTGCTTCCTAGCGTCTTCGTCGTGCCGCCAAGTACAACGAAGTCCCTTCGAATCGCCGTCCTCGCGGACTCCGACACCCGCTGGAAATGGGGTGCGCTGACCGCCGACCGCATCGCTCCGGGTCCGTCCATGGAAGCCGGACCGCGAGGCGGGGCGCAAGTCGGCCTCGCGCTGGACGGATTCCTGCTGCGCGGCCGGGCCACACCCACCGCACGCCAGCTCGAAGAGGTGGGCGTACGTGCCGACTCGCTGCGGGAGGTCACCGCCGTCGAGTTCCTGCGCGCCATGGCCGAGACGTCGTACGACCTCGTCGTGCTGGCCCTCGTCGGCGGCGGCGTCCAGGCCATGCTGCACGGTCTGGCGCGGGTCTGGGACGGCCTGGAGAAGCGCCCCGTCGTCGTCACCGGCTATGTCGGCGTCGTCTACGAGAAGCTCGCCGACGGCCTGCTCCTGCGGCACGGAGCCGACCTGGTCCTCGCCAACTCCCGCCAGGACGCCGAGCGTTTCCGCGCGGTGTACGAGGGCGTCGGCGCGGATGCCTCCTCCGTGACCGAGGTGGCGCTGCCGTTCCTGGGCGGCGCGGCCTACGAAGGCGAACACGACCCGTACACCGTGGTGTTCGCGGTCCAGCCCTCCGTGCCCGACAACCGCAGGGACCGGGTCTACCTGCTGGAGCGGCTCGTGGGCCACGCCCGGCTGCACCCCGAGCGCGAGGTGCTGCTCAAGCTGCGCTCCAGGCCCGGCGAACACACCACGCACATCGAGGAGTTGCCGTACCAGAAGCTGATCCAGCGGCTCGATCCGCCGGCCAACTTCCGTCTGGTCTACGGCAACATGGGCGAGGTCCTCGACCGCACCGACCTGCTGGTCACCATCAGCTCCACGGCCGCCCTGGAGTCGCTGCACCGCCGGGTCCCGACCGCGGTCCTGACCGACCTCGGCGTCCGTGAGGTGCTCGGCAACCACCACTTCGTGGGCTCCGGCTGCCTCGCCTCCTGGGACCAACTGGACGCGGGCCACCGGCCGGTGCCCGACGCGGAGTGGGTGGCCCGGCAGGGCGTCGTCGCGGACGGCTCGTACGCACACGCCTTCGACGCGGCCCGTGAGCGCATCGCCAAGCTGCTGGTCTCGCCCGAGCGGCCCCCGCTGACCCCGTACTACACACCCGTCACCGCCCCCGGCTACCTCCCCGGCATCCTCGCCCGCCACCACCTCGGCCCCGACGGCACACCGTTGCCCGGCGCCCCCGCCCACGACAAGGAGCCGGGCCCGGTGCGGCAGATCGTCCGCCGCGCGGCCCGGGGCGCCTACCGGCACGGGGTGCAGCGGGTGGCCCCGGTGATCCGGCGGATGGGGGAGCTGTGACGTCTTTCCAGTCGCTATCCAAGGAAGTGGACCCCATGTCCAACCCGCAAGCGGGCCAAGGCGCTTCGGTGCGCCGAGTGCTCGCGGTGATCCCCGCGCGCGGCGGCTCCAAGGGCGTGCCCGCGAAGAACCTCGCCCCCGTGGGAGGTGTGCCGCTGGTCGCGAGGGCCGTGCGTGAATGCCGGGCGACCCGGCTGGTGACGGACGTCCTCGTGTCCACGGACGACCAGGCGATCGCCGCCGCCGCCCGCGAGGCCGGCGCCGAGGTCGTGATGCGGCCCGCGGCCATCGCCGGTGACACGGCCACCTCGGAGGCCGCCGTCCTGCACGCCATGGACACCCACGAGGCCCTGCACGGCGCGGCCGTCGACGTGGTGGTGTTCGTGCAGTGCACCAGCCCCTTCATCGTCCGCGAGGACATCGACGGGGTCGCCGCCGCGATCGTCGAGGACGGCGCCGACACCGCCGTCACCGTGGCCCCCTTCCACGGCTTCGTCTGGCGGGAGACCGAGTCCCCCCAGGAGGCGGCCGACGCGGCCACCGGCGGCGGCCACGGCGTCAACCACGACAAGTCCTACCGCCCCCGCCGCCAGGACCGCCCCCAGGACTTCCTGGAGACCGGCGCCGCCTACGCGATGGACGCGCCGGGCTTCCGCAAGCACCAGCACCGCTTCTTCGGCCGCACCGAACTCGTCCGCACGGACCCCGCGCGCGTGCTGGAGATCGACGACCCGCACGACCTGGCCCGCGCCCGCGCGCTGGCCCCCCTCTTCGACGCGGACCGCGCCGGCGCCCTGCCGTCCTTCGGCGACGTGGACGCGGTCGTACTGGACTTCGACGGCACCCAGACCGACGACCGGGTGCTGATCGACGCCGATGGAAAGGAGTTCGTCTCCGTGCACCGCGGAGACGGACTCGGCATCGCCGCCCTGCGCAGGTCGGGCCTGAAGATGCTGATCCTCTCCACGGAGCAGAACCCGGTCGTCGCCGCCCGCGCACGGAAGCTGAAGATCCCCGTGCTGCACGGCATCGACCGGAAGGACCTCGCACTGAAGCAGTGGTGCGAGGAGCAGGGCATCGCGCCCGAGCGCGTGCTCTACGTCGGCAACGACGTCAACGACCTCCCGTGCTTCGCCCTCGTGGGCTGGCCCGTGGCGGTCGCGAGCGCCCACGACGTGGTACGCGGCGCCGCCCGTGCGGTCACCACCGTCCCCGGTGGCGACGGCGCGATCCGAGAGATCGCCAGCTGGATCCTCGGCCCCTCTCTCGACTCCCTCAACAGTTAAGGAACGTTCCCGTCATGTCTGTTAACTCCCGCCTCCGCACGTTCGGCACCGAGCGCATCGCCGGTCCCGGCCAGCCCGTCTACATCTGCGGCGAGATCGGCATCAACCACAACGGCGAGCTGGACAACGCCTTCAAGCTCATCGACGTGGCCGCCGAGGCCGGCTGCGACGCCGTCAAGTTCCAGAAGCGCACGCCCGAGATCTGCACCCCGCGCGACCAGTGGGACATCGAGCGCGACACCCCCTGGGGCCGGATGACCTACATCGACTACCGCCACCGCGTGGAGTTCGGCGAGGACGAGTACCGCCAGATCGACGAGTACTGCAAGAGCAAGAACATCGCCTGGTTCGCCTCCCCGTGGGACACCGAGGCCGTCGCCTTCCTGGAGAAGTTCGACGTCCCGGCCCACAAGGTGGCCTCCGCCTCCCTCACGGACGACGAGCTGCTGCGCGCGCTCCGCGCCACCGGCCGCACGATCATCCTGTCCTCCGGCATGTCGACCCCGAAGCAGATCCGCCACGCGGTCGAGGTCGTCGGCTCGGAGAACATCCTTCTCTGCCACGCCACGTCGACCTACCCGGCGAAGGCCGAGGAGCTCAACCTGCGCGTGATCAACACCCTCCAGGAGGAGTACCCGAACGTCCCGATCGGCTACTCCGGCCACGAGACGGGCCTGCAGACCACCCTCGCGGCGGTCGCCCTCGGCGCCACCTTCGTCGAGCGCCACATCACCCTCGACCGCGCGATGTGGGGCTCCGACCAGGCCGCCTCGGTGGAGCCCCAGGGCCTCACGCGCCTGGTCCGCGACATCCGCACCATCGAGGCCTCCCTCGGCGACGGCGTCAAGAAGGTCTACGACTCCGAGCTCGGCCCCATGAAGAAGCTGCGCCGCGTCACCGGCGTGGTCGCCGAGGCGGAGATCGCCGCCGCCGCGGGCGAGCCGGTCTCGGTCTGAGCCACCGGGCGTCGAGTCCTCAGGTGCCGAGTCCTCAGGCGTCGTCCGCCTGAGGACTCGGCGCGCCCCCTGCATATCAGCGCCGCATGAGCGCCTTACGACGGGACGGTCGTACGTCGATGAGCCCCCGCGCCGGGAACACCGGCCCCCACACCCTCGCGTTCGTCGAGAGCCCGGTCCAGCTGCTGAACGTGCTGGAGTGGGCGCACGGCCACGCGCCCGGCGCGGAGCTCACCCTCGTCGTGCTGTCCCCGACCGACCCCATGACCCGCGGCCAGCTGCGCCGGATGGCGGAACTCGCCCGCGAGGAGGGCCACGAGGTCCGCTGGGAGGAGGCGAGGGGCGGCCCGGCGGCCCCCTTCCAGACCATCGGGGGCCTCGCGGGCATGCTCCGCAAGGCGGACCGCGTGGTCCTGGGCGACCCCTTCTCCCGCTATGTCCAGCTGCTCCTGACCATCACCCGCGCCAGCGACCTGGTCGTGGTCGACGACGGCACGGCGACGATGGAGTTCGTGTCCCAACTGGCCCGCGGCGAACGCCTGGTGCGCTGGCACCGCAAGGGCGGCCGCCCGAGCCCCCGGGACCTGGCCTTCGCCCCGATCTCGGCGGCGGCCCGCAAGCGCCTGACACCGGGGGCGGGCAGGGGGGTCGAGATATTCACCTCGATGCCGATGGAGGAGGCGCCGCCGGGAGTGGCGATGTCGGTGAACTCGTTCGCCTGGACCCGTGGTCGCTTCGGCCCGCCGCGCATCACGAAGGGCGCGGACATGGTCGGCACCTCGCTGGTGGAGACCGGTGTGGTGGACGCCGACCGCTATCTGGAAGCGGTCACCCGCCTGGCCAAGACCCATGGCGCGACCCGCTACTTCGCCCACCGCCGCGAGTCCACGGAGAAGCTCCACCGGCTGGCCGTGGAGACGGGGTTGGAGATCGTCCGCCCGGATCTCCCGCTGGAGCTGATCGCCCGCCGGGGCCCGATCGGCCGTACGATCCTCAGCTTCCCGTCGACCGTGGTCCACACCCTGCCGCTGGCGCTGGCCGGCACGGAGGTCCGCGTGGCGGTGTGCGACATCGACCCGGACTGGCTGACGGAGACGGCTTCGCCGCGGGCGCAGGGGTTCCTGTCCGGGGTCACCGGGACGGCCCGGGATGTGCACCGGCTGTCGGCGGTGGCGACGGGCTGAATCCCAACTGCATCGTCGGCTACGGCGGGGGCGGCTGGAGTGAGTGCCGAGGCGTTGCGGCAGGGCGATCTGCGTGCGGCCGTGGGGGAGTTCCGGCGCAGCGAGGTGCTGGTGCCGGTCGTGGACGGTTCGCTGCTCCGCCGACGCCTGGGACCTGGGCCGCGCCTCCTGCATGGCCCGCTGGGGTCTGAGCACCCGCTACTGGGACCTGGCGGAAGCGGAGGCAGCCGTCGCCGAGGCCGGGTACAAATCGGCCCGCTGCTATGAATCCTGGGAGGACTTCTCCGCCGCCTTCGTCCTCGGCCGCTGTCTGCAGTTCGACAACGAGAAGTTCGGCAGTTGGTACCAGGACATGGTCACCGTCCACAGGATCCTGACCTCGGACCCCGGCAGTCCCTGGCTCAACATTCCCTTCCGATAGGGCTACCGGGGCTGCCATGCCCGTACGAGATCCTCCGGCCCCCAATGCGCGGTCAGTGGCAGACCGTCTGCCACCCCGCAGCGTGAGACCACGACACGTGGGGTGTCGGGATCGGCGCCGGGGACGGCAAGCATGTCGCGGACGAGAGCGTCGTACTCATGGCGGCCGAAGGGCTGGTTCTCGAGCCACTTGATCGACCCGACAAAGTGCACCTGCCGGGCCACCGGCTCGCGGTCTGCGCCGAGGAGGTCGATCTCGGGGTTGTTCTGCCGGTTCCACCAGCCGCCGATGGCCTCGGTCTCGGGCCACTCATCGTCCGGGAGCAGGCGCAGCAATGACTCGCGGATCAGTGGCTCGACCGCACGACCACGCCAGGTGGTCCAGGATCGTTCGATGCGTTCCAGCGCCACGTCGCCACGCCCGCGCTCGACGAGCGGGATCGCGCGCTGCAAGAACGCCAGCCAGAACCGCAGGTACGGGTCGGCGATCCGGTAGCGCTTGTTCTTGCTGTCCGGTTTGACGGACAGTGGGAGATCAGCAGTCAGAACCCGCTTGGTCTGCAGAGTGGTCAGCAGCGGGGAAAGTGTGCCGGACGGCAGCGCTCCGCCACCACCGGCCTGGGTCGCGATCGCGCTGAACGTGCGCTCACCACTGCCGATCGCTTCCAGTACGGCCCGTGAGTGCGACGCTTCGGGGAACTCACCCAACAGGGACAGCTCGCCGGCCACCAACAAGGGGGAGAGAGGATTGGCGACGGAAGCCCGGAGGAAGTCGATGCGGCTCATTCCCGGACGCCACGACTGCACGATCTCCGGAAACCCTCCCGTGATCAGCTGGGCATCCACGGCGTCTGCGGCGTTCAGTTCGGTCATGGCCTGGACGTCGGCCAGGTTCAAGGGATGGACGGTCATCTTCGCCGCCCGACCGAAGAACGGCCGCCCGTGCGACTGCAGTGCCTCCATCACCGACACATCGCTGCCGACGAGCACGAGCAACACCGGCTTGGAGGACAGATGACGGTCCCAGACGGTCTGCAGTGCGCCCTCGAACTCCTGGTCCTGCTCGACCAGCCAGGGCACCTCGTCGATCACCGCGATGCTGGGTGAGTCATCGCTGATCGCGAGCGCCAGCGAGCGCAGGGCCTGGTTCCAGTCCTGTGCCTGGAGACCGGCGACCAGCTCGGCCTCCGGCAGCGGGGACTGCGCCAGAGCGGCGGCAAATTCGGCACGCTCCGTCACGGGGTTGCGCCCGCGAGTGGCCTGAAACACCACGTACGGCACTCTCGAGCGGTCGCAGAACTCCTGAACCAGCCGCGACTTTCCCACCCGGCGCCGACCAGTCATGATCACGGCTCGCCCCCGAGTAGCTCCACTCCGCTGTGTCACCGAGGAGAGCTGCCCAGTCAACAGTTCGAGATCAGCGGCCCGACCATGGAACTCCACGAAGCGACCTCCGGCACCTAACGTAGATCCATCCTTACGTAGATTGAATCTTACTTTACCGTTTGCTGCCTTTCTTGCAGCCTCGCAGCTGTCCTGCACCCCAGGGGAGATCTTGAGGGGGCGGGGCTCCCCCCACCCCCTCGCTTGTCCACGACCTGGTCCGGCTTTCGGCGCTCCCAGGAAGAGACACTCTTTGGCGCTCGAATTTCTTCGAGTGCCCTATCCCCCTACCCTGCGAGCGTGTCCAGGGCTTCTGCGACCGGGACGGGATTCAGTGGGCCGATGTGTGACGCCTCGGGAAAATCGTGCACGCGGAAGCTGTCGCCGGGCGTGGACGCGTCGGCTTCCGCGATCATCCTGTCCTGGAGTGCGGTGGCGATCGTCCGGTCCCTGCCGAAACGCAGATAGGTGCGGGGAATGCGGCCCCAGCTGTCGGCCCGGCCGACCGCTCGGCCCGCATAGGCGGCGACCGGCTCGTCGGTCTGCATGCCGGCCAGTATCCGGCGGAAGTCGGCGTCGGGGTAGTCCGCGCAGATCATCTCCTTCAGGAGGGCCAGCGCATGGCTGTCACCTGTCCGGAAGTTCAGTCGCAGTACACCGAGCCGGTCCGGGTCGCCCACCGTCAGCTCGACCGGACTGACGGCGTTCGCGTTCTCGGGCGCCGCCGTGCAGGCGTCCGCCGTGGGCAGGACGCGGCTGGGACAGAAGGCCGCCATGTAGCAGATGTGGTGCAGCAGATGCGGGACGGCATCGCCGACACGACTGACCGATACGCCACCCAGGCTGTGCCCGACCAGCACCACGGGGCCGTTCCGTGCCGCCCGCCGCACGATGCCCGTGACGCGCGCCTCGTAGTCCTCCAGCCCGAGGCCCTTCAGCGGGGAAGGCTCGACCGCCATCGCTTTGAGGTCCTGGCGCTGATACGACTCCGGCACGAAAGCCTCCGCGCCATGCCGTGGCTGATCCACCATGACGACGCGGTGACCGCGCAGCTCCAGCTCCCGTGCGATCGGCATCCAGAACGCGCCGGCGCTGTGGGTGCCGTGCACCAGCACGTAGGTGGTGATGCCGCGACGCGGGTCCGCTGCGGCCGGGGTGGTTCCGAGCCCGGTGGCCAGTGCCATGCCCCCGACCGCGAGTCCCAGCCCACGTAACGCCGTCCGCCTGGTGGTACCCGTTCCTTGTTCGTTCGTGTCATCCATCATGAGCACGACGCTATGAAGAGCTCGCTCGGCCCACCAGCGGCCCAGCACCACCACAGGGGTGGACCCAGCACCACACCTCAGACGGGGTACAGCGTGCGCAGGCCCTCGTTCAACGCGTACGACAACGCCGACCCGTGCGTCTGTCTGGGGTACAGGCGGGAAGTCAGCTCCAGGGACGGGTAGTTCCGCAGCCGCAGCAGCTGCGACATACGGGTCATCGACCCGAGGATGTCGGCGGCGGCCACGTAGGGATCGGTGAGTTCCGCCTCGCCCGCGCCGAGGAACACCTTCGCCGCCAGGTCGTCGTGGGTCTTGGCGTAGTCGGCCTCCAGCGTGAACAGCAGGTCCTCACATCCGCTGAGGGCAGGGCTACTGGCCAGATAGCTGCCGAATGCCGCGGGCCGGGAGAGCAGTGCGTAGCCGACGAAGTGTCCGCCGCCGGAAAAGCCCACGAGACCGTGGTCGTCGTCGAAGCGGAACTCGGTCGCCAACTGCGGGCGCAACTCGTCCACCAGGAACGACAGCATCGCATCGGCGCCGCCACCGCTCGTCGGCGCTTCGCCGGCCAGTGCTTCCATGCGCGCGCCGCCGGGCCCCGCGTTGACCCATCTCGGCATCGGATAGAAGTCGTGTGTTCGACGCGCGCCGAACTCGGCGGAATCGCTCTCGTCGGGAGCGCCGACGCCGATCACGATGAGCTCGGCGACCTCCTGCACGGTGTGGAGCCAGTTCATCAGGCCGACGACGAGCGGGAAGCTGAGGGAAGCATCCGTCACCCAGAGGACGGGGTAGCTGCGGTCACCGTGCTCGTACGACGGGGGGAGCGCGATGTGCACGTCATGCGGCCAGGGCACATCGGTCCCCTGCGTCCGTCTGGTGGGCAGAACCTGATATGTGTGCCGGGGCAGGGACACAGCTACCTCCTGCTGAAGCCAATGCTCGGACTGGTCGACCGACGGCCGAGGAGCTGCACACCGAGCGGCCCACTGCCGGGTCTCCGCCTCTGGCGACGAACGGGCCCCGGCGCGTTCGACATCGAGACTATTCCAACCCGCCCCGCCGACACGTGCGCCGTTGTTGGCAGGTGACCACAGACGCACAAGTGTGTTCGACGGGTCTGGCGATGGGCGAAGGGCGTCTCGTCGCGCCGTGCCCCACTGCCGACCCCTCCATGGAGTTGGCCGCTTGAAATGTTCACCACGACGCGAGGGGATCGACAGGGGACCGTGAGGCGCCGGTCGGGCCGACGCGTGGGACGGATCAGTTGCGCGTGCCTGCCGGTGGGCCGACGACGGTGGCGAGGTGGAGTTTGGTCTCGTCCTCGCTGCCCGGCGCAGCGGTCATGATGACAATCTTGAGCTCGGTGTCGCCGTCGCTCAGGACATCGCAGTCCACTGTGACCGGGCCCACCGACGGGTGGTCGACCGTCTTGTGGACCTCGCGGTTCGCGGCCACCTCTCCCGCCGCCCACAGCTCGGCGAACCTCGCATTGCCCGCGTTCAGGTCGCGGACCAGCGCGGCCAGGCGGCTGTCCCGGGGGAAGCGGCCGGTGGCGCGGCGCAGGTCGGAGACGAGGGCGGCGTCGGTGGTGTCGGGGTCCGCGTCGGTGACCGGCCACAGCGCGAGGGAGGTGTGATCGGCGCCCACCGGGAACCTGTCGCGGGCGAAGTTGCGCATCCGCGGCGGCGCGGCCAAGGGGTCGCCCAAAAGAGCGGCCCACCGGGGGTTCCACCACACCAGTTGCCAGTCCGCCGCGAACACGGCGACCGCTACGTCTCCGAGGCGGACGAGCACGCGTTGCATGCCGGGTGGGAGATGGTCGCTGATCGTGCCGTCCGCCGGCGGCACGATCCGGGCCAGCCGGTAGAGGTGGTCCCGCTCGGCGGTGGACAGCTGGAGGGCACGCGCCAGGGACGCCACCACCGACGCCGAGGGTGTCGTGGCCCGCCCCTGTTCCAGGCGTACGACGTAGTCGACCGACACCCCGGCCAGGTCAGCCAGTTCCTCGCGCCGCAGCCCGGCCGCCCGGCGCTTGCGGACGACCGGCAGCCCCGCGGCCGACGGGGGCATCCGGTTGCGCCACGTGCGGATCATCGATCCCAGCCCGGCCCCGGGGGGTGTCGTCGTCATGCCCCCATCCTCCTGCGTCCCCGATCACCTGAGGGGGTGCGAGGGTGGTACTGGTCTTCCCACCGTCGAAGCGTCCCTGGTCCGGCTCGCTCGGCAAGGCAACCATCGAAGGCATGACGATCACCTTCATCACCGGAGCCAACAAGGGCATCGGCCGCGAGACCGCCCGCCGCCTCGTCGCCTGCGGTCACACCGTTCTCCTGGGAGCCCGCGACCGTGAGCGGGGCGAGGAGGCGGCCGCCGCGCTGGGCGCACGCTTCGTCCCCGTCGACGTCACCGACGACGCGTCCGTGGTCGCGGCCGCCGCGGACGTCGCCGAACACGAGGGCAGGATCGACGTCCTGATCAACAACGCGGGGGTGCAGGGTCCCTTCGGTGATCCCGGCGACCTCACCGCCGCCGACGCCCGCGCCGTCCTCGACGTCAACGTCATCGGCGTCGTCCGCACCACCGCTGCCTTCCTGCCGCTGCTGCGCCTCTCGGACGACCCCGTGATCATCAACGTCAGCAGTGGCATGGGCTCCCTCGCCTTCACCCACGACCCCGGTCGGTCCGAGTCGCACGTCACCGTGCCGCTGTACGCCTCCTCGAAGGCGGCGCTGACCATGTTGACCACGCAGTACGCCAAGGGCCTCAAGGGCATGCGTGTCAACGCCGCCGATCCCGGCTACACCGCGACCGACATGAACGGTCACAGCGGCTCCCAGACCCTCACCGAGGGCACGGACGCGATCGTCGCCCTCGCCACCGAGGGGCCCGGCGCCGGCACCGGACGCTTCATCGACCGCCATGGCGAGATCGCCTGGTCCTGAGACCGGCGGTGCCGGGTCACCAACTCTGAAGATCAGAACGGGCAGAACATCGAGACCGGTCCTGGGCGGGAGAACCGCCGCCTCCGACCAGCGTGAGAAACCTGGGGCGACCGTCACGCCGGCCCTGGACCCGCGTCTTCAAGTCGGCGGAGGCTCACCGCGCTGCACCGTACGAAAACGCAGGTCGGTCGGATCCCGATGTGACACCTATCGTGCTGCGGCTCAACGTCCGGGCGATGCGTCCTACGCCGGTTTCCTTGCCACCAGGAACGCCCGGGACAGCTTCTCCTCGCCGAGCGGTTCCCTGAGGACCCGGACGATCACCTCGAAGCCTGTCTTGATCAGGGGCTCGACCACGGCTTCCGGTGCGCGCAGCCAGTAGTCGAGGGAGATCTTGTGGCCGAAGCGTTCGTCGAGGTGCATGTGGGTGCCGCCGGGCTCGTACTGGAAGCCGATCAAGGCGTGGGCGCCGGGGGCCAGGGTGCGGTGGAACTCCGCGAAGGCCGTCGGGAGGTGGTCGTCCGGGACGTGGATGATCGAGTACAGCGCGGTGATGCCGCCCAGGGTTTCCGACGGCAGGTCGAGCGACGTCATCGAGCCCACATGGAAGCGGAGGCCCGGGTGGGCTCTGCGGGCCAGTTCGACCATCTTGGGGGAGACGTCCACGCCGAAGACCCGGATGCCGAGGTCGTGCAGCGCCGCGGTCACGTGTCCCGGGCCGCTGCCGATGTCGGCCACCGGGCCGGCGTTCTGCTCCTTCACCAGTTCCGCGAAGCCGGTGATCTGGGTTCTGTCCAGCGTGGGGATGCCGGCCCAGTCGGAGAACTGCTCGGTGTAGGGCTCGGCGATCGTGTCGTACGCGGTTCGGGTGGCCCGTATGAAGTCGGGGTTCTCGGCGTTCACGGGCTGCACCCTAGCGGGGCGTCTCGGAGCGGCGGGTGGGAAGTTGCGGAGCGCCGCGTGGAGTTTCCCTGGGGGTCATCGGGCGGTGGAGTGCGGGGACTTGAGGGCTTCGAGGAAGGCGGTGAAGGTCCCGGGCGGGAAGGCGAGGGTGGCGCCCGTCGGGGTCTTGGAGTCGCGGATGGCTATGTGGGTGGGGTGGGTTGCGATCTCCACGCAGGCGTTGCCGTCGCCGCCGCCGGAGTAGGACGACTTCCGCCAGTTTTCGCGTGTGTTCATCGGGTGCCTCACAGCTCCTTGGCCAGATGGTGGATCAGGTCGCGTGACTGTTCGGGATCGAGTGATGACGCCCCTACTCTACGGAAGAGTGTTCGGAATACGCCGAGTTGGGCCTCCGCGTCGATGAACGCCGTGCCGTGTGGAGCGTCGCGGACCACAGTGTCCAACTTCGGGATGCTGCCACCGGCGTAGATCATTGCGCTGCCCGTGTCGTCGAAGCGCTCCAGAGTGAACGGGATGACTCGGACGGTGATGTGGCCTGCTTCGGAGAGCTCCAGGATATGGGCGAGTTGGGCCAGCGAGGTGGCCCGGCCGCCGACCCTGATGCGTAGTGCTGCCTCGTGGATCACGGCTTGGTAGGGAGTCGGTGTGCGCCTTTCAAGGATTGCTCGACGCTGCATGCGATGCCGCACACGTAGCTCGCGGTCGGCATCGGGGAGCTCAGGGATGCGGGTCGAGAAGAGAGCCCGCGCGTAGTCCTCGGTCTGGAGGAGGCCCGACACGTGCAGCAAGTCCACGTCCCATCGGAATGTGGCGTTGTGTTCCAGCTCGGAGAGGTCCAGGAACGGCGTGGGCAACTGCCCCCGGTACTCCTCCCACCAGCCGCGGGTCCGGTCGGTGGCCACGTGTACCAGAGCTGAGATCAACTCTTCGTCGGAGCAGGAGTAGTTGGCTGCCATGCTGCGCAGGCGTTTCTCGCTCACGCCGGTCAGGGCGGATTCGATCTGGCTGATCTGGCCGGAGCTCACGCCCAGCAGGGCCGCCGCCTCGCGTCCGGTGAGGCCGGCCTTCTCCCGCAGTCTGCGCAGTTCGGTTCCCAGTCGCATCTGCCGTGCGGTGGGTTCAGGCCTCAGTCCCGCCATGGAGTGCTCCTCGGATCAACACGCCCATAGGCGTGGCACGTTCGGGGGGCAGATTACGCGATCAGGTTGCTAGACCTCGAATTGCAGGTCTACCTTCGGTGACGCGACGCACACGCTGCGGAATCGCCGGGATCCCGGAAGCGCACCGCCCCGTCCTGCCATGACGGCTGCGGCACTGCCACCGCCCGAAGTCCCCTGGAGAGCTGGAGTTGGCCCATGCCCGAACACGACCCCTGGGAGTACACCCTGTACATCCCGAACGACGTCCGAGCCGTCACCGTCGCCCGCCGCACCCTCCGGCTCATCCTCACGATGCACGGCCTGATCCGCCTGACCGACACCGCCGAGCTGCTCGCGGCCGAGCTCGTCTCCAATGCCGTACGGCATACGAAGGGGCCCGCGGCTCTCAGGGTGCGCTGGTCGGCGGGGGTGTTGCGGATCGGGGCTTGGGACGCGGACCCTGAACCTCCTGAGCCGCCCGGCGAGTTGGACACCCTGGGAGAGGCGGAGGAAGGGCGGGGGCTGGCGTTGGTCAAGGCCTGTGCCGATCTGTGGGGGTGGCAGCCGTTGGCCAGACTCGGCAACCGGGGGAAGTTCGTGTGGTGTGAGCTGTCCGCCGCTTAGGAGGGGTCGTGGGGCCGCCCGCTTCTGCGTCGGGGTCGTGCTTCCGTGAGTCGCGTCAAGGGTGCTCCGCGTCGGCTGCGCCGATGGCCCTCCGGGCCACCCCCGGACATGGCTCGCTCCAGCACGGGGGAGAAACGGGCGGGCGGCCCGGGGAAAGCGGGGGCTCGAAGCCGGCTTCGTCGCGGGTCGGCGTCGGCGGGGCGCGGTCGCGGCTCGCATGCATGCCGGGTGGTGGCGGCGAGCGGCCGGTGCGGCGATGGCTTCGGTGGCGTCGGCCGGTTGCGCAGAGAGTGGCCGCAAGCACACACGGCGACTCCCAGCGGCCTCGACGTGACTCGCGGCACGGTCCGGCGGAACCGTAAGGCAAGTGAAGCTCTCCCTGGGGTCCCGCCCCGCCCTCCTGGCCGAAGGCCGTCCCGGAGGACCCGCCCACCACCGCCGATCACTCCGCGTGGCGGTAGCCGTACCTCACCGTGAAGGCCCCGCCCCCGTCCCCGCCGTGTCCCAATGCCGTTTCGACAGATGAACAGAGCCGCCGGACGCAAGCCCGGCATGGTATGTGTGGGAAAAGAGGTTCCTACCCACCTCAAATCACGTCCATGCGTCGAGCGGCCATATTTTCTTCCCCCGGCGGGTTGAAGTTTTGTTGATCGCGGGTCGGTTGGTCGCCCCGGCGTCCTACCCTTTAGAGGGTGAAGCAACTGATGTCACTGGAGTCCGAGGTCGATCTTCCCGGGGAAGCAATGCTTCCCGGCGTGCTGAGCGAGGAACTGCACGCCGAACTCGTACTGTTCCGACGCGACTTGCACATGCACCCGGAGCTCGGCAACCAGGAGTTCCGAACCACCGCGGCGATCAAGGAACGGCTGGAGAGGGCCGGGCTGAAGCCGCGCGTGCTCGCCGTCGGGACCGGCCTCGTGTGTGACATCGGGGAGTGGGACGGCGAGCGGCCCATGCTCGCCCTGCGCGCCGACATCGACGGTCTGCCCATCCCGGACACGAAGAGCGAGTGCTCGTACCGGTCGACCGTGCCCGATCGGGCGCACGCGTGCGGACATGACGTTCACACGACCGTCGTGCTCGGGGCCGGGCTCGTCCTCGCCGACCTGCACAAGCGGGGGCTGCTGGCGCGGCCCGTGCGGCTGCTCTTCCAGCCCGCCGAGGAAGTGCTGCCCGGCGGTGCCGCCGACGCCATCGACTGCGGGGTGCTGGACGGGGTCGGGAAGATCCTCGCCGTGCACTGCGACCCGCGGGTCGACGCCGGGAAGATCGGGCTCAGGACCGGTGCCATCACCTCCGCCTGCGACCGGCTGGAGATCTCGCTCGACGGGCCCGGTGGGCACACCGCCCGGCCGCACCTCACCACCGACCTCGTCACCGCCGCCGCCCGCGTCGTCACCGACGTGCCCGCCCTCGTCGGGCGACGGGTGGACACGCGGGCCGGGCTCGCCGTGACCTGGGGACGGATCGAGTCGGGGCATGCGCCGAATGTGATCCCGCAGCACGCCGAGCTCTCCGGGACCGTCCGCTGCCTGGACCTCGACACCTGGCGGCAGGCCCCGGACATCGTGGTCGCCGCGATCGACGAGGTCGCCAATCTGCACCGGGCCAAGTCCGAGATCAACTATGTGCGCGGCGTTCCGCCCGTCGTCAACGACGCGGACGTCACCGAGCTGCTCCGGGACGCCATGACCGCCCGGCGCGGAGCCGACTCGATCGAGAACACCGAGCAGAGCCTGGGTGGCGAGGACTTCTCCTGGTACCTCCAGCACGTTCCCGGTGCCATGGCCCGCCTCGGGGTGCGCACGCCGGGGGAACGGACCGTGCGCGACCTTCACCAGGGCGACTTCGACGCCGACGAGTCCGCGATCACCGTAGGGGTGGAGATGTTCACGGCGGCGGCACTGCTGGACGCCGCGCAGTGATCCGAGCGTGACGGACGGCCCCCTCGGGGGCCGTTCCGCCGACCGGCGCAACATGGTCGTAAGCCAATTGTGCGCACATCGACATCCCGGTGTGTCAGGGCGGCAGAGCCTCAGTTCAGACGCTGTTTGCCTCGAATCGATAACGGCTTCGGAAGAGGTCTGTTTCCGACATCTACGCGCGTTACGATGCCGCGAAGCCAACGCCGCAGGGGCGTACAGGCCCGGGCACTGGCATGGTGCTCACATGAAGCGCCGACAAGGCGCTCAGGTCAGGTGAAGGAGCCTCCCGTGCGCCGGGTAGCCAAGCTTTCCGCTGCGTGTATCGCCACCGCAGCTCTCGCAATGACTGCCACAGCCTGTGGCAGCACTTCCTCGGACAACGACAGCTCGTCGTCCGCCTCCGCCGGCAGCAGCAAGGGCGGTATCAAGATCGGTCTCGCTTACGACGTCGGCGGCCGTGGTGACCGCTCCTTCAACGACTCCGCCGCGCGCGGTGCCGACAAGGCCGCTAAGGAGTTCGACGGTTCCCTCAAGGAGCTGACCGCCAAGAGCTCCGACACGGAGGCCGACCGCGAGCAGCGCCTGACCGACCTGGCGGACGCCGGCTACAACCCGATCGTCGCCGTCGGCTTCTCCTACGCCACCTCGGTCGACAAGGTCGCTCCCAAGTACCCGAAGGTCAACTTCGGCCTCATTGACTCGGTCGCGAAGGCCACGAACGTCGACAGCATCACCTTCACCGAGGAGCAGGGTTCGTACCTCGCCGGTGTCGCCGCGGCGCTGAAGACCAAGAAGGACCACGTCGGCTTCATCGGCGGCGTGGACACCCCGCTGATCAAGAAGTTCGAGGCGGGCTACGCCCAGGGCGTCAAGGACACCAACCCCAAGGTCAAGGTCGACGTCCAGTACCTGACCCATGGCTCGGACTTCTCCGGTTTCGCCGACCCCGCCAAGGGCAAGGAGGCCGCGTCCGGCATGCTCGACAACGGCGTCGACGTGATCTACGCCGCGGCCGGCTCCTCCGGCAACGGCTCGATCGAGGCCGTTTCCGGCGTCAAGGGCGCCTGGGCCATCGGCGTGGACTCGGACCAGTACAACATCCCGGGCCTGGCCAAGTACAAGAACTCGATCCTGACCTCGATGGTCAAGAACGTCGACGTCGGCGTCTACGACTTCATCAAGTCCGTCAACGACGGCAAGCCGCTGACCGGCAACCAGATCTACTCCCTCGCCAAGGGCGGTGTCAGCCTCTCCACCAGCGGTGGCTTCATCGACGACATCCAGCCCAAGCTGGACGAGGCGAAGAAGAAGATCGTCGACGGCACCATCAAGGTCAAGACCAGCTGACCTGACGGTTCCCGCCGGAACCCGGGCTCGACGAGGGGGCCTCGACAACCCCCTCGTCGAGCCATAACAATGTGTCAACTCTACGCGTGTAGCATGGAGTTGCCGCGCTAGCGTCACCGACGCCTGCCCTCCCCTACGCAGCCCCTTTTCCCCGAGGAGAGTGCGCCATCAACGCGTCCAGCCCTCCCGCTGCCGTCGAACTGCGCGGCATCACCAAGCGATTCCCCGGCGTCGTGGCCAACAAGGACATCGACATCACCGTCCGCACGGGCACCGTGCACGCCCTGTGCGGTGAGAACGGTGCCGGCAAGTCCACCCTGATGAAGATCCTTTACGGCATGCAGCAGCCGGACGAGGGCACCATCACGGTGAACGGCGAGACGGTCACCTTCCACACCCCCGCCGACGCCATCGCCCGCGGCATCGGCATGGTGCACCAGCACTTCATGCTCGCCGACAACCTCACGGTCCTGGAGAACGTCGTCCTGGGCGCGGAGAAGCTGTACGGCATCGGCGCCAAGGCCCGCGCGAAGATCAGGCAGATCTCCGACGCGTACAGCCTGAACGTCCGCCCCGACGTCCTGCTGGAGGAGCTCGGCGTCGCCGACCGCCAGCGGGTGGAGATCCTCAAGGTCCTCTACCGCGGCGCCAAGACCCTGATCCTCGACGAGCCCACCGCCGTCCTCGTGCCGCAGGAGGTCGAAGCCCTCTTCGACAACCTGCGCGAGCTCAAGGCCGAGGGCCTCACCGTCATCTTCATCTCGCACAAGCTCGGCGAGGTCCTGTCCGTCGCCGACGAGATCACGGTCATCCGGCGCGGTACCACCGTCGGCACGGTCGAGCCCGCCGGCACCACCCCCAAGCAGCTCGCCGAGCTGATGGTCGGCAGCGAACTGCCCACCCCGGAGACCGAGGAGTCCACGGTCACCGACGTCCCGCTGCTGAAGCTGGACGGACTGCGGCTGGCCCAGACCGACCTCGACGGCGTCGAGCGGGTCATCCTCGACGACATCTCCTTCACCATCCACAAGGGCGAGGTCCTCGGCATCGCCGGCGTGGAGGGCAACGGCCAGTCGGAACTGGTCGAGGCCATCATGGGCATCCGCACCCCCGACTCCGGCACGGTCACACTCGACGGCACCGACATCTCCCACCTCGCCACCCGCCACCGCCGCGAGTCCGGCGTCGGCTACATCCCCGAGGACCGCCACCGCCACGGCCTGCTCCTCGAGGCCCCCCTGTGGGAGAACCGCATCCTCGGGCATGTCACCGAGAGGCCCAACTCCCGCGGCCAGCTGCTCGACATCAAGGCGGCCCGCACCGACACCGAGCGCATCATCCAGGCGTACGACGTCCGCACCCCCGGCATCGACGTCACCGCCGCCTCGCTGTCCGGCGGCAACCAGCAGAAGCTGATCGTCGGCCGCGAGATGAGCCACACGCCCAAGCTGCTCATCGCCGCCCACCCCACCCGCGGTGTGGACGTCGGCGCGCAGGCCGCGATCTGGGACCACATCCGCGAGGCCCGCCGCGAGGGCCTGGCCGTGCTGCTGATCTCCGCCGACCTGGACGAGCTCATCGGCCTGTCCGACACCCTGCGGGTGATGTACCGCGGCCGACTGGTCGCCGACGCCGACCCCGCCACCATCACCCCCGAGGAGCTGGGCTCCGCCATGACCGGTGCGGCCACCGGCCACCTGGAGCACGCAGCGGACTCCGCAGCGGACCACGAGGACGACGCCCGATGAACAAGCTGACCCAACGCATCGACAAGGAGCGGCTGCTCCTCGCCATCGCGGCCCCGCTCCTGGCGGTCGTCGCCGCGCTCGTCGTCACCACCCTGGTGATCCTGGCCACCGGCAAGAACCCGGGCGCCGCCTTCAGCGACATGCTGACCTACGGCTCCGCCAGCGACAGCCAGGTCTACATCCTCAACAAGGCGACGACGTACTACCTGGCGGGCGTCTCGGTGGCCATCGGCTTCCGGATGAACCTGTTCAACATCGGCGTCGACGGCCAGTACCGCATCGCCGCGTTCTTCGCCGCGGTCCTCGGCGGCGCGCTGACCACGCCGGGCTGGATCTCCATCCCGCTGATCATCCTGTGCGCCATGGGCACCGGCGCCGTATGGGCGGGCATCGCGGGCGTTCTGAAGGTGACCCGCGGCGTCAGCGAGGTCATCTCGACGATCATGCTCAACGCGATCGCCACCGCGATCATCGCCTACCTGCTCCAGCCCGGAAAGCTCGCCGAACTCCAGGCCGGCGGCACGGTCGTCTCCACCAAGCCGCTGCCGGAGTCGTCGTACTTCTTCCAGATCGACACCGGCGCCGCGGGCGAGCTGTGGGGCTTCATCGTCATCGCCGTGCTCGTCGGCATCGCGTACTGGTTCGTGCTCGGCCGCACCCGGTTCGGCTTCGACCTGCGCACCGTCGGCCAGTCCGAGAGCGCCGCCGCCGCGAGCGGTGTCTCGGTGAAGAGGATGATCGCCACCAGCATGCTCATCTCGGGCGCGGTGGCCGGCCTGATCGGCATGCCGACCCTGCTCAACGACAGCCACCAGTTCAGCAACGACTTCCCGACCGGCATCGGCTTCACCGGCATCGCCATCGCCCTGCTCGGCCGCAACAACCCGGTCGGCATCGCGCTGGGCGCGCTGCTGTGGGGCTTCCTGGAGCGCACCACCAACCACCTGGAGTTCGAGGGCTACGACAAGGAGATCCTCGGCGTCATCCAGGGCGTCATCGTCCTGTGCGTCGTCATCGCCTACGAGGTCGTACGCCGTTACGGACTCAAGCGCCAGCAGCAGCGGGTCGGCGCCGAGCTCGCCGCTCAGGCCGGAGCCCCGACCAAGAAGCAGGAGGTGGCGTGATGACTGCCACGATGACCAACACGCCGCCCCCCGCGGCACCCAAGGCGGACACCGCCACCCGGTCGGGCCGCTCGCTCGGCCAGATCCTGATGATCGTCGCCGGCGCGCTGCTGCTCGTCGCCGCGGTCCGTGTCATCTCCGGCTCCGACCAGCTCACCTCCGAGGGCCAGGTCTCCGCCGCGCTCAGCCTCGCCGTGCCGATCGGCCTCGCCGGTCTCGCCGGTCTGTGGTCCGAGCGGTCCGGCGTGGTCAACATCGGCCTCGAGGGCATGATGATCCTCGGCACCTTCGGCGCCGGCTGGATCGGCTGGCAGTCCAGCCCCTGGCTCGGCCTCCTGTGCGGTGTCGGCTTCGGCGTCCTGGGCGGCCTGCTGCACGCGGTCGCGACCGTCACCTTCGGCGTCGACCACATCGTCTCCGGTGTCGCGATCAACCTGCTCGCGCTCGGCACCACCCAGTACCTCGCCAAGCTCTTCTTCGTGGACGGCAAGGCGGCGGACGCGGGCGGCAACCCCAAGCAGTCCCCGCCCGTGGACTCGCTGCCCAGCTTCGACGTCCCGGGCCTGTCGAGCGGGCTGCACTCCATCGAGAACCACCACTGGTTCCTGATCTCCGACGTCGCGGGCATCCTCGGCGGTCTGTTCACCAACCTGTCCATCGTGACGGTCCTGGCGGTCGTGCTGTTCGTCGGCAGCTGGTGGCTGCTGTGGCGCACGCCGTTCGGCCTGCGGCTGCGCTCCTGCGGCGAGAACCCGATCGCCGCCGAGTCCCTCGGCGTCAACGTCTACAAGTACAAGTACATGGCCGTGGCCGTCTCCGGCGGCCTCGCCGGCCTCGGCGGCGCCTTCCTCGCGCTGGTCACCTCGCACACCTACCTGGAGGGCCAGACCGGCGGCCGCGGCTACATCGGCCTCGCCGCCATGATCTTCGGCAACTGGCGGCCCGGCGGACTCGCGATGGGCGCGGGCCTGTTCGGCTACTCCGACGCGCTCCAGCTGCGCAACGGCGGCGAGACCGTCCACGCGCTGCTGCTCCTGCTGTTCGTACTGCTCCTGGCGATGGCCGGCTGGAAGCTGTACAAGAAGGCGCACTGGCAGGGCGGCATCAGCCTCATGGTGGCCGCGGGCGTCCTGGTCTGGTACCTGGTCACCGACGAGGTCCCGAGCGACTTCGTGGGCGCCACCCCGTACGTCGTCACGCTGCTGGTGCTGTCGCTGTCCGCGCAGCGCCTGCGGATGCCCAAGGCGGACGGCATGCGCTACCGGAAGGGCCAGGGCAAGTGACCCCGCGGTCCGACGTCGACTGGGAGTCGCTGCGCGAGCGGGCCCGGGAGGCCATGTCCCGGGCGTATGCCCCGTACTCCGGCTACCCGGTCGGCGTGGCCGCCCTGGTCGACGACGGCCGGACGATCACCGGCTGCAACGTCGAGAACGCCTCCTACGGCCTCGGCCTGTGCGCCGAGTGCGGTCTGGTCTCGGAGCTGCAGAACTCGGGCGGCGGCCGCCTCACGCACTTCACCTGCGTCGACGGCAACGGCGAGATCCTCGTCCCCTGCGGCCGCTGCCGGCAGCTGCTGTACGAGTTCGGCGGCCCCGAACTGCTCATGGAGACCCCGGCGGGGATCCTGCCGCTGTCGGAGATGCTGCCGCAGGCCTTCGGGCCGGGGCATCTCACCAAGTAATTCCCGGAAGGAAAGCCCTGCATGGCCATGGACGCCATCTCCGTCATCCGCACCAAGCGGGACCGCGGTGAACTCAGTGACGAGCAGATCGACTGGGTCATCGACGCGTACACCCGCGGGGAGGTCGCCGACGAGCAGATGTCCGCGCTCGCGATGGCGATCCTGCTCAACGGCATGAACCGTCGCGAGATCGCCCGCTGGACCGCCGCGATGATCGCCTCCGGCGAGCGCATGGACTTCTCGTCCCTGTCCCGCCCGACGGCCGACAAGCACTCCACGGGCGGTGTCGGCGACAAGATCACCCTCCCGCTGGCGCCCCTGGTGGCGGCCTGCGGTGCGGCCGTCCCCCAGCTCTCGGGCCGGGGCCTCGGCCACACCGGCGGCACGCTGGACAAGCTGGAGTCGATCCCGGGCTGGCGTGCGCTGCTGTCGAACGAGGAGATGCTGAACGTCCTCGACACGACCGGCGCGGTCATCTGCGCGGCGGGCGACGGTCTGGCTCCGGCCGACAAGAAGCTGTACGCCCTGCGTGACGTCACGGGAACGGTCGAGGCCATCCCCCTGATCGCCTCCTCGATCATGTCGAAGAAGATCGCGGAGGGGACGGGCTCGCTGGTCCTGGACGTGAAGGTCGGCACCGGCGCCTTCATGAAGACCATCGAGGACGCGCGGGAACTGGCGTCCACGATGGTGGGCCTGGGCACGGACCACGGCGTGAAGACGGTCGCGCTCCTGACGGACATGAGCACGCCCCTCGGCCTGACGGCGGGCAACGCGCTCGAGGTCCGCGAGTCGGTCGAGGTCCTGGCGGGCGGCGGACCCGCGGACGTGGTGGAGCTGACCCTCGCGCTGGCCCGCGAGATGCTCGACGCGGCGGGCGTCCGCGACGCCGACCCCGCGAAGGCCCTGGCCGACGGCTCGGCGATGGACGTGTGGCGCCGGATGATCGCGGCGCAGGGCGGCGACCCGGACGCGAAGCTGCCGGTGGCCCGCGAGCAGCACGTGATCAAGGCGCCGAGCTCGGGCGTCCTGACCCGCCTCGACGCCTACGGCATCGGCGTCGCCGCCTGGCGCCTCGGCGCCGGGCGTGCCCGCAAGGAAGACCCGGTCCAGGCGGGCGCGGGCGTGGAACTGCACGCCAAGCCGGGCGACACGGTGACGCAGGGGCAGCCCCTGCTGACCCTGCACACCGACACCCCGGAGCGCTTCGAGTACGCCCTCCAGTCGATCGAGGGTTCCTACGACATCGGGGCGGCGGGGACGGACTTCACGACGTCGCCGGTGGTGCTGGAACGTATCGCCTGACCTGGCGTTCCTTTGAGTGAACGGGACCGGTGAACCTGCGCCGGTCCCGTTCGGCATGTCGGGCTCCGCTCAGCCCAACAACGCCGCCACCCCCACCAGCACCGGCACCGACAACACCGTCGACACCAGGATCGAGTCCCGGGCCAAGCGTTCGCCCACGCCGTAGGTGGACGCGTACGTGTAGAGGTTCTGCGCGGCCGGCAGGGCCGAGGTCACGACCACGTCGAGGAGTTGGGACCCGTGCAGGCCGAAGACCCCGGCCGCCAGGGCCCAGGCCGCCGCTGGCTGCCCCACCGACTTCAGCGCGACCGAAAGCAGGACGAGCTGTCGGTCCGGGCCCCGGCCGGGCATCGTGCTGCCGCACAGGGAGATGCCGAAGGCGAGGAGGACGGCCGGGACCGACATGCCGCCGATCAGGGTCAAGGGGTCCATGACGGGGGCCGGGACCTTGAGACCGGCCGCCGAGACCGCCACGCCGGCCAGTGAGCCCACCGCGATCGGATTGCGGAGCGGGGTCAGCAGTCTCCGCCACAGCGGGCCCCTCTCCCCGTCACCCGACGCCAGGTCCAGGACCGTCAGCGCGACCGGGGTCACCCCCACCAGCTGGAACAGGAGCACCGGCGCCACCAGTGACGCGTCCCCGAGGACGTACACCGCGATCGGGATACCGAGGTTGCCGGAGTTGACGTAGGACGAGCACAAAGCGCCGATCGTCGTACGGCCCAGCCCCCAGCCCCGTACGACACCCACCGCGACGAAGATCCCCGCCGCCGCGGCCGTGCTGAGCGCGGTCACCAGGAGGCGGCTGGAGAAGATCACCGACAGGTCGGCCCGCGCCAGGGTCGTGAACAGCAGGGCCGGGGACGCCACGTGGAAGGCCAGCTTGGTCAGGACCTCCCGGCCCTGGTCGCCGAGGTAGCCGCGCAGGCCGATGAGGTAACCGACCCCGATGACCACCGCGATGACCGCGAAGCCGGTCAGCACTCCCTGCACGCGGACTCCTCAAGGGTGAGGAGGGCGTGGCCTATCCAGGGAGGTGCTGATGGGTGGCGCATACAGGCAACCCTCGGGGGCAGACGGCCCGCAGGTCAACGTGATCCTGCCCGCGCGGACAGGGCGTCGGCCGATGAGTTACGCCCGCCCGCCCGGTCTACCGATCGTGGACGCCATGACACCCGCTGTACTCGTGCTCGTCGGCCCTGTCACCCGGGACGAGGTGACGGGGCTGAGCGACGAGGTCCGGGCGCTGTTGCGGACGACCCGTGCCGGGGTGGTGGTGTGCGACGTCGCCGGGCTCGGGCCGCCGGGGCTCGGCACGGTCGATCTGCTCGCCCGGCTCCAGCTCGCGGCCCGGCGTGCCGGGGGCCGGATCAGGCTGCGCGACCCCGACCCCGGGCTACACGCCCTCCTTGACCTCGTCGGCCTCCGCTTCGAGGTGGAGGGGCAGTCCGAACAGGGGGAACCAGCGCTGGGTGTCGAGGAAGAAGTGGAACCCGGTGAGCCGGCCGTCTGAGATCTCCAGCACCTGGACCGCCCAGGGGGTGTGACCGCCCTTCTCCGGGTCCGGCTTGTACTGGGCGAACCCCGGCAGGCCGTTGACCTGCACCGGCACCAGACGTGAGCCCTCGCAGGCCGAGCCCAGGGTCGTCATGAAGCCCGTGATGTCGTCGTGGCCCGTCAGCCAGAGGTCGAACGGCGGCATCGTCATGATGGCGTCCTCGTGGAGGAGAGCCGTCAGCGCCGTCATGTCGTACCCCTCGAACGCCTTCACATAGCGGTCCAGGAGTTTCTGCTGCTCCTCGTCCAGCGGGTCGGACACGGCCGCGTCGGCGCCGTGCTCCTCCCGCTCGGCGAGGGTGGCGCGGGCCCGCTGGAGGGCGCTGTTGACCGAGGCGACGGAGGTGTCGAGCAGTTCGGCGACCTCGCTCGCCTTCCACGCCAGCACCTCACGCAGGATCAGCACCGCGCGCTGCTTGGGCGGCAGTTGCTGCAGGGCGGCCATGAAGGCGAGCCGCACGGTCTCCTTGGCGACCGCCGCCTCCGCCGGGTCCTCGACCGTCGGCAGGATGCGGTTGTCCGGCATCGGCTCCAGCCAGGTGTGGTCGGGGCGGGGGGAGAGGGCGGCCTGGGCGAGGGGGGTCGACTCCGAGAGGTCCATGGGGCGGGCGCGCTTGTTGCCCGCGGTCAGCATGTCCAGGCAGACGTTCGTCGCGATGCGGTACAGCCACGAGCGGAGACTGGAACGGCCCTCGAACTTGTCGTAGCTCCGCCAGGCCCGCACCAGGGTGTCCTGCACCGCGTCCTCGGCCTCGAAGGAGGAGCCGAGCATGCGGTAGCAGTACCCCGTCAGCTCGGTGCGGTGTTTCTCGAGCCTGATGTCGAGGTCTGTCGTCGTCGCCGTGCTGTCCGTCATCGTCCACCCACCCCTGTGGCCGTGCTGTGCCGCGCCTTTGCGCCCACTACTCGGAAACTACCGCAGGGGTCTGACAATGGCGTGCCGAGTGAACGAACGTGCAGGTCAGAGGGTTCTCGCCCCCGCCGCCCCTACCCGTCCCATCCCCAGGGGCGCTGCCCCTTCGACCCCGCTCCCAGGGGGCTCTGCCCCCTGGACCCCCGCTCCTCAAACGCCGGAGAGGCTGAATTCCAAGCGCCGGCCCAGGCGATCCCAGTCCGTCCGGCGGGGGCGAAAAAACATCCCCCTGACCGGCCGACCCCGGTCAGGGGAAGCAAGAACCTGCCGCTCAGACCGTCGCGAGCCGCTGCTCAGCCCTCGCCGCACGGGTTCCGAGGACGGTGATCGACACCACGCCGAGCACCGCCAGCAGTCCGACCCCGACCGTCCCGGTCCAGCCGCCCGCGTGGAAGGCGAGC
This sequence comes from Streptomyces canus, assembly GCF_041435015.1. NCBI lineage: Bacteria > Bacillati > Actinomycetota > Actinomycetes > Kitasatosporales > Streptomycetaceae > Streptomyces > Streptomyces canus. The sequence goes on along the minus strand of NZ_CP107989.1, from coordinate 3,995,735 downwards.
GCGCCGACCGTGCTGCCCGCGCTGGAACCGATGTAGTAGGCGGACTGGTAGAGGGCCGAGGCCTGGGCGCGGCCGTGGGTGGCCGTCTTGCTGACCGCCGAGGACGCCACCGCGTGCCCGGCGAAGAAGCCGCCGGTGATCAGGACCAGGCCCAGCAGGACCAGCGGCAGGGAGCCCGCCAGGGAGAGCAGGAGGCCCGCGGCCGTCGTACCGCCCGCCGCGTACAGCGCGCCCCGGCGGCCCAGGCGGCCGACCAGCCGGCCCGCCGTCGACGCGGACACCGTGCCCACCAGGTAGACCAGGAAGATCGAGCCGACGATGCCCTGAGGGAGCGAGAAGGGCGCCTCGGTCAGCCGGTAGCCGATGACCGTGTACACGCCGCCGAAGACCGTCATGAACAGCGCGCCGATGGCGTAGAGGCGGCGCAGCAGCGGGTCGCCCAGGTGTGCGCGGACCGTGCCGAGCAGCACCCGCGGCCGCAGCGAGCCCGCCACGAAGTGCTTCGGCGCCGGCAGCAGGAGGCGGAACGCCACCGCGCAGGCCACCGCGATCGCGCCGATGACCCCCACGGCCACGCGCCAGCCCCATTCCTGCGCGACCCAGCCGGTGATGACCCGGCCGCTCATCCCGCCGACGCTGTTGCCGGCGACGAACAGCCCGATCGCCGTGACCAGCGCCTTCGGCCTGACCTCCTCGGCGAGATACGCCGTCGCGGAGGCGGGCAGCCCCGCCAGGGCCGCGCCCTGCACGGCCCGCAGCACGACCAGCGCGGTCAGCGAGGGCGCGAAGGGGACCAGGAGACCGACCGTCACCGCGACCGCGAGCGACGCCGTCATGACCGTACGGCGTCCGAAGCGCTCCGACAGGGCGCTCATCGGCAGCACGAACAGCGCCAGACCGCCGGTCGCCGCCGCCACCGTCCAGCTCGCCTCGCTCGCCGCCACCCCGAACTCGCCCGAGATCAGCGGGAGAAGGGCCTGCGTGGAGTACAGCAGCGCGAAGGTCGCGACACCGGCGAGGAAGAGGGCGAAGCTCATCCTGCGGTAGCCGGGGCCACCCGGGGTGAGACGGGAATCGACGGCGGCGGAGGTGGCAGAGGCGGGAGATACGGCGCCCACGCGGGTGGGCGCCTCGGTACTGGCAGGCATGCCTCGAAGCTACGTACGACTCCGCTCATCCGTCCAATGCATGGATTCGCCATAATCGTTCCCATGGAGCATCAGCAGAGGTCACAGGCGCGCCTGTCACCATCCAGTGACACAGAAGACATGGTGATGTTGCTGGCCCCGCGGCTCGCCTACTTCGCCGGCGTGGCCCGCACCGAGCACGTCACCCGCGCCGCGCAGGAGATGGACGTACCCCAGTCGACGCTCTCGCGCGCGATGGTCCGCCTGGAACAGGACCTCGGCGTCGACCTGTTCGCCCGCATCGGCCGCACGGTCTCCCTCACCCCCGCGGGCCGCACCTTCCTCGCCTCCGCCGAACGCGCCCTCGCCGAGATCCAGCGTGCCGCGGACGAGGTCCGCGCGGACGCCGACCCGGCCACCGGCAAGGTCGCCTTCGGCTTCCTGCACACCATGGGCTCGGAAACGGTCCCCGGCCTGATCCGGGCCTTCCGCGCCGACCATCCCCGCGTCCGCTTCAGCCTGGTCCAGAACTACGGCGAGGCGATGATCGAACGGCTGCGGGCGGGGGAGCTGGACCTGTGTCTGACCTCCCCGGTCCCGGACGCCCCCGACCTCGTCGCCCGCCGCCTCGACGAACAGAAGCTACGGCTCGTGGTCCCCGCCGATCACCCCCTCGCGGCCCGTAGACGCGTGCGCCTCGCCGAGGCCGCCGAGGAGTCCTTCGTGACCCTGGAGCCCGGCTACGGCCTGCGCCGCATCACGGACGACCTCTGCCAGGAGGCCGGCTTCAAGCCGAGGATCGCCTTCGAGGGGGAGGAGGCGGAGACCCTGAGGGGCCTGGTGGCGGCCGGACTGGGTGTCGCCCTCCTGCCGCCACCGGCCTTCCCCCGCCCAGGAGTCGCGGAACTGACGGTCACGGCCCCCCGGGCGGCCCGCGAGATCGGGGTGGCCTGGCTGGACGGCCACCCGGACACACCCCCGGTGGCCGCCTTCAAGAAGTTCCTGCTGTCGAGAAGGGGGAACCTGCTGCCCTGACCTACCGTCTGCGCCCGAACCCGGAGGCGAGCGGCATCCGCAGCCCCAGCGGCGGAGGCGCGGCCAGCGCGTCCTGCACAGGCCGGGACAGCGCCCGCCCGAACAGTGCTCCCATGACGAAGTCCTCGGTCAGCGCCTGTACTTCGGCCCGGTACTGATGCAGCCCGTGTCCGTCGGAGTGCACCTCGAACCGGCACACCTCCCGGTTGGCCTTCTTCGCCCGGGACGCGAGCCGGAACGACAACTCGGGGTCCGTCTGCGCGTCGTTCGTGCCGTGCACGATCAGCACCCGCCGCCCCACGAGCTGCTTGACCGGTTCGGGCGTGGCCGCCACATCCTCCTCGGGCAGCCAAGGAGCGACCGCCACCACGGAGTTGACGGCCTCGTGTCCGCCCGCGCGCAGGGCGGCCCGCGCGCCCATGTCGACGCCGACCAGGGCCACGGGGACGTCGCCGTAGCGCCGTACGATCTCGTCGGCGGCCCAGGTCGCGTCGTGCGCGAGATGCGCCTCGCTGCCGTTCCATCCGCGATAGCGGTAGTGCACCAGGTGGGCCGCCAGCCCGTCCGCGTGTCCCGACCGGGCGAGCCGTCGTCCCAACGCCCGTACGGTGGAGGGGAGTCGCATCGAGGCGGGTCTGCGCAGAGAGGTTTCGTCGCCGCCCGGAAGGAGCAGCACCACCCCGTTCACCGCCGCCGGCTCCGGGCCGAGTGTCCTGCCCAGTCGGGCGCTGCGAACCGGCGTCGCTTGCTGTGCCATGACAGAACAGTGTCAGAAGCGCGGGTGTACGACACGGGGCGGGGCGGTCACCGTTACGTATCGGCGGATTCGTACAACGAGCCGTCTACGCGCGTAGGCGTTAGAGTGCCAGGATGACGAGCAAGACTGACCGGATGGGGAACCCCCCGAGCTCGGACCAGATCCGCCGGGCACCCAAGGTTCTGCTGCACGATCACCTCGACGGCGGGCTGCGCCCCGGCACGATCGTCGACCTCGCCCGGGACACCGGGTACTCCGCCCTCCCCGAGACCGACGCGGACCGATTGGGCGTCTGGTTCCGCGAAGCCGCCGACTCCGGTTCGCTGGAGCGGTACTTGGAGACCTTCTCGCACACCGTCGGCGTCATGCAGACCCGTGACGCGCTGGTGCGGGTGGCCGCCGAGTGCGCCGAGGACCTTGCCGAGGACGGTGTCGTCTACGCCGAGGTGCGGTACGCCCCCGAGCAGCACCTGGAGAAGGGCCTGACCCTCGAAGAGGTCGTCGAGGCCGTCAACGAGGGCTTCAGGGAAGGGGAGCGCAGGGCCAGGGCGAACGGCCACCGCATCCGCGTCGGCGCCCTGCTCACCGCGATGCGGCATGCGGCCCGTGCCCTGGAGATCGCCGAACTCGCCAACCGCTACCGCGACCTGGGCGTCGTCGGCTTCGACATCGCGGGCGCGGAGGCCGGCTACCCGCCCACCCGTCACCTCGACGCCTTCGAGTACTTGAAGCGCGAGAACAACCACTTCACCATCCACGCCGGCGAGGCCTTCGGGCTGCCGTCCATCTGGCAGGCCCTGCAGTGGTGCGGTGCCGACCGGCTCGGGCACGGTGTGCGCATCATCGACGACATCCAGGTCCACGAGGACGGCACGGTCAAGCTCGGGCGGCTCGCCTCCTACGTCCGGGACAAGCGGATCCCGCTGGAGCTGTGCCCCAGCTCCAATCTGCAGACCGGGGCGGCCTCGTCGTACGCCGAGCACCCGATCGGGCTGCTGCGGCGCCTGCACTTCCGGGCGACCGTGAACACCGACAACCGGCTGATGTCCGGCACCAGCATGAGCCGGGAATTCGAGCACCTCGTCGACGCGTTCGGCTATACGCTCGACGATCTCCAGTGGTTCTCCGTCAATGCGATGAAATCAGCGTTCATTCCTTTCGATGAAAGACTCGCGATGATCAATGACGTCATCAAGCCCGGATATGCAGAGCTGAAGTCCGAATGGCTGTTCCAGCAGACCGCTTCCACCAGCGGTTCTGTGGCCGAGGGGAGCTGGCCGGGCGCATTCTCGGGCACGAAATGAGGGCGGGCGTTCACCATTCGTCCGCATTTCGATGTTTGCGGCGGGCGGGTCCGCGTGTTTACGGTCGTGAACCGCTGACATTCCCGTAAAACCATTTCGAGGACGCATTTTATGAAGCAGTCTGCTGCCAAGACCCTCGGTGTCGCCGCCCTCGGTGCCGCCTTCGCCGCCACCGGCGCGGGTGCCGCGAACGCCGCTCCGGCGGTCCCGGACGCCACTCAGGCGCTCGGCTCCGTCTCCAAGGGGCTCCCCACCGAGAACGTCACCAAGGCGCTGCCGGGCGGCGGTGAGGCGCTGGCGCAGGCCCAGCCGGCGCTGGGCGCGGGCCTCGCGACCGCCCAGCCGGCTGTCGCGAAGGCGCTCGCCGACGGTCCGGCCGCGCCGGTCGCCGGTCTCCTCGGCGGCCTGCCGGTCGGCAAGCTCCTGCTGGGCAGCGACTCCAGCCTGAACGGCCTGCCGCTCGGCTGAGTCCCTCGCTCCTCGCACGCGCCGGTGGGGCGCACCCCGTGGTCCGGGGTGCGCCCCACCGGCGTACGTGCGTAGGGGGTATTACCAGGCGGCCTGCGCCTTCTCCTCCGAGGGGAACAGGATCCACAGCGCTATGTAGAGCAGGAACTGCGGGCCCGGCAGCAGACAGGACACCAGGAAGATCACGCGCATCGTGGTCGCGGAGGTGCCGAAGCGCCGTGCCAGCGCGGCACACACTCCGCCGATCATGCGGCCGTCGGTGGGGCGGGCAAGGCGGGACATTGCGGCTCCTTCGTGAGCGTCGGTGGTCGGGTCCGGGTGACCCTCTCCAACTGTCCTCAACGCTACGGAGACGAACGACACAAAGCGTCGCTCTACGGTGCGATCCCGACCCTGGGAATCGTCGGGGTCCGACCCTGAGCCGGCTCCTCCTGGCGGACGGCGGTGCGCCGCCTGCGCTCGGTCCCGCGACGGAGCCAGTGGCGTGCCGTCGGCACGACCGCGACATGCGCGAGGGCCACGCCGGCGGTGTTCAGGAGCAGCGCGTCGATGTCGACGACCTGGCCGGGGACCCCGGTCTGGAGGAGCGCGATGCCCAGGGAGATCAGGGCGCCCGCGGCGGACGTACGGATCAGGGAGCCGAGCGGGGAGGCCCACAGCCTGCCGTGCGCCATCGGGAGCAGGAAGCCGAGCGGGGCGAGCAGGGCCAGTCCCTCGCCGATACGGCGGGTTCCCTCCTGCCAGCCGAGAGCGAGGTCGGCGCGGATGCCGGCCAGCGGGTGCAGGTTGGCCGGGACGACCCAGGGCACGTCCAGCGGCCGCAGCGTGAACCAGGCGACGAACGCGAGGTGTGCGACCAGGAGGGCACCTCCTGCCACACGGACGCGAAGGGCGGCACTGCCGCCGACGAAGCCTTGACGCTGCACGACCCCGTAGACGCCCCGCTCGCCACGATCGGTTCCGGAACACCCCGAGGTACCTGGGTGAGGTCTGCGCCACACGTGGCCGTCGAACCCCCGTCAGCCGCCCGTCACCTCGCTCGACGCGGGCTGCCGGCTGCCCGGCCGGGAGCGGACCTCGTCCGTGCAGTCGTAGCGGCGCAACGGGGTGGTCGCGGGGCCGCCGAGGATGACGGAGCCGTCGCCCTCGGCCGCGGCCGAGTCGGAGAACGTGCACACCACCTGGGCGAGGGCGTAGGCGGAGAGCTCGGCGGGCGGGGTGCTCAGCCGGAGCGTGTCCTCGGGGTCCTTGGCGCGCGGCCCGCCGACGGTCATGCCGCCGCGCACATACGTCTGGTACCCGGCCTCCCGCTCGGCCGCCGACGGCGTCTTGGCGAGCTGGTCGAGGAGCCCCTGGGCGACCAGCACCCTTCGCGCGGAGTCCGCGGTCCCGTCCGGGACCCTGAGGCTCCGGTCCACGGCCACCAGGGACGACCCGCACAGCAGGAACACCTGCACGGCCAGCCCCCGCGAGGCCTGCGAGGCCGCGCTCGGCTCGGACAGCGAACACCGCACCCGCGAGGGCGCGGGACCGAAGTCGGTGGGCACCTCGGTGGAGCGGATCCCGCACCCGGCGACCAGCAGCCCGAGCAGGGGCAGCGCCAGCAGCCCGCGTACGTTCAGCCCGGCGCGCGTTCGTACGGCCCGCCCCCGGTGTCGCCTCTCGGAGCTCATCGGGCGTCCCCCTTCTTCGACGCGCGGTCGTCGTCCTTCTTGGCCTCCAGGAGTTCCTCGGCCAGCGCCGAGGCGTCCCGGGGGAGCCGCAGCGTGAAGACGGCGCCTCCGTCGGGGGAGTTCGCCGCGGTGATCTCGCCGCCGTGGATGTGCGCGTTCTCCCGGGCGATGGACAGGCCGAGGCCGCTGCCCTCGGAGCGGGGGCGGGAGGCGCTGGCCTTGTAGAAGCGGTCGAAGACGTGCGGGAGGACGTCCTCGGGGATGCCGGGGCCGTGGTCGCGGACCCCGATGACCACCTCGTCGGACGCCGCGCGCACGGCCACCCGGACCGGGGAGCCGCCGTGCTTGAGGGCGTTGCCGATCAGGTTGGCGAGGATCACGTCGAGGCGGCGCGGGTCGAGGCGGGCGTGGATGCCGCGCTCGGCGTCCAGGTCCACCGCGTCCAGCCACGCGCGCGCGTCGATGCACGCGGTGATCTGGTCGGCCACGTCGACGTCGTCCAGGACCAGCCGGGCCGTACCCGCGTCGAAGCGGGTGACCTCCATGAGGTTCTCGACCAGGTCGTTGAGCCTGCGCGTCTCGCTGACCACCAGCCGCACGGCCGGCTCGATCATCGGGTCCACCGAGCCGGTCTCCGCCTCCAGCTCCTCCTCGAGGATCTCCGTGACGGCGGTGATCGCGGTGAGCGGCGTACGGAGTTCATGGCTCATGTCCGCCACGAAGCGCCGCGAGGCGTCGTCGCGGGCGGCCATGTCGTCGACCCGTTTCTCCAGCGCCTCGGCCGCGTGGTTGAACGTCCTCGAGAGATCGGCGAGTTCGTCGGTGCCCGACACGCTGAGCCGGGTGTCCAGCTTGCCCTCGCCGAGCCTGCGCGCGGCGACCCCGAGCCGGTGCACCGGCTTCAGTACGGTCGTCGCGGCGGCCTGCGCGAGCAGCGCGGAGCCGATCAGGGCCAGCCCGGTGGCGATACCCAGCGACCAGGCCAGGGAGTTGAGGTCCTTGGCCTCCGGCTCGAGGGACTTGAGCATGTAACCGGTGGGGCCGCCGCCGATCACCCTCGTGCCGGCGACCAGATACGGCGTGTCGTGGTCGACGGTCCGCTGCCAGTACAGGTGATAGGCGTACTTGTTGGCGGAGTCGACCTCCTGCTTCTCGTTCACCGCCTCGCGCAGCGACACGGGCACGTCCTGGAGCGTGAAGCCGTCCAGGGCGCCCGAAGTGCCGTACACGGTCCTGCCGTTGGCGTCGTCGGCGACGAGGAGCACGCTGAAGCGCTGGCTGCTGCCCGCCATCTGCCCCGCCGCCTGCTGGAGTTCGTCCTGCGTGGGGTCCTCCGGCAGGGCGCCCGCGCGGTTCTGCATCTCCTGCTGGAAGTCCCGCAGCACCGCGTCCTGGGCGCGGGTGAGCACCGCCTCGCGGTTGAGCCAGTAGGCGATCCCGGACGCGGACACGGCGGCGGTCAGTGCCACCAGGCCGAAGACGACCACGAGCCGCAGGCGCAGACTGGTGAAACGCAGCCGTGACCACACACCCTTACGAGCCGCGAACCAGCCGCGGAGCCCCCCTTGCGCTTCGGTCACTGAGGCGTGTCCAGCCGGTAACCCACGCCCCGCACGGTACGGATCAGGGTCGGGGACGACGGCACGTCCTCGACCTTGGCGCGCAGCCGCTGGACACAGGCGTCCACCAGGCGCGAGTCACCGAGGTAGTCGTGCTCCCAGACCAGCCGCAGCAACTGCTGCCGCGACAGGGCCTGGCCGGGCCGCCGGCTCAGCTCCAGGAGCAGCCTGAGCTCGGTGGGCGTGAGCTGGAGGTCCTCGCCGTTCTTCGTCACGGTCATGGCCGCGCGGTCGATGACCAGGGAGCCGAAGCTCGCCGCGTCGGTCGACTCGCGTTCCCCGCGGCGCAGCACGGCCCGGATCCGGGCGTCCAGCACCCGCCCCTGGATCGGCTTGACGACATAGTCGTCGGCGCCGGACTCCAGTCCGACGACGATGTCGATGTCGTCGTTGCGCGCGGTCAGCAGAATGATCGGCAGCTGGTCCGTGCGCCGGATGCGCCGGCACACCTCGAACCCGTCGATGCCGGGCAGCATCACATCCAGCACGATCAGGTCCGGCCGCTGCTCACGGAGCAGCTTCAGGCCGTCCTCGCCGGTGGCAGCGGTGGCAACCCGGTGGCCCTGGCGCGTGAGGCTCAGCTCCAGGGCCGTACGGATGGCGTCGTCGTCCTCGATCAGCAACAGGGAAGGCACGGGCTCATTCTGGCCCATGGAGGGGGTGCGGTTCGACCTGTGGGGACAGGCAGTCCTTACGGCACCCATCCGTGGGTCCGCTGTGCAATTCCTGAGACGGGCCCCTGTGACAGGTCTGTGACAGTCGGCGGACACGGCCATGAAGGTGCGTTGGCAGAGTTCTCGGCACAGGCAAGGAAGCACCGCCTGAGCAAGCCGAACACCGGAAGTCCACGACGGGGGGCGCGAGATGAACACGCTGCACGGCATCAGCACCAGCGCAGTGGTCACGCGGCTGCACGACGTGACCCGGGGTTCCGAGAAGTCCGGTGCCGTGAGCGGGCGGGGGTGCGCTCGCGGCACCGGGCGTCAGCACACCGCGTACATGTCGGTGGTTGACACCTTCACGGGGGAATCGCACGGGGGATCGTCGTACAGGGAGGACACGGGGGAGCGTCGTTCGCTGTCGGAGGCGGAGTTCACCGCCTACGTCCAGGAGCGCCGCGCCTCCCTGTACGCCACCGCGTACCACCTGACCGGGGACCGCTTCGAGGCCGAGGACCTGCTGCAGAGCGCGCTGTTCTCGACGTACAAGGCATGGGACCGGATCAGCGACAAGGCCGCGGTCGGGGGCTACCTCCGCCGCACCATGACGAACCTGCACATCAGCGCGTGGCGCCGCCGCAAGCTGAACGAGTACCCGACCGAGGAACTGCCGGAGACGCCCGGCGACACGGACGCGATGCGCGGCACGGAGCTGCGCGCGGTCCTGTGGCAGGCGCTGGCCCGGCTGCCCGAACTCCAGCGCACGATGCTGGTCCTCCGTTACTACGAGGGCCGCACCGACCCGGAGATCGCGGAGATCCTCGACATCAGTGTCGGCACGGTGAAGTCCAGCATCTGGCGGTCGCTCCGCCGGCTGCGCGAGGACGAGGTCCTCAGCTTCGGCCGTGACGAGGAGAACGCCTTCGGGGAGCTCGTCGCCTGAGGGTTGGGGGAGGAACGGGGGACCAGGGGTACCGGCTGGGGGGCCGGTACCCGGGGGATCAACGGGGGTCACGGGGGACCCACGGGGACAGCGGGGAAGCACCAAGAAGCGGGACCGGAGGGCCGGGGGGTCCGTCCGGTCCCGCTTTGGTGTGTGCTCAGCGGATCTCCACGAGCCTCGCCGAGGCAGGCGAGTCACCGACGGCAATGGCCTCGGCGGGGACCCTGCCCTCGACGAGGTACGCGTTGGTCGTGCCTTCGGGAACGGCGACGTCGGGATCGTTCGGGGTGTCGTCGCACTCCGGGATGCGGGCGCTGCCCAGGCGCTCGCCGACGGTGAAGTCCTCGTCCTGGGTGGGCAGGTAGTCGCGGTTCTCGTACGTCACCACCCCCGCGCAGGAGGCCGCGGCTTCGCCGCCGGCGGACGAACATCCGAGGACCACCGCCAGCATCGCCACCGTCATGACCAGCCGTGCTGTCGTCATCCGCTTCCTTCCCGAGGTGACCGATTTCCGGTCCTACGACGGAGAAGGCGCCGAAGTCGTTCGGCCGGGCCGATCAGGCGGCCGGCGTCGCCGCCTGCCGGTGTCCCGATGCCGCGGTGGTCAGGCGGGTCAGGGCCTCGTCCTTGTCGCAGGGGTGGGCGCCGAGGGCGGTCTGGCGGGCGACGATCGAGCGTTCCAGGCGCATCAGCCGCCAGCCGCGGCGCAGCAGGAACGGCACCGACTTGCGGCCCTCGCGCAGATCCCGCAGGAACCGGCGGCGGAAGGTGCGCACCGGACCCCGGCTCAGGCACAGCGCGTCGGCCAGCACACCGAGCTCCCGGCAGCGGGTGACGATCTCGGCGGCGAAGATGCCCTCCGCGATGAACAGCGGGGTCCGGCCCATGTCGACCGCCTCCTCGCCGGTGCGGGCGCTCAGCGAGATGTCGTAGACCGGGATCCTCGTACGGCCCGTGCGGCACAGTTCGACGATCGCCGCCACCGCGGTGTCCGCGTCCCAGGACCCGGGGTGGTCCCAGTCGATGTCGGAGCTCCCCGCCACCAGCGGCAGCGTCGGGTCGTTGCCCTCCTTGTAGAAGTCGTCGAGCCGGAGAACCGGAAGACCGGACCGGGCCGAGAGAAGGGACTTGCCGGAGCCGGAGGGGCCGCAGAGCAGCACGACTCGCGTCGGTATGGGCGGTTGGGAGCTCACGGGACACCAGTGTGAGGCATTCACTTGCTGTTCAACGACCCCGCGGGTTGGCTTTGAAGCGTGCGTCACACCTCAACTACCCTTCGTGTCGACACGATTACCCAGTGCACGGAAAAGGTGGCAGAAACACATGGCACGACACGCGAACCCGACAGCCCGGCGCACACTCACCGCCCTCGCCACCGCGGGTGTCGCACTCGGCGCAGGCGCCGGGGTGGCCGCCGCGGACACCGAGCCGGTCGTCGGCATGGTGGGAGTCCCGACCTCGCTGGGCAACATCGACCCGCAGGCCGGGGTGCAGGCGCTCACCGGCTCGGTCGGCTACGTCACCGGCCCGGTCGCCGGTCTCAAGCCGAACCCGCTGGCGGGAACGGGAGTGGACCCCTTGGACAACGGTGTGGCGACGCAGCTCGGCGACTCCCAGCCGATTGCCTCGCAGGCGCTGTTGGGGCCCGTGGCGCAGGCGCAGTCGATCGGGAGCATGCCGGTGGTGGGGCAGGTGACGGGGCTGCCGAACAACTGACTGGTACGACGGCAGGAGAGCCGCGTCTCCCCCGGACGGAGGGGAGGCGCGGCTCTCCGGTGTGGCGGCCCGCTGTCAGTACGACGAGCCCGACGCCCCCAGGGAACCCGTCGGGTGCCAGACCGTCTTTGTCTCCAGGAACGCCGTCAGGCGGTCGATGCCCGGTGTCGCCGTCCAGTTGTCCACAGGCTGTGGACGCAGGACGCGCTTCAGGTTGTCCGCCGCCGCGATCTCCAGGTCCTTCGCGAGGACCTCGTCCGCGCCCGCCAGATCGATCGCGTTGACGTCCTGGTGGGACGCCAGCGGGGCCGCGATCTCCGCGGTACGGCCCGAGAGGACGTTGACCACGCCTCCGGGCACGTCGGAGGTGGCCAGGACCTCGCCCAGGGACAGCGCCGGGAGCGGCGACCTCTCGCTCGCCACCACGATCGCCGTGTTGCCCGTGGCGATCACCGGGGCCACCACCGAGACCAGGCCCAGGAACGACGACTCCTGCGGGGCCAGGACGGCCACCACGCCCGTCGGCTCGGGGGAGGACAGGTTGAAGTACGGGCCCGCGACCGGGTTGCCGCCGCCCACCACCTGGGCGATCTTGTCGGTCCAGCCCGCGTACCAGACCCAGCGGTCGATCGTCGCCTCGACCTGCTCGGCCGCCCTGGACTTGGACAGGCCCTCGGCGTCGGCCACCTCGTGGACGAACTGCGCCTTGCGGCCCTCCAGCATCTCCGCGACGCGGTAGAGGACCTGGCCGCGGTTGTACGCCGTCGCGCCGGACCAGCCGCCGAACGCCTTGCGCGCGGCCACGACCGCGTCACGGGCGTCCTTGCGGCTCGACTGCGGCGCGTTCGCCAGCCACTTGCCCTTGGAGTCGGTCACTTCGTACACCCGGCCGCTTTCGGAGCGGGGGAACTTGCCCCCGACGTACAGCTTGTAGGTCTTGAGGACGGACAGACGGTCAGACATCGAGGTACGCCTCCAGGCCGTGGCGACCGCCCTCGCGGCCGAAGCCCGACTCCTTGTAGCCGCCGAACGGCGACGTCGGGTCGAACTTGTTGAACGTGTTGGACCAGACGACCCCGGCCCGGAGCTTGTTCGCCACCGCCAGGATCCGCGAACCCTTCTCCGTCCAGATGCCCGCCGAAAGGCCGTACTGGGTGTTGTTGGCCTTGGCGACGGCCTCGTCCGGGGTGCGGAAGGTGAGGACCGACAGCACCGGGCCGAAGATCTCGTCGCGGGCGATGGTGTGCGCCTGGGTGACGTTCGTGAACAGCGTCGGGGCGAACCAGTATCCGGAGGAGGGGAGTTCGCACTCCGGGGACCAGGGCTCGGCGCCCTCGGCCGCGCCCTTCTCCACGAGCGAGGTGATCCGCGAGAGCTGCTCGGCGGAGTTGATCGCGCCGATGTCGGTGTTCTTGTCGAGCGGGTCGCCGAGGCGGAGGGTGGACAGGCGGCGCTTGAGGGAGTCCAGCAGCTCGTCCTGGATCGACTCCTGGACGAGGAGACGGGAGCCCGCGCAGCAGACCTGGCCCTGGTTGAAGAAGATGCCGTTGACGATCCCCTCCACCGCCTGGTCGATCGGGGCGTCGTCGAAGACGATGTTGGCGCCCTTGCCGCCCAGTTCGAGGGTGACCTTCCTGCGGGTGCCGGCGACGGTCCGCGCGATCTCCTTGCCCACGGCGGTGGAGCCGGTGAAGGCCACCTTGTTGACGTCCGGGTGCGCGATGAGCGCGGCGCCCGTGTCGCCGTAGCCGGGAAGGATGTTGACGACGCCCCTGGGCAGGCCGGCCTGGCGGCAGACGTCCGCGAAGAACAGCGCCGACAGGGGGGTGGTCTCCGCCGGCTTCAGGACGACGGTGTTGCCGGTCGCCAGCGCCGGGGCGATCTTCCACGCCAGCATCAGGAGCGGGAAGTTCCAGGGGATGACCTGGCCGGCCACGCCGAGGGGCTTCGGGGAAGCACCGAACCCGGCGTGCTCCAGCTTGTCGGCCCAGCCCGCGTAGTAGAAGAAGTGCGCGGCGACCAGGGGGAGGTCGGCGTCGCGGGTCTCCTTGATCGGCTTGCCGTTGTCCAGGGTCTCCAGGACGGCGAGCTCGCGGCTGCGCTCCTGGATGATCCGGGCGATGCGGAACAGGTACTTGGCGCGCTCCTGGCCGGGCAGCGCCGACCACTTCTCGAAGGCCTTGCGGGCGGCCTTCACCGCGCGGTCCACGTCCTCGGAACCGGCCTGGGCGACCTCGGAGAGGACCTCCTCGGTGGACGGCGAGACGGTCTTGAAGACCTTGCCGTCGGCCGCCTCCACGAACTCGCCGTCGATGAACAGGCCGTAGGACGGCGCGATGTCGACGACCGAGCGGGACTCGGGTGCGGGTGCGTAATCGAATGCCGATGCCATGGTGATCAGTCCACCGTCACGTAGTCGGGGCCGGAGTAGCGGCCGGTGGCCAGCTTCTGACGCTGCATCAGCAGGTCGTTCAGAAGCGAGGAGGCGCCGAAGCGGAACCAGTGGTTGTCCAGCCAGTCCTCGCCCGCGGTCTCGTTGACCAGGACGAGAAACTTGATGGCGTCCTTGGACGTCCTGATGCCGCCGGCCGGCTTCACGCCCACCTGGATGCCGGTCTGCGCACGGAAGTCACGCACCGCCTCCAGCATCAGCAGGGTGTTCGCCGGGGTCGCGTTCACCGCGACCTTGCCCGTGGACGTCTTGATGAAGTCCGCGCCGGCCAGCATGCCGAGCCAGCTCGCGCGGCGGATGTTGTCGTACGTCGACAGCTCGCCGGTCTCGAAGATGACCTTGAGTCGGGCGGCCGTACCGCAGACCTCACGCACGGCGACGATCTCGTCGTACACCTTCAGGTACCTGCCGGAGAGAAACGCCCCGCGGTCGATGACCATGTCGACCTCGTCGGCGCCCGCGGCCACGGCGTCGCGCACGTCGGCCAGCTTCACGTCGAGGGCGGCGCGGCCGGCCGGGAACGCGGTGGCCACGGAGGCGACCTTCACGCCGGAACCGGCCACGGCCTCCTTCGCCACGGGCACCATGTCGGGATAGACGCAGACCGCGGCCGTGGCCGGGGTCGTCCGGTCGGTCGGGTCGGGGCGGACCGCCTTGGCGCCGAGCGCCCGGACCTTGCCCGGGGTGTCCGCGCCTTCCAGCGTCGTCAGGTCGACCATCGAGATGGCGAGATCGATGGCGTACGCCTTGGCGGTCGTCTTGATGGAACGGGTACCGAGCGAGGCGGCACGCGCCTCCAGGCCGACCGCGTCCACGCCGGGCAGCCCGTGAAGGAACCGGCGCAGCGTGCTGTCGGACGCGGTCACGTCCGTGAGCGGGTGTGCGGCTGATGCAGTGGTGGGCATGGTCACCAGACGAGCATATCTACGCGCGTAGCGGCTGTACACCCCGGAGGTCGGTTTCTGATGGCCCCCGCACACCGACACGAACCCGGGCGGCGCTTAGGATCGGCCTCATGACGACCGCACCCCCCGAGTCCAGGGACCGCATCTACCGCTCACCCATGGCACTGATCGGCGGCTCCCTCGTCCTCGTCATCATCGGCTGGCTCGGCATCGACGCCGTCGTCTCCGGCACCGGCCGCACCCCGTGGCTGGCCCTCGCCACCCTGATCCTCGCCGTCCCGCTGGTGGTCGCCTTCACACTGCGCCCGGCCGTCTTCGCGAACCACGACCGCCTGCGCATCCGCAACCCCTTCCGCGTGATCGTCGTGCCGTGGGGCGAGGTCGAGATGCTCCGCTCCGGCTACTCGAACGAGGTGTTCGTCACGTCCGGCGCGAAGTACCAGCTGTGGGCGATCCCGGTCTCCCTGCGCGGCCGCAAGAAGGCGGCACGGCAGACGGCCCAGCAGAACGCCCGGCAGTCGTCGGGACGCGGTTCCACCAGGGGCCTCGGCCTGTTCGGCGGCGGAAT
The DNA here is from genome assembly GCF_041435015.1 of Streptomyces canus. Taxonomy (NCBI): domain Bacteria; kingdom Bacillati; phylum Actinomycetota; class Actinomycetes; order Kitasatosporales; family Streptomycetaceae; genus Streptomyces; species Streptomyces canus. The sequence continues at coordinate 3,980,509 of NZ_CP107989.1, read as the reverse complement.
GCAGCCGGACGGCTTCGGTGGTCGTACCCCCGTCCCGGAGGGGCCCACCCGGGCCGAGACCGACAAGATCATCGACGAACTGCGCGAGATGCTCGAGGCCCGCGGGAAGGCGCAGACCTCCCAGGGCGAGGTGACCGTGCGGTGGGCGTACGAGATCGTGGGGCCGGCGGCGGCCGGGGCGGTGCTTCTGACGATCCTGGCGGCGATTGGCTGACGCGTTTCGGGGTGCCACGTACTGCCGTCTGCCGTCTGAGGTCTGAGGTCTGCCGCGCCGTCGTGGCTGAGCCGCACCTCGACACAGACCCGCGCCATGTATGCCCCCAGTACACCGAGAGGTGAACGGGTGCGGGGCGACCCGGACGGGGGCCGCCCCGCACCCGTTCAGGCCGGGTCGCTGCCGACAGCCTCAGATGCCCGCCGCCGCCGACAGGTCCCGCTTGATGGCGGTCAGCAGGTCCGTCGCCTTGCTGTGGGCCGCCGGGAGGTCGGCGTGGGTGGCGACGGGGACGACCACTTCCAGGTAGCACTTCAGCTTCGGCTCGGTGCCGCTCGGGCGGACGACGACCCGGGCCCCGTCCAGCGTGTAGCGCAGGCCGTCGGTGGGCGGGAGCCTGTCCGTGCCCTGCGTCAGGTCCTCGGCCCTGGTGATGGCCAGGCCCGCGAGCTCGGTCGGCGGGTGCTCGCGGAGCTGCTCCATCGCCCGGGCGATGACCGACAGGTCCTCCACGCGGACCGCGAGCTGGTCCGTGGCGTGCAGGCCGTGGTCCACGGCGAGGTCGTCGAGGAGGTCGAGGAGCGTGCGGTTCTGTTCCTTCAGCTCGGAGGCGAGCTCCGTGATGAGCAGGGCCGCGGTGATGCCGTCCTTGTCCCGTACGCCCTCGGGGTCCACGCAGTAGCCGAGGGCCTCCTCGTAGCCGTAGCGCAGGCCTTCCACCCGGGCGATCCACTTGAAGCCGGTGAGGGTCTCCTCGTAGGGAAGGCCCGCCTTCTCCGCGATCCTGCCGAGGAGCGAGGAGGAGACGATCGACTCCGCGAAGGTGCCGCGCGCCCCGCGCGTCACGAGGTGGGCCGCGAGGAGTGCGCCCACCTCGTCGCCGCGGAGCATGCGCCAGGCGTCGTCCCGCTTGACGGCGACCGCGCAGCGATCCGCGTCGGGGTCGTTCGCGATGATCAGGTCGGGGTCCGTCTCGCGGGCCTTCGCGAAGGCCAGGTCCATCGCGCCGGGCTCTTCCGGGTTGGGGAAGGCGACGGTCGGGAAATCGGGGTCGGGGTCGGCCTGTTCGGCGACGAGTTCCGGGGCGGGGAAACCGGCGCGGTCGAACGCGGCGAGAAGCGTGTCCTTGCCCACGCCGTGCATCGCGGTGTAGACGGTGCGCGCGGTGCGGGGGGAGTTCTCGGCGAGTACGGCGTCCGTGCGGGCCAGGTAGGCGTTCAGGACGGCGTCGTCGAGGATCTGCCAGCCGGTGTCCGGGCGGGGGACGTCGTTCAGGCTCGCGATCGCCGCGATCTCGGCGGCGATGTCCGCGTCGGCGGGCGGGACGATCTGGGAGCCGTCGCCGAGGTAGACCTTGTAGCCGTTGTCGCGGGGCGGGTTGTGGCTGGCGGTGACCTCCACGCCTGCCACCGCGCCGAGGTGCCGTATGGCGAAGGCCAGGACCGGGGTGGGGAGGGGGCGGGGCAGGACCGCGGCTTTGAGGCCGGCGCCGGTCATCACGGCTGCCGTGTCCCGCGCGAAGTCGGCGGACTTGTGGCGGGCGTCGTAGCCGATGACCACGAGGCCGTCGGTGCTGCCGTGCTTCTTGAGGTACGCGGCGAGGCCGGCGGCGGCTCGGATGACGACCGTGCGGTTCATGCGCATCGGCCCTGCGCCGATTTCGCCCCGCAGGCCGGCGGTCCCGAACTGGAGGGTGCCGCTGAAGCGCGCGGTGAGCTCGGTGACGTCCCCGGCGTCGAGGAGCTTGGCGAGCTCGTCGCGGGTGTCCGGGTCGGGGTCCTCGGCGAGCCAGGTCCTGGCCCGGGCGATGAGATCGTCGTGCACGGTTGCGTCAGCCTCTCGTTGTGTCGTTGTGTCGTTGTGTGCGGGTCCGGTGGGGGCGGGCGTTGTGCGCAGTTCCCCGCGCCCCTGGATGCCTGCGGCGGCCCGTGCGGCTTCGGTGGGGGCTTGTGCAGCGCGTGCGGGTGTGTTGGGGGTCGGGGCGCCGGGGTGGGGGGTGTCCGTCCTCGGTCCGGCGGCTCGGCTGCTCCAACAGTGCCCTGTAACGGACGCCGGCCGCTGCGGGCGGGACACCCCCCACCCCGTCCCCTGCGCGCCGTACGCGGCCAACGGCCTCATCGTGGCAGGCGTGACTGTACCCACCCGGGGGCGCGGGGCTGTATCGATGTGCGGCTACCGCCGCGCGGGCGCGACCAGCCACAACGCACCCGCAGCCGCCCTACGACATCACGTGGCACCCCCTACCGCGTTCTCAGATCCGCCCCAGCACCTGCGCCAGCAGCGAACCCATCCGCGTCGCGCTGTCACGGCCCGCCTGAAGAACCTCCTCGTGGTTCAGCGGCTCACCCGTCATGCCCGCGGCGAGGTTCGTCACCAGCGAGATACCCAGAATCTCCGCCCCCGCCTCGCGCGCGGCGATCGCCTCGAGGACCGTCGACATGCCCACCAGGTCCGCGCCGATGACGCGGGCCATGCGGATCTCGGCCGGGGTCTCGTAGTGCGGGCCGGGGAACTGGGCGTAGACGCCCTCCTCCAGGCTCGGGTCGATCTCCTTGCACAGGGCGCGCAGGCGGGGAGAGTAGAGATCCGTGAGGTCCACGAAGTTCGCGCCGATGATCGGGGACGTCGCCGTGAGGTTGATGTGGTCGCTGATCAGGACCGGCTGGCCGGGGCGCATGCCCTCGCGGAGGCCGCCGCAGCCGTTGGTGAGGACGATGGTCTTGCAGCCGGCGGCCACGGCGGTGCGGACGCCGTGGGCGACGGCGGCGACACCGCGGCCCTCGTAGTAGTGCGTGCGGCCCAGGAAGACCAGGGCCCGCTTCTCGCCGATCTTGTACGAGCGGATCTTGCCGCCGTGCCCCTCCACCGCAGGCGGCGGGAAACCGGGCAGCTCGGTGACCTGGAGCTCGGCGTCGGGGGCACCGAGGGCGTCCACGGCCGGTGCCCAGCCGGAGCCCATCACGAGGGCGACGTCGTGGGTCTCGGCACCGGTCAGTTCGCGCAGGCGCGCGGCGGCGGCGTCGGCGGCGGCGTGCGGGTCGCCCTGGATGTCGTCCGGAAGAAGAGATGCGTTCACGCGGATGAGGGTAGCCGGTCCGGGCCTACGCGCGTAGATGACAGAGCTGACGGGATGGCGATCGTTGTCTTGTCGTTTCCAACCAACGGTGTGACGCCGGTGACCTGTGTGATTCAGCAGGGGCGCTTGCGGAGCTCCATGACGTAGTCGTGGGGCGCGCCCGCCGATTCCGCCGCGTCGGCCACCTCGCCCAGATAGCGGGCGGAGGGCAGGCCGCCCTCGTAGCCGTTCAGGACGTACGTCCAGGCCTGCTCCTCGCCCTCCAGGGTGTGGACGCGGATGCGGGTGCGGCGGTAGATGTCCAGGCCCACGCCCTCCCAGCGGTCCATCGACTCGTCGTCGGCGGGCGCGATCTCGTAGAGCGCCACGAACACCTGGGAGAGGGGGTCCTCGACGATCGTCGCGAGGGCGCCCTCCCAGCCCATGTGCTCGCCCCCGAAGGTCAGCCGCCACCCGTTCAGCCACCCCGTGGCGCGCATCGGCGAGTGCGGGGCGCGGCGGGTCATCAGCCGCGCGTCGAGGTTGCCGGCGTAGGCGGCGTAGAGCGACATGGGTCGAGGGTACGGCAGCGTTGCCCGGCGTCTCTCCCGTAACAGTGGCATCTCGGGGGCGGCCCCCGGGCCGTAGCACCTGGGGTCGTGCGGGACAATGGAGTACGTGACTCGGATCGTGATCATCGGTGGCGGACCCGGCGGATACGAGGCGGCCCTGGTGGCCGCCCAACTCGGCGCGGAGGTGACCGTCGTCGATTGCGACGGTCTGGGCGGAGCGTCGGTACTGACCGACTGCGTGCCGTCGAAGACCCTTATCGCTACGGCCGAGGTCATGACGACCTTCGATTCGTCGTACGAGGAACTGGGGATCATCGTCGCCGACGACACCCCACCGCTGGAACAGGCCGCCCGGGTGGTGGGTGTCGACCTGGGGAAGGTCAACCGGCGTGTGAAGCGGCTCGCCCTCGCTCAGTCGCACGACATCACCGCCTCCGTGACGCGTGCCGGTGCCCGGGTGCTGCGCGGGCGTGGGCGACTCGAGGGCATGCAGGCCCTCGACGGGTCGAGGAAGGTCGTGGTGCGGGCCGCCGACGGGAGCGAGGAGACGCTCGTCGCCGACGCCGTGCTCATCGCCACCGGTGGGCACCCCCGTGAGCTGCCCGACGCCCAGCCCGACGGCGAGCGCATCCTCAACTGGACCCAGGTCTACGACCTCACCGAGCTGCCGGAAGAGCTCATCGTGGTCGGGTCCGGTGTCACCGGTGCCGAGTTCGCCGGTGCCTATCAGGCGCTCGGTTCCAAGGTGACGCTGGTGTCCTCGCGGGATCGGGTGCTGCCCGGGGAGGACCCGGACGCGGCCGCGGTCCTCGAGGACGTCTTCCGGCGTCGTGGCATGAACGTCATGGCGCGGTCCCGTGCCCAGTCCGCCAAGCGGGTCGGGGACCGGGTCGAGGTCACGCTTGCGGACGGACGGGTCATCAGCGGGTCGCACTGCCTGATGGCCGTCGGTGCCATTCCGAACAGCGCCGGGATGGGGCTGGAGGAAGCGGGCGTCAAGCTGCGCGAGTCCGGGCACATCTGGACCGACAAGGTGTCCAGGACGTCGGCTCCCGGTGTGTACGCCGCCGGTGACGTGACCGGGGTGTTCGCGCTGGCTTCGGTGGCCGCCATGCAGGGGCGGATCGCCATGTACCACTTCCTCGGTGACGCGGTGGCCCCGTTGAACCTGAAGACGGTCTCGTCGAACGTCTTCACCGACCCGGAGATCGCCACGGTCGGCTACTCGCAGGCGGACGTGGACGGCGGCAAGATCGACGCCCGGGTCGTGAAGCTCCCGCTGCTGCGCAACCCGCGCGCGAAGATGCAGGGCATCCGCGACGGCTTCGTCAAGATCTTCTGCCGGCCGGGGACCGGGATCGTCGTCGGCGGTGTCGTCGTCTCGCCCCGCGCCTCGGAACTGATCCATCCCATCTCGATCGCGGTCGACAACAATCTGACGGTCGAACAGATCGCGAACGCTTTCACCGTTTACCCCTCCCTTTCGGGGTCGATCGCCGAGGTGGCACGGCAGCTGCACACGCGCAAGGAGACCGGGGGAGCCTGACGGCCGAAAGCGATTCCTGCCTGGTCACAGGGAGTTGTCGACCATTCGCGCGGCATAGGCGGGGGGATTAGGCCCTATACCACTTCCCGCCCAGCTGTGCGAACATCTTCTGCTATTCGGCGCAAACAGCTGAAAGCAGACGGTCGTTGGCGTTACTGTCAGTTTCGTGTTCGCTGCAGAACGTCGCCAATTGATCCTCGAAATGGTGCGAGCCAACGGGGCTGTATCGCTCCGTGAGCTCGCCCGCGTCGTCCAGACCTCCGAAGTGACCGTACGGCGGGACGTGCGCGCACTGGAGGCAGAAGGACTCCTCGACCGCCGACATGGCGGTGCGGTATTGCCGGGCGGGTTCACGCGGGAGTCCGGCTTTCCGCAGAAATCGCATCTCGCGACCGCCGAGAAGACGGCCATCGCCGATCTCGCCGCGGGCCTCGTAGAAGAAGGCGAGGCCATTGTGGTGGGGGCGGGTACCACCACGCAGGAGCTGGCGCGCCGGCTCGCCCGGGTTCCCGGACTGACCGTCGTGACCAATTCCCTTCTGGTGGCCCAGGCGCTCGCCCATGCCAACCGGGTGGAGGTCGTGATGACCGGCGGCACCCTGCGCGGTTCCAACTACGCCCTGGTGGGTTCCGGAGCGGAACAGTCGCTCCAGGGGCTCAGGGTCTCGCGGGCCTTCCTCTCCGGGAGCGGGCTCACCGCCGAGCGCGGTCTCTCCACGTCCAACATGCTGTCGGCGTCCGTGGACCGGGCGCTGGTGCAGGCCGCCGCGGAGGTCGTGGTCCTCGCCGACCACACCAAGCTCGGTACGGACACGATGTTCCAGACCGTGCCGACGGACCTGATCACCCGGCTCGTCACCGACGAGCCCCCGGGCCACGACGACCGGGCCGCCACGGAACTCCAGGCGCTCGCCGACCAGGGGGTGCAGATCACCGTGGCCGGCGCGTCGGGAGCACCGGGGGGAGATCAGGCCCCGGCGCGGCAGCAACAGCGCCGGGACGTGCCCCTGCCGGGGCCCCGCCGCGGCCAGGTCGCCTCACCGGGTCCCGCTCTCCGAACGGCCACGGCCCTGGGCGACCCGATTGCGGGTGCGGAGCGGGCACGGGTGGCGGATCTGCGCCGCCGCTGAGCTCCTTCGGCCCGCGCGGTACCGCCGGGTTGCTTGAGGGGCGGGGCTGCCTCGGCGCCAGTACGCGGGGACGGGGGGTGTCGTGCGACTCGTGCGGCGCGGGGTGGGGCTGCTCCGGCCGGGGGCGGTACGCGGTGTGGGGGTGCGCCGGCCGGATGGGGCTCGTGCGTCGGGGTTGTCGTGCGGCTCGAGTGTCGCGGGTGGGCTGTCGACGGGGTTGGTGTCTCGGGGCGGCTCCGGGCGCAAGGGCTTTGGGGTGGGCCGGTGCCTAGCGGGGTGCAGGTTTTGGGTGGTCGGCCTCGGCCGCGCAGGTTCTCGGTGAGGCCGGGATCCGGATCGCGGACGGCGTCAACGAACTCGCCGTGCTGAACGGCCCGATCCGCCACGTCGTCGCCGCGCACGTCGTCGGTGCGATCCTGCTCGGTGTCGCCCTGCTGCGCGGCCGCCTGATCCCGGCCCGGGGGCGCCTGGCTGCCGATCCTGTCCATGCCGCTCAACGTGGCCGGATACGTGATCGGCATCGCGGCCCTGATCGCGCTGTCCTCGTCATTGCGGCCGTCCCCTACGTCGGTCTCGCCCTGGCCCTCCGCCACTCGCGGCTTCGCTCGAGCGGGGGGACCCCATCGGCACCGGCTGGGCGGGGATCCCGTGGGTAAAACGAGGCGCCCGGCGGACTGACTGCTTCAGTTCGCCGGGCGCCTCGAGATGTCGTACGACTGCTCAGTCCTTGATCTCGCAGATCGCCGCGCCCGAAGTGATCGACGCGCCGACCTCCGCGGACAGGCCCTTGATGGTGCCGGCCTTGTGCGCGTTGAGGGGCTGTTCCATCTTCATCGCCTCGAGGACGACGACGAGGTCGCCCTCCTTGACCTCCTGGCCCTCCTCGACGGCGATCTTGACGATCGTGCCCTGCATCGGAGAGGCGAGGGTGTCACCCGAGGCGACGGGGCCGGACTTCTTGGCCGCGCGGCGCTTGGGCTTGGCCCCGGCGGCGAGGCCGGTGCGGGCCAGCGACATGCCCAGGGAGACCGGCAGGGAGACTTCCAGGCGCTTGCCGCCGACCTCGACGACGATCGTCTCGCGGTCCGCGTCCTCGTCGGCCTCGGTTTCGGTGAGGGCGGCGAAGGGCTTGATGTCGTTGACGAACTCGGTCTCGATCCAGCGGGTGTGGACCGTGAACGGGTCACCGGAGCCGGTCAGCTCCGGAGCGAACGCCGGGTCGGCGACCACCTTGCGGTGGAAGGGGATGGCGGTGGCCATGCCCTCGACCTGGAACTCCTCCAGGGCGCGGGCGGCGCGCTGGAGCGCCTGCTCGCGGGTGGCGCCGGTGACGATCAGCTTGGCCAGCAGGGAGTCCCACGCGGGGCCGATGACGCTGCCGGACTCGACACCGGCGTCCAGGCGGACACCCGGGCCGGACGGCGCCTCGAAGCGGGTGACGGTGCCGGGCGCGGGCAGGAAGCCGCGGCCCGGGTCCTCGCCGTTGATGCGGAACTCGAAGGAGTGGCCGCGCAGTTCGGGATCGCCGTAGCCGAGCTCCTCGCCGTCGGCGATGCGGAACATCTCGCGCACCAGGTCGATGCCGGCGACCTCCTCGGTGACCGGGTGCTCCACCTGGAGGCGGGTGTTGACCTCCAGGAAGGAGATCGTGCCGTCCATGCCGACCAGGAACTCCACCGTGCCGGCGCCGACGTAGCCGGCCTCCTTGAGGATGGCCTTGGAGGACGCGTACAGCTCGGCGACCTGGGCGTCGGACAGGAAGGGCGCGGGGGCTTCCTCGACCAGCTTCTGGTGGCGGCGCTGGAGCGAGCAGTCGCGGGTGGAGACGACGACCACGTTGCCGTGGGTGTCGGCCAGGCACTGGGTCTCCACGTGGCGGGGCTTGTCGAGGTAGCGCTCGACGAAGCACTCGCCGCGGCCGAAGGCGGCGACGGCCTCGCGCACGGCGGAGTCGTAGAGCTCGGGGACCTCTTCGAGGGTGCGGGCGACCTTCAGGCCGCGTCCGCCACCGCCGAAGGCGGCCTTGATGGCGATCGGCAGGCCGTGCTCCTGGGCGAAGGCGACGACCTCCTCGGCACCGGAGACCGGGTCGGGGGTGCCGGCCACCAGCGGGGCGCCGGCCCGCTGGGCGATGTGCCGGGCGGCGACCTTGTCACCGAGGTCGCGGATGGCCTGCGGGGGCGGGCCGATCCAGATCAGGCCCGCGTCCAGGACCGCCTGCGCGAACTCGGCGTTCTCGGAGAGGAAGCCGTAGCCGGGGTGGATGGCGTCCGCGCCCGACTCGCGCGCGGCGCCCAGGACCTTGTCGATGTCCAGATAGCTGGTGGCCGGGGTGTCACCGCCCAGGGCGAACGCCTCATCCGCGGCGCGGACATGCAGAGCGTCCCGGTCCGGGTCGGCGTACACGGCCACGCTCGCGATACCGGCATCCCGGCAGGCCCGGGCAACGCGGACAGCGATTTCGCCACGGTTGGCGATGAGCACCTTGCGCACGATTGAGGCTCCCTCCTTGAAACAAGCCGAGTTTAGGGACTGCCGACACGGCTCTTCGACCCATCCCCTGTGGTGAGCTTCCCCACACGGAGCGTGATGCGGGGGTAGCCCGACCCGCGAAATCCCTTGTCGCACCTCGTTACGCAGGACTCCTCCCGGAAACCCTAGCCCTCCTCTGTGGCCAAGGTCTCTGTGAGAGCGTGCTGCGGACCACTCCGTTTCTTTGTGGAGTCCCTACGAATGGCCCAATGAATCTTTGCCTGCGGCCGAACCCTTGTCCCAGGGTTTACCCGTTAGTAGCGTTCGCGCTGTATTGAACGTAGGTCTGGTATCCAGAGCATGGCTCGAAAGTGGGTGGGGACCGGTGATCCGCAGGCCGGTGGCGTGGGTCGTGGCGGTCGTTCTCTTCGTCGAGGCTCTCGGCGTGGCGATGCTGAACTGGCTCATGGGCAATCTCGTCGACGCGCAGAACATGTCGCTGGCCGGTCTGGACCCGGACGCGATGTCGATGTCCTCGAAGATCGGCGGGATCGTCTTCGGCCTCTACTTCGCGCTGTGCGCGCTGGTCGCCCTGCTGGTGGCGGTGCGCGACCGGCAGCCCGCCGGGCTCGGCCGGGTCCTGCTGATCAGCGCGGCCGTGGTGCACGGCCTGCTGGGCGCGGTCGCCTGGGCGCTGATCGGCTGGCCCCAGTTCCTCTTCATGCTCGTGATGCTCGGGCTGCTCGTGCTCGTGCTGGTGACCTACGACGCACGGCGAGGGCCGGTCGCGGCGGGACCGCAGGACGCGCAGGGTCCGGGCGGCCCCGAGGGCCCCAAGGAGCCGGAGAGCCCTCAGGGGGCCGGCGGCTCGCCGGTCACGCCTCCGCCGGCGCCCACAACTCCGTGATGCCGACGCCGAGCTCGGCCAGCAGCCGGCGCAGCAGCGGCAGGCTGAGGCCGATCACATTGCCGTGGTCGCCGTCGATGCCGTCGATGAACGGGGCCGAGCGGCCGTCCAGGGTGAACGCCCCCGCGACATAGAGGGGTTCGCCGGAGGCGACGTATGCGGCGATCTCGTCGTCGGTCGGCTCGCCGAAGCGGACGACGGTCGAGGCGACGCCGGAGACATACCGGCCGCTCGTCGTGTCGTAGACGCAGTGGCCGGTCTGCAGAGTGCCCGCGCGCCCGCGCATGGACTTCCAGCGGGCCGTGGCCTCCTCGGTGTCGGCCGGCTTGCCCAGTGCCTCGCCGTCCAGGTCGAGCACCGAGTCGCAGCCGATCACCAGCGCGCCCTTGACCTCGGGCTTCGCGGCCACGACGGAGGCCTTCGCCTCGGCGAGGGCGAGCGCGAGATCGGCGGGCGTGGGAGCGGTGACGGCGTCCTCGTCGACCCCGCTCACGAGTACCTCGGGGGTGAGGCCGGCCTGCCGCAGCAGGTTCAGGCGAGCGGGTGACTGGGAGGCGAGGACGAGTCGGCGGCGCGGCTGGTCGGTCATGCGGTCAGCGTAGTCCGATCACCATCATCGCGAGCACCATGGCCAGCGCCAGGAAGATGCTCAGACGCCGAAGCATCTCCTGCGTGTCGCGCAGTTCCTTGGGCGGTTCGTTCTCGGGGTCGGACCACAGCATGGTTTCCAGCGTGCGGCGATTTCGCGGAGGGCGCCTGAGTACGCGTACTCAACTTCTCCGACAGGTGGGCCGCCCTACCCCGGCCAGTAGGTGCGCGCCCACGAGGTGGGCCCCGGCTGGGGCAGGCGGTGGCCCGCGATCCGTGACGGGTCGGACCACGCGGCGCTCTGCTCCTCGGCGCCGGACGGCGTTGTCGTCGCCGCCGCGGCGCGGGCCCGGACCACCGCCAGGGCGGCGGCGAGTTCCTCCGGGGTGGGGTTACCCCGTACGACCTTGATGTTCATGACGGCTCCCGGCAGGGCTAGAGGGGGATGTTGCCGTGCTTCTTGGGGGGCAGGGACTCGCGCTTGGTGCGCAGCTGGCGCAGGCCCCGGACCACGTGGCGGCGGGTGTCCGACGGCATGATCACCGAGTCGATGTAGCCGCGCTCGGCCGCGATGTAGGGGTTGAGAAGGGCGTCCTCGTACTCCTGGATCAGGCGGGCGCGGGTCGCCTCCAGCTCTCCGGCCGCCTCCGCCTCCGCGATCGTGCGGCGGTGCAGGATGTTGACCGCGCCCTGGGCGCCCATCACGGCGATCTGGGCGGTCGGCCAGGCGAGGTTGAGGTCCGCGCCGAGGTGCTTGGAGCCCATGACGTCGTAGGCGCCGCCGAAGGCCTTGCGGGTGATCACCGTGATGAGGGGGACGGTGGCTTCCGCGTAGGCGTAGATCAGCTTGGCGCCGCGGCGGATGATGCCGTCGTGCTCCTGGTCGACGCCGGGGAGGAAGCCCGGTACGTCGACGAAGGTGATCACCGGGATGTTGAAGGCGTCGCAGGTGCGGACGAAGCGCGCCGCCTTCTCGGACGCGGTGATGTCGAGGCACCCGGCGAACTGCATCGGCTGGTTGGCCACGATGCCGACCGGGTGGCCCTCGACACGGCCGTAGCCGGTGAGGATGTTCGGCGCGTACAGCGGCTGCGTCTCGAAGAACTCGGCGTCGTCCAGGATGTGTTCGATCACCGTGTGCATGTCGTACGGCTGGTTCGCGCTGTCCGGCACGAGCGTGTCCAGCTCGCGGTCCTCGTCGGTGATCGCGAGGTCCGCCTCCTCCGGGTAGACCGGCGGCTCGGAGAGGTTGTTGGACGGCAGGTACGACAGCAGCTGCTTGACGTACTCGATGGCGTCCTTCTCGTCCCCGGCCATGTGATGGGCCACGCCGGACACCGCGTTGTGGGTGCGGGCGCCGCCCAGCTCCTCGAAGCCGACGTCCTCACCGGTGACCGTCTTGATGACGTCGGGGCCGGTGATGAACATGTGCGAGGTCTGGTCGACCATGACCGTGAAGTCGGTGATCGCCGGGGAGTACACGGCTCCGCCGGCGCAGGGACCGACGACCAGGCTGATCTGCGGGATGACACCGCTGGCGTGGGTGTTGCGGCGGAAGATCTCGCCGTAGGCGCCGAGGGAGGCCACTCCCTCCTGGATCCGGGCGCCGCCGGAGTCGTTGATGCCGATGACCGGACAGCCGGTCTTCAGCGCGAAGTCCATCACCTTGACGATCTTCTGGCCGTAGACCTCGCCCAGCGCGCCGCCGAAGACGGTGAAGTCCTGGGAGAACACGGCGACGGGGCGGCCGTCGACCGTGCCGTAGCCGGTGACGACACCGTCGCCGTAGGGGCGGTTGTTCTCCAGACCGAAGTTGGTGGAGCGGTGCCGGGCGAACTCGTCCAACTCGACGAAGGAGCCCTCGTCCAGGAGGAGCTCGATGCGCTCACGGGCCGTCAGCTTGCCCTTGGCGTGCTGCTTCTCGACGGCGCGTGCGGAGCCGGCGTGCGTCGCCTCGTCAATACGACGCTGGAGATCCGCGAGCTTGCCCGCGGTGGTGTGAATGTCGGTCGCTTCCGGCTCGGACATCGGGATCGCGGCTCCCTGCCTGCTCAAAAGGGGGGACGGTTACTCATCCGTAGAGTAGTGGTGCCCCTCCGAATCAGCAGTGCGGCGTTTCACACACCTAGGGTGGCTTGCATGACGCCGCGAGATGCTTCAGGAGACGACAGCCGTTGGTCGGACCTCGACCGGCCACCCCTCAACGCGGCCGCGTTGCGCCGCGGGCTGGTGCGGGAGGGCGGGCTGTGGTCCGGGATCGAGGTGGTGGCCGGCACCGGCTCCACCAACTCCGACCTGGTCGCCCGTGCCGGCGCGGGCAAGGCGGCCGAGGGCGCGGTCCTCGTCGCCGAGGAGCAGACCGCGGGGCGGGGCCGCCTGGACCGCCAGTGGACCGCGCCGCCGAGGTCGGGCTTGTTCTTCTCCGTTCTGCTGACGCCCGGTGATGTGCCGGTGGCCCGCTGGGGCTGGCTGCCGCTGCTGACGGGGGTGGCGGTGGCGACGGGGCTGTCCCGGGCCGCAGGTGTCGATACGGCCTTGAAGTGGCCCAACGACCTGCTCGTGACCGTGGGCGGCGAGGAACGCAAGGCCGGCGGAATCCTCGCGGAGCGGGCGGGCGAGGGCGGCGTCGTCGTGGGCGTGGGCATCAACGTCACCCTCCGGGAGGACGAGCTGCCGGTCCCGACCGCGGGTTCGCTGCTGCTGGCCGGAGCGGTGAGCACGGACCGGGACCCCCTGCTGCGGGCCGTCCTGCGCTCCCTGGAGGAGTGGTACGAGCGGTGGCGCACGGCGGCGGGCGACCCGACGGTGAGCGGACTCCAGGAGACGTACGCGGCGGGGTGCGCGACGCTGGGAAGGACGGTACGGGCGGAGCTGCCGGGTGACCGCTCACTGGTCGGCGAGGCGGTCGCGGTGGACGGCGACGGCCGTTTGGTGATCGCGACGGAGGAGGGCGTACAGGAACCGGTGGGTGCAGGAGACATCGTGCACCTGCGACCCGCGTAGGCATCGACACATCAGGGGCGCGGGGAACTGCGCGACCAGCCACGACGCCCCGCGGACGACGGAAGACATCAGCCACCCACGATCTCCCCGCTCCACCTGAAGGAGTGAGGACGTGAGCTGGCGCACACCTGCCGTACAGTTGAGGCCGGTCGATACCTGACCGTGACAGATCGGAAGGGCAGCAGGCGTGACCGCAGACGACACGGGCTCCGGCGCGGACGCGACCCCGCACCCGCTCGCCGTGCGTCTCGAGCAGCTCATCCTCGGCGCAGAGCGGCGTTACACCCCTTTTCAGGCGGCCCGCACCGCCGGTGTCTCCATGGAGCTGGCCACCCGCTTCTGGCGGGCGATGGGCTTCGCCGACGTCGGCCAGGCCAAGGCCTTCACCGAGGCGGACGTCCTGGCGCTGCGCCGCCTCGCCGGTCTCGTCGAGGCAGGGCTGCTGAGCGAGGCCATGGCCGTCCAGGTGGCGCGGTCCACCGGGCAGACCACCGCCCGGCTCGCCGAGTGGCAGATCGACTCCTTCCTGGAGGGCCTGACCGACCCCCCGGAGCCGGGCATGACCCGCACCGAGGTGACGTACCCGATCATCGAGCTGCTCCTGCCCGAGCTGGAGGAGTTCCTCGTCTACGTCTGGCGCCGCCAGCTCTCCGCATCGGCTGGGCGGGTCGTGCAGGCCGCCGACGACGAGGAGATGGTCGACCGGCGGCTGTGCGTCGGCTTCGCCGACCTGGTCGGGTTCACGCGGCTGACCCGCCGTATGGAGGAGGAGGAGCTCGGCGAGCTCGTCGAGGCCTTCGAGACCACCGCCGCCGACCTCGTCGCCGCGCGCGGCGGGCGGCTCATCAAGACGCTCGGTGACGAGGTGCTGTACGCGGCCGACGACGCGGCGGTGGCCGCGGAGATCGCCCTGCGGCTGATCGAGACCATGGCGAACGACGAGACCATGCCCGAGCTGCGCGTAGGCATCGCCTTCGGCACGGTGACCACCCGTATGGGCGATGTCTTCGGTACGACGGTGAACCTCGCCTCCCGGCTGACCTCGATAGCTCCCCGCGACGCCGTTCTCGTCGACAGCGCCTTCGCGGAGGAGCTGATCCGCACCGGCGAGGCGCCCGCCTCCGAGGCCGAGGCGGCCGAGGCCGCGGCCACCGCGGAGAAGGAGGGCGAGGAGCCGCCGACGTACCGCTTCGCACTCCAGCCGATGTGGCAGCGGCCGGTGCGTGGACTCGGCGTCGTCGAGCCCTGGCTGCTGACCCGCAGGGACGGGCCTCCCTCCTAGCCGCGCTGCTGCACGCACAGGCCGATGATCGGTACGCACAGGCCGGGGGCGGGCTGGGTGGTGTGAGAGGGCTGTGGGGTGGGCGTCGGTGCCGGTGGGGGCGTGGTCCGGGCCGGTTGCGGGGCCGTGGTCGTCGCCGGTGCGTGGGGCGTCGTGGACGCCGTGGAGGTCGGTGCCGGGGTGTTCGGTGCCTCCGGGATCGTCGTGGGGGCCGCCGCGAGGGGGAGTGGTACGGCCGTCGCGGACCCCCTCGGGGCCGACGAGGCGCCCGGTGTGGGCGTCGCGGAGAGCCCGCCCATCGCCGTGGTCGACGACGGGCCCGCCTGCGGGACGGAGCCCACGGTCGCGGCGGCGTTCGTCGCTCGGTCCGTGCCGGTGTCGATGTCCGTGTCCGCGCCCGGGGCGGCCTGGGGGTCCGCCTCCGTCGCACCGAAGCCGCCCACTCCCGTGTCCGGCGTCATCCGTACGAGGCTGAGGGCACCGGCGGCGAGGGCGAGGCCGCCCGCCGCGAGCAGGACCTTGCGGGGGCGGGGTTTGCGGTGGCGGCCGCGCGGTCCGAAGAGGCGGGTGCCGGTGCCAGTGCCGGTGTCGGTGCCGTCCGCCAGTCCTGTCGCCGTCGCCGCCGTAGTCATCGTCGCCGTCATGCTTCCTCCCCTGTGTGCCTGCGCCCCCGTGCGCCGTGGCGGGGCGCACGTTATGCGCTGCTGTGGGCGGTGGGTGGGGAGTTGGGCGGGATGTCACTCGTACGGGGTGTCGGGTGGGTCGGCGGGAACCTTTCGCGGTGGGGGTGGGGCTGCGATGATCGGAGCGTTCTTGTTAACCCGCGTTAACCGGGAGGGTGTCATGGGTGAGGAGCGGTTCGGGGAGTTCGTGCTGGTGCGGCGGCATGAGGAGGGGATTGTCGCCGAGCTGGTTCTCGATCGGCCCAAGGCGATGAACGCGGTCTCCACGGAGATGGCACGGTCCGTCGCCGCCGCCTGTGCCTCGCTGGGGGGTGATGAGGGGGTACGGGTGGTCGTGGTGACCTCCACGCATGAGCGGGCGTTCTGTGTCGGGGCGGATCTGAAGGAGCGGAACTCCTTCAGCGACGCTGAGCTGCTGCGGCAGCGACCGGTGGCCCGGGGGGCGTACACGGGGGTGCTGGAGTTGCCTGTGCCGACGATCGCCGCGGTGCACGGGTTCGCGTTGGGCGGGGGATTCGAGCTGGCGCTGTCGTGCGACCTGATCGTGGCCGACCGTACGGCGGTGGTGGGGTTGCCGGAGGTGTCGGTGGGGGTGATCCCCGGGGGCGGGGGGACGCAGTTGCTGCCTCGGCGGGTGGGGGCGGCGCGGGCTTCGGAGCTGATCTTCACCGCGCGGCGGGTGGAGGCGGAGGAGGCGCAACGGCTGGGGCTGGTGGATCAGCTGGTGGAGGCCGGGGAGGACCGGGCGGAGGCGCTTTCGCTGGCGGCTCGGATCGCCGCGAACTCGCCTGTGGGGTTGCGGGCGGCGAAGCGGGCGCTGCGGCTCGGGCAGGGGCTGGACCTGCGGGCCGGGCTCGAGGTGGAGGACGCGGCGTGGCGGGCGGTGGCGTTCTCGGGGGACCGGGCGGAGGGGGTGGCGGCGTTCAACGAGCGCCGGGCACCGCGGTGGCCTCCGGCGGTTTGACGGGGGTGCCTGCGGCGGCCTGCTTCGGTTGGGTGGGGGTGGGCGTTGTGCGCAGTTCCCCGCGCCCCTGAGTGCCTGCGGCGCAGCTGCGGGCCCGGTCGGGGCGGGTGTAGCGCGTGTCGTCTGGTGGGTGGGTCGGGGCCGGGGGGGGGGGTGTCCGTCCTCGGTCCGGCGGTTGCTGTGTCTTGGGTGGTGCCGGGTATCGGACGCCGGCCGCTGCGGGCGGACACCCCCCACCCCGTCCCCTTGGCGCCGTACGCGGCCAACGGTCCGTCGTGGCGCGCGGTACGGCTACCGGTTCGCCGGGGCCGTGAGGTGGTGAACGGTCCGTTGCGGCGAGCGGTCCGTCGTGGTGGGCGGTGCGGCGAGCGGTCCGTCGTGGTGGGCGGTGCGGCGAGCGGTCCGTCGTGGTGGGCGGTGCGGCGAGCGGTCCGTCGTGGCGCAGGGGACTGCACCTCCCCAGGGGCGCGGGGAACTGCGCGATCAGCCACAACGCGCCGGTAGCCGCCCAAGGACGGAAGCGGCACCCCCGTAGGCGCCCCGTCCAGCGCAAGCTCCCCCCGCGAACAGCCCCCACTCGCCCGACCACCTGACCCGGCACCGACATGGCCACCCGGTTCAAGCCCAGCGCCCGCGCCCGCGCGTGCTCGAACGGCCCAACCACAACCGGCCCCTACCCGAATCCTCCCTAGCCTGGAGTGATGGGTGAGGACATCCGGCTGGCCGCCGTCGTGGCGTTGGCTCAGGGCATGGCGGCGGCCCACGGCTCGCGGGAGGCGTGGCGGGCCGCCGCCGCTGGGGCGTGCCGTGCGCTCGGGGGGAGTTTCGCCGCGTTGTCCGTGTGGGAGCGGGAGCTCGGGCGGCTCAGGGTGCTGGTGAACGTGGGGGAGCTGGCCGCCGGTGAGGAGGAGTTCCCCGACGGTGAGGCCTACCCCGTGCACCAGTTCCCGGAGATCACCGAGTTTCTGCACGAGCGGTGGGCCGGGGGCGGCGAGCCCAACGCGTGGGTCGAGACGGCGGAGGGGCCCGCGGCCGGGGGGCGACCCGGCTATGTGCATCAGCGGGTCGCCGCGCTGCGCAGAAGGGGGCGCGGGAGCTGTGTCGTCGCTCCGATCGTGCTGAACGGGCGGGCGTGGGGGGAGCTGTACGTCGCCCGCCCCGCCGGCGCCCCCGTCTTCGGGCGGGAGGACGCCGACTTCGCCACCGTTCTGGCCGCCGTGGTCGCCGCCGGAATCGCCCAGGCGGAGCGGCTGGAGGAGGCGAGACGGCTGGCGTTCACGGATGCGCTGACCGGACTCGCCAATCGTCGTGCCGTTGACGCGCGGCTCGACGAGGCCGTAGACCGGCACAAGCGGGACGGTGTCGTCGTCAGCCTCGTCGTGTGTGATCTGAACGGGCTCAAGCGGGTCAACGACACTCGCGGACACGCCGTGGGCGACCGGTTGCTGGAACGTTTCGGCTCGGTGCTGTCCCTGTGCGGGGCCATGCTGCCGGGTGCCCTCGCCGCGCGGCTCGGCGGAGACGAGTTCTGTCTGCTCGCCGTCGGCCCGTCCGCCGACGACGTGGTCAAGGCGGCCGATGAACTCTGTCGGCGGGCCGGGGAGTTGGAGCTGGGCGAGGGAGTGGCCTGTGGGGTCGCCTCCACCGCGGATCCGATCGGACCCGTTCTGTCCGCCCGGCGGCTGTTCCGGCTCGCCGATGCCGCGCAGTACCGGGCCAAGGCCGAACGCGCCGTCAAGCCCGTCGTCGCGGGGCGGGCGGGGCCCGACGATCCCGTGGTACGGCTGGCCGACGCCGCTCCTTCCGGGGAGACGGCCGAGCGGCGGCAGTTCCGGGGGCGACTGCCCTGAGTGGGTGCGTACATGTAAGGGGCGTAACCCCGACCCAGTGGTGACATCCTGGAATTCAGTGCGTACGCTCCTGAATATGGATATGCACACTGTGGTGGTGGGGACGTCCGGGGTCACCGCGTCCGACGTTCTTGCCGTGGCACGAGACGGTGCCCGCATCGAGCTCTCCGAGGAGGCGGTCGCCGCCCTCGCCGCGGCCCGCGGGATCGTGGACGCCCTCGCGGCCAAGCCCGAGCCCGTCTACGGCGTCAGCACCGGCTTCGGTGCCCTCGCGACCCGGCACATCAGCCAGGAGCTCCGCGCCCAACTGCAGCGCAACATCGTCCGTTCGCACGCCGCCGGAATGGGGCCGCGGGTGGAGCGGGAGGTCGTACGGGCGCTGATGTTCCTGCGACTGAAGACCGTCTGCTCGGGACACACGGGGGTGCGGCCCGAGGTCGCGCAGACCATGGCCGACGTGCTCAACGCCGGGATCACGCCGGTCGTCCACGAATACGGGTCGCTCGGCTGCTCCGGCGACCTGGCGCCACTGTCCCACTGTGCCCTCACGCTCATGGGGGAGGGCGACGCCGAGGGGCCGGACGGTGTGGTGCGGCCCGCCGGTGAGCTGCTCGCCGAGCACGGGATCGAGCCGGTCGAGCTGCGCGAGAAGGAGGGGCTCGCCCTTCTCAACGGCACCGACGGCATGCTCGGGATGCTGGTCATGGCGCTCGCCGATCTGGACATGCTCTACAAGTCCGCCGACATCACCGCCGCCCTGTCGTTGGAGGCTCTGCTCGGTACCGACAGGGTGCTCGCTCCCGAACTGCACGCCATCCGGCCGCACCCGGGGCAGGGGGCCTCCGCCGCCAACATGCTGGCCGTGCTGACGGGTTCGGAGCTCACCGGGCATCACCAGGACGACGCGCCCCGGGTCCAGGACGCCTACTCCGTGCGCTGCGCGCCGCAGGTCGCCGGGGCCGGGCGGGACACCATGGCGCATGCGCGGCTGGTGGCGGAGAGGGAGTTGGCGTCCGCGGTCGACAACCCCGTCGTCCTGCCGGACGGGCGCGTCGAGTCCAACGGCAACTTCCATGGCGCGCCCGTGGCTTACGTCCTCGACTTCCTCGCCATCGCCGTCGCCGACCTCGCGTCGATCGCCGAGCGGCGCACCGACCGGCTGCTCGACAAGAACCGGTCCCACGGGCTGCCGCCGTTCCTCGCTGACGACGCCGGTGTCGACTCCGGACTGATGATCGCGCAGTACACGCAGGCCGCGCTGGTCAGCGAGTTGAAGCGGCTGGCCGTACCGGCGTCCGCGGACTCGATCCCGTCCTCCGCGATGCAGGAGGACCACGTCTCGATGGGGTGGTCGGCCGCCCGCAAGCTGCGTACCGCCGTCGACAACCTCACCCGGGTCCTCGCCGTCGAGCTCTACGCCGCCTCGCGCGCCGTCGAGCTGCGCGAGGGCCTGAGTCCCGCGCCGGCGACGCGGGCCGCCATCACCGCCGTACGCAAGGCGGGTGTCGAGGGGCCCGGTCCGGACCGGTTCCTGGCGCCGGACCTCGCCGCGGCGGACGCGTTCGTGCGCGAGGGGCGGCTGGTCGAGGCGGTGGAGACGGTCACCGGGCCTTTGCGGTAAGGGGGACGGACCCCGCCGTACGGCGGGGCCCGGAGCGCTACTTGAGCTTGCCCACCTGGGCGTCGATCACGGGGAGCGGGACGGCTGACGTCTTGCCGCTCTCCATCGAGGCGAAGTCGACCGAGTAGTACGTGGAGACGACGGTGCCGACGCGCACCGCCTCCACGGTGAAGGTTCCTGTGCCCTCGCCGTCCATGTCGGCGTCCAGGACGAAGGCCACCGAGTCGTCACCCTTGCCGGAAGCCCTGCCCGGGGCGACCTTGGTGATCTTCATCTCCTCGCCCTGGGCCGTGATGCCGAACCCGCCGGAGCAGGGGGCGATCCCGTCGGAGACGGCCTTGAGGGCCTTCGCGGCGCCGTCGCCCTCGTACGAGGACAGGCCCACGCTGGTCATGGTGACGTTGAAGGAGTTTCCGACGCGCTCCTCCGATGTGACGGTGTTGCTCGCGCCCGTGTCGGTGTCGCCCGGGGGCAGGCCGGTCAGGGCGTAGGCGAGCGGGGCGCAGGCGGCCTTGTCCGTCTTCAGCTCGCTCCGGGACTTCGGCAGGGTGTCGTCGCCGTCGGCGATCTTGTCCCTGGGCAGGTCGCTCTGGACGAGCAGCAGCTTCTCCAGCTCGGCCGCGCCGAGCGCCTTCGCGGCGGCCGTGGTCGGCGAGGCGGACGCCTCCGACGGCCGGGGGCTCTCGGATGCCTTCGAGTCGTCGTCCGAGCCTCCGCCGCATCCCGTGATGAGCGCGAGCGACAGCACGCCCACGGCCGCAGTGACACCTGTGCGCACCGTCGATGATCTCTTCATGCGCGGACTATGAAGGTCGCGTCAAGAGCACGTCAAGCCCGTTCAAAACCCCAGCCGTTCCCGTCGTACCGAATAGACGACGAAGCCCGCACCCAGCGTGAGGAACAGGGTGCCGCCGACGACGTACGGCGTGGTGTCGAAGCTGCCGGTGTCGGCGAGCCGGGTGTCGTCCACGGACGTCTCCGCGCTCGTGGTCGTGACCCGCGCCTGTGCCGTGACCTGCGGGGACGGCTCTGTTCTCGCCGGGCTGTCCTGGGTCGCGTTGGCGGACGGGACGAACCACAGGGCACCCAGCAGGGTCCCCGCGGCGGTGGCGGTCAGCAACGGACGGCGAACGGATGACACGGAATATCGATCCCCTTGTGGTGCTGGCGAATTGGCCGTGTGGGGCGATGTTAGTGAAAGGCGCGGGTCACGGGAAAGTCACGGGAGCCATGGGCTTTACGCTCCGGGCATGAGCACTGAAGAGACATCACGTTTTGTACGGCTTCGGGTGGAACTCGTCGTCGAGGTCGACGACCGGGACGCCGTGACCCGGGCCGCGCTGGCGCGGATCGCGGAGGATCCGGACATGCCGGCCGACGAGCGGGCGCACGCCGAGGGCGCTGTGACGGAAGACACTGCGGAGGCGCTCGCCTATCTCGTGGACCCGTTCGACCTGGTCGGGGACCTGTCGGGCGTCGAACTCGCCCAGGCCTCCTGGAGCAGTGAGCAGATCGAGTACGACCCGGATTCGCCGGACTGGGACCTCGACGGGGATGATGTACGGGAGGACGAGGAAGAAGAGGCCGTCGGCTGAGCGCGCTTGGGGACTTCGTGACCCCGGGTGGCAACCGCCGTCCGGGGTTTCGTCGTCTCAGGAGTCGCACGCACCGACAGACGCACCCTCCGCCACGGCGGACGTGGTGTGCCCCACATCTTCTCGGAAGGTGGAACGGGACGAACCGGTCGTAGCGTTTAGTTTTTATTGACGGGGACTCTCGGGGTTTCTGGGATTCGGCAACGATGGAGAAGCGTGTGATGACGGTCAGTAAGCGGCGCAGGGGCCTTTCGGTCGCGTCCGCACTGCTCGGCGGGGTGCTGGTGCTCTCGGCCTGTTCCGGTGGCGACGACTCCTCGTCGAGCGGCAGCGGCGGCGACACCTCGCAGGCCAAGGCCGACGAGGCGGCGGCCAAGAAGAGCTCCCAGGCCGAGATCAAGATCACGCCCAAGGACGGCACGGACAACGCCTCCATCAACAACTCCGCCGCCGTCACCGTGAGCAAGGGCACGCTCACCGGTGTGACGATGACGACCACCGACGGCGCGAAGGTGGCCGGCGCGCTGTCCGCCGACAAGACCAGCTGGAAGCCCAGCACTCAGCTGGAGCGCTCCACGACCTACAAGGTCGCCGCGGAGGCCAAGGACTCCGAAGGGCTCGTCGCCCACGAGAACGCCTCGTTCACGACGGTCTCCCCGGCGAACAGCTTCATAGGCAACTTCACGCCCGAGGACGGCTCGACCGTCGGCGTGGGCATGCCGGTGTCGATCAACTTCAACAAGGAGATCACCAACAAGGCGGCCGTGCAGAAGGGCATCACGGTCTCCTCCAGCAGCGGCCAGGAGGTCGTCTGCCACTGGTTCTCCACCGTCCGCATGGACTGCCGTCCCGACCAGTACTGGAAGGAGAACTCCACCGTCACGCTGAAGCTCGCGCTCGACGGTGTCGAGGGCGCCTCCGGTGTCTACGGCGTCCAGCAGAAGACCGTCACGTTCAAGATCGGCCGCAACCAGGTCTCGTACGTCGACGCCAAGACCAAGCAGATGAAGATCACGCACAACGGCGCGGTCATCAAGACCATCCCGATCTCGGCCGGTTCCCCGGAGAACAAGACGTACGAAGGCGTCATGGTGATGTCCGAGAAGTTCAAGGAGACGCGCATGAACGGCGCGACCGTGGGCTTCACCGACGACGACGGCAAGGGCGAGTACGACATCAAGGACGTGCCGCACGCCATTCGGCTCACCAACTCCGGCACCTTCGTGCACGGCAACTACTGGGGCGCCAAGTCCGTCTTCGGCAACGTCAACACCAGCCACGGCTGCGTGGGCCTGTCCGACACCAAGGGCGCCAACGACACCGGCACGGCGGGCTACTGGTTCTACACCAACTCCATCGTCGGTGACGTGGTGGTCGTGAAGAACACCGGCGACAAGACGGTGGCCCCGGACAACGGCCTCAACGGCTGGAACCTGAGCTGGGCGGACTGGAAGGCGGGGTCGGCGGTCTGACGCACGCGCCGACCGACTGACGCGCGGGAAGGCGGTCGCCCCTCGGGGGCGGCCGCCTTCCGTGCGTTCCTGACAGGCGCGTCCGGGGCCCTTGCCAGCTTCCGGACAGCCTTCTCATGCAGCTCTTATTCGGGGCTTATGCAGTCATCACGCGCCGTACCTAGCTTGCGGCCATGTTCTTCACCTACCTGAGGCGCGAACTGCGCCGCCGCAGAAAGGCGGCCCTCGTCGTCGCCTCCGGGCTCGCGCTCGGGATCGCGCTGGTCATCGTGGTCAGCTCCGTGTCGTCCGGCATGGGGAAGGCCCAGGACAAGGTCCTCCAGTCGCTGTACGGGCTGGGCACCGACATGACGGTCACCAAGGCCGCCCAGCCGCAGGCCAGTTCGTCGGAGCGGCCGCGTTTCCGGTTCGACGCGCAGGACAACGGCTCCGACGCGGAGCAGAGCAGCGACCGGGTGATGGTGCAGGGGTTCCAGACCCTGTCCACCTCCACCGTCACCAAGGTCGGCCGGCAGACCGGTGTCTCCGACGCGGTCGGCGGGCTGAGCCTGCAGGTCATCAAGATCAACGGCCAGTTCACGCGCGGCCAGTTCCAGCAGAACGGCAACGGGGGCGGTGAAGGCGGCGGCTTCGGCCGGAACGGCGGCGGTACCGGCCAGCCCCAGGGCGAAGTGCGGGGCGGCGGCGCCAACTTCGACGTCAACAACTACTCCGTCTTCGGCACCGACGTCACCAAGGCGGCCCTCGGCCCGCTGACCTCCTCCAAGATCACCAGCGGCCGTACGTTCACGTCGACCGAGACCGCCGCGAAGGTCGCCGTCGTCGACTCCGCGTACGCCAAGGAGAAGAAGCTCAAGGTCGGCTCCACCGTCACCATCAAGAGCGTCAAGTTCAAGGTGATCGGTATCGCCACCGCGGACAGCGGGGACGCGGCCGCCAACATCTACGTCCCGCTCACCCAGGCGCAGACCCTCAGCGACTCGAAGAACAAGGTCACCACGATCTACGTCAAGGCGACCGACTCGCAGAAGATCGACTCCGTCAAGTCGACGATCCAGAAGAACATCTCGGGTACGACGGTGACGACCTCGGCGGATCTCGCGGACACGGTGTCGGGGTCGCTGTCGACGGCGTCCTCGCTCGCCACCAACGTCGGCAAGTGGCTGTCCATCGCCGTGCTCGTCGCTGCCTTCCTCGTCGCCGGTCTGCTGACCTCGTCCGCCGTCTCACGCCGGGTGCGGGAGTTCGGCACGCTCAAGGCGCTGGGGTGGAAGTCGGGGCGGGTGACCCGGCAGGTCGTCGGCGAGGCGATGGTGAACGGGCTGCTGGGCGGGGCGCTGGGCATCGCGCTCGGTCTCGCGGGGGCGTACGTCGTGACCGCCATCAGTCCCACGCTGCAGGCGCAGTTGGGCGGTGGCGGTGGTGGCGGTGGTGGCGGCGCCGGTGGTCCCGGTGGCGGAGGCTTCGGCGGTGGGTTCGGCCGTCAGGCGGCCGCCAAGACGCTGGATGTCTCCCTGACCGCTCCGGTCAGCCTGACGACGGTGTCGATCGCGGTGGGGCTCGCTGTGGCCGGCGGCCTCATCGCCGGGGCGTTCGGCGGCTGGCGCGCCTCCCGGCTGCGGCCGGCGGACGCACTGCGCCGAGTCGAGTAGCAAGGTCCGTCGGGGCCGGCCGGGAGTGGGTGTCGCTCACCGGCGCCGACCGGGTGCCGCCGCGCCCACCTGAGGGGCGCGGGGAACTGCGCGACCAGCCCCCACCGACCCGCGGCCGAACACGAACCGCACCAGCCCGAACCCCACCCACCCCGGAGCACTCCATGTACGAACTCAGAAGCGTCACCAAGCGCTACTCCCGAGGCAGGGACACCGTCGACGCGCTCGCCGGTGTCGACCTCACCATCGCCGACGGGGACCGTCTCGTCATCCAGGGGCCCACCGGCGGCGGCAAGTCCACCCTCCTTCAGATGCTCGGCGGACTGGACAAGCCCACGGAGGGCGAAGTGGTGCTCGACGGCACCGACTTGGCCAAGCTGTCGGAGGCCAGGCTCACCAAGGTCCGCAGCGAGAACATCGGCTTCGTCTTCCAGTCCTTCAACCTCATCCCCACCCTCACCGCCCAGGAGAACGTCGAGACCGCCCTCGTACCCCTCGGCGTGAAGGTGAAGGAGCGTCGGGAGCGGGCGGCGGAGGCCCTCACCTCCGTCGGGCTCGGTGAGCGCCTGAGGCATCTGCCCTCCGAGTTGTCCGGCGGACAGCAGCAGCGCGTCGCCATCGCCCGCGCCCTCGTCAAGCAGCCGAAGGTGCTCCTCGCCGACGAACCCACCGGCAACCTCGACGAGTCGATGCGCGACGAGATCATGGACGTACTCGAACGCATGTGGAAGGAGCTGGGGCTGACCTTCATCATGGTCACCCACGACTCCGCCATCGCGAAGAAGGCCCCGCGTCTCGCCACGATCCGCAAGGGCAGGATCACGGTGAAGGAGAACGCCGCCTCCTGAGCGCGGAGCCTCAACTCCCCCTGAATCCGGCAGTCTTGTAACAGACTTTGCTGTCGGGCAGTTGTCTATTGAGGTCGTGATCACCCCTCGGCATACTTCGAGCACCGGGGGGTGCACGTATACGCGTGCGAGTCTTCCCCCGCCCGGGTGAACGGGGAATTCACCCGGTCCTTCTGCAAGGGGGAAACTTGCGCAGACAAGTGAAAAAGGCATGCGCGGCCACGATCGCCACGGCGGCAGCGGTAGCGCTCGCGGCGGGCATGACCAGCCCGGCGTCGGCGGACGCGCAGCAGACGGCGAGCGTCGCGCAGACCAACAAGGCGCAGCTCACGCCCAAGCACCGCATCACCCTGATCACCGGTGACCGCGTCGTCGTGGACGCCAAGGGCCGTGTCGTGGGCCTGGAGCCCGCGAAGGGCCGCGAGCACATACCGGTTCAGCTCCGCAAGGCCGACGGCCACACCTATGTGCTGCCGTCCGACGTCGTCCGCCTGGTGTCGAGCGGCAAGCTCGACCAGCGGCTGTTCGACGTCACCGAGCTCAACAAGGCCACCACCCGCAAGTCCCAGAGCAAGGGACTGAAGGTGATCGTCGGCTACAAGGGCGCGGCGAGCGCGGCCAAGGACGACGTCCGGGACGCGGGCACGCTCCGCCACAGCCTGGCCTCCCTGAACGCCGACGCGGTGCAGACGCCGAAGGAGGACGCGCCCGAGCTGTGGGACGCGGTCACCAACGGCGACAAGACCGCCTCCGGCATCGCGCACGTCTGGCTCGACGGCGTCCGCAAGGCCAGCCTCGACAAGTCCGTGCCGCAGATCGGCGCTCCGACCGCCTGGGCCAAGGGCTACGACGGCAAGGGCGTCAAGATCGCCGTCCTGGACACCGGCATCGACGCGACCCACCCGGACCTCAAGGACCAGGTGATCGCGGCCAAGAACTTCTCCACCTCCGCCGACGCGACCGACAAGTTCGGCCACGGCACGCACGTCGCCTCCATCGCGGCCGGTACCGGCGCGAAGTCCGGCGGCAAGTACAAGGGTGTGGCCCCCGGCGCCAAGCTGCTCAACGGCAAGGTGCTCAGCGACGACGGCTACGGCGACGACTCGCAGATCCTCGCGGGCATGGAGTGGGCGGCCGAGCAGGGCGCCGACGTCGTCAACCTCAGCCTGGGCGGCGGCGACACCCCGGAGATCGACCCGCTGGAAGCCGAGGTCAACAAGCTCTCGGAGACCAAGGGCATCCTGTTCGCCATCGCCGCCGGCAACGAGGGCGACTTCGGCGACCAGACCATCGGCTCCCCGGGCAGCGCCGCCTCCGCCCTGACCGTCGGCGCGGTCGACGACAAGGACAAGCTGGCGTCCTTCTCCAGCACCGGCCCCGGCCTCGACGGGCAGATCAAGCCCGACGTGACCGCGCCGGGTGTGGACATCACCGCGGCGGCCGCTCCCGGCAGCCTCATCGACAAGGAGGTCGGCGAGAAGCCCGCCGGCTACCTGACCATCTCCGGTACGTCGATGGCGACCCCGCACGTCGCGGGCGCGGCGGCGATCCTCAAGCAGGAGCACCCGAACTGGGGCTACGCCGAGCTGAAGGGCACCCTCACCGGCTCCGCCAAGGGCGGCAAGTACACCCCGTTCCAGCAGGGTTCGGGCCGTATCGCGGTCGACAAGGCCATCACGCAGTCCGTCATCGCCAACCCGGTGTCGGTGAGCTTCGGCACGCAGCTGTGGCCGCACACCGACGACAAGCCGGTCACCAAGCAGGTGACGTACCGCAACCTCGGTACCAAGGACGTCACGCTGAAGCTGTCGTCGACGGCCACCAACCCGAAGGGGCAGGCCGCTCCGGCCGGCTTCTTCAAGCTGGGCGCCACCACGGTGACGGTCCCGGCGGGCGGCAAGGCCTCCGTCGACCTCATCGTCAACACCAAGCTGGGCGGCACGCTCGACGGTGCGTACTCCGCGTACGTGACGGCGACGGGCGGCGGTCAGACCGTGCGCACGGCGGCGGCGGTGCAGCGGGAGGTCGAGTCGTACGACGTCACGCTGAACGTCCTCGACCGTGACGGCAAGCCGGCCAAGACCTACAGCACGGACCTGTCCGGCATCTCCGGCCTCGCCAACGGCAAGTGGTTCGCGCCGTACGACGAGGACGGCTCGGTCACCGTCCGCGCGCCCAAGGGCGGCTACATCCTCAACTCCGCGTACTTCGTGGACCCGGAGGACGCCACCAAGGGCGCCGACTGGATGGTCCAGCCGAAGCTGAACGTCACGAAGAACACGACGATCACGCTGGACGCGCGCAAGGCCAAGCCGGTCGACATCACCGTGCCGGACACGGCGGCCAAGTCGGAGTTCGCCTCGCCCGGCTTCCAGGTCGACACGGCCGACGGCGGTTACGGCTACGGCTGGTTCCTGGACTCGTACGCGGGCTTCCGTACCGCGCACTTCGGCCCGCAGGTGACCGACGGTTCGCTCACCGAGCAGTTCGACGGCCACTGGAGCAAGGGCGCCACCGAGCAGTACGACACCGTCGCCGGCAGCAAGGTCAAGCAGTTCGCCACCGGTTACACCAAGCACTACAAGGCGAGCGAGCTGGCCACGGTCAAGGTCGGCATGGGCGCGGCGTCGAGCGGCAAGAAGGGCTCGATCAACGCCGTGGGCTGGCTGCCCGGCTCCTTCTCGGGTTCCTCGATCGGCATCCAGCAGACCCTGCCCAGCACCCGCACCCTGCACCTGTCCACCCTCAGCGGCGTCAAGTGGGGGATGGACTTCGAGCAGGACAGCGGTGTCGACCCGGACGGCTTCCCGATCTCCGAGGCGTACTACACGCTCGGTGCCGCACAGTCCTTCCAGGGCGGCAAGTCGTACGGGAAGACCTTCAACACCGCGGTCTTCGGCCCGCATCTCAACGCCGACCTCGGTCTGTACCGCAACGGCAACGAGATCTTCGGCTCCCTCCCGCTGTTCGCGGACGGCCAGGGCCACGCCGGCTCGTCGGTGTTCACCTCGGTCAACACCACGCTGTACAAGAACGGCGTCAAGGTCGGCTCGAACGACGACCCGCTGTTCGGCGAGAAGACCTTCAAGGTCCCGGCCGGCCAGGCCTCGTACAAGCTGACGACCTCGGTCAAGCGCAGCGTCAAGGTCGCGGCGGCCTCCACCCGGATCGACGCCAGCTGGACGTTCTCGTCCAAGAAGACGGCCGACTTCACCAAGCTGCCCGCCTCCATGGTCCGCTTCAACGCGGCCACGGGTCTGGACAGCCGTGTCGAGGCCGGTAAGACGGTCAAGATCCCGCTGACCGTCGAGGGTTCCGCCAAGGGCTCCAACCTGAAGTCCCTCGCGGTGTACGTGTCGTACGACTACGGCCAGACCTGGAAGAAGGTCACGGTCTCGGGCGGCAAGATCACCGTGAAGAACCCGGCGAAGGGGAAGGCCATCTCCTTCCACGCCAAGATCGCCGACAAGAAGGGCAACAAGTCGACGATCTCGATCTACAACGCGTACTACGCGAAGTGACCTGTAGGTCGTAGTAAGGGAGAGGCCCGTCGGGAGCACCGCTTCCGGCGGGCCTTCTCCGTGCCTCAGCCCGCCGTCCCGGGCCGCAGCTTCTCCGGGTTCCGTACCGCCCGGACACGGGTGACCCGGTCGTCCTCGACATCGAGGGCGAGGACCGCCTGAACGGTGTCGTCCACTTGGACCACCAGGCCGGGCCGGCCGTTGACCGTGCGTTCCAGGAGGACCAGTCGGGGGGCCCCGGTGACGAGGCCGGCCAGGAAGTACTTCGTGCAGACCGTGCACCCCGGAGTGCTCGGGGTCGACGGCGACAGCGCGTACGGGCGGGCGTACCTCGTGGAGTTCGGGCGGATGCGCGACGGCAGCTCGCACGCCGACCACGCCCTGTACCACGACCGCTACCGACGCACCCCGGCCGGCTGGAGGTTCATCGAGCGCTCCTATGAGATCCGCTACCTCGACACCACCGCGCTCACGGGCGCCCCGCCCGAGCCCGGCCTGACCGTGCCCCTTCCCGCCGGCCAGGGGTGAGCCCACAGCGAACTCCGGGTCGGAAGGGGCGCTTCCGGCGCGGCTCCGTGTTTGTGTGAGGCCATGACCACAGAGACCGTCGAGTACATCCGCTACCGCATCCCGGAAGACCGCTCGGCGGAGTTCCTGTCCGCCTACACGCACGCAGCGACCCAGCTGGCGGCGGCCCCGCAGTGCGTCGACTACGAACTGGCGCGCTGCGAGGAGGACTTCGAGCACTTCGTCCTGCGCATCACCTGGACCTCCACCGAGGACCACCTGGAGGGCTTCCGCACGTCGGAGCTGTTCCCGGACTTCCTCGCCGAGATCCGGCCGTACATCGAGAACATCGAGGAGATGCGCCACTACACACCGACGACGGTCCGTGGCCGGGGCGCCGCCGTCCCCACCCTCTTCGCGTGGGCGGGCGGCGCGGAGGCCTTCGGCCGGCTCACCACGGTGTTCTACGAGAAGGTCCTCGCCGATGATCTCCTGGCCCCGGTGTTCGCGGGGCTGGCCCCCGAGCACGCCGAGCACGTCGCCCTCTGGCTCGCGGAGGTCTTCGGCGGCCCGACCGCCTACTCCGAGACCCAGGGCGGCCACGGCCACATGGTCGCCAAGCACCTGGGCCGTGGCATCACCGAGCCACAGCGCCGCCGCTGGGTGAACCTCATCCAGGACGCGGCCGACGAGGCCGGACTGCCCACCGACGCGGAGTTCCGCTCGGCGTTCCTCGCCTATGTGGAGTGGGGCACCCGGCTCGCGGTCCACTTCTCAGGACCGGACGCCAAGCCGCCGGCGGAGCAGCCGGTGCCGAAGTGGAACTGGGGAGCGGCGCCGCCGTACCAGGGCTGAGACCGGCTCAGGAGTGCGCGGACTCGCCCGCCCGGGTCGCGTCCGCGCCCCAGCTCGCCAGCAGCCTCAGCGCCTCCGCAGAGGGGGAGCCCGGCTCCGCGTGGTAGGTGATCAGGGCCTGCTCGGTGCCGTCGGACAGGGGGAACGACTCGAAGTTCAGGGTCAGTTCGCCGACCAGCGGGTGGCGGAGCTGCTTGACGCCGAAGTTCTTCTCCTTGACGTCGTGAGTGGCCCACAGCCGCCTGAACTCCTCGCTCTTCACGGAGAGCTCGCCGACCAGTGCGGACAGCCGCGGGTCGTCCGGATGGCAGCCGGCGTCCATCCGCAGGTAGCTGACCACATCGCTGGCCTTCTGCTCCCACGGCACGAACAGGTTCTGGTACTCCGGCCGCAGGAAGATCATCCGCGCCCAGTTCCGCTCCTGCGCCGGGAGCTCGGCCCAGTCCCCGAAGACCGCCGCCGCCATCCCGTTCCAGGCGACGATGTCCGACCGCCGCCCCGAGACGTACGCCGGAACGTTGATCGAGTCCAGCAGCTGCCGGATCGACCCGCGCACCTGCTCGGTGCGCGCGGTGGTCTTCTTCTTGTGCTGTTTGGGCTTCGCCAGATGCGTGAGGTGCGCGCGCTCGGCGTCGGTCAGGCGGAGCGCGCGGGCGATGGCGTCCAGGACCTCCGCCGAGACATTGCGCCCGTTGCCCTGCTCCAGGCGCGTGTAGTACGCCACCGAGACGCCCGCCAGCTGCGACAGCTCCTCGCGGCGCAACCCCGGTACCCTGCGGTGCCGCCCGAAGTCCGGAAGCCCCACGTCCTCCGGCTTCAGCCGGGCCCGCCGGGTGCGCAGAAACTCGCTGAGTTCGGCGCGCCGGTCCAGTGAGCGGCCTCCGGGCAGTTCCTCGGCCATGTCGTCCATACGTCAAGTATTCACGGTCGTACGCACACCATCCTGTCCCCGCCAGTAGTAGGACCGCCGAACGTACGCAAAGCTGTGGCCTGGGTGGGTGTCGATTCCTGGGGCAGGCTGTGCAGCGTGCCCGGACGAA
Organism: Streptomyces canus; assembly: GCF_041435015.1. Taxonomy (NCBI): domain Bacteria; kingdom Bacillati; phylum Actinomycetota; class Actinomycetes; order Kitasatosporales; family Streptomycetaceae; genus Streptomyces; species Streptomyces canus. The sequence continues at coordinate 3,949,133 of NZ_CP107989.1, read as the reverse complement.
TGGACAAGACAGAAGGCAGCCGGGCACACACCCTCCCGAGGAGAACCACCCTCATGACCACTGTTGCCGCATACGCCGCCCCCGCCTCGAAGGCTCCCCTGGAGCGCACCACCATCGAGCGCCGGGCGGTCCGCGAGCACGACGTCCTGATCGACATCAAGTTCGCCGGCATCTGCCACTCGGACATCCACCAGGCCCGCGAGGGCTGGGGCGAGGCCATCTTCCCGATGGTCCCGGGCCACGAGATCGCCGGCGTCGTCTCCGAGGTCGGCCCCGGCGTCACCAAGTACAAGGTCGGCGACCGCGTCGGCGTCGGCTGCCTGGTCGACTCCTGCCGCGAGTGCGACAACTGCAAGGCAGGCCTCGAGCAGCACTGCACCGGGGGCTCGGTCGGCACGTACAACGCCATAGGCAAGGACGGCGAGCCCACCTACGGCGGCTACTCCGAGAAGGTCGTCGTCGACGAGAACTTCGTCGTCCGTATCCCCGAGGGCCTGTCCCTCGACGAGGCCGCCCCGCTGCTGTGCGCCGGCATCACCACGTACTCGCCGCTCAAGCAGTGGGGTGCCGCCCCCGGCAAGAAGGTCGCCGTGATCGGCCTGGGCGGCCTCGGCCACATGGGCGTCAAGATCGCGCACGCGCTCGGCGCGGAGGTCACCGTCCTGTCGCAGTCCCTGCGCAAGAAGGACGACGGCCTGAAGCTGGGCGCGGACCACTACTACGCGACCAGCGACCCCAAGACGTTCGAGGAGCTCGCCGGCTCCTTCGACCTGATCCTGTCCACGGTCTCCGCGCCGCTGGACTTCGGCGCCTACCTGAGCCTGCTCAGGACGGGCGGCGCGCTGGTCAACGTGGGCGCCCCCGAGGAGCCCATCGCGCTGAACCTGTTCTCCCTCATCGGCGGCAACAAGACCCTCGCCGGTTCGATGATCGGCGGCATCGCCGAGACCCAGGAGATGCTCGACTTCTGCGCCGAGCACGGCATCGGCTCCGAGATCGAGCTGATCGCCGCGTCGGAGATCAACGAGGCGTACGAGCGGGTCGTCAACAGCGATGTGCGCTACCGGTTCGTGATCGACACGGCGACGATCTGATCCGCATGGCGTGAACGAAGGGCCCCGGTCTGATGCCGGGGCCCTTCGGCGTGCGGCTCGCTCCGCGGGTGGGCTGTGGGCGTACGGCTTGGTCGTGCGGGAGGCCCTTCGGCGTGCGGCGCGTTTTGGGGGGTGGGCTTGGGGTGTGTGGCTTGCTTCGGGGGGAGGCGCTTTGGTGTGCGGCTGGGTCTTTGGGAGGGGGTTCGGTGTGCGGCGCGTTTTGGGGGTGGGCTTGGGGTGTGTGGCTTGCTTCGGGGGAGGCGCTTTGGTGTGCGGCTGGGTCTTTGGGAGGGGGTTCGGTGTGCGGCGCGTTTTGGGGGGTGGGCTTGGGGTGTGTGGCTTGCTTCGGGGGGAGGCGCTTTGGTGTGCGGCTGGGTCTTTGGGAGGGGGTTCGGTGTGCGGCGCGTTTTGGGGGGTGGGCTTGGGGTGTGTGGCTTGCTTCGGGGGGAGGCGCTTTGGTGTGCGGCTGGGTCTTTGGGAGGGGGTTCGGTGTGCGGCGCGTTTTGGGGGGTGGGCTTGGGGTGTGTGGCTTGCTTCGGGGGGAGGCGCTTTGGTGTGCGGCTGGGTCTTCGGGAGGGGGCTCGGTGTAAGGCTCGTTCCGCGGGTCGGCGTTGGGTGTGCGGCTCGTTCCCGGCGGAGGCGCTTCAGCATGCGGCTTGCCTCCCGCGGGAGCCCTTCAGCGCACGGTTCGTTCCTGGGGGAGGGCCTTCAGCGCACGGCTCGTTCCCGGGGAGGGCGTTCAGCGTGCGGTCCGCTTCCGCCGGAGCACCTTCAGCGCGCGGTCGCTCGTCGACCCAGCAGCCACAGCAGATACGGTCCCCCGACCAGTGAGGTCAGTGCCCCGACCGGGATCTCCAGCGGGGGCAGCAGTGTCCTCGCGGTGAGATCGGCGGCCACCAGAACAACGGCACCCGTCAGCGCCGAGCACAGCAGCGGCAGCTGGGGCGTCCGCGTCAGTCGTCGGGCCAGCTGCGGCGAGGTCAGGGCCACGAACCCGATCGGCCCCGCGGCACCGGTCGCGGTGGCGGCGAGCACCACCCCGAGCAGGGTCAGACCGAGCCGCACCCGGTCCACCCGCACGCCCAGCGCGGCGGCGGTGTCCGCGTCGAACCCGAGCGGCCGCGCGGCCCTGCTCGCCCATGCCAGCGCGGGCAGACACACCAGGAGTACGACGCCGAGGGGCCCCGCCTGCTGCCAACCCCGCCCGTTGAGGCTCCCCGTCAGCCACAGCTTGACCTGCTCGGCGGCCTCGAGCTCGGAGTCGGTGAGATACAGCTGGACGACGGCGGACAGGGCGACCCCGATCCCCACTCCGACGAGCACGAACCGCCCGGTCTGCATCCCGCGCCGCCAGGCGAGCACGTGGACGAGGGCGGCGGCCACAAGCCCGCCCCCTACGGAGACAAGGGGCATGGCGCCGGGTGAGGAGACGACCCCGGTGGCAAGGGCGAGCACGGTCGCGGCGGCCGCCCCATGGCCCACGCCGATCACGTCGGGGCTGGCCAGGGGATTCCGGGTGACGGTCTGCACGAGCGCCCCGGACAGCCCGAAGGCCGCCCCGACGAGGGCGCCGAGCACGATCCGGGGGACGCGGAGTTCGTTGACGACCAGGTCGTAGGGACCGGATCCGGTGCGGAGGGTGCGCCAGACCTCCGTGGGGGAGAGGTACGTCTGACCGAGGCAGGCGGAGGCGGCCATGCCGACGAGGAGGAGGGCGAGCAGAAGCAGGGCGACGAGGACGGACCGACGGTCGATGAGGACCGACAACCGGGGACGGGGGCGCAGGATGATGGTTCCGCCGCGCGACCGGCCCCCGCCGGCCCGCGGCCGCGAAACCGCCTCGCGAGGCACCTCCGTGGGCGCGGCAGCACGCCGAGCACCTCTCATGAGACGGCCCCGCGTCGCCGTACGAGAACCACCAGCACAGGCACCCCCACCAGCGCGGTCATGACACCCGCCGGCACCTCCGCGGGAGCCCGCACGACCCGCCCCACCACATCCGCCCCCACCAGCAACGCGGCCCCGAGCAACGCCGACAGCGGCAGCACCGCCCGGTGCCCGCCCGACACGAGCCGCCTGGCCAGATGCGGCACCGCGAGCCCCACGAACGCGATCGGCCCCGCCGCGGCCACCGCCGCCGCGGTCAGCAGCGCCGCCCCCAGCGCCGCGGCCCCCCGCACCCACGAGACCCGATGCCCGAGCGCCCGAGCCGTCTCGTCGCCCAGAGCCAACGCGTCCAGTCCCCGCGCGCACCCCAGCACCAGCACGGCCCCGACGACGAGAAACGGCAGTATCCGTACGACCGTCCCCGCGTCCCGTCCGCTCAACGCCCCCACCTGCCAGAACCGGAACTGGTCGAGGGTCGCCGAACTCGACGTCAGGACAACGGTCGTGCCCCCGGCGGTCATCGCCGACAGCGCCGTCCCCGCGAGCGCCAGCTTCACCGGCGACGCCCCACCCCGCCCCCGAGCCGCGATCCCGTACACGAGGCAGGCCGCGAGGACGGCTCCGGCGAAGGCGTACCAGACGTACCCGGAGAACCCGTGCGCCAGCCCGAGCCCGATGGCGACCACGACCCCCGCCGCGGCCCCCTGACTCAGCCCGAGGATCCCGGGATCGGCGAGCGGATTGCGCGTCACGGCCTGCAGCGCGGCCCCCGCGACTCCCAGCGCTGCTCCCGCCGTCAACCCGATCTCGGTCCGCGGCACCCGCAGCGACCGTACGACGAGCGCGTCCGGCGACCCGCCGCCGTGCAGCAGGGCGTCCATGACGGCGGACAGCGGCACCGCCCGGGTCCCGACCGCGAGGCTGAGCACCCCGGCGCAGGCCACCGCGAGGACGGCCGCAGGCCAGGCGAGACGACGTATCACGCGGCTACTTGCCGATGGCGTCGGCGAGTTGGGAGATGACGAGCCGCGCGGCGGACGGCCCGGCGTTGAGGTACCAGGGGTCGTCGTCGACCTTCACGGCCTGCCCGGCCGTCACCGCCTTCATCGACTTCCACAGCGGTCCGGCCACGACGCTCCCGGCATCCGTCTTCGACGCGTCCCCCTGCACGGAGTAGAAGATCCAGTCCCCGTCGGCGGTGTCGACGCTCTCCGCGCCGATGTCCTCCGAGATGGCGTTGAACTGCTGAGACGCGGGCCGGGAGAGCCCCATGTCGACGGCGATGGACCCGGTGAACGAGGACACGCCGAACATCCGGGTGCGGTCGGGAGTGAAGCGGACCATGGAGACGGCCGGGTCGCCCTCGATCCTCTGCCCCTTCGCCCGGGCGTCGGCGACGATGTCGTCCAGCAGCTTCCGCGCCGCCTCGCCCTTGCCGACCGCGTCGCCGACGAGCAGCAGGTCGCGCTTCCAGTTGATGCCGTTGCCGGCGGTGATCACGGTGGGTGCGATCTTCGACAGCTTGGGGTAGAGGTCGCCGAGGGAGTCGTTGGCGAGGATGAGATCGGGCTCGGCGGCGGCGAGGGTCTCCAGGTTGGGGGCCTGCCGGGTACCCGCGTCGGTCATGCCGGCGAGCCGCTTCTTGTCCGTGGGGAAGGCGTCCGCGAGATAGCCGGGCACGAGCCCCGCATTGTCGGCGCGGGTGGTGGCCGCGGGGACGACCCCCAGGGACAGCAGATCGTCGAGCTGCCCGGTGCTGAGCACGGCGATCCTCTTCGGCTGGGCCTCGACCGTGGTCCTGCCCTCGAAGTGCGTGACCGTGCGCGGGAAGGTCCCGTCGGTGTCCTGGTCGGAGCCCATGCCGTCGGCGAGGACGCTCGGTGCGGCGGAGGGGCCTTCGGAGGCGCCCAGCACGGGGTTGCGGTCACCGGCCGCCTTCTCGCTGGTCCCGTTCGTCCCCGACGAGGACGACGAGCAGCCGGCGAGCAGCCCTCCGACGACGGTCGCGGCCACGACGGCCTTCACTGCTGCTGCGCGCACGGCTACTCCGGGGAGGTACTCAGACTGAGGCTTGCTAAGGCAAGGCTTACCTTAACCTGGCCCGGAGTAAGGTCTGAACGAGGAGGTAGCGATGACCGTTCAGCTGAACCACACCATCGTCGCCGCACACGACAAGCACGCCTCGGCCCGCTTCCTGGCCGACATCCTGGGCCTGAGGGTGAGCCCGCAGTACGGCCCCTTCATCCCGGTCGGGATCCCCAACGGCGTGACCCTCGACTACATGGACACGAGCGACGAGATCACGCCCCAGCACTACGCGTTCCTCGTCACCGAGGACGACTTCGACACGATCTTCGCCCGGATCCAGCAGGCGGACCTGACCTACTGGGCGGACCCGTCCCACCACCGCCCGGGGGAGATCAACCGCAACGACGGGGGCCGGGGCGCGTACTTCGACGACCCGGACGGCCATCGGCTGGAGATCCTGACGCGGCCGTACGGCAGTGGGGGTTGAGGGTGGGGGTGCGCCCCTCGTAGGGGGCGCACCCGCTGTCTGCTGCCCGGCTACCGAGTGCCGTTGGCGGTGAACGTCCACACGGCACGGCTGCCCGGGCCGACGGTGAGCGTCGAGTGACCGATCTGCTCCACGTGCCGGTCCTTCACGGGCCGGTTGAGTGACATCTCGACCCGCTGGAACCCGGCTTGCTCGCGCGGGACGGAGTCGAACCGGATCGTGGTGCCGCCCCCCTCCGCGACGACACCACCGCCGGACACGTTCTTGACGGCGAACCCGCCGGCCCGCAGCAGCGGCACGGTGTCGGCGAGGTCGCCCTCGGTCACCGCGATACGGACGGAGGTCACGTCACGCATCAGGTGAGTGCGGTAGTCGTCGGACAGGACACGCTCCCGGCCGACGTCACCGGGGAAACTCGCGGGCTCGGTCTTGCTGCGGGGATCGGCGAAGTACTCCGGCCGGTACTCCATCGCCCAGGCCCCGAAGGCGTCGTACTCGGTGGCGGTGAGGATGGCGTCGAACCACGGCACGGGTACCCCGTCACCGAAGTCCCGGGTCTGGAGGAACTCGATGGGGTCGGTGCCCCCCTCGCTCTTCAGCCGCTCGGTGACCGTCGCCAGGTCACCGTCCCGTTCGGTGGACAGGCCCAGCCCGGCGGAGCCGAGGGTGCCGTCCTGGCCCGCGATGTCACCGACTCCGAACAGTTCGAGATAGGTCTCGCGGCCCATCAGGTAGCGGCCGGTCCAGGTCTGTCCGCCAGTACCGGTCGTGGTGCGGACCTGGAAGTTGGCGAAGTCCCTCAAGTAGTCGGAGTGTTCGATGGCGTCGGCGGTCTCCCGGTCGAAAACCCCGTAGGAGTGGTTGTAGAACAGCAACTGCCGGTCGTTCGAGGACGGGTTCCCCTCGGCCTGTGCCGTCCCCACAGCACCCCCGAGCGCTCCGGTGAGGGCCAGAGCGAGTACGACGATCATCCGTAATGTCCGATGAATCAGCATGCAGGCGATCGTAGGACGGGGAGGCTGCGGCCGCGGTTCATTTTCAACGAGGCCGAAATGCTTGACACCTGGGGTTCGACGAGGTGCCGCACGGCACCGCCCGACGGCCGTCGGCTCGGGCACGGCGTGGGCGGTCGCCCCGAGGGACGGGACCGCTCCTCAGGACGAGTCTTCAGGACGGGGCGGCGATGCCGGTCTCGGTCTCCGGCTCGTCGGTGACCGGATCGTGTGACGGCTCCTGGAGCTGCTCGCGCACGTAGTCCCAGATCACCGCGATCAGCGCGGCGACCGGTACCGCGAGCAGACTCCCCACGATTCCGGCGAGGCTGCCGCCCAACGTCACCGCCAGCAGGACCACCGCCGCGTGAAGGCCGAGCCCCCGGCTCTGGATCATGGGCTGGAACACGTTGCCCTCGAGCTGCTGCACCACCACGATGATGGCCAGCACGATCAGCGCGTCCGCCAGGCCGTTGGAGACCAGCGCGATGAGAACCGCGACGAAACCGGCGAAGAAGGCACCGATGATCGGCACGAACGCGGAGACGAAGGTCAGCACCGCCAGCGGGAGCACCAGCGGTACCCCCAGGATCCACAGGCCCAGGCCGATCAGGACGGCGTCGATCAGGCCGACGGCCGCCTGGGAGCGCACGAAGGAGCCCAGCGTGTCCCAGCCGCGCGCGGCCACGGTCGGGACGTCGGTGGAGAGCCGACCGGGCAGCTGACGGGCGAGCCACGGCAGGAACCGCGGGCCGTCCTTGAGGAAGAAGAACATCAGGAACAGGGCCAGGACGGCGGTCACCAGGCCGTTCACCACGGTGCTCACTCCCGTGACGACAGCGCCGACCATGCTGCCGAGACCGTCCTGCGCTCGGGAGACCGCGGAGTCGAAGGCCTTGTCGATCTGGGCGTCACCGATGTTCAACGGCGGCCCGGCGGCCCACTCGCGCACCTTCTGGACGCCGTCGACCACCCCGTCGGTCAAGTCGCCCGACTGAGACGCCACCGGCACCGCGATCAGTGCCACGACCCCTGCGGCGACCAGCAGGAACAGCACGGTCACCAGCGACGCGGCGAGAGCGGGCCTCCACCCGCGGCGCAGCAGGAAGCGAGTGGGTGGCCAGGTCAGCGTGGTCAGCAGCAGACCGATCACGAGCGGCCACACGACCGACCACATCCGGCCCAGCACCCACAGACTCACCGCGAGCATCAGCAATATGAGCAGCAACTCCGCGGAGGCCCGCGCCGACGTGCGCAGCGCCGCGCGGGCTTTCGTGGAACTCAAGTTGGCAGTCACGGGTGCACCCTATGGGTACTCACATCACACCGGCACCGTGGCTGCGTCACCGGTCGGCCGTGGAATCGCCCGGCACCCTCGCGCGTTGAGGGGGAGTGGGCAGGGGATGCCGGCGGTGTGCCGGCCGACCGGCCCGAGCGAGCAGATATGGGAGGACAGCGATGGCTGCGCAGACACAGAGGGCGGTGCTGGCGGGCGGATGCTTCTGGGGAATGGAGGAGTTGATCCGCCGGCTTCCGGGCGTGACGGCGACCCGGGTCGGATACACCGGGGGTGACGTGCCTGACGCGACGTACCGCAACCACGGCACGCACGCGGAGGCCATCGAGATCCTCTTCGACCCCGAGAGGACCGACTTCCGCACGCTCCTGGAGTTCTTCTTCCAGATCCACGACCCGAGCACCAAGAACCGCCAGGGCAACGACATCGGCCTCAGCTACCGCTCGGCGATCTACTACGTGGACGACGAGCAGAAGCGCATCGCCGAGGACACCATCGCGGACGTGGACGCCTCCGGTCTGTGGCCCGGCAAGGTCGTCACCGAGGTGGAGCCGGTGGGCCCCTTCTGGGAGGCCGAGCCCGAGCACCAGGACTACCTCCAGCGGTACCCGGACGGCTACACCTGCCACTTCCCGCGGCCGGGATGGCGGCTGCCCGCCCGCGCGGAGGGCTGACCGAGAGGCGGCCCGCAGGCCCGCGCCGCCGCCGAGGGATCCGTCACCGCGCCTCGCGGAGCCGAAGCAGATACGTCGCGGTCAGAGCGACGGCCGGGTCGACGTCGTACGACAGCTCCACGAGGGCGCGTGCGGCCGTGGCTCCGGGGATGTCCGCCAGCGCCTGGGTCAGCCGGGCGCGGGCGGGCGCCTCGACGGCGTCGTGGGCGAGGCGGCCGACGAGCCCGGTGGCGATCCGCTCCGCGGTCGCGGTGTCGCCCGCCAGCAGGCTCAGCGCGTCGGCCGCGTCGGTGTCGTTCGGCCCCGCCACGATCATGTCGATGAGCACCGGGACGGCATCGGCCACGCCACGCGGCCCGAGCGCCAGCGCCGCCTGGCCGCGGACCACGGCAGCGGGGTCCGCGAGAGCCTCACGCAGCCCGGCGGTGGACTCCTCACCCGGCATCTCGGCGAGGGACCGCACTGCACGTTCCCGTACCGCGGCCGACGGTGAGCAGAGGCCCTCCGCCAGCAGTGCCGCGCTGCCTTCGCCCGATCGTGCCAGCGCCCATCGAAGGGCTCCGGCGACGTTCGGATCCGTCTCCCTGAGGACCGTTTCGACGAGGGCCTCCACCGGCACGCGGATCTCGTCGACCGAGGACAGGGCGGCACGCTGGCGGGCGGCGGCGCTCTTCGACCCCAGCGCCCGGAGCATCACGACGACCTGGAGTACGTCCGCCCAGTCGGCGGGTTCCGCGGCATCGATCCGGCGGAGCCGCGTGAGCAGCTCGGTCTCGGCCGCGATGCGTTCCCGCGTCTGGCGCATGAGGTCGTCGACGAGCGCCGAGGGCGTGAAGCCGGGATCGTCGAGCGCGCGGCCGATCTCACGCAGCGACAGCCCCAGCGATCTCAGGCTCTCGATGTGGAAGATCCGCCGGATGTCGTCGCCGGAGTACTCCCGATAGCCGGTACCCGTACGACCCGAAGGGCGCAGCAGGCCGAGCGACTCGTAGTGCCTGAGCATGCGGGCACTGACCCCGGACCGTCGCGCCACCTCACCGATCAACACGTCCTATCGTCCCTCCTGGCCGTTCCCGCCGAGGGCCACCACGCGCTTCGCCTCCTCGATCGCGAACTCGAATCCGGCATCAGGGTCGCGCAGCAGCCGTTCCGTGGCGAGCGCGTGTGTGCGCACATGTCGGTCGGGGGCCGTCGTCGCCGCACGCAGAACCGGCAGGACGACCTCACCCAGCGCGACCAGCGCCCTGCTGAGACTCAGCTGCGTCTCCCGCCGGCCCCGGCCGAGCTGCGTCGCCAGCACCGCGGCCAACCCGGCCTCCTCGCCCTCCGGCACCAGCACCGCCGCGGTCCGCCAGGCACTGCGCGCCACCTCGTCGTCGCCGTCGGACAGGAGCGCCTCGGTGATCGCCGGCCACGCCCGCCGGTCCCCGATCTTGGACAGCGTGTGCAACGCCTGGCTCCGCGCCTGCGCACGCTCCGAGCCGACTTCGCGGAGCAGCGCGGGGAGCGTCGCGGACACCGGGTGGCGGGTCAGGGCCCAGGTGAGCATGTCCCGGACGAAGAACTCGGGCTCGACCGCGCACCGCTCGACGAGCTTGTCGACGAACCGCGGATCCGGCGCCGTACCGACCGCCAGGGCCGCCCGCAGCCGCACGGACGAACGACGGTCCTCCAGCCCCCGAAGCGCTCGCACCGCCCCCGCGTCCTGTTCCTGTTCCTGTTCCTGCATGGTCACCGAGACCACCTCCTCGGTAAGGAGTGAAGGCCTTGTCACGGTGTCAAGGTCAAGGGGAACCGCACGCGCATCACGGACGCGGCGGCCGCCTCCACAAGGTCACGTCACTGCTCGTCGCCACGGCGAGGGTGCGGCCGGAGGGGGAGAAGCCGACGGCCCGGAGTTCGGAGTAGTGGGAGTGGAAGACGTGCCACCACCGCTCGCCGTGCGGACTGCGGTGGGGCATGCCGCCGCCGCGGGAGAGCAGGACACGGTCGTTGGGCCAGACCGGAGAGACGACCTCCACGTACCAGCCGTCGGCGGTGGTGGAATGGAGGCCACCGCCGTAGAGCCCGGCGATGTGCACCCTGCTGCCGGCGACCGGCCCGAGGCCTGGGCAGGTCAGATCCGCTGCCGCATCCGGCGTGCCGGTCTCGGGATCGGGGTCCGGGTCCCGGGCGATCCTCTCGCCGGTGACGGCGTCGAAGAGGCCGTGACCGGCGGTGGAGACGACCATCAGCAGGTCGTTGCCGCTGTCGGGGTGCGTGGCGAACCCGATCCCGAGCAGCCCTCCGACGGCCGCGCACGGTTCGAACACCGGCTGCCAGGGAGCAGGCGCGGGAAGCACCGGGACCGACGACAGCCGGTCCCGCAAGTCCCGCTGGTAGGGGGAGAGTTCCGTCACCCCGCCATGATCCCCCTACGGCGGGTCGCGATCAGCCCTGCGCGGTGGGCCGTACGACGATCTCGCTCACATCGACCGTCGCGGGCTGTTCGACCGCGAACGCGATGGCCCGGGCGATGGCGTCGGGAGGGATCGCGATCTCGTCCCGCATCTTCGTGATCTCCGCCCTGATCCGGCTGTTGGAGGACTGTTCGGCGAACTCGGTCGCTATGGGGCCGGGCGAGACGGTGGTCACCCGCACAGACTCGCCGGCCTCCTGGCGCAGCCCCTCGCAGATGGCCCTGACCGCGAACTTCGTACCGGCGTAGACCGCCATGGTCGGGACGACACGGAACGCGGCCGTGGACGCGACGGTGACGAAGTGACCGCTGCCCTGCGCCCGGAAAACGGGCAGCGCGGCACCGATCCCGTGCAGCACACCCTTCACGTTGACGTCGACCATGTGGTCCCACTCCTCGACGCGTAGATCGTCGAGGGGCGAGATGGTGCCGACCCCGGCGTTGCCGACGAGCACGTCGAGCCGGCCGAAGGACTCACGGGCCAGCGCGACGAGCGCGTGCAGGTCGTCCCGCCGGGTCACGTCGGTGCGGATCTGTACGGCCGTACCGCCCGCCTTCTCGATCCGGGCCACCAGCTCCGCCAGCCGCTCGGTCCGACGGGCGCCGAGAACGAGCCGCGCCCCCCGTTCGGCGAGCAGAAGGGCGGTCGCCTCGCCGATGCCGCCGCTCGCTCCGGTGACGGCCACGACTTTGCCGTGGATTCCTTTGGTGTCGGCCATGGTGCGGTCCTCTCGCGATGTGCGGTCTGAGCTCTCACTCCAGTCTCGACTGCTATTAACCTGGTATCCAGAGCGCATTTATCCTGGAATCAGAGGTGCTACGCGTCATGTCCGAGCAGCCCGACCGCCGCCAACTGGGCAGCTTCCTGCGCAGCCGCAGGGAACGCCTCACGCCCGACGATGTTGGTCTGCCCCGCACCGGCCGCCGTCGGACTCCGGGCCTGCGTCGGGAGGAACTGGCCCTGCTGGCCGGGATGAGTGCCACGTGGTACACGTACCTGGAGCAGGGGCGGGACATCCGCCCCTCCGAGCAGGTGCTGAACGCACTCGCGGCGGCCCTGCGGCTCGATGCGCACGAGCGTGATCACCTGTTCCGCCTCGCCGGGCACGGCCCGGCGACACCCGGGCCCGAGGAGTCCGAGGCGCTCACCAGGGAAGCGGCCGCGGTCCCCCATCTGCTCCAGCCGAACCCGGCGTACGTCATCGCCGGTAACTACGACGTCCTGAGCCACAACGAAGCGGCCGAAGACCTCTTCCCTGGCCTCGTCGACGACACCGACCGCCCGCCCAACTTCGTTCGCTGGGTCTTCCTGGAGCCGGTCGCCCGGTCCGTCGTCGTCGACTGGGAACCCGAGGCCCGCGGCCTCCTCGCCCGCCTCCGCACGCTGTCCACCCGCCACCCCGACGACCCCCGCTACACCCGCCTGATCCGGGAACTGCACGAAGGCAGCCCCGAAGTGCGGACCTGGTGGCCCCGATACGACGTTCAGCCCCGCCACAGCGGCCGCAAACGCCTGCGCCACCCACAGCACGGCCCGACCGAGTACGCGTACACCGCGTTCCACCTGGCCGAAGCGCCGGAACAGACACTCGTGGTCTATGCCGACGGCTCCGCCACCGAAGACTCGGACGGCGGACCGCACCGCGCACGACGCCGATGATCACCGGAAGTCGGCGCATCGAGCGTCACGGCGACGCCCGCCGGACGTGAGGCGCTTCGGTCTCAGCCGTCGGCTTTTGCCACACGATTGGGCAGGACTCCCGGTCGCGCGTCAGGCGCCCCGACCGGCCACGTGATGGCCCGCAGCTCGGAGCCGCAGCCCGTCACGATCTATCGACGCCAGCTCCGCCCAGCTGACCCAGGTCGCGCCGTCCAGTTCGCCCGCTTCAACGCAGGACTCCACCTGCGAACGCATCGCGCTCGACAGATCGACGGGAAGACCGCGGCCTGGTGCCAGGGGTCGAAAACCCGCGTAGTCGGTCTCGTCGTACAGCGGCCAAAGATCCATGGCGAACACCCACGGCTCACCGTCGTAGTAGTCGGTGCCGACGCCGGGGTGACGAAACTCGATGCCGCCATGGATGTCCGTACTCACGGTGCGGCACCGTAACGCACCGGCCTGACCAGCGCGCGCGTTTATGGGCTGATCAGCAACGGAGGCGGGCCGTGTCCCCGTAGATGCGCAGGATGCAGTCTCTGAAGAGGCCCAAGCGTGGGCTCCCGTCCGAAGGGTGCAGCGTCAGCCCCAGATCCATCAAGGGCCGGATGGCCTTCGCATGCCGACTCCCGTCAGGGTCAGGACCCTGCACGACCGCCCACGCCTCGAACAGCGGCCTGACGGGCTCCCAGCCCGGCCCAGGCGAGAAGTGGCACAAGACCGTCGGCTGATCGGTTCCGTACTCACAGAGTTCACCAACCCGCTCGTCGCCCTGCATGAGCCGCCACGTCTTGGTCACCCTTGGGTCCCCCTGGTCTTGACACCGAAAGCGCTGCCATCCAGGTTGCCAGTGGTGCGACCGCAGAGGTCCACTGCACTGGTCAGCGGACGACTACGCCCGGGATGAGGGCGACGAGGGCGGACACGACGCTTGCCATGCCCGACAGCGTGACAATGGTGGCCTTCCCGTCCGAGAAGAGGCCCGAGCAGAACGTTCGAAGCTGGCGGCGCAGGAAGAGCATCTTCAGCTTCTGCCAGCGGTGTTGTCGGATGTGGCAGCCCAGAAGAAGCCCTGACGCGTTGTTTCGACAACCGTCGTCCCGTCCGCGCACCGGAGCACCACATGTCACAGGGGCTTGGAAGAAGCACCATGCTGCCGTGGCGGCCGAGAGGCCGACCACTACCGCCGGTCCTGCGGCGGAGTTGATCCATGCAGCTATCAACAGGAGCCCGGCCAGAACCCCCCACCACTGGCCAAGCCCACCAAGCCCTTTTGCTCTTGCCTCCGACGTCGCCATGGAGGGGACTTGTCGCTCGGCCGCCGCGGTCATGCCGGACCGACCTTGTAATGGCCTAATGGCTGCGCAAGTAGGCGTGTTCCTGCAGGAGCCAGCTGACCTGGGGTGGGACAGGAGGGTAGCTGAGACGGCCGTTACGTCTCCGTGGGCTCCGGTGCGGGCGTGATGCCCGTCGGGCAGAAGCTCCCCAGTCGGTCTCGAACGCAGTACTTGGCTTGACCCCGTCCCGGCGGCGCCTGCGCTGCCGTGTGACCCGCCGGCCGCGGTCGACTGTCGGCTGAGTCGGCTCGTCATCCCAGGAGGTGGCCGAGCAACTCGTCTCCAGCGGGATAAGGGCGTTCCTGGGGCAGCAGTGTCGTGGCGGCGGTCAAGTCATCTCCGCTGACGAGGGCACGGATCTCGTGGGCGAGCGGGGTCACGTCGCGGATGGCGACCGTCCACTCGTCCGCGAAGAGACGTACAGCTTCACCGGAGAGACCCAGTTGCAAGGACCGATACCGCAGGGGATGAAGGCGCAGGTCCCGCTCCGGGTCCCACTGCACGCGAGCGGGCGCCCGCTTCAACTGACGCTGCCAGGTGGCTCGGTCGGCGTGCACTCCGCGGACGTAGCTCGACAGACACCCGTTGCGCAGCGCCCACTCGAAGCCGTCGCGGGTGATCTCGACAGCGAGGACGCTCTCCTGCCCGACTTTCGCGCCCCAGCCGCAGCGGTACATCATCCACAGGAACGACGGCTTGATCCACGTCATTCTGTCCCGCTTCCACACGGAGGGAAAACGGCCGTCGCGGACGGCGGGCAGCCCGATTTCCGGGGAGTACGCCTGGTAGACGGTGATCGTGGATTCCGAGTAGGCCGCACGGATCCGGTGTTGCGGTTCTTCCATGGCGTACAGCGTGGGGTCGGTCGGTTCAGTCGGCCACTGATTTTCGACTGCCGTTCGCTGCGTCGAGAACCCCTGCCGCAGCACCCTGCCGGGTGCCGGCGGGGACGCCGCTGCTTGAGAATTCAGCCGCGGAGCCGCTTCAATGTCGCTGTGGCCATGGCATGGATGGACGGCAGCAGGACTGTCGCCGGACGCATCACACTCGGCGACGTCATCGCGCATCTGGGCAGGCACAGACCAGTCTTCCACTCCGAAGCCGATCTTCAACACAGCTTTGCGCGGGCGCTTTGGGAACTGTCGCCGGATGTGCACTCCAGGCTGGAGGTACCGCAGAAGGCAGGGGGCAGCGCCGAACACCTGGACCTCCTGTGCATCGGCCCGTCAACTCGCACCGCGATCGAGTTCAAGTACTTCACCCGGAGATGGACGGGCACGGTGGGCGCGCCCGCCGAGGACTACGCCCTGAAAGGGCATGCCGCCGCAGATCTCGCTCGTCTGCACTTCGTGCGGGACATAGCCAGGCTGGAGCGCATCTGCCGCCGGTCTGACCAGAACGGTCTTGCCATCATGCTGACCAACGACGCATCCCTATGGGCTCCGCCCGGCATCTGCCGCGGACGGACTCGGGATCGAGACTTCCGGATCCACCAGGGGCGTGAGCTTGTCGGCACGCTCCTGTGGGCGGAGGGCGCCTACAAGCCGAACACGTGCACATTGCGAGGCGCATATCCGCTCGATTGGAAGCCCTACTCCGAACTGGACGGAGCGGGGGGAGAGTTCCGGTATCTCGCCGTGTCCGTCGGGCCGTCGCCGGAAGAGACCGACGACGGGCCCTCACAGGTATAGCGCGGGCAACCCCGAACTACTGAGAAGTGCACCGGCAGAAAATACCGTCGTGGCATGACGTCCGTTGACGAGTGGCCGGACTGGAGTTCTCCGAGAAGGTGGAAAAGGTTCGACGCTGGTGCGTGCGCTTACTTGCTCATCGCTCGATGAAGTGAGGGTCTGGCCACGTCGAGATCGGTTCGTCGGAGACCGAGTAGATCTCCAGGAGCGACAGGTAGCCGTCCTCGGAGAAGACCATGACGCCGGCCCGGTGCGGGTCGGTGTAACCGGCGTCCACAGCCGGATTGTCGTGCGGCGGTGCGGGAGCGACCGCTGTACGGTCCACCTCCAGATCGACCGTCGCGCAGCCGCAGCCACATCGGCCCGACACGCGTGTGTAGGGGATCTGGGCGAGCAGGGCGCCGCTCACCGGATCCGGGCCGGACAGCAGCGCCCGCAGGGTCGCCGCGACCTCCGGGGAAAGTGGCTCAGCCATCAGCCTTGGCCACCCCGATCGGGCAAGCGACACCGGTCCCGCCCACCCCGCAGTAGCCCGCCGGGTTCTTGTCGAGGTACTGCTGGTGGTACCCCTCCGCCGGATAGAAGGTCCGGCCCTGCGCGGGGAGGATCTCCGTGGAGATCGTGCCGTGGCCCGAGGACGTGAGGACCTTCTGGTAGGCGGCTCGGGAGGCCGCAGCCATGGCTGCCTGCTCGGGAGTGTGGGTGTAGATCGCCGAGCGGTACTGGGTGCCGACGTCGTTGCCCTGGCGGAAGCCCTGCGTCGGGTCGTGGGCCTCCCAGAAGGTCTTCAGGAGGCGCTCGTAGGAGATGAGGGCGGGGTCGAAGACCACCCGGACCGCCTCTGTGTGGCCGGTGAGACCCGAGCAGACCTCCTCGTACGTGGGGTTCTCGGTGTGGCCGCCCTGGTAGCCGACCAAGGTCGTCCACACTCCCACCGGGAGCCGCCAGAAGATGCGCTCGGCGCCCCAGAAGCAGCCCAGGCCGAAGTCGGCGATCTGGTAGCCCTCGGGGTAGGGGCCGAGCAGCGGGGTGCCGAGGACGGTGTGGCGGTCGGGGACCGTGAAGATCGGCTCGGGGCGACCCGTCAGCGCCTGCTCGGGGGTGGGCAGGACGGGCGTACGGCCGAACAGCATGACGTGGGCTCCTTCGTTCGTGCGCCTCGCACATGGGGGGCGGGTCGGCACCGAGAACGTTTCCGTGCGGGGCCGCATTCCGACAAGCCCGGCGTCGACATGTGCCCGGCGCCTGAGCCCGCCGTCAGTCCGTAGGCGCCGGCCCGCCGGACCACCTTGGTACCGCCACGGTGGCGCGGTCACTGCGCCAGCGTCGCCGGACTCCCGCCGTTCGCCTCGTATCCCGCCACCGCCAGGGCCCGGTATATCGCGAACTCCGCGGCCGGATCGGCGGACAGCGTCCAGGGCAGGGCACCCACGTGGCCGTCGATGTGGACGAGCTGGCTCATCGCCTCCGCCCAGCGCTCGCCGCGCACGAGGAAGAAGACCAGCAGATGGCGGACGTGGGCCAGCATCGGATCGTCGGCACGGGCCGAGTGGACCGCGTGCAGCGCGCCGTGGATCGCCTTGGTCACGACCTCGCTCCGGTAGAAGCCGCTGACCAGGTTCACCTCGGGCAGGTGCTCGAAGACCGCGAACAGTGGCATCGCGGCGAGGAGGGAGCCGCGCGGGGCCCGGGCGGCGGCCGCCTCCGCGAAGCTGTACGCCAGCTCCCGCGAGCCGTGCCACTTCTCGCACCAGTAGTGCAGCGCGGCCAGGTGCGCCCCCATGTGGGCCGGGGCGCGGTCCAGGATCTTCAGCCACAGCTGCTCGAACTCCGCCTGCGCATAGGCCAGTCCGCGCGCCACGGAGAGCTCGACGATGTACGGGACCGGATCGCCGGGGGCCAGCAGCGCCGCCTCGCCGCAGGCCACCTTCGCCTCCTCCATGATGATCCGGAACTCGTCCGTGCCCGGCGTCGAGGTCCGCCACGCCTGATGGACCAGGAACTCCGCGTGCACGGCCGCGCCACCGGCGTCCTTGGGCTGCTCGGCCCGCCACACCCGCAGCCACTGCCCGCCGGGTGCCTCGCTGACCCCGCCCGGACGCTGCTGCAGCTCCAGCGAGGCGGCTCCGGCGAAGGCCTGCACGCGCTGCCAGCGCAGCTCGCCCTCCCGCTCGGTGCCGGCCAGGAGTTGGGAGGCCGCCTTGTAGTCCTGTGTGCGCTGCACCAGGTCCAGGACGTCCAGCAGATCCTGGTCGGGGCCGGGCATGCGGATGTCCAGCTCCTCCTGCCGTACGAAGCCGTAGTCCTCCGGGTCCGCGGCGTCCGGGTGGCCCGCCGGGACCTGTTCGATCCCGCCTCGCCTGCGCCGCAGGAACGGAAGCAGCACGAAGCCCAGCATGACCGCCGCCATCAGGACCCAGAGAATCTCCATGCCTCAAGAGTTCCAGACGCCGCCGACACTTGACCAACCCGGTCGGCGCCCTGTGGAAAACTTCCGAACCGGCCCGAATGTCCTGGGGAAAACTCTCCCGACCGGCCCGAACGCCTGGGGAAAACCCTGCCGTGCGGCCGTGCGGAGCTCGTCGTCCGTCATCGGCCTCCCGGGCGGACTACCCTCGGAGCCCATGAGCGACAGGCACATCAGTCAGCACTTCGAGACCCTCGCGATCCACGCGGGCAACACCGCGGACCCCGTCACCGGTGCGGTGGTCCCGCCGATCTACCAGGTCTCGACCTACAAGCAGGACGGCGTGGGCGGTCTGCGCGGCGGTTACGAGTACAGCCGCAGCGCCAACCCGACCCGCACCGCCCTGGAGGAGAACCTCGCCGCCCTCGAAGGCGGCCGCCGGGGCCTCGCGTTCGCGTCCGGACTGGCGGCCGAGGACTGCCTGCTGCGTACGCTGCTCAGCCCCGGCGACCACGTGGTCATCCCCAACGACGCGTACGGCGGCACGTTCCGCCTCTTCGCGAAGGTCGTCGCCCGGTGGGGCGTCGAGTGGTCGGTAGCCGACACCGGCGACCCGGCCGCCGTACGGGCCGCGATCACCCCGAAGACCAAGGCCGTGTGGGTGGAGACCCCCTCCAACCCGCTGCTCGGCATCACCGACATCGCCGCCGTCGCCCAGGTCTCCCGGGACGCGGGCGCGAGGCTCGTCGTCGACAACACCTTCGCGACGCCCTACCTCCAGCAGCCGCTGGCGCTCGGCGCCGATGTCGTCGTGCACTCCTTGACCAAGTACATGGGCGGTCACTCCGACGTCGTGGGCGGCGCCCTGGTCACCGCCGACGAGGCACTCGGCGAGGAACTGGCCTACCACCAGAACGCGATGGGCGCGGTCGCCGGGCCCTTCGACTCCTGGCTGGTGCTGCGCGGCGCCAAGACGCTGTCGGTGCGCATGGACCGGCACAGCGAGAACGCCACGAAGGTCGCCGACATGCTGACCCGGCACGCGCGCGTGACGCAGGTGCTCTACCCGGGACTGGAGGAGCACCCCGGGCACGAGGTCGCGGCCAAGCAGATGCGGTCCTTCGGCGGCATGGTCTCCTTCCGGGTGGAGGGCGGCGAGGAGGCGGCCGTCGAGGTCTGCAACCGCGCCAGGATCTTCACGCTGGGGGAGTCCCTGGGCGGCGTCGAGTCGCTGATCGAGCACCCCGGCCGCATGACGCACGCGTCCGTGGCGGGCTCGGCGCTCGAGGTCCCCGCCGACCTCGTGCGCCTGTCCGTGGGCATCGAGAACGTCGACGACCTGCTGGAGGATCTCCAGCAGGCGCTCGCCAAGTAGGCCGGGCCGGGCTCACCAGCCCCTCATCGGTGGAGTCGTCGTGGACGGCGGCTCCACCCACGGGCGCGCGGTCAGCGCCCACACCACGAACGCCACACTCGCGGCGAACAACAGCAGCCACATGATCCGGCGCGCCGCGGTCCTGCGCCGGAGCATGCGCGATCCCCGCCGTACGACGTCCCCGTACAGATCCGCGGGCACCTGCGGAGCTCCCCGTTCCATGATCTGCCGCACGGCGACCTCACGCTGGGTCCGGTTCACGCGCACCTCCCGGGACGACGCGGGTGTCTCACGACACGGCGGGCACTCCCGCCCCGCCTCCTCATGACGCCGCCACCTTCGCCGTCACCACCGCCGGTGCGGGCCCGCGCGGTGGGTGCAGCAGCGTGGCCGTCGCCCGGTCGCAGATCGTGCGGACGCGTTCCGCCGGCAGGCCGAGCAGCGCCGCCGCCTGTTCCTCGGCCACGCCCTCGTAGAGGCGCAGTACCAGGATCAGCCGCTCCTGGGGGGCGAGCCGGGACAGCGGGCTGTCGGGGTGCGTGCGGCCGCCGAGCAGGACGCCGTGGCGGCGCCATGCTCCGTGTGCGAAGCGCAGGGCGAGGTGCTGGCGGGCGCGGTCGTAGGGATCCTCACCGCGCAGCCGGTCCCAGCACGCGTACGTGTGCGCGAGCGCGAGCGTCAGCAGGCGTCGCGCGCGCGGGTTGTCGTCCGGTGCCTCCGCCGTCAGGAGCGTCGCGGCGTGCAGGAGCCGCCCGGCCGCGCCCGCGACGAACGCCTCGAACTCCCGGGCCCGACGCGTGCCCTGGACCATCTGCCGTTGCCGCACCGCACCTCCCCGCCTGCGGATGACCGTACGACGGCTTCGTACGACCACGAGGACCCGGTCTCAGAGGACCCGGTCTCATATGAGGCCCGGCACGGCCGTCCGGTCAAGAGGCGGGGCGGTACACGCGTGTGCGCGTGCCTGAGAGGACGCCTAAGAGGACTGTGCCTCCGGTCCCGGGACCCCCTGGACCGCCATCCGGGAGGAGAGGGCGGTGTTGAAGCGCGTGAGGAGCGTGCAGAACGCCTCGCGCTCCTCCGGTGCCCAGTCGTGTGTCAGCTCGGCCATCAACTGACGCCGTGAGGAGCGCACTTCCTCCAGCCGGGACTGCCCGCGCGGGGACAGCTGGAGCACCACCGCGCGTCCGTCCTCGGGGTGCGAGGTGCGCTTGACCAGCCCGGTGTCGACGAGCGGCGCCACCTGCCGGGTGACCGTGGAGGAGTCGATCCCCATGCTCGCCGCGAGCGCCTTGACGCCCATCGGGCCTTCCTTGTCGAGCCGGTTGAGCAGCAGGTACGCGGCGCGGTCCATGGAGTTGCGCACCTGCCCCACCCCGCCGAGCCGGGTCTGTTCGGCACGACGGGCGAAGACCGCCACCTCGTGCTGCAGGGTGTCGAGGAGACCGGTGTCACCGACGGTCGTCATGTCCATCGACATTTCAGGTGTTGTGGGCATGGCCGGGGGCTCACTTCATGAAGGGCTGCTGGGTTGGGGGACAGGTTACGCGGCCCGGAGGCAGGCCGTACCAGCGCTGAGTAAACCCGTCTCGGACGTTGGTCACAGCGCGAGCGCGCGCGTGTGAACTGCGAGACTTGAGTCATGAACTACCGCAAGGCCCACCCCGTGCCGCCGGTGACGCTCGACGACGTGCGCGGCGCGCAGAAGATGCTGTCGGGCGTGGCGCGGACGACCGCGATGGAGGGCAGCCGCCACCTGACCCAGCTGGTGGGCGCGCCGGTGCACTTCAAGTGCGAGAACCTCCAGCGGACGGGGTCGTTCAAACTCCGCGGCGCCTACGTCCGGATCGCCGGACTGCTGCCCGAGGAGCGGGCCGCGGGTGTCGTGGCCGCGAGCGCCGGAAACCACGCGCAGGGCGTCGCGCTGGCGTCCACGCTGCTCGGCGTGCGCTCCACGGTGTTCATGCCGAAGGGTGCCCCGCTGCCGAAGATCAGCGCCACCAGGCACTACGGCGCCGAGGTGCGCCTGCACGGCCAGGTGGTCGACGAGACGCTGGCCGCCGCACAGGAGTACGCGGCCGAGACGGGCGCGGTGTTCATCCATCCCTTCGACCACCCCGACGTCATCGCCGGCCAGGGCACGGTCGGTCTCGAGATTCTGGAGCAGTGCCCCGAGGTGCGCACGGTCGTCCTCGGGATCGGCGGCGGCGGACTCGCGGCCGGGGTCGCGATCGCCGTGAAGGCCCTGCGGCCGGACGTGCGGATCGTGGGTGTGCAGGCGGCGGGCGCGGCCGCGTATCCGCCCTCGCTGGCGGCCGGGCACCCGGTGTCGATCGAGAACCCGGCGACGATGGCCGACGGCATGAAGGTCGGGCGGCCGGGGGACGTGCCGTTCGGGATCGTGGACGAACTCGTGGACGAGGTCCGCACGGTGACGGAGGACGAGCTGTCCGCCGCGCTGCTGCTGTGCCTGGAGCGGGCCAAGCTGGTCGTCGAGCCGGCCGGGGCGAGCCCGGTCGCGGCACTGCTGAGTGACCCGGGGGCCTTCGAGGGGCCGGTCGTCGCCGTGCTGTCCGGCGGCAACGTCGACCCGGTGCTGCTGCAGCGGGTGCTGCGGCACGGCATGGCCGCGCAGGGCCGCTACCTGGCCGTCCGGCTCCGGCTCACGGACCGGCCCGGTGCCCTCGCGACGCTTCTCGGGGTGTTGTCAGTGGTCGACGCTAATGTCCTCGACGTGAGCCACGTCCGGACCGATCCACGGCTCGGGCTCGCGGAGGCGGAGGTCGAACTGCACCTGGAGACGAAGGGGCCGGAGCACTGCGCCGAGGTCGGCCGGGCCCTCCGCGAGGCGGGCTACAGGGTCATCGACTGAGGTCAGGACCCCCTTCAGGACGCAGGAGTCACTCATTCGAGTAAGTCCATTGAGAGACGCGATACATCGCGTTATGGTGTGTGTCGTGCCTTACCAATCTAGGCTTTCCCAAGAATTCCCGACGACGTGGAGACTCATATGCCAGGCGCCATCTATGCCGAAGGTCTGGTCAAGACCTTCGGTGACGTAAGGGCTCTGGACGGCGTCGACCTCGATGTCCCGGAGGGCACCGTCCTGGGCCTCCTCGGACCGAACGGCGCGGGCAAGACGACGGCCGTCCGCTGCCTGACGACCCTCCTGAAGCCGGACAGCGGCTCGGCGGTCGTCGCGGGCGTCGACGTCCTCAAGCACCCCGACGCCGTGCGCCGCTCCATCGGCCTCTCCGGCCAGTTCGCGGCTGTCGACGAATACCTCACCGGCCGCGAGAACCTGCAGATGGTCGGCCAGCTCTACCAGATGAAGGCGAAGCAGGCGAAGGTCCGCGCGACCGAACTGCTGGAGCAGTTCGACCTCGCCGACGCCGCCGACCGCCCCACCAAGACCTACTCCGGCGGCATGCGCCGCCGCCTCGACCTCGCGGCCGCCCTGGTGGTCTCACCGCCCGTGATGTTCATGGACGAACCGACGACCGGCCTCGACCCACGCAACCGCCAACTGCTGTGGGAGGTCATCAAACAGCTGGTCTCCGCGGGCACCACCCTGCTGCTGACCACCCAGTACCTCGAGGAGGCCGACCACCTCGCCCACGAGATCGCCGTCGTCGACCACGGCCATGTCATCGCCACGGGCACCTCCGACCAGCTCAAGGCCCGCACCGGCGGCGAGCGCGTCGAGGTCGTCGTGCACGAGCGCGAGCACATCCAGGCCGCCTCGGAGGTCCTGCGCGGCTTCGGCAAGGGCGACACCACGGTCGAGGACCACATGCGCAAGCTCACCGTGCCCGTCAACGGCGGCGCCAAGCTGCTCGCCGAGGTCATCCGCGAACTCGACACCCGCGGCATCGAGATAGACGACATCGGCCTGCGCCGCCCCACCCTCGACGACGTCTTCCTGTCACTGACGGGACGTGCGGCCGAGGCGAAGGACGAGGGCAACGACAAGAAGGAGGACGCCAAGTGAGCGCCGTCACCGACACCGCGCGGGTCGCCGCTCCCGGCAACCCCCTCAGCCAGTCCGTCCGGGACTCGCTGGTCATCGCCAAGCGCAACCTGATCCGGATGTCCAGGATCCCCGAGATGGTCATCTTCGGCCTCATCCAGCCGATCATGTTCGTGGTGCTGTTCAGCTACGTCTTCGGCGGATCCATGAACATCGGCGGCACCACGGACCCCACCGTCTACCGCGAGTTCCTGATGGCCGGGATCTTCGCGCAGACCGTCACCTTCGCCACGGCGGGCGCCGGCGCGGGGATCGCCGACGACATGCACAAGGGGCTCATCGACCGCTTCCGCTCCTTGCCCATGGCCCGCGGCGCGGTGCTCACCGGACGGACGCTCGCCGACCTGGTGCAGACGGCGCTGACCCTGTTCGTGCTGGCCATGGTCGCCCTGCTGGTCGGCTGGCGCACCCACACCAACATCGGCGAGGTCCTCGGCGCCTTCGGTCTGCTGCTCCTGCTCGGGTACGCGTTCACCTGGGTCGGCGCCCTGATCGGCCTGTCCGTGCGCACGCCTGAAGCAGCCACCTCGGGCGGCCTGATCTGGCTCTTCCCGGTGACGTTCATCTCGAACGCGTTCGTGGACTCCAGCCGCATGACCCCGTGGCTGCGGCACGTCGCCGACTGGAACCCGTTCAGCGCCACGGTCCAGGCCTGCCGCAAGCTGTTCGGCAACCCCGGTGTGTCCCCCTCCGACGCCTGGCCCATGCAGCACCCCGTCTGGGCCTCGCTGATCTACTCGATCCTGATCATCGTCATATTCAGGACGTTGGCGGTGCGCAAGTACCGCTCGGCCACCGCATGACAGAGCCCCCGGCGCCGCGAGGGCGCCGGGGGCCCGCCAAGGACAGAGGGGCGGCCGGGGTCAGCCGTTGTAGGGCTCGGCCTTGAGGATGGTCACGGAGGCCTTCTTGCCGTTCGGCAGTTCGTACTCCGCCTCCTCACCGACCTTGTTGCCGATCACGCCGGAGCCCAGCGGGGACTGCGGCGAGTACGTCTCGACGTCCGCGCTCGCGTACTCGCGCGAGGCGAGCAGGAAGGTCATGGTGTCGTCCTCGTCACCGTCGAAGGCGATCGTCACGACCATGCCGGGCGCCACCGTACCGTCCGCGGACGCCGGAGCCTCACCGACCTTGGCCTTCTCCAGGAGCTGGGTCAGCTGGCGGATGCGGAGCTCCTGCTTGCCCTGCTCTTCCTTGGCCGCGTGGTACCCGCCGTTCTCGCGCAGGTCCCCCTCCTCGCGCGCGGCCGCGATCTTCGCGGTGACTTCCTCGCGCGCGGGACCAGACAGGTACGCCAGCTCTTCCTTGAGCTTGGTGTACGCCTCCTGGGTCAGCCAGGTGACGTCTTCGCTGGTCTGGGTCACAGGTGCTCCTCGTAGGTACTGGGAATACAAAGCATCGCCCTACCCAGAAGAATGTGCCTTCACGGAAGGGCGAAACCACGAGCCTAACAATTCAGTGGCCGAAGGGGGAGGACATAAGCCATCAGAAATACGTCCGCGCAGGTCAGCGGTCACGTAACGAGGGTGACGTCAGTCGGCGTGACAGCCCAGCAGCTCGGCCGTGGTGCCCGGGGCCGTCGTACGGAGCGTGACGACCTTGTCGATGCGGGTCGCGTCACCGCCGAAGCGGAAGTCGGCCCGGCCCACCTCGGTGCCGTCCGCCGCCTGGGAGCGGATCGTGCAGTAGCCGGAGGTGCCGGAGTCCTTGCGGACCTCCAGATGCACCTGCACCGCGGACTTCTGCGAGTCGAACGTGATCACCTCGGCGCTGATCTTGTTCTGCACGACGTAGTGGTAGGCGAAGTAGCCGATCAGCGCGAGCAGGAGGGCGCCGAGCACGGCACCGGCGATCCGGAGCTTGTGGTCGGCACGCTGGTCCGAGGAGCGGCCGTAGCGCCCCTCGGGCAGCTGAGTGCTCGCCGTGCTCATGATCGTCTCCCGGTAAACCAAGGCCGTGGAATTAATCGCCCCCCGATTCGGTCACTATAGAAGCCGCCGTTCGCACCCGAAGACACCGGGGCGCCGACTTACTGAGGATTGAGTCTTGACTGACCAGCTGCGACTGATGGCCGTGCACGCCCACCCCGACGACGAGTCGAGCAAGGGCGCGGCCACCATGGCGAAGTACGTGTCCGAGGGGGTGGACGTGCTGGTCGTGACCTGCACGGGCGGGGAGCGCGGCTCCATCCTCAACCCGAAGCTTCAGGGCGACAAGTACATCGAGGAGCACATCCACGAGGTACGCAAGAAGGAGATGGACGAGGCCCGCGAGATCCTCGGCGTGGGCCAGGAATGGCTCGGCTTCGTCGACTCCGGCCTGCCCGAGGGCGACCCGCTGCCGCCCCTGCCCGAGGGCTGCTTCGCCCTGGAGGACGTCGACAAGGCGGCCGGCGAGCTGGTGAAGCAGATCCGCACCTTCCGTCCTCAGGTGATCACCACCTACGACGAGAACGGCGGCTACCCGCACCCCGACCACATCATGACCCACAAGATCTCGATGGTGGCGTTCGAGGGCGCGGCGGACACCGAGAAGTTCCCGGAGTCCGAGTTCGGCCCGGCCTACCAGCCGCTCAAGCTCTACTACAACCAGGGCTTCAACCGCCCCCGCACCGAGGCGCTGCACCACGCGCTGATCGAGCGCGGCATGGAGTCTCCGTACGGGGACTGGCTCAAGCGCTGGGACGAGTCGCCGATGCGCGACCGCACCCTGACCACGCACATTCCGTGCGCGGAGTTCTACGAGATCCGCGACAAGGCCCTGATCGCCCACGCCACGCAGATCGACCCCGACGGCGGCTGGTTCAAGGTCCCGCTGGACCTCCAGAAGGAGGTCTGGCCGACGGAGGAGTACGAGCTCGCGAAGTCCCTCGTCGATACCTCCCTCCCCGAGGACGACCTCTTTGCGGGCATCCGCGACAATGCCTGACATGAGCGCAAGCGCAAGCCTGGCAATGACGCACCTCGCGACCCTCGCCAAGGAGGTCGACGAGGACAAGGTCACCCCCGGAGTCCTCGGCTTCATCGTCTTCGCGGCGATGGCCCTGGCGGTGTGGGCCCTGATGAAGTCCATGAGCAAGCACATGAACAAGGTCGACTTCAAGGAGTCCCCGGACAAGGAGGCCTCCGGCCAGGAGACCACCGACAGTCCGTCCGGCAAGACCTCACCGGCCAAGGGCTGAGCCACACGGCGGCGACGGGAGGGGACACCCGAGGCCCCTCCCGTCAGAGCCCGTGCTCGGGCCGGCGGCAGCAACCCTTGGGCCGTGCACGCCGAGGGGCCGAGCGTGCCCTGGCCCGGACCGGCGCCCGGAAAGCCGACACCGCCGCGGGCGCCGCCTCGAAAGACGCCCTCACCCCGCTCGGCGGGGCGGAACGGCGGGGGTCGTACACCGCCGCGCACAGGCACAGGTGCCGGCACCCGATGGCGTACCGATCAGCTGCCGGTACCGATCCGCCCCACGGGCCCGCCGGGCGGACCAACCGCGCAGCTCAGCCCCGCGCCGGGGCCACCGCCACCCCCATGACCTCCCGCGCGTGTCGGTTCGGCACCATCCCGAGCCGCCATGCCTGCCACCCGGTGTCCAGGTTCACGCCCCGCTCCAGCAGCAGTCCGTACGCCCCCACGTACTCGTCCAGTTTCTCGTCCCGCGCCCCGTGCTCCCGGCGGCCCAGTTCCGCCAGTTCCTCCTGGGCGACCGCCGCGCCGATCTCCACGCCGCCCGGCGCCGCGTACGGCAGCAGGGTGCAGCGCAGGAAGCGGGCCCAGTCCTCGCCCCGCTCGTCGCCGTAGGAGGCGAACAGGGCCGCCGCCTCGTCGCACAGGGCGAGGGCCTGGGGGGTACGGCCGTTGCCCGCGTCCACCACCGCCAGTTCGAGGCAGGTCCACGCTTCGCCGTGGGCGACACCGATGCGCTGGAAGTCGGCGCGGGCGTCGACCAGGAGCTGGCGGGCGAAGCCCGAGTTGCGCAGCGAACCCGTCTGCGCGGCGCGTTGGTCGCGGGTGACACGGGCCGAGTGGTGGCGGGCGCAGGCCAGGCCGTAGACATCCCGCATACGGGAGAACATCGTCCGCGAGCGTTCCAGCTCACGGACCGCGAGGTCCAGGTTGCCCGTCTCCTCCAACGCCTGGCCCAGGTAGTAGACCGTCCACGCCTCACCGCGCGCGTCCTCGTTGTCGCGGTGGCGGGAGGCCGCCTGGCGCAGGCCGTCCACCGCCGCCGACGGGTCCCCGGCCACCAGGCGGGCCCGCGCCAGCTGGGTCAGCGCCCACGCCTCGCCCCGGGCGTCGCGGGTGCGGCCGTACAGGTCGAGGGCCGTTCTCAGCTCCGTCTCCGCGCGCGGTACGTCGCCCATGCGCAGGGCCAGCTGGCCGAGCTGGAAGTGGGCCCAGGCCTCGCCGTGGACGGACTCGCCGGCGCGGTGCAGGACCAGGGAACGGCTCAGCAGGTCCTGTGCCTGCGCGACGCGGCCGCGGTCGCGTTCGACCGCCGCCAGGGCGTGCATGCTCCAGGCGCGGTCCGTGGCCAGCTCCGGAGGTGACTGGAGGGCCAGGGCCTCCTCGAGCCTCGCGGCCGCCTCGGTCAGATGACCCTGGTGGTGAAGCGTGATGCCCAGGGAACACAGGGCCCGCGCGGCGCCCGCGTCGTGGTGGGCCTCCATATAGAGGTCGACCACCGAGGTCAGAGTCGTGCGCGCCTTGTCCAGCTCGCCCAGCTGGCGGGCGGCGATACCGGTCCGCCACTGCACCGAGCGAACCAGCAGCCCCTGGTCCACCGCCTGCGCCAACTCGCTGATCTCGCCCAGGCGGTAGAGGTCACCGCGCAGCAGGCAGTAGTCGCACAGCGCACCCAGGAGGTTGAGGACCGCTCCCTGGTTGACGCCCTCCGCGTGCCTGAGCGCCGCCGTGATGAAACTCGACTCGTCGTCCAGCCAGCGCAGCGCCTCGTCGAGGGAGGTGAAGCCGTGCGGACTGAAGCGGTCCGAGCGGGTCGACATGTTGCCGTCGACCAGACGCAGCACGGAGTCGGCGAGGTCGGCGTAGTTGACGATGAGGCGCTCCTGCGCGGCCGTGCGCTCCGCCGGTTCCTCCTCGTCCAGCAGTCTGGCCTGGGCGAAGGCGCGGACGACGTCGTGGACGCGGTAACGGCTGCCGCGGACGTGGTCGATCAGGCCCGCGCGGGCCAGCGCCACCAGGTGCCGGGTCGCCTCCGTCTCGTCGGTGGCCAGCAGCGCGGCGGCCGCGGCGGCGCCGAGCGAGGACCGGCCGGCCAGCGCGAGACGGCGCAGCAGCCGACGGGCCTGCTCCGACTGGTCGGTGTAACGGAGCCACAGGACGCGTTCGACGGGCTCGACCGGGCCGTACGCGCCGAGATCGGTGGCCAGTTGGCGCGGGGAGCGGGGACCGAGGGACGAGCCCGCTATGCGCAGGGCCAGCGGCAGACCGCCGCACAACTCCCTGATCCGGTCGGCGGACTGGGCGTCATAGGGACCGGTGGCCGACTGCGCGGCCGCGTCCAGGAGCTCCTCGGCGCCCGCCGCGTCCAGGGCGTCGACCGGGAGTTCGTGCACCTGGGCGGCGAGGTCCGACGGCAGACCGAGAGGCTCGCGCGCGGTGACCAGGACCAGGCTGTCGGAACGCTCGGGGACGAGGGTGCGGACCTGCTCGGGGTCGGAGGCGTCGTCCAGCACGATCGTCACCGGCAGGCCGGTCAGATGCTGGTGGTACAGCTCGCTCAGCCGCTTGACCTGCTGGTCGGGCGACGAACGCTCACGGAACAGCAGCTGCTCGCGCGGGGCACCGAGCCGGTTCAGCAGATGCAGTAGCGCGTCCCGGGTGGAGAGCGGGGACTCCTCCGGGTTGTCGCCGCGCAGGTCCACGACGCAGGCGCCGCGGAAGTAGTCCTTGAGGTCGTGCGCCGCCCGTACGGCGAGTGCCGTACGGCCGCTGCCGGGCGGGCCGTGCAGGACGACCACCGTGGGCCGGGTCTCGGTGGTCGCGCGCGAGGCCTGCACCCACTGCCGGATGCGGCCCATCTCCGTCCGACGGTCCGCGAACTCGCTGATGGGTTCCGGGAGTTGCCCGAACGACTGCTCCAGCACGCTCCTGCCGCGGGCCGCCGCGCTCTTGTCCGAGCCGCGCAGCCGCGGGCCCGGCTTCTTCGGGCCGGTCGACGCGCTCAGCACCCGCTGCTGGTCGAGGAACGGCCGGATGCCCCGTACCTCCAAGGCCGTCAGCCACTGGAGCCGGAGCTGCTCCGGGCCGCCGGGCTGGCCGATGGCGCCCGCCCGGTGGTGCGCGGCCGGCAGATGTGAGCCGGCCACCTTCACCACGGTCGCCGCCGCGGCCACGACGCCCACGGTCACGCCCGCGCCCAGCGCGGTGCCCGTGTCGGTGCCGAGCGCCAGGTCGGCCACGGCGGCAGCCAGGGCGGCGACCGCCGCCACCAGCAGAGGAGTCCCGGCCCCCTCCTTGGAGTACCGCTGCCTGAAGGTGAGTTGACCGGCCTGCGCCTCGTCCAGGGCGCGCGTGTAGGCCTCGTACTCCTCGGCGGCCGTCTGCGCCATCGCGTCCAGTGATCCTCGGGCCCGCGCGAGCAGGACGGCCCCGTCGACCCGCCCGCCCGAACGCCGCACCTCCTCCTCCACCGCCCGGCCCAACAGCCGTTCGGCTTCCGCCCGATGACTGTCCCGCATGTCACTTCCCCCTCCGGCGGCAACGGCTTTCTTGGTCAAGTGTGCTGCGGACGGGGCATCGGGGCGAGAGGGCCGCACCGGGAAGCTCGACGTCGCCGTCGGGACACGCCTGACGCCTGACGCGCGGGGTACTGCGGCAGGATGGACCCCATGCCGAACCGACTGGCCCACGAGACGTCCCCCTACCTCCTCCAGCACGCGGACAACCCGGTCGACTGGTGGCCGTGGTCGGCCGAGGCCTTCGAGGAGGCGCGGAAGGCGAACAAACCCGTTCTGCTGAGCGTCGGGTATGCGAGCTGCCACTGGTGTCACGTCATGGCACACGAGTCGTTCGAGGACCGGGCCACCGCCGACTTCCTCAACGAACACTTCGTCACCATCAAAGTCGACCGCGAGGAACGCCCCGACGTCGACGCCGTCTACATGGAGGCCGTGCAGGCCGCCACCGGGCAGGGCGGCTGGCCCATGACCGTGTTTCTCACGCCGGACGCCGAGCCCTTCTACTTCGGCACCTACTTCCCGCCCTCGCCCCGCCAGGGCATGCCCTCCTTCCGGCAGGTCCTGGAGGGTGTCCGGCACGCGTGGACCGACCGGCGGGACGAGGTCGCCGAGGTCGCTGGGAAGATCGTGCGGGATCTCGCCGGGCGGGAGATGTCCTACGGCGACGCGCAGGCACCCGGCGAGGAGCAGCTCGCCGCGGCTCTGCTCGGGCTGACGAGGGAGTACGACGCGCAGCGCGGCGGGTTCGGCGGGGCGCCGAAGTTCCCGCCGTCCATGGTCGTGGAGTTCCTGCTGCGGCACCACGCCCGCACCGGTGCCGAGGGCGCCCTCCAGATGGCCCGGGACACTTGCGAGCGCATGGCCCGCGGCGGCATCCACGACCAGCTCGGCGGCGGCTTCGCCCGCTACTCCGTCGACCGGGACTGGATCGTGCCGCACTTCGAGAAGATGCTGTACGACAACGCCCTGCTGTGCCGCGTCTACGCCCACCTGTGGCGGTCCACCGCCCGCGACGGAGTCGCTGATGAATGCAGCGACCTCGCCCGCCGGGTAGCCCTCGACACCGCCGACTTCATCGTCCGTGAACTGCGCACGAACGAGGGCGGGTTCGCCTCCGCGCTGGACGCCGACAGTGACGACGGGACGGGCAGGCACGTCGAGGGCGCCTACTACGTGTGGACGCCGGAGCAGTTGCGTGAGGTGCTCGGGGAGCAGGACGCCGACCTCGCCGCCCAGTACTTCGGTGTCACGGAGGAGGGCACGTTCGAGCACGGGCAGTCCGTCCTCCAACTCCCTCAGCAGGACACCGTGTTCGAGGCCGAGAAGATCGAGTCGATCAGGCGGCGGCTCCTCGACGCACGCGCGCGGCGCCCTGCCCCCGGCCGGGACGACAAGGTCGTCGCCGCGTGGAACGGGCTCGCGATCGCCGCGCTCGCCGAGACCGGCGCCTACTTCGACCGTCCCGACCTGGTCGAGGCCGCTCTGGGTGCCGCCGATCTTCTCGTACGGCTGCATCTGGACGAGCAGGCCCGGCTGTCCCGTACCAGCAAGGACGGTCAGGTCGGTGCCAACGCCGGTGTGCTGGAGGACTACGCCGATGTGGCCGAGGGTTTCCTCGCGCTGGCGTCCGTGACCGGGGAGGGGGTCTGGCTCGACTTCGCCGGGTTCCTGCTCGACCATGTGCTGACGCGGTTCACCGGGTCCGAGGGCGGGCTGTTCGACACGGCAGCCGACGCCGAGCGGCTGATTCGCCGGCCGCAGGATCCGACCGACAACGCGGTGCCCTCCGGGTGGACGGCCGCGGCGGGGGCGCTGTTGTCCTACGCCGCGCAGACCGGGGCCGAGCCCCATCGCGAGGCCGCGGAGAAGGCACTCGGGGTGGTGAAGGCGCTCGGGCCCCGGGTGCCGCGGTTCGTCGGTTGGGGGCTCGCGGTGGCGGAGGCACACCTCGACGGGCCGAAGGAGGTCGCGGTCGTGGGACCCGCGCTGACCGACGACGCCACAAGGGCCCTGCACCGTACGGCACTTCTGGGGACCGCCCCCGGTGCCGTGGTCGCGGTGGGGACTCCGGACAGCGAGGAACTCCCGCTGCTCGCCGACCGGATCCTCGTCAACGGCGAGCCCACCGCCTACGTCTGCCGGCACTTCACCTGTGAGGCGCCTACGACCGACGCGGAGGCGTTGCGGGTGGCGTTGGGCGGTTGACCTCCGCGAGGGCGCCGGCCACGATCGCCTCCAGCTGTTCGTGGTGTGCGCCCTTCCAGTAGGCGCGGCCGCACTCCTGGCACTGGGCGAAGACGTCGTACGACCGTTCCGTCCCGCCCTCCAGCCGGTCCGCCACCTGCTCCTTGGTGGCCTCTCGCAGCAGGCCGTTGCAGGCTGTGCAGCGGGTCCAGGGGCGTAGTTCGGGGCGGAAGCGGTCCAGGATGTCGCGGAGTTGGTCTTCGGGGCGGGTGCTGTAAACGAAGGCGCCCGCCCAGAGTTCCCTGCGGTGCAGCAGGCCCCGGTCGCGGCTGAGCATGACGCGTTTCTCGGTCGCGGAGCGGGTGGCGAGGGCCGGGTCGCCGATGTCCGTGGACTCGTACGCGGTGTCCACGCCGAGCAGGCGCAGGCGGCGGGCGAGGGTGCCGAGGTGGACGTCGAGGAGGAAGCGCAGGGGAGCGCCGGGGATCCGCTGGGGGCGGGCGACGGCCCTGATCTCCACGGAGTCGCCCGCGACGGGGACGTAGGACCTCGGGACCTCGCGGCCGTTCACCCGCAGGGCCCCGACCTCGGTGAGCGGGACGCCGGCCGACTCGACGACGTGGCCGAGGGAGGAGACGCCGTCGGTGGTGAGGGTGGTGGGCCCCCGGCGGCGGCCGCTCGCGACGAACACGGCCAGGCCAGGGGCGAACTCGACGTGGATCTCGGGACCGTTCACCCGGTCAGGATGCCACGGCAGGGGAGAGCGGATTCAGGGCTTTTTCGTCGGCAGGCCCTGGTCCAGGACCTCCAGGGCCTGGTCCAGGAGGTCGCGCATGTCGCCCTCGAAGCCGTTCTCCGCCCAGTACATGGAGACCTCCATGAGGCCGCCGATGAGGGACATCGCGTAGACGCGGACCTGGAGGCTGTCCGCGGCCAGGCCGGAGCGTTCGGCGAGGGCCTCGCAGAGCATGCGCCCGGTCTCCGACATGCTCTCGAGCATCCGGGCGCGGACGGCGGGGACCTGGACCCCGAGGTGGGCCCGGACGCGGATCGCCTCGGGGTCCTCGGCCATGGTGCCGTCGAGTGCCAGGCGCATCACGTGCCGCAGCGAGTCGATCCACGGCTCGTCGGCGGGCCGGGCGCGCAGTTCCTCGACCATCAGGGGGTCGTACTCGTCCGTGAGGACGATGTCCTCCTTGGTCGGGAAGTAGCGGAAGACGGTCGACGGTGACACCTCGGCGCGCTCGGCGATCTGCTCGACGGTCGTGGCGTCGTAACCCTGTTCCTTGATCAGCGCGTAGGTCGCGGTGCGGATCGCCTCGCGGGTCTTGATCTTCTTGCGCTCACGAAGGCCCAGTTGGGGGCGGTCGGCGGGGGAGAGGGGGGAGCGTGCGGCCGTCATGGGGTTCATTGTCGGGCATCCGCCTCCTCGGCAGCCATGTCCGGTGCTGTGGAGGTCTCGGCGGGACGGGGTGTGCCCGGCAGGAAGGCGGCGGCGAGCAGCGCGGCGACGAGGGCCGCGATCCCGCAGACCAGCAGGACGATGCCCATGCCGTGGACGTACGCGCTGTTCGCGGAGGTCAGCAGATCGGCGGAGCCGGTGCGCTGGGCGACCAGGTGTGCGGCGACCACGGACTCCCCGGCGGTGTCGGCGGCCCGGGCGGGCAGCCCGGTGACGTCGAGGCGGTCCCGGAAGGTGCCGGCGAGCAGGCTGCCGAGCAGGGCGATGCCGATCGCGCCGCCGACCTGGCGCATGGTCATCAGGAGTCCGGAGCCGCTGCCGGCGCGGTCGCGGGGCAGGGCGCTCAGGCCCCCGTTCATGGCGGGGATGAGCGAGAGACCGAAGCCGAAGCCGGTGAGGGAGAGCCACAGCGCGACGAATCCGTAGCCGGAGTCCACCGTCGTACGGCTGCCCAGGAGCCCGGCGAAGGCCAGCACCACCAGACCGGCGCTCACCGAGGCGCGGGCGCCGAAGCGGGCGACGACCTTGGGGGCGAGGCGGGAGGCGACCAGCAGTCCGCCCATCATCGGCAGCAGCCGGACGCCGGTGCCCAGGGCGTCGTGGCCGAGGACGGCCTGGAGGAAGGGCGGCAGCACGAACAGCAGGCCGGACAGGATGAAGTTCACCAGGGTCGCGGCGGTGGTGTTGAGGAGGAAGCCGCGGTGGGTGAGCAGGGTCATGTCGAGCATGGGGCGCCGCACCCGGCGTTCGCGCACCACCAGTGCGGCGATCAGCAGGACGGACGCCGCGAGCATGCCCAGCACCAGCGGGTCGCTCCAGCCGCGGGTGGGTGCCTCGATGATCGCGTAGACGAGGGCGCCGAGGCCGGTGACGGTGAGTGCGGCGGAGAGGGTGTCGACCCTGGGGGAGGAGGGGTCGCGGGTCTCGGGGAGCAGGAAGACGCAGGCGGCGATGCCGATCGCGGCCATCGGGACGTTGACCAGGAAGACCGAGCCCCACCAGAAGTGGTTCAGCAGCCAGCCGCCGATGATCGGGCCGAGGGGCAGGCCGAGCGCGGAGGCGGCGGAGACGATGCCGACGGCCTTGGTGCGCTCGTCGGGGGCGAAGATGGTGGGCAGTACGGAGAGCGCGAGCGGGGTGACGAGGGCGCCGCCGACGCCCATCACCGCGCGGGCGGCGATCACCGCGTTCACATCGCCCGCCAGCGCGCCGACCAGTGATCCGGCGAGGAAGATCACGAGTCCGGTGATGAGCATCCGGCGCCGCCCGAACCGGTCGCCGAGGAGGCCCGCGGGGAGCATCAGGGCGGCGAAGACGACGACGTACGCGTCGGCCATCCACTGCTGTGCGCCGGTGCCGGCGTCGAGGTCGGCGGCCATGGTCGGCAGCGCCACATTGAGGATCGTCAGGTCGAAGCCGAGCGTCAGCATGCTCGCGACGAGGGCGGCCAGGGCCCACCAGCGGCGGGGGTCCGGAGTGATAGTTTCCATGAAATGAGAGTAGCTCTCAAAAGCTATGAGCTGTCAATCGGTTTGGGCATGCAAAAAGGGCCACGGCTCGGAAGCCGTGGCCCTCGAAAGGCATGGAACGGTCTACGTGTGCTGGTACGCCACCAGCGAGATGCCGACGTAGTGGACGGCGAAGGCGGCCACGGTGAGGGAGTGGAACACCTCGTGGAAGCCGAACCAGCGCGGTGACGGGTTCGGCCGCTTGAGGCCGTAGATCACGCCGCCCGCGCTGTAGAGCAGGCCGCCGATGACGACCAGGACCAGGACCGCGACACCGCCGGCGCGCATGAAGTCGGGCAGGAAGAAGACGGCGGCCCAGCCCATCGCGATGTAGCAGGGGGTGTAGAGCCAGCGCGGGGCGCCGACCCAGAAGACCCGGAAGAGGATGCCGGCCACCGCGGCACCCCAGATGCCCCACAGCAGCCACTGCCCCTTGCTGCCCGGCAGGAGCAGCATGGTCAGCGGGGTGTAGGTGCCCGCGATGATCAGGAAGATGTTGGCGTGATCCAGCCGTCGCAGCACGCCGTCCATGCGGGGGGTCCAGGTGCCCCGGTGGTACAGCGCGCTGACGCCGAACAGCAGGCAGGCGGTCAGGGCGAAGATCCCGCAGGCGATCCGGCCTCTGGTGGAGTTCGCGAGGGCGGTCAGTATCAGCCCGGCGACCAGTGCGGCCGGGAACATGCCGAGGTGCAGCCAACCGCGCAGCTTCGGCTTGATGGGCTCGGCCAGCTGGTGGGCGTGCTGCTTGATCTGGTGGGGCAGGGAGGGAGCGTCGGCGTCGTGGGCGGGCGGCGTCATGACCGGCATCGTACCTACGGGACCGTAAGTTACGCATGAGTAGAGCGTGAGGAACGGCCAAGAGTGGCCATCGTCTCACGGGAGTTGACCAGTAAAGAGACGGTTCGCTGAACGCTAAGTGCACGCAAATAAACGCGCTGTGCGCACAGTGAGCGTGGCGATCCTCACTCCGCTCACCTGTGATGCCCTCTGGACAGATGGGCGCTTCGGTCGGATGATCAAATGAGTGCGGTCGGCACCGGATGAGCGCCAAGGTCACCACCAAACGGCACGAGAAGCATCCGGGTCGCAGCCCCCACGGGGCCTCCAAACAAAAAATCCCTCATCTAGGAGCAATCGTGGCGCGCGACATCGCGGCTCCCCCCGTCATCCCCACCCAGCACAAGGAACTGATCTCGTGGGTGAACGAGATCGCCGAACTGACCCAGCCGGACAGCGTGGTCTGGTGTGACGGATCCGAAGCGGAGTACGAGCGCCTGTGCGAGGAGCTCGTGGCGAAGGGCACCTTCAAGAAGCTCGACCCGATCAAGCGCCCCAACTCCTACTACGCGGCCTCCGACCCGACCGACGTCGCGCGCGTCGAGGACCGCACCTTCATCTGCTCGGAGAAGGAGGAGGACGCCGGGCCGACGAACCACTGGAAGGCACCGGGGGAGATGCGGGACATCTTCGCCGGCGAGAAGGGCGTCTTCCGCGGTTCGATGAAGGGCCGGACGATGTACGTCGTCCCGTTCTGCATGGGCCCCCTCGGCTCGGACCTCTCCGCGATCGGCGTCGAGATCACCGACTCCGCCTACGTCGCGGTCTCGATGCGCACGATGACCCGTATGGGACAGCCGGTCCTCGACGAACTCGGCGACGACGGCTTCTTCGTCAAGGCCGTCCACACGCTCGGGGCGCCGCTGGAGGAAGGCCAGGAGGACGTTCCCTGGCCGTGCAACTCCACCAAGTACATCTCGCACTTCCCGGAGTCCCGCGAGATCTGGTCCTACGGTTCGGGCTACGGCGGCAACGCCCTGCTCGGCAAGAAGTGCTACGCCCTGCGCATCGCCTCGGTGATGGCCCGCGACGAGGGCTGGCTCGCCGAGCACATGCTCATCCTGAAACTCACCCCGCCGCAGGGCGAGTCGAAGTACGTCGCCGCCGCCTTCCCGAGCGCCTGCGGCAAGACCAACCTCGCCATGCTGGAGCCCACGATCTCCGGTTGGACCGTCGAGACGATCGGCGACGACATCGCCTGGATGCGCTTCGGTGAGGACGGCCGCCTCTACGCGATCAACCCCGAGGCCGGTTTCTTCGGCGTCGCGCCCGGCACCGGCGAGCACACCAACGCCAACGCGATGAAGACGCTGTGGGGCAACTCCGTCTTCACCAACGTCGCCCTCACCGACGACAACGACATCTGGTGGGAGGGCATGACGGAGGAGACCCCGGCGCACCTCACCGACTGGAAGGGCAACGACTGGACGCCCGCTTCGGACGTCCCGGCCGCCCACCCCAACGCCCGCTTCACCACCCCCGCCGCCCAGTGCCCGATCATCGCGCCCGAGTGGGAGGACCCCAAGGGCGTGCCGATCTCGGCGATCCTCTTCGGCGGGCGGCGCGCGAGCGCGGTCCCGCTGGTGACGGAGTCCTTCGACTGGAACCACGGCGTCTTCCTCGGCGCCAACGTGGCCTCCGAGAAGACCGCCGCCGCCGAGGGCAAGGTCGGCGAGCTGCGCCGCGACCCCTTCGCCATGCTGCCGTTCTGCGGCTACAACATGGGCGACTACATGGGGCACTGGGTCGACGTGGCCAAGGACAAGGACCAGTCGAAGCTGCCGAAGATCTACTACGTCAACTGGTTCCGCAAGAACGACGAAGGCGCGTTCGTCTGGCCCGGCTTCGGCGAGAACAGCCGCGTTCTGAAGTGGATCGTGGAGCGGCTGGAGGGCAAGGCCGAGGGCGTCGAGACCCCGATCGGCATCCTGCCGACCAAGGACGCGCTCGACACCAAGGGCCTCGACCTGGCCGACACCGACCTGGAGTACCTGCTCACGGTCGACAAGGAGGTGTGGCGGGACGAGGCATCCCTGATCCCCGAGCACCTCAACACCTTCGGTGACCACACGCCGAAGGAGCTGTGGGACGAGTACCACGCGCTGGTGCGGCGCCTGGGCTGAGTCCCCCCAGAACCCCCGCGGCCGGCCCCGATGGGAGCCCTGACCCGTGATCGTCACGGGCCGGCCGCGGGTGGCGGCACGAGGGCAGGTCCGCTCGGACAGGCCCTGAGTCACGAACCGGCCCCGCACAACGGCGTGCGGGGCGTGCTGCCCACAAGGCGAGACCGTCGGTCACGCACTGACCCCGTTGTGCCCGCCCCGGTCCTCCAGATACCGGGTGTGGGTCTCCTGGCGGCGGGCCTCCGTGTCCCGGAGAGCCGCCGCCAGCTGCTGTGCGTCCTGCTTCATGAGGCCCAGCTGCTGTTCCAGGTGGAGTTCGGGGGACTCCGTGCCCGGTGTCATCCGCGTCCACCACCGGGTGCGCACGAAGCTGTCGACGGCCTCGGGCAGGTCGCGCCGGACGATCCGGGACAGCGCGTGCACACCCTCCGGGTCATGGGCCAGCAGCTCCTTGCTCCAGCCCTGGTCGAGCAACGCGGCCAGCAGCTCGGTGAGTTCACGCAGCCGGGCCGCCGCCGTGACCGACAGCTCGATGTCCGTCAGATAGGCGCGCACCTTCTCGAAGTCGCCCCGCACCTCGTCCAGTTGGGCCGACGGGTCCGGGAGCTCGGGCAGCGCGGGGCGTTCCGGCGGGGCGATCAGCGCGCCCGCGCCGTAGAGCCCGGCCACGACCACGGGCCAGTACGGGCCGGCCACACCCGCGAAGGTCAGCGCCAGACCGACCAGGCCGCACGCGCTTCCCGCGAGGTTCTTGCGGGACTCCAGATATCTACTGATAGCCACGGATCTCCTCGAAGGCGCCGTCCAGCGAGCCCTGCCGGGCGTCGAAGAGGCGGCCGCCGGTCAGGTCGGCGATGTGGGCCAGTTCGGAGCGGTCGGAGTCGCCGAAGAGGATGGGGAAGACCGGGATCCGCCGTCCGGCGGGGGTCAGGCCGTCCCGGTAGAAGTCGTCGAAGGCCCCGGC
Organism: Streptomyces canus; assembly: GCF_041435015.1. Taxonomy (NCBI): domain Bacteria; kingdom Bacillati; phylum Actinomycetota; class Actinomycetes; order Kitasatosporales; family Streptomycetaceae; genus Streptomyces; species Streptomyces canus. The sequence continues at coordinate 3,909,946 of NZ_CP107989.1, read as the reverse complement.
GTCGACGCCCGCCGTGTTCTCCCCGTCCGTCATCAGCACGATCGACGTGAACGTGTCGCTGTCGCCGCCGAGATGGCCGTACGCCTTCTCCAGTGAGGTGTAGATCGCGGTGTCGCCGTCGGCGGAGAGCGCCGAGGTGTCCTCGCGGATCGCGTCCAGGCCGGTCCGCGGGTCCGCCGGCTCGACCACATGGGTCCGTACGCTCTTCACCTGCGAGCCGAACGGCATCAGCGTGACCTCCTCGCGTTCGCGGAAGTCGCCGGTGAGGTCGGTGAGGGCCGTCTTGAGGCGGTCCAGGCGGTCGCCCTCCATCGAGCCCGAGGTGTCCAGGACGTACACGGTCCGCGACGGGCGGCGCAGCTCGTTCTCGTAGGAGTCGAGCAGGCCGTCGGCGACGGAACGGGTGCCCGGGAAGGGCAGTTCACGGCGGCGGGTGGTGTCCAGGCCGCTTCCCGGAGGGACCGAGGCGACGACCGGGCGGCGGTGGGTGCGGGCGGTGATCTCCCGCTGGATCTTCTCGGTGCGCAGGTCCTCCGTCAGCCGGCGGACCTCCTCGCGGGTCCGGGTGCTCGTGGACTTGAGCGTGGTGAGCGGATAGTCGGCGGTGATCACGCCGTCGCGGGGACGGATCACGGTCAGACCGGGGATGCCCTTGAGGACGGACTCGTAGTTGAGCAGGGCGTCGACGTCGCCGCGCCGGTCGTACGTCGCCGCCAGCCAGCCCGAGGAACCCGAGGTCAGCTTCTGGCCCTTGAAGAACTCCTTCAGCCGGGGCCTGGCCTTGCCGACGTCCGCGTCGGTGAGCGCCGACTGGGCGCCGGAGAGGGCGGAGGCCACCGAAACCAGTGTGGAGAAGCCGGAGTTGGAGCGGGCCGGATCGGTCATGCCGTACGTCAGCTTTCCGTCCCGGACGGCCTGCTCGACCTGGGACCAGGTGACGTCGTCCGGCTTCCAGCCGAGCGCCTTCACCGTCGCCTGCTTCACCCCGATCGCGACCGGGCTCGACATGACGGGCGTCTCGGAGACCACCTTCGCGGCCGCCTCGGGGCGCAGCCGGAGGTAGTCGTTCGACGACAGCCACAGGGCGTCGTACCGTCCGTCGGCCGTGCCCTTCGCCAGCATGTCCACGGCGTCCAGGGTGCCGATGTACGTCGGCCGGACCTTGATGCCGGTGTCCTTCTCGACCCGGGCGAGCACCGGGGCCATGTCGCTCAGCTCGCTGGAGGCGAGGACACGGAGGGTGCCCGGCTCGGCGGGCCCGGGGACGCCGGGCGTCGACAGGCCGCTGATCCCGTCCTCCTGGGCCGTGCAGGCGGTGAGCAGGCCGAGCGCCGCGAGGCAGGCGGCCAGTGCGTGGCGTCTCATCCGAGGCCCCCCTCCAGCGCGCCCTGCGACCGGCTGCGCTCCAAGTACCCACTGGCGTGCTGGAGTTCGGAGGTCAGTGACTCCACGGTCGCCGCCATCACCTCGGTCGCCTGCACCTTGTACGTGTCGATCGCGTCGAGGGTCCGGTAGATCTGCTGGAAGGCGGAGCGCAGGGTCTCGGCGCCGACCGCCGGGTCGGCGGCGATGCGCTGGATCTCCCCGCTCTGGGTCGCGAGCATCTCGGCGTTGCCCCGGATCAGGTCCTCGGTGGTCCCGCGCAGGGCGTTGACCTGCTCGACGACCTTCTTCTGGTTCTCGAGCGCGGAGGCCAGCATCACGGAGATGCGCAGCGCCGACACGGTGGTGGTGGCGGCCCGGTCGACGCCCTTGATCAGTTCCTCGTTGTTGCGGCGTACGACGTCCATGGCGAGGTAGCCCTGCGCGCAGACGGCCAGCTGGGTGAGCAGGTCCTGGTGCTTCTGCCGGACGGGAAAGAGGACGTCGGCGCGGAGCGCGTCGGCCGCCTCCGGATCTCCTACGGCGGTGATGTGCCGCTCGACGGCCGTGTCCAGGGCCTCGGTCAGCACGACGTACTCCTGGAGCTTGCCCATCGTCTCCCACAGGCGGACCCGCTCGGTCTGCAACGCGGCGTTGTCACGACGGAGTTCGTCCTGGCCGCCGCGCAGCGAGCCCACGATCCTGTTCAACGTCCCTTGTGCTGAGGCGTACTTGGCCACGTGATCGCGCAGCCGGTTGCCGCCGGGGAGCCGGGACAGGAACCTGCGGCCCTTGGCGGCGGACAGGTCCCGGGGGTCCAGGTCCTCGACCACGCGCCGCAGTTCGACGAGCGAGCCCGCCACCAGGGACTGGGCGTCCCCGCCCTTGTCCGGCAGACTGCGCACGGTCCGCTCCAGCATCCGGTTGGACTGCGCGGCGGCGCTGCGCATCTCGCCGGCACCGAGTCCGGTGATCTCACCGACCTTGCCGGCGAACTCGGGCGAGCGGGCGTCGAGCGTCGCGAGCCCCTCGACGTACGCGGAGGCCTTCCTGGCCATGTCGGTGCGCACGGAGTCGTCGACGGGGACGAGTCCGCCGGCCTTCTCGCGGGGCACGGGTGCGACGGCCTCGGGAGGCGTCAGGACGAAAGTGTCGTCGTTCATGGATGTCATGGCTGTGTCCCCCGTTATCCGCGCGCCCGTCGCGCCAGCTCGTGCAGCACCGCGGAGGTGGGCACGGGCGCCTGGCGGACGCCGGTCAGTTCCTGCTTGAGGTAGGTGGCGGCCGAGGCGAACTCGGTGGCGTCGCCCTGCGGCCGGAACCCGTGCCGGACCTCCAGCTCGCGCAACCGCCGGTCGGTGGAGAGGAGCCCGGCGAGGGCCTGGCCGTTCTCGGTCAGCGGTACGACCGTGTGGTCGCTGTTGACCGTGGTGTCCGGGTAGAGGACGACCAGGTCGTCGGGGTGCTGCCCGTCCGCGAGGAGCGAGGCGACCTGGGACTCGTAGACCAGGACGAGCGGGTTGCCGGCGCCGCTGACGAAGTCCCGGAAGGCCGCGTCCGTGCTGGACTGCTGGGCGCCCTGCACACTGACGAGCTTGTGCAGCAGGGGGGTCGTCCGCCTGACCTCCGCGTCGCTCGCGACGACCTTGCCGCCGTTGGCCACACAGGAGGCGGCGGCGAGGTAGAGGGCGCCGGAGTTGGAGGTCTCCGGGTCGGTGCTGGAGAGGTAGAGGGTGCCGGTGAGCTCCCCGTACGTGTCCGCCCCCTTGAGCTGCTGCCAGGTGCGGTCCTCGCGGGCCGCGTCGAGGTAGGCGGCCATCTTGAGGGTGCCGCGGTGCTCCGCGTCCAGCGTGGCCAGGCCGTTGCCCGCGAGGACCCCGGCGGCGCTCTTGTGCGCCACGACGACGAGGGGCGAGTAGAAGGGGCGGGGGAGGGTCCCCCGTACCTTGTACTTCGCGGCGAGCTCGGTGGCCGGGGCCTGGCTGGACGGGAAGGCGAAATCGTACCCGTCGAGGTCGAGGCCCTCCATGGCCCAGGACCCGGAGGTCTCGGCCTTCACGGTGTAGCCCCTGGCGGCGAGGGCCTTCACCACGTCGGGATCGGCGAAGAACTCGGCCTTCTCCGATCCGATCACTCCCTGCACGGTCTTCGTTGCCGTGCCCTTGTCGTCCGCTTCCCGGCCTGCCACGACGGCTGCCACCACGCCGCCGATCAGCAGGACCGCGAGGACGATCCCTGCGATGCGTCTCACACGGGGAGCGTGCTCGCGGAACCCAACATTCCCCGGCGAACAGGGTGAACGGAAGGTGTAGCACCGGTCCCGACTCGACACGGGGGGGCAGGGGCGCGGGGAACGGCGCGACCAGCCACGCCGAAACCTGCGCCGCAAGACGACAGCAACCCCTACGGCGAACAGGCTGAACGGAAGGCGTAGCACCGGCCCCCACTCGACACGGGTGCGCATTCCAGGGGCGCGGGGAACGGCGCGACCAGCCACGCCGAAACCTGCGCCGCAAGACGACAGCAACCCCTACGGCGAACAGGCTGAACGGAAGGTGTAGCACCGGTCCCGACTCGACACGGGGGGTCAGGGGCGCGGGGAACGGCGCGACCAGCCACGACGAAACCTGCACCCGCGAGCCGACAGGAACCCCTACGGCGAGGCGCCCCCGCTCAAGCGAACGCAGTGCGTGGCACCCGGTCCGCGCGTCGCTGCGGGAGCGCGCGGACCGGGGCCGATTCGGGGAGCCGTACGGCTCAGTGCGTGGCGAGTTCGCGGGGCTCCAGGGCCGCCGCGTGGGAGTCCATCCGCTCCGCCGCGAGGATCGCCGCCGCCGTGTCCGCCCGGGACGCCGCCACGAGAAGGGCGCGGCCGGCCACCGCGTGGGCGCGGCGGTGCAGGTCGGTGACGTGCGGTTCGGAGGTGACCGAGGTCAGCGACGCGCGGGCCGGTGCGCCTCCGCCCCGCAGCCGGGTCACCTGCACGGTGAGCCGCTCGGCCGCGGTGTCCAGGTCGGCGGACGGCGCCACCGCCCGCAGCTCGTCCGTGACGGCGAGCAGCGCCGCGAGATGTCCGGCGAGCTGGATGTCCAGCTCTTCCTCGCGTGAGCGGTGGGGGAAGTCGGACGGGGCGTCGGCCATCGTGCTGTGGACCGACTTGGTGCGGATCGGTTCGTACATGGATGGCCTCCCGATGCTGTCAGGAAACCATCCTAGCTTAGATCTTGTCTAAAGTTGGCTGTACCCGTCCAGGAAGTTCGAGATCCGCCCCACCGCGTCCCGCAGGTCCCCGGCCGTCGGCAGGGTGACCACCCGGAAGTGGTCGGGCTCGGGCCAGTTGAAGCCGGTGCCCTGCACGACCATGATCTTCTCCTGGCGCAGCAGGTCCAGGACCATCCGCCGGTCGTCCTTGATCTTGAAGACCTTGGGGTCGAGCCGAGGGAAGAGATACAGCGCCCCCTTCGGCTTCACACAGCTCACGCCGGGGATCTGGGTCAGCAGCTCGTACGCCACGTCCCGCTGCTCGACGAGCCGCCCGCCCGGCAGCACGAGGTCCTTGATCGACTGCCGCCCGCTGAGCGCGGCGACCACCCCGTGCTGTCCCGGCATGTTGGCGCACAGGCGCATGTTGGCCAGGATGGTCAGGCCCTCGATGTAGGAGTCGGCGTGCGCGCGGGGGCCGGAGATCGACATCCAGCCCACCCGGTAGCCCGCCACCCGGTACGCCTTGGACATGCCGTTGAAGGTGAGAGTCAGCAGGTCGGGGGCGATCGCGGCGGTCGGGGTGTGCGTGGCACCGTCGTAGAGGATCTTGTCGTAGATCTCGTCCGAGCAGATCAGCAGGTTGTGCCGGCGGGCGATGTCGGCCAGGCCCTTGAGCATGGTCTCGTCGTAGACCGCGCCCGTGGGGTTGTTGGGGTTGATGATGACGAGCGCCTTGGTGCGGTCGGTGACCTTCCGCTCCACGTCCGCGAGGTCGGGCATCCAGTCCGCCTGCTCGTCGCAGCGGTAGTGGACGGCCGTTCCGCCGGACAGCGACACGGCGGCCGTCCACAGCGGGTAGTCGGGAGCGGGTACGAGGACCTCGTCGCCGTCGTCGAGCAGGGCCTGCATCGCCATCACGATCAGCTCGGACACGCCGTTGCCGATGAAGACGTGCTCGACGTCGGTCTCGATGCCGATGGTCTGGTTGTGCATGACGACGGCACGGCGCGCGGCCAGCAGCCCCTTCGCGTCGCCGTATCCATGGGCCGTCGACACGTTCCGGAGGACGTCCTCCAGGATCTCGGGCGGCGCCTCGAACCCGAAGGCGGCGGGGTTGCCCGTGTTCAGCTTGAGGATGCGGTGCCCGGCCGCTTCCAGGCGCATCGCCTCCTCGAGAACCGGGCCCCGGATCTCGTAACAGACGTTCGCGAGCTTGGTCGACTGGATCACCTGCATGTCTGGGAGCTTACGGCCCGGTAACGCTTCGCGGGCCGTGCTTTCCGCCACGTGAGACGCGTCCGTTTGGGCTGTTATCGCCGGTAGCTGTCCCACCTGGCACATCCGTCTCTACAATCCGTCGCCATGTCGAGGCCAGTCGAGTACGAGTCCGGGGCGCCGAACGTCTACCAGCCGCAGCCCGCCCCGGCCCCGGCGTACGAGCAGTACACGGATCCGGCGGCGGCGCACGGCTGGCAGAACGTGTACGACGCGACGGCCGAGCTTCCCCGGATCGAGCCCGCGGCCCCGGAGCCCGGCGATCTGGAGCCGCCCGGCCCGCGGCCCGCCGGCCGGGCCGCCCGGCGGCGTGCCGCGCACGGCACGGGTGCCCGACGCTCGCGGCGGGTGGTCGTGGCCGTCGGAGCCGCCGGGGTGGTGTCGGCGGCGGCCCTGATCGCGGGGCTGTCCTCCTCGGGGCCCGCGCAGGACCGGAAGGACGGCACCCCCTCGGCTTCCGCCGGGACGAGTGACGCCACGGACCCGGCGTCCTCCGCCCGCCCGGCGGTCCCGGGGGCGACGGCCTCCGGTGGTCCGGAGACCGGTGCCGCCACGTCCGGCGTGGACACCTCCGCGGATGCGTCCGCGAGCCCGGAGGCGGATGGGAGTCCGTCGGCGGGGACCTCCTCCGGCACCCGGCCCGCCGCTTCGGGTTCGCCCTCGCCCTCGTCGAGCTCCGTCTCCGCCGGCGGCCCGGGCAACTCCAACGGCAAAGGACGCGGACAGGGCAGTACCAAAGGACCCAAGTAACCGTCCAGCTGGGTAGGTTGCCCATGCCGACACAGCTTCTTGCCCAATAACCCACCTCTCTTCACAATGTGCATGACAAAATCGCGGGCGGCCGGAAGATTTCCGGCCGCCCAAGTCGCAAGAGGGGACCCCCACATGAGAAAGCCTCTCGTCGCCGCGCTCAGCATCCTGGCCTTCGCCGGGATGAGCACGGCACCCGCGGTCGCGGCCGAACCCACGGCCACGACCGTGGGCAAGGGCGCCGACACGGACACGGTCAGCTCCGTGGTCCACGACGTGGTCACGTCCACCACGGCGAGTCTGTCCCAGCTCACCTCACCGTCGCCCCAGCTGAAGGCCGTGACCCTCGCCGGGACCGTCTCGCTCAGCAACTGTTCCGGCTCGGTCATCCGGTTCCCGAACTCCCTGGACACCGACCCGGCGCTGGTGCTCAGCAACGGCCACTGCCTCACCACCGGCTTCCCGGAGCCGGGCGAGGTGCTCACCAACCAGGCCTCCAGCCGGACCTTCGGACTGCTCAACTCCGCCGGCACCAAGGTCGCCACCCTGCGCGCCAGCAAGCTCGCCTACGGGACGATGACCGACACGGACGTCTCGATCTACCAGCTCACCAGCACCTACGCGTCGATCAAGAGCTCGTACGGCATCTCCCCGCTCACCGTGCAGGACACGCACCCGACCGCCGGTACCGCCATCACCGTGGCCTCCGGCTACTGGAAGAGGCTCTACAGCTGCAACATCGACGGGTTCGCGTACCGCCTGAAGGAGGGTGACTGGACCTGGAAGGACTCGGTCCGTTACACCTCCGCCTGCCAGACCATCGGCGGCACCTCGGGCTCGCCCGTCGTCGACCAGTCCACCGGCAAGGTCGTCGCGGTCAACAACACCGGCAACGAGGACGGCGAGCGCTGCACGGAGAACAACCCGTGCGAGGTCGACGCGAACGGCAACGTCACCGTCCGCGAGGGCATCAACTACGCCCAGGAGATCTACAACATCCCGGCCTGCTTCACGACGGGGAACCAGCTCAACCTGAACGCGAGCGCGTGCACCCTGCCTAAGCCGTAGCGCTGTGCGGGGCGTTCCGTCGCACGGGACTGTGACGGACCGCCCGGCCTGCCAGCACGTCCGTGCGCCGGCCGTTCTCGATCACGAACCGTCCGTCGACCAGGACATGGGGGATACCCGTCGGCAACCGGCGCGGCTCCTCGAACGTCGACCCCGGCGCCACCGTCTGCGGATCGAAGAGGACCAGGTCGGCCCGGTAGCCCTCCCTGACGAGGCCGCGGTCCGGCAGGCGCAACCGGGACGCCGGGCGCGAGGTGAGACGCGCGACGCACTCCTCCAGGGAGAGGACACCCAACTCCCTCACGTAGGTGCCCAGATATCGCGGGAACGTGCCGTACGCCCGCGGATGCGGCTTGGCGCCCTGAAGGATGCCGTCGGAGCCGCCGGTGTGCACCGGATGCCGCATGATCGCCCGGACGTTCTCCTCGTGGCCGACGTGCTGAAGGATCGACGGGGCCAGCCGGTCGGCGAGCAGAAGCCCGCGGGCGGTCGCCCAGGGGCTCTCGCCTCGCGAGCGGGCGGACTCCGCGACCGAACGGCCGACGAGGTCCGCGAAGGCCGCGTCGCCGACGCCCGAGATCTCGACGGTGTCCCACTCGACGGGCACACCGTGGCACCCGTCGGCGCCGATCTCCTCCAGGTGATGCCGGATCCGCTCGGCCGTGTCGTCGTCCGCCAGCCGCTTCAGGACGGCCTCGGGACCGCCCTCGCTCGCCCAGCTCGGCAGCAGGGCCGCGAGGGTCGTGGAGCCGGGGGTGTAGGGATAGGTGTCCAGGCTGATGTCCGCACCCGAGGCCAGCGCCTCGTCCAGGAGGGCGAGCAGCTCCGGCGCCCGGCCCTTGTTCACGCCGAAGTTCATGGTGGCGTGGGCGAGATGGAGGGAACAGCCGGCCTCCCGGGTCAGGGCGACCATCTCCTCGTACGCCTCCAGCGCGCCCGCCCCGTACGAGCGGTGGTGCGGGCAGTAGTAGCCGCCGTACTCGGCCACCACCCGGCACAGCTCGGTCAGTTCGGCGTCCTCGGCGTACATGCCCGGGGTGTAGGTCAGGCCCGACGACATGCCGACCGCGCCCTGTTCCATGCCTTCCGCGACCAGCCGGCGCATACGGTCCAGTTCCTGCGGGGTCGCCTCGCGGTCCTCCCAGCCGACGACGAGCGCGCGGAGCGTGCCCTGGGGGATCAGATAGGCCGCGTTGACGGCGATCCCGCGGTCCAGGCGGTCCAGGTACTCGCCCACCGACCGCCAGTCGAAGTCGATGTCGCCGCCGTAGCCGTTCCACCCGGTGATGGCGCGGCGGACCTCCTCCAGGGTGCGGTCGTCGACCGGCGCGTACGACAGCCCGTCCTGGCCCAGCACTTCGAGAGTGACCCCCTGCGCGGCCTTGGCGCTGTGGTCGGGGTCGCGCAGCAGGGCCAGGTCGCTGTGCGCGTGCATGTCGATGAAGCCGGGGGACAGGACGAGGCCTTCGGCGTCCAGCTCCCTTCTCGCCGTGGGGCGTTGACAGCCCGCGTCGGCCGCCTCCTTGACGATCGAGACGATCCGGCCGCCGTCGACCACGACATCGGCGCGGTACGAGGGGGCGCCGCTGCCGTCGACGACGTCGGCGTCCCGGATGACGAGCTCTTCCATCGCCGGACTCTTTTCGTGTCTCAGAAGAACGTGTCTCAGAAGAACGTGCGGATGTATTCCACAACGGTGCCGTCGGCCTGCGCCACGGGGATGAGTGGCCACTTGTCGAAGGACGTGCACGGGTGGGAGAGGCCGAGGCCCAGCCAGTCACCGACCTCCAGGTCGGCCCCGGGAGCCGTGCGCAGCCAGGCGTGCTGGTCGGAGAGGGCGGTCACCTCGATGCCGATGGCCGGGCGCTCGGTGTCGCCCCGGCGGACCACCTGGGGGAAGGGGAGGTCGAGATCGTAGGCGGCGTCCCGCTTGCCCGCGTTGGTGAAGGCCTGGTCGGGGGAGGGCCGGGAGACGACCTGCGTCCACAGACGGAACGCGGGCTCCAGGGCGCCCTCCTCGGGGATCCGGTTGAAGGGGGTCACCTTGCGGTAGTGGCCGTCGTCGTGCGAGACGTAGGCGCCGGAGCGGAGCAACTTCAGCACGGGGCGGGAGAGTTCGGGGATCTCGGCGAAGACGTCGGCGACCGCGTCGAACCAGGCGCTGCCGCCGGCGCTGATCACGATCTCGTCCGGTCCCGCCGCGGTGAACCGTCCCGCCTTGTCGAAGTCGGCGGCCAGGGCGACGAGCCGGCGCAGCCAGGTGTGGACGCGCTCCGGGTCGGCGCCGGGTACCTCGCCCTCGTATCCGGCGACGCCGACGAGCCGTAGCGTCCCGGTGGCCGCGACCGCGTCGGCGACCGCCGCGCACTCCGCCTCCGTACGGACACCGGTGCGTGCGCCCTCGCCGGCGGCGAGTTCGACGACGACGTCCAGGGGGCGGTTGGAGCCCTGGAGGGCCGTGTCCATCAGCTCGACTCCGCGCACGGAGTCGACGTAGCAGAGGAAGCGGAAGGCGGGGTCCGTGTCGAGCTCGGCGGCGATCCACTTCAGGGCCGCCGGGTCCACGAGTTCGTTGGCGAGGAAGATCCGCTCGATGCCGAAGGCGCGGGCGACGCGTACCTGATGGGGTACGGCGAGGGTGATGCCCCAGGCGCCGTGCTCGATCTGGCGCCGGAAGAGCTGGGGGGCCATGGTCGTCTTGCCGTGCGGGGCGAAGGCGAGGCCGTGGCGGGCGGCGTACGTCTCCATGAGCGCGAGGTTGTGCTCCAGGCGCTCGGCGGAGAGGGCCAGCACGGGGGTCGTGAAGCCGCCGGTGAAGAGGTTGCGGCGCTGGGCGGTCAACTCGGCGACGGACAGGCCGTCCGCGTCCGGGGGGAGGCCCTTGAAACGGTGGTCGACGCGGTCCTCTGCGAGGCGGGCGAGGGACACGGGGCCTCCCTGATCAGGTGAATTGCATTGTCTGCAACGACCATTGCGTATAACGCTTACTGCTGTCTAACATCCAGGCCAACACGGGGTCAATGGAGCCGCCGTGACCCTCCGCCATCGACGAGGAGCTACGACCATCGTGAATGCCCCCGACGTCGTGGACGTCGTCGCGCTCGGCGAGTCCATGGTCACGTTCCTGCCCACGCGGGCGGGCCGGCTCGCCGACGTGCCGTCCTTCGACCGGGCGATCGGCGGGGCGGAGTCGAACGTGGCGTGCGGGTTGGCGGCCGCCGGCCACACCGTTCGGTGGGTCAGCCGGGTCGGGTCGGACGGGTTCGGGGATCACCTGGTCGAGACGATCGGGGGGTACGGGGTCGATGTCTCCGCCGTGGGGCGGGATTCCTCGCGTCCTACGGGGGTGTACTTCCGCACGGCGGGGGACCGGGCGACGGACGCGCATGAGGTCGCGTACTACCGGGCGGGGTCGGCCGCATCGGCGATGTCGGTGGAGAACGTGGACCTGGCGTCGGTGCGGGCGGCTCGGGTGCTGCATCTGTCGGGGATCACGGCGGCGTTGTCGTCGGGGTGTCTGGCGCTGCTGCGCGCGCTGATGGCGCCGGGTGAGGACCGGCCGCTGGTGTCCTTCGACGTCAACCACCGGGCCGGCCTGTGGCGGGACGCCGACGGTCCGCGGGTGGTGCTGGAGTTGGCCCGGGGAGCCGACCTCGTGTTCGTGGGGGAGGACGAGGCCGAGGAGGCATGGGGGATCTCGGGCGGACCGTCGGCGATACGCGCCGCGCTGCCCGAGCCGGGGGTGTTGGTGGTGAAGCAAGGAGGAGTGGGCGCTACGGCGTTCGTATCGGCTGCGGGCCGGCGCGGAGCCGCATACCGACGCGGCCCCGCGCCCCTTGGGTCGGACACCGGCCCTCAGATACAAGCTGCTGCCCTCACTCCCGACCCAAAACCAGGCGGCACCCCGCAGGCGGGGTTGAGCGACACCGACCCTCGGCCGGAAGGCGCCGACCTTGCCCCCCGTCCGACGGAGCCTGCGGGGGGTCGTGTTGCTCGGGGCGGTTCCGGGTCCGCGGGGAACGGCCCTTCGCCGGCGGGGGCGGGCGACGCCCACCCACGGTCGGCCACGGAGCCGGGCGTCTTCGTTCCCTCCCTGCACGTGGACGTCGTGGCGACCACCGGCGCCGGTGATGCCTTCGCCGCCGGGTTCCTCTCCGCCACTCTCCGCGGGCTACCCCTGAAGACCCGTCTCCGCCACGGTCACCTCTACGCCGCCGCCGCCCTCACCACCCCCGGCGACCTCGCGACACCTCCCACCCGCGACACCACCGACCGACTGGCCGCCGTCGCGGACGACGCGTGGGGGACACTTCGACTCGGCCCCGGCTGGACGCAAGCCGGCACGGCCCCGGAGGAGGTACCCACCCCATGAGTCAGACCGTCGACCGCGCACTCAGCATCCTGCCGCTGCTCGCCGAGGGCCCCGCCGACCTCGGTCAGGTCGCCGACCGCCTCGGCGTCCACAAGTCCACCGCGCTGCGACTCCTCCGCACGCTCCACGAACACGGCATGGTCTACCGCCAGTCCGACCAGCGCTACCGCCTCGGCGCCCGCCTCATCGCCCTCGCCCAGGAGGCGATGGAGAACCTCGACATCCGCGAGATCGCGCACCCCCATCTCGTACGGCTGAACGAGCTGTGCGGGCACACCGCCCACCTCGCCGTGTACGAGGAGGACGAAGTGCTGTACATCGACAAGGTCGAGAGCCGGTACCCCGTGCGGATGTACTCGCGGATCGGCAAGCCCGTCGCCATCACCGTCGCGGCCGTGGCGAAACTGCTGCTCGCCGATCTCCCCGAAGCCGAGCTCCGCGCCCTCGCGGACAAGCTCGACTACCCCCTGTACACGGCCCGTTCGACACCCAACGCCCCCGCTTTCCTCAAGGAGCTGGAGCGCGTGCGCGAACAGGGCTGGGCCACCGACCTCGGTGGCCACGAGGAGTCCATCAACTGCGTCGCCGCGCCCATTCGTGGCGCCGACGGCAGGGTCGTCGCCGCGATGTCGGTCTCCGCGCCGAACGTCGTCGTCACCGCCGAGGAACTCCTCACCCTGCTTCCGCAGGTCCGCCGCACGGCCGACGCCATCAGCGGCGAGTACTCGGGCAGAACAACAGCAAAGGAACCCGTATGACGGACAAGATCGCGCTCACCCCCACGACCCACACCACCCCGCCCGCGAAGTTCTCCCACGGGGTCAGGAAGGGCAACATTCTCCAGGTCGCCGGACAGGTCGGCTTCCTCCCGGCCGAGGAGGGCAAGCCGCCCACGCCCGCCGGGCCCACCCTGCGCGAGCAGACCCTCCAGACCCTCGCCAACGTCAAGGCGATCCTCGAGGAGGGCGGTGCCTCCTGGGACGACGCGATGATGATCCGCGTCTATCTGACGGACGTGGACCACTTCGCCGAGATGAACTCGATCTACAACACCTACTTCGAGGAGCAGGGCCTCACCGCCCCGCCCGCCGCGCGGACCACCGTCTACGTCGGCCTTCCCGCCGGGCTCCTCATCGAGATCGACGCGCTCGCCGTTCTCGGCTGAGACGCCGCCGGCTCCACCCACTCCCGCACGCCGTGACCGGTGCGGCCCGTGACCGGGCCGTACCGCGATGCCCCCTGCCCGAAAGCTCCATGGACTTACCCAGAGGACCTCCCCCATGTCCCTACCGCTCGCCGCGACCACCGAGACACCCCCGCACACCGGTGGTCTGCTCCTCCTCATCGACGGCACGGCCGGTCTCCTCACGGTCGCCGCCCTCGGTATCGCCCTGCTCCTCCTCCTGATCATCAAGGCGCGACTCCAGCCCTTCGTCGCCCTGCTCGGCGTCTCCATAGCCGTCGGCCTGCTCGCGGGTCTCTCGGTCACCGAACTCTTCGGCACGGTCCAGCGGTCGGACGCCGTGTCCACCATCGAGTCCGGAATGGGCGGCATCCTCGGCCATGTCGCGATCATCATCGGCCTGGGCACGATGCTCGGGGCGATTCTCGAAGTCAGCGGCGGTGCGGAGGTGTTGGCGTCCCGGCTGCTGAACCTCTTCGGCGAGAAGCGCGCCCCGCTCGCCATGGGCCTCACCGGTCTGATCTTCGGCATCCCGGTCTTCTTCGACGTCGGCATCTTCGTGCTCGCGCCGATCGTGTACGCGGCGGCGAAGCGCAGTGGCAAGTCGATCCTGCTCTACTGTCTGCCGCTGCTGGCCGGTCTCTCGATGACCCATGCGTTCCTGCCCCCGCACCCGGGCCCGGTCGCGGCCGCCGGTCTGCTCCACGTGGACCTCGGCTGGGTGATCCTCATGGGCATCGTCTGCGGCATCCCCGCGGTGCTGGCGGCGTGGGCCTACTCGGCGTGGGTCGGCCGCCGCATCTTCGTGGCCGTACCGCAGGACATGGTGGAGGCGGCGGCGGAGGCGAAGCAGGCCGTGATCGAGGAACAGCGGTCGCAGGGTGTCGTGCCGCGCGAGGACCCCGTACCGCTCGGCACGGTCCTCGGCATCATCGGTACGCCCCTGGTCCTGATCCTCGCCGCCACCTTCTCCTCGATAGCGCTCGACCCCTCCACGGGCCGCTCGGTGATCGAGTTCTTCGGCAGCCCCTTCGTGGCGCTGACGATCGCCCTGGTGCTCGCGTACTACCTGCTCGGCATCCGTCGCGGCTGGTCCCGCAAGTCGCTGGAGACGGTGTCCACCGCGTCCCTCAAGCCGGTCGGCAACATCCTGCTCGTCGTCGGCGCGGGCGGTGTCTTCGGCGCGATCCTCAAGGCCAGCGGGGTCGCCCAGGCACTCTCCGACACCTTCAACGACGTCGGTCTGCCCGTGCTGGTGCTCTCCTACCTGATCTCGGTGGTCCTGCGCGTCGCCCAGGGCTCGGCGACGGTCGCCATCGTCACCACGGCCGGTATCGTCGCGCCGCTGCTGTCGGAGGGCGACCACTCCCAGGCCTTCGTCGCGCTCGTCATCATGGCCATCTCGGCCGGCTCCATCTTCGCCTCGCACGTCAACGACGGAGGCTTCTGGATGGTCGCCAAGTACTTCGGCATCAGCGAACGGGACACGCTCAGGACGTGGACCGTGCTGGAGACGGTGCTGTCGGTGGCGGGATTTGTGGTGGCGGCGGTCCTGAGTGTGTTCGTGTAGGTGTTGTAGCCCCATGTAGGCGTCCGATAACGATGTAGGGGCCGGCTGTGCCGGGCACAGGATCGTCGACCATACTGCCCGCTGTGGAGCAGCGCATAGGTTCGAGCAGCCAGCCCCTGGAAGGCGCCGGATTCGACCCGGCTTTCATCCCCGGGCTCACCTCACCCGTGTCCGGCGAGGCGGAGGACGCAGGGCCCGAGGACGCCCACCAGGAGGAGGCGGTCGAGGAGACCGACGCCGACGAGCCCACGCCCACGGCGGAGGAGCCCGACGACGCCGACGAGGAGGAGGCCCCCGACGGCCCCGTCTTCGAGGCCTCCGACCGGCGTGCGAAGTTCGTCGCCGACCACCAGGGCGTACGGCTCTCCCTCGACGACCAGGCCTGCGAGTTCCGCTGGGACGAGATCGGCGCGATCGAGACGGAGACGCCACGGTTCGGGAAGCGGTTCACCATCACGGTGCACACCCCCGACCGGCGCTGGTACCCGATCGAGATCGAGGCCGAGTCGAGGGCGCGGTTCGCCGAGTGGGACGAGCAGCTGGACGCCGTCATGGACAGGTATTTCGAGGACGAGACCCCGGAAGCGACGGAAGAAGAGCCCGAGGAGTCCGACTAGGCCCCTAGCAGTACTGCGCCTGCTTCCCGATCGACCGGTACATGCAGTCCGAGTTCTCCAGCAGCTGCAACACCGCGTCCCGGTTCCGCGAGGTCTCTCGCTCGATCACCTCGTCGGGCGGATAGAACCCACCACCGGAACTCGACGACGGATACATCTCGAAGGTGTACGAGAAGATCTTGTGCGTGCCCCAGAGGTAGTCGTCGATCGACCCGTCGGTGATGTACAGATCGCTCGCCTGCTCCGCCGTGTACCCGTTGCTCGCGGCCATCTTCTGCCCGACCGTCTTGAACACGGCGTTGTCGTCCGCCGTCATGCCGGTCGCCGTGTCGGAGTACGTGTATCCGTAGGGCCACAGCACCAGTTCGCTGTACGTGTGGAAGTCGATGTTCGTCTTGATCTGCTGGACCCCGCCGACGACCCGGCTGCGCACGAAGTCGGCCACGACCTTGACCTCCGGCGCCGACTCGGCGGCCGGACCCCGGTAGGTCTCGGAGGACGTCGATCCGGACGAACCGCCGCAGCAGCCCCAGCGGTAGGCCCAGTTGCGGTTGAGGTCGGTGCCGACGGCCGAGGAACCGGAGTTGGGCTGCCGGTTCTTGCGCCACGAGCGGTAGGAACCGGTGGCGATGTCGTACTCGCCGCCGTCCGGGTTGAGGTCGGGGACGATCCAGATCTCACGGTTGTTCACCATGTTCGTCACCCGGGAGTCGCTCCCGTAGCCCGCGCCGAGTTCGCGCAGCAGATACAGGGCCATCTCCACCGTGAGGTGCTCGCGGGCGTGCTGGTGGTGGGTGAACAGCACCTCGGGCTCGGCCTCGTCGGTCGCCACGTTGTCGCTGATCTTGATGGCGACGATGTCCCGGCCCTGGTACGACTTGCCGATGACCCGCTTGCTCATGATGGTCGGGTAGGCGGCGAGGCGCTGGTCGATCTCGGCGGTCATCTCGGCGTAGTTGTGGTAGCGCGAGTCGGCCGACGGGAAGTCGTACAGCCGGGCCTCGCCCTCGGCGATCCGGTTCGGGGCCGCGCCCAACTCGGTCACCTGGTAGCCGAGTTGGCGCAGCCGCTTGATCTGGTCCGCGCGCCCGGAGACCACGACGGTCTCCTCGTCGGCCTCGTCGACGGTGACACCGCTCCGCTGGATCGCCGTACGCGTCACGGGCGTTGTGTGCTGGTGGATCTCGTACTGCCGGACATCCTCGGCGCTCGGTGCCGCCTTCGGGGCGCTGTCGGCGTTCGCGGAGAGCGGGGCAGCGAGGGCGAGGGCGAGAACGGCGGCGAGGGCGGCGTAGCGGGTGCCGGAACCGCGTATGCGAAGTCGCATGAAGTCTCCTGTGTTCTCCAGGGATTCCGGGATCTCCGGAAGCGGGGAGTGGAGCGGGGGGTTGGTTCAGCGAGCTTTGCGACGTGCTGCCGGTGCGGGTGTGCCGCTCATCGTGGGCTTATGGCATGAGCAGGTCAAGAGTGAATAAAGCCGCGATGGCGTGAACCGTGCGCCCGGGTCGCTTCGATTTCCTTCACCGCACGCCCTCTTGCCGGTCCGCGATCTTTAGGGTTTCTTGACCTTCATGGCGGACACCACGGACAACACAGTGACCGGTGAGACGAACTCCGTACCGCGCAAGTCCAGTTGGCGGTACATCGGCCCGGGGATCGTCGTCGCCGCGACCGGCGTCGGCGCCGGAGACCTCGTCGCCACCCTCATCGCGGGCAGCAACTTCGGCTACACCCTGCTGTGGGCCGCGGTGATCGGCTGCCTGGTCAAGATCTCCCTCGCGGAGGCGGCGGGCCGCTGGCATCTGTCCACCGGCAGCACCCTGTTCGACGGCTGGGCGAGTCTGGGCCGCTGGACCACCTGGTTCTTCGCCGTCTACGTGGTGATCTGGGGCTTCGTGTACGGCGCGGCGGCGATGTCGTCGAGCGCGCTGCCCCTTCAGGCGCTGTTCCCGGACGTGATGGACCTCGAATGGTGGGCCATCGCCTGCGGTCTTGTCGGCCTGGTCTTCGTCTGGTTCAACAAGTACGCGGTGTTCGAGAAGGTCATGACGGTCCTGGTGGGCGTCATGTTCGTGGTGACGGTGTACCTCGCGATCAGGGTCACCCCGAACCTCCCGGACGCCTTCGCCGGCCTGCTCCCCGTCCTGCCCGACGAGAAGGACTCGATCCTCAACACCCTCGGTCTGATCGGCGGCGTCGGCGGCACGATCACGCTCGCGGCGTACGGCTACTGGGTCAACGCCAAGGGGTGGACCAACACCGGCTGGATGAAGGTGATGCGCCTCGACAACCGGGTCGCCTACATCACCACCGGCATCTTCGTCGTCGCCATGCTCTTCGTCGGCGCGGAACTGCTGCACAGCGCCAATGTGGCGATCGCGAGCGGCGACAAGGGGCTCGTCCAGCTGAGCGACATCCTGGAGGACGAGTACGGGTCGGCGACCGCCAAGTTCTTCCTGATCGGCTTCTTCGCCACGTCCTTCACCTCGCTGATCGGCGTCTGGCACGGGGTGAGCCTGATGTTCGCGGACTTCGTGGCGCGGTACCGCGACCGCGCGGGTGCGGCGGGCTCCGGCCGGGAGGTCGCCTCCGGCTCACGCGAGCGCTCCTGGCCGTTCCGCGTGTATCTGCTCTGGCTGACCTTCCCGCCGATGGTCCTGCTCTTCCAGGGCCAGCCCTTCCGCCTGGTCATCATCTACGGCGTCCTCGGCGCGGCCTTCCTCCCCTTCCTGGCCGGCACGCTGATGTGGCTGCTGAACACCTCCCGCACGCCAAGGGAGTGGCGCAACGGCCCCCTGAGCAACGCGATGCTGGCGATCGCGGGCCTGCTGTTCCTGGTCCTGTGCGTGAAGCAGATCTGGGACCAGCCATGGTCGGAGTTCTTCTAACTGCCGCTCCACCACCGGGCGTCGAGCGCCATCTCCCGCATCTGGGCGATGGTCAGCGCGGGGGTCTCACGGGTCGCGGGCTCGTTCTGGGTGCCGGCGTTGAAGGCGCTGATCACCACGCGCCTGCCGTCGGCGCGCATGGTGTCGACAGTCCACATGACCTGGTCGCCCCTGTCCCCGGGGCCCTGCTTGACGGCGACCCGGGTGCCGTCTGGCAGCGTCTCGGAATTCGAGTCGAAGAGGTCACCGGCCGCGTCCAGCATGTCGGGCTGCACGTTCACCTGGACCATGCTCCTGCCCTTGCCGTCGTCGACCACGGCGTAGGCGAAGTCGCCGTCGTCGCTGCTCTTGTCGGTCACCTTCAGGCCCTTCGGCAGCAGGGCCAGCAGGTCGGTGCGGGCGTGCAGGTCGGAGCCGGGGAGCTCCGGCTCGGGGAGGGGCGCGGGGAGGGCGTTCGCGACGCTGCGCCACTCCTTCGCCGCCGCCAGCCGCGTCAACTGAGCCGGGTTCAGCGGGGGATCGGTCCGGGTGACGGGCTTGTCCTTCTCGGCGGCCGCGTTCCACTCGCTGACGGTGATGTGCTGCCCGGTCGGGGTGACCAGCTCGGCGGTCCAGAGCTTGGTGTCCACCCGGCGGTCGGGATACTCGTACCCCTGGAGCACGGTGACCACGGAGCCGTCGGCGAGCCGACTCGTCTTGCAGGCGTCGTACGGGATGTACACCCGGTCGGGGCACCGGGCCGCCTGCCGGGCCTCGGTACCGCCCGGCTGCACCCGGCCCACGCTGACCCCGATGGCCGCGGCACCGTCGCCGTCGTCGAAGACGAGCCCGGCGGACGGCGCGGGCACCTTCCGGTCGTCGGCCGGCTCGGTGCCCTGCCCGCGCTCCTCGCTGAAGTCACCCTCGGGCAGCAGGTTCTTGAGGGTCTCGATCATCTGCTCGTCGGTCGCGGGCGCGGCCGTGACGCTCGGCTTCGGCTCGGCGGAGGCCGTCACGGACGACGGCACGGCCTCGGTCGCCGTACCGCCCGGCCGCAGGACCAGCACCCCGCCCACACAGGCGAGCACGACACTCGCGGTGCCCCCGGCGACGGCGGCCCGCCGCACGAACCGCTTGCGCCGGCCCCGCGCCGCGCCGCGTGCGGCGAGGGCCGTGCGATCGGTGTCGAAACCGCCGCCGGTCTCGTGCAGGGCGGTGGCGAGCCGCTCCTCGAAGGGGTCCTTGTGCTGGTCTGCGAGCATGGGGCAGCCACCGTTCCGGGTCGGTCGGTCGGACGAAAGGGAAGTCAGGGGGCCGGTCAGGGCCGGGCGTAGGCGCCGATGTCCTCGCCGAGGAGCCCGCGCAGCTGCTTGAGGGCTCGGGTACAGCGCGTGCGGACGGCTGCCGCGCTGGCGTTCAGGACACCGGCGGTCTCCTCGATGGAGCGGTCCTCCCAGTAGCGCAGGACCACCACGGCACGGTCCTTGGCGGGCAGCCGTGCGAGGGCGTCGAGCAGCGTCAGCCGCAGGGGCGTGTCGACACCGGCGACGGCCACCTCCGGCAGGACGTCGGTCGCGCGCTCTCTGCTGCTGCGGCGGCGCTGATGGGTCAGGAACACCCTGACCAGGACGGTCTGCGCGTACGCCGCGGGGTTGCCGACGAGGGAGATCCGGCTCCAGCGAACGTAGATCCGCCCGAGCGCCTCCTGCACCAGGTCCTCCGCGAGATGAGTGTCACCCGCGGTCAGCAGACACGCCGAGCGGTACAGGTGTCCGGCCCGGGCAGCGGCGAACTCCGCGTACTCGTCCGCACGGGCCTGTCTCATGTGTTCCCCCCTGGTGCTGTGCGCCCGGCCGTGGAAGTGGTCCTTACTTCAATGACGCTGTGGGGTGGGGAGAATGTTTCACATGAACCGGAAGCAGTCCGCGACGCCAGGGGACGGATGCCGATGACCACCCCGCCACCGCCCTACGGCGACCAGCCCCACCCGTACGGCGGCCCGCCGGGTTTCGGTCCGCCACCGCCCCCGTCGGCCTTCGCCTCTCAGGCGCCCCAAGGGGTGCCCGAGGGACCGGAGTTCATGGCCGTCGACCGGCACAACTCCATCGTCGTCGACTCCGTGGGCGTCGCCTTCGAGGACCACGGGCACTCCGCCGAGTTCCCCTGGCACGAGATCCGCAGCGTCCACTACAAGGACGGGCCGGGCGGCAAGACCTTGATGATGGGCGTCATCCACCTCGACGGCCGCTTCTACGAGTGCGTCGTCGACGCGAAGAGCCGGGACACCCTGGGCCAGTGGTTCGCCCGGCTGGCACCGGTGCTGGGGTATTACCGGCCCCTGGCGTGACGGTGGACGCGGTGCGCCACGGCGACCGAGGTGACGGTGGTCGTGCGCTGCCTCCGCGGCGCCCGCTTCTCGCTGGTTCGCGACACACGGGCGCCGATCGATCCGACCGTGACGAGTGAGGAGACGGACCGACGGCTACGGCAACCCGTGCACGTGCGGTCCCACTGTGTTGGACCACGCGTTGCCCGCCGCCGCGTCCCAGTTGGTCGACCAGGTCATGGCGCCGCGCAGGTCCGGGTAGGTCTTCGACGGCTTGAAGGAGCCGCACCCCGTGCCCTTGGTCAGGCAGTCCAACGCGTTGTTCACCACCGAGGGCGAGACGTAGCCGCTGCCCGCCCCGCTCGTGGACGCCGGCAGGCCCAACCCCACCTGGGACGGGGACAGTCCGCCCTCCAGCTGGATGCACGCGAGGGCGGTCAGGAAGTCCACCGAGCCCTGGGAGTAGACCTTGCCGTCGCAGCCCAGCATCGAACCGCTGTTGTAGTACTGCATGTTGACGACCGTGAGGATGTCCTTCACGTTCAGCGCGGTCTGGAAATACGCGTTGGACGTCGACTGCATGTCGATGGTCTGGGGCGCCATCGTGAGGATCAGACCCGACCCCGCCTTTGCCGACAGCGATCGCAACGCCTGTGACATATAGGTCGCGTTGAGTCCGTTCTCCAGATCGATGTCGACCCCGTCGAAGCCGTACGTCTGCATCAGCGCGTACACCGAGTTCGCGAAGTTCGCCGCCGACGTCGGGTCGCTCACCGAGACCGTGCCGTTCTGGCCGCCCACGGAGACGACGACCTTCTTCCCGGCCGCCTGCTTCGCCTTGATGTCCGCCTTGAACTGGTCGACCGTGTACCCGCCGAGCCCGGCCGAGTCCAGGCTGAAGGTCACGGCGCCCGGAGTGGTCGTGGCGTCCGCAAAGGCGACCGCGATGATGTCGTACTGCGACTGCACGGCCGACAGCTTCTGGACCGTCGCCCCGTTGTTGAAGTTCTGCCAGTACCCGGTGACCGCGTGCTTCGGCAGCGCGCTGCCCCCGTCGCCCGGGGAAGCGGTCGTCGTCCCCGTCACCGCGCCCGACTTCACGGACTCACCCGCCGAGTTCACGGCCGTGACCTGGAAGCTGTACGAGGTCGACGCGGCCAGTCCGGTCACGGTCGCCGACGTCCCCGTCACCGCCGTGATCTTCGTACCGTTCCGGTGGACGTTGTAGCCCGTCGCGCCCGACACCGCGTTCCAGGACAGGGAGACGGACGACGAGGACGTGCCGGAGACCGCCAGTCCGGCCGGTGCCGCCGGGACCGTAGGGGTGGGATCGCCCCCGCCGCCTCCGTCCGGGCCGTACACCGACACGTCGTCCGCCAGGTATGCGGCCTGCCCGTACCAGCCGTGCGTGTACACCGTCACCGAGGTCGTCGAGGCGCCCGTCGTGAAGGTGGTCGTCAGCTGCTTCCAGGACGCGGTGTCAGGGGTCCAGGTCGACACGTCCGTCGTGCCGGTGCCGGTCGCGCCCAGGTAGGTGTAGCCGCCCTGCACCCAGGCGCTCAGCGTGTACGTGGCGTTCGGCTTCACGGCCACCGACTGGACGCACTTGGCGTTGTCCTGCCCGGCGGGCGTCGCCTTCAGCGCGGCCGAGCCGCCGTGCACGGGGGAGGAGACGGTCGTACCGCTGCTCGCCGAACAGGTCCAGTTGGTCAGGCCGGACTCGAAGCCGGCGTTCTTTGCGTTGTTGACGTCCGCGGCGGAGGCGGGGCCCGCGACGGCCAGGGAGAGGGCCGTGCTGAGGGCCGCGGTCCAGAACCGCGCCGCTCTTCTGTTGAGTATGGGCATGACAAGAGAGTTGGTCCAGACCAATCTCGCTGTCAAGGATGCTGTCGGGGATGGGTACGCAACCGGCCTTTCTCTGGCCCGCGCACGTGGCAAGTGCGCCCCATCTGGGCAGTAATCGCCCGCTTTTGATCCCTCGCGCAGGCCAGGAAGTCACAGAATCGCTGTTCTCCGGCCATGGAGCCGTGGTTACAGTGCTCAGGTAGTCACGCAGTGAAGTCGACCGGGTGCGCCGGAGTGATCCGTCGGACCCACGGGCATGGGATACGGGGAGCTGCGCGTGCCAACTGCCATCGCCGTGACCGGTGCCGACATGGCGCTGCCGGCGCAGGACGAGCGGACTCTGCCCGCCGTCGTGCTCGACGGCCTCGGCCGGCAGCCGCTCGACCACTCGCTCGCCGCCCTCCAGACGCTGATCGACCAGCACGGCCATGTGATCGTCGTGTACTCCCATGCAGTGCCCCCGGAGGTGGACCAGCGGCTGCGCACCGTGCGATCCCTCCTGGAGAGCGACCGGATCGCCCTGTTCCAGCCCGAACTGCCCCCTCTCGGAATCGCCGTCCTCGCCCGGCAGTTGAGACAGCTCGCCTCCTGCGACCTCAGTCCGGGCGTCCTCGCCTCGGCCGGCCGGCTGCTCACCCACTACCTCCACGCGGGCGCGCTCCTCGGCTCGGTGGCCAAGCTCGACCGGGTCCCCGTCGGCCTCAAGTCGCACGCCAAGTCCTGGGTGCCGGGCAGTCAGTTCGCCGTGCTCGCCCACCCCCAGCCGCAGCTCGTGAGGATCGTCCCGGACGCCACGCTCGCCGGTCCGGAGTTCGCCACCTCAATGCTGGTCGCCCGCGGTCAGCTCCAGTCCGAGTGGGTCTCCGGGGCGCTGGCCAAGTCCTGGCGGATCCAGGGGCTGCGCGAGAGCCCGCTGCCCGCCGAGTCCGCCGAGTGGTGGGGCACCGGCAAGCTGATCGAGTTCTGCAGCTTCCTGCCCGACCTGTCCGTCCTTTACCAACTGGTCACCTCGGTACGGCAGAACATCTGTCACTGGTGCGGTATCGACGTCATCGGTGACCGCTGCGTGTTCTGTTCGGCCACCGCACCCGTGACGCCCGTTCCTCAGCAGCGACTACAGCAGCAACAGCAGCGCCAGCACCAACTGCCCGCCGGGTGAGCCGTACCGGCTCGCCCCCGTCCCCGATTCCGCTCGACCGAGCCCCCCAACGAGGTTGTACGGTTCATGAACTCCCGTCAGCGCCGCGGCGTGATACTCCTGCTCCTGTCGGTCCTGGGCGCCCTCGCGGCCTTCGCCGGCGTGCTCTCCGTCATCGACGACGTGAAGTCCAAGGTCGGCCCCGAGGTCACGGCGTACGAGGTCAAGAAGGACATCGAGCCCTACACCCGGCTCACCGCGGCGCAGTTCGAGAAGACCGAGATGCCCAAGCGCTGGCTGTCGGCCAACGCCGTCACCGATCTCGCCGCCGTCCGCGACAAGATCGCCGTGACGACCCTGAAGAAGGGCTCGCTGCTGCAGAGCGACATGATCGTCGACCAGCCCGCGCTGCAGCCCGGGCAGCAGGAGGTCGCCATCATGATCGATGCGGCGACCGGCGTCGCCGGCAAGATCACGCCGGGCTCCGCGGTCAACGTGTACGCCACCTTCGAGGGACAGCGGGAGGGTGACCCCGACCTGTCGAAGATCATCGTGACGAACGCGCGCGTCCTGGACGTCGGCGACCTCACCTCGCTCCAGCCCGACGCCGACGAACGCACCCGCGCCGCCACCGAGGCCCGCCCCATCACCTTCGCCCTCTCCGCCCTCGACGCCCAGCGCATCACGTACGCCGAGTCGTTCGCCAAGCGGGTCCGGCTCGCCCTGGTCGCGCCGGGCGAGACCGGGACCGTGCCCGAGCAGGAGCGCACGTACGAACTCGCGAAGGACAAGTGAGAGGCCGCCATGCCCACGAGGATCCTTCCGGCAGTCGGCGACGCGGACGCGGTCCGCTCCCTCACCACGCTGCTCAGCCAGCTCCCGGACGCCGAGCCGGTCGTGCCGGTGACCGACTCCACCCAGCTCATCGACACCCTCGCACGCCTGGCGTCCGAGTCCATCGACGAACTGCCCGAGGTCGTCGTGGTGCACGAGCGGATCGGGCCCGTCCCGGCCCTGGAGCTGATCCGTGAGGTCGCCCTGCGCTTCCCGGCCGTCGGCGTCATCCTCGTCACCTCCGACGTCAGCCCCGGCCTCTTCCAGGCCGCCATGGACTACGGCGCCCGCGGCCTGATCTCCCTCCCGCTCGGCTACGAGGAGCTCGCCACCCGGGTGCACGCGGTCGCCCAGTGGTCGGTGGGCGTACGACGGCACCTGGGCGCCGCCACCGACGTGTTCACCGGCGTCGGCGGCACCGTCGTCACGGTCAGCGGCGCCAAGGGCGGCGTCGGCGCCACCACGACCGCCATCCAGCTCGCCCTCGCCGCCCAGGCCTCCGGCCGCACCACCGCCCTGCTCGACATGGACCTCCAGACCGGCGACGTCGCCTCCTATCTGGACGTCC
This sequence comes from Streptomyces canus, assembly GCF_041435015.1. Taxonomy (NCBI): domain Bacteria; kingdom Bacillati; phylum Actinomycetota; class Actinomycetes; order Kitasatosporales; family Streptomycetaceae; genus Streptomyces; species Streptomyces canus. The sequence goes on along the minus strand of NZ_CP107989.1, from coordinate 3,884,967 downwards.
AGTTCCGCCGCTCGGTCGCCGACCTCGCCACCATCACCGACATCTCCCCGCGCGTCCTCGCCGACGCCGTCTTCCCCCACGACACGGGCCTCGCGCTGCTGCTCGCCCCCGGCGAGGGCGAACGCGGCGAGGAGGTCACCGAGCGCGCCGCCCGCCAGATCGTGAGCGCCCTGCGCTCCCGCTACGAGATCGTGGTGGTCGACTGCGGGGCCCAGCTCAGCGGAGCCGGAGCGGCGGTCGTGGAGATGGCCGACACGGCCCTGCTGGTCACCACGCCCGACGTGGTCGCCGTACGCGGCGCCAAGCGTGCCGTGCGCATGTGGGACCGCCTCCAGGTCCGCAAGGCCGAGGAGACCACCGTCGTCGTCAACCGGCACAGCCGCAGTACGGAGATCCAGCCCGCGCTCATCCAGAAGATCACCGGTACGGGCGTCGCGGCGACCGTGATCCCGGCGAACTTCAAGGAGCTCCAGGGCGCGGTGGACGCGGGCCGGGTCCACGAACTCGACGCCAAGGGCACGGTGAAGCAGGCCCTGTGGACGCTCGCCGGTGAACTGGGCCTGGTCAAGGGCTCGGAGGCGAACTCCCATCGCAACGGCGGCCGGGACCGCGGCGCGCTGACCTTCCGGCGGCGCAGGGAGATCGGGAGGTGAGCGGGCGGCGGGACGAGGGACAGGTCACCATCGAGTTCCTCGGGATGACCCCGCTGATCCTGATCACGCTCGTGCTGCTGTGGCAGTTCGTGCTGCTGGGATACACGTACACGCTCGCGGGGAATGCTGCGGACGAGGCGGTACGGGCCGCGACGGCGGCGCCGCCGGGGGAGCGGGAGGCCGCGTGCGAGCAGGCGGGACTGGACAAGCTGCCCGGCGCCTGGACCGGCCAGGTGGACTGCGCCACCGGCGGCGGCTATGTCACGGCCGATGTCCACCTGGACGTCCCCGTCCTCTTCCCGGGCTCGATCGCCTTCCCCTTCCAGGTCGACGGACACGCGGGCGCCGTGGAGGAGGACAAGCACTGAGATGTCGTACTCCCGCAAGAGCACGCGCGACCGCGGCCAGGTGGCCCTCGAGTACCTCGGCTTCATCCCGATCCTGATCCTCGTCGCCATGGCGGGCGTTCAGATCGGGCTCATCGCCTACACCGCCCAGCAGGCCGGTACGGCGGCCAGGGCCGGGGCGCGGGCCGCCTCGCTGGACATGAGCGCGCAGGAGGGCTGTGTGAACGCGATCAGCGACTGGCTGTCCGTCGACTGCGCCGAGGGCGGGGGCGGCGACTCGGTCACCGTCACCGCCACCGTCCAGATCCCGTCGATCGTCCCGGGCTGGGACTTCGATCCCGCCGTCAAGACCGCCACCATGCCGCTCGACCACTGAACGAGGTACCTCATGAGTCTGCGGTCCCGCATCAACACCCCCGAGGAGAACGGCAGCCGGGGCGAGGACGGCCACCTCGTCTCCTCCTACCGTGCCAAGCTCCTGGAGGAGATCGACCTCGCGGAGATGAGTGCGCTGGCGGCTGCCGAGCGCCGGGCGCGTCTCGAGCGGGTGCTCGGGCACATCATCAGCCGTGAGGGGCCGGTCCTGTCGACGGTCGAACGCTCGCAGCTGATCCGGCGGGTGGTCGACGAGGCCCTGGGTCTCGGCATCCTGGAGCCGCTGCTCGAAGACGCCTCCATCACCGAGATCATGGTGAACGGCCCGGACTCGATCTTCGTCGAACGCGGCGGCCGTGTCGAGCAGTTGCCGCTGCGCTTCCCCTCCCACGACCAGCTGATGCAGACCATCGAGCGCATCGTCTCCACGGTCAACCGGCGGGTCGACGAGACCAACCCGATGGTCGACGCGCGCCTGCCGTCCGGCGAGCGCGTGAACGTCATCATCCCGCCCCTCTCCCTGACCGGCGCCATCCTCACGATCCGCCGTTTCCCGCGCTCCTACACGCTCCAGGAACTGGTCGGCTTCGACTCGCTCGACGAGAACATGCTGTACCTGCTGGCCGGCCTGGTGCAGGCGCGCTTCAACATCATCGTGTCGGGCGCCACGGGCACGGGAAAGACGACCCTGCTCAACGCGTTGTCCGGGCTCATCCCGGAGGGCGACCGGATCATCACCATCGAGGACTCGGCCGAACTCCAGCTCCAGCAACGGCACGTGGTCCGGCTGGAGTCGCGCCCGCCGAACGTGGAGGGCCAGGGCCGGGTCACCATCCGCGACCTGGTCCGCAACTCGCTGCGCATGCGCCCCGACCGGATCGTGGTCGGCGAGGTCCGCGGCGGCGAGTCCCTCGACATGCTCCAGGCGATGTCGACGGGCCACGACGGCTCCCTCGCCACGGTCCACGCCAACAGCGCGGAGGACGCGCTGATGCGGCTGAAGACCCTGGCCTCGATGTCGGAGGTGGAGGTCCCCTTCGAGGCGCTGCACGACCAGATCAACAGTGCGGTCGACGTGATCATCCAGCTGACCCGGTTCGCCGACGGCGCCCGCCGGATCACCGAGATCGCCCTGCTCGACAGCCACGGCAGCGAGCCGTACCGGCTGGCCACGGTGGCCCGCTTCGACGCCCAGCCCATGGCGGCGGACGGCCGGATCTACGGCCGGTTCGCGTACTTCCCGCTTCCGCGCCGTGCCGTCGACCGCCTCTACATGGCGAGCCAGCCCACGCCCCAGGCCTTCGGCGTGGCCCAGTCCGCGAACCAGTTGGCCATCCGAGAAGCCAGGTAGGACCCACCCCCATGGACCTCCAGACCCTAGTCCCGCTCACCATCGGCGCCACCCTGGTGACCTGCGTGCTCGCCGTCGTGGGCGTCCACTTCTACGCCAGGGGACGGGCCCAGCGGGCGGCGCTGGTCGACCGGCTGTCGGCCGCGAGCCAGGTGCCGTACACCGGCCGCCGCCGGCACTTCCGCGACCTGGACCGCCGGCTGCGCCGCACCCGGCTCGGCAGGCAGCTGGAACTGAGGCTTGCGGCGACCGGGCTGGACGTGACGCCCGGCGAGTTCTTCGCCGCGATGATCGGGCTCGTCGGAGGCCTGTGGCTGATCGGCCAGGCGACCCTGGCGCCCTTCTTCGGCCCGCTGGCGGGCCTCGCGGGTGTCTGGGCGGCGGTGCAGTTCCTCAACTGGCAGCGGCAGAAGCGCATCGAGAAGTTCATCAACCAGCTCCCCGAACTGGCCCGCATCCTGGCCAACGCCACCCACGCGGGCCTCGCCCTGCGCACCGCGATCGGCATGGCGGCGGAGGAGCTGGAGGCACCGGCGGGAGAGGAACTGGCGAAGGTGGCGAACCAGTTGGCGGTGGGCGTGTCGATGGAGGACGCGCTGGACGAGATGGCGAAGCGACTGCCGTCCCGGGAGCTGGTGGTCCTGGTGACGACCCTGGTGCTGTCGAGCCGGGCGGGCGGCCAAGTGGTCAGCGCCTTGCGGAACCTGACCGAGACGCTGGAGGAGCGCAAGGAGACCCGGCGCGAGGTCCGCACCCAGCTCTCCCAGGTGAACATGACGTCGTACGCGGTCCCGGTCCTCGGCATCGGCTCGCTGTTCCTGATGAACGGCGTCAAGGACGGCGCGCTGGAACGCATGACGGGTTCACCACTCGGCCAGGCGGCGGTGATCATCGCGTTCGCCCTGTACGGGGTGGGATTCGTCCTCATCCGCCGCCTGTCCCGGATCGACGTCTGAGGGGGTGGCCATGATCGGTTTCGGACTGGCCCTGTTGATGGCCGTGAGCGTGTGGGGCGTCTTCGCCGGCATCCGTATGTACCGGGCGGAGGCGAAGCTGCCGAGCGACCTGGTGCTGGCACTGGAGGTCGGATCGACCCGCACCGGCGCGGTGGACTCCCTGATCGACCGCATGGGCATGCGTTACGCCCCCGCCGTCCTGCGACTGATGGGCCCCAAGCAGGTCGCCAAGTACCGCCGCAAGATCGACCTCGCGGGCAACCCCGGCGGCCTGACCATCCACCGCTACGCGGCCCGCAGGGCGGTCTACGGCTTCCTCGGCGGCCTGGGTTTCCTGGTGTTCCTGCTGCGCGGCCAGATCCTGGTGGCCCTGCTCCTGCTGGCCTTCGGGGCGTTCTGGACGGAGGTCGGCATCTGGTCGGCGATCCGGGTCAGGAAGGACGTCATCGAGCGCACGCTCCCCGACTTCCTGGACGTGCTGGCGGTGGTGGTGAGCGCGGGCCTGGGCTTCCGCCAGGCACTGGACCGCGTGGCCTCCAAGTACGAGGGCCCCTGGGCCGACGAACTGCGCATCACGCTCCGCCAGATGGACCTGGGCATGAGCCGCCGCCAGGCCTTCGCGGAGCTGCGCCGCCGCAACGACTCCGAACAGGTCGCGATGTTCGTGACGGCGTTGCAGCAGGGCGAGGAACTGGGCGCGCCCATCGTGGACACCCTGGTCTCCCTGGCCAAGGACATGCGCCGTACGGACGCCCAGAACGCCCGCCGCAAGGCCGCCCGCGCGGTCCCCAAGGCCACCATGATGATCACCACCTTCATGGTCCCGGCCACCATGCTTCTGCTGGCCGCGGGCCTGCTGCTCGGCTCGGGCACCGACTTCGGCACGATCACGGGGAAGTAGGGGGCGGGCGATGTCGACGACGGGTGCGCGCAGGAACACCCACCCCGCCGAAGGCCGGGTGGGGCCCTCCGACGTACCCGCGCTGGACCTCCAGGTCAACGCCCTTCAGGCCATGTGCCGCCAGGTCTTCGGCTTCCGGCTGGCCATGATCGCCCTCGCCGCCCCCGCCGCCCTCCTCAACGCCAACCCCGGCCTCGGCACCCGCCTGGTCGGCGCGGCGGTCGTCGTCACCTTCATGGTGTCGTACGCCCTCTTCAGGGACTGGGAACGCTTCGGCCCCCTCCTCCTGCGCCACCCCAGCCTCCTCGCCGCGGACACCCTCTTCGCCAGCCTCCTCCTGATCTCCGCGGGCCCTGACACCACGCTCGCCTACGTCAGCGTCTGCACCCCGCTCCTCGCCGGTATCGCCTACAGCTGGCGAGGCGCCGCGGTCTTCGCGTCCCTGCAGTCCCTGATCCTGCTCCTGGCCCAGACAGCCCTCCCGCACCCGAACACGACTCCCGCCGACGTCCTTCTCCTCCCGGGCTTCTGCGTGATCACGGGCGCGGTCGGCTCCACCCTGCGCAACCTCCTGCTCCGCTTCGGCACGGCGACCCAGGCCCTCACCGCGATGAAGGCCCGCCTGGCGGTGGCGGAGGCGATCAGCGAGGAACGGGCCCGCCTGGCACGGGAGATGCACGACTCGGTGGCGAAGACCCTCCACGGCGTGGCCCTGGCCGCGGAAGGCCTGGCGACATCGGCGGCCGCCCCCGCCCCGGACCCGGCCCTGCTCGAACGACAGGCCGGGCTGGTGGCCCGAGCAGCCCGCAGAGCGGCGACGGAGTCCCGCGAACTCCTGACAGACCTGCGCCGGGACCAGGCCCCCGCCACGGACGTACTCGAGGAACTGGCCACCCGCACCAGGAACTTCAGCGCCCGTACGACCCTCCAGGCGACCTACCGGGCCCCCACCCAGCCCCACCCCGCACTCGCCGTCCCGCACCCCGTGGCCCGCCAACTCCTCACCATCACCGAGGAGGCGATGGAGAACGCCCACCGGCACGCCGATGCCACGCGCATCGACGTCACCGCGGACGTGGACCCCGACCACGAACTGCTCAGCATCAGCGTCCAGGACGACGGCCGCGGCCTCCCCCCGGACACCACCCTCGACGCACTCCGCCGCTCCGGCCACTTCGGCCTGGTCGGCATGGTGGAACGCGCCGAGTCGGTGGGCGCCCGTATCCACATCGGCGAGGGCGCGGACGCGAAGGGCACGGAAGTACTCCTGGAACTGCCCTTGTCACTCCCGCGGGCGGACCGATGACCCCCCGCCCCACCCCGAGAGGAGGCCGCGACATGCCGGACGACCCCCAGCACCCCACCCCACCGATCGCGCTGTTCCCGACGGCCCCGCCCACGCCCGTCCGGATCGTCGTCGCCGACGACAACCCGGTGGTCCGAGCCGGCCTCACCGCCCTCCTGACGGGCCGCGAGGACATCACGGTCGTGGCGGAGGCGGCGGACGGCCGCGAGGCGTACGAGGCCGCGAGCCGGCACCACCCGGACGTGATCCTCCTGGACGTCCGGATGCCGGGCGTCGACGGGATCTCGGCGCTGCCGTACCTCGTGCCGATCGCCCCGGTGCTGATGCTGACGTACAGCGGAGAACCGGAGACCGTCCAGGAGGCGCTGCGCAGGGGAGCCGACGGCTACCTCGTCCACGGCGAGTTCACGGCGGACCAGCTCGTCCTGGCCGTCAGGGACACCGTCCAGGGCCGCACCCACCTCACGCCCACGGCGGCGGGCGCCCTGCTGACCCAGCTACGCGATGCGAATGCACACGTAGATCCTCATCTTCCGGTGTCAGCAACGCCGTTTCCCCTCAAAGGGCTTTCGCAACTGCAATCATCTGTGGGACAGTCGTCGTCGGACCGGTCGCGTTTCCAACTCAGCGCGAGGGAGGCGGAGATCATGAACCTCATCGCATCCGGCATGAACAACCAGCAGATCGCCGCCGCCTGCTTCATCAGCGAGAAGACGGTCAAGAACCACATCAACCGCATCTTCGCCAAGCTCCACAGCACGAGCCGCTCCGAGGCCGCCGCGAAGTGGCTGGGCACGGCGCGGAGTTCGGGCCGAGGGGTGGGGTGAGCCGTGTCGCTGCGAGGTTGGGCCCGGATTTGGGCCCAGGGGCCCTGCGCCGATCGGTATCCGCAGGTCTACGTTCCGGTTGTCGACAGCGACGACGCCGAAGGGGCCCGCAATGAGCAACCGGTTCAACGACGACAAGGGTCAGACCGCGGTCGAGTACCTGGGCATCATCGCGGTGGTGGTGGCGATCGTGCTGGCGATCACGGGGACGGACATCGGCAACACGATCTACACCGCGATCGTGGACAAGGTCAACGAAGTCATCAGCGGCTGACCGGGTCTCGTAGACACGACGACGCAGGGCAGGCTTTCCCCATCTACATCATGGTGGTGGCGGGCCTGCTCTTTCTCGCGTTCGCCTACCTCGCGGTCGGCCAGGCCGCAGCGAATCGGAACGGCGCGCAGACGGCGGCCGACGCGGCGGCGCTGGCAGCGGCCCTGGACACCCGGGACGAGATCACCGACAAGTGGGTGGAGAACATCCTCGATCCCACCAAGTGGCAGGACATCTTCGACGGCGTGGGAGTTGACTTCAACGGGTGCGAGCGGGCTGACCAACTGGCCGCGCAGAATGACGCCACGGTCGGCTGCGCGATACTGCCGGGGACGCCCCCGGGCTACAAGGTCGAGGCGACGACCAACAAGACCGTCGGTGATTCCATTGTCCCCGGAGTCGAGGGCAAGCAGTCGACCGAAACCGCCACGGCGGTCATCGAACCGATCTGCAAGTTCAAGCTGCCTGGCGAAGGCGCGGACGTGCTGCCGAAACTCACCTGCGAGGACAACGTCGAGTGGACCCTGGACCCGGACGACCTCACAGACCTGCCAAAACCAGAAGACCTCTTCGACGTCCATCTGGCACAAGGAAACGACGAATGACGAAGGAAGCGGACTGATGAGCATTCGGTTCACGGCGAGGGCCCGCAGGGGGATGGTCGCGCTGACGATCGCGGCCGGACTGGCCGTCGGCGTGGCCGGTTGCAGCGGTGGAGGGGATGACGACAAGAAGCCGGAGACGTCGGCGTCGGCGTCCCGCACGGGCGGCTCCGACCCGAGCACACAGGAAGGCCAGTCGGACGAGCCGATGGCGGAGTTGAAGGGGTCAAGCGGGCTGCTGCTCCAGATCACCTCGGCCACTCGTGACGCCGGCGGATTCGTCACGGTGAACGGCAACCTGAAGAACGACGGCTCCAAGCGCATCACCATTCCCCCCGCGGTGCGCGGAGACGAGACGGAGATCCTCCGGCACGGCATGTCACTCGGGGGCGCGACGCTGGTGGACGCCACGTCGAAGAAGCGCTACTACGTGCTGCGCGACACGGACGGCCGACCACTGACGACGACCGGCTTCTCATCGCTGCAACCCGGCGAATCCCTGGCCGTCTTCGTCCAGTTCCCGGCCCCCCCGACCAGCACCGCCGACGTCACCTTCCAACTCCCCACCTTCGCCTCCGCCCCCATCCAGATCTCCGGATGACGCCCACCATGACCGCCACCCGAACCCCACCCCGCCTGGCCCTGGCCATCACCGTCGCCTCGCTCATGGCGGCCCTGACCCTCACCCCGGCCCAGGCCGACGACGGCCCCAGCGTGCCCCCGGGCACCGAACCCTCCGCCACCGCACCCGTCGAGGTGGACCCCAACGACCCGGATCTGAAGCTCCCGGAAGGCGCCACCCTCGCCGAACCGAAGGTCCTGGACATCAAGCAGGTCGTCGAGGACCAGAGCGGTGACGAGCGCAGGGAGGACACCAACGCGGACGTGAAGTTCGCGCTCCAGGCAGAGGTCCTGTTCGGCAAGGACAGCGCGAAGCTGAACGGCGAGGCGAAGGCCCGTATCTCCGCGATCGCGGCGGAGATCAAGAACCAGAACGCCACCCGGATCCGTGTCTTCGGCTTCACCGACAACCTCGGCAGTTACGCCCACGGCCGCACCCTCTCCCGGCAGCGCGCCAACGCCGTACAGGACGTCCTCGACCAGGAGTTGAAGGACTCGGGCATCACCTACGAGGTCCGCGGCTACTCCGAGGACTACCCGATCGCCTCCAACGCGACGGAGTCGGGCCGCAAGAAGAACCGCCGAGTCGAGGTCTCCTTCCCCCGCGGGGGGAACTGACCGACCGGCCCTACCAGGTCACCGGCAACTCGTAGACGCCGTAGACGATGCCGTCGTCCTTGAACGGGATCGTGTCGAGGTCGGTGGCCCGGCGCATGGTGGGGCTGCGGCGGAAGAGGGTGTGGTAGACGACCTGGAGCTCCAGACGGGCCAGGGGCTGGCCCAGGCACTGGTGGATGCCGAAACCGAAGGCCATGTGGCGACGGGCGTCGCGGCGGACGTCGAGCCGTTCGGGCTCGGGGAAGACGTCGGCCTGCCAGTTGCCGGTGGCGCCCGGCATGACGACGCCTTCGCCGGCCCGGATGGACCGGCCGCCGATCTCCAGGTCCTCCAGGGCGAGTCGGCGCTGGCCGTTGTGGACGACCGTCAGATAGCGCAGCATCTCGTCGGCGGCGGACGCCAGGACCTTCGGATCGTCGGTGTCCCGGACGACGGCGAGCTGGTCGGGTGTTCCAGGAACGCGAGGATGCCCAGGGCGAGCATGTTGGCGCTGGTCTCGTGCCCGGCGCCGAGGAGCAGGACACCAGCATGGTGGCGTCGTGGTGGGTGAGGTCACCGGCCCGCACCCGGGCGGCCGGCTCGGAGAGCATGTCGTCAGCAGGGTCGGCGAGTTTGGCGTCGATCCCCGCTCAGGTACTGGTAGATCTCGCCGAAGGCCGCCCGGACCGCATCGGCGGTTACGTCCCGGCGGAGCTCTACCTTGCTGTTGGAAACCGATCCATGCGGCCTCGTGGACGTATGCGAGAGCAATGGCTCCACAGGTCCTCCCTGTCTGTGGCTTCAAGGTCGGGATCCGGCCGAAGGCCCGAAGACGCAGCCCGCCACGGTGATATTTTTTGCGTGCGCATCACTGACTGATTCGCGTAACAGATCGAAAGCTCCGGACCGTCGGGGCGAAAGCGAACATGGGGGATACGGAATGTCGGGCGGCACGGACATCGAGGATCCGGCGGCACTAAACCGTGCGGGCACCGGCGCGCAGGAATTGGCGGGACGCACGCGAACCACCGGCGCCCACCCGGTGGATGAAACCCGCTCGGCATCCAAGGACTTCGGCAGCGGCAACTGGGACGGCGGGCTCGGCGGAGCACTGAGCGGCCTGGCGGAGACCTGGGCGAGCCAGGTCTCGGCACTCGCGTCAAAGTGCGACGGCCTCTCCCGCCAGTGCGGCGGTTCGGGCCTGCTCTACCAGAGCACGGAGACGGCGAACACGCAGACCATGCGCTCCCTGTCCGGCAAGCCGTCACCCTTCGGCTGAACCTGACACGAACCAGCCACCGCCCACCGCGATCACCACACCACGGGGACCCACCGCAGCCATGCCGACGTATGAGCAGCTGTACCACCTCAATCTCAGCAACCTCAAGGCGGCCGCCGACCGCTGGCGGGAGACGGCCACCAAGTTCAAGGGTCTGCACACGGCGTACGGCGACGAGGTCGCGGCGCCGTTCAAGCAGGCAGGCTGGCACCAGCCCGCGCTGACGGCGGGCAAGGCCGGCAACGACGTACGAGATGCGCACCAGGAGTTCGCGGACGCCCGGAAGGAGGCGGAGGGCATCGCCGGTGTGCTCGCCTCACTCCATGGCGCTTTGAGGAAGGCCAAGGACGACCTCAGCCACCTCGCCGAGGTGGAGGCCCCGAAGCAGGAGTTGCACGTCAGCGTCACCGGCGTCGTCACCCCGCGCAACGACGCCAACCAGCAGACCTGGGCGCACCACGACCCCGACGGCCAGGCCCTCATCCGCAAACAGCAGCAGGCCTGCGACGCCTTCGCCCGCCGTATCGAAGCCGTCCTCCAACAGGCCGCCGACGCCGACGAGACCGCCTGCTGGGCCCTGCGCCGCGACCTCGGCGGCTACACGGACAACTTCAACTCCAAGGTCGTCATGTCCTTGGACTCTGCCGACGCCACTCACGCGGCCGAGCTGATGAAGAAGGGCGACAAGCTCACCGACACGGAACTCACCGAGCTCAACCACCTGCTGAAGACCAACCAGGGCGACGCGGAGTTCTCCACCACCTTCTACAAGCAGCTCGGCCAGAAGGGCACCCTCCAGCTCTACGGCCAGCTCGCCTTGCAGACCGCCGACGCGAGTGACGGACGCAAGGCGTTGCTCCAGCAGCTTCAGCGCAACATGGGCAACAACCTGGCCACCGCCACGAACCCGGGCAAGACCCCGCACCTCGACGAGCAGTGGACCGCCGACCTGCGCAAACTCGGCACCCAGCACATCGCCTTGTACCCGGACAGCATGCGTGAGGGCCCCTACGGCTACCAGCTCCTCGGCGGCATCCTCCGCTACGGCGACTACGACTCCTCCTTCCTCACCCCCATCGCGGAGCACGTCACCCAACTCCACGCCAAGGACCCGTACTTCTTCGCCGGAACGAAGTCCGACTTCGGAGACCCGGAGTACGGCTTCAACCCCTCGGGCAAGAACGGCGCGGGCTACGACCCGATGAACAGCGTCCTGGAGGCGTTGGGGCACAGCCCGCAGGCGGCCACCGACTACTTCACGCCACCTATGGAGAAGTACGCCGAGGACGGCACCCGCAAGGGCGAGCTTGCCAACATCGACGGCTCGAACAGCTACCTGGACTACCTGGTCAACAAGGACTACGAGTCCTTCCCCGACATCACCGGGCACGACCCGGACGCCGCGAAGAAGTCCATGAACGACTTCCCGGACGCGCTGGGGCATGCTCTCGAAGCGGGAGCTACGGGACGGCCTTGGGACGGCGACCCCAACGCTGACGCTGTCCCGCACACGGCCGATCAGGCCGCCCTGACCCGTCAGGTCGTGGACAAGTTCGGTGGCGAGGAAGGTCCCGAACTCCTCAACGGCAAGGATGGCGCTCCCTATGAGGCCGCTCGTGACAGTCTGGGCAATATTGCCGCCGAATACATGAGTGACGTCCAGCGCACAATCTCCACGCAGGACGATCTCCCCGTCTTCGGGTCTGCCGCACAGCTTGACCGTGCCCACACCGAGGCGTTTCTCTCCCAGGTTGGACAGGATCCTGATGCCTACGCGGCAATCACCGCATCGCAACAGGCGTACACCACTGCCGAAGTCGACCGGGCCATGAACGCCGATAGCCAATCCGAGGTGCCCATCTCCGAGCGCGCAGCGTCCGCCGTCCGTCCAGGGGCTACTGTCGCGGGAATCATGAGCGAGGCTCGCGCGGAGGCGATCTTCGAAACCCAGCGAGCCAAAGACGCGGACTTCAATGAATCGGCCGAGACGGCCAGTAAGTGGGTCGGTCGTGGCCTGGGCCTGGCTACCGGCGCTATCAAGACCCCTGTCGTTGGAGATGTCGCAGGCTGGGCCATCGAGGACATTCAGTCCAGCGTGATGGACAGCATCCGACAGGACACCACCACAAAGGCCCAGTACGAAGCTGGTGTGGAGTTCAGCAACGGCAGCGAAGCCGCCCAGCGGTCCGCGCAGGTCGCCGTCGAGCAGGCAGCGCAGCGTGGCGACCACAATGCCGATACCGTACGCGACGTCAAGAAGGCCGTAGCCGGGGAAGCCGGCCAGAGCCACGCTGCCGGAGCCACGTGGGAGGCCGCGCGCCATGGATAGCTGTAAGCACGTACGAGTGGCTGCGTGGATGCTTCTTACGGCTGTCATGCTGTTGTCCGGCTGCAGTTCTGAACAACGTGTGGAGTATGACTACCCGAAGGCATTTTGCGGAGTCCCTGTTGAGCGAGCTCTGCTAAAGCCATTCTTCCCGCCCGGTAACAAACTCAGAAAGAGCGGGAACGGCGTGGACAGCTCCCTGGTCTACTCGTATTGTCAATATTATGTTGACGGTACGGGGGAAATCAAAGTGGAATTTACTCGCCGAATCGACAGTGACACGTTGCAGGAGATCGTCAAAATCGTCGCCGGTGACAGAAATGTCACGTTCGATGCGTCAGGGAAATTTGCACTACTCGATGATGGGAACGCCCTCGGTGTGGCGGAATGTGCCCATTCTCTTTCGGATGATGGGAAGCCCCGAAGCTATACGGTAGAGATCACCGTTCCGGGTGCCGAGGACATTCAGGGAGTTCGCGCCAAACTGACCGCTCTTATGAAGGCGCTTCTCCCGGCCGCGGTGAAAGCAGATGGCTGCTGATCGAGTCCGCCCACGTGGAACACCACGCCACGGTCTTCGCGTATCGAGTGCCTGAGCTACCTCAGGAAGAACTTGAGCTGCGTGTCCGTCACCGGATGCAGCGCAAAGTGATACTGGAGAGGACTCCGTACGAAGCGGTCATCCACGAGGCCGCACTGCGCATCAACGTCAGCAATCGCGCTGCTTCGCGAGATCAACTCTTCCGCCTTGCCGAACTCTCCGAAGCCGACCACGTCACGGTACGGGTCATCCCCTTTGCGCTGGAGTGCTTTGCCGGCGCCGCGAGCGCAATGGTGTATGCGGGAGGCGCTGTATCCAAGCTGGACACCGTCGCGCGCGATGCGCCCCACAGCACGGCTTTCCTTGACTCCGAGGCCCAACTTGGCGCCTTTCGAACACTCTTCCGTAAGGTGGAAGCCGCGTCGCTCGAACCCGACGGTTCGCGTGAACTCATCCACAAGCTGGCGAAAGAGCTGTGAGGCATCCCATGAGCACACCCGGCAACTGGCGGAAGTCGTCCTATTCGGGCCCGGGTGACGGCAACTCCTGCGTGGAAGTCGCAGACGATGTCACTCGGGTAGCGATACGTGACTCCAAGACTCCGGCCAGGACGCCGCTCGTCTTCCCGGCCGGCGCTTTCGTCGCCTTCGTGGATGCACTCAAGGCAGGGCTGATGCGTTCTCAGGCTGCGAGATGAAGCAGGTCGAGCGTTCGCGTGGGACGTGACCGATAGTGGTTGGCGGCAGCGGTGAGGTTCGCCCCGGTCGACTTGGTGCAGCCTCCCAGCAGTCGCCGGTCAGGGGAGCGCGATGGCGCTATGGCCACCTGCGACGCGAAGAAGGTCCAGATTCCCCGCGTCGCTGCTTCCGGTCGCTGCCGTGTATGTGACCATGCGCAGGTCGGCGCCGGGGACGATGAGGACGTCGCAGTCGAGCTGGATGTCACCGATCTTCGGATGTCGGATCGTCTTGCGGTCGCTGGTGTGTTGGGCAGCGGTCGCCTGCGTGGCCCAGTGGCGAGCGAAGGCATCGGACACGCCTCGCAGTTCGTGCACGAGACGATCGAGCTGGGCGTCCCTGGGATAGCGAGACACCGCGTCCTTGAGGTCGGCGACGATCGACGCCTCGAAGACGTCTGGTCCGCGCTCGGATTGGACGGGCAGCATCGAGGCGTGTGCAACGCCGTTGCCGAAGAGCGCACGGGCGAGGTTCCGTTCGACGGGCGGGACGACGGAGGCGTCGCCGAACACGGCGCTCCACATGGTGTTCCACCACACCAGGGTCCAGTCTGCGCTGAACACGCCGATCGGGACGTCGCCCAGACGCGCGGCGAGCCGTTGGATGCCCGCGGGCACGTGGGTGCTGACCGTCCCGTCCTGCGGCGGCAGGAGCCCGGCGCTTCGGTACAGCTGGTCGCGCTCGACGCGGGAGAGCTGAAGGGCCCGTGCGAGGGCGCCGACGACCTGGGCGGAGGGGTTCTTCGCGCGTCCCTGTTCCAAGCGGAGGACGTAGTCGACGGAAAGCCCGGCCAGTTGCGCGAGCTCCTCGCGGCGCAGTCCCGGGGCACGACGGCCGTCCGTCACGGCGAAGCCGGCGTCTGCCGGAGCGAGACGGTCTCGCCAGGCGCGCACGAGGGCGCCGAAAGCGGAGCGGGAGGAAGCCATGAGGTCATTCTCGCCGCGCGGCCCAGGACGAGCATGGGTACTGCCAGTCCTAGTGACGGGGACGGCACTGGTTGGCGGTGGCGCGAGCGGCGAACGTGGACGTGTGCCCGGGCCGGACGCCATCGGCGAAGCAGTGAAGGAGCCTTCGATGAAGCACACCATCGTGATGACGGGTGTGAGCCGCGGGATCGGCCGTGTCGCCGCCGGGCAGATCCTGCGTCGGTCGCCGGACGTGCACCTCCTCGTCGTCGCCCGTGGATCCTCCGGCGCACAGCTCGCTGCGGAACTCGCTAGGGGCGGGCACACGGTCTCGCACGTCTCAGCGGACCTCGGCTCGCTGGACAGCGTCCGTTCGGCCGCCACCGAGATCCGTGACCGGCTCGATCGCGGTGACCTCCCGCCGCTGCGCGGCTTCGTGGGCAACGCGGGCATGCAGTACACGAACGCGCTCACCGAGACACCCGACGGGTTCGAGTCCACCTTCACGGTCAACGTGCTCGCCAACCACCTGTTCGTCCGCCTGCTCCAGGACCGCTTCGCCGCTCCCGCCCGGATCGTGATCACCGCCAGCGACACCCACTTCGGCGACTTCAAGCACAACATGGGCATGGTGCCCGGCCCGGCCTGGAAGTCCCCGGACGTCCTCGCCCGCACCGGCGCCTTCCCCAACCCGGACACCGTGGTCGCCGGGCGCACTGCGTACTCGACGAGCAAGCTGGCGGCCATCTACCTCGTGCACGAGTACGCGCGCCGTCTTCCGGCCGGGATCGACGCCGTCGCCTACAACCCGGGATTCGTCCCCGGCACCGGCCTCGCCCGCAATGCCGACCCCGTCTCCCGGTTCGCGATGCGGCGCATCCTGCCGGTGATGACCCTCACCCCGTTCGCCACTAGCCGCAACGCCGCGGGCCGCTACCTCGCTGACGTCGTCCTCGGCACGCCCCAGGCGCCGACCGGCGCTTACGTCGACCGCAGCCGTGTGGACCGCTCGTCGGAGGAGTCCTACGATCCATGGCGTGAAGGCGAACTCTGGGATGCCGCCGAACGGTTCACCGCGGCGTGAGCAGCCAGGACGGATGCGCTCGCAGGTGACGTGGTGAGCGGTTCACCCCGCCAGATCGAGCAGTGACTGAATGGCCCGACTGGAAGCAGTGAACACGACTCCTGATGATCAAGGCTGTAGAAGCCTTTGATCATGAATAGGGGTCGCGTTCGCGTGTCGTCTTCCCTGATCGGTGTCCTGCGGCGCCACTGCGCAGACATCGACTCCACCTGCCCGGATCCAGAACTGCCGCAGCTCACCTGCCTGGTGGACGTGCTGGACCGGATACCCGATCCCCGCCGGGTCCGAGGCCGCCGCTACCGTCTGGGCTCCCTGCTCGCGCTGTGCCTGGTCGCCGTCCTCGGCGGAGCCGCGTCCCTGGCCGCCATTGCCCGCTTCGCCACGGATACCGACTGCGACCTGCGTGAACGGCTCGGCCCGACTGCCGGCACACCGAACGCCTCCACGCTGGGACGGCTCCTGGCCCGCCTGGACGGCGACGCCCTGGACGACGCGGTGGGCGCTTGGCTCGCCCGGTACACCGCCGACCCGGTCGACGAACCGGGCGACAGGCTGATCGGCCTGGCTGTCGATGGCAAGACCGTGCGCGGCTCCCGCACCGACATCGGCGCCGTGCACCTGCTCGCCGCCGCGCTCCACGCCTGCCAGACCGTGATCGCCCAGCGCCAGATCACCGCGAAGAGCAACGAGATACCCGCCTTCGCCCCGCTGCTGGCCCGAATCGACCTGCGTGGCGTCATCGTCACCGCCGACGCGATGCACACCCAGCGCGCCCACGCCGAGCATGTCGTCACCGCTGTGGCCACTACCTCCTGGTGGTCAAGGGGAGGCCTTCGCCACTTTCGCGGAGCACTGGGAGTGGGGGGTGAAGGCGCTGGTCGACGAGGGCAATGAGATCGCGGAGGAGCTCGACCTGTCGGCCGGTTACTACCACGAGGCCGAGGAGTACGCGGTCGGCGTCACCAAGGACTACGTCGTGGCCGCTACGGCGATCCGGCCGTATCCGGCGAGGACGCGGAGGGGATGTCGTGGGGCCAGGTCGGGGCGTCGGCGAAGGGGAGTTGGACGCCGGATCTCTCCCAGCAGTCGGCCGCCGAGTCCCGGGACCAGACGGGGCAGGCCCGGCAGGCCACCGAGGAGGACCTGACCACCAGCGACGCCAAGGGGAAGTGGCAGATCTACGGAGAGATTCACTGAGCTTCTTCGAGCGGGCCACCGATCGGGTGACGGGTCCGTGAAGCGCAACGAGCGAGGCCCCCGGGCAGTTGATCGAGATGTCTGACGTCTCAACCACGCTGCTCAGGGGCCTCGTTGGTCATCTATCCTGCCGCACTCGACCTGCCACATGCGCTCGTGGAGTGGGTCACCATGCTCATCGTCACCCATGAGGGGGACCGCCGCGGGACGGACCGAGTCGGGTGTCAGCGTGGGCGGAAGAGGTAGGCGAGGTTGAGGACCACCAGTCCGGCCCAGGAGATGAGCAGTGCGGTGGTCCCGCCGGGAGTGAAGGTTGTTGCGACGGTGCCGAGGATCAGTGAGAGCAACAGGACCCTGAGCTCCGCCCTTCGGTCGCGGACCACAGCTCGCTGAAGAGGGCCGGGCTCCGCGAGCCGTTCGGCGCACAACTCGTCGAACGACGCGGCGACGCGGTCGTCGATCCGGTCCCCGAGCCGTTCGACGAACAGGTCCACGATGGCGTTCTCGCCCCCGCCTTCCGGGCGCTCGGCGGGCTGGGGGCGTTTTGCCGGTGCCGGGGGTTGCTCGGTCATCGTGGTCTCCTCCAGAGGTGTGGGCGGGGGCGTGGCGGCAGCACCCGCAGTGACATCGGGTCGGCGATGGTGGGGCGGACGATCGTGGCAGGGGAAGCCGGGGCGGCAGGAAGCGGTGGCCAGTACGACGCACAAGGCCGCCATCGGTAGTTCCGCGACGGCGGCCATCGCGATCGCTGCGGCGAGTTCGGCTCCGCGGGCAGAGGTGACGATGTCGAACCAGGCGTCGACGATCAGCAGCGCGGCGGTTGCCGCCGCGGTGAGCGGGTGCCGAGGATCCCGGCGCAGCAGCAGTGCTCCGGTGGCGGTGAGGCCCAGGGCCTCCAGCGCATCCAGCCCCACCCACGCGGCCGACCAGTGCGGGACGCTGGGTGCGGTGGGCAGCGCGGCCGCCAGCACCAGCAGCCAGGGCAGCAGCGCGAGGCCGCACCCGATCAACGCCATGCCGGGCCACCGCCTCCTGACGATGGTGCCTTGCTCTCGCAGCACAGCGGGGCGCGACAAGAAGAGCACGTCCGCGATGGCGGCGGGCAGCGCGTCCGCAGCGCCGCAGGCTGCCGAATCGACGAGGGCCATGGGGCTGCGTCTCCTCCCGGATGCGGGCTTGTGTGCCTTACATGGACAAGCTTTGCTGCGGCGGGTGCGCGCGTCGGTAACGCGAAGGTCCGACTTGGGGGTGGTACTGGCTTCACCATCGATCCGGATGCACGGTGCATGGCATGTCCGTCACCTGGCGATCTACCGTCCAGTCATGAGGAGTTCCCGGACGCTGCGACGCGCATTACTTCGAGCGCGACGGGACACCGGCTTCCTGGCGGCCGGGATTCCGCTGCACCTTGCCCTGGCGTCGCAGTGGGTCTGGGGCGTGACCATCGTCGTGAAGGCGAACGCGTGGGCCGTGGTCCCGATACCGTTCGCGCTGTTCGTCGTCGGCGTTCCGGCGCTCACCTTTGTTCAACGACACCGATATCGAGTGTTACTCGGTGTGGACGTCCCCCGGCTGACGCCGACGCCGGAACGATGGTGGCCTAGGCGTGCCCTGCGGTGGCTGTCCTCGGCCCAGACCTGGCGGCAGGTCGTGTACCACCTCCTGCTCGGGCCGTTGCTGGCGGCGCTGGAACTGCTGGTGCTCGCGGCGTGGGCCGTGGCGGTATCGGGCGCCACCGCCTGCGGGTGGGCCTGGGCGCTGCCGGGGGAGGAACGCCTGATGGCGTTCTTCTACACCGTCGTCGGCGTCGTGCTGCTGTGCAGCGCGCCCTGGCTGGCCGGGGCGACGGCCCGGACCGAGACCCGGCTCGCGTCGGCGCTGCTGGGGTCGAGCCGGAACGAGCGGCTTCGGCAGCGTGTCGAGCACCTGGCTGAAAGCCGCACCGACCTGATCGAAGCCGTCGACAGCGAGCGCCGCCGCATCGAACGCGACCTGCACGACGGCACCCAGCAGCGCCTGGTCTCCCTCGCGGTCAATCTGGGACTGGCCAGGGCAACCCTCATCGACCTGCCGGATGATGCCCGCACCGCCATCGACGAGGCGCACCGGGAGGCGAAGGCGGCAATCGCCGAACTCAACGACCTCGTGCGCGGGTTGCACCCCGCGGTCCTCGAAGACCGCGGGCTGGACGCGGCGTTGTCCGGCCTGGCTGCCCGGGTACCTTTGCCGGTACGCCTGCGCGTCGACATCGGAGAGCGAGCAGCGCCCATCGTGGAGTCGGTCGCCTATTTCGTGGTCTCCGAGGCGCTGACCAACGTGACCAAGCACGCCCGTGCCACGCGCGTGGAGGTGACCGTCGAACGGATCGGGAAGGTGCTACGTGTGAACGTCACCGACGACGGGATCGGCGGCGCCGACGCCTCAGCCGGCAGCGGGCTGGGCGGACTGGCCAAACGCGTCGGCTCCGTCGACGGGTCGTTCCGCGTCAGCAGCCCCGCCGGGGGCCCGACCACCCTCACTGCGGAGCTGCCGTGCGAGCTGTGATCGCCGAGGACTCGGTGCTGCTGCGCGTGGGGCTCGTCAAGGTGCTCGAGATGGCGGGCTTCGAGATCGCGGCCGACGTGGGTGACGCGGACGCCCTGTTGACCGCGGTCGAGCAGCACCGGCCCGAACTCGCCCTGGTCGACGTCCGGATGCCGCCCCGTTTCACCGACGAGGGGGTACACGCCGCGCTGGTGATTCGCCACCAGTGGCCGCGGACGGCGGTGGTTCTGCTCTCGCAGTACGTGGAGGAGCGGTACGCGGCCGATCTGCTGACCGCTCACACCAGCGGCGTCGGCTACCTGCTCAAGCAACGCGTCGCCGACGTCGAGGAGTTCATCGCCGCGGTACGGCGTGTCGCGGACGGCGGTACGGCGCTGGATCCCGAGGTCGTCGCCCAGTTGTTGCTGCGCCGCCACAGCGACCCCCTGGAGCGGCTGACGCCGCGGGAACGGGAGGTGCTGGCGCTGATGGCCGAGGGACGATCCAACGCGGGGATCGCCGAGGCGCTGGTGGTCAGCGACAGCGCGGTCGCCAAGCACATCAACAACATCTTCGCCAAACTCGGCCTGCCCGCCGCCGACGCCGACCACCGACGCGTCCTCGCTGTGCTGCGATTCCTCGAGGTGCCCCCGAACTGACCGGCTACGGGAGAGTGCCGATGGCCGACGACGCGAGCGCGACTGTACGCCCAGCTTGATGCGCCCGACGAGCCGTCGTTCGACGACTACGTGCCCGAGTCGTACGAGCCGGGAAGCGACTGAACCGCACCCCTGCCGAGTATTCGAGGACGGCACGCTGGGACGAGTTTTCGGCAACTGCCGCGTTGTTCCCGGCTCGGGGAACGATCCAGTCAACGGCCGAAGCCCCGCACGAGGCGGGGCTTCGGATGGGACGATGATCCAGTGTCCGGGGCTGTTAACGGCAGTCCCGGACACGCGCGGCCGTGACCAGATGCAGGCACTCCTGGCGGGTCGTCTCCAGATTCTTGTCCACGGCGTCCGTCGCGTTCTCCAACTCGGCGATGTCGGCGTCTACGACCGTCAGCCGGTCCCAGCCTCGGTCGCGCAGCTGCTCCCGGTGAGCGGCGGCGGCCTCCCGTGCTCCCAGCAGGCGCCACCCCTGTCGTGCGGCGCTCTCCTCTTCGCGGTCGGCCCAGCGGTCGAGTTCGGCGTCGCTGGAGGTGGACGTGATGTCACCGGCGGCCAGGCGGCCGTGCTCGGCTTCCCAGTCCGGGAACTCCTTGAGCGGGCGGCGGTCACCGTCCATGAGGATGCTCCGATTCCAGGCGCGGACGCCGAGGACGTCGTGGCCCTTGCCGCTCCCGTCGCGGTATGGGACGCCGAAGGCCTCGTTGACCTCGGGGTGGTCTCTCCGCCTACCCGAAACCCCTCCATCGCCCCGGCCTCCGCCTCCAGCACATGCCGGGCCCGGACTCGCGGCAACCCGAGCGGGAGCCCGTGCATGACCACGGCTACTCAAACGGGCCGTCGGTGTCGGCAAGTACACCCTCGACCGGGTGTGCAGGGCCATCGTCTGACACCGAGGGGATTCCTAGCCTCATCGGTATGACTCACAACAAGAACCCTCATCCCGACGGACCTTCGCGGCGCCGGGCCTTACGGGGCCTCGCCGGTGCGGCGGGTGCCGCCGCACTCGCCACGGGTACAGGTGCGGGAACCGCGCACGCGACCGGCACCGCCGACGGTGTACGGACGTACGTCCTCGTCCACGGCACGCACAGCGCGGCCGCGTTCTGGACGGCGATCGGCAGGGAGCTCGCACTGCGCGGGCACCGGGTCGTCGCCGTGGACCAACCCCTGCACGGCACCGAGAAGTTCATCCCGAAGGCCTACCAGGCACAGGATCTACGCGCCCTCGCGACCGAGCCCTCGCCCGTCGCCGCACTCACCCTCGACGACTTCGAGCGCCGCGTCACCGGCGCGGTCCGCCGCGCCGCCCGCCTTGGCGGCCCCGTCGTCCTCGTGGGCCACAGCATGGGAGGCCTCTCGGTGAGCCGGGTCGCCGACGCCGTACCCGAACTCCTCTCGCACATCTGCTACATGGCCGCCTTCTGCCCGAGCCGCACCATGCCGTCCCTGATGGACTGCGCGTCCTCCCCGGAGGGGCAACACGCCCTCAACCCGCTGCACCAGGTCGGCGACCCGGAGAAACTGGGGGTGCTGCGCCTCAACTGGCGTACCTCCGACCGCCGTGAACTGGCGGCCTTCAAGGAGATGATCTGCGCGGACCACACGGACGCGCAGTTTCTGCGGGTGCTGGAGGGAATGCAGACCGATGAGTCGATGACGGCGTACGCGGACCGGGCGGCGGGCCGAGCGACCACCTGGGGCCGCCTCCCGCGCACCTATCTGCGCTTCGGCAAGGACAGGACCGTGGCCACGCAACTCCAGGACCGCATGATCGCGGAGGCCGACGAACTCACCCCGCACAACCGCTTCACGGTCCACGACTTCCCGAACGCGGGCCATCTGGGACCCCCCGACCCCACCCGCGTGACGGACGTCCTCCACGGCCTGCCGCTGTGAGAACACCCTCTAGGTGACGATGAGCAGAACGATCCACATGACGGCGGCGAGGATCGGAAGCGCGTAGGCGATCAACGGCATCGCGCTGGGACCGGAGATGCGGCTGGCTCTATAGGTTTCCGCGTAGTCCGACAGGCGCTCGGCGGTACGTCGTTGGATGGCCCGGTTGTAGCGGTGATAGCGGTGTCCCACGTATGCCCAGACCGCGGTGAGAGCGAGCCCGAAGCCGGCCAGGACACGTGCTGCCGCGTGAGTGGTGCCCGAGGCGGCGGTGGTGCTGTAGGCCACCGCCAGGAGAGACTGCGCGACGAGGAACAGGTTGCCGCGCTGGAAGACCATGGTGTCGGTGTGGAGGTGGTGCGCCCACAGCCGGGCGTCCGCGTCTCGCCGGTGTTCGTTGTCATCTGACGTCGCCATGCGGCAGGCCTGCCCGCCGCCTCTGGAAAACAGTCGACTCCGGCCGGGCTCACGGAAGCACTGTCCCGGCGTGAGCCTTGCCGAGGGAGCGCCAACTCCTCTGGTGGCTCGGAAGGTCCGGGGTAGGCGTCCCCCCGCTCCGCGACGGACGCGCAGTACACCCGGGTGACCACCGCTTCCTGAGGGCAGCGGACCCTTCGAAGGGCCGCCCATCCACGAAACCCCGCATCCGGGGTGAACTCCGGGACTTCTCCCGGAGTTCACCCTCACGTTGTGCCCGACGTGTCCGGGAATCCGGCCTCAATAGGTCCGGTCGGCCCCCCTCAGGTGCGGTTGACCCACACCCCCGCGTCGCCGAAGCCGAGGATGTCCGCGCGTGCGTCGCCGGTGATGTCGGCGACGAGGCGCGGGTGCTGGTCGACCCGCCAGCTCCCGGCGTTGTAGCCGAAGTTCGCGATCACCCGCCCGGGCGCGTCGAACTGTCCTCCGCCGAGCGCTCGGGAGACCCAGACCCCGGCGTCGCCGAAGCCCACGACGTCCGCGCGCCCGTCGCCCGTGGTGTCCGCGAGGAGCCGCGGATGCCTGTCCACGCGCCAGCTCCCGGCGTTGTAGCCGAAGTTGTCGATGGCCAGGTTCATGGCCTGGAACGTGCCGTCGCCCTTGGAAACGGCCACCCAGGCACCCGCGTTGCCGAAGCCGATGATGTCGGCTTTGCCGTCGCCGGTGACGTCGGCGAGGAAGCGGGGGTGTTGGTCGACGCGCCAGCCGCCTGCGACGTAGCCGAAGTTGTTGATGGCGAGGGTCATGGGTTGGAAGGTGCCGTCGCCGTTGGAGAGGGCGATCCAGACGCCCGCGTCGCCGAAGCCGACGATGTCCGCCCTGCCGTCGCCGGTGACGTCGGCCAGGAAGCGGGGGTGCTTGTCCACCCGCCAGCCGCCTGCGACGTAGCCGAAGTTGTTGATGGCGAGGGTCATGGGTTGGAAGGTGCCGTCGCCGTTGGAGAGGGCCACCCAGACGCCGTCGTTGCCGAAGCCGATGATGTCGGCTTTGCCGTCGCCGGTGACGTCGGCGAGGAAGCGGGGGTGTTGGTCGACGCGCCAGCCGCCTGCGACGTAGCCGAAGTTGTTGATGGCGAGGGTCATGGGTTGGAAGGTGCCGTCGCCGTTGGAGAGGGCCACCCAGACGCCCGCGTCGCCGAAGCCGACGATGTCCGCCTTGCCGTCGCCGGTGACGTCGGCCAGGAAGCGGGGGTGCTTGTCCACCCGCCAACCGCCCGCCACATAGCCGAAGTTGTTCACGGTCAGCCTTGGCGTCTCGAAGCGGCCGTCCGAGTGGCCCAGCGACACGAACGCGCCCGCGTCGCCGAAGCCGACGATGTCGAGCCGCTTGTCCCCGGTGAGGTCGGCGAGGTACCGAGGGTGCTTGTCCACCCGCCAGCCACCCGCGACGTAACCGTAGTTGCGGACCAGCAACTGTGGCGCCCAGCCCAGGTGCGACGGGGTGAACTCGCAGAGCTCGAAGGTGTTGGCCTTCATCAGGCAGGCCACGCCTCCGCCTCCCGCGCAGTTCTCGCAGTTGCCGTTGGCCAGCCCGTACCTGCCCCACGAACCTCCGCAGTCGCACTTGCTGGTGGCGTACTCGTCGGGGCAGCCGAAGATGTGTCCCGTCTCGTGGGCGAAGACCCGGTCGATGTTGTCGGGACCCCAGCCGTCGTTGTCGTACTGCATCACCAGCCGGGGGCCGCCGATGCTCGCGTAGGCGAAGTGGCTGAGCGGGTACTTGGTGAAGAACCCGCAGTAGGTCCAGCGCGTGCCGAAGCGGTTGCGCAGGTCCTCGACGTACGCGCCGACCCCGGCGAAGTCCGCGCTGTAGCCGATCGCGGCCATCGCCGGGTCGCGCCAGAGCGCCTCCAGGTCGGGGGCGTTCGGGTTCGCGGCGACCGTCACGGCCACGTCCTGGATGTCGTAGGAGAAGCTGATCCCTGCGATGGGGTTGGCCGTGGCGTAGAAGCTCAGCCCGTTCTGGACCTCCGCGACGACCTTGAGTATCTCGTCGTTGGAGAACTGGAGTTCGGGGGTCGGTCCCTGCACGATCACGATGCCGACGGCGACCGTCCCCTCCAGGTAGGAGCTGGTGGGCGCGGGAGCGGCGGCGCCCTCGCGTCCGGCCGCGGGTGGGGCCGTCGGCGTGGGCACGATCGTGGTGCAGTCGGGCATGTCCCAGGCCTCCGCGTGCCGCGGCCGGCGGCTCTTCGCCACCTGGTATCCGGCGGACTCACGCAGGTGCAGCGCGGCGAGTCCCAGCCGCTCCACCTCGCTCAGGCCGTCCGTGTCGCCCGGCTCCGGGCCCGGCGGTGACGCGGCGGGTCCGGCCGGTGAGGCGACCACACTGACTCGTCCGTACCGGTGGATCGTGTGCCCCACCCCGGGCCACGACGGGGCGGCCCCCCGCTGGTTCGCGTCCGCTGCGAGCACTGCACGTTCCGTGACGCTGTTGTCGCCGGCCATCTCACACTCCGTTCGGCTGGTCGGGCGGCCGGAACTCCGGGTCGCCCCAGTTCCGTCCCTCGCCCTGTCTCGGTGACTTCCTGGGCCCCGACTTCCAGGCCTCGATGAACAGGAGCGCGTGCTCGTCGATCTGGCGCACGACGGTCTCGTCACCCATGCTCGTGATCTCTCCGT
The DNA here is from genome assembly GCF_041435015.1 of Streptomyces canus. Classification (NCBI taxonomy): domain Bacteria; kingdom Bacillati; phylum Actinomycetota; class Actinomycetes; order Kitasatosporales; family Streptomycetaceae; genus Streptomyces; species Streptomyces canus. Next base: position 3,859,900 of record NZ_CP107989.1, on the reverse strand, counting down.
GCGGTGAACGGGCGAGGGCGAGACAGCCGTCGCCGGACAGTTCCCGAAGGTGTTCCGCCACGCCCGCCACGCCCGCCACGTCCTCCGCGCTCACGCGGAACACCGTGATCCAGGGAGGGACTCGGGCCACCACCGCCAGGCGGCTCTCCACCGCGCCCGCGCCACGGGCCCGACCCACGACGAGGATCTCTGTGTCGTCCATGGCGGCCCCCGCTGCCGAGCGTCTATGGACGCGAGGCGTCCCGCTCAGGGAGGACTCAACTCCCGGGCCAACAGAGCGTCAATGTGAAATTCGGCCAGATGGCAAAAGATCTACCGAAGTGTCCTGAAAAAGAAGATTTATAGCCACTTGCCGTTCTTGCCGTTCTTGCCGTGGGCGTCGTGGCTGCCGTGGTCTCCTCGGCCTACCCGAGAGCGACCTCCACCCGCACCCCCACCCGCAACCCCCACCCCTCCATCACCCCGGCCTCCGCCTCCAGCACATGCCGGGAACGCAGCCGCGGCCGCCCCAGGCGCCCCGGCTTCATCGTGCGCACGGCGATGACGCGGAGTCGGCGGTCGAGGTAGGCGACGTCGATGGGGAACCGCATCCGGAAGGTGTGCACACTGCCCGCGGGGGAGAGGAGCAGGGTCCCGTCGACGGAGTCCCGTCCCAGCAGGCCCTTCGTCCGGGCCCGGTAGGAGGAGGCGATTTCCAGCGGCACGGCGAGCTCCCCCCGGTCCCCGTGCACGATCAGCCTCCCGCGGCCGTCCTGCCAACGCCCCATCCCGGAGCCACCTCCAAGCCGTGGAGTTCCCACGCCATCCGTGTCGGTCCCCGTACCGTGGGATTCGATCCTCCCCCTTCTGCCCAGGTCAGGTGTCCGATGCGCAAAATCGTCCTGATGATGTCCATGTCCCTCGACGGCTACATCGAGGGCCCCGACCGGGACATCAGCTGGCACCGTGTCGACGACGAACTGCACACGCACATGAACGCCACGGTCGGGAGCATGGGCGGACTGCTCCACGGCCGCGTCGTCTACGAGCTCATGGCCGACTACTGGCCCACCGCCGACGCCGACCCCGACGCCCCCGCGTCCGTCAGGGAGTTCGCCCCGATCTGGCGGGACCTCCCCAAGGTCGTCTACTCCCGGACCCTCACGAACGTCGACTGGAACTCCACCCTCGTCCGTGAGGTCGTGCCGGCAGAGGTCCGGGCGCTGAAGGAGCAGCCGGGCGGTGATCTCGCGCTGGGCGGGGCCGGCTTGGGGGAGACCTTTCTGCGGTACGGCCTCGTCGACGAGCTGCGGATCTACGTCCACCCTGTTCTCGTCGGCCGGGGCAAGCCCCTCTTCCCGCACACCGACACGCTGACCGCCCTCCGGCTCGTCGAGTCGCACACCTTCGGGAACGGCGTCGTACTGCTGCGGTACGAGCCGACGCCGTAAGGAACGTAAAGAAGTTGTCCGGTCCCTCCGCCCCGGGTAGGAAGGGCGGCATGACCGAACTCGGCGCGGTGTTCCGTCCCCAACTCCCTCCCGAGCGGCTCCGGGCCCTCGCCCGGCTCGCGGACGAGACGGGGCTCGAAGAGCTCTGGCTGTGGGAGGACTGCTTCCGGGAGGGCGGGATCTCCGCTGCCGCTGCCGCTCTCGCGTGGACCGAGCGGGTGCGGATCGGCGTCGGCCTGCTCCCCGTGCCGCTGCGGAACGTCGCCATCACGGCGATGGAGGCGGCCACCCTGCACCGGATGTTCCCGGGGCGGGCGGTCCTCGGTATCGGCCATGGTGTGCAGGACTGGATGGGGCAGGTGGGAGCCCGGGCGGAGTCGCCGCTCACCCTGCTGCGCGAGCACCTCGTCGCGCTGCGAGCCCTGTTGGGAGGCGAGCGCGTCAGCACCCGGGGGCGGTACGTCTCGCTGGACGACGTCGCCCTCGACTGGCCGCCCGAGGGGCCCGTCGAGGTGCTCACCGGGGCCACCGGCCCGCGCACCCTGCGCGTCGCGGGCGAGGCCGCCGACGGCACGGTGCTCACCGCCGGCACCCCGCCCGAGGGTGTCCGCCGGGCCCGTCTGCTCATCGACGAGGGACGGCAGAAGGCAGGGCGGACGGATCGGCACCGGATCGTCGTCTACCTCCTCACCACCACCGGGCCCGACGCGGCCGCCCGGCTGCGCGCCGAACTCACCGACGACGGCGTCGCGGACGTCCCCGACCTCGGCGTCGCCGGGGACGCGGGGGCGGTCGCCAGGGCCGTCCAGCGACTTGCCGCGGCCGGCGCGGACACGGTCGTCCTGCAGCCGACGGCCGACGAACCCGACCCGGAGGGTTTCGTACGGTTCGCCGCGCAGGACGTCCGGCCGCTGGTGCCCTGACCTGCCGGCGAAAAAAATGAGCGGCGCCCGCCCGTGTCATCCTGCGACGATCACCCCATGACCTCCCACCGCACCCGCACGTTCGAGGACCTCGTCGCCGAGGGCGCGGCCGTGCCCACCGAGGGCTGGGACTTCTCGTGGTTCGAGGGGCGGGCCACCGAGGCGCGGCCCTCGTGGGGGTTCGCCCGCTCCCTCGGTGACCGCCTGGCCGGTGCCACCGCCTCGCTCGACATCCAGACGGGTGGCGGCGAGGTCCTGGACTTCGCCCTCGGACAAGGGGTCAAGACACCGCTGCTCGCCGCGGCCACCGAGGGCTGGCCGCCGAACGTCACCAAGGCCACCGCCCTGCTGCGTCCGCGCGGCATCGTGGTCGTCGCCGCACCGGAGGACGCGCCGCTGCCCTTCGCCGACGACACCTTCGACCTGGTCAGCAGCCGTCACCCGGTCAACCCGCAGTGGGCGGAGATCGTGCGCGTACTGCAGCCGGGCGGCACGTACTTCGCCCAGCACGTCGGCCCGCGCAGCGTCTTCGAACTCGTCGAGCACTTCCTCGGCCCGCAGCCGGAGGCGCAGAGCTCGGACCGCCACCCCGACCGCGACCGCGCCGCCGCCGAGGCCGCCGGACTGGAGGTCGTCGACCTGCGTGCCGAGCGGCTGCGGATCGAGTTCCACGACATCGCCGCCGTCGTCCACTTCCTGCGCAAGGTGGTGTGGATGGTCCCCGGCTTCACCGTGGCCGAGTACGAGCCCCGACTTCGGTCCCTGCACGAGCGGATCGAGTCCGAGGGCCCCTTCGTCGCCCACAGCAGCCGCCATCTCCTGGAGGCTCGTAGGCCACGCGCCTGACGTTCCTGTCGGCGGATGGCCTCGGCACAGCTGCAAATCGGACAACTGGCGCATCGCGTGTCGATCTACCCCACATATCCATGGTCTTCACGGGGTTTCCACATCGTTATCCCAGGTGGCTCGCATCCGGGTCGCGCTTGACGTAAATTCAAGGCGAGGCAATTCGCGCCAGCAAAGCTGCGCGGTGGCACCGCGCAGAGGAGGGGGCTGCGCGGTGCCGCGCCCACTTTCCGGCGTCAAAGAAACGTTCCGACCCGGAGTCACCCGCTTGGGCGATGCCCCACGTCTCCATGATTCCGCCGTGATTCGGCCACGAAACCCCCATGAGCAGGCCTTCGACCGGCCACCGCGCCGTCGCCGCCCGACTCCGGAGAGTAGTTGTGGCACGCCGATGCACCCACCATCCCTCACGAAGGGTTATGGTGGAACCCCCCCCTCGGGCCGGTCCGTATCCCCCCCACGGACCGGCCCGTTTTTTTCTCGCGCGGACCAGGACGCTTCTTCCCGCCGACGCAGGGGCTGCCTACCCGAAGGCCTTCACGGCTCCGCCGCGCCCACGCCACCGGCCCCCGCAACACGCAGGAGCACACGGACAGATGGCCCCCCGGACGCCGGGCGTCCGGCACTTCCCGGTAGGCTCTAGCCGCGGGGACCGCCATCCGTCAAAGGGGCTGACAATCACGTGAACCTGCGCGACAAGCTGCGCGGCCTGCTCGTCAGGCTCTACGCACGCCGGGTGGAAGGCCACCTGGACCACGCCCAGGTGCCGAAGCACATCGGTGTCATCGTGGACGGCAGTCGGCGCTGGGCGAAGGCAGCCGGTTCCACCCCCGTCGACGGCCACCGCGCCGGGGCGGAGAAGATCGAGGAGTTCCTCGGCTGGTGTACCGAGACGGACGTCGAGGTCGTCACCCTCTGGCTGCTGTCGACGGACAACTTCAACCGCCCGCCGGAGGAGCTCGGCCCGCTCCTCGGCATCATCGAGGACGTCGTCCGCACCCTCGCCGCCGACGGCCGCTGGCGGGTCCACCACGTCGGCACGCCCGACCTGCTGCCCTCCCCGATGCAGACGGCGCTGAAGGAGGCGGAGGAGTCCACGGCCCACGTCGACGGAATACTCGTCAACGTCGCCATCGGCTACGGCGGCCGCCAGGAGATCGCCGACGCCGTCCGGTCGATGCTGCTGGACGCGCACGACAAGGGCACCCCGATGGAGGAGCTCGCCGAGGCCGTCGACATCGACATGATCGGCCGCCATCTCTACACCGGCGACCAGCCCGATCCCGACCTCGTGATCCGTACCAGCGGCGAGCAGCGGCTGTCCGGCTTCATGCTGTGGCAGACCGCTCACTCGGAGTACTACTTCTGCGAGGTCTTCTGGCCGGCCTTCCGCAAGGTCGACTTCCTGCGCGCACTGCGCGACTACGCGGCGCGCCACCGCCGCTACGGCGGCTGACCAACCTTTCCGGGTACCCCGTTCGGGGCGGAAGTGTCGCGTTTTCAGGGCGATACCCCCAGATCCCCAGGAGTTCACCAGGGCGTCGTCACATGAGCTGGCATGGCATCGCTCGTTCGAGGGCATAAGCCAGTCAGGTCGATGCCCGAACCACGGGTGTCGGATCTCAGCGGACGGCACGGGGCCGTCCGCCCGGGAGGCCCCTTGCACCAGCTCGACCGTGCGGTCTCAGCACGGAAGAAGCAGTGGAGGGCCGGTTCCCGGTCCGTGCAAACGGGCCGACGACCGGTCCAGCTCCACTCCGTCGCTCCCCGACCTCATCCGAGGGGGTACGTCCTTCCGTGGTGACCAGCACAAAGCGCCGCATGCCTGACCGGCGCACCTATGTTCTCGACACCAGCGTCCTGCTGGCCGACCCGAACGCCCTGAACCGCTTCGACGAGCACGAGGTCGTGCTCCCCATCGTCGTGGTCACGGAGCTGGAGGCCAAGAGGCACCATCCCGAACTCGGCTACTTCGCCCGGCAGGCCCTGCGGCTGCTCGACGAGTTCCGGGTCCGGTTCGGCCGCCTCGACGCCCCCATCCCGATCGGGGAACTCGGCGGGACCGTCCGTGTCGAGCTCAACCACTCGGACCCCAGCGTGCTGCCGTCCGGATACCGCCTTGGTGACAACGACTCCCGCATCCTCGCGGTCGCCCGCAACCTGCAGGCCGAGGGATTCGACGTCACCGTCGTGTCGAAGGACCTCCCGCTCAGGATCAAGGCGTCCTCGGTCGGACTCCTCGCCGAGGAGTACCGCGCCGAGCTCGCCATCACGGAGAATTCCGGCTGGACCGGAATGTCCGAGCTGACCCTGCCGGGTGAGCAGGTGGACATCCTCTTCGAGGAGGGGCATGTCTACGTTCCCGAGGCCGCCGACGTCCCCGTGCACACCGGGCTGACGATCCACTCGGAGCGAGGCAAGGCCCTCGGCCGGGTCTCGCCCGACGGAAACGTCCGTCTGGTGCGGGGCGACCGGGAGGCGTTCGGCATCAAGGGGAGGAGTGCGGAGCAGCGCATCGCACTGGACATCCTCCTCGACCCCGACATCGGGATCGTGTCCATGGGCGGCCGGGCCGGCACCGGCAAGTCGGCGCTCGCGCTGTGCGCGGGCCTGGAGGCGGTCCTGGAGCGCCGCCAGCACAAGAAGGTCATGGTCTTCCGTCCGCTCTACGCGGTCGGCGGGCAGGAACTGGGCTATCTGCCGGGCTCCGAGTCCGAGAAGATGAGCCCCTGGGCGCAGGCGGTCTTCGACACGCTGTCCGCGGTCACCAGCCGCGAGGTCATCGAGGAGGTCACCGCACGCGGCATGCTCGAGGTTCTGCCGCTCACCCACATCCGCGGCCGCTCGCTCCACGACGCGTTCGTGATCGTGGACGAGGCGCAGTCCCTGGAACGGAACGTACTTCTCACCGTTCTGTCCCGAATCGGCGCGAATTCACGGGTCGTTCTGACCCATGACGTGGCCCAGCGGGACAATCTGAGGGTCGGTCGCTACGACGGTGTGGTCGCCGTGGTGGAGAAGCTGAAGGGGCACCCCCTCTTCGCCCACGTCACGCTGACGAGGTCCGAGAGGTCCCAGATCGCGGCCCTTGTGACCGAAATGCTCGAAGACGGCCAAATCTGAGGTAGTACCTGCCAGTTGGCGCCGTCCGGAAAGGCCAAGAGCCTAGCCGGGCGGCGCCTTCGCGTGGCGCTGTTTCTCGAAATCCCAGGGCCCAAACGGGATGTGAGCTTTCACACGCAACTCAGAATTGCCACCCGGCGTCCGGTTACGGCAGAGTCTCCTTCCTGTCAGGCCCCGCATACGACACACCTGTACCCCCAGCGGTACGGCACCACAGCAACACCACCAACTCCACAGCGTCGTCGTATGCCGCCCGTGCACCATGCGGCGCTCCCCGCGAGGGAGTTGCCCACCGGGCCCGTGCCTCCCGTGACCCCTTTTGTTGGGAGGCCAGTGTCTAGGGGCACGATTGCGTCCGCCAGGGTCACCGAAGCGGACGATGCTGGAAGGAAACCGTGTGAGCCCGATTTCGGTCCGGGGATTCGCAGTGGCCTCCGCCACCGCGGTCACCGCTGTCGGAAGCGTTGTCGGAGTTGCCTCCGGCAGTGTCGCGCAGCCGAACGACGCCGAGGCGACGGCAGCCGGCACGACGCTCCTGGCGGACATCCCCGCGGGTGAGCAGGCTCAGGTGCAGACCGCGTCCCTCACGCAGCAGGCCGACACCCAGGCCATCGCAGCGGACGCGAGCGCCAAGAAGGTCGCGGAGGAGTCGGCGCGCAAGGCCGCCGCCAAGTCCGCGATCGAGAAGAAGGAGGCCGCCGAGAAGGCGGCCAAGGAAGCCAAGGAGCGCGCCGAGGCCAAGGAAAAGGCCAGCAGGAGCTCCTCCAGCTTCCCGGTCCAGAGCTCGTACACCGTCGCGCAGATCCAGTCGATGGCTGCCTCGATGGTGCCGAGCGGGCAGTTCCAGTGCTTCAGCAACATCGTGGACCACGAGTCCAGCTGGAACTACCGGGCCGTCAACGCCTCCTCCGGTGCCTACGGTCTCTTCCAGGCCCTGCCGGGCTCCAAGATGTCGTCGGTCGGCTCCGACTGGCAGACCAACCCGGCCACCCAGATCAAGTGGGGCCTCAACTACATGGACAGCCGGTACGGCAGCCCCTGCGAGGCCTGGTCGTTCTGGCAGGCCAACAACTGGTACTGAGCGCGCCCTGCTCTCAACCTCGCGAAGCCCCTCCCCGTCCTAGGGGGAGGGGCTTCAGCCATGTACGGTCGGACCGGACGACTCCAGGGGGGAGTGGTGAGGAGAGACGGGGGAAGAGGACGGATCATGTCGCGAGTGCCAGGGTGGCTCGGTCGGATCGGTACCCGACTGACCGATATGGGTGAGCGGTTGGACGAGCGCCGCGCGGAGGTGGCCCGCGAGGAGGCCGAGGCCGACTCGGTGGAGCCGCCTGAGCGCCGGCCGAGGAAGCCGTCGAGCGCCGCCTCCCGTGCGCCCGTCGTGCTGGTTCCCCGCCCCGATCCGGCGCAGGCCGTGCCATGGGGCGTACGGGTCGCCGCCGAGGCCGGCTGGCGGCTCCTGGTGCTCGCGGGCACCGTCTGGGTGCTGATGCGGGTCATCAGCTCCGTACAGCTCGTCGTCTTCGCCTTCGTCGTCGCCCTGCTCATCACCGCGCTGCTCCAGCCGACGGTGGCCCGTCTCATGCGGCACGGCGTCCCGCGCGGCCCCGCCACGGCTCTCACCGCGATCCTGGGCTTCGTCGTGATCGGCCTGATGGGCTGGTTCGTGACCTGGCAGGTCATGGAGAACATCGACGATCTCTCCAACCAGATCCAGAGCGGCATCGACGACCTGCGCAACTGGCTCCTGAAGAGCCCCTTCCACGTCACCGACAAGCAGATCAACCAGATAGCGAAGAATCTGCGGGAGGCGGTCGGCGCCAACACCGACCAGATCACGTCGGCGGGCCTGGAGGGCGTCCAGGTTGTCGTGGAGGCGCTCACCGGCATCCTGCTGACCTTCTTCTCCACGCTCTTCCTGCTCTACGACGGCCGGCGCATCTGGGCGTGGACGCTGAAACTGGTCCCCGCGGCCGCCCGGCCCGCCGTGGCCGGCGCGGGACCGCGCGCCTGGCGCACCCTGACCGCCTACGTCCGCGGCACGGTCCTCGTGGCCCTCATCGACGCCGTCTTCATCGGCATCGGCATCTACTTCCTCGACGTCCCCATGGCCGTCCCGCTGGCCGTCTTCATCTTCCTGTTCTCGTTCATCCCGCTCGTGGGCGCGGTCGCCTCCGGCGCGCTGGCGGTACTCGTCGCGCTGGTCACACAGGGAGTGTTCACGGCGGTGATGACCCTCGCGGTGGTCCTCGCCGTCCAGCAGATCGAGGGCCACATCCTCCAGCCGTTCATCCTCGGCCGCGCGGTGCGCGTCCATCCGCTCGCGGTCGTCCTCACGGTCGCGACGGGCGGCATGGTGGCCGGCATCGGCGGCGCGGTGGTGGCCGTACCGCTGGTGGCGGTGACGAACACGGTGGTGAGCTACCTCAAGGCGTACGCCGAGGAACAGTCGGCGCCACCCGAGATCGAGGACGAGGTCGTCACAGACGAGGAAGGCCCGGCGGAACCGCCCCCGGACCCTGAAAAACCTGCCTCTGATTCGGTCAAATGAGCGCCGAACACAGTGCTTTGAGCAGCCCGCGAATTCAACTTCCGTCAACTAGCGGCAGGTAGGAAACCAGCCCCCGGAATATGCGCCCTGACTGATACACATTCCCTCCTCAGCGCTACGCGTCAGGCGTATGTGCGAGGCGGCGGGGGGTGTGATGTCGGGCCACGAACACCTGGCACAGGCCCTGGCCGCGTGCGGCCGTGACGGCTTCACCGGAGAGCTGCGCATCACCGGGACACCCGGTGGCACCTTCCACTTCGGGGACGGCCGGGTGGTCGCCGTGGAGTCGCCCGGTGCCCCCGGACCCGAGGCACTGCTGCTGCGCTCCGGGCGGGTCAGTGGCGAGCAGTGGGCCGAGTTGGTGCGGGAGTCCGGCGGTTCGCGCTGGCCGGCCACCGCGCTCATCGCCCACGGTTACGCGGGGGCCGCGCAGTTGCGTGTGGTGTGCGCGCTGGCCCTGCACGACGCCGCGTTCGCGATGGCAGCGGGCCGGGTGGAGGACTGCGAACGCCGCGCCGACGCGGAGCCGTTCGCGCAGGTCCCCCTGGGCGAGCCGCCCCTGCGGCTGCTGCAGGACGCGGTCCGCAGACTCACCGCCCTGGACGCGCTGCCGCACCCGGTGCACCCCGACCGGGAACGGCCCGTGCGCTCGGGCACGGACCACGGATCCGGGTCCCTGCGGCGCGAGTTGCTCACGCACGCCGACGGCCGCAGTACGGCCCGCGACCTCGCCTTCCGGGTCGGGCGCGGTGTCTACACCGTGACGGTCGAGGTCGCTCGCATGCTCGAGGAGGGGCTCCTGGTATGCGCCGGACCGGCCACGCCCATCGCGGTCCGCTCCCTTCCCGACGGCGACGAACTCCGGCCTCGCACGCCCACGCCCGTGGAGCGGTCCCCGTCCCCGACACGAACCGATCTGCCCCGCCGAAAACCCGGCAGCTTCTTCCGGCTCCGAAACGGAACGCCCAAATGAAAAAGCCGATCAGATGTGAACAGAATTAGGGGAGTTGATTAAATGGATCACAAAGCCCTGGCGCTCGAAATGCGTGGTCTGCGCGAACAGGTCACCGGAATCACCGATACCGCGCTCGCCGCCGCGGACGGACTGCTCATCGCCGCGGACACCGCCGACTCGATCGACCCGGAGGGCCTCGCCGCGCTGGCCGCGGCCGGCCTCGGCCTGGCCCGGCGCACCGCCGGGGCGACCGCCCGCGGCACGCTGCGCCGGACGGTGACGTACGGCAGCCACGGCTGCGCCGCCTTCTACGCCGTCGGTGACACCGCCCTGATGGTGGTGCTCGGCGACGAGGGCCTGGACGTGGACGACCTGCACCGGGCGACCCAGCCGACCCTGAACCGGATCGGCTCGATCCTCACCGACAAGGCGACCGAGAAAGAGCCAGAAGGAGTCTGAAGGGATGGCGACGAAGCGTATGACCTCAGGTTTCTCCGACCAGGTGATGGGCCTGGTCAAGTCCCTTCGCACCGACGCCCCCGACTGTGTGGCGTCCGGTGTGGTCGACATGTCCACCGGCATGCTGCTGTCGTACGAGACCGTCGAGAACCACCCGCCGGAGGTCCTGGACCTCCTGGCGGGTGCGACCCTCGACCTGTTCCAGGGCCGTACGGTCGTGATGATCGAGGACGTCTTCAAGGAGCGCCGCGGCGTCAGCAGTGACAACCACTTCTTCCAGGAGATCCTGGTCAACAGCGAGAACCTCACGCACCTGTTCGTGCGGCTGAGCGAACAGCAGGACGTCGTGGCCGTGGTGGTCTGCCGCAAGTCGGTCAACGTCGGCATGCTGTTCGCCCAGGTCCGGCGGGTGGTGAAGGAGTACAGCCTCTAGAGCCCGGTGGACGGCCGGCTGCGGGCGGTTACTCCGTCCGCAGCCCGTCCGGCCGCATCAGCCTCAGCAGCGGCGGCAGGCTCAGCACCGTCACCACGAGGACCACCGCGGCACCCACACCGGTCATCGACAGCACGCTCGGCCAGTCCACCCGGATCGTGGTGTCCGTCATCCGCAGCAGGACCGCGCCCAGCGTCAGCCCCACCACCGAGGCCAGCAGCAGCCCGAGCGTGACCGGGATCGCCGTCTGCCACAGCACCGACAGGCTCAGGGTGCGCCTGCGGGTCCCGAAGGCGACCAGCGCCGACAGCAGCTTCCTGCGCTCACGCAGCTGCTCCAGCTGGGAGACCAGCAGGCTCGCCCCGATCAGCGCGAGGACACAGGCGGCGCCGACGAACAGGCCGGTGCGGATGGTGTCGTAGCGGTCGTTGCGCTCGTACGACACCCAGTTCATCGGCTCTTCGAGCGGGTTGATGCGGGCCGCCGTGTTGCGTGCGTACTCGGGTGCGTCCGGCAGCGACTCGTCGAGCCGCAGATAGATCTGTCCGCGCACCCCCGGCGCGACCGTCGAGGACAGGGCGCTCGGGGTGATCAGGAGGCCGCCGCGCCGGTAGCCCGTCGGATCCACGAGGGAGCGGGCCTGCCTGACGTCCTTCGGCAGGGTCCAGGCGACCTGCTTGGTCTTCTCGGAGCCGTCGGAGGTCGCGGTCTCGAAGTAGAGCTTCCGGCCGGGCTCGGCGGTCAGGGCCCCCTCCTCGCCGTCGTCCCCGCCGCCCTGCAGGACGAAGGAGTCGCCCTCGCGGCACGAGGGCAGTACGGCGATCTCGCGCAGGGACCCGCAGTCGGCGACGGTCACCCGGCTCCAGCGCGCCTCGTCGCCGGGCCCGTCGGCGACGTACCCCTCGTCGAACGCGTACACCTTCGACACGCCCTTGGTCGCGGCGAGTTCCTTCGCGGCCGAGGCGAGCGTCTTCCCGTCCGGCACGCTCACCTGCATCTGCGCCCGCGAGACGTCGTAGCCGGTGCTCTTGGTGTAGTCGCCCTCGACGCCCGCGAACAGCATCTGCAGCGCGATCGCCCCGGCCACCGCGACCGCGATGCCGTTGACCATCCGGGCCGCCGTGCCGCTGCTCAACTGGAGTCTGCGCACGGCCAGTTGCCAGGACAGTGCGCCCGCGCCCAGCCGGGCCACGACCGCCTCGACGATCCACGGCAGCAGCGCGGTCACGCCGACCAGGAGCAGGATGACACCGCCGGTGACGAGGTACTGGTTGAAGTCGCCCTCGTCGCGGCCCTGTCCGACCATCGGGTAGAGCATCGCGAGTCCGGCCAGCGGCAGCAGCAGCCGCCACCACAGCCGGCGCCGTGCGGGCTTCGCCGTACGCACCACGCCGAGCGGCTCGATCACCACGCCGCGCAGGGCGAACAGCGTCACCATGACGGCCGCGGCGGGCACCGCGAGACCGACCAGCAGGGCCAGTGCGGGGGAGGGGTTGAGGTAGCTCGGGAACACGCTCAGCCCGAACACCTCGACGGAGCCCGCCACTTCGCGTCCGATCAGGAAGAACCCGGTGCCCAGGACCAGCCCCAGCACCGCTCCCGCGAGCGCCTCGCCGGCGGCGATCCGCCGGGTCGAGCGGCCGTCGGAGCCCACCAGGCGCAGGGCCGCGAGCCGCCGGTCGCGCCGCTCGCCGCCGAAGCGCACGGCCGCGGTGATGAACACGGCGACCGGCATCAGCAGGACGACGAAGACGACGAGGATCAGCAGGAGCATGACCGGGTCGGTGCGCTCCGGGGTCGGGTTCGGGTTCCCGAAGCGGTCGATCCGTTCGATCCGGCCGCCGTCGTTGCCCTGGGACGCGAGCCCCTCGGCGCCCCGGTAGTAGGCGAGTTCATGGGAACCGATGAGCCCGCTCTCGCCGATCGTGCCGACGATCCGCTCGGGCAGCCGGTCCCGCAGGAGCCTGCCGTCGCCGGACTCCAGCAGCTTCTTCAGCGCGGGGGAGACGACCATCTCGCCGGCCGCCGGGAACGTCCCGACCCCCGGCGGCAGTGGCGCCTTCGGTCCCTCGGGCTCCAGCTCCCGGCCGCGGACGTCCAGGTCCCGGAAGGTGGTTCCGGTGGCCGCGACCAGCAGGGTGTCGGCCGCCTTAGGGATGACCTTGTCGCTGAACGTGATGTCCGTACGGGCGTCCTCGCGGTCGTGCCGGACCGCCAGGGCGCTCGGCAGCGCGGTGGTCAGCAGCAGCAGCGCCACCCCCAGGCCCACGCCGACCGCGGTCAGCAGCGCCCGGACCCACCCCTCGCGTCCGCCCGCGAAGGCGAACCGGACCCCCATGGCGAGGTCTCGCCACCACTGGCTGAGACTCATACGACCCGCTCCATGTCCCGGGACTTCCCGTCCCGTACGACGATCTCGCGGTCGGAGTAGGCGGCCACCCGTGCCTCGTGCGTGACGAGGACGACGGCCGCGTTGGTGGACCGGGCGGCCTCGGTGAGCAGGTCCATGACACGCTCGCCGTTGAGGGAGTCGAGCGCTCCGGTCGGCTCGTCGGCGAACAGCACGCGCGGGTTGGTCACCAGGGAGCGGGCCACTGCCACGCGCTGCCCCTGACCGCCGGACACCTCACCGGGCCGCTTCTTCCTCAGGTCGTCGACCTCGAGGCGTTCCATCCAGCCGAGCGCCGCCTTCTCGGCCTCCTTGCGGGACGTGCCGTTGAGCCGCAGCGGCAGCGCCACGTTCTCCACGCAGGTCAGTTCGGGGACGAGCTGCCCGAACTGGAAGACGAACCCGAACTCGGAGCGCCGGAGCGCACTGCGCTCGGCGTCGTTCATCGTGGCCATCTCCCGGCCGTTGTAGGTGATCGAGCCCGAGTCGGGCGTGACGATCCCGGCGAGACAGTGCAGCAGGGTCGACTTACCGGACCCGGAGGGGCCCATCACGGCGACGACCTCGCCGGGGTGGATGGAGAACTCGGCGCCGTCGAGCGCGACGGTCGGACCGTAGGTCTTGCGCAGCGCGTCGGCTACGAGCAGGGAACCGGCCGGGGTCACTTGACCACCACCTCCGCGAGCTTGTCGAGACGCGCGGCGGTGAGCTCCAGCCAGCGCAGGTCGGCTTCCAGATGGAACAGGGCGTGGTCGCAGATCAGCTGGTCGGCGAGATCACCCTTGCGCTTGCGGTCGGTGAGGATGCGCATCATCCGCAGGTGCTCGGCGCGCTGGTTGTCGAGGATGTCGCCGGCGTTGCGGTGCGTGAGCAGCGCGAGGACGACCTTGGTGTACAGCGTGGACTGGAGATACGGCTCGGGCTTCTCCGGCGTCGCGAGCCACCGCTGGACGTCGGTGATCCCGGCGTCGGTGATGGCGTACCGCTTTCGCTCGGGGCCGCCGCCGGGCTCGATCCCGTCGACTTCGACGAGCCCGTTCTTCAGCAGCCGCGACATCGTCGAGTAGACCTGGCCGTAGTGCAGCGGCCGGTCATGACCGAACTTCTCGTCGAAGGCCCGCTTGAGGTCGTAACCGTGGCGGGGCCCGGACTCCAGGAGCCCTAGGAGGGTGTGACCGATGGACATGGGAAGGACTGTACATGCGGTGTATACCCACCATGTATACGCAGGGTGTTTAGAGGAGGTCGGGACGTGAGGAGGCGCAGGTGAGGGCCGATTGTCACGGTTCTGCTACGCGTCTTCGGGCGGCCGTTCTCTGGATGGCCGTTCCTTGGGTGGCCGTCCCCGGCGCGGCAGCGGCCCGGTGTCGCCGGGCAGCCGGCCGGTCTCCTTCAGTGCCCGGCGCAGCAGGAACTCGATCTGCGCGTTCGCCGACCGCAGCTCGTCCCCGGCCCACCGCGCCAGCGCCTCGTACACCAGGGGGTCCAGCCTCAGCAGCACCTGCTTGCGCTGCTGAGGCCGCCGCTCGGGGGAGCCCCCCTCGGAAGGTGTCGTCACTGGTAAAGCGTCCCGGTGTTGAGAACGGGCTGCGGGGCGCGGTCGCCGCACAGCACCACCATCAGGTTGGACACCATCGCCGCCTTGCGCTCCTCGTCCAGCTCGACGATGTCCCGCTCGGTGATCCGGGCGAGCGCCTCCTCGACCATGCCGACCGCGCCCTCCACGATCTGCCGCCGGGCCGCGACGACAGCGCCGGCCTGTTGCCGCTGGAGCATCGCCGAGGCGATCTCCGGCGCGTAGGCGAGGTGGGTGAAGCGGGATTCGATGATCTGGACACCGGCCGACTCCACGCGCGCGTGCAGCTCGGTGGCGAGCTTCTGGGTGATCTCGTCGGCGTTGCCCCGCAGGGAGAGTCCGTCCTCCTCGTGGGCGTCGTAGGGGTACTCGATGGCGATGTGCCGCACCGCCGTCTCCGTCTGGGTGGCGACGAACTTCACGAAGTTGTCCACCTCGAAGGTGGCCTGTGCGGTGTCCTCGACCTTCCACACCACGACCGCGGCCAGCTCGATGGGGTTGCCGTAGGCGTCGTTGACCTTGAGGACGGCGGTCTCGTGGTTGCGGACCCGGGTGGAGACCTTCGCGCGGGAGGTGAAGGGGTTCACCCAGCGCAGGCCGTCCTGGCGGATCGTGCCCTTGTAGCGCCCGAAGAGCTGGACCACCCGGGCCTCGCCCGGCGCGACGGTGTTCAGGCCGCGCAGCGAGATGAGCGCCACGATCAGGACGAGGGCCCCGCCGACGGCGAAGCCGGGGCTCTCGCCGCTCGCGGCGAACAGGAAGACGGCGAGCAGCAGCCCGACCAGGCCCAGCAGCAGCGCGAGCGCGCCGCCGATGCTGTGCGCGGCGAACTCTCGCACGCGCGGGGCGGGCATGTCGGGTGTGTCGGCGATGGGTGCGGAGTCTTGCGCGGACATGGAGGTCCCCCCGTTTCGGTCTAGCTCGATGCTAACTAATTGATATCACTTTACCCTGTCCCGGCAACCTTGACACCCTCTCGGGGGTCTGGTTCCGAGGAGGCGGGTGCTGATTCTCACGCCCCCCGATGACCCGATCGAAGGTCCGGCGCCATATGGACCGGTGTTAGCTTTCTGAGCTGACCTGTGCCACGAACCTGTGTGGCCGCCGATGAGGAAGCGGAGCGAGTCGATCCATGGGACGAGCGGAAGAGAGAAGAGCACGTCAGCGCGGTGGCCGCCGCGCGGCGCCGCCCACGCGC
This sequence comes from Streptomyces canus, assembly GCF_041435015.1. Taxonomy (NCBI): domain Bacteria; kingdom Bacillati; phylum Actinomycetota; class Actinomycetes; order Kitasatosporales; family Streptomycetaceae; genus Streptomyces; species Streptomyces canus. Next base: position 3,844,017 of record NZ_CP107989.1, on the reverse strand, counting down.
TCGTCCGGGACGCCGAGCGAGGGCATCGCGCCGGGCGAGGGCATCGCGCCGGGCGGCAGGGCCGCGGCGCGCAAGGCTGCCGCCCGCGGTAAGAAGGGCACCAAGAAGGGTAAGAGCGGCATACGCCGGCTCTTCACCTGGAAGAAGATCCTCGGCACCTTCCTCGGCTTCTGCCTGCTCGGCATCGGCGCCTTCATCGTGATGTACATGATGATCGAGGTGCCCAAGGGCAACGCCAAAGCGCAGGAACAGAGCAACATCTACAAGTACAGCGACGGCTCGGTCATGGCCCGCGAGGGCGACACCAACCGCGAGATCGTGGACCTCTCGGAGGTGCCCAAGCCGGTCCAGCGCACCTTCGTGGCGGCGGAGAACAAGACCTTCTACACGGACTCCGGCGTCGACCTCAGGGGCACCGCCCGCGGTCTGCTCAACACGCTCTCCGGCAAGGGCAAGCAGGGTGGCTCGACGATCACCCAGCAGTACGTCAAGAACTACTACCTCGACCAGGACCAGACCGTTACGCGCAAGCTGAAGGAACTGGTCATCTCGTTGAAGGTGGACCGCACGACGTCCAAGGACAAGATCCTCGCGGGCTACATCAACACCAGCTACTACGGCCGCGGCGCCTACGGCATCCAGGCCGCCGCCCAGGACTACTACCGCGTCGACGCCAAGAAGCTCAGCGTCGAGCAGGGCGCGTACCTCGCCGCGCTGCTCCAGGCCCCGAGCCAGTACGACTGGGCGGTCGCCAGCAAGACCGGCAAGGAACTGGTGACGGCCCGCTGGAACTACGTCCTGGACAACATGGTCAAGCAGGGCTGGCTGGACAAGACCAAGCGCGCGGAGATGACGTTCCCGAAGCCCGAGGAGCCCAAGGCCGCCCCCGGCCTCGAGGGGCAGAAGGGCTACTTCATCAAGCTCGCCAAGCAGCAGCTCGAGAAGCAGCTGATGGCCAAGGAGAACATCACCCAGGACGAGGCGGAGGCCCGCGTCGAGAACTCGGGGTGGACCTTCACCCTGAACATCGACAAGAAGAAGCAGGCCAAGCTGGAGAAGGCGGTCAAGACCCAGCTGACCAGCCAACTGGACCCGAAGAAGCGGACCGTCGACAGGAACGTCCAGGCCGGCGCCGCTTCCGTCGACCCCAAGACCGGGAAGATCGTCGCCCTGTACGGCGGCACCGACTACACCAAGCACTTCTACAGCAACGCCAACCGCACCGACTACCAGCCCGCGTCGACCTTCAAGCCGGTCATCCTCGCCGCCGCCCTGGAAAACAACTCCGAGACGCAGGAAGGCAAGACGATCGGCGCCAACACGATCTACGACGGCACCAGCAAGCGTCAGGTCGTGGACGGCAACGGCAACAAGGTCGGATTCGGTCCCGAGAACGAGGACGACACGAACTACGGCAAGGTCACCGTGCAGACGGCGATGAACAAGTCCATCAACTCCGTCTTCGCGCAGATGGGCGTCGACGTCGGCATGGACAAGGTGCTCGCGACGGCCACCAAGCTCGGCATGGACACCGGCACGATGAAACCGCTGCCCGCCTACACTCTGGGCACCATGGGCGCGAGCCCGATCCAGATGGCCGGCGTCTACGCCACCCTCGACAACCACGGCAAGCAGGTCACGCCGACCATCATCAAGTCGGCGGAGCAGGGCGGCACCGAGTTCCAGATGCCCGACCCGATCGGCGAGCAGGTCATCAGCCGGGAGGCCGCCGACACGGTGACCTCGGTGCTGACAGGCGTGGTCGACGACGGTACGGCCAAGAAGTCCGTGGAGCAGAACCCGGCCCGCGACGGGCGCAAGGTCGCCGGCAAGACCGGTACCTCCGACGACAACAAGTCGGCCTGGTTCACCGGTTACACCCCGGACCTGGTCACCTCGGTCGGTCTGTTCGGTGAGGACTACAAGACCCACAAGCAGAGCAAGCTGTACAACACGGCCGGCCTCGACCGCGTCAACGGCGGCGGCTTCCCGGCGGAGATCTGGGCGGCGTACACCTTCGGCGTCGCGGGCAAGAACACCAAGTTCGACCTGGAGACCGACCAGGGCGCAGCGGTTCAGCCCACCTGGACCCCGAGTCCGACCCTCTCCCGGTCCGAGACGCCGTCGTCGACCCCGACCACGGAGAAACCGTCGGAGACGCCCTCGGAGACGCCGTCGGAGACCCCCTCGCAATCCCCGTCGCAGTCGCCGTCGCAGTCTCCGCCGACCGGCGAGCAGAGCACTCCGGTCGAGACATCGACCTCACCGAATCTTCCGTTCGACCCGAACAACGGCCAATAGCGAAGAAGAAGGGGCGCCCGGTGGCCACCGGGCGCCCCTTCTCGCATGTCAGAGGTGCTTCAGCTCCTGTTGAGCTCGAACCACACCACCTTGCCGGTGCTGAGCCGGGTCGCTCCCCACCGCCGGGCCAGCCGGTTGACGAGGTACAACCCTCGCCCACCCTCATCGGTGGCCCGTGCCTGCCGCAGCCGCGGCAGTTGCGGCACGTCGTCCCCGACCTCGCACCGCAGCACATCGGTCCGCAACAGCCGAAGCGTGACGGGCCGCGTCGCATACCGCACCGCGTTCGTCACGACCTCACTCACCAACAGCTCGACGGAGTCGGTGAGATCCTCCATGCCCCAGCGGGACAGCGCCCGCCGCGCGAGCCGCCGCGCCCGCCCCGGCGCCGCGTCCTCCGGCTCCAGGAACCAGTACGCCACATCACTGGGCGCGATCCCGTCGAAGCGGGCCGCGAGCAACGCGATGTCGTCGTCCCGGTCACCCGGCCCGAGCATGTCGAGCACCTCGTCGCACAACGCCTCCAGCGGCGGCGGATGATCCGGCCCGGTGAGCTGGGCGGTCGCGGCGAGCTTCTCCCGCAACTGCTCTATCCCGGTCCACACGTCCCGCAGCCGGGACTCGACGAGCCCGTCGGTGTACAGCAACAGCGTCGCCCCGGCCGGCGCGTCCAGCTCCACGGCCTCGAAGTCCACGCCCCCGACACCGATCGGCGCGCCCGGCGGCACCCGGAGCACCTCGGCACGCCCGCCCAGGTGCAGCAGCACCGGTGGCGGATGACCGGCGTTGGCGATGGTGATGCGGTGCGACACCGGGTCGTACACGGCGTAGAGGCAGGTCGCCATACGGTCCGTACCGAGCCGTTGCGCCTGCTCGTCGAGGTGGTGCAGCACCTCCTGCGGGGGCAGATCGAGCCCGGCCAGCGTCTGTGCCGTGGTCCGCAGCTGACCCATGATCGCCGCGGACGTCATGGAGTGGCCCATCACGTCACCCACGACCAGGGCGACGCGGCTGCCCGGCAGCGGGATCGCGTCGTACCAGTCACCGCCCACCCGGGCCGTCTCGGCGGCGGGCAGATAGCGCGACGCCAGCCGTACTCCCGTCGGCCGCGGGAGCGTCTCGGGCAGCATGGTGCGCTGCAACTCGTCGGCGATGTACGCCTCACGGCCGTACAGGACGGCCTTGTCGATGCCCAGCGCGCTGTGCGTGGCGAGCTGGGCGGCGACGAGCAGGTCGTCCGGGTCGAAGGGGATGCGGTCGGGGCGGCGCAGGAACAGCGCGGCACCGATGACCCGGCGCCGCCCGCGCAGCGGGGCCAGAATCGTTCGCCGACCCGTCGGTACGGCGAACTCGCCGCCCTCGCCGAGCAGCTCGGGCAGCGCGGCGCGGGCCGCGGGCGTGTCCGTGAAGACCGGGCGCACCCCGCGCAGGACCTCGGCGAGGGCGCTGCCGGGCTGCACCTCGCACAGTTCGGTGCCGAGGGCGTCCAGTTCGGTCGGGTTCTCCGGCACCGGCACCGGCAGGATGCCGTCCTCCAGGTCCCGCTCCTGCTGCGGAATCCGGTCACTGCGCCGCAGCCGGAGCACGAGCGGACCGGTGGGCCGCTCGTCGCCGACGGGCAGCGGGTCGCGCAGATAGACGAGGATCGCGTCCGAGAACGTCGGCACGGTCGCCCGGCACAGACCCATCACGATCTCGTCCAGGTCGATGCCGCGCGCGATCCGGCGGGTCGCCGCGCCCACGAAGCGCAGCCGGTCGCCGTCCCGCCGCATGGGCGTGGGCCGGCCGGGGACCGTGCCCTGTCCGCCACGGCGTTCCTCGCCGCCCACGCCGCTCTGGGACCGGTCCTCCTCGGCGCCCGGCTGGACCGGGACGCCTTCGGGTACGGGCCGCGGGCGATGCGTGTCCTGCTCGGCGGCGGCCGGCTGGGAGTGCTCGGGGCCGGTACCGGCCGAATTCATGCCCACGTCCTTGTGGTTACCGGTCCTGCCGGTCGTGCTGCTGCCCTGGACGACGGGTGCCGCGTCCGACGTGGGGTCACCGGAGCGGGCCTGGACGGGTAAAGCCGTCGCCGCCTCGACACCCTGGGCGGCCGGTGGCGCCGGGGAACGCAGGAGCGCCCCGCGGGGGTCCGTGGGGTCGACGCCCGGCTGGGGGCGTTCGAAGGAGGTCGGGTGCTCCGTCACGCGTGTCGAATCCGTCCGTCCGGGGCTGCACGCCGTACGCGCAGTTGGTCCCGCCGAAATCCCGATACCCGGAATGCGTGTCCCAGGAACGGAATTCCCGCGTGGTCAGGGGCTGTTCCTGCGTTTTTGGTCAACCTTGCGCGGCCCGTACCGGTGTTGCCCTCGTACCCCACGCTCACGTCCTGCCGCCCCTCGGTGACGATCGGTCAAGCCCAGTGCCCGCCCCGGTAGTTGCCACTGCGCACTCTTGCGGAGGACGATCCTACGTTTGCAGCCCCGGGGCGCATCAAGGGTCTCATGAGGACAAGTGCGCGGGCATACGGTCCCAGTCTTCCGGAAGAAGCGGCACAGTCCAGGACGGATCGGGCCGCCAGTCGGGCCAGCCGTCCGAGAACGGCGGGCCCCAGGCGCGGATCACCTCCACCGCGGACCGCCCCGCCTGCCTGACCTGTTCGGCCAGGTCCGGGCCCATCAGCCCGTCCTGCTGGGCCTGCGCGAACTCGTCCTCGTCCCGCCACTGCCACCTGCGGTCCGGATCCACGGTGATGTCCAGGAAGTGGTCCTCGGAGTCCACACCCCCGGCCCACCGCGCCAGCGGCTCCTCGAGGTTCACATACCAGTTCTTGAACCGCCAGCCCGGCTCCCAGAACAGCCACACCGACCACGGCAGTCCCGGCAGCGCCAGCTTCAGCACCCCGGTGCCGAACCAGCGGTCCCGCTGGACGGAACGCGGCTTGGTGTAACGCGACTCCAACGGCTCGGCATGCACCGGTGTACCGTCGGCCAGCACCGGCCTCACACACTCGGTCCCCGGTGCCAGCCACACGGCGAGCAGGTCCTCGTCGTCGCGTACGACGGTGACCGGACGGGCGATGTGCACGTGCGCGCCGGCATTCTCCCGGTAGCGCCACAGGATCTGACTCCCGGGCTCCCAGAAGTGCGCCGACGTACCCGCTTCCACCGCTCTCACCGCTCCACCGTCTGCCATGAACAGATATTAGGTGCCATAGGCATACGACGCTGCGGTGCGTGTCACGGTTCACCCCGGGGCGGGGAAAGGTTACGGCCGTGTCATCCGCAGGACATCCAGCGCCTCGTCGAGCTGCTCCGCCGTGAGATCGCCGCGTTCGACATAGCCGCTCTCCAGCACGACCTGGCGGATCGTCTTCTGCTCCGCGAGGGCCTTCTTGGCGACCTTCGCGGCCTCCTCGTACCCGATGTACTTGTTGAGCGGGGTGACCACGGAGGGCGAGGACTCGGCGTACTCCCGGGCGCGTTCGCGGTGCGCGACGATCCCGTCGACGGTCCGGTCGGCCAGCAGCCGGGACACGTTGGCGAGCAGCCGGACCGACTCCAGGACGTTCTTGGCGATGACCGGCAGCATGACGTTGAGCTCGAAGTTGCCGGCCGCACCGGCGGTGGCGACGGTCGCGTCGTTCCCGACGACCTGCGCGGCGACCATGAGGACGGCCTCCGGGATCACGGGGTTGACCTTGCCGGGCATGATCGACGAGCCGGGCTGGAGGTCGGGCAGGGAGATCTCCGCGAGCCCGGTCCTGGGCCCGGAGGACATCCACCGCAGATCATTCGCGATCTTCGTCAGGCCGACCGCGATGGTCCTGAGCTGTCCGCTGGTCTCCACGATCCCGTCCCGGGCGCCCTGCGCCTCGAAGTGGTCCCGCGCCTCGGTGAGCGGCAGCCCGGTGGTGCGGGCGACCTCCTCGATGACGGCGGCGGGGAAACCGGGCGGGGTGTTGATGCCGGTGCCGACCGCGGTGCCGCCCAACGGCAGCTCGGCGAGCCGGGGCAGCGAGGCCTCGAGCCGCTCGACGCCGTACCGGATCTGTGCCGCGTACCCGCCGAACTCCTGCCCCAAGGTCACCGGGGTGGCGTCCATCAGATGGGTCCGCCCGGATTTCACGACGTCGGCGAACTCCTCGGACTTGCGGGTGAGGGCGGCGGCGAGGTGCTGGAGCGCCGGGATCAGGTCCCGGGTGACGGCGGCGGTGGCGGCGATGTGGATGGAGGAGGGGAAGACGTCGTTGGACGACTGGGAGGCGTTGACGTGGTCGTTGGGGTGCACGTCACGGCCGAGCCGCTCGGTCGCCAGCGTCGCGATGACCTCGTTGGTGTTCATGTTGGACGAGGTGCCGGACCCGGTCTGGAAGACGTCGACGGGGAAGTGCGCGTCCCAGTCGCCGCGGGCCACCTCGTCGGCCGCCTCCTGGATCGCCTCCGCGACGTCCTTGTCGAGCACTCCCAGCCGCGCGTTCACCTTCGCGGCCGCTCCCTTGATCCGGGCGAGCGCCTCGATGTGCGCCCGTTCGATCCGCTGTCCGGAGATGGGGAAGTTCTCCACGGCCCGCTGGGTCTGGGCCCGCCACCTGGCGTCCACCGGGACACGGACCTCGCCCATGGAGTCGTGCTCGATGCGAAACGCCTGTTCCTGCTGCTCGTCGGCCACTGCCGATCACCTCCGTCGTGGTCAGCGTCCGTGACCGCCGAGGCTATTCCTGCCGCAGGACCTGGCCCGGCAGGCTCGGCCGCTCGGCGGGCGGGATCAGAGTGGCCGGGTAACGGTGCAGTTCATCGGCGCGGGACTGGACCTGGCGGGCGTGCTGGGCCAACTCCCGTGCGCGCAGGTCGGCCTGCTGCGACTCCGCACGCAGCCGCTCGGCCAGTTCGGTGGTGAGGGACCGCAGTGTCTGTTCGAGGCGGTCGGTGCGGTACGTGTGCGGGTCGAGTCGCTCGACGATGTCGTTGAGTCGCGAGGCGACATGGTCCTCGGCGGCATGGGCCTCCGCCTCGGCCGACCACGTCCTCGATTCCTACTGCGAAAACGACTGCCGCGATGCGGGCCGTGCTCGATGTCGATCTGCGTGCGCTGCGGGGCCAGGAGCGACTCGATGTGCTCTGCGGCTTCCTGCGATGGATCCGGGGGGCGACTAAGGGCATCCCGTTCTCGGGTTCGACGTCGAAGCCGATCGCGTCGTTCTCCTGGCTGAACCGCCGGTCAGCCGACCGCTGAGCTGGTGTTTTTGCGCTGGTTGGCATGGAAGCGCGCCTTCTTCTGGCGATTCCCGCACGTGTTCATGTCGCACCATTTGCGGGTGCGGCTCTGGCTGGTGTCGAAGAAGGCGGCCCGGCAGGTCGGTGATGCGCACAAGGCCAGTTTTCCGTCTCGTTCGCCCGCGATGATGCTGATCGCGTCGGCGGCGATCACGCCGAGGGCGTCTTCCACACGGGAAGCCGAGCCGAGCTGCCATCGCCGCTCGCCCTCGGGGGTCAGGACCGCCGCGGCCCGACCCTGGACGCTGCGGTCGTTGATGACTTGGACAGCGGACGCAGGGAGAGCGTCCTGGATCGCGGCGGCTGTCGCGGCGGCGTGAATCGACTCCCTCAGTTCCCGGGCGAGGTCGAGCTGGGCAGGGGTGCAGGAGTCCACGGCGAGGCCGTACAGGGCCAGCCAGTCGACGAGTCGTTGCGGCGTGGGAATGCGCTCCACGGCGTTGCCATGACGCTCCGACAGAGTCCCCGTGAAGCTGGTCGCCAGCACGGTACCGAGGCGGAAGTCAGGGAGGCCGGCACGCATGGAACCACCTTAGCCGGTTGCTCGTCGGCAGGAAGGCGTGTCACGCTGGAACCGCCTTAGACGGTTCCACGACGGCCAGGAGGTCTCATGCCCCGTCCGACCAGCGACGTACAGGCATTTGAAGCCCACGCAACCGACGCCGACCTCGACGAACTGCGCGCACGACTGGCCGCGGCGCGACTACCGGAGGCCGAGACGGTCCGGCGCGGCGCGCCCGACCCTCGCCGATGGGAACAGGGCGTTCCGCTCGCCGACCTCGTCGAGGTCGTCAACTACTGGCGCACCGCGTACAACTGGCGGTCGTTCGAAGAGCGCCTCGACCGAATCGGCCAGTTCCGCACGACCATTGATGGTCTGGGAATCCACTTCCTGCACCGCCGATCCGGGCGCACGGATGCCACTCCGCTGATCCTGACGCACGGCTGGCCGGGCAGCATTGCCGAGTTCATCGATGTGGTGGACGAGCTGGCAGACCCGAAGGACGCGGACGCGCCGGCGTTCCATGTCGTGGTCCCGTCGCTGCCGGGCTTCGGGTACAGCGACAAGCCGGCCATCACCGGGTGGGGAACCGAAAAGATCGCGGCCGCATGGGTGGAACTGATGGGAAGGCTCGGCTACAGCAAGTTCGTGGCCCACGGCGGCGATTGGGGAGGCAATATCACCACGGTCCTCGGCGGCAGGTTCCCGGAGCAGGTTCTCGGCATCCACACATTGTTCGCGGAGGCGCCGCCCGGGTTGACCACGGACGGGCTGACGGCGGCCGAGCGCGAGTGGACCGAGGAAACCCGTGATTTCTGGCGCCACCGCGCGGCGTACGCGAAGCAGCAGGCGACGCGACCGCAGACCATCGGCTACTCGCTCGTCGACTCACCGGTCGGGCTTCTTGCCTGGATCCTCGACAAGTTCGCCGAGTGGTCGGACACCGAGGACAGCCCGTTCGAGACGATCTCCATGGACAGGGTTCTTGACGACGTCACCCTGTACTGGCTGACGCGGACCGGCGCATCGGCGGCCCGCATCTACTACGAAAGCCACAACTCGCTGGACCCGGAACTCCGGGTCGACGTCCCGTCGGCGATCACCATGTATCCCCGCGACATCGAGAAGTCTCCGCGCCCCTGGGCACAGGAGCGGTACCGGCAGATCGTCCGATGGGAGTCGCCCGAAAGCGGGGGCCATTTCCCGTCGCTGGAGGTTCCCGAGTATTTCGTCAAAGACCTGCAAGAGGGCCTCAGGGCCGTGCTGGCCGCCAACCGGTGAACGCAGCAACGGACCCCCCCGGCGTCCGCCGAGGGGTCCGGAGGCTTCAACAAGAGCGTGCGCTTCGCCGTCAGGCCAGGCCAGGACCCCGGACCGGGATGCTGGTGAACGTCGGCTGCTCGGGTTCCCGTGCGGTGAAGAAGTCGTTGCCCTTGTCGTCGACGACGATGAACGCCGGGAAGTCCTCGACCTCGATCTTCCAGACCGCCTCCATGCCGAGCTCCTCGTACTCGACGACCTCGACCTTCTTGATGCAGTCCTGGGCGAGCCGGGCGGCCGGGCCGCCGATGGAGCCGAGGTAGAAGCCGCCGTGCGCGTCGCACGCGTCGGTGACCTGCTTGCTGCGGTTGCCCTTGGCCAGCATCACCTTGGATCCGCCCGCCGCCTGGAACTGCTCGACGTAGGAGTCCATCCGGCCGGCCGTCGTCGGGCCGAAGGAACCGGACGCGTAGCCCTCGGGCGTCTTCGCCGGACCCGCGTAGTACACCGGGTGGTCCTTGAGGTACTGCGGCATCTCCTCGCCCGCGTCAAGACGCTCCTTGATCTTGGCGTGCGCGATGTCACGCGCGACCACGAGCGGACCGGTCAGCGAAAGCCGCGTCTTCACCGGGTACTTGGTGAGCTCCGCGAGGATGTCGTCCATCGGCTGGTTGAGGTCGATCTTGACGACGTCACCGTCGGACTCCAGGTGCTCGTCCGTCGTCTCGGGCAGGAACCGCGCCGGGTCCGTCTCCAGCTGCTCCAGGAACACGCCCTCCGCGGTGATCTTCGCGACGGCCTGGCGGTCGGCCGAGCAGGATACGGCGATGGCGACCGGACAGGACGCGCCGTGCCGAGGCAGCCGTACGACACGCACGTCGTGGCAGAAGTACTTCCCGCCGAACTGCGCCCCGATCCCGATCTTCTGCGTCAGCTCGAAGACCTTCTCCTCCAGCTCCTTGTCCCGGAAACCGTGCCCGAGCTCCGAGCCCTCGGCCGGAATCTCGTCCAGGTAGTGCGCGGAGGCGTACTTCGCGGTCTTCAGCGCGTACTCGGCCGACGTACCGCCCACGACGATCGCCAGGTGGTACGGCGGACAGGCGGCCGTACCCAGCGAACGGATCTTCTCCTCCAGGAACTTCATCATGGAGGCCTCGTTCAGGACGGCCTTCGTCTCCTGGTACAGGAACGACTTGTTGGCCGAACCGCCGCCCTTCGCCATGAACAGGAACTTGTACGCGCCGCCGTCCGTGGCGTACAGCTCGATCTGCGCCGGGAGGTTGGAACCGGTGTTCTTCTCGTCCCACATGGTCAGCGGGGCCATCTGCGAGTAGCGCAGGTTGAGGTTCAGGTACGCGTCGTAGATGCCCTTCGACAGCGCCGCCTCGTCACCGCCCGCCGTCAGCACGTTCTGGCCGCGCTTGCCCATGACGATCGCGGTGCCGGTGTCCTGGCACATCGGGAGGACGCCCGCCGCCGCGATGTTCGCGTTCTTCAGCAGGTCCAGCGCCACGAACTTGTCGTTGCTCGACGCCTCGGGGTCGTCGATGATCCGCCGCAGCTGAGCGAGGTGCGCGGGCCGCAGGTAGTGCTGGATGTCGTGGATGGCCTCCGTGGCGAGCTTGCGCAGCGCCTCCGGCTCCACCTTGAGGAAGGTCCGCCCGTCGGCCTCGAAGGTGGAGACACCCTCGGAGGTCACCAGCCGGTAGGGGGTGGTGTCCTCTCCCATGGGGAGCAGATCCGTATACGCGAACTCAGGCATCTCAGCCCATTCCTCACTCGAAAGACGGCCGCCCACCTCCGTTGGCGGGCCTCACCAGCGTAGAACCTGTCCAAGGAAGGGAGCTTGTGAGGTAAGGCTCAGTTGGTTCGCGAAGAGTTGTCCACAGGCCTGGTCGCGATCTATCGCGTTTCGGTACGCTGCTGCCGTGGACCTTCAGAAGCCCGACCTTCAGAAGCACGCCGGCCCCGCACCCGCGGTGGCCGACCTGCGTGCCTCGGACGCCGACCGCGACCGTATCGCCGACATCCTGCGCGAGGCCCTCGCCGAGGGCCGCCTCACCGCGGACGAGCACGCGGAGCGGGTCGAGGGGGTGCTGAGCGCCAAGACGGTGGGCGAGCTGGAGGTCTTCATACGGGACCTGCCGGCGGCCCACGAGCGTCGCGCCGCCCCGGCCTGGACCCCGGCCCCGAACCGCCCGACCGACGCGATACCCCACGACCCCGACGACAACGTGGTGGCGGTCCTGAGTGCCGCCGTCCGCAAGGGCCGCTGGCGCGCGGGCCGCCGCATCCACGCCTACGCGATCTTCGGCAGCGTGGAGATCGACCTCAGTGAGGCGATCTTCGAGTACCGCCAGGTCGTGATCAAGGCGTTCTCGCTCTGCGGCAGCGTCGAGGTGCGCGTCCCCGAGAACATCTCGCTGCGCGGCACGGGAGTCGGTGTCCTCGGCGACTTCCAGGTGGACACGCTCGACTCGGCCGAGCAGGACGCGCCCGTGGTCTACGTCGACGGCTGGGCCGTCCTCGGCAGTGTCGACGCGAAGCCGAAGCGGGGCAAGCTCGTCGCGGACATCCTCGACCGGGTTCAGCGCGCGGTCGATCGCAAGGTCGACAGGAGTTTGCGCAAACACCTGGATCGTTGACGGTTGTGAATCCGGGCGCACCCGAAGCGGACGGATCCGCCCGAGGCGGGCTCCCGGAAGCGCACGCGACCGCCCGCGATCCAGCGGTTCGGGACTCAGTGCATAGGCGCGCGCACAGCGGGTAGGGCTTGCTGCATCGTCTCTCGCTCGCGAAGCCGTCGTCAGGAGTAGACCGTGCTGCAACCGCCGCATTCGTCCCTGCAGGTCGCTGCCGTTCCGGCCCAGCGGGTGCCAGTGCGGGACAGGGACCAAGACGCTCCATGGCACACCGAGGCGGTGTGCCGGCGCGACGAGGCCGGCCTGTTCTTCGCCCCGTCCAAGGAACCCACCGCCGCCAGGCTTTCCCGCGAGGAGGCCGCGAAGCGCGTCTGCGCCCGCTGTCCCGTCATGGTCGAGTGTCGCGAACACGCCCTGCTCCAACCCGAGCCCTACGGCGTCTGGGGCGGCCTCACCGCAGCGGAACGCCGGGTGGTCCTGGCCCGCAGGCGCCGCCGCGACCTGGAACTGCAGAAGGCGGCGAGGGCGGCGCGCATAGCCCAGGCAGGCTGAAGCAAGGGCAACAAGGGCAAAGGGAAAGGGCGCCCCCTCCGCACCGGGGGCGCCCACTTGCTTCGGGCGCGAGCTACTTCGCGCGGTCGAAGTCGATCGCGCTGTAGGCCCGCAGCTTGCTGAGCCGGTGTTCGGAGTCGATCCGCCGCACCGTCCCCGACTTCGACCGCATCACGATCGAGTCGGTCGTCGCGGTCTCCGACCGGTACCGCACACCACGCAGCAGCTCACCGTCGGTGATCCCGGTGGCCACGAAGAACACGTTCTCCCCGGACACCAGGTCGTCGGTCATGAGCACCCGGTCCAGATCGTGCCCGGCGTCGATCGCCCGCGCCCGCTCCTCGTCGTCCTTCGGCCACAGCTTGCCCTGGATCGTCCCCCCGAGGCACTTCACGGCACAGGCCGAGATGATCCCCTCCGGCGTACCGCCGATGCCCAGCAGCATGTCGACGCCGGTGCCTTCGCGCAGCGCGTAGATCGACCCCGCCACGTCGCCGTCGGAGATCAGCTTGATCCGCGCTCCCGCCTCCCGGATCTCCTTGATGATCCCTTCGTGCCGGGGCCGGTCGAGGATGACCACGGTCACGTCCTCCGGAGTGGACCGCTTGGCCTTGGCGACCCGCCGGATGTTCACGGAGACCGGCGCGTTGATGTCGACGAAGTCCGCGGCCTCGGGACCCGTGACCAGTTTGTCCATGTAGAACACGGCGGACGGGTCGAACATCGACCCGCGGTCCGCCGCGGCCAGCACGGCGATCGCGTTCGGCATGCCCTTGGCCGTCAGCGTGGTCCCGTCGATCGGGTCGACGGCGATGTCGCACTCGGGGCCGGTCCCGTCGCCCACGCGCTCTCCGTTGAAGAGCATCGGGGCCTCGTCCTTCTCGCCCTCACCGATGACGACCACGCCGTTCATCGACACGGTGGAGACGAGGGACCGCATGGCGCGCACCGCGGCGCCGTCGGCGCCGTTCTTCTCGCCCCGGCCCACCCAGCGGCCCGCGGCCATCGCGGCGGCTTCGGTCACCCTGACGAGTTCCAGGGCGAGGTTGCGGTCGGGGGCCTCGGAGGGGACCTCGAGTTCGGACGGCAGATGATGATGCTCGGTCATCGGAGCGCACCTTTCTGATACGACGACGGCCGGATGAGGGTTCGACCGTCGACTCTATCCTCAGTCCGACAAAATGAGCAGGGGACCCCACGGATGAGCGGACCGGGCACCTGCGACGATAGGGGGCGTGGCAGGTTCGAACGGCAAGCAGAAGACGGTCCGGGACATGATTCTCTCCCTGGGCCTGATCGGGATCGCGGCGGCGGTCATCTACGTGTTCATCCCGCACGACGACTCCGCTCCCGACATCAAGACGGTCGACTACCGCGTCGAGCTGCTCACGGCCCGCCGCGCGGCCTCCTATCCGGTGGCCGCGCCCGAGGATCTGCCGGCCGGCTGGAAGGCGACTTCGGTGCGTTTCCAGGGCGACCGGTTCGACGCCTGGCACCTGGGTTTCCAGGCCCCTGGTGATCAGTACGTGCAGGTCGAGCAGTCGACGCAGAAGCCGTCGACGTTCATCGACGAGGCGAGCCAGGGCGGCGAGGCGACGAAGCAGACCCAGCAGATCGCGGGCCGCACCTGGACGCGGTACACCGGCGGCCGCTACGACGCCCTCGTCCACACCGGCGACGGCGCGACGACGGTGGTCGCGGGCACGGGATCGTTCGGCCAGTTGGCCGAGATGGCGAAGTCGCTCAAGACGGCGTGAGACCACGCGAGAGGGCCCGGCCGCCAGGCGGCCGGGCCCTCTCGTCGCGTGTCAGCCGTCTCAGACGGTGGTGACGACCTCGTCGTACGCCAGGCGCGGGGAGCGCGGGAACCAGGCGTCCGCGCCCGGCTTGCCGATGTTGACGACCATCAGCGGGGTGTGGTCGTCGTCCAGGAACTCCTTGCGGACGCCCTCGAAGTCCAGACCGGTCATCGGGCCGGCGGCGAGGCCCGCGGCACGGACGCCGATGATGAAGTACGCGGCCTGCAGGGCGGCGTTCAGCCCGGCGGCACCCTCGCGGGCGGGGCGCTCGCTGAAGAAGACGTCCTTGGCCTGCGGGAAGTGCGGGAAGAGCTCCGGCAGCTCCTCGTGGAACTCGTTGTCCGCGGAGAGGATCGCGACCAGCGGGGCGGTGGAGGTCTTGGGCTGGTTGCCCTCGGCCATGTGCTGGACCAGGCGCTCGCGGGCCTCGGCGGAGCGGACCAGGGTGATGCGCAGCGGGCTCTGATTGAAGGCGGTCGGGCCGTACTTGACCAGGTCGTAGATGGCCTGGACCTGCTCGTCGGTCACCGGCTCGTCGGTGAAGGTGTTCGCGGTACGGGCCTCGCGGAAGAGCAGGTCCTGGGCGGCGGGGTCAAGAACGAGAGACATGGGAAACCTTCTCCGGTGGCGCGTCGCCCCCGGAAACGGACCGGGGACCGGTTGACGTTCTCGACGCTACGCGACTGAAGTTCAACCTTCAACAAATACCGGGCCATGGTGATCCGGTTCACAGATCACCCGGATCTCCTACTCGGCGTCGCCCTCGGTCCCGGCCTCTTCCTCCTCGGCCAGTGCCGCGTCCAGCCGCGCCCGCGCCCCGTCCAGCCAACGCCGGCACACCTTGGCCAGCTCCTCGCCCCGCTCCCAGAGCGCGAGGGACTCCTCGAGCGTCGTACCGCCCGCCTCCAGGCGCCGCACGACCTCGATCAGCTCGTCCCGTGCCTGCTCGTACCCGAGCGACTCTTCCGCCACCTTGCTGGTCATCCGCCCACCCTATGCATCGACTCGGACAACGAACTCACCCTCGGCGACCCTCGCCCGCAGGGTCTCCTCCGCCGTCACCTCGTCCGGCGCCCGCACCACGTGCCCGTCGGCCTTCTGGAGCACGGCGTACCCGCGCTGGAGGGTCGCGGCGGGGGAGAGGGCCACCACGCGCGCGTGCGTGTGCGTCAGCTCGGAGTCGGCGCGGTCCAGCAGATGGCCCAGAGTGCGGCGGCCGCGGTCGACCAGGGAGGACACCTGGTCGGCGCGCTCGTCGATCATCCGGTGCGGATCCTCTATCGACGGCCGCGCGAGGGCCTGCGCGAGACCCCGCTCCTCCCGCTGGAGGAAGGACTCGACGCACCGCCGCGCGCGGTCCCGCAGCGCCCGCACCCGCTCGTACTCCTCACCCACATCCGGTACGACCTTCTTGGCCGCGTCCGTGGGCGTGGAGGCCCGCAGGTCGGCGACGTAGTCGAGCAGCGGGGTGTCCGGCTCGTGCCCGATCGCCGACACCACCGGCGTACGACAGGACGCGACCGCCCGCACCAACTGCTCGTCGGAGAACGGCAGCAGATCCTCCACGCTGCCCCCGCCGCGCGCCACGACGATCACGTCCACGTCGTCCAGCGCGTCGAGCTCCTTGACCGCCTGGACGACCTGCGGGACGGCGTGCACGCCCTGCACCGGGACGTTGCGCACCTCGAAACGGACGGCCGGCCAGCGGTGCCGGGCGTTCTCCAGGACATCCCGCTCGGCGGCCGAGGCCCGGCCGCAGACCAGCCCGATGAGCTGCGGCAGGAACGGCAGCGGCTTCTTGCGCTCCGGCGCGAACAGCCCCTCCGCGGCGAGCGACTTCTTCAGCTGCTCCAGCCGGGCCAGCAGCTCACCGACCCCGACGGGCCTTATCTCGGCGGCCCGCAGCGAGAGCTGGCCCCGCGGCGCGTACCACTCCGGCTTCGCCAGTACGACGACTCGGGCGCCCTCGCTGACGACATCGGCGATCTCGTCGAAGACCTGGCGGAAGCAGGTGACGCTCACCGAGATGTCGTAGGACGGATCGCGCAGGGTGAGGAAGACGACACCCGCGCCCGGGCGCCGGGAGAGCTGGGTGATCTGGCCCTCGACCCACACGGCACCGAGGCGGTCGATCCAGCCGCCGATCAGGCGCGACACCTCGCCGACGGGCAGGGGCGCTTCGGGAGTCGAGTTCACAGCCATGCCGCGAGCGTAACGGCCCGGTACGACAACGCACCGTCACGGGCCGTCACCACGCGACGGGTTCCGACCTCCCGCGCTGCCCCGCCGGCACCAGCAGCCCCACGACCAACCACACCGCGCTCACGACCTGTGCCGCCTCCGACGCTCCACGAGATCTTCGGCCGGCGAACGCGGCCTTACGATGGGACGCATGACTGCTTCGCCTGGCCGCCGTGTCCTGCTCGCCGCCCCCCGTGGCTACTGCGCGGGTGTGGACCGCGCCGTGATCGCCGTCGAGAAAGCCCTGGAGCAGTACGGCGCTCCGGTGTACGTCCGGCATGAGATCGTCCACAACAAGTACGTCGTACAGACCCTGGAGAAGAAGGGCGCCATCTTCGTCGAACGGACGGAGGAGGTCCCGCCGGGCAACATCGTCATGTTCTCGGCCCACGGCGTCGCCCCCGTCGTCCACGAGGAGGCCGCGCGCGGCAACCTCGCCACCATCGACGCGACCTGCCCGCTCGTCACCAAGGTCCACAAGGAAGCCGTCCGCTTCGCCAATGAGGACTACGACATCCTCCTGATCGGGCACGAGGGCCACGAGGAGGTCATCGGCACCTCCGGAGAGGCCCCCGACCACATCACGCTGGTCGACGGCCCCTCGGACGTCGCCAAGGTCGAGGTCCGCGACGAGTCGAAGGTCGTCTGGCTCTCCCAGACCACGCTGTCCGTCGACGAGACGATGGAGACCGTCGACGCCCTCAAGGAGAAGTTCCCGCAGCTCATCTCCCCGCCCAGCGACGACATCTGCTACGCCACGCAGAACCGTCAGCTCGCCGTGAAGCAGATGGGCGCCGAGGCCGAGCTGGTCATCGTGGTCGGTTCCCGCAACTCCTCCAACTCCAAGCGGCTCGTCGAGGTCGCCAAGCTGGCCGGCTCCCGCGAGGCCTACCTCGTGGACTACGCGAGCGAGATCGACGAGGCCTGGCTGGAGGGCGTGACCACGGTCGGCGTGACCTCGGGCGCCTCGGTGCCGGAGGTACTCGTGGAAGAAGTACTGGAGTGGCTGTCGCAGCGCGGCTACGGCGACGTGGAGCTCGTGAAGGCGGCCGAGGAGTCCATCATCTTCTCGCTGCCGAAGGAACTGCGCCGCGACCTGCGCGAGGAGGCTGCGGCGCTGGTCGCGGAGCGTAAGGGGACCTCGGAGGCGTGACTGTCAGTCGTCCGTCGTAACGTAGGGCCATGCAGATCTTCGGCTTGGACATCGGCGGATCCGGGATCAAGGGCGCCCCTGTGGACCTGGACAAGGGCGACCTCACCCAGGAGCGCCACAAGGTGCTCACACCGCAACCGGCGACGCCCGACGGGGTGGCCGACGGGGTGAAGCAGGTCGTGGACCACTTCGGGTGGACGGGACCGGTCGGTCTGACCTTCCCGGGCGTGGTCACCGGCGGCTCGACGATCCGTACGGCGGCCAATGTCGACAAGAGCTGGATCGACACCGACGCGCGCGCGTTGTTCAGCGAGCGGCTCGGCGGACTCCCGGTGACCGTCGTCAACGACGCGGACGCGGCGGGCGTCGCCGAGATGAACTTCGGCGCGGGCAGGGACCACAAGGGCACCGTCATTCTGCTCACCTTCGGCACCGGCATCGGCAGCGCGGTCTTCGTCGACGGCGTCCTCGTCCCCAACACCGAGCTGGGCCACCTGGAGCTGCACGGCCACGACGCCGAGAAGAAGGCCTCCAGCAAGGCAAGGGAGGACGAGGAGCTCACCTGGGAGCACTGGGCCCACCGGGTCCAGAAATACCTCGCCCATGTGGAGATGCTCTTCTCGCCGGAACTGTTCATCGTCGGCGGCGGCGTCAGCCGCAAGGCCCAGAAGTTCCTGCCGCACATCGAGGGCATCAAAGCGGAGATCGTCCCGGCGCAGTTGCAGAACAACGCGGGGATCGTGGGTGCGGCGATGCGGGCGGCGGAGGGTTAGGAGGCGGGTCGACCACTGTCCCCCTTCGTACCGCCCGCCGGTCCTCGTCAGCGCGAGCGGCGCCGCACCAGGCGGATCCTGCGGACCAGCGCGATGATGCCGGCGGCCAGCGTGCCGGCGTAGAGCCAGCCGGCCTGCGTGGCCAGCGCGGTGAACAGGCCCATCAGACGGCCCGAGGTGCCGCCGCTGCTGTCGGCGACCGGGACGAGCCCGGCGGCGAAGGCGATCGGGACGATGATCGGGGCGGTCAGCAGATCGCCCCGGCGCATCCAGACCGCCGTCAGCACACTCACCGGCACGAACAGCACGCCGTACACCGTCAGTGACGAGCCGAACAGCAGGGAGACGAGCAAGCCGAGCGCGCACATCAGCCCGGCGCAGAACAGGCCGCCGCCGAGCCCGGTGAGCCGGGGGTTGGGGAACCGTCGCAGCGTCTGGACCACGGGCGGCGGGGGTCGGCGGGGCGGCGCCGACCGTCGCTCACCGCGGGCCTGCGAGGGCAGCGGCGCTCCCGGCGTCGGGCGTCGCGTTCCGTTGTGCGGGGGGCGGGTCCTGTGTTGCTCCACTGGACCAACCTAGGTCTGTTTATGTGTGGAATGGCTCCTCAGACACGCGGTGGGAAAGACCTTGGCCATGCGTTCGAGAGGTCAGCCGGAGCGTGCCGGCGCACGCCGTAGACTGGTGGATCGGCCCCCTGGCCGCCAGTCTCCTCACGTCTCCTCTCACGTACGGGAAGTCGCAACGTGTCGCTCACGATCGGAATCGTCGGTCTGCCGAATGTCGGCAAGTCGACCCTGTTCAACGCCCTGACCAAGAACGACGTGCTGGCGGCCAACTACCCGTTCGCCACGATCGAGCCGAACGTCGGCGTGGTCGGTGTCCCGGACCCGCGCCTGGCGAAACTGGCCGAGATCTTCTCCTCCCAGAAGATCCTTCCGGCGACCGTGGACTTCGTGGACATCGCGGGCATCGTGAAGGGCGCCTCCGAGGGTGAGGGCCTGGGCAACAAGTTCCTCGCGAACATCCGTGAGTCCGACGCGATCTGCCAGGTCATCCGCGCCTTCAAGGACGAGAACGTCGTCCACGTCGACGGCAAGGTCTCGCCCAAGGACGACATCGAGACGATCAACACCGAGCTGATCCTGGCCGACCTCCAGACCATCGAGAAGGTCCTGCCCCGCCTCCAGAAGGAGTCGCGGATCAAGAAGGACGTCGTGGCGAAGGTCGCGGCGGTCGAGGCGGCGAAGGAGATCCTGGAGAAGGGCGACACGCTGTTCTCCGCGGGCATCGTCCAGGGCTCGGGCAACGAGGAGCTGCTGCACGACCTGCACCTGCTGACGACGAAGCCCTTCCTGTACGTCTTCAACGTCGACGAGGACGAGCTGGTCGACGAGTCCTTCAAGGACGAGCAGCGTGCCCTGGTCGCCCCCGCCGAGGCGATCTTCCTCAACGCCAAGCTGGAGGCGGACCTCGCCGAGCTCGACGAGGAGGACGCGATGGAGCTCCTGGAGTCGGTCGGCGCCGAGGAGCCGGGCCTCACCACCCTCGCCCGCGTCGGCTTCAACACCCTCGGCCTGCAGACCTACCTCACGGCCGGCCCCAAGGAATCCCGCGCCTGGACCATCAAGAAGGGCGCCACCGCCCCCGAGGCCGCCGGAGTCATCCACACCGACTTCCAGAAGGGCTTCATCAAGGCGGAGGTCATCTCCTTCGGCGACCTGGTGGAGACGGGATCGGTCGCCGAGGCCCGCGCGAAGGGCAAGGCGCGCATGGAGGGCAAGGAGTACGTGATGCAGGACGGGGACGTGGTGGAGTTCCGCTTCAACGTGTGACTGACGGATTCAGGGGAGGTTCCGTCAGCCCCCCGCCACCGACCGACAAGCCTCTACATACCCCCGCACCAGCGGTCGTCCCCCGTCCTCCTTGCGCCAGGCCAGGACGTATCTGCTCGGGCCGATCCCGCGCACCGGGCGGGTGACCACCCCGCCCAGGGTGATCAGGGGGGCGTTGCCGGCGGCCACGAGGCAGATGCCCAGGCCCGCGACGAGGGCCTCGTACGTCTCCTCCGTGCCGGCGATCTCCGCGCCGATGCGGGGCGGACGGCCGGACCGTTCGTCGAGGGCGAGCCAGAAGTCGCGCAGGGGGCCCGCGCTCGGCGGCAGGGCGAGGAACGGTTCGTCGGCCAGGTCGGCGAAGTCGACCTCCTCGCGGGCGGCGAGCGGGTGGCTGTCGGGGAGGGCGATCAGACGGGACTCCTCGGCGACCACCGTCCATCCGTAGCGCTCCTCGTCGGGCAGCGGCAGCCAGACGAACGCGACCTCGGTCTCACCGTCCGCCAGCCCCGCGGTCGGGTCCTGCCAGTGCATCTGCCGCAGCCGTACTACCGCCTCCGGATGCGCGGCCGTGAAGCGGGAGCGGATCGCCGGGAGCAGACCGCCGCGGCCGGGGCTGGTGCTCATGCCCACCACCAGCGTGCCGCGCCCCGCCGCCCGGGCCGTCGCCATCGCGGCGTCCGCCGCCGCCCAGGCCGCCAGCACCTGCCGGGCGTGCGGCACCAGCGCCTGACCCGCCTCGGTGAGCAGGACGCCCCGCGGGTCCCGTCGCAACAGCTCCACGCCCACCTGCCGCTCCAGCGCCCGGATCTGCTTGCTCAGCGCGGGCTGTGACACGTACAGCCGCTCGGCCGCGCGCGTGAAGTGCAGTTCCTCGGCCACCGCCAGGAAGTAACGCAGGTCCCGTACATGCACGTCGGTCGTCATAGCCATCGGTTATCACCGTGGGTCTTGGACGGGCAACCGACTTCGGCAGCAGGCTGGTTCGTGGAACAACCCGGGAACCCGAGAAGAGGAGTCGTCATGAACAAGGTCTGGCTGATCACGGGCGCGAGCAGCGGGTTCGGGCGGGCGATCGCCGAGGCGGCCCTGGCCGACGGCGATGTCGTGGTGGGCGCGGTCCGCAGGCCCGAGGCGCTGGACGACCTCGTGGCCACCCACCCGGACCAGGTGGAGGCGGTGCGTCTGGACGTGACCGACATGTCCGCCGCGGAGGCCGTCGTACGGGATGTGGTGGCCCGGCACGGGCGGATCGACGTGCTGGTCAACAACGCCGGCCGGACCCATGTCGGTGCCTTCGAGGAGACCACCGACGCCGAACTGCGCGAGCTGTTCGACCTGCATGTCCTCGGACCGGCGGCGCTCACGAGGGCGGTGCTGCCGGGCATGCGCGAGCGGCGTTCGGGTGCGATCGTGCAGATGAGCAGCATGGGCGGGCAGATGTCCTTCGCGGGCTTCTCGGCGTACAGCGGGACGAAGTTCGCGCTGGAGGGCATGTCCGAGGGGCTCGCCGACGAGGTGCGGGAGTTCGGCATCAAGGTGCTGATCGTGGAGCCGGGGGCTTTCCGCACCTCACTGTTCGAGGCGAGCCGCGCGGGGGCCAGCGCCGACAGCGGCGTCTACGCCAAGGTGAGCGAGACCCGCGAGGTCGTCTCCGGCGGCGACGGCACCCAGGCCGGCGACCCCGCGAAGGCGGCGGCCCTGATCCGCGCCGCGCTCGACGCCGAGGAGACCCCGCTGCGGCTGCCCCTCGGCGACGACGCCGTGACCGCCGTACTCGAGCACCTCGACGCCGTACGGGACGACGTGGCCACCTGGGAGAAGACCACCCGGGCGACAGCCTTCGACGACTGAGACCACAGGGGGCCAACGAACGGCGCCGGTTCTGCCCCCGGTCCCGTCGCCTGGGGGAAGACCGCCCGGGCGACCGCCTTCGGCGACCGACGCCGCAGGACGACTACCGGAGCGGTGCCCGTTCCGTCACCCTGTTCCGTCGCCGGGGAGAAGACCACCCGAGCCACCACCTTCGGCGACCGAGACCGCAGGACCGCAGGACGGTCACCGGAGCGGCGCCGGGTTCCGTCCCCCGTCCCGTCGTCCGGGCCGCAGCGCGGCTACCCGAACGGTGCCGGTTCCGTCACCCAGCCCGTTGTCAGTGTCAGCCGTGTCTCACGGTGTACGGCGAGGAAGGCGAAGGGGCGGTCGAAGGTGGCCGTGACGACGGTCGACGTGTGGCGGGGCGTGGGCGGCGCCCCACCCGGCGCCGCCGCGACCGCCGTCACCGCGGCCGCCTCGAAGCCGAGCGCGTCGAAGCGGGCCAGGACGGACTGCCGGGCGGAGCCGACGGCCAGGGGTGAGGCGCTGATGCCGGCGAAGTGACCCTGCCGCGCGTCCCGAGCCGCGGTGAGGCCGAACAGTCCGTGCAGGTCCAGCAGATCGTGGTGCGCCCGCACCTCGAACGCCGCCGTCGTCACCTCCAGCGTCGGTTGCCGAGGGACGGCACACGGCCGCTCCTCGACCCGCAGTCCCGGCCCCGCGGGCCCGTGCGGCAGCAACGACCCGCGTAGGACAGGACACGTGCCGTCGAGCACGGCCGCCCCCGCCGCCATTACCTGGCCCGGCGTCATGTGTTCGTCCCCGAGCAGGAGATGGACGTCGATGCCGTTGTCGCCGAGCACCTTCACCTCGGTGACCCGGCCCTCGGGGGCGGTCACCACGCCGACCCGGTCCAGGCGCACGCTCCGGCGGTTGAGCCCGCGCAGCGTCCTGCCCTGCCAGGGGCCCGCGGACGGCCGTAGCGGACGCACCTCGAAGGGCCGCAGCCATGTGGTCCGCAGAGCCAGCGCACTCGCCAGTACCAGCTCGGTGTCGTCCCGCACCTCCACCGGCATCCGCTCGATCAGCCCACCCGTCCGCTTCGCGGCCCAGGCGTCCATCTCCCGCTGATCGAGGACGGGATCGCCGGTGAGGACCCCGAGCGCGTCGGCGGGCAGCCCGGCCTCCCACTCCTCGCGCAGCTCCAGCGTCCGCCTGGTCCACAGTCCGAGAGCCGAGTCCAGCGCCTCCGATGCGGCCAGTCCCGCGAGCAACTCCCGCGCCGCCGCGGCCGCTTGCTCCGCGGGCACCCCGAGCGCCCGCGCCAGCTCGGCCCGCGCCGGACCCCGCGCCCCGTCTGCCAGGAAGGCCAGCAGCGGCCACACACCGGCGGCCGAGAACACGGTCCCCCCGGAAGACGCCCCCGCCCACCGCGCCGTCAGCCCGTTCACCGCCTGGGTCGTCGCACCCGTGATCGGCATTCCACCCCCGCCCGCCCCGCGCATACCATGCGCCCTGTCGTACGTCAGTTCCCCGCCACTGCTGAACCAGGAGCACGGTACCCGTGTCCATACCCCCGCCCCCTGGGCCCCACCAGCCCGACCCCGCCCGGGGGCCGTCCCCGGCCCCGGACCCGTACGGGCCGCCGCCGCAGGGACAACAGCCGTATGGGCAGCACCCGTACGGACAACAGCCGTACGGACAGCCCTACGGGCAACCCTATGGCCCGCCGTACCAGACCTGGGGACAGGGCTACAGCCCCTACGCCCGCCCGTCGTCGGTCAACGGCCTCGCCGTCGCCTCCCTGGTGCTCGGCGTCCTGTGCTGCTTCCCGGCGGTGGGACTGGTGCTGGGTGTGATCGCGCTGGTGCAGATCAAGAAGAAGGGCCAGTCCGGCAAGGCCCTGGCGATCGCGGGGTCGGTCCTGTCGTCGCTCGGACTCGCTCTGTGGGTGACGGTGCTCGCCACCGGTGGGCTCTCCGACGCGTGGGAGGCGTTCAAGAAGGGCGCGAGCGAGGGCGCGACCTTCTCCGTCGTGACGGGCCAGTGCTTCGATGCGCCGGGGGAGTCCCTCGAAGGCCTCACCTACGACGTCGACGAGGTGCCCTGCGCGGGCGAGCACGACGGCGAGGTGTTCGGCGAGTTCAAGATGACCGGCGGCGACGGCTTCCCGGGGGACGGCGCGGTCTCCGACGCCGCCGACGACAAGTGCTACCCCCTCCAGGACACCTACGTCATGGACACCTGGGCGCTCCCCGGCGACGTCGACGTGTATTACTTCGGCCCGACCCGGCAGAGCTGGCGCCTCGGCGACCGCGAGGTCAGCTGCATCTTCGGCAACACCGACGAGAAGGCCACCCTGACCGGCTCGCTGCGGGCCGACGAGACCACCCTCGACACGTATCAGATCACCCTCCTGAAGTCCCTCAACGCCATGGACGCCGTGTGGTGGGAGGAGCCCGAGGACTACCCCGAGGACGACCTGCCCGGGTATCGGGGCTGGTCGAGGGACGTCCACGACAGCCTCGACCACCAGATCAAGGCCCTGCGCGCGCAGTCCTGGCCGGCCGCTGCCGACAAGCCGGTAGCGGCCCTGGTGAAGGACATGGAGGACGCGCGCGACGAGTGGGCTAAGGCGCTCGCCGCGGCCGAGGACGACGACGTGGACACCTTCTACCTCCACTACGACAAGGGCTACGCGTACGTCGACGGCCCCAGCACGGTCACCGCACGCAAGGCTCTGGGGCTCGCCACCAAGCGGCCGACGTACGACGACGAGGGCGACGACGGCAGCGGCGAGTCGGGCGGCGGCGAACTCAATGTGTGAGCGCGGCCATAGCGGGGAGAAAGTGCCTGCGTAAAGACCCCCACCGGAACATGTCATCACATCGAGTGACTCTCTGGCCTTTGCTTGCATGGTCCAACCTACGGTTGCCAGGCTGTTGCTGTCTGTACAACCTGATGGGAGCGGCCAGTGACATTCGGTGAGCAGCCGGCGTACCTGCGCGTCGCGGGTGATCTCCGCCAGAAGATCGTCGACGGTTCGCTGCCACCGCACACCCGCCTGCCGTCCCAGGCCAGGATCCGCGAGGAGTACGGCGTCTCGGACACCGTCGCGCTGGAGGCCCGCAAGGTGCTGATGGCCGAGGGCCTGGTCGAGGGCCGCTCCGGCTCCGGGACGTACGTCCGGGAGCAGCCCGTGCCCCGCCGTATCGCCCGCTCCGGCTACCGCCCGGCCTCCGGCGCCACGCCCTTCCGGCAGGAGCAGGCCGACGGGGAGGGGCGCGGCACCTGGGAGTCCAGCAGCACGCAGACCGAGGCGTCGGTCGCCATCGCCGAGCGGCTCGACATCCGGCCCGGCGACCGCGTGATGTGTACGACGTACGTCTTCCGGGAGGCCGGTGAGCCGATGATGCTCTCCACCTCCTGGGAGCCGCTCGCGGTCACCGGCCGCACTCCCGTGATGCTCCCCGAGGAGGGCCCCCTCGGCGGCATGGGCGTGGTCGAGCGCATGGCCGCCATCGACGTCGTCGTGGACAACGTCACCGAGGAGGTGGGCGCCCGTCCCGGCCTGGCCGAGGAACTGCTCGCCCTGGGCGGTGTCCCCGGCCATGTCGTCCTCGTGGTCCACCGCACCTACTACGCCTCGGGCCGCCCGGTGGAGACGGCCGACGTGGTCATTCCGGCCGACCGCTACCAGGTCGCGTACCACCTCCCGGTGAAGTAGCGCGCGCCCCGGGGAAGTTGCCCCGGGCGAGCGCGCAACGGACCCGCAGGCGAACGCCGTTCGAATTCGGCCGTTCTCGCAGGTCGACACAGCGATTCCAGAGGCGCCCCTGACGCGAGGCATCACCGCCCACCGGGGGCGCGTTCACGGCTGCGCGCCCCTGCCGGAGGAGTCCGTCCTGGCTGGTTGCGTACCTCTTTGTGAAAACGCGTGTTCGCTGCGTAAAGGTTGGGCGTAGGCTCGGGCATATGCGGAGTGCGGTTTCCTTATCGGGTGGGGCTCGACGCAGGTCGGGAAGGGGCGGTGGGGCGCAATGAACGACGGCACGATCACGCTTCCATGGCTCGTCATACGACAGGACGACAACGGCAATCGCTACCGCGTGGGCAGGTACGCGACCCGGGCCGAGGCCCAGAAGATTGCCGACAGTCTCGACGGTCGCGGTCACAAGCAGCTCTACTGGGTCGAGCGCATCAGCCAGAACGGCGCGAGTTCGGCCGACTGAGGAGCCTCCCGTAGGCTCCGGCGCATGACGGAACGGATCGTGGTGGTGGCGGCCGCCCTGTACGACGGTGACCGTCTCCTCGCAGCCCGCCGCAGCGCGCCTCCTGCTTTGGCCGGCCGTTGGGAGCTTCCCGGAGGCAAGGTGGAGGAGGGGGAGTCGTCCGAGGCGGCCCTCGTGCGCGAGCTCCGGGAGGAGCTGGGCGTAGAGGTGGAGGTCGGGGTGCGCATCCCCGGCGAGTGGCCCCTCAAGTCCCCCTACGTCCTCCACGCCTGGACGGCCCAACTCTTCCCGGCTTCCCCGGAGCCCAAGCCCTTGCAGGATCACGACGAACTGCGCTGGCTCGCCCCGGACGAGATCTGGGACGTGAACTGGCTCGATCAGGACGTAGAGGCTGTTCGTTCCCTGGAGACACTCAGGGGCTCGAGCTCTTAGGCGCCCCGTGTTAAGCCGTTCGGCACGGTACCGCGGCCCCGATATCGGGTATGTGCCCCTTAACCCCACGAAAGTGGACATGGGCTGGCCCGGGATGTGATCGGCGTGATCGACACCGAAGGCGACTACGCCGCGTGGACGTTCCCGGCGGACCCGGGCGCCGTACGCGCTGCCCGGACGGCCGTCCGGAACCGGCTGGCCGCCTGGAATCTCGACGGCCTCGCCGACATCGCCGCCCTCCTGGTCAGTGAGCTGGTGACCAACGCCCTCCGGCACGCCACCGGCCCCATCGGCGTCCGCCTGGTCCGCCCCGGCGTCGTCGACGGCGTCCTCCTGGTCGAGGTCTCCGATCCCCTGCCCGACCCGCCCCGCGAACGCGTAGCCGCCCTCGACGACGAGAGCGGCCGCGGTCTGCAACTGGTCGCCCATGCGGCCCACCGCTGGGGCACCCGACCCGGTGCGACGGGCAAGACGGTCTGGTTCGAGCTCGCGGTGCAGGGATGAACAGGACCTGATCGCGGTGAAGAACGCCTGTACGGCACCCCTACCCCTGTCCATCGACTGGTTCAGGCCGGTGGCGGTTGTCGACAGACGTGATTCGACGCAGTGTCCGCTGGTTAGAAGACTGGAAGTGTTGTCGCAGCCCGGACCGAAAACCGTCGGGATCGTGCTGTGATCGTGAACACCGTGTTGTGCGGCGCCGTAGTGCTGGATACTGCGGGCAGCCGCCCCCGGTGACCGGTACCGGACGCGGTGAGCTGGAGGGGACGGTTCGCGTGAGCGAGATACCAGCGAAGGCCACGGAGTCGAAGGACCCGTTGGACGGCGCGAGGACGGAGGCCGCGGATGATGCCGTGGCGCATGTCCGTCCCGGCGAGCCGCCGTCCGGTGACGCCATGTGGCAGAGCAGCCCGCCCGGCTCGATCTACGACTACATCAAGGTCGCGTCCTTCTCCATAGGCCCCGACGGTCTGGTCGAGCAGTGGAGTCTGCGCGCCGAGCAGCTCTTCGGCATCCCCGCCGAGCACGCCGTCGGCATGGACCCCATCGAGGCCTTCATCGACGCGGACCTGCGCGCGCAGGGCCAGCGCAAGATGGCGGAGATCCTGGACGGCCGCGAGTGGACCGGCGTGGTGCCCTTCCGGGTGCCCCCGTCGGCGGCCGACGGCGAGTGCGGCCGGGAGGGCCTCGCCGAGGTCTATGTGATGCCGACGCGGACCGAGGAGGGCGAGAAGGCCGCCGTCTGCATCGTCGTCGACGTACGCACGCTGCGCAGCATCGAGACCGACCTCGCCGCCTCGCAGGCGATTTTCGGTCAATCTCCCTTCGGATTCATCCTGATCGACCCCGACCTGCGGGTTCGCCGCGTCAACTACCGTTTCGCCTCCCTCTTCGGCGGCAGCCCGGACGATCACCGGGGCAAGGGCGTCCACGACTATCTGCCGCGCCCCGAGGCCGAGCGGGTCACCGCGACCCTGCGCCGGGTCCTGGAGACCGGCGACTCCATCACCGACATGCACGTCACGGGTTTCCTGCCGGGGTCCGACGAGCGCCGCCACTGGTCCATCAACCTGTACCGGGTGCGCAGCGGGTCGGGCCGGCCCATCGGCATCGCCTGGCTGGGAACCGACATCACCGCCCGCCGCGCCGCCGCCCGCGAAGCGGCCGCGGCCCGGCGCAATCTGGCCCTGCTGAACGAGGCCGGCGCCCGCATAGGCAACTCCCTCGACCTGGAGACCACGGCCCGCGAACTCCTCGACGTCGTCGTCCCCGGCTTCTGCGACCTGGCCACCGTCGACCTCTACCAGGGTCTCCTCGCCGGCGACGAGACCCCGCCGGGCCTCGCCGACGGCAGCGCGGAACTCCGCCGGGTCGCCTTCGCCAGCGCGGTCTCCGACGCCCCCTTCATCGGCTCCGGCGACCCCGTCTCGGTCGGCGCCGTCCACCACTACCCCTTCAACTCGCCCTGCGCGGACGCCCTGCGCACCGCGCGCCCGCAGTACATCCCGGCCGAGGAGGGCAGCCTCGTGCAGTCCACGCTCGCCGTGCCGATGGTCGCCCACGACACCGTCGTAGGCCTCGCGCAGTTCGCCCGGACCAAGGGCAGCGAGCCGTTCGGGGACCGGGACCGGGATCTCGCGGTGGAGCTGGCGGCGCGGGCGGCGGTCTGTATCGACAACGCGCGCCTGTACCGGCGGGAGCACGAGAGGGCCCTGATACTGCAGCGGTCCCTGCTGCCCCCCGGCGACCCGGTCGCCTCCGGCCTGGACATCGCCTG
This sequence comes from Streptomyces canus, assembly GCF_041435015.1. Classification (NCBI taxonomy): domain Bacteria; kingdom Bacillati; phylum Actinomycetota; class Actinomycetes; order Kitasatosporales; family Streptomycetaceae; genus Streptomyces; species Streptomyces canus. The sequence goes on along the minus strand of NZ_CP107989.1, from coordinate 3,814,950 downwards.
CCGCTACCTGCCCGGCAACTCCTCCGCGGACCGGCCCAGCGAGGTCGGCGGTGACTGGTTCGACGTCATCGAACTGCCGGGACACCGCACGGCGTTGGTGGTCGGAGACGTGATGGGCCGTGGTCTGCGGGCGGCAGTGGCGATGGGCGAACTGCGGTCCGCCGTGCGCACCCTGGCCCTCCTGGACCTCGAACCGGCCGAGGTGCTCAGCGCGTTGGACGAGATCGCCCGCGGTCTCGGCGCACCCGGCGGTGTCCAGCAGGCCACCCGACAGGCCCGCCGCCCCCGTGAGGCGGACCTGTCCGAGGTGTACCTGGCGACCTGCGTCTACGCCGTCTACGACTCGGTGACCCGCCGCTGCACCTTCGCCAACGCGGGGCACCTCCCGCCCGTCCTGGTGGAACCCGGCGAGGACGCGCTGATGCTCGACGTGCCGCCCGGCATGCCGCTCGGCGTCGGTGGCGAGCCCTTCGAGGAGGTCGAGGTCGAACTACCCGAAGGCGCCCTGCTCGCGCTCTACACGGATGGACTGGTCGAAAGCCGCGATCACCCCCTGGACGAAGGCCTCCAGGCCTTCGTAGGAGCGCTCACCGACCCCTCCGCCCCCCTGGAGGACGTCTGCGACCACGTCCTCAACACCCTCGACACCCACCACGGCGAGGACGACATCGCGCTGCTGATGGCACGTGTCCAGGGCCTGCCCGCCGACTCGGTCGGCGACTGGACCCTGCCGCGCGAACCCCGCAGTGTGGGCCGGGCCCGGGAGTACGCACGCGGCCAACTGCTGAGCTGGGACCTGGAACCCCTGGTCGACACCACGGAACTCCTGGTCAGCGAGCTCGTCACCAACGCCCTGCGGTACGGCGAGGGTGACATCCGGCTACGGCTCCTGCTGGACCGCACCCTGGTCTGCGAGGTCTGGGACTCCGGACTCGTCCAGCCGCGCCGCCGCCGCGCCCGCGACACCGACGAGGGCGGCCGGGGCCTGCAACTGGTCGGCCTCCTCAGCGCGGCCTGGGGCTCCCGCCGCACACCGCGCGGCAAGACGGTGTGGTTCGAACTGCCGTTGCCCGACGGGCAGAACGGCATGGTGGACCCGGCGGAGGCGTTGCTCAGCCTGTTCTGAGTCCGGAGCCTGTTTCTAGGCGGGGTACCCGCGCAGGCGTACGTCCTGTTCGGCGAGGTCACGTGCCTCGCGGGCCAGGGCGTCCGCCCGCGGGAGATCGTCGGTGAGCCGAGCCTGCGACAGGAGCACGCGGGGCGCGGCACCGACGGCCTCGCGGTGGACGGTGACGTAGCCGTCCGCCGCGGCCACCGACTCCCGGGCGACCAGCAGCGCCGCCACCGCGAGCACCCCGGACCGGCCGGTCGCCAGGGGCGCGGTCGCCTGCACGATCCGACGCAGGACGCCGAACGGGTCGTACGGCTGTCCGGACGTCGTCTCCTGGCGTACGGCGGCCAGGACCGCGTCGGCGTGCAGGAGCCGGGCGTAGGTCTCGCCCTCGTACGCGGTGCTGTCGCGGAAAGGGGCCAGTTCCGCCTCCGCGCCCGTGAGCGCGGGCGGGATCAGCCGGGCGGCCTCGGTGCGCGCCGAGCGCAGCCGGGCCACGGCCGTCACCAGCACGTCCGCCCGGGAGATCGCGGTCTCCGCCGCGCGGAGGTGAGGGGCCGCTTCGTCCGGCCGGCCGGAGGCAGAGGCCTGGTGGGTCTGATTGAGGTGCACGGTGGCGGTGACCAGGCTGTCCTTGGCCAGCTCGACGTACCCGGTGACGGAGTCACCCAAGGGCGTCGCCTCAGCCCCGGCCGTGCGGGCGGTCAGCTCTCGGAAGCGGGCCTCGGCCGACGCCAGGGCCGTGGTGGGGTCACGGTCCAGCGCCCGAAGGGTGCGCAGGCTCTCCCCGGCGACGGTCAGCCGCCGCTCCGCCTCCTCGCAGCGGCCCACGACTCCGGCGAGGGCGGCTGCCTCCTCGGGTACGCCTTCCTCGTACCGCGCCCGTATCGCGCACGCGGCCGACAGTTCGGCCTCCGCCGCCTCGGCCGCCGTCGCGAAGGGGGACACCGCATCGGGGCCGGAGACGGCCTCGGCGAAGGGGAGTTCCTCCCGGAAGGCGCGCAGGTGGTTGTCGGCGTCGACCAGCGCGTCTCGGGAGCGGTCGTCGAGGTCGGCGAGCGGGGGCTGGGTCCCGGGGGAGGGATACGCCCCGACGTGGGTCGTGCCGGCGGCCGCCGGGGTCGTACGGCTGCGGGTGCGGCGTATCCGGCGGACGGAGCCGTAGGCGGCGAGGGCGAGCACCACGGCGAGCGCGGCGACCGGCAGGACGAGGTCGGTGGCGCCGGTGGACTCGTCCTCCGCCGGGGCGGCGGCGCTCGTGCGCGCGCCTGCAACCGGAGCGTCGTCGTTGATCGTCATCCACGGCAACACCAGCCACAGGACCCCGGCGACCACGCCCAGCAGGGCATGGGCCACCCGCGCGGATATGTGCGAGCGGCCCCGCCGCGGTCGGCCCCGTATCAAGGATGGCGTCACGTTTCGGAGCGTATGGGCCGGAATGCGGGGGCGCGAGCGGGGTGGGACGGGCGGGGGTACGCGAGGGGAGTGGGGGAGCGGATGTCCGAGGTGCGGGACATACAGGTCGACGGGGACGGGGACGGGGACGGGAACGGCGAGGCGGAGAGGGAGGCACCGGCGCCGAAGCCCGGACGACGCCGCCGGCTCCGCCGGGGCCTGATCGCGCTCGCGCTCGTCGTCCTCCTTCCCCTCCTCACCGTTGCCGTCGCCCTCCGCCTCAACTACGCCGGCGACCCCGCGGACGGCACCCGCACCCGGGGCAAGGACGCGATCTGGCTCGGTCACGCCTGGGTGGACGGCCGCAAGACCGACGCCGACGTCACCGCGCTGGCCCGGCGCCTGCGGGACACCGGGATCCGTGACCTGTACGTCCACGCGGGGCCCCTGGAACACGACGGGACGCTGCCCGGGTCGGCGTACCCGAGGGCGCGGTGGCTGATCGGCGCCGTGCACCAGGCGGCCCCCGGCATCCGGGTGCAGGCCTGGCTCGGCGACAAGCTCGCCACCGAGAGCCCGGACGGACTGCGCCTCACCGAGAAGGACACCCGCACCGCTGTCGTGCGGTCCACCCGGCGGATCCTCGACGCCGGGTTCGACGGCGCCCACTTCGACCTGGAGCCCCTGCACTCCGGCGACGAGGACTATCTCGACCTCCTCGACGCCCTCCACCGGGTCACCCGCGCCCGCGGCGTGCCGCTCTCCGTCGCCGCCCACCAGATCGACCCGCTCCCCGCACTGCACTCCGTCGCGGGCACGCTCACCGGGCACCCCAAGTGGTGGTCGCAGGCCTACTTCGGTCAGGTCGCGCGCCGGGTCGACCAGATCGCGGTGATGTCGTACGACACGGCCACGCCCCTGGAGAGCCTGTACGGCGGCTATGTCGCCCAGCAGACCTCGCTGGCCTTGGAGGTCACCCCCGAGTCCACCGACCTGCTGATGGGCCTGCCCTTCTACCGAGAGGACAACTTCGCCCACTGGTCCTTCGCCGAGACCGTCCCCGCGGCCGTCCGCGGCGTCCGCCTCGGGCTCTCCCGCACGGACGCGGACCGCGCGAACTTCGGCGTGGCGCTGTACGTCGACTTCGCGGCCACGGAGGCGGACTGGACGGCGTACGAGAAGGACTGGGTCCACTAGAAAACCACCTGCGGTCCGGCGCACCGCACTGCGACGATCTGCCGGATGACCTCCACCCGCAGACACCTCACCCGCGACGACCTCGCCCCCCTCGCCCGGGCCGCGACCGGCCGCGCCCTCACCGGCGTCACCCGGCTCCGCGGTGGCAGCAGGAAGGGCGTCTACCGGCTGGCCCTCGACGACGGTACGACGGTCGTCGCCTACGTCTGGTCGCCGGACGAGGACTACTGGGACGCCGGCCCCTCGGACCCCCGCGACCCCTTCTCCGCCGGCACCGGTCCCGACGTGTTCACGGCCGCCCACGACCGGCTGGTCGCGGCCGGCGTGCGCACCCCCCGCCTCCTGTACGCCGACACCGCCATGGACGCCGTGGTCGTCGAGGACATGCGGGGCGGCAGTCTGGAGGAGGCGCTGGAGCGGGACCCGGTCGCCGGTCGCGCCGCGCTGGAGCTGCTGGCCGCCGAACTCGGGACTCTGCACGCACAGCAGGGCCCGGCCTTCGGCAAGGTCGGGCTCGTCGACAACGGCGGTACCTCGTCGTCGGGTTCGGCTGCCCGGCGCATCACCGAGGGCGCCCTGCGCCACATCGAGCAGGCCGCCGTACGGGACGAACGGATCGCCGTCGTACGGGAGGAGCTCGAGGAGACCGTGCGACGGCTCGCCGCAGCCGTCCGGCCGCGCGCCCGGCACACCCTCGTCCACGGCGAACTCGGCGCCGACCACGTCCTGTTGGACGACCAGGGCAGGCCTGCCCTCATCGACGTCGAAGGGCTCATGTACTTCGACGTCGAGTGGGAGCACATCTTCCTGCGCATCCGCTTCGGACCGCAGTACTACGACGTCCTGCGTGCCCCCGGCCTGGACGAGGACCGGATGCGCCTGTACCGCCTCGCCCTGCACGTGTCCCTGGTCGCCGGCCCTCTCCGCCTGATCGAGGGCGACTTCCCGAACCCGGACGGGATGCGGGAGATCGCCGAATCCAACCTGGTCAGGGTGCTGGAGCTCATGGGACGATGATCGGTATGCACGACGTTCTGGAGATCCTGGCGGTCCTGGTCCTGGCGATCGGAGCGGTGCTCTCCGTCGCCGCGATCACCACCGGGTGGATCGCGCCGGGCCGCGGGCGGGCCAAGGTGCTGCGGCCCCGCGTGTGGGGCTACGGCACCCTGGTCGCCATGGCCGGGATCGGCACGTATCTGTTCGTCGGCCCGCTTCAGGGACCTGACATGGGCAACTTCCCGGTCGCGATGAGTGGCATGGCCGTGTTCGCCGCGGGGCTGTACATCCAGCGGCAGGCCATGAAGCCGGCTAGGAAGACCTCCTCCTGATCTTCGAGCCCAGCCACACCAGCGGGTCGTACTTGCGGTCGACGGCCCTTTCCTTCAGGGGAATCAGCGCGTTGTCCGTGATCTTGATGCCCTCGGGGCAGACCTCCGTGCAGCACTTGGTGATGTTGCAGTAGCCGAGACCGTGCTCGTCCTGGGCCGTCTTCTTGCGGTCCAGGCCGGACTCCTCGGCCGCGTCCAGCGGGTGCATGTCCAGTTCGGCCACCCGCATCAGAAAGCGCGGGCCCGCGAACGCCGTCTTGTTCTCCTCGTGGTCGCGGACGACATGGCAGGTGTCCTGGCACAGGAAGCACTCGATGCACTTGCGGAACTCCTGCGAGCGGTCCACGTCCTCCTGCATCATCCGGTACTCGCCCGGCCCGAGCTCGGGCGGCGGCACGAACGCCGGGACCTCGCGCGCCTTCTGGTAGTTGAAGCCGACGTTCGTGACCAGGTCCCGGACCACGGGGAAGGCCCGCAGCGGGGTGACGGTGATCGTCTCCTCCGGAGTGAACACCGACATGCGGGTCATGCACATCAGCCGGGGCCGCCCGTTGATCTCCGCGGAGCAGGAACCGCACTTGCCCGCCTTGCAGTTCCAGCGGACGGCGAGATCGGGCGCCTGGGTGGCCTGGAGGCGGTGGATGATGTCCAGCACCACCTCGCCGTCGTTGACCTCGACCTTGAAGTCCTCCAGGTCCCCGCCCTTCACATCACCCCGCCACACCTTGAAGTGGGCCGTGTAGCCGCTCATTCGTACAGCTCCTCTTCGGCGAGGTACTTGACCAGCTCCTCCTTGTCGAAGAGGGCGAGCAGGTCGGCGCGGATGGGGTCGGTGGTCTCGCGGGTCAGGTCGATCTGGCCCCGGACGGGGTCGGTCGCCGCCAACCCGCCCGTGGGGTCGGTCAGTTGGCACAGCAGGTTGATCCGGCGCCACCCACGGTCCATCGTCGGATGGTCCTCGCGGGTGTGGCCGCCGCGCGACTCGGTCCGCTCCAGCGCGGCCCGCGCCACACACTCGCTGACCAGCAGCATGTTCCTGAGGTCCAGCGCGAGGTGCCAGCCCGGGTTGAACTGCCGGTGCCCCTCCACCCCGGCCCGCCGGGCCCGTACCCGAAGATCCCCCAGCTTCTCCAGGGCCTGCTCCATCTCGCCCTCGCGGCGGATGATGCCGACCAGGTCGTTCATCGCCTGCTGGAGCTCCTGGTGCAGGGTGTACGGGTTCTCCGGAGGGCCTACGGCGGGCTCCGCGCCCTCCGCCGAGAACGGCCGCAGCGCCTCGGCCGCCGCCGCGTCGACCTGGACCTCGTCCACGGGCGGACGGTCCGCCGCGAGCCCGGTCGCGTACTCGGCCGCGTGCCAGCCCGCCCGGCGACCGAACACCAGCAGGTCGGAGAGGGAGTTGCCGCCGAGCCGGTTCGAGCCGTGCATGCCGCCGGCCACCTCACCGGCCGCGAACAGCCCAGGCACCCCGCGCGCCGCCGCCGTGTCCGACTCGACCGCGATACCGCCCATCACGTAGTGACAGGTCGGCCCGACCTCCATCGGCTCGGCCGTGATGTCGACGTCGGCCAGCTCCTTGAACTGGTGGTACATGGACGGCAGCCGCCGCCGGATGACCTCGGCGGGCATCCGGGTCGAGACGTCCAGGAAGACCCCGCCGTGCGGGGAGCCCCGGCCGGCCTTCACCTCGGAGTTGATCGCGCGGGCCACCTCGTCGCGGGGGAGCAGCTCGGGCGGGCGCCGGTTGTTGTCCGGGTCCTCGTACCAGCGGTCGCCCTCCTCCTCCGACTGGGCGTACTTCTCCTTGAAGACGTCGGGGATGTAGTCGAACATGAACCGCTTGCCCTCGGAGTTCCTGAGCACCCCGCCGTCACCGCGGACCGACTCGGTGACGAGGATGCCCTTCACCGACGGCGGCCAGACCATGCCGGTCGGGTGGAACTGCACGAACTCCATGTTCAGCAGGGGAGCTCCGGCCAGCAGCGCCAGCGCGTGCCCGTCCCCCGTGTACTCCCACGAGTTCGACGTCACCTTGAAGGACTTGCCGATGCCACCGGTCGCGATCACGACGGCCGGGGCTTCCAGGACGAAGAAACGGCCGGTCTCGCGGTCGTAGGCGAAGACACCGGAGATCCGTGATCCGTCCTTCAGCACCCGGGTGACCGTGCACTCCTGGTAGACCTTCAGCCGGGACTCGTAGTCGCCGGTCTCCTTGTGGTCCTCCTGCTGGAGCGAGACGATCTTCTGCTGGAGCGTGCGGATCAGTTCCAGGCCCGTGCGGTCGCCGACGTGGGCGAGGCGCGGGTACTCATGGCCGCCGAAGTTGCGCTGCGAGATCCGGCCGTCCTTCGTACGGTCGAACAGGGCGCCCCAGGTCTCCAGCTCCCAGACCCGGTCCGGGGCCTCCTGGGCGTGCAGTTCGGCCATCCGCCACTGGTTGAGGAACTTCCCGCCGCGCATGGTGTCGCGGAAGTGGACCTGCCAGTTGTCGTGCGCGTTGGCGTTGCCCATGCTGGCCGCGATGCCGCCCTCGGCCATCACCGTGTGCGCCTTGCCGAACAGTGACTTGCAGATCACGGCCGTACGGGCGCCGCGCTCTCGGGCCTCGATGGCGGCGCGGAGACCGGCACCCCCGGCGCCCACCACGACGACGTCCCACTCCTGCCGGTCGACCACGGACATCAGAAAAACCTCGGATCGTCGAAAGCGCCGGAGGCGACCAGATACACGTAGAAGTCGGCGAGCGCCACGCTCACCAGCGACGCCCAGGCGAGCTGCATGTGCCGGGCGTTGAGCCGCCCGACGAACTGCCACGCCTTGTAGCGCACGGGGTGCTTGGAGAAGTGCTTGAGCTTGCCGCCGACGATGTGCCGGCAGGAGTGGCACGAGATCGTGTACGCCCAGATCAGCACGATGTTGACCAGGAAGACGAGGGTGCCGAGGCCCATGTGCCCCCACTCGTACCGCTCGTTGCGGAACGAGAGCACGGTGTCGTAGGTCAGGATCCCGGCGACCACGATCGCGGCGTAGAAGAAGTACCGGTGGATGTTCTGCAGGATCAGCGGGAAGCGGGTCTCGCCGGTGTACTTCTTGTGCGGCTCGGCCACCGCGCAGGCCGGCGGGGACGCCCAGAAGCCCCGGTAGTAGGCCTTGCGGTAGTAGTAGCAGGTCAGGCGGAAGCCGAGCGGGAAGATCAGGATGATGATCGCGGGGGAGATGCCCCACCAGCTGCCGAAGATCTCCCAGTTGGGGCCGTGGCGCATGGGTTCGCAGCGCTCGGCCAGACAGGGGGAGTAGAACGGCGAGACATACGGGGCCGCGTAGTAGTCCGTGTCGGCGAAGGCCCGCCAGGTCGAGTACACGATGAAGGCGAGCAGCCCGGCGGCGGTGACCGCCGGAGCCAGCCACCAGCGGTCGGTGCGCAGGTGCGGGGCGTCGATCGCGGCGCGCGTACCGGTGCGTACGCCGCCGCGGGCGCTATGGGATTCGGTGTCGGGAGGTTCCGTACCAGTGGCCAACGCTTGACTCCGGTCGGGTTCAGGGGGCTCGCCGGTCGCGGGCGCCGAGTCCCTCGTCGTCCGAGTCCGTCCACAGGGTGTTGTCGTACGGGGTGTCGGAGATGGAGACGAGATCCGGGCGGCGCGCCTTGGCGAGCGCCGGGTCGGTCTCCTTCAGCAGCGCGAGGCTCTCGCGCAGCCGGTCGGCGTCGATCCGCACACGGCGCATCTCCAGACCGCTGCTGCCCAGCTGCTGCTCAAGGCGCTTGACGTACCTGAGCACCTCGTCGAGCGCGCGCTGCGCCGCTGCCAGTTCGTCGTTCACGGACATGACGTGACCTCACTTCCGTGGGCGGGGATGCCCTGGACGGGAACGGTCATGCGCCTGCGAGTGTTGCGCGTCACACCAGCCGGTGTGAAGGGACGTGCACGGATTGGCGGATCGTGAGCCTCCGTGCGCGCCCCTCGTGCGCCGTCGATTGCGCCGCACGGGTGGGCTTCCCGGTCGTTGTCGCCGTGTCGCCGTCCGTTGCCGAACCCTTTCCTCTTCAGTGGCCGCATACATGTGATCAGCTCCATATACCGCCAAAAGTGATCATAACGCCCGCGGCTCCCGGAGGTAAGCAGAGATGTCCAACGACGGCGTCGGACCGAGGCCTCCTCGGCACTCTCCCACCTGCTCGGCCCTGCGGGCGGACGGCGGGAGAGTGCCGAGAAGGCCTGGCGCGGTCACGCGCTCGGTCGTCTTCCTGACCGCGGGCGCGCTCGCGGTGACCGCGCTCTCCGGGTGCAGCTCCGAGGAGAAGAAGAGCAAGCCCCTCGCCGCGCAGGACATCGCGCCCGCCGCCCGCAACCGGGTCGCCGACGGCGGCACCCTGCACTGGGCCGTGGACGCCGTACCCGAGACCCTGAACACCTTCCAGTCGGACGCGGACGCGACCACCACCACCGTCGCCCAGGCGGTCCTGCCGTCGATGTACCGGCTCGACGCGAACGGGCGGCCGCAGGTCCACCCCGACTACCTGGAGTCGGCGAAGGTCGTCGAGACCGGGCCCAAGCAGGTCGTGCTCTACAAGCTGAACCAGCAGGCGGTGTGGAGCGACGGCCGGGAGATCGGCGCCGCCGACTTCGCCGCGCAGTGGCGCGCCCTGTCCGGCAAGGACTCCGCGTACTGGACCGCCCGCAACGCCGGCTACGACCGCATCGAGAAGATCGAACGCGGCGCCAACGACCTGGAGGTCCGGGTCACCTTCGCGCGGCCGTACGCCGACTGGCGCTCGCTGTTCTCACCGCTGTACCCGAAGGACGTCATGGGCACCCCGGACTCCTTCAACGACTCCGCCCGCAAGAAACTCAAGGTCACCGCCGGTCCCTTCACCCTGAAGAAGGTCGACCGCAAGGACGACGAGGTCATCCTCACCCGCAGTCCGCGCTGGTGGGGTCACCCGGCCAAGCTGGACCAGATCGTGCTCCGCGCCGTCCCGCGCGACAAGCGGGCCACCGCGCTGGCCGCCGGTGAGATCGAGCTCGCCGATGTCGACTCCGAGGCCCTCGGCCGCATCGGCCTCGCCGCCCGCGCGGGAGCCAAGCCCGGCAGCAGCCCGCTCGCGGGCCCGGGCCGACTCCCCGCGCACGGCTCCGGCAGCAACCTGAGCGCCGCCGACGCGCTGCGCTCCTGGGCCGTCGCCCACAGCGACGACGAGGAGGCCGCCGACGAGGAGCTCAGCGCCCAACAGAAGGAGCGCAGGGCGGTCGCCGCCTACAAGCGTGAGCAGGCGGCCCTGAAGGGCTTCGAGGTCCGCAGGTCCCTGGAGCCCGCCTACACCCAGCTCGCCCTCAACGGTGCCTCCGGCCCGCTCGCCGACGAGCGGGTCCGACGGGCCGTGGCCCGCGCGATCGACCGCAAGGCGCTGGCCCGCGTCGTCCTCTCCCCGCTCGGGCTGCCCGCCGTGCCCCTCGGCAGCCACCTCGCCCTCTCCGGCCAGGACGCCTACGCCGACAACAGCGGCGCGCTCGGCGGTCAGGACACCGAGGAGGCCCAGGCACTTCTCACGGACGCCGGGTGGGTGGCCGGCGGCAAGGTCGAGAAGGAGAAGAAGGAGAAGAAGAAGGGCGGGAAGGCCGCGGGGGCCAAGGGCAGGAAGGCCGGGCAGGACTCCGAGAAGGAGGAAGACGGGACGTACGTCGTCGGCGAGGACGACAAGGGCGACGACAAGGACCCCAAGGACCACCACAAGGTCGGGGACGGTCCGCGGCAGCTCGCTCAGGACGCCAAGCAGTACGCCAACGGGCTGAGGCAGGGCGGCGCTCCCGGGGCCTACGCCCCCAAGGGCACGGCGGCTCCGGCGGGCGCGGCGACGAAGCTGCTGGCCAAGAACGGCAAGGCGCTCGCGCTGCGGTTCGTGCTGCCGTCGGGGCCCGGGTCCGGGACGCTGCGGACGGTGGCCGGGCGGATCTCCTCGATGCTGGAGAAGGTCGGTATCCGGACGGAGATCTCCAAGGTCTCCGACGAGAGCTACTTCAAGGACCACATCGCGTCCGGGGAGTACGACCTCGCGTTGTACTCCTGGCCCACGTCCGCGTTCCCCGCCACCGACGCCCGCCCGATCTTCGCGAAGCCGGTGCCGGCCGCGGACGGCTCGCTGAACGTCGAGCAGAACTACACACGGGTCGGCACCGACCAGGTGGACCAGCTCTTCGACCAGGCCGTCGCCACGCTCGACGAGGGCAAGAGCCGCAGCCTGATCCGCAAGGCCGATTCACGGATCTGGGCCGCCGCCGGCTCCATCCCGCTGTATCAGCGGCCTCAGCTGACCGCCGCGAAGAAGGACGTGGTCAACGCCGGTGCCTTCGGTTTCCAGACGCCCGTCTACGAGGACATGGGCTTCCTGAAGAAGGGCGGGAAAGCCTCGGTCCGGCCGTCCGGAGACTGAGCCCGGCGAGCCCCCGCCCGGGAGGCAACGTACGATGGGGTGAGGCCGTGGCGTGTCAAGCCCGGCAGGCCCGCGTCACACGGACGTTCGTAGCAGGGCCTTCTCACCACTTGGGAGTACGCCGCAATATGGCCACGCGCCACGACATCCGCAATGTCGCCATCGTCGCCCACGTCGACCACGGCAAGACGACTCTTGTCGACGCCATGCTGAAGCAGGCCGGTGCCTTCGCCGCGCACGCCGCCGAGTCGCTCGACGACCGCATGATGGACTCGAACGACCTGGAGCGTGAGAAGGGCATCACGATCCTGGCCAAGAACACGGCCGTGAAGTACCACCCGAAGGATGGCGGCGACGTCATCACCATCAACATCATCGACACCCCGGGCCACGCCGACTTCGGTGGCGAGGTCGAGCGCGGTCTGTCGATGGTGGACGCGGTGGTCCTGCTGGTCGACGCCTCCGAGGGGCCGCTGCCGCAGACCCGCTTCGTGCTGCGCAAGGCGCTTCAGCAGCGCCTGCCGGTCATCCTGTGCATCAACAAGACCGACCGCCCGGACTCCCGGATCGACGAGGTCGTCAACGAGACGTACGACCTCTTCCTGGACCTGGACGCGGACGAGGAGCAGATCGAGTTCCCCATCGTCTACGCGTGTGCGCGTGACGGTGTCGCCTCGCTGACCAAGCCGGAGAACGGCACGGTCCCGGCGGACAGCGACAGCCTGGAGCCGTTCTTCTCCACGATCCTGTCGCACGTCCCGGCCCCGGAGTACGACGAGACGGCCCCCCTCCAGGCGCACGTCACCAACCTGGACGCCGACAACTTCCTCGGCCGTATCGCGCTCCTCCGCGTCGAGCAGGGCGAGCTGCGCAAGGGCCAGACCGTCACCTGGATCAAGCGCGACGGCACGATGTCCAACGTGCGCATCACCGAGCTGCTGATGACCGAGGCGCTCACCCGCAAGCCCGCCGAGATGGCCGGCCCCGGTGACATCTGTGCCGTCGCCGGTATCCCGGACATCATGATCGGCGAGACCCTCGCCGACCCGGAGAACCCGATCCCGCTGCCGCTCATCACGGTCGACGAGCCGGCCATCTCGATGACCATCGGTACGAACACCTCGCCGCTGGTCGGCCGGGGCGGCACCGGCAAGGGTGCCTCGGCCAAGGCCGCGGTGAAGGACCGCAAGGTGACCGCCCGCCAGGTCAAGGACCGTCTCGACCGCGAGCTGATCGGCAACGTCTCCCTCCGCGTGCTCGACACCGAGCGCCCGGACGCCTGGGAGGTCCAGGGCCGTGGTGAGCTCGCGCTGGCCATCCTGGTCGAGCAGATGCGCCGTGAGGGCTTCGAGCTGACGATCGGCAAGCCGCAGGTCGTCACCAAGATCGTCGACGGCAAGGTGTACGAGCCCGTCGAGCGCATGACGATCGACGTCCCCGAGGAGCACATGGGCGCGGTCACGCAGCTCATGGGCGTCCGCAAGGGCCGTATGGACAACATGTCGAACCACGGCTCCGGTTGGGTCCGTATGGAGTTCGTCGTGCCGTCCCGCGGCCTGATCGGCTTCCGTACGGAGTTCCTGACCGGTACCCGTGGCACGGGTATCGCCCACTCCATCCACGAGGGCCACGAGCCGTGGTTCGGCACCCTGACGACCCGTAACAACGGCTCGCTGGTCGCCGACCGCGCCGGTGCCGTCACCGCCTTCGCGATGACGAACCTCCAGGAGCGCGGTGTGCTGTTCACCGACCCGGGCACCGAGGTGTACGAGGGCATGATCGTCGGCGAGAACTCGCGTTCCGACGACATGGACGTGAACATCACCAAGGAGAAGAAGCTCACGAACATGCGGTCGGCCTCGGCCGACTCGTTCGAGGCGATCGTCCCGCCGCGCAAGCTCTCCCTGGAGCAGTCCCTGGAGTTCTGCCGCGACGACGAGTGCGTCGAGGTGACTCCGGAAGCGGTCCGCATCCGTAAGGTCAACCTGGACGCCCGCGAGCGCGCCCGCGCCGCGAGCCGCGCCAAGCACGGCTGATCCCACCGCCGGCGACCGTCGGCAGCCCGGTTCTCCGACACTCGGGGAACCGGGCCTCAGGCGTGCCTGCCGATACCTGTCCGTGACCTATGAGTGACCGTCCGGATATCGGTAATGCGCCCAGGTGTTTCGGACATGTGAACAGAAATCCATTGCGGTATGTCCGTTTTGACGGTCTGTCGGTTCACGTGTCAAGCGCGCCCAGGTGTCAATCTTTGCAATTTTTCCTCAAAATATGGTCGGTAGGGAGATCCCTATGCCTTCCGCCCTTGACGCGCGTTGAACACTTTGGCGAAAGTTCCCCCAAACCACAGAACCTGCCGGTATCTGTGCTGCGCTCAACTCTCCAACCCCCCGGGGGAAGTACACACATGACCAGTCCAGTCGCCTTGGACCCCGAGCTCGAGACGGACGCCGAGCCTGTCAAGGGCGAGCAGAAGCTCGAGGGTCGTTCTCCCGGCCAGTTGATGTGGCAGCGCTTCAAGCGTGACCGTACCGGTGTCATCTGCGCCGTGGTAGTGATTTTGTACTTCGTGGTCGCGCTGGCCGCGCCGCTGCTGGTCAAGCTGAGCGGGACCGACCCGTACACGCTGTACGGGCAGGACCCGACCTACGCCGACAAGCCGGTCCTGGACCAGTTCGGGCTGCCCCTGGGCTACTTCGGCGGCGTCTCGGGCGACCACTGGTTCGGTGTGGAGCCGCAGTTCGGCCGTGACCTGTTCGCCATGCTCATGTACGGCATGCGGACGTCCCTGTTCATGGCACTCGGTGTGACGGTCCTGCTGATGGTCACGGGCGTGATCATCGGTCTGATCGGCGGGTACTTCGGTGGTCGTACCGACTACTGGATCGGTCGGGTCACCGACTTCTTCCTGTCCTTCCCCCAGCAGCTGTTCTTCATCGCCTTCATGCCCGTGGTCACCGCGTTCTTCGTCGACCCGCGGGAGGATACCCCCACGTACTTCCGCGCACTGGCGATGCTGATCGTGCTGTGGCTGCTGGGCTGGATGGGTATGGCGCGTCTGGTCCGCTCCACCGTGCTGTCCCTGCGTGAGAGGGAGTTCGTCGAGGCCGCCAAGGTCTCCGGCGCCTCCCCCTGGCGGATCGTCCGCAAGGAGATCCTGCCGAACGTGGTGACGCCGATCCTGGTGCAGTTCACGTACTCGCTGCCCAGCACCATCCTCACCATCGCCTTCCTTTCCTTCGCCGGAGTCGGGTTCGTCGAGCCGACTCCGGACTGGGGACGACTGTTCGCCGCCGCTGCCAAGTACACCGAGCAGGACCCGGCGTTCCTCTTCTTCCCCGGCACGGCGCTGGTGATCTTCGTTCTGGCCTTCAACCTCCTCGGAGACTCGGTCCGGGACGCTTTCGACCCCAAGTCCGGGCGGTAACTCGTCCATTGGTGGGGGGTGACTGCCGCCCCCGCGTCGGCCTACCAGCCGCGTCAGGCAGTACTCATGGATAACAACCGACAGGTAGGTATTCGCCTCATGAAGCCCATCAGCTCGCGCAGAGCGCGCGCCGTCATCGTCGCCCTCGCGGCCGGTTCCCTGGCCCTCACGGCCTGCTCCAAGAACGAGGGCGGCGACTCCGGTACCGACTCGAAGAAGGACCAGAGCGAGGCGTCGGTCCAGTCGAAGGCGGTCACCTACGCCGACGCCGCGGGCTCGACGGGTCCTGCCGAGGAGGTGGCCGGCGCCAAGTCCGGTGGCACGATCAACGTGTACCAGGAGGCGGGCCTCTCGCACCTGGACCCGGGCCAGATCTACGTCTCCGACGCCGGCCAGGTCGCCAACCTGCTCTTCCGTCGCCTGACGCAGTTCAAGGAGGACGGCAAGGGCGGCGTCTCGGTCGTGGGCGACCTCGCCACCGACTCCGGCCAGTCCTCCGACGGCGGCAAGACCTGGACCTTCAAGCTGAAGGACGGCATCAAGGACGCCAACGGCGCCGCCATCACGTCTGCCGACATCCGCCACACGGTCGAGCGCCAGTTCGCGAAGTTCATCTTCGACGGCCCGCCCTACCTCCAGACCTGGCTCGCCGGCAGCAAGTACGCCTCCGACTACCGCAAGCTCCTGCCGGGCGGCGGCTTCGACGGCAAGCACCTGCCGGCCTCGGTCCTGGACACCCCGGACGACAAGACGGTCGTCTTCCACTTCGACCAGGCCCGCCCGGACCTGCCGCAGACGCTGGCCATGGCCGGCTACGCCGTCGTCCCGGAGAAGACGGACACCAAGGAGAAGTACGACAAGGCCCCTGTCGCCACCGGTCCGTACAAGGTTGCCTCGTACAAGATCGGCAAGGAGCTCGTGCTCGAGAAGAACACGAACTGGGACCCCAAGACCGACTCCGTCCGTCACCAGTACCCGAACGGCTTCGACTTCCAGTTCGGCATCACCGAGTCCACCCAGACCAAGCGTCTGATCGCCGACCAGGGCGAGGACAAGAGCGCCATCCAGCTCACCGGCGGCGTCGAGGCCACGCAGATCCAGGACGTCATCGGCAACGCGGCCGTCAGCAAGCGCACGGTCAAGGGCTACCAGCCCTACGTCATGCAGCTGACCTTCAACCTGACCCGCATGAAGGACCTGAAGGTCCGTCAGGCCATCACCTACGCGGTCAACTCCAAGTCGCTCATCGCGGGTGAGGGCGGCGCCTACGGCGGCGACGTGGCCCCGAACTACTTCGCCCCGACCCTGCCGGGCTACGAGGCGAACTACGACCCGTACGGCCGTCTGAAGACGCCGCAGGGCAACATCGCGAAGGCCAAGGAGATCCTCAAGTCCGTCCCGGCGGCCGAGAAGAAGGTCGTCTTCGCCTACGCCAACAGCGAGAACGGCCAGAAGCGCAAGGTCGCCATCGAGGACGCCCTGACCAAGGTCGGCTTCAGCGTCGTCTCCAAGGAGGTCGACGCGGCGAGCTACTACGAGCAGATCGGCAAGCTCGACAACCCGTACGACATGTACATCTCGGGCTGGGGCCAGGACTGGCCGTCGCCGGGCACGGTCATCACGCCCGTCTACGACGGCGCTCAGGTGACCGACGGTTCGCCGAACTACTCCCACGTCAAGGACGCCACGGTCGACGGCCTGATCAAGAAGGCCCTCGCCGAGGACCCGACCGCGGCCGCCAAGACCTGGAAGGAAGCCCAGCACTACCTGCTGGAGAAGATCGTCCCGGCTGCCCCGCTCTGGTACACCAAGCAGTTCCAGCTCTCCGGGTCGAGCATCGGCGGCGCCCGCTACGGCTCGGTGTCCAGCCTCATCGACATCAACCGCCTGTACGTGAAGTCGTAACTCTCTACGGCTGAACGCGGGGGTGCGCACCAGGCGGAGCGCACCCCCGCACCTCCGTGAAACCTCCCACCGTCTCCGCAGAGAGCAGCCCTCCCGCCATGTTTCAGTTCATCATCCGGCGCACGGTCGGTGCCCTGGTCACCCTGTTCCTCATCGGCGCCGCCACGTTCTTCCTGTTCGTCGCCGCGCCCTCCGACTACGCCTCCCTGGCCTGTGGCAAGGACTGCTCCCCCGCGAGACTGGAGGACATCCGCCAGGCACTCGGCCTCAACCTGCCGATCCACCAGCAGTTCTGGGACTTCATGTCCGGCATCGTGGTCGGCCGTGACTACCCGACCGGGCACTGCAGCGCGCCCTGCCTCGGACAGTCGTTCTACTCGGGCGACATGGTCTGGTCGACGATCATGGACCGCTTCCCGACGACCCTCACGCTCACCGCGGGCGGTGCGATCGTCTTCGTCATCGTCGGTGTGGGCGCCGGCATGATCGCCGCCTACCGGCGCGGAACACTGGTCGACAAGATCGCCACCGGTGTGTCCATGGTGCTCAGTTCGTTCCAGATCTACGTGCTCGGGCCGATCGTCCTGCTGATCTTCGTGTACAGCACCGGCTGGATGGACAACCCGGCGTACCACCCGATCACCGATGACCCCTGGAAGTGGTTCACCGGCTTGCTGCTGCCCACGCTGGTGATGGCCACCATCTTCACCGCGCAGTACACCCGTATGGCCCGCTCCTCGATGATCGAGCAGCTCGCGGAGGAGCACGTCCGTACCGCCCGCGCCAAGGGCATGTCGAACAGGTACGTCTTCTTCCGCTACGCCTGGCGCGGTTCGATGATCCCGATCGTCACGGTCCTCGGCATCGACATCAGCTCGATGCTCGGCGGCGCCGTGGTCACCGAGCTGACCTTCTCGCTCCAGGGGATCGGCCGTCTCGCCGTGGACGGCGCGGTCCACAAGGACCTGCCGCTCACCATGGGCGTCATGCTGTTCGGTGCCTTCTTCATCCTGATCGTCAACATCCTCACCGACATCGCGTACGCCTACATCGACCCGCGCGTCCGGCTCTCCTAGGAAGAACGAACCACCGTGACCACACTGACCAAGACCGAGGACGCGCCGGCCCCGACCGGTCCGGAGAGCTTCCTCTCGGTGCGTGATCTGAAGGTGCAGTTCTCCACCGAGGACGGCATCGTCAAGGCGGTCGACGGCCTCTCCTTCGACGTCGAGCGCGGCAAGACCCTGGGCATCGTCGGCGAGTCCGGCTCCGGCAAGTCCGTCACCAACCTGACGATCCTGGGCCTGCACAACCCGCGCTCCAGCTCCGTCGACGGCGAGATCGTCCTCGACGGCAAGGAACTCGTCACCGCCACCGAGCGGGAGCTGGAGCAGCTCCGCGGCAACAAGATGGCGATGATCTTCCAGGACCCGCTGACCGCCCTGTCGCCGTTCTACACGGTGGGCCGGCAGCTGGCCGAGCCGTTCATGAAGCACCGGGGCGCCTCCAAGTCGGAGGCCAAGGACCGTGCCGTCCAGCTGCTGGAGAAGGTCGGCATCCCGCAGCCCAAGCAGCGCTACGACGACTACCCGCACCAGTTCTCCGGCGGTATGCGCCAGCGCGCGATGATCGCCATGGCACTGATGTGCGACCCCGACCTGCTGATCGCCGACGAGCCGACCACCGCACTGGACGTCACCGTGCAGGCCCAGATCCTGGACCTGCTCAAGGACCTCCAGCAGGAGTTCGGCTCCGCGATCATCTTCATCACGCACGACCTCGGCGTCATCTCGAACATGGCCGACGACCTGCTGGTGATGTACGCGGGCCGGGCCGTGGAACGCGGTTCCGTCCGGGAGGTCCTGGGCGCGCCGAAGCACCCCTACACCTGGGGCCTGCTGAGCTCGATGCCTCGCCTGGACGGCGACATCAACGAGGCGCTGGAGCCGATCCCCGGCTCGCCGCCCTCGCTGCTCAACCCGCCCTCCGGCTGCCCGTTCCACCCGCGGTGCGCCTTCAAGGACGAGGTGCCGGGCACGCTGTGCACCGACTCCCGCCCGCCGCTGGGCGAGGGGCGCGCCTCCGCGTGCCACCTGACGGCCGAGCAGAAGCAGACCATCTTCATCGACAAGATCCAGCCCCGGCTGCGCTAGGGAGATCCGAGACATGAGCGACAACCTCACCCTCCCCGCCCAGCAGGGTCCCACCGGTACCTCGACCGAGGAACTCCTGAAGGTCGAGGGCCTGACCAAGCACTTCCCGATCTACGGCGGCTTCCCGATCAAACGCAAAGTCGGCGCCGTTCAGGCCGTCGACGGGGTCGACCTGACGGTCGGCGTCGGCGAGAGCGTCGGCCTGGTCGGCGAGTCCGGCTGCGGCAAGTCGACGACGGGCCGGCTGATCACGCGGCTCCTGGAGCCGACGGCCGGCAAGATCACGTACTCCGGTCAGGACATCACGCACGCCTCACGCCGTCAGCTGGCGCCGGTGCGGTCCGAGATCCAGATGATCTTCCAGGACCCGTACTCCTCGCTGAACCCGCGGCAGACCGTCGGCTCGATCATCAAGTCGCCGATGGAGGTCAACGGGATCCAGCCGGAGGGCGGCCTGGAGACGCGGGTCCGGGAGCTCCTCGAGCTGGTCGGCCTCAACCCCGAGCACTACAACCGCTTCCCGCACGAGTTCTCCGGCGGTCAGCGTCAGCGCATCGGCGTGGCCCGGGCGCTGGCCCTCCAGCCCAAGCTGATCGTGGCGGACGAGCCGGTGTCCGCGCTGGACGTGTCGATCCAGGCGCAGGTCGTCAACCTGCTCAAGAAGGTCCAGGACGAGCTGGGGATCGCCTTCCTGTTCATCGCCCACGACCTGGCCGTCGTACGGCACTTCTCGCAGCGCGTGGCGGTCATGTACCTCGGCAAGATCGTCGAGGTCGGCGACCGGGAGTCGATCTACAACCGGCCCCGGCACCCGTACACGCACGCCCTGCTCTCCGCGGTGCCCGAGGTCGACATCGACGGCACGGGTGCGAGCCGCGAGCGGATCCGCCTGTCCGGCGACGTCCCCTCGCCGATCCTGCCGCCGTCCGGCTGCCGCTTCCGCACCCGGTGCTGGAAGGCGCAGGACAAGTGCGCCACGGACGAGCCGCCGCTGGTCCAGATCTCCGGCAACAAGGTCGGCCACCTCACGGCCTGCCACTTCCCGGAGGACCCGACCACGGATGCCCGTGACGAGGACGTGATCATGGACCCGGCGCTGAAGGCGCTGGAGGACGTGAAGGACGAGGCGCCGGCCAAGGACTGACGCCCCTTGCAGAACCCCCGGCCGGGGGCGGAGGCACCGCGCCTCCGCCCCCGGCCGCCGTTTCCCCCCTGGCCTACGGTGAAGGCGACCGCGGGAGAGGACTCCGCCTGGGCCCAGCAGCGCCTCGAGCTGCCGACGGCGGGACCTGGCGACCCCCTGTTTACAGGCAGCTGAGTCCGGCGGCGCCTGGACCCACTGGAGGCCTGGCCTGGCGGCCCCTGACTCACCGGGCCCCCTGACCCTTAGGCCCCTTGGCTCCCGGCAGCTTGGTCTGTGGGCGCCGTGGTTCCGTGGCTCTGGGTAGTCCGGCGACCCGACCCCTTGCCGTCGGCACGCTGACTCACCGGCCCCTTGGCCCCCGGCAACTTGGCCCTCCGGCAACTTGGCTCCCGGCAGCTTGGTCTGTGGGCGCCGTGGTTCCGTGGCTCTGGGTAGTCCGGCGACCCGACCCCTTGCCGTCGGCACGCTGACTCACCGGCCCCTTGGCCCCCGGCAACTTGGCCCTCCGGCAACTTGGCTCCCGGCGGCTTGGTCTGTGGGCGCCGTGGTTCCGTGGCTCCTGGTACTCCGACGCACCGACCCCCTGGCCTCCCCGGCAACCTGACCCACCGGCAGCCCGGCTCACGGGCACTTTGGCCTGGTGCCATCTGACGTCCCGGCCCCCTGACCTGATCGGCTCGGCCCCCGCGCACCCCCCAAAGGCCTACCCAGGCGTGCGGAATGACCCTTTCGGTTCGATATTGGCCGGTAACGGATCAGTCTTGAGGAGGCACTCCATGCGTGGAGCCACGCACGCCAAATGGGCCGCATGCGCGGCGGCGGTAGCCCTCGCGGCGACGGCCTGCGGCAGTGGGGACAGCGGCAGCGGCAGCGGCAGCAGTGACGGCGGCGCGGTGCTGAGCTCCTCCTGGGGCGACCCGCAGAACCCGTTGGAGCCGGCCAACACCAACGAGGTGCAGGGCGGCAAGGTCCTCGACATGATCTTCCGGAGCCTGAAGAAGTACAACCCGGAGACCGGCAAGGCCGAGGACATGCTCGCCGAGAAGATCGACACGACCGACTCGCAGAACTTCACGATCACGGTCAAGAGCGGCTGGACCTTCAGCAACGGCGAGAAGGTCACCGCCAAGTCGTTCGTGGACGCCTGGAACTACGGGGCCTCCCTCAAGAACAACCAGAAGAACGCCTACTTCTTCGGCTACATCGACGGATACGACAAGACGCACCCGGAGGACGGCAGCAAGCAGAGCGCCGACACCCTCTCCGGACTGAAGGTCACCGGCGAGCAGACCTTCACCGTCAAGCTCAACCAGAAGTTCTCGACCTTCCCCGACACCCTCGGCTACCCCGCCTACGCCCCGCTCCCGCAGGCGTTCTTCAACGACCACGCGTCCTGGCTGCAGAAGCCCGTCGGGAACGGGCCGTACACCATCGACTCGTACACCAAGGGCTCGCAGATGGCCCTGAAGAAGTGGGACGCCTACCCCGGCCCGGACAAGGCCCAGAACGGCGGGGTGACCCTCAAGGTCTACACCGACAACAACACCGCCTACACCGACCTCCTGGCCGGCAACCTCGACCTGGTGGACGACGTCCCGGCCGCCCAGCTCAAGAACGCCAAGGCCGACCTCGGCGACCGCTACATCAACACCCCGGCCGGCATCATCCAGACCCTCGCCTTCCCGTTCTACGACAAGAAGTGGAACGCGGCCGGGATGGAGAAGGTCCGCACCGGCCTCTCCCGGGCGATCAACCGCGACCAGATCACCGAGACGATCTTCCAGAAGACCCGCACCCCCGCCACCGACTGGACCTCCCCGGTCCTCGGCAAGGAGGGCGGCTTCCAGGACGGACTGTGCGGGGACGCCTGCGACTACGACCCCGCCGCGGCCAAGAAGCTCATCCAGGAGGGCGGCGGACTCCCCGGCGGTCAGATCAAGATCACGTACAACGCGGACACCGGCTCCCACAAGCAGTGGGTCGACGCCGTCTGCAACTCCATCAACAACGCGCTCGACAACGACAAGGCCTGCGTCGGCAACCCCGTCGGCACCTTCGCCGACTTCCGCAGCCAGATCACCGCGAAGAAGATGAGCGGCCCCTTCCGGGCGGGCTGGCAGATGGACTACCCGCTCATCCAGAACTTCCTCCAGCCGCTCTACTACACCAACGCCTCCTCCAACGACGGCAAGTGGTCCAACAAGGACTTCGACAAGCTCGTCAACGAGGCCAACGCCGAGACCGACACCACCAAGGCGGTGGAGAAGTTCCAGGCGGCCGAGAAGGTCGTACGGGACAACATGGCCGCCATCCCGCTCTGGTACCAGAACGGCAGCGCCGGCTACTCGGAGCGGCTCTCGAACGTGAAGCTCAACCCGTTCAGCGTCCCCGTCTACAACGAGATCAAGGTCGGCTGACCCCGCCATGGGACGGTACGTCGTCCGGCGTCTGCTCCAGATGATCCCGGTGTTCATCGGGTCGACGCTGCTGATCTTCCTCATGGTGGACGTGATGGGCGACCCCATCGCGGGTCTGTGCGGCGACAAGCAGTGCGACGCGGCGACGTCCGCCCAGCTCAAGAAGGAGTTCGGCCTCGACAAGCCGGTCTGGCAGCAGTACCTGACCTACATGGGGCACGTCTTCACCGGCGACTTCGGCACCGCGTTCAACGGCCAGAAGGTCACCGAGCTGATGGCGACGTCGTTCCCCGTGACCATCCGGCTGACGATCGTCGCGATCCTCATCGAGATCGTCATCGGCATCACCCTGGGCGTGATCACCGGACTCAAGCGCGGCCGGCCCGTCGACACCTCGGTCCTCCTGCTCACCCTCGTCGTGATCTCCGTCCCCACCTTCGTCACCGGCCTGCTGCTCCAACTCCTCCTCGGTGTCCAGTGGGGCTGGATCAAACCCTCGGTGTCCACGGAGGCCGGCTTCGGCGAGTTGCTCGTGCCGGGCCTGGTCCTCGCGTCCGTGTCACTGGCGTACGTGACCCGGCTGACCCGCACGTCGATCGCGGAGAACCGGCGCTCGGACTACGTCCGTACGGCGGTGGCCAAGGGTCTGCCGAGACAGCGGGTCATCGTGAGGCATCTGCTCCGCAACTCGCTCATCCCCGTGGTCACCTTCATCGGCACCGACATCGGCGCCCTGATGGGCGGTGCGATCGTCACCGAGCGCATCTTCAACATCCACGGCGTCGGCTACCAGCTCTACCAGGGCATCCTGCGCCAGAACACCCAGACCGTGGTCGGCTTCGTCACCGTCCTCGTCCTGGTCTTCCTGGTCGCCAACCTGCTCGTCGACCTCCTGTACGCCGTCCTCGACCCCAGGATCCGCTATGCCTGAATCCCAGGAACAAGAGGGAGCCATCGCCGGGACCGGAGCGGGCGGTGCGATGGATCTCGCGGTGAGTGAGGCGACCACCCTGGAGAAGGGCCCCGACGACACGACCCCTCTGGACAAACCCCGCTCCCTCTGGTCCGACGCCTGGCGGGACCTGCGCCGCAACCCCGTCTTCATCATCTCGGCCCTGGTGATCATCTTCCTGGTCGTCATCTCCCTGTGGCCCTCGCTCATCACCTCGGGCAACCCCCTCAAGTGCGACCTCTCCAAGGCACAGGAGGGCTCCCAGCCGGGCCATCCCTTCGGCTACGACGGCCAGGGCTGCGACGTCTACACGCGCACGGTGTACGGCGCCCGTACGTCGGTGACGGTGGGCGTCTGCGCCACGCTGGGCGTCGCGATCCTCGGGTCGGTCCTCGGAGGCCTCGCCGGGTTCTTCGGAGGCTTCTCGGACTCGATCCTGTCCCGCACCACCGACATCTTCTTCGCGATCCCGGTGGTCCTCGGCGGCCTGGTGCTCCTGTCGGTCGTCACGAGCAGCACGGTGTGGCCGGTCATCGGGTTCATGGTGCTGCTGGGCTGGCCGCAGATCTCCCGCATCGCGCGCGGCTCGGTGATCACCGCCCGACAGAATGACTACGTACAGGCGGCCAGGGCCCTCGGCGCCTCCAACTCCCGCCTGCTGCTGCGCCACATCGCGCCGAACGCGGTCGCCCCGGTGATCGTGGTCGCGACCATCGCGCTCGGCACCTACATCGCCCTGGAGGCGACCCTGTCGTACCTCGGCGTGGGCCTCAAACCCCCCACGGTCAGCTGGGGCATCGACATCTCCGCGGCCTCCGCCTACATCCGCAACGCCCCCCACATGCTCCTCTGGCCGGCCGGAGCCCTCGCGATCACGGTTCTCGCCTTCATCATGCTCGGCGACGCGGTCCGCGACGCCCTCGACCCGAAGCTGAGGTGAGCGGACGTGGTGCCGAGCGCGCGTGAGAGCAGCGGCAGTGCGGCCCGGCGGACCTTCCGCCCGCACCATGTCGTCCTGCCCGGCGGCGCCGCACCGCCGAGGCCTGTGGCAGTGGCCTCCTGCGACCGCACCGAGCGGGAGGGCCGGGGTCCGGTCGCGGTGTGGCGGGGTGCGGCTGCCGGAGTCGTCGTCCGTCCCGCCACGCTCCTTTCGTCCCCCTCATGTCCGGCGCTGCGCCATCCGCGACGCCTCGACCCGGAGCCGAGGCGTGTGGCAGTGGCCTCCTGCGACCGCACCGAGCGGGAGGGCCGGGGTCCGGTCGCGGTGTGGCGGGGTGCGGCTGCCCAGGTTGTTGTCCGTCGCGCCACGTCCTTCCCGCCCCCGTTTTTTCCTGTGCGGCGCCATCCGCGACGCCCCGACCCGAAGCCGAGGTGAGTCGCCGTGCTGCTCGAAGTGCGTGATCTGCATGTGGAGTTCAGGACCAGGGACGGGGTCGCCAAGGCGGTCAACGGGGTCGACTACGGCGTGGACGAGGGCGAGACCCTCGCCGTGCTCGGGGAGTCGGGGTCCGGGAAGTCGGTGACCGCGCAGGCGATCATGGGGATCCTCGACATTCCTCCAGGGAAGATCACCGGCGGCGAGATCCTCTTCCAGGGGCAGGACCTGCTGAAGCTGAAGGAGGACGAGCGGCGCAAGGTCCGTGGTGCCCGGATGGCGATGATCTTCCAGGACGCGCTGTCGTCGCTGAATCCCGTACTGAGCGTCGGAGACCAGCTCGGCGAGATGTTCGTCGTGCACCGCGGGATGTCGAAGAAGGACGCCCGGGCCAGGGCCGTCGAGCTGATGGACCGGGTGCGCATCCCGGCCGCCAAGGAGCGGGTGAGGGACTATCCGCACCAGTTCTCCGGCGGCATGCGCCAGCGCATCATGATCGCGATGGCGCTCGCCCTGGAACCCGAGCTGATCATCGCCGACGAACCGACGACCGCGCTCGACGTCACTGTCCAGGCCCAGGTGATGGACCTGCTCGCCGAACTCCAGCGCGAGTACAACATGGGGCTCATCCTCATCACCCACGACCTCGGTGTCGTCGCGGACGTGGCCGACCGGATCGCCGTCATGTACGCCGGACGGATCGTCGAGCAGGCCCCCGTGCACGACATCTACAAGGCGCCGGCCCACCCCTACACCCGCGGACTCCTCGACTCCATTCCCCGTCTCGATCAGAAGGGGCAGGAGCTGTACGCCATCAAGGGACTGCCGCCCAACCTGATGCACATCCCGCCGGGTTGCGCGTTCAACCCCCGGTGCCCGATGGCCCGGGACATCTGCCGCACGGACGTACCGCCTCTGTACGACGTCGACGACAGGCGGACGAGTGCCTGTCACTTCTGGACGGAGTGCCTCAATGGTTGAGCCGATCCTGGAAGTGAGTGGACTGGTCAAGCATTATCCCTTGACGCGGGGCATTCTGTTCAAGAAACACGTCGGTGCCGTCAAGGCCGTCGACGGTGTGGACTTCGCCCTCGACAAGGGAGAGACCCTCGGCATCGTCGGGGAGTCCGGCTGCGGCAAGTCGACCGTGGCCAAGATGCTCGTCAATCTCGAGCGGCCGACCGCAGGGGTGATCAAGTACAAGGGCGAGGACATCACCAAGCTCTCCGGCAAGGCGCTCAAGTCGGTCCGCCGCAACATCCAGATGGTCTTCCAGGACCCGTACACCTCGCTCAACCCCCGTATGACGGTCGGCGACATCATCGGGGAGCCGTACGACATCCACCCCGAGGTGGCCCCCAAGGGAGACCGGCGCAGGAAGGTCCAGGACCTGCTGGACGTCGTGGGCCTCAACCCCGAGTACATCAACCGCTATCCGCACCAGTTCTCCGGCGGTCAGCGCCAACGCATCGGCATCGCGCGCGGACTGGCCCTGCGCCCGGAGGTCATCGTCGCCGACGAACCGGTCTCCGCCCTCGACGTCTCCGTCCAGGCCCAGGTGATCAACCTCCTCGACCGGCTCCAGAGCGAGTTCGAGCTGTCGTACCTCTTCATCGCGCACGACCTGTCGATCGTCCGGCACATCTCGGACCGGGTCGGGGTGATGTACCTCGGGCGGATCGTCGAGATCGGCCGGGACGCCGAGATCTACGACCATCCGACGCACCCCTACACCCAGGCGCTGCTGTCCGCCGTGCCGTTGCCCGACCCGGAGGCCCGCGAGCGCCGGGAGCGGATCATCCTCACGGGTGACGTCCCGTCCCCGACGAACATCCCGTCCGGGTGCCGCTTCCGTACCCGTTGCTGGAAGGCCCAGGAGCGGTGCGCGCTGGAGGTCCCCGCGCTGGCGGTGCCCGCGGAGTTCCGGTTCGCGGGCGGGCCGGCGGCACACGACTCGGCGTGCCACTTCGCGGAGGAGAAGCAGGTCGTCACGACCAAGGAGCCGGAGTAACACGGAGGCAACTTGACCGACCCGGTTCCGATATACGGACACGTCAGTCTCTACGACGTACGGCCGTGCGGGTGCCGTAAGCGGGCCGGGACGCGCCATGTCGTCCCGGCCCGCTGCTGTTCCTACGCCATCCCCAACGACCGCTTCAGGAAGTCCAGCTGAAGCCGCAGCAGGTTCTCCGCGACCGTCTCCTGCGGGGTCATGTGGGTCACACCGGACAGTGGCAGCACCTCGTGCGGGCGGCCGGCGGCCAGCAGGGCCGAGGACAGGCGCAGGGAGTGGGCGACCACCACGTTGTCGTCCGCGAGGCCGTGGATGATCATCATCGGGCGGTGCGGCTCGGCCGCGTCGACCAGGCCCTCGTCGTCGACCAGCGAGTTGCGTCGGTAGACCGCCGGCTGCTCGTCCGGGTGGCCGAGGTAGCGCTCCTGGTAGTGGGTGTCGTACAGGCGCAGATCGGTGACAGGGGCGCCGACCACCGCCGCGTGGAAGACGTCGGGCCGGCGCAGCACCGCGAGGGCCGCCAGGTAGCCGCCGAAGGACCAGCCGCGGATCCCGACCCGGGAGAGGTCGAGAGGGAAGTCCCCGGCGAGCGCCTGGAGCGCGTCCACCTGGTCCTGGAGGACGACCGCCGCGAGGTCGTCCCGGACCGCCTTCTCCCAGGCGGGGGAGCGGCCCGGGGTGCCCCGGCCGTCGGCCACGACCACCGCGAATCCCTGGTCGGCGAACCACTGCGAGGTCAGGTGCGGATGATGCGCGGCGACCACCCGCTGTCCGTGCGGACCCCCGTACGGGTCCAGCAAAACCGGAAGGGGGCTGTCACCGGCGTAGTCCTGCGGCATAAGCACGGCGCACGGGATCTTTCGTGCGCCCCCCTCGACGAGGGTCACGCGCGGGGTCAAACCGGGATCTTCTGCGTACGACGTGACAGTCGCCGTCTCCTTGCCGTCGCGCAGTACCCGCACGCGGGCGCCCGGCCGGTCGAGGGCCGCCGACACCAGCACGGTCACGCCCCCGGCGCGCACCGCCGAATGCACGCCGGGCTCCTGCGAGACGCGCTCCACCCCGAGCTCGTTCACCCGGTAGACGTGCACCTCGCCGGTCTCCGGTGACGCGGCCTCCGCACCGGCCGACGCCGAGACCAGCACGTCGTCCTCGGTCACGTCCAGCACCGCGCGGACGTGCAACTGCGGTCCCGTCAGCGGGCGTTCACCTACCGCGAGCACCCGCGCGCCACCCTCGTCGACGATCCGCACGAGCTGTCCCGAAGGGCTCCAACAAGGCACCCCGGGGAAAAGATCCAGCCAAATTGGATCTTCGTCCGCGTGCACCATCCGGGTCGCTCCGGACTCCGGATCCACCGCGAGATACAGCTGACTGCGCTGGTCGCGCGCCTGTACGAGCAGCAGCGGGGCGCCCGCCGCTGACCAGTGCACATGGGCCAGATACGGATAGCGCCCCCGGTCCCAGGAGACCTCGGTGCGGGCCCCGTCCAGGGCCAGCACGAACAGCCGTACGTCCGCGTTGGAGGTGCCCGCGGCCGGGTACGGGACGTGGTGTGGATCACGGTCCGGGTGGGCCGGGTCGGAGATCCACCAGCGCCGCACCGGCGTGTCGTCCACGCGCGCGACCAGCAGCCGGTCCGACTGCGGCGACCACCAGAAGCCCCGTGACCGGCCCATCTCCTCGGCCGCGATGAACTCCGCGAGACCGTAGGTGACGTGATCCGACTCCGGGACGGCCAGCGCCCGGTCCCCCTCGCCCTCGGCGCCCACGACCCTCAGGGCGCCCTGGGCGACGTACGCGACGTGCCGTCCGTCGGGGGCCGGGCGCGGGTCGATCACCGGGCCGGGGACGGGCAGTTCACGTGCGGTGCCGGCCCGCAGCTCGGCCGTGAAAAGCCGCCCTGACAAGGCGAAAGAGGCCAACTCGACGGCTGCGTCGGTGGCGTGGCCGACGATGCCGGCACCGCCCTCGCGGCTGCGTTCGCGGCGCGCCCGCTCCTCGGGCGAGAGGTGCTCCTCGGCGCCGCCCAGGAGGGCGCGCGGGTCGGCCGCGACGCGCTCCCCGCCGTCCGCCGTGTCGAGCACCCACAGTGAATTGGCCCGGTCCGTACCGGAGTTCGAGCGCAGGAACACGACACGCGATCCGTCGGGCGCCACGGTGAACGCGCGCGGCGCGCCGAGCGTGAAGCGCTGGGTACGGGCGTGCCGGCGGGGGAAGGAGTCAGGCTCGGTCGTCATGCCCCGACCATATTGGCCATGCGCCCCCTTGTGCGGCCGTGCGCCGACGGATGCGCAGGCCCGGATAGTTATGATCACTACCGCATAGTGGGTATGAATCCGCTGGCTGCTGTATGGATTTATCTGCCCCCCTGGTCCGACCCCCCGCGCTCTTGGGATCTTTGGAGGTGAGCCGCCGTGGCACTCTCAATTTCGGCGGTAGTGCTGCTGGCGATCATCGTCTTCTTGTTGGTGAAGAAGTCGGGACTGAAGGGCGGGCACGCCGTCGTGTGCATCCTGCTCGGCTTCTATCTCGCCGCCTCTTCGATCGCACCGACGATCAGCGAGCTGACGACCAACATCGCGGGCATGATCGGCAGTATCAAGTTCTGACCCCACTGCGACGACCCGGCTGAGCGGGACTGTCGGTGGCTCCTCGTAGGGTGGGGCCATGACGGAACAGCCCGCTCGGCGTCTTCTCCTGGTGCACGCGCACCCGGACGACGAGTCGATCAACAACGGCGCGACCATGGCCAGGTACGCGGCAGAGGGCGCCCGGGTGACCCTGGTCACCTGCACCCTCGGCGAGCGTGGCGAGGTCATCCCGCCGGAGCTCCGGCATCTGACCGGCGCCGGCCTCGCTCAGGAGCGTGAGCGCGAGCTGGCCGCGGCCATGGAGCGACTGGGCGTCGAGGACTTCGGTTTCCTCGGCGGCCGCGGCCGGTACCAGGACTCCGGGATGATGGGCACCGCCGACAACGACAACCCGCACTGCTTCTGGCGGGCCGACGTCGACGAGGCGGCCCGCCATCTCGTCGAGGTGATCCTGGAGGTGCGTCCCCAGGTCCTCGTCACCTATGACGAGAACGGCGGATACGGCCACCCCGACCACATCCAGGCCCACCGGGTCGCCATGCGCGCGGTGGAGCTCGCCGCGGAGGCGGGCTGGACGATCGAGAAGGTCTACTGGAACCGCGTACCGCGGGCGGTCGGCGAGCAGGCGTTCGCCCGGCTCCACGACGACCTGCCCGGCCTCCCCTTCGCCAAGGCCGCCGTCCTCGACGACGTACCGGGTG
Organism: Streptomyces canus; assembly: GCF_041435015.1. Classification (NCBI taxonomy): domain Bacteria; kingdom Bacillati; phylum Actinomycetota; class Actinomycetes; order Kitasatosporales; family Streptomycetaceae; genus Streptomyces; species Streptomyces canus. The sequence goes on along the minus strand of NZ_CP107989.1, from coordinate 3,784,807 downwards.
TGGTGGACGACGAGCGCATCACCACGGAGATCGACGGCACGGCGTACGCCGCCGCCAAAAGCGCCGCGATGGCCGCGCACGCGACCCAGATCGATGTGTCGGGGGCGTACTTCGCGCTCTCGAACGAACTCGCGCAGCCTCTCTTCACCACCGAGTACTACCAATGGGTGAGCGGGGAACACGGAGAGACGAGGGAGACCGACCTGTTCTCCGGGATCGAGGGCGCGTCATGAGCGACCGTACGTCGATGCTGGCCCAGCCGCTGCAGCGCCCCTCTGCCGGACGGGCCGCCGCCTACCTCGGCCTTTTCGTGCTCGGCGCGGTCGTGGGGCTCGCCGGAGCGCTGGTGCAGGGCGGCTGGTTCCCGGGCGGGCTGCTGCTCGCTCTGCTCGGCGAGGCCGGACTGCTGCTCGGCGGAGCGCGCGCCGCCGACAGCCGCGCCGGAGCCGTCGCGCCCGCGGGCGGCTGGATGATCGCCGTCATCTTTCTCACCGCCAGCCGTCCGGAAGGCGACTTCGTCTTCGCCGCAGGAAGCGGCTCCTACCTCTTCCTGCTCGGTGGCATGGCTGTGGCTGTGATCTGCGCCACCCTTGGGCGAGGGCGGCAACCGGGCGGCGCCCCCGTCCGACTTGGCAAGTGACGTACCACTTCTTCGCATCGCGCGCGTGCGAGTCCCGTGTGGGTTTCCTCAGCGGTCGTGGGATACAGGCCAGAAGTGGCCAGTATGGTGGTGCGCGCCGCCGAGCCGCCCGAAGCACTGAGGTCGAAACGGGCGGTGGAGCCAACCAGGAGAACCTGCCTTGAGTCGTGAAACTGACAGTCCGTCCTCCGGGCCCAACGGGCGCGGCGGAGCCGCCTACCCCTCGGGCACGCCGCCGTACGGGACGCCCCAGGTGTCCGACGGCGGTCCGGACGCGGGCCGTTCGGCCGCGCAGCCGGAGGAACGCAAGACCGAGACCACGCTGACGACCCGGATCCGGATCAACATCCCCGGATCGCGGCCCATTCCGCCGGTCGTCGTGCGTCAGCCCGTCGGCGAGACGGAGAACTCCGGCGACAGAGGCCAGGACGCCCAGGCGTCGACGCCGAGTCCCTCCTCGACCACGGGCACCGTCGAACTGCCCGCCGACCCCGAGCCGCCCGCCGCCGAGGAGAAGGCGAGCGACTGGTTCGCGCCCCGCAAGTCCGGCCCCGCCAAGGGCGGTCCGGGCGAGGATGCCACCAACGGGGCGGGTCTGCCGGGCGGTTCGGGTGCGGGTGCGGGTGTGCCCGGTACCGGTGCGCCGGGTGGTGCGGGCTCGGGTGCCGGTGCGCGTCACGGGGCCGGTCGGCCCGGTGGTGTGGTCGGTTCCATGAGCGTGCCCGGCGGTTCCCGCTCCGGCGGGACGAACGGCGCGGGGCTCCCGGGCGGCGCCACCGGCGGTCCGGTGGCTCCCGGCCACGGCGGCGGCACCGGCTCCTTCGACGTCACCGAGGCCCTGAACGCCGGCCCGCGCGGCACCGAACCCCGCCGCGACGACCTCCCGTACTTCGCGGAGAACGGCAACGGCTCCGGCGGCCCGAACGGCGAGAACGGCCAGGGCGGGTACGGCGGCCAGGGTGGTCATGACGGCCTGAACGGTCAGGGCGGGTTCGGTGGTCAGAACGGCCAGAGCGGCCAGGACGCTCTGAGCGGCCATGGCGGGTTCGGCGGCCCCGGCGGTCAGGACAGCCCGAACGGTCAGAGCGGCTTCGGCACGCAGGGTGGTTCCGGCGGCGGCCCCGGCGGGCAGAACGGCCGGATCGACTACGGCGGCCAGGGCGGCCAGATCGACTACGGCGGCGGGTTCGGCGGCCCGGGTGGACCCCAGGGCCCCGCGGGCCCGACCGGCGGCCCGGTCACCGGCGACGGCCCGGTCGTGCCGCCCGCAGGACCGGACCCCTTCGCCGGGGCCGAGTCCTTCGGCGGCGAGTCCTTCAACGGTTCCGACGGCTTCGGCGGTCAGGGTGGCCCTGGCGGCCCGAGTGGCGCACGCGGCCCCGGCGGCCCTGGCGCTTCCCGCGGTCCGGGCGGCACACGCGGTCCCGGTGCCCCGGGCGCTCCCGGCGGCCCCGGAATCTCCGGCGGGCTCGCCGGCCCCGGTGCCCCAGGCGGCTCCGGCGGTCGGGCCGGCCAGGGCGGCCCCGGCACCCTCGGTCGCCCGGGTGGCCCCGGCGCCCCCGCCCCCGGCGGTGTCCCCGGCGCGGGCCTCGGTCCCGGCGGCGGTCTGAGCGACGACACCGCGATCCTCACCCCGCAGAAGCCGGCCCCCGGACCGGGCGCCCCCGGCTTCGGCAACCCCGACAACGTCTCCGGGCACACCGTCACCAGCGGCATCCCGGTCGTGCCGCCCGGCGCCCAGAACGCCCCCTTCGGGCCCGGCGCCGACGGCCGTACGCCCCCGAAGCTGCCCGACACCGCGTCGCAGGAAGCTCCGGCCGCCGCGCCGAAGAAGAAGAAAAAGAAGGGCCGCAGCAAGGTGGCCCTGCTCGGCGGCACCGTGGTCCTCCTCGGCGTCGGTGCCTACGGCGCCGGCCTCCTGATGAACCGCTCCGACGTGCCCAAGGGCACCACCGTGCTCGGCGTGGACATCGGCGGCGGCACCCGCGACGACGCCGTCAAGAAGCTCGACGACGCCTTCGGCGACCGGGTGAACGAGGCTCTGAAGCTGTCGGTCGGCGGCGACACCGTCTCGCTCAAGCCGGACCAGGCGGGCCTCCAGCTCGACGATCAGGCCACGGTCGCCGCGGCCGCGAAGAGCGACTACAACCCGGTCTCCGTCATCGGCTCCCTCTTCGGCAACCACCGGGTCGTCGACCCGGTCATGCCGGTCGACGAGGAGAAGCTCCAGGCCGCCCTGGAGGACGCCTCGGGCGGCGCCGGCTCGGCGACCGACGGCACGATCAAGTTCGAGAACGGCAAGGCCGTCGCGGTCTACGGCAAGGCCGGCAAGGGCATCGACGTGGCCAGGTCGACCACCGCGGTCGAGGACGCGTACCGCGCCCAGGTGGAGACCGGCACCGCCGGCTCGGTCACGCTGCCGACGACCACCAAGCAGCCGTCGGTCCCGAACGCCGAGGTCGACCGGATGATGAAGGAGTTCGCGGAGCCCGCGATGTCCAACGTCGTCACCATCCAGACCGACGCGGCGCACAGCATCAAGTTCGGCGCGCTGTCCCTGCCGAAGATCCTCGGGTTCAAGGCGGTCGGCGGCAAGCTCGTGGAGACGTACGATCTCGACGCGCTCAAGGAGGCGTACGGCACCACCTTCGTCGGTGTGAAGATCAACGGCGCGAGCGGCAAGCGTGACGTGCTGCCGCAGGACGTCGCCTCCGCACTCGGCAAGGCCCTGCGCGCGAAGACGGCGGCGGATCGCACCGTGGTCATCGACACCGACCCGAGCTGACCGACCCGCGTCACCGCACCGGAGTGCCGCCCGACATGACATCTGTCATGCGGCACTCCGGACGGCCGACACTGCCCGCGGCCGCACCCGCGAAGCCACCATGGCCGTATGACAACGACAGCCCCGGTGGTCGCGTTCGACCAGGTGAGCAAGGCATACGGCGAGGTACGCGCCGTGGACGGACTGACCCTGACCCTGCGGCCGGGGGAGACCGTGGCACTGCTCGGCCCCAACGGCGCCGGCAAGTCCACCTCCCTCGACCTGCTGCTCGGCCTCAAGCAGCCCGACAGCGGCAGCGTCCGGCTCTTCGGCACCACCCCGCGTGAGGCGATCGTCGCCGGACGCGTGGGCGCGATGCTGCAGAGCGGCGGACTGATGGACGAGGTCACGGTCGCCGAACTGGTACGGCTCGCCTGCGACCTGCACCCCAAGCCGTACGCGGCGAACGACGTCCTCGCCCGCGCCGGCATCGCCCAGATCGCCGACCGCAAGGTCAACAAGCTCTCCGGCGGTCAGGCCCAGCGCGTCCGCTTCGCCCTCGCGACCGCGGGCGACAGCGACCTGATCGTTCTCGACGAACCCACGACCGGCATGGACGTCACCACCCGCCAGGCCTTCTGGGCCACCATGCGCGAACAGGCCGACCAGGGCCGTACGGTCCTCTTCGCCACCCATTACCTCGAAGAGGCCGACGCCATCGCCGACCGGGTGCTGGTGCTGCACCGGGGCCGCCTGCTGGCCGACGGCACGGCCGCCGAGATCAAGGCCAAGGCGGGCGCCCGCAGGATCGCCTTCGACCTGGAAGGCACGATCGACGAGGCGCCCCTGCGGGAGCTGCCGTTCCTCACCTCCCTCACTGTGTCGAAAAGCGGCTCCGCCGCGGGCAGCGGCCAGACGATCCGCATCCAGTCCACCGACGCCGACGCGACCGTCCACGCCCTCTACGGCCTCGGCGTCTACCCCCGCAATCTCGAAGTGGCCGGGCTCGGTCTGGAGCAGGCCTTCGTCGCCATCACCGCCGCCGAGGAGGCGAAGTCGAAGTGAACAGCCTCATCAAGCTGGAACTCACCCGCGCCCTGCGCAACCGCAAGTTCCTGTTCTTCTCGGTGATGTACCCGTCGCTGCTGTTCCTGATCATCGCGGGCAACGCCGACAGCACGTCGAAGGTCGACGGCACGGGCCTGACCCTGCCGACCTACATGATGGTCTCGATGGCCTCCTTCGGCGCCCTGACCGCCGTCCTGATGGGCAACAGCGAGCGCATAGCCAAGGAGCGCGAGGGCGGCTGGGTACGGCAGTTGAGGCTGACCCCGCTGCCGGGGCGCGGCTACGTGTTCGCGAAGACGGCGAGCGCGGCCGTGGTGAGCCTGCCCTCGATCGTGGTCGTGTTCCTTGTCGCCGCGCTCGTGAAGGACGTACGCCTGGACGCCTGGCAGTGGCTCGCACTCACCGGCGCGATCTGGGCCGGAAGCCTCGTCTTCGCCGCACTCGGCGTGGCCATCGGCTATCTCGCCACCGGCGACGCGGTCCGCCCGATCACGATGATCACCTACTTCGGACTGTCGATGCTGGGCGGCCTGTGGATGCCGACGACGACCTTCCCGCAGTGGCTCCAGGACATCGCCGAGTGGCTGCCCACGCACGCGTACGCTGCCCTCGGGCAGGCCATCGAACAGAGCCGCGCCCCGCACGCACAGGACATCGCCGTCCTGGCCGTCTCCTTCGCCCTCTTCGCGGGCGGAGCGGCCTGGCTGTACCGGAAGGACACGTTGAAGGCGTGAGCGGCACCGGCGTCGGGATCGGGCAGCGCCCCGAGACCCGCAAGCAGATGATGGTCAAGATGCTGTGGACGGGCATCTGGCTGGTCTATCTGAGCGCACCCGTCTCGGACCTCCTGCACGGCGGCCACGGGGTCGTGGCTGTCGTCCTCGGCTGGCTCGGCCTCGCGGGCTTCGTCGCCTGGTACCTGGCCCTGCTGTTCAGGACCGGCCGCCGCAACGCCCAGGACTTCGTCCTCGTCTCCCTCGCGGTCCTCTCGGCCGAGTCGACCCTGCTCGTCCTCACCCTGGGCCGCGAGTGGCTCGTCCTCTTCGTGTACGTGTCGATCGCGTCCGGCGCGGCCCTGCCGCTGCGGCTCGCCCGCTGGACCATCCCGGCCGCGTCCGCCCTGATGGCGAGCCTCGCCCTGCTCGTCGCCGACGGCACGGACTACATCGGCGCCCTCCTCATCCCGGCGCTGCTCGGTGGCTTCGCGATGACCGGCGTGCGCGAACTCGTCCGTACCACCATCGAGTTGCGGGAGGCCAGGGCGCGGGTCGCCCAGCTCGCCGCCAACGAGGAACGCCTGCGCCTGGCCAGGGACCTGCACGACCTCCTCGGCCACTCCCTGTCGCTCATCACCCTGAAGAGCGAACTGGCCGGCCGGATGCTCCCCGCCCACCCCGACAAGGCGGCCCAGCAGGTCGCCGACATCGAACAGGTCAGCCGCCAGGCCCTGGTGGACGTCCGCGAGGCGGTCACCGGCTACCGGCGCGCCCGCCTGGCCTCGGAACTCGCGGGCGCCCAGGTCGCGTTGACGGCCGCCGGAGTCACCGCCGCGCTGCCGGCCGAACCCGACCTCACCGGCGTCCCCGAGGAGAGCGAGTCGGCCCTGGCCTGGGCGCTGCGCGAGGCGGTCACCAATGTCGTACGGCACAGCGGCGCCCGCGGCTGCACGGTGGAGCTGCTGCACCGCCAGACACTCGACGGGCCGCGGTTCGAACTCACCGTGGAGGACGACGGCTCGGGCGGCGCGGGCAACGGTCCGGGCAACGGTCTGACCGGTCTCACCGAGCGACTGGAGAAGGCCGGCGGCACCCTGGAGGCCACCGGCACCCGGCACGGCTTCCGCCTGGTCGCCCGCGTGCCCGCCGGTCCCGCGGCCGACGTAGGATCCGCCTCATGACGAGCCGCACGATCAAGGTCCTGCTCGCCGAGGACCAGTCGATGGTCCGCGAGGCCCTGGCCGCCCTGCTCGGCCTGGAGGACGACATCGAGGTCGTCGCCCAAGTGGCCCGCGGCGACGAGGTCCTGGCGGCGGCCCGCGCCCACGACATCGACGTGGCCCTCATGGACATCGAGATGCCGGGCGCGACGGGCATAGAGGCGGCGGCCCAACTCCACATAGAGCTCCCGTCGGTGAAGCTCGTGATCCTCACGACCTTCGGCCGCCCCGGCTATCTCCGCAGCGCGATGGAATCGGGCGCCGACGCCTTCCTCGTCAAGGACGCCCCCGCCTCCCAACTGGCCCAGGCAGTACGCAAGGTACTGGCGGGGGAGCGGGTCATCGACCCCACCCTGGCGGCAGCGGCGCTGGCAGAGGGCGCGAACCCGCTGACGGACAGGGAGCGAGAGGTCCTCCGAGCGGCGGCCGACGGCTCCACGAACGCGGAGTTGGCGCGGACCCTGCACCTGTCCCAGGGCACGGTCCGCAACTACCTCTCCACGGCCATCCAGAAGCTGGCGGTACGGAACAGGGCGGAGGCAGTCCGGATCGCGAGGGAGAAGGGCTGGCTGTAACGCCCTAGTTCAACCTCGCGCGTGCGGCGTGAGCCTGCTGCCGCACGCGCGCTGCCGCCGGCTCGTCGACGGCCGCCACCACCTCGGCGTACGCGTCCAACTCGATGGCTCCCTGGACGAAGTCCCCCCGCTGGACGAACAACTGGGCCCGCTCGTACCGCAGTCGGGCCGAGTGGGACGGCAACAGCAGCGACAGCTCCACGGCCCACAGGGCCACGTCCGACCGTTCGGGCCTGGCGGCGGCCCAGGCCCGGACGTTGTTCAGGATCCGCTGTACGAGGCCCAGCGGATCCGCCGGACTCAGCATCGACGGATCCAGCGAGCCCCCCGTCGCCCCGGCGACCAGCAACTCCGCGTCGCCGCCGCTCAACACCCGCCCGCCGTCGAACGGGTCGGCCAGCACCTGCTCCTCCGGCGGCCCGAACCCGACCACGAAATGCCCCGGCAGCGCCACCCCGTACACCGGAGCCCCCGCCCGCCGGGCCACCTCCATCCACACCACGGACAGCAGGATCGGCAGCCCCCTGCGCCGCCGGAGCACCTCGTGCAGCAGCGAGGACTCCAGCCGCTGATAGTCGACCGGCGTTCCCCGGAACCCGCAGCGGTCGCCCAGTAGCTCCCGCAACGACACCGCCCACGACCGCGGGCCCCCGGGCCGGAACGGCAACTGCCCGGCCAGCCGGTCGAGTTCGATCTGGGCCGCGTCGATTCCGGTGTCGTCGAGCGCCCCGTCCGCCTGCGCCCCGACGAGCAGGCACAGCGAGGACAGATCCGGCCGCTCGGACCGCGCCTCTTCGGCGAACCGCCTCCGGAGCTCGGCGGAACGTTCGGGCGGGGGCGGAAACGGGGGACGCATAGCTGGCTCGTGCCCTTTCGCGGCGATCGCTACTACCGCGCCTCGCCGGAGACGTCCGGCTCGCGGTAGTGGTGGTAGGCGTGGTGCGCGGCGAACCCCATGCCGTCGTACAGGGCCCGCGCACCGGCGTTGTCCGACTCGACCTGGAGCCACGCGGCCGACGCCCCCTCGTCGAGCGCCCGCCGTGCCAGCGCCGCCATCACGGTGGAGGCCAGCCCCCGTCGCCGTAGCGAAGGATCCACCTCGACCGCGGCGAACCCGGCCCAGCGCCCGTCGACGACACACCGCCCGATCGCGGCCGGCGCGTCCCCACCGGGGACGGTGGCGAACCACACCGAGGGCCCGCTCTTCAGCACCCGCAGTGCCACCTCGCTCACCCCCTTGCGCTGATAGCGCGCCAGCCAGTCCGCGTCGGCCTCCCGGGACAGCACGACATCCGAGGTCTCCCGGTCGGCGACCGGCGCCAGCGCCCCGGTCCACAACTCCGCCGTCACCTCCCGCGTCCACCCCCGCGCCTCCAGCTCCGCGCACAGCGCCTCCTGGGTGCCCGCGGCGCCGGTCGCGGTCTGGATGTACGCCGGCAGACCACGGTCGCCGTACCACCGGCGTACGGCGGTCAGGGCCCCGTCGAGCGGCATGCCGGGGTCGCCGAGCGGGAGGACGGAGTTGGCGCGTCGGGTGAAACCGGAGGCCGCCCGCAGCTCCCACTCGCCGAGCCGCTCGCTCTCCACCGGCCGCCAGCCGCGCGCGGTGATCCGCGCCAGTTCCTCGTACGAGGCGGCCGGGCCCCGTCGACGGGCCGGCTCGGCGGGCACGACCTTGCCCGCCACCAGCGCGGATTCCGGAATGCGGACGCTCTCGCCGTCCCGGCGCGTGATCATCAGCACACCGTCGTCCCATGATGTGAGAACACCCACCGTGTCGGTGAAGTTCTGCCGCGGCCCGCCGGTTTCGTCCAGGCGCCGTACGGATACCCGTTTGCCCACGTCAGCTGCGGAGATACGGACGACGAGACGCCCCGCGGCGGAGATTTCCACAGGTCAGTTCACCCCTCCTGTTCGGATCATGCCCAAGAACGGAGATACTAGGGGCGGGCATCGACGACGCCGCGCTCCCGCGCGCGAGGCGGCGGAGCCTGAGGAGGCCCGCCAGCGCCCTATGGAGGAGGAACGACAGCGTGACCTACGTCATCGCGCAGCCTTGTGTCGACGTGAAGGACAAGGCCTGCATCGAGGAGTGCCCGGTCGACTGCATCTACGAGGGCTCCCGGTCCTTGTACATCCACCCGGACGAATGCGTCGACTGTGGTGCCTGTGAGCCGGTCTGCCCGGTCGAGGCGATCTTCTACGAGGACGACACTCCGGACGAGTGGAAGGACTACTACAAGGCGAACGTCGAGTTCTTCGACGAGCTCGGCTCGCCCGGCGGCGCCAGCAAGCTGGGTCTGATCGAGCGGGACCACCCGTTCATCGCCGCGCTGCCGCCGCAGGCATAGTCATCCGCATCAGCGGCCCGCACTTCGTGCCGCCTCGGTCCCGTACGGCCTGATCGCCCCGATCGTGGCCGTGCGGGGCCGAGGCGTTTGCCGTACGACCCGAAAGTGAGCCCGAAAGCCGTGTCCGCAGTCTCCGACCGCCTTCCCACCTTCCCCTGGGACAAGCTGGAGCCGTACAAGAAGACGGCGGCCGCGCACCCCGGAGGGATCGTCGACCTGTCGGTCGGCACCCCCGTCGACCCGGTCCCCGACCTCGTCCAGAAGGCCCTGATCGACGCCGCGGACTCTCCGGGCTACCCGACGGTCTGGGGCACCCCGGCGCTGCGTGACGCGATCACCGGCTGGGTCGAGCGGCGCCTGGGCGCCCGCGACGTCACCCACCGCCACGTCCTGCCGATCGTCGGCTCCAAGGAACTCGTCGCCTGGCTCCCCACCCAGCTGGGCCTCGGCCCCGGCGACCGGGTCGCGTACCCGCGCCTGGCCTACCCGACGTACGAGGTCGGCGCGCGCCTCGCCCGCGCCGAGCACGAGGTCTACGACGACCCCACCGAGCTGGACCCGGCGGGCCTGAAGCTCCTGTGGCTCAACTCCCCGTCGAACCCGACCGGCAAGGTGCTGTCGAAGGAGGAGCTGACGAGGATCGTCGCCTGGGCCCGGTCCCACGGCATCCTGATCTTCTCCGACGAGTGCTACCTGGAGCTCGGCTGGGAGGCCGACCCGGTCTCGGTCCTGCACCCGGACGTCAACGGCGGCTCCTACGACGGCCTGGTGGCCGTGCACTCGCTGTCGAAGCGGTCCAACCTCGCGGGCTACCGCGCGGCCTTCCTGGCGGGCGACCCGGCCGTCCTGGCGCCCCTCCTGGAGATCCGCAAGCACGGCGGCATGATGACCCCGGCGCCGACCCAGGCCGCGGTGGTGGCGGCCCTGGGCGACGACACCCACGTCCACGAACAGCGCGAGCGCTACCTGGCCCGCCGCACGCTGCTGCGCGAGGCACTGCGGTCCCACGGCTTCCGTATCGAGCACAGTGAGGCCAGCCTCTACCTCTGGGCCACGCGGGACGAGTCCTGCTGGTCGACGGTCGCCCACCTGGCCGAGCGGGGCATCCTGGTGGCCCCGGGCGACTTCTACGGCGAGGCCGGCGAGACGTTCGTACGCGTCGCGCTGACGGCGACGGACGAGCGGGTGCGGTCGGCGGTCGAACGCCTGGCGTAGGTGCGCAGGCATACGGCGAAGGGGCCCGGGATGGCGTTCCCGGGCCCCTTCGCCGTATGCGCGAGCCACTAGCCGAGCGGAAGACCCTTCACCGGCAGGGTGCCCGCCGCCGGCACGCCGCCCTTGGCGAGGGCGCCGGTCGGCAGGCCGCCCTTGGCCAGGGCGCTGGTCGGCAGGCCGCCCTTCGTCGCGGTGGACGCGGTCTGCCCGAGGAGGCCCCCGGCGGAACCGGCGGCCTCGCCCGCCGTCTTCTGCGCGACCGGCGCCACCTTCTTCACGGCCTTGCCCGCGGACGGCACCGCCTTCTCGACCGTCTTACCGCCGGTCTTGGCCGCGGTCCCGGTCAGGTTCTGCGCCGCGCCGTCCACCGTGTTGCCGACGTTCGCCCCATCCAGAGCGGTCAGCCCACCGACGTTCGGGGTGGCCGGCGGCTGCGCGGGGGCCGCACTGGCGGCGCCGGCCGCACCGACCCCGGCTGCCGCTCCCGCAGCGACGAGCAGCGCGGCACGGGCGATCCTGCGGGTCAGGGGGAGGGACATGTTGCTCCTTCGACGGAGGAAACGTTGCTAGGACGCCGTGATTACCGCTCGAGGCCGACGAAGGTTGCGGAGGGCCAACGTAAAGAGTTGGCAATGCGTCGCATTATCACCTGCGGATAAAAACGGGCAAAAGGCTTCCGGTCTGAAAGTCCGCCGAATGCTCGCAGCCCTGTGAACTCAAGGGTTTTTGCGGATACGGGGGTGACGTGACGAAAACCTGCGCACACCCGCTCCGACAGCGGGCGGATGTGACCCTTCCAGGCGATCTTCCGAACTACCGTGCCGTCAGTATGCGCACGGAGCCCGTGCCGCCGTCGCCGGCCGCCGTACGCCACTCGCTGTCCGTGTTCCCGGCCGTCCACTGCCGCCCGGCGTACGAGACGCGCTCGATGCGCAGCGCGGAGGAGTTGGCGACGGCCCAGTGGGCGAGCTGCCAGCCGCGTTCCCTGAGACTGCGGTCGGAACCCCGGCCGGTGTCCCCCCGCACGGGCAGGGTCACGGTGCGCCCGTCGCCCGAGCTGGGGGCCGGGCTCGGCGAGGCCTTGCCGCCCACCTCCGCGGCGGTCGTCTCCAGCGCGTCCCGCCCGAAGTCCCGTACGAGAGCCGACCGCACCCCGTCCGGGCCCGTGGCGGTGGCCTGGGTGGCCTGGGTGGAGTCCTGGCGCCCGTCACAGGTCAGGGTGGCCGCGGAGGTGCCGGTCAGGGCGGCGGCGAGCAAGGTGGCGTCCGGCTCGTGCTTGGCGTACGCCTCCGGATAGCCGCTGCGCTGTACGCGCTGGGCGGCGACGGTCAGCGGGAGGTCCTGGTAGCCCCGTACCTTGACCAGGTGCTTGTAGAACTCGCCCGCCGCGTACGTCGGGTCCAGGATCTCCCGCGGGGTGCCCCAGCCCTGTGAGGGCCGCTGCTGGAACAGACCGAGCGAGTCACGGTCGCCGTGCTGGATGTTGCGCAGCCCCGACTCCTGGAGCGCGGTGGCGAGCGCGATCGCCACGGCCCGCTCCGGCAGCCGGCGCCCGGTGCCGACGGCGGTGATCGTCGCCGCGTTCACCGCCTGCTCGGGCGTGAACTGGTACGACGGCCCGCCCGCCCTGCCCGAGACGACTCTGCAGCTCGGCCCGTCGGTGCCTCCGGTGACGTACTGCACCACGAGGTAACCGGCGATCGCGCACAGGACCACGAGGGCCGCCCCGAAGCGGAGGAGGCGGCCACGGCGCTTGCGAGTGGGGGGCAACGGCTCTGGCATCCGGACAAGATACTGGAGAGTACTGAGACGGCTGCGCCGGATGTGGACCGTGGGCGCGGACAGCGGGACGTTAGGGTCGGGAGCATGGCCGACACCCCTCTTGACCTTTCGCTGGACGCAGCTCAGCTCACCGCGCAGCTCGTCGACTTCCCCTCCGAGAGCGGCACCGAGAAGCCCCTGGCGGACGCGATCGAGACCGCCCTGCGCGCCCTGCCGCACCTGACGGTCGACCGCCACGGCAACAACGTCGTCGCCCGCACCGACCTCGGCCGTCCGGAACGCGTCATCCTCGCCGGCCACATCGACACGGTCCCCATCGCGGGCAACGTCCCCTCCCGGCTCGACGACGAGGGCTACCTGTGGGGCTGCGGCACCTGCGACATGAAGTCCGGGGTCGCGGTACAGCTGCGGATCGCGGCGACGGTCACCGAGCCCAACCGCGACCTCACCTTCATCTTCTACGACAACGAAGAGGTCGCGGCACACCTCAACGGCCTGGGACATGTGGCCGAGGCCCACCCCGAGTGGCTGGAGGGCGACTTCGCGGTCCTCCTGGAGCCGACGGACAACCAGGTCGAGGGCGGCTGCCAGGGAACTCTGCGGGTGCTGCTGACGTTCAAGGGGGAGCGGGCGCACTCCGCACGCGCGTGGATGGGCTCCAACGCGATCCACAAGGCCGCCCCCGCCCTCGCGAAGCTGGCGGCCTACGAGCCGCGCAAGCCGGTGGTGGACGGCCTCGAGTTCCACGAGGGTCTCAACGCGGTGCGGGTGGAGGGCGGCGTGGCCACGAACGTCATCCCCGACTCCTGCACGCTGACGGTCAACTTCCGTTACGCCCCCGACCGCAGCGAGGCCGAGGCGGAGGCCTTCGTGCGGGACTTCTTCGCGGACTGCGGGGTCGACGAGTTCACCGTCGACGACCACACCGGCGGTGCCCGCCCCGGCCTCACCCACCCCGTCGCCCAGGCCTTCATGGCGGCGGTCGGGGGCGTCGCCCGCCCCAAGTTCGGCTGGACGGACGTGTCCCGCTTCAGCGCGCTCGGCGTGCCCGCGGTGAACTACAGCCCCGGGCAGCCGCTGCTCGCACACAAGGTGGACGAGCGGGTGAAGGTGTCGCTGATCCCGGAGGCGGAGGAGAAGCTCACGGCATGGCTGACGTCGTAGGAGACGCATCTCGCCGGGTTCCGCCCGGTGGCGCTTCATGGCGGACACGCGGACGTCCCCCCTCCGTAACCCGCGTAGATCTACGCTGAGATGGAAAGACCAGGCAAGCGGAGGGAGCGCACATGGCTACCGGGAACCCCGAGGGCAAGAAGCAGCCGCCGGAGGAGCAGCGCCTGGGACCTGTCCTCCGCAGGCGGGGACAGGTCACGGCGAGCACGACCGACCAGCGCCTGCTGGACGCGGGCGGTCCCTCGGACTGGGTCCACACCGACCCCTGGCGCGTGCTGCGCATCCAGTCGGAGTTCATCGAGGGCTTCGGCACGCTCGCCGAACTCCCGCCCGCGATCAGCGTGTTCGGCTCGGCGCGGACGCCTGCCGACTCTCCGGAGTACGAGGCGGGCGTGCGGCTCGGCCGGGGCCTGGTGGAGGCCGGCTTCGCCGTCATCACCGGCGGCGGCCCCGGCGCCATGGAGGCGGCCAACAAGGGTGCCTGCGAGGCGAACGGCACCTCCGTCGGCCTCGGCATCGAGCTCCCGTTCGAGCAGGGCCTCAACCCCTACGTCGACATCGGCCTCAACTTCCGCTACTTCTTCGTCCGCAAGATGATGTTCGTGAAGTACGCGCAGGGTTTCGTGGTCCTGCCGGGCGGACTCGGCACCCTGGACGAGCTGTTCGAGGCGTTGACGCTGGTCCAGACCCAGAAGGTCACCCGCTTCCCGATCGTGCTCTTCGGCAGCGCGTACTGGGGCGGACTGGTCGACTGGCTCAAGAACACCCTGATCGCCCAGGGCAAGGCGTCGGAGAAGGACCTGCTGCTGTTCCACATGACGGACGACGTGGACGAGGCGGTGGCGTTGGTGTCCAAGGAGGCGGGTCGGTAGTCCCTGTGCATTCGTCAAAGGCCGGAGAGGCTGGAAGATCAGCCTCTCCGGCCTTTGACGAGTGAGTGGGGAAGTGGGGAAGAACCCCTACGCCAGCCCTCGACGCGCGACCGCCGGAGGCCGATGCCCCGCGATCGACGCCACCATGTCCAGCACCTGCCGGGTCTCGGCGACCTCGTGCACCCGGTACACCTGCGCCCCCAGCCACGCCGACACCGCGGTGGTGGCCAATGTCCCCACCACCCGCTCCTTCACCGGCTTGTCCAGGGTCTCGCCCACGAAGTCCTTGTTGGACAGGGACACCAGCACGGGCCACCCCGTCCCGACCATCTCCCCGAGCCGACGGGTCGCCTCGAGACTGTGCCGCGTGTTCTTCCCGAAGTCGTGCCCGGGATCGATCACCACGGACTCCCGGGGCACCCCCAGAGCCACCGCCCGCTCGGCGAGGCCCACGGTCACCCGCAGAATGTCGGCCATGACGTCGTCGTACCTCACCCGGTGCGGCCGCGTACGCGGCTCGGCGCCCCCGGCGTGCGTGCACACCAGCCCCACCCGGTACCGCGCGGCGACCTCGGCGAGTCCCGGATCGACCCCGCCCCACGCGTCGTTGAGCAGATCCGCCCCCGCCTCGCAGACGGCCTCCCCGACGGACGCCCGCCAGGTGTCGACGCTGATGATCACGTCGGGGAACCGGCGCCGCACCTCCGCCACGAACCCGACGGTCCGTCGCGCCTCCTCCGTCGCGGACACCTCTTCCCCGGGCCCGGCCTTGACCCCGCCGACGTCGATGATGGCGGCCCCTTCGGCCACCGCCTGTTCCACGCGCGCGAGAGCGGGCTCGTCGAGGAACGTGGCTCCCTGGTCGTAGAAGGAGTCGGGGGTCCGGTTCACGATCGCCATGATCACCGGCTCGTGCGCGTCGAATTCACGCCTGCCCAGCCTGAGCATCGCCTGTGACCTCACTTCGTGCGTCTGCGTGTTCGGAGTCCGCGGCCGCCTGCGACCCTAACTGTCAGACTCGCATGGCACGATCGGACCCTGACACATTCGACGCCGGCGGCCGGCCGCCGGCAGGGACCATGGGGACCTCAGCGATGGTTATGTTCTTGTTCCTGGTCATCGCGCTCGCGGTCGTGGTCGCCGCGGTGACGCTCGCCGTGGTGGGCGGCGGGGAGAGCGACGGCCCGCTGCCGGACGTCACCCCCGAGCGGCTCCAGGACCCACTGCCGCCGGACCGACCGGTGAACCGCGCGGACATCGACGGCCTGCGCTTCCCGCTGACCGCCCGCGGCTATCGCATGGCGGACGTCGACGACGCGCTCAGCCGCCTCGGCGCGGAGCTCGCCGAGCGGGACGCCCGGATCGCCGACCTGGAGTCCGCGCTGGCCGGCGCCCGGGCCGCGGCCCACGTCTCCATGGAGAAGCCGGAGCACGGCCACGGGGAGCAGCGGTGAGCGACGGCACTGCCCTGGCCGGACCGGACGGCGCGCCGCGCTGCCCCTGGGCCCTGTCCACGCCGGACTACGCGACGTACCACGACGAGGAGTGGGGCCGCCCGGTCCACGGCGACGACGCCCTCTACGAACGCCTCAGCCTGGAAGCCTTCCAGTCCGGCCTGTCCTGGATCACGATCCTGCGCCGCCGCGAGGGCTTCCGCGCCGCCTTCGCGGGCTTCGAGATCGCCAAGGTGGCCGCGTTCGGCGACGCCGACCGCGACCGCCTGCTGCTCGACCCGGGGATCATCCGCAACCGCGCCAAGGTCGACGCGACGATGGCCAACGCGCGCGTGCTGGCCGAGTGGGCCCCGGGCGAGCTGGACGAGCTGATCTGGTCCCACGTGCCGGCTTCTCACACGATGCCCAGGACCCTGGGGGACGTCCCGGCGGTGACCCCGGAGTCGACAGCCCTGTCGAAGGCCTTGAAGAAGCGCGGCCTGCGCTTCGTGGGTCCGACGACGGCGTACGCGCTGATGCAGGCCTGCGGCCTGGTCGACGACCACCTGGAATCGTGCGTGGCGAGACGCTCTTAGGGTCCCTCCCGGCGACGGCGGGTCACCGCCCCAGATACTCCGGCGTCTCCTTGTTCACGAACGCCCGCACGGCGATCGCATGGTCCTCGGACGCCCCGGCCCGCCCCTGCAGCTCGTCCTCCTTCTCCAGGGTCTCCGCCAGAGAGTGCGACTGCCCGTACGCGAGCGACTCCTTGATCGCCCCGTATGCCACCGTCGGCCCCGAGGCCAGCGCCCGCGCCACCTTCTCCGCCTCCGCGGGCAGCTCGGTCGACGGTACGAGACGGTTCACGATGCCCAGCTCATACGCGTCCTGCGCGGAGACGGTCCGAGGAAAGAGCAGCAGATCCGCGGCCCTGCCCGGCCCGACCACCCGCGGCAGCGTCCACGAGATCCCGGAGTCCGCGGTCAGCGCGACTCCCGCGAAGGACGTGTTGAAGGCGGCGGTGTCCGCCACCACCCGGTAGTCCGCGGCCAGCGCGAGCCCGAAGCCGGCCCCGGCCGCGACCCCGTTCACCCCGGCGACCACGGGCTTCCGCATCTCCGTCAGTGCCCGCACCACGGGGTTGTAGTGCTCCTTGACCGTGCTCATCACGACGTCGGACCCCTGCATCAGCAGCCCGATGTGCTCCTTGAGGTCCTGCCCCACGCAGAACGCCCGCTCCCCGGCGGCGGTGAGCAGCACGGCCCGTACGGCGTCGTCCGAGGCCGCCGACTCCACGGCCTCCCGCAGGGCGACCTTCGTGGCGACGTTCAGCGCGTTCATCGCCTCCGGCCGGTTCAGCGTGATCGTCGCGAGCCCGTCGTGCACCTCGTAGAGCACGGTGTCGGCCATGGCGTATCCCCTCCGGTGTGTCCGCTGCATCCGATGTCCGAGGGACAGCATGGCGGAGATCGCCGTCCGAGGACCGGAGCGGACGTGTGACCTGCGTCAAAGAATTCCGGAGCGCTCACGGCCCGCCGAGATCGGCGCGGCGGCGGAGTATCGCAGCCACATCGCCGAATTGAGTGGTTTTGCTCGCGCGCGTTGCCCAAGCGATGCCGACTGATGTTGGTCATCGGGTCCTGAGATGCGGGATAATGGCTTGGAAGCAATGTGTTCGATGCCGGTGGCGCGTGTCCCACTTTGACGCGCGTGCCCTCCCAGGGCTGTCGGCTTTGACGATGAGCTGGTTTCAGGAAGGGGAACGAGCATGGCGGCCATGAAGCCGCGGACGGGCGATGGCCCGCTCGAGGTGACCAAGGAGGGGCGGGGCATCGTCATGCGCGTTCCGCTCGAAGGCGGCGGTCGGCTCGTCGTCGAGCTGACCCCTGACGAGGCCGACGCCCTGGGCGACGCCCTCAAGAAGGTCGTCGGCTGAGCGGAAGCGACCATACCCTTTCGGCTGCCCCGGCATCTCATGAGGTGCCGGGGCAGCAGTTTGCCCGGGCTTTTCCACGAATGGCCGTACGGCCCTCAACTGCTCAGCGCTTGACCGCGCAGAGCAGTCCGTCCCCCACCGGCAGCAGCGACGGCATCAGGTCCTGGCTCTCGCGTACGGCCCGCAGCAGCTCCCTGAGGCGCAGCACCTCCGTGGGCTGCGGTCCCGAATCCATCGTGCGGCCGTTGGCGAAGACGCCCTCGAAGACGACCAGTCCCCCCGGACGCAGCAGGCGCAACGATTCAGCGAGGTAGTCCATGACCTCCTGCCGGTCGCCGTCGCAGAAGACGAGGTCGTAGCCGGCGTCGGCGAGGCGGGGCAGGACGTCCAGCGCGCGGCCCGGGATGAAGCGGGCCCGGTTGCTGGCGAAGCCACAGGCGCGGAAGGCCTGGCGGGCGAACTGCTGGTGCTCCGGCTCGGGGTCGACGGTGGTCAGCACCCCGTCCGGGCGCATGCCGTGCAGCAGATGGATGCCGGAGACCCCGGTGCCGGTGCCGATCTCGGCGACGGCCTTGGCGTCCACGGAGGCGGCCAGCAACCGCAGCGCCGCGCCCGTGCCGGGCGACACCGAGCGCAGCCCGGCGTCACGGGCCCGGTCGCGGGCCCAGCGCAGGGTTTCGTCCTCGGCGACATAGGCGTCGGCGAACGCCCAGCTCGTCTGCCGGTTGCCGGTAATGAGCCTCTCCTTGCCCCGTGGTTGCCTGGGCGTGACTGTATCCGTTGCCGCCGGGAACCCGCAGATGGGACCGGGCGTTTAGAGGGGTGGAGACGCACCCGGGGGGACACAGTTGGATCACGATGACGAGCAGGCCCTCGAGCAACTGCTGACGCAGGGGACCGAGTGGTATCAGCCCAGATCAAATTCTCGTAAAACCGCTTATCCGGAGCTAACGGGCGAGGTGGCTATGGTAGGGGCTCCACTGGAGACAACCAGAGCCGACAGGGGAGGTGCGGCCGCGCCTGGAGATCGTGGGGGAGTGCTGCGGCGCTTCCTCGGATCGGCGGGCAGGCCGAAATCCGTGAACAACACTGCTGACCACAGCCACGCCGGCGACTACGCCCAGACCGCGACCTTCGCCACCGACGCGGACGGGCAGGCGTGGACTCCGCCCACCTGGGAGGAGATCGTCAGCACGCACAGCGGCCGCGTCTACCGCCTCGCGTACCGCCTCACCGGCAACCAGCACGACGCCGAGGACCTCACGCAGGAGGTCTTCGTCCGCGTCTTCCGCTCGCTGTCCACCTACACACCGGGCACCTTCGAGGGCTGGCTGCACCGCATCACCACCAACCTCTTCCTGGACATGGTCCGCCGCAAGCAGCGCATCCGCTTCGACGCCCTCGGCGAGGACGCGGCCGAGCGACTGCCCAGCCGCGAGCCCTCACCCCAGCAGGTCTTCAACGACGCCCACTTCGACGCGGACGTCCAGCAGGCCCTCGACACCCTCGCGCCGGAGTTCCGCGCCGCGGTCGTCCTGTGCGACATCGAAGGACTGTCGTACGAGGAGATCGCCGCGACCCTGGGCGTCAAGCTCGGCACCGTCCGCTCACGGATCCACCGCGGCCGGTCCCAGCTGCGCAAGGCCCTCGCGCACCGTTCGCCCGAGGCCCGCGCCGAGCGCCGCTCCTTCATGGCCAGGGTCCCCGCCTTGGGGGGAGGGGGCGCGTCCGCGTGAGTGGATCACTGCCCAAACCCGGCGAGGGGAGCCTCGCGGAACAGCATCTGGGAGACCGACTCGCCGCTCTGGTGGACGGCGAGCTCGGTCATGCCACGCGGGAGCGTGTTCTCGCGCATCTCGCCACCTGTCCGAAGTGCAAGGCGGAGGCGGACGCCCAGCGCCGCCTGAAGAACGTCTTCGCGGAGGCCGCCCCGCCCCCGCCCTCGGAGAGCTTCCTGGCCCGTCTCCAGGGACTGCCGGGAGGTGATCCGGAGGACGGCGACAGCTCGCCGTTCGGCGGGGGAGGACTCGGAGGAACGTCGGGACGACCCGGCGCCGCCGGGGCTTTCGGCGTGAGACGTGGCGAGCGCTTCGCGTTCGGCTACGTCCCCGCCCGCCCGCACGCCGCGGTGCTCCCGCCCAACGCGGGCCAGGGCTTCCGCATCCATGACGTCAGCCGTCACGAGGCCGAGCGTTCGGCCTCGCGCGGCATGAGGTTCGCGTTCGTCGCCGCCGGGGCGGTGTCGCTGGCCGCCATCGCGCTGGGCGGCCTCACCACGGGGGCGCCGGGCGACACCGACGCCCGCGGGGCCGGCAGCAATGTGACTCCGGCGCGCACGCCGGGCACGGGAGCGGCGGTGCCGGAGAACCAACGGCGGCGTGGCGTCGGTCCGTTGCTCGCACAGGAAGAGGGACAGCGGATGCTCGGCGACACCCCGGTCTCCCCGACCGAGGCGTCCGCGCCGCTGCTGCCGGGCGTCCCCGCTCAGGTCAAGGAGGCGGCCCTGCACACCCTCACGGCGCCCGTGCTCGCCGGTGCCGCCGCCATGTCCCCACTCATACGTCCGCTCAGTACCACCCCGCCGCTCACGCTGACGTCCTGGTCCGCGACCCCGGACGTCTCCGCCTCCGGCCTCCCCGCCGCGCCCGTCCCCCACACGATGTCCGCGCCCACGCCCCCCAGCACCTCCCGCTGACCGGCGCCCTGCTCCGTGGCGTCTGAACCTGGTTGAATCCACAGGTAGTTCGACGTGCCGCGCACCGCGGCCGGTCAGCTGTGGGGAGAGCATGGACGAGGGGAAGCCCACGAAGGCGAAATGGTGGAGCCGACCCAGGCCACGGGGGGTTTCCGGGCCGGGTGAGGGCGACATCCCGACACCTGCCACGACAGGATCCGACGACGACTTCGTACTGAGGGCTCCGGAGGAGGGGCTGCAAGGGGGCGACGGCGCCCTCGAGCTCGGGGCTCGGCGGGATGCGGCCGGCGGGGCGGGGTCCGGTGTGCCGGGGGTTGAGGGGGACTCCGAGCCCGGTGCTTCGGGGGATCGGGTTTCCGGTGCGGGGACAGACGTGTCGGCGGTCGGGGGCGTCTCTGAGCCGGGGGCTTCTGCAGGGGCGGTGGCCGGTGTGCGGGGGACCGAAGGTGACTTCGAGTTGAGGGCTCCGCTCGGTGGGGCGAACTCGGAGGGCGACTACGAACTCACGGCCCCGCGGGACGCCTCCGCCGCGCAGGGTGACTGCGCACTGGCGCGGCCGGCGCCGACGGCTGCCCTGCCGGCGGAGGCCCCTGCGACAGACGCTCCCGTCGACGACCGCCCCACCGAGCCGGTCGACGCCGTCGGCCAGGCTCCTGGCGAGCCCGTCACGGACCGTCCCGAGCCCCCGCACGTCTCCGACTCCACCAGCACCCCGCCGTACGGCGTACCGGGCCCCTGGGCCCCCGCCCCGCCGGTCCAGCACCCGACGACCGCACCTCCTCCGCCACCCGCCCACGGCACCACGCCCGTGACCCGGGGCACGGTCGCCTCCGGGCCGCCAATGGACCAGGACCTGCCCGCGTCGCACGGATCACCCACGCCCGCACCGCCGAAAACACCTCCGCCGGTGCCCTCGTCCGCCCCGGCCCCCGAGAGCCCCTTCCCACCCTCCGTCCCCCACACCTCCACCCCCTGGCAGAACTACGACCCCTGGGCCCCCGTCGCCGCCCCCCTTCAGCAAACCGGCGCCGCCGTGGACACCCCGCGACGCCGAACCAGGCGAGTGCTCCTCGCCGGTGCTCTCCTGCTCGCGCTCGTCGCAGGGGGTGTCGGTGGGGTCGTAGGGGCGTATCTCGAGCGCCATGGTGGGGGAGGGGACGTCGTGGAGTTGCCGCAGGCCGCGGAGGAGCCCAGGGGGCGGGCTCCCGACAGTGTCGCCGGGATCGCCGCCCGGGCCCTGCCCAGCGTCGTGACCCTGCATGTGAGCGGGGCCGAGGA
The DNA here is from genome assembly GCF_041435015.1 of Streptomyces canus. Taxonomy (NCBI): domain Bacteria; kingdom Bacillati; phylum Actinomycetota; class Actinomycetes; order Kitasatosporales; family Streptomycetaceae; genus Streptomyces; species Streptomyces canus. Next base: position 3,763,089 of record NZ_CP107989.1, on the reverse strand, counting down.
GTCCGGTACCGGTACCGGCTTCGTGCTGGACGATCGCGGGCACATCCTGACCAACAACCACGTCGTGGAGCCGGCCGGGACCGACGGCGAGATATCGGTGACCTTTCACAGCGGGGACGCTGCCAAGGCCACCGTCGTGGGACGGGACAGCGGGTACGACCTCGCCGTCGTCGAGGTGCGCGATGTCAGAGGGCTGAAGCCCATGACCCTCGGCAACTCCGACAACGTCCAGGTCGGCGACCCGGTCGTCGCCATCGGCGCCCCCTTCGACCTGGAGGGCACCGTCACCTCCGGCATCATCAGCGCGAAGGAACGGCCCATCACCGCCGGCGGCGAGAGCGGGGGCGGCACCGACGTGTCGTACGTCGACGCCTTGCAGACCGACGCCCCCATCAACCCCGGCAACTCCGGTGGCCCGCTTCTCGACTCCCGGGCCCGGGTCGTCGGCATCAACTCCGCCATCCGCTCCGCCGACGACGGATCCGGTTCCGGGACCGGACAGGCCGGCTCGATAGGTCTCGGCTTCGCGATCCCCGTCAACCAGGCCAAGCGGGTCGCCGAAGAACTGATCAACACGGGCAGGGCGACCCATCCCGTCATCGGCGTCACCCTCGACATGGACTACACCGGCGACGGCGCCCGCGTCGGGACGAAGAGCAGTGACGGTGGACCCGCCGTGACCGAGGGCGGCCCGGGCGACAGGGCCGGGCTCGAAGCGGGCGATGTCATCACCGAGGTGGACGGCCGCCGTATCCACTCCGGCGACGAACTCATCGTGAAGACCCGCGCCCACCGCCCCGGAGACCGCCTGGAGCTCACCCTGCAGCGCGACGGCAGGGAAAAGAACGTCTCGTTGGTCCTCGGATCCTCGGACGGCGCCTAAGAGAATCGATGGAGAACCGGCAGAGGGCCGATCGACGTAAACCTCACGGACACGCCCCCAAAGCTCGCTCCACAAGGCAAACAACCCGGAAAACCGCCCACCCGCCCGCACTCGGAGCCCTCGGGACAGTACCGGTCGTACGGGAACGGCAGGTACCGTGGACCCGGCCCGGACCACGGAAGACCCGCACAGACCACCGAGGGCCGAGGACCGAGGACATCGCAAGGAGCTTCAGGTGTTCAATGACATAGGACCGCTCGAGCTGATCACGCTCGTTGTCCTCGCCGTGCTCGTCTTCGGTCCGGACAAGCTCCCGAAGGTCATCCAGGACGTCATGCGGACCGTGCGCAAGATCCGCGAGTTCTCGGAGAGCGCCAAGCAGGACATCCGCTCGGAGCTCGGCCCGGAGTTCAAGGACTTCGAGTTCGAGGACCTCAACCCCAAGACGTTCATCCGCAAGCAGCTCGACAACGACGAGCTGGGGCTCAAGGAGATCCGTAACGGCTTCGACCTGAAGAAGGAGATGGCCGAGGTCACCGACGCGGTGCACAGCACGGACACCGCGACGTCCTCGTCCTCCTCCGGGTCCTCTTCCTCCGGTGGCCGGATCGACATGACCAAGAAGCCCGAGGAGCCCGGCGAGGACAACCGCCCGCCCTTCGACGCGGACGCCACCTGAGCCGTACGCCCCACCGGAAGGCGCCTGTCGAGCAGTTCGGCTCGCGGGCGCCTTTTCCCGTCGTACGTGACGCGTTTCATACCCTGCTCTCACCTCGTACGGCCTTAACGCACCCCCCGTGCGCCCCGCGCGCCGGGCGGTTTCCCGGCAGCTCGGAGCGGTGTGGCTATGCTGCCGAGTTGTTGTGCGGGCCGTACGCGAACCAGCGACGCCGCCCGAAGGGGGGCGGGCCGGTCCGGTCCGACGAGAGCTAGTAGGAGGCGTCCGGCACATGGAGACGACGAGTGGGGCGGTCGCGCAGGCGCCGGCCGCGGAGGGTGGCCAGCAGGTTTCCTCCGCCCGGCGCACGGTCGACGGCTACCTTCAGGCGCCCTTCCCCTGGTACGGCCTCGACGAGGCCTTCACGGGACCGCGCTGGCTGATGCAGGTCGGCACGTCGGCCGACGGGGCCGTCGAGCACGGGTCGATCGGGCACGGCGACGAGCCCTCGGTGAAGAACGAGGCGGGTTCCACGGCGGAGCCGAAGGAGAAGTTCGCGGTGGTCGTGACCGTCGCCGCGAACCCCTCCCGCAGGAGCGCGGACGGCACGGGGCTGCTGGAGGCCACGTCCGTCTCCTCCGCCGCCTGGCTGGCCGGGGTGGGGCTGCTGTCCTTCACCTGGCCCGGCCAGATGGACCACTCCCTGCGGGACGACTGGCTGGACCAGCAGACCGAGACGGCCTGGGTCCTGGCGGACGACCTCGAAGGAGCCGACTGGTCCACGCTGTCCCTGCCGGTGGACGGGGTGCCCACGCCCTTCCATTACCGGGAGTCGGAGTTCGGCTGGGTGCTCGCGGGCTCCACGCGCGAGGGGGTGCACGTGGGGGCGTACGGGAGAGGCATGAGCGCGTACGGGCTCGGGTTCGCGATGATCAAGGACATCTCGGCGTACGCCTAGCGCGTATGGGGGCACCGCAGGCCCGTGCGGTGCCCCACACCTGTCCTATCGGCCCAGTCGTCGCCGTACCCGCCGGACCTGGCGGTGGTCGGCGACCGCGTCGAGGAACCGGCGTCCGGTACCGGACTCGTGGGCCGGGCCCTCGAGCCGCAGCAGGGCGCCGTCGCGGACGACGGCGTAGGCGACAGGGGCGTCGGACTTCGGGAGGGCGACCGGGTGGCGTCCGTCCGGGAGCCGGAGGCGAGCGGGGAGCCTGAGCCGTGCCGTCGTCCCGTCGTCACCGGCGATCACCTCGGCGTCCACGCTCAGGGCGGACACGGTGACCTTGAGGCGAGCCGGGCCACTGGCCGCGGTCGCCGCCAGGTACGGCAGCGGGAGCGACCGCTCGCCGCGTGCGGTGTTGGCCGCGGCGGCACCGGCCGTGTCGGAACCGAGCCTTCGCTGGCGCTGGTCCACGTCGAGGGCGAGCTGGCCGCTGCCCGTCCAGTACGGCAGCGCGAGCCGCCCGCCGGTCAGCGCCGGGCCCGCGGCCGGGGCACCCGGGGTGCCGTCGCCGGTCAGGCGGACCATGCGGTCGACGCCCAGCAGCTGGACGTACGCCCACGCGTCGTGCACCCCGCGCTCCAGCGGCCGCCCGCCCGCGAGTCGTTCCGGATCGAGCCGCAGCCGCCCGGACGCGATGAGCCGCGACCGCCCCTGGCCGAAGGGCTCGAGCCGCACGTCCAGGTCGCCCTCGGGGTACCACCAGTCCTCGCGGTCGCGGTCCTTGACGATCAGTTCGGCGTACGCCAGCCGGAACGGATCGCGGACCTCCCAGCCGTCCTCGGTCCCCGGCACCCCGGCGAGCAGCTCCGGGTCGAGCCACCACTTCCCGTCCCGCTCGACCAGCACCAGCGGCTCGCCGTCCCCGCGCAGCAGGTCAAGGGTGACGTCGGCGACCAGCCGGCCGCCCTCCCACCGCAGCCCGCCGACGGTGCTGCGGGCCTTGACCTCACGGATGCGCTCGGCGAGCGTCACGGCGCCGTCGAAGTCCCCGCGTTCGAGGAGCTCGGCGCGGAGGCGGGACACGCTGGGGAGGCCTTCTCGTACGGCTGCCGGGAACTCCTCGGCCGCCAGCCTCCGGGCCGCCTCGAAGCGCTCCCGCTGCTCGGCCGGCTCCTCGCGGAGGATCTCGGGCTCGCGGGTGCGGGAGAGGATCTCGACGTGGTAGAGGCGGTGCAGGAGGCGGTTCTGCAGCGCGTCGACGTCGTCGGACGGGGGTGTGCCGTCCTTGATCCGACGCACGATGGTGCGGCAGTTGGACCAGAAGCCGTGGCGCGGGTTGAACCGGTGCTGGGTGTTGTTGCCGCCGTCGTCCCGCTTCATCCAGTAGTAGCAGGGGTAGTCGGCCAGGACCGAGATCCGCTCGGCCTTCAGATAGGCGGCGCTGACGAAGGCCAGGTCCTCCAGGATCCAGGGCCCCTCGGGGAAGAGCAGACCGTGCTCCTCGATGAAGGCGCGCCGGAACATCTTGTGCGGCGACATGCTCTGCATGAGCTCGTCGTTCTCGATGGTGCAGGTGTCCACCGTGTGCCGGAACAGCCGTCGGGGACGCACCATCGTGCTGGACATCTTCCCGAGGACCACGTCGGCGTCATTGCGCTTGGCGTGCTCGTACAGCCGCTCCAGGGCCTCGGGCCCGAGCATGTCGTCGTGGTCGACGAACTGGATGTACTCGCCCTTGGCGTGCCGCATGCCGAGGTTGCGGGGAGCGCCCGGCCAGCCCGAGTTCGGCCGGGTGTGCACCTGGACGTTCGGGTGCCCGTCGGCGATCTTCTCCAGCCGCTCCAGCGTGTCGTCCGTCGAGCCGTCGTCGACGTAGACGACCTCGTACTCGTCGGCGGGCAGGCTCTGCCCGAGCAGCGACGGGGCGCACTCGTCGACGTACTTCCCGGTGTTGTAGACGGGAACGATGACGCTGACTTTGACTCTCGGCATTCCACGGACCTTACCGGGCCCCTGGAATGCCTCCTGTCCCGTGTGTCTCAGAACTTGTTCTTCGGCGTGATCCCCAGCGACAACCCCGAAAGCCCCCGCTGCCGCCCCCCGAGCTTCCCCGCGATCCCCCGCAGAGCCGCCCCCGCCGGAGAGTCCGGGTCCGTCAGGACGACCGGCTTGCCCTCGTCGCCGCCCTCGCGGAGGCGGACGTCGATCGGGATGGAGCCGAGGACCGGGACCGTCGCACCTGTCGTGCGGGTCAGGCCGTCCGCCACCGTCTGACCGCCACCCGTGCCGAAGACGTCCACCATCTCGCCGCAGTGCGGGCACGGCAGGCCGGACATGTTCTCGACCACGCCGACGATCTTCTGGTGGGTCTGGACGGCGATGGAGCCCGCGCGCTCGGCGACCTCGGCGGCGGCCTGCTGCGGGGTCGTCACCACCAGGATCTCCGCGTTCGGGACCAGCTGGGCCACCGAGATCGCGATGTCGCCCGTGCCCGGGGGAAGGTCCAGGAGCAGGACGTCCAGGTCGCCCCAGTACACGTCCGCCAGGAACTGCTGGAGGGCACGGTGGAGCATGGGCCCACGCCACACCACCGGCGCGTTGCCCGGCGTGAACATGCCGATCGAGATGACCTTCACGCCGTGCGCCGACGGCGGCATGATCATGTTCTCGACCTGGGTGGGGCGGCCGTCGGCGCCCAGCATGCGCGGCACCGAGTGGCCGTAGATGTCGGCGTCGACCACGCCCACCTTGAGGCCGTCGGCCGCCATCGCCGCCGCCAGGTTCACCGTCACCGAGGACTTGCCGACACCGCCCTTGCCGGAGGCGACCGCGTAGACGCGCGTCAAAGACCCCGGTTTCGCGAAGGGGACCTCGCGCTCGGTCTGGCCGCCGCGCAGCGCGGTCGCCAGCTCCTTGCGCTGTTCGTCGCTCATCACGTCGAGCGTGACGTCGACGCGGGTGACGCCCTCGACGGCCGCGACCGCGTCGGTGACGCGTTGCGTGATCGTCTCGCGCATCGGGCAGCCGGAGACCGTCAGGTACACGGTCACCGCGACCGCCCCGTCGGCCCCGATCTCCACCGACTTCACCATCCCGAGCTCGGTGATGGGCCGGTTGATCTCGGGGTCGTTCACCGTCGCCAGTGCCTCGCGCACCGCGTCTTCGCTAGCCATACAGACGATGGTACGGCGCCGTACAGGAACCCCTGTACGGCTCTCAACGGTCGTGTGCGTCACGTCCCGACGGCCGATCCGACCGTTCTGCCGGGAATACGACATGCCCGTCGTGCTGCCGTGCCTCCAGCTCCTTCATCAGGTCCTGGAGCTCCGAGCGGATCCAGTCGCGGGTCGCCACCTCTCCGAGGCCGATCCTGAGCGCGGCGATCTCGCGGGTCAGATACTCGGTGTCCGCGATCGACCGCTCGTTCTGCTTGCGGTCCTGTTCGAGATTGACCCGGTCCCGGTCGTCCTGCCGGTTCTGCGCGAGCAGGATCAGCGGGGCCGCGTAGGAGGCCTGGAGGGACAGCATGAGGGTGAGGAAGATGAACGGGTAGTTGTCGAAGCGCAGATCGCCCGGCGCGAAGATGTTCCACAGCACCCACGCGATGATGACGACCGTCATCCAGACGATGAACCGCCCGGTGCCGAGGAAGCGCGCGATCCGCTCCGACAGCCGCCCGAACGCCTCCGGGTCCCATTCGGGCAGCAGCCGGCGGCGCGGCGCCCGCGGCTGGTCGAGCCGGGTGCGGGGGCGGGTGGCCGCCGTGGCCCCGGCCGGGCCGCGCTCTCGGGTCGAGGTCTCGCGCTCAGGCGTCATGACGGGTCTCCTCCTCGGAGTCGAACTCCGTCTCCCGCCAGTCCTCCGGCAGCATGTGGTCCAGTACGTCGTCCACGGTCACCGCGCCGAGCAGCGAGCCCGAATCGTCGACCACGGGCGCCGCGACCATGTCGTACGTCGCGAAGAACCCGGCGACGACCGGCAGGGTCGCGTCCGGATCGAGGGCCTGAAGGTCGTCGTCGACCATGGAGCTGACGAGGGTGTACGGCGGGTCGCGCAGCAGTCGCTGGAAGTGGACCGTGCCGAGGTACTTGCCGGTCGGCGTCTCGTCGGGCGCGCGGCACACGTAGACCTGGGCGGCCAGGGCCGGGGACAGGTCGGCGTTGCGGACGCGGGCGAGCGCGTCGGCGACGGTCGCGTCCGGCCGCAGGACGATCGGTTCCGTCGTCATCAGACCGCCGGCCGTGTGCTCCTCGTACGCCATCAGGCGGCGCATGTCGGCCGCGTCCCCCGGCTGCATCAGGCTCAGCAGCCGCTCCTGCTCCTCCGTGGGGAGCTCGGAGAGCAGGTCGGCCGCGTCGTCGGGGTCCATGGCCTCCAGGACGTCGGCGGCCCGCTCCTCCTTCAGCTTGCCGAGGATCTCGATCTGGTCGTCCTCGGGGAGCTCTTCCAGTACGTCGGCCAGGCGGTCGTCGTCGAGAGCCGCGGCCACCTCGGCGCGCCGCTTGGGGGAGAGGTGGTGCAGGACGTTGGCGAGGTCGGCCGCGCGCAGCTGCTCGAAGGTGGCGAGGAGGCTCTCGGCGCCCTGTCCGTGCTCCTCCAGCGTGAAGCCGGTGACCGCGGACCACTCGACGGTCAGCGCTTCGCCCTTGCGCCGGAACGCCCCGCCCTTGCCGCCCTTGCGCACGAAGACCCGGTCGATCTCCCAGTCCCGGCGGGCCGGCAGGTGGTGCACCGACGCGTCGAGGACGGTGACCTGTTCGTTCGTCTCCACGAGCGTGACGCGCCGGTCGAGGAGTTCGCCGAAGACCAGGCGCTCGGTGGGCCGTTGCTCGAAGCGCCGGACGTTGAGCACGCCGGTGGTGATGACCTGGCCGGACTCGATGCTCGTGACCCGGGTCATGGGCAGGAAGATGCGGCGGCGGGTGGAGAGTTCGACGACCAGCCCGAGCACGCGGGGCGGCCTGCGCCCGACGCGCAGCACGACGACCAGATCGCGCACGCGGCCCACCTGGTCGCCGTTGGGATCGAAGACGGCGACGCCGGCGAGATGCGAGACGAAGATCCGGGGGGCTCCCGCTGCCATGGCTGTGCTTCCTTTGCATACGAGGCTGCGTACGGGGTGTTGTGTTCGTCGTTCGTTGTCCGGATTGCCCGCTCGGGAGGGCTTAAGGCTAGCCCGTACCGATCGGATACGCCCTGGTGAGCGGTCCGGACGGTCTGGCTCCGCCCGGGGCCCGGAGCCCCGGTACGCTGCCGTACGCCGCTGAAGGACCCTCGTCAGAAAGGCAGCCCCACCTGTGACTGCGATTCCCCAGGGCCGTGCCCGCAGGGCCGTACTGGTGAGCGCGATCTGCGCCCTGGTCGTGACGGGAACGGGGCTGACAGGATGCAGCGAGGATCCCGACGAGGGCACCAACGGGGTCGGCAAACTGCCCGCCGGCCAGATCCAGTCCAGGACCCGGGCGGCCGCCGAGTCCGCCGACGCGCTGCGCCTGTCGGGGAACGTGCTCACCAACGGGCGTACATACAAGCTCGACATGCGCCTGAACTCCGACGGCGGCTCCGGATCGGTCACCGCGCAGGGGACCACCTTCCAGCTGCTGCGGATCGGCGAGGCGCTGTACCTGAAGGCCGACGCGGACTTCTGGACCCAGGAGGACGGCAAGGGCGACGGTTCGGACTCGGACGCGGCCGCCGACAAGCTCGACGGCAAGTATGTGAAGGTGCCGTCGGGCGACCCGGCGTACAAGAAGTTCAGCGGTTTCACGGACAAGGACGTTCTCCTCGACGGACTTCTGACGCTGCACGGCAGCCTGGACACCGACGGCCACCATGAGCAGGCGGGTACCCGCACGATCCGCATCACGGGTGACAAGGGCGACGGCGGCACGCTGGACGTCTCCCTGGAGGGCACGCCGTACCCCCTGCGCCTGGCCCGGGCGGGCGGCGCGGGCACGCTGACCTTCTCGGCCTGGGGCAAGAACTTCTCCCTGACCGAACCGGGCAAGGACGAGACGGTGGACTACGGCAAGCAGCTGCCGACGTCCTGACGCGACTGCCGGGTCCTAGCGTTTGCGCCGTTTCATCAGCAGCCGCGGAAGCCCCGCCGGGATCGGCTCACGCGTGGTCGCCGGTGTCGGCAGCGGCGGTTCGGCCAGGTCGCCGTCGGGGAGCGATCCCGTGACACCCGTCGGCTCGAGCCGTAGTACCCGGCACTCGCGGGACCAACGGTCCGTCATCGCCTCGCCGTCGGGGGCGTTCAGCCGTTTCCCCTTGAGTTCGGCGACCGCCGCCTGCCATGCCTCGGATCCGGGCGCCAGTTCCACGACCTTCGCCGCCCAGGAGACCAGCCGACCGCCCTTGTCCTTGCTCCGGACGGTCACCTCGGCCGGGCCGCCGTCGGTCAGTCCGGGCAACGGCTGCTCCCCGGTGCCGTCGCCGACCAGGCATGCCGCACCCTCGTGCCACACGTGCCACAGGGCGCGCGCCGGGCCTTCGGACCCCGTGACCCAGATGAGTCCGGACTTCTTGGTGGCCTCTTCCACAAGGGCGCGGTCGAGCAGCTCGCTGGTCATGGGCCCAGCGTATCCACCGACGCCACCCACGATCACAGCCAGCCGTTGCGCTTGAGGGTGCGGTGGATGCCCAGGCAGATGACACCGGTGATCGCCATGATCACCGGATAGCCGAGCTTCCAGTGGGTCTCCGGCATGTAGTCGAAGTTCATGCCGTAGACACCGCACACCATCGTCGGTACGGCGATGATCGCGGCCCAGGACGTGATCTTGCGCATGTCCTCGTTCTGGGCGACGGACGCCTGCGCGAGGTTGGCCTGGAGGATCGAGTTGAGGAGTTCGTCGAAGCCGAGGACCTGCTCCTGGACGCGGGCGAGGTGGTCGGCGACGTCCCGGAAGTACTTCTGGATGTCGGGGTCGACGAGCCGCATCGGCCGCTCGCTGAGCAGCTGCATGGGCCGCAGCAGCGGGGCGACGGCCCGCTTGAACTCCAGCACCTCACGCTTGAGCTGGTAGATCCGCGCCGAGTCGACACCGCGCGAGACCTTGCCGCCGCGCCCCGGGGTGAACACCTCGGTCTCCACCTCGTCGATGTCGTCCTGCACCGCGTCGGCGACCGCGACATAGCCGTCGACGACATGGTCGGCGATCGAGTGCAGCACCGCCGAGGGACCCTTGGCGAGCAGTTCGGGGTCGTCCTGGAGCCGGTGGCGCAGCGCCCTGAGCGAGCCCTGGCCGCCGTGCCGGACGGTGATGAAGAAATCCCGGCCGGTGAAGCACATGACCTCGCCGGTCTCGACGATCTCGCTGTTGGCGGTGAGCTCGTCGTGCTCGACGTAGTGGATGGTCTTGAAGACGGTGAACAGGGAGTCGTCGTAGCGCTCCAGCTTGGGCCGCTGGTGGGCCTGCACGGCGTCCTCGACGGCGAGCGGGTGCAGTCCGAACTCACCGGCGATACCGGAGAATTCGGCCTCGCTCGGCTCGTGCAGACCGATCCAGACGAACCCGCCGTCGCGGCGCACCTGGCGCAGCGCCTCGTGCGGGCTGAGCTGGCGGTCGGTCTCCACGCGCCGGCCGTCGCGGTAGACGGCGCAGTCGACGACGGCGGAGGGCGTCGAGGGGTCGCGCGTCGCGTCGTACGCACCGGTGTCCTTGCGCAGCGAGGGACGCGACGGGCGTACGGCGGCACGCAGGTCACGGATCATCGACATGGCAGGCTCCTTCGTGACGGGCAACAAAGGGCGCCGGCGAGGGATGGAACTACCCGGAATGGGGACGTCCTGCTGTGGGTGTTTGGCACGTCCACAAAGCGGGGAGCACCGCACCATCGCGGTGGCGAACTTCGCTACTGATTCAGCTACTGCTGGTGATCAGACAGATCAGGCAAAACGAACGAAGTGCTCTTCCGCACGAAGACGCGAACGTGAGAGGCGGCGGTTGCCGAAAGTCACAGAGCTGCATCAGCGGCCGGAAGAACGAGTGGTACTACCAGGTCGACTTCGATCCATGACAGCCCCACCTCCTCCGGCCGGTCCCTCGTAAGGGACGATCCATTCCCGTAAGGGAGTCTCACTGGCGTCGGGACTCGATGCGCGACGCTTCTGCGTGCTGCCCCGGCGACCGGGCAAGACTATCAGCCGACCGAAGTGTCAAGGCGCTGCTTTGCCCGGTACTGACGAGTTCTATGCTCGCCGCATGGCAGATGTTCTTCCTCTGGTCGAGGCCCGGTTGCGCAGCGTGCTGGGCGAGCCGGACGCGCGCGCGGCGGTCACTTTCCTCGGCACGGACCGCATCGAGGTGCTCCGCTTCACCGACGGGGACATCGTCCGCTACGCCACCCTCGGCATGTCCGCCCAGCCGATGGGCGACCCCACCGCGATGCTCGCCGACCCGGTCAAGGGCCCGCGCGCCGAACTGCTGATGTCCGTACGGTCGGGGCTCGCCGACACCGACAAGGTGCTCCGCCCGCTCGCCGTGCTCGCCGCGTCCCCGCAGGTCGAGGGCGTGGTCGTGGCTCCGGGCGCCTCACTCGACGTGGGCGAACCCCTGTGGCCCGGCGCCCCGTTCACGTCGGTCCTGGTCGCAGAGCCGGGCGGACTGGTCGAGGACCTGGAACTCGACGAGCCCCTCGACCCGGTCCACTTCCTGCCGTTGCTCCCCATGACGCCGAACGAGGCCGCCTGGAAACGCGTCCACGGCGCCCAGGCTCTGCAGGAGCGCTGGCTGACGAACGGGACGGACCTGAGGGATCCGTCCCGCACGTCCGTCCCGCTGGAGTGACCTTCGCGTGAGCAAGGTCACCAAGTGGTGGCCGGAAGCCGTCAGTTGGCGAAGACGGCGACACTGTCCTCGGTCGCGTGCCTCGGCTCCAGCTCCTCGGCCTCGTGCGTGAGCGCGTTGCGCCGTACGACGACCACGAGCGCGCCCAGCACCGCTGTCACCGCCGCCACCACGAACGGGATGTGGATGTCGGTCCACTCCTCGATCTTCGGCGCGAAGTAGGGCGCAGCGGCCGCCGCGAACCAGCGCACGAAGTTGTAGCCCGCGCTCGCCACGGGCCTCGGGGCGTCCGACACGCCGAGCGCCAGCTCCGTGTAGACGGTGTTGTTCACGCCGATGAAGGCGCCGGACAGGATCGTGCAGACGATGGCCGCCGTGTGGTTGCCGTAGCCGAGGACGAGCACGTCGACCGCGAGCAGGACGAGTGAGCCGCCGAGCACCTTGAGCGAACCGAACCTCTCCTGGAGGCGCGGCGCGGCGAACACCGAGAAGACGGCGAGCAGCACACCCCAGGCGAAGAACACGGCACCCGACTTGTACGGGGTCATGTCGAGCACGAAGGGCGTGAAGGCCAGCACGGTGAAGAACGTGTAGTTGTAGAAGAAGGACGACACCGCGGCCGAGGCGAGCCCGCCGTGGCCGAGCGCCTTGATCGGGTCGAGCAGGGAGGTCTTCCGGGCCGGCTTGGGCTGTTCCTTCAGGAACACCGTGATGCACAGGAAGCCGATCGCCATCAGGAAGGCCGTACCGAAGAACGGGTAGCGCCAGCTGGCGTCACCGAGCAGCGCGCCCAGGAGCGGGCCGCAGGCCATGCCGAGGCCGAGGGCGGACTCGTACAGCAGGATCGCCGCCGCGCTGCCGCCCGCCGCCGCGCCGACGATGACCGCGAGCGCCGTGGAGACGAACAGGGCGTTGCCCAGGCCCCAGCCGGCCCGGAAGCCGACCAGTTCCTGGACCGAGCCCGAGGTGCCCGCGAGCCCCGCGAAGACCACGACGAGGGCGAGGCCGAGCAGCAGGGTCTTCTTGCCGCCGATGCGGCTGGAGACGAAGCCGGTGACCAGCATCGCGATCGCGGTGATCAGGAAGTACGAGGTGAACAGGAGAGAGACCTGGCTCGCCGTGGCGTCCAGGCCCTGGGCGATCGACGGCAGGATCGGGTCCACGAGTCCGATGCCCATGAAGGCGACGACGGAGGCGCCCGCCGTCGCCCACACGGCCTTCGGCTGGCGCAGGATGCCGCCGGCTCCCGCATCGAAGGGGTCCATGGTCGGTCCTCCACTCCTCGGAGATGGTTGGTATATGCACATAGTAAGTTAGAGCAGCTAATTAATGCAAGCTACATCTACTTGTCCTGGTGAACCGCTTCCGTCCGGACGGGTGATCGTCCTTGACGTGAGGGAGCGAGGGTAGGACCGTGGGGCCCTATGAGGGGCGAACCCAGTTGCCCGAAGTGTGGTGGCCGGGTCAGGGCTCCCGGACTCTTCGCCGATTCCTGGCAGTGCGATGTGCACGGGACCGTGCATCCGCTGCAGCCCGTGATCCCGCCCAGCGTCGAGGCCCTCGATGTCGTGGTGCATCGCACGCAGGTGCCGGTGTGGATGCCGTGGCCGCTGCCGGTCGGCTGGCTGTTCACCGGCGTGGCCTGCGCCGGTGACGACCGCAGCGGCGGTCGCGCCACGGCCGTGGCCTGCACGGGACCCGGACCGCTCGGGGGTGTCGGCGAGCTGATTCTCGTGGCCGAGGAACTCGGGGTCGGGCTCGGGGCACGCTACGCGGGCATGGACGGGCCGGATCCGGGGCCGTACATGAGCGTGGAGAAGCCGGCGCAGGCCAAGGTGCTCGCCGCCGGTCGGCCGACTCCGCTGTGGCATGTCGCCGGGGCGCCGGACGACCGGGCGGTGTTTGCGGGAGAGGCGCTGGGGCTGTGGCTGTGGGCGGTCGTCTGGCCCGAGCAGTCCGGTTTGCTGATGTACGACGAGCTGGTGCTCACGGATCTGCGGGACGCGGGGGCGGAAGTGGAGCTCGTGCCCTGCGGGGCGCTGTCGCCCCGACTGCTGAAACCCTGACTGTAGGGGTCGCACCCCTGTAGCGGGTGTGACAGGGGAGCTCGATGATCTGGTTATCCTTGAGCGTCCTCTTCTGTTCCGTCAGCGTCTGGAGTCCGCGTCGTGCGCATCGATCTGCACTGCCACTCCACGGCCTCCGACGGGACCGACACGCCCGCCGAGCTGGTGCGGAATGCCGCCGCCGCGGGGCTGGACGTCGTCGCCCTCACCGATCACGACACCACCCGTGGGTACGGCGCGGCCATTGCCGCGCTGCCCGTGGGACTGACCCTCGTCACCGGGGCCGAGCTGTCCTGCCGGATCGGCGGGGTGTCCATGCACATGCTGGCCTACCTCTTCGATCCCGAGGAGCCGGCGCTGCTCGCCGAGCGGGAGCTGGTGCGGGACGACCGGGTGCCCCGGGCGCGCGGGATGGTGGCCAGGCTTCAGGAACTGGGCGTGCCGGTCACCTGGGAGCAGGTGGCGCGGATCGCCGGTGACGGGTCCGTCGGGCGGCCGCATGTCGCCACCGCGCTCGTCGAGCTCGGGGTCGTCCGGAGCGTGGACGACGCCTTCACCGACGACTGGCTGGCCGACGGCGGGCGGGCCTACGTGGAGAAGCACGAGACCGACCCCTTCGAGGCGATCCGGCTGGTCAAGGGGGCCGGCGGGGTCACCGTGCTCGCCCACCCGGGCGCGAGCAAGCGCGGTCACACCGTCCCGGAGTCCGCGATCGCCGAGATGGCCGCCGCCGGACTCGACGGCATCGAGGTCGACCACATGGACCACGACGAGGACACGCGCGTACGACTGCGCGGGCTCGCCAAGGACCTGGGGCTGCTGACCACCGGCTCCAGCGACTACCACGGCAGCCGCAAGACGGTCGCCCTCGGCGAGTACACGACGGACCCCGAGGTGTACGGGGAGATCACGCGGCGGGCGACGGGTGCGTTCCCCGTCCCGGGGGCTGGCGGAATCTGAGGCTCGCCCCCGCTCCCCGTCACCCGGCGCCGGGCCGTGCCCGGCTCCGTGTTCCACCCACTTCTGTAAGGCCAGTTCCGTCATGTTCGACGTCGCCGTCTTCGGCTCGCTCTTCCTCACCCTGTTCGTCATCATGGATCCCCCCGGGATCACCCCGATCTTCCTCGCGCTGACCGCCGGCCGGCCCGGCAAGGTGCAGAAGCGGATGGCCTTCCAGGCCGTCTGTGTCGCGGGCGGTGTCATCGCCGTCTTCGGGCTCCTGGGCCACCAGATCCTGAACTACCTGCATGTCTCCGTGCCCGCGCTGATGATCGCGGGCGGGCTGCTGCTCCTGCTGATCGCGCTCGACCTGCTCACCGGCAAGACCGACGAGCCGAAGCAGACCAAGGACGTGAACGTGGCGCTCGTCCCCCTGGGCATGCCGCTGCTGGCGGGGCCGGGTGCGATCGTCTCCGTCATCCTCGCCGTGCAGAAGGCCCACAGCGTCGCCACGCAGGTCTCGGTGTGGACGGCGATCCTCGCCATCCATGTCGTGCTGTGGCTGGTGATGCGGTACTCGCTGCTGATCATCCGGGTCATCAAGGACGGCGGGGTCGTGCTGGTCACCCGGCTCGCGGGCATGATGCTCTCCGCGATCGCCGTCCAGCAGATCATCAACGGGATCACCCAGGTGGTCCGGGGCAGCTGAGCGGTCATGCGTACGCGCAGAGCCCCCGCCCGGCGTCGATGCCTGGCGGGGGCTCTGAAGCTTCAGCGGTGATCCGCGTCTGTACTGTTCCGGTTATGAGGCCGAGGTGTCGGCCGGACGGATCCAGAGTCGCTGTCCTATGGCTGCGGCCTGCTGAACGATCCGGTTGACGGAGGCGGCGTCCACGACAGTGCTGTCCACGGGCGTGCCGTCGACGTCGTCGAGTCGCATGATTTCGAAGCGCATGGCTTCTCCCTTCGTCTGGTCATCCTCCTGCGGAGAATTACTGCGTACCTCTGTAGTCAACGGGGTGCGTGTTACAAACATTCCCTACGCTAAAGAAATTTTTCGAACGGCTAACTACTGACCGGTAAGTGAGTCTTCCGAGACTCCTTGGGACCAGTTGTGTTCGCAGCGTGACCGCCGGGACAATGGTGGCGATGAACGACGACCTGGCGCCCCTGAGCGCCCGCATCGACCGCACCAACGAGCTGCTCACGCGCATGCTCGCCGAGGTCGCGAAGACGCCCTCGACGCATGCGATCTTCGTCGACGCGGGATACCTCTACGCGGCCGCGGGACGACTCGTCGCCGGCACCGAGGACCGTCGCGCCGTCGACCTCGACGCCGAGGGCCTGATCGAGGCCCTCATCGACCGGGCCCGCACCATCTTCGCGGACAGCAGGCTGCTGAGGGTCTACTGGTACGACGGCGCGAGACGCCGTATCCACACCTCGGAACAGCAGTCCATCGCCGAACTCCCGGACGTGAAGGTCCGGTTGGGCAACCTCAATGCCAACAACCAGCAGAAGGGCGTCGACTCGCTGATCCGCTCCGACCTGGAGTCCCTGGCCCGGCACCGCGCGATCAGCGACGCGGCACTGCTGGGCGGAGACGAGGATCTGGTCTCGGCGGTCGAGGCGGCCCAGGGCTACGGTGCCCGCGTGCACCTGTGGGGCATCGAGGCACCGGAGGGCCGCAACCAGGCGGAACCGCTCCTCTGGGAGGTCGACAGCCAGCGCACCCTCGACCTCGACTTCTTCAAGCCGTACGTCTCCCGGCGGGCGGCCGTGCCCTACGAAGCGACAACCACCCGGCCCGCCCGCGACGACGTCCGTTTCGTGGGCGCGCAGATCGCCGCGAAGTGGCTTGCGGAGCGGGGGAGGGCGGCGCTGCAGGAGCTGCTGCCCGGCCATCCGTATCTGCCGGGCTCGGTGGACCAGGACCTGCTGGTGGAGGCGGAGGGGCTTCTCCAGTACTCACTGCGGGGGCAGGCGGATCTGCGTCGGGCACTGCGGGACGGGTTCTGGGAGCACTTGCAGGGGCAGTACTGATCGCTCGTCGGCGGAGCTTCGGCGGAGCTGACCCATATCGGCAGTACTGACCGCTCAACGGCCGACGCCGTCCCAGAAATCGGCCAGGGCGTGGGCCGTGGGGAGGGGCTGGTCGGTGTTGGGGGAGTGTTCGGCTCCCGGGATCACCGTGCGGCGGGCACCCAGTCGTACGGCCATGTCGTCGAGGAGGGGCACCGGCCAGGTGTCGTCCTGCGATCCCGACAGGACGTGGAACGGCAGCGGGACCGCGGCGAGTTCGCCGACCAGGTCCGGCTCGGTGCACAACTGGCGTCCCGTCGCGAGGAGTTGGGCGGGCTTGTTGCCCAGCCAGCGGCGACGGAGCTGTTCGACGTCCCCGATGCCCTTGGCGGGGCCGCCGACCTCCTCGGGCGGTCCCATGGCCAGGATCGCGTCCCACACCTCGGTCATCGTCATCACACCGAGCGCGTCCCGCAGCAGCTTCACCCGCTGCTGCTGGGAGTCGGAGATCTGAGCGGGGCCCGAGGAGACGAGGGTGAACGACAGGAAGGGAGAGTGGTCGAGCAGTACGGCAGCGCGCGCGATCTGACCGCCCAGGGAATGCCCGACCAGGTGCACGGGTGTGTCGAGGGCGGCGGCCTGGGCGAGCACGTCCCGCGCCAACTCACCCCGTGCGTAAGCGGATTCGTCGGTCTCGGGCCCGTCCGACTCGAACTGTCCCCGCCCGTCCACGGCCACGACCCGGTATCCGCGCGCCGTGAGCGGCTCGTGGAGCAGCGTGAAGTCCTCCTTGCTCCCCGTGAACCCGGGCAGCAACAGCGCGGTGCCCTTCTCGGCGACCCCGGGGGCCACGGCCGAGCCCACGGCCGCGAACTCACCGCGAGCGGTGCGCAGGGGGCAGGCACGGGCGCCGGGGGGCGGGGTGAAGACGGCTCGGGTGCTCACGGGGTGAGGGTATCCGGCGGGGGTGACGGGCCGGCGCCGTACGGGGTGCCGTGGGGCGCCGCAGTCGGTGCCGTGGGGCGTCGTCGGGCGGCTGCGGGTTCGTCGTGACGGGTCGCGTCCACGCGGCGGTGGCGCGGGTGTGGTCGGCGCCGGCTGCCACGGGCCGGTGCGGTGCGGGGACGCCGACGGCCCGGCCCCAGGTGAAGGGGCCGGGCCGTCGGTGCGGGCTCAGCTGTCCGCGGGCTCCGCGGCGGCCGTCTTGCGGGTCCGGCGTCGCGGTGCGGCAACCTTCGGCTCCTGGTCCGCCTGGGCCGGGATGTCGGCGGTCACCGCAGGCTCGGCGGCCTTGCGGGTGGTACGCCGACGGGGCTTGGCCTCGGCCGAGTCCGCGACGACCTCGGCGGTGGCCGCGGTCTTGCGGGTGCGGCGCGGCTTGACCTCCGCGGTCTCCGCCGTGTCGGCGGTGGCCTCCGGCGTCGCGGTCGCGGTCTTGCGGGTGCGGCGCGGCTTGGTGGCCGTGCCTTCCGCGGTGTCCACTGCCGTCTCGGCCGCCTTCGCCGAGCTCGCCGTCTTTCGCGTCCGCCGCGGGTTGGCCACCTCGACCGCCTCCGGCTCCTGAACCGCCTGGGCCGGGATGTCGGCGGTCACAGCGGGCTCGGCGACCTTGCGGGTACGCCGGCGCGGCTTGGCTTCCGTCGCCTCCGCCGTGTCCACGGCGGCTTCTGCGGCCGGAGCCGCAGCCGTGGTCTTGCGCGTGCGGCGCGGCTTGGCCTCGGTGGCTTCGGCCGTGTCCAGGGCGGCGTCTGCGGCCGGGGTGGCGGCTGCTGCCTTGCGGGTGCGGCGCGGCTTGGCCTCGGTGGCTTCGGCCGTGTCCACCGCGGACTCGGCCGCGGTCGTAGCCGTGGCTACGGTCTTGCGGGTGCGGCGCGGCTTGACCTCCGCGGTCTCCGCCGTGTCGGCGGTGGCCTCCGGCGTCGCGGTCGTGGTCTTGCGGGTGCGGCGCGGCTTGGTGGCCGTGCCTTCCGCGGTGTCCACCGCCGTCTCGGCGGCGGGAGCGGCGGCTGCCTTGCGGGTGCGGCGCGGCTTGGCCTCGGTGGCTTCGGCCGTGTCCACGGCGGCTTCCGCGGCCGGAGCCGCAGCCGCCGTCTTGCGCGTACGGCGCGGCTTCGTGGCCGGAGCCTCCGGAGCGGCCTCGGTGACCGGAGCGGCCTCCGTGACCGGCGTGGTCTCGACGACCGTCTCCACGGCGGCCGGCGTCTCCGCGGACCTGCGGGTCCGGCGGCGGCGCGGCTTGGCCGGGGTCTCGGTGTCGAGGGACGGGCCCTCCGCCGCCGTGACGGCGGACTCCGCGGCCTCGGACACGGCCGGCTCGACCGCCGCCACTGCCGTGGCCGGCGCCGAGTCGGACGCCCCGCCGCGGGTGCGGCGACGACGGCGCGGGGTGCGGGTCGCGGTGGCGTCCTCGACCGCGGTGGTCTCCGACGGGGTGACCGCCTCGGCGGGGGCCGCCACGTCCGGCGAGGTCCCACCACGGGTACGACGGCGACGGCGCGGCGTACGCTCCGCACGCTCGCGGTCGGCGGAGCGGGACTCGTCCCGGCCCCCACGCCCGCGACCCCGGTCCCGGTCCCGGTCACCGCGACCGCGTGCGCCACGGCCACCCGTCTCGCCCAGGTCCTCCAGCTCCTCCGCCCCGAGCCCGGCGCGCGTGCGCTCGGCCCGCGGCAGGACACCCTTGGTGCCCGCGGGGATGCTCAACTCCTCGTAGAAGTGCGGGGAGGTGGAGTACGTCTCCGGCGGATCGTTGAAGTTGAGCTCGAGCGCCTTGTTGATCAGCTGCCAGCGCGGGATGTCGTCCCAGTCGACGAGGGTGATCGCGATGCCCTTGGCACCCGCGCGGCCGGTACGGCCGATGCGGTGCAGGTACGTCTTCTCCTCTTCGGGAGACTGGTAGTTGATGACGTGCGTGACGCCCTCGACGTCGATGCCGCGGGCGGCGACGTCGGTGCAGACCAGGACGTCCACCTTGCCGTTGCGGAAGGCGCGCAGCGCCTGCTCACGGGCGCCCTGACCCAGGTCGCCGTGGACCGCGCCGGCGGCGAAGCCGCGCTGCTGCAGCTGGTCGGCCAGGTCGGCCGCGGTGCGCTTGGTGCGGCAGAAGACCATGACCAGTCCCCGGCCGTCGGCCTGCAGTATGCGCGCGACCATCTCGGGCTTGTCCATGTTGTGCGCGCGGTACACGTGCTGCTTGGTGTTCGCGACCGTCCTGCCCGCGTCGTCGGGCGAGGTGGCGTTGATGTGCGTGGGCTGCGACATGTAGCGGCGCGCGAGACCGATGACCGCGCCCGGCATGGTGGCCGAGAACAGCATCGTCTGGCGGCGGGCCGGCAGCATGTTGATGATCTTCTCGACGTCGGGCAGGAAGCCGAGGTCGAGCATCTCGTCGGCCTCGTCGAGGACGAGCGCCTTGATGTGGCCGAGGTTGAGCTTCTTCTGGCCCGCGAGGTCCAGCAGTCGGCCCGGGGTGCCGACGACGACGTCGACGCCCTTCTTGAGGGCCTCGACCTGGGGCTCGTAGGCGCGGCCGCCGTAGATGGCGAGGACGCGGACGTTGCGTACCTTGCCCGCGGTCAGCAGGTCGTTGGTGACCTGGGTGCACAGCTCGCGCGTGGGGACGACGACGAGCGCCTGCGGGGCGTCGGTGAGGTCCTCGGGCTTGGCGCGGCCTGCTTCGACGTCGGCGGGGACGGTGACGCGCTCGAGGAGCGGAAGGCCGAAGCCCAGCGTCTTGCCGGTGCCGGTCTTGGCCTGGCCGATGACGTCGGAGCCGGAGAGGGCGACCGGGAGCGTCATCTGCTGGATGGGGAACGGGTTGATGATGCCGACGGCCTCGAGGGCCTCGGCCGTCTCGGTGAGAATCCCGAGATCGCGGAAGGTCGTAGTCAGGGTGCTGCCTCTTCTGTGTGCGCGGTGCGAGGCGAGCGCAGGGGGTCGTCTACCGTGCTGGGGACGTCGGCTGCCTTACGGGCTAAGCCGTAATGGCACGGGACCACTGCCGACGCTCTAGCGCTCGTACCGCTGAGGGTCCCCCTCCGAACTCCGTACGCACTGTGCCGTACGGGCGAGGAGGGCTGTCGGGTCGGAGCCGATCGGGCCACCGACCGGGCATCCTCATACGTGCGGCCTGTCGAGGTTCGGTGCACTCATGAAGTGCCGTCGTACCAGCAGGCGCATTACCACCATACCCCGGAATCGTGCACATGCGATGGCCGATTTGGTCACGTAGTCGTCGTCACACTGATTGACCAGGGCCTTCCGCCGTCCGGAGAGCGGGCTATTGTGCGCTTCATGACGACCTCTGACAAGCCCGACAACGCCTCCGAGACCCCTGCCGAACCCACCGTCGAGCACACCGGTGTCGCCGCCCAGGACTGGACGAAGGCCGCCGCCGACCCGCAGTACCGAGCCGCGGTCGTCGACCTGCTCGGCGCGCTCGCGTACGGCGAACTGGCGGCCTTCGAGCGGCTCGCGGAGGACGCGAAGCTGGCGCCGACGCTGGCGGACAAGGCGGAGCTGGCGAAGATGGCGTCGGCCGAGTTCCACCACTACGAGAAGCTGCGCGACCGGCTGACGGAGATCGGCGAGGAGCCGACGCTCGCGATGGAGCCGTTCGTCGCGGCACTCGACGGCTTCCACCGGCAGACGGCGCCCTCGGACTGGCTGGAGGGGCTCGTCAAGGCGTACGTCGGCGACTCGATCGCCAGTGACTTCTACCGGGAGGTCGCGGCGCGGCTCGACACGGACTCGCGCGAGCTCGTCCTGGCCGTCCTCGACGACACCGGACACGCCGGGTTCGCCGTCGAGAAGGTGCGGGCGGCGATCGACGCGGACCCGCGGGTGGGCGGCCGACTGGCCCTGTGGGCGCGGCGGTTGATGGGGGAGGCGCTGTCGCAGTCGCAGCGGGTCGTCGCCGACCGGGACGCGTTGTCGACGATGCTCGTGGGCGGGGTCGCCGACGGGTTCGATCTCGCCGAGGTGGGGCGGATGTTCTCGCGGATCACCGAGGCGCACACGAAGCGGATGGCTGCGCTGGGCCTGGCGGCCTAGCGCCCGACAGCTCGGGGGCTGTGCTCTGTCGGCGGCTGCGGGTTCGTTGTGGCCGGTCGCGCAGTTCCCCTACGCGGTCGCTGATCGGCGCAGTCTGCCGTTCGGCCGCAGGAGCAGGGACAGCGACGCCACCGAGACCACTGCCGCGCCCAGGAGGATCAGCAGGAGGTTGCCCGGGTCCAGCGCGGTGTGGGTCACGAAGGCGCCGAAGAGGGCTCCCGCGGTGCCCGTGGCGAGGACCAGGGATCGGGTCGGCAGGCGGTGGGCAAGGCGGTGTACGGCCACCCCTGCCAGCACGAGACCGAGCAGAGCGGCGCCGAGCGCTTCGATCAACATCATGGGGTCCCTCCCACACGGCCACACTGCGCATCACGGTCGTAGCCCGTCATACCCGTGACCTGCGGAATGCAATCCTCCTCCGGGTGGTCCCCGTGCTCCATACGTGGAGAAAAAGAATCTTGCCCGTGGCGCGAAGAAGGGCCCGGCGACTTCCGGTCGCCGGGCCCCTCTTCGTCTGTCTGCCTACAGCGCGCCGAAGCCCACCTTGCGCGGAGCCGGCTCACCGAGCTCGACGTACGCCAGACGGTCGGCCGGGACGAGGACCTTGCGGCCGTGCTCGTCCACGAGACTCAGCAGCTGAGACTTGCCGGACAGGGCCTCCGCCACCGCCCGCTCGACATCCTCGGCGCTCTGACCGCTCTCCAGAACGATCTCGCGGGGCGCGTGCTGCACGCCGATCTTGACCTCCACGGCTATGTCCCTCCGACGGTCAGTGAAGTGCGCGACCTTGCGCGCCGTACCCAGCACACATTAGCCCGGTGAGGGGACCTACACGTTCCGCGCGAGAACGCCAACAGCGAACAACGGGCGGGAACAAACGACCCGCACGCGCGCGTGCGGGTCGAGTGGCGGTCCCGGAGCTGCTCTCAGTGGTTCTCCGTGCCGTGCAGCGGGAATCCGGCGATGCCCCGCCACGCCAGTGACGTCAGCAGCTGCACCGCCTGGTCGCGCGGGACGCTGCGGTCGCTGTGCAGCCAGGACCGGGCCACCACCTGGGCGAGGCCACCGAGGCCCGAGGCGAGCAGCATGGACTCCGCGCGTGAGAGGCCGGTGTCCTCCGCGATGACCTCGGAGATCGCCTCGGCGCACTCGACGGTGACCTTGTCGACGCGCTCGCGCACCGCGGGCTCGTTCGTCAGGTCCGACTCGAAGACCAGGCGGAAGGCACCGCCGTCGTCCTCGACGTACGCGAAATAGGCGTCCATGGTCGCCCGAACGCGCTGCTTGTTGTCGGTCGTCGACGCGAGCGCGGTGCGTACCGCCAGGATCAGGGACTCGCAGTGCTGGTCCAGCAGCGCGAGATAGAGGTCGAGCTTGCCCGGGAAGTGCTGGTAGAGCACCGGCTTGCTGACGCCGGCGCGCTCGGCGATGTCGTCCATCGCGGCCGCGTGGTAGCCCTGTGCCACGAAGACTTCCTGCGCGGCGCCCAGCAGCTGGTTCCGTCGGGCACGGCGCGGCAGGCGCGTCCCGCGCGGGCGTGCCGCCTCTGTCTGCTCGATGGCTGTCACGCCGCCTCCCAATGTCGTCCACATGCGGTGTGCGCCGCGCCGCCATCGTACTTTTCGGTAACCGTGCTGTGCGCGGTACGAACGCAGAATTTCACGGACCGGACGGTGACGAAAACCGCCCATAGGTTTCAAACAGGCATCTAGTGGGCAGCGGCTGTCCCGTTTCTGCTCGTGAATGCGCAGATGAGTGCTTTGCCGGCCGCTCGGCGCAGGACCGTCGTCACCGGTAGTCGTCCTCGTCCAGCGAGACGACCCTGGCCTGTTCGACGAGGTCGGCCTCGTTGGCCCGGTCGGGGTCCACGCCGGTCAGGGGGTCGTCGCGGTCGGGCGCGATGTCGGTGCGCTGCTCGGCCGCGTCGGCCTCGGGGGCCTCGACGTCGCGCTCGACGACGTCGTCCTCCTCGAAGGCCTCGGAGTCGGTGAGGGCCTCGGGGTCGGTGAAGGCCTCGGGGTCGGTGGGGTCGTAGGCCATGGTGGGCTCCCTTCCTAGAACGTCCCTGATGTACACAGGGGGCCACATTCGGGTGCCCTGCGTACGAGCCTAGGAGACACACGATCTGGACGCCATGCGGTGTGCGGGCCGCCGCGCGCACACTTCGTACACGTGCGCTGTGATGGCGAACACATGAACCCCTGCGTGATCGTCTCGTAACATTGCCGCATGTCTTCGACCGAGCCGCCCTTCGTGCCGCCCGCCACCGTCCTTCCGAAGGTGGCGCCCGTCAGGGTCGGTGAGGGCGAGCGGATCAGGTCGGTCGGGCTGCCGGGGATCACTCTGACGGTGCGTTCGAGACCACCCGCGCGCGAGGGGCTGCCGCCCGCGGTGTACGTCCATGGCCTGGGCGGTTCCTCGCAGAACTGGTCGGCGCTGATGGAGCAGCTGGAGGGCGAGGTCGACGGCGAGGCCGTCGATCTGCCGGGCTTCGGTGACTCCCCGCCGCCGGACGACGGCAACTACTCGATCACCGGGCACGCGCGCGCGGTGATCCGCTTTCTCGACGCGTCCGGCCGCGGTCCCGTCCACCTCTTCGGGAACTCCCTCGGCGGCGCGGTCTCCACGCGCGTGGCAGCGGTGCGGCCCGACCTGGTGCGTACCCTCACCCTCGTTTCGCCGGCCCTCCCGGAGATCCGCGTCCAGCGCACCGCCGTGCCCACGGGGCTTCTGGCGGTGCCCGGCGTGGCCGGTCTGTTCACCCGGTACAGCAAGGACTGGACGGCCGAGCAGCGCGTCCGCGGGGTCACGGCCCTGTGCTACGGCGACCCCGGGCGGGTCACTCCGGAGGGCTTCCGGTACGCGGTGGAGGAGATGGAGCGGCGGCTGCAACTGCCGTACTTCTGGGACGCGATGACGCGTTCCGCGCGCGGGCTGGTGAACGCGTACACACTGGGCGGCCAGCACGCGCTGTGGCGCCAGGCCGAGCGTGTTCTCGCGCCCACGCTCCTCGTCTACGGCGGCCGTGACCAGCTCGTCGGCTTCCGCATGGCCCAGAAGGCGGCCCGAACCTTCCGTGACTCCCGACTGCTGACCCTGCCGGAGGCGGGGCACGTGGCGATGATGGAGTACCCGGAGACGGTGGCGGGGGCGTTCCGGGAGTTCGCCGCGGACAGGGCGACTTCTGACGGTTCCGTGGGAGGCTCTGACAGGCGAGACGGCTCCGTGGGCGCCTCCGGTGAGGGGGCCTCGGGTGACAGGGGCGATGCCGCGACGGCTTCCGGTGACGGGGCCGACGCCACGACTGTGGGGAGCTGAGGCGGGGCGTGGGACGCCACAGTCGACGCGGGCCCGCTCCCAAGAAGGGGCCCGACAAGGACAGTTCCGACCAGGGTGATGCGGGCCGGGCGAGCGCCGAGGGTCTTGGCAGCGAGGCGACGGGCCGGGCGGGCGCCGAAAGGGCGCGGAGCGTCACGGGTCTCGGCACGGAGGCGACCGGCCGGGGACGGATGCCGACTTCCCCCGCTCCTGCGCCGCAGACTGCTCGGCAGAGTGCGCCGCGAGGTCGGAGGCCCGACCGCGGGGCACCCGGGGCTGGACCCGGGGTCGACGCTGCGGGATATCGGATGCCTGCGCAGGGCGTCCCGCGGCTTCCCGACGGCACGCCCGCACATGGTTTGCCCCGGCTTTCGGATGGGACGCCTGCGCGTGGGTTTCCGCGGGTTCCGGATGGGACGCCTGCGCGTGGTGTTCCTCGGCTTGCGGATGGGACGCCTGGGCGTGGGTTTCCGCGGGTTCCGGATGGGACGCCTGCGCGTGGTGTTCCTCGGCTTGCGGATGGGACGCCTGGGCGTGGGTTTCCGCGGGTTCCGGATGGGACGCCTGCGCGTGGTGTTCCTCGGCTTGCGGATGGGACGCCTGGGCGTGGGTTTCCGCGGGTTCCGGATGGGACGCCCGCGCACGGGTTTCCTCGGCTGCCCGACGGCACGCCCGCGCGCGGGGTCCCTCGTGTGTCCGACGGTCCGTCCGGCCAAGGGGTGCGGCGGTTCCCGGACGGGACGCCCCCGCACGGGTTCCCGCGGCTGCCCGACGGCACCCCGGCCCATGGCGTCCCCCGGGCCCGTGGTGGCCATCCCGAGCAGCGTGAATCCGGGGGCGGCTGGGGGGAGTCGAGGGGTCGAGGGCCGGACGGGTACGCCGCCGCCGGACCGGGAGCCGCTCTTCCGCGGCAGCGTCAGGGCCCGTCGGGATCGCGGTCGGAGCCACGACAGGATTACCTCGACGCGTTCACCGACGAGGTCGACGTCTTCGCGCCCGGCGGCCCTCGTGGGCCTCGCGGCCCGGTTTCCGCGAACCGTCCCGTCACGGGAGCCCGCGCGCCCTCCGCCGCGCACCCCTCCGACCCGTACGGCTCGGTCACCGACCGGCCCGACGCCACCGACAACGACACGGACACCGACGAGGACGCCCGCCCCGGCGACGCGCCGCCGGCCGACGCGCCGCCCGCCAAGGGCGGCAAGGGACGGGCGTTCACCGGCATCGCGGCCGCCGCCGTCGTCACCGTGCTCGCCGTCGTCGTGGCAGGACAGGTCACCGAGGGGCGCGACACCGCCGTGGGTACGCGGTCCGCTACCGACCAGGCCCGGGACGCCCGCGACTCCGCCACGGGCGCGGACGGGCAGCCGACGCCGTCCTCCTCGGCCGGCGTGACGACGCTGACGTATGAACAGGCGATGGGCACCAAGTACCCGCTCAGCGCCAAGCTCGACGGCTCGGGGAAGTTCGACGCGATCCAGGGGGGCGACAAGGCGCCCGGCAAGGGACAGAAGTACACCTACCGCGTGGACGTGGAGCGGGGTCTGGGACTCGACGGCGAACTCTTCGCCGAGGCCGTGCAGAAGACGCTCAACGACGACCGCAGCTGGGCCCACGGCGGCGCCCGGACCTTCGAGCGCGTCTACTCGGGCAAGCCCGATTTCGTGATCACGCTCGCCAGTCCCGGCACCACGGCCGACTGGTGCGCCAAGTCCGGCCTCGACACCACCGAGGACAACGTCTCGTGCGACTCGGCCGCCACCGAACGCGTGATGATCAACGCGTATCGATGGGCGCAGGGATCAAGCACATACGGTGATCAGATCCATGCCTACCGTCAAATGTTGATCAACCATGAAGTCGGTCACCGCCTCGGCTACTCCCATGTCACCTGCGACAAGAACGGCGAGCTCGCGCCGGTGATGCAGCAGCAGACCAAGTTCCTCGACCACGACGGTATCCACTGCCGGGCCAACCCCTGGCCGTACCCCGGGAGTTGACGGATGGCGTCCATGTCACATTGACATGGGTTGATTCGGTCGTACATATTGCTGCGCATGTGGTCTAGTCATGCCGTCGAGAGCAGCGCCGCCATCCAGCTGGCGCTCATCGGTGTGACCCCGCTCTGCGTGGCCGACATTCTCTGTCGCTGACGCCCGCCCTCAGGCGCGCGCGTCGCGAATCCCGCATTTCTCCGTGACCTCGGTCATGGCTCTTTCGACGACCCGACGCCGGGGCAGACGTCTGTCCACTCTCGTCTCACCCTTCGTCAATCTGTCTCGCCATTCGAGACTCATCATTTCGAGAGGTCGTCTCCGATGCGTCCACCGTCCCTCACCACGCGCCGTGTGGCAGCGGTATCCGTAAGCCTGGTTCTGGCAGCGGGCGCCGCCGCCTGCGGCCCCGAGGACAACGATGCCAAGAGCTCCGGCGGCGACTCCACGCCCCACAAGGGCGGCACCCTCACGGTGCTGAACTCCAACCCGCAGCAGGACTTCGACCCCGCCCGCCTCTACACCTCCGGCGGCGGCAATGTGCCCTCGCTCGTCTTCCGCACCCTCACCACCCGCAACCGCGAGAACGGCGCCGCCGGTGCCGAGGTCGTCCCCGACCTCGCCACCGACACCGGGCGCCCCAACAAGGACGCGACCGTGTGGACGTACACGCTGAAGGCAGGGCTCAAGTACGAGGACGGCACCGCGATCACCTCGGCCGACATCAAGTACGGCATCGAGCGCTCCTTCGCGCCCGAACTCTCCGGCGGCGCCCCCTACCTGCGGGACTGGCTGGTCGGCGCGGCGGATTACCAGGGGCCGTACAAGGACAAGAAGGGTCTCGCGGCCATCGGGACGCCGGACGCCCGCACCGTCGTCTTCCATCTGAACAAGCCCGAGGGCGAGTTCCCGTACCTGGCCACGCAGACGCAGTTCACGCCCGTCCCGAAGGCCAAGGACACCGGCACGAAGTACGAGGAGCACCCCGTCTCGTCCGGCCCGTACAAGGTCGTCACGAACCAGAACGACGGTGAGCACCTCGTCCTGGAGCGCAACACGTACTGGTCCACGTCCACGGACGCCGAGCGCAAGGCGTACCCGGACAGGATCGACGTCAAGTCAGGGCTCGACTCATCGGTGATCAACCAGCGGCTGTCGGCGTCCCAAGGTGCGGACACCGCCGCGGTCACCACGGACACCAACCTCGGCCCGGCCGAACTCGCCAAGGTGACGGGCGGCAAGGAGCTCGCCGCCCGCGTCGGCACCGGGCACTTCGGCTACACCAACTACATAGCGTTCAACCCGACGGTCAAGCCGTTCGACAACGTCAAGGTGCGGCAGGCGATCTCGTACGCCATCGACCGGTCCTCCGTGGTGAACGCGGCCGGCGGCAGTGCGCTCGCCGAGTCCGCCACCACCTTCCTGCCGAACCAGAAGTCCTTCGGCTACGAGCCGTACGACCTCTTCCCGGCAGGTGCGACGGGCAACGCGGCGAAGGCCAAGGAACTGCTGAAGCAGGCCGGATACCCGAACGGGCTCACGGTCACGCTCACCCACTCCAACGCCAAGGACTTCGAGACCAGCCCCGAGATCGCGACGGCGATCCAGGACGCGCTCAAGAAGGCGGGCATCACGGTCAAGCTCCAGGGCCTGGAGGACAACGACTACTCGGACACGATCCACAGCGTGAAGACCGAGCCCGGCTTCTTCCTGGCCCACTGGGGCGCCGACTGGCCCTCCGGCGGACCCTTCCTCGCCCCGATCTTCGACGGCCGTCAGATCGTCAGGGACGGCGCGAACTTCAACACGGGCCTGCTCAACGACAAGTCGGTCAATGACGAGATTGACGCGATCAACAAGTTGACCGATCTTGACGCTGCCGCCAAGCGGTGGGGCGCACTGGACAAGAAGATCGGACAGCAGGCACTGACCGTGCCGCTGTTCCACCCGGTCTACAAGCGGCTGTACGGCAAGGACATCAAGAACGTCGTGATCAGCGACTGGACCGGTGTGCTGGACATCTCGCAGGTCGCGGTCAAGTAACCCGATGAGCGAGGCACTTGTCGCCACCGAGGTTCCCGAGGCGTCCGTCCCGGGGGCCTCGGGGGCCCGTCAGTTCTGGCGGCGGCTGCGGGCGCAGCGTGCCGCCATGGTCGCGGCGTTCGTCGTCGCACTGCTCGTCCTGGTGGCGCTCGCGGCGCCCCTGCTCACCGCGCTGGAGGGCCAGGACCCCACCACCTACCACCCCTCCCTGGTGGACTCCGCGCGCGGCGGTGTGCCCATCGGGTCCTTCGGAGGCATCAGCGCGGACCACTGGCTCGGCGTCGAACCGCAGACCGGACGCGACCTGTTCGCCCGCCTGGTGTACGGCGCCCGCGTCTCCCTGGGCGTCGCGCTGACCGCGACGGCCGTACAGGTCTTCCTCGGTGTCGTCGTGGGTGTCGCGGCCGCGCTCGGCAACCGATGGGTTGATCAACTGTTGAGCCGGATCACCGACATCATCGTGGCCATGCCATTGATGATCATGGCGTTGGCGCTGCTGGCCATCGTGCCGAGCAGCTTCCCGCGGCCGGTCCTGGTCGCGCTCATCATCGGCTTCGTCGCCTGGGGCACGATCGGCAAGATCGCGCGCGCCCAGACACTCACCCTCAAGGAACTCGACTACGTGGCCGCCGCCCGGCTGAGCGGCTGGGGCACTCTGCGGATCGCCCGCCGGGAACTGCTGCCCGGTCTCGCCGCGCCCGTCATCACCTACGCGGCACTGATGGTGCCGGCGAACATCAGCATCGAGGCCTCCTTGTCCTTCCTCGGCGTCGGCGTGAAGCCGCCCACCCCGTCCTGGGGACAGATGCTCTCCTCGGCCGACGTCTGGTACCAGGCGGCCCCGCAGTACCTCCTGCTGCCCGCGGCCACGCTGTTCCTCACCGTCCTCGCGCTCACCGTCCTCGGTGACGGCGTCCGCACCGCCCTCGACCCGCGCGCGGCCTCCCGCCTGCGCATCGGCACGGGCCGCAAGCAGGAGTCCAAGGCCGGAAAGGAGGGCTCCGCATGAGCGGCTTCACCGGATTCGCCCTGCGCCGGACCGTGAGCGCCGTACTCACCCTGCTCGCCCTCTCGGTGATCATCTACGTGGTCTTCTACGCCACTCCCGGCAACGTCGCCCAGATCACCTGCGGCCCGCGCTGCTCGCCGGAACAGGTGCACCAGGTCGCCCAGCAGCTCCGGCTCGACGACCCGCTGTACCTGCGCTACTGGCACTTCCTCCAGGGCATCGTCGTCGGCCACGACTACTCCACAGGCACCTCGGTCGAGCACTGCCCGGCGCCCTGCCTCGGGCTGTCGTACCAGAGCGACCAGCAAGTCACTCAGATCATCCTGAACAAGCTGCCCATCAGCCTGTCGCTGGTGGTCGGCGCGATGGTGCTCTGGCTGCTGCTGGGCGTCGGCACCGGCGTGCTCTCCGCCTGGCGCCGCGGCCGCTTCACCGAGCGCGCGCTGACCGGCCTCACCCTCGCGGGAGTCGCCACACCCGTGTTCGTCATCGGCCTCGTCCTGATGATCGTGGTCTGCGGGCAGCTGGAGATACTGCCCTTCCCGGAGTACGTCTCCTTCTCCGACGACCCCGAGCAGTGGATGTGGGGCCTGCTGCTGCCCTGGGTCACGCTCGCCCTCGGAGAGGCGGCCTACTTCGCGCGGCTGACCCGTGCGTCGATGCTCGAGACGCTCGCCGAGGACCACATCCGCACCTTCCGGGCCTACGGCGTCGGCGAGCGGTCGATCGTCGGCCGGCACGCCCTGCGCGGGGCCCTGGCACCGATCATCGCCCTGAACGCCAACGACTTCGGCAGCGCGGTGGGCGGGGCCGTCCTCGTCGAGTCACTGTT
Organism: Streptomyces canus; assembly: GCF_041435015.1. Lineage (NCBI taxonomy): Bacteria > Bacillati > Actinomycetota > Actinomycetes > Kitasatosporales > Streptomycetaceae > Streptomyces > Streptomyces canus. Next base: position 3,732,538 of record NZ_CP107989.1, on the reverse strand, counting down.
CGGCCTGCCCGGCATCGGCCAGGAACTGGTCCACGCCGTCACCGTCGTCGACCTTCCGGTCGTCGTCGGGATGGTCCTGGTCATCGGCTTCTTCGTGGTGCTCGCCAACGCCGTCGCGGACGTCCTGTACGCGGTGGCCGACCGACGGGTGGTGCTCGCATGAGCCTCGTCCATGTCACGGACCTGACCGTCGACTTCGGCGAGCTGCGTGCCGTCGACGGCCTCTCCTTCCGTCTGGAGCACGGCGCCGCCCTCGCCCTGGTCGGCGAGTCCGGCTCCGGCAAGTCCACCGTCGCCTCGGCCCTGCTCGGGCTGCACCGCGGCACGGGCGCCCGCGTGGGCGGCTCGGTCGAGGTCGCCGGAGTGGACGTACAGCAGGCGTCGGACGACGACCTGCGGCGGCTGCGCGGCGCGAAGGCCGCGATGGTCTTCCAGGACCCGCTGTCGTCCCTGGACCCGTACTACGCGATCGGCGACCAGATCGCCGAGGTGTACCGCGTGCACACGCGTGTGTCGCGACGAGCGGCACGCGCGCGTGCGGTGGAGGTGCTGGACCGGGTCGGCATTCCGGACGCCGTACGGCGATCCCGGGCCCGTCCGCACGAGTTCAGCGGCGGCATGCGTCAGCGCGCCCTCATCGCCATGGCGCTGGCCTGCGAGCCCGACCTGCTGATCGCCGACGAGCCGACGACCGCGCTCGACGTGACCGTCCAGGCCCAGATCCTCGACCTGTTGCACACTCTGCGCCAGGAGACCGGCATGGGCCTGCTGCTCGTCACGCACGACGTGGGCGTCGCCGCCGAGAGCGTCGATGACGTGCTCGTCATGCGGCACGGTCGCGCGGCCGAGCAGGGGCCGGTCGGTGCGGTGCTCGGGGCGCCCGCGGAGGCGTACACGCGTGAACTGCTCGCCGCGGTACCGCGCGTGGACGCGCCTCGGACAGCCTCCCGGGCATCCGGCGAGGTGGTCCTCGAAGCGAAGAGCCTGAGGCGCGCGTTCGGACGCGGCAAGAAGGCCTTCGCGGCCGTCGACGACGTCTCGCTGACCATCCACCGCGGCGAGACCCTCGGTGTCGTCGGCGAGAGCGGCAGCGGCAAGACGACGCTGGGGCGGATGCTGGTCGGGCTGCTGGAGCCGACGGCGGGCGAGGTCCGTCACGACGGCCACGCGCGCGCGGGCGTGAACCCGGCCGTGCAGATGGTCTTCCAGGACCCCGTCTCCTCCTTGAACCCACGCCGCAGCGTGGGCGAGTCGATCGCCGATCCGCTCCGCGCGCGTGGTGAACGGGACGAGAGGCGGATACGGGGGCGCGTGACGGAACTCCTGGAGCGCGTGGGGCTCGAAGGGGCGCACTACGACCGCTATCCGCACGAGTTCAGCGGCGGCCAGCGCCAGCGCGTGGGTATCGCGCGGGCGCTCGCGGCCGACCCGCGCGTCATCGTCTGCGACGAGCCGGTCTCCGCGCTCGACGTGACCACCCAGGCCCAGGTGGTCGCTCTGCTCGGCGAGTTGCAGCGGGAGCTCGGACTCGCGCTGGTCTTCGTCGCGCACGACCTCGCCGTCGTACGCCAGGTCAGCGACCGGGTCGCCGTGATGCGGAGCGGCCGGATCGTCGAGACCGGGCCCGCCGACGAGGTGTACGACACCCCCCAGGACCCGTACACCAAGCAGCTCCTGGCCGCCGTACCGGCGCTCGATCCGCGGATCGCGGCCCGGCGCAGGGCGGAGCGCCGGGAAGTGGCCGTGACCTGACGTTCCGTGTCCGCATGATCTCTTAGCGCGACCGAACGCGATCCGCACGGGAAAGTTACGACCGTTCACCCCTTTTGGTGGCGCGATGGACAACCGTCCGTCGCGCCACCGCCTTGTCCGCATACGTTCGTCCCGCTGCGAGCCGCCGGGCCAACGGCGGCTCTCGACACGGGAGATCGGGGGCGCACTCGTGCGCATAGGACTGCTTACGGAGGGTGGCTATCCGTATGTGAGCGGTGACGCCAGGCTCTGGTGCGACCGGCTCGTGCGCGGCCTCGAGCAGCACGAGTTCGACATCTACGCGCTCAGTCGCAGCGAGCGCCAGGAGGACGAGGGCTGGGTCCAACTGCCGCCGCAGGTCGGCCGGGTCATCACGGCCCCACTGTGGACCGCGCCGGACGACGGGGTGGTCTACGGCAGGCGCGCGCGCCGGCGCTTCGCCGAGTCCTACGGCGAGTTGGCGGCGGCGCTGTCCGAAGGGGGGGTCGGCGACGCCTCGGGGGAGTCGCCGGCTGCCGAGGCGGACCGTTTCGCCAGTGCCCTGTACGGGCTCGCCGAACTCGCCCGCGACGAGGGCGGACTGGTGGGGGCGCTCCGCTCCGAGACCGCCGTACGCGCCCTGGAGCGCGCCTGTCGCGCACCCGGCGCCCGGCAGACGGCGCGCGAGGCGCGCGTACCGGATCTGCTGGCTGTCGCCGCGCACCTGGAGCGCGCCCTGCGCCCTCTCTCGCTCGACTGGTACGAGGACGACGGCCTCGGCGCGGTCGACCTGTGCCACGCGGCCTCCGGCGGCCCGGCCGCCCTGCCCGGTCTCCTCGCGCACCACTTCTGCGGCGTCCCGCTGCTGGTGACCGAGTACGGCGTGCGGTTGCGCACGCACTACCTGGCCGACACCGAGTCCGCGCCCGCCGTACGGGCCTTGCTCGCCGCCTTCCACGGCCGGCTGGCCACCGAGACCTACCGGCGGGCCGCGGTCGTCACGCCCGGCAACACCCACGCCCGCCGCTGGCAGGAGCGCTGCGGCGCCGATCGCGAGAAGCTGCGCACGGTCTACCCCGGCATGGACGCCGCCCGCTTCACGGAGGTGGGGGAGTCCGCGGAGTGCGGGGACCCGGACAGGCTGGTCTGGGTGGGCCGCGTCGAACCCGCCAAGGACCTGATCTCGCTTCTCCACGCCTTCGCGGAGATCCGCAAGGAGGAGCCCAAGGCGCGTCTGAGAATCGTCGGCGCGCCCACCGGCCCCGAGGGCGCGGCCTACTTGGGGCACTGCAAGGCGCTGGCCGCGCAGCTCTTCCCGGACGAGGCGGAGGGGCTGCACGCCGTCGGCGACAATCCCGTCTCGTTCGAGGAGATCGGCGGCCCCGAGGTGCCCACCCTCGCCGACGCATACGCCTCGGGCGCGGTCACCGTCCTGTCCAGTGTCGTCGAGGGCTTCCCGATCAGCCTCGTCGAGGCCATGTTCTGCGGCCGGGCCACCGTGTCGACCGACGTCGGCGCGGTCGTGGAGGTCATCGGCGGCACGGGGCTCGTCGTCCCGCCACGCAACCCGAAGGCGCTCGCGGAGGCGTGCGTGACGCTGCTGCGCGACTCCGAGCGCCGTGAGCGCCTCGGCGCTGCCGCCCGCGCCCGTGCACTCGAACTGTTCACCGTGGAGCAGAACATCACGGCATTTCACGGCATTTACCTGGAGATCGTCTCGCACACGCCGGTCCGCCGGGTCGCGCTGGGCGGCATCGGCGAGCCCCTCCCGTTCGCCGCCCCCGCCGAGGCCCATGTCCCTGGCCACTGGACCGAGCTCAACACCCGCGTCGTGGCCCGAAGCGGCCCCGGCTGGGCCGCGGGACCTCCGGTTCACGCGACGCCGCCCTTCGCCGCCACGGAAGGAGCGTCCGGATGAGCGACGTGGGACTCGACCGCGCCGGCACCCCGGGCAGCTCGGGGACGTGGGACACGGAGTCGGAGGAGCGGCTGACGCGGGAGACGTCCGTGGGGGACGGGCGGGAGGCGGGCGTGCACGGGGCGGACGGAGGAACGGGGCGCGTCGGGACATCGGGATCGCCGGGATCGCCGGGAACTTCGGGGCTCCGAGTCGCGAAGAGCCCAGAGACGTCAGAAAAGTCAGAGAAGTTCGAGGAATCCGAGGAATCCGAGGAATCCGAGAAGTTCGCGCGGCCCGAGGCGTCCGCAGCGTCCAGGGCATCCGGAGGGTCCGAAGGGGTTGAGCCGGACGCCGCCGACACGCGCACCGGTGAGACCGGGTCGCTCGCCGACGCGGCCGCCGGAAACGTCGCCGCGCACGCGCCTGAGCCCGCCGGAGATGCCGAGGCGCACACCCTCGTGTCCTCCGGAGATGCCGGCGCGCACACCCCGGTGTGCCCGGGAGACCCCGGCGGGCACACTTCCGAGGCTTCCGAGGGCGCGGACCCGCACACTCCATCGGCACCCGCCGCCCGCGCGCCCGAGGTCTCCACCGGCCGTAAGCCCACCACCCCCGGCCCCGCCCGCCGTTCCCCTGCCGATCCGGTGAAAGCCCTGATGCACCGGCACCGCGAGCTGTGCGAACGGGCCGTCGACCCCCTGGAGATCGCCGCGGGTCTTGAGGCCCACGGCGTCACCGACCGCACCGCCGTCCGCTTCCGGCACCGGGACGTCTTCTCCCTCGCCGAGGAGATGTACGCCCGCGTCCCGAGGGACGGCGAGACGCCCCCGCCCCCCACGGTGGAGCAGACACCCCGGGCCCGTGCCGACTGGGCCCTGCTCACCCTCCTCCCCGGCGCCCTCTGCGCGGCCACGGTGGCCGGCATCCGCCTCACCGACGGCCAGTCCCGCCTGGTCGCCGCCCTGGTGGGCTTCCTTGCCGTCTCCCTGGCCATGCGCGCGGCCTTGTCCCGCGGCCCCCTCGGTATCTCCGACCGCGCACCCAGCACCGGCACCTCCACCTGGGCGTACTGGCTCCTCGCCTACGCAGCCCTCGGCGACGGCTTCCTCGCGGCGGCCGTGACCGGCGGTCCCGATGCCCTGCCCACCGGAGCCGCCGACGCCCCCTGGCCCATGGCCTCGGCTCCCGTCCTCGCCCTGGCCCTGTCCTGCGCTCCGGCAGCCTGGTCCGCCCACCTCTTCGCGGCGCGCGCCCGTCGCAAACTGACCGTCAGCCGAGGCCTGGAGGACTTCGCGGCCTCCGTACGCCCCCTGCTGCTCGGCACGTTCGCCCTGTATCTGTGCGCCCTGACGGCCCTCTCTGCCCTGTCCGGCGCCGCCCTGGACGAACCCTCGGCCCACCCACAGGTCATCGCCCTGGGCGCCCTCCTCTTTCTCGCCCGTCTCCTCACCGTCCACGGCTTCACCCACGCCCCCGCGGTAGTACTCAGCGCCGCCGCGACTGCCCAGGCCACGGCCCTGGCCGCGGCCTTCGCCTCCCGCCTGCCGGGCTGCGGCTTCCTGATCACTCCGGTGGACGCCCTCGTGGACCTCTGGGGCGCGGGCGGCATCCAGACCCTCTCCTGCGGGATCGGCGCCCTGGCCCTGCTGATCCACGGGATCCGCAAGCTGACGAGGGCATCGGCCCACGCCCAGGCGGAGGACCCGTGCTGACCCGGCCCCGAGCGACACACCCGCCGTAGGCGACACCACCCGCCCGCGTGGGCGAAACCGCCCCGCTGAACCCACACAGGCCGCCGCAGGCCCCCCGGCCCCGCCGCCGGAGGCAACTCGCAAGCCCCTCCCGAAGGAGAACCCGCAATGACCACCTCCCGACCTGCCCCCAAGGCCCCGGGAGCAGCCCGATGAGAGTCCTGCTGATCGGAGCCAACGGCTACCTCGGCCGCTTCGTCGCCGACCGCCTGCTCGCCGACCCCGCCGTCCAGCTCACCGCGCTCGGCCGCGGCGACGACGCGGACGTCCGCTTCGACCTCGCGTCCGGCAGCCCCGGAGCCCTCACCCGCTTCCTCGACGCGGTCCACCCGGGCGTCGTCGTCAACTGCGCCGGCGCCACCCGTGGCGGTGCCCGCGAACTCACCCGCCACAACACGGTCGCGGTAGCCACCGTCTGCGAGGCCCTGCGGCGCAGCCGCTGCGGTGCCCGTCTGGTGCAGATCGGCTGCGGCGCGGAGTACGGCCCCAGCCAGCCCGGCTCCTCCACGGCCGAGGACGCCGTCCCCCGCCCCGGCGGTCCGTACGGCGTCAGCAAACTCGCCGCCACCGAACTGGTCCTCGGATCCGGCCTGGACGCGGTCGTCCTGCGGGTCTTCTCACCGGCGGGCCCCGGCACTCCCGCGGGCTCTCCGCTCGGCCGTCTCGCCGAGGCCATGCGCCGCGCCATGCAGTCCGGCGACGGTGAACTGAAACTCGCCGGCCTCGGCGCCCAGCGCGACTTCGTCGACGTCCGCGATGTGGCCCGCGCCGTCCACGCGGCCTCGCTCTCCGCCGCACAGGGCGTCATCAACATCGGCTCGGGCCGTGCCGTCCGCCTCCGCGACGCCGCCGCCGTCCTGGCCCGGGTCGCCGGATACGGCGGCGCCCTCCACGAACTCGACGGTCCTCCCGGCCCGCTGAGGGCGACCATCGGGCATCCCCGCTCCGAACCGGACCACGCGGGACCCGTCGCGTATCCGTACCCCGACGGCTGCGGCAGCTGGCAGCAGGCCGACGTGCGCACCGCACGCGACCGGCTCGGCTGGCGCCCCCGGATCAACCTCGAAGAGTCCCTCGCCGACATCTGGATGGAGGCGGCATGCCGCATCTGACCAGCACGAAGACAAACACGCCGAGCACCGACCTGCGCGTCGGCTTCGGTGCCCCCGGCTTCGCCCACCCCTTGGTCGCCCCCGCCGAATGGGCCGAACTCACCCGTCCCGGCACCCCGCTGCACTGGGCCGTCCTCAACGTCGCCGACGGACCCGGTGCCCGCCCCGACCCGCACTGCCTCGAAGCGGCCGGCCGGCTGCGCAACGCGGGCGTCCGCGTCCTCGGTCACCTCGACACCTCCGGGGTCCGCACCTACAGCGAGTTGCTCCCCGAGGCACACCTCTACGTCGACTGGTACCAGGTCGACGGCTTCCTCCTGGACCACTGCCCGACCGAACACGCCGCGCTCCCCGAAGTCCGCCGCACCGTCACCGCGCTCCGCTCGATCCGTGACGATGCCCACATCGTCCTCGGCCACGGCACCCATCCCCACCCCGGGTACGCCGAGAACGCCGACCAGTTGGTCACCTTCTCCGGCCCCTGGAGCGACTACCGCTGGTCGCAGGTGGCCGAGTGGACCGCCGACTACCCGCCCGACCGCTTCTGCCACCTCGTCTTCGGAGTGCCGGGCCCGCACCTCGAGGAGGCCCTGCGGATCGCGCGCTGGCAGGGCGCCTCGACGATCTGGTTCACCGACCGCACGGACCGCGGCGGTCGCGTCGACCCCTGGGCGACCATGCCCGGCTACTGGGACGAACTCGTCTCGCGGATCGGAACGGGTGTCTCGGAATGAAGAAGCCCATGGCAGTGTTACGGGGAGAACAACTGTAGTGATTGACCGACCAACGGAGTCCCCGTGTCGCTGCCACCCCTGGTCGAGCCCGCCTCCGAGCTCACCGTAGACGAGGTCCGCAGGTACTCCCGCCACCTGATCATCCCCGATGTCGGGATGGACGGGCAGAAGCGGCTGAAGAACGCCAAGGTGCTCTGTGTGGGCGCCGGCGGCCTGGGCTCGCCGGCGCTGATGTACCTGGCCGCGGCGGGCGTCGGCACGCTCGGCATCGTGGAGTTCGACGAGGTCGACGAGTCGAACCTGCAGCGCCAGATCATCCACAGCCAGGCCGACATCGGCCGCTCCAAGGCCGCGTCCGCGCGCGACTCGGTCCTCGGCATCAACCCGTACGTGAACGTGATCCTTCACGAGGAGCGGCTCGAGGCCGACAACGTGATGGACATCTTCAGCCAGTACGACCTGATCGTCGACGGAACCGACAACTTCGCGACCCGCTACCTGGTCAACGACGCGTGCGTGCTGCTGAACAAGCCGTACGTCTGGGGCTCGATCTACCGCTTCGACGGCCAGGCCTCCGTCTTCTGGTCCGAGCACGGCCCCTGCTACCGCTGCCTCTACCCGGAGCCCCCGCCCCCCGGCATGGTCCCCTCCTGCGCCGAGGGCGGCGTCCTGGGCGTGCTGTGCGCGTCCATCGGCTCCATCCAGGTCACCGAGGCGATCAAGGTCCTCACGGGCATCGGCGAGCCGCTCGTCGGCCGCCTGATGATCTACGACGCCCTCGAGATGCAGTACCGCCAGGTCAAGGTCCGCAAGGACCCGAACTGCGCGGTCTGCGGCGAGAACCCGACCGTCACCGAGCTCATCGACTACGAGGCCTTCTGCGGCGTCGTCTCCGAGGAGGCCCAGGAGGCGGCCGCCGGCTCGACGATCACTCCGAAGCAGCTCAAGGAGTGGATCGACGACGGCGAGAACATCGAGATCATCGACGTCCGCGAGATCAACGAGTACGAGATCGTCTCCATCCCGGGCGCGAGGCTGATCCCGAAGAACGAGTTCCTCATGGGCACCGCCCTGGAGGGCCTCCCGCAGGACAAGAAGATCGTCCTGCACTGCAAGACGGGTGTCCGCAGTGCGGAAGTCCTCGCTGTCCTGAAGTCCGCGGGCTTCTCCGACGCCGTGCACGTCGGCGGCGGTGTGATCGGCTGGGTCAACCAGATCGAGCCGGACAAGCCGGTCTACTAGGCCCACGTCTTCCCGGAAGGGGCTCGGCACCAGGTGTGCCGGGCCCCTTTCCGCTACTGGCGCCGACCGCAGACCTTGCCGTCCTTGGGCACCGTGCCCTTCAGCACGTACGCGTTCACCGTGGAGTTCACACAGTCGCTCCCGTTCCCGTACGCCCCGTGTCCCTCGCCTTTCCAGGTGAGCTCCACGCCGACGCCCTTGCCCAACTCGTCCGCCATCCTGCGGGCCCCCTCGTACGGGGTCGCCGGATCGCCCGTGTTGCCGATCACCAGCACCGGTGCCGCACTGGGCGCGCTCACCTCCGGGGTCTCGTACTGCCCGGGCACCGGCCAGTCGTGGCACCAGCCGGCCGCGTCCCAGCCGAGGAAGGGGCCGAAGACGGGCGAGATCCTCTCGAACTCGGGCAGCAGCTTCTTCGTCTCCGCGAGCGTGGGCCGCTGCTTGTCGTCCAAGCACGATATGACCCGTTGTGACTGCGTCGCCATGCCGTAGCGGCCCGAGGCATCCCGTTCGTTGTAGCCGTCGGCGAGCGCCAGCAGTTCGGAGCCGTCCCCCTGCTCGGCCGTGTCGAGAGCGCTGGTCAGCGAGGGCCAGCTGTCCTGGCGGTACAACGGCCAGACCATCCCGGTGAACGCCAGCACCTGGGTCAGCTTCCGCCCGGAATACGTGTCCAGCGGGTCCGCGTCGATCCGCTTCAGCAGGTCCGCGATCTTCCGGGTGCCCCGGTCGGGGTCCTGGCCGGTGGATTCGAGGTAGTTGTCGAGGGCGCGCTGGAAGCCCCGTGCCTGGTTCTTGCGGTGGTCCACCAGGTCGGCGGTCGGATCGACGACCGCGTCGAGCACCAGCCGCCCCACGTTCTCGGGGAACAGATGGGCGTAGACGCCGCCCAGCTGGGTGCCGTACGAGATGCCGAAGTAGTGCAGCGCGGTGTCGCCGAGGACCTGGCGCATCAGGTCCATGTCCCGTGCGGTGTCGGTGGTCGAGACGTGTGCCAGCAGTCCGCCCACGCCCTTCTCGCAGCCCTGGGCGAAGTCGGTGGCGTCCCGGAGGTACGCCCGTTCCTCGGCAGGGGTGTCCGGGGTGGCGTCCACCGCCTCGGCGGCCTGGGTCTCCTTGTCGCTCCGGCAACGGACGCCTTCGCTGGCGCCGACCCCGCGCGGATCCCAGCTCACCAGGTCGTATCGCTCGCGCAGCAGGGAGACGGTGGCGGCGTACCCGGGCATTCCGGCGACGCCCGACGCGCCGGGGCCGCCGAAGTTGAACAGGAGTGAGCCGATGCGGTCGCCGCCGCGGGCCTTGGAGCGGATCAGTGCGAGGTCGATCGTCTCGCCGTCCGGCTTCGACCAGTCGAGCGGCACCTTCAACGTCGCACACTGCCAGTCCCTGCCGGGCGGGGAGGAGTCCGCCGTGGCCTTGCAGCGCTCCCAGTCGAGCTTCTGCGAGGTCAGCGCGGCGGGCAGCGCTTTCGCGCCTGTGGTGCTGGGCCTCGCGCTGCTCGACCGCTCGTCCCCTTCACCACCGCCGGACGAGCCGCCGCTGCAGCCCGCCGCCAGCAGTGCGGCCGCGGCGGTCACAGCCGCCCACCGTACGAAACGCCCCATTCCGGACCCCCTCCCCAACCGTCCGTGCCGAGCCATGAAAGCCGGTCCGGCCATGGTAGGCCGATCACCAGACACCCGTCGGGGCCTGTGGATAACCTTCTGACCAGCGATTTCACCGGAGGTCCTGGGTGGCTGCGGTCGCGCTAGGAGCAGACGGTCCCGGCCGCCGGCACCTTTCCGCTCAGGAGATAGCCGTTCACGGCGCCCTGGACACACTTGTTCTTGCTGTCGTACGCCCCGTGCCCCTGTCCCTTGTACGTCAGCTCGACCCCGACGCCCGCTCCGAGCGCCTCCACCATCTTGCGCGCGCCCTCGTAGGGGGTCGCCGGGTCCCCGGTGTTGCCCACGACCAGGATCGGTGCCGAGCCGGTGGCGCTCACGTCGGGATGGTCGGCGGCGCCCGCCACGGCCCAGTCGGTGCAACTGACCATCGACCAGGCCAAGAAGTCGCCGAACAGCGGTGACGCGGCGCGGAACTCGGGCAGCTTCCGCTCGACCTCGGCGGAGGTGTACCGGGGCTTGTCGTCGGCACAGTTGATGGAGATGTTGGCCGCGGCGATGTTGCTGTACTCGCCGTTCTCGCTGCGACCGTTCATCGAGTCGGACAGCAGCATCAGGATGCTGCCGTCGCCGTCGTACGCCTGCTCCAGGCCCTCGGTGAGGTACTCCCAGAAGTCCTTCGAGTACAGCGCCTGCGCGATGCCGTTGGTCGCGGCGGTCTGGGTCAGCACCCGCTGCCCGATGCCGGGGATCGGCTTGCGGTCGAGGGCGGCCAGCAGTTCGGCGATGCGGTTCTTGACATCCTGCGCGGTGTCCCCGACGGGGCAGTCCGTGGGCTGCGAGGTGCAGTCCTCGGCGAAGTTGTCGAGCGCGAGCTGGAATCCTTCGGCCTGTCCGAGCGAACCCTGCTCGCTGCTCTGCGTCGGGTCGACGACCGCGTCGAAGACCGCGCGCCCCACGTGCTTCGGGAACAGGTGGGCGTAGACGCCGCCGAGTTCGGTGCCGTACGAGATGCCGAAGTAGTGCAGCTTGTCGTCGCCGAGGACCTGGCGCATCAGGTCCATGTCGCGGGCCGCGTCCGTCGTGCGCACATGCGGCAGCATCTTCCTGGAGTTCTCCTCGCAGGCCGCGTTGAACTCCTTGGTGTTGTCCAGCAGCGAGGCGCGCTCGGCCGAGTCGTCAGGGGTCCAGTCCTGCTCGAAGTACACGTCGAGCTGGGGATCGTTCAGGCATTCCACCGGGGCGCTGCGGCCGACCCCGCGAGGGTCGAAGCTCACCAGGTCGTAGCGGGTGCGCAGTTTCGCGTAGTCCGTGCCGAAGGCGGGCAGTGTGGTGACGCCCGAGCCGCCGGGCCCGCCGAAGTTGAAGACGAGCGAGCCGATGCGCTTGTCCTCGGGGCCACTGGCCTTCGCCCGGATCAGGGCGAGGCCGATCGTGTCGCCCTTGGGCTTCGTCCAGTCGAGAGGGGCCTTGAGGGTGGTGCACTGCCACTTCTCGTCACCCGGCAGCGGTGAAGGGGCGTCACCACCACCCTCGGCCTGGGAGGGTGCCGGGCAGTCCTTCCAGCTCAGCTTCTGGGCCGACAGGTCCTCGTCCTGGGAGTCGTCGCCGCAGCCCGCCAGCACGGAGGTCAGCAGAAGGGCGGTGGCGGTCAGGGCGGCGGCGCGCAGTCGAGGGGGATTCGGCATGACCCCATCCTGCGCTCGCGCGCGGGGGGACGCTCGGGGCGCGAGCCGTAAGAGGTACCTGTTTCGGCTCGGCGGACGGACTACAGCGCACCCTTCCGGGACAGCTGGTTGAAGGCCAGCCAGCCCGGCAGCACCGGCAGCCACAGCGTCAGCAGACGGAACAGCAGGACGGCCGGGGCGGCGACCTCCTTGGGGAGTCCCACGGCGATCAGACCGACCGTCAACGTGGCCTCCACGGCGCCCACACCGCCCGGTGTCGGGGCCGCCGACCCGAGCGCGTTGCCGGCGAGGAAGACGACGGCGACGCTGGCGATGCTGAGCGAGGTCCCCTCCGGACCGAAGGCGCGGATCGAGGCGTCCAGACACATCACGAAGCAGGCCGTCAGCAGCAGCATGCCGCCGATGCCGGTGACCAGCTTCTGCGGCCGCTGGAGCACGTCCAGCATGCGCGGCACGACACCCGCGAACAGCGACCTCACGCGCGTGACGACGAATTTCCTGAGGAACGGCACCGAGGTGACCACGAGCACGAGCACCGCCACCGTCAGCAGACCCGCGATGACCGTTCGGGACGGCGACAGCGACGGCGTCTTCTCGGTACCGGTCAGGTAGCCGAAGGACAGCAGCATCAAAATGTGGCAGCCGAGACCGAACAACTGCGAGGCGCCGACACTCGCCACCGCGAGACCCGGCCGCACCCCCTGGCGTTGCAGGAAGCGCGTGTTGAGTGCCACACCGCCGACCGCGGCCGGAGCGACGATCTTCACGAACGAACCGGCGACCTGGGCCGCGACCGTGCGCAGGAACCCCACCCGCTCGGGCACGAAGCCCAGCAGCGCCATGGCCGCGGCGAAGTAGCTGCACGCCGAGAAGAGCACCGCAGCCGCGACCCAGCCCCACTCGGCGTTGGCGACGAGCGGCCCGAACTCGATGTGGGTGAGCTGCGTCAGCAGGAAGTACGCGCCGATGGCACCCGCGATGAAGCTGATCAGCGTGCGCGGCTTGACCCGCTCCAGGCGGGCCGGTTCGACCGGTGCCTGTGGCCTGATCAGCAGCACCTGGTGGCGGATCTGCGTCAGCAGGTCCTCCTCGCGCGCCTCCTCGATGGCCTCGTCGATGGCCCGCTTCTCGGCCCGCGCCTCCGCCTTGACGGTCTTCTTGTCGGGCTTCTCGAGTACGGGTGCGTTCTCCGGCGCCTCCTCCAGACGGGCCTGCTTGGCCTGCTGGGACGCATCCAGGACCGCCTCACGCTCGCGCTGGGCCCGCTCCCGGGCCAGTCTGCGCAGCGTCGCGCGCGTGGAGCGCGTCAGCGCGATGGGCTGCAGCATCGGCAGACAGTCGGCCACGGCGTCTGGGCCGAGGATGCTGACCGCCGAGGCCACCGCGCGCTCCGCGCCGGCCAGCAGCCCCAGGGTCGTCACCAGTTGGGCGACGTCCATGCGCAGCAGCAGGGTGCTGGCCGCGATCTCGCCGCCACGAAGATCGGTGAGGATCACCGCACCGGAACGATCCACCAGAATCGCGTCACCCGCGAGCCTGCGGTGCGCGATACGCCGCGACTGCAGCGCCTGCACCTGACGCCAGGTGTTGCGCAGCAGTTCGTCGGTGATCTCCTCCTCGGCCAGCGACTCGAGGGTGCGCCCGCCGGTGTGCTCGTAGACCAGCATCACGGCGTCGGGGCCGAGCTCGGAGGTGGCGATCAGCTTGGGCGCGTTGGCGCCGGCGGCGATGGCCGCGTAGGCGAGCAGTGCCTCCTGCTCCAGCGCCTGCCTGAGCGACTGGAGGCTGCTGCGGGTGGCGAAGCCGCGCAGCGTGAGATTGCGCCACACGCGGTAGAAGAAGCCCTGCGCCTGTTGCTCCCGGTCGACCACCGTCACATCCAGCGGGGGGCCGTCCTCCAGGGTGACGAAGTAGCGCCGGCCACGGTCGCTGTTCTCCGCGGTCTCCGAGGCCTCCTCGCGCGCGGCGCTGACCGGGTGGAAGCCGACGGTCCTGAGGCCCGCGATCAGCGTCCGCCCGGTGGGCCGGACATTGGGCGAGCCGACCGCGTACAGCGTCCCGTAGGCGACCGTCCAGCCGATCAGCACCGTCAGGATGATCGAGAACGGTGTGGTGTAGCCGGTGACGAGCATCGAGAACGCGTCGAGCATCAGCACGATCCACAGCACTGCCCGCCAGCGCGGCCTGCGGGACATGCCGACGGCCGTCATATAGGCGATGACGGGCGCCAGATAGCCGTGCACCGGGTCGGTGAGGGCGTGGATGTCACCGGGGGAGGGCTGGGTGAGCGCCTCCTGGATCGAGCCCGGGGCGGCCTTGGCGACCCACAGATCGGTGGCGAGCGTCACACCGTGGGCGAGGACCGCGGCGAGCACGCCGTCGGCGATCCGTAGTCCGTCGCGCTTGATCAGCCGCTCGATCGCGAACGCGACCGGGACGAGGAGGATCGCGATGCTGGAGGCGAGACCGGCGATCTTGATGAGCAGGTCGGGCGCCTGACCGGTGCCCTTGTTGATGTCCTGTTCGAGGCCGGAGGTGGTGCCGTGGGCGAACGCGGCGATCGCGAGCAGGACGACGACGGCCAGCACGCCGACCAGCAGTCGCATGAGGTCGGAGGGCCGGTGCACGCGCGCGGGGAGCAGCGGTTCGTCGCTCTCGACCTCGTCGACGTGCACCTCCTCGACGCGGGCGTCGGTGTCCTTGCCGTCCGCGCCGGCGGTGTCGGGGCGCGACGAAGCGTCAGAGGTGCTCTCGGCGTCCTCCGGGTGCACACCCTGTGGCTTCATCGTCTCTTCTTGATCTCGTATCACCAGTCACCGCCCGCACGATGGTGGCATGCCCCACCGACACGCGGGGGCGTCAGGGTGCACATGCGGGGGCGCACAGTCTGCCCGAAGCGCTGTCCCTCGGCGAGGGATACGCACGGTCGCGAGCCCGTCACATTGTCGGTGGGGTGGGGCAGGATGGGGCGGATGAGCGAGCAGAGCCTTCCTCGGGACGCCCACCCGGAGTACGCGGACACGCTGCCGGAGTACGCCGAGCGGGTCCTCGACGTCGCCGAACGCATTCCGCCCGGGCGCGTCATGACGTACGGCGACGTTGCCGAGTGGCTGGAGGAGGGCGGGCCCCGGCAGGTCGGCCGGGTCATGGCCCTGTACGGCGGAGCCGTCCCCTGGTGGCGGGTCGTCCGCTCGGACGGCGTCCTGCTTCCTGGGCACGAACTGCGGGCGCTCGGCCACTACCGCGCCGAGGGCACGCCCCTGAAGGAGGCGAGCAGGGCCGCCGAGAACCATCTGCCGCGCCTCGACATGAGACGGGCGCGCTGGGACGGCGGCGATCGTGCGGAGGGTCACACCTGACAGCTTCCGCCATCCCGCGGGCCCCGGGACACCCTGAGGCCCGTACGGGGGAAACAGGGCACGTCCGTGGCATGCCGTACGTTCGTGGGGTGAGGGACGCACGGGTCGCGTGGGCCGCATGGGTCGCACGGGAAGAAGGGGAAGCCCTGCTTCCGCACTCGGCGTCGGCGTAGCGTCGGCTGCACGCGTCCCCCTCACCCCCCGTCCACCGCCCTCCACGCGCGGCGGGCCGCCCAACAGCACACCCACCAGGACCGGCGAACCACGTGAGCTCCTCTTCCTCCACCAGGCGTCTGTCGCACTCCCCGGTGCGACAGGGGACCCGTGGCGCTTATCGACTGGTGCGTACCCAGCCGGCCCGGGTGGATCCCCCTCGTCTGGACGCCGCACAGCGCGCCGTGGTTGAGCACGCAAGCGGCCCTTTGCTCGTTCTTGCAGGTCCCGGCACCGGGAAGACCACCACGCTCGTCGAGTCGGTGGCCTCACGAATCGCCCGCGGAGGGGACCCCGCGCGCGTGCTCGTGCTGACGTTCAGCCGCAAGGCGGCCGTCGAGCTGCGCGACCGCATGGCGCTGCGCATAGGAGCGGCGCGCGCGCCGCAGGCGACCACCTTCCACTCGTTCTGTTACGCCCTGGTCCGCGCCCACCAGGACAGTGACCTGTTCGTGGAGCCGCTGCGGCTGCTGTCGGGGCCCGAGCAGGACGTGGCCGTACGCGAGCTGCTGGCGGGTCAGCCCGACCTGGAGCGGCTCGGCCTCGCGCACGTGCGCTGGCCGGACGAACTGCGCGCCTGTCTGACCACCCGCGGCTTCGCCGACGAAGTCCGCGCGGTCCTCGCCCGGAGCCGCGAACTGGGCCTCGGGCCAGGCGCCCTGGACGCCTTCGCCCGCCGCAGCGGCCGCCCCGACTGGCGGGCCGCGGCGGCCTTCCTCGCCGAGTACCTCGACGTCCTCGACCTCCAGGGCGTCCTCGACTACGCCGAACTCGTCCATCGCGCGGTGCTCCTCGCCCGCCGCCCCGAGGTCGCCGAGCGACTTGCCGCCCAGTACGACGCCGTGTTCGTCGACGAGTACCAGGACACCGACCCGGCCCAGGTACGGCTGCTGCAGGCGTTCGCCGGAGGTGGCCGCACCCTCGTCGCCTTCGGCGACCCCGACCAGTCGATCTACGCGTTCCGTGGCGCGGACGTCAACGGCATCCTCGACTTCCCGTACGCCTTCCCGCGCGCGGACGGCCGGACGGCCCCTGTCGAGGTCCTGCGCAATTCCCGCCGCTCCGGAGCCGCCCTGCTGGCCGCGACCCGTCTGGTGACCCAGCGCATGCCGCTGACCCGGCTGCCGGCGGAGAAGGTCCGCGCCCACCGCGAGCTCGCGCCGGTCCGGGACGGGGGGCGCGTGGAGGTGTACACGTACCCGACGTCCGGCACCGAACTGGACAACATCGCGGACATCCTGCGCCGGGCGCATCTGGAGGACGGCGTCCCCTGGGGCGAGATGGCGGTTCTGGTGCGTGCGGGATCCCGCACGATCCCGACGGTCCGGCGCGCTCTCACCGCCGCCGGAGTCCCCCTCGACATCGACGGCGACGACCTGGCCCTGCGACACGAACCGGCGGTGGCGCCGCTGCTGACGGCGCTGCGGGCAGTGGCCACGGCGGAGGCGGCGGAGGGCGCCGCACGACTTGAGGAGGGCGACGCTTCCGACGAGCCGCGGTCGGTGTCCGACGAGGCGGCACGCCGGGACTCGGCCGGCGAGGCGTGGTCGGTGTCCGCCGACGAGCCGCAGCAGGACTCGACTGACGAGGCGTGGTCGGTGTCCGTTGACGAGCCGCAGGACTCGACTGACGAGCCGCAGCCTCCCCCCGCCGAACCGCCGTCCGACACCTCTTGGCTCGACGTCGAGACCGCCCTCACGCTGCTCGCCTCCCCCCTCGCCGGTATGGACGCCGCCGACCTGCGCCGCCTCGGCCGTGCCCTGCGGGACGAGGAGCGGGCCGCGGGCAACGCGCTGCCGCCGCCCTCCGACGTGCTGCTCGCGCGGGCGCTTGCCGAGCCCGAACGTCTGGCCGTGCACGACCCCGCGTACGCGCGCGGAGCCCAGCGGCTCGGCGCGCTGCTCGGCAAGGCCCGCGAGCGCCTCGCGAACGGCGGCAGCGCCGAGGAGGCGCTGTGGGACCTGTGGGAGGGCACGCCGTGGCCCGGACGCCTCGAGCGGGCCGCACGGCGCGGCGGCGCCGCGGGGCGCAACGCCGACCGTGATCTCGATGCCGTGTGCGCGCTGTTCGCGACCGCTGCACGCGCGGAGGAGCGCACCGGAGGCCGCGGCGCTCTGAACTTCCTGGAGGAGATCGACGCCGAGGACATCGCCGCAGACACCCTCACCCGGCGTGCCGTACGCCCCGACGCCGTCCGCCTGATGACCGCGCACCGTTCCAAGGGACTGGAGTGGCGCCTGGTCGTCGTCGCGGGCGTGCAGGAGGGTCTGTGGCCGGACCTGCGCCGCCGCGGCTCCCTCCTGGAGGCCGACCGCATCGGCCGCGACGGACTCGCCGAACCGCTCACCCCGGGCGCCCTGCTGGCGGAGGAGCGCCGCCTGTTCTACGTGGCCGCCACGCGTGCGCGTGAGCGACTCGTGGTCACGGCGGTGAAGGCACCGGCGGACGACGGCGACCAGCCCTCCCGTTTCCTGACCGAACTCGGCGTCGAGCCGAGGGACGTGACGGGCCGCCCCCGCCGCCCGCTGTCCGTCGCCGCCCTGGTCGCCGAACTCCGCGCCACCACCGTCGACCCGCGCGTCTCCGACACCCTGAGGGAGGCCGCTGCCCGCCGGCTGGCCCGGCTCGCGGCCCTCGCCGACGAGGACGGCCGCCCGCTCGTCCCCTCCGCCCATCCCTACCGCTGGTGGGGGATGTTCGAGCCGACCGAGTCCAAGGTGCCGCTGCGCAACCGCGACCAGCCCGTCGTGCTCTCCGGCAGCGCCCTCGACCAGCTCGCCAACACCTGCGCCCTCCAGTGGTTTCTGGGCCGCGAGGTGAAGGCCGACGCGCCCGCGACGGTCGCCCAGGGCTTCGGCAACGTCGTGCACGTCCTCGCCGACGAGGTCGCCTCCGGGCACACCCCCGCCGATCTCGCCGTCCTCATGGAGCGCCTCGACTCGGTGTGGAACGCGCTCGCCTTCGACGCGCCCTGGAAGTCGGCGCAGGAGAAGGAGAACGCGCGCGTGGCGCTCGAACGCTTCCTGAAGTGGCACGTCATGGACCGCACTGGTCGCACACCGGTGGCCAGCGAGCACGACTTCGACGTCACCCTGGAGGCGGGCGAGGTCGAGGTGCGCATCCGCGGCCAGATGGACCGCGTGGAGGCCGACGGTGAGGGCCGCGCGTATGTCGTCGACTTCAAGACGGGCAAGCAGCCGGTGAGTTCCGCCGAGGTCGAACACCACCCCCAGCTCGCCGTCTACCAGCTCGCCGTCCGCGAGGGCGCCGTCGACGAGGCCTTCGACGGCGTACGGCCGGAACCGGGCGGCGCCGAACTCGTCCAGCTGCGCCAGGGCGCCCCCAAGCGGGACGGCGGCGAGACCCTCCCCAAGGTGCAGGCGCAGGAACCGCTGGAAGGGGAGTGGGTCGGAGATCTGCTCGCCACGGCGGCGGGAAAGGTCCTCGACGAACGGTTCACACCGAACGCGGGGCAGCACTGCTCCCATTGCGCCTTCCGGGCCTCGTGCAGCGCTCAACCGGAAGGACGGCAGATCGTGGAGTGAGTTGGGCACGCCGGTGTGATCAGTCGCACCACGCATGCTGACCTGCGCTTCTTCCGGCCCGCCGGGGTGATTCGTCCTCCGTTGTCAGTGCGCGCCGCTAGCCTCTGCGACATGCCCGCCCGTATCACCGATCCCGATCAGCTCAAGGAGCTCCTCGGTATCCCGTTCACCCCGGAGCAGACGGCCTGCATCACCGCGCCGCCCGCCCCGCAGGTGATCGTGGCCGGCGCCGGCTCGGGCAAGACGACGGTGATGGCGGCCCGCGTGGTCTGGCTGGTCGGCACCGGCCAGGTCGCCCCCGAACAGGTCCTCGGCCTCACCTTCACCAACAAGGCCGCCGGAGAACTCGCCGAGCGCGTCCGCAAGGCACTCATCAAGGCCGGTGTCACCGACCCCGACGCCATCGACCCGGACAACCCGCCGGGCGAACCCGTGATCTCCACCTACCACGCCTTCGCGGGCCGCCTGCTGACCGACCACGGCCTGCGCATCGGGCTCGAACCCACCTCCAGGCTGCTCGCCGACGCCACCCGCTACCAGCTCGCCGCGCGCGTGCTGCGCGAGGCCCCCGGCCCCTACCCGGCCCTGACCCGCTCCTTCGCCGACCTCGTCAGCGACCTCCTCACCCTCGACGCGGAACTCGCCGAGCACCTCGTCCACCCCGGGCGCCTGCGCGCGTACGACGCCGAACTGCTGCGCGCCCTGCAGGGTGCCAAGCTCACCAACGACGCCCTGCGCAAGGTCCCCGAGACGGCTGCCGCCCGCCGTGAACTCGCCGACCTGGTCGTCCGATACCGCGCCGCCAAACGCGAACGCGACCTGCTCGACTTCGGCGACCAGATCGCCCTGTCCGCGCGGCTCGCGGGGGCCCCGGAGGTGGGCCGCATCCTGCGCGAGGAGTTCAGGGTGGTGCTGCTCGACGAGTACCAGGACACCTCGGTCGCCCAGCGCGTCCTGCTGGCGGGCCTGTTCGGCGGCGGCACCGGCCATCCGGTCACCGCCGTCGGCGACCCCTGCCAGGCCATCTACGGCTGGCGCGGCGCCTCCGTCGCCAACCTCGACGACTTCCCCGAACACTTCGCCCACCCCGACGGCGGGCCCGCCACGCGTCAGGCGCTCAGCGAGAACCGCCGCAGCGGCGGCCGACTCCTCGACCTCGCCAACGGCCTCGCCGAGCCCCTGCGCGCCATGCACGCGGGCGTGGAGGCCCTCCGCCCTGCCCCCGGCGCCGAGCGCGACGGCATGGTGCGCTGCGCTCTCCTGCCCACCCACGCCGAGGAGATCGACTGGCTCGCGGATTCGATCGCCCATCTCGTACGGACCGGGAAGGAGCCCGGCGAGATCGCCGTCCTGTGCCGCACGGCGACCGACTTCGCCGAGATCCAGGGCGCCCTCGTCGAACGGGACGTCCCGGTCGAGGTGGTGGGACTCTCGGGCCTGCTGCACCTGCCCGAGGTCGCCGACCTGGTCGCCGTCTGCGAGGTCCTCCAGGATCCCGGTGCCAACGCCGCCCTGGTCCGCCTGCTGACCGGACCGCGCTGGCGCATCGGACCGCGCGACCTCGCCCTCCTCGGCCGGCGTGCCCGGCGGCTCGTGTCGCACGCGCGCGTGGCCGGCGACGACGACCCCGACCGCCGGCTCGCCGAGGCCGTCGAGGGGGTCGACCCGGCCGAGGTGATATCGCTCGCCGACGCCCTGGAGACCTTCCTGGAGACACCCCTCTACAGCGACGGCGAGGACGACGACGGGCTGCCCTTCTCGCCGGACGCGCGCGTGCGGTTCGCCCGCCTGGCGGCCGAACTGCGCGATCTGCGCCGCTCACTCGCCGACCCTCTGATGGATGTCCTGCACCGCGTCCTCGCCGTCACCGGCTTGGAGGTCGAACTGTCGGCGTCCCCGCACGCGTTGGCCGCCCGTCGTCGCGAGACCCTGTCCAACTTCCTCGACATCGCCGCCTCGTTCGCGGCCGGCGACAACGAGGCGTCCCTCCTCGCCTTCCTCGGCTTCCTGCGCACCGCCGCCCAGTACGAGAAGGGCCTCGACAACGCACTGCCCGGCGGCGAGAACACCGTCAAGGTGCTCACCGCGCACAAGTCCAAGGGCCTGGAGTGGGATGTCGTCGCCGTCCCCGGCCTGGTCACCGGGACCTTCCCGAGCACCCAGGGCCGCGAGAAGTGGACCGCCCAGGGCAAGGTGCTGCCGCACGCGCTGCGTGGCGACACCGACACCCTGCCCGACATCGACTCCTGGGACTCGCGCGGCATGAAGGCCTTCCACGAGGCCATGAAGGACCACCAGCACACCGAGGAACTGCGCCTCGGCTACGTCACCTTCACCCGCCCCCGCTCCCTCCTCCTCGGCTCCGGCCACTGGTGGGGACCGACACAGAAGAAGCCGCGCGGCCCGTCCGACTTCCTCAAGGCCCTGTCCGACCACTGCACGGCCGGCTACGGCGAGATCGAGGCCTGGGCCGACGAACCCGCCGAGGACGCCGTGAACCCGGCCCTGCACGGACAGAGCGCCGACCAGGTCTGGCCCCTGCCCCTGGACGACACCGCCCTCGCGCGCCGCCGCGCCGCCGCCGAGACGGTCCTGGCCCATCTGGAGAACCTCGCCTCCCACACGGACGGCCATCCCGCGGCCGCCCACGACCCGGACACCTACGACGACCCGGACTGGCCCCCACCATCGGATGACGAGGAGCCGGACTTCGACGACCGGGACTTCGCGGAGCGGGACCTCGCAGAATCCGACCTGGAAGAGTTCGTGGACGCCGAGGGCGAGCCCCTCCCGGAGGACCCCGCCGACTGGGACACCTGGACGACGGTCCGCGCGGCCGTACCGCACCAGGCCACGGCCCCGGACGGCGACGAGCCCCCCGGCCCCGACGAGGGCCCGCGCAGCCATCCCGAGGAGCGTGAGCCTCACGAGGCGCGCGCCCACGGTCCCGAGCGCCCGCCCAAGCGTCCACGCACCCAGCAGCAGACCCCCACGCACCCCCGACTCACCCCCGAGGAAGCCCGCACCATCGCCTCCTGGGACCGCGACCTCGACGCCCTGGCCGGGGAACTCCTGCGCGCGCGGGAAGGGGTGACCGATGTGCCCCTGCCCGCGTCACTCACCGCGACCCAGGTCCTGCGTCTGGCGAGCGACCCGGACGGGCTCGCGCAGGAGCTCGCGCGCCCGATGCCGCGCCCCCCGCAACCCGCCGCGCGCCAGGGCACCCGGTTCCACGCCTGGATCGAGGCCCGCTTCGAAGCCCTGACCCTCCCCATGCTGGAGCCGGACAACCTGCCCGGCAGCGACGCCGAGATCGCCGACGAACGTGACCTGGAAGCCCTCAAGGACGCCTTCGAGCGCAGCGAGTACGCCCACCGCACCCCCTACCGGATCGAGACGCCCTTCCAGCTCGCCATCGCAGGCCGCGTGATCCGGGGCCGTATCGACGCCGTCTACCGACACGGCGACGGGGACACGACGACGTACGAGATCGTCGACTGGAAGACCAGCCGCACCCGCACCGCCGACCCCCTCCAGCTCGCCGTGTACCGGCTGGCCTGGGCCGAGCGGCAGGGCGTCCCTGTGGAATCGGTCACGGCCGCGTTCCTCTACGTCCGTACCGGAGACGTCGTACGCCCCAAGCACCTGCCCGGCCGGGCAGCGCTGGAACGGCTGCTCACCCAGGGGCCGGGAGGGCAGTCGAACGGTTCCGCGCAAGCGCACTGTGAGGAACCGCCCACCGAGGATGTCGGTACGGGCCGATAGGCTCGTGACCATGAGCCAACCCGTTGACAGTGCCGTCAGCGCCGTCCGTACGTACATCGAGCAGCACCGCGCCGCCTTCCTCGACGACCTCGCCGAATGGCTGCGCATCCCGTCCGTCTCGGCACAGCCCGACCACGGCCCCGATGTGCGCCGCAGTGCCGACTGGCTCGCTGCCAAGCTCAAGGAGACCGGGTTCCCCACGGCCGAGGTCTGGGAGACCCCGGGCGCGCCCGCCGTCTTCGCCGAATGGCCCGCCGAGGACCCGACGGCGCCCACGGTCCTCGTCTACGGCCACCACGACGTACAGCCCGCCGCCCGCGAGGACGGCTGGGACAGCGACCCGTTCGAGCCGGTCGTCCGCGACAACCGCCTCTACGCGCGCGGGGCGGCCGACGACAAGGGCCAGGTCCTCTTCCACGCCCTCGGCGTCCGCGCCCACCTCGCCGCCACCGGCCGCACCGCCCCCGAGGTGCACCTGAAGCTCCTCATCGAGGGCGAGGAAGAGTCCGGCTCACCCCACTTCCGCGCCCTCGTCGAGGAGCACACCCAGCGGCTCGCCGCCGACGCCGTGATCGTCTCCGACACCAGCATGTGGGATGAGGACACCCCCACCGTGTGCACCGGCATGCGCGGCCTCGCCGAGTGCGAGATCCGGCTGTACGGCCCCGATCAGGACATCCACTCGGGCGCCTTCGGCGGCGCTGTGCCCAACCCGGCCACGGCGGTCGCCCGCCTGGTCGCCGCCCTGCACGACGAACACGCACGTGTGACCGTCCCCGGCTTCTACGACGGCATCGTCGAACTGACCGATCGTGAGCGTGAACTCTTCGCCGAACTGCCCTTCGACGAGGAGCAGTGGCTGCGCACGGCCACGTCGCACGCCACCCACGGCGAGTCCGGACACACCACCCTGGAGCGGATCTGGGCCCGCCCCACCGCCGAGGTCAACGGCATCGGCGGCGGCTACCAGGGCCCCGGAAGCAAGACGATCATCCCGTCGTCGGCCATGGTGAAGCTGTCGTTCCGTCTGGTCGCGGGCCAGGATCCCGATCACATCGAGAAGGCCGTCCGCGCTTGGGCCACCGAGCAGGTGCCCGCCGGGATCCGGCACGAGATCACCTTCGCGCCCGCCACGCGCCCGTGCCTGACCCCGCTCGACCACCCTGCGCTGCAGTCCGTGGTCCGCGCCCTGGGCCGCGCCTTCGAGAGCTCGGTCCGCTTCACGCGCGTGGGGGGCTCCGGTCCCGCCGCCGACCTCCAGGACGTCCTCGGCGCACCCGTGCTGTTCCTCGGCATCTCCGTCCCCTCCGACGGCTGGCACGCGCCGAACGAGAAGGTCGAGATCGATCTGCTGCTCAAGGGCGTCGAGACCTCCGCGTACCTTTGGGGTGATCTCGCCGAGCACTGGAGCCACGCGCCCTGACCGCCCCGCGCCGCCCGGCCCGGCAGCGCGCGGGGCACCCTGAAAGGGCCGCCCCGTACCGCGAGGCCCCACCGGACCCGGTCGCCCTCCGACGTACGTCCCGCCGAACCGTTCGCCGAAACAATCCGTTGCACCGGGGGAGTTGGAAGCACCCGTGACCACCTGGACCGACCACACCGCCGACCGTCCCGTCTCGCTCACCGCCCCCAGCGGCATCGACCGCGCCGCGCACCACCGGCTCGACGAGGCCTGGCTGGCGGCAGCGTGGAGCCACCCCACAACCCGCTGCTTCGTGGTTTCCGGCGGTCAGGTCCTGATCGACGAGACGGCTGACGGTCGTACCGAACTCGTCATGACCCCGTCCTTCGAGGCCCCGCTGACCGAGGCGCACCGCTACTTCCTCGGCATCGACGAGGAAGGCGTCCGCTACTTCGCCCTCCAGAAGGACGCCCTGCCCGGCCGCATCGACCAGTCCGCGCGTCCGGCCGGTCTGCGCGAGGCCGGCCTGCTGCTGTCCGCGCGCGAGGCGGGCCTGATGGTGCACGCGGTCGGTCTGGAGAACTGGCAGCGGACCCACCGTTTCTGCTCCCGCTGCGGCGAGCGCACCGTCATCGCCGCGGCCGGCCACATCCGCCGCTGCCAGGCCTGCGGCGCCGAGCACTACCCGCGCACCGACCCGGCCGTGATCATGGCCGTCACGGACGACGAGGACCGCATCCTGCTGGGCCGCCAGGTGCACTGGCCGGAGGGCCGCTTCTCGACCCTCGCCGGATTCGTCGAGCCGGGCGAGTCCATCGAGCAGTCGGTGCGCCGCGAGGTCTTCGAGGAGGCCGGGATCACCGTCGGCCCGGTCGAGTACGTTGCCAGCCAGCCCTGGCCGTTCCCCTCCAGCCTCATGCTCGGTTTCATGGCCCGTGCCACCTCCACCGAGATCGATGTCGACGGGGACGAGATCCACGAGGCCCGCTGGTTCTCCCGCGACGAACTGGGCGCCGCCTTCGAGGCCGGAGAGGTCCTCCCGCCGTACGGCATCTCGATCGCGGCCCGTCTGATCGAGCTCTGGTACGGCAAGCCGCTGCCGACGAGGAGTTTCGTCTGAGAGGACGGGCATGCCCGACCCGTACTGGAACCACAACGTCCACTACCACCGCCTGGTGCTCGACGCCGTACCGGACGGCTGTCGCGAGGTCCTGGACGTGGGGTGCGGTGACGGGCTGCTCGCCCGCAAGCTGGCCGAGAAGGCCGCGTCCGTCACGGGCGTGGACCGCTCACCGGAGATGATCCGGCAGGCGCGCGCGACCGCCTCCGGGAACATCACGTTCCTGGAGGCGGACTACCTGGACGGCACAGCTCTGCCCGAGTGCAAGTACGACTTCGTCTGCGCGGTCGCCGTGGTGCACCACGCGCCCTTCGAGGACGCGGTCGAGGGCCTGGTCCGGCTGCTGGCCCCCGGCGGACGGCTGGTGATCGTCGGGATGGCGTACAACAGGACGGCGCTGGACTGGGTGATCAGCGGCTGTGGCCTACCCGTGTCGCTGCTCCTCGGACGGCGACGGGGCGGCAAGCGGGCGCCGGCCGGCATGCCCATGGAGGACTCGACCGTGCACTGGGGCGAGGCGCGCAGGGCTGCCCGCCGCCTTCTTCCCGGCTGCCGTTACCGGCGCCGACTGCTGTGGCGCTACACGGCGGTGTGGGACAAACCACAAGAAGGCGGTTCCTGAGCTGCCTCAGGAACCGCCGATGTCCCACAGTGTTACGCGCTGACCTTCTGCTTCACCTGCGCCAGCGACGGGTTCGTCAGCGTCGAGCCGTCGGCGAAGAGCACGGTCGGAACCGTCTGATTCCCGCCGTTCGCCTTCTCCACGAAAGCCGCGGACGCCGGGTCCTGCTCGATGTTGATCTCGGTGTACGCGATGCCCTCGCGGTCCAGCTGCTTCTTCAGCCGCTGGCAGTAACCGCACCATGTGGTGCTGTACATCGTCACAGTGCCCTGCATGTCTCGCGCGCTCCTTCGGTGGCTCGGGGGAAGAGCTCGTCCGTTGAGGGAACGTATGCGACCGTGGCGCCATTCCCGACCCGGGGGTGCCCCGCCAGGTGACGCCTGCCGCATTAGTACGACTGCGGCTACCTGCCTGTGGACAACCGGCTCACCCGTCTCCGCCGACCTGGCAGCATGGCCGTGTGACAGCAGCAACGCACTCCACGCTCTTCCCGCGCACACCGGACTCGGCCGACGCGGTGCTCGAAGGGCTTGATCCCGAGCAGCGCGAGGTGGCCACCGCCCTGCACGGGCCGGTGTGCGTGCTGGCGGGCGCCGGTACCGGCAAGACCCGGGCCATCACCCACCGCATCGCCTACGGGGTGCGGGCCGGAATTCTCCAGCCCTCCAGCGTGCTCGCCGTCACCTTCACCAACCGCGCCGCCGGAGAGATGCGCGGGCGACTGCGCCAGCTCGGTGCCGCGGGCGTCCAGGCGCGTACGTTCCACTCGGCGGCCCTGCGCCAGCTCCAGTACTTCTGGCCGAAAGCCGTCGGTGGGTCCATGCCCCGGCTCGTCGACCGCAAGATCCAGCTCGTCGCCGACGCGGCCGCCGCCTGCCGCATCCGCCTCGACCGGGGAGAGCTGAGGGACGTCACCGGCGAGATCGAATGGTCCAAGGTCACCCAGACCGTCCCCTCCGACTACGCCCTCGCGGCAGCGAAGGCCGGCCGCGAGACCCCTCGTGCCGCGGCCGAGATCGCACAGCTCTACGCCGCCTACGAGGACCTCAAGCGCGATCGCGCCGTCATCGACTTCGAGGACGTCCTGCTGCTGACCGTCGCCATCCTCCAGGACCGGCACGACATCGCCGAACAGGTCCGTTCCCAGTACCAGCACTTCGTCGTCGACGAGTACCAGGACGTCAGCCCCCTTCAGCAGCGCCTGCTGGATCTGTGGCTCGGGCGCCGCGACAGCCTGTGCGTCGTCGGCGACGCCAGCCAGACGATCTACTCCTTCACTGGCGCAACTCCCGACCATCTCCTCGACTTCCGTACCCGCCACCCCGGCGCCACCGTGGTCAAACTGGTCCGCGACTACCGCTCCACCCCCCAGGTCGTCCATCTCGCCAACGGCCTGCTCGCCCAGGCGCGCGGCCGCGCCGCCGACCACCGGCTGGAACTGATCTCCCAGCGCCGGCCCGGCCCCGAGCCCGTCTACACCGAGTACTCCGACGAGCCCGCCGAGGCCGAGGGAGCCGCCCGCCGCATCCGAGAGCTCATGGACGCGGGCGTCCGGGCCAGCGAGATCGCCATCCTGTTCCGCACCAACTCCCAGTCCGAGACCTATGAACAGGCCCTGGCCGACGCCGGAGTGCCCTACCAGCTGCGGGGCGCCGAGCGGTTCTTCGACCGACCCGAGGTACGCAGGGCCATCGTCAACCTCCGGGGCGCGGCCCGCTTCGGCGGCAACGACTCGCGGTTGGACGACGCCGTTGACCTGCCCTCGCAGGTGCGTGCCGTGCTGTCGGGCGAGGGCTGGACCACCGTGCCGCCGGCCGGCTCCGGGGCCGTCAGGGAGCGCTGGGAATCGCTGGCCGCCCTGGTGAACCTCGCGCAGGACTTCGCCGCCGCGAGAGCCGGCGCCACGCTGAACGACCTCGTGGCCGAACTCGACGAGCGGGCCAGTGCCCAGCACGCCCCGACCGTCGAGGGCGTCACCCTCGCCTCCCTGCACTCGGCCAAGGGCCTGGAGTGGGACGCCGTGTTCCTGGTCGGTGTCGCCGAGGGCATGATGCCGATCACCTACGCGAAGACCGACGAACAGATCGAGGAGGAGCGCCGGCTCCTCTATGTCGGTGTCACCCGCGCCCGCGAGCGCCTTCACGTCTCCTGGTCGCTGTCCCGCTCGCCCGGCGGCCGCCCCAACCGCCGCCCCAGCCGTTTCCTCGACGGACTGCGCCCCGGTTCCACCGCCACCACGGGGCGGACCGCGGGTGGCGGTTCCGGAGGTGTCGAGCGCGGCTTCACGCGCCCCGTCGGCGCCGCTCCGAGACGCACCCAGCGCACCCCGGCGCGCTGCCGGGTGTGCGGGCGCACGCTCACCGACGCGGGCGAGATGAAGCTCATGCGTTGCGAGGACTGCCCCTCCGACATGGACGAGGGACTCTACGAGCGCTTGCGCGACTGGCGCGCGGTGCAGGCGCAACGCAGCGGACAGCCGGCCTTCTGCGTCTTCACGGACAAGACCCTGATGGCGATCGCCGAGGCCGTGCCCGACGACGAGCACGAACTCGCGCGGATCCCGGGCGTCGGCCAGCGCAAGCTCAACCGGTACGGAGCCGATGTGCTGACCATCTGTGCAGGCCAGGAGGTTTCGGAAGAAGAAGACGAGGACTGATCCCAACTCGTCGGAAAAATAGTTTGCGCATGCCCCAGCAATCCCCATAGGTTCTTAGCCACGGGGACGGAGGCCTTCTCGGAGGCCCCGATTCCGTGTTCTACTTGCATATCCGTCGGACAGCGGCTCGCGCCGCCGTCCCCAGAGACGCCGAGAGGAGGCGATTGAAGTGATCAGCATCAACAGCAGCACGGCCATCAGCGCGGCCAAAATGACCGATCGCTCGGTCGTCTCCACGTGCATGCTCGGCGTTTCGAACCTGGGCACCGGTCTGTCCGGCATTCCTGCCGCGCGTCCGGCGTCCTCCGTGTCTCTCGCGGTCCTTCCCGTCCGTGAGCGCAATGAGCGACCGACTAAGGCACTGGAAGCAGTAGTGGCACAGGCGCATGTCTATGCCTTTGCGGCGGCCGGTGCCGGATTCCGGAAGCAGACGACGCAGCACCACCTGATGTGGGCCTTCCGTGGGCCAGAACCCTGGAGTGATCCAGCCTGATCGTCGATCAGGCCGGCGCCTTCAGGGCCGCGGAACCCCATCCGGGATCCGCGGCCCTTCTGTTTTCCCCGAACGGGGAGAGCGGAGCGAAGGGGCCTCGGGACAAGAAAAGAACCCGGTACCAAGCGACTACCGGTCCAACAGGGCCGGACCGAACAGACGAGGAAGACGAACCGTGCAACTCGAAGCGCACGCCCCGTCCGTACCGCCTTCCGAAACGATCCCCCCGCCCGGCCTCACGGAGGACTCCGCCTTGACTCCGCTCACCGCGCTCACCGCGCTCGACGACGCCATCGAGAACCTCGGCGTACCCGTCCCCTGCCGTTCCTACGACCCGGAGGTCTTCTTCGCCGAGTCGCCGGCCGACGTCGAGTACGCCAAGTCCCTCTGCCGCACCTGCCCGCTGATGGAGGCCTGCCTCGCCGGCGCCAAGGAGCGGCGTGAGCCCTGGGGCGTCTGGGGTGGCGAGCTGTTCGTCCAGGGTGTCGTCGTCGCCCGGAAGCGGCCGCGTGGTCGCCCGCGCAAGAACCCGGTCACGGCATGAACACCGCAGGAACGATCGACCGTCCCTTCACGAACGACCCCACGAAGCAGGCCCCGATGAAGCCGTCCACCAGCGAGCCCACAGGCTCCGCGATCCCAGACTTCACCACCACCGACGCGTCCGACTCGCGTCAGAACAGGACCCGAGAGATGCAACTCATTCCAGAAGCCCTGGCTCGTGCGCATATGCACGACCGGCTGCATGAGGCCGAGCAGGAACGCCGGGCGATCCGCCTGGCGACCGCCCGCCGGATGCAGCGCCGGGCCGAGCGCGCCTCCCTGCGTGCTCGCCGTGCGCTCGCCATCGCCGTCATGCAGTAATCCGACCCACACCTGAAGCGGTGGCCTCCCGAGCCGAGCGGAACCGAGCTCACCGGGAGGCGGAAGCTCTCCCCCGCGGGGGCCGGTCCGTCCGAACGGACCGGCCCCCGCGGTGCGTTGTGCGTGGTGACGAAGACCCGTTCACGCCTCCGCCGCGGAACCCTCCTCGTCCAGCTCCTCCTCCGGCACGAACCCCGGCAGCCACTCCTCCAGTTCCTCACGCAGACGGACGGTCGCGCCCAGCTGGCACAGGACGCCGATGGTGCTCAGGGTGACCCGGTGTATCAGGAGGTATGCCGGAGGGAGGTTGAGCTGTTTGCCCAGTTGGTGGGCGGGGGAGCGGGGGTCGGCGATCCGGGCGGCCTGGCTGCGCATCCAGCCGCGGCTGAAGGTGAACGCGTCGACCTCGGCCGGTTCGATGATCGGCAGGAGGTAGTCGAGCACCGCGTCGGGGTCCAGCTCTATCGACTCCTTGACGAAGCCCTCCACGCGCAGGAGTTCGTAAACCGCTTCCGCCTCGCCGTCCAGCGTCATGCGCAGGGAGGTGCCGATGGTGTCCGGCAGACCGCCGGGAAGCCGGTCCACCGTGCCGAAGTCCAGGACGCCCAGGCGCCAGTCCTCCTGGTCGCCAGGACCGCCGGGCAGGAGCCGGAAGTTGCCCGGGTGGGGGTCGGCGTGCAGCAGGCCGGTGCGCGCGGGGCCGGAGAAGAGGAAGCGGGCCAGGAGTTGTCCGGCGCGGTCGCGCTGCTCCTGGGTGCCGTCGGAGATCACCTCCGACAGGGGCACACCGTCGATCCACTCCGTGATCAGGACCTGGTCGCTTTGGTGGACCACGGCCGGGACCACGACGTCCGGATCGTCCGCGAACTCCTCCGCATGGACCTGCTGGGCCTGTGCCTCCAGGCCGTAGTCGAGTTCCTCCGAGACCCGGTCGCGCAGCTCGGCGATGAGCGGCTTGATGTCGATCCCGGGGACGAGGGGCCCCAGCAGACGGGCGAAGCGGCCCAGTTGGTTCAGGTCGGACAGCAGGGCCTCGCCGGCTCCCGGGTACTGGACCTTGACCGCCACCTCCCGCCCGTCGTGCCACACGGCCCGGTGCACCTGGCCGATGGACGCCGCCGCCGAGGGCTTGTCGTCGAACTCGGCGAACAGCTCCCGCCAGTCCTCGCCCAGCCGCTCCTCGAGCACGGTGTGCACGGTGCGCGTCGGCATCGGGGGCGCCGCCTCCTGCAGCTTCGTCAGGGCCGCGCGATAGGGGCCGGCGACCTCCTCGGGGAGCGCCGACTCGAAGACGGACAGGGCCTGGCCGAACTTCATGGCACCGCCCTTGAGCTCCCCGAGCACCTTGAACAACTGGTCGGCGGTGCGCTGTTGCAGCTCGCGGCCGACGATCTCCGCGGACTCGCCCACGATCCGCTTGCCGAGTCCCCAGGTGGCCCGCCCGGCGAAGCCGAGCGGGAGCGCGGCGAGCTTGGCGGTCCGGGTGACCGCCTTCCGGGGAAGATCAGACATGCGCCCTCCAGGTCCCAGCAGGCCGTGGCGCGGTTGCCTTGCGGCACAACTCCTCCGACGACCCATGCTCCGTCATTGTCTCGTGCGCAGCCTCCTCCTTGGAGGTGTGTTCTCCCTTACCTTTCTCCGCGGCCCCGCACGGACATGCGGGATGCGGCCAGACCGGCCGTGCGTGCCAGCTCAGACCGGGCAGCGAGACCTCCCAGCGGGCGCCCGCGCTCGACGGGAGGCGGCCGTCCAGGAAAGCGAGCGCGTGCGCGGCCGCAAGTCCGGCGACTGTACTGGCCAGTGCCAGGTCACACGGCCGCGCCGAAAGCCGCCTGCTGCCCGAACGCCACTGGGCGACCAGCCGGGGCCAGGCCTGGTCGCGGTCGGTCCGCGTCTCGTGCAGACAGCCCGCGCATCCCGTCTCGCCCGGCAGGACGAGAGGGCCGACCACTCCTGTCGCCTCGACCACACCGGCGTACAGATGAGGTGTGCCGGACCGGACGAGGGGCTCGCCGGTGGCCGGGGCGGGCGCGTGCACGTCGACGTCGTCCCGCGGGGCCAGGATCACCAGGGAGAAACCGGGGTCGTCCGCCCCGACCGAGGCCCGGGAGCCCCCGCGGGGCGGGCGCCCCGGAGCCGCCGCGGACACCGCCCGGCGTGCCGCCGTGTCCCTGCGGTCGCCGACGGAGTCGGCGGACAGCCCACCGGGGGCGACGTCCCAGGGCTCGACCCGTCCGCCGTCCCGCACGTCGACCTCCCCGACGCCGGCGCCCGAGAGCAGCGCGGCCAGCACCACACCCACCCGGCCGGAGCCCCTGACCTGCACGCGCAGTGAACGGCGTGCGGCCAGGACCCTCATCGCATCACCCGGCTCCGAGGTGGTCAGCGAGAGGGACGCCAGGTCGGGTGCCAGCCGGTCGAGGACCTCCTTCTTCCCCCGCAGCGCGTCCGCGTCCGGCCCGCCGCCCCTCGCGTCGTCGACGAGTCCGGCGCGTGCGAGCCGTCCCACCAGCGTGTCGACCTGGCCCTCGGGCAGATCCATACGGCGTCCCTCCTCCCGCAGCAGCGCGAGACCGCGCGTGCCGTTGATCAGGTCGAGGAAGCTGCCCGTCGCCGTGTCCATCGGGCCCAGCGTCATCGCGTGCGCCGGGGTCATCCCGAACTGCACGGTGTTGAGATCGCGCCAGCCGCGCCGGAGCGCGGGTTTCATCTGCGGAACCATTGTTTGCTCGAGCGGAACCACTGCTTGC
This sequence comes from Streptomyces canus, assembly GCF_041435015.1. NCBI lineage: Bacteria > Bacillati > Actinomycetota > Actinomycetes > Kitasatosporales > Streptomycetaceae > Streptomyces > Streptomyces canus. The sequence goes on along the minus strand of NZ_CP107989.1, from coordinate 3,699,990 downwards.
ATGACAGCCCCCGTAGACCTCGTGGAACATCCCCGTCCGTCGCCGGAGCCCGGACGACGGCCGGTCGCGGCTCAGGCGGCGGTGCCAGCATGCCCGGACCCGGCCGGCACGTGCCGAAAGTTGTCCACAGGTGAGGGCCATTCGTCGTACAAATCAGACGCATGGCGGGCGATCGGAACCGAACCGTCCCGGAGTCGGGACTTCACCCGTGTGCAGCGGGTAACGTCAGGGCGTGCCCGCCGACCCACTGCACAGCGCCGGAAAGCCACAGCGCAGTACGACGAGCCAGCCGCCGAGCGGCTCGGGGGCGAGCGCGATCGAGGTGCGCAGGAGCAGCCGTCGCCGCCGGACGGTCTCCGCGTACCGCGAGGGCGATCGCACCGTCGTGCTCATCCCTGCCCGGATGTCCGAGGCCGAGGAGCAGCGCTGGGTGAGCGTCATGCTCGACAAGCTGGCCGCCCAGGAGAGCAAACGGGTCCTCGGCGACACGGAGCTCTCCGAGCGCGCCCAGCGCCTTTCGGCCCAGTACTTCGACGGCCGGGCACGGCCCGCCTCGGTCCGCTGGGTCACCAACCAGAACACCCGCTGGGGCTCGTGCACCCCGTCCGAGGGCAGCATTCGGCTCTCGCACCGGCTCCAGGGCATGCCGGAGTACGTCGTCGACTACGTCCTGCTCCATGAGCTCGCGCATCTGCTCGTGCCGGGACACGGGCCCCGTTTCTGGCGGTTGCTGGAGGCTTATCCGCGTACCGAGCGGGCCAAGGGCTATCTCGAAGGCGTGGTCGCCGCGGACCGGTTGCCGCATCTTCCGGTCACCGACGGAGAGTGACCGACGACTCGAACGGGTTTTTGTACCGGATCTGTACCGACCTGCACCGGTGTCCGAGTTTGCCGTTAGCCTGTCGCGACGCACTCGTATTCGGGATGGGGGACGGTCGTTACGCATGGCCAGGGAATTCCAACGCGGCCACAAGGCCAAGATCAGTGACCTGACCGCGGGTACGGATCTGTACGTAGGCGTGCAGATCTCCGGCCCCGGACTGACCTTCGACATCAGCTGCTTCGGCCTCGACGCCGACGAACGGCTGTCGGACGACCGGTACTTCATCTTCTTCAATCAGCCGAAGTCTCCCGAGGACTCCATCCAGCTCCTGGGCGCGCAGTCGGGCGACACGGAATCGTTCCGGGTCACGCTCGATCAGATTCCGTCGCAGATCCAGAAACTGTCGTTCACGGCGACGATCGACGGCGTCGGCCAGATGTCCCAGATCGCCCCCGGCTACCTTCGCATCGTCGCCGGTGGCGAGGAAGTGGCCCGGTACTCCTTCGACGGCAGCGAGTTCTCCACCGAGCGTGCCGTGATGCTGGGCGACCTGTATCTGAAGGACGTCTGGCGGTTCGCCGCGGTCGGCCAGGGCTTCGACGGCGGCCTCGACGCGCTGTTGAGGAACTTCGGCGGCGAGGTCGCCGAGGAGGAGCCCGAGGCCGCGCCCCAGCAGCCCGCCGTCCCGGCCCAGCCCCAGGCGCCGGCCTTCGCTCCGCCCCCGCAGGCCGCCGCGCCGGCGCCTTCGTTCGGCGCGCCGCCGGCCCCCGCTCAGGCGGCACCCGCGCCCGCCGCTGCGCCGATCGCCGGGACCACCCCGCCCGCGCCCGCCGCGCCGACGAGCCCGCAGACCTTCACTCCTCCGGGTCAGACCTTCACGCCACCCGGCGCACCTCCGGCGGGCCAGTTCGCGCCCCCCGGCGCACCCGCGGGCCAGTTCACGCCTCCGGGCGCCGTCGCCGGCCAGTTCGCGCCTCCCGGTGCCCCCGGGGCCTTCCCCGGCCAGGCACAGCCCTTCGGCGGCGGCACCCAGCTCGCCCCGGTGCCGCCCGAGGCCAACGTCCGGGTGGTCATGACGAAGTACGCGGAAGCCCCCGTCGGCGACCGCTGGACCGAGCAGAACACGAACCTGGTGCGGGCCACCCTCACCAAGGACGCCCCCATCCTCGCCAAGCAGGGCAGCATGGTCGCCTACCAGGGCGACATCGACTTCGCCCACAAGGGCTCCGGCCTGCTCGGCAAGCTCACCGGGGCGCTCACCGGCCAGGGCATGTCCCTGATGCGCTGTACGGGCAACGGCGAGGTGTTCCTCGCCGACGAGGCCAGCCGTGTCTTCGTCATCCGTCTCCAGGGCGAGCAGATCTACACCAGCGCCCAGGGCGTGCTCGCCTTCGACGAGACCCTGGAGACCGAGGTCCGCCGCATCGAGGGCGCGGGACTGCCCGGCGGGGGCTTCTTCAGCATGCTCTTCTCCGGCACGGGAGCGGTCGTCGTCAAGACACGCGGCGTGCCCGTCGTCCTCCCCGTCGGCGCGGCCACCTACGTCGACGGCAACGCCGTCATCGCCTGGTCCGCCGGTGCGCAGGCGGTCACCACGACCTCGCTCAGGCTGCGCCGCTCCGGGTACGCCCGGCAGACCACCGAGGCCGTGAACCTCCAGTTCCGCGGCGCCCCCGGCAACTTCGTCGTCGTACAGCCCTTCGAGGTGTGAGGCCATGGACACCCAGACTCTGAGTGCGCACCGCGCCGCCCCGACCGGCGTCCGTATGAGTGTGCACAGCTCCAAGACGCTCAAGGTCACCATGGTCACCGGGCAGGACCTCATCGCCAAGGCCGGCTCGATGATCGCGTACGACGGTTATGTGCAGTTCGACGGGGCGCCCGCGAGCCTGCGCCGCTCGGCGGAGGAGATGGTCAGCGGCGAGGGCGGCAAGCTGATGCTGGCCCGCGGCGACGGCGACCTGTACCTAGCGGACTACGGTGGCGACATCCTCGTCCTGCACCTCAACGGCGAGGCCCTGTCGGTCAACGGGGCCACGCTGCTGGCCTGCGACGCCTCGCTGGAACTGGCCATCGAGCCGGTCAAGGGACTCGCCAAGCTGTCCGGCTCGGGCCTGACCAACCTCGTCATCAGGGGCACGGGCTGGGTCGCCCTGGTCAGCCGGGGCATCCCGATGGCCCTGGACTGCGCCGAACGCGAGACGTACGTCGACCCGGACGCCCTCGTCGCCTGGACGACCGGCCTGGAGATGAAGGCCCGCCGCACCATCAAGGCAAGCGCCCTCATCGGCCGCGGCAGCGGCGAGGCCTTCCAGATCGGCTTCAAGGGGCAGGGCTTCGTCGTCGTCCAGCCGAGCGAGGACACCGGCGACCGATTCAAGATCCGGGGCTGAGGGGAGCACCAGGCACATCATGCACAGCACACTCTTCGCACATGTCCCGGTCGAGTCGACCGGGCGCTACACCCTGCAGAACCCGCAGCTCCTGAAGACCGACGTCACCCAGGGCAGCAGCGCCGTTCTCGCCCGGCAGGGCGCCATGGTGGCCTTCGAGGGCCAGGTCGAGTTCGACAGCCAGTACCGCAACCGCAGTTGGCGCAACGTCGAGCGGATGACCGGCGAGCGCCTCGAACTCATGCGCTGCAAGGGCAACGGCATCGTCTATCTGGCCAACCTCGCCCAGCACCTGCACATCATGGAGGTCGGCAGGGGCATCACGGTCGACAGCTCCTACGTCCTGGCCTTCGACGGCTCCCTCGGTGTCGGCATCGTCGCGGTGGACAGCGCCGTCGAGGTGGCCGCCGCGGGCGCCTACAACCTGGAGCTGTCCGGCTCCGGGCAGGTCGTCCTCATGACCTCCGGCGAGCCGCTGGTGCTGGAGGTGGGACCGGACAAGAACGTCTGCGTCGACTCCGACGCCGTCATCGCCTGGTCCACGTCCCTGCGCACCCAGCTCCAGGCGCCCACCTCCACCTCCGGAGTGTGGCGCCGCAGGGGTACCACCGGCGAGGGCTGGGAGATGCACTTCGGCGGCACGGGCCACGTCCTGGTCCAGCCCAGCGAACTGCTGCCGCCGCAGGGCATGCGCAACGGCGGGATGCTCGGCCAGTTCGGCATGCGCGGCAACTCCCTCGGAGGCAGCAACAGCTAGCCATGCGTAAGGGGCGCCCGCCATTGCCGGGCGCCCCTTACCCATGTGCTCACAGCCTCGCGCGGGTCGCTTCCAGCAGTCGTACGACCGAATCGTCCGCCACGGCCGCCACCTCGTCGTAGGCGAACCACCGCACGTCGAGGGATTCGTCGCTGACCGTCTCCACGGCCCCGGACGGGGCGAGCGCCGCGTACTGGACGTCGAAGTGGCAGTGGCACGGCGGCGGAATCGGATGGCGGTCCAGGCGCACCGGGCCGCCCGGCAGCAGGGTCAGGCCGGCGATGCCGGACTCCTCCGTCGCCTCGCGCAGGGCCGCCGCCTCCAGGGAGGTGTCGGCCGGTTCGCAGTGGCCGCCCATCTGCAGCCACATGCCCAGCTTCTTGTGGAGGGTCAGCAGAGCCCGGCCGCGCTCCGGGTCGACGACCAGGGCACTCGCCGTGATGTGGCCCTTCTCGCAGGCCTTCCACATGCCGTCCGGGTGAGCCGCCAGATGGTCGAGGTAGGCCTGGCGAAGATCCGCCTGGTCCTCGTATCCCTTGAGGACCAGGACGGCGTCGTCATGAAGGCTCACTCGGTGTCGTCCTCGGAGTCGTCCTTCTTCTTGAGGTCCTTCTTGAGGTCGGGCTTCTCCGCGGCCTCGCCGAGCATCTTGTCCAGCTCGGAGAAGTCCAGCTGCTCGCGGTGCACGAAGCCGTCCGGGTCGTCCAGGTCGGACGCGGTCGGCAGCATGTCCGGGTGGGACCACAGGCCGTCACGGCCGTCGACCCCGCGCGCGTCGGTGAGCGAGGCCCACAGACGGGAGGCGTCCCGCAGGCGGCGCGGACGCAGCTCCAGCCCGATCAGCGTGGCGAACGTCTGCTCGGCCGGACCGCCCGAGGCGCGGCGGCGGCGCAGGGTCTCGCGCAGCGCGTCGGCGGACGACAGACGCGGCTTCGCGGCCGCGTGGACCACCGCGTCCACCCAGCCCTCCACAAGGGCCAGCGCGGTCTCCAGACGGGCCAGGGCCGCCTTCTGCTCCGGAGTGTCCTCCGGCTGGAACATCCCCTGCTGAAGGGCGTCCTGGAGCTGCTCGGGGTTCTGCGGGTCGAACTGGCCGACCACGTCCTCCAGCTTGGCGGTGTCGACCTTGATCCCGCGCGCATAGCCGTCGACCGCGCCGTACAGGTGCGAGCGCAGCCACGGCACGTGCGCGAAGAGGCGCTGGTGGGCGGCCTCGCGCAGGGCGAGATACAGCCGCACCTCGTCCTTGGGCACGCCGAGGTCCTTGCCGAAGGCCTCGATGTTCGCCGGCAGCAGCGCGGCCTTGCCGGCCGGGCCGAGCGGCAGGCCGATGTCGGTGGAGCCGACGACCTCGCCCGCGAGCACGCCGACGGCCTGCCCGATCTGGGTGCCGAACATGGCCCCGCCCATCGAGCGCATCATGCCGATCAGCGGGCCCGCCATGGCCTGCATCTCCTCCGGCAGGACATCACCCATGGCGGTGCCCACGCGCTCGGCGACCGGGTCGACGAGCTCCTTCCACGCGGGCAGGGTCGCCTCGACCCACTCCGCGCGGGACCACGCCACGGCGGAGCCCGCGCCGGACGGCAGCGAGGTCGCGTCGTCGAGCCACAGGTCCGCCAGGCGTACGGCCTCCTGGACCGCGGTGCGCTCGGCGGGGCCGATGCTCGCGTCCTTGGTGCCGTCCGCGGTGCCCTGGGACACCGTCTGGCGGGCGATCTGCTTGGCCATGTCCCAGTTCACGGGACCGCCCTCGTACGAGAGCATCTGGCCCAGCTGCTGGAAGGCGGCGCCCAGGTCGGTGGGGTTCAGAGAACCGAACATGGCTGCGAGCGGATTGTCCGCACCGGGGCCGCCAAAGCCTCCGGCTCCGGGCAGACCGCCGAAACCGAACGGGTTGGCCGGTCCCTGACCACCACCGCTCTCCTGGTCCTTCTTCTTGCCCTCGTCGCCGTCGTCCGGCTCCTCCGGCGGAAGGCCGAATCCGAATGGGGTGTCACTCACGGGATTCCTCGGCTGGTAAGGCCACCGGTTGCCTCCGGCGGCGCGGCTGCCCGATAACACCACCCAGCGTAGACACCGACGGCCGTTCGGGCCTCGGTGCTCCGCCGGCTCTCCGCCTGCGGCAGGATGGATGCCACCTGGTACGTACGCGTCACTCGCGTTCCTACTGAAGACAACCGCTGGAGACGCCCGGTGAGTTCCCCTGATCCGCAGGTTCGCGCAGCGCGAAACCAGTCAACCAACCCCGCCGCGCGCCGGCCAGTCGTCGCGGTCACCGGCGCCGCGTCCGGCATCGGGGCGCTGCTCGCCGAGCGGCTGGCCGCCTCGGAGGAGATCAAGCAGGTCATCGCGCTGGACGAGCGGCGTGGTGAGTGCGCCGCGGCGCAGTGGCACATCCTGGATGTGCGGGATCCGGCCATCGCGGAGAAACTGCGCGGGGCCGACGTCGTGGTCCATCTGGCGCTCGACCTCGATCTGGAGACGGACCCGGCCGCGCGGACGGCGTACAACGTCCGGGGGACGCAGACCGTGCTGACCGCCGCGGCGGCCGCCGGCATCCACCGGGTCGTGCTGTGCACCTCCGCCATGGTCTACGGGGCGCTTCCGGACAACGAGCTACCCCTTTCGGAGGACGCCGAGCTGCGGGCCACCGCGGAGGCGACCGGCGTCGGGGATCTGCTGGAGATCGAGCGGCTCGCGCGTCGGGCTCCTCGGGCGCATCCCGGGCTCAATGTCACCGTCGTGCGGCCTGCCGTGCTGGTGGGCGGAGGCACCGACACCGCTCTGACCCGGTACTTCGAGTCCCCGCGGCTGCTGGTCGTGGCCGGGTCCCGGCCCGCCTGGCAGTTCTGCCATGTCGAGGATCTGTGCAGCGCTCTGGAGTACGCCGTCCTGGAGAAGGTCGACGGCGAGCTGGCCGTCGGGTGCGACGGGTGGCTGGAGCAGGAGGAGATCGAGGAGCTCAGCGGGATCCGCCGGATGGAGTTGCCGTCGGCGGTCGCCCTGGGGGCGGCGGCGCGGCTGCACCGGATCGGGCTGACGCCGTCCCCCGCGGGGGATCTCGCGTACACGATGTACCCCTGGGTGGTGAGCGGGAGCCGCCTGCATGACGCCGGGTGGCGGCCGCAGTGGACCAACGAGGAGGTGCTCGCGGAGCTGCTGGAGGAGGTCGCCGGGCGGCACACGGTCGCCGGGCGGCGGCTGGGGCGGAAGGACGCGACGGCTGCGGGGGCCGCGGGGGCGACGGTGGCGCTGCTGGGTGCGGCGGCCGTGGTGCGGCGGGCCCGGAAGGCGCGGCGGCGGATCTGAGGCTGCGGGGGTCGGCGCCGGGTTCTCCTCGCCCCCGCCGCACCTGCCCGTCCCGTCCTCAGGGGGCTGCGCCCCCTGGGCCCCGCTTGAATTGCCTGTAGGTCGCTCCAAAGCTCCACGCACGCGTGCCGGACGATCACGCTGTTCCCCGCTGTCTCCGGCGTGCGGCACGATGGAGGTATGGCACCGACTTACGACCATCCCGGCGAGCAGGCCGCGCAGGACCCCATCAAGCTGATCGCGATCCGTGAGGCCCCGCTCTCCCTCGACGAGGTCTTCCGGGCCGTCGGGGACGACTCCGCCGGGGGGACCGCCCTGTTCGTCGGGACCGTCAGGAACCACGACGGGGGAGCCGACGTCGACAAGCTCGGGTATTCGTGTCACCCGAGTGCCGAGGCCGAGATGCGGCGCGTCGCTGAAAAGGTCGTCGCCGAGTTTCCGGTGCGGGCCCTGGCCGCGGTGCATCGGGTCGGGGATCTCGGGGTCGGGGATCTCGCCGTCGTGGTCGCCGTTTCCTGCCCTCACAGGGGAGAGGCCTTCGAGGCCTGCCGGAAGCTGATCGACGATCTCAAGCACGAAGTGCCGATCTGGAAGCACCAGACCTTCTCTGACGGTTCGGAGGAATGGGTCGGCGCCTGCTGAACCCTTCCTTCACCCCTCCGGTTGCGTAACCGCCCCCCTGACGTGAGCGTTGTCAGTGCGGATGGTTAATCTGCTGATCAGTCAGTTTTTCGCGGTCGCTCAGCGCGGGGTCGGGAGGTCGGCATGGGGGCGCTCATCTGGTTGTTGATTCCGTTCGTGGCCGCGGTCGCTGCCGGGTTGTGGGGCAGTTGGGCCAACCGGACCCGGCGGATGCGCAGTGACGGCCCCGAGCTCGACGGTTACGCCCGTTTCCGCGCCGCGATGGAGAAGTCGCACTCCGGCACCTGACGACCGGGTGACGACGGCGCCCTGACGATGGTCCGACAGGAGCGTCCCGTACTGTCGTGCCATGCCACGCCGCACCGCGACGATGCTCGCCTCCACCCTGATGCTGATCGCGCTCCTGTGCGCGGGAGTCTTCATCAAAGTGCCCTATGCCGAGATGTCACCGGGCCCCACGGTGAACACCCTCGGGGACCACGGCGGCGAGCCGGTGCTGCAGATCTCCGGGCGCAAGACGTATCCGACGAGTGGTCACCTGAACATGACCACCGTCCGGGTCACCAGCGCCGACTACAAGATGAACCTCGTCGAGGCCGTGTACGGCTGGCTCGCGCACGACAACAAGGTCGTCCCCCACGACACCCTCTATCCGGACGGCAAGACCGAGGAGCAGTCCACCCAGGAGAACGCCGAGGAGTTCAGCCAGTCGCAGGAGAGCGCCAAGGTCGCCGCCCTGAAGGAGCTGGACGTCCCGGTGCAGGCCTGGGTGATCGTCTCCACCGTCGTGAAGGACGCCCCGGCCGAGGGCAGACTGCACGCCGGTGACGTGATCAAGGCCGTCGACGGTACGACGGTGAAGGCGCCGGACGACGTCGCCAAGCTGGTGACCAAGCACAAGCCCGGCGAGGACGTCGTGTTCACGATCGTGCCCGCGAAGGAGCAGGCCGCCGCGGAGAAGGCGCACCGGACGGCGACGAAGACCGAGAAGATCACGATCACGACCAGGGCGTCCGACGACCAGGGCGAGAAGCGCGCCATCGTCGGGATCGCCGCCGGGACCGACCACACCTTCCCGTTCACCGTCGACATCAAGCTCGCCGACGTCGGCGGCCCGAGCGCCGGTCTGATGTTCGCGCTCGGCATCTACGACAAGCTCACCCCGGGCAGCCTGACCGGCGGCAAGTTCGTCGCGGGCACCGGGACGATCGACGACGACGGCAAGGTCGGCCCGATCGGCGGCATCGAGATGAAGACGGTGGGCGCGCGCGACAAGGGCGCCCAGTACTTCCTGACGCCCGCCGACAACTGCGCGGCCGCCGCCAAGGACACCCCCGGCGGGCTCACCCTGGTCAAGGTGAAGACCATCGACGACGCCCTCGGCGCGCTCAAGGACATCCGCGGGGGCAGGACGTCCGACCTGCCGAAGTGCACGACCAAGAGCTGACCGGCACGCGCGTGCACGACGACGGGGGCGCCCCTCACACCGAGGGCGCCCCCGTCGTCGTACCGGAAGACCTGGAAGACCTGGACGACCCGGAAGACCTCAGTCCGCGAACGTCGCCGACAGGGCCTCCGCCAGGCCGGGAACCAGGTCGCGGCCCGTGAGGACCTCCGTCGGGGAGTCCTTCTCGCGCAGGCGCAGGGCCGAGTCGCGGGTGCCGTCGCGCAGGACCGCGACCGTCATACGGACCTCCTGGCGCGCCGGGTGCTCGGCTACCCACTTCGCCAACCGGTCCTCGCTCAGCCCCTGCGGGACGGACGCCTCGGCGGAGGGCGGCAGCATCAGGCGCTCCACGGTGAGCGCGCAGCCGACGACCGCGTCGGGCCAGGCGATGGTGCCGAGGAACTCGTCGAGCGGCTTGCCCGCGGGAATCTCGTCCTGCTCGATGGGGGTCAGACCCGAGGACTCCTGCGCGTCCTCCAGACCGAGCTGGCTCGCGAGAGCGGGTTCCTGAGCGCGCAGCTGTGCGGTGTCTACGAGGGCGAAGAGACGAGCGGGCTGGTCCCAGCCGAGGCCGGAGGTGTACTCGTCGATCTCGAGTACGGCCCGGGTGAGCGGGCTCGCTGCCATGGGAGTGTTGGACATGGTCACAATCCTGCCTCGTTCGTCACCGGAATCGGGAACCGAGTAAACGGTGAGTAAGTTGCATAGGTGTGGGCCCGCGATCACGGGGGCCCAGGAGGGGCTCGCGAACACGGGGGCCTGACGGATCGACAGCGAACTTCGAGGTGCGCACCTTGGCTTTCCAGATGCCGGACCGCGGCGGAGGCCCGACGGGGCCGCGGATGAGAGTGGGCCGCCCGTCCCGGCGCGCCCGGACCCTGCTCATGACGCTGGGCGTCCTTGCCGTTCTCGGCATGGCGTTCACCATGTTCGCGGGCTTCTGGACGGACTGGCTCTGGTACCGCTCGGTGAACTACTCGTCCGTGTTCACCACCACGCTGTGGACCAAAATCGGGCTGTTCTTCGTCTTCGGTGTGCTGATGGCCCTCGCGGTCGGCTTCAACATCTGGCTGGCCCACCGGCTGCGCCCGCCGCTGAGCGCCATGTCCATGGAACAGCAGAACCTCGATCGCTACCGGATGGGCATCGCGCCCTACAAGAGGTGGCTGCTGCTGGGGATCGTCTCCCTGGTGGGCCTGATCGCCGGCGCCTCCGCCTCCAGTCAGTGGCGGACCTGGCTGATGTGGGTCAACGGCGTCTCCTTCGGCCAGAAGGACCCGCAGTTCCACCTCGACATCTCCTTCTACACCTTCGACCTGCCCTGGTACCGGTTCCTGCTCGGCTTCGGCTTCGCCGCGGCGATCCTCTCGGTGATCGCCGCCGCGCTCACTCACTACCTGTACGGCGGTCTCAGGATCACCTCCCCGGGCGCGCGGGCCACGGCCGCCGCGACCGGGCACCTGTCGGTGCTGCTCGGTGTCTTCGTCGCCCTGAAGGCGGTCGCCTACTGGCTCGACCGGTACGGCCTCGCGGTCAAGTCCAGCGACTTCAAGGCGACCGACAGCTGGACGGGCCTCAGGTACGTCGACGCGAACGCCTATCTGCCGGCCAAGACGATCCTGTTCTGCATCGCCGTCATCTGCGCCCTGCTGTTCTTCGCCACCCTGTGGCGGCGCACCTGGCAGCTGCCCGTGATCGGCTTCGGTCTGATGGTGCTCTCGGCGATCCTGATCGGCGGGCTCTACCCCGCGATCGTCCAGAAGTTCCAGGTCCAGCCGAACGAGCAGGCCAAGGAAGCGCCGTACGTCACGAAGAACCTCAAGGCGACGCGTGATGCGTACGGCATCGATGACACCCAGGTCACCGAGTACGAAGGCAAGTCGACCACCACCGACAAGACCAAGTTGCGCGACGACGTCGACGCCACGGCGAGCATCCGGGTCGTGGACCCGAACGTGGTCTCACCGACGTTCCAGCAGCTCCAGCAGATGCGGAACTACTACGCGTTCCCGACCAACCTGGACGTCGATCGCTACAGCAAGGACGGCAAGAACGCCGGAGACCAGGACACGGTCATCGGTCTGCGCGAGCTGAACCTCGCCGGTATCCCGAAGAACAACTGGATCAACGACCACTTCCGCTACACCCACGGTTACGGCGTGGTCGCCGCGAAGGGCACCGAGGCCGACGCCGAGGGCCGCCCGGTCTTCACCGAGTCCAACCTGCCGTCCAAGGGCGACCTCGGGACGTACCAGCAGCGCGTCTACTACGGCGAGAAGACCACCGAGTACTCGATCGTCGGCGGTCCCCAGAAGGAGATCGACTACTCCGACGACGACGGTGAGAAGACCTACAGCTACAAGGCCAAGAGCGGGGTCAACCTCTCCAACCCGGTCAACCGGGCCGCGTACGCGGTGGCGTTCAGCGAGCCGCAGATCCTCTATTCCGGAGCGATCGGCGAGGGCTCGCGGATCCTGTACAACCGCACGCCCAAGCAGCGCGTCGAGGCGGTCGCCCCCTGGCTGACCATCGACGGCGACGCCTATCCGGCGGTGGTCAACGGCAAGATCCAGTGGATCGTCGACGCGTACACGACGACGAACGGCTACCCGTACTCCTCCCGCACGACCCTCGGTGACACCACGGCCGACTCGCTGACCGCGACGAACAACCAGCGCGCGGTGGTGGCCCAGCAGAACCAGGTCAACTACATCCGCAACTCGGTGAAGGCGACCGTCGACGCGTACACCGGCGAGGTCAAGCTCTACCAGTGGGACACCAAGGACCCGGTCCTCAAGACCTGGATGAAGGCGTTCCCGGGCACGGTGGAGCCGAGGAAGGACATCTCCACCGACCTGATGGCTCATCTGCGGTACCCGCAGGACCTGTTCAAGGTGCAGCGTGAGCTGCTGGCGCGCTATCACGTCGAGGACGCGGACACCTTCCTCAGCGGCAGCGAGGTGTGGCAGGTGCCGGACGACCCGACCAACAAGTCGGGCGACGCGGTGCCGCCGTACTACCTGAGCATGAAGATGCCCGACCAGTCGGCACAGGCGTTCTCGCTCACGACGACGTTCACGCCCAACGGCCGGGACAACCTCAGTGCGTTCATGTCGGTCGACGCCGAGGCGGGCACCAGGGACTACGGCAAGATCAGAATCCTGAAACTGCCGACCAACACCACGGTCAACGGGCCCAAACAGGTGCAGAGCCAGTTCAACTCCGAACAGGACATCGCCGAGACCATCAGCCTCCTCAACAGAGGCGACTCCAATGTGGAGTACGGCAATCTCCTGACGGTGCCGCTCGACGGAGGACTGCTCTATGTGGAGCCGGTCTACGTACGCGGTGGTGGACTGAAGTACCCGCTGCTGCGGAAGGTGTTGGTGACCTACGGCGGCAACACCGCCTTCGAGGACACCCTCGACGAAGCCCTGAACAAGGTCTTCGGAGCGGCCGGTTCGACGACCCAGCCACCGGACGACGACGGCGGGACCACCAAGCCGCCGCCGACCTCCAGCAACCCGACGATCCAACAGGCGCTGGGCGACGCCCAGAAGGCCTTCGACGCCGGCCAGGAGGCCCTGAAGAAGGGCGACTGGGAGGCGTACGGCCGGGCCCAGAAGGATCTGGAGGACGCGCTCAAGCGGGCCGAGGACGCGCAGGCCGCGGCGGACAAGAGCGGCGGCAGTAGCGCGAAGCCCAGCAGCAGCCCGAGCCCCAGGAGCAGTCCCAGCAGCAGTCCGAGTAGTAGTCCGAGCAGCAGTCCGAGCGGCTGAGCAACCGCTGGTCAAATGCCCACCCCGCGCCGTGATACGGTTGCAACACAACGGCGCGGGGTGGAGCAGCTCGGTAGCTCGCTGGGCTCATAACCCAGAGGTCGCAGGTTCAAATCCTGTCCCCGCTACTGAAAGCGAAGGCCCGGATCCTCTTGAGGATCCGGGCCTTCGTGGTGTGCGAACGCATGTGCCGACCGAGGGGACGGTCGTGCCGCCTCGGGGAGTTGGGGGAGCCGTGTTTGACTTGTCTCTCTGTGGGCATGTCGACAAAACGCTGAAGTGACCTCAATGGCTGCGGTATACCAGGTGTACCCAGGTTGATGGTGGTGCGACGATGGACGTTATGGGGGACAAGGCAACTCTGTTGGAGACAGGGCGTTTTGTGCAGCCTGCCGATTTTTCGGAGTCGACGGGCGACTTGTCGCAGCCCATGGACCGGGACGAGACCGGGGAGGCTGCCGAGGAGGCACGTCAGCGCCTTGCCGCGCAGACCGGTGACGTCGAGGCGATGAGCGTCCTCGGCGCCCTCCTGCTGCGCCGCGGTGACCTCGACGGAGCCGAGCCCCATCTGCGTGCCGCCACCGCCGCGGGTGACCGGGCCGCCGCCAACAACCTGGGCGTCCTGCTGCACCAGCGCGGTTACGCCGAGGACGCCGCCGGCTGGTGGCGGATCGCCGCCGTCGCCGGATCCGCCGCGGCCGCGCACGCGCTGGGACGCCACCACCGTGAGCGGGGCGACGAGCCCGCCGCCGAGTACTGGCTGCGCCAGTCCGCCGAGCAGGGGCACGCGCTGGGCGCCTACGCGCTCGCCGACCTGCTGGAGCATCGCGCGGACACGGGCGCCGAGCAGTGGATGCGGATCGCCGCCGAGCGGGGGCACCGGGAGGCTGCCTACCGGCTGGCCCGCGCGCTCGACCGCCGGCTGGGTCCCGACGGGGACGTCGGGGACGACCACGGTGCCGGGGCCGAGGCCGAGCAGTGGTACCGGCAGGCCGCCGCGCGGGGGCACCGCCGGGCGGCGCTGCACCTCGGGGCGATCCTGGAGCGGCGCGGTGCGCTCAAGGAGGCCGGGCGCTGGTATCTGACGTCCGCCAAGGACGGGGAGGCGCGGGCCGCCTGCGCCCTCGGTTTTCTGCTGCGGGACGCCGGTGACACCGAGAGCGCCGCCGTGTGGTGGCTGCGCGCCGCCCAGGACGGGGACGGCAACGCGGCCAACGCGCTGGGCGCCCTGCACGCCGAGCGCGGCGAGTCGCAGACCGCCGAGCGCTGGTACCGGGCGGCGATGGACGCCGGTGACGACAACGGCGCGTACAACCTGGGGCTGCTCTGCGCCGAGCAGGGGCGGACCGCGCAGGCCGAGCAGTGGTACCGGCGGGCCGCGTACGCGGGGCACCGGGAGGCGGCCAACGCGCTCGCCATTCTGCTGCTCCAGGGCGGGGACACGGCCGGGGCGGAGCCCTGGTTCTCCAAGGCCGCGGAGGCCGGGAGCGTGGATGCCGCGTTCAACCTCGGGATCCTGTTCGCCGGGCGGGGCGAGGAGGCCGTAGCTCTGCGGTGGTACGAGCGGGCGGCTGCCGCCGGACACACCGAGGCCGCGCTGCAGGTGGGCATCGCCCGGCTGCGGGACGGGGACGAGGCCGAGGCCGAGCGGCACCTGCGGTGTGCGGCGGGGGGCGGCAGCGCGGAGGCCGCGTACCGGCTGGCGACCGTGCTGGACGCCCGGCGGCCGCCGGTGCCCGCGCACTCGCTCGGTGAGCCGGTGCACGCGGGGAAGAGCGAGTGCGAGGAGTGGTACGAGCGGGCGGCCTCCCAGGGGCACCGGCGCGCTCAGGTGCGGGTGGGCATGCTCGCCGCCGCCCGGGGTGATGTCGTGGAGGCGGCCCGGTGGTACCGGGAGGCCGCGGAGGCGGGGTCCCGGAACGGAGCCTTCAATCTGGGGCTGCTGCTCGCCAGGGAGGGGAGCGACCCGGAGGCCGCCGTGTGGTGGACCCGGGCGGCCGACGCGGGGCACGGGCGGGCGGCGTTGCGGTTGGCCCTCGTCTACGCGCGTCGGGGGGAGCTGGCCGAGGGGCAGCGGTGGGCCGACCGGGCGGTGGCTTTGGGGCCGGCCGAGGTGGCCGAGCGGGCGGCTCGGCTGCGGGACGCGTTGCGTGAGGAGCTGTCGGCGTAGCGATGCGCGGGGGAGCGCTGGAAGCGATTTGCCTCTGGCCTCCTCCTTCACGTAACGTTGCATTCATCGCCGCGGGGTGGAGCAGCTCGGTAGCTCGCTGGGCTCATAACCCAGAGGTCGCAGGTTCAAATCCTGTCCCCGCTACTGAAGGCCGAGGGCCGGAATCCGAAAGGGTTTCGGCCCTCGGTGTTTCTCAGGGGCGGTGGCCCACCGCCTCCTCGTACAGGGTTCTGTTCACCGTCTTGGATTCCGGCAGCGGCTCGCCCTCCGCCACGCCCTGTGACGTGTACGCCGCCTGCAGCCTGTCCGTCGTGCCGGACCTGATCTCCCAGTCCATGCGCAGGGACGGGGTGGACCTGAGGATCGCCTCGTCGGTCTTCAGGAGTTTCGCCAGGTACGTGACGAAGGTCGCATCCGACTTGTAGTCGCCCGCGAAGTAGGTGTTCACCGTGCGGATGTACGCCCGCAGCAGGGCGACCCCGGCGTCCACGTCGTCGTTCAGCAGGCCGGGGCCGTAGAGCATGCCGCCCAGGGGCTCGCCGGGCGGCTGGCCGCCGAGGAAGGCGTAGCCGGGCTCACCGTCGACCCTGCGCCAGACCGGGTCCAGGAGCCAGGCCGAGTCGACGCCGCCGTTCTGCAGGGCCGTGAGGACGTCGGCCGAACCGAGCTGCTGGTACTGGATCTCGTCGAGGCCGCCGCCGTGCCTGTCGAGGGCCTTCTCCATCGGGTACGCGATCACCGAGCCCTTGCCGATCATCGTGCCCATCCTGCGGCCGGCCATCTTCATCCGGTCGCCGGTCTCGCCGTCCTTCAGACGTACCCACAGGCCGCTCTTCGACTTCGGGTCGGGCGAGAAGTTCGCGGCGACCCAGCGGATGTCGAAACCGCCCCGGACGCCGTTCATGACCGCCGCCTCCGGGGCCGCCCACAGCGCGTCGATGTCGCCCTTGGCGAGGAGGGGCAGCGAGTCGGGTGTCGGCAGCACCTTCAGGGTGACCTCCAGGCCCTCCTTCTTGAACTCGCCCTTGTCCAATGCCACTTGGAGTGGTGCCACATACTCCGCGCTCAGTGTGCCCGTCGCGATCGTGAGCTTGCGGGGCTCGGGGAGAGGGGCGGGGGCGGGAGTGCCGGGCTCGCAGCGGGCCGGGGTGCGGGTAGGGGAGAGGTCGGCGGGGTCCGTCCAGGAGTGCGCGCCGCAGCCCGCCACCGGGCGGACGGTGCGCGTCCCACCCCCGCCCGCCTTCGATTCCGAGCTCGTCGCGTCATGTGACGCCGTGCAGGCCGGCGACGTCAGCAGGAGGGCCGCGGTCAGTAGTGCGCCGTAGAACCGTGTTTTCACGACTGGCCCCTTCCGCGGTCCCTGGGTGCCCATGGGGTGAGCAGGCGGCCCGCGATGCGGACCAGTTCGGAGAAGAGGACTCCCAGGGCGGCCACGCAGACGATGCCGACGAACATCACGTCGTTCTGGAACAGGGCACGCGAGTCGAAGATCAAGTGGCCCAGGCCGTTCGTCGCGGCGATCTGTTCCGAGGCGACGATCACCAGGACCGCCACGCCCGCCGCGATCCGGGCGCCCACCAGGACGGACGGGAGGGAGGCGGGGAGCAGGACGTGGCGGAACATCTGCCACGGGGAGGCGCCGAAGACCTGGCCCGCGTCGCGGTGGCCGGAGGGGATCGAGATCACCGCCGACATCGTCTGGATCCAGACGAAGAAGAAGACCGTCGCCGCCACCAGGGCGATCTGGGGGCCCTCGCCCAGGCCGAACATGTTCAGGAAGACGGGCAGCAGGGCCAGTTTCGGGACGACGTACAGGGCGTCCAGCAGGGGTTCCAGGGCCGCCCTCACCAGGGACAGCGAGCCCATCAGAAGGCCCAGCGCGTAGCCTGTGGCCGTGCCGATCGCGTAGCCCGCCAGGACGCGTTTCGTGGTCGCCCACACGTCCGGCCACAGGTCGCCGGCCGCCGCGCGGTCCCAGCCGTCGGCGAGGATCGTGGAGGGAGCGGGGTAGACGCGGTCGTCCAGCCAGGCCTGGGTGGCGGCCAGCTGCCACAGGAGGACCAGGAGCAGGGGGACCGCTGTCGCCAGGGTCAGTTCCAGGGCTCGTCTGCGGCGGTGGGTGCGTACCGGGTGCAGCTCTTCCGGGCCCGGGCGGCGTACGAGTACGGAGACCTTGTCGGGAGCCACGGTCGTCATGCCGGTATCGCCTCCTTGCGCAGCAGGTCCCACAACTCGCTCTTCAGGGACGTGAATTCGGGCGCGGAGCGGATGTCGCCGGTGCGCGGGCGGGGGAAGGGCGGGCGGCGTTCGGCGATCAGCCGGCCCGGGCGGGCGGACATCACCAGGACGCGGTCGCCGAGGACGATCGCCTCCTCCAGGCTGTGGGTGATGAAGAGGGTGGTGGTGCGCAGGGTTTGCGTGATCTCCAGCAACTCGTCCTGGAGGATCATGCGGAGCTGGGCGTCCAGGGCCGCGAACGGCTCGTCCATCAGGAGCAGTTCGGGCTCCACGGCGAGGGCGCGCGCGATCGCGACACGCTGGCGCATGCCTCCCGAGAGAGTCGCCGGGTAGGCGTCGGCGAAGTCCGACAGGCCCATGCGGGCCAGCCATTCGTCGGCACGGGTGTTCGCCTCGCGGCGTGGGACGCGCTGGATGTCCAGGCCGAAGCGGACGTTGGCGCGGACGGACTTCCAGTCGTAGATGCCGTAGTCCTGGAAGATCATGGCGGCCGGGCGCGGTGCGGTCGTGCGGATCTCCAGGGTGCCCGTGCTCGGGCGGAGCAGGCCCGCGGCGATGCGCAGCAGCGTCGACTTGCCGCAGCCCGAGGGGCCGACCAGACAGACGAACTCGCCGGGGTCGACGGTGAGGTCGAGCGGGCCGAGGGCTTCGACGGGGCGGGGCGGGCGGCCGAAGGTGCGGGTCAGGGCGGTGGCGTGGAGTTTGGGGTGCGGACGGCCCGGGGTGGGCTGCGGCGGCGGTTCTCCCGCGGTGGGTTCGGGGTGCGGATCTCCCACGGTTGCTCCTTGCGGAGTTCGGTACGGAGAGGGGGTGGCCGCACGACGATATGACGGTCCGTCAGATTCAGGAACCCCGTGGGCAGCACGAAGCAGCCCCGGCGTCCGCGAGGGATGCCGGGGCTTCGTGCTTCGGTGAAGGCTGTTACGCCGCCGCGCAGTTCGGGCAGACGCCCCGGTACGTCACCTCGACGCCCGAGACGGTGAAGCCGAAGCGCTCCGAGTCGGGAAGCTCGGTCAGCGGGTCGCCCGTGGGGTGGACGTCCCGGATGGCGCCGCACTGGGCGCAGACCAGGTGGTGGTGCGGTCGGTGGGCGTTCGGGTCGTACCTCTTGGCGCGCTTGTCGGTGGCGACCTCGAGCACCTCGCCGAGGCTGACCAGCTCGCCCAGCGTGTTGTAGACGGTCGCCCGGGAGATCTCGGGCAGCTTGGCCACGGCGCGCGCGTGGACCTCGTCGGCCGTCAGGTGGACGTGTTCGCCGTCGAGGACCTCGGCCACGACGCGCCGCTGCGCGGTCATCCGCCAGCCGCGGCCGCGCAGTCGTTCCAGAAGGTCGCTCATGCGTCCCAGCTTAACAGCAGGGGACCAGAATCCGAATGGGTGTGAGTTTGGATGCTTACTGGACTTGGATCGAGTCCAGATCAGGAGCGGGCCGGTACACGCTGTCGGACGGGTGCCCAGCAGCGGATGATGTCGCGGACCGAGACGATGCCCGCGGGCTCGCCGCGGTCCAGGACGATGAGGTGCCGAAAGCCGCCGTGGGTCATCGCGTGCGCCGCCTCCTCCAGGGTCCAGGTCGGGGCGGCGAAGACGACGTCGGTGGTGGTGTGGGCGTGGGCGTGCTCCGCGTCCGGGCTCTGGCCGAGGCCCACGGAGTTGAGGATGTCGCGCTCGGTCAGTATGCCGATTCCGGTGCCATCGGGATCGAGGACCACGGCCGCGCCCACCCGGCGGGCGGACATCAGGGCGGCGGCCTGGCGGAGAGTGTGGGCGGGGCCGATGGTGAGGACCACCGTGCTCATGGCGTCGCGGACGAGCATGGGTTCGCAGTCACCTCCTGGGAGCCGGTGTTAGTTCACCGGTTCACAAGTTCACAAATGAGGGTCCTCTCAGAGTCGCAGGTAAAGCGAGGGTCAACAAGAGGGCGCGCGTCGCCGATTGAGGGCGCGCGTGCTCAGATGTGCTCCCCGGAAGCGCCCTCCGTCCCCGATTGCGGGTCTCTGGCAGCGGGTCTCTAGTAGCGCTCGTTGAGGTAACCCAGGAACTCGTCGTGGAGCAGGCCGTTGGAAGCGGCCGCATTGCCGCTGTGCGGGCCGGGGCGGCCGTCGAGGCCGGTGAAGGTGCCGCCGGCCTCCGTGACGACGATCGCGTTCGCGGCCATGTCCCAGAGGGAGAGCTCCGGCTCCGCGCAGAGGTCGATCGAGCCCTCGGCGACCATCATGTACGGCCAGAAGTCGCCGTACGCGCGCGTGCGCCACACCTCACGGGTCAGGTCCAGGAAGCCGCCGAGGCGCCCCTGGTCCTCCCAGCCGGTGAGGGACGAGTACGCGAACGAGGCGTCCGAGAGCTTGCCGACCTGGGAGACGCGCAGGCGGGAGGCGGCGGAGAGGCTGCGGCCGGTGTAGGCGCCGTGGCCCTTGGCGGCCCACCAGCGGCGGCCGAGGGCGGGGGCGGAGACCACGCCGACGACGGGCTGGTAGCCGCCCTCCGCCGCCTCCATCAGGGAGATCAGCGTGGCCCAGACGGGAACGCCCCGTACGTAGTTCTTGGTGCCGTCGATGGGGTCGATGACCCAGCGGCGGGGTCCGGTGCCCTCGATGCCGAACTCCTCGCCGAGGATGGCGTCGCGGGGACGGGCGCGCTTGAGGTGGCCGCGGATGAGTTCTTCCGCCGCCTTGTCCGCCTCGCTGACCGGAGTCATGTCCGGCTTTGTCTCGACCTTGAGATCCAGTGCCTTGAAGCGGGCCATGGTGGTCGCGTCGGCCGCGTCCGCGAGGACGTGGGCGAGACTGAGGTCGTCGAGGTACTCGGGCATGTGGCGAACGGTATCGGTCGGTGTCGGTACGGGGCCAGCGGGCCCGGTGTGTGGACGGTGCGGGGGTTTGTGCAGACAGGGCCTCGTTTTGCTCGCCCCCGCTTGTGGGGCGCCGCCGCGCGCGCCCCTTCATGTCCTCGCGAACCCTTGACAGTGCTCCCGTGCGCGTCAAATCTGGGCGCAGAGCTGCTTGCTCCCTGGGAGGCGATGATGCCTGCTGCGCGGGAATCGCTGCTGGACGCCGCTTATACGGCGTTGGCGCGTCGGCCGTGGTCCGCCGTGAGGATGGTGGACGTCGCGGCGACGGCCGGAGTGTCCCGGCAGACGTTGTACAACGAGTTCGGGAGCAAGGAAGGGCTGGCCCGCGGGCTGGTCAGACGAGAGGCCGACGGGTATCTCGTCGGCGTCGACCGGGCGCTCACCGCGCACGGCGACGCCCGGGAGCGGCTGACCGCGACCGCCGAGTGGACCACCGCCTCCGCCCGCGAGAACGCGCTGGTACGGGCCATGCTCACCGGCTGCTGGAGTGAGCGGCTGCCCTCGCCGACACTCTCCGCGGTGCCGTCCTCCTCCGCGGTACCGGCGCAGCGCCGGGCCGACGGAGCGCTGCCGTCGCCCGGCGACTTCGTGGCACTGGTGCGCGACCGTGCCGTGTCCGTCCTCTCCGGACCCGGTGTGCACAAGTCGGACGTCCCCGAGCTCGCCCGCTCCTGCGAACTGGCCGTCCGGCTCGCCATGTCCTGCGTGGCGGCCCCGCCGGGTGAGGGCGGGGTGGGGGACCTGGTGCGCAGCGCCCTGCACCGGCAGCCGGTGTGAACGGCCCTAGTGCGAGGACCCCGAGAGTTGGAGTCCGATCACGCCGATGATGACCAGGCTGATCGAGACGATCTTCAGTGTCGAGACGAGGTCGTCGAAGAAGATCATTCCGTAGATCGCGGTGCCCGCCGCGCCGATGCCGGTCCACACCGCGTACGCGGGGCCGACGTCCAGCTTCTTCAGGGACAGGGTCAGCAGGCCGAAACTGCCGAGGGCGAAGATGCAGAACGCGACCGTCGGCCACAGTCGGGTGAAACCGTGGGAGAGCTTCAGGCACACGGCGAAACCGGTCTCGAGCAACCCGGCCACCACCACCAGCAGCCACGCCATGTGCTGTCCTCCCGTATGTCCGGCTCGGTGCGATTATGCACTTACCGAACTCGCTTACAGCCAAACAATGCTGAGGTCAGTCCCCTTCGGTCCGCTCCCGCGTAGAGAGCAGCCGCCGCAGGGAGTACAGCCGGGCCGGATCGGCGTGCCCCTCGGCCACCCACGCGTCCAGCGCGCAGTCCGGCTCATCATGACTGCACGCGCGCGGACAGCCCTCGGTTCCCGGCACCAGGTCGGGAAACGCGAGGATCACGCGTGAGGGGTCCACGTGGTGGAGGCCGAACGACCGTACGCCCGGGGTGTCGATCACCCAGCCGGCGTCGCCCGCCAGGGGAAGCGCCAGCGCCGAGGTCGTGGTGTGGCGGCCGCGGCCGGTCACCGCGTTCACATGACCCGTCACCCGGCGCTGCTCCACCGGGACCAGCGTGTTGACCAGTGTCGTCTTGCCCACGCCCGAGTGACCGACGAAGGCCGTGATCTTGCCGTCGAGGTGCTCGCGCACCACGTCCGCCGCACCGCCGCCCTCCAACTCCTCGCGGCTGGTGACGACGTACGGGATGTCCAGGTGGCCGTACAGCTCCAGCAGCTTGTCGGGCTGGGCCAGGTCCGACTTCGTCAGGACCAGGAGGGGGGTCAGGCCGCCGTCGAAGGCAGCCACCAGGCAGCGGTCGATCAGACGGGGGCGGGGTTCCGGATCGGCGAGGGCCGTGACGATGGCGAGTTGGTCGGCGTTGGCGACGACCACGCGCTCGTACGGATCGTCGTCGTCCGCCGTGCGGCGCAGGACCGAGGTGCGCGGCGAGATGCGGACGATGCGGGCCAGGGTGTCCTTCTCGCCGGAGAGGTCGCCGACGATGTCCACCCGGTCTCCGACGACGGCGGCCTTGCGGCCCAGTTCGCGGGCCTTCATCGCCATGACGACCCTGTCGTCGACGAGACAGGTCAGACGGCCCCGGTCGACGGTGAGGACCATGCCCTCGACCGCTTCCTCGTGTTTGGGGCGGATGTTCGTACGCGGACGGTTGCCCTTGCGGTTCGGGCGGCTGCGGATGTCGTCCTCGTCGGTGTGCTTGCCGTAGCGGCGCATGGCGTGAGTCCCCTACGCCTTCTCGCTCCCGAGCATCCCGCTCCACATGGCGGGGAAGTCCGGCAGGGTCTTGGCCGTCGTCGCGACGTTCTCGATCTGTACGCCCTCGACCGCGAGGCCGATGATCGCGCCGGCCGTGGCCATGCGGTGGTCCTCGTAGGTGTGGAAGATCCCGCCGTGCAGCCGGCGCGGGCGGATGTGCAGACCGTCGGCCGTCTCGGTGACGTCACCGCCGAGTTCGTTGATCTCCTTGGTGAGCGCGGCCAGCCGGTCCGTCTCGTGCAGGCGCAGATGGGCCACGCCGCGCAGGCTCGAGGGGGAGTCCGCGAGGGCCGCCACGGCCGCGATGCCGGGAGTCAGCTCGCCGACCTCGCCGAGGTCGACATCGATGCCGTGGATCGCACCCGAACCGGTGAACACCAGGCCGTACTCGGTGAGTTCGCAGGAACCACCCATCTCGGTGAAGATCTCGCGCAGCCGGTCGCCGGGCTGGGTGGTGCGGTGCGGCCAGTCGGGGACGACGACCTTGCCGCCGGTCACCAGCGCCGCCGCCAGGAACGGCTGGGCGTTGGAGAGGTCGGGCTCGACGGTGAGGTCCCGGCCCAGCAGGGCACCCGGCGTGACCCGCCAGACGTTCGGCTCGCCGCCCGACTCCGGGGTGTCCACCTGGGCACCCACCGCGCGCAGCATGTCCACGGTCATCCGGATGTGCGGCATCGACGGCAGCGCGGACCCGACGTGGCGGACCTCGACGCCCTGGTTGAAGCGCGGACCGGACAGCAGGAGCGCCGACACGAACTGGGACGACGAGGACGCGTCGATCTCGACCGGGCCGCCGTCCAGGGCGCCCCCGCCGTGGACCGTGAGCGGCAGCGCGCCGCGGCCGTCGTCGTCGATCCGGGCGCCCAGGACGCGCAGGGCGTCGATCACACCGTTCAGGGGGCGTTCGTACGACCTCGGGTCGCCGTCGAAGCGGATCGGGCCGTCGGCGAGCGCGGCGACCGGTGGCAGGAAGCGCATCACCGTGCCGGCGTTGCCGACATCGATCGTGGCGGGGCCGCGGAGGCCTGCCGGCAGCACGCGCCAGGTCTCACCGGTGCCGTCGGGGCCCACGCCCTCTTCGATGCCGACGCCCATGTCGCGCAGGGCCGCGGCCATGAGGAGGGTGTCCCGGGAGCGGAGGGGGCGGCGAAGCCAGCCGGGCTCCGAGGCGAGGGCCGAGAGGACCAGGGCTCGGTTGGTGACCGACTTGGACCCCGGTACGTGGACCGTTGCGTCGACGGCTCCGCTTGCGTGGGGGGCGGGCCAGAGGGCGGTGTCTGCGGGGTTCGAGGCCATGGGGTCCACTTTAGTGGCGGTCGTCTTTCGGGTGCAGCGCCGTCGTGGCTGGTCGCGCCCCGCGGCGGAGCCCCTTGTCTCACAGCCCCGCATCCCTGAGTCGGCTGGTCACACCTCCAGCAGCCAGCGCCCCCCGCCGATCAGCGAGCACAGCGACACCGCGTGGAACAGGAACAGCCACAGGCCCGCCGGGACGTTCGTGAGGCGGGAGAGCTGGTCCGCGTCCGAGTCGCCGGCGCCGCCCCGCGCCCGCTTCGCCTGGAGCTCGAAGGCCGGACGCACCCCGCCGAGCAGCAGGAACCACACCACCGCGTACGCGAACGCCGCCTGCACCTGGGGCCCGGCGAGCCAGGACACCACCACGAAGGTGCCGCCCGTGAGCACCACCGTCAGCGCCCCGTACGCGTTGCGGATCATCACCAGCATCACCACCAGCAGGGCCGTCGCCGCCCACAGCAGCAGGGTGATCCGGCCGGCGGCCAGCAGGGCGGCGCCGCCGAGGCCGAGCAGCGGGGGAGCGGTGTAACCGGCCGCCGCCGTGAGGATCATGCCGATCCCGTGCGGCTTGCCCCGGCTGACCGTCAGTCCGCTGGTGTCGGAGTGCAGCCGTATGCCGGTGAGCTGACGTCCCGTGAGCAGGGCCACCAGGCCGTGGCCGCCCTCGTGGGCGATGGTGATGGCGTTGCGTGAGAGCCGCCACAGCGTGTGCGGGACAACTATGGCGAGCGCCGCCACCATGGTGGCCAGCACCACCCACAGGTCGGGGTCGGGCTGCAGGCCGACGAGGCGGTCCCAGAGGTCGGGCAGCGCGGTCGATGCGGTGCTGTCCATGTTTCCCGGTGGCTCCCTCTCCTCGTACGGAGTCTGGCAGTGTGGCACGTATGTGCGGACGGTATGCAGCGAGTCGTGGGCCCGAGGATCTCGCAGGAATCTTTGAGATCGAGAAGTGGGAGCCCGAGGAGACTCTGGAGCCCGACTTCAACGTGGCCCCGACCAAGGAGGTTTACGCCGTCCTCGACCGCCCTCTCAAGGACGTCGAGGACCCGCGACCGGTTCGGCAGCTGCGGAAGTTGAAGTGGGGGCTGGTCCCGAGCTGGTCGAAGACCCCCGAGGGCGCTGCCCGGATGATCAACGCGCGCGCGGAGACCGTGCACGAGAAGCCGTCGTACAAGAGGGCCTTCGCCACCCGCCGCTGCATCATCCCGGCCGACGGCTACTACGAGTGGGTGACCGGGTCCGGCGAGCGGGAGCTGGAGGTCGAGGGGAAGAAGAAGCGGCCGCGCAAGCAGCCCTACTTCGTGCTGCCCGCCGACCGTTCGGTGTTCGCGATGGCCGGGCTGTACGAGTTCTGGCGGGACAAGACCCTGCCCGACGACCATCCGCAGGCCTGGTGGACGACCTGCTCCGTGATCACCACCGAGGCGGAGACGGGCCCCCTGGCCGTCTCCCCGGCCGACGGCCCGCGCTCCCTCGTCGACATCCACCCCCGGATGCCGCTGATGCTGACCCCGGACCGCTGGGACACCTGGCTCGACCCGTCCCGCACCGACCTCGACGACCTGCGCAACCTGCTCGCGCCGCCGCCCGAGGGGCTGATGCGGGCCTATCCGGTGAGCACGGCCGTCAGCAACGTCCGCAACAACGGGCCGGAGCTGCTCAAGGAGCTGGAGGGGCCGGAAGAGGGCACGCTCTTCTAGCCTTCTGGTGTGAAGACCGAGATCATCAGCACCGAGGCCGGGGACGCCCGCATCACCTGGCACCCGGCGCGGCAGGCGCGGCTCGTGCTGGCCGTGAGCCATGGCGCCGGCGGCGGCATCGAGGCACGGGACCTCCAGGCGCTCGCCCGAATGCTCCCCGGCCACGGCGTGAGCGTCGCTCTGGTCGAGCAGCCCTGGCGGGTGGCCGGCAAGAAGGTCGCGCCCGCGCCGAAGACGCTGGACATGGGATGGCGGGGCGTCTGGCCCTCGCTCGTGACGCCCGGCCTGCCGGTGATCTCCGGCGGGCGCAGTGCCGGGGCCCGGGTCGCCTGCCGTACGGCCGTGGAGCTGGGCCCCGCCGCCGTCCTCGCCCTGAGTTTCCCGTTGCACCCGCCCGGCAGGCCGGAGAAGTCCCGCGCCGGGGAACTGCTCGGATCCGGGGTGCCCACCCTGGTCGTCCAGGGCGGCAACGACCCGTTCGGGAAGCCGGAGGAGTTCCCGAACGGATCCTTCGAACTGGCCGAGGTGCCCTTCGGTGATCATGGCTTCGTCGTGCCGAAGCGGGCGCGGATCACTCAGGAGGAGGCCGTGACAGTCATCACGGACGCGGTCGTGAAGTGGCTCGGGTCACTGGGGTGAAAGCCCGGGAATGCTGAGCCGCGGACCTCTGTTGAGGCGGACAGAAGCGCTGAAGAGCAGCGCAGACCGTCGTAGGAGAGGATGTCCGCCGCATGGGTTCGACCTTCTGCCCGAGGCGCACCAGTCGCGCTGACCTGGACTGGACGGTGCTGCATGCGGCCAAGACCACCCCTATTCGAGGGGCGGCCGGGACGGATAGTCGTCTATCCTCCAATTCCGGTGGCACCGGTTTCGGTGCTGCCCGGAATCTTGAGGAGGTGGGTCCGGTCACTGGGATCGACGCAGGGACCGACAACGGCCAGGCGGAGCAGCCCGAGGGCCAGGGCGCGAGCACGGAGTCGACTGCGGAGCGCACTGCGCGCTTCGAGCGGGACGCGCTCGAATTCCTCGACCAGATGTACTCGGCCGCTCTGCGTATGACACGCAACCCGGCCGACGCCGAAGACCTGGTGCAGGAGACGTACGCCAAGGCGTACGCGTCCTTCCACCAGTTCCGTGAGGGCACCAACCTCAAGGCGTGGCTGTACCGGATCCTCACCAACACGTTCATCAACTCGTACCGCAAGAAGCAGCGCGAACCCCAGCGCTCCGCGGCCGAGGAGATCGAGGACTGGCAGCTCGCCCGCGCCGAGTCGCACATGTCGACCGGTCTGCGCTCCGCCGAGTCGCAGGCGCTCGACCACCTGCCCGACTCGGACGTGAAGGAAGCGCTCCAGGCGATCCCCGAGGAGTTCCGCATCGCCGTCTACCTCGCTGACGTAGAGGGCTTTGCGTACAAGGAGATCGCGGACATCATGGGGACACCCATCGGAACGGTGATGTCCCGACTGCACCGGGGCCGCCGTCAACTGCGCGGCATGCTCGAGGACTACGCCCGTGAGCGCGGGCTCGTCCCGGCCGGTGCCGGAGAGTCGAACGAAGCGAAAGGCTCGGGCTCATGAGCTGCGGAGAGCCGCACGAGACGGACTGCAGTGAGGTACTCGATCATCTCTACGAGTTCCTCGACAGTGAGATGCCGGACGTCGATCGCGTCAAGTTCAAGCAGCACTTCAACGAGTGCTCTCCGTGCCTGGAGAAGTACGGTCTCGAAGAGGCCGTGAAGAAGCTCGTCAAGCGGTGCTGCGGCCATGACGACGTGCCGACCGACCTGCGCTCCAAGGTGCTGGGGCGGCTCGACCTGATCCGCTCCGGACAGGCCGTGCCCGAGCACGACGTGACGGCCTCGCCGGGGACATCGCAGGAGTCCTGAGCCGTCCGGTCACTGTTCACTCGAACGTGCTAATCGGCAGGTGATCAGCCCACACCGCCCCCCCCGCCGTCCTAGGCTCCTCGCGACTGTGCGGACTTGGGGCTGGAGGGGCGAGATGGAGGCGGTGCCGGCACGCGCGCGTGCGTACGTCGCCTGTGTCGCCGTAGCCGCAGTGCTCTGTCTGTTGCCACTGGCGTCCGTACGCACCTCCTGGTGGGAGGTCGCGCTGCTCGCCGCGCTCTCTGCCGGATGGGAGCAGTCCGCCGCCCGCCGGCGGTTCGCCGGCACCTTCTATCCCGTGCTGCTCGCCGGCGCCTTTCTGCTGCCGCCCCCGGCCGCCGCCCTCGTGGCCCTGCCGGGGGCGCTGCTGTCCCCGGTCGAGCAGCGCCCGCGTGGGCTGCGCCGCCTCTGGAGGGCCGCGCAGCTCACGGTGGGCGTGTGGGCGGCCGCACGGGTGCACGGGGCGACGGGCGGCCGGGAGGCGGTCGTGGCCTCCGACTTCCCGTACGTGCTGGTCCCGGCCGGGGCCGCGGTGCTCGTCTTCTGCCTGGTGCTGAGCCTGCTGGACGGGGGAATCCTGGCGCTCGCCGTGGGGGCACCGCCCACGCCTTTCGGGCAGTGGGGGAGGATTCCCGCACGGCGGGCCTGGCGCGGCCTGTTTCTCCGCTCCCTCGCCCCCGTCGCCGTACACGGGCTGGCCGGGCTCATGATGGCCGTCCTGTGGCGCAGTCCCTACGGTCCCGTCGCCGCGTTGCTCGTGCTGCTGCCGATGTGTGTGTCGTGGTGGGTGTTCGCGCAGTACCACCGGGAGCGCGCCGCCCACCAGGCCACCATCCGGGCCCTGGTGCAGGCGGTCGACATCAAGGACGAGTACACGCGCGGGCACAGCGAGCGGGTCGGGCAGGCGTCGATGATGATCGCGCGGGAGCTCGGCATGGACGACGCCCGCATCGAGGTGCTGCGGTTCGCCGGGATCCTGCACGACGTCGGGAAGCTCGGGGTGCCGACGCGGCTGCTCAGGAAGGACGGGCCGCTGACCCCTGAGGAGCGCCGGATCATCGAGCTGCATCCCGAGTACGGGCACGAGATGGTCCGGGGCATCTCCTTCCTCGGGGAGGCCCGGTCCGCCGTACTGCACCACCATGAGCGGCTGGACGGGAGCGGGTACCCGTACGGACTGACAGGGGGGCAGATCCCGGAGTCCGCGCGGGTGGTGGCCGTGGCCGACGCCTTCGACGCGATGACGTCCACCCGGTCCTACCGGCGGGCCCGGCCCGTCTGCGCCGCGCTGGAGGAGCTGGAGCGGTGCGCGGGCAGCCAGTTCGACCCACAGATGGTGACGGCCCTCGTCCGCGCCCTGTCCCGGCACGGCTGGCATCCGGCGGTCACGGCCGACGAGCCCGGCGTGCCGCGTCCTCGTCCGGCGGCCACAGGGCGGCCGGGGGTACGCCGGTGAGAGCCCGGAGCGCGCCCGAGGCGGCCTGCCGGGTGCCGCCCCTCCTCACCCTGGTCCACACCTCCGCCGCTCTCCTCGCCACCGGCTCGCTCGCCTTCGTCCTCTGGACCGGTCTCGAGGAGCGCGGTACCGCCCTCACGTTCGGGGTGCTGATCGCGGTCGGTGAGCTCAACCGGCGCAGCGGTCCCCATGTCAGGGAGGCCGCGCCCCTCGGTGCCGCAGGGGCGCTGTCCTACGCCCTGCTCGGCGAGAACGCCGGTACGCCCACGCAGCACGGCGCCGCCCAGGTCGTCACCGTCGTCCTCGCCGCCTCCCTCGTCGGCAGCGTGCCGCACGTCGGACGCGGACAGGGCCCCACCGCCGACCAGCTCGCCCGCCGCGTCCTGACCGTCGGATTCGCCGCCGTGTGCTTCCAACCCCTCTACAACCAGGGGACCTTCGCGCAGTGGAGCGGTCCCGCGTACGCCCTGCTCCTGCTCGCCCTGCTCTCGCTCACCGCGCTGTGCGACGCCGTGCTCGCGGCCGCCCTGGCGCACTCCCGCACCCGCTGGCCCTTCGGCCCGCTGCTCAGGGACGAGCTGCGGGCCCTGCTCGGCATCGGATCCGCCGTCGTGGCCACCGGGGCCGTGATGGCGCTCGCGGTCGCCGTCGCGGGACTGTGGGCGCTGCCCGTCTTCTCGGTGCCGTTGCTGCTCACCCAGCTCTCCGTCCGCCGCTACGCCGCCGTCCGTTCCACCTATCGGCAGACCATCGCCTCCCTCGCCCGCGCCACCGAGATAGCCGGGTACACGCCCGCGGGGCACGCCCGCAGGGTCGCCGCGCTCAGCCGGGAGGTCGGCCGCGACCTGGGACTGTCCCGGCCCGAGCTCACCGTCCTGGAGTACGCGGCCCTCATGCACGACATCGGCCAGTTGAGCCTCGTCGACCCGGTGCCCGCGGGCGCCACCGCGGGCCTGCCCCTCGCCGAACAGCGCCGTATCGCGCTCCTCGGCGGGGCCGTCGTACGGCAGACGGGGGTGGACGCGGCCGTCGCCGTGGTCGTGGAGCGGCAGGCCGACCCCTGCCGTGAGCAGCCGCTGGCCGCGCGGATCGTGCGAGCCGTGAACGCGTACGAGGAGATGGCGCGGGACGCCGGACCCGGCGGGCCACTGACCGCGCTCGAGGAGCTGCGCCTGGGCACCGCGGGGGACTACGCTCCGGAGGTCGTGGAGGCGCTGGCCAGGGTGCTGTCGAGAGACTGTCTGACCTCCCCCGTGACGGGGTAACCCATGGGTAATGAGCGCCCTTCCAAGCACACGTGGTTGGATGCGAGAGAGAGGGTGTCCGGGGGCACAGCCAGCCCACTCGACGGAACTGGCAGGCGGGAATCGTGAGGATCTTCGGCAAGGGACGGCACCGGCCCTCCGCCTCCTGGCGGCAGGCCACGGACCGCGCGTTCACGCTGATCGGCGACGGCCGGTACGAGGACGCGGGCGCGCTGCTGACACGTGCCGCGGACCTGGAGCCGTGGCTGTCGGAGTCCTGGTTCAACCTCGCCCTGCTCCACAAGTTCCGGCACGACTGGGAGCAGGCGCGGGCCGCGGGCCTCAGGGCCGTGGCGCTGCTCGACCGGGAGACCGGGGCGCCCGACTGGTGGAACGTCGGCATCGCCGCGACCGCGCTCCAGGATTGGTCGCTGGCGCGGCGGGCCTGGCAGGCGTACGGGCTGCGGGTGCCCGGTGGGGCGACCGCGGCCGGTGAGCCGCTCGGCATGGACCTCGGCAGCGCGGCCGTACGGCTGTCGCCCGAGGGGGAGGCCGAGGTGGTCTGGGGGCGGCGGCTCGACCCGGCCCGGATCGAGGTGCTGTCCATTCCGCTGCCGTCCTCCGGGCGGCGGTGGGGCGAGGTCGTGCTGCACGACGGGGTGCCGCACGGCGAGCGGACCACGGCGTCCGGCCATGCCTATCCCGTCTTCGACGAGATCGAGCTGTGGGCTCCCTCACCCGTCCCCACCTGGGTGGTGCTCCTGGAGGCGGCCACCGAGGCGGATCGGGACGCGCTGGAGCAGCTCGCGGCGGACGCCGGGTTCGCGGCCGAGGACTGGTCGTCGTCCGTGCGGTTGCTGTGCCGGATGTGCTCCGAGTCGCGGATGCCGTCGGACGAGGGCGACGGGGAGCACCTGGACCCCCATGACCACAGCGAACCGGGACACCCCGGGCCGCTGGGGCACCGCACGGACGGTCAGCTGTGGGTGCCGGAGCGGGAGTGCGGGGTGGCTGCGCCGGCCTCGCTGGTCCGGGGACTGTTGGACGGTTGGGTCGCGGACAGTCCGGATTCCAGGGACTGGCGGGATCTCGAGGAGGTCTGCTGACCGTTCGCCGTACCCTGTATCAGCGTCACACCCTCTTTGTTCTTTGTTTGTGCAGGAAGGCGATCCGTAGGTCATGGCCCAGCAGGACACCGATCAGCAGCACGCGGGCGTGCTCCCCGTCGACGACGAGGGGTTCGTCATCGACATCGAGGACACCGAGGAGCGGGAGAGCGCCTGGCGTGAGCGCGGCACCTCGCGGCCCATCACCGTCGTCGGGAACCCCGTGCTGCACAAGGAGTGCAAGGACGTCACCGAGTTCGGTGAGGAGCTCGACCAGCTCGTCGCGGACATGTTCGCCAGCCAGCGCACCGCCGAGGGCGTCGGCCTCGCCGCCAACCAGATCGGCGTCGACCTGAAGGTCTTCGTGTACGACTGCCAGGACGACGAGGGCCGGCGGCACGTGGGTGTCGTCTGCAACCCGAAGCTCGTGGACCTGCCCGCGGACACGCGCCGCCTCGACGACAGCAACGAGGGCTGTCTGTCGGTGCCCACCGCGTACGCGCCGCTCGCCCGCCCCGACTACGCCGAGGTCACCGGGCAGGACGAGAAGGGCAACCCGGTCAAGGTCCGTGGCACCGGCTACTTCGCCCGGTGTCTGCAGCACGAGACCGACCATCTGTACGGGTACCTCTACATCGACCGGCTCTCCAAGCGTGAACGCAAGGACGCGCTGCGGCAGATGGCCGAGAACGAGCCCCGCTACCCCGTGGTCGCGAACGACTGACGTCCCACAACTCCCGCCCGCACGGCGCCTGTTCAGGAAGCACTCCCCGAACAGGCGCCGTTCGCATGTGCGTCGCACGCTCGATCGGATGTGCTCACATGGTGATCCGATCCGAGTCGCACATGGGGAGAATTCCGGCATCGCGGGGTAGTGAATGAAGCAAATGCGTTCCCAGAATGGTCAGTTGTGGTGCTGAATGGGAAGTGCGGGGATACGCAACGGCGCACGCCCGGTTCAGCGGCAGGGGCATGCGTCAACTGGCGGCTGGAAGGGGTTTGTCCGTGCCTGCTTTCCCACACAGCACCACATCGACGCCGACGGCGATCGCGGTTCCACCGTCGCTCTCTCTCCCGGTGATCGAGGCAGCGTTTCCCCGGCAACTGCATCCGTATTGGCCCAGGCTCCAGGAGAACACCCGTACCTGGCTTCTGGAAAAACGGCTCATGCCGGCGGACAAGGTGGCGGAATATGCCGACGGACTGTGCTACACGGACCTCATGGCGGGGTACTACCTCGGTGCCCCCGACGCGGTCCTCCAGGCGATAGCGGACTTCAGCGCGTGGTTCTTCGCCTGGGACGACCGGCACGACCGCGACATCGTCCACCGCCGTCCGCGCGCGTGGCGGCGGCTGAGGTTCCGGTTGCACGCGGCGCTCGACTCCCCCCGGGATCATCTGCACCACGAGGATCCGCTGGTCGCCGCCTTCGCCGACAGCATGGTGCGGCTGTACTCGTTCCTGCCGCGGACGTGGAACACCAGGTTCGCCGGGCACTTCCACGAGGTGATCGAGGCCTACGACCGGGAATTCCGCAATCGCACCAGGGGAATCATTCCCCCGGTCGGTGAATACCTGGCACTGCGCCGCCTCACCTTCGCGCACCGGATCTGGACGGATCTGCTGGAGCCGTGCGCGGGACGTGAACTCCCGGACGGGATAAGGAAAACCCCGGCGTACCGGCGGGCGGCGCTGCTGAGCCAGGAATTCGCCGCCTGGTACAACGACCTCTGTTCGCTGCCCAAGGAAATTGCGGGAGACGAGGTCCACAATCTCGGTATCAGTCTCATCACACACGAGGGGCTGACTCTCGAAGAGGCGATCCGGGAAATGCGGCGGCTCCTCGAGAAATGCGTGGACGCATTCCTCGTCGCCGAGGCCGACGCCCTCCGTTTCGCCGACGGGCTCGACGACGGCACCACGCGGGGAAAGGAACTGAGCGCCGCCGTCCGGGCCTGCGTCCGCAATATGCGCAACTGGTTCAGCACCGTCTACTGGTTCCACCACGAGTCCGGCCGTTACAGGGTCGACAGCTGGGACGACCGGTCCACGCCCCCGTACGTCAACAACGAAGCGGCAGGTGAGAAATGACCGTCGAATCCGTGAAACCCGAAGCCACGGTGGCTCCCGAGTTGCGTGAGCCGCCGTTCGCGGGCGGGCGCGTCCCCGTCCTCGGCCACGGCTGGCGGATGGTCCGCGATCCGCTGAGCTTCATGTCCGGGCTCCGGCGGCACGGCGATGTCGTACGCCTCAGGCTCGGCCCCAAGACGGTGTACGCGCCCACCACCCCCGAACTGACCGGAGCCGTGGCGCTCAACCCCGACTTCATCATCGCCGGACCGCTGTGGGAGTCCCTGGAGGGACTGGTCGGCAAGGAAGGCGTGGCCACCGCGAACGGCCCCCAGCACCGGCGGCAGCGGCGCGTCATCCAGCCCGCCTTCCGGCTCGACGCCATCCCGGCGTACGGGCCGATCATGGAGGAGGAGGCGCATGCGCTCGCCGAGCGCTGGCGACCCGGTGAGACCGTCGACTGCACCTCCGAGGCCTTCCGGGTCGCCGTGCGCGTCGCGGCCCGCTGTCTGCTGCGCGGGGACTTCATGGACGAGCGCGCCGAACGGCTGTGCGTCGCGCTCGCCACCGTCTTCCGGGGCATGTACCGGCGGATGGTGATACCCGCCGGGCCGCTGTACCGGCTGCCCCTGCCGGCCAACCGAAAATTCAATCGAGCACTGGCCGATTTGCATCTCCTCGTCGACGAGATCGTCGCCGAGCGCAGGGCATCAGGTCAAAAGCCGGACGATTTGCTGACGGCATTGCTGGAGGCGAAGGACGAGAATGGCGAGCCCATCGGGGAACAGGAGGTCCACGACCAGGTCGTCGCGATACTCACCCCCGGCAGCGAAACCGTCGCGGCCACGGTCATGTGGTTGCTCCAGGCTCTTGCCGCTCACCCGGAACACGCGGACAAGGTGTGCGCGGAAGTCGAATCGGTCACCGGCGGACGTCCCGTGGCATTCGAGGACGTCCGGGCGCTCACGTACACGAACTATCTGGTGATCGAGGTCATGCGTTTACGGCCCGCCGTATGGATATTGACGCGGCGGGCGGTGCGGGACACGGAACTCGGTGGCTGTCGCATTCCGGCCGGGGCCGACATCGTGTACAGCCCGTATGCGATCCAGCGCGATCCGAAGTCGTACGACGACAGCCGGCAGTTCGATCCTCTGCGCTGGAGTCCCGAGCGGGCCAAGGCCGTGCCGAAACACGCCATGAGTCCCTTCAGCACGGGTAACCGGAAGTGCCCGAGCGACCACTTCTCGATGGCCCAGCTGACGCTGATCACTGCGGCGCTGGCCCGGAAGTACCGCTTTGAGCAGGTGCCCGGATCCGACGACACGCCACGGGTGGGCATCACGCTGAAGCCGGCCGGGCTGTTGCTGAAACCCATGCCGAGGACGTAGGTCAGGCGGCCGCCTCCGGGCCCTGGAAGGTGCGCCGGTAGGCGTTCGGGGTGGTGCCCACCGCGCGCAGGAACTGGTGACGCAGCGCGGCCGCGGTGCCGAACCCCGCCCGGCCGGCGATCGCGTCCACCGTCTCGTCCGTCGCCTCCAGCAGCCGCTGGGCCAGTAGCACCCGCTGGCGCAGGATCCAGCGGTAGGGGGTCGTACCCGTCTCCTGCTGGAAGCGGCGGGCGAACGTGCGCGGGGACATGTGCGCGCGCTCGGCGAGCTGCTCGACGGTGACCTCCTCGTCGAGGTGCCGCTCCATCCACACGAGCACCTCGCCGACGGTGTCGCACTTGGACCGGGGCAGCGGCCGCTCGATGTACTGCGCCTGCCCGCCGTCCCGGTGCGGCGGTACGACCATGCGCCGGGCGATCTTGTTGGCGACCTCGGGGCCCTGCTCCTTGCGCACGATGTGCAGACAGGCGTCGATACCGGCGGCGGTGCCCGCGGAGGTGATCACCGGGTCCTCGTCGACGTACAGCACGTCCGGCTCGACCGTCAACCGCGGATACGCGAGCGCGAGCTCCTCCGCGTGGTGCCAGTGCACGGCGCAGCGCCGGCCGTCGAGCAGGCCGGCCGCGGCGAGCAGGAAGACGCCGGAGCACACGCTGAGCACCCGTGCCCCGCGGTCGACCGCGTTCCGCAGGGACTCCAGCAGCTCGGGCGGGAAGTCCCGCGTCTCGTAGCGGGCGCAGGCCGGCACGGCGATCAGGTCGGCCGACTCCAGTCGCTCCAGGCCGTGTTCGACGTGTACGGCGAAGCCCGCCCGTGAGGTCAGTGTCGGGCCCTCGGCCGAGGCGACCGCGAAGTCGTACACGGGCAGTCCGTCGTCGCTGCGGTCGGTGCCGAAGACCTCGCAGACGACTCCGAGCTCGAAGGGATTCACACCGTCCAGGACGACTGCGGCCACGTTCTTCAGCATGCTGCCAGTGTGCCTCGGAAGTGGCAGTAAATCGAGGGTTCACGGCAGTCCTGCCACTGTTGGTAAGGAGTCTGAGGCGCGACAGTAGTGACATGACTTCAGCACAGACACAAGGACTGATCGGAATGCTGACCGTTCTCGGAATCCTCGTCCTGCTGGTGCTCCCGTCGGTGATCGGGGTCCTGCACGACAAGCGGGTCGACCGTCAGATCCGGGCCGCGCAGAGGCATTACTTCACCTCCACGGTGACCCGCCACTCCTGAATTCCCTTGCACGAGACCCGGCCGGTCTCGGTGGCGCACAGGGGCCGCTGTGAACTCAGTCGCACCTGTCCCGCCGAGACCGCCTTGTACGCGGAACTCGCGTCACCGGGCAGCAGGACGATGCCGCTGTTGGTGGCCTCCAGGCCACTGCCGTCGACGGCGACCGGCTTCCAGGGGCGGCTCTTCGTCCCGTCCAGCGAGATGCGGATCGTGTCGCCCACCGCGAGGCACACGGTGTCCCCGCTGTCGGTGGCGCCGAGTTCCGCCCGGGTCGTGCACCCGGTCGCGGTGGGCGTGGGGGAGGACGGCGACACTCTGTCGCCACCTCCCCCCTTCCCGTTCCCGGCTTCGGTGCCGCAGCCCGCGAGGAGCAGCGTCAGGGTCGCGAGGGCGAGGGTCGTCTTGCGGATCGGGCGCATGGATGGCCTCCTTCCCTCTTTGACGTACCACCCACGTGCCCGGATCCACCGATTCTTGAAGATGTCCTGTCAGAAGTCCTCGTCCAGGTCGACCGTGCCCTCCACCGCCACCTGATACGCGGACGGACGCCGCTCGAAGAAGTTGGTCAGCTCCTGAACCCCCTGCAGCTCCATGAAGGAGAAGGGGTTCTCCGAGCCGTACACCGGGGCGAAGCCGAGGCGCGTCAGGCGCTGGTCGGCGACACACTCCAGGTACTGCCGCATCGACTCGGTGTTCATGCCCGGCAGACCGTCCCCGCACAGGTCGCGCGCGAACTGCAGCTCCGCCTCGACGGCCTCCGCCAGCATGTCGGTGACCTGCTGCTGGAGCCGGTCGTCGAACAGCTCCGGCTCCTCCTTGCGGACGGTGTCGACCACGTCGAAGGCGAAGGACATGTGCATGGTCTCGTCGCGGAACACCCAGTTGGTGCCGGTGGCGAGGCCGTGCAGCAGGCCCCGGCTGCGGAACCAGTAGACGTACGCGAAGGCGCCGTAGAAGAACAGGCCCTCGATGCACGCGGCGAAGCAGATCAGGTTGAGCAGGAAACGGCGGCGGTCGGCCTGGGACTCCAGCCGGTCCAGCTTCTCGACCTCGTTGATCCACCGGAAGCAGAACTCCGCCTTCTCGCGGATCGAGGGGATGCTCTCGACGGCGTCGAAGGCCGCGGCCCGGTCCTTCGGGTCGGGGAGATAGGTGTCGAGGAGCGTCAAGTAGAACTGGACGTGGACGGCCTCCTCGAAGAGCTGGCGGCTCAGGTAGAGCCGCGCCTCGGGGGAGTTGATGTGCTTGTACAGCGTCAGCACCAGGTTGTTCGCGACGATCGAGTCGCCGGTCGCGAAGAAGGCCACGAGGCGGCCGATGAGGTGCTGTTCGGCGGGGCTGAGCTTCGCCAGGTCGGAGACGTCCGAGTGGAGGTCGACCTCCTCGACGGTCCAGGTGTTCTTGATGGCGTCCCGGTAGCGCTCGTAGAAGTCGGGGTAGCGCATGGGGCGCAGCGTCAGCTCGAAGCCGGGGTCGAGCAGGTTCTGGTTGCTGGGCATTACTGGCAGGCCTCGCAGGACTCGGGGTTCTCAAGGGAGCAGGCGACCGCGTCTTCGGGGGCCGGCTGCTGGACGGGGACCGTCGCCTGTGCGGCGCGGGCGATACGGGTCGCCGGGCGCGAGCGCAGGTAGTACGTCGTCTTCAGCCCGGACTTCCAGGCGTACGCGTACATCGAGGAGAGCTTGCCGATGGTCGGCGTCTCCAGGAAGAGGTTCAGGGACTGGGACTGGTCGAGGAACGGGGTCCGTGCCGCGGCCATGTCGATCAGACCGCGCTGCGGGATCTCCCACGCCGTGCGGTACAACGCCCGTACGTCCTCCGGGATCCACGCGAAACCCTGCACCGAGCCGTTCGCGTCCCGCAGCGCCTCACGGGTGCGGGCGTCCCAGACGCCGAGCTTCTTCAACTCGGCCACCAGATACGAGTTGACCTGGAGGAACTCCCCGGACAGCGTCTCGCGCTTGAACAGGTTGGAGACCTGCGGCTCGATGCACTCGTACACACCGGCGATCGACGCGATGGTGGCGGTGGGCGCGATGGCGAGGAGCAGGGAGTTGCGCAGTCCGGTGACGGCGATACGGTCGCGCAGGGCCGCCCACCGCTCGGGCCAGGTGAGGTCGACACCGTAGTGGTCGGGGTGCAGGACGCCCTGGGCGGTACGGGTCTTCTCCCAGGCCGGCAGCGGACCGCCGCGCTCGGCGAGGTCGGCGGAGGCCTCGTAGGCGGCGAGCATGACGCGCTCGGCGATCCGGGTGGAGAGTTCCTTCGCCTCGGGGGAGTCGAAGGGCAGCCGCAGCTTGAAGAAGACGTCCTGGAGACCCATCGCGCCGAGGCCCACGGGGCGCCACTTGGCGTTGGACCGCCCGGCCTGCTCGGTCGGGTAGAAGTTGATGTCGACGACCCGGTCGAGGAAGGTCACGGCGGTGCGGACGGTGGCGTCCAGCCGCTCCCAGTCGATGTCACCGGTCGCCGTGTCGACGAACGCGCCGAGGTTCACGGACCCCAGGTTGCACACCGCCGTCTCCCCGTCGTCCGTGACCTCCAGGATCTCCGTGCAGAGGTTGGAGGAGTGGACGACATGGCCCGGGGTGGCCGTCTGGTTGGCCGTGCGGTTGGCGGCGTCCTTGAAGGTCATCCAGCCGTTGCCGGTCTGCGCGAGGGTGCGCATCATGCGGCCGTAGAGGTCACGCGCGGGGATCGTCTTCTTCGCGAGCCCCGCGGCCTCGGCCTTCCGGTACGCGGCGTCGAACTCCTCGCCCCACAGGTCGACCAGCTCGGGCACGTCGGCGGGGGAGAAGAGGGACCACTCGGCGTCCGTGTTCACCCGGCGCATGAACTCGTCCGGGACCCAGTGCGCGAGGTTCAGGTTGTGCGTACGACGGGCGTCCTCACCGGTGTTGTCCCTGAGCTCCAGGAACTCCTCGATGTCGGAGTGCCAGGTCTCCAGGTAGACCGCGGCCGCCCCCTTGCGCCGGCCTCCTTGGTTCACGGCGGCGACCGAGGCGTCCAGCGTCTTCAGGAACGGGACGATGCCGTTGGAGTGTCCGTTGGTGCCGCGGATCAGCGAACCGCGGCTGCGGATACGGGAGTACGACAGGCCGATGCCGCCGGCGTGCTTCGAGAGGTTGGCGACCTGGTGGTAGCGGTCGTAGATGGAGTCGAGCTCGTCCTTCGGGGAGTCGAGGAGGTAGCAGGACGACATCTGGGGGTGCCGGGTGCCGGAGTTGAAGAGGGTGGGGGAGGAGGGGAGGTAGTCGAGGCGGCTCATGAGCGCGTAGAGCGCGGCGACCTCGTCCAGCGCCCTGACCGTGTCGTCCTCGGCGAGTCCGGACGCCACCCGGAGCAGGAAGTGCTGGGGTGTCTCGATCACCTTGCGGGTGAGGGGGTGCCTGAGGAGGTACCGGCTGTGGAGGGTGCGGAGGCCGAAGTAGCCGAAGCGGTCGTCGGCGTCGGTGTCGACCAGGGCGTCGAGCCGCTCGGCGTGGACCCGCACGAACTCGGCGGTGCGGTCGGCGATGAGGCCCTCGCGGTGTCCGACGGCGACCGATCCGGTGAACGAGGTGACGCCCTGCGAGGCGGCCTCCGCGGCGATGCTGATGGTCAGCAGCCGGGCCGCCAGCCTGCTGTACGCGGGGTCCTCGGAGATGAGGCCGGCCGCCGCCTCGGTGGCCAGCTCGCGCAGCTCCACGGCCATTTCGGGGGAGGCCGCACGCGAGGACCGACCGCGCAGCGCGGCGGCGGCGACCCTGCCGGGGTCGGCGTCGGGGAGGTCGGCGGTCAGCTCCGTCAGGGTCCGCAGCAACGCGGTTCCAGGACCGTCCTCGTCCACAAAGGTGGTCGCTGAAGCCGGTTCGGCTGGCGCGATGGTCACGTGGGGCTCTCCCTCGCTGGGCACGGGGCCTTGCGGAGGGCAGGGGGCAGCACACGAGCGCACACGGCGTCGCGTCCACCGGCCCATTCCACGAGGCCCGGACGTCAGGACACCCGGGCCGTATGGCTCGGGCGTGCTGTCGGCAGGTCCTCGGACTGACTCTCATATGTGCTCAAGCACACATGAGTACACCGTTGCGGGACAGTTCCGGATTCACACCGGATTCCCCTGCGGCGACAGCGAGCATGAGCATACATCTTGTGCCGGGTGAGGAAAGCAGGCCCATATGTTGTGTCGCGGTGACTTCAAAGCGTCAACTCGTAGGTGAGAAGCGTGAAGTCGTCGCCGGGTATCGGTTTCCAGTCGCGCTCGGGGGCGCGGGTGAAGCCGAGGCGTTCGTAGATGCGGTGGGCGGTGTGCATCGTGGGCTGGGTGCACAGGACGACGCCGGTGGCCACGCCGCTCGCGCGGTCGACGCAGGCCTGTACGAGGGCATGCCCCATGCCTCTGCCCCGGGCCGCGTGCGCCACCGCGAGCATGCGGATCTCCGCCTCTCCGGGGCGGGCGAGGTCGGCCAGAGGGCCCCCGGAGGGGACGAAGGTGACCCCGCCGAGGATGTCGTCGTTCTCCGTGGCCACCAGGACGTCCGCGGCGGATGCCCGCTTGGCCACGTCCTTGAGTTCTTCGAGGTACCAGTCGCTCTGACCGAACAGGAGAAGGCCGTCCTGGAGGTAGGCCTGGGCGGTGATCTCACCGAGGGGCTCGTAGTCGGCGGGTACCGCGGGGCGGATCAGGATGTCCATGCGGGTGAGTGTGCCCGACGGGTACGACAACGGGCCGCCGGAGAAGAACTCCGACGGCCCGTGCGCACCGTGACTAGTGGGTCGTACCCGCGGTCGCCGGCGGAAGCTCCACCTGGACCCCGGGGTCGCCCGCGTCCGCCGTGTAGTCCTCCGGGCTGGTCTCGTCCACGCCGTCGGGGACCTTGGCCGCCTTCAGGGCGAAGGTCAGGACCACCGTCACGACGACGTTGAGCACGAACGCCGTCAGGCCGATGTAGCCGATCTCGCCGATGCCCGGGATCTCCTTCGCCGAGCCGCCGAAGTGCTTCTGGGTCGGGGAGGCGACGCCATACGCGGCGACCGTGCCGTAGATCATGCCGACCGCCCAGCCGGCGAGCAGGGCCCAGCGGTGGAACCAGCGGGTGAAGAGGCCGCCGACCAGGGCCGGGAAGGTCTGGAGGATCCAGATGCCGCCCAGGAGCTGGAAGTTGATGGCGACCGTCTTGTCCATCGTGAGGACGAAGACCAGCGCGCCCACCTTCACCAGGAGCGAGACCAGCTTGGAGACCTTGGTCTCCTGCGCGGGTGTGGCGTCCGGCTTGATGAAGTCCTTGTAGATGTTGCGGGTGAACAGGTTCGCGGCCGCGATCGACATGATGGCCGCGGGCACGAGCGCGCCGATGCCGATCGCCGCGAAGGCCACGCCCGCGAACCAGTCCGGGAACATGTCCTCGAAGAGCTGCGGGATCGCCAACTGCGGGTTGGTGACCTTGACTCCGGCCGCGATCGCCATGAAGCCGAGCAGCGCGAGCAGGCCCAGCATCAGTGAGTACAGCGGCAGGATCGTGGTGTTGCGGCGGATCACCTCCCGGCTGCGGGAGGAGAGCGTCGCGGTGATCGAGTGCGGGTACATGAAGAGCGCGAGTGCGGAGCCCAGTGCCAGCGTGGCGTAGGTCCACTGGCCCGCCTCCAGCGGGACGAGGCCGCCGGCCTTGGCCGCCGTGTACTTCTCGCTTGCCGCGCCGAAGACGTCGTCGAACCCGCCCAGCTTGATCGGGATGTAGATGATCGCCACCGCGATGACGATGTAGATCAGCGTGTCCTTCACGAACGCGATCAGAGCGGGGGCCCGGAGGCCGGAGGAGTACGTGTAGGCCGCGAGGACACCGAAGGCGATCAGCAGCGGGAGGTCCTTGACGAACCAGTTCGTGTTCTCGCCGCCGCCGACGCCCATCACATCGAGGACCGCCTGGATACCGACCAGTTGGAGCGCGATGTACGGCATGGTCGCGAGGATGCCGGTGACCGCCACCGCCAGCGACAGGCCCTTGGAGCCGAAGCGGCCGCGCACGAAGTCCGAGGTCGTCACGTATCCGTGCTTGTGGGAGACCGACCACAGGCGGGGCAGGAACGTGAAGATCAGCGGGTACACCAGGATGGTGTACGGCACCGCGAAGAAGCCGGCCGCGCCCGCCGCGTAGATCGCCGCGGGGACCGCGACGAAGGTGTACGCGGTGTAGAGGTCGCCGCCGAGCAGGAACCAGGTGACCCAGGTGCCGAACGACCGTCCGCCCAGGCCCCATTCGTCGAGGCTGTGCTCGTTCTCGGCCTTGCGCCAGCGCGCGGCCAGGAAGCCCATGACCGTGACGGCCAGGAAGAAGATGATGAAGACGGCGAGTGCCACGCCGTTGACGCCGTCGTTCACTTGGTACCTCCGTGGCGGGCACGCTGGTCACGCTGCCACAGCTTGTACGCGGTCATCGTCAGCGCGGTGGAGATCAGCACCCACAGCATCTGGTACCAGTAGAAGAACGGGATGCCGATGAACGCGGGGTCGACCTTGGCGTACGAGCCGACCCACAGCATCGCCACGAACGGGGCGAACAGACAGAGGGCGATGACCACCCTTGCCGGTGTCACCACCGGCGGTCTCACTTCAGGTGCGTCCGACATTCCGCGACTCCGTCCCCTGGCTGATCACCTGTAACGCGCAGGCAATCTAGGTCACGGTGTCAGGTGAGCGGAAGACCTCGTCCGCATATCGGTATGTCGATTCTGTGAAGCAACAACAGCAGCATCAATCAACAGCAGCGGAAGCCCTGGCGGGGATCCCGGTGCCTGCGGGTGGTCCTGGCGCACGTGCGCGACACAGCGGTCGTAGGCCGACTCGTCGGTCAACTCACGGACGTACCGGCGCACGGCCGGGACCAGCCGGCGGCGCCGACCGGGGCGACGAGGGTCCAGATGACGATGGTTCGGACGTTCGCGGTACGCACGAGGCGGTCCTCCCGTCCGGACGGAGTCGGGAGGACCGTAGAGCAGGATGTGCGGTTGCGCCACACCGTGTGCGGTGCCGGACAGGAACCGCGTGCGGTACCGGACAGGACTAGTCGACAGGCCTCTTGAGGCGGGCCACGAACTTGTACCGGTCGCCCCGGTACACCGAGCGCACCCACTCCACCGGCTCGCCCGTCTTGTCGAACGAGTGGCGGGACAGCATCAGCATCGGCAGGCCCACGTCGGTGCCGAGCAGGCCCGCCTCGCGGGGGGTGGCCAGGGAGGTCTCGATGGTCTCCTCGGCCTCGGCGAGGTGGACGTCGTAGACCTCGGCGAGCGCCGTGTAGAGGGACGTGTACTTGACCAGTGACCTGCGCAGGGCCGGGAAGCGCTTGGCGGAGAGGTGGGTCGTCTCGATGGCCATCGGCTCGGCGTTGGCCATGCGCAGGCGCTCGATGCGCAGCACCCGGCCGCCGGCGGTGATGTCGAGGAGCTCGGCGAGACGGTCGTCGGCGGTGATGTAGCCGATGTCGAGCAGCTGCGAGGTGGGTTCGAGACCCTGGGCGCGCATGTCCTCGGTGTAGGAGGTGAGTTGCAGCGCCTGCGAGACCTTCGGCTTGGCGACGAAGGTGCCCTTGCCCTGGATGCGCTCGAGCCGGCCCTCGACCACCAGCTCCTGGAGGGCCTGGCGCACGGTGGTGCGGGAGGTGTCGAACTCGGCGGCCAGCGTGCGCTCGGGCGGTACCGGCGTGCCGGGCGACTGGGTCTCCGTCATGTCGAGCAGGTGCTTCTTCAGGCGGTAGTACTTGGGCACGCGCGCGGTACGGACGCCTGCCCCGCCCTCGGTCTCCGCACTGCTGACGTCGCTGCTCATGGTCTGCCTTCCCGGCTCCGGATGCGGATCACATCGTGATCCCTTCTGTATACCGTCGCCGTCT
The DNA here is from genome assembly GCF_041435015.1 of Streptomyces canus. NCBI lineage: Bacteria > Bacillati > Actinomycetota > Actinomycetes > Kitasatosporales > Streptomycetaceae > Streptomyces > Streptomyces canus. The sequence goes on along the minus strand of NZ_CP107989.1, from coordinate 3,656,096 downwards.
CTTTTGGTCTAGTCCACCGAGGTGAGTGGTCTAGCGGACGACAGTACTCCGGCGCGGCTGTTTTCGCTGGCTTCTTTACTAATGGTTCCTGCATATGTAGCTCGCATAACGGCTGGTCAGAGCCATTTCGTGGGCCCTTGACAGGCTTCGTGGTCTGGTCCAAGCTCCCCCTACTGGTCTACACCATTGGTCCAGGTCCCGGCCTGTGGGCGGGAGGTGTGGGCATCCCTGAGGAGGGTGGCGTGAAGCGCAAGCTGGCAGCCGCGATCGGTATCGCGGGCATGGTGGTCTCCGTCGCGGCATGTGGGAACAGCGACAGCGGAAGTTCGGACAACAGCGGCGCGGACGCCAAGGAGCTGACCGTCTGGCTCACCGTCGACGCTCAGAACAACTGGCCCGAGCTGGTGAAGGCCGCGGACGCCGCGGTCCAGAAGAAGCACCCCGGCATCAAGATCAACCACGAGTACTACGGCTGGCCGGACAAGAACACCAAGCTCGACGCGGTCCTCGCCACCGACAAGGCCCCCGACGTGGTCGAGATGGGCAATACCGAGATGCTGGGCTACATGGTCAAGGGCGCCTTCGCGCCCCTGGACACAGCGAAGTTCACCAACTCGTCCGCCTGGCTCGACGGTCTCAAGGCCTCGGTGTCCTACGACGGCAAGACCTACGGCGTCCCCTACTACGCGGGCGGTCGCGTCGGCAACTGGCGCAAGGACCTCTTCGCCTCGGTCGGCGTCAAGTCCACGCCGAAGACCTACGCGGAGCTCACCGCCGCCCTGGACAAGGTCCAGAAGAAGGAGGGCGACAAGTTCTCCGCCTGGTACCAGCCCACCCGTGACTGGTACGCGGCCATGTCCTTCGTCTACGACGCCGGCGGCTCCATCGCCAAGGAGGACGGCGGCCAGTGGAAGGGCAACCTCTCCTCGCCGGAGTCCGTCAAGGGCCTCACCGAGTTCAAGAACGTCGTCGACACGTACATGCACGGCGACAAGACCAAGGACGAGTCCGACCGTTACATCGTCTACGGCCAGGGCAAGTCCGGCATGATCTTCGGCGCTGCCTGGGAGGGCGCGACCTCCGCCGACCCGAAGAACGACAAGACCGGCAAGCTCAAGGGCAACCTCGAGAACTTCGTGATGCCCGGCCCGTCCGGCAAGAACATGCCCGTCTTCCTGGGCGGTTCGGACCTCGCCGTCCCGGTGAAGTCGAAGGCGCAGGCCGTCGCCGCCGAGTGGATCAACGCCTTCACCGGCCCCTCCGGCCAGAAGGGCCTGATGGCCAAGGGCAACCTGCCCAACAACAAGACCGACCTCGCCACCCTGAAGAACGACCCGGCGACCGCGGTCCCGGCCACCGCGGCCGAGTCCAACTGGTTCGTCCCGATGGCGCCCGGTTGGGGCCAGGTCGAGAAGGCCCAGGTCCTGCAGAACATGCTGCAGAACATCGGCACCGGCAAGAAGTCGGTCGAGGCCGCCGCGAAGGAGGCGGACGCCGCGATCGACAAGGTCATCAACACCAAGTGACCGCAGGCAGGGCCCCGTTGAGACCGGCGGGGCCCTGCCTCTCGTACGACGTGAAGGACCGCTGAGGAGCACGCGATGAGTGCCGCAGACACGACCACCCCCACCGAGGTGCCGCCGCCGATGTCGGTACCACCGCCGTCCAGGCCGGTTCTGCCGCGCAGAAAGCGGACCTTCAACGCCACGCCCTGGCTCCTGCTCGCCCCCTGTCTGCTGATCCTGGTGCTGGTCCTCGGCTATCCGCTGGTCCGCCTGGTCACGCTGTCCTTCCAGAAGTTCGGACAGTCCCAGCTGTGGGGCTTCCTGCCCGCGGACTGGGTCGGATTCGACAACTTCACCGGCGTCCTCGACGACGGCGAGTTCTGGGCGGTCGTCGTCCGGACCTTCGTCTTCGCGGCGGGCTGCGTGATCTTCACCATGGTCGCCGGCATGCTCATCGCGCTGCTGCTCCAGCGGGTCTCCGGCTGGGTGAAGACCCTCGTCAACATCGCGCTGGTGGCCAGCTGGGGCATGCCGATCATCGTCGCCACCACGGTCTTCAAGTGGCTGTTCGACGCGGACTACGGCATCCTCAACGCGCTGCTCAGCAAGCTGCCCGGGGTCGAGATGATCGGCCACAACTGGTTCGCGAGCGGCCCTCAGGGCCTGGCCGTGATCATGCTGCTCGTGGTCTGGGGCGCGGTGCCGTTCGTCGTGATCACCCTGAGCGCCGGGCTCACCCAGGTCCCGGCCGAGCTGGAGGAGGCGGCCCGGCTGGACGGCGCGGGCGCGTGGGGCATCTTCCGGTACGTCACCCTGCCGATCCTCAAGCCGCTCATCGTGATGCTGACGACCCTCTCGGTCATCTGGGACATGGGCGTCTTCCCCCAGGTGTTCGTCATGCGCAACGGCCACCCGGAGCCTGAGTTCCAGATACTGACGACGTACTCGTACGACCGCGCCTTCGTGGTCAACGACTACGGGCAGGGTTCGGCGATCGCCCTCATCACCGTGCTCCTGCTGCTCGGGGTCGTCGCGGTCTACATGCGCCAGATGCTGAAGATCGGAGAGGTCGAATGAGCACGCTCGCTCCTGGGGCCCGCCGGAAGTCCAAGGCCGGCTGGAACCTCCTCGGCCTCCTCGTCTTCGTCACCGCAGGCTTCCCCGTCTACTGGATGGTGAACACGGCGTTCAAACCGGCGAAGGACGCCATCGACCCGGACCCGAGCCTGCTGCCGACGGGGTTGACGCTGGGCAACTTCAGCCGCGCGCTGGACATCGCCGACTTCTGGGGCCCGGTCGGCCGCAGCCTGATCGTCTCCCTGTCGGTCGTGGCGATCGGCGTCGTGGTCGGCACCCTGGCCGCCCTCGCCATCTCCCGCTTCGCCTTCCGCGGCCGCAAAATCGTGATCGTGGGCATCCTCGCGGTCCAGATGATCCCCCTGGTCGCGATGATCATCCCGGTCTTCCTGCTCCTCAACGACCTCGACCAGTACGACAAGTTGTCGGGTCTGATCATCACGTACCTGACCTTCATCCTCCCCTTCACGGTGTGGACGCTGCGCGGCTTCATCGTCAACATCCCGAAGGAGCTGGAGGAGGCGGCGATGGTCGACGGCTGCTCGCCCACGGGCGCCTTTCTGCGGGTGGTCTTCCCGCTGCTGGCCCCCGGCATGGTCGCCACCTCGGTCTACGCCTTCATCCAGGCCTGGAACGAGTACCTCTACGCCCTCATGCTGCTCAGCCAGAAGAACCAGACCGCGACCGTCTGGCTCGGCAACTTCACCACCAAACACGGCACCGAATACGCCCCCATGATGGCCGGTTCCACCATGATGGCCGTGCCGATCGTGGTCCTCTTCCTCCTCGTCCAGCGCAAGATGGCCGCGGGCCTCACCGCGGGCGCCGTGAAGGGATAACGCCCCCCGATGACGACATTCGCCAGCGGCACAGACACGCTGACCCGCGACGCGCTGACCGTCCTGCAGCCCGGCTTCACCGGCACCACCGCCCCCGACTGGCTGCTGCGCCGCCTCGGCGAGGGCCTCGCCTCGGTCGGCCTGTTCGGCCGCAACATCGCCTCGCCGCAGCAACTGACCGCCCTGACGGCCCAGTTGCGCGCCGAGCGCGACGACGTCCTGGTGGCCATCGACGAGGAGGGCGGTGACGTCACCCGCCTGGAGGTGCGCACCGGCTCGTCCTTCCCCGGCAACCACGCCCTCGGCGCGGTGGACGACGTGGAACTGACACGGGAGGTGGCCGCGGAACTCGGCCGTCGTCTCGCGGCCTGCGGGGTGAACCTCAACTGGGCCCCGTCGGCCGACGTGAACTCGAACCCGTCCAACCCGGTGATCGGCGTCCGCTCCTTCGGGGCCTCCTCGACACTGGTCGCCCGCCACACCGCCGCCTACGTCACCGGCCTCCAGTCGGCGGGTGTGGCGGCGTGCACCAAGCACTTCCCGGGCCACGGCGACACGGCGGTCGACTCCCACCACGCGCTCCCACGCATCGACGTGGACACCTCTGTCCTGGGATCGCGGGAGCTCTCCCCGTTCCGCGCGGCCATCGCCGCCGGAACCCGCGCGGTGATGACCGCCCACATCCTGGTCCCGGCCCTGGACCCGGACCGCCCGGCCACGTTGTCCGGCCGGGTGCTGACCGACCTGCTCCGCGGCGAACTCGGCTACACCGGCCTCATCGTCACCGACGGCATGGAGATGCAGGCCATCGCCGGCACCTACGGCATCGAGCGGGGCAGCGTCCTGGCCATTGCCGCCGGTGCCGACGCGATCTGCGTGGGCGGCGGCCTGGCCGACGACGAGACGGTACGGCGCCTGCGCGACGCCCTGGTCTCCGCGGTGCGCTCGGGTGAACTCCCCGAGGAGCGGCTCGCACAAGCGGCGGAGCGCGTGCGCACGCTGGCCCACTGGACGGCGGCCGGCGCGGCCGACACGCAGCTGCCGGCCGACGCGGAGGTGGGACTGCGCGCGGCCCGAAGGGCGTTGCGCATCACGGGCGCGGACGGCTTCACCCCCCTCACCACGGCGCCCTACGTCGCCGCCTTCACCCCGGTGGCCAATGTGGCCGTCGGCGACGAAACGCCCTGGGGCGTCGCCGCCGAACTCGCCCGGCTGATCCCGGGCACGGAAACGGGCAGCTTCGCCGGCGAGGACGCGGGCCTCGCCACCCTGGCCGCGGCCGGCCCCCGCCGCATCGTGGCCGTGGTGCGCGACGAACACCGCCACTCCTGGATGGGAGCGGCCCTGGACACCGTCCTCAGAACCCGCCCCGACACGATCGTGATCGAGATGGGCCTCCCTCAGGCCCCCGCCCGAGGAGCCCTGCACATCGCGACCCACGGCGCCGCCCGGGTCTGCGCCAGAGCGGCGGCGGAGATCATCGCGGGGGAGTAGGGCTGTAGCGGGGTTGTACGGCGCGAAGGTGCCGGTCCCTTCAAGGGACCGGCACCTTCGCGCCGTACAACCCGGCAAACGGGAGAACCGCCCTAAATCCCCTGCCAGTCGGGCTTGTTGACAAACGTGTGCCGGAAGTAGTCCGCCAGCTTCAACTTGGAAGCGGCGCCCTCGTCGACCACGACCGTCGCGTGCGGATGCAGCTGAAGCGCCGACGCAGGACACACCGCGGCGACCGGCCCCTCCACCGTCGCCGCGACCGCATCGGCCTTCCCCTCACCCGTGGCGAGCAGCACCAGATGCCGAGCCTCCAGGATCGTCCCGATGCCCTGGGTGATGACGTGATGCGGGACCTGCTCGATGTCCCCGTCGAAGAACCGCGCGTTGTCCACCCGGGTCTGCTCGGTCAAGGTCTTGATCCGAGTCCGCGAGGCCAGCGAGGAACACGGCTCGTTGAAACCGATGTGCCCGTCCGTCCCGATCCCGAGCACCTGCAGATCCACACCCCCGGCTTCGGCCAGCGCCGAGTCATAGGCCTCACAGGCGCCGGGGATGTCCTCGGCCGTCCCGTCCGGCCCCATGAACGAGGACATCGGTACCCCCAGCGGCTCCAGCACCTCGCGCCGCAGCACCGAACGGTACGACTCCGGATGCTCGGCCGGCAGCCCCACGTACTCGTCGAGCTGGGCTATCCGCGCCCGCGAGGCGTCCACGGCGCCGGACCGCACCTTGGCCGCCAGCGCCTCGTAGATGGGCAGCGGGGTCGAGCCGGTCGCCACGCCGAGCAGGGCGTCGGGCTTGTGCCGGAGCAACTGGGCCATGGCCCCGGCGATGAGCTCGCCACCCGCCTTGGCATCCGGAACGATGACAACTTCCACGCTGGGCCTGCCGATCTGAGGAAACGGTCTGATCTGGAGAAACGGTCTGAGTGGTTTAGACCAATCTAGCAGAATCGGGTTCCACGGCCCAGGTCCACGAAAGCCATCACCGCGCCACATCTCGGACAGGCCCCCTTCCGCGCGGTGGGGCGGGAGGGGGAGTGGAATAGGGGCCATGACCACCGTCACGACACCCGACCCCCAGCGCGACCTGCCCGGCCGGATCATGGCCCGCGAGATGGCCGAACAGCCCGCCGTCCTGCGCCGCATCCTGGACGAGGGCGCCCCGGCGATCCGCAAGGTCGCCCAGGAGATCGCCGCCCGCGCACCCCGCTTCGTCCTGCTGACCGCCCGCGGCACCTCCGACAACGCGGCCCTCTACGCCAAATACCTCCTCGAAATCCGCCTCGGGCTGCCCTGCGGCCTGACCTCCATGTCGACCACCACCGCCTACGGGGCCCGCCCCGACCTCACCGACGTCCTGGTCATCACCGTCAGTCAGTCCGGCGGCTCCCCGGACCTGGTGGCCTCGACCCGGGCAGCCCGCGAGGCCGGCGCCCTCACCCTCGCGGTGACCAACAACCCCGACTCCCCGCTGGCCGGCGTCTCCGAATACCACGTCGACATCATGGCCGGACCGGAGAAGGCCCTTCCCGCGACCAAGACGTATACGGCCTCCCTCCTCGCCCTCTATCTCTTCGTCGAAGGTCTGCGGGGCGGCGACGGCGCTCCCGCCCGGGTGCTGCCGGACCTGGCCGCCGGACTGCTCGCCCGGCAGGACGAGGTCCGCGCCCTCGCCGCCCGCTACCGCTTCGCCGAGCGCATGGTGATCACCTCCCGCGGCTACGGCTATCCCACCGCCAAGGAAGCCGCCCTCAAGCTGATGGAGACCAGCTACATCCCCGCGCTCGCCTACTCGGGTGCCGACCTGATGCACGGCCCCCTCGCCATGGTCGACAACGTCTCGCCGGTCATCGCGGTCGTCACCGACGGCAAGGGCGGCGAGGCCCTCCAGCCCGTCCTCGACCGCCTGCGCGGCCGGGGCGCGGACCTGGTCGTGGTCGGCCCCCGGAGCCAGGTCGAGCAGGCCTCGGCCGGCTTCGTCCTGCCGACCGAGAACGTGGCCGAGGAGGTCCAGCCCGTCCTGGAGATCATCCCGCTCCAGCTCCTGGCCTACGAGGTCACGATCGCCCGCGGCCAGGACCCGGACGCACCGCGCGCCCTGGCGAAGGTGACGGAAACGCACTGAGCCGGGGCATGTGGGGGATGGTTGTGGGGACGTTCTCTTCCTTGCCGGGCGGGACGAGAACGGAGCGCGGTACGGCTCCTTCAGTGACCGGGCTCTCGCCGAGGAGCCCACCGTCCGGGCCGCCATGGAGCGGATAGCTGCGCGAGGCCGCGGTCGAGTACACGGCTCCCGGCCGCCCGCACGGCTGCCTCGTCATCCATGCCGCGACCAACTGCTCCAGGCGGTGATCCAGGCCATGTCCCCACAGGCGCGCGACGGCGCGAGCCGGGAGGTGTCGGAGGCGGTCGCGGAAATTGCCCTGGCTATCTGGCCCCGCACATGAACCCACACGGGTTAGGCTGCGTGGTGGTTATTAGGGCGTCCGAGTAGGTGACTCCCGTGAGGGAAAGCTCCAACAACAAACACGCTCCAACGCATGGACACACCTAGTGGTCTAGTCCACAATTGAACGCGTGACTTCCGTCTTCCCCGCACAGGAAGGCGGACCGAGGAACCGGAGCTCTCTGCCCTGACTGCCCCGGGTCCTCATCCTCGGCCGACCGGGACCGCACACCCCACGGCCGATATTGCTCCGGGCTGCGGTGCCGGGAAGGTTGAGGGTCCTTCCCAGGCGCCGCGGCCCGCGGGTGTTCTCAGGGCCCGGCGCTTTTAGGTCACTCACATACCCCCAGGTACGCTCGCACCTGTGCCCTCCATGAACGAACTGGTCCGCCAGCACACTGCCCTCGACGACTCCGACCTCGAGTGGCTGCATCTGCTGGTCTCGGAGTGGCAGTTGCTCTCCGACCTCTCCTTCGCCGACCTCGTTCTGTGGGTCCCCACCCGCGACGGCACCCGTTATGTCTCCGTCGCGCAGATGCGCCCCAACACCGGCCCCACCTCCTACCAGGACGACATGGTCGGCCACCTCGTCCCGCGCGGCCGCCGCCCCCTGCTGGACGCGGCGCTCGACGAAGGCCGGATCGTGCGCGAGGGCGACCCGGAGTGGCGCGAGGAGGTCCCGGTCCGTGTCGAGTCGATTCCGGTACGACGGGAGGGGCGCGTCCTCGGTGTCATCGCGCGCAACACCAACCTGCTCACCGTGCGCACCCCGAGCCGTCTCGAACTGACCTATCTGCAGAGCGCGTCGGACCTGGCGCAGATGATCGCGGCCGGTTCCTTCCCGTTCCCCAACCAGCAGATGGACATGGACGCCGCCCCGCGCGTCGGCGACGGGCTGATCAGGCTGGACGCGGACGGCATCGTCCAGTACGCCTCTCCGAACGCCCTGTCCGCGTACCACCGCATGGGCCTCGCCTCGGACCTCGTCGGCCAGCACCTCGGCAGGACCACCGCCGAACTCGCCCCGACCCGTGGCCCGGTGGACGAGGCGCTCGCCAAGGTCGCCAGCGGCTGGGCGCCCCGTGAGTTCGAGATCGAGGCGCACGACGGGGTCATCCAGTTCCGGGCGATTCCGCTCAAGCCCAAGGGCACCCGCATCGGTTCGCTGGTCCTGCTGCGGGACGTGACCGAGCTGCGCCGACGCGAGCGGGAGCTGATCACCAAGGACGCGACCATCCGGGAGATCCACCACCGGGTGAAGAACAATCTCCAGACGGTGGCGGCCCTGCTCCGCCTCCAGGCCCGGCGCATCGAGTCCGACCGCGGCCGGGAGGCCCTCGAGGAGGCGGTACGGCGGGTCGGCTCCATCGCGATCGTGCATGAGACGCTGTCTCAGAACCTGGACGAACGCGTGGAGTTCGACGAGATCGCCGACCGCGTGCTCGCGATGGTCGCCGAGATCTCCCCGGGCAAGGTCACCGGCCGCCGCAGCGGACGCTTCGGCATTCTGGACGCCGAGGTCGCCACCCCCCTGTCGATGGTCCTGACGGAAATCCTGCAGAACGCCCTGGAGCACGGGTTCCGCGAGGGCGAGACCGGCACGGTCGAGGTCTCGGCCGTCCGCGGCGGCACCACCAAGGAGGCCCGCCTCCTCGTGACCGTCCAGGACGACGGCGTCGGTCTGCCCGAGGGCTTCGACCCGCACACCGGGGGCAACCTGGGCCTGCAGATCGTACGGACGCTGGTGGAGGGCGAGTTGGGCGGTACGTTCGACATGGTCCCGGCTCCGGAGGGCGGCACCCGGGTGATCCTGGACGTACCGGTGCTGGCGCACAAGTAGATCCGCTCCCGGGCCGGGGCGCCGGCACAGCAAAAAGCCCCGGACCGTTCAGGGGTCCGGGGCTCAAATGCTCGTTGCCAGCGTTTGCTGCGCATCGGGGGTACTGCGCGCTGCGGCTCGGGGGCGGGAGAAGCGTACGCGGTGTACGCGCCGCCAAGCTCAGGCTGTGCGGGGCGGGTATGTCAGGCGGAGGCCTGACGGGCCCGGTTGCGGGCGGCACGGCGCTTCATGGCGCGACGCTCGTCCTCGCTGAGACCACCCCAGACGCCGGAGTCCTGGCCGGACTCGAGCGCCCACTGCAGACACTGATCCATAACGGGGCAGCGACGGCAGACGGCCTTGGCTTCCTCGATCTGCAGCAGCGCAGGACCGGTGTTGCCGATGGGGAAGAAGAGCTCGGGGTCTTCCTCGCGGCAAACGGCGTTGTGACGCCAGTCCATGGCTGCTACCTCTCCTTGGTATTACGTGCAAGTTGCTTGTGAATGTGAACGCTTTCACGAATCCCTCAACAAGTGAAGGGCCGTCCGCCGAGTCTTCCCCGGCGTGGTCCTGTGGATTGAAGAGGGGTTCCGGTGGTCTGTGGACGCTGGTGTTGCGGGCTGTCCCGACCGCCACGTAGAGACTCGCAAACCTCAGCGGCGGATACAACCCCTTCCGGAAAGTTTTTTTTGATTCCTCGGTGTCGACTAGGTCACAGCCGTACTTCCATGGGGTGGACCCTGGTCTAAACGTTCGAGTGAAAGGACTTTGGCCCCTTCTGCTCACACAATCACACGCAGTGCACGGCGTACGCCTGTGAACGTCACGCTCGTACGCAGCCCAAGGTGGTCGCCGTCCATCTGGAGGGGCAGGGGCACCTTCGAATGCAAGGTGAACTGGTCCAGGTCGTGCAGGGACACGGCGTGCTTGCCATGGGGGCCGCGTTCGGGGGACGAAGTGAGCAACTGGGTGCCATATCGGGTGATCGCGGTCGTCGTCATACGGCTGAGACCGAGGACGTCGAGGCCTTTATCGAACGAGGCCTTAGGTGACGCGTACATCGGGTGATTGCCGAGGAAGGTCCACGGAGAGGTGTTCGAGACTATGGAAAGGACCAGATCGGTCACCGGCTCGGCATCCGGACGCTCCACGGTGATCGTCCCGTGGCGGCGGTGCGCCTCGCCGAAGAACTGGCGCAGTGCCTGGCGGACGTAGAGAGCGTGGGTGGATTTCCTGCCGCGCTCACGCTGCTGCTCGACCCGCCCGACCACACCGGCGTCGAATCCGAGCCCCGCGTTGAAGGTGAACCAGCGTCCCGGGACGGCCTCGTCCTCGGTGCCCGGTGTACCGGAGGCCAGACCCAGGCCGACCGTACGTTCGCTGCCCTCGCGCAGGGCGTCCAGGAGGGCGCCGGTGGCCTCGACGGCGTCGTTGGGCAAGCCGAGGGCGCGAGCGAAGACGTTGGTGGAGCCGCCGGGGACCACGGCGAGGCCGGGGAGGTGCTCGGGGGCGGGACCGGAGTGCAGAAGGCCGTTGACGACCTCGTTGACCGTGCCGTCGCCGCCCAGGGCCACCACCAGGTCGATGTCCTTGCTCTCCGCCGCCTGCCGGCCCAGGTCGCGCGCGTGGCCGCGGTACTCGGTGGTGACCGCTTCCAGTTTCATCTCGCTCGCGAGCGCGTGGATCAGGACATCGCGCGTACGTGCGCTTGTGGTGGTTGCCGCCGGATTGACCACGAGAAGTGCACGCATGGGTTGCAGCGTACCTACTGGGTGGTACCGGGCACAGGCCGAGGTAGGGATCACGTAAGACTTCGGCGCGTGAACCTTGCCACGGGGGCGTGGGTCAACCCGAGTGCGGCGTTGTGCGTTGCCCACTCCTCACCCGTGAGGCTTCGGGGGCGAGGGCTACTCTTCAGGGGTGAGCAGCGAGCAGACCCTCCCCGAGACCGCCGGTCCGCGCCCGCGGCGCCTGACGTACGCCGCCGTCCTGGCCGCGCTGGAAGGGCTCGCGCTCGTCGTCGGAGGCGCCTGGATGCTCGTGGAGGGCCTCGCCGGTGACCCGGACGACCGGCAGTCGGCCGTCACCGGGGGCGTCACGTTGATCGTCCTCGCGCTGCTGCCGCTCCTCGCCGCGCGCGGACTGCTGGCTCGGCGCAGTTGGAGCCGGGGGCCGGCCGTCATCACCCAGATCATGGCCCTGCCCGTCGCCTACAACCTCCTCCAGGCGGACAGCGTGGCGATCCCGGCGGGCATCGCCCTCGCGGTCGTCGCGGTGATCGCGCTGATCCTCCTGATCAACCCGGCGACGACCCAGGCCCTCGGCATCAGGGGCCCGGGACGGGCACAGGACGGCAAGCAGTAGCGGTGCGGCTGTGAGCGGGGCGCGCCGCCCGGTGGGCGAGCCGCGGCTGTCGGCTCCGAGTGCTGCCAGCGCTGCGGGCCGAGGTGGCGGGAAGCGACCGTAGGGCTCTGGGCGGCTGCCTGGTCGGATCGAGCCGCAGCAACTCCCGAGCGCGAGCGTCGGACCGATCCGTGGCCGAGGCGACGGGCGATCGTCGCGGAATCCAGGTGCGGTCGGCGAGGGCGGTTCCGGTGGGCTCCGCAGTCGTCGGTCCGGTGTGCGGCTGCCGGCCGGGGTGGCGGTGTCACCTGAGGGGCAGCGCGGTTCCGGTGGGCGCGGCAGCTGTCGGTCCGGTGTGCTGCCATCGGCCGGGGGTGGTGGCGCCCAAGGGGGCGGCGAGCGCGGTTCCGGTGGGAGCCGCGGCTGTCGTTCGGTGTGCGGCTCTCGGCCGAGGGCGGCGGTGGCACCTGACGGGGGCGAGCGGCGAGCTGTTGAACCGTGGTCCCAGGGCGCCGGTGGGGTCGTAGGGCGGACGCGGTGACGGCCTCCGGCCTGCTCCCGGCCCGAGGCCGACGCGCGGTGGCGAGCGGGACGTCGGGCTCGAAGTGGATGTCGTCCGCCCCGAATCCGTTCCTCCGAAGCCTGGACCCGTGGCGGAACCGCCGCTCGGGGCGGCTCCTGGGCCTACTCCTCCACCAGGAGCTTCTCCCGGAGCTGGGCCAGGGTGCGGGCCAGCAGGCGGGAGACGTGCATCTGGGAGATGCCGACCTCCTGGGCGATCTGCGACTGGGTCATGTTGCCGAAGAAGCGGAGGAGGAGGATGCGCTTCTCGCGCGGGGGGAGATCCTCGAGCAGCGGCTTGAGTGACTCCCGGTACTCGACGCCCTCCAGCGCCTCGTCCTCCGCGCCGAGGGTGTCCGCCACCGCCGGGGACTCGTCGTCCGTGTCGGGGACGTCCAGGGACAGGGTGGAGTACGCGTTGGCGGACTCCAGGCCCTCCAGGACCTCCTCCTCGGAGATGGCCAGCTTCTCGGCCAGCTCATGGACCGTGGGGGAGCGGCCGTGCTGCTGCGAGAGCTCCGCCGTGGCCGTCGTGAGCGCCAGGCGCAGCTCCTGCAGGCGCCGCGGCACCCGCACCGCCCAGCCCTTGTCGCGGAAGTGGCGCTTGATCTCACCCACGACCGTGGGAGTCGCGTAGGTCGAGAACTCCACCCCGCGGTCAGGGTCGAAACGGTCGACCGACTTGATCAGGCCGATGGTGGCGACCTGGGTGAGGTCGTCCAGCGGCTCGCCTCGGTTGCGGAAGCGGCGCGCTAGGTGCTCGACGAGCGGCAGGTGCATCCGGACCAGCCTGTTGCGCAGCTCCGCGTACTCCGGGCTGCCGTCCTTCAGCGCGCGCAGCTCGACGAACAGGGCGCGTGCCCCGCTGCGGTCCTGGGGATCGTGCCGCGGGACCGGCGTGTTGTTCGCGCCCGCCACGCCGTCCTCTGCGTTTCGCTCGTGCTCGCTCATCGTCCCGCCCGTTGCCCTTCCACGAGCCCTCGCCTCCGTCGGCACCGGGAAGACCCCGGCCCGCCCTGCCGGAGGCGCACCCTGCACGGCACCTTTCCGATCACGCTGCCCGTCGTCCAGGAAGCCGGTCGCCGTGGTGTCGACGGCGTCCTGCTCCGGATGCGGCCGGGCCTGCTCGGGGATGCCGTCGATGCCGTCCGCCATGCGTCGGGAACCGCCGGGGCCGTCGTCGCCCAGGCTGTCGGCGCCGCTCGGGCAAGGAGGGCGGTGTCCGCCCTCGGCCGGCAGCTCCCGTGTGCCGCGCTCTTCGTCCCGCACCGGCCCGTCCCCGTTCCTCACGCCGGCCCGGGTCCCGCGCCGCGCTGTTTGTAGAGGCTGATCGAAACGGTCTTGTCCTCGTCCACGGCCGACGAGACCTTGCCCGCGAGGGCCGAGAGGACGGTCCAGGCGAAGGTGTCCCGCGAGGGTGCGTGACCGTCCGTGGTCGGGGCCGAGACGGTGACCTCCAGCGAGTCGTCGACGAGTCGGAAGACACAGCTGAGCACCGAGCCGGGCACGGCCTGCTGGAGCAGGATCGCGCAGGCCTCGTCCACCGCGATGCGCAGGTCCTCGATCTCGTCGAGGGTGAAGTCCAAACGGGCTGCGAGGCCGGCCGTGGCCGTCCGCAGCACCGACAGGTAGGCACCCGCGGCCGGCAGCCGGACTTCCACGAAGTCCTGGGTCGCGGGCTCGCCTGCGATCTGGGACACCCTCACCTCCAAGGTGGTACAAGCTTTACGGGGGCCGAGGGTCGCCCCCCGGAGTAACGCGAAGTGTGGTTCAGCGGTGACGCTATCGCGCTCTCGACTTTCCTGTCCCCGGGACCCCAACCCCTTGCCGTCACTCACAGTAAAACTGTGAACACGCTCCGTGTCTAGGGGTTTGCGGCTCCAATTGGGAAGAACGCGCGCCGGGTTGACGTACCCAGACGTCAGACGGTCGAACCGTCCTGGAACCCGACGGTCCAGGGTCACACAAGGACATGGTCCACGAAGCACCAACGCCAGTTCTCACCCGGTTCGTGGGTCCGCATGATCGGGTGGTCGGAGTCCTTGTGGTGCTTCGTCGCGTGTTGTCCCGGCGAGGAGTCGCAGCAGCCGACGTGACCGCAGGACAGGCACAGGCGCAGTTGTACCGGGTGGGTACCGTCCCTCAGGCACTCCGGACACGTGTCGGCCAGCGGCTCGGGTTCCGGGAGCGGCAGCGCGTCGGTGTGCGTGCACTGTTTCATGATTGCCAGGTTACGACGGCCGCGCGGGCGGACGCGCACAAAGACAACGAGGGGCGGGCGCACGACGATGAGCGAGGGCGGGCGAGGGCCATGGACGTGATGCCACTGCTGTTGCTGGTGGCGGGGAGCGCGGTGATCGCCGCGGCCGCCCGGCGCACCCCGATTCCGGCGCCACTGCTGCTGGTCGCGGCCGGCCTGGTGATCTCGTACCTCCCCGGGGTCCCGGTGTACACGCTCGACCCGGACGTGGTCCTGCCCATCATCCTGCCGCCGCTGCTGCACTCCGCGGCGACCGACAGCTCCTATCTCGATCTCAGGGCGCAAATGCGGCCCGTGGCGCTGCTGTCGGTGGGATACGTCCTCTTTGCGACCTTGGTCGTCGGCTGGGCGGCGTACCAGATCGTGCCGGGGCTCTCGCTGACCGGGGCGCTCGTGCTGGGAGCCGTGGTGGCGCCGCCGGACGCGGTCGCGGCGACGGCGGTGGCACGCCGCGTGGGGCTGCCGTCCCGGATCACGACCATCCTCCAGGGCGAGTCCCTGGTGAACGACGCCACAGCGATCACCGCCTACCGGGTCGCGCTCGCGGCCGCGGTGGGCGAGGGCGCCACCTGGGCGGGCGGCATCGGCGAGTTCCTGCTCGCGGCGGTCGGCGGCGTCGCGGTGGGCCTGGTGCTGATGGTGCCGATCCACTGGCTGCGCACACATCTCAAGGAGCCGCTGCTGCAGAACACGCTCTCCTTGCTGATCCCGTTCGTCGCCTATGCGGCGGCCGAGCAGTTCCACGCGTCCGGGGTGCTCGCGGTGGTCGTGGTGGCGCTCTTCCTCGGACACCGCGCGTGGGAGGTCGACTTCGCGACGCGCCTCCAGGAGGACGCCGTATGGAAAATGGTTGCCTTCGTCCTGGAATCGTCGGTGTTCGCCCTCATCGGGCTGCAACTGCCCGTCGTCCTGAAGGGTCTCGGACAGTACGAGGGCGGCCGCGCCGCCTGGTACGCGGTCGCCGTCTTCCTCGTGGTCGTCGTGTCGAGGTTCGTCTGGGTCTATCCGGCGACCTTCCTGCCGCGCATGCTCTCCGCGCGGATCCGCGCGCGTGAGGACAACCCCACATGGAAGGCGCCGTTCGTCATCGCCTGGGCCGGGATGCGGGGCGTGGTCTCGCTGGCGATCGCCTTCTCGATCCCGGAGCACCTGCACAACGGAGAGCCGTTCGCGGGCCGCAATCTGATCCTCTTCCTCACCTTCACCACGGTCATCGGCACCCTCGTCGTCCAGGGCGTCACCCTGCCCCCGCTGATCCGCGTGCTCAAGCTCCCCGGCCGCGACCAGCAGGCCGAGACCCTGGCCGAGGCCAACGCCCAGGCGCAGGCCTCCAGGGCCGCCGAACGCCGCCTGGACGAACTCCTCTCCGACGAGCGCAACGCCCTCCCACCGCCCCTCGCCGACCGCCTGCGCATGGTCCTGGACCGCCGCCGCAACGCCGTCTGGGAACGCCTCGGCCAGTCCAACCCCCTCACCGGCGAGACCGTCGACGACACCTACCGCCGGCTGTCCGGGGAGATGATCGGCGCTGAGCGCGCGGTGTTCGTGAAGCTGCGGGACCTGCGCTACATCGACGACGAGATGCTGCGGACACTGCTGCGCAGGCTGGACCTGGAGGAGGCGGCTGCGTATCGGGAGGCGGAGTGAGGCGCCGCTCGCCTGGGCTCCGACAACGGCTGCCACCGGCCCGTCGGTCCTCCGTCAGGCCTCCTGGGGTGTCCCCGTGACGACCGCCACGATCGCCGAGCCGCGCGGGAAGGCGCCTTCGTCGGTCAGGACGACAAGTCCGTACAACAACTTGGCGACATAGACACGCTCGACAGGCAGGCCGTGCCGTTCCTCGAAGTCCTCGGCGAAGGCATCGAGTTCGGGAGTGGTGCGGGCGTAGCGGCCGAAGTGGAAGCGGTCGTCGAGCTGCCAGTCGCCGCGCGGACCGCCGAAGGCCTGATGCTGGAGAGCCCTTATGTCGGCCGTCAGGAAGCCGCCTCGGAGGACCGGCACGCCCAGGGCGCGCTGGTCCGGGGAGAGGCCCGCGGCCAGGCCCGCGAGGGTGCCGCCGGTGCCGCAGGCGATCGCGACGACGTCGGCCCGCCCCGACAGCTCCTCGCCGAGTGCGCGGCACCCCCGTACGGCGAGGGTGTTGCTGCCGCCCTCAGGGACGACGTACGCGTCCGTCGCTCCCGCCGCCCGCAGCAGCGCCGTCAGCGTCTTTGGCTCGGTCTTGCGGCGGTACGTCGACCTGTCGACGAAGTGCAGCCGCATGCCGTCCGCCGCGCAGCGGGCCAGGGAGGGGTTCAGGGGGCGGTCGGCCAGTTCCTGGCCGCGGACCAGGCCGATCGTGGGCAGGCCGAGGAGGCGGCCCGCGGCCGCCGTGGCGCGCAGGTGGTTGGAGTACGCGCCGCCGAAGGTGAGGATCGGGCGGCCGGCCGCGGCCGTGAGATTCGGAGCGAGCTTGCGCCACTTGTTGCCGACGAGGTTCGGGTGGATCAGGTCGTCGCGCTTGAGGAGGAGCCGCACGCCCCGGCGGGTGAAGCGCTCGTCCTCGACCTCCTGCAGCGGCGACGGGAGCCGGGGACGCAGGGTGGTGAGGTCGGGAACGCCGGGGCTGGACACCGTCCCATTGTCACGTGAGGCGCTCCCGGATGCGCGCCCGCATCGAGGCCATCGTGAAGCCCCGCGGGTCCACCTTTCCCGGCTGCCACTCCAAGTGACCGATGACCGACCGTTCCGTCCAGCCGTGGTGGCGGCACACCGCGGCGGAGACCCGCTCGATCGCCGTCAGCTGGGCCGCGGGCCAGGGGTCCTCGCCGTCGCCGAGGTTCTCGCACTCGAAGCCGTAGAAGTGGCGGTTGCCGTCGGTGTTGGCCTCGTTGTCGACGGGGAGCGCCCTCTCCGCGATCACCGCGCGCAGGACGTCGTCGTCGCCCAGACCGGCGTGGTTGGCGCGGCCGTAGCCGACGAGATGGACGGTGCCGTCCTTGGTGATGACACCGTGGCAGAGCGGGCCGGGCAGGCCCGTGTAGCCCTTGCGGCACAGCTCCACCGTCGCCGCGCTGCCCTTCGTCACCGTGTGATGGATCATCACGCCGTGCACCGGACCCCAGGCGCCGACGTGGTTGCGGTTGTGGTGCTCCCAGTCGCCGACCTCGACGACGGTGGCGCCCTCCGCCCGTAGGACGGCCAGGAATCTGTCCGCGGACATGGGTGAGGCCATGGCCCCCTCCTTCGCACTGCGCACCGGCCGCCGACCGCGCCCGGCTCGTACCGGTGCTTGTACCGAAAACGGCGGTCTCCGACTCCTGGTTCGTACAGCGTGCGAGCTGATTCGGACAGACAAATTCCGTTCCAGGAAGTGGACTTGACCTGTCGTCAGCGGACATGAACCGCGCATATGCCCAGCCTCGCGATGATCCATTCCCGCTCTTTCGTGTAATAGCACCGCCACGTTCCGTAAGGAAGGCTTGTCCCTGCACACGATGCCCGGGAGCAGATCGCGTCCGGGCATGTACCGGGAGGGCAATTCCTTATGTCGGTAGGCGAAGAGGTCCGCACCGAGCAGGACCGGCCGCAGCAGAGCCTTGGCACGGCGGCCGCGCGGAACCTGGCCACCACCACCAAGTCCGCACCCCAGATGCAGGAGATCAGCTCCCGCTGGCTTCTGCGCATGCTGCCCTGGGTGAACGTCCAGGGTGGCACGTACCGGGTGAACCGACGGCTGAGCTATGCCGTGGGCGACGGCCGGGTGACCTTCGTGAAGACCGGGGACCGGGTCGAGGTGATCCCCGACGAGTTGCGCGAACTGCCGGCGCTGAGGTCGTACGAGGACGACGACGTGCTCTCCGAACTCGCCCGACGCTGCCAGCAGCGGGAGTTCACCCCGGGCTCGGTGATCGCCTCGTTCGGCGCCCAGGCCGACGAGGTGTACCTGCTGGCGCACGGCAGGGTGGAGAAGGTCGGCACCGGCCCCTACGGCGACGACGCGGTCCTCGGAGTCCTCGCCGACGGCGCCTACTTCGGCGACCAGGCGCTCCTCGACCCGGACGCCATCTGGGAGTACACCGCCCGCGCGGCCACCGCCTGTACGGTCCTCGTACTGCCCCGCCAGGACGTCGAGCAGGTGGCGGAGCGCACCGACGCCCTGCGCGAGCACCTCCGGGAACAGCGCGCGATCCCCTCGCAGCGCACCAACAAGTACGGCGAGAAGGAGATCGACCTCGCGGCGGGCCACGACGGCGAGCCCGACATCCCGCACACCTTCGTCGACTACGACGCGAGTCCGCGTGAGTACGAGCTGAGCATCGCCCAGACCGTCCTGCGCATCCACACGCGGGTGGCCGACCTGTACAACCAGCCGATGAACCAGACGGAACAGCAGATCCGGCTGACCGTCGAGGCGCTCAAGGAGCGGCAGGAGCACGAACTCGTCAACAACCGCGAGTTCGGGCTGCTGAACAACTGCGAGTACGACCAGCGGCTCCAACCGCACGACGGCGTGCCCAGCCCCGACGACCTCGACGAGCTGCTCAGCCGCCGCCGGGGTACCAAGCTGCTGCTCGCCCACCCGCGCGCGATCTCCGCGATCGGCCGCGAGCTCAACAAGCGCGGACTGGTGCCCGAGACCATCGACATGGGGGGCAACCGCATCCCCACCTGGCGCGGGGTGCCGATCTACCCGTGCAACAAGATCCCGGTCACCCCGGAGCGGACCACGTCGATCATCGCCATGCGTACCGGTGAGGCCGACCAGGGGGTCATCGGCCTCCAGCAGGCCGGTATCCCGGACGAGATCGAGCCGAGTCTGTCGGTGCGGTTCATGGGCATCAACGAGCAGTCCATCATCAAGTACCTCGTGACGGCCTACTACTCGGCGGCCGTGCTGGTGCCGGACGCGCTCGGAGTCCTGGAGAACGTCGAGATCGGCCGCTGGAGGTGACGTTTCTGCACGTGGGAGGCGTGTCCCCGCCCACCGGGGCGGGTACACCCCGGTCGGACGCCGAGGTGGAGACACCCCCGTGGAACGCGCCCGCACACAGCGGAAGTGCCACCGTCCGCGGCCTGACCGAGGGGGGTTCCATGGCCGAATTCACGACGGGGACGCAGACGTGGGCATCACAAAGGGCGGAGGTGCGGGTGCCGGCGGCCGGGGGGACGGCGGTGCCGGCCACCGCACGGCCCGGGGAGCGGGCACAGGCAGGTGAGACGGGCCCACGCGACGGTCACGAGACCCGTTCGCACCAGGAGGCCGAGGCGCGTGAGCTTCAGGGGGTGGAGGCGCGGGTCGAGACGCCTCTGCTTGAGGGGTCCGGGGTGCGGGCCGAGACGCCTCTGCTTCACGGGCCTGCCCCGCGGTCCGAGGCGCGTCCGCTGCACGGGTCCGAGGTGCGGGTCGAGTTGCCTCCGCTCCCTGGGCCCGAAGTGCGGACCGAGACGCCTTCGCTTCGCGGCCCTGACCCGTGTCCCGAGACGACTCCGCTTCACGTGCCCGCCCCGCGGCCCGAGGACCCTCCGCTTCATGGCCCTGCCCCGCGGTCCGAGACGTCTCCGCTCGACGGCCATGAGGCCGGGGTGATCCTGGAGCGGGTCCGGGCGTCGGTCGATCCCGAGCTGCGCTCCGCCCTGGAGTCGCTGCCCGGTTCGTTGCGCAGGGTCGCGCTCTACCACTTCGGCTGGGAGCACGCCGACGGCACCCCGGCGGCGGGCAACGCGGGCAAGGCGATACGGCCCGCACTCGTCCTCACCGCGGCCACCGCCCTCGGAGGTGACCGGGCGAGGGCGGCGGCCGTCCGGGCGGCCGTGGCGGTGGAGTTGGTCCACAACTTCACGTTGCTGCACGACGACGTGATGGACCGCGACACCACCCGAAGGCACCGGCCCACCGCGTGGACGGTGTTCGGCGACGCCGACGCGATCCTCGCCGGGGACGCCCTCCAGGCGCTGGCGCTCCGGCTGCTGGCCGAGGACCCGCACCCCGCGGCGGGAATGGCCGCGGCCCGGCTCGCGGACTGTGTCGTCGAGCTGTGCGAGGGCCAGCACGAGGACACCGCCATGGAGGCACTCGACCCCGGCGAGGTCACCCTCGACCAGGTCCTGGTCATGGCCGAGGCCAAGACGGGGGCGCTGCTCGGGTGTGCCTGTGCCCTCGGGGCGCTGTACGCGGGAGCGTCCGGCGAGGAGGTCGGGGCGATGGACGCGTTCGGCCGGGAGGCCGGGCTCGCCTTCCAGCTCATCGACGACGTGATCGGCATATGGGGCGACCCGAGCCGCACCGGCAAGCCGGCCGGCGCGGACCTCGCCGCCCGCAAGAAGTCCCTCCCGGTGGTCGCCGCCCTCACCTCCGGTACGGCGGCGGCCGCGGAACTGGCCGCGCTGTACTCGGCGCCGTACGACGAAGGGGATCTGGCGCGTACGGCCCTCGCCGTCGAGGAGGCAGGCGGACGCGACTGGGCGCAGGTGCAGGCCGCCGACCGGATGGCCCGGGCGATGGGGCAGCTGGCCCGTGCGGTGCCCGATCCGGAAGCGGCGGGTGGGCTGTTGTCCCTCGCGGAGTTCGTGACGCGGCGCAGCGCCTGAGAACCCCGGAGCGCCCGGTACCGCGCGGTTCCTGACCCCGCGCGGCCCTCCGGGGGCTCCGGTCGGCGGGTCCCGCACATCCCCACGGTGTGCGGGGCCCGTTTCCGCGCTCACCGGATAGTCTCAACATCCTTGTGGCCAAAGGTGGTTGAGACAAAGGAGTGGGGCATGGGCGTGGCGATACGGACGGCCGGCGCAGATGACCGCGAGCTGGTCGCGCGGCTGCTGGACGCGGCCTTCCAGGGCGATCCGGTCAGTGGGTGGATCTTTCCGGGGGAGGAGGAGCGCCGGACGCTCCACCCCCGGTTGATGGCCGCGTTCGTCGACATCGTGCTCGCCGAGGGGCGGGTCGATGTCACGGAGGACGGGGCGGCGTGCGCGTTGTGGCTGCCGGTGCCGGCCGAGAGTGCTGACGGGCATGACGAGGAGGACGGGTTCGCCCAGTTGAGGGAGGCGATCGATCCGGGCAACGAGCGGATCGAGTTGATCGGGCGGCTCACTGCGGATGTGCATCCGTCGGGACGGGCGCACGAGTATCTGTGGATGATCGGGGTGGCTCCGGAGCGGCAGGGGGAGGGGCTCGGGACCGCGCTCATCGGGGCGGTTCTGGAGCGGTGCGACCGGGAGACGGTGCCCGCCTATCTGGAGGCGAGCAGCGCGCGGAGTCGTGAGTTGTACGAGCGGCTCGGCTTTGAGCTGGTGGAGCGGCCGCTCGACCTGCCGGACGGACCTCAGATGTGGCCCATGTGGCGCGAGCCGCGCCCTGCGCGATAGTGCCGGGGCGGGGACGCAGCCCAGGTGGCGGTGGCCGCAGTTTCAGTGCGGCCGGCGCGCCTTGACTCGCGCGATAGTGCCGGCGTGGGTCGTGCTGCGGCTGCGGTCGGGTGGGGTTTGGACGCGGCCCACGTGGCGGCGGCCGTAGATCAGTGCAGTGGGCGCCGTTTGGCTCGCGCGTTGGTGCCGGGGCAGGGCGTTTTGCGCTGCGGCCGAGTGGGTGCCCGTCGTGACCACGCGGCGTGGCGGTAGGCGTAGATGCGATGAGGCCCCGCCTCGAGTGGGGTCCGGTCGCGCCCACGTGGCCGCAGCCGCAGATTCAATGCGGCCCCGCGCCCCTTGACTCGGTCGCCGGGACGATCGTCTCCACGATCCGTTCCACCAGAGCCTCCGGAACGCTCGTCCCCGGCAGTGCACCCTCCAGCACCCCCGGTGGCGTCAGGTGCTCCAACAGCAGCCCCAGCATGGCCAGATAGAGCACCATGACCGTCTCGTCTCCGCCCGGCAGGCCCGCCTCGCGGTGGAACCGCATGCCCTCGTCCAGGTCTGCCCGGACCGACTGGGTGTAGGAGGACCGTGGTTCGGGGCGGCGAGTGGCTTCCAGGCGCGTTTCCAGGAGGCGCAGGTAGCCCGTGCGGTCACAGGGAGACGGGCGTCGATCTGGCGGAGCAGGTCGTCGCGGCTGGTGAAGTAGTTCGAGGACGTGCCCACCGGCACCCCCGCCTCGGTGTCGACCGCGCGGAACGTCAGCCCGCGTGCCCCCTCGCGGGCGAGCACCTCGACCCCCGCGTCCACGAGCGCGGCCCGGCGCTCCGGGGTGCCGGCCATGCGGAATCTCCCCTCCCAGTTGCGTCCGATGTCGAAAACAGCTTGCAAACACTACAAGTGAAGTACTACAACTGATGTGGTTCACGCGCCAGGGCGCAGCCTACGAAAAGAGACCCGCTTGCGAAAGCTCACGTACTTCGTCGCCTGCTCGATCGACGGCTTCATCGGAGACCCGGACGGCGACGCGTCGTTCATGTACGCGTTCCTCGACGAGGAGTTCCTCGCGTACCTCACGACCGAGTACCCGGAGACCGTCGCGACCCACGGCCGCAGAAGCCTCGGCATCGACGATCTGGAGAACAAGAGGTTCGACACGGTCATCCAGGGCCGCGGCAGCTACGAGGTGGGGCTGAAGGAGGGCATCACCAGCCCGTACTCCCACCTGCGCGAGTACGTCGCCTCGCGCACGCTCGCCGAGTCGCCCGACCCGCACGTCGAGATCATCGCCGACGACCTGGTCGGCAGGGTGCGCGAACTGAAGGCGGAGGGCGGCGAGTTCGGCATCTGGCTGTGCGGCGGTTCCCAGCTCGCCGGCGAACTGCGCGACGAGATCGACGAACTCGTCATCAAGACCTACCCGGTCGTGCTCGGCAGTGGCATGCCGATGTTCGCCGCCGACTTCGCCGTCACCGGGTTCGCGCTCGACGAGGTCCGCCTGTTCGACAACGGCGTCCTGGTGCGGACGTACAGCAGGAAGGGCTGACCGCGAAAGCCCCGGCGAGCCGGGCGTCCAGGGCGGGAAGCGCCCGCGGCCCCCTCGCTCTACCCTGAAGGCATGGACAGCGACGAACACGTCTGTCCCGTCTGCGGACAGCCGGTCGAGACAGTGGTACGGCGTCACAAGACGCTGGGTGCGTGGGTCCCCCTGTGGGTGGGCGGCCCGTGCCACAACCCCGGGTGCAAGGCGAACGTCGACAAGGTCACCCAGTCCGACGAGGTCACCGCGCCCGGCGAGGACCGCGGTGGCGCCCCTGCCGAGAAAAGTTCCTGAATCCGTGTCGAGAATCCGTCCCCGGCTCCGACGTCCCCCGTGAGAGCCGCCCGCACGGGGCGGCCGAAGCCGAAGGAGCGGAATCATGAAGTACCTGGTCATGGTGCAGGGAACGCAGGCCGACTACGAGGCCATGCGCGGCAAGGGCTCCGAGCACTCCCCGGCCTGGAGCGAGCAGGAGATCCAGACGATGTACGCGTTCATGAGCGCCATCAACGACGACCTGTCCGAGACCGGCGAGATGCTCGACGCCCAGGGGCTCGCCGAGCCCGCGAAGGTCCGGCACGTCAACCGGGGCGCGGACGGCAAGGCCGTGATCACCGACGGGCCCTACAGCGAGACCAAGGAGCTGCTGTGCGGCTACTGGGTGCTGGAGTGCGAGAGCCTGGAGCGCGTCACGGAGATCGCCGAGCGCATCGCCCAGTGCCCCCAGCCCGCCGGCGCCCCCGACTACCCGGTGGTGATCCGGCCCATCCTGGACGGCGCCGGGGACATCTGAGGACCGTGCGAGGAGCCGCCGAGACCGAGGACCTGCTGCGCCTGCACGCGCCGCAGGTCCTCGGCGCGCTGGTCAGGCGGTACGGCCATTTCGACGCCGCCGAGGACGCCGTACAGGAGGCACTGCTCGCCGCGGCCGGGCAGTGGCCCTCGGCAGGCGTGCCCGACAATCCGCGGGGGTGGCTCATCAAGGTGGCCTCGCGGCGGCTGACGGACGCGCTGCGCGCGGAGGAGGCGCGGCGGGCGCGCGAGGAGCGGGCGGCGGCGCTGGACGTGCGGGACACGGCCGTCGCCGATCGCGCGCCGCGCGAGGACGACACGCTGTCCCTGCTGTTCCTGTGCTGCCATCCGCAGCTCACCGCGTCCGCGCAGATCGCGCTCACCCTGCGCGCGGTCGGCGGGCTGACCACGGCGGAGATCGCCCGGGCATATCTCGTCCCCGAGGCGACCATGGCCCAGCGCATCAGCCGGGCCAAGCTGAAGGTGCGGGGCGTGGGCTTCGGGCGGCCCGACAACTGGGAGGAACGGCTGCCCGCCGTCCTGCAGACCCTCTACCTGATCTTCAACGAGGGCCATACGGCGACCTCGGGCCCGGCTCTCCAGCGGCGCGACCTCGCGGGCGAGGCGATCCGTCTGACCCGCACGGTCCACCGTCTCCTGCCCGAGGACGGCGAGATCGCGGGCCTGCTCGCCCTGATGCTCCTCACCGACGCCCGCCGCGACGCCCGCACCGGCCCGGACGGCGACCTGGTTCCCCTGGACGAACAGGACCGCGCCCGCTGGGACGAGGCGGCGATCGAGGAGGGCGTCGCGCTGGTCACCCGGGCGCTGGCCCACCGCCGTGCCGGGCCCTACCAGATCCGCGCGGCCATCGCCGCCGTACACGACGAGGCGCCCTCGGCGGAGGCGACCGACTGGCGGGAGATCCTCGGCCTGTACGACGTTCTCGTACGGCTCGTTCCCGGGCCCGTGGAGCGGCTGAACCGGGCGGTCGCCGTCGCCATGGTCCACGGCCCGGAGGCCGGACTCGCGGAACTGGACTCGCTCACCGGCGCGTTGGGGCACCGCCTGGACGCCGTACGCGGGCATCTGCTGGAGCGGGCCGGTTCCCGCGAGCAGGCCCGCGCCGCGTACGAGTCGGCGGCGGCCAGGACCCTGAGCCTGCCCGAGCAGCGCTATTTGCAGGGGCGGGCGGCCCGGCTGAGGCCCTAACGTGGGTCCCATGTCCACGACACCGATCCTGCACCTCACGGAACGCTCCCTGTGGGACGAGGCGCGCGCCCGGGGCACGTACGAGATGTCCACGCGCGGCCGCACCCTCCAGGAGGAGGGGTTCATCCACTGCTCGACGCGCGAGCAACTGCCCGCCGTCGCCGCCTTCCTGTACGGCTCCTACGACGGCCCCGACGACCTGGTGCTCCTGGTCATCGACCCCGCGCGGCTGGCCGTTCCGCTGAAGTACGAGGCCCCCGAGCCCGGTGCGGAGGAGTTCCCGCACATCTACGGGCCGATCCCGGTGGAGGCGGTCGTCGACGTGGAACCGTGGGGGTGAGCGGTCGCCGCCGGGCGTGGGCGTGGGCCGTGGTGGTCTGGGCGGCTCTCGTGGTCGTCGCGGGCGTGCTGACGCTCTGGCTGCAGGACTCGGCGGAGCCGCCGGGGCCGTACAGCTGGGAGGAGAACAGTCCGACACCCGCGCTTCCGGAGGGATGGCATTCCCTGTGCCCCAGCCCCACCTCCGACCCCGAGGCGGGTCGGACGGTCGTGGCCTGCGCGTTCATCTCCGGCTAGGCAGTCCGCCCGTCTCCGGGTCCCGGCCCGTCAGGCAGTAGGTGCCGCCCGCCGGGTCCCTCATCACCGTCCAGCGGCTGCCGTCGGCGACGAACTCGGCGCCCAGGCGCTCGTGTTCGGCCCGGGCCGCCCCGATGTCCGCGCAGGCGAGGTCCAGATGCGCGGAGACGGGGCGTTCCTCGTCGAGGCGCTGGAGGAGGACACGGACCGGGAGGCCGGCCGGGGGCTTGAGCACATGGAATTCGGGGAGCGAGCCGGAGAGGGACTCCCAGTCGGGCAACAGGGCGGCCCAGAAGGCGACTTCGGCGTCGTAGAGGGAGGGCGGGACGTCGAGGCAGACCTGGTCGAGGCGGGTGCCGTGGACCACCGGCGGGCGGGTCGACTGGCCGCGCCAGGGATCGGCGCAGAACAACTGGCCGGCGGGGGAGCGGAGCACGACCAACGTGCCCTGATCGGCGACCACATGCGCGCCGAGCGCCTCCGCCCCCTTCGTGAACTTCCGTACGTCGTCGACGCAGAAGTCGAGATGAGCACCGCCGGGCCCGGAGGCGACGGCCTGGACCTTGACGCAGGCGTCGGCCCCGCCGGGCGGCACCAGGGTCACGAACTCCCGCCGCTCGCCCCGGGGGTCGGACAATCGAGTGCCGGTGGTGACGGTCCAGAAGTCGCAGGCCTGAGCGAATCGTGGCACGGGCCGGTCAATGAAGGCGTACGTCCAGCGGGTGGTCATGCCGTGATCGTAGGCGCCCTACTTCGGCGCTTCCATGAACCGCAGCATGTTCCCCGCCGGATCCCGAAAGGCGCAGTCCCGCACTCCGTACGGCATGTCGGTGGGCTCCTGGATCACCTCCGCTCCCGATTCCCGTACCCGGGCGAACAACGCGTCGCAGTCGGACGTGGTGAAGTTGACCCCGCGCAGCAGCCCCTTGGCCAGCAACCGGGCCATGGCCTCCTTGTCCGCGGGGGAGGCGTCCGGATCGGCGGCGGGCGGCTCCAGGACGATGTCCAGGTCCGGCTGGAGCGGCGAGCCGACCGTCACCCAGCGCATGCCCTCGTACCCGACGTCACCGCGCACCTCCATGCCCAGGACGTCCCGGTAGAACGCGATCGCCTTGTCGTGGTCGTCCACGGCGATGAAGCAGTTCTTGAGTCTGATGTCCATGGCTTCACGTTAGGCCCGTCGGGGCCGGGTGTGCCTGCGGACCACGCATGGAGGGATCTGAGCGATCTCCTCGTGGGAGCGGGCGCGGTACGCGCTCGGCGTCTCGCCCACCAACTCCGTGAAGCGCGAGCTGAAGGACCCGAGGGACGTACACCCCACGGCCATGCAGACCTCGGTGACGGACAGGTCCCCGCGCCGCAGCAGCGCCTTCGCGCGCTCGATGCGCCGGGTCATGAGGTAGCCGTACGGCGTCTCACCGAACTCGGCGCGGAAACTGCGCTGGAAGTGGCCAGGTGACATCAGCGCGGTGCGGGCGAGCGCGGTCACGTCGAGTGGCTCGGTGTACTCGCGGTCCATCCGGTCCCGCGCCTGTCGCAGCCGCACCAGGTCCTCGATGCTCACCATCACGCCAGCATCGCACGACGCTCACGAGCTGGGCGCGTGGATCTGGAACGGGCTTTGCCTCGCGTTCGCCTGCCGTATGGAAGCGCTTGTTCCCATGAGGGGCATGGACCACATCACGTTCCTCGTGGCGGTCGTCATCGTCACGGCCCTGGCTTTCGACTTCACCAACGGATTCCACGACACGGCCAACGCGATGGCGACGTCCATCGCGACCGGCGCACTGAAACCCAGGACCGCGGTCCTGGTGAGCGGCGTCCTGAACGTCGTCGGCGCCTTCCTGTCGACCGAGGTCGCCAAGACGATCTCCGGCGGCATCGTCGACGACGCCCTCGTCTCACCGGGGATGATCTTCGCGGGGCTGGTCGGAGCGATTCTGTGGAACCTGCTGACCTGGCTGATCGGCCTGCCGTCGAGCTCGTCGCACGCCCTGTTCGGCGGACTCATCGGCGCGGTGTGGGTCGGTGCGGGCTCCCACGGCGTGCACGTCGACAAGGTGGTCGAGAAGATCCTGATCCCCGCGGTGGCCTCGCCGGTGGTGGCGGGTGTGGCGGCGCTGATCGCCACCTACTTCGCCTACAAGCTCACCGCCCGTGCCCGCAAGGACTCGGTGACCAAGGGTTTCCGGCTCGGCCAGATCGCCTCCGCGTCCCTCGTCTCCCTCGCGCACGGCACCAACGACGCCCAGAAGACCATGGGCGTCATCACGCTGACCCTCATCTCGGCGGGCGCGCTCGGCCACGACGCCGGTCCGCCGGTCTGGGTCATCGCCTCCGCCGGTCTGGCGATCGGCCTCGGCACCTACCTCGGCGGCTGGCGGATCATCCGCACCATGGGCAAGGGCCTCACCGAGATCCAGTCCCCGCAGGGCTTCGCCGCCGAGAGCGCGTCCACGACGGTCATCCTGACCTCCGCCCACCTCGGTTTCGCCCTGTCGACCACCCAGGTCGCCTCGGGCAGCATCCTCGGCGCGGGCCTCGGCCGGAAGCTGGCGGAGGTCCGCTGGGGCATCGCCGGGCGCATGGTCGCTGCCTGGCTGATCACCCTGCCGGCGGCCGCGCTGGTCGGCGGCATCTCCGCGAGCGCCGTGAAGCACGGCGGCAACTTCGGCACGGTCGTCGTCGCGCTGGTCGGGGCCGCCGTCGCCGCGGGCATCGTGCTGCTCTCGCGCCGCAACCCGGTCGGCGCGGACAACGTCAACGACGCCCACGAGGTCACCCTCCGCACCGAGCCGCCGGCCCGCGTCGGCACGGCCGCCTGAACCCCTCAGGAGTTCCTGTCATGAGCATCGACTGGACCGCACTCGGCCAGGTCACCGCGGTGAGCGTCGGCGTCACCGTCGCCGTGGTCGTCGTCTTCGCCCTCGGCGTCCTGGGCCTCGCCCGCTTCGAGGGGGCGAGGGAGGACGGCGGTGGTGGCACCTCCACGCTCGGCATCGCCCAGGCCGGCCTGTGCTTCCTCGCCTGCGCGGCGGTGGTGGCGTACGGCATCTATCTGATCGTGCCGCAGTTCCACTGATCCACCGAGACGAGAGGGGAACAACGATGACGCCCCTGCTGACCGACCTGAAGGTCGACTACACCGACCCCGACGACCCCGTCCTCATCCGCCCGGACGGCAGCCCGATCGACACCTGGCGGGAGAACTACCCCTACGCGCACCGTATGGAGCGCAAGGAGTACGACTGGCACAAGCGGCTCCAGCAGATCGAACTGCTGAAGCTGCAGAGCTGGATCAAGGAGACCGGGCGCCGGCTCGTCATCGTCTTCGAGGGGCGGGACGCGGCCGGCAAGGGCGGCACCATCAAGCGCTTCACGGAGCACCTGAACCCCCGTGGCGCGCGCGTGGTGGCGCTGGAGAAGCCCACCGAGCGCGAGCGCGGGCAGTGGTACTTCCAGCGGTACGTCGAACATCTGCCGACCGCGGGCGAGATCGTGCTGTTCGACCGGTCCTGGTACAACCGGGCCGGGGTGGAGCGGGTCATGGACTTCTGCACGGACGACGAGTACCGGCGCTTCATGCGGCAGGCCCCGCTGTTCGAGCGGATGCTCGTGGACGACGGCGTGGACCTGCTGAAGTTCTGGTTCTCGGTCTCCCAGGGCGAGCAGCGCACCCGCTTCACCGTCCGCCAGATCGACCCCGTACGGCAGTGGAAGCTCAGCCCGATGGACCTCGCGTCCCTGGACCGCTGGGACGACTACACCGCCGCCAAGGTCGCCATGTTCCGTGAGACGGACACCCAGTTCGCACCCTGGACGGTGGTCAAGAGCAACGACAAGAAGCGGGCCCGCGTCGAGGCCATGCGCAGTGTGCTGGCCCGCTTCGACTACTCCGACAAGGACGACGAGGTGGTCGGCACGCCGGACCCGCGGATCGTGGGCGCGGCGGCCGGACTGCTGGAGGCGGGCGAGGCCTAGGAGGCGGGAGGGGAGCGGGCCGAGCGCGGGAGCACACAGGGCGCGATCGCGCTTGAGTACATGTACTCAGGCCGGTTGCGGCGCGCGACTCTGGCCGGGGCGACGCGGGTTTTCCATGATGCAACCCACCCGCGTCGAAAGAGGTGCTCATGGTTCGTGACCTGCAGCTGCGCTCGGCCACTTCCGAGGATCTCGACTGGATCCACGAACTGCGTCACCGGGTCTACGCACAGGAGTTGGGCCAGCACGCGCCGGATCCGGCCGGGCGGCTGCGCGACGGCCTCGACGGCGACAACGTCTACCTCGTCGCGGCGCGCGGAGCCGTCCGCATCGGCTTCGTCAGCCTCACTCCGCCCTGGCTGGGGCGGTTCGGGCTGGACAAGTACCTGACCCGCGACGAGGTGCCGGCGCTGGACGGCGACGACGTGTTCGAGGTGCGCATCCTCACCGTCGAGCCGCGCTGGCGCACCACCTCGGCGGCACCCCTGCTGATGTACGCGGCGCTGCGCTGGATCGCCTCCCGGGGCGGCCGTCGGGTGGTGGCGATGGGGCGTACCGAAGTGCTCGACCTGTACCGGGCCGTCGGTCTGCGCCCGGTCGGCCGCACCGTCCGCAGCGGGGCGGTGACGTTCGAGGTGCTGACCGGCGGTGTGCCCGAGCTGACGAGGCGGGCGAGGGAGCGGTACGGCAGCGCGCTGGAGCGGTTGCGGTCCGTGGTGGACTGGCGGCTGGACATGCCGTTCGCGCCGCGGCCGGACGGCTGCGAGCACGGCGGTGCCTCGTTCACGGCGATCGGCACGGACTTCCGCACCCTGCACCGGCGGCACGACATCGTCATGGCCGATGTGCTGGATGCCTGGTTCCCGCCGGCCCTCGGAGTGCGGGCGGCTCTCACGGACGATCCGGACTGGGCCGCCCGTACCTCGCCGCCGTCCGGCGCCGAGGGGCTGTCGGCGGAGATCGCCGCGGCCCGGCGGCTGCCGCAGGAGGCGCTGGCGGTGGGCGCCGGTTCGTCGGACCTGATCTTCCGGGCGTTCGGCCGCCGGCTGACCCCGCAGAGCCGGGTGCTGCTGACCGACCCGTGCTACGGCGAGTACGCGCACGTCACGGAGCGGGTGATCGGATGCCGGGTGGACCGCTTCCCGTTGCGCCGTGAGGACGGCTGGCGGATCGATCCGGACCGGCTGTCCGCGGCCGTCCACTCCGGCCGCTACGACCTCGTCGTGGTGGTCAACCCGAACAACCCGACCGGGCGGCACGCGCCGGCGTCCGGGCTGCGCGCACTGATCGCGGCCGCCCCTGACCGTACGCACTGGTGGATCGACGAGGCGTACCTGGGCTACGTCGGCCTGGACGAGTCACTCGCCGGCCTCGCCGCGACGGACCCGCGGGTGACCGTCTGCACCTCGCTGTCGAAGATGTACGCGCTGTCCGGCATGCGGGCCGCCTACGTGGTGGCCGAACCGGCCACGGCGGAGGAGCTGCGCCGATGGACTCCGCCCTGGCCGGTCAGTCTGCCGGCCCAGCCGGCCGCCGTGGCGGCACTGCGCGCACCGGAGTACTACCTCGACCGCTGGCACGCCACGCACCTTGTCGCCGCTGTCACCGGCCAAGCGGTGGAGCGGGACCCTGGCCGGGGCTGCGGCCGGGCTCGGCGTGCTGGCCGTGCTGTCCGCGCTGAGCTTGCCGATGGCGGTCGCGGTGGTGGTCGGCGGACCGGCCGGGGACCTGCTGGAATCCATGATCAAGAGGGGCGCGCAGGTCAAGGACGCCGGCCACTGGCTGCCCGGCTCCGGCGGACTGCTGGACCGGATCGACTCGCTGCTCGTCGCACTGGCCGTGCTGCTCGTCCTGAGCTGACGTCCGACGCGGAAGGGGCTCGGCCGGTATCACCCGGCCGAGCCCCTTCCACACGTTCACCGACCCTGGGGTCAGGCCTTCTTGGTCTCCCAGAAGATCTTGTCGATCTGGGCGATGTAGTCCAGAGCCTTCTGACCGGTGGCCGGGTCGGTCGAACCCTTGGCGGCCGAGAGGGCCTTGAGGGCGTCGTTGACCAGCTGGTGCAGCTCCGGGTACTTCTCGAAGTGCGGGGGCTTGAAGTAGTCGCTCCAGAGCACGGAAACGTGGTGCTTCGCGAGCTCGGCGCGCTGCTCCTTGATGACCGTGGCACGCGCCTGGAAGTGCGGGTCGTCGTTGGCGGCCATCTTCTCCTGCACGGCCTTCACCGACTCCGCCTCGATGCGGGCCTGGGCCGGGTCGTACACACCGCAGGGCAGGTCGCAGTGTGCGCTGACCTTGACCTTGGGGGCAAACAGGCGGGAAAGCATGGAGCATTCCTTCCTCGTGATCGTCTTCTCAGGTGCGACATTACTCCCTGGGAGAGCCGAAATCGCGGGTGCCCCCATGGGCTTAGGACAAAAGTCCGGGGTCAAACTGAGACTGGTGGATGAACGTACCGGGGAGGTGCCGGGGATGCCGGAGCTGTCGCAGGAGACCGAGCGGGAGAGGTCGTTGCTGCCCTTCGTGGGAGTGGCCGAGGTGACCGGGCCGTCGATGGTGCCCACGCTCCAGCACGGTGACCAACTCGTGGTGCACTGGGGGGCCAGGGTCGGTCCCGGTGACATCGTGGTCCTGCGGCATCCGTTCCAGCAGGACCTGCTCGTCGTCAAGCGGGCCGTCGAGCGGCGTGAGGGCGGCTGGTGGGTGCTCGGGGACAACGCGTTCGCGGGCGGTGACAGCACGGACTACGGCGTCGTCCCGGAGGACCTCGTGCTGGGCAAGGCCCGGCTGCGTTACCGGCCGCTCAAGCCGGGTCAGCGCTCGCCGCTGGCCGCCGCGCGCTGGGCGCTGTCGGCCGTGCGGCCCGTCTTCCCCGACCGGTCGGCCTCCAGGCGTTTGCGGGCCCGGTAGGCGGCCACGTTGGCGCGGGTGGCGCAGCGGTCGGAGCAGTAACGCCGGGAGCGGTTGGTCGAGGTGTCCAGATAGGCGTTGCGGCAGGGGGCCGCCTCGCACAGGCCCAGCCGGTCCACGCCGTACTCGGTGAGGTGGAACGCCAGGCCCATCGCCGCGATCGCCGCGTACCCGGCGGTGGCGTTGGACGGGTGGTCCGCCAGGTGCATGTGCCACAGCGGGCGGCCGTCGTCGTCGCGGAAGTCGTGCCCGGAGATCTGCGGGCTCACCGGGAACTCCAGCAGGAGCGAGTTCAGCAGGTCCACCGCGAGCGTCTCGTCGCCGTCGTCCGCCGCCTCGAAGACCGACCGCAGCCGGGTCCGGACCGAACGGAACCGGGTGACGTCGGCGTCGGTGGCGCGGCGGGCGCCCGTGCCGTAGCCGCCGAACAGATCGCGGACGGCCTCCACCGAGGTCAGGGTGTCCTTGCCGCGGGCCGGGTCCTCGCTGTTGACCAGACGTACGGCGTAGTCCGAGTAATAGGCCAGTTCCACTTGTAGTCCTTACGGAGGCGTTCTATCGTCGTGGCACGGTCGGGTAACAGCTGATCGTGCTTCCAGGGTATTACGACAGTGAGCGGACAGGGGGCTCCCATGACGACGGGTGTCGGCACCGACTGGCAGGCCTGGCAGGAGAGCTGGGACCGGCAGCAGGAGTGGTACATGCCGGACCGCGAGGAGCGGTTCCGGGTGATGCTCGACATGGTCGAGGCCCTCGTCGGGCCCCGGCCGCGCGTGCTCGACCTCGCGTGCGGCACGGGAACCATCACGGCCAGGCTGCTCGCCCGGTTCCCCGAGGCCACCAGCATCGGCGTGGACCTCGACCCGGCGCTCCTCACCATCGCCGAGGGCACGTTCGCGGACGACGAGCGGGTCACCCTCGTGACGGCCGATCTCAAGGACCCCGACTGGCCCGCGAGGCTGCCGTACGACGCGTACGACGCCGTCCTGACCGCCACGGCCCTGCACTGGCTGCACAGCGAACCCCTCGCGGCCCTCTACGGCCGGATCGCGGAACTCGTCCGCGACGGCGGTGTCTTCATGAACGCGGACCACATGATCGACGAGACCACGCCCCGGATCAACGCGGCCGAACGCGCGCAGCGCCACGCGCACATGGATCAGGCCAAGCGGGACGGCGCCCTCGACTGGGCCGCATGGTGGCAGGTCGCCGCCGAGGACCCCGTCCTCGCCGGGCCGACGGCGCGCCGCTTCGAGATCTACGGCGAGCACGCCGACGGGGACATGCCGTCCGCCGCGTGGCACGCGCGCGTGCTGCGCGAGAAGGGCTTCGGGGAGGCCCGGCCGGTGTGGTGCTCCCCCTCGGACACGCTGCTGCTCGCGCTCAAGTAGGCGCCCATGCGAAAGGGGCGGTACGGGATTCCCGTACCGCCCCTTCGGCGTCGTACCGCTAGAGCACCTTCGACAGGAAGGCCTGCGTGCGCTCGTGCTGAGGGTTCGTCAGGACCTCGCGAGGGTCGCCGGACTCCACGACCACGCCGCCGTCCATGAAGACGAGGCTGTCGCCGACCTCGCGGGCGAAGCCCATCTCGTGGGTGACGACGACCATCGTCATGCCGGACTCGGCGAGGTCGCGCATGACGTCGAGGACGTCACCGACCAGCTCCGGGTCGAGCGCCGAGGTCGGCTCGTCGAACAGCATCAGCTTCGGGTCCATCGCGAGCGCCCGGGCGATCGCCACGCGCTGCTGCTGGCCGCCGGAGAGCTGGGCGGGGTAGCTGCCCGCCTTGTCGGCCAGGCCCACCTTCTCCAGGAGCTCACGCGCCCGCTCCCGGGCCTGGGTCCGGCCCGTGCCCTTGACCTGGACGGGTGCCTCCATGACGTTCTCGACGGCCGTCATGTGCGGGAACAGGTTGAACCGCTGGAACACCATGCCGATGTCCCGGCGCTGCAGCGCGACCTCGCTGTCCTTGAGCTCGTACAGCTTGTCGCCCTTCTGGCGGTAGCCGACCAGCTCGCCGTCGACGTAGAGCCGGCCGGCGTTGACCTTCTCCAGGTGGTTGATGCACCTGAGGAAGGTCGACTTGCCGGAGCCCGAGGGGCCGATGAGGCAGAAGACCTCGCCGGTCTTCACCTCCAGGTCGATGCCCTTGAGGACCTCCACCAGGCCGAAGGACTTGTGGACGCTCTCGGCCTTCACCATGGCGGTCATGTCACACGCCCCTTTCGCGACTGAAGGCCATCAGGTTGACCCTGATCTTCTGCCACGGCGTCGGCGGCAGGCTCCGGGACGAACCGCGGGCGAAACGGCGCTCCAGGTAGTACTGGAAGACGCTGAACACGCTGGTCATGACCAGGTACCAGATGGAGGCCACGAACAGCATCTCCATGACGGCGTACGACGTCGAGCCGATCGTCGAGGTGGCGCGCAGCAGTTCGTTGTACGTCACCGCGTACACCAGCGACGAGGTCTTCAGCATGTTGATGAACTCGTTGCCCGTCGGCGGCACGATCACCCGCATCGCCTGCGGGATCACGATCCGGCGCAGCGTCTTGGCGTGGCTCATGCCGAGCGCGTGCGCGGCCTCGGTCTGTCCCTCGTCGACGGCCATCAGACCGGCGCGGCAGATCTCCGCCATGTACGCCGCCTCGTTCAGGCCGAGGCCCAGCAGGGCGCACATGAACGGGGTCATCACGTCCGTCATCTCGTCCTTGTAGATCGGACCGAGATTCAGCATCGGGAAGATCAGCGCCAGGTTGAACCACAGCAGCAGCTGGACGTAGACCGGAGTTCCGCGGAAGAACCAGATGTAGAACCAGGCCACCCAGCTCGTCACCGGGTTCTTGGAGAGCCGCATCACGGCCAGCACGACGCCGAGGACCACGCCCACGATCATCGCGAGGACGCTGATCAGCAGGGTGCGGCCGGCACCGGCGAGGACCGTGGAGTCGAACAGCTTGTCGCCGACCGCGCTCCACTGGATCTTCTCGGCGGTGGCGAACGCGTTGACCAGCAGGGCCACCAGCGCCAGCACGATGACCGCGCTGACGTAGCGGCCGTAGTGGCGGACCGGGATGGCCTTGATGGTCTCCGGTGCGAGGGAGGCCCGCGGCGGTGTGTCCGCAGGCTCCTTGTCGATCTTGTCAGTCACCGTGACTGCCCTTCAGTGGTGCGGGGTCCGTCACTTGCCGCCATTGACGGCGGACTTGTCGACGGCACCGGTCTGGGCGCCCCACTTGTCCAGGACCTTCTTGTACGTGCCGTCCTTGATGATGGCGTTCACGGCCGCCTCGAGGGCGCTCGTGAGCTCCTTGTTCTCCTTGTTCACGGCGATGCCGAACGGCCCGGCGTCGACCTGCTCGCCGACGACCTCGAAGGCGTTGCCGCCATCGGCCTTGCGGGCGATGTCGACGGCGACCGGGTAGTCGTTGACGCCCGCGACCGCGCCGCCCGACTTCACGCGGGTCTGCGCCTCGGTGTCGTTGTCGAAGGCCTCGATGTCGAGCTTCTTCTTGCCGGCCGTCGTGCACGCCTTGGACTGCTTCTGCAGGGCCTGCTCGTAGGTCGTGCCGTGCTGCACGGCGACCTTCTGACCGCAGAGGTCCTCGATCGAGCCGATCTTCTTCGGGTTGCCCTTCTGGACGTAGATGGCGGTGCCGGCCGTGAAGTAGTCGACGAAGTCGACACCCGGGCCCAGCTTCTTGCCCTTGTCGTCCAGACCCTCCTGGCGCGCCTTGGTGTCCGTGATGGAGGACATGGCGACGTCGTAGCGCCCGGAGTTCAGGGAGCTGATCAGGCCGTCGAAGGAGCCCGAGGTGAACTGGAACTCCACACCCAGCTGCTTGCTCAGCGCGGCCGCGATGTCGGGGTCGACACCGACGATCTTGCCGCCCTCCTGGTACTCCATGGGCGCGTACTCGGCGTTGGTGCCGACCTTGATGACACCCGCCTTCTGGATCTTCGCGGGCAGCTTGTCGAACAGCGGGGCCTTGCTGGACGACGCCGACTCCTTGGTGCTGCCGCCGCTGTCCGTCTGGTCACCGCAACCGGTGAGAATCAGGGCGCCTGCGACCGCGATCGCACCTACCGCGGCTGTCCTGGTGCGCGCGGTGGTCGTACGACGGGTGGAGCTTGCGGTCATGGTGGGTTCCTCCGGCGGATGGGTGGAGTTGCCGATGGGCGGGGCGACTGCCGAGTGGTTCGGCAGCACTGCCTTCATTCCTCAGGTCGACGAGAGCACACGCCTTCGAGTGTCGCGACCTCGTGTGATGACGGCATCTTGCCATTCGGACTGGACCATTCAGGGGGCCGGTCATGTCAAAATCGGATAACGGGTGACCCCCGAACCGCACCATGTCCGTACATCACGACCGGACCATCTGCGGGAATCTGGCATTCCGGCCGGAAGATCTTCGGCGCGCGTCGCCGAGCGGGCGACCGGGGCGGGGCGGCCCGCGGCCGGTTGAGCGGCCGTCCGGTGATCGTCAAGGGCCCGTTGCTGGTTTGTCCGGATGGCCCTCCATGATTCATGTCACCGGCCTCCGATGATCGATGATCGATTTACGTTCCGGCATGTGACCTTGGACGTATTGGACTCGTCCCCGACGCCGGTCGTCCGGTAAGAAGGTTCTTTACACCCCTCATCCGGGGCTCAGGGCGCGTGTGCGGCGCGCCCGTCGTGTACCGGCCCGTACGCATCAGTGAACAGGGCCGTACGCGGTGCCCGCCCACTTCTCAACCAGGAGTGGCCACCCTCAAAACCATGCAGACCTAAGGGGTAAGACAAAGTGGCAGCGGAGATCGTCAATCCTCGCAGCGACAGCGATACGGGACAGGACGGAGGGGCGGAGCCCCTCGATTCCATCGACCCCGCGTTCGCGCTGCACCGCGGCGGCAAAATGGCTGTGCAGGCCACCGTGCCGGTCCGTGACAAGGACGACCTGTCCCTCGCGTACACACCCGGCGTGGCGAAGGTGTGCAGCGCCATCGCCGAGCAGCCGGACCTCGTCCACGACTACACGTGGAAGTCGTCGGTCGTCGCCGTCGTGACGGACGGTACGGCCGTGCTGGGGCTCGGTGACATCGGGCCCGAGGCCTCCCTCCCGGTCATGGAGGGCAAGGCGATCCTGTTCAAGCAGTTCGGCGGCGTGGACGCGGTTCCGCTCGCGCTGGCCTGCACGGACGTCGACGAGATCATCGAGACGGTGGTCCGACTCGCGCCGTCCTTCGGCGGCGTGAACCTCGAGGACATCTCGGCTCCTCGGTGCTTCGAGATCGAGCGGCGGCTCCAGGAGCGGCTCGACATTCCCGTGTTCCACGACGACCAGCACGGGACCGCGGTCGTGACGCTGGCGGCACTGCGGAACGCCGCGCGGCTGAGCGGGCGGTCGATCGGGGATCTTCGTGCGGTGATCTCCGGTGCGGGTGCGGCGGGCGTGGCCATCGCCAAGATGCTCGTCGAGGCGGGCATCGGGGATGTCGCCGTCGCCGACCGCAAGGGTGTCGTGTCCGCCGACCGGGACGACCTCACGTCCGTGAAGCGGGAACTGGCCGGGTTCACGAACAAGGCGGGGCTGTCGGGGTCCCTGGAGGACGCGCTCGCGGGTGCGGACGTCTTCATCGGCGTGTCCGGCGGTACGGTCGCGGAGTCCGCGGTCGCTTCCATGGCGGAGGGGGCCTTCGTGTTCGCGATGGCCAACCCGAACCCCGAGGTGCACCCGGATGTCGCGCACAAGTACGCGGCCGTGGTGGCCACCGGGCGGTCCGACTTCCCGAACCAGATCAACAACGTGCTGGCGTTTCCGGGGATCTTCGCGGGGGCGCTGCAGGTGCGGGCCTCGCGGATCACGGAGGGCATGAAGATCGCGGCGGCCGAGGCGCTGGCCTCGGTGGTCGGGGACGATCTGGCGGCGGACTACGTGATCCCCTCCCCGTTCGACGAGCGGGTGGCTCCGGCCGTGACGGCGGCGGTCGCCGCGGCGGCTCGGGCTGAGGGTGTCGCTCGCCGCTGAGTTCTGCGGGCTGTGAGGTGGCCTCGTCCGGGCGTGGTTCCGGGCGGGGCCACCTCTTTGCTTTCGGGTGCGGCTGATCGGGTGGCGGTGGGGTTGTCGCTTGGCTGCGGGCGGGTGGAGGCCGGCGCTGTGCGCGGTTCCCCGCGCCCCTGGATGCCTGCGGCGCACCATTCCGCAAGAGGGCGTGTGTCACAACGCGACCCGGTTCCCCACGCGGTCCCCGTTGCCTATCGTCAAGGTCATGTTCGCTGTCTACGCCGCCCGAATCGACCGCGACAACCCGCTCTCGGGACTGGAGTCGGGGGAGCGCCCGGCCCCCGAAGCCCGCCCGGGTTGGAGCGTCGTCGACGTCAAGGCCGCTTCCCTCAATCACCATGACCTCTGGTCCCTGCGCGGCGTAGGCCTCGCGGAGGACAAGCTGCCGATGATCCTCGGCTGTGACGCAGCCGGTGTCGACGAGGACGGCAACGAGGTCGTCCTGCACTCCGTCATCGGGCAGAGCGGGCACGGTATCGGCCCCAAGGAGCCCCGCTCCATCCTCACCGAGCGCTATCAGGGGACGTTCGCCGAGCAGGTTGCCGTGCCGACCTGGAACATCCTCCCCAAGCCGAAGGAGCTGTCCTTCGCGGAGGCCGCCTGTCTGCCCACGGCCTGGTTGACGGCGTATCGGATGCTGTTCACGAATGCCGGCGTCCGGCCCGGAGACTCCGTGCTGGTGCAGGGTGCGGGCGGAGGCGTCGCCACGGCCGCGATCGTGCTGGGGAAGGCCGCAGGGCTGCGGGTCTTCGCCACCAGCCGGGACGAGGCCAAGCGGAAGCGTGCCGTGGAACTCGGGGCCGTGGAGGCGCTGGAGTCGGGCGCGCGGCTGCCGCAGCGGGTGGACGCCGTCATCGAGACGGTGGGCGCGGCCACGTGGTCGCACTCCGTCAAGTCGCTCAAGCCGGGCGGCACGGTGGTCATCTCCGGTGCCACGAGCGGCGACCGCCCCTCGCACGCCGAACTGACCAGGATCTTCTTCCTCGAGCTCAAGGTCGTCGGCTCGACCATGGGGACCAAGGACGAGCTGGAGGATCTGCTCGCGTTCTGCGCGGCCACGGGGGTGCGGC
Source organism: Streptomyces canus (assembly GCF_041435015.1). Classification (NCBI taxonomy): domain Bacteria; kingdom Bacillati; phylum Actinomycetota; class Actinomycetes; order Kitasatosporales; family Streptomycetaceae; genus Streptomyces; species Streptomyces canus. The sequence goes on along the minus strand of NZ_CP107989.1, from coordinate 3,616,293 downwards.
CCGTGATCGACGAGGTGCTCCCGATGGACCGTGCGCGTGAGGGCTTCCAACGGGTGGAGTCCGGTGAGCAGTTCGGGAAGGTCGTGCTCACCAACGGCTGATCTCTTCTTTCTTTTCGCGTCGGCGGCCGGTCCGGTTTCGGATCGGCCGCCGACGTTTGTCAATCGTGGTTGACATGCGGCGAGTGTCAACGTAGGTTGACATCATGACCGAAGCAACGGATCTCGCCGAGCGCGCCGGTGATCGCGATCCCCGGGTCGGACTGCGTGCCGTCGCCGCACTGCGCAGGCTGCTGGAGCAGCTGGAGTCGCTGCAGGTGCGCAGCGCGCGCCATCAGGGCTGGTCGTGGCAGGAGATCGCCGCGGAACTCGGAGTGAGCAGGCAGGCCGTGCACAAGAAGTACGGGAGGCATTGATGTTCGAGCGGTTCACGAAGGACGCCCGGGCGGTGGTCATGGGTGCGGTCGAACACGCCGAGGGGGCCGGGGCGGGTTCCGTGGAGGCCGAGCACCTGCTGCTGGCGCTGCTGGACCGGGAGGCCGGCCGGGCCTCCTTCGCCCTGGCCGCTCTCGGGCTCGCCGAGCGTGGGGACGCCGTACGGGAGGCGCTGGGCGAGGCGCGGCGGCGGGCCGGGCTGTCCCAGGCGGACGCCGAGGCGCTGGCCGGGCTGGGGATCGACGTCTCGGAGATCGTCGCCCGGGTCGAGGAGGTGCACGGGGTCGGGGCGATGTCCGGCGACCGGAAGGACAAGGGGTGGTGGTCCGGGCGGCGCTCCTTCGGGCGGGGTGCCAAGGAGATCCTGGAGAAGGCGCTCCGTATCGCTGTGGCCCGGCGGGACCGACATATCGGTGACGAGCACATCCTGCTGGCCCTGACCGTCAGGCCGGGGGTGCCGGGGGAGGTCCTCGCCGACCACGGGGTGACCTACGAGTCGGTCGCGCGTGTCCTCTACGGCGGGGGAGAGGCGAAGGCCGGCTGAGTCCCGCGGGGCGCCGACGTCCAGGACGGCGGCGCCCGTCCGGCTCATGCCTTCGGCGCCCGCAGCAGTGCTCCTATGCGGGCCGCCGCCGTCGACAGGTGCCGACGAGCGTCGCGCAGCTGGTCGGGCGTGATGCCGTGGTCGCGGGCCGCGTCGCGGATGTCGTCGCGGAAGCGGTCCAGCAGACGGTCCAGGTCGCGGGCCGGGTCGCCGGTGGAGTCCTCGTGGGCCCAGGAGGGTTCGTACTCGGCGGGGAAGTCCTCCGGGGTGTGCGAGTACTGGGGCCCGGTTGGCGTCCCCTCGGCCTTCTCGGACTTCGCGCCGCCCCGGCCGAAGCCGAAGTCCTTCCCGAACTCCTTGCCGTAGTCCTTCCCGAACTCGCCGAACTCCTTGGCCAGTTCGGTCAGCCCCTCGCGCACCCCCGTCGGCCAGTCGCCGCGCGCGAAGTGGTCCTGCACCTGCTCCTGTACGCGCTTGGCGATGCGCTGCACCTCCTCCTGCGCCTGCTCCCGGGCCCGGTCCTGGGCCTCCTTGGCCTGACGGCGGGCCCGCTGGGCCTCCTCGCGGGCGCGGCGGCTCTCGTCCTTGGCGCGCCGGGCCTGCTCCTTCCACTCCTGCTTGACGCGGCGCATCTCCTCCTTGGCGGTGCGCCACGCCTCCTTGTCGGCGTATTCCGTGAAGTCCCCGAAGGGGCCCTCGTGTTCGCCGGTTTCCTTGGCGCCACCGCCACGGCGCGCCTGCGTCGCGGCAGCCCGCATCTCGCGCCGCAGATCACCCGCCGCGCCACGCACATCGGCCCGGATCTCGGCGGCGAGCTCGGCGACCGAGTCGCGGATCTCCAGCTCCAGGTCGGCCAGTTCGCCGCTGCGGTCGGCCAGCTCGGCGCGGCCCGCGTCCGTGATGGCGTAGACCTTGCGGCCGCCCTCCGTGGTGTGGGTGACCAGGCCCTCCGCCTCCAGCTTGGCCAGCCGGGGGTAGACGGTGCCCGCCGAGGGGGCGTACAGGCCCTGGAAACGCTCCTCCAGGAGCCGGATCACCTCGTAACCGTGGCGTGGGGCCTCGTCCAGCAGCTTCAACAGATAGAGACGGAGGCGGCCGTGGGCGAAGACGGGAGGCATGTCAGAGCACCTTCTTGTCGGTCGTGCCGTCGGCCGGGGCGCGGGTGGGCTCGTCCGTCGGGTCGTCCGTGGGGTCGTGGTCGTCCGTGAGGTCACGGTCGTCGGCCGGGCCGGAAAGGGAATTGTCCCCCGAGGCGCCGGCCTCGCCGGCCACCGGGTCGGCGGCGTCGGCCGGTCCGGCCCCCGTGCCCCTGTCCTTCACGAAAGGATCCGTCTCCCACCGCTCCTCCTCGTCCTCCCGGGGTGGGCGGCGCAGGAGGGCGATGGAGCCGGAGACGGTGGTCGCGCGGAGCTTGCCGGTTCCGGCGCCGAGGCGGCCCGTGACCTTGTGGGCGCCCCATTGGCCGTGCACGCGCAGGCCGTCGAAGGCGTTGGAGATCGTCCCGCTCGCGGTGTTGGCCTCCACCTCCGCGTCCGCGGGCTGGGGGAGCCGGATGGCGATCTCGCCCGAGACGCTGGTCAGCCGGACGTCGGTGGGGCCCTCCGGATCGAGGTCCACGATCATCGAGCCGCTGACCGAGTCGGCCCGCACGGACGGGCCGGAGCCCTCCACGACGGTGAGATCCCCGGAGACCGAGTTGAAACGCAGGTCACCGGTGACAGCCTGGGCCTCCAGGTTTCCGGAGACGGTGTCGGCGCGGACGGGGCCGGAGAGGCCGACGAGGGTCGTGTCGCCGTTGACCCCCTTCACCACCGACGGGCCGCGCATCCCCGACACGACGGCCGCGGCGCTGACCACACCCACCTCGACGCGGGTGTCGGCCGGCACGGCCAGCGAGACGACCGCGCTGCGCCGCCAGCCCTTGCGGTCGAGCCACTTGAGGAAGCCCTTCCAGGGCAGGTCCTCGTAGGCCACCGTGAGGGTGCCGGCCTCCTGGGTGACGACCAGAGGCGGTCCCTCGATCTGGGACACCTCCAGGCGTGCGGAACCTTCGTCCGTGCCCACCACGTTCACCGTTCCGTTGACGATGCGCACGTGGAGTTCGCGTACGGGCTCGTCGAAGGTGAGCTTCCTGGGCTCCGTGACGGACCACTCGGGCATGGTGCGAACCTCCCCGTATCAACGCGCCATATCGCGTCTCCTGTAATTCACGATATATCGTGGACGTCGAAAGTCAAGGCGCTCTTTCCGGGGACGTTCAGGGCTTCAAATATGACCAATCGCCGCAAATCGCCCTAGCGTGTGACCATGTCGACGGAAGCCACCTCCCGAACCGGCCGCACCGGTCCCGCCCCCGGCGCCCTGCTGCTCTGCCGGGCCGAGCCGGATTCCGTCGCCCCCGCCGCCCGGCTGCTGCGCGACCGCATGCTGCTGATGCACGCGGGGCAGGGCTGGAGCGTCCTCGTGCCGGGAGGCGGGCCGTGGCTGCACGGTGGGGAGCCGGTCGACCGCGTCATGACGGGTTGGGCCACCGCCCTGGCCGTCGGCGCTCCCTGGCCCGTTCTCGCCCTGTGGTGGGACGCCGACCGCGGCGGCTACACCCTCGCGTCGGGCTTCCGCCGCCCTGTGGGCTACGTCTGGCTCGCCAACGGCACCCCGGCGGGCGAGGACGAGGCCATGCGCACCTTCGCGGCCCGCCTGGACCTCGACCCGGTCCTGGACGTCCAGTCCCTCGACCACCTCACGAAACCGGACCCCGCCTCCGACGCCCGCGCCCGCCTGCGCGGCCTGCTGGCGGTCCTCACACGCGTGGGCCTCGACCTCCCCGCGGGCCTCGCTCCCGGGGAACCGACCGACCGCCTCCGCGAGGTGGCCCGGGACCGGCCGGACGCCCGCCCGATCGAGTGGGAGGGATGGCAGACGGTCCGCGGCGAACTCGAGGTGGTCGCGGGCCGCCGCCTCACCCCCTGGCTCCCCTGGTCAGGGGACCCGAAGGCCCGCACCCTCGCCCTGGCCCAGATGGCGGCAGGCCTCCCGCTGGCCGCCTGGGGCCTGCGACACCGCAGCGGCGGCTGGCTCACGGCGGGAGCGCTGCTGCTGGCGCACGGGGCGCTCGGGCTGTCGTACGACCTGACGCACCCCCGCGACTGACCCCTACGTCCGATCGCCGCCACGCAAAGCGGGGCACCTCAAGGGGTGCCCCGCGGCCGAGAAGCCGTACGGCCTACTCGTCGTCCTCGTCGTCCAACCGGGCCAGCCACGTGGCCAGTCGCTCCACCGGCACCTCGAAGTCGGGATTGAGGTCGACGAACGTCCTCAGCTGCTCGGCGAGCCACTCGAAGGTGACTTCCTCCTCGCCGCGCCGCTTCTCCAGTTCCTCGATGCCACGGTCCGTGAAGTACATGGCTCAAGGATAAGTGCGCCGAAACGGCCGGGCCGCACCCCTCCGAAGAGGGGTGCGGCCCGGTCACGTACAGCCTTCGAGAGCGGTTACGCCTCGAACACCTCACGCACCAACTGCTCCTGCTCGGCCTGGTGGCGCTTCGCCGAGCCCACCGCCGGGGACGAGCCGTGCGGGCGGGAGATCCGGCGCAGGCGCTCGCCGTGCGGGATGTCCGCGCCGACCGCCAGGTCCAGGTGGTCGATCAGGTTGAGGGCGATGAACGGCCACGCGCCCTGGTTCGCCGGCTCCTCCTGGGCCCAGAGGTACTTCTCGGCGTTCGGGTACTTGGCGATCTCGGCCTGGAGCTCGGCACCCGGAAGGGGGTACAGGCGCTCGACGCGGATGATCGCCGTGTCCGTGACACCGCGCTTCTGACGCTCGGCGTCGAGGTCGTAGTAGACCTTGCCGGCGCAGAAGACGACCTTCTTGACCGCGGCCGCGTCCACGGACGTGTCGCCGATGACCGGGCGGAATTGACCCGACGTGAACTCCTCCGTCTTCGACGCGGCGGCCTTGAGGCGCAGCATCGACTTCGGGGTGAAGACCACCAGCGGCTTGTGGTGCGGGTTGTGCACCTGCCACCGCAGGAGGTGGAAGTAGTTCGACGGGAGGGTCGGCATCGCGACCGTCATGTTGTTCTGGGCGCAGAGCTGGAGGAAGCGCTCCACGCGCGCGGACGAGTGGTCCGGGCCCTGGCCCTCGTAGCCGTGGGGGAGGAGCAGCGTCACACCGCTCGTCTGGCCCCACTTCTGCTCCGCCGCCGAGATGTACTCGTCGACGATCGTCTGCGCGCCGTTGACGAAGTCACCGAACTGCGCCTCCCACAGCACGAGCGCGTCGGGGCGGGCCAGCGAGTAGCCGTACTCGAAGCCCATGACCGCGTACTCGGACAGGAGGGAGTTGTAGACGTTGTAGCGGGCCTGGTCCTCGTTGAGGTACTGGAGCGGGGTGTGCTCCTCGCCCGTCTCCCGGTCGATCAGGACCGCGTGGCGCTGGCCGAAGGTGCCGCGCTGGGAGTCCTGGCCGGACAGACGGACCGGGGTGCCCTCCAGGAGCAGGGAGCCGACGGCCAGCGTCTCGCCCATGCCCCAGTCGATCGTGCCGTCCTCGACCATCGACGCCCGGCGCTGCAGCTGCGGCAGCAGACGCGGGTGGACGTGGAAGGTGTCGGGGATGTTGACCTGGGACTCGGCGATCCGCTTCACGGTCTCCGAGGAGATCGCGGTGTTCACCGCGACCGGGAACTCGGCCTGCGGGTCGGAGACGGGTCCGGCGGCCGGCTGGGCCGTGACGGCCTCGCGGACCTCCGTGAAGACCTTCTCCAGCTGGCCCTGGTAGTCCTGCAGGGCCTGCTCGGCCTCTTCCAGGGTGATGTCGCCGCGACCGATCAGGGACTCGGTGTACAGCTTGCGCACCGAGCGCTTCTTGTCGATCAGGTCGTACATCAGCGGCTGGGTGAAGGCCGGGTTGTCCGACTCGTTGTGACCGCGGCGGCGGTAGCAGATGAGGTCGATCACCACGTCCTTGTTGAACGCCTGGCGGAACTCGAAGGCCAGACGGGCCACCCGGACCACGGCCTCCGGGTCGTCGCCGTTCACGTGGAAGATCGGGGCCTCGATCATCCTCGCCACGTCCGTCGCGTACATCGACGAGCGGGAGGACTCCGGGGCGGCCGTGAAGCCGACCTGGTTGTTGATGACGATGTGGACCGTGCCGCCGGTGCGGTAACCCCGCAGCTGCGACATGTTCAGGGTCTCGGCCACCACGCCCTGGCCCGCGAAGGCCGCGTCGCCGTGCAGGGCGACCGGCAGGACCGTGAAGTCCGTGCCGCCCTTGTTGATGATGTCCTGCTTGGCACGGGTGATGCCCTCGATGACCGGGTCGACCGTCTCCAGGTGGGAGGGGTTCGCGGCCAGCGAGACCTTGATCTGCTCGCCGTCCAGGCCCGTGAAGGTGCCCTCGGCGCCCAGGTGGTACTTCACGTCGCCGGAGCCGTGCATCGACTTCGGGTCGAGGTTGCCCTCGAACTCGCGGAAGATCTGCGCGTACGACTTGCCGACGATGTTCGCCAGGACGTTCAGCCGGCCGCGGTGGGCCATGCCGATGACGACCTCGTCCAGGCGGGACTCGGCGGCCGAGTCCAGCACCGCGTCGAGCAGCGGGATGACGGACTCGCCGCCCTCCAGGGAGAAGCGCTTCTGGCCGACGTACTTCGTCTGCAGGAAGGTCTCGAAGGCCTCCGCGGCGTTCAGCCGGCGCAGGATGCGCAGCTGCTCCTCGCGCTCCGGCTTGGTGTGCGAGCGCTCGATGCGGTCCTGGATCCACCTGCGCTGCTTCGGGTCCTGGATGTGCATGAACTCGACGCCGGTGGTGCGGCAGTACGAGTCGCGCAGCACACCGAGGATGTCGCGCAGCTTCATCAGGGACTTGCCGGCGAAGCCGCCGACCGCGAACTCCCGCTCCAGGTCCCACAGGGTGAGGCCGTGCTCGGTGATGTCCAGGTCGGGGTGCTTGCGCTGGCGGTACTCCAGCGGGTCGGTGTCGGCCATGACGTGGCCGCGGACCCGGTAGGAGTGGATCAGCTCGAAGACGCGGGCGGCCTTCGTGACGTCGTCGTCGTGCGAGGCGTCGATGTCCTTGAGCCAGCGGACCGGCTCGTAGGGGATGCGCAGCGCCTCGAAGATCTCGTCGTAGAAGCCGCCCTCACCGAGGAGGAGGTTCGCGACGATCCGCAGGAACTCGCCGGAGGCGGCACCCTGGATGACCCGGTGGTCGTAGGTCGACGTGAGCGTCATGACCTTGGCGATGCCGAGCTTGTTCAGGGTGTCCTGGGAGGTGCCCTGGAACTCCGCCGGGTAGTCCATGGAGCCGACGCCCATGATGACCGACTGGCCGGGCATCAGACGCGGCACGGAGTGGACCGTACCGAGGCCGCCCGGGTTCGTCAGGGAGACCGTCACACCCGAGAAGTCGTCCATCGTCAGCTTGCCGTCACGGGCGCGGCGGACGATGTCCTCGTAGGCCTGCCAGAACTCGAAGAAGTTCAGCGTCTCGGCCTTCTTGATGCCCGCGACGACCAGCTGGCGGTCGCCGTTGGACTTCACCAGGTCGATGGCGAGGCCGAAGTTGACGTGCGGCGGCTTGACGAGGGTGGGCTTCCCGTCCTTCTCCGCGTAGTGCCAGTTCATCGACGGCATGGCCTTGATGGCCTGCACCATCGCGTAGCCGATCAGGTGCGTGAAGGAGATCTTCCCGCCCCGGGCCCGCTTCAGATGGTTGTTGATGACGATGCGGTTGTCGAACAGCAGCTTCACCGGGACCGCGCGCACGGACGTGGCCGTGGGCAGCTCCAGGGAGGCGTTCATGTTCTTCGCGACCGCGGCGGCGGGACCGCGCAGGGTCACCATCTCCGGGCCCTCCGCGGAAGAACCCGCGGTGGCGGGCTTCGCGGCGGCAGCCGGCTTCGCGGCGGCCGGCTTGGCAGCCGGAGCGGCCTGAGCCGGAGCGGCGGCGGGAGCGGCCTTGGCGGGGGCCGGAGCCGCGGCGGCCGGCTTGGCGGCCGGAGCAGCGGCCGGGGCCGGCGCGGCGGCCTGAGCCGGAGCGGTGGGGGCCGGTGCGGCCGCGGCCGCAGTGGTGGTCTCCGCGGCCCCCGCGGCCGCGGTACCCGCCGCAGCCGGAGCGGCGGCCCCCGACTTGTAGTCGGCGAAGAAGTCCCACCAGGCACGGTCTACCGAATTCGGGTCCTGGAGGTACTGCTGATAGATCTCGTCGACGAGCCACTCGTTCGGGCCGAACGCGGCAGCGGGGTTCTTGCCCGCTTGGTCTGCGTCGGTCGAGATGCTCGAGTTACTGGGGGACTGTGGCGACACGGCGGCAACCGCCCTCTTCCGCTTCTCACAAGGTGATGGACAGCGGGAATAAAGGCTACGCCCCCAAGACGGTGAAGGTCAGGCCGGGCCCGTCCATCGTCGTGTAAGTCACATCAAAGAGCGGGTTTCGGGGGTGGAAATGGCGGGAAACAAGCGTGGTTCCGCTGCGTGAATCCACGGGAGGGAAGCGCCGAGCGGGGCCCTGCGCGACGGTGGCGCGGCCCTCTGCCTGATCACACGTGTCCGTCGGCGCGGAACAGAGATGGATCTTGTGGCTCCGCTTTGAACTTTACGTCAACTTGGCAGAGATGGAAGGCCTGGAAGGGTGACAAGGATCCTGCAACCCCGATCGGATTCGGCCACTCCGATCCGGCCGCCGTGCAGATCCACCGCCCAGCGGGCGATCGCGAGCCCGAGTCCGGTGCCGCCGTCGCTGCCCGGCCCGTGCGGCCGCCGGACCTGGCCGCGGTTGAACCGCTCGAAGACGCGGTGCCACTCCGAGCGCGGAATGCCGGGGCCCTCGTCGAGCACCTCCAGCTCGAGCGACTCCGGCAGGGACCCGCGCCGCGCCTTGACCGTCACCCGGCCGTGCGCCGGGCTGTGCTTGACCGCGTTGTCGATGAGGTTGGCGACGACCTGGTGGATGCGCTCCGGGTCGGCGTGCGCGGTGAGCTCCGGCGGGGACACGTCGAGGTGCAGATGGACGTCGTTGCGGGTGTGACTGCCTGACCCGGACGCGATGCCCGCGCGCGCCGTGGCGACCATGTTGGCCTCCTTCAGCACGCCCGACAGATACGGCCACACCTCGAAACGGCGCTTCTTCAGCGGTACGACGCCGTTGTCGAGCCGGGACAGGTCCAGCAGCGTCTCCACCAGCCGGCCGAGCCGCTCGGTCTGCTTCAGGGCCGTGCGCATGGTCTCGGGGTCGGCCTGGGTGACCCCGTCGACGATGTTCTCCAGCACCGCGCGCAGGCCCGCGATGGGCGTGCGCAGCTCATGGGAGACATTTGCCACAAGTTCCTTGCGCTGGCGTTCCTGGGCCTCCAGGTCGTCCGCCATGCGGTTGATCGTCTGGGCCAGGTCGCCCAGCTCGTCCCGCCGGTTCTCGCGCACCCGGCGGGTGTAGTCGCCGTGCGAGATGGACCGGGCGACCGCGTTCATGTCGTCCAGCGGCGCGGTGAGCGAATGCGCCACGAACTGCGTAATGAGCAGTGTGGCGATCATCGAGAAGACCGTGATGAAGCGCAGCTCCGTGGCCGTGCGCATCGCGATCATCATCAGCCCGGTGGTGATGAGGACCGCGATGACGACCAGGACGCCCAGCTTGGTCTTGATCGAGAACGGGCTTACGCCGCCCCAGGGCTCCCTGGGGCTGCTCCGGCCGGCCGGACCCTCGCTCATGGCGTCGGCGTCTCCAGGGCGTAGCCCACGCCGTGCACCGTACGGATCCGCTCGGCGCCGATCTTCCGGCGCAGCGCCTTGATGTGGCTGTCGACCGTGCGGGTGCCGGAGGCGTCCGCCCAGTCCCACACCTCGGCCAGCAGCTGCTCACGGGAGAGCACCGCGCGCGGGGTGTTCGCCAGGCACACCAGGAGGTCGAACTCGGTGGGCGTCAGGTGCACGTCCTCCGAGCGCACCCGCACCCGGCGCTGCGCGTGGTCGATCTCCAGCTCGCCGAGCCGGAGAATGCCGGACCGGGGCGTCGCGGCGGCCAGCGCGGCCCGCTCGACCCGCCGCAGCAGGACGTGCACGCGCGCGGCCAGCTCGCGCATCGAGAACGGCTTGGTCATGTAGTCGTCGGCGCCGACGCCGAGCCCGACCAGCATGTCGGTCTCGTCGTCCCGCGCGGTGAGCATCATCACCGGCACCGGACGGGCGGCCTGCACACGGCGGCAGACCTCGAGACCGTCGAAGCCGGGCAGCATGATGTCGAGGATCAGCAGGTCCGGCTGCCAGGCCTCTGCCGTGTCCACCGCCGACGGACCGTCGACCGCCGTTTGCACGAGGAATCCCTCGGCGCGCAGGCGGGTCGCGATGGCGTCGACGATCGTCGGATCGTCCTCGACGACCAGAACCCGGCGCTGTGCGCCCGGCGTGGCCGTCGTGCCGTTGTGGGAGGTGTGTGTCTGCTCCATCGCCCGCCCCTGGGGAGTGCTTTCCGGAACCATGTGGGGTGATTCCTTGTCTGCGCATGACTGCGATTGACGCTTGAATGATCGGCGTAGGGAAGCAGAGTACGGGGAGTCATCACCCCTTTGCTATCCAGGTCGGACGGCGAGATGCACGACGTCGGGTACGCCCCGGGCAACGGGGATCTCCTCGGTACGTACCTGCTGGAACCCGGCATTTGATAGGGATCCCTCAAATTCCGCAGAGGGCTGCGCGGACCACACGGCCAGAACCCCGCCCGGCTTCAACACCCTTGCGCAGCTTGTGAGTCCGGCACGCGCGTAGAGTCCGCCGTTGCCCTCCGTGACCGTCCAGTCGGGTCCGTTGTCGATGTCGAGGCACAGCGCGTCAAAAGTGGCGCATGTCTCATTGACGAATCCGACTAGATCCGTTTCCAGAATGTTCGTCCGGGGATCGGCGAGCGCCTCGGCCGAGAGGGCCGAGAGCGGGCCCGCGCGGTGCCAGTCGACGATCGCCGGTTCCCGCTCGACGACCGTGATCCGCCCCCAGCGCGGATTCGCGGCCGCGTGTGCGAGCGAGAAGCCGACACCGAGGCCGCCGATGAGGACGTGCGGGGCGGGGCGGTCGTCGAGGGCGTCGAGCGCCGCGTCGACGAGCATCCGCTCCGAGCGTCCGTCGGAGGTGTCCATCAGGAAGCAGCCGTTGGCGATGATCTGGAGCAACTCGCCGTGGCGCCGCAGGACCACCTCCCCGTAGGGGCCCTCGCGACGGTCCAGGACGTCGGGAATGTCGTACGAGGTGGGCATCGGCCCATCCTGGCAGGTACGGCGTCCGAGCGGGACTTCTTGAGAAGTCCCTGTGAATGGGGGGCGAGGTGGCGCAGGTCACAGACAGCGGGTGGGTCGGGCGCGAAGGCTGGGGTGAAACGGAGGGAGCAGCTCACCTTGGAACGGACCGTGCCCGCAGCGCCTTCCGACGCGCCCGCACCGGCTGCGCCCGACCCCGCGTCGGACGCCCCTGCGTCGGACGCGTGCTTTCCGGATGTGGCGGGACTGCTCGACGGGATGCCACGGCAGCGGGAACGCGGCGGGACGGGAGCCGGCGAGACACCGGTGACACCCCTGGCGACGGCCGCCCCGGACACCCGGCTCCGTGTCCCCCGCCTCCGGCGGCTGTTCCCCACTCCCGCCGGGACCCCGTTCACCTTCGTCTACGGCGCCGTCCTGGCCGTCGTCTCGCTCGTCGCCGCGCATCTTGACCCCGCCCTGGTGCAGACCCTGCACCAGGGCTCCAGCACCGATGTCGCCCACCTCGTGCGGACGCCCGTACTGGTGCTGGTCGCCAGCGCGTTGTGGATCGCGGGCGGGATCCTCTCGCCGTACGCCGTCGCCCTGCTGTTCGTCCTCACGGCGCTGGAGCGGCGGATCGGTGGCGTGCGCACGGCCGGTGTCTTTCTGCTCGGGCATGCCGGGGCGACCCTTGCCACGGAGGTCCCCATAGGACTCGCGGTCCTGGTCGGGCATCTGCCCGCCAGCTCACTGCACCGTCTCGACTACGGAGTCAGCTTCGGTGTCGCCGCGAGCCTCGGCGCGCTGGCGGGGCTTCTCCGGCCGTGGCTGCGCCGGCCGTTGCTCGCCCTGTTCGGCTGGATGCTGGTGACGGACCTGATCGCGTTCACCGACCCGATGACGGACTGGGGTCATCTGATCGCCCTGGCGATCGGCGTCGCGACCTGGCCGGCGGTACGGCGCTGGCACCGCGCACGTCAGCCCCTCGCCGGTCGCCGGGTGTCCTGACCCGCGGGGTTGTTGACACGGCTGATGGGCGGCCGGCCGGTCGAGTTCGGTGTCCGGGGCGATGCCGGCCGCGTCGAGGAAGGTGGGGGGCGATGTCGAGCAGCCAGGAGGGTCGGAACGGGACCTCGCTGCCCGGGCGGGTGGGGCACCGACCTGCGCGGCCGGCTCGTGCAGGTCGCGCATCGCGTCGTCGACGGGTCCCCCGCTCATCGGCTCCCGCACGTCCCGGCACACGCGGTGTCAGCGACCCGGGGGAGTCCAGACGTACGGCGTCGTCGTGGTCACCGCGTGCATGCCGAGCCTGCGCAGGATGGGCGCGCTGTCGTCGGACGCGTCCACGTGCAGATAGGTGACTCCGCGGGAGACGGCGAGAGCGGCGCGTACGGCGACCAGGGCGCGGTAGATGCCCCTGCCCCGCCACTCGGCGAGCGTGGATCCGCCCCACAGACTCGCGAATCCCGTGCCCGTGCGGAACACCAGCCAGGCGGCGCACACCACTTCGCCGTCCACCTCGGCGACGTACACCGCGATGTCGTCCGGCGCGGTGGCCACCCTGCCGATCAGGTCGTCGGCGAGCCAGCTCCAGTCCTGCCCCCACACCGCCGACTGCATCGCGGCGATCCGGCGCATGTCCGCGTCCGCCGTGACGCGGCGCACGGTGACGCCTTCCGGCGGCGCGGGCTGTCGTACGGCCATCTCGGCGGCCCGGCCGACCAGTACCGTCTCCCGCTCCTCGGGCACGAAACCGGCCGCGCGGAGTCGTTCGGTGAGGTCGTCCGGGGTGTCGTGGGAGCGGGTCTTCCATTCGACGGCCTCGCCGCGAGCCGCGAAGAAGTCACGTTGCCGCGCGACGAGTTCGTCGAGCGCGCCGCCCTCGACACCGAGGTCGCGCGGCCCGCTCACGAACCCGCGGAACTGGCCGACGATCCTGAGCAGCGGTCCGTCCTGCTCGTACGTCACCCCCGCGGGCGGGGTTGGGGGAGCGCCGCGCATCTGGTCGTCGTAGGCGGAGAGGAGGGGCTGTATGTCTGCGGTGGTCATGGTCGTTCGTTCCCCCGGTCGTCTCGGTCGTCTCGGTCGTCTCGGTCGTATCGGTCGTTCTGGTCGTCTCCCCGCACGCGCGCGTGGAGGTGCTGGTCGTGCCAGCCGTCCGCGTGGAGCAGGGCGTGGCGCATGGTGCCCTCCAGTCGGAAGCCGGCCTTCTCCGCCACCCGGCAGGAGGCCTCGTTGGCGACGGCGTGGCAGAGGGTGAGGCGGTGCAGGCCGAGATCGTGCAGCGCCCAGTCGGTCAGCCGACGGGCGGCCTCGACCGCGATGCCGGTGCCGCGGCCGGCGGGCAGCACCCAGTAGGCGATCTCGGCGTGGCCCCGGTCGAGGTCGACGTTGATCCAGGCGGCGAGGCCGAGGATGTCGCCGGGGCCGGGGTTTTTGGCGTGCTCGTCCCGCGGACCGGCGGCGGGGCCGATGCCGGTGCTCGTCAGGACGCCCGCCCCTTCGCCTTCGTCCTCCCGCGCAACCGCCCACACCGCCGCCGTCTCCCTCTCCCACCTCTCCCGCATCCGCCCGATACGCGCGCGTGCCTCGTCCTCGGTCATGGTCGGCAGCAGGTTCCACCGGCTGATGGCCGGATCGTGGCCCGCGGCCACCAGGGCACCGGCGTCCGTCGTGCGCCAGGGGCGGAGTTTCAGGCCGCCGGGAAGAGCGAGGACCGGCTGGGTGTTGTCCGCCATGCGGCCGGCGGGAACCACCGGAGGTATCGGGGCGATCACCGGCGCAGCATGACAGAGGCCGTCCCCGGTCGCCTCCGGGTTTTCCGCGGGCGGCGACGGACGGTCACCCGGCGTTCGATCCCACGAACTTCGCACTGGTGAGCGGAGCTTCCACATGCCAGCCCAGAGACTCGTACAGCCCCCGCCCCGCCGGCGTTCCCGCGAGGACGCCCGTCTCGGCACCCGTGTCGGCCGCGACGGCCTGGAGCGTGCGCATGACGACGCTGCCCAGCCCCCGGCGCCGATGGGCGGCCACGGTCTCGATCTGGTCGAAGACGGCGGTCGCGCCGGTCGGAGCGACCTGACCGCGCGCCGCGAGGGAACCGTCGGGTGCGGCGACGAGTACGCGGGTGACGCCGCCCACGGACCAGGTGCGCAGTCGGTATCCGTCGGGGACGGTGGTCCGTTGCGCCGGCGCGGTCAGCGGGACCGTCATCAGGTAACCCGGCTCGGGATCCACCCACCAGCCCTCGTCCAGCCAGGGCCCGACCATCTCCGGATCATGGAACACCTTGAGCCACACCCCGGCCCCGGTCACCCCGCCCGCCACCTTGCGCACGACCCCCTCGTCCACGCCGTCGCCGAGCGCGTCGAACACGTGTCGCGACACTTGCGCGACCTGCCCCACGTCGACGGTGAACCCCCACGGCTCACGCTCCGGCGTCGCCGCCCCGCGGGACACGACCCAGCCGGTCACCCACGCCTGTACGACTCCGTCCATGACATCCCCCTGTAATGGTCTCTAGCGTCATGTGTCTATTACTGGATGACCATAGGCCCCGACCCGCCGATTCCGGCAGCAGTGATCGCCGACAGCGAACAGGCAAGCGGGTGGGGAACATTCGAAGCGCCCTGTGCATTGAGTCGGCATAGCTCAACTTGACTGCCTAAGGGGAGATCATGGCTTCGACGTCCACACCGCTCACCCTGCCCGTGCTGCCGCTCGACGACGAGGTCGTGCTGCCCGGAATGGTGGTTCCGCTGGACCTGAACGACACCGACGTCCGCGCCGCGGTGGAGGCCGCCCAGGCCGCCGCCCGCTCGGAACCCGGAAAGCCGAAGGTTCTTCTGGTGCCACGCATCGACGGCGAGTACGCCGGCACCGGTGTGCTCGGCACCATCGAGCAGGTCGGCCGGCTGGCCGACGGCGACCCGGGCGCGCTCATCCGCGGCCGCAGCAGGGTGAAGATCGGTGCGGGGACCACCGGCCCGGGCGCCGCCCTGTGGGTCGAGGGGACCACGGTCGACCAGACCGTCCCCGAACCGCTGCCCGGTCACGTCACCGAACTCGTCAAGGAGTACAAGGCCCTCGCCACCGCCTGGCTGCGCAAGCGCGGCGCCTGGCAGGTCGTCGACCGGGTGCAGGCCATCGACGACGTCTCCACCCTTGCCGACAACTCCGGTTACTCGCCCTTCCTGACCACCGAGCAGAAGGTCGAACTGCTGGAGACCTCCGACCCGGTCGCCCGCCTCAAGCTCGCCACCCAGCAGCTCCGCGACCACCTCGCCGAGCAGGACGTGGCCGAGACCATCGCCAAGGACGTCCAGGAGGGCGTCGACAAGCAGCAGCGGGAGTTCCTGCTCCGCCGTCAGCTGGAAGCCGTACGCAAGGAACTGCGCGAGCTCAACGGCGAGCAGGAGGGCGAGGAGTCCGACGACTACCGCGCCCGCGTGGAGGCCGCCGACCTGCCCGAGAAGGTGCGGGAAGCCGCCCTCAAGGAGGTCGACAAGCTGGAGCGGTCCAGCGACCAGTCCCCGGAGGGCTCCTGGATCCGGACCTGGCTGGACACGGTCCTCGAACTGCCGTGGAACGAACGGACCGAGGACGCCTACGACATCCAGGGCGCCCAGGCGATCCTCGACGCCGAGCACGCGGGCCTCCAGGACGTGAAGGAGCGGATCACCGAGTACCTGGCGGTGCGCAAGCGCCGCAGCGACCGGGGACTGGGTGTCGTCGGCGGCCGGCGCGGCGGTGCGGTCCTGGCCCTCGTCGGGCCGCCCGGCGTCGGCAAGACCAGCCTCGGGGAGTCCGTGGCCCACGCCATGGGCCGCAAGTTCGTCCGCGTCGCCCTCGGTGGCGTACGGGACGAGGCGGAGATCCGCGGCCACCGGCGGACGTACGTCGGCGCGCTGCCCGGCCGGATCGTGCGGGCGATCAAGGAGGCCGGGTCGATGAACCCGGTGGTCCTGCTCGACGAGATCGACAAGGTGGGCTCCGACTTCCGCGGCGACCCCGCGGCGGCCCTCCTGGAGGTCCTGGACCCGGCGCAGAACCACACCTTCCGCGACCACTACCTGGAGGTCGAGCTCGATCTGTCGGATGTCGTCTTCCTCGCCACGGCCAACGTGCTGGAGGCGATCCCGGAGGCGCTGCTCGACCGGATGGAGCTGGTCCGGCTCGACGGGTACACCGAGGACGAGAAGATCGTCATCGCCAGGGACCACCTGCTCCCGCGCCAGCTGGAGCGGGCGGGGCTCGCCAAGGACGAGGTCGTCATCGACGAGAGCGCGCTGCGCAAGCTCGCCGGCGAGTACACCCGTGAGGCGGGCGTCCGCACCCTCGAGCGGTCCGTCGCGAGGCTGCTGCGCAAGGTGGCGGCCCAGCACGAACTGGGCGAGCGGGAGCTGCCGTTCACCGTCACGGACGAGGAGCTGCGCGGTCTGATCGGCCGGCCGCACCACGTGCCCGAGTCGGCCCAGGACCCGGCGGAGCGCCGCACGGCGGTCCCCGGGGTGGCGACCGGACTCGCGGTCACCGGAGCGGGCGGAGACGTGCTGTTCGTCGAGGCGTCGCTGGCCGACCCCGAGACGGGCGCGGCGGGTCTGACGCTGACCGGCCAGCTGGGTGACGTGATGAAGGAGAGCGCGCAGATCGCGCTGAGCTTCCTGCGGTCGCGCGGCGCGGAGCTCGAACTGCCGGTGGGCGACCTGAAGGACCGGGGCGTGCACATCCACTTCCCGGCGGGCGCGGTCCCGAAGGACGGCCCGAGCGCGGGCGTCACCATGACGACGGCGCTGGCCTCGCTGCTCTCCGGCCGTCTGGTCCGCACGGACGTGGCGATGACGGGCGAGGTCTCGCTGACCGGCCGGGTCCTCCCGATCGGCGGCGTCAAGCAGAAGCTGCTCGCCGCGCACCGCGCCGGGGTGACGACCGTCATCATCCCGAAGCGCAACGAGGCCGACCTGGACGATGTCCCGGCGGAGGTGCTGGACAAGCTCGACGTCCACGCCGTCACCGACGTCCGCCAGGTCCTGGAGCTGGCGCTGTCCCCGGCGACCAACGGGGCCACGCCGGAGGTTCCGGTGGCGGCGTGAGGCCGTAGTCCGTCAGCGGGCTCGGTCCGCGGCTGCCGGACGAGGTGAAGGCCCGGGTTCTCGTGAGGGAGGCCCGGGCCTTCGCCGTACGCCGGGTGGGTCAGCCGCCGGCGAGCGCCTGTACGCGGTCCAGGGCGCCGTTGAAGCGGTCGTGGTCGCCGACCGTCGGGCCGGAGGAGGTGTACTGCCACATGGTGTACGAGCTCCAGCCGGCCGGGAGGGTGCCCGCCGTCGAGGCGTACCGGGCGATCCACAGCGGGTTGGCGGAGAAACCGCCGTAGTTTCCGGTGCACTGGGTCCACCAGTTGGTGGCGGTGTAGATGACGGCGTTGCGGCCGGTGCGCGCCTTGTACTGGTTCAGGAAGTCGC
The DNA here is from genome assembly GCF_041435015.1 of Streptomyces canus. Taxonomy (NCBI): domain Bacteria; kingdom Bacillati; phylum Actinomycetota; class Actinomycetes; order Kitasatosporales; family Streptomycetaceae; genus Streptomyces; species Streptomyces canus. The sequence goes on along the minus strand of NZ_CP107989.1, from coordinate 3,598,625 downwards.
GGATCCAGCTGACCATCGCGCTCGGCGACTTGCCGAAGCAGGAGTCGCCGTACGGGTTCCACTCGATGTCGAGGGTGCCGGGCAGGGTCCTGTTGTCCCGGTACCAGCCGCCGCCGCTGTCGACGAAGTAGTCGGCCTGCGTCGCACCGCTGCTGGTGTCCGGGGTGGCGAAGTGATAGGCGCCGCGGATCATGCCGACGTCGTAGGAGCCGGTGTACTGCTGGCTGAAGGAGGGATTCGCGTAGTACGTCCCCTCGCTCGCCTTGGTGTACGCCCAGCGCACCCCGCTGTTCCACAGGGTCGACCAGGAGACGTTGCCCTGGTAGCTGGCGACGTCGACACCCTCGGCCTGGGTGGCGCGGGTGCCGGCGGGCAGCTCGCCCTGGCCGTCATGCGCTACGACGCCCATTCCCATGTGGGCGGAGCCGCGGGCCGGGGTGGCGGTCGCGTCGGGGGTGTCGGGGGTTTCGGCGGCCGGGGCGGCGGCCGGGTGGAGCAGGGAGAACGCGGTGAGCAGGAGTGCGACGAGGAAGAGGCGTCGGGGACGTATCGGTCCGGGTCTGTGCACGGGCATGGCGTGCCTCCGAGGGCTCGGTGATGCTCGGTTGGGGGAACACGGGACGGCCGTGGCCGGGCTGGCGTGAGCATGCCAGCCGCTGCTCGGCGAAGGCGCTGCGTACGACGACGAGGGTGGGAAGCGGGACCGGCGGCTGCCATTGGTCCAGCCCTGCGAAATACTTACGGAGCCGCGGTGATGGCGCAATTTGGCGGAAACCTTTACGACCGGGATATTCAAGGCAGGGGCTGACGTGCACGAAGACGGAAACGGCGGCGGGGGCCGGGGCGGGGCCGACGTGGCGCCGCACGGTGTGGACCAGCCCGGATTCCTCGCACTGGAACGCGAGTTGACCGTCCTGCTGCGCCGCGCCCGGGCCAACCAGGGTGAGATGGCACGCGAGGTCCACCCCGACCTGGAGTCGGCGGCCTACGGCCTGCTCGTCCGTCTGGATGAATGCGGCCGCCAGCGCGCCACCGAACTGGCCGCCTACATCGGCGTCGGCAAGGCCACGATGTCCCGTCAGCTGCGTGCCCTGGAAGACCTGGGCCTCGTCGCCCGCGCACCGGACCCGGCGGACGGCCGGGCCTGGCTCGTCGACCTCACACAGGAGGGCCGCTCCCGGGTGCAGAGGGTCCGCGACGCGCGCCGGGCCCGGTACGCGGGCCGACTGGCGCACTGGGACCCGGAAGAGGTCACCGAACTGGCAAGGCTGCTGCACCAGCTGAACCGCGGCATGGAGAAGTAGGCCACCGCCGGGGGCTGGTCGTGTCGTCGCGGGGCGGGCCCGGGTGGGGCCACTGCCGAGCCGTGGGTGGTCGAGGGCGCGGTCCATGGCGGGCGGTCGCGCGGTGTGCTCGGCGGCGCCGACGGGGAACCGGCCGTCTGGACGATCGCCCGGTTGGTAGGCCGCCGCCGGTCGTGTCGTCGCGGGGCGGGCCCCGATCGGGCCGCTCGCGAGCCGTGGGTGGTCGAGCGGACGTTCGACGGCGGACGGGCGCGCGCGGTGCCCGGTTGGTGGGCCACCGCCGGGGGCTGGTCGTGTCGTCGCGGGGCGGGCCCGGGTGGGGCCACTGCCGAGCCGTGGGTGGTCGAGGGCGCGGTCCATGGCGGGCGGTCGCGCGGTGTGCTCGGCGGCGCCGACGGGGAACCGGCCGTCTGGACGATCGCCCGGTTGGCGGTGAACGTGGCTATCCGGGAGGGCGGTGCCGTGAGCGGCCTCCGTGATCCGGACGAAGGGTACGACCCGGTGCAGGGCCCGGTGCGGCAGCTCGCGGCGGCGGGCGTCCCCGGCCGGCCCGGCGACGCCCCGGGAGGGCGGCTCGTGGACGTGACGGCGGCGGACCTCCTCGGCGGACGACGCGGCCGGGATTCCCGCGCCGCTCGGTGGGGCACCGCCCCTCAAAGCTCCGCGTACACCACCGTCGCGTCGTCGTGGGTCTTGCTGCGGCGCAGATACGTCCGGGTCTCCGCGTCCGCCCGCTCCAGCTCCCGGACACGGTCCACCAGTGCCTGCGCACCCTCCTTGCGGACGAGGCCGAGGCAGTCCCCCCAGCCGCCCTCGTGGAACTTCTCCACCCACCGGGTCGCCCCGTCGGTCAGGGCCACCAGGGTCCGTACCGCCGATCGTGGCAGCACCCCCGTCACCGCGCGCCCCGCCACCGACGGATCGGCCGCCGCCGTGAAGAAGCCGCCCTCCTTGTTGCGGAGGTTGGCGTCGATCAAGGCGTCCGTGGCCAGGGAGGTGCGGGGGAGACGGGAGAGGCGGTCGTCCAGTACGGCCGTGACCGTGCCGTCGGCTGCCTCCACGAGCAGCGCCGAGTCCGACAGGACCAGGTACTCGACCGTCTCCGGGGACCACCGCGCCATCACCACCGTCGCCTGCGGCGTCCGCGGGTGAGAAAGGTCACAACCTTCACCATGTGTCTCAGCTGTGCGCGCGATGGCCCGGGACAGCACCTCGGTCGGTGGAACATCCCTGAGCGAAACGGCCAGTTCGGTCAGCGCCCCGCCGAGGCGGGCCGTGAACCAGGGGACGGAATGCAGACAGCCGGTCGGGCCGTCGGGCGGGGTGACCCCGTCGAGGGCGATCAGCACACCGCCCCGCCCGGAAGCGGGGAGAGCGACGCTCGCGAAGTCCTCGTTGGGACGGCTGACATCACCGGGTTCCGAGACAAGTTCCGTACGCATTCAGCCAGTCTGCACGAGCCCTTCACATGCTTCGCCAAAGAGTGCCAACAGTCGCGGAATTGACGCACTCGCGCAGGTCAGACGCCAGGTTTGGGGTGGAATGGTTCACTCCGGGCAGGCGTAGCGGCGAATACTGCCATCGGTCTTCGTCGGCGTCCAACCGGCCTGCCGTGCAAGGTCCGTGCGCGTGCCGCAGGAACTTGCCCGCCAACTCCCCTCCGGGGTTCACTCCTTCGGGTGGCGGCTCAGGCGATGCGCGGCCACCGCCCACCGGCGCTGGGAGGGTCGGGAACCGTACCCCGGTGTGCACAGCAGTTGACGGAGCGTCACCCCGGGCCCATGGGTATCACGAGTTCAGGAATGCGAGCAGCGGTGCAGAAGACGCGGCCTCGTCGCACAGGCAAGCAGACGGCCTCCGGCAACGGCGCGGAGCGCACACCCGCCACGCCCGGCGCCCCCGAGACCCCCGTCGGCAAGGGCCGCCCCACCCACGTCCGCACCCGGCTGATCCTCGCCGTCGCCGTCGTGGCCGCCGCCGTCGCCGGAGCCGGCGCCCCCTCCCTCGTCACCGCCTCCGGGGAACTCCACGACTCCCAGGACCTGGTGACGTTCGCCGAGCAGACCCAGGACGCCCTCGACCTCGCCCACTCGCTGGCCGACGAACGCGACGAGGTCACCTCCTACATCGCGGCCGGACGACCCAGGGCGAAGGCGCCGGGCGAGCAGTCGAGCGCCCGCGTGGACCGCCAGGTCGAGGAACTGCGCGCCGACACCGACCTGTCCACGAGCCTGCGCGGCGACCTCGACGACATCGCCGCCGTACGACGCTCCGCGCTCACCGGCAAGAGCACCGCCCTCGAAGCGCACAGCGCCTACTCCGCCGCCATCACCGAACTGCACCGGCTCGCCGAGGAACTGGCCGAGAGGATGCCGTCCCGCGCGGGCTCCGGCGCCTACGCCCTCGCCGAGCTGGACTCCGCCGTACAGCAGGCCGCCGCCACCCGTGGACTGCTGCTCGCGGCGCTCAGCGTGCCGACGACGACCCAGAGCGTCTACGACCCGATCACCGGCCTGACGAGCAGCAAGAAGGTCTCCTCGAAGGCCGACGCCGCACAGCGCGACGCGCTCAGTGCCGCCGCCCAGCAGGCCCGGCTGCGCTCCGACGCGGCCCTCGCCGACTTCCAGGACTCCGCGCCCGACACCGCCAAGGCGAGCTACGACTCCACGGTCACCGGTCCCGAGGTCAACTCCGCCGACAAATACCTCGCCGCCCTGACCGACCAGCCCACCCTCTCCGGTGGCGAACTCGGCACCAGCACCACCAAGCTCGGCGCGGCCCTCTCCGCCCGCGTCGACCTCATGCGCGGCGCCGAGTCCGCGCTCTTCGACCGCCGGGTCAAGGAGCTCGCCCACCTGCGCGACGACGACGTCACCGCGCTGGAGCTGCGCGTCGCGATCCTCGGCGCCCTGATGCTGCTGTCCGTCGGTATCGCCACCGCGATGGCCCGCACCCTCACCCGCCCCCTCTCCGTGCTGCGCCGCGGTTCCGCCCGGCTCGCCGGGGCCGAGGACCCCACCGCCGAGGAAGCGGTCTCCTTCACCGGCCGCAACGACGAGTTCGCCCAGGTCGTCCGCTCCGTCAACGCCCTGCACGCGCACACCGTCGCGCTCGCCGAGCGGATCAACACCCTGGAGTCCGACCGCAAGCACCTGGTCGGACAGCGCCAGAAGATGGCGGACGCGCGCGAGCAGCTCAAGAGCGAACTCGCCGACTCCGCAGCCCAGTTGGAGCGGCTGCGCACCACCATCGGCGCCACCTTCGTCAACCTCGCGCTGCGCACCCTCGGCCTCGTGGAGCGGCAGCTCGCCGTCATCGAGAGCCTGGAGGAGCGCGAGCAGGACCCGGACCGCCTGGCGACCCTCTTCAAGCTCGACCACTTCGCCACGGTCATGCGCCGCCACAGCGAGAACCTCCTCGTCCTGGCCGGTACGGAACACGTGCAGCAGAGCGCCGGGCCCGTCCCGCTCGTCGACGTCGTCCGCGCCGCGGTCAGCGAGATCGAGCGCTACGAGCGCGTCCGCATCGCCGCCCTCCCGCCGCACGCCCACGTGGCGGGCTTCGCCGCGGACGACCTGTCCCATCTCCTGGCCGAACTGATGGAGAACGCCAGCTCGTTCTCCCCGCCCGACCTGCCCGTCGAGGTCTCCGGCTGGCTCCTGGAGAGCGGCGAGGTCATGCTCTCCGTGCAGGACGAGGGCATCGGCATGACCGCCGAGCGGATGACCACCCTCAACTCGCGCCTCGCCGAGTTCGATCCCGAGGCCGCGTACGAGTCGTACGACGAGGGCGACGAGGGACTCGGCCTGGGCCTGTACGTCGTGGCCCGACTCGCCCACCGGCACGGCGTCCGGGTGCAGCTGCGCGAGCAGAAGCAGGGCGGGGTGGCCGCGGTGGTGGTCCTCCCCAAGACCCTGCTCACCGCCGCGCCCACCTCCGCCGTACCGGCCTCCGGCACCGGCCCGGTCACCGGCGCGCCCCCCTCTTTCTCCCTCCCCGGCGCCGACGCGGAGGTCAACTCCAACGTCCTGAGCGGCCGCTCACAGGGCGACCCCCTGGTGGACCTGGCCGAGAAGGCCGTACGCCACGCGGAGGCGGAGTCCCCGGCCGAGACGACGATGGAACTCCTGGCCCCCGTACCGGCACAGGGGGAGCCGGACCCCCTACCGGAGGAGCCGTCGGCACCCGAACCCACGGCCGCCGAGACCGAAGCCGCGACGGAACACACCCGCGCCGACGAGGAACCCCTCACCGACAAGGGCCTCCCCAAGCGCACCCCCAAGATCACCGCACCCAGCATCCCGGCGCCCCGCCAACGGAACAGCTCCGTGGACGCCGACGCCCTCCGCCGCAGGCTGGGCGGCTTCCGCCGGGGGGCAGAGGCCGGCTACCGCGACGTGGAAGCGGAGATCCAGGAACAGACCGGCGAGAGCAGACTGCCGGCACCGCACAGCACCGCATCCGAAGAAGCCACGGGGGGCACAGCCGAGGAGGCAAGCAGTTGACCGCGCCCAGTACCTTCGGACTGAGTCGTGAAGCACGCAATCTCCACTTCCTGCTGACCAACCTCGTCGAGGAGGTCCCCGGCGTCCAGTCCGTCGCCGTGGTCTCCTCCGACGGACTGCTCCTGCTCTCCTCCGACGCCGAGCGGAACGCGGAGGCCCGCGAGGCCCGCGAGGAGAAACCCTCCGGCCCGCGCGGCTCGTCCGCCGACCTCGCGACCGTCGTCTCCGGCATCGGCAGCCTCACCCTCGGCGCCGCGAAGCTCATGGACTTCGGCGCGACCAAGCACACCATGATCGCGATGGACGACGGCAGCCTGTTCGTGATGTCGATCAGCGACGGTTCGCTGCTCGGTGTGCACGGCTCCGCCGACTGCGACATGAGCGTGGTGGCCTACCACATGGCGCTGTTCGTCGGCCGCGCGGGACACGTCCTGACCCCCGAACTCCGCAGCGAGCTGCGCCAGTCGCTGGAGAACGACGCGACAGGGGGCGCCCGATGACGAACAGGCCCGAGCTCCCGGTCCGCGGCGGTGACCGCAAGGCCGCCCGGGTACGGCCGTACTCGCTCACCGGCGGCCGTACCCGCTTCGGCCACGTCCTCCTCGTGGAGACGTTCGTGGCCAGCACAGCGGCCCTCGAAGCAGCCGAGGAGCGCAAGGAGCTCACCAACGGCTCGCTGAGGTCGGTCATGCCGGAGCTGCGGGCCATCGTCGAACTGTGCCGCCGGATGCGCACGGTGGCCGAGATCGCCGCGCTGCTGAAGATGCCGCTCGGCGTGGTCCGCGTGCTCCTCAGCGACCTCGCGGACCAGGGAAAGATCCGTGTGTACGGCACCGGGACCGGTCACGGTACGGGCCGTCCCGACCGCGCTCTGCTGGAAAGGGTGCTCAGTGGACTCCGTCGTCTCTGACGCCGCCGCCTCCTCCGGGTACGGCGTCACCCCGTTCGTCGATGTCGAGACCGACGACAACCTCAGGTCCTGGCAGACGGACCGCACCCGGGCCCCCATCGCCACGAAGATAGTCGTGGCCGGCGGCTTCGGCGTCGGCAAGACCACCCTCGTCGGCACCGTCTCGGAGATCGAGCCCCTCCAGACGGAGGCGCTGATGACCGAGGCCAGCGAGCAGGTCGACGACCTCACCGGCACCCCGGAGAAGGTCACCACCACCGTGGCCATGGACTACGGCCGCATCACGCTCGACGACGACCTGGTCCTGTACCTCTTCGGCACGCCGGGCCAGGAGCGCTTCTGGTTCATGTGGGACGACCTGGTGCGGGGCGCGATAGGCGCCGTCGTCCTGGCGGACACCCGTCGCCTCAAGGACTCCTTCCCCGCCCTCGACTACTTCGAGAGCTGCGGACTGCCGTACGTCGTCGCGGTCAACCACTTCGACGGCAGTGATCGCTTCGAACCGGAGGATGTCCGAGAGGCGTTGACGGTCCCCGCCCACATACCTGTCATGATCATGGACGCGCGGCGGAAGATCTCCGTGATCGAGACGCTCCTGTCCCTGGTCGGCCACGCACTGGACGTCACCCCCGAGTAGGAGAACAGCCCCGCATGCGGAAGATACTCGTCGTCGGAGCCGGCCAGTCCGGACTCCAGCTCGCCCTCGGCCTCCAGTCGCACGGCTACGAGGTCACCCTGATGTCCAACCGGACGGCGGACGAGATCCGCTCCGGCCGGGTCATGTCGACGCAGTGCATGTTCCACACGGCACTCCAGCACGAGCGCGATCTCCAGCTGAACTTCTGGGAGTCCCAGGCCCCGAAGATCGAAGGGCTCGGCGTCTCGGTGGCGGCTCCCGGTTCGTTCGACCCGGGGCCCTCGCAGCGCGCGATCGACTGGCTGGGCAGGCTCGACGGGTACGCGCAGTCGGTCGACCAGCGGGTCAAGATGGCCGGCTGGATGGAGACCTTCGCGCAGCGCGGCGGCCAGCTCGTCATCCACGGCGCGGCGGTCGGCGACCTCGACTACTTCTCCCGTACGTACGACCTCGTGCTGGTCTCGGCCGGCAAGGGCGAGCTGGTCTCCATGTTCACGAGGGACCCGGAGCGCTCCCCGTACACCGAGCCGCAGCGCGCGCTCGCCGTCTCCTACGTCCACGGTCTGGGCCCCCGCCCCGAGCACCCGGAGACCGAGGCCGTCCGCTGCAACCTCGTCCCCGGCGTCGGGGAACTCTTCGTCATGCCGACGCTCACGACCTCCGGGCGCGCCGACATCCTCTTCTGGGAGGGCATACCCGGCGGCCCGCTCGACGTCTTCAACGGCGTGAAGGACCCGGCGGAACATCTCTCCCTGACCCTGGAACTCATGGAGAGGTTCCTGCCCTGGGAGTACGCGCGCGCCACGAACGTCGAACTCACGGACGCCGGTGCCACGCTGGCCGGCCGCTACGCGCCCACCGTGCGCAATCCGATAGGCCGCCTGCCCGGTGGGGGACTGGTTCTGGGCGTGGCCGACGTCGTCGTCGCCAACGACCCGATCACCGGGCAGGGCTCCAACTCCGCGTCCAAGTGCGCGGCCTCCTACCTCGCGTCGATTCTCGACCAGGGGGAGAAGGAGTTCGACGAGGAGTGGATGCGGGCTACGTTCGAGCGGTACTGGGTCACCGCCCAGCACGTCACCAAGTGGACGAACGCGATGCTCGCGCCTCCGCCGGAGCACATCCTGAATCTGATCGGGGCGGCCGGCCAGTTGCAGCCCGTGGCGGACCGGTTCGCCAACGGCTTCGACGACCCGGCCGACTTCGAGAACTTCTTCTACGAGCCGGAGAAGACGGGGGCCTACCTGGCTTCGGTGGCGGGCGGCTGATCGGCGCCCTTGCGGGTGCGGGCCGTCTGCGGATGGGCGCGTCTGTCCGGACGTACGGCTCCGAGGAGCGGGTGGGCCGCGATCGGGGAGATCTTGATCCGCTCGCCGGTTCTCGGGGCCTCGATGACCTTTCCCCTCCCGATGTACATCGCCACGTGGGTCGCCTTGGGGAAGTAGATCACCAGGTCACCGGGGCGTAGGTTCTTCAACGGGATCCTCGGGAGCCGCGCCCACTGCTCCTGGCTGGTCCTCGGGATCGGGGTGCCGGCGTGCGCCCAGGCCTCCGACGTCAGGCCCGAGCAGTCGTACGTCCTCGGGCCCTCCGCGCCCCACTCGTACGGCTTCCCCAGCTGCCGTCGGGCGTACCGCAGGGCCGTCTCGCCCTTCCGGGTGGGCTTGCGGTCCTCCTCGCCGAGGGCGCCGGAGGTCGTCAGCTTCTCCTGCGCCTTCTCGACCCCCTTCTCCTCGAACTCGGCCAGCCTGGCGAGCTGTTCGGCGGTGAGGGAGGCGAGGAGTGCCTCCACGTCGGCGAGCTTCTTCTGCACGCCGTCCCGCTCCTGCTTCTGCCGGGCGGCGAGCGTGAGCTGGTCGTCGAGCGCCCTGCGCGCCCTGCGGGCGAGTTCGTCGGCACGGTGCTCGGAGCCGGTCAGGCGGCCCACCGTCACGGCCCGTTCACGCGCCATCCGGCCGATGACATGGCCCTGCTCGAGAGCGTGCTGGGGATCGCGGGCGAGCAGGAGGCGGACGTACCGCGAGATGTCGGTGCTGTTCTGGTACTGCTGCCGGGCCAGTCGTCCCGCGGCGCCCCGGCCGTCGTGCAGGGAGAGGCGGGCCCTGGAGAGCTGCGTGTCGAGGCGGGTGACCTCAGCGCGCTTCTCCTTCAGCTTCTCCTCTGTGGCGTTGTAGGTCTCGGTGGCCTCCTCGGCCTCCCGGTACAGCCGCTGAAGATCCGTCACCAGATCGGCGACGGAACGCTCGCGCGGCTCCGGCTCCGGGACAGCCGCCGCCGGCAGCGGCGCGAGGGCGGTGCCGACCGCCACCGCCGCCGTACACACCAGACGCAGAAGCCTTCCTGACACGTCATCACCTCCCGTGCGGAGCAGCCCCTCTGTTCCGCACGGTGAGCATCAGGCGGCGTCGGCGTCCTCGCGCGCCGGGTGGGCGGTTCGGCGCAACGGCGTCACCCTTCGGTGTCAGCCGGTCCGTCGTTCGGCCTGTCCTCCGGCCTGTCGGGCTTGGACCAAGGCCACTTCAACCTGCCCACCCCTTTTTCACCCTCGTCCGCATACTCGTACTTCCACCCCTTCTGGAAGCCCATCCTGGAGTGACCCCTGGGCACCAGGCGGTAGACCAGCACGGTGGGCGGGCCGCCGGCCGTGTCGGGGACGGGGATGCGGTACGTCTTCGGCGGCCGGCCCGTGGGGCCCAGCAGCACGGGCAGCACCCGGCCGTCCATGGGGCCGCCCTCGAAGGGGGTGTCTTCGCTCTTCACCGCACCAGTGTCAGCCATCCGCCGCGAGGGCCGTGACCAGCGCGGCGGTCTGGGGATCGCGGTTCGCGGTCACGGAGAGCACGGCGACGAACTGCTCGACCAGCCAGTCGCGCAGCTCCTCGACAGGAGGCTGCTTGCCCTCGTCGAGCCAGATCAGCGAGGCCGCCTCCACCGCGGTGATCCACATCCGTACGGTCATGCGCAGCAGCAGGCCGGGTTCGGTGACGCCGAGGTGGCTGAGGATGTGCTCGGCGGCGGCCCGTCGTACGCCGTCGACGATGGCGGTGGTCCGGGACGTCTCGACCACGCTGCCGCCCTGGAGGAGCGCGCTGAAACCGGCGTCGTGCTCGTCGACGAAGGCGAGGTAGCGGTCGAGGGCGTGGGAGAGGCGGATGAGCGGGGGCCCCTCCCGGGGCTCGTCGAAGCACTGCTCCAGCTCATCGGCGGCGGAGCGGAGGGCGGCCTCGTAGAGCTGCTGCTTGCCGCCCGGGAAGTACCGGTAGACGAGGGGACGGGAGACTCCGGCCGCTTCCGCCACGTCGTCGAGTGAGACGTCCTCGGGGACGCGGTGCGCGAAGAGAGTGAGGGCGGCTTCGAGAAGCTGACTCCGACGCTCCTCGACACTCAGCCGACGGTAAGCGGGAGCGGATGGGGTCATGCCTCGAAGGGTAGTCGGCCGTCCGCGGGTACGTCGTGGCTGGTCGCGCAGTTCCCCGCGCCCCTGGGTGGGTGCAGTCGGACGTGCCTGGCAGTACCCACCTCCAGGGGCGCGGGGAACTGCGCGACCAGCCCCCACCGGCCCTCAGCCTGTATCAGGCCAGTAGTCCCGATGACCTCCACAGTCGTCGCCCCACACCCCGCAGCACCCCGATGTCGTCCAGAAAATCCGTCAGCCTCTTCGCGCCGGTCTGCATGACCTCTCGCCGATGACCGCTGGCCTTCACCTGCGCCAACGCCTCCCGCTGGTCGAGACCCACATTCGTGTATACCTCCGGATTCACGAACGCCACGGAGAACACCCGCGCGAACTCCCCGGACGTCACCCGGGTGAACTCCTGCGACCACCGCGGGGCGGAGACCATCTGGCGCCGCAGCTCCTCCCGGGCGTACCGCACATGCCGCGCCTCCTCCACCACATGGATCCGCGTCACGCCCCTGATCAGCGGTTGCACCCGCTCGTCCGGGAACGTCAGCCGCTGCATCCAGTCGAGGATCTCCTCACCCAGCAGCGTCGCCGTGAAGGATCCCGGCGTCGTGGAGATCGTCTTGAACAGCCGGCCCAACTGCTGATGGCTCCGGCTCACCGGATACCAGGGCGTCCCGCCCCGCGAGATCAGCCGCGCGAACATCTTGGAGTGCCGGCACTCGTCCTCGATCTCGGTGAGCGCGTACCGCACGTGCGCACTCGTCGCCGCCTTGTCGTAGATGTGACGGCACAGCAGCTGCATGAGGATGATCTCGAACCAGATCCCCAGCGAGGCCAGCGCCGCGGCCTCGTGCTGCGAGAGCAGGATCCGCTGTTCCTCGCTCATCCGCCGCCACATCGGGGTGTCGTACAGCGAGACCAGCTCCGGCGGCCAGAACCACTTGCCCTCCTCGAAGGGCGCGTCCCAGTCCAGTTCCTCGTCGGGGTCGAAGGAGTGCTTTTTTGAGGAGTCGAGCAGCCGCTCGGCGACCTGCTCCCGGTCCTTGAGCAGACCGAGCGCGTCACGCAGCCCTTCGAGCGCGTCGACTTCTGTCAGACTCGTCATGGCTCTTATGAGACTGCTTGTCAGCAAGCTCGTCAATCCCTTGCGCACGACTTGTTGACCCGTCGTCTACAAAGGGGCAGCCTGCGGAACATGCCGACTTTCGACCTGTACACCACGGACCCAGGGGACCCCCACTGGCAGGTGCCGGCGACGGGCGCGGCCCGCTTCGCCTGGGAGTACGACGACGGACGCGAGCGCCTGCTGGCCCTCTATCAGAAGGGCAAGGACAAGCAGTGGGACGGGCAGAAGCGCATCGACTGGAGCCTCGAGGTCGATCCGTACGACCCGCTCGGCACCCCCGACGAGTCCATCTCCGTCTACGGCACCAAGTACTGGGCGAAGTTCACCGACCGGGACAAGGGAGAGCTCCGCAAGCACCTCGCCTCCTGGCAGTTCAGCCAGTTCCTGCACGGCGAGCAGGGCGCGATGGTGTGCGCCGCGCGGATCGTGGAGTCCGTCCCCGACCTCGACGCCAAGCTCTACTCGGCGACCCAGGTGATGGACGAGGCGCGGCACGCGGAGATCTACGGCCGTTTCCTGCACGAGAAGATCGGGATGCTGTACCCGATCAACGACAACCTCCAGTCCCTGCTGGGCGACACTCTCGGGGACTCGCGCTGGGACATGCCCTACCTCGGCATGCAGGTCCTCATCGAGGGCCTCGCCCTGGCCGCCTTCGGCATGATCCGCGACACCACGGACAAGCCCCTCCCGAAGCAGATCCTCGCGTACGTCATGCAGGACGAGGCCCGTCACGTGGCCTTCGGCCGGATGGCGCTGCGCGACTACTACCAGCAGCTCTCCGACGCCGAGCTCCGCGAACGCGAGGAGTTCGTCATCGAGGGCTGCTACCTGATGCGTGACCGCCTGCGCGGTGTCGAGGTCCTGGAGAACTTCGGCATCCCGAAGGCGGAGGCCGAGGAATACGCCGAACGGTCCGAATTCCTCGCCCTCTTCCGTCAGTTGCTCTTCTCCCGGATCGTCCCCTGCGTCAAGGACATCGGCCTGTGGGGCAAACGCCTCCAGCAGGCCTACGTCGACATGGGGGTGTTCGAGATGGGCAACTCCAACCTCGACCTCCTCATGGCCCAGGACGAGGAGATCGCGGAGAAGCTCGACGCCGAGCGGTTCGCGGCCGAGGAGCGGGAGCGCGTCGCCGAGGTGACGGAGGCCATTCGGGCGGGCGCCACCGAGGAGTGACGGATCACCTCCGTGCCGTAATGTGCTGACGTGTCCACGCCTACGCCGCCCCAGACTCCCTACGGGGCGCAGAATCCCTACGCGCCCCAGAACGCTTACGGTCAGCAGCCCCCACAGGGTCCCTACGCCCCTGGTCCGTACGGACAGCCGCAGCCGCAGCCGTCGTACGGAACCCCCTACCCCCAGCAGCCCGCGGGTTACGGCTGGGGCGTGCCCCCGGTGGCCCCGCCGCCTCCACCCAAGCGGCGGCTCGGGCTCGTGTTCGGCATTCTTGGTGGATTCCTCGCCGTGAGCGCAGTGGGTTACGCGATGAACGGCTCGAAGCTGGCCGGCCGCGGCTTCCCGGAGGCCAAGTACCGGCTCTCCCTCCCCAGGACACTGGTGGACAACCGCTACGAACTCATGCGGGACATCTCCGACTCCGAAGGCAAGGAGCTCGAGGACGAGGCTGCCGGCAGCTGGGATGCCAAGCTCGGGGGTGTCGCGGCAGGGCACTACAGCCCCGGCGGTGACGAGGCGAAGGGCACGCTTGTGGTGACGGGTGTCTACGGCCGGTTCAAAGACCCCGACTGGACCCGGAACGACATGATGAAGGGCGGTGGGGAGGGAGCAAGCACGGAAGTGGTCGTGGCTCCGAAGGACTTCCACCCGGCCGGCTCCGGCGGGATCACGATCACCTGTGAGGTCAGCACTCGGACCGAAAGCGGAGTGAAGGTGACGCTCCCGATCTGTGGCTGGGTGGATGCCAACACGTTGGGATCGGTGGTCGAGGCGACGACCACCGCGACCACTGACGACCCGTCGGACGTGGACCTCGACAAGCTGGCCGCGACCACCCTCCAGATCCGCTCGGAGATGCGGAAACCGATCTAGACCGAGCAGCCCAGATCGTCCGGGATCTCCAGAGCAGTGACCGGCTCCGCCCCCTGGGCCGGGAACGGCGTCCGCAGGGTGAACGCGTACGGCGTGGGCCCGTTCGTGCGCAGGTGCAGCAGGCGGGACTCCGCCTCGGCGACCGTGGGGCGATGGCCGGCCGGGATCCACCACAGGGCCACCATCGCCTCCTGGACCCGCTCGAAGAACTCCCTGCGGCGGGCGAGCATCTCGCGGTGCCTGCCCTGGTACATGTACGCCGTCAGCGCGTCGGTGTCCCGCCACACCGACATGTTGATGATGAGCCACTCGTCCCCGAAGACGGCGATGTCCGTCGCGTCGCCGGACTCGTCCTCCAGTCGCCAGACGAAACCGTCGGCGTTGTCGGCGTCGGCGTTCACGGGATCGAGGTTGTCGACGAAGGCCTTCAACTGCGGGGAGTCCAGCGGGGCTTTGAGACGGCCGATGTTCACCTGGGCGAGTTGGTACGCGGTGGCTCCAGTCATGGACCGAACGTTAGGTCGGTGGCCCGGAGGGGCTCAACCCCCGTCTCAATACCTGGAGTCGAGCACCGCTTCCATCACCGCCCGCGCGATCGGCGCGGCCACCCCGCCCCCGGTGATGTCCCCCCGGACGGCCGACGCGTCCTCCACCACCACGGCCACCGCGACCTTCGGCTCCATGTCCCGCTCGCCCTGCGCCCACGACACGAACCAGGCGTACGGCGTCCCGGAGTTGCCGATGCCGTGCTGGGCGGTGCCGGTCTTGCCGCCGACGACGGCGCCCGGGATGGCGGCGTTGGTGCCGGTGCCCTCCGTGACCACCTGGGCCATGAGCTCCTTCAGCCGTGCGGCCGTCGCCGGGTACATCGCCTGCCGCACCGGGCGCGAGCCCGCCGTCGCCACCGTGTCCCCGTCGTCCGTCGTGGTCCGCTCCACCAGATAGGGCGTGCGGATCTGCCCGCCGTTGGCGACCGCCGCCGAGACCATCGCCATCTGGAGCGGGGTCGCGCGGGTGTTGTACTGGCCGATCGACGACAGGGCCAGCTGGGCCTTGTCGACGGTCGGGTCGAAGGTGCTGCGGGCCACCGAGAAGGGGATCCGCAGCGCGTTGTCGTTGAAGCCGAAGGCGCGTGCGGTGGCCGTCATATGACGCACCCCCACCTTCACCCCGAGCTTCGCGAACACCGTGTTGCACGACCACCGGAAGGCCTCCCGCAGGGACAGGTCCTCGCAGCCCTCGGACTCGTTGGTGAGGGAGGTGGTGGTGCCGGGCAGGGTGTACGGCTCCGGCGAGTCGGTCGGCGCGTCCACGTCCTTGATGACACCCGCGTCCAGCGCGGCCGCCGCGGTGACCACCTTGAACGTGGAACCCGGCGGATAGGTCTGCCGTACCGCCCGGTTGAGCATCGGCTTGTCCACGTCCCCGTTGAGCCGGGCCCAGGCCCGGCCCACCCGCGGGTCGTTCCCGGACAGGGCCGCGGGGTCGTACGAAGGGGAGGACGCCAGCGCGAGCACGCGGCCCGTCGCCGGCTCCACCGCCGCCACCGCGCCCTTGCGCCCGCCGAGCCCGCGGAAGGCCGCCTTCTGCGCGGCCCTGTTGAGCGTGGTGACGACGTTCCCGCCCGGGTTGCGACTCCGCGTGAAGTCGTTCCACAGCGGGAACGGCGTCAGCAGCGGGTCCGAGCCGGAGAGGACCGAGTCCTCGGTGTGCTCCAGGAAGGACGTGCCGTACTCCTGCGAGGCGAAGCCGGTCACCGGCGCGTACAACGGCCCGTCCGTGTACGTCCGTTCGTAGCGCAGCTGCTCCTCGGTGTCCCGGGATCCGGTGACCGGCCGCCCGCCGACCAGGATGTCGCCGCGCTCCCGGCCGTAACGGGCGATGGTCTCGCGGCGGTTGGCCGGGTTCTCGCCGTGGGTGCGGGCCTGGACGACCTGGACGCGGGCGGCGTTGACGAGGAGTGCCACGAGCAGCAGGGTGCAGAAGCAGGCGGCGTGCCGGATGTAACGGGCCATACCCGGGCCTCGCGTCGTCACGGGGTCTCCTTTCCGTCGTACTGGTCGCGGGCCGAGTCGCTCACCCGGATCAGCAGGGCGACGATCGCCCAGTTGGTGACGACCGACGAGCCGCCCTGCGCGAGGAACGGCATCGCCATGCCGGTGAGCGGGATCAGTCCGCCGACCCCGCCCGCGATCACGAACACCTGGAGCGCCACGATCGAGGCGAGTCCGATCGCCAGCAGCCGCCCGAACGGGTCGCGCAGGGCGAGGCCCGCCCGGTAGCCGCGCTCCACCAGCAGGGCGTACAGCAGGAAGATCGCGGCGAGGCCCGCCAGGCCCAGCTCCTCCCCGGCGGTCGCCAGGATGAAGTCCGACTTCGCCGCGAAGCCGATCAGGATGGAGTGCCCGAGCCCGAGCCCGGTGCCGAGGACCCCGCCCGCCGCGAAGGCGAACAGGGACTGCGCGAGCTGGTTCGGCCCCTGGCCCGCCTCGATCGATGCGAAGGGGTGCAGCCAGTCCTCCACCCTGATGTGCACATGCGGCTCCAGCCAGCCCACGGCGAAGGCGCCGACGGCGGCCAGCAGCAGTCCCAGCGCGATCCAGCCGGTGAGTCCGGTGGCGACGTACAGCAGGACGACGAACAGTCCGAAGAACAGCAGCGAGGTGCCGAGGTCCCGTTCCAGGACCAGGACCCCGACGCTGATCAGCCAGATGGTGAGCAGCGGGCCCAGCACCCGCCCGGTGGGCAGCTGAAGCCCCCACAGCCGCCGCCCCGCGAACGCCAGGGCGTTCCGGTTGGTCGCGAGATACGCGGCGAAGAACACCGCCAGCAGCACCTTGGCGAACTCACCCGGCTGGATGGAGAACCCGGCGATCCGGATCCAGATGCGGGCGCCGTTCACGGAGGGGAAGAGGATCGGGAGGGTCAGCAGGGCCAGTGCGGCGGCGACACAGACGTAGGCGTACCGCTGGAGCACGCGGTGGTCGCGCAGCATCAGCACGACCACGATGAACAGGGTGATCCCGACCGTGGACCACACGAGCTGGGTGGGGGCCGCGCGGTCGCCGGGTGTCTCCAGGTCGAGCCGGTAGATCAGGACGAGGCCCAGGCCGTTGAGCAGTACGCCGATCGGCAGCAGGAGCGGATCGGCGTACGGCGCCCTCAGGCGCACCGCCCCGTGGGCGATGAGCGCGAGCACGCCGAGCCCGGCGCCGTAACCGGCGGCGTCGGGCGGGACGGAGCCGTTCTTGGCGAGGCCGACAGCGCAGTAGCCGTACACCGACAGCAGGACGGCGAGGACGATGAGGGCCAGTTCGATGCCACGGCGCCGGGGCAGGCGTACCGAGGGAGCGGAGGTCTCCGCGGGGGCCACGGTGGTTCCGGCCTTGGTCATGTCCGGAATTTACCCAAAGAGGACGTGATGTCTCCTAGTGTGCGGGGGGTGTCAGCACCAGCGTGGCGCCGGTCCGATGGTCCGGATGTAACGGGCCGAGCCCCAGGCCCAGGTGCCGTCCGTGAGGAGGTACCACTGGCGGTTGCCCTGGACGCTCTGGCCGTTGGTCTTGCAGAAGATCGAGACGACCTCACCCCGGTCGGCCCACCGGATGATCTGGCCGCCCCGGTTCGGCGCACTGCGCAGCGCCAGCGAACTGGCCGTCACGACGCCTCTGGACAGGCGGGGGTTGTGGTCCTGGTTCTGGTCCTGACCGTGGTCCTGGTTCTGGTCCTGACCGTGGTCCTGGTTCTGGTCCTGACCGTGGTTCTGGTTCTGGTTCTGGGTCTGCCCCCAGTCGTCGCGCGGGTCGTCCGGGTCGTCACCGGCGACGGCGGGCGTGGCGAGGGCGGTGACGGCGAGGGCGCCGGCGGCCACGGCTATGGAGAGACGGGAGCGCAGGGACATGGGGGACCTCCGTGATGGGGGTGCAAACCTGACTATTCGCCAGGTTAGGAGCCCCGTACACGGATCGCCTTTCACACTGCGCCATAGGAGAACCGGCCCAGGGCCGTCTACCGCAAGAACAGCGTCGCGACCGCCCCGCCGTTCACCGCGTTGGAAAACGACAGGCGCGCCCCGAGCACCTCCGCCTGCCCCACCGCGATGGTCAGCCCCAGGCCGTGCCCCTTCGACCCGCCCTCGGTACGGAACCGCTGCGGACCGTGCTCGATGAGATACGGCGGGAACCCGTCCCCGTGGTCCCGAACGCTCACCACCGGCCCGTCCACCGTCAGGGACACCGGTCCCCGGCCGTGCCGGTGCGCGTTGGCCACCAGATTGCCCAGCACCCGCTCCAGCCGCCGCCGATCCGTCTCCACGGCGAGGTCCCGCACGACGACGACCTCGGTATCGGTACCGGACGCACGGACCACCCGCTCGGCCAACGCCCCCAAGGGCTCGGTATCCAGCTCCACCGTTTCCCGCCCGGTGTCCAGCCGGGAGATCTCCAGCAGATCCTCCGTCAGGGTCCGCAACGCCCCCACCCGATCCCGCACCAGCTCCGTGGGCCGCCCCGGCGGCAGCAACTCGGCGGCCGCGTGCAGCCCGGTCAGAGGCGTCCGCAGCTCATGGGCGACATCCGCCGTGAAGCGCTGCTCACTCAGCAGCTTCCCCTGGAGGGACACCGCCATGGAGTCCAGCGCTGCGGCCACCGCGGCCACCTCGTCCTGCGGCCGTGACGGATCCTTCGTACGGGGATCGTCGACCCGTGCGTCGAGGTCGCCCGCGCTGATCCGCCGGGCCACCCGAGCGGTCGTGTGCAGCCGCGTCGTCACCCTGGTGACCGCGAACGCGCCCACCAGCAGCGTCGCCGTGATCGCCAGCGCCGACGACCACAGGATCGCCCGGTCGAGCGCCGCGATCGTCCGCGCGTTCTGCGCGTAGTCGACCTCCACGGCCAGCGACCGGCCCCCGTCGACCGGACCCGCCGCCCACATCACGGGGCGCCCGCGGTGCACGCCGACCATCGTGCCGCGGTCCCCGGCGACCGCCAGCGCCCGCAGCGAGTCCGGCAGGTCCGGCTGATCCACACCGGCGTCCCACTTCAGCGTGTCCCCGGCCTCGTACGCCTCGGTCGCGTCCTTCAGCCGGCTCAGCGCCAGCTCACGGGCCTCGCCGACGGTCTGGTTCGTCACCGAGACATGCACGAGGACGCCGAGCAGCGCGGCGAGGGCGCAGCACATCACGGTGATGAAGACGCCGGCCTTCACGGCCAGCGTGCCGGACCAACGGGGCAGCGCGAGTCTCATCGCGCGCTCGCGGACGGGCCGGGCGCCGGGCTCTGCGCATCCCCGAGGGCACGGCTGCCGGTGCGCAGCATCTCGTCGTGGGTGAGGAGCATCGACTTCTGCTGCGGGTCCCAGGTCCACTGGAGCCGGTACTCGTATCCGGCCACCTCGGACGGCGACCGGATGATCACGGACCGCCCGGCCAGCTCGACCCCGCTGACCGCGTCCTCCCAGTGCATGACCCGCACCAGCCGGTGCTTCTCGACGGTGTAGACGCGTACGGCGGTGACATTGCCGGGCAGCTGCCGAAAGCCCAGCGTCAGGTCCTCGCGCCCGTCACCGGTCAGGTCGCGGTAGTACGGCCGGAGGACCGGACACCGCTTCCCGGCCGCCCCCTGCTTCCCGCAGTCCGCCATCCGGCGGGCCGTCTCGACGTAGCCCCCGTTGGCGTAGCTGCCGGCGTCCTCCTTGATCTCTGCGCGTACGAGCGCGACCGGGTCCACCTGGCGGATGTCGTCGCCGGGCACGGAGACGCCCGCCACGACCCGCGAGTCCACCTCGCCGATCTTGAACGCCGGGCTGGAGGCGGGCGTCAGCTGCGGCCACAGCCGGTCGGGGCTGATCGCGGTCGGCGTCGAGCCCGCGCCCACCAGGTCGCCCGCGTCACCGCAGCCCGACGCGGCCGCGAGCAGCAGGGCGACGGCGGCGAGGGCGCGGGTCGTACGGGGTGCGCGGCGGGCGGGTGGCACTGTGCTCCTGGGGTCGGACCGGTGGGCGTACGTCGGCCCCGTACAGATTATTCGTGTGGAAGTCCTTTTTGCGTTCCGGAGCCTCCGGGCCGTGCTACTCGGTCAGCTCCTCCAGCAGCCGGGCCGTCGGGAGGCCGGCCCGGAGGTACTCGACGAACAGTTCGTTGTGGAGTGCCCACGGCGAGCGCCGGCTCCGGATCAGGCGGATCGCCTCGTCGGCCGTATGCCCCCTGCGGACCAGGGCGTGTGCCACGACCAGGCCCGAGCGGTTGTAACCGTGGTAACAGCGGACGAGGACCTTGCGGCCCTCGTCCAGTGCCTCGCTCGCGGCCTGCGCCAGACGCATCACGCCCGCGAGCTGGGTCCCGTCCAGCGGGCCGTCCGGAATAGGCCACACGTGGTGCTCGACGCCGGGATCGGGACCGTGGCCCGGCAGCCGCAGCAGCGTCTGCACGACCTCGAACTCGTCCCGTACGACGGCGAACTCCCGTTGTCCGGACACGCCCTGGAACTCGTGCCCGCCCATCCACAGCCCGGGCACGATCTCGTCCCACGCTCTGTCCGGAGCCGGTACATCGGGTTGCTTCCTGCGGGTCCGCAACAGCGCCTCCCCAAGCCCCTGCGCCAAGCCCTGCAACTCACGGCAACTCACCCCAAAGGTATCCGGCTTCTTGCCTGCGCAGCACCCCGCCTGTTCCCATGGTCCATGGGGTGATGGTGCATGAGCGGACTGCGCGTCGTACCGACCTGGCGCCATGGTCAGGAGCGGCTGTACGTCTGCCTCACGGACGGCAGGAACATCGCCTGGTACGACCGTGAGGCGGCCCGGATCAATCTGCTGAGCGAGGACCGCAGAGAGGATGTGCTCGATGTCCTCGGGCCCTTCCTGACCGGCCCGGTGGCCGTGGGCCCGCCCCCGGTGCCGACGCCCGCCGAACTGGCCCGGCTCGCCCTCCACCCGGACGACGATCTCGCGCCCAACCGGCCCGGCGAGGCCCTCCACATCGCCCTGGACCGGGATCCCGGCTCCCCGCACCTGATCCGCCGCGACCCGCGTCGGCGCGCGCTGGAGGCGGAACAGACCGTGGGTGAGGCGCTGGACGGCCTCGGCGGCGCGGGCTGGCACACCCTGCACTCCGTCCCGCTGCCCGGCGGCGACCGCGTGCACCATCTGGTGATCGGTCCCGCGGGACTGTTCGCCGTGCACGCGCTGTACGCCCGCAGACAGCGGGTCACGGTCGCCGACCCGTTGGTCGCCTTCGGCCGCCGCGACCCACAGCCGCTGCTGCGCCGCGTCCGCGCCGACGCCGACCGCGCCTCCTACGCCCTGACGGCCGAGGTCCACCCGGTCCTCGCCCTCGTCGGCCCCACGGCCGTGACGGTGACCCGTCCGCTCCGTGGGCTCCGCGTCCTGGCGGACACGGACCTCGAAGGCCTCGCACGCCTCGGCGGGGTGCTCAAGCCGGCGGACGTGGAGGCCCTGCACGCGATGGCACGGGACCGCCACACCTGGACGAAGGTCTGACCCGGGGCCCCTGTCCTCACCCTCGCCGCGGGGCTGTATCGACCTGCGCCGTGTGGGCGTGGTCGGACACGTCCTGCTCGTGGGCGTCCGACGGTGTGGTCATGGCAGTGGTGTGGCCTGCTTGCTGTCGAGGACTGGGCGGCGGTCTGAGCCGGGGCGCGTGTCCTCGTCCCGGGGCGTGGGGCATGGGCGTGGTCGGTCACGCTCTGCTCGTGGGTGTCCGACGGTGTGGTCATGGCAGTGGTGTGGCCCGCTCGCTGTCGAGGAGCGGGGCCAGCAGGTCGCCGTAGTCCTGGAGGCGCGGGCCCATGTCCGGTGCCTCGAAGGACAGCCGGGCCGGTGTGCCGCACTCCTCGACCTCCGTCCAGGTCACCGGTGCCGACACCAGGGGCCGGGTCCGGGCCCGCAGGGTGTAGGGCGTGGCGGTGGTCTTGCGGGCGGCGTTCTGGCTCCAGTCGACGAAGACCTTGCCGGGGCGCAGGTTGCGGGTCATCCGGTGCAGGGCCAGCCGGGGCATCGCCCGCTCCGCCTCCACGGCGAGCTGCTTGGCGTACTCCGACACCTGGTCCGACGACGCCCCCCGGACCGCCGCCAGCAGATGCAGCCCCTTCGACCCGGCGGTCTTCGGGTACGCCTCGATACCGTCCGCCGCCAGCCGTTCCCTGAGCCAGAGGGCGACCTCGCAGCACTCGACGATCGTCGCGGGCGGCCCCGGATCGAGGTCGAGGACCAGGCGGTCGGCCTCGTCGGGGGTGCCGATCGGCCACTGGTGGGTGTGGAACTCGGTGACCAGGTTGGCGGCCCACATCAGGCTCGCGAGGTCCTGCACGAGCACCATCCGGGCCGGCCCCTCCGAGCGGGGCACCTCGGCGGTGGTGACCCAGTCGGGCGTACCCGGCGGAACGTTCTTGGTGAAGAACACCTGACCCTCGGGGCCGTCCGGATAGCGCAGGAAGGAGACCGGACGGTCACGCAGATGGGGGAGCAGCACCTCGGCCGACGTCGCGTAGTAGTGCAGCACCTCGCCCTTGGTGAAGCCGGTGGCCGGATACAGCACCTTCTCCAGATTGCTGAGCGCGAGCCGGCGGCCCTCCACCTCGGTGATCGGCGTCATACGATGAGAATCTCACGCATACCGTATGAAACGGTGTAATACCCCAGAAAGGGTGCTGCTGGTGAGATCCATATGGAACGGCGCCATCTCGTTCGGCCTGGTCAGCATTCCGATCAAGCTGGTGAACGCCACCGAGAGCCACTCGATCTCCTTCCGCCAGATCCACACCGAGGACGGCGGCCGCGTCCGCTACCGCAAGGTCTGCGAACTGGAGGACCGGGAGATCAGCCAGGCGGAGATCGGCAAGGGGTACGAGGACGCCGACGGCACCATCATCCCGATCACCGACGAGGACCTGGCCCATCTGCCGCTCCCGACGACGAAGACGATCGAGATCGTGGCCTTCGTGCCGGGCGACCGGATCGACCCGCTCCAGATGGATGCCGCGTACTACCTCCAGGCGGGAGGCGCCCCCGCCGCCAAGCCGTACACCCTGCTGAGAGAGGCGCTCAAGCGCAGCAACAAGGTGGCCATCGCCAAGTTCGCGCTGCGGGGGCGGGAACGGCTCGGGATGCTGCGGGTGGTGGAGGACGCCATCGCGCTGCACGGGCTGCTGTGGCCGGACGAGGTCCGCGCGCCCGAGGGACTCGCCCCCGACACCAAGGTCACCGTCAGCGACAAGGAACTCGACCTCGCCGACGCCCTGATGGACACCCTCGGCGAGATCGACCTCGACGAACTCCACGACGAGTACCGCGAGGCGCTGGAGGAGGTCGTCGCCGCGAAGGCCGCCGGCGAGGCACCTCCGGAGGCACCCGAGCGGGCGAAGGGCGGCAAGGTCCTCGACCTCATGGCCGCGCTGGAGAAGAGTGTCCGGGACGCGAAGGAGTCCCGGGGCGAGGAGTCGGGGGAGGTCACGCGGCTGCCGCAGCGCAAGTCGGCGCGGGCGGCGCCGAAGCAGACGGGTGGCAAGAAGTCCACGTCTGCCACGAAGAAGACGGCAGCCGCCAAGAAGACGACGGCGAAGTCGTCACAGGGAACGAAGAAGACCGCGTCGGCGAAGAAGGCGACGAGCGCGAAGAAGACGGCGGCCAAGAAGACGACCGCCCGCAAACGGACCGCGTGACCTGCGCACTGCCGTCGGCACCGCGCAGGTCGCGTCAGTCGGTCGGCGAGGTCAGTCGACGACCTTCGCGGACTCGATGATCACCGGCTGCGTGGGCACGTCGCCGTGACCGCGGCTGCTGCCGGTCCGCACGCCCTTGATCTGGTCGACGACGTCCTGGCCCTCGACGACCTTGCCGAACACGGTGTAACCCCAGCCGTTCGGGCTCTTGGCCGTGAAGTTGAGGAACTCGTTGTCCGAGACGTTGACGAAGAACTGCGCGGTCGCCGAGTGCGGGTCGCTGGTGCGCGCCATCGCCACGGTGTACGCGGTGTTCTTCAGACCGTTGTCGGCCTCGTTCGGGACCGGCGCGAGCGTGGGCTTCTGCACCATGTCCGGGGTGAAGCCACCGCCCTGGACCATGAAGCCGTTGATCACCCGGTGGAAGATCGTGCCGTCGTAGTGCCCGTTGCCGACGTACTTCAGGAAGTTCTCGACGGTCTTGGGAGCCTCGGCGTCGGCGAGCTCGAGGACGATACGGCCGAAATTAGTGGTCAGCTCGACCCTGGACATGGGAATCGTCCCTTTCTGGTGGGGCATGACCGAAGCATCTTGTCACACGGCTGCCCAGGTCCGACGGCGTCACGGCCTCACGGCGTCACGGCTCCTCACGGCAGAGGCGACGTCAGGGGGGTGTCGCCGGGCGCGTTCCCGCTCGCGCCGCCCGACGGCGTCGGAACGGCCGACGGTTCGGAGGGGACGGCCGACGGCGACGCCGGGCCCGTGGTGGTGGGCGGAGGACCGCTCACCGGGGCCAACGGCACCGAGGAACGGCCGGGTTCCGCGCCGGGCAGGGCGGCCACGGTCCCGGCCGTGAGGACGGCGGCCACCAGCACTCCCACGGCGCCCGAGACCGCCGTACGGCGGCGTCGGATCCGTCGGCCGCCGGCGACGGCCGCGTCGGTGACGCTGGGCAGGGCCGGCTCCCGCGAGCCGTCGAGGATGGCCTCGAAGGCGCCCCGCACGTGGCCGCCCTCCCCGTACTCGTCCGAGTCGTACATCTGCCGCCTCACCTCCCGCTCGTCTCGCCCGCGAGACCCTCGACGAGCCCGCGCAGCCGGACGAGCCCGCGGGCGCTCTGGCTCTTGACCGTGCCCGGGGTCACGCGCAGCGCCTCGGCGGTCTGCTCCACGCTCCAGTCCTCCCAGAACCGCAGTACCAGGACCGCCCGGTAGCGGGGCGGCAGTTCCATCAGCGCGGCCTGCATCACCAGCCGCAGCTCGGGCGTGACCGGCGGCTCCGCGGACACCGGTTCGGGCAGCTCCTCCGTCGGCTCCTCCCGCCAACTCCGCTTGCGGTACTGGTCGATGAAGACGCGGGTGAGGATCGTACGGGCGTAGGCATCGACGTTGCCGTCGCGGCGGACCCGGCCCCAGGAGGCGTACAGCTTCATCAGCGTCGTCTGGGTGAGGTCCTGGGCCTGGTGCCAGTCCCCGCACAGCAGATACGCGCTGCGCCTGAGCTGCCCCTGCCGGGCCTCGGCGAACTCCCGGAACTCCCGCTCCCGGACTGCTTCCCGCACCCGCCGCCCCTCCGCCGAACCGACCACACCTGTCCTTCAGAGGTACGGCGAGGGGCTCTGCGAGGTTGCACGCCCACGGAAGAAAAGTTGTCCGGCCGATGCGTGCAACCCGTCCCGGTCGGTGCCCCGTACTCCTCTCACGCAATCGACACGACGACAGAGGAGCAGTTTTGACGAAGCGTCATGGCATTCGAACCACCCGCCGCCTGGTGATCGGCGTCCTCGCGGGAAGCGCCGTGGCCGTGGCGGGCTGGGCCGCCGTAGCAGGCGCCGCGACCGGCTCCGCCACGCCGAAGCCGGCGCCGGCTTCGGCGTCCAAGGCTTCCGGGGTGGTGCCTTCGGCGGAGCCTTCGACCGTGCCGTCGCCGGTGCCTTCCCCCGTGCCGTCGGAGCGGCCGTCCGAGCCGAGCCCGGTGCCGTCCACCGTGCCGTCCGAGCCGGGGACCGCGCCGAGCCCGGTGCCGACGGTCGTACCGGACCAGCACCCCTCGTCCGTCCCGAGCCCCGTCCCGGCGGAGCCGACCACCGTACCGAGCCCGGTGCCGTCGGTACCCACGAGGCCGTCGAAGTAGGGCCGGTACGAACGACGGGACGGCGTCCGGAGCCGCCGTTCCGTCGTCGGGCCAAGTCCCCCCTGGGCGTGCCCTGGTTGGACTGCATGCTGCTGGAAATGCCCCCCGTCGGTCGCTACGAGGCGGCCGTGAGGGGCCCGGGGGGGCGCCGAGCGGGCGTGCCGCCTTTCCGTCGTACGACCAAGTCCCCCTGGGCGCGGCCTGGTTGGACTGTGCGCTGCTGGGAGGCCCACTGGGCGGTTGCCGCCGAGGCGGTGGTGAGGGGGCCGGGGTTGTGCCCGAGCGGTCGTGGTGCACGTTCCGTGATTGGGCCGAGTCCCCCTAGGTGCACCCGGCTTGGGCAGCATGCTGCTGGACCGGAAAGCCCCGCCGTGCGGTCGCGGCGGAGGCTGCGGTGAGGTGACGGGGGCGGTGCCGAGCGGTCGTTCCGCCGTACGGCCCACTCCCCTCAAGCGCGCTCTGGTTGGGCCGTGTGTTGCCGGAAGGCCCACCGCATCTCCGGTTCGACCAGGCATCGCAGGGCACGTCGGACGGGTGGGGTGCACAGGGCGGTCACGACGGCGGCGGCGACGAGGGCGACCGCGACCGTGCCGAGCGGTTCGTGGACCCAGGCGGGCCCGTACCAGCCCCAGAACCGGGCCCCCTGGACGAGGAATCCGTGCAGCAGATAGCCGTAGAGCGTGCCCGCGCCCAGCACCGTGAACCAGGTCCGCCGCCCGGGCACCAGGGCGAGGAAACACCCGACCAGGACCAGCGAGCACCCGAAGGTGACCAGCGTCATCACCGGCCCCGACCAGGCGGGCGCACCCAACTCCTGGGCGCTGTCCCGGTGGTAGAACCAGGCCCCGCTCATCCGCGGCACGGCCCAGTAGGACAGCGCGAGCGCGACCGCGAACACCGGCAGGGCCGCCAGCCGTACAGCCCGCCGACGGACCAGGCGGAAGTGCTCCGGCTTCAGGCACAGACCCAGCACGAAGTACG
Source organism: Streptomyces canus (assembly GCF_041435015.1). NCBI lineage: Bacteria > Bacillati > Actinomycetota > Actinomycetes > Kitasatosporales > Streptomycetaceae > Streptomyces > Streptomyces canus. The sequence continues at coordinate 3,571,894 of NZ_CP107989.1, read as the reverse complement.
GCAGGAACTGCAGGACACGCTGCAGATCGAGATCGTCGCCGATGGAGGGCGTGAGGGTGGCGAGCATCGCCACGGCGAGGGCGAGCGGCACAGGATGACGCACCCGCTGCCACAGGGGAGTGGTCAGCCGCCACACGAACAACGCCACCAGGAACCACGTCAGATACAGCGGGTCCAGCAGACTCACCGGCCGGTCCGGCACCTGGTCGGTCCACCGGGTGAAGAACGTGTACGCCGTCTCGAACACGACGTACGGCACGACCAGCCCGGTCACCAGCCTCCGCAGCCGCTGCGGGGCGGCGTCGAAGTTCCGTGAAAAGTACCCGGAGACGACGATGAACGCGGGCATGTGAAAGGCGTACACGAGCAGGTACAGCGCCGAGACGCCCCGGCTCCCGTCCCGCAACGGCTCCCACGCGTGTCCCACCGCGACCAGCACGATCGCCAGATACTTGATGTTGTCGAAGTAGGCGTCGCGCTCCGCCGGACGCTGCGCTGCGGGTCTTTCCCGAGGGGCGACCGTGACAAGTTGCTCGTGCATCCCGGGCGCCTCACCATTCCGGAGCGACCCAAACCCCGTATCTGAGTGCCACCTGTGCCCCGTAGGTGCGCGCAGGGACGAGGGCGTTGGCGTTCACCTGGCTGCGCCGCCCGCTGAGGCCGGCTACTCCTCGCCGTGGTCGGACGGCGGGTCCATCGGCCCGGGCCGGCCCGGGTGCGGCCTGGTCCTGCGCCGGGAACCAAAAATCCACGTCACGCGGACTCCTCCTCGGCCACCGGAGTGAAGTGGCGGACCGCCGTGAGGTCGTCGGTACGCCCGTGGCAGGTATCTGGATACGACAAGGAGTGGAGAACCCATGGCACACGGCGGAAACGTCATCCAGGAACTGACCACGGACCACCGCGAGGTGGACGACCTCTTCGCGCAGATCGAAGCGCTGCCGGGAGCCGACCAGCAGCGACGTGTACTGGCGGACCGGCTCACCATGGAGCTGATTCGGCACCAGGTGGCCGAGGAGGAGTACCTGTACCCGACGGTGCGCCGGTACGTCGACGGAGGAGACGACCTCGCCGACAAGGAGATCGCCGACCACGGTGAAGTCGAGCGCATGCTGAAGGAGCTCGAAGGCTGCCAGCCGGGGGACGGGCGTTTCGACACGCTGATCCTGCGACTGAAGAACGCCGTCACGGCGCACGTCAGCGACGAGGAGAACCGGCTCTTCCCGTTGCTGGCCGACGTCTGTTCCGCCGACGCGTTGGAGGAGCTCGGTGAGAAGGTCCGCTCGGCCAAGCAGCACGCTCCCACCCGCCCGCACCCGTCCGCGCCGGACACCCCACCCGCGAACAAACTCCTCGCGCCCGGTACCGGCATGGTCGACCGCCTGCGCGACGTGCTCACCGGCCGCGGAAAGCAGAAGTGACGCACGGACAGAGCCGACAGAGCTGACAGGGCAGACAGGGCTGAAGCGGCGTGCGCGCCGGCACGGGTTGCCGAGGCCGAGCCGGCTCCAAGTACGTGAGACACCGCCTGCCCGGCACTCGCGTCCGCGCCTCGGCCCGCTCTCCGCACGTACCCGGGTCGGCCCCGAATCGACCGCCGAACTCCCCGGTCCAGCGCGAGACCGTGGTGGGCGCAGGCAGGTCAGCGAGACGTGGTCCACCGGGGGGCGATATCGGCCCATGCCGCGTCCCACTGGGCGAGGTGGTGCCGCTCCAGCCTGCGATGGGCGTAGCCATGGACGGCGGCGCCGAGGACGGGGACGGCCATGGCGGCGAGGAGGGCCCAGCCCATGGCGCGGTTGCGCACCTGTTCCGTGGTCAGAGGCGGGTCGGTGATCTTTCCGTCGGCGTTGACCCAGACACGGACGGTGCTGCCTGCGGTCAGGGCGGGTGCGACGTCGGTCTTCGCGGTGCGGGATGTGCCCGTGGGGTCGGTGAAGCGGACGGTGGCCGGGTACAGGGTCTTCTTCGCCTCGTACGATCCCGGCTCTGGATGGCGAGGGACGTCATGGACCAGTACGGCGGGGGTGTCGTAGCGGGTGGCGGCCTGGCGCCGGGCGGTCTCCTTGTGGTGGCGGTAGGCGGTGTCGCCGAGCAGGAACATGGCGACGGGGGTGGCGGCCAGCACGGCAAGGAACAGGCCGACGGCGATCCACGCCTGCGCGAGGTCGGTACGGCGGCGCAGGGGGTTGCGCCGCCAGCGCCACAGCAGGATGCGCGGGAGCTCTTCGGGAGGGTGTGCCGGGGGGTGTGCCGGGGGTGTTGCACGGGCCACGGTGTCTCTCCTTCCGCAGGAACGTGGCAGCCTCGCTGGGCGCTTGCCGGGGAGGGGGCGATGGATCAATGGGGGTGCGCGAGGTCGGGGATTCCGGTGGCGGAGGGGTGGGCGTGGGCGGCTTGCAGGAGTCGCGCGGCGCCGCGGACCGCTGCGGTGTGCGGAGCGGGGACGGTCTGGACGGGAGTGCGGAGCCCGCGGGTGAGGTGGTGGGTGATGTCGGGTCGTAGCGCGCCCCCACCGGCGAGGAGCACCCCGCGCCGCAGGGCATCGCGTGTCTGGGACGTGTGGTCCTGGTCCAGCATGGCGGTCACCATCACGACGACCGCGTCGGTGATCTGTGCGGGCGGGGTGCCCTCCAGGTCACCGGTGCTCAGGTCGCCGGTGCTCAGGTCGCTGGTGCTCAGGTCGCCCGTGCCCAGGGCGGTGTGGCGGGCGTCGGTCACCGCGCCGTCGGTCAGGAGCGTCACCTCGGTGAGGTGGGCGCCGACGTCCAGGACGAGCAGGGGGTGGGTCAGGTCGGTGTCCGCGGCCATGGCCACAGCGCGCGCGGCGGGGACGGTCAGGACCGTGCGCGGGCGCAGGACCTCGACCGCGGTGCGCGCTTCGGCCCGGTAGGCGATGCCGCCCAGTACGGGTGTGGTCAGGATGAGCAGGGGGCGGCCGAAGCGGGGCAGGCGGTGACCGAGCAGCCGGTTCAGCATGCGGGCGGTTCCGGGGGTGTCGACGATGGTGCCGCGCCGGATGGGGTGAGTGGCGCTGTCACCCGGGACGGTCACCGTGGGCGCATCGAGGATGCTTCGCCGTCCGGACATCCAGGCGCGGGTGCGGGCGCTGCCCAGGTCGAGGGCGATGCCGGTGCACTGCCGGCACCAGGGCCATGGTCGGTGCCGGGCCGCCACGGGACTGGGAGCGGTGGTCATCGGCCGGCCTCCCTGACCTGCTGGCATCGGGCGCAGTAGCGGGCCTGCGGCACGATCATCAGTCGTTCGCGGGCGATGTGCCCCCGGCACAGATGGCAGGTGCCGTACTGGCCCTCGTCCATGCGTGTGAGGGCGGCCTCGACGTCGGCGAGGACCATGCGGGCGGAGGCGGCGAGCTGGACGCTGACCTCGATCTGTGAGGAGGCCTGCCGAGCGAGACGCGCGTCGGCGCGGGTCGCGGCGGGGCCTGAGAGTTGTTGCAGCTGTTCCTGGCGGAACAGGCGCTGTTCGTGCAGGTTCGCGCGCAGTGCGGCGAAGTCCTCGATCGAGAGAGCGGCGTCGCGGTCGTCGATGATCTGGTGGTTCACCGATTCACCCCTTGGGCAGGGCGGGACAGGGAGGGAGGTCGGGCGGCCGGTTGTCAGACGGTGTCGCGCTGGCAGGGCACGCAGAACGGCGTGTAGGGCAGGATTTCCAGGCGTTCGACAGGGATGGGCCTGGTGCAGTTGCGGCAGGTGCCGTAGCTGCCGTCCTCGACGCGCGCGAAGGCGGCCTCGATCTCGGTGAGGACTCGCTGAAGGGTGTCCTTGTGCGTGGACGCCACCTGTTCCTCAGCGTCCGGCCCGGCCTGCCCGATGGCCCGCAACTGGGTGAGGCGGGAGGCACGTTCGTCTTCGAGGCGCTGAAGGGCCTCGTGCGCCGTCAGCCGCTCACGATGGGTTTCGGTCCGGGGCGTATCGAGTGACATGGCAGATCCTTCTTCTGTGATTCCGTGATTCCGTGATTCCGTGATTGCGGGCGATTCCGCGTTTCCGATTCCGTGATTCCGTAAGAGATGGCGGCGTCGGTCAGGGAGTCAGGGGCGGCGGCTCATGCCTCTACCGTGGCCGCGACGCGGCGCAAAGCCCATCGGGCGCGATACCCATCTGTGGCATGTCCCGTGGCCCATCGCGGCGTGGGCAGGCCAGGTGCAGGAAATGGGCATGGGAGCCCATGGCCGCGCGGACCGGCAGCAGGCAGCCTGGACGGCAGACCGGTCAGAACCAGCGGACGCAGCCCACGCTCGGGGTCGCCGTGACCGACAGTAGAGACAACGCCGTGTCACACGGAGAAAGGCGTCATCCCGGTGTCCCTGTTCTGGCGGATCTTCGCGCTCAACGCGGTGGTGCTGGGAAGCGCCACCGCGCTGCTGCTGTGGGCGCCGGTGACCGTCTCCGTGCCGGTGGTCCTGACCGAGGCGATCATTCTCGTGTCCGGCCTGGTCGTCATGCTGGTCGCCAACGCGGCCCTGCTACGGATCGGTCTGGCCCCGCTCGACCGGCTCACCCGGCTGATGGCCACCGTCGATCTGTTGCGTCCCGGGCAACGGCTGCCGGAAGGGGGACGCGGGGAGACCGCCGAACTGATCCGCACCTTCAACGCCATGCTCGAGCGCCTCGAGCACGAACGGGCGTCCAGTAGTGCCCGCGCCCTGTTCGCGCAGGAAGCGGAGCGGCGCCGCATCGCCCAGGAACTGCACGACGAGGTGGGCCAGAGCATGACCGCGATCCTGCTGTCGCTGGAGCGGGCCGCCGACGACGCGGACGAGCCCCTGCGCGGTGACCTGCGACAAGTGCAGGAGATCACCCGGGGGAGCCTGGACGAGGTACGGCGCCTGGTGCGTCGGCTACGGCCCGGTGTACTGGAGGACCTCGGTCTGGTCAGCGCGCTGACCTCGCTGACCGGCGAGTTCGCCACCCATGTAGGGCTGCGTGTGGTGCGTCGTTTCGAGACCGGTCTGCCCGTGCTGGACCATCAGACGGAGCTGGTGCTGTACCGCGTCGCCCAGGAAGCCCTGACCAACGCGGCCCGTCATGCGGAGGCCGGCCAGGTCGAGGTGAGCCTGCGCCACACCGGCGAGGCGGTGGTGCTGGCCGTCGTCGACGACGGCCGCGGCACCGGGGCGGCCCCTGAAGGAGCGGGAATGCGCGGAATGCGCGAGCGGGCCCTGCTGATCGGGGCCACTCTGGATGTCACCTCCCAGCCGCAGACCGGTACGACGGTCCGGCTCACCGTGCCCCTCAGGAAGCAGCCATGACCACGCCACACACATCCGTGATCCGTATCCTCCTCGCCGACGACCATGCGTTGGTACGTCGTGGGGTGCGGCTCATCCTCGACCGGGAGCCGGACCTGGAGGTCGTCGCCGAGGCCGGGGACGGCGCGGAGGCCATCGAGCTGGCCCGCACTCATGAGGTCGACCTGGCGGTGATGGACATCGCCATGCCCCGGATGACCGGCCTACAGGCCACCCGGGAACTTCTCGCGCTCAAGCCCGGCGTACGGGTGCTGATGCTGACGATGCACGACAACGAGCAGTACTTCTTCCAGGCGTTGAAGGCCGGCGCCGGCGGATATGTGCTGAAGTCCGTGGCCGACCGCGACCTGGTGGCGGCATGCCGCGCCGCCATGCGCGACGAGCCCTTCCTCTACCCGGGCGCGGTCACCGCGCTCATCCGCAACTACCTCGACCGCGTCCGCCACGGCGAGGAGCCGCCCGATCAGGTGCTGACCCCACGCGAGGAGGAGGTCCTCAAGCTCGTGGCCGAGGGCCACTCGTCCAAGGAGATCGCCGAGATGCTCTTCATCAGCATCAAGACCGTCCACCGGCACCGGGAGAACCTGCTGCACAAGCTCGGCCTGCGTGACCGGCTGGAACTCACCCGCTACGCGATCCGCGCGGGCCTCATCCAAGCCTGAGCCTGCTGACTGCCGGTCTGCCCGGGGCGGGAAGGCCACCAACAGGGAAAGGGGGCGCTGGTGGCCCGCTTCACGCACACTGTCTCGCGCACCCGAGGCCCCGGCCCGGGCCTGGCGTTGGCGGCCCTCCTCGCCTTCCTCGTCACTCTGCTCAGCCCGCCCGCCCTGGGCACTACGCACCCTTGCGCACCGGTCGGCACGCTGCTCGCGGCCGAGGAGTCGGCGCACGGTGAGCCGTACGCGGACAGCGCGGACCCGGCCGTCACCACCGCCGCGATCAGGAGCCATCGGGATGCCACCGGCGAGCGCCATGCGCCGCCGGTCTCTGCCCCGGGCGCGTCACCTGATCCAGCGACCGACCGGCTCCGGCGCGCGCAACCCCCGGTTTCGGCAGCAGGCCCGCCCGCGTCGGAGCAACCGGCACTTCGGCACGGGGTCAGGGCACCGCCCTCGCTCTCCGGCACCTGACTCTCTTCCTCTCCCTCTCGACCGCAGCCACCGACCTGGCCGCGGTGTGCCTGCCGGAGGCCCGCTGTGAACCGATCCCCGCACATCAGAGGGCTGATCGCCCTTGCTGCCGTTGCCCTCTCCCTGTACGTCGCGCTCACCGTGCCCGTCCATCTCGGACTCGATCTGCGGGGCGGCACCCAGATCGTGCTGGAAACCCGCCCCACCGCCGCTGCCGACGTCGACGGTGAGGCGACGGACCGCACCGTGGAGGTGCTGCGCGGCCGCATCGACGCGCTCGGTGTCGCCGAACCCGGCATCGCCCGCTCCGGCAGCGACCGGATCGTCGTCGAACTGCCCGGCCTGCAAGATCCCCGCAAGGCGGCCGACGTGCTCGGCCGCACCGCCCAGCTCACCTTCCACCAGATACTCGGCACGGCAACCAACGCCGACGACGCGCCCGAACCGCTGCCCAAGCGCCCCCGCGAGCAGGTGATGGCCGACGAGTCCGGCCACCTTCTGCGCCTTCGGGCGCCCTCACTGACCGGCGAGGACGTCGAGAAGGCAGCGGCCCGATTCGATCAGCAGAGCGGTGCCGGATGGCACGTCACCGTCGACTTCAGGGGATCGGGCCAACAGGGGTGGGCCCGCCTGACCGGTGAGGCCGCCTGCCACGCGGCCGGAGACCCGGCCCGCCGGGTCGCCATCGTCCTGGACGACAAGATCATCTCTTCGCCGCAGGTCGCCCCGTCCGTCGCCTGCCGGTCCGGCATCAGCGGCGGCTCCACCCAGATCACCGGCACCTTCAACGACAGCGAAGCGAAAGAGCTGGCCCTGCTCGTCAACGGCGGCGCCCTGCCGGTGCCGGTCGAGACCGTCGAGCAGCGCACCGTCGGCCCCACCCTGGGTGCGGAAGCCATCAGGGCCAGCGTCTGGGCCGCCGCCATCGGTACCGCCCTGACCTCGCTGTTCATCATCGCCGTGTACCGGCTCATGGGCGCCCTGGCCACCGTCGCCCTGGCCTGCTACGGCCTCATCTCCTACGCCGCCCTCGGCGCCACCGTCACCCTGCCCGGCCTCGCCGGCTTCGTGCTGGCCATCGGCATGGCGGTCGACGCCAACGTGCTCGTCTTTGAACGCGCCCGCGAGGAGTACGCCTCTCGCCACCGACCCACCCCACGCTCGTCCCTGACCGCCGGATTCCGCAGGGCCTTCAGCGCGATCGCCGACTCCAACATCACCACCCTCATCGCCGCCGGCCTGCTGTTCTTCCTCGCCTCCGGACCTGTGCGCGGGTTCGGCGTCACGCTGGGCATCGGCGTCCTCGCCTCCATGCTCAGCGCCCTCGTCATCACCCGTGCCCTGGCCGACTACACCGTCGCTCACCCCCGACTGCGCCGCCGCCCCCACCTCACCGGCATCGCTCACACCGGCACCGTCCGCGATCGCCTCGCGCGCACCAACCCGAACCTGATGCGCCACCCGCGCCGGTGGCTGGCCGCGTCCGCCGCCGCCCTCGTCCTCGCCGCCTCCGGCATCGCGGTGCGCGGCCTCGACCTCGGCGTCGAATTCACCGGTGGTCGCCTCATCGAATACACCACATCCGCCCCCGTCGACGCCGACCGGGCCCGCACCGCGCTCGCCGACGCGGGATTCCCCCGGGCAGTCGTCCAGACCTCCGGCGAGAACCAACTCACCGTCCGCACCCACCACTTGAGCAACACCCAGGCAGCGGCCATCACCGACACCATCACCAACCTGACGGACCGAGCCGACAAGATCCGCGACGAAGCCATCGGGCCGAGCCTCGGCAAGGAACTACGCCAAGGCGCCCTCATCGCCCTCGCTGTCGCCCTCGCCGCCCAGCTGATCTATCTCGCGGCACGCTTCCGCTGGCTGCTGGGCACCTCGGCGGTCGCCGCCCTCGCCCACGACGTCGTGATCCTCATCGGCATCTTCGCCTGGCTCGGCAAGCCCGTCGACGGCGTCTTCCTGGCCGCGCTGCTGACCGTCATCGGCTACTCCGTCAACGACTCCGTCGTCGTCTTCGACCGGATCAGGGAACTCGGCCGCCATGACCGCAAGACGCCCTTCACTCGCGTCGCCAACCAGGCGCTTCTGCAGACCCTGCCCCGCACCGTCAACACCGGCATGGGCGCCGCATTCATCCTCACCGCCCTGGCCGTCCTCGGCGGCGACACCCTGACCGACTTCGCCCTCGCCCTCCTCATCGGGTTCGCGGTGGGCACGTACTCCTCGATGTTCACCGCCGCACCCCTGGCCATCGAACTGCACAAGCACCGCACATAGGCGAGCGGCCGGTCCTGTCGCGCGGCTCGGTCTTGTGCCGGCCATGTGGCGAGTACCGGACATGAGCGGTTGCCGACGCTCTACGAGGCCGCGCTGTACGTCACTGTCGTAGGAAGCCACCCTGAACGACCCTGTGCTCCACGAAGTGCAGGCGTTGCCTGGCGGCCGTGGCGGCCCTGACGCCTGCCGCGAAAGGCGTGTGGGTCAGACCTGGATGACGGTGGCACGTCCACCGCACAGTGCGCTGAGATCCTCAGGGTCCGATGTCAGCACGCTGACGGGGGCATGGGCGGCGAGCGCAGTGGCGCTGAGCATGGCGTCGACCGCGTACTTGTGGCCGTGCAGACCGGTGTCGGCGAGGAGAGCGGCCGCGTGGCGGGCGATGACCTCGGTGACCGGTTCGACGACGAGTCGGGACAACGCACGCCACCGCGACGTCCTGGCCGCCGAACGCAAGGAACGCGCCCGCATCCGCAGCGAGGAAAGGCATCCGCTGGGGCGGAAGCCCCCTCGCACCAGCAGCCTGACCAAACCCGTGACGCGGCAGGCACGGCAAGCTGTCTCTCAGCCTTCTCGAGGTTCGACTGGGCCAGCTGTCCGGGCGCCTGAATCCTTACGTGCCGAGAGCAGGAACAGGACCGCAGCGGCGGCGGTGAACCCGAAGCCGACGTTCATGCAGACCATGACCGTCTCGAATGAGGCGTCGGCGATCCGGGGGATGCCGTTGACGAGCATGAGGGTGTAGATCCACAGAATGCCGTAGACCCGAAGCCGCATCCCGGCCTGTCGCTTGCGCATCCGCGGCGGCGTCCACCCCGCCAGTATTGCCACCGGCACCGGCAGCATGAGCGCCGTGGACACTGCCGGCGCTATCCAGTGGTACAGCGGATTGCCGTTCACCCCGCCCCTTCATAGGCGATCACCAGCCTACGGAGGGTTGGCGAGGCCCGTCCACGCCGAACACCGCGAGCTTCCGGCGAACCTATCCGGTCAGAGCACTAGCCCACAAAGAGCCCCCGCCTCCGCGATGACGGAGTGGAACGCGTGCACCACCGTCGTCCCCCATGACCTGGTCGCCGCGTTCGCCTTCTCGCTTGCGTCACCGGATCACCTCTTCCGCTGGACGTCGGTGCAGTAGACGTGCTTGCCCGGCAGGTGGCCGGTGGTCAGGAAGTCGACGGTCGCCTTGTCGGCGCAGGCGGAGCCTTCGTTGTAGACGTAGTGCCCGCCGTTGTCCACGCCGACGAAGGCAGAACTGTCGCCGAGGGCCTTGTGCAGCCCTATGCCGCCCTCCCACGGAGTGGCGTTGTCCCGGCGGTTCTGGAGGATCAGGGTGTTGCGCGGGCCTTCGCCGGTCACGGTGACGGGCTGCTCGGCCGGCTTCTTCCAGTAGGCGCACGCCCAGATGTTGCCCGGCATTCCCGCGGTGAGGGGCCACGCCTTGCGGTCGGCGGCGCTGCGGGTGGCGTAGCCGTCGGTGTCGTGGGGCCATTCGGCGTCGCCGCAGACGAGAGCCAGGAACATGGTGGCCTGGTTGTCCGCGGGGACACCCGGAGGCCGCGGGCTGTCGGCGAGGATCTGCTGGAGAACCTCGTTGTCGGCGTCGGTGGCGCCGCCGTCGGCCAGGTCGGCGGCGGCCTTCCAGAAACCGACCAGCGGTGGAAGCGTGTCGTTGTGCAGAAGCATGCCGTAGGTGATGTTCCGCAGCAGCGGTCCGTCCAACGACAGCTGCATACCGGGCACGGGGACGGGCTTGCGGTCGAGCCGGTCGGCGAGGGCGAGGTAGCTCTGGGTCACCTGCTTGACGCTGTCGCCCAGCCCGAGGGTGCCGTCCTGGGCCGCGGCGACGGCGGCCGCGTCGGGGAACCGGTCGGCCATGCCCTTGCCCCAGCGGTCCGCCACTTCGTCGGCCCACGCCTTGGTGGCGTCGATGTTGCCTTCCAGGATCATCCGGTCGGTCCGGTCCTGGAACAGGGCCCTGTAGACGGCGCCGAGGTAGGTGCCGTAGGACTGGCCCCAGTAGGAGATCTTCCGCTCACCGAGCGCCTGGCGGATGCGGTCCATGTCGCGGGCGGTGTTGGCGGTGGTGAAGTACTGCAGGGTGTCGCCCACCGTGTCTGCGCACGTCTCGGCGTTGGTCTTGGCGAAGGCCACGTTCTTGGTGATCGAGCCGTCCGCGGCGGGATAGGGGAAGAGCCCGAACACACTGGGGTCCTTCAGACCGCAGCTCTGCGGAGAGCTGTGCTCGACGCCGCGCGGGTCGAAGCCGATCAGGTCGTAGCTGTCCAGCACGGACTTCGGCAGCGTGGACGCCATGGTTGCGGGCATGTCGAGACCACCCACGGCCGGTCCGCCGGGGTTCAGCAGCAGGACGCCACGCTTCTTCCCGGGTTTGGCGGTGGCCAGCCGCGAGACCGCCACCTCGATCTTCTTGCCGCCCGGATCTCGGTAGTACAGCGGGACCTTCAACGTCCCGCAGGTCAGACGAGGATTTCGGCTCGTTCCCTCGACCGGCTCCGGGCACGTGCCCCAGGTGATCTCCGGCTTGTCCGCGGCCTGCTCGGCCTCCGCGGTCTGCTTGGCGGCCTTGGCCTGCGGCGTGTCCTCGGCGTCCCCGCCGCATGCGGCCAGCCCGGTTCCGGCCAGCGTCGAAACCACCAGGGCCGTGGCGAACCGACGGCCGCCGGGGAACCCGGACTTCCCGGAACTGCGCGTCCTTCTCATGGTGTTGCCCTCCTGCTGCTCGGCACGGTCGGACCGCTGGTCCGATCGCTGCGTTGACAGTCACAGAGTCAACAAGAGAGCGCCGGTGCCGCACTTCACCCCTGGGTGGACACATCGTGTAGCTCGCTCGGGGGACAACGCTTTCGAGGACAACGAGGTTCGAGTCGGGCTCAGTCCCCACGCCCCGCCAACCCCGCCCGATACGCCAGGACCACCGCCTGGACGCGGTCGCGGAGGTTCAGTTTGGTGAGGATGCGGGAGACGTAGGTCTTCACGGTCTCAGGGCTGATGACCAACTCGGTGGCTATCTCGGCGTTGGACAGGCCCTCACTGATGAGGAGGAGGACCTCGTGCTCGCGGGGGGCGAGGACCTTGAGGCGGTCGCGTTCGGGAGACGCGGAGGCGGCGGAGGGGCGTAGGCGTTCGGCGAAGCGGCCGATCAGTGCGCGGGTGACGGCGGGGGCCAGGAGGGACTCACCGCGGGCAACGGTGCGTACCGCGTTGATCAGTTCGGGCGGTGCGGCGTCCTTCAGCATGAAGCCGCTGGCACCGGCGCGGAGTGCCTCGTACACGTACTCGTCGACGTTGAAGGTGGTGACGACCAGGATCTTCGCGGGGCTGAGGGAATCGGGGCCCGCCAGGTGGCGGGTGGCCTCGATTCCGTCGAGCAGGGGCATGCGAATGTCCATGACGACGACGTCCGGCTTCAGCTCCTCCGCGCTCCGGATCGCCGCTCGGCCGTCCACGGCCTCCCCCACGACCTCCATGTCGGGCTGGGCGGAGAGGATCGTGACGAAGCCGGTGCGTACGAGGGCCTGGTCCTCGCAGACCAGCACCCTGATCACGGCGGGCGGAACACTCACGCGGTACCTCCCGTGGGGATGCGTGCGTACACGCGGAACCCGCCCTCGGGGCGGGGCCCTGCCGCGAACTCGCCGCCCAACATCTCCACCCGTTCCCGCAGCCCGGTCAGGCCCCGGCCTCCCGAGACCTGCGGGGCGTCGTTGCGGAGGGCGGCGAACGCGGGCGCGCCGTCGGCCGTCCCGGCGGTGGTGACCTCGACGTCCGTCCAGCCGGGGGTGTGCGCGAGCCGTACCAGCGTTCGTTGGCCCGCGGCGTACTTCACAGCGTTCGTCAGGGATTCCTGCACGACGCGATACGCCGTGAGGTGGGCACCTATGGCCATGTCCGGCTGTTCTCCGTCCTCGACCAGCCAGATCGGCTGGCCGCCCGCTCGTGTCTGCTCCACCAGGTCGGGCACCCGGCCCGGCATCGGCGTCCGGGACGCCGAATCGCCGGTCGCCTCCAGCACGCCGAGCAGGAACCGGAGTTCGGCCAGCGCGCGGCGGCCGGTGCCGTTGATGGCGACGAGGGCCTCGTTGACGCGGTCCGGCGACTCGGTGACGTACTGCGCCGCGCCGGCCTGCACCACCATCGCGGTCACATGGTGGGTTACCACGTCGTGCAACTCCCGGGCCATGCGGCTGCGTTCCCCGGCGATGGCCGCCTGCGCGGACAGGAGCCGGCGCTCGGCCTCGCGTACCCGCCGCTCGCGGACCAGGACGCCCAGGGCCCACATCGCCGTCAGAGCCACGTAGTAGACCAGATAGTCGGTCAAGCCGTTGGGCGAATCCAACGTGTACAGGACGGCGCAGAGGACCGCGTATCCGCCCGTCGCCATCAGTGGTACGACCCGCGGGAGGGGTTCCTGGTGGGCACCCACCGAGTACAGCGCGATGTACAGCCCGAGGCTGCCGAAGGTCGGCGGGTAGCCGAGGGACTCGTGGACCGCGAACGAGATCCCCACCACCGCGAGACAGGCGGTCGGCCACCGGGTGCGCACCGCGAGCGGCAGGGTCTGCCCCAAGGTCACCAGCACGCTTCCGTCGGACGCGCCGTGGGCGGTAAGGGCGCCGAGTTCTGCCCCGATCCGCGACAGCGGCGCCGCGAACGACAGCACCGTGAAGACGAGCGCGAACTCGCGGTCCCTGGTGGCGGTGGGGCGTGATACCCACCACCGCGACAGCAGGCGGAGCCGGGCGGTTGCAGCGGACACCGGGCTCGTGCGTGCGAGGTCCGTTGGGGTGGGGGATGCAGAGCCCGATGGTGCACGGGCTGCTTGGTCTTCCATCATCCCCCATGATTCGGCGGGTCCAGCGCTGAGCGACTTGAGGACCGGGCCACGGCCCGCGGGCCGCCAGCCCGTTCGGTACGACCCGTCCGGCATCCGCACCACACGGCAGGGCAGGGCCGGGCAGGGCAGGGCCGGACAGTCTAGCCTCGCGCTTTCACGAGGTGAGCTGTCCGACTGGTGATCACGAAAGTGGAAAGCTCCTCTGACCAGCGAGAATGAGGATTACTGAAGTTCTTGTTCCCGCCGCCGTCGGGGGCACTTTCCAGGTGAAGAAGCGTATCGGGTCCTACCCGCGTGTCCGTATCGAGGGCGGCGGCAGGGCGGTGGTCTCACAGGTCGGGGTGGCCAGCGCATCCCGCTCGTGGACGCGATCCCGCGCATCCGGGGCCGGCGCGGCCGTCCCCGCCACAAGCCGAAGCGCCTGTATGCCGACCGAGGCTACGACTTCCGCAAGTACCGCCGACTCCTGTGGATCCGGTACCGGAACCCGCAACGCTTGATCGCCTACACCACGACGCGGAACGCGACCGGAGCACCTGCTCGCAGCACGGACACTCTCCGCAACTGACGCTTGCCGGGCGGGACTTGCAGGAGCGTGCGCACCCCGTATCTGGTCCCTCGGATGGACGACGCAGCGCGCGGTCGGGCTTCCGCCGATCACCCGGCCCTCCCAGACGGCGTCGAGACCACCGTGCCGACGCGCTTCGCGGCAGACTTGATAATCGCTTATCGAAAACGTACTGTCGAAAACGCGTTTTCGATCCTTGCCGTCCAGGTGGACGGGCGTGGACCGGCAACTTGGACGACGGGAATCACTGATGAGCAAGCAGGCACCGACCTCCAACCGGCGCAAGCGGCTGACGGAGGAGCGCGAGCGCGAGATCCTCGACGTCACCTTCGACCTGGTCGCCGAGGTCGGCTACGAGCAGGCGACCGTGGACGAGGTGGCCAGACGGACGAAAGCGAGCACGGCCACGCTGTACCGGCAGTGGGAGAACAAGCCCAAGCTTGTGATCACGGCGATGATGGCGCGCAAGTACCCGCCGCTGCCGCACATCGACGCCGGAAGCCTCCGCGATGACCTGGTGGCGCTGGCCCGCATGATGCCGGCACCGCACCGCAAGGGTGCTCCGACCCTGGGAATCTGGCAGGCGGTCGTGTCCGACCCGGCCCTCGCCCAGGCACTGCGGGATGTCCTGTTTGCCCCCTACCTCGACGCGCTGCGCACCATCCTGGCCCGGCACGTCGAGCGCGGAACGATCCGTCCCGACAATCCGGCCCTGGCGCACTCCGAGATGTTCCTGATGGGCAGCGTCTTCGTGGAGAAGCTCTTCACCGGCACCGAGGCCGACGCCGACCAGCTCATCGCGGTGATGGACGCCCTGCTGTTGCCGGCGCTGACCAGTTAGCCGCAGCTGCCCCCTTCCTCGCCATGGCCGACGCCCTCGGGGCCGGCCAGGACGAGGACAAGAAGACAAAGGAACTTGGCCATGAGCAGCACTTCGACCGATACCGTCCTGGTCACCGGAGGCTCCGGCTTCCTGGGCGGCCGCGTGATCGCCCAGGCACTCGGTGAGGGCTACCAGGTCCGCACCACCGTGCGGACCCTCAGCCGCGAGGCGCAGGTCCGCACGGACCTGGAGGCCATGGGCGTGGATGCGGGTGAGCGGCTCACTTTCGTGGAGGCGGACCTCACCGCGGATGAGGGATGGGCCGAGGCGGTGGCGGGCGGCCGCTACATCCTGCACACCGCCTCCCCCTTCCCGAGCGGCGAGCCCGACCACGAGGACGACCTGATCGTCCCGGCCCGGGAAGGCACGCTGCGCGTGTTGCGTGCCGCCCGCGACGCAGGCGTCGAACGCGTTGTGGTCACCTCCTCGTTCGCCGCCGTCGGCTACGGCAGGCCCGCCACCGAACGGCCCTTCACCGAGAACGACTGGACCGCCCCGGACAGCGACATCCCCGCCTACATCAGGTCCAAGGCGCTGGCCGAGCGAGCCGCCTGGGACTTCGTCGAGCGCGAGGGCGATGGCCTCCAGCTCGCCACCGTCGCCCCGGTCGGCATCTTCGGCCCCGTCGTCGGCAGCGACCACTCCTCCTCGATCAACATGATCACCGGCCTGTTCAGTGGCGCCATGCCGGGCGTACCCCGCCTGTACTTCGCCGTCGTCGATGTCCGGGACGCAGCCGACCTGCACCTGAAGGCCATGACCGACCCCAGGGCAGCCGGCGAACGCTTCATCGCCGCCGCTGGCGACGCCGTCTCTCTGCACCAGATCGCACTCGCCATCCGCGACCGGCTCGGCGACGCAGCCAGTGCCGTCCCGGCCACCGAGCTTCCGGACGAGACGGTACGCAAGGCCGCCGAGGCCAACCCGGCACTGAAGGGCGTGCTGTCCAACCTCGGCAAGATCCGCCACGTCAGCAACGACAAGGCCCGAACCGTTCTCGACTGGAATCCCCGTAGCAGCGACGACGCCGTCGCGGCCACCGCCGAAAGCCTCCTGGAGCTCGGCCTCCTGCCCGTCGCGCATCCCGCATAGGCACAAGCGCATTTGATCTCTTACCTGCTCGACACAGTCCACGGCAGTCGGCGTCCCGAAGGCTGATCCAAGGCGCCCGACCCGCCGTTCACGCGCGAGCCGAGTTCGGGACGGTGTGTGAACGGAGGGCTTGCGCAAGCGCCTGTGGGCACCGATGCCGATGCTCTGCCCCGCCGGCCCCGCCTGGCCCGCTACAACCGGGCCTGATGTACGGCCCACCGGAACGCTTTCAACGGCGTTACACGGAATCATGGACTTCACGACGGAGGAAACATGCCAAAAGCGATCACGCTGACCGACCTCGGCGGTCCTGACGTGCTGCGATGGGCTGATGTCCCGCTTCCCCAGCCGGGCGAGGGGCAGATCAGGGTGAAGGTGAAAGCCGCGGGCGTCGGCCCGACCGACCTGGCCCTGCGGTCGGGTCGACTCAAGGCCTTTTCGCTACGGCGAAACGCCGTACTCGGCTTCGAGGCAGCCGGCACTGTCGACGCAGTCGGGCCCGGAGTGAACGGAACGCAGATCGGCGAAGAAGTAGCAGCACTGCTTTTCGACCTTGGTGGCTACGCTGAATACGCGGTTGCCTCGATGTGGGTCGAGAAGCCGCCTTCCGTCCCGTGGGCTGCCGCAGCCTCTCTGCCGGCCTCGGCGGAGGCGGCAGCAGGGGTTCTGCGGCAGATGGCGGTGAAGACGGGCGACACGCTGCTGATCCTCGGTGGTGGTGGGGCTGTCGGCTTGATCGCAACGCAGTTGGCTGTCGCTCAGGGCATCAAAGTGGTGAGTGCCGTAGGCGCGCGGGACGACGCACTGGTCACGTCCCTGGGTGCCACGCCCGTACGCTACGGCGCGGAGTTGGTGGACGCGGTCCGGAGTGTCGGGGCTGTCGACTTCGCGTTCGACGCGTCTGGCAAGGGAGTGCTGGCGGACGCGATCGCGTTGACCGGAGCCGCCGACCGCGTCATCACCTTGTCCGACCCCGCTGCGGGGGACTTCGGTGTCAGGCTGTCACATCCCAGTCCGGAGCGGGCTCCTCACGCGTTGGAGGACACCATGTCCATGCTGGCGCGGGGGCGGCTCCGGCTGCGGGAGTACAGAACCATGCGCATGCGGGACGCCAGCGAGGCGCACCGTCTGCTCGAAGGCGGTCAGGTGCACGAGCGCGTCGTACTGACCCTCTGATCACGACTCCAGGCATTAATCAGCCTCCCGCTTTCACGAAGTGGGCTGCCCGACTCGTGATCATGAAAGCAGAAGTACCTCTGACCAGCGAGAATGAGGATTGCTGAGGTCCTTGTCCCGCCACCGCCGGAGGCACCAGGTGAAGAAGCGTATCGGGTCCTACCCGCGTGTCCGCGTAGAGGGCGGCGGTCGCGCACTGGTTTCGCAGGCGGGTGCGGTGCTGCTGGTCGAGACGGTCCGCAAGACCGGTCTGGATGCGGCGTTCTCGGCGGCGCTTGAGCCGTGGCGGAAGGCCCGGGCGGTGCACGATCGACGCGACAGCCGGGCATTCAACCTGCCCAGACTCCGAAAACCCCCATCAACACCCACCCCAAAGGGCCCGCCAGCAAGCGCGCGGACCCTCATGAACGATCGAGGCTAGCCCGGCGAATGTGGCGCCCGGTGGCAGAGGGTTCCCCCAGAAGAGAACAACCTGGTAGTTCCCTCGGAGGGGCGGTGGATGCTGCAAGTGCCCACCCTGTGGTGACGATTCGCAGTGCTCGCGGCCCGTAGTCGGATTGTCCCACCTTCCAAGCGTGGGTCTGAGTCGGTCATTCGTAAGATCGTCGGGGCCCGGGGGTTCCGGGTATGGCTGTGAGCTTGTCGCCGTCTGACGACTCAAATGACTTGGCCGCCCGGAGCCCCGCGACGACTCGACCGCTCAGAGGGCATTTGCTTTAGGTGGATAGCCCTGTATGCCCGAGGTTAGCCGTTGTTAGCCGTGTACTCATGCCGTTGACCATACGGACCAACGCCGCGAGCGGAGAGCTGTGATCGAGGGCAGATTAAGAACATGACTGGCAGCAGTGAGGGAGAGGCAGCGTCCAGGAGGAATGTTCTCGATGCCGTCCACAAGTGGGCTGCCACTGCCGCTGCTGTCGTCGCCCTGGCTCTTTCCGCCTACAACTTCGCAGACCTCCAAGAGCAGCCTAAAGTAGATGTGACACTACCTCATCTCTTTCGTATCGGGCTGGATGGTGCAGATGCTCACTTTTATGTTCAGCCGACAGTGTCTTCCAGGATCAAGACCCAAGATGTCGACGTCATTCGCGACGCACATCTCCAACTGACTCCCAGCGGTTCAATTTCGTCATCGAAGAGGCCGGACTTCTATTGGAAAGAGGTTGGTGTATGGGATTTCGATCCGGTCAAAGAATTTATCTCGTATCGATGGTCTGCCGATCCGGCCCCGTTCATCGTGAGTCAGGACAAGCCTCAGCAGCCGACATTCTTGTTCCAGGCAGGCAGGTGGGGCTTCCAGCCTGGCCGGTATGAGGGATCGCTTAAATTGCGCCGGACGGCGGAACGTAGTCCGCTGACCAAAAAATTCTGCCTGATCATGTCAGAGAGAGCTGTCAAGGAGATCCGAAGCGGAGCTCATGACCGGTCGATCTATTTTTTCCGCAACGATCTTCCTAAGTTCGCATCCAGAAAATATTCGGGCTGCTATGTG
Organism: Streptomyces canus; assembly: GCF_041435015.1. Taxonomy (NCBI): domain Bacteria; kingdom Bacillati; phylum Actinomycetota; class Actinomycetes; order Kitasatosporales; family Streptomycetaceae; genus Streptomyces; species Streptomyces canus. Next base: position 3,553,131 of record NZ_CP107989.1, on the reverse strand, counting down.
AGGGAAACAGACTGAGATCCCCGACTGTCCCGCAGTTCCGAAATGTGCTTCGAGTGGCGACCCTCGGCCGAGCGAACGGAGCTCCCCTCCAGGGGGATATGCCGCCGTTCCAGGAGCAGGTTCCATGGCCGGTGGAGTGGGAGGCGGAGCCATCCGTACAAACTGTGACGGCGGGGGCCGGTAGCTGAAGTCGACCGCCGGACTGGGCTGGGGAGCGGCAGTCGGCGTGCGGGTAGCTGGTTGCGGCGTGTGCGGGCGGCGCTGGCCTTCCGGGGCGGTATCGAAGGCGTTGGGGGAGGCCGGACGGAACCCATAGGCAGCGCGCACGTAACGGCCGTAGGGTCACACGCTCCTCACACGCAAACCATGAGAGACAACGAGAAAGAGCGGGAGTCAGTGAGACTGACTCCCGCTCCCTCATGTCGGCATCCGCCCAGCTCAGCGCGTGATTCTTGCTGGCTGTGTGGCGAGTGCCCCCGGCAGGATTCGAACCTGCGCACACGGCTCCGGAGGCCGTTGCTCTATCCCCTGAGCTACGGGGGCGTGTCGGGCGCGGAGTTGGTGGCTCGCGGCGACGGGTAGAACACTACCAGCTCCCTCGGGGTGATCAGGAACGGGTTTCGCGGCGGTGCCCCGGTGTGGGTTCCCCGGTGGGGTGGAAGTGGGGAAAACCCGGACGCGGTGGCCGGTCCGCACCTACTCTCGAGTTGTGCCAGGCGCGTCGGGTCGGGTGCTTGTTGTGGACGACAACAAGGTCATCCGGCAGTTGATCAGGGTCAATCTCGAGCTGGAGGGTCTCGAGGTCGTGACCGCGGCCGATGGTGTCGAGTGTCTGGATGTCGTTCATCAGGTGCGGCCCGATGTCGTGACCCTCGATGTGGTCATGCCGCGGCTGGACGGACTGCGGACCGCCGCGCGGCTGCGTTCCGACCCCCGGACGGCTCACCTTCCCCTCGCCATCGTCAGTGCCTGTACGCGGCACGAGGTCGACAGCGGTCTCGACGCCGGCGTCGACGCCTTCCTCGCCAAGCCCTTCGAGCCCGCCGAACTCGTACGGCTCGTACGGCAGTTGATGGAGCAGAGCACGCAAGAGCGGCTTCCCGGCGCCGGTGCCGCCGGTGCCGAGGACGGTCGCCTGGTCGGGGGCGTCCTCGGAGGCGGAGACGCCGAGCGGGCCGGTCGCGCCGGCGGCTGATCACCCGGACAGCGGTTCCCCATGACATCGCCCTCTCCAGTGACGTCGACCTCCCCCGTGACGTCGACCTCCCCAGAGGGGCGGACACCCCTGTTCCCCCTTGCCCCCCGGCCTGCGACGGTCGACCGTCCACATCCCGGACCTCCGCCCAAACCCGCTCGCCTTCCCACCCCCCTCCTCCCATACGCTTGTCCCGTGACCCCCGTCGAGCTCTCCCGTACCGTGCTGCGCGCGGTGCGTCGTGCTGTCGACGACGGGGAGCTGGACGTGGCCGTGCCGGGGCGGACCAGCCTCACGCCCCCGGGACCCGGTGGCTGTGGTGACTACGCCACCAACGTCGCCCTCCAGCTCGCCCGGCCCGCCGGGCAGCCACCGCTCCGGGTCGCCGAGATCCTCCGGGAACGCCTCGTCCGGACGGACGGCATCAGCGACGTCGTCGTCACCGGACCCGGGTTCCTCAACATCAGCCTGCGGGGGACCGAGACGGCCCTCGTACGGGAGATCCTGCTGAGCGGTCATCGGTACGGTCACGCCGACCGGCCCACCGGCCGGCTCGTGCAGCTGCACGCCCCCCACGAGGTCCGCGCCGTCGTCGTCATGGACGCTGTCGCCCGCATCCTCCGTTCCCAGGGCGCCCTCGTCCGCACCAGCTGTGCCGAGAGGCCCGAGCCCGAGTGGGGGCACATCCTCGGCGTCCACATCGACGCATACGGCACCCCCGACGCCCCCGCTCCCCTCGACGTCAACGTGCGCCCCGTACCGGCGGCCCCCGCCGACCCCACCCCCCTCGGCCGGGACGCCGCCCGCTGGGCCCTTCTCCACCCGGCCCTCCACGACCGGCCCCGCATCACCGCCGACCACCTGGTCCAGCGCGAGAGCAACCCTCTCTTCCGCGTCCGGTACGCCCACGCCCGCACCCGGGCGCTCACCCGCAATGCCGCCGACCTGGGCTTCCACGCCGAGCCCGGGGACACAGACCTATGGGGCGCACAGGCAGCCGTACCGGAAACCGTCGTACAGGGCACACACGACACGACCGCCCTGCGGCACGCCCTCGCCGATCACCCCCGCGTCCTCCAGGCGGCCGCCGCGCACCACGCCCCCGACCGCCTGGCCCGGCATCTCGTCACCGTCGCCGACGCCGTTCTCCCTTTTCTCGCCGCCGTCCTTCCTCGTGGTGCGGAGAAACCCTCGGCCGCCCACCGTGCCCGGCTCGCGCTCGCCGAAGCCGCCGGGGCGGTGCTGGCCGGTGGCCTGTCCCTGCTCGGCATCGACGCACCCGAACACCTCTAGAGAGCCAGTCAAGAAGATGAGCCGTTCCGCACATCCCGCCGGGCCCCGGCACGCCGACGTCCTTCCCGAGGGCCACTACTCCGCCCCGCCCGCCGACCTCAACAGCCTCGACCCCAAGGTCTGGGCCCAGACGGTCGGCCGTGACGAGGACGGCGTCGTCACCGTCGGCGGCATCGACGTCAAGACCCTCGCCGAGGAGCACGGCACCCCCGCCTACGTCGTCGACGAGGCCGACTTCCGGGCCCGGGCGCGTGCGTGGCGCGGTGCCTTCGGGACCGATGCCGACGTCTTCTACGCAGGCAAGGCGTTCCTCTCCCGGGCCGTCGTGCGCTGGCTGCACGAAGAGGGCCTCAATCTCGACGTCTGCTCCGGCGGCGAGCTCGCCACCGCCCTCTCCGCGGGCATGCCCGCCGACCGCATCGCCTTCCACGGCAACAACAAGTCCACCGAGGAGATCCGCCGCGCGATCACCGAAGGCGTCGGACGCATCGTCCTCGACTCCTTCCAGGAGATCGTCCGCGTCGCCCACATCGCCCAGAGCCTGGGGAAGCGCCAAAGGGTCCAGATCCGTATCACCGTCGGCGTCGAGGCCCACACCCACGAGTTCATCGCCACCGCCCACGAGGACCAGAAGTTCGGTATTCCGCTCGCCGGCGGGCAGGCCGCCGAGGCCGTGCGGCGGGCGCTGAAGCTCGACGGTCTCGAGCTCATCGGGATTCACTCCCACATCGGGTCGCAGATCTTCGACATGTCCGGCTTCGAGGTCGCGGCCCATCGAGTGGTCGGGCTGCTCAAGGACGTCCGTGACGAGCACGGTGTCGAGCTGCCGGAGATCGACCTCGGGGGTGGCCTCGGCATCGCCTACACCAGCGACGACGACCCCAGCGAGCCGCACGAGATCGCCAAGGCGCTGACCGAGATCGTCACGAGGGAGTGCGAGGCCGCCAAGCTGCGGACCCCGAGGATCTCCGTCGAGCCCGGGCGCGCCATCGTCGGCCCCACCGCCTTCACGCTCTACGAGGTCGGCACCATCAAGCCCCTCGACGGACTGCGCACCTACGTCTCCGTGGACGGCGGCATGTCCGACAACATCCGCACCGCGCTGTACGACGCCGAGTACACCGTCGCCCTCGTGTCCAGGACCAGCGACGCCCAGCCCATGCTCGCCCGCGTCGTCGGCAAGCACTGCGAGAGCGGGGACATCGTGGTCAAGGACGCGTTCCTGCCGGCCGACCTGGCACCGGGTGACCTCATCGCCGTACCGGCGACGGGTGCCTACTGCCGTTCCATGGCGAGCAATTACAACCACGTGCTGCGTCCGCCGGTCGTCTCCGTCCACGAGGGCGAGTCCCGGGTCATCGTCCGCCGTGAGACGGAGGAGGACCTGCTGCGGCTCGACGTCGGATGACCGGAAAGGCGAAGACGGAAAGCGGAGAAGGAAAAGCGGAGAAGGAAGATCTACGGTCTTCGGCCCCCGTACAAATGAAATAGATGTCTCATAATCCGGACGAGGGGCAGAAACTCCCGTCCGGTGAGTGAGACTGGTCCCACCGTAGACGGTATGAGGAAACGAGGTCGGATGATGCGTACGCGTCCGCTGAAGGTGGCGCTGCTGGGCTGTGGAGTGGTCGGCTCAGAAGTGGCGCGCATCATGACGACGCACGCCGACGACCTCGCCGCCCGGATCGGGGCCCCCGTCGAGCTCGCGGGGGTCGCGGTACGGCGGCCCTCCAAGCTCCGTGAGGGCATTCCGCAGGAACTCGTCACCACCGACGCCACCGCCCTCGTCAAACGCGGGGACATCGACGTCGTGGTCGAGGTCATCGGCGGCATCGAACCCGCCCGCACCCTCATCACCACCGCCTTCGAGCACGGCGCCTCCGTCGTCTCCGCCAACAAGGCGCTCCTCGCCCAGGACGGCGCCGCCCTCCACGCGGCGGCCGGACAGCACGGCAAGGACCTCTATTACGAGGCCGCCGTCGCCGGTGCCATCCCGCTGATCCGTCCGCTGCGCGAGTCCCTCGCCGGCGACAAGGTGAACCGAGTGCTCGGCATCGTCAACGGAACGACGAACTTCATCCTCGACAAGATGGACTCCACGGGGGCCGGCTATCAGGAGGCCCTCGACGAGGCCACGGCCCTCGGGTACGCGGAAGCCGACCCGACCGCCGACGTCGAGGGGTTCGACGCCGCCGCCAAGGCCGCCATCCTCGCCGGAATCGCCTTCCACACGCGCGTGCGTCTCGACGACGTCTACCGCGAGGGCATGACCGAGGTCACCGCGGCCGACTTCGCCTCCGCGAGGAACATGGGCTGCACCATCAAGCTGCTCGCCATCTGTGAGCGGGCCGAGGACGGGCAGTCCGTCACCGCGCGCGTGCACCCCGCGATGATCCCGCTGAGTCACCCGCTGGCCTCCGTGCGCGGCGCGTACAACGCCGTGTTCGTCGAGTCCGACGCCTCCGGCCAGCTGATGTTCTACGGCCCGGGCGCGGGCGGCGCCCCCACCGCCTCCGCCGTCCTCGGTGACCTCGTCGCCGTCTGCCGCAACCGGCTCAGCGGCACGACCGGACCGGGTGAGTCCGCGTACACCGCCCTCCCCGTCTCGGGCATGGGTGAGGTCGTCACGCGCTACCACATCAGCCTCGACGTGGCGGACAAACCGGGTGTTCTCGCCCAGGTCGCGACCGTGTTCGCCGAGCACGGGGTGTCCATCGATACCGTTCGGCAGCAGGGGAAGGACGGCGAGGCATCTCTCGTCGTCGTCACGCACCGCGCGTCCGACGCCGCCCTGGGCGGGACCGTCGAGGCGTTGCGCAAGCTCGACACCGTGCGGGGTGTCGCCAGCATCATGCGGGTTGAAGGAGAGTAACGAGCAATGACCCACCAGTGGCGCGGAATCATCGAGGAGTACCGGGACCGGCTGCCCGTCTCCGACACCACGCCGGTCGTGACGCTCCGCGAGGGCGGCACGCCCCTCGTGCCCGCGCAGGTGCTCTCCGAGCGCACCGGGTGCGAGGTCCACCTCAAGGTGGAGGGCGCCAACCCCACCGGGTCCTTCAAGGACCGCGGTATGACCATGGCGATCACGCGGGCCAAGGAGGAGGGCGCGAAGGCGGTCATCTGCGCCTCCACCGGCAACACGTCGGCGAGCGCCGCCGCCTACGCCGTACGCGCGGGCATGGTCTCCGCCGTACTCGTTCCGCGAGGGAAGATCGCGCTCGGCAAGATGGGCCAGGCGCTCATCCACGGCGCGAAGATCCTCCAGGTCGACGGAAACTTCGACGACTGCCTCACCCTGGCCCGCGCGCTGAGCGACAACTACCCGGTGGCGCTGGTCAATTCGGTCAACCCGGTGCGCATCGAGGGCCAGAAGACCGCCGCCTTCGAGATCGTCGACATGCTCGGCGACGCGCCCGACATCCACGTCCTCCCGGTCGGCAACGCCGGCAACATCACGGCGTACTGGAAGGGCTACAAGGAGTACGCCGCCGACGGGGTGGCCGCCAGGACGCCCCGGATGTGGGGCTTCCAGGCCTCCGGCAGCGCCCCGATCGTGCGCGGCGAGATCGTCAAGGACCCGTCGACCATCGCCACCGCCATCCGTATCGGCAACCCCGCCTCCTGGCAGTACGCCCTCGCGGCGAAGGAGGAGTCCGGCGGGTTCATCGACGAGGTGACGGACCGTGAGATCCTGCGCGCCTACCGGCTGTTGGCCGCTCAGGAGGGTGTCTTCGTGGAGCCCGCCTCCGCCGCGTCCGTGGCCGGTCTGCTGAAGGCCGCCGAGCAGGGCAAGGTCGACCCGGGCCAGCGGATCGTGTGCACGGTCACCGGCAACGGCCTCAAGGACCCCGACTGGGCCGTCGCGGGCGCCCCGCAGCCCGTCACCGTCCCGGTCGACGCGGCCACCGCGGCCGAGCGCCTCGGGCTCGCCTGAGCACCCGGCCCACGTCGTCCGAGCAGGGAATCCCTAGGAGGGGTGCACAGGGGGCTTACGACACGCATCGTGCGCCTCCTGTGCGCCCTATGTCGCCACAGAACCTTCCTTCGATAGGCTGTACCGAACCCGCCCGCTGCATATGCCCTCGCGTACAGCGGGGTGCCGCGTCGTTTCCGCGGCCGGCCGGGTCTTCGTACGTCATCGAATGTCATTCGACAATCACGCAGCTCAAGGAGAGTCATCGAGAGATGGCCGGTCCCGCATTCCGCGCCGCCGCCGTCCGGGTGCGCGTCCCCGCCACCAGCGCCAACCTCGGCCCGGGCTTCGACGCCCTCGGCCTCTCGCTGGGGCTCTACGACGACGTCGTCGTCCGGGTGGCCGACTCAGGGCTGCACATCGACATCGCGGGGGAGGGGAGCGAGACGCTCCCGCGTGACGAAAACCACCTTCTCGTACGCTCCCTGCGCACCGCCTTCGATCTGCTGGGCGGCCAGCCGCGCGGCCTGGAGATCGTCTGCGCCAACCGCATCCCGCACGGCCGGGGCCTCGGCTCCTCCTCGGCCGCCATCTGCGCCGGAATCGTCGCCGCGCGCGCCGTGACCATAGGCGGCGAGGCCCGGCTCGACGACACCGCGCTCCTGGAGCTCGCCACCGAGATCGAGGGCCACCCCGACAACGTGGCCCCGTGCCTGCTCGGCGGCTTCACGGTCGCCTGGATGGAGGCCGGCGCCGCCCGGGCGATCCGGCTGGAGCCCGACGATTCCATCGTTCCGGTGGTTTTCGTGCCCGGAAAGCCCGTCCTGACCGAGACCGCGCGCGGACTGCTCCCGCGCACCGTGCCGCACGTCGACGCCGCCGCCAACGCCGGCCGTGCCGCGCTGCTCGTCGAGGCCCTCACCAGGCGCCCCGAGCTGCTGCTGCCGGCCACCGAGGACCGGCTCCACCAGGAGTACCGCGCTCCGGCCATGCCGGAGAGCGCCGCACTGGTGGAGCGGCTGCGGGCCGACGGAGTCCCGGCAGTCATCTCAGGGGCAGGGCCCACCGTGCTCGCGCTGGTCGACGCCGACAGCGCCGACAAGGTGGCCCATCTGGCGGGCGGGGGCTGGGCCGCCAACCGGCTGGAGCTCGACGCCCAGGGGGCCTGTGTGCTCCCGCTCGCGGCCGCCAGTGACATGTGAGATCCGGCGTGTGCCGGATTTCGAGAGGGGGAATGTTTGTTGGATCCGGTAGTGTTAATCTCAAGTCTGCACCCGACCCCACCATGGCGAGGTGCTTCACGTCCCCGTCCGGGACAGACATTCTTCCGGGAGCCTCCCAAGCCGCACAGCGTTCCGTACGACGTACATGGGCAGTACCTCGTACGCGAGCACTGAGCGACTTGCCGGGCACGCTCCGGAACCGGTGTGACCAAGCCACGTGACACGGACACTCAGTGCCACGGCTCTCGGAAGCGCCGTCACCACATTCCTCCGCCACTCAGGCGGACCACCGCCCCGGCACGGTCCACAAGGATGGGACCGCCGTCGGACAGCACAAACGGTCGCCGAGCCAGACAGGCCGACGTCCGCTCCAGGGAAGGACCCTTCGTGAGCGACACCACCGATCTGATGGGCGCACGTGTCGAGGAGACCGCTGCCGCGCCCTCCACGGACGCCTCCGCGCCTGCCACCGGTGCCGGCTCCCGGCGGCGCCGCGGTACCGGCCTCGACGGCATGGTGCTGGCCGAGCTGCAGCAGGTCGCATCCGGCCTCGGTATCAGGGGCACCGCGCGTATGCGCAAGAGCCAGCTGATCGAGGTCATCAAGGAGGCGCAGGCCGGGGGAGGTGCCGCGGCTCCCAAGGCGGAGACCGCCACCGAGACCAAGCCGAAGCGCCGCGCCACCTCCAAGGCCCGTACGGGCGATGCCGCCGAGAAGAAGGCGGAGGCGAAGGCCGAGGCCCCCGCCGAGAAGGCCGTGGCCCAGCAGCAGATCGAGATCCCCGGGCAGCCGGCCAGCGACGACGCTCCCGCGGAGCGCCGTCGTCGCCGCGCCACCGCCGAGGCCGGCGCCCCCGCGGGCGGCACCGAGACGGTCGTGGCCGAGGCGAAGAGCGAGCCCAAGGCCGAGACGCCGGCGCAGCAGCAGCCGCAGGGCGACGCCGGTGACGGCGACGGCCGTGGCCGCCGCGACCGCCGTGACCGTGACCGCGGTCGTGACCGCGGCGAGCGGGGCGACCGTGGGGACCGCGGGGACCGTCGCAAGAGCGACGACCAGCAGGGCCAGGGCGGTCAGCGCCAGCAGCAGAACCAGCAGCAGGGCGGCGGCCGTCCGGACCGCCAGGACCGTCAGCAGCGCGACAACGGTCCGCAGGACGACGACGACTTCGAGGGCGGCCGCCGCGGCCGTCGAGGCCGTTACCGGGACCGTCGTGGCCGTCGTGGCCGTGACGAGATCGGTGGCGCGGGCGAGCCGCAGATCAATGAGGACGACGTCCTGATCCCGGTCGCGGGCATCCTGGACATCCTCGACAACTACGCCTTCATCCGTACGTCGGGCTACCTGCCGGGCCCCAACGACGTGTACGTCTCCCTCGCCCAGGTCCGCAAGAACGGCCTGCGCAAGGGCGACCACGTCACCGGTGCGGTGCGTCAGCCCAAGGACGGCGAGCGGCGCGAGAAGTTCAACGCGCTGGTCCGCCTGGACTCGACCAACGGCATGGCCCCCGACTCGGGGCGCGGGCGCCCGGAGTTCAACAAGCTGACGCCGCTGTACCCGCAGGACCGCCTCCGCCTGGAGACGGACCCCGGCATCCTCACGACCCGCATCATCGACCTCGTCGCGCCGATCGGTAAGGGCCAGCGCGGTCTGATCGTGGCCCCGCCGAAGACCGGCAAGACCATGATCATGCAGGCGATCGCCAACGCGATCACGCACAACAACCCCGAGTGCCACCTGATGGTCGTCCTGGTCGACGAGCGTCCGGAAGAAGTCACCGACATGCAGCGGTCGGTGAAGGGCGAGGTCATCTCCTCGACCTTCGACCGTCCGGCCGAGGACCACACCACGGTCGCCGAGCTCGCCATCGAGCGAGCCAAGCGTCTGGTGGAGCTGGGCCACGACGTGGTCGTGCTGCTCGACTCCATCACGCGTCTGGGCCGTGCGTACAACCTCGCCGCGCCCGCCTCCGGCCGCATCCTGTCCGGTGGTGTCGACTCGACCGCCCTGTACCCGCCGAAGCGCTTCTTCGGTGCGGCCCGCAACATCGAGGACGGCGGTTCGCTGACCATCCTCGCCACCGCGCTGGTGGACACCGGGTCCCGCATGGACGAGGTGATCTTCGAGGAGTTCAAGGGCACGGGCAACGCCGAGCTCAAGCTCGACCGGAAGCTCGCCGACAAGCGCATCTTCCCGGCGGTGGACGTCGACGCGTCCGGTACCCGTAAGGAAGAGATCCTGCTCGCTCCCGACGAGCTCGGGATCGTATGGAAGCTGCGCCGGGTGCTGCACGCCCTCGACCAGCAGCAGGCGGTCGAGCTGCTTCTCGACAAGATGAAGCAGACGAAGTCGAACGCCGAGTTCCTGATGCAGATCCAGAAGACGACGCCGACGCCGGGCAACGGCGACTGACGTCAAGCGTTCGGAAAGAGGGCCGCCCCCTGTTGTCAGGGGGCGGCCCTCTTTGGTTTACGATCACGCTCTTCGGTCGAATTTTCGATCTCTGAACTTCTGATCCCCAGGGGGGGACCCGCATGGGCATATCCATGTCCGGAGGCGCCGGGCGCCACAGACGGCGGCTCCGGATCGCTCTGCCCGTCGCCGTGGCCGCCGCGCTGCTGGCCACGTCGGCGAACGCCGCCACCGTCGTGCCCGAGCCGCAGGCGCCGGCCACGGCCGCCACGGCCGCCACCGTCGCGTCCACGCCGTCGCAGACCGAGCTCGAGCGGCGGATCGCCGGTGCCACGGCGGCCGAGGACACCTCCGGGACGACGACCCGGTCGCCGATGAGCGGTGGCACGGTCGACTCCGCCGTCTCGCCGATGGTCATCGGCGGTACGACGACCACCATCAGCTCGGCCCCGTGGATGGCCCAGCTCTGGTACACCGACGACCAGGGCACCACCGACACCAGTGACGACACCGGCTTCTTCTGCGGCGGTGCCGTCGTCGCGCCGACGAAGATCCTCACCGCCGCGCACTGCGTCAAGGGCGCCGACTGGGCCAAGGGCGGCGCCGTGGTGACCGGGGCCACGCAGCTGCCCTCCGACGACGGCGACCTGCACGGCGGCACCGCGACGGCCGTGCTGCGGCAGTGGTACCACCCGTCGTACAACGCAGACACCATCGACAACGACATCGCGGTCCTGACCCTGGCGGTCCCCGTCAAGGCCACCCCGATCCGTATGACGACGTCCACCGACACCGCCTCGTACGACCCCGCCACGACCGGCGCCAAGAGCGCCAAGGTCTACGGCTGGGGCCGCACCAGCTCCACCAGCGACGACATCTCCCCGACCCTGAAGACGGCCACGCTGCCCATCAAGTCGGACACGACCTGCGCCGCGGCCTACGGCTCCTGGTTCATCAAGGGGCACATGACCTGCGCCGGACCGCCCGCCAGCGGCAGCGACTCCGGTACGACCGCCATCTGCAGCGGTGACTCAGGCGGCCCCCTCGTCGTGAACGGGCGGATCGTCGGCGTCGTCTCCTGGAACGTCACGGACTGCGTCGCCAAGGGCGCCTACAGCGTCTTCACCAAGGTCAGCAAGTACGTCGGCGCCGCCTATCCGCGCGTCGACGACACCAACCTCAGCTTCGACCACAAGGCCGACCTGTGGATGCGCAAGTCCTCCACCAAGGTCGGCTACGAGCAGGACTCCAAGGGCACCACCCTCGGCGCCCGGCAGTCCTGGGGCGACTGGAACGGGGTGAACCTCGTCCGGCAGACCGACCTCAACCGGGACGGCTACCAGGACCTCATGTACCGCGTCTCCGCCACCGGTGACGTCTACTGGCTGCGGTTCCTCCCCTCCACCGGGGCCTGGGCCGACCCGAAGAAGGTCTTCACCGACTGGCGGACCCGCACCCGGATCGTCACGCCGGGCGACGTCACCGGCGACTACAAGCCCGACCTGCTCTCGGTCGACTCCGCGGGCGTCCTGTGGATCTACCCCGGCAAGGGCGACGGCAGCTTCGCGGCCCGGGTGCGGGTCGGCGGCGGCTGGAGCCAGTACAACCAGCTGCTCGGTCACGGCGACTTCACCGGCGACGGCAAGGCGGACGTGCTCGCCCGCAACAAGAGCACCGGCGACCTCTACCTGTACAAGGGCACCGGCAAGTCCGGCACGGGCGTCTTCGCGGCCCGGGTCAAGGTGCGCACGAACTGGAGCGGCTACAACGCCTTCGACGCCGTCGGTGACATCACCGGCGACGGCAGGGCCGACCTCGTGGCCCGCACCGCGGGTGGCACGCTCTATCTGTACAAGGGCACCGGCAAGGCGACCAGCGAGATCTTTGCCACAAGGGCCAGTGTGGGGACCGGTTTCCAGCAGTACGACATCTTTGGCTGAAACCGCTGGTGAACAGGGCTTGCCCTGATGATTCTGTGACGTGCTGTGACCGCAGCTTCACGTGGTGGTCACAGCACGTTGTGCAACCCTTTCTCGAGTTTCGCCGTCTGACCAGGCGGAGCGACCATGGTGCGGTACGGGTCTTTTGGTGACCACGTCTGACCCTGAAAGCAGGGGGTAACCGACCGGACGAGATTCGAGGAGCGCATGTCAGCCGAGGGCAATGGCAAGGGACGTCGTCGCAAACCCCGCAGCAAGGGGCGAAAGGGCCTGTTGATCACGGCCTGGGTCGCCGCGGGGATCGTCGTGCTGGGCGGTACTGGGGCGGGTTACCTGTACTTCAAGCTCAACGGCAACATCAAGAGCGTCGACATCGACCAGGTCCTCGGCAGTGAGCGGCCCACGAAGGTCGACAACGGCTCCGAGAACATCCTCGTCCTGGGCTCGGACACCCGCTCCGGCTCCAACAAGAAGCTCGGCGGCGGCACCGACGACGGCAGCGCCCGCTCCGACACCGCGATGATCATCCACGTGTACGAGGGCCACAAGAAGGCCACCGTGGTCTCCATACCGCGCGACACCCTGATCAACCGCCCCCAGTGCACCGACACCGGCGGCAAGGAGCACGACGCCGCGTCGGACGTCATGTTCAACTCCGCGTACACCACCGGTGGCGCGGCCTGTGCCGTCAAGACCGTCGAGTCCATGACCGACATCCGCATGGACCACTACCTGGAGGTCGACTTCAGCGGCTTCGAGAAGCTGGTCGACGAACTCGGCGGGGTCACGGTCACCACGACCAAGGACATCAAGGACACCGACAGCCACCTGGACCTCAAGGCCGGCCCGCACGAACTCACCGGCGCCCAGGCGCTCGGTCTCGTCCGCACCCGGCACGGCGTCGGCGACGGGTCCGACCTCGGCCGAATCCAGCTCCAGCAGGCCTTCATCAAGGCGCTGGTCAAGCAGGTCAAGAGCGTCGGCGTGCTGACCAGCCCCAAGAAGCTGTACGACCTCGCGAACACCGCCACCAAGGCCGTCACCACCGACTCCGACCTCGGCTCGGTCAACTCCCTGGTCTCCTTCGCGAGCGGCCTCAAGCACATCAGCCCGTCGGACATGACCATGGTCACGATGCCGGTCCGCTACGACCCGGCGAACCCGAACCGCGTGATCGTGCAGGAGACCAAGGCCAGCCAGATCTGGACGGCCCTGGAGAACGACCGGACGATTCCGAAGTCGGCCACCGAAGGCACCGCGACGGGCCAGGCCAAGGGCGTCGTCACGTCGTAGGACCCCGTCTGCCGAGGGCGGGGAATAGATCGCGGTGCCCCCTCGTTTTGGGGGATGCGGCCAGTCCTGGCAGACTGGTACGTCGGCCCCGGTTCACGCCCCCGCAGCCCGCGGCGGCGACCCGGCGCCCTCCCGAAACTAGGAGACACCTTGAAGCGCGACATCCACCCCGAGTACGTCGATACGCAGGTCAGCTGCACCTGTGGCGCGTCGTTCATCACCCGTAGCACGATCCAGAGCGGCACCATCCGCGCCGAGGTCTGCTCCGAGTGCCACCCGTTCTACACGGGCAAGCAGAAGATCCTCGACACCGGTGGCCGTGTGGCCCGCTTCGAGGCCCGCTTCGGCAAGGCTGCTGCCAAGAAGTAGCGAGCCACCAGCGCCGGTCCACGCCGCACTCCTCGGAGTGCGCCGGGACCGGCGTTTTTGGTCGCCCGCCTTCCCCCTTCATCCGCAGTACAGGAGCCCTGAGATGTTCGAGGCCGTCGAGGAACTCGTCGGTGAGCACGCCGACCTGGAGACGAAGCTCGCCGACCCGTCGGTCCACTCCGACCAGGCCAACGCGCGCAAGCTGAACAAGCGCTACGCCGAGCTCACCCCGATCGTCGCCACGTACCGCTCCTGGAAGCAGACCGGCGACGACATCGAGACCGCCCGCGAACTGGGCGCCGACGACCCGGAGTTCGCCGCCGAGGTCAAGGAGCTGGAGAAGGCCCGCGACGAGCTGACGGAGAAGCTGCGGCTTCTCCTCGTCCCGCGCGACCCCAGCGACGACAAGGACGTCATCCTCGAGATCAAGGCGGGCGCGGGCGGCGACGAGTCCGCGCTGTTCGCCGGCGACCTGCTGCGCATGTATCTCCGGTACGCCGAGCGCGTCGGCTGGAAGACCGAGATCATCGACGCCACCGAGTCCGAGCTGGGCGGCTACAAGGACGTCCAGGTCGCCGTGAAGACCAAGGGTGGCCAGGGTGCCACCGAGCCCGGCCAGGGCGTCTGGGCCCGGATGAAGTACGAGGGCGGCGTGCACCGCGTGCAGCGCGTCCCGGCGACCGAGTCCCAGGGTCGTATCCACACCTCCGCGGCCGGTGTGCTGGTCACCCCCGAGGCGGAGGAGGTCGACGTCGAGATCAACCCCAACGACCTCCGCATCGACGTCTACCGCTCCTCAGGTCCCGGCGGGCAGTCCGTCAACACGACCGACTCCGCCGTGCGTATCACGCACATTCCCACCGGAGTCGTCGCCTCCTGCCAGAACGAGAAGAGCCAGCTGCAGAACAAGGAGCAGGCCTTGCGTATCCTGCGCTCCAGGCTGCTCGCGGCGGCGCAGGAGGAGGCGGAGAGGAATGCCGCCGACGCCCGGCGCAGCCAGGTCCGCACCGTCGACCGCTCCGAGAAGATCCGCACGTACAACTTCCCGGAGAACCGCATCTCGGACCACCGCGTCGGCTTCAAGTCGTACAACCTGGACCAGGTCCTGGACGGCGACCTCGACGCGGTGATCCAGGCCTGCGTCGACGCGGACTCGGCGGCGAAGCTGGCGGCCGCGTAAAGGCCGCCGAAGAGGTACCTACGCACGGCCGAGTACGACACGGAGGACTTGCGTGCAGCCATCATTTGGGGGACGACCCCCAAACCCCCGCGGCTTGCTGCTCGCAGAGGTGGCCCAGGCCACCCAGCGGCTGGCCGACGCCGGCGTGCCCTCGCCGCGCAACGACGCGGAGGAGCTCGCCGCGTTCGTGCACGGCGTGAAGCGGGGCGAGCTGCACTCCGTGAAGGACGCGGACTTCGACGCCCGCTACTGGGAGACCATCGCGCGCCGTGAGCAGCGCGAGCCGCTCCAGCACATCACCGGTCTCGCCTACTTCCGGTACCTCGAACTCCAGGTGGGACCCGGTGTGTTCGTGCCGCGGCCCGAGACGGAGTCCGTGGTCGGCTGGGCCATAGACGCCGTACGCGCGATGGACGTCGTCGAGCCGTGCATCGTCGACCTGTGCACCGGCTCCGGCGCCATCGCGCTCGCCCTGGCCCAGGAGGTCCCGCGCTCCCGCGTGCACGCCGTGGAGCTGTCGGAGGAAGCGCTGCGGTGGACCCGTAAGAACGTCGAGGGCTCGCGGGTCGACCTGCGGCAGGGCAACGCCCTGGACGCCTTCCCCGACCTCGACGGCCATGTCGACCTGGTGATCTCCAACCCGCCCTACATCCCGCTCACCGAGTGGGAGTACGTCGCTCCCGAGGCGCGGGACTACGATCCCGAACTCGCCCTGTTCTCGGGGGAGGACGGCCTCGACCTCATCCGCGGTCTGGAACGGACCGCACACCGGCTCCTGCGCCCCGGAGGTGTCGTCGTCATCGAGCACGCCGACACCCAGGGCGGCCAGGTGCCGTGGATCTTCACCGAGGAGCGGGGCTGGGCCGACGCGGCCGACCACCCCGACCTCAACAACCGCCCCAGGTTCGCGACGGCCCGCAGGGCGATGCCGTGAGCCGCACTCCCCAGACTTCAGAGCAGTACGTGTACGAGGAGGCCCGCTAGATATGGCACGGCGATACGACACCAACGACGCGACCGACCGCACGACCGGTCTGCGCGAAGCCGCGTCCGCCGTCCGCCGTGGCGAGCTCGTGGTCCTCCCGACCGACACGGTGTACGGCATCGGCGCCGACGCGTTCTCCTCCGAGGCCGTCTCCGACCTCCTGGAGGCCAAGGGCCGGGGCCGCAACATGCCCACCCCCGTGCTGATCGGCTCCCCGAACACCCTCCACGGTCTCGTCACCGACTTCTCCGAGCTGGCCTGGGAACTCGTCGACGCCTTCTGGCCGGGCGCGCTCACCCTCGTCGCCAAGCACCAGCCGTCCCTCCAGTGGGACCTGGGTGACACGAGGGGCACGGTGGCCGTCCGTATGCCGCTGCACCCGGTCGCCATCGAGCTGCTGACCGAGGTCGGTCCCATGGCGGTCTCCTCCGCCAACCTGACCGGTCACCCCTCGCCGGAGACCTGCGACGCCGCGCAGGAGATGCTCGGCGACTCGGTCTCCGTCTACCTCGACGGCGGCCCGACCCCCGGCAACGTCCCCTCCTCGATCGTCGACGTCACCCGCGAGGTGCCCCTGCTGCTGCGCGCGGGCGCGATCTCCGCGGACGAGCTCAGGAAGGTCGTACCCGACCTCGAGGTGGCGAATTGACGGCCCCTGACGCGGGGCGTGGCATATGGGACGGGGAAGAGACGCGGACCTTCACAGGGCTCCCGCGTGACAGCTTCCGCATCCTCCACGTCAGCACCGGCAACGTGTGCCGCTCGCCGATCACCGAGCGGCTGACCCGGCATGCCCTGGCGGACCGGCTCGGCGACCCGCTGTGGGGCGGCCTGGTCGTGGAGAGCGCGGGGACCTGGGGCCACGAGGGCGCGCCCATGGAGGCCAACGCGGAGGCCGTGCTTGCCGAGTTCGGCGCGGACGCCTCCGGCTTCACGGGCCGGGAACTGCTGGACGAACACGTGATCATGGCGGACCTGGTCCTGACCGCCACCCGCGACCACCGTCAGCAGGTGATCTCGATGGGCCACTCGGCGGGCCTGCGCACCTTCACGCTGAAGGAGTTCACCCGTCTGGTGAAGGCGATAGACACGGCGACCCTGCCGCCTCTCGAGGAGGGCCTGGTGATCCGCGCACGCGCCCTGGTCCGTGCGGCGGCCGCTCTACGCGGGTGGCTCCTGGCCCCGACCGCCGAGGCCGACGAGGTCTTCGACCCGTACGGAGCACCGCTGCCCTTCTTCCGCTCGATCGGGGACGAGATAAACGAGGCGCTGGATCCGGTGGTGACGGCGCTGACGGGGGTTCCTGCGCGCGCGTGACGCAGGGCGGGACCCGAGCCGGCGGACGGAGTCCGACGCAGCGGCCCGAAGCCCGGGAGGCCCGCCGGGGCCGAGCGGTGCGAGGGGCGCGTTGGGGATGGGGCTGAACGAGGCGCTGGATCCTGTCGTCACCGCGCTCACGGGTGTACCCGCAAGGACGTAACGACCGGGCACCCCACGGGCCCCGGGCCTACATTGGACGTACGTCATCGTCGACGCCCCGGAGTCCACCATGTCGGTCACCCATGCGCCCCAGACCGCCGACGTCCTCGCGCGGCAGGACCCCGAGCTGGCCGAGATCCTGCTCGGGGAGCTCCACCGGCAGTCGTCGACGCTTCAGCTCATCGCCGCCGAGAACTTCTGCTCACCGGCCGTACTGGCCGCGCTGGGCTCCGCGCTGGCCAACAAGTACGCCGAGGGATATCCGGGCGCCCGGCACCACGGCGGCTGCGAGATCGTCGACGTCGCCGAGCGGCTCGCCGTGGACCGGGCGAAGTCCCTGTTCGGCGCCGAGCACGCCAACGTGCAGTCCCACTCCGGCTCTTCGGCGGTCCTGGCCGCCTACGCCGCGCTCCTGCGCCCCGGCGACACCGTCCTCGCCCTCGGCCTGCCCTACGGCGGCCACCTCACCCACGGCTCGCCCGCCAACTTCTCCGGCCGCTGGTTCGACTTCGTCCCCTACGGCGTCGACGCCGAGACCGGGCTCATCGACCACGACCAGGTCCGGACACTGGCCCGCACCCACCGGCCCAAGGCGATCGTGTGCGGCTCCATCGCCTATCCCCGGCACATCGACTACGCCTTCTTCCGCGAGGTCGCCGACGAGGTGGGCGCGTATCTGATCGCCGACGCCGCCCACCCCATCGGGCTCGTCGCCGGGGGAGCGGCGCCCAGTCCGGTGCCGTACGCCGACGTCGTCTGCGCCACCACGCACAAGGTGCTGCGCGGCCCCCGCGGCGGAATGATCCTCTGCGGCGGCGAACTGGCCGAGCGGGTCGACCGGGCCGTCTTCCCGTTCACGCAGGGCGGCGCGCAGATGCACACCATCGCCGCGAAGGCGGTCGCGTTCGGGGAGGCGGCGACACCGGCGTTCGCCGCGTACGCCCATCAGGTGGTGGCCAGTGCGAGGATCCTCGCGGCCGCGCTGGCCGACGAGGGGCTCGTCGTCACCACCGGCGGGACCGACACCCACCTCGTGACGGCCGATCCGGGGCCCCTCGGCGTCGACGGACGCACGGCGAGGGGACGGCTCGCGGCCGCCGGCATGGTGCTCGACTGCTGTGCGCTGCCTCACGCGGACACCCGCGGACTGCGCCTCGGCACCGCCGCCGTCACCACCCAGGGAATGGCGGAGAAGGAGATGGAGAGGATCGCCGCCCTGCTCGCGGGGGTTGTGCGCGGCGAGGTGGAGAGCGTCAGGGCACGTGAAGAAGTACGGGATCTGGTCGGCGGATTTCCGCCGTATCCGGCCTGAGCGGGGGTATCCGCACCTGCGGGCACAGCCGCACGTGCAACCATCGGCTCTACCCGGAAGTCCCCAACCATATGCGTGCGTCGCTAGGGTGTGGGGCTGAGATGGCCAGCGAGACCTGTGGGGAAGCCTGTGCGTGAATACCTGCTGACGCTCTGCATCACGGCCGCGGTGACGTATCTGCTGACAGGGCCGGTACGGAAGTTCGCGATCGTGGCCGGAGCGATGCCGGAGATCAGGGCCCGTGACGTGCACCGGGAACCGACTCCGCGGCTCGGCGGTATCGCCATGTTCTTCGGACTGTGCGCGGGCCTGCTGGTCGCCGACCACCTGACCAACCTCAGCGAGGTCTTCGAGAAGTCGAACGAACCGCGCGCTCTGCTCTCCGGAGCGGCCCTGATCTGGCTGATCGGTGTCCTGGACGACAAGTTCGAGATCGACGCCCTGATCAAGCTGGGCGGCCAGATGATCGCCGCGGGCGTGATGGTCATGCAGGGTCTGACGATCCTGTGGCTGCCCATCCCCAGCGTCGGCTCGGTCGCGCTGACCCAGTGGCAGGGCACCCTGCTGACGGTCGCGCTCGTCGTCATCACCATCAACGCGGTGAACTTCGTCGACGGCCTCGACGGTCTCGCGGCCGGCATGGTCTGCATCGCGGCCGCGGCGTTCTTCCTGTACGCCTACCGGATCTGGTACTCGTACGGCATCGAGGCGGCCGCCCCGGCGACGCTGTTCTCGGCGATCCTGATGGGCATGTGCCTGGGCTTCCTGCCGCACAACATGCACCCCGCGCGGATCTTCATGGGCGACTCCGGCTCGATGCTCATCGGCCTGGTGCTGGCCGCGGGCGCGATCTCCATCACCGGGCAGATCGACCCGGACGCGCTGAAGCTGTTCGCCGGGTCCGAGAAGGCGGCCGTGCACCAGACGGTCCCCGTCTACATCCCGCTGCTGCTGCCGCTGAGCATCATCGCGGTGCCGGCCGCCGACCTGATCTCGGCCATCGTGCGTCGCACTTGGCGGGGCCAGTCGCCGTTCGCCGCCGACCGCGGGCACTTGCACCACCGGCTCCTGGAGATCGGGCACTCGCACAGCCGCGCGGTGTGGATCATGTACTTCTGGTCGGCGCTGATCGCGTTCGGCTCGCTCGCCTACTCGGTGAACTCCGCGTCCATGTGGATCGTGCTCGGCGTCGTGTTCCTCAGCGCGATCGGTCTCGTGCTGCTCCTGCTGCCGCGCTTCACCCCGCGCGTCCCGATGTGGGCCCAGGCCATCGTGCCGCCGCGTTACCGCCGTCGGCGTCCCGTGGTCGCGGAGGCCACGGAGTCCGTGGAGCCCGTGGAGGTGGAACAGCGCACCCCGGTCGCCGTCGGAGTGGCGGGTGCCAACGGCGCGACCGCGCTGCGGGCTCGTTCTTCGCATGCCCCGGAGAGGCGTCAGGCCGAGACCTCGCGCTGACGCCCAAGGTAAGAATCTGACTAAAGCATTGCCAACGCGTGGGAGTTCGACGGGGCGACAAACTGTCCTTATACCAGACAAGTCACCCGCGATCCTGCACAGACGCGCAGCGTCACTCTCATGTGTGACAGCGGGCACACCTTCTAGGTAAAGACCGCATCAAATAGTTTGTGATACGGTTCACGAGAACCCAGGGCGGAGCCGAAGGACCGCAGTGCGACGGTCCATCGGCGTGAGGGCCACCCTCAGCCCGGGACTACGCTCGTCCATGACGACACCCTGCCCCCCTTTGAAAGCGGAGTTGCCGCCATGCCGTCCAACGACGTCCGGATCCTGGCTCAGGCCGCCGTGCCCACGGCTGCCGTCGGCGCTGTCGCCGCCGTCGTCAGTGGTGTGGTCGCCGGTGGCAAGGGTGCGATCGGGGCGGGGGTGGCGACGCTGATCGTGATCCTCTTCATGGGTATCGGCCTCTACGTCCTGCAGCGCACTGCCAAATCGCTTCCGCACCTGTTCCAGGCAATGGGCCTGATGCTCTACACGGCTCAGATCCTGCTGCTGTTCGTCTTCGTCGCGGTGTTCAAGAACACCACGCTGTTCCACCCCAAGGCTTTCGCTCTCACGCTCGTCGTCGGCACCCTCACCTGGATCGCCGCACAGACACGCGCCCACATGAAGTCCAAGATCCTCTACGTCGAACCCGATTCGGGCACCAAGCCCGAAAAAACGGGGCACTCGTCGTGAGAGGTAGGGCCGGGATAAATGCGACTGAGAGACCCTGCTATCGTCCGGTGCCAACTGCGGCATCGCGGGCGCGGGCATCCGAGCTGACGCCTGCTCGAACGCGAGGCTCGATGCCCCCCGGCCGCCCCCACATCCGCTACACCAGTCCCGTGCCGAACTGCGGCCTACCGCCGCGCCGACACAACGAGGTTGCCGTACCTATGCGCCACGACGAAGGAGCCCGCGGTGAGTGCTGACCCGACGCAGACGCTCGCTTTCGACACGAGCTGTCACCTGTTCGACGGGTGTGGCTTCCCGGCTCCGGGCCTGCACTCGTTCATGTTCGAGCCCCTCTGGGGCGACGCGGACGGCAACGGCCTCTACTTCAACAAGCCGATGCTGCTCGCCCTGCTCGGCTCCGTCATCATCGTGGGCTTCTTCTGGGCCGCCTTCGCCCGTCCGAAGGTCGTCCCCGGCAAGCTCCAGATGATCGCCGAGGCCGGCTACGACTTCGTCCGCCGCGGCGTCGTCTACGAGACGATCGGCAAGAAGGAGGGCGAGAAGTACGTTCCGCTCGCCGTCTCGCTGTTCTTCTTCATCTGGATGCTCAACCTGTGGTCGATCATCCCGGTCGCCTCCTTCCCGGTGACGGCGATCATCGCCTACCCGGCCGTCCTCGCCGCGCTCGTCTACGTCACCTGGGTGTCGTTGACCTTCAAGCGGCACGGCTTCGTCGGCTTCTTCAAGAACGTGACGGGCTACGACAAGTCGCTCGGCGCCGTGCTCCCGCTGGCCATGGTCATCGAGTTCTTCTCGAACCTGCTGGTCCGTCCGTTCACGCACGCCGTGCGACTCTTCGCGAACATGTTCGCCGGCCACACCCTGCTGCTGCTCTTCACGATCGCCAGCTGGTACATGCTGAACGGCATCGGCATCGCCTACTCCGGCGTCTCGTTCGTGATGGTCATCGTGATGACGGCCTTCGAGCTCTTCATCCAGGCGGTCCAGGCGTACGTCTTCGTCCTCCTGACCTGTACCTACATCCAGGGCGCGCTCGCCGAGCACCACTGAGCACCGCCCCCGCCACACCCCCAGAGACATCCGGTGGCCAACCCCCACCGGTCACTGAAAGAGAAGGAAGAACCGGCATGTCCGCTCTCCAGACCCTCGCTGCGGTCGACGGCAACCTCGGCTCCATCGGTTACGGCCTCGCCGCGATCGGCCCGGGCGTCGGCGTCGGCATCATCTTCGGCAACGGCACCCAGGCTCTCGCCCGCCAGCCCGAGGCGGCCGGCCTCATCCGCGGTAACCAGATCCTCGGCTTCGCGTTCTGTGAGGCGCTGGCCCTCATCGGCCTCGTCATGCCGTTCGTCTACTAAGACGAACCACGACGACAGCCCCATTCGACGAAAGGCACTGATGTGAACCACGCACTGGTTCAGCTGGCGGCCGAGGCGGAGAAGGAGAATCCCCTCATTCCGCCGTGGCCGGAGCTCGTCATCGGCCTGATCGCCTTCGTCATCGTCTTCGGCTTCCTCGCCAAGAAGCTCCTCCCGACCATCAACAAGGTTCTGGAAGAGCGTCGCGAGGCCATCGAGGGCGGTATCGAGAAGGCCGAGGCCGCGCAGACCGAGGCCCAGAGCGTCCTTGAGCAGTACAAGGCACAGCTCGCCGAGGCCCGCCACGAGGCAGCGCGTCTGCGCCAGGAGGCGCAGGAGCAGGGCGCCACGCTCATCGCCGAGATGCGCGCGGAAGGCCAGCGGCAGCGCGAGGAGATCGTCGCCGCCGGTCACGCGCAGATCGAGGCCGACCGCAAGGCCGCCGCGTCCGCGCTGCGCCAGGACGTCGGCAAGCTCGCCACCGACCTGGCCGGCAAGCTCGTCGGTGAGTCCCTCGAGGACCACGCCCGGCAGAGCCGCGTGATCGACCGCTTCCTCGACGACCTCGAGGAGAAGGCCGAGGCCGCGCGATGAACGGAGCGAGCCGCGATGCCCTGGCAGCCGCACGCGAGCGTCTCGACGCGCTGACGGACAACACGTCCGTGGACGCCGGCTCGCTCGCCGACGAGCTGGCCGCCGTCACCGCGCTGCTCGACCGCGAGGTGTCGCTGCGTCGGGTCCTGACCGACCCGGCGCAGCCCGGCGAGGCCAAGGCCGAACTGGCCCAGCGCCTGATCGGCACGCAGGTCGGCGGCCCCGCCACCGACCTGGTGTCCGGCATGGTGCGCTCCCGCTGGTCGCGTTCGCGTGACCTGGTGGACGCGCTGGAGGAGCTGGCCGACACCGCCGACCTCACCGCCGCGCAGCGGCGGGGCAAGCTCGACAACGTCGAGGACGAGCTGTTCCGGTTCGGCCGGATCGTCGCCTCGAACACCGAGCTGCGCGCCGCGCTGACCGACCGCGCCGCAACGGCCCCGGCCAAGCGTGAGCTGCTCGGCAGCCTGCTCGGCGGCCGCGCCGATGCGACGACCGAACGTCTGGTGACGCGCCTTGTGGCCGCGCCCCGGGGACGTAGCCTGGAGGCGGGACTGGAGTCCCTGTCCAAGCTCGCCGCCGAGCGCCGGGACCGCATGGTGGCCGTCGTCACCTCGGCGGTTCCGCTGAGCGACCAGCAGAAGCAGCGTCTGGGCGGTGCCCTGGCGAAGCTCTACGGCCGCCGGATGCACCTCAACCTCGACGTGGACCCCGAGGTCCTCGGCGGGATCCGGGTGCAGGTCGGCGACGAGGTCATCAACGGCTCCCTCGCGGACCGCATCGAGGCCGCCGGCCGCCGCCTGGCGGGCTGACAGCAACTTCATAGCAGTACGTACTTACGACGGCCCTGGTTGGGCCGTACATGAAGAATCCTGGGGGTCGCCCCCAGACCCCCAAAGTGAAACTTCGGGCCCAACAAGGAGAGCAGGGAACCCAGATGGCGGAGCTCACGATCCGGCCGGAGGAGATCCGGGACGCGCTGGAGAACTTCGTCCAGTCGTACAAGCCGGACGCGGCCTCGCGCGAGGAGGTCGGTACGGTCACCCTTGCCGGCGACGGCATCGCGAAGGTCGAGGGTCTGCCCTCGGCCATGGCCAACGAACTGCTGAAGTTCGAGGACGGCACCCTCGGCCTCGCACTCAACCTGGAAGAGCGCGAGATCGGCTGCGTCATCCTCGGTGAGTTCAGCGGCATCGAGGAGGGTCAGCCGGTCTCCCGTACCGGTGAGGTCCTCTCCGTGGCCGTCGGCGAGGGCTACCTCGGCCGCGTCGTCGACCCGCTCGGCAACCCGATCGACGGCCTCGGCGAGATCGAGACCAGCGGTCGTCGTGCCCTTGAGCTGCAGGCTCCGGGCGTCATGGCCCGTAAGTCGGTGCACGAGCCGATGGAGACCGGCTACAAGGCCGTCGACGCGATGACCCCGATCGGCCGTGGCCAGCGTCAGCTGGTCATCGGTGACCGTCAGACCGGCAAGACCGCCCTGGCCGTCGACACGATCATCAACCAGCGCGACAACTGGCGCTCCGGCGACCCGAAGAAGCAGGTCCGCTGCGTCTACGTCGCCATCGGTCAGAAGGGCTCGACCATCGCCTCCGTGCGTGGCGCCCTGGAAGAGGCCGGCGCGCTGGAGTACACGACCATCGTCGCCGCCCCGGCGTCCGACCCGGCCGGCTTCAAGTACCTGGCGCCGTACACCGGTTCGGCCATCGGCCAGCAGTGGATGTACGAGGGCAAGCACGTCCTCATCATCTTCGACGACCTCTCGAAGCAGGCCGACGCCTACCGCGCCGTGTCCCTCCTGCTGCGCCGCCCGCCGGGCCGTGAGGCCTACCCGGGTGACGTCTTCTACCTGCACTCCCGTCTGCTGGAGCGCTGCGCGAAGCTCTCCGACGAGCTGGGTGCCGGCTCGATGACCGGTCTGCCGATCGTCGAGACCAAGGCCAACGACGTCTCGGCGTTCATCCCGACCAACGTCATCTCCATCACCGACGGCCAGTGCTTCCTGGAGTCGGACCTGTTCAACGCCGGTCAGCGCCCCGCGCTGAACGTCGGTATCTCCGTCTCCCGAGTCGGTGGTTCCGCGCAGCACAAGGCGATGAAGCAGGTTTCCGGCCGTCTGCGCCTGGACCTCGCCCAGTACCGTGAGCTGGAGGCGTTCGCCGCCTTCGGTTCCGACCTGGACGCCGCGTCGAAGGCGCAGCTGGAGCGCGGTCAGCGACTGGTCGAGCTGCTCAAGCAGGCTCAGTACCAGCCGATGGCCACCGAGGACCAGGTCGTCTCCATCTGGGCGGCCACCACCGGCAAGATGGACGAGGTCCCGGTCAACGACATCCGCCGCTTCGAGAAGGAGCTGCTGGAGTACCTGCACCGCAAGGAGCAGGGCCTCATGACCTCCATCAAGGAGGGCGGCAAGATGTCGGACGACACGCTCACCGCCATCGCCGACGGCATCGCGGACTTCAAGAAGCAGTTCGAGACCTCGGACGGCAAGCTTCTCGGCGAAGACGCGCCGGCCGCCACGGCCAAGTGACGACGGAAGGGACCTGACTCATGGGAGCCCAGCTCCGGGTCTACAAGCGTCGCATCCGATCCGTCACCGCGACCAAGAAGATCACCAAGGCGATGGAGATGATCGCCGCCTCGCGCGTCGTCAAGGCGCAGCGCAAGGTGGCGGCCTCCACGCCGTACGCGCAGGAACTGACGCGTGCGGTCACGGCGGTTGGTACCGGCTCGAACACGAAGCACCCGCTGACCACGCAGGCCGAGACGGTCGTGCGGTCCGCGGTGCTGCTCCTGACGAGCGACCGTGGTCTTGCCGGTGCCTTCAACTCCAACGCCATCAAGACGGCGGAGAAGCTCACCGAGCGGCTGGAGCGCGAGGGCAAGGAGGTCGAGATCTACATCGTCGGCCGCCGTGGTGTCGCGCACTACAACTTCCGTGAGCGCAAGATCACGGAGTCGTGGGGCGGCTTCACCGACCAGCCAACGTACGCGGACGCCAAGAAGGTCGCGGCGCCGCTGATCGAGGCCATCGAGAAGGACACGGCCGAGGGCGGCGTGGACGAGCTCCACATCGTCTTCACCGAGTTCGTCTCGATGATGACGCAGACGGCGCTCGACGACCGTCTGCTCCCGCTCAGCCTCGAAGACGTGGCGAAGGAGGCCGCCCCCCAGGGCGAGATCCTCCCGTTGTACGACTTCGAGCCCTCGGCGGAGGACGTCCTCGACGCCCTTCTGCCGCGCTACGTCGAGAGCCGTATCTACAACGCGCTGCTCCAGTCGGCCGCCTCCAAGCACGCCGCCACGCGGCGCGCGATGAAGTCGGCCACCGACAACGCGGGAGACCTGATCACCAGCCTCTCCCGACTTGCCAACGCGGCCCGCCAGGCCGAAATCACCCAGGAAATCAGCGAGATCGTCGGTGGCTCCGCAGCCCTGGCCGACGCGACCGCGGGGAGTGACAGGTAATGACGACGACAGTTGAGACGGCCGTTGCCACGGGCCGCGTCGCCCGGGTCATCGGCCCGGTCGTCGACGTGGAATTCCCCGTCGACGCGATGCCGGAGATCTACAACGCTCTGCACGTAGAGGTAGCCGACCCGGCCCTCGACGGTGCGAAGAAGACGCTGACCCTGGAGGTCGCCCAGCACCTGGGTGACGGCCTGGTCCGCACCATCTCCATGCAGCCCACCGACGGTCTGGTCCGCCAGGCCACGGTCACCGACACCGGTGCCTCCATCACGGTGCCGGTCGGCGACTTCACCAAGGGCAAGGTGTTCAACACCCTCGGTGAGGTGCTGAACAGCGACGAGAAGTACGAGGGCGAGCGCTGGGGCATCCACCGCAAGGCCCCGAACTTCGACGAGCTCGAGTCGAAGACCGAGATGTTCGAGACCGGCGTCAAGGTCATCGACCTTCTCACCCCGTACGTCAAGGGTGGAAAGATCGGTCTGTTCGGTGGTGCCGGCGTCGGCAAGACGGTGCTCATCCAGGAGATGATCTACCGCGTCGCCAACAACCACGACGGCGTCTCCGTGTTCGCCGGTGTCGGTGAGCGCACCCGTGAGGGCAACGACCTCATCGAGGAGATGGCGGAGTCGGGCGTCATCGACAAGACCGCCCTGGTCTTCGGCCAGATGGACGAGCCCCCGGGCACCCGTCTGCGCGTGGCCCTCGCCGGTCTGACCATGGCGGAGTACTTCCGCGATGTGCAGAAGCAGGACGTGCTGTTCTTCATCGACAACATCTTCCGCTTCACGCAGGCCGGTTCCGAGGTCTCGACCCTGCTCGGCCGGATGCCCTCCGCGGTGGGCTACCAGCCGAACCTGGCCGACGAGATGGGTCTCCTCCAGGAGCGCATCACCTCGACCCGTGGTCACTCGATCACCTCGATGCAGGCGATCTACGTCCCCGCGGACGACCTGACCGACCCGGCCCCGGCCACCACGTTCGCCCACCTCGACGCGACGACGGTTCTCTCCCGTCCGATCTCCGAGAAGGGCATCTACCCGGCCGTGGACCCGCTGGACTCCACGTCCCGGATCCTGGACCCGCGCTACATCTCGGCGGACCACTACAACACGGCCATGCGTGTCAAGGGGGTCCTGCAGAAGTACAAGGATCTCCAGGACATCATCGCGATCCTCGGCATCGACGAGCTCGGCGAGGAGGACAAGCTGGTCGTCCAGCGTGCCCGCCGCGTGGAGCGCTTCCTGTCCCAGAACACCCACGTCGCCAAGCAGTTCACCGGCGTCGACGGGTCGGACGTACCGCTGGACGAGTCGATCGTGGCGTTCAACGCGATCATCGACGGCGACTACGACCACTTCCCGGAGCAGGCGTTCTTCCTGTGCGGTGGCATCGAGGACCTCAAGGCCAACGCCAAGGAGCTCGGCGTCTCCTGAACTCACTGAGTTCGACTGAGGGGGCGGGGTACGTCCCGCCCCCTCTTTCACGCCCACTGCTGCATCGCCTGGGGGACAACCCCCAGTCCCCCGGCCGCGTTCCGGGGTGGGCCCCGACACCTTGGTGCTCGGCGCCCTACTAGACTTGCCAATAACACCCGGCGATGAGAGTCGGGTGGTGACCCGAGGAGCCACCTTGGCTGCTGAGCTGCACGTCGCGTTGGTCGCGGCCGACCGAGAGGTCTGGTCCGGCGAGGCCACCCTGGTCGTCGCGCGCACCACGTCCGGCGACATCGGCGTCATGCCCGGTCACCAGCCGCTGCTCGGTGTGCTGGAGTCGGGCCCGGTGACCATCCGTACGAGTGATGGTGGAACGGTCGTCGCCGCGGTGCACGGCGGTTTCATCTCGTTCGCGGACAACAAGCTGTCGCTGCTGGCCGAGATCGCCGAGCTGTCGGACGAGATCGACGTCCAGCGCGCGGAGCGGGAGCTGGAGCGCGCGAAGGCGGAGGGCGACGCCGTCGCCGAGCGTCGCGCGGACGTACGACTGCGTGCGGCGACGACGCGCTGAGACTGCGCGGAGCCGTATGACGTTCCTCAGCCGCGGCCGGCACCGGAGTGATCCGGAGCCGGTCGCGGCTGAGGCAGATCTGGATGTTTTTTCCGTTCCGTTACCTATTGACGGTACCTAGGAGACGAGGAGGTCGGTGCCGATGGTCCTCGCTCTGACTGTGTGCGGAATCGTCGTGGCCCTGGTGGTACTGGGGTTGTTCGTCTTCGGTCTGCGGCGCAGACTCATCCAGCGCTCAGGCGGCACCTTCGACTGTTCTCTGCGCTGGGACGTGCCGGAGAAGACCGACACCAGCGGAAAAGGCTGGAGCTACGGCGTCGCCCGCTACAACGGCGACCGCGTCGAGTGGTACCGCGTCTTCTCCTACGCCTATCGCCCGCGCCGGGTGCTGGAGCGCGCCGCGATCGAGGTCGCCGGCCGTCGGCTGCCCGAGGGCGAGGAGGAGCTGGCGCTGCTCTCCGACCACATCGTCCTGACCTGTCTGCACCGGGGCACGCGTCTCGAGCTCGCGATGAGCGAAGACGCGCTGACCGGTTTCCTCGCGTGGCTGGAGGCAGCTCCCCCCGGTCAGCGTGTCAACGTGGCCTGAGTTGAGGGTGACGGTGACGGCCCTGTTGCCGGGCCTGCGCTTCAGGGAGTACGCCGAAGGCGCGCGGCACAGGCCGCGCGCCCTCGGTGGATGAGGTCAGCTCAGTCCGCTGTTGATGGCGCTCACCAGCTCTCCGTTACCGGTGTCGCCGCTGAACTCCCAGAAGAACGCGCCGCCCAGGCCCTGGTTCTTGGCCCAGGTCATCTTGCCGGCGATCGTCGCGGGGGTGTCGTAGGACCACCAGTTGGTGCCGCAGTAGGCGTACGCCGTGCCCGCGACGGTGCCGGTGGTGGGGCAGGACGTCTTGAGGACCTTGTAGTCCTCGATGCCCGCCTCGTAGGTGCCGGGTGCCGCGCCGGTCGCCGAGCCGCCCGGGGCGGCCTGGGTGACGCCGGTCCAGCCGCGGCCGTAGAAGCCGATGCCGAGCAGCAGCTTGTTCGAGGCCACGCCCTTCGACTTCAGCTTGGCGATCGCGTCGGCCGAGTCGAAGCCCGCCGTCGGGATGCCGGCGTACGAGGTGAGCGGGGAGTGCGGGGCGGTCGGGCCGTCCGCGTCGAAGGCGCCGAAGTAGTCGTACGTCATCACGTTGTACCAGTCGACGTACTG
Source organism: Streptomyces canus (assembly GCF_041435015.1). NCBI lineage: Bacteria > Bacillati > Actinomycetota > Actinomycetes > Kitasatosporales > Streptomycetaceae > Streptomyces > Streptomyces canus. The sequence goes on along the minus strand of NZ_CP107989.1, from coordinate 3,523,719 downwards.
GGAGGCGCCGCCGTAGTCGGCCGCGTCGATCTTGCCGCCGGAGGAGCCGTCGGCCGTGATGGCCGCGGTGACCAGGTAGTGGGAGCCGAACTCCGAGCGCAGCGCCCCCATCAGGTTCTTGAAGGCGGCGGCCCCGCTGGTGTCGCAGGTCAGACCGCAGGCGTTCGGGTACTCCCAGTCGATGTCGATGCCGTCGAAGACATCTGCCCAGCGCGGGTCCTCGATGACCGACTTGCAGGAGGCGGCGAAGGCGGCGGGGTTGGCCGCGGCCTGCGCGAAGCCGCCGGAGTAGGTCCAGCCGCCGAAGGAGTAGAGCACCTTGATGTTCGGGTACTTGGCCTTGAGCTCACGCAGCTGGTTGAAGTTGCCGCGCAGCGGCTGGTCCCAGGTGTCGGCGACGCCGCTGACGGACTGGTCGGCGGTGTACGCCTTGTCGTAGGCCGCGTAGGTGTCGTCGACGACGCACTTGCCGTCCTTGACGTTGCCGAAGGCGTAGTTGATGTGCGTGATCTTCGAGGCGGAGCCCGAGGTCACCAGGTTCTTGACGTGGTAGTTGCGGCCGTAGACGCCCCACTCGGTGAAGTACCCGAGCTTGACCTTGGAGCCGGTGGGCGGCGGGTCGGTGGTGCCGCCGGTGGTGTGCACGGCGACCGCGCCGCTCGCCGGTCCGGTCTGGTCGGCGGTGTCACGGGCCTGGACCGTGTAGGAGTAGTCCGTGCCGGCGGTCAGACCGGTGTCCGTGTACGAGGTCGTCGTCACGGTCGCCACCTTGGCACCGCCACGCAGCACGTCGTAGTTCTTGATGCCCTTGTCGTCGGTGGCGGCGCTCCAGGCCAGCTTCACCGAGGTGTTGGTGATGCCCGAGGCGGTGGGGGTGCCGGGGGCGGACGGTGCCGCGTCCCCCGGAGTCGAGCCGCCGTCACAACTGCCGCCGTTGAGCTTGCAGCCCGCGGGGGAGCCGGAGCCGGTGCCGTTGAAGCCGAAGGAGACGGAGGCGCCGGGGGCGAGGGTGCCGTTCCAGGACTTGTTCCTGGCGGTCCAGTGGGTGCCGGAGGAGGTGACGTCGGCGTCCCAGGCGGAGGTGACGGAGGTGCCGGAGGGGAAGTCCCACTCGACGGTCCAGGAACTGAGGCTGGTGGTACCGGTGTTCTTCACCGTCCACTTGCCTTCGAAGCCGGTGCCCCAGTCCTGGGTCTTGGCGTAGGTGGCGGTGCTCGCGGCCTGGGCGGGGCTCGCGAGGCCGACCAGGCCGGCGAAGGGGAGCAACAGCGTCGCGAACCCTGCCGCGGCTCTGTGTCTGAAGCGCATCGTGCGCCTCCTAGGGGAGTTGGGGGCGTGACTGAGCCTTCACACCCACGGTGCCGCGAGAATAGAAAGGTCTGGACCACGGGTCAATAGGTCTGGACCACTCTGGTGCAAGACGCAACTAGACGCCCAACTCCTGTGCCAGTACGGCTGCTTGCACCCGGCTGCGCAGCTCCAGCTTCCCCAGCAGACGGCTGACGTGCGTCTTCACCGTGGCCTCCGCCATGTCGAGGCGGCCGGCGATATCGGCATTGGACAGGCCCTCCCCGAGACAGGACAGCACCTCGCGTTCCCGGCGGGTGAGGGTGTCCAGAACGGCCGGGTCGGCGTTCGTCCCGCGGACCGGCCTGGCGGCGAACTCCGCGATCAGACGCCGGGTGACGGCAGGGGCGACGATCCCCTCTCCCCGCGCCACCGTGCGCACGGCGCTGATGAGGTCCTTGGCCTCCGTGTTCTTCAGCAGGAACCCGGCGGCCCCGGCCCGCAGGGCCCCGAACACGTACTCGTCGAGATCGAAGGTGGTCAGCACCAGGACGTCCGCGAGCCCTTCCCCGACGACCTGCCGGGTCGCCGACACCCCGTCCAGACGCGGCATCTGAATGTCCATCAGCACAAGGTCGGGCCTCAACTCCCGGGCCAGCGCCACCGCCTGCTCACCGTCCGCCGCCTCGCCGACGACCTCGATGCCGGGGGTGCTGCGCAGAATGAGGACCAGCCCGGCGCGGACGGCGGACTGGTCCTCGGCGACGAGGACGCGGATCATTCGGGGTCTCCTTCACGCAGGGGCAGGGTGGCGCGTACGGTCCAGCGCGGCCCGTCGGGGCCTGCGTCGAACGTGCCGCCGAGCAACGCGGCCCGCTCGCGCATCCCGACCAGCCCGGCGCCGGAGCCGGGGGCCCGGGGTCCGTCCCGGTCGCCGTACGGACTGCTCACCGCGACGGTCAGCTCACCGTCCCGCTGTGCGAGGCGCACCCTGACCCGGCCGGGGCACGCGTGCTTGAGGGCGTTGGTCAGGGACTCCTGGACGATGCGGTAGGCGGCGAGTTCGACGGGAGCGGGCACGGCGCTGCGGTGGCAGGCGTCCAGGGTGACGTCCAGACCGTTGGCGCGGGCGCCGTCGACGAGGGCGGTGAGACCGTCGAGGGTGGGAACGGCGGAGGGTTCGTGGTCGCCGTCGCGCAGGATGCCGATCAGCCGGCGCATCTCGGCGAGCCCGTCGACGCTGTTCTCCCGGATCACCGAGAGGGCCTCCCGGGAGGTCGCGGGGTCGTCGATGGACAGCGCGGCCGTGGAGTGGATGGCGATCGCCGACAGGTGGTTGGCGACCATGTCGTGCAACTCCCGTGCCATCCGGGTGCGCTCGGCGGTGACGGCCTGCGTGCGGTCCATCTCGGCGAGCAGCGCGGTCTGTTCGGCGCGCAGCCGGGCGGCCTCGGCGGCGTCACGGTGGTTGCGCACGATCCAGCCGGTGGCGGCCGGCCCGTACGCCACGACACCGACGACCACGCCGATCAGTAGTGCCTCCGGGACCCGCCACACCGCGAACGGCACCAGCGTCCCGGCCACGGTCAGCAGGCCGGTGATCCACTGGATGCGTCGGGCCGAGGCGAGCGGGCCGTAGAGCACGGCCGCGTAGGCGACATCGGTGAACATCAGGATCGTGGCGAGGTTGCCCTGGGTCACGAGGTCGGCGCAGATCGCGGCGGTGCCGGTGAGCAGGGCCGCGCGAGGGGCCGTGCGGCGCAGCAGTTCGCACCCGGCCAGCACGGTGAGCGGCACGAGGACCGGCCAGGGGCCGTCGAAGAGCGTGATCGGGTCGCTGGACGGCCGGGTGCCCAGGCCGAGGCCCACCAGCAGCAGCCCGCCGAGCAGCCCACCGGCCGCGATGTACACGTCGAAGCGGTGCGGGCGGGGGAGGGCCATGACTCCATCCAACACGGTGTCCACGCGCCGCGCCTGATGCCCGGGAACGGTCCTGGACTGCATCTTTCGATGTACGGCGGTTTCGTCACCGGCGACGACGAAAGGGGTCGCGCGCGCCGGGAGCCTGGAGAGCGGACGAAGGGAGCGGCCGTGATCGTCGGACTGATCGTCGCGTGCGAGGTGGCCTTCTGGGTGCTGCTGGCAGCCGGGCTGGCCTTCCGCTACGGGCTGGGCATGCCGCGCGTCGGGCTGGCCCTGTTGCTGTGCGAGCCGTTGCTGGAGCTCGTGCTGTTCACGGTCACCGCGATCGACCTCAGGAACGGGGCCGAGCCCGACTGGAAGCACGGCCTGGCCGCCGTCTACATCGGTTTCACCGTGGGCCTCGGTCACTCCACGATCAAGTGGGCGGACGCCTGGGCCGCCCACCGGTTCGCGGGCGGCCCCCGGCCGGTGCGGCCGCCGAGGTACGGCACGGCCCGCGCCGTCCACGAGTGGAAGGTCGCGGGCCGCTGGACACTCGCCGCGGTCGTCGCCATCGCTCTGCTCCAGGCCGCGGTCTGGTACGTCGGCGACGGACAGGCCGACTCGCTGCGCGCCTGGCAGCAACGCATGCTCTGGCTGATCGGCATCAACGTGGTCATCGCCGGCAGCTACACGCTGTTCCCCAAGCGCGGGCGCTAACGCTCCCCGCCCGGGACCCAGAGCACGTCCCCGACCTCCTTGTTGGCCGTACGGGCAAGAATGCTGCATCTTCCGGGGGCGACCCCCGGACCCCCGGCCGGACGGGAGTGGTCGCTAGCGTTCGCCGCCAGGCACCCACAGGATGTCGCCGACATCCTTGTTGGCCGTACGGGACAGGATGAACAGCAGGTCCGACAGCCGGTTCAGGTAGGTCGCCGTGAGCGGGTTCATCGCCTCGCCGTGGACCTCCAGCGCCGCCCATGTCGAGCGCTCGGCGCGGCGTACGACCGTGCATGCCTGGTGGAGCAGGGCCGCGCCCGGGGTGCCGCCCGGCAGGATGAAGGAGCGGAGCTTCTCCAGCCGCTCGTTGAAGCGGTCGCAGTCCGCCTCCAGCTTGTCGATGTAGAACTGCTCGACACGCAGGGGCGGGAACTCGGGGTTCTCGACGACGGGCGTCGAGAGATCGGCTCCGACATCGAACAGGTCGTTCTGCACACGGGTGAGGACCTTGACGACCTCCTCTGCGAGACCGCCCAGGGCGATCGCCGTGCCGATCACCGCGTTCGCCTCGTTGGTGTCCGCGTACGCGGAGATCCGCAGGTCGGTCTTGGCGACCCTGCTCATGTCGCCGAGGGCGGTGGTGCCCTGGTCGCCGGTCCTGGTGTAGATGCGCGTCAGATTGACCATGAGGTCAGCGTAAGTACGCTCCGGCCGTCGAGGCGAGCCGGAAGGAGACCTGATCGCCGGTCAGATCGGCCGCCTGACGCAATCCGGACGAAGTAGCACGAGAGGTGCTGGTGCTTCTCGACGAGAAGGAGGAGCTGTTGAGCGATAAGGTGCTCAACTACGCCGTACGAGACCACTAGTGACAGCTGCCGGTGTGATGTCCGTCAGATGAGACGTGACGCGCATTACTAACCGGTCACACAGCACCTCACGAGCGCTAGGGTCCGCCGAAGAGGCAACGTAAACAGGGTGTAAGGCGTTTCAAAGGGGAGTCGCAACAGTGGCACGGAAGCTTGCCGTCATCGGCGCCGGCTTGATGGGTTCCGGTATCGCCCAGGTCTCCGCCCAGGCGGGCTGGGACGTGGTCCTCAGGGACGTCACCGACGAGGCGCTGAAGCGCGGCACCGACGGCATCAAGGCTTCGTACGACAAGTTCGTGAGCAAGGGCAAGCTGGAGGCGCACGACGCCGACGCCGCCCTCGCCCGGATCACCGCGACCACCGACCTGGACGCGGCCGCCGACGCCGACATCGTCGTCGAGGCCGTCTTCGAGAAGCTCGAAGTCAAGCACGAGATCTTCCGTACGCTCGACAAGATCGTCCGCGCGGACGCCGTGCTGGCCTCCAACACCTCCGCGATCCCGATCACCAAGATCGCGGCGGCCACCGAGCGCCCGGAGCGCGTCGTCGGCGTGCACTTCTTCTCGCCGGTGCCGATGATGCAGCTCGTCGAGCTGGTCCGCGGCTACAAGACGAGCGACGAAACCCTCGCCACCGCGCGCGAGTTCGCCGAATCGGTCGGCAAGACCTGCATCGTCGTGAACAGGGACGTGGCGGGGTTCGTGACCACCCGTCTCATCTCCGCCCTCGTCGTCGAGGCGACCAAGCTCTACGAATCGGGCGTCGCGACCGCCGAGGACATCGACCTCGCCTGCAAGCTGGGCTTCGGCCACGCCATGGGACCGCTCGCGACGGCGGACCTGACCGGCGTCGACATCCTGCTGCACGCCACCAGCAACATCTACACCGAGTCCCAGGACGAGAAGTTCGCCCCGCCGGAGCTGATGCGCCGGATGGTGGACGCCGGTGACATCGGACGCAAGAGCGGGCAGGGCTTCTACAAGCACTGAAACCGCACAAGCCCCTCCAGTTTCACACTCGAGGGTGAATTCGGTATCGGTTCGCTTACAGACGGCAACCTCTGACCGCCCAACGCAGTCAGAGGTGTCATCACTGGACATCAGATTCGTGGAGTACTACACGCACTCACGGGGAGCGCATATGTACATCAGGGGCGACCACGCCGAGCTGGTCGTCGGGGGCCGCCTCGACGTCCGCAGCGCGGCGGACGCCCGTACGGTCCTGCACTCGGCCGTCGACGACGGAGTCGGCGACCTGGTGCTCGACCTGTCCGAGCTGGATTCCTGGGACGCCACCGGGCTCGGGGTGATCATGGGGGCGCACCGCAGGGCCGGTCGCTGCGGTCGCCGGCTGGTGCTGCGCGACGTACCACCGCAGATGCAGCGCCTCCTGGTCGCCACCCGACTGCACCGGATCCTGGCGATCGAGGGCGGCATCGGGGTGGAGTCACTGCCCCGCGTGTGACCCCGGCCACCCAGGCGAAACGTATGCCGCGCGCAATCCTCACGAGACTGTGACGTCTCGGACGGCGCGGGACCCCGGGCTGTCGTAGATACTGTGCGAAGGTTTAGGGTTCGGTCGCCCGCTGTCTGCATCCCTTCCAGCGGGCCCGGACCAGAAGCGACAGCGCAGTGTGCTGCAGGCCGGGAGGGGCCACTGACGGCACACGAGACGCTTTTGGGGGGCTTGAACCTATGGACCCGAACAACCGGGGACCTGAGGAGTACGGCCATGACGACGACGGTGGCTCGCCACGTCAGCGGCCTCCCAGGGACTCCCTCACCACAGACTTCGGCCAGCACTCGCCCACACTCGCCCGCACCGTGCAGCTCGTCGCCGGTGACTTCCTGCTCACCGTCAACCCCGTCGACGGCAGCGAGATAGAGGCCTGCCCGCCCGGCGGGCGGCCCGGGCGGCCCGAGAGGTACAGCGCCGCCGAACGCGCCGAGGTGGACCGCGCGGCCCGCCCGCCCGTCCCGCCCGGACCGACCCGCACCGCGCTGTCGCTCCTGGCCCGCCAGGACGAGCGCGAACGACTCGTGCGGCTGCTCGCCCGCGGCCGCTCGGTACGCCTTACCGGCCCCGCCGGCTCCGGCCGCACCAGCCTCCTCGACCTCGTCGCCCAGGACTGCGCGGACCTCGCCCCCGACGGAGTGGTCCGCCTCGCCGGCTTCCACCGCACGGCGAGCGAGCTGCTGTACGACCTCTTCTACGCCGTCTTCAACGCGCCCCTGCACCGCCCCGACCGGGACGAGCTGCTCTCCTGCGTCCGGGAGGTCGGCGCGGTCGTCGTCCTCGACGACATCGAGTTCGGCGGCGCGGCCCTCGACGAACTGCTGGACGCCACCCCCGAGTGCGCGTTCGTGATCGGCGCGACACCCGACGTGCCCGCCCCCTCGGCCGACTCCGCCGTCGAGGAGATCTTCCTCAGCGGCCTGGAGCGCGCCGACGGCCTGGAACTCCTGGAGCGATCCGTCGGCCGGGTGCTGACGGAAGAGGAGTCGAACTGGGCGGGCGACCTCTGGTTCGAGTCCGAGGGCCTGCCCCTGCGCTTCGTCCAGGCGGGTGCCCTGCTCAGGCAGCGCGACCGGCTGCGGGCCGGGGCGAACGCCGTCGACGAGTTCGGCGTCTTCGCGGACGCGGCCCCGGTGGACGCCCCGTTCACCCCCGACGAGAGCGACGAGATACCCCTGCCCGCGCTCGGCGAGGCCGCGGCACCGGCCCCGCTGCTCGCGTCCCGGCTCAGCGAGTCCGCGCGCGCCACCCTTCGGTTCGCCGTCGCCCTCGGCGGCGAGGTGCCCCACCAGGCGCACCTGCCCGCACTGGTCGGCGACACCCACGCGGACGCCGCACTCGGCGAGCTCGCGGACTGCGGTCTGGTCTCCCCGGTCGGATCCCGCTACCGGCTCGCCGCCGGTGTCCTCGCCCAGCTCGAAGCCGCCGGATACGGCGACGACATCGAGACCCGCGCCCTCACCGCCGCCCAGCACTACGGCTGGTGGGCCGGACACCCCTCGGTCACCCCCGAGCGGGTGTGCGCCGAGGCCGACGCCCTGCTCGCCGCCCTCGCCGTCCTGGTCCCGGTCACCACCCCGCCCGCCGAGGGCGAGGAGGCCGCCACGGTGCAGCTGGCCCGTACGGCGGCGCCCGCATTCGCCGCCGGTGGCCACTGGGGGGCCTGGGAGCGTTCCCTGCGGGCCGGTTCCGAGGCCTCCCGGCTGGCCGGCGAGGTGTCCGAACAGGCCTACTTCCACCACGAGCTCGGCATCCTCGCGCTCTGCGGCGGACAGCTCGACCGGGCCCGCGCCGAACTGGAGGCCTCGATCGGCCTTCGGGGCGCCCTCGCCGACAAGCGCGGCACCGTCGCGGGCCGCCGCGCCCTGGCGCTGGTCTCGGACCGGGACGGCAGCGCGCCCGGCCTGGCCGGCCTCGGCGCGATGGCAGGCGAGGAGATACCCGACGCCCGGTACGACGAGTCCGCCTCGCCGCCCGGGGGAGTCCCCGCGGCCTTCCCGCCGCTCCAGCCGCCGGCCGACTCGCAGACCATCGTCGTCCACCGCTCGCCCTCCACGCCCGCGCCCTCGCGCAAGGCCCGGGGCGGACTCAAGGGCCTCGCCAAGCGCAACCTCGTCGCGGCCGGCGCGGGTGCGCTGCTGGTCGCGGTGCTCGGCACGGTCGTGACACTGGGCGCCACCTCCGACAACGACCCGAACTCCCCGTCCAACGAGGTGGGCGTCAACCCGTCGGCCAGCGTCGGCATCGACGACGGCAACCTCGGCGCCGACGTCCCGAAGAACGACGACAACCCCGGTGGCACCGGCACGGCGACGTCCCGTCCGACCGACCCGGGGCCCGATGGTACGTACGGGACTTCGGACGATCCGACGCCTACGGATGCGGCGGAGCCTTCGGACAAGCCGAGTGGGACGCAGCGTCCGGGGAGCGGCACGCCGAGTTCGCCGAAGCCGACGTCGCCCAAGCCGTCGTCGCCCAAGCCGTCGACACCGTCCACGCCGCCGGGGTCCGGATCCCCGTCGTCGACGCCGTCCGGCACGTCGGAACCGCCGTCGAGCACGCCCACAGCCACCCCGACCAATACGACCCCGAGCAACTCCAACTCGGCCAGCGGCCCCGCCTCCACCACCCCGGTGGAGACCAGCAGTTCCGCGGGCGCCCCGCAGAGCAGTGCCGTGAGCTCACCGAGCAACTCGGCGCAGGTCATCTGACGCACAGCGCGACACAAGAGGGCCGGGTCCACGCATCGGACCCGGCCTTCGTCGTCGTAGGGGAAGACGCGCTGTCAGAACAGCCGCAGCTTGTCGTCCTCGATGCCCCGCAGCGCGTCGTAGTCCATGACGTGGCAGCCGATGCCGCGGTCGGTCGCGAGGACGCGGGCCTGGGGCTTGATCTCCTGGGCGGCGAAGATGCCGCGGACCGGGGCGAGATGGGGGTCCCGGTTCAACAGGTCGAGGTAGCGGGTGAGTTGCTCGACGCCGTCGATCTCGCCGCGCCGCTTGATCTCCACCGCGACCGTCTGGCCGTCGGCGTCCCGGCACAGGATGTCGACGGGGCCGATGGCCGTCATGTACTCGCGGCGGATCAGGGTGTAGCCGTCGCCGAGCGTGTCGATGCGGTCGGCGAGCAGCTCCTGAAGGTGTGCTTCCACGCCGTCCTTGATCAGGCCAGGATCCACGCCGAGTTCGTGCGAGGAGTCGTGGAGAACTTCCTCCATCGTGATGATGAGCTTCTCGCCCGCCTTGTTGATGACGGTCCAGACGCCTTCCTCGTCGCCGGTCCCCTCCTTCAACGTGCAGGGCGGCGACATCCAGTTCAGGGGCTTGTAGGCCCGGTCGTCGGCGTGGATGGAGACGCTGCCGTCCGCCTTCACCAGGATCAGACGGGGGGCCGAGGGCAGGTGGGCGGTGAGCCGGCCCGCGTAGTCGACGGAACACCGGGCAATGACGAGACGCATGGTCGGCAACGCTACTCGACGGGCGCATGTCCACGCGATTCGGCCCGTAAGGCTGTGGAGAAACCCTGTTCACTTGTGGCCGATTGTGGGCCTGTTGGGAGTGCTCTTTGTTCGCATTCTCCTGGTGCCGTCACCGTCGGTTGCCTACCGTAGTAAACGGGAGGTCGCGAGGCGTGTACTGAGCGTGTCCGGCAGCGCGAACTCCCTCATCTGTCCGGCAACCCCTGAGGTGATCGGGGGTGCGAGAGGAGAACCCATGTCGCTCGACGTCTCACCGGCCCTACTCGAGAAGGCCGAGCGAGGCGAGGTCGACGAAGCGGAATTCGTCGACTGCGTCCGGACCTCCCTGCCCTACGCATGGGAGATGATCAGCTCCCTGGTGGCCCAGCTGAAGGTCGACGGCGGCAACTTCGCCGACAACCAGACGCCCCCGCCGGACGAGCAGGCACGCGGTCAGCTGCTGCGTGCGCTTGCGAGTGACGCGATACGCGGCGCGCTTCAGCGGCACTTCGGTGTGCGGCTGGCCTTCCAGAACTGCCACCGGGTGGCGGTGTTCCCGTTGGACTCCTCGGTCGACGAGACGCTGGTCCGCTTCACCTCGGTGCGCAGTCAGCTGCTGAACCAGTCTCCGGAGTTCCGGGACTGCTGACGCGGCGCCGCTTGCTTGCCGCTCCGTACGCGGGAGGTGCATCAGTACCGGGGCGGCAAGCTCCCGCCGGGCAGTTGTTCCGTTTCAGGTCAGATGCGGCAGCACTTCCGCACCCAGCCGCCGTACGTTCTCCTCGGTGGCCGCCAGATCCCCCGAGCCCTCGACGAGCAGGGCGAAGCGGGAGACACCCGTCCGTTCGCTGGTCGCCGCGAGGCGGTCGGCGCACAGCCGCGGGGTCCCCACCGGGTGCAGCCCGCAGAGCAGTTCCGTGTACGCCACCGGATCGCGCATCTGCCGTGCACGGCCGTCGACCGTCACATGGGCGCCGAGTCCCTGCCTGAGCCAGCCCGGCATCGCCTTCACGAGGGCCTCCACCGCGTCCGTGCGCCGGTCCGCGATCTGGCAGACGCCGGCCGAGACATGGGGCGCGCCCAGGACCTTCTCCGGCGCGTGCCCGGCGGCGCGCGCCTGCCTGCGCCACAGGGCGACCATCTCCGCCTTCTCCTCGTCCCCGACATGCATCCCGAGCAGCATCGGCAGCCCGCGCTCGGCGGCCAGCCGGACGCTCGCCGGGGAGGTGCAGGCGACGATCACCTCGGGGCCGTCCGCTTCCGTGAGCGACTCCGACGGCCGGGGCACGACGGGCACTTCGCGGAAGCGGAAGCGCTCGCCGTCGGCTCCCACGGCGGGTTCGCGCAGCCAGCGCACCAGCAGATCGAGTGATTCCGGGAACCCCGTCTCGTACGCCTGAAGGCCCGATCCGAACACCTCCAGGTCGACCCACGGGCCGCCGCGCCCCACGCCCAGCGAGAAGCGCCCGCCGCTCGTCATGTGCAGCAGCGCGGCCTGTTCGCCGAGGGCCACGGGGTGGGCCGTGGGCAGCACGCTCACGGCGGTGCCGACGCGGATACGGCGGGTGCGGCCCAGCAGCAAGGCCGCCAGGGTGATCGCCGACGGGCAGGTGCCGTACGGTACGAAGTGGTGTTCTGCCAGCCAGACCGCGTCGAGTCCGGCCTCCTCCGCGACCTCGGCCGAGCGGACCGCGCGGTGCAGCGCCTCTCCCTGGCCCTGCCCCGGGAACTGGGCCGCCAACACGAAACTTCCCACATGCATGTGCTTTTCCTGCTTCCTTGGCTCCGACTCGGAGCTCCCCCACCCGGCATAACCGTCTGACACGTGCCGAGGACACGGCCTGGCGGAGAGATTTGCCGATTGTCTGCAGAATGGGTCGCCCCGGAGGGGCACTTGTGGGGGTTGGCGCCCTACGCGTACCCCGCCTCGCGCCGCGTAGGCTGGACACGGTCCCTGCTCCCTGTATAGCCCCGTGAGGTGTCCTGTGTCCCCGCGTCGCAACCGACCCAAGGGTTCCGGTTCGTCGGACTCGGCCGGCCGGAGTGCCGAGGACGACCGTTCCGGCCGCTACGGTGGCTTCCAGTCCTCGACGCACTGGCAGGGCGAGGACTGGAACGTCCGGCATGTGGCAGGGGCGAGCGCGCAGGGCAAGACGTACCGCTGTCCGGGCTGCGACCAGATGATCCCGGACGGGGTCCCGCACATCGTGGCCTGGCCGGACCACTCGGGTGTCGACGAACGCAGACACTGGCACAAGGCGTGCTGGAACGCGCGGGACCGCCGCACCACGCGGGTGCAGCGGTCCCGTAACGCGCCGAGGTTCTAGCGGATCAGACGTCCCGCTTCTCCAGCAGGGCGAAGGCGCAGGCGAACGCGGCGGCCGTCACACCGACGATGATCCACAGCGGGTCCCAGCCCGAGGGGCCGGTCTCGGTGAGGGAGCTGGAGTAGAACACGCTGAGCTGGTTCGGGATGGAGTACTCGAACAGCGCCTGGCGCAGGCCCTCCAGGGACTGCGAGACCATGAACAGCGCGATGACCAGCGGGGCCAGCACGACACCGATCATGATCGTGATCGCGCCCGCCGAGTGCCGGATGATCGAGCCGATGATCAGCGAGAACAGGCCGAGCAGGGCGATGTAGAGCGAGATGCCGACGGTGCCCTTCAGCCACTCCTGGCCGGTCGGGGTCCGGGCTCCGTCCAGCAGGGCCACGTCCGCCAGGGCGACGACGAGGACCGAGACGAGGGTGGTCACGAAGGCGACGGCGAAGAACACGACCGCCTTCGCCGTGAGGACCCGGCCGCGGGAGGGGCAGGCGACCATCGTCGTACGGATCATTCCGGTGCCGTATTCCGAGGCCGTGGTCAGCACACCGAGTGTGATGACGCACATGCTGCCGAGCAGCAGCCCGAAGAAGCCCAACGACAGCGGACTGTCGTTGTTCAGGTCCTCGGGGGAGGAGTTGGCCGCGATCAGCGCGGCGACCCCGATCCCGATCCCGATCACGAGCAGCACGAACACGCCCAGCGTCCAGATCGTCGACCGCACCGACCGGATCTTCGTCCACTCCGACGCGATGGCGTTCCCGAGGTGGGTGCGCACGACGGGAATCGGCGAGGTGTAGCCGGGGTACGACGGCCCGTCCGCCGGCTGCCGGTTCGGCACGGCGGCCTGGGCCTGCGGCATCGAGGGCTGCGGGGTGCTCATCGGACGTCCTCGGGCTTGGTCGGAGTGGCGGGAGCGGAGGCCTGCGGCGCTGGAGCGGAGGTCTGCGGCTGCGGCGCGGGTGCGGCCGGGAGGGCCCCTCCGGGCGGGGCCTGCGCGGGCGGGGCGGCGTAGGGCGCAGCCGCGGGGCCCGCCTGGGCGTACGGATGGGGCATGCCGGCGCCGGGACCGCCGTACGGGCCCGCCTGCGCCTGGCCCTGCGGGCCCGCGAACGGCTGACCGCCCTGCTGGGGCGGCGGCGGGGCGTACCAGCCCGGCTGGCCCTGGCCCGGGACCGGCATGGGCGGCTGCGCGCCCGGCGGCAGGGGCTGCATCAGGCCTGCCTTCTGGTCGATGGTCGAGCGGTAGTCCACCGCGCCCTGCGTCATCCGCATGTACGCCTCCTCCAACGAGGCCTGGTGCGGTGACAGCTCCCACAGGCGTACGTCCGTGTCGTGCGCGATGTCGCTGATGCGGGGGAGGGGCAGCCCGGTCACACGCAGCGCGCCGTCCTGCTCCGGCAGGACGTGCCCGCCCGCCTCCGTGATCGCGGCCGACAGCTTCTCGCGCAGCTGCGGCTCGGTGTCCGGCGTCCGCACCCGCGCGAAGCCCGCGGAGTTCGCGGCGATGAAGTCCTGGATGCTCATGTCGGCGAGCAGCTGCCCGCGTCCGATGACGATGAGATGGTCGGCGGTCAGCGCCATCTCGCTCATGAGGTGGGAGGAGACGAAGACGGTACGGCCCTCCGCCGCGAGCGCCTTCATGAGGTTGCGCACCCACAGGATGCCCTCGGGGTCGAGCCCGTTGACCGGCTCGTCGAAGAGCAGCACCTGGGGGTCGCCGAGCAGCGCGGCCGCGATCCCGAGCCGCTGCCCCATACCGAGCGAGAAGCCCTTGGAACGCTTCCTGGCCACGTCCTGGAGGCCGACCACGCCCAGCACCTCGTCCACCCTGCGGGCCGGGATCCCGGACAGCTGGGCCAGGCACAGCAGGTGGTTACGGGCTGCCCGCCCGCCGTGCACGGCCTTGGCGTCGAGGAGCGCACCGACCTGCCGGGCCGCGTTGGGCAGCCTGCGATACGGGTAGCCGCCGATCGTCACCTGCCCCGAGGTGGGGTTGTCCAGCCCGAGGATCATCCGCATGGTCGTCGACTTGCCCGAGCCGTTGGGGCCCAGGAAGCCGGTGACGGCACCGGGACGCACCTGGAAGGAAAGGTTGTACACAGCGGTCTTGTCGCCGTAGCGCTTGGTCAGGCCGACTGCCTCGATCATGCTCCGCACCCATCGCAAGGTTCAGGACAGCGGGGCACACGCCCCCCGTAAGGGTTAGGAGCTTATCGGGACACTGACGGTTCCGCTCAAATGAAAGCAAAGGCTCGTCGCGTCACGCGTCCCGCTTCTTCAACAGGACATAACCGCCGATCAGCGCCGCCGCCACCCACAGCGCCATGATCCCGATCCCGCCCCAGGGGCCGTAGGGAGTGTCGTCGTTGATCGGGGTGACCACCTGCATGATCCTGCTGCCGGCCTGGTCGGGCAGGTACCGGCCGATCTTCTTGGTGGCGGAGACGTTGCCGAGGATGTTGGAGATGAGGAAGAAGAACGGCATCAGGATGCCCAGCGACAGCATCGGCGAGCGCAGCATCGCGGCGACGCCCATCGAGAACATCGCGATGAGGGTCATGTAGACGCCGCCGCCGATCACGGCCCGCAGCACGCCCGGGTCGCCGATCTCCGCCCGGTGCGAGCCGAGCATCGCCTGCCCGAGGAAGAACGTCACGAAGCTGGTGACGAGACCGACGGCCAGCGAGAGTCCGGTGGCGACCGCGATCTTGCTGACCAGGAAGCTGCCCCGCTGCGGCACGGCGGCCAGCGAGGTGCGGATCATGCCGGTGCTGTACTCGTTCGAGACGACGAGCACCCCGAACACGATCATCGCGAGCTGTCCGAGGCTCATCCCGGCGAAGCTGATGAAGGTCGGGTCGAAGGAGAGCTTGTCCTCGCGGCTCATGTTGTCGAACTCGTTCTTCGACAGGGCCGAGATCAGGATGCCGAGCCCGATGGTGACGACCACGGCGAGGGAGAGCGTCCACACCGTGGAGGCCACCGACCGGATCTTGGTCCACTCGGAGCGGATGACCTGGGTCGCCGCCATGGATCAGTTCCCCTTCCAGCCGTCGCCCCACTGCTGCTGGGGCGGCAGCGGTGCGTCGACGGGTGTGTCGCTGTGGGCGTGGTACTCGACCGACTCCGCGGTCAGCTGCATGAACGCCTCCTCCAGGGAGGCCTGTTGGGGGCTCAGCTCGTGCAGCACGAGCTGGTGCTGCGCGGCCAGCTCACCGATGTACTCGGACTTGCTTCCGTCGACCTCCAGCGTGCCGTTGCCGGTCTCCACGACGGTCACCCCGGCCGCGTGCAGCACGTCGAGCAGCCGCTCGCGCTGCGGGGTGCGGATGCGGACGTAGGACCGCGAGTTCTGCGCGATGAAGTCGGCCATGGAGGTGTCGGCGAGCAGCCGTCCCTGGCCGATGACGACGAGGTGGTCGGCCGTCAGCGCCATCTCGCTCATCAAGTGGGAGGAGACGAAGACCGTACGGCCCTGCGCGGCAAGGGACTTCATCAGATTGCGGATCCAGTGGATGCCTTCGGGGTCGAGCCCGTTGACCGGCTCGTCGAACATCAGGATCCGCGGGTCACCGAGCAACGCGCCCGCGATGCCGAGCCGCTGGCCCATGCCGAGCGAGAAGCCCTTGGCCTTCTTCCTCGCGACGGCGGTGAGACCGACCGTGTCGAGGACCTCGTGCACCCGCTTCTTCGGGATGCCGTTGCTCTGCGCGAGGCACAGCAGGTGGTTGAAGGCGCTGCGCCCGCCGTGCATGGCCTTGGCGTCCAGCAGGGCGCCGATGTACGTGAGCGGGTCCTTGAGCTGGTCGTAGTGCTTGCCGTCGATGCGGACGTCCCCGGCGGTGGGCCGGTCCAGGCCCAGCATCATGCGCATGGTGGTCGACTTGCCGGCGCCGTTGGGACCGAGGAAGCCCGTGACGATGCCCGGTCTGACGGTGAAGGTCAGATTGTTGACCGCCACCTTCTCGCCGTACCGCTTCGTCAACCCCGCCAGCTCGATCATGCGGACCACGCTAGGCGTGAGATTCGGCAGATGCCAATCGAATGGGCAAACGGAGACCGACGGGAGAGGCAAAGAATGCGAAACCCGTCGACCACGGCAGCGCGTGGACACGCCGAAGGGCCCGCACCTGTCGGGGGAGAAGGTGCGGGCCCTTGATGAGCCGTCAGGCGGTGTTACCGGGACTGCTGGGCCGGAACCCCACGGGAGATCGGCTCGTCGTCGGCCGGGCTGCCGGCGGCGGCCACCGCGGCGCCCGTGAGCGTGGCGAGCATCTCGCGGACGTTCGTCAGCTGGGCGTTGATCGAGTCGCGACGGTTCGTCAGAGCCGCAAGCTCCCGCTCGGATTCCGAACGGATGCGGTCGGCCTTGGCGTTGGCGTCGGCCACGATGTCCTCGGCCTGGCGCTGCGCGGTCTCCACCGTCTGGCGGGCGCGACGCTCGGCGTCGGTGCGCAGCTTCTCGGCCTCCAGGCGCAGCTGCTCCGCGCGGTGCTCGATCTCCGCGAGACGCTTCTCCGCCTTCTGCTGACGCGACGCCAGGTCGCGCTCGGACTGCTCGCGGCGCTTGGCGAGGTTGGTCTCGAAGTCGGCGGCGGCCTGCGCGGCCTTGGCGCGGGTCTCCTCGAAGAGGGCGTCCGCCTCCTCACGCTTCTGCTGCGCGTCCTTCTGCGCCTCCTGACGGAGCTGGGAGGAGTCGCTCTTGGCCTTCTCGACAATCCGGACGCCCTCGTCCTCGGCCTTGGCCTTGCGCTCCGCAGCGAACGATTCTGCGTCGTTGCGGACCTGCTGGGCCGCCGACTCGGCGAGTTCGCGGTGCTGCTCGGCCGCGCGACGGGCCTCCTCGCGCAGGTCCTTGGCCTCCTCCTCGGCGAGGCGGAGGATCTTCTCGACACGCGCGCCGAGGCCGGCGTACGACGGCTCGGCGTCGGAGACCTGGGCCTGGGCGTTCTGCGTCTCGAGGTGGAGCTCCTCGATGCGCTTTTCCAGGGCGGTGATGCGGGAGAGAGCGCTGTCACGGTCGGAGACGAGCTTGGAGATCCGTTCGTCCACCTGAGCGCGGTCGTACCCACGCCGCACAAGCTCGAAGCCGTAGGGGGAAGTGTCGCTCATGGGGTTCCTGTCAAATGAGACCGGTGAGGTGATAGGGGGAATCCTAGGGGCCGAAGCGGTGTGTCATCGAGCGGATACGTGTTTGATCTGGAGAATGACACCCCTTTTGAGTGGCTAACCCTGGGACGGCTTGCCAAAAACTTGGTCAAAGGCCCCAGACGGCACCGGATTCCGACCAGTCGGTCAGCTGTCCGACGGCTTACCCGAACGAGGGGCGCCGACCGCGGCGCCCGCCTTGACGCCGCCGTCCTTGCCCGCCGACGGGGTCTCGAAGGACTCCAATGCCTCCAGGACATCCTGGACACGGGAGATCTCGGTGTTGATGTCCTCACGGCGGCGAACCAGGACCTCGAGCTCCCGCTTGCCCTCCTCGACCGTGCGCTTCGCCTCGCGGATCGCCTCGGCCTTGAGCTCCTCGGCCTCCCGGACCAGGGTGGCCTTCTTCTGCTCGGCCTCCTTGAGCAGCCCCTCGGCCTTCTTGACCGCGGCGATACGCACCTTGCCGGCCTCCGAATTGGCCTCCGAGACCAGCTCCTTGGCCTTCGCCTGGGCCTTGGCGAGCTGCTCCTCCGAGGCCTTGATGAGCGCGTCGCAGCGGTCGCCGGTCGACTTCATGGTCTCCGCGGCCTCACGGCGGGCCCGCTCGTGCAGCGCCTCGATCTCGCCCGTGATCCGGTCGCGCAGCTCCTCCGCACGCTCCCTTATCGCGGTGGCGTCCCGGCGGGCACCGACGAGCAGTTCGTCCGCGTCCGTGCGGGCCTTCTCCACGCGCGCGTTGCCCTCGACCGTGGCCTCCGACACCAGCCGGTCGGCCTCCTTGCGGGCCGCGCCCACCATGGTGTCGGCCTGCCCCTCCGCGTCCGCGGTGGTCTTGAGCGCCTGCTGCTGCGCCTCGCTGAGCAGCTTGTCCGCCTCGGCGGCCGTCTCCGTGATGAGCGTGTCGACCTGCTCGGCCGCCTCCGAACGTCGCTTGTTGGCGTCCTGGCGGGCCTCGTCGAGGGTGCGATCGGCCTCCGCGCGCGCGGAGTTGACCAGTTCCTCGGCCGCGTTCGCCGCGTCCGCCCTGACCCGCTCGGCCTCGGTACGGATCCGCTCGGCGTGCTGCTGGGCCTGCCCGACCGTCGCGGCGGCCTCGGCGCGTAGCCGCTCCGCGTCCCCGGAGGCCTCCCCGATCAGCTGCTCGGCCTTGGCGACCGACTCGGCGCGCACCCGCTCGGCTTCGGCGACCGTCTCCGTCCGCAGCCGGTCGGTGTCGTTGATGGTCTCCTCGGTGAGCCGCTCCGCCTCGCTGCGCGCCTCGGTGATGAGGGTGTCGGCCTGGGTGGCCGCGTCCGAGCGGATGCGGTTGGCGTCCTCCCGGGCGTCCGCCCGGGTACGGGAGGCGTCCTGCTCGGCCTGGGCGACGGCGTCCGAGGCCTCGGTGCGCGCCCGCTGGGCGTACTCGGCCGACTCCGACCTGAGCCGCTCCGCCTCCGCGATCGCCTCCGAGACGGTGCGCTCGGCAAGGGACTTGGCGGCGTCCGTCTCCGCGGTGGCCTCGCGCCGGATCCGGGCCGCGTCCTCGCTGGCCCGCTCCCGCTCGGAGTACGCGTCCGAACGGACCCGGTCGGCCTCCTCCTGAGCCTCGCGCCGGGTACGGTCCGCCACGTGCTCGGCGGCCGAGCGCAGCCCGGTGATCTCCTCCTGCGCCTGCTCGTGCAGCCCGGCGACGGAGTCCCGCACCTGCTGGGCGTGCTGCTCGGCGGCCGACACCATCTCGCCGGCCCGCCGGTCCGCCTCCTCGACCAGCCGTACGGCCTCGGCCTGGGCCTCCTCCACGCGGTTGCGCGCCGAGGCCAGCAGCTCCTCGCTCTGCTCGCGGGCCCGCTCACGCTCCTGGTCGGCCTCCTGGCGCGCCGAGCCGAGATACTCCTCGGCCTCCCGGCGGCGCCGGTTGGCCTCCTCCTGGGCGGCGGCCAGCGTCTCGGACGCCTCGGTGGCGAGCCGCTCCGCAGCGGCCTGCGCCTCCGCCCGGACCCGGTCCGCGGTGTCCTGCGCCTCGGTCTTGAGCCGCTCCGCCTCCGCGGCGGCCTCGGAACGCAGCCGTACGGCGACGGCCTCGCCCTCGGCACGGGAGGCGGACGCGTCGGACGCGGCCTCGGTGCGCAGCCGGTCGGCCTCCGCCTCGGCCTGCTGCTGCAGGGTGCGGATCCGCTCGGCGGCCTCGCCGCGCAGCCGGTCGGTCTCCTCGGCGGCCTCGCGGCGGATCCGCGCGGCCTCCTCACGGGCCTCGGTGAGGGACTGCTCGGCGGCGGCGAGACGCTCCTCGGCCTCGGTGTGCATCCGGGCCAGTTCCTCGGCGGCCTCGGCACGGCGGGTCTCTATGGCCCGCTCGGTCTCCTCGTGCAGCTCGCGCGCGGCACGCTCGGCGTCTGCCTTGATCTCCTCGGACTGCTCGACGGCCTCCTCGCGGTGCCGGTCGGCCTCCTGACGGGTCCGCTGGAGGGTCTCCTCGGCCTGCCGGCGCAGCGTGGTGGCGCGCTCGATGGCCTCGGTGCGGACCTTCTCGCTGTCCGTGGTGGCGGTCTGGCGCAGCTCGTCGGCGTCCGCCTTGGCCTTGGAGAGCAGCTCCTCGGCGGTCTTGGCCGCCTCCTCGATCTGCTGGACGGCCTCCTTGCGGGCCTCCGCGCGGATCTTCTCGCCCTCGGCGACCGCGTCGGCGCGCAGCTGCTCGGCCTCGCCGCGCAGCCGGCGGGCCTCCTCCTGCAGCTCGACCGTCTTGGCGCGGTACTCCTTGGTGTCGTCCTTCGCCGTGCCCTTGAGCTGCTCGGCGATGTCGTGCGCCTCGGCGCGCAGCCGGTCCGCCTCGGTCTCCGCCTCGCGGCGGATCCGCTCGGCCTCCTCGGTGGCGGCCTTGGTGGTCCGCTTCGCGTCCTCCTGCGCCTTGTTGAGGACGTCCTCGGCGGTCTTGGCCGCCTTGGACAGCTGGGTCGCGCTCTCCTCGGCGGTGAGCGTGCGGGCCTTCTCTGCGGCCTCGGTGACGATCTTCTCGGCCTCGGCGCGGGCGTCCGCGACGATCTGCTCGGCGGCCTCCTTGGTCGCCTCGGCCTCCTGGCTGGCCTCGGTGACCAGCCGGGCGACCTGCTCCTTGGCCGTGCGAGTGCGCTGTTCGTTGGCCGACTCCGCGCTCGCGAGCGTCTTCTCGGCTGCCGACTTCGCCTCGGTGAGCACCTTCTCGGCCTCGGCCTGCGCCTTGCGCAGCGCCTCCTCGGCCTCCGTCATCCGCTGTTCGGCGGCCCGGCTGAGCTCGGTGGCCTGGCGGCGGGCGCTGTCCGACTCGGTCGCCGTGGAGCTGCGCAGCTGCTCGGCGTGGTCGGTGGCCTCCTGGGCCTGCGTGGAGGCGGCGTCGAGCAGGCGCTCGGCGTCCGTGCGGGCGCGGCGCAGCAGCTGCTCGGCCTCCGCGCGGGCGGCCTCGGCATCGCTCTGCAGACGCTGGCGGGCCTCGGAGGTGACCCGCTCGGCCTCGGCGCGGGCGGCCGCCATGGCCTGCTCCGCCTCGGCGCGGGACTCCTCCAGGAGCCGTCGGGCCTGCGACTCGCTGCGGGCGCGCAGCTGCTCGGCCCACGCCACGTTCTCGTTGACGTGCGACTCGACGGTCTGCCGGCGCTCGGCCAGCTCCTGGTCGAGCTGCTGACGTCGGGTGACGGCCTCCTGGTGCAGCTCCGCCTGCAGACGCGCGGCCTGCTCGGCGTGCTCCTGGAGGATGCGCTGGGTCTGGGCGCGGACCTGGCTCAGTTCGCGCTCGGCGTCCTGGCGCAACTGGTCGGCCTGGACCTGGGCATTGCGCAGCAACTGTTCGGCCTGGTAGCCGATGTCCCCGCCGCCGAATTCGGGCCGGGACATGAGGGTGCGCCGCGCCTCGTGCAACTTGGCGCGCAGCACCTCGACCTGGTAGCCGAGGTCCTCGGCGTGCTGGATCGCCTTTTCCCGCTCGGTCTTCAGCCGCTCCATCTCGGCCTCGAACCGAGAGAGGTGGTCGACGTCAGCCGCCGGCTCTCGCTCCTGGCGTTCGTAGCCCCGCACTGCGCGGTCCCATCCGTCCCCTGGTCGCAAGTCTCTCCTGACGAGCCCCGTCCATCCGCCGAACGGGGCCCCCGGGGAATGGTGTCAGATCAACGGCGGAGCATGGGCTGCTGCCCGCCGCTCGCCCCCCGAAACCCGGACCCCGGCTCGGTTCTGCCGCCATGGGCAGGACCCGGTCGCCCTGGGAAGAGCGGCGACCGCCCCCAACCCTACCGGCCCATATGTACGAGGGTCAGTGCTCAGGTGACTCAACAGGCGCCGAAGTGACCAGTTCTGTCAGTACGCCGTGGCAATCCTTCGGGTGCAGGAAGGTGATCCGTGACCCCATGGAGCCGCGTCGCGGCTCCTCGTACAGGACGCGTACGCCCTTGTCCTTGATGTCCGCGGCGTCCGCGTCCACGTCCGCCGTACCGAAGGCGATGTGGTGGACACCCTCGCCGTTCTTGTCCAGCCACTTGGCGACGGTCGAGTCGGGGCGGGTCGGCTCCAGAAGCTGCAGGTAGGAGGCGCCGCCGTCGGAGGTTTCGTTGATCTTGAGCATGGCCTCGCGCACGCCCTGCTCCTCGTTGACCTCGGAGTGGAACACCTCGAAGCCGTAGGTGGCCCGGTAGAACTCGACGGTCTTGTCGAGGTCGAAACAGGCGATCCCGATGTGGTCGATTCGCGTCAGCATGGTTTCAGTGCATCGCTCCCGGCATGGTTACGCAACGTGCGCGCGATCACACTGACGGGGCGATGACGGCACGGAGTGCCACTCAGTACATTTTGAGTAAACCCTCGTTCACTCCTCGGCAGTGCAGCCGGTAAGGGGATCGCAGCTCATGTCTGGATCGAACAGCACGACCTCGGTGATCGTCGCGGGCGCCCGTACGCCCATGGGACGGTTGCTGGGCTCGCTGAAGTCCTTCTCCGGAGCCGACCTCGGTGGCTTCGCGATCAAGGCCGCCCTCGACCGTGCGGGGATCGGTGGCGACCAGGTGCAGTACGTCATCATGGGCCAGGTCCTCCAGGCCGGCGCGGGCCAGATCCCGGCCCGCCAGGCCGCGGTCAAGGCCGGCATCCCGATGAACGTCCCGGCGCTGACCATCAACAAGGTGTGCCTCTCGGGCCTCGACGCGATCGCGCTGGCCGACCAGCTGATCCGCGCCGGCGAGTTCGACGTGATCGTCGCGGGTGGTCAGGAGTCCATGACCAACGCCCCCCACCTGCTCCCGAAGTCCCGCGAGGGCTTCAAGTACGGCGCGATCGAGATGCTCGACGCGATGGCCCACGACGGCCTGACCGACCCCTGGGAGAACATCCCCATGGGCCAGTCGACCGAGACGCACAACACCCGCCTCGGCATCCGGCGTCCCGAGCAGGACGAGATCGCCGCCCTGTCCCACCAGCGGGCCGCGGCCGCACAGAAGAACGGCGTCTTCGAGGCCGAGATCACCCCGGTCGAGATCCCGCAGCGCAAGGGCGAGCCGGTCGTCTTCAGCAAGGACGAGGGCATCCGCGCCGACACCACGGCCGAGTCCCTGGGCAAGCTGCGCCCCGCGTTCACCAAGGACGGCACCATCACCGCCGGAACCTCCTCGCAGATCTCGGACGGTGCGGCGGCCGTGGTCGTGATGAGCAAGGCCAAGGCGCAGGAGCTCGGCCTCGAGTGGATCGCCGAGATCGGCGCCCACGGCAATGTGGCCGGCCCGGACAACTCCCTGCAGTCCCAGCCGTCCAACGCGATCCTGCACGCCCTCAAGAAGGAGGGCCTGGAGGTCTCCGACCTCGACCTCATCGAGATCAACGAGGCCTTCGCCGCGGTGGCGGTCCAGTCAATGAAGGATCTCGGCGTATCCACGGATCGGGTGAATGTCAACGGTGGCGCGATCGCCCTGGGCCACCCCATCGGCATGTCCGGCGCCCGGCTCGTCCTGCACCTCGCCCTGGAGCTCAAGCGGCGCGGCGGCGGTGTCGGCGCAGCCGCGCTGTGCGGTGGCGGCGGTCAGGGTGACGCGCTCGTCGTGCGGGTACCCAAGGCCTGAGTCCCCGTACGTTTCGGACGAAGCGCGTTTTCAGGTGAACGGAGCTGTGATGCAGGACGTCTCCACCCTGGTGGCCCAGGCCAGGGAGGGCCGCCCGCGGGCCGTGGCCCGGCTGATCTCCCTGGTGGAGGGGGCGTCCCCGCAGCTCAGGGAGGTCATGGCGACGCTGGCCCCGCTCACGGGCAACGCGTACGTGGTGGGCCTGACGGGCTCGCCGGGGGTGGGCAAGTCGACGTCCACCTCGGCTCTCGTGACCGCCTACCGCAAGCAGGGCAGGCGGGTCGGCGTCCTGGCCGTCGACCCGTCCTCGCCGTTCTCCGGCGGTGCCCTGCTGGGCGACCGGGTGCGCATGTCGGAGCACGCCTCCGACCCCGGTGTCTACATCCGCTCCATGGCGACCCGCGGCCACCTGGGCGGTCTCGCCTGGGCCGCCCCGCAGGCCATCCGGGTCCTGGACGCGGCCGGCTGCGACGTGGTCCTGGTCGAGACGGTCGGCGTCGGCCAGTCCGAGGTGGAGATCGCCGCCCAGGCGGACACGTCCGTGGTGCTGCTGGCCCCCGGGATGGGCGACGGCATCCAGGCCGCCAAGGCCGGAATCCTGGAGATCGGCGACGTGTACGTCGTCAACAAGGCCGACCGTGACGGCGCCGACGCGACCGCCCGCGAGCTCAACCACATGCTGGGCCTGGGCGAGTCCCGCGGCCCCGGCGACTGGCGTCCGCCGATCGTCAAGACGGTCGCCGCCC
Organism: Streptomyces canus; assembly: GCF_041435015.1. NCBI lineage: Bacteria > Bacillati > Actinomycetota > Actinomycetes > Kitasatosporales > Streptomycetaceae > Streptomyces > Streptomyces canus. Next base: position 3,499,698 of record NZ_CP107989.1, on the reverse strand, counting down.
GCGCCGAGGGCATCGACGAGGTCGTGGAAGCCCTGGAGAAGCACCGCGCCTGGATGGAGGAGCGCGGCGTCCTGGCCGAGCGCCGCCGCACCCGCGCCGCCCACGAGGTCGAGACCATCGCCGTCACCGCCCTGCGCGAACGCATCGGCGACCTCAGGGGCGACCGGCGCCTGGACGCGCTCGCGGAGAGGATCGTCGCCGGCGAACTGGACCCCTACCGCGCGGCGGACGAGCTGGTGGAAGGCCTGACCCGGGGCTGAGCCCCCTGATACGTTGACCGTCATGTTCCTCTCCTTGGCGTAGGGCCGCACCGAGCCACGGTTCGAGCACACCGCTCCCGTGGCTCCTCGGTGTCCCCTCCCACGCCTCCTCCGAGGAACTCACCCGTGTCTGCCTCCTATGCGCAGGTGCTGCGCATTCCGCATGCCCGCCGTACCTTCGCCACCGCCCTGCTCGGCAGGCTGTCGTACGGTGTCGTCCCGCTGTCCGTGATGCTCGCCGTGACCCGCGCCTCGGGCTCGTACGCGGTGGCGGGCGCCGTGATGGCGCTCTTCGGTGCCACCGTCGTCTTCCTGGCGCCCGCGCGGGCCGCCCTGATCGACCGCTTCGGGCCGCCGCGGGCGCTCGTCCCCCTGCTCTCGGCCTACGTCCTGCTGCTCGCCCTGCTCACCGCGGCCGTCTGGCGCCCCGGCGCACCCCCTGTCCTCCTCGGCACGCTCACCGCCCTGGCGGGAGCCTGCGTCCCGCCGCTCGGCCCGACCATGCGGGCGGTGTGGGCACGGCTCGCCCAGGACGACAAGGCGCTGCTCCAGCGGGCGTACAGCCTCGACGGGGTGGCCGAGGAACTGCTCTTCGTCTCGGGCCCGCTGCTGGTGGGCGTCCTCGTCGGGGCCGCCGCGCCGGCCGTCGGGATCGTCGTCGGCGCCGCCCTGATGGTGGCGGGGACGGCCGGCTTCGTACGGTCGCCCGCGGTACGGGCCGTGCGTCCCGCGGGCTCGTCTCCACGACGGGACAGCGGCGGCCGGCGCGTACTGCGGCGCGTCGGCCGTCCCGTCGTGGCCGCCGCGGCCGTGGGCCTCGCGCTCGGTGTGCTCGACCTGCTCGTCGTCGTGTTCGCCGAGCGGCATCATCACGGCGGCGCGAGTGTGGCCTGGGTGCTCGCCGCGCTGTCGGCCGGCAGCGCGGCCGGCGGAATGCTCAACGGCGCGGTGAACTGGCGAACGCCCGCCCCGACCCGGCTGGCGCTTATGACGGGCTGTTTGGGCCTCGCGCTCGTCGGTGCCGGGCTCGCACCGGGCCTCGGCAGCCTCGCCCTGGTCATGGCGGGCGCCGGGTTCTTCGTGTCGCCGGTCCTCACCACCGCGTATCTCATCGCCGACGCGGCGGTCGCCCCCGAGTCCCGCACGCAGGCCGGCGCGTGGGTCAACACGGCCGTGAACGCCGGGAGTACGGGCGGAACGGCCGTGGCGGGAGCGCTGGCCGGGCAGCTGCCGGTGGCCGTGTGTTTCGCGGCGACGGGCGGGGTGGTCGCGGTGACGGCGGTGCTGGTCATGACGAAGGGCGCCCGGGGGAGGGGCGCCCTTCGTGGAGGTGTGGCTGTCCCATGACGGCCGGGTCAGTCCTCGTCGCGGTCCTGAGTGACCTTGCCCTAGTCGGGGGCGACCTTCCACTCGCTGCGCTTGCCGTCCTTGACGGTGTCCGCCGTCCAGACCACGGCGCCGTTGTCGTCGTCGATGCCGACCTCGGTGACCGTGCCCTTCGCGGCGGCGGCCAGCGCGGCCTCGCGGGCGTCGGTCTGCGCGCCCTTCACCGCGGCCAGTTCGGCGCGGTCGTCGCTGTCGTTGTCGTTGTCGTCGTCGGTGTCGCGCTGGGCGCCGAGCACCTTGCCGGAGTCCGGTGCGATCCGCACGTCGTACTCGGTGCCGTCGCCCTTGACGACGGTCACCTCCCACGCGGCGGCGCCGTCGTCGTCCAGATCGGCGGAGACCGCGGTGCCCGGCGTGTGCTTCAGGGCGGCCGCGATCGCCTCGGCCGCGGTGACGCGGCTGTCGGAGAGCGCCCTACCGCCCTCGGTGGCGTCGTCGTCCCGGTCGTCCGCGGAGTCGTCGGCGTCGTCGCGGTCCGTGGCCGCCTCGGCGCTCGTGTTCGTCTGGCGCTGCGTCGCCGTCGCCTCATCGTCGCCCGCGGCGAAGGCCGCGACGGTGCCGCCGGTGGCCAGCGCGGCGGCGGTGAGGGTGGCGATGACGATGTTGCGCTTCATGAGGATTCCTCCAGAGCCGTTCTGCTTCGTTCGCTTTCGACGACAACCAAGCTGCCGGAGGGGAGCTGAAGGGGACCTGAACCCTCCTGAAGGTGTCTTCAGGTTGGGTTTGCCACTCTGTACGGATGCGCCTGCTGATCGTCGAGGACGAACGCCGCCTAGCCCTGTCCCTCGCCAAGGGCCTGACGGCCGAGGGCTACGCCGTCGACGTCGTCCACGACGGCAGGGAGGGGCTGCACCGGGCCACCGAGGGGTCGTACGACCTGGTGATCCTCGACATCATGCTGCCCGGCCTCAACGGCTACCGGGTCTGCGCCGCCCTGCGGGCCGCCGGCCACGAGGTGCCGATCCTGATGCTCACCGCCAAGGACGGCGAGTACGACGAGGCCGAGGGCCTGGACACCGGCGCCGACGACTATCTGACCAAGCCCTTCTCCTACGTCGTCCTGGTCGCCCGGATCAAGGCGCTGTTGCGTCGACGAGGGCAGGGCGGCGGGGCGTCGCCGGTGCTCGAACTCGGTGGGCTGAGGATCGACACCGCCGCCCACCGGGTCTTCCTCGACGGCGACGAAATCACCCTCACCGCCAAGGAGTTCTCGGTCCTCGAGCAACTCGCGGTGCGGGCCGGCGAGGTGGTGTCCAAGGCGCAGATCCTGGAGCACGTCTGGGACTTCGCGTACGACGGCGACCCCAACATCGTCGAGGTGTACGTCAGCACCCTGCGCCGGAAGCTGGACGCGGGCCTCATCCACACGGTCCGCGGTGCCGGGTACCGGCTGGAGGCCGGGAGATGAGGCGGCTGTTCGGCTCGGTCCGGGCGCGGGCCACGCTGGCCGCGACCGCGGTGGTGGCCGTGGCCCTGGTCGCCGCGGGCGCCGTCGTCCTGCTGTCGTTGCGCAGCAACCTCGCGGGCCAGGCGGACACGGCCGCCGACAGCGCCGCCCGCAACGTGGCGACGCAGATCGCGCACGGCGTGCCGTACCGGGAGCTAGACCTGGACGGCGACCATCCGGTCCAGGTGGTCGACCGGGACGGGCGGGTGCTCGCGGTGAGCGAGGACCTGGAGGCGATCAGCGGCACCGGCGCCCCCGACGTCACTCCCGTTTCGAGCCCCGAGGCGGGGCGGGACGACGACGAGGACGACCCCGAGATCGGTGAGGTCGGTGAGGTCACCTGGCACGGGCAGGGCAGGGCCACCGTGGACGGCGAGAGCGTCGCGTACCGGTTCGCCCAGGTCCAGGTCACGGACCGGAGCGACCGAACGGTCCGGGTCTACGCCGGTGCCTCGCTCCAGGCCCAGCAGGACGCGGTGCACACCGCCGCCACGGTCATGCTCATCGGTCTGCCCGTGCTCCTCGCGGTGGTCGCCTGGGTGACCTGGGCGGTCACTCGTCGCGCCCTTCGTCCGGTCGAGGCCATCCGCCAGGAAATGGCGGCGATCACCGCCTCCGAGGACCTCGCCCGCCGCGTCCCGGTGCCCGACACCCACGACGAGGTCGCCCGCCTCGCCCGCACCACCAACGAGACGCTGGCCGCGCTGGAGACCTCCGTCGAGCGCCAGCGCCGGTTCGTCGCCGACGCCTCGCACGAGCTGCGCAGCCCGATCGCCTCGCTGCGCACCCAGCTCGAAGTGGCCGCCGCGCATCCCGAGTTGCTGGACCTGGACGGGGCGGTCGAGGACACGGTACGGCTGCAACACCTCGCGGCGGACCTGTTGTTGCTGGCCCGCCTGGACGCGGGGGAGCGGGGTGCCGGCGCGCAGGTCGACCTGGCGGCGCTGGCCCGGGAGCGGGCCGCCGGGCGGGCCGGGGTGACGGTGCGGGCCGATGCCGTCGAAGTGACGGGGTCCCGGGGGCAGTTGGAGCGCGTGCTCGACAACCTGCTGGACAACGCGGGACGGCACGCGCGGTCGGCGGTCGTGGTGACGGTACGACGGGACGGTGACCGGAGTGCCGTGGTCGAGGTCGGCGACGACGGGGACGGGGTGCCTGCCGGGGACCGGGAGCGGATCTTCGAGCGGTTCGTGCGGCTGGACGAGGCGCGGGCACGGGACGACGGAGGCGCCGGACTCGGTCTCGCCATCGCCCGTGATGTCGCCGCCCGGCACGGTGGGACGCTGACGGTGCGGGACGCGCCGACAGGCGGAGCTCTGTTCGAACTCCGCCTGCCGATCGCCTGATCGGGTCCCGGTGTCAGGGACGCCCTCGCTGCCCCCGCAAGTGCTCCGCGATCGGCTTGAGGGCCTTGTCCAGTTCTGTCAGGGACTCAGCCGGCACGAGGTCGATGAAGTGCCTCCGCACAGACGCCACATGATGGGGCGCGACCTTCTGCATCGTCTCCATGCCGTGCTCGGTCAGGACCGCGTACAGGCCGCGGCGGTCGGACTCGCAGTTCTCGCGCCGGACCAGGTCCGCGTTCTCCATGCGGGTGATCTGGTGCGAGAGCCGGCTCTTGGACTGGAGGGTGGCGGAGGCGAGATCGCTCATCCGCATCCGTACGCCCTCCGACTCGGAGAGATTGACCAGGATCTCGTAGTCGTTCATCGTCAGCCCGAACGGCTGAAGGTCCCTCTCGAGCTGATACGTCAACAGCCTGTTGACCTCCAGGTGGGTGCGCCAGGCGCACTGCTCCGCATCGGTCAGCCAGCGCGTGGCCGTCTCGGTCTCCATGAATGAAGTCTACCTAAAATGTTGAAAGGCGAACTAATGAGGGTGGTGTGACTGTGCGCACGCGTTCGATGTCACACTCCGCAGACTACCGCTCACAGCCCGAAGCGACGCTGGAGGTCCCCCAGCTGTCCGGGAAGGCGCGGTGCCCCCGGCTGCTGCGGATGCCCGGTGGGCGCCCCGTGGCCGCCGGGTACTCCGGCCTGCTGCGGAGTCGCTCCGACGGCCTGCTCGGCCATCAGAACCTCCGTCGACTGGAGCAGTACGGTGCCGGCCCCCACGAACTCGAACTGGTGCTCCTCCCCGGATTCCCCGCCGAGGCCCGTCATCGCACGTAGACCGCCCATCAGACCGGTCATGTAGCCGTGGTCGTAGTGGTGGCACGGTGAGGGACAGTCGGCCCAGCCCACAAGCGCTTGCGGGTCCACCCGGATCGGGGGCTCCATGAACACCACCGGGCCGTTGGAGGCGGCCACGAACTTTCCGGTTCCGATGAGAGTCAGGAAGCCCGGCACGATCGACTGCTTCAACGCGAGACTTGGCTGAAAAGCGAGCAGGTTGCCCGAGCGAATGGTCAGGTTGCCGTCTTCGAGGTCGTACGAATTGACGTCGAAGGCCCGGTCGGCGAGGAGCATCTTGCCCGATCCCTGTGCCACGACCCAGTCGCTCGCGTGCAGAGGCGAATGGAACGACGTACGGATGAGACCGTCGAGACGGCCGTGTCCGATGCCGTTGAAATCCATCTGGCCGTAGTAGGCGATCATCTTCCCCTTCTGCAGGAACCACTGGCTCCCCTTGAGCTCCACGCAGAAGGTGTAGTTGTTGACGTTGTCGTCCGACGGCAGGGTCATCGGGTCGTACACGGTGGGGCCCGCGCCCGGGTAGTGGCTCACAGCTTCTCCTCCGAGGCCTGGACGTACACCGCGCCGTGCCCGCTGAGCTCCAGCTGGAAGGCCTCGCCGGAGCCGCGGCCCACCATGTCGCGCCAGCCGAGCGCCGTCGACAGCTTGTTGCGGACGTCGCCGTGGTGGGCGACGTAGGCCTGCGGGTCGACGTGGACCGGGCGCTGGGGGGTGATGGGGACCTCGAAGACGCCGCCGTGGGCCATGACGGCCACCGAGCCGTGGCCCTTGAGCGTGGTCGTGAAGAGCCCCTGGCCGCTGATCTGGCCGCGCACCATGCCCATGACGCCGCCCTGCGAGCCCATGAACATGGTGCCCTGCTGGAGGGTGCCCTCGAAGGCGAGCAGGCGGTCCGCCTCGACGTACAGGGTGTCGCCGGTGAGGTTGATGACCGTGACGTGGTGGCCGCCGTGCCCGAACAGGACGGTCCCGCTGCCCTCGACGGTCATCAGAGGCGTGTCCTCGTTGGCCACGCGGCGGCCGATCATCGACATGACGCCGCCCTGGCCGCCCTGGATGTTCGGCGTGAAGGACACCTCGCCCTTGTACGCCAGCATCGCGCCGCGCTGGCTGAACAGCCGCTGGCCCGGCAGGACGGTCGCCTCGACCATCTTGGAGTTGATCTCACGGAAGGGCATGTCACACATCCCCCGCGATCGTGTTCCGCTCGCTGGGCTGGACGTACACCAGGCCGTCGCCCTCGAAGCGGATCTGGAAGGCCTCGCCGCCGCCCTCGCCCATGAACGTGCGGAACGTCACACCGGACTGGAAGGACTGGCTGAGGTTGCCCTGGTGGGCGATGTAGGCGCCGGGGTCGACGGTCAGCGGGTACTGGCGGCTGACCCGCAGCACGACCGCCGGGCCGTCCGACATGATCGCGGCCTGGCCGTGTCCCTCGACCGTGGTCGTGAACAGGCCGTTGCCCTGTGAGGCGCCGCGCAGGCCGGTGAAGCTGGTGCCGGTCCTGAGTCCGGCGTCCGTCGCGAGCAGATTGCTCGACTCCACGTACAGCTTGTCCCCCTGGAGGCCGACGAGGTTGATCTCCGAGGCCCGGTCCGCGAACCAGCACGTCCCGTGCCCCGACACCTCCATCACGGTCATCTGCTCGCCGGTGATCCGCCGGGTCACCATCCCCCGGATCCCCTCACCCCCGCCGCTCATCTTCTTGAACGCCATCTGCCCGTCGTACGCGACCATCGAGCCGTTCTTCGCCTTCACGGCGTCCCCGGTCATGTCGACGGCCAGCACCTTGCTGCCTTGAAGTCGGAACATCGCCACGGAGTGAAGGTAGCTGGCGCGAGCCCGCGCCGACAGGTCCTGCGGGTGGAGTCGCACCCTGAGTGGTCCCCCAGGGTGCGGGGCGCCTGCGGCGGCCTGTGCGGGTGCGAGTGCGTGGGGGCGGGCGTTTTGCGCAGTTCCCCGCGCCCCTGATGCCTGCGGCGCAGCTGCCGGTTCGGTGGGGGGTATCCGTCCTCGGTCCGGTGGCTCGGCCCCTTGAGCAGGGCTCGGTGACGGACGCCGGACGCTGCGGGCGGACACCCCCGCCCCGTCCCCTCGCCGCCGTACGCGTCTGCATGTGCGTGCACCAGTCCGACCCAGGGGCGCGGGGAACTGCGCGATCAGCCGCAACGGACCCCAGTCGGACCCCATGCCCCGGCTCCCCGGAACGGTTTGTCACAATGGACGGACGCTTGTGCGTGCGTTCACAAACTGTCGACGTACCTCCCACCGAAGGTGACCCGTGGACCTCAAGACAGCCTCCGCCATCCGACGCCTCCGCCTGGTCTCCGCTCCCGAGGCGATCTCGTTCCTGCTCCTGCTCGTCTGCTCGGTGCTGAAGCGGACCACGGACTTCAACGCCGTGCCGGTGATGGGCATGGTCCACGGCGTCCTGTTCATCCTGTACGTGATCTTCTGGTTCGACGCCTGGAACCGCACCAAGTGGGCCGCCAGGACGGGCATCTGGTACTTCGTGCTCTCCGTGCTGCCGACCGGCGGCTTCTTTGCCGAGCGCAAGCTCAAGCGTGAGGCCGAGAACGCGGTCATCGCCTCCCGTGCCCGCATGGCGAAGGAAGGGGTTGTGGGCGCATGATCGTCGCTTTCTCCGTGACCCCGCTGGGGGTCGGTGAGGACGTCGGGGAGTACGTCGCCGACGCCGTGCGAGTCGTGCGTGAGTCGGGGTTGCCGAACCGTACCGACGCCATGTTCACCTCGATCGAGGGCGAGTGGGACGAGGTCATGGAGGTCGTCAAGCGTGCCGTGGCCGCCGTGGAGGCGCGGGCGCCGCGCGTCTCGCTGGTGCTCAAGGCGGACATCCGCCCCGGAGTGACGGACGGTCTGACCTCCAAGGTGGAGACGGTGGAGCGGCACCTCGCCGACTGACCGAGCCTCACCGCTACACGAACCCCGGCCCGCGCGGGCCGGGGTTTTCTCGTACCTCCTGTTTGAGCGGTCGCTCAAAAGCGTGTACGTTCCTCCTCAGGGTGTTTGAGCGATCGCTCAAATAACGAGCTCACCTGGGGGAATCAATGGGGCTCTACATCGAGGCACGCATCCGCGCCGATCTCGACGATCTCTGGACCCGGACGCAGGAACCGTCCCAGCACCAGCGCTGGGACCTCCGCTTCACCCGGATCACCTACCTCCCGCGCGCGGAGGGCGAGCCGCAGCGCTTCCGTTACGCCACCCGGGTGCTGCCCGGTCTCACCATCGCCGGCACCGGAGTCTCCGCGGGGGAGCGGGAACGCCCCGACGGCACCCGCACCTCCGCCCTGCGCTTCTCCTCCCCGCACCCGCTCTCGCTCCTGGCGGAGGGCAGCGGCTACTGGCGCTACCTCCCCGACGGCGACGGCGTCACCTTCCTCACCGGATACGACTACCGCCCGCGCTGGGGCCGCGTCGGCGCCGTGGCCGACCGCCTCCTCTTCCGCCCCCTGATCGGCTGGGCGACGGCCTGGTCCTTCGACCGGCTGCGCCTGTGGCTGGAACGCGGGATCACCCCGGAACGCGCGCTGCGGAACTGGCTCGCCGAGATCCTCGTCCGCGCCCTCGTCGTGATCGTCGGCGCCGGCGGACTCGGCCTGGAGCGCTTCCTGCACCTCTTCGGCCCACTGGCGGCGTCGATGGCCTACGTCTCGCCACTCCTCCTCGCCCTCGTCATCTCGCTGGCCCTGTTCACGTCACCCCTGCCCGGCACCCCGGCCGCCCGCCGCTGTCTGCGCCGGCCCGTCACACGCGTGCGTACGCCGCGTGTCCTGCGCACCCTGGAGACCCCGCGATGACCTCGATGTTCCGCACCGTGATGGGCGCCGACTTCGACCGCCTGCACCCCCAGCTCCAGCGCCGCTTCTCGGTCGGCCTGACCAGCGGTGAGGCGTGCACCGGCCGGGGTGTGATGGACCGCATCTGGCACGGCGGGGCCTTCGTGAAGCCCTTCCTGGCTCTCGGCACGACGCGCAACATCCTGGTGCCGAGACCGGGGCGGAGCGTGCCGTTCGTGATCGAGAACGTCCCCTACGCGGACACCTACGGTCGTGAGACGGTGACCTTTGTGCGCACTTTCCACCTGCCCGGTCGCCCGCGCCGCTTCGACGCCCAGATGGTGCTGAGCCCCAAGGGAGACCGCATTCTCGACTACCTCGGCACCCACCAGCACCTGGCCAGCGAGCTCCACTTCCGCGCCGAGCCCGACGGCTCGCTGCTGATCCGCTCCGGGGAGCACCGGTTCCGGGAGGGCGTGGTGGACGTCCGGGTGCCCGAGCTGATCGGCGCGACGGCGGAGGTGCGGGAGTCGTACGACGACGGGGCAGGCCGTTTCCGCATCAGCGTCCGGGTCGTCAACCGGTACTTCGGCCCGCTCTTCGGCTACGAGGGCTCCTTCGAGGCGACGTACAGCGACATCGCGGCCCGCGGAGTCCGCCCCGGCCTCCGCCCCGTGCGCGAGGAGGCCCGCGCATGAGCCCCGAGTCCGCCAAGTCCCTGGCGACCAAGACCAAACTCCTGGAAGGCGCCCTGCGCACCCTCACCGAACAGGGCATCGCCAAGACGTCCGCCCGCACGGTCGCTGCGGCCGCCGGGGTCAACCAGGCCTTGGTCTTCTACCACTTCGGCTCGGTCGACGAACTCCTCGCGGCGGCCTGCCGCTACGGCGCGGAGCGCGCGGTGGCCCGCCACCGGGAACGGATGGCCGCCGTGACCTCGCTGTCCGAACTCCTCGCGGTGGGACGGCAGGTCCACGAGGAGGAGCGCGCCGGAGGCCATGTGGCCCTCCTCGGCCAGCTGCTCGCCGGCGCCCAGACCCACGCCACCCTCGGCCCGGCCACCGCGGCGGGCCTGGAGCTGTGGATCGCCGAGATCGAGAAGGTCCTCACCAGGGTCCTCGCGGCCACGCCCTTCGGGGAGTTCGCCGACCCCGCGGGCCTGGCCCGCGCGGTGGCCGCCTCCTTCGTGGGCATCGAGCTGTACGAAGGGGTCGACGCGTCCGGCGCCACTGCGGCCCTGGACGCCCTGGAGCAACTCGGCGTGCTCGTCGCCGCGCTGGAGGACCTGGGCCCGGTCGCCCAGCGCGCGGTGCGCCACCACCTCCGCAGGACCGGCCGCCGCTGACCCCGTCCCACCCCCGACCCGAGGAGGACACCATGCCCGGCTCCGACAGCCTCTACGAGATCCTGGACGACCGCTTCCAGCCCTGTACCAACGGCGACAGCAGGCTGGAGGTCCTGTACGGCGACTGCCGCTGGGCCGAGGGCCCTGTCTACCTGCCCGCCTGGCGGCAGCTGATCTGGAGCGACATCCCGAACGACCGCCTCCTGCGCTGGGACGAGGCCACCGGCACGGTCGGCGTCTTCCGCACCCCGGCGGGCAACATCAACGGCAACACCGTCGACGGCCAGGGCCGCCTCGTCAGCTGCGAACAGGGCAACCGCCGCGTCACCCGTACCGAGCCCGACGGCACGGTGACCGTGCTGGCCGAGCGCTATCAGGGCAAGCGCCTGAACAGCCCGAACGACTCCGCCGTACGCTCCGACGGCACGGTCTGGTTCTCCGACCCGGACTTCGGCATCCTCAGCGACTACGAGGGGCACCGGGCCGAGTCCGAGATCGGCGCGTGCCATGTGTACCGGATCGATCCGGCCACGGGCGACGTGTCTCTCGCCGCCGACGGGCTGGACGGGCCCAACGGGGTGATCCTGTCCCCCGACGAGCAGCGGCTGTACGTCTCCGACTCGCGGGCGGCCCGGATCCACGCGTACGACATCCACGCCGACGGCACCCTCTCTGGCGGCAAGGTCTTCGCCGAAGCCCGCGAAGGCGTCCACTTCGACAACATCCGCTTCGACGACGAGGGCCGACTGTGGGCTGCCGCCCTGGCCGACGGCATCCACTGCTACGCCCCCGACGGCACGCTGATCGGCCGCATCCGGGTCCCTGAGTCGGTGGCCAACGTGACCTTCGGCGGGCCGAAGGGGAACCGGATGTTCATCGCGGCCACGACGTCTCTGTACTCCCTGGTGATGTCGGTGACCGGAGCGAGCCGCGTGCGCGGGGCTTGAGCCGGGCGCCTATGGGGGGGGTGCCGGGTCGGGTTGTCGGGCGGGTGCGGGGTGCGTTGTGGCTGGTCGCGCAGTTCCCCGCGCCCCTGGGGAGACGCAGCCACCGGCGCCATGACGGACCGGTCGTCACCTCGCGCGCCACGACGGAACTGTTCGCCGCACCGCGCGCCACGACGGACTCTTCGCCGCACCGCGCGCCACGACGGACTCTTCGCCGCACCGCGCACCGGACGGACCGCCCTCCACGCCCCGGCGAACCGTTGGCTCCGTACGGCGCGCAGGGGACGGGGGGGCGCCCGCAGCTACCGGCGTCCGTTACCGAGTACAGCTCAATCGACAGCAACCGCCGGAGCGAGGACGGATACCCCCCACCCCGGCCCCGACCCACCCACCGAACCGCACGCGCTACATCCGCCCCCGCCGGGGCCGTGCAGGCCGCCGCAGGCATCCAGGGGCGCGGGGAACTGCGCACAACGCCCGCCCCCACCGAACCCGCAGCCACCCGACAACCCACCCCCGTCTGATGGGCGAGACGGTGCTGACCACGATGTGACCGGCCGGTAAGGTCGTTGCCGTGCCGAAGCCGCTCAGTCTTCCCTTCGACCCCATCGCCCGCGCCGACGAACTCTGGAAGCAGCGCTGGGGAAACGTGCCGTCCATGGCCGCGATCACCTCCATCATGCGGGCGCACCAGATCCTGCTCGGTGAGGTCGACGCGGTCGTCAAGCCGTACGGGCTGACGTTCGCGCGGTACGAGGCACTGGTGCTGCTCAACTTCTCCAAGGCCGGCGAGCTGCCGATGTCGAAGATCGGTGAGCGGCTGATGGTGCATCCCACGTCGGTCACCAACACCGTGGACCGCCTGGTCAGGTCCGGTCTGGTCGACAAGCGCCCGAACCCCAACGACGGCCGCGGCACCCTCGCCTCCATCACCGACAAGGGCCGCGAGGTCGTCGAGGCCGCCACGCGTGACCTCATGGCGATGGACTTCGGGCTCGGCGTGTACGACGCCGAGGAGTGTGCGGAGATCTTCGCGATGCTGCGGCCGCTACGGGTCGCCGCGAGCGACTTCGACGAGGACTGACCCGCGGGAAGATCGCCCGGAACGCGTGGTTACGCTCGTAGGCATGAAAAAGAGCGTGCTGACCCGCTACCGCGTCCTGGCCTACGTCACCGGTGTGCTGCTGGTCCTGCTGTGCCTGAGCATGATCGCCAAGTACGGCCTGGACATCGACGGCGCCGCGGACGTCACCCGCGTCGTCGCCATCGCGCACGGCTGGCTGTACGTGGTCTACCTGGTCTTCGCCTTCGACCTGGGTTCCAAGGCGAGGTGGCCCATCCTCAAGCAGGTCTGGGTACTGCTCGCCGGGACCATTCCGACGGCCGCCTTCTTCGTGGAGCGGAAGATCAGCCGCGAGCTGGAGGGCCGGTTCACCGAAGAGGCCCCCGCGCCCGTAAAGGCGTAACCCCCACCGCCGTACGGCACGCGTACGGCGGTCGTTCTTCGCATTTACTTGGACGTCCTAGTAACTTCGATGGTATGGACGCTGACGCCATCGAAGAGGGCCGCCGACGCTGGCAGGCCCGGTACGACGCCTCGCGCAAGCGTGAGGCCGACTTCAGCACGCTCTCGGGTGATCCCGTGGAGCCGGTGTACGGGCCACGGCCGGGGGACGCGTACGAGGGCTTCGAGCGGATCGGGTGGCCGGGGGAGTACCCCTTCACGCGCGGGCTGTATCCGACGGGCTACCGGGGGCGGACGTGGACCATCCGCCAGTTCGCCGGGTTCGGGAACGCCGAGCAGACCAACGAGCGGTACAAGAAGATCCTCGCCAACGGAGGCGGCGGCCTGTCGGTCGCCTTCGACATGCCGACGCTGATGGGGCGGGACTCCGACGACCCCCGCTCCCTCGGCGAGGTAGGGCACTGCGGCGTCGCCATCGACTCGGCGGCGGACATGGAGGTCCTGTTCCAGGGCATTCCGCTGGGTGACGTCACGACGTCGATGACGATCAGTGGACCGGCCGTCCCCGTCTTCTGCATGTACCTGGTCGCGGCCGAGCGACAGGGCGTGGATCCCGCCGTCCTCAACGGCACGCTCCAGACGGACATCTTCAAGGAGTACATCGCCCAGAAGGAGTGGCTCTTCCAGCCCGAGCCGCACCTGCGCCTGATCGGCGACCTGATGGAGTACTGCGCGGCCGGCATCCCCGCCTACAAGCCGCTGTCCGTCTCCGGGTACCACATCCGTGAGGCAGGCTCGACGGCCGCACAGGAGCTGGCGTACACGCTCGCGGACGGGTTCGGGTACGTGGAACTGGGGCTGTCGCGCGGGCTGGACGTCGACGTGTTCGCGCCCGGGCTCTCCTTCTTCTTCGACGCGCACGTCGACTTCTTCGAGGAGATCGCCAAGTTCCGGGCGGCGCGGCGCATTTGGGCGCGGTGGATGCGGGACGTGTACGGGGCGCGCTCCGAGAAGGCGCAGTGGCTGCGGTTCCACACCCAGACCGCGGGTGTCTCGCTGACCGCGCAGCAGCCGTACAACAACGTGGTGCGTACGGCGGTCGAGGCGCTGGCCGCGGTCCTGGGCGGGACCAACTCCCTGCACACCAACGCGCTGGACGAGACGCTCGCGCTCCCCTCCGAGCAGGCCGCGGAGATCGCGCTGCGCACCCAGCAGGTGCTCATGGAGGAGACCGGGGTGGCGAGCGTGGCCGACCCGTTGGGCGGTTCCTGGTTCGTCGAGCAACTGACGGACCGGATCGAGGCGGACGCGGAGAAGATCTTCGAGCAGATCAAGGAGCGCGGGCTCAGGGCGCACCCCGACGGGCAGCATCCCATCGGGCCCGTCACCTCCGGCATCCTGCGCGGCATCGAGGACGGCTGGTTCACGGGCGAGATCGCCGAGTCGGCCTTCCGGTACCAACAGGGCCTGGAGAAGGGGGAGAAGAGGGTCGTGGGGGTGAACGTCCACCATGGCTCGGTCACCGGCGACCTGGAGATCCTGCGGGTGAGTCACGAGGTGGAACGGGAGCAGGTGCGGGTGCTGGGCGGTCGTAAGGCCGCTCGGGACGAGGCCGCCGTGCGAACCGCCCTGGACGGCATGCTCGTTGCCGCCCGCGACGGGTCCAACATGATCGAGCCGATGCTGGACGCGGTGCGGGCGGAGGCGACCCTCGGGGAGATCTGCGGGGTGCTGAGGGACGAGTGGGGGGAGTACACGGAACCCGCGGGGTTCTGACCTCGCCTGCGCACCTCACTCCACGGCCGACCCCGACAGGCCCGTCAACAGCATCTGGGTGAAGCCGTGGACCCATGCCTCGTCCGCCGGTTCCGCGCTGACCAGGGTGCGGTGGACCACCGCACCCGCCACCATGTCGAAGATCAGGTCGACCGTGCGGGCCGCTTCCGAGGGATCCGCCTCCGGCGGGAGTTCGCCGCGGGCCTGGGCGCGTTCCCGGCCCTCGAGGACCAGACGTTTCTGACGTTCGACGATCGACGACCGGATGCGTTCGCGCAGCGCGTCGTCGCGGCATGACTCCGCGACCACCGCCATCAGCCCGTTCTGGGCCTCCGGTCGCGCCAGGATCGCCGCGAACTGGAGGACGACGCCTTCGATGTCCGCGGCGAGGGTCCCGCTGTCGGGGAGTTCCAGCTCGTCGAAGAGTTCGGCCACCGCGTCGACGACGAGCTCGTTCTTGCCGGCCCAGCGGCGGTAGAGGGTGGTTTTCGCGACCCCCGCGCGGGTAGCCACATCTCCCAGCGTGAGCTTCGACCAGCCCAGCTCCACCAGCGCCGCCCTCGTCGCCGCGAGGATCGCGGTGTCCGCGGCGGCGCTGCGCGGGCGTCCTGTGGCGCGTGGGGCGGGGGTGCGGCTCTGCATCCACCGACCATAACCGGCGGTTCTCGGTCGCAGTGAGAGAGATCACCGGGGTGGGGTACCGGGCAGGCACTCGGTGCCATTACGCTACGACTCGTAGCGAAAGCTCGCGACGGACGTACGCGAGCGGTGGTACGCACGGCGTGGGGTGGGGACCCGGCGTCAGGACCGCGCTGCACGACCGGCTTTCACATCGCTTTTCACAGACGCGTGTCCGCGGGGGAGGATAGACGCATGCAGCCACGGAACATGTCCATGAGCGGAGTCGTCGACCTCGCCGCGGTGAAGGCGGCCCAGGAGGCCAAGGCGAAGGCGGAGCAGGCGCGCGCCGAAGCCACCCGGCAGGGCGGCGGCCCGGGTGCCGTCTCCCCCGCCGATCTCGTCATCGACGTAGACGAGGCGGGCTTCGAGCGCGATGTCCTGCAGCGGTCCACCGAGGTCCCGGTCGTCATCGACTTCTGGGCCGAGTGGTGCGAGCCCTGCAAGCAGCTGAGCCCTGTCCTCGAGCAGCTCGTCCTCGAGTACAACGGACGCCTGCTCCTCGCCAAGATCGACGTCGACGCCAACCAGATGCTGATGCAGCAGTTCGGGGTGCAGGGCATCCCGGCCGTGTTCGCCGTCGTCGCCGGCCAGGCCCTGCCCCTCTTCCAGGGTGCGGCGGGCAAGGAGCAGATCCAGCAGACCCTGGACCAGTTGGTGCAGGTCGCCGAGCAGCGCTTCGGGCTGACCGGTCTCGCGGTCGACCCGGACGCCGACCCCGGCGCCGCTCCGCAGCCCGCGGCCGTGCCCGCGGGACCGTACGACGCACTCCTCGAAGCCGCCGTACACGCCCTGGACGCAGGGGACTTCGGCGGTGCCGTCCAGGCGTACAAGAACGTACTGAGTGACGACCCCGGCAACAGCGAGGCCAAACTGGGGCTCGCCCAGGCCGAGTTGCTCCAGCGGGTGCAGAGCCTCGACCCGCAGCAGGTGCGCAAGGAGGCGGCCGAGAAGCCGGGTGACGCACAGGCGCAGATCGCCGCCGCCGACCTGGATCTGGTCGGCGGTCATGTCGAGGACGCGTTCGGCCGGCTCATCGACACCGTGCGGCGCACGGCGGGTGACGAGCGGGACACCGTACGGATTCGGCTACTTGAGCTCTTCGAGGTGGTCGGCGCCGACGATCCGCGGGTGTCGGCGGCCCGCAGGGCGCTCTCCCGCGCCCTGTTCTGAGCGGGGGGTCGAGCGGGGCGCGAGCCCGGTTCTGACCAGTTGCTAAACACCACGGCATGTGGTGCCCGAGTGAAAGATTTGCCGTCAGAACGTCACTGCGGCCGCGCTTTGCCAAAACTTGGTAAACGCGGCCGCTGTTACTTCCAGTAAGCCAGAGCCGTTGATCTGTCGGATTCTGTCCATCGATCAACTGCTTTGTCATCCCCCTGTTTGCCACCCAGCGTCGTCGACCGAGACCAGTGGGTCGTTGTTCGGTTATCCGGCCGTTACTACCGAGTAACGAAGCCCCTTGTGCGGGCGGCGAGAATGCACCACGATCGGCGACGCTCGGTCCTTTCCCGTACCCCGACAGCCGGTCGGGCGGCGGGATTCCTTGGGTCCCCACCGAGCAGGGTCGGCGGCAGGTGCGCCGGCTCTTGGACAGGGGGGTCTTCGCCCATCCGGCGGAGCCTGTCCAGCAAGGTTGTGCGTGATGCGTGTCAGGCGCGACCAGTGGTTGTCGCTCGGGGGTGATCGCCGGTGATCGGTGCGCGGTTCGCGCCTCCGAGTGCGGGCGCTCTCCTTCCCGAGGACGTAGCACTTCTCCCATCCCTGCCCGGCTGAGCTCCTTTCGACAGGGGCAGTCAGGGTCAGGAGATGTACGTCCGAGAAGGAGGAAATATGCAGTCCCAGGTGCGTGGCGGGACCAGATGGAAGCGCTTCGCTGTGGTCATGGTGCCCAGCGTCGCCGCGGCCGCGGCAGTGGGTGTCGGGCTTGCGCAGGGTGCGCTCGCCGCGTCGTTCAGCGTGTCCGGCCAGGAGTTCAAGGTGAAGGCCGGCCACCTCGAGGGCCAGGGCTTCGCCCAGTACGGCGGTATCGACACCGGTTACACGTCGACCGACGGCAAGAACAAGGGCGCGGTGCACCCGGTCGCGATCTCGTCGTTCCGTACGGCGCAGATCACGAACATGTGCCAGTCGGTCAAGACCGAGATCCCGCTCATAGGCAAGACGATCTACCTTCGTCTTGACGCGGGTCCGGACGCGGACCACAAGGTCGAGGCCGAGAACCTCTACATCGACGTCGCCCAGCTCGACGCCGATGCGACGTTCCACAACATCGACATCGGTGTGGCCGCCCAGGACAGCGCCAAGAGCAAGGGTGGCAAGGGTCCGGAGATCAAGTCCGGCGACAACGTCCTGCCCGGCGGCTTCGCTCAGCAGGCCGAGTCGGCCGACCTGTCGAACGTCGAGCAGACGGCGTGGGCCACCACGGCAGGCACCTTCAAGCTCAGCGGCCTGAAGATGCGCCTTGGCACCGACTCCAAGATGGAGTGCTTCTGACGGCTGAGGCCGCAGGGTGACTCAGCGCGCTGAGTGGCCCCGGGGCGGGGAGGCAGGCGCTTCTCCGCCCCGCATGGCAGGCCCGGCGTCCGCCGGACCGCATGCACACAGACAGACTTTCCGGTTCTCCATGCCTTCGGCCGAGCCGGTACGTACTTCCGGACCCAGGGAGCTTTTTCCATGAGTGCCGAGACTCCGGTCCAGAGCGCCGGGACCTTCACCCGGTCGCGCCTGCGATTCCGTGCCTGGCGAGGCCGCCGCCCGTTCTGGGCAGGTCTGTTCACGCTGCTCGGCGGCCTGCCGATCGCCTACTTCCCGTACGCCACGGTCAAGTTGGGCACCATGTCCATCGCCATGGCGACCACCGCGGGTGCGGGCTCCCTCATCATCGGCATACTGCTGTTCACGCTGGGTCTGACCATGTGGTTCCAGCAGGCCACGCGGATCTTCGCCGGCGTCGCCGCGATCGTCCTCGCCCTGGTGTCCCTGGTGGTCTCCAACATCGGCGGCTTCATCCTGGGCTTCCTGTTCGCCCTGGTCGGTGGAGCGCTCGCCGTCTCGTGGGCGCCTGGAGCGCCACCCCAGCCGCAGCCGATGGGCGAGGACGGGACGCAGGGCGGTGCGCCCCAGGGCGCCGACCCCGACACCGCGATCCTCAGGCCCGTGACGGACGAGCCCGCGCCGTACCAGGCGCCTGAGCCCCGTCGTGACGGATCGTCGGACCGGACGCCCGAGAGCGCCTGGGCCGGCGGCGACGACGCGAACGGGGGTTACCGTGTCGGCTGAGAACCTCCATGGCGAGGGCTCCGCGGCCGCCGCGGAGGTCAGAACCGGGCCCCGGCACGCGGCGCCCAAAAAGCCTCTGTTCAACAGGTTCCACATGCCGGCCGGCAAAGCGATAGCCATGGCGGCGATGCCGACCGCGGTCCTCATGGGCATCGGGTTCACGCCGACACTCGCCCTGGCCGACGACGCGCCGACCGCGAAGAGCCTGACGGCGGACGAGTACAAGGACTGCATCGCGGCGCTGGACGGTGCGTCCCCGTCCGCCTCGGCGAGCCCGTCCTCGTCCCCGGACGACTCGGCTACGGCGACGCCGTCCCCGTCGGCCTCCTCCGGCTCGGGATCGGACTCGGGCTCGGGCGACTCCTCGTCGGATTCAGGTTCCGACGACAAGGCCACGCCCACGCCCACGCCGTCCGCGTCCGCGAGCAAGGAGGAGAGCAGCTCCTCCTCCGGAAGCTCCGGCTCCGACACCGCCACGGCGTCCCCCTCGGCCTCCGCGAGCGACGACGGCAACCTCCTGACGGACATCGGCGACGCGATCACCGGGATCTTCACGGGTGGCTCCGCCTCCGGCGACGCGTCCGGTGCCAGCCCTACGCCGACCCCCTCGGCCTCGGCGTCCAAGAGCGCGGACGACACCGCCAAGGAGACGACCGACAAGGTCACCGACACGGTGAAGGACACCGTGAAGGACACCACCGACACGGCGTCCAAGGCGGCCGAGGACACCACCAAGGCCGTCGAGGACACCACCAAGGCGGCCGAGGAGGCGGCGGCGGACGCCACGGCCTCCCCGAGCCCGTCCGCGAGCTCCACCACGGACCCGGAGGACTGCCCGGTCGCCACGGACGACGTGGGCGACACCGAGCCCGGAGTGACGGTGGCGGAGAACGCCTGGACCCTGAAGGCCAGTTCGCTGCTGCTCAAGGGCGCGGACTACCAGGGCGTCGTGAAGGTCAAGACCGCGAGCGGCAAGACCAAGAAGGTGCTGAAGTACGTCATCTCCGGCGGCACCGAGATCGGTGACCTCCACCAGATCGTCACCGAGCGCGGCAAGACGTATCACGTGCAGGCGGGCAAGGGCACGACGTCCACGATCACTGATGGCAAGACGACCATGTACACCGAGAGCATCTCCGGCAACCTGCTGGGGCTGATCCCGATCACGTTCAGCCCGGACAGCCCCCCGCCGCTGAACATCCCGTTGATCTACTTCACCAATGTGACGGTCCAGCAGGCCGCCCAG
This sequence comes from Streptomyces canus, assembly GCF_041435015.1. Classification (NCBI taxonomy): domain Bacteria; kingdom Bacillati; phylum Actinomycetota; class Actinomycetes; order Kitasatosporales; family Streptomycetaceae; genus Streptomyces; species Streptomyces canus. The sequence goes on along the minus strand of NZ_CP107989.1, from coordinate 3,479,871 downwards.
TACGGCGGGACGCTGACCGTGCCCGGGATGCACCAGTACAGCGAGGGCTGACCAGCGCCCCTCACAAACCCTTCCGGGAGCCGCACACACGCCGAGGGCGTCCTCTTCACCAGAGGGCGCCCTCGGCGCGTACGTGAGCCCTGAGGGCCGTCACAGAGCGGCTCGCGGCGGAGCGCTGATGGGCGATCGGGAGGCCCTGTACGACGCCTCCCTGCCCCTGGCCCCCGGACTTCCCCGCGGACGCGGCACGATCGGCTGAGTACACGCATCGAGGGCGCCCCCTGCCACAGGGGACGCCCTCGATGTCGTACGGATTCCTACTGCGCGCCGCCGATGTGGTGCACGCGGAGCATGTTGGTGGTGCCGGCCACGCCGGGGGGCGAGCCGGCGGTGATGATGACGATCTCGCCCGGGTTGAAGCGGTTGATCTTGGCGATCTCCTGGTCGACCATGTCGACCATCTCGTCCGTGGTGTTCACGAACGGCACCACGTGCGACTCCACGCCCCAGCTGAGGGTGAGCTGGTTGCGGGTGTTCTCGTCGGTGGTGAAGGCGATGATCGGCTGCTGCGCGCGGTAGCGCGACAGGCGGCGCGCGGTGTCGCCGGACTGGGTGAAGGCCACCAGGCCGCGGCCGCCGAGGAAGTCGGCGATCTCGCAGGCCGCGCGGGCGACCGAACCACCCTGGGTGCGGGGCTTCTTGCCGGGGACCAGCGGCTGGAGGCCCTTCGACATCAGCTCCTGCTCGGCCGCGACGACGATCTTCGACATCGTCTTGACGGTCTCGACCGGGTACGCGCCCACGCTCGACTCCGCCGACAGCATGACCGCGTCCGCGCCGTCCAGGATCGCGTTGGCCACGTCGGAGGCCTCGGCGCGGGTCGGGCGGGAGTTGGTGATCATCGACTCCATCATCTGGGTCGCCACGATCACCGGCTTGGCGTTGCGGCGGCACAGCTCGATGAGGCGCTTCTGCACCATCGGGACCTTCTCGAGCGGGTACTCGACGGCCAGGTCACCACGGGCCACCATGACGGCGTCGAACGCCATCACGACGCCCTCCATGTTGTCCACCGCCTGCGGCTTCTCCACCTTGGCGATGACGGGGACCCGGCGGCCCTCCTCGTCCATCACCTTGTGGACGTCGTCGACGTCCTTGGCGTCCCGCACGAAGGACAGCGCGACCATGTCGCAGCCCATGCGCAGCGCGAAACGGAGGTCCTCGACGTCCTTCTCGCTCAGCGCCGGGACGTTCACCGCCGCGCCGGGCAGGTTGATGCCCTTGTGGTCGGAGACGACACCGCCCTCGATGACCATCGTCTTGACCCGCGGGCCCTCGACGTCCAGGACCTTCAGCTCGACGTTGCCGTCGTTGATGAGGATCTGGTCGCCGCGGGAGACGTCACCGGGCAGGCCCTTGTAGGTCGTCCCGCAGATGGTCCTGTCACCCGGGACGTCCTCGGCGGTGATGACGAACTCGTCACCGCGCTCCAGCTCCACCGGTCCCTCGGCGAAGGTCTCCAGGCGGATCTTCGGGCCCTGCAGGTCGGCGAGGACACCGATGGCCCGGCCGGTCTCCTTGGCGGCGGCACGGACGCGGTCGTACCGCCCCTGGTGCTCGGCGTGCGTGCCGTGGCTGAAGTTGAAACGGGCCACGTTCATGCCGGCTTCGATCAGCGAGACCAGCATCTCGTGGGAGTCGACCGCGGGGCCGAGAGTACAGACGATTTTCGAACGGCGCATGGGGCGATCCTATCGGTTTGTTTCGCTGCGGAATATTCCGTCTGGCGGAAGATACAAATGGGCGGAACGTCGCTCAGCTGGGTTACCGCTCAGTCGCCACGCGGAGCCGCAAATCAATGCCGTGCGACCAGTGCGTAGGTCTGCGTCGCGATTTCCAGTTCTTCGTCGGTCGGCACCACGGCGACCTTCACCCGTGCGTCGGCGGGCGAGATCAGCCGCGGTTCGTCGCTCCGTACGGCGTTGAGCTCACGGTCCACCGCAAGGCCCAGGGTCTCCAGGCCCGCCACGGCGGCCTCCCGCACCGGCGCCGCGTTCTCGCCGACCCCGGCGGTGAACGCGATCGCGTCCACCGTACCGAGAACGGCGTAATAGGCGCCGATGTACTTCTTCAGACGGTGAATGTAGATGTCGAAGGCGAGCTCGGCCTGCTCGTCCCCCTCGTCGATCCGGCGCCGAATCTCCCGCATGTCGTTGTCGCCGCAGAGGCCGACCAGTCCGCTCTTCTTGTTGAGGAGAGTGTCGATTTCGTCGATGGACATTTTGCCAACGCGCGCCAAATGGAAGATGACGGCCGGATCGGTGTCTCCGGAGCGCGTACCCATCACGAGTCCCTCCAAAGGCGTCAGCCCCATGGAGGTGTCCACGCACCTGCCGCCCCGGACCGCGGAGGCGCTCGCGCCGTTGCCCAGGTGCAGCACGATCACGTTGACGTCCTGGGGTGCCTTGCCCAGCAGCTTCGCGGTCGCCCGGGACACGTAGGCGTGCGAGGTGCCGTGGAAGCCGTAGCGCCGGATGCGGTGCGCGTCGGCGGTCTCCACGTCGATCGCGTAGCGCGCGGCCGACTCCGGCATCGTGGTGTGGAAGGCGGTGTCGAAGACGGCGACCTGGGGCAGGTCCGGGCGCAGCGCCCGCGCGGTGCGGATGCCGGTGAGGTTGGCCGGGTTGTGCAGCGGGGCGACCGGGATCAGCCGCTCGATCTCGGCGAGCACGGTCTCGTCGATCACCGTCGGTTCGGTGAAGGTCTTGCCGCCGTGCACCACACGGTGGCCTATCGCGACCAGCTCGGGGGAGTCGAGGCCGAGCCCGTCCTTCGACAGTTCTTCGGATACGGCCTTCAGCGCGGCGTCGTGATCGGCGATCGGGCCGGTCCACTCGCGCGGGTCCCCGCCGGTCGCCAGCGGCGTGTGCTTGAGCCGCGAGGACTGCTCACCGATGCGCTCGACGAGCCCCGCCGCCAGCCGGCTGCTGTCCCGCATGTCGAGCAGCTGGTACTTCACGGACGAGGAGCCGGAGTTGAGGACGAGGACGCGGCTGGCGCTCACTGGGCGGTGGCCTCTTCTGTGGAGAGAGTCGGGATCTGGGCCTGGATCGCCGTGATGGCGACGGTGTTGACGATGTCCGAGACGAGGGCGCCTCGGGACAGGTCGTTGACGGGCTTGCGCAGCCCCTGGAGCACCGGCCCGACGGCGATCGCGCCGGCCGAACGCTGCACGGCCTTGTAGGTGTTGTTACCGGTGTTGAGGTCGGGGAAGATCAACACGCTGGCCTGACCCGCGACTTCGGAGCCGGGCAGCTTGGTCTGCGCCACGGTCGGCTCGACGGCCGCGTCGTACTGGATCGGCCCCTCGATCTTGAGGTCGGGCCGCCGCTGCCGCACCAGCTCGGTGGCCTCGCGCACCTTGTCGACGTCGGCGCCCGAGCCCGACGTACCGGTGGAGTACGACAGCATCGCGATCCGCGGCTCCACGCCGAACTGCTCGGCGGTCGCGGCCGACTGGATGGCGATGTCGGCGAGCTGCACGGCGTCGGGGTCGGGGTTCACGGCGCAGTCGCCGTACACCAGCACCTTGTCGGTGAGGCACATGAAGAAGACCGACGAGACGATGTCGGCGTCCGGCTTGGTCTTGATGATCTCGAAGGCGGGGCGGATGGTCGCCGCCGTGGAGTGCACCGAACCGGACACCATGCCGTCGGCGAGGCCCTCCTGGACCATCAGGGTGCCGAAGTAGTTCACGTCGGAGACGACGTCGTAGGCCAGCTCGACCGTGACGCCCTTGTGGGCCCTGAGGGCCGCGTACTTCTCGGCGAAGGTGTCACGCAGTTCGGAGGTCGCCGGGTCGATCAACTGGCAGTCGCCGAGGTCGATGCCGAGGTCGGCGGCCTTCTTGCGGATCTGGTCGAGCGGGCCGAGCAGCGTGAGGTCGCACACGCCCCGGCGCAGCAGGACCTCGGCGGCGTGCAGCACGCGCGGCTCGGTGCCCTCGGGCAGGACGACACGGCGCTTGTCGGAGCGGGCCGTCTCCAGGAGCTTGTGCTCGAACATCATCGGGGTGAGGCGGTCGCTGCTCGGCGCGGAGACCCGGCGGGCGAGGTCGGCGGTGTCGGCGTACCGCTCGAAGAGACCGAGCGCGGTCTCCGCCTTGCGGGGCGTGGCCGCGTTCAGCTTCCCTTCCAGCGCGAAGAGTTCGGCGGCGGTGGGGAAGCTGGTGCCGGCCACCGAGAGCACCGGGGTGCCGGGGGCCAGGCGGGCGGCGAGGGTGAGGACGTCGTCGCCCGGGACCTCGTTCAGGGTGAGCAGCACACCGGCTATCGGCGGGGTGCCGGCGCTGTGCGCGGCGAGCGAACCGACGACCAGGTCCGCGCGGTCGCCCGGGGTGACCACCAGGCAGCCGGGGGTCAGGGCCTTCAGGAAGTTCGGCAGCATCGCGCCGCCGAAGACGAAGTCCAGGGCGTCCCGGGCGAGCCCGGAGTCGTCGCCGAGGACCACCCGGGCATCGAGGGCCTGTCCGATCTGGGCGACGGTGGGCGCGGCCAGGGCGGGATCGTCCGGCACGACGTAACAGGGCACGGGCAGGCGGCCCGAGAGCCGCTCGGCGATCTCGTCCCGGTCCTCCCGGACCACCCGGTTGGTGACCATGGCGAGGACGTCGCAGCCCAGGCCGTCGTAGGCCCGGTAGGCGTTGCGGGTCTCGGCGAGCACCGACTCGGCGGCCTGCCCCCGACCGCCCACGACCGGGATCACGGAGGCGCCGAACTCGTTGGCCAGCCGGGCGTTGAGGGAGAGCTCGTCCGGGAGCTGGGTGTCGGCGAAGTCGGTGCCGAGGACCAGGACGACGTCGTAGTCGCGGGCCACCAGGTGGAAGCGGTCGACCAGGGTGGAGACCAGTTCGTCGGTGCCCTGCTCGGCCTGCAGCGCGGAGGCCTCGTGGTAGTCGAGGCCGTAGACGGTGGCCGGGTCCTGGGTGAGCCGGTAGCGGGCGCGCAGCAGCTCGAAGAGCCGGTCGGGGCTGTGGTGCACCAGCGGCCGGAACACCCCCACCCGGTCGACCTGGCGGGTCAGGAGCTCCATGACCCCCAGCTCGACGACCTGGCGGCCGTCGCCGCGGTCGATCCCGGTCACGTACACGCTGCGGGTCACGCGTGATCTCCGTTCCATCGCCTTCGAAAAAGTCGCTGTCATGAAAATCGCCCACCGAGGTGAGCGGAAACCCTCTTGACAATACCCCGGACGATGGATAAGGCGCCCGCCAGCACGGGGTGCTACGACCCCGTGCGGGACGTGAAACAATCGGCATTGGCTCACCGGTATCAACAGCGAGCAGGAGACACAGCACGATGCGCATCGGAGTTCTCACCGCAGGCGGCGACTGCCCTGGTCTGAACGCAGTGATCCGGTCGGTCGTGCACCGAGCGGTCGACAACTACGGCGACGAGGTCATCGGCTTCGAGGACGGCTACTCCGGCCTCCTGGACGGCCGCTACCGCGCCCTCGACCTGGACAGTGTCAGCGGCATCCTGGCCCGCGGCGGCACCATCCTCGGCTCCTCCCGCCTGGAGCGTGACCGGCTGCGCGAGGCGTGCGAGAGCGCCTCCGACATGATCCACGAGTTCGGCATCGACGCGCTGATCCCGATCGGCGGCGAAGGCACCCTCACGGCCGCCCGCATGCTGTTCGACGCCGGTCTCCCGGTCGTCGGCGTCCCGAAGACGATCGACAACGACATCTCCTCCACCGACCGCACCTTCGGCTTCGACACCGCGGTCGGTGTCGCCACCGAGGCCATGGACCGCCTGAAGACCACCGCCGAGTCCCACCAGCGCGTGATGGTCGTCGAGGTCATGGGCCGCCACGCGGGCTGGATCGCCCTGGAGTCCGGCATGGCCGCCGGCGCGCACGGCATCTGTCTGCCCGAGCGCCCCTTCGACCCGGCCGACCTGGTCAAGATGGTCGAGGAGCGCTTCGCCCGCGGCAAGAAGTTCGCGGTCGTCTGCGTCGCCGAGGGCGCCCACCCCGCCGAGGGCAGCATGGACTACGGCCACGGCGAGATCGACCAGTTCGGCCACGAGCGCTTCCAGGGCATCGGCACGGCCCTGGCGTACGAGCTCGAGCGCCGGCTCGGCAAGGAGGCCAAGCCGGTCATCCTCGGGCATGTGCAGCGCGGCGGCGTGCCCACGGCGTACGACAGGGTCCTCGCCACCCGCTTCGGCTGGCACGCGGTGGAGGCCGCGCACCGGGGCCAGTTCGGCAGGATGACCGCGCTCAAGGGCACCGACATCGTGATGGTGCCGCTCGCCGAGGCGGTCACCGAGCTGAAGACCGTTCCGAAGGACCGGATGGACGAGGCGGAGTCGGTCTTCTAGGCATTCGTCCGCGTGGTCGCTTGCTACGGCCGTCTCTCGACCGCCTCCCAGAACCGCTCCACGATCTCGTCCAGGAACTCCTGACCGGCCGCGCCGGCGCGTTCGCCGCTCCCGCCCCAGCTCAGGGTGGACACCATCTGCCCCTGGTACTGCCGGTGCAGATCCATGAGGGTCTCCTCCACCACCCGCCGGTCCAGGGGCACGATCTTCGCGACCTGGCGGACGTAGGCCTGCCAGCGGGTGCCGACCGCGCCGCGCAGGCATTCGGTGAGCCGCTTCTCGCGGCCCGTGACGGCGACGAAGTCCGGCAGGTTCAGCTCCAGCAGCTCGGCGAGAGCGGTGGACTGGCGGTCGGTGCCGCGCCACTCGTCGTTCTCCTCCATGCCGAGGTAGGCGAGCAGTTCGAGCCCCACGGCACGGGCGACGTCCTCGGGGGCGATGCCTCGCGCCACGCGGTGCTCGCGCAGGGTGCGGGGGCGGCCGATGAGTTCACCGGGCGAGCACCACAACACGCCCGCCAGAGCGGTGAGTTCCGGACTGGTGGGGCAGACGATCCCGCGCTCCCAGGCGATGACGAGATCCGGGGCGACGTAGGGGAGCCCGTACGAGACACGCAGCCCGTAGGCCACGTGCTCGGGCCCCATGCCGAGAGCGACACGGAGTCTGCGGGCGGTGAGGTGGTCGAAGGGCGGTCCGGGCTGGTTCGGCAGGGCTGGGGGTCGGCGCACGGCCCACAAGTTAGGGAAACGGACGTCCGGTGACTACGGTCTGTTCGGCCAGGATCACGGATTGTAGGAATCTACGGTTTCGGCTGCGCGTTCGGGCTGGCCGAAGATCGTCTGTCGGCGGTGCGGGCGCGGTGGCGAGGATGGCGCCGGGTGCCCGGACGGGTGGCCGGAAAGAGGTGTGATCTTCGTGTACGAAGTGAATGGCAAGGTAGAGGGGCATATTCGCGAGCGGCTGCTGGCGCCGAACTTCTGGCATCTGGCGACCGTCGGTCCGGACGGAGCGCCGCAGGTCTCGCCCATGTGGGCGGATCTCGAAGGTGAGTACGTCATGGTCAACACGGCAATCGGACGTGTGAAGGAGGAAAACCTGCGGCGCAATCCGAACGTTTCCCTCTCCCACCACGACCCCGACAACCCCTACGACCGCGTCGAGATCCGGGGCCGGGTGGTGCGGTTCGTGGAGGGCGAGGAGGCGGAGCGCTCCATGGACCGGCTCACGCGGAAGTACATCGGCGAGGAGCGGTATCCGTGGCTTCTTGAGGGGGAGCGGCGGGTGATGCTGCTGATCGAGCCGGTGCGGGTGCGCAGGGTCGTGGGAGTGGAGCCGTTCCGGCCCGGGGTGCTCCCTTCGTGAGCCGGCTCATCCCTTGACCGCCCCGCCCAGTGCGAAGCCCCCGCCCAGCCGCCGTGCGATCAGCACGTACAGCAGGATCACCGGCGTCGAGTAGACGATCGAGAACGCGGCGAGCTGCCCGTACGCCACCATCCCGCGGTTGCCGAAGAACTCGTTGATGCTCACCGACGCCGGCATCTGGTCCGGGGTGAGCAGCAGCATGAACGGCACGAAGAAGTTGCCCCACATCATGACGAAGGAGAAGACGGTCACGACCGCGACTCCGGGGCCCATGAGGGGCAGCACGATCCTGGTGAGCGACTGGAGGGAGCCCGCGCCGTCCGTCCAGGCCGCCTCCTCCAGTTCCTTCGGAACGCCGTCCATGAAGTTCTTCATCAGCCAGATGGCGAAGGGGAGTTGGGAGGCCGCGAAGAAGAGGATCGTGCCCTGGAGGGTGTCGATCAGGTCGACCTGCACGAACAGCGCGTACACCGGCACCATGATCGCCGTGATGGGCAGGCTGGTCGCGAAGAGGATCGACAGCAGGAACGGCCGGTTGAGACGGGAGCCGAAGCGGGACAGGGGATAGGCCGCGAGGGCCGCGCAGACCACCGTCAGCAGGGTCGCCCCGCCGCACAGGATCAGGCTGTTGAGCAACGGGGTGAAGGTGATGTCGGAGGTCAGGATCGCGTCGAAGTTCTCGAGAGTGACCCCGTCGGGGGGCTTCACCCTCAGGTCGGCGTGCGGATCCAGGGCCGAGAGGACCACCCAGGCGAGCGGCAGCACGAACGCGGCGGCGACCGTCAACAGGCCCGCGTCGGCGGCCAGTCGGCGGTTGCGGCGGCGGTCGGCGAGGTGTGTGGCGGCCATGGTCAGACCTCCGTCCGCAGCAGGCGCATGTAGACCACGGAGAAGACGGACCCCACCAGGAGCAGCAGCAGGGCCACCGCGGTGCCGTAGCCGATCATGCTGTTCTGGAAGGCCTGTTCGTACATGAAGAGGGGCAGGGTCTGGCTTTTGTCGCCCGGCCCGCCCCTCGTCATCACCCAGATCAGCCCGAAGACCGACAGCGTCTGGAGGGTGTTGAGCATCAGGTTCGTGCCGATGGAGCGCCGGATCATCGGCAGGGTGATGTGCCACATCCGGCGCCAGCCGCCGGCGCCGTCGACCTCGGCGGCCTCCGTGATCTCCTTCGGTATCTCGCCCAGTGCCGCCGTGTAGACCAGCATCGAGAAGGCGGTGCCGCGCCAGACGTTCGCGAAGGACACCGCCAGGATCGGCAGGGTGAACAGCCAGTTCTGGGACGGGAGATGGAGCAGGTCGAGCAGGGCGTTCAGCGTGCCCTCCTTGCGGAAGAAGGCGTAGAGGAGGAAGCCTGCGACGACCTCCGGGAGCACCCACGCGGTGATGACGATCCCCCCGGTGAGCGTGCGCACGGGCTTCGAGGCGCGCTGCATGAGCGCCGCGAGGGCCAGGCCCAGGGTGTTCTGCCCGATCAGCGACGACACGACCGTGAACACCAGCGTCAGCCATACGGCGTTGAGGAACTGCTCGTCCTGGAAGGCCGTGCGGAAGTTCTCGAAGCCGACGAAGGACGACTCGGCCTGACCCGTCAACTGCAGGTCGGTGAAGGCGATGTAGGCGCAGTAGGCGATGGGCCCGGCGAGGAAGAGGAGCAGCAGGACCAGTGCGGGCGTGACCGGGAGGGCGCGGACGAGGGAGCGCCGGTTCACTTTTCGATCACTTGGTCGTTGGTGGCCTCCTTGAGCGAGTCGTCGTAGTTCCTGGCCGCCTCCTCCACGGAGGTGTCACCGGTCGTCACGCCCTCCATCGCCTCCTGGATCGCGGTGGAGACCTTCGGATACGCCGGGTAGGCGGGCCGGTAGTGGGTGCTGGCGACCAGGTCGGTGAAGAACTTGATGCCGGGCTGGGCCTTGGCATACGCGGGGTCCGCGGCCACGTCCTCGCGTACGGAGATGCCCGAGTTGGCGACGTACCACTTCTGGGCGTTGGCCTTGGTCTGCATCGTCCTGATGAAGTCGAAGGCGAGGTCGGGGTTGGCCGCCTTGGCGGGGACGGCCCAGGTCCAGCCGCCGGACATGCTCACCTTGCCGGGGGACTGGCCGTGCTGGGTCGGCATGTACGCGAGCCCCAGCTTGCTCGACCACTCGGGCCATTCGTGTCCGCTGCCGGGCAGCCAGTCCTGCGGGAGCCAGGAGCCGTCGAGATCGATGCCGAGCTTGCCCTTGGGCAGCAGGTCGCCCCGGACGATGGTCTGGATGTTGGGGTCGAGCGCGGTGGAGACGTCCGGGCCGAGTTTCTCCCGGTAGACCGTCTCGACGAAGGAGAGGGAGTCCTCGAAGCCCTGGCTGCCGGCGATCCACTTCTTGGCGGAGTCGTCGTACAGGCGGTCCTCGGTCCCGTACAGCAGCATCTCGAAGCCCTGCATGGCGGCGGCCTCGCCCGCGGGTTTGCCGGTGTAGACGTTGAGAGGGGTGACGTCCGGGACCCTGCGCTTGATGGTGCGGGCGGCGTCGAGGACCTCGTCCCAGGTCTTCGGCTGCCAGTCGGAGGGCAGGCCGGCCTTGGCGAAGATCCCCTTGTCGTACCAGAGCCCCCGGGTGTCCGTGCCGTCCGGGACGCCGTACGTCTTGCCGTCCTCGGCCTTGGCGGCGGCCTTCGCGGTGTCGATGAACCGGTTCCAGTCGGGCCACTTGGCGAGGTAGGCGTCGAGGGGCTTCAAGTACCCGCTGGTGATGTCGGAGTTGATGAGGAACGTGTCCTCGTAGACCAGGTCGGGCGCGGTCTTCGCGGAGCGGAGCATCTGCTGCAGCTTGGTGTAGTACTCCGAGTCCGGGGCCTTGATCGGGACGAGCTCGACCTTCTTGCCGGGGTTCGCCTTCTCGAACTGCTTCTTGATGTCCGCGAGGTAGTCGTCCATGACATGGATCGAGTTGTCCGTGGACTGCTTGAACGAGACCTTCACGGTGTCCGGATCGCTGCCGGAACCGCCGCAGGCGGTGAGGGCGGATGCGGCGAGGGCGGTGGCGAGCAGGGAGGGAAGTACGGCGGTGGGGCGCACGGGCATGACCTCCTACGGGCTCACGTCGTTGTGGCCGGGACGGCTGCCGTGTGAACGTAAGAGGAGTGGTCTAGTCCCGTCAATGACCGTGCACGGGCTCGGACTTACCGACCTCGGACCTACTGGTGCCCCTGCCCCCTGACCCACCGGTACTGCAACTCCGGCCGCCCCACCGTCCCGTACTGCGGACTGCGTTCCGCCCGGCCCGCGTCGACCAGATGTTCCAGGTAGCGGCGGGCCGTGATCCGGGAGATCCCGACCACCTCGGCCAGACCGGTCGCCGTGAGCCCCTCCGCGCAGTCCCGCAGGGCCACCGTCACCCGCTCCAGGGTTGGCGCGCTGAGCCCTTTGGGCAGGGCGGCCGGGCCCGGTGCCCGGAGCGTGGCCAGCGCGCGGTCCACCTCGTCCTGACCGCTCGCCTCACCGGCCGACGCGTGGAACTCCGCGTACCGGATCAGCCGGTCGCGCAGGGTGGCGAAGGTGAACGGCTTCAGCACGTACTGCACGACGCCCAGCGAGACGCCCTCGCGGACGACCGTCAGATCCCGGGCCGAGGTCACCGCTATCACGTCCGCCTGATGTCCGGCCGCGCGCAGCTGACGGGCCAGCTGGAGGCCGTGCCCGTCCGGCAGATGCAGGTCGAGCAGGAGCAGGTCGACGGCCGTGCGGTCCAGGAGACGGCGGGCCTCCGCGCCCGTGTGGGCCTTGCCCACGGCCGTGAAGCCGGTGACGCGGTTGACGTACAGGACGTGCGCGTCGGCGGCGACCGGGTCGTCCTCGACGACCAGGACACGGATGGTCTGCTGGGTGGTCATACGTCGCCTCCGGGGGCCGTGGCACCGTGGGGGACCGTAGCGCTGTCTGCGGCCTTGGGGGTCTTGGGGGCGGTGAAGTCTTCCGGGCCGGTGGCGTGCTCGGGAGCCGTCGTGCCGTCGGGGGTGGTCGCGTCCTCGGGGGTGGTGGCGTCCTTGGGGGCGGTTGCGTCGTCGGGGGCGGTGGCGCTCTCGGGGTGGGTCGTGTCCTCGCGGATGGTGGAGCTTCCCGGCGCGGTGGCGCTCTCCGTGGCGGTGGCGTTCTCGGGAGCTGCCGCGCCCTCGGGGGTGGTGGCGTGCCTGGGGTCGGTTGTGTCGTCGGGAACGGTGGCGCTCTCGGGGGCGGTCGTGTCCTCGCGGATGGTGGCGTGCTCGGGAGTCGTCGTGTCGTCGGGGATCGTGGCGTGCTCGGGAGTCGTCGTGTCGTCGGGGATCGTGGCGTGCTCGGGGGTGGTCGTGTCCTCCGGGATCGTGGCGCTCTCCGTGACGGTGGCGTGCTCGGGAGCCGTCGTGTCCTCGGGGGCCGGGGCATCCTCAGGGTCCCTGGATTCGCATCCCAGGGGCAGCCGCACCTCGAACTCGGCGCCGCCCCCTTCGGCCTCCGTCACGGTCAGGGTGCCCTTGCAGCGGTTGACCGCCTGCCGGACGAGCGCCAGGCCGAGCCCGCGCCCGCCGGGACCCGCCGGCTTCGTCGAGAACCCGCGCCGGAAGACCGCCTCCGCGTGCGCCGGATCGACACCCTCGCCGGTGTCCGAGACCCGCAGGACCAGCCCGCGCCCGCCCGCGCCCTCCGCGTACGCCGTCACCGTCACCCGCGCCCGCACGCTGCCCTGCGCCGCGTCCACCGCGTTGTCGATGAGGTTGCCGAGGATCGTGACCAGGTCCCGGGCCGGAAGGCTCTCCGGCAGCAACCCGTCGTCCAGGCGGCTGTCCTCCGACACGACCAACTCCACGCCGCGTTCGTTCGCCTGCGCGGTCTTGCCCAGCAGCAGCGCGGCCAGGACGGGCTCGCCGACCGCCGCCACGACCTGGTCGGTCAGCGCCTGCGCCAGTTCCAGTTCCGCGGTCGCGAAGTCCACCGCCTGCTCCGCGCGGCCCAGTTCGATCAGGGAGACGACCGTGTGCAGCCGGTTCGCCGCCTCGTGGGCCTGCGAGCGCAACGCCTGGGTGAAGCCCCGCTCGGAGTCCAACTCGCCCATCAGGGACTGGAGTTCGGTGACATCGCGCAGGGTGACCACGGTGCCGCGCTGCTCTCCGCCGGAGACCGGGGAGGTGTTGACGACCAGCACCCGCGAGGACGTCAGATGCACCTCGTCGACCCGTGGCTCCGAGGAGAGCAGCGCACCCGTCAGCGGCGCCGGCAGTCCGAGGTCCGCCACCGACCGTCCGATCACCCTGTCCTGCGGGGACACACCCAGCAACTCCCGTCCGCCGTCGTTGATCAGCGCGACACGGTACTGACCGTCCAGCATCAGCAGCCCCTCGCGCACCGCGTGCAGGGCCGCCTGGTGATAGTCGTGCATCCTGCTGAGCTCGGCCGCGTTCATGCCGTGGGTGTGCCGGCGCAGGCGGGCGTTGACGACGTAGGTGCCGATGGCACCGAGCGCGAGCGCGCCGCCGGCGACGGCGAGCAGGGCGGTGAGCTGGCCCTGCACCCGCTCGCTGATCTTCTCGACCTGTATACCGGCGCTGACCAGGCCGATGACCTTCCCGCTGTCGTCCTTGACCGGGGTGACCGCCCGGACCGAGGAGCCCAGGGTGCCGGTGTAGGTCTCCGTGAAGGTCTCGCCCTTGAGCGCGCGCTCGGTGTTGCCGAGGAAGTGCTTGCCGATCTGGTCCTGGTCGGGGTGGGTCCAGCGGATGCCCTGCGGGCTCATGATCGTGACGAAGTCGACCTCGGTGTCGGCCATGACCCGGAGCGCGTAGGGCTGAAGTGCGGCCGTGGGTTTCGGCGTGCCGATCGCCTCCCGCACGGACGGCGAGTCCGCGACCGCCCGCGCCACGGCCCTGGCCTGAACGCGCGCCGCGTCCTCGGCCTGGCCCCGGTCGCTGACGTACGTGAACAGCGCGTACCCCGCCACGACCACGGCGATCAGCACGGCCTGCATGGCGAAGAGCTGGGCCGCGAGGCTCCGGGGTCTCAGTACGGGGATGCGCATGTCGTCAGTCTGCCTCCATGGCTGATTGTGAACTAAATGAACGGAAGGGTGACCGCCCTCACAGGGCGGGGGATAGTCACGGCATTCCTTCAAAAGCCCGGACGTGAGCCGCACGCCGGTCATGCCGACGACGACGTCAAGGAGGGCAGCCGTGGCCGCCAGCACCCCCGATACGGCACCCGCAGTCAAAAAGGACCGCACTCACTACCTCTACATCGCGGTGATCGTCGCGGTCGCCATCGGTATCACGGTCGGCCTGGTCGCCCCCGACTTCGCCGTGGAGCTCAAGCCCATCGGTACCGGCTTTGTGAACCTGATCAAGATGATGATCTCGCCGATCATCTTCTGCACGATCGTGCTCGGTATCGGATCGGTGCGGAAGGCCGCCAAGGTCGGCGCCGTCGGCGGTATCGCGCTCCTCTACTTCACGATCATGTCGCTGGTCGCGCTGGGCATCGGCCTGGTCGTCGGCAACATCCTGGACCCGGGTACCGGCCTCGCCGTGACCGACGCGGTCAAGGACGTCGGCCACGCGCAGGTCGACGCGGAGGCCAAGGACACCACCGAGTTCCTGCTCGGCATCATCCCGACCACGTTCGTCTCCGCCTTCACCGAGGGCGAGGTCCTCCAGACCCTGCTGATCGCCCTGCTCGCCGGTTTCGCGCTGCAGGCCATGGGTCCGGCCGGAGCGCCGGTCCTGCGCGGTGTCGAGCACATCCAGCGGCTCGTCTTCCGCGTCCTGGCCATGGTGATGTGGGCCGCCCCGATCGGTGCCTTCGGCGCGATGGCCGCCGTCGTCGGTTCAGCGGGTGTGGACGCGCTCAAGGACCTCGCGCTCCTGATGGTCGGCTTCTACATCACCTGTTTCCTGTTCGTCATCGTGGTGCTCGGCACCCTCCTGCGGATCATCGCCGGTCTGAACATCCTCACGCTCTTCAAGTACCTGGGCCGTGAGTTCCTGCTGATCCTGTCGACCTCGTCCTCCGAGTCCGCGCTGCCGAGGCTCATCGCGAAGATGGAGCACCTGGGTGTCAGCAAGCCGGTGGTCGGCATCACGGTCCCGACCGGCTACTCGTTCAACCTCGACGGCACCATGATCTACATGACCATGGCCTCGCTGTTCATCGCCGACGCCATGGGTACGCCGATGTCGATCGGCGAGCAGATCCCGCTGCTGCTCTTCCTGTTCGTCGCCTCGAAGGGCGCCGCCGGTGTCACCGGCGCCGGTCTCGCGACCCTGGCCGGCGGTCTTCAGTCGCACAAGCCCGCGCTGGTCGACGGCATCGGCCTGATCGTCGGCATCGACCGCTTCATGAGCGAGGCGCGCGCCCTGACCAACTTCGCGGGTAACGCCGTCGCCACCGTCCTGATCGGCACCTGGACCAAGGAGATCGACCGCGAGCGCGTCGACCAGGTGCTCGCCGGTCACCTGCCCTTCGACGAGAAGACGCTCCTGGACCACGAGGACGACGACGTCTCGGCGGACATCCCCGAGCAGGGCGGCGAGAAGGAGCTGGCCAAGGCCTGAGCGGCGCGGACCGCCGGCCGTACGGTCACACAGAGCCGAGCCGGGCCCGACCTGAACCCGGGCCCGGCTCCCGCCCCGGGCGGCCGAGTACTCCCCCGTAGCTCGGCCGCCCGGACCCCCCCCACAGAAGAATCAGTCGCTCAGCTTCGCCACCAGCGCGGTGGCCAGAGAGGCGGGTACGCCCGCCGCGGCCAGAACGGTGACCGCGGTGGAGCGGCCCGCCTCCTCCGCGTCCAGCAGCCCGTCGTTCACCGCCTCCATCACCGCGAACATCATCTGCTCGTGGACGTACGCCAGCGCGGGCGCGGGCAGCGGTGAGACGAAGACGCCCGTGTCCAGGCCGCGCCGGAGCAGGTCGGTGCAGGCCTCGCGCACGGGGGCGAGGCGCTCGCGGATGCCCTGCACGGTGACGCTGCGCTGGGCGAGCGCGACCAGGATGCGATAGCGGTCGGCGACCTCCCAGACCGCGAGCACAGAGCCCGCCACGGCCTGCGCCAGGTCCTCGGCCCCCTCGCGCCCCGCCGCGTGCGCGGCCGCCACTGCTTCCACGGCCCCGTCGACGAGCGTGCCGATCAGCGCCTCACGGCTCGGGAAGTGGCCGTACACGGTCCGCCGTACGACACCCGCGGCGCGCGCGATCCGGTCCATGGACGCGTCGGGGTCGCGCAGCAGCTCGGTGAGCGCGACATCGAGGATGTGACGGCGGTTGGCTTCGGCGCGAGGTGAACGGCCCGTGGTCATGGCCGTCATTGTGCCCCTCCCCGGGCTGAAATTGCACATGGTTGTGCAGCTACGCGTATTGCGCAGCACCGAGCCCCCACCGGCTCACCGAACTCTTACCCGGCCCCACTAGCGTGCCGTCCCCGGACGGCACGCTCTTCCATCGGAGGCACACGGGGGATGAAGATCGACTGGGACCGGCGCACCTGTGCGCGCCGCGGCCATGTGACGTACGCGCCGGACGAACCCCTCCTCCGGGACCGGCTGTACGCCGAGACCGCCCTGGGCGGGGTGTGGCGCTGCCTGCGCTGCGGCGACTTCGCCCTCGGCGAGCCGCACGGCTCGGGACCGGCGGACCACGCGCCCCTCGTGCCGCGCGGCACGGTGCTCAGGGATCTGTTCATCCTTCGCTTCCTCGCGATCGAGCGGGCGGTGCGCGGGGTGTTCATCGTGCTGGCCGCCGTGGCGGTGTGGAAGTTCAGCAACAGCCAGGACGCGGTGCGCCGGCTCTTCGACGAGTATCTGGACGTCTTCCGGCCGGTCTTCCGGCACTTCCACTACGACCTGGACCACTCGCCGGTCGTCGACACCGTCCAGAAGACCTTCGGGTACGAGCACGACACCCTCGTCCTCGTGGCCGTGCTGCTGCTGGCGTACGCCGTCATCGAGCTCGTCGAGGCGGTCGGCCTCTGGTACGCCAAGCGCTGGGCGGAGTACCTGACGGTGGTCGCGACCGCCGCCTTCCTGCCCCTGGAGATCTACGAACTGACCGAGCACATCAGCTGGTTGAAGATCGCCACCCTGTTCCTCAACGTCCTCGCCGTCCTCTACATCCTGCTGGCCAAGCGTCTTTTCGGCCTCCGCGGCGGCCACCGGGCCTTCGAGGCGGAACGGCAGAGCGCGTCGCTGCTGGAGGTGGAGGAGGCCGGCGGGCTGAGCGAGCTCAGCGCATCGGATCAGGGGTCCCGGCACCGCCCCTGACCCCAGGGGTCGGTGACCTCCCGTAGCAGCGTGGGCGGGGTGCCTATGGGGGTGCCGGTTCAGGTTGTCGGGCAGGTGCGGGTGAGTGGGGGCTGGTCGCGCAGTTCCCCGCGCCCCTGGGGAGTGCAGTCACCCGCGCCGCGACGGACCGTTCGCCGCCTCGTGCGCCACGACGGGCCGTTGGCCGCATGCCGTGCCCGGGCATCGCGCTCGCCCGCAGTCCGTCCACGGTGCCGTACCGGATCTCAGGCGCCGTTGCCGAGCGTCTCGGCCACGGCTCGTGGCAGCCATCGCCGTGCGTCGCCGAAGGTGAAACCGAGTCGGGTGGCGCGGACGTTGTCCATGCCGTAGGAGCGGGCGAAGGAGAACGGTGAGACCTCGCCGAGCTCGACCGGTTGGAGGACGGTCTTCCCCTCCGGGAAGTGCGCGGCCAGCGCCCTGCACAACTCCTCCGTGCTCAGCAGCCCGTGGGAGGCCGCGTTCACGGGGCCGGTGAAGGCCTGGCCCACCGTCCAGGCGAGGAAGTCGGCGATCTCCTCGACGTGGATGTAGGTGGCGGGCTGGTTGTCCACCGGGACCGCGATGGGCTCACCGGTGCGGATACGATCCGCGTAATGGGCGAGCCGCCCGGTGAAGTCGTCGTCCCCGCCCAGGACATGGGCCACGCGGACGGTCGTAAGGGGAAATTCGGGGTCGGCGGCGAACACGGATTCCGCTTGTCGCTTCCCTTCTCCGTAATGGGAGTCGAGGAATTCGGGGTCGTCCCAGGGAAGTCCGAGATCGACGGGTACGGTCGCCGGGTCGACGGCGTCCTCCCGCACCAGGGCGATCGAGTCCTCGTACTCGTACACCTCCACCGTCGAGGTCATCACATAGCGGCGGGTGCGTCCGGCGAAGACCCGGCGGGCGACCGTCGCCTGGCGCGGGGTGTAGCAGACCTGGTCGACGACGACGTCGAACGTCCGCGAGCCCAGGGCGCTGCGCAACGCGCTGTCGTCGTCGCGGTCCGCGACCAGGTGAATCGCCCCGCGAGGCGGTGCGGACGAGCCCCGGTTGAGGACCGTGACCCGGTCGCCCGCGGCCAGCAGTCGTGCGATCAGCCGCTTGCCGAAGTAACGGCTGCCGCCGATGACCAGTACCTCTCGTGGGGTTTCCATGACCATAATTCTCCCGGCGTATGTCCACGTATTGAAGGGGGAATCATGGGAGCTCGGGGAGTTGCGCCGAAAGAACCATGGAAGCTGCGTGCCACCGCCGACGAAACCTCGGTCACCTTCGACGTGCTGGACCGGCAGATCCTGGAGCTCCTCCAGACCGACGGCCGGATCAAGCTCAGCGAGCTGGGCCGCCGGGTGCGGCTGAGCCCGGCGGCGGTCACCGAGCGGGTGCGGCGGCTCGAGGCGGCGGGCGTGATCAGCGGCTACGGCGCCCACGTGGTTCCGTCCCGGCTCGGCTACGGCATCCAGGCGTTCATCCGGGTCAGCCCGCACGGCGGCTACACCCTGCGGCATCCGAGGACCCTGGAGCTGATGGAGCGCCCCGAGATCACCGAGGTGCACCACGTGGTCGGAGAGGACTGCTGGATCCTCAAGGTCGCCGTGCGGGACACCGTCCACCTGGAGGACGTCCTGGAAGACGTCTCCACCCTGGGTCGCACGACGACGTCGATCGTGCTGACCTCTCCGGTCCAGCGCAAACCGCTCTTGCCTTGACGCCGGCGTCAAGGACTACGTTCCCAGGCATGCGAATCGGCGAGCTGGCCGCACGGGCCGGGACCACGACGCGGACGCTGCGCTACTACGAGGCGCGGGGCCTGCTGCCCGCGCGGCGCGGCCACAACGGATACCGGACCTACGACGAGGACGACCTGAAGCTGCTCCGGCAGATCCGGACGCTCC
Source organism: Streptomyces canus (assembly GCF_041435015.1). Classification (NCBI taxonomy): domain Bacteria; kingdom Bacillati; phylum Actinomycetota; class Actinomycetes; order Kitasatosporales; family Streptomycetaceae; genus Streptomyces; species Streptomyces canus. The sequence continues at coordinate 3,460,967 of NZ_CP107989.1, read as the reverse complement.
AGGACTTCGGGTTCGACCTGGAGGAGACCCGGCCGTTCGTGGAGTGTCTGCGGGCCGGTCACCCCGAGGGCGATGCGTGCCCCGCCTCGCTCGCGGTCTACCGGCGCAAGCTCGGTGAACTGGACGCGCTGATCGGCGAGTTGCAGTCCGTTCGGGCCCAGGTCGGGCAGCAGCTGGAGCGGGCCGAGCGGGCGCGAGACGGGCTGGCCGCCGACGCGGAGGTTCCGGGTGGTCCGGAGCCGCAGTGCGAACTGGGAGGGATCCACAGGTGATCAGGGCAGCGGGTGTGGCAGAGGTGACGGACACGGACTTCGAGACGGAGGTGCTCGGTTCGGAGCTGCCGGTGCTGGTGGAGTTCACCGCCGACTGGTGTCCGCCGTGCCGGCAGATGGGGCCGGTGCTCACGGCTCTCGCCGCGGAGGAGGGCGAGCGGCTCAAGGTGGTCCAACTGGACGTCGACACCAATCCGCTGACCACAAACGCCTACAGGGTGCTGTCGATGCCCACCTTCATGGTGTTCCGGGGCGGGGAGCCGGTCCGGTCGATGGTGGGGGCGAGGCCCAAGCGGCGGCTGCTGGAGGAGCTGACGGACGTCCTGTGACCTGACGGAATACAAAGAAATCCCCCGGGCGATTGCGCCCGGGGGATTTCTCTGCGTATATTCAATGATTCGCGACTTCAATGCCCATAGAGGCGTGAGTCGCAAAGAAGCTCAGTGAGCAGAGTATATCCGGGCGGGAGTGGAATTGTCAAACACCGGTTTTCCGGACGATGAATTGCGGCAGGAGCAGGAATTCATCGACGGGCTGTACGCACATGTGGACGCCCTGCGCGGCGACACCGAGGACTCCGTCACGGACGCGCTCGCCCAGGGCGACACTCCCATGCAGGCGCGCCTCGAGCGGGACATCCTGGTCGCCGAGCGCTCGGGGCTGCTGGCGGCGCTGAACGCGGTCGACGGTTCGCTCTGCTTCGGCCGGATCGACCTCACCTCGGGAACCACCCATCACATCGGGCGGATCGGACTGCGCACCGAGGACGCCGAACGCACCCCGATCCTCATCGACTGGCGGGCCGGCGTCGCCCGCCCCTTCTACCTGGCCACCGGCCACACCCCGATGGGCCTGCGCCGTCGCCGGCACATCGGCACCGAGGGCCGCCGGGTGACCGACCTGCACGACGAGATCCTCGACCTGGGCGACCAGGAACGGACCGGCCACGAGGACCCGACCGGCGACGCCGTGCTGCTCGCCGCGCTCAACTCCGCGCGCACCGGACGCATGAGCGACATCGTGCAGACCATCCAGGCCGAGCAGGACGAGATCATCCGCGCCCCCCACCGCGGGGTGCTGGTGGTCGAGGGCGGTCCGGGCACCGGCAAGACGGCCGTCGCCCTGCACCGGGCCGCGTATCTTCTCTACGAACACCGGGAGTTGCTGGCCAAGCGTGCCGTGCTGATCGTCGGCCCCAACCCCGCCTTCCTCGGCTACATCGGCGAGGTGCTGCCCTCGCTGGGCGAGACCGGCGTGCTGCTCGCGACGGTCGGAGAGCTCTTCCCCGGCGTGAAGGCGACGGCGACCGACAGCCGCGCGGCGGCCGCGGTGAAGGGGCGCGCCGCCATGGCGGACGTCCTCGCCGACGTCGTACGCGACTGGCAGGCCCTGCCCGACCCGGTGATCGCGATCGAGCACGACCGCGAGATCCTCATGCTCGACGACGGCCTGGTGAAGGTCGCCCGTGAGCGCACCCGGGCCGCCCGGCTGCCGCACAACGTGGCGCGTGAACACTTCGAGGGCCACATCCTCAACACGCTCACCGACATGGTCGCCGAACGCATCGGCACGGATCCGTTCGACGGGACGAATCTGCTGGACCCGAGCGACATCACCCAGATCCGCGAAGAACTCGCCGAGAACCCCGAAGTCTGGGCGGCCATCGAGCAGTTGTGGCCCCGTCTGACCCCGCAGCGGCTGGTCGCTGACTTCCTCGCCGATCCGGTCGGCTACCTCCCCGACGAGGACGCGGCCGCCATCCGCCGTCCGGTGACCCGGGGGTGGACGGTGGCGGACGTACCCCTGCTCGACGAGGCGGCGGAACTCCTCGGCGTGGACGAACGGCTGGCCCGGGCCCGGGCCGAGCGCGAGCGCGAGAACCAGGTCGCGTACGCGCAGGGTGTGCTGGACGTGTCGTACGCCTCGCGGACCTATGAGTTCGACGACAAGGACGAGGAGGACTCCGAGGTCCTGTCCGCGCACGACATCATCGACGCCGAGCGGTTCGCCGAGCGGCAGGAGGAGGACGACCACCGCAGCGCCGCCGAGCGCGCGGCGGCCGACCGCACGTGGGCGTTCGGGCACATCATCGTCGACGAGGCGCAGGAGCTGTCGCCGATGGCCTGGCGGCTGCTCATGCGGCGCAGCCCGACCCGTTCGATGACCCTGGTCGGCGACCCGGCGCAGACCGCGGAGGCGGCGGGCGTGGGCTCGTGGCAGAAGATCCTCGAGCCGTACGTCGAGGACCGCTGGGAGCACGCCCGGCTGGGCGTCAACTACCGCACCCCGGCCGAGATCATGGAGCTCGCGGCGGCCGTGGTGCGCGCCTCGGACCCCGGCTTCGAGCCGCCGAGTTCGGTGCGGTCGACAGGGGTGCGGCCGTGGGTGCGCGCCACCGACGACCTGCCCGGCGCGGTCGCGGAGGCGGTGAAGGAGCTGACCCCCGCCGAGGGGCGGCTCGCGGTCATCGCCCCGCGCCATCTGCACCGCAGGCTGGCGGCCCGGCTCGACGGGGTGACCGCGGGCGCGGAGCCGGACCTGACGCGGACCGTCGTACTCCTCGACCCCCGGCAGTCGAAGGGCCTGGAATTCGACTCCGTGCTCGTGGTCGAGCCGGGGCTGTACGGCACGAGCGACCTCTATGTGGCGCTGACCCGGGCGACCCAGCGGCTGGGGGTGCTGCACACGGGCCGGCTGCCGAAGGCGCTCGCCGACACCTCCGTATCGGCGATCACCGAGCCGTAACAGTTCCCGCCATGGTCACCGAGGGCCGGCCCGGCCGGCGCTACGCCGGCCGCAGCCACACCGTCGCCAGGGGTGGCAGCGTCACCTGGATGCTGGCCGGGCGGCCGTGCCAGGCCTGGGGGTCCGGTTTCACGATCTCCGGGTTGGTGACGTCGCCGCCGCCGTACCTGGCGGTGTCCGTGTTCAGGGACTCCAGCCAGGCCGGGACGTCGTCCGGGGCGCCCAGGCGGTAGTTGGGGCGGACCACGGGGGAGAGGTTGGTGACCGCGAGGAGCGGGGATCCCTCCGCGTCGTAGCGGAGGAAGGCGAAGACGTTGTCCTCGGACGCGTCGCCCACGATCCACTGGAAGCCCGAGGGGTCCGTGTCGCGCTGCCAGAGGGCCGGGGTGTGGCGGTAGACGACGTTCAGGTCGCGAACCAGGTCGCGGACGCCCCGGTGGTCGGCCTCCGCGCCGTAGGCCGGATCCAGGAGCCACCAGTCGGGACCGTGCGCCTCCGACCATTCGGCGCCCTGGGCGAACTCCTGGCCCATGAAGAGGAGTTGCTTGCCGGGGTGGGCCCACATGAAGGCCAGATAGGCGCGGAGATTGGCGCGCTGCTGCCACCAGTCGCCCGGCATCTTCGAGACCAGCGAGCGTTTGCCGTGGACGACCTCGTCGTGGGAGATGGGCAGGACGTAGTTCTCGCTGTACGCGTACACCATCGAGAACGTCATCTCGTGGTGGTGGTACTTGCGGTGCACCGGCTCGTGGGCCATGTAGTCCAGCGAGTCGTGCATCCAGCCCATGTTCCACTTCAGGCCGAAGCCGAGGCCGCCGAAGCCGCCCGGGCCCATGTGGTGCGTCGCGCGGGTGACGCCGTCCCAGGCCGTGGACTCCTCCGCGATCGTCACCACGCCCGGGACCCGCCGGTAGACCGTCGCGTTCATCTCCTGGAGGAAGTCCACCGCGTCCAGGTTCTCCCGGCCGCCGTGCACGTTCGGGACCCACTGGCCCGGCTCGCGCGAGTAGTCGAGGTAGAGCATCGAGGCGACCGCGTCGACCCGCAGGCCGTCGATGTGGAACTCCTCGCACCAGTAAACGGCGTTCGCCACCAGGAAGTTGCGGACCTCACGGCGGCCGTAGTCGAACTCCAGCGTCCCCCAGTCAGGGTGGGCCGCGCGCAGCGGGTCCTCGTGTTCGTACAGGGTGCGGCCGTCGAACTCGGCGAGCGCCCAGTCGTCGCGCGGGAAGTGGGCGGGCACCCAGTCCATCAGTACGCCGATGCCGGCCTGGTGGAGCGCGTCGACGAGGTACTTGAAGTCGTCGGGGGTGCCCAGACGGGCCGTGGGCGCGTAGAAGCCGGTGACCTGGTAGCCCCAGGAGCCGCCGAAGGGGTGCTCGGCGACCGGCATCAGCTCGACGTGGGTGAAGCCGAGGTCCTTGACGTACGCGGGGAGCTGCTCGGCGAGCTGACGATATGTCAGGCCGGGCCGCCAGGACGGCAGATGGATCTCGTACACCGAGAAGGGAGCCTCGTGCGCGGGGGCGCCCTCCGCACGGCGGGCCAGCCATTCCCCGTCCCCCCACTCGTGGTGCGAGGCGTGGATGATCGAGGACGTGTTGGGCGGGACCTCCGTGCGGCGGGCCAGCGGGTCCGCGCGCCGGGTCTTCGAACCGTCGGGGCGGGTGATCTCGAACTTGTACAGCTCACCCTCGCCGACACCGGGCACGAACAGCTCCCAGATGCCGGTGGAGCCGAGCGAGCGCATCGCGAACGCCGACCCGTCCCAGAAGTTGAAGGTGCCCGACACCCGCACACCGCGCGCGTTCGGCGCCCACACCGTGAAGCGTGTTCCCGTTGCGCCCTGGTGGGTCATGGGCTGGGCGCCCAGCGCCGTCCACAGCTGCTCGTGCCGGCCCTCGCCGATCAGATGCAGGTCGAGGTCGCCCAGCGCGGGCAGGAAGCCGTACGCGTCCTCGGTGTCCTGGACCGTCTCCTCGTACGCCACGAGCAGCCGGTAGGGCGGGACCTCCCGCAGCGCCAGCAGGCCGGTGAAGAAGCCGTCGCCGTCGTCGTGCAGTTCGGCCCGCACGTCCCCGGCCACGACCGTGACGGCCCGGGCGTACGGGCGGAACACCCGGAAGGCCACCCCGCCGGGGACCGGATGCGCGCCGAGCACCCCGTGCGGGTCGTGGTGGGTGCCCGACAGCAGCCGTTCGCGGTCGGCTGCGGGTACCTCCGGTGAGACCGGGACAGCCATGGGTACCTCCGACGCCGGGACCGGTGCGGCGACCTTCTTCGCCTTCGCGGTCCCCTTCTTCGCGGTCTTCGCGGCGGTCTTCTTGGTGACCGCCTTGCTGACGGCGCTCTTCTCGGCGGCCTTCTTCGCCACGGCCTTCTTCGCGGGCGCCTTCTCGGCCACCGGATCCGGCTTCTTCGCGGCGGCCTTCTTGGTCACCGCCTTCTCCGCGGCCTTCTTCACGCTCTTCGCCGCTTTCGCGGCCGACTTCTTCGGGTCCGAACCGCTGGGGGTGGGGCGGGGGGTCACTGGCGGAGCCTCCTCGGCGAAGGTCAGGTCGGGTCAGATCGGGTCGGGCGACGCGTACCGCGCCACCGCGGCCATCGGTACCTGCAGCCAGTCCGGGCGGTGCCGGGCCTCGTAGACGACCTCGTAGATCGCCTTGTCGGTCTCGTACGCGCGCAACAGCACCGGATCGGTCCGCGGGTCCACGCCGCTGACCTCGGCGTATCCGGAACAGTACGCGGCCCGGCACGCCTCGGCCCAGCCCGGTACCGGCAGGTCGGTCGAGTGTGCCGCGTAGTCGAAGGAGCGCAGCATCCCGGCGATGTCCCGGGCCGTGGGCTGCGGCAGCCGGCGTTCGGAGAGCGGCTTGGACGGCTCGCCCTCGAAGTCGATCAGCGACCAGTGCCCGGTCGCCGAGCGCAGACACTGGCCGAGGTGGAGGTCGCCGTGGATGCGCTGGGCGGTCCAGGTGGTGCCCTCGGCGGCGAGATCACCCAGCGCGGTGAACGCGGAGCGCAGACCCGGCGCGTGCGGCCGGAGCGCGGGGACCGCCTGTACGGCCGCCTCCAGCCGCTCGATCATGCCGTCGACGAGCAGGTGCAGCTGCTGGTGCCCCAGCGTCACGGTGGGCAGCGCCCGGGCGAGCGCGGTGTGCACCTCGGCGGTGGCCCGCCCGAGGGCGTGCGCCTCGGCGCCGAAGTCCTCGCCCTTGGCGAGCTCCCGCAGGGCCAGTTCCCAGCCGTCCGAAGCGCCCTGCACGAAGGGCTGGAGCACCGCGAGGGTGTACGGCTCTCCGGCCAGCTCCGCCTCCAGCCACCCCGTCGGCGCGGGCACCCGGGGGCAGCTCTCCCGGGCCAGGGCCAGCGGCAGCTCCAGGTCGGGGTTGACGCCGGGCACGACCCGGCGCAGGAGTTTCAGGATGAACGTATCTCCGTAGACGATCGACGAATTCGACTGCTCGGCGGTCATCACCCGGGCCACCAGGCCCTCCCGGATCTCCTGCTGCGGGTCCCGCTCGAAAGACAGCCCGCCGATCCGGGTCCCGGTGCGGATCGCTTCCAGGAGCAGTTCGGCGGGCAGTGGGTCGTAGAGGGCGTCGTACGCGGTACGGCCGGTGAGCGGGCCGTCCTCGACGTGGCCGATCAGCGCGGGCGCCAGCCGGGGCGGCAGCGCCTCGCGCAGGCCTATGAGGAGCTGATAGCAGTCCCCGGGATGCGTCGGGGCGCCCACGACGAGCGGCTGGTGGGCGCGGACCAGCAGGTGGTACAGACCGAGCTTGGCCGTGGGCGGCAGCAGTTCGGTGGCCGCCACCAGCGAGAACCCGGTGACCGGGCGCCCCTTGCCCGCGAACCAGCGCTGCCGCGGCAACCACTCGCGCAGAAGTGGATCAAGCGAGGCGAGGAGGCCTGGACTTGTCGTGGCGCTACGGGTGACGGCTTCCGACATGGCGTGGCGTCCTTTCCCCGGGCTGGCTGATCGGGGTGTTACTGATGCGTGCCCCGGGCGCGGCGGTGGAAACCGCCTCGCCCGGGTCCTCGTCGGCTACGCGGCGTCCTTGCGGAGCCGGAACCAGTAGAAGCCGTGCCCGGCGAGGGTCAGCAAGTACGGCAGCTCACCGATGGCCGGGAACCGCACCCCGCCGAACAGCTCGACCGGGTGCCGTCCGTTGAAGGCACTCAGGTCCAGCTCCGTCGGCTGCGCGAACCTGGAGAAGTTGTGCACACACAGGACCAGGTCGTCCTCGTACTCCCTGAGGAACGCGATCACCGCCGGGTTCGACGACGGGAGCTCGGTGTAGGAGCCGAGGCCGAAGGCGGCGTTCTGCTTGCGGATCTCGATCATCCGGCGGGTCCAGTGCAGCAACGACGAGGGCGACGCCATCGACGCCTCGACGTTGGTGACCTGGTAGCCGTAGACGGGGTCCATGATGGTCGGCAGATAGAGCCGCCCGGGGTCGCAGGAGGAAAAGCCTGCGTTACGGTCCGGTGTCCACTGCATCGGGGTGCGTACGGCGTCGCGGTCGCCGAGCCAGATGTTGTCGCCCATGCCGATCTCGTCGCCGTAGTAGAGGATCGGCGAGCCGGGCAGGGACAGCAGCAGGGCGGTGAAGAGCTCGATCTGATTGCGGTCGTTGTCGAGGAGAGGGGCGAGCCGCCGCCGGATGCCGATGTTGGCGCGCATACGCGGGTCCTTCGCGTATTCGGCCCACATGTAGTCGCGTTCCTCGTCGGTGACCATTTCGAGGGTGAGCTCGTCGTGGTTGCGCAGGAAGATGCCCCATTGGCAGTTGTTGGGGATGGCCGGCGTCTTGGCGAGGATTTCCGAGACGGGGTAGCGGGATTCCCGGCGGACCGCCATGAAGATGCGGGGCATGACCGGGAAGTGGAACGCCATGTGGCATTCGTCGCCGCCGCTCTCGAAGTCGCCGAAGTAGTCGACGACGTCCTCCGGCCACTGGTTCGCCTCCGCCAGCACCACCGTGTCCGGGTAGGAGGCGTCGATCTCCTTGCGGACCCGCTTGAGGAAGTCATGGGTCGCCGGCAGGTTCTCGCAGTTGGTGCCCTCCTCCTGGTACAGGTAGGGGACCGCGTCGAGGCGGAAGCCGTCGATGCCCAGGTCCAGCCAGAACCGCAGGGCGGAGATCATCTCCTCCTGGACGGCCGGGTTCTCGTAGTTGAGATCCGGCTGGTGGGAGAAGAAGCGGTGCCAGTAGTACTGCTTGCGCACCGGGTCGAAGGTCCAGTTGGAGGCCTCGGTGTCGACGAAGATGATCCGGGCGTCCTGGTACTGCTTGTCGTCGTCCGCCCACACGTAGTAGTCGCCGTAGGGGCCGTCGGGATTGGCCCGGGACTCCTGGAACCACGGGTGCTGGTCGCTGGTGTGGTTCATGACGAAGTCGATGATCACGCGCATGCCGCGGTGATGGGCGGCGTCGACGAACTCCACGAAGTCGGCGAGGTCGCCGAACTCCGGCAGGACGGCGGTGTAGTCGGAGACGTCGTAGCCGCCGTCCCGGAGCGGTGACTTGAAGAACGGCGGCAGCCACAGGCAGTCGACGCCCAGCCACTGCAGGTAGTCGAGTTTGGCGGTCAGGCCCTTGAGGTCGCCGACGCCGTCGCCGTTGCTGTCCTGGAAGGAGCGGACGAGGACCTCGTAGAAGACGGCCCGCTTGAACCAGTCCGGGTCCCGGTCCTTGGCAGGGGTGTCCTCGAAGGTGTCGTGGACGGGCTCGTTGACGATCATGTTGTGGGTGACCCTCCGATCTGCGGGGTGGACGGTCGCAGGACGGTGAGGATGTGCGCGGGGCGAGTGCCCGGTTCGAGACGCACGTAGTTCGCCCTGCCCCAGTGGTAGGTCTCGCCGGTGAGCTCGTCGCGCACCGGCACCGACTCGTGCCATTCCAGGCCGAGTTGCGGCATGTCCAACGAGACCGTGGCCTCCTGGGTGTGGTGCGGATCGAGGTTCACGACCACCAGAACCGTGTTCGAACCGCGCCGCTTCGAGTACGCGATCACCGCGTCCTTGTCCGCGTGATGGAAATGGAGGTCGCGCAACTGCCGTAGGGCCGGGTTGTCCCGCCTGATGGTGTTGAGCTGGGTGATCAGGGGGGCGAGGGTGTCGGGGGTGTCCCAGTCGCGGGCCTTGAGCTGGTACTTCTCCGAGTTGAGGTATTCCTCGCTGCCCTCCCGTAGCGGGGTGTTCTCGGCGAGTTCGTAGCCGGAGTAGATGCCCCAGGTCGGCGAGAGGGTCGCGGCCAGGACCGCGCGCAGCGCGAACGCGGGCCGGCCGCCGTGCTGGAGGAACTCGTGCAGGATGTCGGGGGTGTTGGCGAAGAAGTTCGGCCGCATGTAGGAGGCCGCCTCACCGGAGAGTTCGCTCAGGTACGCGGTGAGTTCTTCCTTGGTGGTGCGCCAGGTGAAGTAGGTGTAGGACTGCTGGAAGCCGATCTGGGCCAGGGTGTGCATCATCGCCGGGCGGGTGAACGCCTCGGCCAGGAAGATCACGTCCGGGTCGGTGGCGTTGATGTCCGCGATCACCCGCTCCCAGAACACCACCGGCTTGGTGTGCGGATTGTCCACCCGGAAGATCCGCACCCCGTGGTCCATCCAGTGCCGCAGCACCCGCAGCGTCTCCGCGATCAGCCCGTCCATGTCGGCGTCGAAGGCGATCGGGTAGATGTCCTGGTACTTCTTCGGCGGGTTCTCCGCGTACGCGATGGTGCCGTCGGGGCGGTGGTGGAACCACTCCGGGTGCTTGTGCACCCAGGGATGATCCGGCGAGCACTGCAGCGCGAAGTCCAGCGCGATCTCCAGACCCAGCTTGCCGGCCTCCGCCACGAACCAGTCGAAGTCCTCCAGCGTACCCAGGTCCGGGTTGACCGCGTCATGCCCGCCCTCCGGCGAGCCGATCGCCCACGGCACGCCCACATCGTCGGGACCGGCGGACAGGGTGTTGTTGCGGCCCTTGCGGAAGGTGCTGCCGATCGGATGGATCGGCGGCAGATAGACCACGTCGAAACCCATCGCCGCGATCGCCGGCAGCCGGCGCGCCGCAGTGCGGAACGTGCCGTGCGGCCGCTGCGGGGTGCCCTCCGAGCGCGGGAAGAACTCGTACCACGACCCGAACAGCGCCCGCTCCCGCTCCACCAGCAGCGGTAGCGTCTCCGACGCCGTGATCAACTCCCGCAGCGGGTACCTTGCCAGTACGGCGTCCACCTCGGGCGTCAACGCGGCCGCCAGACGGGCGGCGGCGGGCCGGGTCTCGTCGCGGAGGGCGTGGATGGCCGCGAGGATCACGCCGTTCCGGCCGTCGTCGGGCACGCCGACGGCGGCCCGCTCGTAGAGCCGGGCACCCTCCTCCAGGACCATTTCGGTGTCCATGCCCGCCGGGATCTTGATCTGGGCGTGGTGCCGCCAGGTGGTGACGGGGTCGCCCCAGGCCTCGACGGTGAAGGTCCACAGACCCGGGCTGCCGGCGGTGACGGTGGCGCCCCAGCGATCGGTGCCCGGGGTCAGTTCGTGCAGGGGGGTCCACGGTCCGGCGCGGTCTTCCGGATCCTTCAGTACGACATTCGCGGCGACCGCGTCATGGCCCTCACGGAACACGGTGGCCGAGATCTCGAACGTCTCTCCGGTGACCGCCTTCGCGGGCCGGCGCCCGCGCTGGACCACCGGGCGGACGTCGAGGACCGGTATGCGTCCGATGGCCGGAGCCGGTCCCGCTGGTGTGGAGGGTCGCTCCTGGCGCGGTGGTCCGGGGTCGACGGGACGCGTGGTGGACGCGTCGGTGCTGGACGTCGGGGGTGCTGACGAATGGTGCGTGGCGGGCATGACCGCTCCTGTCCGCGTCAACTTTGGGTGGGCGGATGGATGTGGGGAGGGGGTCCTGCGTGGCGTACCGGTGAACCTACCTGAGCCGTGTACCGCAGGAGCCTTCCCACCCTATTCGGGTAGGCAATCCAGCACTTTGTTAACTACTCACGCGTATGTCTTTACACAAAACAGGCCCCGTTCTCGCCGAACGGGGCCGCCTTGCGGACGCTTACCCCTGGGGGCCGGGCACCTGGAGAAGTTTGTCCGGTGAACCCGCGCCCCGACCGGACACCTTCCCGGAGGCCGCCATTTTCACCAGCGCTTTACCGACCTGCGCCGGAGTGGCCTTCGGGTGGCCGGCGAGGTACAGCGCGGCCGTGCCCGCCGCGTGCGGTGTCGCCATCGACGTTCCCGAGTAGGTCGCCCTGGCGGTGTCGCTCGTGATGCCCGCGGAGGTGATCGAGACTCCTGGTGCGAACAGGTCGAGGGCGGATCCGTAGTTCGAGAAGCCCGCCCGGGTGTCCTTCGTGTCGGTCGCGCCGACCGTGATCGCCTGCGGTACGTCGGCGGGCGAGTAGAGCCCGGCCGGCAGGCCGTCGTTGCCCGCAGCGACCGTGTAGGTCACTCCGGACGCGATGGACGTGCGGACGGCGGCGTCCAGCTGGGCACTGTGGGAGCCGCCCAGGCTGAGGTTGGCGACCGCCGGCTTCCGCGCGTTCTTCGTCACCCAGTCGATACCGGCGATGACCTGGGCGGTCGTGCCCGATCCGTTGTTGTCGAGGACGCGTACGGCCACCACCTTCGCCTGTTTGGCCACGCCGTACCGGGTGCCGGCGACGGTGGCCGCCACGTGGGTGCCGTGGCCGTTGCCGTCGCCCGCCGAGCCGTCGCCCCCGACGAAGTCCCAGCCGTAGGCCGCCCGGCCCCCGAAGTCCTTGTGGGAGATCCGGATGCCGGTGTCGATCACGTACACCGTCGTTCCGGCGCCCGCGGACTCCGGCGAGGTGTAGGACCTGTCCAGCGGCAGTTTCGGCTGGTCGACCCGGTCCAGGCCCCAGGACGGCGGGTTCTTCTGGGTGCGCTCCAGGGTCACCCGGGTGTCCTGGACGACCGAGTCCACACGGGAGTCCGCCGCGAGCCGCCTGGCCTGTCTCTCGTCGGCCCGGATCGCGTAACCGTTGAGTACCGTGCCGTAGGTATGGCTGATTCTCGCCCCGTACTTCTCGGCGAGTCCTTTTCCGGTCGCCGACGGAGCCTTCGTTCCCCCCTTGAGTGTCACCAGGTAACTCCCGCTGACGGAACCGGGCTCTCCGGCGCCGAGTATCCGCCCCTCCGGTGCGGCGTGCGCGGGCAGGGTGATGGCCGAAAGTGCGGCAGCACAGCTCACCGCGGTCAGGCCCCCCACCCAGCGCAGACGCCGATCTCGCGTCCGTGCCATGACTTGAGTTCCCCTCCTCAGCTCGGCGTACGCAGCCCCGGCGCGCCGGGTGCACCCGGCGTCGGCAGGCACGCCATGGGGAAGCCTCTCGTGCGGTGTGAAGTACCACAAGGACGCCTGCGGGGGTGGAATCGGCCATATCAGCCATGGGGGACATGGGGAGGTTACGGCGATTTTCGGACTGTTCGATCCGGGACGGCTTGAGGGTGACATGGTCTTCTGCCTTGAACCGCGCCGTGGTGACGAGACCCTCCGCACAGATACGGTCGGGGTTGACGACGGGACGCACACCGCCGTGTGTCCCACTCCGCTCGCTCGCCGAGGTGGAATGTGAAGGCGATCCGTCGATTCACCGTCCGACCCGTACTCCCCGATGCCCTGCGGCCCCTGAGCGATCTGGCGCGCAATCTGCGCTGGTCCTGGCACGCGGAGACCCGCGATCTCTTCCAGTCCGTCGATCCGGAGCACTGGGCCGCGTCGGGCGGTGATCCCGTACGACTGCTCGGCAGCGTGCGCCCCGCCCGGCTCGCCGAACTCGCCGAGGACCGTCGCTTCCTGCGCCGGCTCACCGCGGTCGCCGACGATCTCCACGACTACGTCACCGGTGAACGCTGGTACCAGACCCACACCGGTGAACTCCCCGCCGCCGTCGCCTACTTCTCGCCCGAGTTCGGCATCACGGCCGCCCTGCCGCAGTACTCCGGCGGTCTGGGAATCCTGGCGGGCGACCATCTGAAAGCGGCCAGTGACCTGGGCGTACCGCTGATCGGCGTCGGTCTGCTGTACCGCCACGGCTACTTCCGCCAGTCCCTGTCCCGGGACGGCTGGCAGCAGGAGCACTATCCGGTCCTGGACCCCAACGAGCTGCCGGTGGCGCTGCTGAGGGAGGCCGACGGCACCCCGGCACAGGTGTCGCTGGCCCTTCCCGGCGGCAAGCAGCTGCACGCCCGGATCTGGCTCGCCCAGGTCGGCCGGGTGCCCCTGCTGATGCTGGACTCCGACGTCGAGGAGAACGACCTCGGCGAACGCGGGGTGACCGACCGGCTCTACGGCGGCGGCAGCGAACACCGTCTGCTCCAGGAGATGCTGCTGGGGATAGGGGGTGTCCGCGCGGTACGGACGTACTGCCGGCTGACCGGCCACGCCGGCCCCGAGGTGTTCCACACCAACGAGGGGCACGCCGGCTTCCTCGGCCTGGAGCGGATCGCCGAGCTCTGCGACCAGGGAATGGACTTCGACGCCGGCCTGGAGGCGGTCCGGGCGGGGACCGTCTTCACCACGCACACCCCCGTCCCGGCCGGCATCGACCGCTTCGACCGGGAGCTGGTCGCCCGGCACTTCGGCCCCGACGCCGAGCTCCCGCGCATGGACGTGGGCCGGATCCTCGCCCTCGGCATGGAGACCTACCCCGGCGGCGAACCCAACCTCTTCAACATGGCCGTGATGGGCCTGCGCCTCGCCCAGCGAGCCAACGGGGTCTCGCTGTTGCACGGGCAGGTCAGCCGGGAGATGTTCTCCGGACTCTGGCCGGGATTCGACCCCGAGGAGGTGCCGATCACCTCCGTGACCAACGGGGTGCACGCCCCGACCTGGGTCGCGCCCGAGGTGTTCCGGCTCGGCGCCCGGCAGATCGGCGCCCAGCGCACCGAGGACGCGCTGACCGTCGGCGGCTCGGACCGCTGGGACGCCGTGGGCGACATCCCCGACCAGGACGTCTGGGACCTGCGCCGCTCCCTGCGGGAGCAGCTGGTGGTGGAGGTACGGGACCGGCTGCGGGCGTCCTGGCGGCAACGCGGCGCCGGGACGGCGGAGTTGGGCTGGATCGACGGCGTGCTGGACCCCGACGTCCTGACGATCGGATTCGCGCGCCGCGTCCCGTCGTACAAGCGGCTGACCCTGATGCTGCGGGACCGCGACCGGCTGATGGACCTGTTGTTGCACCCCGAACGCCCGATCCAGATCGTGGTGGCGGGCAAGGCGCACCCGGCGGACGACGGCGGGAAGCGGCTGGTCCAGGAGCTGGTGCGGTTCGCGGACGACCCGCGGGTCCGCCACCGGATCGTCTTCCTGCCCGACTACGGCATGGCGATGGCGCAGAAGCTGTACCCGGGCTGCGACATCTGGCTCAACAACCCGCTGCGGCCGCTGGAGGCCTGCGGCACCTCGGGCATGAAGGCGGCGCTCAACGGCTGTCTGAACCTGTCCGTCCTGGACGGCTGGTGGGACGAGTGGTTCCAGCCCGACTTCGGCTGGGCGATCCCGACGGCGGACGGCGTGGGGACCGACCCCGACCGCCGTGACGACATAGAGGCCGACGCCCTCTACGACCTCCTCGAACAGCGGGTGACCCCCCGCTTCTACGAGCAGGGACAAGGAGGCCTCCCCGACCGCTGGATCGAGATGGTCCGCCAGACGCTCACCCTGCTGGGCCCGAAGGTCCTGGCCGGCCGCATGGTCCGCGAGTACGTCGAACGCCTCTACGCCCCGGCGGCCCACGCCCACCGCACGATGGCCCCGGACGTGGCACGCGAGCTCGCGGAGTGGAAGTCCCGGGTGCGGGCGCAGTGGCACGGGGTGACGGTCGACCACGTGGAGACCACGGCCGCGACGACCACGGCCGAACTCGGCACCACGCTCGGCCTCAGGGTCCACGTGGGCCTCGGCGCCCTGGGCCCGGACGACGTGGAGATCCAGGCGGTCTCCGGCCGGGTCGACGAGGAGGACCGCATCGCGGACGCGGCGACGGTCCCGCTGAAGTCGGTGGGCGGGCCGGACGCGGAGGGCCGGTGGGTGTACGAGGGCCCGCTGTCCCTGGACCGCACGGGACCCTTCGGCTACACGGTCCGCATCCTGCCCTCGCATCGGCTGCTGGCGTCGGGCGCGGAGCTGGGGCTGGTGGCGGTGCCTTCGGAAGAGGTGGTGGAGGGGGCCGGGGTGCTCATGCGGTGAACCGCGGGGGCGCGGGCCGGGCTTCTCCGCTCAGCCCGCGTCCTCCCCGCCGCACAGCTTCCGCAGGACCGTCCCGCACTTCCGCGCGTACGCGTGCTGCAGTCCACGGGTCGCCGGGCCGCCCGCCCGCGAGTACCACTTCGCGGCGCGGCTGAACGCCGACACCGTCAGCCATACCGTCCCGTCGCCCGTGCGGTCGACGACGAAGGACTCCTCGCCGGATTCGGGGTGGCCGGCGAGGGTGCCGTAGGCCCAGCCCGCGCGGCGGTGTTCCTCGACCGTCCAGACGACTCGGCAGGGGGCCCTGATGACGCCGGCGAGGGTGACCGTGACGTCCACGTCGGGGGCCGCGCGGTCCGCGGTGGTGTCCATGCCCACGCCCAGGGCGCGGTGCATCTCCCAGGTCAGGACCGCCTCGGAGGCCTTCTGGAAGACGTCGTGACCCTCGCCTATGCGGGTGCGTACGTGCAGGGGGTGGAAGCCGGGCGGGCAGAATCCGCTCCGCCGGGTCGCGCCGACGTCGTCGTACGTGAAGGACATGGGACCCAAGAGTAGGGCGGCACCCGGATATGCCTTCCTTCCGGGTACCGCCCGTCGAGCCTCTCGCGGACTAGCTCACGTTGACCGCGGACCAGGCCGCGGCCACCGCCTTGTACTCGGTGCTGGTGGAGCCGTACAGGGCGGACGCCGCGGACAGCGTGCCCGTGCGCGCCGACTTGTAGTTGGTCGTCGACGTGAAGTACGTCGTCAGCGCCTTGTACCAGATCTGCAGGGCCTTGGCGCGGCCGATGCCGGTGACCGTGGAGCCGTTGGACGTCGGCGAGTTGTAGGACACGCCGTTGATCGTCTTGGCGCCGCTGCCCTCCGAGAGGAGGTAGAAGAAGTGGTTCGCCACGCCCGACGAGTAGTGGACGTCCAGGTTGCCGACCGACGAGGACCAGGAGTCCGCCGAGCCGCCGTCCTTGCTGGGCTTGTCCATGTAGCGCAGCGGCGTGCCGTCGCCGTTGATGTCGATCTCCTCGCCGATGAGGTAGTCACCGACGTCGTTGGAGTTGTTGGCGTAGAACTCCACGCCCGTGCCGAAGATGTCCGAGGTGGCCTCGTTGAGGCCGCCGGACTCACCGGAGTAGTTCAGGCCCGCCGTGTTCGAGGTGACGCCGTGGCTCATCTCGTGGCCTGCCACGTCCAGCGAGGTGAGCGGGCTGACGTTGCCCTCACCGTCGCCGTACGTCATGCAGAAGCAGCCGTCGTCCCAGAACGCGTTGACGTACTGGTTGCCGTAGTGCACGCGGGAGTACGCGCCGACGCCGTTGTTCTTGATGCCGCTGCGGCCGAAGGTGGACTTGTAGAAGTCCCACGTCTCCTGCGCGCCGTAGGTGGCGTCCACCGCCGCGGTCTGGTCGGTGGTGGAGCTGGAGGCCGCGCCGGTGCCCCACACGTTGTCGGCGTCCGTGAACAGGGTGCCCGCGGAGGAGCTGGTGCCGTGGGACTTGTTGTACGTCTTGTGGCTGCCGCGCGTGGCGTCCGTGAGGTTGTACGTCGAGCCGGACTGCGTGGTGCTGAGGCTGACCGTGCCCGAGTACAGGCTCTTGCCGGTGCCGGTCGCGTTCTCGATGCCCTGGTACTCGTAGAGCTTCTTGCCGGTGGCGGCGTCGGTGATGACGTGCAGCTGGTTCGGGGTGCCGTCGTCCTGGAAGCCGCCGACGATCGTCTCGTAGGCGAGGACGGGGGTACCCGAGCCGGCCCAGATCACCTTGCGCGCGCCGTCCGCGGCGGCCTTGTCCGAGCCTGCGGCCTTGGCGGCGGTCAGCGCCTGGGTCTCGGCCTTGGCGACAGTGACCTTCGGGGTCAGCGAGGCGACCTTGATGGTGGCCTTCGTCGCCTTGGAGACGCCTTCGGTCGCACCGGACTTCGACTCGTGGACGACCAGGTCGCCGCCGAGGACGGGGAGACCGGCGTACGTGCGCTCGTAGCGGGTGTGGACCGTACCGTCGGCGTCTCTCAGGACGTCCTTGACGACCAGCTTCTCCTTGGAGCCGAGGCCTATCTCCTGAGCCGTGGTCCCGGCGTCGGCCTGCTGCTCCTTGATGAGGGAGGTGCGCGCGGCCGCGGACAGCTGGACCGGGGCGCCCGCGAGCGTGGCCTTGCCGGTGCCTTCGGCCGGGGTCACGGCGGCGGCACTTCCGGTGGTCAGACCGGTGGTGAGCAGGGCCCCGGCCGCGACGGCGGTGGCGATGGCCAGGGTGGTGCGCTTGTGACGCGCGTAGAGGGGGGTCACACAAGCTCCTTCGTGGGGGAGCCCGGACGGCGTGGGGTTGCCTTCCGGGGTGGTTGTGAAGTTGTGCGGCGGTTGTGAGGAAGCGTGGCATCAAGGCGCGTACATGTCATGACCCTCAAGTGATGTTGGCTGAAAGTCGACGGCTGGATGAACATTGCAGGCATGTAAACCGAGTTGACCAGGGCAAAGCCCCAACAAGCCGTCAGTCATGGAGAGGCAAAAAGAGGGCGCCGCCCCGGGGATTCGAACCACCGGGACGGCGCCCTGACTTGGGGGTCGCCGGCCTACGGGAAGGTCAGCTTCCACCCGTTGATGTAGCCGGTGTCCTGGGCCGCGTTGTCCTGGACCCGCAACTGCCAGGTCCCGTTGGCGACCTCGGAGGACGCGTTCACCGTGTACGTGGTGTTGAGGTTGTCGGTGCTGCCACCGGTGCCGTACGCCTTCAGCGTGTACGCCGTGCCGTCGGGGGCGATCAGCTGCACCCGGAGGTCACCGATGTAGGTGTGCACGATGTCGACCGAGACCGCGAGGTTCGAGGGCGCGTTGCCCGTACGCCCTGAGACCGTGATAGGCGAATTGACGGCCGCCCCGTTGTCCGGAATCGATACGTCGGTGGTGGACTCGAACGAGGTGCCGCCACCACCGCCACCGCCGGGACGCGAGCCGACCGCCACGCCCGCCCAGGCGTTCGCCACGGCCGTGTACTCGGCGCTCGTCGTGCCGTACAGCTCACCGGCCGCCGCGAGGGTGCCGGTGCGGGCCGCCGCGTAGTTCGTCGTCGACGTGAACTTCGTGGTCAGCGCGCGGAACCAGATCTTCTCCGCCTTGTCCCGGCCGATGCCGGTGACCGGAAGGCCGTCCGAGGTCGGGGAGTTGTAGGTGACACCGTTGATGGTCTTGGTGCCACTGCCCTCCGACAGGAGGTAGAAGAAGTGGTTCGCGGGCCCGGACGAGTAGTGGACGTCCACCGACCCGATCCCCGAGTACCAACTGTCCTTGGACGCGCCGTCCTTGCTCGGCTTGTCCATGTAGCGCAGCGGGGTGCCGTCGCCGTTGATGTTGATCTTCTCGCCGATGAGGTAGTCACCGACGTCGGAGGAGTTGTTGGCGTAGAACTCGACGGCCGTGCCGAAGATGTCGGAGGTCGCCTCGTTCAGACCGCCGGACTCGCCCGAGTAGTTGAGCCCAGCGGTGTTCGACGTGACGCCGTGGGTCATCTCGTGACCGGCCACGTCGATGGCCGTCAACGGGTGGGTGTTGCCCGACCCGTCGCCGTACGTCATGCAGAAGCAGCTGTCGTCCCAGAACGCGTTGACGTAGTTGTTGCCGTAGTGGACCCGGGAGTACGCGCCGACCCCGTCACCGCGGATGCCCGAACGCCCCTGCACGTTCTTGTAGTAGTCCCAGGTGAGCGCGGCGCCGTAGTGCGCGTCCGCGCCGGCCGTCTCCGCGTTGGACGCGCTGCCGTTGCCCCAGACGTCGTCGGGCCCCGAGAAGAGGGTGCCGGTGCCGGAGGTGCCGCGGTTGAGGTTGTACGTCTTGTGGTTGCCGCGCGCCCCGTCGGTCAGGTTGTACGTGGACCCGGACTGCGTGGTGCCGAGGGTGACCGTGCCGCTGTACATGGTGTTGCCGGTGCCGGTCTCGATGCCCTGGTACTCGTAGAGCTTCGCGCCGGTCGCCGCGTCCGTGACGACGTGCAGCTCGTTCGGCGTCCCGTCCTCCTGGAGACCGCCGACGACCGTCTCGTACGCCAGGGTCGGCGTGCCGTTGCCGGCCCAGATGACCTTGCGCGGGGCGCGGTTGGTGTCGGCCTTGTCGGCGCCGACCGCCTGCGCGGCCTTGAGGGCCTGCGCCGACGCCTTGGCCGCAGACACCTTCGGCGTCACCGAGGCGACCTTGATGGTCTTGTTCGTCGCCTTGACGACGCCCTCGGTCGCGCCCGACTTCGCGGTCTCCACGACGAGGTCGCCGCCGAGGACGGGCAGACCGTCGTAGGTGCGCTCGTAGCGGGTGTGCAGCGTGCCGTCGCCGTCCTTGACGACGTCACGGACGACCAGCTTCTCCTTGGCGCCCAGGCCGAGGTCCTTGGCGGTGTCCGCCTTGGTGGCGTTCGCCTCGCGTATCAGCTCGGCGCGCTGGGCGGGGGTGAGCTTGAGGGACTCGGCGCCCGGGATCACCTTGCTCGCGGCCGACGGTGCCTTCTCCGGGGCTGCGGTGGCGGCGCCCGACTGGACGGCCGCGGCGATCAGGGCGGAGACACCGACCAGGGCCACGGCGGCGGCCTTGCGGTGCAGGGGGTGGGGGGTGCGGGGGGTGCGTCTGTGGGAGGAACTGTCTCTCAACACTGACTCCTTCTGCGCGGCCGCGGATCGCGCGGCCAGGGGAGACCGGACGGTGGGTCGACCGTCCGGGCGGTACGCGGAACGAGGTGCAGGCGGCCGCGGATCAGAACACAGCGAGAGATCTGTGAGGTTGCTGTGAAGCGGCCGTGGGAAGAGTGGCACCGGAAAGCCCGTACTGTCAGGAGCGCGTCAGGAACTTGGCCGGAAATCGTTCGTTGTCCGGGAGTTCATGTTCGTTATACGGACTTTCCACTCTGGTCGGACACCGAGGGCCGGTCCCCGTGCCACGACCCCCACAGCGCCGCGTAGACCCCGTCCGCCGCCACCAGCTCCTCGTGCGTACCGAGCTCGGTCAGCAGGCCGTTCTCCATCACCGCCACCCGGTCCGCGTCGTGCGCGGTGTGCAGCCGGTGCGCGATCGCGATGACCGTGCGTCCTTCGAGTACGGCGGCCAGGGCGCGCTCGGTGTGCCGCGCGGTCGTGGGATCGAGGAGCGCGGTCGCCTCGTCGAGGATCAGGGTGTGCGGGTCCGCCAACACCACTCGGGCCAGGGCGAGTTGCTGCGCCTGCGAACCGTCCGTACGGCAACCGTCCTCGCCGAGCGCGGTGTCGAGCCCCTCGGGCAGCTCCCGCACCCACCCGTCGGCTCCCACGGCGGTCAGGGCGGCCCACAACTCCTCGTCCCCGGCGCCGGGTTCGGCGATGAGGAGATTGTCGCGGACCGTGCCCAGGAAGACGTGGTGCTCCTGGGTGACCAGGACGACCTGGCGGCGCAGCTGCTCGGGGTCGAGACCGACGACGGGGACCCCGCCGACGGTCACCGATCCCGAGGTCGGCGCGTCGACCCCCGCGAGCAGCCTGCTCAGGGTGGTCTTCCCGGCGCCGGACGGACCGACGACGGCCAGGCGTTCACCGGGGCGCACGGTCAGGGTGACGCCGTGCAGGACCTCGCCGCCGCGGCCGTAGGAGTACCGCACAGCTGTGACGTCGATGCGGTCGTCGGCGGGAGCGGGGGAGTTCTCGACGGAGCCCCGCGGCGCCGCGGCGAGGCCCTCCACGCGGGCGAACGAGGCGCCGCCGGACTGGAGTTGTTCGACCCGCATCAGGATCTGGTCGAGGGGGTTGGACATCTGACGCAGGTACAGGGCAGCCGCGACGACCGACCCCAGGCTCAGCATGTCCTGCGCGTGCAGCACCGCGCCGACCATGAGTACACAGGCCACGGGGAGGACGTACGAGACGTCCACCACCGGGAAGAACACACTGCGCAGGTAGAGGGTGTAGAGGCGGGTGCGGCGGGCCGTGTCGAGGGCGTCCCGGCTCGCCCGGACGCGCCGCCCCTCGAGGCGGAGCGCCTCGACCGTGCGGGCGCCGGACGCGGTGGCCGCGAGGATCTCGGCGACGTCGGAGGTGGCGGAGCCCTCGGCCAGATAGCCGTCGCGCGCCCGCCGCAGATACCAGCGCAGCACGAACCAGATGGGCAGCAGACCGAACACACCGACGGCCCCGAGCAGCGGGTCGAGGAAGAACACCGCGGCCAGCAGGAACACGAACTGCACGGAGTTGACGAGGAGTTCGGGTCCCGCGTCGCGAAGTGTGGTGCCGACGGTCGCCACGTCGGCGGTGCCCCGGGCGGTGAGGTCGCCGGTGCCGGCACGTTCCACGACGGAGGCGGGCAGGGCCAGGGTGCGCTCCACGAACTCCTCGCGGACGCGGGCGAGGGTGCGTTCGCCGAAGCGATGGCCGACGTAGCGGGCCCAGCGGGCGAGGAGGAGCTGTGCGCACGCGCACACCACGAGGACGAGCGAGAGCCGGTCCACCGCGGCCACGCCCGCACCGGCGCGCACCTCGTCGATGATCCGGCCGAGCAGCCACGGGCCGGCGAGGCCGCTGAGGGCGGCGAGTGCGTTCAGGGCGAGTACGGCGGTGAAGGCGCGGGCGTCTTTGCGTATCAGCCGGACGGACGCGCGCCGTACGGAGGCCTGGTCGGCGACCGGGAGGTGACCCCTGCTCATTTCATGACCTCCGCGTCTCGTGCGACCAGGGCGCGGTATCCCGGTTCCTCGGTGAGGAGTTGCTGATGGGTGCCGGTCGCGGCGAGTTTGCCGTCGACCAGGTAGAGGACCGTGTCGGCGTGGTCCAGCACGAGGGGGGAGGTGGTGGTGACGGCTGTGGTGCGTCCTTCCCTGGCCTCGTGCAGGCGCTTGGCCACGAGGGCTTCCGTGTGGGCGTCCAGGGCGGAGGTGGGTTCTATGGCCAGGAGGACTTCCGGGTCGGCGAGGAGTGCCCTTACCAGGCGGATGCGTTGACGTTGGCCGCCTGAGAGGTTGCGGGCCTGGGCGTCCATGGGGGAGTCGAGGCCGTCCGGGAGACCTTGGACGATGTCGGCTGCCACCGCTGCGTGTATGGCGGCCGCGGGGTCGGAGTCCGCGCCCATGATCACCTCGCGCAGTGGGCCCGCGAACAGGTCCGCCTCGTGGTCCGCCAGCAGGATGTGCTCTCTGATCTGGGGCAACCGGATCTCGTCCAGGGGGACTCCGGCCCAGGTCGCCTGCGACGGGGTGTACCGGGCCAGGCGGTCCAGGACCGTTGCCGTGTCCGTCGGCCTCGCACAGGCCAGTGCCGTCAGGCGGCCCGGGAGGATGCGCACCCCCGACTCCGGGTCGTGCAGAACCGAGGGCTCCGCGGGAGCATCCCGTGTGCCCCGGTCCTCCATCGGCTCCAGGCACAGGAACCGTACGACCCTCCTCGCCGCCACCACGCCCCGGCTGAGCTGGTAGCCGCACTCCACCCAGAACGCCACCGGGCCCACCAGGACCGCGACATAGCCGTACACCGCGACCAACTCGCCCACGGTGATCTCCCCTTGGGCTGCCAGGCGGGCCGCGAGCCAGGTGACGACGGCGAGGAACAGGGTGGGCAGGCCCACGCCGAGGGCCTGGACCCAGCTGGTGACCGCGCCGACCCGGTAGCCCTGGGCCCGCAGCCGCTGGGAGTCGCGGTGGAAGGCGTCGGTCACCAGACCCTTGCCGCCGAGGCCGTTGAGGACGCGCAAGCCGCCCGCGAGGTCGGCGATGCGGGAGGTGAGGACGCCCTGGCGGTCGCGGTACTCCGTCTCGGCGCCCTGGAGGCGGGACAGGAAGGGGCCCACGAGGAGGACGATCGCCGGGATGCCGAGCAGGACCACGGCCGCCAGGAGCGGAGAGACCGACACCAGCAGGGCGGCGACCGTCAGGTAGGCGACGCACGCGCCCACGCCCGGGCCGACGACGGTCAGGGCGCCGGCGATCGTCTGCACGTCGCCCACGCCGATCGTGACGACCTCCCCGGCTCCGGTCCGGCGCGAGAGGGCGGCGCCCAGGCGGACCGCCTGCCCGACGACCACCTTGACCGTGCGGAAGTTGGCGTCCATCCGCACCCGGGTCATCGTGCGGTGCCGCATGATGCTCAGCCAGGCGTTGAAGGAGCCGACCGCGAACAGCGCGCAGCACCAGCCGGTGAGCGCCGCCCAGTCGCCCGGCTCAAGACCTTCGTCGATCGCCTTGGCCATCAGATACGGTGTCGCCGCCAGCAGCACCATCCAGGAACTGCCCAGCAGCGCCCCGGCCACGGACCTCCCCGGCTGACAGCGCACCAGCCACCACAGATACCGCCAGCCGCCCCGGACGTCGGGCGTGCCCGGGTCCTCGTACGCGTCGGTCACCCGTCCCCCTGTGTAGGTTCCTCTTGATCGTTGGCACTGGCTCCTGCGGGTGAGGACGGTTGCCCGTCGAACAAGCCGCGCAGTGGCTCGCGCGGCTACGCGAAACAGCGTGCCGCCCTGCTCGGTCACCAAATGCCAACGCGGTCAGCGGATGGTCACCCGGGGACGGCGCGCGGGAAGCGGGCAAGTTGGTCAGCCGCCACAGACCAGTGGTCTGCGTCGCCACCAGGGCGTCGGGGTCCTCCCCGTGACATCGTAGAGGTCGATCACCGTCGGGGTGTTCATGCGTCGTGTCCCCGGCGTCTTCCTGGACAGTGGCGCCAAGCTCCTGGGCGAGGGCCCACCTCGTGCTCGTCCTGTCCGGGTGGCGGGCATGGCAGTGCACCGGCACGGTCGTGGCCGTCCGGTGCACTGCGACTCCATGTCTCCTGGAGTCAGGGCCAGTCGATGTCTATCCTCACCATGGACGACCCCATCCCAGCCGGGTCGGCCCCCATCCCGGCCGCGCCGGCCTGGCCGGCAACCGCCACCGCGCGGACCGCTCCTGGCGGGAGTCGTCCGGTACGACCGGTGCGTTCGGCAGCGCCGAGAAGACGTCGGCCTTCGTGCACCAGTCCTCGAACACGGGGTGAAACAGGGGGTGGGCCGGGGTCGAACGCCTCACAACAGCCACCACGTCCTCCTCAGGTGCTTGTCGATGCCGACGGGTGGTCCTTGTGCCGGCCATTCCAAGCTACGGAGAAACGGCTCGTTGCTACTGTCCAATGGCATGCGGGTATCACAGACCAATCTGGCCGGAGATCTCCTGCTCAACCTGGAGCGGTTCGGTGCCGGACCGCTGCACGAGCGGGTGAAGCGGGCGCTGCGGTCGGCGATCCGGGAGGGGCGTATCGACGTGGGCACCGCTCTGCCGCCCAGCCGGCAGCTCGCCGCCGACCTCGGCTGTTCGCGCTGGGCGGTGACCGAGGCGTACGGCCAGCTCGTCGCCGAGGGATACCTGGAGGCGCGCAGCGGCTCGGCCACCCGGGTGCGGTGGTCGAACGCCCCGGACACCGACGTCGAGCGCCCCGCGGCACGCCAGGCTCCGGCGGCCCGTTTCGATCTCGCGCCGGGTCTGCCGGACCTGCGTGCGTTTCCGCGCCGACGGTGGGCCGACGTCGTCCGCGCGCAGGTGTCGAACGCGGCGTTCACGGAGCTTGGCTACCCGCCGGCCGGCGGTCATCTCCGGCTCCGGCGCTTGCTCGCCGAGTACCTGGGCCGCTCCCGCGGTGTCTCGGCCACCCCGCAGGACGTGACGGTGTGCGCGAGTGTGACCGACGGGGTGCGGCGCATGTGCCACGCTCTGCGCGCCCAGGGCATCACCGCGGTTGGTTGTGAGGAGCCGGGCTGGACCCGGCTGCGCGAGGTGATCCGCGCGGCGGGCATGAAGCCGGTGCCCGTCCGCGTGGACGGCGGCGGCCTGTGCATCGACGACCTGGCCGCCCGCACGGATCTGCGGGCCGTGCTGACGGCCCCGGCGCACCAGTTCCCGCTGGGCACCGTCCTCGTTCCCGAGCGGCGCGCCGCGCTGCTCGACTGGGCCCGCCGGGTGGACGGCGTGGTCCTGGAGGACGACTATGACGCGGAGTTCCGCTACGACCGCCGCCCGGTCGCGGCCGTCCAGGGCATGGATCCGTCCCGGGTCGTCCTGTTCAAGTCGCTGAGCAAGACTCTGTCGCCGGCGCTCGGCATCGGATGGATCGTGGCCCCGCCTCGCTGGACCCAACAGCTGCATCGCGCCGACCAGGTGGACGCCCAGCCCTCGGCGCTCGACCAACTCGCCTTCGCCGAGTTGCTGGAGTCGGGTGCCTACGACCGCCATCTCCGGTCCTGTCGGCAGCGATACCGTCTGCGCCGCGACACCCTCGTCCAGGCCCTCGCCAAGCAGCTGCCCGACGCCCCGGTCTCCGGCGTCGCGGCCGGTCTCCATCTCATCCTGCGGCTGCCCACCGCAGTGGACACCAGGGCGGTGGTGACGGCGGCCGCCGCACGTTCACTGCGCGTAGCCGACCTCGCCACCTATCACGCCACCGACGACCACGCCGACCACGGGCTGGTCCTCGGCTACGGCAACCTCGCCGACAGCGCGGTGATCGAAGCGGTCCGCCACCTTCGCGACGCGGTCGAGGAATGCGGCTGAGCTGACTCGACGCGTCGTCTCACCGCATCGATGCCATGGGCGGCGCACTCCTCCTGCCGGATCGCATGGGCCCTGAGCAGCGACCATAACCCGCACCCTGATGGTTCACGCCAGACTGTCCCGCCACGCCCGGTGCAGATCGGCGAACCGGCCCGTGCCCGCGACGAGTTCGGCAGGTGTGCCGTCCTCGACGATTCTGCCGTGCTCCATGACCAGCACCCGGTCGGCGATCTCCACGGTCGACAGCCGGTGCGCGATCACCACGGCCGTACGGCCCCTCAGGACCGTCGCCATCGCGCGCTGCACGGCCCGCTCGCCCGGGACGTCGAGCGAGCTGGTCGCCTCGTCCAGGATCAGCACCGCCGGATCGGCGAGCAACGCCCGTGCGAACGCCACGAGTTGGCGCTGACCCGCCGAGATACGGCCGCCCCGCTTGCGTACGTCCGTGTCGTACCCGTCGGGCAGGGCGCTGATGAAGTCGTGCGCCCCGATCGCCTTCGCGGCCTGCTCGATTTCCTCGCGGCCGGCGTCCGGGCGGCCGATCGCGATGTTCTCGGCGACCGTGCCGGAGAACAGGAACGCCTCCTGCGTCACCATGACCACCCCGCGCCGCAGTTCGGGCACGGCGAGCTCGCGCAGGTCCACGCCGTCCAGGAGGACGCGGCCGTCCGAGGGGTCGTAGAAGCGTGCGAGGAGCTTGGCGAGCGTCGACTTTCCGGCGCCGGTCGAGCCGACCACCGCGACCGTCTGTCCGGCGGGCAGGGTGAGGTCGAAACGGGGGAGCACCTCGCCGCCGGTGCGGTAGCCGAACGAGACACCCTCGAAGACGACCTGACGGCCGGGACGGTCCGAGGACTCGAGCGCCGGGAGCTGCCGGGGAACCGACGGCTCCGGCACGGTCGGGGTCTGGGCGAGCAGTCCCGCGATCTTCTCCAGGGAGGCCGCCGCCGACTGGTAGGAGTTCAGGAACATCCCGAGCCGGTCGATCGGGTCGTACAGCCGCCGCAGATACAGCACCGCCGCCGCCAGGACACCCAGCTCCAGCGAGTCCTGCGCCACCCGGTAGGCACCCCACAGCACGATCCCCGCGACGGCCATGTTGGCGACCAGCCGGGAACTGACGACATAGCGGGCCATCTCAAGGAGCGCATCGCCGTTGACCCGCTCGTGCCGCTTGTTCAGTACGGCGAAGTCGGCGTCGTTGGCGGCCTCGCGGCGGAACGCGCGCACCGGCCGGATGCCGTTCATCGTCTCCACGAACTTGACGATCAAGGCGGCGATCGCGGTCGACCGCTTCCGGTACACCCGGCCCGCGCGCCTCCGGTAACCCCGCACGAGCAGGTACAGCGGCACGAAGGACGCCACCGCGACCGCGCCGAGGGCGAGGTCCAGCCAGAGCAGCAGGGCGGAGATGTAGAGGAAGGACAGGATGACGGTGACGAGTTCCTGCAGGCCCTCATTGAGCAGTTCGCGCAGCGACTCCACGTCCGTCGTCGAACGGGAGATGAGCCGGCCCGAGGTGTAACGCTCGTGGAAGTCGATGCTCAGTGCCTGCGCATGCCGGAAGATCCGGCCCCGCAGGTCGAGCAGCACGTCCTGGTTGACGCGGGCGGAGACCAGGATGAACGCGTACTGGAGCCCGCCGGAGGCCAGCGCCGACAGCAGATAGCCGGCGCCGACCGCGATCAGCGGGCCGTTGTCGTGGTCCCGGAACGCCGGAACCGCGCGGTCGATGGCGTACGCGACCAGCAGCGGGCCCGCCTGCACGGCCGCCTGCTGGAGCAGCAGCAGGAACGTGGTGAGCGTGACCCGCGCCTTCATCGGGGCGAGCAGCGAGCGCAGCAGGAGGGAGGTGGCGCGCGGCGGAGTGGGCAGGAGGTCGCGGTCGAAGGCGTCCACCGTGTCCTGGTGACGGGGGAGTTCCGGTTCCTCGTCCGCCGTGGGGGCGTTGGTGGTGGGGGCCGTCATCGGTCGTCCTCCGCTTCCCCGGTGCCGGACATGAGGTGGGCGTACTCGGCGTTCGTGCGCAGCAGTTCGTGGTGGGTGCCCACGGCGGTGATACGGCCGTCGGACAGCAGAGCCACGCGGTCGGCGAGCAGCACGGTCGAGGGGCGGTGCGCCACGATGAGCGCGGTGGTGTCCGCGAGGACGTCGCGCAGCGCGGCCTCCACGGCGGCCTCGGTGTGCACGTCCAGCGCGGACAGGGGGTCGTCGAGGACGAGGAATCTGGGCTTGCCGACCACGGCCCGGGCGAGGGCGAGGCGTTGGCGCTGGCCGCCCGAGAGGCTGAGGCCCTGTTCGCCGACCTGGGTGTCGGTGCCGTGGGGGAGGGCGTGTGCGAAGTCCGCCTGCGCGACGGACAGGGCTCGGTCCAGTTCCTGTTCGTCCATGCCCAGCAGGACGTTGTCCTTGACGCTGGCCGAGAAGAGGGTGGGTTCCTCGAAGGCGACGGCCACGAGTGCGCGCAGCGTTTCCCTCGGCATCGCGGTGATGTCCTCGCCGTCCAGGGTGATGTGGCCGGATGTCACCTCGTGGAGGCGGGGGACGAGGGCGGTGAGGGTCGTCTTGCCGCTGCCCGTCGTGCCGACCAGGGCCATCGATTCGCCGGGGCGGATGTGGAGGTCGATGAGGTCGAGGATGGGTGGGGAGTCCTCGGGGGCGTCGGGGTAGCGGAACCGGACGTTGCGGAACCGGAGGCCATCGTTGTCGGCTGACGCTCGGTGGGGGCCGGTCGCGCCGTTCCCCGCGCGCCTTGAGCAGGTCTCCTGTTCCGGCACTTCATTGATCACCTCGAAATAGCGCTCCGTCGCCGTCGCCGCCTCCTGGGTCATCGCCAGCAGGAAGCCGATCGACTCCACCGGCCAGCGCAGTGCCAGAGCCGTCGACAAGAAGGCCACCAACGTGCCCGCCGACAACTCCCCGTCGGCCACCTGTACGCAGCCCACGACCAGCGCGGCCCCGATGGCCACTTCGGGGAGGGTGGTGATGACGCCCCAGATCGTGGCCAGCAGCCCCGCCTTGCGCAGCTCGGTTCCCCGCAGCTTCCCCGACAGTTCGCGGAACGCCCGCGCCTGGGAACGGTGCCGGCCGAAGCCCTTGATGATCCGGATGCCGAGCACGCTCTCCTCGACGACCGTCGTGAGGTCGCCGACCTGGTCCTGGGCGAGCCGCGCCACACGGTGGTACCGCTTCTCGAAGACCATGCACGTGATCATCACGGGGATGGCCGGACCCAGGATCACCAGCCCGAGCGTCCAGTCCTGGAGCAGCATGATGATCACGCCGACGGTGATCGTCACGCTGTTGACCAGCAGGAACGTCAGCGGGAAGGCGAGGAACATGCGCAGGAGCATGAGGTCCGTGGTGGCCCGGGACAGCAGCTGACCGGACGCCCAGCGGTCGTGGAAGGCCACCGGGAGGCGCTGGAGGTGCCGGTACAGTCCCGCCCGCATCTCCGCCTCGACGTGGGAGAGCGGTCTCGCCACCAGCCATCGCCGCAGTCCGAACAGCAGTGCCTCCGCGAACCCGAGCAGCAGCAGGTACAGCGCTCCGAGCCATACCCCCGCCGTGTCCCCGTCGGCGACCGGGCCGTCCACCATCCACTTCAGGACGAGGGGGATCACCAGCCCCGTACAGGAGGCGAGGATCGCCACGAACGCGGCGGTGAACAGCCGCGCGCGGACCGGCCGGACATACGGCCACAGGCGCAGCAGGGTTCTGGCCGCCGATCGGTCCTTGGTGGTTGCACGTGTCGTGGACATCAGCTGCGAGCCTACGGACCGGCACTGACAACGCCCACCGAGTTTTGGCCGGACCGGAATCGGCCGATGGTCCTACGACCTGCATGTTCGAGGGGTCGTACAGCCGCATCCACCGATCGGTTGATGCCGGGTCGAGCGCGACGGGCGATGTGGCGGCGGGGTCCGTGCCGGGACGCTGATGCCATGTCCGTCATCGAAGTCAGCGAACTGCGAAAGTCCTACGGCGGCCGGGCCGTCGTCGACGGTGTCTCCTTCGCCGTCGAGGAGGGCGAGATTTTTGGAATTCTTGGCCCGAACGGCGCCGGGAAGACCACCACCGTCGAGTGCGTCGAGGGTCTGCGGATTCCCGACGCGGGCCGCGTGCGGGTCACCGGTCTCGACCCCGTCGCCGACCACGCGCGCGTGGCCCGCGTCCTCGGCGCCCAGCTCCAGGAGAGTGAACTCCAGGCCAAGCTCACCGTCCGCGAGGCCCTGGAGCTGTACACCGCGTTCCACGACAAGCCCCTCGACTGGCGCCCGCTCGCCGAGCGCCTGGGGCTCACCCAGAAGCTCACCACCCGGTTCGGCAAGCTCTCCGGCGGCCAGAAGCAGCGCCTGTTCATCGCGCTCGCGCTCGTCGGCAACCCCCGGGTCGTCGTCCTGGACGAGCTCACCACCGGCCTCGATCCGCGAGCCCGCCGCGACACCTGGGAGCTCATCGAGGACATCCGCGCCAACGGCGTCACCGTCCTGCTCGTCACGCACTTCATGGAGGAGGCGCAGCGGCTCTGCGACCGGATCGCCGTGATCGACAAGGGCCGGATCGCCGCCCTGGACACCCCGGCGGGCCTCATCCACCGCTCGGCGGGCGCCACCGTCATCAGCTTCACCCCGTCCGCCGCGCTCGACGCACACGACCTGAACACGCTGCCCGCGCTCGCCTCGATCGAGGACCGGGACGGCCGCCTCACCCTGTCCGGCACCGACGAGACCGTGAACGCCGTGATCACCCTGCTCGCCCGCCGGCACGTCACCGCCCACCAGCTCCGGGTCGTCGACGCCACCCTCGACGACGCCTTCCTCGACCTGACCCAGGAGGCCACGGCATGAACACCGCCGTACTGCGGACCGAGGTCCGACTCTTCCGCCGCGAACCCGGCGCCCTCTTCTGGATCCTGCTGTTCCCGACCCTGCTCCTGGTCATCCTCGGCTCGATCCCGTCCTTCCGGAACCACGATGCCGACCTCGGCGGCCTGAGGACCATCGACGTCTACGTCCCGGTGGCCGTGCTCCTCGGACTGATCGTCGGCGGCCTGCAGTCCATGCCGCAGACCCTCACCGGCTACCGCGAGCGCGGCATCCTGCGCCGCATGTCCACCACCCCGGTCCGCCCGACCGCCCTGCTCACCGCGCAGATGACCGTCTACGGCGGCGCCGCCCTGGCATCCGCCCTACTGGCCCTCCTCGTCGGACGGTTCGCCTTCGCCGTACGACTGCCCGAGCAGCTGTTCGGATACCTGCTGGCCCTGGTTCTGGCGGTGCTGGTCGCCCTCGCGCTGGGCGCGGTGATCTCCGCGCTGTCCCGGACCACGAAGATCGCCGGTGCCATCGGGTCCGCCGTGTTCTTCCCGTCGATGTTCTGCGCGGGCGTGTGGGCGCCGGTGCAGACCATGCCGGACGTCCTCGCCCGGATCGTCGGATACACCCCGTTCGGCGCGGCCGCCGAAGCCCTGAACCGGGCCGCGGCCGGCGACTGGCCGGGCTGGACCCACCTGGGCGTGCTCGTCGCCTGGACGGTGCTGCTCACGGCCGCCGCGTCGCGCTGGTTCCGCTGGGAGTGAGGGACGGGCCGTGCAGACTGGGGAGATGAACGCGTCGGACGCCCGGATCGACCGGTACTGGGAGCGGCTGCACGTCTGGGGGCCGTACGGGCTGCTCGGCACCAGTGTCGTCCTCGCGGTGGTCTCCGCGGGCATCATGGACGGCCCCGTCGACTGGTATCTCGTCGGGGCCCTGGTCGGCGCCGCGATCGTCCTTCAGGCGTGGTGGCACGGCACCCGGCACCGCCGCGTCAGACGCGGCCGCAGCCCCTCCCGGGCGGGCACCGTGTACTACGCCGTGCGCTGGGCCATCGCCTTCGTGCTGACCTGGCTCAACCCGTTCTTCGCGTTCTACGCCGCCACCGGCTACATGGACGCCGACGAGCTGATCCCGGGCCTGTGGCGGCGGCTCGGACTCTTCGCGAGCGCGGTCACCGTGGCGGGCGCGCAGGCCGGCGGGCTGATGCCGGACAGCACGGCCCAGTGGCTCGGGTTCGCCGCGCTCCTGGCCGCCAACTTCGGTCTCCAGTCGGTGGTCGCCCACATCACCGAGCAGGAGGAGCAGCGCTCCCGCGAGCGCACCTCGACCATCGAGGCCCTGCAACAGGCGCTCGACGAGAACGCCGCCCTTCATGCCCAACTCCTCGTCCAGGCAAGGGAAGCGGGCGTCGCCGACGAGCGTCGGCGGCTCGCCGCCGAGATCCACGACACCCTCGCCCAAGGCCTGACCGGGATCATCGCCCAGCTCCAGGTGGTCGCGAACACGCCCGACGAGGGCCAGGCCCGCGAGCACGTCCACCGCGCCATGGACCTGGCCCGGCACAGCCTGGGCGAGGCGCGCCGCTCGGTGCACAACCTCGCTCCGGTCGCCCTGGACGACGCCGGACTTCCCGAAGCCCTGAAGCAGACGGTCACCGACTGGGGCGAACGCACCGGCGTGCGCGCCGAGTTCACGGTCACCGGCATCGCTCAGCAGCTCCACGACGAGATCGCGGCCACTCTCCTGCGCATCGCCCAGGAAGCCCTCTCCAACGCCTCCCGGCACGCCCGGGCGGGCCGCCTCGGCGTCACCCTGACCTTCCTGGACGAGGAGGTCATCCTCGACATCCGCGACGACGGCGTCGGCTTCGACCCCCTCACCCTCGCGCCCCGCACCCGCACCGGCGGCTTCGGGCTCGACGGCATGCGCGCCCGCGCCGAACGCATCGCGGGCTCCCTGACCGTCGAGTCCGAACCGGGCCACGGCACCGCGCTGTCGGCTCGCGTACCGTTGGTCCGCCATGACCAGTGACATCTCGGTGCTGATCGTCGACGACCATCCCGTCGTACGGGACGGTCTGCGCGGCATGTTCGAGTCCGCGCCCGGGTTCGCCGTCCTCGGCGAGGCGTCCAACGGCGTCGAGGCCGTCGAGCGGGCCGCCGCGCTCGACCCCGACGTGATCCTGATGGACCTGCGGATGCCGGGCGGGGGCGGCGTGGACGCCATCCGTGAGCTGACCCGCGCCCGGGCCCGCGCGAAGGTCCTCGTCCTGACGACGTACGACACCGACTCCGACACCCTGCCCGCCATCGAGGCGGGAGCCACCGGCTACCTCCTCAAGGACGCCCCGCGCGACGAACTGTTCACCGCCGTGCGGGCCGCGGCGCAGGGCCGCACCGTCCTCTCCCCGGCCGTAGCCTCCCGCCTGGTCTCCGCGGTCCGCACTCCCGGGGCTCCCGGCAACGAGACCCTCTCCGCCCGCGAGCGCGAGGTGCTGGCCCTGGTCGCCAAGGGCACGTCCAACCGCGAGATCGCCCGCGACCTGTTCATCAGCGAGGCGACCGTGAAGACCCATCTCACCCACCTGTACGCCAAGTTGGGCGTCAAGGACCGCGCGGCGGCGGTCGCGACGGCGTACGAGCGGGGGATCCTCGGCTAGCCGGGATACGGCAGCAGTCCGGCGGCGGTCCGCTCCCAAGCGGCCTTCAGCTCGGCGAGCAGGTCCGGTTCGTCGGGAGCCAGGTCGGCCTGTTCGCGCAGGTCGGCGCCGAGGTCGTAGAGGTGGTCCTTGCCGGCCGCGTCCTGGTAGTACTTCCACCTCCCACGCCGCAGAGCCCGGTTGGCCCGCACCCGCCAGAACAGGTCCCGCTCCGGCAGCCGTTCGCCCCGCAGCAGGTACCCGGCCAGGCTCGTTCCGTCCAGCGGGTAGGCCGGATCGGGTCGCGCACCGGCCACCTCCAGGAAGGTCGCCGTCCAGTCGGGGGAGAAGTTCGGCTCGTGGCTCGCCTGGTGGCCGTCGATCCGGTGCGGCCAGCGCACGATCGTCGGGACGCGGATGCCGCCCTCCTGGAGCACGGACTTCTCACCGCTGAGCGGCCACAGGTACGACCAGCGCTCGCCGCCGTTGTCGCTGGCGAAGTACACCAGCGTGTGCTCCTCCTGCCCGGAGCGGCGCAGGGCCGCGAGCACCTCGCCGACGGCCGCGTCCAGGCTCTCCACCATCTCCGTGTACTTCGCGACCGAACCGCCGTCGTAGTGGTTGAGCGCGTTGCTGACCTCGGCCTGCGAGGTGGCGGCCCGGATCCGCGCGGCGATCTCGGCGCCGGTCTCCTCGTCGCCCTCCGCGAGCCACGGCCAGTGCGGGGTGGTGAAGTTGAGGTTGAGCAGCCACGGCCTGTCGTGGTCGCGGCTCACGTACTCCACGGCCCGTTCGGTGAGGACGGTCGTGTAGTAGCGCAGGTCCTGGTACTCGGCGTCGCCCTCGTAGAGGTCGTGGTCACCGAGCTGGCCGAGCTTGGAGAAGTACTCCAGCACGCCCCCGTGGTTGCCGAAGAACTCGTCCCAGCTGGACTTGGTGGGGCTGTAGTCGGGCAGCCAGCCGCAGTGCCACTTGCCGATGAGGGCGGTGGAGTAGCCGGCCTTCTTCAGCAGTGAGGCGAGGGTCGGATGGTTCGGGTCGAGCCCCTGCGTGCGGTTGGCGATCGGCTCGGCGAGTCCGCCCTTCGTACGGCCCGGATACCGTCCGGTGTACAGGCTGAACCGCGTCGGGGAGCAGGTCGAGGACCCCGAGTACGCGTCGGTGAACCGCACGCCCTGCCGGGCCAGCCGGTCCAGGTTCGGCGTCCTGATGTGCGGGGCGCCGTACGACGACAGGTCGGCCCAGCCGAGGTCGTCACCGAGGATGACCAGGAGGTTGGGGCGTCTGCCGGTGGAGCCTGCGGCCCGGGCCCTGAAGGGACGTTCGGCGGGAGCTTGAGCGGCTTCGGCTGCGGTCGTCGTAGCGGCGACGGCGGTCACGGCACCGCCGCCGACGAGACCGCCGAAGGCACGGCGGGAGATCTCGGGCATGTGAGCGAGTCTGGTCAGCGGACCGGCGCCCTGGCCAGCGATCACATGCGCTGTTCACGGGACTGCAATCTCACCCTGCCACCCGCAGCAGCAGCACCGCCCGCGCCGGAACCGTGATCGACGCCCCCGCCCGGTGCACCACCCCCGGCGCCTCCTCCTGCTCCTCCCTCGACGTGTCGACGACCACCTCGTAGCGCTCCGCCCACGGCGGCCCCGGCAGCAGGAAGCTCGCCGGGCGGTCCCCGGCGTGCAGGACGGCGAGGAAGCTGTCGTCCACGATCGGCGCGCCGCGCTCGTCCCGGCCGGGGATGTCCCGCCCCGACAGATACATGCCGAGCGAGGCGGCCGGCGCGTACCAGTCCCGTTCGGTCATCTCCGTGCCGCGGGCCGTGAACCAGGCCAGGTCCCGCAGCCCGTCCGCCGAGTGCGCCCGCCCCGAGAAGAACGCCCGGCGCCTGAGCACCGGATGCCGGTGACGCAGGTCGATCAGGCGGGCGGTGAGGTCGAACAGGGCCTTCCAGCCGGGGTCCTCCAGCAGCCCCCAGTCCACCCAGCTGATCTCGTTGTCCTGGCAGTAGGCGTTGTTGTTGCCGCGCTGGGTGCGGCCCAGTTCGTCGCCCGCGACCAGCATCGGCACGCCTGTCGACAGCAGCAGTGTGGTGAGCAGGTTCCGCAACTGCCGTCGCCTGAGCGCCCGTACGCGCTCGTCGTCCGTCTCCCCCTCCGTCCCGCAGTTCCACGCCCGGTTGTCGTCCGTGCCGTCCCGGTTGCCCTCGCCGTTCGCCTCGTTGTGTTTCCGCTCGTACGACACCAGGTCCCGCAGAGTGAAACCGTCGTGCGCGGTGATGAAGTTGACGGATGCGTACGGCCGGCGCCCGCCCCAGGCGTACAGGTCGCTGGAGCCGGAGAGGCGGTAGCCGAGGTCCCGCACGTCCGGGAGCGCGCCCCGCCAGAAGTCGCGTACGGCGTTGCGATAGCGGTCGTTCCACTCCGTCCACAGGGGCGGGAAGGCGCCCACCTGATAGCCCCCGGAGCCCACGTCCCAGGGCTCGGCGATCAGCTTCACGCGCCGCAGCACCGGGTCCTGGGCGATGACCGCGAGGAACGGGGACAGCATGTCGACGTCGTGCATCGAACGGGCCAGCGCGGCGGCCAGATCGAAGCGGAAGCCGTCCACGCCCATCTCCGTCACCCAGTAGCGCAGGGAGTCGGTGATCAGCCTCAGGACATGCGGCTGGACCACGTGCAGGGTGTTGCCGCAGCCCGTGTAGTCCGCGTAGCGCCGGGCGTCGGACTGCAACCGGTAGTACCCCCGGTTGTCGATGCCCTTCAGGGACAGCGTGGGCCCCAGCTCGCCCGCCTCCGCCGTGTGGTTGTAGACCACGTCGAGGATGACCTCGATCCCGGCCTCGTGCAGCCCGCGCACCATGCGCTTGAACTCGCCGACCTGCTGGCCCGTCGTACCGGAGGCGGCGTAGGCCGCGTGCGGCGCGAAGTAGCCGATGGAGTTGTATCCCCAGTAGTTCTTGAGACCGCGCCGCAGCAGATGGTCCTCGTGCGCGAACTGGTGGACGGGGAGCAGTTCGACGGCCGTGACGCCGAGTTTCACGAGGTGCTCGATCGCGGCCGGGTGCGCCAGCCCGGCGTACGTCCCGCGCAGTTCCTCGGGGATGCCGGGGTGCAGCGCGGTGAAGCCCCGCACATGCACCTCGTAGATCACCGAGTCGGCCCACGGGGTCTTCGGGCGACGGTCCTCGGCCCAGTCGTCGTCATCGTGGACGACCACGCCCTTCGGGACGTACGGCGCCGAGTCCCGGTCGTCCCGTACGGTGTCCGCGACCTGCTGCTGGGGCCAGTCGCGGACATGGCCGTACACCTCGGGCGGCAGGCTGAAGTCGCCGTCCACCGCGCGGGCGTAGGGGTCGAGGAGCAGCTTCGAGGGGTTCCAGCGGCCGCCGGTCCACGGGTCCCAGCGGCCGTGCACCCGGAAGCCGTAGCGCTGGCCGGGCATGACACCGGGCACGAAGCCGTGCCAGATCTCGTGGGTGAGCTCGGTGAGCCGGGCCCGGGTCTCCTTGCCGTCCGCGTCGAACAGACACAGCTCGACCGCCTCGGCCCCGCCCGCCCACAGCGCGAAGTTGGTCCCCGCCACCCCGTCCGGGCCGACCCGGAACCGGGCGCCCAGCGGCGTCGGCGCACCGGGCCACACCGGTACGGCGGGTACCGTGCGCTGCGCGCCGTTCACCAGCGCGGCGGGGCGCTCCTCGGCGGCTTCGGTCACCGCCTCCTGCTCGGCTGCGCTGGACACCGGTCGGCCTCCCACGGCTCATGGAGCAACGCGGAAAAGGGCGCACGGCGTCCCGGCCGCGACACCCCCTCGCGTCGTTCTCCCCACTGTTCTGCCCAGCGCTTGCCTCGCACTCACGTTTCCCCGGGCAGGGCCGTTGGGCGGACTCCGCGCAGGGAGCGTGAAGAGCGGGGCTCGTGGCCGCGTTCCCGGCGTCGGCGGGGCGGGTGCACGATCGGGCTCGTACTTACGTTTCCCCCGGGTGGGCCCGGTCGTTGGGCTGGGTGTGAGGCAGAGACAAGGGCGCGCTCGGCGCGCGGGGGCCGTTCTGGCCGCCGTCATGACATGGGCAGGACTGCTGGCCGGAGTCGCCGGCTGTACGGCGGACGGGGGTGGCGGGATCGGCGGTGTCGGTGGATTCGGGAAGCCTCCGGCGCCCGAGGACGTGATCAGGGTCGCGCCCGACGACGGCACCAAGGGCGTGCCGCCCGAGGAGAGGCTGCGGGTCCGGGTGCCCAGCGGACGCCTCGAGTCGGTCACCGTCGTCAAGTCCCAGGACGCGCAGGACTTCCCGGTGCCCGGGCGCATCTCCGAGGACGGCCTGCGCTGGGAACCCGACGAGGCGCAGCTGGCGCTGGCCGCCAAGTACACCGTCGACGCGGTCGCCCTGGACGGCCACGGCCGCCGCTCGGCCCGGCACACGACGTTCACCACCTACGTCCCCGAGGAGCGCTTCATCGGGTACGTCAGCCCCGAGAACCGCTCCACCGTCGGCACCGGGATGATCGTCTCCCTGGAGTTCAACCGGGAGATCGAGCACCGCGCCGCCGTCGAACGCGCCGTACACGTCACCTCGAAACCGCCCGTCGAGATCCGCCCGCACTGGTTCGGCAACGGCCGCCTCGACTTCCGCCCCGAGCGCTACTGGACGCCCGGCACCCGCGTGACGGTCGCGCTCAGACTCCGTGACGTGGCAGGGGCGTCCGGCGTCTACGGCCTCCAGGACCGGACCTTCTCCTTCACCGTCGGCCGCAGCCAGATCTCCCTCGTCGACGCGGCCCGGCACACCATGCAGGTCAGACGGGACGGTGCGCTGCTCGCCACCGTGCCGATCACCGCGGGCGCCCCGAAGACGACCACGTACAACGGCAAGATGGTCGTCACCGAGATGCTCGAAGTGACCCGTATGAACAGCCGCACGGTCGGCTTCGGCGGCGAGTACGACATCCCGGACGTCCCGCACGCCCTGCGTCTGACCGACTCCGGCACGTTCGTGCACGGCAACTACTGGGCGCCCACCGCGCCCGGCAGGGTCAATGTCAGCCACGGCTGCGTGGGCCTCAGGGACGTGAAGGGCGGCAGTTCGGACACGCCCGCGGGCTGGTTCTTCGACCGCAGCCTGGTCGGGGACGTCGTCGAGGTCGTCCACAGCAATGACAAAAAGGTCGCTCCTGACAATGGCCTCGGAGGCTGGAATATGGGCTGGAAGGAGTGGAAGGCGGGCAGTGCGGTGAAGTAACTCGACAGGGGGGTGGGTTGGCCCAACTTTCCGTTGAAGTTGGGACTGAATGGTGACCTTGGGCTCACACGATGCTCAAAACTCTGCGGTTAATATTCGCCAACGCGTTCGTGGAACGCGTTGGGGAGTGGGCCTGACCAGGCCCTTCGAGGGGAGAAAGACTTGAACGTGCGACCGATATCGGGGGCGTCGGTTGACGCGCGGGGGCGCGGGACCAAGGGGTTGTTGGCGCTGATACTCGGCGTTCTGCTGCTGGCCGTGACCGCCTGCGGCGGGGGAGATTCCGGTTCCGGTGACGCCAAGGCCGAGAAGGGCGACTCGTCCGCCACCGAGACCAAGCAGTCCGAGGCGGTCGTCTCCATCAGCCCCAAGGACGGGGCGAAGTCCGTCGACACCAGTGGCGCCCTCAAGGTCGGTGCCGCCCAGGGCAAGTTGACCGAGGTCCAGGTCAAGGACGCGAAGGGCACCGCGATAGCAGGGGAGATAACCGGCGACGGCGCCTCCTGGACGCCGTCCACCCACCTCGCCTCCGGCACCGCCTACACCGTGCACGCGGTCGCGAAGGACGCCAAGGGCCGTACGGCGGCCGAGGACTCCCGCTTCACCACCCTGACTCCGAAGAACACCTTCACCGGCACGTTCACGCCCGAGGACGGTTCGACGGTCGGCGTCGGAATGCCGTTCTCCATCCGCTTCACCCGGGGCATCACCAGCCCCGAGGATGTCGAGAAGGCCATCACGGTCAAGACGTCGCCCGCGGTCGACGTCGAGGGCCACTGGTTCGGCAACGACCGCCTGGACTTCCGTCCCGAGCAGTACTGGAAGGAAGGCACCAAGGTCACCGTCGACCTCAACCTGAACGGGGTCGAGGGCCGCGACGGCGTCTACGGCAAGCAGGACAAGACCGTCTCCTTCACCGTCGGCCGCAACCAGGTCTCCGTCGTGGACGCCAAGAAGCACACGATGAAGGTCACCCAGGACGGCAAGACCATCAAGACCATCAAGGTCACCACCGGCAAGCCCGGTTACGACACCTGGAACGGCCAGATGGTCATCAGCGAGAAGCTCGCGGTGACCCGGATGAACGGCGAGACCGTCGGCTACGGCGGCGAGTACGACATCAAGGACGTCCCGCACGCCGCCCGGCTGACCGACTCCGGCACCTTCATCCACGGCAACTACTGGGGCGGCGACGCCTTCGGCAACTACAACGCCAGCCACGGCTGCGTGGGCCTGCGTGACGTCAAGGGCGGTTACGACAGCGGTGTGCCGGCCGCCTGGTTCTTCAACCACTCGCTGATCGGCGACGTGGTCGTGGTCAAGAACTCCGACGACGCGACGGTCGCGCCGGAGAACGGCCTCAACGGCTGGAACATGTCGTGGGAGAAGTGGAAGGCGTGAGCGGCGGCTTCTGAGGCACGGCTTGCGCGGTCCCGGTGTGAGGTACGGCACCGGGACCGTTGCCGTTAGTCGCCGTTAACCTGCTGGCATGACCGTGAATCTCGAAGTCGCCGAAGGCGTCGGCACCATCCGTCTCGACCGCCCGCCCATGAACGCGCTGGACGTGGCCACCCAGGACCGGTTGAAGGAGCTCGCCGAGGAGGCGACCCGGCGCGAGGACGTGCGCGCCGTGATCCTGTACGGCGGGGAGAAGGTGTTCGCGGCCGGCGCGGACATCAAGGAGATGCAGAACATGGACCACACCGCGATGGTCCTGCGCGCCCGCGCCCTCCAGGACGCGTTCACGGCCGTGGCCCGCATCCCCAAGCCGGTCGTCGCGGCCGTCACCGGCTACGCCCTGGGCGGCGGCTGCGAACTCGCGCTGTGCGCGGACTTCCGGATCGCCGCGGAGAACGCCAAGCTGGGGCAGCCGGAGATCCTGCTCGGCCTGATCCCCGGCGCGGGCGGCACCCAGCGGCTCGCCCGGCTGGTCGGTCCGTCCAAGGCGAAGGACCTGATCTTCACGGGCCGTATGGTCAAGGCCGACGAGGCGCTGACGCTGGGCCTCGTGGACCGGGTCGTGCCCGCCGACGAGGTGTATGCCGAGGCGCACACCTGGGCGGCCAGGCTCGCGCAGGGGCCGGCGATCGCCCTGCGCGCGGCCAAGGAGTCGATCGACACGGGGCTGGAGACCGACATCGAGACGGGCCTCGCGGTGGAACGGAACTGGTTCGCCGGTCTGTTCGCCACGGAGGACCGCGAGCGCGGCATGAAGAGCTTCGTCGAGGAGGGCCCCGGCAAGGCGAAATTCCTCTGAACCGCTTGCAATTGACGCGATGTCTGATCCGGGTCCCTCGATGGGGCGGTTTATGGGAGCCTTAACGCACCCTTAAGCCTGCCTTGTCGAGGGAGTCGGTCGATTGCCTCCCAATGAGCCTCCTCCGCAGGTCAGCAGGGCTGTCGAAGGCGCCGAAGTGCCGTTGGCATATGCCGATCGACCCCGTCGGAGCGACGCATTCCGGGGGGCGTATTCGTCAGGAACGGCCCCGGAGGGCGCTTTGGGCGGCCATGATGGGGGCATGGCGGGGCTGGAGGGTTTCGAACAGCCGCGGGGAGACGGTCGTACGACGGCGGCGCGCTGGTCTCCGGCGGTCGAGGACGAGCACGCACTGAAGGCGCTCGAACTGTTCGGGAATCCCACGGAGGCCGAGGTTCCGTTGCCGTCCCGGCCGGAGTCCGCGGCGGCCGCGCGGCGCTTGACCCAGGTGATCGTTCTCCGGCAGTGGGGGCTCACTCCGAAGATGACCGAGGACGCGGTGTTACTCGTGTCCGAGCTGGTGGGGAACGCCGTGCGGCACACGGGCGCGCGGGTGTTCGGTCTCCGGATGCGGCGTCGTCGGGGGTGGATCCGGATAGAGGTGCGGGATCCGTCCCGCGGGTTGCCCTGTCTGATGCCGGTGCAGGAGATGGATGTCAGCGGGCGAGGGCTGTTCCTCGTGGACAAGCTCTCCGATCGGTGGGGCGTGGACTTGCTGCCTCGTGGGAAGACCACCTGGTTCGAGATGCGGGTGGCCGACAGGTAGTCGGTGGGTCGATCAGCGTTATTCTCCGACATCACCACTTAAATGGGACGGGTGACCGCTACCGATCGTCGGGCAGTGCTGCTCGCCACCGCCGGGCTGGCGTTGGCCGCGGGATGTGCGAGCAGCAGTGGTGCTGTCGCCCATCCAGTCCGTTCCCCCAGCGCAGCGCCCGCTCTCCCCGCCCAGCTCACCCACGGCCCCCGAGACCGCCCCCGTGTCGCCCTCACCTTTCACGGTGGCGGCGATCCCGCGACCGCTCGTGCCCTGCTCACCGAAGCCGAGAAGTACGGCGCCCGGGTCACTGTCCTCGCCGTGGGCACATGGCTCGACGCGCACCCCGACCTCGCCCGCCGGATTCTCGACGGCGGCCACGACCTCGGCAATCACACCCTCCGCCACCTCGACATCAACACGATGTCCGAGACCGAGGCCAGAGAAGAGATCACCGGGTGCGCGGAGCGGCTGAAGCGGCTCACCGGGTCGATCGGGACCTGGTTCCGACCCTCCCGCACGCCCGTCGCCACACCCCTCGTCACGCGGCTGGCCCAGGAGGCCGGCTACCCCCACGTCCTCTCCTACGACGTCGACTCCCTCGACTTCACCTCGCCCGGCGCTCCGGCCGTCGCCCGCAAGGTTCTCGCCGAGATCCGCGAAGGGTCCGTGGTGAGCCTGCACTTCGGGTATGCCGACACGATCGCCGCCCTCCCCGTCGTACTGGAAGAACTCGACCGGCGCGGCCTGGCCGCGGTGACCACCACGGAGCTGTTCAGCTGATGCCCCCCACTTCCCTGAAGCGCCATCTCGTGAAGAGTGCCCTGATCGTGGGCGCCGCGTTCGTCGCCCTCGCCGCCTGCGGCAGCGGGTCCAAGGACGGGGCGAACCAGGCCCTGGGCACCAAGGCGGCCGTCCCCGCCCCGGTGAAACCGGTGCGGAAGCCGGCCCCGGGGCTGCCCGGGATGCCGCCCGTCCTCGACCCGAAGGACGTGTACGCGGCCGACCGCCCGAACAAGCTGTCGCCGGTGGTCAAGGACTTCCCGTCGCGGGTCTATGTCCCCAACACCGAGTCCGACACGGTCTCCGTCATCGACCCGAAGACGTACGAGGTCCTCGAGACGATCCGGGTCGGACGGCAGCCCCAACACGTCGTGCCCTCCTGGGACCTGAAGACCCTCTGGGTCAACAACGACCGCGGGAACACCCTGACGCCGATCGACCCCAGGACCGGGAAGGCGGGCAAGCCCGTCGACGTGCACGACCCGTACAACCTCTACTTCACGCCGAACGGCAAGTACGCCGTCGTGATGGCCTCCCTCGACCGCGAGCTCGTCTTCCGCGACCCGCACACCATGGAGCGGGTCAAGACCGTCCCGGTCAGCTGCTACGGCGTCAACCACGCCGACTTCTCCCTGGACGGGAGGTACTTCATCGTGTCCTGCGAGTTCAGCGGAGAGCTGCTGAAGGTCGACACCGAGAAGATGAAGGTGATCGGGCAGGAGAAGCTCCCCTTCGACGGGGCCATGCCGCAGGACGTCAAGGTCTCGCCGGACGGGAAGCGGTTCTACATCGCGGACATGATGGCCGACGGGATGTGGGTCCTGGACGGCGACACGTTCGGCAAGCCGACCCTGCTGCCCACCGGCAAGGGCGCCCACGGCCTCTACGTCAGCCGCGACTCCCGCGAGATGTACGTGTCCAACCGGGGCGAAGGGACCGTCTCCGTCTTCGACTTCGCCGAGAACAGGCTCACCAAGAAGTGGCGCCTCCCCGACGGCGGCAGCCCCGACATGGGGGGTGTCTCCGCCGACGGCAAGGTCCTGTGGCTGTCCGGCCGCTACAACTCCGAGGTCTACGCCATCGACACCCGCACCGGCGCCCAGCTGGCCCGCGTCAAGGTCGGCAGCGGCCCGCACGGACTCGCCGTGTATCCGCAGCCGGGGCGGTACTCACTCGGTCACACCGGCATCTTCCGCTGAGCCGCCGAGGACCCGCGGGGTCGTGGCGAGCAGCACCGCCTCCGCGCCCACCGGACGGTAACCGGCCGCCTGGAACGCCCGCATGCTGCGGGCGTTCCCCGGTGAGACCTGGGCCCACAGCGGTTCCGTGACGAGATGCCTGGCCGCGCTCACCAGCGCACGC
This sequence comes from Streptomyces canus, assembly GCF_041435015.1. Classification (NCBI taxonomy): domain Bacteria; kingdom Bacillati; phylum Actinomycetota; class Actinomycetes; order Kitasatosporales; family Streptomycetaceae; genus Streptomyces; species Streptomyces canus. The sequence goes on along the minus strand of NZ_CP107989.1, from coordinate 3,417,390 downwards.
CCCAGCCCCCGGTGCCGTACGTCCTCGTCCACCTCCACCGAGACCTCCAGGCGGCCGCCGACCCCGCGTCCCGTCACCAGCACCCCGCCCTGCGCCGTCCAGGCACGGATGTCGTCGCGCCGCCTGCGGGCGTAGGCGATCCGGGGATGGTTCGCGTCCTCGATCTCCTGCAGCGCGAGCGGCGGTCCGCCCGGCAGCGGGTCAGCGACCAGCATCGCGTCGATGGTCTCGGACCTGCGCCCGGTCCGGTCCAGGAGCGCGGTCAGGAACCGCGGGTTCAGTGTCGCGGCCAGCGCGTCGCAGTCCAGCCCGCGCAGGGTGGCGTGGACCCACTCGGGGTCCTCGTCGGTGAAGACGACCGAGTGTGCCGTGAAGGACAGCACGCCCGCGTCCCGGTGGCACTCCTGCGGTACGACCGTCGTGCCGCCGTCCGCGGGCGGGAAGACACCGCGGGCCGCCGCCTCGAGAATCTCCCGCAAGGTCTCCATCACACCGCTCCTCGGTCGCCACCCAGTGGAAGGCCCACACTCGCAGACATGATCGAGGACGGCACTGGGGTTTCCCCGGGTGGGTGCCGCACCGGAGGTCGGGGCGGGCCGCTAATCTGACCTGCGGCAGTAAGCCGGCAGGACACGACAGAGGCAAGAAAAGGGGCGGACCGGTGGCGCACATCGACATCGAGGAAGCACGCAAGCAGTTCGAGCGGATCGATGCGGACGGGGACGGCACCATCACCGCCGCCGAGTTCAAGTCCGCCCTGGCCCAGGGCGGCGACTGGAACGTGACCGAGTCGGTCGCCGAGGCGATCATCAAGAGCCGCGACCTGAACGGCGACAAGCTCCTGTCGTTCGACGAGTTCTGGGCCTTCCTGAACAAGTAGAGCCGACCGTGAGGGGGGCGCTCCGCGAGCTTCGGTGAGCGCCCCCTTCGTCATGCCCCACCCCGGATCCGTACCGTCCAGCGGCCGTCGTGGCGCTCCAGGACCAGCGGCAGGTCGAAGCACTTGCCGACCTGGTCACCGGTCAGGACGTCCGATGCCGGACCCTGCGCGAGGACCCGGCCCTCGCGCAGCAGCATCGCGTGGGTGGTGCCGGCCGGGAGCTCCTCCGGATGGTGGGTGACCAGGACCGTCGCCAGTGCCGGATGCTCCCGGCACAGGGCGCCCAGGGCCTCGATCAGCCGCTCGCGGCCCGGGAGATCGAGGCCGGTCGCCGGTTCGTCGAGGAGGAGCAGCCGCGGTTCGGGCTCCCCCAGCTCTCGGCTTCGCTCGAGCCGGGCGGTACCCCCATGCGCGCGGGCGATGAGGGTACGGCCGCGCTGACCCTGCGAGAGCGTCGGCCAGCGGGCGTCGCCGAGGTCGGCGAGGCCGAGGGTGCCGATGAGCCGGGCGGCCCTGTCCCTCTGTCCCTGCGTCGGCCGCCAACGGGGGAGCGGGGCAACGGAGTTGGTCAGCCCGGTCAGGACGACGTCCCGGACCCGCAGGGGCGCGGTGAGCGGATGACGCGGGTCGACGTGACCGACGTGGGCGCGCAGCTCCCGCAGGTCGACCCGGCCGAGCCGACGGCCCAGCACCTCGACCGTGCCGCGGGTCGGGTGGACCAGGGCGCCGCACAAGCTGAGCAGGGTGGACTTGCCCGCGCCGTTGGCGCCCAGGAGTGCCCAGTGCTCGCCCGCCCGGACCGTCAGGGAGACCTCCTGGAGGATCGGCTTCCCGTCCCGGACGACATGCACGTCCTCGGCGCGCAGGACCTCCGTCACCGCATCGCCCGGTTCAGCGCGGAGAGCACCGCCTGGACGGCGGCCGAGGAGCCCACGCCCGCACCCCACGCCGTACGGCCGTCCACCCGGCACTCGGCGTACACGGCCGTGCCGTCCTCCTGCTCGGCGAAGTCGACGACATCGACGCCATGACCCGCTCCGGCGAGCGCGTCCACGAACGCGGAGACCCGACTGCCGCCCGTGCCCTCGTAGTCGCGGGTGCGGTCACCGGCCTCCAGCGTGCACACGAAGCGGTGCACGCCGGGCGCCTCCTCGTACGCCGACCAGGCGTGCAGCCGTACGTCACCCTCCGCCAGGTAGGTGGCCCGGAACAGCTCGTACAGCTCCTTCGGCGTCATCTCCCGGCCGCTCGTGTCGGTGGTCACCGCGACGCAGGCGGTGGAGGACTGGCCCACGCGGCTGCGCCGGGCCGCGGTCACGGACGTCTACGAGGTCCGCATGGCGGTGGAGGTCCACGCGGCCCGCCTCGCCGCGCGCCGCCGTACCCCCGAGGACGTGACGGCGATGGAACGCGCGCTGGAGGGCCGGCGGGCCGCCTCCGCATCCTCCGACGCGGCTTTCGTCGACGCGGACATCACCTTCCATGCGGCGGTGGTTGCGGCCGCGCACAACCCCGTACTCGCCGACCTGTTCAGGGAGTTCACTCCCGTCCTGCGCGAGGGCCTGATCGAGTTGCTGGCCCTGACCGCCCTGCGCGACGACGACCCCAACACCGCGGACGAGGCCCACGCGGCACTGGTCCGGGCGGTGGCGGACGGCGACGCGGAGCGGGCGGCGGAGATTCTGCGGGCGGAGCTGGAGGATCCGTTCGCGGCCTGAGCGGCGGGGAGGCACCGGCGCCGTACCGGCTCCCGGGCGATCACACGATGTCGAACGGCCGGTGCGGTCCGGTCGGCGGCTCGGTCCCGATCGTGTCCCGGGACGCACCACACCGCCCACCGCGACGACACCCACCGGGAGCGCCGGTCAGGCGTCGGTGGCCCACTCGCGCAGCGCCGCCTTGCTCGCGAAGTCGGCGACGTTCTTGTCCACGGGGTCGTCGGTGTACTGGTGGAAGCGCCACTTGGCCTTGATGCGAGGATTGCCGGCCGTGACGTAGTCGGCGATCCAGAGGCCGTCGCCGGCGTACGACGTGTTGTCCACGTCCAACCAGTAGTGCCGGTTGCAGTACAGCAGGACCCGGTTGTTCGGGCGGAGTTGCTTCACCTTGCGGATGAAGCTGTCCTTCTCCGCGTTGCTCGCGTGGGTGCCCTCGCCCGTCGCCTCCCAGTCGACCGCGAGGATGTCGCCCCCCTTCTCGGGGGCGTGTTTGACGAAGTACTCGGCCTGGGCGGTGAGATTGCCCGGCCAGAGGAAGTGGTAGAAGCCGACGACCAGTCCGGCGTCGCGGGCGTGCTTGGTCTGGGCGGAGAGCTTCGGGTTGGTGTAGGAGCGGCCCTCTGTCGCCTTGATGAAGACGAAGGAGAGGCCTTCCGTGCTGTAGGTGGACGACTGGTAGGCGCTGACATCGATGCCGCGGAGCATGTGGGGGCTCCCTGAAGTGTGAGTGGGGGGACCGCAGTTGATGATGCCCCACATGGTGGCGGAGGAACCTCGGCTGCGGGAGGGCAGCGGTTCCAGCGGCGCGGCCGCCTACGCCGACCTCCCCGTCCGTGGTGCCGGCGGAGGAGATTGCACCGGACACGCCGTATCCGTCTGCCATGGCGTGGATACGGTGATGTGTCACACCCCTGCCCCTACGCCCGCAGCCGCTTGACCCCCCCTGCACCTGCCCCCGGGACCCGCCCGCCTCCGCCCAAGCCTCCGCCGGCCGCTCGCACCCCTCCGCCAGGGCCTCCTCGTCGGCGACGCCAACAGCATCAGCGTCGTGGGGCACGTGGAGGTCATGGTGGTGTGACGACTGCTCGCGGAGCGGAACGGGGCACCAGGCCACTCAGGAGGGCGGACCATAGCGGGCAGCGATCGCGGCGGCGCGGTTGCGAAGGGAGGTGCGCAGCCACTGCGGGGCAAGGACTTCCGCGTCGGTGGCGTGCTGCCACAGGGCCCATTCGGCATGTCGAGAATCCTGGAAGATCACGTTCAGCCGCAACCAGCCGTCCACGTCGGCTTCCTCGGCGCAGACGGCCAGGACGGTGCCGACCAGGTGCTCCCGTCGTACCGGGTGCACCCGTACCAGTACGGCGACCGTGTCACCGCCGGTCCGGAACTGCGCGTTGCGTTCCTGCCAGGCTCGGTCCAGGTCGACAGTGTCCGGTCGTTGCGCGGGTTCGTCGAGTTCCTCGGCGGCCAGCACCCGGGACAGGCGGTAGGTGCGGTCCTCGCCGGATCTTTTGGCAAGCAGGTAACCCTGTTCGCGTACGGTGACCAGGCCGATCGGGTCCACCGTGCGCCACTTCGGGGCCTGGTCCACCGCCGCATAGTGGATGCGCAACCTGTGTCCGGCGAACACCGCGCGCCGGACCTCGGCCACGATGGCGTCGGACATCTCCTCGGTGTCCACACGGCGCGAGAGGAGGTCGGTCTCCGGGTCGATGAGTAATCGCCGCGCGGCATCGGCCGCCGTGTCCCGAAGGCCCTCGGGCAACGCATCGACCACCTTGAGCATGGCCGAGGCGAGCGCCGAACCGAGGCCGAACAGCTGTGCGCCGCGCCGTGATCCTGCCACGAGCAGGGCGAGCGCCTCGTCGTGATTCAGTCCCGTGAGCGCAGTCTGGAAGTCGGGTAACAGTGCGAACCCGCCGTGTCGGCCGCGCTCGGCATAGACCGGGACGCCGGCCGCAGACAGCGACTCTATGTCGCGCAGCACAGTGCGGGTGGATACCTCCAACTCACGAGCCAGTGTCTCCGCGGTCATCCGACCGCGCTGACGCAGCAGGAGCACCAAGGAAACCAACCGGTCGGCGCGCATGCGAAAACTCTAACCAAATACATGACTGAGGATGTCATGTATTGCTGGGAGGCTCCTTCGCGAGGCGACAAAGCCCGGCGTATGCCGAGTCGTTGAACGTACGTAATTCAGTGAACCGAATGGATGGAGCGAGTCGGCAATGGAACGTAACGCGGTCAACCCGGTGACGTGGTCGGTCGAGATGGGCTTCAACCAGGGTGAGGTCGTCTCCGGGCACTCGCGGACCCTGTACATCTCGGGGCAGACCGCGATGAGCAAGGAAGGCAAACCTGAGCACGACGGTGACATGGCGGCGCAGCTGGCGCTGAGCATCGACAACATCGAGGCGGTGCTCGCCGAGGCCGGCATGTCCCTCTCGAACCTCGTCCGGCTCAACGTCTTCACCACTGACGTCGACCTGCTCTTCCAGCACTACGGTGTGCTGGCGGGCCGGCTGGGCGCCGCCAGGGTCGCGCCGACCACCACCATGCTCGGTGTGACGCGCCTGGCGATCCCCGGCCAGATGGTCGAGCTCGAGGGCACCGCTGTCGCGTGAGGTGACCCCGTCTCCTCCGCTGCTCGTGCCCGTGAACCGGCACGAGCAGCGGGAACGCGCTGAATTCCGAGCCTCGTAGCGGCGACGTCCACGCCACGGGCTTCGACCACGGATCCTGTCTGCGACGACTGCAACACGTGGATGCCCGCCTGCTGCTCGACACATGTCGGCGCCGCCGACGTCACCCCGGTGATGTCGGCGCTCGGGGAGCAGGCCGTCGGCCACGCGCGCTCCCAGTGCTACCTCACCTCGCCGCGGACGGCACGGCGGAGCTTGGCGAGGCGCTCGTGCAGTACGCGCTCCCCGCCGTGCTGCGTGGGGCGGTAGTAGTCCGTCCCCACCAGGTCGTCCGGTGGGTACTGCTGCTCCAGGACTCCCTCGGAGGTCCTATGGGGGTATCGGTAGCCGATTGCGTTGCCCAGTTCCCTGGCACCCACGTAACGGCCGTACCGCAGATGGGCGGGGATCTCGCCGACGGCGCCCGCCCGGACGTCGGCCATGGCCTCGTCGATCCCGACGATCACCGTGTTCGACTTTGGTGCCATGGCCAGATGCACGGTGGCCTGCGCCAGGGCGAGGCGGGCCTCGGGCATGCCGATGAGCTGGACCGTCTGCGCCGCCGCGACGGCGGCCTGTAGTGCCGTGGGGTCGGCCAGCCCGACATCCTCACTGGCGTGCACCAGCAGTCGCCGCGCGATGAATCGCGGGTCCTCCCCGGCCACGAGCATGCGGGCCAGGTAGTGCAGCGCGGCGTCGGGGTCCGAGCCGCGGATCGACTTGATGAACGCGCTGACGACGTCATGGTGCTGGTCGCCCTGCCGGTCGTAGCGGACGGACGTCTCGGCGACGGCCCGCTCCACCGCGGCCACGTCGACCACTGTGCCTCCGGTGTGGTTCACCCCGTCGGCGCTCGCCTCCAGAGCGGTCAGCGCGCTCCGGGCGTCGCCGGCCGCGAGGCGTACGAGGACGTCCTCGGCCTCGGGGGACAGGGTGACCGCACCGCCGAGGCCACGCTCGTCCTTCACGGCCCGGCGCAGCAGCTCGCGGACCTCGTTCTCGGTCAGGGACCGCAGTTGCAGCACCAGCAGGCGTGAGAGCAGCGGGGACACCACGGAGAACGACGGGTTCTCGGTGGTGGCCGCGACGAGCAGCACGAGCCGGTCCTCCACTGCGCCGAGGAGCGCGTCCTGCTGGGTCTTGGAGAAGCGGTGCACCTCGTCGATGAACAGCACTGTCTGCCGGTCCTGGCGGTCCTGGCGACGGCGCGCGTCAGTCATCACGTCGCGCAGTTCCTTGACCCCGCTGGACAGGGCCGAGAGGGCGACGAAGTGCCGGGTGGCGACATCGGCGAGCAGCCGCGCGAGGGTCGTCTTCCCGGTGCCGGGCGGACCATAGAGCAGCACGGACGCCGCCTCCCCGCCCTCCGCCAATCGCCGCAGCGGTGCGCCGGGGCGCAGCAGGTGCGCCTGGCCGACGACCTCGGCGAGTGAGCGCGGGCGCATCCGTACCGCCAGCGGCGCGCCGACCTGTACGGGCCCGGCGGGCGGGGTGTCGTCCGACGTCGGTAACGCGAACAGCCCGTCGTCCTCGGCTGCCATCATTCCACCCGTCCTTCGGCACGCGGCACGCCGTGTTGTCGGGCTCCGCCGGCGGCCCGAGGACCTCGGTCGCCGCGGCTCATCACCGGTCGGATTTTCGGCCGTTCCTCGGGACGGCCGGGGGACGATGCTGTGCTGGACACGCGCGGCGGCCCTTCCTCTGTGGATAGGTCACTCATACGTTCTCGGCGGCTACGCGTACAGCGTTCCCCTGGCGACGACCACGGCGGACCCCGCCACCTGCACCGAATCGATCCGTTCCGGCGTCCCCGTCGCGCGAGCGCGCATCGTCGAAGGACGGCCCATCTCCACCCCCTGGCGGATCTCGATCCACTCCCCGAACGGGATCAGTCCGTGCCGTGCCAAGTGTACCGGGAGCGATCCGGCGGCCGAGCCGGTGGCCGCGTCCTCCACCACGCCGTAGGCGGGGGAGAACATGCGCAGCCGCCACCGGGTCCCCGAGCCCGCGAAGCAGTTGGCAGCCATGTCGGGCAGCCTCGCGAGTATCCGCTGGTCCGGCTGCACGGCGGAGAGCGCGGCCACACTGTCCAGGCCGACGAACACGTGCCGCGGCCCGTTGTCGTAGACCTCGACCGGCAGGGTGCTCCCGGTGGACACCAGTTCCAGACCGGCGAGCAGTTCGTCCGCGCGGTCGTAGGGCTCCCACGTCGGGAGGGGTTGCCACATGCCGGCCGCGACGGTCCGGCCGTCGTCGTCACGCTCGAGTTCGAACGCCACGGTGCCCTTGGCGGTCTCCATCCGGAGTTCCTTCGCCTCGTGCGACTCGCCGAGCACCACCGCCGTGCCCAGAGTCGGGTGTCCGGCGAACGGCAGTTCGTTCACCGGGGTGAAGATGCGGACCCGCACGTCGCCGTCGTGCTCCGCGGGGAGGACGAACACCGTCTCCGACAGGTGCATCTCCTGCGCGATCTGCTGCATGCGCCGGGGGGAGAGGCCGGAAGCGTCCAGGAAGACCGCGGTCGGGTTTCCTTCCAGCGGGACGTCGGTGAAGACGTCGGCCACCACGTACTCGTACGTACTCATGGGTTCCGTTCTCGAAGGGGGTCGTCGGCGATCGCCCGCCGGACGCCGGGCGAAGGTCATGCCGTCCTCGCCGCCGGCTCGTCGTGTCGCAGGTCAGTGGGTGTCGAACAGGGCCTGGTACTGGGCGACCGCCTTTTCGGTGGCCGCACGCTCGTCGAGGGTCGGATGGAAGGGATGCGCGGCCGGGGGCAGGGCACCGAACTTGAGCAGTGCGGCCATGAGGAGCAGGCGCGCCTTGGTGGCCGTGAGGTTGTTGCCGGAGATGAACGTCGGGTCGGTGCGGTACGCCATGCCTCCGGTGTTGCCGCGGCCTGTGCGGACCACCGGCATGCCGGCGAAGACGGCGACACTCAGCGCCGCGTTCCTCGTCGGGTCGGCCATCCCGAACGGCGACATGCCCTCGCACACGAAACCGGACAGGGGCGCGTTCTCGAGGTTGGCGTCGATCCGGGCCAGGATCTCGACCTCCTCCTCGGCGACGGGCGGGTTGACCGTGCCGGTACCCGTCGCCGCGTACCGGCTGTACTTGGTGAGGGAGACGTGCGGCATGGCGGCTGGTACGAGTCCCTCGGCGTTCTTCGTCTCGATGCCGACCGGGAACACACCCGAGCCCAGGCTCCCGGTGACGCCGGCCACCCGCTCGGGGAGCACAGTCAGGCGCAGCTCCGAGCGGTGGGTGTGCCTGCGGGCGGGGACGTAGGTGAGCTGCGGGGGGCCGTAGCCGCCGAGGTCGGCGACCACTCCTCCGTGGCCGCCGGTGACCTCGTATCCGCCCGGCCGGGCGTCCACCTTGGTCACGTCCCGGGCCGAGTAGACGAGTTCGTCGACGATCACGCAGGCACCGACGCGGTCATCGCCCCGTTCGTCCAGGGCGACGCCCGACGCGATGAACTTCACGCCGTCCACCACGTTGCGGTCGCCGTCCGCACTCAGGGACTGGTGGCGGCGCTGTGCCGCGTGTCCGACGAGCGGCACCTTGGTGTCGACCGTCAGTCCGAACCAGTACAGGGTCTCGTCGACGGTCGGGCTCCCTTCGAGCCACTGGACGCCGGCGAACTCTCCTGTGGCGAGGACGGCTTGGACCTGGTTGGTCGCCTCGGCGAGGTCAGCCAGACCGGGCTCGCTCTGGAGGTGGTACGGGTAGTAGACGAAGAAGTCCTGCCCAAGGCGCTCGGACTCGGGCCCGGTGGTGTATCCGCCGGACGGAGCGGCGCGGAAGAACTCGAAGTCGGCGACGGACCCCAACGCGACGGGGGTGCCGTGGTCGGCGAGGCCGAACCGCTCGATCTCCTCGTAGAGGCGGCGGGCGTCGGGGTAGAACGTCTGCCGCGCGGCTCCCGGTGGTGCGTACGGTGCCGTCGAGGTCTCCTCCCAGGCGGATCCGTCCACCTGCCTTCCCATGTAGGGAAGCGGGTAGAGGCCGTCGGCGGGGTCGAGTTCGACCACATACACCGCGGTGGCGTCTTCGGACGGCTGCTCGGCGTGGAATGTGCCGTTCTCGTCGAGCCAGCCGTCCGGCGGGGCGTACAAGTCTGCCGCGTCCCTTTCGAGCGGGTGCGCGCTGAACGCCTCGACGTACAACGTCACGGGCGCCGCGAGCCGTTGGGGACGCAGAACGTCGAACGGGGAGGGGCGGAGCGGCAGACCATGGCGTACGCGGGCCTTGTGCGACGTGACCAGGTCCGGTGTGTTGAGGATCGTCGCCGTCGGTCCGGCGAACACAGCGATCCGCGGTCGCGGCGTGCCGGCCCGAAGAATGTCATCCATCACAGCGGCCTCAGGTGTTCGACGGTGATGTGGTGCCGCTCGGCCAGCCGCTGGGCGACCAGCGACCGGTGGCACGCCTCGGGGTCGCACTCGACGCAGAACAGCGTCGCGATGCCCCTGCTCGGCAGCGCCGCCACGATCGGATCGAGGTCGACCGGGTCGAGGATCTCGGCCGTGTAGCGGCGGGTGTACTCGGCGGCGAGCTCGCGGCGGGAGCGCTTGCCGACCCCTTGGCGGTCGTCCTCGGCGTACTGGAGGTGACGCAGTTCGGTGGTCGGGGCGAGTTCGCGGTGGTGCCGGTAGGCGATGCCGGCCTCGGTGAGGGCCGACTGCAGCCTGAGTGAGTTCGCCCAGGCGTAGTCCGGTCCGCGCACCCCGCGGCGCTGACGTACGTCGAGCAGCAGGCGCACGTCCGCCTGTCGTAGTCGTTCCAGGAAGGAATCGCCGTCGAAGCCGTAGACGCCGATCGTTGCCAACTTGAGCACCGGAGATCTCCTGTTCGCGCTGTTGCTCGTGCTCCACACCTTCGTGCCGTTACGGGGTGCGCGGTGCGGCGATCAGGGCGGTCGTCTCCATGGGCAGCTCCGCGGTCCCGGCCATCTCCAGGCCGGCGCGGTTCAGCAGCCGTGTGATCCGGTCGACGCTGCGGTGTTCACCGCCCGTCGTCACCAGCAGGTGCAGGTCCCACAGGGCGGGCAGCACGGTGGAGTTCTCGTCCTCGACGAACCGGTCGAGGATCAACAGCCGCGAAGAGGAGTCCGCCATGGCGCGGCGGCAGTGCTCGAAGACGCCGACGACGGCATCGTCGTCGTGGCCGCCCAGCACCCGGCAGAGGAGGTAGACGTCCCCGCCCGCCGGTACGCCCTGGAACATGTCGCCCCCGACCAGCTCGGTCCGGTCCAGGCCGACGGTGGCGGACAGGTGCTCACGCGCCTTGGGCATCATGTGCTCGCGGTCGAAGAGCGTGCCCCTGGCGTCCGGCGTGGCGCCGAGGATCGTGGCGAGCAGGTGCCCGCCTCCGCCCCCGACGTCCACGACCTTCTTGCCGGAGAAGTCGAAGACCTCGGGTACTTGGTGGAAGAACATGCTCGCGGCGTTCATGGTGAGCTGGAACCGGCGGGCGGTGGCCGCGTCCCGGCTCAGGTACTCGTAGAACGAGCGGCCGTAGGCGGCTTCGAATCCCGAGCTCTCCGTGCTGATCGCGTGGTGGGCGTGACCCCACGCGGAGTAGAACTCCTCGCCGTACAGCAGGCACATGGCGCTCAGGGACTGGGGGCCTTCGAGGAGGGCAGCGCTCAGCCGGGTACCGCGGTAGCCGGTGGACTCGCTGCCCTCGAATATGCCCATGGCCACGAGCAGGCGCATCAGACGGTGGATGCCCTGCTCGTTCGCCCCGGTCGCCTTGGACAGTTCGGCGTCGGTGTCACGGCCGGCCTCGATGTGGTCGGGCAGTCCGAGTTTGACCGCGGTGTAGAGCGCCTGCGCCCTCCATCCCCCGGTGATGATGTCGACCACGTCTCTTGTGGCCTGCACGTCGACTGTCATTGAGTCCTCACCATCCCGACCTCCCGACCAACGCCGGTCGGCCCACTTCGCCGCGGTCTTCCACGGCACGTCGTCACGCTCTGTGAAGCGGAATCGTCAGGCTGACCCACCTCACTCCTGGAGTCCCTCGCTCTTCACCCGTCGGCCTGCGGTGAAGCCTCGACCTGGTCAGGGCGGTGGCTGACGGGGGGCGTACTGCTTCACGATCCACCGGCAGATCACCTCCACGACGTAGGCCCGCTCGGCGTCGTCGAGTGCATGGCCGGCGGGGATGCCGTGCCAGCGCGCGAGGCAGGTACGACAGCACGTCGCCGTGGCGTGCTGGGCGACGAAGACGGGATGCCCTCGGTAGGGCGTCTGACGGCCGTCGTTGCGCGGTTCGGCCGGCGCCAGCCTGCGACCGATCAGATCCTCGGCGTGCTTGCGGGCGGTCATGATCCCGCGCAGGTCGACCACCGCGCGATCCCTTCCGCGCAGCCGGAACCTCGCGCGGAACGGGTGCCGCCCGATCCGGTCCAACCTGTCGTCCAACTCGTCCGTCATCGGTTCCAGGCCCCTTCGAACGCGGTAGCCCTGTGAGTGATCAGGTCTGCTGCCGGGTGATGTTGAACATCCAGGTGATCCCGAACCTGTCCACGAGCGTGCCGGCCTCGTCGCCCCAGATCTGTTTCTTGAGGGGCATGGCCACGGTGCCGCCGACGGACAGCTTCTCGAAGTACTCGCGGAGGCCGGCGTCGTCGCCACCGAGGTAGAGCGCGACATTGGTGCCCGGGTTGAACGGGACCCGCTCCGGGACGTCCCACGCCATCACCGTGAAGCCGTCCGCGGTGCTGAGTGTGGCGTGCATGATCTTGTCGGGGTCGGGCGACTCCGGCGAGCCGAAGTCGCCGAACGTTCCCAACTCCAGCTTGCCGCCGAGGACTTCGTGGTAGAACTCCATCGCCTGCCGGGCGTCCCCGTCGAAGGCGATGTACGGGTTGAGCTGAGATCCCACCGGATGCTCCTTGCTGGCCGTTCGGACGAGTGAACCGGGCGACGGGCGCCGGACGGACCGGCCGGGCCCGTCGCGTCCGGTTCGTGGAAGGCGCAGGGAAGCCCCTGGCGGGGATTCCCTGCGGAAAGTCCCTGTGGAAAGTCCCTAGGTGGGGATCCCGCCGCGATTGATCTTCGGCACCTCGATGCCCAGCGCACGCAGCTGCTGGAACGGGTTCATGAACTCGCGTTGCTGCCTGATCCTGCCGTCTTCGAGCAGGAACGAGTGGATGAAGTGGTTCCTGTAGTAGCCGGGTGGGTAGGTCGGGTAGAGAATCTGCCCTTCTCCGTCACACTCGACCCAGAACCTGTTGGGGTCCTGCGTCTCGAAGATCTCGACGTTCTTCCACTCCCAGTCGGGGAACATGCGCAGCGACCACTCGCCGTGCGCCTTGAGCTTCTCGTGTCCCTGGGACTCGATCGGTTCGCCGGTGTCGCTGGTCCACAGGCCGGCGCTGCCGCCCTCGGTGAAGAGCAGGTAACGGGTCAGTCGGTTCTCGCCCTTGCGACTCATGTAGTCCGCGACGACGGCACGGTGCCGGGCGCGCAGGTCGAGGTCGGCTTCGAGCCCCTCGGGCCGGGCGTCTTCCGTTCTCATCTCGTCTTCCTCAATCCATGGTCCGGGCGTGGACAGTGACGTGGTGTGCGCGGTGGGCCGCCGGTCGCTGACCGGAACCGGCCGGAAACCGCGTCAGAGCCGGAGTTCGGGCCGGTAGATGTCCAGCCAGGTGCTCAGGTCGAGCACGCGCTCCATGCCGTTGCGGACGTCGATCGGCATGGTGGCCGAGTCACGCCGCGTGATGTCCTCCAGCCAGCTGCGATCGACCAGGTCGAAGACCGGGTCCTTGGTCGTGAGCAGCTCTTTGGACTGCTGCAGCAGCGCGCTGGTGTAGTGCGGGTCCAGCGTGGCGGGGTAGGGAGCCTTCACCCGGTCCAGCACCGACTGCGGCAGCAGGTCCGCGGTCGCGGCGCGAAGCAGGCTCTTCTCCCTGCCGTCGAAGGTCTTCAACGACCAGGGGGTGTTGTAGACGTACTCGACGAGGCGGTGGTCGCAGAAGGGGACCCGAACCTCCAGTCCTACGGCCATGCTGATCCGGTCCTTGCGCTCCAGGAGCATCCGGACGAAGCGCGTCAGGTGCAGGTGGCACATCACCCGCATCCGCATGTCGTGGTCGCTCTCGCCTTCTCCTCGCTCGACCTCGCCGACCGCCTCGGAGTACCGGTCGCGGATGTAGGTGGGCAGGTCGAGGGCGGCGGTGATGTCGGCGTTGAACCGGTCGGACACCTGGGCCCGCGCGCCGCTGACGAAGACGGCCATCCAGGGGAAGGTCTGTGCGGCCTGGACCTCGGGTTGGTGAAACCACCGATACCCGCCGAAGACCTCGTCGGCGGACTCTCCGGACAGGGCGACCGTGGACTGCTCCCGGATGGCCTGGAACAGGAGGTAGAGCGAGTTGTCCATGTCACCGAGGCTGAGCGGACTGTCCCGCGCGGTGATGACGGCCCGGCGCACCGCCGGGTCGGCGATCGCGGCGTGGTCGAGCACGATGGCCTCGTGCTTCGAGCCGACGTGCGCGGCCACCTCGAGCGCGTAAGGAGCGTCCGTCGTGCCCCGCAGTTCGTCCGCGACGAAGTCGTCCTCCCGCCCGACGAAGTCCACCGCGAAGCTGCGCACCCTCTCGCCGGGCTCGCCGTGCTCCCCGGGCCGGCCGAGCTTGGCGGCGGCCAGCGCGGTGATGACGCTGGAGTCCAGGCCACCGGAGAGCAGGGTGCAGCGCGGGACGTCGGAGACCAGCTGGCGGCTGACGATGTCCTCAAGCAGTTCGCGCACGGTGGCGACGGTGGTCTTCCGGTCATCGGTGTGCGGACGGGTGGGCAGCGTCCAGTAGCGGCGTTCGCGCAGGCCGGAGCGGTCGACGGTGACCAGACCGCCCGGGACCACCTCGTTCATCCCGCACCACACGGCGCTGCCCGGCGTCTGGGTGAAGCTGACCAGCTCCCGCAGTCCGGCGAGGTCGACGGCGCGGTCGGCCAGAGGGTTGGCGAGGATCGCCTTGGGCTCGGAGCCGAACATCACCCCGTCGTCGGTGCTGGAGTAGTAGAGCGGCTTGACTCCCATCCGGTCGCGGATCATCACGAGCTTCTCGACCCGGGAATCCCAGACGGCGAAGGCGAACATGCCGTTGAGCCGTTCGGCGACCGCTTCGCCCCACTCCAGGTAGCCGTGGAGCACGACCTCGGTGTCGCTGCGGGTCCGGAACCGATGGCCCCGACGCAGCAACTCGGCCCTGAGTTCGGTGTAGTTGTAAACCTCACCGGTGTAGGTGATCGTCACCGGGCCGTCGTCGGTGGGCACCACCATGGGCTGGGTGCCGCCTTCGAGGTCGATGACCGCCAGCCTTCGATGGCCGATCGCCGCGTGCCGGTCGAGCCAGACGCCGCAGGCGTCCGGTCCCCGGCAGGCCATGGTCTGCGTCATCGCGTCCAGCTGCGCGCGCTGCTGAGTCAGATCCCGAGCGAACGAGACCCAGCCCGTCATTCCACACATCGACTTGCCCTTCTTCCTGTCGAGTCCACGGTCCAGAGCACGGTCAGGGCTGGAGCCGGTCGGTACGCCAGCTGGAACCGTCGCGCTCGTAACGCAGCCTCAGGTGCAACCGGTCCTGCGGATCGGCCTGCCAGAACTCCACCGACGCCGGCTCCAGCAGATAGCCCAGCCAACGGTCCGGGCGGGGCAGCGCCGAGCCGTCCCGGCCCAGTTCCCGGGCCTGCTTCCGCAGCGCGTCCTCGTCCAGCAGCGGCGCGCTCTGGTGCGCTGCCACCGACATCGGGTGCGTGTTGACGGGTCGGGCCGCCCACAGGGCCTCGGACTCCTCGTCGGGCAGCGGACGGGTCGGGCCGCTCACGCTCAGCTGGCGGCCGGCCTCGCGCCAGTAGAACACCCCGGACGCCCAGGCCGTCTCGGCCAGGTCCCGGCCCTTGCGGCTGTCGGAGTGGCTGGCGAACACCAGCCCCGTCGAGCGGACCTCGAGCACCTGGACGATGCGATTGGAGGCGTGGCCGCGGGCGTCGACGGTGGCCAGCGCCAGCGCGCCCGGCTCGCGGATGGCGTTCGCGACGGCGCTGTCGAACCAGGCCTGGAGCAGCTCCATCGGTTCGGCGGGCGGGGTGGTGAACTCTTCGGCGGGCCGGGGCAGGGTCGATGCGCTCACGATGACTTCCCGATCGGTTCGAAGGCCAGGCCGCGTTCGACCAGCCGGCCGGAGTGGACACCTTCGACGATGGCCTCGACGTCGGACATCATCCGGACGGTCGGCGGGTATCCGATGAGCTCGGTGGCCCGGTTCGGCGGCATCGGTGCCCTCGGGTCGGCATCGGCATCCCACAGCATCACGGCGCCCCAGCGGTTGGTCGCCCGGTCGGAGATCCAGAACTTCAACCGCATTCCGTGGATCTCCGTCCACGGCTCCACGCCCTCGTCGCGCAGGTAGACGCGTAAGGAGTCGATGGTCTGGCCGGACCCGGTGAGGTCCCACCAGGAGATGGTGGCTTTCATGCGTTCAGTACCTCCGCGGTCTCCATCAGCGGTACGAGCAGCTCGGCCAGGACGCGCTCGCTGTCCTGGGTGAGCACGGACTCGAGGTGGAACTGCACCGAGCCGAAGTGCGGCCCGCGCAGGGCGTGCACCTCGCCCGTGCCGACGTCGAGGCACACCTTCACCTCGCCGACATCGGGGCACTCCAGCCGATCGGCTCGCGCGCGGGCCGAGTAGGAGTTGTAGAACCCCACTCGTTCCCGCGAGCCGAACAGGTCGATCTCGCGCTGGATGCCCTGGTTCGGGAGGTCCCGGCGTCGCAGTTCGAGCCCGAGGTGCCGGCAGAGCAACTGATGGCTCAGGCAGACGGCCAGGAAGGGGATCCGCCGGGACAGCAACTCCTCGATGGTCGAGGTGAGCCGGGCCATCCTGGGGTGGTCGGTCTCCCGTGGGTCGCCGGGTCCGGGGCCCATGACGACGAGGTCGTGGTCGTCGAAGCGGTGGGACGCGTCGAAGCTGCTGAGCTCCACGGTCAAGCCGATGGCGCGCAGCTGGTGGGCCAGCATCGCGCTGAAGGTGTCCTCGGCGTCGACGACCAGCGCCCGGCGGCCGTCCAGCACCGGATGGGGCCGCGCGCGCTTCTCGACCTCGCCGAGCCAGAAGTTCGCGATCGTCTCGTTGCGTCTGCCCAGCGCCTCCTGGATCAGCGGGTGCGCGTCGAGTCGCTCGTCGGCACCCAGCGCCGCGAGCACGCCCGCGGCCTTGGTGCGGGTCTCGGCGACCTCTGCGTCGGGGTCGGAGTGCCGGACCAGGGTCGCGCCCACGCCGACCTCGACGTGACCGGTGTCGTCGACGTCCGAGGTCTGGATGTCGGCGGTACGGATGAGGATGGCCGAGTCCAGGGTGCGCGCACCGTGGGCGTCCCGGCCGATGAGAGCCGCGACGCCCCCGTAGTACCCGCGGCCGCGGGGCTCGTAGCGGGCGATCACTCGGCAGGCATTCTCAAGAGGGCTGCCGGTCACGGTAGGGGCGAACATTGTCTCCCGCAGGATGTCGCGGGGGTCGAGGTCGCTGCGCCCCTCGATGATGTACTCGGTGTGCGCGAGCCAGGCCATCTCCCGCAGGAACGGCCCCGTCACGCGGCCGCCGCGCCGGCAGACCCGGGCCATCATCTTGAGTTCCTCGTCGAGGACCATGTACAGCTCGTCGGTCTCCTTGCCGTCGGTGAGGAACTCCATGACCTCCGACAGGACCGGTCCGGTGGCCGGGTAGCGGTAGGTGCCGCTGATCGGGGTCATCGCCGCGATGCCGTCTCGCAAGCTGACGTGGCGCTCCGGTGTGGCCCCGACGAAGGTGCGAGTGCCGGTGTGCACGAGGAAGGTCCAGTAGGCGCCGCTCTCCCGGGTGAGCAGTCGACGGAACAGGCTCAATGCGCTGCGCGTCGAGTATCCGGTGATGGTGGTGACGAACGAGCGCTTGATGACAAAGTTCGAGCCCTCTCCGGTGCCTATCTCGTTGTCGAGCACGGCGCGGACCGTGGCCGCGTAGGCCTCGTCATCGGTGTCGAAGCGCCCGCCGGTCAGGGTGATCGGCTCGTCCGGCAAGGCCCTCAGCGCGTCGGACGTGCTGACCTGCCCGTGGTCGGTCACCGACATCGCGAGCAAGGGTGAGCCGTCCTCGGCGGCGACGAAGCCGCGCTCGGTGATCTGCTGGTGGGGCACCAGGACCAGCGTCTCGTGCCTGGCCTCGCCGGGGCGCCCGGTCTGGTCGGCCACCGGGATGTCGGCGAGCCGGGCCGGGGTGCTGACCCGGCCCAGCAGGATCTCCACACGGTCCGGCCCCAGGGTCTCGGGGCGGTGCAGCAGGGCGAAGGCACCCGGAGCGGCGCCCACCACGTGCCCGAGCAGCTGCTTCGAGTTCATCGGAAGACCTCCTCGGTGGTGGTGACCACCGAGCAGCGAGCGGCCGCGTAGTCGAGGGCCAGCCGGTGGTAGTCGGCTGAGAAGTCACCGACGGCGTCGGCGATCAGGAACACCTGGATGTCGTTGGCGAACGCCTCCAGGGCTGTCGCCAGTACACCGACGTGTGCGTACACCCCGCAGACGATCAGCTGGTCGCGGCCCTGGGCACGCAGCTGCGCCAGCAGGTCCGAGCGAAAAAACGCGCTGTAGCGCCACTTGGTGAGCACCTGGTCCGCCGGCCGGGGTGCGAGCTCCGTGACGATCTGACGGTCGACGGGGTCCACCCTCATGCCCGGACCCCAGAAGTCCTTGAGCAGGCCGCGTTCCTCGTCCGTCATGCCCCCGGGTTGAGCGGTGTAGAACACCGGGACCCCGAGCTCGGCGCACCGCTCCCGCAGCTGTGTGCAGTGGCGCACCAGTGGTTCGCGTACCGCTGGAGGGAAGGGCGCGAGGAAGTATCGCTGCATGTCGTGGACGAGCAGGGCCGCGCGGCTCGGGTCGGGCGTCCACTGCGCCGTGCTGGTGGGCAGTTCAGCCGCCGTCGGCAGTGGATAGACTGAGATCGGTGCTAGGCCCGCCACGTTTCTCCCTCGGCTCGGTTCGTCATCGTCTGCGTCCGCCAGGCCGACACCACGGACACCGCCTGGCGAGGGTTGAGTCGCGGGTCGCACAACGTCGTGTACTTGTCACTGATCCGGTCGATGTCGTTTGCCGCGTCGGCACATTCGGTCACCGGGTCGGGAGTGGTCTCCAGGTGGATCCCGCCCGGTGTTCCACCGGCCGCGCGCACGGCGGTCTGGAAGGCGGTGACCTCGCGGACGATCATCTCCACGAGTCGGGTCTTGCGTCCGTCGGCGGTGGTCACGGTGTTCCCGTGCATGGGGTCGACCAGCCAGATCACCGGGTGTCCGGCGGCGCGTACGGCTCGAACCAACGGTGGCAGCAGATCCGTTGCCGCGTCGGCGCCCATCCGGGCGATCAGGGTGAGGCGTCCCGGCTCTTTCCCGGGGTCGAGCCGCTCGCACAACCCGAGCAGCTCGGCGACCGTCATACGTGGCCCGACCTTGCACGCTACGGGGTTCACCACCTCGGCCAACATCGCGACGTGCGCTCCCTCGAGCTGGCGGGTCCGCTCGCCGATCCAGGGCCAGTGTGTCGAAGTGAGCGCGAGCCGGCCTTCCCGGTCCGGCCGCAGCATCGGGATCTCGTAGTCGAGCAGCAGAGCCTCGTGGCTGGTCCAGACGGCAGGGTCGATGCGCGCCCGTGGAGTCTGGCCGAGGTTGGCCATGACCTGGCTCGCCGCCCGGTAGCCCGATAACAAGCGCCGGGGATCGTGCCGCCGTGCTTCCGGGTCCGGCTCCGGACCGTTCACCATGTGCCCTCGGTACACCGGGAGCTCGACGCCACCGACCCACTCGGTGAGCGCCGACCGGGGCTTGGCGTACTGGCCTCCGATCCGGCCCACCCGCACCACCGGCTGATGAGTGATCGCGTTCATGACGCCGGCGAGCACGTTGAGGAGTCCCGTCTTCCGCTCCACGTCACCCGCGGTGCATTCCGCGGGATCCTCCGCGCAGTCACCCGCCTGCACCACCTGTGCCCGCCCGGCGGCAACTCCGGCGAGCAAGCCGCTGAGCCTGCTGAGCGATTCTGCTTCCACCAGCGGGGGAAGGGCCGCCAGCACATCCCTGACCTGGTTGACCTGTTCCGGGTCCTCCCACTGAGGCTGCTGCCGCGCAACTGGGGCCCGTAAGACTTCGATCGAGGTGACGTTCAAGTTTTCTCCAGACCTCGAACATGACGGCAACTCGCTATCCGTGCATCAACTGACGGCCCGCCGCCAATGGCCATTTCGAATTACTACAAGGCGGCCGGGGTTACCCCGAAGTGCTTGATTTTGGCACGGCTTGCCCACCGAGAAATCGGCTGAGCACATAGAAGAAGGAACCGCCGAGAAAGCTTGATCAGTGGTGGGCCGATGTTGCGTTTCCGTGCGGCGGATACGGGTTGTCCTGGACGTACAGCCAGGTGCCGTTCGACTGCTCTTGCACGGTGTCGCAGAAATTCCCAGTGAAACTCTCGCGGGTTCCATCCGGCCCGGTCTGTGCCAGAGTGTAATCGCCCATTATGGACGCTATGCGGTTGCGTGCCTTGTCACCGGTTCCCTTCCCTCCCGCCAGCACGGTTTGGCGAGGGTTGACTGTGAGCACCGGATCCGACTTGAACCACTCGACGTAGAACGCCCGGATTTCCTTGTGGCCCCTGACGACCGATCCGTCGTAATTGACAATCGCCGCTTCGGGCTCCTGGAGGGCGATGATTCCGTCCACGTCCTTGGCTTTGATCCTCTCGCCCAAGAGCTGCAGCAACTCGGCGGGGGTCTTGGCGGCGACCTGCGCGTTGCTGGTTTCCGCCTGGGTCGTGGTCGCAGGTGATGTACCCGCAGCCGCCGCCGCATTTGCCGTCTGGGCCTGGATGAAGGTAGGGCCCGCGATACTCACGGCCGTAAACACAATGGCCGAGGTGGCGATCGACAACGTCAGCTTGATTCTACTCATGACATCTCCCCCAAAAATGGAGATGGCAGCAGGTCAATAGAACGCCTCTGCGGCGTCGGCCCTTCCGAATGGCCCCCGTTTGCCACCCCGCCCCGTTGATGACGTCATGCAACATTCCATAACTGACCCCTGTCAACCCTTCCGAAAATCCAGAGCGCGCCGATCCGCTATTTCATCTGCTGAGGTGTTGAAGTGGAGGGCTGGCTGCATTGCGAAGACCTGGGGGTATCATCGCTTTCCGGAACGCCGTCCGGCAGGGGTCCAAGCGTCGGGGCCGAGGGGGTCGACAGCCGGGAACAATGTATTCCGGAGCCCTGAACGCTCAATTCGCGCCAGATTGCGGCAGTGCCACCGGATGGCCCCCCAGTGACATGCGTCACATCGACCGTGTCAGGTGGACTGCGGGTGCCGACCAGGCAGGACTGTGGCAAAGACCTGATGGCGGCGAGAAACCGGGACTTCGCTGTGCCGCCGGTCCCTGGGGGCAAGCGGGGGACCTTACGGGACTTTCAAGCCTCTCCGAGGGCCCTTTCGGCGACTTTCCGCCACGCGAGCAGGAAAGGCCCGACCGCGCTGAAAGACGCGAACGCGCTGGTCGGGGACAGTTTCCCTAGCACTCGATGATGTTCACCGCGAGCCCGCCCCGCGCCGTCTCCTTGTACTTCACGCTCATGTCCGCCCCGGTGTCCTTCATCGTCTTGATGACCTTGTCGAGGGACACCTTGTGCGAGCCGTCCCCCCGCAGGGCCATCTTCGCCGCCGTGACCGCCTTGACCGCGGCCATGCCGTTGCGCTCGATGCAGGGGATCTGGACCAGTCCGCCGACCGGGTCGCACGTCAGACCCAGGTTGTGCTCCATGCCGATCTCGGCCGCGTTCTCGACCTGTTCGGGGGAGCCGCCGAGGACCTCGGCGAGGGCGCCCGCGGCCATCGAGCAGGCCGAGCCGACCTCGCCCTGGCAGCCGACCTCGGCGCCGGAGATGGACGCGTTCTCCTTGAAGAGCATGCCGATCGCACCGGCGGCCAGCATGAACCGGACGACACCCTCGTCGTCGGCGCCGGGCACGAAGTTCATGTAGTAGTGGAGCACCGCGGGGATGATGCCTGCGGCCCCGTTGGTCGGGGCCGTCACCACCCTGCCGCCGGCCGCGTTCTCCTCGTTCACCGCCATCGCGTACAGCGTGATCCACTCCATGGAGTGCGCCAACGGGTCGCCCTCGGCGCGGAGTTGGCGCGCGGTCACCGCGGCACGGCGGCGCACCCGAAGGCCGCCCGGCAGGATGCCCTCGCGGGTCATGCCCCGCTGCACGCAGGCCCGCATGACCTCCCAGATCTCCAGCAGCCCGGTGCGGATCTCGTCCTCGGTGCGCCAGGCGCGTTCGTTCTCCAGCATCAGGGCGGAGATCGACAGTCCGGTCTCCTTCGTCAGCCGCAGCAGCTCGTCGCCGGTGCGGAAGGGGTACTTCAGCACGGTGTCGTCGAGCTTGATCCGGTCCGCGCCCACCGCGTCCTGGTCGACGACGAAGCCGCCGCCCACCGAGTAGTACGTCTTCGACATGAGCTCGGTGCCCGAGGCGTCGTACGCCCACACCGTCATGCCGTTCGCGTGGTACGGGAGTGTCTTGCGCCGGTGCAGGACGAGGTCGTCGTCGAAGGAGAAGGGGATCTCGCGCTCGCCGAGCAGCTTCAGGACGCCCGCGGCCTTGATCTCCGCCACCCGGTCGTCCGCGTTCTCCACGTCCACCGTGCGCGGGGACGCCCCCTCCAGGCCCAGCAGCACCGCCTTCGGGGTGCCGTGGCCGTGGCCGGTCGCGCCCAGGGAGCCGTAGAGCTCGCAGCGGACCGAGGCGACGGAGGGCAGCAGCTCCTCGTTGCGCAGGCGGCGGGCGAACATGCGGGCCGCGCGCATCGGGCCGACCGTGTGGGAGCTGGACGGGCCGATGCCGATCGAGAACAGGTCGAAGACCGAGATGGCCACGGGCACTCCTTCAAAAAGGGTGGGGGCACACGTCGTCGGGTGCCCCCACCGTGGAACTACTTGTTCAGGCCGGGGTACAGCGGGTGCTTGTCGGCGAGCGCCTTGACCCGGGCCTTCAGCGACTCGACGTCGTAGGACGGCTTCAGCGTCTCGGCGATCACGTCCGCGACCTCGGTGAAGTCCTCGGCCGTGAAGCCGCGGGTGGCCAGGGCGGGCGTGCCGATCCGCAGCCCCGACGTCACCATCGGCGGGCGCGGGTCGTTCGGGACGGCGTTGCGGTTGACCGTGATGCCGACCTCGTGGAGACGGTCCTCGGCCTGCCGGCCGTCCAGTTCGGACTCGCGCAGGTCGACGAGGACGAGGTGGACGTCGGTGCCGCCGGAGAGCACGTCGACCCCGGCCTCCCGGGCGTCGTCGGCCGTCAGACGCTCGGCGAGGATGCGCGCACCGTCCACGGTACGCCGCTGGCGCTCCTTGAACTCCTCCGAGGCCGCCACCTTGAAGGACACCGCCTTCGCCGCGATCACGTGCTCCAGGGGACCGCCCTGGAAGCCCGGGAAGACGGAGGAGTTCAGCTTCTTCGCGAACTCCTTCTTCCCGAGGATGATCCCGCCGCGCGGTCCGCCCAGCGTCTTGTGGGTGGTGGAGGTGACCACGTCCGCGTACTCGACGGGGTTCGGGTGCAGCCCCGCTGCCACCAGACCCGCGAAGTGGGCCATGTCGACCCACAGATACGCCTCGACCTCGTCGGCGATCCGGCGGAACTCCGCGAAGTCCAGCTGCCGCGGGTACGCCGACCATCCGGCGATGATCACCTTGGGCCGGTGCTCCTTGGCGAGCTGCTCCACCTCGGCCATGTCGACGAGGCCCGCCTCGTCCACGTGGTACGCGACCACGTCGAACTGCTTGCCGGAGAAGTTCAGCCGCATCCCGTGGGTGAGGTGACCGCCGTGCGCCAGGTCCAGACCCAGGATCGTGTCGCCGGGCTGCGCCAGCGCGAACAGGGCGGCCTGGTTCGCGGAGGCGCCGGAGTGGGGCTGCACGTTGGCGTACTCGGCGCCGAACAGCTCCTTCACACGGTCGATCGCGATCTGCTCGGCCACGTCGACGTGCTCACAGCCGCCGTAGTAGCGACGGCCGGGATAGCCCTCGGCGTACTTGTTGGTGAGGACCGAGCCCTGCGCCTCCATGACCGCGAGCGGAGCGAAGTTCTCCGACGCGATCATCTCGAGGGTGGACTGCTGACGGTCCAGCTCGGCGTCGACCGCGGCGGCGATCTCCGGGTCGAGCTCGTGCAGGGGCGTGTTCAGTGCGGACATCAGGTGCGGACTCCTCAGCCGGCGGAAAAGGCGGTGTACTCGTCGGCGGAGAGCAGGTCGGCCGGCTCCTCCGCGACGCGCACCTTGAACAGCCAGCCGCCCTCGAAGGGGGCGGAGTTCACCAGCGCCGGGTCGCTCACGACGTCCTCGTTGACCTCGGTGACCTCACCGGAGACGGGGGAGTACAGGTCGCTGACCGACTTGGTCGACTCCAGCTCGCCGCAGGTCTCGCCCGCGGTCACCGTGTCACCGACCTCCGGGAGCTGGACGAAGACGACGTCGCCGAGCGCGTTGGCCGCGTGCTCGGTGATGCCGACCGTCGAGACGCCGTCCTCGGCGCCCGACAGCCACTCGTGCTCCTTGCTGTAGCGCAGCTGCTGCGGGTTGCTCATGGTCTGAATTCTCCTGTACGCGGGGGAGTGCTGATGGGTGGGGGACTGCGGAAGGCGTGCGTGAGCAGCGACTCTGTGCTCAGCATCACCTACGACGGCTACTTCTGACGCTTGTAGAACGGCAGCGCCACGACCTCGTACGGCTCGTGACTGCCCCGGATGTCCACACCGACACCCGCCGTGCCCGGCGTGGCGTGGGCGGGGTCGACGTACGCCATCGCGATCGGCCTGCCCAGGGTGGGGGAAGGAGCCCCGGAGGTGACCTCGCCGATCACCTCGCCGCCCGCGACGACCGCGTACCCGGCACGCGGGACCCGACGGCCCTCGGCGACGAGTCCGACGAGGACGCGCGGCGGGTTCTCCGCGGCACGGGTGGCCGCCTCGGCCAGTGCCTCCCGCCCGACGAAGTCCCCCTCCTTCTCGAACTTCACGACCCGGCCGAGCCCGGCGTCGAAGGGCGTCAGCTCCCGCGAGAGCTCGTGCCCGTACAGCGGCATGCCCGCCTCGAGGCGCAGTGTGTCCCGGCAGGACAGGCCACAGGGGACCAGGCCGGCCGGCTCGCCCGCCTTGGTCAGGGCCTGCCACAGTGCTTCCGCGTCGGAGGGCGCCACGAACAGCTCGAAGCCGTCCTCGCCGGTGTATCCGGTGCGGGCGATCAGCGCGGGCACCCCGGCGACCGTGCCCGGCAGACCGGCGTAGTACTTCAGGCCGTCGAGGTCGGAGTCGGTCAGGGAGGCGAGGATCCCCGGCGCCTGAGGCCCCTGTACGGCGATCAGCGCGTAGGCGTCCCGGTCGTCACGCACCTCGGCGTCGAAGCCGGCCGCGCGCTCGGTCAGCGCGTCCAGCACGACCTGGGCGTTGGAGGCGTTGGCGACCACCATGTACTCGGTCTCCCCGAGCCGGTAGACGATCAGGTCGTCCAGGATGCCGCCGTCGGCCCGGCAGATCATGGTGTAGCGGGCGCGGCCGACACCCACGGACGCGATGTTGCCGACGAGGGCGAAGTTCAGCAGCTCGGCCGCCTGCGGCCCGGTCACGGTGATCTCGCCCATGTGGGAGAGGTCGAAGAGCCCGGCCTGCGTCCGCACGGCGTTGTGCTCGTCGCGCTCGGAGCCGTAGCGCAGGGGCATGTCCCAGCCGGCGAAGTCGGTCATGGTCGCGCCCAGCGAGCGGTGCAGGGCATCGAGCGCGGTACGACGGGATTCGGTACTGCTCATCGGACGGTCGTCTCCCAAGGATCCAAGGCATGACGGGCGAGGGCTTTCCTCCCCATCTGTCATCGGAACCTGAGAGGTTCGCCCTGATCACGAAATGATCCGGGCTTGCACCGTGGGTGGAGCCGCCTTCGAGTAGGCGACCCGCTTTTCAGATGTGCCTCGCCCGCGCGGTAACGGGGCCTGAGAGATTCAAGGGAGGGACTTGCTCCTTCGGCGCCCGGGTACACGTACCCAGGACTCTCCCGCGCGGATTCAAGCGGCCGGTATGCAGTTGGCGCGCACATCATTGCACGCCGCGTACGCGTCCGGCAGGGCAGCGTCTGTAACCAGCTTGTGGCGGTACGACTACAGAAAAGCGAGAGATCGTCCATTACCTTCTCTTTACGCTCGGTGGGGAGGGGAACCCCGACCCCGGAGGAGGACGATGACGGTGGACAGGACCACGGCGTACGCGACGACCTCGGGCATCGCGCTGCCGGAGCAGCCCGCGGCCCCGGTCGTCGAGCTCCGCGGCGCATGCCGCGCCGCCCCGGTCGTCCGCGACCTGCGCGACCGCTCCGGCCGCAGCCCGCACGCGCTGCTCTTCGGCCCCAAGGACCTCGTCGTCATCACCGGCCTGCCGGGCAGCGGCAAGTCCACGCTGATGAAGCGGGCGGTGGGCGGGATCCGGATCGACTCCCAGGACACCCGCGACCGCTGGGACGGCCGGCTGTCCCCCTTACTGCCGTACGCCGTCTACCGCCCCCTGGTCCGGCTCGCGCACTACGTAGGACTGCGCGGCGCCCTGCGCTCCGGCGAGGGGGTCGTGGTCCACGACTGCGGGACCCAGGCCTGGGTGCGCGGCTGGCTGGCCCGCGAGGCCCGGCGCCGGGGCGGCACCCTGCATCTGCTGCTG
This sequence comes from Streptomyces canus, assembly GCF_041435015.1. Taxonomy (NCBI): domain Bacteria; kingdom Bacillati; phylum Actinomycetota; class Actinomycetes; order Kitasatosporales; family Streptomycetaceae; genus Streptomyces; species Streptomyces canus. Next base: position 3,391,327 of record NZ_CP107989.1, on the reverse strand, counting down.
CTCGACGTCGCGGCGGACACCGCGCTGGAGGGCCAGCGCGAGCGCGGCCGGGGCGTCTCGCGGTACGCCTTCCTGCGGCACCGGGGCGCGGCCGCCCGGCTGATCCGCTCCGTGGAGCGCGGTGACCTGCCCCAGGGCTGCGGTTCGGCGGTGCTGATCGACCGGGACGCCGCGGACGTGCTGCGGCGGATCGGCTTCACGGGCTGACGCGGACGGATGTGCCGGGCCGAGCCACCTTTCCACCGCACCCGCTAGCCTTTCAGCCACATCAGTAGGTTCACAGCAGGCGGTCAGACAGATGGACTTCCCGGCGGATCTTCCCGCGGACTTTCCAGCACCGGCACACCCGCACCCTCATCCGCACGGCGGATGGCCCGGCAACGAACTGGAGGAGGTGCTCTCGGCCTCCCTCGGCATGCCCTCGGCGGGCGGCCGGATCATCGAGGTGCTCGGCCGCAGCTTCGTCTGGATCCCCCTGCCGAACGGCGGCGGTCCGCACAGCGGCCCCCTCGACCTGCCCACCGTGGAGATCGGGGGCCAGGCCTTCGTCCCGGTGTTCAGCTCCGAGGAGCAGTTCCGCCAGGTCGTCGGCAGCCATCTGTCGTACACCATCGCCCCGGCGGTCGAGTTCGCCCGCGGCCTGCCCCCGCACGTGGGCATCGCGGTGAACCCCGACGGCGTGGTCGGCGTCCCCCTGCCGCCCGCCGCGGTCGCCGACCTCTGCCGCGTGGGCCGCACCCCGCTGGACGGCCCCAACACCGGCGGCCGGGTCAAGCTCTACGAGCCGGACTGGCAGGACGACCCGGTCGACTTCCTGGCAGCCGCGTCGGCCGAGTTCGCGGCCACGGGCGTGGTCCTCACGGCCCGCCGCTGCCTGGCCGCCATCGAAACGGCCGACCCGGTGATGTTCGTGGGCGTCGAACTGTCCCAGTGGGAGGGCGATCTGCGCACCCTTCCGATGGACGCCCTCGGCAGGGCCCTGGGGACGACTCCGGTTGCATGGCCGGTCAACCTGGTTCTGCTGGACGTGGCGGACGACCCGGTGGGCCACTGGATGCGCGAACAGGTGCGCCCCTTCTACACACAGGGCTGACGGCGCACGGATCCCGAGCTCGTGCGCGCTTAAGCTGGTTTCCTACTCGGGGCAACTTTCAAGAAGGGGCGATACAGGGTGAGCGCCACCACGACCGACCAGGTCGAGCACATGCTGCGCCAGGTGACCCCCGGGCGCTACGACGCCTACGAGGCACTGCTGCGCGCCCTGGCGACCCCGAACTCCGGCCAGATCTGGATGCTCCTGTGGCACGGCCAGGCCGGCTCCCCGGACGCCCAGTACGGAAACATGGAGGTCGACGGCTACGGCTACGCCCCCTGTGTGACCTCGGCCCAGGAGCTGAGCGCCAGCGGCTGGAACCGTTCGTACGAAGTGGTCGACGGCATCGACGTGGCCCGCACCCTCTACCCCGACCAGTACGGCCTCTGGCTCAACCCGCACGCCCCCGGCGGCGGTCTCGGCATCCCCTGGCTCGATCTGCGCCGCATCGCCACCGGCCTCGAGCGCCAGCCCGCGGGGCCGCTCAGGCTGTCGGAGCCCGGCATCGAGATCCCCCAGTTCTACGCGCTGCTCGTGCAGAACGCCCACCGCACCCCGGCGGTCCGCTCACTGCGCCGCGCCTGGGTGCAGCCGGCGCTCGGGGCGCCGTATCTCGCGATCGGCCTGGACGTGTACGACACCAGCCCCTCGGCCGTGGACTCGGTGCGCGCGATGATGCAGCAGTCCATCGGCGCCGTCCCGGACGGGCTCCCGGTGTCCACCGTGGCGATGTCCGACGACTACGACCCGGTGGCGCTGTGGATGCGCGCCGGTGCCCGTCCGTTCTACGACCGCGAGGCCCATGGATCCCCCGCTCAGGCCCCGGCGGCCGGGTACGGCTACCCGCCGGCCCGTGGTGGTTACTGAGAGCTACAACTACTTGTTCGACTCGTTTACGTAACAGCCACATTTCTTCGCGCGTAGATGGCGGCAGACCGTCACGAAGGTCACCTATTGCGCCGTTCTGTCCCAACTAGCATGCGTCCGAGGGGCGTTACCCGTTGTTCGGATAACGGAATCCCTCGTACTGCATCACGGTTACGCATACTTTCTTCGCCAGGCCTGGCGGGTGATCGCAGCGAAGCTGAAGACTCCCCAGGCAGACGCAGGATCAGACGTTCCCTGCGAGCTGAGCAAGTCGACAAAGCCGTAATCCACGGCAGGTGTAGGCCGGTCACCACCGGCGAGAGGGGTCGGGTCACTGTGACCGCACCGATCGAGACCACCGGGGCGCAGGCCGAGGCGCAGCCGGAGGCTGTCCTCGTCGGCGTCGACAAGGGGCAGATCGAGGGCCGTTCCCTGGGTCAGATCGCCTGGTCCCGCTTCAAGAAGGACAAGGTGGCGGTCGCCGGCGGCGTGATCGTCATCCTGCTGGTCCTGCTCGCGGTGCTCTCCCGGCCCATCCAGGCCATGTTCGGCCTGGACCCCAACGCCCTGCACCAGGATCTGATCGACCCCAACACCTCGCTGCCCAAGGGCGACTTCGGCGGCATGAGCTGGTCGCACCCGCTCGGTGTGGAGCCGAAGTTCGGCCGCGACATCGCCACCCGCATCCTCGAGGGCTCCTGGGTCTCTCTGGTCGTCGCCTTCGGCGCCACGATCCTGTCCAACACGATCGGCGCCGTGCTCGGCGTGGTCGCCGGCTACTACGGCGGACGGGTCGACACGATCATCAGCCGGCTGATGGACACCTTCCTGGCGTTCCCGCTGCTGCTGTTCGCCATCGCCATCTCGGCCACGCTCCAGGGCGGTGCGTTCGGGCTCGAGGGTCTGCCGCTGCACATCAGCGTGCTGATCTTCGTGATCGGCTTCTTCAACTGGCCCTACCTGGGCCGTATCGTGCGCGGCCAGACACTGGCCCTGCGCGAGCGGGAGTTCGTCGACGCCTCGCGCGGGATGGGGGCCAGGGGGCCCTACATCCTCTTCCGGGAGCTGCTGCCGAACCTCGTCGGCCCGATCATCGTCTACTCGACGCTGCTCATCCCGACCAACATCCTCTTCGAGGCGTCGCTGAGCTTCCTCGGCGTCGGCATCCAGCCTCCCCAGGCCTCCTGGGGCGGCATGCTCAACCAGGCCGTCGACTTCTACCAGGTCGACCCGCAGTTCATGATCGTGCCTGGTCTGGCCATCTTCGTGACCGTCCTGGCGTTCAACCTGCTCGGTGACGGTCTCCGAGACGCTCTCGACCCGCGCAGCCGCTGACCCGCGACCGCGGTGAGAGTCCACAAGATTTCCGACAATTGAAGGGGAAGCAGACCATCATGCGAAGGTCAGCGCTGGCCGCAGTGGCGGCCATCGGCAGTGCGAGCCTGTTGCTCTCGGCTTGCAGCAAGGCCGATGACAACGGTGGAGACGGGAACAAGTCGGCTGGGGCCAACGCAGCGACCAAGGGTGTCGTCAACGCCTCCACCCAGAAGGGTGGGACGGTCACGTACGAGTACTCCGACGTCCCGGACTCCTTCGACCCCGGCAACACGTACTACGCCTACATGTACAACCTCAGCCGGCTGTACGCCCGCCCGCTGATGACCTTCCAGCCCGGTCCGGGCGAGGAGGGCAACAAGCTGGTCCCGGACCTCGCCGAGAAGGCGGGCGAGCCGAGCGACGGCGGCAAGACCTGGACGTACAAGATCCGCTCCGGCCTGAAGTACCAGGACGGCACCGCGATCACCTCGAAGGACGTCAAGTACGCCGTCGAGCGCTCCAACTTCGCGCGTGACGTGCTCTCCCTCGGCCCGAACTACTTCCAGCAGTTCATGGAGGGCGGCAAGGCGTACAAGGGTCCCTACAAGGACAAGAGCGCCGAGGGCCTGAAGTCCATCGAGACGCCGGACGACACCACGATCGTCTTCAAGCTCAACCGTCCCTTCCAGGAGTTCGACTACCTGGTCGCGACGCCGCAGACGGCTCCGGTGCCGCAGTCCAAGGACACCGGCATCGACTACGTCAAGAGCATCGTGTCCTCGGGCTCGTACAAGTTCCAGAGCTACGACGAGGGCAAGCAGGCCGTCCTCGTCAAGAACGAGAACTGGGACCCGAAGACCGACCCGCTGCGCAAGCAGTACCCGGACAAGATCGTCGTCAAGCTGAAGGTCAACGCCGAGACGATCGACCAGGACGTCCAGGCCGGTGACGCGATCGACCTCGGCGGTACCGGTGTCCAGGCCGCGACCCAGGCGAAGGTCGTCAACGACGCGAGCCTGAAGGCCAACACGGACAACACCTACGGTGGCCGTCTGGTCTACATGGCGATCAACAACCAGGTCGCGCCGTTCGACAAGGTCGAGTGCCGCAAGGCCGTCGAGTACGCCGTCGACAAGGTCTCCGTGCAGACCGCCGAGGGCGGCCCGATCCGCGGTGACATCGCCACGACCGTCCTGCCTCCGGACATCACCGGCTACGCGAAGGCCGACGTCTACGCGACCACCGGCAACAAGGGTGACGTCGCCAAGGCCAAGGACCAGCTGAAGGCCTGCGGCAAGACGACGATCAACACCAACATCTCGGCGCGCAGCGACCGCCCGCAGGAGATCGACGCGGCCACCGCGATCATCGCCTCGCTGAAGAAGGTCGGCATCAACGCCAGCCTGAAGCAGTACCCGTCGGGCAAGTACTTCACCGACTACGCGGGTGTGCCGACGTTCGACAAGAAGCAGAACATCGGCCTGCACATGATGCAGTGGGGTGCCGACTGGAACTCCGGTTACGGCTTCCTCCAGCAGATCCTGCACGGTGACGCGATCGGCGCGTCCGGCAACACCAACCTCTCGTATCTGAACGACAAGCAGATCAACGAGATGCTGGAGAAGGCCATCGCCACCGAGGACGACACCGCGCGCAACGCCCTGTACGGGCAGATCGACAAGCGTGCGATGGACCTGGCGGCGCTCGTCCCGCTGACCTACTTCAAGGTCCTGCTGTACCGCCCGACGGGCTTCACCAACCTGGTGTCCACGTCGGCCTTCAGCGGTCAGTACGACTACCTCAACATCGGCACGACCAAGAAGTAGCCCCGGAAGGCAGGTGAAGGCATTGGTGCCCGTGGGCCTCGCGGCCCGCGGGCACCAGCGCCGGTCCCCGTGATCTCGTACATCCTCCGTCGGACGTTCGCGGCAGTGATCCTGCTGCTGGTCGTCACCGCGGTCACCTTCGCGATCTTCTTCCTGCTGCCGCGGATGGCCGGCCAGACCGCCGACCAGCTCGCGCAGCAGTACATCGGAAAGAGTCCGACGAAGGCCGACATCGCCGCAGTCAAGCAGAACCTCGGTCTGGACGAGCCCCTGTATGCCCAGTACTGGCACTTCATCAAGGGGATCGTGTCCGGCGCCACCTACAACCTGGGCCCCACGACGGCGCACTGTGACGCGCCGTGCTTCGGCTACTCCTTCAAGAACCACGTCGCGGTGTGGCCGCAGCTCACCTCGCGCCTTCCGGTGACCGTCTCGCTGGCCGCCGGTGCCGCCGTGATGTGGCTGGTGTCCGGCGTGGTGATCGGTGTGATCTCCGCGCTCAAGCCCCGCAGCTTCTTCGACCGCTCCTTCATGGGCGTCGCGCTCGCCGGTGTCTCGCTGCCCATGTTCTTCACGGGCAACCTGGCCCTGCTGCTCTTCACCTACCAGTGGCCGATCTTCGGACGGACCTATGTGCCGTTCACCGAGAACCCGGCCCAGTGGGCGAACACGCTCTTCCCGGCCTGGTGCTCGCTCGCCCTGCTGTACTCCGCCATCTACGCGCGGCTGACCCGCTCGGGCATGCTGGAGACGATGAACGAGGACTTCATCCGCACGGCCCGCGCCAAGGGCCTGCGGGAGCGCAACGTCGTCGCCCGGCACGGGCTGCGCGCCGCGCTGACCCCGATCATCACCGTCTTCGGCATGGACCTGGGCCTGCTGCTCGGCGGCGCCGTGATCACCGAGACGGTGTTCTCGCTGCCCGGCATCGGCCAGTACGCGGTGCAGGGCATCACCGACAACGACCTGCCCCCGATCCTCGGCGTCACCCTGCTCGCCGCCTTCTTCGTCGTGATCGCAAATCTCCTGGTGGACCTGTTGTACGCCGCCGCCGACCCGCGGGTGAGGCTCTCGTGACCGAACTCTCCAAGACCGGTGCCGCCCTGGGCGAGCCGGCTCCGGGGAACGCCCCCGACGCCTTCCTCGCGGTCCGCGACCTCAAGGTGCACTTCCCGACCGACGACGGCCTGGTCAAGTCCGTCGACGGGCTCAGCTTCCAGGTGGAGAAGGGCAAGACCCTCTGCATCGTGGGCGAGTCCGGTTCCGGCAAGTCCGTCACCTCGCTGGCGATCATGGGCCTGCACCGGCTCGGGGCACAGGGCAAGCACGTGCAGATGTCCGGCGAGATCTGGCTGGACGGCAAGGAGCTGGTCTCCGCCGACCCGGACGAGGTGCGCCGGCTGCGCGGTCGCGAGATGGCGATGATCTTCCAGGACCCGCTGTCCGCGATGCACCCGTACTACACGATCGGCAACCAGATCGTGGAGGCGTACCGCGTCCACCACGACGTCAGCAAGAAGATCGCTCGCAAGCGGGCGATAGAGATGCTCGACCGGGTCGGCATTCCCGAGCCGGCCAAGCGCGTGGACGGTTACCCGCACGAGTTCTCCGGCGGTATGCGCCAGCGCGCGATGATCGCCATGGCGCTTGTCAACAACCCCGAGCTGCTGATCGCGGACGAGCCGACGACCGCCCTCGACGTCACCGTCCAGGCGCAGATCCTCGACCTCATCCGGGACCTGCAGAAGGAGTTCGGCTCCGCGGTCGTCCTCATCACCCACGACCTGGGTGTGGTCGCCGAGATCGCCGACGACGTGCTGGTGATGTACGGCGGCCGGTGCGTGGAGCGGGGCAGCGTCGACGACGTCTTCGAGCGGCCGCAACACCCGTACACCTGGGGTCTGCTCGGCTCGATGCCGCGCATCGACCGGGAGACCTCCGAGCGGCTCATCCCCGTCAAGGGTCAGCCGCCGAGCCTCATCAACGTCCCCTCGGGCTGCGCCTTCCACCCCCGCTGCCCGTACGCGGACATCCCCAAGGGCGATGTCACCCGTACCGTGCGCCCGGAGCTCCAGCAGGTCGGCGGCGGGCACTACTCCGCGTGCCACCTCTCGCCGGAGGACCGCACGCGGATCTGGACCGAAGAGATTGCGCCGAAGCTGTGAGTGAGACGAAGAAGACGGACGCGGACGTGACGGCCGCCCCCGACGAGCGCGAGATACTTCTCAAGGTCGAGGGCCTCCAGAAGCACTTCCCGATCCGCAAGGGCGTCCTCCAGCGCCAGGTGGGTGCGGTCAAGGCGGTCGACGGCATCGACTTCGAGGTGCGCAAGGGCGAGACGCTCGGCGTGGTCGGCGAGTCGGGCTGCGGCAAGTCGACCATGGGCCGGGTCATCACCCGCCTCCAGGAGCCGACCGGCGGTTCGATCCACTTCGAGGGCCAGGACATCACGCGGCTGAACGCGGCCGGGATGCGTCCGCTGCGGCGGGACATCCAGATGATCTTCCAGGACCCGTACGGCTCCCTGAACCCCCGGCACACCATCGGCGGCATCGTCTCGGCGCCGTTCCGGCTCCAGGGCGTGGAGCCCGAGGGCGGGGTGAAGAAGGAGGTCCAGCGTCTGTTGGAGCTGGTGGGCCTCAGCCCCGAGCACTACAACCGCTACCCGCACGAGTTCTCGGGCGGCCAGCGCCAGCGCATCGGCATCGCGCGCGCACTGGCCCTGAAGCCCAAGCTGGTCGTGGCGGACGAGCCGGTCTCGGCCCTCGACGTGTCGATCCAGGCGCAGGTCGTGAACCTGATGGACGACCTCCAGGAGGAGCTCGGCCTCACGTACGTGATCATCGCGCACGACCTGTCCGTCGTACGGCATGTCTCGGACCGCATCGCGGTGATGTACCTCGGCAAGATCGTCGAACTCGCCGACCGCACCTCGCTGTACGAGGCGCCGATGCACCCGTACACCAAGGCCCTGATGTCGGCGGTCCCGGTGCCGGACCCGAAGCGCCGCGGCGCCAAGTCGGAGCGCATCCTGCTGCGCGGCGACGTCCCGTCCCCGATCTCCCCGCCCTCGGGCTGCCGCTTCCACACCAGGTGCTGGAAGGCCACGGAGATCTGCAGCACGACCGAGCCCCAGCTGATCGAGCTGCGTCCCGGCCAGCGCGTGGCCTGCCACCACCCGGAGAACTTCGCGGACCAGGCTCCCCAGGACACGGTTCTGTTGTCCGTGGCCAAGGAGGCGGCCGGGCTGGTCGCCGGGGAGGTCCTCGCGGAGTCGGCGGCGGTGGCGGCGGAGGCGGAGCCCGCCCAGGGGGGCGACGCCGAGGCTGCCGGGAAGACGGCGGACTCGGCGAAGAAGCCGGAGCCGGAGGCCGCGGCGGACGTCGAGGCCACGGCTGCGAAGACGGGCCCGGGTGCCAGAACCGCCCCCGCGGCACCGTTGCAGACCGGCGAGGCGACCACGGAACCGGAAGCCGACCGTCAGGACCCAACTGACAAGTAGCGCATGACGAGTTGGCAAAGTCATGCACATGCCCGAACGGGAGAGTGAAGAGTCGTCCGTGTCCGACTGATCGGTACACGCTCGAAAGGGACGGCTCATGAAACTCTCCCGTTCGGCACGCTTAGGAGCCACCGTCACGGCGGTGGCTTCCTTCTTTGTCATCGCCGCCGCCCCGGGCCCGAAACCCGGCGCCCCCGGCATCGGCGACCCCTACTTCCCGAACCTCGGCAACGGCGGCTTCGACGCCCGCCACTACACCCTCGACGTGGCGTACAACCCGGACACCGACCGTCTGGACGGCCGTACGACACTCACCGCCCGCGCCACCCGGAACCTCTCCTCCTTCGACCTGGACCTCCAGAAGCTCGAGGTCACGAGAGTCGAAGTGAACGGCAGACGCGCCCAGTTCACCCGCGACGGCGACGAGATCCGCATCAGCCCGCGCCAATCCCTGCGCAAGGGCCACGACTTCACGGTCGCCGTCACCTATGGCGGCGTCCCCGAACCCCTCAGCGGCCCCATCGTCTTCGGCTCCGACTACGGCTGGATGAAGACCCCCGACGGCGTGTTCGTCGCCTGTGAACCCAACGCCGCCTCGACGTGGTTCCCGTCCAGCGACCACCCCTCCGACAAGGCCACCTACGACATCCGCATCAGAACCCCCAAGGGCCTGACCGCGGTCTCCAACGGCCGGCTCGTGTCGACGTACGACAAGGGTGGTTCGACGTACACCCACTGGCGCGAGAAGAAGCCGATGGCGACCTACCTCGCGACCGCCACCATCGGGAAGTTCGACGTACGCACCGGGAAGACCCCCGGCGGCATCCCCATCTACACCGCCATCGACCCGGTGCTGCAGAACAGCAACAACGTCGACGTGTACGGCGTGACCGCCGAGGCCACCGACTACTGGTCGCAGGTCTTCGGGCCGTACCCCTTCGAGGAGACCGGCGCGATCGTCGACGACATGCCGCAGGCGGGGTTCTCGCTGGAGGTGCAGTCGAAGCCGGTGTACTCGGCGGTGCGCAACGAGACCACGATCGTGCACGAGCTCGCCCACCAGTGGTTCGGTGACTCGGTCTCCGTCGCGCACTGGAAGGACATCTGGCTCAACGAGGGCTTCGCCACCTACGCCCAGTGGCTGTGGGCCGAGCACAAGGGCACCCGCAGCGCCCACGACTCCTTCCTCGCCGGCTACGACGCCCGCCCCGCCGACAACCCGTTCTGGCAGATCACCGTCGGCGACCCGCAGCGCGACACGATGTTCGCGTCCGCGGTCTACCAGCGCGGCGCGATGACCCTCCAGGTGCTGCGCGAACGGATCGGCGACAAGGCGTTCTTCAAGCTGCTGCCGGCCTGGACCAAGCTCCACCGGTACGGCAACGCCGACACCGCCGACTTCATCCGGCTCGCGGAGAAGGTCAGCGGCCGGCAGCTCGACGACCTGTTCCGCACCTGGCTCTTCACGACGGGCAAACCTGCCCTGTAAAAGCCCCTGCGCAAGAATGCGGTGTGCTCCAGCAACTGTTCAGCCCCTCCGTCCAGCACACGCTCGACCTCGTCGGCATCTTCGTGTTCGCCATCTCCGGCGCGCTGCTGGCCGTCCGCAAGAACTTCGACGTCTTCGGCATGGCCGTCCTCGCCGAGGTCACCGCGCTGGGCGGAGGGCTGTTCCGGGACCTGATCATCGGCGCGGTACCGCCCGCCGCCTTCTCGGACCTGGGCTACTTCATCACCCCGCTGCTCGCCGCCCTCCTGGTCTTCTTCCTGCACCCGCACGTGGAGCGCATCCAGGCCGGCGTGAACGTCTTCGACGCGGCCGGCCTCGGCCTGTTCTGCGTCGCCGGCACGACGAAGGCCTACGAGTACGGGCTCGGCCTCACCCAGTCCGCCACCCTCGGCCTCGCCACCGCCGTCGGCGGCGGTGTCCTGCGGGACGTGCTCGCCAACGAGGTGCCCTCGCTGCTGCGGTGGGACCGCGACCTGTACGCGGTCCCGGCGATCGTCGGCGCCACCATGGCCGCCCTGTGCATCCGTTACGACGTGCTCTCCCCGTTCACCAGCGGGCTCGCGGCCCTCACGGCTTTCGTACTGCGCCTGCTCGCGATGCGGTTCCACTGGCGAGCTCCGCGGGCCTGGAACCGGCGCTCGACCGTGCGTGAGGAGTAGTGCCCGCCTTGCCGTGCAGCAGCCCCATCTCCTCGGTCAGCCACTGGAACGCCGGGACCACCTGCGGCCGCCACAACGCCATGTTGTGGCCGCCCGCGCTCTTCGGGACGTAGACGACGTGCACGGTGGTCGGCGCCTTCGCGATCTGTTCGAGACCGGTGGCCGCCTCGTAGCCGTCGCCCGGCTGGCCGGACTGGTAGAGCGCGATCGCGGGTGGGGTGCGGGCCTCGCGCAGCAGCAGGTAGGGGTTGTTGGCGCGGCGCAGGGCGGGCGTCTCGGCGGCCAGCGAATTGCGTTCGCCGATCGGGTCGTTGTAGCCCGACATGCTGACCGCGGCCCGGTAGCGGTCGGGGTGGGCGACGGCGAGCTTCGTCGCGCAGTGCCCGCCCGCCGAGTACCCGGCCACCGCCCAGCCCGCGGGACCGGTCTGGGCGCGGAAGTTGTCGGTGACCATCTTCGGCACGTCGACGCTGAGCCAGGTGTCGGCGTTCACCGTGCCCGTGATGTTGGCGCAGCCGGTGTCCACCCCGGCCAGCAGGTTCATGCGCGGGGCGACCAGGATGAAGGGCGCCACCCGGCCCTCCCGCATCAGCGGCCGCAGCTGGTTCACCGCGTGCAGTGACCCGAACCAGGCCTTCGCCGAGCCCGGATAGCCCGACAGCAGTTCCACCACGGGGAACTTGTGGTGCCGGTAGGCGGGTGTGCCGTACTGCGGCGGCAGCCAGACGTAGACCTCGGCGTCCACACCCGAGACCCGGCCCTTGAGCTGGGTCACCCGTACGCCGTGCATGCCGGGTCCGGTGGCCTTCGTGAAGTGCTGCTCCACCCTGGGCAACCGTTTCAGCGAGATGCCGCCGGTGCCGTCGGCGCCCAGGTTCGCGGCCTGCTGGACGTGGTTGCCGGTGCCGAGCAGGTCGGCCCAGTTGTCGTACAGGTTGTTCTGGTTGTTGACCACCGCGAAGACGAGGCCGACGGCCGTGCCCTGGGCGAACAGCACCATCAGTACGCGGGCGGCGGCGCGTGCGATCCGGGGGCCCCGCAGCCGCGACCACAGGGCGAGCGGCAGCACGAGGGCGACGACGGACAGCACGATCAGCGTGTAGAGGAACGCGGTCCCGGTGAGGCTCATGTCCCTGTAGAGGGGGATGCCGGGACAGGGGTTTACGGACGAGTACGGACACTTACCGAAGAATTGCCCGGGTCTCACCTGGACAGGCCTGTCGGTGACCTGAGAAAAGCTACCGCTTAGTAGTTAGTTGTTGTACCGTTCAGGCATGCCAGAAGCAGCCTCCGCCACGCGTGCCACCATCGGCGACAGCGAGTTCGACCGGGACACCGCGGTCACCCGCCGCGCACCCGGCGTCTACGACATCGACCTCTCCGCGGGCTGGACGATCATCAGCGCCGTCAACGGCGGCTACCTGCTGGCGGTCCTGGGCCGCGCCCTCGCGGACGCCCTGCCGCACGCCGACCCGTTCACGATCTCCGCGCACTACCTGACCGCGTCCCAGCCCGGACCCGCAGTGATCCGCACGGACGTGGTCCGCACCGGCCGCACCCTCTCCACCGGCCAGGCCGCGCTCTTCCAGTACGACGAGGCGGGCAAGGAGGTCGAGCGCATCCGCGTCCTCGCCTCCTACGGCGACCTCGACTCCCTCCCCGACGACGTCCGTACGACGGCGAAGCCGCCGGTGATCCCGCCGATGGACCAGTGCTTCGGCCCCGAGGACGGCCCTGCCCCCGTCGAGGGCAGCTCCGCCATCACCGACCGGCTGATGCTCAAGCTGGACCCCTCGACCCTGGGCTGGGCCCTCGGCGCCCCGTCCGGCAAGGGCGAGATGCGGTCCTGGTTCGGGCTCGCCGACGGCCGCGACGCCGACCCCTTCTCGCTGCTCCTCGCGGTGGACGCGCTCCCGCCCACCGCCTTCGAGATCGGCATCAACGGCTGGGTGCCCACGGTGGAGCTCACCGTCCACGTCCGCTGCCGCCCGGCACCGGGCCCGCTGCGCGTCTCCATCACCACCCGCAACCTCGCCGGCGGCTTCCTGGAGGAGGACGCGGAGGTCTGGGACAGCGCGGACCGGTTGGTGGCACAGTCGCGTCAGCTGGCCAGGGTCAGGCTGCCCTGACCCACCCAGGGGTGCGGCCACGGCGACGGGTCACGCGAGATCCTGTCCCGGTGAAGTCCGACCGTCTCCTGTCGATCCTGCTCCTGCTCCAGACCCGCGGCCGCGTCACCGCCTCCGAACTCGCCGCCCGGCTGGAGGTCTCCGTCCGCACCATCTACCGGGACATCGAGGCCCTCTCCACCTCAGGTGTCCCGGTCTACGCCGAGCGCGGGCGACACGGCGGCGTCGAACTCCTCGCCGGCTTCCGTACGGACGTCACCGGTCTGACCGCCGACGAGTCCCGCGCCCTGTTCATCCTGGCCGCCCAGGGCGCCCACGCGGCCCTCGGCCTGGACTCCGCCCTCGGCTCGGCGCTGCGCAAGGTGATGGCCGCGCTGCCCGCACCGCACCGCCCGGCCGCCGAGGCCACCTCACGCCGCATCCTGGTCGACGCCACCCGCTGGAAGGGCGGACCACAGCGGTCCGTGGATCTGGCGACCCTTCAGGACGCGGTCTTCGCCGACCGGCGGCTGCGGCTGCGCTACCGGCACAGCGGGGAGCGGGAGACCCGCACGTACACCGTCGACCCGTACGGTCTCGTCGCCAAGGCGGGCGTCTGGTACCTGGTCGCCGACCGGCGCGGCCTGCCCCGGCTGTTCCGGGCGGACCGGGTGCACTCCGCGGCTCTTCTGGACGATCCCGTGAAGCGCCGGCCCGGTGTCGAACTCGCCGACGCCTGGGAGGTGTTGCGCCGCCGGGTCGAGGAGCGCCCCGGCGGTATCGACGTCACCGTCCGGGTCCGCCGCGACCGACTCGACCTGTTTCTGCGGCTGATGGCCCCGTATCTCGCCGAACTCCCCGAGGACGGCGGCGAGAGCGGGTGGGTGACGGCCCGGCTGTCCCTCGGCGTGGTCGGCGAAGCCCGTCAACTCCTGCAGTTCTCCGACCGGGTGGAGGTGCTCTCGCCGCCCGAGGTGCGTGCGGAGGTGGCCCGCGCGGCCGCTTCTGTCACGGGCTTGTACCAGCGAGTAGGTGAGCGTTCCGCGCAGAACCCCAGCTCGGAGGAGCTGCTTTAGCCGCGCTTTGCCTGGCGCACAGGCGGGGGACAGGCCGGACTCAACGAAGCCTCAGGGGCCGTTGCGAGAGTTCCCGACCTCAGGACTTCCTCATTCTCCCTGGAGCTGTCTCTCATGAAGCGTGTGCGTCTTCTCCCCGCCGTGGCCCTGTTGGCGCTCTCGCCCCTCGCCCTGGTGGCCTGTGGCTCGGGCGACTCGTCGTCGACCTCGAAGAGCGGCAACTCGGGCGGGCAGCAGAACTGTCAGGCGCCCACCGGCAACGCGTCCGGAATGCCGAGCGGTGCCCCCTCGGGCGCCCCGACCCGCAACGCCACCGCACGGCCGTCGGGCGCGCCCAGCGGCATCCCCTCCGGGATGCCGAGCGGCGGTCCCGGCGGCGGTCAGGGCGGTCAGCGCGGCCCCGGCGGCATGGGCGGCTGCGGCGGCCCCGGTGGCGGCGCGGCCCCGAGCGGTGCGCCCAGCGGCGCGCCGAGTGCGGCGGCGACGAAGAGCTGACACCGACGTCGTACGACAGGGGCGGTGCTCCCGGCGAACGGGGGTGCCGCCCCTGTGCGTTGCCCGGGCGGGGTGCCGGTGGACAGGTCCTAGTCCAGCCAGTGTTCGCGGCCGATGCTGATCAGGCGCATCTGATGCTCCGCCACCTGGCAGACGCGCTCCCGCTCCTCCGGGGACGCCTCCAGGGCCTCCAGGAACAGTGAGGCCGTGATCAGCATCTGGTCGACGTACAGGTTGGCCAGCATGAGCAGGTCGTCCTCGCTCCAGCCTTCGGACACCGGGTCCTTGGCCAGCTCTTCCTTCACCTCCTGCCCGAACCGGGCGAGTTGGTCCCGGATGGCCTCCCGGACCGGCTGGACACCGCCATGTCGCTCCCGGGCGATAAAACGGACATGTGCGGGGTACGCGTCCACATGACCGGCGATCAACTCGATGGCACGCTTGATGCGTTGGGCGTGGTCGTCGGACGCGGACACCGTCGTCCGGATCATCGGGTGCAGGCTGCCCAGCGCCTCCTCGACCAGGGCCGCGCCGAGATCCGCGATGGAGCGGAAGTGCCGGTAGAAGGCGGTCGGGGCGACGCCGACGGCACGCGTGACCTCGCGCAGGCCGAGGCTGCTCAGGCTCTGCTCCTCCAGCAGGGCCAACGCCGCGTCCAGGAGTGCCTGTCGGGTCTTCTGCTTCTGTGCCTGCCGGATGCCGAGGGTGTGACTCATGTCATCCAGTTAACAACTGTTCTCCGTAATTGGAAAGCCGTGTGACACGCTAGACTCTGGAGTCAGTGAACAACTGTAACTACAACTGTTCACCCAAACGTAACGACAGTCATCTCGGAGGGGGATCCGTCCCATGCTGTTCCTCGTCGCCGCACTCATGCTGCTCGGCGTGGTCCTGGGCACCGTCGCCCACGCACCGCTCACCTTCACCGCCGTCACCGCCGTCGTGATCGCCGCCTGGCTGGGCATCTTCGCGCTCCGCGAGCGCCACGCCCGCCGCCGCACCTCGGCCCACTGACCCCCGCCCCACCGTCCCCAGGAGCACTGATCACCATGCAGCTCACCGCGCAGGCCACCTCCCGCACCGGCGCCCGCGATGCCGACGGCATGGCCGTGGCGTCCTTCGTCCTCGGCCTCCTCGGCCTCCTCGTCCTCAATGTCTTCCTCGGCCCCATCGCCATCGTCCTGGCCTCGGTGGCCCTGTGGCGCGGCACCGCCCGCCGCGGCCGTGCCTACCTGGGCCTCGGCCTCGGCGTGGCCGACCTGCTGGTCCTGGTGGCGTTCATGCAGTTCGACAGCACGGTGTCCTGGAACCTCTGAGGCCTTCGGCAGCGGCTGGTCCTGGCCTGAGGGTGCTCACCCGCGACCCGTAGAATCGGCGTCACCATGGCATACCTCGACCACGCCGCGACCACCCCGATGCTCCCCGAGGCGGTCGAGGCACTCACCGCGCATCTCGGCGCCACCGGCAACGCCTCTTCCCTCCACGCATCCGGCCGCAAGGCCCGCCGCACGGTCGAGGAATCCCGCGAGACCCTCGCGGAGGCGCTCGGCGCCCGGCCCAGCGAGATCGTCTTCACCTCCGGCGGCACGGAGGCCGACAACCTCGCCGTGAAGGGCCTGTACTGGTCCCGGCGCGACGCGGACCCCGCAAGGACGCGGGTGCTCGCGAGCCCCGTCGAACACCACGCCGTCCTCGACGCCGTCCACTGGCTCGGCGAACACGAGGGCGCCACCGTCGAGTACCTCCCCGTCGACACGTACGGCCGGGTCCACCCCGACGCCCTGCGCGCGGCGATCGCCCGCGACCCCGACGACGTCGCCCTGGCCACGGTCATGTGGGCCAACAACGAGATCGGCACGGTCCTGCCGGTCCGTGAACTCGCCGACGTCACCGCGGAGTTCGGTGTCCCGCTGCACGCCGACGCCGTCCAGGCCTTCGGCCAGGTCCCCGTCGACTTCGCCGCCTCCGGCCTCGCCGCGATGACGGTCTCCGGTCACAAGATCGGCGGCCCGTACGGCATCGGGGCCCTGGTCCTCGGCCGCGAGTGGACCCCCGTCCCCGTCCTGCACGGCGGCGGCCAGGAGCGCCACGTCCGCTCCGGCACCCTCGACGTCCCCGCCATCGCCTCCTTCGCGGTGGCCGGCCGCCTCGCCGCCGAACAGCGCGAGTGGTTCGAGCTCGAGATCGGCGCCCTGCGCGACGCCCTGGTCGAGGCGGTGCGTACGGCGGTCCCGGACGCGATCCTCGGCGGCGACCCGGCGCCCGGGGGTCGTCTCCCGGCCAACGCCCACTTCACCTTCCCCGGCTGCGAGGGCGACTCCCTGCTGCTGCTCCTGGACGCCCAGGGCATCGAGTGCTCCACCGGCTCCGCCTGCACCGCGGGCGTGGCCCAGCCCAGCCACGTCCTGCTGGCCACCGGCACCGAGCCCGACCTGGCCCGCGGCACCCTCCGCTTCTCCCTCGGCCACACCTCCACCGAGGCGGACATCGAGGCGGTCGCGAAGGCCATCGGCCCGGCGGTGGAACGGGCCCGCGCGGCGGGACTGACGTAGCGCCGCCGCAGCAGGACATCCTTTCTGTGGCTGTGGCTGTGGCTGTGGCTGTGGCTGTGGCTGTGGCTGTGGCTGTGGCTGTGGAGAGACCGTCCGTTCCGGTCAGCTCTCCGTGACCATGAGGGAGGCCATCATCCCCTCGTCCTCGTGCTGGAGCAGATGGCAGTGGAGCATGTACATGTACGTGTCGTCGGCGAAGTCGGTGAACTCCATCGCGATCACGATCTCGCCGCCGCCGACGACCTCGAACGTGTCGTACCAGCCGAGGTCGACGCCGGTCGGCTCCTTACCGTTGATCGAGACGAGCTGGTAGGGGACGTCGTGCAGATGGAACGAGTGCTCCAGCTGGCTGGCGTTGGTGACCGTCCATATCTCCTTCGCGCCCAGCGTGGTGCTGATCATGGTCATGCCGGCCGTGGTGAGCCCGGCAGAGCCGTTGATCTTCATGGTCGCGCCCGTGTTGCTGAGGGTGATGGTGCGCGCCGTGAAGTCGGAGGTGTCGTACCGCTCGATGGTGTTGAGCGAGCTCGGTAGGTCGTCCGGGGTGTCGGTGCCGCCCGCGGTGACGGTGAGGAAGTCGTACGTACCGGAGCCGCCGCGGATCCAGCCCGTCGTGATCACGGCCTGGAGCGTGACGTCCTCGCTGACGTCCATGACGAACTCGGCGCGGGCGCCGGCCACCAGACGGATGGTGGTCACCTCGGCCGCCTCCGTCAGATAGCCCTGGTCCGTGGCGATCTGGGTCAGCGTGCCGCCGTCGCTGCGCTGGAGGGTGATGATGTCCGACGGCGAGGCGTTGAGCGCGCGGAAGCGGTTGCGGGTCTTGGTGGCGGCGAAGGCGAGCGTGGTGTCGTCGACGTTCTCGCCGTTCACCAGCAGCGGGAAGCTGAGACCGGAGCTGAGATAGCCGCTCTGGTCGTACTTGATGTCGCCGGCGCCGTCCACGGCCAGGCACTGGAAGACGAGCGGGATGTCGTCGACGCCGTAGTCGCCGGGCAGTGCGGCGGACGTGTCGGAGTCGTCCTCGACGATGATCATCCCGGCCAGGCCGTGGGTGGCCTGCTTGGCCGTGGTGCCCAGGGCGTGCGGGTGGTACCAGAGGGTCTTGGCCTCGTCCAGGACCGTGAAGGTGGGGGACCAGGTCGTCCCGGCGGAGAAGGCGTTCTGCGGGCCGCCGTCCATTTTGGGCGGGACATGGGCGCCGTGGAAGTGGACGGTGGTGTCCTCGGTGAGGCTGTTGGTGATGTTCAGCAGCACGGTGTCGCCCTTGGTCCACTTCAAAGTGGGGCCGAGGAACGACTGGTTGTAACCCGCGGTGCTGCTGGTGACGCCGCTGAGCACCTCGGCGGTGCCGGTCTGTGCCGCCAGGGTGAAGGTGGTGGTGCCGTTGGTGGTGGTGCCCTCCAGCAGGTCCGGAATGGTGAGGGTGCCGTCCGTCGCGGCGGCCGCCTTGCTGCGGGTGCCCTCGGTCAGCAGGGAAAACGCGGCGCCTGCCGCCCCCACGGCCCCGAGGCCCACCCCGGCCATCCCACCGAGGAACTTCCGCCGGTGCAGACCCTTCTTGTGGCCTCGGCTCTCCTTGGAGTGCTCGGGCTTGGCCCCCAGGCCGTCTGTGGTGTGTGTCATGGCCGGGGAGCCTCGACCCAAGGGCTGTGTGAGGACTGAGGTGAAGCTAGGTGCGAGCCCGGGAAGCTGTGAGGGCGGGTCCCGGGTCAACTCCCTTGAAGAAAAGCCAAGTTGCCGACCCGCAGGTCATGATTGGGATGTGGGACATGTCGGGCGTGCGGTCTCGGCCGAATGTTCATACCCAAGCGGGATGTTCGTAGCTACGGGATGTTCGTAGCTACGCGGAGGCACTCGGCACCTTCCGCACCAGCCGCATGTACCGCTCCCAGTCCCAGTGCGCGCCCGGGTCGGTGTGATCCGTGCCCGGCACCTCCACATGGCCGATGATGTGCTCGCGGTCGACGGGTATGGCGTACCGCGCGCATATCCCGGCCGTCAGCCGCGCCGAGGCCGCGTACATCTCGTCCGTGAAGTCCTCGGGCCGGTCGACGAATCCCTCGTGCTCGATGCCCACACTGCGTTCGTTGTAGGCGCGGTTGCCCGCGTGATACGCCACGTCCAGCTCGCGGATCATCTGCGTGATGTGCCCGTCCTTGCGGACGATGTAGTGCGCCGCCGCGCCGTGCCCCGGGTCCTGGAACACCTTCACCGCGCCGGCGAAGCTGCCCTGGGTGACATGGATGACCACCATGTCTATGCCGTAGTCGTCGGGCCGGTCCGCCCGCCGCCAGTTCGCGTCGGAGGCCGCCACCCACTGCGCGCCGCGGAAGTCGACCGCGCCTTCGACACGCGGTTTCTCCACACCCGGCGTCCGCCACCACAGCCGCGCCAACTCGTCGCGGGCCAGCACCGCCGAGCCCACGGCCGCCGCCGTCCCGCCGATGAGCAGGGCCCGCCGCCCGATGCGCCGGTCGCCGTCCGCGGATGCCTGTTTCTCCCCCATGCGATCGTCAACGGATACTCGTGAGCTTCGGTTCCCGCGCCCCCGTACCCTGGAGGGGTTATGACTGACACCACGCCGCGCCCTCTTCGTGTACTCGCCGCCATGTCCGGAGGAGTCGACTCCGCCGTCGCCGCCGCCCGCGCCGCCGAAGCCGGCCATGATGTGACCGGCGTCCACCTAGCGCTCTCCGCGAACCCTCAATCCTTCCGCACGGGCGCGCGTGGCTGTTGCACCATCGAGGACTCACGCGACGCCCGCCGCGCCGCCGACGTCATCGGCATCCCGTTCTACGTCTGGGACCTCGCCGACCGCTTCCGCGAGGACGTCGTCGAGGACTTCGTCGCCGAGTACGAGGCCGGCCGCACCCCCAACCCCTGCCTGCGGTGCAACGAGAAGATCAAGTTCGCCGCCCTGCTCGACAAGGCGCTCGCGCTGGGCTTCGACGCGGTGTGCACGGGCCACTACGCGAAGGTCGTCACGCTCACGGACGGCTCCCGCGAGCTGCACCGCGCCTCCGACATGGCGAAGGACCAGTCGTACGTCCTCGGTGTCCTGGACGAGAAGCAACTGGCGCACGCCCTGTTCCCGCTCGGCGACACGGTCACCACCAAGGACGAGATCCGTGCCGAGGCCGAGCGGCGGGGTCTGGCGGTCGCCAAGAAGCCCGACTCGCACGACATCTGCTTCATCGCCGACGGCGACACCCAGGGTTTCCTCGCCTCGCGCCTCGGCAGGGCGGAGGGCGACATCGTCGATGAGTCGGGCGCGAAGATCGGCTCCCACGAGGGTGCGTACGGCTTCACCATCGGCCAGCGCAAGGGCCTCAGGATCGGCACCCCGGCCGCCGACGGCAAGCCGCGCTATGTCCTCGACATCTCACCGGTGAACAACACGGTGACGGTCGGCCCGGCCGCCGCGCTGGACGTGAACGCCCTGACCGCGATCAAGCCCCGCTGGTGCGGCGCGTCCCCGACGGGCCCCGGCACCTACACGGCCCAGCTCCGAGCCCACGGCGGCGAGACCGAGGTCACCGCGGAGCTGGTGGACAGCACCCTGGAGGTCTCCTTCGCCGAGCCCGTGCGCGGGGTGGCCCCCGGCCAGGCGATCGTGCTGTACGACGGCACGCGCGTGGTGGGTTCGGCGACGATCGCGACCACGGTGCGGGTGACGGCGGGCGTGGCCTGAGGCCTCCGTCGGCCACTGACACGGCCCACGGCCGCCCCCACCCGCCGACCTGCGGGCACGCGCGCGTGCCCGCAGGTCGGCGGGTGGGGGCGGCCGTGGGCGTGATCGTCACGGGCCCGCGCGTACGGGCATGTTCCGCCCCCCCTCGCTCGCGACCACGGTGCGGGTGACGGCGGGCGTGGTCCGAGACCCGCGTCGGCCACTGCCAGGCTCACGGCCGCTCCTGCGGGGCCGCCCGCGGGCGCGGTCGCCACACCCGCGTACACCCCTCGCTTGCCCGGTGGTCAGCCCGCGAAGAACTCCGCCAGGACCGGTCCGAGGGCCGTCGGGTCCACCATGTGGGTCTGGCCCTCCAGGACGCGGTACGAGCCCTGCGGCGCCGCCTCCGCGACCGCCCTGGTGCCCTCGCGCATCCACGCGGGGCTCGCGCCGCCCGCGACCGCCAGCAACGGGACCGTGATCGAGGCCAGCCGGTCCCGGGGGACCAGACCGCCGGCCATGACCGAGTTGTCGTAGGCGAGCGTCGGGGCGACCGCCTCCATGCCGGGCCACATGGGGGACTGGCGGGCGCCCTGGATCATCCCCTCGCCCATGCCGGTGAGCCGCAGGAAGTGCTCCACCGCGTCCCCGCGCCGGCCCTCGGCGAGCGCTGCCGTCAGCTTCTCGGTGTACTCGGCGTTCCGCTCCGCGCCGCCGTCCAGGAAGTCGGCGTACGGCGTCTCGTACACGGCGACCCGGCGCACCGGCAGTCCGCTCGCCGCGGCCTCCAGGACCAGCGCGCCGCCTGACGAGACGCCGCACAGGGACGCCTCGCCGCCCGCCGCCTCGATGAGCGCGGCGAGGTCCTCGACCTCACGGGCGACCGCGTAGGGGGCCGTGTCGCCGCTCGCACCGCGGCCCCGGCGGTCGTACACGAGCACGTCGAACCGCTCGGACAGCGGCACGGCCAGGGGTGCGACCGTGCCGCCGGTGGACATCGCGCCGCTGACGAGGATGACGGCCGGGCCGTGTCCGGTGCGTTCGTACGCGATCGGCGTGCCGTCGCGCGAGAGGGTCTTCTTGTCCATGCCTGTGGAGACTGCCGCACCGCACGGAAATCATCGGTCAGGACACGTCGACCTCGTAGAAACAGAGGTGGTCCTTGATCTCGGCGACGGCGGGCTTCGGCTCGGGATAGGACCACACCAGGTCGGGCGCGTCCGGCAGGGACCAATAGGACGCGGTGCCCTTGAAGGGACAGTAGGTGTGGGTGTCGGAGGGGGTCAGCAGGTCGAGTCGTACGTCCTCGGCGGGGAGGTAGTACCGCACGGGAGAGCCCGTCTCGCGCAGCACGAGGGGCCGTTCGCTCTCCGCGAGGACCTGGTCGCCGTGCACCACGCGCACGTGCTGGTCGGCTTGCTCGATGGTGATCGTGTGTCCTTCGGCCATACCGGGAAAGCGCTCGCGGGCCCCCGGTTCTTCCCGCGTACGGTGACCTCATGCGAATCTGCGTCTTCCTCTCCGCCGCCGACCTCGACGACCGCTACACGCGCCCCGCGGGGGAGTTCGCGAAGCTGCTGGGCAAGGGCGGCCACACGCTCGTGTGGGGCGGCTCGGACGTGGGCCTCATGAAGGTCGTCGCCGACGGGGTGCAGGAGGCGGGCGGAGGGCTCGTCGGGGTCTCCGTGGAGTTCCTGGCCGCCAAGGTCCGCCCGGGCGTCGACGAGATGGTGATCACGAAGGACCTCGCCGAACGGAAGAAACTGCTCCTGGAGAGGGCCGACGCCGTGGTGATCATGGTGGGCGGCACGGGCACGCTCGACGAGGCGACGGAGATCCTGGAGCTGAAGAAGCACGGGCACACCGAGAAGCCGGTGGTGCTGCTGAACACGGCGGGCTTCTACGACGGGTTGAAGGAGCAGTTCCGCCGCATGGAGGACGAGGGCTTCCTGCCTCGCCCGCTCACGGACCTGGTGTTCTTCGCGGAGGAGCCGGTGGGGGCGCTGGCGTACCTGGAGGAGTCGCTCGGTACCCGCTGACGCCGTGATGCGAGCATGGCGACATGGCTACACATGTGATCACCGGAGCGGGCTCCGGCATCGGTGCGGCGGTGACCCGCCGTCTGCACGCGCGCGGGGACGAGCTCGTGCTGCACGCGCGGGACGCGGGCCGGGCCAAGGAGCTGGCGGCGGAGTTCCCCGGGGCGCGCACCCTGGTCGGGGATCTGGCCGACCCCGACAAGCTGAGCTGGGCCTTCTCGCACCAGTCGCTGCCGGACCGGGTGGACTCGCTGCTGCACGTCGCGGGTGTGGTCGACCTCGGCCCGGTCAGCGATCTGACCCCGAAGTCCTGGCGCCACCAGCTGAACGTCAACCTGATCGCTCCGGCCGAGCTGACCCGCCACTTCCTGCCCCAGCTCCGGGCGACCCGGGGTCACGTGGTGTTCGTGAACTCGGGCGCGGGGCTGAACGCGCACGCCGACTGGTCCGCGTACGCCGCCTCCAAGCACGGCCTCAAGGCCCTGGCGGACTCCCTGCGCCACGAGGAGCACGCGAACGGCGTCCGCGTCACCTCGGTCTACCCCGGCCGCACGGCGAGCCCCATGCAGGCCAAGGTCCACCAGCAGGAGGGCAAGGAGTACGACCCCGCGCGATGGATCGACCCCGAGTCGGTCGCCACGACGATCCTGACGGCGATCGACCTGCCGCGGGACGCGGAGATCAATGACCTGACGGTCCGCCCCGGTCACTGACGGTTCGGTGGGGGCGAGAACCATGCGAGAACCACGCCGGTCACCTACGTAGGCTTCACACGTGACCGCAGACCTTCGCTTCGCCCCCGCCACCGGCATCGGCTCCCTCCCCGGCGGCGACGCCCGTGAGGCCGCCAAGGCCGCCACCGGCTCCTTCGAGGACTTCCCGTTCCTGCCCGAACTGCCCGCCCGCGGACCCGGCGCCGACATGATCGGCCGTACCGCCGGAATGCTCGTCGAGCTGTACGCGCGCGTGGAGCCCAGTGGGTGGCGGATCGGGGACCGGCCGGGGCGGGACTCCAAGCGGGCGCGGTCCTGGCTGGGGGAGGACCTCGACGCGCTGGAGGAGTTCACCCAGGGGTACGAGGGGCAGCTGAAGGTGCAGGCCGTCGGTCCCTGGACGCTGGCCGCCACGCTGGAGCTGCGGAACGGCGAGGTCGCCCTCTCCGACCCCGGCGCCTGCCGGGACCTCGCCGGCTCGCTGGCCGAGGGACTGCGCCTGCACCTGGAGGAGGTTCGCAGACGAGTCCCCGGGGCGCAGGTCGTGCTCCAGCTCGACGAACCGTCCCTCATCGGCGTCCTGCGCGGGCAGGTCAGGAGCGCCAGCGGGTACCGCACCCACCGGGCCGTCGACCGGCAGGTCGTCGAAGCCGGCCTGCGCGAGGTCGTCGGGGTTCACGCGGGTGGCCCCGTCGTGGTCCACTCGTGCGCACCGGACGTCCCCTTCGCCCTGCTGCGCAGGGCGGGTGCGGCGGCGGTCTCCTTCGACTTCTCGCTCCTCACCGAGCGTGACGACGACGCGATCGGCGAGGCGGTGGAAGGGGGGACGAGGCTCTTCGCCGGTGTCGTGCCCGGCACGGACACGGCATTGTCAGACCCTGCCGGTAGCGTCATGGGTGTCAGGACGCTGTGGCGCAGGCTGGGGCTGCATCCGGGACTTCTCGCGGAGGCGGTCACGGTCACTCCGTCGTGCGGGCTCGCGGGGGCCTCCCCCGAGTACGCGCGCAAGGCTCTCGCCCACTGCGCCCAGGCGGCGAGATCCCTCGCGGACAACCCAGAGTAACGGGAGGACAACACGGTGGCCGGCGACAAGCAAGCGGAAACGACGGTGCCCGCCGAGGCACGGGAGAAGCACGCGCAGCTCGCTGAGCAGATCGAGGAGCACCGCTTCCGGTACTACGTGAACGACGCCCCGGTCATCAGCGACGCCGACTTCGACAAGCTCCTGCGCTCCCTCGAATCCCTCGAGGACGAGTACCCCGAGCTGCGCACCCCCGACTCGCCCACCCAGAAGGTCGCGGGGGCGTACGAGACCGACTTCACGTCCGTCCAGCACCGCTCCCGCATGCTCTCCCTGGACAACGCCTTCAGCGACGAGGAGTTGGCGGCCTGGGCCGAGCGGGTCGCCAAGGACGTCGGCACCACCGACTACCACCTGCTGTGCGAGCTCAAGGTCGACGGCCTCGCCGTCAACCTCACCTACGAGCACGGCCGCCTCACCCGCGCGGCGACCCGCGGCGACGGCCGCACCGGCGAGGACATCACGCCCAACGTCCGCACGATCGCCGAGATCCCGGACCGCCTCACCGGCGACAAGGTCCCCGCCCTCGTGGAGATCCGCGGCGAGGTCTACTTCCCGATGGAGAAGTTCGAGGAGCTCAACGCCCGCCTGGTCGAGGCCGGCGACAAGCCCTTCGCCAACCCGCGCAACGCGGCGGCCGGTTCGCTGCGCCAGAAGGACCCGCGCGTCACCGCCACCCGCCCCCTCCACATGGTGGTGCACGGCATCGGTGCCCTGGAGGGCTTCGACGGCATGACCCGCCTCTCCCAGGCCTACGACCTCCTCAAGTCCTGGGGCCTGCCCACCGCCAAGCACAACAAGGTGGTCGACGGTCTCGACGGCGTACGGGAGTTCATCGCGTACTTCGGCGAGAACCGCCACTCCGTGGAGCACGAGATCGACGGGGCCGTCGTCAAGCTCGACGAGATCCCCCTCCAGGGCCGCCTCGGCTCCACCTCCCGAGCTCCCCGCTGGGCGATCGCGTACAAGTACGCCCCCGAAGAGGTCAACACCAAGCTCATCAACATCCGCGTGGGCGTGGGCCGTACGGGCCGGGTCACGCCGTACGCCCAGGTCGAACCGGTGACGGTGGCGGGCTCGGAGGTCGAGTTCGCCACCCTGCACAACCAGGACGTCGTCAAGCTGAAGGGCGTCCTGATCGGGGACACCGTGGTGCTGCGCAAGGCCGGTGACGTCATCCCGGAGATCCTCGGCCCGGTGGTCGACCTGCGCGACGGCAGCGAGCGCGAGTTCGTGATGCCGAGCGAGTGCCCGGAGTGCGGCACGGGCCTGCGTCCCATGAAGGAGGGGGACGTCGACCTGCGCTGCCCCAACGCCCGGACCTGCCCCGCCCAGCTGCGTGAACGCCTGTTCTACCTCGCGGGCCGCAAGTCGCTGGACATCGAGCACTTCGGGTACGTCGCGGCCGCGGCCCTGACCAAACCGCTGGAACCCTCGGATCCGCCGCTGACCGACGAGGGCGACCTGTTCGACCTCACCATCGAGCAGCTGCTGCCCATCAAGGCGTACGTCCTCGACCAGGACAGCGGTCTGCCCAAGCGTGACCCGAAGACCGGCGAGGAGAAGATCGCCACCGTCTTCGCCAATCAGCAGGGCGAGCCCAAGAAGAACGCCGTCGCCATGCTGGAGAACATCGCGGCCGCCAAGGAGCGCCCGCTCGCCCGCGTCCTCACCGGTCTGTCGATCCGCCATGTCGGCCCGGTCGCCGCCGAGGCACTGGCGCGCAACTTCCGCTCGATCGACCGCATCGAGCAGGCGAGCGAGGAGGAACTGGCGAACACCGACGGCGTCGGCTCGATCATCGCCAGGTCCCTCAAGGAGTGGTTCGCGGAGGACTGGCACCAGGAGATCCTGCGCAAGTGGAAGGCCGCGGGTGTGCGCACGGAGGAGGAGGGCTCGGGGGAGGACGAGGGTCCGCGGCCCCTCGAAGGGCTCACCGTCGTCGTCACCGGCACCCTGGAGCGCTTCACTCGCGACGGGGCCAAAGAGGCGTTGCAGACCAGAGGGGCGAAAGTCACCGGTTCGGTTTCGAAGAAGACGTCTTTCGTCGTCGTGGGCGACAATCCGGGCTCCAAGTACGACAAAGCGATGCAACTCAAGGTCCCCGTGCTGAACGAGGACGGCTTCGACGTGCTGCTGGAACAGGGCCCCGAGGCGGCCACCGATGTGGCACTTCCCACGGAGGAGTAGCGAGCGGCGGCGGTTGAAGGCCACCCGATCGGCGCATACCAGATGCATACGGGTGGCCGGGGCGCATTCGGGCAACCGTCGACGACCGCTGCCCGTGGAAGCCTTCTGCGGCCTACTGTTGAGACGTGCGCCTGCCGTGCCCAGCTGCGGTCGGGGCATCCCCTTGCTCCTGAAGAGCAAGGGGAAGGTTTTTCCAACGCGGCGCCGTCGAGGTTTTTGTCGGGCGAACGAGCCGCGTGGCGTGGGCACCGCCGGCTGTGAGAGGGACGGGAATGGAACCGACCGAGAGCGCCGCCCCGGACTCACGGCTGCGCATGCGCCGGCTCACCGGCGCATGGCGGTCGAGCCGCTGGGCCGGGCGGCCTTCGGAGCGTCCGGGCGCGGAGGGGCGCGCCGCCGGACAGTACACCGCGGCCGGCGGCCCCGGCGCCGCACAGCTCACCGCCGAGCGCGCCCCCGGTATGCCGGACTCCGATCCTGACCGGCAGCCGTCCTGGCCCGCCCTGCCCACGGCGGTCGTCTCGGCGGCCGGATTCGTGCTGGGCGCGGGCTTCTACCGGGCGTTCACCGGCGGCCACGCCCTCTTCCCGTCCGGCACCGTCGGCTGGTCGCTGGCCGTGCTGACCGGCGTCATCGTCGGCCATCTGGTCGCCCTCGGCCGGGCCCGCTGGTGGGGCGGCACCGGCTCCGGCGCCGCCCTGACCCTCGCCGTCCTGCTGCTGTACGGCTGGGTGCCCGCCGGAATGGTCAGCCTCACCGTCGTCCTGCTGGTCGGCATAGCCCGGCGCCACCGCTGGCGGCAGGGCATCCTGCACGGCGCGGTGGACATGCTCGGCATAGCCACCGGCGCCCTGGTCATCGCCGTGTTCGGTCAGTCGCCGTCCGTCGAGACCCCCTGGAACCCCGACACCTGGACCTTCTACACCGGCCCCGAGGTGGTCCTGGTCGCCATCGCCTACCTCGCGGTCACCCGGGCCCTGGGCTGGTATCTGCACTCCTCCCGGCACGCCGGTCTGCCCACCGTGGCCCGCACCGCCCTGGTCAGACAGGGCCTGGTCGCGGTCGCACTGCTCGGCATCGCACCCCTGGTCTGTGTGGTCGCCACCGCCAAGCCCGTGCTGCTCCCGCTGTTCGCGATCCCCCTCATCGCCCTCGACTCCACGCTGTGGATGGCCCGGGCCCGTGCCGAGGAGCAACTGCGCGACCCGCTGACCGGACTGCCCAACCGGCAGTGGCTCCTGGAGCGCATCTGGACCGCCCTGGACGACGCCGAGCGCATCGGCGCCCGGTCCGCCCTGATGCTCATCGACCTCGACCGCTTCCGCTCGGTCAACGACACCCTGGGGCACCTCGCCGGTGACCGGCTGCTCCTCCAGATCGCCGACCGGCTGCGGATCGCGCTCCCGCGCGGGGCAGAGGCGGCACGGCTCGGTGGCGACGAGTTCGCCGTCTTACTGCCGGTCGCCGACTCCACGACCTCCGCCACCCGGGTCGCCCGCAACCTGGTCGCGGCCCTCAGCTCCCCGCTCGATCTCGACGGGCTGACCCTCGTCCTGGAGGCCAGCGCAGGCGTCGCCGTCTTCCCCGACCACGCCGTGGACGCCGAGGGTCTGCTGCGGCGGGCGGACGTGGCGATGTACCAGGCCAAGCGGGACCGTACGGGCGTAGAGGTGTACGAATCCAAGCGGGACTCCAACACCCCCGACCGGCTCGGGCTGCTCGGCGATCTGCGCCGGGCGCTGGACGCGCACGAGGTGCAGCTGCACTACCAGCCCAAGGTCCGCTTCGACGGACAGGTCGCCGGTCTGGAGGCCCTGGTGCGCTGGGTGCATCCGGAGCGCGGGAAGGTACCACCGGACGAGTTCATCGCGATCGCCGAGTCGTCCGGACTGATGCCCTACCTCACCGAGTACGTCCTCGACACGGCTCTCGCCCAGGTCGCCGAGTGGCGGGCGCACGGCCTGTTCGTCCCGGTGGCGGTCAACGTCTCTCCGCGTGACGTGCACACCCCGGGCTTCGCCGGCTCGGTGGCCGCGCGCCTCGCCCGGCACGGCGTCCCCGCGGGCGCCCTCCAACTGGAGATCACCGAACACGTCCTCCTCGAGGACCCCTCGCGGGCGGCGGACACACTCGCCGCACTGACCGGGCACGGCGTGAAGATGTCCCTGGACGACTTCGGCACGGGCTACTCCTCCCTGGTCCACCTGCGCCGCCTCCCCGTCAGCGAACTGAAGATCGACCGCTCCTTCGTGGCCAAGCTGGCCGTCGACACCGAGGACGCGGAGATCGTCCGCTGCACGGTCGACCTCGCGCACTCCCTGGGCCTCCTGGTCGTGGCGGAGGGCGTCGAGGACGACGAGACCTGGGAGCGGCTGCGCGACATGGGCTGCGACGCCGTACAGGGCTGGCTGGTCGCGGCCGCGATGCCTCCGGAGGAGACGACGGCGTGGCTCCTGGCCAGGGGATCGAGGGGCTGGCAGCGGCCGAGGGCCGCGCTGCCCGCGGCGGAGTGACCCGTCCAGGCATCCTTTGGCGCGGTATGGGCGCTGCCCGTTGCCCTCGGCTGCGGGAAACCGTTTAACGGCCATCCGGCCGTGACCCATAGGATTGGGGCTAGCCGTCACATTCCCGTCTGTCGCGCGACGCCTGGCACGCACGCTCGCCGCGTTGCCGAATCGGCCACGTGGCTCCGCCACGAAGCCGCTCCGGCGCCTTGCGATCGCACGCACCAGACGCCGCGCGACCCGCCCTTCGGACGGACGACGGGAATGTGACGGCTGGCCCCGCCCCAAACCACACGCACTCACCCCAGAGGATCGCTGCATGCCTGGCATCACGCGCGAGGAGGTCGCCCACCTCGCACGGCTGGCGCGTCTGGAGCTGAAGCCCGAAGAGCTCGAGCACTTCGCGGGACAGCTGGACGACATCATCGGCGCGGTCGCACGCGTCAGTGAGGTCGCCGACCAAGACGTACCGCCGACCTCGCACCCGCTCCCGCTGACGAACGTCATGCGCGCGGACGAGGTCCGTCCGTCGCTCACCCCCGAGCAGGCGCTCTCCGGCGCCCCGGCCCAGGAGCAGCAGCGTTTCAAGGTGCCGCAGATCCTGGGGGAGGACTAATCGCCATGACGGACAACGTCAACATCATCAAGCTGACCGCCGCCGAGACCGCCGCCAGGATCGCCTCCGGTGAGCTCACGGCCGTGCAGGTCACCGAGGCCCACCTCGCCCGTATCGAGGCCGTCGACGAGAAGGTGCACGCCTTCCTGCACGTCGACCGCGAGGGCGCCCTCGCGCAGGCCCGTGCCGTCGACGAGAAGCGGGCCAAGGGCGAGAAGCTCGGCCCGCTGGCCGGCGTCCCGCTCGCGCTGAAGGACATCTTCACCACCGAGGGCATCCCGACGACCGTCGGTTCGAAGATCCTCGAGGGCTGGATCCCGCCGTACGACGCCACCCTCACCAAGCGGCTCAAGGCCGCCGACGTCGTCATCCTCGGCAAGACCAACATGGACGAGTTCGCCATGGGGTCGTCGACGGAGAACAGCGCCTACGGACCCACCGGCAACCCCTGGGACCTCACCAGGATCCCCGGCGGCTCCGGCGGCGGCTCCTCCGCCGCGCTGGCCGCGCACATGGCGCCCCTCGCCATCGGCACCGACACCGGCGGTTCCATCCGCCAGCCGGCCGCCGTCACCGGCACGGTCGGTGTGAAGCCGACGTACGGCGCGGTCTCCCGCTACGGCATGGTCGCCTTCTCCTCCTCCCTCGACCAGGGCGGCCCCTGCGCCCGTACGGTCCTGGACGCGGCCCTGCTGCACGAGGTCATCGCCGGCCACGACCCGCTCGACTCCACCTCGATCGACGCCCCGGTCCCGGCGGTCGTCGAGGCCGCCCGCAACGGCAGCGTCGAGGGCATGCGCGTCGGTGTCGTGAAGCAGTTCCGCGGCGAGGGCTACCAGGCCGGTGTCATCCAGCGCTTCGACGAGTCCGTGGCTCTGCTCAAGGAGCTGGGCGCCGAGATCGTCGAACTGGACTGCCCGTCCTTCGACCTCGCCCTGTCGGCGTACTACCTGATCGCGCCGTCCGAGTGCTCGTCCAACCTCGCCCGCTTCGACGGCCTGCGCTACGGCCTGCGGACCGGCGACGACGGCAGCCACTCGGCGGAGGAGGTCACCTCCCTCACCCGTGAGGCGGGCTTCGGCCCCGAGGTCAAACGCCGGATCATGCTCGGCACGTACGCCCTGTCGAGCGGTTACTACGACGCCTACTACGGCTCGGCGCAGAAGGTCCGCACGCTCATCACGCGTGACTTCGAGAAGGCCTTCGAGCAGGTCGACGTGATCGTCTCCCCGACGACCCCGACCACCGCCTTCCCGATCGGCGAGCGCGCCGACGACCCGATGGCGATGTACCTGGCCGACCTGTGCACCATCCCGACCAACCTCGCGGGCAACGCGGCCATGTCGCTGCCGTGCGGTCTCGCCCCGGAGGACAACCTCCCGGTCGGCCTGCAGATCATCGCCCCGGCCCTGAAGGACGACCGCCTTTACAAGGTCGGCGCAGCCGTCGAGGCCGCCTTCGTGGAAAGGTGGGGGCACCCGCTCCTGGAGGAGGCACCGTCGCTGTGAGCAAGCTGACCAAGGCGAAGGACTTCAAGAAGTCCAAGTCCGGTACGTACCTGTCCATCGCCGGGACCGCGTTCGGCGCGATCGGCGTCGCCAAGCGGCTCAAGAAGGCCCGCGCCGAGAAGGACACGCTCGTCCTGATCGACGCCACCGTCTCCGCGGTCGCCATCGTCACCGGCCTCGCCATCCTGTACCGCGAGCTGAAGCGGCTGGGCGACGACGACGTCCTGCTGGGCTGAGAGGGAAGTTTCACCGTGACCACCACGACCGACCTGGTGTCGTACGAGGACGCTCTCGCGTCGTACGACCCCGTCATGGGCCTTGAGGTCCATGTCGAACTCGGCACCAAGACCAAGATGTTCTGCGGCTGTTCGACCGAGCTCGGTCAGGACGCCAACACGCAGACCTGTCCCACCTGCCTCGGCCTGCCCGGCGCGCTCCCGGTCGTCAACGCGATCGGCATCGAGTCGGCCATCAAGATCGGTCTCGCGCTGAACTGCGAGATCGCCGAGTGGTGCCGCTTCGCCCGGAAGAACTACTTCTATCCGGACATGCCCAAGAACTTCCAGACCTCCCAGTACGACGAGCCGATCGCCTTCAACGGCTACCTCGACGTCCAGTTGGAGGACGGCGAGACCTTCCGCGTGGAGATCGAGCGCGCCCACATGGAGGAGGACACCGGCAAGTCGACCCACGTGGGCGGCGCGACGGGCCGTATCCACGGCGCCTCGCACTCGCTGCTCGACTACAACCGCGCCGGCATCCCGCTCATCGAGATCGTCACCAAGCCGATCGAGGGCGCGGGTGAGCGCGCTCCCGAGGTGGCGAAGGCGTACGTCCGTGAGCTGCGCGAGGTCATCAAGGCGCTCGGTGTCTCGGAAGCCCGCATGGAGATGGGGCAGATGCGCTGCGACGTGAACCTGTCGCTGCGCCCGAACGGCACCGAGAAGTTCGGCACGCGTTCCGAGACGAAGAACGTCAACTCGCTGCGGTCCGTGGAGCGCGCGGCCCGTTTCGAGATCCAGCGGCACGCGGCCGTCCTGAGCAGTGGCGGGACGATCATCCAGGAGACCCGGCACTTCCACGAGGACACGGGGTCCACGACCTCGGGCCGCGTGAAGGAAGAGGCCGAGGACTACCGGTACTTCCCCGAGCCGGACCTCGTTCCGGTGGCCCCCTCGCGCGAGTGGGTCGAGGAGATCCGGGCGGCGCTCCCCGAGCTGCCGCTGGCCCGGCGCAACCGGCTCGTCGCCGAGTGGGGCATCACGGCCCTCGACATGCAGGCGATCCTCAACGCCGGCGCGCTGGACCCGATCGTCGCCACGATCGACGCCGGTGCCGACGCGGCCTCCGCCCGCAAGTGGTGGATGGGCGAACTCGCCCGCAGCGCCAACGAGTCCGGCAAGGCGCTGGACGAACTGGCCATCACGCCGGAGCAGGTCGCCCGGGTCACCGAGCTGGTCTCCAAGGGTGACCTGAACGACAAGCTGGCCCGTCAGGTCATCGAAGGCGTTCTCGCGGGCGAAGGCACCCCGGACGAGGTCGTCGACAAGCGCGGTCTGAAGGTCGTCTCCGACGAGGGCGCCCTGGGTGCCGCCGTGGACGAGGCCATCGCCGGCAATCCGGGCATCGCCGACAAGATCCGCTCCGGCAAGGTCGCCGCGGCCGGCGCCCTGGTCGGCGCGGTCATGAAGGCGACCCGCGGTCAGGCCGACGCGGCGCGCGTCAAGGAGCTGATCCTGGAGAAGCTGGGCGTCAGCGAGGGCTGAGCTCTCCGCAGCGTACGGCCCCGGAGGACGTGTCCTCCGGGGCCGTAGCCTTACTTACGGCGCCCTACGAGCCGTACGAAGCCCAGTGTCCGGCCTTCGTCGGCGCGCACCAGGTCGACCGAGTCGCGGGCCATGTCGGCCATCCACGCGTAGGGGCTCTCCTCGGCGCAGACCTCGCTCCACAGCAGCCAGTCCTTCCAGCCGTCGGGCTGCCATTCGGCGGTCTCGACCTCGACGGCCCCCGTGCGCGTCCACTGGCGCCGCCACCAGGCGGCGGAGTGGAACGCCCAGAAACCGGGGTCCCAGAAGGGCTTGAGGTGCTCCGGAGGCTCGTCGCCCGCCAGCTCCTCCCGTACCGCGGGCATCACGACCCCGATCCGCCCGCCCGGCTTCAACAACCGGGTCAGCGTGGGCAGATAGAGGTCGTTGGTGCCGAAGTACTGGTACGCGTCGATGCTCACGATCGCATCGAAGCTGCCCTCGGCGAAGGGCAGGTCGTGTGCCTCGGTGTGCACGGGCAGCACCCGGTCGGCGAAACCGGCCTCGGCGATGCGCTTCGCGTTCTCGTCGGGCTTGACCCACAGGTCGGCCGCGGTGACCTGGACGTCGTACTCCCTGGCCAGGAAGAGCGAGGTCATCGCACGGCCGCAGCCCAGGTCGAGCACCCGGGCGCAGGGCCGCAGGGTGTCCAGGCCCAGGGCGGGCGCCAGCCACTCCAGCAGCCACAGCGCGTTCGGGCCCATCTGGTTCTCGATGACCCAGCGGGCGTCGTAGCTGTTGCTGCGCGGGTAACGGGCCTGGGTCAGCCGCCGGGTGAGGTCCTCATTCGAGGGCCCCGTCATGGACGGGGTGATGTCGTCTGGCATCGGTGAACGGGCTCCTTGAGTCCGGGGAAACGGAAAGGGATACGGAGGAGCTCGGTCGGACGCTCAAACAACGCACCTGCTTCGGTCGGGGGCCGGACGGGCCCGGAGTCGCTCAGCGGAACACGCTACGCTCGCCCGCCATGAACGGTCCTGCGAATTCCGAGCCATCCGACATACAGGAGGAGTACGACAGCCAGGTGCTGGACGCCCGGCGGGCCCGCTGGACGGCCTCCGGCACCGGCGCGCTGCTGGCCCTCGCCGGTCTGGCCGCGGCGGCGCTCCGGTTGAGCGGCTCCGCCCCCACGCTGGTCCCGGCGGCCTACGGATTCGGCGCCGGGGTGTGCGCGCTCGCCGCCGTCCTGGGCTCCCGCGGACGCACCCGCAGGGCCCTGTGGCTGCTGATCGCCGGCGTGATGGTGATGGCGCTGGGCGACCAGTTCGACTGACATGACAGAGTGGCCGTTACTGTCCTGTGATCTGTCTCCCACTCCTGTGAATAAACGCACGATCGCGATAAACGATCACTTTCCCCTGCAAGAGTGGTCCACGCATTGCTCATGCGTTCTTTGCGGGCTGTTCACACATGAAGGACTGTTCCCGGTCAAAGATCCACAATTCACCCCCCGGGAGCACGTTCGTGGCAGCCCTTGCACGCTGGTGTGTACGACGACGTCTGGTCGTCGTTCTCCTGTGGCTCCTCGCGCTCGGCGGGGTGAGCGCGGCCGCCGCCGTCACCGGCTCCGCGTACTCGAACGACTACGAGGTCCCCGGCACCGAGTCCGGCCGCGCCACCCAGCTGCTCCAGGACGGCTTCCCGCACCTCGGGGGCGACAGCGACACGGTCGTCTGGCACCTCGCGTCGGGCTCGGTCCGGGACGCCGACGTCGAGCAGACGATGACCGCGACCCTGGACAAGATCGCGGATCTGCCCGGAGTGGCCGCCGTCGTCAGCCCGTACGACGACGCGGGCGCCGGACGGGTCAGCGCCGACGGACACACCGCGTACGCCACCGTCACCTTCACCGACTCGGCCGAGGACATCGACGCCTCCGAGGCGAAGGCCGTGGTGGACACCGCCAAGAACGCCGAGGCCGACGGGCTCCAGGTGGAACTGGGCGGCAGCGCCGTCGCCCTCACCGAGTCCTCGGGCGGGCATGTCGCCGAGATCGTCGGGGTGCTCGTCGCCGCCGTCGTGCTGTTCCTGGCCTTCGGCTCGCTCGCCGCCTCGCTGCTGCCCATCGCCACCGCCCTGGTCGGTGTGGGCACCGCGTACGCCGGGATCGGGCTGCTCGGACATGCCATGACCGTCGCCGACTTCGCGCCCATGCTCGGCATGCTCATCGGGCTCGGCGTCGGCATCGACTACGCGCTCTTCATCGTCACCAGACACCGGCGCGGCCTCAAACGCGGGCTGGGCGTCGCCGAGTCCGTCGAGAACGCCGTCACCACCACCGGACGCGCGGTCGTCTTCGCGGGTGCCACGGTTTGCATCGCCCTGCTGGGGATGCTGATCCTCCGGCTCGGCTTCCTCAACGGCGTCGCGATAGCCGCCTCCCTGACCGTCGTCCTGACGGTCGCCTCCTCCGTGACCCTGCTGCCGGCCCTGCTCTCCCTCATCGGCATGCGCGCCCTGAGCCGGCGGGAGCGGCGCCGCCTCGCCGAGCACGGACCCGAGCCCGAACTGCCGACCGGGTTCGCCCACCGCTGGTCCGCGTTCGTGGAACGGCACCCCAAGCTGCTCGGCGCCATCGCCCTGGTGGTCATCACCGTCCTCGCCCTGCCCACCCTGGGTCTGCACCTCGGCACCTCGGACCAGGGCAACGACCCACGGTCCGCCACCACCCGGCAGGCCTACGACCTCCTCGCGGAGGGCTTCGGCCCGGGCGTCAACGGCCCGCTCACGCTGGTGACCCGTGTCGACGGAGCCGAGGACAAGCTCCTCCTCGACAACCTCGACGCCACCCTCCGCACCACCGACGGCATCGCGTCCACCACCCCGGTGACCTACGACACCGGCGGCGATCTCGCCTACTTCACGATCGTCCCCGATTCCGCCCCGCAGTCCCAGCAGACCAGCGCGCTCGTGGACCGGCTGCGCACCGAGGTGCTGCCGCGCGCGGAGACCGGCACATCGCTCGACATCCAGGTCGGCGGGACGACGGCGTCGTACGACGACTTCGCGGACGTCATCGTCGGCAAGCTGCCCCTGTTCGTCGGCGTGGTCATCGGCCTGGGCTGTCTGCTGCTCCTGCTCGCCTTCCGTTCCGTCGGCATCCCGCTGAAGGCGGCCGCGATGAACGTGGCGGCCGTCGCCGCCGCCTTCGGAGTGGTCGTGGCGATCTTCCAGTGGGGCTGGGGGAGCGAGCTGCTCGGCCTCGGCCGCGCGGGCCCGATCGAGCCCTTCCTCCCCGTGATCATGGTGTCCGTGCTCTTCGGGCTCTCCATGGACTACCAGGTCTTCCTGGTCAGCCGGATGTACGAGGAATGGCTGGAGACCCGCGACAACCGGCGGGCCGTCCGGGTCGGCCTCGCCGAGACCAGCCGGGTGATCAACTCCGCCGCGGTCATCATGATCTCCGTCTTCCTCGCCTTCGTCCTCAGCGGCGACCGCGTGATCGCCATGTTCGGCATCGCGCTCGCCGCCGCCGTCGCCCTTGACGCCTTCGTCCTGCGCACCCTCCTCGTGCCCGCCCTCATGCACCTGCTCGGCGGCGCCAACTGGTGGCTGCCGGGCTGGTTGGACCGCCGGATGCCCCGCATCAGCATCGAACCTCCCGAGCGCCGCGCCGCGCATGAGAGGCTCACCGATGTCGTGGAGCAGGACGTCGTGGAGCAGATGGAGAGGGAGCGGGACGAGGATGTACGCGATATCCCTGGGTGACGACGGGGCCGAACTGCGGCCCCTGGAGCCGTGGCACGCGGAGGAGTTCCTGGCCAACCTGGAGCGGGGCCGGGAGTTCATCGGGCAGTTCATCCCCTTCGGCTCCCGGGCCGTCGACGTGGCCTCCGCGCGCGAGACACTCCAGCGGTACGCGCGGATGCGCGCCGACGACACCGGCGGCTACCACGGCATCTGGCTCGACGGAAAGCTCGTCGGTGGAGTGCTCACCCTCAACTTCGACGCCGAACAGGGAAACTGCGAGGTCGGCTGCTGGCTGGAGCCCGCCGCGACCGGCCGCGGACTGATCACCCGGGCCATGCGGATACTGATCGACTGGGTGGTCGAGGAGCGCGGTGTCCACCGGGTCGAGTGGGTCGCCGCATCGGGAAACACGGCCAGCGTCAACGTCGCCAAGCGCCTGGGAATGACCCGCGACGGAGTCCGCCGTCAGGCCCACCCCTATCGTGGCGTACGGCACGACCTCGAGGTGTGGTCGATTCTCGCCCCCGAGTGGCGTGAAGCACGCGCGCGTGCAGCCCGGAACGATCATTAAGAAACCTCTCAGACAGGATCCGTACGGTGCCCGACATGGGAACGAAGACAGCTGACGAGACCGGCGCCGAGACGGGCGCAGAGGCCACGACCGAGGAGAAGGTGAACGTCGCCAAGACCGACGAGGTGACGGAGGCCGAGGACACCACGGCCGACGACGAGATCACCGCCGACGACGAGGACGAGCTGCCCGAGGCCGCCCAGGAGGAAGGCCCCACCGGCGTCGGCCAGGGCGCGGGCGCCGTCGTGTCCGCAGCGCTCGGCCTGGTCTCGCTCACCGGCAGCTGGATCGGCACCGTCGCCTCCGCACGGCAGTCGCTCATCGGACAGCTGCACGCGCAGACCGCGACGTCCTCCGACGTGGCGAAGCTCCTCGACGAGGGCTACGGCGACGCCTGGAAGGCCACCGCGCTCTGGGGCGGCCTCTTCGCGCTGCTCGCCCTGGTCGTCGGTGTCGGCGTGCTGGCCCGGCCCGCCTTCGGTGCCCCCGGCAAGCCGCAGGCCGTGTGGATCAAGTCCGTCGCCTGGGGCGGTGTCGCGCTCGGGGTCGTCGGTCTGCTCCTGGCCGTCCTCAAGTACACCGGCGTCCTGCTGGACCTGCCCTCCACGAGCTGAACAACCGCAGGTCACGAGGGGTCTTAGGGCATCCGTAGGTACCTTACGGAGCTCCTGAGGCCCCTCCCTCGCGTCTAAGGCCCCTGGCGCCCCCGAAGATGCGGAACTCTCCCGATGTGGCGGACCCCCCTCGGAGACGAAGGTAGAGGCATCGCAGAAAGCGAAGCCCGAAACCGACTCCGACAAGGACGACACCATGTACTCCGCATACGAGATCTCCCAGTACCGCTCCGCCGAACTGCGCCGCCAGGCCGAGCACGAGCGGCTCGTCCGCGAGACCCTGCGCGGCCGCCGCGCCGCCCGTCGCGAAGCCGCCGAGCGCAGCGCTGAGAGCGAGGCGCATACCGGCCGCCCCCGGCGGCACCGGTTCCTGCGCACGGCGTGAGCGCCGGCAGGGAGGACGGCCGTACGGCCTTGGCCGTCCCGGCGGTCACCACCGCGGCCGTCCTCCCGGCAACCAGGGGCAGTTGGGGAACCGGACCCGCCCCGAAAACGAGTGCCGCGCTGTCGGACCCGCGTGTCATGCTCGGGCCTGTGGAGACCAGGTCCGTCAGTCCCGTGTTCGTCGGCCGCACCGAAGAACTGAACAGCCTGAACGAAGCGCTCGCCCGCGCCGCCGCGGGCGAGCCGCAGGCGTTGCTGCTCGGCGGCGAGGCCGGCGTCGGCAAGACCCGGCTCGTCGAGGAGTTCGCCACCGCCGCCTGCCGTCAGGGCGCGGTCGTCGCCCTCGGCGGCTGCGTCGAGATCGGCGCCGACGGCCTGCCCTTCGCCCCCTTCTCCACCGCCCTGCGCGCTCTGCGCCGCGCCCTGCCCGACGAACTGGCCGCCGCGGCCGCGGGCCAGGAGGAGGAACTGGCCAGGCTGCTGCCCGAGGTCGGCGAGGCCGTCCCCGCCCGGGGCACCGGCCGGCACGACGAGGAGAGCCTGGCCCGCCTCTTCGAACTGACCGCCCGCCTCCTGGAGCGTGTCGCCGCCGAGCGCACCGTCGTCGTCGCCCTGGAGGACCTCCACTGGGCCGACGCCTCCACCCGCCACCTCCTGGCCTACCTCTTCCGCACCCTGCGCACCGGTCGCCTGGTCGTCCTCGCCACCTACCGCGCCGACGACATCCACCGCCGCCACCCGCTGCGCCCCCTGCTCGCCGAACTCGACCGGCTGCGCACGGTCCGCCGGATCGAACTCGGCCGCTTCAACCGGAACGAGGTCAGCCGCCAGATAGCCGGGATCCTCGCCACCGAACCGAACCCCGCCCAGGTCGACGACATCTTCGAACGCTCCGACGGCAACGCCTTCTTCGTCGAGGAACTCGCCGTCTGCGCCACCGAGGGCTGTGGCACCGGCCTCACCGACTCCCTGCGCGATCTGCTCCTGGTCCGCGTCGAGGGGCTGCCCGAGAGCACCCAGCGGGTCGCCCGGGTCGTCGCCGAGGGCGGCTCCACCGTGGAGTACCGGCTGCTCGCCGCCGTCACCCGGCTCGCCGAGGACGACCTCATCGAGGCGCTGCGGGTCGCGGTGAACGCCAACATCCTCCTTCCGGCACCCGACGGTGACGGCTACCGCTTCCGGCACTCCCTGGTCCGCGAGGCCGTCGCCGACGATCTGCTGCCCGGCGAACGCTCCCGCCTCAACCGCCGCTACGCCGAAGCCCTGGAGGCCGACCCCACGCTCGTCCCGGCCGACGAGCGGGTCATGCGTCTGGCCAGCTACTGGTACCACGCCCACGACGCGGCCAAGGCCCTGCCCGCCGTCCTGGACGCCTCCGTCACCGCCCGCCGCCGGCACGCCTACTCCGAACAACTCCGGCTCCTGGAACGAGCGATGGAGCTGTGGGACACCGCCCCCGAGGACGTCAGGGCCGCCCTGCGCCCCGTCGACTACACAGAGGTCTACCCTCCGTGCGGCTGTGACCCGGCCACCACCCCGCTGCGCTACCTCGATCTGATGGCCGAGGCCGCCGTAGCCGGTCGCCTGGGCGGCGAACGCGAACGCGCCCTGAAGATCACCAGGCGGGCGCTGCACCTCCTGGAGGACGACGGGGACCCCCTGCGCGCCGCCTGGTTCTGGGTCCAGCGCTCCCATCTCGTCCAGGGGCTGGCCCGCGGCGACGGCTGGGCCGAACTGGCCACCGCCGAGGACCTGGTCCGCGGTCTGCCGCCGTCCGAGGTGCACGCCGAGGTCCTCGCCAACGTCGCCCACTGGTCCATGGTCCACGTCCCCGGCCCCGAGGCCATCTCGGCCGCCGAGCGCGCCGTGGAGTACGCGCGCATGGTCGGTGCTCGAGAGATCGAGATGAACGCCCGCCTCACCCACGCGGGTCTCATCGTCGAGTCCGGCGGCGTCGAGACCGGGCTCGACGAGATGTTCGAGATCCTGCGGCAGACAGTCGAGGACGGCATCTCCGCCGTCGCCAGCCGTGTCTATGTGAATCTGCCGAACGCCCTCGAAGCCATTGGGCGTTCCCGGGAAGCCGTGCCGATCCTGGACAAGGGGCTCGGCTACGCCCGGAAGTTCGGCCTGTCCGACAAGGAGGCCTGGATCTGGGGCAACCTCGCCGAATCCCTCTACTCCCTGGGCCACTGGGACCGGGCAGCGGAGGCCGCCACCAAGGCTGAACTCGTCGGCCAGAGCGCCAAACCCCGCGCCTTCCACGCCGCCACCCGCTCCCAACTCGCCCTCGCCCGCGGCGAGCTGTCAGAGGCAGACCGTCAATTGTCGTCCGCCCGCGGCTACTTCGGTACTCACGACCGGGCTCCGCAACACGAGATCCCCCTCTGCGAACTGGCCATCGGCATCGCCGCCGCCGAAGGACGCCTCCTGGACGCCCGCGCCGAACTCGAACGCGTCCTGGACACCGGCTTCCCGCCCGGCACCCAGCGCTACGCCTGGCCCCTCCTCCTGACCGCCGCCGTCATGGAGGCCGACAGCCTCGGCCTGCCCGTCGCAGAACAGGGCCGCGCGAAGATCCTCGACCGCATCCGGGAGGCCGCCAGGCCCCTCGCCACCAACGCGCCCGTCTGGCTGGCCCACGAACGCTGGCTGCGCGCCGAACTGCTGCGCGCCGAGAGCGCAGACACCCCGGACCACTGGTGCGAGGCGCTCACCGCCTTCGAGCCCCTGGAACGTCCCTACGCCCTCGCCCGCGTCAGACACCGGCTCGCCCAGGCCCTCCTGTCGGCACCCGGCGGCGCCGAGCAGCCCGAACGCGACCGGGCCACCGAGCTCCTGCGCCTCGCCCACGCCGCCGCCGACCACCTCGGCGCCCGGCCCCTCGCCGACGCCGTCACGCTCCTCGCCCAGCGCGCCCGCCTCACCCTGGCCCCTGCGCCGGCCCCCGACCGGGACGACCCGGTCCGCTCCCTCGGCCTCACCGGCCGCGAACGCGACGTTCTGCGCCTGGTCGCCCTCGGCCGCACCAACCGCCTGATCGCCGAGGAACTCTTCATCTCCCCGAAGACGGCCAGCGTCCACGTCTCCAACATCCTGGCCAAGCTCGGCGTGTCCGGAAGGGGAGAGGCGGCGGCCGTGGCGCACCGGCTGGGGCTGTTCCCGGCGGAGGCTCTCCACGCGCCGATCACAGAGTGAGGCGTACGGTGTAGGAGACCGGCAGGGGAGGCTGCATGTTCAACATGTTCGAGGAACTGTTCGCACCCGGCCGCAAGCACACCCGTGACGAGCAGAACCGGCTGGAGCTGACCCGCGAGGACGTCGGCGACGGCGACCCCGGACGCGGACCGATAGATCTCACGTCCGGGAAGGTCGTCGTCCGCCGGTCCAAGCCGGACGACGACACCGAGGAGCCCTCGCAGAGCGCGCCGTGATGACGGCTCCGGCTAGCTGACCTGTATCTCCAGGATCTTGTCGTCTCCCTCCTTGGGGCTGCCGCGGCCGTCGGTGTTGCTGGTGACGAGCCACAGCTTGTCGCCGCCCGCGGAGACCACCGTGCGCAGCCGGCCGTACTCCCCCTTGAGGAAGGACTGCGGGTCGGCGGAGGCCGCTGTGCCCTTCAGCGGGATGCGCCACAGGCGCTGGCCCTTCAGCCCGGCCATCCAGACGGATCCCTCGGCGTAGGCGATGCCGCTGGGGGAGGCGTCGTCGGTGTGCCACTGGGCTATCGGGTTGTGGAATTTCTTGTCGTCGGACTTGCCCTCGGCGGTCGGCCAGCCGTAGTTGTCGCCCGGCTTGATCGCGTTCAGTTCGTCCCAGGTGTCCTGGCCGAACTCCGAGGCGAACAAGCGCTGTTTGGAGTCCCAGGCGAGGCCCTGCACATTGCGGTGGCCGTAGGAGTACACGGGGGAGTCCGGGAACGGGTTGCCCGGGGCAGGGTCGCCCTCGGGGGTCAGGCGCAGGATCTTGCCTCCCAGGGACTTGCGGTCCTGGGACAGGCCGGTGTTGCCGCTCTCACCCGTGCCCGCGTACAGCATGCCGTCCGGGCCGAACGCGATCCGGCCGCCGTTGTGGATGAAGCCCTTCGGGATGCCCTTGAAGATGGTGTCGGGTGCGCCCAGTTGCTCACCGGACGCCTTCTGCTCGTCGTAGACCATCCGCACGACGCGGTTGTCCGAGTCGGAGGTGAAGTAGGCGTAGACCATGTGGTCCGAGGCGTAGTCCGGGGACAGCGCGATGCCCAGGAGGCCGCCTTCGCCGGCCGCGGAGACTCCGGATACCTGCCCCAGCTCCGTCTTCTTGCCGGACTGTCCGTCGACCCGGGTGATCGTGCCGTCGTCCCGTGAGGAGACGAGCAGGTCGCCGTCGGGGAGCGGGGCGAGGCCCCAGGGGGTCTTGAGGCCCTCGGCGACCGTGCGCACCACCTTCACCGAGCCCTTCGCCGGCGGGGTCGCCTCCGCGGCCTGCTGGGTGGGGGAGGACCCCGAGGCCGCACCGCTCGACGAGGCGCTGTCGCCGCCGCCGGGAGAGCCGCCACCCCCTCCTCCGCCGTCGGAGGAGCAGCCGGCCGTCAGCAGGAGCGTGGTCGCGGCCAGTACGGCCGTCACAGCTCGACGATGCAC
The DNA here is from genome assembly GCF_041435015.1 of Streptomyces canus. Classification (NCBI taxonomy): domain Bacteria; kingdom Bacillati; phylum Actinomycetota; class Actinomycetes; order Kitasatosporales; family Streptomycetaceae; genus Streptomyces; species Streptomyces canus. The sequence goes on along the minus strand of NZ_CP107989.1, from coordinate 3,348,312 downwards.
GATCATGGTCCCTTCGAAGCGGCGAGTTCTACCTGTCATACACCGCTCGAGCCCCCCAGGTTCCCGATCTCCCGGACCCCATGCACACCCGCTCCCGCCAGTCCGGCGGCGCGTGTGTTGTCGCTGGGGCTGCTGGTCCGGGGTCCGTGTGCCGTCGGCAGGTCCGCTAGTCCCACGACCCCTGTGCCGGCGGCAGTGTCGCCACCTCGGTGAGGTCCTGGCCGGTCAGTCGGAGGGCGGACGCCGCCGCGTTCTCCGTCACCCACCGCTCCTGCTTGGCGCCGGGCACCGGGACCACGTGAGCGCCCTGGGCCAGTACCCACGCCAGCGCCACCTGTGCCGGAGTGACACCCTCCCCGTGCCGGGCCGCGACGCGGCGCAGGCCGGAGACGATCGGCTGGTTCGCGGCCATCATCTCGGCGGTGAAGCGGGGATGGCGGGCGCGGACGTCGTCCGGTTCGAAGCCCTCGCCGGGGGTCAGGGTGCCGGTCAGGAAGCCGTTGCCGAGGGGCATCGCCGCCAGAAACCCGATGCCGCGCGCCGCGCACCACGGCAGCAGCGTCCCCAGCGCCTCCGGCGACCACACCGACAGCTCCGCCTCCACCGCGCTCACCGGGAACACCTGCTGGACCCGCTGCAACTGCCGGATCGTCGCGTCGTACAGCCGCCTGCCGGAGCGGCGCCCGCCCCGCGCTCCCATCGCGCAGAGCCCCAACGACCGTACTTTTCCGGCCTGTACGAGCTCCGCCATCGCGCCCCAGGTCTCCTCGACCGGGACCTCGGGGTCCTCGCGGTGCAGCTGGTAGAGGTCGATCACATCGGTCTGGAGCCGCCGCAGGGAGGCGTCACACGCCCGCTTCACATAGCCGGGGCGGCCGTTGGCCACGATGTGCTGCTCGCCCACCAGCAGACCGACCTTGGTCGACACGAAGGCGTCCTCGCGCCGCTCCTTCAACACCCGGCCGAGCAGCAGCTCATTGGTGAACGGGCCGTACATGTCGGCCGTGTCCAGCAGCGTCGAGCCCAGATCGAGCGCCCGGTGCACGGCCCTGACCGACTCGTCGCCCCGCTGCCGCGACCCGCTGTAGGCCCAGCTCATCGGCATGCACCCGAGTCCGACGGCTCCCACCGCGAGCGCCGCCGCGCCGATCTTCCTGCGCTCCACCTGCCCGTGACCCTCCCTCTTCCGGCCCCCAACCTAACCTCTGGGCTCCCGGGCGCCTGACATAGCCTCCTGACCATGAGTGCTGACGTGTGGCTTCCCATCCCGCCCGACGACATCGAGGGGCTCCCCGAGGGCCCCGAGTACCACTTCTGGAACGGCGAGGACGACTTCCCGGCGGACCCGGCCGACTGCGCGTACTACGTCGTCCCCTACATGAAGCCGCTGGATGTCGTCCTGCGGCCGATGCCCCACCTGAGCTCCGTCGAGGTCGTACAGACGCTGTCGGCCGGCGTCGACAACGTGACACCGGGCCTGAGGCATCTGCGTCCCGGCGTGCGGTTGTGCAACGCGCGCGGTGTGCACGAGGCGAGCACCGCCGAGCTCACGCTCACCCTGGTCCTCGCCTCGCTGCGCGGCGTCCCCGACTTCGTGCGGGCCCAGGACCAGGGGGAGTGGCGCGGCGGGTTCCGGCCCTCGCTCGCCGACAAGAACGTCCTCATCGTCGGCTACGGCTCGATCGGCTCCGCCATCGAGGACCGGCTCGTACCGTTCGAGGTCGCGCGGGTGGCGCGCGTCGCGCGCTCCGCGCGCACCACGGAGCGCGGCCCGGTGCACCCGCTCACCGAACTGCCCGCCCTGCTCCCCGAGGCGGACGTCGTCATCCTGTCCACGCCCCTCGACGAGACCACGCGTCACCTGGCCGACGCCGACTTCCTGGCCCATATGAAGGACGGCGCGCTCCTCGTGAACGTCGCCCGCGGCCCGGTCGTCGACACCAAGGCGCTGCTCGCCGAACTGGAGACCGGCCGCATCACCGCCGCCCTCGACGTCACCGAACCCGAGCCGCTCCCCCCGGGACACCCCTTGTGGCAGGCGCCGGGCGTACTCATCAGTCCCCATGTCGGAGGACCCACCTCCGCGTTCCTGCCGCGCGCCAAGCGCCTGTTGGTGGACCAGCTGACCCGCTATGTGAACCAGGAGCCCTTGCGCAACGTGATCCTTACGACGGGTTCCAAGAACGCTTAGACCCCCGGAGTAACAGGCGCGCAATCCGCTTCCGGTACCCTCCGCAACCTTCCGGACGCGGGCCGTGCATGCATCGCCGCTGGTCGTCACGGAGCGTAGAGGAACTATGTCCCTGAGTGACGAGACTGGTGTATCGTCCCGACAGGGGCAGCGCCAAGCACCGTTCGGCGCCGGGGATGGACATTGCAGACTGTGAGGGGGGCGACGGGCGATGCACGGCCTATGGACCAACGATCCGACGCGGCGGGGCCGCCGGCTCCGACCCTGGCACACAGCCGCGCGCAGACGCGGCCACCACGCCGGTCACGGCGGTCACCACAGTCCTCATCACCGCAGGCAGAGCAGCAGGAGGCATGCGCACCCGGCGCACCCGGACCCCCGGGACCCCGGAGCGGCGCGGACCGGGAGGACCCGGTGAGCTCGCCCTCCTCTCCCACGACCACCCTCGACGGAGCGCTGCGGGCCCGGCCCGCGAGGGGGGCGCTGCTGCCCTCCCGACCGCCGGTCCTCCGTGGCGGGTCGAGCCTGGTCCACCAACTCCTCCTCGCCCTGATGTGCGCGGGGTACGCCCTCGGTTCCGCCCTCGGCTGGGGCTCGCGCGAAGTCGCCCTGATCATGGGCGACTTCGGCCTGAGCGCCGCGGCGGGCGCCGCCGCCGTGTCGTGCTTCCTCTACGCCCGCGACCGTCGGGTCCGCTTCCGGCAGGCCTGGCTGCTCTTCGCGCTCTCCTCGACCATGGCGTCGCTCGGCAATCTGATCTGGGGGTGGTACGAGGTCGTCCTGGGCCGAGGCGTGCCCAGCCCCAGCTACGCCGACCTGTTCTTCCTGTGCTTCGCGCCGCCCGCCATCGTGGGTCTGCTGGTCCTCGCCAAGCGCCCGGTGACGAAGGCGGGCTGGGTCTGTCTCGGCCTCGACTCCTGGCTGATCGGCGGCTCGCTCCTCACGCTCTCATGGAGCCTCGCTCTCGCCCAGGCGGCCAAGTCGGAGGGGCCCAGCGTCGCGCGCACCGCGCTGTCCCTGGCGTATCCGCTGCTGGACATCGCCCTCGTCAGCATGGTCCTCGCGCTGCACTTCCGGCGCTCGGCGGTCAACCGCACCGCGGTGAACACCGCGATCGGCGCGCTCGCCCTGACCGTGATGTGCGACGCCCTGTTCACCTCGCCACTGCTCCACAACAACTACCGCTCCGGCCAGTTGCTGGACGCCGGCTGGTTCGCCGGCTCCCTGCTCCTCGCCTACGCCCCCTGGGCCGCACCCCGGCACCCGGACGGCGACCTGCGGCGACCGGTGGGGCGCACGCGCGTGGTGCACGAACACCTGCCCAGGCCGCGGTTCGGGATCCAGCGCCACCCGTCCGCACAGGGAGCACAGGGCGCGCAGGGCGGTGACCACAGCCGGTATCCGGTCACCCGGCCCATCACCGGGTCGCTGGCCGCCCTCACCCCGTATCTCGCCGCCGCCGTCTGCACACTGGGGATCCTCTACAACGTCCTCAACGGCCGCAGCGTGGACCGCGTGGTGCTCCTCACCGGCGGCACCGTCGTGCTCGCCCTCGTGGTGCGCCAGGGCATCATGCTGCTCGACAACATCACCCTCACCCAGGAACTCGCGCAGAAGGAGAACCACTTCCGCTCCCTGGTGCAGGGCTCGAGCGACGTCATCATGATCGCCGCACCCAACGGCATCCTGAGGTATGTCTCCCCGGCCGCCGCAGGGGTCTACGGCCGCTCCGCCGACGAACTCGTGGGCACGGAACTGGCCGGTCTCATCCACCCGGAGGACCTGGGCTGCGTGGTGCACGAAGTGCGCCGTTTCCTCGCCGCCAGCCCTCTCGAAGAGCCCACCACCCGCATCGAGTGCCGTTTCCGGTCCGGCGACGGCGGCTGGCTCAACGTCGAGTCCACCGTCAACCGTCACCACGGCGGCCTCATCTTCAACAGCCGGGACGTGACCGAAAGAGTGCGCCTGCAGGCGCAGCTCCAGCACAATGCCGAGCACGACCCGCTGACCGACCTGCCCAACCGCGCCCTGTTCACCCGGCGCGTGCAGCAGGCCCTGTCCGGCCGCCGTTCCTCCGACCGCGGCACTGCCGTCCTCTTCATCGACCTGGACGGCTTCAAGGCCGTCAACGACACGATCGGTCACCAGGCCGGGGACGAACTGCTCGTCCAGGCCGCCCGCAGACTCCAGGACGCGGTCCGCTACGGGGACACCGCCTCCCGGCTCGGCGGGGACGAGTTCGCCGCGCTGATCGTCGGGGACGGCACCCGCGACCGCACCGCCCGCGAGGGTCACATCCTGGAGCTCGCCGACCGCCTCAGGGTCACCCTCTCGCAGCCGTACCTCATCAACGGCAACGATGTCCGGGTCGCCGCCTCCATCGGCGTCGCCTTCGCCGAACCCGGCCTCGGGGCGGGCGAGCTCCTGCGCAACGCGGACCTCGCGATGTACCGCGCCAAGGCGGGCGGCAAGGGGCGCGTCGAGCTCTACGCGCCCCAGATGCAGCAGGACGTCGTACGGAAGGCGGAGCTGGCCACGCGCCTGCGTGCCGCGCTGCACGACGGCGAGTTCGCCCTGCTGCACCAGCCCGTCGTCTGTCTGGAGGACGGCCGGATCACCTCGGTCTCCGCCCAGGCGCGCTGGCGCTCCTCCCAGGGGGTGCTGTTCACGCCCGCCGAGTTCCTGCGGGTGGCCGAGGACAGCGACCGTGCGCAGGAGCTGGGCCGCTGGATCCTGGAGGAGGCGGTCGAACAGGCCGCCGAGCGGGCCGCGACCGGGCTCACCGTGCCCGTGGCGGTCCGGATGAGCGCCCAGCGGCTGCTGGACCGCTCGCTGCCCCTGGGCTCGGTGGAGGCGCTCCTGACCCGGCACGGGCTGCCGTCGGGCTCCCTGGTCATCGAGCTCTCCGACACCGATCCCCGGGTCTCCCTGGACGAGCTGGAGCGCCGGCTGACCGCGATCCGCCGCGTCGGTGTCCGGATCGCCCTGGACGGCTTCGGCAGCGGCTACGCGGCGATCACCGTGCTGCGCAAACTCCCCGTGGACGTACTGAAGCTCGACCGCAGTCTGGTCGAGGGCGTCGTGGAGTCCGCCAGATTGCACAAGATCACCAGCGGGCTGCTGAGGATCGCCGGAGACCTCGGCCTTCAGTCCGTGGCGGACGGCGTGGACCTCCCGGAACAGGTCGTCGCACTGCGGGCGATGGGCTGCACGCACGGGCAGGGCATGGCCTTCTCCGGACCGCTGGACGAGTACCGGCTGCGCAGGGCGCTGGCCTCGGGCCACTATCCGGTGCCGCACGGCCCCGCCGAACCCGCCTTCGCGGGGGGCGGCGCGGAGGTGTACACCAGTGGGGTGACCGCGGTCCTCGGAGGCGGCACTGCCCTGCGCTCACATAATGAGACTCCCGTCCCACCCACTTGACACCACATGCGTGCCGGGGGGAGGGTCAGTGCCATGCGCACCCGAATTCTCGTACTTGGAAAGCGCGTCGGCTGACGCTGAGCCCTCGATCGCTCAGCGACCCCACCCGGCGCGCTCCCCTCGCTTGCCTTATGGCACGAGGGGTTTTTTGTTGCACAGGCACCAGTCGAACACCGTACAAACTTCGCAAAAACCCTCAGCATCGAGAAGAGAATGACGATGACCGAGCAGGCCACCGGGGCCCATCCGCAGCCGCGGCCCCGATCCGGAGGACAGCAGTCCGCCCCCGAGCACGTGACGGGCGCGCAGTCCCTCATCCGCTCTCTCGAGGAGGTCGGCGCCGAGACGGTATTCGGCATTCCCGGCGGTGCCATCCTTCCGGCGTACGACCCGCTGATGGACTCCACCCGGGTGCGGCACGTCCTGGTCCGTCACGAGCAGGGCGCGGGCCACGCGGCCACCGGTTACGCGCAGGCCACCGGCAAGGTCGGCGTCTGCATGGCGACCTCGGGCCCCGGTGCCACCAACCTGGTCACCCCGATCGCGGACGCCCACATGGACTCGGTGCCGCTCGTGGCGATCACCGGGCAGGTGGCCTCCAAGGCGATCGGCACGGACGCCTTCCAGGAGGCGGACATCGTCGGCATCACCATGCCGATCACCAAGCACAACTTCCTCGTCACCAAGGCCGAGGACATCCCGCGCGTCATCGCGCAGGCCTTCCACATCGCCTCCACCGGCCGCCCCGGCCCGGTCCTGGTCGACATCGCCAAGGACGCCCTCCAGGCGAAGACGACGTTCTCCTGGCCGCCCGTCATGGACCTGCCCGGCTACCGCCCCGTGACCAAGCCGCACGCCAAGCAGATCCGCGAAGGCGCCAAGCTGATCACCCAGGCCAAGCGGCCCGTCCTCTACGTCGGCGGCGGTGTCATCAAGGCGGGCGCCACCGCCGAGCTGAAGGTCCTCGCAGAACTCACCGGAGCCCCCGTCACCACCACCCTGATGGGGCTCGGCGCATTCCCCGACAGCCACCCGCTGCACGTGGGAATGCCGGGCATGCACGGTTCGGTCACCGCCGTCACCGCGCTGCAGAAGGCCGACCTGATCGTCGCCCTCGGTACCCGCTTCGACGACCGCGTCACCGGCAAGCTGGACAGCTTCGCCCCGCACGCCAAGATCGTCCACGCCGACATCGACCCGGCCGAGATCGGCAAGAACCGTGCCGCCGACGTGCCGATCGTCGGGGACGCCCGCGAGGTCATCGCCGACCTGGTCCAGGCCGTCCAGAAGGAACACAGCGAGGGCCACAAGGGCGACTACAGCGCCTGGTGGAAGGACCTGTCCCGCTGGCGCGAGAACTACCCGCTCGGCTACGACCTGCCCGCCGACGGCTCGCTCTCCCCGCAGCAGGTCATCGAGCGGGTCGGACAGCTCGCCCCCGAGGGCACGATCTTCGCGGCGGGCGTCGGCCAGCACCAGATGTGGTCCGCGCACTTCATCCAGTACGAGAAGCCCGCCACCTGGCTGAACTCCGGCGGCGCCGGAACCATGGGCTACGCGGTCCCGGCCGCGATGGGCGCCAAGGCCGGAATGCCGGGCAACACCGTCTGGGCGATCGACGGCGACGGCTGCTTCCAGATGACCAACCAGGAACTGACCACCTGCGCCCTGAACAACATCCCGATCAAGGTCGCCATCATCAACAACGGCGCCCTCGGGATGGTCCGCCAGTGGCAGACCCTCTTCTACAACCAGCGGTACTCCAACACCGTGCTGCACAGCGGTCCCGAGGACATCAACCCGGACGCCAAGGGCACGCGCGTGCCGGACTTCGTGAAGCTGTCCGAGGCGATGGGCTGCGTGGGCCTGCGCTGTGAGCGCCCGGAGGACCTGGACAAGGTCATCGAAGAGGCGAACTCCATCAACGACCGCCCCGTCGTCGTCGACTTCATCGTCCACGAGGACGCGATGGTGTGGCCGATGGTCGCCGCCGGCACCTCGAACGACACGATCCTGGCCGCCCGGGACGTCCGCCCCGACTTCGGCGACAACGAAGACGACTGAGCGAGAGAGACGTAAAAGATCATGTCCAAGCACACGCTCTCCGTCCTGGTGGAGAACACCCCCGGCATCCTCGCCCGGATCGCCGCCCTGTTCTCCCGCCGCGGCTTCAACATCGACTCGCTCGCGGTCGGTGTCACCGAGCACCCCGAGATCTCCCGGATCACCATCGTGGTCAACGTGATCGAGGAACTGCCGCTGGAGCAGGTGACCAAGCAGCTCAACAAGCTCGTCAACGTGCTGAAGATCGTCGAGCTGGAACCCGGCTCGGCCGTTCAGCGCGAACTCGTTCTGGTGAAGGTGCGCGCCGACAACGAGACGCGTTCCCAGATCGTCGAGATCGTCCAGCTGTTCCGTGCCAAGACCGTCGACGTCTCCCCGGAGGCCGTCACGATCGAGGCCACCGGCAGCGGCGAGAAGCTGTCCGCGATGCTGAAGATGCTGGAGCCCTTCGGCATCAAGGAGCTGGTCCAGTCGGGCACCATCGCGATCGGCCGCGGCGCCCGTTCGATCACGGACCGCTCGCTGCGCGCGCTCGACCGCAGCGCATAGGGCCGGGCACGGGCGGCTCCGGCCGCCCGTATACCGAGACCCGGAAACTTCATCTCAGCCCGCCGTCATACGGTGGGACGCAACACCTGCAGACCAAGGAGAGAACCCAAAGTGGCCGAGCTGTTCTACGACGCCGACGCCGACCTGTCCATCATCCAGGGCCGCAAGGTCGCGGTCATCGGTTACGGCAGCCAGGGCCACGCCCACGCGCTGTCGCTCCGTGACTCGGGTGTCGACGTGCGTGTCGGTCTGCACGAGGGCTCCAAGTCCAAGGCCAAGGCCGAGGAGCAGGGCCTGCGCGTGGTGACGCCGTCCGAGGCCGCCGCCGAGGCCGACGTCATCATGATCCTGGTCCCGGACCCGATCCAGGCCCAGGTCTACGAGGAGTCCATCAAGGACAACCTGAACGACGGCGACGCGCTGTTCTTCGGCCACGGCCTGAACATCCGCTTCGACTTCATCAAGCCCCCGGCGAACGTCGACGTCTGCATGGTCGCCCCCAAGGGCCCGGGCCACCTCGTCCGTCGCCAGTACGAGGAGGGCCGCGGCGTTCCGTGTATCGCGGCCGTCGAGCAGGACGCGACCGGCAACGCCTTCGCGCTCGCGCTGTCGTACGCCAAGGGCATCGGCGGCACCCGCGCCGGCGTCATCAAGACGACCTTCACCGAGGAGACCGAGACCGACCTGTTCGGTGAGCAGGCCGTTCTCTGCGGTGGTACGGCCGCGCTGGTCAAGGCCGGTTTCGAGACGCTGACCGAGGCCGGCTACCAGCCGGAGATCGCGTACTTCGAGTGCCTGCACGAGCTGAAGCTCATCGTCGACCTCATGTACGAGGGCGGCCTGGAGAAGATGCGCTGGTCGATCTCCGAGACCGCCGAGTGGGGCGACTACGTCACCGGCCCGCGGATCATCACGGACGCCACCAAGGCCGAGATGAAGAAGGTCCTCGCCGAGATCCAGGACGGCACCTTCGCCCGTGAGTGGATGGCCGAGTACCACGGCGGTCTGAAGAAGTACAACGAGTACAAGAAGCAGGACTCCGAGCACCTGCTGGAGACCACCGGCAAGCAGCTGCGCAAGCTGATGAGCTGGGTCGACGAGGAGGCGTAAGCCTCAGGCCGCGGGGCCGGAGCAGACAGCTCCGGCCCCGTTGTCCAACCCGTCGCATCACGGACGGGTGATCCTTCCGCAGAGGCGCGGGACGACCGTCCGGGCGCCACTACACTGCCGTACTACATACGCGTCAGGCCCACAGCGTCGTGCGTCTCCAACGCGGCAAGCACCCCTCCACCGCCTGCGGCCGTCGGGACGGCCGTCCGCATTGGACTTGTGAGGACTCACGTGAGCTCGAAACCCGTCGTACTCATCGCTGAAGAGCTGTCGCCCGCGACTGTGGACGCGCTTGGCCCCGACTTCGAGATCCGGCACTGCAACGGAGCGGACCGAGCCGAACTGCTCCCGGCCATCGCCGATGTCGACGCGATCCTGATCCGCTCCGCCACCAAGGTGGACGCGGAGGCGATCGCCGCCGCGAACAAACTGAAGGTCGTCGCACGAGCCGGCGTCGGCCTGGACAACGTCGACGTCTCCGCCGCCACCAAGGCCGGCGTGATGGTCGTCAACGCCCCCACCTCGAACATCGTGACCGCCGCCGAGCTGGCCTGCGGTCTCCTCGTCGCCACCGCCCGCCACATTCCGCAGGCCAACGCCGCGCTGAAGAACGGCGAGTGGAAGCGCAGCAAGTACACGGGCGTGGAGCTCGCCGAGAAGACCCTCGGCGTCGTGGGTCTGGGCCGGATCGGCGCGCTGGTCGCCCAGCGCATGTCCGGGTTCGGCATGAAGGTCGTCGCCTACGACCCCTACATCCAGCCCGCCCGTGCCGCCCAGATGGGCGTCAAGGTGCTGTCCCTGGACGAGCTGCTCGAGGTCTCCGACTTCATCACCGTCCACCTGCCCAAGACCCCCGAGACCGTCGGTCTCATCGGTGACGAGGCGCTGCGCAAGGTCAAGCCGAGCGTGCGGATCGTCAACGCCGCGCGCGGCGGGATCGTCGACGAGGAGGCGCTGTACTCCGCCCTCAAGGAGGGCCGGGTCGCCGGTGCCGGTCTCGACGTGTACGCGAAGGAGCCCTGCACGGACTCCCCGCTCTTCGAGTTCGACCAGGTCGTCGCCACCCCGCACCTCGGTGCCTCCACCGACGAGGCCCAGGAGAAGGCCGGTATCGCCGTCGCCCGCTCGGTGCGCCTCGCCCTCGCCGGTGAGCTCGTGCCCGACGCGGTGAACGTCCAGGGCGGCGTCATCGCCGAGGACGTCAAGCCGGGCCTGCCCCTCGCCGAGCGCCTCGGCCGGATCTTCACCGCGCTCGCCGGTGAGGTCGCGGTCCGCCTCGACGTCGAGGTGTACGGCGAGATCACCCAGCACGACGTGAAGGTGCTGGAGCTCAGCGCCCTCAAGGGTGTCTTCGAGGACGTCGTCGCCGAGACCGTGTCGTACGTCAACGCCCCGCTGTTCGCCCAGGAGCGCGGTGTCGAGGTGCGGCTGACGACCAGCTCGGAGTCGGCCGACCACCGCAATGTCGTCACCGTGCGCGGCACGCTCGGCAGCGGCGAGGAGGTGTCGGTCTCCGGCACCCTGGCCGGTCCCAAGCACCTCCAGAAGATCGTCGCGGTCGGTGAGTACGACGTCGACCTGGCCCTCGCCGACCACATGGTCGTCCTGAAGTACGAGGACCGTCCCGGCGTCGTCGGCACGGTCGGCCGTATCTTCGGTGAGGCCGGTATCAACATCGCCGGTATGCAGGTGTCGCGGGCGATCGCCGGGGGCGAGGCGCTCGCGGTCCTCACCGTCGACGACACGGTGCCCGCGGGTGTGCTGACCGAGGTGGCCGAGGAGATCGGGGCGACGTCGGCCCGTGCGGTGAACCTGGTCTGACGCTGCACCACGAACGCCGGGCGGGCCGAGGGTTTCCTCGGCCCGCCCGGCGCTTTTCTGTTACGCGGGCACCTTCTCCGGCTCCGATGCCTCCTGCGGCGTGTGCAGCTCGACCCGGCGCAGTGTCACCGCGGCCAGCACCGCCGCCCCCGCGAGCAGCACCGCCCCCGCGATCGCCGCCCCCTGCATCCCGTTGGTGAACGCCTCCCGGGCCACGGTCGCCAGCCCCGGTACCCGATCGGCGACGGCCAGCGCCCCGCCCAGCGTCTCGCGGGCCACGTCGGGTGCCGAGGCCGGCATGTCGTGGCGGTAGACCGCCGTACCGATGGAGCCGAGGACCGCCATGCCCAGCGCACCGCCGAACTCCGAGCCGGTCTCCATCAGGGAGGATGCGGCACCGGCCCGCTCCACCGGGGCGGTGCCCATCGCGAGGTCCATGATCTGGGACATGACGATGACGGCGCCTACCGCGAGGACACCGCAGGAGGCCAGCACCAGCCACATCGAGTCCGTACCGGCGAAGGCCAGCATCGCGAAGCCGGCCGCGGCGATCGCGAAGCCCGCGGTGACGACAGAGGCGCGGTTGACGCCCTTCTGGACCAGCGCGGTCGCGACCGGCGCCGCGGCCCCGATCGGCACCGACGGCAGCAGCGCCCACAGGGCCGCCTCCAGCGCGCTCTTGTCGAGCACGGACTGAAGGTACTGCGTGGTGAAGTAGGCCGACCCCATGATCCCGAACGCCGAGACGAGGTTCAGGGCGACGGACGGCGCGAAGCCGCGGCCGCGGAACAGGGCGGGGTCGATCATCGGCGAGGCCGCGGTGCGCTGGCGCTGGACGAAGAGGGCCGCGAAGAGCAGGCCGACGGTGATCGAGACGACGTAGCGGACGTTCCAGCCCTCCGAGGGGATCTCCTTGAGGCCGTAGACCACGGGGAGCACGGCGGCCATCGACAGCGGGACGCTCAGCCAGTCGAAGCGGCCGGGGGTGGCGTTCCGCGACTCGGGGAGCAGTGCCGGGCCGAGGATCAGCAGCAGTGCCATCGCGGGCAGGTTGACCAGGAAGACCGAGCCCCACCAGAAGTACTCGACCAGCACACCGCTCATCACCGAGCCGAGCGCGATCCCGGCCGTCATCACGCCGGACCACAGACCGATCGCCTTCGCGCGCTGGCCGGGGTCGGTGAACATCGTGCGGAGCAGGGCCATCGTCGACGGCATCAGGGTCGCGCCGCCGATGCCGAGTACCGCGCGGGCCGCGATGAGCACCTCGGCGCTGTTCGCGTACGCCGCCGCCAGTGAGGCGGTGCCGAAGGCGGCGGCGCCGATCAGCAGGAGCCTGCGGTGGCCGATGCGGTCGCCGAGCGAGCCCATGGTCATCAGCAGGCCGGCCAGGACGAAGGCGTAGATGTCGAAGATCCACAGCTGCTGGGTGCCGCTCGGCTCCAGGTCGGCGCTGATGGACGGGATCGCGAAGTAGAGGACGGAGACGTCCATCGAGACCAGGAGCAGCGGAAGCATCAGGACGCCGAGGGCGGTCCATTCGCGGCGGCCGGCCAGGGAACCGGCGGGAGTCGGGTTCGTCATGCCGGTGACTATACGAGCGTCTTAAACGCTTGTCTATGACGCTTGTATAAATCGCTTGTCTAGATAGGCTGAGCGCATGGGACATCGCGAGGATCTGCTCGAAGGCGCCAAGCGCTGCCTGCTGGAGAAGGGGTTCCTGCGGACGACCGCGCGGGACATCGTCAAGGAGTCCGGGACGAACCTGGCGTCCATCGGCTATCACTACGGCTCGAAGGACGCGCTGCTGGTGCAGGCGTACGTCGCCCTCATCGAGGCCACGGGGCATCGCTTCGAGCCGGGCGGGGAGGGGGAGGCCGCGAAGGCGACGCCCGCCGGCTCGCTGGAGCGGTTCCGGCAGGTGTGGACGAGCATCACCAGCGCCGTGGGTGAGGCGCGGGCGATCTGGATGCTGAGCTTCGAGGTGGTCGTCCAGGGGGAGCGGCTGGCGGAGATCCGCCAGATGCTCGTCGAGGCGGAGGAGCAGGGGCGCTCGGGTCTCCTGCCCCTGTTCAACGACATCCCGGAAGAGGAGCAGGACAAGGAGACCATCGACACCGAGGGCCGCTTCTACCAGACCCTGCTCCAGGGGCTCATGGTCCAGTGGGTCTTCAACCCGGACACGGCGACCGACGCCGGCCAGCTCACCGAGGGCCTGCGGCGCGTGGCCGAGGGTTTCGACCGGAGCTGATCCGCCCGTCCCGCATCTCCAGTACCCGGTCCGCGAAGTGCCGTACGACCGCCCGGTCGTGGCAGATGAACAGGTAGCCGAGGCCGAGCTCGTCCCGGAGGTCGGCGAGGAGGTTGAGGATCCCGGCCCGGACGGAGGGATCCAGCGCCGACACCGGCTCGTCCAGCACGAGCAGACGCGGGCCGGAGGCCAACGCCCGGGCGATTCCCACGCGTTGGCACTGGCCGCCGGAGAGTTCGTGCGGGTGCCGGTCGCCGTACGACGGGTCCGGGCCGACCCGGTCGAGCAGTTCGGCGACCTGGGCGGGCGTGGGGCGGCGCCCCTGGACCCGCAGAGGTTCCGCCACCGCGTCCCGGATGCGGTGGCGAGGGCTGAGGGAGCCGTACGGATCCTGGAAGACAGGCTGCATGCGGGGGCGGAGGGGACGGAGGGGGCGGAGTTCGCGGTCCTCAGCGAGGTCAACTCCCTCCCCTCGAAGCGCACTTCACCTCCGTCCGGACGGCGCAGTTGGAGTACCGCCAGGGCGGTGCACGACTTGCCGCAGCCGGACGGGCCGTCGAGGGCGAGCGTCTCGCCCGCTTCGAGGGTGAAGGAGACGTGGTCAACGGCGGTCGTCGTGCCGTGGCGGACGACCAGGTCACTGACGTCGAGAAGCGGAGCGCTCACAGTTTCTCCCCGTGGTGACAGGCGACCGACCGCTCACCTGTCGGCTCAGGTTCCTCGTGGTGGCACACGTCCGTCGCCAGCGGGCAGCGCGGGGCGAAGGCGCAGCCATGGGGGAGAGCGTGCGGGGCCGGCGGTGAGCCGGGGAGGGCGACGAGACGGCGGCCCCGTGCGTTCTCCGGGAGGGGAGCGAGAAGGCCCGCGGTGTACGGGGCCCGGGGGTGGGCCAGGACCTCGCGTGCCGGGCCCGTCTCCACCGCGCGACCGGCGTACATCACCAGCGCCCGGTGCGCGTGGCGCCGTACCGCGTCCATGTCGTGGGTGACCGGCACCAGCGCCGTGCCCCTCGACTCCCGCTGCTCCGCGAGGAGTTGGAGCACCAGCTCGCGATGGTCGGTGTCCAGGGCGGTGGTGGGTCCGTCGGCGACCAGGATGTCCGGCTCGTTGACGGTGGCCATCGCGACGACCGCCCGCTGGCGCATGCCGCCGGAGTGCTCGTGCGGGTGGGCACGGGCCCGGCGGGCGGCGTCGGGGATGCCCACCCGGTCCAGCGCGGCCACCACGATGGCGCGCGCCTCCCGTCGGCCCAGACCCCGTACCGACCGTACGGCGGCGGCGAGTTGGTCGCCGACCGGGTGGACGGGGGACGGCGCCGGGAGGGTGTCCTGCGGGACCAAGGTGCCGAGGGTGGCGGTCTGCCCGGTCGGCTTGCCGGCCTTGGCGTGTCCGACGTGCCCGCGCAGCTCGGCTGCCCACGGCAGCGTGGGCCCGAGCAGCCCCTCGGCCACGTCGGCCCGTCCCTCGTACACGCCGTTCAATAATTGTCCCGACCGCTGGTCACGCGGCGGATGGCGGACGCGGTGTCCGGCGTGGTGAGGGTGGGCCGGTAGTCCGGTTCCGTCCACGGCCGGCCGGCCGAGACCCACACGCTCCGCGCTCCGACGCCCAGCGCGCCCCGGATGTCCGCGGGTGCCGAGTCGCCGATCATCCACGAGCCGTCGAGCGCGGCTCCGGCGACGGCGGCCGCCGCGTGGAAGATCTCCGGCTCGGGCTTCCAGTGCCCGGCCGCCTCGGAGATCACCCAGCCGTGGACGAGCCGGTCGAGGCCGACGTTGCGGATCTTCGTCTCCTGCTGGACGGTCCGCCCGTTGGTCACGATCACGCAGGACCAGCCGTCGGCGCGGGCCTCGACGAGCGCCTCACGGACCGGGTCGGACAGGATGATCCGGTCGGCCGCGCCGCGGTCCAGGAACTCCTGGGCGTCGATGCCGCCGTACCGCTCGGACAGCGTCCGCGCGACCTCCCGCCGTGGTGTGCAGCCGCTCGCGTCGACGGCCATCAGCCAGTTCAAGTCCCCTTCGGGCAGGCCGTGTTCGGCGAGAAACGTGGTCGCTGCCGCGCGGAAGGCGGCGTCCCGGTCGACGAGGGTGTTGTCGAGGTCGATCATCAGCAGAGGCATGGGGATCAGCCTCCCCGGGCCGGTCGCGCGCCGAACGCGGCGATCAGCACTTACAGCCGCGCGCCCTTGAGTGCCATGTGCAGCAGCAGCCGGTCCTCGCCGTCGTCCAGGTCCAGCCCGGTGAGCTGTTCGACGCGGGAGAGGCGGTAGTAGAGGGTCTGGCGGTGGATACCCAGTGCGGCAGCGGTGCGGCCCGCCTGGCCCGCGCAGTCGAGGTAGACCTCGGCGGTGCGGGCGAGTTCCCGGTGGGCGGGGGAGAGAAGGGGTCGCACGACGGGGTCGTGGGCCGTTTCGGGGGGCAGCGCGGTCAGCAGACGGTACGGGCCGATGCGCGACCACTCCGCGACCGGCCCGAACCCGGGTTCGGCGAGCGCCGCCCGGGCCGCGGCGGACGCCTCCTGCCAGGCGGGGGCCAGCTCGGCGAGGCCCACGCGAGCGGCGGCGATTCCGGCGGCCACGGCACTGGGGACTGCGGCGTCCCGTGTCGCGGTCGGGGCGGCGGTACTGCGCGTCGCGCCCGTGGCTGCGGTTCCCCCCGTCGCGCCGGAAGCTGCCGTGTCGCCCGCCGTGCCCGGGGCCGCCGCGCCGGAGCCTGCCGCACCCCGCGTCGCGCCCGTGGCTGCGGTTCCCCCCGTCGCGCCGGAAGCTGCCGCGTCGCCCGCCGTGCCCGGGGCCGCCGCGCCGGAGCCCGCCGCTCCCCGCGTCACGCCCGGGGCTGCTGTGCCCCCAGTCGTGCCGGAAGCTGCCGTGTCGCCCGCCGTGCCCGGGGCCGCCGCGCCGGAGCCTGCCGTGTCCCGCGCCGCACCTGACCCTGCCGCGCCCGGCCCCGCCGCGCCCGCCCCCGCCGTGCCCGGGGCCGCGCCGCCGGAGCCCGCCGCTCCCCGCGTCGCGCCCGCCCCCGCCGCTCCCCGCCTCGTGCCCGGCGCGTCCTGAACCGGCCCGACGCTGCTGCCGCTTCCCGGCGGGTTGCCGCCGCTCCGGGCGCCGCCCGGTCCGCTGTCGTCGCTGCTGTGCGACCTGCCGTCGTCCGGCCCGGTGGCCTTGTTCTCGGCCGGCCGACCGCCATGCGTCCCGCCCGACCTGCCTGTGCTCGGCTCGTCGCCGCTGCGGCCGCCGCCGCTCCCCGGCTCGCCGTAGGCACCGCCGCCGCTCCCTTCCACACCCCGCGCCCGCTCCAGCAACCGCCCCGCCGCCGAACTCGCCGGTGTCAGCGTGTCGGTCGCGCGTAGTCGTACCAGTACCGCCAGTCCCAGGCCCGTCGCACCCCACGGCACCGTGCACCACGCCGTCGCCTGCGGGACCGTGCGGGCCGACGGGGCGTCGTCCGGGTCGGTGGACGGCCATGGGGCGACGCACACCACGGTGTACGGGCCGTCGGCGCGGGAGCCCAGGGCCGTGCGCAGGGCCGCCACCGCCATGTCGCCCTGCCAGCCGCGCTCGGCGGTCAGCACCGCCCGCAGCTCCCGGCTCAGGTCGGCCCCGTGCTGCGCCTCGTCCGCGAGCAGCGCGCCGATTCGGGCCGTCACCCGCATCGCCGCGTCCAGCTGCCGGTCGGTCGGGCCGGGCTCGGAGTCCAGGAGCCAGACGTAACCGAGGACGACCCCCCGGTGACGTACGGGCAGACAGATCCGCCCGCGATAGACCCCCGCCTCAGGAGTGGGTGGAATCCGCACCGGCCCGCTCGCCCGGGTGATGCCGAAGCCCTCGAACCACGTCCGGACCGCGGTCGTGGAGCGCCGGGTCAGGATCGAGCGGGTGCGGACGGGGTCCAGTGCGGACGGATCGAGGTCGCCCTCACTGTCGTACGCACCGAAGGCGATCAGCTCGAAGTCGCGGTTCTCCAGGGTCGCCGGCACCCCCAGGAGCTCCGAGATCTCGTCGACCAGCTCCTGGTAGTCACCTTTGTAGTCGCCTGTCACTCGGGCATTCTCGCGCAAAAACACCCCGCTTCATACATCTGTCTGAGATCTGCGGCACGGATGCGTGACAGCTGTCGATGGCCGACGATCGGGGGGATCCTTAGATTTCACGGTGGTTCTATCTGCTGGTTTGTGGAGGTGCCCCGTGCTGGGTCCCGTGATTCTTGCCGCGTCGCGCAGCGACCGGATGCGACGCCTGATCTCGGCGGCCCCGGTGACCAAGCGGGTCGTCGACCGCTTCATCCCGGGCGAGACGGTCGACGAGATCGTGCCGATCGTCCGCGAGCTGACCGACCGCGGTCTGGAGCTGACGATGGACGTCGTCGGCGAGGACATCACCACGCCGGAACAGGCGGAAGCCGCCCGGGACGCCTATCTGGCGCTCATCGAGCGGCTCAGGACACTCGAACTGGGTACCAGGGCCGAGATGTCGGTGAAGCTGTCGATGTTCGGCCAGGCGCTGCCCGGCGGTCACGAGCTGGCCCTGGCGAACGTCCGGCCGGTCGTCGAGGCGGCCGCCGCCATCGGGACGACCGTCACGCTCGACGCCGAGGACCACACCACCCTCGACTCGATGTTCGCCATCCACGAGGAGCTGCGGAAGGACTTCCCGCAGACCGGCTGCGTGATCCAGGCCTACCTCTTCCGCACCGAGGCCGACGCCCGCCGGCTCGCCGGGGCGGGCAGCCGGGTGCGGCTCGTGAAGGGCGCGTACAAGGAGCCCGCGGAAGTCGCCTACCAGCAGAAACACGAGATCGACAAGGCGTACGTCCGGGTCCTGCGCATCCTCATGGAGGGCGAGGGATACCCGATGGTCGGCACCCACGACCCGCGCCTGATCTCCATCGCCCAGGAACTTGCCCGGCAGGCGGGCCGCAAGCCCGACGAGTACGAGTTCCAGATGCTCTACGGCATCCGCGGCGACGAACACCTGCGGCTGGCCGCCGAGGGCCACCGGATGCGCGTCTACACGGCCTACGGCACCGACTGGTACGGCTACTTCATGCGGCGGCTCGCGGAGAAGCCGGCGAACCTGCGCTTCTTCGTCCGCAGCATGATCAGCAAGGGCTGAGCCCGAACACCCGCTCAAGTTCAAGGAGTTACGGATCTCATGGACGCTGTGACCCAGGTCCCCACCCCCGTCAACGAGCCGGTGCGCGGCTATGCCCCCGGCTCGCCCGAACGGGCTCGGCTGGAGGTGAAGCTCAAGGAGCTGGCCGAGAACCCCGTCGACCTGCCGATGACCATCGGCGGCGAGAAGCGGCTGGGCGGCGGCGAGGCCTTCCAGGTCGTGCAGCCGCACAACCACAAGGCCGTGCTGGGCACTTACCGCAACGCCACCCAGCAGGACGCCCAGGACGCCATCGACGCGGCGCTCGCCGCCGCCCCCGCCTGGCGTGCGATGTCCTTCGACGACCGCGCCGCGATCATCCTGCGCGCCGCCGAACTGCTCTCCGGCCCCTGGCGCGAGACGCTGGCCGCCTCCACCATGCTCGGCCAGTCCAAGACCGCCCAGCAGGCCGAGATCGACACGCCCTGCGAGCTGATCGACTTCTGGCGCTTCAACGTCAAGTACGCCCGCGACCTGCTCGCCGAGCAGCCCCCGGCCAACTCCCCGGGTGTCTGGAACCGCCTCGACCACCGCCCCCTCGAAGGCTTCGTCTACGCGATCACGCCGTTCAACTTCACGGCGATCGCGGGCAACCTGCCGACGGCTCCGGCGCTCATGGGCAACGTGGTCGTGTGGAAGCCGTCCCCCACGCAGACCCACGCCGCCGTGCTGCTCATGCAGCTCCTCGAGGAGGCCGGTCTGCCCAAGGGCGTCATCAACCTCGTCACCGGCGACGGCATCGAGGTCTCCAAGGTCGCCCTGGAGCACCGGGACCTCGCGGGCATCCACTTCACCGGGTCCACCAAGACCTTCCAGCACCTGTGGAAGACGGTCGGCGCCAACATCGAGAAGTACCGCACCTACCCGCGCCTGGTCGGCGAGACCGGGGGCAAGGACTTCGTCGTCGCCCACCCGAGCGCCGACCGCGCGATCCTGAAGACCGCCCTGACCCGCGGTGCCTTCGAGTACCAGGGCCAGAAGTGTTCGGCGACCTCCCGGGCCTACATCCCGGCGTCGATCTGGAACAGCGGTTTCCGCGAGGAGTTCGCCGCCGAGGTGGACGGCATCGCCATGGGTGACGTCACCGACCTGTCCCACTTCATCGGCGCGGTCATCGACGAGCGCGCCTTCGCCAAGAACAAGGCGGCGATCGACCGCGCACAGTCGGACCCCACCTGCACGATCGTCGCGGGCGGTACCTACGACGACTCGGTCGGCTGGTTCGTCCGCCCGACCGTCGTCGAGTGCACGGACCCGGCGAACGAGGTCTTCACCACCGAGTACTTCGGCCCCTTCCTCGCGGTCCACGTCTACGAGGACGACACGTACGAGGAGATGCTGACCCAGATGGAGTCGGCGTCCGACTACGCGCTGACGGGCTCGGTGATCTCGTCCGACCGCGCGGCGGCGGCGTACACGATGGAGAAGCTGCGCTACGCGGCCGGCAACTTCTACATCAACGACAAGTCCACCGGCGCCGTCGTCGGCCAGCAGCCCTTCGGCGGCGGCCGCGCCTCCGGCACCAACGACAAGGCCGGCGCCCCGCAGAACCTCCAGCGCTGGACCCTGACCCGCGCCATCAAGGAGACCCTGGTCCCGCCCACCGACTACGGATACCCGCACATGGGCTGACAGCTCCCGTCAGCCGTTGGATGGGGCCGGGCTGGTGCCCGGCCCCATCCGCTTGTGAAACCGCAGCTCAGTGGCGGTTGATCCACTCCGCCGTCTCAGATAGTAGGAAGTCCGAGTAATTGTGGAGACAGACCGGCCGTCCTCCCTTAGCTTTGTAGGAGCCGAACGTCTCGCTCGATCAAGCGAATGGCGGTCGTGAGCCGGGCCCCGTGCAGGCAACCCCTGCGGCCCGCCGCTCCCCGCCCCTTCCGGCGTCTCGTTGTCCCCTTCCCTGGAATTCGAAGGAGTCGATTTCTCATGGCCGAGACGACCGCCCGCCGTCGAGTCCGTCACATCTCCCGGACCAGCGAGTCCGACCGCAAGAACGCCGCCGCAGCCCTGCAGCGCGCCCTCGACCGCCGTGACAACGGCGGCTCGACCGGTCACTGACCGACCCCCCCGAAGCCGGGAGCCGCACCCGCATGAGGTGCGGCGCGGGCCCGTCAGGCCCCGCGCCGCACCTCGAAGTGGTCGACGCGCTGCCCGCTCTGCGCGAGCGCCGACACCGTCAGCCGTGGCCGCGCCCCGCTCTCCGCCTCCACCGAGAGCAGCGAGAACCCGCGGTAGCGCACCCGCGACCACTCCACCGTCTCCTTCCGGGGCTGCTTGGACTTCGTCCACTGGAAGGTCTCGACGGACTCGTGGTCGTGCACGCGCCCCTCGTAGCTCTCCTTCACGCCCGCCGGGAAGCCGTACAGATCCCGGCCGCCCCCGCCGGCCGTCACGTACACGATCCCGTCCCGCGTCGGATCCGTGGCGCCGCCGACCGGTACCGCCCGGCCCACCTCGCCGCCGCGGATCGCGTCCGTCCGCTCGTACACGTGGTTGTGCCCGTTGATCACCAGATCCACCTGGTGCTTCTCCAGCAGCGGCAGCCACTCGGCGCGCACCCCGCCGTCGGAGGCGTGCGAGGACGTCGAGTACGCGCAGTGGTGGAAGTAGACGACGACGAAGTCGATTCCCTTGGCCGCGCGCAGTTCGGCCAGCTTCTTCTCCAGCCACGTCGTCTGCTTCCCGCCCGTGCAGCCGAAGTTGGCCTGGATCTCGTACGACACGTCGTTCGCGTCCAGCGCCACGACGCCGACGTTGCCGTAGACGAAGGAGTACACACCCGGCGCCGAGCGCGGGGCGAAGCCGCTGTCCGGGAGGGACCAGCGGGCGAGCTGGCCCCCGTAGCCGTCGGGTGAGTACCAGGCCTCCATGTCGTGGTTGCCGGTCGTCACCATCCACGGCACGCTCCGCGCGACCTCCTCGTTCTGCTTGAGGAACAGATCCCAGAAGGCCGGGTCGTAGCCGTCCGACGTCAGGCCCTGGCCGTTGCCGTCGGCGTAGCAGATGTCGCCGGCGTGGAGGTGGAAAGCGGGCTTCTGACGCAGCAGGAGGTTGTCGTTGGCGGCCGCGGCGGTGCCGACGCCCTGGTCGCCGAAGGCGGTGAAGACGAACTTCCCGGGGCTCGCAGGGGCCGTACGGAAGCTGCTGATGGTCGAGCGGCGGCTCGCGTCCGCCGGGTCGAAGCCGTCGTGGCCGACGCCGTAGTAGTACGTCGTGCCGGGGCGCAGGCCGTCCAGGGCCGCGTGCAGGTAGTACTGGTCGAGGGCCAGGCGTACGCCGGTCTGCCCCGGAGTGTGCAGGTCGCGGAGCTCGGCCTCGATCTTCCGGCTCAGGTCGTCGGGTTTCAGGCCGACGCGGACGTAAGGCCTCTTCACCGCGAGCGGGACCTGCCACGAGATCCGCATCTGCGTCCTCGGGTCGGCGCCGAAGGCGAGATGACGGCCGAAGGGGGAGACGGCGGAACCGTGCACCGTGGCCGTGGGGGAGCCGGTGGTGGCCGGGCTCGAAGGGCCGTTTCCCGCGCAGCCGGTCAGCAGGCCGCCCGCGACCGCGCCCGCCGTCACCAGCGTGCGGCGCCGGGACAGCTTCGTCCTCAGGTACTCGTGCTGCTCGGCCATGGTCATCCGGCGCGCGAGCTGGGGCGGAATGCCGAAGTCGGGGAGGTCCATGGCTGTGAACTTCCCAGCGGACACCGACAACCGCCATACCTTCAGGTGAACGTGAGTCGAAGGACTGACGCCCACTGACGCCCGTCCGTGCGGCCCCTCCCGTCACGTGTCCGTATCGCGGACAGGTCATGTCATCCCATGGGACGAGGAGTAGGGTTCCCGCATGTCTCGCAGCATCAATCTCGCAGTGATTCCCGGTGACGGCATCGGCCAGGAGGTCGTGGCCGAAGGTCTGAAGGTCCTCTCCGCCGTCCTTCCGCAGGATGTGAAGCTGGAGACCAAGGACTTCGACTTCGGCGCCCGCCGCTACCACGACACCGGTGAGACGCTCACCGACGCCGACCTCGACGCGCTGAAGAAGCACGACGCGATCCTGCTGGGCGCCATCGGCGACCCGTCGGTCCCCTCCGGCGTGCTGGAGCGCGGCTTCCTGCTCAAGCTCCGCTTCGCCTTCGACCACCACGTGAACCTGCGTCCGTCGAAGCTGCTCCCGGGTGTCGACACGCCCCTCAAGGGCGAGCCGGCCATCGACTTCGTCGTCGTCCGTGAGGGCACCGAGGGGCCGTACACCGGCAACGGCGGCACCATCCGCAAGGGCACCGAGCACGAGGTCGCCACCGAGGTCTCCGTGAACACGGCCTTCGGTGTCGAGCGCGTGGTCCGTGACGCCTTCGCCCGCGCCCAGGCCCGTCCGCGCAAGAAGCTCACGCTGGTCCACAAGAACAACGTGCTGACCTTCGCCGGACACCTGTGGACGAACATCTTCAACAAGGTGGCCGAGGAGTTCCCCGAGGTCACCACCGACTACATCCACGTCGACGCGGCCACGATCTACCTGGTCACCGACCCGGCCCGGTTCGACGTGATCGTCACCGACAACCTCTTCGGCGACATCATCACCGACCTCGCCGCGGCCGTCTCCGGCGGCATCGGCGTCGCCGCGAGCGGCAACATCAATCCGTCCGGCGAGTTCCCCTCGATGTTCGAGCCGGTCCACGGCTCAGCGCCCGACATCGCGGGTCAGGGCAAGGCCGACCCCACCGCCACGGTCCTGTCCGTCGCCCTGCTCCTGCGCCACCTCGGCTTCGAGGCCGAGGCCGCCCGCATCGACGAGGCGGTCACCGCCGACCTCGCCGAGCGCACCGGCAAGCCCGCCCGCAGCACGTCGGAGATCGGCGACGCGCTCGCCGTACGCGTAGCCGGCTGACCGGGCGCGCCACTCGAAAACCATTCGAAGCCGCCGGGTCACTCGCACCCGGCGGCTTTCGCATGTCCCCCGCCGGGTGCCACCATCATCCCCCGGGTCGCATTTCACGCCGTTTCTTCCTCGGCTCCCCGCTTGCGATAATCGAACGCGGAGCCGCGGAATGAGGGAATGCTCGGACGTCCTAGCACTGGTCACTGACAGTAAAAGGGCGTGAGCGCGGCCCGTCACTACACAACCGGTGAAGGACAACCACTCATGACGACGCCCACGATCGAGCTCAAGCCCTCCGCCAGCCCGCTCTCCGCCGCCGAGCGCGAGGCGATCCTGGCCCATCCCGGGTTCGGCCGACACTTCACCGACCACATGGTGACGATCAAGTGGACCGAGGGGCGCGGCTGGCACGACGCACAGCTCGTCCCGTACGGCCCCATCTCCCTGGACCCCTCCACCCACGTCCTGCACTACGGTCAGGAGATCTTCGAGGGACTGAAGGCGTACCGCCAGGCCGACGGCTCGGTCGCCGTGTTCCGGCCGGAGGCCAACGCCCGGCGCTTCCGCAACTCCGCCCGCCGGATGGCGATGGCCGAGCTGCCCGAGGAGCTGTTCATCGAGGCCCTCGACGCGCTGATCGGCCAGGACGCCGACTGGGTCCCGCCGCACGGCGGCGAGGAGTCCCTCTACCTGCGGCCCTTCATGTTCGCCACGGAGGCCGCGCTCGGCGTCCACCCGGCCAACGAGTACCTCTTCATGCTGATCGCCTCCCCGTCCGGGGCGTACTTCGCCGGCGGGGTCAAGCCGGTCACGATCTGGGTCTCCGAGGACTACGTCCGCGCGGTCCCCGGCGGCACCGGCGACGCCAAGACCGGCGGCAACTACGCGGCCTCCCTCCTCCCGCAGGCCGAGGCCGCCGCGAACGGCTGCGACCAGGTCGTCTACCTCGACGCGGTGACCCGCACCAAGGTCGAGGAGTCCGGCTCCATGAACATCGCCTTCGTGTACGGCGACCGGATCGTCACGCCGTCGCTCACGGGCTCGATCCTCGAGGGCATCACCCGTGACTCCCTCCTCCAGGTCGCCCGCGACCTCGGCTACACCGCCGAGGAAGGTGTCGTCACCCTGGACCAGTGGCGTGCCGACGCCGCGTCCGGCGCCCTCACCGAGGTCTTCGCCTGCGGCACCGCCGCGGTCGTGACGCCGATCGGCCACGTCAAGACGAAGACGGACGCCTGGACCCACGGCGACGGCGCGCCCGGCGAGGTCACCCTGAAGCTGCGCGAGGCGCTGCTCGGCATCCAGCGCGGTGTCAGGGAGGACAAGCACGGCTGGATGCACAAGCTGGGCTGACCCGGCGGCCGTTCCACGGGCCCGTGCGGACGATGTCCGGGCGGGCCCGTCGCGTATTCCGGTCACCTCCTCCGCTCCTTCGGCTCCGCGCGGACGCGTGACCTTCCGCCCGGGTTGTACGCAATAAGACCGATTGACCCTGTGGTCGATGGTGCGTTTGCCTCGTAGGGAGCCCTCGGCGCGGGGCCGGGGGTATGCGTCAACGGGGACCACAGGGGGGAACATGTCCGGAGCCGCCGCATGTCTTTCAGGCGCGGCCTTACTCGTCGCGTTCACCGGTACCACCGCATCCGCCGCACCGCACGTCGACCGCGTCAGCACCGCCGCCGACGGAACCCAGGGCGACAAGGCCTCCAGCGCCGCGGTCACCACGCCGAACGGCCGCTTCGTGGCGTTCCGTTCGTCCGCGACCAACCTCGTGCCCGAGGGGATCACCCACCCCGGCACCTACTCCTACGTCCGTGACCTGAGAACCGCCGAGGTCACCAAGATGGAGAACGCGCTCAGCACGCCCCGGCTCAGCGCCGACGGCCGCTGGGCCACGTACATCGACTGGGGCAGCCGTAAGATCAACGTCTTCCTGACCGACCTGACCAACGGCACGAGAGCCCGGGTCGGGGGCGACGCCCAGGACAGCGCGGCCTCCCCGGAGATCAGCGCGAACGGCCGCTACCTCGCCTACCAGTGGTCCGGGCACCCGCAGTTCCCGACCCGCATCGACCTCTACGACCGGGTCACCGGCACCACCGAGACCGTCAGCGCGGGCCCGGCCGACTCCGCCCGGGACATGGACAACCCGTCCCTCAGCGGTGACGGCCGCCTCGTCGCCTACCAGGACAACGGCACCGGGGACGTATGGCTCGCCGACCGCGCCACCGGTACGCAGACCGAGGTGGACGACGGCACCCGCTCGACCGTCGTACAGCTGAGCGTCAACGGCCGGGTCCTCGTGATGGATTCGGCGGACGGCTCGTACGTACGCGATCTGCGCACGGACCGGGTCCGGCACTTCCCCGGCGTCCAGGTGCGGGCCGTCAGCCCCGACGGGCGCCGACTGCTGCTCCAGGACGGGCAGTCGAACCTCTGGCTGCTGCACGGCGGACACCGCGAGCTCGTCGGAAACGGCGGTGCCGTCGACGGATCGGTCTCCGACCGGGGCCGCGCGGTCGTCTACTCCACGGAGGACGCGGACGTCGTCCCCGGTGACACCAATGGTGTGCACGACGTCTTCCAGTGGAGGTCCCGCTGATGTCCCGCGTCTCAAGAGCCCTGCTGGGAGCGACAGTTGTTCTCGCCCTGGCCGGTACCACCGCCCAGGCCCAGGCCCAGTCCCACGCCCAGACCCAGGCCCAGTCCCGTCCCGGGAAGTCCCCCACCCAGCGTGTGAGCACCGGTGCCGACGGCGGCCAGGCGGACGGATCCTCGAGCGAAGCCGCGATCAGTGCCGACGGCCGCCATGTCGCGTTCGTGTCCGTCGCGTCGAGCTTCGGGTGCGCGGACTTCACCCCGTGTCTGCTGGTGAAGGACCTGTCCGACGGCGGGGTCACGAAGATCGACCTCGGCAGCGGCCACACGTACGGCTCACCGACGCCGAGCGCCGACGGAAGCCGTATCGCCTTCTCCGCGGGCACCCGTTTCCTGGCCCCCTATCTGTACGACCGCGCCACCGGCCGCGCGGAGAAGCTGTGGCCGCAAGATCCGCCCGGCTTCAACGAGTTGGGCGGCGTGCAGTCGATCAGCCCGGACGGCACGCACGTCGCGTACACCATCGGCAACCGCAACGGCCCGGAGAACACCCGGCTCCTGTACGTCCGCGACACCGCCACCGGCACCGACGAACTGGTCTCACCTGCCGAGGAGGGCCAGAAGGCCGGGGCCTCGGTGAGCGGAGACGGAAAGCGGGTCGCGTACGGCGTCCGCGTCGACAGCGACGAGGATCCCGTCGACGTCTACGTCAAGGACCGCAGGACGGGCGAGCGGACCCAGGTGGACACGGGCCTCGGAGTCGCCTACCTGGTCAGCATCACCGCGGACGGCCGCCGTGTCCTCCTCGACGCGGAGAGCGGCCTGTACGTCCACGACCTGCGCACCGGCGAGTCGCGGCGGGTGGCCGACGGACGGCCGCTCTCGGCCACGGCCGACGGCCGGTACGCCGTCGTCGCCGGCGACGACGGCACCCGGGTGCGTGATCTGCGTACCGGGCTGCGGGGGGCCGCTCTGCCGCCGAGCGCCCAGGTGATGGACGGCGCACTGGCCGCCAAGGGCCGTGCGGTGGCCTTCAGTTCGACGGCGTCCCACCTGGTTCCGGGCGACACCAACGCGGAGTCGGACGTGTTCGTCTTCTCCGGCGGGCTGCGCAGGAACCCGGCGCCGATGCCGTCCGTCACCGAGCGCATCAGCACGACCCGGGACGGGCAGCAGCGGGCCGGAGCGTCCTACGACGCGGCGATGGGGCAGGACAAGGTCGTCTCCTTCACCTCGGAGGGCGATGTCTTCGTGAACACCCCCAGCGGCGTCTCGCAGGTCAACTCGGCCGGCCAGAAACCGTCGTCCGAGGGCACCCCCTGCTACAGCGGACGCGAGGTCGGCTATGTGGCCCCCTACGCCTCCGACGGCGGCCCGGGGGTCCACATCCGCAACCGCGCGGTCGGCAAGCTCACCAGCCTGGGCTCCTACCAGGGCGTCCGCTTCACCTGGATGGGACAGCCCGTGGTGGACCCCACCTGCCAGTGGCTCACCTACGCGGCGACCCTGCCCGCCACCGACAGCGATCCGGACCCGCAACCCCGCGTCTACCGCTTCAAGTTCAACGGCGGCGGCACCGACGTGGTCAGCGCGCCCACGGGCGGAGCGGCGGGCAACCCGTCCGTCAACTACGGCGGCCGGTACATCGCTTTCGAGCAGGGCGGCTCCGTGTACGTCCGTGACCTGGACACCGGCACCCTGGAGAAGGCCGCGGAGCGCGCGTCGGCACCCTCCCTCAGTGCGGACGGCCGCAAGGTCGCCTACCAGCCGGGCCGCGACTCCTACGTCCGCGACCTCGACACCGGCACCACGACCCGGGTCGGGGGCACCCAGCCCTCGCTCTCGGGAGACGGCACCCGGGTGGCGTACACAGCGGGCCGTTCCATCCACCTGCTCGAACTCGCGACCGGAAAGCGCCAGTTGATCAGCGTCGACCGCTGGGGCGGCCGCAACGACCTCCCGGCCGGACACCCCTCCGTCAACGCCGACGGCACGGTCGTCGCGTTCGAGTCGGCGTCACCCGATCTGGTGGAGGGGGACACCAACGGAGTGTCGGACGTGTTCCTCAGGACAGTGCAATGACGGACAACGCAATGACGGACAACGCGATGTCAACGACCGATCACGGGGGACCAACCATGCACGGCAAGAAGCGCCTGGCAGCCGCGCTCCTGGCGGCCATCGCCACCGCGGCACTCACGGCTCCGGCGGCGACCGCCGCACCCAGGGGCCCGTACACCGAGCCGGTCAGCGTCACCCCGGAGGGAAAGGCGGGCAACGGCGTCACACGCACCGCGGTCATCAGCCGCAACGGTCGCCACCTCGCCCTCACCTCGGACGCCGAGGACCTGGACCCCCATGTGCCGCACGGCGGTATGTACCTGCGCGACCCGCACACCGGCAAGCTCCGCTTCGCGGGCTTCGGGGGTCTGGTGGCGGTCCTGAACGACGGCCGCTACGTCTACGCCGAGTACGGCCCGGAGTCCGCGGAGCTGTGGATCCACGACATCGGGACGGGCAAGCGGGTCGGGTTCGGTATCGAGGTCCCCGAGGGCTTCACCGGGCGGCCCGCCGAGATCTCCGTCAGCCCCGACGGCCGCTACGCCGTCTACACGCTCCAGGAGACCGCCGGGAACACCGGCGTGGTCTTCCTGCGCGACCGCATCAAGGGCACCACCGAGCGCGTCAGCCACCCCAAGCCCACCTGGGAGCCGCGCAACGCCTCCCGGCCGACGGTCAGTGACGACGGGCGCCGGATCGTCTACCAGTACTCCTACGCGAACGGGCCGCGCGGCGACGACTGGGGCGACGTCTGGATGTACGACCGCGGCACGGGCGAGCACACTCAGATCGACCGCTCCTACGACGGCTCGCAGACCGAGCGGGAGTCGCTGAACCCGTCCATCAGCGGCGACGGCCGTACGGTCGTCTTCGAGTCCCGGGACACCCACCTGGTTCCCGACGACACCGACGTGAGCTGGAACGTGTTCGTGCACTCCCTGCGCACCGGCACCAACGAGCGCATCCACGGCACCCAGGGCGGCCGCGGCGAGGTCTACACCCGGAACGCGGCGATCAGCGCCGACGGCCGCTATCTCACGTTCATGTCGAAGGTGGCCGAGCCCGGCAGCCGGTACGGCGAGGAGTACCCCGTCTATCTGCGGGACCTGAAGAAGGGCACCACGACCCTCGTCACCCCGGACACGACCGGTGGCACCGCGACGGCCGACGTCCTGCCGGGCCGGATCGCCGACGGCGCCCGCCGGATCCTCTTCCAGTCCTCCGACCCGACGCTGATCCCGGCCGGCGACACCAACGAGGGCACCGACGCGTTCGTACGGCACCTTCGATGAGCAGCACAGTGCTCGCATCCTGAGACGGAGGGTGAGCACGGGGGCGGTCTGTGCCAGACTGCCTCCGTGCTCTCGTTCGCCATGATTATTGGCAGCAGGCGCGCCGGTCCGCAGTGACCGCCACGTACGACCAGGTACGGGCGGACACCGTCGTCCTCGACCCGCGCGCAGACCTCTCGCACCCGCGAGGGGTTTTTCGCATTTCTGGCCCACCCGCAGCCGGAGGCGAGAGCGCGAGGGAGTATGTGGGGGCGGTGGAGCCGGTCATTCCGGTACGACCGAGATCCAATCCTCAGGAGCCTTGAGACCATGACCGCAACCAGCGAGCTCGACGATCAGTTCCACGTCTTCGACACCACCCTGCGCGACGGCGCCCAGCGGGAGGGCATCAACCTCACCGTCGCGGACAAGCTGGCCATCGCACGGCACCTGGACGACTTCGGCGTGGGCTTCATCGAGGGCGGCTGGCCCGGCGCCAACCCACGGGACACCGAGTTCTTCGCCCGCGCCCGGCAGGAGATCGACTTCCGGCACGCCCAGCTCGTCGCCTTCGGCGCGACCCGTCGGGCGGGCGCGAAGGCGTCGGAGGACCCGCAGGTCAAGGCCCTCCTGGACTCTGGCGCCGACGTGATCACCCTGGTCGCCAAGTCGCACGACCGACACGTCGAGCTGGCGCTCAGGACGACGTTGGACGAGAACCTGGAGATGGTCCGCGACACGGTGTCCTTCCTGAAGGACCAGGGCCGCCGCGTCTTCGTCGACTGCGAGCACTTCTTCGACGGCTACCGCGCGAACCCGGAGTACGCGAAGGCCGTCGTACGGGCGGCCTCGGAGGCCGGCGCCTCCGTCGTCATCCTCTGCGACACCAACGGCGGCATGCTCCCGGCCCAGGTCCAGGCGGTCGTCGCGACCGTCCTCGCGGACACCGGTGCCCGGCTCGGCATCCACGCCCAGGACGACACCGGCTGTGCGGTCGCCAACACCCTCGCCGCCGTGGACGCGGGCGCGACCCACGTCCAGTGCACTGCGAACGGCTACGGCGAGCGGGTCGGCAACGCCAACCTCTTCCCGGTCGTCGCGGCCCTGGAGCTCAAGTACGGCAAGAAGGTCCTCCCCGACGGCAAGCTGCGCGAGATGACCCGCATCTCGCACGCGATCGCCGAGGTCGTCAACCTCACTCCCTCCACCCACCAGCCCTA
Organism: Streptomyces canus; assembly: GCF_041435015.1. Lineage (NCBI taxonomy): Bacteria > Bacillati > Actinomycetota > Actinomycetes > Kitasatosporales > Streptomycetaceae > Streptomyces > Streptomyces canus. The sequence goes on along the minus strand of NZ_CP107989.1, from coordinate 3,317,732 downwards.
CGTCGGCGTCTCGGCCTTCGCCCACAAGGCGGGCCTGCACGCCTCCGCGATCAAGGTCGACCCGGACCTCTACCAGCACATCGACCCCGAGCAGGTCGGCAACACCATGCGGATGCTGGTCTCCGACATGGCGGGCCGCGCCTCGATCGAGCTCAAGGGCAAGGAACTCGGCGTCGACCTCGGCGGCGACCGCGAGCTGGTCGGCCGGGTCGTGGAGCGGGTCAAGGAACGCGAACTCAAGGGCTACACGTACGAGGCCGCCGACGCCTCCTTCGAACTCCTCCTGCGCGCCGAGGTCCAGGGCAAGCCCCTGAAGTACTTCGGGGTCGAGTCCTGGCGCGCGATCGTGGAGGACCGCCCCGACGGCACCCACGCCAACGAGGCCACGGTCAAGCTCTTCGCCAAGGGCGAGCGCATCGTCGCCACCGCGGAGGGCAACGGCCCGGTCAACGCCCTCGACCGCGCCCTGCGCGTGGCCCTGGAGAAGATCTACCCCCAGCTCGCCAAGCTCGACCTCGTCGACTACAAGGTCCGCATCCTCGAAGGCGTCCACGGCACCCAGTCCACCACCCGCGTCCTGATCTCCACGTCGGACGGCACGGGGGAGTGGTCGACGGTGGGCGTCGCGGAGAACGTGATCGCGGCGTCGTGGCAGGCCCTGGAGGACGCCTACACGTACGGGCTGCTGCGGGCCGGGGTGGAGCCGGCGGAGTAGCCACTGCTCAGCACGAGTCCTCGGCGAGCTCCTCGAACTCGCCGAGGCTCATGGCCCGGCCGTCGGCCCAGACCTGGCCGGGCTCGAGCGCGTCGAGGTCGGCGGCGGTGAAGGTGACGAGGCCGTTGTAGGAGTCGCCGGTCACGTAGTGGCCGAAGCTCAGCGTGTAGTGGTGCTTCGGCAGCAGCCGCTGGGTGCCCCGGTGCCGGGCGCCCCAGGCGGCCGGAGGCGAGAACAGCGGGAAGTCGGCGTCTCCGCTCAGCTTCGTCTTCTTCACGAGCCACCCGGTGGTGACGGGTCCCTCCCCGACCCACCCGTCGAGCCCGGGCGTGCGGTAGTCCTCGTCCCCGCACGGCCTGAGCAACGCGTACGGCGCCCCGTTCGCCCCGACCCGGACCCCGGCCAGCGGCAGATCGACGGCCGTGCACCCGCTCAACAGCCCCACGGCTCCGCCCACCAGAGCCACCCCGCCGATGAACCGTCGTCTCACAGCCCCACCCCCGTCGCCTGCCGAGGATGGCACCGCTCGCTCCGCCGCACGACCACCGTTGCGCACCGGTCGCGTTGCGGTCGTACAACGCGCCCGGGACGCAATGGCCGACGTGCTGTCTTGACGGACTCGCGTGCTCTCAGTTCACTCACGCCGTGAGGTAAGTCCTGTGTGAACCCTGAGAGCCGAGGGAAGGTCCATGCGAAGAACCGCCCTGCTCGTCTCCGCCGCCCTGCTCACCTCCCTGCTGCCCCTGGCCGTCGCCCGAGCCGCCGACGACCCGCCCCCGGTTCCGGTCGACCGCTTCGAGGGCGAAGTCCCCTTCGCGAGCCCGCCGGAGAACGGCATCTTCACCTGGGGCAGCGACACCGACGACCCGCCAACTCTCAAGCTCGGCCCCCGGGATGACGCTCCCGAGGGAGACCAGGTCCTCACCGGCACCTATGACATCAGCGGCTACGGCGGCTTCACACACGACTTCGCCTTCGCCGAGCCCGCCCACGACTGGTCCGCCCACCGGGGCATCCGCTTCTGGTGGGAAGGCCAGAACAACGGCAGGAAGGTCGCCTTCGAGCTCAAGGACGGCGGCGCGAACGGCGAGGCCTCCGAGCTGTGGACGACGTCCTTCACCGACGACTTCAGCGGCTGGAAGCAGATCGAGATCCCCTTCACGGACTTCGCCTATCGCACCGACTACCAGCCCGTCGGCGGCATCGACCACGTCCTGGGGCTGACGGAGATGTGGGGGTACGGCGTCACACTCCCCGTCGGCGCACCCGGCCGATTCGCCCTGGACGGCGTCGAGTTGTACGGCAAGGCCGACCAGTCGCTGCGCGCGAACGTCACCACCGACTCCGCCGTCTACCCGGTCACGCAGGGCAGGACCGCGAAGGTCGGAATCACCGTCGCCACCACCGGCTCCGCCCCGATCGACGAACCGGTGACGGTCGCCTACGAGACGGCGGGCGGCACGGCCTCGGACGCGGACTACGTTCCCCTGAAGGGCGAGTTCACCTTCCCCGCGGGCACCGCGTCCGGCACCACCCGCACCCTCCAGGTCGTCACCCGCAAGGACAGGACCGCCTCCGAGACCGCCGAGACCATCCCCCTCAAGCTCACCGTCACCGGCGCCAAGGCCCCCGCCGAGACCCCGCAGGTCGTCATCGACGCGCACGGGCTGCCGTATCTGAACAGCAAGCTCCCCGTGAAGAAGAGGGTCGCGGACCTCCTCTCCCGGATGTCCCTCGCGGAGAAGACCGGTCAGATGACCCAGGCCGAGCGCGGAGCCGTCGGGACCGGGGCCGACATCGCCGCCGACGACCTCGGCTCGCTGCTCTCCGGCGGCGGCTCCACGCCCACGCCCAACACCGCGGAGGCCTGGGCGAAGATGATCGACTCCTTCCAACTCCGGGCGCAGGCAACCAGGTTCCAGATCCCGCTCATCTACGGCGTCGACGCCGTCCACGGCCACAACAATCTGGTCGGTGCCACGGTCATGCCGCACAACATCGGCATCGGCGCGACCCGGAACCCCGGGCTCGCGCAGCGGACAGGTGCCGTGACCGCCGCCGAGGTCCGTGCCACCGGCATCCCCTGGGACTTCGCGCCCTGCCTCTGCGTCACCCGCGACGAACGCTGGGGCCGTTCCTACGAGTCCTTCGGCGAGGACCCGGCTCTCGTCGAGTCGATGGAGACGGTCGTCCAGGGGCTCCAGGGCGCCCGTGACGGACGGGACCTGAAGGACGACGACAGGGTCCTCGCCACCGCCAAGCACTTCGTCGGCGACGGCGGAACCGCGTACGGCTCCTCCACCACCGGCACCTACACCATCGACCAGGGCGTCACCACGGTCACGCGAGCGCAGCTGGAGGCGATCCACCTCGCGCCGTACAAGACCGCGGTGGACCGTGGCGTCGGCTCGGTCATGCCGTCGTACTCCTCGCTCGATGTCGTCGGCGACGGCCTCGGACCGGTGAAGATGCACGCCCGCGCCGACATGATCAACGGAGTCCTTAAGAAGAAGCTCGGCTTCGACGGCTTCGTCATCAGCGACTGGAACGGCATCGACCAGATCCCCGGCGACTACGCGAGCGACGTCCGTACGTCCGTCAACGCCGGCGTCGACATGGTCATGGCCCCTTACGCCTACAAGGACTTCCACACCGCGCTCGTCCAGGAGGTGCGGGCCGGTCGCGTCAGCGAGAAGCGGATCGACGACGCCGTGGCGCGCATCCTCACGCAGAAGTTCAGGCTCGGGCTCTTCGAGAAGCCGTACGCCGACACGAGCGGCGCCTCGAGGATCGGTTCCACCGGGCACCGGGCCGTGGCACGCGAGGCGGCCGCCGAGTCGCAGGTGCTGCTGAAGAACGCGGGGAGCGTGCTGCCGCTGAGGAGGTCGCAGAAGGTGTACGTCGCCGGGTCCAACGCCGACGACATCGGCAACCAGAGCGGTGGCTGGACGGTCACCTGGCAGGGTGCCTCCGGTGCCATCACCCCCGGCACGACGATCCTGGAGGCGATGCGCGGGAACTCCGCGCGGCTGACCTACTCCAAGGACGCCTCCGAGCCGCTGACCGGCTACGACGTCGGTGTGGTCGTCGTCGGCGAGACCCCGTACGCCGAGGGCGTCGGAGACGTCGGCAACGGCCACGACCTGGAGCTGTCCGCCGCCGACCGGGCCGCCGTCGACAAGGTGTGCGCGGCCATGAAGTGCGCGGTGCTGATCGTCTCCGGGCGGCCTCAGCTCATCGGTGACCGGCTCGGCGAGATCGACGCCCTGGTGGCCTCCTGGCTGCCGGGCACCGAGGGCGAGGGGGTCGCGGACGTCCTGTACGGCAAGCGGGCCTTCACCGGCCGGCTCCCCGTCACCTGGCCCAGGTCGCAGGCGCAGCTGCCGATCAACGTCGGTGACGCGGCGTACGACCCGCAGTTCCCCTACGGCTGGGGCCTGACCACGCTCACCAAGGTCCCGGACGGCGGGGCGGCCAGGCTCGAGGCGCTCGGGGCCGCGGCCAGGGCGGCCGAGCGGGCCGGCGCCGACGACAGGGGCCGCGCGCTCGTCGGGCAGGCCCGGCTGATCGTCCAGCGCAAGGCGGCACAGCGGGTGACGGCCGCCATGGCCAAGCCCTTCGCCGAGGCCGACCACCTGCTGCTGACCGGACACTACGGAGAGGCGGTGCGGAAGCTGACGGAGGCGTATCGGGCCGCCTGAGACGACCGCCTGAGAGGTCGGTTCCGGGAGGTTTCGGGTAGCTTCGAAGTATGAAGGCCGCCGCGCAGGCCGTAGTACGGACCCGGAGCCTTCCAGGGCTGCTGTTCGCCCTGGTGCTCGCGGTCCTGGCCGTCCTGGCGGCGGGCGCCCGGCCCGTCTCCGCCACCACGAACACGACGAGCACGACGAGCACGCCGAGCGCCACGAGCGTCTCGGCCATCGGCCAGGCCCTCCGCAAGAGCCCCGTCTACGTCGATCCGGCCGCCGCGGCCCAGCTGTCCGCCAAGGACGCGGACGCCCTGGCGGACCGGATCACGAAGGCGGACAAGCCGCTGTTCGTCGCGGTGCTGCCCGCCGACTACCCGAAGCAGGACCTGTTCACGAAGCTGCGCACCGCGACCGGCATCACCGGCCTGTACGCGGTCCGCCTGGGCGACGCCTTCGACGCCCGTGCCGACGCCTCGGTCCTGCCGGGCGCGGCCGTACGGAACCTGGTGACGACCGTCCAGGGCGAGGACACCCGCGCCCAGCTGACCGACTTCACCGCCGCCGCGCTCACCAACATGGGCGGCTCGGCCCCGTCGACCTGGCAGACCTCCGACGACGGGGGCGGGGTCTCGAGCACGGCACTGATCACGGTCGGCGCGGTGCTCGTGGCCGGTGGGGCGGGCGCGTACACGCTGGTGCGGCGCAACCGGCGCCGGCACGCGGAGGAGCAGCGGGCCGCGCTGGAGAAGCTGCGGGTGGTGGTGGACGAGGACATCACGGCGTTCGGCGAGGAACTGGACCGGCTGGACTTCCACCCGGCCGAGGCGGGCGCCGACGACGCGATGCGCGCGGACTACGAGCGGGCCCTGGACGCGTACGAGCAGGCGAAGTCGCTCATGGGGGCGGCCACGAGACCCGAGGACGTGCGGGCGGTCACCGGAGCCCTGGAGGACGGCCGCTTCTCGCTGGCCCAGCTCGCGGCGCGCCGTGAGGGCCGGACCCTTCCCGAGCGCCGGGTCCCCTGCTTCTTCGACCCCCGCCACGGTCCCTCCGTCACCGACGCCACCTGGACGCCGCCGGGCGGGGCCCCGCGCGAGGTCCCGGTCTGCGCCGCCGACGCCACCCGCCTGTCCGACGGCCGGGACCCGGTGATGCGCGAGGTCGACACCGACCAGGGCCGCCGCCCCTACTGGGACGCGGGCCCCGCCTACGGCCCCTGGGCCGGCGGCTACTTCGGCGGCGGCCTCCTCCCCGGCCTGCTGGTCGGCACGGTCCTCGGCAGCATGATGGCCACCCCCGCCTACGCGGCCGACTACGGCTCCGGTTACGGCGATTTCGGCGGTTACGAGGGCGGCGACCTCTCCGGCTCGGACTTCGACTCCGGGGACTTCGGCGGCTTCGGGGGTGGCGGGGACTTCGGAGGCGGTGGCGATTTCGGCGGAGGAGGGGACTTCGGGGGCGGGGGGTTCTGAGTGGGCGACAACCACGGGCCCGGTGCGCAACGCACCGGGCCCGCAGCGGAACCCGCCTCACCTCACAGCGACGCGGCCGCCGAAGCGATCGCCGAGGCAAACGTGGACACCTCGGTGTAGACCCCGGGCGCATTCGCCCGGGCGCACCCTATGCCCCAGCTCACGATGCCCACCTGGACCCACGCGTTCGCCGAGTCCCGCCGGAACATGGGCCCACCGGAGTCCCCCTGGCAGGTGTCGACCCCGCCCGCGGCATACCCCGCGCAGATCTCCTCGTTCGCGATGAGTCCGCTGTACCCGCTGTATCCCCGGCAGGTGGCGTCGCTCACGAACGGCACGCCGGCCTTCAGCAGATACCGCTGCTGAGCCCCGCCTTCGGTGGCCGCACCCCACCCCGCGACCGTGAAGGTCCCGGTGTTGTACTGCGTCGTCGTCGCGATCTTCAGCGTAGGAAGGTTGATCGGCGCGGCGAGTTTGATGAGCGCCCAGTCCTTGCCGTCACCGTTGTACCCGGGCGCCCGGTACACGTACGTCGACTTGACCTGCACCCGCCCGCTGCTGGACTGAAGGTCCACGACCCCGGCGGTGGCGGTGATGCCGGTGTTCGCTCCGGTGCCGTTCACACAGTGCGCGGCGGTGAGCACGATCTGCTGGGTGTACAGCGCCCCGCCGCACCCCATGGACAGGCGCACCATGAACGGGAACTCGCCCTGCGCGGCACGGCTGCCGCCGACGACGGGCGAGGGCGCGGCCTGCGCGGCCGACACGGGCTGGAGGCCGGCGATCGCGAGCGCGACGGCTCCGACCGCCAGACATCTCTTGAGGGCCGTGAGGAGTTTCTTCAAGGTGATGCCTCTTCCAGGTGGGGGGTGGTTTTGACGAGTTCATGCCAAGTTAGGCATCAAAAGAAACGCCCAAGTTCTGGCATGGGCCGGTCAAATCTGTTGATGGATTATGGGAATCCTGTGAACGCGCGCACAAGGGGTGCGATTCAGCCAGACTCAGGTGTCTCCGCGTCGGCGAGGGGCAGGGCTCAGCCACCGGAGAGCCGGTGGCCGGAGTCTGGACGCATCGGGGCTGGACACGGAGGCAGACTGACCGGGACCGCGGAAGGTGAGCCACCGGTTTTGGACGTGCACCGGAACCAGCCCGCGAGGACCAGAGGCAGCACGAGATAGCCGAAGCGGGTCGCCGGGATCAGGCAGATGGCGAGTCCCAGGCCGACGGCCAGCCGGTCCGCCGCCGCACGGACCGTACGGGGCGGCCGTATCAGCAGCGAGACCGTCACCCCCACGGCGGCGGCCACGAGCGCGGCCGTCGCGAGAGCGGCGCCGCCCGGGACGTACACGGCCAGCAGACGTCCCGGCAGCGGACTGGCCGCCGGCGAGCGGACGCCACCCTCACCGAGCGGGAAGAGCACCACGTGCTCGACGAAGGCGTGCCGGTCGGCGAGGGCGACGGGCACGACGGCCGAGGCCGCCACCGACAGCGCGGCGAGAGCCGCCCGCAGCGCCGTGCGGCGGCCCGCCGTGACCGCGAGCAGGACCAGCCCCACCGGCAGCAGCGGCCACGCCGTCCACTTCAGGGCGGCCGCCGCGCCCATGGCCACGCCGGCCGCCGTTCCCGAGCCGCCCCGGCCCGCCAGTGCCAGACTCAGGCACATCAGCCCGAGCACCGGCAGGTCCACCCCTCCGACGGTCAGCGGCAGCGCCACCGCGGGGAAGCCGGCGAGCAGCGACACCGCGCCCACCGGCGTCGGTCCGGGGCCCCCGTCCGATCGCCGCGCGGCGACGAACATGCAGACCAGGAAGGTGAGGCAGAACCAGATGCGGGCATCGGCGAGCGGACTGTCTCCGAAGAGCGCGCGGGGGAGGCCGAAGAGCGCCATGCCGGGCAGATAAGGGTTGTAGTCCACGGTGTGGGCCGGCTGCGGCAGATAGGGGCTCCCGGTGTGCACCAGCAGAGCCCCCGAGCGCTCGACGACACCGACCTCCGACTGGGCCGCGCCCGAGACGACGAGCACCAGCAGCGGCACCAGGACCGCCCCGAGCACGGCGGCCCACGCCCCGGCCCGGTTCCCGGCGCGCGAGTTCCGCGCGGCGAGCACGGCCGCCGTGCCGTATCCGACCGCCGCGCAGGCTCCCCAGACCCGGTGCGGGCCGAGCCCCGTCGTCGTCGCCAGTGCCAGCGCGAATCCCGCGCACCCGAGCCAGTAGGTCCAGGCTCGGCGCGCGAGGGAGGGGCGCCTTTCGGGGAGCGCGAGCGGGGGCGCCTGCCCGAGGTGTCCCACCCCCGTGAGGACACCTCGGGCAGTGCGCGAGGGCGGTGTCGCCGCCCCGTTCGTGAGGGTCATGTCGTCTCTCGTGGCGTCTGTGCGCAGGGACCGCACGCTGCGGTACGGCCCCTGGAGCGAGGCCCGTGACCACGAGTCCAGCGGTCGGCGCGTTGTTCAGCAGCCACTGCGCGCCACCCTGAACAAAACGAAAGTGCCTGGTCGCGGGCGCGGCGGAACCTTGCGGGTGGTCCGGAGGGTTCCTTAGGGTGGCGGCGGCGAACAGGCGTCCACGCCACCGGGGCGCGGGTGGACATGGGGGGCGGGGCACACATGGGCCGTCGGGAGACTCCGGTCGATCCGGCCGCCGGACCGGTGCCGAGGTTCGCGTACGGACTCCGCAAGCTCCGCCAGGAGGCCGGCGGGCCCACCTACCGGGAACTCGCCCGCCGGGCGCACTTCTCCGTGACCGCGCTCTCCCAGGCCGCGGCCGGGGAGCAACTGCCCTCGCTCCAGGTGGCCCTGGCCTACGCCGCGGCCTGCGGGGGCGACCCGGGAGAGTGGGAGCGCCGCTGGAAGGAGGCCGACCGGGAGGTCCGCGAGGCGGCCGCCGGCGAGGACGACGACGTGGAGCCGCCGTACCAGGGCCTGGCCCGCTTCGAACCGGACGACCACGACCGCTACTTCGGCCGCGACCGACTCGTCTCGGCACTGCGGCAGCGGGTCCGCGACCGGCGTTTCACCGCGGTCTTCGGCCCCTCCGGCAGCGGCAAGTCCTCGCTCCTGCGGGCCGGACTGATCCCGGCCCTGCGCGCCGAGCGCGAGCTGGCCGCGATCCGCGTCCTCACCCCGGGCCCGCACCCGGCCCGCAGCCATGCCGCCGCGCTGCGCCCTGCGGGGACGGGCGACACCCTGGTCGTCGTCGACCAGTTCGAGGAGGTCTTCACGCTCTGCCGGGACCCGGACGAGCGCCGCGCCTTCCTCGACCTGCTGCTGGCCGCCCGGGAGCCGGCGGGCCGGCTGCGGGTCGTCATCGCGGTACGGGCGGACTTCTACGGCCGTTGCGCCGAACACCGGGGTCTGGCGGACGCGTTGGGGGAGTCCGGCCTGCTCGTCGGGCCGATGGACCCGGCCGAACTGCGCGAGGTGATCGTCAAGCCCGCCCAGAGCGCCGGCCACATCGTCGAACGGACCCTGACCGCCCGCCTGGTCGACGAGATCGCCGACGAGCCCGGCGGTCTCCCGCTGCTCTCGCACGTCCTGCGCGAGACCTGGCGCCGCCGCCGCGGCCGGGCACTGACCGAGGAGGCGTACGAGGCCGCGGGCGGCGTCCACGGGGCCATCGCCCAGAGCGCCGAGGAGGTCTGGGCGGACCTCTCCCCCGAACACGCCGAACTCGCCCGACTCGTCCTCCTGCGACTCATCACCCCCGGCGAGGGATCCCAGGACACCCGCCGCCCGATATCCCGCACCGAACTCGACTTCACCGGTCCGTCGGGTGAGCGGGTGGAGCGCGGGTTCGCCGGTGTGCGGGGTGAGCGGGTGGGGCGGGGTTTCGCCGGGGTGTGGGGCGACCGGATGAGGCGGGGTTTCGTCGGCCTGGGTGTCCGGACGGGGCACGGCTCCCCGAGCCCCTCGGCCGGTCCCGACGTCATCGGGCCGTCAGCCGAGCGGGCGAGCCGCGGCGTCGCGGGTTCGTCGGCCGTCCCGGTCGGCCGCGGCTTCGCGGGCCCGTCGACCGACCCGACCAGCCCAGACTTCACCGGTCCCTCCACTGCCCCAAGGAACGCCGACACCACCGGTCCGGCGACCGGCTCGACGACCCGGGGCGTCACGGGTTCGTCAGCCGGCCCGGCCGGTCCCGACGTCATCGGGCCGTCAGCCGACCGGGCGAGCCGCGGCGTCGCGGGTTCGTCGGCCGTCCCGGTCGGCCGCGGCTTCGCGGGCCCGTCGACCGACCCGACCAGCCCAGACTTCACCGGTGCCTCCACCGACCTAAAAAGGAATCCGGCCCCCACCACCGCGACGAATCCCGCAGACGTCTCCCTCGTCCTGGACCGGCTGGCGAGGGCGCGGCTCGTGACGCTTGATCATGGCAGCGTCGACCTTGCGCATGAAGCCGTGATCACCGCCTGGCCCCGGCTGTCCGGGTGGATCGACGAGGAGCGCGAACAGCTGCGCGTGCACCGCCGGTTGACCGAGGCGGCCCGTACCTGGGACGACCTCGGGCACGACCCGGGCGCCCTGTACCGCGGGACCCGGCTGGCCGCGGCGGAGGAACAGCTGGCCGGGGCCTCGCTCACCGTGCAGGAGCGGGCGTTCCTGACGGCGAGCAGCGCCGCGCGCCGGGGTGAGCGCCGCAGGCGCCGCGGACTCGTCGGCGCCCTCGCCACGCTCCTCGTGCTCGCGCTCGTCGCCGGGGCCACCGCCTGGCAGCAGAACCGCACCAGTGACCGCCGTCAGGTGGAGGCCGAGGCCCGTCGGGTCGCCGCCGTCGCGGACGGCATGCGGTTCTCCGACCCGCGCACCGCGATGCGGCTCAGCGTCGCCGCCGCGCGGCTGGCCGACACGACGGAGACCCGGTCGGCGCTGATCGGGGCGATGGCCCAGCGCGACGAGGACGTGTTCGCGGTGCCGGGCGCGGACGCCGGTTTCGACGGCTCGGGCAACGACGTGCACCGGCTGACGGCGGACGGCAGGTCCGTGGTGTCCGTCACCGCGGACCGGATCCGGATCTGGGACCTGCGGACCCGACGGCTCACGCTCTCCGAGCCGGGCCCCGGAAAGCTGATGGACGGCGTCCCGGCCGCCGTCGGCCCGGACGGCCGGACCCTCGCGCTGCTGGCGGGCGACCGTGTCGAGCTGTGGGACGTACGCACCGGGCGGGTGACGAGGACGCTTCCCGGCGTGGACGCGATGCAGACGCCCTTCGCCTTCACCGGGCGCTCCCTGGTCGCCGTCGACTGGGACGACGGCGGCGTGCACGCCTGGGACCCGCGCAGCGGGCGACCGACGCTGCGCGTCCCCGCACCGGACGACGGCGTGGACGGTGTCGCCGCCAGCCCCGACGGCCATTGGCTCGCCCTGTGCACGGGCGGCCACGCGCTGGAGCTCTGGGACATCGCGCACCGGCGAAAGGTCTCGGCGCCCTGGGTGACGAAGGTCCGGGCCGCCGACTGCCGCGACCACGCGACGGCGTTCACGCCGGACAGCCGCACGCTCACCGTCGCCACCGAGGACGGGATCCACGGATGGGATCTGCGCACCGGGCGCGGGACCCCGTCCCTCAAGGCCGACGGGCTGACGCAGGTGTGGCCCGGCGGGGACGGCACCTTCCTCGTGGGCACCGGACCCCACCGCCTCGTCGTGTGGCGGGCGGCCCACCCGCAGGTGCCCGTGCTGAGCCGGCGGATCGTCGCGGACGAGTGGACCGATGTCACCTACGACCGGAGGGCGGGAGCGGTCCGCTATCTCGGCGGATCCGCGACCGTCGTCCGCTCACTGGCTCTCGGCGCCGCCGCGACGGCACGCCCGCAGGAGCCCGCGGCGTACCGGGCGGCACTCTCCGACGACGGCCGCGTCCTGGCCCGCTCCGTGGAGACGGGCGGCAAGCGCAGGTTGCAGGTGCTGGACACCCGCGACGGACGCGTGGTCTTCGAGCCGCCGACGCGGCCCTGTCCCGACGCCGAGTCCTGCGCCGACCTCATGGCGCTCAGCGGCGACGGCAGATACCTGGCGACCGGCCGCGACCCGCACCACCCCGGGCAGAGCGCGCCGCCGGACCGGACCAGGATCACGGTGTGGGACCTCGAAACCCGTCGCGCACAGGCCACCGTGGTCATCGGCGCCACCCGCGATGGATCCCTCGCGGTCGACGGCCTCGCCCTCGACACCCACGCCCACACCCTTCTGGTGTACCGCTCCATGGAACGGTCCGCCGTCGAGGTGTGGGACGTACGCCGCGAACAGCGGGTGAAGACCGTACGCAGTGTGCGTTCCAGCGATGCCGTCACCTCCGGCTCGGAGGGCGTGGGCCTGGCCCTCCGGCCCGACGGAGCCGGCCTGGTGACCCAGGAGGGCCTGGTCGCCGACCTCCGCGCCGGGCGCATGGAGCCACGCGTGCTCGGCGAGGACCTGATCAGCACCGCGGCCTTCGGCCCCGACGGCGCCCGGCTGGCCGTGGGTGACGTCCTGGGCCGGGTCACCCTCTGGGACGGTGCCGCGCGGGCGCGCCTCGGCGTGCTGGACGGCACCACGTCCGACCCGGCGACGGACGCCAGCGGCGCGGTGACCGCGCTCGCCTTCTCCCACGACGGCCGTACGCTCGCCGTCGCCGGATCGGCCGGCAGCCTGCACCTGTGGGACCTGGCGTCCCAGCGGCTCCTGGGGACCACCCTGCCCACCCCGGGCGACGAGATCCGCGCACTCGCGTTCGGTCCCGACGGCACGCTCTACGCCTCCGGCACCCACGTCCCCGTGCACCGGTACGACCTGAACCCGGGCCATCTGATCACCGAGGTCTGCCGACGCGCCGGCTCCGGTCTGTCCGGGACGGCCTGGAAGACGTACCTCCCGGACCTCCCGTACCGGCGCACCTGCTGAACCGCGGTGACGGGGTCACGCGTTCTTGATCGCGGAGATGTCGAAGCTCAGCTTGATCTTGTCGGAGATCAGGACGCCGCCGGTCTCCAGGGCCGCGTTCCAGGTCAGGCCCCACTCGGAGCGCTTGATCTCCGCCTTGCCCTCGAAGCCCACGCGCTCGTTGCCGAAGGGGTCCTTCGCGGCGCCGTTGAACTCGAGGTCGATGGTGAGCGGCTTGGTGGTGCCGAGGACCGTCAGGTCGCCGGTGATGCGGTAGTCCTCGTCGCCGAGTGCCTCCGCCTTGGTGGAGCGGAAGGTCATCGTCGGGAACTCCTCGATCTTGAAGAAGTCCGCGCTCTTGAGGTGCCCGTCACGGTCCGCCGACCCGGTGTCGATGCTGTCCATCTTGACGTCGATGGAGGCCGTCGACGCGGACGGGTCGCCGCCGTCCAGGTGCAGCGTGCCGCTGAACTCGTTGAACTTGCCCTTGACGTTGGTGACCATGGCGTGACGCACGGTGAAGCCGATCGTGGAGTGGGAGGCGTCGATCGTGTAGTCGCCGGTCAGCGCGGTCAGGTCGGTGTTCGTCATGACGTAGCTCCTTGAAGTGAGGATGTTGAACGTTGAACCACTCAACGCGAACGACCGTAGACCTATTCCATACAGGTTTCAACATCATCCGCGAAGAGTTGGCGTGATTGCCTCGAGGTGGTAGATGCCCCGGTATGAACCCGCAGCGCAGAGCCCTCGTGCGACCCACCCGCAGAGCCGTCTTACTCGCGGCGGCGCTCCTGGCCACCGCGGCCCCGCCCGCCCGTGCGGCCGCCGCCGCAGCCGATCCCTACGACACCCTCCGTCGACGCTGGCTCGACATCGCCCTCGGCACCGGCTACGACCCGGCAGCGCAGCCGTACGCCGCCCGCCTCGCCGAGACCGGCGAACTGGCCCGCGGCTTCCGCGCCACCATGGCCCCGACGCCCACCTCCCTCTGGCCCGGCCAGCCCTACGACCCCCCGGCCGGCATCACCCGGAGCTACGGCCGCCTGTGGACCATGACCCAGGCCTACGTCCAGCGGGGCACCGGCTCCACCGGCGACGAGACCCTCCTCGCGGACGTCCTCCACGGCCTCGACCACCTCTCCGCCACCGTCTACAACCCCTCCACCACCCGCTACGGCAACTGGTGGGAATGGCAGATCGGCAGCCCCCGCCTCCTCATGGACACCGCGGCCGCCCTGTACGACCACCTCGGCCCGGCCCGCGTCACAGCGGCCTGCGCCGCCGTCGACCACTTCATCCCCGACGCGATGCTCACCGACTACTCCGGCACCTCCACCGGCGCCAACCGCGTCGACCTGTGCCGCTCCGTCGTCCTGCGCGGCGTCCTCGGCAGAGCCCCCGACCGGATCGCCCTCGCCCGCGACGCCCTCTCGCCGGTCTTCCCGTACGTCACGAAGGGCGACGGCCTCTACGCCGACGGCTCGTTCGTCCAGCACACCTGGGTCGCCTACTCCGGCACCTACGGCCAGGTCCTGCTCGACGGCCTCGGCCGCCTCTTCGCCCTGCTCGCCGGGTCCGAGTGGGAGGTGACCGACCCGCACCGGCAGACCGTCCTCGACAGCGTCGAGCGCGCCTACGCCCCGCTGATCCACGACGGGCTGGTGATGGACAGCGTCAACGGCCGTGCCATCAGCCGCGGTCACCTCAAGGGCGACGATCGCCACGTCCTGCGCGGTGACCACTTCCACGGCCAGGGAATCATCGCCGCCATCGCGCTGCTGGCGGGCGGGGCGAGCGAGGAGGAGCGGTCTCGCTGGCACGGCCTGGTGAAGGGCTGGATCGAACGGGACACCGTCACGCCGATCCTGACGGCACCCCAGTTCGACGTGGCCGACCTCGCACGGCTGCACGCGGTGGCCGCGTCACCCGTCCCCGCCACCCCCGAACCCGTCGGGCACACGCTCTTCGCCGCCATGGACAGGGCCGTCCACCGCCGCCCCGGATTCGTCGCGAACATCGCCATGGCGAGCGACCGCATCGCCGCCTACGAATGCGGCAACGGCGAGAACCCGCGCGGCTGGCACACCGGCGCCGGAATGCTCTCCTGGTGGGCCGAGGGCCGTGGCGGCCGGACCGATCAGTACACGGACTGGTACTGGCCGACCGTCGACTGGTACCGCCTCCCCGGCACGACCGTCTCCACGAAACGTCTTCCCGACCGGGCCGGCGGCGAGTGGGGCGAGCCCAAGCCGGACGTCCGCTGGGTCGGCGGCACGACCGACGGCGAGTACGCGGCGATCGGCCAGCACCTGAAGGGACTGGAGTCGACTCTTCAGGCCCGCAAGTCGTGGTTCTGCGTCGAGGACGCGGTGATCTGCCTCGGCGCGGGCATCACCTGCACCGACGGCGTCCCCGTCGAGACCGTCGTCGACAACCGCAACCTGGGGGAGGGCGGGACGCAGTCCTTCGTACGGGGACGGGGCTGGGCACATCTGGAGGGGCACGGCGGCTGGCTCGTCCCCGGCGAGGTGCGCGCCCTGCGCGAGGACCGCACCGGCGCCTGGTCCGACATCAACGCCTCCAGTACGACCGAACAGCGCACCCGGCGCTGGCAGACGCTCTGGCTCGACCACGGCACCGACCCCGTGGACGCCTCGTACGCCTATGTCCTGATGCCCGGGGCCTCCCGGCACGCCGTCGCCGCCCGCGCCGCCGACCACCACTGGCTGTCGGTCCTCGCCAACGACAGCGTGTGCCAGGCGGTCCGCGTCGACCGCCTGGGCCTGACCGCCGCGAACTTCTGGCGGGCCGGCACCGCGGGCCCGCTCAGCGCGTCGGCCGGGGCGAGCGTGCTGGTCCGCCGCAGGGGTCGTACCGCTACTCTCTCCGTGGCCGAGCCACCCCGTTCGGGCGAACCGCTGGAGATCGTCTGGAACCGTCCCGTGCGCTCGGTCGTGCGCGCCGACGACACGGTCGACATCCGCGCCACGGGCCGCCTGCTGTACCTGCGCGTCACTCCGGGGACGGTATGCGCCACGCATGAATGTGAGGTGACTCTCACGCCCTGACTTTGTCAGACCCCTACAAGCGGCAGGCCCCCTGAGCAGTCAGAACGCCTGCATGCCTCTCGGGTTCTGTTCAGTGGCACCAGGAAAACGGGCCGGAGACTGTGAGGAGTCGACGGCTCGCATTCCTCGCGGGTCTTCGTAAGGTCACTACATGACCGTTTTGGATGAGGCGCCGAGTGAGACGACGGGTGAGCCGACGGACGCGCGCGGACGGGTGGCCGAACTGCACGGGATCCGTGCGGCGGCTTTGGCCGGTCCGAGCGAGAAGGCGACCGAGGCGCAGCACGCCAAGGGCAAGCTGACCGCACGGGAGCGCATCGAGCTGCTCCTCGACGCGGGCTCCTTCCAGGAGGTCGAGCAGCTGCGCCGGCACCGGGCGACCGGGTTCGGCCTGGAGGCCAAGAAGCCGTACACCGACGGTGTCATCACCGGCTGGGGCACGGTGGAGGGCCGTACGGTCTTCGTCTACGCCCACGACTTCCGCATCTTCGGCGGCGCGCTGGGCGAGGCCCACGCCACGAAGATCCACAAGATCATGGACATGGCCATCGCGGCCGGAGCCCCGCTGGTGTCGTTGAACGACGGCGCGGGCGCCCGTATCCAGGAGGGCGTCTCGGCGCTGGCCGGCTACGGAGGTATCTTCCAGCGCAACACCAAGGCATCGGGCGTCATCCCGCAGATCAGCGTGATGCTCGGCCCGTGCGCGGGCGGCGCGGCCTACAGCCCCGCCCTCACCGACTTCGTCTTCATGGTCCGCGAGACGTCCCAGATGTTCATCACCGGACCGGACGTGGTGAAGGCGGTGACGGGCGAGGAGATCACCCAGAACGGCCTCGGCGGCGCGGACGTGCACGCCGAGACGTCCGGTGTCTGCCACTTCGCCTACGACGACGAGGAGACGTGCCTCGCCGAGGTGCGCTACCTGCTGTCGATGCTCCCGCAGAACAACCGGGAGAACCCGCCGCGGGTGGAGTCCTCCGACGCGGCCGACCGGCGCGGCGACGTGCTCCTGGACCTGGTCCCCGCGGACGGCAACCGGCCGTACGACATGACCAAGGTCATCGAGGAGATCGTCGACGACGGCGACTACCTCGAGGTCCACGAGCGCTGGGCCCGCAACATCATCTGCGCCCTGGCCCGCCTTGACGGCCAGGTCGTCGGCATCGTGGCCAACCAGCCCTCCTCGCTCGCCGGTGTCCTGGACATCGAGGCGTCGGAAAAAGCTGCGCGCTTTGTCCAGATGTGTGACGCTTTTAACATCCCGATCGTCACTTTCCTGGACGTCCCCGGGTTCCTTCCGGGTGTCGACCAGGAGCACGGCGGAATCATCCGCCACGGCGCCAAGCTGCTGTACGCGTACTGCAACGCCACCGTGCCGAGGATCTCCCTGATCCTCCGCAAGGCGTACGGCGGGGCCTACATCGTGATGGACAGCCAGTCCATCGGCGCGGACCTCACCTACGCCTGGCCGACGAACGAGATCGCGGTGATGGGTGCCGAAGGTGCCGCCAACGTCATCTTCCGGCGTCAGATCGCCGAGGCCGAGGACCCCGAGGCCATGCGGGCCCGCATGGTCAAGGAGTACAAGTCCGAGCTGATGCACCCGTACTACGCGGCGGAGCGCGGCCTGGTCGACGACGTCATCGACCCGGCGGAGACCCGCGAGGTACTGATCCGGTCCCTGGCGATGCTCCAGTCGAAGCACGCCGACCTGCCCTCCCGTAAGCACGGCAACCCTCCGCAGTAACCCCGCGGACCCTCCGCGACACCCTCGCGGAAACCTCTCTCACGGAGACTGTGACCTATGAGCACCCCTGACATCCGCGTCGAGAAGGGCCACGCCGAGCCCGAGGAAGTCGCCGCCATCACGGCGATCCTGCTGGCTCGCGCCGCAGCCCAGCCCTCCGAGACCCCGGCCCACCGAGGCCGCCCCAAGGCCGGCTGGCGCCGCCTGGAGCGCGAGGGCGGCTTCCGCGCCCCGCACAGCTGGCACTAGAGCGCGTACGACGCCTGAGGGCCCCCTCTCGAAGGAGAGGGGGCCCTCAGCGTTTTAGGGGCGCGGGGAAGGCGCGGGGAACTGCGCGACAAGCCACTGGGCTGCCGCAGACGGCGCACAACCGTCCGTGGCAGCCCAGTAGCCGCAAACAGAACCACTTACCGCAGGCGAGCCATCAACGCGTGCTCCACGAGGGTGATCAGCGCAGACTTCGCGTCCGAACGGTGCCGCGCGTCCGTCGTGATGATCGGAGTGTCCGGCCCGATCTGCAGAGCTTCCCGGACCTCGTCCGGGTTGTACGGCTGGTTCCCGTCGAACCCGTTCAGGGCGATCACAAAGGGAAGCCCCGAGTTCTCGAAGTAGTCGACGGCCGGGAAACAGTCGGCAAGGCGCCTCGTGTCCACGAGGACGATCGCGCCGATGGCGCCGCGCACCAGGTCGTCCCACATGAACCAGAAGCGGTCCTGACCGGGCGTACCGAAGAGGTACAGGATCAGGTCCTGGTCCAGGGTGATGCGGCCGAAGTCCATGGCGACCGTGGTGGTCGTCTTGTCACCGGTGTGGGTGAGGTCGTCGATGCCCGCCGACGCGGATGTCATCACGGCCTCTGTGCGCAGCGGGTTGATCTCCGAAACGGCCCCGACGAACGTGGTCTTGCCCACGCCGAAGCCACCCGCCACCACGATCTTCGCCGAGGTGGTGGAGCGGGAAGGACCGCCGCTAGAGCTTGCGAAGTCCACTGAGCACCCTTTCGAGCAGTGTCACGTCTGGCTGGCCGCCGGCGTTCTCGTCGCCGCCGGGCTGATGGATGGCGACCAGGCCCGCCTCCGCCAAGTCGGCGACGAGGATCCTGGCCACGCCGAGGGGGATGGTCAGCAACGCCGAGATCTCGGCTACCGACTTGATCTCCCGGCAGAGGTTGCAGATCCGCTGATGCTCGGGCAACTGGCCCTGCATCTGGTGCGGCTGCGCGGTGGTGTGCACCAGCGCCTCGATGGCGAGCTGGTAGCGCGGGCGGGTACGGCCGCCCGTCATGGCGTACGGGCGCACCAGAGGATTGCTGGCGCCTCCCGCGGGTGAAGGCTCAGGGTTGCGGCGCTGCGGCTGCACGGGCTGGATGCGCGGGGCGGGCGGCTGGTCGTACGGCGACGGCCCGGGACCCTGCGGGGCGTACGGCTGCTGACGCCGCTGGCTCGGTGCGGAGGGGAAGTTGTAGCGGTTCGGGTTCTGGGAACCGTCGTTCTGGCCCTGGCCGGGGCCGTACGACCAATTGCCAGATGAACCACCTGGGGGTGTTGCCACTTTCTCTCCTCCTCCGACTGTGCCGGGGCACCCATCACGCTGTGTGGAGCCGCGTCCCGAAACCTTACGGCCCCGGGACGCCAAAACGCACCGTCTGTCTGTCAGTTGAGCAAGCTGCCCTGGAGCTCCGCACGCAGATCGGGCGTGAGGACCGACCCGGCTCGGTCCACCAGGAGGGCCATCTCGTACCCAATGAGGCCGATGTCCGCCTCGGGGTGCGCGAGGACCGCGAGCGAGGAACCGTCGGATACGGACATGATGAACAGGAATCCCCGCTCCATCTCCACAACCGTCTGATTCACGGCGCCGCCCTCGAAGATGCGCGAGGCACCCGCGGTCAGCGAGGTCAGACCGGAGGCGACGGCCGCAAGCTGGTCGGCCCGGTCGCGGGGAAAGCCTTCGGACATCGCCAGAAGGAGTCCGTCGGCGGAGACCACCACGGTGTGGGACACCCCCGGGGTGTTGTCCACGAAGTTGGTGATCAACCAGTTCAGGTTCTGCGCCGCCTGGCTCATCGGGCTCACACTAACGCTCCTGGTTGTAGGTGCTGTCAGAACCGAAGCCCTGACCGTTCGTTTCACTGCCTGCGTTGCGACCCCGCTGGACACCGCGACGCAGATTGCTCAGCCTGCCCCGGACGTCCTCGGGAGCACGGGAGACCGATGGGCCCCCCTGGGGGGTGGACTCGGCGGCTCCCTCGACCAGGTTGGCCTTGGGCACCCGCCGCGGCAGACCGGAGGAGGTGACCCCGCCCGCCTTGGGCTTCCGGAGCTGGGAGGCCTGCTGCCACCGCGCGTCGTTGGCCGAGCGCCATGATTCGCCGCCGCCGTTGCTCTCCGGCGCGGAGGCCGACGGCTCCTGGTTCGCGTGCCGCGTGCCGTTCGAGCCGTTGGCGCCGCTGCCGGTGGAGCCACGGCGGGGGAGCCCGGCGTCGGTCAGCTGGTGACCCACGGTGGCGGGGGCCGGCCCCGGACGTTCGAAGCCTACGCGGTCGCGCTCACTCACGTCAGCGGCCTGCGCAGATTCCGCTTCCGGAGCGTACTGGTCCGGGTAGCCGTTCTGGTAACCGTCCGGCTGCGGCCAGTCATCCTGGTAGCGGCGCTCCTCGAATCCCGAGAAGGTCTCCGGCGCGGACGTGTGGACCGCCGGGGGCTCCTCCTGGACCGGCTCCGCATAGGAGGGTTCCGGGTAGCCGCCGCCGGCGGAGAAGGAGTCG
Organism: Streptomyces canus; assembly: GCF_041435015.1. Classification (NCBI taxonomy): domain Bacteria; kingdom Bacillati; phylum Actinomycetota; class Actinomycetes; order Kitasatosporales; family Streptomycetaceae; genus Streptomyces; species Streptomyces canus. The sequence continues at coordinate 3,297,421 of NZ_CP107989.1, read as the reverse complement.
TTCTGCGGCAGGCCACCGTTCTGCGCGAAGTACGGCTCGTCGTACGCCGGGCGCTTCGGCTCCTCGTACGCCGTCTGCCGCTGCTCCTCGTACGGCGCCTGCTGCGCCTCCTCGTACGACGTCTGCTGGTCGTACGCGGCGGGCTGCTGCTCCGGGTAGCCGCCCCGGCCGTTGTCGTAACCGGTCTGCGGGGCGCTCTGGGGAGCGTCGAACGCGTCGGTGTACGACGGGTTCGGACCCTGGAGAGCGGCCGGCTCGCCGCCGTTCTGGGACTCCAGGGCCGCGCGGCGCTCCTCGCGCATCAGGGAGCGGCCGACCGGGTCCAGCTCGCGTATGTCGTCCGGGACCTCGGAGTAGCGGCTGTCGTCGAAGCCGAGCTCCGCGGCCGTACGCATCGGCAGGCCGTTGTTGAAGTTCTCGCCGCCGAAGTTCTGCTCCGGGATGATCTGCGAGACGGTGAACTCGTCACGGTCCGGCTGGTGCTCGCCGCCGCCGCCGTGGGTGATCGCGTCCGGCAGCATGACCAGCGAGGTGGTGCCGGCCTGCTCGCCCGAGGGGCGCAGCTGGACGCGGATGCCGTGCCGGTCGGACAGACGGCCGACCACGAACAGGCCCATGCGCTGGGATATCGCCGCGTCGACGGTGGGCGGGTTCGCGAGCTTGTGGTTGATGTCCGCGAAGTCCTCGGCGGTCAGACCGATGCCCTTGTCGTGGATCTCGATCATGATGCGGCCGTCGGGCAGCCGGGTCGCGGTGACGCGGACCTTGGTCTGCGGCGAGGAGAACGTGGTGGCGTTCTCCAGGAGCTCGGCGAGCAGGTGCACGAGGTCGGTGACCGCGCGGCCGTGGATCTCGGCCTCCGGGACACCGGACAGCTCGATGCGCTCGTACTGCTCCACCTCGGAGGAGGCGGCGCGCAGGACGTCGACCAGCGGGACCGGCTGGTCCCAGCGGCGGCCGGGCTCCTCGCCGGCGAGGACCAGGAGGTTCTCGCCGTTGCGGCGCATACGGGTCGCGAGGTGGTCCAGGCGGAAGAGGTTCTCCAGCTGGTCCGGGTCGGCCTCGTTGTTCTCCAGGTCGGTGATCAGGGTCAGCTGGCCCTCGATCAGCGACTGGTTGCGCCGGGACAGGTTGGTGAAGATCGCGTTGATGTTGCCCCGCAGCAGGGCCTGCTCGGAGGCGAGTCGTACGGCCTCGCGGTGGACCTGGTCGAAGGCGCGGGCGACCTCGCCGATCTCGTCCTTGGTGTTGATCGGGATCGGCGCGACCCGGGTGTCGACGCGGCCGGGGTCGGTGCGCGAGAGCTGGTCGACCAGCATCGGCAGGCGCTGCTCGGCGATACCGAAGGCGGCGTTGCGCAGCTGGCGCATCGAGCGGGACATCTGGCGGGCGACCGCGCCGGCCAGGATGAACGCGAGGAGCAGGGCGACCACGACGGCGGCACCCACGATGAACGCGTCGCGCTTGGCGTCGTCGGCGATGCTCGCGGCCTCGTTCACCGCGGTGTCGGCCAGGTCGGTCTCGATCTGGCGGTAGGCGTTGTACTTGAGGGTGTTGACCGCCCACCAGTTCTCGGCGGTGATGCCGTCCTTGCCGAGCGCCTCACGGGCGCTCTGGTCCATCGACGGCAGCTGGGCGAGGCTGGAGACCATGTCCACGGGGTTGGACGGCGGCGGAACGTAGTTCGGGTTCTTGGCCGCGGCCTCCTTCGCGAGCGCCGCGCCCTCGGCCTGGATCTGCTTCTTCGCGGTGTCGAGCTTCGCCGCGTCGGCCGCGGTGCCACCGCCGACGTACTCCTCGACGGCGATGCCCTCCAGATACGCGTACGAGGAGAGGGCGACCTTCTGGCTGGCGAAGCTGCTCAGCCCGGGGCCGGGCTTGATCAGCAGGTGCATGCCGATGGAGCGCTGCAGCGACAGGGCCGCCTTGGTGAGCTCGATGGCGTAGACGGTACGGCCGTAGCTGGTGATGTTGCCGGTGCCCAGGCCGAGCTCGTTGGCGAACTCCGTCAGCGGGTGCGCGATCTGGGTGTAGCCCTCTTCGGTCTTGACGCCGGTGAGCTTGGAGGAGGTGTAGGCGCCCGCGCGCAGCGTCTGGAGCCCTCCCTCGCCGTCCCGGAACAGTGTGAGGCGGCGCTGCAGGCCCGCCTTCTGCGGCATGTTCTGGGCGGCCTCGTCGAAGGCGTCCGCGGCCTCGTCGGTCTTCTTGCGGGCGGCGACGACCGTGGCGTTGTCCTGGCCCTGGCCGCTCAGCAAGGGGGCGGCGGTGCTGTCGCGCTCCTGGTAGAGGGCGTCGGCGTAGCTGAGAGAGGCTCGCACCAGACGGGCGGTGTTCTCCGCGTCCTCGGCCTCACGCCAGGTGTCGATCGAGCTCTTGACCTGGAAGCCGCCCATGACGAGGCCGACGATCACGGGTATGAGCAGGATCGCGTTCAGCCGGGTGGGCACCCGCCAGTTGCGCGGGGAGAACCGGCCACCGCTGGACGACGGCGCGGCCGTCGAGTCCGCACCGGGCACAGGGGCGGGCGCCGCTCCGCGCGGCGGCGGGGTGAAGTTGCCCCGGGCCGACGGCTCGGGACCGTTCTTGCTTCGCCTCACTCGACCAACAACCTCTCGGAGGGGTCGGCACCTACGTTGTGCCGCAGTCTCTCAGAGCCCAGTGTCATCGACTGATGAGTACGTCTTTGACTATTGGGCAGTTCACGCATTCCAGCACGACGTCCTCCGCACCACCAAACAGTGGTACGCGCGGATTCCGCGTGATGTAAGCCCCAGATAAAACGGTCATAAAGAGCGAGCCCCGTCAAAAGACGGGGCCGTTGTGAGCGCAGCGAGACCGGTTGGCAACCACGCGTGGCCGTACCACCCGATTCCTCTGCCGAAACGTTATGAACGCCGGGGCCGACCGTGTCAAAGACCACAGCCGGCTCCGGGACATCTACGACAACTGCCGTATGACGCTTTTGATTTGGGAGCTGATCGACACGTCTTCGGGGCGTTACCGCAGACGCGCCATGAGGGCGTGCTCGACCAGCGTGATCAGGGCACTCTTGGCGTCCGACCGGTGCCGGGCGTCCGTCGTGATGATCGGTGCGTCCGGCCCGATCTGCAGGGCCTCGCGCACCTCCTCGGGAGCGTACGGCTGGTGCCCGTCGAAGCCGTTGAGGGCCACGACGAAGGGCAGACCGCTGTTCTCGAAGTAGTCGACCGCGGGGAAGCAGTCGGCCAGGCGCCGGGTGTCGACCAGCACCACTGCGCCGATGGCGCCGCGGACCAGGTCGTCCCACATGAACCAGAAGCGGTCCTGACCGGGCGTACCGAAGAGGTACAGGATCAGGTCCTGGTCGAGCGTGATGCGGCCGAAGTCCATGGCGACCGTGGTGGTCGTCTTGTCACCGGTGTGGGTGAGGTCGTCGATGCCCGCCGACGCGGACGTCATCACGGCCTCGGTGCGCAGCGGGTTGATCTCGGAGACGGCACCCACGAACGTGGTCTTGCCGACACCGAAGCCACCCGCCACCACGATCTTCGCGGAGGTGGTCGCCCGCCCTCCGTCAGAGCTTGCGAAGTCCACTGAGCACCCTTTCGAGCAGCGTCACATCGGGAGCGCCGCCGTTGTTCTCGTCGCCGCCCGGCTGGTGGATGGCCACCAGTCCGGCCTCGGCGAGGTCCGCGACGAGGATCCTGGCCACGCCGAGCGGCATGGCGAGCAGCGCCGAGACCTCGGCGACCGACTTCACCTCACGGCACAGGTGGCAGATGCGCTGGTGCTCGGGGAGGAGCCCCATCAGCGCCGCCGGGTCGGCCGTGGTGCTGATCAGAGCCTCGATGGCGAGCTGGTAGCGCGGCCGGGTCCGGCCGCCGGTCATCGCGTACGGACGTACCAGCGGCTGGTCGCCCTCATCCTCGTACGGCTCCGCGTACGGATCATGAGAGGCGGTGGGCGGGGTCATGAATCCTCCGGGCGGGACAGCAAGTCGGTCGGGCAAGCCGTCTGAAGAGGCCGGTGGGGGGATTGTGGCGGCCGGACGGTGATGTGGTGTGACGGGTGGATCCGGGCGGGTCAGTGGAGCAGACTGCCTTGCAGCTCGGCTCGCAGGTCGGGCGTGAGCACTGCGCCCGCGCGGTCGACGAGCAGGGCCATTTCGTATCCGACCAGGCCGATGTCGCATTCCGGGTGGGCGAGGACCGCGAGCGAGGAACCGTCGGAGACGGACATGAGGAAGAGGAATCCCCGCTCCATCTCCACCACGGTCTGGGCCACGCTGCCGCCCTCGAAGATCCGTGAGGCACCCGCCGTGAGCGAGGTCAGCCCCGAAGCGACGGCCGCCAGCTGATCGGCACGGTCGCGCGGGAAGCCCTCGGACATCGCCAGCAGAAGGCCGTCGGCGGACACGACGACGGTGTGGGACACCCCTGGGGTGTTGTCCACGAAGTTGGTGATCAACCAGTTGAGGTTCTGTGCCGCCTGGCTCATCGGGCTCAACTAACGCTCCTGCTGGTGAGTGGGGTTCGGGAAGCTGCCCGTCTGGCCGTTGCCGCCGACCTGACGACCTTGCGCGATACCCCGACGGAGATTGGTCAGCCGGCCGCGCACGTCGTCAGGCGCACGCGAGACAGCCGGACCGCTTTGGTGCTGTTGCTGCTGAGCCGTACCCGGGACGAGGTTCGCCCTGGGCACCCGGCGCGGCAGACCGGAGGTGGTGACACCGCCCGCGGCCGGCTGGCGGACACGCTCCGCCTGCCGGACGAGGTCGTCGTTGGGCGAACTGCGCCAGCCCGCGGAGGCCGCGGGCCGTTGCGGAGCGCCGGCTGAACTCTGTGGGGCCTCGGGAGCCTGCTGCTGCCGCGGTGCCGTAGCCGGGGAGGAGCCGTTGCCGTTGGCCGGCTGCCCCTGTCCCTGCTGCTGGCTGCCGTGGAACCAGTTGGTCTCCAGCGTGTCGTACAGCGGCGTCCGGCCGTCACCGGGACCCGCCGGCGGCAGCGCCTCCGGCTCCTGGCGGACCGGCCGCTGCTGCGGACGCGGCGGCATGGGCGGCCGCGGGGCGCCGAAGTCGGCGCCGTTGGCCTGGGGGCGCTCGAACTGGCCCGTGGACGCGGGGTCCTGACGACCCGGCAGGGAATGCTGCCCGGTGGAGCTGCCGTCATAGCCCGGCATCGCGAACTGGCCGGTCGAGCCGCTGTCGTACGCCTGCGGCGTCGCGAACTGCCCGGTCTGCGAACCGCTGTTCTGCCCCGGCGGAGTACCGAAGACGTCCGGGCGGACGAACTGGCCCGGGTTCTGCGGGTCGTTCGTGACAGGGCGGGGGAACTCGCCCGTGTCCTGGGGGCCGTTGGATCCCGGCCGCGGGAACTGACCCGTGTTCTGCGGGCCGACCGTACCCGGACGGGGGAAGTCGCCCTGCGGACCGTTCGCACCCGGCCTCGGGAACTGGCCGGTGTTCTGCGGCGCGTCGAAGTCCGGCCGCGGGAACTCGGAGGTGCTCGCGGGACCCCGGTGGTCGTCGATCCGCGGCATCCGCGAGGTGGCGGCCGGGTCCTGCTCGTCGTGGCCGCGCGGGACGTCGAGCGAAGCGCGCGGCACCGGCGGCTGCGCGTTCTCGTCGCTCCAGCTCGGCGTCCGGGGCTGCTGGTTGCCGCCCGGCAGCTCGGCCCGCGGACCACCGCGGCCCGGCAGCTGCGGCCGACGGCGCCGGCCGCCCGGCTCGGGAGCCTGGCCGGCGTTCGGGGCCTGCGACTGCGGGGGTACGGGACCCCGGCCGCCGAAGGCGTCCTGGCCGCCGCCGAAAGCGTCCTGACCGTTGAAGGCGTCCTGACCCGGACCGCCCGTGCCCGCGGCCTGGAGGCCCTGCGGAGCACCCGGTGCCTGGCCGCCGAACCCGGCGCCGGCGGGAGCGGGCCGACCCTGCGGGGGCGTACCGGGACCCTGCGGTCCTCGCGGTCCCCCCGGCGCACCGGGACGACCGCCCTGGCCACTGCCGGGCAGTGCCGCCCGCGGTCCCTGACCGGAGCTGAGCCGTCCGCCCGAGGGGGCACCGGCACCGAGAGCGCCACCGCCCGCGCCACCGGGCGCACCGCCAAGGGCACCGCCCTGGCCGTTGCCGCCACCACGACGGGCCGCGGCCACACCGGCGGCGGCCTGGGCCGCCGCGGGGGTACCGGGGGCGCCCTGGCCGGGCTTGGGCTGGGGCTTCTTGCCGCCCTGGGCGACATCCACGGGCAGCATGACCAGCGCGGTCGTACCACCGGAGTCGGAAGGCCGGAGCTGGATGCGGATGCCGTGGCGCTGCGACAGCCGGCCGACCACGAACAGACCCATGCGGCGGGAGACGGAGACGTCCACGGTGGGCGGCGAGGCGAGCCGCTCGTTGATCGCGGCGAGGTCCTCGGGGGAGAGGCCGATGCCGGTGTCGTGGATCTCGATCAGCACCCGGCCGTCGGGCAGCGCGTGACCGGTGACCTTGACCTTGGTCTGCGGCGAGGAGAACGAGGTCGCGTTCTCCAGCAGCTCGGCGAGCAGGTGCACGAGGTCGTTGACCACGCGGCCGGCCACTTCGGTGGTCGGCACGGAGGCCAGCTCGATGCGCTCGTACTGCTCCACCTCGGACGCGGCGGCACGGAGCACGTCGACCAGCGGGACCGGGCGGGTCCAGCGGCGGCCGGGCTCCTCGCCCGCGAGGACGAGGAGGTTCTCACCGTTACGGCGCATGCGGGTCGCGAGGTGGTCGAGCTTGAAGAGCGAGGAGAGCTGGTCCGGGTCGGCCTCGCGGGACTCCAGCTCGGAGATGAGCGAGAGCTGGCGCTGGATGAGGCCCTGGGAGCGGCGCGAGAGGTTGGTGAACATCGCGTTGACGTTGCCCCGCAGCAGGGCCTGCTCGGCGGCGAGGCGGACCGCCTCGCGGTGCACGTCGTCGAAGGCCGCGGCCACGCGGCCGATCTCGTCCCGGGAGTGCACACCGACCGACTCCACGGACGTGTCGACGTCCTGCGGGTCGGACTCGGACAGCTGCTTGACCAGCTCGGGCAGCCGGTCCTGGGCGACCTTGGTGGCGGTCTCCTGGAGGCGGCGCAGCGAGCGGATCATGGACCGGGCCACGACGAAGGCGCCGACCAGCGAGACGCCGAGCACGAGCAGGATCAGCGCACCGGCGATGATCGCGTCGCGCTCGGTGGCGCTGCGCAGCTCGCGGGCCTTCTGCTCCATGTCCTCGAGCAGCGTGTGCTCGATGTTGCCCATCTGCTGGATCTTGGTCGAGCTGTCGTCGACCCAGTCCTTGTAGGAGCGCTTGTCCAGGTCGGCGAGGCCTCCCTGGCGGCCGAAGGCACGGCCGGCGTACTGGTCGGCGGCCTCGATGTTCGAGTTGCCGTCCTCGATGGGCTGCAGGAGCTCCTCGGCGTTGTTGTCGCCGTAGATGCTCCGGAAGGTGTTGAGGTCGGACGCCTCACTGTCGAGCGCACCCTGGCCGTACAGCCGGTCGGTCTCGGAGAGGTTGCCCAGCGTCTTGTTGGACGCGGGCAGCGCCGCCGCGAGGATCGCGCGCTGGCTGGACGCGTACTCCTTGGCGGAGGAGAAGGCCGCCAGGGCACGCGTGCTCTGGATCATCTCCGGGTTGCTGGTCGCCTGGGCCATGTCCTGCGAGAGGTCGAGCAGGTGGGTGATCAGGCGGTGGTAGGACTCGACCGTCTGCGTCGCGTTGCCCTTGGTCTCGTAGGCGTCGCCGCGGATCTTGCTCAGCGTGTCCAGGTCGCGGACGAGGCCGACGAGGCTGTCGCGGACGCCCTGGAGATTGCCGTCCTTGCCGGCGGTGTCGATGTCCTCGGCGGCGTTGATGAAGTTGGTCGCCGCCCGGTCCGTCTTGTCCCGGTAGCCCTTGACCGTGATGTTGCTCGCCGTGGAGTCGTGCGCCAGCGGACCGGCCGACTGGTCGCGCTCCTCCTGGAGGGCCGCGGCCAGCTCGGTGGCCTGCTTCGTCATCTCCGTCAGCAGCTTCATGTTGTCGAGCTGCTGAATGTCGTCCATGGAGTCGTTGATGCGCAGCGCGCCCAGCGAGGTGGCCGCCACCACGGGGAGCGCGAGCAGCGACACCAGGCGCGTGGAGATACGCCAGTTGCGCAGGGCCACGCGCGATCCCGGGCCGTTCGGGCCCTTCGGGGGCTTCACCGTCGGCTTGGCCGCGGCCGCCGGGCCCGAGGACGCCGACGTGCCGAGGCGCCCGGGGCCGGAACCGCCGTCGACGCCCGGGCCCGGGTTCTGGGCGTGCTGGGGGGAGGAACTGCCGACATTGGGGCCAGTCCCGCCGTGCTGCTCCGGCTCGGCCGAAGCGCTGCCATCCCTCTTGAAACGTCCCTGCACTAGCGTCGCAACCTCTGGACCAGGCGCTCCTCCGCAGAACGGCGGAGCACGGTGTCGGCGTTGTGGGGAGCGCCCTGAATACGCACCCCGGGTGGTCTGAGTGACCGGCGCTGCTCCCCCTTCTCACCGCCGCTCGGCGCTTCTCTGCGCCCCCTGTGCGCCGGTTCGATCCCGCAGCGGTCCGTGGAATTCCAGCACAGTGCCGGATCTCCAACAAGGTCCGAGGGTCAGACCGTGACCTACGTGACACCACGTGAGGGCAGAGTTACCGGGTGTGGGAAGCGTTCTCGTCGAAAACGGGCATAAGTCCGCGAGTCCCCCTGCGGGGGGAGGTGTCCCAGTCGCCATGATCAGGAGCGGAATGATGGCTTCAGGGGGGCAATGTCCGTTTCGTTGGGGTGAGTTAAGGTTACGGATTGTCCGTTTTGCCCACAGGTCAGTGAGCAAACTCACACGCCGATCATGAGGTCTTCGCGGCTTCGGCGGGGAATGGCATGTTTAGCCTGGCGCTTTACAAGAAGGCTCCATCTGTCCACACCACCACTGTCGAGGTCGAGTACAACCGTGAAGACGACGATGATGTTCCGCAACATTGCCAACCCGCGGCGCACGACGCTGGCGCACCTCGAGGACGCCGACGCACTGCAGATCCCGGAGCAGCCGGAGCACTCGCTCGTCCTCCCGGCCCAGACCGCCAACCCCCGGCGGACGGTCCTGATGGAGATCCCGGTCTCCGCCGCCAAGTAACCGTAGCGCGCCCGGATCACCGCCCCGCGGGCAGGTGGCCCGGGCGCATCACGCGAGGCACGGGCCTGTCCCAGCGCCTCGGGGCACCCCTCCCCGCGTTAGCCTGGAGCGTCAGACTCCAGCCGGCCGAGTAGAGGGGCGCCCAGATCCCGTGCGCATCGCCAGATTCTCCATCGACGGGAACGTCGCCTTCGGCGCGGTCGAGGGCGACAGGCCGGACGAGCTCGTCCTCGACATCATCAAGGGCATCCCGTTCGTGGACTTCGAGCTCTCCGGTACGAAGGTCCCGCTCAGCAAGGTCCGGCTGCTGCCCCCGGTGCTCCCCAACAAGGTCGTGGCGTACGGCCGTAACTACGCCGACCACGCGAAGGAACTCGGCAACGAGGTCCCGGACGTCCCCTTCGCCTTCTTCAAGCCCTCCACCTCGGTGATCGGCCCCGGCGACGAGATCCAGTACCCCTCCTTCTCGGCGGACGTCCACCACGAGGCCGAACTCGCCGTCGTCATCGGCCGTATGTGCCGCGAGGTGCCGCGCGAGCGCGTCAAGGACGTGATCTTCGGCTACACCTGCGCGAACGACATCACCGCCCGGGACGTCCAGAAGCGCGAGAAGCAGTGGGCGCGGGCCAAGGGCTTCGACACCTCCTGCCCGCTGGGCCCCTGGGTGGAGACGGACCTGGACCTGGAGACGGCCTCCGACCTGACGATCCAGCTCACCGTCAACGGCGAACAACGCCAGCTCGGCCGCACCAGCGAGATGATCCACCCGATCGAGGATCTGATCGTCAACATCTCCGAGGCCATGACGCTGCTCCCCGGCGACGTGATCCTCACGGGCACCCCGGCAGGCGTCGGGCCGCTCACCGTCGGCGACGAGGTCGCCGTCACCATCGAAGGCATCGGCACTCTCACCAACAAGGTTGTCAAGCGTGGCTAGCGCACCCGTCCGCGTACGTTTCTGCCCCTCGCCCACCGGTAACCCCCACGTGGGCCTGGTCCGCACCGCCCTGTTCAACTGGGCGTTCGCCCGGCACCACCAGGGCACGCTCGTCTTCCGCATCGAGGACACCGACGCGGCCCGCGACTCCGAGGAGTCCTACAACCAGCTGCTCGACTCGATGCGCTGGCTGGGCTTCGACTGGGACGAGGGCCCCGAGGTCGGCGGCCCGCACGCGCCGTACCGGCAGTCGCAGCGGATGGACCTCTACAAGGACGTCGCCGCCAAGCTCCTGGACGCCGGTCACGCCTACCACTGCTACTGCTCCCAGGAGGAGCTGGACACCCGTCGCGAGGCGGCTCGCGCGGCCGGCAGGCCCTCGGGCTACGACGGCCACTGCCGCGACCTGACCGACGAGCAGGTCTCCACGTACGTGGCCGAGGGCCGTACGCCCATCGTCCGCTTCCGTATGCCCGACGAGACGATCACCTTCACGGACCTGGTCCGCGGCGAGCTGACCTTCACCCCGGAGAACGTGCCGGACTACGGGATCGTACGAGCCAACGGGGCGCCCCTCTACACGCTGGTGAACCCGGTCGACGACGCGCTGATGGAGATCACGCACGTCCTGCGCGGCGAGGACCTGCTGTCCTCCACCCCGCGCCAGATCGCCCTGTACAAGGCGCTGATCGAGCTGGGTGTGGCGAAGTCCGTGCCCGCCTTCGGGCACCTGCCGTACGTGATGGGCGAGGGCAACAAGAAGCTCTCCAAGCGTGACCCGCAGGCCTCGCTCAACCTCTACCGGGAGCGCGGCTTCCTGCCCGAGGGCCTGCTCAACTACCTGTCCCTGCTGGGCTGGTCGCTCTCGGCGGACAAGGACATCTTCACCACCGACGAGCTGGTCGCGGCCTTCGACATCGCGGACGTGAACCCCAACCCGGCGCGCTTCGACCTGAAGAAGTGCGAGGCGATCAACGCCGACCACATCCGTCTCCTGGACGTGAAGGACTTCACGGAGCGCTGCGCCCCGTGGCTCAAGGCTCCCTTCGCCCCCTGGTCCCCGGAGGACTTCGACGAGTCGAAGTGGCAGGCGATCGCCCCGCACGCCCAGACCCGTCTGAAGGTCCTCTCGGAGATCACCGACAACGTCGACTTCCTCTTCCTCCCCGAGCCGGTCTTCGACGAGCCGTCCTGGGCGAAGGCGATGAAGGAGGGCTCGGACGCCCTGCTCCGCACCGCCCGCGAGAAGCTGGAGTCCGCCGACTGGACCTCGCCGGAGTCCCTCAAGGAGGCCGTCCTGGCGGCCGGCGAGACCCATGGCCTCAAGCTCGGCAAGGCCCAGGCCCCGGTCCGCGTGGCCGTCACCGGCCGCACGGTCGGCCTGCCCCTCTTCGAGTCCCTGGAGATCCTGGGCAGGGAGACGACGCTGGCCCGCATCGACGCGGCGCTGGAGAAGCTGACGCCGTAACGCACGCACGCGCGAGGGGCGGCAACCGGGGACTCCGGCTGCCGCCCCTCGGCGTCTCAGACCGCGTCGCTCTCGTCGATCAGGTAGGCGCTTTCGTCGAAGATCTCCAGCACCACGACGACCATGATCGCGCCGGCCACCATGTACTCCAGCATCACGCCGGGCGCCACATAGGCCTTGCGCAGGTGCTCATCGGGCCCGAGCTGCGCGGTCGATGTCTTGCGGAACGGGTCACGAGCCAGTATCCGCACGGCCTTGTCCAACTGGGCTCGACGCTCTCCGGGCAGAGCGTCGTACGTCGCCCGGGCCTCGACGGTGAACTGGACGCGGTACTCGGTCATGAGCCCAGTGTGCCAGTCCGCGCCGCGTCGCCCGCCCGAGTCCTGAGGGGCCGCAATCGCCGGACGCGGCCCCGGATGCCGGGTTACCGTCGGATCATGAGCATCAGGGCCGTGGTCTGGGACGTGGACGACACCCTCTTCGACTACACGGGGGCCGACCGCATCGGGATGCGTCTGCATCTGGCGGCCGAGGGGCTGCTCGAGGCGTACGAGAACGTCGAGCAAGCCATCGTGCGGTGGCGGGCGATCACGGAAACCCAGTGGGCGCGGTTCTCGGCGGGGGAGGTCGACTTCCAGGGTCAGCGGCGGGACCGGGTACGGGTGTTCCTGGGCGAGGAGCTGACCGACACGGAGGCGGACGCCTGGTTCCAGCGGTACATCGCGCACTACGAGACCGCCTGGACCCTCTTCCCCGACGTGCTGCCCGCCCTCGACGCCCTCGCCGCCAGTCACCGACACGCCGTGCTGTCCAACTCCAGCATCCGCGTCCAGGACCACAAGCTGCGCGTGCTCGGCGTGCACGACCGCTTCGAGGTCATCCTGTGCGCCGCCGAACTGGGCGTCTCCAAGCCCGAGGCCGGAGCCTTCCTCGCGGCCTGTGACGCCCTGGAGCTGGCCCCGCACCAGGTGGCGTACGTCGGCGACCACCCGGAGATCGACGGCCGGGGCGCCGCCGAGGCCGGACTGCTGTCGGTCTGGGTCGACCGCGACGGCAGTGTGCACGCCCATGTCCCCACCCCCGCCGGACCGCGGCGCATCGCCTCGCTCGCCGAACTCCCCGCGATCCTCGGCGCGGATAGTCGTTTTGGAGCCCCGTCCACCTTCAGGTAATGTTCTTCCTGCGCCGCCGGGGAGCGGGCCGAAAGGCCGGGATCCGGAGGAGCAAACTAGAACAAGATCCCCGTAGGGGCTTGAGTTCCAGTGGCCTATGGTGTAATTGGCAGCACGACTGATTCTGGTTCAGTTAGTCTTGGTTCGAGTCCAGGTAGGCCAGCTCGCAGAGCTCATCTGCAAAGGCGGAGATCAACTCCGCGAAGCCCCCGTTGTGTAGCGGCCTAGCACGCTGCCCTCTCAAGGCAGTAGCGCCGGTTCGAATCCGGTCGGGGGTACAGATCCTTCCCGGAGGGTCAGTCAGGGTCGCACCCGCTGACGTTCATGCAGGATCGCTAGGGCCCCCGTTGTGTAGCGGCCTAGCACGCCGCCCTCTCAAGGCGGTAGCGCCGGTTCGAATCCGGTCGGGGGTACGATTTACTCTAAATCACCTTGGTCTATGGTGTAATTGGCAACACTACGGTTTCTGGTACCGTCATTCTTGGTTCGAGTCCAGGTAGACCAGCTCGGACCTGCGGAAACGCAGGCTCCACGCCCCCGTTGTGTAGCGGCCTAGCACGCCGCCCTCTCAAGGCGGTAGCGCCGGTTCGAATCCGGTCGGGGGTACGTAGAGGAAGGCCCTTCACTTCGGTGGAGGGCCTTCGCCGTGCCCGGGTCATGCGAAGCCGTAGCGCCGCGTCGACTCCTCCTCCTGGGCCAGCCGGTGCAGCGACTGCAGCAGCGGCTCGTTGAGGATCGCGCCCAGGATCGCGAACTCGATCCACTCCGCCTCCGACGGGTGCGTCTCCAGGTTGTCCAGGTCGAGGACGGCTGTCCGGTGCATCAACTCGGCGTACGGCGCGAGCTGTTCGGCTCCCCACGCGTAGCCGAGCCGGCGGAACGCGGCCACCGCCACCACCAGCGAGCGGTACGCGGGGGAGATGGTCGTCAGCTGCTTGGCGTTCTCCCAGTCGAGCCGGTCCAGGAGTGCGGTGACCTCCTGGTGCGCGGCCCGGACGTACTCGTCGTCCTCGTCCGGCTCGGGCACCTGCGGCAGGGCCCACAGCGCCGCGCCGAGACGGATCGAGCGGCCCAGGGAGTCGTCGTCCACGTGTCCGAGGACCTCGCGCACCTTCGCCACCGGCACTCGGCCCACCTGGATCATCGCGCGCACCAGCCGCAGCCGACGTAGATGCTCCTCGTCGTACTCGGCCGTCGTGGCGTTGATCTGGCGGCCCGGCGGCAACAGCCCTTCGCGCAGGTAGTACTTGATCGTCGCGGTGGACACACCGCTGTGCTCGCTGAGTTCGGCCAGCCGCATCTCTTGCACCCCCTCTCGGATACCGGCACTATCCAAGCATGCGCAGTCGGATAGTGCTGCTCGCCAACGAGGGGGTTCCATGGTCGGGAAGAAGGTCGTCGCAGGCCGCACCACCGCGTCCGCGGAGAGGGACGTGGTCGTCCTGCTGATCGGGATGCGCATCAACCACTTCTGGGCCGTGCACCACTGGGTCCCGGTCTTCCTGGCCATGCCGCGGATGCTGCGGGAGCTGCGGAGGGCTCCGGAGCGGGGGCTGCTCTCGCATGTGCTGCTGACGGCCTCACCGCGGACGTACTACGTCGTCCAGTACTGGGAGTCGAAGGAGAAGCTGTACGCCTACGCGCACTCGCCGGAGATGTTCCACCACAGGGCGTGGGCGATCATCAACCGCAAGGAGAAGGCGGGGAGGGCACGGCAGCACGTGGGGCTGTGGCACGAGGCGTATGTGGTGCCGGAGGGGTCCTACGAGTCGATCTACGCGGACATGCCGGCGTTCGGACTCGCCGCGGCACATGGACAGGTGCCGGTCGCCGCGCGCGGGCGGTACGCGAAAGAGCGGTTCGCCCATCGGTCCGGGGAGTCGGCGGACGCCTGAACGTCATAGGGGGAGCCCTGTGGGGCGTATAGGAGCTGTCGGTGGGTGCTCGCGCACTTCCCCGCGCTCCTTCGGGTGGGTCCGATCCCCGTAGGTCCAAGATCTGCCGCGGCGTTGAGGCTGGTCCTGAGCCGACGGGGATACGACCGTCCCCTGCTCCTCAGCCCGTGCGGCGCAGTGCCTCGGAGAGGCGGGCGGCGGCGTCGATGACCGCCTGGGCGTGCATGCGGCCCGGGTGGCGGGTCAGGCGCTCGATGGGGCCGGAGACCGAGACGGCGGCCACCACGCGGTTGGAGGGGCCGCGTACGGGCGCGGACACGGACGCCACGCCCGGCTCGCGCTCGCCGATGGACTGGGCCCAGCCGCGGCGCCGTACGCCCGACAGGGCCGTGGCCGTGAAGCGGGCGCCCTGGAGACCGCGGTGCAGACGCTCCGGCTCCTCCCAGGCCATCAGGATCTGGGCCGAGGAGCCGGCCTTCATGGTGAGCGTCGAGCCGACCGGGACCGTGTCCCTGAGGCCCGACAGGCGCTCCGCCGCGGCGACGCAGATACGCATGTCGCCCTGGCGGCGGTAGAGCTGTGCGCTCTCGCCGGTGATGTCCCGCAGATGCGTGAGCACCGGGCCGGCCGTCGCGAGGAGGCGGTCCTCGCCGGCGGCCGCGGCCAGCTCGGCGAGGCGCGGGCCCAGAATGAAACGGCCCTGCATGTCGCGTGCCACCATGCGGTGGTGTTCCAGAGCCACGGCCAGCCGGTGGGCCGTGGGTCGTGCCAGTCCGGTCGCCGCGACCAAGCCCGCGAGGGTGGCCGGACCGGACTCCAGAGCGCTCAGGACAAGGGCTGCCTTGTCCAGAACGCCGACGCCGCTACTGTTGTCCATGAAACGATACTCACGTCTCACTCTGTGAAACGCAAGTTCCTTTTTTCGTGAGACGCGCAACCCTTGTAGACACAGCGGCCCGGTGACCGTACGGGCCGGGTGACGGGCGCCCGTGAACTGGGGCCGGGCGCCGTCTCCTCAAGATCTCTAGTTGGGCCGGTGGACGTTTGCCGGCCGGAGGGAAAGCGATGGGTAGGACACTCGCGGAGAAGGTCTGGGACGACCATGTCGTCCGGCGCGCCGAGGGCGAGCCCGACCTCCTCTTCATCGATCTGCACCTGCTGCACGAGGTGACCAGCCCGCAGGCCTTCGACGGTCTGCGCAAGAGCGGTCGCCAGGTGCGCCGGCTCGACCTGACCATCGCCACCGAGGACCACAACACCCCGACCCTCGACATCGACAAGCCGATCGCCGACCCGGTCTCGCGTGTCCAGCTGGAGACGCTGCGCAAGAACTGCGCCGACTTCGGCGTCCGCCTGCACCCGCTGGGCGACGTCGAGCAGGGCGTCGTGCACGTGGTGGGTCCGCAGCTCGGACTGACCCAGCCCGGCATGACCGTGGTCTGCGGCGACTCGCACACCTCCACGCACGGCGCCTTCGGCGGCCTGGCGTTCGGCATCGGCACCTCCCAGGTGGAGCACGTCCTGGCCACCCAGACGCTGCCGCTGGTCCGCCCGAAGACCATGGCCATCACGGTCGACGGAGAACTGCCCGACGGCGTCACCGCCAAGGACCTGATCCTGGCGATCATCGCCAGGATCGGCACCGGCGGCGGCCAGGGGTACGTCCTGGAGTACCGCGGCTCCGCCATCGAGAAGCTCTCGATGGAAGCCCGCATGACCATCTGCAACATGTCGATCGAGGCCGGCGCCCGCGCAGGCATGATCGCCCCCGACCAGACCACCTTCGACTACCTCGAGGGCCGCCCGCACGCGCCCAAGGGCGAGGACTGGGACGCGGCCGTCGCGTACTGGAAGACGCTGAAGACGGACGAGGACGCCGAGTTCGACGCCGAGGTCGTCATCAAGGCCGACGAGCTGGCGCCGTTCGTCACCTGGGGCACCAACCCCGGCCAGGGCGCGCCGCTTTCGGCGGACGTCCCCGACCCTGCTTCGTACGAAGACGCTTCGGAGCGCCTCGCCGCCGAAAAGGCCCTGGAATACATGGGGTTGGAGGCTGGGCAGCCGCTGCGCTCCATCAAGGTGGACACCGTCTTCGTAGGTTCATGCACCAACGGCCGTATCGAGGACCTGCGCGCCGCCGCCGAGCTCGTCAAGGGCCGCAAAGTCGCCGACGGCGTACGGATGCTGGTCGTCCCCGGCTCCGCGCGCGTGGGTCTGCAGGCCGTCTCCGAGGGCCTGGACGTCGTCTTCAAGGAGGCCGGCGCCGAATGGCGGCACGCGGGCTGCTCGATGTGTCTGGGCATGAACCCGGACCAGCTGGCCCCCGGTGAGCGCTCCGCGTCCACCTCCAACCGCAACTTCGAGGGCCGGCAGGGCAAGGGCGGTCGTACGCACCTGGTGTCGCCGCAGGTCGCGGCCGCGACCGCCGTCCTCGGCCACCTGGCTTCGCCCGCCGACCTGTCCGACGCCCCTGTCGCCGCTGGAGTCTGAGAGTCATGGAAGCATTCACCACGCACACCGGCCGGGCCGTCCCGCTGCGCCGTTCCAACGTCGACACCGACCAGATCATCCCTGCTCACTGGCTCAAGAAGGTCACGCGGGACGGGTTCGAGGACGGACTGTTCGAAGCCTGGCGCAAGGACGAGAAATTCATCCTCAACCAGCCCGAGCGCAAGGGCGCCACGGTCCTGGTCGCCGGCCCCGACTTCGGCACCGGATCCTCCCGTGAGCACGCGGTGTGGGCGCTGCAGAACTACGGCTTCAAGACCGTCATCTCCTCCCGCTTCGCCGACATCTTCCGTGGCAACTCGCTCAAGAACGGCCTGCTCACGGTGGTTCTGGAGCAGAAGATCGTGGACGCGCTCCAGGGGCTCACGGAGAACGACCCCGAGGCCGAGATCACGGTCGACCTCCAGGCCCGCGAGGTGCGCGCCGAGGGCATCACGGCGAGCTTCGAGCTGGACGAGAACTCCCGCTGGCGGCTGCTGAACGGCCTGGACGACATCTCCATCACCCTCCAGAACGAGGCCGACATCGCCACGTACGAGGCCAAGCGGCCCTCGTACAAGCCGAGGACGCTCCAGAGCTGACCCCGAGGGCGGCCGGAACACCCGGAACCCTCCTTCGGAGCAACTGAACAGGTCGAGTTTCGGCCACCTCAACACCCCCGCCGTACCCCCGATCAGCCCGATCGGGGGTACGGCCGTGTCTGCGCCCGGACGGCCTCGCGCGCTGCGACACGCCCGTTCAACTTCCCACGTTACGGCGGGTGTTGTCGGGGTACGCGTCCCTTGTAGCCGTGGCTTCCGGATGTGCCCGGAAGGCCGTTTGAGGCGGCAGTTGCACCCCTAGCAGGCGACAACTCGCCCCAGATGGCACAATCTGTGCATGGAACACGACGGCCAACTCGAGCTCTATGCGGCAGTCGCGGACCAACTCAAGGAAGCGCACGCAAGAGTGCGCGCACTGCAAGTCCCGGAGGGCGTACGGATGGCGCTGACCCGGAAGCTGCTGGTCATTACGGCCGCGGCCAAGCACGACGTCGTCGAAGCGACAAGGCGTCTGGAGGGGTTCATGGCCGACCTCGACGCGGGGCGGATCCCGGAAGAGGAACGCTGAACAAGTCCAGAGCAGCCGAGTTCGTTGCGGCACAAGGGTGATAAGCCCGTTTCGTGTTTGATTTGCGGTATATATCTGCCTAACGTGCGAAAAAGCTTGAACACTTTCGTTCGGGCAATGTCTCCGAAGGGGAAGACGTGAACAAGGCGCAGCTCGTAGAAGCGATTGCCGACAAGGTCGGCGGCCGCCAGCAGGCCGCCGACGCGGTCGACGCGGTCCTGGACGCCATCGTCCGCGCGACGGTCGCGGGCGACCGGGTCTCGGTCACCGGCTTCGGTTCGTTCGAGAAGGTCGACCGGCCGGCCCGTTACGCCCGTAACCCCCAGACGGGCGAGCGGGTTCGGGTCAAGAAGACCTCCGTTCCGCGCTTCCGCGCGGGCCAGGGCTTCAAGGACCTGGTGAGCGGCACGAAGAAGCTCCCGAAGAACGACGTCGCGGTCAAGAAGGCGCCCAAGGGCAGCCTGACCGGCGGGGCTTCGGCCACGGTCAAGAAGGCGGCCGCGAAGAAGGCCACCGCCAAGACCGCTGCCGCCAAGAAGACCACCGCGAGGAAGACGACGGCCAAGAAGACGACGGCCACCGCGAAGAAGACCACGGCGAAGAAGGCGCCCGCCAAGACCACGGCGACCGCCAAGACCACCGCCGCGAAGAAGACCACCGCCAAGAAGGCGACGGCCAAGAAGGCCCCGGCGAAGAAGGCGACCGCCAAGAAGGCCCCCGCCAAGAAGTCGACGGCTCGCACCACCACCGCCAAGAAGGCCACGGCCCGCAAGAGGTAAGGGCACAGGGCACTCACGCGCCGGGCCGGACTCCGCATCGGAGTCCGGCCCGCGGCGTGTGCACAGGGGGTTCAGACAGGGGGTTCAGAAGGTCTGGAGGGTCACCAGCGTGACCTTCTTGTCCCCGTCCATCTCGATGCGCACGCGCTGTCCGGGACGCAGCAGCCTCAGACCGCCCGCGTCGAACGCCGGTGTGTCGAAGGGGACGGGGGTGCCGTCGTCGAGAAGCACCTGCCCGCTGCGGCTTTCGGGGTCGTACGTGTACGCGGTCGCCTGCATGGCCGCAGCCTACTGCCCGGGAATCAGCAACCGCGCAGCGGCGGCGGCCGTCCGGGGGCCCACACCGAGGGCGAGCGCGGCCCGCAGATCCTCGCCGGTGTCCACGTCCTGTCGTACGGAATCCACCTCGGTGAGGGGGAGTTCCGTCGCTCCCGAGGCGCGATGTCGTGCGCGGGAATCCGGGCCGAAGGCCGGGAGCAATTCCGCGTCTTGTCGGGCCGCCAGCAGAGTGGTGCCGATTGTTGCGGCGTCCGCGAGAAAAGCGCGCGGGAATTCCGCGGCAGCGTCGAGGACCCGGGCCAATTCCAGGGGCCGTAGCGCCGGGAGATCGGCGTTCAGGGCCGCGAGGGCGCTTTCGGGACGCGTGGACCGTACGACGGCCGCCGCGTGCGACAGGGCCGCGTTCAGGCCGCCCCCTGGTTCGTCGGGGACGATCCGGGCGCCCAGGGCCACCAGCTCGCGGCCCGCCAGGGCGTCATTCGTGACTACCGCCACATCACCGACCGCGGGGCAGGCCAGCGCGGCCGCCACGGTGTCCTGGGCGAAGGCGAGGGCCAGACCCGGGCGTACCCCGTCGTCGGCGGTGTCCGAGAGCCTGCTCTTGGCCCGCGCCAAGGGCTTCAGCGGGATGACCAACGTCCACTGCACGCGTGTTCCGTCCTTCTCTTGTGGCGGCCATTGTCACTCAGTCGTCACGCGGCCCATCTGGCGGTGTCGGTGGCGGGGCGTACGGTGTTCTCGACAGACCGGCGGCCTGGGGCGACACTTGTGCGGCCCCCCAGGCCCTAGAGGAAGGTGTCCGCGTGCCCCGCCGCAGAATCGGCTTCTGGTACCGCCTGGCAGCGGTGATCGCCAAACCGCCGCTCGTGGTTCTGATCAAGCGGGACTGGCGCGGAATGGAGCATATTCCGGCCGACGGCGGATTTATCACTGCGGTCAACCATAATTCGCACATCGATCCCTTCGCGTACGCGCACTTCCAGTACAACACCGGACGCGTTCCGCGATTCCTCGCGAAGAGCGGTCTTTTCAGCAAGGGATTCATCGGCGCCATGATGCGCGGCACGGGGCAGATTCCCGTCTACCGCGAGACCACGGACGCGCTCAGCGCCTTCAGGGCCGCCATCGACGCCGTGGACCGCGGCGAATGCGTCGCGTTCTACCCCGAGGGCACCATCACCCGGGACCCCGACCAGTGGCCCATGATCGGCAAGACCGGTGCCGCGCGGGTGGCCCTCCAGACCAAGTGCCCGGTGATCCCCGTCGCGCAGTGGGGCGCCAACGAACTCCTGCCGCCCTACGCCAAGAAGCTCCACGTGCTTCCGCGCAAGACCTCGCACGTCCTGGCGGGCCCGCCCGTGGACCTGTCGCCCTTCTACGGCAAGGAGATGACCCCGGACCTCCTGAAGGAGGCCACCGAGGTCATCATGGCCGCCGTCACCGCCCAGCTGGAGCTGATCCGCGGCGAGAAGGCGCCCGAGACGGCGTACGACCCGCGCCGCGAGCGGATCGAGCAGCGGCGCCGGACCCAGGCCCAGAGCGGCCACGAGGGGGAGAAGACCAAGTGAGCAAGCCCGTCAAGGCGGCCGTCTTCGGTACCGGTTCCTGGGGCACCGCGTTCGGCATGGTGCTCGCCGACGCGGGGTGCGAGGTCACCCTGTGGGCGAGGCGTCCCGAACTCGCGGAAGCCGTCAACTCCACGCGGACGAACCCGGACTACCTCCCCGGCGTCGAACTCCCGGAGAACCTCCGGGCCACGGCGGACGCCGCGGAGGCAGCGCGCGACGCGGAGTTGACCGTCCTCGCGATCCCCTCGCAGACCCTGCGCGCCAACCTCGCCGAGTGGACCCCCCTGCTCGCGCCCGACACCGTCCTCGTCTCCCTCATGAAGGGCGTCGAACTCGGCTCCGCCATGCGGATGAGCGAGGTGATCGAGGACGTCGCGAAGGTCGGCGCCGACCGCATCGCCGTGGTCACCGGCCCCAACCTCGCGCGGGAGATCGCCGCCCGGATGCCGGCCGCCGCCGTGGTCGCCTGCACCGACGAGGCGGTCGCCCGGCGGCTCCAGGCCTCCTGCCACACGCCGTACTTCCGCCCGTACACCAACACCGACGTGGTGGGCTGCGAACTCGGCGGCGCCGTGAAGAACGTCATCGGCCTCGCCGTCGGCATCGCGGACGGCATGGGCCTCGGTGACAACGCCAAGGGCTCGCTCATCACGCGCGGTCTCGCGGAGACGACCCGGCTCGGACTCGCCATGGGCGCCGACCCGCTGACGTTCTCCGGACTCGCCGGTCTCGGCGACCTGGTGGCGACCTGCTCCTCACCGCTGTCGCGCAACCACACCTTCGGCACCAACCTCGGCAAGGGCATGACCCTGCAGGAGACCATCGCGGTCACCAAGCAGACCGCGGAGGGCGTCAAGTCATGTGAGTCCGTGCTGGATCTGGCCCGCAGGCACGGCGTCGACATGCCGATCACCGAGACCGTCGTCGGCATCGTGCACGAGGGCAAGGCCCCGGTGGTCGCCGTCAAGGAGCTGATGTCGCGCAGCGCGAAACCCGAACGACGCTGAGCTACGGCCTCGCTTTTTGCCTCGTTCGCCGCGGGGGCGCACGCTGTATCGAGGCACTACCAACGGGTACTCTCAACGCGATATGAGCACCGAGAACCTCCCCCAGAGCCCTCAGCAGCCGCCTCGCAAGCCGCGCGTGGCCGTCGTGTTCGGCGGGCGCAGCTCCGAACACGGGATCTCCGTGGTCACCGCCGGCGCCGTACTGCGCGCCATCGACCGGACCAAGTACGACGTCCTGCCGATCGGTATCACCCGGGACGGCCGCTGGGCGCTCACCGCCGACGAACCGGAACGCATGGCGATCACCGAGCGCCGTACGCCGAGTGTCGAGGAACTCGCCGAGTCGAGCGAGGGCGGCGTGGTGCTCCCCGTCGACCCCGCGAACCGTGAAGTCGTCTACAGCGAGCCCGGATCGGTGCCCAAGGCGCTCGGCGAGGTCGACGTCGTCTTCCCCGTCCTGCACGGCCCCTACGGCGAGGACGGCACCCTGCAGGGCCTCCTGGAGCTCTCCGGCGTCCCGTACGTCGGCGCGGGTGTGCTCGCCTCGGCCGTCGGCCAGGACAAGGAGTACATGAAGCGGGTGTTCACCTCCTTCGGGCTCAAGGTCGGCCCGTACGTGGTGATCAGGCCGCGCGAGTGGCAGCGGGACGAGTCCGCGGCCCGCAAGAAGATCGTCGACTTCGCGGGCCAGCACGGCTGGCCGCTGTTCGTGAAGCCCGCGCGCGCGGGTTCGTCGATCGGCATCACCAAGGTCGACGACCTGTCCGGCCTGGACGAGGCGATCGCCGAGGCACAGAGCCACGACCCGAAGATCCTCGTGGAGGCGGCGCTGCGGGGCCGCGAGATCGAGTGCGGTGTCCTGGAGTTCGAGGACGGCCCGCGCGCGTCGGTCCCGGCCGAGATCCCCCCGCCGCAGGAGCACGCGTACTACGACTTCGAGGCGAAGTACATCGACTCGACCCCGGGGATCGTGCCGGCGCCGCTCACGCCCGAGGAGACGGCCGAGGTCCAGAAGCTCGCGGTCGACGCCTTCGACGCGGCCTCCTGCGAGGGCCTGGTCCGCGCGGACTTCTTCCTCACCGAGGACGGCGAGTTCGTGATCAACGAGATCAACACGCTCCCGGGCTTCACGCCGATCTCGATGTACCCGCAGATGTGGGAGAAGAGCGGGATCGGTTACCCGGAGCTGGTGGACAGGCTGATCGAGGCGGCACTGCGCAGGCCGACGGGACTTCGTTAACCGGTCGGCAGCTAGTCGGCGATCCCCTCGGGGATCGCCTTCTTCACCGTGGACGCCAGATCCACCAGGGGTGCCATGCCGTCGTCGGTGCGGTCCTTGGGGATCGTCACCTCGACGTACGCCTTCCGCAAAGTCGTGGTGAACCGGAACGAACCGTCGTCCTGCTTCTCCAGCAGCCAGCCGACCCCGTTCACCTCGACCCCGTCGGCTTCCGGGTCGTCCATCTTCGAGGGTCGCTCGACACCGCACCGCAGTATGATCGCCGGGTCACCCCAGCCCGCGGTCAGCGCGGACACGGGCTCGGGATCCCGACGGTCCTGGTCGTCGACCTTGGACGGCAGTACCCGGTCCAGTTCTCGGCAGAGCTTCGTGACGCCCGCCCCCGGCGAGGGAACCGCCGCCGACGCGCTGTCGTCCGCGGAGGAGCAGCCCGCGACCGTGATCAGCAGGGCGAGCGCGGGCAGACCGAGAGGCCGGTGACGGAAGAAGTTCACCGGCCAAGGGTAGACGGGGGCTACAGATGGACGACCGGGCAGGTCAGGGTACGGGTGATGCCATCCACCTGCTGGACCTTGGCGACCACCAAGCGACCCAGGTCGTCCACGGTGTCGGCTTGTGCACGGACGATCACGTCATACGGTCCTGTCACGTCCTCGGCCTGGATGACTCCAGGAATCTTGCTGATCGTCTCGGCGACGGTCGACGCTTTGCCGACATCCGTCTGGATCAGGATGTACGCCTGTACCACGGAACCTCCAGGGCGGCCACGAGGATCATGTGGGGAAAAGGAACGCCACGGTATCGCGTCGCCGCTCGTCGCGGGGAGACCCGCGGGGGCGTGGACGCCTGTGCCGGGGTGCGGACACGACGAACACCGAAGAAGCTGACGGTCCCCTCGACCGTATCGAGGACACTGTTGACGCGCGACCGGGCACGGCACGGCACAGAAGGGGCGTAAGGGCAATGAAGGGCACTGTTGGTGAGCTCGGTGAGTTCGGGCTCATCAGGGAGCTCACCTCCCGTCTCACCACCACCCCGGCGGTCCGGGTGGGTCCCGGCGACGACGCCGCGGTGGTCGCCGCACCCGACCGCAGGGTCGTGGCGAGCACCGACATCCTTCTGGAGGGTCGGCACTTCCGCCGCGACTGGTCCACGGCCTACGACGTCGGCCGCAAGGCGGCCGCGCAGAACCTCGCGGACATCGCCGCCATGGGTGCGGTGCCGACCGCCCTGCTGCTCGGCCTGGTCGTGCCCGCCGAACTCCCCGTCACCTGGGCCTCGGAGCTCATGGACGGCCTGCGCGACGAGTGCCAGGTCGCGGGCGCGTCGGTGGTCGGCGGGGACGTCGTACGGGGAGACACGATCATGGTCTCCATCACCGCCCTCGGCGATCTGCGGGGCCAGGAGCCGGTGACCCGGGCCGGCGCCCAGCCGGGCGACCTCGTCGCGGTGACGGGCTGGCTGGGCTGGTCCGCGGCCGGGTACGCGGTGCTCTCCCGCGGCTTCCGCTCGCCTCGCGCGTTCGTCGAGGCACACCGGCGCCCCGAGCCGCCCTACCACGCGGGCCCGGCCGCCGCGGCGCTCGGCGCGACCGCGATGTGCGACGTGAGCGACGGGCTGATCGCCGACCTCGGACACATCGCCGAGGCCAGCAAGGTCCGCATCGACATCCGTTCCGGCGCGATCGACATCCCCACGCAGATGAACGACATCGGGCAGGCCGTCGGTGTCGACCCCATGCAGTGGGTGCTGAGCGGGGGAGAGGACCACGCGATCGTGGCGACCTTCTCGCCGGACGTGAAGCTCCCGGCCCGCTGGAAGGTGATCGGCGAGGTCCTCAACCCCTCGGCGCTGCCCCAGGTGACGGTCGACGGGGCGCCCTGGACGAGCAAGGGCGGCTGGGACCACTTCGGCGGGGACATCGAGTCGTGAAGCCCCTGGTGCTCACCGTGGCCGGCTCCGACTCCGGCGGAGGCGCCGGGATCCAGGCCGACCTGAAGACCATGCTCGCGCTCGGCGTGCACGGCATGAGTGTCGTCACGGCCGTCACCGCGCAGAACTCCCTCGGCGTACAGGGTGCCTGGGAGCTGCCCGTCGAGGCGGTGCGGGCCCAGTACCGCAGTGTCGTGGACGACATCGGCGTCCAGGCCGTGAAGACCGGGATGCTCGCTTCGGCCGAACTCGTCGAGGCGGTGGCCGAGTTGCTCGGAGCCACGGATGCCCCGGCCGTGGTCGATCCGGTCGGCGTCTCCAAGCACGGGGACCCGCTGCTGGCCGCGTCCGCCCTGGAGTCCGTACGCACGAGGCTGCTCCCGGTCGCCACGGTCGCCACCCCGAACCTCGACGAGGTGGCACAGCTCACCGGCGTCCGGGTCGAGTCGGAGTCCGGTATGCGAGAGGCCGCCGAGGCGATCCTGTCGTACGGACCGACGTGGGTGCTCGTCAAGGGCGGCCATCTGACCGGCGACGCCGTCGACCTGCTCACCGACGGCCGTACGGAGCACTGGCTGCGCGCACCTCGCCACGACAACGGGCACACGCACGGAACGGGCTGCACCCTGGCCTCCGCGATCGCCTCGCAGCTCGCGAAGGGACGGTCCGTGCCGGAGGCGGTGGCGGCCGCCAAGGAGTACGTCACCGGGGCGATCGCCGCCGGGTTCGCCCTCGGCGGCGGAATCGGCCCTGTGGATCATGGATGGCGGTTCCGCTAGTACGCGGACGCGCCGTACGTGGACACGGCAAAAAGCCGGCCCACCTCTCGGTGGACCGGCTCAGTGCAGCGAACCAGCAGTGGCCGCGCGCTTAGCTGTGCGTCAGCGCGAGACCTTGCCGGCCTTGATGCACGAGGTGCAAGCGTTCACGCGCTTCGGCGTCCCGCCGACCACGATACGGCGTCGCTGGATGTTCGGGTTCCAGCGACGGGACGTACGGCGGTGCGAAAACGAGATGTTGTTGCCGAAGCCCGGCCCCTTGCCGCAGACGTCGCAGTTGGCAGCCACGGGTCACTCCAAAGACTTCAGATGCACTTACGGTCGGATCCCGGCAAGCCGGGATCGAAGATCGTAGGATCAGAGATCTGAGTGGCACTGCCAGGGGGAATGGCCCGATCGGGATCGGGCAACCGGAGCAGCATACAACGACTGCGCCAGTAGAACGAAACTACCATGGCTGACCAGGCACTCGCTCCCGGCCCACTTCCGGTGGACACCCACCCGGGGTCTACGCTGCGTCCAGTCCAGCAGGCCGAGGAGGCGCAGGTGGCACACGTGCCGCAGACATTCTTCGATGCTCTCGCGGTGCGCACCTGGTGCGGTCTCGCGCTGCGGGCGCTGGGCCGGGCACGCGAGGAGATCGACGCGATCAACGTCTACCCCGTCGCCGACGGGGACACCGGCACGAACCTCTATCTGACGGCGGAGTCCGCGGCCGCGGCCGTGGAAGCCGTGTTCGACGGCCACGACGCCCATGGCTCGGGCAAACCCGCACTGGCCGACGCCGCGCGCGCGATGGCGCACGGAGCCCTCATAGGCGCCCGCGGCAACTCGGGCACGATCCTCGCCCAGCTGCTGCGGGGCATGGCCCAGGTGCTGGCCGCCGACGGTGAGACGGCTCACACGGACGGCGAGGGACTCCGACTCGCCCTGCGGCACGCGGCCGACTCCGCCCGCCGGGCCGTGGCCCACCCGGTCGAGGGCACCGTCCTCACGGTCGCCTCGGCCGCCGCCGACGCCGCCGGGGCAGCGGAGGGCGACTGCGGGACGGTCGCCCGGGCCGCCTACGAGGGCGCGCGCGCCGCCCTCGCCGCGACACCCGGCCAGCTGGCCGTCCTGGAACGGGCCGGGGTGGTGGACGCCGGCGGGCGAGGACTGGTGGCGGTGCTGGGGGCGCTGGTGGAGACGTTCACGGGGGAGGCGCCCAGGGCGGTGCCGGTGCTGAGCGGGACCTCCCCGGACGCAGGCTCTGCCGAAGTCTCCGCGGCCGACCCGGCCTCCCCCGACGAGTGCGCCGACGCCCCGGGCACCGGTGGCCCCGCCTTCGAGGTGATCTACCTCCTGGAGGCCGACGACACGGCCGTCGCGCGGTTGCGGGAGCGGCTCGACGGGCTCGGGGACTCGCTCGTGGTGGTCGGCGGCGACGGCCTGTGGAACGTCCATGTGCACGTCGACGACGCCGGCGCCGCCGTGGAGGCGGGCATCGAGGCCGGGCGGCCGTACCGGATCCGTATCACGCACTTCGGCCTCGGTGACGTGCACACCACCGGCGCCGAACGGCAGCCCCGCGAGCGCGCCCAGCGGGCCGTCGTCGCCGTCGTGCCCGGCGAGGGCCTGGCCGGGCTGTACACCGAGGCCGGCGCGACCACCGTCCTCGCCCGCCCGGGGGAGCCGCCCGCGAGCGGGGAGCTCGTGGAGGCCGTACGGCGTGCCCACGCGCGCGAGGTCGTGCTGCTGCCCAATGACGCCGACCTGCGCCACACCGCGGCCGCCGCGGCCGAGCAGGCCCGCGCGGAGGGCATCCGCGTCGCGCTGATCCCGACGCGCTCCGCGGTCCAGGGCATCGCGGCGCTCGCCGTGCACGAGCCGGAGCGCCGGTTCGACGAGGACGTCGTCCAGATGACCTCGGCGGCCGGCGCGACCCGCTACGCCGAGGTCGCCGTCGCCGAACGCCAGTCCTGGACCATGGCCGGCATCTGCCAGACCGGCGATGTCCTCGGCCTCATCGACGGGGACGTGGCCGTGATCGGCTCGGACGTCACCGTCACGGCCGAGACCGTCCTCGACCGCATGCTCTCGGCCGGCGGCGAGCTGGTCACCCTCGTCCTCGGCGACGAGGCCCCCGAGGCGGTCGCCGACCACCTGGAGACACGCGTACGGGAGTCGTACCTCGCTGTCGACACCGTGGTGTACCGGGGCGGACGGCAGGGAGCCCTGCTGCTCATCGGGGTCGAATAGCACCCCTGGGCGATCAGCTCTTCTGCTCCTCCATGAGCCCCAGCATCTGCTCGGCCTCGGCCCGCCGGGTCCGTGCCGTCTCGTCGTCGCGAGCCTTGCCGGAGCCGTCCGTGCCGCCATAGGCGTCGAGCACCGCACGCGCGCGTGCCGCCGCCTCCGCCGGCCGGCTCAGGTCCGCCGCCAGCCAGCCCGCCGCGAGCTCGGCACCGGTCCGGGCGTCCAGGGCGTCGTCCCCGAGCGAGGCGAACACCACGATCGCCTCCACCACCTGGGCCAGCGACGCCTCCAGCACCGCCCGGATCGAGTCGTCCTCGGCGTCCTCGGGCACGGAACGGGCCAGCAGGTCCCCGAACTGCCGGTGCGTGTGCCCGAGTTCACCGACGAGCCGCTGCCACGCCTCCTCCTCGGCCCGCGTCCCACCCAGCGCGACCTCGCACTCCCGGACCGCCTCCGTCATCAGCTCCCGTGCCGTGTCCGCCCCGTCCTCGGCACGCAGCGCGAGCCACGCGCGGGCGCGCAGGGAGCGGATCAGCCCGTGGACGTTGCCGAGTTCACGCCACAGGCCGCCCGCGCGCGCGTACGCCCGGTCCGCCTCGGCGGGCAGACCCGCCGCCCCGAGGGACTCGGCGGCGAGGTGGGCGAGCGTCGCGTGGTCGTGCTGCTCGGGCCAGTGCCGGGCGATCTCGGCGGCCTGCAGGCGCCGTTCGGCCGCCTCCCGGTGCTCGCCCAGCTCGCTCAGACAGTCACCGAGCCACCACTGCGTCTGGACGACCGCCCCGTCGCCGTGCGTCTCGGCGCTCAGGTCGGGCAGCGCCGACTCCAGCACCTCGGCGGCCTCGGCCCAACGGCCCTGCCGCAGCAGGAACCCGCCCAGCTGGTGCCGGGCCAGGGCACCCAGCGCCGGGCCCTCCCCGGCCTCGTCGGCCCAGTGAGCGGCCTCCAGGGCGTGCTCGGCCGCCTCCTCGTCGTCACCCCGGCCGCCGACGATCTCCGCGAGCTGGAGATGCAGCTGGGCCCGCCCGATCGCCTCCAGGTGCGGGCCGCCGTGCTCCAGGGCCGCCCCCAGCGCCCGCTCGCAGCCCGCCGGATCTCCCAGGTGGTGCAGGAGCCCGGCCAGCCGGGCCTCGTACTCCACCGCGAACCACGGCAGGCCCGCCTCCACGAACCCCGCCGCGGCCCACGTGAACAGCTCCGCGGACGCCTCCACGTCCCCGGCCCGCGCGGCCAGCTCCGCCAGCATCGCCTGCCCCTCGGCGACCCGCGCGGCGAGCCGCACGTCGTCCCCGGTCCGCCCCTCGACGAGCGCGAGCACCTCCCGCACGGCCTGCTCCGCCTCCGAGAGGACCGCGTCCTCCTCGGCCTCGTGCACCCGCCGCATCAGGATGCGCGCCCGGGACATCAGCACCGACGCCGTCTGCCGTACGCCTGTGCCGTCCGTGGAGTAGAGCGCGAGGACCTCGTCGTACAGCCCGGCGACCACGGTGAGGGCCTCGTCCACATCTCCCGCCAGCGCGCGTATGTAGGCGGCACGCGCGCGTGCCGCGAGCGACTCGCCGGGGTCCCCCGCCTCCGCGTACAACGCGGCGGCCCGCTCGAACAGTTCGGTTCCCTCGGGACCCAGGTCCATCGCCTCGTGGTCGGCCATCTCCGCCCGGTCGCGCGGGTCCAGCTCGACGCCCTTCGCGGCCCGCGCGACCGCCGCCCACGCCTCGACGGCGTTCGGCTGGAGGGTGTCCGACAGCCGCCGCGCCTCGGCGATCAGCGCGGACAGGTCGGGCAGATCGGGCTCCTGAGCAGTCAGCGGGACCGATGGCACGACCACGGCGGCGGCCGTCCGAACCGCCCGCACTCCCAGCGGCAGCCGCTCCACGAGCGGGCGCTGAGCCATGCGCGCGCGTGCCCGCTCGCTGACGTGGACCGTGCCGTTGCGCTCGTCGAAGCGGGCGGCCAGCGCGAGGGCCTCTGCGCGCGCGTGGGCGGCGAGTTCGGCCGCGCTCCAGGACCGGCCCGCGGGCCCCGGCACCGGCCGGTCGCCCAGGCCCAGCTCGGTCAGCCGGTCCATGAGCAGCGCCACCACGGCCGTGAAGTCCAGCCTGCTGCGAGGATGACCGTCGTCCGTGAAGTACGCGGGGCGCTCCGCGAGCAGCTCCAGGCCGCGCGCCTCGTTGCCGCTGAGGGCGCAGAACTCGACATGGTCCGCGTAGGCGCTGCGCATGCTCTCCATGGAGCGCACGAGCCTGAAGCCCCGCAGATGGTTGGCGCGCGCCTCGTCGAGGCGGCCCAGCCGCAGCAGCGGCGTCAGCGAAGAGGCGAGGACCGCGTGCGGCTCGTGGGCGCAGGTGAACTCGCCCTCCAGGACCGGCGCCCACAGGTCGAGCGCCTCCTCGTCCCTCCCGCGCTGCGCCTGCCACCAGCCCTGCTCGTGCAGCTCGCAGGCGTGACAGTCGGCCATGGCGTCCCGGTCGGCGGCCAGCCACGCGGCGTACGCGCGCTCGGCCCGCGCCAGGTCCCCGACATGCGCGGCCACGCTGTACTCGGCGCTGCGCACGGCCCGTTCGGAGTGCCCGGCCAGCCGGTAGCGCTGCTCCATCTCGCCGAGCCACTTCTCCATGGCGGCGAGCGGGATGTGCGGCTGGTCGAGCATGCCGGTCGTCATCCACTTGAAGACCCAGTGCAGGGAGTGCGTCTCGTACTCGTCGAAGTCCTCTGGCCGCTCGTCCCACATGCGCAGCAGCCGCGCGAAGGGGACGAACATCTTGGCCTTCTCGGAGCTGTAGTTGTAGACCTTCAGCTGGTGTCCGAGCGCCTCGATCACCGCGAGCGGGGTGTTCAGCTTCTCGGCCTCGGCGAGCAGCTGCTCCGCGCGCGCGTTGCGGGCGGGCCCCTCCGGCTCCTCGGCGTTCTCCGCCATCGCCCGGCGCAGCGCGTCGAAGCCCGTGACCCCGTGGTTGCCGTCCAACCCGTCGATCCCGCTCATCACAGGCCCTCCTCGCCGTTCGTGGCCCACTCCAGCAGGCCCATGAAGGCCCGGTTCAGCAAGGCCGAGTCCGCGGGCCTGAGCGGGCGCTGGGCCATCAGCAGGGCCTGCCCGTACAGGGATTCGGTGGCGGTGCCGATCAGGTCCGGATCGCCGAGCGAACCGATCCGCCGCACCAGCGGGTTGAGATGGTTCAGCACGAGACGCGCGCGTGGGGCGCTGCCGCGCAGCGAGCCCAGGATGCCCGCCCACAGGTCGTCGGCCCGGTCCTCGGCCTCCGCCCGCGCCTGCTCGTGCCGGGCGTCCCGGTCGTCCAGGTGCAGCGCGGGCACGGACAGCGGCCGGAACGCCCGCAGGACCACGTCACAGCCCAGCGGATCGAGCCTGGCGCGCGCGGCCGCCAGGAAACCGGACAGCGCCAGCTCCTCGGCCGGGTCGACCAGGCCCATGTGGGCGGTGACGGTGTCCGCGTCCAGCTCGGAGACGACCGTTCCCGGCCGCACCGAGGGCAGCGCCTCGACCAGGTCGCTGTCGTACGTGTAACCGCCGTTGACCACCCCGACGCCCTGCGCGGAGGCGATCGGCGCGACCTGCCGGTACTCCTCGACGGTCCGCGTGAAGTGCACCACCGGGTGCCGCTGCGCGAACTCCTCCAGCGACAGCCGGCCGTCGGTCGTCTCGAAGGGCAGCCACGGCAGCATCGTGCGCAGCATGTCCACGTCGTGCCGCGCGAGCGACTTCACGCCCAGGTGGTGCACGGACAGGAAGGCCGCGAGCCGTTCCGGGTCCCCGGCGGCGAGGCCCGTCAGCCAGGACCGGATGCGCTCCCCGAGCGCTTCCCGTACGGCGGCCAGCGTCTCGTCCTCGTACAGAGACTCGCGCGAGGCCGTGGGACGCAGGCTGTCGGTGTCCAGGACGCAGCGCACGAAGAACGCCCAGTCCGGCAGCAGCTGTTCGGCCCGCTCGGTCAGCAGCATGCCCTTGAGATGGACGCGGTGGGTCGCCCGCTGGGCAGGGCTGACCGCCGACGGAAGGACGTAGGCCACGCCCCGGATCCCGGCGAGCGGCACGTTCAGCTCGATCGAGTCCAATGGTGTGAAGCCGAACAGCTCGTGACAGTGCCGGGCCAGGGCCACCCTGCGGGTGGCGGGGGAGGTGTAGGGCCGGTCCCAGGGGGCGGGCAGGTCGGTGACCGCTTCGTCGCCGACCCGGACGTCGTACGGCAGCAGGGAGCCGAAGTCCCGCGCGAGCCGCAGGACCCGCTCCGGCGTGAGCCACTCGCCGGCGCCCGCCCGCGCGACCAGGTGCACGGTGGTCCCCGGCTCCGGACGGGCGTCGGGGGGCAGCGTCCGCACTTCGTACGAACCGTCGTCGCTCGCCGTCCACTCCACGGGCGGCGCGTCCGGCGTACGGGCGCTTCGGCTGACCACCCGGATCCGCTCGGCGACCACGAAACAGGCGAGCAGACCGATGCCGAACTGGCCGAGGAAGTCGGAGCGGGCCTCCTGAAGTCCCTCGGCCCGCTTGGAGCTGCGTCCGATGGTGGCCAGCAGGCTGTGCACGTCCGCCTCGGTGAGCCCGACCCCGGAGTCCTCGACCCTCAGGGCGCCGTTCTCGGCGTACAACCGCACCCGGGCCGGGGCGTCCGGCTGTTCGGCCCGCCGGGCCGTGATCGCGTCCACCGCGTTCTGGAGCAGTTCGCGCAGATAGACCTTGGGGCTGGAGTAGAGGTGATGGGAGAGGAGGTCCACCAGACCGCGCAGGTCGACCTGAAACGTATGAGGTTGCTGAGGTACCTGGGGTGTCTGTGAGGTCTGGGAGTCCATCGTCGCAGCGCCGGTGGGAGGAACGTTCGCACGGCGCGGGGTCGGGCGGTCCCGGGTGGGGCGGGATCCGCGGGGATGGCCGGAGCGCGCCATCCTAAGTCCCCAACCAGCCGTCTGACCAGGGGTTTCCCGGTATGTATACGGCAATGTCAGTGGTGTGGTGTGCAATGGATCTCGTGCCCGCACTGGAAGAACCGTTGAAGAAGGTGCTCGGCCCCGCCACCGCGAAGGTGATGGCCGAGCATCTCGGCCTGCACTCCGTCGGCGACCTCCTGCACCACTACCCGCGCAGATACGAGGAGCGGGGGCAGCTGACGCACCTCGCCGACCTGCCGATGGACGAGCATGTCACCGTGGTCGCCCAGGTCGCCGACGCCCGCCTGCACACCTTCGCCTCGGCCAAGGCGCCGCGCGGCAAGGGACAGCGTCTCGAGGTCACCATCACGGACGGCAGCGGCCGCCTCCAACTGGTCTTCTTCGGCAACGGCGTTCACAAGCCCCACAAGGACCTCCTGCCGGGCACTCGCGCGCTGTTCGCCGGAAAGGTCTCCCTCTTCAACCGCCGCCTCCAACTGGCGCATCCGGCCTACGAGTTGCTGCGCGGGGCCGACGACGAGGCAGCGGAGACGGTGGAGACCTGGGCGGGCGCCCTGATCCCCATCTATCCCGCCACCGCCAAACTGGAGTCCTGGAAGATCGGCAAGGCGATCCAGACGGTGCTGCCGAGCGCCCAGGAGGCGGTCGACCCCCTCCCGGAGTCCCTCCGCGAGGGGCGCGGCCTGGTCCCCCTCCCCGAGGCACTCCTCAAGATCCACCGCCCGCACACCAAGGCCGACATCGCTGACGCCCACGCCCGCCTCAAGTGGGACGAGGCCTTCGTCCTCCAGGTGGCCCTGGCCCGTCGCCGCCACGCGGACGCCCAACTCCCGGCGGTACCGAGGAAACCCGCTCCGGACGGCCTCCTCTCGGCCTTCGACGACCGACTGCCGTTCACCCTCACGGACGGGCAGCAGAAGGTCTCCAAGGAGATCTTCGACGACCTGGCGACAGACCATCCGATGCACCGGCTGCTGCAGGGCGAGGTCGGATCGGGGAAGACAATGGTGGCCCTGCGCGCCATGCTCGCCGTCGTCGACGCGGGCGGGCAGGCGGCCATGCTGGCCCCCACCGAGGTGCTGGCCCAGCAGCACCACCGGTCGATCGTGGAGATGATGGGGGAGCTGGCCGAGGGCGGCATGCTGGGCGGGTCCGAGCACGGCACCAAGGTCGTGCTGCTCACCGGTTCGATGGGGACGGCCGCGCGCAGACAGGCCATGCTGGATCTGGTCACCGGTGAAGCCGGGATCGTGATCGGGACGCACGCGCTGATCGAGGACAAGGTGCAGTTCCACGACCTGGGATTGGTCGTGGTCGACGAACAGCACCGGTTCGGGGTCGAGCAGCGGGACGCCCTGCGCGGCAAGGGCAAGCAGCCGCCCCACCTCCTCGTCATGACGGCCACGCCCATCCCGCGCACGGTCGCGATGACGGTCTTCGGTGACCTGGAGACCTCCGTCCTGGACCAGCTCCCGGCCGGCCGCTCACCCATCGCCAGCCATGTCGTCCCCGCCGCCGACAAGCCCCACTTCCTCGCCAGGGCCTGGGAGCGGGTCCGCGAGGAGGTGGAGAACGGCCACCAGGCCTACGTCGTCTGCCCCCGCATCGGCGACGAGGAGGACGACCCGAAGAAGGCCAGGAAGTCCGCGGAGGACGAGGCCGAGAAGCGCCCGCCGCTCGCCGTCCTGGACATCGCCGACCAGCTCGCCAAGGGCCCTCTGAGCGGCCTGCGGGTCGAGGTGCTGCACGGCCGTATGCACCCCGACGACAAGGACGCGGTCATGCGCCGCTTCGCCGCGGGCGAGACCCACGTCCTGGTCGCCACCACGGTCATCGAGGTGGGCGTCAACGTCCCGAACGCCACGGCGATGGTCATCATGGACGCCGATCGCTTCGGCGTCTCCCAGCTCCACCAGCTGCGCGGCCGAGTGGGCCGGGGTTCGGCGGCGGGTCTCTGTCTCCTGGTCTCGGAGATGCCCGAGGCGAGCCCGGCCCGCCAGCGCCTGAACGCGGTGGCGTCGACTCTGGACGGCTTCGAGTTGTCCCGCATCGACCTGGAGCAGCGCCGGGAGGGCGATGTCCTCGGCCAGGCCCAGTCCGGCGCCCGGACCTCGCTGAGGGTCCTCGCCGTGATCGAGGACGAGGAGATCATCGCGGAGGCGAGGCAGGAGGCGACAGCGGTGGTGGAGGCAGATCCCGAGCTGACGGGACTTCCCGGCCTGCGCACAGCCTTGGACGCGCTCCTGGACGAGGAGAGGGAGCAGTACCTGGAAAAGGGCTGAGAAACTGGATCCGCAACCACCCCCCCCGACCATCCCCGAACAAGGACCGAAGATGACTCGCGTGATCGCGGGCAGAGCCGGCGGACGCCGCCTGGCCGTCCCGCCGGGCAACGGAACCCGTCCCACCTCGGACCGCGCGCGCGAAGGTCTCTTCTCCACCTGGCAGTCGCTCCTCGGCGGCCCCTTGGCGGGCGAACGGGTCCTCGACCTGTACGCGGGCTCAGGCGCGGTCGGCCTCGAAGCCCTCTCGCGCGGCGCGAGCCACACCCTCCTGGTCGAGGCCGACGCGAGAGCCGCCCGCACGATCCGCGAGAACGTCAAGAACCTCGGCCTCCCGGGTGCCGAGGTACGGGCAGGCAAAGCGGAACAGATCATTCAACAATCGGCGCCGACCGAGCCGTACGACCTCGTCTTCCTCGACCCCCCGTACCGAGTCACAGATCACGATCTTCGCGAGATTCTCCTCACACTCCGCACCGAACACTGGCTAGCGCCCGAGGCCCTGGTCACCGTGGAGCGCAGCACCAGAGGCGGAGAGTTCCAGTGGCCGCCCGGTTTCGACGCGGTCAAGGCCCGTCGCTACGGCGAGGGAACGTTTTGGTACGGTCGCGCCGCCTCTACGTGCGAAGACGCACGATGACCGGACCGGAGAGCGAGGGATCTCAAGTGCGCCGCGCCGTCTGTCCCGGGTCGTTCGACCCGATCACCAACGGACATCTCGACATCATCTCCCGCGCCTCCAGACTGTACGACGAGGTCTACGTCGCGGTGATGATCAACAAGTCCAAGAAGGGCCTCTTCGAGATCGACGAGC
Source organism: Streptomyces canus (assembly GCF_041435015.1). Taxonomy (NCBI): domain Bacteria; kingdom Bacillati; phylum Actinomycetota; class Actinomycetes; order Kitasatosporales; family Streptomycetaceae; genus Streptomyces; species Streptomyces canus. Next base: position 3,261,415 of record NZ_CP107989.1, on the reverse strand, counting down.
GGATCGACCTGATCCGCGAGGTCACCGCCGAGTACGGCAACGTGATCGTGGAGGCCTTCCACGGCCTCCTCGTCGACTACTGCAAGGAGCGCGACATCCCGGCCATCGTCAAGGGCCTGCGCGCGGTCAGCGACTTCGACTACGAACTCCAGATGGCCCAGATGAACAACGGCCTCTCGGGAGTCGAGACCCTCTTCGTCCCGACCAACCCCACCTACAGCTTCCTGTCCTCCTCGCTCGTCAAGGAGGTCGCGACCTGGGGTGGAGACGTCTCCCACCTGGTCCCGCCGCTGGTCCTGGAGGCACTCAACAAGCGCCTGCGCAAGGACTGATGGGACTACAGTCGTCCCGTCCGTCTCCAACACAGCTGTAGAGAGTGGCGAGCACAGGTGGACGTGCAGAAGAAGCTCGACGAGATCGTCTCCACGGTCTCCGGTGCCCGGTCGATGCCCATGTCGGCCTCGGTGATGGTCAACCGCGCCGAACTGCTCGCGTTGCTCGAAGAGGTGCGCCAGGCGCTGCCCGGCTCCCTCGCGCAGGCTCAGGAACTGATCGGGGACCGCGAGCAGATGGTCGAGCAGGCCCGCCAGGAGGCCGAGCGGATCATCGGGCAGGCGCATGCCGAGCGCGGCTCCCTGATCTCCGACACCGAGGTCGCCCGCCGTTCCCAGGCCGAGGCCGACCGGATCCTGAACGAGGCCCGCCAGGAGGCCGAGGAGGTCCGGGCGGAGGCCGACGACTACGTCGACTCCAAGCTCGCCAACTTCGAGGTCGTCCTCACCAAGACCCTCGGCTCGGTCGGCCGCGGCCGCGAGAAGCTCCTCGGCACCGGCCCGGGCCTCGACGAGAACGGCTACGAGGACGAGGACGCCCCCGAGCGCAGCCACGACCCCGAGACCCTGCGCAAGGACGCCGACTCCTACGTCGACGCCAAGCTCGGTGCCTTCGAGGCGGTCCTCGCCAAGACCCTGGAGGCCGTCGGCCGCGGCCGACAGAAGCTGCACGGCCGTATCGCCACGGACGACCTCGGCGCCCTCGCCGACGACACCTCCACCGTCCAGCACTCCAGCGACGCCGACTACCTGGCCGACCTCACCGCCCTCGCGGAGCAGGACGCCCGGTCCCAGGCCCGCGGCCAGTCCGAGCAGCAGCCGGACTACGCCCAGCAGCACGCGTACGGCTACCAGCAGGCCGACGCCTACGCCGGCTATCAGCAGCAGCCCGATCCCTACGCCCAGCAGGACCCGTACGGCTACCAGCAGGCCGATCCCTACGCCTACCAGGGCTACGACCAGCAGCAGTACGACCCGAACCAGGCCCAGCAGGCCCAGCAGGCCCACCAGGAGCAGCAGAGCTACGCCCTGGACGAGACCAGCCTCTTCGACACCGGCATGATCACGCCGGAGCAGTTGAGGGCGTACGAGCAGGGTCGCGGCCAGTAAGGGACCACCGGATTGGGCCGTGAGCGAAAGGTCCAGTATCCTGGCTCTTCGGTCGCGCGTACGTCCGCGATCAACGCTGCCCGGGAGCACCGAAGGGCGGCGCCCCTCTGAGCTCGAAGATCGAAAGCAGGAATGGCCCTGAACGCCCGCCTCGACCACCGCAACCCTCTCGTGTTCGACACACACGAGCTGGGGCGGCGTCCTGGCGCGCTGCAGCGCCTGACCCGTGAGATCGACGCTCCCAAGGATCTGGGTATCCAGGGAGTGATCGGAGTGCCGGAAGGCGCCCCGGTCGTGCTCGAGCTCCGCCTCGAGTCGGTCATGGAAGGTGTGCTTGTCACAGGCACCGCCCGTGCACAGGCCGAGGGGGAGTGCGTAAGGTGTCTGGAGCCGCTTGAGCTGGTGCTCGAAGCGGATTTCCAGGAGATGTTCTCGTACCCTGACGCCGACGACCGTGGCCGCGTGAAAGCGGAACCGGCCGACGACGCCGAGGAAGACGAGGACAGGCTCTTCATCGAGGACGGCCTGTTCGACCTCGAACCCGTGCTGCGTGATGCGGTGGTGCTCGCACTGCCGATGCAGCCGGTGTGCCAGGACGACTGTCTGGGCCTGTGCTCCGAGTGCGGGGCGCGGCTCACGGACGACCCGGACCACCACCATGACGCCGTCGACATCCGTTGGGCGGCACTGCAGGGACTCGCCGGTTCACTCGAAGACGGCGAGAAGGACGAGATGAGCGGCGCCGAACCGGGCGTCGACGAGAAGCAGGAGAAGTAGCCGTGGCTGTTCCGAAGCGGAAGATGTCGCGCAGCAACACGCGCCACCGCCGGTCGCAGTGGAAGGCTGCGGTCCCCACCCTGGTTGCGTGCGAGCGCTGCCACGAGCCCAAGCTGCAGCACATCGCGTGCCCTGCTTGTGGCACCTACAACAAGCGCCAGGTCCTCGAGGTCTGAGCGGCTGGTGAGAGGCACTGTGTCCACGCCGAAGAAGAACGCGGGCGACAACCAGGCCTCGTCCCACACGCTGTTGGAAGGGCGGCTCGGGTACAAACTCGAGTCCGCCCTTCTGGTGCGTGCGCTGACCCACCGTTCGTACGCGTACGAGAACGGCGGTCTGCCGACCAACGAGCGGCTGGAGTTCCTCGGGGACTCCGTGCTCGGCCTCGTGGTCACGGACACGCTGTACACCACCCACCCCGACCTGCCCGAAGGCCAACTGGCCAAGTTGCGGGCCGCGGTGGTCAACTCACGCGCACTGGCGGAGGTCAGCCGTGGGCTCGACCTGGGCTCCTTCATCCGGCTCGGCCGTGGTGAAGAGGGCACGGGCGGCCGGGACAAGGCATCCATCCTCGCCGACACCCTGGAAGCGGTGATCGGCGCGGTCTATCTCGACCAGGGTCTCGAAGCGGCCTCCGAACTGGTGCACCGCCTGTTCGACCCCCTGATCGAGAAGTCCTCCAACCTCGGTGCCGGCCTGGACTGGAAGACCAGTCTCCAGGAGCTCACCGCGACCGAAGGACTCGGCGTGCCCGAGTACCTGGTCACGGAGACCGGCCCCGATCACGAGAAGACCTTCACTGCTGCCGCCCGCGTCGGAGGCGTCTCGTACGGCACCGGCACCGGCCGCAGCAAGAAGGAGGCGGAGCAGCAGGCCGCGGAGTCCGCCTGGAGGTCCATCCGGGCCGCCGCGGACGAGCGCGCCAAGGCGGTGGCCGAAAAGGCCGTCGAGGCCGTTGAGGTCGTCGAAGCCGCCAAGAACGACGACGAAGGTCCGTCGTCCGTCTCCGCCTGACGCCTGGAAGCCCCAGCGCGTCCGGAAGAACAGCGCAGCCGAGCGCCTGCCCCCGAACACCGGGGCGGGCGCTCGGTTCATACACCGGTCCGTGACGGGGGAGTCCCATGCCCGAGTTGCCCGAGGTCGAGGTCGTGCGGCGGGGCCTCGCGCGGTGGGTCGCCCACCGTACGGTCGCCGAGGCCGAGGTGCTGCACCCGCGTGCGGTCCGCCGTCACCTCGCCGGTGCCGACGACTTCGCGCACCGCCTCAAGGGTCACCGCGTCGGCACCCCGCGCCGCCGCGGGAAGTACCTCTGGCTGCCCCTGGAGGACACGGACCAGTCGATCCTGGCCCACCTCGGCATGAGCGGCCAGCTACTGGTCCAGCCGCATGCCGCGCCCGACGAGAAGCACCTCAGGATCCGGGTGCGGTTCGCCGACGAGGTCGACACCGAGCTCCGCTTCGTCGACCAACGGACCTTCGGCGGGCTGTCGTTGCACGACAACACCCCCGACGGCCTGCCCGACGTCATCGCGCACATCGCGCGCGACCCCCTCGACCCGCTCTTCGACGACGAGGCCTTCCACCAGGCCCTGCGCCGCAAGCGCAGCACCATCAAACGGGCCTTGCTCGACCAGTCGTTGATCAGTGGAGTCGGCAACATCTACGCGGACGAGGCCCTTTGGCGCTCCCGCATCCACTACGAGCGCCCCACCGCGAACTTCACCCGCCCGCGCACGACCGAACTCCTGGGCCACGTCCGGGACGTGATGAACGAGGCCCTCGCGGTCGGCGGCACCAGCTTCGACAGCCTCTACGTCAACGTCAACGGTGAGTCCGGGTACTTCGACCGGTCCCTCGACGCGTACGGACGGGAGGGGCTGCCGTGCAAGCGGTGCGGTACGCCGATGCGCCGACGGCCCTGGATGAACCGGTCCAGCTATTTCTGCCCGAGGTGTCAGCGGGCGCCACGCGTCACGTCGTAACGCTCGCGGGCGGCCAGGACGTCGTCCATGCGGCCCTCGACGAAGTGGATGAGGCCCAGCAGCCGCTCGGCGACCTCGCGGCCCAGCGGGGTCAGTTCGTAGTCGACCCGGGGCGGGTTGGTGGGCTGGGCCTCGCGGTGCACCAGGCCGTCGCGCTCCAGCGCCTGGAGCGTCTGGGAGAGCATCTTCTCGCTCACGCCGTCGACCCGGCGGCGCAGCTCGTTGAAGCGCAGCGAGCCCTCGTACAGGGCGCCGAGGGTGAGTCCGCCCCAGCGGCCCGTCACGTGCTCCAGCGTGCCGCGCGAGGGGCAGGCCTTGGCGAACACGTCGAACGGGAGGTCCCGCGCCTCCAAGGGCTGCTGCGTGGTGTCCATATCACGAGCGTACTGGAAGACGGCACTAACCAACAGACGGCACTAACTTGTAGTTAGTGCCATCTGTCTCGGCGTCCTCTAGTAGCCGAAGTCCTGCGTCCACCAGGGGCCGCCCGAACCGAAGACCACACCGACGCCCAGCGTCTTGAAGTCACAGTTCAGTATGTTGGCCTTGTGGCCGGGGCTGTTCATCCAGGCCTCCATCACCGCCGCCGGGTCGGACTGGCCGCGGGCTATGTTCTCGCCGCCGAGGCTCGTTATCCCGGCCTGCGCGGCCCGGTCCCACGGCGTGGCGCCGCTCGGGTCGGTGTGGTCGAAGAAGCCCTGGTCGGCCATGGCCTTGCTGAAGGCCCCGGCGAGATCGGCCAGCGCGCTGTTGGCGGCGACCGGGCTGCAGCCGACGTTCGCCCGCTCGGCATTGACGAGCCTGAGCACCTCGGCGGCCGCGGCGGCCTCGGTCGAGACCTCCACGGGCGCGGTGGTCTCCTTCTTCGCCGGCTCCCTCTCCTTCTGAGAAGGCGTCGTCTTCGGCTTCTTGCTCGGCGGGGCCGCCGGCTTCTTCGTCGGCTTCTCGGTCGGCGTGGCCGTCGAGGTCGAGGGCGAGGGGGAAGGTGAGGGCGAGGAGGCGCGGTCGGCGTCCCGGCTCGTCGAGCTGCCGTCCTCACGGCTGTCGGCGCTGCCGGAGGTGCCACCCTGCTCGGCCGGGGAGTTGGTCGGAGTGCCCGCCGCCTGCACATCGCCGCCGGTGGTGCTGCCGCCGCCGAGCTTGTAGTTGTCCAGGCCGGGCACCACACCGGTGGCGACCGCGACCGTGCCGATCGCGACGGCCGCCGAGACCCCGAGCAGACCGGTCTTGACCGGCGTCACGAGGTTCCTCTTGCGCCGGCGGTGCGACCCGCTGCGCCGGGAACCGTCGGCGGGCGTGTAGCCCTCGCCGCGGTAGAGCGCGTACTCCTCCTCCGACGCGAACAGGTAGGCGTCACTGCGCGCGTAGGGGTCGGGGTCTTCCTGGCCTCGGTAGGTCGCGGTGCCCGCCGAGGCGAAGTTGTACGAGTCCTGTGGGTCGTAACCGCTCCCGTAGGAGCTGTGTGTCGCTGTGACCCCCGTGGCGCGGCCCGTGGCGGCGCGGCCGGCGGCGGAGCGTCGGTGGCGTCCCATGTGCTTGCCTTCCTAGTCCTCGTTCGTGAGGTCGACGCGTCCCCCCGGGTCAACCAAAGTCACAAAACCCACACCATCGAGTGAGTTTCGTATGAGATTCATTGGCAGCGGACAGTACCGCATGGCGCCTGGGGAGGGAGTGCCCAGAGAGACATTGCCCGGTTAGGTTGCACCCATGAGCGAGGATGTACGACTGGTCGCCTGGGTGCGCGGACGCGTCCAAGGTGTGGGTTTCCGCTGGTTCACGCGGGCCAAGGCCCTGGAGATCGGCGGCCTGAGTGGTTTTGCTCTCAATTTGGACGACGGACGCGTGCAAGTGGTCGCGGAGGGCCCGCGAAAGGGATGCCAGGGACTCCTCGACTGGCTCCTGGGCGACGACACGCCCGGCCGCGTAGACGGTGTCACCGAGATCTGGGACACACCTCGTGGGGGTTACGACGGCTTCGCCATCCGATGAGCCGTTTCTGTAAAACGGCCCAGGCGGAAGCGGAGGGACATGCCGCTGGCACCTGCCCGGAGCAGAAAGTCGCTGGTGGTTGCCAAGAAGGCCGTGCCGTGGCAAGCTCCGCGGCTAAGACTGATCGTCACGTCCCGAGGGCCCCGAGGGAGCCGCAGCGCCACCGTCTCAGGTCGCGCCGGACCGGGTTGTCCGCCAATACGGGGCGTGATCGTGTTGACCGTCAAACTTTTTGGTGAGACGCTGAAAGCACCCCGCGCACCTTAGCTGTTTGGCATGGATGAACAGCAGTATGAACTCAAGAGTGTCAAGCACCGCGGGTGCGAATCCCTCACGACCCACACCGCTTCGGTCGGTCACTCAGTGTGGAGGACCATCCATCATGGCAAAGGCGCTTCTCGGTTACGTCGGCGGCTCCGACCCTCGACTCCTCGCCGAGATGCGACGGCTCCAGCAGCGCGTACAGGATCTGGAATCCGAGCTCGTACGGATCCAGGCCGAGAACGACGCGCTCGCGGCTGCCGCTTCTCACGAAAGTCTCCTGGAGAGCATCGACGCACACCAGGCGGAGCCTGCGCTCACCTGATCACTGCATCGCTCCACGACAGCTCACGCAGTGGTTGGGCGGCCTGTATCAACCGCTAAGTTGTCAGAGTTTGCAAGGGACGCTTCGGCGTCCCTTCTTTCTTGCCCCCGTGCATCCTTTCACCCTCTTAACGTTTGGTGTGCCCTGCACGTTCAACGGTGAAACCGCGGGCAACAACGCGTTCATGGAGTGAGACACCCCCGGAAGGTAGAGTCCAGCGGCGTGCACCTCAAGGCGCTGACCCTCCGAGGGTTCAAGTCGTTCGCCTCGGCGACCACGCTCCGGTTCGAGCCGGGGATCACGTGTGTCGTGGGGCCGAACGGCTCAGGCAAGTCCAACGTCGTGGACGCGCTCAGCTGGGTCATGGGCGAGCAGGGCGCCAAGTCGCTGCGCGGCGGCAAGATGGAGGACGTCATCTTCGCCGGCACCACCGGCCGCCCGCCGCTGGGCCGCGCCGAGGTGTCCCTGACCATCGACAACTCCGACGGCGCCCTGCCCATCGAGTACGCCGAGGTCACCATCACGCGGATCATGTTCCGCAACGGCGGCAGCGAGTACCAGATCAACGGCGACACCTGCCGTCTCCTCGACATCCAGGATCTGCTCTCCGACTCCGGCATCGGCCGCGAGATGCATGTCATCGTCGGCCAGGGCCAGCTCGACTCCGTCCTGCACGCCGATCCGACGGGCCGCCGGGCCTTCATCGAGGAGGCCGCCGGAGTTCTCAAGCACCGCAAGCGCAAGGAGAAGGCCCTCCGCAAGCTCGACGCGATGCAGGCCAACCTCGCACGCGTGCAGGACCTGACCGACGAACTCCGGCGCCAGCTCAAGCCGCTCGGCCGCCAGGCCGCGGTCGCCCGCCGGGCCGCCGTCATCCAGGCCGACCTGCGAGACGCCCGCCTCCGGCTGCTCGCCGACGATCTCGTACGGCTGCGACAGGCGCTCCAGGTCGAGGTCGCGGACGAGGCCGCGCTGAAGGAGCGCAAGGAGAGCGCCGAGCAGGAACTGAAGAAGGCCCTCCAGCGGGAGGCGCTTCTGGAGGACGAGGTCCGACAGCTCACGCCCCGGCTCCAGCGGGCCCAGCAGACCTGGTACGAGCTCTCCCAGCTCGCCGAGCGGGTGCGCGGCACGGTCTCGCTGGCCGACGCGCGCGTGAAGAGCGCGACCTCTGCGCCGCCCGAGGAACGGCGGGGCCGCGACCCCGAGGACATGGAGCGCGAGGCCGCCCGCATCCGCGAGCAGGAGGCCGAGCTGGAGGCCGCGCTGGAGGCGGCCGAGCACGCCCTGGAGGACACGGTCGCGCACCGCGCCGACCTGGAGCGGGAACTCACCCAGGAGGAACGGCGACTCAAGGACGTCGCGCGCGCCATCGCAGACCGCCGCGAGGGCCTCGCCCGGCTGGGCGGCCAGGTCAACGCGGCCCGTTCCCGCGCCGCCTCCGCCCAGGCCGAGATCGACCGCCTCGCCGCCACCCGGGACGAGTCCCAGGAGCGGGCGGTCGCCGCGCAGGAGGAGTACGAGGCACTGAAGGCCGAGGTGGACGGCCTGGACGCGGGCGACGCGGAACTGGCGGAGCGGCACGACGCGGCGAAGCGACAGCTCGCCGAGGCGGAGGCAGCCCTGACCGTGGCCCGAGAGGCGGTCACGGCGGCGGAACGCAGACGCGCGGCGACGCAGGCCCGGCATGAGGCGCTGGCAATGGGACTGCGGAGGAAGGACGGGACGGGAGCGCTGCTGGGCGCGAAGGATCGTCTCACAGGCTTGCTGGGTCCGGCGGCGGAACTCCTGACGGTGACTCCGGGGCACGAGGCAGCCTTGGCGGCGGCGTTCGGCGCGGCAGCGGACGCCCTCGCGGTGACCTCCCCGTCGGCAGCGGCGGACGCGATCCGCCTGCTGCGGAAACAGGACGCAGGACGAGCGTCACTCCTCCTGGCAGGCGGCGCCGAAGACGCGCCCTTCAGGGCCGCGGGCCTGCATCAAAGTGCGGCTCCGCCGCGGGGCGCGACCAGCCACGACGGCCCCGCAGACGCCACGCATCAGCACGCGGCAGACCTCGTCCGCGCCCCCCAGGACCTCCTCCCCGCAGTAAGACGCCTCCTCCACGGCATCGTCGTCGTCGGCACCCTCGAAGACGCCGAAGACCTCGTCTACGCCAACCCCCACCTCACCGCAGTGACCGCCGAAGGCGACCTCCTGGGCGCCCATTTCGCCCACGGCGGCTCCGCGGGCGCCCCGAGCCTCCTCGAAGTACAGGCCTCAGTCGACGAAGCGGCCGTCGAACTCGAAGAGCTGGCCATCCGCTGCGAGGAACTCACTGAGGCCCAGCACACCGCAGTCGAGCGCCGCACAGCATCAGCCGCACTGGTCGAGGAGCTCGGAGAGCGCCGCCGCGCCGCGGACCGGGAGAAGTCAGCCGTCGCCCAGCAGCTCGGCCGCCTCGCCGGCCAGGCGAAAGGTGCCGCCGGCGAGGCGGAGCGGTCCACCGCGGCGGCCGCGCGAGCGCAGGACGCCCTGGAGAAGGCGCTCGAGGAGGTCGAGGAACTCGCCGAACGGCTCGCCGTCGCCGAGGAGATGCCGGTGGAGGAGGAGCCCGACACGTCGGTACGGGACCGTCTCGCCGCCGACGGGGCCAACGCCCGCCAGACCGAGATGGAGGCCCGCCTCCAGGTCCGTACCCATGAGGAGCGGGTCAAGGGGCTTGCCGGACGGGCCGACTCCCTCGACCGAGCCGCCCGTGCGGAGCGCGACGCACGCGCGCGTGCCGAACAGCGGCGGGCCCGGCTGCGCCACGAGGCCGCCGTGGCCGAGGCTGTCGCCTCCGGTGCGCGGCAGCTGCTCGCGCACGTCGAGGTGTCCCTCGCGCGCGCGGACGAGGAGCGGACCGCCGCCGACGCCGCCAAGGCGCTGCGGGAACGGGAGTTGACCGCCGCACGGAACACCGGCCGCGATCTCAAGTCCGAGCTCGACAAGCTGACCGACTCCGTCCACCGCGGCGAGGTGCTCGGCGCCGAGAAGCGGATGCGGATCGAGCAGCTGGAGACCAAGGCGCTGGAAGAACTGGGTGTCGAACCGGCGGGGCTCATCGACGAGTACGGCCCCCACCAGCCGGTACCGCCTTCCCCGCCCGCCGAGGGCGAGGAACTGCCCGACGATCCGGAGCATCCGCGCAACCAGCCGAAGCAGTTCCACCGTGCCGAGCAGGAGAAGCGGCTCAAGGCGGCCGAGAGGGCGTATCAGCAGCTCGGCAAGGTCAATCCGCTCGCCCTGGAGGAGTTCGCGGCGCTGGAGGAGCGGCACAAGTTCCTCAGTGAGCAGTTGGAGGACCTGAAGAAGACCCGCACCGACCTGCTTCAAGTGGTGAAGGAGGTAGATGAGCGCGTCGAGCAGGTATTCACCGAGGCATACCGGGACACGGCCCGGGAGTTCGAGGGTGTCTTCAGCCGGCTCTTCCCGGGCGGCGAGGGGCGGCTCATCCTGACCGACCCCGACAACATGCTCACCACCGGCGTGGACGTCGAGGCCCGTCCGCCGGGCAAGAAGGTCAAGCGGCTGTCGCTGCTCTCCGGTGGCGAGCGCTCGCTCACCGCCGTAGCGTTGCTGGTGTCGATCTTCAAGGCTCGGCCCAGCCCGTTCTACGTCATGGACGAGGTCGAGGCCGCCCTCGACGACACCAACCTGCAGCGGCTGATCCGCATCATGCAGGAGCTGCAGGAGGCCTCGCAGCTCATCGTGATCACGCACCAGAAGCGGACCATGGAGGTCGCCGACGCGCTGTACGGCGTTTCCATGCAGGGCGACGGTGTGTCGAAGGTGATTTCACAGCGGCTCCGCTAGCCCTCCTTCAATACTTCAAGACTTGAACACATCCAGGTCAGACGTACCTGCAATCTCACACCAGCCGCCCTCTTGACTTCGAAACTTGAAGGCATAGTCTCGGCAATGTTGTTTTTACCTTCAGGTACCACCTATCTGGAAGGGTCGCCCCCAGCCGGCAGCGTTGCCGGTGGCCCGAGGAGTACACGTGACCAGCACAGAGCAGGCGTCCAAGTCAGGAGCCCAGGCGGCTCACCCCGATCATCTCGGGCACGTCATCTTCATCGCGGCGGCGGCCGCGATGGGCGGTTTCCTCTTCGGCTACGACAGCTCCGTGATCAACGGCGCTGTCGAGGCCATCCGGGGCCGTTACGACATCGGTTCCGCGGCCCTGGCGCAGGTCATCGCCATCGCCCTGATCGGCTGTGCGATCGGCGCGGCGACCGCGGGACGTATCGCGGACCGCATCGGCCGTATCCGGTGCATGCAGATCTCAGCCGTCCTCTTCACGATCTCCGCCGTCGGCTCGGCGCTGCCCTTCGCGCTGTACGACCTGGCGTTCTGGCGGATCGTCGGCGGCTTCGCCATCGGTATGGCCTCGGTCATCGGCCCCGCCTACATCGCCGAGGTCGCCCCGCCGGCCTACCGCGGTCGCCTCGGGTCCTTCCAGCAGGCCGCGATCGTCATCGGCATCGCCATCTCGCAGCTGGTCAACTGGGGCCTGCTGAACGCGGCCGGCGGTGACCAGCGCGGCAAGCTGATGGGGCTCGAGGCCTGGCAGGTCATGCTCGGCGTCATGGTGATCCCGGCCGTCCTCTACGGCCTGCTCTCCTTCGCCATCCCCGAGTCCCCGCGCTTTTTGATCTCCGTCGGCAAGCACGAGCGTGCCCGGGAGATCCTCGAGGAGGTCGAGGGCGACAAGATCGACCTCGACGCGCGCGTGGCCGAGATCGAGCACGCCATGAAGAGCGAGCACAAGTCGACGTTCAAGGACCTGCTCGGCGGGAGCTTCTTCTTCAAGCCGATCGTCTGGGTCGGCATCGGCCTCTCGGTCTTCCAGCAGTTCGTCGGCATCAACGTCGCGTTCTACTACTCCTCGACGCTGTGGCAGTCGGTCGGCGTCGACCCGACGGACTCGTTCTTCTACTCCTTCACGACGTCGATCATCAACATCGTCGGCACCGTGATCGCGATGATCTTCGTGGACCGCGTCGGCCGTCGGCCGCTCGCCCTGATCGGCTCGGTCGGCATGGTGATCGGTCTCGCACTGGAGGCGTGGGCGTTCTCCTTCGACCTGGTCGACGGCAAGCTGCCGGCCGCGCAGGGCTGGACCGCACTGATCGCCGCGCACGTCTTCGTCCTGTTCTTCGCCCTGTCCTGGGGTGTGGTCGTCTGGGTCTTCCTCGGCGAGATGTTCCCGAACCGGATTCGCGCCGCCGCGCTCGGTGTGGCCGCGTCCGCGCAGTGGATCGCCAACTGGGCCATCACCGCGAGCTTCCCGTCGCTGGCCGACTGGAACCTCTCCGCGACCTACGTGATCTACACGGTCTTCGCCGCGCTCTCCATTCCGTTCGTCCTCAAGTACGTCAAGGAGACGAAGGGCAAGAAGCTGGAGGAGATGGGCTGACGGCCCACGCGAACCCGGGGGGAGGGGCCAACACCCCGCTGCCCTTCTCCTCGCACCGTCCGCCGCCCCCGATCCGGCAACCGCTGGACCGGGGGCGGCGGTTGTTTGCGTGCGTCACCAGATGAGGACGCCGCCGCCGATCTCCAGGGCCTTGCGGATGCTCTCCTCGATGATCCGCAACCGAGTGTCGATCTGGTGCCGGTGCTCCTCGACGGTCCGTGGCCGCTGCGTGCCGTGGGCGACCTCGTCCAGACGGGAGCGCAGCAGGGCCACCTCGCGCCGGAACTCCGGCACGTCCTCGGCCTCGACATGGAGGTCGTCCTCGGCCAGTACGGGCAGGAAGCGCGCACCGAGCGAGCGCACGAACTCCGAGCCCCACACCGTCGTACGCCACGACTCGAAGCCGCCGGAGTGGTACACGCCCTCCGGCACGTCAAGTATCCGCCGCTTGCCGTCCGGCTCCCGGACGAAGACGTCCACCAACAGGCTCATGGGCTCAGTGGAGCATCGCCGAGTCCTCGTCGACCACCGGATAACGCCCGGCTCAGCCGTTCAGTGCCGGAATCACTCGTTCCGCGAACAACCGCAGGCTCCGCCACCCCTCCTCCACCGGCATACCGCCCGCCAGCGGATGCAGGACGAGGTTGTCGAGCCCCTGCTCCACGCACTCGTCCGGCGTCAGGATCCGGTACACGCCCTCCGCGCGCAGCTCCTCCACGCTCGCGGCCGCCGACCGCACCGCCGAGTGGATGTCGCCGGACTGCCAGGAGGCGTAGGTCCGGGCCTCGTGGAGGAAGTGCTCCCCGTGACGCGCCCACGCCTCGTCCGGGTTCTCGGCGATGTGCAGCAACGGTGTCTCGGCCGTCGGCATCATGGTCCAGCCCTCGGTGCCGTACTCGACGAGCCGCTCCTTGTAGTACGCCTCCAGTTCCGGGAGGTGGGCGCTGGGGAAGAAGGGAAGGCCGAGGCGGGCGGCTCGGCGGGCCGCGGCCTTGGAGGAGCCGCCGACCAGGAGGAGGGGGTGCGGGTCGGTGAAGGGGCGCGGGGTGATGCGTACCGGACGACCCCGGTACGCGAACTCCTCGCCGGTCCAGGCCTTCAGCAAAGTCTCCAGCAGCTCGTCCTGCAGGCGGCCCCGTCGGCTCCACTCCACGTCGAACAGGGCGTACTCCTCGGGCCGGTACCCGATCCCGGCGACCGTCACCAGCCGTCCGCCGCTCAGCAGATCCAGTACGGCGATCTCCTCGGCCAGACGGAGAGGGTCGTGCAGCGGGCCGATCACGGCGGAGACGGTGACCGCGATCCTCCGCGTCGCGCCGAACACCGCGCCCGCGAAGGCGAACGGCGACGGCAGCCAGTTGTTGTCGACGCCGTGGTGCTCCTCGGTCTGCACGGTGGTGATCCCGTGCTCGTCGGCGTACGCGGCCATGTCCAGGGCGGCCCGGTAGCGGGCGCTGAGGGAGGCGGGCGTCGCGCCGGGCTCGACGAGGTTGAAACGGACGACCGTGACGGGCATGGGGGTCCCCCTTCACCGGGCGGGTGGTGCGGGGACGGTAACTGACGAGGCGTCAGATTGCTATGGAGTCGGCACGCGGGCCGTAGGGTGCGTGCCGGATCAGATGATGGCGTCGACTCGTTCGGTCGACCGTCCGTCCGGTTCGGCGGTCGCCGGCTTCGGCAGGACCATGTACAGGAGCCCGGAGATCACGATCGTCGCCGCCCAGCCGAGGCCGTACTCGCCAACCGGGTTGTTCGAGGCGAGCGGCCCGGTGAACCAGTCGCAGGTGGTGAACAGCAGCCCGGCACCGAGCCCGGCCGCCCACGCGGTGACCGCCGCCGGGCTGAAGCCGCCCCGGTACCAGTAGGCGCTCGTCCGTGTCGTGTCGAGCAGGGCCTCGCCGTCGTACGACGTCCGGCGCAGCAGGTCCGCGCCGAAGACCCCGGCCCACGCCGAGAAGGCCACCGCGAGAAGGGAGAGGAAGGCGACGAACGTGTCCAGGAAGCTCGTCGCGGCCAGCATGAGGACACCGCCGAGGACGAGTGAGATCACCGCGTTGACCGAGACCGCCCAGTGCCGCTGGACCCGGAAGCCGAGGGTCTGCGCGGTGAAGCCCGCTGAGTACATGGACATCGAGTTGATCAGCAGCGTGCCGGCCAGGGCGATCAGGAGGTAGGGGACGGCGAGCCAGAGCGGAAGGATCTCGCCCAGAAAGGAGACCGGGTCCGGGGTGGAGGCCAGGTCCGGGGTCGCGGACGCCATGACCATGCCCATGAGGACCAGCGGCAGGACGACGACGCCGGCACCCCCCACCGTGTTGCGTACGATCGCCGCCGAGGAGGCCGTACCCGGCAGATAGCGCGTGAAGTCGGGGGAGGAGGGCACCCAGCTGATCCCGCCCGCGGCGATCAGGCCGATGGCCGCGATCATCGCCGACACCGGTCCCGCGCCCTGCCCGAAGACCTCAGCCCAGTCCGTGTCGACGACCAGACGCGCGAGCACCAGGACGGAGAAGGCGCCGAAGAGCCAGGCGGCCCAGGTGGCGCACCTCTGTACGGCGTTGATGCCCAGACCCGAGATCGCGAAGCTCGCGACCACGAAGAGCAGCAGCGTCACGACGATCAGCGCGGTGCCGCTGCGGACGCCGAAGAGGATGTCCAGGACGCTGAGCAGCGCGTACGCACCGGTCACCGCGTTGATCGTCTCCCAGCCCCAGCGGGCGACCCAGATCAGCGCCCCGGGCAGCAGATTGCCCCGCTGTCCGAACACCGCCCGGGACAGCGCCATGCCGGGCGCGCCGCCGCGCTTACCGGCGATTCCGATCAGCCCGACCAAGCCGTACGACACGATCGGCGCGGTGACGCCGACGACCAGGATCTGCCAGAAACCGAGGCCGTACGAGACGGACAGGCCCGCTCCCATGGTCAGGAGCAGGACGCTGATGTTGGCGGCGGCCCAGGTGGGGAAGAGCTCACGTGTCTTCGCGGTGCGCTCGGCCTCGGGGATCTGTTCGAGGCCGTGGACTTCGAGACCGCTCATGGGCAGCCATCGTACATTAGTCATACTAAAAGCCATTTTGTGGCTATTTTCCCCGTGTGAAAACACGAGCTGGGTTCGGCCGTGACCCATGGCCGATACTGGGTGCGTTATGGAAACCGTCATCCTTGCTGTAGTCATCGCCGTGGTCGTGCTCGGTGTGCTCGGCGGGCTCGTCGTCGGCAGCCGGCGCAAGAAGCCGCTGCCCCCGCCGCCTCCCGCCGCGCCCGACATCACCGCCCCTCCGGCCGAGCCGCACGTCGGCGACGAGGCCGAGACGCCGCGCGACGAACCGCGCCGGACCATAGAGGAGGTGGACCTTCCGGACGGCTCGGCGCCGCCCGTCGTAGAAGAGCTTCCCCCGACCGAGATCGAAGTCCCGGAGCCCACCGCCGGCCGCCTGGTCCGTCTGCGCTCCCGGCTCTCCCGCTCGCAGAACGCGCTCGGCAAGGGGCTGCTCACGCTCCTGTCGCGCGAGCACCTCGACGACGACACCTGGGAGGAGATCGAGGACACCCTCCTCACCGCCGACGTCGGCGTGGCCCCCACCCAGGAGCTGGTCGACGGGCTGCGTGAGCGGGTGAAGGTGCTCGGCACGCGGACCCCGGACGAGCTGCGCGGGCTGTTGCGCGACGAGCTGCTCAAGCTGGTCGGCACCGAGGTCGACCGCACGGTGAAGACCGAGCCCGAGGAGCGCAAGCCGGGCATCGTGATGGTCGTCGGCGTCAACGGCACCGGCAAGACCACCACCACCGGCAAGCTCGCGCGCGTGCTCGTGGCCGACGGACGGAGCGTGGTCCTGGGCGCCGCGGACACCTTCCGTGCCGCCGCCGCCGACCAGCTCCAGACCTGGGGCGAGCGGGTGGGTGCCCACACCGTGCGCGGGCCCGAGGGGGGCGACCCCGCCTCCGTCGCCTTCGATGCGGTGAAGGAGGGCAAGGAGATGGGGGTCGACGTGGTCCTCATCGACACCGCGGGACGGCTGCACACCAAGACCGGTCTCATGGACGAGCTCGGCAAGGTCAAGCGGGTCGTCGAGAAGCACGCTCCGGTCGACGAGGTGCTGCTGGTCCTGGACGCCACCACCGGGCAGAACGGCCTGGTGCAGGCGCGCGTCTTCGCCGAGGTCGTCGACATCACCGGCATCGTCCTGACCAAGCTGGACGGCACGGCCAAGGGTGGCATCGTGGTCGCGGTCCAGCGTGAGCTGGGCGTGCCGGTCAAGCTGATCGGCCTCGGAGAGGGCGCCGACGACCTGGCGCCGTTCGAGCCGGAAGCGTTCGTGGATGCGCTGATCGGCGACTGAGACGCCGTACCCGCGGCGCGCGAGAAGCCGTGGAGCGCGAAGAAGCGCCCGCCCCCGAGGTGCAGTGGGGAGCGGGCGCTTCGCTGCGTACGTCTACGTCTACGCCTGCGACCTGTGTGCCACGTACGCCAGTGTCCCCAGCAGCAGACGGGCCGCCGGCGGCTTCGTCGCCGTGTCCAGGGAAGGCGGGCGCAGCCACTGGACCGGGCCCAGGCCGCCCCGGTCCGACGGCGGAGCCGTGATGTGGCTTCCGGAGCCCAGGCCGCGCAGGTCGAGGGAGGCGGCGTCGTCCCAGCCCATGCGGTAGAGGAGTTCGCTCAGGTCGGACGCGGCGCCGGGGGCGACGAAGAACTGGGCGCGGCCCTCGGGGGTCGCGGTCACCGGGCCGAGGGGCAGGCCCATGCGCTCCAGGCGGACCAGGGCGCGGCGTCCGGCCGGCTCGGCGACCTCGATGACGTCGAAGGCACGGCCGACGGGCAGCATCACCGAGGCGCCGGGGAACTCGGACCACGCCTTGGTCACGTCGTCGAGCGTGGCCCCGGCCGGGACCGGGGGTGCGAAGTCGAGGGGGTGGGCGCCGGGGTGACGGCAGTCCGCGCGGCCGCAGGAGCACTCGCCGGCCGACGTGCGCGCGCCCGGGACGACGTCCCAGCCCCAGAGTCCGGTGAACTCGGCGACGGTGGTGCACTCCGAGGAGCGGCCGCGCCTGCGGGTACCGGAACGGATCTCCCGAATGCCGCCGATCGTGAAGCCCATGCCCCCTCCAACGGGTCCAGCGCGCCGGTGGTTACGCGACGGACGCGGTCAGTCACTCTCCGTTGCTTCTTCCGGGCGATGTCGGCGCTCGGAGGTGCCCCGGGTGGTGCGCTGGGTCATGTGCGCCCCTGAATGCACCGCTCCGCCTACCCCTGCTCGGTCTATGTCAAGTGAATCGTGTGGAGGCGACCGTGAGTTCATTCGAAGGGGTGGCGAATGGTGGCGTTTCCGGGATCGCCATGGCTGGACGCGTGATCGTAGGATTACTTTGAGTGCACGAGTCCTGGGGGCACATGCACGTGTGGGTATGCCGGAGGCAAGTCGGGTCCCCGTTCGAAGGCTGACAACTGCCGGACGAACGGCCCTATTTACCGGCATTCTGATAAGGCTTGGCGCACTCGGCGACAAGTGGTCTCAGGGATGGGGGCGTTCCAGTGGGCGGCAACAGCGGAAGCGGGACGGGCGCCGGGAGCGCCGCGCAGAGCTCCTCTCAGGCCGACAAGCGCCCCAACGAGCTGCTCACCTCCTGGTTCGTGCGCAGCGGTTGGTCGAAGGGCGAGCTCGCCCGCCAGGTCAACCGCAGGGCCCGCCAGTTGGGGGCCAACCACATCTCCACCGACACCTCGCGGGTGCGCCGCTGGCTGGATGGCGAGAACCCCCGCGAACCCATCCCCAGGATCCTGTCCGAGCTGTTCTCCGAGCGGTTCGGATGCGTCGTCTCCGTCGAGGACCTCGGGCTGCGGGCCGCCCGCCAGTCGCCGTCCGCGACCGGGGTCGACCTGCCCTGGACGGGCCCGCAGACCGTGGCCCTGCTCAGCGAGTTCTCGCGCAGCGACCTCATGCTGGCGCGGCGCGGCTTCCTCGGGACTTCGCTGGTCCTGTCCGCGGGCCCGTCCCTCATCGAGCCCATGCAGCGCTGGCTCGTCCCCGGCCCCGCCGCCACCCCGCACCGGGAACCCGACCCGGCCGCGTCCCGTCGCGTCGGCCGTCTCTCCAGGCCCGAGCTCGACCTCCTCGAGTCGACGACCGAGATGTTCCGCCAGTGGGACGCCCAGTGCGGCGGCGGCCTGCGCCGCAAGGCGGTCGTCGGCCAGCTGCACGAGGTGACGGACCTCCTCCAGGAGCCCCAGCCCGAGACCACCACCCGCAAGCTGTTCAAGGTCGCCGCCGAACTGGCGGAACTCGCGGGCTGGATGTCGTACGACGTGGGGCTGCAGCCCACCGCGCAGAAGTACTTCGTCCTCGCCCTGCACGCGGCCAAGGAGGCCGGCGACAAGCCGCTCGGTTCCTACGTCCTGTCCAGCATGAGCCGTCAGATGATCCACCTCGGGCGACCCGAGGACGCCCTGGAGCTGATCCACCTCGCGCAGTACGGCAGCCGGGACTGTGCGAGCCCCCGCACCCAGTCGATGCTGTATGCGATGGAGGCCCGCGCCTACGCCAACATGGGGCAGCCCGGCAAGTGCAAGAGGGCGGTCCGGATGGCCGAGGACGTTTTCGCCGACGCCGACGAGTGGGACGAGCCGGACCCCGACTGGATCCGCTTCTTCTCGGAGGCCGAGCTGTACGGCGAGAACTCCCACTCCTACCGGGACCTGGCCTACGTGGCCGGTCGCAGCCCGACCTACGCCTCCCTGGCCGAGCCCCTCATGCATCGGGCGGTGGAGCTCTTCTCCGAGGACGACGAGCACCAGCGGTCGTACGCACTCAATCTCATCGGCATGGCCACGGTGCATCTGCTCCGGCGCGAGCCCGAGCAGAGCACCGTACTGGTGGAACAGGCCATGCACATCGCCAAGAAGGTCCGCTCCGAGCGCGTCAACACTCGTATTCGAAAGACGGTCGACACGGCTGTACGCGATTTCGGTGATCTCGCCGAGGTCGTGGAACTCACCGACAAGCTTGCCGTGGAACTTCCGGAGACCGCGGAAGCCGTCTGAATCCCCAGAACCCCGGCCGCGGCCGGCCCTCCCGAACTGCCCGACTCGGCTCCCCCATGCCAGGTCACCGGAAGGCCGACCGCGGCCGGTTTCACTCCTTGAGCGAAGGTTGCGCCACGATAACGATCGACGCGGCCCATATCTGCCAGTTCATCGATGCGTAACACGCAAGGCGTCTTCGTCACGGCGGCGAAACAACGAGGGGCTTCCACCGAAACCGCGCTGCGTCAATCTCATGGCGCATAACCGGCCCACCCCTCATTCCGCTCTGGCTTCGCCCGCACGGGGCCGTACCTACGACGAGGAGACGCCGATGGCACCAACCGCCATCACGCTCGCCGCAGACAAGCTGTCTGTGGCCAACACAGGCTTCATGTTGATCTGTTCCGCTCTGGTGCTGATCATGACGCCGGGTCTCGCCTTCTTCTACGGAGGCATGGTCCGGGTCAAGAGCACCCTCAACATGCTGATGATGAGCTTCATCAGCATGGGTATCGTCACCATCCTGTGGGTCGTCTACGGCTTCTCCATGGCGTTCGGTACGGACCACGGCTCGCTCATCGGCTGGGAATCCGACTTCTTCGGATGGACCGGCATCGACAAGGGCGACATCTGGTCCGGATACACGATCCCGGTGCTCGCCTTCGCCGTCTTCCAGATGATGTTCGCCATCATCACGCCCGCCCTGATAAGCGGTGCGATCGCCGACCGCGTGAAGTTCTCCGCCTGGGCGCTCTTCGTGGCGCTGTGGGCGACGGTCGTGTACTTCCCGGTCGCCCACTGGGTCTGGGGCACCGGCGGCTGGGCCTTCGAGCTCGGTGTGATCGACTTCGCCGGTGGTACCGCGGTCCACATCAACGCGGGTGCCGCGGCGCTCGGTGTGATCCTCGTCATCGGCAAGCGCGTCGGCTTCAAGCGCGACCCGATGCGCCCGCACAGCCTCCCGCTGGTCATGCTCGGCGCCGGCCTGCTGTGGTTCGGCTGGTTCGGTTTCAACGCCGGCTCGTGGCTCGGCAACGACGACGGCGTCGGCTCGCTGATGTTCGTCAACACGCAGATCGCCACCGCGGCCGCCATGCTCGCCTGGCTCATCTACGAGAAGATCCGCCACGGCGCGTTCACCACGCTGGGCGCCGCCTCCGGCGCGGTCGCCGGCCTGGTCGCCATCACCCCGTCCGGTGGTGCGATCACCCCGATCGGCGCGATCTGCATCGGCGCCATCGCCGGTGTCGCCTGCGCCGCGGCCGTCGGCCTGAAGTACCGGTTCAACTACGACGACTCCCTGGACGTCGTCGGTGTCCACATGGTCGGCGGCATCATCGGCTCCCTGCTGATCGGCTTCTTCGCCAGCGGCAAGGGCCAGTCCGACGTCAAGGGCCTCTTCTACGGCGGCAACGCGGACCAGCTCTGGAAGCAGTGCGCCGGTGTCTTCGCGGTCCTCGCCTACTCCCTGATCGCCTCCGCGATCCTTGCCTTCCTGCTCGACAAGACGATCGGCATGCGGGTCACTGAGGACGAGGAGGTCTCGGGCATCGACCAGGCCGAGCACGCCGAGACCGCATACGACTTCAGCGGTGCCGGTGGCGGCGCCGCCCGGACCTCCGTCACGGCCCCGGCCGGCGACGCGGGCAAGAAGGTGGACGCATGAAGCTCATCACCGCCGTCGTCAAGCCCCACCGGCTCGACGAGATCAAGGAAGCCCTCCAGGCCTTCGGGGTCCACGGCCTGACGGTCACCGAGGCGAGCGGCTACGGTCGTCAGCGGGGCCACACCGAGGTCTACCGCGGTGCCGAGTACACCGTCGACCTGGTCCCGAAGATCCGCATCGAGGTCCTCGCCGAGGACGACGACGCCGAGCAGCTGATCGACGTCATCGTCAAGGCGGCCCGTACCGGCAAGATCGGTGACGGCAAGGTCTGGTCCCTGCCGGTCGAGACGGCCGTACGGGTCCGGACGGGCGAGCGCGGCCCGGACGCGCTCTGACCGAAGAACAGAACTGGAGCTGCTGGGTGACGAGCACGGACGTGCACAAGGACGTAGAGGACTCGGGACCCAGCGGCTACGCGGCGGCCCGGCTGCGCCTCCTCCAGGAGGGGGCGCGGTCCGGGCCGCCGCGCCGTTCGGCCCTCGCCGAGCTGACGGACGACTGGCTCTCGGGGCTGTTCACCGCGGGCGCCGAGGCGCTGCGCGGGGTCTCCCTGATCGCCGTCGGTGGCTACGGCCGCGGCGAGCTGTCCCCGCGCAGCGACCTGGACCTGGTCCTGCTGCATGACGGCAGCGACTCGGCCGCGGTCGCCGCGCTGGCCGACCGCATCTGGTACCCCGTGTGGGACCTCGGTCTCGCCCTCGACCACTCCGTGCGCACGCCTGCGGAGGCCCGCAAGACGGCCGGGGAGGACTTGAAAGTCCAACTCGGCCTCCTGGACGCCCGCCACATCGCCGGCGACCTGGGACTGACGGCGGGCCTGCGGACGGCGGTCCTCGCCGACTGGCGCAACCAGGCCCCCAAGCGCCTTCCCGAGCTCCAGGAACTGTGCGCCGAGCGCGCCGAGCGCCAGGGCGAACTGCAGTACCTGCTCGAACCCGATCTCAAAGAGGCCCGGGGCGGCCTGAGGGACGCCACCGCCCTGCGTGCCGTCGCCGCCTCCTGGCTGGCCGACGCCCCGCGCGAGGGCCTCGACGACGCCCGGCGCCGACTGCTCGACGTCCGGGACGCCCTGCATCTGACGACGGGCCGCGCTACCGACCGGCTCGCGCTCCAGGAACAGGACCAGGTCGCCGCCGAGCTCGGCCTGCTCGACGCCGACACCCTGCTGCGGCAGGTCTACGAAGCCGCGCGGGTCATCTCGTACGCCAGTGACGTCACCTGGCGCGAGGTGGGACGCGTCCTCAGGTCACGTGCCGTACGGCCGCGGCTGCGCGCCATGCTCGGCGGTGGCAAGCCGGTGGCCGAGAGGTCGCCGCTGGCGGAGGGGGTCGTCGAGCAGGACGGCGAGGTGGTGCTCGCCCGCGCCGCGCGCCCCGATCGCGATCCCGTGCTCCCGCTGCGCGCCGCGGCCGCCGCCGCACAGGCCGGACTCCCGCTCTCCCTGCACGCCGTACGGCGCATGGCGGCCGGAGTGCGCCCGCTGCCCACGCCGTGGCCCGCCGAGGCGCGCGAGCAGCTCGTGACCCTGCTCGGCTCGGGCCAGCCCACCATCGACGTCTGGGAGGCGCTGGAGGCCGAGGGGCTGATCACCCAAATGCTGCCCGACTGGGAGCGGGTGCGGTGCCGTCCCCAGCGCAACGCCGTACACATCTGGACCGTCGACCGGCACCTCATCGAGACGGCCGTCCGCGCCTCCGAGTTCACCCGGCGCGTCCACCGCCCCGACCTGCTGCTCGTCGCCGCGCTGCTGCACGACATCGGCAAGGGCTGGCCCGGCGACCACTCGGTGGCCGGCGAGATCATCGCGAAGGACGTTGCCGCGCGCATCGGATTCGACCGCGACGACGTCGCCGTACTCGCGACGCTCGTACGGCATCACCTGCTGCTCGTGGACACCGCCACCCGGCGTGACCTGGAGGACCCGGCCACCGTGCGTTCGGTCGCCGATGCGGTCGGATCACAGGGCACGCTGGAGCTGCTGCACGCGCTGACCGAGGCGGACGCCCTGGCCACCGGGCCCGCCGCCTGGTCGTCCTGGCGGGGCTCGCTCGTCGCCGACCTGGTCAAGAGGGTGGCCGCCGTGCTCGCCGGGGACGACCTCGACGAGCCGGAGGCCGCCGCGCCCACCGCCGAGCAGGAGCGGCTCGCCATCGAGGCGGTGGCGACCGGCAGCCCGGTGCTGTCCCTGCGCGCGCAGACCGAGCCGCCGGCGCTCACGGAGGGCCAGCCCGCCGGGGACCCCGAGCCGCTCGGCGTGGAGCTCCTCATCGCCGTACCGGACCAGCCGCGCGTACTGCCCGCTGTCGCCGGAGTGCTGGCCGTGCACCGGCTGACCGTCCGCACGGCGGAGCTGCGGGCCCTGGACCTGCCCGACGGTGTCGAGGGCTCCGTGCTCCTGCTGAACTGGCGGGTCGCGGCCCAGTACGGCTCGCTGCCCCAGGCCGCCCGGCTGCGCGCCGATCTCGTACGGGCCCTGGACGGCTCGCTGGACGTCGCCGGGCGGCTGGCCGAGCGCGACGCCGCGTATCCGAGGCGCCGGGGTGTCATCGCGCCCGCCGCACGCGTGACGGTCGCTTCGGCGGCCTCCCGGCATGCGACGGTGATCGAGGTGCGGGCCCAGGACGCCCCGGGACTGCTGTTCCGCATCGGGCAAGCGCTGGAGGACGCCGGGGTGCGGATGCGCAGCGCCCACGTGTCGACACTGGGCGCCAACGCGGTGGACGCCTTCTACGTCACCGACGGCAAGGGCGCCCCGCTCGGGGCCGGCGAAGCGGCTTCCGTGGCCCGGAAGCTGGAGGAGACCTTGCGGGGCTGACCGGGGGATCCCGGCTACGTGTGTCGCCGGGATACCCTGGAGGGCGATTCCCAGCTGCCACCGACCCCGAGGACCGCGAGCGCCGTGTTCGATACTCTTTCCGATCGCCTCTCAGCGACTTTCAAGAACCTGCGCGGCAAGGGACGGCTCTCCGAGGCGGACATCGACGCCACCGCGCGCGAGATCCGGATCGCCCTCCTGGAAGCGGACGTGGCCCTCCCCGTCGTCCGGACGTTCATCAAGAACGTCAAGGAGCGTGCCCTCGGTGCCGATGTCTCGCGGGCGCTGAACCCCGCGCAGCAGGTCCTGAAGATCGTGAACGAGGAGCTCGTCACGATCCTCGGCGGCGAGACCCGGCGGCTGCGGTTCGCCAAGAACCCGCCCACCGTGATCATGCTGGCGGGTCTCCAGGGTGCCGGTAAGACCACCCTCGCGGGCAAGCTCGGCCACTGGCTGAAGGAGCAGGGCCACTCGCCGCTGCTCGTCGCCGCCGACCTCCAGCGTCCCAACGCCGTCAACCAGCTCAGCGTCGTCGCCGAGCGTGCCGGTGTCGCGGTCTACGCGCCCGAGCCGGGCAACGGCGTCGGTGACCCGGTCAAGGTCGCCAAGGACTCCATCGAGTTCGCGAAGTCCAAGGTCCACGACATCGTGATCGTGGACACCGCCGGCCGCCTGGGTATCGACCAGGAGCTGATGCAGCAGGCCGCGGACATCCGTGACGCCGTCTCGCCCGACGAGATCCTCTTCGTCGTCGACGCGATGATCGGTCAGGACGCGGTCAACACCGCCGAGTCCTTCCGCGACGGCGTCGGCTTCGACGGCGTGGTGCTCTCCAAGCTCGACGGTGACGCCCGCGGTGGTGCGGCCCTGTCGATCCGCCAGGTCACCGGCAAGCCGATCATGTTCGCGTCGAGCGGCGAGAAGCTCGAGGACTTCGACGCCTTCCACCCGGACCGGATGGCCTCCCGCATCCTCGACATGGGTGACCTGCTCACCCTGATCGAGCAGGCGGAGAAGACGTTCAGCCAGGAAGAGGCCGAGAAGATGGCCTCCAAGCTGGCGTCCAAGAAGGGCCAGGACTTCACCCTGGACGACTTCCTGGCCCAGATGGAGCAGGTCAGGAAGATGGGCAGCATCAGCAAGCTGCTCGGCATGATGCCCGGCATGGGTCAGATCAAGGACCAGATCAACAACATCGACGAGCGGGACGTCGACCGCACGGCCGCCATCATCAAGTCGATGACCCCGGCCGAGCGCGCTGACGCCACGATCATCAACGGCTCGCGCCGCGCCCGTATCGCCAAGGGCTCCGGCGTCGAGGTCAGCGCGGTCAAGAACCTCGTCGAGCGGTTCTTCGAGGCCCGCAAGATGATGTCGCGCATGGCCCAGGGCGGCGGGATGCCGGGCATGCCGGGCATCCCGGGCATGGGCGGCGGCCCCGGCCGTGCCAAGAAGCAGCCGAAGAAGGCCAAGGGCAAGCAGCGCTCCGGCAACCCGATGAAGCGCAAGCAGCAGGAGCAGGAGGAGGCCGCGCGGAAGGCCGCCCAGGGGGGCAGCGCCTTCGGTGTGCCCGGCCAGCAGGCCCCGCAGGACTTCGAGCTGCCGGACGAGTTCAAGAAGTTCATGGGCTGAGTCCTGTACGACTTCGAGGGCGTCCTCCCTGCCGGAGGGCGCCCTCAGCGCGTGCCGAGGCCCGAGGTCTGCCGTAACGTCCAGATATGAGCAATGCCGCTCCGGCGCGCAAGGCCCCCGACCAGCCCTGGCGCACCGAGGGCACCCCGGACGACGGACCACGGCCCCCGGGCGGGAGGCGGCCGCGCGGCCGCTGGTGGGGACTGGCCGTCACCGCGGTGATCGTCTTCCTGCTGGTGTACGTCGGGCTGAACTACCTCGGTGGGGGCGACGAGCCGACGATCTCCTACACGGAGTTCAGCAGACAGGTCGACGCGGGAAACGTCGACAAGATCTACTCCAAGGGCGACGCGATCCAGGGTCAGCTCAAGCAGTCCCGGGACGATCCCGACGGCGGCGGCGACTACACCAGGTTCAGGACCCAGCGCCCGGCCTTCGCCGACGACGCCCTCTGGCAGCACCTGAGCAGCCACGACGTCACGGTGACCGCGCGACCGGTCGTGCAGCAGCGCGGTCTGTTGCCCAACCTGCTGCTCTCGCTGATCCCGATCGTGCTGCTGGTCGCCGTGTGGATCTTCTTCGCCCGGCGGCTGGGCGGCGGGATGGGTGGTGTGGGCGGCATGCTCGGGCGCAAGGCGCCGCCCAAGCCGGTGGGCCTGCGGCCCGGCACCCAGCGCACCACCTTCGCCGACGTGGCCGGCATCGACGAGGTCAAGGGTGAGCTGGACGACGTCGTCGACTTCCTGGAGCACCCCGACGTCTACCGCAGGATGGGCGCGAAGATGCCCCGCGGTGTGCTGCTCGCCGGTTCGCCCGGCACCGGCAAGACCCTGCTGGCGCGTGCGGTGGCGGGTGAGGCGGGGGTGCCGTTCTTCTCCGCCTCGGCCTCCGAGTTCATCGAGATGATCGTGGGTGTCGGTGCGTCCCGGGTCCGTGAGCTGTTCGCCGAGGCCCGCAAGGTGGCGCCGTCGATCATCTTCATCGACGAGATCGACACCATCGGGCGGGTCCGCAGCGGCGGCGCCTCGGTGGGCGGTCACGACGAGCGCGAGCAGACGCTGAACCAGATCCTCACCGAGATGGACGGCTTCTCGGGGTCCGAGGGCGTCGTCGTCATCGCGGCGACCAACCGCGCCGACATTCTGGACCCGGCGCTGACCCGGCCCGGCCGCTTCGACCGGGTGGTCAACGTCTCCCCGCCGGACCGCGCCGGACGCGAGGCGATCCTCGCCATCCACACCCGCGAGATCCCGCTCGCGCCCGAGGTCGACCTGGCCCGGGTGGCACGCACGACCCCCGGCATGACGGGGGCGGATCTGGCCAATCTCGCCAACGAGGCCGCGCTGCTCGCCGTGAAGCGCAAGCAGGACCAGGTGACGCAGTCCGACCTGTCGGAGGCCCTGGAGAAGGTGCAGCTCGGGGCCGAGCGCACGCTGGTGATGCCGGAGGAGGACCGGCGCCGTACCGCGTACCACGAGAGCGGGCACGCCCTCCTCGGCATGCTGCAGCCCGGCGCCGACCCGGTCCGCAAGGTGACCATCGTGCCGCGCGGCCGCGCGCTCGGGGTGACCATGTCGACGCCCGAGGTGGAGCGGTACGCGCTTTCCGAGGAGTACCTGCGCGGACGGATCATCGGCGCGCTCGGCGGCATGGCCGCGGAACAGGTCGTCTACGGCGTCGTCACGACCGGCGCCGAGAACGACCTCGAACAGGTCACGAACATCGCGCGCGGGATGGTCGCGCGGTGGGGGATGAGCGAGCGGGTGGGACGCCTGTCCGCCCTCCCCAGCGACGCCCAGCAGGCGTACGGCCTCGCCGCCGCACCCCAGACCCTCGATGTGATCGACGGCGAGATGCGGCGGATCGTCGACGAGTGCTACGACGAGGCCCTCCACAAACTCACCGAGCACCGGGGGCAACTGAACGCGCTGGCCGAGGCCCTGCTGGCGAGCGAGACGCTGGAGGAGACGGACGCGTACCGGATCGCCGGGGTCACGCGGCTGAAGAAGGACACGGAGGCCTAGGGGACCCTCGCGATCAGGTACCGGAAGACGTTCGGCATCCACACCGTGCCGTCCCGGCGCTGATACGGATGCAGGGCTTCCGTCACTTCCTTGTCCACCTGTGCCTGGTCGGTCGCCTCGATGGCCGCGTCGAAGAGCCCGGTCGACAGCAGCCCCTTGAGCGCGCTGTCGAGGTCGGCGTACCCGAAGGGGCAGGCCACCCGCCCCGAGCCGTCGGGCTTCAGCCCCGCCCGCTGGGCGACCTCCTCCAGATCGTCGCGCAGGGCCGGGCGCCAACTGCCCGTGCTGCGCAGCGGATCCGCCAGCTTGGTGGCCACCCGCAGCACGGACGACGTGGCGCACCGCTCCGGCGGACCCCAGCCGGCGAGCGCCACGGGCGCTCCCCGCTCGGCGAGTGGTGTCGCCGAGGCGAGAAGTTCACCGAGCCCCTCCGAGTCGCCCGCCAGACACCCGATCGGCTCGAAGGCGGTCACGAGGGTGTACGGGGGAGCGTCGGCGTCGGCGGCGTCCCCAGGGGCTCCCTCGACGAGCCGGGTGCCGACACGCGCGCGTGTGCCCCACGTCTCCGGCAGCAGCCGCTGCCGCGCGAGCGCCAGCCGTTCGGGGCAGGCTGGCTCGACACCGGCGACCGCGGCGCCTCTGGAGGCCGCCATCAGCAGGGCGAGCCCGCTGCCGCAGCCGAGGCCCAACACCCGTGTCGCGGAGCCCACTTCCAATCGCTCGTAGACGGCCTCGTACAGCGGAACCAGCATCCGCTCCTGGATCTCGGACCAGTCACGCGCGCGTGCACCGAGGTCGCGACGGGAGACCTCTCCCGTCGAGGGCAAGTGCTGCCGCACGAGCGTAGGTGTCATGGATAAGCGCCCCAATCCGCCGAGAGTTGACTCTGTGCCCGATTCCGTAGCCCCCGTGACGTGCGCTCGCAGTTCCCCCGTATGCCAGGTAACTCCGCACTCGACCGCTCGTCCAGAGGCAGAAGGGCCCTGGTTGCGGGTTGGCATGTGCCGGGGAAAAGAATTCACATCCCGGCAATCTGCGCCCGTAACATCGCGCCATGGCAAAGGCACCTGTTCTCACACCCCGGGCGGACGACTTCCCGCGCTGGTACCAGGATCTGATCACCAAGGCCGAACTGGCCGACAACGGTCCGGTGCGCGGCACCATGGTCATCCGACCATACGGGTACGGACTGTGGGAGCGGATGCAGGCCGAGATGGACGCCCGCATCAAGGAGACGGGCACCCAGAACGCGTACTTCCCGCTGCTGATCCCGCAGTCGTACCTGACCCGCGAGGCGGACCACGTCGAGGGATTCGCGCCCGAGCTCGCGGTGGTCACCCATGGCGGCGGCAAGGAACTCGAGGAGCCCGCGGTCGTCCGCCCCACCTCCGAGATGATCATCAACGACTACTTCTCGAAGTGGGTGCAGAGCTACCGCGACCTGCCGCTGCTGATCAACCAGTGGGCGAACGTGGTGCGTTGGGAACTCAGGCCCCGGCTCTTCCTGCGGACGACGGAGTTCCTGTGGCAGGAGGGCCACACCGCGCACGCGACCGAGGAGGACGCGCGTGCGTTCGCCTCGCACATCCACCGGCAGGTCTACGAGGACTTCATGACCAACGTCCTCGCCATGGACGTCGTCCCCGGCCGCAAGACCGTCAAGGAGCGCTTCGCCGGCGCCATCAACACCCTCACGCTCGAAGGCATGATGGGTGACGGCAAGGCCCTCCAGATGGCCACCAGCCACGAGTTGGGCCAGAACTTCGCCAAGGCCTTCAACACCTCGTACCTGTCCAAGGACGGCACCCAGGAACTCGTCTGGCAGACCTCCTGGGGCTCGACCACCCGCATGATCGGCGCCCTGGTGATGATGCACGGTGACGACAACGGCCTCCGTGTGCCGCCGCGGCTCGCGCAGACCCAGGTCGTCGTCCTCGCGATCAAGGGCGACGAGCCGGTTCTGGCCAAGGTCCGCGAGATCGGCGACCGGCTGAAGGCGGCGGGCATCCGCGTCCACGTCGACGACCGCACCGACACCCCCTTCGGCCGCCGGGTCGTCGACTGGGAGCTCAAGGGCGTACCGGTCCGCGTCGAGATCGGGCCCCGTGACCTGGAGAACGGCACCGCGATGGTGGCGCGGCGGATCCCGGGCGGGAAGGAGGCGATCGACGTCGAGGATCTCGTACGACTGCTCCCGGCCGTCCTCGAGGAGGACCAGGCGCTGCTGCTGGCCCAGTCCCGCGAGCGACGCGAGTCCCGGACGAGTGAGGTGTCGACGTTCGACGAAGCCGTCGAGGCCGCTGTCGCCGGCGGCTGGGCGCGGATCCCGTGGGCCACCCTCGGCGAAGAAGGCGAGGCCAGGCTGGCCGCGCACGCGGTGACCGTACGGTGTCTGGTCGCGGAGGACGGGTCGGTGCCGAGTGCCGACGACGCCCCCGGTAACGTCGCGGTCGTCGCGCGCGCTTACTGAGGCAGCACCCTTCCGGTGCGAGAGCGGCCGAAACGCCTCTTGCGCACCTGCGGATCACAACCGCACCGGCGCGTGGACGCGATCTACGCGCCGGGGCGTACCTCACACTACGCACCAGCTTGGTATGAGCTGCGAGGCTTCTCCGCAGATCAGCGCACCCGCCCTCGTCTCCACGCATCAGCGGCAACTGACGGGTACGTGCAAATTATTTGGGATGCCCCGGAATAGGAACACAGGGGCCCTCCGGCTCGTTGTCATTACGTGAGCACGACACAGACACCACCTGTTCTCGCCGCAGAGCTGGCAGAGGCGTGGGCCGACATTCAGCGGTACCACCCCGAACTGCCGGACCTTGCCGCGCCAGAGTCCCTGATCGGGGAGTCGTCGTCCGCGTGCGGTCACGAGCTCTCCTTCGAGCGACTGCTTCACGAGGCAGTCCACGGCATCGCCGCCGCGCGAGGCATCCGCGACACCTCCCGCGCCGGCCGCTACCACAACCGCAGATTCCTCGCGATCGCCGAGGAGATGGGCCTGGACCACCCCGAGGAGCCGCACCCGAGCAGCGGCTTCTCACTGGTCACGCTCACCCCCGAGGCGAAGCGTCGGTATCGCCCGACCATCGATCAGCTCCAGCGCGCCCTCAAGGCCCACACGGCGGCGACCTCCGCCGACACCGCCCGCTCCTTCCGGGGACCGGCGGCCCGTCACGGCTCCTCCGGAGGCGGGGTCCGGGTCAAGGCGGTCTGCGACTGCGGCCGCAATGTGAGGGTCGTCCCCTCCGTCCTGGCCCAGGCGCCGATCGTCTGCGGGGGCTGCGGCAAGCCGTTCCGCATCCCCGAGATCGTGGGCGCGGCAGCAGGCTGAGATCGCGGCTGCTCGTGGCAGTCGCGGTCGGCCCGAGGGCACCTGGAACGCCGGGTGCCCCTCAGGCATGCGCGTGCGCGCCCTCGGTCCGACGTGAGTCGCGGGGTGTGGCACAATGGCTAGCTGTACTCGACAGCCGCACAGGAACCCTCTCGCCTCCGGCTGACGCGTCCATCGGGCACTCGGGTACCGCAACCCCACGCGGCAATCTCGCCGTGCCCAACCACGTCAAAACCAGGAGAACCCACTCCCGTGGCAGTCAAGATCAAGCTGAAGCGTCTGGGCAAGATCCGTTCGCCTCACTACCGCATCGTCGTCGCCGATTCCCGCACCCGCCGTGACGGCCGTGCGATCGAGGAGATCGGCCTGTACCACCCGGTGCAGAACCCCTCGCGCATCGAGGTCGACGCCGACCGTGTGGCGTACTGGCTCGGTGTCGGCGCGCAGCCGACCGAGCCCGTGCTCGCCATTCTGAAGAAGACCGGCGACTGGCAGAAGTACAAGGGCGAGCCCGCCCCGGCTCCGCTGCTCCAGCCGGCCGAGAAGGCCGCGCGCCCCTCGTTCGAGGCCCTTGGTGGCGACGACGAGGGCAAGGGTGAGGCCATCACCCAGAAGAAGAAGGCTGAGAAGAAGGACGAGGCCGCGGCCGAGTCCGGGTCGACCGAGGCCTGAGCATGCTCGAGGAGGCTCTCGAGCACCTCGTGAAGGGCATCGTCGACAACCCTGACGATGTGCAGGTCGCCTCGCGCAACCTGCGTCGCGGGCGCGTTCTCGAGGTCCGGGTGCACCCCGACGACCTCGGCAAGGTGATCGGCCGCAACGGCCGCACCGCGCGTGCCCTGCGCACCGTCGTGGGCGCCATCGGCGGCCGTGGTGTTCGCGTCGACCTCGTCGACGTCGACCACGTCCGCTGACGTCAAACGCAGCACCGGCTCGGGCCGGGGAGGGCCATCGGGCCGTCCCCGGCCCGTAGTCGTATGACAGGAGAGCAAGCACAGTGCAGCTGGTAGTCGCACGGATCGGCCGCGCCCACGGCATCAAGGGCGACGTCACCGTCGAGGTACGAACCGACGAGCCCGAACTCAGGCTCGCCCCCGGCGCCGTCCTGGCCACCGACCCGCCCTCCACGGGGCCGCTCACCATCGAGACCGGCCGCGTCCACAGCGGCCGTCTCCTCCTGCGCTTCGAGGGCGTGAAGGACCGCACCGCCGCCGAGGCCCTCCGCAACACCCTCCTGATCGCCGAGGTCGATCCGGAGGAGCTGCCGGAGGAGGAGGACGAGTACTACGACCACCAGCTGATGGACCTCGACGTGGTCACCGCGGACGGCGTCGAGGTCGGCCGGATCACCGAGATCTCGCACCTGCCCTCCCAGGACCTCTTCATCGTCGAGCGGCCGGACGGCAGTGAGGTGATGATCCCGTTCGTCGAGGAGATCGTCGCCGAGATCGACCTGGCGGAGCAGAGGGCGGTCATCACACCACCGCCCGGCCTGATCGACGACCGCGCCGAGATCGCGTCCTCCCGGGACTCCGAGGACGAGTCCTGATGCGGCTCGACGTCGTCACGATCTTCCCCGCGTACCTCGAACCCCTGAACGTCTCCCTGGTCGGCAAGGCACGCGCGCGTGGCCAGCTGGACGTGCACGTCCACGATCTGCGCGCGTGGACGTACGACCGGCACAACACCGTCGACGACACCCCGTACGGCGGCGGCCCGGGCATGGTCATGAAGACCGACCCCTGGGGGGACGCGCTGGACTGCGTGCTCGCGGACGGCTACGAGACGGGCTCCCACGCGCCCGCGCTCGTCGTCCCCACCCCGAGCGGCCGCCCCTTCACCCAGGAGCTCGCCGTGGAGCTCTCCGAGTGCCCCTGGCTGATCTTCACTCCGGCGCGCTACGAGGGCATCGACCGCCGGGTGATCGACGAGTACGCCACTCGGATGCCCGTCCACGAGGTGTCCATCGGCGACTACGTCCTCGCCGGCGGCGAAGCGGCCGTACTGGTGGTCACCGAGGCGGTGGCCCGGCTGCTGCCCGGTGTGCTGGGCAACGCCGAGTCGCACCGGGACGACTCCTTCGCGCCCGGAGCCATGGCGAACCTGCTCGAAGGCCCCGTCTTCACCAAGCCGCCCGAGTGGCGCGGGCGCGGCATCCCGGACGTGCTGCTCAGCGGGCACCATGGCAAGATCGCCCGCTGGCGCCGCGACGAGGCACTCCGGCGTACGGCTGCCAACCGGCCCGACCTCATCGAGCGCTGTGACCCGGGGGTCTTCGACAAGAAGGACCGCGAGATGCTCTCCATCCTGGGCTGGGCGCCGGACCCGGCGGGGGAGCCGTACGGCCGATTTTGGCGCAGGCCACAAGCCATGGAACAATAGGCCGCTGTTGTGCGTCGTCCGGCGTGCGCCCCTGCCACAGGGGGACACGACGCCCGCCCCGGCACGGACAGCCTCCTCACGAAACACTAGCTACCGCCGATGACCTGTGGCATGGGCGAAGAAAGCAGACGAAATGTCTCACCTGCTCGACATCGTCGACTCCGCGTCGCTGCGCACCGACATCCCGGCCTTCCGCCCGGGTGACACCGTCAACGTCCACGTCCGCGTCATCGAGGGCAACCGCTCCCGTGTGCAGCAGTTCAAGGGCGTGGTGATCCGTCGCCAGGGCGCCGGTGTCCGCGAGACCTTCACGGTCCGCAAGGTCTCGTTCTCCGTCGGCGTCGAGCGCACCTTCCCGGTGCACACCCCGATCGTCGAGAAGATCGAGCTCGTCACCCGCGGTGACGTGCGCCGCGCGAAGCTGTACTACCTGCGCGAGCTCCGCGGCAAGGCCGCGAAGATCAAGGAGAAGCGCGACAACTGAGCGCTTTTCGGAGGTCACAGCGGGGCCGGATAGCATCTGGCTCCGATGGACACCGAAGCACAGCCGACGGAGCGCGACCGCTCCTCCCGCTCCGCACCAGGAGCCGCGGAGGGACGGTCGCGTTTCGCGTTGGTGTCAAGGATCACCGAGGGGCTGCCGGGGGGCCGGATCTCCCTGACCCTGCTGCTCTGCCTGGTCTTTCTTCTGCTGATCAGCACGTTCGTGGTCAGACCATTCCAGATTCCCAGCGGATCCATGGAAAACGGATTGAGGATCGGGGACCGCGTTCTCGTAAATAGGTTGGCGTACCGTTTCGGTGCCGAGCCGCGGCGGGGAGATGTGGTCGTGTTCGACGGAACCGGGTATTTCGGTGACGGGGACTACATCAAACGCGTTGTGGGTGTGGGGGGAGACCACGTGGTCTGCTGCGACAAGGTGGGGAGGATCGAGGTGAACGGCCGGTCGGTCGACGAGTCGGGCTTCCTGTACCCGGGCGACAGCCCGTCCTCGGTTTCCTTCGACGTCGAGGTGCCCGACGCCGCACTGTTCGTCCTCGGTGACCATCGCAGCGTCTCCAGCGACTCCCGGGACCATCTGGGCTCACCGGGCGGCGGCATGATCCCCGTCGACGATGTTCTCGGCCGGGCCGACTGGATCATCTGGCCCGCCGGCCACGCCACCCGTCTGCACCGTTCCGCCGCCTACGCGCGCGTGTCCGCAGCGGAGGGCGCGCATGGGTAACCGCGGCAAGCCGCGCGGTGTGTCGAGTTCCGCCGCCGAGAACCTGCTGCCCACCGGTGTCCGGCGTTCCGCCAGCCCCACGGGCGGCCGTTCACGCGCGGAGCGGCGACAGCTCCAGCGCAAGGTCAAGCGGCGCAGGAGGCGCGGCGCGGTCAAGGAGATACCCCTCCTCGTCGGCGTGGCCGTCCTCATAGCCCTGGTCCTGAAGACCTTCCTCGTCCAGGCGTTCGTGATCCCGTCCGGCTCGATGGAACAGACGATCCGGATCGGCGACCGTGTCCTGGTCGACAAGTTCACCCCGTGGTTCGGCTCCGAGCCGCAACGCGGGGACGTCGTCGTCTTCAAGGACCCCGGCGGCTGGCTCCAGGACGAGCAGACCACGACGAAGAAGGACGACCCCATCGTCGTCAAGCAGGTCAAGGAGGGCCTGACCTTCATCGGCCTGCTGCCGTCCGACAACGAGAAGGACCTCATCAAGCGGGTCGTCGGGGTCGGTGGTGACCGCGTCAAGTGCTGCGACACCCAGGGGCGGGTGACCGTCAACGGCGTCCCCCTGAGCGAGACCGACTACCTCTATCCGGGAAACGCCCCCTCCACCCAGCAGTTCGACATCACCGTCCCCCAGGGGCGGCTGTGGGTCATGGGGGACCACCGCGCCAACTCCGCGGACTCCCGCTCGCACCAGGACACCGACTACGGCGGCACCGTCTCCCTGGACTCGGTGGTCGGACGGGCCATGGTCATCGCCTGGCCCTTTGGGCACTGGACCACGCTGAAAGAACCGAAAACTTACTCTTCCGTGGCCGACTCGGCATCAGGGACGACCTCAGGCTCCCGGGCGTCGCTTAGGGTTGCTCCCGAGGATCCGAACGAAGCGATCCAACTCCCGAGCCCTGCGGAACTCCCGCTCGTTATGGGAGTGGTGGGCCTGCGCCGAACCTGGGGCAGGCGGCGGCACAGAGTAAGGAGTTGGCGTGGGGGATGTGGCGGTTGGCGCACGATCCGGGCACGACGGCGAGGAGCACCGCGGACGCCCCGTGGAAGCAGCCGACCCGGCCGCGGACAGCGCCGTGACCTCCGGGAGTGACTCCGGAGTGACCGAGGACGGCATGGTGACGGAGGTCAAGGGAGGGGGGCCCGGCGACTCGGCCCCCAGGGTGAAGAAGCCGCGCTCCTTCTGGAAGGAGCTGCCCATCCTGGTCGGCATCGCGCTCGTGCTGGCGCTGCTGATCAAGACGTTCCTGGTGCAGGCCTTCTCGATCCCGTCCGACTCGATGCAGAACACCCTCCAGGAGGGCGACCGCGTCCTGGTCGACAAGCTCACCCCGTGGTTCGGCTCCGAGCCCGAGCGCGGCGAGGTCGTCGTCTTCCACGACCCCGACAACTGGCTGGCGGGCGAACCGACCGCGGACCCGAACGCCGTACAGACGTTCCTCTCCTGGATCGGCCTGATGCCCTCCGCCGAGGAGAAGGACCTCATCAAGCGCGTCGTCGGCGTGGGTGGTGACACGGTCTCCTGCGAGGGCACCGGTCCGCTGAAGGTCAACGGCAAGGCGCTGAGCGAGGCGTCGTACGTCTATGCCGGCAACACCCCGTGCAGCCAGGACGACCAGGGCGGCCAGTTCACGGTGAAGGTCCCCAAGGGCTACATCTGGGTGATGGGCGACCACCGGCAGAACTCCCGTGACTCGCGCTACAACCAGTCGGACAAGCACCACGGCATGGTCCCGGTCGACGACGTCGTCGGGCGCGCCGTCGTGAAGGCCTGGCCGCTCAACCGCTGGGGCACGCTGCCCAAGCCCGACACCTTCGACCAGGCCGGCATCAACAACGGGTCGTCGGCCTCCGCCGCCCTGACGGTCGCGCCGCAGGGGATCGCCCTCGTCGGTGTGGTGCCGGTGGCATTGTGGCGGCGCAGGAAGATCACCGTGGAGCGGACCCGCTGATCAGCCCCCAGGCACCGGGGGTGCCGCGCGACCTGGCGAAAGCTTTGCGGAGCGGGTGACCCCGGCCGGGGAGGAGGGGCTGCCCCGGCCGGGTACCGCCGGGTAGGGTGCGGGTCCATGGGTGGCGAGAGCACTACACGTACGGCCCCGCAGAGCGGCGGCACCAGCACGGGCCCGGTGGGCGGCCGGACCGGACAGCGACTGTCCGGACTGGCCGTCGCACTGGGCCTGGTGCTGTTTCTCGGGGGATTCGCCTGGGGAGCGGTGCTGTACCGGCCGTATACCGTGCCCACCAGCTCGATGACGCCCACGATCGACGCGGGCGACCGGGTGATGGCGCAGCGCGTCGACGGCGACGAGATACGCCGGGGCGATGTCGTCGTCTTCACCGACAAGAGCTGGGTGACCGGCGCCTCGGTGGTCAAGCGGGTGGTCGCGGTCGGCGGGGACACCGTCTCCTGCTGCACCGACGGGAAGCTGACCGTCAATGGTAAGAAGATCGACGAAACCTATCTCAAGGGCAGCATCGTCGAGGACAAGTCCATCCCGACGGTGAAAGTGCCCGAAGGCCGCCTCTTCCTGCTCGGCGACGAGCGCCAGGGCTCGCTGGACTCCTCCGCCCACCTCACCGACGCCGCCCAGGGCACCGTCGCACGCTCGGCCGTCACCGCTCGGGTGGACGCCGTCGTCTGGCCCATGAAGGGCATGCTGGAGCGCCCCACCGGCTTCGAGCCGCTCGGCGCGCTCTCCTCGCCCGGACCGCTGCGTACGATCTTCATCCTGATCATCGTCGGCGCGGTGCTCGTTCTGGGCGGCGGGGCGTACGGGCCCGTCGCCAAGCTCTTCGGCGGGCGCTCCCGCGTCCGGACGGAGCCCGCCGGTGCCCGCTGAGGCGTCGGCCGGGCAGGACGACTCGCCCGAAGGCGAACTGCGCAAGGTGGCCCGGGTGGTCCTGCTCGACCCCGAGGACCGCATTCTGCTGCTGCACGGTCACGAGCCGGACGATCCGGCCGACGACTGGTGGTTCACGCCCGGTGGCGGACTGGAGGGCGAGGAGACCCGTGAAGAGGCCGCCCTGAGGGAACTCGCCGAGGAGACCGGCATCACCGAGGTGGAGCTCGGGCCGGTGCTCTGGCGGCGGACATGCTCGTTCCCGTTCGCGGGTCGTCGCTGGGACCAGGACGAGTGGTACTACCTGGCCCGTACGACGGTGACGGCCACCCGGGCCACGGCCCTGACCGAGCTGGAGCGGCGCAGTGTCGCCGGAGCGCGCTGGTGGACGTGTCAGGAACTGAGCCAGGCACATGAGACGGTGTATCCGACCAGACTCGCCGAGCTGCTGCGCAGGCTGCTCGACGAAGGTCCCCCGGCCGGGCCCGTGACCCTGGACACCGAAATCGTCTAGGGGCTGACGGGACTGGCGCACAATGGTGGGATCGCACGGCTGAAGGGGAACATGCCATGAGCGCCGAGGACCTCGAGAAGTACGAGACCGAGATGGAGCTCAAGCTCTACCGGGAGTACCGCGATGTCGTCGGTCTGTTCAAATACGTGATCGAGACCGAGCGGCGCTTCTACCTGACCAACGACTACGAGATGCAGGTGCACTCGGTCCAGGGTGAGGTGTTCTTCGAGGTGTCCATGGCGGATGCGTGGGTGTGGGACATGTATCGGCCGGCTCGCTTCGTGAAACAGGTCCGGGTGTTGACGTTCAAGGACGTGAACATCGAGGAGCTGAACAAGAGCGACCTGGAGTTGCCCGGCGGGTGACCCTTGTGGGTGACCAGGTTTTCCACAACCGGTGAGTAGTCCACCAAGATCAACTCGGTGGACGGGTTTGCGTGATCGTTGGCGCCGGAGGTGGTGCCGACATGAACGCACGCAGTGCACTCGGCAAGTACGGCGAGAGTCTGGCCGCGAGGCGGCTGACCGAGGCCGGGATGACGGTCCTGGAGCGCAACTGGCGCTGTGGCAGGACGGGTGAGATCGACATCGTGGCGCGGGACGGCGAGGTCCTGGTCGTCTGCGAGGTCAAGACACGGCGGGCGGGCGCCTTCGAGCACCCCATGGCCGCGGTGACCCCCGAGAAGGCGGAGCGCCTGCGGGGCCTCGCCGCCTGCTGGATCCACGCCCACGGAGGCGCCCCACCGGGAGGCGTCCGCATCGACCTGGTGGGTGTGGTCCTGCCACAGCGCGGCGCGCCCCTGGTCGAGCATGCGCAGGGGGTGGCCTGAGATGGGTTTCGCTCGTACGTGCTCGGTGGCGCTGGTGGGCGTCGAGGGAGTCGTGGTCGAGGTCCAGGCGGACCTGGAGCCCGGGGTGGCGGCGTTCACACTGGTGGGGCTGCCGGACAAGAGCCTGACGGAGAGCCGGGACCGGGTTCGGGCGGCCGTCGTGAACTCGGGCGGTGAATGGCCCCAGAAGAAGCTCACGGTGGGGCTCAGTCCGGCATCCGTGCCGAAGGCGGGTTCGGGATTCGACCTCGCCGTCGCGTGTGCCGTGCTGGGTGCCTCCGAGCGGATCGACCCGCGCGTGCTCGCCGACATCGTGATGATCGGAGAGCTGGGGCTGGACGGTCGGGTGCGGCCCGTTCGGGGCATCCTGCCCGCGGTACTGGCCGCCGCGGACGCCGGCTACGAGCAGGTCGTGGTGCCGGAGTGCGCCGCCGCCGAGGCTTCGCTGGTGCCCGGGGTCTCCGTGCTCGGCGTGCGCACCCTGCGGCAGCTGATCGCGGTCCTCGCGGACGAGCCGGTGCCCGACGAGCAACCCGACGAGCCGGGCCGCCCCGATCCGCTGCTGGCCGGCCTGCGCGTGCCGGGTACGGGCGCCGCCACCGGCATGCACAGCTCCGGAGCCGCGCAGCAGGACCACGGCCACGACCTGGCCGACGTCGTCGGTCAGATCTCGGCGCGGACCGCGGTGGAGGTGGCGGCGGCCGGTGGACATCACCTGTTCCTGGAGGGCCCGCCCGGCGCGGGCAAGACGATGCTCGCGGAGCGGCTGCCCGCGATCCTGCCCCGGCTGGCCCGGGAGGAGTCGCTCGAGGTGACGGCGGTGCACTCGGTGGCGGGTCTGCTGCCGCCGGGCAAGCCCCTGATCGATGTCGCCCCCTACTGCGCTCCGCACCACTCGGCCACCATGCAGGCCCTCGTCGGCGGCGGACCCGGTATCGCCCGTCCCGGGGCGGTGTCGCTGTCTCATCGAGGCGTCCTCTTTCTGGACGAGACACCCGAGTTCAACACCCAGGCCCTCGACGCGCTGCGGCAGCCGCTGGAGGCGGGGCACGTGGTGATCGCGCGCAGCGCGGGCGTGGTGCGGTTTCCGGCGAGGTTCCTGATGGTGCTCGCGGCGAATCCGTGCCCCTGCGGTCGCTTCTCGCAGACCGACGACTTCTGCGAGTGTCCGCCCTCGGCGATCCGGCGCTACCAGGCCCGGCTCTCCGGCCCGCTGCTCGACCGGGTCGACCTGCGGGTGCAGGTGGACCGGGTCACACGTGACCAGCTTGCCGGACGCGGTGCCCGGGGCGAGTCGACCGCCGTGGTCGCCGACCGGGTGCGGGCCGCCAGGGAACGGGCGGCGCTGCGCTTCGCCGGCACCCCGTGGCGGACCAACAGCGACGTACCCGGGCGTGAGCTGCGAAGCCGCTGGCACGCCATGTCGGGGGCGATGGACGAGGCCGAGCGCAATCTGGAGCGGGGCGTCCTGACCGCCCGGGGGCTCGACCGCGTCCTGCGTGTCGCCTGGACGGTCGCGGACCTCTCGGGACACGACCGACCGGACGCGACGGACGTCGCCCTGGCGCTGCAACTGCGCACCGGAGTGCCCCGGGGAGTGCCCATGGCCATCGGGGCGCCGGCGTGACCGGCGACGAACCCGACGGCGAGCTGCTCGACCGGGTCTTCCTCGCTCGGGTCGTCGAGCCCGGGGACGAGGTCGGCGGGCGGTGGCTCCGGGAGTGGGGTGTGGCGGAGGTGGCCTCGCGGTTGCGGGGGTCCGGGGAGCCGTTGCCCGGGGTGAGTGAGAAACGGTGGAGCGGTTTGCGGGCCCGGGCGCGGGTGGCCGAGCCCCGCCGGGATCTCGCCGTCGCGTACGCGGCCGGTGCGCGCTTCGTCGTTCCCGGCAGCGCCGAGTGGCCGGGGCAGCTAGACGATCTCGCAGACGCGCGGCCGATCGGACTGTGGGTGCGGGGGCTGCCCAGTCTGCGGATGTGGGCGTTGAGGTCCGTCGCCCTCGTGGGAGCCCGTGCCTGCACCGAGTACGGGGCTCACATGGCGGCCACCCTCGGCACCGGGCTCGCCGAGCGCGGCTGGGTCGTCGTGTCCGGCGGGGCGTACGGGGTCGACGGCGCCGCGCATCGCGGTGCTCTCGGCGCAGGGGGCGCCACCGTGGCCGTCCTGGCCTGCGGGGTCGACCGGCCCTATCCGCGCGGACACACCCAGTTGATCACCAGGATCGCGGAACAGGGTCTGGTGATCGGCGAGTTGCCGCCCGGCGATCATCCGACGCCCAGCAGATTCGTGCTGCGCAACAGAGTGATCGCCGCCCTCACCCGGGGCACGGTGGTCGTCGAGGCCGCCCACCGCAGCGGCTCGCTGGTCACCGCCCGTGCGGCACAGCGGTTGGGCCGTCACACGATGGGAGTGCCCGGGCCTGCCACCAGCAGCCTGTCGGCCGGAGTGCACGAGCTGCTGCGCGGGGATGCCGCGCTGGTCACGGACGCGGCGGAAGTCGTGGAGCTGGTCGGCGACATGGGGGAGCTGGCGCCGGACCGGCGCGGGCCCGTGCTGCCGCGCGATCTGCTGGACCCGGCGGCACGGAGGGTGCTGTCCGCGCTGCCCGGTCGACGGGAGGCCGGTGCGGAGGAGATCGCGCGCGGTGCGCAGACGACGCGGGACGACGCCATCGCGAGACTGTACGAACTCCGTTCACTTGGTTACGTCGAACGACACGGCGACAGCTGGAAGTTGACACGCCAGGCGATGATCTCCGTCCGGGGTGGTCGCGGCCCGTGTTGACCGAGCGTGTTCGGCCGTCCGGGCGAAGCCCGAAGCCCTTGCGGTTTCCCGCAGTTGGAGCGTTCCGGTGATCACACAGGGTGATGCCCGTGCCCCGGGCGAGCGGTCGGCGGAACGCATCTGCGCATGCACTCGGCCACGTTGTTTGCGCACTGCGACTCTTCAGTCACGCTACGCTCACGGGGATTCCGACGCACTTCATGTACATCGCGTACTTCACGGCAGAACGGCACAAGGCGACGAATGCCCCAGCACACTTCCGGGTCCGACCGGGCGGCGATCCCCCCAGCCGCCCGTGGCGGTGGCAGCGTGCGGCCGCCCGCTCCCTCGACGCTCGACGAGCTGTGGCGGTCGTACAAGGCGACGGGAGACGAGCGGCTGCGCGAGCAGCTGATCCTGCACTACTCGCCGCTCGTGAAGTACGTGGCCGGGCGGGTGAGCGTCGGGCTGCCGCCCAATGTCGAGCAGGCGGACTTCGTGTCCTCGGGGGTCTTCGGACTCATCGACGCGATCGAGAAGTTCGACATCGACCGGGAGATCAAGTTCGAGACGTACGCGATCACCCGGATCCGGGGCGCGATGATCGACGAACTGCGGGCGCTGGACTGGATTCCCCGGTCCGTGCGGCAGAAGGCGCGCAACGTCGAGCGGGCGTACGCGACGCTGGAGGCGCGGCTCAGGCGGACGCCCACGGAGGGGGAGGTCGCCGGCGAGCTGGGGATCGCGGTGGACGATCTCCATGCGGTCTTCAGCCAGTTGTCGCTGGCCAACGTGGTGGCGCTGGAGGAGTTGCTGCATGTCGGTGGCGAGGGCGGCGACCGGCTGAGCCTCATGGACACCCTGGAGGACACCGCCGCGGACAATCCCGTGGAGGTCGCCGAGGACCGGGAGCTCAGACGGTTCCTGGCGCGGGCCATCAACACGCTGCCCGAGCGCGAGAAGACCGTCGTCACCCTGTACTACTACGAGGGGCTCACCCTCGCGGAGATCGGGAACGTGCTGGGGGTGACCGAGAGCCGGGTCAGCCAGATCCACACCAAGTCCGTGCTGCAACTGAGGGCGAAGCTGGCCGGCTTCGGTCGCTGACCTGGCCCGACGGTCTCTCGGTCACGGCCGGTGGGGTGGAGTGACTCCCGTCCGCAGTGGTGCGTCCGTACAGTGGTTGACGTGCCAAGGATTCGAGCGGCCTCCGTGGCCGAGCACCGGTCGATGCAGCGAGCCGCCCTGCTGGACGCGGCTCGGTCGTTGCTGTCCGAGGGTGGGACGGAGGCGCTGACCTTCCCGGCTCTCGCCGAGCGGACGGGGCTCGCGCGATCGTCCGTGTACGAGTACTTCCGGTCGCGGGCCGCCGTGGTCGAGGAACTGTGCGCGGTCGACTTCCCCGTCTGGGCCGCGGAGGTCTCGGCGGCGATGGCCGCGGCGGAGGGCCCCGAGGTCAGGGTCGAGGCGTATGTGCGGCAGCAGCTGGCGCTGGTGGGGGATCGGCGGCACCGGGCCGTGGTGGCCATCTCCGCGAGTGAGCTGGACGCGGGGGCCCGGGAGAAGATCCGGGCGGCGCACGGGGGGCTGGTGGCGATGATCGTCGAGGCGCTCGGCGAGATGGGGCATGAACAGCCTCGGCTGGCGGCGATGTTGGTGCAGGGGGTCGTGGACGCGGCTGTGCGGAGGATCGAGCTCGGGGCCGCGGAGGAGCCGTCCGTGATCACCGAGGCCGCGGTTTCCATGGCGCTGCG
The DNA here is from genome assembly GCF_041435015.1 of Streptomyces canus. Classification (NCBI taxonomy): domain Bacteria; kingdom Bacillati; phylum Actinomycetota; class Actinomycetes; order Kitasatosporales; family Streptomycetaceae; genus Streptomyces; species Streptomyces canus. Next base: position 3,218,409 of record NZ_CP107989.1, on the reverse strand, counting down.
GGGTGTGCGGGGCTGACGCCGGGTGGGCGTGCGTTTCGCCTGCCCGCGCCTGAGGGGGAGCCGGCCGAGCGGCTGCTGCCCGCAGTCAGGGCAGGGGGACGTCCAGTACCGGGAGCAGTCTCGAGGGACCCCTGCGCAGCAGCCATGGTGGGAGCAGGGACAGCGGATCCAGGTAGGTCTCGCCCCTCCGTAAGCCCCAGTGCACGCAGGTGGTCGTGCAGTGGGAGCCCGTCGGTTCGACCGTGCCCACCACCTCGCCCGCCGCCACCTCGGCGCCCTTCTCCACCGACGCCGTCACCGGCTCGTAGGTCGTTCGAAGATCCGTCCCTGTCAGTTCCACCGAGACCACACCCCTCCCCGCCACCCGCCCCGCGAAGGCCACCCGGCCCGGCGCCACCGCCCGTACCGGGCTTCCGGGAGGGGCCGCCAGGTCCACGCCCCGGTGGCCGCGGCCGTACACCGTCGCCGGGGGCTCCCAGCCACGCAGAACCGTCGGGCGGGCGCCCACGGGCCAGGCGCGGCCGATCGCCGGGACCGCCGTGTCCGTGGCCGTCGGGGTGAGAAGGGGCGGCCGGGGCCGGGGTGTCGGCGCCGTCAACAGCAGCAGAATCCCCAGCACCAGCCATGTACCGCATCGCCCGTATCGCTTCGCTCGCATGCGGAAACCGTCCCGCACCCGCCCCGGTCACGGCCGGGACCTGTGGACTACTCCCGGGTTGTGGACAGCGGCGTCACCCGGTACCTCGCGGGTCCCGTACACTTCTTCTGGCGATCCGGGTCACCGGGTCGACTTCGCACGCCCCGACATCAGGCCCTCACACAGCCGGTGTCAGCGCCTCTCGGTCCCTAGTGGCAAGGCGCATCGCGGGCGTCAGGCGCGAGTGCCATCCGGCGCGCGCGGCACAACCGAGAACACCAAGGAGAACGGCCATGGCCGTCGTCACGATGCGGGAGCTGCTGGAAAGCGGCGTCCACTTCGGTCACCAGACCCGTCGTTGGAACCCGAAGATGAAGCGGTTCATCTTCACGGAGCGCAACGGCATCTACATCATCGACCTGCTCCAGTCGCTGTCGTACATCGACCGCGCCTACGAGTTCGTCAAGGAGACCGTCGCCCACGGCGGCACGGTCATGTTCGTCGGCACGAAGAAGCAGGCGCAGGAGGCCATCGCCGAGCAGGCCACCCGCGTCGGCATGCCCTACGTCAACCAGCGCTGGCTGGGCGGCATGCTCACCAACTTCTCGACCGTCTACAAGCGTCTGCAGCGCCTCAAGGAGCTCGAGCAGATCGACTTCGAGGACGTCGCCGCGTCGGGTCTGACCAAGAAGGAGCTTCTCGTGCTCTCGCGCGAGAAGGCCAAGCTGGAGAAGACCCTCGGTGGTATCCGCGAGATGCAGAAGGTGCCCAGCGCCGTCTGGATCGTGGACACCAAGAAGGAGCACATCGCGGTCGGCGAGGCCCGGAAGCTCAACATCCCGGTCGTCGCCATCCTCGACACCAACTGCGACCCCGACGAGGTCGACTACAAGATCCCGGGCAACGACGACGCGATCCGCTCCGTCACCCTGCTCACCCGTGTGATCGCGGACGCGGTCGCCGAGGGCCTCATCTCCCGCTCTCGCGTCGCCACCGGTGACAAGGGCGAGAAGGCCGCGGGCGAGCCGCTCGCCGAGTGGGAGCGCGACCTGCTCGAGGGTGGCGAGAAGAAGGCCGAGGAGGCTCCCGCCGCCGAGGCCGCTCCGGCCGCGGAGGCCACCGAGGCTCCTGCTGCTGAGGCCCCCGCCGCCGAGGCCGAGACCCCGGCCGAGGCGCCCGCTGCCGAGGCTCCCGCCGCCGAGGCCGCTCCGGCCGCGGACGCCGAGCAGGCCTGATCCGTCAGCGTCAGGGGTGACGGCGGGAGCGGGGGCATGAACTCCGCTCCCGCCGTTCACCCGTAGATCAGCGGAGAGTCGGCGGCCCCCGGCTGAATGGGGGCCGTAGACCCCGTAGATCTTCGATCTTCCAGACTTCGAGAAAGATTCACAGACTCATGGCGAACTACACCGCCGCCGACGTCAAGAAGCTCCGTGAGCTCACGGGCGCCGGCATGATGGACTGCAAGAAGGCGCTGGACGAGGCCGCGGGCGACGTCGAGAAGGCTGTCGAGGCGCTCCGGATCAAGGGCCAGAAGGGCGTCGCCAAGCGCGAGGGCCGCTCCGCCGAGAACGGCGCCGTGGTCTCGATCATCGCCGACGACAACTCCTCCGGCGTCCTCGTCGAGCTCAAGTGCGAGACGGACTTCGTCGCCAAGGGCGAGAAGTTCCAGGCCGTCGCCGACAAGATCGCGCAGCACGTCGCCGCGACCTCCCCGGCCGACCTGGAGGCCCTGCTCGCCTCTGAGATCGAGGCCGGTAAGACCGTCCAGGCGTTCGTGGACGAGGCCAACGCCAACCTCGGCGAGAAGATCGTCCTGGACCGCTTCGCGCAGTTCGCCGACGGCTTCGTGACCGCGTACATGCACCGCACGATGCCCGACCTGCCCCCGCAGATCGGTGTCCTCGTCGAGCTGGACAAGCCCAACGCCGAGGTCGCCCGCGGTGTCGCCCAGCACATCGCCGCCTTCGCGCCGAAGTACCTCTCCAAGGAGGACGTTCCGGCCGAGGTCGTCGAGTCCGAGCGTCGCGTCGCCGAGGAGACCACCCGCGCCGAGGGCAAGCCCGAGGCCGCCCTGCCGAAGATCGTCGAGGGTCGCCTCAACGGTTTCTTCAAGGACGCCACGCTGCTCGGTCAGCCGTACGCGCTCGACAACAAGAAGTCGGTCCAGAAGGTTCTGGACGAGGCCGGTGTCACCCTGAAGCGCTTCACGCGCATCAAGGTCGGCATCTGAGTCCGTACCGCGAGCGACGCGCGGGCCCTATAGGGTCGTCAGCAGTCGTCCGGTACGCCGCCACGCACGCGCGTGGCGGACGACAGCAGATCTGACGAGGAGGCCATTGCCGCGCATGGGATGCGAACCAGTTCCCACCGGCAGTGGCCTTCTTCGTATGTGCAACAGGTGAAAGAGGCGGGATCCCCATGACCACCAAGGCCCAGAAGAGCGACGACGGCAAAGTGCGCGGCCGGTTTCTGCTGAAGCTGTCCGGAGAGGCGTTCGCCGGTGGCGGGGGCCTGGGTGTGGACCCCGACGTGGTGCACAAGATCGCCCGTGAGATCGCCGCCGTCGTCCGGGACGGTGCCGAGATCGCCGTCGTCATCGGTGGCGGCAACTTCTTCCGCGGTGCCGAACTCCAGCAGCGCGGCATGGACCGCGCCCGCTCGGACTACATGGGCATGCTCGGCACCGTGATGAACTGCCTCGCCCTCCAGGACTTCCTGGAGAAGGAGGGCATCGACAGCCGGGTGCAGACCGCCATCACCATGGGCCAGGTCGCCGAGCCCTACATCCCGCTGCGTGCCGTGCGCCACCTGGAGAAGGGCCGCGTGGTCATCTTCGGCGCCGGTATGGGCATGCCGTACTTCTCCACCGACACCACCGCCGCGCAGCGCGCCCTGGAGATCGACGCCGAGGCGCTGCTCATGGGCAAGAACGGCGTGGACGGGGTCTACGACTCCGACCCGAAGACCAACCCCGACGCGGTCAAGTTCGACGCCCTCGGATACGGCGAGGTCATCACCCGTGACCTGAAGGTCGCCGACGCCACCGCCGTCACGCTGTGCCGCGACAACAAGCTTCCGATCCTGGTGTTCGAGCTCCTGGCGGAGGGCAATATCGCCCGCGCCGTCAAGGGTGAGAAGATCGGCACGCTTGTGGGTGACCAGGACAGCCGGGACTGACCCGGGATACACCCGGTCCCTGACCGGGGGATGGACAATGTCCTGCCGGTCGGGAACCGTGCAGGAAGAAGACGCGACGCAGCCGGCCGCCGCCCACGCACATGGAACAGCAGCCGGGCCTACTCAAGACACGCAGGAGCAAGTGGTGATCGAAGAGACCCTCCTCGAGGCCGAGGAGAAGATGGAGAAGGCCGTCGTGGTCGCCAAGGAGGACTTCGCCGCGATCCGCACCGGGCGTGCGCACCCGGCGATGTTCAACAAGATCGTGGCCGACTACTACGGCGCGCCGACGCCGATCAACCAGCTGGCTTCGTTCTCCGTGCCGGAGCCGCGCATGGCCGTGGTGACCCCGTTCGACAAGACCGCCCTGCGCAACATCGAACAGGCGATCCGCGATTCCGACCTGGGCGTCAACCCGAGCAACGACGGCAACATCATCCGGGTGGTGTTCCCCGAGCTCACCGAGGAGCGCCGCCGCGACTACATCAAGGTCGCCAAGGCCAAGGCCGAGGACTCGCGCGTGTCCATCCGCTCGGTCCGCCGCAAGGCCAAGGACGCGATCGACAAGCTCGTCAAGGACGGCGAGGTCGGCGAGGACGAGGGCCGCCGTGCGGAGAAGGAGCTCGACGACGCGACGCACAAGTACGTCGCCCAGGTGGACGAGCTCCTCAAGCACAAGGAAGCTGAGCTTCTCGAGGTCTGATGAACGACTCTTCCTGGGGAACGCCGCCCCACGCCGGGTACTGGGCGCCGTCCGACCAGGGGCCTGTCCAGGGGGCTGACCCGGCGGGTCCCGCGTACGATGCGCATGACGCGCAGCACACTCGGCCCATGCCCATCGTGCCCGACGGACCCGCTGTACCTCGATACGGCGGCGACCAGGATGACGACCGGGGGGCCGCTCGGCTGAGCGGCCCCTTGTTCCGGGACGACCAGTTCCGGGACGAGGCGTTCCGGAACGAGAGGTTCCGCGACGAGACCACGTCGGCGCAGCCCCACGCGGCGGCGCCGCAGAAGCAGAATCCGGAGCCCATGCCCGACTCCTCGCAGCCGGCTCCCGCGCCGCAGAAGAAGAGCGCGGGGCGGGATCTGGGTGCCGCCATAGGGGTCGGGGTCGGACTCGGTGCGGTGATCATCGCGTCGCTGTTCTTCGTCAAGGCCGCGTTCGTCGGCGTGATAGCCGTCGCCGTGGTCGTGGGTCTGTGGGAGCTGACCAGCAGGCTTGAGGAGCGCAAGGGCATCAGGGCGCCGCTCGTGCCGCTGGCGCTCGGCGGGGCCGCGATGGTCGTCGCGGGGTACGTCAGGGGCGCCGAGGGGGCCTGGGTCGCCATGGCACTCACGGCACTCGCCGTCCTCGTCTGGCGGATGACGGAACCGCCGGAGGGCTACCTCAAGGACGTCACGGCCGGCGTCTTCGCGGCGTTCTACGTCCCGTTCCTGGCCACGTTCGTCGCGATGATGCTGACGGCCGAGGACGGGGCGGCCCGGGTACTGATGTTCCTGCTCCTGACCGTCGTCAGCGACACCGGTGCGTACGCCGTCGGCTGGCGCTTCGGCACCCACAAGCTCGCGCCGCGCATCAGTCCCGGCAAGACCCGTGAGGGCCTGGTCGGAGCGGTCCTGTTCGCGATGGTGGCGGGCGCGCTGTGCATGCAGTTCCTGATCGACGACGGCACCTGGTGGCAGGGCCTGGTCCTCGGCCTCGCGGTCGCGGCCAGCGCGACGCTGGGTGACCTCGGCGAGTCGATGATCAAGCGGGACCTCGGCATCAAGGACATGGGCACCCTGCTGCCGGGCCACGGCGGCATCATGGACCGCCTGGACTCCCTCCTGCCGACGGCTCCGGTGGTGTGGCTGCTGCTGGTGCTGTTCGTGGGCAGCGGCTGACGCACGAGGATGGGAGAGGGGCGGCAGCGACGGCTGCCGCCCCTTTGCGTTGCGTCACCCGCAGGCGTGGCGGAGATCTGTCACGTAGGCATGGCGGAGGCCAGGGCGGCGCAAATTGTGTGTCAGGCCTTGCTTCGCATACGTAAAAGGGGCCGTTTCCGCGGGATCTCGACCGGGATGCTGACCGTCGCGTCGGTTTTCGAACGGGGGAACGAGATGAGCGAGCAGTTCGGGGTGGACCCCGAGACGTTGACGGATCTGGCGGGCAGGTTCGACCGGGAGGCGACGGGCCTCGCCGGGCCCATCGGGGCGTTCTCGGGAAGCGCGGCGGAGATCGGGCAGGCGTTCGGGCTGCTGGGGATCTGCGACGGGGCGTCGGAGCAGTACCGGCAGCTGCTGGAGAACACCGCCAAGGCGCTCGGACATCTTCCGGACGTGCTCAGGAGCGACGGTGACCGGCTGCGGCTGAACGCCACCCACTACACGGACTCGGACCGGACGGCCCTCGGCTATCTGCACTCCGCGGCCTCGGGCGGCCGCCCGTGAGCGTCAACGACTGGATCGACGGCAAGGTCCTGGAGATCCTCCAGGCCGCCGGTGTGGAGCTCCCCGGCGGGGACGGCGACACCCTCCGGGCCATCGCCCGTTCCTGGGACGCCACGGGCACCGAACTGACAGATGTCGTACGGGCCGTGGACGCAGCGATCGCCGGTGTCGACAAACAGGGCTGGCACGGGGCCGCCAGGGACGCCTTCGAGAAGCACTGGGGCGAGCAGAAGAAGGCCGTCCAGGACGTCGCCGCCAACTTCCACCATGTCGCCGACGGCCTGCGGTCCTACGCGGACGAGATCGACGGGATCAACAAGGAGATCATCGACATCTGTGTCGAGATCGCCGAGATGGAGATCGCCGGGGTCGCGCTGTCGTTCTTCACCGGTTTCATCTCCGACCTCGTCGCGAACACGGCGGTGGCGGCGCGGGTGGCCAGGATCGTGGACCTGGTCCGGCTGTTCACGGCGGCGGCGGAGCGGGTGGCGGGCCTCCTGGAACGGTTCTCGGGGCTGAGCGCGGAGACGGTCGCCACCTTGGAGAGGATGCTCACGGCCGTGGCGAGGGTCTCCGCGACCTTCGCCAAGACGGGGCTGGAGAGCTTCACGACGAACGTCGTGGCGGACTCGGGGAGCATCATGGTGACCCAGGCCGTGAACGGGCAGCCGGTGACCGTCGGGGCGGACCTCAGGAACGGCGCGCTGCTCGCGGGCGGTACAGCGGGGTTCACCGCGGGAGCCGGCGCGGTCGGGGCCCGTCTCACCGGGGTGGCCGGAGACCTCCTGAGAGGGGAGGGCCTGCTCGGCACCGCGGTCAACGGCGCGTTCGGCAACGTCACGGGCGGTCTGACAGCCGACTACGCGAACGGCCAGGACGCGTCGACCATGGGCCAGGACGCGTTGACCAACGCGGTCGCCGGGGCCGCCGGAAATGCCCAGAACCACGGGGTCAACCACGCCCTGGAGCAGCACGGCAGCCTCGGCGGGGAACACCTCAGCGAGCAGGGCAAGCTCGCGGACGGAGCGTTCAGGAACACCGTGGGCACCACCCTCAACACCGGCGTCTACGCCGCCGCGTCCGGTATCGAGGCCGACATCCAGAACCTGAAGAAGGACGAGAACGACAAGTGAGCCCCCTCGGCGGAACAGCCCTCGCGGCCGTGTTCACCCCCAACCCGGGCCACCACTCCACCTGGTCCGGGTTCTTCGGCCTGGTCGCCCTCGTGCTCGGCTGTGCGATCGCTCTCATCGGCCTGTACGCGGCGATCAGCACCTGGCGCGGCCTGGAGCCCTCCCGCCGCCGCGGTCAGGCACTCCCGGTCACCCTCACCGGCGGCTTCTTCGTGGTTGTAGGCCTGGCGGTCGCCGCCTTCGGCGTGTGGATCTTCTGAACGCGGTCCCCGAATGATCTGCGACACTGGTGAGGCTATGCCTAAGCCCGGAGAACTCACTTTCGTCGCCCCCCGCGGAGCCAAGAAGCCGCCGCGGCACCTTGCCGATCTCACGCCCGCCGAGCGCAAGGAGGTCGTGGCGGGGATCGGGGAGAAGCCGTTTCGCGCCAAGCAGCTCTCGCAGCACTACTTCGCGCGGTACGCGCACGACCCGGCGGAGTGGACCGACATCCCGGCCGGCGCGCGCGGCAAGCTCCAGGAGGCGCTGCTTCCCGAGCTCATGACCGTCGTACGGCATCTGTCGACCGACCAGGGGACCACGCGCAAGACGCTGTGGCGGCTGTTCGACGGGACGCTCGTGGAGTCGGTGCTGATGCGGTATCCGGACCGGGTGACCATGTGCATCAGCTCGCAGGCGGGCTGTGGCATGAACTGCCCCTTCTGCGCCACCGGGCAGGCGGGACTGGACCGCAATCTGTCCACCGCCGAGATCGTGCATCAGATCGTGGACGGCATGCGGGCGCTCCGGGACGGGGAGGTGCCGGGTGGGCCGGCGCGGCTCTCCAACATCGTCTTCATGGGGATGGGCGAACCGCTCGCCAACTACAAGCGCGTGGTCGGCTCCATTCGCGCGCTCACCGATCCCGCGCCCGATGGGCTCGGTCTCTCCCAGCGCGGCATCACCGTGTCGACCGTGGGGCTCGTGCCCGCCATTCACCGGTTCTCCGACGAAGGCTTCAAGTGCCGGCTCGCGATCTCCCTGCACGCGCCCGACGACGAGCTGCGCGACACCCTCGTCCCCGTGAACACGCGGTGGAAGGTGCGCGAGGTGCTCGACGCCGGGTTCGAGTACGTCGAGAAGTCGGGAAGGCGCCTGTCCATCGAGTACGCGCTCATTCGCGACATCAACGACCAGGCCTGGCGCGGTGACCGGCTGGGCCGCCTGCTCAAGGGCAAGCCGGTGCATGTCAACCTGATCCCGCTGAACCCGACTCCCGGATCCAAGTGGACCGCCTCCCGTCCCGAGGACGAGAAGGCCTTCGTCGAGGCCATCGCCGCCCATGGTGTGCCGGTGACGATCCGGGACACCCGTGGACAGGAGATCGACGGGGCCTGTGGTCAGCTCGCGGCCACCGAGCGGTAGTCTGACGGACGTACGTACATCTTCATATCCGACAGGGGAGCGCCACAGCGCTGAGAGTGCGGCAATCGGGCCGCAGACCCTCTGAACCTCGCCCAGGTCATTCTGGGTAGGAAGTTCGGTCATCACCGTGAACAACAAGAAGTTTCTTGCTGCCGTCGTCGGCCTCGGCCTGGTCACGCTGTCCGGGTGCGGGTCGTCGTCCTCCGACTCCGAAGGAAACGGCTCCAAGACCGTCACCCTCGTCAGCCACGACTCGTGGGCCGTCTCCAAGACCGTCCTCGCCGACTTCGAGAAGAAGTCCGGCTACAAGGTCAAGGTCCTGGAGGACGGCGACGCCGGACAGGCCGTCAACAAGGCCATCCTCACCAAGGACAACCCGCAGGGCGACGTCTTCTTCGGCGTCGACAACACCTTGCTGTCCCGCGCGCTCGACAACGGGCTCTTCCAGTCGTACGAGGCCAAGGGCGCCGATCGGATCAAGGCCGGGTACCGGGTCGACGGGGACAAGGTCACGCCCATCGACACCGGCGACATCTGCGTCAACTACGACAAGGCCTACTTCGCTGCGCACAAGCTCCAGCCGCCGACGTCGTACGACGATCTGATCAAGCCCGCCTACAAGAACCTCCTCGTCACCGAGAACGCCTCCACCTCCTCGCCGGGGCTCGGCTTCCTGCTCGGGAGCGCCGCGAAGTACGGCGACGACGGGTGGCAGGGCTACTGGAAGAAGCTCAAGGCCAACGGCGTCAAGGTCGTCGACGGCTGGGAGCAGGCCTACAACGAGGAGTTCTCCGGTTCCGCCGGGGGCAAGAAGGCGAAGGCCGACCGGCCGCTCGTCGTGTCGTACGCCTCCTCGCCGCCGGCCGAGGTGATCTACGCCGACCCGAAGCCGACGACCGCCCCGACCGGCGTGGCGCAGGGCACCTGCTTCCGGCAGATCGAGTACGCCGGACTGCTGAGCAACGCCGCGAACACCAAGGGCGGCAAGGCGTTCCTGGACTTCCTGCTCACCAAGGAGTTCCAGCAGGACATGCCGCTCAACATGTTCGTCTACCCGGTCGTCGACGGCGCCCAGGTGCCGGCCGAGTTCACGCAGTACGGTCCGCAGGCCAAGGACCCCGAGACGATGGACCCGGCGAAGATCGCCGACAACCGTGACGACTGGGTCAAGTCGTGGACCTCGCTCGTACTGAAGTAAGGCCCCGCAAGGGCGTCAAGAATGCGGCGGCCCGGCTCGGACTCATGGCCGTGCCCGTCGCGTTCTTCGCCGTCTTCTTCGCCTATCCCGTCGCCGCGATCGTCGCGCGCGGACTCAAGACCGACGGGACCTGGCAGTTCGGCAGGATCACCGACGTCCTCGCGCAGCCGGACATCCGGCACGTCCTGTGGTTCACCACCTGGCAGGCGCTCGCCTCCACCGCGCTCACGCTCCTGGTCGCGCTCCCCGGCGCGTATGTCTTCGCGCGCTTCGACTTCCCCGGCAAGCAGATCCTGCGGGCCGTGGTCACCGTCCCCTTCGTGCTGCCGACCGTGGTCGTCGGTACGGCCTTCCTGGCGCTCGTCGGCCGTGGGGGATTGCTGGACGAGTTGTGGGGCGTACGGCTGGACACCACGGTGTGGGCGATCCTGCTCGCGCACGTCTTCTTCAACTACGCGGTCGTCGTACGGACCGTCGGCGGGTTGTGGTCCCAGCTGGATCCGCGCCAGGAGGAGGCCGCGCGGATGCTGGGCGCGTCCCGGCTCAGGGCCTGGCGGACGGTCACGCTCCCCGCGCTCGCGCCCGCCGTGGCCGCCGCCGCCCTCATGGTGTTCCTCTTCACCTTCACCTCCTTCGGCGTGGTGCAGATCCTCGGCGGGCCGACCTTCTCGACTCTCGAAGTGGAGATCTACCGGCAGACCTCCGAGATCTTCGACCTGTCCACGGCCGCCGTGCTGACGCTGATCCAGTTCGTCGCGGTGGGCGCTGTTCTCGCCGTGCACGCGTGGACCGTACGGCGCCGGGAGACCGCGCTGCGGCTCGTGGACGAGTCCGTCACCGCCCGGCGGCCGCGAGGGGCGGGGGAGTGGGGGCTGCTGGCCGGGGTGGTGGGCAGCGTCGCCGTCCTCCTTGTGCTGCCGCTCGCGGTGCTGGTGCAGCGGTCGCTCGACGCTGCCGACTTCGGCTACTACCGGGCGCTGACCCACAGCGACGGCGGGGTCTTCCTCGTCGCGCCGATCGAGGCGGTCGGGAACTCCCTGGAGTACGCCCTCGCCGCCACCGCCATCGCCGTGGTGATCGGAGGCCTGGCGGCGGCCGCGCTGACGCGGCGGGACGCGGGCCGGTTCGTACGGGGCTTCGACGCGCTGCTGATGCTGCCCCTCGGGGTGTCCGCGGTGACCGTGGGCTTCGGGTTCCTGATCTCGCTCGACGAGCCGCCGCTGGACCTCAGGCAGTCCTGGATCCTGGTGCCGCTCGCGCAGGCGTTGGTCGGGGTGCCCTTCGTGGTGCGGACCATGCTGCCGGTGCTGCGGGCCGTGGACCACCGGCTGCGGGAGGCCGCGGCCGTGCTCGGGGCCTCGCCGTGGCGGGTGTGGCGGGAGGTCGATCTCCCCATGGTGCGGCGGGCCTTGCTGATCGCGGCGGGCTTCGCCTTCGCCGTGTCGCTGGGCGAGTTCGGGGCGACGGTGTTCATCGCACGGCCCGACAACCCGACGCTGCCGGTCGCCGTGGCACGGCTGCTCGGGCGGGCCGGTGATCTCAACTACGGCCAGGCGATGGCCCTTTCGACGATCCTGATGGTGGTGTGCGCGGTGGCGCTGCTGGTCCTCGAACGGCTGCGTACCGACCGGACAGGGGAGTTCTGATGCTGCTGAGCCTTGAGGACGCGACGGTACGGTTCGGCGGGCGGCCCGTGCTCGACGAGGTCGGTCTCGATGTCGCCGAGCACGAGATCGTGTGTGTGCTCGGGCCCAGCGGCAGCGGCAAGTCGACGCTGCTGCGGGTGGTGGCCGGCCTTCAACCGCTCGACCGGGGCCGGGTCCTGCTCGACGGGCGTGACCAGGGCGGGGTGCCCGCGCACAAGCGCGGGGTCGGGTTGATGTTCCAGGACCATCAGCTCTTCCCGCAGCGGGACGCGGGCGCGAATGTGGCCTTCGGACTGCGGATGCACGGCGCCACGAGGGCGCAACAGGACGAGCGGGTGCGGGAGTTGCTCGACCTCGTCGGGCTTCCGGGCGCCGCCCGTCGGGCTGTCGGCGCGCTCTCCGGCGGTGAGCAGCAACGGGTCGCACTGGCCCGCGCGCTCGCGCCCCGGCCCCGGCTGCTGATGCTCGACGAGCCGCTCGGACAGCTGGACCGCTCGCTGCGGGAACGGCTGGTCGTCGAACTGCGGCAGCTGTTCGGGCGGTTGGGCACCACCGTGCTCGCGGTCACCCACGACCAGGGCGAGGCCTTCGCGCTGGCCGACCGGGTCGTGGTGATGCGGGACGGGCGGATCGCCCAGTCCGGTACGCCTCTTGAGGTGTGGCAGCGGCCGGCGGACGAGTTCGTGGCCCGTTTCCTCGGCTTCGAGAACGTCGTCGAGGGCACGGTGGCGGGTGAGGTCGCGGACACGGCGTGGGGAAAGGTTCCGGTGCCCTCGGGAGCTGCCCAGGGGGTCAGGAGCGTGCTGGTGCGGCCGGCCGGAGTGCGGCTGACGGCGGCCGACGAGGGCCTGCGCTGCACGGTGGCCGCGCGGACCTTCAAGGGCACCCACGTGGCCGTACATCTGCACCCTGGGGAGGGCGGGCCGCGGTTGGAGGCCGCTTGCGCGCTCCGTGCGGCGCCGGAGGTCGGGGACACGGTCGGGGTGGAATTCGACCCGGCCGAAATCGTGGTGCTGGACTGACCGGGCGCACATAGGGTGCGGGGCATGACTCTGCTCGCACATGACCGGTACTGCGACGAGATCGCTCATCAAGTCGGCCTGCTCAGGGACGTATTGACGTCCGGGGTCGACCTGTCCGTGACCGTGCCGACCTGCCCGGAGTGGTCCCTGGAGCGGTTGGTGCGGCACACCGGGGGCGCCCTGCGCTGGGTGGAGGTGATGGTGCGGACCCGGGCCCAGGAGGAAGTGCCCGAGGACCGGGTGCCGTTGGGGGAGGGGCCCGAGGACACCGGGGCCTTGGACGCCTGGCTCGCGGAGACGGGGGAGTTGCTCGTCGCCGCGCTACGGGAGGCCGGGCCGGATGCCAAGGTGTGGTCCTGGGCCGGGATCCCCACCTCGGGCTTCTGGGCCCGCAGGATGGCACACGAACTCACGGTCCACCGTGCCGACGCCACGCTCGCCGCCGGGCAGCCGTACGAGGTGGCCCCGGAGATCGCCGCCGACGCGATCGACGAGTGGTTGCAGATCGTGGAGTTCGCCCAGCGGACCATGCCGGACGACGAGTCGGGGGAACTGCGCGGCTCCGGGCGCAGTATCCATCTGCATGCCACCGACGGGACGCCTCGACTGGAGGCCGAGTGGGTGATCGAGCTCACCGAGGACGTCATCGTGTGGCGGCGCGGGCACGAGAAGGCGACCGTAGCCCTGCGCGGTCCGCTGACCGCCGTCATGCTCGCCTTCTACCGTCGACTGCCCCTGGACAGCCCGGAGTTGGAAGTCCTGGGTGAGCGGGAGCTGCTGGAGTTCTGGCTGCGGCGGGCGAGCTTCGGATGACAGGGGTGTGGCCCGCCCCGAACCCGGGACGGGCCACACACGACTGTCGTCAGCGGGTGCTGGCCCCACGACGGCGCAGGCCGAAGAACACGGCGCCGCCGCCAATGGCGACCAGGGCGATCGCGATCCCGGCGATCAGGCCGGTGTTGGAGTTCGCACCGGTCTCGGCGAGGTTGGAGTCACCGGCCGCGGGCGACGGGGCGTTGCTCTCGACGGTGGCCGGAGCGGTGGTGCCCTCCGAGGCCGACGGGGTCGGGGTCGGGGACTCCTCGGCCGGAGTGCTGGCGGAGTCCGACGGGGTGGGCGTGGGCGTCGGGGTCGGCGTGTCCTCGGTCTTGCAGGCGGTCGCCGGGGTGGTCAGGTTCGGCGTGATGTCCTTGCCCTTGATGTAGGGCAGGGCCTCGACGTGGATGCGGTACTCCGCGTTGGGCGCCCAGTCCTCCTCGAAGGTGATGGTGGTGCCCTCCTTGGAGCCCTTCACCGTCTGCTCGCCGACCTTCTTCGCGTCGGCGCCGTTGCTCTGCAGGTACACGGAGACCGTCGCCTCGACGCCGGACTTGTCCACGTCGGTGACGGTGATGACGCCCTGAGTGCCGTCGCACTTGGCTTCGGCGGAGAACTCATTGATGTTGCAGGCAAGAGCGTTGCCGGAGGCACCGAGCACGATCGCGGTCGATGCGGCGGCGACGCCGAGGAAGCGCGAGACGCGGGCGGTGCGGCGGGATATGGGCGTAAATGCCACGTTCGTCCTTCACGGGATGCTCAAATGCGGGGGGCTGAGGGGATGGTGATGTGACATCACCGCCCCCACGAGTCTCACAGGTCTATAAGCGCAGCATAAGAAGTGTCAACGTGCAGGGACCCTACACGTGTTGACTTTGCCTTCTTATTAAGGAGTGAGACGTTTCAAGGCCTCTCCGGCCTCCTCGATCCGGTCAACAAGGGCGATTCGGGCCTCCATCGACCGCTCCCGGGCGAGCGCCTGGAGCAGCGGCCAGGTGGGCAGCTTCTCCGTCCAGTGGACGCGCTTCACGAGCACCATCGGCGTGGGTTCGCCGTGCGACTCGTAGTAGTTGGGCGTCGCGTTGTCGAAGATCTCCTGCACGGTGCCGGCGGCGCCCGGCAGGAAGACCACACCCGCGGTGGAGCGGGCGAGGAGGCCGTCCTCGCGGGTGGCGTTGGCGAAGTACTTGGCGATGTGCGAGGCGAAGGCGTTCGGCGGCTCGTGCCCGTAGAACCAGGTCGGGATGCCGACGGAAGAGCCGCCCCGGGGCCAGCGGGAGCGGACCTCGAAGGCGACGCGCGCCCAGTCGGTGATCGACGGCGTGAACGACGGCGCCTCGGCGAGCAGATCGCACGCCTCGTCGAGCATGGCGTCCTCGAAGGGGGCCGCGTAGGCGCCGAGGTTGGCCGCCTCCATCGCGCCGGGGCCGCCTCCGGTGGCCACGGTGAGCCCGGCGCGGGCCAGTTCGCGGCCGAGGCGCGCGGCGCCGGCGTATTCACGTGTGCCGCGGGCCATCGCGTGACCGCCCATGACCCCCACGACCCTTGTGCCGCGCAGGAGTTCGTCGAGGGCGTCGGAGACGGCGTCGTCGTGGACGGAGCGCAGCATCGACGCGTGTATGTCGCCGTCGGCCTTGGTGCGCTGGAACCAGGCGTAGGCGAGCGCGTCGGGGGTCTGCTCGTATCCCTTCTCCAGCCCGTCGAACAACTCGTCGGGGGAGTACAGCAGTCCGCGGTACGGGTCGAAGGGGA
This sequence comes from Streptomyces canus, assembly GCF_041435015.1. NCBI lineage: Bacteria > Bacillati > Actinomycetota > Actinomycetes > Kitasatosporales > Streptomycetaceae > Streptomyces > Streptomyces canus. The sequence goes on along the minus strand of NZ_CP107989.1, from coordinate 3,203,191 downwards.
GGTTCGGGACGGGCGGGAAGACCAGGGCGCCGTCCGCGCGGATCTTCTCCGCGGCGTTCTCCCGCATCGGGCAGCCGAGGAAGACGGCGCCCGCTGTGTCGGTGGCCAGCAACTCCCTGGTCCGGTCCGTCAGATCGACGGCCTGGACCCGGAAACCCGAGAGGGTGCCGCGGGCCGGTACGACCGCGTCGAACTCCTCCAGCGTCTCGATCTCACGGTCGTCGTGGTGTGCCGCATGGGCGGGGCTCGTCTGCACCCGCCCATGCTCGCACGCCGAGTTGCGGCCGGTGGGTCAGCCCTCGATCGTCGCCGGGTCCATCCAGACGACCTCCCAGCTGTGGCCGTCGAGGTCGTCGAAGGAGCGGCCGTACATGAAGCCGTGGTCCTGGGTCTCGCCGGACAGGGTGCCGCCCGCCGCGATCGCCTTGTCGACCAGTTCGTCGACCTTCGCGCGGCTCTCCGCGCTCAGCGCGATCAGGACCTCGCTGGTCTTCGTCGCGTCCGCGATCTCCTTCTTGGTGAAGGTCGCGTAGAACTCCTTCGTCATCAGCATCGCGACGATGGTGTCACTGATCACGACGGACGCCGCGGAGTCGTTGCTGAACTGCGGGTTGATCGAGTAGCCGAGCTCGGTGAAGAACTTCTTCGAGGCGTCGAGGTCGTTCACGGCCAGGTTCACGAAGATCATCTGCTGGTAGGTCGGCGAGGTCATCGGAGTCTCTCCCATCGGGTGCGTGCTGTTCGGTGGGTAGACGGGTGGGCGCGGCGGAACTCATCGGCGGCCGTGATTTTTTTTCGTACGAATTTCTCGTACGGGTTTTTCGTACGGGCGCTCAGGAGGTCAGGGGGAGGGCCGCCAGCTCGGCCACGACCAGGGTGAGCGGGCCGAAGAGGGCCAGCAGGGCGCCGGCGCGCAGGGCAGCCGCGCTGCGGAGCATGGTCGCCGGGGCGCCCAGGCGGAGCAGCGCGGCTGTGGTGTCCGACCTCGCGTGCTTGGCCTCCACGGCGGCTGTGAGGAGCGTGGCGATCGTGCAGCTCGTCACCAGGAGCAGGCCGAGGGTGGTCAGGGGGCCCACTTCGGGGCCTGTCGGGTCGTACAGGGTGGCCATGGCCCAGATGCCGGACGTCACCGCGCAGACGATGCCCAGGGGGCGGCCGATGCGGGCGGCTTCCGACATGAGGACCCTTCCGGCGAGGAGGCGCAGGGCGCCGGGGCGGGTGGACTGGAGGAGGCGGCCGCAGAGGTGGGTGAGGCCGGGGCCGGCGACCGCCAGGCCTACGGCGGTGAGGAGCCAGCCGACAAGGACGGAGGGGGTGCCTGCCAGGCCGCCCGGGAGGGGTGCGGCGGTGGCGGTCCCCTGCCGGTTGGCGTAGGCCTCCACCGCCAGGCCCGCGGCGAGCACGGCGATGCCCCAAGGGAGGCCTTTGGGGGCTTCTCGGGGGGTGGGCAGGGCTTCTCGGCCCAGGTCCTCGTTCTGGTTGTCCGCGGCGGGGGGCGCCGTCAGGGTGCTTTCGCCGGCCCGCGCTTGCGGAGTGCGCCCTCGCACGGGGTCGGGAGCCGCCCCGGCGGCACGGCCGCCCGCGGGCCGGTGAGCCCTGAAACGGCCGTACGAGCCGAAGGTCTCCCTGGCTGCCGTCCTGCCGTAGGCGCCGAAACGGCCGTACGACCGCGCCTGGTTCTTCGCCGATGCCGGTCGGTCGTCCCGCGGCCGCAGGACGCATCCCACGGTGGCCGACGCGATCGCCGGAACCAGGCCCAGCAGGGTCAGGGCGGCCGGCAACGGCAGCGGGACGTCCGCTGCCAGGAAGTCCGCCGCCGCTCCGTCGAAGGGCATGCCCGTCTGGTCACCCCGGAGGTGGAGGAAGAAGAGCAGGGCCAGCAGGGAGCCGAGGGTGCAGGACAGGGCCGTTGTCGTGGCCGACACGGCCATCAGGCGGGCCGGGCCCAGGCCGATGGCCGCGAGGCCGGGGCGGGGGCGGGTGCCCGGGTCCGTGCGGGCGACCGCCAGGGCGAAATGGACCGTCGCCGCGAGGGGCGTCAGACACCAGGCCAGGCGCAGCAGGGCGCCGGACGGGTCCTCGGGGTGACCGATCGCGTGACCGAGGGCGCACAGGAGGAGGAAGCCCGTGCCGGCCGAGGCGAGTGCCACCAGGAGGCGGCGCAGCTGTACGGCGGGACGGGCGCCCCGCATCAGACGGAGAGCGAGCACGCGGTACGGCCTTCCGAGTCGGCCATCGGGGGCAGGTGCACGGTGTTCACCCGGCGTCCGTCCAGGAGGGTGACCGTGCGGTCCGCCAGGGCTGCGGTGTGCGTGTCGTGCGTCGCCAGGACCACGGTGATGCCGTGCGAGCGGGCGGCCGTCGTGAGCGTCCGCAGCACGTGCGCGCGGTCCGCCCGGTACAGGGGAGCCGTCGGTTCGTCCGCGAAAAGCACGGACGGCGCCGGGGCCAGGGCGCGGGCGATGCAGACGCGCTGGCGTTCGGACTGGGTCAGCTCGTGCGGGTGGCTGCGGGTCCGGTCGCCGATGTCGAGGCGCTCCAGCCACTCCAGGGCGGCCGTCCTGGCGCGCCTGCGGCCGGTGCCGCGCAGCATGAGGGGGAGGGCGACGTTCTCCCAGGCGTTGAGCTCGGGGACGAGCGCGGGGGCCGGGTCGATCCAGCCGAAGCGGTCGCGGCGCAGGCGCTCGCGGGTCATCGGGCCCATCGTGTGCACGGGCACGCTGTTGAACCAGACCTCCCCGCGCTGGGCCGGGGTGAGTCCCGACAGACATCTGAGCAGCGCGGTCTTGCCGCTGCCGCGTGGGCCGCTCACGGCGAGGATCTCGCCCTCGCGCACGCCGAGGGAGACACCCTGCAGTGCCGGCGACCCGTCGCGGTGGGTGAAGTGCAGGGAGCGTGCCCAGAGCACGTCGTTGTCCGGCGGGGCCTCCATGGGCGTACACCTCGTTCTGGTCCGTTGTGCCTTGCAATCCCCCGTGCGGGGGAACGAAAGCAGGGCCGATCGGTTACCAGGCACGCTAAGGAGGCGGGGGCGGGACGCCGTACAGCACACGGCCCGGGGTGCACGCCTGTCACTCGGACGGGTGCACGCCGGGCCGTACGGGCCGCTGGATCGCGGGGGGCTAGAGCTTCGTCCAGGCCTCGGTGAGGGTCGCGCGCAGGATCTGCTCGATCTCGTCGAAGGTGCCCTGGTCGGAGATCAGCGGCGGGGCGAGCTGGACGACCGGGTCGCCGCGGTCGTCGGCACGGCAGTACAGGCCGTTGTCGTACAGGGCCTTGGAGAGGAAGCCGTACAGGACGCGCTCGGTCTCCTCGTCGTTGAAGGACTCCTTCGTCGCCTTGTCCTTGACCAGCTCGATGCCGTAGAAGAAGCCGTTGCCGCGGACGTCGCCGACGATCGGCAGGTCGTGGAGCTTCTCCAGGGTGGCGCGGAAGGCGCCTTCGTTGTCGAGGACGTGCTGGGTGAGGTTCTCGCGCTCGAACAGGTCGAGGTTCGCCAGGCCCACCGCGGCCGACACGGGGTGGCCGCCGAAGGTGTAGCCGTGCAGGAAGACGTTGTCCTCCTTGTAGAACGGCTCGGCCAGGCGGTCGGAGATGATGCAGGCGCCGATCGGGGAGTAGCCCGAGGTCATGCCCTTGGCGCAGGTGATCATGTCCGGGACGTAGTCGAACTTGTCGCAGGCGAACATGGTGCCGAGGCGGCCGAAGGCGCAGATGACCTCGTCGGAGACGAGGAGCACGTCGTACTGGTCGCAGATCTCGCGAACGCGCTGGAAGTAGCCGGGCGGGGGCGGGAAGCAGCCGCCCGCGTTCTGCACGGGCTCCAGGAAGACCGCGGCGACCGTGTCCGGGCCCTCGAAGAGGATCTGCTGCTCGATCTGGTCGGCGGCCCAGCGACCGAAGGCCTCGGGGTCGTCGGCGAAGAGCGGGGCGCGGTAGATGTTGGTGTTCGGGACCTTGTGGGCGCCCGGGACCAGCGGCTCGAAGGGGGCCTTCAGAGCCGGCAGTCCGGTGATCGACAGGGCGCCCTGCGGGGTGCCGTGGTAGGCGACCGCACGCGAGATGACCTTGTACTTCGTGGGCTTGCCGGTGAGCTTGAAGTACTGCTTGGCGAGCTTCCAGGCGGTCTCGACCGCCTCGCCGCCGCCGGTGGTGAAGAAGACCTTGTTCAGGTCGCCGGGCGCGTGCTGCGCGAGGCGCTCCGCGAGCTCGACGGCCTTCGGGTGCGCGTAGGACCACACCGGGAAGAACGCCAGGTCCTGCGCCTGCTTGAAGGCGGCCTCGGCGAGTTCCGTGCGGCCGTGGCCGGCCTGGACCACGAACAGGCCCGCGAGACCGTCGAGGTAGCGCTTGCCCTTGTCGTCGTAGATGTACGTGCCCTCGCCCCGGACGATGGTCGGGACCGGGGAGTTCTCGTACGAGGACATGCGGGTGAAGTGCATCCACAGGTGGTCGTACGCGGTGCGGCTGAGGTCCTTGGAGCTCACGGTTATCGGGTCCTCACGGTTATCGGGTTCCCCACATGTAGGTCTGCTTCTTGAGCTTCAGGTAGACGAAACTCTCGGTGGAGCGCACTCCGGGGATGGCCCGGATGCGGCGGTTGATGACCTCCAGGAGGTGGTCGTCGTCCTCGCAGACGATCTCCACCACCAGGTCGAAGGAGCCGGCGGTCATCACCACGTACTCGCATTCGGACATGCCGGTCAGCGCGTCGGCCACGGACTCCACGTCGCCCTCGACATGAATGCCGACCATCGCCTGGCGCAGGAAGCCCACGGTGAGCGGGTCCGTGACGGCGACGATCTGCATCACGCCCTGGTCGAGCAGCTTCTGGACGCGCTGGCGCACGGCCGCCTCCGACAGGCCGACGGCCTTGCCGATCGCGGCGTACGGACGGCGGCCGTCCTCCTGGAGCTGTTCGATGATGGCGAGGGAGACGGCGTCCAGGTTCGGGCCGGCGCCGTTCCTGGACTCGCTCCGGGACTCGCGGGAGTCCTTGGGGTCTGCGCTTCGACTGGCCACGACGTCACTGTGCACGAGGTCTCGTCACTTCCGCAAGGCCAGGGCGATGAAATTCGTTGTTTACGTGACTGAGACCTGCGGATTTCGCAGCTTTGGCGCGATCGGGGGTGTTGAAAACGTGAGCCGCCGGATTAGGGTGGGTGTCTCAGCCATTGGACAGTTCGACCTGACACAGGAGGCCGGCAGTGAGCACCGAGCTGCGTCGTCTGCGCAACTACATCGACGGTGAGTTCCGGGACGCCGCCGACGGGCGCACCACCGAGGTGGTCAACCCCGTCACCGGTGAGGCGTACGCGACCGCGCCGCTGTCCGGGCAGGCGGACGTGGACGCGGCGATGGCGGCCGCCGCCGCGGCCTTCCCGGGCTGGCGTGACGTCACCCCCGCCGAGCGGCAGAAGGCCCTGCTGAAGATCGCGGACGCGTTCGAGGAGCGGGCCGAGGAGCTCATCGCGGCCGAGGTGGAGAACACCGGTAAGCCGATCGGGCTCACGCGGTCCGAGGAGATCCCGCCGATGGTCGACCAGATCCGCTTCTTCGCCGGCGCGGCGCGGATGCTGGAGGGGCGGTCGGCCGGTGAGTACATGGAGGGTCTGACCTCCATCGTGCGGCGCGAGCCGGTCGGGGTCTGCGCGCAGGTGGCACCGTGGAACTACCCGATGATGATGGCCGTGTGGAAGTTCGCGCCGGCGATCGCGGCGGGCAACACCGTGGTGCTGAAGCCGTCGGACACGACGCCCGCCTCGACCGTGCTGATCGCGGAGATCATCGGCGGAATCCTGCCGAAGGGCGTCTTCAACGTCATCACCGGCGACCGGGACACCGGGCGCCTGATGGTCGAGCACCCGACGCCGGCGATGGCGTCCATCACGGGGTCGGTGCGGGCCGGTATGTCGGTCGCCGAGTCCGCGTCCAGGGACCTGAAGCGGGTGCACCTGGAGCTGGGCGGCAAGGCCCCGGTCGTCGTCTTCGAGGACACCGACATCCCGAAGGCCGTCGAGGACATCTCGGTGGCGGGCTTCTTCAACGCCGGGCAGGACTGTACGGCGGCCACGCGAGTGCTGGTGCAGTCCTCGATCCACGACGAGTTCGTCGCGGCGCTGGCGAAGGCCGCCGCCGACACGAAGACCGGGCAGCCGGACGACGAGGACGTGCTGTACGGGCCGCTCAACAACCCGAACCAGCTCAAGCAGGTCTCCGGGTTCATCGAGCGGCTGCCCGCGCACGCCAAGGTCGAGGCCGGCGGTCACCAGGTCGGCGAGAAGGGGTACTTCTACGCGCCGACCGTCGTGTCCGGGCTGAAGCAGGATGACGAGATCATCCAGAAGGAGGTCTTCGGGCCGGTCATCACCGTCCAGTCCTTCACGGACGAGGAGCAGGCCGTGTCGTGGGCCAATGGGGTCGAGTACGCGCTCGCCTCCTCGGTGTGGACCAAGGACCACGGCCGCGCGATGCGGATGTCCAAGAAGCTGGACTTCGGGTGTGTGTGGATCAACACGCACATTCCGCTGGTCGCCGAGATGCCCCATGGCGGCTTCAAGAAGTCGGGCTACGGCAAGGACCTCTCGGGCTACGGCTTCGACGACTACACGCGGATCAAGCACGTCATGACTTCGTTGGACGCGTAGTTCCTCCGCCGCGGGGGCGGTGGTTCCGCGGGTGGTGCTTCGGCGGCGGGGTGTGCGTGGCTCTTCGGCCGCGGGTGCGTGGGGGCTGGTCGCGCAGTTCCCCGCGCCCCTGAGGTGGGTCGGTGTGGCGTCCGCTCGACAGGGTGCCCGCTCGACAGGGTGTCCGCCGCACCCCGCTCCGTTCGACGCTGCGTCGATTGTCGGCCCACGGCCCGGGGCGGCATGCTGCGTCAATGCCTCTCCCCCTCATACCGCACACGCCCCCGCTCTCCCGTAGGACTCTGCTGCGCGCGGTCGGCGGCGGGGCGGTGCTGGGCGGACTCGCCGGGTGCGGGGTGCCCGCCGCGCACGTGGCCGCGAGCGACCGCGCCGTCACCGATCGCTCCGCCACCGACAGGCGGCTGACCTGGGCGAACTGGCCGCTCTACATCGACACGGACGACGACGACTCGACGAAGCGGCCGACGCTGGACGCCTTCCGGAAGCGGACCGGCATATCCGTCGACTACGTCGAGGAGATCAACGACAACGACGAGTTCTTCGGCAAGATCAGCCCCGCGCTGATGAACCACCAGCAGACCGGCCGCGATCTGATCGTCATGAGCGACTGGATGTGCGCGCGGTTCGTACGGCTCGGTTGGGTCCAGGAGATGGACCGGGCGAACCAGCCGAACGTCACGAAGTACCTGGACCCGCTCCTGCGTTCACCGGCCTTCGACCCGGGCCGCGAGTACACCGTGCCGTGGCAGTCGGGGATCACCGGCATCGCGTACAACCGCAGGAAGCTGGGTCGCGAGATCCGCCATGTGAAGGACCTCTGGGCGAGCGACCTGAAGGGCCGGGTCACCCTGCTCTCCGGCCTCGACGAGGCCTTCGCGCTGCTCATGCAGGGCAACGGCGTCGACATCACCCGGTGGACGGCGGACGACTTCGACGAGGTCTGCGACCAGGTCGAGAAGTACGTCAGGAACGGCCAGATCCGCCGCTTCACCGGCAACGACTACACCAAGGACCTCGTCACCGGTGACGTCCTGGCCTGTCAGGCCTACTCAGGAGACGTGATCCAGCTTCAGGCCGACAACCCGGACATCCGCTTCGTCGTCCCCGAGGAGGGCGCGGAGCTCTGGTCGGACTCCCTGATGATCCCCGCCCGCGCCCTGCACAAGACCAACGCGGAGCGCCTGATCGACTACTACTACGCCCCCGAGGCCGCCGCGGAACTCGCCGCCTGGGTCAACTACGTCTGCCCCGTCCCCGCCGCCCGGGACGTCCTGGCCGCGTCGAAGGGCGAGGACACCGCCGCCCTCGCCGAGAACCCCCTGATCTTCCCGGACGCGCGAATGCGCGAGCGGCTCGTGATCGCTCGGGACCTCACGTCGAAGGAGCGGGTGGAGTACGCGAAGCGGTGGAACGTGATCGTGGGGTTGTGACCGCCGCGGCTGACGTGGTGACGGGGAACTCCGGCACCCCGGGCTACGGCTTGGCTCTGACCAGCCCGGTGTCGTACGCCGTGATCACGGCCTGGATGCGGTCGCGGGCCCCGAGTTTGGCGAGGACGCGGCCGACGTGCTTCTTCACCGTGGACTCGGTGAGCACGAGCCGCTCGGCGATCTCCGTGTTCGTCCAGCCGTGCCCGATGGCGACGAGGACCTCGCGCTCGCGGTCGCTGAGGGTCCGGAGCCGGGGGTCGTCAGAGGCGGTGGCGTCGGTCGGGGCGAGGACCTGGTGGGCGTAGGCGTCCAGGAGACGGCGGGTCAGGCGGGGGGCCACGACCGCGTCGCCGGTGGCGACCGCGTGGATGCCGGCGACGAGTTCCTCCGGGCGGGCGTCCTTGAGCAGGAAGCCGCTGGCACCTGCCCGCAGGCCTTCGTAGGCGTACTCGTCCAGGTCGAAGGTGGTGACGATCAGGACGCGGGTGCGGCCGCCGGTGGCGGTGATGCGGCGGGTGGCCTCGATGCCGTCCATGCCGGGCATGCGGATGTCCATGAGGACGACGTCGGGGCGGAGTTCGGCGGCCAAGCGGACGGCCTCGGCGCCGTGCTCGGCCTCGCCGACCGGGTCCAGGCCCGGGGTGCCCTCCAGGAGCATGCGGACGCCCATGCGCTGCAGGGGCTGGTCGTCGGCGACGAGGACGGTGGTCATGGCAGGGGATCTCCCGGTGGTACGTCGAGCACGACGTCCACGAGCCAGCCGTGGCCGGTGTCGCGTGGGCCGATGATGACGGTGCCGCCGTACATGGCGGCCCGCTGGCGGATGCCGACGAGGCCGTGACCGGGGCCGTCGCCGCGGGTTTGCGGCTTCCCCGGCGCGGGTGCGCCCGGCGGTGTGCCGGTGTCGGCGACCTCGACGCGTACGTCTCGCGCCCCGGCGGCGAGGGTGACCTCGGCGGACGTGCCGGACCCCGCGTGCTTGAGGGAGTTGGTCAGCGACTCCTGGACGATGCGGTACACGGTGAGCTGTACGCCGCTGCTCAGTGCGTCGAGGTCGCCCACGGTCCGGTAGGTGACCGGCAGGCCCGCCGCCCGCACCCGCGCGAGAAGGGGGTCCAGGTCGCGGATGCCGGGCTGCGGGCTGAGCGGTCGCGCGTCTTCGTCAGGTCCCCGCTCCTCGCGCAGGACGCCCAGCACGCGGCGCAGTTCACTCATGGCCTGGCGGCCGGTGTCGCCGAGGATGCGCAGGGCGTCGGCGGACCGTTCGTTCCGGTTGGCGGCGAGGATCGCGGCGCCGTCCGCGACGCTGACCATGACGGAGAGGTTGTGGCCGACGATGTCGTGCATCTCGCGGGCGACCCGGGAGCGCTCGGCGGCGGCGGTGAGCAGGACGCGTTGCTCGTGCTCGATCTCCAGGCGCCGGGCGCGGTCCTCCAGCGCCGCCAGATACATCTGACGGATGCGCAGGGTCAGGCCGGTGGCGACGGCCGCCGTCGCCGTGCCCAGCAGGAAGAAGAGGCTGAGCAGCGGATGCTCCATCGGTACCAGGACGGAGACCGCCAGCACCGGCACGACCACGGTCAGCGCGGCAGCCCAGCCCAGCACCCGCAGTGCTGCGGTCCGGGCCACGGTGTACAGGGCGATGAGCGCGGCGAAGCCGGTCGGCAGCCAGACCCCCAGCGACCACTGGACGAGGGACGCCGACATGATCACGAAGTACGTGACGGCAGGGGCCCTGCGGCGCCACCACAGCGGAACGACGACCGCGGCGACGCAGGCGACCAGGACACCGGACGGCACGTCACGGATTTCGGTCTCCCCGAAGGGGGAGGTGCCGGTGCCCCGGAGCAGGACCGGGAGGCTCAACAGCGTGACGGCCAGCACCGTCGCGGTGTCGAGCAGCCACGGATACCGGCGGTCCAGCCGCTGGAGGCGGCTCCGGTCGCGCAGGATACGGCCCAGGAGCGGGTGCGCCCACGCCGCGTCGTATCCGGGGGACGGCGGGGCCGCCGCCCCACGGTCCGGGTCCGCGGCGGCTGCGGCACGGTGCGCGGTCATGGACACCATTGTCCCCGTGCCCGGGTCAGGCGTCGGACTTCACGAGCCGGAAGGCCGCCCCGGCCAGGGTCAGGGCCACCCATCCCGCGAACACCGCCAGGCCCGCGCCGGGGGAGAGAGCGTCGGAGGACTGGTGCAGGGCGTAGACGGCCGAGCCCGCGTTGCCGGGGAAGTAGGGGTTGATGCTGTCGTACAGCGAGTCGGGCAGCAGCAAGGCCAGGCCGGGCAGGATGAGCAGGATGCCGACCAGGGCCGCGATGGCTCCGGCGGAGGAACGGATCAGTACGCCCAGGGCCACGCCGAACACGGCGACCAGGCCGAGGTAGACACCGGCGCCGGCCAGGCTGCGCAGGACACCGTCGTCGCCCAGGGACAAGGCGATCTTCTCGCCGTCCAGGCCCGGGGTTCCCAGCAGGAAGGCGGCCAGGGCGCCGACGGTGCTGAGGACCAGGGCGACCGGGCCGATCACGGCGGCCTTCGACCACAGGACGGGCAGCCGACGTGGTACGGCGGTGAGCGTCGAGCGGATCATGCCGGTGCTGTACTCGCCGGCCGACAGCAGCACTCCGAGCACACCGATGGCCAGCGAGGCGAATGGGACACCGGTCAGGGCCAGGCTCACCGCGGTACTGTCACCGCTGCCGCCTCCCGGGCCCGGTCCGCCGGTCCCGGCGGCGTCGGGACTGTAGGTGTAGGAGGCGATCGTCCCGAACAGGACCAGCAGGAACACGGCGACACCCAGGGTGATCCAACTGGAGCGCAGTGACCAGAACTTGGCCCACTCCGAGCGCAGCACCCGGACACCGGTGACCTTGTATTCCGTCGTGCGGGCAGGAGCGGGGGCAAGGCTGGTGACGGTCATCAGGCGGCCTTTCGTTCGGTGCCGGCCGGAGCGCTCTGGTACTCGACGACATCGCGGGTGAGGTCCATGAACGCCTCCTCCAGGGAGACGGTCTGTGGGGTGAGTTCGTGCAGCGCCACTCCGTGCCGGGCGGCGATCGCCCCGATCTCACGCGCGTCGCGTCCGGTGACCAGCAGCTCTTCGGCGCTGGAGGAGCTGACCGTGACATCGGGGCCGGCCAGCAGCGAGCGCAGCCTCGCTGCCTCGGCGGTGGCGACCTTCACGCCGCCGCCGCTAGCCTCACGGGTGAAGCCGTCGACCGTGGTGTCGGCGAGCAGCCGGCCGCGTCCGATGATCACCAGGTGGTCGGCGATCAGCGCGGTCTCGCTCATCAGGTGCGAGGACAGCATCACGGCCCGGCCCTCGTCCGCCAGCCGGCGCAGAAGGTTACGCACCCACAACACGCCTTCCGGGTCGAGGCCGTTGACCGGTTCGTCGAGCATGACGACCGCCGGGTCGCCGAGCAGGGCCGCGGCGATGCCGAGCCGCTGTCCCATACCGAGCGAGAAGGCGCCCACCCGCTTGCCGGCCACGCTGGTCAGGCCCGCCAGCTCGATCACCTCGTCCACCCGGCGGCGCGGAATGCCGTGGGTGTACGCGAGCGCCATCAGGTGGTTGAACGCGCTGCGCCCGGGGTGGACGGACTTGGCCTCCAGCAGCGTGCCGACCTCGTGCAGGGGCGCTGCCTGACTGGCGTAGGAACGGCCGCCCACGGTGACCGCGCCCTCGGTGGGGGCGTCCAGGCCGACGATCATGCGCATCGTCGTCGACTTGCCCGCGCCGTTGGGACCGAGGAAGCCGGTCACCTCGCCGGGCCTGACGGTGAAGCTCAGGTGGTCGACGACGGTCTTGTCGCCGTACCGCTTGGTCAGTTCACGCGCTTCGATCATGGTGAGGGGCCTTTCCTGCCTGGGCTCGGACCCGTCGGCGAAGGCGCCGCGGTGTCTGTCTCCGACGTTAGGAGCGCCACAGGTCAGGACTCTGGGACCGTGGGGGAATCTTCGGGGTCCGGGTGGTACCGGGGTACCACCCGGACCGTGTGTGCCGCCCCGGCGGGGGTATCCGCTTCGCACCGCAACCGTCGAGCCGGCCCCCCGGCTGATCGGAAGGAGAGGTACCGCATGTCCGCGTCCCTCGTGGAAACGGTCGATATCGAGGCTCCCGTCGCTGTCGCATGGGCCCTGTGGAGCGACGTGACCCGGTGGCCGACCTTTCTGAGCCACGTACGCCTGGTGGAGCCGCTGGACGAGCGCCGCTTCGCCTGGCAACTGCAACTGCCCGGCGCCGACAAGAACTTCGTCGCCGAGCTCACCGAGGTCATTGCCGAGGACCGCATCGCCTGGCGCACGGTGGAGGGGGTTCACCACGCGGGCGTCGTCACCTTCCACCGGCTCACTGACACCACGAGCCGAGTGACGCTGCAGATCGAGTACGACCCCAAGGGGTTCATCGAGCACCTCGGCGCGCTGACCAACCTGGACTCGACGCTCGCCAACTACGACCTGGGCGAGTTCCAGAAGCTGGCCGAGACGGCGGCGGCGTCCTGACCTCGGGCCCCGCGGTCCTACTGTTTTGAACATGTTCAATTCCAGGCGTACGCTGCTGCCATGAGCGACAGAGCCGCCCAACTCAGGGGCATCCGCGCATGGCTGGTCTTCTTCGTCGTCTGCTTGGTGCTCAGCGGTGCCACCGCCTTCCCGCTGGTCCACGAACTGCGCTGGACCGAGGACGTGCTGCGGTACCTTCCCGCGCCGGACGCCCTGACGGACTGGATCGCTCGCGTCCGGCGCGGGCTCGACACCGCCGACTCCGACTACCCCTTCCTCCTTTACGGCACGGACTGGCTGGCCTTCGCCCACCTGGTCATCGCGGTCGCCTTCTACGGCCCCTACCGCGACCCGGTCCGCAACATCTGGGTCGTCGAGTTCGGCATGATCGCCTGCGCCGGGATCGTCCCGCTCGCCCTGATCTGCGGACCGATCCGGGGGATCCCGTTCTGGTGGACCGTGATCGACATGGCGTTCGGGGTGTTCGGGGTGCTCCCGCTGTACGTCGTACGGAGGAGGATCAAGCGGCTGGAGGCGCTCACTCCGCACAACCCCACGCACAACCCCCCGGCTGTGCCCGCTACTTGAGCGCGGCCGTGATGATCCGGACGACGACCGGGTTCGCGTCCTCGCTCTTCGCGTCGGTGGAGTTGACCGAGTAGACGAGGGTCCGGCTCAGGTCGCGGGTGGCGGCGATCGCCGAGTTGTAGCCGTACCGGCCGCCCGACTTGACCCAGTAGACCTTCCCGTCGGACTCGAAGCGCTGGAGGCCGCCCGCGCTGTAACTCGCGCCGGTGATGCCCGACGGGACCGAGAACACCTCCTTCAGCTGCGGCCATTCGACGATCCGGCCCCGGAAGAGGCCGGTGAGCAGCCGCTCCAGGTCCGCGATCGTGGAGATCATGTCCCCGGCCGCGAACCGGTCCGCCTGGTTCCACTCCGTGACGTCCACGAACTCCGTCGTCCCGTCGGCCCGCTTCACCGCCTGGTAGCCCCGGTTGTGCGGGCCGAGGACGCGCGGGTCGGTGCCCGGGAAGTACGTGTCCCGCATCCTGGCCGGCGCCAGCACCAGCCGGGCGGCCTCGGCGGCGTACGACCGCCCGGTCACCCTCTCGATCAGCAGGCCGAGGAAGGTGTAGTTGATGTTGAGGTAGTGCTGCTGCCTCCCCGGGCAGAACTCCGGCTGCTTCGCGCCCGCGGACGCGGCGACCCGCTGAGGGGTGAGGGTGTCGAAGCGGTGGGCGTACACCTCCTCGAAGGTGTCGCCCAGACCGTCGCCCGCCGGGATGCCGCTGGTGTGGTTGAGCAGGTGCCGTACGGTGACCGGCCGGAACCGCGCGCTCAGGATGCCGGGCAGGTAGCGCTGGACCGGAGTGTTCAGGTCGATCCGTCCCTCGGAAACCAGGCGCAGTACGGTCGCCGCCGTGACCACCTTCGTCGTCGAACCGGCCCGGAACCGCGCGTCCGGATCGGCGGGCCGCCCGCTCTCCAGGTCGTGCACACCCGAGCTGCCGCGCCAGCTCCCGCCGGTGCCGCCGACCCGGACCAGGGCCGCGGTGGCATCCGCATCGGGGAGCCCCGCGAGCGCCGAGCGCAGTGCCTCGCCGTCCGGCGCGCAGGCGCTGTGCGCGCTCGCCGACGAGGTCGGCAGGCCGGCGGTCAGGGGCACGGCGAGAGCGCCGGCGAGGATGCTTCTGCGACGAAGGTCACGCACGAGTCGGCTCCTGGGGGTGTGGGATGTGTGTGATCATCCTGCGGTGCTGCAGAGGTGACGGGATCGTCGGTGAGGAGGGCCCGACCCCTGGCGGAACCCTGAGCAACTCCCGCTGTCTTTAGGGGAGTTGTGGGGGAGGCCCCCTAGGGGGGGCGAAAAAGTGTTATCGCGGAGCCCTTCACTCCGTCTCCACGCACGAGGGGCACCGGCCGGAAAGGACCACGTGGACACGCGGCAATGGCGCGACACCATCGCGGCGGCGCAGGACGGCGACCGGCGGGCGCTCGACGAGCTCGTCGAAGGCTGGCTGCCACTGGTGTACAACATCGTCGGCCGCGCCCTGAACGGCCACGCCGATGTCGACGACGTCGTCCAGGAGACCATGCTGCGGGCCGTCGACAACCTCGGCAGCCTGCGCGACCCGGACAGCTTCCGGTCCTGGCTGGTCGCCATCGCCATGCGGCAGATACGGGACCGGGCCCGTCGCAGGACCCCCGCCCCGCTGGACGAGTCGGCCACGGGCGGAGCCGCCGACTTCGCCGAACTCACCGTCCTGCGGCTCCAGTTGGAGGGGCAGCGGCGCGAGGTCGCGGAGGCGGTGCGCTGGCTCGACGACGAGGACCGGCAACTGCTCTCGCTGTGGTGGCTGGAGGTCGCCGGCGAGCTCACCCGACGGGAACTGGCCGCCGCCGTCGGCATCAGCAGGCAGCACGCCGCCGTACGCGTCCAGCGCATGAAGGAGCGCCTGGAGACCTCCCGGGGCATCGTCCGCGCCCTTGACGGGGCCTGTCCCGGCCTGCGCGAACTGACCGCCCGCTGGAACGGCCGCCCCGACTCGGTCTGGCGCAAGCGGCTGGCCCGGCACATCCGCGGCTGCGGCTACTGCGGAGACACCCGCGAGTCCGTCGTACCGCCGGAGCGGCTGCTCGTCGGGATCGCGCTGGTGCCGGTCCCGGTCGGCTTCACCCTCTCGCTGGCCCTCGGGGGAAAGACGGCCGCGGCCGCCACCGCCACGGTCGCGTCCGTCAGCTGGTCCGCCAAGGTGATGAGCGCCCTCACCCAGCCCGTCGTCGCGGCCACCGCGGGGGCGACGATCGTCGCGGGCGGGGCGTACGTCGTCACGCAGACCCCGGACGCCCCGCCGCCGCGGGTGGCGGTCTCGCCCACGGCGGCGAGCACGCATCGGCCGCCGCCCGTGGTGGACACCCCGTCGGTCTCCCCGTCGCCGTCCCCTTCCCCTTCGCCGTCGCCTTCGGTGACACCGACCAGGACCGCCCGCTACGGCAGCGTCGTCGACGCCGTCGACCGGGCCCCGGACCCCGACACCCCGCCCGCCGCGCTGCCGCACCGGCCCGAGACCGGCGTCACCAGCACCGGCGGGGCGCACGCCGTCATGAACCACCGCGGGGACAGCGTCACGCTCACCGGCAAGGGCTATGTCCTCGTCCGCTGGCAGATCTCGCCGCAGTACCGGGCCGGCGGCCTCGTCATGCCGTCCTGGACCGGCCTGAGGGGCGAGCTCTTCCACGTCGCCTCGGGCGGCGGGCGCCGTATGGACGACCCCGTCAGCGCCACCGACAGCACCGCCACCGGCATGGGCAGCGCCACCATCGGCTACACCGTCCTGCCCGCCGGCACCCAGCAGATGTGGCAGAACGAGTACTTCTACCTCGACGGCAGCGTCACCCTCACGGTCAACGAACGCGGCGCCGACTACGGCCTCAGCGTCTTCCCGTCCAGCTGGGACGCGGCGGAGAAGGACATCACCACCGGTCCCGACCAGGGCGTCAAGCGCTACGGCCTGGTCCGCGACACCGGCAAGGACGACACCCCCGTGCCGCAGTACCTCACCCGCTCGACTCCCGCCGACGCGGCGACCGTCGCTCAGGAGTCCCGGGTGTCGGCGCCGTAGGTCTCCGTCCCACTTCCGTTCGCCTGTGCTCTCAACGCGCAGAGCACGTCCACCCGGTTCGTCGTGATCGAGTCGACGCCCGCGGCGGCCAGGCGGCGCATGGAGCGGCGGGTGTCGGGGGTCCAGACGGAGATCAGGTAGCCGTCGGCGTGGATACGGTCGGCGAGGCCGCGGTCGATCAGGCCGAAACGGTAGTTGAGCCAGCGGGGCCGCACCGCGTCCAGGAGGGTGGGACGCGGGGGCGCGAGGGTCGTCCAGGTGAGCGCGATCTCGGCGGACGGGTCGGCCGCGCGCACGGCGAGCATCGCGGTGGCGTCGGCGCAGTAGTAGACCCGGTCCTGGGCTCCGCACTCGCGGACCACGTCGACGACGCGGCGGGCGACTCGTACCTCTCTCGTGCCGGGCAGGTCGAGCATCAGACGGTGGCCGTCGGTGGCCCGGAGGGCCTCCGCGAGCGTCGGCACCCTGCCGTCCGTCAGCCCTCGTACCTCGTCCGCCGACAGGGCGCGGAGGGGGCGGTCGTGCTCCCACAGCCGCTTCAGCGTCTCGTCGTGGAGCAGCACCGGTACGCCGTCCCTGGTGAGCCGTACGTCGATCTCCACCGCGTCCGCGCCCCGGTCGAGCGCGGCACGCAGGGAGTCGATCGTGTTCTCACGGACGTGGTAGGGGTCGCCGCGGTGTGCCACGGCCGTCAGCTTGTGCATGCGCCCATTGTGGTGGGGGCGTTCGCTCAGGGTGCGAGCCAGGTGGTGGTGTACGTGTCGATCTCGTCCTTGATCCGCGCCTTGCCGGGCTCGTCGAGGAACGACACGTCCACCGCGTTCTTCGCGAGCCCGGCGAGACCCTGCTCGTCGAGGTTGAGGAGCCTTGCCGCCACCGCGTACTCGCTGTTCAGGTCGGTACCGAACATCGGGGGGTCGTCGGAGTTGATCGTGACGACGATGCCCGCCTCCACGAACTCCTTGATCGGGTGCTCGTCGAGGGTGCGGACGGCTCGGGTCGCGATGTTGGAGGTGGGGCACACCTCCAGCGGGATGCGGTGTTCGGCGAGGTGGGTGAGGAGCGCCGGGTCCTGGAAGGAGCTCGTGCCGTGGCCGATGCGTTCGGCGCGGAGGTGGGTGAGGGCGTCCCACACCGTCTCCGGGCCGGTCGTCTCGCCGGCGTGCGGGACCGAGTGGAGGCCCGCGGCGATCGCGCGGTCGAAGTACGGCTTGAACTGGGGGCGCGGTACGCCGATCTCGGGACCGCCGAGGCCGAAGCTCACGAGGCCCTCCGGGCGGAGGCGGTCGTCGGTGGCGAGGCGGGTCGTCTCCTCGGCGGCCTCCAGGCCTGCCTCGCCGGGGATGTCGAAGCACCAGCGCAGTACCGTGCCGAACTCGGACTCCGCCGCCTTGCGGGCGTCCTCGACGGCCTCCATGAACGCGCGCTCGTCGATGCCGCGGCGGGTCGAGGAGAACGGGGTGATCGTGAGCTCGGCGTAGCGGACCTGCTGGCGGGCGAGGTCCCGGGCGACCTCGTAGGTGAGGAGTCGTACGTCCTCGGGGGTGCGGATCAGGTCCACGACGCTGAGGTACACGTCGATGAAGTGGGCGAAGTCCGTGAAGGTGAAGTAGTCGACGAGCGCCTCGGGGTCCGTGGGGACCTTGGAGTCGGGGTGGCGGGCGGCCAGCTCGGAGACGATGCGGGGGGAGGCCGATCCGACGTGGTGCACATGGAGTTCGGCCTTGGGCAGGTCGGCGATGAAGGCGTGCAGGTGGTCGGTCGTCGTCATGGGGCCTCCCCTTGCTGGGCGCCCGCACGGTGGGGTGGTGCGGTGGGCGCGGTGATCGGCTGATCGATGCGGAACATGTTAGGCGGGGTGCGGTTGCCTCCGGCGGTTGGGCGGGGGTGCCTGCGGCGCCTGCTTCGGTTGGGTGGG
The DNA here is from genome assembly GCF_041435015.1 of Streptomyces canus. NCBI lineage: Bacteria > Bacillati > Actinomycetota > Actinomycetes > Kitasatosporales > Streptomycetaceae > Streptomyces > Streptomyces canus. The sequence goes on along the minus strand of NZ_CP107989.1, from coordinate 3,185,064 downwards.
GGTGGGCGTTGTGCGCAGTTCCCCGCGCCCCTGGGTGCCTGCGGCGGCCCGTTTCGGCTTTGGTGGGGGCGGGTGTAGCGCGTGGGGGTGTGTTGTGGGGCGGGGCCGGGGGGGGGGGTGTCCGTCCTCGGTCCGGCGGTTGCTGTGTCTTGGGTGGTGCCCGGTATCGGACGCCGGCCGCTGCGGGCGGACACCCCCCACCCCGTCCCCTGCGCGCCGTACGCGGCCAACGGTCCGTCGTGGCGCGGGTGACTGCAAGGGTGACTGCAACTCCTTAGGGGCGCGGGGAACTGCGCGATCAGCCCCCACTCACCCGCACCCGCCCGACAACCCGACCCGGCACCCCCGTAGGCGCCCGGCCGTGTCCCGCCCAAGCCCCGCCCCGTAACATGGCCGCACGAACGACCTAGGGGGACGTGAGCATGACGGACGGAACGCAGCCGAACGGGGACGGTCGGGACCCGTGGGCGCCGCCGCAAAGTGGGCCTTCGCTGGAGAAGAACCCGTCGCCGCCCGTCCATGATCAGCCCACCGTGACGTCCGTGCCGAACGACGGGTACGGCTTTCCGCCTCCCGGAGCCGCGGAGCCCACCGCCACTCCCGGTTACGGCTACCCCGGCGTACCCGGTGGGCCCGCCTCCGTGCCGCCCCCGCCCATCGGACCGGAGGGCCCCGGTGCCCCCGTCGGCTACGGCTACCCCAACTACCAGCAGGGGTACGGCGGTTGGCCCACCCCGCCGATGCCCCCGCAGAACGGTATGGGTGTCGCGGCGATGGTGCTGGGCATCCTGTCCTGCGCGCTGTTCTGCATGTACGGCATCCTCTCGCTGGTGCTCGGGGTCCTGGCCATCGTCTTCGGGGTCAAGGGACGCAAGCGGGCCGAGCGGGGCGAGGCCACCAACCACGGGCAGGCCCAGGCCGGATTCATCATGGGGATCATCGGGACGATCCTCGGCGTCGCCGTGATCGTGCTGCTCGCCATCGGCATTACCGCTGCCATCAACTCGGAGGACGACTCCGACTCCTACGACGGCTCCCTCGCCGTCGTGGCGGCCTCCGCCGCGGTGGCGTAGCGATCGTCCCGGACGGAACAAGGAGGGGATCGCCGGGATGCGGCGGTCCCTTCAGGCGATTCTGAGGCGCTGTCTCGCCTCCATCAGCGCGAAGCCGAGGAGATTCGGGCCTCGCCAGCGCGCCGGGTCGCCCGCCGCCTCGTCGTCCGCCGCGAGCCCGATGCCCCACACCCGGTCCATCGGGCTGGCCTCCACCAGAACCCGGTCGCCGGTGTTCAGCAGGAACTCCCGCAGGTCCGCGTGCGCCGCGAACTTGTGGACGCTGCCCTCGACGACGATCCCGAAGCGCTCGCGCCGCCAGGTCTGCTCGTCGAAGCCCCGGACCAGACGGCCCACGTTCTTGGCCTGAGCCGGAGATCCGGCCGCCAGGACCCGGCGCTCGGCCTCCTGATCTTCGAAAAGGCGTGCCTTGCCCGCCATCATCCAGTGCTCGGCGGTCGCATAGGTCACTCCGTCCACCACGAACGGTGACGGCCACCACTGGCTCAGACAGCTCGCGCCGACGTGGCCGTCCGGACGCGGGCGGTGGCCCCAGAAGTGCAGATACTTGATCTTCGCTCCGGCCCGGACCTGCTTGACCAGGGCATCCTGTGAATCGATCGTCCCCGTGATCTTCCCCATGCACCCGAGTCTGGCAGCTGCCACTGACATTCCGTCCTTTCTTTTCGAGGACGACTCGACACCTGGTCGACAGATTCCGTCGCGTAACCGAAAGGCAACAACGGAATCACTTGTAGGAGTGCCATTGCTCTGTCAGGATCGGCACTCAAATCGAGCTGGAGCTACGCCACCCACCCGCGGAATCCGCGGGGTGACGGCGGAGGAGAGCGACATGCACAAGCCGGGCAGTGCCACCCCGGACCGGTTCGCGGCCCAGGAGCGGTTCGCCGAAGGCGCGCAGTTCATCGGAGGGCGCCTCACCAAGGGGACCTCCGGTCGTACGCACGCGGTCGTGGATCCCGCGACGGGGGAAGAGGTCCTCACCTACGAGCTGGCGGGCGTCGAGGATGTGGACGCCGCCGTCGCCGCGGCTCGCGCGGCTTTCCCGGGCTGGGCGGCCCTGACTCCCGGTGAGCGGTCCGACGCCCTGCACCGGTTCGCCGCCGTGCTCGCCGAGTGCGCCGAGGACTTCGCCCGGGCGGAGTCGCTCCAGTGCGGGAAGCCGCTGAAGCTGACCCGGGAGTTCGACGTCCCGGGCACGATCGACAACACCGCCTTCTTCGCCGGTGCCGCCCGGCATCTGCAGGGGCAGTCCGCCGGTGAGTACTCCGGTGACCACACGTCGTACGTCAGGCGCGAGCCCATCGGTGTCGTGGGGTCCATCGCGCCCTGGAACTACCCCCTTCAGATGGCCGCATGGAAGATCCTTCCGGCGATCGCCGCGGGCAACACGATCGTGCTCAAGCCCGCCGAGATCACCCCGCTCACCTCGCTGCTCTTCGCCCAGGCCGCCACCAGGGCGGGCATTCCCGACGGTGTCGTCAACATCGTCACCGGGACCGGGAAAGAGGCCGGGGAGCGGCTGGTCGGGCATCCCGACGTGGCCATGACCTCGTTCACCGGGTCGACGGCGGTGGGCAAGCGCGTGGCCGAGATCGCCACCGCCACCGTCAAGCGGCTGCACCTGGAGCTCGGCGGCAAGGCTCCCTTCGTCGTCTTCGACGACGCCGACCTCGAAGCCGCCGTCAACGGAGCCGTCGCGGGCGCGCTCATCAACACCGGGCAGGACTGTACGGCCGCCACGCGCGCGTACGTGCAGCGGCCGCTGTACGACGCATTCGTCGAGAAGACCGCCGCGCTCATGCAGACCGTCCGGCTCGGGGACCCCTTCGCCGCCGGCACCGATCTCGGGCCGCTCATCTCACACGTCCAGCGGGACCGGGTCGCGGGCTTCGTCGACCGTGCGCGTGCCTACGCGCGCGTGGTGACCGGCGGCGAGGTGCCCGAGGGAGAGCTCGCCAAGGGGGCGTACTACCGGCCCACGCTCGTCGCCGACGCCGCCCAGGACAGCGAGATCGTCCAGTCCGAGATCTTCGGACCCGTCCTTGTCGTCCTGCCGTTCGACAGTGACGACGAAGGCATCCGGCTCGCCAACGACACCCCCTACGGGCTTGCCGCCTCCGCCTGGAGCCGGGACGTCTACCGGGCGAACCGGGCCACCCGTGAGATCAAGGCCGGGTGCGTGTGGGTCAACGACCACATCCCGATCATCAGCGAGATGCCCCACGGCGGGTACAAGGCGTCCGGCTTCGGCAAGGACATGTCCTCGTACTCGTTCGAGGAGTACACCCAGATCAAGCATGTCATGTTCGACAACACGGCGGTGGCGGCGAAGGACTGGCACCGCACGATCTTCGGGGACCGTTAGCCGAATTCAGGCCGCCCGACCCGCGGCCGCCCACTTTCCCGAAAGGGCACCAGCGCATGGAGCAGTACGAGCCCGACCGCCTGTCCCCGGCCCAAGTGGCCGCCATGCGGCGCAGCTTCCGAAGCGGCCGGGCCGCCATGACCCGGCGGTCCCTGTTGCGTGCCTCCGCGGGCGGCGCGCTCACGGTCGGCGGCCTCGGGGCGCTGAGCGCCTGTGGCATCCCCGCGGCCGGCAACACCAAGGGCGGCGTCTCCGCGGAGGACCACTCGGCCAAGGAGAAGGTCGTCAACTTCTCCAACTGGACCGAGTACATCGACGTGGACGAGAGCGAGAAGCACCACCCCACGCTCGACCAGTTCAAGAAGCGGACCGGCATATCGGTGAAGTACACCGAGGACATCAACGACAACGTCGAGTTCTTCGGGAAGATCAAGCCGCAGCTGGCCGCCGGTCAGGACACCGGGCGGGACATCATCGTCCTCACGGACTGGCTCGCCGCCCGGCTCATCCGCCTCGGGTGGGTCCAGAAACTGGACGCCTCCAACCTCCCGCACGCGTACGCCAATCTGTCCGCGCAGTTCCGTGACCCGGACTGGGACCCCGGGCGGGCCTACAGCTATGTGTGGCAGGGCATCTCGACCGTCATCGCCTACAACAAGAAGGCCCTCGACGGCGTGGAGGTCAAGTCGGTCTCCGACCTGCTCGACAACGCCAAGCTCAAGGGGCGCGTCGGCTTCCTGTCGGAGATGCGCGACAGCATCGGCATGACCCTGCTCGACATGGGCAAGGACCCGTCGCACTTCACCGCCGACGACTACGACGCGGCCATCGCGCGCCTCCAGAAGGCCGTCGACAAGGGGCAGATCCGCCGCTTCACCGGCAACGACTACACCTCCGACCTGACCAGCGGCGACTTCGCGGCCTGTATCGCCTGGGCCGGTGACGTCGTACAGCTGAAGGCGGACAGCCCGGACATCGACTTCATCATCCCGGACAGCGGATACATGACGTCGACCGACAACATGCTGATCCCCAACAAGGCGCGTCACAAGACGAACGCCGAGCGGCTCATCGACTTCTACTACGAGCCGAAGCCGGCCGCCGAGCTCGCCGCCTACATCAACTACGTGACTCCCGTCGACGGAGTGAAGCCCGAGCTGGAGAAGCTCGACCCGGATGCGGCGAACAACCCGCTGATCATCCCCGACAAGGCCATGGCCGCGAAGTCCCACGCCTTCCGCTCCCTGAGCTCGAAGGAAGAGACGGCCTTTGAAGAGAAGTTCGCGAAGCTGACTGGGGCGTGACCACCATGACGAACAAGAACACCGACAGCAGCGGCGACGTCCGTCTCTCCGGCATCAGCAAGACGTACGACAACGGCTTCACCGCCGTACAGCCGCTCGACCTGACCGTCCCCCAGGGCTCCTTCTTCGCTCTGCTCGGCGCCTCCGGCTGCGGCAAGACGACCACCCTGCGCATGATCGCCGGTCTCGAGGAGCCCACGACGGGCACCGTGCACCTCGGCGACCAGGAGGTCACCCGGCTGCCGCCCTACAAGCGGCCGGTGAACACCGTCTTCCAGTCGTACGCCCTCTTCCCGCACCTCGACATCTTCGAGAACGTCGCCTTCGGCCTGCGCCGACGCGGCATCAAGTCGGTGAAGAAGCAGGTCGAGGACATGCTGGAGCTCGTGCAGCTGGGGGAGCAGGCCCGCAAGAAGCCGCACCAGTTGTCCGGTGGCCAGCAGCAGCGGGTCGCCGTGGCGCGGGCGCTGATCAACACGCCCAAGGTGCTGCTGCTGGACGAGCCGCTCGGCGCCCTCGATCTCAAGCTGCGCCGCCAGATGCAGCTGGAGCTCAAGCGCATCCAGACCGAGGTCGGCATCACCTTCGTGCACGTCACGCACGACCAGGAGGAGGCCATGACCATGGCCGACACGGTCGCCGTGATGAACGCGGGCCGCGTGGAGCAGCTCGGCTCGCCGACCGACCTCTACGAGAACCCGAACACCACCTTCGTCGCCAACTTCCTCGGCACCTCCAACCTCATCGAGGCCGAGGTCGACTCCAGGAGCGGTGGCGAGATCGTGCTGAAGGCGGGCGGCGGCAAGCTGATGCTGCCCGAGGCGCGCTACGCCGGGCCCACGACGACCGGCGGCAAGGTGCTGGTGGGTGTCCGGCCGGAGAAGATCTCCCTCACCCACGCCGACGAGGCCGGGGAGATCCCGGAGGGCCGCAACCGGATCACCGGGAAGATCGCCGACTCCTCGTTCATCGGCGTCTCCACGCAGTACGTCATCGACAGCCCCGTCTGCCCCGAGTTCGAGGTCTACGCCCAGAACATCGACCGCGACGACCGGCTCGCCCCCGGCGCCGAGGTCGTCCTGCACTGGAACCCGGCCCACACCTTCGGCCTGGACGCCGACCAGGACATCGACGCCGGTATCCAGGAAGAGGCGACGGTCTGATGGCGACCCTCACCGAGGCGCCGCCGCCTCTCACCCCGACCGCGCCCGAGAAGAAGCCCCCGCGCAAGAGGGGCCGCTTCACGCCGTACTGGCTGCTGCTGCCCGGCATCCTGTGGCTGCTGGTCTTCTTCGCGCTGCCGATGATCTACCAGGCCTCCACGTCCGTGCAGACGGGCTCCCTGGAGGAGGGCTACAAGGTCACCTGGCACCTGGCGACCTACTGGGACGCCCTGTCCCAGTACTGGCCGCAGTTCCTGCGCTCGATCCTGTACGCCGGTGCCGCGACGGTCCTCTGCCTGGTGCTGGGGTATCCACTCGCGTATCTCATCGCGTTCCGCGCGGGTCGCTGGCGGAACCTGATCATGATCCTGGTGATCGCGCCGTTCTTCACCAGCTTCCTGATCCGCACCCTCGCCTGGAAGACGATCCTCGCGGACAGCGGCCCGGTGGTGAGCACGCTCAACACGCTGCACGTCCTGGACGTCACCAACTGGCTGGGCTGGACCGCCGGCGACCGTGTGCTGGCCACGCCGCTCGCGGTGGTGTGCGGTCTGACGTACAACTTCCTGCCGTTCATGATCCTTCCGCTCTACACCTCGCTGGAACGCATCGACGGGCGGCTGCACGAGGCGGCGGGCGACCTGTACGCCAAGCCGGTCACCACCTTCCGCAAGGTCACCTTCCCGCTGTCGATGCCGGGCGTGGTCTCCGGGACGCTGCTGACCTTCATCCCGGCCGCCGGTGACTACGTCAACGCGGATCTGCTCGGCTCCACCGACACCCGCATGGTCGGAAACGTCATCCAGACGCAGTTCCTGAGGATTCTGGACTATCCGACGGCGGCGGCTCTCTCCTTCATCCTGATGGCCGCGATTCTCTTCATGGTCACGCTCTACATCCGTAGGTCCGGCACGGAGGATCTGGTTTAAATGACCTTCGTCAACTGGCTCAAGCGCCACCTCGTCGTCATCGCCGGACTGATCACGCTCGGATATCTGCTGCTGCCGAACGTCGTCGTCACGGTGTTCTCCTTCAACAAACCGAAGGGCCGCTTCAATTACCAGTGGCAGCAGTTCTCCCTGGACGCCTGGAAGGACCCCTGCGGGGTCGCCGACATGTGCGGCTCGCTCTCCATCAGCCTCCAGATCGCGTTCTGGGCGACGATCGGCGCGACCGCCCTCGGCACGATGATCGCCTTCGCGCTGGTCCGCTACCGCTTCCGCGCCCGCGGCGCCGTGAACTCGCTGATCTTCCTGCCGATGGCGATGCCCGAGGTCGTCATGGCGGCCTCGCTGCTCACCCTGTTCCTCAACATGGGCGCCCAGCTGGGCTTCTGGACGATCCTCATCGCCCACATCATGTTCTGCCTCAGCTTCGTCGTGACGGCGGTGAAGGCGCGCGTGATGTCGATGGACCCACGCCTGGAGCAGGCGGCCCAGGACCTCTACGCCGGGCCCCTGCAGACCTTCCTCCGGGTCACCCTGCCGATCGCCGCCCCCGGAATCGCCGCGGGCGCTCTGCTCGCCTTCGCGCTCTCCTTCGACGATTTCATCATCACCAACTTCAACGCGGGCTCGACCGTCACCTTCCCCATGTTCGTCTGGGGTTCGGCACAGCGCGGAACGCCCGTTCAGATCAACGTCATCGGTACGACCATGTTCCTCGTCGCCGTGCTTCTGGTGCTGGGCTCGATGGTCGTCAGCAACCGCCGTAACAAGCAAAAGCCCCTGTAGGGAGTTGACATCATGGCCCCAGGCGCCATGAGCCGTTGGACAAAGGCACTTTCCGAGGTCCGGCCGGTCCCGTACTGGCTGGACGACCCCGGCAGGCCCCGCCCCGAGCCCGCCCTCACCGGCGCCGAGACCTGCGACCTGCTGGTCGTCGGCGGTGGGTACAGCGGGCTGTGGACCGCGCTCAACGCGAAGGAGCGGGACCCGCAGCGGGACGTGGTCCTGCTGGAAGGCCGTGAGGTGGGCTGGGCCGCCTCCGGTCGCAACGGCGGCTTCTGTGCCGCCTCCCTCACCCACGGTCTGTCCAACGGGCTGACCCGCTGGCCGGACGAGATCCACAAGCTCCAGGAGCTGGGCGCCCGCAATCTCGACGAGATCGAGAAGGCGGTCGCCCGGCACGACCTCGACTGCGAGTTCGAGCGCACCGGCGAGATCGACGTGGCGACCGAGACGTACCAGGCCCGGGAACTCCGCGACTGGTACGAGGAGCTCCAGCAGCAGGACCTCGCCGACGGTGTCGACTTCCTGGACGCCGACGCGGTGCGGGAGCAGGTGGACTCGCCGACCTTCGAGGCGGGACTGTGGGACCGCCGGGGCGTGGCCATGCTCAACCCGGCCAAGCTCGTCTGGGGCCTGAAGCGGGCGTGCCTGGGACTCGGTGTCCGGATCTACGAGAACACGCCCGCCCTGGACCTGAAGTCCTACGGCGCCGGCATGGCCGTACGCACGCCGTACGGTTCGGTCCGGGCCCGGAAGGTCGCGCTCGGCACGAACATCTTCCCCAGCCTGGTCAAGCGGGTACGGGCGTACACCGTGCCGGTCTACGACTACGCGCTGATGACCGAGCCGCTGAGCGACCAGCAGATCGCGGCGATCGGCTGGAAGAACCGGCAGGGCCTGGGCGACAGCGCCAACCAGTTCCACTACTTCCGGCTCTCCGCCGACAACCGCGTCCTGTGGGGCGGGTACGACGCGGTCTACCCGTACGGCGGCCGGGTGCGGGCCGAGTACGACGACCGGCCGGAGACGTACGCCAAGCTCGCCGGGCACTTCTTCACCTGCTTCCCGCAGCTGGAGGGCGTCCGCTTCACGCACGCGTGGGGCGGCGCGATCGACACCTGCTCGCGGTTCTCCGCGTTCTACGGCACCGCGCACCACGGCAAGGTGGCGTACGCGGCCGGCTACACGGGTCTCGGTGTCGGCGCGACCCGGTTCGGGGCGGACGTGATGCTGGATCTGCTGGCCGGGGAGAGCACCGAGCGGACCTCGCTGGAGATGGTCCGCAGGAAGCCGCTGCCGTTCCCGCCGGAGCCCTTCGCCTGGACGGGTATCGCCCTCACCAAGTGGTCGCTGGCCCGTGCCGACGCGCACGGTGGGCGGCGCAACCTGTGGCTGCGGACCATGGACAAGCTCGGTCTGGGATTCGACAGCTGAACGGTCGTATGTGATCTGATTCACTCCAACGGGTGGTCAGAACCCGCGTAATGCTCGGCAGGAGAACTTCCTCTCCTTCGTGACGCGATCAGCGTCGATGAGGGAAGGGGAGGTCCTGTCATGAGTGGGGCGAAGACGGCGGTCGAGTGGCTGGCATCCGTCGCACCGGATCCCGAGGCCTGCCGCTGGGAGTGGGAGCGCAACCCCCTCGGGGTCGCGCTGCTTCCAGCCGGCAAGGCCTGGGACGTACTGATTCTGCCGGGCGGACTCGGCTACCCGACGCTCGATGTCCTCACCCGCATCCTCGACCGGCTGGGCCCGGTGCTCGTCGACTTCGGCGACGCGCGGATGGGCTTCTTCGTGCCGCCGGGCACCGCGGCCCGCTGGCTCGGCACCGGTATCCGTACGGCCGGTGCCGGCACCTGGATCGTCGTGCCGTACCCGGGCCGGGTGGCCGGGGGAGGGGTGCGCTGGCTGGTCCCGCCGGACGGCTCCGGCATTCTCGTCGATCCGGCGCTGCTCGAACTGGCCATGCACGAGGCGGCGGCGGGCCTGGCGACGGAGGGCGACGGCTGAACCGACGCACCACCGCGCCGTCGTCGGCCGCCCGTGCTGCCGACGTGGACCGGGGAGTCCTGTGCACAGTGGGAGTTCGGCGCTGCGGGCGTCCCCCGCCGGCAGCGACAACGCCCAGTGTGACCAGGAGTTCAGCGGCGGCCGAGTCGTGCCAGGAAAAGCCAGAACCCGAGCAGCAGGGCCGTGCAGAGGCACCAGCTGGCCACCACGTCCAGGGGCCAGTGCCAGCCGCGGCGGACCAGGCCGAAGGAGACGCCGAGAACGACAAGGCCGTAGAGGACGACGAGTGCGCGGCGGGTGCGGGTGGTGCGGAGCCAGGGGAGGACGAGCAGGGTGGCGGCGCCGTAGGCGATGGCGGCCGTGGCGGTGTGCCCCGAGGGGTAGTAGCCGGTACCGGGCGGGACGACCGGGGTGCCCGAGCGGGCGGTGAGCTCCTTGAGGGGGACCACCAGGGCCGGGACCAGTGCCATCAGGGCGGCCGCCGCGACGGGCGGCAGCCACCAGCGGTCCGTACCCGTGCGCCGGGCCCGCCGGGCCGACCAGAGGAGGGCCGCGACCAGGACCGGAACCGCGACCTCGACATTGCCCAGGTCGGCGAGGGCCGCCGAGCCGAGGTCCGGGTGGACCAGTGCGCGGCTGACGCGCTCGTCGACACGCAGAAGCGGCCCGTCCTCGACGACCTGCCAGGTGATCAGGGCGAAGAGGAGGACCGCGCTTCCGAGAAGGAAGATGAGGAAGGCCGGCCGCCCCGGAACAGGGGGGGTGGTTCCGAGGCGGCCGATCGGATCGGATGGTCGGCCGCCCCGGGGGGTTTGGGGCGGGCGACTGTCCGATCGGTGAGGAGATCCGGAGCCAGAGGCTCCAGTTGTGTGCGCGAGGGCACGACCAGGTCGAAGCTGGGGAGGCCCCGGCCTGATGTCGCCCACAGTCCCCTGTGGGCGGGGTGTATCTCTCATCTGGGTAGAACCTACGGCAGGGTGGCGGCGTACGACAGGCGGAATCGCATCCTCACAACCACCTCGCACACCTTCTTCACACCCTCTGCCGTTCGCCACCGCAGCCCCGGAATCCGGGGGGTTGTCACGCCTGGGGCGGGTGGTGTCGGAAGGTGCGAGTCCGCTTCCGACCTGCTGTGTTTCTCCTCAGATGCGGGCGAAGGCCTGCTCGATGATGTCGAGGCCCTCGTTGAGCAGGTCCTCGCCGATGACGAGCGGGGGCAGGAAGCGCAGGACGTTGCCGTACGTGCCACAGGTCAGGACCAGCAGCCCCTCCTGGTGGCAGGCCTTCGCGAGCGCGGCGGTCGCCTCCGGGTTGGGCTCCTTGGTCGTGCGGTCCTTGACGAGCTCGATGGCGATCATGGCGCCGCGGCCGCGGATGTCGCCGATGATGTCGAACTTGTCCGCCATGGCGGTGAGGCGGGCCTTCATGACCGTCTCGATGTTCTTCGCCCTGGTGTTGAGGTCGAGCTCCTTCATCGTCTCGATCGAGCCGAGCGCGCCCGCGCAGGCCACCGGGTTGCCGCCGTAGGTGCCGCCGAGGCCGCCGGCGTGGGCGGCGTCCATGATCTCGGCGCGGCCGGTGACGGCGGCGAGCGGGAGACCGCCGGCGATGCCCTTGGCGGTGGTGATCAGGTCCGGGACGATGCCCTCGTCCTCGCAGGCGAACCACTGGCCGGTGCGGCAGAAGCCGGACTGGATCTCGTCGGCGACGAAGACGATGCCGTTGTCCCTGGCGAACCGGCTGATCGCCGGCAGGAAGCCCTTGGCGGGCTCGATGAAGCCGCCCTCGCCCAGGACGGGCTCGATGATGATCGCGGCGACGTTCTCCGGGCCGACCTGCTTGGTGATCTGGTCGATGGCCTGGGCGGCGGCCTCGGGGCCCGCGTTCTCGGGGCCGGTGGGCCAGCGGTAGCCGTAGGCGACGGGGACGCGGTAGACCTCGGGCGCGAAGGGGCCGAAGCCGTGCTTGTACGGCATGTTCTTCGCGGTCAGGGCCATGGTGAGGTTGGTGCGGCCGTGGTAGCCGTGGTCGAAGACGACGACGGCCTGCCGCTTGGTGTGGGCGCGGGCGATCTTGACGGCGTTCTCCACGGCCTCGGCGCCGCTGTTGAACAGGGCCGACTTCTTGGCGTGGTCACCCGGGGTGAGCTCGGCGAGGGCCTCGGCGACCTCCACATAGCCCTCGTACGGGGTGACCATGAAACAGGTGTGGGTGAAATCGGCCAACTGGGCGGAGGCCCGGCGTACGACGGCCTCGGCGGAGGCGCCGACGGACGTCACGGCGATGCCCGAACCGAAGTCGATCAGCCGGTTCCCGTCGATGTCCTCGATGATCCCGCCGCCCGCGCGCGCCGTGAAGACGGGCAGCACGGACCCCACTCCCTGCGCGACCGCGGCGACCCGGCGGGCCTGCAGCTCCTGCGACTTGGGTCCCGGGATGGCGGTGACGAGGCGGCGCTCCTGCGGCAGTGCGGTCATGAGGGGCTCCTGGGGTGGTGCTGACGCTTACCTTCTTTCTCGCAGGCTAGGCCGGTGGCCGGGGGGTGGGCATGCTCCATGTGGGCGTTGTCAGGAGATCGGGTTGTCCGCGGTGGACATGGCGCCGACCGCGACGCCCGGCCACGTAAGCAGTGAACTCCCCTGGCGGGGGCGTTAGATTGGCCGCTGATGGTGGACGGAACGGCTGGTCAGGGAGCAGGGGCGATGGACAGCGACGGGACGCGGGACGCGCGGGGTACGCATGCGAATCCTGTGCCACGGGCACGGTCCGATATGCCGCCGATGCCGTCCCAGGCGCCTGGGGTGCCACCACTGCCGGACGGCTCGGCGTTCCTGACGTGGCTGCGGACGCCACGGTCCGAGACGCTGCCCGGGGTGTGGCGGTTCGGACACCGGCCCCGGCCGGAGGCGGAACCGGAACTGATTCCCGGCCGCCAGTTGATCAGCGGCGCGTTGATCGCGTTCCTCGTGGGCTGGCTCGTCTGGTCGCTGCTCCAGAACGGTTATCTCGGCGACTGGTGGTGGGTTCCGCTTCTTCTGATCACGCCTGACTCCTGGCGCGGCCCCGACGGCGCCCTCGGCCGGACGGGCACCGCCCTCCTCTACACGGGTTACAAGGTGCTCATCGCGTTGATCATCATGGTCGTCGTGGGCAAGCTCGGTCGCTGGGGTGAGGTCTGGCGCCGGTTCGGCCCCCCTGCCTGGCGTCGAGCCGTACCCGCGCATGAACCGCCGCCCGCCCCCGAAGAGGACCCCGCCGAATGGCCCCAGCTCCGCGCTGCCGGTGCCGTCGACGCCGCCGAGCGGCTCGCAGCCGAGGCCAGGGCCGGGCGCATGCGCGACGTCGACCACGCTCGTATCGCCCGTGCCTGGCAGGGCGTGCGCAGTGGGCGGTTCGGGCTGGCCACGTTCACCGGTGCCGTGCTCCAGGACGGCGCAGCCGCCTGTCTGCACCCCTCCGGGGAGCGGGATCTGCCCGCTCGGCTCGCTCGGCACGATCTCCTCACCGGGCAGGTGCGGCTGGGGACGACCGCCGACGACGCCCGTAATCCGTACGCCTATCGGGGGACCGGGCTCGGGCTCGGGCCCGAGCTGCTCGGTACCTCGCTGCTCGCCGTGGGGCCGGCCGGGTCCGGCAAGACCGGGACCGTCATCAGGCCGCTCGCCGAGTCGCTGTGTCTGCACGCCCTCGCCGGACGGGCCGCCGTCGTGGTGGTCGGAGCCGTGGGCGTGGGGCTCGGACCGGCCGACGCCTACGACGTCGTCGTACAGATCGGGAATCCGGAGTCGGTGTACAACCTCGACCTGTACGGCGGTACGGCCGATCCGGACGAAGCCGCGGCCGTGCTCGCCGAGGCGCTCGTCGGGGACCTCGCCGAGCCTCATCAGGGGGGCGACACCCGACGGTCGACCACGGTGCTGGCCCAGCTCCTCGGACCGTTCCGGTCGGTCCACGGCCGCTTCCCCTCCGTACCGGAGCTGCGTCAGCTGCTCGACGGGGCGCCGGGGCCGATGGCCGCGCTGCGCAAGGGGCTCGAGGACTCCCGGCAGGAGTCGCTGCTGCGGGAACTCGACGCGCGGGAGCGGCAGATGGGGAATCCGGGGGATGTGGGAGGCATTCTCGCGGACCGGGTCGCGCTGCTCGACCGGCCCGCCTTCGCGGGGTTCTTCGACACGTCCGGACAGTCGCGGCCGTTCTCGCTGAAGGCCCTCGACCACCCCGTCCGGGTCCGGATCGACCTCCCCCAGCGCGGGCACGCCGACGCCTCGCGGATGCTGGCGCGGCTGGTGCTCGCACAGTTCACGGCGAGCGTCGCGGTACGGGAGGACCGGTCGCTGTTCGCCTGTCTGGTCATCGACGACGCCACGGGGGTCGTGACCCCAGAAGCCGTACGGGGCGTTCAGCGGCTGCGGTCCGGCAACGCGGGAGTGGTGCTGACGCTGCGGACGCTGGACGACGTACCGCGGCCGCTGCGCGGGCCCCTGCTCGGGGCCATCGGGTGCCGGATGGCGCTGTCCGGGCTCACCCCGTGGGACGGGCAGGACTTCGCCGAGGTGTGGGGCAAGGAGTGGATCGAGGCGCGGGACGTCACCGACCGGCAGATCATCGCCGAGACCCCGGCCGGCAAGGTGCTGCACGCGGTGCGCCAGGTCATCACCGGCAAGGCGCCGACCGCGCGGGCGGTGACCGTGCGGCAGGTCGAGCGGGAGCGGTGGTCCGCGTCCGAACTCGCGCACGGGGTGCCGGCGGGGCACGCGGTGCTGTCGCTGACCACGGTGAAGGGCGAGCACGCGCCGCCGCTGCTGGTGGATCTGCGGGGATGACGTGAGCTGAGGACCGTACAGTGAGGCAGAATCGTCACAGGTCGTTCATACACGGCGGCCAAAAGATCACACCTCTGCGCACTCCTCTCCGAAGGTCCCGGACCTCATGCCACCCACCCTCGCCTCGCTCGTCCATCACTCCGCGCTCAAGCTGACCGTGCGCGCGGGCGAGGACCGGCTGGACGTCCCCGTCCGCTGGGCGCACGTCAGCGAGCTGGCCGATCCCGTCCCCTACATGGAGGGCGGGGAGCTGCTGCTGATCACCGCGCTGAAGCTGGACGCGGAGGATCCGGAGGCGATGCGGCGGTATGTGAAGCGGCTGGCCGGGGCGGGGGTGGTGGGGCTCGGGTTCGCCGTCGGGGTCACCTACGACGAGATCCCCGGGGCCCTCGTCGAGGCGGCCCGCGACGAGGGGCTCCCGCTGCTCGAGGTGCCGCGCCGCACTCCTTTCCTCGCGATCAGCAAGGCCGTGTCCGCGGCGATCGCCGCCGACCAGTACCGGTCCGTCACCGCGGGCTTCGCCGCCCAGCGCGAACTGACCAAGCAGGCCCTGACCGGCGGCCCGGAGGGGCTGCTCGCCGCGCTCGCCTCCCAGGTGGACGGTTGGGCGGCGCTCTACGACGCCTCGGGCGCCGTCGTCGCCACCGCGCCGGAGTGGGCCGGCCGCCGTGCCGCGCGCCTCACCGCCGACGTGGAACGGCTGCGGGAACGGTCCGCGCCCGCCTCCTCCGTGGTCGGGGGGTCCGGCACCTCCGACAACGACGACCGTGTGGAGCTGCACTCCCTGGGCACCGGGCGGCGGCCGCGGTCCGCGCTGGCGGTGGGGACGGCCGCGGCGCTCGGTACGGCGGAGCGGTACGCGGTGCACTCGGCGATCGCGCTGCTGACGCTCACGACCGAGCGGTCCCGCTCACTGCAGGCGGCCGAACAGCGGATCGGGGCGGCGGTGCTGCGGATGCTGCTCGCGGGCGAGCCGGAGCACGCGCGCACGGTCGCGGGCGATCTGTACGGCGGGCTCCTGGACGCGCCCTTCCGGCTGATCGTGGCGGAGACGGTCGCCGTGTCGTCCGTGCGGATCGCCGCCGACGCCCCCACCCGGGTCCCGTCCGCCGCCGCGCTCGCCGCGGCCGCCGACACGGACGGAGATCCGCTCGAGGCGCTGACCGAGGTCGTGGAGTCCGCGGCGGCCCGCTCCGGCGAGGCCGTGCTCGTGGTCCCCGAGCGGGAGCGGCTGGTGGTGCTGGCCGCGGACGGTGGGGCCGCCGTCACCGCGTGCGGCGAGTACGCGGTGGCGCTGGAGGCGGCGCGGACACGGGAACAGGCGAGCGCCGGGGACCAGGACGAACTGGTCGTCGGGGTGTCCGCCCCCGTGGGACCGATCGCCGCCGCGGCCGCCTACAAGCAGGCCGAACAGGCACTGTCGGTCGCCCGGCGACGGGGCCGGGTGTACGTCGAGCACGAGCAGCTGGCCTCCGGGTCGGTGCTGCCGCTGCTCGCCGACGACGCGGTACGGGCCTTCGCGGACGGCCTTCTGCGGCCGCTGTACGAGCACGACGCGACCGGCCGGGGCGACCTGGTCGCCTCGTTGCGGGCCTGGCTCTCCCGGCACGGCCAGTGGGACGCGGCGGCCGCGGACCTCGGCGTTCACCGGCACACCCTGCGGTACCGGATGCGGCGGGTCGAGGAGATCCTCGGCCGGTCGCTGGACGATCCCGATGTGCGGATGGAGCTGTGGCTGGCGTTGAAGGCGACGACGTCGGCCGAGTAGACATCGCCCGGGGGCGCCGAACCGGAGTGTCCGAGTGGCCCACTGCTCCACCCCGGACAAATTCGATCTCGTCCTCCCGGCCCTACCGTGGAGTCATGACTTCCACCCACGCCTTCTGGCTCGCCGGCCGCCGGGTCACCGGCGAGGACACCTTCGACGTCACCTCCCCGTGGGACGGCCGGCTCGTGGGCAGGGTCGCCGTGCCCGACGACGCGCAGATCGAGGAGGCCGTGGCCGCCGCGTACGCCGTACGGGACGAGTTCGCCGCCACCCCCGCCCACGTCCGCGCCGCCGCCCTCGACCACGTCAGCCGCAGGCTCGTCGAACGCACCGAGGAGATCGCGCAGCTGATCTCCGCCGAGAACGGCAAGCCGATCAAGTGGGCCCGGGGGGAGGTCGGCCGTGCCGTCTCGGTGTTCCGGTTCGCCGCGGAGGAGGCCCGGCGGTTCAACGGCGGTGAGGCTCAGCGCCTCGACACCGACCTGGGCGGTCAGGGCCGCCTCGCGCTGACCCGGCGCTTCCCGAAGGGTGTCGTGCTCGGTATCGCGCCCTTCAACTTCCCGCTCAACCTCTGCGCCCACAAGATCGCCCCGGCGATCGCGGCCGGCGCCCCGATCATCCTGAAGCCGGCCCCGGCCACCCCGCTCTCCGGGCTGATCATCGGCGACCTCCTCGCCGAGACCGAGCTGCCCGCCGGTTCCTGGAGCATCCTGCCCGTCCCGAACGACCGGATGCCCGCCCTCGTCCAGGACGAGCGGCTGCCCGTGATCTCCTTCACCGGTTCCGAGAAGGTCGGTTACGCGATCATGGACTCGGTGCCGCGCAAGCACTGCACCCTGGAGCTCGGCGGCAACGGCGCGGCGGTCGTCCTCGGCGACTACGCGAGCGACGAGGACCTCGACTGGGCCGCGACCCGCATCGCGACCTTCTCCAACTACCAGGGCGGCCAGTCCTGCATCTCGGTGCAGCGGGTGATCGCCGACGCGTCGGTGTACGACCGGCTGCTCCCGCGGATCGTCGCCGCCGTCGAGGCCCAGGTCACCGGTGACCCGGGCGACGACAGGACCGACGTCGGCCCGCTGGTCAGCGAGGACGCGGCGGTACGCGTCGAGGCGTGGGTGAAGGAGGCCGTCGAGGCGGGTGCCACCCTGCTCACCGGCGGCGACCGCGACGGCGCCTCCTACGCGCCGACCGTCCTGACCGACGTCCCGGCCGACACGACGATCTCCTGCGAGGAGGTCTTCGGCCCCGTCCTCACCGTGCAGAAGGCCGACGGCGAGGCCGCGGCGTTCGCCGCCGTCAACTCCTCCAAGTACGGGCTCCAGGCAGGCGTGTTCACCCACGACCTGCAGGCCGCCTTCCGCGCCCACCGGGCGCTGGAGGTCGGCGGCGTGGTCGTCGGTGACGTGCCCTCCTACCGCGCCGACCAGATGCCGTACGGCGGCGTCAAGCAGTCCGGTGTGGGCCGCGAGGGCGTGAAGTTCGCGATGGAGGACTACACGTACGAGCGGGTGCTGGTGCTGACGGGGCTCGCCCTCTAGCCAAAGCCCTCTAGCCAAAGCCCTTTGGCCAAAGCTCTCTGGCCAAAGCTCTCTAGCTAATGGGAACCATTTCCATATAGGGTTCTCGAAGAGGCCCGGCACCGATGCCTTCCGGTGCCGGGCCTCTTCTTGTCGTCAGCCGCTCCGGACCCTCAACCGGAGAAGCCGACGTGCGCGAGCCGCAGCGGGCCGCGCAGCCTGAGATGCACGTCGTGCACGCCCTCGGCGACGATCTCGGCGCCGAGAGTGGTGTAGTCGTACGGTCCGGAGTCGGATTCCTCCACCTGCACGGCGGCGAGCACCGTGCCCCCGTCCAGCGACAGTTCGACCGCGCCCTCGCCGGACACCGTCATGGTGACACCGGAGACACCGTCCCCGAAGTCGCAGTCCCGGTAGACCAGTTCGCCGGTACGCCCCTCGGCCGCCGTCACCGCGTCGCCGGCCGTCCTCGTCCGGTCGACGATCTCGACGCCGCTCTGCTCGTCGAAGTCCACACCCTCCAGGCCCCGTTGGAGCACGGGGCGCGGCGCGCCGGGCTCGCCGTCGAGCAGCACCGTCGTCCGCAGCCGGATGTCCTCGCTGGAGGCACCGGCCAGCAGCTCGTACGGGCCCGGCTCCAGGCGCGAGCGGCCCTGCGCCACGTCCCAGAACTCGAAGGCGCGCAAGGGGACTTCGAAGGACAGCTCCTCCCGGGCGCCCGGGGCGAGCGTCACCCGCCGGTGGGCCACGAGTTCGCGGCGCGGGCGGGGGAGTGCCGGGTCCACCGCGCGGGTGTAGAGCTGGGCGACCTCGTCGGCGGTGACGTCACCGGTGTTCGTGATCGCGAACGAGACATGCAGCGCCCCTTCGGCCACGCGGGACGTGAGGTCGCCGTACGAGAAGGACGTGTACGACAGCCCGTGGCCGAACGGGAACAGGGGCGTGCCCTCGAAGTACAGGTACGTCTGGCGGCTGCCGATGACGTCGTAGTCGAGGAGGCCGGGGAGGTCGGCGTCGTTCTCGTACCAGGTCTGGGGGAGGCGGCCCGCGGGAGAGACGTCCCCGGCCAGGACGCGGGCCAGGGCGGTGCCGGCCGCCTGGCCGCCGTGGGCCGTCCAGAGCGCCGCGGCCAGGTCGGACGTGTCGACCGCGTAGGGGTAGGCCGAGACCAGGGCCAGGACCGTGCGGGGGTGGGCGGCGCGCGCCGCCCGCAGCAGGCGCTCCTGGTGGGCGGGAAGCCGCAGGGACGCCCGGTCCTCGGTCTCACGGCCGTTGATGTGCGGGTCGTTGCCCGCGACGACCAGGACCACGTCCGCCTCGGACGTGACGCGGGTCACTGCGTCCTCGCCGCGTTCGGCGATGATCAGCTCAAAAGTTTCCGCGTTCTCGTCGGCAACCTTCACTCCGTCCGCGGCGACAGTGACGTGGCGGCCCGTGCCGATGTGCCTGAGGAGGTGACCGTTCGCGTGCGGTTCCAGGCGGAAGGTCTCCTGGACGACCCAGCCCCCCGGCTGGTCGGCGGAGGCGCGCAGGTAGCCGTCCTCGGCGACGGAGAGATAGCGGCCGTCGGGGGCGCGGAGCGTGAGGACGCCCTCGTCCCAGTCGACCAGCGCGAACTCGGTGCCGGTCGCGTCGGTCGTCAGCGGGGGCAGGTCCGTGCGGCCCGCGAGCAGCGCCGGGTCCAGGGCGCCCTCGGCGCCGCGCACCTCGTCCTCGCCGTCGCCGGAGGCCAGGACATGCAGAAACGTCCCGGCGGAGGTCTTCAGGAGGACCCGGTCCACCCCCTCCGCGAACTCCACCCGCTCGGCGCCGAACCGCTCGTACAGCCCCTCCAGCGGGGTGGAGCGGTGGATGAGCGTGCCGCTGTACCAGTCGAGCTTGCACTCGTCGGCGAGCAGGCCGACCACGGCGAGCCGGGTGCCGGGGGCGAGCGGGAGCACGCCGTCGTTCCTGAGCAGCACGATCGCCTGCTCGGCGGCCTCCTGGGCGAGCGCGCGGTGTGCCGGGGTGTCGAAGTCCTTGACGTCGGCGTGCGGGTCGTAGCGCGGGTCGAACTCGCCGAGCCGGAAGCGGACCGAGAGCTGCCGGCGGACCGCGGCGTCGATGTCGGCCTCGGTCAACAGGCCCTGCTCGTAGGCCTTCCGGATCCGGCCGACCATCTGCGAGCTGTCCGTGCCGTGGTCGGTGAAGCTGTCGACGCCCGCCCGCAGGGAGGCCGCGGTGGCCTCCTCGTGGGTGTCGAAGTAGTGCTCGTGGTCGACCAGGTTGGAGGGCGCGCCCGCGTCCGAGCAGACCAGCAGCTCCTCGTCGGTCCAGGCGCGCAAGTGCTCGCGCAGATAGGGCGAGACGTGGTTGGGGCGGCCGTTGACCAGGTTATACGCGGGCATCACCCCGGCCACCGCGCCCGCCTCGACCGTCTCGCGGAAGGCGCGCAGATCGTACTCGTGCAGCACGCGCGGACGCACCGAGCTCGACGAAGTGGCGCGGTCCGTCTCGTTGTTGTGGGCGAGCCAGTGCTTGAGCACCGGGGCGGTGCGCCAGTACGTGGGGTGCTCGCCGCGCAGCCCGTGGGTGTAGGCGGTGGCGATGGCCGAGGTGAGCTTCGGGTCCTCCGAGTAGCCCTCCTCGTTACGGCCCCACAGCGGGTGCCGGAGCAGATTGACCGTCGGTGCCCAGATGTTGAGGCCGACCCTGTCGTCGCGGGCGCGCATCGCCCGGACCTCCTTGGACACCGCCTCGCCGATCCGGCGTACGAGATCGGTGTTCCAGGTCGCGCCGAGGCCCACCGCCTGCGGGAACACCGTCGCGGGTCCCATCCACGCGACGCCGTGCAGCGCCTCCTGGCCGGTACGGAACGCGGAGATGCCCAGCCGCTCGACGGCAGGGGCGAACTGGTGCAGGAATCCGGTCTTCTCGTCGAGGGTCAGCCGCGACAGCAGATCGTCGATGCGCTTCGCGAACGGCAGATGCGGATCGCGAAACGGTGGTGTGTGCGGCGGGTGTGCGGTCACGTGGGGATCCCCCTGCGATGGATCGGTTCGATGCTTTCGAAGCGCTTCGATGCTCATTCGACATCGGGGTGGGTGTCAAGGGATCCACACCGTCACTTCAAGCGGTGCATAAGAAAAGGTCACCCCTTATGCCTCGGAGGAATCTTGGGATCGACCCTTGTGCACCCCTGGGCGTTCACTTAACCTCACAGCAACATCGAAGCGCTTCGACTACGGATTCCGTCGCACTGTCGAAGCATCGCTTCAGCTCAGCCAGTTCCACTCAAGACACCGCAGCCGACGGCTCCACCGCCGGGTGTCCTGGTGCGCCATGAAGGGTTGACGCAATGACGCCGAACGCCGCTGCCCCCTCCTCCGGTCCTTCCGGGCCGAGCCGGAGAAGCTTCCTCGCCTCCACCGCGGTCGCCACCGCAGCGGTGGCGGGCGGGATGCCGCTGCTTGCCGCCTGTGGCGGCTCGGACAGCGGCGAGCGCGAAGGGACCACGTCGGGCAAGGCCGCGGACAAGCTGCTCCCGGCGTTCGTCGCCAGCACGGTCGCGAACCCGGACCTGCCGTCCAAGAACGGCTCGGCCGCCGGCTACACCGGCAAGGTCGACCTCGCGGCCCTCAAGGCCTCGGTCCCGGAGAAGCTCGGCACCGGCGCCCCCTTCAAGGTCATGTCCCCGTTCTGGGGCTCCCCGCCGAAGGCCGGCTGCGCCTACTACACGGCGCTGGACGCGGCGGCGGGCACGAAGGTCACCTGGCAGAACCAGGACGGCAACACCTATGGCCAGAAGCTGGGCGCCGTCCTGGCCTCCAGCTCCATTCCCGACATGGTGGTCGTGCCGAGCTGGGAACTGGTCGGCAAGATCGCGAACGCGGTCACCGCGAAGTTCATGGACCTCGGCCCCTACCTGGCGGGCGACAAGGTCAAGAAGTACCCGAACCTGGCCGCGATCCCCTCCGACGCCTGGCGCATGGGCATCTTCGGCGGCGCGCTGCGCGGCATACCGATGCCCGCCGCCACCGCGAACTGGATCGCGCCCCTGTACCGCAAGGACCTCTTCGACAAGAAGGGCTACTCGGTACCCAAGTCGGCCGACGAGTTCCTCAGTTGGGCCAAGGAGGCCACCAGTTCCAAGGCCAAGGTGTGGGCCTGCGGTGACATGACCTGGTCGGCGTGGAGCTTCTTCGGCGTCCGCGGCTCCGGGTCGATCGGCTGGGACATCGGGTCCGACGGCAAGCTGACGTACCGCATCGAGCAGCCCGAGTACCTGGAAGCCCTGGAGTGGGTCCGCAAGCTGTTCGACGCGGGCGTGGTCCACCCCGACGACAAGGCACGCACGGGCGACGCGGGCCAGCGCTTCACCGCCGGACAGATCCTGGTCTGGAACACCAACATCGCCGACTGGTACGGGAAGGCCTCCGAACAGGCCCAGTCCAACCCGGACCTCGTGATCGACGCCATGGACCTCTTCGGCGCGGACGGCGGCAACCCGAAGCTGTACGCCTCCTCGCCCGCCACCATCTGGTCGCTGATCCGCAAGGGCGCCTCGAAAGCGACGATCGAGAACGCGCTGGCCGCAGCCAACTTCTCGGCCGCGCCCTACGGCACCAAGGAGCGGATGCTCGTCGACTACGGCGTCGAGGGCACCCACTACACCGTCAAGGACGGCGTCCCGGTCAAGAACGACCTGGGCAACTCCGAGGTGCTCAACGCCTGGGTCATGCTGGCCGCACCGGCCGCCTACTACGCCCACCCCGACCTCCCCGAGGTCGCCCGCAAGCAGGTCGAGTGGCAGCAGCGGATGGGGGCCTTCATGAAGAAGACGTCCACCTTCGGCATGAACATCGTCGAGCCGACCCGCTGGGCCAACCTCTCCAGCCAGTTCGAGCAGCTGGAGATCGACTACGTGCGCGGCAACCGCAAGCTGTCCGATGTGCAGGCCGCCATCTCCACGTGGAAGTCCTCCGGCGGCGACAAGCTGCGCGACTGGTACAAGCAGCTCATCGACAAGAACGGCAGCGCCAACTGATGTCCATCACGGCCGGGAGCAGGCCTGACGGGACTCGTCCCCCCGCGGCCGTCGAGGAACCGACGGCCGCGGTCGCCGCCGCGGCGGAGGCGCGGGTGCCGCGCAAGGCGGGCAAGGCGGGCAAGGTCCCCTTCCGGGTCCGGCTGCGCCGCGACCGTACGCTCATCCTGATGACGCTGCCCGTCATCCTCCTGCTCCTGCTCTTCAACTACGTCCCGCTGCTGGGCAACGTCGTCGCCTTCCAGGACTACGACCCCTACGTCTCCAGCAATGGCGTCACCGCGATCTTCCACAGCCCCTGGGTCGGCGTCGAGCAGTTCTCGCGGATGATCGACGACCCGCTGTTCTGGGGCGCCGCGAAGAACACCATCATGCTGTTCGTGCTTCAGCTGGTGCTGTTCTTCCCGATCCCCATCGCCCTCGCGCTGCTCATCAACAGTGTGATCCGGCCCCGGGTCCGGGCCGTGGCGCAGGCGATCATGTATCTGCCGCACTTCTTCTCGTGGGTCCTCGTCGTCACCGTCTTCCAGCAGATCTTCGGCGGCGCGGGCATCATCGCCCAGACCCTGGAGGACCACGGCTGGAGCGGCTTCGACCTGATGACCAACGCGGGCCTGTTCAAGTACCTGGTCACCGCGCAGGCCGTGTGGAAGGACGCCGGCTGGGGGATCATCGTCTTCCTCGCCGCGCTGGCCGCGGTCAGCACCGACCTGTACGAGGCCGCCGCGATGGACGGCGCCGGGCGCTGGCGGCGCATGTGGCACGTCACGCTGCCCGCGCTGCGCCCGGTGATCGCGCTGCTGCTGGTCCTCAGGGTGGGCGACGCGCTCAGCGTCGGCTTCGAGCAGTTCCTGCTCCAGCGGGACGCGGTCGGCGTGGGGGTCAGCGAGGTCCTCGACACCTATGTGTGGAACATGGGTATCCAGAACGGCGACTTCAGCTACGCGGCCGCGGTCGGCCTCGTCAAGGGAGTCATAGGAATCTGCCTCGTGCTGGGTGCGAACAAGTTCGCGCACCTGCTCGGCGAGCAGGGGGTGTACCAGAAATGAGCCTCAACACGCAGCTCGTCCGCAGTCTCAAGGCCCCCGCCCGCCCGGTGTGGGAAGAGCCGCCCAGCAAGGCCGGCATCACCGCGAAGAGCGGCTTCCTCGCGCTGTGCTGCCTGGGGGTGCTCGGCCCGCTGTGGATCGTGATCGTCACCAGCCTGTCCCCGAAACCGGTGATCGACCGGGTCGGCGGCCTGGTCGTGATCCCCCAGGGCATCACCTTCGTCAACTACACCGAACTGCTCAGCGGTGGCCAGGTCAGCCGGGCCATCATGGTCTCGGTCGGGGTCACGCTCACCGGCACGGTGTTCTCCATGGCGGTGTCGGTGCTGGCGGCCTACGGTCTGTCGCGGCCGGGGAGTCTGGGACACCGGCTCTTCCTGGTCATCATGATGGCGACGATGTTCTTCGGCGCCGGGCTCATCCCGACGTACCTGCTCGTGCAGTCGCTGGGACTCACCGACACCTATCTGTCGCTGATCCTGCCGAGCGCGGTCAGCGTCTTCAACATCCTCGTGCTGCGGGCCTTCTTCATGGGCATCTCACCCGAGCTCACCGAGTCCGCGCGCATCGACGGGGCCGGTGACCTGCGGATCCTGCTGACCATCATCATGCCGCTGTCACGGGCCGTGCTGGCCGTGATCTCGCTGTTCTACGCGGTCGGGTACTGGAGTGCCTGGTTCAACGCGTCCATCTATCTCAGCGACCAGGACATGATGCCGTTGCAGAACGTGCTCATTCAGCTGGTCCAGAAGAACACGGCGAACCCCACGGGGCTTCAGCAGGCGGTGCGTACGGGGCAGTTGTCGGCGCTGGGATTGCAGATGGCGGTCATGGTGCTGGCGTTGATTCCTGTCGCGGTTGCTTCTCCGTTCGTCCAGCGGCACTTCAAGAAGGGCATGTTGACGGGTGCGGTGAAGGGCTGACCGTTCGCCATCCCGGAGGGGTGGTTCTGTCGGACGGCGGCCGCGAGTCCGTTGTGGCTGGGCGCGCAGTTCCCCGCGCCCCTTAGTGGGCTTACTTCCCCTTAGTTCAGAGCGAGGTTTGTCATGCTTACGTCCAGGCTGAGCCGGCGTGCTGTTCTGGCCGGGACCGCGGCTGCCGCCGCGCTCACCACCGTTCCTTCCCTCCAAGGGCGTGCGGAAGCCGCCTCGGTCACCCCCACCTACCGCTGGCGCACCGCCGTCATCGGTGGCACCGGATTCGTCACCGGTGTGCTCTTCCATCCCACCGTGCGGGGGCTCGCCTACGCCCGTACCGACATCGGCGGGGCCTATCGCTGGGACGACCGGAGCGCGCGCTGGACTCCGCTCAACGACGATCTCGGGTGGGACGACTGGAACCTCCTCGGGGTCGAGGCCATCGCCGTCGATCCCGCTCACCCGAACCGGGTGTATCTGTCCCTCGGTGCCTACGCCCAGTCCTGGGCCGGAAACGGGGCGGTCCTGCGGTCCGAGGACCGTGGCGCCACCTGGGCCCGTACCGATCTCACCGTGAAGCTCGGTGGGAACGAGGACGGGCGGGGGGCGGGTGAGCGGCTGCTCGTCGATCCGCGGGACAGCGACACGCTGTGGCTGGGGACCCGACACGACGGGCTGCTCAAGTCCACGGACCGGGGCGCGACCTGGAAGGCGGTGAGCTTCCCGGCCACCCCGAGCGCCACCGGCCAGGGCATCACCCTCCTCGTCGCCGTGGGCCGCAGCGTCTACGCCGGCTGGGGCGACTCGGACGGCACCGCTGCCAACCTGTACCGCACCGTCGACGGGGCCACCTGGGAAGCCGTCCCCGCGCAGCCCTCCGGTGCCGCCGCGAAGGTGCCGATCCGGGCCGCCTACGACTGCCACACTCGCGAGCTGTACGTCACCTACGCCAACGCACCCGGCCCCAACGGACAGTCCGACGGCAGTGTGCACAAGCTGGCCACGGCGAGCGGCAAGTGGACCGACGTCACGCCCGTGAAGCCCGGCGGGACGACGGCTGGGGGCACCTCCCGCTCGAGCGAAGCCGAGAGTGGGGGAGGCTCCGCCGACACCTTCGGGTACGGCGGAGTCGCCGTCGACGCCCGCAGGCCCGGCACGGTCGTCGTCTCCACCAACAACCGCTGGGCGGCCGTCGACACCCTGTACCGGAGCACGAACGGCGGACGCACCTGGACCTCCCTCAAGGAGTCCGCGGTCCTCGACGTGTCCGAGACCCCGTTCCTCACCTTCGGGGCCGACGCGCCCAAGTTCGGCTGGTGGATCCAGGCCCTCGCCGTCGATCCGTACGACTCGAAGCACATCGTCCACGGCACTGGCGCCACCCTCTACGGCACCCGGGACCTCAAGCACTGGGCGCCGCAGATCCGCGGCCTCGAGGAGACCTCCGTACGCATGCTGATCTCGCCCCCGACCGGGGAGGCGCACCTGCTCAGCGGTCTCGGGGACGTCGGGGTGATGTACCACGAGCGGCTCACGGCGTCGCCGTCGCGGGGCATGGCGAGCAACCCCGTGTTCGGTTCGGCGACGGGCCTCGCGCAGGCCGCGGCCCGGCCGGCGTACGTCGTCCGCACGGGCTTCGGCGACCACGGCAACGGCGCCTTCTCGAACGACGGCGGCAAGTCCTGGGCGCCCTTCGCGGCCCAGCCCGCCCTCGCCAAGGACGCGCCGGGGCCGATCGCCACCAACAGCGACGGCAGCGTGCTGCTGTGGACCTTCGTGCACTGGGACGGCACCAAGTACTCCGCCCAGCGCTCCACGGACAACGGAGCGAGCTGGTCGGAGGTCTCCACCTACCCCAAGGGCGCCACCCCGCTCGCCGACCCCGCCGACCCGACGCGCTTCTACGCGTACGACACCGACACCGGCACCCTGTTCGCCAGCACGGACGGCGGCCTCACCTTCACCGGCCGCGCGAGCGGACTGCCCTCCGGCGACAGCCAGTTCCAGTTGACGGCGGCCCCTGGGCGCTCCGGCGACCTGTGGCTCAGCACCAAGACGAACGGCCTGTACCGGTCCACCGACGGCGGAGCGACCTTCACCAAGCTCACCAGCTGCTGGGCCTCGCACACCCTCGCCTTCGGAAAGGCGGCCAAGGGCGCCGACCACCCGGCGATCTACATGGTCGGCGCCACGGAGGCGATCACCGGCGTGTACCGCTCCGACGACGGCGCGAAGACCTGGGTGCGCGTCAACGACGACCGGCACCAGTGGGGTTGGATCGGCGCGACCATCGCCGCCGACCCGCGGCTGTACGGCCGCGTCTACATCGCCACCAACGGCCGGGGCATCCAGTACGGGGAGCCCGTCTGATGGCCGTGGAAAGGAGGCCGCACCTGGGCGACGCCACCCGCGGCCGCATCCTCTACGGCGGCGACTACAACCCCGAGCAGTGGCCCGAGGAGACCTGGCCGGAGGACGTCCGGCTGATGAGGGCCGCCGGCGTCAACTCCGTCACCGTCGGGGTCTTCTCCTGGGCCAGGCTCGAACCCCGGCCGGGGGAGCGGGACTTCGGCTGGCTGGACCGGCTGATGGACCTCATGCACGACAACGGCATCGGGGTCGTCCTCGCCACCCCCACCTCCTCGCCACCGCCGTGGATGGGCCACCTGCACCCCGACACCCTGCCCGTCACCGAGGACGGCCGCACCGAGTACTGGGGCGGGCGCCAGCACTTCTCGCACTCCAGCGCCACCTACCGCCGTTACGCCGCCGCCATCAGCGAGGACCTCGCCGCCCGCTACGGCGGCCACCCGGCCCTCACGATGTGGCACATCAACAACGAGTACTGCACCTACGACTGGAGCGACGAGGCCGCCGCCCGCTTCCGCACCTGGCTGCGGCAACGCTACGGCTCCCTCGACGCCCTCAACTCCGCCTGGGGAACCGCCTTCTGGAGCCAGGGCTACGGCGACTGGGCCGAGATCCACACGCCTCGCCACGCCCACTACATGAAGAACCCCAGCCAGGTGCTGGACTTCAAGCGGTTCACCTCCGACATGCTCCTCGAGTGCTACCTCGCCGAGCGGGACATCGTCCGCCGGGCCACCCCGAACACCCCGGTGACCAGCAACTTCATGCCCCTGTGGGTCGGCCAGGACGCCTGGCGCTGGGCCGAGGAGGAGGACGTCGTCTCCGTCGACCTCTATCCGGACCCCCGTGATCCTCTCGGGGCTCAACAGGGCGCTCTCGTCCAGGACATGACCCGCTCGCAGGCCCGTGGGCCGTGGATGCTCATGGAGCAGGCCGCCGGACCGGTCAACTGGCGGGGCGTGAACCACCCCAAGCCCCGTGGGCTGAACCGCCTCTGGTCCCTCCAGGCCGTCGCCCGCGGGGCCGACGCCGTCTGCTTCTTCCAGTGGCGCCAGTCCCGGCAAGGCGCGGAGAAGTTCCACTCCGGCATGGTCAGCCACGCGGGGGAGGAGGGACGCACCTATCAGGAGGTCAAGCGGCTCGGAGCCGAACTGGCCGCGATCTCAGCGCAGGTGACGGGATGTCACACCGCCCACGACATCGCTGTCCTGCACGACTGGCATGCCTGGTGGGCCGGCGCCCAGGACGGCCGCCTCTCCAGCGAGGCCGACTACCCCGACGTCCTCAAGGCCTGGCACCGCGCGCTCTGGCAAGCCCACCTCACCACCGACTTCGCTCACCCCGAACACGACCTCACCGCCTACAAGGTGGTCGTCGTCCCCCAGCTGTACGCCCTCACCGACGCGGCGATCGACAACCTCCTCGGCTACGTCCACCAGGGCGGCACCCTCGTCTCCGGATTCCTCACCGGCGTCGCCGACGAGGACGACCGGGTGCGCCCCGGAGGCATGGACGCCCGGCTGCGCGACCTGTTCGGCATCCGCACCCTGCACGAGTGGTGGCCGCTGGACGCGGGGGAGTACGCGGAATGCGACGACTTCCGCGGCACCCTGTGGTCGGAGGAGATCGACAAGTCCGAGGACGCCACAACAGAGGCCTCGTACAAGGGCGGTGAGCTCGACGGGCTGCCCGCCGTGCTGCGCAGGGGCCGCGCCTGGTACCTCTCGACGCTTCCCGAGCCGGGCGCCCTGCGCGAGCTCCTCGCCGGGATCGCCACGGGAGCGGGCGTGCGACCGGTCCTCGACGGACTGCCCGACCAGGTCGAGGCCGTCCGCCGCGGTGACCTGCTCTTCCTGCTCCACCACGGCCGCGAGCCGGTGACGGTCCGGGTGCCGGGCACCCACCACGACCTGCTGACCGGAACGGCCGTCACGAACCAACTCACCCTGGAACGTTACGGTGTGGCGGTACTGCGCCCATGAACCTCGTCCACGGCACCTGGGAACGCGAACCGGCCGCGCGCTGGGAGGACGGCTTCCTCAGCGGCAACGGCCACCACGGCGCTCTCCTCTTCGGCGATCCGACCGACGAGCGGGTCGTCGTCACCCACCACACCCTCGTCCGCCCCAACGGCGCCGAACACGCCCGCCCGCCCCGGCTCGCCGCCGGACTCCCCGCGCTCCAGGACCGGTTGCTCTCCGGCGACCTCCACGCGGCCGAGAGCTTCACCGACCGGCGCGAGCTCCAGTGGGTACAGCCCTTCCACCCGGCCTTCGCGATCCGGCTGCGGCGGACCGCGTCCGCCGAAGACTCCGGCTACCGCCGCTCCGTCGACTTCACCACCGGCGTCGCACGGACGGAGTACGACGGCCGCCTCAGCCGCGTCTTCGTCTCCCGTGCCGACGACGTCGTCGTCCACCAGGCCACCACTCCCGACCTGGACATCTCCCTCGACCACCGGCTCCCGAACGCCCCGCACGGCCTCGCCGTCGGCCACGGCGCCGTGCTCACCCCCGAGGGAGCCCTGCTCACCCTGCGCGCCCGCTACCCCGGCAGCGACCGCGCCTACACCGGCGTGACCCTCGTCGTGGTCACGGGCGGCCGTACGACACTCACGCCCCCCGGGCTCCGCGTCACCGGCGCGGACTCCGTCCTCCTGCTGACCCGCGTCCTGCGGCACACCGACGATCCGGACGCGCTCGCCGAGGCCCGCGCCCTGCGCGAGCTGCTGCCCGACCGGCAGGATCCCTACGACGGCCTCCTGGCCCGCCACACCGAGTCCCACCGCACCGCCTACGAACGCGTCACCCTCGACCTCGCCGCCGACCCCGCCGAACGCGCGCTGCCGGGCTCGGAGTTGCTGGAGCGTTCCGACAGTCCCGCCCTCCTGGAACGCCTCTTCGCCGCCGGCCGCTACCACCTGCTCTCCTCCAGCGGCCTCTTCCCACCCCGCCTCAACGGTCTGTGGACCGGCGACTGGGACACCGCATGGTCGGGAGCGTTCACCAACGACGCCAATGTCAACCTCCAGACCGCGTCGGCAGCGAGCGCTGACCTTCCCGAAGTCACCGAAGCCCTCGCCTCCCTGATCCACCGTCAGCTGTCCGACTGGCAGGACAACGCCCGCGAGATCTTCGGCACCCGGGGTGCCGTGGCCCCGCCGCACTCCGACGGCGAGTCCGGGCTGACGTACCACTTCAACCGCGAGTACCCGCTGCACCTGTGGACCGCGGGTGCCGACTGGCTGCTCAAGCCCCTCGTCGACCACGACGAGACCCGCGGCGAACAGGACCCGCGCACCGCCCGTGCGCTCGCCGAAGTCGCCCTGTTCTACGAGGACTTCCTCACCCGCACCGACGCCGACGGCCATCTCGTCGTCGTCCCCTCCTACTCGCCCGAGAACCGTCCCGCGAACGCCAGTTGGGGCGCGATCAACGCGGCCATGGACCTCTCGGCCGCCCGGCACGCCCTGCTCACGGCCGCCGCCTACCACCCCGAGAAGACGGAGGCCTGGCGCGCCCTCGCCTACCGGCTCCCTCCCCACCGGGTCAACGCCGACGGCGCCCTCGCCGAATGGGCGTGGCCCGGCCTCGACGACACCTACGACCACCGCCACCTCAGCCACCTCTACGGTGTCTGGCCACTCGACGAGATCACCCCCTACGACACCCCCGACCTCGCCGGGGCCGCCCACCGCGCCCTCGAACTCCGCGGCTCCGAGAACGACTCGGCCCACGGCCATCTCCACCACGCCCTCGTCGCGGCCCGGCTGCGCGACGCGGAACGGGTCGCGCACGCCCTCGGCCAGGTCCTGGGGGGCGACTTCTTCCACGCCTCGCTGATGAGCGCGCACTACCCGAACCGGCACGTCTACAACGCGGACGCCGCCCACACCCTGCCCGCCGTCCTCGTCGAAATGCTCGTGCAGTCGACACCGGACCGGCTGGTGCTGCTCCCGGCGGTTCCGACCACCTGCCCCCGAGGTGAACTACGGGGCATCCGCACCAGGTTCGGGGCCGCACTCGACCTCACCTGGAGCCCCACCGAAGCGACCGCGGTGCTGCGCCCCACCCGCACCCACCGCGTCGAACTCCGGACTTCCTCCGGCACCGAGCCGCTCGACCTCGTCGCCGGAGAAGACCACGTCCTTCGTCTGGAGGCGTGGTAACCACCCCCGCATTTCCCCCCACCCATGGAAAGGGACACCATGGCAAAGAGCACCCTGCGCAAGATCACCATGGCGGTGCTGGCCCCGGCGATGGCCATCGGCGCCACCGTCGGACTCGCCTCGGCCCCCGCGTCCGCCGCCGTCTGGAACACCTGCGATCAGTACGGCAACACGAGCCTGAACGGCTACACGCTCTACAACAACATCTGGGGCTCCGGCGCCGGCAGCCAGTGCATCTGGGCCAACTCCGGCACCAACTGGGGCGTCAACGCCAACCACCCCAACACCGGCGGCATCAAGTCCTACCCCAACTCCAAGAAGGTGATCAACAAGTCGATCACCTCGCTGGGTTCGCTCTCCAGCAGCTACAACGTCTCGGTCCCGTCGTCCGGCGCGTACAACACGTCGTATGACATCTGGGACACCAACCACAAGTACGAGATCATGCTCTGGGTCAACAAGACCGGAGCCGTCGGCCCGATCGGCAGCTCGCAGGGCAACGTGACGCTCGGCGGCCACACCTGGACCGTGTACAAGGGCACCAACGGGTCGAACCAGGTGTTCTCCTTCGTGCGCACCTCGAACTCGACCTCGGGCACGGTCGACGTCCTCCCGATCCTGAAGTGGATCAAGGACACCAAGGGCTGGTTCGGCAACGAGACCATCGGTGACGTCCAGTTCGGCTTCGAGATCACCAGCTCGTCCGGTGGCCTCAACTTCACCGCGAACAACCTGACCGTAAGCAGCAGTTGACCTGATCGTGGGGCAGCGTCGGGTTGGATGGGGGCATGCGTACCACCACCCCCCTCCGACGTGCCCTGATCGCCGTGACCGCGACCGCGGCCGTCGTTCTCACCGCGACGGGTTCCGCGGTCGCGGTTCCCGTCTCCGGGACGGCCGCGGCGCCCCACGCCGCCGCCCCCTCCCTCTCCGCCCTGCATCCCGTCGTCGAACTCGCCGCCGAACGCCTGGCCACCGCCGACCTGGTCGCCGCCGCCAAGTGGGGCACCGACAGCCCCATCGACGACCCCGCCCGCGAACAACAGGTCCTCGACAACGTCGCCGCCCAGGCCCAGCAGCTCGGCGCCGACCCGGACGAGATCCGAGTGATCTTCCGCGACCAGATCGAGGCGAACAAGATCGTCCAGCGCGGTCTGTTCCAGCGGTGGACCGACCACCCCGACGAGGCGCCGACGACCAAGCCGGACCTGAGCGTCGTACGGCAGGAGATCAACCGTGTGACCAGCGCACTGGTCGAGGCCCTCGCCACCACCGCCGACGACCGCGGCGCGCTCACCTGCCGTCCCGAGCTGGCGCTGGCCGGCCTCCAGGTCCACCACGAGGATCACCTCGACGCCCTGCACACCAGGGCCCTGGTGCGTGCTCTGCACTCGGTCTGCGGAAGCTGACTCCCACACGACGAAGCGGCCGGCCCACCCCCGTGGGACCGGCCGCTTCCCCAGCGCTACTCGGCCACCGGAAGCCGCGCCCCGTCCCGCAGGAACAACGGGATGCGGTCCAGCGGGGCGTCGACGGTCACCGTCGTGCCGCCCTCGTACGTCTCACCGGTCCACGCGTCCGTCCAGGTCGCGCCCGCCGGGAGATAGGTCGTACGGGCCGTCGCGCCCGCCGTGAGCACCGGCGCGACCAGAAGATCCGCGCCGAAGAGATACGCGTCGTCGACCGTCCACGTCGCCTGGTCGTCCGGGAACTCCAGGAACAGCGGGCGCATCGGCGTCAGGCCCTCCTCGTGGGCCTCGCGCATGACCTTCAGGACGTACGGCTTCAGCCGCTCGCGCAGGCGCAGGTACTTCTCCATGATCGCGCCGGCCTCCTTGCCGTACGACCACACCTCGTTGGGGCCGCCGGTCATCTCCGGTCCCAGCGGCATGCCCGGGTCGCGGAAGCCGTGCAGCCGCATGAGCGGGGACAGGGCGCCGAACTGGAACCAGCGGACCATGACCTCGCGGTACGCCGGGTCGTCTGGGTCGCCGCCGTGGAAGCCGCCGATGTCCGTGTTCCACCACGGAATGCCGGACATCGCGGTGTTGAGACCCGCGGCGATCTGCTCGCGCAGGGTCGGGAAGTCGGTGCCGATGTCACCGGACCACAGGGCGGCGCCGTAGCGCTGACTGCCCGCCCAGGCCGAGCGGTTGAGGGTGATGACCTCCTCGCCGGCGGCCGTCAGGCCCTCGTGGAAGGTGCGGGAGTTCTCGGCCGGGTACATGTTGCCGACCTCGAGGCCGGGCCCCGCCCAGTAGCGCAGGTTCTCCTGGAATCCGGGCTTGAGTTCCGGCTCGCAGGCGTCCAGCCAGAAGGCCGTGATGCCGTACGGGGCAAGGTAGTTGTCGCGGACCTTCGACCACATGAACTCCCGGGCCTCCGGGTTCGTGGCGTCGTAGAAGGCGACCTGGACGGTGGAGGCGACCCCCTTGTCGGGCCAGTCGGCGTGCGCCATCGGGCCGTACTGGGTGCCGATGAAGTAGCCGCGCTGCTCCATGACCAGGTGGTTCTCGCTGAGCGGCGACACCGACGGCCAGACGCTGACCACCAACTTGACGCCCATCTCCTCCAGTTCACGGACCATCGCCGCCGGGTCGGGCCACTCGGCCGGGTCGAACTTCCACTCGCCGAGGTGCGTCCAGTGGAAGAAGTCACAGACGATCGCGGAGAGGGGAAGCCCGCGCCGCTTGTACTCCCGTGCCACGGACAGGAGTTCGTCCTGGGTGCGGTAACGCAGCTTGCACTGCCAGAACCCCGCCGCCCACTCCGGCAGCATCGGCGTCCGGCCGGTCACCCCGCTGTAGCGGCGCTGACCGTCGGCCGGGGAGCCCGCGGTGATCCAGTAGTCGATCTGGCGGGCCGAGTCGGCCACCCAGCGCGTGCCGTTGCGGGCGAGTTCCACGCGACCGATCGCCGGGTTGTTCCAGAGGAGGGTGTAGCCGCGACTGGAGGCCAGAACCGGGATGCCCACCTCGGCATTGCGCTGGATCAGGTCGAGGACCAGGCCCTTCTGGTCCAGCTTGCCGTGCTGGTGCTGGCCGAGGCCGTACAGCTTCTCGTCGTCGTAGGCGGCGAAGCGCTGCTCCAGCCGGTGGTGGCCGTTGCCGACCGCGGTGTACAGACGCGAGCCGGGCCACCAGAAGTGGGCGCGGGCCTCCGCGAGCAGCTCGGCGGAGTCCGCCGAGCGCAGGAAGCGGAGCTGCCCCTCGGCGTCGACGTGGACCGTCAGTGCGCCCACCGTCAACTGGCCTTCCCCGTCACCGATCTTGACCGTGCTCTCGGTGGCCGGCGGCTCGTCGAGCAGGGCGCCCGGCAGCCCCTCGAGGATCGGCCCGCCGAGCCGGGCACGCACCCGGACCGCGTCCGGACCCCAGGGCTCGACACGGACGGTCTCCTGGCGCCCGCTCCACTCCAGCGCGCCGTCCCGCTCCCGGAACGTACCGACGGTGGGAGACGACTGCGCGAGAGTGACCTTGGGCTGGTTTTCGGCAGGCTGATTCACGAGGAGTGCTCCTGAAGGAATGCAGACAGGGGCGTGCCGCACAGGCACGGGACGCGTGGTGTGTGAGGTGTGGTGCGTGACGTGTCAGGTGGTCGAAGGCGCCGGGCCGGTGCTCGCCCGGACCGTCAACTCGGGCTCGATCAGGACCACTTCGTCCTCACCGCGGCCCTCCAGCTTGGCGACCAGCCGCTCCAGGGCGTGCCGGCCCATCTCCTGGGCGGGAATGGCGACCGACGTCAGCCGCACCGAGGCCTGGACGGCGACCTGTTCGGGGCAGATCGCGACCACCGAGACGTCCTCGGGAATGGCCCGGCCCTGCTGGCGCAGCAGCGCGAGCAGCGGCTCGACCGCCTGCTCGTTCTGCACGACGAAGCCCGTGGTGGACGGACGCTCGTCGAGGACGCGGGCGAGCGTCACGGCCATCGCGTCGTACCCGCCGTCGCACGGCCGGTGCAGCAGTCGTACGCCCAACTCCTGGGCCCGCGACCGGAGTCCGTCCAGAGTGCGCTCGGCGAAACCGGTGTGCCGTTCGTAGACCGCGGGGGCCTCGCCGATGACAGCGATGTCGCGGTGACCGAGCTTCGCGAGGTGCTCGACGCACAGCGCGCCGGTGGCCCGGAAGTCGAGGTCGACGCAGGTGAGCCCGGAGGTGTCGGCGGGCAGGCCGATGAGCACGGAGGGCTGGTCGGTGCCGCGCAGGAACGGCAGCCGCTCGTCGTCGAGTTCGACGTCCATCAGGATCATCGCGTCGGCGAGCCCGCTGCCGGTGACGCGCCGTACGGCGTCGGGACCCTCCTCGCCGGTGAGCAGCAGGACGTCGTAGCCGTGCGTCCGTGCGGTGGTGGCCACCGCGATGGCGATCTCCATCATC
Organism: Streptomyces canus; assembly: GCF_041435015.1. Classification (NCBI taxonomy): domain Bacteria; kingdom Bacillati; phylum Actinomycetota; class Actinomycetes; order Kitasatosporales; family Streptomycetaceae; genus Streptomyces; species Streptomyces canus. The sequence goes on along the minus strand of NZ_CP107989.1, from coordinate 3,149,399 downwards.
ACCGGCACGTACATGTCGGTGCGGAGCGGGATCATCAGCGCGATGATGTTCGACCTGCTACTGGCGAGGGCGCGGGCGCCGGCGTTCGGGTGGTAGCCGAGCTCGCGGATGCTCTCCTCGACGCGCTGCCGGGTGGTCGTCGAGATGGACCGCTTGCCACTGAGGACATAGCTCACCGTGCTCGCCGAGACTCCGGCGTGCTGGGCGACCTCGGCGAGGGTGACCATCCAGCTCTCCAAGCTTTGTGAAGCGCTTCGACAGTGCGCAGTGCGAACAATGGTGGGTGGGGGTGGTTCGACAGTAGCTCCCCCGGGAGTGGGTGTCCATAGGTTGTCGAAGCGCTTCGACAAGGACTCGTGGGCGAGCGGCGCGCGAAGCAGGCCCCGACACCGGCGAACCCGCTCCGGCCTGCCCGTTCACGCCCGCGACGGGGTACGGCCTCTTGCCTACCACGACCGGCCTCGGGGGGCCATGGAACGGAGACGCGAGAACCCGTCCGGTGGGGGGGGGCCGGTGAGAGCGGGATGAGCACGGTACACCTGGGGCGGAGTGCTGCTCGCCCGGCAGGTGACGATGCTGCCGGGCGAGCAGCACCCCGCCCACCCCGACCTCGGGCCACCCGGACGCGCGACCATCCACGGCGGCACCGCCCACCTCGAGGACACCGAGGCCGTCGTCCCGCGCACTCGCGGAGCCGCCTGGACCTCCGGCCCTCCTGCGCCCGCAGGGCCGTGCGGACTCCCGGCGCCCCCTGCACCAGCTGCGCCGTTCGGCCCCCGCGGCCGTCCGGGCCCCGGCCGTCGCAGCGATCCGGCCGACGTCCAGTCCTTCACCGACCCCGCAGCCCGCCCGTCCTGCGCGGCGACCGCCTCCAGGCCCGCCCGGCCGCCCGGGGCATGCCCGGATCTCCGGCCCTCCTGGAGCCCGCAGGGCCACCAGGGCCCCGCCCCCTGAGGCTGTCGCCAGCGAGTCGCTCGGCGTCCAGTTCCTCGCCGACCCCGCAGCCCGCCCGTCTGCGCGGTGACCGCCCTCAGGCCCGCTCGGGCCCCTGGGGCAAGCCCGGATCTCCGGCGCCCCGGAGCCCGCACGGCCACCCCGACCCCTGGCCCCCTGAGGCTGTCGCCAGCGAGTCGCTCGGCGTCCAGTTCCTCATCCGACCCCGCAGCCCGCACCTCCTGCGCGGCGACCGCCTCCAGGCCCGCTCGGCCGCCCGGGGCATGCCCGGATCTCCGGCCCCCGGAGCCCGCAGGGCCACCCGGCCCCGGCCTCCCTCGGGGCCCCTTCAGGTCGTCGCAGCGAGCCGGTCGGCTTTCAGTTCCTCATCCGACCCCGCAGCCCGCCCGGCCCGCGCGGCGACCGCCTCCAGGCCCGCCCCGGCCCGGCGGCAACCTTCCCCCGCGCGCGGTCACGGATGGGACGTCGCACGGATGGGACGTCGCACGGATGGGACGTCGCACGGAGAGGGCATCGGCCGGAGCGGCTGCTCCTTCGTCCGCCCGGACAGCACCACCTAGGCCGCCCTCGGCGTCGATGACTTCACCCCGCCACTCGTCCGGCGGAAGCCCCTGAGCGACGACAGCTGCGTCTGCGGCACCGAGGTCCACCAAGGCACCAGCCGACTGGACACCAAGTCGTTTTCCGTCGACATCGGCCGAACGGCCGCACGAAGGGTGGTGGCCTCGCCCTGGATCGGGTACATACGATCGGGTAGCACCCGTCGGTAACCATACGGCCCCCAAGATCCCGATTCACGACGAGGTGAGCCTGATGTCCGCACCGTCCACCAAGCCCGTCGTCACCGAGCGCGAGGCCCGCGAGGTGGCGGAGGCCGCCCGGGAACAGGACTGGCGCAAGCCCAGCTTCGCCAAGGAACTGTTCCTCGGTCGTTTCCGGCTCGACCTCATCCACCCCCACCCGATGCCCCCCGAGGAGGACGCCCAGCGCGGCGAGGACTTCCTGGCCAAGCTCCGCGACTTCTGCGAGACCAAGGTGGACGGCGCCCTCATCGAACGCGAGGCCCGGATCCCCGACGACGTCGTGGACGGGCTCAAGGAACTCGGCGCCTTCGGCATGAAGATCGACACCAAGTACGGCGGCCTCGGCCTCACCCAGGTGTACTACAACAAGGCGCTGGCCCTCGCGGGCTCCGCGAGCCCCGCGATCGGCGTGCTGCTGTCGGCCCACCAGTCGATCGGCGTGCCCCAGCCGCTGAAGCTCTTCGGCACGCAGGAGCAGAAGGAGCGGTTCCTGCCCCGGTGTGCCCGCACCGACATCAGCGCCTTCCTCCTCACCGAACCGGACGTCGGCTCCGACCCGGCACGCCTCGCGACCAGCGCGGTGCCCGACGGGGACGACTACATCCTCGACGGAGTGAAACTGTGGACCACCAACGGCGTGGTGGCCGACCTGCTCGTCGTGATGGCCCGCGTCCCCAAGTCCGAGGGCCACAAGGGCGGCATCACCGCCTTCGTCGTGGAGACCGCCTCACCCGGCATCACCGTCGAGAACCGCAACGCCTTCATGGGCCTGCGCGGCATCGAGAACGGCGTCACCCGCTTCCACCAGGTCCGGGTGCCCGCGGCCAACCGCATCGGCCCCGAGGGCACGGGCCTGAAGATCGCCCTGACCACCCTGAACACCGGGCGCCTCTCGCTGCCCGCCTCCTGCGTGGCCGCCGGCAAGTGGTGTCTGAAGATCGCCCGCGAGTGGTCCGCGGCCCGCGAACAGTGGGGCAAACCGATCGCCCACCACGAGGCCGTCGGCTCCAAGATCTCCTTCATCGCGGCGACGACCTTCGCCCTGGAGGCCGTGCTCGACCTCTCGAGTCAGATGGCCGACGAGAACCGCAACGACATCCGTATCGAGGGAGCCCTCGCCAAGCTCTACGCCTCCGAGATGGCCTGGCTCATCGCCGACGAACTGGTCCAGATCCGCGGCGGCCGGGGCTTCGAGACCGCCGATTCCCTCAGGGCCCGCGGCGAGAAGGCCGTCCCCGCCGAACAGGTCCTGCGCGACCTGCGCATCAACCGCATCTTCGAGGGCTCCACGGAGATCATGCACCTGCTGATCGCCCGCGAGGCCGTCGACGCCCACCTCTCGGTCGCGGGCGACCTCATCGACCCGGAGAAGTCCCTCGGCGACAAGGCGAAGGCGGGCGCGAACGCGGGCGTCTTCTACGCCAAATGGCTCCCGAAGCTGGTAGCGGGACCGGGCCAACTCCCCACCTCCTACGCCGAGTTCAAGCGCGAAGTAGACCTCTCGGTACACCTGCGCTACGTCGAACGAACGGCCCGCAAACTCGCCCGCTCCACCTTCTACGCCATGTCCCGCTGGCAGGGCCGGATGGAGACCAAGCAGGGCTTCCTCGGCCGCGTCGTCGACATCGGCGCCGAACTCTTCGCGATGAGCGCGGCCTGCGTACGCGCCGAACTCCTCTACACCACCGAATCCCACGGCCGTGAGGCCTACCAACTCGCCGACGCCTTCTGCCACCAGTCCCGCCTGCGCGTCGAGGAACTCTTCGGCCGCCTGTGGAACAACACCGACGACCAGGACCGCAAGGTCGTCAAGGGAGTCATGTCCGGCACCTACTCCTGGCTGGAGGACGGCATCGTCGACCCCTCGGGCGAGGGCGTCTGGATCGCGGACGCCACCCCCGGCCCTTCGGAGAAGGAGAACATGCACCGGCCCATCCGGTGACAGGACGATCCCCCTCCCGCAACCCGAGAAGGGGACGCGCTGTCCTCACACACCCTCTTTACGGCCACAATGGAGGGATGAGCGACAGTCCAGCCCCCCGAGGGCACGGGCCGGAAGCCCCGTCCGCCCCGCGACGCCATGCACCCACTCCCGCCGTGCCGGGCGCCGACCCAGGTACATCCAGTACGAGGGCCGACGCCCGGCACGGCGAGAGCACGCACCTGACGCCGCAGAGCCCGCCCTCCGGGCGGACGACGGGGCTTCCGGCCCGCGCCCTCGCCGACCCGCACCTGGTCTACGACCCCCTCCCGGGCGACGGTCCCAAGGACGTGGTGATCCTCGGCTCCACGGGCTCCATCGGCACCCAGGCCATCGACCTCGTGCTGCGCAACCCCGACCGGTTCCGGGTGACCGGGCTCTCCGCCAACGGCGGCCGGGTCGCGCTCCTCGCCGAGCAGGCGCACCGGCTGAAGGCGCGAACCGTCGCCGTCGCCCGCGAGGACGTCGTACCGCAGCTGCGCGAGGCGCTCAGCGGTCTCTACGGCACGGGCGAGCCGCTCCCCGAGATCCTCGCCGGCCCGGAGGCGGCCACACAGCTCGCCGCCTCCGACGCGCACACCGTCCTCAACGGCATCACCGGATCCATCGGCCTCGCCCCGACCCTCGCCGCCCTGGAGGCGGGCCGCACCCTCGCGCTCGCCAACAAGGAGTCGCTCATCGTGGGCGGCCCGCTGGTGAAGGCCCTCGCCAAGCCCGGGCAGATCATCCCGGTCGACTCCGAGCACGCGGCCCTCTTCCAGGCCCTGGCCTCCGGGACGAGGGCCGACGTACGCAAGCTCGTCGTCACCGCGTCCGGCGGCCCCTTCCGCGGCCGTACGAAGGCCGACCTCGCTCAGGTGAGCGTCGCGGACGCCCTCGCCCACCCCACCTGGGCCATGGGCCCGGTCATCACGATCAACTCCGCGACCCTCGTCAACAAGGGGCTGGAGGTCATCGAGGCACACCTCCTCTACGACATTCCCTTCGACCGCATTGAGGTGGTCGTGCATCCCCAGTCGTATGTCCACTCGATGGTTGAGTTCACGGACGGATCCACGATCGCGCAGGCGACGCCCCCCGACATGCGCGGGCCGATCGCCATCGGCCTGGGCTGGCCCGAGCGCGTCCCCGACGCGGCGCCCGCCTTCGACTGGAGCAAGGCGTCGAGCTGGGAGTTCTTCCCGCTCGACAACGAGGCGTTCCCCTCGGTGAACCTCGCGCGACACGTGGGACAGCTCGCGGGCACGGCCCCGGCGGTGTTCAATGCCGCCAACGAGGAGTGCGTCGAGGCCTTCCGGGCCGGCGCACTGCCGTTCAACGGGATCATGGAGACCGTGACCCGGGTGGTGGACGAGCACGGCACCCCGCGCGGGGGAACCTCGCTCACCGTCGCGGACGTCCTCGAAGCGGAGACCTGGGCGCGGACCCGGGCCCGGGAACTGACGGCACAGACGGCGGAGGCCCGTGCATGACGACCCTGATGTTCATCCTCGGCATAGGGCTCTTCGCCTTCGGCCTTCTGGTGTCGATCGCGTGGCACGAGCTGGGGCATCTGTCCTTCGCCAAGCTCTTCGGCATCCGCGTGCCGCAGTACATGGTCGGCTTCGGACCGACCGTCTTCTCGCGCAAGAAGGGCGAGACGGAGTACGGCATCAAGGCCGTCCCCTTCGGCGGCTACATCCGCATGATCGGCATGTTCCCGCCCGGCGACGACGGCCGTATCAGCGCCCGCTCCACCTCCCCGTGGCGCGGCATGATCGAGGACGCCCGCTCGGCCGCCTTCGAGGAGCTCCAGCCCGGCGACGAGAAACGCCTCTTCTACACCCGTAAGCCCTGGAAACGCGTCATCGTGATGTTCGCCGGCCCCTTCGCGAACCTGATCCTCGCGGTGGCGCTGTTCCTCACGGTGCTCATGGGCTTCGGCATCTCCCAGCAGACCAACACGGTCAGCTCCGTCTCCAAGTGCGTGATCTCCCAGAGCCAGAACCGCCAGACCTGCAAGGCCTCCGACCCCGCCTCCCCGGCCGCGGCGGCCGGCCTCAAGGCGGGCGACAAGATCCTCTCGTTCGACGGCGTGAGGACGGACGACTGGAACAAGCTCTCCGACCTCATCCGCGCCAACCCCGACAAGACGGTCCCGATCGTCGTCGAGCGGGACGGCAAGGACGTCACCCTCACCGCGAAGATCGCGAGCAACCAGGTCGCCAAGAAGGACTCCAGCGGGCAGTACGTCCAGGGCGAGTACGTCACCGCCGGCTTCCTCGGCTTCAGCGCGGCCACCGGCATCGTCAAGCAGGACTTCGGCGACTCCGTGGTCTGGATGGGCGACCGCGTCGGCGAGGCCGTCGACTCCCTGGCCGCCCTGCCCGGCAAGATCCCGGCCCTGTGGAACGCGGCCTTCGGCGACGCCCCGCGCGAGCCGGACTCCCCGATGGGCGTGGTCGGCGCGGCGAGGGTGGGCGGCGAGATCTTCACGCTCGACATCCCCCCGACCCAGCAACTCGCCATGGCGCTCATGCTGGTCGCGGGCTTCAACCTCTCCCTGTTCCTCTTCAACATGCTCCCGCTGCTGCCCCTGGACGGCGGCCACATCGCGGGCGCCCTGTGGGAGTCCCTGCGCCGCAACCTGGCGAAGGTCCTGAAGCGCCCGGACCCGGGCCCGTTCGACGTGGCGAAGCTGATGCCGGTGGCTTATGTGGTGGCGGGGATCTTTATCTGCTTTACGGTCCTCGTTTTGATCGCGGATGTAGTTAATCCGGTCAAACTCAGCTGAGAATCGGTCATTTTCTATCACCGTGGTGATAGCGCCGTGATAGCGCCTCGCCTTTCGCTCGTGTAGCTCACACGGGTGAAAGGCGAGGCTTATTCGTACGGAGCAGGTGCGGACTTCGTACGTTCTTGCTGTTCATGGATGACCCCAGCGGTGCGCCAACACCCTGGGGTCTGGCCAGTCTCGAAGGATCCGAGGCGCTCGCCGTCGCCGCGTACATGCGGGTCTCGACAGCGGAGCAGGAGAGAAGGTACGGAATTCCGGCTCAGGCCGACGCCACTCGAACGTTCGTGGAGAAGCGCTCGGCGTGGCGACTCGCGGGATCCTGGGAAGACCTCGGCGAATCAGGCTCGACGACTTCGAGGCCTGCACTGAATGAGCTGCTCGCGGAAATCGCCGCAGGCCTGTTCGACGTCGTACTCGTGTCAAGCTGAGTGCTGCGACCAGGCATTGGGGGAACCGGGACTCGGCGACCCCGGGAAAGTCCGGCTCCGGCAGCGAACCTGGTTGGCGGACGGTGTGTGGGCGAAGATCGTGGAGATCCTCGGTGAGGAGGGAGGGAGCACTCCTGTGCTGAGCCACGGAACCGCTCCGGCACTGTCCATCAGCTCCGGGCCCGTCGCTGAGCCACAGCCCAGTATCTCGCTGGGTGCCCGCGTGGTTAACCCGGTGAGAATCTCCTAGCCATACGGCGTTCGAGGCGGCCCGGCACGCTCTGTGCCGGGCCGTCTTCCATTGAGTGGGTTTGCGGGCCGGGATGTGCTGGTGCCGGGGCTCGTGCCGTAATCTCGAAGTCCGGAGCCCGGCGCTGACGGGACCTGGACCTTGATCCACGACTTGGGGTTGCACAGCAGATGACTGCGATTTCTCTCGGCATGCCGTCCGTTCCGACCAGGCTCGCCGAGCGCCGGAAGAGCCGGCAGATCCAGGTCGGCACGGTGGCTGTGGGCGGCGACGCCCCGGTCTCCGTCCAGTCGATGACGACCACCCGCACCTCGGACATCGGCGCGACGCTCCAGCAGATCGCCGAGCTCACGGCGTCCGGCTGCCAGATCGTGCGTGTGGCCTGCCCGACCCAGGACGACGCCGACGCCCTCGCGACCATCGCGCGCAAGTCGCAGATCCCGGTGATCGCGGACATCCACTTCCAGCCCAAGTACGTCTTCGCGGCGATCGAGGCCGGCTGTGCGGCCGTACGCGTCAATCCCGGCAACATCAAGCAGTTCGACGACAAGGTCAAGGAGATCGCGCGGGCCGCGAAGGACCACGGCACGCCGATCCGGATCGGCGTCAACGCGGGTTCGCTGGACCGCCGGCTGCTCCAGAAGTACGGCAAGGCGACCCCCGAGGCGCTGGCCGAGTCCGCCCTGTGGGAGGCCTCCCTCTTCGAGGAGCACGACTTCCGGGACATCAAGATCTCGGTCAAGCACAACGACCCGGTCGTGATGGTCGAGGCGTACCGCCAGCTCGCCGCCCAGTGCGACTACCCGCTGCACCTCGGCGTGACCGAGGCGGGCCCCGCCTTCCAGGGCACGATCAAGTCGGCCGTGGCCTTCGGCGCGCTGCTCTCCCAGGGCATCGGCGACACCATCCGGGTGTCGCTGAGTGCCCCGCCGGTCGAGGAGGTCAAGGTCGGCAACCAGATCCTGGAGTCCCTGAACCTCAAGCAGCGCGGCCTGGAGATCGTCTCCTGCCCGTCCTGCGGTCGCGCCCAGGTCGACGTCTACAAGCTGGCCGAAGAGGTCACCGCGGGTCTGACCGGCATGGAGGTCCCGCTCCGCGTCGCGGTCATGGGCTGCGTGGTGAACGGCCCCGGCGAGGCCCGCGAGGCCGACCTCGGCGTCGCCTCCGGCAACGGCAAGGGCCAGATCTTCGTCAAGGGCGAGGTCATCAAGACCGTCCCCGAGTCGAAGATCGTGGAGACCCTCATCGAAGAGGCGATGAAGATCGCCGAGCAGATGGAGGCGGAGGGCATCGCCTCCGGCGAGCCGTCGGTGTCCGTCGCGGGCTGACATCCGTGGCTCACCGGTGTCGCATCCAGACGTTCGGCTCCTGATAGAGGCCGGCGTCGGCGTCCCGGTCGACCCGCAGCACACTCAGCCCGTCCGGGATGACGTAGTCGCCGGACTCGGGGAGGGCGAGGTCCGTCCAGCCCTCCCACTCGGCGACCGTGCCGGTCATCGTCTGTGAGACGGGGGCCGGGGCGAGGATCCGGGCGCCGAGCCGTTCGTGGGTCCGGATCCAGGGATCGAGGGCGGTCCCGTCCTCCCGCCGCCAGCGCAGGAACGACTCGATGGGCGTCAGCGGATAGCGGGCCTTGGTCGTGGGCCGCACGGGCGCGACGACTCGCGCCAGCCCCGCATCCTGTCCGGCCTCCCGCAGGGCGGTGAGCATCCGCCCCGCGAGTCCCTGCCCCTTGAGCGACGGGGTGACGATCGCCCCGCAGATCACCAGGGTGTCGGGTTCGACGCCCTGCTCATGACCCTCGACGGCCCGCACCAGCGCGTCCGTGTACCCCGAGGGCAGCGCGTCGGCCCGGCCGTCCCACCGCAGCGGCACCCCCCACCCGGCGGCGACGGGAACCCCGTCCGCGTCCAGCAGCATCAGATCCAGCCCCGCGAAGAACTCCCGCACCCGGCCGATGTACTCCTTCACCAGCCGGTCGGCGGTGATGAACGAGGGGAAGCCCTCGCCGAACAACTCCGCGAGCTGCTCGTCGGGCCATGTCCGGGCGTCGGATCGCACAGGGGTCGAGATCATCCGACGTTCCTATCAGCGCGGTCCGGCTGTGTCAGCAACGAACGGCCCCCGAACCGGGGGCGGCACGGCTCAGCTTCCGCAGGTACAGTGCGGAGATCAGCAGACCCCAGTGTGAGGCCCCGCCCGTGTTGACCCAGACGACCTCCCGGGTCCTCGAACCGAGCGACCTGGATGCCGCGCTCGCCGTGCTCGACCGCGATCCGGTCGCGAACGCCTTCGTGACGTCGAGGGTGCAGGTCGCAGGCCTCGACCCGTGGCGGCTCGGCGGCGAGATGTGGGGCTGGTACGAGGACGGCATGCTCACGTCCCTCTGCTACGCCGGCGCCAACCTGGTGCCGATCTGCGCGACCCCTCGAGCCGTTCGTGCCTTCGCCGACCGCGCCCGGCGTTCCGGCCGCCGCTGCTCGTCCATCGTCGGTCCCGTCGAACCCACCGCCCAGCTCTGGCGCCTGCTGGAACCCAGCTGGGGCCCGGCGCGGGAGATCCGTGCCCAGCAGCCCCTCATGGTCACCGACCGCATGCCCGCCGACATCGCCCCGGATCCGTACGTCCGCCGCATCCGGAAGGACGAGATGGAAACGATCATGCCGGCGTGCGTGGCGATGTTCACGGAAGAGGTCGGCGTCTCCCCGCTGGCCGGCGACGGCGGCCTCCTCTACCAGGCCCGCGTCGCCGAACTGGTCGGTTCCGGCCGCTCCTTCGCCCGCCTCGACGAACACGGCAAGGTCGTCTTCAAGGCGGAGATCGGCGCCGCGACGGACCGGGCCTGCCAGATCCAGGGCGTGTGGGTGGCCCCTGAGTACCGGGGCAGGGGAGTGGCGGCCCCGGGGATGGCGGCGGTACTGCGGTACGCCCTGGCGGACGTGGCCCCGGTGGTGAGCCTGTACGTCAACGACTTCAACACCCCGGCGAGGCGGACGTACGCGAGGGTGGGCTTCCAGGAGATCGGCGCGTTCATGAGCATCCTCTTCTGAGCCGACCCGCCCCCGGCACACAACGGAAACCCCCCTGTACGCTGCCCGCATGGACCTCGTCATCGGCCCCCTGGACCTGTCCGCCCACGTGGACGAGGCCCTGGCAGTACAGGCCGTCGCATTCGGCCTCGGCGCCGACGAGGTAGCGGTCCGCCGCCAGATCGTGCTCCGCCACATGACCTATCCCGGTGCGAGGGCCCTCGGCGCGACCGTCGGAGGGCATCTCGTCGGATTCGTGTACGGCATGCCCAACGACCGCACCCACTGGTGGTCCACCGTCGTGGAGCCCTACCTCCGCGCGCAGCACCACGACATCTGGCTCGACGGCTCGTTCGTGATCACCGAGCTCCATGTCCACCCCCACCACCAGAACCGCGGCATCGGCCGCACCCTGATCACCGCGATCACCGACAGCGCCGCGGAGCCCCGCTCGATCCTCTCCGCGATCGACACCGACAGCCCGGCCCGCGGCCTTTACCACTCCCTCGGCTACCAGGACCTCGCCCGCCAGGTCCTCTTCCCGAGCGCCCCGAAGCCGTACGCCGTGATGGGCGCCCCCTTGCCCCTGCGCCGCCGCTGAACCGATTTCCGCGGGCACAGCCCGCCCGGCTAACCTCCTAGCCATCACCCTTATCCGGCAGGAGTACGAGAACCATGGCGAACGCACCGGTCCAGCGCATGTCCCAGTTGATGGCGAAGACGCTGCGCGACGACCCGGCGGACGCCGAGGTCCTCAGCCACAAGCTGCTCGTGCGTGCCGGGTACGTTCGCCGGACCGCGGCCGGCATCTGGAGCTGGCTGCCGCTCGGCAAGAAGGTGCTGGCCAACGTCGAGCGGATCGTCCGTGAGGAGATGGACGCGATCGGTGCCCAGGAGGTGCTGCTCCCCGCGATCCTGCCGCGGGAGCCGTACGAGGCGACCGGCCGCTGGGACGAGTACGGCCCCGAGCTGTTCCGCCTTCAGGACCGCAAGGGCGGCGACTACCTCCTCGGGCCGACCCACGAGGAGATCTTCACGCTGATCGTGAAGGACCAGGCGTCCTCCTACAAGGACCTGCCGGTCATCCTCTACCAGATCCAGCACAAGTACCGTGACGAGGCCCGCCCCCGGGCCGGCATCCTGCGCGGCCGCGAGTTCCTGATGAAGGACTCGTACTCCTTCGACACCGAGGACGAGGGCCTGGCCCAGTCCTACGCCCTGCACCGCCAGGCCTACCAGAAGGTCTTCGAGCGTCTGGGCCTCGACTACCGCATCTGCGCCGCCACCGCCGGCGCGATGGGCGGCTCCAAGTCGGAGGAGTTCCTCGCCCCCGCCGAGGCCGGCGAGGACACCTTCGCGGACTGCCCGAACTGTGATTTCGCGGCCAACACCGAGGCGATCACGTACGAGTTGAAGCCGGTGGACGCGGTCGGCGTCGCCGCCCTCGAGGAGATCCCCACCCCCGACACCCCGACCATCGAGACCCTCGCCGCCCACCTCGGCGTCGAGGCCTCCGACACCCTCAAGAACCTCCTCGTGAAGGTCGACGGCGAGATCGTGGCCGTCGGCGTCCCCGGCGACCGCGAGGTCGACATGGGCAAGGTGGAGGCACACTTCGCGCCCGCCGCCGTGGAGCTGGTGAGCGCCGAGGACTTCGTCGGCCGTCCCGACCTTGTGCGCGGCTACGTCGGTCCGCAGGGCCTGGGCGAGAAGGTGAAGTACATCGCCGACCCGCGCGTGGCCCCCGGCACCGCCTGGATCACCGGCGCCAACAAGGAGCACACGCACGCGAAGAACGTCGTCGCCGGTCGTGACTTCGAGGTCGACGAGTATGTCGACGTCGTGGTCGTCCAGGAGGGCGACCCGTGCCCGAAGTGCGGCACCGGCCTCAAGCTGGACCGCGCCATCGAGATCGGCCACATCTTCCAGCTCGGCCGCAAGTACGCCGACGCCCTCAAGCTCGACGTCCTCGGCCAGAACGGCAAGCCGGTCCGCGTGACCATGGGCTCCTACGGCATCGGCGTCTCCCGCGCGGTCGCCGCCCTCGCCGAGCAGTCCGCCGACGACAAGGGCCTGTGCTGGCCCGCCGAGGTCGCCCCCGCCGACGTGCACGTCGTCGCCGCAGGCAAGGCCCTCCAGATCGAACTGGCCCTCGACGTCTCCGAGAAGCTGCGCGAGGCGGGCCTCAGGGTTCTCGTCGACGACCGCGCGGGGGTCTCCCCGGGTGTGAAGTTCACCGATTCCGAACTCATCGGCGTACCGAAGATCCTGGTCGCGGGCCGCCGCTCCGCCGAGGGTGTCCTGGAACTCAAGGACCGCCGCAGCGGTGAGCGCGAGGAGCTGACGGTGGACGAGGCGATCGCGCGCCTGACCGCTTGAGCGCACGGCGGCGGTCGCACCGGCGGCCGCCGCCCTACGGTCTCAGAGCCACGCGGCGAACTCCAGCAGCAACTCGGCATCCTTCGGCCGTCCCACCCGTAGCGCCCGGACCCCCGACTCCACGGCCCGGAACAACGTCCACCCCCGCAACCGCTCCTGATCCACCTCGAGGGACTCCGCGAGCCGCTTGATCCGCCGGCGGGTCGTCGCCGCCCCCGACGGCGAGGCGATCAGGTCCTCCACCCGGTCCCGCACCAGCCGGGCCAGATCGAACGCACACTCCCCGACGACGGGATCAGGCCCGACGGCGAGCCAGGGCGACCGCACACCGGACAGCACCTTGCTCTGCCGGAACGTGCCGTGCAGCAACCGCTCCTCCGGCGGCGCGGCCAGCAACGACTCGCGCGCATCGAGGGCCGCGTTCACCAGCCCCGCCACCTCCGCGGAAGCCCCCCGCATGACCGCGGCCTGCCGCCCGGTCCGCTCGGCCACCGTCTCGAAGACATGGTCGCCCGGCGGCTCCACCCACAGCCGCCGCAGCGCCCCAGCAGCCTCGAGCAGCGCTTTCGCCTCCGGCAGGGACCGCACGGACACATCCGGATGCAGCCGCTCGAGCAGCAGTACCCCCTCGGCGACAAAGGGCTCCAGCAGCTGTACGGCCCCCCGCCCGTCCCAGTGCGCGAGCGCCGCCCGCTCGCTCTCCGGCCGGGCCCGGGCCGGGGCCAGCTTGAGCACGGCCGGGGTTCCGTCAGCGTGTCGCACGAGCACCACGAGGCTGCTGCGCCCCCCGGGCACCTGGACCCGCTCCACGGTCAACTCGCGCAGCGCGACAGCCTGTTCAGCGGTCTCGGGCAGCCTCTCCACCCAGTCGTCACCGTCCGGCGCGCTCTCGCCGAGCGCCCGCACCAGCCGCTGCGGTGGTTCGAAAGCCATGCCCGAGTCGTTTCCTTCCTGTACCGCGTTACGCCCTGGGAGCCGACGAAGAAGCCGGGCCATAGGCCGACGACGACAGCGTGACCGCCCGCTCGGCGAGCCCAGGGAAGGCTACGCTCTCGCCGCGCCAGCGCACCGCCCGCACCGCGGCCTCCCGCAGCGCCTCGGCGGCCGTGCTCCGCCGCCCGCCCTCGGTTGCCCGCACCAGGTCGGAGTACACCCCGGCCACCCGCTCCTCCAGGTCGGCGGCGAGCCGTACCGCCGCGGCCGAGTCCGGCACCGGGAAGGGCAGCGCGTACGCCGCGGCCGCGGCCACCGGCTTTCCGCCCATGTTCCGCACCTGGCGCACCAGCCCGTCCCGCCGGGCCCGGTGTGCGTCATAGGCGGCCTTGGCCTCCGTTCGCCGAGCCTCAGCGATCCGGCCGCCGACGACGCCGTAGCCGTACACGGCCGCGTGCTCGGCGGCCAGCGCCTTCTGAAAGGCCTCCAGCTCCTTGTCGTTCCCGTCGCTCACCGGATCCCCTCCATCAGCAGATAGGCGTGCGCCGCACCGGCCGCCGCCACGGAGGCCAGCAGCCGGGCCAGCTCGCCCGGTACGTCCAGCAGCGCCTTGGCCCGCCGGTCGGCGAGCGCCCGTTCGGCGGCGGCGAGCTGGGCGAGGGCGTCCTTCTCGGTCGCGGGGACCGTGACCGACGGTGCGGGCGAGGCCTGCGACGCGGTGGGCGAGGACTTCGCGACCGTCTCCCCGAACGCCTCCACATGCCGCGCCGCTTCCGCCCGCAACGGCCCCACCCGCTGCGCCAGCGCCGGATGGGCGGCGAGGACGGCGTCGTACCGCTCGACGATCCCCCGGCTGTCCCGAGCCGCACGCACGCGTGCCCGCTCGACGACGGACGGACTGCCGGCGGTGCCCTCCTCGCTGCTCCCGGTCCCGTCGGAGCAGCCGACCAGCAGGGCGCCCCCGGCGACCGAGGCGAGCAGGGATCTTCTGCGCGGCCCCGAGGGGACGTGCGGCGGAGGGGGGTACGGCACGACAGACGTCCTCGGGAAGCTCGTACGAACACATGGGCGGGAGGTCACCCCGCTGGCGATCACGGTACCCGCGCATCCGAGGTCACCTGGACGGCAACACCCCCTGCGACCGGATACCCTTTGACCAGACACGCGACCTACCCACAACAGCACACGCGGCCGAGGAGTCACCCGGATGAGCACGACCCAGAGCGAGAGGCTGCGAGAGCTCCTGGAACCGCTCGTCACCTCCCAGGGCCTGGATCTCGAAGAGATCGCAGTGGACTCCGTAGGACGAAAGCGAGTGCTGCGCGTCGTCGTCGACTCGGACACCGGTGCCGACCTGGACCAGATCGCCGATGTGAGCCGTGCGCTCTCGGCGAAGCTCGACGAGAGCGACGCGATGGGCGCGGGGGAGTACACCCTCGAGGTCGGCACCCCGGGCGCGGAGCGCCTCCTCAAGGAGCACCGTCACTACGTGCGCGCCGTGGACCGGCTGGTGAAGTTCCAGCTGACCGAGGGCGGCGAGCTGGTCGCCAGGATCCTGAAGGTCGACGACGAAGGCCTCGACCTCGAAGTGCCCGGCGTCAAGGGCCGCAAGGCCACCGCCCGCAGACTCGCCTTCTCCGACTTCGAGAAGGCACGCGTGCAGGTCGAGTTCAGCCGCAAGGACAGCAAGAACGAAAACGAGCAGGAAGAGGAGGCGTAGCCGTGGACATCGACATGAGTGCCCTGCGGGGCTTGGTACGGGAGAAGGAGATCTCCTTCGACCTGTTGGTCGAGGCGATCGAGTCGGCCCTCCTCATCGCCTACCACCGCACCGAGGGAAGCCGCCGTCACGCGCGCGTGGAGCTCAACCGCGAGAGCGGCCATGTGACCGTGTGGGCGAAGGAGGATCCCGAGGATCTGGAGGAGGGGCAGGAGGCCCGCGAGTTCGACGACACCCCGTCCGGCTTCGGCCGTATCGCCGCCACCACCGCCAAGCAGGTCATCCTGCAGCGGCTGCGCGACGCCGAGGACGACGCGACGCTCGGCGAGTACGCGGGGCGCGAGGGCGACATCGTCATGGGCGTGGTCCAGCAGGGCCGCGACCCGAAGAACGTGCTCGTCGACATCGGCAAGCTGGAGGCCATCCTGCCGGTGCAGGAGCAGGTCCCCGGTGAGACGTATCCGCACGGGATGCGGCTGCGGTCGTACGTCGTACGAGTGGCGAGGGGTGTGCGTGGTCCGTCCGTCACCCTGTCGCGCACGCACCCCAATCTGGTGAAGAAGCTCTTCGCCCTGGAGGTGCCGGAGATCGCCGACGGGTCCGTCGAGATCGCCGCGATCGCCCGCGAGGCCGGTCACCGCACCAAGATCGCCGTACGGTCCACCCGATCGGGCCTGAACGCCAAGGGCGCCTGCATCGGCCCGATGGGCGGACGTGTGCGCAATGTCATGGGTGAGCTGAACGGTGAGAAGATCGACATCGTCGACTGGTCGGACGACCCGGCCGAGATGGTCGCCAACGCGCTGTCGCCGGCCCGGGTGTCCAAGGTCGAGGTCGTGGACATGGCCGCCCGCTCCGCGCGGGTGACCGTCCCCGACTACCAACTCTCCCTCGCCATCGGCAAGGAGGGGCAGAACGCCCGGCTCGCCGCCCGGCTCACCGGCTGGCGGATCGACATCCGGCCGGACACCGAGCAGGCCGGCGAGTAGCGCCGGCGGATGGCGCCGGTGAACGGCGCTGGGGAATAGATCCAAGCCGCAGGTGGCTTAGATCACGACAACAACCGTTCGATCGCTGCCCCCAAGGGGTGAGGTCGGTACGGGGAGGTAGACTTAAGAGTGTCTGGCCGGACGCCCGCCCGAGCATGCCCTGAACGCACCTGTGTGGGTTGCAGGCAGCGAACGGCCAAGACCGATCTGCTGCGCATCGTGGCGATCGAGGACGCATGCGTCCCTGATCCTCGCGGTACGCTGCCCGGCCGGGGTGCGTACGTACACCCCGCCCTGGTCTGTCTCGACCAGGCGGTACGCCGCCGGGCGTTCACGCGGGCGCTGCGCGCCCCGGGAGCGCTCGACATAAAGGCGTTGCGCCAGTACGTCGAGCAGACAGACAGTTGCTGAGCAGGCAACACCGTAAGAAGCGTCGCGCGGAACCCCCGTGCGGCCCTGGTACCCCGCGAGTTGGAAGTAGGTCGAGATTGCGATGAGCACTCGATGAGCACGCGATGAGTACGCCCATGAAGTAGCGACGGTCCGGACGCACCCGGACCTAAAAGGAGCGAAGTGGCTAAGGTCCGGGTATACGAACTCGCCAAGGAGTTCGGGGTGGAGAGCAAGGTCGTCATGGCCAAGCTCCAGGAACTCGGTGAATTCGTCCGTTCGGCGTCTTCGACCATCGAAGCGCCCGTTGTCCGTAAGTTGACGGACGCCCTCCAGCAGGGCAACGGAGGCGGCAAGCCCGCCCCCGCACGCAAGGCTGCCCCGGCCAGGCCGGCAGCCCCCTCTCCCGCGCAGGCCGCCCGTCCGGCCGCCCCGCGCCCGCCGGCTCCCAAGCCGGCCGCCGCCGAGAGGCCCGCGGCTCCCGCCGCCCCGGCCGCTCCCGGCTCCCGTCCCACTCCGGGCCCGAAGCCCGCACCGGCGCCGCGGCCCGCCCCGGCGTCCCCGGCTCCGACCACGCCGGAGTTCACGGCACCCCCGGCGGCTCCCGCCGCACCGGCCTCCCAGGGCCAGGGCCAGGGTTCCGGCCCGCGTCCGGGTGCTCCTCGTCCGGCCTCCCAGGCCCCGCGTCCCGGCGCTCCGCGTCCGGCCGGCGGTCCCGGCCAGGGCGGTCAGGGCCGTGGTGAGCGCGGCGACCGTCCCGGCGCTCCGCGTCCGGGCGGCCAGGGTGCCCGTCCCGGCGCTCGTCCGGCCGGTCCCCGTCCGGGCAACAACCCCTTCACCTCTGGTGGCTCCACCGGCATGGCGCGCCCGCAGGCGCCCCGTCCGGGCGGTGCCCCGCGCCCCGGCGGCCCTGGTGGTCCCGGTGAGCGTCCCGGCGGCGCTCCGCGTCCGCAGGGTCAGGGCCAGGGCGGTCCCCGTCCCCAGGGCGCGGCGGGCGGTCCCCGTCCGCAGGCCCCGGGCGGCTCGCGTCCGAGCCCGGGTGGCATGCCCCGTCCGCAGGGCGGTCCCCGTCCCGGCGGCGGTGGCCCCGGCGGCCCGCGTCCCAACCCCGGCATGATGCCGCAGCGTCCGGCTGCCGGCCCGCGTCCCGGCGGCGGTGGCCCCGGTGGTCGCGGTCCCGGTGGCGGTGGCGGTCGCCCCGGTGGCGGTGGCGGCGGTCGTCCCGGTGGCGGCGGCGGCGGTTTCGCCGGTCGTCCCGGTGGCGGTGGCGGCGGCTTCGCCGGTCGTCCCGCGGGTCCCGGTGGCGGTGGCGGCGGTTTCGCCGGCCGTCCGGGTGGTCCCGGCGGTGGCGGCGGCGGTCGTCCCGGTTTCGGTGGTCGTCCCGGCGGTCCCGGTGGCCGTGGTGGCACGCAGGGCGCCTTCGGTCGTCCCGGCGGTCCCGCGCGTCGCGGTCGCAAGTCGAAGCGGCAGAGGCGCCAGGAGTACGAGGCCATGCAGGCCCCGTCGGTCGGCGGCGTGATGCTGCCTCGCGGCAACGGCGAAGCCATTCGCCTGTCGCGCGGTGCCTCGCTCACCGACTTCGCGGAGAAGATCAACGCCAACCCGGCGTCCCTCGTCGCGGTCATGATGAACCTCGGCGAGATGGTCACGGCCACGCAGTCCGTCTCCGACGAGACGCTGCAGCTCCTCGCGGGCGAGATGAACTACACGGTTCAGATCGTCAGCCCCGAGGAGGAGGACCGCGAGCTGCTCGAGTCCTTCGACATCGAGTTCGGTGAGGACGAGGGCGACGACGAGGACCTGGTCGTCCGTCCGCCGGTCGTGACCGTCATGGGTCACGTCGACCACGGTAAGACCCGACTCCTCGACGCCATCCGCAAGACGAACGTCATCGCGGGCGAGGCCGGCGGCATCACCCAGCACATCGGTGCCTACCAGGTCTCGACCCAGGTCAACGAAGAAGACCGCGCGATCACCTTCATCGACACCCCGGGTCACGAGGCGTTCACCGCCATGCGTGCCCGTGGTGCCCGGTCGACGGACATCGCGATCCTGGTCGTCGCGGCCAACGACGGCGTCATGCCGCAGACGGTCGAGGCGCTCAACCACGCCAAGGCGGCCGACGTCCCGATCGTCGTCGCGGTCAACAAGATCGACGTCGAGGGTGCCGACCCGACCAAGGTGCGCGGTCAGCTGACCGAGTACGGCCTGGTGGCCGAGGAGTACGGCGGCGACACCATGTTCGTCGACATCTCCGCCAAGCAGGGTCTGAACATCGACTCCCTGCTGGAGGCCGTGGTGCTCACGGCCGACGCCTCGCTCGACCTGCGGGCCAACCCGAACCAGGACGCGCAGGGCATCTCGATCGAGTCCCGTCTCGACCGCGGCCGTGGTGCCGTGGCGACGGTGCTCGTCCAGCGAGGCACGCTGCGGGTCGGCGACACGATGGTCGTGGGCGACGCCTACGGCCGCGTGCGCGCCATGCTCGACGACAACGGCAACAACGTCGCCGAGGCCGGCCCGTCGACGCCGGTCCAGGTCCTGGGCCTGACCAACGTCCCGGGTGCGGGCGACAACTTCCTGGTGGTCGACGAGGACCGTACGGCCCGTCAGATCGCCGAGAAGCGCGCCGCCCGCGAGCGGAACGCGGCGTTCGCCAAGCGCACGCGCCGTGTGTCGCTCGAGGACCTGGACAAGGTGCTCAAGGCCGGCGAGGTCCAGCAGCTCAACCTCATCATCAAGGGTGACGCTTCTGGTTCCGTCGAGGCCCTCGAGTCCTCCCTGCTCCAGCTGGACGTCGGCGAAGAGGTCGACATCCGGGTCCTGCACCGCGGTGTCGGTGCGGTCACGGAGTCGGACATCGACCTGGCGATGGGCTCGGACGCCATCGTGATCGGCTTCAACGTCCGCGCGGCAGGCCGTGCGGCGCAGATGGCCGAGCGCGAGGGTGTGGACGTCCGCTACTACTCGGTCATCTACCAGGCGATCGAGGAGATCGAGGCGGCCCTCAAGGGCATGCTCAAGCCGGAGTACGAAGAGGTCGAGCTCGGTACGGCGGAGATCCGCGAGGTCTTCCGCTCGTCGAAGCTGGGCAACATCGCCGGTGTGCTGGTCCGCTCCGGCGAGGTCAAGCGCAACACCAAGGCGCGGTTGCTGCGCGACGGCAAGGTCGTCGCGGAGAACCTCACCATCTCCGGTCTGCGCCGCTTCAAGGACGACGTCACCGAGATCCGCGAAGGCTTCGAGGGTGGTATCAACCTCGGAAACTTCAACGACATCAAGGTCGACGACGTCATCGCGACGTACGAGATGCGCGAGAAGCCGCGCGGCTGACCGTCGTAGCACGCGATCGGGGCCGATCGGCGGACGTAATATCCGTCGATCGGCCCCGGCCGTTGCGTGTACGGTTCCCCGTACCGGCGTCCAAGCGCGGCGCCCGTACCCCGAACCGGCGGGACATCCGGCTACACATGTATGTGGGGACTCTGTCCTTCGACCTGCTCCTCGGTGACGTCCACTCGCTGAAGGAGAAACGCTCTCTCGTCCGTCCGATCGTGGCCGAGCTCCAGCGCAAGTACGCGGTGAGCGCGGCGGAGACGGGCAATCAGAACCTCCACCGCAGGGCCGAGATCGGGCTCGCGGTGGTCTCCGGGGACACGGGACACCTCACCGACGTGCTGGACCGCTGCGAGCGGCTGGTCGCCGGGCGGCCCGAGGTGGAACTGCTCTCGGTTCGACGCAGGCTCCACAGCGACGAAGACTGAAGCAAGCAGCAAGACAGTTACTAAGGAGACGGACCAGTGGCCGACAACGCGCGCGCCAAGAGGCTGGCGGACCTCATCCGAGAGGTGGTGGCCCAGAAGCTGCTGCGCGGGATCAAGGACCCGCGGCTCGGCTCACACGTCACCATCACGGACACCCGGGTCACGGGTGACCTGCGGGAGGCGACCGTCTTCTACACGGTGTACGGCGGCGACGAGGAGCGGGCGGCCGCGGCCGCAGGGCTGGAGAGCGCCAAGGGCGTGCTCCGCAGCGCGGTCGGAGCGGCGGCGGGCGTGAAGTTCACCCCGACGCTGACCTTCGTGGCCGATGCGCTGCCCGACACCGCCAAGACCATCGACGACCTCCTCGACAAGGCGCGCCAGTCCGACGAGAAGGTGCGCGAGGTCTCGGCCGGCGCCAAGTACGCCGGCGACGCCGATCCGTACCGGAAGCCGGGCGACGAGGACGAGACGGACGACGCCGCCGAATGACCCAGAAGAACCCGCCGCCCGACGGCCTTGTCATCGTGGACAAGCCGTCGGGCTTCACTTCGCACGACGTGGTCGCCAAGATGCGCGGGATCGCCAGGACCCGCCGCGTCGGACACGCCGGCACCCTCGACCCCATGGCGACGGGTGTGCTGGTCCTCGGTGTCGAGAAGGCCACCAAGCTCCTCGGGCACCTCGCGCTGACCGAGAAGGAGTACCTGGGCACGATCCGGCTCGGCCAGACGACGCTGACCGACGACGCGGAGGGCGAGATCACGGGGTCGGCAGACGCCTCGAAGGTCACCCGAGAGGCCGTCGACGCCGGGATCGCCAAGCTGAGCGGCGACATCATGCAGGTGCCGTCCAAGGTCAGCGCCATCAAGATCGACGGCGTGCGCTCGTACAAACGGGCGCGTGAGGGCGAGGACTTCGAGATCCCGGCCCGCCCCGTCACGATCTCGTCCTTCGCGGTCCACGACGTCCGGGACGCGGTCGCCGAGGACGGCACGGCCGTTGTGGATCTGGTCGTGTCGGTGGTCTGCTCGTCCGGCACCTACATCCGGGCCCTCGCCCGCGACCTGGGCGCCGACCTGGGCGTCGGCGGCCACCTGACGGCTCTGCGCCGCACGCGCGTGGGCCCGTACAAGCTGGACTCGGCCAAGACGCTCGACCAGCTCCAGCAGGAGCTGACGGTGATGCCGATCGCCGAGGCCGCGACCGCCGCGTTCCCCCGCTGGGACGTCGACGGCCGCCGGGCCAAGCTGCTCACCAACGGCGTACGGCTCGACATGCCCGACGAGTACACGGGCGCCGGTACGGTGGCCGTCTTCGACCCCGAGGGCCGCTTTCTGGCGCTGGTCGAGGAACAGAAGGGCAAGGCGAAGAGCCTGGCCGTCTTCGGCTAGGCACCGAGGCTGTTTGCCCGTGGAGCGGCGATCACGGGGTTGTGCCGCCGCTCCACGGTCCCCCCTCGGTTCCCCCACCCCTAGGGTGTATCCGCCCGTCCCCTTCCATTCACCCGCGCGGGCAGGCGCTCGGAGTGAACCGGGGGAGTGGAAGGGGGCGCGTTCACCACACGATCTGTGCCGCCGATCACCACACGCCTACCGTCGAAAACAGGAACGTGCGTACGGCGGGGAGGTACGGCCATGGCGGCAGGAGATGACTCCGCCGACGGAACGACGCCTCTCGCCTCCGGCGCGGAGATGCCGGGGCGGGGGGAAGGGATCGCGGGGGAGCCGGGTCTGTCTGCGGGGCGTGGGGGCCGGGAGTCCGGCGAGGTGGCCTGGCCTAGGGGGGCTGGGGGTGGAGAGCCGCGTGAGGCGGGTCGGTCTGCGGGGCTTGGTGGTCGGGAGCTGCGGGACGTGGCTTGGACTGCGGGGCGTGGGGGCCGGGAGTCCGGCGAGGTGGCCTGGCCTAGGGGGGCTGGGGGGCGGGAGTCGCGTGAGCCGGGTCGGTCTGCGGGGCTTGGTGGTCGGGAGCTGCGGGACGTGGCTTGGACTGCGGGGCCTGGGGGCCGGGAGTCCGGCGAGGTGGCCTGGCCTAGGGGGGCTGGGGGTGGAGAGTCGCGTGAGGCGGGTCTGTCTGCGGGATCTGGGGGGCGGGAGTCGCGCGACGCGGGTCTGTCTGCGGAACAGCTGTCTGCGGAACAGCGGGGCTCGGAGCCGCGTGAGGCGGGTCTGAGCGGGTGCGAGGAGCGTTCGCGGCATGCGCGGGGGCGGCAACGCGGACCGGTTCCCGGGGCCGGGCGGGACGAGGGACTCGTGCGGATTCTTGATCTGGCCGGCCGGCCCCGGGGGATCGGGTTCGTGGCCGATCACCGTGGCACCGTCGTCACCGGCCATGAGGCCGTCGACGGGCTGGCCCGGCTCGTGCTGCACTCCGGCGGTGACCGCAGTCGTGTGGTGTCCGCCGATGCCGTGACCGCGCTGCCCGAGCTGGACCTGGCGCTCATCCGGGCCGAAGGACTCGGCGTGGACCCGTTGCCGGTGTCCGTGCGCGACACCGTCGAGACCGGCACCTACGTCCGGCTCCCCGCCGGCTGCTGGCGCGAGGCCCGTGTGCTGGGCACGGCCTCCGTGACCTACACCGCCACCGACCGCTTCCATCTCCTCGAAGACGTCCTGGAGTTGGCGATCGGCACCGCGGGACGGGACGCCCTCCGGCTGGGCGGCGGGGCCGCCGGAGGCCCCGTGCTCGACGCCGAGACCGGCGCGGTGGTCGCCGTCCTCGGCACCGCCCTGCAGTGCGGCCACCGCGACAGCGGATACGCGGTCCCGCTCCGCTCCGTCCGGACCGGCCCCCTCGCCGACCTGCTCGCGGAGAACGCGGCGACGGTCCCGGCGTACGGCGCCGACCTCAACCTCGCCGGCGTGCTGGAACTGACGGCCACCTCGATCGGCCAGGACGGGCCGCCGGGCACGCTCGCCGGTCACGTGGGCCGGGCAGACCCGACCGAGCCGGTCGAACGGACAGCGGTCACCAGGGAGTTCGCCGCTTTCCCCGAGGGCCCGGCCGGCGTTCTCGGCCTCGTCGGACCGCCCGGCAGCGGCCGTACGACACAACTCGCGGCCCTCGCCGCCCGCCGCCACCGGAGCTCCGCCCCGGCCCCCACCCTCTGGCTGCGCGGCGCGGACCTCGAGGACACCGACGCCTCGGTGGCCGACGCGGCGAGCCGAGCGCTCACCAGGGCCGCCCGGATCGTGGCGAGCTCCACGGACACCGTCCCCGCCGACCTGGGCGACCTCACCCCAGAACGCCTGGCCCGCCTCTCCGGCACCGCGGGCCGCCCCCTGTTCCTTCTCCTCGACGGACCCGAGGAGATGCCCCCGGTCCTGGCCCACCGCCTCGCCGAGTGGACACAGGGCACGGTGAAGTGGCTGGCGGAGACGGGGGCGAGGCTGGTGGTGGCGTGCCGGGAGGAGTACTGGGAGGGCGCGGACTTCCCGGAGGAACTGCTGTACGGCATCCCGGAGGGGCACCTTCCGCCCTGCGTACGCCTCGCCGACCTCACCGACGAGGAGGCCCGCCGTGCCCGGGCCCGCCACACCCTCCCCGAAGGCATCCTCACCGCCCCCGACGACCGCCACCCCCTCACCCTCCGGCTCCTCTCCGAGGTCCGCGCGGCTCTCCCGGACGCCCCGCACGCCCCCACGGACCGCGACGAGGTCTTCTCGGCGTACCTCGACCTGATGTGCCTGCGTATCGCGGTACGGCTGGCCACGGCGAGCGGCCTGCGCGGCGCCGCCGTCCGCCGGCTCGCCGCGAAGGTCTCCGGCCAGGTCCACGAGGCCGCCCGCCGCAGCCTCGGTCCCGGGCACGGGGAGCTGGACCGGGAGTCGTTCGAGGCGGTGTTCCCCTGGGGCCCGGCGCCGAAGCGGCTCGGCGGCACCGGCTGGGCCTCCGCCGTCCTCACCGAGGGCCTCCTCGTCCCCGCCGGCAGCGGCTACCGCTTCGCCCACGAGGAACTCGCCGACTGGATCCAGGGCACCCACCTCGACCTGGACGAGGCCCTGCGTGTCCTGGTCCACCGCCACCGCACCGAACGGGAAGACCCCCTCCCCGTCCCGCACCACCGCATCGGCCCCGTCGTCCAGGCCCTGCTTCTCGTCGCCCGCCAGCACGGCGCACGGCAACTGGCGCACCGACTGGAGGAGTTGCTCCACGCCCTCGACGCCGACACGCACTCCTGGTGGGCGGCCCGCCTTCTCACCGAGACCCTGCTGCGCGTGCCCGACGCGACGCCGTACACCGATGTCCTGCGGCGGCTCACCGACCGCCTGGTGGACCGGCGCCGTCAGGAGGAACCGGTCCCGCCCGCGTTCGGGCCGGCCTTCTGGACCGCCCTCCCGCTCCCGCCCGGTAACCGCTTCGAGCTGCTGCGCCGCCTCGTCCTCGCCGACGGGCCCCCGCACGAGCCGGGCCCCCGGTTCCTGGACGCCGTGGCAGAGCTGCTGGCCACGGACCCCACCGCCGTACAGCCGCATCTCACGCGCTGGTTCGACGACGAGCGGCCGCTGCCCGCGACCCCGCACGCGACCGTCGCGGAGGCCGCGCAGGCGCTGCTGCACACGCACCGGACCCGGGCCCTGGACGACCTCACCGAGGTGCTCGTCGGCTGTGCGCACCGGCGGGCCGACGAACTGCTCGCGGTGCTGGCCGAGGACGAGCCGTCGGCGGTGTGCCGGGCCGTGGACCGGTGGGCGCACGACGAGCGGCCGGCACGGCGGGTGGCGGCGGTGGCGTACGGACTGCGGGCCGCCCCGCACGTACGCACCGAGGCCGACCGCGAACTCCTGCGCTACGCCGCCCTCGCGCTGCTCGCCCGCCCCGAGGACCGCACCCTGCACGGCGGTGCGCTCGCCCTGCTGGTGCGCGACCCGCGCACGCGTGCCCGTCATCTCCCGCAGGCGCTCGGGCACTTCGCGGCCGGCGACCCGCGGTTCCCGCCCGGCGCGCTGGTCCCCGCGCTCGCCACCGACCCCGATCCGGTCCTGGAGGCCTTCCGGGAGCGGTTGCGCAGGCCGGGTGCCGGGGGGGCGCTGCGCACGCTCGCCGACGTCACCACGCCCGCCCTGGCCCGCCGGGTGGCCGTGCTGGCGCGGGAGGCGGTCGAGCGGCGCCCGGAGACCGCCGGTGACGTGGCCGCGTACGTCGACCGGCGCCTCGACCAGGGCCCCGCCGCCCGGGCCGTACTCCTCCCGCTGGTCAGCGGACTGCTCGCCGGCGCCTCGGAACGGGTGCGGGCCGCGCTGGCCGCCGTGCTCGTGGGCCCGGGCACCCCCGCCTCGCGCCCGCTGCGCCAGGAACTCCTCGATTTCCTCCTGGACCACGAACGGGAGCCCGCGGTCCTGGTCGCCCTGCTGCCCGCGGCCGCCGCGCGCGGTGGGGACGGCGTCCGCGACCTCGTCCGGCGCACCGGCCTCCTCCTCGTCCGCACCCCGCTGGGCGCGTCCGATTTCGACCGCGCTCTCGTCGACCTCGGTCGGCACGTGCCCGGGTTCGCCGCGCTGGTGGCCGGCTGGCTCGCCGACGCCCCGCAGGAGTGGGCGGGGGTGGTCGGCCCCAGCACCCGGCGGATGATCGAGAACCTGGCGGGTGTACGGGTTCCCGCCTGACTCCGCGTGCGTCGGGTCACAGCCCCCATGCCGATGCGAGCGACGGGCACGCGGCATGGCACCCTTAGACCTGCGTAAGTCGCAAGAGTCAATACGGACACAGGTTCGACGAGGAGCGGTCACAGTGCAGCGCTGGCGTGGCTTGGAGGACATCCCCGAGGACTGGGGGCGCAGCGTCGTCACCATCGGTTCCTACGACGGGGTCCACCGCGGGCACCAGCTGATCATCCGGCATGCCGTGGACCGGGCGCGCGAGCTGGGCGTCCCCTCGGTCGTCGTCACCTTCGACCCGCACCCCAGCGAGGTCGTCCGCCCCGGCAGTCACCCGCCCCTGCTGGCCCCGCACCACCGCCGCGCCGAGCTCATGGCCGAGCTGGGCGTGGACGCGCTCCTCATCCTCCCCTTCACCACGGAGTTCTCGAAGCTCTCGCCCGCCGACTTCGTCGTCAAGGTCCTGGTCGACAAGCTGCACGCCAAGGCGGTCGTCGAGGGCCCCAACTTCCGTTTCGGCCACAAGGCCGCGGGCAACGTCGACTTCCTCGTCGAGCAGGGCAAGACGTACGACTTCGAGGTCGAGATCGTCGACCTGTACGTGTCGGGCACGGCGGGCGGCGGCGAGCCCTTCTCCTCCACCCTGACCCGGCGCCTGGTCGCCGAAGGTGACGTGGAGGGCGCCGGGGAGATCCTGGGCCGTCCGCACCGGGTGGAGGGCGTGGTCGTCCGCGGGGCCCAGCGAGGGCGCGAGCTCGGCTTCCCGACCGCCAACGTCGAGACCCTCCCGCACACCGCCATCCCCGCCGACGGCGTCTACGCCGGCTGGCTGCACGCCCAGGGCGAGGCGATGCCGGCCGCGATCTCCGTCGGCACCAACCCGCAGTTCGACGGCACCGAGCGCACGGTGGAGGCGTACGCGATCGACCGCGTCGGGCTCGACCTGTACGGGCTGCACGTGGCGGTGGACTTCCTCGCCTATGTGCGCGGGCAGCAGAAGTTCGAGTCGCTGGACGCGCTGCTGAAGGCGATGGCCGAGGACGTGAAGCGGTGCCGTGAGCTGATCGAGGGCGCGCAGGCCTGAAGGCGTGGAGACGAAAGAGGGCCGGCACCTTTGTGGTGCCGGCCCTCTTTCGTCTGCTGCTTTCGCCTACTGCTGCGGCGGCTGTCCCGCGTTCGGGTCGTACGGCGGCTGCGGGAACCCGGGCTGCGGCTGACCCGGCTGACCCGGCTGACCGGTCTGCCAGGGCTGGCCGGGTTGGGCGCCGGGGAAGCCCTGGAACGGCGGCTGGGGCTGCTGCGGCTGTCCGGCGGGGGGTTGCTGCTGATGGCCCGGCATCGGGGGAGCCATGGTCGGCGGCTGGTGGCCGCCCTGTCCCGTCCACAGACCCTGCTCCTGCTGGGCCCGCACGAAGTCCTCGGCCACCATCGCGGCGAGGTCGAAGTACGCCTCCCGGACCTTCGGCCGCATCATGTCGAGGTCGACCTCGGCACCGGCCGCCAGGTGCTCGTCGAACGGTACGACGATCACGCCCCGGCAGCGCTGCTCGAAGTGGGTGACGATGTCCTCCACCTTGATCATCTTGCCGGTCTCGCGCACACCCGAGATCACGGTGATGGACCGCGAGACCAGGGACGCGTACCCGTGCGCCGACAGCCAGTCCAGCGTCGTACTGGCGCTGCTCGCGCCGTCCACCGACGGGGTCGAGATGATGATCAGCTGGTCCGCGAGGTCGAGGACCCCGCGCATGGCGCTGTAGAGCAGACCCGTGCCCGAGTCCGTGAGGATGATCGGGTACTGGCGGCCCAGCACGTCGATCGCGCGCCGGTAGTCCTCGTCGTTGAACGTCGTGGACACGGCCGGGTCGACGTCATTGGCGATGATCTCGAGGCCCGAGGCCGCCTGGGACGTGAACCGGCGGATGTCCATGTACGAGTTGAGGTACGGGATCGCCTGGACCAGGTCGCGGATGGTGGCGCCGGTCTCGCGCCGCACCCGGCGGCCGAGGGTGCCGGCGTCCGGGTTGGCGTCGATGGCGAGGATCTTGTCCTGCCGTTCGGTGGCGAGAGTGGAGCCGAGGGCGGTGGTCGTGGTCGTCTTGCCCACGCCGCCCTTGAGGCTGATCACCGCGATCCGGTAGCAGGACAGCACCGGGGTGCGGATGAGGTCGAGCTTGCGCTGCCTCTCCTGCTCCTCCTTCTTGCCTCCGAGCTTGAACTTGGAGCCACCGGGAGTGGGGCGGCTGCTCTTGGCCTTCTGCTTCTTGCTGTTGACCAGCCGGTCCGAGGTCAGCTCCACCGCGGCGTTGTAGCCCAGCGGCGCGCCGGCGCCGGCGACCTGCTGCCGCTGGTCGTGTTGGACGGCCGCGGGCCAGGCTCCACCGGTACGGGGGTCCACGCCGGGCTGGCCCGGAGCGCCCGCGTAGGGGCCGGGCTGGGGTGCCTGCGGCGGCTGCTGTCCCGGGAACTGCGGCTGCCCCGGCTGGGCCTGCGGCTGTGCCGGGGGCGGCGGCACGGGCTGACCCGGCTGGCCGGGCTGTGCGGGGGCCTGCTGCTGGGGGTAGCCGTAGCCGCTCTGGTCGGGCTGCGGAGCGGGGGGCTGGGGGAAGCCGTAACCGCTCTGGGGGTTGGGGGGCGCGGGCTGCTGGGGGTAGCCGTAGCCGCCCTGGCCGGGCTGGGGCGCAGGGGGCTGGGGGAAGCCGTAACCGCTCTGCGGGTTTTGGGGATTCTGCGGGTTCTGCGGGGCCGGGGGCTGTGGGTAGCCGTAACCGCCCTGTGCCGGCTGGCCTTCCGGCTGCGGCGGAGTGGCCGGCCAGCCCCCGGGCGCCGGTTGCGGTGCCTGGGGCTGGGGGGCGGCCGTCGGCTGTGCGGGCGGGAGCGGGGCGCCGGGCTGTCCGCCCGTCGACCACTCCGGGGCCGACGGCGGTGCCGCACCGGGCGCCGCCGACGCGAACTGGGGCGGGAGGGGCGGGACTGCGCCCTGGGGAGCCGGCGGGGGACGCCAGCCCTCCTGCTGGGCGTGGGGCTGCTCGGGGGCGGGGTTCTGGGCAGGCTGGGGCTGCTCGGGTCCGGCGGCGACCTGCGGTGCCTGGGGCTGGTCCGGTGCGGTGGTCCGCTGCTCGGCGTCACCGCTCGGGGTGGCGGCCGGGGGCGTATTGGCTTCCGGTGGCTCAGGGGCTTCCGGCGCTTCCGGTGCCGCGGCTTCGGCGGTGGGCGCCTGGGGGGCGGCCGTGGCCTCGTCGGTTCCGGTCTCGTCGTCGGAGGCGGATGTGGCTCCGGCCTCGCTCGAGGACGGGGCCGCCGCCGGTGCCTCGACGTCCGCCTCCGCGGACCCCTGCGGGGCTTCGGCGGGGGCCGAAGGCTCGGGGGCGGTGGGCGCGGTGGGCGCGGCGGGTGCCTCCGGCGACGGGGTGGCGGGGGGTTGCGGGGCGCTCGTCGCCGTGGCGGAGGACGCGTCGAAACGGCCTTCCGCTTCCTCTCCTGCGGGAGCCGCACCGCCGTCTGCGGCGGCGGGGGCGGGGGCAGGGGCTGCAGGGGGTGCCGGAGCCACGGGGGGCGCGGGGGCTACAGGGGCGACGGGAGGTGCGGGAGCCACTGGGGCCGCGGGGGGTGCGGGAGCCACCGGTGCCGCGGTGGGTGCCGTAGGGGGAGCGGGCGGCTGGGGGTAGCCGTAGCCGCTCTGGGGGTTCGGGGGAGCAGGCGGCTGGGGGTAGCCGTAGCCGCTCTGGGGGTTCGGGGGAGCGGGCGGCTGGGGGTAGCCGTAGCCGCTCTGGGGGTTCGGGGGAGCAGGCGGTTGCGGGTAGCCGTAGCCGCTCTGCGGGGGCTGGGGGGCCGCGCCGGGGTTTCCCGCCCACGGCGGCGGCGGAGGCGTTGCGCCGGCCGGGCCCGCGGAAGGGTCGAACTGCGGGCCGGGAACGGGAGCCGACGGTGCGGAACCGGACGTATCGGGGTAACCGGGGTGCGGTGCAGGCGCGGTGGGGGCAGCGGCGGGCGCGGGAGGTTCCGCCTCGGCCTCGGGCGCCGCGCTCTGCGTGTACCAGGCAGGCGCGGCGTAGTCGATGGTGAACTCGCCCGTCATCTCGGTGGCGGACTCCGCGTCGGACTGGTCGTCGCTGGGCGTGGTCCAGCCCGCGCGCAGCCCGTCCCGATCGCTCTGCACAATTCCTCCTGGTGTGGGGTCGAGCACCCTCGTGCCGTGTGGGCACTCATGTGCCGGGCTGGGGGCGACCGTTCCTGGTGTCCGATCCGTCTGAAGTCCCCTGGACGCGAACAACCCACCCGTGGGTTCTTACGCCGCACCCGCATCAAGCGTAAACGCCACCGGCGTCGGCGGGGCAGGCCCGTCCGCTGTGCGCTCGCGCCCAACGGACCGGTGCCTGCCCTGATGTCGGCCTTGTGACGATTGTCCGTCTTTTGGAGCCCGGGGCGGTCGGCTCTGTCCCGGCCGAGGCCGGGCCGTCCTGCCTACTCCGCCTGCTCCGCGGAGAGCCCGCCCTGGTGCTGTGCGGCCTCCAGGTCGAACTCGCCGTCGCGTGCGCCGAGTACGAAGGCCCGCCACTCCGCCTCCGTGTACCGCAGCACGGTGTCCGGGTCCAGGGAGGACCGCATGGCCACCGCGCCCTCGGGGAGGTACGCGATCTCGACGCGCTCCTCGTGCTCCTCGGTGCCGGGCGCGCTGTGCCATTCGACGCCGGAGATGTCCAGGCCGTACAGCTCGTCCCGTTCCCTCGCCTTTCGCGCCTTGACGTCCTCGTCCGGTGTCTTTGCGGCGATGTCGTCCGCGTCGGTCATGGTCGGCGGGCCCTTTCTCATGAGCGAACCTCGTGCACGAGCACCCTACTTGGCCTGGGCCCTCTCACACGGCGCAACGGTTCGGTTACGAACTCGCGTGAGGGGCCGCCGCCTTGGCCGCGTCACGAGTCCGCCCGTCAGTCCATCCGGCGGGGCGCCCCGAGGAGACCGGTCTCCGCGTCGGTGGGCTGGGTCATCACGTACTGCCGGTGCTTCTGCGTGCACCACAGGGCGACGTTGTCGGCGAGGGACGGCAGGGACGCGGCGTCGCCCTGGGGCAACCGCATGGACTTGCCGACCACTTGGGACTCCTGTGGAGAGATCCGCTGGACGCCGACGACGTCCGCGTTGGCCAGCAGCCGCGGGGCGGTCGGGCCGAGGTAGGGGAGCAGGGTCAGCACCGACTGCCAGGGCGCCGTGGTGAGACGGCTGCGCGGCGGGCGGATGCCCAGGTCGCGGATGATGAGCACCGGGCTGGCCGGGGACGGGCCCTGTGGGGCGATCCGGCCCACCTGGTGCACCGTCACGCACTGCTGGCCACCGCCGGCCGCCTGCGCCATCGGCGCCCACAGCTGCGGACGTGCCGTCTCCACGGCCACCCGCGCGCCGATCGCCGCCGCCCGCAGGGCGATGACCTGGGCCATCCAGGTGCCGCCCACCAGCACCATGTCCAGCCGCGTGGGGCGGCACAGCCCCAGCACCGCGGGCTGGTTGTCCTGATCGATGCCGAGGATCAGACCGTCGTCGCCGACGGGCAGCGTCAGCTGCGCCAGGACGTCGGCGTCGACGAGGTGACGCTCACGTCGGGGGCCGAGCAGACCGAAGGCTTCGCGCAGACGCCGCTCGGGACCGATCCGGGCGGGCTCGGGGGAGCGGGGCAGATGCCCGGGACGCTGTCCGGGGAAGCCCGGGGTCGACGATCCGAAACCGGAGCGGCCGGAGGGACGGACGGTGGGAGCGGACATCAGCGGGTACCTCCCAGCGGCAGGGTGGCCAGAACTCCGGGCAGTTGCTCACGGTCGAGCCGTACGAGTCCGACCTTGAACGCGGACGCGGCCCGCTCCAGGTGCTGGGCCGCCTCGCCCAGTTCGTTCTCACCGCGGCCGGTCAGGCGCACATGCCCGGACAGGGCGAGGACGTTGCCCCGGCGCCTGCTGATGGTGAGCGAGAAGGTGCTGGCCAGCGTGGGCGCCGAGGTCAGCGCGCCGACCAGCCGGGGGAACGCCGGACCGACGCCGCCGAACTGCGGCCACCGGGAGACCCAGTACGTGGTGTGCAGCCGGTCGTCGCAGCGCCAGGTACGGGTGCTCTCGGCCGTACGGCGGCCCGAGCGGCTCCCGTCGAGCGCGGCACCGCCTGTCGTGGCCATCGGATTGACGCAGCTGGAGGTCGCGATGGCGCCGCAGATGTCCGCCTCGCTCAGCACCTTGGCCTGCATGCCGACTCCCATGAGACGGCTGGCCAGCTGGTCGGCGACCCGCAGCAGCGCCCGCCGGGCCCCCTGCATACCGCCACCGCGGGCTTCCACGGCCTCGGGGCACAGTTCCGGGTCGAACTTGAGCGCGACCCAGGTGATGCGCAGCCCCGGGGTCATGCTCTGGGCCTGCAGCGGCCCGTAGGAGCGGACCGCCATGGCCTGCGGAGGCAGATGCGGTGCGGGCGCGGGCTGGGTGTGCTGGACGACCTGGACCGAGGCGAGCCGGATGTCGTCCACCTCCAGCAGGCCCTGCAGCAGATCGAGGGGGATGTCCCCGGTGCCGTAGGACGGACGCAGGGGGGTGTCGGCGGCCTGCACCTGCACGAGCGCGGTGAGGAAGGTGCCGTCGCCGAGCATGCCGATCTCACGCTGCTCGCGGTCCTGGAAGCTGTAGGTGCGCAGCGCCGGGTCGCACTCGACGGCCGGGGCGAAGCCGGGGTCGGTGCCGGGGGGCACGGGTTCGGCGTTGCGCTTGCGGCGGTCGCGGAGCGCGCGGGCGGTGCTGAACCACTCGGGCAGTGGACGACCGCGCCGGCGCAGCAGTCCGGCCAGGACCAGTGGTACGGCCAGCACGATGCCTACGGTGAGGCCGATGGGGCGCAGCAGCCAGCCGATCAGCAGGACCGCGGCGGCCAGTTCGAAGCCGACCAGGTGCTGGACGCGGATGGGGCCGATGCTGCCGGGGCGCCGGGCGAGCGACGGCGAGGCCGGGCTCGCGGGCCTCGGGGTCGAGGACGGCTGTGCCGGTTCCGGCACCTGCCCGGGCCCCTGGTTCTCCTGGGTACGACGGCTGCCGTTACGGCGCCGGGACCTGGTCGCAGTGCTCATCCCCCGGTACAACCCCTTTGCATTGTCTGGCCGCGACTTGAGCTGGCGGCGGATCACCGTACCCCGTACCGTACGGTGCGATCGTCACACGGCATAGTAGAGGCCCCTGCAGGAGCAAACGCCACGGACTACCGGGCGGCCCTGGGGAGTTCCGCATTCGGCAACAAAGCGAAAAAACGGGGAGTTGACCCATCGATGGCGACACGTCGGGATGAGCTGAACGCTTACTCCTTCGCGCGCAGGCGCACGGTGGCGGCGTTTCTTCAGCCGTCACCGCACGGTTCGGAAGAGGCGGCGCCGCGTCCCCTCAAGACCGTCCTGCCGAGTCTCGGTGTGGCGGTGCTGGTGCTCATCGGATTCGGCGCCTGGGGCATGCTCAGCCCGACCGCTCCGAAGGGCTGGGACGCACAGGGCAAGAACATCCTCGTCGGCAGCGAGTCGACGACGCGCTATGTCCTGGTGAAGACCAAGGGCGAGGACAAGCTCAGCCTGCACCCGGTCCTCAACCTGGCGTCCGCCAAGCTGCTGCTGAACGGCGAGAACCCCCAGGTCATGAAGATCAAGGAGTCGGTGCTCGACAACAGCAAGTACCCGATGGGCGCGACGGTGGGGATTCCGTTCGCGCCGGATCGGCTGCCGTCGGCTTCGGACGCGGAGAAGGCCAAGGTCTGGGCGCTGTGCGAGGCGCCGGGCTCGGACGGGCAGCCGGTGCGGGCCACGTACGTGCTGGACCAGGGCGACTACAACGACCTGATGCACAAGGGGAAGAAGGAGCTGAACCAGCGGGAGGCCCTCTACGTCGAGGGCCCCGCCGCATCCGGCGACACCACCGGTCCGCGGTACATGGTCACCGGGGACGGGCAGGCCTACCTGCTGGGCGGTGTGGGCTGGAGGCTCCAGGGGGAGGAGTCG
Organism: Streptomyces canus; assembly: GCF_041435015.1. Taxonomy (NCBI): domain Bacteria; kingdom Bacillati; phylum Actinomycetota; class Actinomycetes; order Kitasatosporales; family Streptomycetaceae; genus Streptomyces; species Streptomyces canus. The sequence goes on along the minus strand of NZ_CP107989.1, from coordinate 3,115,401 downwards.
ATGCGGACGCTGGAACGCGCGGTGTTCGGTGCCGCGACGCCGCAGAAGGTCAGCGCGGACTTCATCAAGACGCTGAACGTCGCGGGCGACCTCGACTTCCCCGACCTGGGCGGGGACGTGGGGTCGCAAGCGCAGGTCGAGGGCCTCGATCCCAACTACTCCAAGGTGGGCCTGATCCTCGAGGCCGATGGTTCCATCGGCGGCAAGAAGCAGAAGTACATCGTGCTGAAGGACAAGGTCCAGGCGGTGTCGGACTTCACGGCGCAGATGTGGCTGCGCAGCACCTGGGTGGACGGCGCGTACGGCTCACAGAAGCCGGCACCGGTGGAGGTCAGGTTCAACGACGTCCAGCCGTCGGGTGGCGAGTGGATGTCGGCGAAGAACTGGCCCGAGGAACCGGTGACCGTGGCCAACACGCACTGGGAGAAGGGCGGGAACAAGGTCGCGTGCAGCATCTGGCACGGCGGCAAGGACGACCCGCGGACCGGCAAGGACCAGATGACCGTCTGGACCGGCCAGGACTACCCGAAGGACGTCTCCCAGAGCGGTTCGAGCACCTACGTCTCGCCCGGCAGCGGCCTGCTGTTCAAGCGCCTCACCGGGGCCGACGCCGGTGGCGGCAGCACCTTCCTGGTGACCGACACGGGGCTGCGCTACTCGGTCCCCGCGACGAACGACAGTCAGGTCACCGGCGGCGAGAAGGTCGACAACAACACCCAGCAGCAGACCAACACCGCCCAGGTCAGGCTCGGTTACGGCAAGATCAAGCCGGTCGCGGTGCCGGCCGCGTGGGCCGATCTGCTGGCGGCGGGGCCGGAGCTCAGCAGCGGGAACGCGGAGCAGGCGCAGGGGTCGTAGGCCAGGCGTCCGCACGACGTCCGAACGGCGTCCGAACGGCGTCCGAACGGAACGAGGGCTCTCCTTCAGGCTGTTGGGCCTGGGGGAGGGCCTTTGTGGTGTCTTCCTCCGTCCCCCCTGGTGGCCGCTTTGTTGGCCGCGCGCGTCGCGCGCGCATAGCAAACAACTTGTGAAAAAGGTGAGTTGAGTTCATCGCGATCTTGCTACAGAACCCTTCGGATGTTCGTTCTGTCGGCGGATGCGTCTAGAGTGGAGCCAGACCAGACTGGCTACGCCTGCCGCCCTTCGGCGGCGGTGTGGCGTGTGTGGGTCTACCTAGAACTCCTACGTCTCATGGGGGACACAACATGGCTGGACAGCAGTTCACCATGACCGAGGAGGAGATGGTCGCGTTCAGCGGCAAGATCTCCTCGGTCAACTCCTCGATCCAGGGCGAAATCTCCCGCCTGCAGACCGTGATCGACACGATCACGGGCGGCTGGAAGGGCTCGGCGGCCACCGCGTACAACAACCTGCAGTCGCAGGTGAACCAGGATGCCAACAAGATCAACCAGATCTTGAACGACATCAAGGAAGCGATCGACCAGAGCACCAAGGCCTACGCGGCTTCGGAAGAGGAGCAGCGCGCGTCCATCCAGAACATCGCGGCCTCGTCCCCCTTCGGATGATCGGACCCGTGCGCCGCGGCGCACGTCCGTGACCGACCATCCACACATCTGAGGAGACATAGAAGAGATGTCCGGGCAGATTCTTGTAAATTTCGCCACGATCTCCCAGGCCGCGCAGGACGTCCGCAGCACCGCGGGCAAGATCCGTACGCAGCTTGACGAGCTGGAGAGCGGCGTCAAGCGCATCTCCGCCAGCTGGGAAGGCTCGGCGCAGGAGTCCTACCGCGCCAAGCAGGCCGAGTGGGACCAGCGCGCCGCCTCCATGCAGCAGACGCTGGAGGCCATCGCGAAGGCCCTCGACAGCGCCGCCCAGAACTACCAGGCGACCGAGTCGAAGAACGCCCAGATCTGGGGCGGCTGACGTGACCGCTTGATGGGGGCGGGTGCGCTGTCGCGCACTCGCCCCCATCGGCGATTCACGGGGTGCATGGACTTTTCCGCTCAAAGCTGGTTCATGCGTCCCGTACAGAAACAAAACGGGAGGACGTAAAACAGTGGGATCCGGGGCATCGCGCACCGCGCGTCGGAGCGCCGCAGGCACCGCCGCCGTGGCGGTACTGGCCTGTGGGCTGCCCTTGGCGGGGGCCACATCGACTGCCGCGGCGGGGGCCACATCGACTGCCGCCGCAGAGCGCGTGCGGACCACCCTGGCCGACGACGACGTGCGCTTCCAGGTCGACGACACCAGCTGCTCGTTCCCGTCCGACATCATCAAGGGAACGCCCTGGTCGCTGCAGCGTGTCGTCCTGGACCAGCTGTGGCAGGACACCAAGGGCAAGAACGTCAAGGTCGCCGTCATCGACACCGGTGTCGACACCGTCAACGCGCAGCTCAAGGGCGCAGTCGCCAACGGCACGGACTTCCTGCACAAGGGCGGCACCGGCAAGACCGACCCCACGGTGGGCCACGGCACCAAGGTCGCGGGGATCATCGCGGCCAGGAAGCTCGACGGCACCGGTTTCGTCGGCCTCGCCCCGGAAGCGACGATCATCCCGATCCGTCAGAACGACGACAAGGGCAGCGGCAACGTCGACACGATGATCAAGGCGATCAAGTTCGCGGCCGACGCCGGGGCCAAGGTCATCAACATCTCGCAGGACACCGCTTCGAAGATGGCCCCGGATGTCGACGCCGCCTTCCTGCAGGCCGTCAAGTACGCGCAGGACAAGCATGATGCCCTGATCGTCGCGGCGGCCGGCAACGACGGCGCGGACGGCAAGGTCAAGGAGACGTACCCGGCGGCGTATCCGGGTGTGCTGGCGGTCGCGGCTTCCGACCGCAACAACGCCCGTGCCCCCTTCTCCCAGTCGGGCCCGTTCGTGGGCGTCGCGGCACCCGGCATCGACATGGTCTCGACCGTTCCGGTGGGCGGCAACTGCGTCGACCAGGGCACGAGTTTCGCGGCGCCGTACGTCTCGGGGGTCGCGGCACTGATCCGCGCCAAGCACCCCGAGTGGAACTACAAGCAGGTCATCACCCAGATCGAGCAGACGGCGGACCGGACCAAGGCGGGCCGCGACGACTTCGTGGGCTGGGGCGTCATCGACCCGGCCGCCGCGGTCAACGACGACACGGCGACGCCCTCGGCCGACGGCCCGAAGCCGGACACGGCGGGCCCCGCGGGCGACTCCGCCAACGTCCAGGCCGCGACACTGGTCCTCGGCGAGTCCGAACAACAACGGACGGAACGCTACGCGTTGTACGTCCTGGCGGCCGGGTTCGCGCTGGTGCTGCTTCTGTTCGGGGGCGGGCGGGTTCTGAGCGACTGGCGACGTAAGCAGGGTGTGGGTAACAACGTGGAGTCAACGGGGAGCTGAGCATTATGGCTGAGCAGTACAAGGTCGATCTGAGTGAGATCGAGGGGACGATCACCAAGCTCAACGGCGTCATCAGGGACATGACGACGTCCAAGTCGAGCTGCATGGGCAACACGTACCTGCCGCAGGGCGCGCTGGGTACGGGCTTCGGTGAGGCGAAGGCGCTGTACGACGCCCACGAAGCGATGAAGGAGCGTCTCTACGAGATCGTCGCGCACCTGGAAGACGTGCTGGACGACTTCGGGAAGAAGACGAAGAGGACGCATGACGCGTTCAGCGACGCTGAGGCGGAGAACTATGCGGCGTTCAACAGGAAGTAACGGGATGTCCTGCTACGGGGATACGAGGGGGCTGTAGGCATGGGCGACAAGGACATCGACGACTTCGAGTACGTCGAGACGAACCAGTGCATTTCGGCGAAGCACACCACGCCGTTCGGGCTCAACTTCGACATGGACCAGATGAAGGACATGGTCCGTGACGCCGACCCGGGCACCGTGACGAGGGTCGCGAAGGCCTGGGAGGCTCTCAGTAAGGACCTGGTCGGACCGGGCGGGATCAAGGAGAGCCTCGACGCCGCTGTCGAGCACGTTCTCGCCCACTGGGAAGGACAGAGCGCGGATCTGTTCAGGGAACGAGCCCAGGTGATCGGCACGAAGATCACCGACAGCTCCAAGTACGCCACCAACACCTCGGTCTCCCTGCGGGGCGCCGCCGCGAAGCTTGACGAGATCAAGCCCGAGGTCCTCGCGATGGAGAAGCCGGGCAAGGTCTCCAGCGCGCTCGACTACATCGGCAACATGGGCGACCGCGACGACTCGGGCGCGAACAACGCCCTCAAGAGCGGCGCCGGCTCCCAGGAGGCCCTCGACGGCAACGCGGGCAGCTTGTCCGAGGGGCGCGAGGCGCAGCTGCGGATGGCTGTGAAGATGGAGGCGTTGGGGGCGGCTTATAACAGTCGGGCTGCGGAGATGGGGTCGTGGAAGCGCGGCAGCGTCAACGACAGTGAGGACTACCCGGGGGACCCCGGCGGCGTCGCTCCTGCTCCTGTAGTCGTGCCCACTGAGACCGCGACGCGTAGCCCGCAGCGGGTTACGACGGGCACCGCTCGTAGTGGTCAGACCAGCACGATCAGCTCGTCCAAGGCGGTAACTCCCCCCTCGGGTATCACAGGTGGCGCACACAAGCCGACTGTCTCGGAGCCTCAGGTCGGCACGGCAATCGACGGCATTTCTGGTGGGCGGACGGGAGCACCCTCAATCGGCGGTGCCGGCACCGGCGCCGTCGGGGGAGGAACTGCTGGCGGTGGCGTCGGTGGCGGTGCTGGTTTCGTCGGTGGCGCGGTTGACGGAGCGGCTGGAGCCGGTGCAGCTCGCGGTGGCATGGTCGGCCGTGCCGCCGCAGGTGCTGGCGCCGGCGGTATGGCAGGCCGCGCCGGCGCTGGCGGCGTAGGTGGAGCGGGCGCAGCCAAGGGCGGGGCCGGGCGGGTCGGAGGTACGGCTCGTGGTGGCGTAGTCGGTGGCACGCCCAAGTCCGGCGCGGGTGCGGGCAGGGGCACTGCCGGTGGCTCGGGCCTGCACAGCAGCCGCGGCGCCGCAGGAAAGGGAGCCAGCGCTGTCCGTAAGGGCGGCATCGCAGGTGCTCCTGGTTCGCGCACTGGCCGCCGTAAGGAAGACGAGCAGCACGAGGGCGAGCGTCCCGACTACCTGGTCGAGGACGAGGAGACCTGGACCCCGCAGACGAACGCGGCTCCTCGAGTCATTGAGTAGTCGCCTGCAGTCGGGGCTCACCGGCACGTGACAGGATGCGTGGGCGTGGCTTCCGAGCCACGCCCACGTTCAGTAACGGGATAAGGAAGACGGAATGGTCTTGAAGCGAACGGCGCACGCATTGGGTGCCATGGCGCTGACTGTCGCGCTGATCCTTGCCGCAGCCCCTGCTGCTTCCGCCGACCAGACCAGACGTGACCAGTGGGCACTGGACGCACTGCATGCCGAGTCCGCGTGGAAGGTTTCCAAGGGCAAGGGCGTCACGGTTGCCGTCATTGACGGAGGAGTGAACTCCGAGCACGTAGATCTGAAGAACAATGTCCTCAAGGGCAAGGATTTTGTCGATGGGGATGATGATCCTTCGCCTGAAGCCTCGGAGAACAAACCAACTCACGGCACGCAGATGGCCGCTCTCATTGCAGGTCACGGGCATGGAGCCGGTGCAGCGGACGGAGTCATGGGACTGGCGCCGGAAGCTAAGATTCTTCCCATTCGAGCCGATCTAGCAGGATTCGCAGATGAGATCCGTTACGCGGTGGACAACGGGGCCTCCGTTGTAAATATTTCCATGGATATCCGCGACCAGTACTCTGACCGCGGCGGATCATCCGAAGATCTTGACGCGATCTCCTATGCGCTAAAACATGATGTCCTCATCGTGGCCGGTACGGGAAACGATGGAAAGCGCCGAGTCGGATTTCCTGCCATGGCGCCAGGGGTTTTGGCGGTGGGTGGGGTTGATCAGAACGGAACCATCTGGCAGGACTCCAACTACGGACCCGAGGTCTTGCTGACTGCCCCCGCTACACGCATCGTCAGCGCAGGTTGGCCGGGCAACAATCTCCAAATTGGAGACGGGACCTCGGACTCTACGGCCTTCGTGTCTGCAGCTGCAGCTTTGTTGCGATCGAAGTTCCCTGACCTTACGGCCGGGCAGATTGCTAATCGCCTCGTAAAGACTGCCGTACTCCCGGAATCTGCCAAGGGTGTCTCTCTCCCCGACGAGAAGTATGGCTACGGCGAAATCAGCCCGCTTGCCGCGCTGACGGAGAACATCCCCGCCGGGTCAAAGTATGGGCCGCTCGCGCCTCCAGGGTCGGAGAGCCCGTCCGCTGCGGCAAGTGCCAACCCCTCCGACACTGACTCCGCTGCTGAACAAGAAAAGGCAGACCAGAAGCAAATGCTCTTCTTCGTCGTCCTCGGCGTTGTCGCCTTGGTCGTGATCGGCCTCATCGTTCTTCTGATCGTGAAGCTGTCCCGGCGCAACAAGAACAACAACGGCGGTCCTGGCGGGCCCGGCAGCTATCCGAACTACGGCCAGCAGCCTGCTCCGCCGCAGCAGAATCCGTATCAGCAGCAGGTTGCTCCGCAGCAGAACCCGTATCAGCAGTCAACCCCGCCTCACGGGCAGTGGCCGCCGCAGCAGTAGGCACGGTCATCAACGTATTTATCTGACTGGGTATGTGTGTGGGCGCAGTGGCGACCTGTTCGTCATTGCGCCCACACTGCTGTCGCGCGCCAGACTGGTCAGACTTCGTACTGGGCGCTGATGATCCGTACGAACGCCTACCGAGTCGGCGGTGCGGGCATCGTGCCAGGCTCTGGGGAGCCGCTGTTCATGCAGCCGAACGCGTGGAAGCTGTTCGCCGAGAAACGGAAACTCGTCGGCATGGAGCGCAGGAGAAGGGCGTGGCATGCCGGGATCATGTGGCGCGTCACGTTCCGTCTGCGCGACTGTGGAACGTAGGCGTGTGGTGGTGCGTCTTGTCCCGTCGCTGCGGCGACGCCCGTGCAGTCAGCACAGACCCGAGACGCGTTCGTCGTGACAGCGAACAACCCTGTCCGGCGCGTGCCGTGAGGCCTCACAGTTTGCCGAAGACTACTCCCCGCCAGGTCCAGCCGGACTTGAGGACCGTGTCCCGCAGGGGGTTGACCAGGTCCGAGCTGTCGAAGCGGAAGGTCTGCGTCGCTGCGAGGCCGTCGTCGTCCGCTCGTTGGATGCTCCAGCGGGTGGAGACGGTCCGGCTCGGTCCGCGTGTGTACTGCGCCGAAATCTTGAGTGTCGGAGGGTTCCCGACGCGGCTGATCTCCCACCCCTCTTCGAGGGCGCGTACCTCATGGTCCTCGTGATCCAGCCGCATGCGGATGCGGATGGCGCGGGACAGTTGCGACTGGACGAAGAAGGTCTGCCAGGTCGGCTCCGCCAGTCGCCACTCCGCGACCAGGTCGACGTTTTCCGGGGCGCCGTCGCGGATGACGTAGGGGAGGTCGGGCCGGTTGAGGCCGAGCAGGGCCGTGCGTACTTCCCTGGGGGAGGCCGGCGTGACGCCGTCGGCGGGGCGCTGGGTGCCGGTCAACTTGTCGAAGAGTCCCACGAGGTCAATCTATGGGCTCTGCGACCACTGGTGGGAAGAACATTCGGAAGGGGACTACGCGGAGCGGAGGTCCTCGGCGGGTTCTGTGAAGTATTGGTGTCCTGCGAGTGGAAATACGACTGTGGTTTCCGCTGCCCGATCGAGCTTGTGCATTGTTTCGCTTCGCCGGGCTTTGTGCCAGGCATGTCTACGTCGCCGCTGCTCCTGCAATGTGTGCGGGTGTGTCGTGTCGTCGGTGGGCGCGAGATGCGCCGGCCGCGACGGGGCCCCCGTGCGTTCGGCTAGGCTGTGACGGCCAATAGGCGATGGGATGCGGTGTGCCCCGAGGTTTTCGAGCGACAACTTCGGCGACGGGGAGCCGAGTTGGAGCACCGGGCGATCGTGGTTTAAATGATCACGCAAGTTCACCCGCAATCGAATACTCACGGGGGTCTTTATGAAGACGCACATTCCGTCCGCCCGGCATGCAGCCGCCGCGCTCACTTGCGCCGTCGCACTCGTGTCGCTCACGGCCTGCAACAGCGACACCGCCGCCACGAAGTCCGCAGCCGGTTCCACGCCGTCCAAGGCCGCAAATGCCAGTCCCGCCGCCGAGTCGAACGGCATCGAGAAGCTCTCCCCCAAGGAGATCTACGACACGGGCATGAAGACCAATGCCCAGGCGGGATCCTTCCACGAGAAGATGGAGCGCGAGGGCACCAAGAGTGATCTGCGGCTCTCCGCCACGGAATGCGTCGGCACCGTCGAGATCTCGGGGAAGGGTTCCTTCGAGGTCATCCGCAAGGGCAACGACGTCTGGGCCAAGCCCGATTCGACGTTCGCCGAAGGGATGAACTCCGCCCTCGGCAAGACCGCTTTCTCCACCGACAAGTGGACCCACGGGACACCGAGCAACGCGCTGATGGCGAAGCTCGCCAGTTGGTGTCACCAGGAGCAGTTCACTGCCCCCGACACCCTCGACGCCGGCAGCAAGGTGACGAAGGGCAAGGTCACCACGGTGGACGGTCAGTCGGCGGTGCCGGTCGTGCTGTCGGGGAAGGGCGAGTCCGTCACCTGGTACGTCGCGACCACCGGCAAGCCGTACTTCATCAAGCAGGACAGCACCCGTGAGGACATGCAGGACCTCACGGACTCCGACTTCGGCACGGCGGTGGGTGCGAAGGCGCCCTCCGGGACGGTCGTGGCGGCGCCGGACGCCTGATCCGCAAACGAGGAGTGACGGCTCGACGGGCAAGTGCCCGTCGAGCCGTTCGCATTCGCGTCCGCCGCCTCCTCCTCGCGTCTCACGGTGCGGTGAACGGTGGTACACGCAAAGGAAGATCCGGTATGTTCGGCCTGCTTGATTGGCATGTCCTTGCCTACGCGCCGGACGCACGGCCCGGCCGGAGTGGGCACCTCACGTCGTACGGATGCAACGCAACCCGTGGTCGAGTGAGCGAACCGGGCATGCCCACCACTTTCACAACGGGGATGGGACAAGGGATGAGTACTCCCTTCGATGCACCGCAGCACAGCGGATCCACTCACACGCGGCTGAACTCCGTGCCCGCAGAGGGTGGTGGCGGGGGCGGCGGCGGTGGCGGCACCAACGTCGACACCCAGCGCCTAGACGAGGCTGCCAACGCGCTCGTCGAACTGCGCGGTGACACCGAGAACGTCGACAACGGCGCCGACGACGACTGCCTGAGCGCCTCCAGGGGGCTGAACAAGCACAGCGCCGGGGGCATGGCCGAGGCGGGCTCCTGGGCCACCGCCGGTTCTCTGGTGACCATGGACGTCCGTTGGGGCTCCCAGGTCCTCAACCTCAAGAGCCTGCTCCAGGACATCAGCGACAAGCTCCACACCACCTCCGGCCACTACACCAGCACCGAGCAGGAGGAACAGGCCCGGCAGCGCTCGATCAGCACGCCCTTCGGGTGAATCGGGCCGCCCGGGCCGTCGTCGTAGAGCCACCCGGGTGAGCCCATCGAGTCGGACCGGAACCCCCTCACAAGGAGCAGTCGCACATGGTGTCCATCCCCTACCTCGACAAGGCCGACCTCGGCCCGCTGGCCGACGCCGCCGCGTCCTGGAAAGCGTTGCCGGCCAAGTACGACGCGTTGCAGCGGGAGTTCGAGCAGCGGGTCATCAACCACCTCAAGGGCCACTGGGAGGGCGACGCCGCCGAGGCCGCCTTCGTCACCATGGGCAAGGCCCGTACGGAGTACGAGAACGCCGCCACCGAGGCGGAGCGCATCGCTAAGCTGCTGCTGGACGCGCACGGCGAATTCGCCGCGTCCCAGAAGCAGTTGCACGCCCTGCTCGACGAGGCCCGCAACGACCACTACAAGGTCTACGACGACGGGCGCGTCGAGGACGTCGACCCGCGGCAGGACAGCCCGACCGCTTCCGCCTCGCCGGGTCTCGCCGAGGAACGAAAGAAGAAGCTGGACTCGCTCGTCTCCCGGCTGACGCGGGTCCTGGAACTGGCCACCGCCGCGGATGAGGCCGCCAGTTCGGCTCTGGAACGCGACGCCAACGGCGACAGCCAGTCCTTCAACACCAGCGTCTACACCACCCTCGATTCCGTCGAAGCCGACCAGGCGGCCGCCCTGATGAACAAGAAGGGCCGGCTCTCCGACGCCGAGATCACCAAGCTCAACCTGCTCCTCTCCGCCAACAAGAACGACCCCGAGTTCTCAAGGGACTTCGCGGTCAAGACCGGCGGCGAGAACATGCTGAGCAAGTACAACGAGCTCATGAGCCCGCCGGCCGGCACCACGCTCTCCAAGGAGCAGCTGGCCCAACTCAAGGAGCTCAAGGCGAACTTGGGCACCACCATCGGTACGGCGACCACGTCGGACGACCACCGCAAGGGCGGTCCCGACCCCGAGATCACCAAGTTCCAGAACGACCTGCTCAAGGCGGGCCAGCACGACTTCAACGCCAACCCCACCGAGTCGCCGTACGGCCTCAGCGGCTATCAGCTCACCAGCAGCCTGATGAGCGAGGGCAAGTGGGACAAGGACTTCCTCCAGGACTACGGCGACGCGCTGATCACCGCCGAGAAGAACGGCGCCAACGCGGGGCAGAACCCGGACGCGTACTGGGGCTATCCGCGGACGCTGGGCACGACCAACATCGGGGCCCTCGACCCGATGGCGGGGTACATGGACGCGCTGGGGCACAATCCGGAGGCTTCCACCGAGTTCCTCACCTCAGACGCCACGATCAATGGTGAGAAGGTCGACCACCTCGACTACCTGCTGAAGGACCGGCACTGGCCGGAGGGCCCGGGCTACACGGGCGACGACAAGAACCCCAGCGGCTACAACAACCTCGGCCACGCCCTGGAATCCGCCACCAGCGGCCGCTCGTTCGACGACGATGGTGCTCCGGTGAAACACACCCCCGAGCGCGCGGCCCTGATGAAGGAAGTGGTCGACACCATCGGGGGCGACCCCGGCCTGGCCAGTGACTCTCCCCGGGACGCGCTCCGTGACAGCCTGGGCAACATGACGGCGGAGTACATGGCGGACGTACAGGCAGCCATGGGGAACGAACAGGGCACGATCAAGTCCTTCGGGGCGGAGGCCGGACTGGACACGAGCACGCTCCAACCCTTCCTCGGGACGGTAGGCCGAGACCCGGACGCCTATGTCGCGATCACCGAGGCCTCACAGGCCAACACCGCCATTTGGATGCAGCAGGTGGCCGAGAGCAATCCGTCGGACTTCGCCACCGCGATGGAGAACGTCGCTCATCCGGGTGGTGTCGTGGCAGGCATTCTCAGTGACGCCCGTGATCAGGCCATTTTCGACGAGCACTCGGCGTCCGACAAGGACTTCAACGACGCTGTGGCGCTGGGCGACAAGTGGGCGGGCCGCGGCCTGGGCATGGCGGTCGGCGCGGCGACCAGCACCGCTGCACCGATCGTGGGAACGATTGCGGGCTGGGCCGTCGAGGACATCCAGGCACTTGTGGTGGATCAGATTCAGCAGGACACCGTTGACGAGGCCCAGCACGAGGCTAGGGAACGGTACGCCGAGGGCAGGGAAGGGGTGAGGTCCTCGAGCGCGGAGTCGCTGCGTCAGGCCATCGCGCACTCCGGTCTGCAGATGTCCGAGGGGGACATCAACGTGTATGCCGAATCCGTGGCGCGGGCCTCGGAGGACGGGTACGCCGCGGGGACCACCTGGAACTCCTCCACGAGCGGACGGTGATCAAGACAGTGCCCAGCCTTTCTGAATCACGCACATCTTCCAGGGCGCGGCGGAGCCTCTGGCCGCTCGTCGTGGTTGTCACAGCCACGCTGGTTCTCTCCAGCTGCAGCAGCAGCGGGGGCGACGACAAGACGGAGAACGCCAATACGCCTGTGTGCGATGGCAAGCTCCGTGGCGACGCCTTTCGGACGCTCGCGGGCGATAGTGGCGTGACCTCTGAAGAGACCCACGACTTCCATCCCAAGGAGTGGACCGCGGGCGGTAGATGCTACCTCTACGGCGAGAAGCACTCTGTTGAGATCGACTACCTCTGGCACTCGGACAGCATCGACAACCTCGACAGGTACAGGTCTCCGGGCCCATCCACCGTCAAGACCTTCAAGGTCGGTTCGAGCACCGGATACCTGGAGAGGACCAAGGTGCGGGTGGCCAAAGGAAACGTGAACCAGAACCGGGCGTGGCTGGCTCTCCCCTGCGCTATGCCTGGAGAGGCGACGAGCGATCACGCCGTGCTGGAGATCGAGGTGAAGGAGCCGCCCCCGGCGCGGAGCCTCGACGACTCGCTGACCAAGGCGTTCGTCTCCGCGCTGACCATCGCCACGAGCTACCTCGGTGACGACGTGTTCAAGTGCTCGGCGTCCCCTTCCCCGGCCGCGTCCCGGTCGGCTTCCCCGAACGCTTCGGGTGGCTGAGACCGGCATGGGTTTGAACTACCGTAGTTTCCGGCGTGGAACAGACATGCGCCGGCTGATCGGTTCCGCGCTGACCCTGGCCGTCCTGGGGGCTGGGTACTACGGATTTCAGCTCCAGTACCCGGCCGCCAAGACGGCACGGGCGTGCAGTGGAATGCTTCCGGTCGACTCCGTACTGGATCTCGCGGGGAAGTCGAAACTCTCCCTGCTTGGTCTGGGATTCGACGTCTCCAGCTGGCAGTTCGACGTGTCGGACGACGTGACGGAGCCAGCCGGTCTGGCGACGCGATGCAAGGTCGACGGCATCGAGATCGCCGTCGAGACCACGGCCGGCGCCCACAACGCGTACGCGGCCTACCAGAACGATGAGAGGACCACCCCCGTACCCCTGAACGGCGGGTGGCAGGGGCTCATGGTCACCAGGGACGAGGAGTCGACCGCATCGGTGCTCCTCAGTTGCAAGAACTGGTCGCCGAAGGAGGGCGGCGGAATCCTCGTGACGGCCGATTCGCCGTACGACGTCGAGGCCACCGAGTCCATACGCCTCAAGCTCGCCCGGGCTGCCACCGGGACGGCGCAGCGCGCGGCGGAGAAGACCGGCTGCGAGACGGAACCTGGAGGCACGGGCAAGCTGGCCGCTCCAGCAGCCGGTGCGCGGACGGTGTCGGCAGGTGCCGCCACGGGGACCTGCAAGGGGATGACCTCCGCGCCGATCGTGCGCGAGACCGCCGCCGCGAAGTCGCCGGTGGAGGAGTGCGTCCTCGTCGGCAGCCTGCGACTTGTCGCGGATTACGGCCCCTTCAGTGACGCGTCCGAAGCGGTCGTCAACGGTGAGTACGGCGGGAACGACACCCCCTCTGGGGTCGATAGGTCCACGGCCTGGACGTCGGCCACGTGCCAGGGCGCCCTGGGCGTCGGCTACTACCAGGCGTCGACTGTCGAGGGGAACGATCGCAAGTTCACTTCGGATCCGCTCACTGAGCAAGAGCAGGTGGACCTGGAGCACTTCGCCGAGCAGTCGGCGGCCCGTCACGGGTGCGGCGTACCAGCAAAGCTGACGTCGTGAGCCAGGATCCGACAAGAGCAACTGATCCCCGCCACGGGGACGTCAACGGCCCGGACGTGTTGCCTACAGGTAAGTGAAGAGCCTAGTTCCCGACGACGTGGCGACCGAAAGCGAATCAGTACGACTCCGTGTTGTGAGGAGAGCCGGTCCGCCCTGACGGTGTTGCGCGGCACGGCACGGCACGGCACGTATGCCTCGTGTCGGCCTAGACGCGCAGTGCCTCCGCCGGGACGGTCAGGCTGATGTGATGCCCCGGGTTGAGCCGGACCGGGAGACCTGCGGCTGCGAGCTCGCGACCCGTGGTCCGGTGCCACTGGCGCCACGTTCCCGGCGTGTGGTCGGGATGGGTGAACGCCGCGATGTAGCGACTGCCGTCGGGGTCGGTCACAGTGCGTGGGTCCCGTTGCGAATCCGGGGGGGGAAGACTGAGAGCGCGGCGTCGCGGAAGGCGGCGAACAGATCCGCCTCGCTGCCGTATCCGGTGATGGCCAGGTGCATGGTGACCTCCAGAGCGGAGAGCGGGGTGGGGAACTCCAACGCCGCTGGTGATGCACGGTAGTTCGGGTTGTGACTGAAGGCGACCAGGCGGCCGGTGTTGTCGACGGACCAGCCACCGACGATGCCGTACGGCGGGACTGCGCGGTGGGGATCGAAGTACGGGTCGATTGCGTAGACGTAGCCACCGCGTTGATGTGTGGCCACGGCACGAAGGGCATCGGTGACCGGGTGAACGGCAGGCGTCGGGCCGGAAGGGGCTGCTACCGGGTCCGGGTTCCACTGATGTTCGAAGAGGATCTGCTCGGCGATGGTGCCAAGCGTCTCGCGGGGCGCCTCGTGGAAGGTCTGGACACGGTCCGCGTTGGTGAGGCGGGCGCCGGGGGTGAGGCGATACACCTGGAAAGCGCCCAGGCCACGGCACATGCCGGAGGCCCAGGTGTCACGGCGAGCGCCGTTGACTCCCAGGAGCCATCCGGCGGGCTCGATCTGCTCACGGACGCGAGTAAGCGCCTCGAAGCAGTCCCCTCCGATACCGATCACCTGGGCCCATGGCCCGTCGGCGACGACCGTGTAGTCGTCGTCCTTCTGTTCCCAGCGCAGGACGACGGCTACCTGCTGGTCCCCGTTGTGGGCGAGTACCGAGTACGTCGAATCGGTCGGGGATCAGGTGGCTCATCGAGTCCATCCGTGGTGCGGAGCAGTGGGTGAGGGTTCTTGGTGAGTGCGGCGGCAGCGGAAGGCCGTGGACGGCTGGCTCGGAGTCGTAAGTGCCCTTGATCGTTGGGTAATTCAATCATCTGCCTAGAAATAGGCTTCGAGGGAAGCACTGTTGAGGCCTTGGTCTGGTGCGCTTTCGCCCTGGGGGAGCGAAGGGCCTTCCTCGGTGGGTAGTTGACGCAGTACCTCCATCGGGTGCCAGTACGTGACTCTTCGGGCCGTTTGATGTTGCGGAAGTGCATGTCAAAGGTCTCGAAGCATGGGGTGTACGGAGTGGCGCATGGCCGGTGACTTCTACTTGGAGCCGCAAGAACTGGGGAAGTTGGCGAGCGCGTTTGATACGCGGGCGTATGACCTGGGCCGAGCGGTCAAGAGTTTTCAGGGCGTGACGGGGACCGAGCAGATTCAGGACGGGTTCGGGTTTCTGACCGAGTCCGATGAGGTGACGGCGGCCTACGTCAAGTTGGCCACGGAGATGGCCGTATCGCTGGGGGAACTCGCCCGGCATCTTGATGAGGTGGGCCAGGCCCTCAAGGGCAATGCGAAGAACTCCGAGGCGGCGGACGATGCCCTCGCCGATCTGTTCAAGGACGGCAAGGGATGAGCGAGGAGAGCGTCGCCGAAAAGGTCTACGAGGCCGGGATCGAGGTGGTGAATCCCGGTGGCCGTCCGGATGTGCTGCGGGCGGCGGCCAAGGGGTGGCGGACCATGGGCGAGGAGGTGGAGGAGGCGTACTCCGCGCTCGACCGGCAGGTTCGGGTGACGCTTGGTGAGCACTGGCGGGGTGGGTCCGCGGAGGCATTCCGCGAGCACTGGGAGAGGGTTGGTCACGGGGTCGAGGAGACCTTGCCGCTCTTCGAGGAGGCGGCGAGGGGGCTCGAGGAGGCGGCCGACCACATCGAGGAGATCAATGCCGACATCCACAAGATCTACCTCGAGATCGGCGTCTCGATCGGTGCGTCCGTCCTGCTCTCCTTCGTCACCGTCGGGTTCTCGGCGGCGGCCGGGGCGGCGAATGCGGTGCGGTTGGGGGCGCAGGCCGTGGATGCGGCCACGAAGTTGGGGCGACTGCTGGCGGCTGCGGCCCGTGCGTTCCAGACCATTCGCACAGGCGTGAGGGGCCGCCAGTTGCTGAGCCTGGGCGTCGAGCTGGGTGTGCAGTGGGCTGCCGGGACGGGTTCCGGTGTCGTGACGAGCTTGGCCACCGGCGACGATCCTGAGTTCAAGAGCAATGCCCTCAACGGTGTTGTGGGGGCCTTCGGCGGCAAGTTCGTGGCGGGTCGTCTGGCCTCGCAGCTCGGCGGGGGCGTGGCCGCGACCGCTGTCGACGGTGTGGCGCTGGGCGCCTTCTCCTCCGTTGCCGGTGACACCGTCAACAACATTCGCAGCGGAGAGCGGTTCGACGCGTCGCAGATGGCGTTCGGAGCAGTCGCCGGAGGACTCGCAGGTGGCGCCGGGAGCACGGCCGTTCACCGGGCCACGGACGGGCGGACGCTTTCTGCGGCACGGAACCTGGCGGGGGATGTGGCCACCAACGCTCCCATCGGCTTCGCTCTCGGCGCGGGCGGCAACATCTCCAAGCAGAGCGACGCGGCCGTCAATGGCGATCCCAACGCGGACGAGAAACAGGCCCGGCCCGGTGCGGCCGAGGACACGCGGAGCGATGCGGGCGCAGCTGCCAAGGTCCTGCGGAATCGGCCCGACCCCCAGCGGTACGGAGCGTTCGGATGAGCGGTAGGTGGACCCTGGACAAGGGCGTGAACGACCTCCGTCCCTTCCCGCGCTGCGGGCGATTCGTCACCGTGGCCGTCCCGCTCGCTCTCACGGCGCTGACCGCCGCCTGGCTCTTCCTGGGCGCCACACCGGCACGCACGACCGTTCTGTGGTGTTCGCTGGTTCTGCTCGCCGCGTCCCTGGCGATCTGGTCGGTGGCAGTGTTGCGCGACGGCGATCGGCCCCGCAGCGAGACGTACCAATGGGCAGTGCGGACAGCCTCAGTGTCCCCAGGGTGCGGCGAAGGCGCCGTGCCTCGGCGGCTGAGCGGAACACGCTGGCTGACCGTCCGTTACGGGGGCACGGTGGTCACCGCTTTCACGCTGGTGGCTCTCTGGGTGACGCTCGCCGCCGCCGACGCCCGGGGAACGGGCACGAGCGCGGTGTTGGCCCAGGAGGGTGCGGTGATCGAGCGGCGTCCCATCGTGAAGATCGAGAACCAGGAGGCAGGTAGTGGCCCCCGCTCCTCCGCCACGGCTGACTACACAGTCCTGCTTCCCTCGTCGGCCGGAGAGGGGGGCGTGCCCGTGACATTCCGGGCGGACACCAATCGACGCCATGGGATCGGCAGCGAACTGTTCGTGGCATCCGTCCCGGAGCGGCCCGAGCTCGGCGCAGTCGGTGACGACCGGCTCGCCGAGGTGAAGCGCCAACTTGCCGGGCGGGCTGTGGAGTTCGACAGCATGTTGGTGATCGGTCCCTTCTGGGGCCTGGCGACTCTCGCTGCCCTCATCGGGTGGGGGCTGACCGAAAGCATCCGGCGCCCCGCTCGCACCGTCACCCCCGACTGGCATTCCCTGCGAGTCGCGGTCGCCGGCACCAAGGAACACACCGAAACGCCCCCGCCAGGAAGCCCTGAAGCGGCCGATGAGAAGAAGCGTCAGGAGAACACCCGGCGGTTTCAGTGCCTTGTGCTGGAAGGCTGCGGTCAGGAAGTCCCCTTCCAGTCCCAGATGGGACTCAAGGCAGCTGGAGAAGCGCTGTCCGGTGCGCATGGCCGGCTGCTCTGGCACCCCCTCCAGAGGCGACGCCGCGACATGCTCGCCGAGCTGGTGGGCGACGACGGCTGGCAGTTGTCGGGCACGGTCCCGATCCAGGTAGTCGAGCGGATCGCAGCGGAAGGGCTCACTGAACCCGCGCACCCGGACCCCGAACGCCACGTCCGGATGCTGGACCTCGGAGCGGGCTGGCTGGTGACGGCCTCTGTATCGGGAGTCGTCGGATTCGCGGTGGCGTTCGGCTGCCTGGCCACCCTGCTGCTCGTCCCGGACGGTGGGGTCTGGCGGTGGTGGACCGCCCTGGCGGGTGTGCTGGCCACTGCTGTCGGCTTCATGGTGCAGGCGATGGGGCGCATGGGTGACTGCGACGGCACGAGTGACGCGGCGGCGTCTACACAGCCTGCTGCCTGACGCCCGGAACATGTTCATCGACGCCGTCAACCGATGGCCGAAGGTGTCACGCCTGGCGGCGCCTCTTGCCGACCACGTAACAGAGGCCCCACGCCACAGCCAGACCTGTCGTTACCTGGCCCGTCCACCTGCATGTACGTCACCGTCTGGGCCGCGCCCGCGTGCGCCCTGGCGGCCCTGTTCCTCCTGCTGTCCCTGCGGCGCCGGGGGCAGCGGCCGGGAGCCCTCGCCACGGCCGCCGGGTGCGTCGTACCCGTCCCGCTACTGGCCCAACTCACTGCCCTGCACTGTGTGTACGAGTCGGACCCCGCCGGCGGCCAGGACCGTTCGGGGCTGACGAGGGCCTCCGCCCGGTACTGAACGGACGGAAGGCTCCCGTCGCCGGTGCGCGGGCGACGAGAGCCTTCTGGAAACAACAGCCCCTCGGTCAGTCAGTGGTCGGGAGGGCCACCAGGGTGTACGGCGTCTCCCCGTAGACGACGGAAGGGTTCGGCTCGGACACGTAGAGCCGGTCTTCGTGCCAGTAGGGCCTGGCGGAAATCGACATGCCCTTGTGGACGTCCTCCGGGTACTCGACGACGGTCTTCGTCGAACCGTCCTTCGCACCGAACTCCACCAGCTCGGGGCCCTTGTCATTGTCGTTGGTGGTCTTGTAGGCGAGGATCCGGTCACCGCCGGCCGCGGGCAGCGGATAGAACGACCTGTACTCGACCGCGTCGGTCTTCCACAGCTGCTTGCCGCTGTCCAGGTCGTAGGCGGCCAGCAGCTCCTTGCTCTTCTCGCCGGTCACATCGATGACGAAGGTGTCGCCGAAGACGCCCGCCTCCGACCAGGGGCCGCCCAGCGAGTCGTCGGTCCTGATGTACTGGGACGGTGTGGCGGGGGAGAACTGGCTGCGCACCTTGCCCGTCTCGTCGTCGAGGGAGAAGAGCGCCTCCCCGTCGTCGCCGTGCCGGACCAGGACGACGGGAGAGGTCGAGACGACGTCGCCGCCCTCGATCTCGCCGAAGCTGTCCTTGGGCACCTTGTGGTGGTAGGTCCAACGCGCCTGCCCGGTGGTCGGGTCGACCAGCGAGACCTCGTCCCAGTTCTGGCCCCAGTCGGGGTCGTCGAAGTCGCTGACCTGGCAGCCACGGACCCGGATCAGGGCCTTGCCGCCGGTGAACTCGCCGCTGGGGCAGTCCTGCGTCGCGAACTTCTTCGGATCCCAGGCCGTCGTGCCGTCGGCCGCTTTGAGGGCCAGCGTCACCTTCGCGGCGTTGACGACGACCACATCGCCGGCCCGGGCGACCGACACCTCGTCCTTCGACGTGGTGCCACCGGGCTTGAGGTCCTTGTCCCAGAGCTCCTTGCCGGTGCCGAGGTCGTAGGCCACGAGGTGGTCGCAGGCCTTCCCCTCGCCGTAGGCGACGATGCCGATGTCGCCGGAGGAGTTCTCGGGCGCGACGCACGCCTCGCTGCTGTCGCCGGGGAGCGCTGTCGCCCACAGCTGCTTGCCGGTGTCGAGGTCGTACGCCTTCACACCGTTGGGCAGGGTCTGGACCACCGCCTTGTCGGTGAACCAGGTGCCCCGCGTCTTCGCCCCGAGGACCGCGTCGACGTCCTCGCCGTGCTGCCGGGAGGCCACGCTCCACAGCACGTTGTTGCTCGCCGAGCCGACGAGCATGTACCAGGCCCCGAAACCCGCCCCGCCCAACACGAGCACGGCCATGACGAGCAGCACGATCAACCCGACCGGCTTCCCGCGCGTTTTCCCCGGCTGAGGCGCGCCGATGGGGCCGCCGGGTCCGACGGGACCGCCGGGTCCGAAGGGGCCGCCCGGTCCTGGGTAGCCGTGCGCCTGAGGGGGCTGCTGCGGGAATCCGTAGCCCTGCTGCTGAGGCGGAGCGTAGCCCTGCGGGGTCCCGTAGCCCGGCGGGGGCGCCTGCTGCGGGCCGCCGTACCCATAGCCGTACGGCTGCGGTGGCGGGCCCTGGGGCGGCGGACCTTGCGGCGGCGGACCTTGCGGCGGTCCGGGGGGCTGCTGCGGGTACCCGTATCCCGGCGGGGGGACCGGGGGTGGCTGCTGCCCGTACGGACCGGCGGGGCCCTGCGTGCCGTCTGCGCTCATCAGCTGTGGCTCCTCACGTAACTCGCCCAGGCTGCCTGGAACTCGCTCTCCCCCATGCCCGTGGCCGTGCGCAACTGCCGGTCGAGCTGCCCCGGGTGGCGGTACTGGTCGGTGACGAACCGAAGAGCCGCGGCCTCGCCGTTCTTCTCGGCCATGAAGCGGATGGCCAGGTAACTGACGGTGTAGTTCGTGGAGACCTCGTCCCCGGATCCGGGATCCGAGGGCAGTTCGCCGCTGAACTCCTTGCCGGTGACGTCGTTGCGGATGTTCCACGCGCCGAGTTCACTGTCGAAGCGGAAGGCCACGTAGTCGGCGAAACCCTCCACGACCCAACAGCGTGTGGAGGAGTCGGCGGCGAAACCGCCGGAGGCGGCTTCCAGCGGCTGCACGATGGCGTGCGCGAACTCGTGGTGGGAGATCTCCTGGACGAGCTTCGGCCAGTACGTCGCATTGGTGAAGCGGCTGCCGGACATGTCCATCTTGACCCGGGCGCCGCCGTATTCCAGGTCCTTCTCGTCACCGCCGAACCCGGCGTCGAAGGTGGGCATCGCCACGCTCTGCCCGGCCTCCCACTCGACGGACTGCGAGCCGTACAGGGAGGAGTAGGTCTTGCGGTCGGGTTCGAGGACCGTGACGAATCCCGTGGGTGTCTCGGTGCCCTCGGGACCGTTCGACTTCCACAGCTCGATGTCGTCCTTCGCCGCCTTCTCGATGTACGGCGCGTAGCGGTCCGTGTCGCCGGCGTACTTCTTGTCCGAGATCGTCAGCGTGTGGGCCTTCTTGACGACGTGCATGTCCTCGTAGAGGTCCCAGGGAGCCGGGTAGAACACATAACTCTTGGCGCCGTAGGCGCCCGGGGCGGGACCGACCCTGGTGATGCGCGGCTCGGCGTCCTTCGACTCCCGCTTGATGATCCACCGGTACCACTCGGACACCGGCCGGACGTCCACGTCCTGGATCTTGTGCACGAAGGCGACGTCGAGGGCGACCGTGGCCCCGTCGCCGTACTCGTCGGTGCCCGTGCCCGTCGTTTTCAGGACGGAGTACTCGGCCTGGGTGAAGGGGATCTTGCGCAGGTTCTCGAAGAGGTGCTTCTGCGTGCCCTTGGCGTCACCGGCGAAGGGCGCGAGATACGTGTCCTCGTCTCCGCTCCGCAACGCCTGGCTACGGCCGTCGAGCAGCTCCTCGATGTCGTCCGGGCTGAGCAGTTGCTCGCCTTGCGCACCGCCTGCCGCGGTGGGCAACGCGCCGCCCCCGAGGGCCTGGTAGACGGCGAGGCCGCCTATGCCGAGCACGGCGAGCACGGCGAGGACCACGACACCGATGACGGCCTTCTTCAGGCCGCTCCCACCGCCCTGGTCACCGCCACCGTGGCCACCGGCTCCACCGGGATGCTGCTGCGGATACGGCGGGTGGGGTGCCGTGTGCCAACCCGGCGCCGAGGCGGGCGGTTGCGGTGGATAGCCGTAGTGTCCCGGCACGGCCTGGGGCGGATAGGGCACGCCACCTGGCTGCGGCTGTGGCTGCGGCTGTGGGCGCTGTGGGTGCTGCGGCTGCTGTGGAGGGGGAGGTGGAGGTGATGCCCACCCGCCCTGCCCCTGCGGATACGCGCCGCCCGGCCCTCCGGGCGGCGGAGGGTACGACATGAACTCCCTCTCCCCATGAGTCTCGATGATGCGCGGGAGCCCACAGAGAAATGGAACACAACGCTCAACTGATCACGTTCAAGTGATCAGCAGCTCCCCCGAAATGCTCATGACAGCCTACAAGCTCGTCGGTTTCGGTCCGGTGCCGCTGCGCGCCACGTTCCTCATCCAGGCGGAAAAAGATGGTGATCCATACGGAAAAGGCCGATGGGGGTGGTGTGGGTCAGATGGGTCGATGGTGTGAACCACCGTGAGGGAAACGCGGCGTCCGGGGTGCGGGAGCGTCGGTACGGTGATGAAACGGACGCGTGGGTGCGGTGATCCGGTGCGAAGGTCGGACGGTCCGTCCGGCCGGATCCATACCCGGGGTCGTTGAGTGTTCTGCTCGCGGCCCCGCCCGGCGGTGTCGTCAGCCCGGCCATCCTCGGGTGGATCGGTGCGGCGTGGCCGCGCTGGTGCTCGTGAACCTCCTGATCGCATGGTCGTCGCGCCGAAAGCGCGGGCAGGTCCCGAGCGGGCAAGGTCCTCAACGACGCCCTCCCCGCCGTCATCAAGGCGTACGAGCAGACCGAGGGCGAAGTGAGCACCGACTGGAGCGGCCTCGGCCGGAATCCGCCCCCCGGGTCACCCGCACCTGGCGACCGAACTGTCGAACAACTTGCTGCACACCGCCGAAACCCTGCACACCACCTACGAGTTGAGGCGGCCAAGGCGTCCACGGAGAAGGTGACGGCCCTCCCGGGCGACCGGGCCAGCCGGGCGTTGGGGTGATGACGTCCAGGAAATTGTTGGGCGGCCAAGGAGGTTGATCACGTCATGACTCAAGGACCAGCGCCTCGCCCACTGTCCGACAAAGCCCTCTCCGCCTTGCTCGGCAGGCAGCAGTTCGGCACGCTCGCCACCGTCAAACGCAGTGGCCACCCCCACCTGACCACCATGCTGTACAGCTGGGACCCCGAAGCCCGCACGGTGCGGTTCTCCACGACGGCCGACCGGGTCAAGGTCGGGCATCTGCGGCGCAACCCGCGTGCGGCATTGCATGTGCAGGGCGGCGACGTGTGGTCGTTCGCCGTCGCCGAAGGCGAGGCCGAGGTCTCCGAGATCACGACGGTTCCTGGAGACGCTGTGGGACGGGAACTGCTTGGGATGATCCCGAAGGCCTCGAAGCCCGAGGACGAAGACGCGTTCCTGGAGCAGCTGGTTACCGAGCGCCGGGTGGTCATCCGGTTGAAGGTGGACCGGCTGTACGGGACAGCGCTCGACGTCGACAGCTAGGGCACGACGGGTCCGTACTGGTCACAGCCACTCGTCGAGGACTGCGACCAGCCACGGCCCGGTGGGGTACGCCTAATAGGCACTGTGGGTTGGCAGTTGTCAGTCCTGGCAGGGGCCGCGCGAGACGTCTGGGCTGTATGCAGCGCCTGGGCCCGGAGCTGAGTGACGATCCTGGCCGAGGTGCCGTCGCGCTGCCCTCCGATACCCCTCCGATACCCCTTCGGTAGCAACGGCCCCAGCCGGGCCCACTGGCCGTTCGTCAGGTCCCCACGCCCCGCAGGGCCTGATCAAGCGCCGACGGCACCTCACTGCTCCCAGAGCACGTCAAGCCGCAGCCGTACGGCATGCAGCCCTTCGGCGTCGGCGATGACCAGCAGACCCTCGGGGGTGAGCGCGAGGGATGCGCAGCCCCGCAGCCAGGGCAGCACCCGCACCCTGCCGGAGAAGACGTGCCACAGATGCAGCTCGCCGTCGCTCCAGGCCACGGCGAGCACCGGACCGGCGGAGGTGTCCGCGGCGGCGAGCGCGGTGGTCCGGTACCGGCGCTGCTGCACCGGCACCGGCATCGGCTCGGCCGAGGTCTCCCACAGCCGCACCGAGCCGTCCGCCCCGGCACTGAAGGTGAGCGTCAGCCCGTCGCCCGTGTCGACGCAGGTGACGGCCGTGACCGGCTGCTCGTGCACACGGCAGGAGCGCGGGACGTCCTGGTACTCGCCCAGGGACCACACATGGACCGTGCCGCCCCGGTCGCCGACGACCGCGTACGGACTCCGGGTGCCGCCGCTGCCGAGTGCGGTGACCAGCGAACCCTCCTCGGCGAGCGCGGCCGCACCGTGGTACTCGGCGATGCGCTCGAGCGCGAACGCGGCGGTCGGGTCGTCCTCGGTCACGAGCGGCAGCAGCGCCTCGGACCGGTCGAGCAGCAGCGCCGACCGGGCGTCACGAGGGGCTATGGAGCGCGGTCGTACGGAGGCCGGGTGGACGATCGTCGACGCGATGCCGTCGGCCGCACTGCCGCCGACCGCGCCGAGTTCGGACGCACTCCCGCCGGACGCTCCGAGTGACGCGCCGCTCCCCACGTCGTACGTCCGCAGCCGCCCCGTCGGATCCGAGGCCAGCAGCTTTCGCTCCGCGCCGCCCGGCACCAGGGCCGGCGCGCTCAGGGGGACGTCCCGCCGGGCCCACACCGCGGACCACCAGTGCTGCCCGGCCAGCGGCCGCAGGTACTCCGTGAGGTCCGGGTCCGTGTCGACCGCCGCGGCGTGCAGCAGGGCGGCACGTTCGGCGCCGTCGGTGTGATACGCCGTCAGCTCCGGCGCGGCACGCCTCCACACCTCGCGCAGCCGTCCGGGCACGGGGATGCGCTGGTCGGCGAGGGCGGCCGAGAGCGCGGTGGCCGAGCCGTGCACCAGGAACCCGGGGTCGGCCAACAGGCCGCGAACGGCGGCTCCTTGGTCATCGGTGCGCAGCGCCGCGTCGAGGATGCGGCGGCGCACCGCGTCAGGCGCCCGGGACCAGTCGGGGCGACCGTCGGCCGTGCGCGGGACGGCGGCGACGAGCTCGGCGTACGAGTCCTGTCCGGTGCCGTGGCCGTCGCCTTCCCCCAGGTCCACTTCCTCCAGGTCCACGACCTCGACGCCCCCGTCCGCCGCCAGCAACCCCGACGTCCCGACCTCAACGGCCGCGCGCACATGGGGAATCGCCAGCAAGGGTTCCAGCAGCTCGGCGACCAGCGTCTCCGGTGCCGCCGACGGCAGATCGGCGGGGCCCGCCCCGGCCCGGTGCAGATCGGGTACGAGCAGCAGCAACGGCCGCTCGTCCGCGCCGACCTGGTCGATCAGACGGTCGGGGGAGAGGGGGCCGTAGCCGAGCTGACGCCCCAGCTCCCAGGCGAAGCTCTCGGTCGTCAGCCCCTCGGACGGCACGGTGGCATGGACGGTGAGCCCCGGCCGGCCGACGGTCCCGGCCAGGAGCCAGGCCAGCAGTGCGCTCTTGCCACTGCCCTCCGCGCCCCGCACCAGACACAGCCGCGGCCCGTCTCCGTCGGCGGCCCAGTCGAGCAGTTGCTGCCCCGGAGCCCGCCTGTCGTCGTCCAGTGGCGGCCAGGAAGCGATGTCCGGCGTGACGGTACCGACGGTCATGATGTGCTGCATCCCCTCTACTGCGGCTGCTGGGCCGCTGCCTCACGCAGTTGCCGGATGCCCTCGGCGCGGGACTCGGCGGTCTCCCCGTAGGGGAAGTTGTGTGTCAGTTGCGCCTCGGGAAAGACCTGCCCGAGCCACAGCGAGCAGTAGTGCCCCGGCATGAAGCAGGCCTCCAACTCGGTGTGGACCCGCAGCACTTGCTCCGGCTGCACGCCCGCGGCCCGCAGCCGGCCCCACAGCCGTTCCTCCGGGTGGACGCCGATGTCACCGGCCTGCGTGACGATCTGCTTCTCGCCCTGGTCGTTGACGATCTCGAAGGCGGTGAACCACTCCGCGCTCGCGGTGTCCCGGATGTCGTCGAGGACGAGGGGCCACCAGTGCTCCCGCCCCTCGAACGCCCCTGGGTCGAGGGTCCGCAGCCGCTGCTCCAACTCCGCGTACGCGGCGGCGGCCTCCTGCGGCACCTCGGTGCCGAGGATCACGGCGAGGGCCTGGTCGAGCGCGGCGAGCGACTGGGTGAAGGCCTCCGCAGTCGCGTTCACGAACCGCGACTCCTCGGTCCAGTCGAGGAGCACGGCGCGTACGACGCCCTGCTGATCGGCACAGATCTCGAACCCGCGGTCCGACCCGAACCGCGCCCACTCCCGGCACTCCTCCAGCACGACCGTACGGCCGACGGACTGGGCGAACTCCTGCAGCGGTACGGGGTCGGACCCGGCCGTCACGAAGTACGGGCCGACGGTCAGGGGGAAGGTGAGGTCTCCGATGCGCCGGATGTCGCTGTCATTCATCGCCATTACCTCGCCTCGGGTTCGGCGACATACTCCAGGATGTCGTGCCAGCGGGAATTGGTCACCGCAAGAGCGGCCGGGTCGATTTCCCGCATTTGCTCGGCGAGACGGGCCGCCGCGCTCTCCGGGTCGATATTGTCGAGTTCCGAATCGAAATCGTAGTTCGGGCGTTCCTTCTCCAGTAGATAGAGAAAGTGAGCGAAGGAAGGGAGATCCTTGTTCAGTGGATAGATCTCGGATTCGTCGCCCGGAAGGCAGTACACGACCCCTGAGACACCGTCCAGGGCGATGTCGTCATAGGGCACCATGCCCAGCAGGAGCCAGCCCTCGGCCCCTTCGGGCAGGTCCGTCCAGCGCTCGCGGAGGTCGGCGTAGGCGTCGCCGAGCGTTCTGGCCTGCTCCGGAGAGCCGTCCACGAGGTCGAACCAGGGATTCGGCCGGGCGGGAATGCCGACATTGCGAAGAAAGTCCGCACTCGGCTCGTGCCGGATGTTCGCCACCGCCGCTGCGGAAAAGGTGGTGAGCTCCTCCGGACCGAACTCGGATTCCAGGGTCTCCCGGTCGATGGGGGACGTCATCTCGTGACCTGCCTGCCTTGCGAATGATCGGAGTGCCCGATGCTAGCATGTGCCTATTTATGCCGGTTCGCCTTGAGGCGGTCCAGGTAATCCATCATTTCCGCGTTGCCCTGGGCTCTGGATTCCTTGGTGTTTCCGTAATCGATGCTGTGGGTGACATCGACGTGCGAAAGTCTCTCCTTCATCCATGCGCTGCAGTTCGGGGCGGACGAACAGGGAGCTCTTTCCGTGTACAGCTCGGTCATACGGCCACCGGCGCCGTCTCTCAGGACCGGGAACCCGATCATGCGCTCGGAGTGACGGAATCCAGAACTGCGCGCGACCATGACGAAGTCGCCGTCGTCCTGCTTGGCGCTGTTGAACCGGGCGGCGGCGTAGTTGTTGCTCTCGAACTTGTCCTGCCCGTTGACCTGTTTGTGGTTGCCGTAGCTCTTGTCCGAGTGCCGGGCCAGCTGGACGGCCTGGGACAGGGGTGTGCTCCCGAGCTCCACCTGTTCCGAGTTGCTGAGGGGACGCGGACGCTGCTTGCCGTGGAGCTTGAGGTTCGGCTCGCCCGGCAGTGGCCGGCCGGCGTTGTCGCCGTCGAGCGTGAGGCCGATGCGGTCCCGGTCCTCCTGGGTCAGCTTGTGGGTCCCGCCGTCCGCCCGCAGCCTCTTGAGCGTGCCGTCGTCGCCCATCAGGTACATGGGCGTCTTGCCGTCGTTGCCCTTCTGGAGCTGCTTCAGGGACAGGGCGGTCTCGTCGTCGTTGCCCTTGTGGCGCTTCGCCATCTGGCTCAGGCCGCTGGTCATGCTCTCGTCGAGGTGGGCCGCGGAGCGCTTGACGCCCTTTTCGATCCCGTCCACGACCTCGTCCACCATGGGGTCGAGGAGATTGGTGAGCGGATCCTTGCCCCGGGCGCGGCCGTGCGAGGACTTCGCGCGGGTCAGCTTGCTGCCGGCTCCGTCGCGGATCTTGCCGCCCGCGCTCTTGAGGCCGTTGCCCGCCCGGTCGTAGGACTCCAGGTCCATGCTGAACTGACCGCCGCCACCGCCGCCGCCACTGCTCGACCCGCCGTCCCCGCCCGCCCCGGCCAGTTGCATCGAACCGCCCGCGCCTCCGCCGGCGCTGGCCAGCTGCATGCCCCCACCCGACTTGAGGCTGTCGACGCCCTCGTCCAGGCCCTCCCGGCCCGCCTTCGCGGTCTGACCGAGGTCGACGCCGTGCTGCGTCCCCAGGGCGTTGCCGCCCAGTTGCAGGACCAGGTCGCCCGCCATCGCGCCGAGAGCCTGGAAGACCGGGCCCATGGCGACCTCCATGATCCGCCCCGCGATCTCCTCGCACACCTCCTCGAAGATGCGCTTCACCGCGATCCGGGTGACCTGCGTACCCGCGACACCGCCCAGGGTGGACAGGCCGAAGGTGAGCGGGGCCGCGGCGATGGCGGCCGCGATCTCCGCGGCGAGGATGCCGAGTTGGGCGATCGCGGCGATCTTCGCGCCCTCGATCAGTACGGCGACGGCGTCCAGCGCGGTCGCCGCCACCCGGCCCGCTTCGGAGAGATTGGTCAGATGCTTGCCCTTGACGACATCCCAGTGCTTCTCCAGCGCTTGGATCGCCAGACCCTCGTTCGTCCCGATCAGATCGGTGATCGCCCGGTGCGCGTCCGCGGCACCGTCCTCGATGTCGTCGGCCAACTCCCGCATGGCCTGGGCCATGTCGCGGTAGTCGTCCTCGTCGACGTTGGGCCAGCTGATGCCTATCAGGTCCAGGGCCGCATCCAGCTCGCTCGGCAGGACTACACCCACAAGGACCCCCGTTCGAAAGTTAGTTGGGGAAACGTAACTTTGAATGGTTCAAGGAGACAAGTTCACCCTGCATCACATGACTTGATCTGGGGCTCAGTTGGCGCAGACCTTTCCGAACGGAACCTGCGGGCTCGGAAATCCGTCGCACCCTGTACGGGTCGGTCGCTAACCTCCGCGTGAGCGCGGCGAGACGCGTCTGCGCGAGGGGAGCGGGGCCATGGAGACCGGACGCGTACGGACCGATCGACTGGGTGTGCTGCTGGACCAGTTCGACTGCGTCCGCGAGCGGGCGCAGGTGCGGCTGGAGGGCCTCGGTGACGAGGAGTACCTGTGGGAGCCGGTGCCCGACTGCTGGTCGATCCGGCGCCGGAGCGAGGCGGTGACGCCCAGGGCGTACGGCCCCGGCGAGTGGGTGATCGACAGGGGCGCCCCGGACATCCCCGCGGGCGAGTACGCCGAGGTCGCCCGGCAGGCCGCCGACGGCATGAGCGTCGCCAAGATCGCCGAGGACTGGAGCGTGAGCGTCGAACGGGTCGAGGAGGTCCTCGCTCACACCGGCCGGGTGGAGCCCGACATCTCGCCGGTCACGACCATCGCGTGGCGGCTGGGGCATCTGCACTCGTGCTTCGCGGGCGAGTGGGAGTGGACCTTCGGCGAACGCCGCACCGACCCCCACGAGTTGGTCGACTTCACGCCCTCCGCGGCCCTGGCCCAGGAGCGGTTCTGGTTCCTGCTCGACCGCTGGCGCGACGCCGTGGGCCGGGTCACCGAGGACCAACTCGACACGATCGGCTTCTCCCAGTACCCGTACGGCTCCGCCCCCGACGAGCCGTACATCTCCGTGCTGTGGGGGTCCAACCTGGAGCTCATCCATCACATGGCGGAGATCGCTCTGCTGCGGGACCTGTGGCAGGCGGCCCGGTCCACCCGGACGTCGCTGTAGCGGAGGGGAGCTGACGGCCTGGGGCTCGGCTGCGTGATGCCGTCGGCATGAGCGTCGCCACGATCGCCGCCGGGACACCCGACCGGGCGACGACCCGGACGCCTAACCGCGCGCCCGGGACCCAGCCGTGCGCCACCTCGCGGTACCGAAACCGACGCGCCTTCACGGAGAAACCCGCCCGGGGAAGTCCTGTGAACATCCCGTGATTGAGCCGTCGTTGAACCGCCCCATGCCATCCGCCCGACGGCGACCACCCCACGCCGACCGTCCCGCGGCACGGCCCGCCGAGCTCTGAGATTCCGCCGCCCGTCACCGTCAACGGCCCTGACGACGGCGAACCCCCAGCTCCGTGCGGTCCGGTCCGTCGGCGACGGGATGTACGAGATCCCCGGTGGTGACGGCGCCCCGGTCGGCCGGATCACCCGGCGCAGTTGGCGCATCCTGCCGTGGCCGGTGTTCGTCCTGATCTCCCCTCTGAAGAGGGAGCCCCCCGACGCCGCGAACGAGTACCGGACCGGGCGCACGTACGGTTTCGCCTCGCCCCGGCAGGACCAGCGGGCCGGCCTGCGCGCAGGCTGTGCCGCAGGTGCGGGACCGGATGTGAACATGCGCGTGCCGCGGGTCGGCGACAGCGAACATCCCCGGTACCTCGGAACTTGCTGCTCCGATAACCTGATCGCCGTTGACTGGATCACGACCACGGGGAGACACGGGGATGGCTGACTTCCAGATCGATGTCGATCGGATGAAGACCCTGATCAACAGGCTGGACCAGGTGGACGACCGCATGCGTGGCGCCCAGCAGCGGCTGAACAAGGTTGGCCCGAAGGGCCTTGGCACCGACGGCCTCGACAACGCCTGCGACGACTTCCAGGACGCCTGGGGCGACGGCATCAAGCGGATCGCCGACGCCTCCAAGACCCTGCACGAGGGTCTGCAGAAGACGGTCGAGATGTATCAGACGACCGACCAGGAATTGCAGAAGGGCTTCAGCCAGAAGTAGCCCGCACCACCGCTGAGACACCTCGCACACGCAAGACACCTCGCACACGCACACGCACACAACGGGGAGAAGAAGATGGGGATGTTCGACGAGCCCGGCTGGCCAGGACTGACGTTCAACCCGGCCAAGGGCGACCTGCACACGATCGAGTCGCTGGCGTACGACGTCAAGACGGTCGGCGACGAGCTCGACGAGATGCGCGAGATGCTCGTGAGCATCGGCAAGACCGACGGTGTGTGGGACGGCGAGGCCGCCAAGAAGTTCCAGGAGAAGGTCGGCGAACTGCCCAAGTACCTCCAGCAGGGGCACGAGTCGATGACGGCCTGCTCCCGGGCGCTGCGCGGCTGGCACGACGAGCTGGAGACCCTGCAGCGGCAGGCCAAGAACCTGGAGGACCGCGCGGTCGAGGCCCGCAAGCGGCTCGACCAGAAGAACGCCGACGTCGACCGGGTCAACGTCAAGATCGAGGGCGCCCAGTTCCAGCAGCTCACCGAGCAGCAGGCCAAGGCCCTCTCGGAGGAGGCCGACTCCGCCTCGCAGGCGGCCCAGGACGCCGCGACCGACCTCAAGCTCCTCATCCAGGACGCCGAGGCGCTGCGCAAGTACTGGGAGGAGCAGTCCGCGAAGGCCGAGAACGCCATTCGCGAGGCCGCGAACAACCGGCCGCCGGACATCAGTATCTGGGAGTCGATCGGCGACGGCCTGAAGGCGGCCTGGGACGGTTTCACGGACTTCCTCGCCGACCACGCCGACCTGTTCTCCAAGATCGGATCCGTGCTGTCCATCCTCTCCCTGGCGACCATGGCGATCCCGCCCGTGGGCGCGATCCTCGGCGGCCTCGCCATCGGCGCCAGCGCCCTCGCGCTCGCCGGCTACGGCGTCAAGACGGCCCGTGGCGAGAAGGTCGGGGTGATGGACTGGGTCGGCGCCGGGCTCGGTGTGCTGCCGGGTATCGGAGCCGTCAAGGGCATCACCGCGGGAGCGAAGGCGGCCAGGGCCGCGGCGACGGGCGAACGGCTCGCCGGTGTCTTCTCCCACGCCGACGAGATGGCGACCTCCGTCAACATGGCCCGAGGCATGGCCGACGGTCTCATGTACAAGGGGCTGGCGCGGGCCGGCAAGGCGATGGGCCTCGCCGACGAGGCCGTGGACGTCGGCAGCGGTCTGATGCGCGGCACCATGGGCGGCATCAAGGGTGTGGGCCTGGCCTTCGGCCTCATCTCGGGCGGTGGCGCCGACACCAAGGCGGCCGCCGCGCCGCCCAGCAACGCGTTCATGTCTGCGGCGGGAGCGGCGTAACCGATGAGCACCATGTTCCCCGGCGGCGGCTCGGCCGACTCCACGGTCGTCGCCACCCCGCGTCTGACGTTCCGGGTGCCGCCCGCCTTCTTCGAGTTCCCCGTCCACGAGACCGAGGAGCAGGTCGGCCAGGCGCTGATCGAGCTGGCCCAGGACGTCTACCCGCAGGGCACCCCCGAGCTCTGGTTCCAGTACGCGGCGACCCAACTGCCGGTGGTCGCCGAGATGATGGAGGCCGGAGTCAGTTATGCCGGCTTCTGTCTCCTCGACCTCGACGGGCGGCGCAGCACGGCGACGGTGACGGGTGCTCTGCTGGAGTCCGTGCCCGACGGCCGGAAGATGACGGCCGCGAGCGTCGCCGCGGAACTCGCGGGCCTCAGTGGCGAAGGGGCTCAGGTCGAGACGGTGTGGCTCACGGCGGGAGAGGCGGTGGTCCGGTTCACCGCGGACGTCACGACCCTCCCGGCCGAGGTCACCGACTCCGGTCGTCCCGAGGACGTGGAGGTCGGGAAGATCGCCGTCTTCCTGCCGCTGCGCCGGGAGGCGGAGATGGTCCTGTTCGAACTCAGCACTCCGTGCATGCAGGACTGGGACCTGTACTCCGACCTGTTATTCACCATCGTGAACACCATTGAGGTGCACGGCGAGAGCGCGGTCGAGGCGCCGGTCCCCGAGCAGCCGGCAGACGTTCCTCCCAGTGGTCCGGCAGACGCGACGAACGGCGTCCACGTGCCCGTGCAGGCGCAGTCCGTGCGAGACGTGTTCGGATGAGCGCGGCCGACGGCACCGTCCCGGCACAGGCCCTGGACCTGTTGCAGGTCAGGGCCGCGCAGCTGGCGACGGTGCCGGGCCTGCCCGAGGCGGCGCGCACGATCGGTGCCGAACGGGGCATCGACTACCTGGCCGATCCGGAGGTCGAGGCGATGCTCCAGCGCCACCGCCGGCTGCTGGGCGGGATGAACTCCCGCGGGCTGTGGGGCGGTCTGCTGTTCGTGCCCGGGGCGGTCGGGGCCTGGTTCCTGCTCGGCAGCACCGACTGGTCGACCTCCGACACGGCGGCCGACGTGGTCCTCTGCACCCCCGTGGCGCTGCTGCTCGCGCTCAGCGTGTACCTGCTGGCCCGGGCGTTCTGGTTCCGCCACGTCTGGCTGCGCGGCGGGACCCGCGACCAGGTCAACGGGTACCTTCAGATCTTGTCGGCGGCGGGGCTGCCGCATCACGGACTGCCTGCCTGGCTGAAGCCGGTCACCGGAAAGAGATGGCGATGACGACTGTATTTGGCGTGCACGCGCAGGCCGCCCAGGGCACCACGGCCCTCAACCTCCAGAGTGTCATCAAGGTGCGGGGCGCAGACCCGGTCTACGTCGCACGAGGGGTGTCGAGCGGCGGTACGCCCGACGGTCTCGCCACCGACTTCACCCTCTACGAGGACCAGGCGGGCCAGAAGCCGCTCTGTGTCGTGGCCCCACGGGGCCCGGCCGGCGCGCTGACCGTGACGGCGCCCGACGGCTCCGTACTCGCCGTGCTCCACCCGCCGACCGGCGGTGGCCGCCCTCGCTACGAGCTGGAACTTCCGGACGGCACCCGGCTGGTCGGCCGCCCCGGCACCGTGGCCGCGTGGGCCGTGTACGTCGTCCTCTCGCCCCTGACGCTGCTCTACAACGCGGCGAGCCTCATCGGCGGCTACGGCATCGACTGGCACCTGCCGTCGCGCACGGTCTGGCGAGCGGGCGGCGGCCTGGGCCCCGCGCCCCTGAAGTTCTACGGCATCACCGACAAGTACAAGGTCCGCCCCGCCCAGCTGGACCCGCGAGTGGCCTACGCCCAGGCGGTCCTCCACTTCTGGTCCACCTGACCGGACGCACCACGCGGTACCCGTACGGCGATGGCGGCACCCTCTCCGGGTGCCGCCATCGCCGTATCGCTGTCGCAGCCGTACGTCCGCCGTTCGACAGGTCTCCCCACAAAGACAAGGAGGGGCGGCCCGCACACACGGGCCGCCCCTCCACTCACGCAGACGGACTCAGCTCTCCGGCAGGTAACCCGTCTGGACGAGCTGCCCGCTGGAGCGGCGCGAGATGAACTGGCCACGGCCCTGCGGCTGCGGAGTGGCCTTGATGTTGTTGAACACCGGACCCTCCGACGGGTCACCGGACAGCACGATGCCCTGTGCGCCGAGCTCCTTGATCCGGGTGAGGACCGGCTCGAAGGAGGAGCGCGAGGCGCCGGAGGTGCTGCGGGCCAGGATGATGCGCAGACCCAGGTCCCGCGCGAACGGCAGGTACTCCAGGAGCACCGACATCGGGTTGCCCATCGACGTGGCGACGAGGTCGTAGTCGTCGATGAAGATGAACGCGTCGGGCTCGTTGTACCAGGAGCGGTTGCGCAGCTGGTCCGGCGTCACGTCCGGGCCCGGCATACGGCGGCTCATCGAGCCGGCCAGCGACTCCATGACCTCCTGGAGCTGCGGACCCGAGGCGCAGTACTTGTACATGTGGCTCTCGGGCACCTGGCCGAGCAGCGCGCGCCGGAAGTCCGAGACCACGAACAGCGCCTTGTTGGTCGCGTACCGCTCGGAGACCTGCTTGGCGATGAACCGCAGCAGCGAGGACTTGCCGGACTCGCTCTCGCCGTAGATGACGAACAGCGGGTCGGTCTCGAAGTCCACGAAGACCGGCGAGAGGGTGAGCTCGTCGACACCGACCGCGATACCGCGGCTGCCGAAGTCGCCGCCGCCGGGCAGCTCGGACGCGTGCAGCATCGTCGGCAGCATCCGCACCTTCGGTGCCGCCGGGCCCTGCCAGGCGTTGTTGACGCTCTGGACGAGGTTCGCCATGCCGTCGGCGAGGTCCTCCACCGCGGTCGCCCCGTCGATCCGGGGCGTGGCGGCGAGGTAGTCCAGCTTGTCCGGGGACAGACCGCGGCCGGGCTTGCCCATCGGCACGTTCTCGGCCCGCTTGCGGTCGAACTCCGACTCCATCGCGTCACCGAGCCGCAGTTCGAGCCGGCTCAGGATCTGGTCGCGCAGCGCCGGCCGCATCTCGGTGTACCGGGTCGCGGTGATGATCAGGTGGACACCGAAGCCGAGACCACGGGTGGCGATGTCCGCGATGACCGGGTCGAGCATCTCGTAGTCGTTCTTGAACGTCGCCCAACCGTCGATGATCAGGAAGACGTCGCCCCACTGCTGGTCGGGGTAGTGACCCTGCGCCCGGCGGTTTCGGAAGGTGCCCATGGAGTCGATGCTCTTGGAGCGGAAGAACTCCTCACGGGCGTTGAGGATGCCGTGCACCTCCGCGACCGTACGGCGGACCTTCTCCTGGTCCAGACGGGAGGCCGCGCCGCCCATGTGGGCCAGGTTCTCCAGCGCGAGCATGCCGCCGCCGCCGAAGTCGAGGGCGTAGAACTGCACTTCGGCCGGAGTGTGGGTGAGCGCGAACGACGTGATCATCGTGCGCACGAGCGTCGACTTGCCGGACTGCGGACCGCCCACGATCAGCGCGTGACCTGCGGACCCCGACAGGTCCGCGTACATCACGTCGCGGCGCTGCTCGAAGGGCTTGTCGACCAGGCCGACCGGGACGATCAGCTTGCTCTGGGCGTGGTAGCCCTCGGCGTGCAGGCCGCGCTCCGCGCTGATGTTGAGGGCCGGCAGCACCTGGTCGAGGCTGAACGGCTCGTCCAGCGGCGGCAGCCACACCTGGTGGGCGGGCGGACCCTGCCCGTCCAGGCGGCTGACGATGACGTCGAGGACGGTGTCGGCGAGCGCGTCGTCGACCTGGTTGCTCCGGGTCTCCGGCTCCGGCTCGGCGAGGATCCGCAACGGCACCGGAGCGGCGGTGAACAGCACGGGGGAGCGGTCGATCCGGCCGCCGCCCTGCGCCATCGGCCCGTTGGGCCGGTAGGTGCCCGACACGTACGCGGCCTTGAACTGCACCATCGTCTCGGTGTCGTACTTGAGGATGCCCGCACCGGGGACGTTCGGCAGGTGGTAGGCGTCGGGCACACCGATCGCCGTACGGGACTCGGCCGCGGAGAAGGTGCGCAGACCGATGCGGTACGACAGGAAGGTGTCCAGGCCGCGCAGCTTGCCCTCCTCGAGGCGCTGCGAGGCGAGCAGCATGTGCACACCCAGTGAACGGCCGATACGGCCGATCTGGATGAACATCTCGATGAAGTCGGGCTTGGCGGCGAGCAGTTCGCTGAACTCGTCGATGATCAGGACGAGCGAGGGCAGCGGGTCGAGCGCGGCACCGGCGGCGCGCGCCTTCTCGTAGTCGGTGATGTTGGCGTAGTTGCCGGCCTGCCGCAGGAGCTCCTGGCGACGGGTCAGCTCACCGGTGATGGAGTCACGCATCCGGTCCACGAGCGTGAGCTCGTCGGCCAGGTTGGTGATGACCGCGGAGACGTGCGGCATGTTGCCCATGCCGGTGAAGGTGGCACCACCCTTGAAGTCCGCGAGGACGAAGTTGAGCGTCTCGGACGAGTGCGTCACCGCGAGGCCGAGGACCAGGGTGCGCAGCAGCTCCGACTTGCCGGAACCGGTGGCGCCGACGCACAGTCCGTGCGGGCCCATGCCCTCCTGCGAGGCCTCCTTGAGGTCCAGCATGACCGGCTCACCGCTCTCGCCGAGACCGATCGGCACACGCAGCCGCTCGTGCAGCGTGCGCGGCCGCCAGGTGCGCGAGACATCCACGCTCGCCGCGTCGCCGATCTGCATCAGGTCGGTGAAGTCCAGGTTCGCCAGCAGCGGTTCGTCCGCATCGGCGGCACCGAGCCGCAGCGGCGCCAACTGACGGCCCAGCGACTCCGCCTGCGCCTGCGACAGCACGTCGGGGACACCGGTGAAGACACCCGTGCCCGCCTCCAGCTCCATGGCGTCGGGCCACACCCGCACCGACAGCGAGCCACGCACCTCGTCGAGTTCGCCGGGCACCACCTCGACGATGGTCACGCCCTGCAGGCCCTCCGCCGAGGCGAGGACCGAGTCGGCGGGGACACCGCCGCCGTCGAGTACGACGACCACGTGCGGCTGGTCGAGCACCGGCGAGCCGTCCCGACTCCAGCGGGGGCGGCCCTCCAGCTGGTGGGCGATCATCTCCTCCAGCTCGCCGAGGTCGTAGCAGAGCAGACGGCGGCTGCCGGCGCCGTCGGACTCCTTGTGCTGCATGTGCGGCAGCCACTTGGTCCACTCCCAGTCCACCGCCGCACCCGGCGAGGCCACGACCGCGATCACCACGTCCTCGGGCGAGTGCAGCGAGGCCAGTTGACCGACGACCGACCGGGTCTGGCCGTAGACCGTCTCCGCGTCCCCGGAGATCGTCACGTGGTAGAAGGAGCGCAGCCCGATGGCCAGCGGGAGTTCACCGAGCGTGCCGTAGCTCGCGATGAACTGCTGCATCGCGTGCGCGGTCAGCGGCTCCAGCTCGTCCACCGGGGCGGTGTCGGGCGCGACCAGCGGCGTCGCCAACTGCTGCGGGCCCAGGCCGATCCGGACCTGGACGAAGTCCGGGTCCATGGCACGCCGCTCCCACAGCCGCGACCCCTCGGCGACCAGCGCCCACAGCTGCTCCGGCGCCGGGTGCAGGTAGTACTGCGCGTCGCGCTGCTTGTGCACCGTGCGCCGTACCTCACGGCGCTTCTGCGCCAGGTACTTGAGGTAGTCGCGCCGCGCCTCGGCCATCTGACCGGACGGTCCCTTCCGGGCCCGCACGATCTGGGCGACCAGCATGGCGACCGTGGACACCATCATGAGTCCGCCCATGATCTTCATGAAGCCCTGGGCGCCGGGCATGAAGAAGAACGCCGCCGACGACCCCATGCCCAGCATGGGCAGCAGGTTCATCAGGAGGCTGTCGTCCTCAGTACGAGGGAGTTCGGGAGGGGACTCGAGCTTGACCTCCTCACTCGGCACCTCCGGCGGGAGTACCCGCGGCGGGCGCTTGACGATGACGACGCTCACCGATCCACCAGTCCTTCACGCAATCGCAATGTCGAACCGCCCCCGTCGTGACGGCCCCCGTATGTTCGTCAACTCATGGGGCTTTGCCAACACATGAGCCGGGCGTTGATCCTACTGTTCTGCGGGCCCCTTGAGCCGGGAGGGGATGGGGAGAAGCCGCAAGAGGACGGTAGGGTGACGCTCCAAACGAAGCGCGGAGCGGGAATCGCCCTGGCAAACCGCGACGAATCACCGAGTACTGGACTAGGGGGAACCGTCAGGTGAGTACGGTTTCAGCAACCGGATTCTGCCGGGTCACGGTGGCGGCACCGAACAGCCGGATCGATGTGGCACTTCCCGAGGACGTGCCGCTCTCTGACGTATACCCGGAGATCCTGCGGCTGTCGGGACAGACACCCGAAGAGGCCGCGCCCACCGGGTACAACCTCGTACGCAGGGACGGATCCGTCCTCGACGACGGCCGCTCGCTCTCCGAACAGCAGATACGCGATGGCGAATTGCTGCTCCTGCGGCCGTTCGCGGACTCTCTGCCGCCCGCCGTCTTCGACGACGTCGTCGACGCCGTGGCCGCCGTCGTCGAGGCCGACCGGCGCAGCTGGAACGACGGCATGATGCGCGTCGTCGGCCTGACCGCCGGCGCGCTGCTGCTGACGATGATGGCGCTGGCCCTGTGGTTCTCGGAGCCGCTGCGCCACGACATGCACGGACTGCCGGGCGTCATCGCCGGAGTCACCGGTGTCGTCCTCGTCGCGCTCGCCTCCGTCCGCGCGCGGGTCTACGACGACCACCACGCGGCCGTGGCCCTCGGCCTCGCCTCGCTGCCGCACCTGATGGTCGGCGGCTCCGGCATCATGGCCCTCGACGCGGGCGAGGGCCCCGGACGGCTGAACCTCCTCGTCGGCTTCGCCGTCGTCCTCGTCGCCGCGGTGCTGCTCGTCCTGATGCTGCCCCAGAAGGACGCGCCCTTCATCGCCGCCGCGTTCGGCGCCGGTGTCGGCGTCCTCGCCACCTTCGCCGCGATCGTCTCCGAGGCCGAGCCGCGCGAGACCGCCGCCGTCACCGCCGTGGTCATGGTCGCCGTCATAGGCTTCCTGCCCGGCTGGTCCGCCCGCTTCTCCCGGCTGCCCATCGGCTTCCGCTCGCCCGACCAGATCGCCAAGCGCGGGCGCGCCGAGGAGCAGCAGGAGCAGGAGCCCGTCGACTACCAGCTCATCACCGACCAGGCCCGCCGCGGCCACGAGCTGCTGCTCGGCCTCGTCGGCGGCTCCGCGGTCACCGGCGTCGCCTCCGCCGGTGTGGTGCTCGGCTTCTCCAGCAGCGGCTGGGCCCAGCTGCTCTCGCTGGCGGCCGGCCTCGCCATGCTGATGCGGGCCCGGCTCTTCCTGTACACGTCTCAGGTCGTGACGCTGATGATCTCGGGCATCATCACCGTCAGCCTGCTGGTCCTCGGCCTCGCCCTGAACCCGCCGGCCGACATCATCAAGGAGCTCGTCTACGACCACAACAGCGCTCCGCTGGACATCCGCACCGTCTGGCTGTCGGCCGCGGTGGCCCTGGGTGCCACGCTCCTGGTGGCCATCGCCCTGATCGTGCCGCGCAAGGGCGTGACCCCCTTCTGGGGCCGGATGCTCGACCTGAGCGAGGGCGCGGTGCTCCTCTCCCTCGTCCCGCTGTGCCTCGCGGTCCTCGACCTGTACGCGTCGGCCCGCGGCATGACCAGCTGACGCCCCGCACACCTCACGGCGGCTGTCACCCACACGGGTGGCAGCCGCCGTGGCATGTGTACGACGCGGGCGTGGGCCGGGGCACTGCCGCCGGGCTGATACGCTGGCTGACGGCCGTTTGTGTACGCACCCCCGGAGCTCACCGCTCTGGAGGCCGCGCCCAGCGGATCCCCGCCTCCCGAGTTACGGAAGCTCCCCTGAGAAGTGGACCAGGGGCACTCGGTGGCTACCCAAGAGACTACGAGGAGTACGCGTGTCGCTCGACGCCGCTACGAAGAAGCAGATCATCACCGAGTTCGGTACCAAGGAGGGCGACACCGGCTCCCCCGAGGTCCAGGTCGCGATGCTCTCGCGCCGTATCTCGGACCTGACCGAGCACCTCAAGACCCACAAGCACGACCACCACTCCCGTCGTGGTCTGCTGATCCTCGTCGGTCAGCGCCGCCGCCTTCTCCAGTACCTGGCGAAGAAGGACATCCAGCGCTTCCGTGCGCTGGTCGACCGCCTCGGCATCCGCCGCGGTGCGGCGGGCGC
This sequence comes from Streptomyces canus, assembly GCF_041435015.1. Classification (NCBI taxonomy): domain Bacteria; kingdom Bacillati; phylum Actinomycetota; class Actinomycetes; order Kitasatosporales; family Streptomycetaceae; genus Streptomyces; species Streptomyces canus. The sequence continues at coordinate 3,075,761 of NZ_CP107989.1, read as the reverse complement.
CAAGTAGGACGCCGTGAAGGGAGCGGTTCCCGAAACGATCGGGGACCGCTCCCTTTGCCGTACGTGCTCAACGTACGCGCGGAAACGTGCGCAGTGTCACACCCACTTTGTAGTGTGGTAGCACAACGCAGTACCACGAGGAGAAGTGCACCTCGCCGCCGCCGGTCCTCGGTAGTGGCCCCCGGGCCTTGCGAACCCGGGTGCTTCGATCGAAGACCGGCCCGCACCAGACGGAGCGCTTCTCCGCTCACGTCCCCCCGCCACACGGGCGGATCGGGACAAAAGACGCAACGCAGACGAAAAGTAACGGAGAAAACGCTAGTGGAGAACGAGACCCACTACGCCGAGGCCGTCATCGACAACGGCTCCTTCGGCACCCGCACCATCCGCTTCGAGACGGGCCGCCTGGCCAAGCAGGCCGCCGGCTCCGCCGTGGCGTACCTGGACGACGACACCATGGTGCTGTCGGCCACCACCGCCTCCAAGAACCCCAAGGACCAGCTCGACTTCTTCCCCCTGACGGTGGACGTCGAGGAGCGGATGTACGCCGCCGGCAAGATCCCCGGCAGCTTCTTCCGCCGTGAGGGCCGCCCCTCCGAGGACGCCATCCTCACCTGCCGCCTGATCGACCGCCCGCTGCGCCCGTCCTTCAAGAAGGGCCTGCGCAACGAGATCCAGGTCGTCGCCACGATCATGGCGCTCAACCCCGACCACCTGTACGACGTCGTGGCGATCAACGCCGCCTCCGCGTCCACGCAGCTGGCCGGCCTGCCCTTCTCCGGCCCGATCGGCGGCGTCCGCGTCGCGCTGATCAACGGCCAGTGGGTGGCCTTCCCGACGCACTCCGAGCTCGAGGACGCGGTCTTCGACATGGTCGTCGCGGGCCGCACCCTGGAGGACGGCGACGTCGCGATCATGATGGTCGAGGCCGAGGCCACCGAGAAGACCATCCAGCTGGTCAAGGGCGGCGCCGAGGCGCCGACCGAGGAGGTCGTCGCCGCCGGTCTGGATGCCGCGAAACCCTTCATCAAGGTGCTCTGCAAGGCCCAGGCCGACCTCGCGTCGAAGGCTGCCAAGCCCACCGGCGAGTTCCCGATCTTCCTCGACTACCAGGACGACATCCTGGAGGCGCTGTCCGCCGCCGTCCGCCCGGAGCTCGCCTCCGCGCTGACCATCGCGGGCAAGCAGGAGCGCGAGACCGAGCTGGACCGCGTCAAGGCGCTCGCCGCCGAGAAGCTCCTGCCGGAGTTCGAGGGCCGCGAGAAGGAGATCTCCGCCGCGTACCGCTCCCTGACCAAGCAGCTCGTCCGTGAGCGCGTGATCAAGGAGAAGAAGCGCATCGACGGCCGTGGCGTGACGGACATCCGTACGCTCGCCGCCGAGGTCGAGGCCATCCCGCGTGTGCACGGCTCCGCGGTGTTCGAGCGTGGCGAGACCCAGATCCTGGGCGTCACCACCCTCAACATGCTCCGCATGGAGCAGCAGCTGGACACCCTCTCCCCGGTGACCCGCAAGCGCTACATGCACAACTACAACTTCCCGCCGTACTCCACCGGCGAGACCGGCCGCGTCGGCTCCCCGAAGCGTCGCGAGATCGGCCACGGCGCCCTCGCCGAGCGCGCCCTGGTCCCGGTCCTGCCGACCCGCGAGGAGTTCCCCTACGCGATCCGCCAGGTCTCCGAGGCCCTGAGCTCCAACGGCTCGACGTCCATGGGCTCGGTCTGCGCCTCCACCATGTCGCTGCTGAACGCCGGTGTGCCGCTGAAGGCCCCCGTCGCCGGTATCGCCATGGGCCTGATCTCCCAGGACATCGAGGGCGAGACGCACTACGTCACCCTCACCGACATCCTCGGTGCGGAGGACGCCTTCGGTGACATGGACTTCAAGGTCGCCGGCACCAAGGAGTTCGTCACCGCCCTCCAGCTCGACACCAAGCTGGACGGCATCCCCGCCTCCGTCCTGGCCGCCGCTCTCAAGCAGGCCCGTGACGCCCGCCTCCACATCCTCGACGTGATGATGGAAGCGATCGACACGCCGGACGAGATGTCCCCCAACGCCCCGCGGATCATCACCGTCAAGATCCCCGTGGACAAGATCGGCGAGGTCATCGGCCCCAAGGGCAAGATGATCAACCAGATCCAGGAGGACACCGGCGCCGACATCACGATCGAGGACGACGGCACCATCTACATCGGTGCGGTCGACGGTCCCTCCGCCGAGGCGGCCCGCACCACGATCAACAGCATCGCCAACCCGACGATGCCGGAGGTCGGCGAGCGCTACCTGGGCACGGTCGTCAAGACGACCACCTTCGGCGCGTTCGTGTCGCTGCTCCCGGGCAAGGACGGACTGCTGCACATCTCGCAGATCCGCAAGCTCGCCGGCGGCAAGCGCGTGGAGAACGTCGAGGACGTGCTCGCTGTGGGCTCCAAGGTCCAGGTCGAGATCGCCGAGATCGACTCCCGTGGCAAGCTCTCCCTGATCCCCGTGATCGAGGGCGAAGGCGACGATGAGAAGAAGGACGACACCGACCAGTGACGTCGAGTAGCTCCACGGCGACGGCCCGCACCTCCTCGGAGGCGCGGGCCGTCGCCCGTACCCAAACCCTGATCAAGGGCGAGAACGGCATCGGCACCGTCCGCAAGACCACCCTCCCCGGTGGCCTGCGCATCGTCACCGAGACCCTTCCCTCGGTCCGCTCCGCGACCTTCGGCATCTGGGCGCACGTCGGCTCCCGCGACGAGACACCGTCTCTGAACGGCGCCACGCACTACCTGGAGCACCTCCTCTTCAAGGGGACCACTCGTCGTAGCGCGCTGGACATCTCCTCCGCCCTCGACGCGGTCGGCGGCGAGATGAACGCCTTCACGGCGAAGGAGTACACGTGCTACTACGCGCGCGTGCTCGACGCCGACCTGCCGCTGGCCATAGACGTCGTCTGCGACATGCTGACGGGCTCGCTCATCCTCGAAGAGGACGTCAACGTCGAGCGCGGCGCGATCCTCGAAGAGATCGCCATGACCGAGGACGACCCCGGCGACTGCGTGCACGACCTGTTCGCGCACACCATGTTCGGCGACAACCCCCTCGGCCGTCCGGTCCTCGGCACGGTGGACACCGTCAACGCCCTCACCGCCGACCGCATCCGCCGCTTCTACAAGAAGCACTACGACCCGACCCATCTCGTCGTCGCGGCCGCCGGCAACGTCGACCACAACAAGGTCGTACGACAGGTCCGGGCCGCCTTCGAGAAGGCCGGCGCCCTGAAGAGCCCCGACGCCACGCCCATCGCCCCGCGCGACGGCAGGCGCGCCCTGCGCACCGCGGGCCGCGTCGAGCTCATCGGCCGCAAGACCGAGCAGGCCCACGTCGTCCTCGGCATGCCCGGCCTGCCCCGCACGGACGAGCGCCGCTGGGCCCTCGGCGTGCTCAACACCGCCCTCGGCGGCGGCATGTCCTCGCGCCTCTTCCAGGAGGTCAGGGAGAAGCGCGGACTGGCGTACAGCGTCTACTCGTACACCTCCGGCTTCGCCGACTGCGGCCTGTTCGGCGTGTACGCCGGCTGCCGGCCCTCGCAGGTCCACGACGTGCTGAAGATCTGCCGCGACGAACTCGACCAGGTCGCCGAACACGGCCTCTCGGACGACGAGATCGGCCGCGCCATCGGCCAGCTGAGGGGCTCCACGGTCCTGGGCCTGGAGGACACCGGGGCGCTGATGAACCGCATCGGCAAGAGCGAGCTGTGCTGGGGCGAGCAGATGTCCGTCGACGACATGCTGGCCCGGATAGCGTCGGTCACCCCGGACGACGTGCGTGCGGTCGCCCGCGAGATCCTGGGACAGCGTCCGTCGCTGTCGGTCATCGGCCCGCTGAAGGACAAGCAGGCGGCCCGACTGCACGAGGCCGTCGCCTAATCCACCCCGGTTGCATCGGTTAAGGAAACAAGAAGATGAGCAAGCTGCGCGTGGCGGTCCTCGGAGCCAAGGGCCGGATCGGCGCCGAGGCGGTCAAGGCCGTCGAGGCCGCCGAGGACATGGAGCTGGTGGCTGCCCTCGGCCGGGGCGACACACTGCAGACCCTGGCCGAGACCGGCGCGCAGGTTGCCGTCGAACTGACCACGCCGGCCTCGGTGATGGACAACCTCGAGTACTGCGTCGGCCACGGCATCCACGCCGTCGTCGGTACGACGGGCTGGACCGACGAGCGCCTCGCGCGGCTGAAGGGCTGGCTGGACGCCTCCCCGCAGACGGGCGTCCTCATCGCGCCCAACTTCTCCATCGGGGCCGTCCTGACGATGAAGTTCGCGCAGATCGCCGCGCCCTACTTCGAGTCCGTCGAGGTCGTCGAGCTCCACCACCCCAGGAAGGTCGACGCCCCGTCCGGCACCGCCACGCGCACGGCCCAGCTCATCGCCGAGGCCCGGCGCGCGGCGGGCACGGCCCCGGCGCCGGACGCCACGGAGACGGCCCTGGACGGGGCGCGCGGGGCGGACGTCGACGGGATCCCCGTCCACGCCGTCCGCCTGCGCGGTCTGCTCGCCCACCAGGAGGTCCTGCTCGGCGGGGAGGGCGAGACCCTGACGGTCCGCCACGACTCCCTGCACCACAGCAGCTTCATGCCGGGCATCCTGCTCGGCGCCCGCCGAGTGGTCACGACCCCGGGCCTGACCTTCGGCCTGGAGAACTTCCTGGACCTGGGCTGATGCGCGCCAAGCTGTCCTACGCCATCACGGCCGCCGTCCTGGTCTTCTACTTCGTCCTGGTCGGCAGCCGCGGCGTCATGCTGATCCAGTCCGGCACCCTCATCACCGTCACCTTCGGCGTCGCGGTGCTGATCCTTCCGGTGATCGGCGTCTGGTTCCTGTGGAAGAACACCCAGTTCGTCCGGAGGGCCAACGCTCTCGCCGCGGAACTCGACGCCGAGGGCGGCCTGCCCGTCGACGAGCTCCAGCGCACGCCCGGCGGCCGGATCGACCGTGACTCGGCCGACGAGGTCTTCGCCCAGCGCAAGGCCGAGACGGAGGCGGCTCCCGACGACTGGCGCAGCTGGTTCCGCCTCGCCGTCGCCTACCACGACGCCCGCGACACGCCCCGGGCACGCAAGGCGATGCAGCGCGCGATCGCCCTGCACGACGGCAGGCCCGTCCAGCAGCTCTGAAGCCCCGGCATGGCGAAGGGGCCGGTCCTGGTGCGGACCGGCCCCTTCGCCATGCCTCCCTGTCGGGCTCAGGCCCGCCCGTACTCCGCGGCCCAGGCCTCCACCGCGTCCGCGGCCCGCTCGAATGCCTGGCCACGCGCGAGGAAGTCCGCATTGTGCGTGGTCAGCAGCGGCGACACGTCCTGCGGTGCCTGGCCCTGCCGTACGAGGGTCAGGGCTTGCCCCTGGACCGTGCGCGGCAGTCCGAGCCAGCGCACCGGCTGCTGTGCCGTCCGCACGGCGACGACCCGCTCCCAGGGCACCGTACGAGTGAAGAGGAAACCGACCCGGCGCACCCCGCGAGCGCTGACCCACACGCCCATGCGCAGCAGCCGCAGTGCGCCGACGATGACGAGGACCGCGATGCCGAACACCACACCGGCCTCGGACGGAGAGTCCGTCAGCGCGATGATCACCGCCGCGAACAGCACGTACGAGGCGAGCAACAGCAGGACCGCGGCCACGCCCACCCGCCACGGACCGGGCCGGTAGGGCCGGCGCCAGTGGTCACGGTTGTCGAACGGCAGCGCGATGTCGTCCGTCGTCTCGAATGCGCGGTCGGCCGTCAGGAAGGGCAGGGGCACGGCGGGTCCTCACTCGATCCATGCGGTGGGCTGTGCCCGGTGAGGCTATCCGCCGGTAACCCTGTCGGCCACCTCAGGGGGTCCATGGGGGTACGTCCCACGCCATTCGGGCAGTGGGGGAGAGTCAGCGCCCCTGGGAGGCCTGCGACTGCTGGTTCTGCACGGGCGCCTGATCCTGTGACAGCGCCGGCATCCCGAGGACCAGGGATCCCACGAGTCCGGCGACGATGGTGAGTCCCGTCAACCAGCGTCCCGCGATCTCACCGGCGGACGCCCGCCGGCGGGGTGGAGGGGTGACATTGCTGCGGAACCTGTCGGCTTCGGCGAGAAAGGCGAACGGTACGGGCTCGCGCCGACGCAACAGCATGGGGGTACTTCTCCCTTCGGGGATCGAACGAATCGCTGCTGTCTGTACAGACGAGCGGTTGCCGCAAAAGGTGCCCGGTTTCGCCGACTTAACTCGGTCACGACAGTGAAAGTCCCGTTTGGCGGGTCGTAGAGTGGCGTCGCCATACGACGAGCTGGGAAGGACCCCCCGAACCGTGAGCCCCACCCCCGACGACGATTTCAAGATCGAGCTGCGCGACGACGTCACTGTCGAACTGGTCAAGCACAGCGCGGCCGACTCCGACGTGCTGTTCGCCGCCAGGGTGTCGACCGTCGGAGAGCAGTCCCTGGAAGAGCTGAGCAAGGACCCGGAGCGTTCCAAGGGCCTGATCAACTACCTCATGCGGGACCGGCACGGCAGCCCGTTCGAGCACAACTCCATGACCTTCTTCATCAACGCCCCGATCCTCGTCTTCCGCGAGTTCATGCGGCACCGCGTGGGCTGGTCGTACAACGAGGAGTCCGGCCGCTACCGGGAGCTCCAGCCCGTCTTCTACGTCCCCGGCCCCGACCGCAAGCTCGTCCAGCAGGGCCGCCCGGGCAAGTACGTCTTCGTCGAGGGCACCCCCGAGCAGCACGAGTCCGTCGGCAGCGCCATGGAGGAGTCGTACCGCCAGGCGTACCGGGCCTACCAGGAGATGCTCGCGCAGGGCGTCGCCCGCGAGGTAGCCCGCTCGGTCCTCCCCGTCGGTCTGTTCTCCTCGATGTACGCCACCTGCAACGCCCGCTCGCTCATGCACTTCCTCGGTCTGCGCACCCAGCACGAGCAGGCGAAGGTGCCGTCCTTCCCGCAGCGGGAGATCGAGATGGTCGGCGAGAAGATGGAGGCGGAGTGGGCGAAGCTCATGCCGCTCACCTACGCCGCCTTCAATGCGAACGGCCGTGTGGCGCCGTAACGGACGCCCGTTTCCCCGCTGAGCACAGATGTACGGGCCCTTCCGGCGAAGTGTCCGTATTGCGGCATTTAGAGAAGTTCACTTAGCCTGATCAAACGGACCCGGCACTGCTTGAACCCCCGAGCAGGCAGTGCCGGGCTCCGCATTTGTCACCACTTGTCGCGTCCCCCTAGGGCAGACCCCACCTTGAGCAACGAGTAGCGTGTTACCCATGGCTCCGACCTCCACTCCGCAGACCCCCTTCGGGCGGGTCCTCACCGCCATGGTCACGCCGTTCACGGCGGACGGCGCACTCGACCTCGACGGCGCACAGCGGCTCGCCACCCACCTGGTGGACGCAGGCAACGACGGCCTGATCATCAACGGCACCACCGGCGAGTCCCCCACCACCAGTGACGCGGAGAAATCGGACCTGGTACGAGCCGTACTGGAGGCGGTCGGCGACCGCGCCCACGTCGTCGCCGGTGTCGGCACCAACGACACCCACCACAGCATCGAGCTGGCGCGGGCCGCCGAGAAGGTGGGCGCGCACGGCCTCCTGATCGTGACGCCGTACTACAACAAGCCCCCGCAGGAGGGCCTGTACCGGCACTTCAAGGCCGTCGCCGACGCCGCCGAGCTGCCCGTCATGCTCTACGACATCCCGGGCCGCAGCGGTGTCCCGATCAGCACGGAGACGCTGGTCCGGCTCGCCGAGCACCCACGGATCGTCGCGAACAAGGACGCCAAGGGCGACCTCGGCCGCGCCAGCTGGGCCATCGCCCGCTCCGGCCTCGCCTGGTACTCCGGCGACGACATGCTGAACCTCCCGCTGCTCTCCGTCGGCGCGGTCGGCTTCGTCTCGGTCGTCGGCCATGTGGTCACCCCGGACCTGCGCGCCCTGGTCGAGGCGTTCGTCTCCGGCGACGTACAGAAGGCCACCGAGATCCACCAGAAGCTGCTCCCCGTGTACACCGGCATGTTCCGCACCCAGGGCGTGATGACGACCAAGGCCGCGCTCGCCCTCCAGGGCCTGCCCGCCGGGCCTCTGCGCGCCCCCATGGTGGAGCTTTCCACCGACGAGATCGAGCAGCTCAAGATCGATCTTGCTGCCGGCGGGGTACAGCTCTAGCACCAGACTTCGCGCGCCCGGCGCGCAACCGGACTCAACAACTGAATACGCGGGCCACCGGTGCCCGCACCACAACGACAACTGCTACACGCACGAACGTCACGCACGCCATGTGCCCCACCGGTACGTGGCGTGTGTGGTGAGGAGAGTCTTTTGAGTCATCCGCATCCTGAACTGGCCCCGCCCCCGCCGCTTGCCGAAGGCGCCCTGCGGGTCACCCCACTCGGCGGTCTCGGCGAGATCGGCCGAAACATGACGGTCTTCGAATACGGCGGCCGCCTGCTGATCGTCGACTGCGGGGTGCTCTTCCCGGAGGAGGAGCAACCCGGAATCGACCTGATCCTGCCGGACTTCTCGTCCGTCAGGGACCGCCTCGACGACATCGAGGGCATCGTCCTCACGCATGGCCACGAGGACCACATCGGTGGTGTCCCGTTCCTCCTCCGCGAGAAGCCGGACATCCCCCTGATCGGCTCCAAGCTGACCCTCGCGCTCATCGAGGCCAAGCTCCAGGAGCACCGCATCTGCCCCTACACCCTCGAGGTGGCGGAAGGACACCGCGAGCGCATCGGGCCCTTCGACTGCGAGTTCGTCGCGGTCAACCACTCCATCCCCGACGCCCTGGCGGTCGCCATCCGTACGCCCGCCGGCATGGTGGTCCACACGGGCGACTTCAAGATGGACCAGCTCCCGCTGGACGGCCGTCTCACGGACCTGCACGCGTTCGCCCGGTTGAGCGAGGAAGGCATCGACCTCCTTCTCTCCGACTCCACGAACGCCGAGGTGCCGGGCTTCGTCCCGCCCGAGAAGGACATCTCGAACGTCCTGCGGCAGGTCTTCGGCAACGCCCGCAAGCGGATCATCGTGGCGAGCTTCGCCAGCCACATCCACCGCATCCAGCAGATCCTGGACGCGGCCCACGAGTACGGCCGCCGGGTCGCCTTCGTCGGCCGCTCGATGGTCCGCAACATGGGCATCGCGCGCGACCTCGGCTATCTGAAGGTCCCCCCGGGCCTGGTGGTCGACGTCAAGACGCTCGACGACCTCCCGGACCACGAGGTGGTCCTGGTCTGCACGGGCTCCCAGGGCGAACCGATGGCAGCCCTGTCCCGCATGGCCAACCGGGACCACCAGATCCGGATCGTCAACGGCGACACGGTGATTCTCGCGTCCTCGCTGATCCCCGGGAACGAGAACGCGGTCTACCGCGTGATCAACGGTCTGACCCGGTGGGGCGCCAACGTCGTCCACAAGGGCAACGCCAAGGTGCATGTCTCGGGCCACGCGTCCGCGGGCGAGCTCCTGTACTTCTACAACATCTGCCGGCCGAAGAACCTGATGCCGGTCCACGGCGAATGGCGGCACCTGCGCGCCAACGCCGAGTTGGGCGCCCTCACCGGCGTCCCGCACGACCGGATCGTCATCGCCGAGGACGGTGTGGTCGTCGACCTCGTAGAGGGCAAGGCGAAGATCTCGGGCAAGGTCCAGGCGGGATACGTCTACGTCGACGGCCTCTCGGTCGGCGATGTCGGCGAGCCGGCCCTCAAGGACCGCAAGATCCTCGGGGACGAGGGCATCATCTCGGTCTTCCTGGTGGTGGACTCGTCCACCGGCAAGATCACGGGTGGCCCGCACATCCAGGCCCGCGGCTCCGGCATCGACGACTCGGCGTTCAGCGACGTGATCCCGAGGATCACCGAGGTTCTGGAGCGCTCGGCGCAGGACGGCGTGGTCGAAACCCACCAGCTGCAACAGCTGGTGCGGCGGACCCTGGGCAAGTGGGTCTCCGACACCTATCGCCGCAGGCCGATGATCCTGCCTGTGGTGGTGGAGGTCTGACGGATCGTCGGACACTCGTCCGAGTGAACCAGGAGCGGGGCGCCTCGATTTGCATCGAGGCGCCCCGCTCCAGTACGTTTACGGCTCCGCCCGAGGGGGAACCCGGCAGCTTCGTGCTCCGGAGCCAGCCTCCAGGGGGCGGGAATTCCGACTCAGAACTTCTGATAAAGTCGGAGCCGCCGGAAAGGGAAACGCGAGAGCGGGAACCTGGAAAGCACCGAGGAAATCGGAACCGGAAACGGTCTGATAGAGTCGGAAACGCAAGACCGAAGGGAAAAGCCCGGAGGAAAGCCCGAGAGGGTGAGTACAAAGGAAGCGTCCGTTCCTTGAGAACTCAACAGCGTGCCAAAAATCAACGCCAGATATGTTGATACCCCGTCTCCAGCATCTGCTGGGGCGAGGTTCCTTTGAAGAAAACACAGCGAGGACGCTGTGAGCGACCGCCTTATTCCGGTGGTCGCTCCGCTCTCGTGATGTGTGCACCCGATTACGGGTAAACATTCACGGAGAGTTTGATCCTGGCTCAGGACGAACGCTGGCGGCGTGCTTAACACATGCAAGTCGAACGATGAACCACTTCGGTGGGGATTAGTGGCGAACGGGTGAGTAACACGTGGGCAATCTGCCCTTCACTCTGGGACAAGCCCTGGAAACGGGGTCTAATACCGGATACCACTACCGCAGGCATCTGTGGTGGTTGAAAGCTCCGGCGGTGAAGGATGAGCCCGCGGCCTATCAGCTTGTTGGTGAGGTAATGGCTCACCAAGGCGACGACGGGTAGCCGGCCTGAGAGGGCGACCGGCCACACTGGGACTGAGACACGGCCCAGACTCCTACGGGAGGCAGCAGTGGGGAATATTGCACAATGGGCGAAAGCCTGATGCAGCGACGCCGCGTGAGGGATGACGGCCTTCGGGTTGTAAACCTCTTTCAGCAGGGAAGAAGCGAAAGTGACGGTACCTGCAGAAGAAGCGCCGGCTAACTACGTGCCAGCAGCCGCGGTAATACGTAGGGCGCAAGCGTTGTCCGGAATTATTGGGCGTAAAGAGCTCGTAGGCGGCTTGTCACGTCGGGTGTGAAAGCCCGGGGCTTAACCCCGGGTCTGCATTCGATACGGGCTAGCTAGAGTGTGGTAGGGGAGATCGGAATTCCTGGTGTAGCGGTGAAATGCGCAGATATCAGGAGGAACACCGGTGGCGAAGGCGGATCTCTGGGCCATTACTGACGCTGAGGAGCGAAAGCGTGGGGAGCGAACAGGATTAGATACCCTGGTAGTCCACGCCGTAAACGGTGGGAACTAGGTGTTGGCGACATTCCACGTCGTCGGTGCCGCAGCTAACGCATTAAGTTCCCCGCCTGGGGAGTACGGCCGCAAGGCTAAAACTCAAAGGAATTGACGGGGGCCCGCACAAGCAGCGGAGCATGTGGCTTAATTCGACGCAACGCGAAGAACCTTACCAAGGCTTGACATACGCCGGAAAGCATCAGAGATGGTGCCCCCCTTGTGGTCGGTGTACAGGTGGTGCATGGCTGTCGTCAGCTCGTGTCGTGAGATGTTGGGTTAAGTCCCGCAACGAGCGCAACCCTTGTTCTGTGTTGCCAGCATGCCCTTCGGGGTGATGGGGACTCACAGGAGACCGCCGGGGTCAACTCGGAGGAAGGTGGGGACGACGTCAAGTCATCATGCCCCTTATGTCTTGGGCTGCACACGTGCTACAATGGCAGGTACAATGAGCTGCGATACCGTGAGGTGGAGCGAATCTCAAAAAGCCTGTCTCAGTTCGGATTGGGGTCTGCAACTCGACCCCATGAAGTCGGAGTTGCTAGTAATCGCAGATCAGCATTGCTGCGGTGAATACGTTCCCGGGCCTTGTACACACCGCCCGTCACGTCACGAAAGTCGGTAACACCCGAAGCCGGTGGCCCAACCCCTTGTGGGAGGGAGCTGTCGAAGGTGGGACTGGCGATTGGGACGAAGTCGTAACAAGGTAGCCGTACCGGAAGGTGCGGCTGGATCACCTCCTTTCTAAGGAGCATCTAGGCTGCCGGGCTTGCCCGGTGGTCCAGGGCCATTACGTCGGCACACGTTCGACGGTGGTTGCTCATGGGTGGAACGTTGATTATTCGGCACACTTGATCGTCTTCTCCTTCCAGTACTGCTCTTCGGAGCGTGGAACGTTGAGGGAAGCGGAAAGTGGCCGGGCACGCTGTTGGGTGTCTGAGGGAATGAACCCCCTCGATGCCGGCCCCAGTGAACTCGGAGTGAAGCTCCGGGGTGATGGGTGGCTGGTCGTTGTTTGAGAACTGCACAGTGGACGCGAGCATCTGTGGCCAAGTTTTTAAGGGCGCACGGTGGATGCCTTGGCACCAGGAACCGATGAAGGACGTGGGAGGCCACGATAGTCCCCGGGGAGTCGTCAACCAGGCTTTGATCCGGGGGTTTCCGAATGGGGAAACCCGGCAGTCGTCATGGGCTGTCACCCATACCTGAACACATAGGGTATGTGGAGGGAACGCGGGGAAGTGAAACATCTCAGTACCCGCAGGAAGAGAAAACAACCGTGATTCCGGGAGTAGTGGCGAGCGAAACCGGATGAGGCCAAACCGTATGCGTGTGAGACCCGGCAGGGGTTGCGCATTCGGGGTTGTGGGATCTCTCTTCTGTCGTCTGCCGGCGACAGGACGAGTCAGAAACCGTTGATGTAGGCGAAGGACATGCGAAAGGTCCGGCGTAGAGGGTAAGACCCCCGTAGTCGAAACATCAGCGGCTCGTTTGAGAGACACCCAAGTAGCACGGGGCCCGAGAAATCCCGTGTGAATCTGGCGGGACCACCCGCTAAGCCTAAATATTCCCTGGTGACCGATAGCGGATAGTACCGTGAGGGAATGGTGAAAAGTACCGCGGGAGCGGAGTGAAATAGTACCTGAAACCGTGTGCCTACAAGCCGTGGGAGCGTCGGACATCAAGCTTGCTTGGTGTCTCGTGACTGCGTGCCTTTTGAAGAATGAGCCTGCGAGTTTGCGGTGTGTTGCGAGGTTAACCCGAGTGGGGTAGCCGTAGCGAAAGCGAGTCCTAATAGGGCGTTTGAGTAGCACGCTCAAGACCCGAAGCGGAGTGATCTAGCCATGGGCAGGTTGAAGCGGAGGTAAGACTTCGTGGAGGACCGAACCCACCAGGGTTGAAAACCTGGGGGATGACCTGTGGTTAGGGGTGAAAGGCCAATCAAACTCCGTGATAGCTGGTTCTCCCCGAAATGCATTTAGGTGCAGCGTCGTGTGTTTCTTGCCGGAGGTAGAGCACTGGATAGGCGATGGGCCCTACCGGGTTACTGACCTTAGCCAAACTCCGAATGCCGGTAAGTGAGAGCACGGCAGTGAGACTGTGGGGGATAAGCTCCATGGTCGAGAGGGAAACAGCCCAGAGCATCGACTAAGGCCCCTAAGCGTACGCTAAGTGGGAAAGGATGTGGAGTCGCAGAGACAACCAGGAGGTTGGCTTAGAAGCAGCCACCCTTGAAAGAGTGCGTAATAGCTCACTGGTCTAGTGATTCCGCGCCGACAATGTAGCGGGGCTCAAGCGTACCGCCGAAGTCGTGTCATTGCGATATATACCCCCAACGGGGATCGTGATGGGTAGGGGAGCGTCGTGTGCCGGGTGAAGCCGCGCCGGAAGGCAGTGGTGGACGGTTCACGAGTGAGAATGCAGGCATGAGTAGCGATACACACGTGGGAAACGTGTGCGCCGATTGACTAAGGGTTCCTGGGTCAAGCTGATCTGCCCAGGGTAAGTCGGGACCTAAGGCGAGGCCGACAGGCGTAGTCGATGGATAACCGGTTGATATTCCGGTACCCGCTGTGAAGCGTCAAACACCGAACCTATTGATGCTAAGGCCGTGAAGCCGTTCCGGACCCTTCGGGGAATGGAAAGTGGTGGAGCCGCCGAACCAAGGTGGTAGTAGGTGAGTGATGGGGTGACGCAGGAAGGTAGTCCAGCCCGGGCGGTGGTTGTCCCGGGGTAAGGGTGTAGGACGTCAGGTAGGTAAATCCGCCTGGCAATAGTCTGAGACCTGATGCCGAGCCGATTGTGGTGAAGTGGATGATCCTATGCTGTCGAGAAAAGCCTCTAGCGAGTTTCATGGCGGCCCGTACCCTAAACCGACTCAGGTGGTCAGGTAGAGAATACCGAGGCGTTCGGGTGAACTATGGTTAAGGAACTCGGCAAAATGCCCCCGTAACTTCGGGAGAAGGGGGGCCATCACTGGTGAGAGGACTTGCTCCTCGAGCTGGGGGTGGCCGCAGAGACCAGCGAGAAGCGACTGTTTACTAAAAACACAGGTCCGTGCGAAGCCGTAAGGCGATGTATACGGACTGACGCCTGCCCGGTGCTGGAACGTTAAGGGGACCGGTTAGTCACATTTCGGTGTGGCGAAGCTGAGAACTTAAGCGCCAGTAAACGGCGGTGGTAACTATAACCATCCTAAGGTAGCGAAATTCCTTGTCGGGTAAGTTCCGACCTGCACGAATGGCGTAACGACTTCTCGACTGTCTCAACCATAGGCCCGGTGAAATTGCACTACGAGTAAAGATGCTCGTTTCGCGCAGCAGGACGGAAAGACCCCGGGACCTTTACTACAGTTTGATATTGGTGTTCGGTTCGGCTTGTGTAGGATAGCTGGGAGACTGTGAAGCTTGGACGCCAGTTCAGGTGGAGTCGTCGTTGAAATACCAGTCTGGTCGTGCTGGATGTCTAACCTGGGTCCGTGATCCGGATCAGGGACAGTGTCTGATGGGTAGTTTAACTGGGGCGGTTGCCTCCTAAAGAGTAACGGAGGCGCCCAAAGGTTCCCTCAGCCTGGTTGGCAATCAGGTGTTGAGTGTAAGTGCACAAGGGAGCTTGACTGTGAGACCGACGGGTCGAGCAGGGACGAAAGTCGGGACTAGTGATCCGGCGGTGGCTTGTGGAAGCGCCGTCGCTCAACGGATAAAAGGTACCCCGGGGATAACAGGCTGATCTTCCCCAAGAGTCCATATCGACGGGATGGTTTGGCACCTCGATGTCGGCTCGTCGCATCCTGGGGCTGGAGTCGGTCCCAAGGGTTGGGCTGTTCGCCCATTAAAGCGGTACGCGAGCTGGGTTTAGAACGTCGTGAGACAGTTCGGTCCCTATCCGCTGCGCGCGCAGGAATATTGAGAAGGGCTGTCCCTAGTACGAGAGGACCGGGACGGACGAACCTCTGGTGTGCCAGTTGTTCTGCCAAGGGCATGGCTGGTTGGCTACGTTCGGGAGGGATAACCGCTGAAAGCATCTAAGCGGGAAGCCTGCTTCGAGATGAGTATTCCCACCCCCTTGAGGGGTTAAGGCTCCCAGTAGACGACTGGGTTGATAGGCCGGATCTGGAAGCCCAGTAATGGGTGGAGGTGACCGGTACTAATAGGCCGAGGGCTTGTCCATATTTGCTCGCGTCCACTGTGTTAGTTCTGAGGCAACGACCGTGTCGTTTTTCCGGTCTAACTTCATAGTGTTTCGGTGGTCATAGCGTGAGGGAAACGCCCGGTTACATTCCGAACCCGGAAGCTAAGCCTTACAGCGCCGATGGTACTGCAGGGGGGACCCTGTGGGAGAGTAGGACACCGCCGAACAATTATTCAAAGGGTTGGATCCTGAACTTCGGTTCGGGGTCCAACCCTTTTTTGTTGTGCGTCACTTGAAGTTCACGTTGCGCAACCACCATCCGAGGCATGGGTACTGCTGCAATGCTCAGGGCCGCCGGCGTCGGAGTCGGTGACGAGGTCGTCGTGCCGGCCTTCGGGAACGTCGAGGTTGCCGAGGCGGTGACACTCGCGGGTGCGCTCCTGGTGTTCGCGGACATACATCCGGTCAGTTACTGCCTTGACGCCTCCGCTGTCGAAGCGGCGGTAACTCCGCGGACGGCGGCCGTCGTTGTCGTACACCGATTCGGGCGACCTGCCGACATGGCGCGGCTGCTCGCGCTCGGGCAGCGGCACGGGCTGCTGGTGCTGCAGGAGGGCGAGTCCGAGGCGCCGTACGACGAGATCGCTCAACGTCGGGAGCGGGCCTGCTACCTCGATGGGAAGTTGCGCGGGGTGCGCACGCCCGATGGCGGGGACGGGCACACCTATCAGCAGTACGTGGTGCGGGTGCCCGGTAACGGGCGGCCGGACCGGGACGCGTTCGCTCGCGCCCTGCGGGGCAAGGGGGTTGACTGCCGGGTGCCGGTGAAGACGCCCGTGCACCGGTTGCCCGAGTTCCGGCGTTGTGTGTCGCTGCCGGAGACCGAGCGGGCGGCCGACGAGACGCTCGCGCTGCCGGTGGACGCTTCGCTGACCAAGCGGGACATGCAGCGGGTCGTGGCCGCGTGCAATGCGCTGGGGGGACTGCTTCAGCCTGCTTTCTGAGCGAGTTGGGAGCACCGGGCTGTTCGGGGTATGATCTATTTCGTTGCCGCGAGGGAAACCTCGAAAAGGCGACAGGCCCCCTTAGCTCAGTCGGCAGAGCGTCTCCATGGTAAGGAGAAGGTCAACGGTTCGATTCCGTTAGGGGGCTCCAGCCAAAAGGCCCCGCCCGATTGGGCGGGGCCTTTGTCGTGTTCTCTCTCAGTCCGTGTGCAGGCCCGGGACGCGCATCGCCAGGATCGCCATGTCGTCGGACGGGGCGTCGGAGGCGAAGCGCTCGACCGCGCGCATGATGCGGGCCGCGACCGCGCCGGCCGTCAGGCCCGTGCAGGTGGTGAGGACGTCGGCGAGACCGTCGTCGCCCAGCATGCGGGTGCCTTCGCGGCGCTCGGTGACGCCGTCCGTGACGCAGAGGAGGACGTCGCCCGGGTCGAGGGTGACCGTCTGCTCGTAGAGCTCCAGGTCCTCCATGACACCGAGAAGCGGCTGGGGTTCGGCAGCCGGTTCGACGGTGCCGTCCTGGCGCAGGCGGAGCGGGAGGGGGTGGCCGGCGCAGACGACCTTCAGTCGGGCGCTGCCGTCCTCCTGCGGCCACAGCTCGCCGTAGAGGAGGGTCAGGAAGCGACTGCGGGCGCCCTCGTCGAGGATCGCGGAGTTCAGTCGCTCCAGGACCGCCGGGCCGCTGAGGCCCTCGCGAGCGAGCAGCCTGAGGGCGTGCCGGGCGAGGCCCGTGACCGCCGCCGCGTTCGGACCCGTACCGCAGACATCGCCGATGGCGAACCCGTAGGCGCCGTCGCTGATGGGGAAGACGTCGTAGAAGTCGCCACCGACCTCATTGCCTTCTCCGGCCGCACGGTAGATGACCTCGACCTCCACGCCGTCGATCTCGGGGAGCTCGGGCGGTAGGAGGCTGCGCTGGAGGGACTGACTGATGGCGGTGCGCTCGGAGTAGAGGCGGGCGTTGTCCAGGGCGAGGGCGGCCCGGCGGGACAAGTCCTCGGCCAGTTCCAGGATTTCCTGGCGGAAGTGTTCGTCCGCGGGCTTGCCGAGGGTCAGCATGCCGATGACGCGGTTGCGGGCGACCAGCGGGAGGACGACGGTCTCGCCGCCCACCGCGGAGGCTGTGGCGAGCGTGGGACCGATTCCGGAGGCGATCTGGTGGGTGGGGCCGCCGCTGAGTCCGAGGCTGCGCATGGAGCTGCGCAGAGCCGCTTGGTGTGCTGCCTCGCCGGGGGCCGACCAGACGCGGGCCCCGGGGGTGGGTACCGGGTCCGGGGGCTGGATCTTGGACAGCAACGACTTGATGCCGTCGATGAGTTCCTCGTCCTCGTGGAGGACGTACGACAGATAGGGATCCGAGGCCTGGTCGGCGATCGTGTAGACGGCGCACCAGGTGGCCAGGGTGGGGACGGTCATCTGGGCCATGAGCGCCAGGGTCTGGTCGCGGTCCAGGGTGCCGGCGAGGAGGTCGGAGGCCTCGACGAGGAAGCTCAGGGAGCCGCGGCGCAGGCGTTCGAGTTCACCCAGGCGCGCAGACTCGACTGCCAACGCGATGCGGTCGGCGGCGAATTGGAGGCGGAGGGCCTCTTCGTTCGAGTATCTGCCGGGGCCTTCGGCGGCCACACCGAGGGAGCCGGTGAGGCGGCCCTCGACCTTCAGCGGGACCGTGACCACCGAGCGCATGCCCGTGCCGTTCAGGAGCGGTACGGCGCCGGGTACGGCCGAGAGGTCGTCGTGGACGGCCGGCATGCGGGCGGAGCCGTAGCGGCCGGGGCCTGCCTCGACGGGCACGCGCGCGAAGCGCTGGCGGGCGGAGGGCAGGCCGGTGGAGGCGCGGACCTCCAGCTCGGTCTCGTCGTCGGTCGCGAGGAGCAGGAAGGCGGAGTCGCCGTCGAGCATGTCGCGCGCACGTTCGACGGTGCGCTGGAGGAGGCCGTCGAGGTCGTCCGGGGCCGGGGAGCCGATGAACACCTCGAAGGGGTCGGTGCTCTGGCCGTCGGATGAGGTGTTCGTGTCGGAGGCGGGCACCCGCAACGGGGTCTGCAGGACGGCGCGTTCGTGGTCGCGCACCAGGAGGCAGACCGTGGAGGGTTCGCCGCCGGTGTCACGGACGCGCAGGTGGGAGGCGTACACAGAAGTGACGCGACCGTTGGCCGCCCTGATGCCGTAGCTGCCCTCCCAGCGCGAGAGCTGGAGGGCCTCGGCGATTCCGGTGCTGGTGCCCGGGGTGTGCGGCCAGGCCGCGATATCGGTCAGGGGCTTGCCGATGACCTGTTCGGCGGCGTAGCCGAAGAGTTCCTCGGCGTCCTCGTTCCACGAGCTGATGGCGCACGCACGGTCGATTTGGACGACGGCGACGCGGACGCGGCCGTCCGCCAGCGGGAGGAGGTCCGCGGGCAGGGACGGACCTGCCGTGCGGGTGCCCACCGTGCGTTCGGGCAGATCGAGCTGGAACCACACCTGCTTGTGAGTGGGCGTGTACTCGACGCCCCACCGGCCGGCGAGCGCGGCGCAGAGCTGGAGGCCGCGGCCGCCCTCGCGGTCCAGGTTGCCCATGTTGACGGCCTGACCCTGGAGGGGGATCTCGCGCTCGGGGTAGTGGTCGCCCACCTCGATCCGCACACCGTCGTCACTGCGCAGGCACAGAACGTCCGCGGCGGTGCCCGCGTGCACCACGGCATTGGTGACGAGTTCGCTGGTGAGGACCACCGCGTCGTCGACGATGTCGGCGAAGCCCCATCCCTGGAGGGTGTCGCGGACAAAGGAGCGGGCGGTCGCTACCGATCGACCGACAGGCTCGAAGCTGGCGGCCGCGCGCGCGGTGATCACAGAACTCCTCGGCCGGTTGTCGACGTGCAGGGCTGCCTGGCCGACCGGCTCGTGCCGCTGCTGCGGCAGGCCGCCCGTCGGCCGGGGGTCCGGGGTCTGTCCCCCGGGGACCAGTCCGGTGGTCATGTGTGCGGCCGCCCTCCGATGCCCGCTCGTGCTCGTGCCACCGTCCAGGCCGGACGGACCGGCTCGGCTGGACAGCCGCATGCAAGGTTACTTACCTTCGACGGCCATGCGGATGCCGGTCTGCAGTGTTTCCGTCCGGAGGGTGTGCGGACGATGTGCGAAGCTGCCGAACTGTTATGGCCGGGTTCAACCAGGGTGAAACACTGGGCAGGCTCCTGAAGAAGGTTCGGGCAGGCCGAGTGGCTTACGTGTACGGCGGGCAGCAGCCCGTGGTGCGGCTTTGTGTGCCCGGTTGAAATAACGCTGTAGTAAGCAGAAGCACGCGGCAGCCACCGGTGCGCCGCGCAGTAGCACCTGAGCACAGCAGTAACGGTCGACCCCTGCGGGAGGGACACAGTGGAGTCTGGCGCAGCGACGCGGGGCACTAAAACGCGCGCGAAAGGCGGACAGTCCCCGAGCAACCAGCGCAAACCACGCAATGGGACCACCGCGGTGGACACGGCGGCCCTGAACCGGCTGCTGGCGGCACTGGTCTCGATGCGGGACGGGAACTTCCGCAAGCGGCTCACGGTGTCCGGCGACGGCGTGATGTCGGAGATCGCCGCGGTCTTCAACGAGGTGGCCGACCGCAATCTCCATCTGACAGGTGAGCTGTCGCGGGTGCGGCGCATGGTGGGCCGTGAGGGCAAGCTCACGGAAAGGCTGGAAACAGGCGCCTGTGAGGGCTCCTGGGCGTCCGCCATCGATGCCTCCAACGCGCTCGTGGACGATCTCGTACGGCCCGTCTCCGAGGTCGGCCGGGTGCTGTCCGCGGTGGCGGAGGGTGATCTGTCACCCCGTATGGAACTCAGGACGCAGGCGCCGGACGGGACGGGGCATCCGCTGCGCGGGGAGTTCCTGAAGGTCGGGCGGACGGTGAACAACCTTGTCGATCAGCTGTCGACGTTCACCGACGAGGTCACCCGGGTGGCCAGCGAGGTCGGCACCGAGGGCAAGCTCGGCGGACAGGCACGCGTGCGTGGCATGTCGGGTTCGTGGAAGGACCTGACCGAGTCCGTCAACACGATGGCGTACCGGCTGACGGCCCAGGTGCGGGACATCGCCCTGGTGACCACGGCGGTCGCCAAGGGTGATCTGTCCCGGAAGGTCACGGTTCACGTGGCCGGCGAGATGCTGGAGCTGAAGAACACCGTCAACACGATGGTGGACCAGCTCTCCTCCTTCTCCTCCGAGGTGACCCGTGTCGCGCGCGAGGTGGGCGTCGAGGGCGAGCTCGGCGGCCAGGCGCAGGTGCCGGGTGTGGCCGGGGTGTGGAAGGACCTCACCGATTCGGTGAACCTCATGGCCGGCAATCTGACGGCCCAGGTGCGCGGGATCGCCCAGGTGACCACGGCGGTCGCCAGCGGTGACCTGTCGCAGAAGGTGACGGTCTCCGCACGCGGTGAGGTCGCGCAGCTGGCCGACACGATCAACCAGATGACCGAGACGCTGCGGATCTTCGCGGACGAGGTCACCCGCGTGGCCAACGAGGTCGGTGCCGAGGGACAGCTCGGCGGGCAGGCGAACGTGCCGGGTGCGGCGGGAACGTGGAAGGACCTCACCGATTCGGTGAACACGGTCTTCCGGAACCTCACCACACAGGTGCGGGACATCGCCGCGGTGACGACGGCGGTGGCCAACGGTGACCTGTCGCAGAAGGTCACCGTCGACGTGGCCGGCGAGATGCTGGAACTCAAGAACACCGTCAACGGGATGGTGGACCAGCTGTCCGCGTTCGGTGCCGAGGTCACGCGCGTGGCGCGCGAGATCGGTGTCGAGGGTGAGCTGGGCGGCCAGGCGCAGGTGCCCGGGGCCGCCGGTACCTGGAAGGATCTCACCGACTCCGTCAACACGGCGTTCAGGAATCTCACCGGACAGGTGAGGAACATCGCCCAGGTGACCACGGCGGTGGCCAACGGTGACCTGTCGCAGAAGGTCACCGTCGACGTCTCCGGCGAGATGCTCCAGCTGAAGAACACCGTGAACACGATGGTGGACCAGCTGTCGGCCTTCGCCGACCAGGTGACGAGGATGGCCCGGGACGTGGGCACCGAGGGACGGCTGGGAGGTCAGGCCGTGGTGCCGGGGGTGTCCGGTACCTGGAAGGAGCTCACCGACTCCGTCAACTTCATGGGAGGCAACCTCACCTCTCAGGTGCGGCAGATCGCTCAGGTGACGACCGCGGTGGCGCGGGGTGACCTGTCGCAGAAGATCGACGTGGACGCGCGCGGCGAGATCCTGGAGCTGAAGAACACCATCAACACGATGGTCGACCAGCTGTCCGCCTTCGCCGACCAGGTGACGCGGGTGGCCCGTGAGGTGGGCACCGAAGGACGCCTCGGAGGCCAGGCGCAGGTGCCCGGCGTCGCCGGTGTCTGGCGCGACCTCACCGACTCCGTGAACGGAATGGCAGGAAACCTTACTGCCCAGGTGCGCAACATCGCCCAGGTGGCCACCGCGGTGGCGCGGGGTGACCTGTCGCAGAAGATCGACGTCGATGCGCGCGGCGAGATCCTGGAGCTGAAGAACACCCTCAACACGATGGTCGACCAGCTCTCCAGCTTCGCCGACCAGGTGACGCGGGTGGCCCGTGAGGTGGGCACCGAGGGCATCCTCGGAGGGCAGGCTGAGGTCCAGGGTGTCTCCGGCACCTGGAAGGACCTCACGCAGTCGGTGAACTTCATGGCGAACAACCTGACGATCCAGGTGCGCAACATCGCCGAGGTCACGACCGCGGTCGCCAAGGGTGACCTCTCGAAGAAGATCACCGTCGACGCCAAGGGCGAGATCCTCGAGCTCGTCACCACCGTCAACACGATGGTCGACCAGCTGTCGTCCTTCGCCGAGCAGGTGACCCGGGTGGCCCGGGAGGTGGGCACCGAGGGCCAGCTGGGCGGTCAGGCGCGGGTTCCGGGTGTCACGGGGATCTGGAAGGACCTCAGCGACAACGTGAACCTGATGGCCAACAACCTGACCATGCAGGTGCGCAACATCTCCCAGGTCGCGAACGCGGTCGCCAACGGTGACCTCACGCGGACGGTGACGATCGAGGCGCGCGGCGAGGTCGCGCAGCTCGCCGACACCTTCAACACCATGGTGAAGACCCTGAGTTCGTTCGCCGACCAGGTCACCAAGGTGGCCCGCGAGGTGGGCACGGACGGCATCCTGGGCGGTCAGGCGCGGGTGCCCGGTGTGGCCGGCACCTGGAAGGACCTCACCGAGTCCGTGAACCAGATGGCGTCCAACCTGACCGGTCAGGTGCGGAACATCGCCATGGTGACCACGGCCATCGCCAAGGGCGACCTGACGAAGAAGATCGACATCGACGCCCGCGGTGAGATCCTCGAACTCAAGACCACCATCAACACCATGGTCGACCAGCTGTCCTCCTTCGCCGAGGAGGTCACCCGAGTCGCCCGCGAGGTGGGCACCGAGGGCCAGCTCGGCGGCCAGGCACGCGTGCGTGACGTCGACGGCACCTGGCGCGACCTCACCGAGTCCGTGAACGAAATGGCAGGAAACCTTACCCGGCAGGTGCGAGCCATCGCGCGCGTGGCGACCGCGGTGACCCGAGGCGACCTGAACCTGAAGATCGACGTGGACGCGTCCGGCGAGATCCAGGAACTTCAGGACTACATCAACAAGATGATCGCCAACCTGCGCGACACCACGATCGCCAACAAGGAGCAGGACTGGCTCAAGGGCAACCTGGCCCGTATCTCGGCGCTCATGCAGGGTCGCCGGGACCTCGAGGACGTGGCCTCGCTGATCATGAGCGAGCTGACGCCGGTGGTGACCGCGCAGCACGGCGCGTTCTTCGTGGCGATGCCGCTCCTGGACGGCAAGGACATGAGCGCCGAGGCCGAGGAGCAGTACGAGCTGCGGATGCTCGGGTCGTACGGCTATTCGATGGGCTCGATGCCGACGTCGTTCCGGCCGGGTGAGGCGCTCATCGGGACGGCCGCAGAGGAGAAGCGCACGATCCTGGTGGAGAACGCGCCCAGCGGATACCTGAAGATCTCCTCCGGACTGGGAGAGGCGCCGCCCGCGCAAGTGATCGTCCTCCCGGTGCTGTTCGAGGGCAAGGTGCTCGGTGTCATCGAGCTGGCCTCCTTCACACCCTTTACGCAGATCCAGAAGGACTTCCTCAACCAGATCGCCGAGATGATCGCGACCAGCGTCAACACCATCTCCGTCAACACCAAGACGGAGGTACTGCTGAAGCAGTCGCAGGAGCTGACCGAGCAGCTCAGGGAGCGGTCGGCCGAGTTGGAGAACCGGCAGAAGGCCCTCCAGGCGTCCAACGCCGAACTGGAGGAGAAGGCCGAACTGCTGGCCCAGCAGAACCGCGACATCGAGGTCAAGAACACCGAGATCGAGGAGGCGCGGCAGGTCCTGGAGGAGCGTGCCGAACAGCTCGCCGTATCCATGCGGTACAAGAGCGAGTTCCTGGCCAACATGTCGCACGAGCTGCGCACCCCGCTCAACTCGCTGCTGATCCTCGCCAAGCTGCTCGCCGACAACGCGGACTCCAACCTCACCCCGAAGCAGGTCGAGTTCGCCGAGACCATCCACGGGGCCGGCTCCGACCTGCTGCAGCTGATCAACGACATCCTCGACCTGTCGAAGGTCGAGGCGGGCAAGATGGACGTGTCCCCGACACGCATCGCGCTCGTGCAGCTCGTGGACTACGTGGAGGCCACCTTCCGGCCGCTGACCGCGGAGAAGGGCCTGGACCTGTCCGTACGGGTCTCGCCCGAGCTGCCCGCCACGCTGCACACCGATGAACAGCGGCTGCTCCAGGTGTTGCGCAACCTGCTGTCCAACGCGGTGAAGTTCACCGACTCCGGAGCCGTCGAGCTGGTCATCCGGCCCGCCGGGCGGGACGTACCCGTGGCGATCCGGGAGCAACTGCTCGAGGCCGGTTCCCTGCGCGACCCGGGCGCCGACCTGATCGCGTTCTCGGTGACCGACACCGGGATCGGCATCGCGGCCAGCAAGATGCGGGTGATCTTCGAGGCCTTCAAGCAGGCTGACGGTACGACCAGCCGCAAGTACGGCGGCACCGGCCTCGGGCTGTCGATCTCACGAGAGATCGCGCAACTGCTCGGCGGCGAGATCCACGCGCAGAGCGAGCCCGGTCGCGGATCGACGTTCACGCTGTATTTGCCGCTGCACCCCAGCGAACTGCCGCCGCAGGGCTACCAGCAGTCCATGCCCGCCCTGGAGGCCGGCGATCTGGTCGCGTCCACGTCGGAGCACGGGCGGACCGGGGCCGAGGTCGAGACGCCGGCCGAGGTGAAGTCGTACCAGGAGACACAGAACGGCGCCGCGGCGCTCTTCCGGCGCCGTCGCAGGACCGCGCCCGCCCTCGAACAGCGGATCGGACAGCCGGACCAGTGGTCGGCCGTGGAGCACCAGGCCGCGCCGCAGCCACGCCGGGGCATCCGGTTCGGCGGGGAGAAGGTGCTGATCGTCGACGACGACATCCGTAACGTCTTCGCGCTCACCAGCGTCCTCGAGCAGCACGGACTGTCCGTGCTCTACGCGGAGAACGGCCGTGAGGGTATCGAGGTGCTGGAGCAGCACGAGGATGTGGCGGTCGTCCTGATGGACATCATGATGCCCGAGATGGACGGGTACGCGACGACCAATGCGATCCGCAGGATGCCGCAGTTCGCCGGGCTCCCGATCATCGCGTTGACCGCCAAGGCGATGAAGGGCGACCGCGAGAAGGCGATCGAGTCGGGCGCCTCCGATTACGTGACCAAGCCGGTCGATCCCGATCATCTGCTGTCGGTGATGGAGCAGTGGATGCGGGGGGAGTGATGGGAATCAGCGGAGTTCACGCGGAGTTGCTGACTGAGTGTGCCCGACGCCGTGTAGAAGTACGGGATTCGGGGAACCTTCTGGTCTCCCGCTACGTTTCTGCTACGTGCACAGTGACATCACGGTGACAGGGTGTGGCGACAGACAGGGTGCGGCTACGATGACCGGCACAAGGACGGGCGGCGAAAGGGAGTCGTCCCCAGCGGCGGCGCCCGGTGCACATCCGGGGCGAGGAGGGCGGGCCATGGTGCAGAAGGCCAAGATCCTCCTGGTCGATGACCGGCCGGAGAATCTGCTCGCGCTGGAGGCCATCCTCTCCGCGCTCGATCAGACACTGGTGCGGGCATCGTCCGGGGAGGAAGCACTCAAGGCACTGCTCACGGACGACTTCGCGGTGATTCTGCTGGACGTCCAGATGCCGGGCATGGACGGTTTCGAGACCGCGGCGCACATCAAACGGCGGGAGCGGACCCGGGACATCCCGATCATCTTCCTCACCGCGATCAACCACGGCCCGCACCACACGTTCCGGGGGTATGCCGCCGGGGCGGTGGACTACATCTCCAAGCCGTTCGACCCGTGGGTGCTGCGTGCGAAGGTCTCGGTCTTCGTCGAGCTCTATATGAAGAACTGCCAGCTGCGGGAGCAGGCGGCGCTGCTGCGGCTCCAGTTGGAGGGCGGCGGAGGCAAGGCGGCGGTTGGGGACGCGAAGGAGCCGGCGGGTCTGCTCGCCGAGCTGTCCGCGCGTCTGGCCGCGGTCGAGGAGCAGGCCGAGGCGCTCTCCAAGCAACTGGACGACGAGTCCGCGGACGCGGCAGCGGTGGCCACCGCTGCCCATCTCGAACGCAAACTCACGGGGTTGCGGCGGGCGCTGGACGCGCTGGAGCCCGGCACCGGGAGTTCGCCGTCGGTGCCTTCGCAGAACTGACGCTCGTAGAAGGACCTCTTGAGCCCGCGTCAGTTCGACACCTCTCCACGAGCGACACGAACGGGTGAAGCAGTGGGCACACGTGTCCGCGGTCGTCTCCACCGGTAACCTCGCACCTATGGCCTCACGTCCCTCCGCAGCCAAGAAGCAGCCCGCCAAGAAGGCTGCCGCTCCCGCGCAGGGTCCGGCGAGGAAGGCTGCGGCGAAGAAAGCACCGGCAAAAAAGGCGCCCGCCAAGAAGGCCGCGGTGAAGAAGGCCGCGCCGCCGAAGCCGGCGCCCAGCCCGACCGGGGGCGTCTACCGTCTCGTCCGGGCCGTCTGGCTCGGCCTGGCCCATGCCGTGGGCGCGGTGTTCCGCGGGATAGGGCAGGGCGCGAAGAACCTCGACCCCGCGCACCGGAAGGACGGCGTGGCGCTTCTGCTGCTCGGCCTCGGCCTGATCGTCGCCGCCGGTACCTGGTCGAACCTGCGTGGCCCGGTGGGCGACCTCGTCGAGATCATCGTGACCGGCGCCTTCGGCCGGCTCGACCTGCTCGTGCCGATACTGCTCGCGGTCATCGCCGTGCGGTTCATCCGGCACCCCGAGAAGCCCGAGGCCAACGGCCGCATCGTGATCGGCCTGTCGGCGCTCGTCATCGGCGTGCTCGGGCAGGTCCACATCGCCTGCGGCGCGCCCGCCCGCAGCGACGGCATGCAGGCGATAAGGGACGCGGGCGGCCTCATCGGCTGGGGAGCGGCGACCCCGCTGACGTACACCATGGGCGAGGTCCTCGCCGTACCGCTGCTCGTCCTGCTGACGGTCTTCGGGCTGCTCGTCGTCACCGCCACGCCGGTCAACGCCATCCCGCGGCGGCTGCGGGAGCTCGGTGTGCGGCTCGGGATCCTGCCCGACCCGGCGGAGGACGAGCTCGGCGAGGACGACGAGCGCTACGACGAGCAGTGGCGCGAGGCGCTGCCCGCACGCGGTCGCAGGCGAGGTCCCGCGCCCGAGTCGTACGACCCCGACGGAGCGGAGCAGGAGGCCCTCTCGCAGCGCCGTGGACGGCCCAGGCGCTCCGCGGTGCCGCAGCCCGCGATGGACCGGCGGATGGACGCCGTGGACATCGCTGCGGCCGCGGCCGCGGATCTGGACGGCGTCGTCATGCACGGCCTGCCGCCCTCGGCGCTGGTAGCCGACCTCACCCAGGGCGTCAGCGTGGGCGACCGGGTGGAGACGACACCGGTACCCACCCCCGTCCCGGCCGCGCGGCCCAAGCAGGACGCGCGGCCGAAGCAGGAGAAGCTCAAGGTCGAGGTCGCCGACCTCACCAAGCCCGCTCCCGAGGCCTCCGGCGAACTGCCCCCGCGCGCGGAGCAGCTCCATCTGTCCGGCGACATCACCTACGCGCTGCCCTCACTCGACCTCCTGGAGCGCGGCGGCCCCGGCAAGGCGCGCAGCGCGGCCAACGACGCCATAGTCGCCTCGCTGACGACCGTCTTCACGGAGTTCAAGGTCGACGCCGCCGTCACCGGTTTCACGCGCGGGCCGACGGTCACGCGCTACGAGGTCGAGCTCGGCCCCGCCGTGAAGGTCGAGCGGATCACCGCGCTGGCCAAGAACATCGCGTACGCCGTCGCCAGCCCGGATGTGCGGATCATCAGCCCGATTCCCGGCAAGTCGGCGGTCGGCATCGAGATCCCGAACACCGACCGCGAGATGGTCAACCTCGGCGACGTGCTGCGGCTCGCGGCGGCCGCCGAGGACGAGCACCCCATGCTCGTCGCGCTCGGCAAGGACGTCGAGGGCGGCTATGTGATGGCCAACCTCGCGAAGATGCCGCACGTGCTGGTTGCCGGAGCCACCGGTTCCGGTAAGTCGTCGTGCATTAACTGCTTGATCACTTCCATCATGGTCCGCGCGACCCCCGAGGACGTGCGCATGGTCCTCGTCGACCCCAAACGTGTGGAGCTGACGGCCTACGAGGGCATCCCGCACCTGATCACGCCGATCATCACCAACCCGAAGCGGGCCGCCGAGGCGCTCCAGTGGGTCGTACGGGAGATGGACCTTCGGTACGACGACCTGGCGGCGTACGGCTTCCGGCACATCGACGATTTCAACGAAGCCATCAGGAACGGCAAGGTCAAGCTGCCCGAGGGCAGCGAGCGTGAGCTCCAGCCCTACCCGTACCTGCTGGTCATCGTCGACGAGCTCGCCGACCTCATGATGGTCGCACCGCGGGACGTCGAGGACGCGATCGTGCGGATCACGCAGCTCGCACGCGCGGCCGGCATCCACCTGGTGCTCGCCACGCAGCGGCCGTCGGTGGACGTCGTCACCGGTCTGATCAAGGCGAACGTGCCCTCACGGCTCGCCTTCGCCACCTCCTCGCTCGCCGACTCCCGGGTCATCCTCGACCAGCCCGGCGCCGAGAAGCTGATCGGCAAGGGCGACGGGCTCTTCCTGCCGATGGGGGCCAACAAGCCCACCCGTATGCAGGGCGCCTTCGTGACCGAGGACGAGGTCGCGGCGATCGTCCAGCACTGCAAGGACCAGATGGCGCCGGTCTTCCGGGACGACGTCGTCGTGGGCACCAAGCAGAAGAAGGAGATCGACGAGGAGATCGGCGACGACCTCGACCTGCTGTGCCAGGCGGCCGAGCTGGTCGTCTCCACACAGTTCGGGTCGACGT
This sequence comes from Streptomyces canus, assembly GCF_041435015.1. NCBI lineage: Bacteria > Bacillati > Actinomycetota > Actinomycetes > Kitasatosporales > Streptomycetaceae > Streptomyces > Streptomyces canus. The sequence goes on along the minus strand of NZ_CP107989.1, from coordinate 3,046,911 downwards.
CCATGCTCCAGCGCAAGCTGCGGGTCGGGTTCGCGAAAGCGGGGCGTCTGATGGACCTCATGGAGTCCCGGGGCATCGTCGGGCCGAGCGAGGGATCCAAGGCTCGTGACGTTCTTGTGAAGGCTGACGAGTTGGACGGAGTGCTCGCGGTGATCCGCGGGGAGGCTTAAAGGGAGTCCCGGAGCGGGTGCGGCCACCGATGTTCGATCGTGACTCACCCGTAAGGGATCATTGAGCAACCGTTTCCCTTCGGCGTACGTCAAGTTGAGGGAAGCGAAAAGCTGCTGCTCCACCATCGGTGTGCCCGGCCATTCCGATGGCGTACAAAGTCCCACCGCCCGGTTGCCCCACCCTTTCGCACCCCCCCTAGACTGAACCTCCAGCACAGGTGGCTTAAACGCTCGAAAGGCGCCCCCGTGTCCATCGGCAACTCCCCTGAAGACGAGCGTCCGTTCGAAGACGACCGACAGGAAGACCGCCTCTCCGTCGGCCACGCCCTGAAACAGGCGCGGATCGCGGCTGGGTTGACCGTCGACGACGTCAGCAACGCCACCAGGGTCCGCATCGCCATCGTGCATGCCATCGAGGCGGACGATTTCGCTCCCTGTGGGGGTGATGTGTACGCCCGGGGCCACATCCGGACCCTGGCCAAGGCCGTCCACCTGGATCCGGCCCCCCTGCTGGACCAGTTCGCCGCCGATCACGGCGGCGGGCGTCCGGCCCCGACCCCGGCCGCTCCGCTGTTCGAGGCGGAACGCATCCGACCCGAGCGCCGCGGGCCCAACTGGACCGCGGCCATGGTCGCCGCAATCGTCGCTGTGGTCGGCTTCGTCGGGTTCACCGCCTTCAAGGGCGGCGACGGCGGCGGGGCGACCCAGGTCGCCGACGGCACCACGCCCGCCACCAGCAAGTCTCCGACGCCCAAGTCCGACAAGACCACCAAGGACCCGAAGCCGACGCCCACGCCGACCGACAGCGCCATCGCGGCGGCACCCCAGGACAAGGTGACCGTTCAGGTCGGCGCCGCTGACGGAAAGAGCTGGATCCTCGCCAAGGACCACAACGGCCGGACCCTCTTCGACGGACTGCTCGAGCAGGGCGACACCAAGACCTTCCAGGACAGCGACAAGATCAACCTCGTCCTCGGTGACGCCGGGGCGATCCAGCTGTACGTGAACGGCAAGAAGATCGACGACGACTGGCAGCCCGGGGCCGTGGAGCGCCTGACGTACACGAAGGGCGACCCGCAGGTCGGATAGGGATCCGTTCGCTTTGCCGTCACGGGGTTGGCCAAGATCGGCCAACCCCGTCGACGTGGGGTGTCAGTGGGACGAAGTAGTCTTGAGCCCATGCCTGAACGCCGTACCGTCGCACTCGTCACTCTTGGCTGCGCCCGCAACGAGGTGGACTCGGAGGAGCTCGCAGGCCGTTTGGAGGCGGACGGCTGGGATCTCGTGAACGACGCCGCCGACGCGGACGTCGCCGTCGTCAACACCTGTGGCTTCGTCGAAGCCGCCAAGAAGGACTCCGTCGACGCCCTCCTCGAGGCCAACGATCTCAAGGGGCACGGCAGAACCCAGGCCGTCGTGGCGGTGGGCTGCATGGCCGAGCGGTACGGCAAGGACCTCGCCGAGGCGCTGCCGGAGGCGGACGGAGTGCTCGGCTTCGACGACTACGCCGACATCTCCGACCGCCTGCAGACGATCCTCAGCGGCGGCATCCACGCCGCGCACACCCCGCGCGACCGGCGCAAGCTGCTGCCGATCAGCCCGGCCCAGCGACAGGAGTCGGCGGCCTCCGTCTCGCTGCCCGGACACGGGCCGGCCGCCGAAGCCCCCGAGGCGGCTCCCGCCGACCTTCCGGAGGGGCTCGCTCCGGCTTCCGGCCCCCGTGCGCCCCTGCGCCGCCGTCTGGACGGCGCCCCGGTCGCCTCCGTGAAGCTCGCCTCCGGCTGCGACCGGCGCTGCTCCTTCTGCGCCATCCCGTCCTTCCGCGGCTCCTTCATCTCGCGTCGCCCCTCGGACGTCCTCAACGAGACGCGCTGGCTGGCCGAGCAGGGAGTCAAGGAGATCATGCTGGTCTCCGAGAACAACACGTCCTACGGCAAGGACCTCGGCGACATCCGTCTCCTCGAGTCCCTCCTGCCCGAGCTCGCCGAGGTCGACGGCCTGGAACGCGTGCGTGTCAGTTACCTCCAGCCCGCCGAGATGCGGCCGGGCCTGATCGACGTGCTGACGTCCACGCCCAAGGTGGTGCCCTACTTCGACCTGTCCTTCCAGCACTCAGCCCCCGGCGTGCTGCGCGCGATGCGCCGCTTCGGCGACACCGACCGCTTCCTGGAGCTGCTCGACACCATCCGCGGCAAGGCCCCCGAGGCCGGTGTGCGCTCCAACTTCATCGTGGGCTTCCCCGGCGAGACCGAGGCCGACCTGGCCGAGCTGGAGCGGTTCCTGAACGGCGCGCGACTGGACGCCATCGGCGTCTTCGGGTACTCCGACGAGGAAGGCACCGAAGCGGCGACGTACGAGAACAAGCTGGACGAGGACGTCGTCGCCGAGCGGCTGGCACGTGTCTCCCGGCTCGCCGAAGAGCTCGTCTCGCAGCGCGCCGAGGAGCGCGTCGGCGAGACCGTGCACGTGCTCGTCGAGTCCATCGACGACGAGGGCGTGTACGGCCGAGGCGCGCACCAGGCGCCGGAGACCGACGGCCAAGTGCTGCTCACGAGCGGCGAAGGTCTGAGCGTCGGTCGTATGGTCGAGGCGAAGGTGGTCGGTACGGAAGGTGTCGACCTGGTGGCCGAGCCGCTCGACGGCTCGCTCGCGTGTAGTGAGGAGGCGGGCAGATGACCGGAGTTCCGGCGTCCGCTGCGGGTGGCCCCTCCGCCGCGAAGGGCGGACCGGCGGGCGGCGTCTCGGGTGCCGCCTCCGGTGTGGCCCACAGCGCTCCGTCGGCCGCGGTCTCCGGTACGGCCGCCGAGGTACGCGCGAGTGCCGTCCCCGTGGCGGGTGCCGTTGCCGGCGCGGCTTCCGGGGCCGGCAACGACTCCGGTTCGAAGACCGCGCGCGGCGGGAAGATCGCGGCCGCGGCGGTCAACCAGGCCAGCGTCTGGAACGTCGCCAATCTGCTGACCATGCTCCGGCTGGTCCTCGTGCCCGGCTTCGTCGCCCTGATGCTGGCCGACGGCGGGTACGACCCGGCGTGGCGCTCGTTCGCCTGGGCGGCCTTCGCGGTCGCCATGATCACCGACCTCTTCGACGGACACCTGGCGCGCGCCTACAACCTCGTCACCGACTTCGGGAAGATCGCCGACCCCATCGCCGACAAGGCGATCATGGGGGCGGCGCTGATCTGTCTCTCCGGGCTCGGCGACCTGCCGTGGTGGGTCACGATCGTCATCCTGGGCAGGGAACTCGGGATCACCCTGCTGCGTTTCCTCGTCATCCGGTACGGCGTGATCCCGGCGAGCCGGGGAGGCAAGCTCAAGACCCTCAGCCAGGGCATCGCCGTAGGGATGTACATCCTGGCGCTGACGGGGTGGCTGGCCACCGCGAGGTTCTGGGTGATGGCTGTGGCGGTCGTGCTGACCGTCGTGACCGGGCTGGACTATGTGAGACAGGCCATTGTGCTGCGCAGGCAGGGAATCGCCGAGCGCAAGGCGGCGTTGGAGGAGTCGGAAGCGTGAATTCCCCGGCCGCCCAAGTGGTGCGACTACTCACCGTGAAGGGCCAGACGCTCGCGGTCGCCGAGTCGCTCACCGGCGGACTGGTTGCGGCGGAAATCACAGCGGCTCCCGGGGCGTCCCAGGCGTTCAGGGGGTCGGTGACCGCCTACGCCACCGAACTGAAGCAGGAGCTGTTGGGTGTCGACGCCACCCTGCTGTCCCAACGAGGCGCGGTGGATCCGCAGGTCGCGGCCCAGATGGCGGCCGGAGTACGCAAGGCACTCGGCGCCGACTGGGGCATCGCGACCACCGGAGTCGCGGGCCCGGAACCGCAGGACGGCAAGCCCGTCGGGACGGTTTTCGTGGCTGTCGACGGGCCCTCCGCGGGCGCTTCCGACGCAGCGGGTGGCGGGAAAGTGACCGCGCTGCGGTTGAACGGCGACCGCGCGGAAATTCGTATGGAGAGTGTACGGAGCGTACTCGCACTGCTCCTGGAAGAGCTTGCGAGCGAACAGACCGGGAATGAGCGGGCACAGGATACGGAACGGAACGGGGGGTTTTGATGTTTGCAGCCCTGAGTGAACACGACATCGCTCCCCGCACGGCCGCGGCGCAAGGCGGTACGGTGGGGCGTGAAGGATGCGGCTACGCGGTCCGAGGAGGGAGCCACCGATGATTCTGCTCCGTCGCCTGCTGGGTGACGTGCTGCGTCGGCAGCGCCAACGCCAGGGCCGTACTCTGCGCGAAGTCTCCTCGTCCGCCCGAGTCTCACTCGGCTATCTCTCCGAGGTGGAGCGGGGGCAGAAGGAGGCTTCCTCCGAGCTGCTGTCCGCGATCTGCGACGCGCTGGACGTACGGATGTCCGAACTCATGCGGGAAGTGAGCGACGAGCTCGCCCTCGCCGAGCTGGCCCAGTCCGCTGCGGCCACGCCCAGCGCACCGGTACCGGCAGCGGTGCGCCCGATGCTGGGTTCCGTCTCGGTCAAGGGTGTGCCACCGGAACGGGTGACCATCAAGGCGCCCAGCGAAGCGGTGGACGTCGTAGCGGCGTGACGCTCACGCTTGGTGTGCCATGAGCCGACGGCACGCCGAGAGTAAGTCTGCGAGGCCCCGGACGGGCCTCTCCAGCTGGACTGGAGAGGCGCCGGTCGGGGTTTTCGTGCATCTTGGAGCGACGGCCGCTTCGGTGCGACCGTGTGCCCTTGGTGCGCCCTCCCCATGGGTGCGGCGGCGGTCTAGCGTCCGGGCTGGAGGTGGCTGCATGGCGGGGCCGACAGTACGCCGGGGGGTGACTCTCGGGCTCGGGGCGCTGTGGTGGTGGGCCATGGCGCGGCTGGTGCTGACGCCGGACGCCGGGGGGCTCGAAGGAGCGATCGCGGCGGGTGGATGGGGGCTGAGCCTGCTGCCGGTGCATTGTGTGCCGAAGGGACGGGCCGCGGGAGCCGTGGGCGCCGGGCGATGGCGTCAGGCGTGGCGGACGGGGAGACCTGCCGGGGCCGGGCGCTCCGGTGGGGCCGGTGCGGCTACCACGGCATCGCCACCCCGCCGTTCGGACGGATGATCTGGCCCGTCATGAAGGACGAGGCGTCGGAGGCCAGGTAGAGCACGGCGTGGGCGATGTCCTCCGGTTCGCCGACGCGTCTGAGCGGTGACATGCGGGACATGAGTGCCTCGGTGTGCGCCTGTGCCTCCTCGTCGTGGCGGTCGGTCATGGGAGTGCGGATCCAGCCGGGTGCGACCGCGTTGACCCGGATGCCGTACCGGCCGACCTCGGTGGCCAGAGTCTTCGTGAGCTGTACCACGGCTGCTTTGGCCGCGCCGTAGCAGAGCAGCCCGGGTCCGCCCGTGTCCACGGCGCCGGAAGCCATCGTGACGATGCTGCCTCTCGTCTCCCGGTCCAGCATCAGGCGGGCCGCTTCCTGGCAGGCGTGGAGCACGCCCTTGAAGTTGACGTTCAGGACACGGTCGAGGTCTTCGTCCCTCGTCTCCAGGACCGGGCTGCTGTGCATGATTCCGGCGACCGCGGCCAGCACGTCGAGGCGCTCGCAGGAGGTGATGGCCTGGTGGAGTTGTTCGCGGTCCGTGACGTCGAGGGGATGGGTGTGCGCGGTGCCACCCGCGTCCTTGATCAGGGTCGCCGTCTCGTGCAGCCCCGACGCGTCGAGGTCGGCGCAGTGCACGGTCGCGCCGGCCTCGGCGAGCAGGGCGGCGGTTGCCCGGCCGATGCCACTCGCGGCGCCGGTGACGAATGCGGTGCGTCCGGTGAGGTCGTACGCGCTGACGGCCATGGAGCGACGGTACGAGCGTTTCTGACGGAGCGTCAATTGGTCGTACGGTGTGAGGTTCTGGGGTGAGTTCCGCTAGGTGCCCTGCGGTGGGGGCTCGGGGCGGGGCCGGTCTGGCAGGCCGGGCACCAGTACGTGGGACGTTCGCGGGAGCCGTCGCCCTGGTCGGCGACGCGGATGGAGGTGTGGCAGCGCAGGCAGGGACGGGGTGCGCGGCCGTAGACGAACAGGTCCTGGCCGCGGCGGCCGGTCGTGCTGCGGACCGGGCGGTCGCGATTGGCCTCCAGGAGCTTCTTGGCGAGCGCGGGGAGTTGAGCGGCGCGGTCCGTGGGGAGGGCGCCGACTGGGAGCCAGGGGGTGGCGCCGAGCAGGAAGCAGAGTTCGCTCTTGTAGACGTTGCCGATGCCGGCGAGATTGCGCTGGTCGAGGAGGGCCTCGCCGAGGGGGCGGGCGGGGTCCTGGAGAAGGTTCGCCAGGGCCGCCTCGGGGTTCCAGTCCGGGCCCAGGAGATCGGGGCCGAGGTGGCCGACGGCTTTGTGTTCGTCCGTGGTGCGCAGGAGTTCCAGAACGGGGAGGCGGTAGCCGACGGCTGTGTGGTCGGCGTTGGCCAGGATCGCGCGGATCTGGTGGGTGGGGCCGCCGGTCCAGCGCTGGTTTTCTGCGTACACCTTCCAGGAGCCGTCCATGCGGAGGTGGGAGTGGAGGGTCAGGCCGCCTTCGATGCGGGTGAGGAGGTGCTTGCCGCGTGGGGTGACGTTGAGGACTCGGCGGCCCGTGAGGTCGGCGGTGGCGTATTTCGGCACCCTCAGGTCGCTACGGGTCAGCACCTTGTCCGCCAGGGCGCTGTGCAGGCGTCTCGCGGACTGCCAGACCGTGTCTCCTTCGGGCATGGGTCAAGGGTGGCATGGGGGAAGGGCGTAGAGGGGGGAGCGGGCATGAGAAGGGTGCGGGTGGTGGCTTCGCCTTCGGCTGGTTCGGTTCAAGGGGCAGGGCGGGTGGCCGTGGCTCGGCGGCCGGGGGCGACGGGTGCCGTCACGCGCGTAGACGTAGGCCGCGAGGGGTGGCGATGAAGCCCGCTGTTTCCAGGAGGGCGCCCAGGGGGGAGGTCAGGGCCGAGGTGCCGTTGATGCGTTCCACCGTGACCGTGCCGAGGGAACCGGCCTTGGCGGCCGCGGCGAGGGACTCCGCCGCTGTGTGCAGACGGGGGTCGTCGGTGGGGGCGGTGTCGGGGGCGGAGGGCCAGGCCAGGAGGGTCTTGCCGCCGCGCTCCATATAGAGCGTGAGTTCGCCGTCCACGAGGACCACGAGGGAGCCCGCCTTGCGGCCCGGCTTGTGGCCGGCCTCGGTCGGGGGGTCGGGCCAGGGCAGGGCGGCGCCGTAGGCGTTGGCGGGGTCGGCGGCGGCGAGGACCACGGCTCGGGAGGCGTCGGAGCCGTGGTGCCTGCGGCTGCCGAAGCCGGAACCGTATCCGGGGGTGGCTTGCCAGTGCTGGGGGGTGGGCTGGGGTGGGTAGTCGCGCGGTGAGATGTACTCGTCGCGGGAAGCGGGTGACGGGGAATCGGAAGCGAAGCCGGGGCCTGCCTCGGGACCGGGGCCGTCGGGGTCGTCGAAGGCGCGGGTCCAGTCCCAGTCCTCGGCCTCGGGGTCGCCTTGTGCGGGGCCGTGGGGTGCCTCGGGTACCGAGCCGGAACCCCAGAGATCGGGAGTGCCGCTGTCCGGCACCGGCTCCCCGCGGTCGCGGGCGTTGGACACCGCGCGGAGACGGTCGACCGCGCCGTCCATGGCGAACTGGGCGGCGCCGAGGCCCTCCACGACGTAACCGCGGCGGGCCTGACCGCTGTCCTCGAAGGCGGAGAGGATGCGATACGTCGCCGAGAAGCCGCCCTCCACGCCCTCCGCCGAGACGGCTCCCCGGGTGACCACTCCATGCCGGTCAAGGAGAGTGCGGGCCAGGGCGTGGGCGCGCACGGTCGGATCGGGCTCGCGTGGCGGGAGCAGGGACCAGCGGCCGGCGACGGTCGGCGGGCCGGTGCGGGAGGCGGGGCGGGCCGCGGCCGTGAGGGAGCCGTAGCGGCCACGGGGAATCGTGCGTTTGGCGCGGTGGGCGGTGGAGCCGGCAGTGCGGCCGGAGCCGAGGAGGGAGCGCATGGGGGTGAGGGTGTCGTTGGTGAGCCGCCCGGACCAGGCCAGGTCCCATACGACGTCGGCCAGTTGGGGGTCGGTGGCGTCGGGGTGGGTGGTGGCGCGCACCTGGTCGGCGATCTGGCGGAAGAACAGGCCGTAGCCGCCGGTGAGGGCGTCCAGGACGGACTGGTGCAGGGCCGTCAGCTCCAGGGGGTGCGGTGGTGGCAACAGGAGGGGGGCCGCGTCCGCCAGGTACAGGGAGACCCAGCCGTCCTTTCCGGGCAGGGCGCCCGCTCCGGCCCACACGATCTCTCCGGCGGCCGTGAGCTCGTCGAGCATGGCCGGGGTGTAGTTCATGACGCGTGACGGCAGGACGAGCTTCTCCAGGGCGGAGGCGGGCACGGACGCACCCTGCAACTGCTCGACGGCACGCACCAGTCCGTCGACGCCGCGCAGGGAGTGGCCCTTGCCGATGTGCTGCCACTGCGGCAGGAACTGGGCGAGGGCCGGTGGCGGCACCGGTTCGAGTTCGTGGCGCAGGGCCGCCAGGGAACGGCGGCGAAGGCGGCGGAGCACCGTGGCATCGCACCACTCCTGGCCGATGCCCGCCGGGTGGAACTCGCCCTGTACGACCCGTCCGCTCGCGGCCAGGCGCTGCAACGCGCCCTCGGTGACCGCCGTGCCCAGCCCGAAGCGGGCGGCGACCGTCGCCGAGGTGAAGGGGCCGTGGGTGCGGGCGTAACGCGCGAGGAGATCACCGAGGGGGTCCTTGACCGGCTCGGTGAAGGCCTCCGGGACGCCGACCGGCAGCGCTGTGCCGAGGGCGTCGCGCAGGCGGCCCGCGTCCTCGATCGCCGCCCAGTGGTCGGCGCCGGCGACACGGACCTTGATCGCGCGGCGGGCCCCGGCGAGGTCCTGCGCCCACTGCGGCTCGGCGCCCCGCTCGGCCAGTTCGGCGTCCGTGAGCGGGCCGAGGACGCGGAGGATGTCCGCGACGCCCTCGGCGTCCTTCACCCGGCGGTCCTCGGCGAGCCACTGGAGCTCCCGCTCCAGCTCGGTCAGCACCTCGGCGTCGAGCAGCTCGCGCAGCTCCGCCTGGCCGAGCAGCTCGGCCAGCAGCCGGGAGTCCAGCGACAGGGCCGCCGCGCGGCGCTCGGCGAGCGGCGAGTCTCCTTCGTAGAGGAACTGGGCGACGTAGCCGAAGAGGAGGGAGCGCGCGAAGGGGGAGGGCTCGGGAGTGGTGACCTCGACCAGGCGGACCCTGCGGGACTCCAGGTCGCCCATCAGCTCGACGAGCCCGGGGACGTCGAAGACGTCCTGGAGGCATTCGCGGACCGCCTCCAGGACGATGGGGAACGAACCGAACTCGCTTGCCACCTGGAGCAGTTGGGAGGCCCGCTGGCGTTGCTGCCACAAGGGGGTGCGCTTGCCGGGGTTGCGGCGCGGCAGCAGGAGCGCGCGGGCGGCGCACTCACGGAAGCGCGAGGCGAACAGGGCCGAGCCGCCAACCTGGTCGGTGACGACCTGGTCGACCTCGCCCTTGTCGAAGACGACGTCCGCGGCGCCCACCGGAGCCTGTTCGGCGTCGTACTCCGTGCCGCTCCTGTTGGGCTCCCGGTCGAGGAGGTCGAGGCTCATCAGGTCGGCGTCGGGCAGCCGAAGCACGATGCCGTCGTCGGCGTGCATGACCTGGGCGTCCATGCCGTACCGCTCCGAGAGCTTCGCGCCGAGGGCGAGGGCCCAGGGGGCGTGGACCTGGGCGCCGAAGGGGGAGTGGACGACGACCCGCCAGTCACCGAGTTCGTCGCGGAAACGCTCCACGACGATGGTGCGGTCGTCCGGGACGTGGCCGCAGGCTTCGCGCTGCTCGTCGAGGTAGGACAGGACGTTGTCCGCCGCCCACGCGTCCAGGCCCGCGGCGAGGAGGCGCAGGCGGGCGTCCTCCTTGGACAGGGAGCCGACCTCGCGGAGGAACGCGCCCACCGCGCGGCCCAGCTCCAGGGGGCGGCCCAGCTGGTCGCCCTTCCAGAACGGGAGCCTGCCGGGGACACCGGGGGCGGGGGAGACCAGGACGCGGTCGCGGGTGATGTCCTCGATGCGCCAGGAGCTGGTGCCGAGCGTGAAGACGTCACCGACGCGCGACTCGTAGACCATCTCCTCGTCGAGTTCGCCGACCCGTCCGCCGCCCTTCTTGGGGTCGGAGCCGGCCAGGAAGACGCCGAAGAGGCCGCGGTCGGGAATGGTGCCGCCGGAGGTGACGGCGAGGCGCTGGGCGCCGGGACGGCCGGTGATGGTGCCGGCGATACGGTCCCAGACCACGCGCGGGCGCAGTTCGGCGAAGGCGTCGGAGGGGTAGCGGCCGGCGAGCATGTCGAGGACCGCGGTGAAGGCGGACTCGGGGAGGGAGGCGAACGGGGCCGCCCTTCGGACGGTGGCGAGGAGGTCGTCGAGCTGCCAGGTGTCCATCGCGGTCATCGCGACGAGTTGCTGGGCGAGGACGTCCAGGGGGTTGGCGGGGACCTTGAGGGACTCGATGGAGCCGGTGCGCATGCGTTCCGTGACGACCGCTGCCTGGACCAGGTCGCCTCGGTACTTCGGGAAGACCACGCCGGTGGAGACCGCGCCGACCTGGTGGCCGGCGCGGCCGACGCGTTGCAGGCCGGAGGCCACGGACGGGGGTGACTCGACCTGGATGACGAGGTCCACCGCGCCCATGTCGATGCCGAGTTCGAGGCTGGAGGTGGCCACCACGGCGGGGAGGCGGCCTGCTTTGAGGTCCTCCTCGACCAGGGCGCGCTGTTCCTTGGAGACCGAGCCGTGATGGGCGCGGGCGATGACCTGGGGTGCGCCCTGGGCCGCGCCTGAACCGCCCATGAGTTCGGCCGGGGCGTGGTGTTCGTCCAGGGGCTCGCCGGTGGCGCGCTCGTAGGCGATCTCGTTGAGGCGGTTGCAGAGGCGTTCCGCGAGGCGGCGGGAGTTCGCGAAGACGATCGTGGAGCGGTGGGACTGGACGAGGTCGGTGATGCGCTCCTCCACGTGGGGCCAGATGGAGGGGCGTTCCGCGGCTTCGTTGCCCTCGGCGACCGGCGAGCCGCCGAGTTCACCGAGGTCTTCCACCGGGACCACGACCGAGAGGTCGAACTCCTTGCCGGACTTCGGCTGAACGATCTCCACCTTGCGCTGGGGGGAGAGGTAGCGGGCGATCTCGTCCACCGGGCGGACCGTGGCGGAGAGGCCGATGCGGCGGGCCGGCTTCGGGAGGAGTTCGTCCAGGCGCTCCAGGGAGAGGGCCAGGTGTGCTCCGCGCTTGGTGCCGGCCACGGCGTGGACCTCGTCGAGGATCACTGTCTCGATGCCGGTGAGCGCGTCGCGGGTCGCCGACGTCAGCATCAGGAACAGGGATTCCGGGGTGGTGATCAGGATGTCCGGGGGGCGGGTGGAGAGGGCTCGTCGCTCCGCTGCGGGGGTGTCGCCGGAGCGGATGCCCACCTTGACCTCCGGCTCGGGGAGGCCGAGGCGGACGGATTCCTGGCGGATGCCGGTGAGGGGGCTGCGGAGGTTGCGCTCCACGTCGACGGCGAGCGCCTTGAGGGGGGAGACGTACAGGACTCGGCAGCGCTTCTTGGGGTCTGCGGGTGGGGGTGTGGAGGCCAGCTGGTCCAGGGCGGCGAGGAAGGCGGCCAGGGTCTTGCCGGAGCCGGTGGGGGCGACGACGAGTACGTCCGAGCCCTCTGCGATGGCCTGCCACGCCCCGGCCTGGGCGGTGGTGGGCGCGTCGAATGCACCCGTGAACCAGCCGCGGGTGGCGGGCGAGAAGCCGTTCAGGGCTCGGTGTGCTGGGCTGACCATGCGTCCATCCTGCACCCGGGGACTGACAATGCCCCTGACCTGCGGGTTGCCTCCGGCGGTTGAGCGGGGATGCCTGCGGCGCCGATGAGGTGTCCGTCCGTCCTCGTACTTGGCCCACTCAGGGGCGCGGGGAACCGCGTGACAATGGGTGCATGGCGGGTTTCGGGGAGCGGGCGCGGCACTGGCGGTATGCCGAGTTGCCCGGGGTTGATCTGCTGCGGGCCTGACGTGGGGCGTGATGGCGGGTGCCCGGGTCATGGGGTCGTGAGGCGGGTGCGGAGCCTGTGCGGGCGTGACGGTGGAGGCCGGGCCATGGGGTCGTGAGGCGGGTCCGGAGTCCGTGCAGTCGTCACGGCGCAGGTCGCGCCATCGGGGTGTGAGGGCGGGGTGTGGGAAGCCGTCGGGGCCTGACGTGAGGGTGGGCCGTGGGGGTGTTTCGGGGGTGCGCAGGTCAGGGGGGCGTGACGGTGGAGGTCGGGTCATCGGGGTGTCACGGTGGGTTGCGGGCCGTCGGGGCGTGAGAGGTGGGGCCACGGGTCCTGCGGGCGTGACGGTGGAGGTCGGGCCATGGGTGCGTGACGGTGGAGGTCGCGCCATCGGGGTGTGAGGGCGGGGTGCAGGCCATCGGGGAGTGACGGCGAGGTACGGGCTGTCGGGGCGGGACGGCGGAGGCCCGGCCAGGGGGTCGTGACGGCGGAGGGGCGGAGCGTAGGGGCGCGAGAGGCCGCCGTCGCGTGTGTGTCGGCGTGGCCGTCGTAGCGGCTCAGCCCACTTCGCGGCCGTACGCCCGCAGTGTGCGCAGGGCCTCGATCGTCACCATGGGGCGCGTTTCGAGGGCCGTGGACGGTGCCCACTGGCGTCGGCGGACCGGCCAACCGCCGTCCTCGTGCTGCTCGGCCGCGAGGTGGTCGAGCGAACGGGACATCTCGGCGTCCGTGAACCACGCGCGCGCGAGCGAGTCCGGCGTCTTCGCGTAGTCGTGGGGGAAGTGGTGCTCGCCCGGGGCGTAGCCGGAGGAGACGGGGAACGCGTCGAGGTTCGAGGGGTTCAGCGCGGCCAGACGTTGCTCCCGCACCAGTCGGCCGAGGCGGCCGGCGGCCGCCTCCGCGCGCGTGCGGTCGGGGACGGAGTCCAGGAAGGTCACGGCGGCCTGGATCTCGTACGGGTGGGACACCTGGAGGGAGTCCACCGCCTGCCAGCAGAAGTCCGTGGCCCGGAACAGCCAGGCGTGCCACACGTCGTTGCGGTGCAGCAGACCGACCACGGGCCCGGTGGTGAGCAGATCGCTCGGCGGGCCGTCCACGACCGGCATGTAGGGGGCCGTCGGATAGCCGCGCTGGGCGGGAGCGACCGCCGGGAGGGCGCCGTCCGGGGTGGACACGGAGGTGAGATAACGACACACGCGCTCCACGCGCTGTCCGCCGCAGCGTCCGACGGCGTCCAGGACCCGCAGGGCGTGACCGGTGTGCAGGGGCTGGCTGACCGGGCCCCGCAGATCGGGCTCCAGCGCGTGACCGTACCCGCCGTCCGCGTTGCGGTACGCCTCCAGTGCCGTCTCCACCGGGTCGGGGGCGGCGTTCAGGAAGTGGTAGGCGAACAGACGCTGTTCCAGCACACGCGCGGTGAGCCAGACGTGGTGCTCGGCGCGGAAGAGCGGGGAGTGCGCCGGTGGCGTCTGGGGGAGTGGGGAAGCTCCTGTTTCGGGCATGCGTCAGACCGTAGGGCGGAAAGCGGTCTCGGCAGGCGGTCCCGGCCGAGGCCCACCCTCAGGGGCGGGATACTGGAGTCATGCGGTTGACGGTCTTCTGGCAGCGGATGACGGAACACTTCGGTCCGGGGTACTCCGACACCTTCGCGCGTGATCACGTGATGGCGGAGCTCGGCGGGCGCACGGTGCACGAGGCGCTGGACGCCGGCTGGGACGCCAAGGACGTGTGGCGCGTGGTCTGCACCGTCATGAACGTTCCGGGCGAGAGGCACTGAGACGCCGTGGACGTTCCGAGGAGAAGTGCCGACCGCGCGTGAACATCTCACGAAAGAGGCACTGACCGGTCACGAAGATCGCAGCACGGCAGCCGATTGTCGGTCGCGTGGGCGAGACTTGCTCCGTGGCACCCACTGACGAGTCCGGGCAGGCAGCCCAGCACGCATCTCCGTTCGGCACGACGCCGCCCACCCGGCCCCCGGCCGACGGCGTCGGGCCGAACGCCCGCATGCCGCGCTGGCTGCCGCGCGCCATGGTGCTCGCGCTCGCCCTCTTCGCCGTGTTCCAGCTCGGCAATTGGGCCTTCCACCAGCTGATAGGCCTGCTGACCAACATTCTCATCGCGTTCTTCCTGGCCCTGGCCATCGAACCCGCGGTGAGCAAGATGGCGGCGCGCGGCGTGCGCAGAGGGCTCGCGACCTTCCTCGTCTTCTTCGGGGTGCTGATCGTGACCGCCGGTTTCGTCACGCTGCTCGGTTCCATGCTCGCGGGCCAGATCATCAAGATCGTCGAGGACTTCCCGGACTACCTCGACTCCGTCATCGCCTGGATCAACGGGCACTTCCACACCGATCTGAAGCGGGTGGACGTCCAGGAGGGGCTGCTGCGCTCCGACTGGCTGCGCAACTACGTGCAGAACAGCGCCACCGGCGTCCTGGACGTCTCCGCCCAGGTCCTCGGCGGGCTTTTCCAGTTGCTGACGATCGGGCTGTTCTCGTTCTACTTCGCCGCGGACGGCCCGCGGCTGCGCCGTGCGATCTGCTCCGTGCTGCCGCCCGCCCGCCAGACCGAGGTGCTGCGCGCGTGGGAGATCGCCGTGGACAAGACCGGCGGCTACATCTACTCGCGCGGTCTGATGGCCCTCGTCTCCGGCGTCGCGCACTTCGTCCTGCTCCAGGCCCTGGACGTGCCGTACGCGCCCGTGCTCGCCGTCTGGGTCGGCCTGGTCTCGCAGTTCATCCCGACCATCGGCACCTATCTCGCGGGCGCCCTGCCCATGCTGATCGCCTTCACGGTCGATCCCTGGTACGCGCTGTGGGTGCTGGTCTTCGTGGTGATCTACCAGCAGTTCGAGAACTACGTGCTGCAGCCCAAGCTGACCTCGAAGACCGTCGACATCCACCCCGCGGTCGCCTTCGGTTCGGTCGTCGCGGGCACCGCCCTCCTCGGCGCGGTCGGCGCGCTGATCGCCATCCCGGCGGTCGCCACACTGCAGGCGTTCCTGGGGGCGTACGTGAAGCGGTACGACGTCACCGACGACCCGCGCGTCCACGGGCACCGGAAGCGGGGCGAGGGGCCCTCGCCGGTCGCGCGCGTGCGTGCGCTGTGGGAGCGGCGGCGGCCGGGAACGCAGGCATCCGGCGACGGCTCGTCCTGAGGGCGCCGGGTTCAGTACGCGAGGGCGGCCCACACCCCGGCGCCGATGACGGCCGTGACGTAGGAGCCGATCGCCGCGTACAGGATCCGTCGCCGTAGCGGTTCGCTCCAGGGCGTGCGGGACAGCAGCCGGGCCAGTGCGGGCAGGACCAGGACCGCGTGCAGGCTCACGCCGTGCAGTGGCTTGAGCGGGGCGGTCGAGTGGTAGGCGGCCTCCTGGTGGCCGGTGCGGGTGAGGACCACACCGTGCGCGATCATCGCGGCACCCGAGGCGAGTGCGACGAGCAGGATCGCGAACCCGGACCGCACCGCGAGGTCCATCCCCACCGGGCCCGAGGGCCGGTGGCGGAAGGAGGCGACCGCGAACACCGTCAGCAGCACCACCAGGACGCCGCCGCCGACCGCGAGCGTCATGGACACCGCCGTGTCGAAGGGCGTCTCCATGTCGAGGTGCGAGGGCACTCCGCGCCACGCCTGAAGGGTGATGCCGCCGACCTCCACCACACAGTCGGCCGCGAAGACGGCAAGCAGCAGGGTCCGCAGCCGGAGGCCGACGCGCAGATACGACGTGACCCAGGTGACCGCGATCAGGGTCACCCCGAAGGACACCCCGAACGTCACCGGCTTGCGCCAGGAGACCGGCCCGTCCCAGGGGCCGCCGTCCACGGCGAACACCACCAGGTGCGCGAGCCCGGAGAGGACCAGGAGGACACCGGTGGCGTGGCAGAGACGCTCCACGCGGCGTGCGGCGCGGGCCCGCGGCGCCGACGTCCGTGTCGGCACCGCGGGCGCTTCCGTCGGAACCGGGGCCATCAGTGCCCTGCCCCGTGCCGGGCCAGGCCGGCCGCGGCCCCGGCGATCACCAGGGTGACGAGGCCGACGAGCTCGGCCGCAGTCGAGGCGATGGGCGCGGTGTCCCCCGAGGAGAGGTGGTCGCCGGTGTTCGGGGTCAGGATCGCGCCCGTGCCTGTGAGCAGGCCGACGCCGAGGGCGAGTCCGGTCGTCCACCGGTTCGTGCGCCGGACCAGCAGGGCCGCCGCCACGAGCAGGATGACGAGTCCGGGCGGGACGGTGGGGTAGTCCGCTCCGGCGACGATCTGGCCGACGATGGACGCGGCCGGCAGGAGCAGTGCGGACAGGGTCGCGACGACGGCGGGGGTACGTGCCGTGCCGCCGCCTTTCCGGGCGGTCTCTCGGGCGCTCGTCGTGGTCTCCATGGCACCAGACTCGCGAGAACGGCCCGCCCGGTCGTCGTACCGTCGAAGACACCTGAAGTACGCCGGGGGAAGTAGCCGGAGCGTGGCGGAGGAAGCCGTGGGAGCGTGCCGCAGGAAGTGTCCCGGGTGCCGTGTGGTGCGCTTGACACGAAAATCGAACATCCATTCTTATGGAGGTTCCGGCGAAGTGAACGGTGGGCGTTTCGGCATGGTTTGCATGGAGGAGTGCCCGAGTTATCCACAGGCCGGACGGCCGTCGGGACGCATTGTCAGTGGCAGGCGTTAGCGTCTTTGACGTGAAGCGATCGACTCAAGCAAATCGGGTGGAACCCATGGCAGGAACCGACCGCGAGAAGGCGCTCGACGCCGCGCTCGCACAGATTGAACGGCAGTTCGGCAAGGGTGCCGTGATGCGCCTGGGCGAGCGGCCGAACGAGCCCATCGAGGTCATCCCCACCGGGTCGACCGCACTCGACGTCGCCCTCGGCGTCGGCGGCCTGCCGCGTGGCCGAGTGGTGGAGGTGTACGGACCGGAGTCCTCCGGTAAGACGACCCTGACGCTGCACGCGGTGGCCAACGCCCAGAAGGCCGGCGGGCAGGTCGCCTTCGTGGACGCGGAGCACGCCCTCGACCCCGAGTACGCGAAGAAGCTCGGCGTCGACATCGACAACCTGATCCTCTCCCAGCCGGACAACGGCGAGCAGGCTCTGGAGATCGTGGACATGCTGGTCCGCTCCGGTGCCCTCGACCTCATCGTCATCGACTCCGTCGCCGCGCTCGTCCCGCGCGCGGAGATCGAGGGCGAGATGGGTGACAGCCACGTCGGTCTGCAGGCCCGTCTGATGAGCCAGGCCCTGCGGAAGATCACCAGCGCGCTCAACCAGTCCAAGACCACCGCGATCTTCATCAACCAGCTCCGCGAGAAGATCGGCGTGATGTTCGGCTCCCCGGAGACCACGACCGGTGGCCGGGCGCTGAAGTTCTACGCCTCGGTGCGGCTCGACATCCGCCGCATCGAGACCCTGAAGGACGGTACGGACGCGGTCGGCAACCGCACCCGCGTCAAGGTCGTCAAGAACAAGGTCGCGCCGCCCTTCAAGCAGGCCGAGTTCGACATCCTCTACGGGCAGGGCATCAGCCGCGAGGGCGGTCTGATCGACATGGGCGTGGAGAACGGCTTCGTCCGCAAGGCGGGCGCCTGGTACACGTACGAGGGCGACCAGCTCGGCCAGGGCAAGGAGAACGCGCGCAACTTCCTGAAGGACAACCCCGACCTGGCCAACGAGATCGAGAAGAAGATCAAGGAGAAGCTGGGTGTCGGCGTCCGGCCTCAGGAGCCGACCGCCGAGCCGGGTGCGGACGCCGCGGTGTCCGCTGCCGGGGACGATGCCGCCAAGGTGCCGGCTTCGGCGGCTGCGAAGGCGACGAAGGCCAAGGCTCCGGCCGCCAAGAGCTGATCCTGTGACACGGCGAACCGACTGGGCCGAGTACGAGGACGCTCCACGAGGCTGGGGCGGAAAGGGCGACGGGGGTTCTGCCGGGCCGGGCGGCGACGGGGACGGTGCGGACGGGGGACACGACCGCTCGGTGTCGTACGGCATGGGGTGGATCGGCGATGAGCCGACGGGCGGCGCGGACGGGGGATTCGGCCGCGCGATGTCGTACGGCGTCGAGGGGGCCGGCGGCGATGACCTGGCGTATGGCGCCGGTCGGTCCCACCGCGGCGGGACGTACGGCGATGGTGGGTCGAGCGGCAATGAGCCCGGTGGCGAGGCGTTCGGCCGGAGCTCGCGTCGAGGCGGCGGCCAAGCCTCGGGCGGTTCCCGGGGGCGTCGACAGCGTCGGCGCGGCTTCGGGGAGTCGCCCGGCGAGGACGGAGGCGGCCCCTCCTTGTCGAGGGCCGAGAAGGGGGAGTCTCCGGCGGACCCGGTGGAGCGGGCGCGGGCGATCTGTCTGCGCCTGCTCACCGGGACCCCGCGCACGCGGAAGCAGCTCGCCGACGCCTTGCGCAAGCGGGAGATCCCGGACGACGCCGCCGAGGAGGTGCTGTCGCGGTTCGAGGAGGTCGGACTGATCAACGACAGCGCGTTCGCGGACGCCTGGGTGGAGTCCCGGCACCACGGCCGGGGGCTCGCCCGGCGGGCGCTCGCCCAGGAACTGCGGACCAAGGGCGTCGACTCCACGCTCATCGACGCGGCCGTCTCGCAGCTCGACTCCGAGCAGGAGGAGGTGACGGCCCGCGAGCTCGTCGACCGCAAGCTGCGCGCGACGCGCGGCCTCGACCGCGACAAGCGACTGCGCCGCCTCGCCGGCATGCTCGCCCGCAAGGGCTACTCCGAGGGCATAGCCCTGCGGGTGGTCCGGCAGGCGCTGGCGGAGGAGGGCGAGGAGACGGAGTTCCTCGGCGACGAGGGGTTCTGACACCGGGGGTTTTCAGGAACCGGGCCTGAGCGGAGAGACACCGGGGCGGAAACGGGCGATGCCCGGCACGAGGAGAAGCATCACCGGCCAGGACGGGGTCTCCCCGGCGGGCAGCGGGGAGAGCCGGCCGTCACCGGCACCGTCGCCCCGCTGCGCGACGAGGACATCGACAAGATCGTGAACAACCGGGTGCGGGTCGTGGTGGTGTGCGACGAGGGGTACGCCTCCAGCCTCGCGGCGGAGCCCCTGCGCCGACCGGGGCTGCGCCGGGCCACGGATCCCGTCGGCGGTTTCCCGGCCTGGCGGGCGGCAGGGTTGCCGGTCACCGCCTGGGCCGACGGGCCGGCGGCTCCTGGAGTACGGGACGCCAGCCGATGATCGTGGTCCGTGGCCTCGGGGAGGCGGTGGCTGCCCCGAGGGTCGAGGCGCCACTCCAGCTCGTTGCGCTGGACGACCAGGGCACCACGGGATCAGCCCGTCAAGCTTCGCGCAGGCTCCGACCCGCTCGTAGCCCGCGTGCAGCTCCAGCAACTCATCGATGCCGGGCGCCTGGTTCGGCCGTACGACCGACAGGCGGGGCGCTCACTGCCAGTCCGCAGGCCGCTCCACGTGCTCCAGCCGGAGGATCTGGCCGGTGCGGCTGTAGCGGCGGATCTGGGGGAGGGGCGGGTAGTAGGCGTGCACGGAGATCGCGTGGACGTCGGTGGACTCGTTGAGGACCTCGTGGACGTGGTGCTGTCCGAACGAGCGGCCCTTGCCGGCCGGCAGCTGTCGCTCGCGGTCCACGTCCTCGGAGAGTTCGAGGGTCTTCCAGCCGTCGGCGGGCAGCCGGGCGGCGAGGGAGTTCTCCTTGAGCTCTCCGGCGGCGATGGTGAAGGCGCCGACCGACTCGGCGTGGTCGTGCCAGCCGGTGCCGGTGCCGGGCGGCCAGCCGATCAGCCAGGCCTCGCTGCCGCCGGGCCCCTCCAGGCGCACCCAGGTGCGCCCCTCCGGGTCGAGGGGGAGCGAGTCGATCAGCTCGGTGTCGGCGGCGGTGCGCCGTACGAAGTCGAGGAGGTCGGCCTGGGTGGGCGGCGTGACGGAGGACACCGAGGGGAGGGCGGGGGAGACAGACACGGACACCGTCCTGAGAAGAGTTCGCGAGAGCGTGCCGTCGCTCAGACACGGCACGCGGGGAAGTGAAGAGGCGAATTCAGCAGGACGGGCGACACACGCAGCCCGCATAGCGGACGAGGTCCATATGGACCCTCCGCCACAGGCGCACACAGGTGTCGGTCACGATCCGGAGTACACCATGCGAGCCCGGAGCGTTTCAACTCACCGTCACTATGTGGACGCACAGTGACGGTGAGCACATCAACGCGAGCCGGCCCCCGCGCTCGCCTCGGTCTTCGCCGGCGGCCCGCCGAGCGCCGTCTCGGCCGCCGAGTACAGGTCCGCCGGGCGGACTCCGCTCAGCGCCGTGACGAGATGACCGTCCGGCCGTACGAGGAGGACCGTGTGCGGGGCCGCACCCGGGTACTCCTCGGCGACCAGGAGCTCGGCGTGGTGCGGCAGCGCGGTCACCGACGCGGCCAGGCGGGGCATGATCCCGGCGGTCACCCAGTGCTTGCGCTCCCACACTCCGGTGCCCGGCGCGACCAGGACGACCAGCAGCGCGCCGCGGCCCAGGCGCTCGCGCAGCCGTACGAAGGAGCCGTCCTCGGCGGTGACCCGCACATCCGCGACCGCGGACCCCGGCAGGGTGGCGACGGGCACCTCTCCTTCGAGGTGCCGGGGCGCGAGGGGCGAGTCGGCGTACGCCCCCGGCGCGCCGAGCGGGCCGCGCCCCAAGTGACCGTCCGTGAGCAAGGCGTCGTGGCCACGGGCCGAGCCGGGGACGACCGACCGCAGCCCCCCGCCACCACGCAGCAGCGGCAGCGCCTGGTCGGCGGCGCGCAGCCGCCCGGCGACGACCGCACGCCGCTCGGCCTGGTAGCTGTCGAGAAGCGCCTCGTGCGACCCGTGGTGCCAGGCCAGAGCGAGCTTCCACGCAAGGTTGTCGGCGTCCTGGAGGCCCTCGTCGAGGCCCTGCGTGCCGAGCGCCCCGAGGCAGTGCGCCGCGTCCCCGGCGAGAAAGACCCGGCCGGCGCGCCAGCGGCGGGCCAGCCGGTGGTGCACGGTGTGGACTCCGGTGTCGAGGAGTTCGTACGGCGGTGTCGAGCCGCCCGTCCAGCCGGCCAGGGTCTCCCGGACGCGGGCCACCAGGAGCTCGGGGGTGACCAGGTCCTTGCCCGGCGGCAGCAGCCAGTCCAGGCGCCACACGCCCTCGGGAAGCGGGCGGGCGGTGATCTCCCCGGCCGACGGGCCGGACGTCCGCCACGGCGGCATCCGGTGGAGCAACGCCCGGTCCTCCCAGGGGAGTTCCGCGCGCAGGGCGGCGACCGCGTGGCGCTCGACCGCCGTACGGCCCGGGAAGCGGATGTCCTCGAGCTTGCGCACGGTGGAACGCGGGCCGTCGCAGCCGACCAGGTAACTGCCGCGCCACCAGGTGCCCTTGGGGCCGCGGGTGTGGGCGGTGACGCCGGAGGGCTCCTGCTCGATCGTGTCGAGACGGCTCTCGGTGGTGAGCTTGACCAGTCGCTGCTCGGCCAGGGCGGCGCGCAGGGCGCCCGTCAGGACGTGCTGCGCGAGGTGCAGGGGGGCGTCTCCGCCCTCTTCGAAGTCGACCTCGCGCATCACCTGCTTGCGGCGCATCGACCGCCATCCGGCCCAGTGCACGCCGAGCTCGGCGACCGGCACGCCGGTCAGCCGCGACATGAGAGCGGCGGTGTCCTCGTGCAGTACGGCGGTCCGGGCCAGGCGGGGTTCGTCCTTGCCCGGACCCTCGTCGAGGACCACGGAGGGGACCTCCTGACGCGCCAGCGCCAGGGCGAGCGTGAGCCCGACGGGCCCCGCTCCGACGATGATCACCGGGTCCACGGCGCGGCGCCCCCTGCCCGCAGCGGAATGCCGGGAGATGTAGGTGAACAGGAGGTTGGGGCAGGGTGCGCGATCACAGAACGTATGCAACCCATTGCCGGTGCTTGCGTCAAGTGACGGAGGCAGTGGCGATCATGCCACTGCCTCCGTGTCGTCCGGGCGGACGGGTCATGCCACTTGACCGCGCATCAGATCATCGGGGCGGCTTGTCGTTGAAGGTGAATCCGCTCGGGCCGCCGCCCTCGCCGCCGGTGCCGAAGGTGCCGCCCACCGCTGCCGGGTTGACCTCCACCGTGTCCTCGCCGAGGACCGCGCCCGTGCTCTTCTTGCTGCGCCGCAGCCTCCGCTCCAGCCAGCCCGCGAAGCTGGTGAGGAGGAAGTTCAGGATGATGTAGATGATGCCGACGACGATGAAGCTGGGGATGACGTTGGCGTAGTTGGCCGCCAGCGTGCTGCGTGAGTTGAGCAGCTCGGTGAAGCCCAGCATCACGCCGCCCAGCGCGGTGTCCTTCACGATGACGACCAGCTGGCTGACGATGGCCGGCAGCATCGCGGTGACCGCCTGCGGGAGCAGGACGCTGGTCATCGTCTGGCCCTTGCGCAGGCCGACCGCGTAGGCCGCCTCCGTCTGCCCCTTGGGCAGGGAGAGAATGCCCGCGCGGACGATCTCGGCGAGCACCGAGGCGTTGTAGAGCACCAGGCCGGTGACGACGGCGTACAGGGGCCGCTGCTCGCTGCTGATGTCCGTGGAGCGGACGTAGAACTCGTTGGCGAACAGCATCAGGAGCAGCACCGGGATCGCCCGGAAGAACTCGACCACCGTGCCGGCCGCGCCCCGCACCCAGGCGTGGTCGGACATGCGGGCGATGCCGAAGACCGCGCCCAGGGGGAGGGCGATCAGCATGGAGATCGCCGCGGCCTTGAGGGTGTCACCGAGACCGGGCAGCAGGTACGTCGTCCAGGCCGCACTGGTGGTGAAGGGCTCCCAGAGGCTCCACTCCAGCTGGTTCTTGTCGTCCATCTTCTGCCACACCCACCACAGGAGGAGGGCGAGGAGGACGGTGAAGACGACCGACAGGAGAACGTTGCGCCGTTTGGCGCGGGGTCCCGGCGTGTCGTAGAGGACCGAGCTCATCGCTTCACCGCCAGTCGCTTGGCGAGCCAGCCGAGGAGGAGGCCGGTCGGCAGGGTCAGTACCAGGAAGCCGAACGCGAAGACCGCGCCGATGGCGAGCGTCTGGGCTTCGTTCTCGATCATCGTCTTCATCAGGGTGGCGGCCTCGGCCACGCCGATCGCGGCCGCCACGGTGGTGTTCTTGGTCAGCGCGATCAGCACGTTGGCCAGCGGCCCGATGACCGAGCGGAAGGCCTGCGGGAGCACGATGAGACGCAGGGTCTGGGTGAAGTTCAGCCCGATCGCACGGGCCGCCTCGGCCTGGCCGAGCGGCACCGTGTTGATGCCGGAGCGGATCGCCTCGCAGACGAACGCCGCGGTGTAGGCGACGAAACCGAGCACCGCCAGCCGGAAGCCCTGGACGTCGAAGTTGTCCGCCGCGCCCATCGTCACACCGAAGATGTCGGCGAGGCCGAGCGAGGTGAAGACGATGATGACCGTCAGCGGGATGTTCCGGACGATGTTGACGTAGGCGGTGCCGAAGCCGCGCATCAACGGGACCGGGCTGACCCGCATCGCGGCCAGCAGGGTGCCCCAGATCAGGGAGCCGACGGCGGACAGGGCGGTGAGTTTCACCGTCATCCAGAACGCCCCGAGGACGTCATAACCTTCTAGAAAGTCGAACACGATCTCCCGCGCTTCCGGGTGTGTGGCGTGTGTGTGGCGTACGTGGACGGGCGCGGCGCGCCGCCGCCCTGATCGCGGCGGGCGGCGGCGCGCCGGTGAGCCCTCGCGTTACTTGACGATGACGCCGACCTTCGGGGCGGGCTCGTTCTTGTAGCCGGCCGGGCCGAAGTTCTTGTCGACCGCCTTCTGCCAGGAGCCGTCGCTGACCATCTTCTCCAGGGCGGCGTTGACCTTGTTCAGGGTCGCGGTGTCGCCCTTCTTCACGCCGACGCCGTAGTTCTCGTTGCTCAGCTTGAGGCCGGCGAGCTTGAACTGGCCCTTGTACTTGTCCTGGGCCGCGAAGCCCGCGAGGATCGAGTCGTCCGTGGTCACCGCGTCGACGGCGCCGCTCTGGAGGGCGGCGATGCACTCCGAGTAGCCGGCGTTCTGCTTCAGCTGGGCCTTCGGGGCGAAGTCGTCCTTGACGTTCTGCGCCGAGGTCGAGCCGGTCACGGAACACAGCTTCTCGCCGTTGAGGTCCGTGGCCTCGCTGATCTTGGAGTCCTTCTTGACCAGCAGGTCCTGGTGGGCCAGCAGGTACGGGCCGGCGAAGTCGACCTTCTTCTTGCGCTCGTCATTGATCGAGTAGGTGGCCGCGATGAGCTTCACGTCGCCACGGGCGAGCGCGTTCTCACGGTCGGCGCTCTTGGTCTCGACGAACTCGATCTGGTTGGGCTGGTAACCGAGCTGCTTGGCCACGTACGTCGCCACGTCCACGTCGAAGCCGGAGAAGGAACCGTCGGGCTCCTTCAGGCCGAGGCCGGGCTGGTCGTACTTGATACCGATCTTGATCTTGCCCCCGCCGCTGGAACCCGAGCCGGAGCTGTCGTCGTTGCTGTCGCCGCCGCAGGCGGTCGCGGACAGGGCGAGGGCGAGAACGGCGGCCGAGGCGGCGGTGACCTTGCGGAGCTTCATGGTGAACATCCTTTAAGTGGTGAAGAGATGAGGGCCGTCGGTGGTCGATCCGGGTAGCACGTCAGTGGTGCAGGATCTTCGACAGGAAGTCCTTGGCACGGTCGCTGCGCGGATTGCTGAAGAACTGGTCGGGCGCAGCCTCCTCGACGATCCGTCCGTCCGCCATGAACACCACGCGATTTGCAGCCGATCGTGCGAAACCCATTTCGTGCGTGACGACGATCATTGTCATGCCGTCGCGGGCGAGCTGCTGCATGACCTCCAGCACCTCGTTGATCATCTCAGGGTCGAGCGCCGACGTGGGCTCGTCGAAGAGCATGACCTTGGGGTCCATCGCCAGGGCGCGGGCGATGGCGACACGCTGCTGCTGACCGCCGGACAGCTGGGCGGGGTACTTGTCCGCCTGCGTGGCGACGCCGACCCGGTCGAGCAGGGCGCGCGCCTTCTCCTCGGCCTGCTTCTTGTCGGCCTTGCGGACCTTGATCTGGCCCAGCATCACGTTCTCGAGCACGGTCTTGTGCGCGAAGAGGTTGAAGGACTGGAAGACCATTCCGACGTCGGCGCGCAGCCGGGCCAGTTCCTTGCCCTCCTGGGGCAGCGGCTTGCCGTCGATGACGATCGAACCCGTGTCGATCGTCTCCAGGCGGTTGATGGTGCGGCACAGGGTGGACTTCCCGGACCCGGAGGGTCCGATGACCACGACGACCTCGCCGCGGGCGATCGTCAGGTCGATGTCCTGGAGTACGTGCAACGCGCCGAAGTGCTTGTTGACGCTCTTCAGGACGACCAGTTCGCCGGTCGCGGCCACATCTTCCTTGGCCACCGATACTTCGGTCATCGCTCTCTGGCTCCGTCCTCCTCGGTTTCGGAGGACAGTAGTAACCCCACGCGACCAGCGTCATTAGTCTTGAGGGGAATCTGAGCATCACGATCCGATAGCAATCGGACACGTGTCGTAGCACTTGCGACCAGTGCCCATATCGGCCGGGTAACGGAACCGCGGCGCAACCGGAACGCCCTTGACGCCGTCCTCATCCATCAGCATGACTGCACGATGCGCACGCGTGTGTACGTACGCACATTTGTACCTGTTCACTGCACATTCAGATAGTACGTCCGATGAACCAAAGGGGGCCGGGGTGAGACTTCTCCTCGTCGAGGACGACAACCACGTGGCCGCCGCGCTGTCCGCGGTGCTCGCCCGGCACGGTTTCGACGTCACGCACGCCCGTAGCGGCGAGGAGGCACTCCAGGCGCTCGTCCCGGAGGTGGACGGCTTCGGCGTCGTGCTCCTGGACCTCGGACTGCCCGACCAGGACGGCTACGAGGTGTGCGGCAAGATCCGCAAGCGCACCAGCACACCGGTGATCATGGTCACCGCTCGCTCCGACGTGCGCTCCCGCATCCACGGGCTCAACCTCGGCGCCGACGACTACGTGGTCAAGCCGTACGACACCGGGGAGTTGCTCGCCCGCATCCACGCCGTCAGCCGGCGCACCGTCCATGAGGACGCGTCGGGCGGCGGGGATGCCGCGCTGGTCCTCGGCGCCGTGCGCATCGAACTGCCGACCCGTCAGGTCACCGTCGACGGCACGGTCGTCCAGCTCACCCGCAAGGAGTTCGACCTCCTGGCGCTGCTCGCCCAGCGGCCCGGTGTGGTCTTCCGGCGCGAGCAGATCATCAGCGAGGTCTGGCGCACCAGCTGGGAGGGAACAGGTCGCACGCTGGAGGTACATGTGGCGTCCCTGCGCGCGAAGCTGAGGATGCCCGCGCTGATCGAGACGGTACGGGGCGTGGGGTACCGGTTGGTGGCGCCGGGGGTGTGAAGGGGCCCAGTGGGGCCCAGCCGGACTTCGGTGGGGATGCGCCGACGGGACGGTGTGGAGGGATGGCGTGAGCGTGGGGTGCCGCGGGGTGCCGCCTTCGGCCGAGGGACTGCGATGGCATGGAGTGACGGTGGGGGCGCAGACCTGCGGTGATGGCTCGGGGCGTGGGCCCCACGTCTACGGCGAGGCCTCCGGATGAAACCGTGGGGCGAAGAGCTGTGCGAGGCTCGGGGGAGGAATGTGGGTCGGGTGAGGGGCGGTGGCTGTGGGCGCGGGTGAGTGCGGCGAAGCGGGTGCCCGTGTGTGCGGTGGTGGCCGTGAGTCGCGTGATGCGGGGGCCCGGAGTGGTTCGGGTGCAGGTGTCCGGTCGAGCCGGGGGGCGGTGCTCGGCGCAGGAGGCGTCCCGAAGCAGGGGAGTGCCCCCTTCTGCGGGTGTCGTGCCGTCGCCGTGCGCAGGTGCCGCCGGGGTGCGCTCAGCGGTGCTCGCGTGCGTCGGAGCTCGCGACTTCGGTGCGGGTCGTAGGCGGGGCCGTGCGTACACGTCTTCTTCCGCTGCTCATCGTCCTCATGGCCGCCGTACTGATGGCCCTGGGCGTGCCGCTCGCCATCGGTGTCGCCTCCGCCCAGCAACAGAAGGTCGTCGTCGACCGGATCGACGACACCGCGCACTTCGCCGCCCTCGCCCAGTTCGTCACCGACGCCTCCGACGAACGCCTGGAGACACTGGAGAGTGAACTCGCCAGCTACTACAAGGTCTACGGCATTCGTGTCGGTGTCTTCTACGACGGCGATGTGCCCATGGCCACCGCCCCACGCGGATGGTTCCTCCCCCGGGAGGGCGAGGTGCGCGACGCGTTCGGCGAGGCGCTGCTCAGCCGCCGAAGCCAGGACCCCAAGCAGGTCTGGCCCTGGCAGCGGGGCCGGCTGGTCGTGGCCTCGCCGGTGATCCGGGACGGCGACGTCATCGCGGTCGTCGTCACCGACTCGCCCACCGGCCCGATGCGTTCGCGGATCCTGCACGACTGGCTCGTCATCTTCGCGGGCGAACTCGCCGCCATGCTGCTGGCCGTAGGCGCCGCGCTGCGGCTGACCGGCTGGGTGCTCAGGCCCGTGCGGGTCCTCGACGCCACCACCCACGACATCGCCACCGGCCGGCTCAAGTCCCGGGTGGCGGTGGCCGGGGGGCCGCCCGAACTCCGCCGACTGGCACGCTCGTTCAACGAGATGGCGGACAACGTCGAGGACGTGTTGGAGCAACAGCGGGCCTTCGTCGCCGACGCCTCCCACCAGTTGAGGAATCCGCTCGCCGCCCTGCTTCTGCGTATCGAGCTGCTCGCCTTCGAACTTCCCGAGGGGAACACCGAGATCGCCTCCGTGCAGACGGAGGGCAAGCGGCTGGCCCAGGTCCTCGACGACCTCCTCGACCTCGCGCTCGCCGAGCACACCGAGGCGGACCTCGGAATCACCGACATCGGGGAGCTCACCTCCGAACGGGTCGCCGCCTGGACCCCCACCGCCGAGGCCAAGGGAGTGCTGCTGGTGGGGAGTTGTCCGCCCACCACCGCCTGGGCCGACCCCGTCACCCTCTCCAGCGCCCTCGACGCGGTCATCGACAACGCGATCAAGTTCACCCCCAAGGACGAGACCGTCGCGGTCACGGTCGCCGCGGACGGGGACACCTCGACGGTCGTCGTCGCCGACCGCGGACCCGGGCTCACCGACGAGGAACTCGTGCGTGTCGGCGACCGGTTCTGGCGCAGCGGACGGCATCAGAACATCAAGGGCTCCGGTCTCGGGCTGTCCATCTCGCGGGCGCTGCTGGCTGCCGGCGGCGGAGCGATCTCGTACGGACACCATGAGCCGCACGGGCTGGTGGTGACCGTCTCCGTGCCCCGTAGTCGTCCTACGGTTTGACCGAGCGGTAGTAGCGGCGGGCGCCCTCGTGGAGGGGGACCGGATCGGTGTAGATCGCCGTACGTACGTCGACCAGCTGTGCGGAGTGGACGTCGTGGCCGATGCCGTCCCTGCTCTTGATCACGGTCCGGGTGAGCCACTCCGTGAGCTCGGGGTCCATGTCCTTGCGGGTGATCAGCAGGTTGGACACGGCCATCGTCGGGACGGTCCTGTTGTTCTGGACGGACGGGTACGCCGACGCCGGCATGTTGGTGGCGCGGTAGTAGCGGGTGGGCTCGCCCCCGGCGTGCAGCTTCGCCACGAGGGACGGTTGGATCGGGACGAAGCGGAACGCGGAGCGTTCGGCCAGCTGCTTCAGGCCGTCGGTGGGCAGGCCGCCGGACCAGAAGAACGCGTCCAGGCCGTGGCCGAGGAGCTTGGGGCCGGTGTCGATGCCCGCGGCCCTGGGCCGGATGTCCTTGTCCGGGTCGATGCCGGCGGCGTTGAGCACACGGTCCGCTATCAGTCGTACGCCGGAGTTGGGGACGCCGATGGAGACGCGCTTGCCCTTCAGGTCGGCCAGGGTGCGGATGTCCGAGTCGGCCGGGACGACGAGCTGTACGTAGTCGTCGTAGAGGCGGGCCACGCCGCGGAGCTGGTCGGCGCCCGGGTCGCCGTTCTGCTGGTAGGTCTCCACCGCGTCGGCCGCGGCGATGGCGAAGTCGGCCTTTCCGGTGGCCACGAGTCTGACGTTCTCCTGGGAGCCGGCGCTGGTCTCCAGCTTCACCTTCAGGTCCGGCATGTCCTTGCGGATCTCCTTGCGGAGGAGGCCGCCGTACTTCTGGTAGACGCCTTGCTTCGTGCCCGTGCTGAAGGTGATCGTGCCGGCCGGAGGGGTCTCGCCCAGCGGGAGCAGCCACCACAGGAGCAGGCCGAGGGCCACGATCGTGGCGGCCGCGGTCTGGAGCGCCTGGCGGCGGCCGAGGCGGGGGAACGGCTTGGGCATGCCGGTGATTTTGTCAGGGGGATGGAGGGCTGACCAGTGCCTCCGGCGGTTGGGCGGGGGTGCCTGCGGCGCCTGCTTCGGTTGGGTGGGGGTGGGTGTTGTGCGCAGTTCCCCGCGCCCCTGGGTGCCTGCGGCGGCCCGTTTCGGCTTCGGTGGGGGCGGGTGTAGCGCGTGGGGGTGTGTTGTGGGTCGGGGCCGGGGGGGGGGGTGTCCGTCCTCGGTCCGGTGGTTGCTGTGTCTTGGGTGGTGCCCGGTATCGGACGCCGGCCGCTGCGGGCGGACACCCCCCACCCCGTCCCCCTGGCGCCGTACGCGGCTACCGGTCCGTCGTGGCGAGCGGTCCGCCGGGGCGGGCGGGGTGACGCGGGCGACTGCAGCTCCCCAGGGGCGCAGCCCCCACGGTCCCGCAGGCGCCCGACAACCCCGCCCGGCGCCCGCTCAGGCGCCGTCCCGCCCCACCGACGCCTCCGCCACCCGCGAGCCGCTGTCCGTCGTCGTCGGGGACTCGCGGCGCGTCGTCAGTCGTGTCGCCAGGGGCTCCGTGTAGCGGGCCGTGAGGGGGCCGACAATGACCAGGATGAGGACGTAGGCCGTGGCCAGGGGGCCCAGGGAGGGTTCTATGCCGGCCGAGACCGCCAGGCCCGCGATGACGATCGAGAACTCGCCGCGGGCCACCAGGGCGCCGCCCGTGCGCCAGCGGCCCTTGGAGGAGATTCCGGCTCGGCGGGCCGCCCAGTAGCCGGTGGCGATCTTGGTTGCCGCGGTGACCAGGGCCAGGGCCAGCGCGGGGAGCAGGACCGGGGGGATGCTCGCCGGGTCCGTGTGGAGGCCGAAGAAGACGAAGAAGACCGCGGCGAAGAGGTCCCTCAGGGGGCTCAGGAGGGTGTGGGCGCCCTCCGCCACCTCACCCGAGAGGGCGATGCCCACGAGGAACGCGCCCACCGCTGCCGAGACCTGGAGTTGCTGTGCCACGCCCGCCACCAGGATCGTCAGGCCCAGGACCACCAGCAGGAGCTTCTCCGGGTCGTCGCTCGAGACGAAGCGGGAGATCAGGCGGCCGTAGCGGACCGCCACGAACAGGACCAGGCCGGCCGCCCCGAGCGCGATGGCCAGCGTCAGGCTTCCGGCCAGCAGGCCCGCTCCGGCGACGAGGGCGGTGACGATGGGCAGGTACACCGCCATCGCCAGGTCCTCCAGGACCAGGACGCTCAGGATGACCGGGGTCTCCCTGTTGCCGACCCTGCCCAGGTCGCCCAGGACCTTCGCTATGACGCCGGAGGAGGAGATCCAGGTGACGCCCGCCAGGACCACCGCCGCCACCGGGCCCCAGCCCAGCAGGAGCGCGGCTGCCGCTCCCGGGAGGGCGTTGAGGGCGCCGTCGACCAGGCCGGAGGGGTAGTGGGCCTTGAGGTTGGTGACCAGGTCGCCGGCCGAGTACTCCAGGCCGAGCATCAGGAGCAGGAGGATGACGCCGATCTCGGCGCCTATCGACACGAACTCCTCACTCGCGCCCAGCGGGAGCAGGCCGCCCTCGCCGAAGGCCAGGCCGGCCAGAAGGTAGAGGGGGATGGGCGAGAGGCGGAAACGGGCGGCGAAACGGCCGAGGAGACCCAGGCCGAGGATGATCGAGCCGAACTCGATCAGCAGGACCGCGGAGTGCACGTGTTCACTCCCGCCCGAGGATCGCCGCGGCGGCGTCCACGCCCTCGCGGGTGCCCACGACGATGAGGATGTCGCCGCCCGCCAGGCGGAAGTCCGGCGTGGGGGACGGGATCGCCTCGGCCCGGCGCAGGGCCGCCACGACGGACGCGCCGGTGTCCGTGCGCATCTTCGTGTCGCCCAGGACCCGGCCGTTCCAGCGGGAGCCGGCCGCCACCTCGATGCGCTCGGCCACCAGGCCCAGGTCGGTGGTGTACAGGAGGCTCGGGCTGTGGTGAGAGGGCTTCAGCGCGTCGATCAGGGCGCCCGCCTCGGAGCCGGTCAGGCGCAGCGACTGGGCGCAGGAGTCGGGGTCGTCGGCCCGGTACACGCTCACGGTACGGGCACCGTCGCGGTGCGCCACCACGGAGAGATGGCGGTCCTCGCGGGTCATGAGGTCGTACTGGACCCCGATCCCCGGCAGCGGCGTCGCCCTCAGGCGTGGTGCAGACACGTTTCTTCCCCTTGTGGTTCGTGTGATCACGGTGCCGGGTTCGCATGCTGCCAGGTCCCCGTACGGTGGCGATATGGGTGACGTGACGGATATACGCGAGCGGCGGGGCCCGGCGAGACTGGCTCCTCGAGCGTCGTACGAGAGGAGCGAGGGCAGGACCGTGTCGCTGTTCTGGCGGATCTTCTCGCTCAACGCCGCGGGCCTCGTCGTCGCCGCCGCGCTGCTGCTGGGGCCGGTCACCGTGTCGACGCCCGTCCGGCAGGGGGAGGCCGTGGTGGTCCTCGGGGGACTCGCTCTGTTGCTGGCCGCCAACGCTGTCGTGCTGCGGGTCGGGCTCATCCCGCTCCAGCGGCTGGGACGGGCCATGGCAGCCGCCGATCTGCTGCGTCCCGGGGTGCGTGCGCCCGTCTCCGGTCCTTCCGAGACGGCCGCGCTGATCACGACGTACAACACCATGCTCGACCGGTTGGAGGCCGAGCGGGCGACCGGCGCGGCCCACGCGCTCTCCGCGCAGGAGAGGGAGCGGCATCGCATCGCGCGTGAGCTTCACGACGAGGTCGGGCAGACGCTGACCGCCGTTCTGCTCCAGCTGAAGCGAGTCGCCGACCGGGCACCGGAGGAGTTGCGGGAGGACGTGGGACAGGCGCAGGAGGCCACTCGGGCCGGTCTGGACGAGATCCGCCGGATCGCGCGCCGACTGCGGCCCGGGGTACTGGAGGAGCTCGGGCTGCCGAGTGCGCTGCGGTCCCTGGCGGCCGAGTTCACCACGCACGGACTGACCGTGCGCCATCACGTCGGGGGCGATCTGCCCCGGCTGACCGAGGAGTCGGAACTGGTCGTCTACCGGGTGGCCCAGGAGGGTCTGACCAACACCGCGCGGCACTCCGCCGCCGACCGGGCCGAGGTGCGGCTCCAGCCCGTCGCCGGTGGTGTCGAACTCCTCGTGCGCGACAACGGCAGCGGGCTGGGCGGGGCGGTCGAGGGAGCCGGGATACAGGGCATGCGGGAGCGGGCGCTGCTGGTGGGAGCGGTGTTCTCGGTGGCGCCGGGGCCCGGCCGGGGAACGGACGTGCGCTTGCGGATACCGGTCGCGGCGGGGGTGCGCTGATGTCCGGGCCGACCCGTGTGCTGCTCGCCGACGACCACACTCTCGTACGGCGGGGGGTGCGGCTGATTCTCGAGGGGGAGCCGGACCTCACGGTCGTGGCCGAGGCGGGCGACGGCGCGGAGGCGGTGGAGCTGGCCCGCGCGCGCGAGGTCGATCTCGCCGTACTGGACATCGCCATGCCACGGATGACCGGGCTCCAGGCGGCTCGCGAGCTGTCCCGGCGGCTGCCGGACCTGCGGATCCTGATTCTGACGATGTACGACAACGAGCAGTACTTCTTCGAGGCCCTCAGGGCCGGGGCGAGCGGATACGTCCTCAAGTCCGTCGCCGACCGCGATCTCGTCGAGGCGTGCCGGGCCGCCGTGCGCGACGAGTCCTTCGTCTACCCCGGGGCCGAGCGGGCCCTGGTCCGCTCCTACCTCGACCGGCTGCACCGCGGCGACGACCTGCCCGCGCGGGCCGTCACCGAGCGCGAGGAGGAGATCCTCAAGCTCGTCGCCGAGGGACACACCACGAAGGAGATCGGCGAGCTGCTGTTCATCAGCGCGAAGACGGTCGAGCGGCACCGGGCGAATCTGCTGCACAAGCTGGGGATGCGGGACCGGCTGGAGCTGACCCGGTATGCGATACGGGCGGGGCTCATCGACCCCTGAGGCGGGACTGCGGCTGTGCGGCCCGACGCCGCCGCACGACATACGCACCCGCGAGCCCGACCCCGCCGAGTGCCAGGGCCACCCCGATCGCCCGCTCGAAGCCGGCCGGGCCCACACTGCCACCGGACCCGCCCTGGACACCGAGCGTCGGAAGAGCCGTGGTCGGAAGCGGCGTCGCCACGCTCACGGCCTCGGTGTCCCTTCGGGGCAGCACCTCACAGGCGATGCCGTCGTCCCGTCCCCGGTCCTCGTCGAGCCGGTTCGGGTCGGTGGGGTCGAGGTCGAACACCGCCTGCGCGTCCTCCTGGAAGCGGAAGTCGGCGCAGTCCAGGTCGCCTTGAGCGTGTGCGACACCGGTCAGCGGTCCCGCGGCGGCCAGGACCGCCACCGCTGCGCCGGTGAGTGTGGTGCGTATTCCCATGGGTCGTGCCTTTCGGGTGGGGCCTGAAGAGCCGTCACCGCGACCCTAGGGACGCGCCCCGGCGCCCGGCCCGTTGTGCTGGGCCGAACGGGCATCCGTCGTCACAGGAGTGCGTCCCAGTCCTCGTCGAAGTCCGCGGGGTTCAGGAGGAGCACGTCCGACGGCAGGTCCGGGCCCCGCAGGGACTGTTCCGTCCAGATGCACTTGCCCGTGGGGGTGTAGCGGGCGCCCCAGCGGGTGGAGAGGGCCGAGATGAGCTGCAGACCCCGGCCGCCCTCGTCGGTCTCCGTGGCCCGGCGGATACGGGGCATGGTCTGGCTGCCGTCGTAGACCTCGCAGATCAGCTCGGTGGTGTGCAGGAGGCGCAGCCGGACGGGACCGCGGGCGTGCCGGACGACATTGCCGACCAGTTCGCTGACCAGGAGCTCCGTGGTGGGGGACAGGTCGTCCAGGTCCCAGGCCGCGAGCTGTTCGCGGATGTGGCGGCGGGCCTGGCTCGCCGCCTTAGGGTCCTCGGGCAGGGACCAGCCGGCCATCCGGTCGGCCGGCAGCGCGTGCAGGCGGGCCACCAGGAACGCCGCGTCGTCGGCCGCCTGCTGGTCCGTCGGCAGGAGCCCGGCCGTCAACATGTCGCACAGGCGTTCAAGGTCTACGGCGGTCCCGTCGGCGTGGGCGGCGCCGAGCAGCCGCGCCAGCTCCGCCATGCCCTCGTCGATCTCCCGCTTCGCCGATTCCACCAGCCCGTCGGTGTACAGCACGAGCAGACTGCCCTCCGGCACCTCCAGCTCGGCCGTCTCGAACGGCGGCTTGGCGGCTCCCAGCGGGGGATCGGCGTCCGGCTCGGGGAAGTGCACGGTTCCGTCGGGCCGTACGAGAGCCGGCGGTGGATGGCCGGCCCGGGCGATGGAGCAGACCCGGGTCGTCGGGTCGTAGAGCGCGTACAGACAGGTGGCGTACGACGCCTCGCCCATGCCGCCCACGATGTCGTTGAGGTGGCCGAGGATCTCGCCGGGCGGCAGCTCCAGGTCGGCCAGGGTGTGCACCGCGGTGCGCAGCCGGCCCATGGTGGCCGCCTCCGGCAGACCGTGGCCCATCACGTCGCCGACGACCAGCGCGACCTGTCCGCCGGACAGCGGGATGAGGTCGTACCAGTCGCCGCCCACGTCCGCGCCCGGTCCGGCCGGCAGATAGCGTGCGGCCGCCGTGCACGCGGGCAGGTCGGGCAGCGCCTGGGGGAGCAGACTGCGCTGGAGTTCCCGGGACCGGGTGTGCTCGGCGTCGTAGAGACGGGCCCGCTCCAGGGACTGGGCGACGAGGGCGGTGATCGTGGTGAGCAGGGCGCGTTCCTCGTCGTCGAGCAGCCGCGGCCGGTCGAAGGAGACCACGCACACCCCGAAGGTGTGCCCGGACGCCGTCAGCGGCAGGAAGGCCCAGGACTTCTTCTCGCCGCGGGCGGGGAAGCCGGCCAGTTCGGGATAGCGGGCGGCGTATTCGTGGGCCGAGGACATGAACAGCGGGAGGCCGGACGCGATCGTGTCCCAGGCCGGATCGCCGGTCGCCGCCCGGGAGCGGCTGTCGAGGAGGGTCACGAAGTCCTGCGGGTAGCCGACCGCACCGACGTGGTGGAGCCGGTCGCCCTCGCTGACCTGGACCATCAGCCCGGAGGCGGCGAAAGGCGGAAGTACCCGGCGGGCGACCGCGTCCACCACGTCCCGTGAGGTCGTCGCCTTGGCGAGCTCCGTGGTCAGCTCGGCGATCCGCACCGCCCGCTCGGCCGTGGCCCGTTCCGTCGCCTGCCGCTCCTCCGCCAACCGGCGCTTCTCCGTGACGTCCTGGAAGTAGAGGGTGCGGCCGTCGGGCCCCGGCACCAGCCGCACATGCACCCGCCGCCGGCAGTCCGCGAGGTACACGTCGAACCCGGCGGGCTTCTCCTGGGCCCCGGCCTCCAGACAGCTCTCCTTCAGGCCCGGGACCTGCCGGGTGGCGGGCAGGTCCCACAGCAGGCGACCGAACAGCTCCTCCTCCGAGAAGCCGAGGAAGCGTTCCGCCTCCAGGTTGGCGAAGGTGATCCGCCACTCGTCGTCCACTGCGAGGAAGCCGTCGCTCATGTGTCTCAGGGCCCGGCCGAGGGCGTCGCGCGCGGTGCGCGACTCGTTGCTCTCCCAGCCCACCCCGATCATCCGGAGGGGCTCGCCCTGCTCGTCGTAGGTGGCCCGGCCGCGGGCCTGTGTCCAGCCCCAGGTGCCGTCCAGGCGCCGTACGCGGTACTCGGCCTCGTAGACGCTGTGGTCGAGGATGGCCTGCTGCGCCGCCGCCAGCGTGGGTGCCAGATCGTCGGGGTGGACGATCCGCATCCAGTTGTCGATCCGGCCGGTGAAGTCGGTCGGGCGGGTGCCGTACAACGCCAGGGCGGCCTCGTCCCAGATCAGGTCACCGTTGCGGATGTCCCAGTCCCACGAGCCGACCTGGACCTCCTTCAGGGCCTGCCGGAGCCGTTCGCCGCCCAGTTCCGTCTGGGAGGGGCCGGACGGCGGTGGTGCCTGGGCCATGCGGTCCTCGGTCCAGGCGACGACGTCCCGCAGGAAGTCCCAGTGCCGCGGAGTGGGTTCGCCCCGGTCGCCGGCCAGGACGGTCAGCGCGCCGATGCTGCGCCGGCCGCTGAACACCGGGAGGGCGGCGAGGCCGGTGCCGGGCCAGGGAACCTCGTCCTGCGCGTCCTGGGACAGCGGCACCCACACGCCCTCGCCCTGCTGGAGCGCGCGGGCCGGGGCCAGGGGGCCCTCCTGGTCGACGATTTCCCAGGAGCGGGTGAGGGCGGGCGGCAGACCGACGGACGACACCAGGCGCAGCGCGGACATCGGGCCGCGCAGGTGCATGGCCCCGCCGAGCGCGCTCAGCTCGCCGACCGCATGCCCTAGCGCCAGCCGGAAGACCTCGCTCTCCGTCGCACCAGGGGTGACCGTGCCGAGAAGAGCGAGCCGCGCGTTCATGGAGGGAACTTATCGTTCCCGTTTCCGTTCGAAACCTGCTTCACCGTTTCCGACGCGCTGTTTCCCGCCCTTCCCTCACCTCAACTGCCCATACTTCACAGGAAGTTGCCGAAACACCGGCCGTGTACCGTGCCGTCGGAGCGGGCAGTCTCCGATCATGAGGAGCGGCATGGACATCGGTGTCTTCATCCCCATCGGCAACAACGGCTGGCTCATCTCCAAGAGTGCCCCGCAGTACATGCCGAGCTTCGAGCTCAACAAGACGGTCGTGCAGAAGGCCGAGGAGCACGGGTTCGACTTCGCCCTGTCCATGATCAAACTCAAGGGCTTCGGCGGCGAGACCGAGTTCTGGGACCACTGCCTGGAGTCGTTCACACTGATGGCGGGCCTGGCCGCGGTCACCGAGCGGATCAAGCTGTACGCCTCCACGCCGATCCTCGCCCTGCCGCCGGCGATCGTCGCCCGCATGGCGGTCACGGTCGACTCCATCGCCCCCGGGCGGTTCGGCGTCAACATCGTCACCGGCTGGGCGCCCGGAGAGTACGCGCAGATGGGCGTGTGGCCCGGCGACGAGCACTTCGGCAACCGGTACGCGCGGGCCGTGGAGTACGTGACGGTGATGAAGGAGCTGTGGAGCCAGGGCGTCAGCAACTTCAAGGGCGAGTTCTACGAGATGGACGACTGCGTGCTCTCGCCGCGGCCCACGGACGGGCACATCGACATCGTGGCCGCCGGGCAGAGCGGCACGGGCATGCGGTTCGCCGCCGGGCACGCCGACTACAACTTCATCCTGGGCAGCGGGGTGAACACACCGCTGGCCTTCTCGGACAGCGCGGCCACGCTGGTGGAGGCGGCGCGGGAGACCGGCCGTGACGTCGGCGCCCTGTCCCTGTTCATGGTCATCGCCGACGAGACCGACGAGGCCGCCCGCGCGAAGTGGCAGGACTACCACGAGGGCGCCGACCACGCGGCGCTCGCCTACATGGCGGGGGAGTCGGCCACCGACACCAGCGCCGACGACTCCTCCACGGCCCGCACCATCGTGCTGCCCGAGGGCGCCGTGAACTTCAACATGGGGACGCTCGTCGGGTCGTACGAGAGTGTCGCGCGCATGCTCGACGAGATCGCCGGGGTCGAGGGGACCAAGGGGATCATGCTGGTCTTCGACGACTTCCTCGAGGGCATCGAGAGGTTCGGGACGCGGATCCAGCCGTTGATGCGGTCGCGGGACGGGCGGACATGACAAGAGGCCGGTGCGCGGTCGCACCGGCCTCCTTCACGAGGTGACTCAGTCCGTGCCGAACTCCATGGCGGCCCGGTCCAGCAGGGCCTCGTCCTCCGAGACCTCGCCGCGGGACGCGATCGCCTCGGCGCCGCCTTCGGGGAGTTCCGGCATGGTGCCGATCAGGCCCGTGGCCGCCGCCTGGGAGGCGCCGATCGTGGGGCTGCCGGTGCCGATCAGACCGAGGCCGGCGTACTGCTCCAGCTTGGCGCGGGAGTCGGCGATGTCGAGGTTGCGCATGGTGAGCTGGCCGATCCGGTCCACCGGGCCGAAGGCCGAGTCCTCGGTGCGCTCCATCGACAGCTTGTCCGGGTGGTACGAGAACGCCGGGCCCGTGGTGTCGAGGATCGAGTAGTCCTCGCCGCGCCGCAGACGCAGGGTGACCTCGCCCGTGATCGCCGCGCCGACCCACCGCTGGAGCGACTCGCGGATCATCAGGGCCTGCGGGTCCAGCCAGCGGCCCTCGTACATGAGACGGCCAAGGCGCCGGCCCTCGTTGTGGTACTGGGCGACGGTGTCCTCGTTGTGGATCGCGTTGACGAGCCGCTCGTACGCCGCGTGCAGCAGGGCCATGCCGGGCGCCTCGTAGATGCCGCGGCTCTTCGCCTCGATGATCCGGTTCTCGATCTGGTCGGACATGCCGAGGCCGTGCCGGCCGCCGATCGCGTTGGCCTCCATGACCAGGTCGACGGCGGAGCCGAACTCCTTGCCGTTGATGGTCACCGGGCGGCCCTGGTCGAAGCCGACCGTGACGTCCTCGGGCGCGATCTCGACCGACGGGTCCCAGAACTTGACGCCCATGATCGGCTCGACGGTCTCGATGCCGGTGTTGAGGTGCTCCAGGGTCTTGGCCTCGTGCGTGGCGCCCCAGATGTTGGCGTCGGTGGAGTACGCCTTCTCGGTCGAGTCCCGATACGGCAGCTGGTGCGCGACCAGCCACTCCGACATCTCCTTGCGGCCGCCGAGCTCGGTCACGAAGTCCGCGTCCAGCCAGGGCTTGTAGATCCGCAGGTTCGGGTTGGCGAGCAGGCCGTAGCGGTAGAACCGCTCGATGTCGTTGCCCTTGAAGGTCGAACCGTCGCCCCAGATCTGGACGTTGTCCTCCAGCATCGCCCGGACCAGGAGCGTGCCGGTGACGGCGCGGCCCAGGGGCGTGGTGTTGAAGTACGCCCGCCCGCCCGAGCGGATGTGGAACGCCCCGCAGGTGAGCGCGGCCAGCCCCTCCTCGACCAGCGCGGCACGGCAGTCGACCAGGCGCGCGATCTCGGCACCGTAGGCGTGCGCGCGGCCGGGCACCGAGTCGATGTCGGGCTCGTCGTACTGGCCGATGTTCGCGGTGTAGGTGCAGGGGATGGCGCCCTTGTCGCGCATCCACGCGACCGCGACGGAGGTGTCGAGACCACCGGAGAAGGCGATGCCGACGCGCTCGCCGGCGGGGAGGGACGTGAGGACCTTGGACATAGGAAGATTATGCATCACAACGCATGGTCATGCAAAGCCCCTGGTGTCGCCCCCTACGTGATGCACGTCATCCGTCCGGCGGCCTCGAAATGCGGACGACCGGCGACGACGGCGTGACGTGCCCCCGGGAAAGTCTCCAGGCGAGGCGACCGGCCCGGACTCCCGGCCCGAACTTCGACCACCGACGCGCACCTGGTGGTCCGTCACCACCGGCAAAGAGGCCCGTCCGCTCGCCGGAACGCCCCTCTGAGCCCTGCCACGGTCAGCGCGAGCTGGTGAACGGCCACGGCTGAGCACCGGGGGCGACGGTCTCCGCGGAGCGCCTACCCTTGACCCATGACCAGCAGCAGCGACCGGAGCCCGGCAGTGGACGTTCCCTCTTCGAAGACGTATGAAGTGCGCACCTACGGGTGCCAGATGAACGTCCACGACTCCGAGCGATTGTCCGGGCTGCTGGAGGAGGCGGGATACGTCCCCGCTCCCGAGGGCTCCGACGGGGACGCGGACGTCGTCGTCTTCAACACCTGCGCGGTGCGGGAGAACGCCGACAACCGGCTCTACGGCAACCTCGGCCGGCTCGCGCCGCGCAAGACCTCGCGGCCCGGCATGCAGATCGCGGTCGGCGGCTGTCTGGCACAGAAGGACCGCGACACCATCGTGAAGAAGGCACCCTGGGTGGACGTCGTCTTCGGCACGCACAACATCGGCAAGCTGCCGATCCTGCTGGAACGCGCGCGCGTGCAGGAAGAGGCGCAGGTCGAGATCGCCGAGTCCCTCGAGGCGTTCCCCTCCACGCTGCCGACGCGGCGCGAGAGCGCCTACGCGGCCTGGGTGTCGATCTCCGTGGGCTGCAACAACACCTGCACCTTCTGCATCGTCCCGGCCCTGCGCGGCAAGGAGAAGGACCGCCGTACCGGCGACATCCTCGCCGAGATCGAGACGCTGGTCGGCGAGGGCGTCTCCGAGATCACGCTGCTCGGCCAGAACGTCAACGCGTACGGCTCCGACATCGGCGACCGCGAGGCGTTCAGCAAGCTGCTGCGCGCGTGTGGCGCGATCGAGGGCCTGGAGCGCGTCCGCTTCACCTCCCCGCACCCGCGCGACTTCACGGACGACGTGATCGCGGCGATGGCCGAGACGCCGAACGTCATGCCGCAGCTGCACATGCCCCTGCAGTCCGGTTCGGACACGGTCCTGAAGGCCATGCGCCGCTCGTACCGCCAGGAGCGCTACCTGGGCATCATCGAGAAGGTCCGCGCCGCCATCCCGCACGCGGCGATCACCACCGACATCATCGTGGGCTTCCCCGGCGAGACCGAGGAGGACTTCGAGCAGACCATGCACGTGGTCCGCGAGGCACGCTTCACGCAGGCCTTCACCTTCCAGTACTCCAAGCGTCCCGGCACCCCCGCCGCGACCATGGAGAACCAGATCCCCAAGGAGGTCGTCCAGGCGCGCTACGAGCGCCTCGTCGCCCTCCAGGAGGAGATCTCCTGGGAGGAGAACAAGAAGCAGGTTGGCCGCACCCTGGAGCTGATGGTCGCCGAGGGCGAGGGCCGCAAGGACGGCGCCACCCACCGCCTCTCCGGCCGGGCCCCGGACAACCGCCTGGTCCACTTCACCAAGCCCGACCAGGAGGTCCGCCCCGGCGACGTGGTCACGGTCGAGATCACCTACGCCGCCCCCCACCACCTCCTGGCCGAGGGCGCCGTCCTCGATGTGCGCCGCACACGCGCGGGGGACGCATGGGAGAAGCGGAACGCGGCCGCCGTACCCGCGGGTGTCATGCTGGGCCTCCCGAAGATCGGGGTTCCCGAGCCGCTGCCTGCGGCCACGGGCGGCTGCGCGGCGCACTGAGCGCACGCCGCCGGTCACCGAGGAGAGGCTGGGCGGGGCATGGGGCGCTGGGTGGTCTTGGTCGACCGCAGGCCCGGGAACCATCAGGACCTCGACGAGGTGGCGCACTTCGAGGGCACCCGGGAAGAGGCCCGCGCCCGCCTGTACGAGATCGCCTGCACCCACCGTCCGGGCGTCGGTCTGCGCCAGAAGCGTCGGCAGGTCTACCGGATCGGTGACGGGGACGCCTACTACGCGACCATCGAGGGCATGATGGGCACGTTTCGCGTGGTGTACCGGCTCGGCGAACTGGAGTGGAGCACCCATCCCGAGTCCTGGCCGTGGGCCTGGAAGTAGGCTGCCGATCATGCTTGTAGCAGCCGCTGTCTGTCCGTGCCCGCCCCTTCTCGTGCCGCCGGTCGCCGCCGGGGCGGCGCCCGAGCTCGACGGGGCCCGCGCCGCCTGCACCGACGCGCTGGGCGTGCTCGCGGCGGCCCGGCCCGACCGCCTCGTCGTCGTGGGCCCCGCCGAGCAGAGCGGACGCGGCCCGCACCCGCAGGGCGCCCGCGGCTCGTTCCGCGGCTTCGGCGTGGAGGTGGACGTGCGGCTCGGACCGGAGCGGGGGCCGGCCCCGCAGCGCCCGCTGCCGACCTCACTCGCCGTCGCCGCCTGGCTGCTGGAGCGCATCGGCTGGTCCGACGCCCCGATCGAGGGACTCGGTGTGGGGGAACCTCTGGAGCCCGAGCGGTGTATTCAGACCGGCAGGGACATCGCCGCCCGGGCGGAGCGGGTGGCGCTGCTGGTGATGGGCGACGCCAGCGCCTGCCGCACGCGCAAGGCGCCCGGCTACCTCGACGAGCGCGCGGCCCCGTTCGACGCGGAGGTCGCGCGTGCGCTGGGCGCGGCCGACGTGGCCGCCCTGCAAGCGCTGGACGCCGAGCTGGCGTACGCACTGAAGGCCTCCGGCCGGGCCTGCTGGCAGGTCCTCGCGGGCGCGGCCGAGGGCGCGGGCCTCGGCGGCTCGCTGCTGTACGAGGACGCGCCGTACGGCGTGGGGTACGTGGTCGCGACCTGGTCCTGACGGCCGGCGGAGCCGCAGGGGTCGTAGAGGAGTCCGGTGGAGCCGCAGGGGTCGTAGAGGAGTCCGGTGGAGCCGCAGGGGTCGTAGAGGAGTTCTGGGCGGGAAACGGCGGCCGGCCGGGGGCGTCCTGCCCCGCGGCCGTCCGTCGGTGTGCCGTGCTGCCGCTCAGGAAGCGGGCGGCGGTGAGGCCGGCGGCGGCGTGCCGCCTCCCGGTCCCTCCGTGCCGTCCTGGTGCGCGAGTCGGTCCATGGCGCCCTTGGCCTTGCTCGTGCCCGTCTGGATCTTGCCGCGGTACTTTCCCTTGGTCTTCTCGTCCACGGCCTTCGCGGCCCTGTCGAGGCCGTACTGGACCTTGTCCCCGTGCTGTTGCGCGAGGCCGGAGACCTTGTCCTTGGCCGGGCTGAGCTTGGCCTTCACCTTGTCCAGGAGACCCATCGTTCACCTTCCCACGCGGGGCAGTTACGTGCGGGCGCCCTCACCGGCCTCACGGTCGGCCGCCTCGTCGGCGGACTGCTGCTTGGGGATATCCACGCCCTCGGCGGCGGCGTCCTCGACGGCCTCCGTCACCGTCGCTCCGTCCGCGTCCTCGGCCGTCCCGGCGACCTCGACCTGGGTCTTGCCCTCGGCCTGGGGCTCGGCCTCGACCTTGGCTTCGGCCTCGGTCGCCCCCTTCGCCTCTCCCGCCTCCTCCGCCGCGGGCTCGGCCGTCCGGATGTCGGCCTGCGCCTCGGCGGTTGACGCCTCCTCCGTGGCCTTCGACCTCCGGAGAAGTCGTGCGAAAACGCCCATATCCACTCCATACCTTACTCGTGCGGGGAAACCCCGCGTCGTCCGGAGCGCCCGATTGCGCCACCCGGATCGCCGCCGCCGCAGACAGGGCGGCGGAAACCACGCAACTGGCAACGACGCCGGACCCGCGTCGTCACGTAACTCGTTCGAGGTGGTGCTCCTGGGTTTGCGAGACTGGAGCGGTGAGCAGCGCACCCCCCTCCCCCCGCGTCATCGCCGTCGTCGGACCCACCGCGGCCGGAAAGTCCGATCTGGGCGTCTTTCTCGCCCAGCGACTGGGAGGTGAGGTCGTCAACGCAGACTCCATGCAGCTCTACCGAGGGATGGACATCGGCACCGCCAAGCTGACGCCCGAGGAACGCGACGGCGTCCCGCACCACCTCCTGGACATCTGGGACGTGACCGTCACGGCGTCCGTCGCCGAGTACCAGAGGCTGGCCCGCGCCCGCATCGACGCCCTGCTCGCCGAGGGCCGCTGGCCGATCCTCGTCGGCGGCTCCGGGCTGTACGTCCGCGGGGCCGTCGACAACCTGGAGTTCCCCGGCACCGACCCCGAGGTCAGGGCCCGCCTGGAGGAGGAACTCGTGCTGCGCGGCTCCGGCGCGCTGCACGCCCGTCTCTCCGCCGCCGACCCCGGGGCCGGGCAGGCGATCCTGCCCAGCAACGGTCGCCGTATCGTCCGGGCCCTCGAAGTGATCGAGATCACCGGCAAGCCCTTCACTGCCAATCTCCCCGGCCACGACTCGGTCTACGACACCGTCCAGATCGGCGTCGACGTCGCGCGGCCCGAACTCGACGAGCGCATCGCGCGCCGCGTCGACCGGATGTGGGAGGCGGGGCTCGTGGACGAGGTGCGGGAGCTGGAGGCGTGCGGGTTGCGCGAGGGGCGCACGGCCTCGCGTGCGCTCGGGTACCAGCAGGTGCTCGCGGCGCTCTCGGGGGAGCGCACGATGGAGGACGCGCGGGCCGAGACCATCCGTGCCACGAAACGCTTCGCGCGCCGTCAGGATTCATGGTTCAGGCGCGATCCGCGGGTGCACTGGTTGAGTGGGGCTGCGGCGCATCTCACAGAACTTCCGCAGCTCGCACTGGCGTTGCTCGAACGACCGGTCACAGCCTGATCACGTCCTGGCATCGGGACGCTCCGGCCGTCATCCCGGCCTCCGGCGCCGTGCCATCATCGAGCT
The DNA here is from genome assembly GCF_041435015.1 of Streptomyces canus. NCBI lineage: Bacteria > Bacillati > Actinomycetota > Actinomycetes > Kitasatosporales > Streptomycetaceae > Streptomyces > Streptomyces canus. Next base: position 3,002,593 of record NZ_CP107989.1, on the reverse strand, counting down.
TCGATCGACCAAGTGGAGTCCGAGTTGGGAGGGCGCGTGGCGATGGAGGCCGGCCCTCGCGACACCGCACAAGGCACCGAGCCCCTCACCGCCGAGAGCGGTGAACCGGAGCTGGACGCAGAGCGTCTGAGCCCCGACGGGCCCGACGACACCCAGGGCGGTGTGACCGCCGACGGTCCCGAGCCCGAGGAGATGTTCCCGGGCGGGGAAGAGGTCGAGGTCGAGCTGCGCCCGCAGCGCCGTCTGCGGATCTGGCAGCTCGCTCCCATCGTCTCGCTGGCCGCGGTCGGCTCCCTGATGTTCGCCTTCCCCCTGGCCTTCGACTTCGGTGACAGCGGAGCGGTGATCGCGATGCTGGGTCTGCTGATCTGCTCCTGTGCGGCGGGCTGGGGCATGATGGCCGCACGCCGGGTTGGTTACACGTGGCCGGGACTGCCGCAGCGAGGGTCCGGCCGCCGCGCGGACTGGCGGGTCGTGCTCGGGTACGTGTTGCTGGTGGCGGTTGTGGTCGTTCTCGCGGTCTGGCGCGTGGCGAGGCTCCGCTAGAGGCTTTCAAGGGCGCGGGGCCGTGTCGATCTGCGGCTCCCGCCGCGTGGGCGCCGGCGCGGCCAGTCACCACCGGCCTGCACGTACGATCGAGACATGAGCACCCGGATCCCCTTTCTCAAGGGCCACGGCACCGAGAACGACTTCGTGATCGTCCCGGACCCCGAGAACACCCTCGACCTGCCCCCCGCCGCCGTCGCCGCCCTGTGCGACCGCCGGGCAGGCATCGGCGGTGACGGCCTGCTCCACGTCGTACGGTCCGCCGAGCACCCCGAGGCCACCCACATGGCCGGGGAGGCCGAGTGGTTCATGGACTACCGCAACGGCGACGGATCCATCGCCGAGATGTGCGGCAACGGCGTACGCGTCTTCGCCCGCTACCTCCAGCGCGCCGGTCACGTCAGCGAGGGCGACCTCGCCGTGGCCACGCGCGGGGGCGTGAAGGCCGTGCACATCGCGAAGGGCGGTGACGTCACCGTCGGCATGGGCAAGGCGCTGCTCCCCGAGGGGGACGTCACGGTGAGTGTGGGTGACCGCAGCTGGCCCGCACGCAACGTGAACATGGGCAATCCGCACGCCGTCGCCTTCGTGGACGACCTCGCGCACGCCGGTGACCTGTACTCCCCGCCGCCGTTCAACCCGGCCGCCGCCTACCCGAGCGGGGTCAACGTCGAGTTCGTGGTCGACCGCGGCCCCCGCCATGTCGCCATGCGCGTGCACGAGCGCGGGGCGGGCGAGACCCGGTCGTGCGGCACGGGCGCGTGCGCCGTCGCCGTCGCCACGGCCCGCCGGGACGGCGCCGACCCGATGGCCACCGGCACTCCGGCGACCTACACCGTCGATGTGCCCGGAGGCACCCTGGTGATCACCGAGCGGAGCGACGGCGAGATCGAGATGACCGGTCCGGCGGTGATCGTCGCCGAGGGCGAGATCGACGCCGACTGGCTGGAAAACGCGATTGGTTGACCATATGAATCACAGCACTCGGACGGCCCAAGGCGTGGAACCGCAGCCTTCGGCCCTCTGTGCGATTCAAAACCACGGTTGGCTGCTGGCCAGGCGGCGTGAAATCGTAAACCTGGAAGCCATCGCTCGATTGGGTGATCCGTTTCACGCTCGCCGAGAGGCGGTCAGTCGGGCGTGATGGGCTCGGTAGCATCAAGCACCGGCCCGGACGGGGACAGATGCCATCCCCTGAGCCGTGTCCGCCATGGGGCACCCCGTCCGCCGGTCCACAGCCGGAGGTGCCCATGAGTGCGGAGGCCACGAACCCCGCGACCCCAGGTCCGGTAACAGGTGCGGCCGCCCGTTGGCGGGCGCGGATCGACCTGCGCCGCCTGGGCCGCGCCGCGCTGCTCGGCCCCGCCGCCCGAGACCGGATGCCCGACGCCATCGGCCATGTCGCCGAGGCCCACCGCGCCCACCACCCCGACGCCGACCTCGAACCGCTGCGCCGCGCCTGGGTCCTTGCCGAGTCCTCGCACCGCGGCCAGATGCGCAAGAGCGGTGAGCCGTACATCACGCATCCGCTCGCCGTGACGCTGATCCTCGCCGAACTCGGCGCCGAGACCACGACCTTGACGGCCTCTCTGCTCCACGACACCGTCGAGGACACCGAGGTGACGCTCGATCAGGTCGGCGAGGAGTTCGGCGCGGAGGTCCGCTTCCTCGTCGACGGCGTCACCAAGCTGGAGAAGGTCGACTACGGCGCCGCCGCCGAACCCGAGACCTTCCGCAAGATGCTCGTCGCCACCGGCAACGACGTCCGCGTGATGTCGATCAAACTCGCCGACCGGCTGCACAACATGCGCACCCTCGGCGTGATGCGCCCCGAGAAGCAGGCCCGCATCGCCAAGGTGACCCGGGACGTTCTCATCCCGCTCGCCGAACGCCTCGGCGTCCAGGCACTCAAGACCGAGCTGGAAGACCTGGTCTTCGCGATCCTCCACCCCGAGGAGTACGAGCACACGCGCGAGTTGATCGTCGACAACGCCTCCCGCGCGGACGACCCGCTCGCCGAGATCGCCGACGAGGTGCGCTCCGTGCTGCGCGAGGCCGGTATCCCGGCCGAAGTCGTCATCAGGCCACGGCACTTCGTCTCCGTGCACCGGGTGGCCCGCAAGCGCGGCAGGTTGCGCGGCGCGGACTTCGGCCGCCTGCTGGTTCTGGTGGGCGAGGACGCGGACTGCTACGGCGTCCTGGGTGAACTGCACACCTGTATGACGCCGGTCGTCTCGGAGTTCAAGGACTTCATCGCCGTACCGAAGTTCAACCTGTACCAGTCGCTGCACACCGCCGTGGCCCGCGGCGACGGCCAGGTCGTCGAAGTCCTCATCCGCACCCATCAGATGCACAAGGTCGCCGAGGCCGGCGTGGTCGCGCTCGGCAATCCCTACGCCTCACCCGCGGACACCTCGGAGGCGCCGGGCGCGTCCACCGGCGCAGGCGCCGACGAGGAGCGGGTGGACCCCACCCGGCCCGGCTGGCTCTCCCGCCTCCTCGACTGGCAGGCGGCCGCGCCGGACGCCGACACCTTCTGGTCGACCCTTCGTGAGGACCTCGCCCAGGACCGCGAGATCACCGTCTTCCGGCCCGATGGCGGCACCCTGGGCCTGCCCGAGGGCGCGACCTGTGTGGACGCCGCGTACGCGCAGTACGGCGAGGACGCGCACGCGTGCCTCGGCGCCCGCGTCAACGGCCGTCTGGCGACCCTGAGCACCGTTCTGAAGGACGGTGACACCGTCCAGCTCCTCATGGGACAGGACCCCGCCGCCGAGCCCTCCAAGGAGTGGCTGGACCACGCGCACACGCCCGCGGCGCGGATCGCCATCCAGCGGTGGATCGCGACCCATCCGTCGCACGAGACGCCGGAGGAGATCGCGGAGCGGGACGTTACGGCCGCCGCGACGACCGAGGACCTGCGGGCCGGGCGGGGGGATGCGAACCCCTTCCGGGTCTCCGCCGCGGAGCCGTCGGTTGCCGACACTCCCGACGGCGTGGGCCGGATCATCGCCGACCCGCCGACCTCCGACAACCCGGCCGCCGAACGCCCCGGCGCCGCCGTCGCCCTCATCGACCAGTCCGGCGCGACCGTACGGCTCGCCGGCTGCTGCACGCCCGTACCGCCCGACGAGATCACCGGTTTCGCCGTGCGCGGGGGAGTGGTCACCGTGCACCGAGTGGAGTGCGCCGCGGTGGCGCGGATGAAGAGCGTGGGGCGTACGGAGGTCGGCGTGCGCTGGGGCGACACCGCCGGGTGCCGGGTCACGCTGTTCGCGGAATCGTTCGGCCGACCGCACCTCCTCGCCGACCTCACCGAGGCCATGGCCGGCGAGGGCGCCGAGATCGTCTCCGCGACCGTCGAACCCCCCAGCCAGCAGCGAGTCCGCCACACGTACACCGTCGAGCTGCCGGATGCGGCCCGGCTGCCGTCGCTGATGCGGGCGATGCGGAACGTGGCCGGGGTGTACGACGTGAGCAGGGCGCAGACGCCTGGGGCCTGAAGGACGCATCAGGGGCGCGCCCGACAGGGGTGGGGCCATTGGTCTGCACGCGCGTGGGGGACCGTCCCGCTGGTCTGCATGTGCGTGGGGACCGTCCCGCTGGTCTGCATGCGTGTGGGTGGCCGGTCTGCTGGTCTGCATGTGGGTGAGGGCCGGTCCGCAGGTCTGCATGTGCGTGAGGGCGGGGCCACAGGTCTTGGTGAGCGGGTGCAGGGCCGGTCGACAGGCCGCTCACGCGCGCGTGGAGCCCGCAGGAACTCAGCGCGCGCGTGGCAGGCCTCTGGTCCTGACGATGCGGGCGTGGCAGGCCTCAGGACCTTTGAACGCGCGCGTGGCGGGCCACAGATCCTCAGCGCGTGTGGCCGGCCGCAGGACCTCACGCGTCTCCTCAACGGAACCGGAGCACCCCGTTCGAGTGGGACAGTCGCGAGTCGTCGCCGTGGCGCACGTGCGCGCTGGTAGCCGTGGTGCATGCCGCTCAGCTCCCACACACACGCCGGTCCCACCCCCACGCACCCCACCCACGCCGACCGGCCCGGCCCCGACGCCCCCCGTCGCCGTACCGGAAACGCCCGACGGCGCAAGGCGGCCGCGCTGCTCGCCTCTGCCGTCTCCGTCTGCCTGCTGGCCGCGAGCGCCCCGGCCACACCGCTCGGGGTCGGTGACCGCCTTTTCCCGCACCTCGGCAACCCCGGCTACGACGTGGCGTCGTACGACCTCTCCTTCACCTATCCCGGCGACAACAGCAAGCCACTCACGGCCGTCACCACGATCGATGCCTGGACGACGACCGAACTCGACCGCATCAACCTCGACTTCGCACACGGCGACGTCCGATCGGTGGAGGTCGACGGTCTGCCCGCGGCCTTCACCAGCGCCGACGAGGACCTCGTCGTCACGCCCGACGGGCCGCTGCCCGCCGGTAGCTGGATGCGGATCACCGTGCGGCACACCAGTGACCCCGTCTCCGCCGACGACCGGGACGGCGGCTGGGTGCGCACCGCGGACGGGCTCGCCATGGCCAACCAGGCCGACGCCGCCCACCTGGTGTTCCCCTGCAACGACCACCCCTCCGACAAGGCGATGTTCACCATCCGGGTCACCGCACCCGACGGCTACACGGCCGTCGCCAACGGACTGCCGACGGACGAGGACCGCGCCGGCCGGACGACCACCTGGACGTACCGCACCCAGCACCCCATGGCCACCGAACTCGCGCAGGTGTCCATCGGCCGCTCCACCGTGCTGCGCCGCAGCGGCCCGCACGGACTGCCCGTCCGGGACGTCGTGCGCACGAAGGACCGCGCCAAGCTCGAACCCTGGCTCAAGAAGACCCCCGGCCAGCTCGCCTGGATGGAGGGCAAAGTCGGGCCGTACCCGTTCGAGACGTACGGCATCCTCATGGCCGCCGCCGACACCGGCTTCGAGTTGGAAACCCAAACCCTGTCCCTCTTCGAGAAGGACCTCTTCACCGAGCCCGCCTACCCCAAGTGGTACGTCGAGTCGATCATGGTCCACGAGCTCGCCCACCAGTGGTTCGGCGACAGCGTCAGCCCCCGCACCTGGTCGGACCTGTGGCTCAACGAAGGACATGCCACCTGGTACGAGGCCCTGTACGCGGAGGAGAAGGCGGGCCGCACCCTTGCGGCCCGCATGAAGGCCGCCTACGGCGCTTCCAACCGCTGGCGGGCCGAAGGCGGACCGCCGGCCGCGCCCAAGCCGCCCGAGCCCGGCCAGAAGATCAGCATCTTCCGGCCGAACGTCTACGACGGCGCCGCCCTGGTCCTGTACGCCCTGCGCCAGGAGATCGGCCGCAAGTCCTTCGAGAACCTGGAACGGGCCTGGGTGCAGGAACACCGGGACGGCACGGCGTCGACCGCCGACTTCGTGCACCTCGCCTCCGAGATCTCCGGGCGCGACCTCGGCGACTTCCTCCAGGGCTGGCTCTACGGCAAGAAGACCCCGCCGATGCCCGGCCACCCGGACTGGAAGGCCGTGGCACCGGCGAAAAGGCGGTGACGAGACGCCCCGTACCGTGCGACCATCTTCAGGTCGGCGCGGCACGGGGCGCGGGAATCTCCCAAGGTGCTCGTGCGTTGTGCCACATGACCGCCGAATCGGAATCCCCATCGACGTAAGGATCAAATGACCTCCTCTTCATCCCCTTCCCAGGACACGCAGCGCCTCGCGCACACATACGCCGAAGGTCTCCGGGCCGATGCCCTGATGGAAGAGGACGTCGCCTGGAGCCACGAGATCGACGGAGAGCGGGACGGCGAGCAGTTCGACCGCTCCGAGCGCGCGGCCCTGCGCCGCGTCGCAGGCCTCTCCACCGAGCTCGAGGACGTCACCGAGGTCGAGTACCGCCAGCTCCGTCTGGAGCGGGTCGTCCTGGTCGGCGTATGGACCACGGGGACCGCGCAGGACGCGGACAACTCCCTCGCGGAGCTCGCCGCCCTCGCGGAGACCGCCGGCGCACTCGTGCTCGACGGCGTGATCCAGCGCCGCGACAAGCCCGACGCGGCCACCTACATCGGTTCCGGCAAGGCCGACGAGCTGCGGGACATCGTCCTGGAGACCGGCGCGGACACCGTCATCTGCGACGGTGAGCTCAGCCCGGGCCAGCTCATCCACCTCGAGGACGTCGTCAAGGTCAAGGTCATCGACCGTACGGCCCTGATCCTCGACATCTTCGCCCAGCACGCCAAGTCCCGGGAGGGCAAGGCGCAGGTCGCGCTCGCGCAGATGCAGTACATGCTGCCGCGACTGCGCGGCTGGGGTCAGTCGCTGTCCCGTCAGATGGGCGGCGGCAAGGGCGGCGGCCTCGCCACCCGTGGTCCCGGTGAGACCAAGATCGAGACGGACCGGCGTCGGATCCGCGAGAAGATGGCGAAGATGCGCCGGGAGATCGCGGCCATGAAGACCGGCCGCGAGATCAAGCGGCAGGAGCGCAAGCGCCACAAGGTGCCCTCGGTCGCCATCGCGGGTTACACCAACGCCGGCAAGTCGTCCCTGCTCAACCGCCTCACGGGCGCGGGCGTCCTGGTCGAGAACGCCCTGTTCGCGACCCTCGACCCGACCGTCCGCCGCGCGGAGACCCCGAGCGGCCGCCTGTACACGCTGGCCGACACCGTCGGTTTTGTACGGCACCTGCCGCACCACCTGGTCGAGGCGTTCCGCTCCACGATGGAGGAGGTCGGCGAGTCCGACCTGATCCTGCACGTGGTGGACGGCTCGCACCCGAACCCGGAGGAGCAGCTGGCCGCCGTGCGCGAGGTGATCAGGGATGTCGGCGCCACCGACGTGCCCGAGATCGTCGTGATCAACAAGGCCGACGCGGCCGACCCGCTGACGCTCCAGCGGCTGATGCGGAACGAGAAGCGCTCCCTCGCGGTCTCGGCCCGTACCGGCCAGGGCATCACCGAACTGCTCGCCCTGATCGACAACGAACTGCCCAGGCCGTCCGTCGAGATCGAGGCGCTCGTGCCGTACACCCACGGCAAGCTGGTCGCCCGTGCCCATGACGAGGGCGAGGTGATCTCCGAGGAGCACACCGCGGAGGGCACCCAGCTCAAGGTGCGCGTGCACGAGGAGCTGGCCGCGGATCTGGCGCCGTACGTGCCGGCACCGGTTGTGGCCTGAGTGCCGTAGCTCTCTGAGCCGTAGCTCTCTGAGAGGCCCGCCCTTTTTCCCAAGGGCGGGCCTCCAGCGTGTTCAGGTCACCGACGGTTCGTGAGCGGTCGTGATCGTTGTGTTCGTCGGCGCCGGTCAGGGTGCTCGGGAAGGCCGAGGGGCTCACTGGCCCGCGAACTTCTCGCTGACCGAGTCGTACACGCCCTTGGCCACCTCACCCAGCCGGGGCCCGGCCAGCCAGCCCGCGTTCACCGGCCCGATCGAGGTGTTGGACACCAGGGCCGGCCGGCCGTCCGCACCGGTCGCGACCCAGCCGCCGCCGGACGAGCCACCGGTCATGGTGCAGCCGATGCGGTACATCGTCGGGTCCGAGGCGTTGATCGACAGCCGTCCCGGCCTGTCCTGGCACTGGTACAGCGTCTCCCCGTCGAACGGCGCCGCCGCCGGATACCCGCCGGCCGTGATGCTCTCCACCCGTGGCACAGCCGGCGCGGCGAAGTTCACCGGCAGGGCCGAACCGACCGTCTCCTCCAGCGACTTCCCGCTGCCACCCTCCTCCGGCGTCACATGGATGACGGCGAAGTCGTACGGGGCACCGTCCCCGCCGGTCGGACCACCCTGGGCGATCCACTGGTCCGAGGTCTGCGCCCAGTCGGCCCACCAGACGCCGTACGGAGCGACATCCTTCTCGGTCGCGCTCTCCAACTCCGCGCCCGACAGGGCCTGATCGTTGTACGACGGCACGAACGCGGTGTTGCGGTACCAGCCACCGCTCTTGCCCGCGTGCACACAATGCCCCGCCGTCCACACCATGTCGGACTTGCCCGGGTGGGCCGGGTCCTCAACGACCGTCGCCGAGCAGACCATCGTGCCCTCGGGGGAGTCGAAGAACAGCTTGCCCGCCTCAGGAACATTGTCGTGGTACGTAGGCGATACGGGCTTCGCGTCCACCGGCGCGGGCTCCGGATCGGTCACACCCTGGTCATCCGAGAGGTCGCTCTCCTGGACACCGCGGTCGGGATCCTCGGCCTCCCGCATTCGGTCCGGGTCCCACAGGCCCTCGATGATCGGGTTGATGTAGTCCTGGGCCTCGCGCAGCCAGTCGTCCCTGTCCCAGTTCTTCCAGGCGCCGTTCTTCCACTCGTCGACATCGATCCCGTGCTCCTTGAGCCTGTCCCTGATGTCGTCCGGGATCGTGATCTTGCCGTCGCCCTCGGACGCGGCCGAGGCGGAGGCCTGCGCGTTCGCGTCCGAGTCGCCCGAACCACAGCCGGTCGCGGTCAGCGCCAGCACGGAGGCGAGGGTCATTGCGGCGAGCACAGGAGTGGTTCTGCGGCGCGCGCCCTGTTCGCCTTCGTCGCGAGCGGTCAATGACAGCGGTGTGGATCGCATGCTCTGCCTCCCCCTGTGTGGACGAACCCGGCTGCGCAACCGGGGACTTCCCGCAGACGTCCCGCGAGTTCACCCTCCGGCACCGCGCCCTGGAACGGCATCACACACTATGCGTCCGTTATGGGGGACTTCCGATGGAACCGCAACAGTTCCGTCACGCCAAAGATCTTCAGTCAACCCGTAACCCGGTGAACGGTCCGGGGTTGGTAGCGGTGGGGGCTTGCTGCCGGGGGACGGGTCGGTCTCCGGCGCCCCAATCCCCGGAGATTTCCCGACACTCGGGGCATCGATGTGCCGAGATGTCGAGCAAAGGGTCCCGGGGTTCCGTATGTCGGGGCGGGTGAGTCCGCGAGGGAACCGCTTGCCCCTGCACAGCGCGACGACGGGAGAACCATGGCCGTGACCGAGACCGCACCCGGGGAGGCCATGGCGGGGCACACCCCTGTCGAGGAACCGTCGACGGCCCGCTCCGCGCACGAGGGAATCCTGCGTCGCCAGTCGGCCCGCGAGTCGGCGGCACGCACCTATGCCCGTGCCCTCCCGATCGTGCCGGTACGTGCACGCGGGCTGACCATCGAGGGCGCCGACGGCCGCCGCTACCTCGACTGCCTCTCGGGCGCCGGCACCCTTGCCCTCGGACACAACCACCCCGTCGTCCTGGAGGCGATCCGCAAGGTCCTCGACTCGGGCGCACCCCTCCACGTCCTCGACCTCGCGACGCCCGTCAAGGACGCCTTCATCACCGAACTGTTCCGCACCCTGCCGCCTGGCCTCGCCGACCACGCGCGCGTGCAGTTCTGCAGCCCGGCCGGCACCGATGCGGTGGAGGCAGCCTTCAAGCTCGTGCGCGCGGCGACCGGCCGCAACGGCATGCTCGCCTTCGCCGGTGCCTACCACGGCATGACCGCCGGGGCTCTCGAAGCGTCCGGCGACGCCTTCGACGTACGGGTCGCCCGGCTGCCCTACCCGCAGGACTACCGCTGTCCCTTCGGGGTCGGCGGCCCGCACGGCGCCGAACTCGCCGCCCGCTGGACGGAGTCCGTCCTCGACGACCCCAAGTCCGGGGTGCCGCTGCCCGCAGGCATGATCCTCGAACCCGTCCAGGGCGAGGGCGGAGTTCTTCCAGCCCCCGACGCGTGGATGCGACGCATGCGACGGATCACGGCCGACCGCTCGATCCCGCTCATCGCCGACGAGGTCCAGACGGGAGTCGGCCGTACCGGCGCTTTCTGGGCCGTGGAGCACAGCGGCATCACCCCCGACGTCATGGTCCTGTCCAAGGCCATCGGCGGAAGCCTGCCCCTCTCCGTGGTGGTCTACCGAGACGACCTCGACGTCTGGGAACCCGGCGCCCACGCCGGCACCTTCCGCGGCAACCAACTCGCCATGGCTGCGGGCACGGCCACGATGGCCTACGTCCGCGAGAACGGCCTCACAGAACGTGCGGCAACGCTCGGTGCGCGGATGCTGGATCAACTCCGAGGGCTGAGCCGGGAGTTTTCCGTGATCGGTGATGTGCGGGGGCGGGGGCTGATGATCGGTATGGAGATGGTGGAGATGGCGGAGGGGGAGGGCGAAGGGGACGGGTGGGGTGTCGCTGGGCCTGGAGGGGCCAACGGGCCCGATGAGACTGGTAGGTCCGGACAATCCACTGGGCCCTATGAGGCCGGCGGGCCCGGTGGGTCCGATGAGGACCGTGGGGCCGCTGGGTTGCTGGGCTCGGTCGGGCTGAGGAGCGCCGGTGGTGAGGGGGGCGTGATGCCGGGTTCCATTCCACACCCTCGGCCTGCGTCTTCCGAGCTTGCCGTCGCCGTCCAGCGGGAGTGCCTCCGGCGTGGCCTGATCGTCGAACTCGGTGGTCGTCACGCGAGCGTCGTGCGCCTGCTCCCACCTCTGACGATCACAGACGAACAGGCGACGGCCGTCCTCGACCGACTCGCCGACGCCGTGGCAGCTGTGGCCCGCGGTCACGGCAGCGGTGCCGGGAGACAACAGCAGCGTCGGCGCCGGAGCGAGGGGACGGGGTAGCGGCGGGAGCCGAAGGGACGGCAGGAACTGGCGTGCCGGCTCGAGCCACACCGGGAACTGAGGCCGCAACCACGCCCTCGACCGGGGCGTCAGCTCCCCCTGAAGCCGGTTTGACAGCCGCACACGGAGCCGGGCCCGGGACTGGGTTCGGGGCTGGGACTGGGGCCGGGGCCGGCACTGGAGTGGGAATCGGGGCTCGACCCAGAGCAGGATTCCGGTCCGGGCCCATAGCTGCCGCCACCTCGCGCGCCACAGGCCGAGCCGCGAGCCGCTTACCGACGCCTCCGAACAGTCGCCGTCAGCACGCTGATTGCTCACCGAATCCCTCCCGAACACCACTCATCTCCACGCGGTTCAACCGCTCATCTGCCCGATATCCCCGATCAACCGGTCGCCCTTGCACCACGAGACCGCAGCCCCTCCCAGGCAGAACCACCCCTGAGGAACACCGAACTTGAACACCACCCCCACCCCCCAGGACCGCACCCCCACGTACCCGCTCAACCATTCCGAGGCATCCCCCTCTCCGCAGCGCCGCTCCCGCCCCGACCGCACCCCGTCCCAGGGCGGCCCTCCCGAACGGGAACGCCTGCGCGGCGCCACCAGCGACCCGCTGAATCACCCAGACCCGCACGCCGCGGCCGAAGCCGCCACCGTGGAGAATCTGTTGCGCTGCTGGGCCCGCGAGACGGACCTGCCCGCCCCCACCGACGGCACCCTCCGCATTCCTCTCCCCGCCAGCGGCACCTCCCTCCTCGTCCCCGTCCAGTACTGGTCGCCGACGGGATGGCACCGCTTCGGCCTGCCCCATCTCGCCGACGCCCCCGGCCAGGCCCCGCCGGCCGATGCGGTCACCGTCGCGGCGCTGCTCACCCGGGAGTCACTGACGGCAGAATCCCCCGCGTCTGCAGCCTGTGCCGAAGTCGTGGCCCGTGTAGCCGACTCCGTCCGCCGTACCGCCACCTTCGTCCGCGAGCGGCGCATGCACCCCGACGACGGCCCCGACTGCTTCCTCGCCGCCGAACAGGCACTCGTCCTCGGCCACCCTTTGCACCCGGCCCCGAAGAGCCGCGAGGGTCTCTCCGAATCCGAAGCAGCCTCGTACTCACCTGAGCTGCGCGGCTCCTTTCTCCTGCACTGGCTCGCTGTCGACCCCTCTCTCCTCGCCACCGACTCGGCCTGGACCGAACGCGGCCGTCCCATCACCGCCGCCCAGCTCACCCAACGCCTGGCCGGCCCCGACCTTCCGCTGCCCGACGGCCGCACGGCCCTGCCCCTGCACCCCTGGCAACTCCGCGAGGTCCGGCACCGCGCCGGGACCGCCCCGCTGTTCGATGCCGGACTGCTCCAGGACCTGGGCGCGCACGGCTCCCCCTGGCATCCCACCTCCTCCGTACGCACCGTCCATCGCTCCGGCGCCCCCGCCATGCTCAAGCTCTCGCTGGGCCTGCGCATCACCAACTCCCGCCGCGAAAACCTCCGCAAGGAACTCCACCGGGGTGTCGAGGTGCACCGGCTCCTGCGCAGTGGCCTGTCCAAGCAGTGGCAGGCGGTCCACCCGGCCTTCGACATCGTCCGTGACCCCGCCTGGCTCGCCGTCGACGGGCCCGACGGCAGTCACGTCCCCGGAATCGACGTGATGATCCGGCACAACCCGTTCAGCCCCTCTCACGACGTCTCCTGCATCGCCGGACTCGTCTCTCCCCGCCCCGATCCCCACGCCTGGGCCGCTGCCACCGACGACCGCCCGCGCAGTGACAGCCCGGACCGAGACCGTCCGGAGACGGACCGGCCGGTCTGGCGGTCCCGTCTGGCCGAGGTCGTCACGCGTCTCGCCACCCGCACCGGCCGCCCTCGAGGAGCCGTCGCCGCCGAGTGGTTCCTGCGCTACCTGGAACATGTCGTCCGCCCGGTGCTGTGGCTCGACGGAGAGGCGGGCATCGCTCTGGAGGCGCATCAGCAGAACACCTTGGTCCTGTTGGACGCCGACGGTTGGCCCGCCGGCGGCCGGTACCGGGACAACCAGGGCTACTACTTCCGCGAGTCCCGACGGACGGAGCTCGACGCCCGCCTGCCCGGCATCGGTGCACACAGCGACACCTTCGTCTCCGATGAGGTCACCGACGAGCGCTTCGCCTACTACCTCGCGATCAACAACGTCCTCGGCCTCATCGGTGCGTTCGGCTCCCAGCGTCTGGCCGACGAACGGCTGCTGCTCGCCGCCTTCCGCCGCTTCCTCGACGACGTGGCCTGCGGACCCACCCGACTGCGCACCACGCTCCCCAGCCGCCTGCTCGACTCACCCGTCCTGCGCTGCAAGGCCAATCTGCTGACCCGCGTGCACGGTCTGGACGAACTCGTCGGCCCGGTCGACACCCAGTCCGTCTACGTCACCATCGCCAACCCCCTTCACTCCTGGGGAACATGACCCACCCCACCTCCTGAGAGGAGCGCCCTGTGTCTCCCACCGACGCGAGTGCCGATGCCGTTTCCGCCGCCTCGACCGACGTCGGCACCGGCGTCTGTCCCGACGAGAGCGAGGACAATGCTGCCCGGGGCATCGGCCGGGGCACCGACAACGAGGACACGCTGGACCTGCGCCTGCCCGACGAACTCCTCGCGCTCTTCCAGGAGGGACGGTCAGGCGCAGATGCAGCCACGGCCGATGCTGCAGCCGGGCACGGGCACGGGCACGAGCAACGGAGCTGGAGCGACAGGGCCGCCCCGCACGCCTCACGCACCACGGGCGGCGACGACCTGCTCGACGGGGTCGCCGACTGGGGGCCGATCGCGACCCCGGCAGGCGTGTTCCAACTCGTGCCCGTACGCGTCGAGCGGGACCTTGCCCTCATCTGCCGCTGGATGAACGACCCCGCCGTCACCGCGTTCTGGGAGCTGGCCGGGCCCCAGAACGTGACGGAGGGCCACCTGCGGCCCCAGCTGGCCGGTGACGGGCGCAGCTATCCCTGCCTCGGGGTGCTGGAGGGCACTCCGATGAGCTACTGGGAGATCTACCGGGCAGACCTGGATTCGCTGGCTCGCCACTATCCGATCAGGCCGCACGACACCGGTATCCATCTCCTCATCGGCGCCGTCTCCGATCGAGGGCGCGGTCTCGGCAGCACTCTTCTCAGAGCCGTCGCCGATCTCGTACTCGACAGGCGACCCGCCTGTGCTCGTGTCATCGCGGAACCCGACCTTCGCAACATCCCGTCCGTCACCGCCTTTCTGAGCGCAGGCTTCCGTTTCTCCGCTGAGGTCGACCTGCCCGCCAAGCGGGCGGCCCTCATGATCCGAGACCGATCCCTGCGCGATCTGCTGTAGCAACGCGTCATCGTGCAATCACTTTTGGTACACCGCTCGCACCGAACCGGTTCCCACCCGCCGCGAGACTTTTTCGACGACCCGGGAACGCAGCAACGGACATACGACCCCGGGTGCACCACGTCGGCACACGACCTCGGACCCACGGGTTCCGACGTACCTGTCCCGCCCACTGCGCCTCGGTCAATTTCAGCCGGTCGCCCGACCGAAGTCGCCTCCGCCCGGATCAGACGCGGTCCTGGTCGAAATGAGTCGAGCAGATCCGATCTCGCCCTCCACCTCTCCGAGGAGTTCACGGTCTTGATCCCGTCCCTCGTCCCCGCCTTGATCACCCCTTTGTCAGTGCCGGGCCGTAGGGTGGTCGCGCTATGACGAAGCCCTCACTCCCCGAACTCCTGCATGCTGCCGTCACTGCCGTCGGCGGTACGGAGCGCCCCGGCCAGGTGACCATGGCCGAATCCGTCGCGGACGCGATCGACGACGGCTCCCACCTGCTGGTGCAGGCCGGCACCGGTACCGGAAAGTCGCTCGGCTACCTCGTGCCCGCGCTCGCGCACGGGGAGCGGGTCGTCGTCGCGACGGCCACCCTCGCCCTGCAGAGACAGCTCGTCGAGCGCGACCTGCCGCGCACGGTCGAGGCGCTGCACCCGCTGCTGCGCCGGCGCCCGGAGTTCGCGATGCTCAAGGGCCGGTCGAACTATCTGTGCCTGCACCGCCTCCACGAGGGCGTCCCGCAGGACGAGGAGGAGGGGCTCTTCGACCAGTTCGAGGCCGCGGCGCCCACCAGCAAGCTGGGCCAGGACCTGCTGCGGCTGCGGGACTGGTCGCAGGACACCGAGACCGGTGACCGCGACGACCTCACGCCGGGTGTCTCCGACCGCGCCTGGGCGCAGATCTCCGTGTCCTCCCGTGAGTGCCTGGGAGCGACGAAGTGCGCCTACGGCGCCGAGTGCTTCGCCGAGATGGCCCGCGAGCGCGCCAAGCTCGCCGAGGTCGTCGTCACCAACCACGCACTGCTCGCGATCGACGCCATCGAAGGCGCCCCCGTGCTTCCTCAGCACGAAGTGCTGATCGTCGACGAGGCGCACGAGCTGGTTTCCCGGGTCACCGGTGTCGCCACCGGCGAGCTCACCCCCGGCCAGGTCAACCGCGCGGTGCGCCGCGCCGCGAAGCTTGTCAACGAGAAGGCGGCGGATCAGCTCCAGACCGCGGCGGAGGGCTTCGAGCGGCTGATGGAGCTTGCCCTGCCCGGCAGGCTGGAGGAGATCCCGGAGGACCTCGGGTACGCGCTCATGGCCCTGCGCGACGCCGCCCGTACGGTCATCTCCGCGATCGGAGCGACCCGCGACAAGTCGGTCCAGGACGAAGACGCGGTTCGCAAACAGGCGCTGGCCTCCGTGGAGGCGGTGCACGACGTGGCGGAGCGGATCACGAACGGCTCGGAGTGGGACGTCGTCTGGTACGAGCGCCACGACCGCTTCGGAGCCTCCTTGCGCGTGGCCCCCATGTCGGTGTCCGGCTTGCTGCGGGAGAAGCTGTTCGCGGACCGTTCCGTGGTCCTGACCTCGGCGACCCTGAAGCTGGGTGGCGACTTCAACGGTGTGGGAGCGTCCCTGGGGCTCGCCCCGGAAGGAACCGAGGGCGAAGACCTGCCGAAGTGGAAGGGCCTCGACGTCGGTTCGCCCTTCGACTACCCCAGGCAGGGCATCCTCTATGTCGCCAAGCACCTCTCACGACCCGCGCGTGACGGTGACCGAGTGGACATGCTCGACGAATTGACCGAGCTCATCCAGGCGGCAGGCGGTCGCACCCTGGGACTGTTCTCCTCCATGAGGGCTGCCCAACTGGCCGCCGAGGAGCTGCGCTCCCGCATCCCGGAGTTCCCGATCCTCCTCCAGGGCGAGGAGACCCTCGGCGAGCTGATCAAAAACTTCGCGGCAGACCCGCAGACCTGCCTTTTCGGCACGCTGTCGCTCTGGCAGGGCGTCGACGTGCCCGGCCCCAGCTGCCAGCTTGTCGTCATGGACAAGATCCCGTTCCCCCGACCCGACGACCCTCTGATGAGCGCCCGCCAGAAGGCGGTGGAGGACGCGGGGGGCAACGGCTTCATGGCCGTCGCCGCCACGCATGCCGCGCTGCTCATGGCCCAGGGGGCCGGCCGCCTCGTCCGGGCCTCGGGGGACCGTGGTGTGGTCGCGGTACTGGATCAGCGGCTGGCGACGGCGCGGTACGGCAGCTACCTCAAGGCGTCACTGCCCGACTTCTGGTACACCACGGACCGTAACCAGGTGCGGAAGTCGCTGACGGCGATCGATGCAGCAGCGAGGGCGACGGAAGCGGCGGAACTCGTGGCAGAGGCCGAGAAGGCGCAGGCGGAAGTCGGATGATCGCGGGTTGGCCTGACCCGGCACCGGGTCAGGCCAACCCGCGATGTAGAGCGACCCGTCACCGGGGCCGGACAGCGCAGGGCCCCGGAACCGGCGCAGGGGTTCCGGGGCCCGGTCGGATCGGCGAGGCCTGCCGCGGTACTCAGACGCGCCGCAGTACTGCCACTACCTTGCCGAGGATGGTCGCGTCGTCGCCGGGGATCGGCTCGTACGCGGAGTTGTGGGGGAGGAGCCAGACGTGGCCGTCCTCGCGCTTGAAGCGCTTGACGGTGGCCTCGCCTTCCAGCATCGCGGCCACGATGTCGCCGTTCTCGGCGACCGGCTGGCGGCGGACGGTGACCCAGTCGCCGTCGCAGATCGCGGCCTCGATCATCGAGTCACCGACGACCTTCAGCACAAACAGCTCACCGTCGCCGACGAGTTGGCGGGGGAGGGGGAACACGTCCTCGACCGACTCCTCGGCGAGGATCGGGCCACCGGCGGCGATCCGGCCGACGAGCGGGACGTACGACGCGGCGGGCTTGCCCGCGGTGTCCGTGGGCTGCACCGAGGCGCCCTGGTCGGAGCCGCGCACCTCGTACGCGCGCGGGCGGTGCGGGTCGCGGCGCAGGAAGCCCTTGCGCTCCAGTGCCATCAACTGATGTGCGACGGATGAGGTGCTGGACAGCCCGACCGCCTGGCCGATCTCCCGCATGGACGGCGGGTAGCCGCGCCGCTGGACGGAGTCCCTGATGACCTCGATCACCCGGCGCTGCCGGTCGGTGAGCCCCGAGCTGTCCGCCCGGATGCCTGGAGGTCGGCCCGGGAGGGACCGCTTGTGTCCCTCGGGATTCACGGCTTCGTTCATCGCATGCACCGGCTCGAGTCGGCCCTGGGAACGGTCCTGGGCAGTGATGGTGGCACTGTCTGCGGTCGTGGTCACGTCGGCCCCTCTCGATGGTCTCCCTGCTGGACAACGGTAGTTGCTTTCGAAAGGTTGCGCCAAACACACGTTCGAGTGAAAAATCGCGAATCACCTGACGCGATGATGTGTCTGGGTGTATGGCTAACGCGCCGCCTGCCGAACAAAAGGGCCCATTGCTGTACTCTTCACCGCCGGATGGCGACCTCGCGGGTTGTTGCCCCAGTCTGCCATCCAGTGCCCAGTCGGCCGGGTACCGGCTCCCATCTCTGCGGGAATCCCACGTCCCCTCCTTGTGGCGCCCACGGTATCTCCGCATGCGCCGCAGCGATACGGCTGTGCGTCGTGTTCGCCGGGGCCGGGGCAGTCGTATGGCACATGCCCATACAGGCGCGACATGCGTGTACGGCGTGTATGCCGTGCCAATCCCTACATGTAGTGCTTGGATTGCTACAGCAGCCCAGAAGTTGTGGTCCCCCGGGTCTCCACGACCGCTGCGATCGCCTATGCTGGGGGCTGCTTCGAGGGGCCCATGGGGCTCAGCGAGGCTATTGAGTCTGCTGTGAGGAGGGTTGGGAATCATGCACTGCCCCTTCTGCAGGCACCCCGACAGCCGCGTCGTCGACAGTCGTACGACCGACGACGGCACGTCGATCCGCAGGCGCCGCCAGTGTCCGGACTGCTCCCGTCGTTTCACGACCGTGGAGACGTGCTCGCTGATGGTGGTCAAGCGGTCCGGAGTCACCGAGCCTTTCAGTCGTACCAAGGTCATCAATGGTGTGCGCAAGGCATGCCAGGGGCGGCCTGTCACCGAGGACGCACTCGCCCAGCTCGGCCAACGGGTCGAGGAGGCGGTGCGGGCCACCGGCAGCGCCGAGCTGACCACCCACGACGTGGGGCTGGCCATACTCGGCCCGTTGCAAGAGCTCGATCTCGTCGCGTATCTGCGATTCGCCTCCGTCTACCGGGCGTTCGACTCGCTCGAGGACTTCGATGCGGCCATCGCGGAACTGAGGGAGACGGGACCCCCCGCCGCGGACGACGAGGACCGCGGAGGGGCTGTGGACGGCGAAGAGGCCGTCGCGGGGAGCCAGGAAGACGATCGCGGGCCCGGAGGGACTGCTCAACTCCCCGAGCCCGCCCGCGCCGCCGACTGATCGGCGGGCCGGACCGGGCCAGGACCCCGGGTCGGCCGGACGGCGGCGACCGAAGACCTGTTGCGGGCGGTAGCGAGTGGGCGCCCGCAATACCAGACAGAACACCGTGCCACGGGAACATCGGGGCACTTCAGGGCGTTTTCGCCCGTACAGGGAGGCGGCATGACAGAGACGGCGAGCGGTCCGGCACGGAGTTCCCGCGCCAAGGGCACCAAGGCGGCAGCGAACAAGGGCCTGCGTATCGAGCGCATCCACACCACCCCCGGCGTGCACCCGTACGACGAGGTGGCCTGGGAGCGCCGTGACGTCGTCATGACCAACTGGCGCGACGGCTCGGTCAACTTCGAGCAGCGTGGCGTCGAGTTCCCCGACTTCTGGTCGGTGAACGCGGTCAACATCGTCACCAGCAAGTACTTCCGCGGTGCCGTCGGCACCCCCCAGCGCGAGGTGAGCCTCAAGCAGCTCATCGACCGCATCGTGAAGACGTACCGGAAGGCCGGCGAGGACTACAAGTACTTCGCCTCGCCCGCCGACGCGGAGATCTTCGAGCACGAGCTGGCGTACGCCCTCCTGCACCAGATCTTCAGCTTCAACAGCCCGGTGTGGTTCAACGTCGGTACGCCCCAGCCGCAGCAGGTCTCGGCCTGCTTCATCCTGGCCGTCGACGACTCCATGGAGTCGATCCTCGACTGGTACAAGGAAGAGGGCATGATCTTCAAGGGCGGCTCCGGTGCCGGCCTGAACCTCTCCCGTATCCGCTCCTCCAAGGAGCTGCTGTCCTCGGGCGGCAACGCCTCCGGTCCGGTCTCCTTCATGCGTGGCGCCGACGCCTCCGCAGGAACGATCAAGTCGGGTGGCGCCACGCGCCGCGCCGCCAAGATGGTCATCCTCGACGTCGACCACCCCGACATCGAGGGCTTCATCGAGACCAAGGTGAAGGAAGAGGAGAAGATCCGCGCCCTGCGTGACGCGGGCTTCGACATGGACCTGGGCGGCGACGACATCACGTCCGTCCAGTACCAGAACGCCAACAACTCGGTCCGCGTGAACGACACGTTCATGAAGGCCGTCGAGACGGGCGGCAAGTTCGGCCTGACGTCCCGTATGACCGGTGAGGTCATCGAGGAGGTCGACGCCAAGTCGCTCTTCCGCAAGATGGCCGAGGCGGCCTGGGCCTGTGCCGATCCCGGCATCCAGTACGACGACACCATCAACGCCTGGCACACCTGCCCGGAGTCCGGCCGTATCAACGGCTCGAACCCCTGCAGCGAGTACATGCACCTGGACAACACGTCCTGCAACCTCGCCTCGCTGAACCTGATGAAGTTCTTGAAGGACGACGGCAAGGGCCACCAGTCCTTCGATGTCGAGCGCTTCGCGAAGGTCGTCGAGCTCGTCATCACCGCGATGGACATCTCCATCTGCTTCGCGGACTTCCCGACGCAGAAGATCGGTGAGAACACGCGCGCGTTCCGCCAGCTCGGCATCGGCTACGCCAACCTCGGCGCCCTGCTGATGGCTACCGGCCACGCGTACGACTCCGACGGCGGCCGCGCTCTCGCCGGGTCCATCACCTCCCTGATGACCGGCACGTCATACAAGCGTTCCGCCGAACTCGCCGCGGTCGTCGGCCCGTACGACGGCTACGCCCGCAACGCGCAGCCGCACCTGCGTGTCATGAAGCAGCACTCCGACGAGAACGGCAAGGCCGTCCGCATGGACGACCTGGACTCGCCGATCTGGGCCGCGGCCACGGAGGCCTGGCAGGACGTGCTGCGTCTCGGTGAGAAGAACGGTTTCCGTAACTCCCAGGCGTCCGTCATCGCCCCGACCGGCACCATCGGTCTCGCGATGTCCTGCGACACCACCGGCCTTGAGCCCGACCTTGCCCTGGTCAAGTTCAAGAAGCTCGTCGGCGGCGGCTCGATGCAGATCGTCAACGGCACCGTCCCGCAGGCCCTGCGTCGCATGGGCTACCAGGAGGAGCAGATCGAGGCGATCGTCGCCCACATCGCCGAGAACGGCAATGTGATCGACGCCCCCGGCCTCAAGCACGAGCACTACGAGGTCTTCGACTGCGCCATGGGCGAGCGCTCCATCTCCGCGATGGGCCACGTCCGCATGATGGCCGCGATCCAGCCCTGGATCTCCGGCGCGCTCTCCAAGACGGTCAACCTGCCGGAGACGGCGACCGTCGAGGACGTCGAAGAGGTCTACTTCGAGGCCTGGAAGATGGGCGTCAAGGCGCTCGCCATCTACCGCGACAACTGCAAGGTCGGCCAGCCCCTCTCCGCCAAGACCAAGGAGAAGGAGAAGGCCGAGGTCACGGAGAAGGCCGAGGAGACCATCCGCGCGGCGGTCGAGAAGGTTGTCGAGTACCGTCCGGTCCGCAAGCGTCTGCCCAAGGGCCGTCCCGGCATCACGACCTCCTTCACGGTCGGTGGCGCCGAGGGGTACATGACCGCCAACTCCTACCCGGACGACGGTCTCGGCGAGGTCTTTCTGAAGATGTCCAAGCAGGGTTCCACCCTCGCGGGCATGATGGACGCCTTCTCCATCGCCGTCTCGGTGGGCCTCCAGTACGGCGTGCCGCTGGAGACCTACGTCTCGAAGTTCACCAACATGCGCTTCGAGCCGGCCGGCATGACGGACGACCCGGACGTGCGGATGGCGCAGTCGATCGTCGACTACATCTTCCGCCGCCTGGCGCTCGACTTCCTGCCCTTCGAGACGCGTTCCGCGCTCGGCATCCACTCCGCCGAGGAGCGTCAGCGCCACCTCGAGACCGGCTCCTACGAGCCGACCGAGGAAGAGGTCGACGTCGAGGGCCTGGCCCAGTCGGCGCCGCGCGCCCAGGAGCTGAAGGCGGTCGTCACGCCGAAGGCCGAGGTGGAGGCGGCCAAGCCCGCTCCGCAGCAGGCCCACACCAGCGCCGAGCTGGTGGAGATGCAGCTGGGCATCCAGGCCGACGCCCCGCTGTGCTTCTCCTGCGGTACGAAGATGCAGCGGGCCGGTTCCTGCTACATCTGCGAGGGCTGCGGCTCGACCAGCGGCTGCAGCTGATGTAAGTCGGCCCGGGGCGGTGCAGTCGGACATCGACTGCACCGCCTTTGGCTTTTCCGTTTCTCCACGAGACGATCACACGTTAGGCTCCCCCAGCGCACGACCGGCGCGAACAGCAGGGTGGGGGATACGGGGAACATGGCTGAGCAGCAGATTGCCGATGCCGCAGAGAGAGTGAGGCAGCCCGAGAAGGGCCCGAGTGAGTGGGGCCAGGCTGTCGCTGCACTGGTGGTGGTCGGGGGCCTTGCGGCTCTCCTGTTGTCAGGGACCTTTCAGCAAAAGTCCAGCGATCCCGAACCGGCCGTGTGCGACACGTCTGATGACGCCCGGCCGTCGAAGCCGGTATCCGGGGTGCAGTTGTGCACGGCGCTGAACCGTGCGGACCTGCCCACACTGCTCGGCACGCCGACCGAGTACGCGATGAACGCCAGCGGCAACGAGAGCGTGGGCACCTGGGCCGACGGAACCAAGACCGTCACACCCGAGGCGGAGATCCAGCTGTCCACCTACTCCGTGAAACTCTCGACGTCCGACGACGACATCCCGGTGGCCGAGATGGCCGGCTTCCTGGGGAGTTCGGCGCAGCACAGGACGATAGGCGGCCACCCGGCGGTCCTCTACTCGGACCGGACCATCGCCCTCAACTTCAACCTCGGTGGCGGCAAGGTCGACACCGGTCCCGGCGGCATCGCCCGCAGCCTGCTGGTCGCCAAGGACACCAAGGACGGCGGTGGCTTCTACGAGGTCTCCATATGGCGTCAGGACGACGTCGTGCCCGATGACCTCGCGTTGTTCCGCGTCGCCGAGACGGTGCTGCCGACGGTCCCGGACTGGACCGTCGGCTGACCCGTCACGCCCGGCCCATGCTCCGGGTGAACGTCGCGGGGTCGTCCTCGAAGCCGTTGATCCCGGGGTGGAAGTCCCAGGTGCCGGATTCCTGACGTACGAACTCCGCGACCTTCGCGGCCGTAGCGCCGAGGACGCCGCCGAAGTCGTCCTCGGCCAGGACCGTGTAGCCCTCACGGATGCGCAGACCCGGGTTGATCACGCCGACGAAGGTGCGCGGTGCGGAACGCTGCTGTATGACGGTGCCGACGACCACGCGCGTGTACCGGGCGTCCAGCCGGTCGAGTTCGAGGGTCATGACCTCGTCCCAGCCGAAGCCCTTGCCGTCCTTGCTGTCCCGGTTGAGATAGATGGTGCCGTCGGGGGAACGGCTGTCGAAGTGCACCACATAGGCGGGATCGCCGTACGGATCGCCCGCCACGTAGGTCGCGGCGACGATGTCCAGGTCGGTGGCCGGCTGCCCCGCCGGACTCGGATCCCACTTGAGCGCGACCTCGACCTTGCGGATCCCCTTGTTGATGCCGCTCACCGGATTTCCCCTTCCCCCTGTGCCCACGGCCCGAACTGCCAGTCAGGTAAGACCGGTTGTCCATCCTGCCACGCGCGTGTGTCACTTGAGCGTCACCTCTGCCGCCGAGCGTGACCGGCGCCACGCTCTGTGGCCTTACCATGGCGCGGTGCTGGTCAAGTGGATTCGCTGCACCGTGGTGGACCGCCGCGGCTTCGAGCGGGGGCAGCGAAAGTGGGCGGGGCTTCTCGGAGAGCCGGGGTTTCGGGGACAGGGCGGAGGCTGGAGCCGGGGGCGGCAGGGCGTGGCGCACATCTTCTCCTTCTGGGAGAGCCGTTCCTTCTACGACTCCTTCATGGCCCGTTCCCATGACCGGCTCGCGGCGGCCCAGTCAGGCACGTTCAAGGACATCCAGGTCAAGCTGTTCGACTACCGCTTCGACGTGAAGACGGGCTTCGAACCCCGCTTCACCGACGCCGACCTGGTGCGGTTCGCCCACTGCCGCGTCCACGAGGAGCGTGCGGAGCACTTCACGCTCATGCAGGAAAAGGTCTGGAACCCGGCGATGGCCGGCTCGCCGGGCATGATCCGTGGTCTGTTCGGGGAGGCCCCAGGACACGAGTTCCTGGTGCTCTCGATGTGGCGGTCGGCCGCCGAGCACGGCAAGTACCGCACCGAACGAGTGGAACGGCTCGCGCTGCGCGCACAGACCGACGCCGACGTCGCCGCCCTGACAGGCGATATCCTGGACCTTGAACCGGCCTGGACGGTTTGAAATCCGGACTTACCATTCGTGCGCCTCTGCGCGGCCGATGGTGCGGGAAATGTGTGACCTACGCCGTATGGAGCCCGTACGAGTGCTCGATACGCCCTCACCCGATCTAGGGTCTTGGCATGGCACGACCACGGCGAATCGTCCTTGTCCGGCACGGGGAGTCAACGGGCAATGTTGATGACACCGTGTATGAACGCGAGCCCGACCACGCCCTGGCCCTGACGGAACGGGGCTGGCGGCAGGCGGAGGAGACCGGTAAACGGTTGCGAGAGGAGCTGGGCCGCGAACGCGTCAGTGTGTACGTCTCTCCCTACCGCCGTACGCACGAGACACTCCGCGCTTTCCACCTGGACCCCGAACTCATACGCGTCCGCGAGGAACCCCGACTGCGGGAGCAGGACTGGGGAAACTGGCAGGACCGCGACGACGTACGTCTCCAGAAGGCGTACCGGGACGCCTACGGGCACTTCTTCTACCGGTTCGCCCAGGGTGAGTCCGGGGCCGACGTGTACGACCGCGTGGGTGGCTTCCTGGAGAGCCTGTTCCGCAGCTTCGAGGCGCCCGACCACCCTCCGAACGTCCTGATCGTGACGCACGGCCTCGCCATGCGACTGTTCTGCATGCGCTGGTTCCACTGGACGGTCGCGGAATTCGAGTCACTGTCGAACCCGGGGAACGCGGAGATGCGGATGCTCGTTCTCGGGGACGACGACAAGTACGCCCTTGACCGGCCCTTCGGGCGCTGGCGAGAGCCGGAACCGTACGGGATCACCGATTAGAGTGGCAGACCGATGACCGCTGACTCCACAACCGACGGGCGCCTGAGTCGCGCTCTGGCCAGTCTGCGTGGCCTGGCCGTGGGGGACGCGCTGGGCTCGCAGTTCTTCGTGCCGGTGAACTACCCCCTGCTGAAGAACCGCGAGCTGCCGCCTGGTCACTGGCAGTGGACGGACGACACCGAGATGGCCTGCTCGGTGGTGGCCGTCCTGGCCGCCCACCACCGCGTCGACCAGGACGCCCTGGCCCAGTCCTTCGCCGAACACCACGATTTCGATCGGGGCTACGGCCCCGCCGTCAACCGTCTGCTGCGGCTGGTCCGCGAGGGCGGCGACTGGCGTGAGCTCGCCGCGGCCCTCTTCAACGGGCAGGGTTCCTGGGGCAACGGCGCCGCGATGCGCATCCCGCCCCTCGGAGCCTTCTACGCGGACGACCCGGAGCAGGCGACCCACCAGGCCGAGATCTCGGCGTATCCCACGCATCAGCACCGTGAGGCCGTGGTCGGCGCCATGGCCGTCGCCGCGGCCGCCGCGCTGGCTGCCGCCCCCGGTGGTCCGCCCAGCCCAGGGCCGTTTCTCGACGGCGTCATCGCTCTCGTCCCGAAGAGTGCCGTCGGCGCGGGGCTGAGACGGGCACGCGACATGCTCGACTACGGCGACGCCTCGACCGTCGCGGCCGTGCTGGGCTGCGGGCGCCGGACGACGGCCCATGACACCGTGCCGTTCGCGCTCTGGTCAGCCGCCCGGTCCCTGGGCGACTACGAGGAGGCGTTCTGGACAACCGCCCAGGTGGGCGGTGACGTGGACACGACCTGCGCCATCGTGGGAGGTGTGATCGCCGGGGGGAAGGCAGGGACGCCGCCCGCCGAGTGGGTGCAACGGACCGAGACGTTTCCGGAGTGGCTGCGGGTGCCGGGCTGAAAGCCCCACGCCTGGCCCCCGGCTACATCGCCGAGAACTCTCCGTACATGCCGGGAACTCTGTGTAACCGGCCGCTCGTTGTCGTGACAGTTGTCCTGTGACGGATGGGCCGGTGCAGGCAGATGACGCGTGCGAGGCACGGGGGTGTGGCCATGGGGTGGTGGGCGGTGTTCGCCTTGCTGGGGACGGTACTTCTCGTGCGGATGGCCGGACTCTCGTCCTCGCCGTCGCTCCCCCGGAGCCGTCCCGGCCATCCGCCGCTCATCGTGAGCCCGGCTCCCTCAGCCGAGGCCCGGACCCGCCGTACCGGCGAGCGCCTCCAGGTCACTCTTGCGGACCTTGATCACCAACCAGGCGCTGGCCAGGGCGAGTGCGGCCATCGAGGCGGCCGCCACGAAGCCCGACGAGATGCCCTGGGCGAGTACCTCGTGTCCCCACGGGGCGGGCAGCTGGTGCGTCTTGGCGAACTCCGCCTTCTGCTCCGCCGAACCGTCGGCCATGAAATGCGGCAGCTGCTTCTCGGCCTCGTCCTTGCTGGCCGACCCGAACACGGTCGTCAGGATGGACAGACCGAGCGAACCGCCCACCTGCTGCGTGGCGTTGAGCAGCCCGGAGGCCGCGCCGGCCTCATGCTGGGCGACGCCGGAGACCGCGGTGATCGTCAGCGTCACGAAGTTCAGGCCCATACCGAAGCCGAAGATCAGCATGGGGCCGAGAACTCCACCGACGTAAGAGCTGTCGGAGCTGATGAGTGCCTGCCAGGCGAGCCCGGTCACCGCGAGTGCCGACCCCGTGAGCATGAACGGCTTGGGGCCGAGCACCGGCAGGAACCGCTGCGACAGGCCTGCCCCCAGTGCGATCACGACCGTCACGGGCAGGAAGGCGAGACCGGCCTGGATCGGGCTGTAGTCCAGCACGTTCTGGACGAAGAGCACGATGTAGAAGAACATGCCGAACATCGCGGCAGCGAGACTCAGCATGATCACGTACGTGCCCGAGCGATTTCGGTCGGCGAACATCCGCAGAGGGGTGATCGGCTCCTTGGCGCGCGACTCGATGAACGCGAAGGCGAGCAGGAGCACCACGGCGATGCCGAAGGACCCGATGGTCAGGCTGTCGCGCCAGCCCTCGTCGGCGGCGCGGATGAAACCGTAGACGAGCAGGGCCATGCCCCCTGTGGAGGTCAGGGCGCCCGCGATGTCGAAGCGGCCGCTGTGGCGCTCGGACTCGCTGATGTACAGCGGGGTGAGTACCGCGATCAGCACGCCGATCGGCACGTTGACGAAGAGCACCCATCGCCAGTCGAGCCACTCGGTGAGCATGCCTCCCGCCAGCAGGCCTATGGCACCACCGCCCGCGGAGACGGCGGCGAAGACGCCGAAGGCCCGGTTGCGCTCGGGCCCTTCGGGGAACGTGGTGGTGATCAGCGCCAGGGAGGTGGGCGACGCGATCGCGCCGCCCACGCCCTGCAGGACGCGGGCGGCCAACAGCTGCCAGGGCTCCTGGGCGAGTCCGCCGAGCAGCGACGCGAAGGTGAACAGCAGGATGCCGGTCATGAAGACCCGGCGGCGCCCGAGAATGTCACCCGCGCGGCCGCCCAGAAGGAGCAGGCCGCCGAAGGTGAGTGTGTAGGCGCTGACGACCCATGTGAGGTCGGTGGTGCTGAACTTGAGAGCGTCTTGAATGTGCGGCAGCGCGATGTTCACAATCGTCGCGTCGAGTACCACCATGAGTTGGCAGGCCGCGATGACGGCGAGCGCGATGCCGGGTCGCCCTTCCCGGCGGGCCGCACCTGGTTTCTGATCCTTGATCAACTGAGAGGTTGTCACCATGGGTCCCCCACAAGCGCTTTAGTGAACGGTCGCGTTCACTGTCGCGTCAACGGTAGTGAGTCCCCAGTAGTGAACGCAAGCGTTCACTTAAGTTTGTTGGCGCGTGGCGTGTCCCCCTGTGTCGCCGCGCGTTGTCCCGTCCCTCCCCGAATTCCCCGCTTCCCTGCTCGCTGGAGTCACTCAGATGGTTACCTCGCGCTGGACGGCCGCCCCCGCTCAGGCGGCCTCCCTCCGTCGGCGCGGCGCCGTGCTGGAGCGTGCGATCCTCGACGCCGCGCTGGAACAGCTCAGCACGGTCGGCTGGAACGGCCTCACGATGGAAGGTGTCGCCGCCGGAGCCCAGACCGGCAAGGCCGCGGTTTATCGCCGCTGGCCCTCCAAGGAGGACCTGGTCGCCGACGCCCTTCGGGCCGGACTGCCGCGTTTCGAGGAGGCGCCCGACCTTGGTGGTGTGCGTGAGGACTTGCTCGAACTGTGCCGTCAGGCGCGCGAAGCGATGTTCTCGCGGCCGGGTTTCGCGCTGCGCTCAGTCATTCACGAATGCGACCAGGCTCAGGCTGAACGCTTCCGTGCCGTGATCTTCAACGGGGTCGTTGAGCCGAGTGTCAGGCTGCTTCGCGAGATCATCACCCGCGGAATAGAGCGGGGTGAGGTGCGTCCTGACGCGGCGAACGACTATGTCTTCGATGCCATCCCCGCCATGATGATGTACCGCTCCAAGATGCGCGGTAGCGAATGGGGCGATCGGGATGTCGAAGAGATGATCGACCAGTTCCTGCTGCCGCTGCTGCGGTCGACCGGACTGTGAGCGCTGATCGTGGACGTCCGGACGCCGTCCGGGGAAACCGGGTGTCGCCGGGTGATCCGGGCGGCGTAGGCTAAGGGCGCCATGCCGTACGAACCACCTACTCACACCGTCGAGCGCTCCCTCCGCGCCACGACCGGAGCGAAGATCATTGCTGGTGTCGACGAGGTGGGGCGGGGTGCCTGGGCCGGCCCCGTCACCGTCTGCGCGGCCGTCACCGGACTGCGCCGACCGCCCCAAGGCCTCACCGACTCCAAGCTGCTCAGCGTCAAACGCCGTACCGAACTCGCAGAGGTACTGCGGACGTGGGTGACGTCGTACGCCCTGGGACACGCGAGTCACGAAGAGATCGACGACCTGGGGATGACGGCCGCCCTGCGGATCGCCGCCGTGCGCGCCCTGGAGGCACTCCCGGTCCGGCCGGACGCGGTGATCCTCGACGGGAAGCACAACTATCTCGGAGCGCCCTGGAATGTCCGGACCGTGATCAAGGGCGACCAATCCTGTGTGGCGGTCGCGGCGGCCTCGGTGATCGCCAAGGTTCAGCGCGACAAAATGATGGCCGAACTGGGTATCGACCATGCAGACTTCGGTTTCGCGGCCAACGCCGGGTATCCGTCGCCCGTGCACAAGGCCGCGCTGGAGGTTCGGGGCCCCACCCCGTTTCACCGGTTGTCGTGGGCGTATCTTGATGCGCTGCCACAGTGGCGGCACCTCAAGAAGGCCCGCAGCTGGGCGGATGGAAGCGTTCCGGAAATCGAGGGCCAGCTCGGCTTCGACTTCTGACGATTCCGCTCGCACTGATGTGCCACCCGCTGACGCGAGCCGCACCAACGTTTGATAAAAATCAGCCCATGCCTCTCATTCCCGAGGAGCCTCAGATTCACGAGAGTGCCCAGGGTCCCCGCGCCACTCCGGCCAGTGGCCGCACCGCGCCGACCCCTCGTCCCGTACCCGGTCCACGCCCCGCGGCTCCGCCGCGCCCCGGTCGCCCCGGCCCGCTGCGGCCCGCGCCGCCGGTGCAGCGGACGCCGCACGACGTCGCCGTGGCCAAGCCCGGAGTGCCGGGCCCCGCTGTCCCTGCCACCGCCGCCGCGACTCTGGCCCCGGCTTCAGCTTCGGCCGCCCCGCAGATCCAGCTCATCCCGTCCTCGGCCACCGGTGCGCTCGACGCCGCCGAGGAAGCCGTGGACCTCCTGCTGGAGTCGGGCCGCGCCCCCGGTGAAGTGCTGGTGATCACCACTGGCGAACACCATCCGTGGGCCGCCCACGAGCTGTCCTTCGGTGAAGCCTCCTACTGGGCGCAGCACGACGCCGGTGACGACGTGTTCTACGCGGACGCCACGGCGGTCTCGCGTGCCGCGTCCCGTCCGGTGGTCGTGGTCGCCGTCAACGGCGGTTCCGCCGCCGCTGCCGCCGAGGCACTGCCTCTGGCGCACGCCCGGGCCGGCGCGCTGCTGATCGTCTGCGGCGACCCGCAGCAGATCAACTCGGTACTGGGCGCCGGCGTCTGAGCCGGTTCCGGTACGTCCGGAGGGACGTCGGGGTGATGAAAGGTGCCGCATGCGCGGCACCTGCACAGTGAGTCCTTCGGCATGCACGCGTCCGAGCGGGTGTCCCCTCGCGAAAGGCGCCATGCCGGTGCCAGGAACGCGTGCGCCCGGTGCGCCATGACGTCGTGGGCCGTACGTCCGGGACGTACGGCCGAAGAACGGCGACCGGGCCGGTCTCGCCGCTCAGCCCTCAGCGAGCCGCCACGCGGCGCAGGACCTCCGAGGCGGCGCCGCCGGTGCGTGGCAGCAGGGGTGGTGACTCGGACGTGGCGAACGGCTCCGGCGCGGAGTCCGCGTTCGGCCGGCGTCCGCCGCGTCCCTCGCCGAGCACCTGCCAACCGTCGCGCGTCAGCGTGATGTACGCCCCGCAGCGCAGCCCGTGCAAAGTGCAGGCGTCACGCAGACCCCACATCCACGCGCCGTCCTCCTCGGTCCAACGCGCGTCGCCCTCACGGCAGTAGAGCAGCACTGCGGTGCGCACAGGGGTGCGGCGCCGCAGGTCGTGCGGGATCACCCGGCGCAGCTGGGCAAGCAGCGTGTTCCGGAACATCCAGCCGTCGGCCGGTGCCGGACGGCGCGTGAACGAGGCGCTCGCCCGCAGTCGTTCGTCCGGGTCGAGGACCGCCACGATCGCGGTCGCCGGTTTGGGACGGTGCCGGGAGTGCAGCCCGCTGACGACCTCGCGCGGATTGCGCAGCAGCGGGATGCCGGCCTCGGCCCACTCGGCGGGTTCGAGCAGACGGGCCAGAGGGTTGGCGGATGCGGCGGACAGGTCGGTTGACGACGTGGACGCCGCGGAGGACGGAGCGAATCCGAAGGTCACGGTCCTCCCTTCGGCTACGCGCCCATACGGCGGGCGGGGTCGGATTCGGGGGAGCGCGCACCGCAGCAGAGCCCTACCGGTCAACGGACGGGCCGTGCGGGGAGCGGACCTCAATTCTTCCTGTCGAACTTGGTTGCGGCAACGAGCAATTGGGTCCACCGACACGAATCTGACGGTTCGTGGCTTATATCCCTACCCAGTGTTTGACCGGCGATGCCAGGGGACCTCCGAGCCCGGCCGTTCGAGACCCGTGCTGTCGCCTCCGGTGTCTGCTCAGCCACGGACGGCCAGCACCAGAGGCAACACCCCCTGGGCGCCTGACCGCAACAGCAGCCGGGCGGCGACCGCGAGGGTCCAGCCGGTCTCGGTCATGTCGTCGACGAGCAGGACGGGGCCCCCGGCTGCCTGCAGCGCCTCTCGCAGGGGCGGAGGCACGGTGATCGATCCGTGCAGGGCCCGCAGGCGCTGGGCGCTGTTGGAGCGGGGCAGCAGGAGGTCGTCGGAGTGGTCCGTGTACGCGAGGGATCCCAGGAACGGGATGCGGCCGACGGCGGAGATTCGGCTCCCGAGGGATGTGACCAACTGGGGCCGGCTGCGCGAGGGAATGGTGACCACCCCGACAGGGCGGGCCGGCGCGTCCGGGGCGCCGGACGCCCAACCGTCGGGCGACTTGGCCCAGTCGGCCAGCACGGTCACGACGGCGTTCGCTACGTCGTCGGGGGCGGGAGCGTCCGGAGTCCGGGGTGCGAGCAGCGGGCGGAGACGGTTGCCCCAGCCGATGTCCGACATCCGCCCGAGCGCCCGGCCCGGCGAGGCCTGTTCGCCGGGCGGAATGCGGCCCTTGAGGTCGACGCCGATGGCCGGGAGGCCTGTGGGCCACATTCGGCGGGGCTCCACGACGACACCGGCGCGGGCGAGTGAGCCGCCCGCCGTGTCCAGGGCGGCCGAGGAGATGTCGGCGGTGAAGCGGGGTCCGGCGCAGTTGTCGCAGCGGCCGCAGGAGGCGGCCTCCTCGTCGTCCAGCTGCCGCCTCAGGAACTCCATACGACAGCCCGTGGTGGTGGCGTAGTCGCGCATGGCCTGCTGCTCGGTGGCGCGCTGCTTGGCGACCCAGGCGTAGCGCTCCGCGTCGTACGACCAGGGCGCTCCGGTGGCGATCCAGCCGCCCTTGACCCGGTGGACCGCACCGTCCACGTCCAGCACCTTGAGCATGATCTCCAAGCGGGTGCGGTTGAGCTCCACCAGCGGTTCGAGCGCGGGCAGTGACAGCGGCCGGTCCGCTCGGTCGAGGGCGTCGAGGGTGCGCCGTACGGATTCTTCGGGTGGGAACGCGACCGAGGCGAAGTACGACCAGATCGCCTCGTCCTCGCGGCCGGGCAGCAGCAGCACCTCGGCGTGCTCCACGCCGCGTCCGGCGCGGCCGACTTGCTGGTAGTAGGCGATGGGGGAGGACGGCGAACCGACGTGGACGACGAAGCCGAGGTCGGGTTTGTCGAACCCCATGCCGAGCGCGGAGGTGGCCACCAGCGCCTTGACCTTGTTCGCGAGGAGGGCTTCTTCGGCCTGCTGGCGTTCGGCGTTCTCCGTCTTTCCCGTGTATGAGGCGACGGTGTGCCCGCACTGCCGCAGGAAGGCGGTGATCTCCTCAGCGGCGGCGACCGTCAGTGTGTAGATGATCCCGGAACCCGGCAGGTCGTCCAGGTGATCGGCGAGCCAGGCCAGCCGGTGGGCGGCGTCGGGGAGCTGGAGCACGCCGAGGCTGAGGCTCTCACGGTCGAGCGGGCCGCGCAGGACCAGTGCGTCCGAGCCGGTGCCGGTGCCCAACTGCTCCGCCACGTCGGCGGTGACCCGGGCGTTGGCCGTGGCGGTGGTGGCCAGCACAGGCACCCCGGGAGGCAGATCGGTGAGCATGGTGCGCAGACGGCGGTAGTCGGGGCGGAAGTCATGGCCCCAGTCGGAGATGCAGTGCGCCTCGTCGACGACGAGGAGGCCGGTGGCGGCAGACAGTTCCGGCAGGACGTTGTCGCGGAAGTCCGGGTTGTTGAGCCGCTCGGGGCTCACGAGCAGCACGTCCACGGTGCCCGCGGCGACCTCGGCTCGGATGGTCTCCCACTCCTCGGGGTTGGAGGAGTTGATGGTCCGGGCGTGGATGCCGGCTCGGGCGGCGGCCTCGACCTGGTTGCGCATGAGCGCGAGCAGCGGAGAGACGATCACGGTCGGCCCGGCACCGCGCTCGCGCAGCAGGGCCGTCGCCACGAAATACACCGCGGACTTGCCCCACCCCGTGCGCTGCACGACCAGGGCCCGTCGCTTGTCGGCGACCAGCGCCTCGATCGCCCGCCACTGGTCTTCGCGCAGGCGGGCCGATCCGGTGCCGTCCCCGACGAGCCGGACGAGGATCCCGTCGGCAGCCTCGCGCAACTCCGTCTTGCTCGTGTGCGTCATGCCTCCATACAACAGGACGCCTCCGACAGCGGGGCCTCGCGGCGGCCGGGCTGTGGACGCTGGGATGGTCTTGTCGTGGCCCTGATCGGACTTATCCACAGGGTCAAACGGAACGTCGCGATCCGCGAGATCGTCTGCGCATGACGAATCACAGCGAAACGACCGGACCCGCCGCAAACGGCAACAACGGCGGACGGGACGGCGACGGACGCAACAACGACGGCTCGGGGATCAACGACCGCGTCGGATTCGACGCCCATGGCGCCGAACACCAGGTCACCCTGAGGACCCCGGGCGAACTGGCCGACGCGCTGCCCTACCTGCTCGGGTACCGGCCCGAGGACAGCATCGTTCTGGTCGCCCTGCACGACCGGGGCGGCCGCGGCCGGTTCGGCGGGCGAGCCCGCCTCGGCATTCCCGCCAGCAAGGACGACTGGGCCGCTGTGGCCCGGCAGTTGGCCCATGGACTGATCACCGGCAGCGAACGCCGGGGCGCCCGCCCCGAGCAGATGGTCGCCTACCTCTGCCAGGAACCCGCGGCCGGTGAGACCGGCAGGCAGATCACGGAGCGGCTCGCCCCGCTCGCCGCGCTGCTGCGCATGGAGTGCGGCCGGCTCGACGTTCCTGTGATCGAGGCGTTGTGCATCTCTGACGGCCGCTACTGGTCGTACTGTTGCCCGAGCGAGGAATGCTGCCCCGTTGAGGGACTTCCGATGGGTCTGCCCGGCACCTCGGTGCTCGCCGCGGCGGCCACGTACGCCGGACTACAGGTGCGCGGCACACTGCGCGAGTTGCGGGCCAGGCTGCAGCCCTGGGAGACCGCGGCCGCGCTGGAACAGGAAGTCGCCCTGGACACCGCAGGTATGGCCCTGGTCCCGAGGATGCTCGACCAGACGGGCCGGGCGGAGGTGGCCGAGGAGACGGTGCGCCTGGCCAGGCGGACGATGGCACGCTTCGCCGAGGCAGCGCCCGTGTCGGGCGCGCTCCAGGCCGACCTGCGAGACGACGAACTGCTGGGGCACGAAGAAGCGGCGGAACTCATCCTCGGCCTGCAGGACCGCACGACCCGGGACCGCGCGGCCGAGTGGATGGAGGCCGAGGAGGCCGGACCGGCACTGCGCCTGTGGCGCGCATTGGCCCGCCGCTGCGTCGGACCCTACGGCGAGCATGCGGCGGCGCCGCTCACCCTCGCCGGATGGGTCGCGTGGGCCGCGGGCGACGAGATCGAGGCCAGGGAAGCACTGGCCATGGCCCTGGGTGCGGATCCCGGCTACCTCTTCGCCCGGCTCCTGCACCAAGCCTGCAACGAGGGACTGGACCCGGAATCCATTCGCCGCTGCCTGCGCGCGGAACGCGAGGGGCGCGAGGCACGCGCGCGGGCGGAGATCGTTCCGCCCACAGAAGTGGACGATGTGGAGACGACCGACGGCCTGATGCGGCCGAACACGCCCGTTCCTGGTCAGGTGGCAACCCAGCCCGGTTCCGACGGGGGCATGGCCGGCAAGCCTGTGCCCGGCAAGCGCGACGACATGCCGTCCGCATCCCCGTCCCGCGCCGAAGATGCGCTGCCGCCGTGTCCGTCCGGTTCCGACCGCTCTCTGCCGGCGCCACCGCCCGCCACCGCCTCCCGCCGACGTAAGCGTGTGCGTCCCGGCACTCGCCCCGAGGCCCGTCCGTATGCCGCGGAAGCGGACGGGCGACAGCCCTTCGTGGAGGAATCCCGCCCGTGCTCTCGACCGGCCCGCAGTACGCGTCCCGGTGCCGTCCGCCGCACCACGGGCAAGGGCGACGTACGCCGACCCGAGGGCACACGGCCCGGGGGTGCCACCGAGGAGGAGGGATGAGCGACCACTGGAAGTGTGTCGCACGCGGGTGGTCTCGCTTGCGTCGCAGGGTGGCGGTTCCGGAGCTCGGTGCCGCAGCCGTCCGTCTCCTGGACACCGGCCTGCTGGGCGGGGGTGAACAGGCACCCGGCCTGCTCGACAGGGCACAGACCGAGCAGCTAGCCCGGTTGCTCGGAAGCCCGGTCATGGACTCGGGCTGGGGGCTGCGCGGACTGGGTGTGAAAGAGGCGGGATACAACCCGTTCGGCCATCGCACCGGTGCGGTACGCGTCCACAAGACGGCGATCGCCGTCGCAGGCCTGGCCGCCGCCGGGTACGAAAGGGAGGCCGGCTCGCGCCTGCGAGGTTTGCTGGCGGCGGCTGAGACCTTCGGCCACCGGCTTCCCGAGATGTACGCGGTGAGCAGCGCACCGACGGGAACGCTCCCCTTCCCCACCCGGCGGCCTGCCGTCCGGCGGCCACGTCAGCGGCCGCGGGAGTCCTGCTGCTGAGCGCCCTCGCGGGAATCCGTCCCGACGCCCCGGCGGGGACGGTCACACTGCGCCCCATGCGCAGTGCGCCTCTCGGTGAGATCGGTCTGACCGGACTGAGGGTCGCGGGAGCCCCGTTCTCGGTACGGGTCAGCCGACTCGGGCTCGCCATGGTCGAAGAGGCCGCCGGGGGGCTGCAACTGAGGTCGTGACCTCGGACGACACTCCCTCCGGAAAGGGCCGGGAGCAGGGCACCGGACCTGCTCGGAGCCGGAGTGGATCAGCTACTGATGCGGCCGACGAAAGGAGTGTTTATCGTCAGGCAGACGACTATGATCGCCGCATGCCCTACGACCCGTCAGCCTTTCCGCCCTTCGCCGTCACCGTGGACCTGGTCGTACTGACCGTGCGCCGACACGCCCTGTGTGCGCTCGCGGTGCGCAGGGGTGAGCCGCCGTTCCAGGGGCGCTGGGCACTTCCCGGCGGTTTCGTACGGGCCGACGAGGACCTGGCGCAGGCCGCGGCCCGTGAGCTGGCCGAGGAGACCGGGCTGCGCGCCCATGACCCGGCCGTCCCCGTCCAGGACAACGGAGCACACCTGGAACAGCTCGCGACCTACGGCGACCCCAAGCGCGATCCCCGAATGCGCGTGGTGAGCGTCGCACACCTCGCCCTCGCCCCCGACCTGCCCGCCCCACGGGCAGGCGGTGACGCCAGCAACGCGCGGTGGGCGCCCGTCGAGGAGCTGTTGCAGCAGGGCGGTTACGGACGAGACGGGGAACCGGTCGCGCCGCTCGCCTTCGACCATGCGCAGATCCTGTCGGACGGAGTGGAGCGCGCCCGCTCGAAGATCGAGTACTCGTCGCTGGCCACCGCGTTCTGCCCGCCCGAATTCACCGTGGGCGAGCTGCGGCGCGTCTACGAGGCGGTGTGGGGCGTGGCTCTGGACCCGCGCAACTTCCACCGCAAGGTGACGGGCACCCCGGGCTTCCTGGTCCCCACCGGCGGCACCACCACGCGACAGGGCGGCCGCCCTGCCCAGCTCTTCCGGGCCGGCGGTGCCACACTTCTCAACCCGCCGATGCTGCGCCCCGAAGTGTGACAGCATCGAAAACCGGACATAACGCGCTATCTTGCTACGGGTGATCCAGGCCTTCGGACTGACCAGCAACTCCCGCAAGGACCTCCCGCCCGCGGTCGACGATGTGTCCTTCGAGGCCCGTGCGGGCGGCGTCACCGCGCTTCTCGGAGCGACGGCCGCGGGCAAGACGACGGTGCTCAGACTGATGCTCGAACTCCAACAGGGCCGTGGCCTCACCTACTTCCGGGGCCGCCCGCTGCATCGCATCGCGCATCCCTCGCGCGAGGTCGGCGTACTCATGGGCGACGTGCCGGGCCATCCCGCGCGCACGGTCCGCGGCCATCTGCGCATGCTGTGCGCCGCGGCCGGCGTCCCGGTCCGGCGCGCCGACGACGTGCTCGAAGCGGTGGGCCTCGTCAGCCTGCGCGACGAGCGGCTCGGCACCCTGTCGCGCGGCATGGACCGCCGCCTGGGCCTGGCCTGCGCCCTGTTGCCGGACCCCCACACACTCGTCCTGGACGACCCCGCCGACGGGCTCTCCACGCGCGAGCGTCACTGGCTGCACGGCATGCTGCGAGCGCACGCCGCCCAGGGAGGCTCGGTCCTGTTCACCACGTCCGAGCCCAAAGAGGCCGCGCGCGCCGCAGATCACGTCATCACCCTCGAACAAGGCCGACTCGTCGCGGACCAGGAGGCCGCGGAGTTCGCCCGCACCAGACTCCGCCCCCGTGTCGCCGTCCGTACCCCCCACGCCGCCCGCCTCGCCGCGCTGCTCGCCAAGGAGGCCCGCACGGCGCACCGCTCCGTCGAAGTCGTCCGGGAAGGCGGCAACCGTCTGTCCGTGTACGGCAGTACATGTGCCGACGTCGGCGAGACGGCTTTCCGTCACGGTGTTCTCGTCCACCAACTCGCCGACGAGATCGGGGACATGGGCCCTGGTGCGGGTCCCCTTCCC
Source organism: Streptomyces canus (assembly GCF_041435015.1). Taxonomy (NCBI): domain Bacteria; kingdom Bacillati; phylum Actinomycetota; class Actinomycetes; order Kitasatosporales; family Streptomycetaceae; genus Streptomyces; species Streptomyces canus. The sequence continues at coordinate 2,965,025 of NZ_CP107989.1, read as the reverse complement.
GGCGAGGCGGCAGAAGCCGCCCAGGGCCCGCGGGCGGGGGCCACGGGGCCGGGGACCGGCGAGCTCCTCGGTGACGGGGCTGTAGGGGTTGCGGTGCCGGACATGCAAAGCGGTCCGGCTGCGCACGACGACTTCGCATCGCAGAGCGGCTCACGCATGCGCGGTGCCCGGGTAGTGCCCGCAGCTCCGAAAGCGCATGGCGAACAGGTGCCCCACAGCAGTCGGGACACCCACAGCGGCGCGGCTGAGGTAAGTGGTCACGGCGCTCTGAGCTCCACCACAGCCTCCAGGGCCCCCGCCCCCCTGCCCCCCCTCCCGCCCCCGATCTCCGTCAGGTCCGCCCCCAGTCCCCTGCGCCCCCTGCGTTACGAACTGCGCCGCGCGGCTGGGATCGGCACCGGGTTCCTCACAGGCGTCGCCGTACTCGTCACGTCCGCCCTCACCGCCGTATTCCTGGCGCGGCTCGGTCACACTCCACAGGCGCGTCTGCTCGCCGCATGGCCGAGGGAGCTGCCGCTGCCCCCGGCGGCGCTCGGGGCCGGGCTGCTCGGCGCGCTCGCGTTCGGTGACGAGTTCCGCCATCCTGCCCTGGCCGCGGACCGCGGCACCGTCCCCCGCCGACTGGGGCTGCTCACCGCGAAACTCGTCGTCGCCGCCGTCACCGCGCTGGCGCTTGCCTTTCTCGCGGTGGGCTGCGACGCCCAAGTGCTCTATCTCGTCTACGGACGGGAGCTCACGGAGGTTCCGGCCGACTGGTTGTCGCTCAGCGTGAGTTGGATCGGACTCATGGTCGGGTGCGCCTGGGCAGGTGTTCTGGCCGCCGGCATCTTCCGGTCCACCACGGCCGGGCTCGCCGCGGTGGTTTCCGTGCCCATTCTCGTCGTACCTCTCGTGCGGAAAGCGCTGGACGGGGGGTCCGTGCGGGCGGCGGCGGGACTTCCCGCTCGGATGCGCGAGGTTCTCCTGTTGCAGTGGCCCTTCGGCGGAGAGCGCTACGTGGCCGGAGTGGTGCGTGTGGTCGCCCAACCCGTGGGCGGCGCACTGACGTTGTCGCTGACCGCCCTGCTGTGCGCATATCTGCTCACGGCCCTGCGGAGCAGGGTCCGATGATGACCTTCCGTGCGCTTCCGGTCCCGAGCTGCGCACAATTTCCCGATGGAAGCGCATTTCTTTCCGATAAGGCGTCAATTGCGACGGCGTGAGCGATCACCCTTTCGTGTGCTTTTCACCAAAGACCTCAAGGGAGTTGGAGGCGACGCCGACAAAGGATCCGTGAGTACCCTTGCGCACACCATGATGACCGCCGCCCGCTCCGCCGATTCCGGTCTGGCCGGCCCGGGCGAACTCGACCGCTACCCCTACGCCGAGGCCCCGGCCGCAGGCCGTGTCGGAGCCTCCATCTGGGACGGCTCGGACCCGGAACTGGGCCGCGTGGGCCGACGGGCCGCAGGCAGCCGCGGGCGCGGACTGCACGGCCAACTTGTCCAGCAGCTGGGCCAGATGATCGTCTCCGGTGACCTGGGGGCCGACCGGCCGCTGGTCCCCGAGGAGATCGGCCAGCGTTTCGAGGTCTCCCGTACCGTCGTCCGTGAGTCGCTCCGCGTCCTGGAGGCCAAGGGCCTGGTCAGCGCCCGCCCGAACGTCGGCACGCGCGTGCGTCCCGTCAGTGACTGGAACCTCCTGGACCCGGACATCATCGAGTGGCGGGCCTTCGGGCCGCAGCGCGACGACCAGCGCCGTGAGCTGAGCGAACTGCGCTGGACGATCGAGCCGCTCGCCGCGCGCCTGGCCGCGGGGCACGGCCGTGCGGATGTCCAGCAGCGCCTCGGCGACATGGTCGAGATCATGGGGCACGCCATGAGCCAGGGTGACGCGCTCACCTTCTCCCGTGCCGACGCCGAGTTCCATTCCCTGCTCATCCAGCTCGCGGGCAACCGTATGCTGGAGCATCTTTCCGGGATCGTCTCCGCTGCCCTTCAGGTCTCCGGCGGCCCGGTCACCGGCTGTGACCGACCGAACGAGTCGTCGCTCGCCCACCACGGCCGGATCGCCGACGCCCTCGCCGCGGGCGACGGTGCGGCTGCCGAAGCGGCCATGCGCCAACTGCTCGCAGTCCATCCCGAGGTGGAGCGCGTGGTGCCCGCGCCGCGCGAGCACTGACCGCACACCGCGGGCAGTGCGGCGGAGGATGTCCTCCTCCATTCGCGTCGTTCGGCCGCCGAACCGCCTCCGTCGGACCCCGCAGGTCCCCCTGGGATCCTGCGGGGTCCGACCGGCGCGGCGCGGTGACGGCACCCCGGGAACTGCTGGTCGCGACGGTCCGGTGACCTTGTCTGTCCACGTCTGACCGTTTTTGGTTGCTTACGGGGTGTGACTCGGGCCACGCGGATTGGGCGTAACGCTCGCGGGAACAGTGCGATGACCTAAGAGGTGACAGCCGCGGAGGGAATACGGACGCCGTTTCAGGCGCTGTGCATCTTCCCGGCCTCCCGCCCGCGCCGTCGGCCACTCCAAGGCCGGTGGTCGGCTCCTGTCCGCCGTGGACGGGGCCGGAAGCCGTTTTCCAACGTTCCGAGAGGTTGTTCGTGTCGGCCAGCACATCCCGTACGCTCCCGCCGGAGATCGCCGAGTCCGTCTCTGTCATGGCTCTCATTGAGCGGGGAAAGGCTGAGGGGCAGATCGCCGGCGACGACGTGCGTCGGGCCTTCGAAGCTGACCAGATTCCGGCCACTCAGTGGAAGAACGTACTGCGCAGCCTCAACCAGATCCTCGAGGAAGAGGGTGTGACGCTGATGGTCAGTGCCGCGGAGCCCAAGCGCACCCGAAAGAGCGTCGCAGCGAAGAGTCCGGCCAAGCGCACCGCCACCAAGACGGTCGCGGCGAAGACGGTGACCACGAAGAAGGCCACCGCCACCGCCACCCCGGCGACGCCTGCCGCCGAATCCTCCGTCGAGGACGAGGCGCCCGTGAAGAAGGCCGCAGCCAAGAAGACGACGACCGCGAAGAAGGCGGTCGCCAAGAAGACGGTCGCCAAGAAGACGGCGGCCAAGAAGACGACCGCCGGCAAGGACGACGCCGAGGTCGCCGAGGACGAGGTCCTCGAAGAGATCAAGCCCGGTGAAGAGGAAGAGGAGGGGGCCGAGAACAAGGGCTTCGTCCTCTCCGACGACGACGAGGACGACGCGCCGGCCCAGCAGGTCGCCGTTGCCGGTGCCACCGCCGACCCGGTCAAGGACTACCTCAAGCAGATCGGCAAGGTCCCGCTGCTCAACGCCGAGCAGGAGGTCGAGCTCGCCAAGCGCATCGAGGCCGGTCTGTTCGCCGAGGACAAGCTGGCCAACGCCGACAAGCTCGCCCCGAAGCTCAAGCGCGAGCTGGAGATCATCGCCGAGGACGGTCGCCGCGCCAAGAACCACCTCCTGGAGGCCAACCTCCGACTGGTGGTCTCCCTGGCCAAGCGCTACACCGGCCGCGGCATGCTGTTCCTGGACCTCATCCAGGAGGGCAACCTCGGTCTGATCCGCGCGGTCGAGAAGTTCGACTACACCAAGGGCTACAAGTTCTCCACGTACGCCACCTGGTGGATCCGCCAGGCGATCACCCGCGCGATGGCCGACCAGGCCCGCACCATCCGTATCCCGGTGCACATGGTCGAGGTCATCAACAAGCTCGCGCGCGTGCAGCGCCAGATGCTCCAGGACCTGGGCCGCGAGCCCACCCCGGAGGAGCTGGCCAAGGAACTCGACATGACCCCTGAGAAGGTCATCGAGGTCCAGAAGTACGGCCGTGAGCCCATCTCGCTGCACACCCCGCTGGGCGAGGACGGAGACAGCGAGTTCGGTGACCTCATCGAGGACTCCGAGGCCGTCGTCCCGGCTGACGCGGTCAGCTTCACGCTCCTCCAGGAGCAGCTGCACTCGGTCCTCGACACCCTGTCCGAGCGTGAGGCGGGCGTCGTCTCGATGCGCTTCGGTCTCACCGACGGTCAGCCGAAGACCCTCGACGAGATCGGCAAGGTGTACGGCGTCACGCGCGAGCGCATCCGCCAGATCGAGTCGAAGACCATGTCGAAGCTGCGTCACCCGTCGCGTTCGCAGGTGCTGCGCGACTACCTCGACTAGGTCGCAGTCGTACGACACCGTAGGCCCGGTCCCTTGTCAGGGGCCGGGCCTTCGTGCTGCGCGTGCAGGCTCCCTGCATGACTCTGGGTTTCCGATCACCAACCCGGAGTGAGGAGCATGCATGCGTCATCCCATTGCCCGGGCGTTGGCCCGGCCGCTGATTCTGGCGGCCGTGGCGACGGCCATACCGCTGGCGTCGGCCGCCCCCGTGGCCGCCGACAGCATCGTCGTCGGGGGATTCCCGGTCGATGTGTCCGAGGCGCCCTGGACGGTCGCCCTGTCCAGCCGTGACCGGTTCGGAGGTACGCGCGCCGGCCAGTTCTGCGGCGGTGTCGCCGTCGGCCGTACCACGGTGCTCACGGCGGCCCACTGTATGGGCGAGGACGTCCTGGGGGCGCCGCCGGAGCAGGTGAGTGACTTCCGTGTCATCGCCGGCCGTACGGATCTGCTCTCGGACCAGGGGGTGGAGATCGCAGTACGTGAGGTGAGGGTGAATCCGGGCTACGACCCACAGACCAACGCGGGGGACTTCGCTGTTCTCACACTCGCCGAGCCGCTGCCGCAGGACGCGGTCATCGCCATGTCGGCCGCCGGCGATCCGGCGTACGAGCCGGGAACTCCTGCCACGGTCTACGGCTGGGGCGACGTCACGGGCGGGGGTGACTACGCCCGCCGTCTGCGCGCGGCACGCGTGCACCTGATGTCCGACGCGCGCTGTGGGGAGGCCTATCCGGGTGGCGGCGACGGCACCTACCTGGCCGACAGCATGCTGTGCGCCGGGGAGGAGCGCGGTGGTCGTGACGCCTGCCAGGGGGACAGCGGGGGACCGCTGGTCGCCCAGGGCAAGCTGGTCGGGCTGGTCTCCTGGGGCAGCGGCTGTGGGCGACCGGGCCAGCCCGGTGTCTATACCCGTGTGTCCGAGGTCATGCGGACGCTGGACCGGGACGGTCGCAACGCGGCCGACGGACGCCACGGCACCGCGTGACAATGCCTCGGGGGCGCTGAGCGCCCCCGCAGAACCATGAGCAAGGGCGGCTGTCCCTGGGAACAGGGGCAGCCGCCCTCATGCCGGCCTGTGCCGGAGCTGGCTCGTCGTGGACGCGAAGTGTCAGCGCTCTTCTTCTGAGACGGATGCCGGAACAGACGTGAGTCGCTCCGTCTCGTCCTGTATCTCAGCGGCGATCTTCTTGAGTTCCGGCTCGAACTTGCGACCGTGGTGGGCGCAGAAGAGCAGTTCTCCGCCGCTGAGCAGCACGACGCGCACGTACGCCTGGGCGCCGCAGCGGTCGCAGCGGTCAGCGGCCGTCAGCGGGCTCGCGGGGGTCAGAACAGTAGTCACGTCGCCTCTTCTCTAGCTCGACGAGCTGTCGTACCAGGGTCAACATCCAACCAGCCCCAAAACGTTCCCGCTCGGGGCTTCACCCAGAGAGAAATTTTCCGGGCGGCCGGCTGCTGCCGGTTTGGCGGCGAATGTGCCGTATTGCGTGTCTGTGTGTCTTACGGTTTCGCACTGTCGGTCAAGGTCGGTCCTCCCGGCTGGGTTGCCGGTTGTTCATGAGGACGTGCCCGGAGCCTAAATGGTTCATGCCTGTAAGGGAACGTGATATGTACTTCACCCCATCGAGGGATCGAACAGGTATGCGACCCTGGACTACTCTGTGTTTCCACACGAGGGTGGCGTTACAACGGCTCTACCAGGCCTCGGTACCCTCATGGCGGCGACCGATGCCGCGCCCTTACCCAGAAGGGCCCCAACTGAAATTCAGCGAGGAGCGAACCGCGTGACCGCCGAAACGTCCGTGCCGTCCACAGCTCTGCTGGCAGGAGCAGACCGGGACGGTTCCAACTACACCGCGCGGCACCTGCTCGTCCTCGAGGGGCTCGAGGCCGTACGCAAGCGCCCGGGAATGTACATCGGCTCGACCGACAGTCGTGGTCTGATGCACTGTCTGTGGGAGATCATCGACAACTCCGTCGACGAAGCCCTGGGCGAGTACTGCGACCACATCGAGGTGATCCTCCACGACGACGCCTCCGTGGAGGTCCGGGACAACGGCCGGGGCATCCCGGTCGACGTCGAGCCCAAGACGGGCCTGTCCGGTGTAGAGGTCGTCATGACCAAGCTGCACGCCGGTGGCAAGTTCGGCGGCGGCTCGTATGCCGCCTCCGGCGGTCTGCACGGCGTGGGCGCCTCCGTGGTGAACGCCTTGTCCGCGCGGCTGGACGTCGAGGTGGACCGTGGTGGCCACACTCACGCGATCAGTTTCCGGCGCGGCGTGCCGGGTGCCTTCGCGGCGAACGGCGCCGATGCCAAGTTCGAGGCCGCGAGCGGCCTGCGCAAGACCAAGAGGATCCCCAAGACCCGGAACGGCACGCGCGTGCGGTACTGGGCCGACCGGCAGATCTTCCTCAAGGACGCCAAGCTCTCCCTGGAGAACCTGCACCAGCGCGCTCGTCAGACCGCGTTCCTGGTGCCGGGCCTGACCATCGTCGTCCGCGACGAGTACGGCCTGGGCGAGGGCGGCAGCAAGGGCGAGGAGTCCTTCCGCTTCGACGGCGGCATCAGCGAGTTCTGCGAGTACCTGGCCACCGACAAGCCGGTCAACGACGTCCTCCGCTTCTCCGGGCAAGGCACGTTCAAGGAGACCGTCCCGGTTCTCGACGACCACGGCCAGATGACGCCCACCGAGGTCACCCGAGAACTCGGTGTGGATGTCGCGATGCGTTGGGGGACCGGCTACGACACGACCCTGAAGTCGTTCGTCAACATCATCGCCACGCCCAAGGGCGGCACCCATGTCGCCGGCTTCGAACAGGCCGTCGCCAAGACGATGAACGAAGTGCTGCGCGCCAAGAAGCTGCTGCGCGTCGCCGAGGACGACATCGTCAAGGACGACGCCCTCGAGGGCCTGACGGCGGTCGTCACCGTCCGCCTCGCCGAGCCGCAGTTCGAGGGCCAGACCAAGGAAGTCCTCGGCACGTCGGCGGCCCGTCGCATCGTGAGCACCGTGATCTCCAAGGAGCTCAAGGCGTTCCTGACGTCCACGAAACGGGACGCCGCGGCCCAGGCCCGGGTCGTCATGGAGAAGGCGGTCGCCGCCGCGCGCACGCGTATCGCGGCCCGTCAGCACAAGGACGCACAGCGCCGGAAGACGGCCCTGGAGTCCTCCTCGCTGCCCGCCAAGCTCGCCGACTGCCGAAGCGACGACGTCGACCGAAGCGAACTGTTCATCGTCGAGGGTGACTCCGCGCTCGGCACGGCGAAGCTCGCCCGGAACTCCGAGTTCCAGGCGCTGCTGCCCATCCGCGGCAAGATCCTCAACGTCCAGAAGTCGTCCGTCACGGACATGCTCAAGAACGTCGAGTGCGGTGCGATCATCCAGGTCATAGGAGCAGGCTCCGGCCGGACCTTCGACATCGACGCCGCCCGCTACGGCAAGATCATCATGATGACCGACGCCGACGTCGACGGCTCTCACATCCGGTGCCTGCTGCTGACGCTGTTCCAGCGCTACATGCGGCCCATGGTCGAGGCGGGGCGGGTGTTCGCCGCGGTGCCGCCGCTGCACCGCATCGAGCTCGTCCAGCCGAAGAAGGGGCAGGACAAGTACGTCTACACGTACTCGGACCGTGAGCTGCGCGAGAAGCTGCTCGAGTTCCAGAGCAAGGGGGTCCGGTACAAGGACTCCATCCAGCGGTACAAGGGTCTGGGCGAGATGGACGCCGATCAGCTGGCCGAGACGACGATGGATCCGCGGCACCGGACGCTGCGGCGGATCAACCTCGCCGACCTGGAGGCCGCGGAGCAGGTCTTCGATCTGCTGATGGGCAATGACGTGGCGCCGCGGAAGGAGTTCATCTCCGGGTCTGCGGCGACCCTCGATCGGTCGCGTATCGACGCATAGTCGCTGGGCTGAGACTGGGGGCCGGGGCCGGGGCCGGGTTTGCAACCGGCCTCGGCTGCACCCGGCGGCTTTCGCGGTTGAGTATCGGCGACCCTCGTGGGAGTCGGTGGTGGGATCGGAGGGTTGCGTCCAGGGCTCTGGGCTGGCCTCTCCACCCGTGGGTGGACGGTCCCGGGGTATGGGAATCCACCTGTGATCCACCCCTGCTCCGATCTCCCGGCCTGCGGATATCCGTAGCTTCGAAGGTGTCGGCGGCGTCCGCTGCCGGCAGACCCTTCCTCGCTCACGGAGGCTGTCATGTCCGGGCTCGTCGACGCGTTGCTGATCGTGGTCGCGGTGGTCGTGGTGATCGCCCGGCAGTTCCGGGCGAGCCGGATCGACACCGGTCGGCGCTGGTGGCTGTTGCCCGCTGTCCTCGCCGTCGTGGCACTTCGCGAACCGGGGCTGGTGGACGCCCATCACCGCACGGCATCGGCAGCCCTGCTCACCGCCGAGCTGCTCACCGGCCTCGCCATCGGGGCCGGCTGGGCCTGGACGAGCCGGATATGGACGGAGCCGGACGGCGCGGTGTGGAGCAGGAGTACCAAGGCGAGCGGGGCCGTCTGGGCCGCCGGCATCGGACTGCGCGTGGGCCTCTTCGCGCTCGGCGCGGCGCTCGGTGTCCACCAGGACTCCTCCGCACTGCTGCTCGCCCTGGCGGCCACCCTGCTCGTGCGCTCCGGGATACTCGTCGGGCGAGCGCACTCCCTGCGTCCTGCCCCCGCATCCGTCCCGGCGTACGGTGAGCCCATGTTCCGGTACACGGGGAAGGAACGCGTGTGACGGACAACGCCTGGACCCGCTGGCCATCCCGGGAGGCACTCGGGCGTGAGGCGACCACGCGTCCCCGGCGCCTGCTCGGCTGGGTCACGCGGTCGCTGGTACTCGCCATGCTCCTCTGGGGCGCTTTCAACAGCAGCCATGTCCAGGGCTGGGGCGTGCTCGGAGCAGTGGCGGGAATCCTCCTGTCCGCAGTCGTCGCCTGGGCACTCTTCCGCACCACCCTGGAGCACCGGCTCTGGCCCTCCCTGGCGCTCTACGGCGTCCTCCTGGCGATCGCCGTCGCCGCCCAGGCCGCCGACTTCGGAGTCGTCGCCCTCGTCCTGTGGTGCGGCTGCGCCATCACCGCTCTGGAACGGCTGCCCATTGCCGCCGCCCTGCCGGTGACCGTGAGCGCTCTCGCCCTCTACGCCGCCGTCAACGACGACGTGTGGCTGACCACCCTGGCCACGACGGCGGGGCTCGCCCTGGCCGGCTACGTCCTGCGGTTGGACGCCGAGGCCCGCGGCAACGCGCAGCAGCTGCTCAACCAGGAGCGGGCCGCGCGGGCGGCCGAGGCGGAGTCGGCCGCACTCGCGGAGCGGGCCCGTATCGCTCGGGAGATCCACGACGTGCTGGCCCACAGTCTCTCCGCCCAGCTCGTGCACCTGGAGGCGGCCCGGCTGCTGATCGAGGGCGGCGCGGACCGGGACCAGATCCTCGAAAGGGTGGTGGCGGCCCGGGGCATGGCCCGCGACGGTCTCGCGGAGACCCGGCAGGCGCTGTCGGCTCTGCGGGGTGACATGACTCCGCTGGAGGAATTCCTGACCCAGCTCGTCGGGACGGCCGACGGAGCCGAGACCACCATTTCGGGTGAGCGCAGACCGTTGCCGGCCGAGGCGTCGCAGGCCGTGCGCAGGGTCGCGCAGGAGGCACTGACCAATGTCCGCAAGCATGCCCCGGGAGCCAAGATCCGGGTGTGGCTGGATTACGCCGGGGACCAGGTGACGCTGGTCGTGCGGGACTCGGGCGGTTCGCCTGGTGAACTCACCGCCACCGGAGGCGGGTACGGTCTGCTGGGGATGCGGGAGCGCGCCGAACTGCTGGGCGGTTCGCTGGACGCCGGGCCGGACGACGAAGGGTTCGTGGTGACGTTGAAGGTGCCGGTATGACGGAGGAGGCGGAGCCGAGGCCTGCGCGAGTGGTGGTCGCCGACGACCAGACCGTGGTGCGCGAAGGCATCGTGATGCTGCTCGGCCTGCTGCCGGGGATCGAAGTGGTGGGCGCGGCCGGGGACGGTGAGGAGGCGGTGGAGCTCGTCGCGGAACTCGCCCCGGACGTGGTGCTGATGGACCTGCGCATGCCTCGCTGCGACGGGGTGGAGGCGACCCGGAGGATCCGCGCCGAGCACCCCGGGACGCAGGTCGTGGTGCTGACGACCTTCGCGGACGACGAGTCGCTGTTTCCCGCACTCAGGGCGGGGGCGCGCGGTTATCTCACCAAGGACGCGGGAGGTGACGAGATCGTGCGGGCCGTGCGGAGCGTGCTCTCCGGGGACGCCGGACTGTCGCCGAGCATTCAGCGTCGGCTGCTGGAGCGGCTGTCGGACCCCGAGCCGCCCCAGCCGGTGTCCGCGGAGGCGCCCGACGGGCTCACCGCGCGCGAGGTCGAGGTGCTGGCGCTGATCGCAGAGGGACTGAGCAACCAGGAGATCGCCCGGAAGCTGCATGTCTCCACCGCCACGGTGAAGACCCATATCAACAACCTCTTCGCCAAGACGGGCATCAAGGACCGCGCGCAGGCGGTGCGTTACGCCTATGCGAAGGGGCTTGTACGGCCACCGATGGGAGGAATCACCTGATGGGGTGAAGAGGGTAGGGAAGAAGAGTCAGGGATCTTCCCGTTCTGTCCATCCTTGGGCATGCAGTCAAGCAACGCTCGTCCCCGCGGAAGCGGGGGTGATGCCGAGAGTTCGGCCGAGAACCACGACAGCCACGATGTGGCCCGCGCGGAGGCGTCCGCCGGTGTGCGGTACGACGACCCCTGGTATGACGCGCTTGCCTCCGGCTGGGGCGAGACGGGCGGTGACGGTACATCCGCGGGCCCGGTTGCGACGGCACGCGCGCAGCGCGAGGACCGGGACGCCGCGGCGGCCGACGTCTACCTCGAAGTGCAGCGCAGCGCGGCCTTTCAGGAAGTGCGCAGCCGGTACCGGAGGTTCGTGGTGCCCGCGGGCATCGGGTTCTTCGCGTGGTACGTGGCCTATGTCGTGACAGCGACGAGCGCGCCGGGACTGATGGCGCGGCCGGTCGCCGGTGCGGTGAACGTGGCGATGCTCGCGGGACTCGGGCAGTTCCTCACCACCTTCCTGCTGACCTGGGCCTATGCCCGCCATGCGAGGCTGCGCCGGGACCGGGCCGCGCTCGAACTGCGGTGGGACACCCAGGAACTGACGCGCACGGCACGGGGCGGTGCGTCGTCATGACGGGGGACCACCAGACCTTGGCGCTGCTGCTGTTCAGTGCGTTCGTCGCGGTCACGCTGGGGATCACGACGTGGGTGAGCCGCCACCGGCACGGTTCGGCGGAGGAGTTCTACGCGGGCGGGCGGTTGTTCTCGCCGATGGAGAATGGTTTTGCCATCGCGGGCGACTACATGTCGGCCGCGTCCTTCCTCGGTATCTCCGGGCTCATCGCGCTCTTCGGGTACGACGGGATGCTCTACTCGGTGGGCTTTCTCGTGGCCTGGCTGGTGGTGCTGTTTCTCGTTGCCGAACTGGTGCGCAACTGCGGGCGGTTCACGCTCGCCGACGTGGTCGCCGCGCGGATGAGCGAGCGGCCGGTGCGCATCGCGGCGGGAACTTCCTCGGTCACCGTGTCCGTTCTGTATCTGGTGGCACAGATGGTGGGCGCGGGCAGCCTGGTCGCACTGCTGCTCGGCGGCACCAGCGAGGCGGCACAGTCCTGGACCGTCATCGCCGTCGGGGCGCTCATGGTGATCTACGTGTCCCTGGGAGGGATGCGGGCGACCACCTGGATCCAGATCGTCAAGGCGGTCCTGCTGCTCTGCGGGACCATCGCGCTGACCGTGCTCGTGCTGGTGCGGTTCCACGGCGACTTCGACCAACTCCTGCTCACGGCGGCGGAGCGCAGTGGCCACGGTCAGTCGTTCCTGGCGCCCGGCCTGAAGTACGGCGGGGACTGGACCGCCCGCCTCGACTTCATCAGCCTGGGACTCGCCCTCGTGCTCGGTACGGCCGGCCTGCCGCACATCCTGTCCCGCTTCTACACCGTGCCCACGGCACGCGCCGCACGGCGCTCGGTGGTCTGGTCGATCGGGCTCATCGGCGGTTTCTATCTGATGACGATCGTCCTGGGGTTCGGTGCCGCGGCGATCGTGGGGCCCGAGGCCGTACGGGGATCGAACGCCGCGGGGAACACCGCGGTTCCCCTCCTGGCCCTCGACCTGGGCGGCGGCGCGGGCTCCACGGGAGGAACGGTTCTGTTCGCTGTCGTCGCCGCCGTGGCCTTCGCCACGATCCTCGCCGTCGTCGCCGGCATCACGCTCGCCTCCTCGGCCTCCGTCGCCCATGACCTGTACGCCTCACTGCGGCGTCGGCGGGCCAAGCCGCACAGCGAGGTGGCCGTGGCCAGGACTGCCGCCGTCGGGATCGGCGTGATCGCGATCGCTCTCGGCCTCCTGGCCCGCGACCTCAACGTCGCCTTCCTGGTGGGCCTTGCCTTCGCCGTCGCGGCGTCCGCGAATCTGCCGGTGCTGCTCTACTCGCTGTTCTGGCGCGGGTTCACCACCCGGGGCGCCGTGTGGTCCGTCTACGGCGGACTCCTGCCGGCCATGACCCTGGTGCTGCTGTCGCCCGTGGTGTCCGGCAGCCCCGAATCGCTCTTCCCCGGCGTGGACTTCCAGTACTTCCCGCTGCAGAACCCCGGTCTGGTCTCCATCCCGCTGGGCTTCGTCGCGGGCTGGCTCGGCACGGTCACCTCGGCGGAGGTCGCCGACGAGGCCAAGCACGCGGAGACCGAGGTGCGGTCGCTCACGGGAGCGGGGGCCGTGTAGGCGCGGCGCCCGTGATCGGGCGGCGCCCTCGTCCTTGTACGGCATCGGTCTTCGTCGTACGACTTCTGCCGTCGAGGCCCTTCGAGGCGTACCGCTACGGCGCCACCCACGCGTAGCGGTGCTCCGGCCGCCCCGTGTCGCCGTATCTGAGGGTCAGGCGGAGGCGGCCGGCCTGTTCGAGATGGCGGAGGTAGCGCTGGGCGGTGGAGCGGCTCAGGCCCGTCTCGGCGGCGACCTCGTGGGCCGACAGGGGGTGGTCGGCGTGATGCAGGACGCGGCAGATGAGGTCCGTCGTCGGCTCCGAGTGGCCGCTGGGCAGGCCGGGGGACGGCGGAGCCGGGGTGGTGCGCAGGGCGCTGAAGATCCTGTCGACCTGTTCCTGACCGGCGATGCCGCGGCCGCCGACCCGGTCGACGGTGCGGCGCAGCGCGGCGTAGGAGTCCAGCCGGGTGCGCAGGGCCGCGAAGGTGAAAGGTTTGACCAGGTAGTGGAGGGCGCCCAGGCGCATCGCGGCCTGGACGGTCGTCACGTCCCCGGCTGCCGTGATCATGATGACGTCGGTGCCGTGGCCCTGTTCCCGCATCCGATGGACGAGCTTGAGGCCCGTCTGGTCGGGCAGGTAGTGGTCGAGCAGGATCAGATCGATGGTCCCGCGCTGCACGCTGGCCAGTGCCTGGGCAGCACTGTGGGCGCGAGCGGCCACCCGGAAGCCGGGCACCTTTCCCACGTACTTGGCGTTGATCTCGGCGACACGGAAGTCGTCGTCCACGACCAGGACGTCAATCATCGGGCCTCTTTCCCTCAAGGCCTGGCGGGCGTCACGCCCGTGTTTCGGCTTCGCTGTTGTAGCGCGCGCAAAACGAGCACAACAGGTCGTTGCAAGCAAAAGAACGGCATGTGCCCAGAAGACTGATGCCGTGGCGCACGCCACATCTACCGTCCCCGGCCATGAGCGCAGACACCAGCCCCGCCATCGAGTTGCGGGGCGCGAGCAAGACATTCCGGACCCCGTCGGGGGGTCTGCACACAGCCGTCAGGGGACTTGACCTCACCGTGGGGCGGGGGGAGTTCGTGGCGGTCGTGGGGCCGACGGGCTGCGGCAAGTCGACCACGTTGACCCTGGTCAGCGGGTTGGAAGAACCCTCCGAGGGGGAGGTCCTGGTCGTCGGGGAGCCGGTTCGCGGAGTCGGAGACAAGGTCGGTTTCGTCTTCCAGCAGGACGCCACCTTCCCCTGGCGCACCGTCCTGTCCAACGTCATGGCCGGCCCTCGCTTCCGCGGTGTGCCCAAGGCGGAGGCCAGGCAGAAGGCGCGGGAATGGCTGGCCCGGGTCGGGCTCGCGGCCTTCGAGGACCGCTACCCCCATCAGCTCTCCGGCGGCATGCGCAAGCGGGTCGCGCTCGCCGCCACCTTCGTCAACGATCCCGAGATCCTGCTGATGGACGAGCCGTTCTCCGCGCTCGACGTGCAGACCCGGGCCCTGATGTCCGACGAACTCCTCGAACTGTGGGAGGGCACGGGCGCCTCCGTCGTCTTCGTCACCCATGACCTGGAGGAGTCCATCGCGCTGGCCGACAAGGTCGTTGTGATGACCGCCGGACCCGCCACCGTCAAGCAGGTCTTCGACATCGACCTCCCGCGGCCGCGCAAGGTCGAGTCGGTACGACTGGAGCCGCGGTTCATCGAGATCTACCGCGAGATCTGGGAGTCCCTCGGCGAAGAGGTCCGCATCACTCGCGAGAGGAGCGCCGCCCATGTCGCCTGACGTCATGCCCGAGACCCAGGCCGCACCGGCCCTGACCGACCCCGGCGGCAAGACCGACCGCGCACACTCACGCGCGCGTGCCGTCCGCAGACGCCGGATCGTTGTCAGCGCTTCCCGTGTGCTGCTCCTGGTGGCCGTCCTCGGTCTGTGGGAAGTGCTCTCGCGGGCCGAGGTCATCGATCCCTTCAACTTCTCCATGCCCTCGAAGATCTGGGACCAGATCTGGACCTGGGTGACGCATGGGACCGCACTCGGTTCGTTGGGCGAACAGATCTGGTACACGCTGTACGAGGCGCTGCTGGGCTGGGTCGTCGGCGTGGTGGCCGGTGTGGTCTTCGGTATTGCGTTGGGGCGAATCACCTTGCTCGCCGACGTGCTTGGTCCATACATCAAGGTGCTCAACTCGATACCGAGGATTGTCCTTGCACCCATCTTCGTGATCTGGTTCGGACTCGGACCGGCCTCCAAGGTGGCCTCGGCCGTCGTCCTGGTCTTCTTCCCGGTCTTCTTCAACGCCTTCCAGGGTGCCCGCGAGGTCGACCGCAACCTGGTCGCCAACGCCCGCATCCTCGGCGCGAGCGACCGCAGAGTGACGCTTCAGGTCGTCATCCCGTCCGCGACCTCGTGGATCTTCACCAGCCTGCACGTCAGCTTCGGCTTCGCCCTCATCGGCGCGATCGTCGGCGAATACATCGGCGCGACCAAGGGCATCGGCCTGCTCGTCGCGCAGTCCCAGGGCACCTTCAACGCGGCCGGTGTGTACGCCGCGATGGTCATCCTCGCCGTCGTCGCGCTTCTCGCCGAAGGTCTGCTCACCTTCGCCGAGCGCCGCATCTTCCGCTGGAAGCCGGCGAGTTCCGACAGCTGAGGCCTTCCACGCCGGTCTCCCCGACCTCAGCTCAGCCCGTCCCCGGCTCAGCCCTTCCCCGCACCGCCCCTCACAAGGACGTGAACCCCATGCGCAAGACCGCCAGATACACCTCCCTGGCCGCCGCCGGCCTGCTCGCCCTCTCCTCCCTCACCGCCTGTGCCAACGACGCGGCCGGCACGGCGTCCGCCGACGCCGGCAGCAAGGGCGACGGCAAGGGGACCAAGGTCAAGATCATGGTCGGTGGCCTCGACAAGGTCATCTACCTGCCCGCGATGCTCACCCAGCGGCTCGGCTACTTCGACTCCGAGGGACTCGACGTGGAGCTGCTGAGCGAGCCCGCCGGCGTCCAGGCCGAGACCGCGCTCGTCTCCGGCCAGGTCCAGGGCGCCGTCGGCTTCTACGACCACACGCTTGACCTGCAGGTCAAGGGCAAGGACGTGGAGTCGGTCGTGCAGTTCTCACACGCGCCCGGTGAGGTGGAGATCGTCTCCAACAAGGCGGCGGGCGACATCACCTCGGCCAAGGACTTCAAGGGCAAGAAGCTCGGTGTCACGGGCCTCGGCTCCTCGACCGACTTCCTCACCAAGTACCTCGCCGTCAAGAACGGCGTGAAGGTCAGCGAGTTCACGCCGGTCGCCGTCGGCGCGGGGCCGACCTTCATCTCGGCGCTCCAGCAGGGCTCGATCGACGGAGGCATGACGACCGACCCGACCGTCGCGACGATCCTGGACAAGAAGGCCGGAAAGATCCTTCTGGACATGCGCACGCCCCAGGGCTCGGCCGAGGCACTCGGCGGACCGTATCCGTCGTCAAGCCTGTACATGCAGACGGACTGGGTCAACGGTCACAAGGAAACCGTCCAGAAGTTGGCCAATGCATTCGTCAAGACGCTCAAGTGGATGTCCACGCACAGCGCGACCCAGATCGCCGACAAGATGCCCGCCGACTACTCGCAGGGCAACAAACTGCTGTACGCGGTGGCCATCAAGAACACGCTGCCGATGTTCACCAATGACGGGGTGATGCCCGAGAACGGTCCCGAGACCGTCGAGAAGGTCCTCAAGGCGTTCAACCCCACCATCCAGAACGCCGACGTCGACCTCGACAAGACGTACACGACGGAGTTCGTCGAGAAGGCCGCGCAGAACGCCGGCTGAGCCTCCTCACGCGCGGGTCGCCCACACATAACGGTGTTCCGGGCGGCCCGCGTCGCCGTACTTGAGGGTGAGCCTGGCCCGCCCCGTGCGCTCCAGGAGCTTCAGATAGCGCTGGGCGGTCTGCCGGCTCACCCCCGTCCGGTCGGCGATCTCCTGGGCCGACAGCGGCCCTTCGGCGGTCATCAGGGATCTGCGGACGAGTTCCACCGTGGTGGGGGAGTGTCCCTTGGGCAGCTCGGGCTCCCCGGGCGTGGACAGCGCGCCGAAGATGCGGTCGACCTCCGCCTGTTCCGCCTCGCCTCCACCGTCCAGGGTGCGGCGCAGCTCGGCGTACGCCTCCAGCCTGGCCCTGAGGCCCGCGAAGGCGAACGGCTTGACCAGGTACTGCAGCGCGCCGTGCCGCATCGCCGCCTGTACGGTCGTCACGTCCCGCGCAGCCGTCACCATGATCACGTCGGTCTGGTGGCCGCGTCGGCGCATCTCCTGGACGACCGCCAGACCCGTCTCGTCGGGCAGGTAGTGGTCCATGAGGACCAGGTCGACGTGGGGCAGCGCCTCCAGCTGCCGCAGCGCGTCCGCCGCGCTGTGCGCCTCGCCGGCCACGTGGAAGCCGGGCACCTTCTCGACGTAGGCGGCGTTGACGCGTGCCACGCGGGTGTCGTCGTCCACGACCAGCACCTCGATCATCACGACTCCTCCTCGGTGGCGGACTGCTGGGCGGGCGGCGCGGTGAGCGCCGGTTGCGGCTCGGCCAGTGCCTCGGGCAGTACGACGGTGAACTCCGCGCCTCCGCCATCTGCCTCTGCGACGGTCGCGCTGCCCCCCTGGCGCTCGGCGAGCTTGCGTACGAGGGAGAGCCCGAGGCCGCGCCCCCGGTGCGCAGGAGGCTCCTTGGTCGACCAGCCCTCGGTGAAGACCAGTTCCCGTTGTTCCACCGGGATTCCGGGCCCGGTGTCCCGCACCCTGAGGACGGCGGTACGGCCCTCCGTGCGCAGTTCGACCTCCACGCGCGCGTGCGGAGCGCCGGCGACGGCGTCCAGGGCGTTGTCCACGAGGTTGCCGACGATCGTGACCAGCCCGCTCGGATCGACCAGCCGGTCCGGCAGCCGGGTCCGGTCGGAGATCCACAGGGCGACACCACGCTCGGCCGCGACGGTCGCCTTGCCCACCAGCAGTGCGGCGAGCAGCGGATCCTCGATCTTCTCGGTGACCTGCTCCGCGGTGGCCCGGTGGTCGCCGACGACCTCTCCGACGAACTCCACGGCGTCGTCGTACATCTCCAGCTCCAGCAGCCCGAGGAGCGTGTGCATCCGGTTGGCGTGCTCGTGGTCCTGGGCGCGCAGCGCGTCGATCAGACCGTGGGTCGAGTCGAGCTCCCGGCCGAGCTGCTCCAGTTCGGTGCGGTCGCGCAGGGTGGCGACGGCACCGCCGTCGTCGGTGGGCATGCGGTTGGCGACCAGAACCCGCTGGCCGCGGACGGTGATCAGATCGGTGCCCGTCACCCGTCCGGCCAGGACGTCGGCGGTACGGCCGGCCCCCAGAGCTTCGTCGGGGGGCCGGCCGACGGCCTCGTCCCCGATGTTCAGCAGGCGGCGGGCCTCGTCGTTGAGCAGGCGGATGCGCCCGGTGCGATCCAGGGCGACAACGCCTTCCCGGATGCCGTGCAGCATGGCCTCGCGCTCGGCGAGGAGGGCGGAGATGTCTGAGAAGGCCAGGTCACGGGTCTGTCGCTGGACTCTCCGGGAGATCAGCCAGGCTGCCAGCGCGCCGACGGCGAGGGCCCCGCCGGCGTAGGCGAACAGCCCCGGGATCGCATGGATCAGCCGGGCACGCACGCTGTCGTAGGCGATGCCAACGGAGACCGCCCCGACGATCTTGTGTTCGCTGTCGTACAGAGGCACCTTGCCGCGGGCGGTGCGGCCCAGGGTGCCACTGTCGATCTGCATGATCTCCTTGCCGGCCAGGGCCTGGCCCGGGTCGGTCGAGACGATCCTGCCGACCTCGCTGCGAGTGGGGTGCGACCAGCGGACGCCCCGCCAGTCCATCACCACGACGTACTCGGCCCCGGTCGCCCTGCGGATCCTCTCGGCCTCCCGCTGGACGGGGCCGGTGGGCAGCGGGGGCGTGTCCGTGACCTGCTCGGCGATCTGCGACTCGGCGGCGGTGGTCTGGGCGATGGCGAGCGCCCGTCGCATCGCCTGGTCGTCGAGCTGGTTGCTCAGAGGGGCGAGGAACAGACCGGTCGCGAGCACCGCGACTCCCGCGGCGATCGCCAGCTGCATCAGGAGCACCTGCGAGAACACCCGGCGGGGCAGCCCGAGGCGCAGGCGGCGGGCGGGGGGAGTGCGGCTCATACCCAAGAAGGTACGTGGAGGTGCCCGATCCACCGCAGGGGGTGTGACATGGATTTCTCGATCAATGCGTGGACGGGCCCGCCGGCTCGGTCAGCTCGCCAGCGCTGCCGATGTCCTCAGCTCGTGCACCGCCACGACGTCCATCCGCGCGGGTGAGCCGAGCGCCGACGCACCGCAGCTCTCCGGACGGGGCGGCAGGGATGCGGTCTGGGCCACGAGGACGCGCCAGTGGCGGCCGTCGGCGTGAGCGACGGTGACCTCCCAGTGCGGGGCGGCGCCGTCCGTTCGTACGACTGTCAGCGCCTCCGCCGCGTATTCACGCACCGCCGAGCGCACGGCCAGCTCGGCCGCCTGGCCGGGGCGCTCCCAGGCCGAGCTTCCGCGGCACCCCTCGACCACGATGCGGCCCTCCTGGACGCTGTGGAGGACTTCCTTGACGGCATGGGCCTCGGCGCGGCCGTAGGCATAGCCGTACGGCAGAACGAGCAGCGTCGGCGAGAACCGGTGACCACCCAGATGGGTGACCTCCCAGGCGCCCTCGACGCCCGAGGCGGCCAGTTGCGCGGCGAGCGGGCGGCCGAGGAGCGCGCAGCAGCGGTCCCGCTTGCCGTTGGTGCAGACGAGCGCGAGGGGGCCGCCGGTGTGGGGACGCCCCCCGAGCACGGAGTCGAAGGTGGCGTGCTCGCCCCTGCCGAGCGCGACGAAGTCCAGCTCGAGCAGGTCCCGCGGATCGCGGGTCGTCGCACTGCGCAGCCACACGTTGCCGGGCACGGTGTGGGCGATGTACGCCTGCCGGGTGGTGGGTGTTCCGCTGTCGGCGTGCCGTCCGGGGCGGCGGATGAGCGCGATGCGCACGCCCGTGTCCTTCGCTGCGGTCTCCAGGGCACGCCCCAGCGCGGGGTCCAGGTGGCTCGAAGTGAGCGCCTTGGCGCCCCAGGGACCGGACTGTTCCAGCAGCAGCCAGGTCCGCGCGGTGGCCGCGGTTCCGGAAACGGGCTCGTCGAGGTCGTGCGAGACCGTTGAGCAGGTACTCACAGAGGTGAGCCTAACCTGACTTGGGTTTGAAGACTTCCGGCCGTGCCGCTGTCAGTGCTCCGGCAGGGGTTGGGGTGGCTTCGGGCCCACATAGGTGCCGCTCGGGCGCATGCGCAGGGGGCGCTCCCCGTACTCCTCCAGTGTGTGGGCGATCCAGCCCGCCGTGCGGGCGACCGCGAAGATCGTCTCGCCCGCCGTGGACGGCATCCCGGAGGAGGCCGTGAGGGCGGCGAGGGCCAGGTCCACGTTGGCGTGCAGAGGGGCGTGGCGGGCGGTGGTGGCCACGATGTCGCGGACCGCGAGGAGTGCGGGTTCTGCGTGCGGGATCTCCTCCAGGAGGGCGAACAGGGCTCGCGCGCGTGGGTCTTCGCCGGGGTAGAGCCGGTGACCGAGGCCAGGAATCCGGCGACCGGCCCGCAGTTCCTCCGCGATGACGGGGGCCGCGTCGCCCCGGTCGAGCACATCGAGCAGCAGCTTGTGGGCGAGCCCGCTGGCAGCGCCGTGCAAGGGGCCCTCCAGGACACCGAGTCCGGCGGAGACGGCCGCGTACGCGTGCGCGTGGGCCGATGCGGCGACGCGCACCGCGAGGGTCGAGGCGGCGAGGTCGTGGTCGACGAGCAGACCCAGTGCGGTGTCCAGGGCGCGCAGAGATGCCTCGTCGGGCTTGCGTCCGCTGAGGCGCGTCCACAGCCGGTGGGCCAGCGGACCGTCGTCGCGGCGGCGGTCCCGCAGCACGGGCGGCAGGGCGGCGACGAGGGTCGGGATGAGGGTCCGTGCGGTGCCGAGCACGGCTTCTTCGGACAGGTCGAAACGCAGGGGGTCCGAGACCGCGGCGGCGATCGCCGCCACCCGCAACCGGTCCGTGGGGCCTGTGTGTTCGGGCAGCGCGTCGACCGCGCGGCGGGCCACCTCGACGGCGGCGTCGGGCGCGGTGAAGGTGACTCCGGGGCGTAGACGGCCGGTCCACAGCCATTCCGCGATCTCTTCGTAGGAGTGCTGCGCGGCCAGTTCGGTGGCGTCGACGCCCCGGAAGTAGTAGCGGTCCCGGTCGATGAACGTGATGCGGGTGCGCACGGACAGTTCGCCGCCGGAGCCCGGACTCCCGCCGCTTTCCCGGCGGTTGCGCCGGGAGAGGGCCTCCACCTCCTTGGCGTCGAAGGTGCTGCCCCGGCCGCCGGGAACGCGTCGGCTGCTGAGCTGGCCTCGGCTCACGTAGGCGTAGACGGTCTCGGGCTTCACGCCCAGCAGCTCGGCCGCTTCCTTGGTGCTGAGCCGGCGTTCGGCAGGGCCGGGGAGGGGGTCTTGATCGCGCATAAGAGGTCACCGTATCCGTAACCGGGTGGGTTGATTCGCGTATATTGATTCAATCAATATTGACACATACTGAGTCAACCATGGACAGTCGAATCAAGTCCAGGGAGGAATCATGTCGGTCAACAGGTCAACCACGCTCGTCGACGTACCGCGAGGACTCGCCGGAGTCGTCGTCACCGACACCGAGGTCGGAGATGTCCGGGGACGCGAGGGCTTCTACCACTACCGCCAGTACTCGGCTGTCGAACTCGCGCAGACCCGCGGCTTCGAGGACGTCTGGCATCTCCTGGTCCACGGGGAACTGCCGGACGCCGGACATGCCGTGGCCTTCCGTGCCGAGACCGCGGCACTGCGGGGGCTGCCCGACGAGGTGCGGGCGGCGCTGCCGGCGATCGCTGCGGCGAGTGGGCGGTCCGGGCCGCTGGCCGGCATGCGCACCGCGTTGTCGCTGCTCGGAGCGGCGAAAGGCTTCCGGCCGGTGTACGACATCGACCCGGACGAGCGGCGACGGGACACACTCGTAGCTGCTGCGGCCGTGCCGACGCTGCTCACAGCGTTGCACCGGCTGGGTAAGGGGCTGGAGCCGGTGGAGCCGCGTGAGGACCTCTCGTACGCGGCGAACTACCTCTACATGTTGACGGGTTCGGAGCCGGAGCCTCAAGGCGCGCGGGCGGTCGAGCAGTACTTGATCTCAACCATTGATCACGGCTTCAACGCATCAACCTTCGCGGCGCGGGTCATCGCGTCGACGGGAGCGGATGTGGCCGCGTGCCTCGTGGGGGCCGTAGGGGCGTTGTCCGGGCCGCTGCACGGGGGTGCGCCCAGTCGGGCGCTGGACACCCTGGACGCGATCGGCACACCCGACCGCATCGACTCCTGGATCCGTGAGCGTGTGCTCTCCGGTGAGCGGATCATGGGCTTCGGTCACGCGATCTACCGCACGGAGGATCCGCGTTCCCGGATGCTCCGGGAGGTCGCCCAGCGGTTCGGCGGTCCACGTGTGGACTTCGCCGTCGAGGTGGAACGCCATGTCGAGGCGATCCTGGCCGAGCTCAAGCCGGGGCGGGAGCTGCACACCAACGTCGAGTTCTACGCGGGCGTGGTCATGGAACTGTGCGGCCTGCCCCGCGAGATGTTCACACCGACGTTCGCGGCGGCGCGGGTGGTGGGGTGGAGCGCCAACATCCTGGAGCAGGCGGCGGACTCGAAGATCATCAGGCCGGTGGCGCGGTACGTGGGGCCGGGGGCGCCGGTGGCGGTGCCGCAAGTGGCCTGAGGAACGCGAAGGTCCGGCACCGGGAGTGGTGCCGGACCTGGCGGGCCACCGGTCAGCGTGCTGCCGGTTCTACCGATGCCGTCGCAGGATCCTGGACAGCGGCCCGGGACGGTGAGGCGAAGGTCGCCCTTCCGGAGTCGACCTCTGCGGCGGCGGCACCGCGTCGGTGCCGGAGTTTCCCTGACGGGGGTGGGACCTGATCACGACCACCAGACCTGTGGCAGCGGTGACAAGGGTGGCAACCGAAGCGACAAGCGTGGCTATCTGCTCGATTTGGGCCATGACATCGCCTAGGCGTCGGGAATGTCGGCCTTGGCTCGCACGAGTGTCTCGCGCGTGATGACCACGATGCGTTCGTAGTCGGCCCGTGCCGCGTCCGCGGGAAGCTGGGAGTCCAGAGAGCCGGTCGCGTCCGTGCCGATGACGGCGAAGCTCCCGTCGGCCAACTCGAAGATGTCCGGGCACGTCGCGCCGGAGGTGCTGCCTCGTTCGCGCGGCGATGCGCCGAGGCGGCGAATGATCTGACTCACTGTTGGTTTCCCTCTGGTCTCACGAATGACGAGCACGCGCACGGCGGTACGAGGCGAGGCGGCCCTGTGGGGTGCACGCGTCATCTGGCGACGTGGGCGACGGTGGCGTGGGGCTGCCGTACGCGATCACGTGTGAGTCAACCCCGGCGGCTGAGTCAACCTCAGCGGCGCCTGGGACAACGGGATACTTGACCTGTTCGTTATGGGCCGGAGGTGTGATTTCCACAGACGGGCGGCTCAAGAGTTTTACGGTGCGCCAGGCGGCTCGCCGACCACCCACCACTCCTCCGTGTCCGAATCCTCCAGCTGCTGGAGGAGATCGTCCACCAGCTTGCCCAGTTCCGCCTCGTCGGTGTCCGCAAGGCTCGCCCGCTGCTGCTGGGTGGCGTACCAGTACTCCCTGACGATCGGGTTCTGGAAGATGCCGCGGACGTGCTTGAAGAACTCCTCCTTGGACAGGTTGCCGATGCGGTAGTAGAAGAGCAGGTTCGTGTACAAGGCGTTGGCGAACAGGTACTGGCGGCGCTGCTTGGCGGACACCGGCGCCTCGTAGAGATCCAGGACCTCGGCCAACTCGGGATCGTCTATGGCCTTGCTGAGCAGTTCCCAGTGCTGGTGCTGTTGACTTGCCAGGTCGGCGTGCCGAGGGGACCGGGCAACCGCTTCCAGTTGGTCCAGACGCGCATGGAGCGACCGCATCGTGTGTTGCTGCGCGGCGAGGGAGGCGACGGCACCCGCCACAGCGCCGACGCCGACCGCGGCGGCCGTGCGCAGGCCTCGCGTCCAAAAGCTCTGTGTGACCATGTCAACCCCCGATTCAGGCGGCCGTCCGCCGGTCGTCGGGGTGCGGGTCGACTGATGGGGACCGGCGAGCGGTGGGCGGCGCTTGCCGTCTCCCAGGGTGCCGAGCGGCTCTGATCGGCGGGGGAGGCGGAGAGGAGGCGCACGGAGGGAAGTGAGGGTCGCACGAACCGGCGCCTTCCCCAACGTCTGCCCCGCAAGTGCTGCTAACAATCGTTCACTTCGCGGTGATTATTCCGGCTCGTATCCTGGTCCGGCATTCACATCTCGTACGTGCGCCGGGCCCGCGATCCGGTGCACGCGGCAGCGCGAAAGAGGTCGCACGTTGAGTCAGCCGAGCGGGAGCCACCGGCAGGTCCCGGTCGTCGTCCTTGCCGGATTCCTGGGTTCCGGCAAGACCACCCTCCTCAATCATCTCCTCCACCGCAGCGGCGGCAGCCGTATCGGAGCCATCGTCAACGACTTCGGTGCCATCGAGATCGACGCCATGGCCGTCGCCGGCGCGCTCGGCGACTCCACCGTCTCCCTCGGGAACGGCTGCCTGTGCTGCGCCGTCGATGTCAGCGAACTCGACCAGTACCTGTCCCGGCTCGCTCATCCCGACACCGGTATCGATGTGATCGTCGTGGAGGCCAGCGGACTCGCCGAGCCGCAGGAACTCGTCCGCATGGTGCTCGCCAGCGAACAACCCGGAATCGTCTACGGCGGCCTCGTCGAGGTCGTGGACGCCGCCGAGTTCGACGACACCCGCGCCCGGCATCCCGAGATCGACCGGCATCTCGCCCTCGCCGACCTCGTCGTCGTCAACAAGCTCGACCGGGCGGCCGATGCCGAACACGTCCTCGCTCTGGTGCATCGACTTGTCGACCGTGCGGCTGTCGTTCCCGCCACCTACGGTCGCATCGACCCCGAGTTCCTCTTCGACTGCCGGCCCGCCGAGGAGCGCATCGGACAGCTCTCCTTCGACGACCTGCACGACCACCACGACCACCACGACCACGGTGACGATCACGCCGGACATCTGCACTCCGGCTACGACAGCCTCTCCTTCGCCTGCGGCGAACCCCTCGACCCCCGCCGGCTCATGACGTTCCTCGACAGCAGGCCCGAGGGCCTCTACCGGATCAAGGGGTACGTCGACTTCGGCCCGCATGACGTCCGCAACCGTTACGCCGTCCATGCCGTGGGACGCTTCCTGCGCTTCTACCCGGAGGCCTGGGCGCCCGGTGACACCCGCCTCACCCAGCTCGTCCTCATCGGCTCCGCCATCGACACTCCCGCCCTGCGCAAGGAGCTGGAGGCGTGCAGGGCAGACGCGGACGCCCCGCACGCCGACGAGGCCGGCATGTGGGGCGTCCTTCGCTACGTACCGGATCCCGACGAGCAGGACCCCGGCTTCTAGACCGGTCCCGCCACCACCGACACCGTCTTCGCCAGCGACACGCCCGAGCCGTCACGGCGCGGGTCGATCTCCGGGAGGTCGGCCGGTGTGCCGTTCTTCTGCGCGGCGCGGGCCGGGACGGCGCCCGCCCAGGCCAGGGACAGGCAGTCCTCGCCCTTCAGGAACCGCTGGCAGCGCACACCGCCCGTGGCGCGGCCCTTGCGCGGGTACTGGTCGAACGGGGTCAGCTTGGCCGTCGTCTGGACCGAGTCGTCGAGCGTGCCGCGCGAGCCCGCGACCGTGAAGACGACCGCGTCCACGGCCGGATCCACCGCGGTGAAGGAGATGACCTTCGCGCCCTCGGTGAGCTTGATGCCCGCCATACCGCCCGCCGGGCGGCCCTGCGGGCGGACCTGCGCGGCCTGATAGCGCAGGAGCTGGGCGTCGTCGGTGATGAACACCAGGTCCTCCTCACCGGTGCGCAGTTCGATCGCGCCGACGATCCGGTCGCCCTCCTTGAGCGTGATGACCTCCAACTCACCCTTGTTGGACGGGTAGTCGGGGACCACGCGCTTGACGACGCCCTGTTCGGTGCCGAGCGCCAGACCGGGGGAGGACTCGTCGAGCGTGGTCAGGCAGACCAGCGTCTCGTCGTCCTCCAGGGAGAGGAACTCCGACAGCGGGGCCCCGCCCGCGAGGTTGGGGGCCGCGGCGGTGTCCGGGAGCTGCGGAAGGTCGATGACGTTCAGCCGCAGCAGGCGGCCGGACGACGTGACCGCGCCGATCTCGCCACGCGCGGTGGCCGGTACCGCGGAGACGATCACGTCGTGCTTACTGCGCCTGGCGTCGGCGTCCTCCGGGAACGGCTCGCCGTTCGACGTACGGGCCAGCAGGCCCGTCGAGGACAGCAGTACCCGGCACGGGTCGTCCGCCACCTGGAGCGGAACGGCGGTCACGGGGGCCGTCGCTCCGGCCTCCAGCAGGACCGTACGCCGCTCGGTGCCGTACTTCTTGGCGACCGCGGCCAGTTCGGCGGAGACCAGCTTGCGCAGCTCGGCGTCCGACTCCAGGATCCGGGTCAGCTCCGCGATCTCGGCGTTGAGCCGGTCCTTCTCCGACTCCAGCTCGATGCGGTCGAACCTGGTCAGGCGCCGCAGGGGCGTGTCCAGGATGTACTGCGTCTGGATCTCGCTCAGCGAGAAGCGCTCGATCAGGCGCTCCTTCGCCTGCGCTGAGTTGTCGCTGGAGCGGATGATGCGGATGACCTCGTCGATGTCGACCAGGGCGGTGAGCAGACCCTCGACCAGGTGCAGCCGGTCGCGGCGCTTGGTGCGCCGGAACTCGCTGCGGCGGCGCACCACTTCGAAGCGGTGGTCGAGATAGACCTCGAGGAGCTCCTTGAGGCCGAGCGTGAGGGGCTGACCGTCCACCAGCGCGACGTTGTTGACGCCGAAGGACTCCTCCATCGGCGTCAGCTTGTAGAGCTGCTCAAGGACCGCTTCCGGCACGAAGCCGTTCTTGATCTCGATGACCAGACGCAGGCCGTGCGCGCGGTCCGTGAGGTCCTTGACGTCGGCGATGCCCTGGAGCTTCTTCGAGCCGACCAGGTCCTTGATCTTGGCGATCACCTTCTCCGGGCCGACCGTGAAGGGCAGCTCGGTGACGACGAGGCCCTTGCGGCGGGCCGTCACCGTCTCCACCGACACCGTCGCGCGGATCTTGAACGTGCCGCGGCCCGTCTCGTAGGCGTCCCGGATGCCGGAGAGCCCGACGATCCGGCCGCCGGTGGGCAGGTCGGGGCCCGGAACGTGCCGCATCAGGGCGTCCAGGTCCGCGTTCGGGTAGCGGATCAGGTGGCGGGCCGCCGCGATGACCTCGGCGAGGTTGTGCGGCGCCATGTTGGTGGCCATGCCGACCGCGATGCCGGAGGAGCCGTTCACCAGCAGGTTCGGGAAGGCGGCGGGCAGCGCGCCCGGCTCCTGCTCCTGGCCGTCGTAGTTGGGCGCGAAGTCGACCGTGTCCTCGTCGATGGACTCCGTCATCAGGCTCGCGGCCTCGGCGGCGCGGCACTCGGTGTACCGCATGGCGGCCGGCGGGTCGTCATTGCCCAGCGAACCGAAGTTGCCGTGCCCGTCTACCAGCGGCACGCTCATCGAGAAGGGCTGGGCCATGCGCACGAGGGCGTCGTAGATCGACGCGTCGCCGTGCGGGTGCAACTTACCCATGACCTCGCCGACCACGCGGGCACACTTCACATAGCCGCGGTCAGGGCGCAGGCCCATCTCGTTCATCTGGTAGACGATGCGCCGGTGCACCGGCTTGAGGCCGTCGCGGGCGTCCGGGAGCGCGCGGGAGTAGATGACCGAGTACGCGTACTCGAGGTACGAGCCCTTCATCTCGTCCACGACGTCGATGTCGAGGATCCGCTCCTCGTACGAGTCGTCGGGCGGCGGGGTCTTCGTGCTGCGGCGGGCCATCGCTGCCGGCTCCTCTTTTCTGGTCGCTCGCCTACGGGTCGCTCACGGCCCTTTGGCTCACTCTTGCTGAAGCGTGAACGGGATCTGACGCGGACCATTGTGGACCGCGGCACTGACAGTCCGGGCCAGGACCCGACTGAGGCGCCCGGCCCGGCGCCGGCACAGCGCCTCCCTCACGATTGCCCGCAGGCTACGCGATCCGCTGTGGGCGTACGCGCTCCGGGAACTTCGCCGAGGGTCCGCACGCTTGCATACAGTGGCAGGACCGGCAGGACAACCGCGGTTTCCACGACCGCGACCGCGATCGAAGGGACGTACATGCCCATGGGTCACACGGCCACAGACCAGGCAGGCACCGGGGGCCTGACAGCGACCGAGCACCGCCTGGCCAATGGCCTGCGCGTGGTGCTCTCCGAGGACCACCTGACCCCGGTCGCGGCGGTGTGCCTCTGGTACGACGTCGGCTCACGCCACGAGGTCAAGGGACGTACCGGCCTGGCTCACCTTTTCGAGCACTTGATGTTCCAGGGCTCGAAGCAGGTACAGGGCAACGGACACTTCGAACTCGTCCAGGGCGCCGGCGGCTCGCTCAACGGCACCACCAGCTTCGAGCGGACCAACTACTTCGAGACCATGCCCACCCACCAGCTGGAGCTCGCCCTCTGGCTGGAGGCCGACCGCATGGGCTCCCTGCTCGCCGCCCTCGACGACGAGTCCATGGAGAACCAGCGGGACGTCGTCAAGAACGAGCGACGACAGCGCTACGACAACGTGCCGTACGGCACGGCCTTCGAGAAGCTCACCGCCCTCGCCTACCCGGAGGGCCACCCCTACCACCACACCCCGATCGGCTCGATGGCCGACCTGGACGCGGCCACGCTGGAGGACGCGAGGGCGTTCTTCCGCACGTACTACGCGCCGGGCAACGCGGTTCTGTCGGTCGTCGGCGACATCGACCCGGAGCAGACGCTCGCCTGGATCGAGAAGTACTTCGGCTCCATCGCCTCGCACGACGGCAAGCCCGCGCCCCGCGACGGTTCCCTGCCCGAGACGATCGGCGAGCAGCTGCGCGAGGTCGTCGAGGAAGAGGTCCCGGCACGCGCCCTGATGGCGGCCTACCGGCTTCCGCACGACGGCACCCGCGCGTGCGACGCGGCCGACCTCGCCCTCACCGTTCTGGGCGGCGGCGAGTCCTCCCGCCTCTACAACCGGCTCGTACGGCGCGACCGTACGGCCGTCGCGGCCGGCTTCGGCCTGCTGCGCCTGGCCGGTGCGCCCTCCCTGGGCTGGCTCGACGTGAAGACCTCCGGTGACGTCGAGGTTCCGGTCATCGAGGCGGCCATCGACGAGGAGCTCGCCCGGTTCGCCGAGGAGGGCCCGACAGCCGAGGAAATGGAGCGCGCCCAGGCCCAGTTGGAGCGCGAGTGGCTGGACCGGCTCGGCACCGTCGCGGGCCGCGCCGACGAACTGTGCCGCTTCGCCGTCCTGTTCGGCGACCCGCAGCTCGCCCTGACCGCGGTACAGCGCGTCCTCGAGGTGAGCGCCGAGGAGGTCCAGGCGGTCGCCAAGGCCAAGCTGCGCCCCGACAACCGCGCGGTGCTCGTCTACGAGCCCACCGCCCCGGCCGAGATCGCCCAGAGCGCCGAGGACGCCGAGGGCGCCGAAGACCCGGAGTCCGCGGCCGCCGTGGAAGCCACCGACGAGAACGAGGAGGCGGCCAAGTGACCGAGCTCGCCGCGATGGAATTCCACCCGCAGCCGCAGGCGGGCGAGCCCAAGGTCTGGGCCTTCCCCGCCCCCGAGCGCGGGACGCTCGACAACGGCCTCACCCTCCTGCGCTGCCACCGCCCCGGCCAGCAGGTCGTCGCCGTCGAGGTGCTCCTGGACGCACCCCTGGACGCCGAGCCGACCGGCCTGGACGGCGTCGCCACGATCATGGCGCGCGCCTTCTCCGAAGGCACCGACAAGCACTCCGCCGAGGAGTTCGCCGCCGAGCTGGAGCGCTGCGGCGCCACCCTCGACGCGCACGCCGACCACCCGGGCGTCCGCCTCAGCCTCGAAGTGCCGGCCTCCCGCCTCGCCAAGGCGCTCGGTCTGCTGGCCGACGCCCTCAGGGCGCCCGCGTTCGCGGACAGCGAGGTCGAGCGGCTCGTCCGCAACCGCCTGGACGAGATCCCGCACGAGCTGGCCAACCCGTCCCGCCGCGCCGCCAAGGAGCTCTCCAGGGAGCTGTTCCCGGCCGACTCGCGCATGTCGCGCCCGCGCCAGGGCACCGAGGAGACGGTCGAGAACATCGACTCCGCGGCCGTGCGCGGCTTCTACGAGAAGCACGTGCGCCCCGCCACCGCGACCGCCGTGGTGGTCGGCGACCTCACCGGCATCGACCTTGACGCCCTGCTCGGCGACACCCTCGGTTCCTGGACCGGCTCCACGGGCCGGCCGCGGCCGGTGCCGCCGGTGACCGCCGACGACACCGGCCGGGTCGTCATCGTGGACCGCCCCGGCGCCGTCCAGACGCAGCTGCTGATCGGCCGCATCGGCGCCGATCGCCACGCACGCGTGTGGCCCGCGCAGGTGCTCGGCACGTACTGCCTCGGCGGCACCCTCACCTCCCGCCTGGACCGCGTCCTGCGCGAGGAGAAGGGCTACACCTACGGTGTGCGCTCGTTCGGTCAGGTCCTCAGGTCCGCCCCGGACGGTTCGGGCGCCGCGATGCTCGCCATCAGCGGCTCCGTCGACACCCCGAACACCCTTCCCGCCCTGGACGACCTGTGGAAGGTGCTGCGCACGCTCGCCGAAGGCGGTCTCACCGACGCCGAGCGCGATGTCGCCGTACAGAACCTCGTCGGTGTGGCGCCGCTCAAGTACGAGACCGCGGCGGCCGTGGCGAGCACGCTGGCCGACCAGGTCGAGCAGCACCTGCCGGACGACTACCAGGCGACTCTGTACCAGCAGCTCGCCGCGACCGGCACCGTCGAGGCCACCGCGGCCGTCGTGAACGCCTTCCCGGTGGACCGGCTGGTGACGGTCCTGGTCGGCGACGCGGCCGCCATCAAGGAGCCCGTCGAGGCCCTCGGTATCGGCGAAGTCAAGGTCGTCACGGCCGAGTAGAGGAATCCGACCTCGGGGGCCCTGGTGACGCATGCGTCACCAGGGCCCTCAGATGTCCGAATTGGGCAGGAGGTTGCCTGTCTGCCCTGTGGGATGCGCTACAAACGCCGTGATCCGTTTGGGGATTGAATGTGGCCCCGCTTAGCGTCCTCTGGGCTGTCCGTCAGGCACTGCGCCGCGCCCGCGGCACCGGACAGTCATCGCCGAGTCCCCGCATGGCGCGAGCCAGGGGAGCCGGGGACCCACATCACGTGTCCCTGGGGTGAATCGGACGCCCGCGCGAGCCGCGAGGGAGTCCGTAGGAGACCTTCCTGCTCCGAACCCGTCAGCTAACCCGGTAGGCGAGAAGGAAGGAAAGGACCAGCCACCACATGGCGTTCACCTGCGCCACCGGGAAGCACCGTCGTCCCAGCCGCATGAAGCGCACCACCGCCCGCGCGGCGGGCGTCGCGGCCCTCGCCACCACCGGCGTCATCGGCACCATCGCCGCCCCCGCACTCGCCGCCGACAACTCTGTCGAGCAGACCGGCCTCATGCCCGTCGTCAGCGTCGGCGACTCCCTCGCCGACCAGCTCGACGCCCAGGCCGCCGCCCAGGCGCAGGCCGCCGCGCAGAAGAAGGCGGCGGCGGAGGCCAAGAGGAAGGCCGAGGCCCGGGCCAAGGAGGAGCGCGAGGCCAAGGAGCGAGCCGCCCGTGCGGCCGAGCGCAAGCGCCTCAACAGCTTCGTCGTCCCGATCTCCGGCTCCTACATCTCGACCGGCTACAAGACCGGCGGCTCCCTGTGGTCGTCCGGCAGCCACACCGGTGTCGACTTCCACGCCGCGAGCGGCACCTCCGTCCACGCGGTCGGCCGCGGCACGGTCGTTGAGGCCGGCTGGGGCGGGTCGTACGGCAACGAGATCGTGATCAGGATGGCCGACGGCACGTACACCCAGTACGGCCACCTGTCGTCCATCGGCGTCTCGGTCGGCCAGTCGGTCACCCCGGGCCAGCAGATCGGAGTGTCCGGCGCGACCGGCAACGTCACCGGCCCGCACCTGCACTTCGAGGCGCGCACGACCGCCGAGTACGGCTCGGACATCGACCCCGTCGCCTACCTGCGCTCGCACGGTGTGAACGTCTGACGACCCACCGCGCGATCTCCGCGAGGCCCCGGCTCCCCCGAGCCGGGGTTTCGTCGTTTCCGCGGCCCCGTTGTCCAAAAAATATCCCCGGATTCCGGTCCGCCGTCGGAAATTCCCGTTCATTGCAATAGAGTCACTGAACACACGTCAATCGGCGACGTTTCACGGGGATTAAGACGGAGGTCGGACATGCGTATTCCGGCGCACTCGGTATGCACGGCGATCCGGGACGACATCGTCGCCGGTGTCTACGAGCGCGGCAGCCGGCTCACCGAGGAACTGCTCGCCCGCCGCTACGGCGTCTCCCGTGTCCCGGTCCGGGAAGCCCTGCGCACGCTGGAGGCCGAGGGCTTCGTGGTGACGCGGCGGCACGCGGGCGCGTGCGTGGCCGAACCGACCGAGCAGGAGGGTTCCGACCTCCTGGAGATGCGGATGCTCCTCGAGCCGCTCGGCGCCTCCCGGGCCGCCCAGCGCCGCACCGAGGCCCATCTGAAGGTGCTGCGCGGCCTGGTCAGGCTGGGCCAGGAGCGGGCCAGGCGGGGCAACAGCGAGGATCTGCGCTCCCTGGGGGGCTGGTTCCACGAGACGCTCGCCCAGGCCTCCGGAAGTCCCGCGCTGACCTCGATGCTGACCCAGCTGCGGCACAAGATCGCCTGGATGTACGTCGTGGACGCGCCGGCCAACCCCGCGGAGTCCTGGGCCGAGCACGGCGCGATCGTGGACGCGGTGGCCCGCGGGGACGGGGAGCGCGCGCGGGCGATCACGGCGCTGCACACCGAGCGCTCGGGCGCGGTGCACCGGCTTCGGTTCGTCTCCGGGCAGGATCGCGCGGACCGTGTGAGGACCTCGCAACATCCTGTAAACGTGACAGGCCTGCGGCATTAACACGGGCGCCGTATACAAAGAGAGGGTAATTCGAGGGGGAGTATTTCTGCTGCCCGTAAAAGGGAAATGCGAAGGGCCCGCCCGGTAATTCGGACGAGCCCCTCGATGCTTTTTAAGGCACCTTCCCTCAGACGGTCTCGGGAAGCTCCTCGAGCCCCTCGGCGACCAGCTTCGCGAGGCGGTCGAGGGCCGCGTCCGCGCCCTCGGCGTCGGAGGCGAGGACGATCTCCTCGCCGCCCTGCGCACCCAGGCCGAGAACGGCCAGCATGGAGGCCGCGTTGACGGGGTTGCCGTCGGCCTTGGCGATCGTCACCGGGATACCTGCGGCCGTGGCGGCCCGGACGAAGATGGAAGCGGGGCGGGCGTGAAGGCCCTCGGCCCAGCCGACGTTGACGCGGCGCTCAGCCATGTGATGCTGCCCTTCGGTGTTCAGGGTTGTCTAGACCAGTTTCCCACACGTGAAGCTCCCCCGGACAGGACCTGAAGTCCCTCCGGGGGCAGTGGTCGGACCGCGGCCTCGGCCCGACTTCCGTCCTTGTGCGTTCTCGCGCGTTCTCCACAGACTGCCTCGCGCCGTTGTCGTACGCGAGCCGTACTCTGGGGCCCATGCAGAGCGCGTCGGACCGGCACGAGTACCCCGCCCACTGGGAGGCCGACGTGGTGCTGCGCGACGGCGGCACCGCGCGCATCAGGCCCATCACCGTCGACGACGCCGATCGCCTGGTCAGCTTCTACGAGCAGGTCTCGGACGAGTCGAAGTACTACCGCTTCTTCGCGCCCTACCCTCGCCTGTCCGCCAAGGACGTCCACCGCTTCACGCACCACGACTTTGTGGACCGGGTGGGGCTCGCCGCCACGGTCGGCGGCGAGTTCATCGCCACCGTACGCTACGACCGCATCGGCGCCGAGGGCATGCCCGCCTCCGCCCCCGCCGACGAGGCCGAGGTCGCCTTCCTGGTCCAGGACGCCCACCAGGGGCGCGGCGTGGCCTCCGCCCTCCTCGAACACATCGGGGCTGTCGCGCGCGAGCGCGGCATCCGGCGCTTCGCCGCCGAGGTGCTGCCCGCCAACGTCAAGATGATCAAGGTGTTCACCGACGCCGGGTACACCCAGAAGCGCAGCTTCGAGGACGGCGTCGTACGCCTGGAGTTCGACCTGGAGCCCACCGACCGCTCGCTCGCCGTGCAGTACGCGCGCGAGCAGCGAGCGGAGTCGCGGTCCGTGCAGCGGCTGCTCACCCCCGGCTCGGTCGCCGTCGTCGGTGTCGGCCGCGCCCCCGGGGGCGTGGGCCGCAGCGTGCTCGGCAACATCCGGGACTACGGGTTCAAAGGCCGCCTGCACGCCGTGAACAAGGCGTTCCCCGACGAACAGAAGGAGCTCGACGGCATCCCCGCGCACCGC
Source organism: Streptomyces canus (assembly GCF_041435015.1). Taxonomy (NCBI): domain Bacteria; kingdom Bacillati; phylum Actinomycetota; class Actinomycetes; order Kitasatosporales; family Streptomycetaceae; genus Streptomyces; species Streptomyces canus. The sequence goes on along the minus strand of NZ_CP107989.1, from coordinate 2,930,647 downwards.
TCGGTGCGCGACATCGACGGCCCCGTCGACCTCGCGGTCGTCGCCGTGCCGGCCGAGCACGTCCCCGAGGTCGTCGCCGAGTGCGGGGCACACGGCGTGCAGGGACTCGTCGTGCTCTCCGCCGGGTACGCCGAAAGCGGCCCCGACGGGCGCGAGCGCCAGCGCGAACTCGTGCGGCACGCACGCGCGTACGGCATGCGGATCATCGGTCCGAACGCGTTCGGGATCATCAACACCTCTCCGGAGGTCCGGCTGAACGCCTCGCTGGCCCCCGAGGCGCCCCGCCCCGGCCGGATCGGCCTGTTCGCCCAGTCCGGCGCCATCGGCATCGCCCTGCTCTCCCGGCTGCACCGACGCGGCGCCGGCGTCACCGGCGAGACCGGCGTCTCCACCTTCGTCTCCTCCGGCAACCGCGCGGACGTGTCCGGCAACGACGTCCTGCAGTACTGGTACGACGACCCGCACACCGACGTCGTCCTCATGTACCTGGAGTCCATCGGCAACCCCCGCAAGTTCACCCGCCTCGCCAGGCGTACGGCGGCCGCGAAGCCCCTGGTCGTGGTGCAGGGCGCGGGCACCGCCCCGCAGGGCCACGCCGTCCGCGCGACACGCTTGCCGCACACCACGGTCTCCGCGCTGCTGAGGCAGGCCGGCGTGATCCGGGTCGACACCATCACCGAACTGGTGGACACCGGCCTGCTGCTCGCCCGCCAGCCGCTGCCCACCGGCCCCAAGGTCGCGATCCTCGGCAACTCCGAGTCGCTCGGCCTGCTCACCTACGACGCGTGCGTGGCCGAAGGGCTCCGGCCGTCGACCCCGCTGGACCTCACCACGGCGGCCGCGCCGGAGGACTTCCACGTGGCCCTCGCGCGCGTGTTGGCGGACGACGCGTACGACGCGGTGATCGTGACGGCCATCCCGGCGGTCGGCGAGGGATCCGCCGGCGACGCCGCCCTCGCCGAGGCGCTCAGGTCCGCGGCGGAGCAGGTCCCCGGCAAGCCGGTCCTCGTCGTCCACGTCGAGCTCGGCGGCCTCGCGGAGGCTCTGTCCGCGGCGACCAGCACCGCGCCCCAGGCCGTCCCGGGCCCGCCGACGATCCGCGCCGACCACCCCTTCCGCGCCCTCGACCGGCTGCGCGCCACGCCGGCCCCCACCGAACCGCCCGCCGCCGAGACCCGCGAGCGCCTCATCCCCGCCTACCCCGCCGCCGAGCGCGCGGTGCGGGCCCTCGCCGACGCCGTGCAGTACGCCCAGTGGCGCCGGGAGGCCGCCGAACCCGGCAAGGTGCCCGAGTCCCTCGACGCGGCCATCGACGAGAAGGGCGCCGCCGCCCTGATCGACGGACTGCTCACGCGCGGGCAGGGCCTCACCCTCGGCAGCGAGGAGACCTGCGAGCTGCTCGGCATGTACGGCATCCAGGTCCACCGCGCCCTGCCCGCCACCACCGCCGACGCGGCCGTTCAGGCCGCCGCCACCCTCGGCTACCCGGTCGCCCTCAAGGCCACCGCCCCGCACCTGCGCCACCGCGCCGACCTCGGCGGCGTACGCCTCGATCTCGCGGACGAGGAGCAGCTGCGGCGGGCGTACGCCGAGCTGACCGAGCTGTTCGGCACCCCCGAGGAACTGCGCCCGGTGGTGCAGGGCATGGCCCCGCGCGGGGTGGACACGGTGATCCGGGCCGTCATCGACCCCGCCGCCGGCGCCGTGCTGTCCTTCGGACTCGCCGGGGCCGCCTCGCAGCTGCTCGACGACACCGCGCACCGGCTGATTCCGGTCACCGACCGGGAGGCGGCGACCCTAGTCCGCTCGATCCGGACCGCACCGCTCCTCTTCGGCTGGCGGGGTTCCACCCCGGTCGACACACCGGCACTGGAGGAACTCCTGCTGCGGGTGTCCCGGCTGGTCGACGACCATCCCGAGGTCGTCGCGGTCACCCTGGAGCCGGTCGTCGTCGCTCCGCGCGGTCTGAGCGTTCTCGGCGCCTCCGTGCGGCTCGCGCCGCCGCCCGCCCGCGACGACCTCGGCCCGCGGACACTTCCCGCGTACTGAGCGGCGGCGAGCGGTGCCTCGCAGTCAGTGCGCCACCGTAGACACCTCAGGCGCTCAACGTGTCAAGCAGCTGCGGCGAGAGCGGTTGGGAAGGCCGTGTCTTCATCGAACAGCTTGCGGTTCTGGAGGCAGTGGTAGAGCTGGCCGAGCATGCGGTTGAAGAGGTTGCGTTGGGCTGCGGCGTGCCAGTCTCCGTGGTCGTCGCGGCGGCGCCGGTAGTGAGTCTTGGCTCCGGGCGAGGCGGTGATGGAGGAGAAGGCCCAGAGGTAGCCGGCTGCGTTGAGCCGGTCGTTTTTGACCCACCGGCGGGTGATGCTCGACTTCTTGCCGGAGGCCCTGGTGATGGGCGAGGCGCCTGCGTAGGCCTTCAGGCCGCGGGCGTCTGCGAAGCGGGCTTTGTCGTCTCCGATCTCGGCGAGCACCCGGGCGCCGAGCTGGACGCCGAGGCCGGGGAAGCTGAGGATGATCTCAGCGTCCGGGTGCTGAGGGAAAGCCTCTTCGACCGCCTCGGTGAGGTCGTCGGCGGCGGTGCATGCGGCCTCCAACTGGACCAGGAGGGCGAGCATTTGCTTGCCCAGCGCGTCCTCGACCAGCGGCGGCTGGTGGGCGTAGGCGTCGCGGAAGACGTCGCGAAGCCGCTCGGCCTCGGCTGTGATGCCGCGCTTGCGGCCGGCCCGCTTGAGCGCGGCCTCCAGCTGCGTGCGGGTCAGCCGCGCGGCCCGGGTCGGAGTCGGGGCGGCCTTGAGGAGTTCCCGGGCCTCCGGCCGACATAGGCCGTTGCGCCAGGGCTCGAAGGCCGCCAGGGCGGCCGGGTAGTACTCCCGCAGCAGCGAACGGAGCTGGTTGGACAGTTGCTGGCGGTTCCACAAGGAGTCCTGCTGAGCACGGGCGAGAACGGTGACGGCTCGGCCAAGGTCGCTGTCGTTGGGCAACGGCCGATGGGCGTGCATGTCGGTGCGCAGGATGTTCGCGAGTACCAAGGCGTCGCCGGGGTCGGACTTCTTGCGCGAGACGGAGTGGCGGTCGCGGTAGCGGGCGGCGGCCATCGGGTTGATCGCGAACACCTGCCGCTTGCTGGCCCTCAGCACGGACACAAGCAGGCCCCGCGAGGTCTCGATCGCGACCGGGATCGGGTTCTCTTCGCTGTCGCCGTACTCGACCAGCAGGTCCAGCAGGATCTTGTAGCCCGCGGCGTCGTCGGTGATGTGCCGCTTGGCCAGTAACTGGCCGCTGTCGTCGACCAGGGCGACGTCGTGTGTCCGCTCGGCCCAGTCGATGCCGCAGTAGATCAAGATGTTCCTCCCCATAGTGCAGTTTGCGCAGGTCACGAGCTCATGCGGAACCACGCGGCGACCTAATCCCAGGACTCAGCGCGAGGGCCGGTCCGCCACCTCAGTAGCCGTTCGTGGCGCCAGCTCACCCCACGGGCCTCGGTCTAACCGGGAGCTCAGACGGCTCGGGCTTCTCAAGAGGTCACCGTGCAGCGGGCTCGCACCACCAACACCAACGAGTGATCAAAGCGAGGGTGTTGACGTCCGTGGTGTGCTGTGTGGCCACCGGGCCTCGCACGGGTAGATATCGAGGCCCAGCCGACCCCAGGCACCCGCGTGGCCAGCCAGATCGTGTTCTCGGGGGTGGTGGCCGCGAGGATGCCGAGTCGTGCTCGATCTACGAGGAGGCATTGAAGCCCGGCGGGGTGAAGGCATCGGCTCGACACCCGCGAGACCACCACCACGATCAGCAGAACCACCCGCCGGTCTACGGTGAGGCCACGTGGGCCCGGATGGACGAAGGCATGGCGGCCCTGCTGTTCGAACGGCCCGGGTTGCTCTTGACTGGCCCGGACCGGCCTTACACGGGGATTAGGATGGACGTCATGGCCAAGACCAGTACGACGACCCAGGGGCTGCGAGCGGCGATCGAGCGCAGCGGCTACTACCCGGCCCTCGTGGCCGAGGCGGTGGAGTCCGCGCTGGGCGGCGAGCCCATCCGGTCGTACCTGGTCCACCAGGAGACGACGTTCGACCAGAACGAGGTGCGGCGGCACGTGACCGTGCTCGTCCTCACCGGCAACCGCTTCATCGTCAGCCACACCGACGAGCAGGCCGCGGACAGCACGTCCCCGACGCCGTACGCCACCACCTCCACGGAGTCCGTGAAGCTCGGCCGGATCTCGTCGGTCGTGGTCAGCAGGGTCGTCGCCAACCCGGAGCAGTACCAGCCGGGCACCGTGCCCCGCGAAGTCGTGCTGACCATCGGCTGGGGCGCCGTCTCCCGCATCGACCTGGAGCCCGCCGCCTGCGGCGACCCCAACTGCGAGGCGGACCACGGCTACACCGGCAGCTCCACGGCGGACGACCTCAGCCTGCGCGTCAGCGAGGCGGGGGACGGCCCGGACACCGTGCGCCAGGCGCTCGCCTTCGCCCAGGCCATCTCCGAGGCGACCGCGGACGTAGCTCGCTGATGGCGCAGCCCGCCGCCTGGGACCACCCGGAACCCCTCGCCCTCGACACCGCGCCCGTCCCCGATTACGGCACCGGCTCCCTCTCCGACCTGCTGCCCACCCTCGCCGCCGGCATGGCCGTACCGGGCACGACCGCCGCGATCTCCGAGCTCACCCCCGCCGACCGGAACTGCGTGTTCCTGATCGACGGCCTCGGCTGGGAGCAGCTGAAGGCGCACCCGGACGAGGCGCCCTTCATGACCTCCCTGCTGGCCAGCTCGCGCGGCGGCACCGGCCGCCCCCTGACCACCGGCTATCCGGCGACCACCGCGACCTCCCTCGCCTCCGTCGGCACCGGTCGGCCGCCGAGCGCCCACGGACTGCCCGGCTACACCGTGCGCAACCCGGCCACCGGCGAGCTGATGAACCAGCTGCGCTGGCAGCCGTGGACCAAGCCGCAGGTCTGGCAGCCGTACCCCACCGTCTTCCAACTCGCCGACCAGGCCGGCGTGCACGCGGCCCAGGTCTCCTCGCCCACTTTCCAGAACACCCCGCTGACCAAGGTCGCGCTCAGCGGCGGGACGTTCCACGGGCGGCTGTCCGGCGACGACCGCATGGACCTCGCGGCCGAGCAACTCGCCGCCGGCGACCGCTCGTTGGTCTACACGTACTACTCCGAGGTCGACGGCGCGGGACACCGCTTCGGCGTCGACTCCGACACCTGGCGCGGCCAGCTGATGTACGTCGACCGCCTGGTCCAGCGTCTCGCGGAGCAACTGCCCCCGCACAGCGCGCTGTACGTCACCGCCGACCACGGCATGATCGACATCCCCTTCGACGAGCAGCACCGCATCGACTTCGACGAGGACTGGGAACTGCGCGCGGGGGTCGCCCTGTTGGGCGGCGAGGGCCGCGCCCGCCATGTCTACGCGGTGCCGGGCGCCGCGGGTGACGTCCTGACCTGCTGGCGCGAGGTCCTCGGCGAGCAGTTCTGGGTCGCCTCACGCGACGAGGCGATCGCCGCGGGCTGGTTCGGGCCGCCGGACCACTGCGACGAGCGGGTGTACGACCGGATCGGGGACGTGGTCGCCGCCGCCTGCGACGACGTGCTCCTCATCGCCTCCGAGCGGGAGCCGAAGGAGTCGTCGATGGTCGGGAACCACGGTTCGATGACCCCCGCCGAGCAGCTCGTCCCGCTGCTCGAAGTACGCTCCTGAAACCGACCTGGCCCCATCCACCGCGGAAACCGAAAGGTGCTCGACCTCCCATGCCCGAGCTGGTGTTCTTCTCCGGAACCATGGACTGCGGGAAGTCCACGCTGGCTCTCCAGATCGAGCACAACCGTTCGGCGCGTGGCCTGACGGGCATCATCTTCACCCGGGACGACCGGGCCGGCGAGGGCAAGCTGTCCTCGAGGCTCGGTCTGGTCACGGACGCGGTCGAGGTCGAGGACGGCCAGGACCTCTACGCCTACCTCGTCGACCACCTCTCCCAGGGCGGCCGCGCGGACTACGTGATCGCGGACGAGGCGCAGTTCCTCACGCCGGAGCAGATCGACCAACTGGCCCGCGTGGTCGACGACCTGGACCTCGACGTCTACGCCTTCGGCATCACGACCGACTTCCGCTCCAAGCTGTTCCCGGGCTCCCAGCGCCTGGTGGAGCTGGCCGACCGGGTCGAGGTCCTCCAGGTGGAGGCCCTGTGCTGGTGCGGCGCCCGGGCCACGCACAACGCCCGTACGGTCAACGGCGAAATGGTCGTCGAGGGTGCCCAGGTCGTCGTCGGGGACGTCAACCAGGCCGACGACATCGGCTACGAGGTCCTGTGCCGCCGGCACCACCGCCGCCGTATGACCGCGGGGACGGCCCGTGCGGCCGCGCTGTCCCCGGACGTGCTGCCGGTCCCGTCGGCCGGGGCGCGCTTCTGACCTGACGCCCTCAGGGCCGGTCTGCGCAACTCCCCACAGGACCCGGGTCCTCGGCGCCGTGCTTCCACAACCGCACGTAGGCCTCGCCCGCCGTCGAACTCCTCGTGCGGGACGACCCGTCCGCCCTCGAGCTCCACGATCCGCTCGGCGCTCTCCGCCGTCGGCAAGCGAAGAGCGACGCCTACGGACGAACAGTTATGAGCGCGACGGCTTCCTCCACGGCCGGGTCGAGGGACGCCGAGGACGCTGCCCTCGCCGTGACAGGTCCTGCGCCGCCCACCGCACGGCCCGCCCCCAGAAGCCTCAGCGCGGGTTCTCGATCAGCGAGAACCGCGCCCCCTCCGGATCCGCCACCGTGGCCACGCGGCCGTGCGGGCTGTCGTGCGGTGGGCGCAGGACGTGGCCGCCCAGGTCGGTGAGGAGGCGGGTGGCAGCGGTCGCGTCGGCCACCTCGAAGTAGGTCATCCAGTGCGGTCCACGGTCGCGGGGAAGGGTGTGGCCCACGCCGTGCAGGCCGGCGACCGGACGGCCGCCGGCGTGGAGGGTGACGTAGTCGAAGTCGGCGGAGACCACCGGCTCCTCCTCGTAGCCGAAGACCGTCTCGTAGAACTTGGCGACGCCCACCGTCTCGAAGGTGAGCAGCTCGTGCCAGGCGGGAGTGCCCGGTACGCCCGCGACGGACGTGCCGAGGTGCGCCGCCGCCTGCCACACCCCGAAGACGGCGCCGGCGGGATCGGAGCCGATCACCAGCCGCCCGGCGTCCCCGGCGTCCAGCGGTCCCACTCCCACCGTGCCGCCGCACAGCCGTACCGTTTCGGCGGTCAGGTCGATGTCGTCCGAGGCGAGGTAGGGCGTCCAGGCCACCGGAAGATGGCGGTCGGGCGGCAGTTGGCCGATCCCGGCGACCTCCTGGCCGTCCAGGAGGGCTCGGACATAGGGCCCGAGCTGCTGCGGGCCCGGCACGAACTCCCAGCCGAACAGCGATCCGTAGAAGGCCTGTGTCGCGGCCATCCCGTGCACCATCAGACTCACCCAGCAGGGCGTACCGGGCGTGTGCCGAGCGGGCGGGGCGGCCGACCCCCTTGCCTCGGTCATCGTCACTCTCTCCTCGGCCCCTCTGCGGTGGCCGTGTCGTGTCCGTGGTCCGGACCTCCGTGCCGATGCTCGCACCCCCCGCGGGGCCGCGCGCTCCGGGCACGCCGCCGCGAGGCCTCCAGTGCCAGGAGGGTGCCCGCCGCGCGGCTGCCTGACCGTTGCCAGGCGAGGGCCGACGGGTGTCGATCGGCTGTACAGCATGTGCCCGGTCCCGTACGCCTCGTGATCGGGCCTGTCCGGCGGAGCACAGTAGCCGGACATGGACGACGCGGCCACCCCGTGCGCAAGGATGGTGGCCATGAACGCCATCATCTCCGCATCCGAACTCGCGAGCGACCTGGCGGGCCCGAACCCGCCCGTCCTGCTCGACGTCCGCTGGCAGCTGAGCGTGGCCAAGGCGGCCGGTGAACCGCCCTTCGACGGCCGGGCCGAGTACGCGGCCGGGCACATCCCGGGCGCGGTCTACGTTGACCTGGACCGGGAGTTGGCCGGCCCGGCCGGCACCGGCGGGCGGCACCCGCTGCCCGACCTCGCCGAGTTCGGCGCCGCGATGCGCCGGGCGGGTGTCTCCTCGGGCACGCCGGTGGTCGTTTATGACGGCGGACAGGGCTGGGCGGCCGCCCGCGCGTGGTGGCTGCTGCGCTGGACGGGTCACCCGGACGTGCGAGTCCTCGACGGCGGGTTGCCGTCCTGGCAGCGGCCGCTGCAGTCCTCCGTGCCCGGCCCGGCGCTTGCCGAGGGCGACTTCGAGCCGGTGCCCGCGGCGAACGGTCTCCTCGATGCCGACACGGCCGCGGCGCTGGCCCGCGCGGGGGTGCTGCTGGACGCGCGCGCGGGGGAGCGGTACCGCGGTGAGGTGGAACCGATCGACCGCGTCGGTGGCCACATCCCGGGCGCCCGGTCCGCGCCCACCACGGACAACGTCGGCCCGGACGGCCGGTTCCTGCCCGCGGAGGAGCTGAATGCCCGCTTCAAGGCCCTCGGCGCCGGCGACGACACCGAGGTCGGCGTCTACTGCGGCTCGGGCGTCTCCGGCGCCCACGAGGTCCTGGCCCTGGCGGTCGCGGGCATCCCGGCGGCGCTGTACGTCGGTTCCTGGTCGGAATGGTCCTCGGACCCGGAGCGCCCGGTCGCCGTGGGGCCGGATCCCCAGTAGCCCGCCCCCGTCCCGACCACGAGAAAGGGCCGCGCTCGGTGAGCGCGGCCCTCTTCCTCGTACGACCGACTACTCCTGCTTCTTCCTCCGCGTCCCGAACACGATCTCGTCCCAGCTCGGGACCGCCGCTCTGCGGCCCGGACGGACACCGTCCGCCTCGGCCTGGCGGTCGGTGGCGCCGATGAGGCGGTCGCGGTGGCTGGCCACCGAACGCGGCATGAGGACGTCCGCGTAGGCGGAACCGGCCGAGGCCGCGGGAGCGGGCGGCTCCTCCACCTCGGGCTCCGGATCGGGCGTTTCCTCGGCGGTCGCCGGCTCGGACGGCCGCTCCGGTACGACCATGTCGCCGCGGAAACTCGGTACGGCCTCCAACAGGCTGGTCAGCGAGTCCCGTTCAGCGACCGTCTCCTCGACGGGCTCTGCCGGGGGCAGGCTCGGCCGGTCGAGGGCGCGGTCCAGCGGACGGTCGCGCGGCAGCCGTGCGATACGCGGCACGAACGGAAAGCTGGGCTCCGGCGCGCCGAGGTCCTCGGACTCGCCGATCAGCGAGCGTGCCTCCTCGTCGACGGCCTGGACGAGCCGCCGGGGCGGGTCGTAGGTCCAGCTCGCCGAGTGGGGTTCGCCCGCGACGCAGTAGACCAGCAGTACCTCCCAGGTGCCGTCGTCGCGGCGCCAGGAGTCCCACTGGACGGTGTCCTTCTCGGCGCCGCGCAGCAACAGCCGCTCCTGGACGGCCTCGCCGAGCTGCGGTCCGGCGTTCTCGCCGGGCCGGCGGACCGGGGTCTTGCGGGCTCGTTCGGCCATGAAGGCGCGCTCGGCGAGCACTGGGCCCTCGAAGCGCCGTACACGGTCTACGGGGATACCTGCGAGCTGGGCTACCTCTTCCGCGGTGGCACCCGCGCGTATACGCGCCTGGATGTCGCGGGGACGGAGATGGCTTTCGACCTCGATCTCGATCTGGCCGAGGCGCGGACGGTCGCCGCGCACCGCTGCGCGCAGCCGCTCGTCGATCGGAAGCGTGTACTCCGTTGAGTCGGCAGCCTTCAGCACCAGCCGTGTGCCGTCATTCGAGACGGCCACGACACGCAGTTCGGGCATGGGGACCTCCCGGGTGGTGCCTGCCGACGTCACGTGCGTCGCTGCTTCCGCTAGTCGAGTGTGACCTGCCCGGGTGCAGCCTGCCACAACCTTGCCGAGTTGCCCGGCGTGTCGGGCACGGGCCCTGGATCGCCGTTATGGCACGGTTACTTATTCGCAACGCTGAGTGACCAACTCCGTCACCCTGTGCAACTAGCCCCCTCCTGGCGTCCCTTGAAGGCCACGGACGCCCTGGCGGGAGACCGTACCCAGGGCTCGCAACAGTACTCCATTTGGGCCACGTGCGTGGATTGGCGCGCCACTCAACTTCGTTCAAGAAAAGGTGTCCGGCCGTTCGTCGAGCGGTTGTCGGGATCTTGGACGTGGCGTACTTCACGGAATGACCAGAAACGGAACTATTGGCTTCCCGCGTGCGTCCCTCGACCGTCCCGCTACGCCCCCAACACCCGCCGCAAGTAGTCGTTCTGGAAGCGACGGTCGGGGTCGAGCCGGTCCCGGAGCGCGGTGAACTCGCCGAAGCGCGGGTAGACCCCGGCGAAGTACTCCGCGTCGCGCGTGTGCACCTTCCCCCAGTGCGGGCGCCCCTCGTGCGCCGTGAAGATCCGCTCGGCGGCCGTGAAGTACGCCTGGTACGGCGTCCCCTTGACCATGTGGACCGCGATGTACGCGCTGTCGCGGCCCGAGGCGGTGGACAGCGTGATGTCGTCGGCGGGCGCGGTGCGCACCTCCACGGGGAAGCTGACCTTCAGCCCGGAGCGTTCGATCATCGTCTTCAGTTCCCGCAGTGTCCCGACGACGGCCTCGCGCGGGACGGCGTACTCCATCTCCACGAACCGCACCCGGCGGGGCGATGTGAAGACCTTGTACGGGATGTCGGTGTAGGTCCGCGCGGACAGCGCCTTGCTGGAGATCCGCGCGATCGAGGGGATCGTGCCCGGCACCGCGCGGCCGACCCACTGGGCCACCTGGAACACGCCGTTGGAGAGGAACTCGTCCTCGATCCAGCCCTGGAGCTGCGGCACCGGCTTCTCGGGGCCCGCGCTGCGGTTGTTGCGCTTGGTGTTGGTGCTGCCGGTGTGCGGGAACCAGTAGAACTCGAAGTGCTCGTTCTCGGCCCAGAGTTCGTCGAACGCGCTGGTGACCTTGTCGAAGCTCATGGGCTCCTCGCGGGCCGTGAGCAGGAAGACCGGTTCGACGGCGAACGTGATCGCGGTGACGACGCCGAGCGCGCCCAGGCCGATCCGGGCGGCCGCGAAGACCTCGGGATTCTCCTTCTCGGAGCAGCTGAGGACCGAGCCGTCGGCCGTGACCAGCTCAAGTCCCCTGATCTGGGCCGCTATCGAGCCCGACTCGCGGCCCGTGCCGTGCGTGCCGGTACTGGTGGCGCCGGAGACCGTCTGCTCCATGATGTCGCCCATGTTGGTGAGCGACAGGCCCTCGCGCGCGAGAGCCATGTTGAGCCTCTTGAGCGGCGTACCGGCCTCCACCGTGACGGTCATGGCGTCCCGGTCAATGGTGCGGATGCCGGTCAAGAGCTGAGGGCGGATCAACACACCGTCGGTCGCGGCGATCGACGTGAAGGAGTGACCGGTGCCGACGGCCTTCACCTTGAGACCGTCCTCGGCGGCCTTCCGCACGGCATCCGCCAGCTCGTCGACCGAGGCGGGCGTGACCTCCCGGGCGGGACGCGCGGCGACATTGCCGCCCCAGTTACGCCACGTGCCGTTCTTCGCGCTCGCTGCCGTGCTCAACGCTGCCTCCCCGACGTGGAGCCGGCCTGCTGAGCCGGCGGTACCCCAGGAAACCGACCGCGACCGCGACGGCCCCGGACACCGCCGGAACCCCGTACCCGGCGCGCGCACCGGCCGCGTCGATCACCCAGCCGGCCACGGAGGAGCCGAGCGCGACCCCGACCGCGAGCCCGGTACTGATCCAGGTCATCCCCTCGGTCAGTTGCGCGCGTGGTACGTGCTGCTCGATCAGGGACATCGTCGTGATCATCGTGGGAGCGATGGACAGGCCCGAAACGAACAACGCCACGGCCAGAAACGGCAAGTTTCCGACCAGTAGGAGGGGGATCATACTCACGGCCATGGCGCATATGCCCAGCAGCCAGCGAGGTTCGGGCCGTCCCCCGAAGTGCAGCAGCCCGAACACGAGCCCCGCGACGCAGGACCCCGCAGCGTAGAGGGCGAGCACGAGGCTCGCGGCAGCCTTGTGGCCCTGCTCCTCGGCGAAGGCCACGGTGACCACGTCCACCGCCCCGAAGATCGCCCCGGTCGCCACGAAGGTGGCCACCAGGACCTGCAGGCCCGGCGCGCGCAGGGCCGTACGGCCGCCGTCGTGCTCGCGCGGGTGCGGGGCCGGTTCGGTGGCCCGCTGCGCGGTGAGCCAGAAGACGCCGACCGCCAGGAAGCAGGCGGCGAGCAGCGGACCCGCCTCCGGGAACCAGGCCGTGGACAGCCCGATGGAGATGATCGGCCCGAAGATGAAGCAGACCTCGTCGACGACGGACTCGAAGGAGTACGCGGTGTGCAGCTGCGGGGTGCCGCGGTACAGGGCCGCCCACCGTGCGCGGATCATCGCGCCGAGACTCGGCACCGAGCCGATGCCGACGGCGCACACGAACAGCACCCAGTCCGGCCAGCGGAAGTGCGCGGCGAGCAGCATCCCGGCGGACGCCACCAGCGCGACGAGCGTCGCCGGGCGCAGCACCCGCCGCTGACCGTGCAGATCCACCAGCCGGGAGACCTGCGGGCCGATCGCCGCGGCGGCCAGCGCGATGGTGGCCGACAGCGTGCCCGCGAGGCCGTACCTGCCGGTGAGCTGGGAGATCATCGTGACCACGCCGATGCCCATCATCGACAGCGGCATCCGGCCGACGAAGCCCGCGGCGGCGAAACCCTTGGAGCCGGGGGCGGCGAACAGGGCGCGGTAGGGGCTGGGCACAGGGGTTCTCCGGTCGGCCGGTGAGCAGCGGCTCGGGCAGGGGTGGTAAGGCGCGAATGCGCCTCATACAGCTTACGAGTGAGGTGACCCTAACGCACCTGGTCGGACGGTCCGGGAACCCGGGTGGTCACCCCGCCGTTTCCCGGCTGTCAGCACCGGATGACAGGATCGACCCATGCGAGACGCGCTCGATGCCACCCCCTACGACGCCCTGCTCCTGCTCTCGTTCGGAGGCCCCGAGGGCCCCGACGACGTGGTCCCGTTCCTGGAGAACGTGACGCGCGGGCGTGGCATCCCCAAGGAACGCCTGAAGGAAGTCGGCCGGCACTACTTCCTGTTCGGCGGGGTCAGCCCCATCAACGACCAGAACCGCGCCCTGCTGGACGCCCTGCGCAAGGACTTCGCGGACCACGGCCTGGGCCTGCCGATCTACTGGGGCAACCGCAACTGGGCGCCCTACCTGACCGACACCCTGCGCGAGATGGTCGCCGACGGCCACCGCCGCATCCTGGTCCTCGCCACCAGTGCCTACGCCTCCTACTCGGGCTGCCGCCAGTACCGCGAGAACCTCGCCGAGTCGCTGGCGGTCCTTCAGGCCGAGGGCCTGGAGCTGCCGAAGATCGACAAGCTGCGGCACTACTTCAACCACCCCGGTTTCGTGGAGCCCATGGTCGACGGGGTGATCGAGTCCCTCGCCGAGTTCCCCGAGGACGTCCGCGACGGCGCCCACCTCGCCTTCTCGACCCACTCGATCCCGAACGCGTCCGCGGACACCTCCGGCCCGGTCGAGGGCCATGGCGAGGGCGGCGCGTACGTCGCGCAGCACCTCGAGGTCGCCCGGCTGATCGCGGACGCCGTCCGTGAGCGCACCGGCGTCGACCACCCCTGGCAGCTCGTCTACCAATCGCGCTCCGGCGCCCCGCACATCCCGTGGCTGGAGCCGGACATCTGCGACCACCTGGAGGAGCGCCACGGATCCGGCGTCCCGGCCGTGGTGATCGCCCCCATCGGCTTCGTCTCCGACCACATGGAGGTCCTCTACGACCTCGACACGGAGGCGAAGGCCAAGGCCGAGGAGCTGGGCCTGCCGATGCGCCGCTCGGCGACCGTCGGCGACGACCCGCGGTTCGCCGCCGCGGTCCGCGACCTGGTCCTGGAGCGGGCCGGGGTGGAGCGCGGGCAGGAGGTCACGCCCTGCGCCCTCGGCGCGCTCGGGGCCGACCACGACGTCTGTCCGGTCGGCTGCTGCCCGGCCCGTGCCGCCAAGCCCGCAGCCGCGGGCGTCGACAGCCCGTACGCGTGAGGAGCCCCGTGACCGACCCCCTGCACGCGGAACTGCTTCGGCTGGCCCAGGAGGCCGCCCGTCGGGCCGGCGCTCTGCTGCGGGACGGCCGCCCGGCCGACCTCGCGGTCGCCAGGACCAAGTCCAGTCCCATCGACGTGGTGACCGAGATGGACATCGCGGCGGAGAAGCTGATCACGGACCTGATCTCCGAGGCCCGCCCGGACGACGGCTTCCTCGGCGAGGAGGGCGCCGCCACCGAGGGCACGAGTGGGATCCGCTGGGTGATCGACCCCCTCGACGGTACGGTCAACTACCTTTACGGGCTGCCGACTTGGTCCGTCTCCATCGCGGCCGAGCAGGATGGCGAGACCGTGGTGGGAGTCGTCGCGGCGCCGATGCGCGGCGAGACGTACCACGCGGTCCGAGGCGAGGGGGCCTGGGCCACGGGCGCGTGGGAGGGCGAGCGCAGGCTGACGTGCCGCCCGGCGCCGCCCCTGGAACAGGCCCTGGTGTCGACGGGCTTCAACTACGTCACGAAGGTCCGCACCCACCAGGCCGAGGTGGCCGGGAAGCTGATCCCCCTGCTCCGCGACATCCGCCGCGGCGGCTCGGCGGCGGTCGACCTGTGCGACCTGGCCGCAGGCCGCCTGGACGGCTACTACGAGCGGGGCCTGAACGCCTGGGACTACGGGGCGGGCGACCTCGTCGCCCGGGAAGCGGGCGCCCTGACCGGCGGCCGCCCCGGAGAGCGCCCGAACCCCGGCCTCACCGTCGCCGGCACCCCCGGGGTCTTCGAGCCCCTCCAGGAGCTCCTGGAGGACTTCGGCGCCTGGCACGACTGACGGACGGACTCCGGACGAACACGAGGTGAACGCGTCCGGACCCCGACGCAGCGGACCCCCGGCGCTGGATTCGCCGGGGGTCCGCTGTCGTGCCGCGAAGCCGATCAGACGCTAGGCGCTGACCTCCACACCGTGTTCGGCGGCAAGGCGGCGCAGGTCGTCGAGCTCGCCCTGCTCCACCTCGACGAGGAAGTCGTCGCCCTCGTTGCGAGCCCGTGTCAGATCGGTCTCGGTCGCCCTTATGCGCTGCAGAAGTCCTGCGGTGAATGCGTCCATGCTGCGCCCCCTCGTCCTGGGTCGTGGGTCGGTGGCACGGGGGTGTGCCGTTCGGAAGGGGCGATCACGTCTCCTGTAGGTGCCCAGCGCTGCCCTGCCGGGCGGCGACGGTGCCGGACACCCACGCCCGCTCTGCGGAAGCGGATCGCGGCGTGCCGCATGGTGGTACGGCACATGCAGAGCGTGATCGCGGGGTGTAAAGCCGTCCTCCCCCCGCTCCTTCCGACGGAAACCTCAACCTCGCGAGAAAATCCCGCATTCCCGCTCTCACACCCGTCTTTCAGCTGCCGCTCACCCGCCTTACAGCCGACTTATGGCCGAAAAGGGCAGGATGGAGGCCAACACTCACCCGGCCCCCTGCCCGTGCGTGCCCCAAGCGCGCTACGCGGGTGGACACAGGAAGGACAAGCGACGTGCGCGTACTCGTCGTCGAGGACGAGCAACTGCTCGCCGATGCGGTGGCCACCGGACTGCGCCGGGAGGCCATGGCCGTCGACGTCGTGTACGACGGTGCGGCCGCCCTGGAACGCATCGGAGTCAACGACTACGACGTGGTGGTCCTCGACCGCGACCTGCCCCTCGTCCACGGCGACGACGTCTGCCGCAAGATCGTCGAACTCGGCATGCCGACGCGCGTGCTGATGCTCACGGCGTCCGGCGACGTCAGCGACCGTGTCGAGGGCCTGGAGATCGGCGCCGACGACTATCTGCCCAAGCCCTTCGCGTTCAGCGAGCTGACGGCACGCGTGCGTGCCCTCGGCCGGCGCACCAGCGTGCCGCTGCCGCCGGTCCTGGAGCGCGCCGGGATCAAGCTCGACCCCAACCGCCGCGAGGTCTTCCGCGACGGCAAGGAGGTCCAGCTCGCCCCCAAGGAGTTCGCCGTCCTGGAGGTGCTGATGCGTTCCGAGGGCGCCGTCGTCTCCGCGGAGCAGCTCCTGGAGAAGGCGTGGGACGAGAACACCGACCCCTTCACCAACGTGGTGCGGGTGACCGTCATGACCCTGCGCCGCAAGCTGGGTGAGCCCGCAGTGATCGTCACCGTCCCCGGCTCCGGCTACCGGATCTGATAACCCGTGGCCTCGACTCCCGCTCCTCCCCAGGCCCCTCCGAAGCCCACCTGGGACCCCAGGCGGCCGGCACCGCCGCTGCCGTGGCTGCGCCCGACCATCCGGATAAGGCTCACGCTGCTGTACGGCGGCATGTTCCTGATCGCCGGCATCCTGCTGCTGTCGATCATCTACCTGCTGGCCGCGAACGCGTTGAACGTGGGGAGCAACCTGCCCTTCAAGATCGTCTCGGGCGGGGTGACCAGTGACGTCTGCAAGCTGTCGGGCAGTCCGCTGCAAGCGGACGAGCTCAACAACGCGCTGAACCAGTGCGTCAACGACCAGCGTCAGCACGCCCTGGACAACCTCCTCAGCCGCTCACTGCTGGCCCTGCTCGGCCTCGCGATCATCGCCTTCGCCTTCGGCTACGCGATGGCGGGACGCGTCCTGTCGCCGCTCGGCCGGATCCTGCGCACCGCGCGCTCGGTGGCGGGCTCGGACCTCTCCCGCCGTATCGAGCTGGACGGCCCGGACGACGAGATCAAGGAACTGGCCGACACCTTCGACGACATGCTGGAGCGCCTCGAGCGGGCCTTCACGGCCCAGCAGCGCTTCGTCGGCAACGCCTCGCACGAGCTGAGAACCCCACTGGCGATCAACCGCACGCTTCTGGAAGTGCATCTGTCGGATCCGGGGGCGCCAGTGGAGCTGCAACAGCTGGGCAAGACGCTGCTGGCCACCAACGAGCGCAGTGAACAGCTCGTGGAGGGTCTGCTGCTGCTCGCCCGCAGCGACAACCAGATCGTCGAGCGCAAGCCCGTGGACCTCGCCGAGGTCGCCGAGCAGGCGGTCGACCAGGTGCACGGCGAGGCGGAGGCCAAGGGCGTGGTGATCCGCGGAGACCGGAAGACGGCGGTCGTCCAGGGCAACGGCGTCCTCCTGGAGCGGATCGCCCTGAACCTGGTGCAGAACGCCGTGCGCTACAACGTGCCCGAGGACGGCTGGGTCGAGGTGAGCACGGAGGTCCAGCACGGCCACGCGGTGCTCACGGTGTCCAACACGGGCCCCGTCGTGCCGGCGTACGAGGTCGACAACCTCTTCGAACCGTTCAAGCGGCTGCGGGGCGCCGACCGCACCGGCAGCGACAAGGGCGTCGGGCTCGGTCTGTCCATCGTGCGGTCCGTGGCGCGGGCGCACGGCGGGCACATCACCGCTCAGCCGCGCGAAGGGGGTGGGCTCGTGATGCGAGTCACCCTTCCGGTCTGAGACCATGGCCCCGCACTGAGATCGATACCCAGGGATGTTCGCTTTGCGCGGAATTTTCTGGGCACCTGATGGACCGCCCCATGTGTGATCGATCACAAGGGAGATTTTCCGGCCATCTACTCTCGGTGATCATGCACCCTGTCGGAAAGCCGGGATAATCCGGGTTTTCAGGGGTCCTGATCACGGGAAGTACACGGTGAGACGCCTTTGAAGTGCGGGATTCGGACCGTGTACGGTCCCGATCGCCATCCAACCCGATCACTCAAGAGGAGTCCGGTTGGGTGTCGATTGAGTAACAGACCTTGATGTGAGGCAAAATCTCCGCCTCGGGTCGGGCACAAGTCCGGCCTCTCACGCGTTACGTGCGCTGGAGACACCGCAGACACCCAGAGGGGGAGAGCGACATGGCTACGGATTACGACACCCCACGCAAGACCGACGACGACGTCGACTCGGACAGCCTTGAAGAGCTCAAGGCACGTAGGAACGACAAGTCGACCTCCGCAGTGGACGTCGACGAGTTCGAGGCCGCCGAAGGCCTGGAACTGCCCGGCGCGGACCTTTCGAACGAAGAGCTGGCCGTCCGGGTACTGCCCAAGCAGCAGGACGAGTTCACCTGCATGAGCTGCTTCCTGGTGCACCACCGCAGCCAGCTGGCCCGGGAGAAGAACGGCCAGCCGATCTGCCGCGACTGCGACTGAGGGCGGGTCGGGCATGACTGGCTCGACCCCTCCTTGGAAGCGCCGCTCTCTCCGACAGGGAGCGGACCAGGGGCTGTCCGACGGCCCTCACCGCGCGCGTGACGACGAGCGGGGCTCTTCCGAAACGGGAGCCTCGCTCGAACCGGTGGCCGACCGGGCTGACCTCCCGGCGCCGACCGATACGACCAGGACGCCCGCGCCCGTCGCCAGACGACGGGTGGCGGCGGTCCGGGACAGGGCCCGGGAAGGGGCCCGTAAGGGCGGCAGCAGGGCCAGGGCGGCCCTGGCGTACGTGACCGACCGGATCATCGAGAACGCCCCGCGTGTCCCCGTACGGGACCTCGCGACCCTCCGCCGCCAGTTCCCCGGCCTCGGCCCCGAGGAGCTCGCGGGCAAGCTTGTCGCGGGCGCCGCGAGCGCCACGGCGACGGTCGGGGCCGGGGTCGGAGCGGCGGCGATGCTTCCCGTGCCGCTGGCGATGCCGACCGAACTGGCCGCCGAGATCACCGGCGTGGCCGCGATCGAGCTGAAGCTGATCGCCGAACTCCACGAGGTCTACGGCGCACGGCCGCCCGGGAACCTGAAGGAGCGCAGCACCGCGTATCTGAACTCCTGGTCAGGAGAGCGTGGGATCGACGCGAGAAAGCCGTCGACCGTGAGCGTCGCGCTCAACAGCCAGATGAAGCAGCAGATGCGTCAGCAGATCATGAAGCGCACGGTCCGCAACCTGCCGAACCTGATGCCGTTCCTGGTCGGCGCGGCCGTCGGAGCGGTCATGAACCGCCGGGACACCAGAAAGCTGGCCGAGCGGATCCGCAAGGATCTGCGCAAGCTCCAGGTGCCGTGGAACGAACTGCCCCAGCTCCCGGCCCTGGAGATGCCCGCGGATCCGCTTCAGCTGGAGACGTAAGACTTCCGTGAGACTTCGGCCTCCACTGTCCGGACAGACGGGTGAAGTCCTGCACGAACGTTCTAGGCGGCGGCCGTTCGGGCGGCCTTCAGTGCCTCGGCCAGCCGCTCCGGCTCCCGCGTCGACAGATACAGATACGGCGTCGGGTCGTCCGGGTCGGTGACCTCCACCTTCAGCGCCCTGGGAATGTAGGCGCGCAGCAGCAGGAAGGCGCGGGTGTCGGCCTTGTAGGTCCGCCAGGCCCGGGCCTCCTCCGGGTCCAGGATCTCCGCCTCGCCCAGCGCCGCCACCGGGATCTTCGCCTCGCCCGCGATGAGGGAGTCACCGACGACGCGGATGCGCAGCGAGCCGTAGGAGCTCGCGAGGATCGCCGCCACGGCGGTGCCGCCGACCAGGCCGCCGAGCAGCGGAAGCGTCCCGAAGGGAAGCAGGATCAGCGCGAAGGCGACCCCGACCAGGAAGGAGATCAGCCACCAGGAGCGGGGGGCGGTGAGACGTTCGTCGTACGGGGCGGCGGAGGGCTGCATGGAACCAAGCTTGGCACGGTGTCCTGACAGGTCCGATGGCAGGGGGATTCGGCGCGAAGCGCTGTCAGGCAGGGTGGCGGTGGGAGACGGGCGGGCGGGTAAGGTCTGCGCCTGTGAGTGGTACTTCCCCGGCTCTCAAGCCTCCCGCCGACGCGGCGCAACCTGTGCGACACCAGGATGCTCCCGCGCCCGGTGAGCTGCTCGGTGCGCACTACGGCCAGTGTTTCGGCTGTGGCGGCGAGCAGTCCCACGGGCTGCACCTGGAGGCGCGGGCCGGCGAGGGGGTCTCGGTCACCGCCGAGTTCACGGTGCGCCCTGCCCATCAGGGCGCTCCCGGGCTCGCGCACGGCGGGGTGCTCGCGACCGCCCTCGACGAGACCCTGGGCTCGCTCAACTGGCTGCTGCGCACCATCGCCGTGACCGGTCGTCTGGAGACCGACTTTGTACGGCCGGTGCCCGTGGGCACGGTGCTGTACCTGGAGGCCGAGGTGACGGCGGTGGCCGGGCGGAAGATCTACTCGACCGCCACCGGCCGGATCGGCGGCCCGGAGGGACCCGTGGCCGTCCGCGCCGACGCCCTGTTCATCGAGGTCAAGGTCGACCACTTCATCGACAACGGCCGTCCGGAGGAGATCCGGGCCGCCATGGACGACCCGGATCAGGTCCGGCGTGCCCGTGCCTTCGAGGTGAACCCGTGAGCCGTGATCCCCTGAACGTGCTGATCCGGCGCGTCGACCCGGACGTACCGCTTCCGGTGTACGCGCACCCCGGTGACGCGGGAGCCGATCTGCGGACCACCGAGAGCCGTGAACTGAAGCCAGGAGAGCGGGCCGTGCTGCCCACCGGGGTGTCTGTGGCGCTGCCGGAGGGGTACGCGGCCTTCGTGCACCCTCGATCCGGTCTCGCCGCCCGCTGCGGTGTCGCTCTCGTGAATGCCCCGGGGACGGTTGATGCCGGGTACCGTGGGGAGATCAAGGTGATCGTGGTGAATCTCGACCCGCACGAGTCCGTGCGGTTCGAGCGCTTCGACCGGATTGCCCAGCTCGTCGTCCAGCAGGTCGAGAGGGTCCGCTTCCAGGAGGTCGCGGAGCTTCCCGACTCGGCGCGGGCCGAGGAGGGCTTCGGGTCCACCGGCGGTCACGCCGCCGTGGGCGACGGGGGCGATAGAAGCGCTGAGGCCGCCGTGGGCGGCACAACGGGTGGGAATCGATACGCTTCGGTCGTATCCGACCGGGAAGGACAGTGACGTGTTCGGACGTCGCAAGAAGAAGGGTGCCGCCGAGGGCGCGGCCGGCGAGGCCGAGCAGGTCGTCGACAGCGTCGACACTGAGGCGGACGACGTAGAGCGCGAGCGCGTACGGCTGGAACCGGAGCCGCGCCCCGACGGGCCCTGGGACGACACCGAGGTACGTGACCCCGCCGAGGGCCGCGTGGACCTCGGCGGTCTGTTCGTGCCGGGCGTCGACGGCATGGAGCTGCGGGTCGAGGTCGCGGGCGATGCCATCGTCGCGGCCACCGTCGTACTGCGCGACAGCGCCATCCAGCTGCAGGCCTTCGCGGCTCCCAAGCGCGAGGGCATCTGGGGCGAGGTGCGCGAGGAGATCGGCTCCGGCATCACCCAGCAGGGCGGCATCATCGACGAGGTCGAGGGGCCGCTGGGCTGGGAGCTGCGTGCCCAGGTACCGGTGCAGCTGCCGGACGGCACGGGCGGCTTCCAGGTCGTGCGGTTCGTGGGTGTGGACGGTCCGCGCTGGTTCCTGCGCGGGGTGATCTCGGGCCAGGGCGCGGTGCAGCCGCAGGCGGCCGGGCTGCTGGAGCAGATCTTCCGGGACACGGTCGTGGTCCGCGGCGAGGGCCCGATGGCGCCACGCGACCCGATCGTCCTGAAGCTGCCGAACGACGCTCAGATGGTCCCCGAGGGCGTCCAGCAGCAGGACGAGGGCTCCCGCTTCTCCGGCGGGATGGGTCAGTTGCAGCGCGGACCGGAGATCACCGAGGTCCGCTAGTCGCACGACGTCGAGGGCCGTACCCCGTGGTGGGGTGCGGCCCTTTTCCGTGCGCGGGGTCTTGACGCTGTATTGGTCTGTACCTACGGTCATCCGCCAACGCCTATGTTCATAGGGGCGCTTCACGTTCACATACGAGAACGGAGCCGCTATGCGCCATTCCGTACGGCTGGTGGTCGTCACCGCGTTCGCCCTCGGTGTCCTCGCCAGACCCGCCGACGCCGCCCCCGCCGCTTTCGTCCATCCCGGAGTCACCGTCTCCCAAGGGCAGTTGGACTTCGCCCGCACCAAGGTCAACGCCGGTGCCCAGCCCTGGAAGGGTGCCTTCGACGCGATGCTGGCGAGCAAGTACGCCGATCTGAACCGCACGCCCAAGCCGCGGGCGGTCGTCGAGTGCGGGTCGTACTCGAATCCCAACCACGGCTGCACCGACGAGCGCGAGGACGCGATCGCCGCCTACACCGACGCCCTCGCCTGGTACGTCACCCGGGACGAGCGGTACGCCAGGAAGGCCATCCAGCTCATGGACGCCTGGTCGGCGGTGATCACGGATCACACCAACAGCAACGCGCCTCTGCAGACCGGCTGGGCCGGCTCCTCGTGGCCCAGGGCGGCCGAGATCATCAAGTACACGTACACCGGGACCTGGGCGAACTCCGGACGCTTCGCGACCATGCTCCGCAACGTCTATCTGCCGGAGATCATCAACGGCTCGAACTCCAACGGGAACTGGGAGCTGTCGATGATGGAGGCGGCCGTCGGCATCTCCGTCTTCCTCGAGGACAAACCGTCGTACGACAAGGCCATGGTGAAGTTCCGCGCCCGTACCGCGGCCTACGTCTACCTGGACTCCGACGGCGAGCTGCCGAAGACCGTGCCGAGTCAGAACCTGAACACCCGGGACAAGATCGTCAATTACTGGCAGGGGCAGTCCACTTTCGTCACCGGGCTCACCCAGGAGACCTGCCGGGATCTCACGCATACGGGGTACGGCATCTCCGCGATCTCGCACGTCGCCGAGACGAGCCGTATCCAGGGGCAGGACCTGTACGGCACGGACGTGGGCGAGCGGCTGCGGCAGGCGCTGGGATTCCAGGCCAGGTACGAGCTGGGGACCGCCGTGCCGAGTTGGCTGTGCGGCGGGTCGCTGAAACTCGGGCTCGGGCCGGTCACCGAGGTCGGGTACAACGCGCTGCACAACAGACTTGGCATGGGCATGACCAATACGCAGACCCTGACCGAGCGGAACCGCCCGGCCGGCAGCAACAACCTCTTCGTGGCCTGGGAGACCCTCACTCACGGGGACAACCCGAGCTGAAACCGTTGAAGGCCGGGCGCCGGACGGTGATACTGGCGCCCGGTGCCACGAGTTTCACGGGTTTCACGGGGGAGAGCGCAATGACTCAGGTGGTCACGGAGACCATGGTGCGGGTCGAGGACATCCACAGGTCGTTCGGCGAGGGGGCCGCCGCGGTGCACGCGCTGCGCGGGGTCTCCTTCGAGGTGCCGCGTGGTGAACTCGTCGCCCTCAAGGGGCGTTCGGGATCCGGCAAGACCACGCTCCTCAACATCGTCGGCGGGCTCGACCGGCCCGACCGGGGACGGGTCGAGCTCGACGGGGTCGACATCGCCGGGCTGGACGAGGACGGGCTGCTGGCGCTGCGCCGGGACCGTATCGGCTTCGTCTTCCAGTCCTTCGGGCTCATTCCGATCCTCACCGCCGCGGAGAACATCGGCGTCCCGATGCGACTGCGCCGGGTGGACGCCCGCGAGCGTGAGGAGCGCGTCGAGCTGCTGCTGGCCCTGGTCGGCCTCGCGGAGCACGCGAAGCAGCGCCCCGGTGAGCTCTCCGGGGGCCAGCAGCAGCGCGTCGCCATCGCCCGCGCCCTCGCCAACAACCCTTCGCTCCTCGTCGCCGACGAGCCGACCGGCCAGCTGGACGTGGAGACCGGCCACTCCGTCATGGAGCTGCTGCGAGCCGTCGTACGCAGTGAGAACGTCACCGCGCTGGTCGCCACCCACGACGCGACCCTGCTGGACCTGGCGGACCGGGTGCTGGAGCTGGGGGACGGGGAGATCGTGGGGCACTGAGCGCGGGGTGGAGCGGCTGGGGCGTGTACGGGACCGGCTGCGGTCGGCTCCTCCGGCGCCGAGCGGATCATGCGGCGTCTCGACCGGGGGCGGCTGCTCTTTTCGTACGGCCGTGCGATCGCGCTGCTCGAGCAGGTGCCGGGGCGCTTCTCAAGGCGGTGGGCTCCAACTGCTCATGAGCTGTGAGGGGCACAGCGTGGTGCCGCGGGTGCCGGAGACAGTCATGACGCACTGCCGCTTGTACCGGCACGAGCGGCGCATCCTGGCCCGTGAGCTCGCGGCCCTGGCGGGCGGGATGCCGCGCTGACGCACTGGCCGGCGGCACGGCCTGGCCTTCCCGCTCCACGCGGCCGGCGCGCCCCCTGCAACAGGCGCTCGCGTGGCCAGGCACAGCCGGACCCAACCTCGGGGTGCTGTTCCCGGATGGCGGAGGGACGGTGACGCGGGCTCCGGTGCCGTCCGGGTGCTGTGGCTGGGGCTCCGCCTGAGGGTCGCGTCCGGCTGCGTCACGGGTGGCTCCCGGCGACGGCTGGGTGGCTCGTCCATCGCCGGACTCGGCCTTGGCACGCACGACCGGAGGAACCGGCGAGGCACGACACCGTCGCCGCCGTCGTCCGGCAGTGGCAGACCGTCCACCCCGGCCTCGACACCGGCCCCATGGAGATCACCGGCCGCGCCGGCGCGGCCGGCCGTGGCGGAGGGCGCGGACCCGCTGGGCGTGCGGTGTTCCCGGGTGGGGCTGGGGTGGGGGTGCGCCCTTCGGTATTGGCCGGGTCTTTGTCTGAGGGGCGCGTCAGGGTTGCGTCAAAGGCGGGCCCCGCGTCTGGCCCGGACCCCTTTGTCGGGATTGTTGGCCGTAAGGTCGGCGCTGCGTAGGCAGTAGTGAGCGGAAGACAATGGGCCTCATGGGACGCGGCAGGCTTCGGATCTATCTCGGTGCGGCACCGGGCGTCGGCAAGACGTACGCGATGCTGTCCGAGGCGCACCGCAGGGTCGAGCGGGGGACCGACTGCGCCGTGGGCTTCGTGGAGCACCACGGGCGACCGCGCACCGAGGTGGTGCTGCACGGCCTTGAAGCGATCCCGCGCAGGGAGCTGGAGTACCGGGACGCCGTCTTCACCGAGATGGACGTCGACGCCGTCCTGCGCCGGGCCCCCGCCGTCGCCCTGGTGGACGAACTCGCCCACACCAACATTCCGGGCTCGCGCAACGCCAAGCGCTGGCAGGACGTCGAGGAACTGCTGGCGGCCGGGATCGACGTGGTCTCGACCGTGAACATCCAGCATCTGGAGTCGCTCGGCGACGTCGTCGAGTCGATCACCGGCGTGCGGCAGCAGGAGACGGTGCCCGACGAGTTCGTACGGCGGGCCGAACAGATCGAGCTTGTCGACATGTCGCCGCAGGCGCTGCGGCGGCGGATGGCGCACGGCAACATCTACCAGCCGGACAAGGTCGACGCGGCCCTGTCGAACTACTTCCGACCCGGCAACCTCACCGCCCTGCGGGAGCTCGCGCTGCTGTGGGTGGCCGACCGGGTCGACGAGTACCTCAAGCAGTACCGCAGCGAGCACCGGGTCTCGAAGATCTGGGGCTCCAGGGAACGAATCGTGGTCGGGCTGACCGGCGGACCGGAGGGCCGGACGCTGATCCGGCGGGCCGCGCGGCTGGCCGAGAAGGGCGCCGGTGGCGAGGTCCTCGCCGTCTACATAGCCCGCAGCGACGGGCTGACCTCCGCCTCGCCCAAGGAACTCGCCGTCCAGAGGACCCTCGTCGAAGACCTTGGAGGAACCTTTCACCATGTCGTCGGCGACGACATACCGGCCGCGCTGCTCGACTTCGCGCGAGGCGTCAACGCCACCCAGATCGTCCTCGGCTCCTCCCGCCGCAAGACCTGGCAGTACGTCTTCGGACCCGGTGTCGGCGCGACCGTGGCCCGGGAGTCCGGGCCCGACCTGGACGTGCACATCGTCACCCACGACGAGGTCGCCAAGGGGCGTGGACTGCCCGTCGCCCGGGGCGCGCGGCTCGGACGGGCCCGGATCCTGTGGGGCTGGCTGATCGGCCTGGCCGGTCCGGCGTTCCTGACGATCCTCCTCACCACCGTCGACCTCGGCCTCGCCAACGACATGCTGTTGTTCCTGGCGGTCGTGGTGGCCGCGGCCCTGCTGGGCGGGCTGTTCCCGGCGCTCGCCTCGGCCGCGGTCGGCTCGCTGCTGCTGAACTACTTCTACACACCGCCCCTGCACCGCTGGACCATCGCCGACCCGAAGAACATCGTCGCCATCGTGATCTTCGTGGGCGTCGGCATATCGGTGGCCTCCGTGGTCGACCTCGCCGCCCGCCGCACCCACCAGGCCGCCCGGCTGCGCGCCGAGTCGGAGATCCTGTCCTTCCTCGCCGGGAACGTGCTGCGTGGCGAGACCCGTCTGGAGGAGCTCCTGGAGCGCGTCCGGGAGACCTTCGGCATGGAGTCGGCGGCCCTGCTGGAACGGGCGAGCGACGTCGAGCCGTGGACCTGCGCGGGCCGGGCTGGGCTCGGACCGCCCGTGGAGCGGCCCGAGGACGCCGACGTCGACATGCCCGTGGGGGACCACATGGCGCTCGCGCTCACCGGCCGGGTGCTGCCCGCCGAGGACCGCCGGGTGCTGGCCGCCTTCGCCGCCCAGGCCGCCGTCGCCCTTGACCGCCGCAGACTCCAGGAGGAGGCCGACCGGGCCCGCACGCTCGCCGAGGGAAATCGCATCCGTACGGCGCTCCTGGCCGCCGTATCGCATGATCTGCGGACGCCCCTGGCCGGCATCAAGGCGGCCGTCTCGTCGCTCAGGTCCGACGACGTGGCGTGGTCCGAGGAGGACCGGGCCGAGCTCCTGGAGGGCATCGAGGAGGGCGCCGACCGGCTCGACCATCTCGTGGGCAACCTGCTCGACATGTCCCGCCTCCAGACCGGCACGGTCACCGCGATCATCCGGGAGATCGACGTCGACGAGGTGGTGCCGATGGCCCTGGGCGGGGTGCCCGACGGAAGCGTGGAGCTGGACGTCCCGGAGACCCTGCCCATGGTCGCCGTCGATCCGGGGCTCCTGGAGCGTTCGGTGGCCAACCTGGTCGAGAACGCCGTCAAATACAGCCCGTCCGGCCATGCCGTCCGGGTGTCCGCCAGCGCCATCGCCGACCGTGTCGAGGTACGGGTCGTCGACCGCGGTCCCGGAGTGCCGGACGAGGCCAAGGAGCGCATCTTCGAGCCCTTCCAGCGCTACGGTGACGCCCCGCGCGGTGCCGGGGTGGGGCTCGGGCTCGCGGTGGCACGGGGCTTCGCGGAGGCCATGAACGGCACCCTCAACGCCGAGGACACGCCCGGCGGAGGCCTCACCATGGTGTTGACGCTGCGCGCGGCGGACGCGCACGCGGAGTTCCCCGACGCACCCGTCGCAGAAGCAGAAGCAGCAGAACCCGAAAGGCAGGCCACATGACCAGAGTGTTGGTCATCGACGACGAGCCGCAGATCGTGCGCGCCCTCGTGATCAACCTCAAGGCGCGCAAGTACGAGGTCGACGCGGCGCACGACGGCGCCACCGCGCTGAGGCTCGCCGCCGCCCGCCACCCCGACGTGATCGTCCTCGACCTGGGCCTGCCCGACATGGACGGCGTCGAGGTGATCAAGGGGCTGCGCGGCTGGACCCGGGTGCCGATCCTCGTGCTGTCCGCCCGGCACTCCTCCGACGAGAAGGTCGAGGCGCTGGACGCGGGCGCCGACGACTACGTCACCAAGCCCTTCGGCATGGACGAGCTGCTGGCCCGCCTCAGGGCCGCCGTGCGCCGCGCGGAGCCCACCGGGGGCGGTGAGGAGGATGTCCTGGTGGAGACCGACGAGTTCACCGTCGACCTGGCCGCGAAGAAGGTCCAGAAGCACGGCAGAGACGTACGCCTCACCCCCACCGAGTGGCATCTGCTCGAGGTGCTGGTCCGCAACACCGGCCGGCTGGTCGGCCAGAAGCAGCTCCTCCAGGAGGTCTGGGGGCCGTCCTACGGGACGGAGACGAACTACCTGCGGGTCTACATGGCCCAGCTGAGACGGAAGCTGGAGGCGGACCCCTCGCACCCCAAGCACTTCATCACGGAGCCGGGCATGGGATACCGGTTCGAACGCTAGTGCTGCGGGTACAACGCTGTCGGCGCACCCCGGTAGGCTTTTGGATATGAGTGCTGTTCCGCGTTCCGAGAAGCCGGTGGGCCGGTTCCGGCGCATGCTCGACCGGCTCTCCTCGTCGCAGGAGGACCTGGAGTCCGAGGAGCTGCGGGAGGACACCGAGACCGCCGGCTGCACCCGTATAGGCGACTGTCACGACCGCCAGATCGTGACCGTTACTGGTACCTTGCGCACGGTCACCCTGCGGCCGCGCGCGGGCGTCCCGGCCTTGGAGGCCGAGCTGTTCGACGGGTCCGCCGCCCTGGACGTGGTGTGGCTCGGCAGGCGCTCCATCGTCGGGATAGAGCCGGGGCGCAAGCTGATCGCCTCCGGGCGGATCTCGATGAGCCGGGGCCGCCGGGTGCTGTTCAATCCGAAATACGAACTCCGACCCGTGGGACGGGAGTAGCCGGTGACGTCTCTCGACAAGCCGACCGAAGACACTCAGACCGATGACGCGCGGGCGGTGACCGAGGCGGCCCTGTTCGAGGCGTTCGGCGGCGTCCGGGGCATGGTCGAGACGGTTCTGCCGGGCCTGCTCTTCGTCACGATCTTCACGATCAACAAGGATCTGCACCTGTCGGCGATCGCCGCGCTCGCGGTGTCGCTGCTGCTGGTCGTGGTCCGCCTGGTGATGCGGGACACCGTCAAGCACGCCTTCAGCGGCGTCTTCGGTGTCGCCTTCGGTGTCGTCTTCGCGATGATGACGGGCAACGCCAAGAACTTTTATCTGCCGGGCATGCTGTACACGCTGGGCCTCGGCCTGGCGTACGTCATCACGACGCTCGCGGGTGTGCCGCTGATGGGGCTCATCCTCGGCCCGGTCTTCAAGGAGAACCTCTCCTGGCGGACCCGAAACCCTGGCCGCAAGAAGGCGTACTCCAAGGCCAGTTACGCCTGGGGCGGGATCCTGCTCGCCAAGTGCGCGATCCTCTTCCCGTTGTACTGGTGGGCCGACACCGCGCAGCTCGGCTGGGTCCTGGTCGCCCTCAAGATCCCGCCCTTCCTGCTGGCCGTATGGCTGACCTGGGTCTTCCTGGCGAAGGCGCCGGCTCCGATCGACGTGTTCGCGGAGATGGAGGCGGAGGAGAAGGCCGAGGAGGAGCGCAAGGCGGCGCAGGCCGCGGAGCGTGGGGACACGGAGGCCGCGGCCGGGCGGCACCGGCGCGAGGCGTAGTTCCCGCTCCTTCCGATACGACGACGGAGGGCGCCCTGCACACGCAGGGCGCCCTCCGTCGTCGTACGGCTCGAAGACCTCAGCCCGTCGCGTCCTCGCGGCGCACCGACAGCAGGTCCTCCAGTTGCTCCTCGCGGGCCTGGGCGGCGACGAAGAGGAGCTCGTCGCCGGCCTCCAGGGAATCCTCCCGCGACGGGGTGAGGACGCGGGTGCCGCGGATGATGGTGACCAGGGAGGTGTCCTCGGGCCACTCCACGTCGCCGACCGTCGTGCCGGCCAGGGCCGACTCCTCCGGCAGGGTCAGCTCGACCAGGTTCGCGTCGCCGTGGCTGAAGCGGAGCAGGCGGACCAGGTCGCCGACGCTCACCGCCTCCTCGACCAGGGCGGACATCAGGCGAGGGGTGGAGACGGCGACGTCCACGCCCCAGGACTCGTTGAACAGCCACTCGTTCTTCGGGTTGTTCACCCGGGCGACGACCCGCGGGACGCCGTACTCCGTCTTCGCCAGCAGGGAGACGACCAGGTTGACCTTGTCGTCGCCCGTCGCGGCGATCACCACGTTGCAGCGCTGGAGCGCGGCCTCGTCCAGGGACGTGATCTCGCAGGCGTCGGCGAGCAGCCACTCCGCCTGCGGGACGCGCTCGACCGAGATGGCGGTCGGCGCCTTGTCGATGAGAAGGACCTCGTGGCCGTTCTCCAGCAGTTCACCCGCGATCGAGCGGCCGACCGCACCGGCACCGGCAATGGCGACCCTCATCAGTGACCGCTCTCCTCTTCGGGGCCCTCGGCGAAGGACGCCTCGACCTTCTCGATGTCGTCCGTGCGCATCATCACGTGCACCAGGTCGCCCTCCTGCAGCACCGTCTGCGAGGTGGGCAGGATCGCCTCGCCGAGGCGGGTCAGGAACGCCACCCGGACGCCCGTCTCCTCCTGCATCTTGCTGATCTTGTGACCGACCCAGGCGGTCGAGGCGTGCACCTCGGCCAGCTGGACCCCACCGGTGGGATCCCGCCACAGCGGCTCCGCGCCGGACGGCAGCAGCCGGCGCAGCATCTGGTCCGCGGTCCAGCGGACCGTGGCCACCGTCGGGATGCCCAGGCGCTGGTAGACCTCGGCGCGCCGGGGGTCGTAGATCCGGGCCGCGACGTTCTCGATGCCGAACATCTCGCGGGCCACGCGCGCGGCGATGATGTTGGAGTTGTCGCCGCTGGAGACCGCGGCGAAGGCGCCTGCCTCCTCGATGCCCGCCTCGCGCAGGGTGTCCTGATCGAAACCGACCCCGGTGACACGGCGACCGCCGAAACCGGAGCCCAGTCGTCGGAAGGCGGTGGGGTCCTGGTCGATCACGGCGACCGTGTGCCCCTGTTGCTCCAGGGTCTGGGCGAGAGCGGAACCCACTCTCCCGCAGCCCATGATGACGATGTGCACGACCGTCCTTCCGGTGTCAATAAGTACTGCTCAGCCACATCAGGGTCTCAGACCGACGCCCAAGCTACACACGGGCGGTAGGACGACGGCACCCCCGTGCACGGTTGCCCTGACTTCGTGTCGGTCAACGGCGGCTGATGCTGCGGACGCTTGCGAGCGTCAGGATGCCGAGGCCGACGAGGGTGGCCGCGGCGCCGATCAGCTCTGCGGTCGTGTGCATGGAACCTCCCGGGACAGTAAGGGGCAGGGTCTTGTCATATAGGCATGCCGCTTCGCTCACCTGCGGAATCCGTAGCCGGAGCGTGACCGGATTTCACCCGGAGAGCAGATGCGGGGTGCCGGGTGGTTGCTCGCCCGTTCGAACGCTTACGCTTCTCTGTTGTGTCCAAACTGACCGACGTGCCCAAACGGATCCTGATCGGGCGCGCACTGCGCAGTGATCGGCTGGGCGAAACGCTCCTGCCGAAGCGCATCGCCCTCCCCGTCTTCGCCTCCGACCCGCTGTCCTCCGTGGCGTACGCGCCCGGCGAGGTGCTGCTGGTCCTGTCCATCGCGGGCGTGTCGGCCTACCACTTCAGCCCCTGGATCGCGCTCGCGGTCGTCGTGCTGATGTTCACGGTGGTCGCCTCCTACCGGCAGAACGTGCACGCCTACCCGAGCGGTGGCGGCGACTACGAGGTGGCCAACACCAACCTCGGCCCCAGGGCGGGGCTCACGGTCGCCAGCGCGCTGCTCGTCGACTACGTCCTCACCGTCGCCGTCTCCATCGCCTCCGGCATCGAGAACCTCGGCTCCGCGATCCCCTTCGTGGTCGAGCACAAGGTCCCCTGCGCGATCGCCGTGATCATCCTGCTGACCCTGATGAACCTGCGGGGCATGAAGGAGTCCGGCTCGCTGTTCGCGATTCCGACGTACGTCTTCGTCACGGGCGTCTTCATCATGATCGCGTGGGGCGCGTTCCGCGGTCTGGTTCTGGGCGACACCATGCGGGCACCGACGGCGGACTACCACATCAAGGCCGAGCACCAGGGCCTGGCCGGATTCGCCCTTGTCTTCCTGTTGCTGCGCGCCTTCTCCTCCGGCTGCGCCGCGCTCACCGGCGTCGAAGCCATCTCCAACGGCGTACCGGCCTTCCGCAAGCCCAAGTCGAAGAACGCGGCGACCACGCTCGCGATGATGGGCCTGCTCGCCGTCACCATGTTCTGCGGGATCATCGCGCTGGCCATGTCCACCAAGGTCCGCATGGCCGAGAACCCGGCCGTCGACCTGATCCACAACGGTGTGCCCCTCGGCCCCGGCTACGTCCAGAACCCGGTGATCTCCCAGGTCGCCGAGGCCGTCTTCGGCAAGGGCAGCTTCCTGTTCGTCGTGCTGGCCGCGGCCACCGCGCTCGTGCTGTTCCTCGCCGCGAACACCGCCTACAACGGCTTCCCGCTGCTCGGCTCGATCCTCGCGCAGGACCGCTACCTCCCGCGCCAGCTGCACACCCGTGGCGACCGCCTCGCCTTCTCCAACGGCATCGTGCTGCTGGCCGGTGCGGCCGGACTCCTGGTGTGGATCTACGGCGCCGACTCGACCCGTCTGATCCAGCTCTACATCGTCGGCGTGTTCGTGTCCTTCACGCTCAGCCAGACCGGCATGGTCCGGCACTGGAACCGCCACCTGGCCACCGAGAAGGACGCCGCGAAGCGCAGCCACATGGTCCGCTCCCGCGCGATCAACGCCTTCGGCGCCTTCTTCACCGGGCTCGTCCTGGTCGTCGTCCTGGTCACCAAGTTCACCCACGGCGCCTGGGTGGCGCTGCTCGGGATGTGCATCTTCTACGCGACGATGACGGCGATCCGGAAGCACTACGACCGCGTCTCCGAGGAACTCGCGGCACCCGAGGGCCCGAGCGACGACAGCCTGCGGCCGTCCCGCGTCCACTCCGTCGTCCTGATCTCCAAGATCCACCGCCCGGCGCTGCGGGCGCTGGCGTACGCCAAGCTGATGCGCTCGGACTCGTTGGAGGCGCTGAGCGTCAACGTCGACCCGGCCGAGACCAAGGCACTGCGCGCCGAGTGGGAACGGCGCGGGATCGACGTACCGCTGAAGGTCCTGGACTCGCCGTACCGCGAGATCACGCGGCCGATCATCGACTACGTGAAGGGGCTGCGGAAGGAGTCGCCGCGTGACGCGGTGTCCGTGATCATCCCCGAGTACGTGGTCGGCCACTGGTACGAGCATCTGCTGCACAACCAGAGCGCGCTGCGGCTCAAGGGGCGGCTGCTGTTCACGCCGGGGGTCATGGTGACCTCGGTGCCCTATCAGCTCCAGTCCTCGGAGGCGGCGAAGAACCGCGCTCGCAGGCGGCAGGAGTGGAACGCGCCCGGCGCGGTGCGGCGCGGTCCGGCCGAGCAGCGGGCGAAGGAGACGCCGGCGCCGAAGTAGACTGGATGGCTGTCGTCTCGGCCGCTTTCCCTTTGTGTCCGGCCGATTCGTGTCCGGTCCTTTCGTGGCCGGCCGCGTTCCCCTTTCCCCTTGACGTTGTGGAGTCACCCCGCCATGCAGGCAGAACCGAAGAAATCGCTGGTGGGGCTGGAGTTCGAAGTCGAGGTCGGCCCCGTCGCGCACGGCGGGCACTGCATCGCCCGCACGGAGGACGGCCAGGTGCTGTTCGTCCGGCACACGCTGCCCGGTGAGCGGGTCGTGGCCCGGGTGACGGAGGGCGAGGAGGGGGCGCGCTTCCTGCGCGCGGACGCGGTGTCGGTTCTGGAGCCGTCCAAGGACCGCATCGAGGCGCCCTGCCCCTACGCCGGTCCCGGCCGCTGCGGCGGCTGCGACTGGCAGCACGCCAAGCCCGGCGCCCAGCGGCGTCTCAAGGGCGAGGTCGTCGCCGAGCAGCTGAAGCGGCTCGCGGGCCTCACCCCCGAGGAGGCCGGCTGGGACGGCACGGTGATGCCGGCCGAGGGCGACAAGCTGCCCGCGGGCGAGGTGCCTGCCTGGCGCACCCGCGTGCAGTACGCGGTGGATGCCGACGGCAACGCCGGTCTGCGCCGCCACCGTTCGCACGAGGTGGAGCCGATCGAGCACTGCATGATCGCCGCGCCGGGCGTGAGCGAGCTGGGCATCGAGGACCGCGACTGGTCCGGGATGGCGTCCGTGGAGGCGATCGCGGCGACCGGCTCCCAGGACCGCATGGTCATCCTGGAGCCCCGGCCGGGCGCCCGCCTGCCCCTCGTGGAACTCGACAAGCCCGTCTCCGTCATGCGTGTCGAGGAGAAGGACGGCGGCATCCACCGCGTCCACGGCCGCGCCTTCGTGCGTGAGCGGGCCGACGGGCGCACCCACCGGGTGGGCAGCGGCGGCTTCTGGCAGGTCCACCCGCAGGCGGCCGACACGCTGGTGAAGGCGGTCATGCAGGGCCTGCTGCCGCGCAAGGGCGAGATGGCGCTCGACCTGTACTGCGGTGTGGGGCTGTTCGCGGGGGCGTTGGCCGATCGCCTCGGCGACAAGGGCGCGGTCCTCGGCATCGAGTCGGGCAAGCGCGCGGTCGAGGACGCCCGGCACAACCTCGCCGACTTCGACCGGGTGCGGATCGAGCAGGGCAAGGTGGAGGCAGTGCTGCCGCGCACCGGGATCACGGAGGTCGACCTCATCGTGCTGGACCCGCCGCGGGCGGGGGCCGGCCGTAAGACCGTCGAGCACCTGTCGTCCCTGGGCGCGCGGCGCATCGCGTACGTCGCCTGCGACCCGGCCGCGCTGGCGCGGGACTTGGGGTACTTCCGGGACGGGGGGTACCGGGTGCGGATGCTGCGGGTGTTCGACCTGTTTCCGATGACGCATCATGTGGAGTGCGTTGCCATCCTTGAACCGGTCGCAAAGGGCGCCTGACCTGCGGTTTCGTGTGTGCGCATTATGTGCGGTGTGGGCGTTACGGGCGATATCTTGACGCTGAAATGACGCTCGTGACGCTCATTTGACGCTCGTTCTGATGGGGTGTCAGGTGGCCTGCTGAGCAGGTCGGACCCTGCCAAGTGGCGAGTGCCGATGGGGTGCCGAGGGTGGGCGACGCTGAGTGAAAGGCGGTTGCTTTCTGCTGATCGGATGTGATCAATCACGCCTCGTTGACTTGTGCAGATGGCTTCTTGTCTGATCCATGCTCATCCGCGTCAGCGGAGTTGAAGGCCCAGAAGAGTCCCAGGGAACTCCCACTGCCGATGCCCGCTGTTTCTGCTTTATCCAGGGCGAGAGGCTGCGGGGCGCGCATCGGTGGTCCAACAGTTGGCAATCTGCCCGTAATCTCGGGGATATTCTGTGCCCCTCGCGTCGGTCGTCTCGACCGGTGCAGTGTTAAGGGGGAGCAGGGTGGGTGCGCCGGAGTCGAATGCCGGAGACGATTTCCACTTCTGGTGGGCGGCGAGCCGGGCGCTGAAACTGGTCGAGCCGGGCACCGTTCTCCGGCGTGTCACACTCGAAGGTCTTGCCCACGTCGATGATCCAGACGACGAGTACGAGACGGTGGACGTTGCCGAGTACCTGGGGGGCGACGATGCCGCTTCGGCAGACGCTCTTGTCCTGTCGCAGCTGAAGTACAGCTCGCGCCACCCGGACACCGAATGGACAACGGCAAGGCTCTGTAAGAAGAGCGTGCGGTACCGCGCCAACGGCACTACGACGCCAGCACGATCCGTCATCGCGGATCTGGCGGCTGCCTATCGACGGCTTGTGGACGAACATGGGGTTGATGTCGCGTCCAAGGCCCGTATCGCGTTGGTCAGCAACCAGTCGGCCGCGCCCGAGCTGGTCTCCTCTGTAGCAGCTGCGACGGCGTGGGTTGCAGACCAAGGGCAGGCGGTCCAGACCCGGGCTCTTCTCGCTGCGCTCCCTGCCGAGCAGGCTGCGACTGTCCGGTCTCTGTCTGAGGCGGTATGCGCCCGGCTGAGCAGTCAGCAGTTCTGCGCGTTCATGGGCGCCCTTGATCTGTCACAGACGGGCGCCATGGACAGGGCTGCACTGGCCCGCGCGGTTCAGTCCGGAGCGGCTGAGCTGACACCGGGCAAGGGCCACGACTCGGCCCTGAAGCTGTTCCACCTCGTCCGTGCGCAGGCACTGCCAGACAGCAACCGCAAGGGAGTGGCGGCAAGTGACGTCCTTGCGGAACTAGGGGCTCCCGAACTGCTGGATCTGTACCCGGCACCTGCTCGGTTCACGGAAGTTGCCGATCCACTCCCCGCGCCCGGTGCCCGTTCCATCGCAGACGCCGTCATGAGGCATCCGGGACGACTCGTGGTGGCTCACGGAGATGCCGGGGCTGGGAAGACCACGGCGATCCGCCAGATGAACGACCACCTGCCGGTGGGATCCCAGGTCGTCCACTTCGACTGCTACGGCGGCGGAGACTATTTGAGTGCAGGTGAAGAGCGGCACACGCCGGAGCGATTCGTCACCCAAGTGGTCAACGAACTGGCGCAGTTGTGCGGAACTCCGCTGCTCATTCCGGTCTCGCAGCGGCAGGAGGACCTTTGGCGGCGGTTCCGCCGCACGCTCGACGGAGCCGTCGCTGGCCTCCCGCGGAACGCCGTGGTGGTCTTGGCCGTCGACGCTGCTGACAACGCCGCGACAGCGGCTCGAGAATGCGGAAATCGCTCCTTTCTGCCGGAGCTGGTCCGCCTGGCACTGCCCCAGCGAGTCGCCGTGGTGCTCACCGCCCGCAGCCACCGGGTCGGTTCGCTGGGGGCTACGACGGCGGCCGAGGAGGTTCCGCTCGCAGCGTTCGACGCTCCCACGTCTGCGGCGCACTTGCGTCGGCACCGGCCGGACGCCTCCGAGGAGGACGCCCACGCTTTCCACGACAGGACTCAAGGGAATCCCAGAGCCCAGTTCTACGTCCTTCAGCAAGCCGCCGAGCATG
Organism: Streptomyces canus; assembly: GCF_041435015.1. Classification (NCBI taxonomy): domain Bacteria; kingdom Bacillati; phylum Actinomycetota; class Actinomycetes; order Kitasatosporales; family Streptomycetaceae; genus Streptomyces; species Streptomyces canus. The sequence goes on along the minus strand of NZ_CP107989.1, from coordinate 2,894,296 downwards.
CCTGGGAGATGTCCACGCTACTGGCGAAATCGGAGCGGACCCCCAAGGCGGTATTCGAGGATCTCATCGACTCGGCTCTGCATGTGGGCGGAGCGGACGCCGGTGGTCTACGGTGGCTCGCGTTGATGCTGGCGCTTTCCCGCCCGGTGCCGCTTCGGACACTTGCCACCGCTCTCGACGTCGACCTGCCGGCCGTCAGGAACTTCGCAGCGGGGCTCACTCCCGGAGTCCAGGTCGTCGACGACTCGATCCAGTTCCGGGACGAAGACTTCGAAACGCATGTCAGGGACTGCGTGGATCCCTCCGAAGTGATCGCGGCACACAGCCGACTGGCGGATCTGTGTCTCGCCGCGCGGGCGACCGACGCGGACGCTGCAACGCACCTGGCCGACCATCTGGCAGCGTCGGGCCGCCTGGAGGAGCTGCTGCAACTGGTCCTGGAAGAAGCCACTCCTGTCGGCATTACGGACGGTTTCCGCCGAGAGGAGGTCCAGGGCCGGCGCCTGGACCTGGCTGTGCGAGCCGCAGCACAAACGGCCGACGCGGCAGCCGCCGTACGACTGGCCGTTCGGGGCTGCGACACGGCGTCCCGTTTCGACACGCTGTCGCGCCTGACCGAGTCACATCTGGAGCTGGTCGCCCGCTATACGGACCCGGACCTCCTGCGAGCCCACGTACTGCGCACACCGAGCGGGTCTTGGCTCGCCCCGGTGTTCCTCCAGACGGCTGCGGTGCTGTCCCGTACTCCGGAACGGCACGACGTGGCCCGGGCTGACCTGGAGAGCGCCGGGGGCTGGCTGCGTCGCTGGATGGCTCAGCGGAACGGGGAGGGCAAGCACTGGGATGTCACGCCGGACGACGTTGCCGCGGCAGCGGAGGCGTGCTATCGATTTGACGGGGTCAGGGCCGCGCTGAGAGAACTGCGGCGATGGCGCCCCGGTAATCTCGTGCTGGAGGCCGCTGTGGCACTGGCAGATCGCCTCGCGGATGATGTCGATCCTGCCGTCGTACGACGGTTGTTGAAGAGGTACCGGGTTCCGGCGGAGGCGCAGGCACGCGTCTTTGCCGCTGTCGTATCGCCTTCCGATGAGCCGGACGCGGAGTGGGTCGACGAAGTACTTGCTGCGTTGCTGTTGGACCTGCCTGCCGAGCCTCTGCCAGTGCAGTCACGAGTGCTCGACGAGGCGCTGCGGCACGGCGACCGTCAGCTGACTGCCGACCTGGCCAAACGCTGGTCCACGGCGCTGCCCAGCGGTATTTCGAACTATGCGGGATCCACGGAGCCAGGCACTGTGCTTCTGCGCTGCCATGCCGCAGACGCAGTGCTCAGCGGCAACGACATGGACGTCGCCGCGCTCGTTCCCGCCACACTGCAGTCACGCACCGACGAAACGGGTCGCACCACTGACCCCCGGGCGCGCGAACGCGATGAATGGCTCCAACTCGTGAAGGCCATCGCCGCAGCCGCCGTGCTGGCTGCACGCGCTTCCTTGGGGCAAGCGGACGCCGAAGAGGTCCTCACGTTTTGTGATCGAGGAATCGCCGCACGTATGGAGCGCGCCACGCACCGGTGGTTCACGTACGACAGGTCCTATCCGGCCTGGGCAAGCCTAGTGGCCTCCGCCGCCCTGGACACCCAAGTGGCACAGCAGGCCGTCGATCGTCTGGCCGGGGCCGCCGAGGCCATCCGTCGTGACGGTGCGCCTGAACTCTGGATGGAACTGGCGGCCCTACTCCTGCCCCACTCGCATCTCAAGGGCATGGCAGCCGACCTGTGCACGAGGGCGGCCGACTACGTCAACAGCAACGACTATCCAGCACAGGAACGCCTTGACCTCCTTGCTCGTTTGGCGGAGCTGGGAGCGAAGGTGGATGTGGATCTGGGAGGACATCTCTTCGACCAGGCTGTGGAAGCAGCGACCGGAGTTAACGACGACGCGGCCCGTCTCCTGGAGGTCCACGTAGACCTTGCCCACCGCGCCAACAACTCCGGTCTTGATCCGGCTCATACCGCCGCGCGTCTCGTTCGAGCCGCGGAACTGATGGCCCCGCACGTGAGTGACGCCGCCGAGATTCCCTATGCGGAGATCGCCGGCGCGGCGGCTCGCCTGGACCCCTTCACTGGCCTTGCGGCTGCCAGCAGATGGGATGACCAGGACCGCATCGGGTTCTCGTCCACCTTGCCTGCCGCATTGACCGGTGCAGTTCACAACGGAGAGATCCCCTCGCAGCAGCTTCTCTTCCTGGACCACTTGATCGCCGACGACGGAGGTCGTTGGCTTCTGCAGCTCAACGTCGCCAAAAGGCTGGCGGCGAGCGGTGCTACGGAAAGGCAGGAGTGCCGCCGTGTCCTGTTGAGAGCGGCGGAATGGGTGCGGCGTCGTGTTCCCGCACGCGATCAGCCGGCAAGGGCGCGGCACCTTGTCGACGCTGCCGAGCAGATGGGGCACGGGAGTAGCATCCGGCAGGCGCTCGAAGCCGTGATTCGGCTCGGAGACGTACGGGAAGGTTCGGTCATTGGCCAGGCTTCCAGCAGAGACTGGGGCGGTAGTGAGCGTCACGCTCCCGAGGTTCAAGCCTTGCTGTCCGGGGCCACGTCTCGCAGCTGGGTGTCGATGGCAGAGGACGTACGGACACTGACCGACGCTCGTGTCTACGGCGAAGAACTGCGTGGATTCATTACGGCGGTTCTCCAATACACCCCCTACGGACAGCGCCTGGACGCTCTGACATCTGTCGCGTCGCTGCCGAACCTGGGCACGAACGACGCGCTAGCGGTCCTGTCCGACCACGTCCGCCGCTGGAGTTCTACACCAGCGGTGGCGACATGGGCGGCTGCAAGGCTTCCCGACCTGGTTAGTCGACTCTTCGCCGAGGTGTTCTGGGGGCATGACACTCAAAGCACGATCGAACAACTAAGGGTCTTCGGAGACGACTTGGCCATCCGGCACGCCGCTCTGGCCGCCCTGCCGGAGGCACGGCAGGGGCTGCGGGCCTACGGATGGCGGAGCGTCGCAGCCCTCCTTGGACATCTGTGCCCCACCGCCGATGCCGGCTCGGCCCTTCTGGGGCTCCTCGACGACCGTGTTCCGCCCGACACCGTAGCCGCCGAACGGAAGAGCGCGGCGACGGCCGTTTCCCTGCTGCTCTGGAGCACCTTCGGGCACCCTCAGCGGGAACTACGCTGGCGTGCGGCGCATTCCACTCGCGAACTACTGAGCGCCTCCTCCGCTGCTGACGCCGAGTCGCTTGTAGCGGACCTGATGCGACGCTTGGACGACAATGAGCCGGGAACCTTCCGGGATGCGAACCTGCAGTTCTACAGCTTCTCGGCGATCGCCGCACTTCTTGCGGCACTTGAGCGGGTGGCAGTGGAGCGTCCTAATATTCTTGCGGCGTACTTCCGTGAGTTCATGCGCGTCGCTACTGATCGAGTGTTCCCTCATGCACAAATCCGTGAACTGGCGCGTCGCATTGGCCTGGCGGTGGCGGCAGCAGCCAACGCCGATCCCACGCAGGTTGAGATGCTTTGCCTGGCCAACCAGCCCTCCAGTTGGCTCGTGGACTACGGACGCAGTTACGCGCGACGCGACAGAACCTCCCGCAACGGTCGCTACGACTTTGATTCCATGGACACCATCCCCTATTGGTACGGGCCGCTGGCCGAGGTCTTCGACGTCGAGGTGGACGTCATCGCCGAGACGGCCGAGGGATTCATCATCGACCGATGGGGTTTGAGCACGGACGATTGGTGGACCGATGTCCGAGAGCTGCGCGACGAGCGCTCCTACGAACGCACCGGTCACAGGCACGGAAGCATTCCTCGCCAGGAGAGTCTCCGGCTCTACATCGAGTATCACGCCATGATGGCCACAGCCGGGCACCTCGCTGACGAAGGCCGTCCGGTCCGTGCCGGAACCCTGGCACATGAACAAGATGACTCCTGGGAGGACTGGCTGCTACCACACCTCCCGGCCCCGACCGGCTGGCTCGCAGACCTCGGGACACCGGTCCCGGCCGATCCGGAGTTCCTTCTGCCCCGGGCGCGGTCCGCCACCTGGGATACTGCATCGCTCGCTGACTTCGATCGTGCCCTCGGGCTAACCATCGACGACGGGGTAGGCGGTGTATCGGACATGATCCGTGTGGCGGCGAGTGTACGACTCCAGGATTCCGGCACCCTCGAGACGGTGAGCGTGGCTTCGGCCCTTGTGGATCCTCGCCATTCCGCCGACCTGCAGCGCGCCCTCGCCTCGGCCTCCAGCCCGACAGACTGGAAGCTGCCCGACGAAGAAGAGGAAGAATTCGAAGTCGACGAAGGTGCCTTTCACCTCAGCGGATGGATCCTGCGTCCTTACGAGCCCGCGGAATTCCTCGACCGGCACGATGCATATGCCTACGAGCTGCGTCGTGAACCTCCCTTGCCAGGGAAGGCATTCAGGATTCAGAGCCGCACGTCAGTCGACGCCGCCCATCTCACGCTGACAGCGCACGACGGAGGCATCGTGGCGCAGGCTCAGCAATGGGCCGACCCTGACCCGGGACGTGACCCAGAATCTACGCTCGTCTCATCTGGCTACCGTGTCCACGTCAGGCGGGACACATTGTTGCGGTATCTCGCCGCCACAGGAAAAATCCTGATCACGGAGGTTCAGATTGCACGGCGCCGAACTGGACAACGACGAGACGGGTACCGGATCCCCGTCAGCCGCATCTATCTCCTCGACGCCGCCGGAGACCTCACCGCCAGTGGACTCCGTCGCTGAGCTGGGCGAACGCATCCTGGCCGAGTTCGGCGACGAGCACACCAACAACACTCTGGTCCGGTGGCTCGCACACCACACAGCTCGCCTCGTGACGGAAGCCGATCAGGCGCGTGAGCGGAACGCGCCGGACGCCGCAGCCCGCGCTGCTGAGGCACGGGACGCGATCCTGCGACTCTGGCAGGCCCGGTCCTCGTGGCCCTCCGGATGGCCGCCCCCATACGCGGCCAAGCTGGCTGCGACCCTCGACGCGCTACCTGAACCGGGAAACGACAGTTGGTCGCGGCCTACCGTGCCGGCGCGGCTGCACGAGATTCACCACAACGTCTTGGCCATCCTGGTCGACCTGGCGACCGCCGAAGGCCCGGAAGAGGAGGCAGAGTGGCTGAACAGATTCGGCCACGATCTCACCGAGCAGGAGTCGGCTGTCTTGCGGTATGCGGCCCACTCGCCAAGAAGAGCAGCAGCCCTCCAGCGGAGAGACGAGGTGGAGACCTCCGCGGACGCCGATGTCGATGTCGACGAACCCGGCACGGCCGCTGTTATCGAAATGCTTGCCGAACTTGCGGAGGCATATCGGAACACCATCACCGACCTCCTGGGGGCAGTTGTAAAGGCCGCCACCTCACCAGATGACGGCGATCAGGAAGAGACCGCTTCCCCGGGCGAGACGCCCGCGTAGGAGGGCCAGCCCTGGCCCTTGAGGGCGATCTCGGTGGCACGGATGCCTACGGTGCGTCCAAGCCGTAGGTGATGACGCGGGCGTTGGCGCGTTCGGTCACGGCCGTGAAATGGGGGGCGTTGAGGACGGTGAGCCCCTTGGTGGGGTAGGGCTTCGGCGATCCTTCCCTTAGCTGGGGCGACCTTGTCCTGCGTGCCGGACCTGGCGATGTGGGCGGTGTCGAAGTCGGGGCTACGGGCGCAAGAACTCAGAACAGGCGTTTAGAAGGCGCCTGGCGCATCTCGTCGGCAGGTGCTTTGACCTCCCCACTTTCTTCCTCACTGACACGCCGTCAGGGGTTTTGTGGGACGTATGTGGGACGAGGGCACCTCTGGGACGGATGGGATGCAGGGGTTCCCGACTGTGCCAGGTGGTCACCGTCTCACATCTCCTCACCTGTTCGGTGCGCACGCGCGGAAATAGATCTACCCCTCTCCTGCGTTCTCGATCTCTGAGCCGAGGAGGGGAAGGTGTCGGGCCTGAAGCTGTTCCACACGACGAATGGCGACGTGACGGAGGTCGCGCCGCGTCTTGCCGAGGTCGAGGCGGATGTGCAGGGCCTCGTCGAGGCACACATGGAGACGATGCTAGGGGTGCGGTTCCTGGCGAGCGAGTACGTCATCGACTGTGCTGACGGCGGCCGGATCGATTCGCTGGGGCTCGACGAGAACGGGGCGCCGGTGGTCGTGGAGTTCAAGCGCGGCACCGCGGCCGGCGTGATCAATCAGGGCCTGTATTACATGGCGTGGCTGATGGCGCACAAGGACGCCTTCCGGAACCTGGTCCGCGACCGGCTCGGGGTATCGGCCGCGTCCCAGGTGCTGTGGAGCGCACCCCGGCTGATCTGTGTCGCCGGCGACTTCACCCGCTACGACGCGCACGCCGTACGCGAGCACAGGCGCAGCATCGACCTGGTCCGCTACCGGTTCTTCGGCAAGGACCTGATTGGACTTGAGACCGTGGCTTCCGTCACAGGGCGGACGCCGGCCGCGCGGCGGGTTCGCCGGAGCGCGGCCGGGCTGCCGCCCGCCCGAGAGCAGGGCGGTGCGCTGGCGGAGTTGGCGGAGGCGGTTGATGAAGTGCTGCTCGGCCTCGGGGACGGCGTCAGCCGGGTGCAGCGCAAGCAGTACCGGGCGTATCAGCGCCTGCGGAACTTCGCCTGCGTTTGCCCGCCGCAGAAGACCAAGCTCCTCGTCTATCTCAAGGCCGACCCGAAGGAGGTCGACCTCATGCCTGGCTTCACTCGGGATGTGACGGGGCTGGGCCACCACGGCACGGGCGACCTGGAGGTGCAGTTGCGCTCCGAGCGGGACATGGAGCGGGCCGTGGACCTCTTCCGCGCCAGCTACGCGGCGGCGTAACCGTCCGGTGTGCTTGTGACGTGAGGGCGTATGGGGGCTGGGCTGCTTTGGACGTTGTGGTGGTCGTGCCTTCCGACGTACGGGCAGGTAATGGCGGTGGACCATCAATGATGCGCGGGATCGCCGGGTTGGCCAACCCGGCGATCCCGCGCTATGTTGCCCCGCTTCGTAGCAGGCTGCGTTCACCTGCCCGAGCCGTCATCAGCTCGCCGTAATCGTCAGCGGTGTTTCGGGTGCCGGGCGGTCTGCGATGCCCGCATCCGCCCTGAGCTATCGGGAGACGGAGGGGGCCGAAGGCGTCACCGACCGCGCCGACCGATGCGGGTCAGTCGACGGTGCGTCGGCTAGGTCGTACTCGTCGTGCGGGCCCCAGCCGATGTGCCCTGGCAGGGCCAAGCGCCCGGAGGCAGGCCCCGGCCGAATTCGTCGAGTGACTCCGGGACGGAGTGCTCATCGTGCGCCTACTCGTGGATGCCCGGCTCTCGCACTGACATCGGTCCGGTGCGAAGGCCAGTCCGGGCGCGACCACCTACGTTGGTTCAACTTGAGTTCACGCGGTTCGCGGCAGGGAAACCCACCTGCCCGGAGGCTATGGCTCGTGGTCTACTGCCGGTCATGCGGCTGCTGATGCTGGATCTCGACAACACATTAGTGGACCGCGACGCCGCCTTCCGGGCCGCGGCGACCGCTCTCCTGGCGGAGCATGCACTGCCTGAAACCGACATCGACTGGCTGATGACCCTCGACGCGAGCGGCTACACACCCAAACCCGCTGTCACCGAGGCCATGGTGGACCGCTATGGGACGGCGCTTCCTGAGGATGCGGCGTTGACCAATTCCATCTCATCCGCCCGCCGTATCACTGGCTCACCCGGCTCGCGCCAAGCGAGCCCCGTGTACCACTGCGGCATGACGACTCCCTCAGGACAGCAGCGGATTCGGGGCCGTTCCACCCCTGGGCGCCGATCCGGTCGAACCCTCGCCGCTCGATGCGCACCCATGTATTGCGGTTGGTCCGTGTCCCGACAGTCCGGCGCTTGCCCACCACTGTCTCCCGGTCGAGACGTACCTGCAGCGACCGCTCCACACGGTCCAGCACCCCCTCAAGGGGTTCCCCGCGTAGATCAACAGCACGAGGCACAGACAGCGTCATATGCGGGACCGTAGCAAGCACGAAGGGGAGCCGAATCCCGAGATGGGCAGCCGCCTCGGTCTGTGCGGCGGCGCCGGCCGTTGACGTCCGCCGTGCGGCCGGTCTGACTCCCCAGCCCACGCACTCATCACCCTCAGGCATAAGAAACAGGACACCGTTTGGGTCGGAGCCGCCTCGTCGAGCGGGCCTGAACCACCACAATGTGCGGCATGACCACCTCACCCCTGCGGGAAGCCGCACGTGTCATCGCCCTTGACGATGCCCAGCGGGTCCTCCTGCTGCGCTACCGCGAGGGCGGAGGCTACTTCTCTGCACCAGTCAAGCCACCAGCGCACCGCTGACCTTCGGATCGCGCTGACGTCAGATGTGCTCATAGTGCGCCTTCTCTTTTCATCCTTGACGGTGGAGCCCTCTGGCGCGTGCGCATCCGCGGCCTTGCCGACGGAGATCGGGCCCTTCGTCTGAAGAATCCTCGCCCCCGCAGAACCCGCCTGGGGCAGCCCGCAGGCTGTCAGAGGGTTTGTGAGGATTCATTTTCCGTTCGGTGGTCGCCTGAGAAGCCAGCTCGCTGGTGCTCGAAAATTTCGATCCGATGGTATGTGGAATTTTCGCCTGACCCCCTGCAGCATTTCGGACCTCGTCGCGGAGAGGGTCAGCTTACCGACATTGTCTGTCACCCGCATGGCGGCTTTTTGTCGCATAAGTCACCGTGTAGCGTGCAGATTTCCCACAACGTGTTAGGAGTCCGGGTGGTTGACATCAATGAGCTCGTTGACGCATGCATGGACGGAACGCCTAAAATGCGACCAGTCCTCCCGCTCGGACAAGCACTCTCCATCGGCTCTGTTGGCTTCCTCGAGGATCACGCTTTCCGCTATGTGGGAACCGTGGAGACGCTGCTCGGGAAGAGCGCAGGAAGCCCTCTCCCCAGCGAAGGTCTCATCAGCTTCAATGCAAGTTCAGAGGACGGTTTCAGCCACAGGATCTACGCATCCGGAGAAACTTCGGAAACCTTTGGCAGTATCGTCGGTGCGAACGGTGCGATCGAGCTATCATTTTCTACTGAATCCGCCTTCATGCTTTCGGCCAAGGATGTCGCAATCACCACCATGGGCGATCCAGCCGCATTGCTTGCAGAAATGCTCAAGCGATACAAGGCTGGGGCATGGGAAAAAAGATACTGTTTCGTCTATCAGGTTGGCACCGCAGCTGCCTACACCGCCACTCTCTCCCGTCAAAGCGGGGCGAAGTTGCTTCTTAGTGTTGACACGTCACTCGGGCAAGGGAATTTCTCGGTGGCAGATGTAGCGGCAGGTGCCCACCTTACACACCAGAGCGGCGCACTAGATCAAATCATCGGCGCTAAGAATATTCCAGCCTTCTATAACGCCTATCGCGTGAAAGATCGATTCTTCCGAAGAGACATCGTAAAGACTGCGAGTGCTCTCCCCACGGATGCTTCACCAGGTGCGATTTCCGAAGCACTCGAACTAACCGAAACTCCATTTGAGCTGGTGTGAAAGCGGCCAGCACTGCACCATGGAGGAGTTCGCGGGCGTCCAAGGATCGCGCGGCTTGCAAGGCGTCACGACAGTCAGGAGTCGGCCGCGACGTCGCAGACGCCCACGTTCGTAGGCCAATGCGACGCGGGAAACTCGGCAGCCAGCAGATCGGCTACCTCGTCTGACTGAACTGACTTCAACCTGCTGTCCTACACTCCTGCAACTAAGCCCAGCCGAGCACAGCAAGCCCTAACTGGGGGGCTCTAGCAACGCCTCGTCGTTGCTCGCGATCGGCCGTCCTCGGCCGGTAGCCCCACCCTGCTGCCGGTGGTGTACTCCCACCCTTCGAGTGTGGCGATCAGTTGTTCGAGCACATCCTGGGCGGCGTCGACGATCAGCATGTCTCTTCTTGAGGTGACCACTGAGACGGCCGGCGAACTCTTAATTCGAGCCAGGTCGCTCGGTGGCGCGTCCTCGTCACCCGCGTAGTAGAGCAAGTAGTGGGGCATCAGTTGGCCTCCGCGGTTGCGCCTCCTGCGCCAATGAGGCCGATTCCCTCACGGTCGGGGGAGAAGCCAAGGCTAGCAGCACGCCGGCGGAGTTCGGCTAGGACTTGTTCCGCTCGCGATGCGGTGCGTTCACTGTGTACCCATCCGGTCTCTGTCAGTACACGCGCCGCTAGGCCGGCAACCACTGGAGCGGCCTGGGAAGTGCCGTCCATCACGCCCCACGGACCGCTCACGCCTGGGAGGGTCGAGATCACTCCGACACCCGGCGCGAGGAAGTCCCCCTGCCGAAGGCGATTGGAGAACGATGCCACGAAATTGGCAGCATCGGCCCCCGGGGGAGGATCAATTGTGGCCACGGACGCCGTCCCGAGAGGATACGTTCCCTGCCTGCCCAGTGCTCCGACGGCTATTACATTATCTACCGAAGCAGGGAAGGCGAGTGGTGCTTCACGTCCGTCGTTTCCTGCAGCTGCCACCACAATTACTCCTGCGGCGATAGCTCGACGAATCGCCCTCGTCACGACGGGCATATTTATTTCGAGATATAGAGAGAGGTTTACTACGTCGCACCCATCGTCGACCGCGTCAGCGATTGCCGCCGCAATGGCGTAGGGACCCGTAACCTCCTCGTCTCCTTCGTAAATACGGTAACTTCTGAGCGTGGCCCTTGGAGCCACGCCCACCCATGAATTAATGTCGTTTGCCGCAATGATTCCTGCTACATGTGTCCCGTGTGGCAAGGTTTCCGCTGCCCAGTGTCCGCGAGAGTCATCGTCGTATGCACGTCCTCCCGCTACGGTGAGAGCAGGATGCGGGCCGACTCCGGTGTCAATGACGCCAACGCAGACTCCGTCACCGGCGGACATGTCAGGTTGGCTGTAGTAGTGACGGAGCCCGTCAACATGCCCCTCCATGATGGGTTTCAGGTGCACCTCTACGCATCCGCCACGCATCACAGGCTGGCGGGCGTGCCAGGACCAGTATCCCGGGACCGGAGCAACCCAAAGCTCCAGGAGCTCCGAGCGCGTGATGTTTAGTTGAGCCATCCCGCCAGTATCGGTTACACAGGTATCGACGCTCTCGTCGGCCATTCGTCCGGTTACAATCGCGCCACCAACGCCTGTACTATCCTTGTTGGATCGAACAAGCACTACCAGGTATGAGTTTGTGGAGTTACCCGGCAAATACCTGTGCATCGCTGGGGGTCTCGCCGAAGCAGGATATGCTGGCACGTCTTCGTAGATCTCAAGACCATCAGCACGGAGACGCTCCACTACGTCCAGAGGGGCCTCAAAGAGTGCCAGGTGGCCGGGCCTGCGAGCGAGGGCGTGTAGACCTTCATTTCTTCTTCGTGCAAGCCCCTTCGGGAATTCTGCCGCCATACTTCTTTTGTTGTCGCTTACTGGATTTTCAACCATAATATAGCGCTGCCGGCCAGGGCGCGGTCCATAGCGCGTCATATGGAAAGCCTCTTGATACTCAACATCCGCCTCCACCCTCCGACGGCGGCGCGTTTGAGAGAGATCAGCCTGCTGCTTCTGGGGCGCCATCAAAGGTTTCAAGTGCGCCGGGTGGGAAGCCATCATTGGGGACTGCAACTCCAAGGTCCGGTCCCGTTCTGAATCCCTAGAAGTTGGACTACTTCCCAGGGGCACAGCCACTTCCGCTTTGTCGGCGATGACGGCCTCGGTGGTGAGGAACAGTACGGCGATCGACGCGGCGGCCTGCAGCGCGGAACGCGTGACCTTCACCGGGTCGATGATGCCCTCGGCGATCATGTCCACGAACTGGCCAGTCGCGGCGTTGAGTCCGTGACCAGTGGGCAGGTTGCGGACCTTCTCGACGACGACGCCACCCTCGAGACCACCGTTGACGGCGATCTGCTTCAGCGGGGCCTCGAGCGCGATGCGAACGGCGTTGGCGCCGGTCGCCTCGTCACCCTCGAGCTCCAGCTTCTCGAAGACGGCGGACGCCTGGATGAGCGCCACGCCACCACCGGCGACGATGCCCTCCTCGACGGCGGCCTTCGCGTTGCGGACGGCGTCCTCGATGCGGTGCTTGCGCTCCTTGAGCTCCACCTCGGTGGCGGCGCCGGCCTTGATGACCGCGACACTGCCGGCGAGCTTCGCCAGGCGGACCTGGAGTTTCTCGCGGTCGTAGTCGCTGTCCGAGTTCTTGATCTCGGCACAAATCTGTTTGACCCGGCCGGCGACCTGGTCGGCAGAGCCGCCGCCGTCGACGATGGTGGTCTCGTCCTTGGTGATGACCACCTTGCGGGCACGGCCCAGGAGGTCCAGGGAGGTGTTCTCGAGCTTGAGACCGACCTCTTCGGAGATGACCTCGCCACCTGTGAGGATCGCGATGTCGTTCAGCATCGCCTTGCGGCGGTCACCGAAGCCTGGGGCCTTGACCGCGACGGACTTGAAGGTCCCGCGGATCTTGTTGACGACCAGGGTCGACAGGGCCTCGCCCTCGACGTCCTCGGCGATGATCAGCAGCGGCTTGCCCGACTGCATGACCTTCTCCAGGAGCGGGAGCAGGTCCTTGACGGAGCCGATCTTGGAGTTGGCGATCAGGATGTAGGGGTCGTCGAGCGACGCCTCCATCCGCTCCATGTCGGTGGCGAAGTACGCCGAGATGTAGCCCTTGTCGAAGCGCATACCCTCGGTGAGCTCCAGCTCCAGACCGAAGGTCTGGGACTCCTCGACGGTGATGACGCCTTCCTTGCCGACCTTGTCCATCGCCTCGGCGATGAGCTCGCCGATCTGGGTGTCGGCGGCGGAGACGGAGGCTGTCGAGGCGATCTGCTCCTTGGTCTCGACATCCTTGGCCTGCTCGAGCAGGGCACCGGAGACGGCCTCGACGGCCTTCTCGATACCACGCTTGAGCGCCATCGGGTTGGCGCCGGCGGCCACGTTGCGCAGTCCTTCGCGGACCAGGGCCTGGGCCAGGACGGTCGCGGTCGTCGTGCCGTCGCCGACGACGTCGTCCGTCTTCTTGGCGACTTCCTTGACCAGCTCGGCGCCGATCTTCTCGTACGGGTCCTCGAGCTCGATCTCCTTGGCGATGGAGACACCATCGCTGGTGATCGTGGGGGCGCCCCACCTTTTCTCGAGGACGACGTTGCGGCCCTTGGGGCCGAGATTCACCTTCACGGCGTCCGCGAGCTGGTTCATCCCGCGCTCGAGACCGCGCCGCGCCTCCTCGTCGAACGCAATGATCTTGGTCATGTCGGGAGGCCCATCCATTCGGAAGCTTGTGATGCCCCTATGTGCGTGGCGAGGAGGGGTCGCCTAGCCCAGGTGATGAACCAGTGGCACAGATGGCCACCAAAGCATCGATAATACCCAGATCGTCATAATTCGATCACTAATGAGGCTGCTCTGCCACTCGAGTGACGCTGTGAGAAGCCCGCAAGGCTTGACCGGGCAATGGGTGCTGCTCGATCCCCGCCACCGCAGTGAAGCCGTTCGCCAGGGCGAGACGGCGCGTGGCGGAACCTACCTGGGTGCGGTGACGCGTAGCCGGATGGCCTCCGACCCATCCGGCTAGCGCGTGTGACCTGACCAGTCAGCAGTGGCACGGGCTGGCCGATCAGACGATGTATTCCTCCATCAGTTCGGCGAGGTGGACGATGGCGGGCCAGGTGGTGGCGATGTTGGTGTGGGCGTGGAAGCGTCGTTGGGCGTGGACGTACATGGCCCAGTCGGCCGGGTTGTCGCCGTCCTGGAGGAAGGCGGGCACGATCTCCAGGGAGGTGGGGTTGGAGCAGGTCCAGGTCCGGTTAGCGGTCTGGGCCGGGTCGAACTTGGTGAGCGTGAGAGGGGTCTGGTTCTGATCGGGGCGCGGGTTGATGCCCCAGAAGGCGCGTTCCCCGACTTCGACCAGGCCGGAGAATCGTCCGTGCCGGGTGACGGGGGTCAGTTCGTCGGTGTCGTCGCCGGCGCTGACCATTTCCTGGGTGACACCGAAAGCCCTGGGCACTGCAGAGCGATCGCTGCGCTCGCGTAGCCGGATGATGCGCAGGCCCGGTTGGTCGCCGGGCTTACGGCGGTCTGGGTCCGCGTTGGGGGCCGTGATGTCGATGCCCGGCAACACGAGCTGGTCGAAGGTGATGCGGCTGTCCTGTAGCCAGGGCCAGATGTCCTTGTCGCTCGTCCGGGCGCGGCGTACGAGCAGCAGGCGGTCGGCGGTGGAGTCGAGCGACAGAGCGTTGGTGAGGAATTCGGCGAGGGCCGCGCGAGCGGTACGGGGCACGCGTCCGCGGCCGGCCACGAGGGCTTCCGGCAGGGCGGTCAGTGGCATGGGACGCTCGGTGGGGCTGCCCGTCGTCGTCATGAGCTGTGCCGTGGACTCCTCGTGGGTGTGCTGACGGATCAGCATGGGCACGAGCATCCGCTCGCCGGCGGGGGCGAGCCAGACGGTGATCAGCTCGAAGGGGCCTTCGACACCGGGTGGAGCGGGGAGTTTGGGCAGGTGACCGGCCTGGCGGAGGGCGTCCCTGAGGGCGGAAGCGGCGCGCTCGATGTCGGAGGTCGCGAAGTCGGTGCCGGGGAAACGCTTGGCGAGGGCTGCTTTGCTGGGATTGGGGTTGGCCGGCGGGATGGGGCGCAGGCCCTGGACGTTGCGGCGCAGGCTCGGGAGGACCTTCTTGAAGAGGGTTTTGGGGTCGCGTTGGTGAGTGCGGGAGAAGTAGGCCGCACCTTCCATCTCCACGATGCAGGCGATGGGATGGGCAAGACGGGGGAATGCCCGGGTGATTTGTGTGGTGCGTTCGGTCTCGCTGGCTTCGTAGGCGGCCCGCCGGGTTGCTGGGTCCGACTCGGTGGAACGTGGCAGGCCGGCGGTCAGGTCTTGCGGGTCATGGCGGTGGAGGGTGAGGTTGATCGGTCCGGTGAAGCTGGCGCACGCCGTTGTTGAGGTGGCGGGAGCCAGGCCGAGTTTGTTGGCGGCGGCTGTCTGTAGACCTTGCCAGGTGCGGTCGGAGGAGGCCCAGACTTCGAGTTCGTACGTGGGGGAGTCGGGCAGATGCATCGGCAGGCGTGTCTTCGACCGGGTCCGTGCCTTGGGGCTGGGCGTTAGGGGGACCAGCCCCTTGTCCTCCAGTTGTCGGGCGACCTGAGTGAGGACCTCCATATGGTCGCGGGGCTGGTAGCCGTGGCCGACGGGGTGGTCGTGGGTGGCACGAGCCGGCGGGGCGCCGTCCTGGTCCGGATGGCGGTAGGTCATGCCGGTGCTGTGGACGATGTGCGCGGCGAAGGGCTGAGCCGCCGCGTTGCCCGGGGCGGCGCGCAGTTCGTCGAGGCTGGGCGGCTCGTGGTGGGTGAGGCGGGCGAGGATGCTGGTGACGCCCGGCTGCCAGGTCCATGAGCTGTCCTGTCCGCGTCGGCGGATGATGACGGAGCTCTGTAGGAGCATGGGACGTTCGCGGCGATGGATGAATCCCTCTTTGGCGGAGAGCAGGACGCTGGCGGTGGGGTCGCCGTTTCCGCGGCGGGGGATGTAGTCGAGCGCGTTCATCGCGAAGCGGGTCATGCCCAGGTCGAGGTGGAGGTGGACTTCAGGGACCCCCGGCACGGTTTCCAGGTGGAGGGTGAGGACGTCCACGCTGGCTCCGGCCGCGCCGTCGTCATCGATGAGGAACTCCGGCTGGCCGAGATGCAGGGCGCGGCGGCCGTCGGCCTGGGTGGGGCCGAGCCGCAGGTCACGGCGGTGGCCCCGGAGCTGAAGATCGGTGGTGGTGAGATGTTCGGCGACGAGGCTGGGCAGGAGGTCGAAGACGTGCGCGGGAGGGTTGGCGGTGCCGTTGAGATGAAGGCCGTGCTGGGCGAGGTCGAGGTCTTCGGGGATCCATTCGAACTGGCCGGCGCCTTCGAGACGGCCGTACCAGTCGGTGTCCGGCACCTGGGGCGCCACATGAGCGGAGGCCCATGCCGACAGCGCGATCAGCAGCAGATCCGGGTCGATCTCGGTCCGCGCGCGAAGCCAGGCCGGATGGCGCGGGTTCCATTGCACGGAGGTGATCTCCGGGTCGATGAGAGTGATCAAGTCCCTCAGCGACCTGGTGGGCAGGCTGTCGGGTCCGTTGCGCTTTCGGCGGCCGGGGCGGGCCTCCCAGGCGTCCTGCAGAAGGCTGAGCATCCCCGGTGGGCAGGTCGCGCGGTAGCCGGTGACGGGCCAGCTGGCCCCGGTAGCGAAGGTGAGCACGGTGGCCTGGGTGGCGCGGTAGGCGGGCATCAGCGGTGACCCCAGTCGATGTTGTCGAGGAGATGGGAGGCCAGGCCCCAGCAGGCGTGGGCGAGTTCATGGTCGAGTCGCTGTGCCGCGGTGGCGGTCGGGCCTGGATCGGTGAGCCAGCCGTGCAGGAGTTGCTGGGCGGCGACGATCACGCTCGTGCGGGGAGTGTCGGCCGCGGTTTCGTCGAGCGTGGCGGTGCGGGGCGCGAAGGCGGCATCGCAGAGGTACACCAGCACCGGTTCGTTGCCACGGATGCCTCGGCCGATCGTCTGGTGGAGCGGGACGATGAAGTTGCCGACGAACGCCGCGTGTTCGACCGGGTCGGTCAGGCGAGAGAACAGCACCGGCTCTCCGACCCGCTGCTGCCAGCGCCGACGCTCGCCGTGGCGGAGTTTGCGCGCGAGGTCGACGGGATCGACCAAGGGGTCGGCCAGCTCGATCGGGTCGCGGAGGCGGCGCATCGCCTCGCGGCTGAGCAGGGACAGCGGGAAGGTGGCATCGTCGGCGGGTGGGTGGATGCGGGCCAGGTAGAACACCGCGCCCAGGGCGGCGACGCGGCGTGCGTTGAGGATGTTGTGGCCGCGTTGGACGGCGCCTTCGGCCGCAACCAGGATGTCGGCGCCGGAAGCGGCAAAGGTGGGCAGGCGGCGCCTCGGGATGCTGTGCCGAGTGGGCGGATCGTCGTCGCGAATGACGTGCAGGGCCGTGTACGGGGTCTTGTGGTTGATGTAGTCGGCGACCGTCTGGGCATCGCGGGTGCTCTGCACGGTGAACAGGACCTGCTGACGGTCGTCGGCCAGCCGCAGACGGGCCTGCTGGAGCAGGGACTCGCGCGCACCGGGGGCCGGGTTGCAGATCCAATCGGCGGCCGTGCACAGCGCGTGGGCATGGCGAATGGGGTCGCCGCCGGTGCCCGAAGTGAAGACGGGACGGCCGTCGGGGTAGCGCGGCGGGCGGAAGAACATCTTGCTCTCCTTCAGCGCCGCCCTGGCCTTTGCCGGCTCACGTAGTACCAGGTTCGGGGCGACGTCCAGGTGGAAGCGGGGCGAGGCGGGCATCCAACTGGTGGCTGAGGCCAGGACGACATGCGGTCCCTCGATGCCCTCGGCTGTCAGGAGATCATGGAGGTGGTAGAGCAACCAGCGGCCGACCCCGCGCAGCCACAGGATGCTGAACGATCCGCTGTCACCACCGGGGTTGGGCTGCCATTGAAGTGCCATCAGGTTGCCGGCAGCCTGTTCGGGCACGAAGGGCATCAGGTCACGTGGCGGCTGCCGGCTCCAGAAGTCTTCCCCGTCGCCGATCGGGGAGGAGCTGATGGCGTGCAGCCTTTGGGCGACTTCGAAGAATGAGGTAGTGATTCGCGCTGCCCACACCCCGGCCTGCAGCAGTTGTGCGTACTCCGCCAGCGTGCCTCGGACATTCGCCTCGTCGATGGCGGGCTGGTGCGTGGTGATCCATGCCTCTGCGGCCTCCTGGGCCGAGACATGAGTGTCGTGGGCTGCCGTCATCGATTCGATCAGCTCGGCCCAATTCGTCGCAGGAGGCTGGAACGGGGCGGAGAGTAGCGAGGCGAAGTGCTCTTCGAAGTAGTGGTCGGCGGCTTCTTCCTGTTCCGCCTTGTCCGTGAAGTCAGTCCGTTCACCAAGGCCGTGAAGGCTGCGGGCCAAGCGCCGCAGGAGGCTGTAGCCGGTGAACGGTCCCTCGACGATGACGTCGCGCAGGGCGTCAGCACCAGAGGCGATGACCAGCCGGTACAGCTCGGTCAGTGCCTGATCGTGCCGACGGAAGTGTTTGTCGCCGGCCGTCACCTCCGGGTTGAGCAGATCGAGGAACCAGGAGTGCTCCAGCCGCTGCCCGATGCGGTCGCCTACCCGGTGACTCCAGCCCCTGCCGGGCTGGGAAAGGATCTCGTGCAGCAGGAACCGGTCGTCGAATTGCTGCTGCACGGTGTCGGCTTCGTCGACGAGCAGGACGGACAGGTGGTGCTGTGCGGCTTCGGCGACGCGGACCTCGATATGGGACTGAGGCATCCTCGTCGAGGCCAGGCCCGCCGAGGTCGTTACCCACACCTGTGCTTCGGCAATCTTGCGTGCCGCCGTATGGGAAGGGCACCGGGACAGAAGCGGGCAGTCTCGACGCCCGCTCTCGCCGGCGACGGTGAGCCGGCCTGTGCAGGGCCGCTCCTCGCGGGGCAGCGGGGCCCGGTCGGTCCTGCTGGTCAGCCGCAGCTCCTCCAGGTAGCACTGGTCGTCGGCGAACGCCGCGGCAGGGTCCAGACCCGTGGGGAAGGTCGTCTCGCCGTCGTGGAGGAGCGAGCGCCAGAACCGGTCCTTGTGGATGCCTTCCCGGGTGCGTCCGAAGATGGGCACGGCATCGATGCCCAGGGCCTGCAGGAAGCTGACTTTGGCGAACACGTCGCTGCCGGAGGCGAGGACGAACCCGACCTTTCCGCCGCGGCGGGCGACGATGAAGGCGATCAGGTCCAGCAGGGTGGACTTGCCGCTGTTCATCAGGCCGACCACGTGCCACAGGCGGTCAATGGTCATCCGCCACTGATGATCGAGGAGATGACCTTCGGTGTGGTCGGCCAGCAGGGCTTCCATCTGCTCGAACCGTTTGACGAAGTCCCGGTTTTCGATCTCCGGATGGGCTTCCAGGAGTTTGTCGATCTGTTCGGCAGCCCACTGGAAGTCATCCCGCGTGAGGGGAATGGGCTCCTGCACTCGGGAGGCCGCTGCGGACAGCACCGCGGGCGCCGGCGCCGGGATGAGAGTCTCGGGGACGCGGATCTGTTCCCGCCTGCCGTCGGCCCGCTCGAAGGAACACACCGAACCCGGCGGCGTCGGCCGGTATGAGGAGGCCGTCTGGTAGGGGGCGATTTTCTGTAGCGTCTGACGGTAGAGGTCATGACGGGTCGCGGCGTATGGGGTGGGCCGGCGAGTGAACACGGTCGACAACTCCGGCTTGTGGCCGCGCATGTCGCAGGGTTCGAAGCCTCGCACCTGTACCGGCAGCTTCACGTACTGATCGAGCTTCTCCCGCATGGTCCCGGTCTTGGCAAGCGGGCCCATCACCTCCCGCAGGGTCCGGAGCTGCGGGCCCAGGTCCCCTTCCAGGCGCATGTATCCAGACAGGACCGGCCACAGCGCGCCGACGCCCTGGCCGGGCAGATGGTCGTCCAGGAACGACAGGCCCATCTCCAGCGCGCAGATCTCCCACGGCCTGAGGGGGCCGAGCAGGGGGCGCACGCTGTCGTCCGCCAGTTCCTTGACCAGTGGCTTGCTCCAGGCGCGGGTGTCCCTCATCGCGTTCCTCCTGCCTGGCGCGCACGGACGGTGGCCTGCCGCAGGAACGTCTTCTCGTCGAGGACTTCGACGCCGGAAACGCGGCCCTGCAGTTCGCGCTCAAGGTCCGTGCGGTAGCCGGGAGTTCTGAGGCGGTGCATGGGGATGACGATGATGCGTCGCCGCGCTGGCACGCGTGGATCGCAGCGAAAGCCTCGGGCGAGTAGGGCTGGGCTTGAGCAGTCCTTGGCGTCGACGGCCCAGCGCTCCGCCTCTGCACCCGGTTCCTGGGTCTTGAACGTCAACGCCATATCCCACGCGTCCAGGCACGGCCAGTCCTCGACGCACAGTGTGCCGTCGGCGATTTCGCCCAGGTGGTCCAGCAGCCGTCCCTCCAGCAGTCCAGGGTCGTGGAAGAACTGGCGGGTTGCCCGGTGCTGGGTCCAATACGCGCCGAGACACGGCACCTCGTACTGCTCTGGCACCCCTGTACAGCCGGGAGCCCCACAGCCAACGGCCCCGTCGTCAACCGGATTTCGGCAGTCTGCACAGTGCCGCAGGCGGACTTTCCCCGGCGCCTGGACCGGGTGGTGGACGTAGGCGATGCGGACGAACTTCGCGAGGAACGAGTCATGGTCGGAGTCCGCTGCCGGGAGTTCCCGCGCCAGCGCCTGGACCTCGCGGTCGCTGAGCACCGGATGGTCGATCAGCAGGCGCCGCAGCCGGCAGTAGATCCGCTGGACAGCGTCGTCGTCCTTACCGTTCATCCGGGCACACAACATCAGGGCGGCAAAAACCTGATTCTGAACGAGCTCCGCCTCGACGTCAGCATGCTGGATCAGGTCTGCCGCCTGCTCGGCGAACTCAGACAGGGCATCACCCTCCAGCAGCACCGCTTCGAGATCGCCCTCGGTGAGCGACAGCGGCACCGGCCACGATCCCAGCGGGCGACGGCACCAGTCGAACAGTTCCAGGTCGTTGCCGGGGCCTTCAAAACCCAGTGACTGTGCCTTCCACCACAACCGGCCGCGTGCATCACGCCAGGCACGCGGCAATGGCCCCGACCCGTCGGTGCCGCGGGCTTGAACGCCGGCCCGCTGTCGTTCGAGGCGGATTTTCGCCAAGGCGGCACACAGCAGCTCCACCAGCAGGTAGTCGTCCTGGGCGGTCCGTGGGTCTCTTTCTCCGCCGAGGCGGGCGTCCCGCGATGCAGGGACCGCAGCAGCGGGGCGGTGGTCATCTGGAAAGTCGCCGTCAACCGATGGTGCCTGCGTACCCCCGGAGGCCGACGCAGCCGCTTCCTGAGCAACATTCATAGCCGACCGGTATACCCGACCGGACTGACAACGCCTCTCGGAATTCGAATGTCTATGCGATTAATCCGCTCATGATTTCGATCACCGCCGGCTGGCGCTGCCGGACAGCACTGTGGACAGCGGCGCTACGGCCTGCGGGATTCTGCGATGGGGATCTCTGAAAGCCGCTCTGTCTTCGGCTCCGGGAAGGCGCGCGGCCCGCGCTGTCAGTGGTGGGTGGTGGGATATGCCGTAGCACCGTTGCCGATGTCTCCGGAGTCGCCCGCATGAGCTTAGATATGACGGCCCCTGCCTCTCGTGAGCCGAAAGATGGCATCGGAGCGAGCCCGGTACCTCGCTCGGGTTGCACTGATCGGACACGAGCAGCGAGCCATCGGGCTGCGTCCTGGGAGGTCTGGTGCGGGCAGCCCTCGAGCGATGGGGGCCGGCGGGCGAACCTCGCAGTGGCGACAGGGTGTGCAGGGCGCCGTCGGCTACCCGCGCGCATATGCCCGAGGGCACCGCAAGGTGCGTCCCGATGGCTGCGTCGTTTGCCGTTTTCGTGGCTTTGGGGAGGCGGATATCGTCTGTGAGTCTCCCGCGCAGGGAGCGCGACGCTTCGCGTGTGCTCACCCGGCAGGTCAAGCCTGGTGTGTACATGCAGAGCCCGCCCTAAATAGGGACGAACAGGATTTCACGGCCTTCGGGTCGCCACCTTTTGACGAGCAAGGACACCCCCGACTGATGGCAGTGACCCAGCAGGAGATCGAGAACCGGTTGTGGGACGCCGCCGACGAGCTGCGCGTGGCGATGCCCGAGGCGCAGTACTCCTCGGTCGTCTTCCCTCTGATGTTCTGGAAGTATCTGTCGGATACCTGGGAGCACACCCACCAGACCTTCCTCAAGGAGAACGAGGACCTCGACCTCTCAGCCGAGGAAGCCGACGAGGTCGAGTACAGCAACTACCAGACGTTCAAGATCCCCTTCATCTTCCCTGGTACCGTCGCCGAGAGCCGCGCCTCTTGGTCATCCATCCTCGCCACCGTCGCCCAGCACGGCCTCGGCCAGCGGGTTCGCGCTTCCCTCCAGGCCATCGAGTCGGCCAACCCTGACAAGTTCTCCCGTATTTTCGGGTCCATGACCTGGACCTCCGAAGCGGTGCTTCCAGGGGAGGTGCTGGCGTCGGTCATGCGGACGATGAACCGCGTCCCCAAGATGCACGAGGGCAACATGTCCCACGACGTGCTCGGTGGAGCGTACGAATACCTGCTCAAGCGGTTCTCGGACGGGTCCGGTACCCGCGCTGGCCAGTTCTTCACGCCGCGCGAGGTCGTCGAGCTGATCATCGAACTGCTGGGCCCCAAGAACCACGAGTCGGTGTACGACCCGACCTGCGGGTCAGGCGGCATGCTCATTGCCGCCGCGAACCTTCTGAAGGCCCACGGTGGGCGGGGGTACACACTCAGCCTGAACGGCCAAGAGGCGGTAACGGACACTGCTGGCGTGGCCCGCATGAACCTCTTCATGCACAACCTGACCGAGTTCAAGGTCGAGGTCGGCGACACCTTGAGGGACCCGCGTTTCAAGAAGCCGGACGGGTCCGTCAAGCAATTCGACATCATCGTCGCCAATCCGCCCTACAGCCTGAAGTGGAAGCCCTGGACCAACGACCCCCGAGCCATCGGCGGGGTCGCCCCACAGTCGTCGGCGGACTGGGCATTCGTGCAGCACATGATCGCCAGCATGGACCCGCAGAAGGGCCGCGCCGGCGTCGTCCTGCCGCACGGCGTCCTCTTCCGAGGCGGCCAGGAGGCAGCCATCCGCCAGCGCGTCCTGGACACCGACCTCCTGGAAGCCGTGATCGGGCTGCCCGCGAACCTCTTTTACAGCACAACGATTCCGACCTGCATCCTCGTATTCCGTGCCCCTGGCACCAAGGCCCCGGAGCGGAAGGACGGCGTGCTGTTCATCGACGCCTCTACACGGTTCATTAAAGCCAAGAACCGCAACGTCCTCACGGACGTAAACATCACCGACATCGTGACCGCCTACCATTCGGGCTCCGACAGCAACGGAACGGCTGGCTTCTCGGCACGGTTTGTCCCCTCCGTAGAGATCGTGGCGAACGGGTACGACCTCAACATCGGCCGCTACATCAAGCAGGCCGCTGCCGAACAGGAGGACCTCGGCACCCTCATCGACGCCTACAACATCGCCCGCGCCGAGCGCCAAAAGACCGAGCAACGCATGCTCGCGGTCCTCTCTGCCGCCGGGATCGAGGGCTTCGATGAGTGACTGGCAGCAGATCGGGCTCGGCGACCTGGAGACTCCCGTGCACCGCAAGGCAGCCGTTCCTCCGCAGGGATCGAGGGATTCAATGCGTGACGGCTATCCGCTCCGTCCGCTCGGGGAAGTGATGCGCCTCGACATCCAGCGCACACCGATGAAGCCTGCAACTACCTACCGCCTAGCCGGGGTTCTGAATTCGGGAAAAGGGGTTGTCGCTAAAGGCGAACTCGACGGCGGAGATACAGAGTACGCAGCAATGAACGTGCTGCGCGCCGACCAGGTCGTGATGCGAAAACTGACCGCGTGGGAAGGGCCAATCACCGTAGTGCCTGCCGAGTTCGACGGATTCGTCGTCAGCAACGAATTCCCGACGTTCACGCTTGGCCCAGAAGTGATGCCTGACTGGATGAGGCACGTCTGTGGCTCACCGCGACTGTGGGCAGAGATGAAGAACCGAGTGAGCGGGACAGTTCAACGACGCAAGCGTCTCAACCCAGAACAACTCTTGCAGATTCGACTGCCGATCCCGCCCCGTGAGGTACAAGCTCGGATCGTCGAAATGCTCGACGCGGTCGACGACCAGATCGCAGCACTCGATCGTGAAGCAAGTGCTGCCAACACAGCCGCTGGCGCAATTGCCGAGTCGATGCTGGCCGATCATGCTCCCGTCCGGGTCGGGAACTACCTTGATCGCATCGAGGGCGGTCGTAGCCCGCAGGCGGTTGATGCACCGCCCAAAGAAGACGAGAAGGGCGTTCTCAAGGTCAGTGCGGTCGCAGCCTTCCACTTTATTGCGGACGAGGCCAAGACGCTCGCCTCGGAAACAGAGATGCCAAAGTCAGCGGAAGTGCGGGCAGGAGATGTACTAGTCACACGTGCGAATGGCGCCATCCACCGCGTCGGCGCGGTCTGCCGTGTTCCCTCTGACGTTAGACGCGGTCTGTACCTGAGCGACAAGACGCTTCGCATGGTCACCGCTAGTGGCCTTGACCCGGATTTCCTGGTTGTCGCTATGTCTCTTTCAGCGGTGCGGAGGCAGATCGTTATGGCCGCCTCTGGTTCGGCTTCCATGAAGAACATCAGCCAGTCGAAAATTACTGCGCTCGAAGCGCCAGTGCCAGAACTGGCTGAGCAGCGCAAGGTTGCTTCGACGGTCCTTTCGGTGCGCTCACTCGGAAGGGCGTCTCACGCAGAGGCGGACAGGCTCCGCCAAGTCCGCGCCGCTCTGCTGGCGGGCCTGCTGGACGGGACCATCAGCATCGGCGCCGCCGACCTGGAGGTCGCCTAATGGTTAAGGGCATTCGAGAGCGCGAGTTCCAGAACTCCATGATCCAGTGGTCCCTCCCGATGGGATGGGGCTTCAAAGCGGGCAGGTCGCTGCCGCGTGAGACGACACAAACGGTGCTCGCCGGCCAGCTGCGGGACGCCATCGTCCGGCTCAACCCTGAGGTGATCGACGGGTTCGACGTGGACGCCGTGGTCGAGGAGATTATCGCTACGGTCAACGCCGTCGATGGCGGGCTGGTGCGAGCCAATGAGCAGGTACTGGAACTGCTGCGCGGGCACGAGGAGTTCCGGGGCGCCGACGGCGTGTGGCACGCCTTGAAGGTCATCGATTTCGAGCACCCGACCACCAACACCCTGGTCGTGTCGGACGAGGTGACCATAACCATCCCCGGCAAGACCCCCCGCCGGTTCGATCTCGTGTACTGGGCCAATGGCCTGCCCCTCGTTGTCGTAGAGGTGAAGTCACCGACCGTTAAGTCCGGGTGGGCCGACGCCGCACGCGAGATCAACGACGTGTACGCCACCGAATATCCATGGTTCTTCACCCCCAATGTCTTCGCTGTCGCCTCCGACGGGCTGAAGCTGCGGTTCGGTGCCGCTGGTGCGCCCCTGAACCTGTGGCAGCCGTTCCGATCCACTGACGACGACGAGAACCTGTCCGGGCAGGCCGACGTGCAGCGCTCCGTCGAGCTCCTTCTCAACCCGGCCACGGTCCTGGACATGCTCGCCAACTTCACCCTCTTCGACACCTCTGGAGGCGGGGCGGACAAGAAGTACCTGCCCCGCTACCCACAGATGGAGGCCGCCCATCTGATCCACAGGCGGGTCCTGGCCGACGGCAAGAAGGGTCTGGTCTGGCACCACCAAGGCAGCGGGAAGACACTGCTGATGGTGTTCGCTGCTTCGCTGCTGCTGGCTGACACCCGCACCGAGTCGCCCACGATCATCTTGCTCTCGGACCGAACCCAGCTCGTGCGGCAAACCTCCGGGGTATTCACCTCCGCGATGGGAGACGCCTACTTCCACCAACCTTCCACCAGCAAGGAGTTGCGCTCGCTGCTGGCAGACGATGTGCGCGGCGTCATCTCCACGACCGTCCACAAGTTCGCCGACGCCGGCAAGAACCTGTCGACCCGCCGCAACATCATCGTGCTGGTCGATGAGGCGCACCGCACGCAGTCATCCGAGGAAGAGTCCCTGGCGGGGCAGATGCGCGCAGCGTTGCCGCACGCGAAGTTCTTCGGCATGACCGGCACACCCGTCAGGAACCTCGCCACCAACACCTTCGCCCTCTTCGGTGAGGAGACCGACCCGAACAGGGTGCTGCACCGGTATTCGGTGTCCCGGTCCCTTCAGGACGAGGCAACCGTCCCGGTCATGCTGGACCCACACCCGGTCACCTTCGAGATGAACGACCGGGCCCTACAGGCCGAGTTCGACCAGTTCGCTGACGAATTCGATCTCGACGACCCCGACCGGGAAACCTTGTCCCGCAAGTTCGGGCGCCTCACCTCAGTGTTCGCCAACCCCGAACGCATCCACACGGTCTGCCAGGACATCGTGGACCACTACCTGGCCGGCACCTATCGCAACGGCCTCAAGGCGCAGGTCGTCGCCTACAACCGTGAGCTGGCCGTGGCATACACGGACAAGATCAACGAGCTGCTGGCCGGCTACGAGGCGTCGCAGGTACTCGCCGAGGTCGGCAAGCACGATCGGATCACCGCAGAGGTGAATATCCACGTCTCGGACGCCAAGACCGAGGAAGCGGCCATGCGGCCCTACCGGCTCTCCGAGGTCGACGAGGAGGACCAGAAGCGGCGATTCCTCACTCCCGATGACCCACTGTGCTTCCTGGTCGTGACGGCCAAGCTGATGACTGGGTTCGACGCCCCCAACGAGGGCGTCCTCTACCTGGACAAGCCAATGAAGGCTCACAACCTGTTCCAGACGATCACCCGCCCGAACCGCACCTGGATCTCCCCGGCCGGATTCGTGAAGACCACCGGCGTGGTCGTGGACTACATCAGCCTGGCCGAAGAAGTCCAGCGTGCCGTCGTCGACCCCACCTCGGAGGGGTCCGCCGGCAAGGGCGGCGGGTTCGTCACCGACCTGACCGACCTGGTCGCCGAGTTCCGCACCACCTTCGCCCGCATCGAAGACCTCCTCGCAGATGTGGACGGCCTCGACCTCACGGCACACGGATACGAGTCCGTACGTGCCATCAACGGCTTCCTGGACGCCAACCCTGACGCCGCCGAGGTCTTCAGCAAGAACTACCGGCTTCTGGCCCGCCTGTACCCACTCATCAACACGGACAAGCGGGTCGCCAAGTACCAGGACGGGTTCGGGCTCTTCGGGTCTGCGTACACGACCCTGTTCCAGAAGTCTTCCGACGAGGAAAGGAAGGAGCGACTGGGCGAGCTGGGGCCGATGGTCCTAGAGATAATCAACGCCCACGTCCACTCCTTCTCGGTGGCCGCCTCCCAGGAAGAAGCCCTCGTCCTGGATGCCCAGGGCATCACGATCCTCAAGGAGCTGCTGGCCCTCGTCCGTCCCAAGCCCGAAAAGGACGACAGCGAGGACAAGAGGCCGCCGTCTGCGGCGGAGATCCTGGACCACATCAAGGCCGCCCTTGAGAAAGGCGTCGAACCGGGTTCCGCGAAGTACACCGCCCTGGCAGAGCGGATCAGGCAACTGCGGGACCGGATCATCCAGAACGCCCAGGACGCCTTGGAGTTCCTGGCCGAAGCACTTCGGGTCGCCCGTGCCATCGTGAACGCCGAGAAGCACCCCGACGAAGCCGTCGTACTGGACGACGACCACGTAGGTGTCCTGTCACGGATCATCCACGACCACGCGCCGCCCGGCCTCACCGTCACGGAGCAAAACCTGGCCGAGGAGATCGACCAGGTGGTCAAGCGCACCCTCGCCCAGTCATGGGACAACGCCGAGGCCCGCAACCGCGGCGTCCGCCGTGCAACCGCCGCAGTCTTCCGCCGGTACATGTTGAAGCCGGTGGGCGAACCGTACGGCTCCACCGTCGCCTACGTCGAAGCCCACTACCTCGTTGACTGACAATGCGATGAGGCCCGGCAACCCGTGTCGGTTGCCGGGCTCATAGTGCAGGGCGATGCAGACTCGGAGAGGCGCTGTTTCTCAGAATGAAGCGGGCGCTTCAGAAGGCGCCTGCTGTACCCCACGTTGATCCACCCGTACGACGCACCCTACGGACATGGCATGCATCGGGCCGCGTCTGGGGAACGGACACGCTGGAAGATTCACGCGGTCGGGCTACTGCTGATCACGGCCTGGATTCCACGAAGCCTGTGCGGGGCAACTGGCGGCTGCGCATTCTCTATGGCGCGCCCAAGCCGCACAGCCCCGCGAGTACGCCCGGGGACAGGCTGCTCGTGAATCCCGTCTGGGGGACGCGGCGGAGAATGGCCTGCCAGACTTCGGGTGCAAGGCGGGAGGGCGGAGGCTCGATCGTGGCCCTGAAGTCAAACACGGCCGTGTTGCCGACGTCGCCGAGGACGAACTGCTGGTCGCGGCCGTAGCTTTCGTCCGTGTCACCGCGGAACCTCTTGAGGAGGAGAGGCAGACCGCACACCGGGTCCACCAGGGCGGCGATGAAGTTGTGCGGCCCTGGTCCCTGTTCCTGCACGTGCGACGAGCGCAGCACCAGCCGCGCCACGTCGAAGGCGGCGCCTCGGTAGCCGTCGATCAGGAAGGTGTTGGCGACGGTGTGCAGGAGGGCAGCGCGTCGGAGCAGTCCGCTACTCAGCCAGGCCCCACGCTGCGTGACCTGGGTGTAGCGGTCGTTGTCGTCTTCCCATTGAGCGTGGTGCTCCCGCTCCACCTGAGTCCAGGACCGTGGCGAGGAACGCCAACACAACTGCATGCTGTCTGGGTCGATCCATTTGTCCAGGGTGCTCGCCTCGGCACTGCGCCAGAGTCTGGCTGGTAGCCCGAACAGCCGCAGCCGGGCGGGCTCTCCCAGTACCTGCAATTCGATCGCAGTCCGATCTCGGCGAGTGATGCGTAGGCCAGGCACACCCTGCACCTCTTCGTCTGAGGCGCATGACGGCAGCAGGTGGAAAAGAATCTCCGATGCCCGCTCCCTGCTCTCAACAGCGAGGGCGATGCCGTTCGGTTCGGGGCGAACCACGGTGATCCCCAGGGGAAAGCGGGTGTAGATGTCTCGGAACTCCAGGAGCGCGAGGAGTACGCGGGCCTCAAGGTGCTGTTGAGCTGGCGAGGCGGCTTCTGGAATCGGTGGTTCGCCCCCCTGCAGTCCATCGATCGCCCGGCGGCCCTGTTGGACGCTCTCGCCCGTGTAGAGGCGCCGGAGCAGGGACAGGTCTTGGTGCAGTGCGCTCATGGGTCTCCTGCACGTCTCGGCCCAGGACGTACGGAAGCGAGATCCGGTGGGGTGCGCGGAGATTCGTGTGTTGACCGGTTCACCCGAGCGTGGAGGATCAGGGCCGAATCGCCTCCGGGGAGCGGTGGTCAAGCCGCATTTGCATCGTAGATCACGCAGAAGCCCCTTGGCGGTGAGCCGGCCAGATTTCGGGCTCCTATCACCTGGAAGGGGGACGAGCTCTCGCCTTCGCACCCGCCATCGCGCCGCCAACACCTGATCTTCTACCCGGCCGCACTCTCGAGACCGTCGGCGAACTTCCTGTTCATGAGGAAGGCGTGCGAGGTCGGCAGGTACATGTTGTCCCGGCCCTTGATCACCTGAGCCGCTGACTGCTGGGCTGGCGGAGCGGCGAGGTAGGTGTTGAACAGCGGGCTGTCGCGCATGTGCATCGGGAGACGCTCGTAGGCCGGCAGATACTCCATGTTGCACTTACGGCATAGCAGCCCTCGGACGCATTTGCCGCAAGAAGAGCCGGGCCCGCAGCATGCGTGGTCGTGATCGACGTGCCAGTGGGACGTCTTCGCGTGCGGAATTCCGAAGTCATCTTCTTCTTCGTTATCGCCGCACAGTGCACACGCGAAGTCCTGTGACCGCAGGATGGCGTTGTATCGGGCAATCGTCAGGCCGTACCGCCACATCCGGCGTTGCAGTTGTCGGCACTTGCGGCATACCCGCCCGCGTACCAAGGAGCAGACCCAGTCTTCGCACAGCGGACACCACTGGTCAGGGGCAATGTCGTCAAACACGCTCGCAAGCTAACAGGAGCCTGTGACAAGGGGGTTGGCCGTAGACAGCCAGTGGAGCGAGTCGAGGGCTGCAGCGGGAGGAGGCGGTTGCGGCTGCGGCCTCTGTTTCCCGCTTGCGAGTAACCATAGACCCAATGTCAGTGGTGAGTGGTGGGATGAGGTTTGCGTCAGTTGCCGCCGACCCCGGAGTGGCCCGCATGAGTACACGTATTACGGTCCCGCCCCCTCGCGAGCCGAAGATGACACCGGAGCGAGCCCGCCATCTCGCTCTGGTCGCACGGATCAGACAAGAGCGGCGAGCAGCTGGGCTGCACCCTGACGAGGCCCGGTGCGGCAGGCCCTTGAGCGACGGCATCCGGCAATGCCAGTCATGGCCGCTGCCCGGCCTTGCCGGATGTGCCCGCCACCTCAACGACGAGGAATGGCAAGACACCATCGACTACCCGCACGCGTATCTCCGCGACGTCTCTGGCGGATGCGTCCATATGACGGTAGAGCAGCAGACCGAACGCAGGCTTTGGGCCGCCCAGCCACCCGCCTGCCACTCCTGGCCGTACCTAAGAGCGGTGCCGTTGCCCGACGAGGACCCCGTCGAACTGCTTGTGGCCTGGCAAGCGGGCCGCTGCGCGGGGTGCGGGCACTCCTTTCAAGCCGACGCAGTGATCGACCACTGCCATGAGACCGGCCTCGTGCGCGGCCTCCTATGCACCCAGTGCAATAACGCCGAGGGAGTCGCACCGCCGCGTCATCCCCGGTGGTTCAGGTACCGGACGATGCCGCCGGCGCTGATCCTCGGATTGCACCTTCAGTACGGGAAGCCGGTGCGCCGTCGTCTCGTCCAAGCTCTCGCGGAGGCGGACGGCTCGGCCGTCCAGAGAGGATGACCGACCAATCTCGACACGGTGTTCTCGTGGGCAGACCGACGCTCGCCTCGCGGTGGACGGGGCGGGCCGTTACCGGCTCCGGCTACCTGATTGTCGGTTAGGGATCTGCGGAAGACTGGGTGACGTGGTAACGAACTGTCTAGCGTGCCGGGATGCTGTTGGCGCCGTGGTGGTGCTGGTGCCGGTTGCGTGGGCGAGGCCGTCAGCGAGGCTGGCCAGGAGTGCCGCGGGTGTGTAGGGGGATGCGTGGATAGCCCAGGCGGCGCGGTCGATGTTGGGGCCTGCCCACACGGTCCAGGTCGCCAGGGCACTGTTCGCATTCTGGGCGGCGAAAGCGTCGAATTGGACGCCGGCATCTCCGGCCAGGTTCGTCCAGCGGATCCAGCGTCCGTCGACCGCGTGTTCCCAACCGGCGTCCGTAAGGGGCCTGGTGGCCGCAGTGACGGTTTGCTCGTCGACCGGACCGCCGACGGCTGTGTCGCAGCCGTCACCCTCGGCGAGGTGATGCAGCAGGGTCTGGAGCACGGGCGCCGGGGTGGCGCCGGTCGCGGTGAGGTGCCACATGCGGTCGGAGACGGGCGTCTCGTACGCGGTGATGGTCCATGCGGTCTCGCGGGGGTGGGCTTCGTGGACGCGCTCGATGCGCAGGGTCTGGGACTCGTGAATCGCGTGGGTGGTGTCGTCTGACCAGGTCCGCCACTTTTCGAACTCGCTGTGCGCTTCGAGGAAGGTGTCGAGGAGCGCGTCGTGGTCGCCGGTATCGGCCAGGTAGACGGGGACGGTCTCCGGCTCATTGCTGAAGGGGTCGGACTTGGCCGTGGTGACGTCGAAGACGGAGCGCGCTTCGATGGCGGCGCGTTCGGTGTCGGTCAGGGGAGCTGGGCCGGGGTGCATCTCGGCCGAGTGGGCCTTCTCGAAGGCGAGCAGGGCCTTGGCGGGTGAGTCGAAGGTGTCGGCGATTTGCCGCAGGTGGTCCTCGCCGTGCAGGTAGACGGACTTGCCGCCTGGGTGGAGGTAGGTGCCGACCGCGACGGTGGTGTGGCCGTCGTGGGCGTGGGCGTGGATGAGGAGCTGGCCGTGGCGGATGTCGTCGTGGATTTTCTGCGCCTGGTTGGAGACCTCGCGGATTTCGCTGCGGGTGCACCAGGGCATCGGGTAGTTCGCCCAGGTCCATTCCTCGTTGATGGCCTCCTGGAGCCGAGGGGTGATCTCGACGGTGATGCCTTCGGCGATAAGGTGCTTGGCTGCGTCCTCGGCCCAGTAGGGCTCCTCATGATCGATGCGGGCCAGGACCAGGATGTTGTCGGCGGCGACGCTCCAGTCGGCAGCCTCCAGAGCTATAAGAGCGACGCGGGCCTGACTGCCGGTCAGGACGGCGGTCACGGCGCTCGGGTGAGTGGGGTGGGTGTCGAGGCGGACGTGGGCGTCGATGGCGGGAGTCACGTTGGGGTCTCGTCTCTTCTGCCGGTGGCCGGGCCTTCGGGCCCGGCCACCGAGGTACGCGGGGGCTACCGGGTTGCTCGTGTGGACCGGGCGGCGTGCGCGGCCGTGGTGGTCGGCGGGCCGGCGCGGGTGGTGGGCGCTGGTCGCTGCCGCTGTGTCGGGGCGGCTCCGGTGGCGTGCTGCCAGCGGGTGCGGATGGCGCTGATGTCGGCGAGGCCGCGGCGGGCGCCGACGACGAGCTGGAACGGAGTGTTCGCCGGGTCGCTGGCATACGCCTCGATGCGTCGGCCGGTTTGTTCGGCCGTGGCCAGAAGGGAGCGCTGCAGGGCTCTCTCCCCCCAGTGCTCGACGGAACCGGCCGGTTCGGTCAGCAGGCGAAGCACCTCGCCCGGTCCACTGCCGTCGTCCAGCAGGCCGCGCTGCTGGGCTTCCCACAGAACCGTGACAGGGTCAACGGGCTCGCGGCGGCGGGCCAGGGTGGTCAGGCACTGCCACAGGCCGGCGTGCAGCGGCAGGGTGAGGTCCTCGGGGAGCAGCCACCGGACGGCCTCGATGTCGGCGGGGTAGGCCGTGGCGGTGGCGAGCAGAATCTGTTCCTCCTCGACTGCCTCTGCGGGGTCGGGTGCGGCGGGCGGCGGCGGGGCGGTGGTGCGCGGCAGCACACCTGCGCGTGGCGGGAAGCGGTTAGCGATGTCATCCACGACCGCAGCGAGTGCGTCCGCCTCGGCGAGCACCGTCTGTACGGGGTGCGGGAGGCTGGCGTCGTGGACGGTGTGGACGAGGCGTTCTGCAGCCGTCCGTAGGCGGCGGCGGGCGTGTTCGGCTTCGACCATCCGGGCGTAGGCGGGGGCGTGGCTGGCCCAGGGGCAGACTTGGATGAGGGTGTGCAGGTAGGAGGCGGTGAGTCCGCGCGCCTGCTCCCGGCCTGTGGCGAGCACGCGGTCGAGCCACTTGGTGTTCTTTGCGTGCTCGGCGGGGTCGGGCGGCGGCAAGGTGGTGATCGCGGCGTACAAGGCGGAGTGCGCGGCGGTGGAGAACGAGTCGGCGGCGATGCCGGTCATGTTGCTGAGGCGGTGCGGTTCGAGGAGGAGGGCGCCGAGGAGGGCCTGCTCGACGTGGAACACCGGCTGGGGCGGTGGGATGGCGTCGAGGTCGTCTTCGTCGGGTTCGGGGGCGTGGGGCATTAGGCGGCGAGGGTGAAGTCGTCGGGGTCGAGGGTGACGCCGAGGTGTGGGGCGAGGAGGTGGCCGGCGAGCAGCGGGGGCACGGCGTTGCCGATCTGGGAGAACTGCTGGCCCTTGTTGCCGGCCCAGGGGTAGTCGGCGGGGAAGGTCTGCAGGATGCCCGCCTCGTGGGCGGTGATTCGGATCGGCTCGGGATCCGCTGGCACGTCGACATCCATGGCCGACGGTGAGGCAGGCTCGGCGATCCAAGTGCACTCGTTCGCGCGGTGCCCGAAGAACAGCGTGCCAGCCGGCTCGGACAGTGGACGGACAGTGGCGTTTGCCTGGTTGTTGCTGCGCAGGGACCAGGACCAGCGGTGGGCCTCAGCGGTGAACGTCGGCGTCGGAGCGTCGGCGGCTCGGTTCTCGTGTGTGCCGTGCGGGGCCGCCCATCCGGCGCCTTCGGGGCGGGACTGCAGGACCACTCCGTCCGGCCGGGGCATCCAGGTGCCGCGCTCACGGGCGTTGGACAGCGTCTTGCGGGAGCCCGACGGGAACGGTTCGGGTCCGCCGCCGGGTCCACCGCCCGCGCAGACGGTGGGGACGGGCCGGTCGGTCGCGCCCCATCCCAGAGCCTCGGCCATGCTGACCCAGCGGGCGCGGCCGGGACCGAACAGCGACTCCGGTTCGGCCAGTTGGGAGTGCGTGGGGGTAGGAGGCTGCGCCGTACGGACGCGGGAGGCCAGGAGTATCGCCCGCTTCCTGGTCTGCGGGACGCCGAAGTCGGCCGCGTTGAGGATCCCGTACCAGACGGAGAACCCCCACCCGCGCAGGACGGCCGCGTACTGCTTCCACAAGGGCAGGATGTGCGGCACTTCCTCCATGGCGACCCAGTCGGGCTCGCCGACCGTGTTGAGGGCGTACAGATAGCGCATGGGCTCGGCTGCGAGCAGGGAGCGCTCGTCACGGCATGCGGCGAGGAGGCGTTCGCGGGAGTCGCGTCCGGCGGCCAGGTCCTCGACCGCCGCGTGCACCAGCGGCTGGTCGAGCAGGCCGAGGCGTTTGCCGGCCATGCTCCACGCCTGGCACGGAGGGGAAGCGATCATTCCGCGGGTGCGGCCGATGAAGGGCCAGGTCGGATACCTTCCCACGTCGGTGCGGATGGTCAACTGCCCAGCCGCAGCCCGGGTCTTGCACGCCCACTCGTCCCATTCCAGCCCGATGTCGCGCACGCCGAGGACGTGCAGCGCCCTGCTCCAGCCGCCCGGCCCCGCGAAGAGGTCGAGTATCACGCGGACAACCCGAAGCCGTCCTGTGCCGGCGCGTGCTTCGCCACGGCGCGGGCGGTGATTGCCTGCGACGCGCGGGCGGACGCCGCGGACAGCTCCTCCGCGCCGGGCTCCCGGTACCACGGCCGAAGGTCGAGCATGGCGGCGCGCATGCCGGTGGCGAAGCAGAGCGCGGTGCCCTTGGGCAGGGCGCGGATCGCGTCGGCGGGCAGGATCCGTTCCTGCCGCATCGACACTGACGTGCTCTTGCCGGACTCTGAGTGCGAGGTGGACGTGGTCTCCACGTCGTGGTCGCCGATCAGGCGGCTGAGCTTGTCCGCGAAGTCCGGGTCGTCAATACCGCTGCCGATCACCTTGACAGTCGAGGCGGACCACATGGCGTCCATGCCCGCGTCTCCCCAGACCTTCTGGCCTTGGCGGTAGGACTGGAGGATCGTGATCGGGATGATCCCGCGGCTGCCGAGGTGGGAGTACAGGTCCGGCAAGTCGCTGATCTTGCACACGTTGGCGGCCTCGTCGAGGATCGCCAGCATGGGCGGATCCAGGCGCCCGCCGGCACGTTCGGCCTGCGCGGTCGCGGCCCGCATCACGGAGTCCGCGCACGCGGCGATCAGCGCCGAGGCTCCGCCGCCACCGTCCTTGCTGAGTAGGAACAGCGTGTCGGTAGACGTGACGAACTGCTCCGGCCGGAATTCCGGGACGTCCTTCTGCGGCGTCACCCACGCGGCGATTTCCGCGTTCAGGAGCGCGGAGGCGTACTGCCGGGCTGTCTCGTAGATACCGTCCCTCGTTTCCGGGGGGCCTTCGACGGTGCCCTTGAGCTGAGCGGCCACGGCGGCGAAGTCGTGGTCGCGCAGGATGTCCAGCGGAGTGCGGTCGGCGGGGAAGGCGAGCCACTGCATGATGTCGGTGATCGGGCGCTCGTCGAGTGCTGCTGCCAGCAGCAGTTGGGAAAGGACGTTGCTGCCGGCCTTCGACCAGAAGTCGCCCTGCTGGGACGCATCGACGCTCGCGGCGAGGAAGTGTCCGGCGAGCCGGTTCGCCCCGTCCAGGGTTTTCGCGCTGGCGAGGGGGTTCCACCACATCTCGCGGGCGGCGTGCGCGATCTGCTGCGGGTCCATGGTCCACACCGCCCCCGCCCGGGCCCTTGCCTCGTAGGCGGTGGTGAAGGCGTCGCCGGCGGCCTTGTTCGACGTCAGCAGGACCGGGCCGGGTGCGCCGAGCATGGACGGGATGGCGAGCGAGGTGGTCTTGCCGGACCGGGGCGCCATGATCGCGACGGCGACGTCCTCGAACCCCATCCGTACCTCGTGGCGGCTGCCCTGCAGGTTGCCGAGAAGGATGCCGGTGTCCTTCGCGTCGATGTGCTTGCTGTCCTTCAGGCTGGGGCGCAGGGAGCGGGCTTTGTCGGTGATCGCCTTGGCCATCAGCGGCTCGATGTCCCGGGCCTTGGCCATGTCGGTGATCTTCTTCCGGTCGCCGCCTCGGTTCTTGTGCCGGGCCCAGAGGACGCCAGCCCCCGCCCCGAGAGAGAGGAGCAGGAGAACGGGGACGATGCGGGCACCGATCAGCAGGGACGTTTCTCCTGTGTCGGGCCAGACTTGCTCGGGGTGGAGCAGGGCGTTGGTCGGCTGGTAGGGGGCCCAGCTGGTGCCGGTGAGGTAGGCGGTGATGTTGCCGGACAGCCAGGCCAGGTGGGACAGGGGGACGACGACGGCGAGCACGCCGAGGAGGAGGCGCAGGACGAGGTCGTATCCGTCGGTGTTGCTGCTGGAGGTGGAAGGGGGCAAGAGCTATGTGCTTCCGGGCGGGGAGGGAGGATTAGCGGCTGCGGCCGTGCCTGGGCGGCGCTGGCCGTGAGGGGATCGAGGCCGGCGGCGTGGTGGTGCGCCGGGCAGCGAGGGAGTGAACGCGGTCAGCGCGCCGGCGACGTACACGGCGAGCACGTCGGTCGTCCGGCGGATACCGACGTTCGGGTCGAGGGTCGGCAGACTGTGCCCGCTGTCGGTGCGGTGCACGGGCTTCGGATCGCCGAGCGCGGCGGTGAACGCGGTGACAAGGTGTGGCGGAGTGTGCGCACCGAAGCGGGCCTGCCAGACCTTCTGGCGCATGCCGAGGGTGACCGTGATGAACCAGGCTTCCGGATCAGCTGGTGTTCCCAGCCGCTCGACGTACGCCGTCTTGTCGGGGGAAGCAAGGCCGTTGTCGCCGTACGGTGACCAGCCGGCCTGCCGGAGCGCTCCGTACGGGTCGCAAGGCGCGTCAGCGGCTGGGGCCGGGTCGGTGAGGGCGTCGGTGAAGGCGGCGATCAGTTCGACGGGCGTGCGGGCGCCGAAGCTGGCGTACCAGGCGGGCCGGTCCGGCTCGGCGACGTGGTGCAGGGTCCACCACTGGTCGTCGGGGTCGGGCTCCAGGCGGTGGCTCTATCCGCAGGCACGGTGGAGGGGAACGGTGATCCAGGCGGGGTCACCGCCGCCGGCGAGGTGGCGCGGGGTGATGAAGTCGACCTCGACGGTCTCGGGAGTCGGCGCCCTAGTCACTTCCGTGCCGCGGTTCGTCGCACAGGTGCGAGGGCAGGCATGGGAAGCAGGGATGAGGGGGCCTTGCGGGCTGCGGTGTTGATCTCCCGGAGCGCTTTGCCGTGGGTGGCCCAGTCGTCGAGGTAGCTCCAAGATTCGGCGTGATGTTCGGCGAGGGCGTCGTCAAATTCGGTGGTGCCGGGCTTGGCGGTGGCGGGCAGGGCGTCGCGGGTGAGCAGCCATTGCTCGTGCAGTTCGTCGAGACGGTCGAGGGCCGTGTGCAGGACGCTCAGCTGGTATACCCAGCGGCTCTGCACCGTGTTCTCCGGCAGCTGGGTCAGCTGTGTCTCAGCGGTCGCCAGCAGGTGCCGGGCGCCGTAGCGGAGCGGCTCGAACGCCTCGGCGGTGTCGGCATCGCGCTGGCTCTTGCGCATGCCGTAGGCGTGGTCGTCGTAGGGCCAGCCGTCGAGGCCGGTGTGCTCGTCGGAGTAGGCGTCCCAGGCGTCGAGGATCTTCTGGCTGTCCCGCACGTAGTGGTCGAGGTGGCGCAGGAAGTCGCGGTGTGCGTGGTGGTCTCGGGAGATGGGGAGGGGTCCTGTCAGGTCAGCGGCGAGCGGCCGGCTGCGCGGTACTGGCGTGCGCCGGGATCGTCGCGGGTTTCGTCTGCTGGCGGCGGGCTGAGCGTGCCTGGGCGCGCAGATGCTTGATGCGCGTGGCGTGGGCGTCGACCACCTGCTGCGGGTGCAGCGGGCTGGGCTCCTGTACGGCGCTGTGGTGGCCGGTGCGTTCGAACATGCCGCGCTGGAGCGGGCTGTGGTCGGTCAGCGCGGTGAGGAACGCGCTGACCAGGTGAGCGGGGGTGTGCTCGTCGAGGTAGGCGTGCCAGATGCGCGGGCCGGAAAACTCCCCGTGGCCGGGCTCGCGGGTCTCGATGTGCCAGGACGACCGGTCGTGGAATTCGCTCAACGGCCACAGTTCGATGTGGCACATGGAGTCCGGCGAGCGCGCGCCGTCTGGCTCGTGGTGCCATCTTGCCGAGGTCACCTGCTGCCACGGGTCCGGCTGCTGTGGCGGCGGGGCGGTGAGGGCGTCGGTGAAGGCAGCTAGGACCTCGGCGGGCACGAGTTCGCCGAACTCGGCGTACCAGCCGGGCTCGGTGCCGACGGGCTCCGCCCGTAGCCGCCACCACGCCGAGGTGCGGGACTGCGGGTCGAACTGGAGCCGGTGGCGAAGGTCAGGGCTTGCCAGGATGATTTCGGCGCTCAGGGGGTCGGAGACGGCGTTCCATCCGGCGGCGGCCAGGCCGTGGGTGACGTGGCGGGCGTCTCCGGGGCCGACGAGGTGGCGGGGGCTGGTGTCGTACGGGATCTGCACGGCGTGCTTGTCGGCGAAGGCGGCGAGCTGCCGTTCGCTCAGCGGCACCAGCAGCACCCCTGCTCGCTCGTCAGCGAACTGCCGTACAGGTCACGGAGATCGTCCAGCACGTAGTGGAGGGTGTGCTGGTCGGCCAGTTCCCACGCGGCCGTGCGCAGCTCGGTGATCAGCAGGTCGCCCTGCGCCGTGCGCGGCGCGTCAGGGCTCTCCTGAACGGCGCGGGCGAGGGCGCGCAGCGTGTCGGCGAACTGGACGGGTAGGCCCGTGTACTCGTCGAGGAGGGGCTCGACGAGGGCGAGGGCTTCTGCGGGGTCGGGGTTCTCGCGCAGGTAGTCGGCGAGGTCCGCGAGCGTTTCGGTCAGGGTGCGGATGGTGTCCGGGGTGAGTGCGGGCATCGGGCTCCTCGGGGCGGGCTATTGCGGTCAGCGGCGGGTGCGTGTGCCGCCGGCCGGGGTGTAGGGGCGGGCGCTGGTGCACGGCCTGGTGCTGCGGGCGCTGTTGCGGGCCCAGGTGGCGGCGCGGGCGGCCGTGACGCGGGCCTGCTGCCACGCACTGAGCTGGGAGGGCTTCACGGACACCGACCAGGTACGGATCTGCGTGCTCATCGGCACGCGTCCGCGTGGGCGCATCACGGGGTCTGGGCTGGCGAGTTCGGTGGAGAAGGCTTGCACCAGGTGCATCGGGGTGTTCGGCGTGAAGTTGGCCGTCCAGCCGTTGCCCTGCTTGTCCTGCGCTCCGGTCCACCACATCGCCGCCCCGTCGGGGCTTTGCCGGTACTGCACCCACGCGGTGCAGTACCGGCTCGTCGCCATGTAGTCCTGGCCCTCGAAGCGCGTGTGCCATCTCTGCTCCTGCAGAGGGGTCCAGACGTTAGGGGCATGGGCGGAGAGGGGGCGGGTGAGGGCATCGGTCAGGCCGGCGACGATCTCCACCGGCGTTTGCTGGCCCAGGTGGGCGGACCACTCGCCGTTCGCTCCGTCGGCTCTGCCGTGGATGGTCCACCCGCCGGGGAGGACGTAGGGGTCGTAGGCGATGCGGACGGTGCGATCCGGGCTCTCCATGTGCAGGGGGCCGCCCGTCTTGGACCTGTCCCGCCAGCCGGAGGCGCGCAGGAACTCAGAGACGTGCCGGACGTCGCCGCCGCCGGCCAGGGCGCGGGGCTGGATGAGGTAGTGCTGTTCGGCCTGCTCGTCGGGTCCCCAGCCCTGCCACTGCTTCTTCTTCACCGGCGGCGCCGGACGACGAGCGGTGCGGGTGCCGGGGGCTTCGCCGCCGTAGTGGCGGGCTGGGCGCCGACGCGCTGGAGGGTGTCTTTGTGTTCGTCCAGGTCGAGGGTGATGTCGCCGAGTTCGTTCGAGGCACGGCCCAGGGCGAGCCACACCTCTGCGGGGAGCGCGCCTCGCTCTGCCTGGTCCTTGGCGAACACGCTGCCGGTGGCGACGAGGTGGGTGACGCCGCCGAGGACTCCGGTATCCGGGTCGAGCACGCGGGCGATGACCTGAGCGGCCTCGGGCGGGGGCAGGTGAGAGAGGTGGTCGGCGAGCTGGCCGAGCTGGCGGGTGATCTCGTCGGCCAGTCTCACGGGGTAGGGGGTGGGGTGGG
Source organism: Streptomyces canus (assembly GCF_041435015.1). NCBI lineage: Bacteria > Bacillati > Actinomycetota > Actinomycetes > Kitasatosporales > Streptomycetaceae > Streptomyces > Streptomyces canus. The sequence continues at coordinate 2,854,446 of NZ_CP107989.1, read as the reverse complement.
ACATGCTCCTCCGGGTCGGTGGACGGTCAGTGGTGGTGGCGCTGCCCGACGCGCTGCGTCTCGGCGAGGACGGCCTCCGGGCGAGCGCCGGCCAGCGGGGAGGCGCGGTCGGGGCCGGTCGGAATACAGGCGCGCAGATAGCGGCGGAAGAGGGCCGTGGCGAGTCGGGGCTTGAGCCGGTTGCTGATCGGTGGGGGTGTGCGGATTGCTACGGGTATCTCCGGGTCTCGGGTGGTGAGGCGGGCGGTCCCGGCGCGGTGCCGGGACCGCCCAGGCGTCTTACGGGGTGCGGCGGGCCGGAGCTGCAGGCGAGGGGGAGCCGATCGATGCCTGTTGCCGCACGGCAGGGCGGCCCGCTCGGGTGCGCAGGTCATGCACGGCCTGCCGGTAGGCGGATTCGTCGAAGACTTCGGGCGTGCAGTTGACCTCGTACCCGGCCAGGAGCAGGACGGGGATGGCACGGGTTGCCAGCCGCTTCTGCTCGTCGGCGTCGAGGTGTTCGGGCACGGTGTGCCAGATGTAGAGCGGCGCGTCCGTGGGGTATGCGTGGCGTTCCAGGCCGAGGTGTTCCAGCAGGTCGTGGAGCTGGGCGGGGGCGCCCGTTGGGGTGTCGGCGTGGATGGTGGTCGTCAGGGCCTTGATGTAGATCTCGACGTCCGTGCCGTATTCGTCGGCCAGGTTGGCCATGTGGTTCTCCGGGGTCAGCGGCGGCGGGATTCCGCAGGCTGGGCGCGGCTCGGCGGTGGTGAGGCGGTGGCCGGCCGCTGCGCAGGGCGCGCGGCGTGGTTGCGGGCGTGGAGGATGGCGCGCGCGGCCTCGCTCACGGAGGTGGCAATGCTTCCGAGTCGTGCGATGGGATCGGGTTCCGCGGCGGGCGCGGCCCCTTGGAAGTCGCTGGCGGCGATCCAGGCGCGGACGACGACCTCTCTGGCGAGGGGCAGCAGCCCGTGGACGGGGGCAGCGACCTCGGTCAGGACCTCGGCCACCTCGCTGCTGGTTGTGGCGGCTGCGGCTCGCTCAGCGAGCCCCGCCAGGTAGCGCAGGGCGGCCTCACGTTCACCGTCCGGTGCGACCAGCATGTTCAGCGTGGGGTCGAGGTGGACGCTGTGACCGGCGGCGAGCAGAGCGTGCGAGGCTGCGGTCGCCTTCCGGCGCTGCTGCTCGACGGGCAGGCCGTGCGGAAGCCGGTGATAGTCACCGCGCGGTCCGGGAGCGGAGAGGAAGCCGCCGGTTCGCTGGAGAATGTCCGCGGCCTGGTCGGTGCCGCCGATGGCCACGACCAGGTCAGTTCGCGGGTCCTTGGTGATGGTGACGTACTCCAGCACCCAGAAGTCGGGCTCCGTCTGCTTCACCGAGACCGGGTGGCCGGCGTACGGGGAGCGGCAGGGACGGGCGGGATGGAAGCGGCGGCGGCGGTGGGCGCGGTCCGGCCTGCGGGATGCTGCAGAGCGGTGCCGATGCCGAGCGCGTCGAGGCGCGGACCGATCTCGCGCAGGGCGCGGGCCTGGGCCTGGGTGTCGTCGCCACTCAGGCGGTAGATGCCACTCTGCGGGTCCTGGACGAAGCCGTGGGCCATGAGGACAGCGCTGGCGCGGTCGTCGGCGGGGGCAGTGGCGACGCTGCCGTCCGGCTGCCAGGTCAGGACGACCCGGTCCGGCTGGGAGGGCTGGATGCCGCCCAGGGCGTTGTGGCGGACCTGGGCGAGGGCGCTGTCGTATCGGGCGAGCAGGTCGCCGGTGACCTGCTCGGCGCTCAGGAACGGGTCATCGGCCAGGGCGATGCCGTTGGGCTCGGGAACGCCGCGGAACGCCTCGTCGGGCAGGGCGTGCGGGGCGACGGCGGCGATGAGGAAGCCGTCGCGCTCGTCGTGCCGGTCCAGAAGGACGAGCTGCGCACCGTCCTGTCGGCTCAGGACGGCGGCCTGCTGCAGGGGGTGCTCGGCGAGAGAGGCGGCGACCAGGTCCAGGTCCCAGATGCGGTTGGCGAGTTCGGCGAGGTCGTCCTTGGCGTCGGCCGGCAGGTGGGAGCTGGTCCAACTGTCGGGGAGTTCGCCGGCGAGAACGTCGGCGTACGAGGCGAGGCGCTCGGAGGTGTGGTGGTCGTGCATGGTGTCCTTGGGCGAGGTGGGAGTCAGCGGCGCAGTCCGGCGGCCATCGGGGGCGGCGGGGCCGGGAGGGTGCGCGGCGGTGGCGGGCAGGCGCACGCGGCAGAGCGCTCTTGCGCGGTTGACGGGACTTCCCCGGTGCAGGTGCTGCGGCCGGGGTGCGGGGCATGCCGGTCGGCGAGCTGGTTGCGGGTCTCGGAGAGGTCGGTACGGATGACGCGAAGGTGCTCGTCGGCGAGGTAGCGCAGCCGCCGCGCGATGTAGGGGTCGGCCGCCTGGCCGAGCCCGTCGTGGAAGTCGGCGGTGGCGGTGAGGACTTCCTCGAGCGCGGCGAGGACGCCGTCGTGGGCGGCGGTCAGTTCAGTCAGCGCATCGGCCGCCTCGTCCGTAGTGGCGGCCTCGCGAAGGCGCTCGGCGACGTGGGCAACGGAGGATCCCAGCGGCAGGTAGCTGGCCGGACGCGAGTCGGTGTCGAAGTCCGCGTCGCAGTCGACGTGGTATCCGGCCGCCCGCAGGCGGGCCACGGCGTCGGTGGCGAGACGGGACTCGTCGTCCTCTGCTAGGCCGGTCGGGGCGCGGTGGTACGTCTCATGGACTCGGACGACGGCGACGAAGCCCGCGCGCTGGAGGATGCTGTGTGCCTCGGAGTCGCCGCCGCGGGCAAGGAGTTCGTCGGAGTGCGGGTCGCGGCGGATGTCCAGGAAGCGGTCGGTGCGGGGCAAGGAGACGTTTCTCCTACGGCGATCGGTGGGCGTTGTGCCGGACGGCGTCCGGGGCCGGGACGGCGCGGGGCTGGACCAGGCGGTTTGCGGTGGTGTCCAGGTCCTGCTGGATGGCGTAGAGGCGGCGGGCAATCAGCTCCAGGCGGTGTGCCGTATCGGTGCCGGCTGCTCCCGGCTGGCGGGCGATCCGGTGCGAGGTGTGCTCGACGAGTCCGCGTACCGCGGCCAGAGGGCCGGCCTGTTCGTCGGCGAGCTGCCTGAGGATGGTCGCGAGCTGGGCCGACGCCGTGAGCGCCGCGCGGACGGCAGGCCGCGAAGGGGGGTCGGATCGGACAGGGATCAGGTGGAGGTCCTGTTCGATGCGACGCGCCTCCTGTGCCAGGCGCCGCAGTTTGTCCGCGGGGGGAGCGTGCCACGCGCCGTCGACATGGATTAGGTTGGCGATCAGATCGAGGCGCCCTGGCTGGGCCTGGACAGCGATCCATCGGCAGCCATGTTCCTTGCCGGGGATCTCGATGCCGACGGCCCGCGCGAGCCGTTGAGCGACCTCGGCCCACTCCGGTCCGGTCAGTTCCCGGTCCTTCGGGTGAAGGCGGATGTCTAGGTGGAGGATCGCCCGCCGGTCGTCGTCGGGGCTGGCGGCGAACGGATGCTCCAGGTAGGGGTCTTCGAGGTGCTCGGCCCACTGGACGGACGTCCAGATCCTCTGCTCGTCGTCCAGGGTGAAGTAATCCAGGCCGGGCCAGTGGGCGACGATCGTGTGCTCCGTTAGGCCCTCGTTCGGTGAGACCGGCCGCCCCAGCGCCTCTTCGAGCGGGTCGTGGGGCCGGTGGGTCCGCTCGTGCAGGCGGGGGATCACCGGCCGCTCCGGATGTCGGCGATGTGCACGAGCTGGCCCAGGGCGGTGGTGGTGTACCAGCCGCAGTCGATCAGCTCGTCGCGGTCGGCGAACCGTGCGAGGAGGGTGTTCTCCATGGCCCGTAGATAGATCAGGCAGTCAGGGCAGCGGCGTGGGAGGTGCACGAGGTAGCGGGGATGGGCGGTGACGTAGGACTGGGCGCCGCCGGTCGCATCCCGCAGACGCCACCCGTCCTCGTCGGTCGGGGTGTGCCAGGAAGGGGCAACGACGCGCATCGCGTCGCCCCACAGTTCTCCGTCGGCCACCCCCTTCAGGACGACGACGGTGTCACCGGCCTGGAAGTGGGCGTGGGTGATGTCCCGGTCGGGGGTGAGCGGGTCGGGCGTCGGTGCGAAGGCCGAGGTGGGCGGGGGCTGGGACATGAGTTCCTTCCGCGCGGTTGCTGGCGGGGTGGGAGCATCAATAGTCCGGAGGAACGCCGGTTTGGCTAACCGGCGTTTCCCGGCTATGTTGCCCCGGCGTCAGCGGAAGGGGTTCTCCGTCCCGCGGTCCGCCTCACTGGCCGCGTCGAGGAGTTCGAGCAGGTCAGTGCCGTCGGCGTCGCGCTGGTCGATCCACCATCCGGCACGGGTGATGGAGCGGGCCTTCTCTTCCAGCTCCGCCCAGTCCGCCTCGTCCCAAGTGCCCTCGACGACGAGCGCGGTGTGCGCGGCCGTCATCAGTTGGTGGCGGGAGCGCTCGCCCCAATTCAGGGCCTTCTCCGGGCCCTCCAGCTGCGGCATGTCGAACTGCTTGGCCCACGCGACGGCTGCCTCCTGCTCCTCGGCACGCTTGGTCGCGAGCCACTCGTCCTTGGACTCGGCGTCGGCGTCGCGCGCCGCCTTCCAGCAGTTGGTGCAGTCCTTCGACGCGAGCCAACGGGCAAAGCCTGCCCGCTTGTCGGCAGGGCGATTGGACAGGTCATGATCCACGCTGTGGGAGCAGGCGTGCTCCACGGTCCAGTGCGTACGCACGGCCATAATTCGTTCTCCTCAAAAGGGGTTGGAAGGTGGGGGTGCGCCCAGATCAGGGCGTCTTGTGCCGGCCTCGGAGTGGGCGGTGTCGGCCGCGCGGCCGGTGTCCGGCGGGGCGGAGCTGTCGGCGCGCGGCGAGAAGGACCGCGAGAGCGAAGGCCGCGCCGGCGGCGGGGAGCACAGCGCTGGTGAGCGGCTGCTCGGCGAGGCGTCCGGCCAGGGCGGTACCCGCGGACTGTCCGACGCCGATCGAGAGGATCAGCCACGCATACGCCTCGCTGGTCCGGCCCGCAGGGGCGAGGGCATCGGTGGTCACGTAGGCGCAAGCGACCACGACGGTCAGGAACGCACCGGGCACTGCGATGGCGGCGGTGGCCGCGAACGGCGCGGGCAGGGTTACGGGTGGGAGCCAACCGGCGAGGAACGCAGCGCTGGCGATGATCAGCCGGTCGGCGGTGGTCCGACTCCAGGTGCGGCGCCCGTAGACGAGGCCGCCCAGGAGGCTGCCGGTGGAGAACGCGGCGGGGATGATGCCCGAGAGCATGTCCTGTTCGTGGTCCTCGGCTATGGCGATCGACCACACATTCATGGCCCCGATCGCGAACCCGATGCCGGTCAGCGAGACGAACAGGAGCAGCAGGCCGGGGCTGGTCAGCCGTCCAACGGGACCGCGGCGCCCGCGTGGACGGTACGGCCGTAGTGGTCGCGTGTCAGGTCGAGCGCGGCCTCGGTCTCGCAGTCGATGACCGCCATCCGCAAGCGGAAGTCACGTGCCCCGTTGGCCAGTTCGGGAGCTGTCGGCAAGTGCCCGTCGGGGGCCGGACTGCTCGCGGGTGTCATCGAGACCGCCCGCCGGTCGCGGCCGTCAAATGGACGGTCGGAGCGTAGGTGGGCTTCGGCGGGATCGGCCGGGCCGCCGGCGGGGAGGTGGTGGGCGGTCCGGAGCGCTGCGTCGTCCGGCCGGCGGCGGCCTGGGCGAGACGGCTGCGGCGCTCCTGGAGTCCGTTGGGTCGGGCGGGGCGTGGCGGGCCGGCCGAGAGGGACGGGTCGAGGCGGATGTCGGCCTGCACGGTGTAGCCGTGGCGGCGCAGGTCGTGGACGGCTTGGCGGGTGCGGCGGACTCCGTCGCGCTCGGGCTCGCTGAGCCGGTAAAGGCCGGGTGCTCCGGGAACGGGCTCGAACTGCTCGCGCTCCAGGTACCAGTGGGCGAGGTGTGCGGGCAGGGAGGAGGTGAAGGAGGCCACGAAGCCGTGTTCCTCGTGGTCGCCGAAGGCGAAGTGGGTGCCGGGTCGCAAGGGGGCGGGGTTCTCCTCGGGGCGTGGGACGGAAGGGTCAGGGGCCACGGCGCGCGGGCCGGGCCGCGGTGAGGGGGCGGGCTGGCGCGGTGACGGGCAGGGCCGGGCGGCGGTGGGGTGCGCTGATGCGGGCCTGACGCAAGAACTTTTGGCCGTCGGTGAGCCACGTCTCGATGGCCGACCACGCGCGTGCTCGGCGCTCCAGCTCCGGCACGGAACAGCCATGGACGATCTCGTCGACCAGGCCATCGGCATCGGTCACGGCGTCGGCCAGACGGGAAAGGACTGCGGCGTCGTCGGGCCACGGGCTGCTCGCGGGTCGGCACCGGTCGAGCAGCGGCGGGGCGTGGTCGACGACGGTCAGGAAACGGCGCCAGGCGTGGTCGAGGAACAACTCAGTCGCGGCGCCGAGGGCGGCGGCGCTCAGTGGGGTGGCGTCGCTGTAGCGGCCGGAAGCGTTCATGGCCTGCCAGGTGTCGTGCTCGGAGCGAATGTCTCCGAGCACGGCGGCGATGGCCGCCGTCTGGCGGGCGTGGACGGCCTGCTCGTAGGTTGGGAGGTACCGGTCGGTAAGGGCCTGGGCAGCCCGCCCGGGGAACGGCGGTAGGACGATGCTGCGCGGGGCGTGGGGATCGCCGTAGCCCCCTTCGAGCCCCTCGGGAGAGAAGGCCCCTACCAGGTAGTCGAGTTGACGGCCGGGACGCTCGATGAACAGCAGCGTGGTGCCCTGCACCATGTCGGTGAGGAGCGCGGCGTAGGGGATCCTGTCGCTCTGGACGGCGGGGCCGAGTTCGCCGCTGTCCCAGATCCAGGGGACCAGGTCTTCCTGCCAGGCGGGGTGCGAGTAGATCTCGACCGAGGCGTGCCACTGGCCGGGCAGGAGGCGCGCGAGGTCGCGGGCGGCGTCGCCGATGAACCGGCGGCTGCTCGTGTGCACGCTGGTGCGGTGCTGCTTCGCGCACGTGACCAGGTCGACGACGGTGGTCTGGGTGCCGTCCGCGGGCAGGCGCCAGACACCGTCGTCATCCCGCTGGAAGCCGCTCTCCGCGAGGGCGGTATGCGCCCAGGAGTAACGCTCGCCCGAGGCGATGGCGACGATCCCGGAGTCCCGGCTGTGCGACAGGATGATCTGCGCCTCAGCCATGGACCAGGTCCTCGCCACCGCGCAGGACGGCGCGCAGGCTGCGGCCGTACGCCCAGGCGTGCTCACGGGCCGCTGCCTCCAGCTGGTCGTATCCGGCCTGGGCTGTCATTTGCCCGTTCCACTTGCGGTACCTGTACACGGGCACTGGCAGCAGGACGCCGGGGGCGAGAGCGGTGACGCCGACGGCCGCGCAGTAGTCCTCGCCCTGGACGAGGCCGCCCATCGGCGCGGCGCGCACGAGGTCGGTACGGGCGAGGATCGTGGTCGGCCCGATGGGGATGGTGTCCGTCGGTGACTTCCAGTACGTCCACACGTCACCGGCCTCGTGCCGGCCGGGCGGCGTGGGGCAGCGCCACAGGGTGGTCGAGCCGTCGGGGTGCTGATCCTCGCTCCAGCCGGCACACCAGCCGACCTGGGTGGATTCCAGGGTGTTCAGCCGTACGGCCATCGCGTCGTCGGTGAACAGGTCATCGTCGTCTGCCCAGTTGGTGTACGGGGTGCGTACGTGAGCGAGGGCCAGGTTCCTGGCGCAGGCGGCGCCGACTGGACGGGACAGCGCCAGCGTGCGAACGCGCGGGTCCTGCGTGAGCGGGGTCGGCAGGCGGTCGGGCGATGCACCGTCGAGCGCGATCACGGCCTCCCACGGCACGGACTGCCGGGTGAGGCTGGCGTGCATGGCGGCCAGGTAGTCCAGCCGGTCTTCGCGCAGGCGGCTGGCGATGACGACGGTGATCAGGGGCGTGCTGGGCGGGGGCAGGGAAGGCTCCGGGAAGACGAGGGGGAACTAGCGGCGGGCGGTGGGGCGCGGGGTGCCGGCCTTCGCCGGGGCTACGGTAGGAGCGCTCAGGGGGCGCTCGCCGCGGGATGCCCGGATGGCGGGCGGGGAGTCGAGGGATGACCAGGCCGCCGGGTGGTCGTTGAAGGCGGTGCGCGGGTCGGTGGACCAGCTCACGATCGGGCCGATGTGCTCGTCCAGGAGACTGATCACCTCGACGCCCTCCCTATGCAGGACGTACCCCCACTGCATGTCCTGTTCGTCGACAGTCGTGTCGGTGACCGACATACGGACCGGGGGTGAGCCGTCCGGGGTGATCAGGTGGTCGAGGGTTCGGCTGGGCCAGTGCTCGCCGCCGGTCAGCGCGTTCACGAGTGCGGGCGGGGCGTCGTCGAGGAGATCGGTGCCGAGTTCGTCCCAGCCGACGGCGACGTCGTCGATGAGGTGCCGGGACATGGCCTCGATGTTGCGCCCGAACTTGTACCGGTAGGCGGCCAGGAGCAAGGGGAGGTGGTGGCTGGGTACGCCGTCGAGCTGGACGTGGATGCCCGTGTATCCCGTACCGCGGGTGGGGCGGGCGATGAAGGAGCGTGTGGACAGGGGATTCTCCGGAGCGAGCGGGGTGCGGGGGATGTTCGACGGCCGTCACGGTGGCGTGCGGGTGCGTCTACGCGCGGTCGGACCAGGACGGGACTGGAGGGCCGGAGGCGTCGGTACGCGCGCAGGTGTAGCCGATCAGGCGGGAGGGTTCGGCCTTCGCGGGGACGGTGGCGGCGTCGTTGCACACGAACGTGTAGCGGATGGAGGTGCGGGGCACGTCGTGGAGCCAGGCCCGGTCGTCGTTGCCGGGGTTGATCTGCAGGCCGGGGCGCGCGCGACGGCGTCGGTCTGGGTGTGCGTGTGGGAGAAGAGGATCAGCGCGCCGCCGTCGGTGGTCTTGAGGGCGTAGGCGTCCGTGTAGCTTGGCGGCGCCAGCGAAGACGGTGGTGGGTGGTGGGCGCCGAGTGGCGGAGGTTCACACCGATGCCCTTGGCCGTGAGCTGCTGGACCACGCCGTGGACGCGAAGTGCGCGACCGTTGTCCCCGTAGGCGGTGCGGCGTCAGCGCGTGTGCCGCGGCGGAGCTGACGGGAGGGCTCGCGGCGGAAGGGACGGTGCACGAGCCGGGGTGCAGGGCAGCCGCGGTGCGGGCGCTAGGGGGGTGAGCGCCCGCATCCGGTCCTCGGCCACGTGCAGGACCTCTCCGAGGCAGCGGCGTCGGCGAGGTCGTAGGAGAGGTCGAAGCCGTCGTCCTCCTCGGCTTTCTCGCCGGCTGCTTCGAAGAACTCGCCGAGCTGTGCCAGCAGGCCGTCCGTGGGTTCCAAAATCTGATGCAAAAGGGCAGCGACATCCGCGTGCGACTCGGCTCTGTTGAGCCGGTCGGTCAGATCGCGCAGCGCGTCGCCGTAGACGTAGGCGGGGCCGCGGTCTGGTGTGCCGGGGATGTCCCGGGACGGGGGCGGGGGTGTCGGTTGGGCCGGGTGCACGTGGGGGCTCTCGTGAGGCAGAGCGGGGTGCGGTAGCAGTCCGAGCTGGGCGAGGCGGAGGTCGATCGCCTCGATCAGGGGTTGGGCGCTGCCGCCGTGGCGGGCTTCGGGCCGCTGGCGAGCCCCGGGGGTGTCGGAGGGGGCGGAGTCGTAAAGGACCTCGAACAGCGTCTGGTCGTCGGGGTGCTCGCGGGTCGCGATCCAGCCCTCGGGGTCCCCGGGCGGGTGGTCGGAGGGCGGTTCCTGCGGCGGACTGATGATCAGGTAGCTGTCGTCGGGGAGCGAGACGCGCACGATGTAGGCGCTGAGGCCGAACTCGATGTCGCATGGCAGACCGCGCGCTCGCAGCGGCGTGGTGATGTGCACGTGGCGACGCCACAGCTCCTGCCACCACGGCATGTTCACGTCGCGGTGGTCGGGAAGTGGCGCGATCAGAGCCTCGCGGGCGTCCGTAGCGTTCGCCTCGTCAGCGGCCACGAATTCTCCTGCGAGACGCCGATGGGTGCGACGGAGTCGTTCGGCGAGCGAGGCCGGCTTCTGGCTTCGGAACCGGACTGGAGTCGAGTTCGTACTCGTCGTAGGCGGCGATCAGGTCGTGTTCCAGCTGGGCTTCACGATCGGCGACTTGCGCCATGAGGTCGTCGTGCTCGGCCTGGCACTGCTGGTATTCGGCCCAGTCGGCGTCGCTGAAATGAGCGGGGCGGTGCAGAGCATTCCTTGGGATGTGGGTGGATCGGCTTCAGTGCATACGGGCGTCGGTGTCGAAGAGCGCCAGTTCGTGGCTGTGCAGGAGGTGCTGAACAATGAAGCTCCGACCTGCGACTTTCCACAGGCCGCGCCCTCGGTTGAGGTGCGCGATGGCGTCCATCTCGACGGAGGTCAGGCCGAGCAGGGAGGCCGCGGCGTGGAGCTGGTCGTTCTCCTGGCGGTAGATGATCCGGGTGCTGCAGTCAGCGAGGAGTCCCTCGGCCAGGGCTCGGCCTTGTGATCCGGCGTCGCCGGCGGTGAGCAGGTCGGACAGCCGGTGGATCACCATGAGGTTGGCAATCCCGAGGCCGCGGCTGAGCTTCCACTGGGCCTGCATCCGCTGGAGCAGGCCGACGTGCCGCATCAGCCTCCATGCCTCGTCGTACACGATCCAGCGCCGTCCGCCGTTCGGGTCGGAGAGGGCGGACTCCATCCAGGCGCTCGCGCAGGTCATCGCGAGGACGAGGGCGGTGTCGTCACCGCTGCCGCCGAGGCGGGACAGGTCGATGGTGAGCATCGGCGCGTTCGGGTCGAAGCTCACGGTGGAGGGGGCGTCGAACATGCCGGCCAGGTCGCCGTGGACCAGGCGCCGCATGGCATGGGCCAGGTCGCGGGCGGCGTCGCCGAGTTGGCCCGACATCATCCCGGCGGCTTCGTCGAGCGCGCTTGGGCTGTTGAGGGTGGCGGCGACGTCGCCGAGGAGCGGGGTGCGGTGCGTGTCGGCGGCGCGGGTGACGACGGCGTCGAGGGCGACGTCCAGGGCGGTGTGCTCCATGGGCATCAGGTCCCGGCCCAGGACGGTGCGGGCAAGGGAGCCGAGCAGGAGCAGGCGTCGTTTGCGGATCTCGCCGACCCAGTCGGCCTTGGACACGCTCTCCGGGCGCGGGGCCGCGTCCAGGGGGTTCAGGCGACCCGGCAGTCCGGGACCGAGGGCGACGGACCGGCCGCCGAGGGCTTCTGCCACCGGAGTCCACTCGCCCTTCGGGTCGCACGGGACGTAGACGCGGTATCCGAAGGCGACCGAACGCAGCGCGAAGGACTTGGCGAGGGCGCTCTTGCCCTGGCCGATCACGCCGGCGAGCAAAAGGTTGGGGTTGGTGAATCCCTCGACTTTGCCATACAGAGCGAACGGGTCGAAGACGAATGATGCTTCGGCGTGGACGTCGCGGCCGATGTAGATGCCCTCGGCGCCGAGTCCGCCTTCGGCGAGGAAGGGATAGGCGCCGGCCGCGACCGCGGTGGTCATGCGGTGGGCGGGCAGCTTCAGCCGGTTCCCGCGAGAGGAGGCGGGCCCGGGGCGTCCGCTCGATGGGTAGAGCGGGGCGGGCATCTGGTGCTCGGCGGGCGTGCTTTCGCTCTGGTGGGCGCTGGCTTCGGCGCGGGCTTTGGCGGTGGCCTCGGCGAGCTGGCGGCGGGCGGCCTTGCGGCTGGCGCGGGCGGTGCCGTGGGGGGTGAACAGCGGGCTGGCGGACGCGCGGCGGGCGCGACGGGCGGGCCGGTGGCTCATCGGGGGCCCTCGATTCTGCGGGTGGTGCTCATCGCACGCAGGCCGTGGTGTGCGGGCGGAGGTCGGTGGGGGTGGTTTTGCGGCGGACTACGTGTCCGGCGGCGAGGTGGCGTTGGCAGATCGTCAGCACGGGCGGGCCCTCGGGGAGCCGCTCTGGATGGCAGGCGCTTGTCTCGGCGTCCGCCTGGGGTGTGCCGGGCAGCAGGTGGAAGGCGGCGTGGACTTCGCTGGTGGCCTGCCAGAGCCTGGTGTGGGCGGTGGCCAGGTGACGTCCGGCGACTGGGTGCGGGGGCCGGGTGTGGTCAGCGAGCCGGTCCAGAAGCTGGAGCAGAGCGGTGAGGTGGGCGTGCAGCACGTCAAGGTGCAGACGATCTCCGGGCTTGGGCGGGTCCGCGTCCGACGGCGCCAAGGCCCGTGCGTGGTGGCGGATGCCGGCGTTCGCGGCGCGGAGGTAGGGGTGCGCGTCGGCGGGGCGCGTAGGAGAGGTCAAAGGTGGTGGTCCTTCCTGCCGGTAGGCAGGGCAGTGAGGGGCGTCCCGTCGCGGGTGATCCGGAGTGCGGTGGGTCAGGGGTGCGCACGGGCGCGGCTGGTTCACAGGGCGGTGCGGGCGAGCGGCAGCGCGGTGAGGGCGAAGGCGTCGGGCTGCTGGTAGTTGAGCCGACGAAGGTCGACGCCGGAGGCGACGGCGTGGGTCTCGATCTGTGCGCAGGCGGCGTCCAGGAGGGCGTCGGTCTCGGCGGTGACGGTGACCAGGCCGGTCAGTGCGACGTCCGCGTGCCCGGCGATGAGCTGGCGTTCGCGGGTTTTGACGTCGGCGTACTCGACGGAGTCCTCTTCGGAATCGACCTGTCCGCGGCGGGCGCGCTCGTTGGCGTCGGCGATGATCGCGGCCTTCTTGCGCTGGACGTCCCGCAGTGCGGACTCGAGCCCCTGCGGCACGTAGATAAGGGAGAGGCTGCGGCGCACGCCGGCCGTGAACATCAGCCCGTGCAGGAACCCGGCCCCCATCTCGGTCCTCGGCCAGTTCTCCACCCAGTACGTCGCGTGCCGCGCGCTGTCGGTGGCGAGGCGGTCGTACTCCTCGAACTGGACGACGGGCCCGGCAGCTGCGGGGTCGGCCTCGGCGCGGCCGGTCTCGGACCACTGCTGGAGTGCGGCGAGGGCCTTCGGGTCGTAGGCGGTGCGAATGACGGCGGCGATCTCCCGCGCGCTCAGCCAGCCGGTGACCTGGAGACCTGCGTTGCGGGCGGCCTGCGCGATGGACGCGGTGGTCTGCTCCATGACGGTGAACGCCCCGGGCAGCCCTCCGCCGGCCTGGCTGATCAGGCGCCGGGCGGCCTTGAGGTTGAGGGAGATGGCGAGGTAGGTCTCGTGCGGGGCGGCGGCAGGGCCGGCAGAGGAGACCAGCTCCGAGTAGATCTGTCCGGCGACGGGGGTCTGGGGCTGCCCGTTGTGGGTCCAGTGGCGGGTGAGGGTGTCGCCCGAGTCGGGGACGGTGCGTTCCAGCACCTGCACGGTGGCGATGTGCCCGGTGCGGGCGATGCCCGCGAGCGCGCGTCCCCAGCTGCTCACGTTGTGGTTCTGGGTGGCGGGGTCGAGGAGAGCGAAGGCGCGGCTGGTGACGCGGGCGATGGCGGTCAGCGTCTGTTGATGCGGGTCGTGGACGGCTGCGGCGCCGTTGGCGGAGTCGCCGGGGGTGACCACCTTCAGGGAGGCGACGGTGCCGGGCAGATGGAGGACGCCGTCCTGCCGGGGCCGGGTGACGGGCCGGGCAAGCCAGAGGGTCTGGCCGGTGTGGCGACGGTGTGCATACCGGGTGACGATCGGCGCCCAGTCGATCAGGGAGCGGCCGTGCCGGCGGATCGCGACGAGTGCCCCGGATGCCGCCCACAGCGGTGCCAGGGCGACGGCGCCGAGAAGCCCGGTGGAGATCACCGTCATCAGCAGCAGGGCCAGCGTGCAGGAGACGAGGACGAGTTGAGGCAGGGAGAGGCCGAGGAGGATGCCGCGGCGGCTCCGGTGCGGGAACTTCACCGTGACCGGGGCGACGGAAAGATCAGTCAAGGGGCGGGTCCTGGAGGCGCGGGTGGAACCCGAGGGCGGGAGGGCGCGTGCACGTCCCGCCCCCGGGAGTCGGTCAGGGAATCAGAGGCCGGTCGGAGGCGGCGGGGGCCCGCTCGCCCCGCTGGACGGGGCGTTCTGCATGCCGGAGGACGGCGGTGCCCCCTGCGGCGGCGGGGTGGACTGCCATCCGCCGCTCTGCCCAGACGCGCTACTCGCACCGGATCCGCCAGGCCCCTGGCTGCCGCCCACCTGGCCACTGGTGTCGTCGGACACGCTCGTCGGCGCGGGCTGGACGGCCTTCTCCAAGCCGGACTTGACCGCGTCGCCGCCGGGCGAGGAACCCGTTCCGCCGCTCTGCGATCCCTCCTTGCCCTCGCCGCCTCCGCCGGTCGGGTTGGCAGCGATGTCGCCGGGGAACCCGCCGCCGTCGGGGCCCTGCGGTGCGGCACCCGCGCCGGCGGCAGCGCCACCGGTTCCGGCGGTGGCCGCAGCAGCGGCGGCCTTGCGGGCGGCCTTCTCGGCGTGAGCCTTCGCGATCTGCGCACCGGCGCCGCCGGCACGGTGGATGGACTCCCCGTCGGTCCCGTCGGCCGCCCAGTGCACGAACTTGAAGACCGCGTACGGGCACAGCAGCACCAGGATCATGATGACGATGCCGGACATGACGTCGGCGAGGGCGGCGATGCCGTCCTCGGCCTCGGTCTTGCCCATGGCAGCGATGCCGAGCACGAAGATCACGGTCATCAGCAGCTTCGAGACCACGAGGGTGGCGGTGGCTTCGATCCAGCCCTTGCGCCAGCGCCGGGCGACTTCCCAGCCGCCGCCGGCGGACGCGAAGACGGCGAGGGTGACCATGACGAGGATGCCGACCTTGCGGACCATCATCACGCACCAGTAGAGGAAGGCGCCGATGGCGGCGCCGAGCCCGACGACGACCGGGACGAGCCAGCCGAGTCCGGACAGCGATCCGATCTGGTTGACCTTCACGATACGGCGCACGGCTGACTCGATGTTCAGGTGCGCGGTCTTGAACAGGCCGTCGCTGACGGCGTCGACGACTTCGACGGCCACCGTGGTCAGGGCGATGGCGCAGAAGGCGAACAGGACGCCGCTCATGGTGCCGGTGAACGCTTGTGTCAGCGCTTGCCCGTCGCGCCGGATGGCGGCCCGGACCAGCTGTGCGCAGAACGTGGCGACCAGCAGGACCAGGCCCAGTGGCAGCAGCATCTCGTAGTTGTCACGGAACCATCCGGCGTTCAGATCCACCTTCGTGGTGGTGTCGACCGCCTCGGCGGCCAGGTCGGCTGCGGCGGCGGCCAGTTCACCGGCGGACTTCGCCATCCAGTCACCGATGGCCTTGCCGGGGTCCGAGGCGAAATCCACCGCGTCGCCGACCGTGCACAACTTGTCGGCCAGAGGGTAATCACAGAAGCCCACGGGGAGTTACTCCTCCTTTCGTGTCTCAGGCGCGGGTCACTGCGTGACGCTCGGAGCGATGGCGGCCAGGGTGCAGTCGTGGTTCGGGCGGCACTGGACGGCGAGGGTCACGGCCCGTTCCTCGGCCCCTCCGCCGCCCTTCTTCCAACTGAGCGTCTGCTTGCCGTTGACGGTGACGACGTAGATGTACGCCTCGGTGATCGCGGACGGGTCCTCGGCCAGGGCCTGCTTGAACGCGCCGGGGTAGTGGCCCTCGGTGACGTGGGCGGTGGCGTGCTGGTCCTGGTCGGCCATCCGTGACCACAGCACCGGGTCAGGAACCTGGCCGGAGACCGAGGCCCAGTCGGTGTACTTGGTCTCGGCGGTCATCCAGGCGCGCATGCCGGCGAGCTGCTGGTTGCGGCTGGTGTCACGGGTGTCGTAGGACCACAGCATCTGGGCTGCTGCCTTGGCGTAGGCGACCGGCTCGGAGATCTGCGGCGGCTTGGGCACCGACCCGGATCCGGAGGAAGGCTTCGGGGCGGCCTCGGAGGAGGACGGGCTGCCGGTTGGGGCAGGCGCCACGGCGCCCGGAGCCTGGTGGCTATTCCCGCCTCCGGTCAGCAGGGCGACGACCCCGGCGATGGCGAGCAGGACGGCGACGGCGGCGGCGACGATCGCGATGCGCCGGTTGGCCGACCACCCCGAGCCGTACGAGGACAGTGCGAGGGACGGGGATCGTTTCCGCATCAGTGGACCTGCGAGCCCAGGCCGGAGAAGAAGGCCACGATGCCGTTCGCGGCGCCCAGACCGAGGGCGGCGCCGGCGGCGACCACGGCGCCCTTCTTCCCATTGGCCTCAGCCTGGTGGCCACCGGTGTGGTGGCCCCAGGCCCAGACGCCGAGCGAGACGGCGAGGGCGCCAACGACGGCGATGATGCCGAACATGTTGATCGAGTTGACGACGTTCTTCAGCACGCTCAGGCCGGGCAGGCCACCGCCCTTGGGCGAAATTCCTGGGTCATAGGCGAGCTGGATGACGCGGTCTGCGAGGGGGACGGACATAGGGGTGGTGGGGCTCCTTGCATACGCGGGCCCAGCGGGGGCCGGCGGGGAAGGCGAAAGCGGAGGGGGGCGCGCGAAGGGCGCGGAAGTGGCCGTGGGGCCAGGGCGCCCGGGGCGATGCCGGGCGGGGGCGGCGTCAGAGGACGCGGCGGGCGGCGAGAATCGTCCAGTCCTTGATCGGGGTGATCCGGACCGGCTTGGTGGTGCGCGGCGCCTCGATCACGAGGCCCTCGCCCATGTACATGCCGACGTGCTCGGGCCGGGCGGCGGTGCCGCGGCTGAAGATCAGGTCACCGGGCTTGAGATGAGCGGGCGAGATCGCCTTGCCTTCGTTGACCTGCGTGTACGTCGTGCGGGTGAGCGTGATTCCGGCGTGGGCGTACGCCTGCTGCATCAGCGAGCTGCAGTCGCAGCGGCCCATGGGGTCAGGACCATGCGAGTTCGTGCAGGAGCCGCCCCACTGGTAGAGCGTCCCGAGCTGCTGCATCGCCCAGGTGATGGCCTTGCGCGCCTTCGGATCGGCGTCCTTGGGGATCGAGTAACCCTTCGGGACGCTCCCCTCGGGGATGCGGCCGAACCCGGAACCGTCCTGGTCCGGCGCGCAGCCGGTCGTGGCCGACTGCTTGTCCTGGTCCGTGTCCTTGCCGTCCGCGTCACCGCCGCCGGGGAAGCTCTTGGCGATGGCGCCCTGCAGCGCGGTGGCGAGCTTCTCCCACTGCGCGTAGGCGTCTGGCAGGCCGGACTTCTGCACGGCTTGGGCGGCCTGGGTGACGGTCATCTGCTGCCACCCGCTCACTTTGAGCAAGTGCTTGTAGAACTGCTCGCTCGCGTAGGTGGGGTCGCGGATCTGCTCGGCGCTGCCCCAGCCCTGGGAAGGGCGCTGCTGGAAGAGGCCGAGGGAGTCGCGGTCGCCGTAGGCGAGGTTGCGCAGTCGGCTCTCCTGCATCGCCGTGGCGAGCGCGATGATCTGTCCCTTCTTGGGGACGTCGAGGGAGAGGCCGGCGGCCACGATCGTCTGGGCGTTGGGGACCTGCTCGGCGGGCAGGTCCAGGCCCTCGACGTGCACGTCCTTGCCGGAGGCGCCGTCGAGGATCTTGGTGACCTGTTCGGCGACCTTGTCGCTGTCGATGTCGCTCAGGCAGCTGCTGAAGGAGCCGCTGCTCTGCACGGCGTCGGCCGAGGAGGCCAGCATCATGCCGGTGCCGGCGATCAGGATCGGGGAGAGGAAGACGACGCCGATGCCGGCGGCGAGCCCCTTCAATCCGAGCGGACCGCTCGCCGGTCAGCGGTTTCGGGCATGGGTGGGTAGCGAGACGTCATGAACGTGTCCTTGGGGGTGTGGTGTCCGGCATACCGCGTGCGCGAGGCGTCTCGGAAGGGCGCGGCAGCCGGGGTGGGCGATCGGGACGGGCCGGTGCGGGGCGAGTTGCCGCTCGCTCCGCGTGGCCGGGCCGTGAGCTAGGTGTGCCGGGGCAAGGGGTACCTCCGTGAGGTGTGGCAGGGGAGTGGCCAGCGGCGGCGTGGGCCGGGCGGTTCAAAAACAGTAGGCGCGGATCGGCGGTTGACCAAAAAGTCGGCGTGAGGTGCCGGAAACCGATACCTCGGCAGGGCACTTCTTGGTCGTCGGCGGTTTCGCCTCTACAGTTTTTGGACTCCCCCTCGCCCTCCTCGGTCTGCGGCCCTGGGTTTCTGCATGCCCACTTCCGGCCCGCGAGGACTCCTGCGCGAGGCGGCTATTTCCCTCCGCGTTTCCGCAACCTGAATCGGGGTTCCTCTTTGCCTTTTTCCCTTCACCAGGGCGACGCTCTGGCCGTTCTCTCCGGCCTTCCGGACGGCTGCGTCGACTCCGTCATCACCGACCCGCCGTACAACAGCGGAGGCCGGACCGCGAAGGAGCGCACCACGCGCTCCGCGAAGCAGAAGTACACCTCCGCCGACGCCAAGAACGACCTCGCCGACTTCACCGGCGAGAACATGGACCAGCGGTCCTACTCGTTCTGGCTGACGCAGATCATGACCGAAGCCCACCGCCTTACCAAGACCGGCGGGACGGCCCTGCTGTTCACCGACTGGCGCCAGCTCCCGACGACGACGGACGCGATCCAGGCGGCCGGATGGCTGTGGCGCGGTGTCCTGGCCTGGCACAAGCCGCAGGCCAGGCCCCAGAAGGGCCGGTTCACCCAGAACTGCGAGTTCATCGTCTGGGCCAGCAAGGGGCCGATCGACGGCTCCCGCAATCCCGTCTATCTGCCTGGCATGTACTCGGCTTCGCAGCCCTCTGGCGCGAAGCGCCAGCACATCACGCAGAAGCCGGTCGAGGTGATGCGGGAGCTGGTCAAGATCAGCCCCGAGGGCGGCACGGTCCTCGACTTCTGCGCCGGCTCCGGCTCCACGGGCGTGGCCGCCCTGCTGGAAGGCCGGGACTTCATCGGCGTGGAGAAGACCGAGCACTACGCGTCGATCGCAGCCGACCGGCTCACCGAGACGATCCGCGCAACCCTCACGCAGGACGGCGTGGTTCTCACCGCCTGAGCCGCGTCCTTGCCCGTCGCCAAGGCGACCAGCTCCCACGCGCAGCCGTAGGCGAAATACCGCCCGGAGGAACGTGCAATCCGCCGGCGGCGCCGCGCAAGGGCGCCCCCGCACTTCCCTCATTCCGCGTCTCGTAGGAGGCCGAACTTCTCAATGTCCGAATCCGCAAAACCTGCCGACGATGGAGAGTTGGAGCCGATTCGTATTCCGGATCCACAGCTGGAGGGAATCGAGGCGAGCGTGCGGCGGCTCATGGAGCAGTCGGCGCAACAGGCTCAGCAGCTCGACCACCTCGCGTCCGCCCCGTCGCCGAGTGGATCACCGTTCGCCGCGTTCGGCATGCCGGGACTCGGCGGCCCGCCGGCCGCCGCTCCACCGGAGCCCCGCCCGATCCTGGAACTGGACGGAGAGGAACGCGAGGACGAACTCGACGCCCTGTCCGACTGGGTCGACGACTTCTTCCTCCCGGTCTACGGGGCGGAGGTTACCACCGCGGCGCCCTGGTGCCTGCAGTGGCAGGAGCACGACGACGTCGTGGCCTGGCTCCATGCCTTGTGGCTCGCCTACCAGCAGCACAAGGACCCCGAAGCCGGGCTCTCCGGTCTGTTCGTGTGGCACCGGGACTTCCTCACCCACGCCGTCGCGGCGATCCGCGCACCGGGCGGCCCGCTGTCGGCCTGTATGACCTCTCCCGACCGGCCCGCACACCGTCTCCTGCCCGGTCCGCCGCCGTCCGTACGGACGGAGACGGCGGCCACGGCGGAAGCCGCTGACCAGGACGAGCCGGCGTCATGACCGCGGGGCAGGGACAGCCCGCCTTCGGACTGAGCTTCGATCCACGCGCGCTGACCGATCTCCTCCAGGCCCCCAGCGACATACGCGACCTCACCCTTGCCTACCTGCAGGAAGTCGTGAACGCGCAGCGCTTCGGGCTGCGCCTCGACGGTGACCTGGAGGGCTGTCGAAAGCTGTTCGTGGACTCCCGCAAGGACTGGCGCGTCGTCTACGCCGTCCGCCCGGCGCCCGCGGAGTCCGCCCACCACAAGGAGATCCACGTCGTCGCGATCCGGCCGCGCGCGGGCAACGACGTCTACGACGAGGTCGGCCGCCGTCTGGGCATGACTCGCCGGCCGCTGAGCGCCCGCACTCACGCGGCACGCTCCCGTTCCCCGCAATTGGCCACCCGCGGGCCCGTGACCCGGCCCGGTCCGCCACCCACTGCGCCACCGGGTCTGCCCCGTCCCGCACCGAACCCCGC
Source organism: Streptomyces canus (assembly GCF_041435015.1). Classification (NCBI taxonomy): domain Bacteria; kingdom Bacillati; phylum Actinomycetota; class Actinomycetes; order Kitasatosporales; family Streptomycetaceae; genus Streptomyces; species Streptomyces canus. The sequence goes on along the minus strand of NZ_CP107989.1, from coordinate 2,834,421 downwards.
GCACCATCCCACCCGCTGAACGCACGGAGCGTCGCCTATGCCCCCTGAACCCGCGCCGTCACCCTCCCGGCGTGCGGTCTCCCCGCTCGACCATCGCCTCGAAGCCGCCACTGGGCACGACATCGACACCCTGTGGGCCTACCGCGACCGCGGCGTCCTCGACGAGCAGCACGCCCAACTGGTGGACCGGCACCGGAAGCTGGCCAAGACCCAGACTGGCGTCATCTTCCATCTGCGCCTCCTCAACCGCCTGTCCAGCGGCGAGTTCGACGTCGACGGCGCTCTGTTCACGCGTATCGACCGCACCGTGGACCAGTTGGAAGAGGCTGCCGACGCGCGGGACGCCGCTGCCCGGGATGTGCTCGCCGTCCTGGAGCCCATCGAAGCCGCAGCAGCGTCTGTCGCGCAGCAGCTCTCGACGGACGACCAGGCGGGGCTGCTCGCCATCGCCGGCGGCGCCAAGCTCTACGAACACCTGCTGACCGGCCGGATGTCCGTCACAGCCGCCTCCGACACCCGCATCCCCCACACCAAGCTACGGCGGCTGGAGGACGCCGGCCTGGTCGCCCGGGACACCGGCCACCCCGTACACGCCGGCCAGCCGGTCGCGCTCACCGACGCCGGAAGAGCCCTGAACTCCACCGAAAGGCCCCTTGTTGTCTCCCACCGAACCGGCGCCGGTCCGGAAGCCCATCCCCCAAGTCGACTTCGATCTCGACGACCTCGACGCCGACGAGGAGAAATACCTCGACTTCTACCGCAAGGTCGGCGTCCACGAGGACATGCTCGTCCCACTCGCCCAACACCACGACGGGCCGCACAGCTACTACGTCCTGTTCGACCGCACCGCGACCTGGGGACACCCCGGCATGCCCCAGGTGCTCGCCGTGCATCTGCAACGGGACCACGAGAAGCGGACGTTCAGCTTCGAGAAGGCCCCGCTGCCGCTGCCCGCGATGGCGCAGTCCTGGCTCATCCACCGCGGCTGCCCGCACGATGCCATCGGCCTCGACCCCGAGCTGGGCCCGCCGCCGGCTGACGAGGCCACGCGAGCACTGGAGCGACGCCTCGCCGGCGACGGCGACCACTACGCCATGGGCTACTCCCACACCAGCGACGACCCGGACGACATGGTCGTCGTCGTGGCACTGCGTGCCCTGGACGAACGCGCCCCGTCGCCGTTCCGCGTTGTGGTCGAAGAGGTCGACACCGACACCTGGACGCACACCCTGCGCGAGGGCGGCTTCGACACGGTGGGCGAGGCCCTGCAGTGGTGCGACGACCGGCTCATCGGCGAGGCCGGCCCTCTCCCGCCGGTCCGCCCGGCAGCCGCCGCCAGCCGCCTGGCCGGTGTGGCGAAGGCCCCTGCTCCGCGCCCGCCCGGCCGTTCGCGCTGAGCTCTCAGCCTGACGCGGGCGGCGCAACATAGCCGACGATCGCCGGTTAGCCAAACCGGCGATTCTCCGGACTCTTATTCAGCCGCCGGGACAACCCCGCGGCGCCCTCCTCTACATTCCCCACGCCTTCACGGAGGTTTCTTCCGCATGCGCTCCACCCGAATTGCCATATCCGCCACGATGCTCGGCGCACTCGCTCTGCCGGTGCTGTCCGCCACCACCGCCAACGCGGCACCGACCACCGCCTCCGCTCTCCCCGCGAGCAACTGCTCGTCCCTCCCGCCGCTGCCGTGCGCAGTGCACGCCAAGTCCGTGACCATCCGGTCCAAGGCCAGCTCGAAGTCCACGGCGCTCGGCGTGCTCTACAAGAGCCACAAGTTCACCGTCTCCAAGAAGAGCGGCAACTGGGTCTACATCACGGACAAGACGACCGGCGTGAAGGGCTGGGTCTCCGGCACGTACGTGTACCGCGACGTCCGTATGTGCCTGGACTGACCGGACTTCAGCACGTCCCGGCAAGCGGCTGATCGCCCAGCACGGGGCCCCTCACATTCCCTACGCATCGGCCTATCCAGAACAGGAGATCCCCCTTGTCCGACGGCATGTCCGAGGATTCTGCGGATGTCGTGGGCGTGCTCACCGAACGGATCGAAGCGCGCTTCGACATGAGCATGGACCAGTTGAAGGCCGCGGTCGCCGCCGCGCCGACCGCGAACCCTGACGCCACCGACGTCGTCAAGTGGCACGGCCTTCTCGTTGAGGCCCAGTCCGTGCTGGAGCGCGCGGAGGACGACCTCCTCGCTGCACTGCATACCCAGCCCAACGAGGTCGACGACCCGACGATGGGCCTCGCTCACCGGGTGAACGCGGCCGTCACGGCCCGCGACGGCCGGGCCCTGGTCGTGCGATGGCTCCTCGACCCGGACGCCCCAGGGAAGAAGGACCTCGCCGCAGAGCGCCTCGCCCGTCTTCGGCCCCGCACCGGGCCAGCGGTGCAGACCAGCGCCCCCAACCGGCCTGCGAGTACAGCCGCACCGGCGACGGCGTGGCGGTCGACGAGGGCCGCCCGATGAGCCGGGACAAGGCCAGCACCATGGACGGCGACCTGCAGAAGGTCTTCGGGAAGCCGGTACCCGAGCTGTACGAGGCGGCTGCCGGCCACGATGCCTCGCCCGCGTTCGCCCGTGCCCTGGAGCTGCGGTCCTTCCTGGCGCTCACCGAGGAGCAGGTCGCCCGTGTCCGCGACCGCGTATACGCCGACATGGATCCCGACCGCGACATGAGCGAACTGTCGGCCGACAGGCTCCGCTTCGACGCGCAGTGGCTGGACGCGGCACTGGAGGCCCGCGACGGCTACCGCGCCGCCCTCGGCGAGCTGCTGCGCACCATGCCCCCGCCTGCGCAGCAGGCCCGGCCCGTCCGCACGGCACCGCTCAGCGCCACCGCAACCCTGCCCCCGTCCGCTGCCCCGGCACCCCCGCGTGCCGGGGCGGCCCGGGCCCGCCGACCGTGAAAGCCCTCGATTGCCCCACCCCACGTCCACCGACATAGCCGGACGGATCGAGGACCTGTACGGCGCACCGCTCGCCGACCTCGAAGCCCACGCCCACGCCCAGCCGCCCGGCATGCTCTCCGCCCTGCTCGGCATGCACGACGATCTCGCCCTCGCCGAGCGCAGCATCGACTTCCACCGCGACCACCTCGCCCGGCTCATCCACCCCGAGCGTGGACGGCCGGCATCCGGGCCGAGCCGTCCCGGCAGATCGGCCCGCACGAGGTCTCCCACCTCCTCGACGGTGCACGCCGCCTCGCCGAAGCCGTCGCCGTCCGCGAGGTCCAGGCCAAATCGGTCGCCGCCGTCCTGCAAAGCCTGGCCCGCATCCCGGCCCCGACGCCGGCCCCGCCGACTCCCTCGCCGCCTGCTCCAGCTCCGCCTCTTGCGGCGCAGAGCCCGGCGCACAGCCGCTGACCCGCAGGCCATCCCCCTTTCGTTCACCCAGGAGTTCCTCCCTTGGCCATCACCGCTCTGCCCCCTGACACCGACGCCGACATCGCCCGGGTCACCGAGGCCCTGGCCATGATCACCCCGCGCTGGAACGTGAGGATCCTCCTGGCCCTCTCCGGCCCGCCGCTGCGCTACAGCGAGCTGGCGGCCAAGGTGTCCTGGCTGCAGAACGGCCAGCTCCACCCCAAGCTCAAGGCGCTGTGCGACGCCGGACTCGTCGAACGCACTGAACACACCTCACGGCACGTGACCTATGGCCACACCAACCGTGGTGTTGCCCTGCTGCCGGTCCTGCCGATGATCGTCACCTGGGCCGAGGAACACCTGGAGAAGGCGGACCGCCCGCTGCCCGCGATCGAGCAGATCGAGGACAGCCTCACCCTGCTCACCCGGCGTCACGCCGCCGCCATCCTGTGGGTGCTCAAGTCCCGCCAGGAGGTCAGCGGGCGGGCCCTGGCCCGGATCGTGATGCCCAGCAGCGACTGGACCAACATCTACCCGCCGCTGCGGCAGCTGGTCGCCGACGGCCTCGTCGACACCAAGGGCACCGGCCGGCCCTACCGGCTTTCCGCAGCAGGCGACGGCCTGAGCCCCGTTCTCGGCACCCTGTCCGCATGGTCCGCCGGGCAGCCCCTCGACCAGGCGTCCCAACACCCGGTCTGGGGGAACCCGCAGGCGAAGCCCGCGCAGAGGCCGTGGGTCAGCAGCCAGTCACGACCGGCCCCCGCGGCGCTCCCACGCGCTCGGACGGCCCAGTCCTCTCCGGCGTGGCACAACCGCGATCTCTTCTCGCACGCCACGATCGCCCGCCCGAAGGCAGCCATCCCGGCGGGAGGCCCGCGCCGATGAGCACCCTCTACAGCTCTGCCGAAGTGCACCGCGCTGTCAAACTGCTCGCCTCGCGCCCCCTGGTCCGCCTGGTCACCGAGATCGACGACAACGGCGCCATACCGCCGCGACGGCTGCCCGGCGTCCTGCCCGACCTCTCCACGCACCAATTGCGGAGCGCTTCGGACACGGCCCGCGCCCACGGTCTCGTCCGGGTCGCGCCCGGCGCCGGTCTGGAACTGACCGACGCCGGGATGGAGTTGGCAGATCTGTACGACGTGATGGCCCGCTGGGCCCGGCGTCACGCCGTCCCGGCCCCCGTCTGCGAGTTCAGCAGCCGTATCCGGCACGTCCTCGACCTGTTGGCACCATCGCTCACCGCCGAGCGAGCCGATGTTCCCTCCCCGCTGATCGGCGACGGAGCCGAGGCGGGGCTGGCTCGTCCCCGCACGCTCCTGATCCAGTGGCTGGCAGACAACCCCCAGGTGGCCAGGGTGTCTGAGCCTGAGCCGGTCGCGTGAACGCAGCGGTCACACCCCGGCACGCACGCAACACGGGCGGGCTGATGCGCAGCATCTATCTGCCGCGCACGGCGGACGCGTTGGCCTTCGCGATGTCCACCTACGGCATCCCGCTGCTCGTCCTGGCCACGACGCGATCCGCCGCGCTGACGGGCGCCGCCTTCGCCCTGGAGTGGGTCCCGCGGCTTGCTGCGTTTGGGTGGGCCGGATCGGTCGTTGACCGGCGCGGTGCCGCGGTGGTATTCCCCCTGGCCTCCCTGGGGAGGGCGCTGGCTCTCGCCGCCGGCGCGGTCCTGCTCCATCTCCACCCGTCCGGCACCATGGCGAGCGCGACCCTGATGGTGCTGGCGGCGACGACCGGCGTGCTCACCGAGTTCAGCTATATCGCGGCCGAGACCGCGGGTGCCGCCGCCGGACGCCGAGCAGGACGGCGGGCCCACCGTGTCCAGGCTGTCCTGCTCGGCATCGACCAGACGGCGACCCTGGCCGGTCCGGCGCTCGCCGGAGTGCTCTTGCTTGCCGGGCCGCCGTCGATGCTCGCGGTGATCACCATGCTCTCGCTGCTTGCCGCGCTGCTCGCCCTGCGCACCCCGCCCTCGCCCGTGGCGCCGGCCCGTTTGCCGAAGGGGCAGTCCGGCGCCGGACTGCTCACCGGGTGGCGCACCATCCGCTCGCTGCCCGCGCTCGGCTGGCTCGTGACCGGGCTGACCTTGTCCAACCTGGCCACCGGCCTTCTCCAAGCGGCCGGACCCGTGATTGTCGTCAAGCATTTCGGGCAGTCCACCACCGCTGTCGGCCTGGTCTGGTCCGCCGCTGCCGCAGCGACGCTCCTCAGCGTCACGCTCTGCCGGTTCGCGCTCGACCGCCTCGGCCTGTGGCCGGTTGGCGCCGCCTGCGCCGCCATCTCCTCGCTCGGCTGTCTCGCAGCTGCCCAGGCCCCCGACTACCGGTCCTACCTCGTCTTGGTCGCGGTCCTCATGGCGGGCGAAGGCGGCATGACGGTCGTCCTGCGCACCCTGCGCTCCCGTCTGATCCCTCCGGAGAAGTTCGGCAGCACCCTGTCGGCGACGATCCTCCTCCTCCTGCTGCCCTTCCCCGTCGTCGGCGTGCTCACCGCGCTCACCCCGCCCGACGCGCTGGGCCACGTCATCACCGTCTGCGCCGCGCTGCAGGCCCTGGGTCTGTTCTGCACCTTCGCCCGCCTGCGCACTGATCCCGCCCTGCGCGCCTGATCCTGCTGCGCCCCCAGCCTGTGGAGAACTTCATGCCCATCGCCGCCCTCGGATCGCACCGCGCGACCGGTCGCACCATCACCGAGCAGTTCCACGCCTTCGACGCCCGCAACCCGCACGTCTACCGGGCCCTGGAGGGCATGGCCGCCCGCCGTCTGGCCGCCAGCGCCACTCGGGTCAGCTTGAAGGACCTGTTCGAGGACCTGCGCCGCCAGCTCCCTCAGGGGGGCGCCGGGTTGAACAACAACTACACCGCTCTCTACGCCCGCCGCCTGATCAGCGAACACCCTCACTGGGCTGCGGCGTTCGAGCTGCGCCGCCGCCGTGCCGCCTAAGACGATCCTTTCTTCTCTCGCCCTGCCGTCCACCGATACGGAGAACCCCTTCTTGTCCGCTCGTCCTCTCGTGCTCGTCGTTTCTCCCGGCGACGAGACCTATCGCGGCTACTGCCTGGAGCAGGTGGCTGCCGCGTACGACGTCGTCCTGCTCACCGGCACCGAGCCGTCGTGGGAGAAGCCGTTCGTCGTCGACCACGCCGTCGTCGATCTGAGCGACCCCGCAGCGCTGCTCGGTGGCGGTCGGGCGCTGGCCGAGCGCCACGATGTTGCAGGCGTGGTCACCTGGGACGAGTGGCACCTCGTCCCCACCGTCCGTCTCGCTCGCGCGCTCGGTCTGTCCTCGACGTCCATCGAGGTGATGCGGGCCTGTCGCAACAAGGCCACCGCACGCACCCTGTTCGCCCGCCACGGCGTGCCCTCGGCCGCCTCGATGAAGGCGGGGACCCTGCTGGAGGCCGGCCTGGCGACGATGACCCTCGGCCTGCCGGCGGTCATCAAGCCGGCGGCTTTCGCGGGCAGCATCGGCGTGATCCGCGTCGACCAGCCCGAAGAACTGCCCGCCGCGTTCGCATTCGCCTCGGCCGGGGCGAACCGCAGCCGCGAGGACACCGGCGTCCTGGTCGAGGAGTACCTCGACGGGCCGGAATTCTCGGTCGAATGCGTCACCCACCGCGGCGTGACCACGGCGGTCGCCGTGACCCGCAAGCACCTGGGCCCCGCACCGTACTTCGCCGAGACCGGGCACACCGTCGATGCCTCCGACCCGCTCCTGGCCCAGGTCGCCCCGGCCGCCGCTGCTGCGGTCAAGGCCCTGGGGATCACAGACGGCGTGCAGCACGTCGAGCTGCGCCTGGTGGACGGCCGGCCCCGGCTGATCGAGGTCAACGCGCGCATCGGCGGCGACATGATCGGTCACCTCGTCCGTCTCGCCACCGGCATCGACCTGCCCCGGGCCGCCGCCGATCTCGCCTGCGGCCGAGCGCCGGACCTCACCCCGACCCGCAGCGGGGCTGCCGGCATCCGCATGCTCTACCCGGACGCCTCCGGCACCCTGACCGCCCGGCACATCAACCAGCCCTTCGCCGCCCACACCCCCTGGCTGCGCCAGGTGCAGTGGATCCGCGAGATCGGCGACCAGCTCGTCCTGCCGCCCGACGGCGACCTGTTCACCGCCCGGGCCGGGTTCTACATCGTGACCGGCCGCACCACCGCCGAGGTCACCGAACGCCTCGACACCGCCGCCGACGAGATCACCGTCACCACGAGGGCGGACCGATGAACCCACAGCCCGATTCGCACCACGAGATCGACGGCGACGTCTACGTCTCCCCGCGCCACCTCGCCTCCACCACCGGAACCGGCGACCCCGCCCTCGCCCCGCTGCTCGAACTTGGCTGGGACCTGCGGTACGACGAGGACTCCAACGTGTATGTGAGCGCTCCCGACCGGCGCGTGCGCCTGGGCTACCTGCCCGAAGGCGAGGACGACGGGCTCTGGCGCATCAACGCCTACAAGGACTCCTTCGGACCGCCGGCCTGGGGCGTCTGCTTTAACGACCGCGTTCCCACCGAGTTTGTCCAGGCGTTCACCACCATCCTGGCCACGGCGTACGAGCAGGGGCCGGATGCTTACCTTGCCCGGCCGATCTCCGGCATCGACGAGCACGATCCCTTCCTCGCGCTCGTGCCGCTTCTGAAGCAGGGCTGGGAGATCGACCGTCCGCGCTGGGGCGTCTTCGCGGTCCAGGCCCCGGACGGGCTCGCCGGCATGGAGTTCACCACCGGCGACCTCGATCCGGAAGCCGAACTGACCACGCGCGACGCGCGCTGGCAGCTGTGGGCGGGCAGGTCCATCGACCGGCCCGTCTGGTACGCCACGGCCAGCACCGACACCCCGGTCGCCCTGCTCACCGCCGTCACCGAGTGCGTCGCCGATCCGGCTCCCCTGCCCCGGTGGCGTGAGGTGACCTCCAGCTACATCAAGGGGATGGCCCAGCTCACCCCGATCCTCCCGCCGGTCCCGTCGGCTCCCACTCCGCTCGACGTGCAGCGGGCCGTCTCCTCCCGCCGTCCGGCTGCGCTGCCCGCGGCCAGCGTCCCGCGCTGGAGCACCACCAGCCGACCGGCCCTGCCCGGCCCGCGCCTGTAGGACCAGCCAGACCTCGACCGGAGCCTCTTTTGTCTCTGCAAGCCGCCGAGTTCTTCGCCGAGCTGTGCCTTCCCTTCCACGACCACACCGTTGTTGGCAACACCTACTTCGCTGTCCCGATCCCCGATGCACCGCTGCGGATGCGGATCGACTTCACCCGCACCATCCACGCGGACACCTACGGAGGGCTGCGTGTCACCGTCGTTCATCCGGAACGCGGCGAGATCGACGCGGTGGCGCTCAGCTTCGTGGACCACGGGACCTTCCACCGCCGCGATGAAGCCACCAATACCCGGCCGAACACCAAGCAGTACGGCACCTTCGACACCTATCACCGCCCCGGCCGCCCGCCGTGGGACGGGGCCGTCACCACCGGGCTGCGCGACGCCATCGAGCAGTACACCGCCGTCTGGTTCCCCGGCGCCTGGGCCGCGTCCAGGCCCAGGCTCGCGGCTGGCCGCACCCCGCGCAGCACTCCCACCCAGCCAGCTACCCCAGTCGTCGGCCGCACCCGCTGACCTCCCCCGACCGATCAAGGAGTCCTCTTCCCCGTGCACGCATGTCTCGTCCGATCCGCTGCTGCCCTCGCTGTCGCGGCCGGCACCCTGATCTGGGCGCCGGCCGCGAGTGCCGAGCCCTCCGAACCGACCCCCTCGGCCTCCGCCGCTCCCGCCGCGACACCGGCTTCGGACGCGGGCAGCGTCGAGATCACTACGAAGGACACGGCCGGAGACGTCCTGCCCGGCGCCGCGTTCCTGCTGCTCGACTCCGCCGGCCAGGAAGCCGCACGCGGACAGAGCGACGCCCAGGGGAGGCTGACCTTTTCCGACCTTGCTCCGGGCGTCTACCGGCTCAAGCAGACGGCTTCCGGCAGCCCGCTCCACGAGGTTGTCAGTGATCAGGACGTCATCGTCACCCCGGGTGCGACCACACGGCTGACGATCACCGACCCGTTCAAGTCCGCCAAGGTCCTCCTGCAGGCCAAGGACGACAAGACCGGAAAGCTCCTGCCCGGCGCGACCGTGAACATCGGCACCGGCACCTCCACGCTGCTCACCCTGACTACAGGCACCAAGGGCGCCGCCTCCGGAGAACTGCCCGTGTCGAGCCGCCGGACGCAGTTCTGGGTCAAGGAGATGAAGGCTCCTGCCGGCTACGACCTCTACAAGCCGACGAAGACGTTTACCGCAGGTCCCGGCGCCCCGGTGACGGTGACCGTCACCATCGCCAAGACGGCCACCGATCCGAAGCCTGCCCCCTCCAGTAAGCCGACGCACAGGCCCACCGACTCCCCGTCCAGTCCGGGCAAGCCGAACAGCGGTACCGCAGGTGCCACGCCCTCCGCCTCGGGCAGCGACACACCGGAGCCCGACTCCTCACCCGTCGCCACGACCTCGGTCAAGGACACCACGCAGAAAACGCCGACGGGCTCCCTCGCCCACACCGGAGCCGACGCCACACCGTGGCTGATCGGTGGCGCGGCCGTGCTGATCGCAGCAGGCGGAGGCGCTCTCCTCCTGGCACGCCGCAGCCGCACGGACAGCCCCACCGACGACTCCACCGAGAGCTGACCCGCACTCCCCCCTCCACGACGCAGAGCCCCCGGATTCCACCGCCTGGAATCCGGGGGCTCTGTCGTCCACGAACGCGCGCGGACCTCGTTACGCTGCCCCAGTGATCGACCCCTCTTCGCTCCCGGCGATCCCTCCGAGCTGCACCTGCGCATCTCCTACGACGACGAACTCTGGGACACGCCGCCGGCCGACACGCTGGAGCGCTGGGACGTTGCCGTCCTGCACCGCCGACGCACCCGCGCCGCGGGGCACGAACTGGTCGGCCCCAGCGGGTACGCGGCCCCCGACACCCCGCCCCGCGCGGTCGAGGACGTCCCTGTCGGGTCCATGACTTTCTACCGGGTGCACCTCGACCGAGGCCGCAACGCCTTCTTTATCCCGCCATCCCTTGGCCGGGAGCTGCTTGCCCTGACGGTGTAAAAGCGCAGTTCAAACGGTTGGCAATGGCGGGAGGGTTGCAACAACGGTGTTGCCTTCCGCGCCCAGTGCTGGGTGAAGGACAAACGCAGTCTCTACCCGGCCCTCGCGCTCCCGGCGACGGCAAGCCGGTCGAGTCGGTCACCTCCGGCTTCGGCCACCCCTCGGCACCGGCCTGCTCAACGCCGAGGAGAGCGCCCTGCTCGCGCGGCCGCATCGTCGGACGCGGGCGGTACGGAGGCCGACTGGTCCGAGCTGTCAGAGGCATGCGACATTCTCCAGGCAGACCAGGTTGAGGGCGGTCGCGTAGATCTGCACCCGAGCTTCCAAGAACTGGCAGTCCTCCTGGAGGTCCGCGTGCTTCTTCTTGAGCTCCTCGAAGGCATCTGCAGAGCGGACGTGCGGGGACCGTTTCGCTTCCTTTCGGGTAGTCTGTCCCGTCTTACCAAAGGTTGAGCGTGCTCGCCGAACTTTGACTGCCTCGGTCGGATCTGCCCGTTCTCGGCACGTGGCTGAACCAGCCGCATGACCGCCGATCACGCGGCTGGTGAGAACAGGAGGCGGGTTCCTCAACTGCCTTGAGGAGCCCTCCCGGCACATGCCGGTCTCGGGTTCTACCGCGCCGGTCAGACCTGAAGGATCAGCGCTTCTACCTGTTCGAGCGTCGTCACACTGGCCTGGGCCGCGGCCCGGACCTTTGTCAGCTTCTCCATCCACTCGATCCGCTGCTCGGCCGGGAGCGCGTCCTCTCCGAGCTGGACTCGCAGGCGGTGCGCCTCTTCGAAATCCGTCATCAGGGTGTGGGCGGAGTCCACGGCCTGCTGGTAGCCGCTCTCGACGAGTTCCACACGGGCGGGCAGCTCCCGGCGAAGCGTGGCCAGCTGGTCGTGCGGGTCGGCTGGCGGAGCGCCGTTCACGGTGGCAGTGGGATCCGTGCTGGTCCCGGCCGTGGGGGACGTGGTGGTGCTTCCGGGGCTGCCCGGGGCCGGGCGGCCGAGCTCCACGGGGAACGTCTCGTCGAACCAAGCCTTGTCCGCGACGTAGTGGGTGGGCCGGCCCTCGGTGTCAGGAGCGATCACCATCCCCGCGGTGATCGGCGTCCGGCCCTCCAGCCAGTGCCGCTCCCCATAGCAGACCAGGGGCTCACCGTCTTCCGACTCGGGCGGCTGCGTCGCGTCCGGGTGCTCCAGCACGGCCTTCGCGAACGCGAGGAGGAGTGCCCGGCTGATGTTTGGGGCGCCGGTTGCCGTGTACGCCAGGGTGAGGGCGGCGAGGGCGCTCTTGGGGGTGCGCCGCACACCCTTGCGTCCTTCGCCTGCCTCGCTGCCCTGGCCGGCGGTGATGAACGGCTGCGGAGCGTGGATCAGCGCCGGTGCCATGCGCTGGACGAGGGCGGCCCAGGCGGTCGCGTCACCGGCCCCTGCCCTGAGGAGGAGCACCTTGAGTGACCGCGGGTCCTGCCCGGCGCCCTTGGCGGTCTCCGGGACGCCGAAGAGGCCGAGGGCGGAGAGGATGTTGCCCCGGTGCAGGAACAGTTGGGCGATGGCGGCGGACCACAGGCGGGTGCGTGCCTCTGCTGTCTTCGCCTTGGTCTGGCTCCACGCCGGCTCCTGCAGCGTGCCCCTGACGATCGGCCAGAAGCGCCCCGTGTCGCGGACGGTGCGTGCGGTCGGCCGCTTCGGGGTCTCGGGCGGGATCTCGGGGAACACGAGCGCGGTGATGGCGCGCACCGCGATGTCGCGGAGCACGGTGGGGGAGACGTCGTCGCCCGCGGGCACGAGCGGCTCGAGCGGGTTGAGCGGTCCGTTGGCGGTCAGCGCGTCGCGTACCCCGACCAGGTCGAGGAGGTCCGCGCCGCGCGCGTCGGGGAACGCCTCGGCGAGCGCGTCCGCGAGGAGCGATTCCCTGGCGTAGGCGTCGACGAGCGTTGCGAACAGGGCGATCAGGCGTGCGTCCTCGTCGTAGGGCTGGATGCCGCGCAGGTGGTCGTTGACGTTCAGCGTCCGCAGGACGTGTTCCAGCGCCGCCGGCTTGGTGCAGCCGATCACGATCTCCGCGGAGACCGTGGCGACCTTCTGGGCCCGGACCGACGGGTCGGTCGCCTCCGGCTCCGGCTTGGCAGCGGCCTCGTTGAGCCGGTCGGAGAGGCGGTTCAGGATCTCCCGCTGGCTCAGCAGCAGCAGCTCGGGATCGGCCTTCTTGCCCTTCGGCATGGGCAGGAGGGACTGGGGCATCCCCGTGACCAGGTGTTCCGGACGCACACGGAAGATGTTGAGACGAGCCAGCGCACGGTTGTTCCCGGTCACGGAGGCCAGCCGCCACAGCTTCGACACCGTGCCGTCGGGGCGGGTGATCTGCCACTGCTGCAGGACGTTCATGCCCTTGGAGAGCTGGCCCGCGTCCACGAGGGACTCGGCCAGGTCGTAGCCGCGGGTCTTGCCGGCACGCTCCAGATTCTCCGCGGCGTACCGCTGCATGTGGACGGCCACCTCGTACGGCTGCTCGGCGAGAGCGAGCGCCGCCTTCGGTTCCCCGTCCTCCTCCGCGGCCCGGACCACAGGACGCGGCCGCCGGCCGCCGAGGGCGGTGAGGAGGGCCTGGCGTTCACCTTCGAGTTCCATCACGCGGCGCTCGGCGTTCTCGTGCTTCTGCGAGGCCGCCGCCAGGGCCTGCGCGGCGTACGTGTCGTCGCCGGCCGCGCGGCGGCAGCTCTCCCGCTCCTTCTCCGCAGTCTTCTCGGCCTTCCTGGCCTCGTGCAGCGCCAGCTCGGCGGCGATGAGGTCCTTGACGCGCTGGCTGGCCTCAGCGACGGGCGGCGACCAGCAGTTGACGGTGCGGTCGTTGAGGTCCCACGGGACTACCGCAGCGCCATGGACGTCACACATCAGCAGGAGTACCTGCTCGTCCCCGGCCTGCACGAGACGGTAGGCCGAGGGCTTGAGCACCTTCTTGTTGTTCCGGCTGGCGATCAGGCCCTTGATCTCGGTGTCCGGGAGAGCGGTGGCCAGCCCTTCGGTGATCGCCTGCCGAGGAGGGGGCACGACCCCGTGTTCCGCGCAGGTGTTCTCGATGGCATCCGCGAGGCGGCCACCGTAGGTGTCGGTGCCGATGCGCGGGAAAATGCCGTCAGGTCGTTTCGCGACCATGGTGTTTGTCCTTCCACCCGGGCGTGCCGGGCGAACACAGAAGCTCCCGTCTCTCGGGAGCGTGTCACGCGCCCGAGCGCCGAAGCCTCGTGCCAACGAGGAACAGGCAGACACCCCTTGCAGAAGGGTGTGCGGCGGTCCTCGCCCCGTACGGCCCATCTGCCAACGTCCGAAGAACGATCAGCCCCAACAGCGCCTCGGTGGCGCCTGGACATCTCGCAGCTTGCTCCTGCTCCGCCGACGGCGGCATGAGGCGGACGCCGGTGATGAGCCACCGACGTGCACCACGGAATCTGCCACCCGCTCCCGCGCAATGCCGAACTAGGACGGCGGAGTTCAGTAGATCAGGTGAACAGGTAATCAACCGGGTCGCCCACAGGCTGATTTGAGGTACAAGCGCGGTCACGGCGGAGCGCTGTCAGCTGCCAAGCCAGGGCTATGCGGTCCTGACCTGCGAGCCGTCGGTGGTGAGTAACTCCGAGCTGCGCGGTACCTCTGGCTCAGTAGGCCCGCAAGGCGGTCAAAGTTCGGTGAGAACGCTCAACCTTCGGTGAGACGAGACACAGTTCGCCGGGGGCAGACAGGAAAGATCGCGGAAAGACTGGCCAACGGGCGCGAGGGCATGTCAACGTAGACGACCTTGCAAGAAACCCCAGGTCAGAGAGGTGATTGCCCGTGACCGTAGCCCCTGCGGGCCCCGGTTTCTCCACTACCGTCGAAGCCCTGCGACCGCGGGAGTGGCAGCTCGGCCCCGGTCAGCCGACCCTGGTCATGGACCAGTTCTCCGCCGAGGACTTCCACCTGATCGTCGATGATCGCGCGGACGTGCACGTCAGCTCCAAGGACGGCCGGTTCTACCTCGGATGGTTCCCGCTCGGCCGCCCCGGTACGGATGGCGAGGGATGGAAGATTGCCGTCACCGGCACCGCCAAGGTCCGCGGCTACCACCTGTCGTTCGACACCGAGACGCCGGCCGACATCGTCGCCGCGACCGTAGCGCGTGTGCTGGAGACCTCACGCTGCCTCTGACAGCGCGGACACCGACACGTAATGCCCGCACTGTGAGCGCTGGCCGTACCGAAGGCTGGCCCGTCCCGTTCCACTGCCCTGTTTTCCCCGCACCCCAGGAGGCTGTTCGTGACGTCCCCGGAGATGACCGTCGGCGATCTCATTGACCTGTTGTCCGGCTGTGACCGGAGTGCTCCGGTCCGCCAGGCCATGAACCCGTTCTTCCCGATGGCACACCGCTTGGCGCAGGTCCTGCAGTCGGTCGACGAGACCGGCCGGACCGTCGTCTACCTCGCCGAAGGGCGTGACGAGGACGCTCAGCTCGGCCACCTTCCGCCGGAGGTCGCCGTCGAGCTGACGTGGCAGGGCCCCGTCCAGGCGCCCCCGCGCCGCCCCCGCCGTCGCGCCGGCGGCAACTAGACCCGCACCGAGCCCTTGGAGGCGCCCCTGTACCCCGACTTCCCGCCCGACTCGTCCACCCCGCGCGGCGGCCAACCCGCGTTCTGGGTCGGCCCCCGGCACCTGGCCGGTGACGATGGACGCCTCTACGACGTCGTCGCCGACGCGCTCGCCGGCCTGGGTTGGACGAGCCTGACGATCGTCCGCGGACGGCACGAGCCGGACGAGGCGCCGGAGGACCGCCAGGTCCTGCGCAGCACCGTCCTGCACATCAGCCCCGACGCCTTGCGCTGGGCCCAGTGGGGCCTGGCGGACGAGCCGTTCCACCTGGGTGAGCTGCCGATCGCCTGGCAGATCTCCGCCCGAGCCGAGGCAAGCAGCCCGCTCGCCCAGTGGTCGGCCTACTTCACCCGTGACGTCCCCGGCGAGGCAGTGGTCGACTTCCTCGTCGCGCTCGACGCAAGCGATCAGCCTGCCGTGCCGTTCGCCGGATCCGATCTGGTCCTTGACGCAGTCGCCACCCACGGATGGTTCCGCGACATCGACCAACCCCAGGCGGCGGCGACGGACCCGACGTTCACCTCGCACATCAGCCTCGGCGACGTCCCGCCCCTCATCCAGGACGCTGACCCGCGGGCCCTGTCCGCCGAGGACGACGAGACGGGACCGGCCGGATGGCAGGCGTGGGCCGAGCCCGCGCTCGGTGCACCGTGTCTGTGGGCGGCATCGTTCGCCGCCAGCGTCCCGCACGATCTCGTCGCCGCCTTCGCCGCCTCCCTCAGCTCGACCGCACCGGTCCTGCGGCGGGTACTGCCCGAGGCCACCCAGGAGCGCCTCCTGCGCGCGCCGGCCATCTAATGTCCCGCGTACAACTCTCGACGATCGCAGTCCGGCACCCTCCCAGTTGGGGGTGTCGGACTTTCTTGTTTCTCGGGTGAAGTGGCCGTTCGGTCTTCGATGCCAGGAAGAATTGCCGCCTGTTGATGGAACGAAGCAGGATGCGGCAATGCACCCCAGCCCCGGCGCCGCCTTAATGGTCATCGCTCTCATCGTCGCCGTGACGATCGCGTTGACGGTCCGTTCACGCCGCAAGCGCACGGCTGCCCTCGCGGCGCAGTGGCAGGCATTTCAAGCAGCACTGAAGCTCCGGGCAGGGGCAACTCCTCCAGGTGACGCGGGTCTACCAGCACGGCCGCCGTGGCTCCAAAGCTGTCGTGACCTGGTGCGACACCGGGCGGCAGCAGGACGCCTGGTTCTGGAACTGGCACGTTCCCGCAGGCGCGTACCTGCTCGTGAACGCCTCCAGTGGCTATGGGCCGCACAGTCATAACCCGAACGTGCTCTACGTCCAGCCCGGCCAGGTCCGAGCCTGGGTATCAGGGCAAGCCGCTCGCTCCGCTCAACGCGTCAGCCAGTAACGCACTGCTGCCCCCGACCTGCGGTGGTCGGAGGCAGCAGCGTGACGTGCACACAGGTCAGCTCGTTGCCGTGGCCTTGGCGAGAGCCTTGTCGAGGTGGCGGTCGACCAGGGCTGGGGAGCCGGAGACGACCAGCAGCAGGTTGCCGTCGCGGATCGCGGTCTGCTTGACCACGGTGCTCCGTCCCCCGGCGATGAACGTCAGGAGCTGGCTCCACTGCTCGTCACCGCCGGCGTGGGGTGCGGGCAGCTTCTGGGAGGTCACGTCGACCGGGGTGCCGCCCGAGACGACCTGATAGGTCGGGCAGCCGGTCATGGCGTCGAAGATCCGGTCGATGCCGTCGGAGAGCTTCTTCGCGCTGTCGCTGTACAGCTCCTCGGAGATCTCCGAGGAGCTGCCGCCGTAGGTGAAGTCCGCCTTCGCCTTGTGCGGGAAGGCGAGCGTGCCGCCAGTCGCCGCGTCGCCGCCCAGCTCGCTCAGGGCCGGGCAGCCGATGACGGTGACGTCGTCGTGCTGGGCCGGACGCTCCGGCTTGGGAAGGTAGCCGCTGCCGAGGTCGCGCGGGTCGAGCAGGCGGGACTCGAGTGCGGCCGAGGAGAGCGCGGCCGGCTTCTGGACGGCGTCGGCCGGCTTTCCCGTACGGGAGGAGGGGGTCTGATGCTTGGCCCCGGTGGTGTCGGTGGCGCAGGCGGGCAGAGCGAGGAGGGCGGCGGTGATGCCGAGTGCGGTGGTGGCGACGCGAACGCGCATGACGGAACTGACCCCTTGGTGCTAGGCGACGGGTGGTCAGTGCGGGCCCGCGGGCCCGGTGGGGTCGTAGGATTGGTGGTCAGTGCCCGAGGTGGCGCAGGCAGTCCTCGAACGTGGCGTGCGTCGCGTCCGCCGGCCCGGAGTGCCGGTTGTACCAGGCGGTGTCGATGCGGGTCTCCTGCTGCTGGTGTCCGGCCCTGCAGCGCAGCCAGATCTCACCGCGGGTGGAGAGGATGAGCCAATCCCGGTATGCGCCGCACTCGGTGCAGGCGGCCATCTCACCGTCGAGGACGAGGGGCTGCTTCCACGGCATCATCTTGCCTTCGACCTGGTCGTGGCTCGGCACCCGCAGTTCCGGCGGGAGGAAGTCGTCCACGATGGCGGCTGGCTCGGCGGACTCCGGCTCAGGCGCTGGCACTCCGAAGCCGGGCGGGACTTGGCCCTGCAGCTGCACGTACAGCTCGGCGAACTGTTTCTGAGCTTCGCTCGGCTCCTTGGCCCTGCGGCGTATCCGGCGAAACACTCCGACGTCCTCCCTTGCCTCGTCCTGCTCGCTTCATGATCGTGCCCTGCGCCCCCGGAGGTTTCAATTCACAAAGTCCACAGTCACCCCCACGCGGCTGCCAGCTGTCCCGCGAACCCCGTACCGAGCCTTCACGTCCGGCTCCTCGGCCGCTCCGTCCGCCTTGAGTCGATGACCTCTGGTTAGCTGATGCCCGTGATCGGACATGCATTTTCCCTGCCGAGCAGCAACCCCCAGGCAGGTCAGCAGCCCTCGCTGTGCGAGGTACTGCTGTGGATAGCCGGCGACACGTTCCACTGGCTGCACAACGGCCATCACCGCTATCCCCCTGCGCCCGGTGAGGAGAGCTTCACCGACATGAACATCCGGCACCTGCGCCAGTTCGTCGGCGATCGGGTCAAGGTGTTCCAGTTCACCAAGGACCAGGAGCACCAGAACGGTGCCGACTGGGAGATGTGGATCCACAACCGCACTCACGGAGTTGGTCTGCGCATCCAGGCCAAGAAGGCGTCGAAGCAGCGCCGGTACCTCTTCGACCACAGGGTCGGGAAACAGAACGTGTACCAGTGCGACCTGCTGGTCCAAAACGCGCTGACGGTCAGGTGCGTGCCCGTCTACTTGCCGCACAACCACTGGGATTGGGAACACGGGGGCGAGGAGGAAGCGGCTCAGGCAGGACTTCTGTGCGGCCACGTCGCCGCTGACGGATCACACCATGGATGCACGCTGCTGTCGGCTTATCGCGTCCAGAGCGAAGTCGGCCGGAAGGCCGGCGGGCGCAATGTACGTCACGCAGCTCTGTGGGCGGAATCACTGCCCTGGAACAGGGTGTTGTGCGACCGCCGTGATGCCGACGCACCGTCCTCCCGTTCCAGCAGCGAGATCCTTACCGGCGTATTTACCGCCGTCAAAGAGCTGACGCGCGTGGGCCGGGGCCTGTCACCGACATACTCGGCAGGATCAACTCCCGGCGACAGCAGCCAGGAGGACGCTGCGTACGCCCACACTCCGGACGTAGATGATGTCGATGACGCTCTCGCCACCTTGGGTAGCGACCCTCCCCGGTTGCCGCCCCATGTGCTCCAGCTCCTCCAAGCTCACGAGGCGGAACCGCCGGCCCCGCCGGTGCCCACGGTGGCGACCGTGTTGGTGGACGTCAGCGACGACCGAATGCAGATGCCCCCCAGCTGGTTCGAGGGGTGTGTCCGCCACCGATAGTGGTACAGCGCCCCATCACTCTCGTCGGCCCCCTGGAGAGCTCATCGCGTGTTGCCTGCCGCCTCTTCGCCGCGGTACCGGTTAGACGACGTGGGACGGGACGCCACAGGGCGCATGGCGGACGGGCCCTTCACCGCGCCGTGCTCCGGTACTCCCGAGGCGTCGGCGGGCGGGTCGGCCATCCGCCGCAGCCGCCACACCAGGACATCGCTGGCCGAGTCCGCGGTGTCGAGTTCACGACGCTCTACCGCGTCGGACAGGAGGGCGGCCGGATCGTGGCCGGCGGCTTCGGCGTCCGCGATGGTCGCCGCCAGGGCGTACCAGCCAGGCTCGGCGAGGATCTGCTCGGCCAGCTCCGGCAGCGCCTCGCGCAGCAGCACGGTCTGCCGCTGGAGCATCGGTCGGCTCAGGCGTCGGCCGCGCTGGTAGAGCACGCCCAGGGGCTGGGCGGCGGCGGCCTGGTAGGCGGTGCGCAGGTGCGCGGCGGCCCGGGTAGCGGCCTCGGCCTGCTGGGCGTGGCCCTTCCTGGCGTGCCAGCGCGCGGCGGCGGTGATGAGGAAGAACAGCATGTCGATGGCCATGGCCGTGGTGGCTCCGTCCTCGCCGCGGCCGATGGCCGGGCCGCCTTGGACGAGGTCGCGGGCGGCCTGCCGCAGGGCTCGATCGTGCCCGCGCACGGCGCGGACGTGAGAGCGCGAGGCCCGTTCGAATGCCGTTGCAGCGTCGCGCAGTTCGCGGCGGGTGTGGGCGGCGGAGGTCCTCGCGAAGGCATCCAGGACCTCGCCGGCCGCCGCGATGTGGGCTGCGGCGACCGCGTCCTCGCCGTGCTCGACGACGAGCACGGCCTGCCACACGGCCGAGGCCATCCCGCGGCGTGCGGCGGCCGGACTGCCCGGCCCCGTACGGATCGCATCCTCCCGCCGGGCAGCCGGAACGTCCTGCGCGTCACCGGCCCAGCGCTCGCGGATGCGGGGCAGCGACAGGTCGGGCGCCAGGCGCGCGCCGGGGTAGAACACGGGCTCGCCGTCCTTGTTCAGGTCATCGGGCAGGGCGACCTTGTATCCGAGGAGGTCGCCAGAGGGAGCGGCGCGCTTGCGGATCAGGAGGCCGGCGGCGGCGAGCCGGTCGAAGAACTCCTCGTCGCTCCTCGCGCCGGCCACCGCCCGTCGTACGGCTTCGCGCAGTTCCTCGCGGGCGGTGCGCTCACGACCCTGCCGCTCGGCTTTGTGGCGTTCGGCGCTGGTGGGCCGTTGGGCTGCGGTGCCGTCGCCGGGTGCGACCTGGTGGAGGCCGAGTTCCTTCTCGATGAGCCGGGCTTCTGCCTGGGCGCGGGCGCCGGAGCGGAAGTCGTCGGGGCGGTGGCCGTCCTCGGTGACGAGGGTGGCGACGATGTGGATGTGATCGTCGGCGTGGCGTACGGCGGCCCAGCGGCAGCCGGGCTGTCCGTCGCCGGGGTCGATGCCGGTGGCGGCGACGATGCGGCGGGCGATGCCGGCCCACTCCTCGTCGGACAGGATGCGGTCGCCGGGGTCGGCGCGTACGGAGGTGTGCCATACGTGCTTGGCCGGGCGGGCGTGCTTGGCGAGGGCCATCACAGGCTGGTCGAGGAGCTGCTGGAGGTCTGTGAGGGTGGCGTTCGGGTCGCGGCCGGGGTCGGGGGACATGCCGTCGAAGGAGGCTATGAGGTGGGGGTCGGTGTGGTCCTCGTACTTGCCGGTCTCGTAGAGGTAGTAGAGGAGACCTCTGGTGTCCGACCCGGACGGGTTGACGCTGGGGATCATGAGCCGTGGTGCTCGATCAGCCGTGTGGCGGCTTCGTGGGCGGTGTCGGCGGCACGCCGTACGGCGGCGACGGCTGCTTCGAGCTGAGGAACGTCTGCACCGGAGTTGAGCGCCTTGACTGCCTGGTTGAGATTGCTGCCGGCCCAGCCGAGCCGGCGTCGGCTGTCGAACAGGGCTGTGATGACGTCGCGTTCGTCGGCGATCTCGGCGCTGGTGCGGTTGAGGTCGCGGGCAGCGGCGAGCGAGGAGCGGGCGAGGAACCCGGCGACGGACAGATTGCACTGGGCGGCGGCGGACTTGATCAGGGCGAACTCATCATCATTGAAACGTGTGTTGGGCTGGTGGAGGCGCTTCTTCTCGGGCGACTGGCGCGGACGCTGGCGGGCGCGAGGAGCGCGCTGTCGGCGTACACGCGGCTCAGTCTGCTTCTCCCCCTGCCCCGGCTTCGATCCGCCCCCGGTCGAAGCCTCAAGGACCTGCGCCCCCCGGTGCAGGTCCTCTCCCGCCCCCTCGGGGGTGGGTTCGGCGGAAGCTACGCTTCCGCCCCAACTTGCTCGCCCCGAGACCGAGTTGGAGTCGGGATCAGGTTCCGGGGTGGTGCTGTTCTTGCGTGCGTTCGTCATCGGGATTCGGGCCTCGTGGAGCGGGTGCGCTGCTGGATGGTTGCGGCCAGCGCGAGGACATCGGCTGGTCTGGCAAGGACGCGGACCGGTCCGTCGGGGCGGTCCTGGACGAGCCACTGACCGGTCGGCGTGAGGACGACGGCGTGTAGGAGTTGCCGGCGGACCAAGACGTCCGCCCAGGCATCGGCCTCGGCGGTGGTCGGCTCGGAAGAACGAGGTGGACGCGGAATCACGGCGTACCTCCTAAGCGGGCGGTGGCCCGGCGTGAAGCAGGGCCACCTTTATGGGTACGGGCTTTGAGCTGGGGTTTTGCCGGTTTAGCCGCACTCGGGGCAGCGCCCGACGTGGCTGTTGAGCGCGCGAGCCATTCGCTGTTTCGCCGAGGCAGCTTGCTTCGCACTGGACTTCGCCGCCGGCCTGCCCGCGTGCCGCTCAGAGTGAGCGAGCATGAATCCGATCTCTCGCTCGTACTCCGCGCGGACGGTGTCGAACTGGTGGCACGTCTTCATCGGGCAGTGCTCCTCGTCGTCGTGATGTCCTCGTTCCGCAGCTCCTGGAGGACGAGGCCGAGTCGGTCGTTCCCGACACCCGTCAGGCCCTGGCGGCGGATGATTTCGCGCAGCTGCACCCGGGTGATCGCTCCGTTGCCGTCCCGTTCGAGCAGGGCGGGAACATGGGGGCGTACCTCGCGGACAAGCTGGCGCTCGGACTCGCCCAGCTCGCGTGCCGGGCGCTCCGTCTGCGGAGAGCGGGACCGGGCACGGTTGTCCTTGTTCTTCGTCCGGGACTTCCTGGCCGACTTCCGACGGAGTGGGACCTTGTGTCCTCGGTCCTGGGTGGTCACGGTCCCGGACTCGGTGGCGGTCGGTCCTCGGTCCTGGGTGGTCTCGGTCCCGGACCCGGTGGCGGTCGGTCCTCGGTCCTCGGTGCTCTCGGTCCCCGACTTCGCGAGGCTCGGTCCCCGATGAGAATCTGGGTCCCGAGCTGCTACTTCTCGCGCGTTGCGGTCGGTCCTCGTGGCCGCTGAGACCCGCGCTGCGGCTTCTGGATCGGCGGGACCCGTCCCCGGGACCGCGCCGTCTTCAGGGGGCTTGGTCCCTGCGGTCGTTCCCGTTTCGCCCTTGGTCCCCGCGCCGACCTTGGCTTCAGGGTCCGCCTCCTCGGGGACCGGTCCCCGAGGAGTCCTCGGTCCTCGGTCCGGGACCGGCTCGTCGGAACTGTCGGGACCGGGGACGGGGACCGGCACATTCGATGTCGGCTGTGCGGGGACCGTGGCCGCCGATGCGCTGCTGTGCGCGGGGGACCAGGGAGAAGGGAGCGGGACCGTGGCGAGCGCGAGCGCGTGTCGCCGGGCGGCGAGCTGGGCGAGCAGCTGTGCTCGCTGGAGGGGGTCGGTGCCGACCGAAGCCCTGCCGACCGCCTTCGACAGGCGTCGGGTCAGCCGCCGGCCTCGACGGTTCCGCTGCTGCTCGGGTGTGCGCTCGGCGAGGCGGGCGGCGAGGGCGACCGCACGGGCGGTGGCCCGGTCCCGGGTGATCTGTGCGGCGTCGCGGTCTCGCGCGGCGATGCCGAGGCGGGACAGGAGACGCTCACGTGCCTCCCGGCCCAGGACGGCGATCAGTCCTTTTGAGGCGGCGCCGGGTGTGCGCAGGCGCAGTTCGATGCCCATGGCCAGGTGCCACAGCATCGCCGCCATGACTGGCCCGACGAAGGCGCGGACTGTGCCGCCGATGGGGCCGCTCTCTGCGTAGGCGGGGATGACCTGCACCGTGGTGATCACCCAGACCAGCGTGCCCGGCAGGCCGGGGGCGCCCTGGACGGCGAGGTTCTGCCGTGCCATCAGCGCGGTGGCGAACAGGGCGAGTTCGGCGGCGGCGAACATGCCGGCGCGCTCGGCGGCGCCGGCCATGTCGAGGTAGTCGGCGGCGAACCGCCACGAGGTGTCGGCGCTGTAGGCGGTGCAGCCGAGGGCGGCGACGGCGGCGACCTTGACCGCCGGGCCGCCGAGACGTTTCTGCGAGCGAGATCCCCGGCGCCGGATGGTCCAGGCGGTCAGCACGAGCGCGAGGGTGGCGGGCACGACGGCGGCGAGGAGGAGAGGGAGGTCCGAAGTAGCGCCGAAGGCGAGGACGGGGTGGGTCATGCTGCCTTTCCGAGAGGGGCGTGCGTCGGGGGCGACGCTGCCGGGCGGCCTGCCGGCTGCTGCGTGCCGGGAGCTGCGGACGCGGGGGTGCCCTTGGTCTTGGAGGTCTTCTTCCGCTTCTTCTTGGGGCGGGGCACGCCGTAGCTACGGTCGCGGTCGAGGACCTTGTTGGCGGCTTGCCGGAGCAGGTCTCGGGCGTGCTTGTGGCTGATCTGCAGGGCGGCGGCGAGCCGGTCGGGCTGCCAGCCCCGGACGTAGGCGTGGTCGATGACGACCTGCCGCTCGGCCTCGGTCAGGTGCACGTCGCGTCCCTGGAAGAAGGCGGTCACGCGCCGGTAGTCCAGGCGCTGGTGCAGTCCGTCGTGCAGCGGGCGCCGCTCGGCTTCGGTGAGGCCGCCCCAGACGCCCTCCTTGAGGACGTTCTCCAGGGCGAAGTCCAGGCACTCGCGGCGTACGGGGCACCAGCCGCACAGCTCCTTCGCCTCTGCGATCTCCTCGTGGTCTCGGGGCCCGGGGAAGAACACGGCGTCGGCGTCTTCGACGTCCATGCCGTGGCACGCTGCGCGGGTGTGCCAGCTGGTGTCTGCGATGCCGCGCAGGCCGGTGGCTGGCGCGTCGTGGGTGGTGATGTGGCGCAAGGCGGGTCTCCGATGTGCTGCCGCGGCGGCCGGCTAGGGCGGTTCGGCGGGTGCGGCGTCGGGTGCCGGCTGCGGCGCGGGGCGTGCGTCGCAGCCGGTGCGGGTCGTGTCGGGTGGCGGTGCAGCGGACGGCGGTGCACGCGCCGGGTGCGCCGGTCAGGCCAGGGCGGGCTGCTGGGCCTGCTCGGTGTGCTGGGCCTGCTGGGCGGTGGCGAGGTCGAGGCGGCCGGGGTGCGGGGTGGCGCGCGGGGCGGTTCCGCGGGCTCCGCCGTCGGGGCCGATCCTTCGGCGGCGGCATGGTTCGCCGGGCTGGGCCAGGCACCACTCGCACCGCATGCTCAGGGCATCGGGCAGTCCCTGCGCGACAGCTGCCTCACGGGCTGCGCGGGCGGGTCGGTACGGCGCGAGGGCTGCTCGGGCGGCGGGCGGTATGCAGGAGCCGATCTCCCGCAGCCGCGCCTCCAGCTTCGGGTCGACCCCGTCGCGACCGCTGGTGATTGCTCGGGCCTGCGCGGGCTGGGCGGTGCCAGCGGCGACGGCGCGGCGGGTGCCGGCCAGCTCTGCGGTCCAGGCGGCCTGGTCGTCCGGGTCGACGGACGGCGTGGGATCGGAGTGCCTCGCCAGGCGGTCGCGCCGGTAGCTTTCCCAGGGGCGGGCCACGTCCGCCGGCAGGATCTGGTACGGCGAGGTGCGGATGTGCTGGCGGGCGGCGACGCGGACGTCCCAGCCGTGCGGGGTGGCCATCGGCACGTCGCCGAGCAGCTCGTGCCACTGGGCGAGCTGGTCGCGCGCCTCGCCTTGGTCGGTGCGGATGGTGCGGGGGTCGAGTCGGCCGATGTAGGCCAGCAGGGCTGCGATTTCGCGGCGATCCACGGTCAGCCCTCCGTTCCGGTCGGCTCGTCGAGGGCGGCAAGCAGGGCGGCGGTGTGGGCCTCCGTCCGCGTCATGCCCCCCGGTACGGCGGTGTTCTTGCCGGGCACGGCGTAGAGGTTCGGTCGGCTGGGAGCGTGCTCCCGGGCGACCCAGGAGCGCCAGTCGGCAGCCCAGGCTTCCGCCGCCCTCGGAGCATGGCCCGCCCGGTGTGCACGCCACTTCGCGTCAGCGGCCCGCAGGCCCTGCTCGCCGAGGCGATCGAGGTGTCCCTGCTGGCGGGCCCAGGTGTGGGTGGCGGAGTCGACCTGCCACTCGGCAGCCGGGAGGACGGCAGCACCACTACTGCTGTACCTCCGGTTCAAATCAGGTTCACTACGGTTCTGTGTGCCGGTAGCCGGTACATCGCTGTGCCGGTGGCCGGTACGTCGCTGTGCCGGTTTCCGCCTCGAGCTGCCGGTTTCCGGTACTGCTGGATTCCGGACCCTCGCGGGGGATTCCGGCACCTCACGCGGGCGGATTCCGTACCGCCGCAGAGCCGAGAGCCGAAGCTTCGCAGGGCCCGCGGGCTCGTCTGCTGCTGTATCGCTGTCTTCCTGCTTCTGCTGCTCGCGCTGGGCCTCGGCGACCACTTCGGCGGCGAGAGGCATCCGGTAGACCGTGCTGCGCTGCGGGCCTACGAGGTCATCGAGCTGTTCCAGCTCGCCGGCCAGGAGCAGGCGCTCGACGGCTTCGCGCACCGTGGAGACCGAGGCGCGGGTGCGCTTGGCCAGGCTGGACAGCGAGGCCCAGGAGATGCACTGCTCGTCGGTCACCCGGTCGGCGATCGACAGCAGGACCAGGCGCGCGGCCCCTCGGCTGGAGCTGTGCTCCCACACCCACTCGCGGGCTTCGCTGCTCATCGGCCGCTCCAGACGAGCGGGCGGGTCCGGCTGCTCGCCGGGGCCAGGGTGGTGCGGTCCCGCTCGGGGCGCTGAGGCGCCGAAGCGGTGGTGGCTGCCGCGCAGGCCAGGCGGAAGGGCCTTTTGCGCAGGGCAGGAGGCATGCGATACTCCCCTTTGCAGTGTTGCCACGCTGACGCGCCCCTCGGAAGGACTCAGCGTGGTGATGGTGGGCAATCTCCGCCCTTGCCGGGGCGGGTATGCCGCTTAGCGTTCGGCGTCCGCGAGTTACCGCTCTCGGGCGCCGTCGCTATTTGCGGACCTTCGCGGTCCGGTCCGTGCTCGCGGTCTCCTCACGTTCGTCGCCGCAGGCGGGCTGCCCGGGGACGACGAACATACGCACGGACCGGTGTCAAGATCCAGACTTGGTTCTTAAACTCTGTACTGGTTGCAGAGAGTCGCCGAACGGTCGTGTGCCGCAGTCGTCCGCATAGGGCCTGGCGGGGTCCGTCCTCGCGTCGAAGCGCACCGTTGCCGCGGTTGCCCTGTACGCCGAGAGCGTGCCATTGTGTCCGAATTGGAGCGGGAATCTGGTATTCCCTGCAGCGGAAACGCGATGTGGATGAGGTGTTTCCACGGTCGCCTCCGCGCTTTCCGATCGAAGATCAAATACGGCCTGCCAGACGTGACTTATGTCGCTGGGTGAATGTGGCTTGTGCCACGTCGCCCGGCGTACTCCTGTCGGCAGAAACGGACAGGTCGCCCTGAAACAGGCGGTACGCGCCACACGGAAACGTGCTGGTGGGGAACAACTTTCCATACGTGTGATCGGTGCGTCAAACTGGTGTTTATGGCGAGGTAGGGTGGCTGAAGTTGCGAGGAAGCCCGCCCTGGAAAGGATCATGAAAGAGTGGCCGAAGGTCAGGTGAGCCCCAAGGGGCTCATGGATCGCCTAAACCGCCTGTTCGACACTGTGCACCCGCCCGATCGCGGCCCTTACAGCAACGCTGAAGTGGCCGAACTGATGGAGAAGCGAGGGCTGGGCAAGCTGTCGGGGCAGTACCTGTGGCTCTTGCGGACCGGGCAGCGCGATAACCCGACGAAGCGTCATCTCGAGGCGCTCGCAGGGTTCTTCGGCGTGGACCCCGCCTATTGGTTCGACGATGCTGTCGCCGAAAAGACCGTGCAGGAACTTGAGTTGCTCGCCCTGCTTCGCGACGCGAAGATCAAGAACGTTCTTCTTCGCCTATCCGACGTCTCTGCAGACGGAAAGGATGCGGTCTTGGGGATCGTTGAGAGCGTACGAAAATCCGAGGGGTTGCCGCCCTCAACTGGCGCGTAAACGGCTGCAGTTCAGTAAATGATCAAGGAAAGCAATGTGGTCTGCACGTAGGCTGCGCCGGCCTGACCTCTTGGCCGAGCTGAAGCTCCCGCACGTCACCAATATCCGCGACCTCAGCGACGAGGTCTCTCGCCGCACGGGACGGACGGTGGTCCTAGAGCCCCGGGAGCAGGCGCCCTCGGTGTGCGGGGCATGTGCCGTTACAGAGAGTGCCGTCCACGTTTTTTACGACCCGTGGACCAGCGTCCTGCACCAGGACCACATCATCGCCCACGAGTTCAGCCACCTACTGCTCGGCCACCACGAGAACCGACCGGTCTCCGCGCTGGCTCCGGCCTTCATCACCAGCGTGGACCCGGCCACCGTGCAGATGATGTTGGGGCGCACCAAGTACGACGAGGACGAGGAGCGAGACACCGAACTCCTAGCATCGCTGCTCCAGCGCCGGATCATCGACCGGTGGTTGCGCAGCGACGAGTCCTCCGGGGACGAAGTGCAGGATCGGGTGACGCACACGCTGCTGCGCCGACGGGAGGCGCGGCCGTGAAGGACCTGCTCCACCCGATCAGCCTCGTCGTCGCGACGCTCGGCTTCCTCTGCCTCCTGCGGGACGTGCCCACCCGGCGCCGCGACCCCGCCTCCGCCGCGCTGGCCGCTGTCTTCCTGCTGTCAGGGCTCTCGTTCCTGTTCTCCATCACGCCGATGTGGAACTACCTCGACCGCGTGCTCGGCACCGTCAACATCTCCGTGCCCCTCGCGCAGGGCTGCGTGGTCGCGCTCCTGGCCTGCCAACAGGTGGTCCTCACCTATTGGGGATCCCCGCCCGAGGTAGCCCGCCGGCGCAGTCGCCGCTGGCTCTGGGCCGGCTTCGCGGTGATCGCCGGGCTGCTGGTGCTGTTCGCCCTGCTGACGCCCAACGCGCCGCATCCGATCGACTTCACGCTCTACTACGCGCACGACGACTGGTACGCCGCGTACCTCACCCTGTACGTCACGGCCTACACCATCGGCGAAGTCTTCCTCGCCCGCGCCTGCTGGCGCTTGGCCCGCCGCAGCATTCGCGGGTCCGTCCGCGTCGGCCTACGCATCGTCGCCCTCGGCGCGACCGTCACCCTCGGATACAGCGCCGTCCGCATCGGCAACGTGATCGCCGGCGCCTTCGACACCTCCCTCACGGAATGGGAGGGCTTTGCCTGGACCTGCGGCGATGTCGGCGCCATGCTCACGCTGATCGGCTGGCTCGTGCCCACCATCAGCGACCAGGCCCAGAGCGTCCGGTACCGGATCAAGCAATACCGCAGCTACTACGGCCTGCGCCCCCTATGGCTGGCCTTCTACAGCGAGGCACCCGAGATCGAACTGCCGATCGACAGGGTCGACCCGGCCCAGCGGCGCCGCTTCCGTCGCATCTCGATCCGGCTCTACCGCCGAGCCGTCGAGATCCGGGACGGCCGGTTCGTGATCCGCCAGTACCTCGACGCCGCCGTCCGCGAGGCCAGCGAAGCCCGTCACCGGGCCCGAGGGCTTCACGGAAAGAATCTGTCCGCGGCCGTCACGGCGGATCAGATCCTCGCCGGAATCGCCGCCAGGGCCGCCGGCGCCCGCCCGGAGCCCGACCAGCTCACCGAGTTCGCCGACTCTGAACGCCAGACCACCGGGCCCATGGACGACATCGACGCTCTCCTCGACGTCGCGCGCCACCTGCCCCGCCAGCCCGCACGAGCCCCCCACCTTGAGCGAGTCTCCGCATGACGAACGACCTCACCCAACAGCCCGCCCACGTCCAGCTCCAGGCCCTGGACCGCGGCGAGATCTCCAGCCGCGAACTGCTCGACCTGCACCTCGCCCAGATAGGCGCCAGCCAGATCAACGCCGTCGTCACACGCGGCGACAGCGCGGCCCGAGCCGCCGCGCACGCAGCCGACGAACGCCGCGCCCGCAGAGAGAGCACCGGCGTCCTCAACGGCCTTCCCCTCACGATCAAGGACAGCTTCGAGACGGCCGGCCTGCGCACCACCAGCGGCGCCGAAGACCTCGCCGACCACGTCCCCGCACGCGACGCCGACGCGGTCGCACGGCTCCGCCACCAAGGTGCCGTCATCATGGGCAAGACCAACACCCCGGCGTACTGCCAGGACCTGCACACCGACAACGCCCTGTTCGGCCCCACAATCAACCCGCACGACCCCAAGCACACCACCGGCGGTTCCTCCGGCGGCCCCGCCGCAGCAGTCGCCGCCCACCTGACCCCCGCCGACCTCGGCAGCGACCTCGCCGGCTCCCTGCGGCTCCCCGCCCACTACTGCGGCGTCTACGGCCTGCGCCCCACCCATGGACTCGTCCCAGCCCGCGGCCACATCCCCCGACCGCCGGGATGGATCAGCAGCAGCGACATGGTCACCCCCGGCCCCCTCGCCCGCCACCCCCGCGACCTGGACCTGCTCCTCGCCGCACTGACAACACCGTCACCCGACGAGAACACCCCCTGGCGCGCCACGCTGCCCACGGCGCAGCGCCCGATCGGCCAACTCCGCGTGGCGGTGTGGGCCGACGACGCGAACTGCCCCGTCGACCGCAACACCGCCGACGCTATCGCCGCCCTCGAAGGGACACTCGCCTCCGCCGGCGCCAGTGTCCACCGCACCGCGGGGCCGGTCGGCTTCGCCGAATCCCTCCGCCTCTTCGAGCAGCTCCTCCACGCCACCGCGACGGCCGCCACCGACGACGCCGCAGGCGCGGCCGAACTCGCCGCCGCCCGTGACCTGCACCCGGACGACGCGAGCCCACGGGCCGCTATCCTCCGCCACCGCACGCAGACACACCGCGTCTGGCTCCGCGCCAACGAGGAGCGCCTCCGGCTCCAGCAGACGTGGCACCGGTTCTTCGCCGACGGTCAGTACGACGTCCTCATTACGCCCGCCGCTCCCACCGCGGCGATCCCGGCCGGGAGCCGTTCCCTCACGGTCGACGGCGCCGAACGGAGCTTCTTCGACCAGACCGGCTGGGCGAACCTCACCAGCCACGTCGGGCTGCCCAGCCTGGTCATGCCGATTGCGCACGGCGCCGACGGCCTCCCGATCGGTGTGCAGCTCGTAGGACCGGCTCATTCGGACCGGACCCTGCTCGTGATGGCCGAGCACCTGGCGCCCCTGCTCGGAGGAACGGCCCAGGGCGTCATCGCACCACGGAGCGGATGACCTCTACGTCACCGTTGTATGTGACTGCGTCTTCATCGGCGGTAGGCGGTTCGAACCGAGTGAAGAAGTCGTCCAAGGCTTCGTACTGGTGAGGCCGAAGATTCAACTGTCGCCAATACTCGGCGGAGCCCAGCCCTCTGATGACGGTATGGGATCGCTAAACCAGTCCGGCTGAAAGGAAACCAGGGCCCGAGCGTGCGAGGTCGCAGCGGCCCGCCCCGCCGGATCGGAGTCAGTCCGGCGGCTCGCAGCGACACGCTGGGTCCACGAACCGTCTGAGCTCACATGCAACGATGCGCGGACCTGCCCTGTCTGCACGAGGAGTATCCGTGGGATTGAGCCGTCTCGCTCAAGAGTTCGCCGCAGAGATCAAGCAACATGACTGGACTGATGCGCCCTATCGGCCCGATCGCGCGGGGCACAACCGCGCGCGGGACTACGAGAAGAGCTCGAAGACACCCGTCCTCAACTCGGACGAGACCGAAGTACTTCGTCTGAATGTGATGTGGGTGACTGCCCAGGTCCTTGCGCACGCCGAGCGGGCCAACTTCGACGTGGTCGAGTTCGCCCAGGCGTGCGGAGTCAACACGGAGAAGTGGGGAGGCGGCATCCAGGCAGGGCTGCGGATGAGGAACGGCCGCTGCGTTAAGCCCGGGACCTGGGACGAACTGACCGACGAGTAGCTACGGTCTAGACCCACCGTACTAAGGGCGGTTGGAGTCACGGTCAAGGTATTGGCGTCTCGACGCTGGTTGCGTGCGGCGAGGCCGCAGGAGGACCTCCTTGGACGCTGGCAGGTAGACGAGCAGTGGGCGTCATCCCACGGCCCGGACGGTCTTCTTTCGCTCGTCGCGATCGGAACGACGCCAGAGGCCGTGGTCGAGGACGATGGACCGGCTGGCGCGCAGCAGCTGCCCGCCGTCCGGCCGGAGCGTGCCGCGCAGTGCCCGCTGGCGGCGCGGCTCCCACACCACCGCGTACTCCACCGCGCCCGCCACATGCGGGAACGCGGCGGCCAGGTGCACGGCGGGCAGGAACGCCCGGCCGTCCCGGCAGCGAGCGGTGCGGGTCGATGAAGGCGAGCCCGATCGCGTACGGGGCGTCGAATGGCTCGGCTCCGGCCAGGTGCTCGGCCACGTCTGCTTGGACGAACTCCACGCCGTCAACGTCCGCGTGGGCGGAGGCGGCGCGTTCATGCTGGGTCGGGGACAGCTCGATGCCGGTGACGCGGGCTCCGTGAGCCTGGACGAGTCGGACGGCGTGGTGGCCGGCTCCGAACCCGATGTCCAGGGCCCGGCGGCCGGCGATGTCACCGAGGACTTCTGCACCCGGTCCGATCCCTTCCCAGGGCGTCCAGCCGAGCCGGTCGGGGATGGGCGGGGTGTAGGCGCGGGCCAGTTGGCGCTGGCCGTAGATCTGCCAGGCCCGGGTGTTGGTGTCCTCGGCGGGCACGGTTGCCTCCTGGGTGGGGGTGCTGGGGAGATCAGGTGTGCGTGATCAGGTAGGCGGGGCCCTCGCCGCGCCGGGCTCGTTCGATGGCGTCGAGGCGGGCGAAGGCGCGCGGCGCCATCAGCTCCTGCCAGGTCGCGAGGTCGTGGACGGCCCACATGTCGTGCTCTGCGGGATCGAGTCGGATCCGGCCGAGCTGGCTGGCGGTCAGCTGGCCTCCGTCGAAGATGAGCCCCACCTTGTTCAGCGGCAGGCGCGGCCCGGCGTGCAGGAAGTGCGTCAGGAGCAGCTTCGGCGTGTCCAGACCGAGTTCGAGGCCCGTCTCCTCGACCGCCTCGCGCCGGGCGGTCTGCAGCGGGTCCTCGCCTGGGGCGTCCAGATTGCCGCCCGGGAACTGCCAGAGTCTCGAGCCATAGACCGAGCGGAGCTGGACCGGCCGGTCGTGCTCGTCGCGGATGTAGAGGCAGCCGTACACCGTGTGGTGGGGGACGGTCTGCGCGTACTGCGTGGGCGTCATCGGCATGGGGCGGCCGGGCCGGGCAGGGCGGTGGTCGAAGGCTAGGGCGAGAGCGCCGAGGGCTTCCTTGGCCGGCGGGTAGGTGCTGCGGAGGTTGGCGAGCAGGTCTCCGGGCGGCCCGTCCGGGTCGATGCGCACGGTGTCCTCCGAGCTGAGCAGATCCTCGAAGGAGTGGTACGGGGTGATCCGCTGCACGATGACGTCGAGTTCCCGCCCGGTGTCCCGGTCGTGGAAGACGACCGTGTCACCGACTGCGACGGCGCGCTTCTGCGGGGTGGCCACCCTCACTTCGATCGTCTTGCGGCCTGCTTCCACTTGGCGGTAGTACCGCCCGAGCAGGTGCATGTGGTGCTCTTGTGGTTCACCTCCGGTCGCCGGACTCGGGACAGTTGGGATCGCCTGCTGGGTGTCGTCAGGCACGCGTGCCTCCGTTCGATGTGTTCCGTCCGTCGCGGTCTTGGGATCGCAACCGGGTCAGGGTGCGGTGGCCGCGCTCCTGTCCGTCCGGATCGGCGTGGGTGGCGATGAAGTGGACGAGGATGCCAGCGCGCTAGGGCAGTTCGATCGGTCCGTAGCGCGCGTGCGGCTCCTGCCGCATCAGCGCGTCGTACCGGTCCGCTACCGAGAAGTGCCAGAACTCGGTCGCATAGTTGGTAAAACCTGCGTTCTCCATGGCGTTGAGCAGCAGCGTGCGGTGATGGCGCGCGCGATCGCTGAGGTTCGGGGCGTGAGTGAAGCAGGCGCCGTCGCTCTCCTCGGGGGAGGCATTGACGCGGGTGCCGAGGTCGAGTTCGTGGCCGTCCTGGTCGATGAGGGTTACGTCGACGGCCGCGCCCGCGGAGTGAGGCGCGATCTCCGGCGGCGACACGTACCGGCTGGCGGCCTGATGCAGCTGCTCAGCTGTCCAGTCGGGGTGAGCGGCGGCCAACTCGTCCCGGTACTCGGTGAAGTAGTGCTGCTGTAGGACCAGCGGCCGGTAGCCCTCGATGAACAGCAGGTCGGTGCCAGCGGGCAGGAGCGAGCGGGCGTGCTCCAGCCGGGCGAGGACGCGCTCGCGGACGTGGGCGAAAGCGCCCAGCGGGTCTTGCTTGCGGGGATCGACGCGGAGGCTGTGGTCACGCACGTCGACGAGCGGCTCCCCGTACTCGCGCAGCGGGATCGCGGCGACCCGCGGATCGGACATCAACACCAGAAGGTCCATCGAGTCTCCCTGTGACGGCTTGCACTGCGGTGGCGGGACGGGGGAGGCAGAGGCCAGGTCGGTTTCGCGCAGGATTCGCGCGATGGTGTCCTGCAGCGTGCTGTCGGCCGGGATCACGGTCTCCAGACTGCCGGGCAGCAGATCCAGTTCGCGGTACCAGGAGGCGAGGTGGTTGTCGGTGACTTGCGCCAGGTACGCGGCATGCGCCTTCGATGCGTGTCGGACAAACGTCGTTTCCAGCGGCACGTCCAGGTAGTAGCAGTTGGAGACGCCGCGGTGGTCGCGTACCAGAGAGGTGATCATGTGGCTGTAGCGGTCGGCGTACAGGATTCCTTCGAGTACCACGTGAAAGCCGGCGTTCAGTGTTTCGCGTGCGATCCGGCCGAGCAGGGCGATGTTGGCGCCGCGCGCGGTGTCGTGTTCCCTGAGCACGTTCCGGCGGATCACGTCCTGGCCCACGATCGCGATACCGCGGCCGTAGTGATCTCGCAGGCCCTGGGCCACGCTTGACTTGCCTGACGCCGAGTCGCCGCGGATCACCACCAGACGGGTGTTCTCACGGCCG
The DNA here is from genome assembly GCF_041435015.1 of Streptomyces canus. Lineage (NCBI taxonomy): Bacteria > Bacillati > Actinomycetota > Actinomycetes > Kitasatosporales > Streptomycetaceae > Streptomyces > Streptomyces canus. Next base: position 2,800,292 of record NZ_CP107989.1, on the reverse strand, counting down.
GCCGCAGTTGCAGTGGACAGACGACGGTGTGCGCCGCTCGGTGTGCGGGTCATGCGGGCCAGCCCGTCTCGCTGTACAGGTCCCCGTTCTGGATCTTCGCGATGGCTTGGCGGGTGTAGGAAACGAGGTTGTCGGGCAGCGTGGCGGGGTCCCAGAACTTCCACTTAGTGCACTTGTCCGGCTCACGCAGTTCCGGCTCGCCGCTCCAGGTGCGAGCGCGGAAGAACAGGCCCATGCGGGGCTGGTCCCCAGCCTTGTCGATGTGGTGGACGACGTGGACGAGTTTGACGTCCGCTCGTTCGATGTGCAGGCCGGCTTCCTCTCGCGCCTCCCTGATCAGGCAGGTGATGGCGCTCTCCTGCTCGCAGTGGCCGGCCAGGGCGTGCCAGGTGGAGGGCGCGAAGGCGGAGTTGGGGTGGCGCAGCCCGAGCAGCACCGTTCCGTCGGGCCGCTCCAGGTAGAGGTGGACGCCGATGACGTTGAGGACCGTGCCGTGCGGCGAAGCTGGGCGGTGCTCCTCGTTCGATGAGAGCCCGCTCTGCGGCGCGATGCTGGCCGGGAGGCTGGCGGCGTGGCGCCGTACGAGGTCGCTGGTGGTGGGCGCGATGCGGAGACGGTGGAGGTCATCGGGGGCGAACCAGGCCAGCATCACCCCTTCCGTCAGGTGGAGTTCGCGGGGGTCACCGTTCCAGCGGCCGGCGTAGATGGCGATGGCCACGGTCGCGCCGGCGTCGTCGGAGGCGTACTCGGTGCCGAACGGGGTCAGGTCGGCGATGTTGAGGCCGGCTTCCTCGGCCAGTTCGCGCCGCACGGTGTGTTCCAGGGTGGCGTCCTGGGGCTCTCGGCCGCCGCCCAGCAGGGACCACATGCCCGGCTCCCAGATTCGGCCGGGGAAGTAGTCGCGCAGGTGGAGCAGGTACTCGCCGCGGTCGTTGTAGATCAGGGCGGAGGCGTTGACGGTCTCCGGTTCGGTTTCGGGCGGGAGCTTGAGCAGCTTCTCGCGTAGGGAGGGGGAGGTCACCCTGTCCACGGGCCGCCACTCGATGCCACCGACCTCTTCTTCCTGCACCACCGGCACCTCTGTGGCGGTGTGCAGGTGGAAGAGGAACCGGAGGTCGAAGTGCTGGTGGCCGGGTTCGCCTTTGCCCGGGTGGGCGTCGATGTCGTGGGTGTCGATGTCGAAGGGCACGGTCTCGTAGCCGGGCCACGGTGCCACGGCCTGGGGCGGGATCCCGGTCTCCTCGTGCAGCTCCCGCAGCGCCGCCCCTGCCAGGGACTCGTCCTCGGGCTCGGTGTGTCCGCCGGGGGCGAGGACCTTCCCGCTGGCCAGGTGCAGCACGTGCAGGACGCGGCCGAGGGGGTCGATGACGATTGCGCCGCAGGTGACGTGTCCGGTGAAGGTGGTCCGGCTGGCGATGTCGGTGGGACGGTCGAGGGCGTCCAGGAGGCCGCCGAGCTGTTCTCGCTCGTGAGGGTGGCGAGCGAGGTAGGTCTCGACGGTGGTGCGGATGTGGTCGTGCGACAACGGCATGGGGCTACCTCAGAGGTGCGTGGAGCGGGACGAGTCGAGGCGGGGTGGTCGTTCGTGTCAGCTCAGCCGCATCCCCTCCGGCGGGGCTTCCTCGATGGCGGCGGCGCGAGCCGTGGGCAGGCGCCACCGCTTCCGGGCTGTCTCCGCGGCGAGCAGGGCTTGCCGCGCTCCGGGCGGGCCCCATCCCAGGAGAGCGGCTGTCTGGGCGGGGGTGGCGAGCAGGCGGGCGAAAGGGTGGCCGGTGGCGGGGTCGGCGGTCGCAGGCCCGATGGCGGTGACCCGGGCGGCCAGGCGGAGCCGGGCGTTGGGCCCCACTCCGCCGTAGACCTCGCCGGTCTCGTCCAGCACCCAGCCCAGTCGTACTGGATCGGCCAGGGTGAGTTGGGCTTCCTCGGCGGCTTCGCGGTGCAGGGTGTCCTCGGGCGTCGTGTCGGTCGTCTCCACGGTGCCGCCGGGCAGCATCGGCAGGGCGCCGCGGGGGCCGGGGTCGGCCACGAGGACGACCCGGCCGTCGGGGACGAAGCACCACGCCCAGGCTTGCTGCACGGGGAGCCGCTCGGGGACGGGGCCGCGGTTGAGAGGGCTGTCCCACAAAGGCCGGTAGCGGACGTGCACGTCGTGGCGGTCCAGCGCCGGGACGTCGAGGATGTGTCGGCCGTCGGCGAGTTGGGCGGTGGCGGTGTTCCCGAGCCGGGCACGGTAGGCGGCGAGCATGATCTGCCCGTCCACAGGGCGCAGTCGCTGTACCGCATCCCGGGTCTCCAGGAAGGCGAACTCGGACAGCTCCTCGCGCGGCAGGCGGATGGCCTCGACCTGGTCGGGGCAGAGGGTTCCCCCGTCGAAGACGAACCGGATCTCCCCGGGGAAGGGAGTGCCGGGCTGAATGTCGGGGTGGTGCGGGGAGAGGGAGTGGACGGCGAGTACGCCCGCCAGGGGCAGGTTCGCCAGGCCCAGTTCCTCGGTGATCTCGCGGCGGCAAGTGACGTCCGGATGTTCGCCGGGTTCGACGACGCCTCCGGGCAGCAGCCACGAGCCGTCCTTGCGGTAGGTGGGGTGCACCAGCAGGACCCGGCCGACCTCGTCGGTGATGATCGCGGCGGCGCCGACCCATACTGCGTGCCGGGATGCGGCGTGCTGTCCCGTGAACAGGGCGGCACGCGGTGTGACGTGATCCGAAGGGGAGACGGGAGAGGTCACGTAGCTCTGCCTTCCGAGACGGTGGACGGGCGAGTGCAGCGCGGGCGGGCGAGCGGTGATCAGGAGGCACCGCCGTTCATATGGCGCTGCAGCTCCCCGGGTTGGTGAGCAGGGCAGCGCTGCTGGGAACGATCGGCCAGTCCACGGTGATACGGGTGTGCTTCTTGGCGAACACGTGCGGTTCGTGGTCCGTGCCTGCCGGAGCACAGTCGGCTGTCGGGCGGGCGGTGATGAGGGGGCAGCGGGCGCCGCGGTGGTTGCGCTGCCAGTGGCGTACCTGCTCGGCCATCTCCTGCGCGGCGACGTGTCCTTGGGCGCCATGGCCGTGGACGACGAACTCGTACAGGCCCTTGCCATCGTCTCCGTCGCCGATGCGTTCGGTGGCCAGCCGGGCGAGGGAGGCTCCGCGGACGATGGCGGCGCCGGGCCAGTGCTGGGGCGGCGGGTTCAGGATCTGGTTGTCGCCGTCTGGGTCGACCTCCAGGCGGCAGAAGCTGGGCAGGGCGCCGGCGAGGTAGAGGGTGAGGGCGTCGAAGGGTTCCTGGCCGCCGACGGTGACGTGGGTGCGTGTCACGGTCGGCTCGCGGGTGAGGGCTGGGGCGAGTTGGTCGACGGGCAGCGGGGTGCCGTCTTCCCAGGACAGGTGGACTCCGGTGCCGGGGACGGTGCGACGGTTCGTCTGCCAGGCGCCGTCGCCCTGCATGGCGACGAAGCCGCAGACGATGAGCGGCTCGTCGCTGTGCAGCGTCCCCTCATCTTTGGTGAAGCCGATGGCCCAGTGGTAGCCGTGCAGACGCAGCGGTGCGATGAGACGGCCGCCCTCGGCCAGGGCGCCGATCCAGGGCAGATCCCAGGTGTCGACGGTGACCACGATGGCGTCGAATCCGCCGTCCGGAACCACACCGGCGGGCAGGTGCTCGGCGTCCGCAGTGACCACGCGGACGCGGTCGTATCCGGCCTTGGTGAGGAAGCGGGCGGCCCTCTCGGAGACGGCAGGGTCGATGTCGAGGGTGGTGACGTGCCCGGCCGGGCCGACGAGTTCGGCCATGAGGGCGGCGTTGTAGCCCCCGGAGCCAATCTCCAGGACACGGTGGCCAGGCCGAATGCGAGCGGCTTCGAGCATGTCGGCCTGTAGCCACGGTGCGGAAACGGAGCTGATCACCCGGCCGTCGGGCGCGTGGCGGGTGGGGATGATGTCGTTGGCGTACGCCTCTTCCACCGCGACGTCGGGAGCGAAGACGTGCCGGGGCACGGTGCGGAAGGCGCGCTCGACAGCGGCGGTGCGGATGTGGTTGTCGGCGCGGAGCTGCTCGACGAGCTGGTGGCGAAGCTCGCTCACGTCGCTGACTTCCGTAGCCGGTGGAGTCGTCACGGCCTTCCTTCCGGGGCTAGTTGGGCGGGTTCGGACGTGGAGCGGAGGGAGCATCGGGAGCGGCCCTGTGTCTCTGCCTGGCAGAACGGTGGCCTCGCACGGGCCGGGTGATCAGGGGGTGTCGCCGCTCATCCGGCGCTGCAGCTCCCACAGGGTCCGGAAGAGACCTGGCTCCTGGGTGAGCTGGGCGTAGGTGCCCTCCTGGACGATCCGCCCTTCGTCCAGGACCACGATCCGGTCGGCGACGGCCACGTTGGTGAGGCGGTGCGTGATCAGCAGGATGGCGCGGTCCTTGGCCAGTTCGCGCAGGCCGGCGAAGATCCGGTGCTCTGCGCGGGCGTCGAGGGCGGCCGTGGGTTCATCCATCACCAGGAGAGCCGCCTGCCGGTGGAACGCGCGAGTGAGGACCAGGCGCTGCCACTGCCCGCCGGAGAGCTGCTGTCCGCCGAACCACTCGCTGGTCAGGAGGGTGTTCAGGCCGGAGCGGAGGCCCGGCAGCATCTCCGCGGCGCCGGACGCCTCGCAGGCGGCTAGCAGGGCCGCGTCGCTGGTGTCGCCCTGCCCGAACGTGATGTTGTCGCGCATTGTCAGCGGCAGGTACGTGAACTTCTGCGGGACCAGAGCGACGTGCTCCCACGACTCCCACGGGTGCAGGTCCGCGGTGGAGGCGTGGTCCCAGGCCACGTCGCCCTCGGTGGGCAGCAGCAGTCCGCACAGCAGGCGCGAGAGGGTCGTCTTGCCGGAGCCGTTCTCCCCGACGAGCGCCACGATCTCCCCGCGTCGCACGTGCAGGGAGACGTTGCTCAGGCTGTCCTTCGGGGCGCCGTCGTAGCGGTAGGTGACGTCGCGGACCTCGAAACGCTCCGGGGCCGCGGTGACGGGCGCGGTGCCGCGGGAGTCGGTCATGGCCTGGCCGTGGGCGTTGTCGAGGAAGTTCTGCCAGTCCTGTACGTACCAGCCGGTGCGCACCAGGCGGGCCCCGCCGTTGATGATGCCGCGCACTGAGCCGGTGGCGGTCTGGAGAGCGAATACGGCGCCGCCGCCGGCCGCCAGGCTCATCCGCCCGGAGGCCAGGAGCCACAGCAGCGCCGCCCACACCGCGGTCGAGGCGATCCCGCCGGCCACTGCTCCGGCCAGTCCCATCCAGGCACCGGTGTTCGCGGCTTGGCGTTCGGCGGCGTTGACCGAGGCGGCCAGCCGCCGGTACCGGCCGATCAGGAAAGGGCCGGCCAGGCAGGCGCGCATCTCCTCACTGGACTCCTGATAGGCCATGTGCCAGCGCAGCTTGCCCAGCATCCGGCGCCGCCCGGAGGTCTCCAGCCCGGCGAGGTAGATCACGCGGGCGGAGCGGACGTAGGCGGCGGCCTGCGGCAGGCAGGCGAGGAAGAGCAGGGGAAGGAGCAGGGGGTGCAGGACGGTCAGGACGGTGGCGCCTGCCGCGAGCGTGGCGGTGGCCGCGAGGACGTCCTGCGCTTCTTCGACGAGATCGGGGGTGACCTGGGCGCCGCGGTCGGCGATGTCGTAGGCGTCGTTGTAGCCGGGCTTATTGTTGGCGGCCAGTTCCGCGCCGAGCGCGGCCTCGATCATCGTCAGCTCCGCTGCCCGGCCGAGCACCGGGCGCAGACGGCCGGTTAGCCAGACGACGGTGATGCCCAGCAGGGTGCGCAGGCCGGTGGCGGCGGCGATCACGGCCAGCTGCGGGGCGGCGTCCCACAGCCGATCGGTGATGTCGCCCGAGGAGATCAGCGCGGTGATCGTGCCCGTGACGGCCAGGAGGCTGAGGGCAGCGAGGAGGCCGGTCCCGATCTGGCACACCAGCAGGCCGATGGTCGCGCCGCGGTCCACGCGCCAGGCCATCTGCACCGAGCGCCGCACGAGCGAGGGAAGGCGCCGCGCCATGGTGCGGGAGGTCAGCAGGGAGCCGGCCTGGAGCCTCGACTCGTCGCGGTAGAGGTATTCCTCCTCTCGAACACCGGCCTCCTGCGGTTCGTCGTCCGGCGCGGTCTTCTTGGGCGGTTGCGGCGGCTGGTCCTGCGTAATGGCCGAGGTCATCGTTCCCCTTAGGACGGTCGCTGCGGCAGAGTCGTGAGGTCTAACGACACGGCTGCGATATCGAACACACGTCATTCGGTCGTGCTGGGGAGCCCGCCATGTCCTGCGTCAGGGATCCCCGCGGGCGCGGGATCCCTGGCCTGGCTTGGAGCGGCTGCGGGCAGGAAATGGCCGAAAGTCGACACCGCCAAACAGCGTGGGCAGCACGGCGGGGCATCCCGGGCCGTCCCCTCTTAGCCGGGATCTGGTTCGGCCTGCAGCAGCCTTTCCAGTTCTGTCTCGGCGTGGCCGACCGCGCCCGTCAGAGCCTCATGGTGGTGGGCGGACAGGACGCCGGATCCCAGTCCGGCCGCGGCGATCACCGCGTTGAGCGCGTCTATCGCCCCGTCGTCCAGGGCGGACACGGCGACGGGGTGGTGCAGTGCGTCTCGTGCGGCGTAGGCGTCGAGGCGGGCGACGCTGACGAGGGAGTCGAGTAGGCGGGCGGCATGTCGTCCGGTGCGGTCCAGTTCCAGGGCTGACAGGCCAATCCGGGTCTGGAAGGCGGCGGTCGGCGGATCGGGGTGGGCAAGGAGCTGGACGGCCTCATCAAGGGTGCGGTCGAGGTCGGGTTCAGGGACGGGGGTGTCTACGGGCCGGCAGTGGGCGTGCAGGAGGAGGGCGATGGCTCTCTCCCAAGGCTCCGTGGGCTGGGTGCTGTCGATCAGGTCGCGGGCCTGTTGGTTCAGGCCCTGCTCCATCAGGGCCATGATCTTGATCTGGCGGCCGTCGAGCAGCCGATTGCCGATGCCGCGGTGCTGGGTCATGGCGTCGGCGGCCTCGGTCCACCGGCCGATGCGGGCGAGGGCGCGGGCGCCGTCCACGAGGAGGGTGACGTACAGCTCCTGGCACACCGTGCGGTGATCCTCGTCCGTGCCGGTCAGGGGCGAGAGGTCGACGGTGCGGCCGTCGATCTCGGTCTTCTCCCGCTGCCGCGCGGCGTGGTTGAGGCGGACCAGCAGGTCGTAGGCGGCCTCGCCCTGGCCGTCGCGAGTCAGCAGCCGGGAGAGGTTGACCAGCGGCATCAGCGACATGACGGCGATCGGTCCACTCAGGCGTCCGGCGTCGGCGCAGACCTGGTGCTGGCGCCAGCACAGGTCGGCGGCCAGGTCGGGCAGGCCGACGTCGGAGGCGATGAGCGCGGCGTAGTTGAGGACCCCGCAGGCGCGGGCCACCAGGTCGTGGTGGCTCGCACCTGCGGGCGCGACGGTCAGCCCGGTGAGGTGGTTGATGCGCTCCTCCAAGGAGAGAGCGGGCGCCTTGGTGCGGCGGACCAGGGGGATGCGGCTGGCTATCGCGGGGATCATCGGCTCAGCCCTTGCGCGCCCAGTCGACGACGAGTCGGCTGTAGGGCTTGTCGACGACGAAGCAGGCGTCGTCCGCCATCAGCCGGTCACGCGAGTCCGCGACGGCCATCCGGAAGCCCGGCTCGGGGGCGTCGTTGCCGCCGGTCGCGTCCCAGGCGCGGATCTCGCTCACGACGCGCTCGGCGAGGCCGGCGCCGCCCTCGCCGTGGCCGATCACGCCGACTTCCCAGTACCGGCCCTGCTCGTCCTCGCCCTCCCGGATGGTCAGGTATGCCAGCGACCCGCCGTCGAGGGCGGCCATGGAGCCCCACCCGAAGTGCGGGGTGAACCCGGGGCGCTGGCCCGGCAGCCGGGACAGGCCGTTGGGCAGCACGCAGGCCAGGTACAGGTACAGCCACTCCCACGCCGAGCCCTGCCGGAACTTCACCCCGGTGTAGAGCTTGGTCTGCTGCTGGTCGAGGACGGAGCGCAGCGCGTCGCGGTCGACGTCCTGCTCGCTGAACGTCTCCAGGCGCACGTTGCCCTCGCCTGCCATCGGCACGAGGGTGTACACGTCGTCGCAGACGCCCTTGCGCAGCGGGATGAAGGTGGCCATCTCGCAGGAGACGGTCTTCCACGTGTCGCCGTCGCGTTCGAAGGCGAAGGATCGGGAGATGCTTCCGCGGATGCGCATCGGCAGGACCAGGCGCCCGCCGGGGGCGAGCTGGTCGAGGATCTTCACGGGTACGTCGCCGGCGCCGACAGTGAAGATGATCCGGTCGTAGGGGGCGTGCTCGGGCAGCCCGGCCGCGCCGTCGGCCATCACCGCGGTGGCATTGTCGACGCCGGCCTCGGCGAGGTGCTTGCTCGCGCCGGAGACGAGGTCCTGGTCGACGTCGAGGGTCCACACCTGCCCGCCGGGGGAGACGATCTTGCCGAGGAGGGCGGCGTTGTAGCCGGTGGCGGCTCCAGCCTCCAGGACCTTGTGACCGGGCTGGGCGCCGAGCTGTTCGAGCTGGGTGGCGACGATGGACGGCGCGGAGATGCAGGAGATCATCTCCCCGTGCTCGTCGTGCTTGATCGGGACGGCGTCCTCCTTGTACGCGCTCTCCAGGTCGACGCCGGGCAGGAAGGCGTGCCGGTCGGTGGTGCGGAAGGCGTCGATGGCCGCCTTGCTGCGCAGGTGGCCGCTGTCGACGAGCCGCTGGGCGAGGGCTTCGCGCAGCTGGTTGGGGTCGGTTACGGGTGTCATGGTGGTCTCCATTCGAGGGAGGCTAGGGTCCGCTGAGGCGGACTTGGGGGTAGACACGTCAGCGCCTTCTCCGGTGGAGAAGGCGACGTGACGGCCGAGCCACGCGGTGGCGGCCTGCGCGTCGGCAGGCACGCCCGCACGGTTGAACGCGAAGATCGCGTGATGGGCGATGACGGCCCGGATTCCGCGTATTAGTCGGCCGTCTGCGGCGAGCCGGCGCAGGCGGCGGCCGGCGTCCTCGAACTCGGCGACGCGCTCGACCCAGCCCGCTTCCGCGTCTGAGCGCAGGGCCGCGTCCGCGTTCATCAGCCGCCGCATCGCGGAGACGGCTCTGTCCAGTGCGGGCCCCTGGGGCGGGGTGACGGGGGGCCGCAGGGCGGCCCACCGGGCCCATACGTCTCCGGCTTCGAACGGGTCCAGCCCTGCCTTGCGGATCATGGCGGACAGCAGCATCACGCTGCGTTCGCGGGCGCCGGGGGTGCCGGTCTCGGCGAGCGAGGCCGGGCTGTCGGCGCAGAACACGTCGTGCGCGACCTCCATGCCCTCGGGGCCGCCGAAGGCGTGCGTCTCCGGCTCGTAGATCCCGCCCACCCATCCGGTGATCACGCGGTCGGCGACGAGCTGGTCCAGCAAGTCGGCGACGGGCTGTTCGGTACGCAGGCGCACGCCGGCGTCCTTGCGCAGGAAGTGGAAGCGGCGCCCGGCCAGCGCGGTCGCCAGGGCCCGGGCGGCGTCCGCGTGCGGGTCGGGAAAGGCCACGGAGGCGTGCCACCAGGACGTGTCCAGGGTGACGGGCAGGTTCTCTTCGTCGAGGGTCATGAGGGGGGAACTCCTTGCGAGACGGCGGGGTGGGGTCAGGTGAGCAGGAGGACGCGGGTCCAACCGGTGTCGTCGGTGGCCTTCAGGGCAAGTTGGGCCCCGGCGCGGCCTTCCATGAATCCGGGTTTGGGCAGGTGCTCCCAGTCGGCGGCCAGCCGTCGGTGCAGGTCTTGGATGATCGGGGTGAAGCGTTCGGGGCTGGTGCTGTCGGCGGCGACCGCGCGGGTGAGAGTCAGCAGCCCGGCCCAGCCGTGGCAGAGCGACGAGTCGGTGATCCGGGCGAGCCGCAGCGGGTCGGTCAGGATCGCCTCGACGGTGTCCTCGGCCGCTTGGCGCCGTACAGGGTCGCCGAGGGCAAGCGCGGCGAGCTGCTGGGCGCGGGCGATGCCGGGCTGGCCGTAGCACCAGGACTGGCGGGCCGGCTCCGCTGCGGGCGGCTGGGCGGCGTCCATGTGGGCTGCGGTGGACCAGTAGTGGTCGCCGTGCCGGTCGAGCCAGGTCGCGAACGTGCCGACGGCCTCCTCCTGGCCGGGGACGCTGACTCCGGCGCGCAGGGCGAGGGAGAGCACGGCCAGGGGCCCCGCGATGCCGTGGGCCATGCCGTTGTTGCCGTGTCCGCCTGCCATGTCCTTCCCGTCGGGGCCGACCGGCGACCACCACCCGGGCAGGATCCTGCCGTCACTGCGGGCGGGGCGTGCGAGCGCGACGAGGCAAACGAGCACGTCGGGCAGCCGGGGCGCGATCGGGCGGCGGGACAGCAGCAGTGCGGCGAGCCCGGTCATGCCGCGGATGAGGTCCCATTCGGCGAGGTGGGGCAGCGTGCCGGCCTCCTGCCGGCGGTGGGCGGCGGCGAGCCGGGCGTCCACGACGCGGTCGACGGCCGCGCGGACGTCGTTTGCGGCCCCGTGGGCGCGGTCCAGGACGAACTCCAGGGCGGGTGCGCCGTGGAAGAGGCTGGCGTTGCTGCCGGTGCTGACGCCCCGGACGGTGGCCTGGGCGAGGTGGCGGCGGGCGGTGGACAGATCACGGCGCTCGATGTCGAGCAGCGCCATCCCTAGGGCGCCCTCGGACAGGTCCTGCGTACGGGGCACGGTCGTCGTGGTCATGAGCGCCTGGCCAGGGGGACGACGATGCTGTGGGCCCGGCCGCCGATCCACCCGTCGGCGTCCGGCGGGGGCGCATCGTGCAGGGTGGCGATGCCGAGAGGGCTGGCGTCCAGGTGCGCGCGCAGGAGGTCCAGGTCGACGTCGCGGGTGAGATCGAGGGGCAGGTGCTGGTCGTCTTCGGCGAGCAGGACCCGATCCGGCACGCGGAACCGGGCACGCCAGGCATGGAGTTGGTCCGCCCACTGCTGGAGTGGGGCGGTGCGGGCAGGCAGCGTACGGCTGCGGATCTTCCACCGGGCTGTGGTGAGGATGGTGCGACGGTAGGTGAGGGCCGGGGTGAAGGGCAGGGTCCAGGCGGCGCCCCAGTCGAACCAGGTCACCTGCGGGGACGCGGCCCGGCTGATCTCGCCGAGGAAGCGGGCCATCGGCGGGGTGTAGTTGTTCCACAGGAAGTTGATGGCGGTGGGGGCCAGCAGCTCCAGCGGCTTGCCCGTCGCGGACTCCACCAGCTGGGGGCGGCCGTCCGCGACGATGACCGCCAGGTCGCGTGGGAAGAGCACGTGCGGTTCGGGACGGCGGAATTCGCCGACGCTGACGATCCGGGGCAGGGCCTGTGGTGCGCGGGTGAGCAGGTCGGCCGGCACCCGCCCGGCGTGGAAGGAGAGCTGCGCGAGTTCCGCCTCCGGATCGACGGTGGGCAAGTTCGCGTACGCCGTCTCGGTGCCGGGCAGGAGGTGCCAGAACCGACCGGTCATCGATCCGGCTGAGCGGGAGACGGTCAGAACGTGCAGCCGGAAGTCGCCTCGGTCCAAGGCCGGAAGACAGGAGGCGTGGACCTGTGCGGCCAGTTCGAGGTGGGGTGCCAGGGCCTGGGGCTTGTCGCCGGCCGCTGCTTCCAGCTCCTCGATCATTGCCCCGGTCAGCGCGACGGTGCGGCTGCCTTCGGCGGCTGCGGTGCCGGCCAGCTCCAGCAGCAGGCGGTCTCGCCTGGACATCGGCCGGGGCGGTTCGCTCGCCGTGACGAACCCTGCCGGGAAGCCCACGCCCCGGTCGGGGTCAGTCACCGCTTCCACTGGCACCGCGGTGTTCTCGCCGTAGCGCTCGGAGAACTGCTCGATCCACCGGCGCCAGGTCGGTGTCCCGTTCGGGTGGGTGACCAGGCGGGCCAGGACGGTGGCCGCGGTCTCCGATTCGGTCAGCACCTGCTTGGGCAGCCGCACGTCGGCGTCCAGCCGCAGGTCGCACGTTGTCCGCAGGCCGGCTGCCTGGGTGTGCGTTGCAGGCGGTAAGACGTCGGTGGGGTCGGCGATGGTGGCGGGAGCACGCAGGGAGGAGCGCAGCAACCGCACCCGCAGCAGTTCACCTAGCAGCCGGTCGCGCGCCGTGTCGCTCACGGCGGGGAACTCCGCGGCCAGTTTGTCGGACAACTGGCGGTAGGTGATCGGCGATCGCGCGAGGTCGAGTACGAGACGCAGCGCGGGGCTGAGGGCGAGGCGGAACTCGGCATCGCCCTCGGACGGTACGTGGATGTGCTGGTCGCGCTGTCGGATCAGGGTGTTGACGCAGACCTCGGCGTCGGCCATGCGCGCAGCGTCGCTCTCCCAGGCACTGAGTTTCTCTGCGAGCCCCACCGGGTCGGGGCGGGTGACCGCCTGGTGCTTCTCACCGAAGCGCACGGACGTGGCCTGGGCGAAGCCGAGCGGGGCGACGCCGGCGAACAGGCCGTAGGGGGTGGAGCGGCGGGCGTAACGGATCGCGTAGCGGGCGGTGGCCAGCGCCGCCCGGCGCATCCGGCGCACCTTCGGTGTGCGGCCGTCGATGATGGCCTGCACCTGGTCCGTCAGGTGAGGGCTCGCCTGCGACACGGTTCGGCGGAAGTCGGTGTCGGACCACACCGTGCTCAGCCACACGCGCCACTCCTCCACGGGCGCCGTGGTCGCTGGCCAGGGCGGCATGGCGGGCTCGGTCGTGTGCACCGCGGCGCGCAGCATGGCCTGCCCCGCGCCCTCATACAGGCTGGACCGGTGCCGTGTCATCAGCGCTCTCCTCATCTTTTGCGTGGCGGGCGGGGCGGGGCGGGCCGGACGGGGAGAGCCCCATCCGGCCCGCGTTGTCGGGGTGTCCCGACTTACGAGGTGGTGCAGGCGCTGGGGCAGGAGCTGCCGCAGGTGTCGCCCGTGCTGCACATCAGGACCGTCTCGGTCGCCGGCGTGCCCTCGATGAAGGTGATGTCGAGTCCGAACGGGTCGGTCTCGACGGTGGTTGCCAGGTCCGACTGCACGGGGGCGGTCGGCCTCTCCGTCTGCACGGCGGTCATGCTTGCCTCCTAGTGGCGATGGGTGGTGCGGGATCCCGGGACCCGGTCGGGGCCCGGAGCTTGGTGCCAGACGGTGGCAGGCGAAGGCGTCGCCTGGTCCAGGACGTCTGGGAGTCGATGGGACCCGTGCCGTCAGGCTGCTACGGGCTGCGCTTCCTGGTGGGCCTTCGCGGCCTGGTTCAGGACCTTGGTGAAGTGCTCGGCGCGTGCGTCGCCCTCGGCCTCCTGGGCGCGGAGGTCTCCGAAACGGGCCCAGTAGCGCCGGCAGACGTCGCTGTTCATGAGCATCGAGGCGTAGAAGGGCAGTTGTCCGTCGCGGACGAAGCCCAGGCGGTCGCGCAGGTTGAGGGTGCAGATCTGCTGGTTGGCATGGAGCAGCTGCATGTACTCCTCGACGTCCACGTCCTTGGGCGCCCAGAGCTTGGCGAGGTCGGCGTTGGTGGACATCTGCGCCAGCCAGTCGAGCTGGTTGCGGGCGACGACCGCCTCGTTGCGCTCGGCCTGGTGCCGCGCGTCCTGCCTGAGCCGAGCGGCTCCGACCACGGCGGTGGTGACGGAGACGGCAGCACCGGCAGCGAGGACGGCGGTGGTGAGCTTCATCTGTCAACGATCCTTTCCCAGAGCGGAGTTGCGGCCGGGAGGCCGACTGGTGGAGAACCTGGGGTTCCGCTGCTTCACGCGGCCCCCGCGAGGACGACGGTCGGGCCTTCATCGGCAGAGTCATGCGCGGTGTACCGGCGGCGCACCGCCTTCAGAGCGACAGCGATCGGCGGCAGACCCACGGTGGCCCTGCGTGCGTCGACTGACTCCGGCTCGCGCAGCGGGCACAGCTCGATGCCGTCGGCGCACAGCAGGAGCTGGGTGCCGTACTCCTGGTCGCGCCCGCTGGTGATGAGGGCGCGATCGTGCAGGTGCGCCCAGTGCTGGACCAGCGCGTCGCCGGCCTGGACCGCACGTCCCAGCAGGGTGGTGGCGGCGCGCTGAAAGTCGGGTTCGTCGTCGCTGTGCAGGGCGATGCTCCACGCGGCACGGGCCGCGTCGGGGCCGACGAGGCGGTGGCCGGGCCAGTCGTGGTCGGCCAGGATGCGGCGCAGCACCTTGGTGTTGACGTGGTCGGTGTGCCTGCCCTGTCCGAGTTGGACGGCGTCGAGCTGGTCGCGCACGCGCTTGGCCCGGTGCGTGGCCGATTCCGTGGCGCGGGCGATCAGCTCGCGGGCGAGGTCGGGCCGCTGCGGTTCGTCAGTTGTCACGCGTTGCTCCGATCATCCGGAGCCGGCTGAGGCGCGTGGACCTGGCAGCTGATCAGCGCGCGGAGCCCGGCGCGGTGCTCGGCGGGGAGTTCGAGGCGGGCGACTCGATCGCCGTCGCGTCCGGGGCCGGATCCGCACACGTCCCAGCCGTTGTCGGTGAGCCGACGCAGGAGGGCAGCGAGGGGTTCGGCTTCGAGAGTGTGGCGGGCCAGCGTCTCGGCCCGTACGACTTGGAGGTCGAGTCGGGCGGCGAAGTCGGACGCCCACAGGGTGATCAGGCGGGTGATGTCATCGGACTGGCCGGGCAGGGTGTGGACGCTTTGGAGGAAGAGGCACGGACCCTGACCCCATCCGAGGTCGGGGTCACGCTCGGGGATCATGCAGGCCAGCAGCTTTCCGTCCTCGTACAGTCCGGCGGACATGGTCTGGGCCTCGCGGAAGAGTGCCGGGATGTCGGCGCGGGCGGGTACGGGCAGGCCGTGCATTGTGAGCCAGCGCTGGCGGTCCTGGACGAGGGCCGCAGCTTCCTCGCGCTCGGCCGCCGTGCGCAGCATGCGCATCTCGTAGATGGCGGTCGGCGGCGTCTGCGTGAAGGGGACGGAGGCGGAGCGGTACTCGCTGGCCGCTGAGGTCGTAGGCCGGGTCACTGGCTTGCCCCGTTTCGCGTCGCGTGGGCTGCCTGCTCGGCCGGCAGCAGCTGCCAGCCGTGCGCCAGGACCACCAGTTCGGTGGTGTCCTGTGCGCCCGTGTCGGCGAGGAGCTGGTCGAGCGCGGCGCGCTGGTCGGCCGGGGCGAGTTTGGCGGCGACGGCGATGTCGCGCGTATCGCTGTGCTCAGCGACGGCTCGCAACAGCAGCCGCTGCTCGGGGCTGAGCTTCGGAGCTGGCCTGTCCGCCGTGGGAGAGGCCACCTGCTGGGTGGTGAACAGGCGGTGCACGATGACGGGGGGCTTGCAGCGGGGCGGGCAGTGGAGGCTCGCGCGGATGTCGCGGATGTACTGGCGGACGGTGACCGCCGAGAGCCCTGTCTTCGCGGCGATCTCTTGGGATGCACAGCCGTTCGCGAGGTGTTGGGCGACGCGCTGCAGCGTCGGCGTCAGAGGGGTGATCGGTGCGCTGGTCGTCACGGGCGGGGTCACGGTGTCTCTTTCTCGGCTGGAACGGACGGTCACCGGGGTGGGTGCTGCCGGTCCCCGCGGGGGACGGGGACCGGCGGCACCGGCCCGTGCGCGGCGGTCGGGATTCACGGGGTGCCGCGTACGGGGGCTCATGCGGCGGTCGGGTCGGGGCGTGCCCAGGCGGCTTCGGCGGCGAGGCGTTCGGACCACTGGATGTGGTCCTCGTCGAAAGCGGCGTCGGCTAGGCGTATGCGCTGGACCTCGCCGGTGCCGGCGGGCGGGTAGGTGTGCTGGATGTCGCGCCACAAGCGCTGGAGGGCGTAGTCGCGGTCGAAGGCGTGGGCGCCGTGCAGTTCCATGGCGTCCTGGGCCGACTGCGCGGCCCACTGGTGGCCGAGGTACTTGGCGTTGATCAGGTCGGCGTCGCAGGGCAGGCCCTGGTCGAGAAGGTGCACGGACTGGTAGGCGAGTATCCGGCCGGCGCGCAGGCGGGCCTCCATGCCACCGATGCGGTCCCGCAGTACGGGCAGGTCGGACAGGCTGGCCCGATAGCGAGGACGGGTCTTGAGACGAGCAGTAGTGGCGGCCACGACCGCTTCGTGAATGCCGAGGCTCACGGCGGCCAGGTTGGGACGGCCGTACAGGATGCTGCTGCTCTGGGCCACGCTCAGCCCCTGGCCGATCTCTCCGACCACGTTGTCCTCGGGAACACGGACGTGATCGAGGTCGAGTCGGCCGGCGGAGAAGCCGTGCAGACCAAGGCCGGGGCGGTGCTCGGGGACCGAGAGCCCGCGGCGGCTTGATTCGACCATGAACGCGGTCAGCGCCTGGGAGGTGCTCACGCCCGCTTCGGCGGTGCGGGCGACGACGAGGTGGGCACCGGCGAGGTGACTATTGCCGATATGGACCTTGCGGCCGGTGATCACCCACTCGCTGCCGGCGCGTTCGGCTGTGGTTTCGATGCCACCGATGTGTCCGCCGGCCTGTGGTTCGGTCACGGCGATCGATAGCAGCAGGGAACCGTCCGCGACACGGGGCAGCCAGCGGCCCTTCTGCTCGTAGGTGGCGAAGTGCAGCAGGGCGCCGACGGGGATCAGGGTGGCCTGCAGGATGGCTGCGGCAGCCGCCGAGATCCGCGCGATGCGGTGGACCAGGATGGTCTTGGCCACATGTCCGGCACCCAGCCCGCCGAAGGAGGCCGGGATGGTGACGGCGAACCAGCCCCGTGCGGCCATCAGGTCGGCGACCTTGCGCTCCACCCTGCCCGGAGCGGCCTCCATACGCGCGACGCGCGACGCGATGTGCTCGGCCGCGAAGGCGTCCGCCTCGTCCCACAGCACTTCGTGGCGGGCGGTGAGGTAGGGGCGCAGCGCCGGTGGCGGTGTAGTGGGTGTGGCGGACATGGTCTCCCTCTCCCTGGGCGAAGGTCGCAACGTGGAGCGGCCGGGGATCGACTACGGCTCCCGGGTGGGGGTGGTGGAACGGCCTAGCGGACGGGGGCGCGGACCATGTGGTCCATCACCTGGGCACCGGCGTTGATGACGATGTCCCTGAGCCGTCGGGCCTCGCTCAGGGGGCGCTTCTCGGGGTCGATGACGCACACCGTGCCCAGCACGGTGCCGCTGTCATGGACGAGCGGGGCGCCGAAGTAGGAGCGGATCCCGACGGCGTCGACCACGTGGTTGCCGCTGAAGCGCGGACTGGCGTGCACGTCGTGCAGCGGGAGAGCCTTCTTGCGGGCCATGACGTCCGGGCACCAGCCGTGGTCGCGGCTCATGGTGCGGCCGACGATGAAGTACCCGCTGTCCGCCGGCGGCTGGTGCAGCCCGACGAAGGTCTGCTCCTCCAGGAAGAGATTGACGAACCCGTACAGGAACCCGGCCTTGGCGGCCATGTCGCGGGCCAGGTCGTCGAAGTCCTCGCTCGCCACGGTAGGCACGCCCAGGCGGTTGAGCAGCTCGTACCGCTGCGCCAGCTCCGGTGCCTGCTGGGTCTGTGGCCCGGTGACGGCAGTGGCGGGCGGGGTGATCAGCCCGCGGTCGGCGTCCCGCGTGCCGCGTCGCGGCAGGGACAGGGCGGGTGGGGCGGTCGGCGATGCGAGGTAGGGGTTGGGGTGATGTGACATCAGGCGTCCTGGAGGGTGGTAGTGGGCGTGTGGTGAACGCGGCTCGCGGAGGCGTTCTTCACGGCGTGGCCGACGAGGGTCAGCAGGACGCCGGCGACGTGGTTCGGGTCGCGGGCGTCACAGGTGATCACCGGTACGGAGGCAGGGAGTTCGAGGGCAGTGCGGACCTGCTCGGGCTGGTAACGGTGCGCTCCGTCGAACTGGTTGATGGCGACGACGAAGGGCAGGCCGATGTCTTCGAAGAAGCTGATGGGAGTGAAGCTGCTCTCCAGACGGCGGGTGTCGACCAGGACGACCGCCCCGACGGCGCCGCGGGAGAGGTCGTACCAGAGGTCGACGAACCGGTCCTGGCCGGGCGTGCCGAACAGGAACAGTTCCAGGGGTACGGGCGCGTCGGGCAGGCTGAGGCGGCCGAAGTCGAAGGCGACCGTGGTGGTCTGCTTCGCCTCGATGCCCGCCAGGCTGTCCACGTCTGCGCTCGCCTCGGTCAGGTACTCCTCCGTGCTCAGCGGCGCGATCTCGCTGACGGCGCCTACGGCGGTGGTCTTGCCCGCGCCGAAGCCCCCGGCGATCACGACCTTCAGCACGGTCGGCGCGGCGCCGGCGCGCGGGTGCGGCGAAGTACGCAGCACTGCGCCCGGGTCATCCGGCCTGGGGGTAGGCGATGGCATCAGGCCACTTCCTCTTCAAGCCCGCTGAAAGGGCTGCCAGCAGTTGGGTAGACGGACCGGATTCCGCGCCTGTATCGGCATAGGGGTGGGTGAGGGGGACGACCAAGGCGTCGGCGTCCAGGAGGTCCGAGACGAGGATCTTGACGGCGGTGACGGGCCGGCCAAGTCGTCCCGCCAGTTCGACCACCGATCGTCGGCGCTCCCGGCACAGGGCGAGGATCTCCTCGCATTTCTCGGCCTGGGCCGGGCCGGGCCTTCCCCGTCCTGCTTCCAGCACGGTTTCCAGACCGAGTAGGTGCCGCGGCCTGGTCCGCCCGCGCGTCAGGGTGTAGGTCCGCACGAACATCGACTCCTCGGTCGCGCGGCCGTGTGTGCTCACCGGACCTCTCCGCCCGTGCCGACGCGGACCGGGATCAGCATGTAGGGGGCGAACTTCTGGACGAGGCGCCCCATCTCGAATCCGACGGTGCCCGCATCGGCGTCCGTGGTTGCGATGACGGCGAGAATCGTGTCCACCTCACCGCGTTCGTTGCCGGGGTGGTTGTCGAAGGCCGCGCTGCGTCCGGCGCTCTGAACGAAGAAGAGGCAGTCGTCGCGCTCGATGATGACCTGCCGGGCCGGCCTCTTCTTGTGGCTGGGGCCGGTGATGTTCGCCGCGAGGGAGGCAACTCCGCTGAGGGCGGCCGACAGTTCGTCCGCCCAGTCCTTGTCGACGTCGCTGTCCAGCAGCCGCAGTCCGTCGCGCGACAGCAGGACGGCGTGCGTGACGCCCGGGACGTCGGAGGCGAACTGACGCAGCAGCCAGGCCATGTTGTCCCGCTGTCCGCTTGCAGTTGTCTCGGTTACGGGCGCGTCGCCGGTCGCGTTGTCCATCGCGGGGTGGGTGCTCATAGGGATCGCTCCAGAAGGGGGAAGGGCGCCCGTGGATGTAACGGGCCACCGGGAACGTCGAGGGACGGGGGCTCAGGGCGCGGGCTGCTCTGTCGAAGCGGCGGAAGAACCGGCTCTCCCGCCGGCCTGGATGCCGTTGCGGAAGGCGGCTGCGAGCCCTGGCGTCGCCCCGGTCACGGGGGCTTGCTCCCGCTCGCGCGATGGACGGAACGAGCCGGCCTGACGTCTACGCGTGGGAAGAGCGGGCGCATCAGCAGAGTGACCTGCCTCTACGGCTCCTGGTGCCCCCACATTGCCGGGGTGTGTGACCTGGCCTGCCGTCGGGACGGCTGGAGCCGCGGCGACCTGCTGCGGCGGAGCGGATGGGCGGGCTTCCTGGTGCCGCGCGGTCGCATCGTCGACAGAGGGAATCGCTACCAGGAGCCGTGCCGGGATGACGACGAGGGCGGTGGTCCCTCCTGTTACGTTCTCCTGCAGGAGAACGGACAGCCCGTGCGACTGGGCGATCTTCGCGGCGACCAGCAATCCGAGTCGGCCGGCCCGGACTTGGCCGCTGACGTCGACTTCGTCGGGGGCTTTGAGCAGGTGATTCATCTGCGCCCGCGTCTGCGGATGCATGGGAATAGCCCGGTCCTCGACTTCGACCGCCAGCCCGTTCGCCACGCGCTGCGCACGCACCATCACCTTCGTCGCGGGATCGGAGCACTCGCAGGCGTTCTCGATCAGCTCGGCCAGCAGGTGCGTCAGGTCCGGGCCCACATGGCCGGGAAGACCTAGCTCGGCGCCCACGGACCCGGCGGCGACGGACACACGTGGATACTGCACGACCTCGGACACGGCGCCGCGCAGTGCCGTCGCGACGGGAACGGGCCGGCGCACGCTGCGCAGGGACTGGCCGCCCAGCACCGCAGTGCTCTCGACCTGGCGACGCATCCGTGTCACGAGGTGATCGATCTCGAAGATCTTGGCCAGTAGCTCCGGGTCGTCGGTCAGCATCTCCAGCTCGCTCAGTGCCTGAAGCGCCTTGCCGACCAGTGCGTGCTCGCGCATGGCCAGACGGCGCAGCACTTCCAGGAGGACGACGGACTGGGACTCGTCGTGCACCCGTATCAGCGACGCGATGGCCTGCACCTGGAGGGCACTCAACGCCGTGTTGATCTCGGCGTTCGGACTGGCCGAAGTTGGCGCCTGCAGGTCCGGCAGCGGCGGGCGTCCCCCGCGGCACAGCTCATCCGCCGACCACTGCACCGACTTCTCGACGGCCGCCGCTGCCCCCGCAACCGCTGCCAGTGCCGCTGCCCAGTCCTCCGCCGCGGTCGCCTGCACGGCACCTGCCGCCACGCGCGCTCCGCGAGCCGCCGCCGTGGCGACCCCGGCCAGTCCGCAGACCAGGCCGGCCAGGAGCCACCCGGGGCCTACGGCGGACACCGACCAGAGGGGGAAGGCGGCACCCAGCAGCGCAGCTAGCAGCACCAGGGGCAATGCCACGGCGCGGCGGACACGGTGCAGCGTGAACGCGTCGATCGGAGGCCGCCGTCTGCGGTGGCCGGTAGCGGCCGGCCGTGCCGGGAAGGCGCTGTCAGGCATGGGAATCCTCGTGAGGTGGGGGTGACTAAGCGTGTTGCGGCGTCAGGTCTGCGCGGATCTGGCGTGTGCTGCGTGGGGCCGAACGGGCCAGGCCATCGGCCCGAGGACCAGCCCGATGACGACGGCCCCGGTCACCGTCATGTCCGCGGTACCGAAGCGGCGAAGACCAGACAGGCCAGGGCGACGGCGAAGACCGCCCCGCGCAGCGCGTTGATCTGCGGCTTCCGCCAGCGCCGCCCGCGCTTCGATCGGATCGGCCCGGGACCGCCCCGTTCCACGTGTGCCATCAGCTCCCGGGTGGCTTCGGCGAGCTTGACCAAGTACACCCGGCTCGGCATGTAGCCCTCGGGAATGCTTTCGGAGCAGAGCCGTTGCGCTCGCACCAGGACGGGGCTGCCCACAGCGGTCCGTGCTCCCAACTGGGCGATATGACCGCGCAGAAGCCGAACGAGGTCCTCCACATCGGCAGCGTTCTCGGGCAGCGGTGAATCCTCGCCCAGCACGAGCGTTACCGTCTCCGACGCGGCAACCACGTGATCGCGCTCTGGCGCCGGCACCACGGTGGCGGACTCTCGCCGCCCGCGCCCGCCTCCGAGCTGGCTGTCGCCTCGGCGAGGGTCCAGCGAAAGGCGCATGACACAACTCCTGTTCGGATCAAGCCAAAGTGAGCCCAAGTCACCAAGTGGCACCGACGACTGACGTGCGAAGTGAGTGATCTGGCCGCTACGTTGAGCGAACCGTGAATCACGGCCGAGCGGTATGCCCACACCGCCCGCAGGGCAGTCAAAGGCGTCAAAGATCATTTCGGAACCGAGGGGCAGCCCATGGCCCGTGAACGCAACGTCGCCCTCGCCGCACTTCTGCGCGAAGCAGGCTGGTCCCAGCCACAAGCAGCCGCCGCGGTGGCCCGCGTGGCCGCTGAGAGCGGAGTGCGCGAACTCGACGCGATCTCCCGCTCGCACATCGCCATGTGGGTCCAGGGCACAAAGCCCAGCGGCAGAGCACCGCATATCCTGCGCGAGACGCTGTCCCGCAGACTTGGCCGCCGCCTCTCCCTGGCCGATCTCGGGCTGGAAGAAGAGCCGACAGGCACGACCGACAGCGGTTCCGACTGGAGCGTCGACCCTCTGACCGCACTGGCCGAGCTGGGAAGCGACGATCTCGACATGCACCGACGCAAGCTGCTGGCCACCGCCGCCTACTCCGCAGCCGGCCTTGCCCTGCCCACTACCTCGTGGTGGGCAGCCGCCCCCGCTGCAGCGGCGAACCGCCGACCGGCCTCCTCGCGCTCGGTGACCCAGGCGGACATCGACGACGTCCGCGATCTCACGGTCTACTACTCCGCGCGCGACCAGCAGCGAGGCGGCGCATCCGGCCGCAAGGCCCTCGCCAGCCACCTGCTCGACGGTGCGGTACCGCTGCTCGGCGGCCGATTCCGCACAGATCAGCTCCGCCGCGACACGTACTCCGCCGTGGCGGAGATGACCTACCTCGCCGGTTGGATGGCCTTCGACGCCAGCGAACACCGCACTGCCCAGCGCTACCTCACCATTGCCGCCCGCATCGCGGCGGAAGCTGGAGACGGACCGCTCGGTGGTCACGTCCTGCGCGCCCTCGCCCACCAGGCCGTGGACCTCGGGCATCCACGCCGGGCACTGGCCCTGGCCGACGCCTCGATGTCCCGCGACCGCTACGGCCAGGCCAGCCATCGTGAAAAGGCGCTGCTGGCGATCGTCCATGCACGCGCCCTTGCGTCCGACGGCGACCGGGCCGGCACCCTCGCGGCCATTAGCCGCGCGGAGCGGGACCTCGCCCGCGCCGACGCCACCGAGGCACCGGCCCGCGTCGGCTTCTTTCAGGAAGCCTCCCTCGCCCACGAGACGGCCTGCGCTCTGCGCGACATGGGCCAGCCTCGGGACGCGGAGATCCACTTCAAGCGCAGCGTGGCTACGCGCCGACGCCAGCAGTTCGCCCGTACCCACAGCGTGACGCTCGGCTACCTCGGCGCTGTCCAAGTCCAGCAGGGACGCCTCGACGAGGCATGCGCAACCTGGAACGAAGCACTCGACGCCATGGCCGGGATCCAGTCCGGGCGAGCCCGCGACGTCATCGTCCGCATGCAGAGCGACATCTCGCCCGTCCGGCAGCGCGGTGGTCGCTACGTCGCCGAACTGGACCGTCGCGCGCGAGGCATGTTGCGCGCCATAGGCTGACCACAGAACGGTTTCGCGGCCCTGACCGGAGGCCGCCGCGCACGCTACGCCCAGGGAGAGGAACGAGCGTTGATGCCGACCTACGAGGTCAAGTCGATCGCAACGGTCGTCGGCGGCCACACCCGCGTACAGGACGACTACCAAGGCGGGGTCGAATCGATCATCCGGCTCGACGACGCGTATCCCCTCGAAACGCTGCAAGGAATCGAGGAGTTCTCCCACCTGACCGTGACCTGGCGCTTCCATCTGGCCCGACCCGAAGATGTCCAGCTCCACGCACGCAGTCCAAGGGGAAACCAGAACTGGCCGGCGACCGGTACGTTCGTCCACCGCAACCACCGGCGCCCCAACCAACTGGCGGTCAGTTACCCGCGGTTGCTTAAGGTCGAAGGCAGGGACCTCCTGGTCACCGATCTCGACGCCGTCGACGGGACGCCCGTGATCGACCTGGCACCGTACTTCGAACAGATGGGGCCTCAGGGCCCGATCCGTCAGCCCGCATGGCCTGGCGAGATGCTTGATCCGAACTACTGGGCGAAGGCAAGCGAACGGCCCTCCGAGCGTCCCCTGTAGGGGAAGTGACTGAGCTGCCCGACTCGTCAACCGCATGGCCGGGAACCACTTGGAAGTCTGGCTCAACCCGCAGCCCTCGCGTTCCGGAACTCACACCACGTCTCCTCGCCGCTGCTCTCCCACGCGTCTGAGATCGCATCGACAAGCCGGATCCCTCGACCGGATTCACCGTCGGGTCCGGCTTCCTTGAGTACAGCTGGGGCCGGATGGTGATCGGTGACCGAGACGCGCACCACGTCGACGGCCACCGTGATCCGGAGCACCACTTCTCCCTCACCGTGAATCACGGCGTTGGTGACCAGCTCCGAGACGGCCAGTACGACGACCCCCGCCACCGGCTCCGAAACACGGCACCGCCGCAGGAACGCCCCGGCTGTCTGCCGCATCTCCCCAACTTTCGCGAGATCAGGGAGAAAGGCCGCCTGACAGCCATGGGATGCCGCCGGTATGCCTGCCCTCGCCGATGTGCTGTGCCGGTCTTCGTGAACCGACCTCGCGCATGACATGCCTGCCACGTCGGCAAAGCTACGGATGCCCCCGCGCGGCGGGGTCTCCTCTTGGAGCCTGGTCATGGGGGCTATCGCACCGCGTGGCGACGCCGTCGACCAGGGGAATCCAGAGGGGGAAATATCTGTCAAGGGGGAAAGTTGGAGGGGGAATTGAGGCCATGATTGGATTCCGCCCACCAATAGAGGTCACACTCATGCCAGATCCGTTCGCCGACCTGCTCCTCCGGCTCCGGCAGGAGGCGGGCAGGACGCAGGAGGAGCAGGCAGACGCGATCAACGCTGTCTCCGGCCGGGACACCATGACCCGCCGAGAGATCAGCCGCTATGAGAACTTCGAGAACGTCCCTACCAATCACACAATCGCCCACATCGCGGCGGCCTGCGGTGTGCCCTTCGAGGAGCTACAGCGGGAGGCCAAGGCTGCCCGCGCTCGGAAGAGAAGGGGGCATGCCAATGCAGAGGAGGACCAGGACGCCGTGAAGCGTCGCACGCTGCTGGGTGGCGCCGCTGTCGGCGTGAGCGCGGCTGCCGAGCCCTGGGGGCGCCTCGCCTTCGCCCTCAGCAAGGGGGCCAAGATCGATTCGCCCACCGCCGTCGCGCTCATCGACCGGGCCGCTGAACTACACGTCCAGGAACTCAATCTCAGCGCCCGGCGGCTACAAAGCACGGTCGAGTCGCATCTTGACGCGATCACCGCGGCTTTGCCTCGTGCCGGCGAGCACGAGCGGGCTCTCACTATCGCCGCCGGAGAAACCGCCGCCCTGGCCGGTTGGGTTGCCTGGGACCTGGGTGAGCACGACAAAGCCGACGCGTACTACAAGGTCACGTCGCAGTGTGCGACGACCGCCGGGCACCCTCCGCTCCGAGCCCTGGCCCTGACCTACAGCAGCTACGGCGCCTCGAGGCCGAAGGCGAAGTTGGAGTTCCTTTCCCAGGCGGCCAGCGATGTGCGAGGCCACGGCAACGCTACTGCTGCCGCTTGGGTCCTCGGCAGGCACGCCGAGGAGGCTGCGGCGGCCGGCGACGAGATGGGGGCGCTCCGGGCGTTGGAGCGAGCGCGCTTCGCCTACGACTTCGCGGATCACACCAACGAGCAGGCGTGGGTCCGGTTCGTGACCCCGTACCGCATGGACTCGCTGGCCCTCTCTGTATACGGGCAGTTGGGGCGTCCCGAACTCACCGCTGCAGCAGACACCGCAGTCGACCGCCTCGGAGACGAACTCCCGGACGGAGGCGTCGTGGTCCTCGGTGATCTCGCTTCGGCCCTGCTGCGTGGAGGTGACGTCGACCAAGGGGTCTACGTGTCACGCCAGTTCGCCGCAGCGGCACAGGCCAAGCCCAACACGATGGGCAGGGAGCGCGCATCGACAATCGCAGCGTCTCTCCCCGACAGCGAGCAGGAACTGAGCCGCCATCTGCGGCAGTTCGCATCCTGAGTCCCTGCGCGGCACGCGGACAAGCCCAGGACGCGAACAGTCGTACGGCCGGTCCGTCGCTCCGCAGACCTATGCCGTCTCCGCGACTACCCAGGACAGGTACGCCTCCGAACCGCCGGTCACGGGCAATGTGATCCACTGGGGGACGTCGTACGGGTGCTTCTCGTGCAGCCACGCCTCCAGTGCCGGGAGACGGTCCGTCGTAGTCATGTACGAGATCCGCCACTCCTGCGCCGTCTCAACCTTCCCCTTCCACCAGTAGAAGGCGGTGATCGGCGCATCGATGTGGACGCCCGCTGCCAGCTTGCTCTCCACAGCGCCCCAGGCCAGCGCCTTCGCCTGGTCCTCGTTGTCGCTGGTCGTCTGCGCGATCACAATATCGTTGGCCATGCAACTACCTCTCCAGCTCGGGTACCGCGACCCTACCCAGCCGTCAAGGGCACGCCGAAAGCCGGTCGCTGCCGGTGAAGGAGGGGAACTACCCACCGGCCCGGATCAGTCAGACGGCAGCGAGTCATTCTGGGTGGCGCGTCGCTCCGGCACCACGGTGAAGGTCCTCTCGTCGACGAGGTTGTGTAACGGCTTCATGATGCGGGGGTCGGCGCATGTCTGCGCCTCAACGGATCCGTGGCAGGAGGGCTCCACGCAGTTGTCCGCGGGCATTCGCCCACGGCAGACAAGAAAGAACTCCAAAGGACTGGAAACCTCCGCCGGGAGCATGTCAACGTACAACGTCCCGGAAAATACCAGGTCAGACGCATGCAGTTTCTCCAGCGCGGCCGGATTGCGATTGATTCGGAACCCCACACCGCACTGGGCTGCTTTGCTGGCACGGTCCTACTTAGGAGGCCCTCCTGTCGGTTCCGCTATTCGTTCCATGCGCTTCATTCCCCCTTCCTCTTTGCGTTCGGCGCACTGAATGCCTGGCCTGTTCGGCGAGGACCTGCTGCCACACGGCTACCGCCGCGATAGGGCCGTCCCCGCACTTTTGCGGCGCACCCCGGAGCTGCAACTCGCTTGGTGGCCCATGCCGTCGCGGTTCCTGAGCGTGTAATGGTGGGGAATCATGACTGCCCGCCTGATGACGATCTGCTGGTGTTTGTTGCGGACGGTGCGGCCCCATCCCTGCGCTCAACGGCTGGCGTCTTGACTGCGGCCAGCCCGAGGAGCTGTCGGATGCATTTGATGAGGCGCGCAACATAGACCACGATCGCCGGTTAGCCAAACCGGCGATCGTGATGACCATTGAGGGTGTTCGCAGCGGCTGTGCTTGGCGGTGGAGCCGTTGCGGGATGCAGTCGGTAGTGCCGCAAAACGCAAGGAGGTAATGAGCGGCCCCGCCTGCGGCTTCCCTGATTTTGCAGCGCCGGTTGCTCAAAGCAGCGGTAGCCGCGTCGAGTTTGCGTGAGGGCACTCCGGCGTTGCTGATCCCGTTCTGTCGCCAGTGGGCTCCCTCTCGAGGAACTTCACCTGATGTGCCGATCCGCGATACCCCATGCCCTTTCACCCTGGCCTGGCGGGCCCGTCCGTCTTGCTTGCTGACTCCGCGTCTATCCGCAATCGCAGGGCGGCGTCATGTCAGTAGTGGTTCGGCCCGGGCAATAGCTGACGCTCAATGAGGGTCTGTGCCGAGCTCTAGATCTCCCGGTCGATCCGCCGATTGCTGACACGTCGACCCCAAGTCCATCCCTACCTCAAGGTTCTCCTCCATGCCTGCACGCCTGCTGTCCATCCCGGCCGTCGCCGCCGCCTTGGACGTCGACCGACGCACTGTCTACCGCTTCATCGCTGCAGGCGACTTGCCTGTCGTCGACCTCCGTACCGGATCAGGCCGGTCCCGTGTACGGGTCCCCGCGGTCGGCCTCGACGAGTTCATCAGCCGCCGCGCCGTCGTACCGCCGGCAGCCCGCCGCTGACCCTGGGCCATTCCACCCCGTCACCGTTGAACAAGGAGTAGAGCCTCGTACCTCCGTAAGTTGAAGTCCGGCAAGTGGCAGGCGACCGTACGCAACCGGACAGGAGACCGGTTCAGCGAGTCGTTCCCCCTCAAGGCGCAGGCGCGCGCCTGGGGCATCGAGATGGAGACCCAGTTCGCACGCGGAGGCATGCGCGACCCGCGGGCCGGCGAGATGTCGTTCCGCGAGTGGCACGATCGATGGTGGAACGCCCGAATCGTGGAGCCCCACACGCTTCGCGGCGACGCATCCAACATCAAGAACCACGTCATGCCCTACTGGGCGGACTGGGAGATACGGGCCATCACCCGCATGGACGTCCAGAGCTGGATCCGGACCCTGGTCGAGAAAGGGGCGGGGGCCGCTGCGATCAAACGGGCTTACAACCTGACATCCTCCATGATGCGCGCTGCCGTCGACGACGATGTCCTGGCGGTGACCCCGTGCCGCAACATCGACTTGCCCCAGATCGCGGTCAAGCCGCCGCAGTGGTTCACGCTTGACCAGGCACAGAGCATCCTGGACGAACTCCCCGCCGCGTGGCGGACGATGTGCTTGCTCGGCTTCTACACCGGACTCCGATGGGGAGAACTGTCTGGCCTGCATCGCCACCGCATCGACCAGCGCCGCTCGCGACTGTTTGTGGTGGAGGTCAACAGCAAAAGCGGCATCAAGGAGTACCCCAAGAGCTCCAAGAGCCGTAGAGAGGTCCCGCTCCCGCCTCACGTCCTGGAGGCCCTCGAACGCCACATCCACCGGCTCGACCGGGACGCCGTGGTGTTCACCACCACCACCAAGGGCCGTGCCGGACGGCTCCTCGCCGACAGCAACTGGCGCCGGCAGATCTGGTGGCCCACCGTCGAGGCCGCCTACTACTTCGACAGCGACGGCGAGCAGCTACTCGTCCCGCACTACCCGCCGCACTCCATGCGTCACACCTGCGCCTCGTGGCTGGTCCAGAAGGGAGTCTCGCTCTACGAGGTCCAGCACCTCCTGGGCCACGAGAGCTTCCAAACCACCCAGCGCTACGCTCACCTGCAGCCGGACGCGCACAAGGCCGTCCTCGGAGCATGGGAGCGGATGGAAGCCCCGCTCACCGTCGCAGCATGAACGTTCCATCTCCCCTGTCCGCGCCGGACGGGGGAGAAGGTTTGACCGCAGGTGACGCCCGGACTAACTGGGGTCGGCCAGCGGGTGTTACCTCGTATGGAGGAAGTCCCTGGCGCCGCGGAGCCTGATGCCCAGCCGTTGCGCGGCGCGGCTGTCGAGGCGTACGTCCAGTGCCCCCGGTAGCCGGGTGTCCGCCCGACGGCCCGCGGGCAGCAAGGAGGGTGCGATGCCATCGCGGCGGGCGATGAGCACGCCCAGCGAGTAGCGGCTGAGGGCGTCGGTGCCGGCGAGGTGGAAGACGCCTGCCTCGTTCGAGGCCGCGAGCTTCCACAAACCGGCCGCAAGATCGGCGACGTGGACGGGGCAGCGAATGTCGTCCGTGAACAGGGCTCCCTCCCGCTCATTGGCAGCCAGCTCGTGCACCACCCGTTCGTGGTGGGATCCTCCGTCGCCGATGATCAGGGAGGTGCGGACGACAAGGCCGTCCGGGCACAGCAGTCGCACAGCGGTCTCAGCGGCGGCCTTCGCGGCCCCGTACGGGGTGATCGGGTCTGGGGCGCAGGTCTCGTCGTAACGGGCCTTGCCGATGCCGGAGAACACAGCATCAGAGGAGACATGTACCAGGCGGATTCCGAGCTTCGCGGTGGCCATGGCGATGTGGATGGAGCCGTCCGCAGTGATCGCCCAGTCCGCACCGCCGCTTCCCACGTTGATCACCGCGCGAGGTGCCACCGTAACCAGGAGCGCTTCCACCTGTGCGGGATCACGGACGTCAAGCTGGTGCCAGGCGCCGGCCTGCGCGGCACTGGGGCGGGAGTGGAACGTAGCATCCGCCTCCCAGCCCCGTACTTGCGCTTGGCGCAGCAGCTCCGTCCCTAAGAACCCGCTGCCACCAATGATGAGCATCCTCATGCCGCACACGCTAAGGCATGCTGTTGGGGCGGCGGAGAGCACGGAAGATGCAGCAGGAGGCCGGGCCCGTTCGGCGTGAGCATCCCGCAGGGGACCGCAGCACGGTCGTGCGCTCACCCAAGTTCGAGGGAGGGTCTGTGTGGTGAGTCCTCGTGTAACTCCTCAACAGAGAGCATCAGTTAGAACTGGTGAGTCTCCCGCGGAAGAGCGGCATGAAGCAGAACACGCGTGCGAGTGAGTCGGCAGTTGAGGGCGGTCTGCTGGCGCAGTTGACGAAGCTGGTGGTCGAGGGGCCCTAAGGGTGAGCTCAACGATCATCTCGGGCGGGAGAGCAGGGGCGGACCGACGAAGGACCCGCGACCGTCTTGCCGGCGTCGCTTCCCTAGCTCCGGGTGGGGAGGCTGGTGGAAGTCTTCACGCCTGTATGGCGATGACATAGGCCGACGGGCTGGAACTGTACGGCCCTCCATCTGTCCCTCCAGCTCCATTAGCAGGCCATGGAGCTGGGCGAACACTTGCGCCGCTCGTGAGGCTACCAACGGTGATCAACTCGTTGCCCGAGGTGTGCCCTTGGTAGTGCGTGCCGACTCCGGGCTCCCGTTACACGCGTTCAGCGTGCTGCGGATCCCCTTGATGAGCCGCCAGTTCGTGACGCCGGGCTCCTCGCGGAGTCATCTATGCTCGCGCCCACTTGGTATGACCAGTTCGCTTCAGGGGGCGGGGAGCCGCATGGCCGATGAGATCAAGTACGAGTACAAGGCCGTGCAGACGGTTCGGGGCACCGACGCTTTGGTGATCTCGAAGATGCAGAAGGACGGATGGGAGCTCGTGGAACAGCTCCCAGGCAGACTTCGCACCACCCTCAACTTCCGTCGGCCGAAGAGGCCACTGCCTTGGCGTCTGATCGGGGCGGGGGCTGCCGCCCTCGTGGTCTTGGCCGCCATCATCGGCACGGGCGTTGCGCTCGGCGACGGCGACGAGGAGAAGGGCGCGTCGGCCAGTTCGACGGCCGCCAGTGAGAAGCCTTCTGCTACGCCGCCCGCAGACGAGCCGACCACCGCTGAAATGATCACGGCGCAGAACAGTCCCGAGTTCGCGACGTTGTTGAAGGCGGATCCGTGTGGCGAAGCGAACGTGAACTTCGCAACCAAGCACGAGGGGCAGACGGTCGCCTTCGACGGGTCAATCAGGCACATGGCGGCCCACGCGGATGACCGAACCCGCTACGACTTCCTTCTCGGCCCGGGCGACAAGGGGCCGCAGACGACGGACGGCCCGAACTTCAAGTACGAGGACGTCAACACCGGCAACCTCCACCTGACCGGCAAGGAGGTCCCTGCCACCCTTGCAGTTGGCGACAAGTTCCGCTTCATCGCCGAGGTGATCGAGTTCAACACGGTCCAGTGCCTATTCCGCCTCGCCCCGGTCTCGACGGAGACCCGGTAGCCGAAATGGGCAGCCTTCCCATCATGGAGGGAGCTGCCCGATGGAACGGCCCCCTGCTCCATCCATTCGAGAGTTTTGAACTTTCCCACCAGCTTGCCAGACGGCAGCGCCATCCTTGACCCATGCCCGCATCCAGCCCTGCCCAACGGCTCGCCGACCACGTTCGACACCTCCTTGGCAGCGGACCGTTTCTCCAGCCCGGCGGATGGACCCACATGGGTGCCGTCATCTGCGACGTCAGCTTCCAGCCACGGTGCAACTACGAGAGGACTCTCCGACCGCGGCTCCTCCATTTGCAACTGAGCTGGGCTGATGCAAGAACAGTCCGCGGCTTCCAGCGCCGGCTCGTCACGGAAGACCTTGCCGTGGCCATGAAGTTCAACCACGCACAGAAGGTCGCGACGGCTCACGCCATCACCGACCTCCTCGCTGCCGACGGGGTCGATACCCGCGAGGACCTTCACACCTGGCTCGATCATCAGGCCAATCGCGCCGCTCTGCGCACGGTGAAGGGAGTGGGGCCCAAGAGCATCGACTACATAGGCAATCTCGTCGGCCGTTCGCACGTCGCCGTTGACGTACATCTGCGCGCCTTCGCCGTGGATGCTGGTGTTCCGGATCTCCCATACGACCAGTTGCGCGCAGTGTATGAGGAAGCCGCCGCACTTCTCGGGCACGACAAGGGTGCACTGGAGCATGCCGTTTGGCGGCATAGGTCGAAGGCCCCGTAGCCACCCAGCGGGCCCGGCCGTTGTAGGTGCCGTTACACCCGGATGTCCGTGGCGCGGGCGCTCTCCACCAGGCAGAGACCGCCGATCCATGGATAAACCTTCCCCTCCCGCTCCTGCGCGGGCGCTTCTACGGTCGAGGCCGCAGGCGCTCACCCGCCCGCCGCAACGAAGGAGCGAGCCCCCTATGGAGAAGACATCGACGACCACCGGGCCGCCGACCGGCCTTGTCGAGACGGCCTTCACCGTCAACGGCGAGGAGGTGTGCCTCGCTCTGGATCCTCGTGAGTCTTTGCTCGACGTGCTACGCGAGCGTCTCGTGCTGACCGGAACCAAGAAGGGGTGCGATCAGGGGCAGTGCGGCGCCTGCACGGTGCACGTCGACGGCCGTCGCGTCGTCTCCTGTCTGACTCCGGCGGTCCAGGTCGCGGGATGGGACGTGATGACCATCGAAGGCGTCGCGGCCCCCGACGGCACGCTGCACCCGTTGCAGCAGGCGTTCGTCGACTGCGACGCCCTGCAGTGCGGCTACTGCACACCTGGGCAGGTGATGTCCGGCCTGGCCTGCCTGGCCGAAGGCCACACCGGGACCGACGGCGACATCCGTGAGTACATGAGCGGCAACCTGTGCCGATGCGGCGCGTATGTCGGCATCACCGCCGCCATCCGCCGGGTGGCCGACCAGACCAAGCGGACCGAGGTGTAGACGGTGCGCTCATTCGCCTATGTGGTGCCCGACAGCGTCGCCGGGGCCGTCGATGCCCTGGCCGCCGCCGAGCCGGGCACCAAGCTCCTGGCCGGTGGCACGACCCTGTACGACCTGATGAAGCTCGGCATCGAGGCGCCGCCGGCCGTCATCGACATTCACCGTCTCGCCGAGCTGACCGAGATCAGTACGGGTGAGGGCGAACTGTCCTTCGGTGCGGGAGCGAGAATGGCCGAGGTCGCCGACCATCCGGTCGTACGCCGCGATTATCCGGCGCTGTCGGAATCCTTGTGGCGGGCGGCGTCCCAGCAGCTGCGCAACATGGCGACGGTCGGTGGGAACCTGCTGCAACGCACGCGGTGCGGCTACTTCCGCGGGGGAGCGGAGTTCCCCTGCAACAAGAGGAATCCGGGCAGCGGTTGTGCGGCTCTCGATGGACTCGACCGTACCCACGCGTTGCTGGGCACCAGTGACACCTGCATCGCCACCTACCCGGGCGACTGGGCCGTAGCCCTGATCGCGTTCGACGCCGAACTCGACGTGGTCGGCCCGGCAGGCGAGCGGACGCTTCCGCTCGGCGAACTGCACGTCGAACCGGGAGACGACCCCCTGCTCGAACACACCCTGACTCCCGATGAGTTGATCCTGCGGATCCGCGTTCCCGCGACACCCGCCGGTCGCGGCTCCACCTACCACAAGATCCGTGACCGGGAGTCCTACGCCTTCGCCCTCACCTCGGCCGCCACCGCCGTGACGCTGGACGCACAGGGAAGGGTCACGGACTGCCGGATCGGTCTGGGAGGGGTCGCCACGCGCCCCTGGCGGGCGACGGCAGCGGAACGCTCACTGATCGGCGAGCGACTCACCAGGGAAACCGCCCGCCGCGCGGGGGAAGTCGCCTTCGCCGCGGCCCGCCCTCCTCGCACCGGCGCGTTCCGAGTGGAGCTGGGCATCCGCACCGTCACTGACGCACTGCTCACCGCCGGGAAGCGAGCCGCCCGATGAAGACCCCAGACCTGCGCCGCGTCGACGCCCACGAAAAGGTCACCGGCAGCGCACGCTACGGCGCAGACCGCGTCCCGGCCGACCTGGCGTACGCCATGTTCGCCGTGGCCACGATCGGCAGGGGCCGCACCGTGGCCATCGACACCGCCGCGGCCGAGGCGGTCCCCGGTGTCCGTCTGGTCCTGACCCGGTTCGACGAGGACGAACTGCGTGGCCCCGGGTTCCTGATGGGCGGAGGCTTCGCCTTCCAGAGCCTGCAGCCGCTGCTCAGCGATGTCGTCGCCTACCGGGGACAGCCGATCGCGTTGGTTGTCGCCGACACTCTGGTCGCCGCCACCGAGGCGGCGGAACTCGTCCGGGCACGCTACGAGACCGAGCCGTTCGCCGTCGGACTCGATGACGAAGGTGCCACCTCCGTCATCCAGGAAGAAGCCCTGCCTTGGTTTCCCGACGTCACGGTGGGCGACGCCGAGACCGCGTACGCGGCGAGCCCGGTACAGATCGACGAGACCTACCTGCACCCGGCCCAGCACCAGGTCCCGATGGAACTGATCAGCTCAGTCGTGGAATGGCAGGGTGACAGGCTCGTGGTGCACGAGGGCACCCAGCACGCCGGCGCACTGCGCCACGGAGTCGCCACGCAGCTGGACCTCGATCCGGCCGACGTCGAAGTCATCTCGCCTTACATCGGGGGCGGCTTCGGATCCCGCAACGCACTGCAGCCGCACATCGGACCACTGGCGCTCGCCGCACGTCGGCTGATGCGTCCGGTCAAGCTGGTCGTTCCGCGCCCGCAGACGTTCCACGCCGGCAGCTTCCGGCCGGTCAGCCGTCATCGCATCCGGCTCGGCGCCGACCCGTCGGGACGGCTCCTGGCCGCCCTCCACGACGCGGAGCACCAGACGTCCCGCCACGACCTGTACCCCGCCATGTTCACGGAGATGACGTCGAGACTGTACGGCGTACCCCACTTCGGGGGACGTCAGCGCCTGGTTCAAACTGATGTCCAGACGCCGGGATTCATGAGGGCTCCGATGGAGGGCCCGGCCAGCTTCGCGTTCGAGTCGGCCATGGACGCACTGGCGTACGCCACCGGCCAGGACCCCGTCGAGCTGCGGTTGGTCAACGACACCGCCACGGACCCGGTCACCGGGCTGCCCTTCTCCTCCCGCCACTTGGCGCAGTGTCTGACGCGAGGTGCGGAGCGGTTCGGATGGGGCAAACGCGATCCGCGGCCGGGGTCGATGCGTGCCGCCGATGGATCGTTCGTGGGCCTGGGCGTCGCTGTCGGCGCCCACCCGGTGCTGGTCGCTCCGGCCGTGGCCCGTATGTCCGCTGCAGCCGATGGCCGCGTGACCGTCAGCGTCGACGGCCACGAGATGGGGCAGGGCATCCGCTCGGCCATCGCTCTCCTGGTCGCGGAGGACCTCGGTGTTCCCGTGCGGGACGTCGTCGTACGGGTCGGTGACACGCGCGTCGCGCCGCAGCATCTCACCGCCGGGGCGTGGGGCACCGCGACCGCGTTGCCCGCTGTGCACAAGGTACTGCGCGAGCTGCGCAAGCACCTCGGCACGGGCGACACCGGGACAGTAGATGTGGCAGCCGCGGTTCGAGCCACCGGAGGCGGGGCGCCGGAGGTGGAGGTGACCTCCGTGGGACCGGGCCAGCCCCCCGAGATGCTCGACCGTTCACGGGCCGGCCTGTTCTCCGCCGCGGGTCCGGTCTTCCCCGACTTCACCGCCTTCAGCTGGACCGCTCACTTCGTCGAGGTCCGCATCGAGGCCACGACACGACGCATCAGTGTGCCCAGAGCGCTCTGCGTGGCCGACTGCGGCCGGGTCGCCAGCCCGGTCACCGCGGCCAGTCAGGTCCGCGGGGGCGTGGTCTGGGGTATCAGCCAGGCGCTCCGCGAGTCGAGCGAGGTCGACGGGCGCTTCGGCGGATTCCTCAACACCACGCTGGAGGAGTACCCCGTCGCGGTCAACGCCGACATACAGGAGATCGACTTCGACTTCATCGACGAGCCCGACCTGCTCCTCAACGACATCGGGGTGAAGGGCCTCGGCGAAGTCACGATGATCGGCGCGGCAGCCGCTGTCGCGAACGCGGTCTTCCACGCCACCGGACAGCGACAGAACCAACTGCCCATCCGGATCGAGCACGTGATGTAGGCCCCACCGGGACCACTGGAAATGCATCCTCCCCGGAAATGCGCGTCCGGGGCTTGCCCGGGTGTTGTTCTGCACGGCGCAGGCCCTGTTCGCCAACGCGGTCTTCCATGCCACCGGCCTTACCGGCCGTCGGTCCCCGTCCGACCGCCGGACCTACCAGGGTCGCCCCGCGTATGTGCTCAGCGTCCAGGCGCGGCGGCAACCGCCCTACCCACCCCTGCGGCGAACCCGGAGGACGCCCCATGCTGAACATCGCGGACACACTGCACCGCTGGTGCCGCGAGGCACGCCCCTTCGCCCTGGCCACCGTCGTCGACGTCACCGGCAGCGCGCCCCTGCCCGTCGGTACGTCGGTCGCCGTGGACGAGGACGGCAACGCGGTCGGCAGCATCTCCGGCGGCTGTGTCGAGGGCGCCGTCTACGACCTGTGCCGACAGGTGCTCAGTGACCTGGGTGCCCCGCAGCGCGCCTGGTTTGGGTACTCCGACGACGACGCCTTCGCGGTGGGCCTGACCTGCGGCGGCGAACTCGATGTCCTCGTCCAGCGCATCGACCCCGCGACCCGGCCGCATCTCGGCGCGGCCCTCGCCGAGGTTGCCGGGGGCCGACCCGCCGCAGTGACACAGGTCGTCGACGGCCCCGACGGACTGATCGGTGCCACCCTGAGCGTTCTCGGTGACAGCTGGATCGCCGACGGGGCGCTGGCCGCAGGGCCGACAGGCCAGGCGGTGGCGGATCGGGCCACGGCCCAGCTGCGGGCGGGACGCACCGCGGTCGTCTCGATCGGCGGGGACGCGGACACCTGCCCCGACCGCCTCCTGTCCGTCCTCGTCCATGTTGCCGCGACCCGCCCCCGCATGCTGATCTTCGGTGCGGTCGACTTCGCCACCGCGCTCAGCCAGGCCGGCCGCTTCCTCGGCTACCGGGTCACCGTGTGCGATGCCCGCCCCGTGTTCGCCACCGTGGCACGCTTCCCGCACGCGGACGAGGTCGTGGTCGACTGGCCGCACCGCTACCTGGAACGCACCGAGGTGGACGGCCGTACCGCCGTCTGCGTCCTCACCCACGAATCCAAGTTCGACATCCCCCTGCTCCGCCTGGCACTCGATCTGCCCGTCGGTTACGTGGGCGCGATGGGATCCCGCCGGACTCACGACGAACGCCTGCGTCTCCTGCGCGAGGCGGGCGTCGCGCAGGACCGACTGGCTCGGCTGCGCTCCCCGATCGGTCTCGACCTCGGAGCGCGCACCCCTGAGGAGACGGCGATCTCCATCACCGCGGAGATCCTCGCCCACGCCAACCAGGGCACGGGTCTGCCCCTGACTCTCGGCACGGGCCCGATCCACCGGCCGGGCCACCAGGCCGTCGATGAGTGTCCTGCCCAACGCCCGCTACTGACGCCCTGACCCGGCATCCCCTTCGGGATGCCACCACCCCCTCGCACACAAGGCTGATCATGACGACCTTCGCCCTAGCCGTCCCCGGGCCCGCATTCCAGCGCGGCTGGGACGGCTGCCCCGCGGCTCTGTCAGACCTCCGGGCACGTCGGATGATGCGACTGCTCACCCGGCAAACCCGCCACGGTTCACTTCAGGGGGACCGTCCATCCGGTGATCCGGTCCTTCGCGTATGCCGAGGACCCGCGCTGGTGCCACCTCGACGAGCCCACTCTGTGACGGCTGCCCAGGAGGAGCCCCATTCCCGAACCGGTGTTCCTCACCGTCGACGCCTATCCGGCTGTCGGACTTTCTCCGGACCGAAGGCCCGGATGTCGGTTTTCCGGGATCCGGCGGTCATGGCTGGCTTCGGCCCCCCGGCGGGGCGAAACGTTGCGGCGGAAGCCGGCCGATCACAGCGCCCGGCGCTTGAGGGAGAGAGTCTTTCGTGAACGTCACGACCACGAGGAACGCACCGCAGGAACGGCGGGTGCCCACACTCGTCATGGCCTGCGTCGGCGTGTTCGTCGCCTATCTGCCGGTGACCACCGTCTCGGCCAGCCTGCCTGCCATTCAGCGGGCGCTGGACACGTCGACCTCGCAGCTGTCCTGGGTGAGCGTCGCGTTCGTGCTGCCCATGGCCGCGCTCATCCTCACCGCGGGCGTCTTCGGTGACGTGCACGGCCGCAAGAAGGTCTTCCAGGCGGGCCTGGCCTTCAGCGGTCTGGGTGCCCTGATCGCACTGTGCGCCCATTCGATCGAGGTCGTCTGGGCCGGGCAGGCCTTCGCCGGTCTGGGCGCGGCCGCGCTGCTGCCCTCGACCCTCGCCCTGATCAGCCACGCCGTCCCCGACCCGCGCGAGCGCGGGAACTTCATCGGCGTGTGGGCGACCTCCCTGGTGGCCTCCCTCGCACTCGGCCCCGTCATCGCGGGCGTGATCCTCGACCACTTCGCGTGGCGCTGGCTCTACCTGCTGCCCGTCCCCGCCTCGCTGCTCGCGCTGGTCGTCTCGACGAAGCTGCTCACCGACTCCCGTGCCCCGGGCACCCGCCGGCTGGACTGGGCCGGCCAGCTCACCTCCGCGCTGGCCATCACCGCTCTGGTGTACGGGATCATCGAGGGCGGCGCCAACTCCTTCACCGACACCAAGGTGATGCTTGCCCTGTCGATCGCCGTCGTCGCATCGGTCGCCTTCGTCCTGGTGGAGCGGCGCAGCTCCAGCCCGATGCTGGACCTGACACTGTTCCGCAGCCCCTCCTTCACCGCCACCGCACTGATCGCCATGATCAGCTTCCTCGGGCTCATCGGGTTCATCTTCGCCCTCAGCCTCTACTTCGGCATGGTCCAGCAGCTCAGCACCCTCGAATCGGCCTGGCGGCTGCTGATGGTGTGCATAGTGCCGCTGCTCCTCGGTGTCCCCATCGGGCGCCTGATGCACCGGGTCTCTGCTCGGGTGCTGATTCCCGGCGGCCTGCTGGTCGCGGCGGTGGCGCTGCTGTCGTTGACCACGATCGACGTCGACACCTCGTTCGGTTCACTTGCCTGGCGGCTGACCCTGCTCGGCCTGGGCGTGTCGTTCGTGCTGACCCCGATGACCGCCACTGCCGTCAGTTCGGTGCCGTTCCACCAGGCCGGTATGGCCGCTGCCGCCAACAACGCCTTCCGTCAGCTCGGCGCCGCCCTCGGCCCCGCTGTCCTGGGTGCGCTGCTGTCCGCTCGGGCTGTGGACGCTCTGCCCGGACATCTCACCGCCGCGGGGCTGGGCGGGGCGACGGTCCTGCGCGTCACCGAGGCCGCGGACGCCGGCGGGCTGAGTGCGGTCGGCAGGCTTGGTATGGGCGCGGACACCCCGCGTGTCCTCGGGGCCCTGTCGCAGGCGTTCATCGACGGTCTTCAGCTCTGCCTGGTCGTCGCGGCCGTCCTGACCCTGCTGGCGGCTGTGGTGGGATTCGTCCTGCTGCGCAGGCCGCAGCTGTCGGCCCTGGCGGCCGCAGGCCCGGCTGCCTCCGTCCAAGGGCCTCGCAGCCCCGACCTGCCCGCCACCGAGCCTCGGACGGCAGCCGGGTCGCAGGCAACCGCCGACCCTCGGTGAGCGCCGGCCCTGCACCGAGGTGACACCTGACGTACCGGCACGGCTCAGGAGCGGATAGTCACCGCGCCGGTACAGGCGCCGACCGTGGGGACGGGCACGGCGCCGCTCAGTGGCCTGGGACCGGACCCTTCCGGTCCCAGGCCACACAGCGCCGTCGTACGACATGACGTGAACATCACCCGCTCGAAACAGGAGCTATCGATGCAGTCCCCTTCGCCCGACGCGCTTGATCTGAAGCTGCTGCACGCGCTGCTCTTCGACCGCCTGCAACGCACACCTCAGGTCATTTCGGTCAGCGCCCACTGCCTGCTGCACACCTTCTACGGCGGTCCCCTCGGCTGGCTCGACAAGACTCAAGCGCTCGAACCCGACCAGGAGGCGGCACTGCGCCTCCCGCACAGCGAACCGGTGGTCGCCCCCGTCACTCTCGAAGGAGCGGACGAGGCGCTGCTCGCCGTGCTGCGGCGCGACGGCCGGGCAACCTTCAGCGAGCTGCAATCCAGCACCGGCCAGTCGGATTCCGCTGTCAAGCCGCGCCTGGAGCGTCTGCGTTCCACGGGCATCCTCTACTTCAAGGTGCAGTATGACCGCGAGTCCCTCGGGCACGGCATCAGCGCGATGCTCTGGCTCACTGTCGCCCCCTCCGCACTCGATGCCGCCGGACGGCAACTGGCGGAACACCACGAGGTCCGCTTCGCCG
The DNA here is from genome assembly GCF_041435015.1 of Streptomyces canus. NCBI lineage: Bacteria > Bacillati > Actinomycetota > Actinomycetes > Kitasatosporales > Streptomycetaceae > Streptomyces > Streptomyces canus. The sequence continues at coordinate 2,760,688 of NZ_CP107989.1, read as the reverse complement.
GCGCCACTACTGGCCAGGCCAATCTCGTCGCCACTGTCGCCGCCTCGAGCACGAGCGAGCTCTACACCTACCTCAGCGAGAAGATCGGCAGCCTCGACGGCGTGCAGGCCGTGGAAACCACCCTGACCCTGCGGCATGTCAAGCAACTCACCTACGAGCCGAGCCGCTGACCGCCGAAAGGGCACCAGGCGACTGAGATCACACATGGACCCTCGGGCGGCTTGCTGCGCCCGGTCTGGAGGCGCTGACCGGCTGTGGCGTCTCTACGGCTCGGCCGGGGACCGCCGATCCATGGACAAGGCGTCCTCTCCCGCCCCTGCGCGGGCGCCTCTACGGTCGGGGCTGCGGGCGCTCACCGGTCCGCGGAAGCGAAAGAAAGCCAGGGAAGCCTTGTAGGAGCCGGATTCGGTTGAATCGGCAGCCCGCGCGGCGGTGACCTTCTGGCGCGTGCCGGTCGGCCCTACCGGACCGTCGGCAGCAAGGAGTCGTGGACGAGTGCCGGGGGCAGAGGGCCGGTGCCGGTGGCGCACATGCCGTCGAAGGTGAGCCGGAGGTAGCGCCGCCAGGCCGACGGATCGGCGGCCAGCAAGGGTGCGGCGGTGTAGTACACGCCGCAGATCAGCAGCATCACGTCCTGCCCGTTCAGGTCGGCACGGAGTGAGCCGTCGCGTTGCGCCCGCCGCGCCAGTGCCCCGGCTGTGGCGATCAGCTGTTCCTGTCCGGCCTGTATCTCCGGGTGCCGAACATCCGACACCATGCGGAGTGCCTCCGCGAGCGCCCGGTTGTTCGCGTAGAGATCGACGCCCGCGCTCATGAACTGCAGCAGGGCGGCGTCCGCGTCGGCCTGCTCGGCCTGCTGGCGGCCCACTGCCACCAGCCCGTCGATTGCCTCGCCGATGATCGCGGCGAACAGGTCCTCCTTGGTGGGGAAATGCCGGAAGACGGTTCCCTTTCCGATACCGGCCCGTGCCGCGATCTGCGCAGTGGACGCTTCCGCGCCGTGCTCGGCGAACACCTCCGCGGCTGCCTTCAACAGCGCCTGGCGCGTCCGTACCGCGTCGGCTCTCATCCGTCGCGCGGGCGGCGCTGCAACGGCTTCTTCTTCAGTGCTCATGGGTCCACTCTACGCAACATGACCGGACGGTCCGGTTAGGTGGTACGGTAGTTAAAGTGACCAGCCGGTCCGGTTACGGTTCGTGGCTGTGGCCACTCCGGCATTTCCTCATCCCATTGGAGAACAGAGCACCATGAGCAAGACACTCGCCTTCATCGGCAGTGGCAACGTCGGCGGCACCTTGGCCCGCCTTGCTGTCACCGCAGGCCTGGACGTCGTCCTGAGCAACTCCCGCGGCCCCGAGTCCCTCGCCGGTCTCGTCGCCGAACTCGGCCCCCGCGCCCGGGCGGCCACTGTCGCCGAGGCCGCCGAGGCCGGGGACCTGGTGGTGGTGTCCATCCCGCTGAGCGCCTACGAGAACATCCCGGCCCGGTCGCTGGCGGGCAAGATCGTGATCGACACGCTGAACTACTACCCGGAGCGCGACGGGCGCATCGCCGAGCTGGACGCGAACGAGCTGACGAGCAGCGAGCTGGTGCAGCGCCACCTGGCCGACTCCCGTGTGGTCAAGGCGGCCAGCAACATCGTCTCCAGCCAGCTGTTCAGCCTTGCCCGCCCCTCGGGTGCGCCGGACCGCAGTGCCATGCCGATCGCCGGCGACGATGCCGCCGCCAAGGCGGAGATCGTGGAGTTGCTCGACCTCCTCGGCTACGACGCGGTGGACATCGGCACGCTCGCCGACAGCTGGCGCAGCGAACCGGGCACGCCCGTCTACGGCAAGGCCTACTACGGGGAAGTACCCAAGGACGTGAGCTTGGACAAGACGATGGAATGGATCTTCCAGGCGCCGGGCGTTCCTGTGCCTGCCGACCGCGTGAGGGAACTGACCGCCACGGTTGTCCGGGGTCCCGCGGGCGGCAGCTTGTCGGTCGACGCCTGGACCTGAGTGCAGGGCATCGCGGAAGAAGAGATGGAACCGGAATTCCTGACCGGGTCCGGACACCGACCCACCGCGGTGGTTCCGGCCGCCAGCGGGGAGACAGACGCCTGCGACTGCTGCGACTGAGCCGACACCTGCACAAGGCAGAGGACCCTGGCCGTCACACGGCCGGGGTCCTCTTCGGCCCAGACCATCTCCGCGAGCGTGGTCTTCCCGCAGCCCCCGACGGCTCAGTCAGAGACCGCCGATCCATGGATAAACCGTCCTCTCCCGCCCCCGCGCGGGGGCCCCTACGGTCGAGACCGCGGGCACTCACCGGCCCGCCGTACCGAAGGAGCAAGACCCCCATGAAGATCACCGGCAACACGATCCTGATCACCGGCGGCACCTCGGGCATCGGCCTCGGTCTGGCCCTGCGTCTGCACGAGGCCGGCAACAAGGTGATCGTCGCCGGCCGGCGCAAGGAACTCCTCGACGACATCACGTCCGAGCACCCGGGCATCGACGCGCTCGTCCTCGATGTCGCGGACCCCGACTCGATCGCCCGGGCCCGTGAGACCGTGGCGGCGAGCCATCCGGGGCTGAACGTCCTGATCAACAACGCCGGCATCATGCAGCTGGAGAGCATCCTCGACCCGGCCGGACTCCAGGTCGCCGAGGACCACGTCGCGACCAATCTGCTCGGCACGATCCGGATGACGTACGCCTTCCTGCCGCTGCTGGCGGGCAAGGACGACGCGGTCGTCATGAACGTCACCTCCGCGCTGGCGTTCGTCCCCTTCCCGAGCACCCCGACCTACAGCGCGACCAAGGCCGCACTGCACTCCTTCTCCGAGAGCCTGCGCATCCAGCTCGCCGGTGCCGGTGCCGGCGCCGGCGTCCAGGTGATCGAGGTGGTCCCGGCGGGCGTGCGCACGACGCTGATGGGCCAGCAGGACAGCGAGCAGTCCATGCCGTTGGACGACTTCCTCACCGAGGCCCTCGGCCTGCTGCGCGAGAAGCCCGACGCGAAGGAGATCGTCGTCGGGTCCGCCAGGTTCATCCGCGACGCGGTGGCCACCGGCTCCTACGACGACGTCCTCGCCATGATGACCAGCAACTGACCGACCTGTTATTTCCGACGGGAAACAACAGCACGCGGGCGCCCGGCCGACACGGCGGACATCGTCGTGTCGGCCGGGCCGGGCGACGAGGCCCGGGGCCTGTCCAAAGCGGCAGGCGTCCTCGACAGAGACCGTCGCAGCAGCCGCCGTCCATGCCGACGGCCTGCGCCGCACCGCCGACAGCCAGTGATTTTCCCAGCAGGTCATGCAGGTCATGCAGGTCAGGTGATCATCGGGGCCTCTCACCGAGAGCGCTATCGGCGTCGGCCGTACGAGCGGCTTCGCGCGGGCGGAAGAGGAGGGCTCAGCCATGGATCGGCGGTCTCTGGATAGCCGGGCGGGATGCGGCGAGGATGGACGGCATGGACAAGAAGGAACTGGCGGAATTCCTGCGTCACCGGCGTGAGACGTTGCGCCCCCGCGACGTCGGGCTGGTGGAGGGGCCGCGCAGGCGGACGCAGGGGCTGCGGCGCGAGGAGGTCGCGCAGCTCGCCGGCATGTCCACCGACTACTACGCTCGGCTGGAACAGCAGCGTGCTCCGCAGCCCTCCGTGCAGATCACCGCGGCGCTCGCCCGGGCACTGCGGCTGACCCTGGACGAACGCGACCACCTCTTCGTCCTCATCGGCCACAACGCCCCGGCCCGCTTCCACCGCTCCGAACACGTCAGCCCGACGCTGATGCGGGTCCTGGACCGCCTCGACGACTCTCCGGCCATGGTGCAGACCGACATGTTCGACACCCTCGCGATGAACCCCCTGGCCATCGCACTCCTCGGCGACCAGACCCGCCACACCGGCCTGGCCAGCAGTGGCTACTACCGCTGGTTCATGGACCCGGCCGAACGCCTGATGGTTCCCGAGGAAAGCCGCGAACAACACGGCCGCGCCCAGGCAGCACGCCTGCGGGCCGCGCTGAAAGCCGGCAGCGACACCCCCCGGGCCGCCCGGATCCTCGCCGAACTCCAGGAACACAGCCCCGAGTTCGTCCGCATGTGGGAACTCCAGGAGGTTGCACAGAGCTACGACGACTGCAAGACCATCCTCCATCCTCAGCTCGGCCGCATCGAGGTCGACGCCCAGCTGCTGTACACCGAAAACCGCGCCCAGACCCTGGTGGTACTGACCACCCGCCCCGGCACGGAGAGCCACAGCAAACTCGAACTGCTCTCCGTCATCGGACACCAGCAACTCACCCCCTGACGTCCTGGACCCGGGGACCGGGCCAAGGCTCGGCGCGGGAGGGGCCGGACAAGGTCACCCTGCTTTAGTACTGCAGCAGTACTTCGTGGCTTGACCTGGGGAAACGTCGAGCTATGGGAGTGTAGCGGGCGGGAGGTCGTCACACGGCTTCTGCCCGCACGCCCCTCGAGGGAGTGCCCCCGACTGCGGTAGTGGCAGCGACGGGCCACCGCTTGGCGTCGTCGGCGCCAGTGCGACCAGCTCAACATGTGAGTGAGGGGGTGAAGGTCCCGAAGCCCGCCGGGACGGCTACCGCGCCCACCTCGCCACCGAACCCGGCACCGGCATCATCACCGACGAGCAACTCACCAAAGCCACCGGCGCCGAAAACTCCGACCCCGCCATCGCCGAACAGTTCCTCGCCAACGACATCGCCACAACACCGAAACCATCGACAGCACGGACAACGACCGGGCCGACAGCGACGCCCCGGCACAGCCGGTTCGAGGTCGCCGTTCAGGGACCGCGCGAGTTCTGGCATCGGATGGTTTGGGCGTCATGTGGTCGTGTGGTGCTTTTTGGTCAGGGGGTGGAGGTGGGGTAGAAGGCGTTGATCTCGGCCAGGACGCGGTCGGGTGCTTCGTGGACGAGGAAGTGTCCGGCGCCGGGGACGACGGCGGAGGTGGCGTGGGGGGCGGCGTCCTGGACGGTCGGCAGGAATATGTCGGCGAGTGCGGCCTGGGTGATCATGCGGACCGGGATGGTCAGCGGGGTGTCCTGGAGTGTGGTGTTGTCGGCCTCGTCCTGGGTCAGGGTCCGGTAGAGCTCGAAGCCGGCGTGCAGGACCTGGGGGCGGGAGTACACCCGGACGAACTCGGCGAGTTCGTCGTCGGAGACGTTCTCGTCGGCGGTCTTCATACTCTGGAAGAAGCGGGTGAGGAAGGTTTCGACCCGGCCTGTGACCAGTTCCTCGGCGAGCGGATTCTGCAGGAAGAATGAGAAGTGCCAAGATACCGATGCGAGGGTGGCGAACTTCAGGTTCTTGCCAACAAGAGCGGCGTCCATGAGGAACAGGCCCGCCACCTGGTCGCGGTACTGGGCGGCCAGTGGGTAGGCGACGTTGAGGCCGTGGTCGTGGGCGACGACCTGTACGTTCTCGTGGTGGCCGAGGTGGTTGAGCAGCTTGTGGACGTAGGTGGCCAGGACCGTCTTGGTCATGGAGGGCGGGTTTCCGGTCGAGTCGCCCATGCCCGGCAGGTCGATGGCGATGACGGTGCGGCCGGGCAGCAGCGAGGACATGATCGGGCGGTACTCGTACCAGCTCTGCGGCCAGCCGTGCAGCAGCACCATGACCTGCGGGCCGTCGCCGCCGATGACGTAGTGCATCTGCACCTCGTCGATGGTGGTGAAGCCGTGCCGGAAGTACTTGTTGAACTCCGCGTCGTCCTTGGTCGCCGCGTCGTAGCCGGGGCTGAGCGGCTCCTCCGACCCGACGGCTACGGCGGTGGTGAAAGCGTTCATGGCGGTGTTACGTCCTTTTTAGGGGAGTTACAGGTTGTGGGGGGTGATCGAGCCGCTGTTGCCGAAGCATGAGCGGCGGTTCCGGTACCCGGGGCGTAAGCGGATCGATGACCGCAAGGCGCTCCAGGGTGTGCTGTTCGTCCTCTTCACAGGTGTCCAGGGGGAGTTTCTGCCGCAGGAGTTGGGGTTCGGTTGCGGTCCTACCTGCTGGCTGCGGCTGGGCGAGTGACAGGAGTCCGGGGTTGTGGGAGGAGCTCCAGCGGGTGCTGCTGGATGGGTTGCGGGCGGCGGACCGTCTCGACTTCTGCCGCGCCACCATCGACGCCTCGCACAATGCAGGCCAAATGGGGCCACGCAGCCCGAATGTCGGTCCGAGTCCGGTTGACCGTGTACGGTCGGGCTCAAAGCGTCACGTGCTGACCGATGCCCGCGGCACCCCGCTGCGCGTGTCGCTGACCGGCGGTCACCGTGTCGCCCGGCTTGTGCCGCTGATCGCCAGCCTTGGGCCGGTGCGGGACAAGCGGGGCCGCCCCCGGCACAAACCCAGGATGCTGTATTCCGACCGCGGCTACGACTACGACCTCTATCACTGCCAACTGCGCGAGCGCGGCATCACACCGAAGATCGCCCGACGCGGCCGGCCGCACGGCTCGGGCCCGGCCAAGGTCCGCTGGGACGCCGAGTCCGCCATCGCCTGGCTCCATGGCCCTCGCCGCCTGCGGAGCCGGTGGGAAGTACGCGACGACATGCACGACGCCTTCCTGCAACTCGCCCACTGCATGACAGTCGCCCGCAAGCACCCGGCGTTTTGAAGAAACCCCTAGAAGCGATGTGGCCACGTGAGATGGATGACCCGCCGGGAAATGCGCCAGCCGTCATCGGTGCGGCGCAGGTCGTCGGCGTAGACGACGCTGGCGACGCCACCGTCCTCCAGCAGGCTCAGACCCTTGGATCGGGCCCGCGCCTCGTCGCCCGGGCCTTCCGACACGACGATGTTCGTCGTGTGGTGGGCTTTCGCGTGTCCGGGGGCGCTCATGAAGGTCGCGATCGCGTCCAGCCCGACGACCGGCTCGCCGCCGAAGACGCTGCCGTCCCACACCGCGTCTTCGGTGAGGCATTCGCCGAGACGGTCCAGTTCATGGTCGTCCATGATGTGCGCCCACAGCGCCACGGCCCTGCTGATTTCGACGGTGTCTTCATTCGTGGGTTTCACGTTCGGCTCTCCGTTTTGCGCGTTGCTGGATCAGGTCTTGGCGCCGCTCAACATGGCCGGCACCTGGTGGAAGGCACCGTTGGCCTCGGCGATTCACTCCTTCGCCGCAGGGGCCGCGCGCGCCCGGCCCCTCTCGACTATGGGGGTGTATCGGCGGGGGCGGGAGAGGATCACATATCCATGGACCGACAATCCTCCTCAGCCGGTCATCATGGAGATCGTGCACGAGAAGGAGCTGCGGACCCTAGTGTCTCGTGATCCTGATCGCATTACTTCGAGTTGTTCTTGACGAGTTTCTTCACGCTGGTCTGGAAGAGTCGGACCTTCGCGAGGATCTCGTCGGCGGGCGGTCCAGGCGAAGGGCTTCGTACTCGCGTTCCAGGAGTCGATGTCGGCGCGGATCTGTTTGACCAGGACGTTGACGCTGGAACCCGAAGACCTCGTCACCGACCGCGACGCCGGTCACGCCCTCCCCGACCTCGTCGAGTCGCCAGGACTTGAGGCGGGCGAAGGCGCGTTCGTCTGGAGCGCGGAGACGGGCAGTCGCGGTTGTACTGCTGGAGTGCTCCGGAAGTTCACGGTGGCCGTAGATAAGGGGTGCAGACGGTGGCGCCGGCGCTTCAGAGGCGCGATCGGGCGTAGATGAGCCACGAGACGTGCTCAACCAGCTCGTACGGAACGTCGGGCATGGGCTGCACAGGGAGCACAGCCGGGTACCGGGATGCTCCGCGGCGTCCAGTGCCTGGTCCAGGGTCAGCAGCGGCGCCCCGGCGGGTGCTTCCTCGCAGTCGACGGCGTGGACGACGCCTCAGCCGGGACCGCGGCCGGCGTCCAACTTCTACAGAAACCAGTCCGACGGCCGGCGTTCGCTTCACAAGGCAGAGACGGCGGATCCATGGATAAACCGTCCTCTCCCGCCCCTGCGCGGGCGTCTCTAGGGTCGGGGCTGCGGGCGCTCACCGGCCCGCGGAAGCGAAAGAACGCCAGGGAAGAGGCCACCCCCATGAAGATGACCGGCAATACGATCCTGATCACCGGCGGCACCTCGGGTATCGGCCTGGGTCTGGCCCTGCGTCTGCACGAGGCCGGCAACAAGGTGATCGTCGCCGGCCGGCGCAAGGAACTCCTCGACGAGATCACGGCCGGGCACCCGGGCATCGACGCGCTCGTCCTCGATGTCGCGGACCCCGACTCGATCGCCCGGGCCCGTGAGACCGTGGCGGCGAGCCATCCGGGGCTGAACGTCCTGGTCAACAACGCCGGTATTCAACTGCTGGAGAGCATCCTCGACCCGGCCGGACTCCAGGTCGCCGAGGACCACGTCGCGACCAATCTGCTCGGCACGATCCGGATGACGTACGCCTTCCTGCCGCTGCTGGCGGGCAAGGACGACGCGGTCGTCATGAACGTCACCTCCGCGCTGGCGTTCGTCCCCTTCCCGATCACGCCGACCTACAGCGCGACCAAGGCCGCGCTGCACTCCTTCTCCGAGAGCCTGCGCATCCAGCTCGCCGGTGCCGGCGCCGGCGTCCAGGTGATCGAGGTGGTCCCGCCGCCCGTGCGCACGACCCTGATGGGCCAGCAGGACAGCGAGCAGTCCATGCCGTTGGACGACTTCCTCACCGAGGCCCTCGATCTGCTGCGCGAGAAGCCCGACGCGAAGGAGATCGTCGTCGAGCGTGCCAGGTTCATCCGCGACGCGGTGGCCACCGGCTCCTACGACGACGTCCTCGCCATGATCAGCGGCAGCTGACCGACCTGAAATGACCGACGCGGAACGGTAAGGAAGCGCCTTGGCCTCGCCCCGGTCGTCGCCCAGGGGGCGACAGGCTTCGTCCGGAGCGCCGAGGGGCACGCGCGCCTCGTCCGACACAGCGAACATCATCGTGTCGGACGGGCCGGGCGACGACGCCGGGGGCCGGTAAAAGGGTTGGGGCTCCCCGACAGGGGACCGACGCTGCGGGCCGTCTTCCAGACCGACGGCCTGCGGCGCACCGCCGACAGCCGGCGAATTTCCCAGCGGGTCAGGTGACCATCGGGTCGTCTCGCTGCGAGCGTCCTCGGCGTCGGCCGTGCGCGCGGCTTCGCGCGGGCGGAAGAGGAGGGCTCAGCCATGGATCGGCGGTCTCTGGATAGCCGGACGGGATGCGGCGAGGATGGACGGCATGGACAAGAAGGAACTGGCGGAATTCCTGCGTTACCGGCGTGAGACGTTGCGCCCCCGCGACGTCGGGCTGGTCGAGGGGCCACGCAGGCGTACGCAGGGATTGCGCCGCGAGGAGGTCGCCCAGCTCGCCGGCATGTCCACCGATTACTACGCCCGGCTGGAACAGCAGCGTGCTCCGCAGCCCTCCGTGCAGATCACCGCGGCGCTCGCCCGGGCACTGCGGCTGACCCTGGACGAACGCGACCACCTCTTCGTCCTCATCGGCCACAACGCTCCGGCCCGCTTCCACCGCAGCGAACACGTCAGCCCGACGCTGATGCGGGTCCTGGACCGCCTCGACGACACCCCGGCCCTGGTGACGACCGACCTGGTCGACACCCTCGCGATGAACCCCTTGGCCGTCGCGCTGCTCGGCGACCAGACCCGCCACACCGGTCTGGCCAGCAGTGGCTACTACCGCTGGTTCATGGACCCGGCCGAACGTCTGGTGTATCCCGAGGAGACCCACGAACAGCACGGCCGCGCCCAGGCAGCGCGCCTGCGGGCCGCGCTGACAGCCGGCAGCGACACCCCCCGGGCCGCCCGGATCCTCGCCGAACTCCAGGAACACAGCCCCGAGTTCGTCCGCATGTGGGAATTGCAGGAGGTCGCCCGCTACGGCGACTGCAAGACCCTTCTCCATCCTCAGCTCGGCCGCATCGAGGTCGACGCCCAGCTGCTGTACACCGAAAACCGCGCCCAGACCCTGGTGGTGCTGACCACCCGCCCCGGCACGGAGAGCCACAGCAAACTCGAACTGCTCTCCGTCATCGGACACCAACAGCTCACCCCCTGACGTCCCGGACCGGGGGACCGGGCCAGGCATGGTGTAGCCGCACGGCTTTTGCCCCCTGCGCTCTACGGCCAAATATGTCGGCCCCTGCGATGTCTGGGCTCCGCGCTCGGGCCGCCGGTTTGACCGGATGCCGCCTCCGTTTTACTCTCGAACATGTACGGAGGCAGCATCCGTTTTGATGCGGTCGCACGGTCGGGGCAGGCAGGAGGGCGCATGAGCGCCGGTGGACAGCGGGGACGCAAGCCCCGTGCGGACGTGCAGCGCAACCGCGCGGCCCTTCTGGAGACCGCGCAGCGTCACTTCCTGCAGCACGGGGTCGGCACCTCCCTCGAGGCGGTGGCCAAGGAGGCGGGCGTCGGGCCTGGCACCCTGTACCGGCACTTCCCCACCCGGGAAGCGTTGCTGGCGGCCGTGCTGCAGACCCGCTCCGAGGAACTGGTGGCGCGCCAGGCGGACATCGAGCAGCTCGGCGACCCGGCCGAGGCGCTGGAGCAGTGGCTGCGGGCGATGGAGGAGTACTTCAGCGCCTTCAGCGGGCTGCCGGACCCGCTCATGGCCGCGGCCCGGGCGCAGGAGCCGGACAACCCGCTCACCATTCCCTGCCACATCCTCATCACCGCCACCGATCAGTACGTGCGAGCCGCACAGCTCGCGGGGCGCGTGCGCGCGTCGGTGCGGGGGCACGACCTGTTCCTCGCGGCCTGTTCCGTCGCCTGGATCAAGGGCACCGGTACCGAGGAGGAGCCGCTCGACCGGCTCCGCACGCTCATCGCGAGCGGCTACCGCCAACAGGACACCCAGGCGTAAACCGCCAGCCACCCCTGCCCCGACCTCCGCAACGCCAGGCGGCACCACCACCCGGCCATCACCTCGCGCTGCCCTCAGGGGCAGCACAACCTCTGAAGGAACAAATCATGAAAATTACTGTCATAGGCGCTGGTGCCATCGGCGGGAACCTCGCTGCCAAGCTCAGCACGGCCGGTCATGACGTCCAGGTGGCCGACGCCCGCGGCCCCGAGGCCGTCCGGGCGGAGGTGCTGGAGTCCGGGGCCCGCGCGGCGGACCTCGCCGAGGCCGTCCAGGGCAGGGACGTCATCGTCCTGTCGATCCCGTTCGGGGTGGCGGGCCGGCTGGCGGACCTGTTCGCGTCGGTGCCCGACGAGACGGTGGTCATCGACACGTCGAACTACTACCCCGGCATGCTCAGCGAGCCGATCGAGGCGGTGGACGACGGCCAGGTGGAGAGCGCGTACACCGCCGAGCTGCTCGGCCGCCCCGTGGTCAAGGCGTGGAACGCCGCGCTGGCCGAAACCCAGCGGGCCAAGGGCGTCCCGGCCGGAACACCCGGCCGCCTCGCCATCCCCGTCGCCGGCGACAGCGAGGAGGCGCGGCGCGTGGCCATGCAGCTCGTGGACGACACCGGCTTCGACCCCTACGACGCCGGCACCCTGGCCGACTCCTGGCGCCAGCAGCCCAACAGCCCCGCCTACTGCACCGAACTGACCCTGGAGGAACTGCCGGCGGCCCTGGCCGCGGCCGACCGCGCCAAGGACGCGGCCATCCGCGACACCCTCCCGGAACGCTTCGCCGCCCTCGGTGCCGACCCCACCGTCGACGACGTCGTCGAGATGAACCGCGCCGCCCACCGCTGAGTCACCCGACGCGGCTCTCGTGCACCCAATGGCACGAGGGCGGCGGCCTCGGCAGCCCACGAAAACACAGGACGAACACGAAGAGCGCACAGTCCACTCCACGCTGTGACCTGCGGTCTCGGCACGCCGCTGCCTGCGAGCATCCGCACGCCTGCCGGTACCCACAGGGTGCGTCCGCAGCCGCGGCGGCCTCCGCGCAGCGCAGCATGGCAGATGGCGCGCGCCACGGAGAGGAACCGCCTTGCCAGGCATCGCATCACCCTTCACTGACATCGCACGCTCCCGCCGCTCCCCCCGGCGGTTCCTGCCCACTGCCCTGTCCCCTGCGGACATTCGCGGTGTGCTGGAAGACGCGCAGACCGCCCCCTCGAACAGCAACACCCAGCCGTGGACGGTGCACGTCGTCTCGGGTGCGGCGCGGGACGCCCTGGCCGAACAGCTGCTCCGGGCCGAGGAGGAGGGGCGGACCTCCCCGGATTTCACCGACGGCTACGGCGACGGCCTCTACCTGGAGCGCTCGCGGGCCCTGGGCGCGAGTGTCTACCGGGCCCGGGGCGTCGAGCGATCGGACCGGGACGGCAGGAGGGCGGCGGTCCGCGAGAACCTGGAGTTCTACGGCGCGCCCCATGCCGCCCTCCTGTTCATGCCGGCCCTCGGAGACGGGGTACGGACGGCCGGCGACATCGGCATGTACGCGCAGAACTTCCTGCTCTCGCTGGCGGCCCGCGGGCTGGCCGGCATCCCGCAGACCGTACTCGGCGTCTACGCCGACACCGTCCGCGAGTTCCTGGGTGTCCCCGCGGAGCTCAAGCTGCTGTTCGGCATCTCCTTCGGCATGGCCGACCCGGCGGCACCGGTGAACACGCTCCGCACGGAGCGGGTTCCGCTGCAGCGGAGCGTGATCCTGCATGACACCCCAGGAGTCCTCGGCAGGCAGTAGTTCCTCCGCCCTCAGGGCCCAACCGGCCACCTGGGCGCGGGCCGCCACCCGGCTGGCCCTCGCCCGGCGCCCGCACGGCCTTTGACAATACGGATGGCGCCTCCGTATTGTCGATGCAGTAATCGGAGGCACTCTCCGTTTCCCGTCTCCCGGTCTGGAGAAGTAACCGTGACAAGCCGACAGATGGTCCTGGGAATGCAGTTCAGCGGCGGATACGGGGCCGCACCCGGGGCCTGGCGGCTGCCGGGTGCGAACCTGAAGAGCTACACGGACATGAACCAGTTCGTGCGTTACGCGCAGACGGCCGAGCGCGGCAAGATCCAGCTGCTGTTCATCGCCGACACCCCGGTACTGGACGTCGACCTCGACCACCATGCCCCGCACCACATGATCGACCCGCTGCTGATCCTGACCGTCCTCGCGCGCGAGACCGAGCGGATCGGCCTGGTCACCACCGCCTCCACCACGTTCACCGAGCCCTACAACCTCGCCCGCCAGTTCAAGGCCCTGGACGTGATCAGCCACGGCCGGGCCGGCTGGAACGCGGTGACCACCTCCGACCCCGCCGCCGCCGCGAACTTCGGCGCGACGATCCCGCCGCGCGCGGAGAAGTACGAGCGCGCCCACGAGGTCATCCAGATAGTGCAGGGGCTGTGGGGCAGCTGGGAGAAGGACGCCTGGCTGCTCGACGTCGACGGCAAGCGGTTCGCCGACATGGAAAAGATCCAGCCGGTCAACCTCCAGGGCAAGCACACCGCCTCCCGCGGCCCGCTGCCCATCCCCCCGTCCGAGCAGGGCCAGCCGGTCATCTTCCAGGCAGGCGGCGGCAGTTACGGCCTGGAACTCGCGGGCCGCTACGCCAGCGGCGTCTACGCCAACCCGTACACCATCGAAGACGCCCGAGCCCAGCGCGAGGCCCTGCGGGACGCCGCCAAACGGGCCGGACGCGACCCGGACGAGGTGAAGATGCTCGCCGGGTTCATGCCGACCATCGCCTCCTCCCGCCAGGCCGGCCTGGAACGGCGCCGCTTCCTGGACGAGGTCGTCGACCTGAACCAACGCGTTCGCTACCTCGGCGTCATGATCGGCCTCCCGCTCGGCCCCAGCCAACTCGACGAGCCGCTGACCGCGGACCAACTCGCCGACGCCGTGCCCAGCCCGCACGACCCGCGCTCCGCTCGCGCCGTCGAAGTGGCCCGGGAAGGCTGGACCCTGCGCGACGTGCTCGCCCACGGTGTCATCGACTACCACCCGGTGGTCGCCGGCACCGCCGCCGACGTGGCCGACCACATGCAGCAGTGGTTCGAGGCAGGGGCCTGCGACGGCTTCTCGATCGCCGTCGACGGCTACCACGACGGCTTCGACGCCTTCGTCGACCAGGTCGCCCCGATCCTGCAGGAACGCGGCCTGTTCCACGACGACTACGAAGGCCCCACCCTGCGCGAGAACCTCGGCGCCCACGAGCAGTATGGCCTGGACCCGCGCCTCACGAAGCCCGCCCGGTCATGACCGCCACCGGAAAGGTCAGAGAGGGTGCCTCGTGAGCGGACATGGGACAGGTCGCGGCTGCCCGAGTGCGGCAGGCGAGCTGGGGGAAGGCGTCCTCCCAAACGGTACGCACGGTGCGACCGACCAGGGCGCGCAGCACTGGCCACAACTGGAGGAGCAGGTCCTGGTTGAGGTAGCGGGGCAGGTCGTCGCGCAGTCCCTCATGCAGGACGGTGCGGTACAGGCCCGTGCGCTGGCGAGGATTGCCCATGTCGTACGAGGTCATCCCGGACCAGGCCATGTGCAGCGGCAGCTCCACGACCCCTTGGATCGGGCCGTGCAACTCCTCCAGCGACTCCGGCAGACGCCGCCGGAACTTCTCCCAGTACAGCGCGAGATCCTCGGCTTCCGCGCCCGAGAAGTTCCTCGGCGCGGGTGCGGGGTGCTCTGAACTCGAGGGCATGTCGCCATCGTGGCGGCCGTGACGTCGTGCGTGTCGTGATGCGCGAGCCGGCGTCCGGAGGGAAGGGGCAGACCCGTACGGGGGTGAGCTGGTACCGGCAGCGTGTCCTGCCCGGAGCGGGAGGGAAGGACTTGTCGGTCATGACGCTCGTTTGACGCTCTGGCCGCACACACGCGGGGTCGTCAGCCGAGAAACAGGTCTTGACCTGGTCTTTTCCGGGACCTGCTCAGGCCGACATCTTTCCGATGACGCATCACGTGGAGTGCGTGGCGATTTTGGAGCCTGCGGCGAAGGGCGCCTGATCTGTACGCCCTCATGTTCTGACGTGTCGTCGGGGCGTCGCCGCGAGCACGCCGGTCATGCGCTTCGCCGGTTCCGCGCCCACGGCGGCCTCCGTTTCGGCACGGTGGCCGTTGCCCGACGGCACAGCGGAGGAGTGCGTCCGTCTTCCGTTGGGCGGTGCCACCGGCACGACACGGCGGCGTACCCGCGACGGCGGTCCCTCGTGGTCAGCTGAGAGGGGAGGAGGCCGGCAGGTTCTGGTCGGCGGCCCAGGAGGCGAGGATGCGCAGCCGCTCGTGGGTGGGGGAGCCGGGTGCGGCCGTCCAGACGGTCAGGTGCTGGTCGGGATCGGTGTTGGCGGTGAGGGTGTCCCAGTCCAGGACGAGTTCGCCGACGCCCGGATGGTTCAGCGTCTTCGTGCCCACCGTGCGTGCGGCGACGCGGTGATCGCCCCACCACTGGGCGAACTGCTTGTCCCGCATGGACAGTTCACCGACCAGCTCGATCAGGCGAGGGTCCTCGGGGTACTTCGCGGCTTCCATCCGCAACTGTGCCACGGAGATGTGCGCCGAGGTCTTCCAGTCCGCGTACAGGGTGCGCATGGCCGGATCCGTGAAGATGATCCGCGGGTAATTGCGGTGCTTTTCCGGGATCCGGGAGAAGTCGGTGACCAGTGCGGCCGCCAGCGCGTTCCAGGCGAGGATGTCCCCGCGCCGGCCCTGCACGATGGCCGGGGTGGCGGTGAGGTCGTCCAGGACGCGCTGCAACTGCGGCTGGACCTTCTGCCGGCCGCGCCGCCGGGTGCGGCCGGTGGTCTTGCCCGCGAGTTGGAAGAGGTAGCCCCGCTCGTCGTCATCCAGATGGAGTACCTGGGCGAGAACGTCCAGCACGGGCGCCGACGCCTGCATACGGCCCTGTTCGAGACGGGTGTAGTAGTCGGTGCTGATGCTGGCGAGCTGGGCGACCTCCTCGCGGCGCAGCCCGGCCACCCGGCGCGGCTTGCCGGTGTCGGGCAGTCCGACCGTGCGCGGGCTCAGCTCGGAGCGGCGCTTCTTGAGGAATTCTCCCAGCTCATTGAGGGGAACGTTGGCGGTCATGCTTCCCAGCATGACACCGATGCCACTCGGGAAAGGGGGGAGAATTTACTCCCAGGATGTTCTCCTCCCAGGATGGATTTCTCCGCTTTTCGCGTCTGCCCTCGCGTGTGAGGCTCGAAAACGAGCAGCCGATTGCGAACAGCCAATCGCGATCACCGGCTGCGGCTCACCGACCCTCGCACCGAAGGAAGCAACCCCATGCGCGGAGCAGTCATCTACGCCCCTGGCGACGTGCGCTTCGAGGAGCTCGACGACCCGAAGATCATCAACCCGACCGACGCGGTGATCCGCACGGTCGCCACCTGTGTGTGCGGCTCCGACCTGTGGCCCTACCGCGGCGCGGAACCGATCGGCGACCCGCACCCGATGGGCCACGAGTACGTCGGCATCGTCGAGGAGGTCGGCAGCGGGGTCGCCAACGTCAAGCCGGGCCAGTTCGTCGTCGGGTCGTTCGCCACCTCGGACAACACCTGCGCCAACTGCCGTAACGGCTGGCAGTCCTCCTGTCTGCACCGCGAGTTCATGAGCACCTGTCAGGCCGACCACGTGCGCATCCCCAACGCCCACGGCACCCTCGTCGCCACCGACGAGCACCCGGCCGGCGAACTCGTGCCGAGCCTGCTCGCCGTCTCCGACGTGATGGGCACCGGTTGGTACGCCGCCCTCGCCGCCGAGGTGAAGCCCGGCTCCACCGCCGTGGTCGTCGGTGACGGGGCGGTCGGCCTGTGCGGGGTCATCGCCGCCAAGGAGCTCGGCGCTGAGCGGATCATCGCCATGAGCCGCCACGCCTCCCGGCAGGAGCTCGCCCTGGAGTTCGGAGCCACCGACATCGTCGCCGAGCGCGGCGACGAAGGCATCGCCCGCGTCAAGGACCTCACCGAAGGGGTCGGCGCCGACTCCGTGCTGGAGTGTGTCGGCACCGCCGAGTCGATGCGGCAGGCCCTGAGCTCCACCCGGCCCGGCGGCAACGTCGGCTTCGTCGGCGTCCCGCACGAGGTGGCGGTCGACGGCCAGGAGCTGTTCTTCTCCCACGTCGGGCTGCGCGGCGGACCCGCACCCGTACGCCGCTTCCTGCCCGACCTCATCGACCGTGTCCTCACCGGCCG
The DNA here is from genome assembly GCF_041435015.1 of Streptomyces canus. Taxonomy (NCBI): domain Bacteria; kingdom Bacillati; phylum Actinomycetota; class Actinomycetes; order Kitasatosporales; family Streptomycetaceae; genus Streptomyces; species Streptomyces canus. Next base: position 2,743,646 of record NZ_CP107989.1, on the reverse strand, counting down.
GATCAACCCGGGCAAGGTCTTCGACCTCACCCTGCCCCTGGACCAGGTCGCCGAGGGATACCGGGCGATGGACGAGCGCCGCGCCATCAAGACCCTCCTCAAGCCCTGACCCCCAGCCCGGCGACCGGCTTGCACCTGTCGAGCAGCACGGAACGCCTCGGCCCCATACAAGGAACGCCTCACACAAGGAACGACGTACCCCCATGACGACCTTCGCGCTCATCGGCGCCGGCCCCGGTCTCGGGCTGGCCACCGCCCGCCGCTTCGGAACCGCCGGCCACGCCGTCGCCCTCATCGCACGCAACGCCGAGCGCCTGGAGGAGATGACCACCGAGCTGGCCCGTGACGGCATCCAGGCCCGCGGCTTCACCGCCGACGTCCTCGACACCGAGTCGCTGAGCGCCGGCCTGTACGCGGCCGCGGCCGCCCTGGGGCCCATCGAGATCCTTCAGTACAGTCCGGTGCCCCGTGCCGACTTCATGAAGCAGCTCCTCGACACCGGCGCCGACGACCTCGACGCGCCGCTCGCCTTCTCCGTCAAGGGCCCGGTCACCGCGGTGCGCGCCGTCCTGCCCGGCATGCGCGAACTCGGCCGCGGCACCCTGCTGTTCGTCAACGGCGGCAGCGCCGTACGCCCCAACCCGAACGTCGCCGGCACCTCGATCGCCTTCGCCGCCGAAAGCGCCTACGCCCGCATGCTGCACGACACGCTCGGCCCGGAGAACATCCATGCCGCCCAGCTGATCATCCCCGGCGCCATCCGGCCCGACGCCGAGTACAGCAGCCCCGATGTGCTGGCGCAGCGGCTGTACGACATCCACCGGCAGCGGGACGGCTTCCGCCACTACTCCGAGCCGCTGCCCGACCAGCCACTGGAAGAGGCGTGAAGCCCGCACCCCTGCGCGCTTTCACCCGTGGGGTCCCGGCCGCCGCCCTGCTGCTCGTCGGCACCGCCTGCACCAGCGATTCCCCGGCCGCCTCCCCCTCCGCGTCGCCACAGGCTCCGACAGCTCCGGCCGCCACCACATCACCCGGCAGGACGACCGCCATGCACATCCGGCTCACGCTCAACGGCCACCGCATCGCCGCCACGCTGAACGACAGCGCCACCGCCCGTGACTTCGCCGCCCAGCTCCCGCTCACCTTGTCGCTGCGCGACTTCCACCAGGCCGAGAAGATCGCCGACCTGCCGCGAAAGCTGTCCACCTCCGGCGCCCCGCAGGGCACCGACCCCGAGGTCGGTGACCTGGCGTACTACGCGCCCTGGAACCAGCTCGCCACCTACTACCGCGACGCCCCCTACGCGACCGGCCTGGTCCCCCTCGGACGCATGGACCGGAGGGGCGTGGAGCAGCTCGCCACCGCCGACGAGATCACCATCGAGGTCGCGCCGGGCGCGGGCCACCGCTCAGGGCGCTGAGCCGCCGGGCTCGCCGCCCCGGCTACCACGATCGCCCGATGTCCACGCACTCGACAGCACTCGTACGGAGACCACGACGTGAACCCCACATACGACTTCACCGGCCAGGTCGCCTTCGTCACCGGCGCCGGCGCAGGTATGGGACTGGCCACCGCCCGCGCGTTCGCCGCGTCGGGAGCCGCCGTCGCCCTCACCGACATCGACGAAGCGGCCCTGAACGCGGCCGCGAAGGAACTCACCGACGCCGGCCACCGGGCGCTCGCCCTCAGCTGCGACGTCAGCGACGAGGACCAGGTCGCCGCCGCCGTCGACCGGACCGTGGAGACCTTCGGCCGCCTCGACATGGCCTACAACAACGCCGGCATCCAGATCCCGCCCAGCGACGCCGCCGAAGAACCCGCCGAGAGGTTCGACCGCGTCAACGCCATCAACCTCCGCGGTGTCTGGGCCTGCATGAAACACGAACTCCGCCACATGCGCGCCCAGGGCAGCGGCGCCATCGTCAACTGCTCCTCCCTGGGCGGCCTGGTCGGCCTCCCCGGCCGCGCCTCGTACCACGCCTCCAAGCACGGGGTGATCGGCCTGACCTCCAGCGCAGCCCTCGAATACGCCCCGCGGGGCATCCGCGTCAACGCCGTCTGCCCGGGCACCATCGACACCCCCATGGTCAGCGACATGATCGCCAAGGGCGAACTCGACCGCGCCGAGGCCGAGGCCAACCAGCCCATCAACCGGCTGGGCACCGCCGAGGAGATCGCCCAGGCCGTCCTGTGGCTGTGCAGCCCCGGAGCGGGCTTCGTCATCGGCGTCGCCCTTCCCGTGGACGGCGGCTACGTCGCCCGTTAGGGACGACCCGCGCATCGACCCCCTCGGAGAGAGACCATGGAATTCATCAAGCAGCAGCCCAGCAGCAAGGCCCCGGCGGACTGGTTCACCGGCGATGTCTGGTGGGATGTCATCGTGGCCGGCCAGGCTCCGTCCAGGATGCGCGCCAACCTGGTCCGCTTCTCGCCGGGCGCCCGCACCAACTGGCACTCCCACGCCCTGGGCCAGACCCTGCACGTCGTTTCCGGCACCGCCTTGATCGGCACCCGGGACGGCACCGTCTTCGAGGCCCACCCCGGCGAGACCGTCGCGTGCCCGCCGAACGAGGAGCACTGGCACGGTGCCGCGCCCGACCGGTTCATGGAGCACATCGCCCTGTGGGAGGGCACGGACGACGGCACGCCCGAGACCGCCTGGGCCGAGCCGGTCACCGACCAGCAGTACACCGGCCTCCGCACCCGCAACCAGTAGCCCCGGCCGCGCGAAAACGCCTCCAGGGCGTCGGCCACCCGCTCCTGACGGAGCGTAAAGGGGGAGGAAAGTCTCCCTGCCACGAGCGTTGCCGGTGGTGCGAGACTCCCGAGGTGAGCGGTCGCCGCTGCCGAAGCGCGCGGTTGCCCGATTCCCCGCGGTGACGACGATCCGGTCTCCCGTCCCGCTGTGGTGTACGGCCGATCCGTCAGCGATACGAAGGCGTACGTATGTCAACTGAACTCCCCGAACCTGCCGCCCCACCCCCCACCGGAACCGGCGAGTCCTCCGCGGCGCCCACTCGGCGCACCTTCATCGCCACCAGCACCGCGGTCGGTGGTGCCGTCGTCGCGGGCGGCGTCATCGGAGGCACGTTCCTCGCCGACCCGGAGGAAGCGACGGCCGCCGAGAGGCCGCCGTCCAGCCGTGTATCCCTGACGGTCAACGGCACCCGCCGTACCGTGACGGTCGACAACCGCACCTCGCTGCTGGACCTGCTCCGCGAGCACCTCGGCCTCACGGGCTCCAAGAAGGGCTGCAACGCCGGAGCCTGCGGGGCGTGCACGGTCCTGATCGAGGGTCAGCGGCACAACGCCTGCCTGACGCTCGCGGTGCGTCTGGAGGGGACCGACGTCACCACGATCGAGGGCCTGGCCGAGGGCGATCAACTCCACCCGCTGCAACAGGCGTTCATCGACCAGGACGCCTTCCAGTGCGGCTATTGCACGCCCGGACAGATCGTCTCCGGTGTCGGCTGCATCCAGGAGGGTCACACCGGCTCGCCGGAGGAGATCCGGGAGTGGATGAGCGGCAACATCTGCCGCTGCGGCTGCTACGTCAAGATCGTGCGCGCGGTGGAGCAGACCGCGGGCCGGAAGTGAGGATCGGCCGCCATGCATCCCTTCTCCTACACCCGCGTCTCCGACACCCGTGAAGCCCTCGACGCCGGTCGCCACGGCGGCCGGTACATCGCCGGCGGCACCACCCTGGTCGACCTCATGCGGGAGGCCGTCGAACGCCCCGAGACCCTCGTCGACATCACCGCCCTGCCGCTGGGCGAGATCACCGTCACCGAGGGCGGGGGCCTGCGCATCGGCGCCCTGGTGACCATGTCCGAGGCCGCCGCCCACGCCAAGGTGCGCACCTTGTATCCCGTCGTCTCCGAGGCGTTGGAGCTGAGCGCGTCGGCCCAGCTGCGGAACATGGCGACCATCGGCGGCAACATCATGCAGCGCACCCGCTGCTCGTACTTCCGGGACGTCACCGCCGACTGCAACAAGCGCGAGCCCGGCTCCGGTTGTACCGCGCTGCACGGCGTCAACCGCACGCACGCCATCCTCGGGACCTCCGACGCCTGCGTGGCCACGCACCCGTCCGATGCCGCCGTGGCCTTCGCCGCCCTGGAGGCACGGGTGCACCTGCTGGGCCCGGACGGAGTACGCCACATCCCCTTCGCCGACTTCCTGTTGCGGCCGGGCAGCACCCCACAACGCGAACAGGCCCTGCGTAAAGGTGAGTTGATCACGGCGGTGGGGGTTCCCGCTCTCCCGCGCCCGCTCAGGTCCGGCTATCTGAAGGTGCGTGACCGGCAGTCGTACGAGTTCGCCCTGACCTCGGCGGCCGTCGCGCTGCACGTACGCGGTGGGGTGATCCGCGAGGCCAAGGTCGCCGCCGGGGGAGTGGGCACCGTGCCCTGGAAGCTGCCCGCCGTCGAGCAGCACCTCGTCGGTGAACGCCCCTCCGGGGCCCTCTGGTCGGCCGCTGCCGCGAAGGCGGCGGAAGGCGCCCGTCCCCTGCAGCACAACCGCTTCAAGGTCGAGCTGCTCAAGCGCACTGTCGAACGCCAGCTGCGCGTCGTAGGAGGTACCAAGTGAGCCCCCAGCCGCGCGCAGCCGTGGGTGCGCCGCTGTCCCGGGTGGACGGCCGGCTCAAGGTCACCGGCCAGGCGCTGTACGCCGCCGAGCACGAGGTCGAGGGATCCGTTCACGCCGTCATCGTCGACGCGGCCATCGGCCGCGGCCGCATCACGTCGATCGACAGCGCCGCCGCCGAAGCCCTTTCGGGCGTACTGAAGGTGCTCCACCACCGCAACGCGCCGAAGCTGCCGTACCGCGACAACTCCGGGTCGAACAATCCGCCCGGCCGGCGACTGCGTGTCTTCCAGGACGACCGTGTCCGCTTCCACGGCCAGCCGGTCGCCGTCGTGGTGGCCACCACCCTGGAGGCCGCACAGCACGGTGCGAGTCTGGTCAAGGTCGGCTACGACGCCGAACAGCCCTCGACCGACCTGACCGAGGCCGAGCCGGACGAGCCGACCCGTTACGCGCGCGGCGACGCCGAAGGGGCCCTGCGCTCAGCGGCCGTGCGGCTGGACCTGACGTACCGCACGGCGCGCAACCACCACAACCCGATGGAGCCGCACGCCACCATCGCCCGCTGGAAAGGCGACAAGCTCACCGTGTGGGACAAGACCCAGTGGGTGGTGGGCACACAGACCGAACTCGCCACGGTGTTCGGCCTGGAGACGGATGCGGTGCGGGTCATCTCGCCGTTCGTCGGAGGCGGTTTCGGCACGGCCCTGCGCTGCTGGCCGCACGTGGTCGTCGCCGCGCTGGCCGCCCGCGAGACCAAGCGCCCGGTCAAGCTGGTCCTCAGCCGCAAGCAGATGTACCTCGGTACCGGTTTCCGGCCCTCGTACACGTACCACCTGCGCCTCGGCAGTGACCGGCGCGGCCGTCTGACCGCCGCGGTGCACGAGCTGGACGCCGAGACGTCCTCGTACGAGACGTTCACCGAGTCCGTCCTGGCGGCCGGACAGATGCTCTACAGCATGCCCAACGTGACCCAGAGGTATCGGACGGTGCCGCTGGATCTGCCCACGCCCCTGTACATGCGCGGCCCGGGATTCCAGACGGCCTCCTTCGTCATCGAGTCGGCCATGGACGAACTCGCCCACAAGCTCGGCGTCGACCCGATCGAACTGCGCCGGCGCAACGAGCCGTCGGAGGACGAGTCGTCAGGGCTGCCGTTCTCCACCCGCCGGCTGCGCGAGTGCTGCACCGTCGGCGCCCGCGAGTTCGGCTGGGACCGTCGCCGTCCCGAGCCCCGCTCCACGCGCGAGGGGGACTGGCTGATCGGCAGGGGCATGGCCGCCGGTGTCTACGACACCGCCCGCATGCCCGCCCAGGCCCGGGCCCGCCTGGACGCCGACGGCACCGCGCTGGTCGAGGCCGCCGCCACCGACATGGGCCCGGGCACGTACACCTCGCAGACCCAGGTCGCGGCCGACGCCCTCGGGTTGACCGTGCGCACGGTCACCTTCCGGCTGGGGGACTCCCTCTACCCGCCGACCCCACCGCACGGCGGCTCGATGACCATGGCCAGCGTCGGCTCCGCCACCCTCGACGCCTGCGACAAGGTCCGTCGTCAGGCGATCCGACTGGCCGTCGAGGACCGCGAGTCGCCGCTGTACGGGGTGGCGGCAGACGAGGTCGTGGTGCGGGGCGGCCGACTGCACGTGAGGAACGACCCCACGCGCGGGGAGACGTACCGGCGGCTGCTGACCCGCAACGACCGCACCCACCTGGAAGCGGACGGCTCCTTCGCGCCGCCGACGGGCCCCGAGCGGCACTCCTTCTACGGCTACAACGCCACCTTCGCCGAAGTGGCCGTCGACGTGACGCTGGGCCTGGTGCGGGTGCGGCGCGTACTCGGCGTGTACGACGCGGGCCGCATCATCAGCCCCAAGCTCGCCGACAGCCAGGCCCTCGGCGGCATGGTCGGCGGTATCGGCACGGCCCTGCTGGAGCACACGGTCACCGACCACCGCGACGGGCGGATCGTCAACGCGAACCTCGCCGACTACCTGGTGCCCGTCAACGCCGACATCCCCGACCTCAAGGCGATCTATCTGGACGGCGAGGACCGCGAGGCCGACCCGCTCGGCGTCAAGGGCCTCGGAGAGCTCGTGATGATCGGGGTGGCGCCCGCCATCGCCAACGCCGTCTTCAACGCCACCGGCCGCCGCATCCGTGAACTGCCCATCACCGCGGACGCGTTGCTCTGATCCGCGGACTTCGGTCCGGCGGAGTGCACACCGCTCGTCCGGCAGCCTGACCCGTCCTGCCCGGAGGCTGCCGGACCTCCCAGGGCCGCCGCCGCGTGACGTTTCCCCGCGTCGTGGCGGCGGCCCGCTCACCGTCCCGTCCTGGTCCTGCCGTGAAGAACCATGTCGTGGTTGCCCGTTTCGCCGCCGCGGGCGATGTGGTGGCGGCCGTGCGTCCCGACAACCACCTGTACGGAAGGGCCGTGCCCAGGGCGCGCGAAGCCGATGAAGCCCGAGACAACACGGCATGGTGCCCGCACCCGGAGGGAAGGCCGCCGCCCGAAGCGGTCCGCCGGGGCCGACGGCCGACCGGGTGCCCGGGTCGTCTCTGTCGCCGCCATTGTGCGCGAGCGGGGGGGGGAGAGACGACGGCCGGGTGGCCCAGCTTCCCGGCACCCCTCAGGCGATCGTCGCCTTCTCGCTGTCGCCGGCTCCTCCAGGACACCTTGCCGATGACGCACCCCATGAAGTGCGTGGCGACGGGGACGTCGGCTCACTCCGCGTCCGCCACCACCGATCCCACCCGCTCCGCGAGGCTCGGGTCCCGGCGGACCAGGAGGGTCGCGTAGCCGATGGCCGCGAGCAACGTGGCCAGGGCGGCGTACGGGAACCAGCTGTACGGGGCCGGCTGGCCGGGCTTGGCCAGGTAGTAGAGGGGGACCAGGATGGCCAGGGCGCCGATCGCGGGCAGGACGAGGTGTCGGACGGGCCGGAACTCCTGGGGGCGGTACCGGCGGTAGTAGAGGGGGAGGGCGATGTTGGACGCCAGGTAGACCAGCAGGATCAGGATGGCGCCGAGGCTCGATGACTCCGTGAAGAAGACCACGGGGTTCATCGGACCGCCGCCGGAGCCGAGCAGATGGCCCAGTCCCCAGCCGCCGATGATCAGCAGCGCGGTGACGGCGAAGGTGACGATCGCGTTGTTCGGCGTACGGCGCGTGGGATGGACGTAGCCGAAGAAGGACGGCAGCAGTCCCTCGCGCCCCGCGTTGAAGACCAGGCGGGCCTGGGAGTTGATGCCCGCGATCAGGACGCCGAGGGTGGAGGTCAGGCCGCCGACGTAGGCGAGGAACGCCAGCGCGCCGAGGGTGTGCTGGGCGACGTCGATGAACGGGATGGGGGAGGCGCCGAGCCGGTCCAGGTCGTAGCCGAAGCCGGTCACCGTGGCGTAGGAGAAGAGGATGTAGCTCACCGTCATGATCGCGACCGAGGAGAACACCGCGCGGCCGACGTTGCGCCGTGGGTTCTCCGTCTCCTCGGCGAGGGCCGCCGAGTTCTCCCAGCCGATGAACAGGTACACCGCCAGCGGGAATCCGGCCGCGAGCCCCTTGAGGCCGTGGGTGAGACGGCCGGGCAGGAACGGGGCGGCGGAGAGGGCGCCGCGATGCTCGACGATCGCCGCGACCGAGACCACGACGAGCACCAGCATCTCCACGCCGAAGAAGTAGCCGGCCCACTTGGTGGAGACGACGATCCCGCGCAGCATCAGCACCACCGAGCAACCGGTGAGCAGCAGCGTCCAGATGATCCACGGCACGTCGACGCCCGTGTAGTGGTGCAGGGTGATCTGCACGAAGCCACCCGAGATCGCGATCACCGAGGCCATCGCGATGATGTAGCCGAGTCCGGCCAGCAGGGCCGTGGTCACCGCGCTGACCGGACCGAAGGTCTTGCCGACGAAGGTGGTGAAGCTGCCCGCCGAGGGGTGGGCCCGGGAGAACTCGGCCAGCGTGTTGCCGAGCAGCGCGACCGCCACCCCCGCCGCCACGATGGTCAGCGGGGACGCGATCCCCGCGGTGGTGGCGAGGAAGGCGAAGCCGAAGAAGAAGCTCATCGCCGGACCGACGTTGGCCATCGTGGCGGCGGCGATGTCCGCCATGCCGAGGACACCGCCGCGCAGCCGCTGCGGTGCGTCGTCGGCGGGGCCCGACGTCGACGAGGGGCCGACAGGTCCGGGTACCGGCATGGGACAGCTCCTTCAGCGAGGTCGGCGGCTCAGTAAAAGGGGAGATCAGTTCAGGCCGGCGTGCCGGTGCGCCTTCACCGCGCGGACCGCCGGGTCCATGGCACCGCGGGTGAGTTGGTCGAGCAGGTCGGCGTGGCAGCGGTTGCGCGCCCGTACGACCGAAGGGGTGGGCGCGGGCCCCAGCAGGCACTGGCGGCCGAGCAGGTCGGCGGCGAACTCACGGATCCCGACGCCGCCGAGCGCCTCGGCCAGGTCGAGGTGGAAGCGGGTCTCCAGTTCGAGCAGCCGGGCCGGGTCATCGGCCAGGTCCAGCTCCTCGATGAGGGTGTGCAGTCCGTCGAGGCGTCCGTCCGGGACCTCACCCGAGCCGTGCGCCACGAGACCGCATTCGAGCAGCAGATGGAAGGATTCCAGCGAGGCCGTCTCGTCGACGTCGTGCAGCACGGCGACGACCGTGTCCCATTCGGCCGCGACGAAGGTGCCGCCGGACCGGCCCCGACGGCGGTCGAGCAGGCCGTCCTGGCACATGGCCTCCAGCGCGCGGCGCACGGTGATCTCGCTGATCCCCAGTTCCTCGGCGAGGACGCCCGCGTCCGGCAGCCGGTCGCCCGGCGCCACGGACCTCAGCCGTATCCGCAGGGCGATCCTGGACCGGACGAGTTCGGCTCCCGTGGTGCCCCGGCCGGCCAGGACGCGGGTGTCCCACACCCCGCCGACCTGCGCGGGCGCCGCCTGGTTGTAGGGCCCGAACTTGCCCGCTGCGTTCACCACGACGCCACCCTAACGGCCTGCTGAGCGAGGTTACGGGGGACGGTGGCACGGCGTGCTCTGCATGTACGGAAAATAGAGCAACATGAACAGTTAAACAAGACTGTTTTTTCTGATCGTGCTGAACTAATTTCCCGGTCCATGACTGCAACCCTCCCCGAAACCCCTCCCGCGGAGTCCGGTGGCCTGCAGGCCGGGCTCAAGAACCGCCACCTGTCGATGATCGCGATCGGCGGCGTCATCGGCGCCGGTCTGTTCGTCGGATCCGGCTCCGGCATCGCCGCCGCCGGCCCCGGCATCCTCGTCTCGTACGCCCTCGTCGGCGTCCTCGTCGTCCTCGTGATGCGCATGCTCGGCGAGATGGCCGCGGCCAACCCCACCTCGGGCTCGTTCTCCGCCTACGCCGACCGCGCGCTGGGCCGCTGGGCCGGGTTCACCATCGGCTGGCTGTACTGGTTCTTCTGGGTCGTGGTGCTCGCCGTCGAGGCGACCGCCGGGGCCAAGATCCTGGCCGGCTGGATACCCGCGGTCCCGCAGTGGGGCTGGGCCCTGATCGTCATGGTCGTCCTGACCGCCACCAACCTGGTCTCGGTCAGCTCCTACGGCGAGTTCGAGTTCTGGTTCGCCGGCATCAAGGTCGTCGCGATCGCCGCGTTCATCGTGGTCGGAGGACTCGCGATCTTCGGTCTGCTGCCGGGTTCGGACCACCCGGCCTCCGGATTCTCCAACCTCACCGCGCACGGCGGCTTCCTGCCCAACGGCCCCGGAGCGATCCTCACCGGCGTCCTGATGGTGGTCTTCTCCTTCATGGGCAGCGAGATCGTCACCCTCGCCGCGGGTGAGACCGCCGATCCGCGGGCCGCCGTCACCAAGGCCACCAACAGCGTGATCTGGCGGATCGCGGTGTTCTACCTGGGCTCGATCCTGATCGTGGTGTCGCTGCTGCGCTGGGACGACCCGGCCATCCTCAAGGACGGCTCGTACGTCGCCGCCCTCAGCTCCATCGGCATCCCGCACGCCGCCCAGATCATGAATGCCATCGTGCTGACCTCCGTGCTCTCCTGCCTCAACTCCGGCCTGTACACGGCCTCGCGCATGGCCTTCTCGCTCGGCCGCCGCAGCGACGCCCCGGCCGCGCTCGGGCGGACCACGGGCCGCGGTGTGCCGCAGGCGGCCATCCTGGCCTCGGTGGTCTTCGGCTTCGTCGCGGTCGCCTTCAACTACCTGTGGCCCGACACGGTCTTCCAGTTCCTGCTCAACTCCTCCGGCGCGATCGCCCTGTTCGTCTGGCTGGTGATCTGCTTCTCCCAGCTGCGGATGCGCAAGATCATCGAGCGGGAGTCGCCGGAGAAGCTGGTCGTCCGGATGTGGCTCTACCCCTACCTCACCTGGGCCACCATCGCCCTGATCACTTTCGTCCTGGGCTACATGCTCACCGACACCGCCGACGGTGGAGGCCGCGACCAGGTCGTCCTGTCCACCCTGGTCGCCCTCGCCGTGGTGGTCTACGCGGTGATACGCCAACGCCGGGCCGCCCGGACCGAGCCGCAGCTCTCCAACCAGGTCTGACCTGCGGTTTCTCTGGCCTTCGCCGACTTTGGCATGATTCCCGCATGAGGATCTCGCAGCGCGCCCAGTCCGTCGCGCCGTTCTACGCCATGGAGTTCGGCAAGCACGCCGCGGCACTGGAGGCCGAGGGGCACCGCGTCGTCAAGCTCAGTCTCGGAGAGCCGGACTTCGGGGCGCCCCCGGCCGTGCTGGACGCGCTGCGGGAGGCCGTGGGCAGCAGGCCCATGAGCTACACCGGAGCGCTCGGACTGCCCGCACTGCGGCAGGCCATAGCGCGGTTCTACGGCGATCAGCACGGCGTCGACGTCGATCCGGGCCGGGTCGTCGTGACCGCGGGGGCGTCGGCGGCACTGGTGCTGGGCGCCGCCGCCCTCGTCGACCCGGGGGACGAGGTGCTCATCGCCGACCCGTCCTACCCCTGCAACCGGCAGATCGCCGAGAGCTTCGGGGCGCGGGTCACCCTCGTCCCCACCAGTGCCGGGTCGCGGTACCAGCTGGATACGGCCTCCGTAGGGTCGTCCTGGACGGACCGCACCCGCGGGATCATGGTCGCGAGTCCCTCCAACCCGACCGGCACCTCCGTCCCGGCAGACGAGCTGGCGGCCATCTGCGCGCTCGCCCGGGAACGGGACGCGTGGCGGATCGTCGACGAGATCTACCTCGACCTCGGCGATCACGACGCGCAGGGGCGGCCGCCGCGCAGTGTGCTGTCGTACGACCAGGACGCCGTCGTCATCAACAGCTTCTCGAAGTACTTCGGGATGACCGGCTGGCGGCTGGGCTGGTGTGTCGTGCCCGAGGCGCTGGTGCCCGCGCTGGAGCGGCTGGCCCAGAACTACATGATCTGTGCCTCCACCCCCGCCCAGTACGCCGCGCTCGCGTGTTTCACGCCCGGGTCGCTCGCCGTGTGCGAGGAGCGGCGGGCCGAGTTCGGGCGGCGGCGGACGCTGGTCCTCGAGGGGCTGGAGCAGATCGGGCTGCCGGTGCCCGTGCCGCCCGACGGGGCGTTCTACGTCTACTTCGACGTCAGCGGCACCGGGCTCACCTCGTGGGAGTTCTGCGGACGGGCGCTCGAGGAGGCGCACGTGGCCCTCACACCGGGACGGGACTTCGGGGTCGGGACCGCCGAGACCCATGTACGGCTGTCCTACGCGGCCTCGGCCGACGCACTGCGCGAGGGGATCGCGCGGCTCGGGAAGTTCGTGGCCACGCTCGCCTAGTGCCTGCCGAGGCACTGGACATGGCACAGGGGCCGGTCCGTGTGGACCGGCCCCTGTGTCGTTCAGTCGATCAGACCAGGTCGAAGCGGTCCAGGTTCGAGACCTTGACCCATGCGTCGACGAAGTCCCTCACGAACTTCTCCTTCGCGTCGTCGCTCGCGTAGACCTCCGCGAGGGCGCGCAGCTCGGAGTTGGAGCCGAAGACCAGGTCGGCACGGGTGCCGGTCCACTTCAGCTTGCCCGTCTCCGCGTCACGGCCCTCGAAGGCGGTCTGGTCCTCGGAGGTGGACTTCCACGTCGTGCCCAGGTCGAGCAGGTTGACGAAGAAGTCGTTGGTCAGGACGCCCGGCCGGTCGGTGAAGACGCCGTGCGTCGTGCCGCCCTGGTTGGCGCCGAGGACGCGCAGACCACCGACGAGGGCGGTCATCTCGGGGGCGCTCAGGGTGAGCAGGTTCGCCCGGTCGAGCAGCAGGTACTCGGCCGGCAGGCGGTTGCCCTTGCCGAGGTAGTTGCGGAAGCCGTCCGCGACCGGCTCCAGCGCCGCGAAGGACTCCACGTCGGTGTGCTCCTCGGTGGCGTCCACGCGACCCGGCGTGAAGGGGACCTCCACGTAGTAGCCCGCGTCCTTGGCGGCCTGCTCGACCGCCGCGGCACCCGCGAGGACGATCAGGTCGGCCAGGGAGACCTTCTTGGCGCCGGTGTTGAACTCGGCCTGGACGCCCTCCAGGACGCGCAGGACCTGGCCGAGCTGCTCGGGGTCGTTGACCTCCCAGCCGCGCTGCGGCTCCAGGCGGATCCGGGCACCGTTGGCGCCGCCGCGCTTGTCGCTGCCGCGGAAGGTGGACGCCGAGGCCCACGCCGTCGACACCAGCTGCGAGACGGTCAGGCCCGTCTCCAGGACCTTGGCCTTCAGGGACGCCACGTCACCGGCGTCGATGGTCTCGCCCTCGGCCTGCGGCAGCGGGTCCTGCCACAGCAGCGTCTCCGCCGGGACCTCCGGGCCGAGGTACAGGGACTTCGGGCCCAGGTCACGGTGGGTCAGCTTGTACCAGGCGCGGGCGAAGGCGTCCGCGAACTGGTCCGGGTTCTCGTGGAAGCGCTTCGAGATCTCGCCGTAGATCGGGTCGAAGCGCAGCGAGAGGTCCGTGGTGAGCATGGTGGGACGGCGCTTCTTCGACGTGTCGTGCGCGTCCGGGATGATCTCCTCGGAGTCCTTGGCCACCCACTGGTTGGCACCGGCGGGGCTCTGGGTGAGCTCCCACTCGTAGCCGAAGAGGATGTCGAAGAAGTCGTTGCTCCACTGGGTGGGCTTGGTGGTCCAGGTGACCTCGAGACCGGAGGTGATGGCGTCGCCGCCCTTGCCGGTGCCGTAGGTGGACTTCCAGCCCAGGCCCTGCTCCTCCATGGAGGCGGCCTCGGGGTCGTTGCCGACGCTCTCCGCCGGGCCGGCGCCGTGGGTCTTGCCGAAGGTGTGGCCACCGGCGATGAGGGCGACGGTCTCCTCGTCGTTCATCGCCATGCGGCGGAACGTCTCACGGATGTCGCGGGCCGCGGCCAGCGGGTCCGGGTTGCCGTTGGGGCCCTCGGGGTTGACGTAGATGAGGCCCATCTGGACGGCGCCGAGCGGGTTCTCCAGCTCACGGTCGCCGGTGTAGCGCTGGTCGTCGAGCCAGGTGGTCTCGGGACCCCAGTAGACGTCCTCGTCGGCCTCCCAGACGTCGGCGCGGCCGCCGGCGAAGCCGAAGGTCTCGAAGCCCATCGTCTCCAGGGCGACGTTGCCGGTGAGGATCATGAGGTCGGCCCAGGAGATGGACTGGCCGTACTTCTTCTTCACCGGCCACAGCAGACGGCGGGCCTTGTCGAGGTTGCCGTTGTCCGGCCAGCTGTTCAGCGGCGCGAAGCGCTGCTGGCCACGGCCGCCACCGCCGCGGCCGTCGCTGATGCGGTAGGTGCCGGCGCTGTGCCAGGCCATCCGGATCATCAGCGGGCCGTAGTTGCCGAAGTCCGCGGGCCACCAGTCCTGCGAGGTGGTGAGCACCTCGGCGATGTCCCGTTTCACGGCGTCCAGGTCCAGGGCCTGGAAGGCCTCGGCGTAGTCGAAGTCCGCACCGAGCGGGTTCGCCACGACGGGGTCCTTGGCGAGGATCTTCAGGTTCAGCCGCTCCGGCCACCACTGGCGGTTGCCACCGCCCTGGGTCGGGTGCGGGGCGCGCCCGTGCGCGACCGGGCAGCCACCGGTGCCCTCAGTCTTGGCGTCGGTGACGATTGCATCGGGGTTCTCAGACATTTCAGTCCTTCCGAACTGGGTGGATCACGGTGCTGAAATAAGCCTTTGGGGGGAACAGTCGGGGCACAGGCCCCAGTAGATGACCTCGGCCTCGTCGATCGAGAAGCCGCCGTCGTCGGAAGCTGTCAGGCAGGGTGCGTGACCGACGGCACAGTCGACGTCGACGACGGCCCCGCACGACCGGCAGACCAGGTGATGGTGGTTGTCCCCGACCCGTCCCTCGAACCGCGCAGGGCTGCCGGGCGGCTCGAGGCGGCGCACGAGACCCGCCGCGGTGAGCGAGTGCAGGGCCTCGTACACGGCCTGGAGGGATATGTGGCCGAGGCGGTCGCGCACTCCCGTGGCGAGCGCGTCGGCCGCGAGGTGGTCACCGGCCCGCACGGTCTCGAGCAGTGCGACGCGTGCGGCCGTCACCCGCAGGCCGGCACCGCGCAGCTCGTCGGCGGTGTTCGGAATCCGGGGGGCGGTCATGCGACCAACCTACCCCCACAAACACGAATGGTTCAAGAAATGGAACCGTTCCAAATCTGTGGCGCCTCAGTTCGGGGCTCCTCCGGCACACGAAGGCGCTCACAACACTGGCCGGTGAGGTGTGCGGGCGGTGTAACCCCTGATGAACGGCACGGGAGACATCTGTGTAATGGGCATTTCGTACGGTCGGAGGAGATCGAATCGGTTGAGCTCAGGGAGGCGTGCCCGTGGTGCGGACGGTCTGCTCGTACTGCGGTGTGGGCTGCGGCCTGGTCCTCGACATCGGCACCGGCCCGGACGGACGGCGTACGGTCCTGAAGGCGTCCGGAGACAAGGAGCACCCCGCCAACTTCGGCAAGCTCTGCACCAAGGGCGCCACCACCGCCGACCTGCTCGCCGCGCCCGGACGGCTGACCACGGCCCTGGTCCGGCCCGAGCGGGGCGAGGAGCCGGTGCCCGAAGCCGTCGGCGTGGCGATCACCGAGACGGCCAGGCGGCTGCGGGAGATCATCGACGCGCACGGCCCCGACGCGGTCTCGCTCTACGTCTCCGGCCAGATGAGCCTGGAGGCGCAGTACCTGGCGAACAAGCTGGCCAAGGGGTTCGTACGGACCAACCAGATCGAGTCGAACTCCCGGCTGTGCATGGCCGGCGCCGGCACCGGCTACAAGCTGTCGCTCGGCGCGGACGGCCCGCCCGGCTCGTACCAGGACTTCGAGAAGGCCGACCTGTTCTTCGTCATCGGCTCCAACATGGCCGACTGCCATCCCATCCTGTTCCTCAGGATGATGGAGCGGGTGAAGTCGGCGGGCGCCAAGGTGATCGTCGTCGATCCGCGGCGCACCGCCACGGCCGCGAAGGCGGACCTGTTCCTGCAGATCAAGCCGGGTGCCGACCTCGCGCTGCTGAACGGCCTGCTGCACCTGCTGCACGCCGAGGGCCACATCGACCCCGAGTTCGTCGCCGCCCACACCGAGGGCTGGGAGGCGATGCCGGAGTTCCTCGCGGACTACCCGCCCGCCGCGGTGGCCGAGATGACGGGCCTCGCCGAGGAGGACATCCGGGAGGCGGCGCGGCTCATCGGATCGGCCGGTGAGTGGATGAGCCTGTGGACCATGGGCCTCAACCAGTCCACCCACGGCACCTGGAACACCAACGCCCTGGTCAACCTCCATCTCGCCACGGGCGCCATCTGCCGCCCCGGCAGCGGCCCCTTCTCCCTCACCGGCCAGCCCAACGCCATGGGCGGCCGCGAGATGGGCTACATGGGCCCGGGCCTGCCCGGCCAGCGGTCCGTCCTCGTCGACGACGAGCGGGCCTTCATCGAGGACCTCTGGGAACTGCCCCCGGACACCCTGCGCGCCGACGGCGTCGGCAAGGGCACGGTCGAGATGTTCCGGAAGATGGCCGACGGCGAGATCAAGGCCTGCTGGATCATCTGCACCAACCCGGTCGCCTCCGTCGCCAACCGCCGCACGGTCATCGAGGGCCTGGAGGCCGCCGAGTTCGTCGTCACACAGGACGTCTTCGCCGACACCGAGACCAACGCGTACGCCGACGTCGTGCTGCCCGGCGCGCTGTGGACGGAGGGCGAGGGCGTCTTCGTCAACAGCGAGCGCAACCTCACGCTGACCCCGGCGGTGGCCGACCCGCCCGGCGAGGCGATGGCGGACTGGCGGATCATCGCGGCCG
This sequence comes from Streptomyces canus, assembly GCF_041435015.1. Taxonomy (NCBI): domain Bacteria; kingdom Bacillati; phylum Actinomycetota; class Actinomycetes; order Kitasatosporales; family Streptomycetaceae; genus Streptomyces; species Streptomyces canus. Next base: position 2,726,852 of record NZ_CP107989.1, on the reverse strand, counting down.
TCGCGTGCGAGATGGGGTACGAGAAGGGGTTCTCCTACGACAGCGCGGAGGACGTCTTCGAGGAGATCAAGCAGGCCTGGAACCCGAAGACGGGCTGGGATCTGCGCGGAGTCTCGTACGAGCGGCTGCGGGAGACGCCGGTGCAGTGGCCCGCGGCGAGTCCGGACGGGCCCGACCGGAATCCGATCCGGTACGTGGGGGAGGACGGCTCACTGACGTTCCCCACCGCGAGCGGGCGGGGCATCTTCCACGCCCGGCCGCACATCCCGCCGGCCGAGATGCCGGACGACGACTATCCGTTCGTCCTCAACACGGGGCGGCTCCAGCACCAGTGGCACACGCTGACCAAGACGGCGAAGGTGGCGAAGCTGAACAAGCTGAACCCCGGGCCCTTCGTGGAACTGCACCCTCAGGACGCGTCGGCCCTGGACGTGGCCGACGGTGACTCCGTCGAGGTGGCCTCCCGGCGCGGCCGGGCCGTGCTGCCGGCCGTCGTGACGGACCGGGTGCGGCCGGGGTGCTGCTTCGCGCCCTTCCACTGGAACGACCTGTTCGGGGAGTACCTGAGCGTCAACGCGGTGACGAGTGACGCGGTGGACCCGCTGTCGTTCCAGCCGGAGTTCAAGGTGTGCGCGGTGTCGCTGACGAAGGTGGCCGTGCCGGTGACCTTGCGGGCTCCGGCAGCCGCGGTGGCTCCGGCTCCGGAAGCTGCGCTGGAGGTCGCTGAGGCTGTTCCCCCCGCGTCCATGGCCGCGACCGTCTTCGGCCTCGACCCCGCACCGCCGCCCGTCCTCACCGCGCAGGAACGTCAGTACCTGGTCGGCTTCCTTGCCGGGGTCCACGCCGGGGTGCCCGGGGTGCCGGTCCTGCCGCCCGACGCGCCCTTCAGCCCCGAACACGCCCTGTGGGTGAACGGCACACTCGCCGGAATGTACTCACGGGCGGCGGCCACACAGCCCTCGGCCACACTGCTGCGCCGTGAGGTGGTCATCCTCTGGGCCTCGCAGACCGGCAACGCCGAGGAGTTCGCGGCCGCCACCGCCGAGCGGCTCACCACCTCCGGCCACAGCACCTCCATGGTCGGCATGGACCAGGCAGATCTCGGCGAACTACCGCCCGGCGCCGACCTGTTGCTGATCACCAGCACCTTCGGCGACGGCGACGCCCCCGACAACGGCAGCGGCTTCTGGGAGACCCTGGCCGACCCCGGCACCCCCCGCCTGGAGGGTCGCCGGTACGCCGTGCTGGCCTTCGGCGACTCGTCGTACGACGACTTCTGCGGGCACGGCCGCCGTCTCGACCAGCGCCTCGACGAACTGGGCGCGCTGCGGCTGGCCCCGCGCACGGACTGCGAGCCGGACTTCGAGGACGCGGCGCACGGCTGGCTGGACCAGATTCTGACGGCGCTGTCCGACACCCCCGCGGCCGACACCGTGCCCTCGGCCCCCACGGTGATCCACGCATCCCCGGCCGCGCCCCGGACGGCCCCCGCCCCGCCCCGCTCGAAGAAGCCCGCCCCCGTCCTCGCCCGCCTCGCCGGCAACCGCCTCCTGAGCCTGCCCGGCGCCGGCAAGGAGGTCCGCAGGTTCACCTTCGACACCCGCGACAGCGAGAGCCCGCTCCTCTACGACGCCGGGGACGCCCTCGGCATCCGGCCGCTCAACTCGGCGGACCTGGTCGAGGAATGGCTGGCCGTCACCGGCCTGGACGCCGGGGCCGTGGTGGACCTGAACGGCGTAGGGGAGGTCCCGGTCGGCGAGGCGTTCCTGCGGCACCTCGACATCACCAGGATCACCCCCGGCCTGCTCCGGTTCGTCGCCGAACGCACCCGGGACCCGCGGGAGTTGAAGAAGCTCCTGCGTCCGGACAACAAGGACGAGCTCGCCAGGTGGGGCTGGGGCCGCCAGGCCGTGGACGTGATCACGGAGTACGGCGTGAAGGCCGGCCCGCAGGAGTGGACGCAGACCCTCGGACGCCTCCAGCCGCGTCTGTACTCCATCTCGTCCAGCCCGCTGACCGACCCGCACCTCGTGTCGCTGACCGTCTCCGTCGTGCGCTACGAGAACCTGCACGGCAGGCCCCGCCAGGGTGTCTGCTCGCCCTTCCTCGCCGATGCCGCCGCGGACACCCCGGTGCCGGTGCACGTCCAGCGTTCTCCGCACTTCCGGCCGCCGGCCGACTCCGGCACGCCCATGGTCATGGTCGGCCCCGGCACCGGCGTCGCCCCCTTCGTCGGCTTCCTGGAGCAGCGCCGGGCTCTCGGCCACCGGGGCCCCAACTGGCTGTTCTTCGGCGAACAGCACAAGGCGACCGACTTCTACTACGAGGACGAGCTGACGGGATTCCTCGCGGACGGCACGCTCGCCCGCCTCGACACCGCCTTCTCCCGTGACCAGCGCGCGAAGGTCTACGTCCAGGACCGGATGCGTGAACACGGCCCGTTGCTGTGGTCCTGGCTCCAGGACGGCGCCCACTTCTCCGTGTGCGGCGACGCCTCCCGCATGGCGAAGGACGTCGACCGGGCGCTCAGGGACATCGCGGTCCTCCACGGCGGCTTGGACGAGGCGGGCGCGGCGGCCTATGTGAAGCAACTCGCCACGGACAAGCGCTATGTGCGTGACATCTACTGACCCGGACCCGTGGGCGGAGTCCCGGCCACACGTGGGAGTATCGGTCGCCATGAAGGCGTCCCCAGCGGTCCGGAGCCTGCGCGCAGCGGTGTTCGCCGCGCTGTGCGTGCTGCTGGCCACCGGGGGCCATGCACTGGCGACCGGGATGGCGCCGCCGGTGTGGACGCAGGCGGCCGGGTTCGTGCCGATGTTCGTGACCGGCTGGCTGCTCGGCGGCCGGGAGCGGTCGCTCGGGGCCATCGGCGGGGCGACACTCACGTCCCAGGGCGGGCTGCATCTGGCCTTCGGCGCGGCACGACCGCGCTCCATGGGAACGCCGTCTGGCATGGCGATGCACCACATGTCGGCGACGCACACGATGACCATGCACGGCCTGCGCATGGCGCATATGGCGGCACCGCACTCCCACGCCCTGACCCCGCACGCCACCGCCGCCCACGTCTCGGCCGCTCTCCTGCTGACCTGGTGGCTCCGCCGCGGCGAGGCGGCCTTGTGGTCCCTGCTGCGCCGGGCGGGCACGCTCGTACCGGGCCTCGCCGCCTGGTGGCGGGGGTACGGCGAACCGGTCGCCCCGGACCCCGTACGCCCGCCCGCCGACGGCCCGTGCGCGCCTCGTCCCCTCCTGCTCCGCCACACGGTCCACCGGCGCGGACCGCCCACCACGATCCCGTACCCGATCTGACCCTTTCGCCCCTTTCCTGTCAGTACGGAGATCCCTCACCCATGTCCTCAGCACGCACTTCGCTGCGCCGCCTCGGCCTCGGCAGCGCCCTCGCCGCCGCCGCGGTCCTGACCGCCGCCGGCGCCGCCTCCGCGCACGTCACCGTCCACCCCGAGAGCTACGCCAAGGGCGCCACCGACGGAGCCCTGACCTTCCGGGTCCCGGACGAGAGCGACACCGCGAGCACCACGAAGGTCCAGCTGTTCCTGCCCACCGACCACCCGTTGCTCGGCGTGCTCGTCTCCCCGCACGACGGGTGGACCGCGAAGGTCACCGACACCAAGCTCAAGACACCGGTCAAGACGGACGACGGCACGATCACCGACGCGGTCTCCGAGATCACCTGGACCGGGGGGAAGATCGGGCCGGGACAGTACGAGGACTTCGACGTCGCCTTCGGCCAACTCCCCGACGACACCGCGCAGCTGACCTTCAAGACCCTCCAGACCTACTCCGACGGGAAGGTCGTCCGCTGGATCGAGGAGGCCGCCCAGGGCGACGAGGAGCCGGAGAACCCGGCGCCGGTCCTCAAGCTGACGGCGGCCGGGGCCACGTCGGCCACCGCGTCGCGGACCTCCGCGGTCGCGTCCAAGGCGTCGAAGGCCTCCGCGAGCGACTCCACCGCCCGCGGTCTCGGCGTCGCCGGGCTGGTCGTGGGCGTGCTGGGCCTCGCGGCCGGGGCCTTCGCCGTCGTACGGGGCCGCCGTTCGCAGTGAGCGGGAACCTGTGGATTTCCGTACCCACAGGAGTGATCGGTGCCCGGATGGAAGGATGAGGCGCGATGACGGCAGGGTGGTGTTCTCGCACGGTACGGGCCGCGGTGTTCGCGGCCGTCTGTGTGCTGCTCGCCGCCCTGGGCCACGTCCTCATGTCCGGCACCCATATGCCCGGATGGACGCTGGCCGCGGGCCTGGTCGTGACCGGGTGCGCGGGCTGGTGCCTGACCGGCCGTGAACGCGGACTGCCGCTGATCGTGGCCGTCGTGGTCGTTGCCCAGACGGCCCTGCACGCGGCGTTCTCCCTCGCGCAGCCCACCCCGGCGGCGCAGGACGTCGGTGCGATGCACATGGAGTCCATGCACGCGAGTGGCATGGGCTCCATGGATACGTCCCTCATGGGGACATCGGCCGGCGTCGATGCTCTCTCGTTCTGGTTGCCGTTCGGGATGTACGTCGCCCACCTGCTCGCCGCGCTCCTGACCGGTCTCTGGCTGGCGTACGGCGAGAGGGCCGCGTTCCGTGTCCTGCGGGCCGTCGCAGCACGGCTCGCGGCCCCGCTGCGGCTGTTGCTCGCCCTGCCCGCCACCCCGCACCGCCCGCGTCTGCGGGCGCGCCGGCCCCGCTCGGAGCGGGAGCCCCGGCTTCTCCTTCTCGTCCACGCGATCACCCACCGGGGACCGCCCCTGGGGACCGCTGTCGCCTGACGACAGACGGCACCCCCGAGGAAGCCCCTGTGCGCCTCGGGCTGGTCGTGCACCCACATCTGTGCTCCCCGCACACGTGGTCGCCGCACGGCTGCATCCCCTCACCGGACCGCCGCGCACCCCAGCGCACCGCCATCACAGCGGTGGCCCGGATCACGGCTGACCCGAGAAGGACACCTGGTGATCACTTCCGCCCCGCCCGCCCCGGCCGACCTCCGCACCCAACGGGAGTCCGCCGATGCCTCCGCCACCGCCTGGGCGCTCGCCGCCCGGGCCGGCGACGCCGAGGCCGTCGACCACTTCGTCCGCGCGCTGCACCATGACGTGCTGCGCTATGTCTCCTACCTGTGTGCCGACCCCCAGGCCGTGGACGACCTCGCCCAGGACACGTTTCTGCGGGCGCTCGGCAGTCTGCACCGGTTCGAGGGGCGGTCCTCGGCGCGGGCCTGGCTGCTGTCCATCGCCCGCCGTGCGGTGATGGACGGTTTCCGGCATGCCGCGGCTCGGCCCCGCCGGTACGACGGTTCGGACTGGCAGGCCGCGGCCGAGCGCGCTCAGCCGCGGGGCGTGCCCGGCTTCGACGACGGGATAGTGCTGCTCGACCTGTTGGCCACGCTTTCTGCTGAGCGGCGGGAGGCGTTTGTGCTCACGCAGATGTTGGGGTTGCCATATGAGGAGGCGGCCGAGGTGAGTGGTTGTCCTGTGGGGACGGTCCGGTCGCGGGTGGCGCGGGCTCGGGCGGCGCTGGTGGAACTGGTGGTCTGAGCGCGCTCATGGGGGGTGTCGCGACGGGTTGTGTGGCGACTGCGGGTCCGTCGTGGCTGGTCGCGCCCGCGCGGCGGAGCCGCACATCGACGCAGCCCCGTGCCCCTAAAGGAGTTCAGTCACCGCTTCTTCCAAACGAACCTGACTGCCGTGGCCGCAGCCGCCAGGCCCGCCAAGCCGGTCCCGGCCAAGGCCAGTGCCCTGGCCCTTCGGCTCGGGGTGGTCGGCCTCGCGCCCGGCGCCACGCCGTACGCGCTGCCCGGCGCCCCCGGCAGGGCGGACGCCAGCAGTTCCGCCAGGTGCACCGCCTCGTGGCCGCCGCTGTCGAGCTCGTGGATCTGGGTGCGGCAGCTGAAACCGTCGGCCAGGACCACCGTCTCGGCAGGCTCGTCGCGCAGGCGCGGCAGCAGTACGCGTTCCGCGCATGCCTCGCTGACCTCCAAGTGGCCCGGTTCGAAGCCGAAGTTGCCGGCGAGACCGCAGCAACCGGAGTCCAGTTGTTCGGCGTCGACGCCGGCGCGGTGCAGGAGTTTCCGGTCGGCCTGCCAGTCCAGGACCGCGTGCTGGTGGCAGTGCACCTGAGCGAGGGCCTTCGCGGAGCGTTCCGGGACGTGCGGGGGCTCGTAGCCGGGGGAGTGCTCGGTGAGCAGTTCGGCGAGCGTGACCGTCTGGTCGCGCAGCCGCCGTACGTCACGGTCGCCGGGGAGCAGCTCGGGCGCGTCCGACCGGAAGACGGCCGTGCAGCTGGGCTCCAGCCCGACCACCAGACCGCCCGCCCGGACGTGCTCGGCGAGACTGCGCACGGTCCGGCCCAACACCCTTTCGGCGGTGGTGAGTTGTCCCGTCGAGATCCAGGTCAGCCCGCAGCACAGCGGTTCCTCGGGCAGCACGACCCGCCAGCCGGCGTGCTCCATGAGCGTCACGGCCGCCTGGCCGATGTGCGGGTGGAAGTGGTTGGTGAAGGTGTCCGGCCAGAGCAGGACGCTGCCGCGCTCCCCGTCGCCGTACGGCTCGTGCCGGGCGAACCACTGTTGCAGCGTCTCGCCGGCGAACAGCGGGACCTCGCGGTTCTCCACGCCCGCGATCGCCACGGCGGCCCGGGACAGGGGCGGGGTGTGGGTCACCGCGTTGACGACGGGCCCGAGTCGGGTGCGTCCGACCACCTGCGCCACGGCGGGCAGCCAGCCCATGGAGAGGTGGGCGCGGGGCCTGCGCCACCAGCGGCCCTCGTAGTGGTGGGACAGGAACTCCGCCTTGTACGTGGCCAGGTCGACGTCCGCCGGACAGTCCTTCCTGCAGCCTTTGCAGGCCAGACACAGGTCGAGGGCGTCCCGGACCGCCTCGGACCGCCAGCCGTCCCGCAGCGGGCTGTCGCCGTGTCCGTCGAGCATCTCGAACAGCAGCCTGGCCCGCCCGCGCGTGGAGTGCTCCTCCTCGTGCGTGACCTGGTAGGACGGGCACATCACCGCACCACCCTCGGTGGTGTGCTGACGGCATTTCCCCACGCCCACACAGCGGTTGGCGGCCTCGGCGAAGGACCCGCCGTCGTGCGGGAAGCGGAAGTGCAGGTCGCGGGGGTCGTACGGCGCCCAGTCGCCGCCGAGGCGCAGGTTCTCGTCCAGCCTGTACGGCGCCACGACCTTCCCGGGGTTCATCCGGTCGAGCGGGTCGAAGACGGCCTTCAGCTGCTCGAACACGGTGACGAGTCGGTCCCCGAACATCCGCGGCAGCAGCTCGCCCCGGCTCTGCCCGTCGCCGTGCTCGCCCGAGAAGGAGCCGCCGAACTCGACGACCAGGTCGGCCGCCCGCTCCATGAACCGCCGGTAGGCGGCCACCCCGTCGGCGGAGTACAGGTCGAAGGGGATCCGGGTGTGCACACAACCGTGCCCGAAGTGGCCGTAGAGACTGGGCCCGGTGTCACTGAGATAGCCGAACTCGTCGTACAGGCCCCGCAGTCGGCGCAGATAGTCGCCGAGCCGCTCGGGCGGGACCGCCGAGTCCTCCCAGCCCTCGAAGGTGTCGGGGCGTCCCGGGACGTGTGCGGTGGCGCCGAGTCCGGCCTCGCGAACCTGCCACAACTCCTGCTCGTGGGACGGGTCGTCGAGGAAGGCGACGTCGGGATCGTGGGGGGACTCGTGCAGGCCGTCCAGCATGCGGTGGGCGTGTTCGTCGGCCTCCTGGAGCGTCTCCCCGCCGAACTGCACCATCAAGAAGGCGTTCCCCTCGGGGAGTTCGGCGCGGGCCTTCGGGTTGAGGTGCTTGATCCGCTCGTCCCGGAGCAGGCGCGCGTCGATGCCCTCCAGCGCGATGGGCTCGTACGGCAGGATCGTCGGGACGGCGTCGGCGGCCGTCTCGATGTCGGGGAAGCCGAGGACGACCAGGGTGCGTTCCTTGACCACCGGCGCCAGTTCCAGCTCCGCGCGCAACACCGTGACCAGGGTCGACTCGCTGCCGACCAGCAGCCCGGCGACGTCGAAGCCGTGCTCCGGGAGCAGCGAGTCGAGGTTGTAGCCGGAGACCCGGCGGGGGATGTCCGGGAAGCGGGCGCGGATCTCGTCGGCGTAGGTGTCGCGCAGGGCGCGCAACTGCCGGTACAGGGAGGCCCGTAGATCTCCGTGCCGCTCGATCTCGGCGTACTCCTCGTCGCTGGTCTCCCCGCACCAGAACCGGGCGCCGTCGTACAACTGCACTTCCAGGCGGGCGATGTTGTCGACGACCTTGCCGTAGGCCTGCGCGGTGGCCCCGCAGGAGTTGTTGCCGATCATTCCGCCGATCGTGCAGTTGGCGTGGGTGGCCGGCTCGGGGCCGAACCGCAGCCCGGTCGGGGCGAGTCGGCGGTTGAGCTCGTCGAGGACGATGCCGGGCTGGACGACACAGGTGCGGGCGTCCGGGTCCACGGACTCCAGACGGTCGCAGTACTTCGACCAGTCGATCACCACGGCGGTGTTGGTGCACTGCCCGGCGAGGCTGGTTCCGCCGCCCCGGGACAGCACCGGCGCGTCGTGCTCGCGGGCCACGGCCACCGCCTCCGCGGCCGCCTCGGGTGTCCGGGGCACGACCACGCCGATCGGGGTCTGCCGGAAGTTCGAGGCGTCCGTCGAGTAGGCGGCCCGGCTCCCCGCGTCGAAGCGGACCTCGCCGTCGACCCGCTCGCGCAGCGCGCGCTCCAGGGCCGCCGTGTCCGGTGGGGGTGCGTCAGGCCGTCGTACGACAGGAACGGGCAGGTCGGAGGTGGCCATGAACTCCTCCTTCGGTGTCTGCGCGGACAGCGGCCGGGTACCCGCAACCGCGCCGACGACTACTCCGGCCTCGCCTCCACGGCGAGATCGGGCAGCAGCGCGCGCAGCGCCTCGCGCTGGTCGGCGCCCATGAACCGGGTCAGCGCGTCCCTGACCGTCGCGGCGAGGGTGCCGGAGGACTCCGCCAGCAGGCGCCCGCCCTTCTCGGTGAGGGCCACCTCGACGCCCCGCTTGTCGCCGCACACCGACTTCCGGGTCACCAGACCGGCGTGCTGGAGACAGGCGATCTGGTAGGTGAGCCGGGTCTTGGGGCGGCCGAGGAGCTCCGCGATCTTCGTCATGCGCACCCCTTCGGCGGGGCGCGCGCCCAGCAGGCACAGCACCAGGAACTCGTCGTGCGAGACGTCCAGACCGTCCTTGACGGCGGAGCGCAGCTCCTGTTCCACGGCTCCCGTCGCGGCCAGCAGCAGCATCCAGGCATGCAGCTCGGGCGGCAGGAGCCCTTCGGACACGGAGGGACATTCGGACGGGTCGGCCATGGATTCAAGTGTAGCCATTGTCCAAATTTGAAGTATCGGCTAGCGTGATGTCATCCAAATTTGGACCACCTGAGTGAGGAATCATGACCGTCGCCGTCGAAACCGGAACCTGGCAGCTCGACCGGACCGCCACCACCGTCGCCCTCAAGCACAAGACGATGTGGGGCCTGGTCACCGTGAAGGGATCCTTCGCCACCGTGGACGGCCAGGGCGAGGTGCGGGCCGACGGGTCCGCCGTCGGCACCGTGACCCTCGACGCCGCCTCCCTCGACACCAAGAACGCCAAGCGCGACGAGCACCTGCGCGGGGCCGACTTCTTCGACGTCGAGAACCACCCCGAGATCACCTTCGCGGTGCGCAGCGCCGAGCTGCGCGACGGCGACCAGGTGCAGGTGATCGGCCAGCTGACCGCGCGCGGCATCAGCCGCCCGCAGTCCTTCACCGCACGCCTCGGCGACGCGAGCGCCGACGCGGTCACGCTGACCGCCGAGTTCTCGGTGGACCGCGACCACTTCGGCCTGGGCTGGAATCAGCTGGGCATGATCCGCGGCCTGACCACGGTCACCGCCACGCTCCGCTTCACACGGTCGGCAGCGTGACGTCAGCGCTCGACAGCGTCTGCGGCGAGGACGTGAACACCCGGAGCCGGATCCGCTGACCCCGCTTCGGCAGGGCGTACGTCCCCTCGGGCGGCCGGAGCTCATACGTCGCCGTCGTGTGGCCGGGCAGCGTGGCCGGCCCCCGCAGGACCGAGAAGTACGGGTACATGCCCTGACCCCGGGTCAACGTGAAGTGCGGCGTGAGCGCGTCGTCGCCCGTGTTGGTGACCCGCAGGGTCAGCCGGGAGAGCGTGCGGACGTCGTGGCGCACGGAGGTGACCTCCATGCGCAGGGGCGGTGAGCCGGTGGCCGCCAGCGCCGCGCTCGCCAGAGCCGGGCTCAGCAGAAGGACGGCCGCGGCTATCCGCGCCGGACGCCGGTACGGGCCGGACAGCCGGAGCGCGAACGGCTGCCAGGCCCCCGCGAACTCCGCCGCGGGCGCGGTGACCGCCGCCGCCAGCCACAGCGGGGTCATCATCAGGTAATAGCCATCCTGCGAACGCGTCGCCAGCCAGAAGGCCAGCCACGGCAGCACGGTCGCCGCCGGGCCCAGGCGGCGCACGAACAGCACGAACAACGCCAGCAGACCGGCGAGCAGCAGCAGACTCGCGTACCCGTACCAGTCGAGCCGGTCGCTGCCGTTCGTGAGATACAGCGACACGCCCACCAGGCCCTGGCCGTGCAGCACCGCGCCCTGGAGCAGCGGCAGCGCGATCCCCTTCAGCCACGCGACCGGCTGGCTGACGATGAAATACGTGTTGATCAGCAGCCACGCGGTCGCGGCGACCCCGCCGAGCCGCAGCACCACCAGGCCCGCCGCCCGCGCGCCGAGCTCCCCACGCCGTACGGCGTAGATCCCGGCGAGCAGGAACGGCGCGAGGAACCACGGCAACTGCTGCGCCGCGCACGCCGCGCCCAGACAGGCGGCCTGCGCCACCCCGGCCGGACCCAGCCGCCCGCCCCGGCCGATCCGGGGCCAGCGCACCACCACCGGCACCAGCAGGGCCAGCGCCAGGATCGCCGGGTAGCCGAGACGGCCGTACATGGAAATCATCGAGAACCCCAGGCACGCCATGGTCGCCGCCGACCGCCACGGCGCGGGCAGCAGCCACCACAGCACGACCGTGCCGACGAGCAGCGCGCCCGTGCTCATCGCTATGGCCGGCAGACCTCCGTGGCCGAGCCGGAGCAGGGGGGCGGTCAGCAGCGGGGCGAGTGGGGGATAGCCGTACGTGTAGTCGTAGCCGCCCGTGACGGTCGGGGTGAGCGCGATGCCGTTGCCGCCGAAGAGCCACGGCCAGGGGTGGCCGTAGATCCCGTGACCGGCGACCAGGTCGCGCGCCGCCTGGGCGGTGAGGACGGACTCGTCGGAGCCGCGGTGGAACAGGACGAACGTGCACAGGGCGAGCGTCAGCCCGGTCGCCAGCACGCACAGGTCCACCCGCGCCAGGGCCCGCCGGCCGCGCACCACCAGCGCGAGAACGCCGCAGACGAGGATCGAGGCGTAGCAGACGGAGATGACCGCGGCCACGGCCGGACGGTGGGTGGCCGCCTGCGTCCACACCTCACGTGTGCCGATGAAGAGGCTGACGTCCGCGAGCAGCGTCAGGACGCGATGCCACTGCGTGGGGGGTTCCGGGGCGGTGGACACCGCCGGCTGGGTCGGCCGGCCGGGTGCCGACAGCTGAGTATCTGCCAGGAGCACGACATCGGACGCTAATCGGACCCGGTGAGCGAGGTGTCGCCGGAGGTCAAGAGTCCGGTGTGAGGCGGGTAAAACCCCCTTTCGGCACGGCGGACGGCGGTGGGATGTGTGACCCGACGCGGTCGCGCACCGTGTCGCTGTTGGGCCGAACGGGTGACTTGGCGTAAGAATTGGCTGGTGCAGGCATTGAAGGCGAGTCGGAGCGGGGGCAACCGGTGAACAGGTACGACGTCACCGATGAACAGTGGGAGGGGCTCGCCCAGGTCGTTCCGTTGCGCGGGCGCGACGCATGGCCGTCCGCGATCGACCACCGGTCCATGCCGGAGGCCGTGACCGAGGCCCGGCGCCGCTTCGTCGTCCTGCGGATCAACGTCTTCGCGGACGCCCGCGAGGTCGCCGAGACCCTGATGGCGGGCATACCCGTCCTGCTCGACCTCACCAGCGCGGAGACGGAAGTGGCCAAGCGGGTCCTCGACTTCAGCACCGGCGTCGTCTTCGGCCTGGCGAGCGGAATGCACCGCGTGGACCGCAACGTGTTCCTGCTGACACCGGCCGGGACCGAGGTCACGGGGCTGATGGAGGGCGCGGGCATGCCGGGGTCGTAAGCCTCGGGGCGTTCGCTCGTTCGTAGGAAGGCCGCCGCGGAGGAACGGTTCGTCCGGTGGCGGAGTCCTACGGTCCGGATATGCGTGTGTCCCCCACATCCTCTGTCGTGCCCGCTCAGTCGGCTCCGCCGCGCGCGGAGCGGTCGCAGGGCGCTGAGCGCCGCCCCGACCGGCCGTGTCTCACCGAACTGCGGCTGTCCGCGTACGCCGTCCACCGGCGGGCCGGGTTACCGCTCGCGCCGCTGACCCTGATCGCCGGGCCCAGCGGGAGCGGCAAGACGAGCGCCCTCAGGGCGTACGAGGCACTCGCCCGGCTCGGCGGTGGCGCGAGCCTCGGTGAGGTGTTCCCGAATCCCCTCTCGTACGTCCCCGACCGGGCCCGCCCCGACGCACAGCGCCGCCGCGGCTTCCGGATCGGCTGCACGGCCGACGGACCCGAGGGACCGGTCCGGCTCGACATCGCGGTCCAGGCCGAGCCCGAACTGCGCATCGCGGGGGAGCGGCTGACCTCCGGCGGGCTCGTCCTGCTGGAGACCGCCCTGCGCGACCCCTCCCGCCGGGCCGTGCAGGCCACCTGGCACACGGCCGGAACCGCGCCGGTCACCCGCGCCCCGCTCCCCGACGACCGGCTCGGCACCGCCCTGTTGCCGCTGCGCGTGGCCGGCAAGACGGACGGACAGCGGCGCGTCCTCGCCGCCGCCGAGCAGATGGTCGTCGCCCTGCGCTCCGTCTTCGGCTGCGACCCACGGCCCGGCCGTATGCGCCTGCCCGTCCCGACCGGTACCGGACGGCTCCTCGGCGGCTGCGACAACCTCGCCGACGTCCTGTGGCGCACCCGCACGGAGTGCGGCCGGCGCCACGCGCAACTCGTCGCCGCGGCGCGCGCCGGATGCGCGGGCCCCGTCGCCGACGTCCTCGCCGAACCCCTGGCCACCGGGACGGTCCGGGCACTGCTCGACCGTGGGGACGGCAGCCGGACAGTGCTCGGGCGGCTGGGCGACGGCGAGTTGAGGTACCTCGCGCTCGCGCTGGTGCTGCTCACCGGGCCCGGAGTGCTGGAGGTCGACCCGGTCGGTGAGGTGCCCGCGGCGATGCAGACGCTCACCGTGCTCGCCGACAACCTCGACCGGAGCCTGGACCCACGGCAGCGCGCCGAACTGCTGCGGCTGGCGGCGCGGATGTGCGAGCGCGGACACATCCGGCTCGTCGGCGCGGTGAGCGACGCCTCGTGGGCCGCCGGGGTGGAGGGGGTCACGGTGGTACACCTGGAGCCGTGACAGAACCCCTCGACGTGGCGAAGCTGCAGCGCCGGCTGGCCGAGTTCGCGGCCGCCCGCGACTGGCAGCCGTACCACACCCCCAAGAACCTCGTCGCCGCGCTCAGTGTGGAGGCCTCCGAACTGGTCGAGATCTTCCAGTGGTTGACTCCCGAGGAGTCGGCGCGGGTCATGGACGACCCCGACACCGCGCACCGTGTCACGGACGAGATCGCCGATGTACTCGCGTATCTGCTCCAGTTGTGCGAGGTGCTCGGCGTCGATCCGCTGACCGCGCTGAACGCGAAGATCGACCGGAACGAGCGGAGGTTTCCGGCGCCGTAAGGAAGGGTTCAGTCCTCTTTCACTCTCCGTGATGAAAAGTTGATCCGAAACCGATTTGTTGTCCACAGATTTCCGTCTACCTCTGGTTTTTCGTTCCGAGCGAGTTCACTCTGGGTAGTGGACAAGCAGGTTCGGGCGGATGTGCCCGGGGGTACGCCGGGACAGACGGGGGCAGCCGATGGACGCGGTGCGGCTCATCGTGACGAGCAGGCGTGCCCTGGCCGGAGGCGGGGAGGCGCCTCAGGTCATGGCGGAGGTGTGGCAGGCGCAGGCCCTGGCCCAGGCGATAGGGAGCCGCCTCGCGGTCGCCGGCCCTCCCGAACTCCGGGGCGAGGCCCTGGGATTGACCGAGCTGGCGGGCCGCGGTTGCGGTGTCCTGGACCGCCCCGACATCGCCATGGCGGAGCTGCGGGCCGCCCAGCTCACCGAGCTCGGCGACGCCCGCCAGGCCCTCCTCTACCTCGGCGGCCTCCTCGGCGAGGTGGGCATAGCCCTGGTCGGCCTCGCGTCCGCGGCGGACGACGAGACGACGTACTGGCAGTGCATGGAAGCGATCGACGCGGCGGACGAGTCGCGGGACCGGGTGCTGCAGATGCTGCGAAGACTGGCGGATCGGGGGGAGGAGTTGCCGGAGGCGGGGTGAGTTCTTCGGCTGCGGGCCGGTGGGGGCCGGCTCCTTGGAGTGGGTGCAGTCGGCACCTGCCCAGCTGTAGCCACCCAGGGGCGCGGGGAACTGCGCGACCAGCCCCCACCGGCCCGCAGCCACCGGACAACCCTCAGCCGGTCTCCTCCTCGCCGACTCCCCGTCCCGAACCCCCGGCTCCCTGAAGATCCGCATCCAGCGCCGAAAGATCCGCGTTCAGCGCCGCCATCAACTCCTCCATCTGCTGCAGCAACCCCTTCGGCTGCCCAGCCCCCGCAGTCAGCGGCACGGTTTCTTCGGACAAGACGGCCTCCTCGGCCCAAGGACCCCGGCGGAGGGGCCGACGCGGGTAACGGATCACGCACCGGCGACGACAAGCCGGCTCCGCCCGAGCCAACGATCACCAAAGGGCCCGGTCACTGGCACGGCCAACCCTCGCGCACATCGTTGACGAAACGTCGCCCGCCGGGGACCGATGGGACCACGGCGCACTCCTGCGTGCAGGATGGAGCCATGGATCTCCGCATCTTCACCGAGCCCCAGCAGGGCGCGAGCTACGACACCCTCCTCACCGTGGCCAAGGCCACCGAGGACCTCGGCTTCGACGCGTTCTTCCGTTCCGACCACTACCTGAAGATGGGCGACGCCGACGGCCTCCCCGGCCCCACCGACGCCTGGATCACCCTCGCCGGCCTCGCCCGTGAGACCAAGCGCATTCGCCTCGGCACCCTGATGACCGCGGCCACCTTCCGGCTCCCCGGCGTCCTCGCCATCCAGGTCGCCCAGGTCGACCAGATGTCCGGCGGCCGCGTCGAACTGGGCCTGGGCGCCGGCTGGTTCGAGGAGGAGCACGCGGCGTACGGCATCCCGTTCCCGAAGGAGAAGTTCCCCCGCCTGGAGGAACAGCTGGAGATCATCACCGGCCTGTGGGCCACCGAGCCCGGCAAGACCTTCGACTTCCACGGCGAGCACTACGACCTCACGAAGTCGCCCGCGCTGCCCAAGCCCGCCCAGAGCCGGATCCCCGTGCTGATCGGCGGCCAGGGCGCGACCCGCACCCCGCGTCTGGCCGCCCGCTACGCCGATGAGTTCAACATGCCGTTCGGCTCGCCCGAGGACAGCGAGACGCAGTTCGGCCGGGTCCGGGCCGCCGCCCAGGAGGCGGGCCGCGCCGCCGACGCGATCACCTTCTCCAACGCGCTCGTCGTCTGCGTCGGCAAGGACGACCAGGAGGTCGCCCGCCGTGCCGCCGCGATCGGCCGCGAGGTCGAGGAGCTCAAGGCCAACGGCCTGGCCGGCACCCCGGCCGAGGTCGTCGACAAGATCGGCCGCTATGCCGACGCGGGCTCGCACCGGATGTACCTCCAGGTCCTCGACCTCGACGACCTGGACCACCTGGAGCTGATCTCCGCACAGATCCAGTCGCAGCTGTCGTAACCGGTTCGGCGCCTTTCGATTAATCGAAGGCGCAGGTCGGACGGATCGTGCGAAGCTGAGGACGTCGTCCTGCAGGCCCCCCGGGATCACCGTCCTCGGGGGCCTTCGCACGTACGGCGTTCCCGTCCCGTCCACCGGCCGGAGAGGCCACTCGCATGTTTCTGACGATCAGCACCACCGGCACTCCCGAGCGCCCCGCCACCGACCTCGGCTTCCTGCTGCACAAGCATCCCGAGAAGGCGCAGGCGTTCTCCACCTCCTACGGCAGGGCGCACGTCCTGTATCCCGAGGCGGATGATCAGCGGTGCACGGCGGCGCTGTTGCTGGAGGTCGACGCGGTGGCGCTGGTCAGGCGCGGCAAGGGCAAGGGACGCGGCGGCGCCCCGGACGCGGCGCTCGCGCAGTACGTCAACGACCGCCCCTACGCGGCGTCTTCGCTGCTCGCGGTGGCGCTGAGCGCGGTCTTCTCCAGCGCGATGCGCGGGGTGTGCAGCGCCAAGCCCGAACTCCCGTCGCAGACACGACCGTTGCGCATCGAGGTGCCCGCTGTGGCGGCCCGCGGCGGCCCGGAACTCGTACGCCGCCTGTTCGAGCCGCTCGGCTGGACCGTGACGGCCGAACCGGTCGCGCTGGACACCGAGTTCCCCGAGTGGGGCGACTCGCGCTACGTCCGCCTCGAACTGGAGTCCACGCAGCTCACCGTCGCCGAGGCCCTGCGTCATCTGTACGTCCTGCTGCCCGTCCTCGACGACGCCAAGCACTACTGGGTGGCCTCCGACGAGGTCGACAAGCTGCTCAGGGCCGGCGAGGGCTGGCTGCCCGCGCACCCGGAGCAGAAGCTGATCACCAGCCGTTACCTGTCCCGCCGCTGGTCGCTGACACGTGAGGCGATGGAACGCCTGGAGCTGGTGCGGCTCGCCGAGGCCGACGACAGCGAGGTCGAGGACATCGACAACGCCGTCGAGGCGGAGACCGAGACCGAGGAGAAGCCGACCCCGCTCGCGGTCCAGCGCCGTGAGGCCATCCTGGAGGCGCTGGGCGCGGCCGGCGCCGCCCGCGTCCTCGACCTCGGGTGCGGACAGGGCCAGTTGGTGCAGGCACTGCTCAAGGACCCGAAGTTCACCGAGATCGTCGGCGTCGACGTGTCGGTGCGGGCGCTCACCATCGCCTCCCGGCGGCTGAAGCTGGACCGCATGGGGGAGCGGATGGCCTCCCGCGTCCAGCTCTTCCAGGGCTCCCTGGCGTACACCGACAAGCGGCTCAAGGGGTACGACGCCGCCGTGCTCAGCGAGGTGATCGAGCACCTCGACCTGCCCCGGCTGCCCGCCCTGGAGTACGCGGTGTTCGGCGCGGCCCGCCCGCGGACCGTCCTCGTGACGACCCCGAACGTCGAGTACAACGTCCGCTGGGAGTCGCTCCCGGCCGGCCATGTCCGGCACGGCGACCACCGCTTCGAGTGGACGCGGCAGGAGTTCCGGGCCTGGGCCGCGTCGGTGGCCGAACGACACGGCTACGACGTGGAGTTCAGGCCGGTGGGAGCGGACGACCCGGAGGTGGGACCGCCCACCCAGATGGCCATTTTTGAATTGAGCACAGCTGTGATCAGGACCGAGAAGGAGGCGAAGGCGGCATGACCGAGATCCCGCGCACGGGACGGACTCTTCCCGTCACCGACCTCTCCCTCGTCGTCCTCGTCGGCGCCTCGGGTTCCGGCAAGTCCACCTTCGCCCGCCGGCACTTCAAGCCGACCGAGGTGATCTCCTCGGACTTCTGCCGGGGCCTGGTCTCCGACGACGAGAACGACCAGGGCGCGACCAAGGACGCCTTCGACGTCCTGCACTACATCGCGGGCAAGCGCCTGGCCGCCGGCCGCCGCACGGTCGTCGACGCGACCAGTGTGCAGGAGGACAGCCGACGGCAGCTGATCGACCTGGCGAAGAAGTACGACGTGCTGCCCATCGCCATCGTCCTGGACGTGCCCGAGGAGGTGTGCGCCGAGCGCAACGCGGCCCGCACCGACCGGGCCGACATGCCGATCCGGGTCATCAAGCGCCACATCCGTGAACTGAGGCGGTCGATCCGCCGCCTGGAGCGCGAGGGCTTCCGCAAGGTGCACGTCCTGCGCGGCGTGGCGGACGTCGAGAACGCCACCGTCGTCACCGAGAAGCGCTTCAACGACCTGACCCACCTCACCGGCCCCTTCGACATCGTCGGCGACATCCACGGCTGCGCCTCCGAACTGGAGTCGCTGCTCGGCAAGTTGGGCTACGTCGACGGCGTCCACCCCGACGGCCGTACCGCGGTCTTCGTCGGCGACCTCGTCGACCGCGGCCCGGACAGCCCCGGAGTGCTGCGCCGCGTGATGTCGATGGTCAAGTCGGGCAACGCGCTGTGCGTGCCGGGCAACCACGAGAACAAGTACGGCCGTTACCTGAAGGGCCGCAAGGTCCAGCACACCCATGGCCTCGCGGAGACCATCGAGCAGATGGAGGCCGTCTCGGACGAGTTCCGGTCCGAGGTGCGGGAGTTCATCGACGGCCTGGTCAGCCACTACGTCCTGGACGGCGGCCGTCTGGTCGTCTGCCACGCCGGTCTGCCGGAGAAGTACCACGGCCGCACCTCGGGCCGGGTCCGCTCGCACGCGCTGTACGGCGACACCACCGGAGAGACCGACGAGTTCGGGCTGCCGGTGCGCTACCCGTGGGCGGAGGACTACCGCGGCCGGGCAGCCGTGGTCTACGGCCACACCCCGGTCCCGGAGGCGACGTGGCTCAACAACACCATCTGCCTGGACACCGGAGCGGTCTTCGGCGGCAAGCTGACGGCGCTGCGCTGGCCGGAGCGCGAGCTGGTCGACGTACCGGCGGAGCGGGTCTGGTACGAGCCGACGAAGCCGCTGAAGTCGGAGGCGCCCGGCGGGCAGGACGGCCGGCCGCTGGACCTCGCCGACGTGCACGGCCGCCGGGCGGTCGAGACCCGGCACGCGGGCCGGGTCGCCGTTCGCGAGGAGAACGCGGCCGCGGCCCTGGAGGTGATGAGCCGCTTCGCGGTGGACCCGCGGCTGCTGCCGTACCTCCCGCCGACCATGGCACCGACGGCCACCAGCCACCTCGAGGGGTACTTGGAGCACCCTGCCGAGGCCTTCGCGCAGTACGCGCAGGACGGTGTCGAGCGGGTCGTGTGCGAGGAGAAGCACATGGGCTCGCGGGCGGTGGCCCTGGTCTGCCGGGACGAGGAGACGGCCCGCAGGCGCTTCGGCGTGGACGGCCCGACCGGCTCGCTGTACACGCGGACCGGCCGCCCGTTCTTCGACGACGAGTCGGTGACGGAGGCGATCCTGGACCGGCTGCGTTCGGCGATCGGCGAGGCGGGCCTGTGGTCCGAACTCACTGCGTCCAACAGCGCCTCCGGCGCGGGGGACTGGCTCCTGTTGGACGCCGAGTTGATGCCGTGGTCGCTGAAGGCCTCGGGGCTGCTGCGGTCGCAGTACGCGGCCGTCGGCGCCGCGTCCGGCGCGGTCTTCCCGGGTGCGCTGGCCGCGCTCCGGGGTGCGGCCGACCGGGGTGTGGACGTGACGGACCTGCTGGCCCGGCAGCGCGAACGGGCCGACGCGGCAGGCGCGTTCACCGACGCGTACCGGCGCTACTGCTGGACCACCGACGGTCTGGACGGCGTCCGTCTGGCGCCGTTCCAGATCCTCGCGGTTCAGGGCCGCAGCCTCGCCGCGCTCCCGCACGACGAGCAGCTGGCCCTGCTGGACCGCCTGGTGGAGCACGACGGCACAGGCCTGCTCCAGACCACCCGGCGCCTCTACGTCGACACCGGTGACCCGGAGTCGGTGCGGGCGGGTGTCGACTGGTGGCTGGAGATGACCGGCCGCGGCGGCGAGGGCATGGTCGTCAAGCCGCTCGGCGCGGTGGTCCGCAGCCCGGAGGGCCGACTGGTCCAGCCCGGCATCAAGTGCCGCGGCCGGGAGTACCTGCGGATCATCTACGGTCCCGAGTACACCCGGCCGGAGAACCTCGACCGGCTGCGCAAGAGGTTCCTGAACCACAAGCGCTCCCTCGCGATCCGCGAGTACGCCCTCGGCCTGGAGGCCCTGGACCGGCTGGCGGAGGGCGAGCCACTGTGGCGGGTCCACGAGGCGGTGTTCGGGGTGCTGGCGCTGGAGTCGGAGCCGGTCGACCCACGGCTGTGAGCCGCGGGTCGGGGCGTGAGGGGTGATCCGGCGGTCACCCCTCACCCCACCAACCGCAACCGCTCCCCGCACACCCCCACCTCCACCGTCTGCCCCCACGTCAGCTCCAGCGCGTCCCCCTCCATCCCGTCCCCGAAGGCGATCAGCCGTTCGGATTCGACGGTGAGGCGGAGGCGGGCGCGGGCGGGGAGTTCGCCGGCGATCAGGGTCGTTCCGGTGGCGGGGGACGGCCACGCCTCGCGTACGAACCACAGGAGGCGGTCCTCCGTCGGGCCCGGCAGCCGCAGCCGGCCGCCCCGCTCCTGCCAGAGCGAGCGGAGCCAGCCGGTGGCGCCGGTGCCCGTCCCCACCAGTACCCCGGAGGAAGCCTGGGCCTCGACGACACCCCCGTCGTCCTCCAGGCCCAGGCGGTATCTGGCTGTCTGGTGTCCGGCGGCGCCCAGGTAGATCTCGTTCAGGGCGACCAGCCGTTGGGTGTCGTCGGCGACGGCCTCGACCATGGTGAGTTCGTCCACGGTGGTGTCGAAGGCCGCCGGGAGCAGAGCCGCGGCCTGCCCGGGGCGGTGGCGTACCAGGACACCGGGGTTGCGGCCGGGGTCCGTGTCGATGCCCACCACCCGTTGTCCGGCGAGGTATTTGGCCACGTTCGCCACCAGACCGTCCTGCCCGACCACGATCACGACGTCCTCGGGCGCGAAGAGGAAGCGGTCCAGGTCGGCTCGTTCCACCCGCGCCTGACGCCAGGTCAGAGGGATCGCGGAGGTCACCTCGGCGAGCGCCCGCCGGGTGCGCTCATGGCGTTCGGCGACCTCCGCGATGTCCCGGCCCCGGGAGGAGAGGAAGAAGGCGGCCTGGCCGTGCGTGCCGTGGTGGGCCACCAACTCCTCGTACTCCGTGGTGCGGTGGACCAGGACCGCTCGCGGTGCGAGACTCACTCCGGCTCCCGTACGCCCAGCTTCGCCAGCAGCCCCGTCAGCACGTCCGGTGAGATCGTCACGCTGTCGATGTTCGGCAGGTTCTCCGCGAGCCGGGTTCCGGCGAGGGCGTGCAGCGTGGCGACCTCGACGTCCGCGTGCACCCGCAACCAGGCGGCCTGCGCCTGCGCCTTGGCGTCGCCCACCGTGCGCGCCCCTTCGGCCTCCGCGCGAGCGAGCCGTACCGAGCGGGTCGCCTCCGCCTCGGCCCGTACCGCGTCCGCCGCCGCGTGCTCCTCCGCCTCCCGGCGTGCGTTCGTGCCGCGCTGCTCCACCAACTGCTCCTCGCGGCGGGCGAGTTCGATCTGGCTGGCCAGTTCGTTCTCGGCGATGGCCCGCTCCCGCTCCACGGCGACGGCCCGCCGTTCGTAGGTCGCCCGGTCGGCCTCCTGCTGGATCTGTTCGCGGGCCGGGGTGCGCAGCGCCCGCTCCACCTCCGGCTCGGGGCGCAGCGCCATCACGCGTACGGCCACCACCTCGATGCCGGTGGCCGGCAGCCGTGGTTCGGCGTCCAGGCCCGCCGCGATCCGCTCGCGCACCGCCGAAACGCCGTCGACCAGGGCGGAGGACAGGGAGGTCCGGGTCAGTACGTCGAGAGCGTGCTGCTGGGCCGTCTCCGTGAGCAGTGTGCCCAGTTGCTCCAGGGGCGCGCCTCGCCACACTCCGGTGTCCGGGTCGATCGAGAAGTCCAGGCGGGCGGCGGCGAGCGCCGGGTCGCCGATCCGGTAGGTCACGGTCGCCTGGACCGCCACGTCCTGGAAGTCCGACGTACGGGCATGGAACGTCATCGCCAACTCGCGGTCGTCCACCGGAACTTCGGAGAGCGCGGCCGTCAGTGCGCGGAACCAGAAGCTGAGCCCCGGACCGTCGTGCAGCAGTGTGCCGCCGCGGTGGTGCCGGATGTGCGCCGTGGGCGCGCCGCGCAGATGGCGCCAGCCGAGGCGCCGGGTGATGTCGGCCATCGAACCCCCTCTTTTCGTCTATTGGACGATAATCGAGAGGGGTGCTTGTCGTCAAGGGGACGAGAACAAGAAAGCAGGGCGGACGGAGGGGTCAAGACGCCCCTCGTTGGTCAGGATGGAGGCATGGGATTCCATGTCGACTCCGAGACCGGGCGGCTGCGCCGCGTCATCCTTCACCGGCCGGACCTCGAGCTCAAAAGGCTCACCCCCAGCAACAAGGACGCACTGCTCTTCGACGACGTGCTGTGGGTGCGCCGGGCGCGCGCCGAGCACGACGGGTTCGCCGACGTGCTGCGCGACCGAGGGGTCGCCGTCCATCTCTTCGGCGACCTGCTCACCGAGGCTCTGGAGATCCCGGCGGCCCGGTCCCTCGTCCTGGACCGCGTCTTCGACGAGAAGGAGTACGGCCCGCTGGCCACCGACCACCTCCGGGCCTCCTTCGAGGCGCTGCCCGCCGCAGAGCTGGCCGAGGCCCTCGTCGGCGGCATGACCAAGCGGGAGTTCCTGGAGGCGCACCCGGAGCCGACCTCCGTGCGCTTCCATGTCATGGACCTCGACGACTTCCTCCTCGCCCCGCTGCCCAACCACCTCTTCACCCGCGACACCTCGGCCTGGATCTACGACGGTGTCTCCGTCAACGCCATGCGCTGGCCGGCCCGTCAGCGCGAGACGGTCCACTTCGAGGCGATCTACCGCCACCATCCGCTCTTCCGTGACGAAACGTTCCACACCTGGTCGGAGGGGCAGGCCGATTACCCGTGCACCATCGAGGGCGGGGACGTCCTCGTCATCGGCAACGGCGCCGTCCTCATCGGCATGAGCGAGCGCACCACGCCCCAGGCCGTCGAGATGCTGGCGCACAAGTTGTTCGCCGAGGGCTCCGCGCAGTCGATCGTGGCCCTCGACATGCCGAAACGGCGGGCCTTCATGCATCTCGACACCGTGATGACGATGGTCGACGGCGACACCTTCACCCAGTACGCCGGACTCGGCATGCTCAGGTCGTACACCATCGAACCGGGCGTCGGGGACAAGGAGCTCAAGGTCACCGACCATCCGTCGGAGCACATGCACCGCGCGATCGCCGCCGCGCTCGGGCTGAGTGAGATCCGTGTGCTGACCGCCACCCAGGACGTGCACGCCGCCGAGCGCGAGCAGTGGGACGACGGCTGCAACGTCCTCGCCGTCGAGCCGGGTGTCGTCGTCGCCTATGAGCGCAACGCCACCACCAACACTCATCTGCGCAAGCAGGGCATCGAGGTGATAGAGATCCCGGGCAGCGAGCTGGGGCGGGGACGGGGCGGGCCGCGCTGCATGAGCTGTCCGGTGGAGCGGGAGGCCGTATAGGTGGGATCCCTCAGGGAACGCGCGATCGCATAGTCGTACAGCAGTCTGTATATAAATGCTGAGCGTCGTATAGACTTCCAAGGTCCGTCTGTTCACGCACCTCTGGAGCGCCCCCATGGCGACAGTCCCGACCGCCCTCGCCGGCCGCCACTTCCTCAAGGAGCTCGACTTCACCGAGCAGGAGTTCCTCGGGCTGGTCGAGCTGGCGGCCGAGCTGAAGGCCGCCAAGAAGGCGGGGACCGAGACGCGGTACCTGAACGGGAAGAACATCGCGCTGATCTTCGAGAAGACCTCGACGCGCACGCGCTGCGCGTTCGAGGTCGCGGCGGCGGACCAGGGCGCCTCGACGACGTACCTGGACCCGTCCGGCTCGCAGATCGGCCACAAGGAGTCCGTACGGGACACCGCGCGCGTGCTCGGTCGTATGTACGACGGGATCGAGTACCGCGGGGACAGCCAGCAGAAGGTGGAGGAGCTGGCCGCGTACGCCGGGGTGCCGGTGTACAACGGGCTCACCGACGACTGGCACCCCACGCAGATGCTGGCCGACGTGCTGACGATGACCGAGCACACCGCGAAGCCGGTCCGGGAGATCGTCTTCGCCTACCTCGGTGACGCGCGGTTCAACATGGGCAACTCGTATCTGATCACTGGCGCGCTGCTGGGCATGGACGTACGGATCGTCGCGCCGAAGGCCTACTGGCCCGCGCAGGACGTCGTCGAGCGGGCTCGTACGCTCGCCGTGGACAGCGGGGCGCGGATCAGCCTCACCGAGTCGCTGGAGGAGGGTGTGCGGGGCGCGGACTTCGTCGCGACCGATGTCTGGGTCTCCATGGGGGAGCCGAAGGACGTGTGGGACGAGCGGATCGCCGCGCTGTCGCCGTACGCGGTGACCGCGGACGTGATGCGGGCCACGGGGAACGCGGACGTCAAGTTCCTGCACTGTCTGCCCGCCTTCCACGACCTCGGTACGAAGGTGGGGCAGGAGATCTTCGAGACCCACGGTCTCGAGTCCCTGGAGGTCACGGACGAGGTGTTCGAGTCGGTGCACTCGGTGGTCTTCGACGAGGCGGAGAACCGTCTGCACACGATCAAGGCGGTCCTGGTGGCGACGCTGGCCTGAGCGTCACGCCGGATGCCACTGACGCGGCACCACCGGCAGCCGGAACCACACCGCCTTGCCGGTCTCGGTCGGGCGGTGCCCGCACGACGAACTGAGCGCCCTGATCAGGAGCAGGCCCCGGCCGTGCTCCTGCCAGGGGTCCGGGTCCCTGGTGTCCGGGTGGGTCAGATGGCCCGGGGGCGCCGGGTCCGGGTCGTGCACCTCCACCTGGCAGCCGGTCGGCAGCAACTCCACGACCAGCTCTATCGGGGTGTCGCCGGAGGTGTGTTCCACGGCGTTCGCCACCAGCTCGGCCGTCAGCAGTTCCGCGGTGTCGCAGTCCGCCCCGTGCTCCAGCTCGGCCAGCGCGGTGCGGACCAGAGCGCGCGCCACGGGCACGGCCGCGGCGGAGTGCGGCAGCGCGATGCGCCAGGAGGCGGAGGCCGGGGGGCGATCTTGCAAGGCGGGTCCGTTCATGAGCAGGCTGTCCTGCTTTCAACCGTATGAATGGTACGGCGCCGTCGGCAGAGTCGTCCGGCGGGCGCCGTACGGGACCTTCGGCCCCGTTGGCAGGCGGCTTACCCGTAGCAACGGCTTGCCTCCCGCGGCTGATCCCGCCGTTGCCGGTCTGTCGACGAGCCGTGACGGATGTGACCCGGCCAGGTCACATCCGGATGCTTTATCGCGCACTCGTGACGACAGTCAAAGAGGGGTGATAGCTTCGAGGGGAGAGCGCACCTGGATGCGCCTGGAACCTCGCCACTCGCACTTCGTCCGAGCACGAGGAGGCCGCACGCCATGAGTCCCTTCACCGGCTCCGCCGCCCGCACCTCCGACTGGCGGCACCTGCGCGTCGACCTCGCCGACGGGGTCGCCACTGTCACCCTCGCCCGCCCCGAGAAACTCAACGCGCTCACCTTCGGCGCCTACGCCGACCTGCGCGACCTGCTCGCCGAACTGTCCCGCGAGCGGTCCGTCCGCGCCCTGGTCCTGGCCGGCGAGGGCCGCGGTTTCTGCTCCGGCGGTGACGTCGACGAGATCATCGGCGCGACCCTCGCCATGGACACCGCCCAGCTCCTCGACTTCAACCGGATGACGGGCCAGGTGGTGCGGGCCGTACGGGAGTGTCCGTTCCCGGTGATCGCGGCGGTGCACGGGGTGGCGGGGGGCGCGGGCGCGGTCCTCGCCCTGGCGGCCGACTTCCGGGTCGCGGACCCCTCGACCCGCTTCGCCTTCCTCTTCACCCGGGTCGGCCTGTCCGGCGGAGACATGGGCGCGGCGTATCTGCTGCCGCGCGTGGTCGGCCTCGGTCATGCCACCCGGCTCCTCATGCTCGGCGAACCGGTCCGCGCTCCCGAGGCCGAGCGCATCGGCCTGATCAGCGAACTGACCGAGGAGGGTGGCGCGGACGAGGCCGCCGCCCGCCTGGCCCGCCGTCTGGCCGAGGGCCCGGCACTGGCGTACGCCCAGACGAAGGCCCTGCTGACGGCGGAGCTGGACATGCCGTTGGCCGCTTCGGTGGAACTGGACGCCTCGACGCAGGCCCTCCTGATGAACGGCGAGGACTACCGGGAGTTCCACGCGGCGTTCACGGAGAAGCGACCGCCGAAATGGCAGGGACGGTGATCATGTCCCTCTCCGTCCCCCGCATCGCGATCATCGGCGGCGGCCCCGGTGGGCTGTACGCGGCAGCTCTGCTGAAGCGGCTCGACCCCGGGCGTGAGGTCACCGTGTGGGAGCGCAACGCCCCCGACGACACCTTCGGCTTCGGCGTGGTCCTCTCCGACGAGACCCTTGGCGGCATCGAACACGCGGACCCGGTGGTCTACGAGGCGATGCAGTCCGACTTCGTCCGCTGGGACGACATCGACATCGTGCACCGGGGCGTACGGCACACCTCCGGAGGCCACGGCTTCGCCGCACTCGGCCGCAGACGACTCCTCGGAATACTGCACGACCGCTGCCGCGCTCTCGGCGTGGACCTGCGCTTCCGTACGGTGGCCCCGGCCGGCCTCGAAGAGACGCACGACCTCGTCATCGCCGCCGACGGCGTCAACAGCACGACACGCGAACGCCACAGCCATGTGTTCCGCCCCCATGTGACCCCGCACCACTGCCGCTACATCTGGCTCGCCGCCGACTTCCCCTTCGACGCCTTCCGGTTCGAGATCGCCGAGACCGAACACGGCGTGATGCAACTCCACGGCTACCCCTTCGCCCCCGACGCCTCCACCGTGATCATCGAGATGCGCGAGGAGGTCTGGAGGGCGGCCGGCTTCGACGAGGTCAGCCCACAGGAGTCGACGGAGAGCTGCGCCAAGATCTTCGCCGAGGCACTCCGCGGCCGCCCGCTGCGCTCCAACAACTCCACGTGGACCACCTTCCGCACGGTGGTCAACGACCACTGGTCGCACGGCAACACCGTGCTGCTCGGCGACGCGGCCCACACCGCCCACTTCTCCATCGGATCCGGCACCAAGCTCGCCGTCGAGGACGCCCTCGCCCTGGCCGCCTGCCTGGAGGAACAGCCTTCGCTGGAAGGTGCGTTGGCGGCCTACGAGACGGAGCGCAAACCCGTCGTCGCCTCCACGCAGCGCGCCGCCCGCGCCAGCCTCGAGTGGTTCGAGAACCTCGGCCTGTACCTCGACCAGCCGCCCCGCCAGTTCGCCTTCAACCTGCTCACCCGCAGCCGCCGCGTCACCCACGACAACCTCCGCCTGCGCGACGCACGCTTCACCGGGGCCGTGGAACGCGAGTTCGGCTGTGCGCCGGGCACGCCCCCGATGTTCACCCCGTTCCGGCTGCGCGGTCTGACCCTGCGCAACCGGGTCGTGGTCTCGCCGATGGACATGTACTCCGCCACCGACGGCATCCCCGGCGACTTCCACCTGGTCCACCTGGGCGCCCGGGCTCTCGGGGGAGCCGGGCTGGTGATGACCGAGATGGTGTGCGTCTCGACCGAGGGACGGATCACGCCCGGCTGCACCGGCCTCTACAACGGCAGGCAGGCCGCGGCCTGGAAACGGATCACCGACTTCGTGCACGCGCAGTCACCGGGCACCGCGATCGGCGTGCAGCTCGGCCACAGCGGCCGCAAGGGCTCGACCAAGCTGATGTGGGAGGGCATCGACGAGCCGCTGCCGGACGGCAACTGGCCGGTCCTGGCGCCGTCCCCGATCCCGTACAAGCCCTCCAACCAGACCCCGCGCGAACTCGGGCGTGCCCAACTGACCGACATCCGCGAGCAGTTCACGGCGGCGGCCTGGCGTGCCGCCCGGGCCGGCTTCGACCTCCTCGAACTGCACTGCGCACACGGCTATCTGCTCTCCGGCTTCCTCTCCCCGCTGACCAACCGGCGCACGGACGCCTACGGCGGTTCGCTCGCGAAGCGCCTCCGCTTCCCGCTCGAAGTCTTCGACGCCGTCAGAGGAGTGTGGCCGCAGGAACGGCCCATGACCGTCCGTATCTCCGCCACCGACTGGGCCGAGGGCGGCAACACGGCCGAGGACGCCGTCGAGATCGCCCGCGCCTTCGCCGCGCACGGCGCCGACGCGATCGACGTGTCGACCGGGCAGGTCGTGGCCGAGGAGCACCCGGACTACGGGCGGTCGTACCAGACGCCCTACGCCGACCGGATCCGTCACGAGACCGGTGTCCCGGTGATCGCGGTCGGCGCCATCTCCTCCTGGGACGACGTCAACTCGCTGATCCTGGCCGGGCGTACGGACCTGTGCGCACTGGCCCGCCCGCATCTCTACGACCCGCACTGGACCCTGCACGCGGCCGCCGAGCAGGGGTACGACGGCCCTGGAGTCGGCTGGCCGGACCCGTACCGCGCGGGCAGCCGCCAACCGCAGACCGGACGCACCGATGCCCCCAAGCCCCGTCTCACACTGGGCACTTGAGGGCGTACAGCCTCGTGGAACGATCGGGACTGTGATGTGCCCGGGGTCACAGACCGACGAAGGCGGCGCCCGCGTCCCGCAGTCGCTCGTGCAGCCCTCGGAACACCGCCGCCGCCCGCCGGCCCGGCCAGTCCTCCGGAAGCAGCGGGGCGGGCAGGCCGGGGTCGGAGTAGGGGAGATGGCGCCAGGAGTCGAGGGCGAGCAGGTAGTCGCGGTAGGCCTCCTCCGGCGGGGTGTCGGCCCGGCCCTCCCAGTCGTGCAGCACGCGCGCGTGGCGGTCGAGGAAGGCTTCGTGCTCCTTGGCGATCGCGGCCAGGTCCCACCAGCGGGACACCGCCTCGACGGTCGCGGCGAAGCCGAGATGTTCGCCGCGGAAGAAGTCGACGTACGGGTCGAGCCGCAGCCGCTGAAGGGTGTGCCGGGCCTCCTCGTACAGGCGCGCCGGGGCGATCCACACCCCGGGGGCCGCCGTGCCGAAGCCCAGTCCGGCCAGCCGTGAACGCAGCACGTGCCGCTTCTGCCGCTCCGACTCCGGCACCGAGAACACCGCGAGCACCCAGCCCTCGTCCTCGGGCGGGGTCACCGCGTAGATGCGCCGGTCGCCGTCGTCGAGCAGCTGACGGGCCTCGTGCGACAGTTCGTACCCGGCCGAGCCCTGTGTCGTGCGGGCCGGCAGCAGCAGGCCGCGCCGCTTGAGGCGGGACACCGACGAGCGTACGGAGGGGGCGTCCACGCCGACCGCGGCCAGCAGCCGGATCAGCTCGGCGACGGGCACGGGGCCCGGCATGAAGCGGCCGTAGGCTCCGTAGAGCGTGACGATGAGAGACCGTGGTGCATGCTGGTCGGACACGTTGATCATCTTAGTTCGTGTGGATCACTGCTGGTCACCATCGGTGCGCAGCCTGAACCGCTGGAGTTTGCCGGTCGCCGTGCGCGGCAGCGCGTCGAGGAAGACGATCTCGCGCGGGCATTTGTAGGGTGCCAGTTCGGTCTTGACGTACGAGCGCAGCGCCTCGGCGTCCCGCTCGGCGCCCTCCTTGAGGACGGCGAAGGCCACGACCACCTGACCGCGTGCCTCGTCGGCCCGCCCCACGACGGCCGCCTCGACCACGTCCGGGTGCCGCAGCAGGGCGTCCTCGACCTCCGGTCCGGCGATGTTGTACCCGGCGGAGATGATCATGTCGTCCGCGCGCGCCACATAGCGGAAGTACCCGTCGTTCTCGCGGATGTATGTGTCGCCGGTGATGTTCCAGCCGTCCCGCACGTACTCCACCTGCCGCGGATCGGAGAGGTAGCGGCAGCCGACGGGACCGCGCACCGCGAGCAGGCCGGGCTCGCCGTCGGGCCTCTCCCGACCTGTCTCGTCGACCACGCGCGCGTGCCATCCGGGTACGGGCACCCCGGTCGTCCCGGGCCGGACGTGCTCGTCGGCGGCGGAGATGAAGATGTGCAGCAGCTCGGTGGCGCCGATGCCGTTGACAATCCCCAGCCCGGTCCGCTCGTGCCAGGCCCGCCAGGTGGCCGCGGGCAGGTTCTCACCCGCGGAGACACAGCGGCGCAGCGACGAGACGTCGTACGCGTCGAGCTGGTCGAGCATCGCGCGGTAGGCGGTGGGGGCGGTGAACAGGACCGAGACCCGGTGCTCGGCGACGGCCGGCAGCAGCTGCTGGGGGCCGGCCTGTTCGAGCAGGAGCGAGCTGGCGCCCGCGCGCATCGGGAAGATCACCAGGCCGCCGAGTCCGAAGGTGAAACCGAGCGGGGGACTGCCTGCGAAGACATCGTCCACATGTGGCTTGAGTACATGTTTGGAGAAGGTGTCGGCTATCGCGAGCACATCCCGGTGGAAGTGCATACAGCCCTTGGGCCGCCCGGTGGTCCCGGAGGTGAAAGCGATCAGCGCCACGTCGTCGGCCGCGGTCTCCACGGCGGGGTACGGCGTCCCGGGCGCCTCGCGGTTCAGGAGGTCGTCGGGGGCGTCGCCCCCGTACGTCGTGATCCTGAGGCCCGGTATCTCGGCCTTGGCGAGATCGTCGACGGCGCGGATGTCGCACAGGGCGTGCTCTATGCGCGCGATCTCGCACATCGTGGCCAGCTCGTGCGGCCGCTGCTGGGCCAGCACCGTCACGGCGACCGCGCCCGCCTTCAGCACGGCCAGCCAGCAGGCCGCGAGCCAGGGAGTGGTCGGTCCGCGCAGCAGGACACGGTTGCCGGGGACGACCCCGAGGTCGCCGGTGAGGAGATGCGCGAGCCGGTCGACGCGGGCACGCAGCGTGCCGTACGTCCATGTGTCGCCCGCCGGGGTGTGGAACACCGGGCGGTCGTCGGGTGGGCCCGTCAGCAGCTCGGCGGCGCAGTTCAGCCGATCGGGGTAACGCAGCTCCGGAAGGTCGAAACGGAGCTCCGGCCACTGGTCGGGGGGCGGGAGGTGGTCGCGCGCGAAGGTGTCGACGTGGGCCGAGACGTTCATGGCGGGTCGCCCCCTTGCCGTGGGCCGCCTTGTGGGCGTCGATGGTGGGCTCGCACAAGGAGCGTATCGTGTTGGTGACGACAGTCAACGGCACGCGATACTGTCGTAGGGCCCTGTCGAGAGAGGGGACCGGCAATGCCCGCATTCTCGCTCGAACCGTCCCAGACCGCCCGGTGTGCGCAGCTGCGCACCCTCGCCGCGGAACGGCTGCGCCCACTCGCGGAGAAGGGCGAGCCGGGCCGTGTGAACCGTCCGCTGCTCGCTGAACTGGGCCGACTGGGCCTCCTGGAGCGCCTGTTCACCTCCGGCGCGCTGGACCTGTGCCTCATGCGGGAATCCCTCGCGTACGCCTGCACGGAGGCGGAGACGGCCCTTGCCCTCCAGGGCCTCGGTGCCCACCCCGTCCACGCGTACGGCACTCCGGCCCAGCGGGAGCGCTGGCTGCCGGCGGTGAGCGACGGCAGCGCGGTGGCCGCGTTCGCGCTCAGCGAGCCGGGCGCGGGGTCGGACGCGGCGGCGCTGTCCCTGTCCGCTGTCCCCGACGGCCCCTCCCGCTGGCGGCTCACCGGGGAGAAGTGCTGGATCTCCAACGCCCCCGAGGCCGACTTCTCCACCGTCTTCGCGCGAACCACCCCAGGCGCCGGCGCCCGCGGGGTGACCGCCTTCCTCGTGCCCGCGGACCGGCCCGGATTCAGCGGCACCGGCCTCGACATGCTCTCCCCGCACCCCATCGGCGCCCTCGCCTTCGACGCCGTGCCGGTGAGGGCCGACGACGTCCTCGGCGAGGCCGACCGCGGCTTCCGGGTCGCCATGGGCACCCTCAACCTCTTCCGGCCCAGTGTCGGCGCCTTCGCGGTCGGCATGGCGCAGGCGGCGCTGGACGCGACCCTCGCGCACACCTCCCGACGGGACGCCTTCGGCGGCAAGTTGAGGGACCTTCAGAGCGTCGCGCACACGGTCGCCGAGATGGCCCTGCGCACGGACGCGGCCCGCCTCATGGTGTACGCGGCGGCCACGGCGTACGACGAAGGAGCCCCGGACGTGCCCAAGCGCGCGGCGATGGCGAAGCTGCTCGCGACCGAGACCGCGCAGTACGTCGTCGACAGCGCGGTCCAACTGCACGGCGCACGCGCACTGCGGCGCGGTCATCTGCTGGAGCACCTGTACCGGGAGGTGCGCGCCCCGCGCATCTACGAAGGGGCGAGCGAGGTGCAACGGGGCATCATCGCCAAGGAGTTGTACGCGGAACTGGCGACCGTGAAGGCCGGGGAAGCCGGGGAAGCCGAGGAAGCCGTAAAGACGATGGAGGCTTCATGACCGCCGAGCGCATCAACCCACCCGAACTGTCCCCGCCCACCGGCTTCTCGCACGCGGTCGTCGCCACCGGGTCCCGGCTGGTCTTCCTCGCGGGCCAGACCGCTCTCGACGCCGACGGCAAGGTGGTCGGGGAATCCCTGCCGGAGCAGTTCGAGAAGGCGCTCGACAACCTCCTCACCGCCCTGGCGGCAGCCGGTGGCACTCCGTCCGACCTCGCCCGCGTCACCGTCTACGCCACCGATATCGCCGCCTACCGCACCCACGCCCCTGAACTGGGCCGCATCTGGAGGGAGTCGGCGGGCCGGGACTACCCCGCGATGGCGGTCGTGGAGGTCGTACGGCTGTGGGACGACCAGGCGGCGGTGGAACTCGACGGCTTCGCGGTGCTGCCCTAGCGTGCCCCGCACCGGGGGGCGGGAAGTTGCCCGGGGTGGCGTTCCTGATGTCGGCGTCGGGCTGAAGCAGCTGCTCGGACTGCCGGTCGGGATCGGCCGGCTGTGGGCGCTGCGGGCGGACGCGGGGACCCGGCGGGACTTACGGCGTCGCGGGGACGCGCATCCGGAAGGCGGGACACGGCATCCGCGGTCGCCGCCCGGCCGGACTTCTCCCGCAGGGGTGGCTCTGGAGGCCCAGGGGGCTCGCGGACGCCGATCGCCGAGGACCAGCCGGAGCGCCAGGCCTCCGCGGCGCGGGAGTGCAGGGCGGGGAACCGATCAGGCGGCTACGGCCAGCTGTCCGGCCGGCACCCGGTGCGGGGCGACGATCCGACCGTCGGGCAGCAGCTCGCCGCTGTCGTCGAAGACGATCGCGCCGTTGCACAGCAGGTTCCAGCCCTGCTCGGGGTGGGCCGCGACGATGTGCGGGGTGGTGCCGTCGGACGAAGCGCACGAAGACTGGTGAGAACACATGGCGCACCTCCACATTGGTGGGACCGTCCCCATGGGGTCCGTGTCCGTATGGGTAGACCATGCTCCCGTCGCGAGCC
The DNA here is from genome assembly GCF_041435015.1 of Streptomyces canus. NCBI lineage: Bacteria > Bacillati > Actinomycetota > Actinomycetes > Kitasatosporales > Streptomycetaceae > Streptomyces > Streptomyces canus. Next base: position 2,693,689 of record NZ_CP107989.1, on the reverse strand, counting down.
CATCGGAACGGTCCAGCAGGAAGCGTGACAACACGCGGACATCTCTCGGACGGTTCCACGACGCTCGGTGCGGACTCGCCACCAAAGGAGTGACGATCACGGCTGTCGGCGCGTGTTCCCGGTAGCAGTGGAGGCCCCCATTCCACTCGACCGGGAGACACACCATGTCCGTCCGCCCCCTGCTCCTGCGTTCCGCTCTCGCCACCGCTGCCGCGCTGTTCCTGCTGGCCGCCCCCGCGCTGCCCGCGAGCGCAGATGCGTCCGACACCGTCACCGTCGGCCCCGTCGGCCGTATCGCCGAGGACGGCACCGTGACCCTGTCCGGCACCTACCGCTGCACCGAGAGTGCGGGTCCCGTCTTCGTGAGCTCCTCCGTGAGCCAGCGCTCCCCGCTGATCCGACAGGGCATCGGCGGCACGCGCGCGGTGTGCGACGGCGTGGAGCACAGCTGGGAGAACACGGGCACGCCCGGCTCCGATGTCCTGGAACCGGGCCAGGCCCACGTCGAGGCCACCCTCATGGAACTCAGCCCCGAGGGCGGCCTGCCGCTGCCCCGCTTCCACGCGGCCGCGCAGCAGGACGTCACGTTGACGAAGGGCTGAGCGCGGCCCACGTGTGCCGGCGGGACCCGCTCACCCGTCGGCGGCTCACCGCACCAGTCTGATCTCCGGAGGCCACAGCACACCCTCGGCCAACAGTAGTGCGGGGCCCAGGTGTTGAGGACACACGAGCAGCGGTGGCCGCGCGTGACAGGAGATCTCGAAGCGGGCGCGGGCCCCGCACTCCTCGCCGTCCCGCGGGCCGGAGTACCGGCTCGCGCAGCGCAGCGCGGGGGTGGGGTCCGCGCCCGTCATCGGACGGCCGACGTCGCGTCGGAGGTGTGGTCGAGGGGGGCCGGGATCATGGTCTGCTCCTCCTGGCCGGGCGTCATGGTCTGATCCTCCTGGGGGCCTGGGGGCCTGGGGGCCTGGGGGCCTGGGAACCTGGGAACCTGGGGGCCGGCGGTCCGGCGGTCTCGGGGTCCCGTGGTCACGCGGTCACGCGGTCTGGGTCCGGCGGTCCTGGGGTCCCGGGCTCTTGCGGTCCCGAGGTTCTGGGGTCCGGGGGTCCCGAGGTTCTGGGGTTCTGGGGTTCTGGGGTCCGGGGGTCCGGGGGGCCCGAGGTTCTGGGGTCCCGAGGTCCCGAGGTTCTGGGGTCCGGAGGTTCGGGGGGCCGGGGGGTCCCGAGGTTCTGGGGCCCGGGGGTCCGGGCGTCCCGAGGTTTCGGGGGTCCCGGGGTCCCGCAGTCCTGAGGTCTGGGTCCTGGGGCGTGGGTCCTGCGATCCCGCGGTATGTCGTCCTGTCGTCCTGCGAGCTGGGGCCCCGCGGTCCTGTGTTTCTGCGGCGCTGCGATCCGGCGATCCGGCGATCTGGGGTCCTGCGGCCGGTCGGCCGGGCGCACGCCGCATGTCCTCACGCTAGGGACGGGCAGGCCGGGCAGCCTGTCCGGGCGGCCGTTCGGGTGAAGGGGGAGCGATCGCGTGTTCCGGGTGTGCACAGGGATGCGGTGCTCCAAGCCTGTCGGTCCGCCTCGCCCGGAGCGCCAGCAGCGCATGATCAGCGGGGAGCCGGAGCCGTCTCACACGGGATACGCGTGCGTCTGCGCCGCCTTCACCGCCGCCCAGACCTCCGCGCCCGGGTGCAGGTCGAGTTCCGCCGCGGCCACCGTGGTGAGGTCCGCTGCGAGGGGGAGCTCGCCGGTGAGGTCGGCGCGGATCTGGTCGCCGTGGGTCTCCAGGCCGGCCACCTCGCAGCGCCAGTGGTTGCGGGCGCTGGAGCCGGCGGGCGGTTCACGGTGGAGAGTCACGGCGCTCGGTGGGAAGGCGACGAACACGGGTCCGTAGAGGGCGTCGGTGGTGGTGAGCGCGGGCCCGGCTTCGAGGCGGACCGTGTGGCCGTCGGCCTCGCCCCGGTAGAGGTTCAGGCCGACCAGCTGGGCGATGTAGTCGGTGCGCGGGTGGCGGGCGATGTGGGACGGGTCGCCTTCCTGGACAACCTCGCCGTGCTCGACGACCACGAGACGGTCGGCGAGGACCATGGCGTCCAGCGGGTCGTGCGTGACGAGTACGGCGACGGCCTCGAACTCCGCCAGATGGCGCCGCAGTTGAGCACGTACCTCGAGCCGGGTCCGGGCGTCGAGGGCGGCCAGGGGCTCGTCGAGGAGCAGCAGCCGGGGGTGGGTCGCCAACGCGCGGGCCACGGCCACGCGTTGGGCCTGGCCACCGGACAACTTGCGCGGCTTGGCGCCCGCGTGGTCGGCGAGACCCAGGCGCTCCAGCCATGCGGTGGCCCGCGCACGGGCCATCGCCTTGGTCGCGCCCTGACAGCGCGGGCCGAACGCGACGTTGTCGAGGGCGGTGAGGTGCGGGAAGAGCAGGTAGTCCTGGAAGACGACACCGACGGGACGGGATTCCGGCGGTGTGCGCTCCAACGCGGCGCCGTCCAGCCGTAGATGACCGTCGGTGAGCGGGGTCAGACCGGCGAGTGCGCGCAGGGCGGTGGTCTTTCCGGCACCGTTCGGACCGAGCAGGGCGACGACTTCGCCGGGGGCGACGGTGAGCGAGACGTCGAGGCGGAAGGCGCCGCGGTCCACGACGAGACGGGCGTCGAGGCCGTCGAGGGCGGTGCCGGGGCGGACGCCGGGCACGGCGGCTTGAGTCTTCTCGATCATCGGGCGCGCTCCGCTCCCCGTCGGCCTGGGGGCCTTGGCTCCCGCCGGTCGGCTGCCACTGGTCGGGCCGTCACTGGTCTCGGCCGTCGGACTGCTCGCGCTGCCGCAGGCCCAGCCTTCACCGGCCCCAGCAGTCCCTCCACCACCGAGCCCGCCCGCCCCGCCCCCGCCCATATCGCTCACCCCGCCGTCATCCATCGATCGCGCAGCCCCGCCAGCACCGCCACCGAAACGGCCAGGAGGACCAGGCTGAGGGCGACGGCCGCCTCCGGGTCGCTCTGGAGGGCGAGGTAGACGGCGAGCGGCATCGTCTGGGTACGGCCCGGGAAGTTGCCCGCGAAAGTGATCGTCGCGCCGAACTCACCCAGCGCCCGGGCCCAGGCCAGTACCGCACCCGCGGCGATGCCCGGTGCGATCAGCGGCAGAGTGACCCGGCGGAACGCCGTGAAGCGGGAGGCACCCAGGGTCGTCGCCGCCTCCTCGTACCGCGGGTCTGCGGCCCGCAGAGTGCCCTCCACGCTGATGACGAGGAACGGCATCGCGACGAACGCCTCGGCGACCACGACCCCGGCCGTGGTGAAGGGGAGCGTGATCCCGAACCAGGCGTCGAGCCACTTGCCCACGACCCCGTTGCGGCCCAGCGCCATGAGCAGCGCGACACCGCCGACGACCGGCGGCAGGACGAGCGGCAGGGTCACCAGGGCTCGGACCAGGCCGCGGCCGGGGAACTCGACGCGGGCCAGCAGCCAGGCCAGCGGAACCCCGATGACCAGGCTCACCGCGGTGGCGGCCGTGGCGCAGACCAGGGACAACTGAAGCGCCTGCCACACATCGGCGCTGGTCAGCTGCTCGGGCATGCTGCTCCAGGGCGCCCGTACAAGAAGCGCGACCAGCGGCACGATCAGGAACGCCAGACCGATCAGCGCCGGCACGAGCAGTGGCAGCGGCACACCGCGGCCGACCGCACCCGTCCGGACACGCCGGCGCCGCGGCCCGCCCCGGAGGGTCTCGGTCGCGGCCTCGGACAGGTCTGCGCGGGTCACGGCTTCAGGAACCCGGCCTCGGTCAGGACCTTCTGGCCCTCGGCGGACCGCACGAGTGCGATGAACGCCTTGGCGGTGTCGGTGTGCTGTGCGTCCTTGAGCAGGGTGATCGGGTAGTCGTTGACGGCGTCGGCGGACTCGGGGAACTCCACGCCCCCCACCTTGTCACCCGCGGCGTGCACATCGGTCTTGTAGACGACGGCCGCGTCGGCCTCCTTCAGCTCGACCTTCGTCAGCGCGGCCTTGACGTCCTGTTCGTAGGAGACCGGCGTGAGCTTCAGCCCGCTCGCGTCGAGCGCCTTCTGGGCGGCGGCACCGCAGGGCACCTCCTTGTCGCACAGCACGACCTTCAGGGCCGGGTTCGTGAGGTCCTTCAGCGACGCGACCTTGTCCGGGTTGCCGGGCAGGGTGGCGATCTCCAGCTGGTTGCGCACGAAGGTGACGGGCGTGCCGGAGGCGTCCCCGGCGTCCGTGACGATCTTCATCGTCTTGGGGCTGGCCGAGGCGAACACGTCCGCCGGGGCGCCGCCGGTGATGCTCGCGGCGAGCGAGTCGCTGCCGCCGAAGCTGAAGGTCACCTTCGTGCCGGGGTGGGCCCGCTCGAACTGCTTGCCCAGCGTCGTGAAGCTCTCCTGGAGGGAGGCCGCGGCGAAGACGGTCACCGTGCCGGTGAGTTTGTCCGAGGTGGACCCGGACGAGCCCGACGTCGTGGACAAGGAGCCCGAGTCGGACGACGAGCAGGCGCCGAGGGCCAGCAGCGCGGCGACGCCCGCCCCGGTCACCTGCAGGGTCCGGTGGTTCCGACGCGCGGTACGGGTCATCACGGGTCCACTCCCTCTGGTCCTGACGGACACATTCACCTGCGGTCCTGGCGGACCTTCCACGATCCACGATACTGGCGCAGATGCGAGGTGAAAGTCTTCTGTCGCATCGCATGAGCTTGGAACCTGATTGATCAGGGTGGCATGTGCGTTTGTACGGGATGCGGCAATTCCGTTGCCGGGGGGCGATCCCGGTGATTACGTTCGCCTCCATGGCGGACGACGAACCCACGCGCGCGGCACGACTGCTGGACGCACAGGCGAAGGCCGTTCGGCTCTTCGCGGCGATCGAGGAGCGCGGGCTGGTGGCGCCGGGGGAGGGGGAGCGGGCGGTCAGCGACCGGATCCGGGACCTGGCGAACGAGCTGTTCGGCACCACTCGGCACTGGCACAAGCGGATCGTGCGCTCCGGACCGAACACGCTCGAGCCGTACCGGGAGAACCCGCCGGACCGGGTGATCGGCACGGACGACATCGTCTTCGCCGACTTCGGCCCGATCTTCGAGGAGTACGAGGCCGACTTCGGCCGGACCTTCGTCCTCGGTGACGACCCGGTCAAGCACCGCCTCCGCGACGACCTGCCGAAGATCTTCGCCGCGGGCCGGAGCCGCTTCGAGGCCGACCCGGACATCACCGGCGCACGGCTGTACGCCGAGATCGAGCGGCTGGCCGCCAAGTCCGGCTGGAAACTGGGGGGTTGGCACGCGGGCCACCTGGTCGGCGAGTTCCCGCACGAGTGGATCGACGGCGCCGACGTGGAGTCGTACATCGCGCCCGCCAACGGCACCCCACTGCGCCGTACCGACAAGGCCGGACGCCGCTGCCACTGGATCCTGGAGGTCCATCTCGTCGACACGGAACGGCGGTTCGGCGGTTTCCACGAGGAACTGCTCACCCTCTGACCCCGCACGACTCCCGGTCAGGCGCGATCGATGTGCACGTTCGTCGACTTCACGCGGGCCGTGGCCTCCACCCCGACCTCCAGGCCGAGTTCCTCCACGGCCTCCCGCGTCAGTAGTGACACCAGTCGGTGCGGGCCTGCCTGGATCTCCACCTGGGCCGCGACATCGCCCAGCTTCACGGCCGTGACGATCCCGGGAAAGGCGTTGCGGACCGAGGTGTACGAGGTCTCCTCGTCGCCGCCGCTCTTGGCCAACTCCACGGAGAACGCGGCCAAGTCCCTCCCGTCGATGAGGCGTCGTCCGGTCTCGTCCCGATGGGTGGCCACCCGGCCGGCGTCCGCCCACCGCCGCGCGGTGTCCGGGCTCACTCCGAGCAGACGCGCCGCCTGGCCGATCGTGTAGGACTGCATACGCGCCAAGATAGGCGATCAACACCGGCGGGACCGCCCCGGATCATCGCGCGAAGCCGCGCTTTCCAGCCCGCTACTGGCCGAAAGGCCCTGCCTCCATTGACAGGTGACCCGGCTCATTCATAGCTTTTCAAATCATCGACGTTTCCGATGATTGAGAATCTTGATCACTGAACCGGGGGAATGATGGACGAACGAACGACCAGGCCGCCCCAAGAGGCACTCGGCTCCGGCGGCCGGGGGTGGACGCTGGCCGTCGTGTGCGTAGCCACGTTCATGCTGCTGCTCGACCTGACCGTGGTGAACGTCGCGCTACCGGACATCCGCGAGGCCTTCGACGCGAGCTTCACCTCGCTCCAGTGGGTGCTGGACGCATACGCGCTGGGGCTCGCCGCGGTGCTGCTGACGGCCGGATCGCTGGCCGACAGGCTGGGCCGCAAGCGCGTCTTCAACGTCGGATTCGTCGTCTTCCTGCTGGCCTCGCTCGCCTGCGGGCTCGCGGGTGACGACGTGATGCTCTCGGTCGCCCGCGGTGTGCAGGGCCTCGGGGGCGCCGTACTCTTCGCCGTCGGCCCCGCGCTGATCGGGCAGGAGTTCCAGGGACAGGAACGCGGCAAGGCCTTCGGTGTCTTCGGCGGTGTCGTCGGCCTGTCCATCGCCTTCGGGCCGTTGATCGGCGGTGCGCTCACCGATGGACTCGGCTGGCGGTGGATCTTCCTGGTCAACGTTCCGGTCGGGCTGATCGCCCTCGTCATCAGCCTGCTGCGGATGCGTGAATGGCGCCAGGAGTCGGCGCCCGCCCTCGACTGGTGGGGCCTGGTGCTCTTCTCCGGCGCGCTGAGCCTGCTGGTCCTGGCGCTGCTGCGGGGCGAGAGCGACGGATGGGGCAGCGCGCCGATCGTGGCCATGGCTCTCGCCTCCGTCGTCCTGCTCGTGGTGTTCGGCGTCGTCGAGAAGCGGCGCGGCGAACGGGCCATGCTCCAGCTGTCGTTGTTCAGGAACGTCACGTTCAACGGAGTCTCGGCCGTCACGCTGCTGTGCGCGGCCGCGACCATGTCGGCGATCTTCCTCCTGGTCTCCTACGTGCAGAACGTGCTGGCTTTCTCGCCCTGGGAGACCGGTCTGCGCTTCCTGCCGCTGACCCTGACCCTGTTCGTGGCGGCCGCCGTCGCCGGCTCGCTGACGACCCGGGTGCCGCAGCGGCTGTTGATGGGGGTTTCGCTCGCGCTCATCGCGGTCGGACTGGCGCTGGTCGCGCTCACCGGTCCCGACACCGCCTGGACCGCACTGCTGCCGAGCATGTTCGGGATCGGCGTGGGCATGGGCCTGTTCAACCCCGTGCGTGCCTCGCTGTCCATCGCCGTCGTGGAGCCGTCCAAGGCGGGGATGGCCTCGGGCATCAGCGAGACGTTCCAGCAGGTGGGCGTCGCCATCGGCATCGCCGGCTTCGGTGCCGTCTTCCACAGCCGAGTGACGGATCTGTTCGTCGAGTCCGAGGCGGCGCGGCAACTGGGCCCGGCCGCCCACGACTTCGGCGAGGCGGTCGCGGCCGGCGGCGGGGCCGAAGCGCTGCGCCAGGCGCCCCGGGACCTGGTTCCCGCCCTCGACGAGGCGGCACGCACCGCCTTCGTGGACGGTCTGACCGACGTCATGCTCATCTGCGCCGCGGTCGCCGCCGTCGGCGCGCTGGTGGGCTTCGCCTTCGTCCGCAACCGGGACCTCCACGAGAGTGCCCGTACGGGGACGTCGACGGTCGCCGAGTCTCCTGCGGCCGCCCCGGGCGAGGGCGGCGAGGGCTCCGAGGAGATCGCCGTGCCTGCCGCACGCGTTGCGGGGCACGGTCAGGAGCCGGCCGGCGGATCGTACTGAGGGACTGCACGGCGGTGGGGTTCGCCTTCGTCCGCAACCGGGACCTCCACGAGAGTGCCCGTACGGGAACGTCGACGGTCGCCGAGTCTCCTGCGGCCGCCCCGGGCGAGGGCGGCGAGGGCTCCGAGGAGATCGCCGTGCCTGCCGCACGCGTTGCGGGGCACGGTCAGGAGCCGGCCGGCGGATCGTACTGAGGGACCGCACAGGGACCGGGCAGCCGTGGGCGGTGAGCGCGGCTGCCCGGTCTTGGAGGCCGACACCACGGCCAGTACCCTTCAAAGAACCGACGATCGGCACAGGGGACGCTCGGCACGGCCGACGGTCCCCGGTCTGCCCGGCGCGGTCATCTCGGCGACAAGGGGAGCGGTCCGCATGACACAGGCGATGCCCGGCCCGGCGGAGCCCGCCGGGCTCGACCTGCCCCTCGTCCGCAGAACCGGATACCTGCTGCACAAGGCCGGCGTGCTCCTGATGGAGGACGCCGAACGGGCACTGGCCGCGCAGGGAATGCGCGTGCGCCACTTCTACGTCCTCGCGGCCCTGGAGAGCGGCCTCAGCCTCTCCCAGCAGGACCTGAGCCGACTGCTCAACCTGGACCCGACAACCATGGTCGCGCTGGTCGACGAGATGGAGGGCGCGGGCCATGTGGAGCGCCGCCGCAACCCGTCGGACCGCAGGCGCTACATCCTGAGCCTCACCGACGGCGGCCGGCAGGCTCTCGAGCGCGCCGGGCACGCGGTCGACCAGGTCGAGCGGGACTTCCTGGCCGCCGTACCCGAGGCCGACCGTGAGCGGTTGAGGACGCTGCTCGGCGAACTGCTCGCCGATCGCTGGCCGCGTGTGATCGCCTGCTAGTGCGCCTCCCCGTTCCCGTTCTTGTTTACTGGAATTCCGGAATCCGCCTTTCTTGGATCGTTCCTCTTTGATCTAATTATGGAATTGGTCAGTCCACTCTTCTGATACACCTTTCGGCGCTATTGTGCGGAGCGTCACAAGGCGCCTTGATTCCTTGCTGTGCCCCAACTTGACTGTGTTAGTGTTTTCATGTCCAGAGCCGATCGAATCTTGGCGGCTCCGGTACGCGGGTCAAGCCCGCGACACGGGGAGAGGTAAACGGGGGAATGAACAGTAAGGATTTATTCTACCGATCTTTTGACAGCTGCCTCGGTCCGGGCAGTGCGCGCTTCTTCGGAAGCGGTTACAAGCGAGTCGAGCAGGACCTCAGGGACATCACCACCGACGGCTCGGCCGACCCGGGAGCGCTCATCACCGCGCGGGGCACCCTGACGTATCCACAGGACTGGTCCCGCAAGTCGGGCACCGACGAACTGCGGCCCCATCTCAGCAGCATCGACGCACTGGTACTGGCCGTGACCCTGGCCGAGGTGCACATCGGCCGAGCCTTCGGACTGACGGCCGCCCAACAGCGTCGCACCTGGCTGCGGCACGCCGACGTGCGCGCCGGGAGCTCTCCGCACGAGGACCTCGCGGACTTCCCGGTGGAGGGCCGGCTCCTCGCGTCCGACACCCTGGATCGCGAGCACTCCGCCCTCACCGGCACGACCTTCGTCTGCCGGGTCGGCGGACTGCGCGTGCGCTGCACACTCGCGCACGAGCAAGGCGACGGAGCCCGCGGCCCCGTCGCTCACGCCGACGCCTCGCAGGCCCTGGGACCGGCGAGCGCCCGGCATTACGGCCACGGCTACAAGAACCGCAACCAGTACGCGGACCACGTCCACGTCGACCTGGACCAGCAGCTCATCCAGGGCCACCAGCGTGTCGTAGCCACCCGGACGGACCCGGAGACCCACGGGGCGGAAGCGGCCTACGGACCTTCCGTCTCGCCGGTCGACGCGCTCGTCGGAGTGGCCCAACTGGCCCAGGCCCTGCTCTACGCCCAGGACGGACTGCTCCGGGGCAGCACGGACACGCTCTGGATGAGGCGCTTCGTCATCGGCGCACAGACGCCGGTGCGACCGCTCGGCCGGAGCTTCGCGACGACCGTCCGCACCGCCGGCACCCGCCTCGTCACCATGGGCGGGCAGACATGGCGCACCTCGGATCTGGCCGTCGACGACTTCGCCGGAATCAGCGGCCGGTGCTCACTCGCGCACCGACTGCCCACCGCCGCCTGACGAATCCCGTCACCGGTACATCGTCATGGGCACGGCATTACGGGGAAATTAAATTCCATGCCTTTGGCGGTACGGCGGTCGGAATCCGACCGTGCGGAATCACGGAAATTGCAGCAACAATACGGGGGATCAATAAGTCATGCGTTTTTCGCCGACGTTACGCTTCGGAGAAGTGCTCGTCGTACTCGAAGGGCCGGCCCGTGTGCTCTGGAAGGAGCCGTCACCGCAACCCGGTGCGGGGGACTGGACACCCACCGGAATTTGGCCGGACGAGGATGAACTGGCGATGGTGCGCGAGCACATAGAAAGGGGACTGCCGCTGCTCGTCCTGCTGGACGAGGCCCACCGTCGTATACCGCTGCTGCGACAGGAGTTGCGGGCCGCGCCCTGCCGGCTGCTGGAGTCCCTCATGGCCGGCACCGGCACCGGCACCGGCACCAGCACCAGCACCGGCTCCGGCGAACTCCTGGACGACGAGGTCGTAGAGGTGCGGCTGCCGTTCCTCGACTGGCTGCCGGACGCGCACCGCGACCGCGCCGCCCGCTTCCTCGAAGACAGCGACGCGGCACTGTCCCGTACCCCGGTGGCGCTCCTTCCGCCGCTGATGACCGAGGAGAGGCAGGACGGACTGCCGCCGAGCCCCCGTTTCGCCCGGCGCATCCTGCCCAACGCGCTGACCGCGGGCCGGCTCGCGGCGGCCGTGGAGCACCTCTTCGTCGAGGGCGCGCAGCACTGCGCGGCCGCGGGCCGCGGAAGCGAGGCGGACCGATGACCGGCACACGGCACGAAACACGGCACGAAACACGGCATGAAACACACCCCGCCATCGGCACTCACCACGATCACGAGGACGACCCGCACGGTGGCGCGGACGACAGCGACCTGTGCCCCGGCCTCCCGAACGGCTCCGGCCGCGTGCCCAGCCACGGGGAGATCGGCTCGCTCATCGTCGTCACCGCGGCCGCGAATCTCAGGTTCGCCCACTGGCGGGTCACCGATCGGCGCCCCGCGGATCACGGGGACGACGCCGTGGGCCGGAGGAGTCACTGATGGGACGTTCAGTCATGGTCACCGGCGGCAACCGCGGCATCGGACTCGCCGTCGCGCGCGCTCTTGCCGCGGACGGCGACCGCGTCGCCATCACCCACCGCGACACCGAACCGCCCGACGGACTGTTCGCCGTGCGCGCGGAGATGACGGACCCGAAGAGCATCGACACCGCGTTCGAGAAGGTGGAGGCGGAGCACGGGCCGGTCGAGGTACTCGTCGTGAACGCGGGCATCACCCGCGACGGCCTGTTCCTGCGCATGGACGAGCGGGACTTCACCGACGTCATCGACGTGAACCTGCACGGCGCCTTCCGTGCCGTGCGGCGCGCCGTGCGCGGCATGGTGCGGGCCCGCTGGGGCCGGATCGTCCTGATGTCCTCGATGACGTACGCGTACGGCGCGCCGGGACAGGTCAACTACGGGGCCTCCAAAGCCGGAATGCTCGGCATGGCCCGCTCCCTCGCCTGGGAGCTCGGTCCCCGCAACATCACGGTCAACGTCGTCGCGCCGGGGCTGATCGACACGGACATGAGCCGTGGGATCACCGACCGTCGGCGCGAACACCTGCTGGCCATCACCCCGCTGGGCCACGCCGGGGAGGTGGCGGACGTCGCCGCGGCGGTGCGGTATCTGACCGGCGAGTCGGGCCGCTATGTGACCGGTGCCGTCCTGCCCGTCAGCGGCGGCCTGGGCCTGGGCGGATGACCCGAAGCCGCCCGGCGGTCCCGGTCACCCCGGCTGTCGCCATCACACCTGAGACGAGAAGGAACACACCATGAGTGACACCAGCACCCCGGCCGTGCAGGCCGCCTCACCCTCCGCGGCACCCTCCGGGGAACGAGGCCTTCACCTGGCCATCTCCGGCACCTACTCCAGCGGCAAGAGCACCACGACCGAGGCCCTGTCGATGGCGACCGGCATACCGCGCACCCACGCCATGACCTCGCGCGAGATCCTGATGGACCTCGTCCCGGGCAAACAGGTCCAGGAACTCACCGCGTCGGAGCTGACGATGCTCGGGCTGCGACGGCTCGAGGAGCGCATCCACCACGAGTCGGGCGCGGGGCCGTTCATCTCGGACGGCTCCGTGATCCACGAGTGGATCTACGGTGAGGCACGGATGCGGGTCGGCATCAACCCGGGGGCCAACCTCCTGGTCAAGACGGCGAAGAACATCGCCGGGCTGCCGGTGAAGCGGTTCTACCGCCAGTACATGGACGCCTACGGCGCCGTCACCAAGGCGCGCGCCAAGCGGATCTACGACGCCTACGTCCACCTCCCCGTCGAGTTCGCCATGAAGGCCGACGGCCACCGGCCGGTGTCGGAGAAGTTCCGGAAACTCTCCGACGACCTGCTGATCGAGACCCTCGAGGAGCTGCAGATCCCGTACCACGTCGTGGGCGGCAGTGTCCGCGAGCGGGTGGCGCAGATCGTGGACATCTTCGGCCTGCCGCTGGTGATGCCGCTCGACGAGGCCATCGACCGGGCCGGCGTCCGGGTCCGCGAGGCCACCGAGGTCCTGGAACAGGACGACCGGTTCCACGAGGCACAGCGCACCAAGTCCCTGCGCCGCCGTATCTCGTACGCGATGCGCTTCTGACCACGGACGAGCGGCCCCGGATCCGCGTCGAAGAGGCATGCTGGTGTCCGTACGAGGGCCAGGAGGTGCCGGAATGCGGTGGTGGGCCGGAGTGTGGGCGGTGGCCGGGGCGGCCGTCCTGGTGGCGTGCGGTACGTCGGCGGGAGGGCCTACGGGGCCTTCGGGAGGGAGCGGCGGTGCGACAGAGCCGTCGGGGGGCACGTCGACGCGCGCGTCCGCCGCTCCGTCCCCGTCCCCGTCCGTGAGCCCGACTGGAGGGAGCCCGTCCGACAACCCGTCCGGCTCGGCCGCCGCGCCGTCTCCGTCGGCGGCGCGCTGTGTGTCCGGGCGCGCGGAGGTCCTCTTCAGGCCCGGGGACGCGGTCGTCCAGCGGCTGTGCCTGCGGCCGGGAGCCGTCGTGTCCCTCGTCCTGGAGCCCCGGGCGGACGACAGGCGGTGGACGGCCGTGCTCAGTTCCGCGCCGGCCTTCGTCCTGGCGTCCGGTTGGCGGGTGGACGCGGACGGCACGGCCCGCGCCTCGCTGCGGTGCGCGGGCACCCGGGGCGGTACGGCCCAGGTCACCGCGCGGGCGAAGGCGCCGGACGTGGCGGGCGCGGCGCGGGTCGCGTTCACACTGCACGTGGACGTGGTGCCCTATCCGACGCAGGGGTGACCCCGGAAGCGGGGCCACCCCTGTCGCGCCGTTGTCAGCCGCAGTCGCGCACCTTGATCGTGTAGATGCCGCGGCCGTGGGTGGCCGCGTACAGCGTGCTGCCGTCGGGGCTCAGCTTCACCTGGAGCACGGCGACCGCCGGGAGGTTGCCGACGCGCTGCCAGGTCGTACGTCCCGGCGCCCGGTAGACGACGCCGAGGTCGGTGCCCACGGCGAGACCACCGTTCGGCGTGACGACCGCGGAGTCGGCCGGCACGTCGGGGAGGTTCTTCGAGATGTCCTTCCAGGTGGTTCCGCCGTCCTTGGACTCGAAGACGTGACCCACGCCCGCGCCCGGCCCCTCGGTCCACTGCCGGGAGAAGCCGTTGACCGTGAGGTAGACGTGGTCGGCGTGCTTCGGGTCGACGGCGAAGCCGCTGAGGTAACGGTTGGGCACGGTCCCGTCCACCGGCAGCGCGATGTCGTGCCATCCGGTGCCGTCCGTATTGCCGACGGAGATCCCGCGGGCGAAGCCCTGGTTGTTGCAGGGCCCGCACCAGGCCGCGTAGACCTTGCCGCCGGAGGTGGCGACGGCGGTCGCGGTGCGGCCTTCGCCGAGGTCGTACAGGCTGGTCCACTCGCTGCCGCTGCGGATGGCGTAGCCATGGGTCTGCACCCACACGTGACGGCCGCCCGCGATCCAGGTCGAGGGGTTCTTGGCGTCGGCCGTGAGCGGGGCGATGAAGCGGGCCTCGCTGGTCGCGTTGTCGGCCGGGGCGACGTTGTACGACGTGGCCTTGGCGGCATCGTCGATCCAACTGCCGTCGTTGACGGCACAGTTCTGCGTCACCTGGATGGAGAGGTAGACGTACTCCTCGGCGATGTTGCACCCGTTGGCCGGGTCGGTGAGCGTGTCGCCGCCGTCCCCGCCGAAGTTGGAGCCCATCACACGGTCGTTGCTGCGCAGGACGGACTGGCCGTTGTCCTGAAGGCCGCCCGTCACGGAGACGCCGCCGTGGTCCAGGTCCTTGCCGATGCCCACCGAGTAGTACTGCAGGGTGTCGATGGTGCCGTCGTTCAGCGAGGTCCAGTCGGTGGCGTGCCCGGAGGTGTCCTGGGAGCCGTTGACCGGCCGCTTGTAGACGCCGCCGTCGTTGCCGACGTACACGAAGCTCTTGCCGTGGTAGCTGCCGATCGCCACGCCGTGCTGGTCGGAGTGGGTGGTCTGGTTGCAGTCACCGGTCTGCTTGGCCGGGTCGATGTTCCAGCAGGGGAAGGAAAAGTTCCAGTACGGGCCCACGGTCGACCAGGTGCTGCCGCCGTCCTTGGTCTCGTAGACCTCCTCCAGACCCGCGTACACGTGCTCCGCGTTCGCCGGGTCGACCGTCAGGAACTGGTTGTACCAGGCCTGCACGCCCGGCATGTAGCCGCTGGTGGTGAGCGCGGAGCCGTCGGCGGCCAGGCCCTGGTAGTCGGCGATCTTCGTCCAAGGTCCGGTGGGGGAGCCGGACTTGGAGACGTAGATGCCCTCCAGACCGCTGTCCGGGTTGGTGTTCAGCTGCTCCGGTGACTGGTCGATGGCGTAGTAGCGGGAGCCGTCGGCGGAGCGGGCGAAGGTGACGTTGCCGACGTTGTCCGCGTCGGCGGGCAGGTCGCCCAGGCCGCTGGTGATCCGCGTCCAGGCGCCGCCCGCGCCCTTGGTGTAGAAGCCGTTGTAGTCGTCACCGCTGCGCCAGCCCACCGCGAGCACGACCTTGCTCGGGTTCTTCGGGTCGATCGCGATGTCGTTGGCGATGTTCTTGTACGGCGCGTCGGGGTCGTCGGCCTCCGAACGGCCCGGCAGATAGTCGGGGTTGGGCGCGAACTCCAGCTTCCAGGCGCCCTTCAGCGTCTTCGTGGAGTGGCTCCACACGCCCTCGCTGGTCGCCGCCCACACCTTGCCGCCGCCGAAGCGCAGCTCGTGGATGCTGGTGGACTCGAGCTCGTCGCCGCCTACCCGGCTGCGGGTGGAGAAGGTGCCGTGGTGCGGGTGGGACAGGACATAGACGCCGCTGCCGAGGTAGGCGTCCGCGTTGGTGGTCGCCTCGCCGGTGCCCAGCCACAGTCGGCCGGTTCCGTCGAGCGCGAGCGCGCCGGTGGACTGGGCCGGCAGCGGGTCGCTGATCGACTGCCAGTGTCCGCCGCCGGACCGGGACCGCCATACGCCGCCGCCCGCACTGCCCGCGTACACGTACCCGTCGTCGTCGGCGGCGATCGCCGCCATCCGGCCGGTGACGTTGCCGGAGCCGCCGCTGGAGTTGGAGTCGATGTCGCGGTAGCGCGAGTCGTCGGAGTTGTACGGCAGGTCGGTGACGTTGCGCCAACTGCCGCCGCTGCTCGGCAGTTTCGTCAGGTCGGACCAAGCGGCGCCGTAGGCGCCCGGCGCGACGATGCCGGGCGAGGTGCGCGCCTCGGCGTACTGGTCCGCGCCCTCGGCTATCTCGTCGGCCTCGTTGCCGTCGTCGCCGTCACCGTCCTCGGCCTTCGCCTTGGGGCTCATGGCGCCCACCGAGTCCGCGCGTTCGGCGGCGAGTCGAGCGAGCGTGCGGGCGCCGAAGGGGCTGTTGCTCTGGCCGGACGCGGCGCTTGCCGGTATCGCCACGAGTGCGGCGGATGCGGTGATGGCCCAGGTCGTGAGCCATCGTCTCTTACGGGTCGGTGCTGACACGAGGTCCTCCCAAACAGGCATACGTACGGCCTTCGTTGGGACCCGACCATGGGTGGGAGGAAGTGTCCGGAACTTGGGAAGCCTTTGACCGGGTCCTGCCACTTCGTGTACGGGATGTCGACCGGGGGAAAGGTTGGCGGCAGGGAAGCGCTTCTTGTCGGGCACCGTCGACGAAGAATCCGGCGCCCCACGCCAGGGTGGCCGTGCAGCCCTCGACCCCGACCTGCGCCAACGACGGGCGGACGGGCCGGGGTCACCCGGGAGCAGGGCACCGAAGGCGGTCAGATGTCCCGGAAGATCTCGATCTGCGCCCCCACCGAGTTGAGCCGCTCGGCCAGGTCCTCATAGCCGCGGTTGATGACATAGACGTTGCGCAGCACGGACGTGCCGTCGGCCGCCATCATCGCCAGCAGGACGACCACGGCGGGGCGCAGGGCAGGCGGGCACATCATCTCGGCGGCACGCCAGCGGGTCGGGCCCTCCACCAGCACCCGGTGCGGGTCGAGGAGTTGGAGGCGCCCGCCCAGCCGGTTCAGATCCGTCAGATAGATCGCCCGGTTGTCGTAGACCCAGTCGTGGATGAGGGTCTGGCCCTGCGCGACCGCCGCGATGGCCGCGAAGAACGGCACGTTGTCGATGTTCAGACCGGGGAACGGCATCGGGTGGATCTTGTCGATCGGCGCCTCCAGCTTGGAGGGCCGGACCGTGAGGTCGACCAGTCGGGTACGGCCGTTGTCCGCGAAGTACTCCGGGGTGCGGTCGTGGTCGAGCCCCATCTCCTCCAGGACCGCGAGCTCGATCTCCAGGAACTCGATGGGCACCCGGCGCACGGTCAGCTCCGACTCCGTCACCACGGCCGCGGCCAGCAGGCTCATCGCCTCGACCGGGTCCTCGGAGGGGGAGTAGTCGACGTCCACGTCGATGTGCGGTACGCCGTGCACGGTGAGGGTGGTGGTGCCGATGCCCTCGACCTTCACTCCCAGGGCCTCCAGGAAGAAGCACAGGTCCTGGACCATGTAGTTGGAGGAGGCGTTGCGGATGACGGTGACGCCGTCGTGGCGGGCGGCCGCGAGCAGCGCGTTCTCCGTCACGGTGTCGCCGCGCTCGGTCAGCACGATCGGACGGCCGGGGCGGACCGACCGGTCCACGCGCGCGTGGTACTGGCCCTCGGTCGCCGCGACGTCCAGACCGAACCGGCGCAGCGCGATCATGTGCGGCTCGATGGTCCGGGTGCCGAGGTCGCAGCCGCCGGCGTAGGGCAGCTTGAAGCCGTCCATACGGTGCAGCAGCGGACCGAGGAACATGATGATGGAGCGGGTGCGGACGGCGGCCTCGGCGTCGATGGCGTCCATGTCCAGCTCGGCGGGCGGCACGAGTTCGAGGTCGACGCCGTCGTTGATCCAGCGGGTGCGGACCCCGATGGAGCTGAGCACCTCCAGGAGGCGGTAGACCTCCTCGATGCGGGCGACCCTGCGCAGCACCGTGCGCCCCTTGTTGAGGAGCGAGGCGCAGAGCAGGGCCACACACGCGTTCTTGCTCGTCTTGACGTCGATCGCGCCGGACAGCCGACGACCGCCGACCACGCGCAGATGCATGGGGCCCGCGTAGCCCAGAGAGACGATTTCGCTGTCCAGTGCTTCACCGATACGGGCGATCATCTCAAGGCTGATGTTCTGGTTGCCGCGCTCGATGCGATTGACGGCGCTCTGACTGGTGCCGAGCGCCTCGGCAAGCTGCGACTGTGTCCAGCCTCGGTGCTGCCGGGCGTCACGGATGAGCTTGCCGATGCGTACGAGGTAGTCGTCTGCCATGAGCTTGAGGTTATCTCAGATATGAGATGGCGCATTCCGGGGAGTCCATTCGAGTGAGGGGCCCCCGCGGACCTGAGGAGACCTCAGTGGCGCTTGGCGGTACGGGTGCGACGCCACCCGAAAGGCCCGGGCAGATCCATCGATGTCGTACGACGTCCCGTGCTGCTGTGGGTGTGTCGCGGGCCGTGCTTGCCGCCGCCGGTGGTGATGGACCAGGAGTGCCGGTTGATGTTCAGCCGCACGCCGGGCAGGATCCGGAAACTCTTGCGGAACGTGAGGCCCATGTGGGTCTCCCCTCGGGTCGGTCTGGTGCTCCCAACTCCCTCCGCATACCCCGACTTGGCGAACTGATGACCGCGACCGCGCCGACCCGGGCACCGTGGCGGCGGACATCACAGGGAAGCCGGGCATGACCATCCCGGCCTCATGTACTAGAGTTATCTCGACATCGAGATATCTGCCGAGGCGTACCGCAGTCGCACGCTTTCGCTGGGTCTGGCAGTAAGGCATACCTAACTTAGCCTTACCTTAGCGGATCGGCCAAGACGGCGTGGCGGCAGGATGCGGCGGTAAGCGCACAAAAATGAAGGAGACTGTCGTGTCGGCGAACAGCTTCGACGCCCGCGCCACGCTGAGCGTGGGCGACGAGTCGTACGAGATCTTCCGGCTGGACAAGGTGGAGGGCTCGGCCCGCCTTCCGTACAGCCTCAAGGTTCTCCTGGAGAACCTGCTCCGTACCGAGGACGGCGCGAACATCACCGCCGACCACATCCGCGCCCTCGGCGGCTGGGACTCCCAGGCCCAGCCGTCGCAGGAGATCCAGTTCACGCCGGCCCGCGTGATCATGCAGGACTTCACCGGCGTGCCCTGTGTCGTCGACCTCGCCACCATGCGTGAGGCCGTGAAGGAGCTCGGCGGCGACCCGGCGAAGGTCAACCCGCTCTCCCCGGCCGAGCTGGTCATCGACCACTCCGTCATCGCCGACAAGTTCGGCACCAACGAGGCCTTCGCGCAGAACGTCGAGCTGGAGTACGGCCGCAACCGCGAGCGCTACCAGTTCCTGCGCTGGGGCCAGACGGCCTTCGACGACTTCAAGGTCGTCCCGCCCGGCACCGGCATCGTCCACCAGGTGAACATCGAGCACCTGGCGCGCACGGTCATGGTCCGTAACGGCCAGGCCTACCCCGACACCCTCGTCGGCACCGACTCCCACACCACCATGGTCAACGGCCTGGGTGTGCTGGGCTGGGGCGTCGGCGGCATCGAGGCCGAGGCCGCGATGCTCGGCCAGCCGGTCTCCATGCTCATCCCGCGCGTCGTCGGCTTCAAGCTGACCGGTGAGCTCAAGCCCGGCACCACCGCCACCGACCTCGTGCTGACCATCACCGAGATGCTCCGCAAGCACGGCGTGGTCGGCAAGTTCGTCGAGTTCTACGGCGAGGGTGTGGCCGCCACCTCCCTCGCGAACCGCGCCACCATCGGCAACATGTCGCCGGAGTTCGGCTCGACCGCCGCGATCTTCCCGATCGACGACGAGACCATCAAGTACCTCAAGCTCACGGGCCGCTCCGAGCAGCAGCTCGCGCTCGTCGAGGCGTACGCCAAGGAGCAGGGTCTCTGGCTGGACCCGAAGGCCGAGCCGGACTTCTCCGAGAAGCTGGAGCTCGACCTCTCCACGGTCGTCCCCTCCATCGCCGGCCCGAAGCGCCCGCAGGACCGCATCGTCCTCGCCAACGCCGCCGAGCAGTTCAAGGTCGACGTCCGCAACTACGTCGACAGCGTGGACGAGGCCGGCCAGGAGTCCTTCCCGGCCTCCGACGCCCCGGCCGTCGCCCCGAACGGCGCCCCGTCCAACCCGGTCACCGTGACCGCTCCCGACGGCTCGACGTACGAGGTCGACCACGGTGCGGTGACGGTCGCGGCCATCACCTCCTGCACCAACACCTCCAACCCGTACGTCATGGTCGCCGCCGCGCTCGTCGCGAAGAAGGCCGTGGAGAAGGGCCTGACCCGCAAGCCGTGGGTCAAGACCACCCTCGCCCCGGGCTCCAAGGTCGTCACCGACTACTTCGACAAGGCGGGGCTCACCCCCTACCTCGACAAGGTCGGCTTCAACCTCGTCGGCTACGGCTGCACCACCTGCATCGGCAACTCCGGCCCGCTGCCGGAGGAGGTCTCCAAGGCCGTCAACGACCACGACCTCGCGGTCACGTCGGTCCTCTCCGGCAACCGGAACTTCGAGGGCCGGATCAACCCCGACGTCAAGATGAACTACCTGGCGTCCCCGCCGCTGGTCGTCGCGTACGCCCTCGCCGGCTCCATGAAGGTGGACATCACCAAGGACGCCCTGGGCATCGACCAGGACGGCAACCCGGTCTACCTCAAGGACATCTGGCCCTCCGAGGCCGAGGTCAACGACGTCGTGGCGAACGCCATCGGCGAGGACATGTTCAACAAGTCCTACGCCGACGTCTTCGCGGGCGACGCCCAGTGGCAGGCGCTGCCGATCCCGACCGGCAACACCTTCGAGTGGGACGCGGAGTCGACGTACGTCCGCAAGCCCCCGTACTTCGAGGGCATGACGATGGAGACCACCCCGGTCTCCGACATCACCGGCGCCCGCGTGCTCGCCAAGCTGGGCGACTCGGTGACGACGGACCACATCTCGCCCGCCGGTGCCATCAAGGCCGACACCCCGGCCGGCAAGTACCTCACCGAGCACGGTGTGGAGCGTCGTGACTTCAACTCCTACGGCTCCCGCCGAGGCAACCACGAGGTCATGATCCGCGGCACGTTCGCCAACATCCGCCTGCGCAACCAGATCGCGCCGGGGACGGAAGGCGGCTACACCCGCGACTTCACCCAGGACGGCGGTCCGGTGTCGTTCATCTACGACGCCTCCCGCAACTACATCGAGCAGGGCACCCCGCTGGCCATCCTGGCCGGCAAGGAGTACGGCTCCGGCTCGTCCCGCGACTGGGCCGCCAAGGGCACCGCGCTCCTCGGCGTCAAGGCCGTCATCGCCGAGTCGTACGAGCGCATCCACCGCTCGAACCTCATCGGCATGGGCGTCCTGCCGCTGCAGTTCCCGGAGGGCGCGAGCGCCGAGTCCCTCGGCCTGACCGGCGAGGAGACCTTCTCCTTCACCGGTGTCGAGGAGCTCAACAACGGCACCACGCCGCGCACGGTCAAGGTCACCACCGACACGGGCGTGGAGTTCGACGCGGTCGTCCGCATCGACACCCCCGGTGAGGCCGACTACTACCGCAACGGCGGCATCATGCAGTACGTGCTGCGCAGCCTGATCCGCAAGTAAGTCCTTTCGGGCGCCTGAGGGCCGCACCCCACCCGGTGACGGGGGTGCGGCCCTTCGCCGTACCCCACCGCCGCAGGTCATCACCCACCCTCAGGTGGAACACAGGATTCCCTCAGCCCACGGGGACACGATCGGTACATGACTGGCACCTCCGGGTCCCGAACCGGCCGCGCAAGAGTCCTCATCGTCGACGACGAGCCCGCACTCAACGAAGTGCTGTCCGTCGCCGTCACCGAGGCGGGCTGGCGTCCCTATCCGGCGCTCGACGGGCGCAGCGCACTGAGCACGGCGCGCGGCTGCGCACCGCACGCCGTCGTGCTCGACGGGATGCTGCCCGACTTGGACGGCCTCCAGGTGCTGCGCCGGCTGCGCCAGGAGAACCCGAAGCTGCCCGTCCTCATGCTCACCGCCCGCGACGCCCTCGAACACCGCCTGGACTGCCTGGAGGCGGGCGCCGACGACTACGTCACCAAGCCCTTCTCCCTGGAGGAGGTCGTGCTGCGGCTGCGCGGACTACTGCGCCGGGCGGCGTCGCGAGACGGCCGCAGCGACGACTCCGTCCACGTGCTCGGCGACCTCGTGATGACCGGGGACACCCGCGAAGTGCGCCGGGCGGGTGTGCCCGTCCAGCTCACCGCGAAGGAGTTCGACCTGCTCGGTCTGCTGCTCGGCCATCCACGCCAGGTGCTCAGCAAGGCGCAGATCCTCGACCACGTCTGGAGCAGCTCCTTCGACGGCGGCGGCAATCTCGTCGAGGTCTACATCTCCAGTCTGCGCAGGAAGATCGACAAGGGACGGGCACCGATGATCCGCACCGTGCGCGGCCTCGGGTACGCCATCAGGGCCGCGGAGGACGGGAGATGAGCCGGCGATCGAACGCGAGGATGCCCACCCGGTCCATCCGTACCCGCCTGCTCGTCTTCGTCACTGCCACGCTGGTCGTCGTCTGTGTCGCGATGGGCCTGATCACCACGCTCTTCCAGCACGCCTATCTGATGGGCAACCTGGACGACCGCGTCCTCGACACCGCCGAACGGGCCCTGGGCGGGGCCTCGTTGCACCAGGACCTCCAGGACGATCTGACGTTCCTGAGGGAGAGCGGGCAGCCCGCCGGAATGCTCGCCGCCCGGCTCGACGCGGACGGCACCATCGTCTCCGCGGCCGTCGTCGTCCAGGACGCCCCCATCCAGAACCTCGGCACCGACCAGCGCGCCGCTCTGGCCGGGACGCGGGCCGACGGCGCGATGCACACCAGGACCGTGCCCGGCCTCGGCACCTATCGGGTCACCGTCCTCGTGGACGGAGGCGTCCGGGTCCTCGCCGGCTTGCCCATGGACGACGTCCAGGACATGATCAGCGGACTCGTGATGATCGAGACAGGCGTCGCCGTGGCCGGGCTCGCCGCCGCCGGCTGCGTCTGCACGGTGGTCATACGACGGCAACTGCGCCCCCTCGGCCGCGTCGCCGCCACCGCTTCCGAGGTCTCCCGCGCCCCGCTCGGACACGGCCAGGTCACCGGCCTGACCCGGGTGCCGGAACGGGACACCGACCCCGGCAGCGAGGCCGGCCAGGTCGGCGCCGCGCTCAACCATCTGCTCGACCACGTGGAGTCCTCCCTCGCCGAACGGCAGCGCAGCGAGGAGCGCATGCGGCGGTTCCTGGCCGACGCCAGCCACGAACTCCGTACGCCCCTCGCCTCGATCGCCGGCTACGCCGAGCTGATGAACCGCGGCACCGATCGGATCGAACCGGTGCTGGCCTGGCGCCGGGTCTCGGCGGAGTCGGCGCGGATGACGGGTCTGGTGGAGGACCTGCTCCTGCTCGCCCGCCTCGACGAGGGCCGCCCTCTTCAGTCCCGCGAGGTCGACCTGGCGGCGCTGGTCGCGGAGGCGGTGTGGGACGCGCGGGCGGCAGCCGGCGGCCATGACTGGCAGCTCGAACTGAGCCTGGACGCACCGGCGTTGGTCACCGGCGACGAGGCCCGCCTGCACCAGGTGGTGGCCAACCTGCTGTCCAACGCGAGGATGCACACGCCGGCGGGCACGAGGGTGGTGGCGTCGGTGGAGTCGACGGACGAGCGCCGCGTGATCCGAGTCCGCGACAACGGCCCGGGCATCCCGCCCGCCCTCCTCCCCATCGTCTTCGAACGCTTCACCCGAGCGGACACGTCCCGCTCCCGCGCCGACGCCAAGTCCGGCGGATCCGGGCTCGGGTTGGCCATCGCGGCGGCCATCACGGGCGCCCACGGCGGCCACATCCAGGTGAACAGCACCCCGGGCCGCACGGAGTTCACGATCGAACTCCCGAGGGCCACGGAGGCCGGCTTGGAGGAGCGAGCGGTCACAGGAAGTCCGGCCTCGGTGTAGCGCTTTGCCCCTCGGCGTGCGGAACGGCATCGTCTACACCTACGAGCAGCCCGACGAGGTCTACGCCGACCAGCGGGTGACAGCGCTGGACGCGGCCACCGGACAGCGGATCTGGGCCCGTGACGTCGACGCGAGTCACCCCGTGACCCTGTTCGACGGCGGTGTCCTGACGGCGCCGGACACCGCGAAGTCGTTCATCGCCCTCGACCTCGCCACCGGCAAGGAACGGTGGCGAACCCCGGCCAAGTCGTCGGCCGGCACCCTGTGCGGCCCGCTTGAGCGAGGACTCCGGGCAGCTGTTGACCCGAAAGCTGTTTGGGGTGTCTTGTCGGCCCCGTAGGGGGCACCGTCCGGGTCCGCCACCGTATGCCGCGATGCCGTGAGCCCCCGATGGGACCCGACCAAGCCCCACCACCGCGACGCCCGCTCATCCGACCGCTCCCGGGAGTCGCCCCGGCCCCTTCCCTGCGCCGCCCCCCCCAAGGTCCGCCCCCACTCCTACCCTTACCGCGTGACCACCCCCGAACTCCTCCACCGCGCCCTCCACGACCCCGGCCCCCGCCCCCTCCCCGACGAGGCGGCTCACCTCCTCCGGACCCTCTCCGCCCCGCCCCGGCTGGCGGCCCACCTGAGACTCGTGCACGACGTGGCGTACGAGCTCGTCGAGTGGCTGGCCCAGCGGTACCCGGCGCTCGCACTCGACCGTGAGGCGGTGCTGTTCGGGGCCGCGACGCACGACGTGGGCAAGGCCGTGCACGTCCGCGAGCTCTCCGGCCCCGGCTCCGTACACGAGGAGGCCGGCCGCGAGCTCCTCCTCGCCCACGGCACAGCCCCCGAACTCGCCCGCTTCGCCGCCACCCACGCGAGCTGGACCCTTCCGGACATCGGTCTCGAGGACCTGATCGTCAGCGTCGCCGACAAGATCTGGAAGAACAAGCGGGTGCCGGAGCTGGAGGACCTCGTGGTCAGGCGGCTGGCCGAGGTGGGCGGGCGGCCCGTCTGGGAGGAGTTCCTGGACCTCGACGACGCGCTGACGGCCGTAGGAGAAGGCGCGCAGGAGCGGCTGGCCTTCCAGGCGGCCCACCCGGTGTGACCGCCGCCCGCGCGTGATCGTACAGATGAAGGAGCGTCAGCTGTTTACAGTCGCCCCGGTTCGCGCTACGTTCCGCAACACGTGGGGTGGGAGCGCTCCCATGTGGACGGACCGGAACCCGCCCGCGTGCCGCCCCCACCCCACGGCATCTCACACACCCGCAACGGCCCGTACCTCAAGGAACGGACTGGAATGTCATGATCCTGACAAAGTTATCGAGGGTGACCCGCCCCAGAGCCCTCTTCCTGGTCCTCGTCTCCCTGCTCGCCACCATCCCCGCCCTCAGCCTCGTCCTCACGGCCGGCGGCAAGGCCGAGGCCCACGGCACCCCGATGAAGCCCGCCAGCCGCACCTTCCTGTGCTGGCAGGACGCGCTGACCGACACCGGCGAGATCAAGCCGGTCAACCCGGCCTGCAAGAACGCGCAGGCGGTCAGCGGCACCACGCCGTTCTACAACTGGTTCTCCGTGCTCCGCTCGGACGGCGCCGGCCGCACCCGCGGCTTCGTGCCGGACGGCGAGCTGTGCAGCGGCGGCAACACCAACTTCACCGGCTTCAACGCCGCCCGCGACGACTGGCCGCTCACCCACCTCACCTCGGGCAAGACGGTCGACTTCTCCTACAACGCCTGGGCCGCGCACCCGGGTTGGTTCTACGTCTACGTCACCAAGGACGGCTTCGACCCGAAGAAGACCCTCACCTGGGACGACATGGAGGCCCAGCCGTTCCTCAGCGTCGACCACCCGCCGCTCAACGGCAGTCCGGGCACGGTCGAGGCCAACTACTCCTGGACCGGGCAGCTTCCGGCGAACAAGTCCGGTCGCCACATCATCTACATGGTCTGGCAGCGTTCGGACAGCGCGGAGACCTTCTACTCCTGCTCCGACGTCGTCTTCGACGGCGGCAACGGCGAGGTCACCGGCATCCACGAGCCGGGCAACCCGACCGAACCGGTGCCCGGCACCTGCATGGCCACCCGCAAGACCACGGGCAGTTGGAGCGGCGGCTACCAGTCCGAGGTGACCGTCACCAACTCCGGCGACGTCCCGATGCTGGGCTGGATGGTCGACTGGGCCCTGCCGACCGGCCAGAAGGTCGACAGTCTCTGGAACGGCAACGCCACCTACACCGGCCAGGACGTGATGGTCCACAACGCCAACTGGAACGGCTCGCTGAGTCCGGGGCAGAGTACGACGTTCGGTTACGTCGTCACCGGCGCCGGAGGCGACACGGCCACGACCCTTCCCTGTCAGGTCGGCTGAGTCACCGTCAGAACGCGCTCGAACCTTCCGCTCAGGGCGGACCCGGTGGGGCTGGGCACCACCGGGTCCGCGAGCCGGGTCGGCGCAGGGGGGTGGTGGCCGACGCGGATGGTGCATGGCTTGTGACGACGCGACGCGCGACAACGTTGTCGAGTGGTCTGTACATGACTCTACCGCGTCAACGGACAACGATGTCAACTCAGTTGGGGCAATCGGAGGGACCGCCCGGGTGATCCCCTCGCGCGCTCCTCCGGCCGTACGCGGTCTTCCGTGATACGCGTGGCGCACGTTACTGTCCCAGCGGCTTGTGCGACCTGTGGTGCGCGACCCGTCCGAAGGAGGAGGGGCCGCGTCATGCGTTTCCGTCCCACGTCCCTGCTGCTGGCGGCCGTACTCGCGGTCACCGGTGCCACCCCCGCCGCCCTCGCGGCGCCCGCCGCGCCACCCCCTCTCGTCGGCGACCCGACCGCCCACGTGAACCCGCTCATCGGCACGGAGAACGGCGGCAACGTCTTTCCCGGCGCCGTCACCCCCTTCGGCATGTTCTCCTTCAGTCCCG
This sequence comes from Streptomyces canus, assembly GCF_041435015.1. Taxonomy (NCBI): domain Bacteria; kingdom Bacillati; phylum Actinomycetota; class Actinomycetes; order Kitasatosporales; family Streptomycetaceae; genus Streptomyces; species Streptomyces canus. The sequence continues at coordinate 2,667,406 of NZ_CP107989.1, read as the reverse complement.
AGAACACCCGCGGCGACGCCACCCGGACCGCGGCTCCCGGCGGTTACCTGTACGGCGCCACCCGCGTCCGCGGCTTCAGCCTCACCCACATGTCCGGCACGGGCTGCGCGGGCGGCAGCGGCGACATCCCGCTCTTCCCGTTCGCCGGCGAGGTCACCTCGTCCCCGGCGAGCGACACCAAGGACGCGGTGTACGCGGCCGACTTCCGTCACGCCGACGAGACCGCTGAGCCCGGCCACTACCGGGTGGGCCTCGCCTCCGGTGTCACCGCCGACCTCACCGCCACCGCCCGCACTGGCTCGGCCCGCTTCACCTACCCTGCCGACAAGCCCGCCTCGCTGCTGTTCAGGACCGCCAACTCCGAGGTGGGCTCGACCGATTCGACGGTCGAGATCGACCCGGCGACCCGGACGGTCTCCGGCTCGGTCACCTCCGGCAACTTCTGCGGCTACCTCGACCCCGAAGGCCGACGCGCCTACTACACCGTCCACTTCACCGCACTCTTCGACCGTCCCTTCACGGCCACGGGTACCTGGCAGGACGACAGGCTCAGCCCCGGCGCGCTGGAGGCGTCCGGTGGCACGGGCGGCTTCTCGCAGGGCGGGCGTCCCGTGGCGGGCAAGGGGGCGGGCGGGTACGTCCGGTTCGCACCCGGCACCGAGCAGGTGGGCGTCAAGATCGGTATCTCGTACGTCAGCCGGGCGGGCGCCGAGGCCAACCTCGCCGCCGAGAACCCGCCCCGGCGCTCCTTCGACTCGGTGCGCGACGCGGCCCGCCGCGCCTGGCGCGAACGACTGCGGGCGATCCGCGTCGGCGGTGGCACCGACGACGAACGCACCACCTTCTACACCGCGCTCTACCACGCCCACCTCCACCCCAACGTCATCAGCGACGCCGACGGCAGATACCGGGGGAGCGACGACGAGGTGCACCGCGTCGCCCGCGGGCACCGCGCCCAGTACGGCACCTTCTCCGGCTGGGACGTCTACCGCGGCCAGGTGCAGTTGCTGACCCTGCTCGACGCGCGCACCGGCTCGGACGTGGCGCAGTCCCTGTACGAACTGGCCCGGCAGAACGGCGGCGTGTGGGACCGCTGGCTGCACGGCGCCGGCGGCACCCACGTCATGAACGGCGACCCCTCACCGATCGCCCTGGCCGGCATCCACGCCTTCGGCGGCACCGACTTCGACCTGCGCGGCGCACTGGACTCGCTCGTCGAGGCGGCCACGGTCCCGACGGAACAGGACCGGTCGCCGGCCGGGAAGCCGGTGCTGTCCGTCGGTCAGCGCCCCTCCCTCGACACATACCTGAAGCTGCACTACATGCCGTCCGTCTCCAATGCCTGGGGAGGCGCCGCCGAGACCCTGGAGATGTCCGGCGCCGACTTCGCGCTCTCCCAACTGGCCCGCGCGGCAGGGGAGAAGGGGACGGCGTCCGCCTTCTCCAAGCGATCCCAGTGGTGGCAGAACAACTTCAACATCGCCGCCGATGCGGGCGGCGGCTACATCGCCAACCGCAAGGCGGACGGCAGTTGGGTCACCGGCTTCACCCCGGCCACCGGCAACGGCTTCGTCGAGGGGACGGCGGCCCAGTACACCTGGATGGTCCAGCACGACCCGGCGGGCCTGTTCGCCGCGATGGGCGGCCGCGACAAGGCTCTCGCCCGCCTGGACACCTTCTTCCACGACGACACGGGAGACTGGGCCTTCACGGGCAACGGCGGTGAGAAGTCCGAGCTGGACAACGAGCCGTCGATCAACGTCCCCTACCTGTACGCCTACGCGGGTGCCCCGTACAAGACACAGCAGACCGTCCGCGCCGCCATGCGGCAGCTCTGGTCGACCCGGCCGGGCGGCATCCCCGGCAACGACGACCTCGGCGCGATGTCCGCCTGGTACGTCTTCTCCGCGCTCGGCATGTACCCCCAGGTGCCGTCCCGGTCCGAACTGGTCCTCGCCTCACCGCTGTTCCCGCGCATCGAGATCACCCGGCCCTCCGGAAACGACATCTCCGTCCGCGCGGAGGGCGCGGCCGCCGACGCGCCGTACGTCCACGGCCTGAAGGTCAACGGCCGGACCAGCCAGGCCGCCTGGCTCCCCGCCTCCTTCGTGCGGGACGGCGGCCGGCTGGACTACACCCTGTCCACCGAGCCGGCCCCGGCCTGGGGAGCGGGCGCGGCTCCGCCGTCGTTCCGCGAGGGCGAGCAGCCGTACCAGATCGGTGTCGGCCCGACCACGGCGACGATCGCGCCGGGTGGCAGCACGAAGGTCGGCGTCCGCGCGCTGTCGCTGAGCGGCGACGGCACGGGCCCGGAGGTCCGCTTCCGCGTCGAGGCACCCGAGGGCATCACGGCAACTCCGAGCGAGGGCACGGTGGTCGACGGCTCCCAGGAGATCACCCTGAGCTCCACCGAGCGCACCGAGCAGGGCTTCTACGACGTCACGATCGCCGTCACCTCGGACGACACCGCGTACCAGCAGCCGGTGTCCCTCACGGTGGCCGCACCCGGCACCCTCCTCGCCGCCTACGACAACACCGGGATCTCGGACGACTCAGGCGACCACGACGAGGCCGACTTCGACGGTGGCGGCTGGAGCTACTCCCGTCAGGCGCTCGCGGCGGCAGGGCTCACCCCGGGCCGGCAGGGCACGGTGAACGGCCTGACCTTCACCTGGCCGAACTCGCCGAGTGGCCGGCCCGACAACGCGACGGCATCCGGCCGGACCATCCAACTGACCTCACCGGCCGACCAGTTGTCCTTCATCGGCAGCGCCGTGAACGGCAACCAGCAGGGTCAGGCCACGGTCACCTACACCGACGGCAGCACCGGCACGATCGAGCTCGCCTTCACCGACTGGACGGTCGGTGGCGGGGGCGGCACCGTCCAGTACGGCAACGAGGTCGTCGCCCGGGCCGCCTATCGCAACGTCGCGGGCGCGGACCGGGACCCGGTCGCGACGTACGTCTTCGCCACGAAGCCGTTCAAGGCACCGGAAGGGAAGAGCATCGTCGGCGTGCAGCTGCCGAACAACACGGATCTGCACGTGTTCACCCTGGCTGCGAGCTGACCGTACCGGGCTCCAACAGCTCGCCCAGCCAGTCGAGTTGGCGCCGTACGTGGACCGCGTCGCCTCCCTCGTGGCCGTTGTACGGATAGGCGTGGATCTCCTTGCGGGGGTCCGCGCCGGTCAGCTCGCCGTAGCGGTTGAAGGCCGCGTACGCCCCGCTCGGCGGGCACACCGTGTCACGCAGGCCGACCCCGAAGTGGGCCGGGGCGGCGGCGCGCCGTGCGAAGGAGACGCCCTCCATGTAGGCGAGGGTGCGGTACGCGGCCTCCTGCGTGCCCCGGTGCACGGAGAGGTACGCGCTGATCTCGCCGTACGGACTCGCGTCGGTCAGATCCAGGGCCCGTCGGATGTCGCACAGGAAAGGCGCGGTGACCAGGACCGCCGACAGGTCCGGCACCAGTCCCGCGACGGCCAGGGCCAGCCCGCCGCCCTGGCTGTTGCCGACGGCCGCGACCTGGGACGCGTCCACACCCGGCAGGGCGCGCACAGCGGCCACCGCGCGCGCCGCGTCCGTGATCAGCCGCCGGTAGTGGTAGGCGCGGGGGTCGAGCAGACCACGGGCCGCCGGTCCCGGGCCGCCCGGTGCGAAGGCGTGCGGGTCGGGGGTGGCCCCGCCGTTGCCGTACTGGTCACCCTGCCCGCGGTTGTCCATCAGAAGATGCGCGTACCCGGCGTTCACCCAGGTCAGCCGCTCGTGTGGCAGGCCGCGCCCGCGGCCGTAACCGGCGTACTCGACGACCGCGGGCAGGGGCTCGCCCACCCCGGCCGGTCTGCTGTACCAGGCGCGCACCGGATCGCCGGCGAAGCCGCGGAAGGTCACGTCCCAGGTCCGCGTCAGCCGCAGTCCGCTCTCCGCCGGGTGCACCGACGCCAACACGTCCCGCTGCGCCGACTCTTTGAGGGTCTCCCGCCAGAACCCGTCGAAATCCGGGGGCTCCCGGACCTCGGGACGGTACCGCTCCAGCTCCCTCATCGACAGGTCGAACGCGGGCACAGGACACCTCGCATGAGTCGGTCCAGACGGTGAAAGTTGCGGACGGCGCTGGGTCTTGGCCTCACTGTCATACCCCACACGTGCCTCAGGTATCTCACGTCAGACCCATTGACAGCGCTTTCTTCGTGCCTCTAAGTTGCCGCGCAGTTACCGGTAAGAGCTCGAAAGTTTCGGTTCCGTGCCTCCGTCTGAGAGGACCGAGCATGAGCACATCCGTCAAGTCGGCCTCTCCACCACCCGGCATCGAGGAACCGCCCGGAACAGTCACCCGCCCGGCGCCGCGCAGCGGATGGCGCCGGGCTCTGCGTCGCGACTGGCAGCTGTACTCGCTGGCGGTCCTGCCGCTGCTGTTCTTCCTGGTCTTCCGCTATCTGCCGATGATCGGCAACGTGATCGCGTTCCGGCGCTTCGAGCCCGGCGGCTCGATGTTCGGGGAGGACTGGGTGGGGCTGCGCTATGTGCGCATGTTCCTCAGCGACCCCACCTTCTGGCAGGTGTTCCGCAACACCCTGTGGCTCGGCGGGCTCACGCTCGTGTTCTGCTTCCCGATCCCGATCGTCCTCGCCCTGCTGCTGAACGAGGTGCGCCGGCGCTCCCTGAAGCGGTTCGTGCAGTCGGTGTCATACCTTCCGCACTTCCTGTCGATCGTGATCGTCGCGGGCCTCACCCTGCAGATGCTCGCCACGGACGGTCCGGTCAACCACGCCCTCGGACGGCTGGGCCACGACGAGATCCGCTTCATCCAGGAACCCGGCTGGTTCCGCACGATCTACGTCGGCTCGGAGATCTGGCAGACCGCGGGCTGGGGCACGATCCTCTACCTCGCCGCGCTCACCACCATCGACGAGGACCTGTACGAGGCCGCGCGCATCGACGGAGCCAATCGCTGGCGGCAGATCTGGCACGTCACCCTGCCCGGCATCCGCCCCACCATGATCACGCTGCTGATCCTCAACGTCGGCACGTTCATGGCGGTCGGCTTCGAGAAGGTCCTGCTCCTGTACAACCCGCTGACCTACCCGACCGCCGACGTGATCTCGACGTATGTGTACCGGGTCGGCGTCGAATCCAACAGCTTCAGCTACGCCGCCGCCATCGGGCTGTTCGAGGCGGTCATCGGCCTGGTCCTGATCACCACCGCCAACACGCTCGCGCGCCGCACAGTGGGGACCAGCCTGTGGTGAAGCCGAGCCGTTCCCACCGGGTCTTCCAGGGCGTCAACGGGGTGATCCTCACCCTCGTCGTGGTGGTGACCCTCTATCCCTTCGTCAACATCGTCGCTCGGTCCTTCAGCGGCGAGCGGCAGATCCGGGCCGGTGAAGTGACCCTGTGGCCCAAGGGGTTCAACCTCACCACGTACCGGATCGTGTTCCAGGACTCGATGTTCTGGCGGAACTACGGCAACACCGTCTTCTACACGGTCGTGTCGACCGTCGTGGCCATGGTCCTGACGACCTGTTACGCCTACGTCCTGTCGAAGAAGCACCTCAGGGGGCGCGGGCTGCTCGTCGGCATCGCCGTGTTCACGATGTTCTTCACCGGCGGCCTGATCCCCCACTACATCCTGGTCACCGAGCTCGGACTGAAGAACAGCGTCTGGGCGATCGCGCTGCCCAACGCGATCAGCGTCTTCAACCTGCTGGTGATGAAGGCCTTCTTCGAGAGCCTGCCGGCCGAGCTGGAGGAGGCCGCGCAGATCGACGGCCTGAGCACCTACGGCATCCTGCTCAGGATCGTGCTGCCGCTGTCCAAGGCGGTGGTGGCGACCATGGTGCTCTTCTACACGGTGTCCTTCTGGAACTCCTGGTTCAGCGCGTTCCTCTACATGGACCACTCCGACCTGATGCCGGTCACCGTCTATCTGCGCAATCTCATCGCGGGCGCCACCGGCGGCGGCAACGCCGGCGCCGGCACCGCGGAACTCAGCCAGGTCGGCGCGAGCATCCAGGCGGTCACGATCGTGCTCACCGCGCTGCCGATCATCTGCGTGTACCCGTTCGTCCAGCGCTACTTCGTCTCGGGCGTGATGCTCGGCGCGGTCAAGGGCTGACGGCGTGCCGGCCCACCGGCGCGGCACCGAAGTGTCCTGCTCCGTCTCGACCGTGCGCACCCTCCCGGCGGTGACCCGTCGGCCGCAGGCGGCGGGACCGCACGGCCGGCCCACCCGATGCCGCCACGGCGTCGCAGGCAGCCCGGTCGGCACCAACCACAACCGTGTCCCCAGGACCAGGAGGATCTGAGTGATGAACGGTGGACAACTGTCACGGCGCCAAGTCCTCGCCGCCGCAGGCCTTGTCGGCCTCGCCACCCTCACCGGCTGCGGTGGCGGCGAGGACGGAGGCGACTCCAAGGACCTTTCCAAGAAGCAGAACGGCGCGATGAAGGAGTACCGGGCCGGCCAGCAGTTCAAGGCCACCAAGGCGCTGTCCTTCTCCATGCTGCACAACGACAACCCGGTCTACCCCCTCAAGAGCAACTGGCTGTTCTGGAAGGAGGTCACCAAGCGCACCGGCATCACGGTCAAACCCCTCGACGTCCCGCTGGCCGACTACGAGAAGAAGCGCAGCGTCCTCATAGGCGCGGGTGACGCACCCTTCCTGATCCCGAAGACGTACCACCCCGCGGAGGTGGCGTTCGTGTCCTCGGGCGCGATCCTCCCGGTCAGCGAGTACGTCGACCTGATGCCCAACTTCCGCGACAAGGTGAAGAAGTGGAGTCTGGAGCCCGAGCTCGACTCCATCCGCCAGTCCGACGGCAAGTACTACCTGCTGCCAGGGCTGCATGAGAGGCCCAAGGCCGGCTACTCGCTGTCCTTCCGCACGGACATCCTCGACAAGCACGGACTGGCCCTGCCGACGACCTGGGACGAGGTCTACGACGTCCTCAAGGCGCTCAAGGCGGAGTACCCCGACACATACCCCTGGACCGACCGCTGGAGTACCAACACCCCGTTCCCGTGCGGCGCGTTGTTCAGCTACCTCGGCCAGGCGTACGGCGTCAAGGCGGGGTGGACGTACGACAACATCAGCTTCGACACCAAGGCGCAGAAGTTCGTCTTCACCGCGGCCCAGGACGCCTACCGGCAGATGATCGAGTACCTGAGAAAGATCGTCGCCGAGAAGCTGCTGGACCCCGAGAGCTTCACCCAGCAGGACGACCAGGCCGTGCAGAAGCTGCTGGCCGAGAAGTCCTATGTGATCAGCGCCAATCCGCAGGAACTGGTGCAGAACTACCGCTACAACCTGGGCAAGCAGGTCAAGGGCTCGAAGATCGAGATGGTCCCGGTGCCCCTGGGTCCGGCCGGTCCGATCCTGCTGAGCGGGATCCGGCTGGAGAACGGCGTCATGATCTCCAGCAAGGCCCTCAAGAGTTCCGACTTCGTCGCGATGATGCAGTTCGTGGACTGGCTCTGGTACTCCGACGAGGGCCAGAAGTTCTGCAAGTGGGGCGTGGAGGGCGTCACCTACACCGAGTCCGGCGGCACGTACACGCTGAAGCCCGGGATCTCACTGATGGGCTCCGACCCGAGCGCCCCGAAGGACCTCCAGAAGGACTTCGGCTTCTTCAACGGCGTGTTCACCTACGGCGGCAGCTGGGAGCTGGTGTCCTCCAACTTCGGCCCGGACGAGAAGAAGTTCCAGGACGTCATGTCCCAGCGCAAGGAACTGCCCGTCGACCCGGCCCACCCGCTGCAGTCCTTCGAGCAGGAACAGGCGACCCTCTGGGACACCCCGCTCAAGGACCACGCCATCCAGAACACCCTCCAGTTCGTGCTCGGCAAACGCCCGATGTCCGAATGGGACGCGTTCGTGGGCGAGTTGAAAGCGAAGAACATGCAGCAACTCGTCGACCTGCACAACAAGGCGCACGACCGGTTCAAGAAGGAGAACGGGTGATCCTCCGCGTCCCCGCCGAGCCCGGTCGGCAGCACCTGCGGGTGCCGGTGGAGGACGACCGGACCGTACTGGACCTGACGCCGTGCCCGCCACGAGATCACGCTCGTGGCGGTGACCCGGTCGTGGAGGAGGCACCGGAGTGGTGGGACGAACGCCGACTGCTGGGGACGGGGCCGCGGTGAGCGGCGCGAGTGGCGTGAGCGGAGCGAACTCTCACCCCGGCGCCTCCGCCGCTCCCTCCTTCGGCACCGGCTCCCTCTCCCGCGCCGCCGCCCTCATCCACACCCTGGTCACCGTCGAGGCCCTGCTTCTCGTCGCCGCCTCGCCGGGCCTCGCGGGTCTGCTCCTGCTGGGCCCCGCCCCCGCCAACCTCCCCCTCGCCGCCGTATGCCTGCTGCCCCTCGGCCCGGCGACGGCCGCCGCCCTGTACGCCCTCCGGCACCGCGACCGCGACCTCACCGAGCTCCACCCGGCCCGCGCCTACTGGCGCGGCTGGCGCCTCAACGCCGTCCCCTCCCTGAAGCTGTGGGCACCCCTGCTGGCCTGGCTGACGGTCATCGCCTTCACGCTGACCCACTTCACCGCCTCCGGCCTGCCCGGCTGGTGGGCGGTGCTGCTCGCGGCGATCGGCCTCGGCTCCCTGCTCTGGGGCGCGCACGCGCTGGTCCTCACCGCCCTGTTCGCCTTCCGGGCGAGGGACACCGCACGCCTCGCAGGACACTTCCTGTTCCGGCACGTCAGCGCCACGCTCGGCGCCGCCTCGCTGCTCGTCCTGACCGCCGCCGGTACCGCCGTACTGACCGAGGCCCTGCCCGCGCTGCTCGCCGCCCCGCTGCTGCTGTCCCTGCTGCACAGCAGCCGTCCGGTGATCGCCGAGACCCAGGAGGACTTCACCGCATGAGCCCGTCGAGCTCCAAGATCCCGTACGGCGGCGACTACAACCCCGAGCAGTGGCCACAGGAGTTCTGGGACGCGGACCACCGACTGTTCACCCGGGCCGGCATCGACACCCTCACCGTGGGCGTCTTCTCCTGGTCGCTCACCCAACCCGCCGAGGACACCTACGACTTCGCGGTCCTCGACCGCGTCCTCGACCGGGCGGCGGCCGAGGGCCGACAGGTCTGTCTGGCCACGGGCACGGCAGCCCTGCCGCCCTGGCTGGCCAAGGCGTACCCCGAGGCGAACCGTACCGACTTCGAGGGGCGCCGCCACCGCTACGGCCAGCGCCACAACTTCTGCCCCAGCTCACCGGCGTACCGCGGACTCGCCACCGCGATGGCGGAACGGCTCGCCGAACGGTACGCGAGGCACTCGGCGTTGCTCGCCTGGCACATCAACAACGAGTACGGCGGCGTCTGTTACTGCGCGCTGTGTGCCGACGCGTTCCGCGACTGGCTGCGGAACAAGTACGTCACCCTCGACGCCCTCAACGACGCCTGGTGGACGACCTTCTGGTCGCACCGCTACACCTCCTTCGAGGAGGTCGAACCGCCCAGCGCCCTCACCGAGCACTGGCGGGGCCCGGACCACACCGCCTTCCAGGGCATCACGCTCGACTACTTCCGCTTCACCACCGACGCGCTGCTCGGCTGTTTCCTCGCCGAGAAGGAGGTGATCCGCACCCATGATCAGGTCATCCCCGTCACGACCAACTTCATGGGCATGTTTCGCCCCCTCGACTACCACCGCTGGGCACCCCACCTCGACTTCGCGTCCTGGGACAGCTACCCGCCCCTGGACGCCCCGCCGACCTGGCCCGCCCTGGCCCACGACCTGATGCGCGGCCTCAAGGACGGGGCCCCCTTCTGGCTCATGGAGCAGACCCCGTCCACGACGGCCTGCCGTGATGTCAACCCCCTGCGCAGACCGGGGGAGTTGCGCCTGGCCACCTTCCAGGCCATCGCCCACGGCGCCGACGCGGCCCTCTACTTCCAGATGCGCGCCTCCCGCGGAGCCTGCGAGAAGTACCACGGGGCGGTCATCGGCCACGCGGGCCGCGACGACACCCGGGTGTTCAGGGAAGTGGCCGCACTGGGCGCGGAGTTGGAGACGCTCGGCGACGCGACCCTCGGCGCCCGCACTCCCGCCCGCACGGCCCTGCTCTTCGACTGGGACAGCTGGTAGGCCCTGGAGATCTCCGACGGCCCCTCGCGGCTGGTGAAGTACCAGGAGGTGGTCCACGCCTACTACCGGGCAGCCCGCGAGGCCGGCGCCGACGTGGACGTCGTCCCGCACACCGCCGACCTCACCCCGTACGACGTGGTCCTCGCCCCCGTCCTGCACATGGTCAAGGGCGACCTCGCCGCCCGCCTCGAAGCGGTGGCGGAACGCGGCGGCACGGTCCTGGCCACCTTCCTCTCCGGCCGCGTCGACGCACACGACCGTGCCTTCCTCACCGACGTCCCCGGTCCGCTCGCCCCGCTCATGGGCATCCGGATCGACGAATGGGACTCCCGCGGGGCGGAGTTCGCCCAGCCCGTCCCCGAGCTCGCCTCAGCAGGACGGCTCGTCTTCGAGATCGTGCAGCTTCGGGGTGCCGAGACGGTCGCCACCTACGGCTGCGACTTCTACGCGGGGACCCCCGCCGTCACCCGCAACGCCTACGGGCGGGGCGAGGGCTGGTACGTCGCCACCGCCCTCGACCAGCCGGGCGTCGACCAGGTGGTCCGCCGCGTCCTGTCCCGCCACGACCTCATCGGTCCGTACGCCGACCACGAGGGCCTGGAGACGGCCGCCCGGATCGCCCCCGACGGAACCCGCCTGCTCTTCCTCCTCAACCACTCCGCACAGCCGGCCGACCTGACGGCCCACACCACGGCGTCCGACCTGCTCAGCGGCAAGAAGGTGGAGGCGGGCGCCCCTCTCCCCCTCGACCAGCTGGGCGTCGCCGTACTCCGTGCTCAGTAGATCGTCCGCCCCCGCTCGTCCGCCACCCCCGACTTCCGGAAGAAGGAGCTGTTGACCTGATCGCGCCACTCGCGGGCGCTGCGGAGCTGCTCCTCGAACCGCTCCGCCACCCGTGCGTGACACGCCGGGTCCACGAGGTCCACCAGCGAGGCCCATCGCTCCCGGGCTGCCTCGACCTCCGTCACGCCCTCGAAGTGCGTGTCGTAGATGTGTTGGATCACCGTCTTGCCGCTGTGCAGCCTGTGCCCGTACGACACGTGGTGGAAGAACAACAGCAGCTCGTCGGGGCACGAGTGAGGCGATTCGTACACGTCGGCCCAGGGCTTCGCGTACTGCCCCGCGTACCCGGTCCCGCTCGCCAGGCTCCTGTCGACACCGACGCCGTCGCGGTCGGCGAAGTGATAGGTGCCCCAGGGGCTGTACTCATAGCCGTCGACGCTCGGCCCGTAGTGGTGCCCCGGCTGGACCATGAACCCCACACCGAGGGGAGCGGTGTACTTCTCGTACGTCCGCCACGAGCCGTCCAGAACCGAGCGCAGTCCCGCCGCGAGCCCGGGCCCGGGCCCGGGTGCGAAGGTGAGCCGGATCCACTCGTCGAGGACGCGATGCGGGTCGGCGTCCGGATCCCAGGCCAGCCGGCCGAAGGTGTACAGGTTCGCCTGAGCCAGCGGATGACCCGTCCAGAACGGATCGTCCCCGACGTTCGCCACGGCGACGAGCCCGCCACGCGCCAGCGCGCCCACGGAAGACTCCCCGGCGATCCCGAACCGCAGCACCTCGCTCCACATCGGCCCCAGCCAGCACACATGCCGCTGCTGCCCGGTGTACTCCTGCGTCGCCTGCAGCTCCACGGCCAACCGGGTGCCGGGCATCGCCCCGATCAGCGGGGAGACCGGCTCCCGCACCTGGAAGTCCATGGGCCCGTGCTTGACCTGGAGGACGGCGTTGTCGGCGAACTCCCCGTCCAGCGGAACGAAATGGTCGTACGCGGCCCGTGCCCGGTCCGTCGAGCGGTCCCGCCAGTCCTGGTGGTGGTCGTAGACGAAGGCCCGCCAGTGGACCGTACCGCCGTGCGGCGCGAGCGCGGCGGCGAGCATGTTCGCGCCGTCCGCGTGACTGCGCCCGTACGTGAACGGGCCCGGCTGTCCCTCGGAGTCTGCCTTCACCACGAACCCGCCGAAGTCGGGGATCGCCGCGTACACCCGGGCGGCCGCCCCGGCCCACCACGCCCGCACCGACTCCTCCAGCGGATCCGCGCTCGCCAGCCCGCCCAGTACGACCGGCGCGGCGAAGGTGACCGACAGATGCGTCCGGATGCCGTACGGCCGCAACGCGCCCGCGACGTCCGCCACTTCACCGATCCGGTCGGTCAGCAGCCGTGCCTCGGCCGCGTGCACGTTGACGTTGTTGACGGCCACGGCGTTGATCCCGCAGGCCGCCAGCAGCCTGCCATAGGCCCGCACCCGCTCCAGGTCCCCACGCGCCCGCCCGTCCTCCCAGAACAGTGACCCGCCGGCGTACCCGCGCTCCACCTGCCCCATGACCGGATGCACGGCCACGTTGTCCCAGTGATCGAGCATCCGCAGCGCCGACTCGGGCCGATGCGAAACGCGTCGAACATCGTCGAGGAACGCCGTCTCGCCGAGCCGTACGACATGGAAGAACCCGTACAGCAGTCCGCGCGCGCCGGACGCGGTGACGGTCGTACACCCGTCACCCCGCTCGTACACGAACCCCTCGGTGCCGTCGTCACCGTCCAGCTCCAACACCAGGTCGTACGACCCGGGTTCACGCGAGACGCTCCCTCCGAACCGCTCGCAGGCCCTGGCCACCTCACCGTGGACCGTGTCCACCAGTGGACCCGAGCCACGGATCAGGGTCCGCCGGGTGCCGATCGGCCGGAACGCCCCGTCCGGCAGCCAGGCCGGATCGACACCCTGCATGAGACCCCCAACGCTGCTGCTCAGGCGAGCAGTTCGACTTCAGCCACCACCGCCTCGTTGTCGAGCACCAGGCGGTACTTCCCGTACGTACCCGGAGACCTCACGGTGAACGCCCGTGTCTGCCGGTCCCATGCGAAGGACTGCCCGGACCGCCGGTCCAGGGTCTTCCACTTGGTTCCGTCGTCCGAGCCCTGGAGGATCCAGCCGCTCGGCGCCTTCGTGTGGTCCGAGGACGACGTCACCGTGTACTGGACGCCCTTGACCTGCTGGGACACCGGCAGATCCACCGAGGTCACGGCCGCGTCCGTCGCCGAGGTGTTGTCGAACAACGCCCCGTCACCGACGAGCACGTCCGCGCGCGGCGTGGGCACCTCGTCGTCCTGGGTGATCGACACCGGAGCCGCGTTCTTCCCCGTGCCCCACTTCGACGGACGGGGACCCATGTCGAAGTCCAGGACACCACCGCGAGCCAGCAGGGAGTGCGGCAGTGAAGTCGACTTCCACGCACGGCCGTTGACCTTCAGTCGCTGCACATACACGTTCCGCGCGCTGTTCTCGGGCGCCCTGACCACCAGGTCCCGCCCGTTCTCCAGATGGACCGTGGCCTTGGTGAACAGCGGGGAGCCGACCGCGTATTCGCCGCTGCCCATCACCAACGGGTAGAAGCCCAGCGCCGAGAACAGATACCAGGCCGACTGCTCGCCGTTGTCCTCGTCACCGTGATAGCCCTGCCCGATCTCGCTGCCGACGTACAACCGGGACAGCACCTCACGGACGTTGCGCTGCGTCTTCCACGGCTGACCGGCCGCGTCGTACATGTAGTTGACGTGGTGGGCGACCTGGTTGGAGTGCCCGTACATGCCCATCCGGACGTCCCGCGCCTCCGTCATCTCGTGGATGACCCCGCCGTAGGAGCCGACGAAGTCCGGCGAGGCCGTCTCGGGGGTCGCGAAGTACTCGTCCAGCTTCTCCGCGAGCCCGGAGCGGCCGCCGTACAGGTTGGCGAGGCCCCGGCTGTCCTGCGGGGCGGTGAAGGCGTAGCCCCAGCCGTTGGTCTCGGTGTAGTCGTAGCCCCACACCCGCGGGTCGTAACTCGCCGACTGCACACGCCAGTTGCCGTCGGCGTCCCGGCCCTGGAAGAACCCGGCCCTCGAGTCGAAGAGGTTCACGTAGTCGCGGGCCCGGTTGAGGAAGTACTCCGACTCCTCCTTGTAGCGCTTCTCGCCGGTCTTCGCGTAGAGCGCCTGTCCCATCCGCGCGATGCCGTAGTCGTTGAGGTAGCCCTCCAGCGCCCAGGACAGACCCTCGTGGGTGTCGGTGCCGGTGTAGCCGAGGAAGGGCGAGGTCTCCATGCCCTTGCGGCCCACGCCGGACGACGGGGGCACGACGGTCGCGTTCTTCAGGGCCGCGTCGTACGCCGACTTCGCGTCGAAGTCGACGCCCTTGACGTACGCGTCCGCGAAGGCGACGTCCGAGGAGGTGCCGGTCATCAGGTCCGCGTACCCGGGGGATGACCAGCGCGAGGTCCAGCCGCCGTCCTTGTACTGCTGGACGAACCCGTCGACCATCTCGCCGGCCTGAGAGGGCGTCAGCAGCGAGTACGCCGGCCACGTCGTCCGATAGGTGTCCCAGAAACCGTTGTTGACGTACACCTTGCCGTCCACGATCTTCGCCCCGGTGTGCGTCGGCGTGTCGGGGCCCGGCATCGGGGAGAAGGGAGAGGCGTACTGGTAGGTCGAACCGACCTTCTCGAAGCCCGAGTTGGGATACAGGTACAGCCGGTACAGGCTGGAGTAGAGCGTGGTCAGCTGGTCCTGCGTGGCGCCTTCCACCTCGACCTTGCCCAGCAGCCTGTCCCACTGCCGCAGGGCCCGGTCCCGGACCGTCTCGAAGGACGTGCCGTCCGGGATCTCCTGGCGCAGGTTGTCCTTCGCCTGGTCGAGACTGATGAGCGAGGTCGCGAGCCGCAGGGTGACGGTCCGGTCCGCACCGGCGTCGAAGCGCAGATAGCCCTTGACCCCGCCGGCGGAACCGTCCGTCACCGGCTTGTCGAAGACGCCGTACACGAAGAGCCGGGTCGCCCCGGTGGACAGGCCGGACTTCACGTCCGAGTACCCGGTGATCACCCCGGCGTCCTGGTCGAGCGTCAGCCCCGCCTGGTCCGTCACGTTGTCGAAGAGCACGCTCGCGTCGTCGCCCGGGTAGGTGAAGCGCAGGGCCGCCGCGTGGTCGGTCGGCGTCATCTCCGCCTTCAGCCCGTTCTCGAACCGCACCCCGTAGTAGTACGGCCGCGCCGTCTCGTTCTCGTGCCGGAACGCCAGCTCCCGCGCCTCACGGCCGGTGTCCGGAGTGCCCGGGGCGGCCGACGGCATCACCTGGAAGGTCTGCCGGTCGCCCATCCACGGACTCGGTTCGTGGCTCGCGCTGAACGCCTGAACCGTCGGCAGATTGTCCGCGTTGTTGGCGCGGGCGTAGTCATAGAGCCAGCTCAGCGAGGACGCGTTGGTCACCGGCGTCCAGAAGTTGAAGCCGTGCGGGACGGCCGTGGCCGGGAAGTCGTTGCCGCGCGAGAAGCCGCCGCTGGAGTGGGTGCCGCGGGTGGCGAGCGCGTAGTCCGACAGATGCGCCTTCGGCTTCTCCGGCGCGGCCCGCTCCAGCGTCACGTCGTCCAGCCAGCCCCGGAACTTCGCCGGCCCACTCGGGGAGTCGTACGCGACGAGGATCCGGTCGACGGTCTTCCCGGCCGCGACCGACCCGATCCGCGAGGCCACGTTGTTCCACTGGTTGACGTAGAGCACCTTGGCGGCGCCCTGCCCCTGGGGCGACAGCGCGAATCCGTGCTGGTCACGCGCCCCGAGCTCGCTCAGGAAGGTGCCGTCGGTGAAGGCCAGGTCCACGGATACGTTCGTGGCGTCGTAGTCCCGGTCGCCGTCCGCCATCGACGGGAAGATCCGGTACGACAGCCGGGTCAGCGGATCCACCGCCACGTTCACGTCGAAGACCTTGTTGGACGAGTACGCCCGCCCGTCCGAGGTGTGCCGTCCGGCGTAACGCAGGGCTCTCTTTCCGGTGAATCCGGCGCCCGCCTTCGCGGTGGGCGATCCGCTCGGCCCGCGGTCGACCAGCGAGAGCATGTCCGGCGGCACCGGCCCCTCGCCGCCGCCCGTGGACAGCTGCACATCGGCCAGCTGGAGGATGCCGGAGGCGCCGTTGTTCTTCGTGATCTCGAGCCGGAAGTGCTGGTATTCGGCCGGATCCGCGATGTCGTACGACTTTGTCCGGAACCGTTCGTCGAACGATTCGCCGGATCGGGTGTCGAGGGTCTTCCAGTCCTTGCCGTCCGTCGAGCCCTTCAGCGTCCAGTCCCTGGGATCACGCTCGGCGACGTCATTGGCCGAGGTCAGCGCGTAGGTGACGACCTTGAGCGGCTTGGCCAGGTCGAACTCGGCCCAGCCGGTGGACTCGAAGGCCAGCCACTTGGTACTGGGCTCGCCGTCGACGAGGTTCTCCTTCACCTCGCCGCCGCCGGTGTTCTCGGCGCTCGCCCGGACGTCCGTGACCTGGTCGGTGACATTGCCCGGGATGCCGGTGCTGTAGCCGCCGTCGACGCCGGAGGCCCGGTCGCCGTCGACGCTGCTGGTCCAGTCGGGCGCCGGTTCGCCGGCCTCGAAAGAGGAGGTGAACCCCCGGTCCGCCCGGGCCGCGGCCTCGGGCAGGGCCACCGCCGCGCCCTGCGAGCCCACGGTCACGCAAAAGGCGGCCGTGATCACGACCGCCGCACTACGTCTGAGCCGAGTTCTGTACCGAGCCATCGGCGAGTACCCTCCCTGCACAAGGACGGACAACGTTGTCACACAATCCGTGCAAGGATCAGTAGTGGCCCAAGTGAACAGTGATGTCAAGGGGGTTGGGTGTGGCATTCGGGGCGTATGTCGCGGATTTTTCCGGCAAGCTTCGCACAGGGCGCTCATATTTCCGCGAGGTCTCAACTAGAGAACACCCATGGCCAACATTGCGTTCGATCTTGCTCCCTCGACCGGAAGTGGACTATACCTGTCGGCGATTCACCCCTCTTGTACGAACCTGCTTGACCTGACCGCGGTGCCGGGGAGGATCCGGTTCACCGCCTGAGTCCTGGAGAAGGCGAGGACTTGAGCATGGGATCCACTTCCGCCGAGAACAGCAACAACGGCAGCGCGGGTGTAGGCCGCCGCGATCTGATCAAGCGGTCGGCCGCACTCGGTCTGATCTCCGTTCCGACGATGAGTTTTCTGTCCGCGTGCGCCAGCAGCGGCGGCGACGACAGCGGCGACAAGGCCAAGGCGGGCAAGAAGACCGCCAAGAACCCCCTGGCCGTCAACGACACCGCGCAGATGGAGTTCGTCCTGTTCGACGGCGGCTTCGGCAAGGAATACGCCGAGGACGCCGTGAAGATCTACGAGACGAACTTCCCCAAGGCCAAGGTGAAGTTCTCCGCCACCCAGAAGATCCAGTCCACGCTCCAGCCCCGCTTCAACCAGGGCACCCCGCCGGACCTCATCGACAACTCCGGCGCCGAGCAGATGGACATGGGCGTCCTGGTCGGCAAGAACCAGCTCGCCGACCTCACCCCGCTCCTGGACGCCCCGTCGTACGACGACCCGAGCAAGAAGGTCCGCGACACCCTGCGCCCCGGCATCGTCGAGATGGGCCAGTTCGACGGCGACCCGGTGTGGATCATGTACTACGCCTACACGGTCTACGGCGTCTGGTACTCCCAGAAGGCCCTCGACTCGCTCGACGAGCAGTACCCGGAGACCTGGGACCAGATGCTCGCGGTGTGCGCGAAGGCCAAGAAGAAGGGCATGGCGGGCTGGACGTACGCGGGCAAGTACCCGTACTACCTCCCCTTCTCGCTCTACCCGATGATCGGCAAGGTCGGCGGCGTCGAGGTCCTCGACGCCATCGACAACCTGGAGCCGAACGCCTGGAAGAACCCGGCGGTCAAGGCGTGTTTCGACGCCTACTACGAGCTCTACAAGAAGGGCTACGTCCTCAAGGGCACCCCCGGCCTCGACCACATCCAGTCGCAGACCGCCTGGGCCCAGGGCAAGGCGCTGTTCATCCCGAACGGCTCCTGGGTGGAGAACGAGTCGGCCAACGTCATCCCCAAGGACTTCGGCCTCGCGGTCTCCGCGCCCACCGGCATCGACTCCTCCGACAAGATGCCCTTCGGCACCATCTGGGCCTCCGGCGGTGAACCCTTCATCGTCCCGGCCAAGGCGAAGAACACCGCGGGCGGCATGGAGCAGCTGCGCATCATGCTCAGCGAGGCGTCCTCGAAGAACTTCACTTCCAAGGTCAAGTCCCTGACCGCCTACAACGGCGGCACCGACGGCATCACCCTCACCCCGGGCCTGAAGTCCGGTGTGGCCGCGCTGGAGAAGGCCGGCGACAACGTGGTGAACCCGCGGCTGCAGGACTGGTACGTCCAGCTCCAGAAGGAGCAGATCGGTGTGGCGGGCCTCGGCGAGATGATGGCCGGACGGCTCACCCCGGCGGAGGCCATCAAGAAGATCCAGGGCTTCGCCGACGCGGCCGCGAAGGACTCGTCGATCAAGCACTACAAGCACCAGTAACGGCAACGGAGCGGCGATGCAGCACGGCAAGTACCGGTTCATCGTGGGGTTTCTGGCGCTGCCCCTGGGACTGTACGCGCTATTCGTGGTCTGGCCGTTCATCCAGTCCATCTACTACTCGTTCACGGACTGGACCGGCCTGAGCCCCGAATTCAAGATGGTCGGCCTGGACAATTACCGGAGGATGCTGGACGACGAGATCTTCTGGAAGTCCTTGCAGCACAGCTTGATCTTCGCGCTCGTGCTGCCGTTGGTGACGATCAGCCTGGCGCTGTTCTTCTCCTTCATGATCAATGTCGGCGGACGGAAAAGAAGGGGAGGCCCGGTCGTCACCGGTGTCCGGGGCTCCTCCTTCTACAAGATCGTGTATTTCTTCCCGCAGGTTCTCTCGATCGCGATCGTCGCCCTGCTGTTCGCCTTCGCGTACAACCCGGACAGCGGCGCCATCAACTCGATCCTGCGCGGAATCGGGCTCGGCAGCGTCCAGCCTCTGTGGCTGGGCGACCCGAGCCTCGCCCTGTGGGCCGTGATGGCGGTCCTCGTGTGGTCCACGGTCGGCTTCTTCGTGGTCCTGTTCAGCGCCGGTATGGCCTCCATCCCGGCGGACCTGTACGAGGCGGCGCTGCTCGACGGGGCGGGGCGGGCGAGCACGTTCTTCCGGATCACCCTGCCGCTGCTGTGGGACACCGTGCAGTCCGGCTGGGTCTACATGGGCATCCTGGCCCTCGGAGCCGAGTCGTTCGCGGTCGTACAGATCATGACGACCGGGCCCGGCGGCCCCGACTACTCGACCACCGTCATGGTCCTGTACGTGTACCAGAAGGCGTTCCGTGACGGACAGGCCGCCTATGCCACCACCATCGGCGTCGCCCTGCTCGTCGTCACGCTGGCGTTCGCCGCCCTGGTGATGCGGCTGGGCCGGCGCGAGCGGCTGGAGTACTGATCCGATGAAGACGACCGAAACCCCTGCCCCCGTACCGGCCGACTCCGGTACTCCCGTCGCCAAGACCGACACCCGAGGCGGCCCGGCCCGGAAGGAGAAGAAGAAGGAGGGCGGCGTCCTCAACGTCTTCTCGCACGGAATGCTCATCCTGTGGGCGTTCATGGTCGTGATGCCGCTGCTGTGGGCGGTGATGACGTCCTTCAAGGACGACAGTGCCATCTTCAACTCGCCCTGGGCGCTGCCGGACAAGCTGCACTTCGACAACTGGTCGCGGGCCTGGACCGACGCCAACATGAGCGACTACTTCCTCAACACCATTCTGGTGGTGGCGGGTTCGCTCATCGGCACCCTGGTGCTCGGCTCGATGGCGGCGTATGTGCTGGCCCGGTTCGATTTCCCGGGCAACCGTTTCATCTACTTCCTGTTCATCGGCGGCATGAGCTTCCCGATCATGCTGGCGCTGGTCCCGCTGTTCTACGTCGTGAACAACATGGGCCTGCTGAACACGATTCACGGGCTGATCCTGGTCTACATCGCGTACTCACTGCCGTTCACGGTCTTCTTCCTGACCGCGTTCTTCCGCACCCTGCCGACCTCGGTGGCGGAAGCGGCCTTCGTGGACGGGGCCTCGCATTCCAGGACGTTCTTCCAGATCATGCTGCCGATGGCCAAGCCGGGCCTGATCAGCGTGGGGATCTTCAACTTCCTGGGCCAGTGGAACCAGTACATGCTGCCGACGGTGCTCAACACCGACCCGGACAAACGGGTACTGACCCAGGGGCTGGTCCAACTCGCGGCCAGCCAGGGCTACAAGGGCGACTGGTCGGGCCTGTTCGCCGGTCTGGTGATGGCGATGATCCCGGTCCTCGTGGCCTACATCATCTTCCAGCGACAGGTGGTGGCCGGGCTGACGGCGGGCGCGCTGAAGTAGAGCTCGGCCGCCCGCACGGGCGTCACCCCTTCAAGGTCCGGATCTTGAACGGGCGGCGCCCCTTCGGCATGGACAAGAACGCGGATACTGTTCAACCTCTTGACGGGAGGCGACCCTAACGGCTCATCTTAGAGTTCACTAGTTGGACATAGACGGGGCCTCATCGCTGCGGTCCCGCGCGCAGGAGGTCGTCGTGGAGACTCCGGGGTCGCAGTCGTCACTGCACCGAGCCAACCTGGAGCGGGTCGTACGTGCCGTCCGGCTGGCCGGGTCGCTCACACAGGCGGAGATCGCACGCACCACGGGACTGTCCGCCGCGACCGTCTCCAATATCGTCCGCGAGCTCAAGGACGGCGGAACCGTCGAGGTCACGCCCACGTCGGCGGGTGGCAGGCGGGCCCGCGCGGTCTCCCTGAGCGGGGACGCCGGCATCGTCATAGGGGTGGACTTCGGGCACACCCATCTGCGCGTCGCGGTCGGGAACCTCGCCCATCAGGTGCTGGCCGAGGAGTCCGAGCCACTGGACGTGGACGCCTCCTCCACCCAGGGCTTCGACCGGGCGGAACAGCTGGTCAACCGGCTGATCGAGGCGACCGGCGTGGACCGCTCGAAGATCGCCGGGGTGGGCCTCGGCGTGCCCGGCCCCATCGACCTGGAGTCCGGCTCCCTGGGCTCCTCCGCCATCCTGCCGGGCTGGATCGGCACCAAGCCCGCCGAGGAGCTCCAGGGGCGCCTGGGCGTGCCCGTGCACGTGGACAACGACGCCAACCTGGGCGCCCTCGGTGAGCTGGTCTGGGGCAGTGGCCGGGGAGTGCGGGACCTGGCGTACATCAAGGTCGCGAGCGGTGTGGGTGCCGGACTGGTCATCAGCGGCAAGATCTACCGTGGCCCGGGTGGCACAGCGGGAGAAATCGGGCATATTACTCTTGATGAGTCCGGTCCCGTCTGCCGTTGCGGCAACCGCGGCTGTCTGGAGACCTTCGCGGCCGCGCGCTATGTGCTCCCGCTCCTCCAGTCCAGCCACGGCACCGATCTCACCATGGAAGGCGTTGTTCGACTCGCACGGGACGGAGATCCTGGCTGCCGTCGGGTGATCGCCGACGTCGGCCGACATATCGGCAGTGGAGTCGCCAATCTCTGCAACTTGCTGAACCCGAGCCGAGTCGTCCTGGGCGGTGATCTCGCCGAGGCCGGTGAGCTGGTGCTCGGGCCGATCAGGGAGTCTGTCGGCCGCTATGCGATCCCCAGTGCGGCACGCCAACTGAGCGTGCTTCCCGGGGCACTTGGAGGTCGTGCGGAGGTGCTCGGAGCACTCGCCCTCGCGCTCAGCGAGATGGGTGATTCGACCCTTTTGGACAGCACGCTGCATGCAGCGACACCTGCCTTCACTTAGAGAACGCAGGACGCCGTTGCCATCTCGTTAAGTATTTACTTCTTGACGTCGCACGTGCGGCCGAGTTGACTTCCAGCCACCTCGGCCGCAACGACGCGGCCTCGTCAGGGAGGTTTCAAAAGTGAACACGCTCATGCGTCGTGTGGCCGTATCCGTCGCGATCTCGGCGCTCGCCGTCTCGGCCGCCGCCTGTGGCAAGGCCGGCGACGACAACGGCAGTGACAGCAGCAGCAGCTCGGGCTCGGGCTCGGGCGGCAAGTCGATCGGCCTGCTCCTGCCCGACAACGTCACGGCGCGGTACGAGAAGTTCGACAAGCCGTACTTCGAGGCCAAGGTCAAGGAGCTGTGCAGCGACTGCACCGTCTCCTACGCCAACGCCGCGGCCGACCCGGGCAAGCAGGCCCAGCAGATGAGCAGCATGGTCACCAAGGGCGTCAAGGTGATCGTGGTCTCGGCGCAGGACTCCGCCGCCATCAAGTCCTCCATCGCCTCCGCGGTGAGCAAGGGCGTCAAGGTCGTCGCGTACGACCGTCTGGCCCAGGGCCCGGTCTCCGCCTACGTCTCCTTCGACAACGTCAAGGTCGGCGAGCTCCAGGGTCAGGCCCTGCTCGACGCGCTCGGCTCCAAGGCGACCCCGAAGTCCAAGGTCGTCATGATCAACGGTGACGACGCCGACCCGAACGCCGGCCAGTTCAAGGAAGGCGCCCACAAGGTCCTCGACGGCAAGGTCGACATCGCCTACGAGCAGTCCGGCCTGTGGAAGGACACCGTCGCCGCGCAGAAGATGTCCGCGGCCATCACCCAGCTGGGCGCCAAGAACATCGCGGGCGTCTACGCCGCCAACGACGGCATGGCCGGTGGTATCGCCAACACCCTCAAGGGCGCGGGCATCAGCACCATCCCGCTGACCGGTCAGGACGCCGAGCTCGCGGCCATCCAGCGGATCGTCGCCGGCACCCAGTCCTCCACGGTCTACAAGGCCTACAAGCCGGAGGCCGACAACGCCGCCGAGCTCGCGGTCAACCTGCTCCAGGGCAAGGACATCAAGTCCCTGGCCGACACCCAGGTCACCAGTGGCTCCGGTGACAAGGTCCAGGCCAAGCTGCTGACCCCGGTCTCGGTCACCGTCAAGAACATCAACGACACGGTCGTCAAGGACGGTCTGTACACCGTCGCCGACATCTGCACCGCGAACTACGCCGCCGCGTGCAAGAAGGCCGGCCTTCAGTAAGAGCCGCTGAGCCCCGGGGCGAGTCCTTCGACGGACCCGCCCCGACAGGCAGGCACAGAGCCTGTCCGGCGCCCGCACCGCCTTCATACCCCGCTGCGGGGCGGGCGCCGGACGGAAGCATGGCGGACGCAGCCGTTGCCAAGAGGCATCGGCCGCGCGCATGTTCGACTTGTAAATCCGTGCTGACAGCACAACTCGTAAGTAAGTGCTAAAAGCACAACCCCTCCGCGCCTACCCCAAGCGCGGCATCCCCGCCGGTCAGGCGGCGAAGGAGATGGTTAACGTGTCCGCTACGCCCGTGCTGGCGTTGCGCGGAGTCTCCAAGCGATTCGGTGCGGTGCAGGCCCTCACCGACGTCGAACTGGAGGTCCACGCCGGTGAAGTGGTCGCCCTCGTCGGCGACAACGGCGCTGGAAAGTCCACGCTGGTCAAGACGATTGCCGGTGTGCATCCCATCGATGAGGGCATCATCGAGTGGGACGGCAGCCCGGTCAGCATCAACAAGCCGCACGACGCCCAGGGACTCGGCGTCGCGACGGTCTACCAGGACCTCGCCCTGTGCGACAACCTCGACGTGGTCGGCAATCTCTACCTCGGACGCGAGCTGCTGCGCCGCGGCATCATCGACGAGGTCTCGATGGAGCAGAAGGCCCGCGAGCTGCTGAACACGCTCTCCATCCGCATCCCGAGTGTGCGCATCCCGATCGCGAGCCTCTCCGGCGGTCAGCGCCAGGTCGTCGCCATCGCGCGCGCCCTGATCGGGGACCCCAAGGTCGTGATCCTGGACGAGCCCACCGCCGCCCTCGGTGTCGAGCAGACCGCACAGGTCCTCGACCTCGTCGAGCGGCTGCGCGAGCGCAACCTCGGCGTCATCCTCATCAGCCACAACATGGCCGACGTGAAGGCCGTCGCCGACACCGTCGCCGTGCTGCGTCTGGGCAGGAACAACGGTTCCTTCTTGGTGAAGGACACCAGTCAGGAAGAGATCATCTCCGCGATCACGGGTGCCACGGACAACGCCGTGACCCGTCGTGCGGGGCGTCGCAGCACGGAGGCCGCGAAGTGAGCGACACATCCAAGGTTTCCAAGGACGCCGGAACGAAGGGGCAGGCGCACCAGTCGACGGTCGCCCCCTCCGACGATCCCACCGCCGCGCCGGTCTCGGTGGTCGACCCCCGGCTGCTGATCCGCGAAGAGGGCCTCAAGGGCTACTGGACCGAGTTCACGCGCAAGGTCAAGGGCGGTGAGCTGGGCTCGCTGCCGGTCGTGGTCGGCCTGATCGTCATCTGGACGATCTTCCAGCTGCAGAACGACCGCTTCCTCAGCGCCGACAACGTCTCGAACATCAGCTACTACATGTCGGCCACCGGCATGCTCGCCATCGGCCTGGTGTTCGTCCTGCTGCTCGGTGAGATCGACCTGTCGGTCGGTTCGGTCAGCGGTCTGGCCTCCACCCTGTTCGCCGTGTTCTCGGTGGAACACGGCGTGGGCGTCTGGCTGTCGCTGGTCCTGGCGGTCCTCGTCGGTATCGGCATCGGCGCGCTGCAGGGCTGGTTCTTCGCGAAGATCGGCGTACCGGCCTTCGTCGTGACCCTGGCCGGCTTCCTCGGCTGGAACGGTCTGATGCTGTGGCTGCTGGGCTCCAGCGGCACCATCAACATCCCGTCCGACTCCGGTCCGATCCACCTGCTGGGCCAGAGCTCGTTCTTCATGGACCAGGCCATCATCGGCGCGTACCTGCTGGCGGGCCTCGGTGTCGTACTGAGCCTCGTCGGCAACCTCAATGATCAGCGGCGCCGCAAGGCCGCAAACGTGCCGTTCCGGCCGACCAGCGAGATCCTGCTGCGCGTCGGGGTGCTCGCGCTGGCGTCCTTCCTCGCCGCGTACGTGCTGAACGACGCCGCCGGTGTCTCCAACGCGCTGGTGATCTTCCTGGCGGCGCTGGTGATCGTGGACTTCGTGCTGCGTCGCACGACATACGGCCGCAAGGTGTTCGCGGTCGGCGGCGGCATCGAGGCGGCCCGCCGTGCGGGTATCAACGTGCCCTTGATCCGTATCACCGTGTTCGCCATCTCCGGTGGGTTCGCAGCCATCGGCGGCATGTTCTTCGCCGGTCAGACCGCCAGTGCCACGCTGAGCGCCGGCGGCGGCAACACGCTGATGCTCGCCATCGCGGCGGCCGTCATCGGTGGTACGTCGCTGTTCGGTGGGCGTGGCTCGGTGTGGTCGGCGCTGCTCGGCATGCTGGTGATCCAGTCCATCCAGACGGGTCTGGACCTGCTGAACATGAACCAGTCGATCCAGTACATGATCACCGGTGGTGTTCTGCTGGGAGCGGTCGTCATCGACTCGGTGTCTCGAAAGTCTCAGAAGGCGGCCGGTCGCGGATAGCGCCTGATCGCGCCCCTTCGGGTCGATCCTCTTGCCCGGCACCCACAAGGTGCCGGGCAAGATTGTTCTCGTAGAACATTAGACTCGACAAGCCCGGCAAAGCTCGATCAGCTCTACTGCAAGGAGGCACGGGTGCCGCTGCTGACCCGCATCAGGGGACCGCGTGATCTGGACCGGCTCAGCCTTGAGGAGCTGGACCAGCTGGCGGAGGAGATCAGGAGCTTCCTCGTCGGCGCGGTCTCCAAGACCGGCGGCCACCTCGGCCCCAACCTCGGTGTGGTCGAGCTGACCATCGCCCTGCACCGGGTGTTCGACTCGCCCAAGGACCGGGTGCTCTTCGACACCGGCCACCAGGCGTATGTGCACAAGCTGCTCACCGGGCGGCAGGACTTCTCCAGGCTGCGCTCCAAGGGCGGGCTGTCCGGCTACCCCTCGCGCGCCGAGTCCGAGCACGACGTCATCGAGAACAGCCACGCCTCGACCGTCCTCGGATGGGCGGACGGGCTCGCGAAAGCCAACCAGGTGCTCAAACGGGACGACCACGTCGTCGCCGTGATCGGTGACGGTGCCCTGACCGGCGGTATGGCCTGGGAGGCGCTGAACAACATCGCCGACGCCAAGGACCGGCCGCTGGTCATCGTCGTCAACGACAACGAGCGGTCCTACGCGCCGACCATCGGCGGTCTCGCCAACCACCTGGCCACCCTGCGCACCACCGACGGCTACGAGCGCTTCCTCGCCCGCGGCAAGGACCTGCTGGAGCGCACCCCCGTCGTCGGCAGGCCGCTCTACGAGACCCTGCACGGGGCCAAGAAGGGCCTCAAGGACTTCATCGCGCCCCAGGGCATGTTCGAGGACCTCGGCCTGAAGTACGTCGGTCCCATCGACGGACACGACCTCGAGGCGCTGGAGTCCGCGCTGGCCCGCGCCAAGCGGTTCGGCGGGCCGGTCATCGTGCACTGCCTCACCGAGAAGGGCCGCGGCTACGAGCCCGCCGAGCAGGACGAGGCCGACCGCTTCCACGGCATCGGCCCCATCCACCCGGACACCGGCCTGCCGGTCAAGGCCTCCGCGGCCAGCTGGACCTCCGTCTTCGGCGACGAGATGGTCAAGCTGGGCCGGGAGCGCGAGGACATCGTCGCCATCACCGCGGCCATGCTCCAGCCGGTCGGCCTGAAGAAGTTCGCGGACACCTTCCCGGGGCGCATCTACGACGTCGGCATCGCCGAGCAGCACGCGGCCGTGTCGGCGGCGGGCCTCGCGACCGGCGGCCTGCACCCCGTCTTCGCCGTCTACGCCACCTTCCTCAACCGTGCCTTCGACCAGGTCCTCATGGACGTCGCCCTGCACAAGTGCGGTGTGACCTTCGTGCTCGACCGGGCCGGCGTCACCGGCGACGACGGCGCCTCGCACAACGGCATGTGGGACATGTCGATGCTCCAGGTCATCCCGACGCTCCGGCTCGCCGCCCCGCGCGACGCCGAACAGCTGCGCGCCCAGCTGCGGGAGGCCGTCCAGGTCGACGACGCGCCGACCGTGCTGCGCTACTCCAAGGGCGTCGTGGGCCCCGCCGTACCCGCCGTGGGCACCGTCGGAGGCATGGACGTCCTGCGCGAGCCGGGGACCGACACGCCCGACGTGCTCCTCGTCTCCGTCGGCGCCCTCGCCCCCATGTGCCTGGAGATCGCCACGCTCCTAGACAAGCAGGGCATCTCCACCACCGTCGTCGACCCGCGCTGGGTCAAGCCCGTCGACGAGGCCATGGCCCCGCTCGCCGAGCGGCACCGCGTGGTCGTCACCGTCGAGGACAACAGCAGGGTCGGCGGCGTCGGCTCGGCGATCGCCCAGGCCCTGCGTGACGCGGGCGTCGACGTACCGCTGCGCGACTTCGGCATCCCGCCGCGCTTCCTCGACCACGCCTCCCGTGCCGAGGTCATGGCGGAGATCGGCCTCACCGCCCCCGACATCGCCCGCCAGGTCACCGGCCTGGTCTCCAAGCTGGACGGGCGGTACAGCGACAGCGCGGCCGAGGCGGAGCCCGCCCGCGACTGACACGGCCGAACGGGCCGGCCGTACCACTCGTGACAGTGGAACGGCCGGCCCATTCGCGTGAATCCCCCCGCGCCGGGGCATACGACCTACGCCCCCTCTCGATCATGTCGAGGACGACACAGCGTGGGAGGTACCCGTGAGCAGCACCCTCTTCCGGACGAAGAAGGTCGAGCAGTCCATCCTCGACACCGAGGAGCCAGAGCACGCGCTCAAGAAGTCCTTGTCCGCGCTGGATCTGACCGTCTTCGGTGTCGGCGTCATCATCGGCACCGGCATCTTCGTCCTGACCGGCACCGTCGCCAAGAACAACGCCGGACCGGCGGTGGCCCTGGCCTTCGTCGTGGCCGGTGTCGTCTGCGCGCTCGCCGCGCTCTGCTACGCCGAGTTCGCCTCCACCGTCCCGGTGGCGGGATCGGCGTACACCTTCTCCTACGCCTCCCTCGGCGAACTGCCCGCCTGGATCATCGGCTGGGACCTGGTCCTGGAGTTCGCGCTGGGCACGGCGGTGGTGTCCGTCGGCTGGTCCGGCTACATCGCCTCGCTGCTGGACAACGCGGGCTGGCATCTGCCCGAAGCGCTCGGCAGCCGCGACGGGGCCGACGGCTTCGGCTTCGACATCCTCGCCGCAGCGCTCGTCCTGGTGCTGACCTGCATCCTCGTGCTCGGCACCAAGCTCTCCGCGCGCGTGACCTCGATCGTCGTCGCCATCAAGGTGACGGTCGTGCTGACCGTGATCATCGCGGGCGCCTTCTTCATCAAGGGCGACCACTACGACCCGTTCATCCCGAAGGCACAGGAGGTGCCGGCCGGTGACGGTCTCCAGTCACCGCTGATCCAGCTGATGTTCGGCTGGGCGCCCTCCAACTTCGGTGTGATGGGCATCTTCACCGCCGCCTCCGTCGTCTTCTTCGCCTTCATCGGCTTCGACGTCGTGGCCACCGCCGCCGAGGAGACCAGGAACCCGCAGCGCGACATGCCCCGCGGCATCCTCGGCTCCCTCCTCATCTGCACGACCCTCTACGTCGCCGTCTCGATCGTCGTGACGGGCATGCAGAAGTACACCGACCTGTCCATCACGGCCCCGCTCGCCGACGCCTTCAAGGCCACCGGCCACCCCTGGTTCGCGGGCTTCATCAGCTTCGGCGCCGCCGTCGGCCTGACAACCGTCTGCATGATCCTGCTCCTGGGCCAGACCCGGGTCTTCTTCGCGATGAGCCGCGACGGACTGCTGCCGACGTTCTTCTCCCACGTCCACCCGAAGTACCGGACGCCGCACCGTCCGACCATCCTGCTCGGCGTGATCATCGCGATCGTCGCCGGCTTCACACCCCTGAGCGAACTCGCCGAACTGGTCAACATCGGCACCCTGTTCGCGTTCGTGGTGGTCGCCATCGGCGTGGTCATCCTCCGCAAGTCCCGCCCTGACCTGCCCCGCGCCTTCCGCACCCCCTGGGTGCCGGTCATCCCGATCCTGTCGGTCCTGGCCTCCCTCTGGCTGATGCTCAACCTGCCGGCCGAGACCTGGCTGCGGTTCGCCATCTGGATGGTCATCGGCTTCCTCGTCTACTTCCTCTACGGCCGTAGCCACAGCCGTCTCGGACAGCGCACGGCGGCGGCCAACAACACGGAGTAACACATACGTTCCGCCTCCCGGCCCCGTATGTCCTGTTTCATCCGGATACACGGGGCCGGATAGCGTGCTGGTCATGCCCGCAGAGCTCCTGCTCCCGTCACCTTCCGTACCCGGTTCCCGTACGGCGTACTGGAGCCGACTGCTGCCCCCGCTCGCGGCCCTGGCCTGCGCGACGCGCGTCCCGTCCTTCACACGCCCCTTCTGGAACCCGGACGAGGGCTATCTCGCCGTGCAGGCACGACTGTTGGCGCAGGGCGGACAGCTCTACGAGACGGTCGTCGACCGCAAGCCGCCCCTCGTGCCGTGGCTCTACGAGGCCGCGTTCGCGGTGACGGGCTCCGGCACACTGGCCGGGGTGCGGGTCCTGGCGGTCCTGGCCCAGCTCCTCACCGCCGCCCTGCTGGCCTCCCTGGCCGGCCGCCGCTGGGGCGACACGTCGGGCCGTACCGCAGGAGTGCTGTATCTGCTGATCTCCGTCGGCCTGAACCCCGAGGACGCGCAGGCCGCGAGCTTCGAGGTGTTCCTCCTGCCCTGCACGGCCGCCGCGATGTGGTGCGCGGACCGGCGGCGCTGGGGTGCGGCGGGAACGGCGGTCGCGTGCGCGTTCCTCACGAAGCAGACGGGCGGGGCGGTGCTGCTGCCCGTGCTCTGGCTGTACGTCGCCTCGGGCGCGGGGCGACGGGGGCTGCAGCGGCTCGTGGCGGGGGCGTTGACGCCGGTGCTGTGCGCGGCGCTGGTGACGGACCCGGCGGGTTTCCTGTTCTGGACGGTGACGGGTTCGGGGGCGTACGCCACGCTGACCGGCTCCGAACTCCACGTACTGGCAAGGGGTTTGGCCAACACCGGGATCGTGACGGTGACCTGCGCGGGCCTGATCGCCCCCGTCGTACGGGCCCGGCGCGCGCCGACCGCCGATCTGTGGCTGTGGCTGCTCGCGTCGGCGGGAGCGGTGCTCCTCGGCTTCCACTTCTTCGGCCACTACTACCTCCAACTCCTCCCGCCGATCGCGCTCCTGGCCACGGGTGCGCTTCGCGCGCTGCCGTACGACCGTACGATCACGGCGGTGCTCACCTCGGCCTGCGCGTGCGCGCTGTTCCTGACGTGGGGTGTGCTGGCCCCTCGCACCGACCTCGACCACGCACGCCGTGTGGCACAGGCGGTGTCGTCCCGTACGCCGCCGGGCGATCCGGTCCTGATCTGGGGGATACACCCGGAGACGTACTGGATGGCGGACCGTGCCCCGGCCACCCGCTATCTGACGGCGGGTCTCCTCACGAACTACAGCGGGGGCCGGGACGGGGGGCGGGTGGGGGAGAGGTATGCCGTGCGGGGTACGTGGGCGGTGTTCCGCCGGGAGGCGGTCTCTGCGGCCCTGGTGGTGGACGACTCCCGCGGCAAGCCGTACGCGCCGGAACGGGTACGGGGCCTCCGGCGGTTGCTGGCGGCGGGGTACGAGGAGGCGGGGGCGGTGGATGGGGCGGTGCTGTACGTGAGGAGGAGGTAGGGGGCGGTCTCAGTTCGGCTGCGGGCCGGTGGGGGCGGGCCGCAGCCGCCGGACCACACAGCGCGGCACATCGGAAGGCGCTCAGGGACGAACCGTCCGCGGCCCCGCCACCTCCGCCCCCAACTCCCCGACCCTGCGGCGAAGTTCCCGATCCGCGGTGACCACCAGCACCGGCCGCTCACCCGCGTCCGCCACCAGCTCCACCATCCGATCGTCGCCGCTCCCCACCGCCGACTCCACCCGAACCCCCGGCACGGACTCCACCCCCCGAGCCGCCCCCTCCACCACCAGCACGATCTCCACCGGACCGTCCCGCCCCGGCACCCCGTCCACCGCCAGCCGGTCCCGCAACCGCTCCGCCGCCCCCCGCCGGTCCCGCCACCACCCGTCCGGCACCGACCCGACGACGTTCGCGGCATCCACGACGACCAGCAGCACGTCACTCATGCCCCCAGCGTCCCACGACCGGCCCACCCGAAGCCGGCGCCGACCGCCCGATTAGAGTGGACCCGTGTCAATGGTCCGTACAGTGAACGGCGACTGGCTCATCCGCGCCCGCGACGGCCGACTCGGCGTCTACGCCACCCGCGACGAAGCCGTGTGGTGCAGGGCGGAGCGCCGCCCCGGCGGCGACACCTGGCTGCCCTGGCGCAAGGTCGGCGGCGACCAGCGCCTGCACCCCGGACTCGCCGTGGGACACGGCGCCGACGGCTACGCACACCTCGTCTCCTGGCGCCCCACCAAGGCGGAAGAAGCGGGCCTCGTGCACTCCACCCACTTCCGCGTCCACCTCGCCGCCCTCGACTGGAGCCCGGTCGGCCACCCCGACAGGGCGGGCGCCCGCACCGGCGTCCCCGCCGTGGCCGTCGACGCGGAGGGCCGGGCGCATGTCTTCGTCGGCAACCGCGGCAACGGCGTGCACGCCCGCATCCAGAAGGAACGCGGCGGCTGGAACGCCTGGTCCGACCTCAAGGGCTCCGACGTGCACGAGGAACTGGCCGCCGTGACAGGGGAGTCGGGCCGGGTCGAGCTGTACGGCACCCACCCGGACGGCATCCTGCGCTGGCTCCAGGAGGAAGCGGGCGCGCCTCTCGTACCGGCCGACCCGCTGCCCGTCCGCGTCGAGCCGGGCACCCTCAGCGTGGTGCCCACCTCCAAGGAACACACCACGCTGTTCTTCGCGGACCCCGAGGGCATGCTCTACGCCTGGCGCCCGGGCACCGAGCCGACCCCCCTGCTCGCGGCGGCCGGCCCCGGCCCGGCGGCCCTGCTCCGCTGCACCCTGGACGGCCACGACTGCACGCTGCTCGCCCAGCGTTCGGCCTCCGGCCGGATCGCCTTCGCCGCCTGTCCGACCGAGCAGGAGTCGGCGGGCCTGTGGTGGACCGAGTCCGGGCCGCAGTTGCCGGTGGGCACGGCCGTGGCCCTCGCCGAGGACGCGGACGGCCGTATCGTCGCCGCGACGGTGACCCCCGACGGGGAGCTCCGGATCGCCCGGCAGAAGGACGAGCCGGGACTGGCACTGGCGGCCTGGCAGCAGGTCTGAGCACCTCCCCGAACGTGGAAAGAGGGCCTCCGCCGCCGCGGAGGCCCTCTTCACCGTCGTACGACCGGTCGCTACGCCGGAACCGACGCCAGGCCCGGAGCCAGGAACTTCTTGCCGTTCACACGCTCGGAGACACCCTCGCGGTCCAGGTACGGCGTGATGCCGCCCAGGTGGAAGGGCCAGCCGGCGCCCGTGATCAGGCAGAGGTCGATGTCCTGGGCCTCGGCGACGACACCCTCGTCGAGCATGAGCCCGATCTCCTGGGCGACGGCGTCGAGGACGCGGTCGCGGACCTGCTCCTCGGTCAGCACGGAGTCGCCCTGCTGCAGCAGCGCGGCGACCTCCGGGTCCAGCTCCGGCTTGCCGGAGTCGTAGACGTAGAAGCCGCGCTTGCCCGCCTTGACGACGGCCGCGAGGTTCGGGGAGACCGTGAAGCGGTCAGGGAAGGCCCGGTTGAGGGTCTCCGAGACGTGCAGACCGATCGCGGGACCGACCAGCTCCAGCAGGACGAGAGGAGACATCGGCAGGCCCAGGGGCTCCACCGCCTTCTCCGCCACCTCGACGGGGGTGCCCTCGTCGATGACGTTCTGGATCTCGCCCATGAAGCGGGTGAGGATGCGGTTGACGACGAACGCCGGGGCGTCCTTGACCAGCACCGCGGTCTTCTTCAGCTTCTTGGCGACGGCGAAGGCGGTGGCCAGCGACGCGTCGTCGGTCTGCTCGCCGCGGACGATCTCCAGGAGGGGGAGGATCGCGACCGGGTTGAAGAAGTGGAAGCCGACGACCCGCTCGGGGTTCTTCAGCTTCGACGCCATCTCGGTGACCGACAGCGAGGAGGTGTTGGTGGCGAGGATCGCGTGCGCCGGGGCCACCGCCTCGACCTCCGCGAACACCGTCTGCTTGACGCCGATCTCCTCGAACACGGCCTCGATGATGAAGTCCGCGTCGGAGAAGCCCTCCGCCTTGTCCAGCACACCGGTGACCAGGGCCTTGAGGCGGTTGGCCTTGTCCTGGTTGATACGGCCCTTGCCGAGCAGCTTCTCGATCTCGGCGTGGACGTAGCCCACACCCTTGTCGACGCGCTCCTGGTCGATGTCGGTCAGCACGACCGGCACCTCGAGGCGGCGAAGGAAGAGCAGCGCGAGCTGGGAGGCCATCAGACCGGCGCCGACGACACCGACCTTGGTGACCGGGCGGGCCAGGTTCTTGTCCGGGGCGCCCGCGGGACGCTTGCCGCGCTTCTGCACCAGGTTGAACGCGTAGATGCCGGAACGCAGTTCGCCACCCATGATCAGGTCGGCGAGGGCCTGGTCCTCGGCGTCGTAGCCCTGCTGGAGGTCGCCGTTCTTGGCGGCGGCGATGATGTCGAGGGCGCGGTAGGCGGCCGGAGCGGCGCCGTGCACCTTGGAGTCCGCGACGAAACGGCCCTTGGCGACGGCCTGGTCCCAGGCCTCACCGCGGTCGATCGCCGGGCGCTCGATGACGATCTCGCCCTTGAGGACGGAGGCCGTCCACAGCAGGGACTGCTCCAGGAAGTCCGCGCCCTCGAACAATGCGTCGGCGATGCCCAGTTCGTAGACCTGGGCGCCCTTGAGCTGCTTGTTCTGGTTGAGGGAGTTCTCGATGATCACCGAGACGGCCTTGTCGGCGCCGATCAGGTTCGGCAGCAGGGTGCAGCCGCCCCAGCCGGGGACCAGACCGAGGAAGACCTCGGGGAGCGAGAAGGCGGGAAGGGCGGCGGAGACCGTGCGGTAGGTGCAGTGCAGACCGACCTCGACGCCACCGCCCATCGCGGCACCGTTGTAGTACGCGAAGGTCGGCACCGCGATGCCCGCGAGGCGCTTGAAGACCTCGTGGCCACCCTTGCCGATGGCGAGCGCGTCCTTGTGCTCCTTGAGCAGCTCGACGCCCTTGAGGTCGGCGCCGACGGCGAAGATGAACGGCTTGCCGGTGATGCCGACACCGACGATCTCGCCGGCCGAGGCCTCCTTCTCGACCTGGTCGATGGCGGTGTCGAGGTTCGCCAGCGAGGCCGGGCCGAAGGTGGTCGGCTTGGTGTGGTCGAAGCCGTTGTCCAGCGTGATGAGCGCGAAGCGGCCCGCGTTGAACGGCAGGTCCAGGTGGCGCACGTGCGCCTGGGTGACTACCTCGTCCGGGAACAGCTCGGCCGCACCCTTCAAGAGCTCAGTGGTGCTCACTTGCTGCCTCCGGCGTCCTTGTGGTTCGGGTTCTCCCAGATGACCGTCGCGCCCATGCCGAAGCCGACGCACATGGTGGTCAGGCCGTAGCGGACCTCGGGCTGCTCCTCGAACTGGCGGGCCAGCTGCGTCATCAGACGCACACCCGAGGAGGCCAGCGGGTGACCGAAGGCGATGGCGCCGCCGTACTGGTTGACGCGCTCGTCGTCGTCCGCGATGCCGTAGTGGTCGAGGAAGGCCAGGACCTGGACGGCGAAGGCCTCGTTGATCTCGAACAGGCCGATGTCGGAGATGGACAGGCCCGCCTGGGCGAGCGCCTTCTCGGTGGCCGGGATCGGGCCGTAGCCCATGACCTCCGGCTCGACACCCACGAAGGAGTACGAGACGAGGCGCATCTTCACCGGCAGGTCGTTCTCGCGGGCGAAGTCCTCGGACGCGATGAGGGAGGCGGTGGCGCCGTCGTTCAGACCGGCCGCGTTACCCGCGGTGACCCGGCCGTGCACACGGAACGGCGTCTTCAGGCCGGACAGGTTCTCCAGGGTGGTCCCCGGGCGCATCGGCTCGTCGGCGGTGACCAGACCCCAGCCGGTCTCACCGGCCTCCGGGTTGGTGCGGCGCACCGAGATCGGCACCAGGTCGGCCTGGATCTTGCCGTTGGCGTACGCCTTGGCGGCCTTCTCCTGGGAGCGCACGGCGTACTCGTCGGCGCGCTGCTTGGTGATCTGCGGATAGCGGTCGTGCAGGTTCTCGGCGGTCATGCCCATGAACAGAGCCGACTCGTCGACCAGCTTCTCGCTGACGAACCGCGGGTTCGGGTCCACGCCCTCGCCCATGGGGTGACGGCCCATGTGCTCGACACCACCGGCGACGGCGATGTCGTAGGCGCCGAAGGCGACCGACCCCGCGACCGCGGTGACGGCGGTCAGAGCGCCGGCACACATGCGGTCGATGGAGTAGCCCGGGACGGACTGCGGGAGACCGGCGAGGATCCCGGCCGTACGGCCGATGGTGAGCCCCTGGTCACCGATCTGCGTGGTCGCGGCGATGGCGACCTCGTCGATCTTCTTCGGGTCCAGACCCGGGTTGCGGCGCAGCAGCTCCCGGATCGCCTTCACGACGAGGTCGTCGGCGCGGGTCTCGTGGTAGATGCCCTTCGGGCCCGCCTTGCCGAACGGGGTGCGGACGCCGTCGACGAAGACGACGTCCCTGACGGTACGAGGCACGATGGCTCTCCTCCAGATGCGGGATCTGCACTGCTGCGATGCGCTGAGCGCGCGCTCAGACCCATGCTACTTATGAGTAACGTGACTGCCCACCCCTGGAGGCCGGAGCGGCGAAGGTCACACCGTGGGAGGCGCGGTGGAGCCCCTCGGGGTCAGGACCGGCGTGGGCACGGGATGAGATCCCGGCCCCTCCCCGGTGATCACCCCGAACAACGTCCGAGCCGCCTCCGCACCGAATCCGTGCACGTCATGGCTCATCGCGGAGAGCGTGGGATGGGTGAGTCGGCAGAGCTGGGAGTCGTCCCAGGCGAGCAGCGAGACATCGCGCGGAACGTTCAGGCCCATCTCCGCCGCGACCGCCAGTCCGGCCACCGCCATGATGTCGTTGTCGTAGACGATCGCCGTGGGCCGGTCCGACGGTGGGGCGGTCAGCAGGGACCGGGTGGCCCGCCCTCCGGCCTCTCCCGAGTAGTCGGTGGTCACCTGCCAGGCCCCCGCCAGCTCCAGGCTCCGTGCCGCCTCGTCGAACGCGGCCGTCCTCATCGCCGTGTGCCCGAGCGCCGCCGCACCCCCCACCCGGGCGATCCGCCGGTGCCCCAGTGCCGCCAGATACCGCACGGCCTCCGTCACGGCGGTGGCGTCGTCGGTCCACACGGACGTGAGGCCGCCGGTGAACGCGGGATGCCCCACCGCCACCACCGGCAGACCCAGCCGCTCGGCCGCCGCGACGCGCGGATCGTCCGCACGGAAGTCGACCAGGATCGACCCCCCGACCTGCCGTCCCCGCCACCAGGACTCCTGCAGCCCGACCTCCTCCTCCACGTTCCGCACGAGCCGCAGCAGCAGCGAGCAGTTCCGCTCGATCAGCACGCTCTCCACGCCCGACACGAACTCCATGTAGAAGGGTTCGAGCCCCAGCAGCCGGGCCGGCCGGCAGATCGCGAGACCCACCACGTCCACCCGTGACCCCGCCAGCGTCCTTGCCGTGAGGTTCGGCGCCCAGCCCAGATCCTGCGCCGCCCGGAAGATCCGGTCCCGGGTCGCCTCCGACAGCCCCGGTTTGTGGTTGAAGGCGAGCGATACGGCCCCCTTGGACACACCGGCGCGCGCGGCGACGTCCTTGATCGTGACGCGCGGGGCCGGCTGGGCTGTCATCGGCTGGGCTCCAGGCAGTACAGGGCGGATCGAGCGGCGTCCGGATCAGGAGTCTGCCAGCCGCTGACCCCGATGGTCACCCGCTCCCCGGGCAACAGCGTGACCAGCCCCCGGTCGGCCCGAGCCGCCGGCTCCAGCCGGTCCGCCTGGAGCAGCAGATCCCGTACGAGGGTGCGAGCCGTCACGGTCACGCCCCCCGGCGCCACGGCCACGTCGAACTCCGGCCGCGGGTAAGGAATCTCCCGGTCCGGCGAGGGAAAGTACAGAGCCCGCAAACCGCCTGGCCCGATCCCCGCGTCCTGGCTCCCACCCGCACCGGCATCCGAGCCTCGGCCCCTGCCCGCTTCGGGGTCTGCGCCGGTTTCCGCCTCTGAGCCGTCGCCCGCGCTCGCGGCCGCATCCGTGCCGGCTTTCGTGCCCGGGTCTCGGCCCCTGCCCGCTTCCGGGCCTGCGCCGGTTTTCGTGCCCGAGCCGTGGCCGTCGCTCGCGGCCGCGTCCTCTCCCGGGCCCGCACCCGCTCCCGTGTCCTGGCTCGCGCCCGCACCTGCTTCCGAGCCTCGGCCCCTGCCCGCTTCGGGGTCTGCGCCGGTTTCCGCCTCTGAGCCGTCGCCCGCGCTCGCGGCCGCATCCGTGCCGGCTTTCGTGCCCGGGTCTCGGCCCACGCCCGCTTCCGGGCCTGCGCCGGTTTTCGTGCCCGAGCCGTGGCCGTCGCTCGCGGCCGCGTCCTCTCCCGGGCCCGCACCCGCTCCCGTGTCCTGGCTCGCGCCCGCACCGGCTTCCGAGCCTCGGCCCCTGCCCGCTTCGGGGTCTGCGCCGGTTTCCGCCTCTGAGCCGTCGCCCGCGCTCGCGGCCGCATCCGTGCCGGCTTTCGTGCCCGGGTCTCGGCCCCTGCCCGCTTCCGGGCCTGCGCCGGTTTTCGTGCCCGAGCCGTGGCCGTCGCTCGCGGCCGCGTCCTCTCCCGGGCCCGCAGCCGCGCCCCGGCCCGTGCCCGCATTCCCTCCCCGGTCCGTGCCGGCAGCCGGGCCCCGGCCCGTGTGGGCGTCCACAGCCACTCCCCGGCCCGCGCCGCCGTCCCCGCCCGCATCCGCCACAAGGAACTCCTTCGGCCCCGCCGGTACCAGTTCCGGCGGTACCGTCACATCGGTGACCGTGCGTCGGGGCGCGCGGAAGTCCAGCTCGGCCTCGGCGATCACCTCGCCGTCCACCGACATCCGCCGCAGCCGCAGTACCCCCGCCCACGGCTCGGCCGCTTGGTTGACGGCTGCCAACACCAGCTTCTGCCCGCGCGTTTGGACTGTCAGCAACCGATCCGCGTACAGGCGCCGCAGCTCGTGATAGAGCGGCTTCTCCCGTCCATCCCCGTCGATCGCGGCCCAACTCGTCACCGGCCAGCAGTCGTTGAGCTGCCACACCACCGTCCCCGCGCACACCGGCCAGTGCGACCGCCAGTGCTCGATCCCGGCGGCCACGGCCCGCGCCTGGTTGACCTGCATCAGGTAGTGCCAGCGATCGAAGTCCCCCTCGGGAAAGGCGAAATGCCGCTCCAGCCCACGCCGAAGCTTGCCGTTCCCGTCGTCGGCCTTCTGGTGGTGCAGCACACCGGTGGAGTCCGCCGCGAGCACCTCCCCGGGCAGCGCACGCGCCAGCGTGGCGTACGCGGGCGGCGCCTGCCAGCCGAACTCGGCCACGAAACGCGGTACTTCACCCCGGTACTCGGCGTAGTCCTCCCGGTTCCACACCTCCCAGGAGTGGTGCGTCCCGTGCGCCGGATCGTTCGGGTGGTGCTCCCACGACCCGGACCAGGGGCTCCCCGCCGTGTACGGCCGCGTGGGGTCCAACTCGGCCACCACCCGCGGCAGTACGCCCAGGTAGTACCCCTCGCCCCAGGAGTCCCCGGCGAGCCGCGCCTCCCATCCCCAGTCCCGGAACCCCCACAGGTTCTCGTTGTTGCCGTTCCACAGCACGAGCGAGGGATGCGGCATCAGCCGTACGACGTTCTCCCGGGCCTCCGCCTCCACCTCGCCCCGCAGCGGCTGCTCCTCCGGGTAGGCGGCGCACGCGAACGGGAAGTCCTGCCAGACCAGCAGCCCGAGCTCGTCGCAGGCGTCGTAGAAGTCCTCGCTCTCGTAGATCCCGCCGCCCCAGACCCGCACCAGGTCCACCCCGGCGTCGGCCGCCTGTCCCAGCCGCTCGCGGTACCGCTCCCGGGTGATCCGGGACGGAAACACGTCGTCCGGGATCCAGTTCACCCCGCGCGCGAAGAGCCGCTCGCCGTTGACGACGAGGGTGAACCCGGTGCCGTGTGCGTCGGCCGCGCGGTCCACCTCGACGCTCCGGAAGCCGACCCGGCGCCGCCACACGTCCAGCGGGCGGTCCTCGTGCAGAAGCGTCAACTCGACGTCGTACAGAGGCTGCTCACCGTAGCCATGCGGCCACCACAGCCGCGCCCCGGGCACTTCGAGGCGTACGACCCCCTGCGTGCCGTCGACCGAGGCGCGCACCCGCTCACCCCCGACCGTCGCCTCGACCGTCAGCGGTGCCTCGACCCTGGCGCGCTCCACGTCGACCGCCAACTCCACTACGCCCACGCCCTGTTCGACGGTCACGAGCGGCCGCACCCGGGCGATCCGGGCCGTCGACCACCGCTCGAGGCGCACCGGCCGCCAGATCCCGGCGGTCACCAGCGTGGGCCCCCAGTCCCAGCCGAACGAGCAGGCCATCTTGCGGAGGTACTGATACGGCTCGGCATACGCGGCGGGCCGCTCACCCAGCTTCCCGCGCACCGCCTCGGCCTCGGCGTAGGCGGAGACGAACCGCACGGCGAGCCGTCCGGACATGCCGGTCACGTCGAAGCGGTACGAGCGGTGCATGTTCCTCGTCCGGCCCAGGAGCCGGCCGTCCAGAAGAATCTCGGCCACGGTGTCCAGACCGTCGAAGACGAGGTCGGTCTGCTCATGCCCGTTCAGGGGCACGAGGTCGGTCTCGTAGGTCCAGTCCCGCCGCCCCACCCACGCGACCTCGGTCTCGTTGCGCCCGAGAAAGGGATCCGGGATCACTCCCGCCGCCAGCAGGTCGGTGTGCACGCATCCCGGCACGACAGCGGGGAGTTCGTCCACCGTGCCGTCGGAGTGGCGCAGGATCCATCCCTCGGTGAGCGGTGTGGCCTGAAGCATGTACACACTCCCTAAACCGATCAAGTCCTGTGCTGCGGACACTTTTTGGCAGGGCTGGCATCGTTGGCGAGATAGGGACTTTACCGGTTAAGAAAACGTTGTCAGAGTACCGAACCAGCCAACCCGCTCGTGCTCGTCCGTCCCCTGAACGGAGCTGATGCACATGAACCGCCGTACAGCCCTGGCCATGGCCGTGGGAGCCGCCCTGCTGATCCCCGGGTGCACCGGTACCGGTGGATCGTCGAAGGGCGCCGACGCAAAAGCGCCTGACGACCCGTCGAAGGTCACCGGCACGATCAAGGTCCTCACCGTCCGCACCGACCTCGTGCAGGACGGCACGTTGAAGAAGTACGCCGCAGAGTTCAGCAAGACCTATCCGAAGGTGAAGGTCGAGTTCGAGGGCATCACGGACTACGAGGCCGAGGTCAAGATCCGGATGAACACCGAGAACTACGGCGATGTCCTGCTGATCCCGGCCGTCATCAAGAAGAGCGACTACCCAAGGTTCTTCGCCTCGCTGGGCACCCAGGAAGAGCGCGCCAAGAAGTACCGCTTCACCGACTTCACCGCCGTCGACGGCAAGGTGTACGGGCAGAGCCCCGTCGCCGTGAGTCCCGGGTTCGTCTACAACAAGCGGATCTGGAAGGAGGCCGGGGTCACCGAATGGCCCACCACCCCGGCCGAGTTCCTCGCCGACCTCAAGGCCATCAAGGCGAAGACCGACGCGATCCCGTACTACACCAACTTCTCGGCCGGCTGGACGCTGTCACAGTGGACGCAGGTCGACGGCGCGGTGACCTGTGACCCGAAGGCGACCGACAAGCTCGCCCAGGGCGACCCCTGGGCGAAGGGCGCCGACCTGCGCGTCGGCGACCAGCTCCTGTACGACATCGTCCACGAGGGGCTGATCGAGAAGGACCCGACCACCAGCAACTGGGAGGAGTCCAAGCCCCGGACCGCCAAGGGCGAGATCGCCACGCAGTGGCTCGGCACCTGGGCGATCGTGCAGTTCCAGGACGCGGCGAAGAAGGCCGGCGTGAACCCCGACGACATCGGCTTCATGCCCTTCCCGGCCCAAACGGGCGGGAAGTTCTGCGCGACCATCGCCCCCGACTACAACCAGGCGGTCAACGTCCACTCCCCGCACAAGGAGGCGGCCCGGGCCTGGATCGACTGGTTCACCGACAAGTCCGGCTATGTCGAGGACAACCTCGCCCTCTCCCCGCTCAAGGACGCCCCGCTGCCGTCGGTCCTGAAGCCGTACGAGGACCAGGGCGTGAAGTTCATCGAACTGGACGACGCCCAGGGCGCGAAGGTCAAGCAGATCGACAACGAGTCCGAGGTCGGCCTCTACGCCCCCGAATACCGGCAGAAGCTCGTCGACCTCGCCCGCGGCGCCCGCAAGGGCAGCCTCGACGACTTCCTCGCGGACCTCAGCAAGCGCTGGACGGACGCCCGGAAGAACCTGGGGTCCTGATGACGGACACCACACAGAAGGCGGCCGTGGAGGTGATCCCGGCCGCCCCCGTCCCGGCACCGCCCACGCGCCGGACCCGCGTCCGGCGGGGCCTGACCCCCTGGCTGTTCCTGATCGTCCCGCTCGCCCTGCTGATCACCTTCACCTACGCGCCGATCGCCAACATGATCGCGTACAGCTTCACCGACTGGGACGGTGTCAGCCCCGAACTGCACTCCACGGGCGTCGAGAACTACCGGGAGGTGTTCACCCGCCCGGATCTCTTCGAGGTCTTCTGGGTCAGCGGCTACTACCTCGCCGCCTCCGTGGTCCAGATCGTCCTCGCGCTCTACTTCGCGACGATCCTGAGCTTCAACGTCCGCTTCCGGAACTTCTTCAAGGGCGTGCTCTTCTTCCCGTACCTGATCAACGGCGTCGCGATCGGCTTCGTGTTCCTCTACTTCTTCCAGGACGGCGGCACCCTCGACTCGGTGCTGAGCCTGTTCGGGGTGAAGACCGACCACGCCTGGCTCGGCACCCCGGTCTCCGCGAACACCTCGCTGGCCGGCGTCTCGGTCTGGCGCTATCTCGGCCTGAACTTCGTGCTCTTCCTGGGCGCGATCCAGTCCATCCCGGGGGAGTTGTACGAGGCGGCGGAGCTGGACGGGGCGAACCGCTGGCACCAGTTCCGTCACATCATCGCGCCGGGCATCAAGCCGGTCCTGACCCTGACGGTGATCCTCTCGATCTCCGGTTCGCTGTCGGTGTTCGAGATTCCGTACATCATGACCGGCGGTGCGACCGGCACCGAGACGTTCGTGATCCAGACGGTCAACCTGGCCTTCCGCTTCAACAAGACGGGCCTGGCCTCGGCGGCCGCCATCGTCCTCCTGCTGATCATCCTGCTGGTGACCTGGGTGCAGCGGCGCCTGGTCCCCGACGACAAGGTGGACCTCGTATGACAGGCCGTACGATCACCCGCGCCCTTGTCTACTTGTCGCTGATCGCCGCGACCCTGGTCGTCCTGCTGCCGCTCGTGGTCGTCCTCCTCACCTCCCTCAAGTCGGAGAAGGAGATGGCCGACACGAGCGGGGCCCTCGAGCTCCCGCACGACCTGCTGAACTTCCACAACTACGTGACGGCGTTCCAGGACGGCGAGATGCTCTCCGCCTTCACCAACACGGCGATCATCCTGCTGATCTCGATCGGCGGCACGGTCCTCATCGGCTCGATGACGGCCTACGCCATCGACCGGTTCACCTTCCGCTTCAAGAAGCTGGTGGTGGCGCTCTTCCTGACGGCCGCCCTGGTCCCCGGTGTCACGACCCAGGTGGCGACGTTCCAGATCGTCAACAGCTTCGGCATGTTCGACAGCCTCTGGGCCCCGATCGCCCTCTACATGGGCACGGACATCGTCTCGATCTACATCTTTCTGCAGTTCGTCCGCTCGATCCCGGTCTCCCTGGACGAATCGGCCCGCCTGGACGGCGCCAACGCCTTCACGATCTACCGAAAGATCATCTTCCCGCTGCTGAAGCCGGCGACCGCGACCGTGGTGATCGTGAAGGGCATCACCGTCTACAACGACTTCTACATCCCCTTCCTCTACATGCCCTCGGAAGATCTTGGCGTGATCTCGACGTCCTTGTTCCGCTTCCGAGGCCCCTACGCGGCCCACTGGGAGGTCATTTCGGCAGGAGCGGTCCTGGTGATCCTGCCGACCCTGATCGTTTTCCTGTCGTTGCAGCGCTTCATCTACAACGGATTCACGCGGGGCGCGACCAGATGACCTGCCAGGGGCGCGGGGTGGTGCTAGGCGGAAAGCGCAGCCACCAGCACCGGAGTCACCTGCTCGACCTGCCAGGCCCGAGCCCCGTGGCCGGCCAATGCAGCACTCACCGACTCCGCGCTGACCACGCTCGGCGGCTCCCAGCAGACCCGCCGCACCGTGTCCGGAGTGATCAGGTTCTCCTGAGGCATGTTCAGCGACTCGGCCAACGCGGAAACCGCGGCCCGCGCGGCGGACAGCCGCGCGGCCGCCGCAGGATCCTTGTCGGCCCAGGCCCGTGGCGGCGGAGGTCCGGTGAGCGGCTGCCCCGGCTGCGGCAGCTGTGTCTCGGCAAGGGCCCTGGCCCGATCCACCGCGGCCTGCCACTGCTCGAGCTGCCGCCGTCCCATCCGATGCCCGAACCCGTTCAGCGCGGCCAGGGCGTGCACATTGACCGGCAGGGAGAGCGCCGCCTCGACGATCGCCGCGTCGGACAGCACCTTGCCCGGCGACACGTCCCGCCGCTGGGCGATCCGGTTCCGGGCCTCCCACAGTTCCCGCACGACGGCCAGCTGCCGGCGCCGCCGCACCTTGTGCATCCCGGAGGTCCGGCGCCAGGGATCCTTGCGCGGCTCGGCCGGCGGAGCCGAAGCGATCGCGTCGAACTCCTGAAGCGCCCACTCCAGCTTCCCCTGCCGGTCGAGCTCCTTCTCCAGTGCGTCGCGCAGGTCGACGAGAAGCTCCACGTCCAGGGCCGCGTACCGCAGCCACGGCTCGGGCAGTGGACGGGTCGACCAGTCCACGGCCGAGTGGCCCTTCTCCAGTACGTAGCCCAGCACCCCTTCGACCATCGCGCCGAGCCCGACCCGGGGGAATCCGGCGATCCGCCCGGCCAGCTCGGTGTCGAACAGGCGCGAGGGCACCATGCCTATTTCGCGGAGACAGGGAAGATCCTGCGTGGCGGCGTGCAACACCCACTCCACACCGGAGAGGGCCTCGCCGAGGCCCGAGAGGTCGGGGCA
Source organism: Streptomyces canus (assembly GCF_041435015.1). Lineage (NCBI taxonomy): Bacteria > Bacillati > Actinomycetota > Actinomycetes > Kitasatosporales > Streptomycetaceae > Streptomyces > Streptomyces canus. The sequence goes on along the minus strand of NZ_CP107989.1, from coordinate 2,623,361 downwards.
GGCCACGGGGTCGATCAGCGCGGTCCCCGCACCCGCGCGGCGCAGCTGCACGAGATACGCGCGCTGTCCGTAGCGGTAGCCGGACGCACGCTCGGCGTCGACGGCGACGGGTCCGGAGCCCGCGGCGAACGCGGCGATCACCTCGGCGAGCGAGGCCTCGTCGGCGATCACGGGCGGAATGCCCTCGCGCGGCTCCAGCAGAGGGATCGGCGCCTCCGCTGCAGAAGATCCGCCATCGTCCGGAGGGCCGCCTCCGGTGGTTCGCAGTGAAACGTCTGCTGCGGTCTCTTGGGCGTCGGTCACATGTCAAGGGTATCTGTGTATGGACAGCGCCTGCCGACGGAACGTTCCGTCGGCAGGCGCCTGAGGGTCGTAAACCAGTCAGCCCGGTGAAAGCGATGGTTCACGTCCGTGAACAGCGAGGCTCGAAAAGGGCCTCAATGGATGATGCCGGTACGGAGGGCCACCGCCACCATGCCGGCGCGGTCTCCCGTGCCGAGCTTGCGGGCGATCCGGGCGAGGTGGCTCTTGACGGTCAGTGCGGACAGGCCCATCGAGACGCCGATCGCCTTGTTCGACTGCCCTTCGGCCACCAGCCGCAGTACTTCGACCTCACGGCCGGAGAGCTCGCGGTAGCCACCCGGGTGACTCGGGGCACCCGGGTGGCGGCGGTGCATACGGGCGGCGGCGGAGCCGATGGGGGCGGCGCCAGGCCGGGTGGGGAGCCCGACGTTGGTGCGGGTGCCGGTGACGACGTAGCCCTTGACGCCGCCCGCGAGGGCGTTGCGCACGGCACCGATGTCGTCGGCCGCGGAGAGGGCGAGGCCGTTGGGCCAGCCCGCGGCGCGGGTCTCGGACAACAGGGTCAGGCCGGAGCCGTCGGGAAGGTGGACCTCGGCGACGCAGATGTCTCTTGGGTTGCCGATTCGGGGTCGGGCCTCCGCCACGGACGAGGCTTCAATGACATCGCGCACACCGAGCGCCCAGAGGTGACGGGTGACGGTGGATCGGACACGCGGGTCGGCCACGACCACCATGGCGGTGGGCTTGTTAGGGCGGTAGGCGACCAGGCTTGCGGGCTGCTCGAGGAGAACGGACACCGGGCCTCCTGGGGTGCGGGACGGCTTGGAAGGTCACAGACGTCTTCGGCACCGAACCGGGCGTCCTTTAGAGAATGATCACGATCTAGTGAGTAACAATTAGTGCAATTCGGACGTACGGTCGATCGTTCGGTGAACATATCGGTTCGTTCGACGGCTCACTCCTGACTGAAAGTGGCCGTATCGACAAATTGATGCTCCGTGTGGGTGGTCAGCGCGCCTGCGGGTCCCGCCGCTGTGGCAACGTCACGATCGACGCGTCACCCGGACCGGCCGGCGGCAGACCCGCGACCTGGGCCAGCAGGTCGCACCAGGAGGCGAGGTGCCCCGCCGTGTCCGGCACCCCGCCCAGGCCCTCGCGGGGCGTCCAGGAGGCCCGGATCTCGATCTGCGAGGTCGCCGGGCGCTCGGACAGACCGCCGAAGTAGTGCGAACTCGCGCGCGTGACGGTGCCGCTCGGTTCGCCGTACGACAGCCCGCGCGCCGAGAGCGCGCCCGTCAGCCACGACCAGCACACCTCGGGCAGCAGCGGGTCGGCGGCCATCTCCGCCTCCAGCTCCGCGCGCACGAGCGTCACCAGCCGGAAGGTGCCCCGCCAGGCGTCGTGGCCGTCCGGATCGTGCAGCAGCACGAGCCGCCCGTCGGCGAGGTCCTGGTCGCCGTCGACGACGGTGGCCTCCAGCGCGTACGCATGCGGGGCGAGCCGTTGTGGAGCCCGTGTCGGCTCGACCTCGATCTGCGGCCGCAGCCGGCTCCCGCGCAGGGCCTGAACCGCGGCCTGGAAAGCCGGCGGAGCCGCACCTCCGCCATCCCGGTCCCCTTCCTTCGCGTCGTCCATCCCACCAGCGCCGTCCGACAGTCGTCCTTGAGCCGCAGCCATGCGGGAAGGTTAAAGGGAAGGGCGCCGTGGTGCCGCCCTAGACACCCGGACTTGGCTCCATGCCCACACAGACACCGCGCACTCGGCACTCATCGCGCCGTGCGAGACTTTCCGACGTGAGTGCACCTGAGACGCCGCCGTCAGCCGCCTACGACTCCGCCTTCCTCAAGGCGTGTCGCCGTGAACCCGTCCCGCATACCCCCGTGTGGTTCATGCGGCAGGCCGGGCGCTCGCTGCCGGAGTACCGCAAGGTCCGCGAGGGCATCCCGATGCTCGAGTCCTGCATGCGGCCCGAGCTGGTCACCGAGATCACACTCCAGCCGGTCCGGCGCCACAACGTGGACGCGGCGATCTACTACAGCGACATCGTCGTCCCGCTGAAGGCCATCGGCGTCGACCTCGACATCAGGCCCGGTGTCGGCCCGGTCGTCGAGAACCCGATCCGCACCCGCGCCGACCTCGCTCAACTACGTGACCTCACCCCCGAGGACGTCTCCTACGTCACCGAGGCCATCGGCCTGCTGACCCGCGAGCTCGGCCCGACCCCCCTCATCGGTTTCGCGGGCGCACCTTTCACCCTCGCGAGTTACCTCGTCGAGGGCGGCCCGTCCCGCACGTACGAGAACGCCAAGGCGATGATGTACGGCGACCCCGAGCTGTGGGCCGACCTGCTCGACCGCCTCGCCGAGATCACCGCCGTCTTCCTTAAGGTCCAGATCGAGGCCGGTGCCTCCGCGGTCCAGCTCTTCGACTCGTGGGCCGGCGCCCTCGCCCCCGTCGACTACCGCCGCTCGGTCCTGCCGGCTTCCGCGAAGGTCTTCAAGGAGGTCGAGGGGTACGGTGTCCCCCGCATCCACTTCGGCGTCGGCTGCGGCGAGCTGCTGAAGCTCATGGGCGAGGCCGGCGCGGACGTCGTCGGCGTCGACTGGCGCGTCCCGCTCGACGAGGCCGCCCGCCGCGTCGGCCCCGGCAAGGCGCTCCAGGGCAACCTCGACCCGACGGTCCTGTTCGCCTCCACGGAGGCGATCGAGGCCAAGACCCGCGAAGTCCTGGACTCGGCCGAGGGCCTGGAGGGCCACGTCTTCAACCTCGGCCACGGCGTCATGCCGTCCACCGACCCGGACGCCCTGACCCGCCTCGTGGAGTACGTCCACACGCACACCGCCCGCTGACTCACCAGGTGTGCCGGGGCCGCGCCTTCCGGCCGAACAGCAGGCCGCGCGGTTCCGGCGGCGGGGGAGTGCCCGGCTTGAGCGGCCAGGCCAGCAGCATCCCGACGAGGAAGCCCACGACGTGCGCCGCGTACGCCACCGTGCCGGCGGCGGAGACGCCCTCGCCCGAGGAGTACACCGCCTGCAGCACGAACCAGAAGCCCAGCACCATCCAGGCCGGCAGTCTGAGCGGCAGGAAGACCAGGAAGGGCACCAGGACCCACACCCTGGCCTTCGGGTACAGCACCAGATAGGCGCCGAGGACCCCGGCGATGGCTCCCGACGCACCGATCAGCGGGTCGCCCGAGTCGTCGTTGAGGAGCGCGAAGCCGTACGACGCCGCGTAGCCGCAGACGACGTAGAACAGCGCGAAGCGCACATGACCCATGCGGTCCTCGACGTTGTTGCCGAAGATCAGCAGGAACAGCATGTTGCCCAGCAGGTGCAGCCAGCCGCCGTGCAGGAACATCGCCGTGAGGACCGACAGCGGGGGTGACTTGTCGTAGTCCGGCGGGGCCACCACGCAGCCCGCCGAGCCCTGCGCGCTCGTGCCGACGTCGCCCGTGGGGACCAGCCGCGGCAGCTGATGGTGGATCAACTCCTGTGGGACCGCCGCGTAGTGGTCCAGGAACGCCTGGAGATGGCACAGCTGGGACAGGCTGCTGTCGCCCGCCACGGAGCCGGACAGGCCGGGCGTGAACAGGAACACGAGGACGTTCGCGGCGATGAGCGCGTACGTCACCACGGGGGTACGGCGCACAGGGTTCACGTCATGGACGGGGATGACCACAAGGAAGTAGTGCCCGCGATGGGCCCCGCGAATCGGTGAACACCCGCACGCGCGCGTGCGTATGTCTCCTCAACCGCCCGCGGCACGGGGAAGGCGGGCCGCGGGGACTACGTGAGGAACCACCGATGAACGACCGAATTACTCCTCCGATGCACGCTCTTCCCGACGGTGAGGCCGAGATCTCCCTGGTGGTGCGGCTGCCGTGGGAGGACGTGGCCAGGCTCGGTCAGGAGGCCGGACGGCTGGCCTCGCAGATGCAGCGGCCGGTGACGCTCGACGAGGCGGTGAGCAACCGGCTCAGGACCACGCGGCCCGCCTCGCACGCCAAACCGGCGGGTGAGCAGCCGGCCGCGATGCCCGCCAGCACCAGCGCCTCCGTCTCGGCGCTGCCGCCCAGGCCGCCGGCCGACCAGGCCCGCCAGGCCATCGAACGGATCAACGGAACGGCGTAGCCGTCAGGAGGCCCGCACCTTCGCGGCGGCCTTCCTGGCCGCCACCAGCACCGGATCCCACACCGGGCTGAACGGCGGCGCGTACCCCAGGTCCAGGGCCGTCATCTGCTCCACCGTCATCCCCGCCGTCAGGGCCACCGCGGCGATGTCGACCCTCTTGCCCGCGCCCTCTCTCCCGACGATCTGCACGCCGAGCAGCCGCCCTGTGCGGCGCTCGGCGAGCATCTTCACCGTCATGGGGGAGGCGCCCGGGTAGTACCCGGCCCGGCTGGTGGACTCGATCGTGACCGACACGAACTGGAGGCCCACCCGGCGCACGTCCTTCTCGCGCAGGCCGGTGCGGGCGATCTCCAGGTCGCAGACCTTGCTGACGGCGGTGCCGACGACCCCGGGGAAGGTGGCGTAGCCGCCGCCGACGCCCGTGCCGATGACCTGGCCGTGCTTGTTGGCGTGGGTGCCCAGCGCGATGTGCCGCTCCTGCCCCGAGACCAGGTCGAGAACCTCGACGCAGTCGCCGCCCGCCCAGATGTTCTCGTGGCCGCGCACCCGCATCGCCAGGTCCGTCAGGAGACCCCCGTGGCTGCCCAGCGGCAGACCGGCCGCCCGCGCGAGCGTCGTCTCCGGGCGTACGCCGATGCCGAGCACCACCACGTCCGCCGGGTACTCGGCGTTCTCCGTGGCCACCGCCCGCACCCGGCCGTCCTCGCCCGTGAGCACCTTGGTCACTGCGGCGTCGTCGACCATGGTGATGCCCAGACCCTCCATGGCCTCGTGCACCAGGCGGCCCATGTCCGGGTCGAGCGTGGACATGGGCTCGCTGCCCCGGTTGACCACCGTCACCTCGTAGCCGCGGTTGATCAGCGCCTCGGCCATCTCCACACCGATGTAACCGGCGCCCACCACCACTGCCTCGCGGCCACGCGCGTGTGCCAGCGTGTCGATGAGCGCCTGCCCGTCGTCGAGCGTCTGCACCCCGTGCACACCGGGAGCGTCGACTCCCGGCATGTCCGGGCGGATCGGGCGGGCGCCGGTAGCGATCACGAGTTTGTCGTACGACGTCCAGGACTCGGCCCCCGACTCGAGGTCACGCGCGCGTACCCGCTGTCGGTCGACGTCGATCTCCATGACCTCGGTGCGCATGCGCAGATCGATGTCACGGGCCCGGTGCTCCTCGGGCGTCCGGGCGATCAACTGCTCCGGCTCGGTGACGTCCCCGCCCACCCAGTACGGGATGCCGCAGGCCGAGTAGGAGGTGAAGTGGCCCCGCTCGAACGCCACGATCTCCAGTTCGTCGGGGCCCTTCAACCGGCGTGCCTGCGACGCCGCGGACATCCCCGCGGCGTCGCCGCCGATCACTACCAGACGTTCCCTCGAGTCCCGCGTACGGCTCATGTTCATGCGAACACGCTACGAGGGCGGGGCATTTCAGTCCCGCTCGCCCCGCTCCTGCTCCCGCCCCGGTTCCGGAACGGGACGTGCCATGGGCAGCGGGCCCAGAGCGGTCGAGGCGGCCGCGGGCGCCGGCCGGCGCGGCAGCCGGGGCCGGATCAGCCGCAGCCACACCAGCACGATCAGCGCGATCCCCGCCAGGAACGGCAGCACCGCCGCCAGCGCCACCACGACCCAGCGCAGCATGGTCACGAACGCGTCCCAGCCGCCCGCGAGCGCGTCGACGACGCCGGGGTCGTCGTCCTTCTCGGCCTTGACGACGGGCGACTCGGACAGGGACAGGGTGATGGTGGCCAGGCTCGTGCGGTCCTTCAGGGACGCCTGGCGGGCGAGCAGCGACTCCAGGTCGGCCTGACGGGTGCTCAGTTCGCCCTCCAGGGTCACCACGTCGCTCAGCCTGGTCGCCTTGTCCATCAGCTCCCGGATCCGCGCCACACTCGCGCGCTGCGTCGCGATCCGGCTCTCCACGTCGACGACCTGGTCGGTGACGTCCTGCGCGTTCGCCGTGCGCTCCAGGAGCTTGCCCGCGCCCTCCAGGTCGGCGAGGACCTCGTCGTACTTCTCGACGGGTATCCGCAGCACCACCTCCGTCTGCTCCTGGCCCTCCTCGTCGCGCGAGGTGGACTCCTTGCCGACGAACCCGCCCGCGTTCTCGGTGGTGGTGCGGGCCGCGGCGAGCGCCTTGGGCACGTTCTTGACCTGCACGGTCAGCGTGGCGGTGCGGATGATGTGGTTCACCGCGGGCTGGGGTGCGGCGGTGGCTTGCTTGCCGCCCGCGCCGGCCTCGGCGCCGGCCGCGCCCTCCGCGTCGGCCTGCAAGGCGGCCTTGTCGTCCTTGGTGAGGCTGCTGCCGTCGCTGCCGGAGTCGCCGCCCGCGCTGCACCCGGTCAGCGCGAGGGCCGCGGCCAGCAGGAGCCCGGCGAGTGCCTGGACGGGACGTACCGAGCTTCGTGTACGGCGTGAACGTGATGTGCGCATGGGCGTCCCCCCGAGGGTCGTGAACAACTGACGCTCCTTCGACGCCGGAGTGGGTGCGAACGTTGGACTTCGGTGGTTCCGATGCGGTCACGGTCGGGACTCGTGAAGGACACCGGGCCGCCGTCGCACTGTCAGTGGGGTCTGAGAGGCTGGGGCCATGAGCGGATCACGGGTCGTCGTCATCGGAGCCGGCATCGCGGGACTGGCCGCGGCGCATCGGCTGGCGCAGCGCGGTGCGCACGTCACCGTGCTAGAGGCGTCCGACCGGGTGGGCGGCAAGCTGCTGCCCGGCGAGATCGCGGGCGCGCGCGTCGACCTCGGCGCCGAGTCGATGCTGGCCCGCAGGCCGGAGGCGGTGGCCCTGGCGCGCGAGGTGGGCCTCGGCGACCGCCTTCAGCCGCCCGCCACCGCGAGCGCCTCGATCTGGACCCGCGGCGCCCTGCGCCCCATGCCCAAGGGCCACGTCATGGGCGTCCCCGGCACCGCCGAGGCCCTGGCCGGAGTGCTGTCCGGTGAGGGCCTCGCCCGCATCGAGCAGGACGCGGAGCTGCCCCGCACGGAGGTCGGCGACGACGTGGCGGTCGGTGAGTACGTGGCGGCGCGCCTGGGCCGCGAGGTCGTCGACCGCCTCATCGAACCCCTCCTCGGCGGGGTCTACGCGGGCGACGCGTACCGCATCTCGATGCGCTCGGCGGTCCCGCAGCTCTTCCAGGTCGCCAGGACCCACACCTCGCTCACCGAGGGCGTCCGCGAGATCCAGGCGAGGATGGCCGCAGGCAACCAGCAGACCGGCCCGGTGTTCATGGGTGTCCGCGGCGGTGTGGGCACCCTCCCGCTCGCCGTCGCCGACTCGGTCCGCGCGCGCGGCGGCGAGATCGTCACCGGCGCCCCGGTGACCGAGCTGCGCCGCGAGCCGTCCGGTGGCTGGAGGGTCGTCGCCGCGGACCGCGTCCTGCACGCCGACGCCGTGATCGTCGCCGCCCCCGCCCCGGCCGCCGCGGGTCTCCTGCGCGCCGAGGCCCCCGAGGCCGCCACCGAGCTCGACACCGTGGAGTACGCCTCCATGGCCCTGGTCACCCTCGCCTACCGCCGCTCCGACACCGCCCTGCCCGCCGGCAGCGGATTCCTGGTCCCGCCGGTCGACGGCCGCACCATCAAGGCGTCCACCTTCGCCTCCCAGAAGTGGGGCTGGATCGCCGACGAGAACCCGGACGTCGTCGTCCTGCGCACCTCCGTCGGCCGCCATGGCGAGACGAAGATCCTCGAGCGGGACGACACCGCCCTGGTGGACGTCTCCCGCCACGACCTGCGCGAGGCCACCGGGCTGGACGCCACCCCCCTCGAAACCCGCGTCACCCGCTGGACCGACGGCCTGCCCCAGTACCCCGTCGGCCACCACGCGCGCGTGGCCCGCATCCGTGAGCATGTCGCCAAACTTCCGGGCCTCGCGGTGTGCGGCGCGCACTACGACGGCGTCGGCATCCCGGCCTGCATCGCGAGCGCCTACGCGGCGGTGGACCAGATCCAGGGCGACCTGACCGCCGTCCGGGAGCTGACCGCCAACCCGGTGCAGAGTCTGCACGGCGGAGCGGGAGAATAGGGCCCATGAGCAACGACGCCCCCACCCCCGAGTCCGGCAGGGTCCCGAACAAGGGCAAGCTGGCCAAGGACCTCAACGAGGTCATCCGTTACACGCTCTGGTCCGTCTTCAAGCTGAAGGACGTGCTCCCCGAGGACCGCACGGGTTACGCCGACGAGGTCCAGGAGCTGTTCGACCAGCTCGCCGCCAAGGACGTCACGATCCGCGGCACCTACGACGTGTCCGGCCTGCGCGCCGACGCCGACGTCATGATCTGGTGGCACGCGGAAACCAGCGACCAGCTCCAGGAGGCGTACAACCTCTTCCGCCGCACCAAGCTGGGCCGCGCGCTGGAGCCGGTCTGGTCGAACATGGCTCTGCACCGCCCCGCCGAGTTCAACCGCTCGCACATCCCGGCGTTCCTGGCGGACGAGAACCCCCGCGACTACGTGAGCGTCTACCCGTTCGTGCGGTCGTACGACTGGTACCTCCTCCCCGACGAGGACCGTCGCCGCATGCTCGCCGACCACGGCAAGATGGCCCGCGGCTACCCGGACGTCCGCGCCAACACGGTCGCCTCCTTCTCCCTCGGCGACTACGAGTGGATCCTGGCGTTCGAGGCCGACGAGCTCTACCGCATCGTCGACCTCATGCGCCACCTGCGCGCCTCGGAGGCGAGGATGCACGTCCGCGAGGAGGTCCCGTTCTACACGGGCCGCCGCAAGGAGATCGCCGAGCTCGTGGCGGGCCTCGCCTGATCAGCCGGCGGGTGCGACGGCCGCCTTCCGAGAGCTGCCCTTCGACTTCGACTTCGGCTTCGGCGTGGGCTCGGGGTGCGGGGCGCATGCGGCGCGCCGCACCGGGAGGCGTCCCTCCAGCAGGTAGGCGTCCAGGTATCCGTTGACGCAGGGATTCGGGCCGCCCGCGATGCCGTGCGTGCCCGCGTCCCGCTCGGTCACCAGCACCGAGCCGGACAGTCGCCGGTGCAGCTCCAGGGCGCCGGCGTACGGAGCCGCCGCGTCCCTCTCGGCCGCCAGAATCAGCGTCGGCGGCAGCTCACCGGGCCCGGTCCGCACATCGAGGGCCCGCTGCCGCGGCGGGACCCAGTACGCGCAGGGCAGGTTCATCCACACGTTGTCCCATGTCTCGAACGGCGCCACCCGCGCCAGCCGTGTGTTGTCCCGGTCCCACACCTTCCAGTCCGTCGGCCAGGGCGCGTCGTTGCACTCGACGGCCGTATAGACGGCGTTGGAGTTCTCCGCCTCCTTCGCCGCCTCCTGATGCGGCCCGGCCTGCTGGATCAGCGGCTTGGGATCGCCCTTGAGGTACGCCGACAGGGCCTGTGCCCGATGCGGCCAGAAGTCGTCGTAGTACCCGGCCGACAGGAACGCCCCCTGCAGCTCCCCGGGCCCGACCTTCCCCCCGGCCGGCTCGGCGGCCAGCCGCGCCGCCGCCTTCTCGTAGCTGCGCAGCACCTCCTCGGCCGTGTCCCCGAGCCCGTACACGTCGTCGTGCCCGGCGATCCACTCCCGGAAGTCCGCCCAGCGTTCCTCGAACGCGGCCGACTGGTCCAGGTTGTTGCGGTACCAGATCTGCTCCGGGTCCGGGTCCACTGCCGCGTCGAAGACCATCCGCCGTACATGCGAGGGGAACAGCGTCGCGTACAGCGCGCCGAAGTAGGTCCCGTACGAGGCCCCCACGAACGTCAGCTTCCGCTCGCCCAGCGCCGCCCGCAGCACGTCCAGGTCGCGGGCGTTGTTGAGGGAGGTGTAGTACCGGAGAGCCGCGCCCGCCCGGTTCGCACACCCGCGCGCGTACACCTTCGCCTGCGCGATGCGTTCCTTCTTATACGACAGCGAGGGGTGCGTCGGTGTCTGCGTGGGCGCCTTCAGGTACTGCTTGGGGTCCGTGCAGGACAGCGGCGCCGAACGGCCCACCCCGCGCGGTGCGTAGCCGACGAGGTCGTACGCCGCCGCGAGCCGCTTCCACTCGGGGAGCGCGCCGACCAGCGGGAAGTACATGCCGGAGGCGCCGGGACCGCCGGGGTTGTAGACCAGGGCGCCCTGCCGGGGCACCCTGCGCTTGCTGTTGTGCTCGTCCTTGTGGGTGGCCCGCACCCGGCTGACGGTCAGCGTGATCTGTCGGCCGTCGGGGCGCGCGTAGTCGAGCGGGACGGACACCGTGCCGCACTGGACGCTGTCGGGCAGGTCCTCCGCCGCGGGGCAGGTGCCGAAGCGGACTCCCGCCGTCCCGGCGCGCGCGGCGGCGATCGCGGTGCCGTGGAGTTCCGCCGCGCCCGGGGCGGCCGGAGCGCCCCCGGCCGGTGCGGCGGCGAGCGTGGTCAGAAGCAGTGACCCGGCGGCCGTGTAGAGGGCGGGGGCTCTCATCGGTATCCCTTCGGTGCGCGGCAGCGACAAAAGGGATGTTTCGTTCGACTGCGGGGGAAGGCAAGCACCGCACCGCCGGTGTCGGCCCCAATGCCTCCGTGCGCCCCCGGATGAGCTCAGTCGCGCCCGTGCGGCCGGCGGTGCTCCTCGCCGTGTCCGTCGGGCCGTTCTCCTCGCCACTCCTCACGAGGACGCCCCTGGCGCTGCTCCCGGTGGGCGAAGGCCGCGCGCAGATCCGGTTCCCCCACCGCGCTGATGCCGCGTACGGCGACGGAGGTGAGATACGTCCGCTCGTCCGTGCCGCCGGTGCGCCGGGTCAGGGCGCCGAGCAGCCGCTGGCCGGCCGGGGACGCCCAGCGTGAGTACGGGTGGACCTCCATCCGTGCGATGGCCAGACAGCTGAGGGAGAGCGCCAGCGGCAGCGCGAACCAGAGGGCGACCAGGTGCCGCGGCATCTCCGACGGGGCGGGCACGAGCAGCGCGATCGCGCCCAGCGCGACGACGGCCACCGAGGCCAGCCGTACCTGGCGGACCGCCGCCGCGATGCCGGACCGGGCGCCGTCGGACACGGCGAGGCCCGCGTCCACCAGCCGGTCGGCGATGCTGCGCACCGCGTCCGCCGAGGCCGCGTCCGCGCGCACCGGCGCGATCCGGGACTGCCCCTCGGGGCCGATGGCCCCGATGACCGTGCGTTCCATCTCGTCCCGCCCCCGCGGATCGACGACGGTTGCCCAGCCGGTGTGGGCCAGCAGCAGCCGTCGCTGCCGGGCCATGGAGACGAGCGTCAGATCGGCGACCCGCCGCGGGCCGCCCGACAGGAACGCGGCCTCGTACAGCGTCAGATCGTGTCTCCGGGCATCCGCGTCGGCGGCCGCCGCGTGTACGGCGGCCAGGCACAGCCGCGTACACGCGGTGCCGGCGGCGGCCCAGGCCAGCAGCAGAAGAAGAACCCAGAACATGCCGCGTTTCTATGCCAAAGGCTCCCGGCGACGCCATGGGCTGTTCACAATCCGGACGGAGTGTTGTCGGTGTGTGACGTTCCGTTTGTCCGGAAGCGGACTACGACGGGACGGGGACCGGGGGCGGGCTGGAGGCGGCCGGGGGCAGAGTGAAGGTCGTGGCGTACGGCGACGGGGTGACCGGAACGACCGCGCCCGGGTCGGTCGTCGGGCCTGGAGGAGCAGGGGAGTTGGTGATCGGTGGCGTGCTGCCGGTGGCCATGTCCCGGGCCAGGGCGCCGAAGTCGACGTACCCGGTGGCCTCCAGGATCTTGATGTGGTCCAGCACGGTGGTGTTGGCGTCGTCGGCCAGGGCGCGGACCAGGGAGTTCTGGGTGCTCGCGCGCACCTGAGCGACAACGGAGAACACCCTGCCGTGCGCGAGACGCAGGATGTTGGCGAACTGGCGGTCGTAGTCGACGCCCTGGGCCTGGTTCAGGGTGTCGAGCCACTGCTTCTGCTGATCGCTGGGCTCGTTGGGCAGGGTGAGTCCGAGCTTCGACGCCACGTCACGCACGCGTGCGTCGAGGAACGTGTGCCCCTCGACCAGATGCTGCCCCGCCGTTCGTACGGCCTGCGTCGTGCCCTTCTGCTCCGCCTGCTGACCCGCGGGCAGCTCCCACAGCCCCGCCAGCCGCACCTTCGTGACGAACTCCCGGTCCAGTGCGGAGAGCGGCCCGTACGGCGTCGTCACGGTCCCGGCGTTGAGCACGCTCAGTCCCGTGCCGGAGCGGTCGGCATAGGACCAGATCGGGATGAGCAGGGCCACGAGGGTCGCCGTGAGTCCGGCGATGATGACCCCGGTGCCGGAGATGATGCCTCGCCCCTTGACGGGCGGTCGCGGTCGCATGGTGCCTCCTGTTGCGGCACCGCACGCTAGTGGGATTCAGGTGCGGGATTGACATATTACTGCCGGGTCCGTGGAGGTCGTATGTCGGCTGCGGGCCGGTGGGGGCCGGTCGCGCCCCGCGGGGAGCCGCAGATCGATGCAGCCCCGCGCCCCTGGGTGGGTTGCGGTCGCTGTCGGCCGCCATGCCTGCGCGATCCGACGCCCGCGGCGGCATCCCGCCCGGGTGCCCGGCCGCCGGCGAGGGCGGATACGCGGCCGCGCGCGCCGCCTGCACACCTGCGCGGGCGAGGGCGTCACCCACCTCCGGGCACCCGCACCCTCAGTGCCGCAGCAACACCCTCCGCGTGGCCCGGGCCAGCCGCACCGCCGGCCTCCGGGACCCCGGCGTGGGCCCCGACCGCTCCAGCCACCACTCCCGCAACTCCCGTCGCACCCTCGCGTCCGCCAACCCCCCGCTCAGCAGCAGCTGTTCGGCGAAGCTCAGCGCGTCCCGCCGATACCCGTCCGTCATCGGCGCCCCCTGCGCATACGCCAGGAACGCCGGCCGATAGCCCGTCCCGAGGATCACCGGCAGTTCGGGTGCGACCTTCGCCACCACATCCGCCCGCTTTCCCGCGAGCGCCCGCGCCTGCACCCCCAGCCGCACCCGGTCGAACCCCTCCGGCACCGGAGTCCCCGCCACGAGCGCGGACAGCAGCGCGGTCTGGGCGAGGGCGAGCCGCTGACGGGCGGGGTCGGTCGAGACGCTCGACGGCTCCACGGGGGCGCCGGCGCGCCACGCGCCGTCGGCCCGTGCCCCGCCGCCCTTCTCCACCGCCTCCTCAATGGCCACCAACTCCCGCGCCAGTTCGCCCGGTTCGGGGAAGTTCTCGTCCCGCTCCAGCAGCACCCCCGGCGGCGAGATGCGGGACGTGAGGTCGGTGAGGATGTCGAGAACGGGCCGCGGCACCGGGTGGGCATGGCTGTCGTGCCACACCCCGTCCCGCTCGAAGCCGCCCGCGACATGGACGTACGCGATGGCCTCCAGAGGGAGCCCGGCAAGTGCCTCCGCCGGGTCCTCGCCGCGGTTGACGTGGTTGGTGTGCAGGTTGGCCACGTCGATCAGCAGCCGTACCCCGGTCCGGTCCGCGAGGTCGTACAGGAACTGCCCCTCGGTCATCTCCTCGCCCGGCCACGAGATCAGCGCGGCGATGTTCTCCACGGCGAGCGGCACCGGCAGCGCGTCCTGCGCGATGCGGATGTTCTCGCAGAGGACGTCGAGGGCGTCCCGGGTGCGCGGGACAGGCAGCAGGTGGCCGGCCTCCAGTCGGGGGGAGGCGGTCAGCGGGCCGCCCGCGCGAACGAACGCGATGTGCTCGGTGACCAGCGGCGAGCCCAGCGCCTCGGCCCGCTCTGCGAGAGCGAGGAGCCGCCCCGCGTCGGGCCGGTCGGCGCCGCCGAGGCCGAGCGAGACGCCGTGCGGCACGACGGTCACCCCGCGCTCGCGCAGCCGGCGCAGCGACTCGGGGAGGTGCCCGGGGCACAGGTTCTCGGCCACGACCTCGACCCAGTCGATGCCCGGCATCCGCTCCACGGCGTCCGCGATCTCCGGCCGCCATCCGATACCCGTCCCCAGTCGCTCCATGGTCCGTCCCCTCCTCGGCCTCTCCCGCATCCGCTCCGGTCGCCGTCCGCTCGGCGTGACGGAGGTATGGCCCCGGACTCCGGACCCGAACCGTGCCCGGGTGACCTTCAGAGCAACATTTGAGGTTCGACCCCACACGGCCGACGACCTCACCTGCGGTCCAGGCCGAGCAGCCGCAGCGTCTCCTCCGCGAACTCCAGCGCGGGCACGACCCACGGCCGCCGGGAGCCGTCTGGTCCTGGGGCCGCGTCTGTGGGTCCCGGCCCAGCGGCCGCCGCGTCTCTTCCGCGCCCTTCAGCGCGGGTGTGGACTCCGACCCACGCCTGGCGACATCACATGCGATGCGCGGTCACACCTGCGGGTCCCGGCCCAGCAGCCGTCGCGTTTCCTCCAGCGGCCGGGCCTGGTCCGCGTCCTTCAGCGTGGGTGTGGCCCCCGGCCCGCGGTCGGCGGGAGTTGTCTGGTCCGGGGCCACGTCTGCGGGTCCCGGCCCAGCGGCCGCCGCGTTTCCTCCAGCGGCCGGGCCTGGTCCGCGTCCTTCAGCGTGGGTGTGGCCCCCGGCCCGCGGCCGCCGGGAGCCGTCTGGTCCGGGGCCACGCCTGCGGCTCCCGGCCCAGCAGCCGCCGTGTCTGCTCCAGCGGCCGGGGCTGGTCCGCGGGCTTCGGCGCGGGTGTGAACTCCGGCCCGCAGCCGCCGGTGGTGTCACCTGCCGGTTCCGGGCCACGCCTGCGGGTCCCGGCCGAGTAGTCGTAGCGTCTCCTCCAGTGGCCCGGCCCCCTCCGCGACCTTCAGCGCGGGCGCGAACGCGAAGCCCGGGCCGCGGACGGCGGGGTCCGTCGGAACGCGTCGGGCCACGGACAGGGCCGCGGTGAGCACCTCGTCCGTCAGGAGGAGGCGCACACCGAGCGTGGCCGCCGCGTCCCACGCGTGCACCACGTAGTCGACGAAGTGAAAGCCGATCGCCGTGCGGCCGGGAAACCCTCCGCCCAGCTCCGGCAGCACGAACTCCCGCTCGAGAACGCCCGGTTCGGCGAACGCTGCGAGCACCGCGTCCGCAGCCGCCCGATGCGCACGGGCAGGCTCGGCCGCCCCCTCCGGTTCCCGCCAGTACCCCGGATCGCCGCCCACGCCCCGGGCGGCGGCCGCGAACCCGTGGTGCTGGGCGGTCATGTGCGCCACCAGCCGCCGCAGGTTCCACCCCGAGCAGGGGGTGTCCCGCTCCCAGTCCCCGTCGTCGCCGTCCCGGGCCGACTCCACGACCCGCGAAGCCTCCTGTACGGCGGTCCGGTCCAGCTCGACGACATCCATCAGCGCTCCTCGGTGATCAGGTCCAGGGCGTACGCCCACACGGCATCGGGGTCGAACTCCTCGAACTCTCGCCGGGCCGACCGAAGTTCACCGCGTCCGCGATGCGCACGCACGATCCGCACGTGGTCGGGGCGCCCGGTGAACTCCTTCAGTCCCCGCTCGTCGGCCCACACGGACACGGACCCGGAGCGCCGGCGCAGAGGATCCGCGAACAACCACATCCCCACCGCGCCGGGTGTCGACGGCCAGGTGCGGCGCAACCGCATCCCGGCCAGCGCGACGGCGACGGACTGCCCGTAGCCGTGGGCGGTGAAGTCGGTGACAGCGACGAGCGCGAAGTCGTCGAGCGGGAGGGCCGGACCGGACTTCCACCGGGAGCGAAGGACGCGTCGTCGAGGAGTATCCATGGCCCGACCCTAAAACTAAACGAACGATCGTGCTACTAGTTTCCCCGCGAAATCCCCGAGTGCGTCAGGGGTCAGGTTCGCAGCCGTGACGCGATGCCCCGCCGGGCCCTGACGTAGGGCGTCGAGTCGCCGTGCAGCACCGACATCGCGTTCGCCGTCTCCATCAACGCGACGACTTCGAAGGCGAGTTGTGCCGGGTCGGTGTCCGCGCTCAGCTCACCCGCGGCCCGTGCCCGCTCGGCGCACCTCTCCAACTCGGCGAGCCAGGCACGCTGGGCCTCGACGAGCGCGTCGTGGACCGGCCCCTCGCGGGCGTCGAACTCGGCCATCACGCCGTAGAAGAAACACCCCCCCGGGAAGACCCGCTCCTGCGAATACCGGAGCCAGCCCTCGCACAGCCCCCGCAGCCGGTCGACCCCCTCGGTCGCTTCGGCGGCCGGATCCAGCACCTCGGCGACGAAGATCCGCGAGGCCTCCCGCACGGTCGCCAGCTGCAGCTCCTGCTTGGATCCGAACAGAGCGAACACCCCGCTCTTGCTCAGTTCCAGCTCCCCGGCCAGCCGCCCCACGGACAAGGCCTCCAGTCCCTCGACCGAGGCGATGTCGACGGCCCGCCGCAGCACTGCCCGCCGGGTGCGGTTGCCCCGCTCGACGCGCCCATCGACCCGGGTCATCGCAGCGCCGGATGGTCCGCGACGACCGTGCAGGAGCCCGGTGCGATCTCGGTGAAACCAGCGTCACGGACCAACGGCAGTCCGCCGGCGGTGAGTTCACCCCACCGCGCGGGATCCGCGGCCCGTACGGCGAGCGGGAACCCGGCGACCCGCCAGGCGGCCCGCTCCTCGTCCGACAGTTCCCACCAGGCCAGTTGGGCGCCGTGACCGGCCTGAGCCATCGCCTTGCCCGCCGACATGTCGAGGTCCGGATTGAGCCACAGGACAGGAGCCGTCACGTCCGCGGCCGGCGGCGGTTCGGGGTCGTCGAGGTCGGTGCCGGAAACCTGGAGCCTGGCCAGATCCTTCGGCCAGCCGTCGAGCGGCACCGGCGGGAACACCCGTACCTCCGCCGACTTCCCCCTCACGGTGATCCCGGGCAACCCTTCGGCCCGCCTCCACTCGGCGCCTCGCGCCCGCCGTACGACCTTCCGGATCCGGGCGTCCTGCCAGTCCCGCACCACCTCGGCCCACTCCCCGTCGCCGACGGAACGCTCGTCGCTGAGCAGGACGAGAACGGCGCGGGCGGCGGTCTCGAGAGCGTCGGTGCGAGCAGGCGGAGCCGTCTTCTCGATACGGACGACCAGGGGCAGCACGAACTGGGGTGCCTGGTCGCGTACGGTCGGCTCGGAACGGAAGGGGCTGTCGGTCGAGGGCGTCACGTCGTGGCTCACCCGGACAACCCTAAGGTCACCCGGAGCAGGCCGTACGCTGAGCCTCCTGCCACTCGCAGACCGGGCACAGGGTGATCCCCTTGTACGACTCCGGATACTCCGTCGGCTTCCGGCACAGCACGCACTCCGCATACGGCGGCCCGTCGGCGACCGGGGGCTTCGGCACGTTGCCGATCGTGCAGTAGTCCTCGCTCATACCTCCAGCCTAGGACCCGATCAGCTCGGACACCTTCACGAACCGGAACCCCCGCTCGCGCAGCTCCGGCACCACCGCCCGCACCACCCGCTCCGTCGTCGGCGCGGCACTGCGCGTGCAGTGCATGACCACGACCGACCCCGGCCGCACCCCCTCCAGCACCTGTCGGGTCACCGCCTCCGCGTCCGTCGCGAACGCGTCCCCGCTCACCACGTCCCACTGGACGGCGGTCACGCCGACCGGGGTCAGCGCCTTGAGTGCCCGCCGGTCGTAGCACCCGCCGGGAAACCGGAAGTACGGCCTAGCGTCCGGCACCCCCGCCTTCCGGAACGCCGCGTACGCCCGCTCCACATCCGCTCGCATCCGGTCACCGGAGACCGTCGGCAGCCCGTAACAGTCGTCGGTGAAGGCGTAGTGGCTGTAGGAGTGGTTGGCGACCTCGAAGAGCGGGTCCCGCCCGAGGGATCGGGCCTGCTCCGGATACTGCTCGGCCCACCGCCCGGTCATGAACACGGTGGCCGGCACCTTCAGTGTCCGCAGGGCCGCGATCAGCCCGGGATTGTCGAAGTGCTCGCCTGCTGCCGCCCGCGCCCCCTGGTCCGCCGTCATGTCGGCGTCGAAGGTGAGCGCGACGGTCCTGCCGTGCGTACGGGACCCGTTCTTGAAGACGGGGGTCAGGCCCCCGGGGCCGGGGGCGAGAGTCGGGGGCGCGGAAGGAGCCGTGGTGGTCGCGGAAGGTACCGGGCGGACCGGCTGCGGCGTGGCGGCGCAGGCGGTGAGGGCGGCGCTGAGGACACAGGCGGCGGTGACGCGTCGTACAAGAGTGATCACCGTATGAAAATAGGGCAAATTGTCCTATTTAAGTTTCACCTCGGCCGCAACGTCACCCGCTCAGATGTCCCGCCGTTCCAGTGGCTTGGTCGCCGGCCCCTGGATCACCTCGCCGTTCGTGTCGAAGCGGGAGCCGTGGCAGGGGCATTCCCAGGCGTCCTCGGCCCCGTTGAAGGAGACCAGGCAGCCGAGGTGGGTGCAGCGCGGGGAGACGGCGTGCAGGGCGCCTTCGTCGTCCCGGTACACCGCGAGACGGTCGCCGTTCACCCGGACGACCGCGCCCTCCCCGGGCGGGAGGGACTCCAGCGGGGGCGAGGGACGCAGCCGGTCGCCGACGAAGTGGCGGGCCACCTGTGCCTGGTTCTTGAGGAAGGACGGGGCCTCGCGGACCGCCGAGCGCAGGCGGCGCGGGTCGTACAGGTCGCTCCACGCGCAGTTCTCGCCGGTGATCTGCGCCGTGAGCAGGCGGCCCGCCATGATTCCGCCGCTCAGGCCCCAGCCGCCGAAGCCGGTGGCGACGTAGGTGTGCCTGGCGCCCGGGTGCAGGGGGCCGACGAGCGGCACGGTGTCCGTGGGGTCGTTGTCCTGAGTGGCCCAGGCGTGGGTGAGGTCCACGTCGGGGAAGTGCCGGGAAGCCCAGGCGCCCAGGTGGTCGAAACGGCTGCGGGTGTCGCCCGTGCCGGGCGTGAAGTGCTCGCCGGTGACGATGAGCAGGCGCCGGTCGGCGTCCCAGGGAGCCGTACGGACCGAGCGGGTGCCCTCCTCCGGCGTGATGTACATACCGTCCGGATCCCGTTCCCGGTCGATCGTCCCGGCGACGACCAGCTCGCGGCGCGGCGAGAGCCGGGTGAACAGGAGGGCACGGTCGAAGATCGGATAGTGGGTGGCGACCACGACGTCCCGGGCCGTCACCGTCGCCCGCGTGTCGGTCGTCAGGCGGCACGGCTCGCCCTCTTCGAGGCCCAGAACGGCCGTGTGCTCGTGCACGGCCGCACCGGAGGCGACGAGGTCCTCGGCCAGGGCCAGCAGATACCTGCGCGGATGGAACTGCGCCTGCCCGGTCACCCGCACCGCGCCCGCCACGGGGAACGGCAGCCCGGTCTCCTTCACGAACGAAGCCGGGAGCCCCGCCTCCCGGGCGGCCGCCGCCTCGGCCCGCAGCTCGTCGGCGC
The DNA here is from genome assembly GCF_041435015.1 of Streptomyces canus. Taxonomy (NCBI): domain Bacteria; kingdom Bacillati; phylum Actinomycetota; class Actinomycetes; order Kitasatosporales; family Streptomycetaceae; genus Streptomyces; species Streptomyces canus. Next base: position 2,603,762 of record NZ_CP107989.1, on the reverse strand, counting down.
GGCTCGGGTCACGGACGTAGGTATAGGCACTGCGCCGCTCCCAGTCGCAGTCGACCCCGAGCTCGTCCGCGATCCCGGCGGCCCGCTCGATCGCCTCGCTCTGCGAGCGGGCGTACAGCCGGGCGCCCTCGGGGCCACGGGTGCGGCGCAGCTTGTCGTAGATCAGTGTGTGCAGGGCGGTCAGCTTGGCGGTGGTGTGCCCGGTGACCCCCGCGGCCACCTGTCCGGCCTCCAGGACCGCCACCCGGCGCCCGGCCCGCGTCAGTTCCCACGCCGTGCTGAGCCCGGCGATGCCGGCGCCGATCACGGCCACGTCGACGTCAAGGTCCTCGGTCAGCGGCGACCGGGGTCCGCCGGGCGCTGTCTCCAGCCAGTACGAGCCCTTGACGTGCCGGTTCTCGCTCATGCGCCCCGAGTACCCCGGTATTCACCGTTCGAGCAGCGGGTCCAACTCCGACAGGTGTTCGAGGAGGAGTCGGCTGACCGCCCAGTCGCGGGACCAGCACTTTGCCGCCGGGTACCCGCAGCAGCTCTCGCCGGGCGAGGTCGCCACCGGTCGTGGGACCTTCTTCGTCGTGCTGCCCTTCGCGTCCTTCTTCGGGGGCCCTTCCGGTCCGGGTCCGGCCCCTCGATCCTGCGCCGAGGGGCCGGGGCGCGCCGTCGTGCGGGACGGCTACCGGCGCCAGGGGCCCGTCACCGCGAAGGTCGTCCCGGGCGTGTAGCAGTTGACGTACATCGTCTGCCCGTCGGGGGAGAAGGTGACGCCCGCGAACTCGCCCCACTCCGGTGCCTCGGGCGTGCCGATGTTCTGCCTCCCGCGGGCCATGGCGTACACCTCGCCGTGCCGCGTCACGCCGAAGACGTGCTGGGCGCCGCTGCCGTCCTCGCACACCATCAGACCGCCGCTGGGCGCGAGGCAGATGTTGTCCGGGGACTCGCCGGGCAGCTGGATGTCGGTGTCCGGACCGAAGACGATCACCAGGGTGAGGCGGCGCGCCGAGGGGTCGTAGCGCCAGATCTGCCCGTAGTGGTCGGCGGCCGAACCGTCGGCGCTGTGCGCGAACGACGAGACGAAGTAGACGCTCTTCCCGCCCCAGTAGCAGCCCTCCAGCTTCTGGGCGTGGGTGATGCCCTTCGGGCCGAAGTCCTGGAGCCGGACCGGGGTTTCGGTGGCCAGCGGGTCCGGTACGTCGACCCACTCGATGCCCTCGAAGCAGGCGCCGGTCTCCTGCACCACGGACAGGTCGGGTACGCCGGGCACCCGCATCGCCTGGAGCCGGCCGCCCGCGCGCAGTGAACCGAGGCCGCCCTCGGGCCTGTTGGGCAGGAAGCGGTAGAAGAGACCGAAGGGCTTGAGGAAGGCGTCCTCTGTCTCGTAGACGATGCCGCGTTTCGGGTCGATCGCGATGGCCTCGTGCTGGAAGCGGCCCATCGCGGTCAGCGGTACGGCACCGGAGCGGTGCGGGTCGACCGGGTCGACCTCGAAGATGAAGCCGTGGTCCTTCGCGTAGCCGTTGGTGCCGGCCTTGTCCTCGGTCTCCTCGCAGGTCAGCCAGGTGCCCCAAGGAGTGTGCCCGCCCGCGCAGTTGACGGCGGTGCCGGCGATGGCGACCCGCTCGGACAGCACGTTGTTGCGGGAGTCCAGCGTGAGGGCCGTACAGCCGCCCTTGCCCGCCGGGTCGTAGGTGAGGCCCTCGACGGTGGGGACGGCGATGGCCGCGGTGGGGCGGTTCTCGTGGTTGCGGACCAGGTGGACGCGACCGTGTCTGCCGGGCAGCGCGGTCATGCCGTCGTGGTGGGAGGGGACTTTGCCCTCGCCGGAGCGGAGCGGGTCGCCCTCGCGGGACAGGACCTTGTAGCGGAAGCCCTTCGGCAGGTCCAGCAGGCCCTTCGGGTCCGGGACGAGGGGGCCGTAGCCGGTGTGGCCGAGGGACTGGGCGGCGGCGGTGCCGGCGAAGAGTTCGGAGAGGGCACCGGTGAAGGCGATGCCCACGCCCAAGGCGCCGGAGCGGGCCAGGACCTGACGTCGTGTTGCGGACATGGCGGAGCAACCTTCCTGCTGGCGGACAGGACTGTGACGTCGCTGTGTCTATCACCTGGGTCGGCCCGCGGGAACCACGCGCGTAGCGTGTCCCCGCCCGTCACGTGCCGGTCGGGTGCTCCTGAGCCCTCTCCAGGAAGCGCAGCAGCTCCACCGGGAAGGGCAGGACGAGCGTCGAGTTCTTCTCGGCGGCCACCGCCACGACCGTCTGCAGCAGCCTGAGTTGGAGCGCGGCCGGCTGCTCGGACATCTGCTCGGCGGCCTCCGCGAGCTTCTTCGAGGCCTGGAGTTCGGCGTCGGCGTTGATGATCCGGGCCCGGCGCTCACGGTCGGCCTCGGCCTGCCGGGCCATCGACCGCTTCATCGCGTCCGGCAGCGACACATCCTTGATCTCGACCCGGTCCACCTGCACGCCCCAGCCGACGGCCGGGCTGTCGATCATCAGCTCCAGACCCTCGTTGAGTTTCTCGCGGTTGGACAGCAGGTCGTCCAGCTCGCTCTTGCCGATGATCGAACGGAGCGAGGTCTGGGCCATCTGGGAGACGGCGAACTTGTAGTCCTCGACCTTGACCAGGGCGCTCGCGGCGTCGACGACACGGAAGTAGACGACCGCATCCACGCGCACCGTCACGTTGTCCCGGGTGATGCCCTCCTGGGCCGGCACCGGCATCGTGACGATCTGCATGTTCACCTTGTGCAGCCGGTCCACGAACGGCACGATCACCGTGAACCCGGGCTCGCGCACCTCACCCGCGAGCTGCCCGAGGCGGAAGACCACCCCGCGCTCGTACTGCTTGACGACCCGGGCCGCCGCCGTGAGGTAGACGAACCCCGCGGCACCGGCCGCCACGGCCGCCGTCAACAGTTCCTGGAGCATTCCGACCTCCTCGTCCAGAGGTCCGTATGTCTACTCCTGTAACGATATGCCCGGTGCCTGGTCCGGGGCCACGATCGGCCCCGGACCAGGCGGGGAGTGCTACGGAGCGGTGGCCTTCACCGGCTCGGGCTCGGTGACCCGGACCGGTTCGGTGCCGACCGCGCTGTGCCGCTCGGCCCAGTTCTCCAGCGCCGTACGGCAGGCGTGGTCCAGGTGGTGCAGACCGGAGAGGTCGAGCTCCACGGGCCGGTCCTGGGGCAGCGACTCCAGGCTGTCGAGGATCTTCGGCAGCCGCAGGAAGGTCGCGTTGCCCGACAGATGGGCCTGGATGGGGCCCGCGCCCTTGTCGATGATCTCCAGCTTGAGGTGCGAGGCCTCCCAGGCGGTCTTGACGACCGACAGGGCCAGACCGATCAGCACGCCCTCGAACATGTTCACCGCGACGATCGAGATCGCCGTGACCACCAGGATCAGCGCCTCACCGCGGTGGCCCCGCCACAGCGACACGATCTCCCGGAAGGGGATCAGCTTGAAGCCCGCGTGGACCAGGATGCCGGCGAGCGCGGGCAGCGGGATCAGTGCCAGCGTCGAGGGCAGCAGGGCCGCGAACAGCAGCAGCCACACGCCGTGCATGACCCGCGAGGCCTTGGTCTTCGCGCCCGCCTGGACGTTGGCCGAGCTGCGCACGATGACCGCGGTCATGGGCAGGGCGCCGAGCGCGCCGCAGACCGCGTTGCCCGCGCCCTGGGCCATGAGCTCCTTGTCGTACTCGGTGCGCGGACCGTCGTGCAGCCGGTCCACCGCGGCGGCGCTGAACAGGCTCTCGGCGGAGGCGATCAGAGTGAAGGCGAGGATGGTGCCGAAGATCGCCGGGTTGGCCAGCTCGCCGAACGCCTCGCTGCCGGGCGGCTGGATGGACGCCAGCAGGCCGTTCACCTCGACGGTGGCGATCGACAGGCCGAAGACCCGGGTGACCAGGGTGGCCAGCAGGACCGCGGCGAGCGCGCCCGGCACGGTCTGCGCCTTCTTGGGCAGCTTCTTCCACAGCACCATGACCGCCACGGTGCCCGCGCCGACGGCGAGCGAGGCAAGGGCCGTGGTGCTGCCGAGCGCGTCGAGGGCGGCACCGGGCAGCCCCACGATCTTGTCGATGCCGGAGGTGGGCGCCTTCAGGCCGGCCGCCGAGTACAGCTGGCCGGCGATGAGCACGAGGCCGATTCCGGCCAGCATGCCCTCGACGACCGAGACGGATATCGCCCGGAACCAGCGCCCCAGCTTGAGGGCGCCCATGGCGAGCTGGAGCACTCCGGCGGACAGCACGATCACACCGAGGGCGGGCAGCCCGAACTCGTTGACCGCCTCGAAGACGAGGACGGTCAGACCGGCGGCCGGGCCGGAGACCTGGAGGCTGCTGCCCCGCATGAATCCGGTGACCAGACCGCCGACGATGCCGGTGACCAGGCCGAGTTCGGCCGGCACGCCGGAGGCGACGGCCACGCCCACGCAGAGCGGGAGCGCGACCAGGAACACGACCAGGGAGGCGGCGAAGTCCTGCCGCAGGTGAGGGTATTTGGTCATCATGGCGATCACAGGCCCTCGAACGCGTCGGACTCGGTGCGGTGGACGCGCACCGCGCCCGTGTGCACCTCGTAGTACCAGGCGTGCAGGGTCAGTTGTTCTTCCGCCAGCTTCTTGTCGATGAAGGGGTACGACCGCAGGCGCAGTACCTGGGCCAGGACGTGGCTCTGCACGCCGTCGGCCACGGCCGGGTCCTCGGCCGCGCCCGCGGGACGCGGGGTGGCGTGATGGAGCCAGTCGCGCACGGCCGGTACGGCGTCCAGGTCGTCGCCGCGCACCAGGGCGCCGACGGCACCGCAGTGCGAGTGTCCGCAGACCACGATGTCGCGGACGCCCAGCACCTCCACGGCGTACTCGATGGTGGCCGCCTCGCTGGTGGGGTGCTCGGAGGCGTACGGGGGGACGATGTTGCCCGCGGTGCGCAGCTCGAAGAGCTCGCCCGGGCGGGCGCCCGTGATCAGGGCCGGGACGACCCTGGAATCCGAGCAGGTGATGAACAGAACCTGGGGGGACTGGCCTTCGGCCAGCTGGGCGAACTCCTCAGGGCGCTGTCCGAACGTACGGGCGTTGTCGATGAGGGGCTGCATGTGGTGACTCCTCCTGGCGCGCAATGGGGGCGCGTCGGGCTTACCTGGCGCGCATTGAGGGCGCGTCGGCTTACATGACAGGTGGGGGAACAGATGGGGGGAACTGCTCTGCCGTCAGCAGCGGAACACTTGAAGTGCCGCTGGAGCGTGGGCTGTCGAGGGTCTCGACAGGGGGAAATCGCCGGTTGCGACCCGCTCGGGCGCGGTCGCCGGCTCCTGAGCCGACAGCGGGCGCTCGGGCCCCTCGGGGGCGAAGTCGACGGCGCGGTGCCGGTCGCGGGTGCGCAGGGGACCGGTCGGGTCCCCGACGTGGTTGCAGTGGCGCTTGCCGGATGCTTCGACGCGCGCCGCCTTGCCGGAGAGCTTGGTTCCGGTCTGAGCTTTGGCCTTGGCCTGACGGACTGTGTGCGCGGTTGCGAATTCCTCGGTTGATGCGAAGAAGGGGAGCGCGAGAAGGACGGCAGTGAGGGCCGCCAGCACGGTCCGTACCGTCGCACCTCGGAACATGCGCCCCCCTCTCGGCAGTTCACGCTTCTAGTCCAGACCAACCACTGGTCAATGACTGGTCAAGAAACACCTTAGCTCGGCAAAGTTGTTTGCAGGGTTAACTTAACGTTTCCAGCTGAAGAGAGGCTGAAGCGCGGCGGGTCGTGGCGCGAACCGGCTCTTGATCTTGCGTATTCGATGCGTTAGAAGCGCCTCAGGCGCCCTCGACCAGGCCCTTCGCGTCGCGCGCCAGCGCGGTGAGCCGGGATATCGCGCGGAAGTACTTCTTGCGGTAGCCCCCGTTCAGCATCTCCTCGCTGAACAGCCGGTCGAAGGGCAGCCCGGAGGCCAGCACCGGCACCTCGCGGTCGTAGAGGCGGTCCGCGAGCACCACGAGCCGAAGCGCCGTCGACTGGTCCGGCACCGGCTGGACGTCCGTGAGGCACACCGCCTTCACGCCGTCGGTCAGGGCGCCGTACCGGCTCGGGTGGACCTTGGCGAGATGCGCCAACAGGCTCGGGAAGTCGTCGAGCGAGGCGCCCTCGGTGGCGTACGCCGCCTTGCCGACCTCCTCGTCGGTGAACGGCGCCGGCGCCTCGGGCAGTCCGCGGTGGCGGTAGTCCTCGCCGTCGATGCGCAGGGGGCGGAAGCGTGCGGCGAGGCCCTGAATCTCGCGCAGGAAGTCGGCGGCCGCGAACCGGCCCTCGCCGAGCTTGCCCGGCAGGGTGTTGGATGTGGCGGCGAGCGCCACGCCCGCGTCGACCAGCTTGCCGAGCAGGGTGGAGACCAGGACGGTGTCGCCCGGGTCGTCCAGCTCGAACTCGTCGATGCACAGGAGGCGGTGGCCGGAGAGCGTCTGGACCGTCTTCTGGAAGCCGAGGGCGCCGACCAGGTTGGTCAGCTCGACGAAGGTGCCGAAGGCCTTGAGGGAGGGTTCGGCGGGGGTGGCGTGCCAGAGCGAGGCCAGCAGGTGGGTCTTGCCGACGCCGTAGCCGCCGTCGAGGTAGACGCCGCGCGGGCCTGTCGGGGTCTTGGCCTCCTTCGCCTTCCCGAACGCCTTTCCGAAACCGAGGAAGCCGCGCTTGCCGCCGCCGACCGCGTGTGCGCCGGACAGGCCCGCCGCGAAGCCCGCGAGGACCCGGACGGCCTCGGTCTGGCTGGGCTGGTTCGGGTCCGGGATGTACGTGTCGAAACGCACCGAGTCGAACCGCGGCGGCGGCACCATCTCGGCGACCAGCCGGTCCGCGGGGACGTGCGGCTCACGGTCGCACAGGGAGAGCGGGGCGGTGTCGGCCATGGAACCGAACCCGGACGCGGCGGGGGAAGTAGACACGGTTCACCATGCTAAGGGCCGTGCCACACTGCACGACATGCGACGCCTGTTCCCTGTGACCGACGAGACAGAGACCCGGAGCCCGGAGGGGGCCGACCACGAGTGGGGCCTCGCCGAGCTGGCCGCCGCCTACGCGTATCCCGAGCTCGGGCCCGGCCCCGGGACCCCGGAGGTGTGGCTGCGCGCCAACATGGTGTCCACGATCGACGGGGCCGCCCAGCACGACGGCCGTTCGCAGCCCATCTCCACCGCGACCGACATGCGGATCTTCGGGACGCTGCGGGCGCTGGCGGACGTGGTGATCGCCGGCGCGGAAACGGTCCGCCAGGAGGGGTACCGACCCGCCCGCGTGCGGGACGAGTTCGCGCAGCTGCGCGAGGCGGCCGGACAGGGCCCGGTCCCGGCGATCGCGGTGATCACCGCGAGCCTGGACCTGGACTTCTCCCTCCCGCTGTACACCTCGCCCCAGGTGCCCACCCTGATCCTCACGGGCGCCGCGGCCGCCCCGGACCGGATCGCCGCCGCCGAGAAGGCGGGCGCGCGCGTGGTGATCGCCGGGGACGGCGTCGGCGTGGACCCCGCGCGGGCGGTACGGGTGCTCGCCGAGCTGGGACACACCCGGCTGCTGACCGAGGGCGGCCCCCGGCTGCTCGGCCAGCTGGTGGCCGCCGAAGTGCTCGACGAACTCTGTCTGACCCTGTCCCCGATGCTCACCGCGGGGGACGCGCAGCGGATCGCCGGGGGGCCGTCGGTGGCGGTGCCGGCACGGTTCGCGCTGGACTCGCTGCTGGAGGAGGACGGATTCCTCTACAGCAGGTACCGCAGGGCTTGACCGCCCGGACGCGGGTTCGATCGGTACCGCTGACGTCGACATCGGTTGGAATCTGGCGTTCCGCTTAGCTTGCGGCGGGCACACTCAATCCGGCAGTACCGTGCGACCACGGGGCAGGATGGTTTCCGCAGAGCGTAGAGAAGGGGACGCACGGTGTTCACAAGCGTTTTGATGATCGAGAAGGCTCTGACGTCCGCCGATGTGGAGTTCGTCACCACCTTGCACGGTGACGAGTCGGTCGCGTTCCACGTGCTGCTCCAGCCGCGGGGGGATCAGGCCGACCGCCTGCTGCGGGCCATCGACGACGTGGCGCTGGGCGAGCTGGACGAGGCCGTACGCGAGCGGGAGACCCCCGAGGGTGAGGCCGCGAAGGGTGTGGGGGAGCGGGCCCTGGAGGTCTCCCTGCAGGCGCTCAGGGCGTCCGGGAGCGAGGCGGAGGGGCGGCTCATCGAGGACCACCCCCTGGACGCGCTGAAGTCCCTGGTCGACGAGATCGGCGCGGACGAGGTGATCGTGCTCACCGATCCCCACTACGTGGAGGAGTTCTTCCACCGGGACTGGGCGTCGAGAGCGCGGCACAAGGTGGGCGTGCCGGTGCTGAAGCTGTTTTCGCACAGCAAGGAGTAAGGGAGCAGGGGCCGGGCGCGCTCGCCGTAGGCAATAAGCTGGGGTCTTCGCCGTAGCCGTATGCACAGGGAGACACCACATGGCCCCCGGCCTTCCTACCGCCATGGACCGACCGCACTTCATCGGGATCGGTGGGGCCGGGATGTCGGGGATCGCGAAGATCCTCGCGCAGCGCGGGGCGAAGGTGGCCGGCAGCGACGCCAAGGAGTCCCCGACCGTCGAGGCGCTGCGGGCGCTGGGCGCGACCGTGCACATCGGGCACGCGGCGGAGCACCTGGCCTCCGACGCCACCTGTGTGGTCGTGTCGTCGGCGATCCGGGCCGACAACCCGGAGCTGGCGCGGGCGGCCGAGCTCGGCATCCCCGTGGTGCACCGCTCCGACGCCCTCGCCTCGCTGATGGACGGCCTGCGGCCGATCGCGGTCGCCGGTACCCACGGCAAGACCACGACCACGTCGATGCTCGCCGTCTCGCTGAGCGCACTGGGCCTGAAGCCGTCGTACGCGATCGGCGGCGACCTGGACGCCCCCGGCTCGAACGCCCTGCACGGCGAGGGCGAGATCTTCGTCGCCGAGGCGGACGAATCCGACCGCAGCTTCCACAAGTACGCCCCCGAGGTCGCGATCGTCCTCAACGTCGAGCTCGACCACCACGCCAACTACGCGTCGATGGACGAGATCTACGCCTCCTTCGAGACGTTCGTGGACCGCGTCACCGAGGGCGGCACGCTGGTGATCTCGGCGGATCACGAGGGCGCGCGGGAGCTGACCCGGCGCGTCACCGCGTGTGACGTGAGGGTGGTGACCTACGGAGACGCCGAGGACGCCGACGTGCGCGTGCTGTCGGTCGTCCCGCAGGGGCTGAAGAGCGAGGTCACCGTGGAGCTGGACGGCTCGCCGCTCACCTTCACCGTGTCCGTGCCCGGCCGCCACTACGCGCACAACGCGGTGGCCGCGCTGGCGGCGGGCGTCGCACTGGGTGTCCCGGCCGCCGAGCTGGCTCCCGCCCTGGCCGCGTACACCGGCGTCAAGCGACGCCTGCAGCTCAAGGGCGAGGCGGCCGGGGTGCAGGTCATCGACTCCTACGCCCATCACCCCACCGAGATGACGGCGGACCTGGAGGCCATGCGGGCGGCGGCCGGTGACGCCCGCATCCTGGTCGTCTTCCAGCCCCATCTGTTCTCGCGGACGCAGGAGCTCGGCAAGGAGATGGGCCAGGCGCTCGCGGCGGCGGACGGCTCGCTGGTCCTGGACATCTACCCGGCCCGCGAGGACCCGATCCCCGGGGTGACGAGCGAGCTGATCATCGCGGCGGCGCGGGCCGCGGGCGCGGACGTGACGCCGGTCCACGACACGGCGGACGTGGCGTCGGTGGTCGCGGGAATGGCGAAGGCCGGTGATCTCGTTCTCACCATGGGCGCGGGTGACGTGACGGACCTCGGCCCGCTGATTCTGGACCGTCTCGCGAAGTAAGGGGCTGAGCTTCATGTCGTACGACATCGAAAAGCCGGACGAGCAGTGGCGTGCGGAGCTGACCCCGGCCGAGTACGCCGTACTCCGCCAGGCCGGGACGGAGCCCGCCTTCACCGGCGAGTACACCAACAGCAAGACCACGGGCGTGTACTCCTGTCGCGCCTGTGGGGCCGAGCTCTTCACCTCCACCACGAAGTTCGAGTCCCACTGCGGCTGGCCGTCCTTCTACGACCCGAAGGACACCGACGCGGTCGAACTGATCCAGGACCGCTCCCACGGCATGGTCCGCACCGAGGTCCGCTGCGCCCGCTGCGGCTCGCATCTCGGCCACGTGTTCGAGGGTGAGGGGTATCCGACGCCCACCGACCAGCGGTACTGCATCAACAGCATCTCGTTGCGGTTGACGGCGGACGAGGACTGACGGAGCGGTACCGGTCACGCTTCCTCCGGACGCCACCGATCAACTCCGGCCATGTGAGCCCTCTTTGTGATGCGGTGCCGGGCGCGCGGGCGGGATACGGTGCGGACTCGGTGATCCAGAGGGAGGCCCGATGCGTGTCGGGGGAGTGTCCGAGGTCCGGCCCGTGGCGGAGTTGCTGGTCGAGAACGCCTCGCGATACGGCGGGAAGCTCGCGTTCGCCGACGACCGGCGGGCGCTGAGCTGGGCCGAACTGGAGCTCCGCACAAGGCGGTTGGCGGCTGCGCTGGACGTCGGGCGCGGCGCCAGGGTGGCGTTCTGCCTCGACAACAGCGTGGAGCTGGTCGAGGGTTTGCTCGCCACGGTCCGAGCCGCCGCCGTGGGTGTGCCGTTGAGCCCGCGCGGGACCCACGCCGAACTCGCGGCGCTGCTCGCGGACTGTGATCCGGAGGTACTGGTCGTCGACCGGCGGCAGTTGGCCCGGATCGCCAGTGTGGTCGGGGAGCGGTCGCCGCGACTGGTGGTGACCGGGGAGGGACCGGTGCCGGAGGGGGTCGTGCACTTCGACGACCTCGTGGCGGACGGCCGTTCACCCGAACCGCGCGACGACCTCGGTCTGGACGCGCCCGCCTGGCTGCTCTACACCTCCGGTACCTCGGGCACGCCCAGGGCCGCCGTCGCCAGTCAGCGGTCCGCGCTCTGGTCGCCGGTCGCCTGCTACGTGCCCCGGCTGGGGCTGGCGGCGGACGACCGGCTGCTGTGGCCGTTGCCGCTCGCGCACACCTACGCCCACTCGCTCTGTGTCCTCGGTACGACCGTGGCAGGCGGCAGCGCGCGCATCACCGCGGTGCGGGAACCGGCCGCGCTGTTACGGCTCATCGACGAGTTCGCTCCGACGGTTCTGGGCGGAGTCCCCCTCACCTACCAGCAGTTGCTCGACGCCGGACTTGGCCACGTGCCCTCGCTGCGGGTGTGTGTCACCGCCGGGGCGCCGAGCGAGCCGGAGCTGCGGGAGCGGGTCGAGGAGCGGCTCGGGGCGCCCCTGCTCGACGGGTACGGCAGCACCGAGACCTGCGGCAAGATCGCCATGGAGTCGCTGGCGGGGCCGCGGGTGCGGGGGAGCAGCGGGGCGGTGCTGCCCGGCATGGAGGTGCGGCTCGCCGACCCCGGGACCGGGCAGGAGGCCGTCGGCGCCGAAGGCGAGATCTGGGTGCGCGGGCCCGGCGTCATGCTCGGCTACCACGACGGGGGCGCGGTGGCCGGGGAGGGCTGGTACCGCACCGGTGACCTGGGGCGGTTCGGTGAGCACGGAGCTCTGACCGTCACGGGACGCGTGAACGACCGGATCGTGCGCGGCGGCGAGAACGTCGACCCCGTCGAGGTCGAGCAGGTGCTGCGCGGACTGCCCGGAGTGCTGGACGCGGCGGTGGTGGCGCGGCCGCACCCCCTGCTCGGAGAGGCCCCGGTCGCGTTCGTCGTACCGGGGGAGCGGGGCCTCGACACGGGCGCTCTGCTGCGGGCGTGCGCCGAGGTGCTCTCCGCGCACAAGGTGCCCGACGACGTCCTGTTCACCCCGGCCATCCCACGCACCGCGGCCGGCAAGCCACGGCGGGCCGTCCTCAGGGAGGGCCTGGCCGCGCGCCCGGCCGAGGAGACCCTCGCGGGCCTCGCCGACCGCACCCCGGCGGAGCGGCGGGCGGCAATGACCGAGCTGGTGTGCGCCGAGACGGCGGCGATCGGAGGGGCGGAGGCCGTCGGCGAGCCGGGCGCTTCCGACGGGTCGGTGGTCGCCGGTATGCCCGCGCTCGCCCCGGCGGCCGGCGGCCAGGCGCCCGTCACCGATGCGGCGGCGATCGACCCCCACACCGCCTTCGCCGACCTCGGTCTCACCTCCATGGGCGCGATGAACCTGTGGCACCGGCTCAGCCTCCGCACCGGACTGCGGCTGCCCGCCACTCTGGTCTGGGACCACCCCACCCCGGCCGCGCTCGCCGCCCACCTGGACGAGCGCCTCCACGGCGGCTCCCGCGAGACGGCACAGCCGCGCCGCGGCCCCGCCGCGGAGCCGATCGCGATCGTGGCCGTCGGCTGCCGTTACCCGGGCGGGGTGCGCTCGCCCGAGGACCTCTGGCGGCTGGTGTCCGACGGTGTGGACGCCACCGGCGAGTTCCCGGCCGACCGGGGCTGGGACGTCGACGCCCTGTACCACCCCGACCCCGACCGGCTCGGGACGACCTACACCCGACGCGGCGGTTTCCTCACCGACGCGGCCGACTTCGACCCGTTGTTCTTCGGTATCTCGCCGCGCGAGGCCACGGCCACGGACCCGCAGCACCGGCTGCTGCTGGAGGTCGCCTGGGAGACGCTGGAGCGTGCGGGCATCCCCGCGCCCTCGCTGCGCGGCAGTGCCACCGGCGTCTACGTCGGTCTGATGCACGGCGGATACGGCGCCGGGGCGTCGCAGCACCCGCTGGAGGCGCACCTCGGTGCCGGGTCGGCGGGCAGCGTGGCCTCCGGACGGATCTCCTACGTGCTGGGCCTGCGCGGCCCGGCCCTGACCGTCGACACGGCCTGCTCTTCCTCCCTCGTCGCCATGGACCTGGCCGCCGCGGCGCTGCGCGCGGGCGAGTGCACCCTCGCGCTGGCCGGCGGCGTGACCGTCCTGGCCAGTCCCAAGCCGTTCGTGGTGTTCAGCCGGCAGCGCGGGCTGTCGGCGGACGGGCGCTGCCGGTCCTTCGCGGACGGCGCGGACGGCACCGCGTGGGCCGAGGGGGTCGGCCTGGTGCTGCTGGAGAAGCTGTCCGACGCCCGGCGCAACGGCCACCCGGTCCTGGCGGTGCTGCGGGGCTCCGCCGTGAACCAGGACGGCGCGTCCAACGGCCTCACCGCGCCGAACGGCGAGGCCCAACGGGAGCTGATCCGGCTGGCGTTGGCCGACGCCGGACTCCGCACGGCCGACGTCGACGCCGTCGAGGGCCACGGCACCGGGACCGCGCTCGGCGACCCCATCGAGGCGGGCGCCCTGCTGGCCACCTACGGCCGCGACCGCGACCCGGACGACCCCGTCTGGCTGGGCTCGGTCAAGTCGAACTTCGGGCACACCCAGGCCGCGGCCGGAGTGGCCGGCGTCATCAAGATGATCGAGGCGATGCGCCACGGCGAACTGCCCAGGTCCCTGTACGCGGAGCAGCCGTCGTCGCACGTCGACTGGTCCGACGGGGCGGTACGGCTGCTGGACCGGGCCAGGCCCTGGCCGCAGCGGGACCGGCCGCGCCGGGCGGCGATCTCCTCGTTCGGGATCGGCGGGACCAACGCGCACGTGATCATCGAGGAGCCGGAGGAAGCCGAGGAGGAATCCCGGAACGTCCGCTCCGGCCCGCACACCATCGCCCCCTGGCTCGTCAGCGGCAGCGACGAGGCCGGACTCCGGGCCCACGCGCGGGAGTTGGCAGCGGCTCTCGCCGACGTGGAAGGTGACGCGGACGCCCTGGATGTCGCGTACTCGCTCGCCACCACCCGGACGCCGCTCCAGCGCCGCGCCGCCGTACTGGCCGCCGACGCCGGTGGACTCCTCGCCGGAATACGGGAGTTGGCCGACGGCGCCGACGGCTCCGCACTGCGCAAGGGCACCGCGCGCGGCACCTCCAAGGTGGCGCTGCTCTGCGCGGGCCAGGGTACCCAGCGGACCGGCATGGGCCAGGAACTGGCCGCCGCCTTCCCCGCGTTCGCCAAGGCGTTCACCGAACTGTGCGACGCCTTCACCCCGTTCCTGGACCTCCCCCTGCGCGAGGTGATCGACGACCCCGACAGCGACCTCCTGCACCGCACCGACTGCGCGCAGCCCGCCCTGTTCGCCTACGAGGTCGCGCTGCACACCCTCCTCGCCGACTGCGGGGTACGGCCGGACTTCCTCGTCGGCCACTCGATCGGCGAACTGGCCGCCGCCCACATCGCGGGCGTCTTCTCGCGGTCCGACGCGGTACGGCTGGTGGCCGCGCGGGGTCGGCTGATGGCCGGACTCCCCACGGGCGGCGCGATGTTCGCCGTACGGGCTCCCCTGACGGACGTGGTGAAACGGCTCGACGAAGTCCCCGGTGCCCCGGTCGCCGTCGCGGCGGTCAACGGTCCCGAGTCCGTGGTGCTGTCCGGTGCCGAGGACGCGGTGTCCGCGCTGGCGGCTCGACTCGGGCGGACGGCAACCAGGTTGCAGGTCAGCCACGCCTTCCACTCGCCGCTGCTGGACCCGATGCTGGAGGAGTTCCGCAGGGTCGCCGAGTCGGTCACCTATCACCGGCCGTCCCTGCCGGTGGTGTCGACGCTGACCGGCCGCCCGGAGCCGGACGCGATCCGGACCCCGGACTACTGGGTGCGGCAGGCACGCGAGACCGTGCGGTTCGCCGACGCGGTGCGGTGGCTGGCGCGGGCGGGGGTGACGGCGTACGTGGAGGCCGGACCGTCGGCGGCACTGAGCGCGGCGGCCGAGGAGTGCGTCGAGCCGGGCTCCGGGGCCCTGTTCACGGTCGGTGCCGAGACGGCCGTGGCCCTGGCGGAGCTGCATGTCCATGGCGTGCCGGTGGACTGGCGGGCTGTGTACGCCGGGACCGGCGCGCGGCGGCGGCCGTTGCCGACATACCCCTTCCAGCGGCAGCGCTACTGGCTCGACGTGCGGGGCAACGACAGCGGTGACGACCGGAAGCTGGTCGGACCGGCGCAGCCGGACGCCGACGGGCCCCGGACCCGGTACAGCGGTGTGCTGTCCACCGCGCGGCAGCCCTGGCTCGCGGACCATGTGATCGGCGACCGGGTGCTGGTCCCCGCGACGGTCTTCGCCGAGCTGGCGCTCCGGGCGGCCGGGGCAGGCGCGGCGGAGGGCTCGCCACGACTGTCCGAGCTGGTCCTCCACGAGCCGCTGGTGCTGCCCGCGTCGGAGCGGGTGCCGATCCAGGTGGTCGCGGACACCCCCGATCAGGAGGGGAACCTCCCGGTCACCGTGTGGGCACGCACGGGCACGACGTGGACCCGCCATGCCGAAGCGTCGGTCGCCGCGGCCGGTACGCCGCCCGCCGCCGCTCAGGACACGCCCTGGCCGCCCGCCGGCGCCGAGGAGCTCGCCGTCGACTACGCGCGGCTCGCCGCGTACGGCCACCACTACGGCAGGGCGTTCCGCGCGGTCACCAGGCTCTGGCGGCGTGGCGCCGAGACGTTCGCGGAGCTGGCACTTCAGCCGCAGGAGGCGGCGGAGGCCGGCTCGTACGCCCTGCATCCCGCGCTGTTCGACGCGGCCCTGCACGCCGCGCTGCTGGCCGAGGGGCCGGGCGAGGCGCGGGTCCCGCTCGCCTGTACCGGAGTGAGCGTGCACGCGACCGGCGCCACCGCCGCGAGGGCGCGTCTGGAGCGGCTCGGACCCGACGAGGTACGGGTGACGCTGACCGGCGTGGACGGGCGGCCCCTGGCCACCGTCGAGTCGCTGGTCACCCGGGTGGTGCAGGTCCGGCCCACCGAGCTGTACAAGCCGGCCTGGCGGCCCGCCACAGAAGCCGGACACACCGACACGGAGTACGAACTGCTCGATACGGCGCACCTGTCGACCGGGTCCTGCGCGGACCTGCCGGGCCGGGCCCGGGACCTCGTCACGGCCGTCCTCGCCCGCGTACGCGACTGGGTCGCCGGTCCCCGCCAGGGTCGTCTGCTGGTACTCACCCACCACGCCACCGGGGACGACCCGGATCCGGCGCAGGCCGCGGTGGCCGGGTTCCTGCGCAGCGCCCAGTCCGAGCACCCCGGCCGGATCGTGCAGGTCGACCTCCGCGGCGGTACCGCCACGCCCGCGGCACTGGGCGCGGCCCTGCGCACCGGCGAACCCCAACTCGCCCTGCACGAAGGCGCGGTCCTGGTGCCCAGGCTGGTCACCGCCGGCCCTGCGAGTGCCCCGCCACCCGCCCTCGACCCCGACGGGACCGTGCTGATCACCGGCGGTACGGGTGCGCTCGGCGCGAGCCTCGCCCGGTATCTCGTGGCCGAACACGGGGCACGGCACCTGCTGTTGGCGAGCCGCGGCGGCCGTACTCCCGACTGGGCGGCCGAACTGCCCGCGGACATAAGGGTGGTGGCCTGTGACGTGAGCGACCGGGCGGCCGTCGACGCGCTGGTCGAGTCCTGCAGCCCACCTCTCACCGGGGTGTTCCATCTGGCCGGAGTGGTGGCCGACGCTGTGGTGGACGGCATGACGCCGGAGCGGGTGGCCGAGGTGCTGGCGCCCAAGGCGGACGCCGCCTGGCATCTGCACGAGGCGACCGAGAACCTGGGGCTGTCCGCGTTCGTGCTGTACTCCTCGGCCGCCGGTGTGCTGGGCCGGCCGGGACAGTCCAACTACGCGGCGGCCAACGGCTTCCTCGACGCGCTGGCCGAGTACCGGGCCGCCCGCGGGCTGCCCGCGCAGTCCCTCGCGTGGGGCCCCTGGACCACCACGCACGGCGAGGGCATGGCGGGCCGGGTCGCGCCGCACCTGCCGGACGAGGGCGCGGTGCCCGCCGTCACCGAGCAGGCGGGCGTCGAACTGCTGGACTCCGCCCTGCGCACGGCGGAACCGGTGCTGGTGCCCGTCCCGTTCGCCCGCGCTACGGCGAGGGGCTCGACCCTGCCGCCGGTGCTCGCCGACCTGCTCCCGGCGCGCCCTGCACCGGTCGCCGCGGCACCGGCGGCCGACCAGGCACCCGGTGCCTGGCGCAAGAGGCTCGCGGGGACTCCCGAGGGCGACCGTGCCGGCGTGCTGGCCGGTCTGCTCCGCGCCGAGCTGGCCGCGGTGCTCGGCTTCCCGGACGCGGACGCGTTCCCCGCCGACCGGGAGTTCGGACAGCTCGGCTTCGACTCGCTGACGGCCCTTCAGTTCCGCAACCGGCTCAGCGCGTTCACGCGGGTGCGGCTGGCCCCGACGGTCGTCCTCGAGCATCCGACGCTGGAGGGGCTGTCGGCGCACCTCCTCGAGGCGTTGGGGGAGGCGGGCGCGTTGCCGGAGCCGGAGGAGACGGAGGGCACTCCGGTGACGGAGCCGGAGGTTCACGTACCGCCGTCCGCCTACCGGTTCAGCACCCTCTACCACCGCGTCCTGGGCGAGCGGGGCCCGCTGGAGGCGATGACCCTGCGGTACGTCGCCTCCTACGCCCTGCCGTCCTTCACCGCGGCCGATCGTGCCCGGCATGCCGTCGGGCCCGTCCGGCTCGCCCGGAGCGGCACCGGAGGAAGTGCCGCCGCGCTCGCCTACATCCCCGACTACCTCGCACCCTTCCAGCGTGTCCCGGCCGGACTGGCCCGGCAGTTCGCCGGGGAGCGGGACCTGTACCTGCTGGAGCACCCCGGATTCGGGGCCGGCAGGGCGGTGCCCGACTCGATGGAGACGCTGGCGCGAGCGCACGCCGACGCGGTGCGGGAGATCGCCCGGGGCGGCCCCGTGGTCCTGGTCGGCTATTGCGCGGGCGGGGTGATCGCGCACGAGGTGGCCCGCCGGCTGGCGACCGCCGGAGAACCGCCGGCCGGTGTCGTCCTGATCGACTCCCACGCGGGCCTGCTCCAGCGCGGTGACGCGCGCGCGCTCGCCCTGATGGCGGCCGGAGCCGCCCTGCCGGAGGACGTGGTCGCGGAGTTCGACGACTCGTTGCTGATCGCGGGCGGTGGCTACGCGCGCGTTCTCGAGGGATGGCACCCCGAGCCGCCCCCCGAGTCGTCCCCCGTGCCGACGCTGCTGCTGCGCGGCCGGCCGACCGCCGAGATGCGGAGCATCGACCCCGAGGGGGACTGGCTGCCGCACTGGCCGCTGCCCCACGACATCGCGGACGTCCCCGGCGACCACTATTCCGTCGTCCACCAGGACGCCGACTCCACGGCCGCGGCGATCCGCGCCTGGCTGCCCGCGTAGACACACGATCCGTGCAACCCCCCGACCGAGAACTGGAGTTCCCGATGGACCCCGAGTACGACCTGATCGTCGTCGGTGGCGGGCCGGCCGGCTCGACCGCCGCGGCCGCCGTGGCGATGCGCGGGCACCGGGTGCTGCTGCTGGAGCGGGAGACCTTCCCGAGGTACCAGATCGGCGAGTCGCTGCTGCCGGCGACCGTGCACGGCCTGTGCGGCATCCTCGGTGTCGCCGAGGAGGTCGCCGAGGCCGGATTCACGCTCAAGCGCGGTGGCACACTGCGCTGGGGGCGCGACCCGAAGCCGTGGCAGTTCTCCTTCTCCATGACGCCCCGGCTGCCCGAACCCACGGCGACCGCCTTCCAGGTGGAGCGCTCCCGGTTCGACGAGATCCTGCTGCGCAACGCCGCCCGCGTCGGCGCCGAGGTGCGGGAGGGCAGCACGGTGCGCCGGGTCGTCGCCGACGACGAGCGGGTGCGCGGGGTCGAGTACACCGACGGTGACGGCAATGCCCGTACCGCCTACGGCCGTTACGTCATCGACGCGTCCGGCAACACCAGCCGGGTGCACTCCGGGGTGGGCGGGAGGCGGGTGTACTCGGACTTCTTCCGCAACCTCGCCGTGTTCGGGTACTTCGCGGGCGGACGTCGGCTCCCCGAGCCGAACAGGGGCAACATCTTCTGTGCCGCGTTCGACGCCGGCTGGCTCTGGTACATCCCGCTGCGCGACGACCTGACCAGCGTCGGCGCCGTGATCTCGCCCGAGCACACCGCCGCCGTCCAACGGGATCCGAGGGCCGCCTGGCAGGACATGATCCGGGCCTGCCCGGAGGTCGCCGAGCTGCTCGACGGAGTGCCGGCCGCGACCGAGCCGCCGTACGACCGGGTGCGGGTGCGCAAGGACTGGTCGTACTGGAAGACGTTCTTCTGGACGCCCGGCATGGCGCTCGTGGGTGACGCCGCCTGCTTCGTGGACCCGGTGCTGTCGTCCGGTGTCCATCTGGCCACCTACGGCGCCCTGCTGGCGGCCCGCGCGGTCAACTCGGCACTCGACGGCAGTGTGCCCGAGGAGCGCGGCTTCGCCGAGTTCGAGGCGCGATACCGGCGTGAGTACGGGGTGTTCTACGAGTTCCTCATCGCCTTCTACGACATGGAGCGCAACGACGAGTCCTACTTCTGGTCCGCGAAGAAGGTCACGAAGGTCGACAGCACCGAGGTGGCGGCCTTCGCCGAGCTGGCGGGTGGACTGGTCTCGGGTGACTCGGCGGTGCTGGGGCCGGAGCGGCTCGGGGACCACTGGAGTGCCGCGGCGGCCGAACTGGACGGCGCGGTGGGCCGGTTGGCGACCACGGACGACCGGGTGAACCCGCTGCTGTCCACGCGGGTCGTCGGCGAGACCTTCCGGACCGGCAACGATCTCCAGGAGCAGGCGCTCTACGGCGGCCCTCTGGACGACACCGGTCCGGCGGGCACGGGTCACCTCGTCGCCTCCGCGGACGGGCTGGGCTGGGACACGGCTTGAGGAACGGCCGCCCAGCCGGGCGATGAATGACCGAACCATTGGTATGTTGACTTTCGGCTGGACGAGCCAGAAGATTCCGGGGGTGACCCACACCGAGCGCCAGCCTGCCCGCACCGCCCTGCCCGTCGACCTCGACGAGGCCGCACACCGCTGTCTCGTCGCCGGGTTCGAGGGCACCACGGCCGTCCCCGACACCCTGAAGCGGCTCATCGACCGCGGTCTCGGCGGAGTCATCCTGTTCACCCGCAATGTGCGCGACGCGGAACAGGTGCGCCGGCTCACCGACACGCTGCGAGCACTGAGGCCGGACCTGCTGATCGCCATCGACAACGAGGGCGGCGGCATCGGGCACCTGGTCGCGGCGGGCGCCCCGGAGGTCCCCGGCTCCTACGCCCTCGGCGTCGTCGACGACCCGGACCTCACCGCCCGCTGCGCCGACGCCCTCGCCGGACATCTGGCCACGCTGGGCATCACGGCCTCCTACGCCCCTGTCGCCGACATCCAGCGACAGGCCGACAACCCGATCGTGCGCACGCGGGCCTTCGGTACCGGGCCCGAGCTGGTCTCCCGGCACCTGAGCGCCTGGATCGCGGCCACCGGGGCGCGAGGCATCGCCTCCTGCGCCAAGCACTTCCCCGGGCACGGCGGCACCCTCACCGACAGCCACCACGAACTCGCCGTCGACCCGCGGCCGTACGACGAACTCGACCTCGGCCCCTTCCGCGCCGCGATCGCCGCGGGTGTGCCGATGCTGATGAGCGCGCATGTCGTCTTTCCGGCACTGGACCCCAACCGGCCGGCCACGCTCAGCCGGCGCATCCTCGGGGATCTGCTGCGGCACGAGCTCGACTTCGACGGGGTGCTGGTCAGCGACGCGCTGGAGATGAAGTCGATCGCGGACGTGTACGGGGAGGCCGCGGGGGCGCGGATCGCCCTGGCCGCCGGAGCGGACCAGGTCATCGTCGCCGTGGCGGATCTGGGGGTGACTCTGGAGTGCCGGGACGCCGTGCTCGAGGCGTTGCGGGACGGGGTGCTGGGCGAGGAACGGGTGCGGGAGGCGGCGGGGCGGGTTCAGCGGCTGGTCGAGCGGTATGCGACGCCGGCCGACGAGGTCGCCGTATGGGACGAAGGGGCGGGGCTGGAGGCGGCTCGGCGGGCCCTGCGGGGACAGGTTTCGCCGGGTGCCGTGTCCGGGGCGCATGTCGTGGACCTGTTTCCGACGCCGCATCCGGCGTTGAACTGGGGTGGGGAGGATCTGCTGACCGCGGTGCTCGCGGTTGATCCGACGGCCACGGGGACGGCGGTGGCCGGGGAGCCGGTTGATCCTTCCGCACTCGTCGACGTGATTCTGGCCGAGGCCGGGGAAGCGCCGCTGGTGGTGGCCACGTCCGATGCGGGCCTGTACCCCTGGCAGGCCCGCATGCGGGATGAGCTGGTGGCCCGGCGGCCGGGGGTGGTGCGGGTCGCGACGGGGCTGCCGGAGGGGGGCGCGTTGTGTTCTTACGGGCGGGGGAAGGTCAATTTGCGGGCGGTGGCTGAAGTGCTGGTGGGAGCGCGGTGATTCGTCTGCGGGCCGGTGGGGGCTGGTCGCGCAGTTCCCCGCGCCCCTAAACGCCCTCACGTTCACGGGATCCGGATGAGCTCCTCGATGCCCCTCGCCGCCAGGTGGCTTTCGTCGTCTGCCTGCGCCGCCAGGATCACTGCTGGGCGGACGCCCTGCTGGCGCAGTCGCATCCACTCGTCGAAGTAGACCCCGCCCGGGCCGGAAATCGAGCGCGTGGACGGAGTGCAGTCCAGGACCAGAGCCGTGGCCCGGGGGTCCGCGATCAATGGCTTGGCCCGAAGTTCCGCCACCGTGGCCGCCACGGCCTCCGCGATCGGCTTGGGCCGCCCCTCCGCGTCGAACAACCCCAGCGTGTACTCCAGCTCCGGAAAGTCCGCCAGCGAGCGGTCCACGTCATGGGAGCACCACCACGTCACGCCCCACAGGTTCTCGCAACCCGACGCGTTCAGGATGGTCTCGCGGGCGAAGTGCGGGGCGTCGGCGGCCGGGATGTGGGGTTCGGGAGCGCCGGTTTCCTGGACCCAGACGGTGCGGGCCGGGTCCTCGGCGTAGGCCTTGGCCAGTTCCGTGCCGTATTCGGCGAGGTGCAGGACCTGCGGGGAGCGGGGGCCGTAGAGGCTCGCGCAGCCGCCGGAGAAGACCCACGGGTGGACCGTGGTCAGGTCTCCCTTGCGGGCCGAGGCCTCCGGGGTGAAGGGGTGGTCGTCGCCGTACCAGGCCGCGTCGTACGCGGAATGGGTGACCAGGCCCTCGGAGCCCAGGCCGTCGCGAGCGGCGGCCAGCAGGGTGTCCAGGTAGTGGTCGACCTCCGCCACCGTCGCCGGGTTGTGCTCGATGAGGTTGTTGAGCTCGTTGCCCAGCTGGAGTCCGATGACGTTCGGGCGGCCGGTGAGGGCACGGCCGAGGGTGCGGAGCAGGCCCGCCTGGGCGTCGATCGCCTCCGGGTCGGTGAAGACGTTGCGGTGATGCCAGCTGCGGGTCCACTCCGGGTAGAAGTCGAAGCTCGACAGATGGCCCTGCACGCCGTCCACCAGGACGTCGAGGCCCGCCTCGGCCGCCAGGTCGACCAACTGTGCCAGCTGGTCCACGGCGGCGGTGCGGATCAGCGTGCGGTTGGGCTGCAGGAGCGGCCAGAGGTGGAAGACCCGGACGTGGTCGAGGCCGAGCCCGGCTATCTGGGCCAGATCCTCGCGGGCGCGACCCGGATCGAAGTCGTGCCAGGCGTGGAACCAGCCGTGGCGGGGCGTGTAGTTGACGCCGAAGCGGAGCGTGGGAATGGGATCCTCCTCGGGCCGGGCCCTTGTCCTGCGCGAATGTATCAATCACCATAGTCGTCGATGGGTAATGATTTGAACCAAGATTTGGTCGTCGGCCTCGACGCCGGGGGCACCCGCACCCGCGCGGTCCTCGCCGCCGCCGACGACGGGCGCGTGCTGGGCGAGAGCACCGGCGGTCCGGGCAACGCCATGACCGTGCCGGTTCCGCAGCTCACTGACCACCTCGCCGAGGCGCTGGCCCGGGTGGTGCCCGAGGGCGCGCGGTCCCGGGTCGTGGCCGTGACCGGCGGTTTCGCGGGCGCCACGGCGGCCTCCGCGGAGGACCCCGGCACCTCCAGGGCCCGCACGGCCCTCACCGAGGCCCTGGGCCGCCTCGGCATCCCGATCGGCCGGGTGGGCGTCTGCAGCGACATCGAGGCCGCCTTCGCCGCCGCCCCCGGCACCCCCTCCGACGGCCTTGCCCTGGTCGCGGGCACGGGCGCGGTCGCCATGCGCATCACCGACCGTCACGCCGCGACCACGGTGGACGGCGACGGCTGGCTCCTCGGTGACGAGGGCAGCGGCTTCTGGATCGGGCGCAGCGCGGTCCGCGCGGCCCTGCGCATGGCCGACGGCCGCGGCCGTCCGACCGTCCTCGCCGGCTGGGTCGGCCGCACCCTCGGCCTGCCGGTCGACGTCCTCCCGAAGGGCTCAATCCCTTCGTACGACCGAGGCGGTACCGCTCTGCCGAGCGGTACCGGCGCCCACCCCACCGGCGTCCCCGGCTGGTCATCCGCCCGGCGTGAGGACTTCCGCCGCCATCTGCTGCCCGCCGTCATGGCCGATCCGCCGATCCGGCTGGCCCGCTTCGCCCCGCTGGTCGCCGACGCGGCCGCCGAGCAGGACGCCGTGGCCGAGACGATCCTGAGCGAGGCGGCGGAGCACCTGCTGGAGACCGTACGGGCACTGGAACCGCGCCCCGGTGAACGGATCGTCGCCACGGGCGGCCTGCTCGGTCCCCGGGGTCCGCTCACGACCCCGCTGGCCGAACGGCTCCACACCCACGGCCTCAGCCTGGACTGGGTGGCCGACGGCTGTCCCGGCGCGGTCGCCCTGGCACGGCTGGCGCACCCGTCATGAGCGATGCCGTCTACCGCGACCCCACCGCACCCGTGGACGCCCGCGTCCGTGACCTCCTGTCCCGGATGACCCTGCGCGAGAAGGTCGGCCAGCTCAACCAGCGCATGTACGGCTGGGACGCCTACCGCCGCACCTCCGACGGCGGCTTCGAACTCACCGAGGCCCTGCACGCCGAGACCGACCGTTTCGAGGGACTCGGTGCCCTGTACGGCCTCCAGCGCGCCGACGCCTGGTCCGGCGTGGATCACGGGAGCGGACCCGGCGCGCAGGACGGAGCCGCCCTCGCCGAGCTGGTCCAGCGGCATGTCGTGGGCCGGAGCCGGCTCGGCATCCCCGCCCTTTTCGTCGAGGAGGTCCCGCACGGCCTCATGGCCCTCGACGGCACGGTCCTCCCGGTCAACCTGGCGATCGGCGCCACCTGGGACCCCGACCTCCACGAGCGCGCCGCCGCGCACGCCGCCGCCGAACTCCGTGCCCGCGGCGGCCACGTGGCCCTCGTCTCGGCGCTGGACATCGTCCGCGACCCGCGCTGGGGCCGTACGGAGGAGTGCTTCGGCGAGGACCCGTACCTGGCCGCCCGGCTGACGGAGGCGCTGGTCCGGGGAATGCAGGGTGCCCCGGACGACGACGTCTTCGCCGCCGACAAGGCTCCTGTCGTCCTCAAGCACTTCGCCGGCCAGGGTGCCACCGTCGGTGGCCGCAACTCCGCCGAGTCCGAACTCGGCCTGCGTGAACTGCACGAGATCCACCTCCCCGCCGCCCGGGCCGGTGTCCGGGCGGGCGCCGCCGCCGTCATGGCCGCATACAACGAGGTCGACGGGATGCCCTGCTCCGGCAACCGCGCCCTGCTCACCGGGCTGTTGCGCGAGGACTGGGGCTTCGACGGGCTGGTCATGGCGGACGGCCTGGCCGTCGACCGGCTGGCGCGGATCACGGGGGACAAGGTCTCCGCGGGTGCTCTCGCCCTCGACTCCGGTGTGGATCTGAGCCTTTGGGACGAGGGCTTCACCCATCTGGAGGAGGCCGTCGAGCGTGGTCTGGTGAGCGAGGAGACCCTCGACACCGCCGTCGCCCGCGTGCTGCGGCTCAAGTTCCGGCTGGGCCTCTTCGAACAGCAGGACGCGACGGCCCGCCCGCCGGCCGGCGGTGCGGCGATCAGCAGGGAGGCCGCGCGGGCGGCCGTCACCCTGCTGCGCAACGACGGCGTGCTGCCCGTCGGCGCGCATGTCTCACGGATCGCCGTTCTCGGGCCCCAGGCCGCCACCACCGCACACCAGTTGGGCGACTACACCGCCCCGCAGCGCCCCGGCACCGGCAGCAGCGTCCTCGACGCCCTGCGCCGCCTCGCCCCGCCCGGCCTGGAGATCCGCCACGCCCCCGGCTGCGCCCTCACCGGCGACGACCTCTCCGGGATCCCCGAGGCCATCGCCCAGGCCGCCGCGTCCGACCTGGCCGTCCTGGTGCTGGGCGGCAGCAGCGCCCGTACTCCCGAGACCGAGTTCGACGCCAACGGGGCCGCGCGCAAAGCCGTGTCCGAGATGACCTGCGGCGAGGGAGTCGACCTGGCCGGACTGCGGCTCGGCACGGCCCAGTACGCGCTCCTGGACGCCGTCGTCGCGACCGGCACGCCCACGGTGGTCGTCCTGGTCCAGGGCCGTCCACACCTCGTCCCCGACACCGCCGACGCGCTGCTCACCGCCTGGTATCCGGGCCCGTGGGGCGGCGAGGCGATCGCCGGGGTCCTGCTCGGACTCACGGAGCCGGCGGGCCGACTGCCGGTCTCCGTCCCGCGCTCGGCGGCCCAACTCCCCGTTTACTACAACCACAAGGACACCGAGTACGGCGGATACGTGGACGAGAGCGCGCAGCCGCGGTACTCCTTCGGGCACGGGCTGTCGTACACGAGTTTCGCCTACGGCACGCCACGACCCATGGGTCTCACGGTCGAGGTCGATGTCACCAACACCGGCCAGCGGTACGGGCGTTCGGTCGTCCAGGTCTATCTGCGCCGCCTGCTCACCCCCACCTGGCCGCGCACCCTCGAACTGTGCGCGTTCGAGGGTGTCGGCCTGGCTCCGGGTGAGCGTCGTACGGTCTCGCTGACCCTGGACCCCGAGCAGCTCGCCCCTTCCAGGACGGTCGAGATCAGGGTCGCCGCGTCAGCCGGGGAGGCGCTCGGCGCGCAGGGTCACAGCTTGACGGCCCCTGACGAGACACCCTTGTAGAACCACCGCTGGGTGATCACGAACAGCACCAGCACCGGGATCACGGAGATCACCGAGCCGGCCATGACCATCCGCTGGTCGTAGCCGAACGAGGAGCTCTGCAGGCGGGAAAGTCCCAGCGTCAGCGTCATGTTGGTCTCGGAGCGCAGCACGATCAGCGGCCACAGGAAGTCGTCCCAGGCGCTGATGAAGGTGTTGATGACGACCACCAGGATCGCGCCCCACGCGGACGGCAGATACAGGTGCCGGAAGCGCTGCCACTCGTTCGCGCCGTCGAGCATGGCCGAGTCCTCGATCTCGCGCGGGACCGCGAGGAACGCGCCGCGCATGAGGAGGACGTTGATGGCGCCGACGAACCCGGGCAGCCACACGCCGGCCAGGTTGTCGACCAGGCCCATGTCCCGGATGCTCAGGAACAGCGACACCATGATCGACTCGAAGGGGAACATCATCGAGGCGATCAGGACCACCCAGACCGCCTTGCGGCCCTTCCAGCCGGGCTTGGAGAGCATGTAGCCGGCGGTGGTGGAGAAGACCAGCTGGCTGGTGACCGACAGGGCGACCACGATCAGGCTGTTCCTGATGTACGTGCCCACCGGCACCTGGTCGAAGATGGTCCGGTAGGCCCGCAGGGTCGGATGGTGGGGCAGCAGGGTGGCGTTCGCGCCGAAGACGTCCTCGCCGGTGCTCTTCAGCGAGGCGAGGAGCTGCCAGAGCAGCGGGCCGACGGTGAGGCCGAGGACCAGGAGCAGCAGCAGATAGCGGACGACGAGCTCGCGGGGGCGGCCGTAGTCCCGCCAACGCGGCATCAGGCGGCGGCGCTTGGGTGCGACAGCGGTCGTCATGCCTCGTCCTCCTTCGTCAGGCGCTGCGCCAGCAGGGTCAGCCCCAGCGTCAGCAGGAACAGGGCCACGCTGACGGCCGAGCCGTACCCCGCGTTGCCGGTGATCGGGTCCAGGCCGACGTCCCGGATGTAGAAGGGCAGGGTGCGGTCGGCGCCGCCTGGGCCGCCGGTGGCGCTGCCGAGCATGTAGATCTCGGTGAAGACCCTGAGCGATCCGATGCCGGTGAGGGTGCCGACGAGCATCATGGCCTGCCGTACACCGGGCACGGTGATGTGCCAGAAACGGCGGGCCGCTCCGGCGCCGTCCATGGCGGCGGCCTCGTGGAGCTCCTTGGGGACGTTCCCGAGGGCGGCCAGGTAGAAGACCATGTACCAGCCGAGGCCCTTCCACAGGGTCAGGCCCATCGCGGACAGCAGGATCAGCCACGAGTCCGACAGGAACGGGACGGCCGACCTGATCAAGTGGGCCTTCTCCAGCCAGGTGTTGACCAGTCCGTCGTCGGCCAGCAGCCACTGCCAGCTCAGACCGACGACCACGCTGGAGGCCAGCACCGGTGTGTAGAAGGCGGACCGGAAGAAGCCGATGCCCGGCAGGTTCTTCTCCACCAGCACGGCGAGCAGCAGCGGCAGCAGCACCATCAGCGGTACGACGATCAGCGCGTACAGGATGCTGTTGCGGGTCGCCAGCCAGAAGTCCGAGTCGTCCAGCATCCGCGTGTAGTTGTCGAGTCCGACGAAACGGTACGCGCCGCCCAGCGGCTTGGCGTTGGTGAACGACAGCAGCATGGTGTTGAGGAACGGGAACACCCCGAAGATCACCGCGCAGGCGATCGCGGGCGCGGTCCACAGCCAGGGCAGCCACCAACGGCGGTACATGGCAGCGCCGTTGGCGCCGGGGGCGGGTCCCGGCAGGACGGCCCTGGCGAGTCGGCGGGCGCGGGAGGGGGCCGGGCCCGGTGCGGAGACCTTCGCCTCCGCACCGGGCACGGACACCGGGTTCGTGGTGTGCGTCGCCGCCATCAGCTGCTCTGCTTCAGCATCTCGTTGGCCTTCTCCTGGGCGTCCTTCACCGCGTCCGCCGCGCTCTTCTTGCCCTGCATGGCCAGCTGCACCTGGGCGACGATGGCGTTCTGCATGGCCGAGGAGATGTTGGTCTGGTAGGCGGTGGCCGTCTTCAGCTGCTCGGCGACCAGCTTGCGGGCCTGCGCGAACGGGTCGTCACCGGTGACCTTCTGGAAGAACGGGTCGTCCAGCGAGGCCGAGGTCGTCGGGAAGATCACCACCTTCGGGTCCTTGCACCAGGCCGTCTGGTTCTCGGCGTTGGTGAGGAACTCGGAGAACGCCAGCGCCGTGGGGGCGTTCTTGCTGGTCGCCGCGGTCGCGATGTACTGCGGGGCGCCGGTGGTGTGGCCGAGCGCGTCGAAGGGCTGCTGGCCGACCGCGGTCTTGTCGTAGACCGAGGGGCTGTTCTGCTGCACGAAGCGCACGAAGCTCGGGTTGGTCGAACCGTAGGCGACCTTGCCCTGGCTGTAGAGCGTGGAGGGGTCGTTGCTGGAGGACAGTGAGTCCTTCGGCATCGCGCCCTCCTTGTACAGCTTGCTCATCCACTCGACCCACTGGACGGTGCGCGGGTCGTCGGCGAAGACGGCGGACTTGCCGTCGGCCGAGAGCGTCTTGATGTTCATCTGGTCCCAGTCGGCCGGGATCCGCCACACCGGGTTGGCCATCGTCGCGTAGTACTTGCCCTTGGCCGCCTTGGCGACCTTCTCGTAGTCGGCGAACAGCCCGAAGACGGTCGTCGGCGGCTTGGCCGGGTCGATACCGGCCTGCTTCAGCAGATCGGTGTTGTACGTCAGGAGGATCCCGCCGGTGTACCAGGGCAGGACGGTGTGGACCGACGCGCCGGAGGGGTCCTTCATGACGCTGGACTTCCAGAAGGCCGGGACGAAGGGCTTGGCGGCGTCGGGGTCCTTGACGCCCACGTTCAGCAGGTAGCCGGCCTTGGTGAGGGAGGTCGCGGTGGGGGAGTCGACGTTGAGGACGTCCGGCAGGGTGCAGGCCTGGGCGTCGGCGACCGTGCGCTGGCCGAACGTCGAGTCGCCCGGGTCGTCGATCCACTTGACCTTGGTGCCGGGGTGGGCCGTCTCGAAGTCCTTGATCACTCCGTTGAAGAAGTCCCCGAAGTCCTTCTTCAGGTTGGTGGTCTGGAAGGTGATGTCGCCCTTGACCTCGCCGGTGAGCTTCCCCGACCCGACGTTGCCCTTGTCGACCTTGCAGCCGCCGGCGGTGGCGTCACCGCTGTCGGATCCTCCGCCGGACAGGCCGCAGCCGGCGGCTGTCAGCGACAGAACGGCGAAACAGGTCAGGGTGCGGGTCAGTCTCTTTGCGCGCATGTGATGCCCTCCACGGCTGGTTCAATGAACCAACTCCGACTCCGATTGATGAAAAGGTGGACCAGAATTCATCGGAGGTCAATGGTTTCCCGTGTTGCGTTTAGGTTCCGTGCGAGATCAGTGCCGGTGTTCATGGTCCGCGTGCGAGGGATCGCCGGGGTGTTCGTGCCCATGGGCGTAGGTCACGCCGGCGCGTGCCTGGTCCAGCCAACCGAAGAAGGCCTTGCGGCCTGCTGCCTTGCGGAGCTCGCGTGAGATGCCTTCGCGGACCTCGTCGTAGGGCAGGAGGTCCTCCGGGGCCACGCCGTCGAAGGGGGCAACGCCTCGCCTCAACGCCTCCGGGGTGAGGAAGCGGTCGTGGTTGCGGGCGTAGTAGTCCCGTACGGCGGTCTCCGGCACCGTCTGTTCGGCTTCCAGGGCGGCGAGGAGGGTGCGGACGGCGGGGGAGTGGGTGAGGGCTGCGGCGACGATGCTTCCGAGGTCCGCTACGTCTGTCTCGGCGACGGCCAGGACGGAGACGGGTGACACCTCTTCCGGTACTTTCAGGCCCCGGTCGGCGCAGGCCCTTCGGGCGAGTTCGTCGGTGACGACTACTTGGGTGGCCCAGCGGCGGCGTTGTCTCGCGACAGAGGGTGCCTCTGGCTGCCGTCTGGCGGGTGCGGGGCCGTGGTGGCCGGTCGCGCCGTTCCCCGTACCCCTATGGGGCGCTGCAAGGAAGGCGTTCACTCGTGCTGTCGGGAGTGGTTCACCGCCTATCAGTGCCGCGTGTTCCTGCGTCACGGGGTCACCTCCAGGGCGATCGCCTTGGTGTAGGCCACGTGGCCGTTCCACGCGGCCTTCGCCATCAGCCAGTACGAGCCCGGTGGGATCGCGGAACCGTCCACCTCGATCGCGCACTCCACCTGTTCCCCGCCCGGCACCGTGAAGCCCCGCAGCCCGGGGCCCACGCCCCGCCACGTGCCCCACGACGACACCGTCCACAGCTGGCCGCCGACCGGGCCCCGTGTGGTGTTGTGCAGGCTCACCGGAACCTGAGCCCGCTCACCTCTGCGCACGGTGACCCGGTCGGCGTTCAGCTCGCACACCAGCCCCTGGCCGGCGGGCGGGCCGCCGGGCACGTCGAGGCCGACGACGTCCTCGTAGTGCTGACCGCCGTACGACAGCCGGGCCGTGAGCCAGTGGCGGCCGGGCTCGGCGTCCGGTGGCGGTGTCACCGTCACCTCGGCCAGCGAGAAGCCGCCGGGGCCGAGCGCGTACGGCAGTTCGGCGGGCTCCGCGGACCAGCCTGGCGGCACCTCGAAGACCACCGTGCCCTTCGTCGAGGTGTCGGTGAGCTCCGAGCCGATCCGGACCGTCGCCGTGACAGGGCCGGAGGCGGTCAGGGCCGTGGGGGAGAGGTAGACGGAGACGGGCATGTTGCCGCGTGGGGCGGGCCCGGAGTTGTGCAGCCAGTAGCGGGTGTGGACGGGCTGGGCGGGCTCGTGGGCGGCGACACCGGGGTCGGCCGTCGGCTCGGGAGCAAGTGGCGGCGTGGCCAGGACGGTGGCCACCTCGAAGCCGGTCAGCTCCGCCTCCAGAGCCCCCTCGCCGTCCGGGATCAGCGACTCCCCGGGCCTTTCCAGTACGTCCGCCCGGGCGCCCTCCGTCCAGGCGACCGGCCCGCGCACCCGGGCCCGCACCGGCCGTCCGTTCACCTCGTGCACGCGGACGACGACCCCGCGCCCCGGGTCCGCCGGTGTCGTGCCGCCCCGGGCCAGCGGGGAGCCCAGCGGCTTGAGGGCGTCGAGGAGCACCTCGCGGGCGGGCTCGACCGCCAGCAGGGAGGTCTTCCTGGGCAGGAGCGGGGACGTGCCCTCACCGCGCACCCGGGCCGTGAGCGGATGGTTGAACTCATGCCCGCGGGCGGGGAGTCGGAGGTCCCGCCAGTCACCCTCGCCCGCCACGACCGCGTACTCGAAGGTGTGCGACCAGCGCTGGAGCTGGAAGCCCGACCCGTCGGGGGCCGTGCGGCGGGGCGGGTCGACCCAGATGCCGGACGGCCAGCCGGTGCAGGAGCGCATCAGGGACATGTAGAGGTCTCCGGAGGAGGTGACCACACAGCCCGGTGTGCCGCGGTTCAGGACGGCGAAGCCGCGCCCGTCCCACGCGTCGCCCGGCGGCAGGGCCTCGCCACCGCCCGGCGCCGTGGCCGTGACGGTGAAGTCCTGCAGATCGGCGATCAGCGCGTCGACCGCCTTGGCGTCACCCGACGGGTCCGCGCCCGCGATCACCAGCAGCGGCAGGCGTTCCAGGTCGCGCAGGTCGGCGCCCGGCACCCACTCCTCGCGCAGCGAGGCGCGCGGTGCGACCCACACGGCCGCCACGCCCCGCTCGGCGACCTGGCGGCGCAGCTCGCGGTCTGCGGCCGGGTCCATGGCGAGTGCCTCGGCGACCAGGGAGTTGCGCTCCGGGCCGCCGACGGCGATCCGGATGTCGGGGAGGTTGGAGTCCACCTCCAGGTCTCCGTAGCGGGGGCCGCCCGCGATGGTCGAGGTGGCGGTGACGCCCGCGCGGACGAGGGCCGCCGCGAGCGGGGTGCCCAGCCCACCGGCCTCGTCCCAGTCGGTGTACACCAGTTCCGCGACACCGATGGCCCGTCTGCCGAGCGGCGCACCGGAGTCGTCGTGCAGGAGGACCCGGGCCGTGGACCCCAGGGCGAACCAGGTGTTGGCCGGGTTGTCCAGCGTCCACGGGAACTGCTCGCTGTCCACCTCCACGAAGCCGAAGCCGCGCCCGATCACCGCGTCGGCGACCTCGTGCACGGGCAGCCCGCCCCGCACGTCGGAGGGCCAGCGGACCCGGATCAGGCGGTCGGCGCCGTCGTAGCCGTCGATCGTCGTGGAGACGTCGAGGCGGTCGACGCCCGCCCAAAGGGTCAGCCGCTGGGTGTACGTGAAGAGGCCGAGGTCGGCGCGGACGGTGATCCTGGATCCGGCCGGGGAGTGATCGACATCGACGTCGGCGGTCACGTCACGGCCGCGCGCGGCGGTCGTGCCGGTCGGGGTGAGGTGCCAGGGGCCCTCGCCGAAGCGCGGGTGTCTCGGGAACTCCTCCTGGACGACGAGCTCGTTGCCGATCTCCCCGGCGGGCAGGAGCTCCCGGCCGCCCTCGGCCACGGCCCGCAGACTGCTCACGGCACCGCCGCGCGCCGCGTCGACCGTCACCTCGTAGAACTCGTTGCGGATGGTCGTCCCCTCGCCGGAGGCCCACCCGGGGAGGGAACCGGCCGCCAGGGGCAGGGTCTTGAGGCCCATGCCGGGCACCTGCGGGACGACGACCCGCAGGGTGCCGTCCTGCTCACGCACGGCCGGCAGCGGCTGGAAGTCGTCGCCGACGGGCACGAGGCCGGGGTCGTCGACGGTGAGCACGTCCTGGCGTTCCCAGGTCGTCGGGTTGAAGACCACCAGGTCCGGGCCGGTGCCCGGCTCGACCCGGTCGGCCAGCGCCTTGGTGGCATCCGCGTGCACGGTCTCGGCGAGGTCTACCAACTCCCGCCAGCCGGTGAGGAGATCGATGTACACCTGGTCCGACTCGGAGCCGGTGATGGCGTCGTGGTGGGCGCCGTAGACGAGGTGCCGCCAGGCCTTGTCGAGGGCCCCGTCCGGATAGGCGTGCCCGGTGACGAGGGAGGCGAGGGTCGCCCAGGCCTCCGCGTCGGCGAGGAGCGTCTCGCCGTGACGCTGGGCCTGCTTGGTGTCGATGTAGGAGACGTCCTTGCCGGTGTAGATCGGGTTCATGTCCCGGGTCTGCGGCGAGGCCTTGCGGCCCTCGGCGTCGAGTTCCGCGCGCACGGCGGCGAAGAAGTCCCGGGGGACGGCGCTGATGAACCGGGGCCAGACGTAACGGGCGTTCCAGTCCCGGTGGATGTCCATCACCCAGCGGCACGGCGGCGCGTAGTCCCCGCCGACGGGGAGCAGCACGTTGCGGGTGAGGGCGACCTTCTTGAGCCCCTGGAACAGCTTGAGGGCGGCGGCCTCCGCCTCGGACAGGGCGGGCGCGCTGTCGATCGCCCAGCCGGCGGCGTAGTGGTTGACCATGTACGCGGTCAGCAGCCCGCGCCCCGAGGGGGCGATCCACTCGAACTCGGCCGGGAACTGCATCCGCCCGGGATCGCGCGGCTCCTCCCCGAACACGGACATCGTCGGCCCCCACTGGTGGTGCGGCCCGCGCGCCCACGAACTGGATGTCACCCCCGCGTCCGCCATCAGCCCCGGGAACTGCGGGTCGTGCCCGAACGCGTCCAGTTGCCAGGCCGTCTCCGGGGACGCCCCGAGGATCGCGCGCTGGTATCCGTCGCCGTACAGCGCATTGCGTACGGTCGCCTCGGCGCCGGTGAGATTGGTGTTCGGCTCGTTGTAGGTGCCGCCCATGATCTCGACGCGGCCGGTGCGGATCAGCTCGCGCAGGAAGGCGCGCTCCTCCGGGAAGGCGCCCCAGTAGGGCTTGAGGTAGTCGACCTCGGCGAGCACGAAGGTGTACGCCGGGTCGCGCCGGGCCAGATCGCTGTGCGCCCGCACCAGGCTCATCCCGGAGTCGCCGCGGTAGCCGAAGGGGCGGGCGGGCAGGCCGGTGGAGGCGGGGTCGTCGACGACGTCCCAGGTCTCGGTGTAGGCGCCCTGGGTGTTCCACCAGACGGGGTCGTAGTGGAAGTGGCTGACCATGAACATGGTCCAGCCGGGCTCGGCGACCGTGAACTCTCCGGTGCCGTGCGCGCTCTCGTCGCCGTCGGTCGCGGTGACCGTGATGGGCCCGCCGTCGCCGGTCACGGGTATCTCGGCGCGCACGGTGCCGTTCTCGCCGACGGTGACGACCGTCTCTCCGACGCCGCGCCCCGCGACGGTGACGTGGACCGAACGACCCGGAAGGTGCTCGATGCCGGCGGCCACCACCTGGAGCGGCCGCTCGGGTGTACCGACGAACAACTCGGTCGACTCAACAGCGGTGACACGCATGGGGCTCCTACGAGATGACTCGGGGGAGCCCCATCCTGGCACTGAGGGGATGATTCAAACAACCATCTTTGAGTTATCTCGGTGGTTCATCCATGCAAGATCGGACACCGTCAGCGCGTGCGGCGTGCCTTCACCGCGTGCCGCGGGGTGATGTGGTCGGTGAGCGCGAGGGAGGCGCTGGCCCGCTGGTAGGAGACCTGGCCGACGCGGACGTAGAGGCAGTCGATGATCATCAGGACGGAGTGCCGGCCGCCGATGCTGCCGGTGCGGAAGCTGGTCTCCGAGGTCGAGGAGATGAGCCGGATGTCGGCGGCCTTGGCCAGCGGGGAGCGCGGGTCGGTGGTGATGGCGATGGTGGTCGCGCCCCGCTCCTTGGCCGTCTCGAAGGGCTCGAGGGTCTCGCGGGTGGCGCCGGAGTGGGAGATGCCTATGGCCACGTCGGCGGGGGTGAGCAGGGCCGCGGAGGTGGCCGCGCCGTGCACCTCGGTCCAGCCGCGGACCTGGCAGCCGATGCGGAACAGCCGGGTCTCGGTCTCCTGGGCGACCGCGCCACTGCCGCCGACGCCGTACACGTCGATGCGGCGGGCCTTGGCCAGGGCCTGGGCGGCGCGCTCCAGGGCGTCGAGGTCGATGCGCTCGATGGTCTGCTGGATCGCGCGCAGATCCGCGCTGCCCACCACCTGGACGACTCGCTCCAGGCTGTCGTCCGGCGAGATGTCGGGGCCGATCTCGGCCGAACCCCAGTCGGAGACCTCGCCGCGGCCGCGCTCCTGGGCCAGTTCGATCAGCAGATGCTGGTAGGAGTCGAGTCCGATGGCGCGGCAGAACCGGGTCACCGTGGCCTGCGAGGTCCCGGTGCGGCGGCCCAGCTCGGCGGCCGAGCAGTGGGTGACGGCGGCCGGATCCTCCAGGATCAGCTCGCCGACCTTCCGCAGGGAACCGGCCAGCCGGGGCAGCTCGGTGCGGATCAGGGTGGTGACGTCGGTCGGAGGCATGGAAAGAAGGTATCAGCCACCCTTAGGGCCTCTGATTGAATACCAGGACCGCACCATGGTTTATTGATTCATCGATGGGTGGTTGTATGGTGGTTCAATCCATCAGTGGGGAGTGTCGCGTGTCCGTCGAGTCAGTCAGCGCCCAGGGCTTCGCCGAACAGAGCCTGGACGTCCTCCGTCACGTCACCGAGTCCGCCCGCGAGGATGTGCGCCGCGCCGCCGAGCTGATCGCCGACTGCATCCGCGCCGAGGGTGTGATCCATGCCTTCGGCACCGGTCACTCCCAGGCGATGGTCCTGGAGGTCGCGGGCCGCGCGGGCGGTCTCGTGCCCACGAACCGGCTCCAGATCTCCGACCTCGTCCTGTACGGCGGTGACGACCCGAGCGTCCTCGACGACCCGCTGCTGGAGCGGGAGCCGGGGGTGGCCGTCCGCCTCTACGACCTGGCTGCGCCGCATGCCCGGGACCTGTTCGTCATCATCTCCAACTCCGGCGTCAACAACGTCATCGTGGAGATGGCGCTGCATGCCAGGCAGCAGGGGCACAAGGTCCTCGCGATCACCTCTCTCACTCACACGGCGGCCGTGCCGGCCGGACACACGAGCGGGAAGAAGCTCGTGGACCTGGCGGATGTGGTGCTGGACAACGCGGCGCCGGTCGGGGATGCGTTGCTGTCGTTGCCGGGGGGTGGGGCGGTGGGGGCGCTGTCCACCCTGACCGGTGTGATGCTGGTGCAGATGGCGGTTGCGGAGGCTTCGGGGCTGCTGCTCGCCTCCGGTGAGCGGCCGCCGGTGTATGTCTCGGCCAACGTGCCCGGCGGGTTCGAGGGCAACCTGGAGCTGGAGAAGCGGTACGCGGGGCGGGTTCGGCGTACGGCGAGTTAGTGCTGCTCGGGCGGGGGTTGCGGGGAAGGTGGGGGCTGGTCGCGCCCACGCGGCGGTGGCCGCAGATTCGACACAGCCCCGCGCCCCTTTAGGGAGTTAGTGCCACCGCCAGTGGATAGGCGCCCGTGGTGAAGCCTGTGCCGCTTCTGCCCGTGCTCGTGTCCACTGGTACCAGGGAGTTGCCGTCCGCCGTCGTGACGTACGCCGTGCTGCCGTTCCAGTTCAGGGCCACGTCGAACGCCGACTTTCCGACGGTCACCTGCTTGCCCGGTGCGCCGGTCACCGTGTCGACGGGGGTGACGGTGTCTCCGTTGCTCGGGCTGACCCACAGGGTCCGGCCGTCCGGTGACAGGGCGAGGCCGTATGCCTGGCCGGAGATCAGGAAGGTCGGTTCGGTCTCGTTCGTCGTCGTGTCGATCGGCGTCACCGTCGAGCCGCCGGAGTTGGAGACGTACACCGTCCTGCCGTCGGGGGCCGCCACCACGTTGAACGGGCTCGGACCGACCGGTATCGCCGCGCCCGCCTGGCCGGTGGTGAGGTCGACGGGGCTCACCGTGTTGTCGTGGATGTCGGCCACGTACAGGGTTCTGCCGTCGGGCGTGATCGCCATGTTCTCGGGACCGTCGCCGACCGGGACCGGAGTGCCGGTCCTCAGGGTGCCCGTGTCGATCGACTGCACCGTGCCGTCCGTGTAGTTGGCGACCCAGAGCGTGCCGCCGTCCGGGGTGAGCGCGAGTCCGGCGGGGACCTTGCCGACGGCGACGGTGGCGGTGACCGTGCCGCTCGACACGTCGATCACACTGACCGTGTCGGAGCCCTGGTTGGCGGCGTACGCGGTACGCCCGTCCGCGCTCACGACGACCTCGCCGGGGTTGTTGCCGACGGCGATGTTCCTGGTCGTGCCGGAGGACAGATCGATGGAACTCACCGACGCGCCACTGAAGTCGGCGGTCAGGGCGCGGGGCGTGCCGGTGCCGTCGGTGACCTGGACCGGGAGTGCGCGGTCCAGGATGCCGGTGCCCGACACGACGACGGAGTGGACTCCCTCGGTCTTCCCGGTGAGGGTGACGCTGACCTTGGCGTCCGGGGTGGTGGCCGTGCCCTCGGAGGGCGAGGCGGTGACGCCGTCGGGCACGTCGAGCTTCCAGCTCACGGTCCTGGCCTGCGTGTCGGAGAAGTCGAGGGTGACCGTGGCGGAGGCTCCGGGCGCGAGCGACACGGAGCCGGGCGAGAAGGCCGCGTCCACGCCGGGGTCGGGGGCGTTCTCCAGCATCGTGGTGTAGAGGAACCGGTCCATCACGCCCGGCGAGACCTGCTGCGGGATGGCGTCCAACTCCTTGCGTTCTTTCTGGAGTTGCTTCCAGTACGTGGAGACCGCGTCCGTGTCACCGCGCCGGTGGGCCAGCAGCAGATCCACGGCCGTTCCGCCCGCGCCGCCGTAGCGTCCGAGCTTGTCGAGCCAGGCGGACGTCTCGTCGAGGAACCCGGGGTTGTCGAGCCGGGCGCGCAACTGGGCGGGGGTGGCGGCCATGTCGGCGAAGTAGGCCTTCAACCGGGCTGCCGCTCGGTCGAGTCCGCTGTCCTGCTCGTAGGCCTTGCGGAAGGCGGCGATCAGCCGGGTGAGGGTGGGGGACTCGGTCGGGTCGAGCTGGGAGGAGTAGTTGTTCTCGGCGAAGATCCGCAGCCAGCCGGCGGCTTGGGGTCCTGCCAGGTCCTGGACCGAGGCGGCGAACGCCTTGCGCGGGTCGTAGGCGGTCGGGTTCCACAGATAGGCGGCCGAGGTGAACAGGGCGATCCGGCTCGCCTCGCCCTGGACCATCGGGTTGGCGGTCACGCCGGTGGCGGCGCTCGCCACGCCGGGTTCCCGGCCGGCGTAGGGGCCGAGGAGGAGACGGCTGGTGACGTAGTCGTTGACCGGGTAGTTGTCCCAGACCAGGATCGGGTGGCCGTAGACCTCGCGGGCCTGCTTCAGCTGCTCGGTGGTGATGGTGGGCGCGATGACGCCGACGCCGGTCCACTCGACGACCACGGACGGATCCAGCTGCTCCCTGAGGGCCTTCTTGTACGGGGAGTCGGCGAGGTCCGAGTACTCGGTGGGGACCATCTCCAGGGGCCGAAGTCCGGTGTGGTCGGCGGAGAACCGCTTCCACGCGGCGTTCAGCAGATGGGCCTGCGCGGCCCCCGCCGCACCACCGCCAGTGCCGAACTCCTTCTCGTCCTCGGGGCAGTTCCACTTGGTGTAGCTGATGTCGTCCAGCGGGATCGCGAAGGAGCGGACGCCGATGGCGTACAGCGAGTCGAACTTGGTGGTGAGCGCCTTGATGTCGGCGTCCGACGAGTAGCAGACCGACAGACCGGGGGAGAGGGCGTAGGTGAAGCGGACGTGGTCGGCGTCGGCCCGGTCGACCAGTTCCTTCAGCCGGCCCAGCGCCGCGGCCGGGTACGCGTCCCGCCAGCGGGCGCGCAGGTAGTCGTCGTCCTTGGGGGAGTAGACGTAGACGTTCTGCTTCGTCCGGCCGTAGAAGTCGAGTTGGGCGAGTCGCTCGGCGTGCGTCCAGGGGGTGCCGTAGAAGCCCTCGATGACTCCGCGGAGGGCGGCGGTGGGCCAGTCCCGCACCTTGACCACGGGCAACTGGCTTTTGTCGTTCAGGAGTTGGCGCAGGGTCTGGGCGGCGTAGAAGGTGCCGGTGGTGTCGACGCCGGAGAGGGCGAGGAGGGCCCGACCGTGGCTGCGGCCGGAGGCCAGGACGTAACCGCCGGTGGCGAGACCGGACGGGGAGTCGGCGCCGAGTTGTTTCAGGGTCCGGGCGGTGGCGCTGTTCTCGCCGGGGCCGCCGAGGTAGACGGTCAGGCCGGACGGGGGTGGCCGGTCGCCGGCGTCGACCTTCGTGATGCGGTCGGCTCCGGCGGCCTTGAGGGCCGCCTCGACGACCTTTCGGGCCGAGGGATCGGTACCGGGGCCGACGACTTCGACGACCCGGTCGGGAACGAGGAGCCGGCCGGGTCCGACGGTGATCTTCTGAGGGGTCGGCCAGACCTCCGGCACCGCCTGCCGGGGGCCGGCCGAGGCGGGGGCCGCCGGGGCCGCGAGGCCCACGGCCAGCAGCAGGGCGGCGGCCACACATCTGAGATTGATGAATGAATCCACCTGAGGATGCTAGGAGTGTTGAATGCATCATTCAATGGTGCCGGTGTTTCAGAGAGCCTTCCGATGCACGAGGGCCGACATGCACAGCACACCCGGCAGCAGGGGCAGCCACACCGTCAGGACGCGGTAGCCGATGAGGGTCGCCGTGCCGAGGCTCACGGGGACGCCGTAGACGGCGAGGGTGAAGACCATGGCCGCGTCCACCGGGCCGATGCCGCCGGGCGCGGGCACGGAACCGACCGCGCTGCTCGCGGCGAGGTACGCGAACGCGACCTGCGCCCAGGACAGCGTCACTCCCAGCGAGGCGCCCACCGCGTGGATCACGCTCGCCTGGAGCAGGGGTGCGGCGGCCGCGCCGCCCCACAACGCGAGGACCCGGCTGGGCATGGTGTGCAGCCGGCGGGCGTCGGTCAGGGCGGTGCGCACGAACGTGACCGCCGGGCGCCGCAGCGGGCGGACGAGAGTCAGCACCAGGAGCGTGCCGGCCAGCCCGAGTCCCGCGGCCACCAGGGGCAGGAACAGCATCCGCCGGTCCGGGACGAGCTCACCGAGCCGCAGCAGGCCGGGCAGCGCGACCAGGAAGCCGACCAGGACGAGCGTCTTGGCGATCGGCCTGACCAGCGCGTACAGGGCGAGCGAGGCGGTGGCGCGGCCCAGCGGGATGCCCTGCCCCTGAAGGAAGCGCAGGGTGACGGCGTGTGCGCCGAGGCTCGCCGGCAGCACGTGGTTGGCCGCGCCGGCGGCGAACTGCGAGGCGACCAACAGCCCCGGCGGCAGCCGCTCGGGCAGGGCACCCTGTCGGACGACGGAGGCGGACACCCAGCCCAGGCAGGTGTAGAAGAGCCCGATGAGGAGCCACCAGGGGTCGGCGGTGGTCAGCCGTGCGGTGCCGTCGTACAGGGCACGCCAGTCCAGCGCCGCCCAGATACCGATGAGCAGGACGGGGAGCAGGGTGAGCAGGCGGCGGGTGAGACGCGTCAGGGAGCGGCGGGAACCGGCGGGAGCGGGAGCCGGAACACTGACCGGGAGCGGGGCCGGGGCGGGCGCGGGGAGCGGCCCCGGGGGACCTTCGAGCGGAAGCAGGGACACGGCGCACGTCGTCCTTTCGCGTCATGCCCCGTGCGGGACACGGGGCATGACGGAGGCAAGGCGATGCAGAGGGGACGAGGGAAACGTTCCCGCTCGGTGTGACGTTCAAATGTCCGGCAACCGAAGGGGCGCGGGCGGGTGGGCGAAACGGGGTGGGACGGCGGTGCGGAAAGAATGTCGGAGAGCCCTCATACGAGCGCCCCCGGTCGGCCGTCCCTCAGGTGAGGGGTATCCCTGGGCACCGCCGAAATCCAGCCAACCGTCGTCCTGGGGGAAGCCGGGCGCCGACTGCTGCACGCCGGGCACAACCCGCTGTTCAGGGCACGCCGCCCAGCGGCCGACTGGCCGGATCCGGCCAGGGCGGCGCCGATCTCGTCGTCCACCGGCACCGCCCGTCGATATCGTCGAACACGCATCCGTGGGGCGGGCGGTACGGCGATCGGGGAACGATGCTCCAGGTACGTCTTCTCGGTCCGGTGGAGGTGTGGGAGGGGAACCGACGGGCCCCGCTCGGCGGGGTCAGACCCCTGGCCGTGCTGTCCGCACTCGTCGTCCATCTCGGCGAGGTGCTCTCCACGGAACGGCTCGTGGACTGTGTCTGGGACGAGCAGGCGCCCGCCACCGCCAGCGCCCTCGTCGCCACCCATGTCTCCGCGGTACGCCGCGCGCTCGCCCGCGTCGGTGAAGCGGAGGTGATCCGTACCCGGCCGCCGGGATACGTCGCCGACCTCGACCCCTCCCAGGTCGACGCCCGCCGCTTCGAGGAACTGCTCACCTCGGGCCGGGCCGAGGCCGCCCGGGGCCGCGCGGACGAGGCCGCCGAGCTGCTGTCCGAGGCATTGGGGCTGTGGCGGGGGCAGGAGGCCATGGAAGGCCTGGGCCAGTCGTTCGCCCGGATCGAGGCGGCCCGGCTGGGCGAACTGCGGCTGGTCGCCCAGGAGGAGTCCTTCGGCCTCCAGTTGGAGCTCGGCCGCGCGGACCGCACGATCGCGCCCCTGCTCGCGCACGTCGCCGCCCACCCCCTCCGGGAACGGCCGCGGGGCCAGCTGATGACCGCCCTGTTCCGCACCGGACGGGTCTCCGACGCCCTGCGCACCTATCAGGAGGGCCGCGAGGTCCTGCGCGAGGAGCTGGGCATCGACGCCGGACCGGAACTGCGGGCGCTGCACAAGGCCGTGCTGACCAACGACCCCGCGCTGCTCGGCACCGGCTCCCGGTCCCACGACCCCGCACTGCCCGGAACCGGCTCCAGAGCCCACGACCCCACTCCGCCGGGCTCCGGCGCCGGCCCCCACGACCCCTCACCGCTCGGCTCCGGCTCCGGCCCGTCGGCACAGGAAGCCGTCGCCGCCGCGAAGGACCGGCAGCGGGCCACGAGCCCTGCGACGGCGGTCGGCACCGGACCGGGCGCGCCGTCCCCGAGACCCGCCCCGTCCCATCTCCCCCCGGACATAGCCGACTTCGTCGGCCGGTCGGACCAGATCGACTGGGCCGTCTCGCTGCTGGGCCGGGTCGACGACCCCGGCCGTACCGCCCCGCCGATCGGCGTGATCTCCGGCCGCTCCGGGACGGGCAAGACCGCCCTGGCCGTCCACGTCGGCCATCGCACCGCGGAACTCTTCCCGGACGGCCGCCTGTTCGTGGACCTGCGGGCCGCCGACACCGCCCCGCTGCAACCGGCCGACGCCCTCGCCCGGCTGCTGCGGGCCATGGGCGCCGAACCGGCGACGCTGCCGAGCTCCGTCGAGGAACTGACGGGGCTGTACCGCACGTACACCGGCCACCGCCGCATTCTGCTGATCCTCGACAACGCAGCCGGCGAGGCGCACGTACGGCCGCTGCTGCCGCCCGGCCCCGGTTCCGCGGTGCTCGTCACGAGCCGGCGCCGACTGGTGGCGCTGGAGGGAGCGGCCCATCTCGATCTGACCGTCCCGGGCGAGGAGGAGGCACTCGAACTCCTCAGACGGGTCGCCGGAGCGGACCGTGTCCGCGCGGAGCCGGAACAGACCGCCGAGATCGTCGCCCTGTGCGGGCGCCTGCCGCTCGCCGTGCGCATCGCCGGAGCACGGCTCGCGGCCCGGCCGCACTGGGTGCCCGGTCGGCTCGCCGCCCGCCTGCGCGACGAACGCCTCCGGCTCAACGAACTCCGCGCCGGGGACCTGGAGTTGCGCACCAGCCTGGAACTGGGCTACGCCGACCTCGATCCGCAGGAGCGGCGCGCCCTGCGCCGGCTGGCCCTGCTCGACCTGCCCGACTTCGCGGCCTGGATCGCCGCGCCCCTGCTGGACATCGGCACGGAGGAGGCCGAGGAGGCCGTCGAGCGGCTGGTCGACTGCCACTTCATCGACGTGATCGGGGTGGACGGCACCGGCCGCAGCCGCTACCGCATCCACGACCTGGCCCGGGAACACGCCCGCGAGCGCTGTCTGTCGGAGGAGAGCGCCGAGGAGCGGGCGGCGGCCGTACGGCGTCTGGTGGAGTGCTGGCTCGGGCTGGCCGAGAAGGCCGCCGCGCGGGGCCCCGGCGGCACGGCACGCTACTTCCCCGAACCGGCCGCCGTACGGCCCGTCGACCGGTTCGATCCGCAGGCCGAGGAGGAGCTGCTCAGTCGCCCCGCGGCCTGGTTCGCCGCCGAACAGGCCGGTCTGCTGGCGGCGGTGGAGTACTGCGCCGACCACGGGATGGAGCGCGCCGCCCGGGACCTCGCCGGCGCGCTGATCGCGAGCTCGGTCGCGCTGTACAACCAGTTCGACGCCTGGTCGCGCTCGCACACCGCGGCGATGGCGGCGGTGCGGCGCAGCGGCGACGGCGAGGGTGAGGCGTGGCTGCTCACCGGACTCGGTCAACTGCGCTACGAGCAGGACGAGTTCGAGGAGTCGTACGCCTACTACCGTGACGCGCTGCGGCTGTTCGAGGCACAGGACGACGGGCCGCAGGGGATGGCCCAGGCCCTGCTCGGCATGGCCACGGCCCGGCGTGAACAGGCCCGCTACTCCGAGGCGTTGGAGCTCCTCGGCGCGGCGCTGGAGCGGTACGGGCGGCTCGACGACCGTGGTGCCCGGGCCCGGGTGCTGTACGGCCTCGGTTACGTGTACCGGGAACAGGGCGACGGCCCCGCGGCCCGTGAGGCCTTCACGCAGGCCCTGGAGCTGTACCGCGCGGAGGACGACCGGCACGGGGAGGCGCTGATCCTGCGCGCGCTGGCCCTCTGCCACCGGGCCGAGGGGGAGTACGGGGACGCCGAGCGGTTGCTGCGGGGCGTGCTGCGGATTTTCGTCGGCCTCCACGACACGTTCGGCGTGATGTACACCGAGCAGTCGCTGGCGAAGGTGGAGCTGCGGCTGGGTCTTCTGGACGAGTCGCGCGAACGGCTCGGGCGGTGTCTGGAGCTGGCGCGGGAGCGGCAGGACCGGTTCGGC
The DNA here is from genome assembly GCF_041435015.1 of Streptomyces canus. Classification (NCBI taxonomy): domain Bacteria; kingdom Bacillati; phylum Actinomycetota; class Actinomycetes; order Kitasatosporales; family Streptomycetaceae; genus Streptomyces; species Streptomyces canus. Next base: position 2,560,135 of record NZ_CP107989.1, on the reverse strand, counting down.
GAGGCGCTGGTGCTGAGGACGCTGGGGGAGTGGTGTCTGGCCTCCGGTGACGCCCGGAGTGCGCGGGGGCCGCTGGAGCGGGCACTGTCGCTCTGGGAGACGTTGCGGCTGCCGCTGTGGCGGGCGCGGACCCTCTGGGACCTGGCCGAGGTGTGGGAGGCCGACGGGGAGGCGGGGGCGGCTTCGGGGGCCCGAGCCGAAGGGATGGGGGTTTTCCGGGAGTTGGGGGCTCGGGAGGCGCGGGAGCGGGCGTAGGAACGACGTGGGCGCGACGTGGGCGCGAAGGTGCTGCAGAACTCATGGGGCCGGCGCTTGCAGGCGATCTGCAGAGCATTTGCAGAGGACCCCGCGACGCTCTTCTCGTGACAGACATCATCACGCTCGCGGATCCCAGGGTTGCCGCGGTGAGGCACGACGAGTGCGGGGAACGGCTCGTCGATCTGCGGGAGGACGGCCAGTTGAGGCTCGACGCCCGGCAGGCCGACGACGAGGGGAGCTACGCCCATCTGCGGGTCGGCGCGCTGCGGCGGCTCGTCCGGGCGCAGCGGCTGCTGCCCGCGGGGATCCGGTTCCTGGTGGTGGAGGGGTACCGGCCGCCGGACCTCCAGCGCCGGTACTTCGAGCAGTACGCGGCGACCATGCGGCAGGCTCACCCGGACGCGGCTCCCGAACGGATCCGTGAGCTGGCGAGCGCGTACATCTCGCCGCCGGAGGTCGCCCCGCACGTCAGTGGCGGCGCGGTCGATCTGACCCTGTGCGACCGCACGGGCCGGGAACTGCCGCTCGGCACGGAGGTCAACGCCACCCCGGAGGAGAGCGCGGGCGCCTGCCGCACCGACGCGCCCGGCATCACCGCCGAGGCACGCGAGTACCGGGCCCTGCTGCGCCGGGTGCTCACCACGACCGGATTCGTCAACTACCCGACCGAGTGGTGGCACTGGTCGTACGGCGACCGGTACTGGGCCCTGCTGCGCCGCGTGCCCGCCGCCCGCTACGGCCCCGCCGACCCGCCCCGCCCTGCGGCCTGACCACCGGAGCGGGACAGCGCACCAAGGACACCACGAGGGGATCACCGCAAGGGATCGCCGCGAGGATCACCGCAAGGGGGAAAGAAATGCACAGCCACGCCACCTGTCCGCCACCGCCGCGCGAGGCCGACAACCGGACGGGCCCGGACAACCGGATGAGCCCGGACAACCGGATGACCCCGGGAGACTTCGACGCGTCCTTCACGGCCGACATGCCACGTCTGCGACGACGGCTGCTCGCACTGACGGGCAATCCGCACGACGCCGACGACCTGCTCCAGGAGACCTATCTGCGGCTCTCCCGGCGGGCCCGCTCCCAGAGCCTGACGCGGCAGCAGCATCCGTACGCCTACACCTGCGCCGTGGCCCTCAACCTGTTGCGCGACTCCTGGCAGCACCCCTCCCGCCGCGAGCGCACCACGGACCAGCTGCCGGAAGCCGGCTGGGACGGCGGACTCGCCTCCTACGAGGCCTCCGCGACGGCGCTCGCGCTGCTCGGCATGCTCTCCGAGAAGGAGGCCGCCGCGGTGATCCTCGTGGACCTGGAGGGACTCACCCACGACACGGCCGGCGAGCGCCTCGGCGCCCACCGCGGCACGGTCCAGCGCAACCGCCTGCGCGGCCTCGCCAAGATGCGTGCCGCTCTCCACAACTAGGGCCGGACCGGCCCTGGCCGGGTGGCACACCTCCACGGGGGTGGGGTGTGCCACCCGCGTTTCCGCTTCTCCCACCGGTGTCACCGGCCTCCCGCTGACGCCACCTCGACGAAGGAAGAGTCCCTTGAAGACCATCAGTACGCGCCGTCGGACCAGCGGCGCGCTCCTGGGCGCCTCGGCGCTGGCGCTCACCGCGTTCTTCTCCGCCCCGGCCCACGCCGCCCAGGACGCCACCTGCGGTGTCCTCGCGCCCGGCGCCTCGGCCACGGCTCAGGCCGCCGTCGACGCGGCCTGTTCGCAGATCGGCGTCTGGTACAGCTGGGGCGGCGGCCACGCGGCCACACCCGGCGCCAGCTACGGCTACTACGACGGCTCCGACCCGGACAGCCTCCACGACGGCGAGCGCAAGGGCTTCGACTGCTCGGGCCTGATGCGGTACGCGTACTACCGGGCGACCGGCAAGGACCTGCTCAACGGCACGGCCGACGACCAGTACCACAGCTCGCAGGCCTCCGCCCGGTTCTCCGCCGGGCAGGGCACCGCCCCGCTGCTGCCGGGCGACCTGATGTTCTGGGGCAGCGGGCACATCCACCACGTCGCCATGTACCTGGGCGGCGGCCAGATGGTCGAGGCGTACGAGTCGGGCACCCACATCAGGGTCACGTCCGTGCGCACCGGCGGAGACTACGCGGGCGCGATCCGGATCAACGGCTCCGGCACCCCCGTACCGCCGCCCGCGAACGGCGGCACGGTCTTCGAGACCTGGGGCACCGGTGTGCGCACGCACAGGACGCCGAGCGTGGGCTCCGCCGTCGTCGACACCTTCCCCGGACCGACCCAGGTGTCCGTCCAGTGCCAGCAGCACGCGGAGACCGTGACCGCCGAGGGCTACACCAACGACGCCTGGGCCAAGCTCGCCGACGGCTCGTGGGTGACCAACATCTACATCAAGGGCCCGGCGTGGCTGCCCGGCATCCCGGACTGCGGCGGCAGCAGCACCCCGCCGCCGTCCGGTGGCAGCAAGGCCTTCCAGACCTGGGGCACCGGGGTGCGCACCCACAGCGAGCCGAACGTCAACGCCGGCGTGGTCGACTACTTCGCGCAGCCGACCACGGTCAACGTGGTCTGCCAGAAGCACGCCCAGGAGGTGACGGCCGAGGGCTACACCAACGACGCCTGGTCGAAGCTGACCGACGGCTCGTGGATGACCAACATCTACATCAAGGGCCCGGCCTGGCTGGACGGCGTGGCCACCTGCTGACCCGTTCCCTTCGACCGGATCGGCCGTGCGGGTGCGCCGGTCCGGCCCCGGTCCTGGAGCACCTGGCCGCCGCCGTACAGAAGCCGAGGCGCCTCACCACCCCGTGACCAACAGGTGGTTGATGAGCAGCCCGAGTACGGCCTGTCCGACCAGCCACCCCCGCACCCCCGTCAGAAACGCGCACGCCGGCAACAGCCACACCGCGAACGGCAACCAGATCCGCTCGGTCTCCGCCTTGCTCATCCCGGACAGATCCGCGACGAGCAGGGCCAGGAGAGCGGCCGCCACCAGCAGGCCCAGCCGACGATCAGCACGGTTCGGGGGTGCCGGGCGGAGGCGCGGGACAGCCCGCCGCACCCCCGCCACCGTCGCCGGCCCCACGATCAGCACCGTGCACGCCAGATTCGCCCACACCCAGTACCCGTACGGCCGAACCCCGCCCGCCCCCTGGTAGTAGCGGGTGACGAGAATCCGATACCCCTCCCACCACTCGAACCCCAGCGCGGTGAAGACCGCCGGCACGACCACGAAACCGGCCAGGGCGAACAACAGCGGCCGCCGACGGGAGGACCCGGCCCACACCACCGCCCCCGCGACGACGGCCATCAGCGTCAGGCCGTACGACAGATAGACGGTCAGCCCGAACAACAACCCCGAGCAGAAGCCGTTCAGACCCGGCCGGACCCCCCGCACCGCAAGGGCGAGCAGCGCCACCGCCCACGCGGCCACCGCCGCGAAGTACCCGTCGGCCGACGTGCCCACCCAGACCGCGGCCGGGGCCAGGACCAGGAAGGGCGCGGCGCGGCGGGCGAGCGACTCGTCGGCGAGAGTCCGTACGGCGACCAGGACCGCGACCGCCGCGGTCGTGCCGATGGTGATGCACCAGGTCCCCGCCCAGCCCCCGCCACCCAGCCCGATCCGGTCGAGCAGGACGAAGGTGAGGGTGGCGCCCGGGGGATGTCCCGCGACATGGGCGCCCCAGCTGTCCGGCGAGCCGATCAGGATGTGCCGGGTGAAGTCCCGCAGGGCCGCCGGGATGTCGTGGAAGCGACCGACGGCCGGGAGGTACTCGTTCCTGGTGGTGAGCTGCCCGGCGACGCCCCGGTGCCAACCGTCCACGAGGGCCAGCGACCACGTCCAGGCCATGCCCGCGCCCCACACGGTGAGCAGCAGCGGGCGCCAGGGGAGGCGGGCCGCCAGCGAGGGGCCGTACGCCACCATGGCGGCCGCGACGACCACCGCGGCAGGTGTGCCGGGGCCTACATGCGGGTCCCAGCTCGCCAGCAGCGGCGGCCAGCCGACACGCAGCGAGCCGTCCCGGTGCTGGATCGCCGTGCCGACCAGTACGGCGGCCAGCACGAGGAGCGCGGCGCACACGGCCGCGTACAGGTCACGAAGGAGGTCCCGGTTCACGCGGACGACGCTAGGCCGCACGACCTCCCCCGGACGGCTGACATGCGAGGACGTCAGAGTTTCGTCATGGTTCGCGGGCCCGTTTCCCCGGTGGCGCGGGCCTACCGTCGGGGCATGGCACGGTCTCCCTTCGCACCCTCCTTCTGGCGCAGTCCGCTGCGCGGCCCCTGGCTCACCTCGGTCCTCGGAGTCGTCCTCCTCGGCGGGATCACTCTGCTGTTCGTGACAGGGCTGCTGTCGTACGCCGCCTACAACCCGGACCTCTCGCCGGTGAACGACAAGACCCCGGACAAGGGCCTCCTCGGCTTCTACCTCTTCTCCTGGCCGACCGACCCGCACTGGCTGTACCGGCTGAACCAGGGCGTCCACGTCACCCTCGGCATCACCCTGATCCCCGTCCTGCTGGCCAAGCTGTGGTCGGTCGTACCGAAGCTGTTCACGCTGCCGCCCGCGCGGTCCCTCGCGCACGCCCTGGAACGGCTCTCGTTGCTGCTGCTCGTCGGCGGCGCCCTGTTCGAGTTCGTGACCGGAGTGCTCAACGTCCAGTTGGACTACGTCTTCCCGGGCTCCTTCTATCCCCTGCACTTCTACGGGGCGTGGGTGTTCTTCAGCGCGTTCGTCGCTCATGCCGTCCTGAAGATGCCGCTCGCCTGGCGGAATCTGCGCCAACTCCGTGAGGAGAAGACCGAGTTGGTCTCTCCGGACCCCGCCCGGCCGACGGTGTCCCGGCGCGGCGCCCTCTGGTTCGTCGGGAGCGGCTCGCTGCTGCTGTTCGTCACCACGGCCGGGCAGAGCTTCGACGGCGTACTCCGCAGAACCGCCCTGCTCGCCCCGCACGGGGGCGCCGAACCCGGCTCCGGGCCGGGAGGGTTCCAGATCAACAAGACCGCCGCATACGCGGGGATCGATCCGGGTGAGACGAGCGAGGAGGCCTGGCGGCTCGTCGTCGTGGGGCGTGCGGGGCGCACCGTCCGGCTCGGCCGCGCGGAACTCCTCCGACTTCCCTTGCACAGCTCGGCGTTGCCCATCGCCTGTGTGGAGGGATGGTCCACCTCGGATCAGTGGTGGCGCGGGGTACGTCTGCGGGACCTCGCGGCGCTCGTCGGGTACGAGGACGATCCGCCGGACGTCTTCGTGGAGTCGCTGCAACGGCACGGTGCCTTCCGGCGGGCCGCCCTGCGCGCCAACCAGGTCGCCGATCCGCGGTCCCTGCTGGCTCTGTCCGTCAACGGCGAGGACCTGACCCCCGACCACGGCCACCCGGCCCGGATCATCGTGCCCGCGGCGCCCGGTGTGCTCAACACCAAGTGGGTGGCCCGGCTGACGTTCGGAGACCTGTGATGCGGATCCCTCTCGGCAACCCTCTCCAACTCCTCCTGCTCGTCTGCTCGTTCGCCCTCGCGGGATACGCGGGGGTGCGGCTCCTCGCGGGGGACTGGTTCGGAGTCGCGCTGTGGTTCGTGGGGGCGGCCGTGGTGCACGACGTGGTGCTGCTGCCGCTGTACGCGGCGGCGGACCGGGCGCTCGTGAAGACGGCGGGGCGGCACGTGCTGTACGTGCGGGTCCCCGCCGCCCTCTCTCTCCTGCTCCTGCTCGTGTGGTTCCCGCTGATCAGCGGGCAGGTCGCGGACCGTTACGCCTCCGCGACCGGCCTGTCACCGGACGGCTTCCTGGCCCGCTGGCTGCTGGTGACGGCCGTGCTGTTCGGTGGCTCGGCGGTGGTCTTCGTCGTACGGCGGCGCAGGGACACGAAGGAACGGCCGCCCGCCGTCCACTGATCCACGGGTGCCCAGTCGGTGCGGGGCGCGTGCCGCAGCAGGGCCGGGCTGCCGAGCCGGGCCCACGGGAACGGGTTGCCGGTGGCTCCCCGGGCATCGGTGACCCGCACCTGGACCCGCTCGTCGACGTCCGGGTCGGTGACCGTCTCCGCGATCAACAGTCCTCCTGGGGCGAGGAGTTGGGACATCCGGTCGAGCAGGGCCGGCGGGTCGCCGCCGATGCCGACGTTGCCGTCGATCAGCAGCGCGGTGCCCCAGCGGCCCTCGCCCGGCAAGGACTCGAAGACGGACCGCCGAAGGGCCTGCCCGCCGAGCGCGACGGTCCGTGCGACGGCCGCCTCGCTCACGTCGATGCCGAGCACCCGCCGGCCGCGGGCACCGAGCGCGGCGACGAGCCGCCCCGGACCACAGCCGACATCCAGCACCGCGCCCTCGCAGCGCCGCAACACCTCCAGATCCGCGGCATCCGCGGCCGCGCACCACCGCTCCAGTTCGAGCAGCAGCAGCCATCCGTCGGAGCGGCGCAGGAACAGGGGGCCCTGACCGGTGCGGAGGGCCTGTGCATAGGGGTCGGCGGACCAGGTGCCGTCGTGGGACGGGGCGTCCGTGGCATGCGGCCAGGCCCCGGTCCGTGTGCCGGTGGCGGCGGCCGTGACCGGCTTCCGTCGCCGCTCGGAGCTGTCCGTCGGCGGTCGTGGGGTGTCGGCCTGGGCGCCGGTGTCGGGTCCGGGCGGTCGGGGTCCGGGCCGGGTGTCGGTCGTTGCGGCTGTGGCCGGCTGTCGCCGCTGCTCGTGGTTGTCCGTCGGCGGCCGTGGGTTGTTGGCCTGGGCGCCGGTGTCGGGTCCGGGCGGTCGGGGTGCGGGCCGGGTGTCGGTCGTTGCGGCCGTGGCCGGCTTCCGTCGCTGCTCGTGGTTGTGCGTCTGCGGCCGTGGGGTGTCGGTTTGGGAGCCCGTGCCGGGGCCCGGTGGTCGGGCTCCGGCACGTGTGTCGGTCGCGGTGGCCGTGGCCGGCTGTCGCCGCTGCTCGGTGCTGTCCGCTCGGGCTTGCGTGTTCGTGCCGGGTGGCCCGGTGCCGGGCGTGGGGGTCAGGTTCGGTTCTCGTGGTGCTCGGTCGGCGTCTCGCTGCCGGCCGATCCCGCTCCGCCGCGGGCTCTCGGCCTCGCCGCGCGACTCGGGGCCGGCTCCGCTCTCGCCGTCCGCCCGCAGGGGCCCCGCCTCCGCGATCCGTGCAGCGACGTCGACCCCCGGCCCCCTCATCGCCCCGCCCCCGCGAGTCGTTCCAGCTCCGCCGCGAACCGTCCGCCCGGTGCCGCCTTGGCCACCAGCTCGGCGTCGTACGCCGTGTCCACGTCCCGCAGCGGCGGCAACTGCCGTACCCGCAGGCCGCTCAGGCGGGCGCGCTGGGCCGCTCCGGTCCGGGGTGTCGACATCGGCACCCCGCGCAGCAGGGACGGATCCGGTCGCGCCAGACCCAGTGCCCAGAAGCCGCCGTCCTCGGCCGGCCCGAAGTACGCCTCGCAGTCGGCGAAGTCCACCGTGAGCAGTTCCGGAGTCACCTGGGGCGTGTCCATCCCGATGAGGAGGGCCGGGCCGTCGCAGCCCGCGAAGGCCGCGGCCAGCCGTTCGTCGAGGCCGCCCGCGCACTGCCGTACGACATCGAAGCCCGGCGGCAGCCAGGGGCCCGGCGCGCCCTCCAGGACCAGGACCCGGCGGCGGGCCGGGGTGCGGGCCACGACGTCGAGGGTGTCCGCGAGGGACGCCTCGGCCAGCGCGGCCGCCTCCTCGGGGGTGAACGGCGGGGTGAGCCGGGTCTTGACCCGCCCCGGCCGCGGCTCCTTGGCGATGACGAGCAGCGTGGTCACGCCCGCACCCCCGTCTCGGACTCGGAGAGGACCTGGCTCATGTCCCGCACCGCCTGCCACGTGCCCCGCCAGGTGCCCGTCACCTTGGAGGCACCGGTACGCGGTCGGTACGGGACGTCGTGCTCGGCGATCCGCCAGCCCGCGTCGGCCGCCCGCACCACCATCTGGAGGGGGTAGCCGCTGCGCCGGTCCGTGAGGCCGAGGGCGAGCAGCGGCTCGCGCCGGGCGGCGCGCAGCGGGCCCAGGTCGTGCAGGCGCAGACCGGTGCGGCGGCGCAGCAGCCGGGCGAGCGCGAGGTTGCCCGCGCGGGCGTGCGGCGGCCAGGCACCGCGGGCCTGCGGACGGCGCCGGCCGAGCACGAGGTCCGCCTCGCCGGCCAGCACCTCGCCCACGAACGGCACCAGGTCCGAGGGGTCCAGCGAGGCGTCGCAGTCGCAGAAGCACACGATGTCGGCCGTGGCCGCGGTCAGTCCCGCATGACAGGCGGCGCCGAAACCGCGCCGCTCCTCACGGAGGACGGTCGCGCCGAGGGCGTGGGCGATGCGGGCCGAGCCGTCCGTGGAGCCGTTGTCGACGACAAGAGCGCGCCAGCCGGGCGGGATGCGTTCCAGCACCCAGGGCAGGGCCCGGGCCTCGTCGAGACAGGGCAGCACGACGTCCACGGACGTCGCCGGTTCGTTTGGGGAAGGGGTCGTCACGACGTTCACCCTACGAGCGCAAAACGGACGAACCCGACTCCGGCTCCTTACGAAACAAGGACGTCGGAGGCCGTGGGCGGCACATGCGCACGCGTGGTGCGAGGCTTGCGGCATGGAGCAGCAGCAGTACGCACAGACCCGGCCCCGGGTCCTCGTCGTCGACGACGACCCCACCGTCGCCGAAGTGGTCGCCGGCTACCTCGACCGGGCCGGATACCTCGTGGACCGGGCCGCCGACGGCCCCGACGCCCTCGCCCGCGCCGCCGCCCACCGCCCGGACCTCGTGGTCCTGGACCTGATGCTGCCCGGCATGGACGGCCTGGAGGTGTGCCGCCGGATGCGGGGGCGCGGGCCGGTCCCGGTCATCATGCTCACCGCGCGCGGCGACGAGGACGACCGCATCCTGGGCCTGGAGGTCGGCGCCGACGACTACGTCACCAAACCGTTCAGCCCCCGCGAACTGGTCCTGCGCGTCGAGTCCGTGCTGCGCCGCTCCCGGCCCTCCCAGCCGTCCGGTCACCTGGGTGCCGCCGGACTCTCGATGGACCCGGCGGCCCGCCGCGCCCTCAAGGACGGCACCGAACTCGCCCTCACCATCCGGGAGTTCGACCTCCTCGCCTTCTTCCTGCGGCACCCCGGCCGGGTCTTCAGCCGCGAGGACCTGATGCGCGAGGTGTGGGGCTGGGACTTCGGCGACCTGTCGACCGTCACCGTCCATGTGCGCCGGCTCAGGGGCAAGGTCGAGGACGACCCGGCCAGGCCCCGCCTGATCCAGACCGTGTGGGGCGTCGGCTACCGCTTCGACGGCTCACCCGCGGAGGTGTGACCCGTGCGCGACACACTTCTCATCGCCCTCTACGCCTTCCTCGGCGCCGTCACGGCCGGACTCCTCGGCGCGTGCGTGCTGCTGCTGATCCGGCGGCGCTCGCTCTCCCTGCACCTCACCGTGGTCGCCGCCGTCGGCATCACCGCGATGCTGGCCGGCACCCTCGCGGTCGCCCAGGCCATGTTCCTGTCCGGGCACGACCTGAGCGTCGTCACGACCGTCGTCCTGATGGCCGCCGTGGTCTCCCTGGCCACCGCCCTGCTGCTCGGCCGTTGGGTCGCCGCCCGCAGCCGGGCCCTCGCGCTCGCCGCCCGCTCCTTCGGCGACGGCGGTGACTTCACCTCACCCGGCGGGCCCACGACCGCCGAACTCACCGAACTCAGCCGGGAGTTGGAGGCCACCAGCGCCAAGCTCGCCGAGTCCCGGGAGCGGGAACGTGCCCTGGAGTCCTCCCGGCGTGAACTCGTCGCCTGGATCTCCCACGACCTGCGCACCCCGCTGGCCGGCCTGCGCGCGATGTCCGAGGCCCTGGAGGACGGTGTCGCCGCCGACCCCGCCCGCTACCTGAGGCAGATCCGCACCGAGGTCGAACGCCTCAACGGCATGGTCGGCGACCTCTTCGAACTCTCCCGCATCCACGCGGGGACGCTGGCGCTGAGCCCGAGCCGGATCTCCCTGTACGACCTCGTCTCCGACGCCCTCGCGGGCGCCGACCCCCTGGCACGCGAACACGGCGTACGGCTGGTCGGCGACCGGGTGGCCGCCGTGCCGGTCGAGGTGGACAGCAAGGAGATGAGCCGCGTGCTGGGCAACCTCCTCGTCAACGCCATCCGCCGCACACCCGCCGACGGGACCGTCGCGGTGGCCGCCGAGTACCGCGCCGACGGGGTCGTCCTGTCCGTCACCGACGGCTGCGGCGGCATCCCCGAGGAGGATCTGCCCCGCGTCTTCGACACCGGCTGGCGCGGCACGCACGCCCGGACACCGCCCGCCGGGGCGGGTCTTGGGCTCGCCATCGTCCGGGGCATCGTCGAAGCCCACCAGGGCAGCACCACGGTCCGCAACGTCCCCGGCGGATGCCGCTTCGAGGTGCTCCTGCCGGGAGCCGTTTTCTGACCGAAGACACCCTCGGCCCGCTTGTCGGGTATGAGGTGGTGCCGCCCCGCGGCCGCTTTCTTTCGCGGGGTGGCACCACCGGTCCACCGCGGGCTACGCGCCCCGCATGCCCGCGCCCGCGAACTCCCGCATTCCCTCGGCGAATCCGACCGCCGCCTTCCACCCCAGCTCCGCGCGCAGCCGCGCCGAGTCCGCCGTGATGTGCCGTACGTCCCCGAGGCGGTACTCCCCGGTGACCACGGGCTCGGGCCCGCCGTGGGCCCCGGCCAGCGCGCGGGCCATCTCGCCCACCGTGTGCGGTTCGCCGCTTCCGGTGTTGTACGAGGTGAGCGCGCCGTCCCTCGAACCGGCCTCCAGCGCCGCCACGTTGGCCGCGGCCACGTCCCGTACGTGCACGAAGTCCCGGCGCTGACCGCCGTCCTCGAAGACGCGCGGGGCCTCGCCGCGGGCGAGCGCGGAGCGGAAGAAGGAGGCGACGCCGGCGTACGGGGTGTCGCGGGGCATGCCCGGTCCGTAGACGTTGTGGTAGCGCAGTGCCACCGCCGACCCGCCCGTGGCCCGCGCCCAGGACGCCGCCAGGTGCTCCTGGGTGAGCTTGGTCGCCGCGTACACGTTCCGGGGATCGACCGGGGCGTCCTCGCCGACCAGGCCGGGGGAGAGGTCCGCGCCGCACACCGGGCACGGCGGCTCGAAGCGCCCCGCGTCCAGGTCGGCGACAACTCGCGGGCCCGGCCTGACGGTCCCGTGCCGGGCGCAGGTGTAGCGGCCCTCGCCGTACACCACCATCGACCCGGCCAGCACGAGCCGCCGTACCCCCGCCCCGGCCATCGCGGCGAGCAGCACCGCCGTGCCGAGGTCGTTGTGGGAGGTGTACTCCGGGGCGTCGGCGAAGTCCACGCCCAGGCCCACCATCGCCGCCTGATGGCACACCGCGTCCACCCCGGTCAGGGCGCGGCGGACGGCGTCGGGGTCCCGTACGTCGGAGGCCGGGTCGGCCCGGACGTCGTACAGGACGGGCTCGTGACCGTGTGCCACGAGCGCCTCGACGATCTGGGACCCGATGAAACCGGCACCGCCGGTGACCAGTACGCGCATGCCCTCACGCTAGGGCCCTGAGCTGCCCGGACGGCCGGACCGCGCCCGTCACGTCACGGCTTCGTAAGACTCACGGTCGCGTGAGGCTCAGCGGGAGCGCCACCGTGAACACGGTCGAGCCGGGCCCGGCGGCCAGCTCGATGGTGCCGCCGTGCGCCCGGACCAGGGACCTCGCCACCGCGAGGCCCAGGCCGCTGCCGCCCCGGTCCCGGCTGCGGGCCTTGTCGACGCGGTAGAAGCGGTCGAAGACCCGCTCCTGGTCGGCGGCCGGAATGCCGGGACCCGCGTCCGCGATCCGCACCTGCACCCGGCCGTCCCGCACGCGGACCCCGACGGAGACCGCCGTGCCCGGCGGAGTGTGCATGGCCGCGTTGGTGAGAAGGTTGTCGAGAACCTGGCGGACACGCTGCGGATCGAGCCGCAGCTTCAGGGCCAGGGGCCCCGGCGTCACCGTCAGCGGACGGTCCGGGTGACTGGCGCGGAAGGCGTCGGCCGCGTGCTCCACCAGCTCCACCAGGTCCACCTCGACGGGCCTGAGCGGCGTCTCCACCTCCGCCGCGTCCAGGCGGGCGAGCAGCAGCAGGTCGTCCAGGAGGAAACCCATGCGGGCGGCCTCGGCGCGCAGCCGGGCCAGGTGCTTGTCGCGCTCCTCGGGGGCGTTCGCGGCGGCGTACTGGAAGAGGTCCGCGTAGCCCCGTACGGACATCAAAGGGGTGCGCAGCTCGTGCGAGGCGTCCGCGACGAACCGGCGCAGCCGCTGCTCGGCCTCCGCGCGGACCGCCAGCGAGTCGTCGATGTGCTCCAGCATGGTGTTGAACGCCGTCCGCAGCTCCTCGACCTCCGGACCGCCGCCCCGCTTGTCGGCACGCAGCGGCAGCCGGGCCGCCGACTCGGTCAGGTCGTGCAGGGCGATGCCGTGGGCGGTGTGCGTCATGTCGCTCAGCGGCTTCAGGCCCCGGCGCAGCAGCTTGCGGCCGACCACCACGAGAGCCAGCAGCGCGAGCCCGAAGGCCACGACCTGGACCGTGATCAGCCGCCGTACCGTGGCGTCGATGCCGTCCATGGGAGCCGCGCTCACCAGGACCACACCGGGCTCGACCTCGCAGGCGCGCAGCCGGTACTCGCCCTGACCCCTCAGGTGCTCGGTGGCCAGGACCTCGGTGTGCGCGGCGGCCTGCGCCTTCGCGACGCCGGTGAACGCGTCGACGTCCTCCGGCAGGTCGGAGGGGTCCTCGGGCGTGCGCAGCCGCGGGATGCCGTCCTTGACGTCGTACACCGCGTAGTACCAGCTCCAGTACTTCTTGCCGGTGAGCGTGCCGGACTCGGCGATGCTCTTCGACTGGGCGACCTGGGCGAGCGACAGCTGCTCGTTGAGCTGGGCCGACAGATAGTCCCGCATGTACGTGGTCAGCGCGGTGCCCACCACCGCGAACACCATCAGGGCAACCGCCCCGAGTCCCAGCGCGAGACGGGTACCGAGCCGCATCCTCCGGTACGCCGAACGCAGGCGGCCGAGAACGGATCTCATTCGGCCGCCTGCCGGACGACGTACCCGAAGCCCCGCACCGTGTGGATCAGGGGCTCGCCCGTGTCGTCCAGCTTGCGGCGCAGCCGGCTGACGACCAGCTCCACGACGTTGGAGCGGCCGCCGAAGCCGTACTCCCACACGTGGTCGAGGATCTGCGCCTTGGTCAGCACGGTCGGCGACTTGCGCATCAGGTACCTGAGGACCTCGTACTCGGTCGGGGTGAGGGTGAGCAGCTTGTCGCCGCGGCGCACCTCGCGGGTGTCCTCGTCCATCGTGAGATCCGCGACCGAGAGCACCGAGCGCTGGAAGCCGGGCCCGGAGCTGCGCCGCAGCACGGTCCGCAGCCGGGCCATCAGCTCCTCCACCGCGAACGGCTTGACCAGGTAGTCGTCCCCGCCCCGGGTCAGCCCGGCCACCCGGTCGGCGACCGCGTCCCGCGCCGTGAGGAACACCACGGGCACCATCGTGCCCGAGCGCCGCAGCCGCTCCAGGACGCCGAAGCCGTCGATGTCGGGCAGCATGAGGTCGAGCACGACGATGTCGGGACGGAACTCCGCGGCGCGGCTCAGCGCCTCCTCACCGGAGTTCGCGGTGACCGCCTCCCAGCCCTCGTAGCGGGCGACCGTCGCCACGAGATCGGCGATCGGCGGGTCGTCGTCCACGACGAGGAGTCGTACTTTTTCCACCCGCTCATAGTGCTTCACAGCGGCCGGAAAGCCATCGCCGGGTGGGCACCCGGGCCACATCGATAACCTCTTGAAAGTTGTACGACAGCGAATCGACAGCTCCCGCCGGACAAGCTCGGATATCCAGAGGCCCCGATCAAGGAGCTACGACCCGTGACGACCGTCCAATCGCCCCCTGCGCCCCCCACGGCGATACAACGCCCCAGGGTGGTGGCCCGCACCGGGCTCTACGCCGTGCTGGCCGCCAACGCGGCCGTGGTCGCCTGGTTCTTCGCCCAGGCAGGCTTCGCCTCCAACGCGCTCATCGTGCTCGGCCGCCTCACCGGCCTGTACGCCGCGCTCATCATGGCCTTCCAGCTGGTCCTGGTGGCCAGGCTGCCCTGGCTCGACCGCCGCATCGGCATGGACCGGCTGACCTCCTGGCACCGCTGGACCGGCTTCGGCATCCTGTGGACGCTCCTCGCGCACGTCGTCTTCATCAGCTTCGGCTACGCCGAGGGCACCGACGTGGGCCCGATCGGCGAGATCGTCGACCTCGCCGAGACCACCGAGGGCGTCCTGCGCGCGGTCGTCGCGTTCTGCCTGATCATCGTGGTCGGCGCGGTCTCCGCCCGGTACGCCCGGCGCCGTCTCGCCTACGAGACCTGGCACTTCATCCACCTGTACACGTACGTCGCCGTGGTGCTGGCCTTCACCCACCAGGTCGCCGTCGGCACGACCTTCACGTCCTCCTCCGTCGCCACCGGGTACTGGTACGGCGTGTGGGGTGTGGCCCTCGGCTCGGTCGTCCTGGGCCGGGCGGTGCTCCCGCTGTGGCGGAACTGGCGTCACCAGTTCCGGGTCACGGCCGTCGTGCCCGAGAACGACAGCGTCGTCTCGATCTACATCAGCGGCAAGGACCTCGACCAACTGCCCGCCCGCGCCGGACAGTTCTTCCTGTGGCGCTTTCTGACCGCCGACCGCTGGTGGCAGGCCAACCCCTTCTCCCTCTCCGCCGCCCCCGACGGCAGGACACTGCGCCTGACCGCCAAGGCGGCCGGCGAGGGCAGCGCCGCCCTCAGGCACGTCAAGGTCGGCACCCGCGTCTTCGCAGAGGGCCCCTACGGCGCCTTCACCGCCCTGCACCGCACGCGGCCCGAGTCCGTGCTCATCGCCGGCGGCGTCGGCGTCACCCCGATCCGGGCGCTCCTGGAGGAGGTGCAGGGCCACGCCGTCGTCATCTACCGGGTCGGCTCCGACCGGGACGCCGTCCTCTACGACGAGCTGCGCGACCTCGCGACCGCCAAGGGCGCCGAACTCCACCTGGTCACCGGCCCGTCGGTGCCCGACAAGCTGGCGGCGGGCGAGTTGGCGCGACTCGTGCCCGACATCGCCGAGCGGGACGTCTTCCTGTGCGGACCGTCCCCGATGATGAAGGCGGTCCTGGGCAGCCTGCGCGAGCTGGACGTGCCGGGGCCGCAGATCCACTTCGAGCGCTTCAGCCTGGCGGGATGAGGAACAGACCGTGAAACGAGCCATACCTGTCGTCGTCCTGAGCATCGCGGGCCTGGTCCCCGTGTGGCTCTACCAGCCGTCGGCCGAGTCCTCCACCGTCCAGGCCACCACTCCGGCGCCTTCCACCTCGTCCTCTTCGTCGTCGGGGACCTCCGGCGAGAACGTCGTCACGAGTTCGACCATCACCACGGAGAAGGGCCCCGTACAGCTCCAGGTGACCTTCGACGGTACGAAGATCACCGCCGTGAAGATGCTCCAGCAGCCGAACCACCCGCAGACGACGGCCGCCGTGCCGAAGCTGGTCGCGGAGACGCTTCAGGCGCAGAGCGCGGACATCGACACGGTGTCCGGCGCGACCATCACCAGCGAGGCCTACAAGAAGTCCCTCCAGGCCACGATCGACGACAACGCGAAGTCGGCGTCGGCCTCGCCCTCGGCGTCCGCTTCCGAGGCGTCCTCCCAGACCGTCGACGGTTCGGCCCTCAGCACGGAGAAGGGCCCCGTACAGGTCCAGGTGACCTTCGTCGGTACGAAGATCACCGCGGTGAAGATGCTCCAGCAGCCGAACCACCCGCAGACGACGGCCGCCGTGCCGGTGCTGGTGGCCGAGACGCTCAAGGCGCAGAGCGCGGACATCGACACGGTGTCCGGCGCGACCATCACCAGCGACGCCTACAAGGAGTCCCTCCAGGCCGCGATCGACGCGAGGGGCTGAGGACCGACCATGCTGCACCGCGTCGAACACGTCATGGGGTTCCCGGTCTCGCTGCGGGTCGACGACGAGGACGTCCCCGAGTCGGCGGCGGACGCGGTCTTCGCGTGGCTGCGCGAGGTGGACGCCCGGTTCAGCCCGTTCAAGGAGGACAGCGAAGTGTCGCGGTACGACCGCGGCGAGCTGTCCGCGGACGGGCTGAGCGCGGACCTGCGCGAGATCCTCGACCTGTGCGAGCACTACCGGAAGGCCACCGGCGGCGCGTTCGACGTACGGCTGCCCGGTCACCGTCTCGATCCCTGCGCGGTGGTCAAGGGCTGGTCGGTGCAGCGGGCGGCGGAGGTGCTGACAGCGGCCGGCGCGACGCGGTTCGTCCTCAACGCCGGCGGTGACGTGGTCGCCGCCGGCGGCCCCTGGCGGGTGGGCGTACGGCACCCCGAACACGCCGACAAACTGTGCACGGTCCTCTCGCTCGACGGCGGGGCGGTCGCGACGTCCGCGCGCTACGAACGCGGCGACCACATCCTCGACGGCCGGACCGGCCGCCCGGCAACCGGCCTGCTCAGCCTCACCGTCGTGGCCCCGACCCTCACGGAGGCCGACTCGGTCGCCACGGCGGCTTTCGCCATGGGCCCCGAGGGCGTCGACTGGGCCGCCTCCCTGGCGGGCTGTGAGGTCTTCGCGGTGGACGCGGAGCGCCAGGTGCTGCGTACGCCGGGCTTTCCGGCCGTGCCCTGACAGGACACGTCACGAGGGCGGGCCGCCGGTTCTGTTCACCTGCGGCCCGCTCTCCGCGTGTCCACGCGCCGGTCAGCCCAGGCGGTACAAGCCGCTGTAGGCGGAGACCGCCGTGCCGTTCTTCTTGACCCAGGTGGAGATCTCGGAGTTCGAGGAGCCCTGGCCGCTGTCGCCGACGACGATGTAGTGCAGCATTCCGGACTTCACCAGGCTCTTCAGCTTGGCGAGGGTCATGGCGTTGTCGGAGCCGGACCAGCCGCCCATGGAGATCACCGGCTCACCGGACTCCAGGATGATCGAGGAGGCGGTCTGGTCGGTGGCGACCGCTACCAGCCAGGTGGCGCCGTCCTGGTGCTTCTTCAGGTACGAGATCATCGCGGAGGAGACCTGGGTGTCGCCCATGCCTCCGGCGGTACGGCCGGACGCGGACTGGCCCGTGGGCTGACTGCCGGAGCTGGAGCTGGAGTTGGCGTTGGAGCTGCTGGAGCCGCTCGGTGCGCTGCCGCCGGCGCTCGTGCCCGTGCCGCCGCCCGGGCCGCCGCTCCCACTGGGCCGCCGGCCCCCGCCCATGCCCCCGCCCCCGCCCATGCCGCCGGTGCTCGGACCGGCCGTCGGGTTGGTGCCGTTGGTGCCGGCGGTGGCGGCCGACGCCGAGTACGCGGCGGGACCGGCGAGCAGGGCGACGACCGCCGCGAGGGCCGCGATGCCCGTCAGCCGCTGCCGCCCGGTGAACCGGCCGAGCAGCAGCCCGATCACGGCGACCGCACCCGCGACCCCGGCCACGACCTCGGCGACCGTGTACAGCGTCCCGGAGCCGGAGACCCGCTGGAGCAGGACGACCGCCCACACCGTGCTGCCCGCGATCGCCGCCGGCAGCACCCACGCCCTCCCCCACGCTCGAACTCGCTCGCGCGGAGGGACCCCCACCGCCGCCGCACCCTCCCGGAAGGCCCGGTACAGCATCACGCCGCCGATACCGGCCAGAGCCGCGATGCCGGGCGCCATGGCGGTGACGTAGTACGGGTGGAAGGTGCCCTCGGCGAGCGCGAAGGTCAGGTAGTGCAGGACGAACCAGCCGCCCCACAGCAGCAGCGCCGCCCGCTTGGCGTCCGTACGAGGGGCCCGGCCGCGCAGCACCAGACCGCCGATCAGGGCGACGAGCGCGAAGGGGATCAGCCAGGAGATCTGGCCGCCCATGATGCTGTTGAACAGCCGGTACAGACCTGCCTCACCGCCGAAACTGGCGCCGTTGCCCTGCGAGCCCACCGAGGAACTCGCCCCGAAGATCCGGCCGAAGCCGTTGTAGCCGATGACCAGGTCCCACACCGTGTTGTCGGTGGAGCCGCCGATGTACGGCCGGGAGGACGCCGGAATGAGGTCGACGACCACCATCCACCAGGCGCTGGAGACGACCAGCGCGAGGGTGCCGACGGCGAGATGGCGGATCCGCCGGCCCAGGCCGAAGGGAGCGGCCCAGAGGTAGACGAGGAAGAAGACCGGCAGGACGACGTAGGCCTGCATCATCTTGGTGTTGAACGCGAAGCCGATCGCCACCCCGGACCACACCAGCGGCAGCAGCCGCCCGGTCCGCACGGCCTTCATCAGCGCGGCAGCGCCGAGCAGCATCAGGAAGACCAGGACCGGGTCGGGGTTGGTGTCCCGGGTGATGGCGACGGTGATCGGCGTGAGGGTGAGCGCGAGCGCCGCGATCGTGGCCGCGACGGCGCCGAAGTCCCGCTTGACCATGCGGTACAGCAGGGCCACCGAGCCGGTGCCGAGCGCGACCATCGGCAGCATCAACTGCCAGGTGCCGTACCCGAGGACACGCGCCGAGAGGCCCATCACCCACAGCGCGAACGGCGGTTTGTCGACCGTGATGAAACTGCCCGAGTCCAGGGCGCCGAAGAAGAACGCCTTCCAGCTCTTGGTGCCGGAGTAGACCGCCGCGTTGTAGAAGGTGTTGCCGCTGATGGACGACAGGTTCCAGGCGTACAGGGCCGTGGCCAGCACGAGGATCGCCCACAGAGCGGGGCGGGCCCAGCGCGGATCCTCCGGGGGACCGGTGAACAGTCCGCGCAGCCGGCTGCGCGCGGCGGGCGGCGCGGCCCGGTGCCGGCCGTCCTGGGTGGTCGGCGCGGGCGGTGGGGCGAGGGTCGTCATGGCACGTACTCCAGGTCTCCGAGCGGTGGTTGTCATGACCCTCGGGCCCGGGGCTGGGTGATCCCTGTGGCTTCACTGAACGAAGGATGAGAATCAGGGAACTCACAGGGTGCCCACAGCCGCTTCGCCCCGTACGGCCGGGATCGCGTCCGCAGCTCGGGACGCCGTTCGAACGTCCGCAACACAAGCCGTCTAGACTCTGCCGGACGGCCTTCCGGACTGGCCGAATGCGGACAACTTCTGCCAGACCCGAAGGGTATTCGGCGCTTTGATACGGATAGATTCAGTCACCAAGCGGTACCCGGACGGCACGGTGGCGGTCGACCGGCTCTCGTTGGAGATTCCCGACCGTTCGATCACCGTCCTCGTCGGTCCCTCGGGCTGCGGCAAGACGACCACCCTGCGCATGATCAACCGGATGGTCGAGCCCAGTGAGGGAACCATCCTGATCGACGGCAAGGACAGCCGGCAGCAGCCGGTCAACACGCTGCGCCGGTCCATGGGGTACGTCATCCAGAACGCCGGTCTCTTCCAGCACCGCACGATCGTCGACAACATCGCCACCGTGCCCCGGATGCTGGGCTGGGGCAAGGAGAAGGCGCGAACCCGGGCGCGGGAGCTGATGGAGCGCGTCGGGCTCGACGGCTCGCTCGCCCAGCGGTACCCCTACCAGCTGTCCGGCGGACAGCAGCAGCGCGTCGGTGTGGCGCGGGCGCTCGCCGCCGATCCGCCGATCCTGCTGATGGACGAGCCGTTCTCGGCCGTCGACCCCGTCGTCCGCAAGGGCCTCCAGGACGAACTCCTTCGCATCCAGGACGAGTTGGGCAAGACCATCGTCTTCGTCACCCATGACATCGACGAGGCCGTCAAGATCGGCACGATGGTCGCCGTGATGCGCACCGGCGGCAAGCTCGCCCAGTACGCGCCGCCCGCCGAACTGCTCTCCAGCCCCGCCGACGCGTTCGTCGAGGACTTCCTCGGCACCGACCGCGGCATCCGGCGACTGTCCTTCTTCCCCGCCACGGGCCTGCGACTGCTCACCGGACCGGTCGTCGCGGTCGACGCCACCGCCGAGCAGATCGCCGCCCGGGAGACGGCCGAGGCCCCCTATCTCCTCGTCACCGACGTGGACGGCAAGCCCCTCGGCTGGAGCGAGCCGCGAGACCTCACCGCCGGGAGCGTCGACGTCGGGCAACTGCTGCCCTACGGGCGGCCGTTCGTCGCCGGTACGGACTCGCTGCGGGCCGCACTGGACTGTGCCGTGCTCTCGCCCACCGGGTGGGCCGTCGGTGTCGACGCCGAGGGGCGGGTGGCCGGGGTGGTCTCCCAGCAGGCCATCGGCGAGGCGATCCGCGGGGCGCACGCGCAGGGCCGTACGGACGCCTCCGTCCCGGACTCCAAGGTCGGCTGATGGACGGCTTCTTCGACATCCCCAGCGACCTCCAGCACAGCTGGCTCGGTCTCGTCGGCCTGCACGTCCGGGAGGCCGGGCTGCCGG
Organism: Streptomyces canus; assembly: GCF_041435015.1. NCBI lineage: Bacteria > Bacillati > Actinomycetota > Actinomycetes > Kitasatosporales > Streptomycetaceae > Streptomyces > Streptomyces canus. The sequence continues at coordinate 2,539,587 of NZ_CP107989.1, read as the reverse complement.
TCCTCGCGGGACTGCTGATCTCCCTGCCGCTCGCCCAGCTGTGCGTGCGCCTCCGGTGGCTGTACCCGCCGGTGCTGTGGGTGACGACCGTGCTGTACGCCATCCCGTCGCTGGCCTTCTTCGTGGTCCTCATCGACTACACCGGTCAGACCGAGCTCACGGTGATGATCCCGCTCACCGTCTACACGCTGGTCATCCTGGTCCCGGCGATCGTCGACGGCGTGCGTTCGGTGCCGCAGGAGACCATCGCCGCGGCGACGGCGATGGGCTTCGGACCCGTACGCCGCTACGTCCAGGTCCAGTTGCCGATCGCCGTGCCCGCCATCATCGCGGGGCTGCGGGTGGCGACCGTGTCGAGCATCTCCCTCGTCAGTGTCGGCGCGCTCATCGGCAACCAGGGGGCGCTCGGCAACCTCATCAACGACGCGAACATCTACAACCGGCCCGAACTCGCCGTGAACGCCGTGCTGACCATGGCGGTCCTCGCGATCCTCGCCGACGGGCTGCTGGTCGTCGTACGACTGCTTCTGACGCCGTGGATGCCGAGCGGCGCGCGTGCGCGGCGCGCGGAGCGGCCCGAACCGGAGGTCGCCGCCCGGTGAACATCCTCAACTTCATCAACGCGTTCTTCAGCGACAGCGCACACTGGCAGGGCTACGACGGGATTCCCACGAGGCTGGGGGAGCACGTCCAGTACACCCTGGAGGCCCTCGCCATCGCCGCGGCGATCGGGCTGCCGGTGGGGCTCGCCACCGGGCACTACGGGCGGGGCGGCAACGCGCTGGCCTTCATCGCCGTCGCCGGGCGGGCCCTGCCCACCTTCGGTCTGCTGGTGCTGATGACCCTGTCGCTCGGGTTCGGGCTGATCAACGTGATGATCCCGCTGGTCGTGCTCGCCGTGCCGCCGATCCTGGTCACCACCTACGAGGCGATGCGGTCGGTGGACCCCGCCCCGGTGGACGCGGCCCGGGGGATGGGCATGCACGACGTGGAGGTGCTCTTCCGGGTCGAGCTCCCGGTGGCCCTTCCGCTGATTCTCGGCGGACTGCGGTCGGCGGCCATCCAGATCGTGTCGACGGCCACGATTGCCGCGTACGTCTCCCTGGGCGGCCTCGGCCGCTACATCGTCGACGGCCTGTACCAGCGCAACTACGAGAAGGTCGTGGGCGGCGCCGCGCTGGTCGCCCTGATGGCGCTGGCGACGCTGGCGCTGTTCTGGGGGGTCACCCGGCTCACGGTCTCGCGCGGCGTGCTCAGGAGCAACTAGGCGAAGGGCCGGGGGAGTTGCGGTTCCCCCCGGCCCCGTCAAGCCTCCGTGCGCGCCAACGCCTGTTCCAGTACGACCAGCAGCGCGTCGCGGACCGAACCGCGCTCCCTCGCGTCGAAGACGATCACCGGGACGCGGTCGTTGACGTCCAGGGCCCAGCGGACCTCGTCCAGGGTGTGTTCGACCCTGCCGTCGAAGGCGTTGACGGCGACCGCGAACGGGATCCGCCGGTGCTCGAAGTAGTCGACCGCGGCGTAGCAGTCGTCGAGGCGACGGGTGTCGACGATGACCAGGCCGCCGAGCGCGCCCTCGACGATGTCGTCCCACATGAAGCCGAAGCGCTCCTGCCCCGGCGTGCCGAACAGGTACAGCTTCAGGGTCGGGTCGACGGTGATGCAGCCGAAGTCCATCGCGACCGTGGTCGTGGTCTTGCGCGGGGTGTGGCTGAGGTCGTCCACGCCCGCGGCGACCTCGGTGATGGCGGCCTCGGTGGTCAGCGGCTCGATCTCGGAGATCGAGCCGACCGCGGTCGTCTTGCCCACCCCGAAGCCACCCGCGATCACCATTTTGACCGGCAGCGGCGGTCGTACGGCGCCGGAGGGCGCGGCCGAGGGCCGGGTGGCCGGTTCAGTCGGTGTCACGGAGTACCCCTCGGGAGTCGGGGATGGCACGCAGGCCGTCGATGAGCCTGCGCAGGACGGAGGCGTCGTGGGTGACGTCGGTGTCGGGCACGTGCACCGTCAGCTGCCCCGCCGTGCGCAGGTCCTCGGCGAGGATCCGCACCACGTTCAGGTGCAGCCGCAGGCGGGCCGCGATCTCCGCGATGGACTGCGGTATACGGCACGCGGCGACGATGTCGTGCTGTTCGAAGGCGAGCCGGTCGAGCACGGCGAGTCCCTCGGCGGTGGCCACCACCTGGGTCTCGACGGGCATCGTCCGGCCGGACGGATCGGGTGCCACCCGGCCGGCGGTGACGAGGAACGGCCGTACGGCGGGCACGGGACCGCCCGGCTCCGAGCTCGGAGGCGTGCTGCCGTCCGCCATGACTGCGCTTCCTCCTCGGTCAGCGCTTCGACGCCGCGCCGACGCTGTTCTTCAGTTCGAGCACCAGCTGGGGGCTGAGCGCGCTGCCGGCCCGGTTCGCGAACAGCGTCATCTCGTACGCGATGTTGCCGAGCTTGGCCTCCTTGTCGGTGACGACGCCGAGCACGGCGCCGCTGCCGATCGCGGAGACGAGGACATGGCCGCCCTCGAGGTCGATGATGACCTTGTTGAGGCCGCCGAGGCCGTAGTTGCCGGAGGCACCGGCGGCCAGGCTCGTGATGCCGGAGACGATCGCGGCGAGGCGTTCGGAGTCCGCGTGCTCGCGTAGTTCCGACACGGCGATGAGCAGCCCGTCCGAGGACACGGCGATGGCGTCGACGACACCCGCCGTCTCCGTCGCGAAACGGTTCAGCAGCCAGGTGAAGTCGGCTGCGGCGGCCTGCAGGTCGGCGGGCGTGGTGCCTTCCGTAGGCGTGTCACCTGTGGACGTGCTCACTGCTCCGCTCCTTCCGGGGAGTGGTTCTGGTCGTGCGGGGGGTTGGATGCGGTCGTGCGGGTTTCCAGGTCGTCCTCGAGCACCGGTCTGACGTGGTTACCGGTCTCGCTGTCCCGGTGGGCGCGCTCCACGGCCGCCTCGAACTCGTCGAGCGCGTCACGCACGGCGTCGGCGTCCGCGGGCCGGGGCGGGGCCGCCTGGGACACGGCGTCGGCACCGAGGGTGGTGCGCAGCGTGGCGCCACGGACGCGGCGACGCAGGGGGCGGCCGCCGTCGCCTCCGTCGCCGTTCCCCGTCGTTTCGGCGGTGGTCGCCTCGCCGGTACGGGCCTGCGGGATCAACGGGGTTGTGCCGGAGGAGGTGTCGCGGTGGGGGATACGGCGGGGGAGCGGGGTGGGCTCGCCTGTGGCGGAAGCGGGGGACCCGTGGGATGCGCCGGGGCCGCCTCCCCGGACGCCGGCTTCGGCGGACCTCGCACCGCCCTGGCCGGACCCGGCGTCCGCCGTCCCGCCCACGGTGGATTCCGCCCGCGCTGCCGGTACCGGACCCGCGGACGAGGTCGTACGGGGGGCCTGTGCCGTCTCCGCCGCAGTGCGCGGGGTCGCGCCGACATGGCCGGCCGCGGCCGAGCCGGGGAGCGTTCCGGTGGTGGTGCCGGACGCGTCCGCCACCGGTGCCGTACGGGACTCCGCCGCCGTACCCGCCGCCGTCGAACCGCCGGAGGCAACCGCCACCGGGCTCATCGTCAGCAGCAGGGACGACGGGATCGTCACCTCGGCCGTGACGCCGCCGCCGGGGGTGCGGGTGAGGGTGACGCCCACCTCCCAGCGGCGCGCCAGCGTGCCGACCACGAACAGGCCGAGCACCTTCGTCGGGACGAGGTCGAGGCGTTCGCGGCGGATGAGGCGGGCGTTCTCCTCCTCCAGGCGCTCGGCGCTCATGCCGAGACCGTGGTCGGAGATCACGACCAGCGCACCCTCGTGACTGTCCTTGACGATCACCTCGACGGGGCTGCCGGCGGGCGAGAAGGCCACGGCGTTCTCGACGAGTTCGGCCACCATCAGCGTGAGGTCGCCGATGATGTCGGGCTCGACCATGACCTCCGTGCCGACCTGGAGGGAGACCCGCTGGAAGCCCTCGATCTGGCCGAGCGCGGCGCGGACGACGTTGGTGAGGGCGAGCGGCCCGGAGTCGAGGACGGTCTCGCGGATGCCGGCGAGCAGCATCAGGCTGTCGGCGTTGCGGCGCAGGCGGACCGCGATGTGGTCGATGCTGTAGAGGCGTTCCAGGAGCGCCGGGTCGGTCTCGCCGCGCTCGACCGCGTCGATCAGGGCCAGCTGCCGGGTGGTCAGGTTGCTGACCCGGCGGCCCACGTTGCCGAACATCTCGGCGACGTTGCGACGGCTGAGCACCTGGCGTTCCAGGAGCGCGACCGCGGTGCTCTGCACCTGGTTGAACACGTCGGCGAGGTCACCGATCTCGTCCTTCGCGGTGACCGGCATCTCCTGGAGCCGCGGCGTCCCGGTGTCCTCGGTGTCGTCGTCGGCCACGCGGGCGAGCTCACGGCCCGCCACCTCGGCGACCTGCTTGGCGGCACCGGTGAGCGCCTGCACCGGGCGCACCACCGAGCGTCGTACGGCGACCGAGAAGGCGAGCCAGAGCACGAAGCCGAGCAGAGCGGACCCGAGCAGCCAGGCGGCGTTCGAGCGCGCGTCCCGGGAGGCGGTGTCGGCGCGGTCGGCGATCTGGTCGATGAGCGAGGTCGTGGTCTTCAGCCGGGTCCGGGCCTGGGCGCGGTAGTCCGGGTAGGAGTCGAGCGCCGTCTGGAAGGCGTTCTTGATCTCCGACGGCGTGTCCGCCTGGAGCGAGCCCGGGTCGATCTGCAGCTCGGCGTACTGCCGGGCGATCGTCGCCTGGGCGGTGTTGTGCTCGATGTCGCCGAGTTCCTCCGCCTGCTCCGCACTGGCGAACCGGCCGAAGCGCTCGACCTGGTGGGTGTACTCGTCGTAGGAGCCGATCGCGCCGATCAGCTCGATGAGGGCGTTGGAGTCGCCGGTCGTCGCGGAGAACACTCCGGTCTCGAAGGCGCCGTGGGCGGCGTCGGCGCGCAGCAGCGAGTCGAGCAGGTTGCCGGTGAAGGTGGCGGCGAGGGCCGGGTTGCGGTCGAGCCCGAGACCGTCGATCAGGCCCTTGGCGGCGTCGCTGTAGGCCGGGTCGATGTTGTCGGCCGGCAGATAGGCCTTCTCGATCGTGTTGCGCAGGTCCTCCAGGCCGTTGACCTCGCGCAGGGCCTGGGCCTCCTCGTCCGGCAGCCGGCCGCCGAAGGTCGCGCGGACCTTCTCGACCTGGTTGTCCACGCGGATCTGGGCCTCGCGGTAGGCGGACTGCGAGGGGGTGGCGCCGTCCCAGGAGGCCTGGTGGCGCACGGAGAGCAGGACGGCCTGCTGGTGCTCGGCCTCCAACTGCCCGACGAGCTTGGCCACCTCGGCGCTGTCCCGCACCAGCTGGGCCGCGTCCGACGCGTCCCGGGACTGGCCGACCTGGTCGGCGAAGAGATAGGTCAGCAGCACGGCGACCACCGCGAGAGGCACACCGACCAGGATGTTCAGCTTGCGCCGGAACGGCCAGCGCTCGGCGAAGTCCCGTATGCCCCGGATACCGCTGCCACGGGTGCCGCCCCGCGACGGCGACGGTGCCGACCGGGTGGACGCGCCCACCTCGTTCGTGGACACCAGCCCTCCTTCGTGGGTGTCTCGGCGGCGCGAGAACGCACATGACCGATACTGATCGCTACGGGACGGTGCATAGGGACACCTGAGTGGCTCCTGCACGCCTGTGTGACCGGCGCCAACTTCGGCGAGACTACAGCCTCTTCGGACAGCGCTTGCCGCCGCCCTGAGTCAAGAATCCGTTACAACCCGCGCTGCACCCGGCGTGCCGGTTTCGCTCTTCCTTCACAACCGACCATGGGTTGGTGCCAATTGTGACCAGGCCGGTCTTGACTGACCGAGAACGGGCTGGATTGGATCAGTGCGAGGGCTTCCCCCTCGAACGTCCTTGAACCACCTTGCATCCCCCTGAGTTCCGGAACGGGAATCGTGACTTTTACCGCCGCACACCGCAGGTCCATCAGGAAGAACCCCGGCGTGGCCGCTGTCGCGCTCGCCGCCGCCACGGTCCTGCTGGCGGGATGCGGGTCCTCCGACGACACCTCCGACCCGTTGAGCGAGGACACGGCGGGGGCCGGCAACGGCGACACCGTCGTCGTCGGCTCCAACAACTTCGCCGAGAGCATCCTGCTCGCCGACATCTACGGTGAAGCCCTGAAGGCCAAGGGCATCAAGGTCACCTACAAGCCCAACATCGGCAGCCGCGAGACCACTTACGGCCTGCTGAAGAACGGCTCCATCACCGTCCTGCCCGAGTACAACGGCTCGCTGCTCGCCTACCTGGACAAGGATGCCAAGCAGGAGTCGACGCAGGCCGTGGACGCCGCGGCCAAGGCCAAGCTCGACTCCAAGCTGACGCTGCTGGACTCGGCGCCGGCGGAGGACAAGGACTCGGTCACGGTCAACGCGGCCACCGCGAAGAAGTACAACCTCACCACCGAATCCACACTCGCCGACCTCAAGGACATCGCCCCGGACCTGGTCATAGGCGGTTCGCCGGAGTTCCAGACCCGGCAGCAGGGTCTGCTGGGCCTGGAGTCCGTGTACGGCCTGAAGTTCGAGTCCTTCAAGGCACTCGACGCGGGCGGTCCGCTGACCCAGGCGGCGCTGAAGAAGAACACCGTGCAGGCCGCGGACATCTTCACGACCGACCCGACCATCATCAAGGAGAAGTTCGTCGTCCTCCAGGACCCGAAGAACCTCTTCGGCTTCGCGAACGTGACTCCGCTGGTCTACAAGTCCGGCCTCTCCTCGGAGGGCGTCGCCGCGCTCAACGCCGTCTCGGCCAAGCTGGACACCAAGGCACTCCTCGAGATGGACCTCCAGGTCCAGCTGGAGAGCAAGGACCCGCTGGACGTGGCGAAGGCGTGGCTGAAGACGAACAGCCTGGGCTGACCTCGGTCGAGAACCGGCGCGGGTGGCCTCCCCCACGGGGGAGGCCACTTCCCTGGAGGGCCCGCGCCGGTCCGGACGTGGCCTTGCTCGACCCCGGCGCGGGCGACTTCGGGTTCGGCGCCCACCCCGCCGGGTCCGAGCGATGCGCACCGTCCGCGGCAACGCCCCGCTGTCCGGCGGCACCGGTGTCCACCCCGACGTCGTGACCGCGCGAAATCCCCACCGGCTCGCAGGTCAGATTCCGAGTTCCGCCCGGACCCGGGCCGCGGCGCCCACCGCCACCGCGTCCCCGCCGAGCAGTGACGGCACCACCCGTACCGGATGCCCGCTGACCGGCGGTTCGGTGGCCAGGGCCCGCAGGATCGACGGTTCGAGGAGCGTCCAGGCGCGGCCGACGCCCCCGCCGATCACCACGGTGGTGACATCCAGCAGGCCCGCCGTGACCAGGAGCGCGCGAGCGACGGCGGCGCCCGCGTCCTCGTACACGGCGAGCGCGTCCGCGTCGGAGGCCTCCGCCACGTCGCGCGCGCTCAGCGCCCGCCCGGTCCGCTCCCCGTACCGCGCCGCGATCGCCCGCCCCGACGCCAGCGTCTCCAGATGGCCGCGCCCGCCGCATGTGCACGGCAGGTCGCCGAAGCCCGGGATGTGCCCGATCTCGCCCGCCGCGCCGTGCGGCCCGCCGTAGAGCGCGCCGTCCAGCCACAGCGCCCCGCCGACCCCGGTGCCGAGGGTCATCCCGAGCACATCGCGCTCGCCCGCCACCGCCCCGGCCGTCGCCTCGCCGCGCAGGAACGCGTTGACGTCGTTGTCGAGAAACGCCGGCACCCCGAGCGCCTCCTCGAACGCCGCCGTGACCGCGAACCCGGCCCAGTCCCGGAACGAGTCGCTGGCCACCAGGATCCGCCCCTCCCGCACGTCCACGACACCCGCGGCCCCGACCCCGACCCCGAGCAGCCGTACGCCCGTACGGTCGAGCAGCAGTCGTACGGCGTCCAGCGCGGCGCCGACCATCGCGTCCCCGCCGACGGACGCGGGCGTGGGCACCTCCAGTCGGTCGACAACCGTCAAGTCATCGGCGAACAAAGCCACTTGTGTGCTCGTACCGCCGATGTCGACCCCGGCGACCGCCTTCACGCGGTGACCCCGGCCCGCTGCTCGGCGCGCCGCCGCCGCTGCACCACCGGATCCGGCACGGGTACGGCCGCGATGAGCCGCCGGGTGTACTCGGTCTCCGGGCGCAGCAGCGTGGACATGGTCGGCCCCTGCTCCTCGACCCGCCCGTCCCGCATGACGACGACCCGCTGCGCGAACTCCTGCACGACCGCCAGGTCGTGGGAGACGAAGAGGCAGGCGAACCCCAACTCCCGCTGCAACTCGGCGATCACCTCCAGCACGGTCCGCTGCACGCTCACATCCAGCGCGCTCGTCGGCTCGTCCGCGACCAGCAGCCGGGGTTCGAGGACCAGCGCCCGGGCGAGACTCACCCGCTGCCGCTGACCACCGGACAGCTCACGCGGCCCCCGACCCGCCAACTCCCTTGGCAGCCTCACAAGTTCGAGCACCTCCGCGACCCGGTCCCGCCGTTCGGCCCCCGACATCCCCCTGCGGTGCACCCTGAGGGGCTCCGCCACGCACTCGGCCACACTCATCCGCGCGTCCAGCGAGGCCACCGGGTCCTGGAGCACCACACCCACACCGGACAGGAGCGCCCGCCGCTTCCGGCCCCGGACGCGGCCCAGGTCGGCCCCGAACAGGGACACCGAGCCGGAGGCGGGCGCGACGAGCCCGAGTGCGACCCTGGCCGCGGTCGACTTGCCCGACCCGGACTCGCCCACGAGCCCGACGGTTTCTCCGGGACGGACGTCGAGAAGGACGCCGTCCAGGGCCTGGACCCGTCCGAACCGCACGGACACGTCCCGGAGTCGCACCACCGGGGGCTCTTCGGCCGGGGGTGCGTCCTCGCCGCTGAACCTCAGCCGCGGCACCGCCGCAAGGAGCCCCCGCGTGTACTCGTGCTCGGGCCGCAACAGCACGTCCTCCACGGGCCCCGTCTCCACGACCTCGCCCCGCAGCATGACGGCGACCCGGTCCGCGAAGTCCGCGACCACGCCCATGTTGTGCGTGACGAGCAGGACGCCGGTGCCCGAGTCGGCCGCCAACCGCCGCAGCAGATCCAGGATCTCGGCCTGCACGGTGACGTCGAGCGCGGTGGTCGGCTCGTCCGCGATCAGCAGACCGGGCGAGTTGGCGATCGCCATGGCGATGACGACCCGCTGCCGCTGCCCGCCCGACAGCTGGAACGGGAACGCCGAGGCCCGCCGCTCCGGCTCGGGAATCCCGACGCGGCGCAGGAGCTCGACCGCCTCACGGGCGGCCTCCGACCGGGAGACGTCCCGGTGGTTGCGTACGACTTCCGCGATCTGGGCGCCGACCCGGGTCAGCGGATCGAGGGCGGTGGCCGGTTCCTGGAAGACCATGGAGGCGGTCCGCCCCCGCAGCCGGGCGAGCGAGGCCTCCGCGGCACCGACGATCTCCGTCCCGTCGACCGAGACCCGCCCCGAGGCGCGCGCGGTGCCCGGCAGCAGCCCCATGGCGGCGAGCGCCACCGTCGACTTCCCGGACCCGGACTCGCCGACGAGGGCGAGTGTCTCGCCCGGCCGGACGTGCAGCGACACGCCACGGACGGCCGGTACGTCACCCGTCTCCGTGGAGAAGGTCACCCCGAGGTCCTCGATGGTCAGGATGTTCACGCGCGTCCCCTCACGTCGAAGGCGTCCCGCAGCCCGTCGCCGATCGCGTTGAACGCGCACACGACGAGGATGATCGCGAGGCCCGGCGGAACGATCAGCCACCAGCGCCCCGAGTACGCGGCCGTCAGCCCGGCCGACAGCATGCCGCCCCAGTCGGTCTTCGGCGGCTGTACACCGAGCCCGAGATACGACACATAGGCGATGAGCAGGATCGCGTCGGCGATCTGGAAGGTGGCCGCGACGACGATCGTGGACACCGAGTTGGGCAGGATGTGCCGGCGGATGGCCCGCCCGTGCGTGCCGCCGGTCGCCCGTAGGGTCAGCACATAGTCCCGGTTCTTCAGCGTGAGCGTCTCGGCCCGCACGAGTCGGGAGGGCACCAGCCAGGACACCAGCCCGAGCACGACGATCAGCCCGAGCGTGCCGGGACTGGTGATGGCGGACACGACCAGCAGGATGAACAGGGCGGGGATGGCGATGCCCGCGTCGACGACCCGCATCATCACGGCGTCCACCCAGCCGCCCGCATACCCCGCGATGGCCCCCCACAGCGTCCCGATGACGGTCGCGAGCACCCCGGCCGCCAGCCCCACCAGCAGCGACACCTGACCGCCGTACATGAGCCGCCCGAGCTGGTCGTGTCCGACGGCGTCGGTACCGAGCCAATGGGAGCCACTGGGTGCGAGGTTGACCTGCGTGAGGTCGGTGTGGGTCTGATCGGTGGAGTACACGAGGGGGCCGATGAAGCAGAAGGCCAGGAAGAGGACGACCACCGCGAGTCCAGCCACAGCAAGCCGATTGCGCGCGAAGCGTGCCTTCAGGGGCGCGGGGCTGCGTCTCTTTGCGGCTCCGCCACGGGGCGCGATCAGCCCCCACCGGCCCGCGCTTTGAACACTCACGCCCGCCCCTCCTTCACCCGAGGATCCACAACCCGCTGCACGACATCCGCGAGCAAGGTCCCCACAACAGTCGCCACCGAGATCACCAGCACACACCCCAACAGCACCGGATAGTCCGACGACTGGGCCGCGGACCAGAACAACAGGCCCATCCCCGGGTAGTTGAACAACTGCTCCACCACCAGCGCGCCCCCGAACAGCACCGGCACGTAGTACCCGAGCATCGCCACCACCGGCGTCAGCGAGTTACGGAAAACGTGCCGGAAGAGCACGGCGTACTGCCCCGCACCCCCCGCCCGAGCGGTCCGCACATAGTCCTCGGAGAGGTTCTCCAGCGTCGCGCCCCGCATATAGCGGCTGAACACGGCAACCATGGACGCGGCCCCGGTGACCACGGGCAGCACCAGCCCCGCAGGATCGGCCAACACCTGCCCCAACGTGTCCCCTTGGGGGGCCTGGGAGGGAAACCACCGAAGCGTCTGCGTGAACAGCAGAATCAGCAGCAGCCCCAGGAAATACACCGGCGTCGAATACGCGACGAAGCTCAGCGTGGTGATGACGTAGTCGGTCGGCTTGTTCCGCCGCACCGCCTGCCACATGCCCAACGGCACCGCCAGCACCAGCCCGACGACAGCCGACAACACCGTCAACACCAGCGTCTTCGGCAACCGTTGCTCGATCAGCCGAGAGACCGCTTCGTTCAGCGTGTACGACGTCCCGAGATCCCCCTGCACCAACTCGCGCAGATACAGGACGTACTGCACGGGCAGGGACCGATCGAGCCCCTGCTCGTGATTGAAGGCGGCGATCTGCCCGGCCGTCGCCTGCGGCCGGAGGATCCCGCGCGCGGGACCCCCGGGCAGCGCGTGCAGCAGGCAGAAGACCACGATCGTGACGATCAGGATCACGGCGAGGGCCTGAAGAAGCCGACGGACGAGATAGAGGACCGTGTCCACTAGCCGATCCACTTCCACTGCGCCGGGTGGAAGTTGGCCAGCGAGTCCTGGGAGAAGCCGCCGAGCCCGTTCTTGACGACGGAGATCTGGTAGTCCGGCTCGGGCAGCCAGATGACCGGCAGGTCCTTCGCGAGGGCCGCGCTGTAGTCCTGGATGGCCTGGTTCGAACTCGACGTCGTGGAGGCGGAGACGAGCTTGTCGACGTCCGGGTTCGCGTAGTTGCCGAAGTTGGATCCGCCGCCGGTCTGGAACAGCGAGTCACCGGTCGGGAAGGCGTTGAAGTACCAGCTGCCCGCCGTGCCGAAGAAACTCAGCTGCCACTTGCAGATCGACTGCCTCGACGTGCACTGCGGGGTCTGCGAGAGCACCGAGTTGACCGGAGCGGTCTTGATGGAGAACTTGATGCCGGTCTTCGCGAGCGAGGACTGGATCGCGCTCATCATGTTGTCGGTGACCGCGGAGCCGGACTGCGAGAGCACCTGCATCTCGAACTTCGTGCCCTTGGCGACGCCCTCACCGCACTTCGCCGGCTCGGAGCAGGTCATGACCCCGCCCTGCTCGGTCCAACCGTGGCTGGTCAGCAGGGACTTGGCGGTGTCGTTCGAGAAGGGGTACGGGTTGTCCTTCTGCACCGACGACAGGAAGTCCGAGGCCTGTCCCTGCGGGATGGGGCCGTAGCCGGGTACCGCCGTCCCGTTGAAGACGACCTTCGCGAGACTTGCCTGGTCGATGGAGTGCTGGATGGCCTGACGGGCGTAGAGCTGCTTGAACACGGCGCCCATCGCCGGGTTGTTGAAGTTGTACGGCATGTAGGTGATCGCCCAGCCCGACCACGGCTCCACCTTGAAGCCCTGTGCGGTGAAGCTGTCCTTCTGGTCGAGGTCGGTCGCCTCGATGTAGCCGTAGTCGACGCTGCCCGAGCGCAGGGCGTTCTTCTCGGCGTCGGCGGTGGTGAAGGGGAGCAGGTTCACCGTGGGGATGTTCGCCTTCTCGCCGCCGTCGTACTTCGTGTTGGCGGCGAGGACCACCTTGCCGGCCGTGGAGAAGGACTTGACGGAGTAGGGGCCGCTGATGGTCTTCCACAGCGGGTTCGAGGCGTACCCGGAGATGTTCTTCGCCGCGTCGTTGAGGTACGTCCAGGCCTGCTTGGCGTCCCGGCCGCCGGCCCAGGCGTGCTGCGGGAGCGGGGTGATGGAGTTCAGCTCGTTGGCGAGCATCCACTGCGGGTTGTAGGCCTTGTCGAAGGCGATCGTGAAGTGGCGGGCGTCGACCGTCTTGAAGGACGTCCAGTTGTCCGGCGCCTTGCCGGGGTTGTAGCCCGCCCACGCGGTCTTGTTCGCCTTGATGAGGTCGAACCAGAACTTCACGTCCGCCGAGGTGATCGGCTTCCCGTCGCTCCAGTGCCGGTCGCCCAGGGTGATCGTCACGCTCTTGTTGTCCGCGGCGAACGTGGCGTCCGTGGCGACCGAACCGGCTTTGTTCCAGCCGATCTTGCCGGTCGAGCCGTCGTAGGCGATCAGCGGCTCCCACATCGTGTTCGCGATGGAGATGTTGTTGGTGTTGAGGTGCGCCGCGGTGCCGATCGGCAGGATCCAGTTCGGGGTGAAGTTCGCGGGCAGCGCGTAGTTGATCGTGTCGTGCGAGGACGACGACGTGCCGCTCGACCCCGAACAGGCGGTGAGCAACAGGGTGCCCGCGCTGAGGGCGGCGGCACCGGCGAGGAGTCTCGTGCGGGCAGGGGGCATGGCGTGCTCCTGGGACCAGGGAGGTGGAAGCGGGGGTGGGCCAAGTGAACGCCCCCTCTGTTGGAAGAAATAGGCGTGCCGCTGTAAAAAGCCTGTTTCTGCTGTTCTGAAAAAAGCACGGAGAGGGCTTTCGGGCCTACGCTCGACGCCTGGGCCGTCGAATTCGGGAGTAACTTCGACCATGCTTGAAAAAAGTCCGCCACCGCATCGCCGGCACGGCTCCGGCTTCTCCTCGCTCGCCGAGGGCGTCCTCGAACTTCTCGCCTCCGGGCAGGCGTCGACCCGTACGGAACTCGCCGCACTGCTCGGCGCAGCGCCCTCGACCGTGTCCTTCGCGGTCGGCCAGTTGCTGGCGCACGGCCTGGTCGCCGAGGAGGGCACCCGGTCCTCCACCGGCGGGCGGCCGCGCAAGGTGCTGCGGCTCGGCGGCAGCGACGGATACGCGGTCGCGGCCGACCTCGGCGGGAAGCACGCGCATGTCGGGGTCGTACACCCCGGGGGCGGCCTCACCGACGTCTCGACCGTGCCGTTCGCCACGGCGGACGGGCCGGAGGCCGCGCTGCCCGGCCTGGCGGACACGCTCCAGACGCTGATCGACCGGCACGGCCGGGAGCAGCTGCGGGGCGTCGGTCTGTGCCTGCCGGGCCCGGTCGACGTCGAGCCGGGCCTCGTCACCCTTCCGGCGCGCATGCCCGGCTGGAACCGCTTCCCCGTGCGGGACTGGTTCGAGGAGCGCTTCGCCGTCCCGGTGGCCGTGGAGAACGACGCCAACTGCATGGCCGTGGGCGAGCACAGTGTCCGGCCCGTCGAACGCCGGCAGTCGATCATGGTGAAGGTGGGCTCCGGGATCGGGGCGGGCGTCATCGCGGACGGGCGGCTGTACCGGGGCGCGACCGGAGGGGCGGGGGAGATCACCCACGTCCGCGTCGAGGCCGCCCAGGACACCCCCTGCTCCTGCGGCAACACCGGCTGTCTGGAGACGGTCGCCTCGGGCGCGGCACTGGTCAGGATCCTGCGGGAACGGGGTCTGCCGGTGGCGAGCACCGAGGACGTCGTACGCCTCGCCCTCGACGCCGACCCCGAAGCGACCCGCGCGGTCCGCCAGGCCGGCCGCTACCTCGGCCAGGTCCTCGCCGCCAACGTCAACTTCTTCAACCCCGACGCCGTGTACCTGGGCGGGATCCTCTCCACGCTGGAGCCGTTCGTCGCGGCCGTGCGAAGTCAGCTGTACGAGGGCTGCCATCCGCTGGTGACCCAGCACCTGGTGATCGAGCGGACCTCGTTGGGCGCCGATGCCGGGTTGGCGGGGGCAGGCCAGTTCGCGCTGCAGCGGGCGCTGGCGCAGGCGATGAAGACGGTCACTGGGGGCTTGTAGGGGCGCGACCAGCCACGACGAACTCGCAGACACCAACGGACCTGGAGCAACCGTGCCTTCATCCCTCCCCGTAATCGCCATCGCAGGCCTCGGCATCGAATCCTCGACCTTCTCCCCGGCCCGCACGCAAGCCTCCGCCTTCCACCCCCTGCGCGGTGCGGACGTCCTCACCCGCTATCCCTTCCTGGCCCCGGGTCAGCCGCTGCGCGAGGCAGCGGACTGGCGAGGCACCCTCGTCGGCAAGGCACTGCCCGGCGGTACGGTGACGGCGGCCGCCTACGCCGAGCTGACCCGTGAACTACTCGACCGTCTCCGGGGACTGGGCCCCGTCGACGGCCTCTGGTACGACATCCACGGCGCGATGACCGTCGAGGGTCTGGACGACGCCGAAGCCGAACTCCTGCGTCGCATACGGGAGATCACCGGCCCCGACACGATCATCTCCGCCTCCATGGACCTGCACGGCAACGTCTCGCGGGAACTGGCTCACCGCACCGACCTGATCACCTGTTACCGCATGGCCCCGCACGAGGACGCGATGGAGACGAAGGAGCGGGCCGCCCGCAACCTCGTGCACCACCTCACGACCGGCGCCCCCCGCCCGGTCAAGGCCTGGATCCCGGTCCCCGTACTCCTGGCCGGTGAGCAGACCTCCACCCGGATCGAGCCGGCGAAGAGCGTCTACGCCGCCGTGGCGGAGGTGGAGGCGGCCGACGGAGTGACGGACGCGGCGATCTGGGTCGGTTACGCGTGGGCGGACGAGCCCCGCAACCGGGCCGCGGTCGTCGTCACGGGCTCCTCCGCGGACGCGGTGACGACCGGTGCCGAACGGCTGGCCCGCGGCTTCTGGAAGGCCCGCCACGACTTCGACTTCGTGGCCCCGACCGGCACGCTCGAGGAGTGCCTGGACGCGGCGCTGGCCTCGCGGAAGCGGCCGTACTTCATCAGCGACACCGGCGACAACCCGACAGCGGGCGGCGCCGGTGATGTCACCTGGGGGCTCCAACAGGTGCTGGCCCGCCCGGAGTTCCAGGATCCCTCGGGCCCGGTGGTCATCTACGCCTCGCTCCCGGGCCCGGCCGCCGTCGACACGGCCGTGCAGGCCGGCGTCGGTGCCACGGTCACCGTGACCGCGGGTGCCGAGGTCGACGACCGTCACGCGGGCCCGCTCACGCTGACCGGTGTGGTCCACGCGATCCGGCACGGTGACCAGCACGCGGTGACCGAGGCGGTGCTGCGGGTGGGAAGCGTGTACGTGATCCTGACGCGCCTGAGAAAGCCGTACCACTGTGAACACGACTTCACCGACCTGGAGTTGGCGCCGCGTGAGGCGGATCTCGTCCTCGTCAAGATCGGGTATCTGGAGCCCGAGCTGTTCGCGATGGCCGCCGACTGGAAGATGGCCCTCACCCCGGGCGGCGTCGACCAGGACCTGCCGCGCCTCGGCCACCGGCGTATCCGCCGGCCGATGTTCCCCTTCGACCGCGAGCTGCCCGGCCCGGACCTCAGGGCTCAGGTGATCCCGTCCTCGGACGAGGAGTTGACCGGGCCCGACGAGTGAGGTGCCGTCAGTCGACCGCCGCGGCGATCAGCAGGTCCAGGAGGGTGATCAGCACGTCCCGGGACGACTCGCGTCGCCGCGCGTCGCACAACATCACCGGGACGCCCTCCGGGAGGGCGAGGGATTCCCTGATGTCCTCGGCCGGGTACGGGTGTTGGCCGTCGAAGCCGTTCACGGCGACGACGAAGGGGATGCGCCGGCGTTCGAAGAAGTCCACGGCGGCGAAGCTGGATTCCGGGCGCCGGACGTCGATGAGGACGACCGCGCCCAGGGCACCGACGGCGAGGTCGTTCCACATGAACCAGAACCGCTGCTGGCCCGGGGTGCCGAAGAGGTAGAGCACGAGTTCGTCGCTGATGGTGATCCGGCCGAAGTCCATGGCCACGGTGGTGGCCCGCTTCTGCTCGATCCCGGCGAGGTCGTCGACGCCCAGGCCCGCGACGGTGAGGGGTTCCTCCGTGCGCAGCGGGGCGATCTCGCTGACCGACCCGACCATGGTGGTCTTGCCGACCCCGAAGCCCCCGGCGATGAGGATCTTGACGGTGTCGGGTGCGGTGGGAGTACCGGCTGTCTCGGTGGCGAGCGGGTCAGAGCCGGCCAAGGCCTTCCCTCACTTTCTGCAACAGGTCCAGGTCCGGGGAGCGGGGCGAGACGGGACGTGGCGGGTGCGCGGTGATGAGGCCCGCCTCCAGCAGATCGCAGAGCATGATCACGACCACGCTGACCGGGAGGTCGAGCAGCGCGGCCAGCTCCGCCACGGCGACGGGGCGGGCGCACCGGCGCAGGATGCGGGTCTGCTCGGCCTGCGGGCGGGGGGCGAGTTCCGGTGGCGGGTCCACCGCGGTCACCGTGGTGATGAGGGTGAAATCGGCACGGCTGGGCCGCGTCCTTCCGCCGGTCAGGGCGAACGGTCGCACCAGCCTGGCCGCCGCGTCGCTGTCGGTCACCTCACCCGCCGGTGGGGCCGATGCCGGCCCGTGGTGCTGCGCTGAGGTGCTCGCCGATCTTCTTCACCAGCATGTTCATCTGGTACGCCACGACGCCGACGTCGGCGTTCGGGCCGGTGAGCACGACGAGGTGGGCGCCGGGCCCCGCGGAGGTGAGGATCAGGAAACTGTTGGCCATCTCGATGAGCGCCTGGCGCACCGGGCCGCCCCGGAAGTCCATGCTGACGCCCTTGCTCAGGCTCATCAGACCGGACGCGGTCGCTGCCAGCCGCTCGGCGTCGTCGCGCAGGAACCCGGTGGACTTGCTGACGACCAGTCCGTCCTCCGAGAGCACGACAGCCTGCGTCACGTCGGCGACCCGCTCCACGAGTCCGGTGAGCAGCTGGTCCAGCTGGGTGTGCGTGGCGGGGGTGGGGCGTGTCATGGCGTGTCCTTCATGAGCGATCGATACGGGGACTACGAGCGACGACGGCCGCGTCCTGCGGGGCAGCGGGGGGTGCGGGTTCGGCGGGGGCCGTGATTTCGGGGGTGCCGGGCCGGGACTCGTCTTCGTGGGGGGTGTGCTGGTCGGCGTTCGGGGCCTGGGGGGTGCCGGGCTGGGGGTCGTCGGCGGGGGCTGCTTTCTCGGGGGTGCCGAGCGGGGACTGGCCTTCGTGGGGGGTGTGCTGGTCGGCGTTCGGGGCCTGGGGGGTGCCGGGCTGGGGGTCGTCGGCGGGGGCTGCTTTCTCGGGGGTGCCGAGCGGGGACTGGTCTTCGTGGGTGGTGTGGTGGGTGGCGTCCGGGGCCTTGGATGTGCCGGGTTGGTGGTTGTGGTCGACGGGGGCCGTTCTTTCGGGGGTGCCGGGCGGGGGGTCGTCGGCGGTGGTGTGGTGGGCGGCGTTCGGGGTCTTTCGGGGGCGGGGCTGATGGTTGTGGTCGGCGGGGGCCGTTTCTTCGGGGCTACGACGCTGGGGATCGTCGGCGGGAGCGTCCGGGCTGCCCGGAGCACTGGGCAGACTGTGCCGATCGGTGGGGGGTGTTTCCCCGGCGGGGGCAGAGTTCGCCGGGGCGCCGGGCAACCCGTCCCCGGGGGTGCCGAGCGGGTCGGTCCCGTCGCCGGTCGCCGTGGTCGTGCTCTCCAGGGTGTCGAGGACGTCGTCCTCGTCCCGGGCGCGGAGCGTCCCGCGCTGGAATCCGGCGAGCGAGGAGGCCGCGTGGTCCGCGGTGAACTCGTCGGCGTCCTCCTGCTCGCCGACGGCCGGGGCGTCCTCCCTCAACTCGACGGCCAGACTGGTCTGCGGCACCCGCCGGGGGAGAGGCGCGAGCCCGTCCGGGCGGGCGGTACCCACCGGACGCGACGCGCTGATGGATCCTGACGAGCGCGCGGGGGCCGCCGCGCCTTGAGCGCCGGTCGCGGTCTCGGAAGTGCCCGCTGAGGTGAATCCTGACGAGTTCGCCGGGGCTGCCGTGCCTTGTGTGCCGGCCGTGGCCCCCGACACGCGGGTCCGGTCTCCCGGGCCCGCGCTGGTCGACGCACCGGCCGGGCCTCCCGCCTCCGCCGACCCCGGTGCACCGGCCAGGTCACCCGCCGTGCTCGTCGGCCCGCTCGCATCCGCACCAAGCCCCGTACGTGCCCAAGGACGTGCGCTCCCGGAGTCTGTCGGTCGGTCTCCGTCGGACCGACTCTCCACATGTCCCGGACCCGCCGAGGCCGCCCTACGTCCCGGCCCCGTCATGGCCCCCGCGCCGGCCGGTGCGACGGCTCCGACCAGGTTCTCCGGCTCGCTCTCCTCCCGTACGACGATCTCGTGCGGGATCAGCACGATCGCCGTCGTTCCGCCGTACGGCGAGGACCGCAGCGTCACCTGGACGCCGTGGCGGTTGGCGAGGCGGGCGATGACGAACATGCCCAGGCGGAGGTCGTCGGCGAGGGCGACGACGTCGAACTTGGGAGCTTGGGCCAAGTGGGCGTTGAAGGAGGCGTATTCGTCCTCCGACATGCCCAGGCCCCGGTCCTCGACCTCGACGGCAAGCCCCTTGGCGACCAGCCCCGCCCGCACCGAGACGGGACTCGGCGCGGGAGAGTACAGCGTGGCGTTCTCGATGAGCTCGGCCAGCAGGTGGATCACGTCCGCGACCGCGGGCGGGGCCAGGCAGACCTCCTCCTCCGTGCGCACCTCCACCCGCTGGTACTCGGCGACCTCACCCACCGCACTGCGCAGGATGTCGATCAGCGCGACCGGCTCGGTCCAGCTGCGCCGCGGCTGCCCGCCGCTGATGATGACCAGGTTCTCCTCGTACCGCCGCAACTGGCTGGCCGTGGAGTCCAGTTCGTACAGCCCCGACAGCACGTCCGGGTCCTGGTGCTCGCGCTCCAGCGTGTCCAGCCGGCTGAGCTGGAGGTTGACCAGGTTCTGGCTCTGCCGCGCGATCCCGAGGATCACCTTCTGGAATCCCCGCCGGGTGTCGGCGAGTTCGACGGCGGTCAGCACGGCCGTGCGCTGCGCCGCGTTGAACGCCTTGGCCACCTGCCCCAGTTCGTCCGAGCCGTAGTCCAACTCCGGTGCGGCCCGGTCCACATCGACCTTCTCGCCCCGGTCCAGCCGTGCGACCACGTCCGGCAGCCGCTCCTTGGCCAGGCTCAGCGTGGCCTCCCGCAGGCCGCGCAGCCGCCGGGACAGCGAACGGGTGATCCGCCAGGACATCACGAGGCACAGCAGCAGCGCGATGAGCCCGCCGGCACTGAGCGAGGCCGCCGTCAGGAGCTGCTCGTGCGCCTTGTCCGCGCTGCGGGTGAGCAGCCCGGACGTCTGCTGCCGGATCAGCGCGGTGTAGCGGACGGACACCCTGTCCATCGCCGGCGTCCACCGCTTGCGCAGGTCCGGCAGGGCCACCTTCCCCGTCCCGGCGGCCGGACGCGCGGCGAGCACCTGGTCCTCGACGGATGTCAGGGCCCGCCAGTCCGGGCTCGCCAGGATCCGCTCGGTCTGCGTCTTCGCGGTGCCGCTCAGCGCGGGAACGATCTGGTCCTCGACGAGCCACCGGCGCGTGTTCACCAGCTGGACCAACTGCTCCCAGGCCTTCTCGTCGAGATGCCCGGACGGCCAGGCCAGGGTGAGCGCCACATCCTCCTGCGAGGTCAGTTCCGCCGCGTGTTCGATGGCGACCAGCGGCCCGGCCTGCGAGGTGAGGTCGCCGTCGTCGACCTGCGAGAGCTGCTGGAAGGCGTGTATCTGGTCGTCGATGATCGACGTGTACTGGTCGAGCGCCTGCTGGGCGGTGATGTCGGTGGGGTGGTCCACCTGGTCGCGGTAGTACTCCAGGCTGCCCACCGAGCCGAGGACCGAGTACAGCTGGTCGGCGATGCGCGCGGGCGCCCGCTGGATCTCGTCGGACCGCCGGACGAGCTTGGCGACCGCCGCGTCCGTGGCCGCGCGTTTCTCGTCCAGGGCGGCCCGGGAACCGGGCACCTCGGCCAGCCAGGCGGCGGACAGCGCGCGTTCCCCCTGCAGCGCGAGGGTGGCCTCGGTGCCCATCGCGCCGGTCGACCGGCTGAGCTCGGTCTGCGAGCGCAGCCGTAGGCCCTCCGAGAACAACTGCGTGGTCGTCACGCCCCACACGGCGGCGAGGGTGACGCTGGGCACCAACGCCAGCATGATGAGGGAGAGACGTATGGAGCCGAGGCGGCGCCGGGCACCTGTCCGGTCGGGCATGGTCGTCCTTGGGCGGTCAGGGAGAGCGGAGTGGGGTGTTCGGAGGCGGGTTGTCGTTCCGAAGGGAGGTCACCTCGTGCCGGCCGCGGCGAACTTCGCGACCGCGGCGACGTTCGTCCGGGTGACGAACGCGGGCCCGGTGAGGACGGGAGCCACACCGCCCCCGCTGATGTTGCCGTTGGTCTTGTACAGCCACAGGGAGTCCACCGCGAGGTAGCCCTGCAGATACGGCTGCTGGTCGACCGCGAACTGTACGTTCCCGGCGCGGATCGCCTTGACCAGGTCGTTGTTGAGGTCGAAGGTGGCGACCTGGGCCTTGCTGTCGGCCGCCTTCACCGATCCCACGGCGTCCAGAGCGAACTGCGCGCCGAGGGTGACGACTTCGTCGATGCCGGGGTCCTGCCGCAGCCGGGCCGTGAGCACGGCGTCCACGGCCTCGGGGTCGGTGCCCTCCACGTACAGGTTCTCGGTCTCGCCGCGGAACGTCTTCTTCACGCCGGCGCAGCGGGCCTCCAGGGCGACGTTGCCCCGCTCGTGGATGACACACAGCGCGTGCTTGACCTTGAGGCCGTTCAGCTTGTCCCCGACGGCGGCGCCGGCCACGCTCTCGTCCTGGCCGAAGTACTCCAGCAGCCCCTGCGACGTCCAGGCGTCGATCCCGGAGTTGAGGCCCACCACCGGGATTCCCGCCGCCCGCGCCGCGGCCACCGGTGCCTTCATCGCGGCCGGCTTGGCCAGGGTGACCGCGATGCCGTCGACCCGGTCGCTGATCGCGTCGCGGACCAGCTGCGCCTGCCCGGCCGGGTCGGAGTCGTTCGCGTACGTCAGATCGACACCGTCCTTCACGGCGGCGACCGCGGCCCCCTTCCGCACGAGCTCCCAGTAGGCGTCACCCTCGCCGCCGTGGGTGATCAGGGCGACCTTCAGCCCTGCGGCGTCCGACCCCGCCGCGCCCCTGCCCGACCCGAGGGAGGAGTCGCCACCGGCGCCGGAGCAGCCGGCGAGCAGCAGGAGGGCTACGGAGGCGAGGGCGGCCACGCGCAGGGATCTCGAGGGAGTCCGAGGTGGGGGAGGAGTGTTCATGGGTGCGGCACCTCGCTGTGCGGCCGAGCAGGCGGAACGCGAAAGGGTGGCCGGAACGCGGGTGCGTCGGCCGGTTTAACCTTCACTGGCCAGGAGCCAACCGCGTGTGACCGCCGGTAGTCAAGTGATCAGCCCCTTGTAGTGGCTTCTCGGTTCCGCATCGTAATGATCTTCACGCCTGCGGGCAGGAGGAGGTGGCGGTAGCGGGGTGGCGTTCATGGCCCCGCGTCGTCCCCCGCCTCGCCCCCCGCGTCACGGCTTGCGCCCCACCACCTCCGTACATCGCGGTGTCCGCGTCCCGGATCACCTCGGTGCCCGAGCCGTCCGGGCACCAGCGACACGTCGCCGGCACGGGCCGCACCCCGCTGGTGGAGCCGGAGCTGTTCGCCCACCGGGCCTTCCCGGCCGCCCTGGTCGCCTGTCCCGGACCGAGCGGGCGGTCACCGTCAGTCGTACCAACCACCGGGTAGGCCAGCCTGGTGAGGGCCCGTCAGCCCCACCACCCGCAGGCCGGAGTCCGCGCACAGCCGCCGGTACCGCCGCGGGACCGCCTGCGCCGAGACGCCCGGCACCGCGGCGACCCGGCTGAACGGCACCCGCCCGTCGGTGCGCGGTGCGCGGTGCGCGGCGCGTGGAGCAGGCCGCGGTCGAGGGCATCGAGCAATGCCCCCATCCTCGCCCCTGTCCCCGCGCGGCCGCTGGCTATGATCACGTGAATGGGATCGGAACCGACCATCGTCGCCACCTCCGGAGGGCACCGCACCGGTGGTCGCACCATGGTGTCGTTCCACGCGCTGGTGCACCACGCCGTGGATCTGTCGGGCGCGCACGGCCGCAGGCCGCGCGTGATGTACGTCGGCACGGCCATCGGGGACGCCGAACACTTCACGGCACGCATGCACGAGGCGGCCCGGGTGGCCGGCTTCGACCTCACCCCGCTCCACCTCTTCCCCATGCCCAACCTGGAGGACGTCGAGGGCACCGTCCTCGAGCAGGACGTGGTGTGGGTCATGGGCGGCTCGGTGGCGAACCTGCTCGCCGTGTGGCGGGTGCACGGTCTCGACCGCGTGATGCGCAGGGCCTGGGAGGCCGGGGTGGTGCTCAGCGGGGTCAGCGCGGGCTCCCTGTGCTGGTTCGAGGGCGGCACCACCGACTCGTACGGCCCCGAACTCCGCCCGCTCACCGACGCGTTGGGCTTCCTGCCGTACGGAAACGGCGTGCACTACGACAGTGACCCGGGCCGTCGCCCCCTGGTCCACCGACTCGTCGCGGACGGCACCCTGCCCGTCACCCACTGCACGGACGACGGCGTGGGACTGGTCTACCGCGGCACCGAACTCGTCGAGGCCGTCACCGAGGTACCCGGAAAGGGCGCCTACGTCGTCACGCGCGACGGCGGGACGGCGGTCGAGGAACGCGTCGAACCGCGCAGGCTGCCCGGCGTCTGACGGGCTGTGCCTGCGCGGTCGGGGCCCTGGGAGAGCGGACGCGCGTTCCTGCGGAGGTGCGTGATCCCACGGACGGGTGCGGTCTGTGCGGGCCCGGCTACTGGGTGGCCTGCGGTAGGCCGGAGACCATCCTGGCCTGCGCCGGGTCGGCCGCGGGACCGGGCTGCCCCGGGTCGGTCGCCGCACCGGGTCGCTCCGCCCTCTGGGCCTGCTCGCGCCGCTCGTGGCGGCCCACCCGCTGGTCCTGGTCGGGCAGCCAGCCGAAGGTCAGGACGCTCCCCGCGACCCCCAGCAGGAGGCCGACCATGAAGCCGCCCAGGTTCGAGGTGACCCAGGTGGCCATGGAGATCAGGACGCCGGTGATCGAGTAGAACAGGCGCTGGTCGGGGCTGAAGAGGATCAGCAGTCCCAGCAGCACCATCAGGGTCGGCAGGAGGTAGCCCGCCACCCCCTGCATCCCCACGTGCAGGACGACCTTCACCGAGGCCTTCATCGTGAGCAGGATCCATGCCCCACCCAGGGTGAGCCACAGTCCGCCGAAGAAGGGGCGTCCGTACACCCAGCGGGTGAACGCGTCCTGGTCGGCCACAGGCCGCTGAGCGCCCTCCGACTCCTGCCCCTCCATCAGCAGGCCTTGCTGCTGAAGCTCAGCTTGAGGCCGGGCAGCTTGAAGACGCCCGCCGTGGTCGCGTAGTTGGTCTGCCGCAGGTTGTCGATGTACACGGTGTCGGCCTGCTGGCTGAAGACACCGAGGGGACCCTTCACGCCCGCCTTGGTGAGGGTGCTGGCGTCATTACCGATCTCGATGTTGCGGAAAGCGGCGTTACCGGACATCTCGGTCGAGTCCGTGGTCAGGTCGGTGGCCTCGACCTTCTTTTCCCCGGCGCCCGCCTCAATCTTCAGGTTGGTGCCGCCCAGGTCGACGCTCTGGCACAGCTTGGTGAGGGTCGCGCTCTTGATGGCGGAGGTGACGACCAGCACCTGGCCGCCGGTGTCGCCGGCGTTCGGGCTGTTGTCCGCCATGTTGTCGAGGCCGCCGAACTGCTCGAACCCGGTGCCCGTGAGCTCCGTCGCGGTGACCGTGAAGGGCATGCCGGAGATGGCGAACTGGACGCCCAGTGCACCCTCGGCGGTCAGGATCGCGAGACCCGCGGTGATCGCGACGGCCGGCACGGCCATGATCGCGGCCCGGCGTCCCCGGACCCGCCCGCGTCTGTGGCTGTCGGAGGCTTCAGGGGTGGAACCGCTTTCGGGGGTCTCGGAGATGGTGCCGACGGACGAGGCCATGTGCTGCTCCCAGGGGCATAGTCAACGCAAGTGGGGCTCACGTGCGGATGTGCGGCTTCAGTGGCGTGTTGTCCTGGCGCGGACAGCGACTGCGGCGCACGTCTCCCTCCCGACCCAGGCGGCTGCAAGGGCTTTCACGTACTCCGCAGTAGCGACACGGAAGTTACCGGCGGTTACGGTCATGGGTCAAGCAACTTGTGAGTAAAGGGTGTCGATTATGTGGCAGCCGTGATCAACAGCGTTCCCACCGGCGGGGAAATATCGGCGAACGATGATCAACTCCCTTGTTGCATCTTGACGTTGACGGATGATCAGGTCTACAACTCTCCCTGGCTTCCCTCGGATCCGTGGCGCCGGATCCAACCGTCGGGCGGCACCTGCCCGTATTCCCGGACCATCTGTCCTCACGGGCTCTTCACCGCCCGAGTCCGACCCTCCACGGCACCCGAAACGGTCACTTCCCCCCTGGGCCGTACCGGGATCGCCACCTCCCGCCCGGCCCGTCCGGAGCCCTCCCCCATGGGGTGTCCGGTCGGTCACCGGCCGGCTGCCGTTGCCGGTCCGTCACGTACGGAGAAGGCGTGACGGGTCGGCGACGGTGGACGCCGATCTGCGTCCGCGCCCCCCCACACCCACCCTCACCTCAGGAAAGAGGCAACCCCGCATGCGTATGCGTTCTCTGCTCTCCCTCACCGCCGCTGCCGCCGCCTTCGCGCTTCCCGTGGCCGTGGCCGCGTCCGCCCCCGCCGCCGCGGCCGACGGCGCGGTTCTCACCACCGGCGGGGCCGGCGGCACCAGCATCGCCGAGGGCACGGCCATCAGCGCGTCCCTGGCCACCGGAACCACCGCGACCCTCTACTCCAGCTCGACGGGCACCAGCGGGATCAGCTGCTCGGCCTCCACGTTCACCGCCACGGTCGACGGCAACCCGACCGCCCCGGGCACCGCCACCGAGTCCCTGACCGGGCAGACCTTCAGCAACTGCACCTCGAACGTGGTCGGCGTCCTCGGCGTCACCAGCATCACGGTGAACAACCTGCCGTACACCACCGCCGTGTCCTCCGACGGTTCCGTCGCCGTGACCCCGGCGAGCGGTACCGCCATCCAGACCACCGTCGTGCTGCGCACCCTGCTGGGCAGCGTCAGCTGTGTCTACCAGGCTGCGTCCGGCCTGGCGGGCACGGCCGACAACACCGACAACAGCATCAAGTTCGCCAACCAGCAGTTCACCCGGACGTCCGGTTCCTCGCTGTGCCCCGCCAACGGTTTCTGGAGCGCGAAGTACAGCCCGGTGACCGCGAGCGGCGAGGCGGTCTACGTCAACTGAACCCCGTAACCGCGTAGTTCAGCGCCGGCGCAGACGAAGCGCCAGGGCGGCGCCCCCGGTGAGTACCAGCACCGCGGCGGCGCCGCCCGCCAGCATGGGCGCGGAAGGCCCGGAGGCGGGGTCGGCGTCGGCGGCCACCGGAGTGGAGTCGGGGACGACGCCGCCCGCCGACCGGGCCACGGAAGGTGTCGCCGTGGGTGGGGCGGTGGTCGGCGCCGGACTCCTGGCGGGCTGCTTCTCCGCCGCCTTCGACCGGGTCGGCGACGCGGCGGCGCTCGCCCCGCCCCCGCCTCCGTCCCCGCCCTTGTCCGCCGCTGCCGGGAACACCACGTCCGAGCACGAGTAGTACGTGTCCGCCGTACTGCTGTTCTGCCAGATCGTGTACAGCACCTGGCGGCCCGTCCGGTCCTTCGGCAGCGTCATCCTGATCCGGTACGCGCCGTCCGTCAGCGCCGGGTCCTTCACCTCAGCGAACGGCTGCTCCGGCAGATCGGACCACTTCAGCGGCTTCGACGGATCGTAGCCGGGCTCGGTGAGGTACATCCGGAACGTGCCGGTGTGCGGGATCGTCGAGGCGTACTTCATGGTCAGCGTCGCGCCGGGGGACAGGCGGGTCGACGGCCAGTCGGAGCGGGCCAGGTCGAGGCCCCGGTAGGCGGGCAGGCCGCCGCTGCACAGCTTGCCGTCGGGGATCGTCTGCCGGTCCCGCCCGTTCACGTTCGCGACCCGCAGGTTGTCCCACGCCGTGAAGGAAGAGCCGTTGGCCGCCACGGCGGCGCGGCATGCCGCCGTGCCCGAGGAGCCGCCGTCGGGGGAGCAGGCGAAGACCCGGCTGACCGGGTCCGTGGGAGCGCCGTGGGCCTGCGCGGGCACCGCCGCGAACACGGTCAGCAGGAACGGGGACAGGGCGGCGACCGCCGCACTCGTACGACGGGCAGTGGTCCAGGGCATCCGGGCCATCCGGAACGCCTCCTCGGGCGGCGCGGGAACTACGGGCTTCCGTGCAGTACGGGAGAAGGGACTCACGCGTTCACCGGCGCACCGGTTCGTCCGCCCCGCTCAGAGGCGGGCAAAGCAGCCACCACAGGTCAACCGGCCACCGCAGAGGGTGGGTTCTCGGCCGGATCAAGGGTTTCCCCTGTATCCGCATGACCTGCTCTTTGCCTATCGTTCGACCACAGCTGACCCACAGGTAACCCCGAACGGGTCACGCGTCTCCCTCTGGCCGGCCGCCGCGCTCCTGGCTTCACCCCCCGCCGCTTCACCGACGAAGCGATTCGACTGCCGCTCCGCGCTGCCCGGAGCACGGCCACGAAAGGCAAGCCCTTGCGTACCTCCCCCTCCCTCCGGCGGAAGCTGATATCCGCCGCCGCCGTCTCCGCGGCCCTGCTCTCGGTCGGCACGGCCTCCGTCGCCGCAGCCCAGGACGCCCCCGCCCAGGAAACCGCCGTCCCGGCCGCGCTCACCGAGGCCGCCCCCGACATCCAGGCCGAGCGCCTCATCGTCGGCTACCGGACCGGCGCCGCCGAGGCCACGTCGAACAAGGCCGCCGAGGCCGACGCCGCCGCCAAGGACGCCGACTTCCGGCGCAGACTCGGCACCGGGGCCGCCCTCGTCGACCTGGGCGCGAACCCCAGCAAGGCCGAAGTCGCCGACGCCGTCGCCGAGTTCAAGGCGGACCCGCAGGTCGCCTACGTCGTACCGGACCGCCTGAACAAGCCGCAGGCCGACCCGAACGACACCGAGTACGCCAAACAGTGGGACCTCTTCGAGTCCACCGCCGGTATGAACGTGCCGGGTGCCTGGCCGACGTCGACCGGCAGCGGTGTCACCGTCGCCGTCATCGACACGGGCTACGTCACCCACTCCGACCTCGCCGCGAACATCGTCGGCGGCTACGACTTCATCTCGGACACCGCGGTCTCGGTCGACGGCGACGGCCGCGACAGCAACCCGGCCGACCCGGGCGACTACTACGCGGCCAACGCGTGCGGCGCGGGCATCCCGGCCTCCAGCTCCTCCTGGCACGGCACGCACGTCGCCGGCACGATCGCCGCGGTCACGAACAACGGCAAGGGCGTCGCGGGCATCGCGTACGGCGCGAAGATCTCCCCGGTGCGCGTCCTGGGCAAGTGCGGTGGCTACGACTCCGACATCATCGACGCCATCACCTGGGCGTCCGGCGGCACCGTCTCCGGCGTGCCCGCCAACACCAATGTCGCCAAGGTCATCAACATGAGCCTCGGCGGCGACGGCGCCTGCACCTCGGCGACCCAGACCGCCATCAACAACGCCGTCGGTCGCGGCACGACCGTCGTCGTGGCCGCGGGCAACGACAACGAGAACGTCTCCGGCCACTCGCCGGGCAACTGCAACAACATCATCTCCGTCGCCGCCACCAACCGCGCCGGCGCCAAGGCCTCGTACTCCAACTACGGCTCCCTCGTGGACATCTCGGCGCCCGGCGGCCAGACCAGCACCGGCACCGCCAACGGCATCCTGTCCACGCTCAACTCCGGTGCCTCGACGCCCTCTTCGGAGTCGTACGCCTACTACCAGGGCACCAGCATGGCCACCCCGCACATCGCGGGCCTGGTCGCGCTGGTGAAGTCGGCGAACTCCTCACTGACCCCGGCGCAGATCGAGACCGCCATCAAGAACAACGCCCGTCCCCTGCCGGGCGCCTGCTCGGGCGGTTGCGGCGCCGGCCTGGCGGACGCGGCGAAGACGGTCGCGGCCGTGAGCGGCGGCGGTACGACGACGGGGACGACCTTCTCCAGCACCACCGCGGTCGCCATCCCGGACAACGGCTCCGCGATCGAGTCCTCCATCGCCGTCAGCGGCCGCAGCGGCAACGCCCCCTCGGCCCTCCAGGTGGGCGTCGACATCACCCACACCTACCGCGGTGACCTGGCGATCAGCCTCGTCGCCCCGGACGGCACGGTGTACAGCCTGAAGCCGGCGAGCTCCTCGGACTCCGCGGACAACGTCAACACCACCTACACCGTGAACGCCTCCTCCGAGACCGCCAACGGCACCTGGAAGCTCCGCGTCCAGGACACGGCGGCGCAGGACACGGGCACGCTCAACGGCTGGAAGCTGACCTTCTGAGCGCACTCCCCTGAACGGACGGGCCGGCCGGTGCGGATGGGGCACCGGCCGGCCCTCCTGCGTCTGCACGCGCCCGGCCGGGGAACCTCACGCGCCCGGAATCACGCCTCGGCGCCGACCAGTTCACCGCTTTCCACCGACGCCAGCACGCGGACCCCGCGGTCGGGCCGGCTGTCGAGGCCGATCAGCAGTCCCGGCACCGCGATGCTCGGCAGCAGGTGAGCCCACATGACGGAGATGCGGTGCCCGAGGTCCTCCCGCCCGTGAAGAGCCCGTGACATCAGCTGAACCCCGGCGAACGCCCCCACCAGCAGGTCCGCCGTGTCCGGCGGCTGCACCGTCGGCAGCAACTCGCCCTGGTCCCGGGCTTGTTGCAGCATCGCCAACAGGTGCTCGCTCCACTGCCGGAACGGTCCCGTGTGATCGACACCGGGCGGGGCGCACTGGTCCACCGTCAGCCGGACGCTCCCCTTCAGCAGGGAGTTGGTCCGCAGCCGCTGCCCGAAGACGAACGTCATGTCGACGATCTCCTGCAACTTGCACGGATGCGGTGGTACGGCACCCAGCGACAACTGCTCGTCGAGCACCGCCTGGGCCAGCGACTCCTTGGAGGGGAAGTGGAAGTACAGGGCACCTTTGGTGACGTCGGCCCGCTCCAGCACCATCGCGATGGTGCTCGCGGCGTACCCGTGCTCGTCGAAGACGGCGCCCGCGGCCTCCACGATCGTCCTGCGTGTCCTGATGGCGCGCTCCTGTCTCGCCATAAGAACCCCTCCCATGCGCGAGTTCGGATCCTGTCCGGTCTCGATCAGGTCACATTGAAAACAGACCGGAATCCCTCGTACTCTAGCGCTCACCGGCACGGGCACCTCGCCGTCCGTCATCGCTTCGGAGGAACGAGGGGGAGACATGCCAGAGTTGCGGCAGTTCACGCGGACCCCGGCCGGACCGGGGGTGCTGACGGCGACCGTCCCCCGCGAATTCGTGCACCGCGTGGCCGTCGCGGAGGTCCTCCTCACCGGCTGGACCAGGACGGACGCCGACCGGTTCACCCTCACCGCCCAGTGGCCGCGCACCCATCAGTTACACGTGTCCCCGGACCGCTCGGCATATGAACCGCTGTTGGTAGCAGAAACGGTCCGCCAGTGCGGGGCGCTGCTCGCGCACGCGGTGTACGAGGTCCCGCTGGGGCATCAGTTCGTCCTGCGGGAACTGCGTGTCGACACGCGCCCCGAGCACCTGGCCGTCGGCGCCGCACCCGCCGAGCCCGTCATCGACATCACGGTCGATGAGGTCCGCCGCCGTGCCGGCCGCCCGGCCGCACTGCGCTACGACGCCGTCGTACGCCTGGGCGGCGAACGGATCGCGACCGGCGGTATCGCCGTGACCTGGACGAACGAGTCCGTCTACCGCCGACTGCGCGGGGGGCGGACCGCCGACGTCGGCGCCCTGCGGCTGCCCCAGCCGCCCACCGCGCTGTTACCGACCGACACGGTGGGGCGTGCCCTGCGCGCCGACGTCCTCCTGTCGCCCGCGGCCCGCCCGGGTCGCTGGCGGCTCCGCGTCGATACCGCACATCCTGTTTTCTTCGATCACCCGCTGGACCACATCCCCGGCATGCTCCTCCTGGAGGCCGCCCGCCAGGCCGTACGGGCACACGGAGGTGACGAGAGCCGGGTGCCGGTCTCCTTCCACGCCGCGTTCCACCAGTACGCGGAGCTCGACCGGCCGGTATGGATGGAAGTGAGCGCAGAGGGCGGCGGCGACGTACAAGTCGTCGCGCTGCAAGGGGAGTCGGTGGTCTTCGGGTGCAGGGTGGGTGTCGTCGCAGGGTGAGTTATCTTGTACAGGGAGTAAGAAACAAACGGCATGGCCCGTTCTTTTCCGCCACAGGAGTGTGCAGTCGATGCCGAGGCAGTTACGCGCTGAACAGACCCGAGCGACGATCCTCACCGCCGCCGCCGATCTGTTCGACCGCCGTGGCTATGAATCGACCAGTCTCAGCGACATCGTCGAGCACGCCCAAGTCACCAAGGGCGCGCTGTACTTCCACTTCGCGGCGAAGGACGATCTCGCGCACGCGATCATGGAGATCCAGTCACGGACGTCGCGGCAGGTGGCGGGGGACGTGGACGCCCGGGGGTACACCTCGATGGAGGCGCTGGTCCGCATCACCTTCGGGATAGCGCGGTTGTCGGTCGAGGGGCCGGTGCTGCGCGCCGGACTCCGGCTCGCCACGGGCGGAGTCGAGGTGCGGCCGCCGCTTCGGCATCCGTTCACGGAGTGGCTCGACCTCGCCACCGGGAAGCTGCTCGGTGCGGTCAAGGAGTCAGACCTCCATCCGGACACCGATGTGGACGCGGTGGCGCACTCCCTTGTCTGTTTCTTTGTCGGGACGCGGGTGGTGGGGCGGCACCTGGAGCCGGTGGGGCGGCAGCCGCGGCGGCTCGCGGAGATGTGGCACGTCATGATCCGGGGCCTGGTGCCGGTGCCTCGACGGGCGCGGTATCTGGCTCTTGTCAGCCAGCTGGAGCAGGAGTCCCGGAGCGGTTGAGCCCGGTTCCGGCACATGCCGGTGGGTGGTCCCAGCCCCGCGCCCCCAGCTGGCTACAGTCGGGGCATGTCTCTCAGCGCGGCTGTCATCCTCGGCAGTGCACCCGAGTCCTTTCCGTACAGCGTGCTCGCCGAGCGGCACCCCGCCATCATCGGGCAGGTGCGGGAGGCCTTTCCCTACGGGCCCGAGCAGCACCGGGCGCTTGACGCGCTGCTCCACAGCTGCACCGAAGGAGTGATCGAACCGCTCCCCGACGGGGCATGGGGCGAGTGGGGAATCGACGACCACCTCGGGCAGTCCTGGTTCGACGTGCCGTGGCTGTGGTCCGAGAGCTACTTCTATCGGCGGCTCCTTGATGCCGTCGGCTACTTCGGGGACGGGCCCTGGCGTGGCATCGACCCCTTCCGGCCCTCCAAGCTCGCCGAACTCGACTCCCCGGAGACCGACCAGGAGCTGGCCGCTCTGGACGAACTCGCCTCCCGGACGGCCGAGGAGCGGGGGACGGCTCTGCTGCACGGATCGTTGTGGGGGAACCGGGCCGACCTCGGGTTCCGGCTCTCCGACGGCGAGGCCGAGAGGCGCGAGGCCGTACCGGATCTGGTCGCCGACGACAGCGACCGGCTCTGGTCGCTGCTCGACGGTGCCGGCACCCTCTGCCTGATCGCCGACAACGCCGGACGCGAGCTGATCCCCGACCTGCTGCTTCTGTCTCACCTCCTGGAACACGGTCGTATCGAGCGGGCCGTTCTTCACGTGAAGCCGTACCCCTACTACGTCTCCGACGCGACCACCGCCGACGTGGTCGACGCGCTGCGCCGGCTCGTGCGGGCGCCCGGGCAGGCCGCGGAGTACGGGCGTCGGTTGTGGGACGCCATGGCCGACGGACGGCTGAGTGTTCGTGCGCACGCGTTCTCCTGCGCTCCGCTGCCGTACGCGGACATGCCCGACGACCTGCGTGCGGAGATCGGCGAGGCTGCGCTCACGGTCCTGAAGGGAGACCTCAACTACCGGCGCCTGGTGGGGGATCGCTGGTGGGCGCCGACCACGTCCTTCGCCGAGGTGACCGCGTACTTCCCGGGACCGGTCGCCGCCCTGCGCACCCTGAAGTCCGATGTGATCACCGGCCTCGACGGCCGTACGGAGACCGCGCTGATCGAGGCGGAGGGGCGACGCTGGCGGACCAGCGGGACCCATGCGCTCATCCAGGTCCGGCCCTGAGGAGCGTAAGCTGCCGACCTGTACAGGTGGGCTGCCCTACGTCCCGCCGACGGGCAGCGAAAGAGGACGTCATTGACCCCGCGGTACCTGAGCAATCCAGGGGAGCCCGTCTACGACGTGGACGCACGGCGCTACGTCGACGTCTCGGACGCCCGTGCCGAGGCCGACCTGCCCGACGTGTTCACGGACATCTACCGCACCAACCGCTGGGGGTCCGACGAGACTCGCTCGGGGCCGGGCTCCGAGCTGCAGCGCATGAAGCAGGTGATCGGCCAACTCGGCTCCCTCATCAAGGACTTGGGTGTTCGCTCGGTGCTGGACGCGCCGTGCGGGGACTTCAACTGGATGCAGCACGTCGACCTGCACGGCGCCTCCTACCTGGGCGGGGACGTCGTCACGGAGCTCATCACGGCCAACCGCGCCGACCACCCCGGCCCGGGGCGCGAGTTCCAGCTGCTCGACTTCACGGCCCAGCCGGTGCCGCGCGTCGATCTCATCGTGTGCCGGGACGCCCTCGTGCACTTCTCCTACCAGCATGTGGTGGAGGCACTGACCCGTTTCCGCGAGAGCGGTTCGCGCTATCTGCTCACCACGACCTTCTCCCGGACGCCCGCCAACACCGACATCGTCACCGGCTGGTGGCGCCCCATCGACCTGTGCAAGGAACCCTTCGGCCTGCCCGAACCCCTGCGCGTCATCGGTGACGACGAGTCCGACGACTTCTACGACGACAAGGCGCTCGCGCTGTGGGACCTGCGGCAGATCCCCGCGCGTTTCCCGGGCTACGAGCCGGCGGTCGCCGAGTCGGGATCGCTCGGCGTCTGATCGCCGTCACTGGAACGCAGACGGGCGAGGGCGTCCCGGGCGGCCAGGGTCCGCGGGTGCCGTGGTCCCAGCACCTCCTCACAGGTCTCCCGTACTTCCGTGAACTCCGCCTCCGCCGAAGTGAGTTCACCCTTGAGGCAGAGCAGGTCGGCGAGGTTGTGCCGTACCGCCAGGGTCCCCGGGTGCCGTGGCCCCAGTGTCCGCACGCAGTCCGCGAGCACCGTCCGGTACTCCGCCTCCGCCTGCTCGACGTGCCCGCGCAGATGCAGGACGTGCGCGGCGCCGTGCCGTACGGACAGCGTGAGCAGGTGCTGTTCGCCGAGTACGGTCCGCCGGGCCTCGTACACCTCCCTGAACTCCTGTTCCGCCGCCGCGAACCGGCCCTGGTCCTTGAGCAGGTCGGCCAGGTTGTGCCGGACCGCGAGCGTGCCGGGGTGGCGGGGGCCGAGGGTGTCCACGCAGTCCGCCAGGACCGTGCGGTACTCGGTCTCGGCCCGGCGGGTACGGCCCCGCAGATGCAGGACGTGCGCGGCGCCGTGCCGTACCGAGAGGGTGAGCAGGTGCTGTTCGCCGAGCACCTCGCGGCGTGCCGCGTACACCTCCCTGAACTCCGTCTCCGCCGCCTCCAGTTGGCCGCGCTCCATCAGCAGGTCGGCCAGGTTGTGGCGGACCTCCAGGGTATGTGGGTGCATGTCGCCGAGCAGTCTTCGCTGGACCTCGAAGACTTCCCGGAACTCGGTCTCCGCGTCGGTGGGCCAGCCACGGTCGCGCAGCACGGTGGCCAGGCCGTGCCGGGCGGCCACGGTCTCCGGATGGTCCTCGCCGTAGGCGTCCGCGCGCAGCGCGAGCACCGTACGGAACTCGTGCTCGGCCTCCGCGAGCAGGCCGCGGTCGCGCAGGACGTCCGCGAGGTCGTGGCGCACGGCGAGGGTGCTCGGGTGGCGCTCGCCCAGTACGTCCGCGCACACCTGGAGCGTCTCCCTCAGTTCCTGCTCCGCCTGCCGGAACATCCCGCGCTCGTGCAGCACCTGGGCCATCTCGTGCCGGGTGACCAGGGTGTCGGGGTGGTTGGCGCCGAGTGTCTCCCGATAGGCGTCCAGGAGCAGGCGGTAGTCCTCCTCGGCCTCGGCGAGCAACCCTCGGTAGCGCGCCATCCAGGCCACGCCCTTGCGGGCCGCGAGGGTCCGGGGGTCGCGCTCGCCCAGCAGGGTCCGGCGTGTGGCGTGGACCGCGCGGTACTCGGTCGCCGCCTCGACCGGGCGGCCCCGGCCGTTGAGCAGGTTCGCGAGTGCGTACCGGGCGTCGGCGGTCTCGCCGGCCGCGTCGCCGAACAGGGCCCGGGTGTCCTCCAGCACCGTGCGAAGCAGCGACTCGGCCGCCGGCAGCCGACCGCGCAGATGGAGCAAGTGGGCGGCGGCGGACCGTACTTCGAGGGCGTCGGGGTCCCGCGGACCGCACGCGAGCACGACCGGCTCGCTCGCCCCGAGCACCTCCTCCGCCCGGTCCAGCCAGCCCCTGTTGATCAAATGCCGGGCCCCGGCCGCCGCCGCCCGTAGCGCCTTCGAGACGAGTTCGTCCTCCGCCTCGTACGGGTCGCCGATCAGGGCCAGCGGGGCGTCGCAGTGCGGCTGCAGCAGCCGCCAGCGTGGCCAGTCGCGCGGGTCGTCCTCGCTCAGCTCGGCGGTGGCGCAGACGACCAGGTCGGCGACGACGGCCGCGTACTCCCTCATGTGCTCGGCGAGGTCCCGCTGGAGCCGGCCGGCGTCCCGCACGAGCGGGTGCATCAGCAGGGTGCGGGTGTGGTCGTCCCCGCCGGGCGGGGTGTGCAGCTCGACCAGACCGAAGTCGGCGAGCGAGGTGAGCGCGGTGAACAGCTCCTGGGGTGTGACGCCGGGCAGCAGCGACGAGTCCGCGAGCCGGTCGGGGCGTAACAGGGCGAGCAGGGGCACCGGTGCCTCGCCCAGACAGCACAGCAGCCGCATCAGCGGGCGGGCCTGGAGGATGCCCCGCCGCTCGAGGAGGTCCAGTGACAGTTCCCAGGTACCGGTCACCGGGACGGAGTAGTTGCTGCCCTGCCGCCCGTGCGGGCGCTCGTCGAGGAGTTCGGTGAAGCGCTCGTCGAGGGCCACGCGGTAGTCGGCGTACGTCCGCACGGTCGTCGTGCCCGGCCATGCGGGGAAAGCCGAGGCCGCCGCGAGATGCGAGCCCGCGATACGCAGCGCCAGGGGCAGCCCGCCGAGCCGCCGGGTCAGCAGCCGGGCGTCCTCACGTGAACCGGCCCGCTCCCCGGCGAGGTCCCACAGCACCTCGGTGGCGTCGGCCTCCTCCAGGGCGTCCACCGAGTGCAGCGTCGCCCACGGCCCCCAGGTGGTCGGGCTGCTGTCCCGGCTGGTGATCAGCACCAGGCCGGGCAGCTCCGCGGCGGGCCGGATCCAGCCCGTGCCCTCCGCCAACCGGCCGTAGGGTGCCAGGTGTTCGGGCTCGTCGGCGTTGTCCACCACCAGCAGCCAGGGGGTCGCGGTGTCGCACAGCCGCCGCCACAGCAGGTCGGTCGCGCTCGAACGCCCCGACCAGGCACGGTCGATGAGATCCGCGGGCGTGCCCAGCGCGGCCACCACCTCGCGCATCCCCGCACTCAGCGTGGCGGGGTTCTTCGCCGTCACCCACCACACGTCGACGTTCAGCGCGGCGGCGTGGGCGGCGATCTCCAGGGCGACCGTCGTCTTCCCGCTCCCGCCCATGCCGTGCAGCACCCGCACACCCGACGTCGGCTTGCCCACCAGCTGTTTGAGCGTGTCCAGGAGCGGCTCACGGCCACGCACCCGGCGGTCGAGCCGGCCCAGGGGCGGCGCGACGGTCAGCGCGCCCGGGGCCCGGACGGGTTCCACCGGGGCCGGGGGCTGCTGGACCTGGATGAAGACCGGACGCGCGAAGCCGGAGAACTCCTGGACGAACTCGGACAGCAGGCCGGACAGCGCGGGGTCCCTGGTCAGCAGAGCACGCAGGGTCGTGTCCAGGTCGTCCCGCTGCTCCCGCAGGATGACCTGCTGCCGCCCCGGCGGCGCGGCGTCCAGTTCCGCCCGCGCCCGCTCCAGCCGCTCCACGTCCTCCCGCCGCAGGATCCGCGCGATCCGCTGCCTGGCCGCCTGCCAGGCATCCGTGGTCATCAGCCCGACCATCGTGCCCGCTGCGGCGGCAGCGGTCTGGGTGAACAACTCTGCCCCGAACACCGAGGACCCCCTGTCGGCACACACCTCGACGGCTACGTCCGAACCCCTCTCCCGTCTTCAGGTTCTCATGTCACGTGGACCCGGCGGGACTTGATCCGGTTGTTGAAGGTCGACATGAGCCGTTCGGGCCTTCCCGATCCGCTGCCCGGTCGGCCCGGGTGCCGTGTACGGCCGCCCGGAACTCGGCAAGGGATGGCAAGGGATGAGAGGA
Organism: Streptomyces canus; assembly: GCF_041435015.1. Taxonomy (NCBI): domain Bacteria; kingdom Bacillati; phylum Actinomycetota; class Actinomycetes; order Kitasatosporales; family Streptomycetaceae; genus Streptomyces; species Streptomyces canus. The sequence goes on along the minus strand of NZ_CP107989.1, from coordinate 2,502,497 downwards.
GCACGTCGCCTTGTTGGCCCATGCACCGCCCTCTGCCCCTCACCCCAAGGGAGTCGCACCCCATGCGTCTGGGAGTCGCACCGCACCGCCTGTGGCCCGCGCACGAGGACGAGCTCGACGGCGTCCTCGAAACCGCCCGAACCGCCGAGGAGTTGGGCTTCGACCATCTCATCGCGAGCAGCCATCTGCTGGCGGGAGCGGTGGGCGTGACCCCGGATCCGCTGGTCCTGCTGTCCGCCGTGGCCGGGGCGACCACCCGGATCCGGCTGGTGACCAGCGTCCTGATCCTGCCCCTGTACCAGCCGGTCGTCGTCGCTCACCAGACGGCCACGCTCGACCGGCTGTCCGGCGGCCGGTTCACGCTCGGCGTCGGCACCGGTTGGGACACCGCGGAGTTCGCCGCCGCCGGGGTGCCGTTCACCGGGCGGGGCAGGCGCGCCGACGAACAGCTGGACACCGTACGTACGTTGTGGCGCGACGAGGGCGAGGTCCGGCTCGGGGTGCGGCCGCGCACACCCGGGGGGCCGCCCGTGTGGGTCGGCGGCCACAGCGACGCGGCCCTCAGGCGGGCGCTGCGGTACGGCGACGCGTGGCACGGCTCAGGGCTGGACGCGGCCGGAGTCGCCCAGGTGCGGGGGCCGGTTGGCGGTGCTCGGGGAGAAGGCGGGGCGGGATCCGGCCAAGGTCCTGGAGCTGACGGAAGGTCTGATGCTCGTACCGCCGGGCTTCGAGGCCGCCGTACAACCGCCCGGGCGGCGCCCGTTGGGTGGAGCGCGTTCCACCGCCGAGCGGGTGCGTGAGGAGCTGGGGCAGCTGGCCGAAGCGGGGCTCACGGCCTGCTCGCTGTGGCTGCCGGTGGCCACCGAGGCGCTGCCCGACGCGCTCGGCTGGGTCGCGGAGGAGATCCTTTCGGCTTTCTCCGAGGGGTGACGATTCGGCTGACCTTGGTGTAGTGATCACGTCGATCGATCGGTCATCATGCCCGGATGACGTGGGGACTGACGTTACGACCTTGGCGTTCGGGAAGAGGGAAGACGGCGGCCGCCGCGGCCGCCCTCGCGCTGGTGCTCACGGCCTGCGGCGGTGACGGGGACTCCACGTCCTCGGACGGGCGCACGACGCTCAAGGTGGCCGCGCTGCCCCTGAGCGACAGTGCCATGCTCTACATCGCCCAGAACCGGGGGCTGTTCAAGAAGGAAGGCCTCGACGTCCGCGTCCAGCAGATCCAGCAGAGCCTCCAGGCGCTGCCCGCCCTGTCCAAGGGTCAGATCGACATGGTCGCGAGCGCGAACTACGTCACCTACTTCCAGGCCCAGGACCAGGGCACCCTCGACATCCGCGTCGTCGCCGAGGCGATCAGGGCCGCGCCGCGCATGATGGACGTCCTGGTGCCGAAGGACTCGGACATCAAGACCCTCGCCGATCTCGCGGGCAAGAAGCTCGCGGTCAACGTCCTCAACAACGTCCAGTCGCTGACCTTCAACGAGATCCTGGCGAAACACGGCGTCGGCCGCCCCGTCTACCGGCAGATCCCCTTCCCGCAGATGGGCGCCGCCCTGGACAAGGGACAGGTCGACGCCGTGCACGCGGTCGAGCCCTTCGACAGCTCCATCCAGGACGAGTCGGGGGCCAGGGTGCTGGTGGACGGGTCGTCCGCCCCCGTCGAGTCGATCCCGCTCAGCGGGTACATCACGACGGAGCGCTTCGCCGGGAAGAACGCCGACGCGCTCGCCCGGTTCCAACGGGCCCTGAAAGCAGCCGTCAAACTCGCCGAAGCGGATCCGTCCCTGGTGCGTGAGGTGCTGCCGACGTACACCAAGGTCACCAAGGAGCAGGCGGAGAAGATCGACCTGCCGGTGTATCCGGCCACCATGGACGGAACGCAGCTCGCCCGGCTCGCCGAGCTCATGGAGAAGCAGAAGATGCTGAAGAAACCGATCGATCCGACCACATTGCTGGTGAAGTGAGGGGCGTTCGCCGGTGCGGGGGCATGAGGAGGCGCCGTCGGCGCGGGGCATGAAGGGGCGGTGTCCGTGCGCCGGCTGAGGAGGCGTCAGGAGCTGTGGCTCGGGCTCCTCGGTGTGCTGCTCGCGTTCGGGGTGTGCGAGGCGGTGAGCCGGGCCGGCCTCGTCCGCCGCAGCTATCTGCCGCCCGCCACCGAAGTCCTCGCCCGTGCCCTGGAGTTGGCGGGGGACCGGGTGTTCCTCGACGGGATCGGAGTGACCCTGTGGGCCTGGGCGCTGGGCCTCGGCCTCGCCTGCGCGATCGCCGTACCCCTCGGCCTGCTGCTGGGCAGCGTGCCGCTCGTCGACACCGCCACCCGGGCGATCGTGGAGTTGCTGCGGCCCCTGCCGTCCGTCGCCCTGATCCCCCTGGTCTCCCTGCTCCTCGGCTCCGGAACCGAGACCGAGGTCGCGCTGATCACCTACGCCTCGGTGTGGCCGATCCTCTTCAACACCGTCTACGGCCTGGGCGAGACCGACCCCCTCGCCAAGGACACCCTGCGCGCTTTCGGCTTCGGCCGCCTCGCGGTCCTGCTGCGCGCCGAACTCCCCGCCACGGCCCCCTTCATCGCCGCCGGCATCCGCATCTCCGCCGCCGTCGCCCTCATCCTCGCCGTCGCCACGGAGATCCTCTCCGGCTTCGGCGAAGGCCTCGGCATCTTCATCGCCCAGGCAGGCCTGGCCACGGACGGCACGAGGGACGTCCTGGCGGGTGTGGTGTGGGCGGGGACCCTGGGGCTGGTGATCAACGGGGTGCTGGTGTGGGGCGAGCGACGGCTGTTTCCCTGGACGCCGGAACATCGGGAGGCCGCCGGGGGAGGGGCCCGGGTGTGAGCGGGGAAGCAGACACCGCACCCCGGGGGAGCCCGGCGCCGTCATCGCTTCCGCCCCGCTCCCGCGCCGCCCCCCACCCTGCCGTCCTCCGGTGGCTGGTCCTCGTCCTGGCCGTCGGCGTCTGGGAGTTGGCCGCCCGTGCCCATGGCAGCGTCTACCTCCCGCCCCCGGACCGCATCGCCCGCCACGTCCACGAGCTGTGGTTCGACGGGCCCGCTCGGCATCTCTTCCTCAGTTCGGCCGCGGTGGACGACATCCTGCCCAGCCTCGGCCGGATGGCCGCCGGATTCGCGCTGGCGGCCGTCGCCGGGATCGTGCTGGGTGTCGCGGTCGGCCGCTCGCGGCGGGCGTACGCGCTGGCCAACCCCGTCCTTCAGTTCGCCCGAGCCGTCCCGCCGCCCGCCCTGGTCCCCGTCTTCGTCGTGGTCTTCGCGTTCGGCACCCCGATGCAGATCGCCTCGATCGCCTTCAGCGCCGTCTGGCCGGTGCTGATCAACACCGCGGCCGGCGTCCGCAACACCGACCCGCTGCGCCTCGACGTCGCCGCGGTCCTGCGCCTGAACACCGCCGAACGCCTGTGGTTCCTCGTCCTGCCCTCCGCCCTGCCCCGCATCTTCGCCGGACTGCGCCTGAGCCTTTCGCTCTCCCTCATCCTCATGGTGTTCTCGGAACTGCTGCCCGGCACCGCGAACGGCATCGGCTTCACGCTCACCGAAGCCCAGACCCGCTCCGACCTGCTCACCGTGTGGGCGGCGCTCGTCCTGCTCGGCGCCCTCGGCTATCTGCTCAACACCGGCCTGCTGGCCGTCGAGAAACGACTGATCGGCAGGGGGAGGGCCCCATGAGCCACGCGACCCGCACCCAGGAACAGGGGACCGACCGCATGCTCCAGCTCACCGCGGTCGGCCAGCACTACGGCGACCACCGCGTCCTGCACGACATCACCCTCACCGTCCCCGCGGGCCAACTCCTGTGCGTCGTCGGCCCGTCCGGCTGCGGCAAGTCCACCCTGCTGCGCACCATCGCCGGTCTGCTCCCCGCCCGCGAGGGTACGGTCACCATCGACGGGGCACCGGTCACCGGCGTCCCCGACAGCCTGGCCGTCGTCTTCCAGGACTACGGCCGCTCCCTCTTCCCCTGGCTCACGGTCCGCGACAACGTCGCCCTGCCGCTGCGCCGCCGCGGCCTCGCCCGCGCCGAACGCCGTGCCGAGGCGGACCGCATCCTCGACCGCGTCGGTCTGTCCGGCGCCGCCCGCCGCCACCCCTGGCAGCTCTCCGGCGGAATGCAGCAGCGCGTCGCCATCGCCCGTGCCCTCGTCCGGCGCCCCACCCTGCTCCTCATGGACGAACCCTTCGGCTCCCTGGACGCCCAGACCCGGGAGGACCTGGAGGACCTGCTCCTGGAGGTCCACCGCACCGACGGCACGACCATCGTGTTCGTCACCCACGACATCGACGAGAGCGTCTACGTCGGCGACCGCGTCGTCGTCCTCTCCCCGGGCCCCGGATCGAGGATCGTCCGGGACCTGCCGGTCCGGCTCCCCGGGCGGCGGGACCAGATCGCCACCCGTGGACTGCCCGAGTTCGTCGCGCTGCGGGCGGAGGTGGGGCGGGCGGTGCGCAGCGGGGAGACGGAGTGAACGGGTGAGTGCGCGCGCGTGGAGATCAACGCCACAAGTCTCGCCGAGAACTCCCGAGTTCAGTCCGGATTCACGCGATGGTGTGATCATGTGTGCCCCGGCGGATGCCTCGGGAACGCCCTGGGTAGGGCCCGGCTCATGACGCAGCAGCCCTTCGAACTCCCGCACTTCTACATGCCGTACCCCGCGCGGCTGAACCCGCACGTCGACGAGGCCCGCGCCCACTCGACCGTGTGGGCGCGCGACATGGGCATGCTGGAGGGGTCCGGGATCTGGGAGCAGTCCGACCTCGACGCGCATGACTACGGCCTGCTCTGCGCCTACACACACCCCGACTGCGACGGTCCCGCCCTCTCCCTCATCACCGACTGGTACGTGTGGGTGTTCTTCTTCGACGACCACTTCCTGGAGATCTTCAAGCGCACCCAGGACCGCGCCGGCGGCAAGGCCTACCTCGACCGGCTGCCGCTGTTCATGCCGATGGACCTGTCGACCCCGATGCCCGAGCCGCAGAACCCGGTCGAGGCCGGCCTCGCCGACCTGTGGACGCGGACCGTGCCGTCGATGTCCGCCGACTGGCGCCGCCGGTTCGCCGTCGCCACCGAGCACCTGCTCAACGAGTCGCTGTGGGAGCTGTCCAACATCAACGAGGGGCGGATCGCCAACCCCGTCGAGTACATCGAGATGCGCCGCAAGGTGGGCGGCGCCCCCTGGTCGGCCGGTCTCGTGGAGTACGCGACGGCCGAGGTACCGCCGTCCGTCGCCGGAACACGACCCCTGCGGGTGCTGATGGAGACCTTCTCCGACGGTGTCCACCTGCGCAACGACCTGTTCTCCTACCAGCGCGAGGTCGAGGACGAGGGCGAGCTCAGCAACGGCGTCCTCGTCCTGGAGACCTTCTTCGGCTGCACCACCCAGGAGGCCGCCGACACCGTCAACGACGTCCTGACCTCCCGCCTCCACCAGTTCGAGCACACCGCGCTCACCGAGGTCCCCGCGATCGCCCTGGAGAAAGGTCTCTCGCCGGGCGAGCTGACCGCCGTCGCCGCCTACACGCAAGGCCTCCAGGACTGGCAGTCCGGCGGCCACGAATGGCACATGCGCTCCAGCCGCTACATGAACGCACGCGCCGAGACCACCTCCCCCTGGCAGACCCTGACCGGCCCCGGCACCTCGGCCGCCGACGTCGGCGCCCTGCTCGCCGCGGCCGGCGCCGAGCGGCTGCGCGCCCACACGCATGTGCCCTTCCAGAAGGTCGGTCCGTCCCTGCTGCCCGACTTCTACATGCCGTTCCAGGTCGAGCACAGCCCGCATCTGCCCGGCGCCCGCCCCCGCCTCGCCGAGTGGACGCACCGTATGGGCATGCTCCAGGAGGGCGTCTGGGACGAGGACAAGCTCGCCGCGGCCGACCTCCCCCTGTGCGCGGCGGGCATCGACCCGGACGCGAGTCCCGAGGCCCTCGACCTCAGCTCGGACTGGCTCGCCTGGGGAACCTACGGCGACGACTACTACCCGCTCGTCTACGGCGGTCGCCGCGACCTGGCCGCCGCCCGCCTGACCACACAGCGGCTGTCGGACTGCATGCCCCTCGACGGCGAGCAGGTCCTGGTCCCCGCCAACGCCATGGAACGCGGTCTGATCGACCTGTGGGCCCGCACCACGGCCGAGATGCGCCCCGACCAGCGGCGCACCCTCAAGGACGCCGTGAACGTCATGACCGAGAGCTGGGTCTGGGAGCTGGCCAACCAGATCCAGCACCGCGTCCCCGACCCGGTCGACTACCTGGAGATGCGGCGCGCCACCTTCGGCTCCGACCTCACCATGAGCCTGTGCCGGATGGGCCACGGTCCCGCCGTCCCGCCGGAGGTCTACCGCAGCGGACCGGTGCGCTCCCTGGAGAACGCCGCCGTCGACTACGCGTGCCTGGTCAACGACGTCTTCTCCTATCAGAAGGAGATCGAGTACGAGGGCGAGGTCCACAACGCGATCCTCGTCGTGCAGAACTTCTTCGGCATCGACTACCCGACCGCACTGCGCGTCGTCCACGACCTGATGACCCAGCGCATGCAGCAGTTCGAGCATGTCGCCGCGCACGAACTGCCCGTCGTGTACGACGACTTCGGTCTCTCGGAGGAAGCGCGGGAGGTCATGCGGGGCTATGTCGCCGACCTCCAGCACTGGATGGCGGGCATCCTGCACTGGCACCGCACGGTCGACCGCTACAAGGCGGACCACCTGGCCCGCCGCGCCCATGGCTTCCTCCCGGACCGGCCGCCGGTGTTCCCCCTGGTCGGCTGACCGCGAGCTCCGGGGCCGCTTCCCGCTCCTGACCCCCCGTCAGTCTCACTCGTTCGTGGCTCGTCGCGTGCCGGTGCGCCGGGTAGGAACCATCCGGTGGTGATCCAGCCGGAGGCGATCCATGGAACAGACTGCGTTGCGCCCCAAGCCGATGCCCGGTCAGAAACCGGGCGGAGGCAGGAAGTCCGAGCCCGTCCGACGGCCGCATGCCGCGCGCCGGCGCGGACGCCGGCTCACGACCCTGCTGTTCGGCCTGCTCGTCGCTGCCGTCCTGGTGCTGACGGGGGTGGGCCTCGGCACAGTGGGCGTCACGGTGATCGGCATGAGCAGACTGGCCGAACTGCAGCGGCAGGCGGGTGGCCCTGGAGTGCCGGGGCAGGCCGCCTCCGGCCGGGGCGCACCGGGCCAGGACGGGCAACACACCCGGACGGGCCCGTCGGTCTCGGAGTCCGCGAACTCCTCCGCATCGGCTCCGGTCCGCCGGCCCGCCCCCGTCACCGCGACCCTGGGGCTGGAGGCCGTGGACGCGGAGAAGGCGGGCGCGCTGGTGGTCGGCGTCCACGTCCCGGGCCCAGGCTTCACGGCGGGCCTGGTCCGCGGTGACGTACTCCTCGGCGTCGGCCGTACCCGGATCGACACGGCCGCCGACCTCGCGCGAGCCGTCGCCGCCGCCCGTCCCGGCCGCGAGGTCGCGCTGACGGTCCGCCACCGCAGCGGCGGCTACCAGCAGTTGACGGCCGTACCGGGCGTCGTCACATGAACCCTCGTCAGGTGGACCCTCGTCACGTGCCCGTGCTCACGTGCCCCGGGTTCACGGGACCACCCGGAAGTGCGTGGTGAGCCGTCCGTCGTCGTCCAGCACATGGAAGGCCAGACCGACCGGCGCGTCCCGGTCCGCGACCTGCTCGCCCTCCCAGGGCAGCCGCAGCGTCCAGGTCACCCCGGGCCCGACGACCAGCGGCCGCCCGGCGAACACGGTCGCCGCGGGCGTGTGCGCGTGACCGGTGACCAGTCCGGCGATCTCGGGCCGCCGCTCCAGCAGCGCTGCCAGCCGTCCGGGCTCTTTCAGTCGGTAGGAGTCGGGGAGCGGGTGGTGCAGCGCCACCGGAGGATGGTGGAAGGCCAACAGGGCCGGAAGGGTCCCGTCCAGTTCGTCGAGGGTCGCCTCGATCCAGGTGTACGTCTCCTCGTCCAGCGCCCCTTCGTCGCTGCCCGGGATGCTGGAGTCGCACATCAGCACCGCGCCCCCGTCGAACACCTGCACGCTGTTCACCGGCCCGTCGCCCGCGGGCCGCCGCAGCATGGCCTTGCGGTACGGGGCGCGACTGTCGTGGTTGCCCGGGCAGGTGAGCACCGGGAACGGCGGGTCGCCCTCGTGCAGTCCCAGGATCCGCGCGGCCTCCTCGTACTCCGCCTCGGCACCGTGATCCGCGATGTCACCGGTCACCAGCAGAGCGTCCACGTGCCCCGGCAACCCCCACAGCCGGTCACGCACCCGCTCGGCGCGCTCGGTCGACCGTGCGCTCCCGTCGAGATGCAGATCGCTGATGTGCGCGAGTACCAGCACGACCGTACCCCCTCTTCTAATGGCTTGAGTTGATCCAAGCATTAGAATTAATGCCTGATCAAGTCACTCCCGTTAATCCGGTTCATCCGGTGGGAAAACCACTGGTCCGGATCCGGCAGTCGGCGCCACGATGAGCCCATGCCGACCACGCTCATCGCCTTCCTCGGTGCCTGCACCCTCATCGCCGCGTCACCCGGGCCGAGCACTGTGCTGATCATCAAGCAGTCGCTGCACAGCAGACGCTCCGGCTTCCTGACCGTGCTCGGCAACGAGACCGGGGTGTTCATCTGGGGCGTCGTCGCCGCGCTGGGCCTGACCGCGCTGCTGACCGCCTCCGAGATCGCCTACGACGTGATGCGCATCGGCGGCGCCGTCGTGCTCGTCGCCTTCGGCATCCAGGCACTGCGGCAGGCGCGCCGCACCAAGGGGGCCGTGGCCGACAGCGGCTGGGAGAGCACGGGCAGGACCGGCTGGGCCGCCTACCGCGCGGGGCTGCTGCTCAACCTCGCCAACCCCAAGGCGGCCGTCTTCGCCCTGTCCTTCCTGCCGCAGTTCGTCCCCGAAGGCGCCCCGCACCTGCTCACCATGGTCGGGCTCGCCGCGCTCTGGGCGGTCTACGAGGTCGGCTACTACGGCCTCTACGTGTGGTGCGTCGGCCGGTTGCGGGCCGTGCTGTCCCGCGCGGGCGTGCGCCGGCGGCTGGAGCAGGTCTCCGGAGGCGTACTGCTGCTCCTCGGCGTCCGCATGGCCCTGGAGAGCTGACGCGGGCCGGACTCAGGTCCGGTCGACCCGAAAGAAATGTCGACCGGCTCGCGCGCCCCTCGCCGTCCGGGCAGGATGCTGCCCTGAGACCCTCACCCGCCCAGGGAGGCCCCGATGACCGGCACCGCAGCGCCCTTCGCCGCCGACGACTACAGGGCGCGCATGGAGCGCGCGGCACGGTCGGCCGCCGAGGCCGGGCTCGCCGGTCTCCTCGTGGCCCCCGGTCCGGACCTGGTGTGGCTCACCGGCTACGCACCCACCGCCGTCACCGAACGGCTCACCCTGCTGGTCCTCGCCCCCGGCCAGGACCCCGTCCTCGTCGTGCCCACCCTGGAGGCCCCGGACGCCGCCAAGGCGGCCGGCGCGAGTGCCCTGACCCTGCGGGACTGGACCGACGGCAAGGACCCCTACGCCGCCACCGCCGCCCTCCTGGACGCCGGCGGGCGGTTCGGCATCAGCGACAACGCCTGGGCCATGCACCTGCTGGGCCTGCAGAAGGCGCTGCCCGGCACGTCGTACGCCTCCCTCACCGACGCCCTGCCGATGCTGCGGGCCGTCAAGGACACGGCGGAGCTGGAGCTGCTGGCGGCCGCGGGAGCGGCCGCCGACGCGACGTTCGAGGAGATCCGGAAGGTTGCCTTCGGTGGCCGCAGGGAGTCCGAGGTGGCCGCCGACCTCGCCGGACTGCTGCGCCGGTTCGGCCACTCCCAGGTCGACTTCACCATCGTCGCCTCCGGCCCGAACGGCGCCAACCCGCACCACGAGGTCGGCGACCGGGTCATCGAACGCGGCGACATGGTCGTCCTCGACTTCGGCGGCCTCAAGGACGGCTACGGCTCCGACACCTCCCGTACGGTCCACGTCGGCGAACCCACCGACGAGGAGCGCCGGGTGCACGATCTCGTGCGCGCGGCGCAGGAGGCGGGCTTCCGTGCGGTACGGCCCGGCGTGCCCTGCCAGGAGGTCGACCGGGCCGCCCGCGCGGTCATCGCCGACGCCGGGTACGGCGAGTACTTCATCCACCGCACCGGGCACGGCATCGGCGTCACCACACACGAACCCCCGTACATGATCGAGGGCGAGGAACAACCCCTCGTCCCGGGCATGTGCTTCTCCGTGGAGCCCGGCGTCTATGTGCCGGGCCGCTTCGGGGTACGCATCGAGGACATCGTCACGGTCACCGAGGACGGCGGCCGCAGGCTCAACGACACCACCCGCGAGATGGTCATAGTGGACTGACAGAGTCCCAGGAGCCCCTCCACCCCCGAGCGACTACGGCGCGACCATGACCCAGGCACCGACACCCACCGCGGACACGGTCCGCCGACTGGTCCGTTCCCTGCTCAAGGACAGCACGCCCGACGCGGGCGAGGCCGGCGGCCCCGAGGTCCGGCCCGTCGCCGAGGGCGGCGGGCACTCCACCTGGTGGGTCGGCACCCGCCATGTGCTGCGCCTCGCGGGCGACCGACCCGCCTCCACCCGCAGACGCCGCGAACTGCGGCTGCGCGACCTGGTCCGCCCGCACGTCCCGGTCACGGTGCCGACCAGCGTGGCGCAGGGCGACTGGGCGCCCGGTCTGGCCTACACGCTCGACACCAAGGTGCCCGGCGGTTCGGCCGAGGAGCACGACGTCTCCGCCGTCGGCGAGGCCGACCTCGCCGGGCTGCTCACCGGGCTGCGCGAGGTGCCGGTACGGCAGGCCGAGGCGCTCGGCGTCCCACGCGTCGCCCCGCGCTCCCTGGAGGCACTGCGCCGGGAGGCCGGCCGGGCCGCCGAACTCCTGCGCGCGGCCGACGAGTTCGATCCGGTCCGGCTCCAGCAGCTGACCTCCCCGGCCGCGGTCCAGCTCGCCGCGCAGCCCGGCAGCGCGGTCCTCGTGCACCACGCCCTGACCGGCGAACACCTCGTGATCAGCGCCGACGGCCGGGTGCGCGGCGTCCTCGACTGGACCGCCACGGTGGTCGGCGACCCCGCCGAGGACATCGCGGGCCTCGCCCTCGCCGTCGGCTCGCCCGCCGCCGTGCGCGCCGCCACCCTTGCCGGCTACGGCGCCCGGCCCTGCCTGCGCGGCCTCTGGCTCGCCCGCTGCGACACCGTGATCCGCCTCGCCGCGGGGGTGGAGGGCCGCGATGCCGCCCTCCTGCCGCTCCTGCGGACCCGGCTGCTGCGCGCCTGGGAGGCGATCCTGCTGGAACGCGTCACGGAACTGCGGGACGAGGAGCCGGACGACGCGGAGTTGTAGGCGTCTCCACCTGGTCTTTTCCACCCTCCTTCCACCCCTGGGTCGAGGCGCGAGACCGTGCCGGAGCCGGATAGTCGAGGCATGACGATCTCCGACTGGCTCATCGACGTGGCGCTTCTCCTCGTGGTCTTCCGGCAGCTGCGCGAGGAGAGGCTGACGCTCCGCACCGTGCTGCTGCCGCTCGCACTGATCACCTGGGCGGGGACCGCCTACCTGCACGACATCCCCACCGCGGGCAACGACCTCGTGCTGATCGCCGCGTTCGCCGGCACCGGCGTCGTCTTCGGGCTGGCAGGAGGCTCGATCACCCGGGTCCGGTACGCGGACGGGCACATACGGATCAAGGCAACCTTGGGCGCGGCGGCCCTGTGGGTGGTCAGCATGGGCTTCCGCCTCGGCTTCGCGGTCTGGTCCTCCCACGCCTCCGGTGGGGCGTCCGTCGCCCGCTTCTCCGCCGATCACGACATCACCGGTGGGCAGGCGTGGGTGGCTGCCCTGGTCCTCATGGCCTTCGGGGAGGTCGTCTTCCGACTCGGCGTGATCGTCGTCCGCGGCCTGCGCACACGCGCCCGTCACCAGGAACCGGCTCCCGTGTCCGCCCTCGCGCGAGCCGGGGCGGCGAAGGAGGCTGCGTGAGGTCAGGCCTGAAGCAACACCACGCACGACTCCCCGGGTACATGCAGCACCCCGTCCGCGCCCGGTGCCTCCACAGGCTCCCAGGCCGCGAGGACGGCGGCCTCTCGGGGGCCCAGGGGGATCGCCGCAGGCGACTTCGCGAGGTTCACGGCCACCCGGACGTCCCCGCGCCGGAAGGCGAGCCAGCGCTGATCCGCGTCGTAGGCGACCTTGGTGTCGGCGAGGTCGGGGTCGGTGAGGTCCGGCTGTTCGTGCCGCAGCGCGAGGAGCCGGCGGTACCAGGCGAGTACGCGCGCGTGAGGCTCGCGTTCGGGCTCGGACCAGTCGAGGCAGGAGCGGTCCCGGGTCGCCGGGTCCTGCGGGTCGGGCACGTCCTCCTCGGCCCAGCCGTGCTCCGCGAACTCCCGCCGCCTGCCCCGCCGTACGGCCTCGGCGAGCTCGGGATCGGTGTGGTCGGTGAAGAACTGCCAGGGTGTGCCCGCCGCCCACTCCTCGCCCATGAACAGCATGGGCGTGAAGGGCGCGGTCAGGGTGAGCGCCGCAGCACAGGCCACCAGGCCGGCGGAGAGCGACGCCGCCAGCCGGTCGCCCACGGCGCGGTTGCCGACCTGGTCGTGGGTCTGGGAGTAGCCGAGCAGCCGGTGCGCCGCCGTGCGCGTACGGTCCAGCGGGCGCCCGTGGCTGCGGCCCCGGAAGCTGGAGTAGGTGCCGTCGTGGAAGTAGCCGCCGGTGAGGGTCTTGGCGAGCGCGGCCAGGGGTGCGCGGCCGAAGTCGGCGTAGTAGCCCTGGGACTCACCGGTCAGCGCGGTGTGCAGGGCATGGTGGAAGTCGTCGTTCCACTGCGCGTGCAGCCCGAGACCGCCCTCCGCGCGGGCCGTGATGAGCCGCGGGTCGTTCAGGTCCGACTCGGCGATCAGGGACAGCGGCCGCCCCAGCTCGGCGGCGAGGGCGTCGACAGCCGTCGACAGCTCCTCCAGGAAGTGGCACGCGCGCGTGTCGGCGAGCGCGTGCACGGCGTCCAGGCGCAGTCCGTCGATCCGGTAGTCCCGCAGCCAGGAGAGCGCGCTGCCCAGCAGATACGTGCGCACCTCGTCGGATCCGGGCGCGTCCAGATTGACGGCGGAACCCCAGGGCGTGTGGTGCGTGTCCGTGAAGTACGGTCCGAAGACGGGCAGATAGTTGCCCGAGGGGCCCAGATGGTTGTGCACCACGTCCAGGACGACGCCCAGGCCCAGCTCATGCGCCCGGTCGACGAAACGCTTCAGGGCCTCGGGGCCGCCGTAGGGCTCGTGCACGGCCCACAGGGAGACGCCCTCGTAGCCCCAGCCGTGTCGCCCCGGGAAGGGGCACAGTGGCATCAACTCGACGTGGGTGACGCCGAGTTCGACGAGGTGGTCGAGACGGGCCGCGGCCGCGTCCAGGGTGCCCTCGGGTGTGTAGGTGCCCACGTGCAGCTCGTAGAGGACCGCGCCCGGCAGCGGACGGCCCGCCCACCGCGTACGCCAGGTGTACCGCTCGTGCTCGACGACCGCGCTGAGCCCGTCCGGGCCGTCCGGCTGACGGCGCGAGCGCGGATCGGGAAGGACGGGGCCGTCGTCCAGCGCGAAGCCGTAGCGAGTGCCGTCTGTGGCCTCCGCTTCGCCCCGCCACCATCCCGGGCGTTCCGGATCACGCTCCATCGCGCGCGTGGCGCCGTCGCAATGGAGCGTCATACGGCCGGCCTGCGGTGCCCACACCTCGAACTGCACGGACGGTCCCCTTCGTCTGCTCATCGTGATGTAGCCCGTCCATGGTGCCGTCAAACGAGATCAATCCGCCTTTGAATCTTCCCCTTTGTGACAGGTGTCGTCAGGTACGCGCGTGCGGCGGGCGTTGTCTCGTTTTCTGGACACCCGGGGTTCACTGCCCGACAATCACCAACGTGACGTCGTCCTTCGAGTTCAACACGTACCCCGCGCGGCTGTCCGACGCGGAGCGCGACAAGGTGCTGAAGGTGCTCCGTGACGGCGTCGCCATGGGCCGTCTGTCGCACGACACGTTCGTGCGCCGCATGGAACTGGCCCTCATCGCGCGCCGGTCCGACGAACTCGCCGCGCTCACCGCGGACCTGCCCCAGGAGAGCCGCGTCTCCCGACTGGTGTTCGGCACCGTCGAGGCCGTCTCCGGCTTCACCGTACGGCTGCGCAGGGCGTGGCAGGCCGAGCGCCTGCCCAAGCTGCTGCTGCCGCACCCCGGCAGCGGCCACGCACTGCGCATAGGCCGCGATCCGGCGAACGGCCTGCGGCTGACCCACGAGACGGTCTCCCGGGTCCATGCCGAACTCAGCCGGCAGGGCGGCATGTGGGTCCTGCGGGATCTGGGTTCCACCAACGGCACCACGGTCAACGGCCGACGGGTCATCGGCGCCGCCGTCGTCCGTGAGGGCGACCAGGTGGGGTTCGGCCGGATGGCCTTCCGGCTCGCGGTCAACTGAGCACAACCTCACCTCTGGCCTGGGATTTACGTGCCGTCGCGGCCCAAAACCCCAGGCGTCGCGCGGTGTTGACGTACCCCTGAAGTCGTGACTGACTGTGCGTACACCATGCACACCAGGTGAACCGACGGCACCACATTGTGGAGGTGTGCCCTGCCGCCCCTCCTCCGCTACCCGACCGTCGACGAGCTCGGCGCACGGGCCGCAGCGCTCGTCGCCCGCCATCCCGCGGACGCCCGGCTGCGCCGCGCCGGCACCTCCCGCGCGGGCAACCCCCTGTGGCTGCTCTCCGTCGGCCACGGCAGCCGCCAGGCCCTCGTCGTCGCCGGTCCGCACGCCAACGAGCCCGTGGGCGGCGGGACCGTCCTCAGGCTGGCCGAGCAGGCCCTGGCCGACCCTCGGCTCACCGTCGAGGCCGACGCCACCTGGAATCTCCTGCTCTGCCTCGACCCCGACGGCCTGCGCCGCAACGAGGGCTGGCTGCGCGGCCCGTACTCCCTCGACCGCTACTTCCGGAACTTCTTCCGGCCCGGCTTCGGCGAACAGCCGGAATGGCTGCCCGACGGCGCGGAGGCCGCCGCGCTTCCCGAGACCCGCACCCTGCTCGCCCTCCAGGACGAACTGCGGCCCTTCCTCCAGTGCTCCCTGCACGGCGTCGACGTCGGCGGCGGCTTCGTCGAACTCACGCGCGACCTGCCCGGCCTCGCCCGGCGCGTCGCCCACACGGCGGCCCGGCTGCGCATCCCCCGCGAGTTCGGCCCGTACGACACCCTGTACTGGCCGTGCCTCGGCCCCGCCGTCTACCGGATCCCGCCGCCCCGCCGCGGCGACCTGGCCGCCGCCATCACCGAGGCCGCCGTCGAGTCGACCTGGTACCACCCGCACCGGCACGGCACCGTGACCGCCGTCGTCGAGGCGCCCATGTGGGGCGTGGCCGCCGTCGAGGACGGCAGTGCACCCGCCGACGCGGCCGCCGTACTGCGCACCGTCAGCCACACGCTGCGCCGCGACGGGCGGCTCCTGGAGGACGTCCTGGCGCGGATCCGCCCGCAGGTGTCGGACGCCCCGGACGCGGCCCGTCTGCTCGCCCCGGTCGAGGACTATTTACTGGTCGGCCCCGGACTCGCCGACGCCTGGGACCCCGACGTCGCCGACGGCGGCCGCCCGCTGCCTCCGCTGAGCGCCGGCCACCTGGCCGCGCTGCGCATCGCCGGACGGCGCCTGGCCCTGCGCACGGCCGGGCTCCTGCACCAGCTCGTGACCCGCGCGGGCGCCGACCCGGTCGGCGCCCTGCCGGAACTGGACCGGCTCATCGACCTCTGGTGCGCCGACTACCGCGACGGCTGCGGGGCGCGCTGGATCCCGGTCCCGCGCCAGATCGAGTACCAGTCGCGGGTGGTGCTCGCCGCCTTCGAACTCGCCGCGTGGCAAGCGCCCGCATGCTCCCGTTCGGGTGAGCCGGGGTGGGGTTCCGAGGCCGCCGTGCCGATGCATCGGGAATGACCTACACGATCACAGCGACGGCGGTACGGCGAGCGGCACGCGCGGGTCTGGCGGTGGCGGCCGTCCTGCTCCTCGCCGCGGCGGCGCCCGTGCCGACCGGGCCCTCTACGGAAGACCACCTCTTCCTCACGGTGACCAAGGGCGACGGCCGCTCCGGCGACACCCGCGGCACCCTCCTGCTGTGCGACCCGCCCGAGGGCCACGGCCGGGCAGCGGAGGCCTGCGCCCAGCTCGCCGCCGTCGGCGGCGACATCGGCGCACTTCCGCCCGCGGACGTCTTCTGCACGATGCTCTACGCACCGGTCACCGCACAGGCCGACGGAGAGTGGAACGGCCGACCGGTCGAGTACCGGCAGACCTTCCCGAACGCATGTGTGATGCGAGCGCGGACCGGGGCGGTCTTCGCACTGGAGAGCTGAGGCGCGACGCGTGGCGCGGTGACGCACACCCGCGTGGAGCGACGTCGGCTCAGTCCGCCGGTACGCGCGCGTGCAGCGCCACCGCCACGACCGTGCGGGCCTGGTGCTCCACCTGGTGCTCCAACGGCACCCAGCGGGCCCGGAAACGGTCCGCGAAGGCGTCGCTCCAGGCCTCGACGAGCCGTTCGAGACGCGGTGCCGCGCGGTCGTCCGCCTCCCGCAGGACCCGCAGCAGCATGGCCGCCGCCCGCAGCGGCAGCCGGCGGGAGAACGCGTCCACACTGCCGATGTACGCCCTCGTGTCGTCGGCGGGCCGGGTGTGGATCCAGTCCGCGGCCAGTCCCGGAACCAGCCCCAGGCTCCAGGTGGCGGCCCGCAGCAGCGGCCCGTCGGCGCCCTCCAGACGGGGCAGCGCATCCGCCAGCACCCGGTCCACCGCCCGCGACTGGCGCAGCAGCCGGCCCGCCAGCCGTCCCATCGCCGCCGCCGGCGCCGGATGCGGTGCCGGATCGTCCACCAGGTCGCTCGCCCACATCGGCACCTCAACCACCGCGGTAAGACCGCCGTAGCGGTGCGCGTGGTACCAGGTGCTGCGCCGTGCGTCGTCCGGCATGCTCGGGTACGCCGCCCCCGCGCCCGGCGCCGGCATCACATGCACCCCGGGCCCGGACGCAGGCCAGCCCGCCGCGTCCGAGGCACCGGTCTCCACCGGGATGTGCAACTCCGCCGCGGACTTCGAGAACGGCTCGGCGAGGCCCGGCACGTCCTTCGTCAGCTGCACCCAGCTGCCGCCCAGGTCGGTGCCGTGCAGGGTCACCTGGAGGTAGGGGCGCAGTTCGTCGATCAGCCCGGTCAGGATGCGGGTCTCGGGCGGCAGCCGGTCGGGCGGCAGCATCGCGGGGGCCCACTCCGGCTGCTCCTCTCCGGCCGGCCGGAAGAAGCCGAGGTGGTAGTCGAAGAGGCTGCGCGGAGCCGGGGTGACATGGAGACTCGCCCCGTCCGGATCGGCGCACAGCAGGAAGTGCCAGGACGTGCCCGATCTCAACTCCCGCTCGGCCAGTACCCGGGCGGCCACCGACAGGGCCGCGGGGCCGCCGGTAGGCTCGTTGGAGTGGGCGCCCGCGACCACCAGGACGGCCCGCCGGGCATGGCCGATCGACAGCACATGCAGGGGCCTGCCCGCTCGCGAGACACCCACCTGCCTCAGCCGGCAGACGTCGGGGCGCTGTGCGGCCAACGCCCGCGCGGACAAAACCAGTTCGGTCACCGTGGGGTAGCGCAGCTCCGGCAGGAGACTCACCCCCGACACGTCCGACCGGCCTCGCCATTCGCAGTACCCCACGGTCTGGTTGAGCTGTCAAGCGCGCCACGGGGGAGCCTCCAGGGGGCGCCCGGATGCATTTACCGCCGGCCGGTAGAGCCGTAGGTGCCCACGGGGTTGCCCGCGCCCCCCGGCCCGCAGTAATGGAGGACCGCCCGCACTCACCCGGACCTGGTCAATCCGTGGCGACCCGCTCCAGCAGTGCCACCGGCGAGTCGCCCAGGAGCTCCTCCACGCGCACGTGCCCGGAGAACTCACGCTCCGGTACCAGAACATCGCGCCACACGCCGGGCGGCAGCGGCAGCACTGTCTCCCGCCAGCCGCCCGCCTCCGCCAGCCGCAGCGACAGCCGGGTCACCGCGGTGACCACCTCCCCGGAGCGCGCGAACGCCACGCAGTGCGCCGCCGAGGGCCCCTCCGCGACCAGCGGCGCGTACGTCGCCGCGTCACCGAAGACATCCGGCCGGCGTCGGCGCAGCCGCAGCGCCGCAGCCGTGAGCGCGCCCTTGTCGCCGGAGTCCTCCGGCGGGAACCGCACGGGCCGCCGGTTGTCCGGGTCCACCAGCGCCAGGTACATGCCCTCCGTCCCCTGGTACACGTCGGGCACCCCGGGCATCGTCAGCTGCACCAGGGCCGTGCCCAGCGCGTTCGCCCGGATGTGCTGCTCCAGCCGGCTCCGCAGCCCGGCCACCTGCTCACCCTGCGGCCCGCACGGCCCGGCCGCGACGAACGCCGCCACCGCCTCCTCGTACGCCGGCTCCTGCTCCGTCCAGCTCGTGTACAGCCCCGCCTCGCGCACATGCTTCAACAGCGCCTCCCCGACCCGCTCCGGGGCCGCGGTGCCGAGCCCGAACACCGTCTGCCAGGCCGCCCACGCCAGCTGTGCGTCCGGCACACCGTCGCCGGTGCGGGTCACCTCGGCCAGCGTGTCCGCCCACCACTCGGGGCACTCGGTGAGCACGGCCAGGGCAGCACGCACGTCGGCACTGCGTTTGGTGTCGTGCGTCGACACCACCGTCCCCGTCAGGGGCCAGTCGCGCTGCACGCGCGTGCAGTAATCGTGGAACTCCCGGGGAGAGACCGCCGGACTCCCGGGATTCCCGCCCACCTCGGTCGCCGACAGCAGCGGCACGTACCGGTAGAACGCCGTGTCCTCCACGGACTTGGCCCGCAGCGCCGACGCCGTCTGCGCGAACCGTGTCCGGAACTCCACATGGTCCGGCCCGGCACCGGCCCGCCCCAGCACCAGATCACGTACGACGTCGACGGCGCCCGCCTCCTCGGGGATCACGAAGGCCAGCCGGGCCTCGGCCGCGGCCTCCTCGGTGACGACGGCGGCGGCGTCCGACGAGCCGTAGGGCCGGTAGACCTCCATCCGCACCAGGAGTTCCTGGAGCGCGGTGCGCAGCGCCCAGGGCGCGCGGTCGCGCAGCTCGGGTTCCGGGGACGCGGCACACACGCGTGTCGCCACCCGCGTCAGCCGGTCTGTCTCGGTGGCCAGCTCGTGCGTGATCACCTTGTACGCGGCCCGCCGTGCCGTCGCGGCCCAGTCGCCGCCGCGGTCGGTCTGCGGGGCCGCGAACCGCCGGTACTGGCCGAGGAGTTCCCCGAACCCCGCCGGGTCCGTGAACAGCCCGTCGATGTGCCGCAGGGCGTCGTAGCCCGTGGTCCCCGCCATCGGCCAGTTGGCCGGCAGCCGCTCCCCGTCCGCCAGGATCTTCTCCACGACCGTCCAGCGCCCGCCGGTCGCCTCGTGCAGCCGCTGGAGGTAGGTGTCGGGGTCGGCGAGGCCGTCGGGGTGGTCGACCCGCAGCCCGTCGACCACTCCCTCGTGCAGCAGCTGGAGGATCTTGGCGTGGGTCGCCTCGAAAACCTCCGGATCCTCGACCCGCACCCCGATCAGCTCCGAGATGCTGAAGAAACGCCGGTAGTTGAGCTCCGTACGGGCCAGCCGCCACCAGACCGGCCGGTACCACTGCGCGTCCAGGAGCTGGGGCAGCGGAAGCTCCTCGGTGCCTTCGCGGAGCGGGAACTCGTGGTCGTAGTAGCGCAGCACCCCGCCGTCCACCCTGAGGTTGCCGAGCTCCGCGCCGACCGGATGTCCCAGCACCGGCAGCAGCAGCTGACCGCCCTGTGCCTCCCAGTCGATGTCGAACCATCGCGCGTACGACGATTTCGGGCCCTCCCGCAGCACCTCCCACAGGGCACGGTTGTGGCGCGGGGCCATCGCCATGTGGTTCGGCACGATGTCCATCACCAGACCAAGGCCGTGTTCCCGCGCGATGCGCGACAGCGTCCGCAGTCCGTCCTCGCCGCCCAGTTCCTCACGCACACGCGCGTGGTCCACGACGTCATAGCCGTGCGTCGAACCGGGGACGGACTCCAGCACGGGGGACAGGTGCAGGTGCGAGACGCCGAGCGAGGCCAGGTACGGCACGGCCGCCGCCGCGGCCGCGAACGGGAACTCGGGCTGCAGCTGCAGCCGGTACGTGGCCGTCGGCACCGACGGGTCGGGTCGCTCAGATGTCATGCAGACCTACGTACCCGCCCTGCCGCCTTTCGTGTCATCGCGTCCTCCATGTGTGCGGGACACGGGACGTCGGAACGGGACGGTCCCGACGTGACACCGGGGGCACGACGGGACCGTCCCGTCCCGACGAGAACGGCACGACGGTACGGTCCCGTCCCCACGCAAACGGCGCGTCCGACCTCGTACCCCGGACGCGCCGAAAACGCTCCCTACACGCGCGTACCCGGTGATCGGCACACGAACCACCCCGCTAGACGGGCCGTTGCAGCACCGTCATGCTGCGGTCCACCAGCGTCAGCCGATCCCCGGCCTGCACCTTCGCCCCCGTGCCCGGCGGCACCCCGTCCGGGCGGCCGGTGTCGACCACGACCTGCCACTGCCGGCCGTGGTTGACCGGCACCACGAAGTCCAGCGCCTTGGGCGAGGCGTTGAACATCAGCAGGAACGAGTCGTCGGTGATCCGCTCTCCACGGGGGCCCGGCTCGGAGATCGCGTTGCCGTTGAGGAAGGCCGTCAGCGCCGAGGCCTGCGCGTGGTCCCAGTCCCGCTGGGTCATCTCCTTGCCCTCGGGCGTGAACCAGGCGATGTCGGACAGCTCGTCGTGGGTGCCCTCCACGGGCCGCCCGTGGAAGAAGCGGCGACGGCGGAAAACCGGGTGGTCCTTGCGCAGCCACACCATCGCGCGCGTGAAGGCCAGCAGCTCGGCGCCGAGCCCCGTTTCGCCGGAGGATTCCGGCCATCCCACCCAGGCCAGCTCGCTGTCCTGGCAGTACGCGTTGTTGTTGCCACGCTGCGTACGCGCGACCTCGTCGCCGTGGCTGATCATCGGGACGCCCTGGGACAGCATCAGCGTGGCGATGAAGTTGCGCATCTGCCGGGCGCGCAGCTCCCGCACCGCGGGGTCGTTCGTCTCGCCCTCCGCCCCGCAGTTCCAGGACCGGTTGTGGCTCTCGCCGTCGCGGTTGTCCTCTCCGTTGGCCTCGTTGTGCTTGTCGTTGTACGAGACGAGGTCGTGCAGGGTGAACCCGTCGTGGCAGGTCACGAAGTTGATGGAGGCCAGCGGACGCCGTCCGTCGTCCTGGTAGAGGTCGGAGGACCCGGTCAGCCGGGACGCGAACTCCGCGAGCGCGCGCGGCTCGCCCCGCCACAGGTCCCGCACGGTGTCGCGGTACTTGCCGTTCCACTCGGTCCACAGCGGCGGGAAGTTCCCCACCTGGTAGCCGCCCTCGCCGACGTCCCACGGTTCGGCGATCAGCTTCACCTGGGAGACCACCGGGTCCTGCTGCACCAGGTCGAAGAACGACGACAGCCGGTCCACCTCGTGGAACTGCCGGGCCAGGGTCGCCGCGAGGTCGAAGCGGAAGCCGTCGACATGCATCTCGGTGACCCAGTACCGCAGCGAGTCCATGATCAGCTGGAGTACGTGCGGGGACCTCATGAGCAGCGAGTTCCCGGTGCCCGTGGTGTCCATGTAGTACCGCTGGTCATCGGTCAGGCGGTAGTACTGCGGGTTGTCGAGGCCCTTGAAGGACAGCGTCGGGCCCAGATGGTTGCCCTCGGCGGTGTGGTTGTAGACGACATCCAGGATGACCTCGATCCCGGCCTCGTGCAGCGCCCTGACCGCCGATTTGAACTCCAGGACCTGCTGGCCGCGGTCGCCCCAGGAGGCGTACGCGTTGTGCGGGGCGAAGAAACCGATCGTGTTGTAGCCCCAGTAATTGTTCAGGCCCATGTCGACCAGGCGGTGATCGTTCACGAACTGGTGGACGGGCATCAGCTCCAGGGTGGTGACGCCGAGCTCCACCAGGTGCTCGATGATCGCGGGATGCGCCAGGGCGGCGTAGGTGCCGCGCAGCTCCTCGGGCAGCCCCGGGTGCCGCATGGTGAGGCCCTTGACGTGCGCCTCGTAGATCACCGTCTCGTGGTACCCGATCCGGGGCCGCCGGTCGTCGCCCCAGTCGAAGTACGGGTTGACCACGACCGACGTCATGGTGTGCGGCGCCGAGTCGAGATCATTGCGCTTGTCGGGCGAGTCGAAGTGATAGCCGTACACCTCCTCGCCCCAGCGGATGGAACCGCTGATCGCGCGCGCGTACGGGTCGAGCAGCAGCTTCGACGAGTTGCAGCGCAGGCCGCGCTCGGGCGCGTACGGGCCGTGAGCGCGAAAGCCGTAGCGCTGTCCGGGCATCACGCCGGGCAGGTACGCATGCCGGACGAACGCGTCGCTCTCGCGCAGTTCCACCGCCGTTTCCGAGCCGTCGTCGTGCAACAGACACAGCTCTACTCGGTTCGCGGCCTCCGTGAAGACCGCGAAGTTGGTACCGGCGCCGTCGTACGTGGCACCGAGTGGATACGCCTCTCCAGGCCAGACCTGCATGAAACGACTCTTTCAGCTGTCCCGCGCCGCGTGGGGCCCCTTGGCCCCGAGTGTCCCCGAAAGTGATGGAACCACCTATGACTTACGTCCCTCTTACCGATCGACCAGAGCACAGTGCGATCACAGGATCGCCCTGTGCCGAACCAATGGGGCAGACACGTACTCCCGGAGATACCCGGGGAGTAGGGGGAAGATGTGCGCAAGATAGTGCACCGCCACCTCGGGAAGGTGGTGGCAGGTGCGGCCGTCGCGGTTGCCGGGACCGCCGTAATGATCGGGATCACGCTGCCCGGCACGGCGGGGGCGGACGACACGGGGGGCGGCAAGACGGCCGCGGGACAGTCCGCTGCACAGGCGGGACAGGGCGCGGACGGGGCTGTCGCGCCCGGGGTGGTCGAGCAGGCGCCGGCCGCCGAGGGCGAGAAGGGCAAGGGCCGCGACCCGCTCACCGACGACGAGATCCAGCGGGTCGAGCAGATCGCCGTGAACCGGCAGCTGCTCAACGCCAGTGAGGACGTCGAGGGCGAGCGCGGCCCGCAACGGCTCACCGTCGACCTCGCCGACCCGAAAGCCGGCGAGCTGGACGACCCGGACGCGCCCCGGCGCGCCGACGTGACGCTCTACGACTACCGGGACGACACCCTCGTCACCAGGACCGTCGACCTCGACACCGGCAAGGTCGTCGCGACCGGCACCCAGCACGGCGTCCAGCCGCCGCTGAGCAGCGCCGAGTACGCCGAGGCCGCGAGCCTTCTGATCGCCGACCCGCTGGGCGCGGACCTGAAGGCCGACTACAAGGACGCCACCGACAAGGAACTCACCGACCCGAACCAGCTGCTGCTCACCGGCGCCGTGTACCGGGCGGTTCCCGGCGGCCAGCCCGCCGTGCTCGACAAGTGCGGCGAGCACCGCTGCGTGCGGCTGTTCCCGAAGGTGAAGAACGGCCCCTGGATCGACGCCAGGGCCTTCGTGATCGATCTGAGCGCCCGCAAGGTCGCCAAGCTCAAGAACTGATCCGCCTCCCTCCGTCCACTTTTCCCACCTGCTCCTTCCGCAAGGGAGTCATTTCTTCATGCGTGTCAACAGAATCAGCCGCGCGCGCAGGCACGCGGCCCTCGGCGTGTCCGTGGCCGCGCTGGCCGCCGGTGTCACCACCGGGGCGGGACCGGCCGCCGCCCAGCCGAAGGCCGCCGCCGCGGCGGCCGCGGAGTGCAGCACCGCCTACAAGATCGAGCAGAAGCTCTCCAGCGGCACGACGTGGCGGATGTGCTGGCGCTACGACAGCAAGGCCGGGCTCGTCCTGGAGAACATCTCCTACCAGCCCAAGGGCGAGACCGCGCCGATCAAGGTCCTCAACAGCGCCAGGCTCGGCCAGATCCACGTCCCCTACGACGACGGAAGCGTCGAGTACGACGACCTGACGGGCTTCGGCTTCGCGCAGGGCCTGATGAACCTGGACCCGGGCGAGTGCCCCGGCGGCACCATCAAGAGCGTCAAGGTCCCGGACTCCTGGGACCCGGACCACCCGAACGTCAACGGCCTGTGCACCACCACCCGCTCCCGCGGCCACGCCTACCGCATGCAGGGCGACAGCGCGAACAAGGTCTACCAGGCCCAGGGCAAGGACCTGCTCGTCTACTCGGTCAACCAGGTCGGCTGGTACGAGTACATGACCGAGTGGCGCTTCCAGGACGACGGCACCATCACCATGAACCTCGGCGCGACCGGCAGCCTCTCCTACGAGGACTACGACGCCGGGGACGGCCGCGGCTGGCCCATCGGCAAGGGCCCCCGCGCCCAGGCCACCAGCCACAGCCACAACGCCTTCTGGCGCCTCGACTTCGCCCTCGACGGCTCCTCCAAGAACCGGGTCGAGCAGTACGACTCCACGGTCACCGCGGCCGCCCAGGGCCAGCAGACGGCGACCGTGAAGACCACCCGCACCCCGGTCACCAAGGAACTCGCGGGCGACGCCAAGAGCTACCGCTGGTGGCGCATGGTCAGCGCGGTCGGCAAGAACAAGGACTGGCACCCGCGGTCGTACGAGATCGTCCCCGGTCCCAGCACCAAGTACCCGGCCCGCTCCTTCACCAAGCACGACGTGTACTTCACCGAGTACAACCCGTGCGAGCAGTTCGCCAGCAACAACACCGGCAACTGCGGTGCCGGAGCGGGCGAGTCCGTCGACAAGTGGGTCAACGGCCAGACCCTCACCCACCCGGTGGTCTGGATGAACGTGGGCTTCCACCACATCGCCCGGGACGAGGACCAGCAGCCCATGCCGGTCCACTGGCAGGGTTTCTCCATCGCCCCCAGGGACGTCACGGCTATGAATCCGCTCACTCCCGCCGAGCTCGCCGGACAGAACGGTCACTGGGAGCCCGGTAGTTGAGATTGACCCTGTCCATCCGGCTGCACCGCCGACCGCTCCCGGAGTACCCTTCCTTGATCGTTGGGTGGGGTCATGCCCCCGGGAGTGCTCGGGGGAGCGGAAGGCGGTGCGCGGGTGGGCTCGGGAGGGCTGGAGTTGCCCCCTGGTGACGAGGGTCACGAGGGGAACTCCGCAGACGCCCCGCCCGGCACGGTGTCCCTGGCGCGGCCGATGGACGCGGGAGCGACCATCGGGCCGGAGCTGGACTGGGACGCCGACGCCTGGCGCGAGGTACGCACGCGCGCACAGCGGGCCGGCCGGGCCTACATCTGGCTGAACCTCGTCGAACAGCGGCTGCGGGCCGTGGTGGCCGCTGTTCTGCGTCCCATCTACGAACCCGTCCACGGCCACGACGACTGGGTGGTGGCCGCTGCCGGGCCCGCCGGGCAGGAGTGGGTGCAGCGCGCGGTCGCCGTGCGCGAAGTCAGCCGCCGCAAGGGCTACTTGCTCGACCCGGCCGACGACAACGTCCTCAGCTTCCTCACCCTGCCGCAGTTGCGCGAGTTGATGGTGCAGCACTGGCCCTGCTTCGAGCCCTACTTCGACGACCGACGCGATGTCGAACTGGCTCTGGACGAGCTGGAGGTGACACGCAACGTCGTCTCCCGCAACCGGGCCCTGTCCGAGGCGGTCCTCGGCCAGGCCGAGCGCGCCTCCGCCAAGCTGCTGGAGATACTCGGCGCCGGCGGCGACGTGCCGTCCGCCCGCCGGCTGCCCGTCGACGCGGTCGAGGACCTGGTCGGCGACCGGTACGCCGACGTGGTCGCCGTGCACACCGACCGGGTGCGGCTGCTGCGGCAGTTCCCCGCCGAGGACATCTTCGGCGGCGCCCGCCGCCTGGATGCCGTCGGCATCGGCCTCAACCTCCTCGTGCAGAACTTCTCCGGCCGTCGTCTGGTCCGTCTGGCCGAGGGCGGCTGCCGGGTGCGGCTGCTGTTCCTGAACCCCGCCTCCAGCGCGGTCAAGCGGCGCGAGCGGGAACTCGGCATCAAGCGCGGTGAGTTGAGCCGCGCGGTCGAGATGAACATCCTGCACATGCGCCGGGTGCGGTCGAGGTTGCGCGACCCGGGCGCCTTCGAGATCCAGGTCTACGACGAGACCCCGCGCTTCACGGCCTACCTCGTGGACGGCGACGGCTCGGACGGCATCGCGGTCGTGCAGTCCTATCTGCGCCGGGCCAGAGGCATGGAGGCACCGGTCCTCGTGCTGCGCAACGGCCGTCGCGTGGTCAAGCCGGGCGATGTGGACGACAGCGGCCTCTTCCCCACCTACCGCGAGGAGTTCGAGACGAACTGGGCGGATTCGCGGCCGGTGTCCTGAAGTGTTCCGGTGTTCTGAAGTGTCCGGGCCTGAAGTGTCCGGGCCTCCCGAAGTGTCCGGACCCGTAAGCGGAATGCGGTCCTCTGATTGTCAGTGGCGCATGGGAAGGTGGAGACCACTGGGGGAAAGCACCACCAAGAAGGGGGACGGCCCATGGGCTGGCACCGAGAGCTGCTGATCGGCTTCGACCTGGAAACCACCGGCACCGATCCGCGCGAGGCGCGCATCGTCACGGGAGCCGTGATCGAGGTCAGGGACGGGCAGGCCCTGGGGCGCCGGGAGTGGCTGGCGGACCCGGGCGTACAGATCCCGGCGGACGCCGTGGCGGTGCACGGCATCAGCAACGAACGGGCGACCGCCGAGGGCCGACCCGCCGACCAGGTCGCCGACGCCATCGCGGACGTCCTCGCGACCTACTGGAAGACGGGCGTCCCGGTCGTCGCGTACAACGCCGCCTTCGACCTGAGCCTGCTCTCCGCCGAACTGCGCCGGTACGGCCTGCCGTCCCTGCGCGAGCGCCTGGGCGGCCTCGACCCGGCCCCGGTCATCGACCCGTACACCATCGACCGCTCGGTGGACCGCTACCGGCGCGGCAAGCGCAACCTCGAAGCGGTCTGCACGGAGTACGGGGTCGCACTCGACGCCGCCCACGACGCCTCCGCCGACGCCCTCGCCGCGGCCCGGCTCGCCTGTGCGATAGCCGCGCGCCACCCCAAGGTCGCCGCCCTCGGCCCGGCGGACCTGCACCGCCGCCAGATCGAGTGGTACGCGGAATGGGCGGCGGACTTCCAGAGTTTCCTGCGCCGCAAGGGCGACGCCACGGCGGTGATCGACGGCACCTGGCCGCTGCGCGAGCCTGCCGACGAGACGGTCTGAGAGAACGTCACTCCGGCACGGGACCCGCGATGGGCTCCACCCGCGGCTTCGCCGACCGCGCGTAGTCGGCCCCCGACATGCACAGCGACCGGTCGAGCCGGGCGGCGTTGAAGTACAGCCGGGGTCGGGCCACGACGCCCGGATCGGCGACGACCTCCAGCTCGGGGTCGAAGCTGAACGGCAGCACCGTGCCGGGGATCGCGCGGGCCAGCCGCTCGGCGGTCTCCGCATCGCTGAACCCGACATAGCGCGCGGCGTACAGCGCTAGGATCGTGTCCAGGTCCACGCGCCGGTCCCCGGGGACGACCGCCAGGACACTCCGGGTGGTCCGGCGATCCACCTTGACCCGCAGGACGATGCACTTCGCGGCCTCGGAGGCGGGGTGTCCACGCAGCGCGAACACGGCGTCGGTGGTGCCCTCGGGCGCGTGGTCGATCAGTGTGTAGTCGACGGAGGAGGCGTCGAGCAGCGAGATCAGACGGTCGTAGGTGTCGTAGGCGTCGTCGCCGGGCATCGCGTGTCCTCTTCGCTGGGGTGAACTGTGGTGCGGGGCGGAGTCGTTGCGCGGTGGGCGCGTTCCACGGACTGACCCCAGTAGGTGCCGGTGAGCATCATGACCGCGCCTAGCCCGGTCAGTACGGTGAAGGGCTCACCACCCAGGGCGACTCCCACCGCGGCGGCCCAGATCGGTTCGGTGCCGAGCAGCAGGCTGGCCCGGCTGGCCGAGGTGCGCTGCACCGCCCAGGTCTGGGCGAGGAAGGCGAACACACTGCAGAACAGGGCGAGATAGAGCAGCTGCGCCCAGATGGCCGGGCCGGCGTGGGCCAGCGTCGGAAGCTCGCGTGCGGCCGGGGCGAGGAACAGGGCCGTGCCGACGAGGGTCTGCACGGTCGTGAGGTGCAGCGGCCGTATCGCCCGGCCCGCGGTGAGCCGGCCGACCAGCGCCATATGGCCGGCCCGTACGACAGCGGCGCCGAGCATCAGCAGGTCTCCGAGGCGGGGCGCGTGGAAGCCGTTGCCCGCCATGAGGAGCCCGACGGCCAGGACGGACACACCGGCGGCGGCGTAGAAGGCGGGCGGCAGACCGCCCCGGTGACCGGTGCGGTCGAGAAGGGGGGTGAGGACGATGGTCAGGCTGATGATGAGCCCGGCGTTGGCGGCGCTGGTGTGGGCGACGCCGTAGGTCTCGACGACGAGGACGGCGGCCTGGGTGAGGCCCAGGGGCACCCCCGCCCGGAGCTCCTCACGGGTCCACCCGCGCGGCCCTCGCCCGCGGGCGGCGACCACTCCCAGGCAGGCGAGCGCGGACAGGGCGTAGCGGGCGAAGAGCACCAGCAGGACGGGGAGAGCGGACGTCGCTGTCTGGGCGGAGAGATAACTCGAACCCCAGACGATCGCGACCAGCAGGAGTACCGCGTCGGTACGGCGGGTGTCGGACATGTCCCTACGGTCCACCAGGAGCCCGCTGAAGCCCAGATCCACTTTCTAAAACGATCTTTTAGTACTCCTACACTGTCGTGATGGACGAACGACAGCTGCGGATCCTGCGGGAGCTCGGCGAACTGGGCAGCGTCACCGCGGTCGCCGAGGCAATGCTGGTGACCCCGTCGGCGATCTCACAGCAACTGCGGCTGCTGCAGCGTTCGGTCAGGGTCCCGCTGACCGAGCGCGACGGCAGGCGGCTGGTGCTCACGGACGCAGGGCAGGCCCTGGCGGGCGCGGCCATCGAGGTGGAGACGGCGCTGGCACGCGCGCGGCACACGGTCGAGGAGTTCGTGGACCGGCCCGAGGGCGAGGTCTCGGTGGCGGCCTTCAACAGTGCCGGCGCGGCCTTCTTCCCCCTGCTGCTGCGCGCACTCGCCCACCCCGGCGCCCCCGTGCCGAGGCTGGCCGACAAGGACGTGCCGCAGGAGGACTTCCCCCGCCTCACCCGGGAGTACGACATCGTCCTGGCCCACCGTCTCGACCATGCCCCCGCCTGGCCGTCCACGGTCACGGCCACCACCCTCCTGCGGGAACCACTGGACGTGGCCATGCCTGCCGACCACCCACTGGCGGCCAAAGACCGGGTGACCCCGGACGACGTGGCCAACGAGCCGTGGATCACCGTCCACGACGGTTTCCCGGTCATGGCCACCATCGAGGCGATCGCGGCGGCAGCGGGCCGCCGCCTCCACCTGGCCCACCGCATCAACGAGTTCGCGGTGGCAGCGGAGGCGGTGGCCGCGGGTGGCGGCCTGGCACTGATGCCCCGCTGGACGACGCGCCGCCATCCGGCGTTGGCGCTCAGACCCCTGAGCGGCGTCCGGGCGAGACGGTACATCGACGCGCTGTACCGCCCCGAGAGGACGGCGAGGCGGGCGGTCCGCTCGGTTCTGACGGAGCTCAGGAGCGCGGCACGCACAGTCCAAGGGGGAGATGACTGACCCCACCGGTCAGAACGAAGACCACCGCACCGTGTCATCACCGTCCCGCAGCGAAGCCACCCTGCGCTCGAACTCGCCCAGCGCCTTGGGATTCGACGGCGCATGCTGCGCGACCCACGCACAGCTGGCCGTCTCCCGAGCCCCGCGCAGCACCGAACACCCCTCCCACTCCCGGACGTCCCACCCGTACGCGGCGGTGAACGCGTCATAGGCCTCGGCAGGCAGCCCGTACCGATCCCGGGACAGCGCCATGACCACCAGATCATGCTCACGCAGATCCGAGGAGAAGGTCTCCAGATCGACGAGAACCGGCCCGTCAGGCCCCACGTGCACATTGCGGGGCAGCGCGTCCCCATGGATCGGCCCCGGCTCCAGACGAGGCGTCACCGCGGCCGCGGCCGCCGCGAAACCGTCCCGCCGCTCGCGGAGGTACGCCGCGTCGGCGGGGTCGATCGCGTTCCCCGCAAGCCTCAGCCACCGCTCCACACCACCCAGCAGCTCACGGGGCGGCAAGTCGAAGGACGGTTTCGGCAGCGCGTGCACGACCCGTAGCAGTTCGGCCAAATCCCGTGGCTCGGCGGGCCGTACGGCGTCGGGCATCCGGTGCCACAAGGTCACCGGATGCCCCTCCACCAACCGGGCCTCCGGCTCGGCCGCCCGCACCGCGGGCACCCCCGCCTCCGCGAGCCACACGGCGATGGCCAGTTCACGGCGTGCCCGGTCGAGGAGCTCGGCGTCGCGGCCCACCTTGACGACCAGGTCACCGGCGGCGAACACGGCGTTCTCGCCCAGGGCGAGCAGCCGGGCCCCGGGCAGCACCCCCGCCGCGGCCAGTACGTCCCGCGCCAGTGTCTCGTCCATCGTCCGGCCCTCCCGGTCCTGACACGTCACGCATGCCTGTGTCCTGCCACCGCGAACGGCGTCGAGTTCACGCCATCGCCCGGCCAGTCTCGCATTCCCACAGGTGGGCCCGTGTGCGCGCTGCCTTGACGGCGCATACCCCCTTCACGACCATGACGGAGGCCCAGGCCAGGCGGGCCGGAACGTCACGAACCGTGCGAAGGAGCCGATGACGTGACCTTGGTGACCGCGACGGAGCGGTCGGCGCAGGGCGCACCGCGCGCCGAGGGGGACCGCCGGCCTCCCGACCGCGGGGCCTGGTTCCTGGTGCTGCCGGCGCTGATCCCGATCCTGGTGCTGAGCGTGGGACCCCTGCTGTACGGGATCCTGCTGGCCTTCACCGACGCCCAGTCGGGCCGGACCCGGGCCACCCAGTGGATCGGCGGCCTCAACTTCCAGGATCTGCTGCACGACACCCTGTTCTGGGAGTCGTTCCGGATCGGTCTGGTGTGGGCGGTCGGCGTGACCGTGCCGCAGTTCCTGCTCGCGCTCGGCCTCGCCCTTCTGCTCGACCAGGACCTCAAACTGCGCTGGCTCGCCCGCGCCCTCGCGATCATCCCCTGGGCCATGCCCGAGGTGGTCGTCGGTGTCATGTGGCGGCTGGTCTACAACCCGGACGCCGGCGTCCTCAACGAGACCCTCCGAACCCTGGGCCTCGGCGACGGCCGTGACTGGCTCAGCGGCCTGTCCACCGCCCTGCCCGCCGTGATCGTCGTCGGCGTCTGGGCCGGGATGCCCCAGACGACGGTCACCCTGCTCGCCGGCCTCCAGAACACCCCGCGCGAACTCCACGAGGCGGCAGCGATGGACGGCGCGGGCGCCTGGCGCAGGTTCCGTACGGTCACCTGGCCCGCCCTCAGACCGGTCGCCCTCGCGATCACCGCCCTCAACTTCATCTGGAACTTCAACTCGTTCGCCCTCGTGTACGTACTGACCAGCGGCGGACCCGGCGGCCGCACCCGGCTCCCCATGCTCTTCGCCTACGAAGAGGCCTTCCGCTACGGCCAGTTCGGCTACGCGGCCGCGATGGGCCTGGTGATGGTCGCGGTGATCTCCCTCCTCCTCGCCCTCTTCCTGGTGGGCCGGCTCAGGGACCGCACGGGAGGTGACCAGGCGTGAGGACCAGCACCACCGGACGCGTCGGCCAGTACGCCGCCCTCCTCGCCTATCTCGTCTTCCTCGCCTTCCCCTTCCTCTGGCTGGTCTCCACCGCCTTCAAGTCCCCGCGAGAACTGGGCAGTCTGCACCCCACCTGGATCCCACGGGACCCCACCCTCGACAACTTCCGCCAGGCCTTCGACGAACAGCCCCTGCTGCGCGCCGCCGGAAACTCCCTGCTCGCCGCATCCGCCGCCGCCGTGATCGCCGTACTGATCGCGACCCCGCTGGCGTACGTCATGGCACGCCGGCGCACCTGGCTCGCGAAGGCCGCCACGGGCTGGGTGGTGGTCAGCCAGGCCTTCCCGCTCGTGCTGGTGATCATCCCGCTGTTCCTGGTGCTGAAGAACCTCCGGCTGATCAACTCCCTCGTGGGCCTTGTGCTGGTGTACGTCGTGTGGGCGCTGCCGTTCGCGCTGTGGATGCTCGTCGGATACGTCCGCGCCGTGCCGACCGAACTGGAGGAGGCGGCGGCCGTCGACGGAGCCGGGCGCCTGCGGACCCTGGTGTCGGTGACGGCGCCGCTGCTCGCGCCGGGGATCGTGGCGACGGCACTGTTCGCGTTCATCACCGCCTGGAACGAGTTCTTCTTCGCGCTGGTGCTGCTGAAGACCTCCGACAAACAGACCCTGCCGGTCGTCCTCACCCACTTCATCGGCGCCGAGGGCGTCGCCGACCTCGGTCCACTGGCGGCGGCCGCCTTCCTCGCCACCCTTCCCTCGCTGATCATCTTCGCGATCATCCAACGCCGTATCACGGGAGGCATGTTGGCCGGGGCGGTGAAGAGCTGATGCGCGCCCGATGGTTCGTAGGAGTGCTCCTTCTGCTCCTGGCCGGGTGTACCGGCACGAGCGCACCGGAGGACGGTCGCATCACCCTCCGCTTCCAGTCCCTCGCCTGGCAGGAGGAGTCCGTCGAGGCCAACAAGGCACTCGTGAAGGAGTGGAACGCGACTCATCCCGGCGTGAAGGTCGAGTATGTGCAGGGGAGTTGGGACAGCGTCCACGACCAGCTGCTCACCTCCTTCGAGGGCGGTGAGGCGCCGGACATCATCCATGACGCCTCCGACGACCTCGCGGACTTCGCCTACGGCGGCTACCTGGCGGATCTCAAGGACCTGCTGCCGCAGCGGCTGAAGTCGGACATCCCCCAACGGAGTTGGGCGACCGCCACCTTCGGTGACGGGGTCTACGGCGTGCCCTTCCTCCAGGAGCCCCGTGTCCTCATCGCCAACGCCGAGTGGCTGAACGAGTCCGGCGTCCGGATCCCCACCCCCGAACGCCCATGGAGCTGGGCGGAGTTCCGGCGGATCACCGAGCGGCTCAGCGGAGACGGCACGTACGGCGTGGCCTGGCCGCTCAAGGAGCCCGTCTCCGCGACCCTCAACCTGTCGCTGTCGGCGGGCGGACAGCTCTTCCACCGGGGCGCCGACGGAAAGGCCACCATCCGCTTCGAGAAGGCCGACGAGACCGTGCCCCGCACGATCCACGACCAGGCGAACACCGACCACAGCGCCTCGCCCACCACACTCGGCAGCGGCGGCTCCGACACCCTGCCCGGCTTCTTCGGCGGCAAGTACGCGATGGTCCCGCTCGGGTTCTCCTACCGTCAGCAGATCGCGCAGCAGGCGCCGAAGGGCTTCCAGTGGCAGGTGCTGCCGGCCCCGGCCGGCGCCGACGGGCTCACCCAGGGCGTCAGCCCGCAGACCCTGTCCGTCGCCGAGGACAGCCCCCATAAGAAGGAAGCCGCCGAGTTCATCGACTTCCTGCTCCGGCCCAAGAACATGGTCCGGCTGGCGCTGGGGGACTGGATGCTGCCCACGGGGACGCAGGCGCTCGCCGATCCGGCCCTCCATGTCACGAAGGACGGCTGGGCCACCGGCACCGCCCTGGCCTCCCACCTCACCACAGCGCCCGCGCAGTCCGTCCGCGGCTACCCGGAGTGGAAGGACAAGGTCGCCACCCCCGCCTTCCAGGAGTACTACAGCGGAGCGATCGGCCTCGATGAGCTGCGCAAACGTCTGGAGGACGACGGGAACCTGGTGCTGGCCCGCTACCAGCGCTGAGGTAATTCGGTTGTCGGCGTCGAGGGCCCGCGCCTAGCGTGCCCTCCGTGGGAGCCTTCAACGCGATCTACATCTCCGGTCTCGGCCGGGGCTGCACGCACTCCATCCGGATGCGCCGCGGCCCCGGAGCCCTGACCGGCCCGGGGCGCGACACCCTCTGACGTCTGCGCGTCCCCGCTTCTGTTTCCCCAGTCTTCCGGTCGGGGCCTTCGTCTGCCCGTTTCCCGTCACGGAAGACAAGGACCACTGGCCATGGGCCGCCCCACCCGCGTTTCCCGCGTGCTCTCGCAGAACTTCCTCACCGACCGCGGTGCCGCCGCGCGCCTCGCCGGACTCGCCGTACCTCGCCCGACCCCGCTGCTGCTCGAAGTCGGCGCGGGAAAGGGCGCGTTGACCGAGTTGCTCGCCCCGCGCTGCCGTCGGCTGCTCGCGTACGAGATCGACTCGCGGCTCGTTCCGGTACTCCGGGAGCGCTTCTCGGACACCCCACACGTGCAGGTGGTCGAGGGGGACTTCCTCGTCGCCCGACCGCCCCGCACGCCGTTCGCCGTCGCCGGCAACGTGCCCTTCTCGCGGACCGCGGACATCGTCGACTGGTGTCTGCGGGCTCCCGCCCTCACCGACGCGACACTCCTCACCCAGCTCGAGTACGCCCGTAAACGCACCGGGGACTACGGGAGGTGGACCCAGCTGACGGTCCTGAGCTGGCCCCGTCATGACTGGCGGCTGGTGGGCCGTGTCGGTCGGCACAGCTTCCGGCCCGCGCCACGGGTGGACGCGGGGATCCTCCGGATCGGGCGCCGGCATACACCCTTGCTCGGGCCCGCGGCGCTGCACGGCTGGCGGCACCTGGTCGAGCTCGGCTTCTCGGGAGTCGGCGGGTCGCTGCACGCGTCCCTGTGCCGGGCCCACCCACGGCGGCGGGTGGACGCGGCGTTCCGCTCCGCGGGGCTCGACCGGAGGTCGCTGGTGGGCGAGGTGGCGCCGGTGCACTGGCTGCGGCTGTACGAGGTGCTGGCGCCGTGAGCGGGCCCAGGAACGCGGGGAACTGCGCGACCGGGCACGGTGGCGCCGCGGACAACGGACGCCGTACCGCTCGAACTCCCCAAACACGTTGCACGAGACGTTTCGTCTCGTCTAGCCTTCCCGTCATGACCACTCGCTCGCACATCGCCATGTTCTCCATCGCCGCCCACGGTCATGTGAACCCCAGCCTCGAGGTGATCCGCGAGCTCGTGGCGCGCGGGCATCGGGTCACGTACGCCGTCCCGCCCCTGTTCGCCGAGAAGGTCGCCGAGACCGGTGCCGAGGTGAAGTCCTGGAACTCGACTCTGCCGGGCCCCGACGACGACCCGGCGGCCTGGGGCACCGAGCTGCTCGACCACGTGGAGCTCTTCCTCGCCGACGCGATCCAGGCCCTGCCGCAGCAGGTCGAGGCGTACGACGGTGACGAACCGGATCTCGTCCTGCACGACATCACCGCCTACCCGGCCCGCATCCTCGCCCACCGCTGGGGCGTGTCGGCGATCTCCCTCTCGCCGAACCTCGTCGCCTGGCGGGGCTACGAGGAGGAGGTCGCCGAGCCGATGTGGGCCGAGCCGAAGAAGACCGAGCGCGGGCAGGCCTACTACGCCCGGTTCCAGAGCTGGCTGGAGGAGAACGGGGTCGCCATGCACCCGGACACCTTCGTCGGCCGTCCCGACCGCTCCCTCGTGCTGATCCCCAAGGCCCTGCAGCCGAACGCCGACCGGGTCGACGAGAGCGTGTACACCTTCGTCGGCGCCTGTCAGGGCGACCGCGGCGCCGAGGGGGAATGGCAGCGGCCGGCCGCGGCGGAGAAGGTGGCGCTGGTCTCGCTCGGCTCCTCGTTCACCCGGCGGCCCGTTTTCTACAAGGAGTGCGTCAGGGCCTTCGGTGACCTTCCCGGCTGGCACCTCGTGCTCCAGATCGGCAGGCACGTGGACCCGGGCGAACTCGGCACCGTGCCGGACAACGTCGAAGTACGGTCCTGGGTACCGCAGTTGGCGATCCTCAAGCAGGCCGACCTGTTCGTCACGCACGCCGGCGCGGGCGGGAGCCAGGAGGGACTGGCGACCGCCACGCCGATGATCGCCGTACCGCAGGCCGTGGATCAGTTCGGCAACGCGGACATGCTCCAGGGCCTCGGTGTCGCCCGCCGGATCGACACCGAGGAGGCAACCGCCGAGGCCCTGAAAGCGGCTGCCCTCGCGCTGGTCGACGACCCCGAAGTCGCCCGGAAACTGAAGGAGATCCAGGCGGAGATGGCTCAGGAGGGCGGCACCCGCAGGGCGGCCGACCTCATCGAGGCGGCACTGCCCGCATGAGTGAGGGCCCGTTGGTACCCCGGTCACCAACGGGCCCTCAGTACAAGGGGGTTCAGCCTTCACCGAGGAAGGCTCAGACCCTCAGGGGCTCACCCTCGTCGTCCCGTGCCGCAGGCGCCGCCACGGCGTCCGCGGCTTCGTCGTGGGTGAGGTCGGGCAGCCGGTTCAGCCACTTCGGCAGATACCAGTTGCGCTCGCCGAGGAGCGCCATCACCGCCGGGAGCAGCACGCCCCGGATGATCGTCGCGTCGATGAGCACCGCGGCCGCGAGGCCCACGCCCATCTGCTTCATGGACTGCATGGACAGCGTCCCGAAGATCGCGAACACGGCGACCATGATGACGGCGGCGCTGGTGACGACACCGGCCGTGGTGACCACCCCGTGCTGGATCGCGTCCCTCGTCGTACGGCCCCGCAGGCGTGCCTCGCGGATCCGGGAGACCACGAACACGTGGTAGTCCATCGACAGGCCGAACAGGATCACGAAGAGGAACAACGGCAACCAGGTGATGATGGCGCCGACGCCCTCCGCGCCCACCAGTGACGCGCCCCAGCCGTGCTGGAAGACCGCGACGAGGATGCCGTAGGCGGCGCCCACCGACAGCAGGTTGAGCACGATCGAGGTGATCGCGACCGTCAGCGAGCGGAACGACAGCAGCATCAGCACGAAGGCGAAGACCACGACGAACGCGAACACCGGGACGACCGCTCCCGCCAGCTGGTCGTTGAAGTCCTTGGAACCGGCGACCTGCCCGGTGATCGGCGCCTCGACTCCGTCGACCTTGCCGAGGGTGGCCGGACGCACCTCGTCGCGCAGCGTGTCCAGGCTCTGACCGGCCTTGTCGAGATCGGAGCCGCCCACCAGCGGGACGTACACGAAGGCGAGGTTCTGCGCGTCGTGCAGCTTGATCTCGACCGGGCCGCGCGAGGCACCCGAGGAGATCGCCTTCGCCTTGAAGTCGGCCAGCGCGGAGGTGACTTCGGGGGCGTTGATGTCGGCCGCCTTCACGACCACCTCGGCCGGCTCGGAGCCGCCCGGGAAGGCGTCGTTGACCCGGTTGTACGTCTGCACGATCGGCAGCGAGTCGCCGAACTGCTGGTCCAGGGTGAGGTTCTGGGTCTTCATGCCGAGCGCGGGCGCCGCGATGGCGAGCAGCGCGCCGGCCGCGACCACGACCGAGACGACCGGCTTCGCGAGGACGCCCTTGAGCACGGCGGTCCAGAACCGGCTCTCCCGGTTGCCGCCCCGCTTGCGACGCAGCCGGCTCTCCGGGTGCAGGAAGGGGATCTTGCCCTTCTCGACCCGCTCGCCCAGCAGGGAGAGCAGCGCGGGCAGCACGGTCACGGAACCGACCATGGCGACCGCCACGACCATCAGCGAGGCCAGACCCATCGCCTCGAACTCGGCGAGCCCGGTGAACAGCATGCCCGCCATCGCCACACACACCGTGACACCCGAGACGATGATCGCGCGGCCGCTGGTGGCGGCGGCGATCCGCAGAGCGGTCTGCGGATCCCGCCCGGCCTGCCGCTCCTCGCGCTCACGGCGCAGATAGAACAGGCAGTAGTCGACGCCCACGGCCAGACCGACCAGCAGCATCACGGAGTTGGCGGTGTCGCTCATGGGCATCACATGGCTGACGATGCCCATCAGCCCCATGGTCGCCATGATGGCGCTCACGGCCAGAAGCACCGGCAGGAAGGCCGCGACCAGGGCGCCGAACGCGATGAGCAGGATGCCGAGCGCCACCGGTACCGCGGAGAGCTCGGCCTTCTCGAAGTCGTCGCCGAACGCGTCGGAGAACGTCTTCATCATGCTGGCGCCGCCGATCTCCTCGATCCGCAGCGACTCGTGCTCCTTCTGCACCCCCTCGACGGCCTTCAGCACCGGCTCGACCCGGTCCCCGGCGGTGTCCGCCTCGCCGCGCATGTCGAACTGCACGAGCGCGCTGCGGCCGTCCTTCGAGATCGTCCTGGTGTCGTACGGCGACGTCACGTCGGTGACCTTGCCGGTGCCCTCGACCGCCTTCACGACCGCGGCGACGGCGGCCCTGAAGTCGGCGTCGGTCGCCTTGGCGTCGGCGTCCCTGGCCTGGATCAGCACCGACTCACTGGCCGGCTCGTCGATCCCGGCGTCCTCGATGATCTTCGCGGCGGTGTGGGTCTCCCCCTTCAGCTGGTCGCTGTCCTTGACGTCGACCCGGCCCGCCGCCGAGCCGAGCCCCATCGCCAGAACGACGAACAGCACCCAGATACCGACGGCAGCCCATCGGTGCCGTGCGCTCCAGCCGCCGGCCCGGGCGGCCAGGCCCCGCACCCTTGTGTCTCCGTTCCCCATGACGGGCTTGCCCCCTCGAGAGCGGTGGCAGCCCCCTGCCGCCACCTTTCGTTTCGAAGGTATGGGCCGGATAAGGCCATCTCGTCGTGCTGCCCGGTGAGGTCCGCCGGGCACCGGCTCCTCCCAAGGGACCGCGCGCCCTCCGCACTGGGGAGGACCGTGACCCTTACATCTAACGGCCCTTGTGCGGGGCGATGATCGGGGTACGCGCGAAGGCCGTCCTAGGGTGTGCGCATGACGACCACGTATGCGGCGCTGCTGCGCGGAATCAACGTCGGAGGCAGCAGGAAGGTCCCCATGGCCGACCTGCGCACCCTGATGGAAGACCTCGGGCATGGTGGTGTACGCAGCTACCTCCAGAGCGGACAGGCCGTGTTCACCGCCGACCACGGCGACGAGGAGACCCTGGCCGCCGAGCTCGCGGGCGCGATCGAGAAGCGGTTCGGCTTCGCGGTCGACGTGATCGTCCGCGACCACGCCTACCTGAAGGCCATCGCCGAGGCCTGCCCCTTCCCGGCCGCCGAGCTGGAGGCCAAACAGCTCCACGTCACCTACTTCTCCGCGCCCGTCGACGCGGACCGCTTCGCGGAGATCGACCAGGCCGCCTACCTCCCCGAGGAGTTCCGCCTCGGCGACCGCGCCCTGTACCTGTACGCCCCGGACGGCCTCGGCCGCTCCAAGCTCGCCGAGCACCTGTCCAAGCCGAGGCTGAACAAGGGCGTGATCGCCACCAGCCGCAACTGGAACACCGTCGTCAAGCTGGTGGAGATGACCGGTGCCTGACCGCGATTCCGCCGTGGAGGCCGCCGTCCAGGGCGAGTTGCGGCTCCTGGTCCCCGAGGTGCGCGCCTCGCCCGAGCTGGTGGGCGCGCTGCTGCACCCCGAGTTCCACGAGTTCGGCGCGTCCGGGCGGCGCTGGGACCGCTTGTCGATCATCGCCGCCCTCGCCGGGGCCTCGGATCAGGAGGCCGGGCCGATCGCCGCGTCCGGGATGAAGGGGGTCCGGCTCGCGCCCGACGTCGTTCATCTCACCTTCGACACGGAGCACAACGGCGGCCGGGCACACCGCAGTTCACTGTGGCGGCGCACGCCGAGCGGGTGGCTGCTGTACTTCCACCAGGCGACGCCGTTCGCAGGATGACCCGCCGGGCGCACAGCGTCGACACCCCTGTGCGAGGCTCCTCCCATGCGCTACATCATCATCGGGGCAGGGGCGGTCGGCGGGGCCGTCGGCGGACGGCTCGCGGGGGCCGGGCACGAGGTCGTTCTGGTCGCGCGGGGCAAGCAGTACGCGGCGCTCAGGGACAGCGGGCTGCGACTGAGGGTGCCGGAGGGCGAGTTCACGTACCGGCTCCCGGTCGTGGAGGGGCCGGCCGGACTCGGCGTACTGCGCGCCGACGACGTACTCGTCCTCGCCGTGAAGACCCAGGACACGGAAGGCGCCCTGAACGCGTGGGGCCCGGCCCCGGTCGAGGGCGGCGGCACGGCTGCCGAGCGGCTGCCGCTGCTGTGTGCGCAGAACGGCGTGGAGGGGCAGCGCGTGGCCCTGCGGCGATTCCGGCAGGTGTACGGCGTCTGCGTCTGGCTGCCG
Organism: Streptomyces canus; assembly: GCF_041435015.1. Taxonomy (NCBI): domain Bacteria; kingdom Bacillati; phylum Actinomycetota; class Actinomycetes; order Kitasatosporales; family Streptomycetaceae; genus Streptomyces; species Streptomyces canus. The sequence continues at coordinate 2,462,440 of NZ_CP107989.1, read as the reverse complement.
GCGAGCTTCGTGGAACCCGGTGTCGTCAGCGCCGCCTGCGCCCCGCTCACCGGGATGCTGCACCTCGGCCGTTACCCGCACGGCACCGACGAGATCCTGCACCGGATCGCCGCCGACCTGGAGAAGTCCAGGTTCGAGGCGCCGGTCGTGGCGGACGTGACGCGGTGGCAGTACGCCAAACTGCTGACCAACCTCGGCAACGCCCTGATGGCTCTGAGCGGCCCCGACGACGGCGGAGCGGACAGCAGGTCACTGCGCCGGCGGGTCCGTGCCGAGGGCGAGGCGGCGCTCGACGCGGCCGGGATCCCGTACGCGAGCGTCGAGGAACAGCGGACGACCCGCGGCGACAAGGTCACCGCCGTCCCGCTCGACGGCGTCCCGGTCGGCGGCTCCTCCTGGCAGTCCCTCGCCCGCGCCACCGGCACCATCGAGGCCGACTACCTCAACGGTGAGATCGTCCTCCTGGGCCGACGGCACGGCGTCCCGACGCCGCTGAACGAACTTCTCCAGGGCCTGGCCAACACCTTCGCCCGCGAGCGCAGGGCAGCCGGGTCGCTGCCGGTGGGGGAGTTGGCACGGCTGGCCGACGAGGCGGTGGCGGCTGCCGAGGAGTAACGCCTACGCGCTCACCGTCAGCCGCAGCAGCCCCCGCGCCGCCGCCGCGTCGTACCGCCGCAGCAGCACCCGCGCCACCTCCGGCGCGGGCCCCAGCACCTCGGCCAGGACGTCCGCCTCGGCCGCGCCCCGCGCGATGCGGTCGGGCAGGAAGCCCGGGGCGAGCACGTACGGCGCGACGGCCACCTTCGCGCAGCCGAGAGCCCGCAGCTCCCGCACCGCGTCCTCGGTGCGGGGCAGGGCCGCGGAGGCGAACGCAGGCCGCACGGCGCACCAACCGGTGTGCCGCCACTCCCGCGCGATGTCAGCGATCACTGCGATCGCCTCCGGGTCGGTGGACCCCGCCGAGGCCAGCACGACCCCGGTCGAGGACTTGTCGGCGGGCGTCAACCCAGCCTCGTACAGCCGCCGTTCGAGCGCCGACAGCAGCAGCGGCGACGGGCCGAGCACCTCCGCCTGCCGGATCCGCAGCTGCGGCGGCGCGTCCCGCAGCACCGCGGGGATGTCCGCCTTCGCATGGAACGCTCGCGTCAACAGCAGGGGCAGCGCTACGACGTCACGGACGCCCTCCGCCGCCAGGGACTCCAACACCCCCTGCACGGAAGGGATGTTGAAGTCCAGGAAGCCCGTCTCCACCCGTACGTCCGGGCGCAGCGAGCGCACCCGGCGAACGAGAGCGTGCACCGTCGCGGCATGCCGCGGATCGCGGCTGCCGTGGGCGATGACCAGGAGAACGGGCTTCATGGACTCAGCTCTTCACCAGCAGACCGCGGCTGCGCAGCACCCACCGCTCCAGCGGGCTGAAGATCAGCAGGTCGATCGCGATGCCGACGAACAGGATGAGCAGGATCGCCTCGAACACCATGGCCATGTCGCTGTTGGTGCGGCCGTTCTCCAGCAGCTGGCCGAGGCCCACGCCGAGGTCGGGGAACTGGGCGATGATCTCCGCGGCCATCAGCGAGCGCCAGGAGAACGCCCAGCCCTGCTTGAGGCCCGCCACATAGCCGGGCAGCGCGGCAGGCAGCGTGATGTGCCAGATGCCCTTGATGCCCGTCGCGCCCATCGTGCGGCCGGCCCGCAGGAACAGCGGCGGCACCTGGTCGACGCCGGACACCAGGCCGTTGGCGATGGAGGGGACCGCGCCGAGCAGGATCACGGCGTACATCATGGAGTTGTTCAGGCCCAGCCAGATCACGGCCGGCGGCACCCACGCCACCGACGGCAGCGACTGGAGGCCGGACAGGATCGGGCCGATGGCCGCGCGGATGAACTTCACCCGCGCCACGATCAGGCCCAGCGGGGTGCCGATGAGCAGGGCGAAGAAGAAGCCCAGCAGACCGCGCGAGACGCTGGTCCAGATGTAGCCGAGCAGATCGCCCTGGAGCCAGGCCGCCTTGAACGTGGAGCCCACGGCCGCCGGCGACGGCAGCTTCGACGGGTCGTCGACGACCGGGTAGAGGAGCGCCCAGACCGCGAGGACCACCGCGAGCGCGATGACCGGCGGCAGGATCTTGTTGACGAGGGTCTGCCGGAGGGTCGGGCGGCCGGTGGCCTGGGTCTCCAGCGCGTCGAGGCCCGCCTCTACGCTCCCGGCGTCCTGGGCCGGTGTCGTGTCAGTGCTGGCCATGACGGCGGATCTCCCCACGCAGTTCTTCGGTGATCTCACGGGCCAGTTCGGCCACGGGCGCGTCCTCGATGCGGCGCGGCTGCGGGATGTCGACCGTCCACTCGCGCGCGATCCGGCCGGGCCGGGAGGACAGCAGGATCACGCGCTGCGCGAGCCGTACCGCCTCGCGCACGTTGTGCGTGACGAACAGGACGGAGATCCCGGTCTCCGTCCAGATCCGGGTGATCTCGTCGTGCAGCACGTCCCGCGTGATGGCGTCGAGGGCCGCGAACGGCTCGTCCATCAGCAGCAGGTTGCTCTCCTGCCCCAGCGCGCGGGCCAATGCCACGCGCTGGCGCATACCGCCCGACAGTTCGTGGACGCGCTTGCCGTACGCGCCCTTCAGCCGGACCAGTTCGAGCAGCTCCTCGGCCTTGCCGCGCCGCTCGGGCTTGGGAACTCCCCTGAGCTTCAGGGCGAGTTCGATGTTCTTGCCCGCGGTCAGCCACGGGAAGAGGGCGTGCTCCTGGAACATCAGGGCGGGGCGGCCATCGGTCGTGATGGCGCCCGTGCTGGGCTGGTCCAGTCCCGCCACCAGGTTCAGCAGCGTGGACTTGCCGCAGCCCGAGGCCCCCAGGAGGGTGACGAACTCGCCCGGCGCGACATCGATGCTGATGTCGTCCAGGACGAGCTGCTGTCCACCCGGTCCCGCGAAGGACTTCGAGACGTGGTCGAGGCGTGCGGCGTACTCGACGGACTCGTCGGCCTTGGCGAGCGTCGTGGTCGTGGCCATGGTCGTCACCTCCTGGGAACTCTTCGGGGACCGGGGTCAGCTGGTGCCGAGACCGGCGGCGTCGACCGGGGACTCGCCGTCGGCCTTGAGGACCTTGTTGAGGAGCGTGAGGTCGTAGATCCCGTTCAGGTCGGGCTTCTTCAGCAGACCGGCCTTGACCGCGTGCTCCGCCTCGGTGTTGAGCGTGGCGGCCAGCGGGTCGTTGGTGAACTGGATCGACTTCCAGGCCGGGTCCAGGACCTCGGGCTTGAGCGCCTTGCCGGAGTCCGCCTCCAGCTGCTTGTTCGCCGCCGCCTTCGCCGCGTCGGGATTGGAGTTGATCCACTTGTTGGCTTCCACCGACGCCTTCAGGACGGCCTCGACCGCCTTCGGGTGCTCCTTGAGGAAGTCCTGCCGCACGATGATGTTCGTGATCACGAACTTCTTGTCCGGCCACAGCGACGCCTCGTCGAGCAGCACCTTGCCGCCCTCGGCGACCAGCTTGGACGCGGTCGGCTCCGGCACCCAGGCGCCGTCGATGGAACCCGACTTGTAGGCGTCCGGCGTGATCTTGTTGTCGGTGCGGACGACGGTGACGTCACCCTTGCCGCTCTGCGCGTCGACCTTCCAGCCCTGGTCGGCGATCCAGTTGAGGAACGCCACGTCCTGCGTGTTGCCGAGCTGCGGGGTGGCGATCTTCTTGCCCTTGACGTCCTTCAGGGACTTGATCTTGTCCGGGTTGACGACCAGCTTCACACCGCCGGAGGCCGAACCGCCGATGATCTTCAGGCTCTTGCCGCCCGACTTGACGTAGCCGTTGATCGACGGGGAGGGGCCGATCCAGCCGATGTCGATCGACTTGGAGTTGAGCGCCTCGATCTCGGAAGGGCCGGCGTTGAAGGTCGCGTACGACGCCTTGGTGGCCCCGAGCTCCTTCTGGAAGAAGCCCTTGTTCACCCCGACGAGCGCGGTGCCGTGGGTCAGGTTGCCGAAGTAGCCGATCTTGACGGAGTCGAGCCCGTCGATCTTCTTGGCCCCGGCGGCGACCTTGGCGGCGCCGTCGTCCTTCGCGTCGGAGCCGTAACCGCAGGCGGCGAGGGTGAGGAGCGGGAGCGCGGCGATGACCGCGAGGGTGCGGCGAAGAACTGGTGTAGCAGGCACGGGAGGTGTTCCTCTCGGAGGCCCGGCGGTCACGGTCTTTCAGGTCGTGGCCGGGAGGTCGGCAGGTCTGCGTCTACGGCTGTGGGGGGACGGGGCGCGCAAGCGGTGCGCGTACGTCAGCGCACACATCGCGCCACTCCGCCCTGCCCGCTGCCGAGCGCGCCGCTGCCTACGCGGCCGCCCTCCTTCGCGAACGTGGACCAGTAGTCGGTGGAGTTCATGTCAGAAGTCCCACCCGTCGTCCTCGGACTCGTCCTTGACGGGCTCCGGGGACGCGAACGACTCGCCGACCATGCCCGCGGTGAGCGTGGTGCCGTCGTTCGGGTCGATGAGGATGAACGAACCGGTGCGCCGCGAGTCCGAGTAGGAGTCGACGGGCAGCGGCTCGGCGGTACGGATCTTCACCCGGCCGATGTCGTTGGCGACGAGCTGACCCGGGTGCGGGTGCAGGGACAGGTCGGCGAGCGTGAGCCGGGACGGGATGTCCTTGACGATCGCCTTGACCGTACGGGTGCCGTGCTTGAGCAGCACCCGGTGGCCGACGGTCAGCGGGGCGTCGGCCACGTGGCAGACGGTCGCCTCGATGTCCTGGGTGGTCGGCGGGGCGTCCTTGCTGGGCACCAGCAGGTCACCGCGCGAGATGTCGATGTCGTCCTCCAGGAGGATCGTCACCGACTGGGTCGTCCAGGCGACGTCGACCGGCTCACCGAGCAGGTCGATGCCGGCGATCTTCGTGGAACGGCCCGACGGCAGCACGGTGATCTGCTCGCCGACGCGGAAGGAACCGGCGGCGATCTGACCGGCGTAGCCCCGGTAGTCGGGGTGCTCGGCGGTCTGCGGCCGGATCACGTACTGCACGGGAAGCCGGGCGTGGCAGTGGCTCAGGTCGTGGGTGACCGGGACCGTCTCCAGGTGCTCCAGGACGGTCGGGCCGCCGTACCAGTCCATGTTCGCGGACGGCTCCACCACGTTGTCGCCGGCGAGCGCCGAGATCGGGATCGCGGTGACCTCGGGGACGCCCAGTTCGAGCGCGTACGCCGTGAACTCCTCGGCGATCGCGGCGAAGACGGGCTCGGCGTAGTCGACGAGGTCCATCTTGTTGACCGCGAGCACCACGTGCGGCACCCGCAGCAGCGCCGCGAGGGCGGCGTGCCGGCGGGTCTGCTCGACGACGCCGTTACGGGCGTCGATGAGGATCACCGTCAGCTCGGCGGTGGAGGCACCCGTCACCATGTTGCGGGTGTACTGCACGTGGCCGGGCGTGTCGGCGAGGATGAACCGGCGCTTCGGCGTCGCGAAGTAGCGGTACGCGACGTCGATGGTGATGCCCTGCTCGCGCTCGGCCCGCAGGCCGTCCGTGAGCAGCGCGAGGTCCGGGCCCTCGGCGCCCCGGCTCGCCGACGCGCGCTCCACGGCCTCCAGCTGGTCCGTGAGGATCGACTTGGAGTCGTGCAGCAGCCGGCCGACGAGCGTGGACTTGCCGTCGTCGACCGAACCGGCGGTCGCGAACCGCAGAAGGGTCGTCTCGGTGAGTTCCGTGGTGGTGGTCATGCTTAGAAGTACCCCTCGCGCTTGCGGTCTTCCATCGCGGCCTCGGACATCTTGTCGTCGGCGCGGGTGGCGCCGCGCTCGGTGAGCCGGGAGGCGGCGATCTCCGTGATGACCTGCTCCAGCGTCACGGCGTCGGAGTCGACGGCACCCGTGCAGGACATGTCACCGACGGTCCGGTAGCGCACGAGGCGCTTCTCGACGCTCTCGCCGTCCTTGGGGCCGCCCCACTCGCCCGCCGTCAGCCACATGCCGCTGCGCGAGAACACCTCGCGCTCGTGGGCGAAGTAGATCTCCGGGAGCTCGATGCCCTCGCGGGCGATGTACTGCCAGACGTCCAGCTCGGTCCAGTTGGACAGCGGGAAGACGCGGACGTGTTCGCCGGGGGCGTGGCGGCCGTTGTACAGGTTCCACAGTTCGGGGCGCTGGCGGCGCGGGTCCCACTGGGAGAACTCGTCCCGCAGCGAGAACACCCGCTCCTTGGCCCGGGCCTTCTCCTCGTCCCTGCGCCCCCCGCCGAAGACGGCGTCGAACTTCTCCGCCTGGATCTTCTCGGTCAGCGGCAGCGTCTGGAGCGGGTTGCGGGTGCCGTCCGGGCGCTCCTTGAGGACACCCCGGTCGATGTAGTCCTGCACGGAGGCGACATGCAGCCGCAGACCGTGCCGGGCGACCGTACGGTCGCGGTACTCCAGCACCTCGGGGAAGTTGTGTCCGGTGTCGACGTGCAGCAGCGAGAAGGGGACCGCCGCGGGGGCGAACGCCTTCAGCGCCAGATGCAGCATGACGATGGAGTCCTTGCCGCCGGAGAACAGGACCACCGGCCGCTCGAACTCACCCGCCACCTCACGGAAGATGTGCACCGCCTCGGACTCCAGCGCGTCCAGGTGGGACAGGGCGTACGGAGCCTCCGTGCCCTCATCCGCCTTGGCAACGGTCGTCGTCATGCCAGTCCCCTCTCGGTGAGCAGCGCGTGGACCGCCGCCGCGGACTCCTGGACGGTCTGGTTCTGCGACTCGATGCGCAGATCGGGCGACTCGGGCTCCTCGTAGGGGTCGTCGACCCCGGTCAGCCCGGACAGCTCACCCGCGGCCTGCTTGGCGTACAGGCCCTTCACATCGCGTACGGAGCACACCTCGACCGGAGTCGCCACGTGGATCTCGAGGTAGGCCGCACCGCTCTCCTGGTGGCGCTTGCGCACCGCGTCACGGCTGTCGGTGTAGGGCGCGATGACCGGCACCAGCGCCTTCACGCCGTTGCGGGCGAGCAGTTCGGCGAGGAAGCCGATGCGCTGCACGTTGGTGTGCCGGTCCTCGCGGCTGAAGCCGAGGCCCGCCGAGATGAACTCGCGGATCTCGTCGCCGTCGAGCACCTCGACGAGGTGGCCCTCCTCGCGCAGCCGGCCGGCCAGCTCGTACGCGATGGTGGTCTTGCCGGCACTCGGCAGACCCGTGAGCCAGACGGTGGCTCCGGTCGTCACGTGCAACTCCTTGGTAGATGTCGTCATCCGTGCAGCCCGCACTCGGTCTTGGCGCTGCCCGCCCAGCGGCCGGCGCGCGCGTCCTCGCCCTCCAGGACACGGCGGGTGCAGGGGGCGCAGCCGACGGAGGCGTAGCCGTCCATGAGCAGCGGGTTGGTGAGGACGCCGTGTTCCGCGACATACGCGTCCACGTCGTCCTGGGTCCAGCGGGCGATCGGGGAGACCTTGACCTTCTGCCGCTTCTCGTCCCAGCCGACCACCGGGGTGTTCGCCCGGGTCGGGGACTCGTCGCGACGCAGACCGGTCGCCCAGGCCAGGTAGTCCTTCAGACCCCGCTCCAGCGGCTCGACCTTGCGCATCTTGCAGCACAGGTCGGGGTCGCGGTCGTGCAGCTTCGGGCCGAACTCGGCGTCCTGCTCGGCGACCGTCCGCGTCGGCGACAGCGTGATGACGTTCACGTCCATCACGGCCTCGACCGCGTCCCGGGTGCCGATGGTCTCCTCGAAGTGGTAGCCGGTGTCGAGGAAGACGACGTCCACGCCCTTGAGGACCCGGGACGCCAGATGCGCCACCACCGCGTCCTCCATCGAGGAGGTCACGCAGAAGCGCTTGCCGAAGGTGTCGACCGCCCACTGGAGGATCTCCAGTGCCGAGGCGTCCTCCAGGTCGCGGCCCGCCTGCTCGGCGAGCGCCTTGAGATCCTCGGTCGCGCGCTCTTCCTGAATCGCCGTCATATCTGATCTCCCCCTGCGTCGGTGTGCCGAAGGCCCCGGGCGAGCAGCCCGAGGAACTTCAACTGGAATGCGCGGTTGCACGCCGCGCATTCCCACGCGCCGTGAGACTGCTCGCTCGGACGGAGGTCCTCGTCGCCGCAGTAGGGGCAGTAGAAGGGGGCGGCCCGCTCGCTCACGACAGGGCCTCCTCGCCGGCGCGCGAGGCCCAGGCGGCGAAGCGCTCGCCCTCCTCGCGCTCGGCCTGGAACCGCTTCAGGACGCGCTCGACGTAGTCGGGCAGCTCCTCGGAGGTGACCTTCAGGCCACGCACCTTGCGGCCGAACCCGGCCTCCAGGCCGAGCGCGCCGCCCAGGTGCACCTGGTAGCCCTCGACCTGCTCGCCCCGGTCGTTGAGGACCAGCTGGCCCTTGAGACCGATGTCCGCCACCTGGATGCGGGCGCAGGCGTTCGGGCAGCCGTTGAGGTTGATGGTGAGCGGCTCGTCGAAGTCCGGGATCCGGCGCTCCAGTTCGTCGATCAGCTGGGAGCCGCGCGCCTTGGTCTCGACGATGGCGAGCTTGCAGTACTCGATGCCGGTGCAGGCCATGGTGCCGCGTCGGAAGGGCGAGGGCTTGGCCGTCAGGTCCAGCGCCTCAAGGGCCTCGACCAGCGGCTGGACCTGCGCCTCCTCGACATCGAGGATGATCATCTTCTGCTCGACGGTGGTCCGGACCCGGCCCGAGCCGTGCGCCTCCGCGGCCTCGGCGATCTTCGTCAGCGTGGTGCCGTCGACCCGGCCGACACGCGGGGCGAAACCGACGTAGAACAGGCCGTCCTTCTGGCGGTGCACGCCGACGTGGTCGCGCCAGCGGCCCGAGGGCTCGGCGGGTGCGGGACCGTCGACCAGCTTGCGCTCGAGGTAGTCGTCCTCCAGGACCTGGCGGAACTTCTCCGGGCCCCAGTCGGCGACGAGGAACTTCAGACGGGCCCGGGTGCGCAGGCGGCGGTAGCCCCAGTCGCGGAAGATGCCGACCACACCGGCCCACACCTCGGGCACCTCGTCCAGCGGAACCCAGGCGCCGAGCCGGACGCCGAGCTTCGGGTTGGTGGACAGACCGCCGCCGACCCACAGGTCGAAACCGGGGCCGTGCTCGGGGTGCTCGACGCCGACGAAGGCGATGTCGTTGATCTCGTGGACCACGTCGAGGAGTGGCGAGCCGGAGATCGCCGTCTTGAACTTGCGGGGCAGGTTGGAGAACTCCTTGCTGCCGATGTAGCGCTCGTGGATCTCGTCGATCGCCCAGGAGCCGTCGATGATCTCGTCCTCGGCGATGCCGGCGACCGGCGAGCCGATGATCACACGCGGGGTGTCACCGCAGGCCTCGGTCGTGGACAGCCCGACCGCCTCCAGGCGGTTCCAGATCTCCGGGACGTCCTCGATACGGATCCAGTGCAGCTGGATGTTCTGCCGGTCGGTGACGTCCGCGCTGCCGCGCGCGAACTCCTCGGAGATCTCGCCGATCACCCGCAGCTGCTGGGTGGTGAGGCGTCCGCCGTCGATCCGCACCCGCAGCATGAAGTACTTGTCGTCCAGCTCCTCCGGCTCCAGGATCGCGGTCTTGCCGCCGTCGATCCCGGGCTTGCGCTGGGTGTAGAGGCCCCACCAGCGCATCCGGCCGCGCAGGTCGTTGGGGTCGATCGAGTCGAAGCCGCGCTTCGAGTAGATCGTCTCAATGCGTGTCCGCACATTGAGACCGTCGTCGTCCTTCTTGAACTGCTCGTTGCCGTTCAGCGGGGTGTGGTGCCCCGCGGCCCACTGACCCTCACCGCGGTGACGGCTCACCTTGCGGCGGGGCGCTGCGGCGGCAGGGTTCTGCGGGGTGGCGGCCATGGTTCTACGTCCTTCGGGACAGGCGGAAAGCGGCTCTTACCTGCGCGTACGGGCGCATGGGTGTACCTGCGCGTCATTGCGCGGGCAGGAGAACGAGAGGATGTGTCGGGTGACGCTGCGGCTCGTCAGCGCACCGGACAGATGGCGCTGGACATGCGGCCGAGGTCGACGTGCCGCCGACTCACCAAGGCAATTCCAGTTCCAGACATGACGGAAGCGTGTCACGGCGATCTGGACACAGTCCAGCTTTATCCACCATGTGGACACCCTGGTCTCGACAGGCGAGACCAGGGTGTCGTTGGTCACAAAGATCGCGGGGCCTCTTGTTCCCGCAGGTCAGGCCGGGTAGGCCCCGGGCCAGGGGCCGGGTGAGGGCGCCTCGGCCTCCTCCTCGACCTTGGTGTCGAAGAGCGTGAAGCCACGGCGCTGGTAATTGGCCATCGCGTGCTCGCCGTCCTTGGAGCAGGTGTGCAGCCAGACCCGCTTGGTGTCGGTCAGCCCCGGCCAGCGGTCCGCGAGGTCCCAGGCGCGGGCGGCGCCGTAGGAAAGGAGGTGGCCGCCGATCCGCCGGCCGCGGAACGCCGGGATCAGGCCGAAGTACTCGATCTCCACGACGCCGTCGTCCTGCGGGCCGAGTTCGGCGTAGCCGGCCGGGGTGCCGCGGTCGTAGGCCACCCAGGTCTCCACGCCGGGGCGCTCCAGGTGCTCCTGCCACTGTGCGTACGTCCACGAGAGCCGGTCGGTCCAGTGGATGTCGCCGCCCACGGAGGCGTAGAGGTAGCGGCTGAACTCGGGGGAGGGGACTTCCGCGCGGCGGATGCGGAGGTCACCCTCCGGGGGTTCGGCCGGAAGGAGGTCGGTCGGAGCGGTCTGTTCCAGGGACCAGGTGGTCACGGGGATGTTCGGCATGCCGGTCAGGGAATCATCTATCCCAGAGATCTGTCGATCGAGGCCAGCGGCAGTGCGAACAGCACCCGGCCCGACTGGGACCACACGTCGCCCGTCTGTTCCCAGTACGACAGGGACTCCGACTCCCCGCTCCAGCAGCTGCGGGTCTCGTCCGCGCCGCAGCGGGCGGCCTTCGCGGGGTCCTTCGCGTTCTGGCGCCACAGGGTGCCGTGGTCGCCCTCGGTGTGGGCCGCGCGGCCCAGGTACCACTGGGAGTCGTACGACAGCACGGGGCCGGAGCCGGACGCCTTGGTGACGTACGCCTCGGCCACGCGCGCGGAGCCGCCGGTGTCCGTGGCCAGGAGGCCGGAGCGGGCGGGGGAGGTGCTGAAGTCGTAGCGCCACACCCGGGTCCCGGCGTCGTCGTCCCCGGACACCCACTCGCTCGCGACCAGGCTGTCCGGGGCGGTGCTGCGGTCCAGGGAGAGGTAGTCGGGGCGGGCGGCGCCCGTGTCGGCGGTCGGGCGGTACGAGGCGACCGCGGGCAGGACCCACTGGGCGCCGTGCGCCGACCAGCCGCCGCGTACCTTGCCGACGGCGTCGCTGTCGACGGTGGCCCGCTGGACGCGGTTCATGTCGTAGACGTACAGCGCGTCGCCGTCGTCGCCGCTCGCGGTGACCAGCAGCTTGTTCTGGTACCAGACCATGCCGGACACCTGGGAGGCGAGGCCGCGGTAGTCGCGCCCGCCGTCGACGGGGACGGCGAGGAGGACCCAGGAGTAGGTGGGCCGGTTCAGGTCGTCCGCGTCGACGAACGCGACCCGGGCCAGGCCCCCGTCCCGCGCCGCGGTGCCGGTGCGGCTCCACGCGGAGAGGATCACGCGGTGGGCGCCCCACAGGCCGTCGTCGTCGGCGTCTCCGGAGGTGGTGACCGCCCCGGCCCGCCAGGAGCGGGTGTCGGCGCTGTCCCAGCAGTACGCGGCGGTGGCCTCCGGGGCCACGGGCAGCGCCCTGCGCTCGCCGGCCGTGCAACCGATCGCGTCGCGCAGGCTCCGGTCGGCGGAGTCGAGGACGGCGGAGACGCCGGCCGGACGTCCCATCGCGGAGGAGAGCCGGTCGAGGGCGCTCTGCGGTACCCGGGATTCCTTGAGACCCAGCGGGTCGGTCTCGGCGGCCGAGGTGAGCGGCTTGAGCGTCCCGGGATTGGCGGCGACCGTGGCCTGGGAAGCACTGATCATGGTGGCGGCGGCGGTCAGCGCGAGGGCGGTCCCGGCCAGGAAGGCGCGCAGCGCTTGGCCCCGCTTGCGCCTGCGGTGTCTGCCACGTTGCTTCATACAGTCCTCCCGAGGCGGGCCAACTGCGCCTGATGATCAGTACGTTGACCGAGGAGCAGGTGGGGTGACCCGTAGGGGATGCTACGGCAGTAAAGGGCCGCTGGGGACGAAGACCGTGCAATTATGCGGAAGATGCGCCCAGATCGAGGGTTTTCACTCGGTCTCGGCGTCGGCCCGGGCCCCGAGCACGGCGGGGGCGCTCGAGTGCGGCAGCAGGTCGCCCGGACGGCCCGGCAGCAGCACCTCGACCTCGGCGTCCTCGCAGAAACGATACGGCCGGTGTTCCAGAAACGCCCCGAGATAGCGCCGTACCCGGGACATCTCCGCGCGCACGGTCACCGTGCGGCCCGGATCGCCGAACATGTCCTCGGCCAGGCCCGCCGCACTGCGGCCCGAGCGGTGCAGGGCCAGCAGGTAGAGCAACTCGGCGTGCCGGGGGCTCAGTTCGTGGCTCCAGGTGCCCGCGCCGCCCGACACCGTCACCGTCCAGCGGCGCGGCTGCGCGAGGTCGAGGACGATCCGGGTGATGCCCTGCGGCTCCGGTTCGTCGGCGGCGCGGATCAACCAGCCGCCCGCCAGCGGCTCCAGCGCGCACAGGCCGAGCGCGGGCAGCCACCGTCGGCCCGGCGAGAGAGACTTGGGCAGCGCGATCCGGTTCGGATACGGCATTCCGGTCACGGCCGCCGTCCAGCCGTCCCGGTCCACCACCAGGGCCCGGCCGCTGAGCCGGGCGAGCACCGGCGCCGCCACGGCCCGCAGTTGCTCCAGAGTGGTCAGATGCAGCTCACGCAGCCGTGACTCGGCGAGCTTGGCCACCGAGTCGACCCAGGCGAGCGTCGCCGGATGCATGGTGTCCAGCGGCCCGCTCACATCGACCACGCCGATCAGCCGGCCGTCCCGCGGGTCCTTGATCGGGGCACCGGTGCAGGTCCAGGAGGTCTGGGAGCGGACGAAGTGCTCGGAGGCGAAGACCTGGACGGGACGGCGCACCACCACCGGGGTACCGATGCCGTTCGTGCCGACGACGTCCTCCCGCCAGTCCGCGCCGAGTTCGAAGCCGGTGCCGTCCGCCTTGCGCAGCACGGGGGAACTGCCCTCCCGCCACAGCACCCGGCCGTCCTCGTCGGCGACCACCATGATGTGGTGGGCGACGTCCGCGACCGACAACAACCCCTCCCGAAGGACCGGCAGGACGTGCCGCAGCGGGGTGCTCTCCCGGCGCCGCTGCACCTCCTCGGGCGCCAGCAGCCCGGACCGGAAGTCGTGGTCCGGGTCGACGCCGCCGCGCAGCATACGGGTCCAGGACTCCTCGATCACGGGGCGCGGAGCGATGGGCGCGGGCCGGCCGGACAGGGTGGCCGACCGGACGTCGTTCAGTACCCGCGCCGCACGTGCCGTGTCCACGGTGGCTAGGTGGGTCACATGCGTCGGCGAGAGCGGCACTGGTCCTCCCGGTCCCGGGTCCATTGACTGTCCGTCTCATAGTGCCGGTCGTGTCTCGGGCAGGGACACAGTCCGCCCACAGACGCCAGGAAGTTGCAACCCCCTGCAACCCTGGTGGTGAGCCCCGGAGTGTTTGAAACTTGGGCGAACGCCGTCTCGCAGCGGCGTTGTCCGGCCTCCGAGGGCCGCAACGGGGGTGGTGCCGTGTCGGCGCAGCACCACCCCCGCTCACCGGTGAACAGGTCAGTGCACCGGGCGGGCGCGATCCACCACCGACTCCAGGTCCAGGGTCGAGGGCAACGTGCCGAAGGCCGATCCCGCGTCGCCGCCCAGGCGGGACGCGCAGAACGCGTCGGCCACCTCCGCGGGGGCGTGGCGGACGAGCAGGGAGCCCTGCAGGACGAGCGCGAGCCGTTCCGTCAGGTGGCGGGCCCGGCCCTCGACGCCCTCCAGATCGGCCAGTTCGGTGAAGAGGTTCTTGGTCGCCGCGTCCAGGCGGTGGTCGGCGCCCCGGGTCCGGCCGATCTCCAGGAGGTAGGCGTTCAGGGCCTGGGGTTCCCGCCGGAGGACCCTCAGGACGTCCAGGGCCTGGACGTTGCCCGCACCCTCCCAGATGGAGTTCAGCGGTGATTCGCGGACCAGGCGGGGCAGGCCCGACTCCTCCACGTAGCCGTTGCCGCCCAGGCATTCGGCGGCCTCCACCGTCAGCGGGGTGCAGCGCTTGGTGATCCAGTACTTGGCCGCCGGTACCGCGATCCTGAGGAAGGCCCGTTCCTGCTCGTCGTCCTTGTCGTAGGCGGCCGCCAGACGCAGGGCGAGGGTGGTCGCCGCCTCGGACTCCAGGGCCAGGTCGGCCAGGACGTTGCGCATCAGCGGCTTGTCGACGAGCTTGCCGCCGAAGGCCTCGCGGTGGGTGCAGTGGTGGATCGCCTGGGCGACTGCCTGGCGCATCAGGCCCGCCGAGCCCAGCACGCAGTCGAGCCGGGTCGCCGCGACCATCTCGATGATGGTGCGGACCCCTCGCCCCTCGTCGCCCACCCGGCGGGCCCAGGTCCGGTCGAACTCGACCTCGCCGGAGGCATTGGAACGGTTGCCGAGCTTGTCCTTGAGGCGCTGGAGGAGAAACGTGTTGCGGGTGCCGTCCTCCAGGACGCGCGGCACGAGGAAGCAACTGAGCCCGCCCGGGGCCTGGGCGAGGACCAGGAAGCCGTCCGACATGGGCGCGGAGCAGAACCATTTGTGGCCGGTCAGCTCGTAGGTCTCGCCGTCGGGCAGGGGCCGTGCGGACGTGGTGTTCGCCCGGACGTCGCTGCCGCCCTGCTTCTCCGTCATGCCCATCCCGAACAGCGCCCCCGCCTTGAGGTGGGCGGGCCGCAGCTCGCGGTCGTAGACCATGGACGTGAGGCGGGGCTCCCACTCGGCGGCCAGGTCCGGATCGGTGCGCAGGGCGGGGACCGCGGCGTGGGTCATCGACAGCGGACAGCAGTTGCCCGCGTCGACCTGCGTCCACAGGAGGAAGGCGGCCGCTCGCCGTACATGGCCCCCGGGGCGGACCCAGGCGGCCGTCAGACCCGCCGAGACGCCCTTGCCGAGCACGCGGTGCCAGGCCGGATGGAACTCCACCTCGTCGATACGGTGGCCGTGACGGTCGTGGGTGCGCAGCCGGGGCGGGTTCTCGTTGGCCTGCAGGCCCCACTCCTGCACCTGCGCCGAGCCGCAGGCCCGGCCGAGCGCCGCCAGCTCACCGTGGACCTCGTCGAGCAGGTCCGGGTCGAGATGCCGTTCCACGGCCGCTCGCAGCGCGCGGTCGGCGCCGTAGACGTCGTAGCCGATCAGCGGTGGGGGCTGGTTGGTCACGGTGTGCGTACTGCCTGCCATTCTGCGAACGTACCCCGGGGTACGTCACTGGTCACCTCATGGACACGGCCGCGGGCGCCGCGGGCGTGTGCAGCGGCGCCACGCCGGTACGGCAGCGGTCGCTGCGGGGGCGCGGGGCGCCTCGCGGTTGAAGGGCCGGGCGCTGGGGTGCTGGGGCGCGTTGCGGGGATCGCCTCTGGCTCGCTGCGGGGGTGGTGTGCGCCTTGCGGTGGCGCCGGGTGTTCGGGGCGCTGCGGGCGTGTTGCGGGATCGCCTTTGGTCGTGGCGGGTGTGTGCAGTGGTGTCTCGTCGGTGTGGCGGCGTCGCTGTGGGGGGCCGGGCGTCTCGCGGTTGCGGGGCTGGGTTGCCGGGGCGCTGTGGCGGGGAGGGCCTCTGGCCGTGGCGAGTGTGTGCAGTGGTGCCTCGTCGGTGTGGCAGCGTCGCTGCGGCGGGCCGGGCGTCTCGCGGTCAGGCAGCCGGGGCGGTGCGGGTGCCTTGTGGGGAGGGCCTCTGGTTGCTGTGGGTGTGCGTACTGGTACCTCGCCGACAGGGCACGTGCCGGGTGGCTCGGGCTCGGCACCCGGGTGCCGCAGGTGTGCGGGCCGGGTGCCGTGGGTGGAGGGGGTCAGGCGAGGTGGGCCATCGCCTCCGCCGTGTGGTGGACCGGGTCCGCCTCGGGCAGGCCGTGCGGCCAGCCCGGTCGGTACACCGTGTCGAGGTAGCGTTCGCCGAGGTCCGGCGCGATGGCGACCGCGGTGAGCCCGCGGCGGCCGTGCGCGGACAGCCACTGGTCGGCGCCGCTGACGACCGTGCCGCTGGAGCCGCCGAACAGGAAACCCCGGGCGGCCAGCCGGCGGCAGACCTGGAGGGTGTCCGGCTCCTCGACGAGCACGACGTCGTCGATGTACGACTTGTCGAGCAGCTGCGGCGGCACACTGGTGCCGAGCCCCGGGATCATCCGCACGCCGGGCGGCCCCCCGAAGGTGATCGAGCCGACACTGTCCACGGCGACGATCCGCACCGGACGCCGCCACTGCCAGAACCAGCGGGCGCAGCCCATCAGGGTCCCCGTGGTGCCGGCCCCCACGAACAGGACGTCCAGGTCGGGGAAGCGGCGCGCGATGTCCGGCGCGGTGGTGCGGTAGTGCGCCCGCCAGTTCCCCTCGTTGCTGTACTGGTTGAGCCACACGTACCGCTCGTCCGAGGCGCACAGCGCCCGCACATAGGCGAGCCGGGCGCCCAGATAGCCGTCGTGCAGGTCCGGCTCCCTGACCACGTGCACCCGGGTGCCGAGTGCCTCCATCAACCGGATCGTCACCAGGTTGCACCGTGAGTCGGTCACGCACAGGAACCGGTAGCCCCGGCTCGCCGCGATCACGCTCAGGGCCACCCCCAGGTTCCCCGACGACGACTCGACCAGGATCGACCCGGGCCGCAGGGTGCCGTCGCGCTCGGCGGCGTTCACCATCTCGCGGGCCGCCTTCAGTTTGATGGACCCGGCGAAGTTGAAGCCCTCGCACTTCAGGAACAGCGGAAGCTCCAGCGCCGCCCGCAGGTCGACGTAGAGGTCGGACTCGTTGTACTCCGAAGGATCGGAAATGACGGGCATGACGCCCCCCTCCTCATGCGCCACAGGTGTTTCAGCCGTACCGGCGCAGCTCGTTGAAGAACCCGTCGACGACGTGCAGTTCGCCGCGCCGGGCCAGTTCGTCGTGGACGAACCGGCCGACGGCGAGGTCGAGCACCCCCAGGCCGAAGGGGGAGAACACCACCGTCCGGTCCGTCGGGACGGTCACCCGTCCGGTCAGCACGTCGTCGAGCGTGCCGTCGATGAAGTCCCTGCTCCCCGAGAGCCGTTCGGCCAGATGCGGGGAGGTCTCGGCCTTGAGGCAGTGCTCGACGTCGTCGACGAAGTTGGCGGACGCGAGCAGGATCTCCGGGTCGAGATCGCGCAGGGAGACATGCAGGACCAGGGGGTGATGGCCGAACCACGACGGGTCGTGGACGTGCGGTGCGCCGGCGACGGTGGCGAACACGACCAGCTCGCTGGAGCGGACGAGGGATTCGGCCGTGTCGTGCACGACGGCCTTCCCCGGTGCGCCGGACCGCTCCAGATAGCCGCGGAACCCGGCGGCGCTCTCGGCGGACAGGTCGTGCACGCCCGTCTCCTCGAACTCCCAGCCGGTGGCGGTGAGATGGGTGTGGATGTAGCGGGCGATCAGCCCGGTGCCGATGAAGCCCACCCGGGTGGGGCGGCTCCGGCCCGCGCTGAGCTTTCCGGCCGCCAGCGCCGCCGACGACGCGGTGCGCGTGGCGCTGATGACCGAGCTCTCCAGGCAGGCGAACGGGTAGCCGGTCTCGGGGTCGTTGAGGATCAGCACCGCCGACGCCCGCGGCAGCCCGGACCTGATGTTCTCCGGGAAACTGGAGACCCACTTCAGGCCGTCCACCCTCAGCGGTCCGCCCAGTGACGCGGGCAGCGCGATGATCCGTGCCGACGGGCGGTCCGGGAACCGCAGGAAGTACGACGGAGGGTTCACCGAGTCGCCCGCGCCGTGCAGCCGGTAGACGGCCTCGACGAGGTCCGCGATCTCCGGTTCCCTTCCGTGCAGGGCCTGTTGGACCTGGGCGCCGGTGACGAGCGCGAAGGTCGGTGCGCCGACGGTGCTCATACGCCGCTCACCTCGCCGTCGGTGCGCGCCACCGGGTTGCCGAGCGCGGCCAGCACCTCGCGCGGTCCCTCGAAGGGCTCGCGGCTGTGCGCCGTACGGATGTTGTCGACGAGCAGCAGATCCCCGTCCTGCCACGGCTCACGCACGGTATGGGCGTCGTACACCTCGTTGATCGTCCCCACGACGTCCGCGTCGATCGGATCGCCGTCGCCGAAGCGGGTGTTGAAGGGCAGCCCGTCGGCGCCGTACATCTCCACCAGGTATTCGTGCACTTCCGGCTCCATGGTCCACTCGTTGAGGAACGCGATCTGGTTGAACCAGCAGGGCAGGCCGGAGTCCGGGTGCCGGAGCACCGCGCCGCGCCGCTGCCGGGTGTGCAGGGAGCCGTCGCTCTGCCAGGCGAACTCGATGGCGTTCCGGCGGCAGTAGCGCTCGACGGCGGCGCGGTCGTCCGTGCCGAACGCCTCCTCCACCGACGCGCCGATCTCCTCGTGGTACGAGCGGGTCAGCAGCCAGCCCTCGCGCTCGAAGCGGGAGACCAGCTCGCGGGGCAGGTCCCGCAGCACCGCCGACGCGTCGGCGAGCGCGGTCGCGCCCCCGGTCGCCGGCGCCTCCAGACAGGCGAACAGGAGCAGACCCGGGAACTCCAGGCCGTAGCTGACCTCGTGGTGCATGCACATCTGCTGGTTCGGCGGCCACTTGGTCGTGGAGTACACGCCGCCCCCGTAGCTGCGCCGCGGCGCGAAGGGCTCGCGGTCGGGCATCAGACCGCTGGTCAGCCGCCGGAAGACGGCCTCGGTGGTCGCGGGGTCCGAAAGGCCCAGGCCGCGCACCAGGACGCCACCGTGTTCGCGGACGAGGGCCCGCAGGGTGTCGTGGTGCTCGGCGGCCCAACTCGCCGGATCGTCGGCGGGCTTGGCATGCAGGATCGGCGGACTGTCCGGGGCCACGTCCGGGTTCGGAAGGAGATTCATGGAGGACATCTCGGGGTTCCTTTCAGTGCTGCCGGTCGAGCAGGCCCGCCAGGTCCGCGAGGACCGGGTGGCGGACGACGTCCTTGAGGGTGATCGCCCGGTCCAGGGCGATCGCGAGACGCACGGCGGACAGCGAGGTGCCGCCGCGGTCGAAGAAGTGGTCGAGGCGACCGATCCGGTCGGCGGGGACACCGAGCACCTCGGCCCAGGCATCCGCGAGCCGCCGCTCGCCGGCCGTCACCGGCTCGCCCGCCACGGCGGCGTCGAGGTCCTCGGCGAGCGCGGTGAGCGTCCGGCGGTCGGTCTTGCCGTTGGCCGTCAGCGGCAGGTGCTCCCGCCAGTGCACGACGGCGGGCACCATGTAGGCCGGCAGCGACGCGGCCAGCCGTTCCCGCACCGCGTCCGCGCCCACCGGCTCGGGCCCGGCGCAGAACGCGGCGAGCTGCGTCCCCCGTACGACCACGACGGCCCCGTCCCGCACCCCGGCCACCCGCAGCAGCGCGTTCTCGATCTCGCCGATCTCCACGCGGAAACCGCGGATCTTGATCTGGGTGTCCCGGCGGCCGAGGAACTCCAGCCGGCCGTCGGACCGCCAGCGCCCCACGTCACCGCTGCGGTAGAGCCGCTCGCCGGGCCGGTACGGGTCCTCCATGAAGGCGGCCGCGGTGCGCTCGGGGTCGTTGACGTACCCGCGCCCCACGCACACCCCGGAGAAGACGATCTCGCCCGGCGCGCCCAGCGGCACGGGCACCAGGTCCTCGTCGACGACGTACACGCGCACATTGCGCACCGGCCGCCCGAGCGGGACCCGGTCGCCATCCGGCACCTGGTCCATGACCTCGTGGTTGGTGTCGTCGGAGGTCTCGGTCAGCCCGTAGGCGTTGGCGAGGCGGATACCGGGCGCGGTGGCGAACCAGCGCTGCACCAGCTCCCGCTTCACCGCCTCGCCGGTCACCGACACACAGCGCAGGTCGGCCAGTTCGCGCGGCCGCTGTCCCAACTCCGCGAGGACGGCCTCGAGGTACGACGGCACGACCTGGAGCACGTTGACCCGCTCCCGGACCACGGTGTCCACGAACCGCGGCACGTCCAGGACGGTCTCCTGGTCGATGACCAGCGTCCGCCCGCCGACGACCGGCCCGGCGAGCAGCTGCCACAGGGAGATGTCGAAGCACTGCGGCGCGGTCTGCGCGACCACGTCGTCCTCGCCGAACCCCAGGTCCTCGACCTTGGCGAGCACGTGGTTGACGAAGCCGGCGTGCTCGCACATCGCGCCCTTGGGTTCGCCGGTGGAGCCGGACGTGAAGTAGATGTAGGCCAGCTGGTCCGCCGCGACCGGGATCCCGAGATCGTCGTCCGCGTGGCTCTCGGCGTACGCGGCGTCCACGAACAGCGTGGTGGCCGTCGTCATGGAGAGCGAGCCGGTGCTGCCCCGCTCGGTGACGACGAGCTCGCAGCCCGCCCGGGACAACGTCCTGGACACCCGCTCGGCCGGGAAGTGCGGCTCGACGGGCAGATACACCCCGCCGGCCTTGAACACGCCGAGCACGGCCGCCATCCAGTCCAGGTCGCGCTCCATGACGACGGCGACGACACCCTCGGCCTTGAGGCCGCGGGCCAGCAGCGCCCGGCCGATCTGGTTGGCCCGGGAGTTGAGCTCGGCGTACGTCCACCGCCGCTCGCCCTGTACGGCCGCCACGGCGTCCGGGTGCTTGCCGACCCGCTCCTCGAAGAGCTCGTGCACCCGCCGGTCCAGGAGTTCACGGACCGGTCCCGCCAACTCCTCGAGCTGGAAACGGAGTTCTTCCTCGGACAGCAGGCTCCTGCGGTCCGGGTCGGCGAGCGCGGTGAGGTGGTAGCCGGCGATGCGGGCGGCTGCCTCGGTGTCGAAGGCGCCGGTGCGGTGGCTCAGCCGCAGCGTGCCGTCGGTGACGGTGACGCGCAGCTCGTCGCCGGGAGCGCCCTCCGTCTCGCCCGAGAGGGCCGCCAGCACCCTGGCGTGGGCCGTCAGCAGCGCGGCCGGATCGGACGGTGTGCCGTCGGGCAGCGGGACCGTGTACTCGGTGACGTCCGGTATCGGACCGGGCGTGCGGTGCGGAACTGTTTCCATGACTTTCTTCCCCCTGATTTCTTCGTGCGGGCGGTTCAGGCGCGACGCAGCGCCACCGCCGGATTCCCGCCCCAGTGCGCCCCCGCCGGCATCTCCTCGCCCTTCATCAGGAAGGCGTCGGCACCGAGCACGGCGCCCTCGCCCATCGCGACGCCGTAGTGGACCAGCGCGCCCGCCCCGACGGTGCAGCCGTCGCCGATGACGATGTGGTCGGACTTGAAGGTGCCGTCCTCCTGGGAGTGGGCCTGCACCTTGGAGTGGTGGCCGAGTGTGGTGTCGGTGCCGATCGCGACCAGCGTCCGCTCGGTGATGTAGCAGCCGTCGTCGAAGACCCGGCGGCCGATCCGCACGCCCAGCAGCCGCCAGACCAGGCTCTTGAACGGGGTGCCGTTGAACACGGCGAGATGCTCGTCCGGCACCTTCCACAGCCGCTCGTGCCACCAGAAGTACGGGTCGTAGATGGAGCACAGCCGCGGCGTCAGCGGCCGGAACCGGGTGATCACGCGCTCCACCAGCGCCCAGTAGCCGACGGTCACCGCGAGTCCGGCCATCAGGTAGCCGCCGATGAGCAGGCCGCCGAGGGCGCTCCGACCGCCCTGGAGATCGACGGCCGCGAAGCCGAGCAGCGTCAGCAGGAACCAGTGCAGCCAGCGCAGGAACAGGAACAGGGCCATCGAACGGGCATTGGAGCGGTTCTTGCCGGACAGCCGGCGCCGCAGTTCGTCGCCCTCGCGGAAGTGGTCGAAGCGGGTGTCGCGCTCCACCGTGCGCGGGATCTCGAACGGCGGTGAGCCCAGCAGGCCCACACCCTCGCGCAGTTCACCGCCGAGCGGGACCAGCACCTTGGTGGCGAGCAGGCAGTTGTCGCCGGTACGGCCGCCGACCGGGTAGGCGATGTGGTTGCCGAGGAAGTTGCGCGGCCCGATCGCCACCCGCGAGAGGCGGAACGACGTGCTGGAGTACTCGGCGTTGAGGATCGAGAGCCCGTCGGCGACCATCGTGCCGCTGCCGACGGTGGCCAGGTACGGCGTCTCGTGCGACACCTCGGTGCCGAAGTTCGAGCCGGTCTGCTCGACGTGCGAGAGGTCGTAGCCGAGGGACCGCAGGTAGGGGACGATGTACGAGCTGTCGCCGCACAGCCACTTGAAGAACTTGACGTTGGTCATGCGGGCGATCGCGCGCTGCACCGAGTAGTGGAAGCCGTACAGCGGATAGACCCGGTCCGCCTTCAGGGTCAGGTTCAGCAGCCGCGGCAGCACCGTGACGGTGAGGAAGCCGAGGACCACGAAACCGGCGAAGAGGGCGACGGACAGGGCCAGTGCCTCGGCGTAGAAGGCCGCCGACGCCAGTTCCTTCGCGTTCGGTTCGAGCAGCGGGTCCAGCGCCGGGACGAGCTCCATCACCAGGAAGGCGCCGCCGATGCCGAGCGGGACGTACACCAGCAGTGTCTGGAGCAGGGCCACGAGGGCGTAGCCGGCCCGGCGCGCGGTGCCGCAGCGGGTGGCCGGGACACGGACGTGGTCGACGTCGGTGGGGCGGGCCGGGGAGCCGTGCCAGCGCTGCCCGGCGGGGACGGCGGCGCCGTCGTACAGCGCGGAGGAGTGGCCGAGCTGGCCGCCGTCGCCGATGGAGGTGCCGATGTCGAGGACGGTCTTCTCGCCGACGAACACGTCCCGGCCCAGGGTGACCGGTCCGGTGCGGATCCGGCCCCCGTGCGCCCGGTAGCCGAGGAACAGGGCGTCCTTGCGGATCACCGTGCCGGCGCCGACCGTCAGCAGGTCGGTGCAGACCGGCACCGAGTGGGACAGGATCGTGACGCCCCGGCCGATACGGGCGCCCAGGGCCCGCAGGTACAGGACGTACAGCGGGTTGCCGGTGAACAGGATCATCGGGTTGGCGTGCAGCAGTGCCTTGACGGTCCAGAAGCGGACGTAGGCGAGGCCCCACACCGGGAACTCCGTCTCCTTCCACCGGCCCACCAGCACCCACTTCGCCACCACGGGCAGGGTGCAGACGGCCAGGAACAGCGCGCCGCCGAAGACCAGCGAGCGCAGGTAGACGGAGAGCGCGCCGTCGCCACCGGATATCCAGGAGTACCCCTGCGCGGTGGCGATCCCCGCGGCGAGGCAGTACACGGCGAAGACGAGGAACTGCAGGACCCCGCACAGGACGTAGCGGGCGGTGCTGCCCGGCGGCGGAGGTGGTTCGGCCGGCCGTGCGGGGGTCGGTTCGGCCTCCGGGACCTCGGCGAGAGCCGTGGCGAGACTGCGGATCGTCGGGTGGCCGTAGATGTCCCTCATCGACACCGGCGGCAGATCGTCCCGCTTCCTGACCCGGGCACAGAACTGCGCCATGACCAGGGAGTTGGCACCCAGATCGTCGAAGAAATGGCTGTCGAGGGGCACTTGATCCGTCTTCACGACCCCGGCCAGCACCTCGGCGAAGACCTGGGCGGTGCCGTCCACCGGGGCGACTGTCGTGATCTCGCCGGGATTTACCACCACTTGAGCTCCTAGATCATCACTTTTGGTCTTATGGACTATTCGATGTGCTTGCTAAGTCGGGCCGGGCTCTCCACCGGTTCCGGGGACCGCGTCGGTGTTACGGCCTCGCGACACCGCCGGGCCGCGCCTGCGACGACCGTTTCCAGCGGGCCACGCCCGACGTGCCGCCACGAGAGGGCGAAGAGGAGCGCTCCGGTCGTCATGACGGCGTAGAGGAGCCCGGGCGAGCCGGAGAGTGCGCCGGTGGCGAGAAGGAGCACGTGGGCGACGTAGAGGGTCAGCGGCATGCTGCCCGCCGCCGCGAGCGGCGTGAGCGCCCGCGCGAGGAGGGCGCTCCTGGTCAGCAGCAGGGCGCCGCCGAGGATCGCCGTCGCCGAGCCCAGGGTGAGGAGCATGTCGAAGGGCGTGGTCGCGTGCGGCGCACGGGAGAGCAGCGCCCACCAAGTCGCGCCGTCGGGGCTGTCCCACAGCGCCTCGGCGCGGGAGGCGCCCGGAAACTCCGCACGCCACAGGTGCCGGAGCCCGTCGTACCGGAACAGGACCAGGGACGACACCAGCCAGACGACGGCCGCCAGCGCGAGACCGCCGCCGAAGAGCCGGGGTGCGGCCGTTCGTGACGTCAGGTCCATCCGGCCGAGGGCGAGTCCGGCGCACAGATAGGCGGTCCAGGCCAGGACCGGGTAGTCGCCGTGGACCAGGAGGTCCGACACCAGGCCGAGCGGGTCGGTGAGCACGTCCTGGAGGGTCGGGTCGCCGTCGAAGGCGGGCTCCGGCAGCACGCCCCGCAGCGCGTGCACGGCGAACGGGGCGCCCAGGGCCAAGGCCAGGGACAGGAACGCCAAGGTGCGCGGACCGAGGCCCAGCAGCGGGATCGCGATCAGGAACAACAGGGCGTAGAACGCCAGGATCACGTCCACGTCCAGATCCGCCGCGCGCGAGGCGTAGCCGAGCAGCAGCCCGATCAGCGCGATGACACCGGCCCGTGCCGCCACCGCGGCGGCCGCGGGCCGCCCGGTGATCGGCCGCCGCCCGCCGGTCGTGAAGGCCAGGCCGATCCCGGCCGTCACGGCGAACGTCGCCGAGGAACGGCCGCCCGCGACCATCCAGGCGGGGGTGACCGAGCCGTCCGCGTCGAACGCGCCGAACACGTGAACGGAGAACATACCGAGCAGGGCGAGGCCCCGTGCCACATCGACCCCCACGATTCGCGGCACGGCATGCTTCGGCGCATACGGAACAGGCATGGAAGTTCTCCAGAGAGGGGTGCGACGGAATATCTCCCGCTGTTCACCACGCAGCGGAAAATCATGAAGAAGAACCCCCGTGGTTCCGGTGTGCCGGAAGAAAGAGAAGTGCCGTGAGGCACGGAATGAAATAAGAGAAGGAGCGGTTCGGTTTGTGCCTGAAGTGACCACGCGGTGGGGACGGGGTGGCCTGTTCGAGCCTTGGTCAGGGCTCTGAGAATGCAATCCGAATTGTTTCGACGGGCTCATGAACAGGTCAAGCGCGTTTCGGTCAATGGCGGTTTCTTGCTGGTCGACCGTTCATTGGCGGTATGCCCTGCTCATGCCGTTCGGTGGCGTCACCGGGGAACTCACCAGAGGGGCGGCGCATATGCCGTCCGGCATTCCGCTTTTCACGGACGCGAAATCCGGCCACCGGGTTCATGACAGAAAAGTGGTTCGATTTACTTGGCGATTTCCGCGGGGTTGCCCGGTGTTTTCCGCGGCATGACGGAACCGAACACGAGCGGGCGTTCCCCGCACGGGTGTGCCCCGGACCCGGACCGGGGGATGAGTGCACGCTGCCATGGCGGATACCTTTAGGTCGTGCAGGCAGCAAGCGAATCCCCTCAGCGGCCCTCCGGCCGGCTCCACCGGGCCCGTGTCCTCTACCGGAACGTCTCGAAGCGCCGGACCGCCTGGCTGCTGGTCAAGGACACCGTCAACTCGTGCATCGAGTACCGCATCCTGGGGCTCGCCGCCGAGGCCGCGTTCTTCTCGCTGCTGTCCGTGCCACCGCTGCTGCTCAGCCTCATCGGACTGCTCGGCTACGTCGACGACTGGACCGGCACCGACAGCATCAGCAGCCTGGAGGCCAACCTCCTGGACGCCGCGCGCACGGTCCTGTCCTCCAAGGGGGTACGGGAGATCGCGCAGCCGATCCTCGACGACGTGATGAAGGGCGGCCGTCCCGACGTCATCTCGGTCGGCTTCCTGTTCGCCCTGTGGTCCGGGTCGCGCGCGGTGAACGTCTTCATCGACACCATCACCGTCATGTACGGCCTCGACGGCGTCCGCGGCATCGTCAAGACCCGGCTCGTGGCGTTCGCGCTGTTCATCGCGGCCCTGCTGATCGGCTCGGTGGCGCTGCCGCTGATGGTGGCGGGGCCGGACGCGGTGGTGCGGATCGTGCCCTGGTCGGCGACGGTGGTGCAGGTCCTGTACTGGCCCGTGGTGATCATCCTGTCCATCGCCTTCCTGACCACGCTCTACCACCTGTCGGTACCGGTGCGCTCACCGTGGATCGAGGACGTCCCCGGCGCGCTGGTGGCGCTGGCCATGTGGGTGCTGGGGAGCTTCCTGCTGAGGATCTACCTCCAGAGCACGATCGAGGGCGCGACGATCTACGGCTCGCTGGCCGCGGCCGTGGCGGTGCTCCTGTGGATCGGGGTGTCGGCCTTCGCGGTCCTGGTGGGCGCCGCGATGAACGCCGCGATCGACCGCGTATGGCCTGCCGCGGCCACGGCGGCGGCGCGCGCGGCGAACGAACGGCTGCGGGAGGCGCAGGTCGCGGAGTACGTCGCCCGGGCGGCCGCTCTCCACGACACCGACACCGACCCCGAGGACCCCGACATGCCCTCGGAGTTCCCGGAGAGGTGGTCGCGCTTCCTGCCGCCGGAGGATGTGACGTCGCGGCTGCGGACCCATGCGAAGACGACGCACCCGCCGCAGAAGCCGGAGGACTCCTGAGGGGGGCGGGTCCACTGACCGGGGTCAGAGCTTCCACGTACCCGCGGCCGCCGCCTCCCTCGCGAAGTCGGCGAAGTCCCGCGGCTCACGGCCGAGAACCTGCCGCACCCCGTCCGACAGATACGCGTTGCGCCCGTCCAGCAGCTGCGCGAACGCCTCCACCAGCGCCTCCGCCTCCTTGGCCGGCACCCCGAACCCGACCAGGTTCTCCCCGTACTGCTGAGGCGACACCGCCCGGTACGTCAGTTCCCGCCCCGTCGCCTTCGCGATCTCCGTGACCGCCTCGCCGAACGTCAGCAGCCGAGGTCCCGAGACGGTGACCGTCTCTCCGGCATACCGGTCCGGCGACCCCAGCACGGCCGCCACCACGTCCCCGATGTCCCGCACGTCCACGAACGGCTCCGGCACCTCACCCGCCGGAAACACCAGCTCCCCGCTCAGCCGAAGCCCTTCCACCAACGGCCCCTCGCTGAAGTTCTGCGCGAACCACGCGGCCCGTACGACCGTCCAGTCGGCCCCCGACGCATGCAGTGCCTCCTCCGCGTCCCGCGCCCGGTCCTGCCCCCGCGACGACAGCAGCACCAGCTGCCGTACGCCGATCCCCACCGCCTCCCGAGCGACCGCCCCGATCGCCTCGGCGGCCCCCGGAGCGCCGATGTCCGAGGGGTACACGAGGTACGCCGCGTCCGCGCCCCGCAACACCTCGGCCCATGTCGAGCGGTCCTGCCAGTCGAACCCCTGCGCCCGCGAGGCCGCCCGGACCGTCAGCCCCGCCGCCTCCGCGGACCGCGCCACCCGGCTGCCCGTACGACCCGAGGCACCGGTCACCACCACCGTCATGTTCCGCGCGTTCTGTGTCATGCCGTCGAGTCAACTGCCGCCCGCCGCAAGGGGCCATCGCTGAACGGCTCATTCCCATGCGCGCGCGTCTACGCTGGCCGCATGGACGCTCTGGCAGGCCTGCTGGAAGGACCGCGGGCGCGTGGCGCCTTCATGATCCGTGCGTGTTTCGACCCGCCGTGGGCGCTGCGGGTGGAGGACCGGGCGCCGTTGACGGTCATGCTGATGGTCCGTGGCGACGCCTGGATCGTGCCCGACTCGGGCGAGCGGATCCGGCTGCGCCCCGGCGACCTCGCCATCGCCCGCGGCCCCGACCCCTACACGTGCGCCGACGACCCCGGTACGGCCCCGCAGGCACTGATCCTGCCCGGCGCGGAGTGCCGCTACCCCGACGGGCGGGCCCTGAACGGCTCGATGGACCTCGGGGTGCGCACCTGGGGCGACCGGCTCGACGGCGAGACGGTGGTCCTCATCGGGACGTATCTGATGGAGGGCGAGATCAGCAATCGGCTTCTGGACGCGCTGCCGCCGCTGCTGTCGCTCACCACCGACGTGTGGGAGTGCCCGCTGACCCCGCTCCTCATGGAGGAGATCGTGCGCGACGAGCCGGGGCAGGAGGTCGTCCTGGACCGGATGCTGGACCTGCTGGTCATCGCGGCGCTCCGGGCCTGGTTCTCCCGGCCCGAGGCGGAGGCACCCGCCTGGTACGCGGCGCTGGCGGACCCTGTCGTGGGGCGGGTGCTGCGGCTGGTGCAGGACGATCCCGCGCATCCCTGGACGGTGGCGTCCCTGGCGGCCAAGGCCGGCGTCTCGCGTGCCGCGCTCGCTCGGCGGTTCAGCGAGCTGGTGGGGGAGCCGGTGATGACGTATCTGACCGGATGGCGGCTGGCCTTGGCGGCGGATCTGCTGCGGGGGAGTCCGTCGACGCTCGAGGCGATCGCCCGACAGGTGGGGTACGGAAGCGCGTTCGCGCTGTCCAGTGCGTTCAAGAGGGGATACGGGGTCAGCCCGCAGGAGTTTCGGGTGCGGGCCGGCGGGGGCCGACCGTAGCCTGGTGATGTGTACACGGAACGGGCGTCCCGGCTTGCCGGTGCCGTCATCTGGACCGGTGACGGGGCCGGACGTGTGCTGCCCGACGGGTGCATGGATCTGCTCTGGAACGAAGGGCGGCTGCTCGTCGCCGGCCCCGACACGCGTGCGTACGTCGCCGGCGGCGCCCCGAGCACCTGGGCGGGCGTGCGCTTCTACCCGGGGACCGCGCCCGCCTTCCTGGGCGTGCCCGCCCATGAACTGCGGGACCGCCGCGTCGAGTTGGCCGATCTCTGGCCGGCTTCGGAGGTACGGCGGCTGCGGAGCCGTACCGAGAAGGCCCCCGACCCCGCCACGGCACTCGAAGGGATCGCCCTGGAGCGTGCCGCCGCTCCCGACCCCGTTCTGCACGGCCTGGTGACCGCCCTCGACGCGGGCCGCCCCGTCGCCGCGACGGCCGACGAACTCGGCCTGGGGGCACGACAGTTGCACCGAAGGTCGCTCGCGGCCTTCGGATACGGGCCCAAGACGCTGGCCCGGATTCTGCGGCTGCGGCGGGCTCTCGTGCTGGCCGGTGCAGGGGTGCCGTTCGCGGAGACGGCCGTGCGGTGCGGGTTCGCGGACCAGGCCCATCTCGCGCGGGACGTCAAGGAGTTGGCCGGTGTGCCGCTCGGGCGGCTACTCGCCGTCGGCTAGCGGGGCGTACAGGTCGACGCCGTTGCCGTCGGGGTCGTGCAGCGAGGCGTACCGCTGCCCCCACGCGGCGTTCCACGGCTTGAGCTCACCGTGGAACCCCTCGCCCACCAGCTCCTCGTACACCGCGTCGACCTCGGCCGGGCTGTCGCACCGCAGCGCGAGCCCGGTGCGACTGCCGCCGGACGGTGCCCGCCATCCGGGGTGGAAGGAGCGGACCGTCTCCTCGGTGTCGAGCATCAGCCGCACACCGCCCGGCAGTTCGGCCTCCGCGTGCGGCTGCGTCTGCGACCCTTCGGGGAACGGGAAGCCGAGCCGACGGTAGAAGGCGACGGAGGCGGCCATGTCGGAGGCCACCAGACCGATGGCATCGAATCGTGGAGTCATGCCGCCACCGTAGGCAGCGCCCGGACGACCGGTCTTGAAGGAATCGGACACATCAGCCGAACCGCACCGGCCCCCGCGGAGTGTCCAGCGTGAAGGAGAGACCCACCGGGCCCTCGGTGAGGGTGAGGTCGGCGTCGAGGGCGGCGAGGAGGGGCCGGATCGCGTCCGGGTCCGGTGCGGTCGCGATCAGGGAGAGCAGGGGAGCGGCGGGAAGGCCCGAGGCCGTCGGGTGGGGGGAGGTGCCCCAGTCGATGAGGAAGGGGACCAGGCCGGAGGGGTCCTGGGTGTCGCCGTCCGTGAGGCGCCATTTCAGCAGGGTCCCGTCGGGTGTGCGGCGGCTCATCGGGCGGATCTCGCCGGGATCGTAACCGCGGGCCCGGGCGGTCGCGACCGCCGCGTTCAGGTCGGGCGGGCCGATCGCCCAGGTCACCGTGCGGGCGGTGGCGAGGGTGTCGACGTCGAAGGGGCGCGGCCCCATCGGCTCCGGCTGCTCCGGGTCCGGGCCGATGATCTCCAGATAGGCGGTGCCGCCCAGGGACACGAGATGGTTGCGGGTGCCGAGACCGACGTGCACACCGCCGGGCGCGGGGGTCACGCCGGTGCGCCGGGTGAAGTCGGCGACCGTCGCCGCCAGGTCCGGGGTCGCGAGGACGAGATGGTCCAGCCGTGCGGGAATCGCGTTCACCGCGCCGAGGCTACGCACGGCGACCCGCCCGATGGAACACCCGTACGGCGACACTGCCGGTACTCGAGGCCGGGCGTCCTCGGCACCGGCCCCTCGGGCCCACCTCCGGCGCCACTGCGGCCACCACGGTGCCGTACGGCCAGACCGGGCGGGCCAGGTCCCACAGCGCCGGCAGCCGCGCCTGATCCGCGCCCGTCACCGGGCGCAGCGCCTCCACCGCCCCGCGCGGCGCGCTGCTTGCCCGCTGAGATACCGCCGCCACTTCCTGGGAGACACGGCATCTCGTCGAGCAGCTGCGGCAGCGGCCGCCGGCGCCTCATGGTCGTCCCCCCCACTGCTCCCGGCCGCAACGTTCGACGCCCGCCCGCCCCGGCCGGCTCCCACCGCCCACAGATGACCGAAGGTGAACGAAAGCGGTGGTCAGTGGCCCATGCAGCCGATACGAGGACGTACGGGCCGACCGGGGAGGCGTACGCCGGGGCACGGGTCGCGGCGACGCGATTCAGCCGGCCGGCGGGGCCGTGCTCGCCCGCTCCATCAACCGCGTCGACAGCTCGGTCCGGGTGCTCTCCGGGCGGTCGCCCTCCATCATGCGGACCAGCAAACGCAGGGCCGTCGCCGCCATCTCCGACAGGGGCTGGCGGACCGTGGTGAGGGCCGGGGTGGTCCAGCGGGCCTCGGGCAGGTCGTCGAAGCCCACGACGCTGATGTCGTCCGGGACGCGCAGGCCCCGTTCGGCCAGGGCCTCGTACACGCCGAGGGCCATGCGGTCGGAGCAGGCGAAGACCGCGGTGGGCGGTTCGGGCAGGTCCAGGAGTTCCAGCGTGCGGCGGTGGGCCGCGCTCTCGTCGAAGCCGGCGTGGCGGACGTACTCGGGCCGCTGCCGTATCCCCGCCGCCGCGAGCGCGGAACGGTAGCCCGCCACGCGCGCGCTGCTCCCCAGCTTGCGCTGGTGGCCGGCGACGACCGCGATGCGTTCATGCCCCAGCGCCAGCAGGTGCTCGGTCGCCGTCACCCCGCCCTGCCAGTTCGCCGCGCCCACCGAGACGACGCCCGGCGGAGGCTCCAGGACCGGGTCGATCAGGACGTACGGGATGCGGTGCTGGTCCAGCCAGCCGTACTGCGACGACGTCAGCTCGGCCAGGTTGAACAGCACCCCGGAGGAGCCGCGCGCGGTGAGCTTGTCCAGCCAGCCGCGCTCCGGGCGCCCGGCCCGGGTGCGGTTCGGCCCGGCCGAGACGACCACCTCGAGCCCCGCGTCGTGAGCGGCCGCCTCTGCGCCGTGCAGCACCGCCCCCGACCAGGAGGTCTCCAGCGAGTGTACGACCAGGTCGACCAGTCCCGACGCCTTCGCCGCGTCGAACCTCGGTCTGCGGACGTAGCCGAGCCGGTCCAGCGCCTCGGTGACCCGGCGGCGGGTCTCGGGGGCCACGTCCTCCCGCCCGTTGACCACCTTGGAGGCGGTCGGCACCGACACGCCGGCCTCCCGGGCCACGACCGCCAGCGTCGGACCGGCCGCCACGCTCGCACTCCCCGTGCGGACCATCGGGAACCACCTCTCCGGCCCGCCCGAGGGCCATGAAAGTTTTCGACCAGCGCGGAAACAGTAAGCGCTTCCTACCCTAGGTTCACCCGATGAGGTCGGGAAGAGGTAGGGCTTCGCGGGTCTTCGTGTCCCCCTGACTTTCGAAACTTCGAACGTTGGCCGCAGCTCAGGCGGAACCCGGTGAAGTCGGCCGTGAAGGCCGCGCCGACCAGGTCCACAGCGTGGATTCCGGCCATCGCGCCCGTGAACCGGAGCTTGGATCCGTGGTCGTCGGAGAGGCGGGTGAAGTCCAGTTCCGGGCCGACGGGTGTCCGTGGGCCGGCACCGTCCACGCGCCAGAAACGGGCCACCCCGTCCTCCACGGTGACGCCGAGGGTGAAGGCGCTTTCCGTGGGGACGTCGACGACGGCCACCTGCCGGGTGCTGCCCTCGTCCCGCTCGACCAGACTGAGCACGGTCCGTCCGCCGCCCCGCCACTGCTGGCCGCGCTGCTCCTCGCCCTCGGGCTCCGCCCAGGTCAGGTCGAGGGCCAGATAGGACTCGGTGTTGTACCAGAGCACCAGACCGGCGGCCTGGGTGAACGTGCTCGGCCGCGCCTCCACGGTGACCTCGGCCTCCGCCCGGTGCTCGGTGATCCGCTGGGCCAGCAG
The DNA here is from genome assembly GCF_041435015.1 of Streptomyces canus. Classification (NCBI taxonomy): domain Bacteria; kingdom Bacillati; phylum Actinomycetota; class Actinomycetes; order Kitasatosporales; family Streptomycetaceae; genus Streptomyces; species Streptomyces canus. The sequence goes on along the minus strand of NZ_CP107989.1, from coordinate 2,430,073 downwards.
ACTGTGCGCCCACCACGACTCGGGCCCGTGCCGCCCACGCAGCCGGATCCAGCCAGGACGCGCGGCGGCGTCCACCCACGAGGGATCGGGCGCGGCCCGCAGCGTGCTCCAGGGCCAGTGCAACGGATCGTTCGTGAGTGCGGGTTGTTCCGACGATCGGGGGTGCGGTGGTACGGCGGGCTGGATCGCCGGGTGCGGTTGTGCCGGGGTGCCGGGGTGGGCCTGGGGTCCGGGGTGTGTTGGTGTGCCGGGCTGGGGCTGGGGCTGGGGCTGGGACCATGGGTGGGTCTGCGGGCCGGTCTGGGCCTGCGGGCCGGGAGCTGGGATAACGGGCTGGGTCTGTGATCGCGGGCTTATTGGTGCGGCGGCGTCGATGGCCGGTTGCGGGTGCGTTGGTGCGGCGGTCTCGTCCTCTGGTCGTGGGTGGGTCGGTGTGCCGGGCTGGACCGCCGGATGCGCTGGTGCCGGCGCGCCGATCCGGGTCTGCGGCCCGGGAGGCGCCGGTGTGGCCATCTGGGTCTGTGGTCGCGCGTGTGTTGGTCCGGCGGCGTCGATGGCCGGGTGTGGTGGTGCGGGTGCGGCGGTCTCGTCCTGTGGCCGCGGGTGCGTGGGTACGGCGGTCCGGACCGCCGGGTGCGGTTGTGCCGGTGCGCCGGTCTGGGCCTGTGGCCCGGGATGCGCCGGTGCGCCGAGTTGGGTCTGCAGCGCTGGATGCGCCGGTGTACCGATCTGGGCCTCTGGCCCTCGATGCGCCGAGGCGGCGGCCCCGCCCTCCAGGCGCGGGTGGGTCGATACGTCGACCTCGGTCGAAGGATGCGGACCCCCGTGCCGCAGCCTCGGCCAGCCCTCTGCGTCCCAGGTCACCGGCTGGATCGCCGTCTCGCGGCCGAGTGGGCAGCGGGGGCCGTCCGGTGTGTTCAGGGGGCGGGCCGTGAGGTGACTCAATACCCAGCTGCCGTCGGGGAGTTGGACCAGTTCGCCGTGGCCGGCCTTTTGCAGGGGCAGCGAAGGGTCGTCCCGGGACGTCAGCAGCGGTCGGTCGTCCAGCTCGTACGGGCCGGTGATCTCCCGGCTGCGGGCCACCAGTACCCCGTGCTCGAAACCGGTGCCGCCCTCGGCGAGGACGAGGTGGTACCAGCCGTCCTTGTGAACCAACTTCGGTCCCTCGACGAGCCGTTCGTGCTGGAGCAGCAGGTGCGTGTCACCGACGGGCGCAAGCGTCTCCCGGTCCAGCTCGGTCAGCACGATCCCCGCGAAACGCCGGCCGCCGGGACGGTGGTCGTTCTGGAGGTTGAGCAGCCACAGCCGACCCTCGTCGTCGTGGAAGAGCGCGGGATCGAAGCCATGGCTCGCGATCCGCCGCGGTGCCGTCCAGGTGCCGGCCGCCTCCGTCGCCGTGGAGACATAGGTGTCCGTGTCGAAGTACGGCGTTCCCACCGAGCGGACGATCGAGTAGACCACCCAGAACCGCTCGCCGTCCCAGCTCAGGGAGGGTGCCCAGATGCCGCCCGAATCGGGGACGCCCGCAAGCGAGTTGCCCGGGACGGCGCCTTCGACATGGCCCGCGTACTCCCAGTGCGCGAGGTCGCGCGAGCGGTGCAGCGGGATCGTCGGGAACCACTCGAAGGAGCTGGTCGCCACGTAGTACCAGTCGCCGACGCGGACCATCGACGGGTCGGGGGCGAAGCCGCGGATCACCGGGTTGTGCAGCAGGGTCACTTGAGGGCTCCGAGGGTGACTCCGGAACGCCAGTAGCGGCGCATCGCGACCATCATGATCGCCATCGGGACGATGGACAGCAGGGCGCCGGTGAGGACCAGACTGGTGAGGTCGACTCCGGACTCCAGGCGTTTGCCGGACCAGTTGTAGAGGCCGATGTTGAGCGTCCAGTTGTTCTCGCCGCGCAGCACGGTCAGCGGCAGGAAGAAGGCGTTCCAGGTGTTCACGAAGGCCAGCAGGAACACCGTCGCGCCACCCGTGGTCATCATCCGCAGCACGATGCTGAAGAAGATCCTGAGCTCCCCGGCACCGTCGATACGAGCCGCCTCCAGGAGCTCGAAGGGGATCGTGGCCTCGGTGTACACCTTGGCGAGGTACACGCTGAACGGGTTGATCAGACAGGGGATCAGCATCGCCCAGGGCGTGTCCACCAGGCCGATCTCCGAGAACAGCAGGTACAGCGGCAGCGTGAGCAGCGCGATCGGGATCAGGAAGGAACCGACCACGCACGCGAAGACGAGGTTGCGGCCCGGGAAGTCGAAGCGCGCGAGGCCGTAGCCGGTCGCCAGCGCCAGCAACGTGCCGCCCAGCGAGCCGACACCGGCGTAGAGGAAGGAATTCGCCGTCCAGCGCAGGAAGATGCCGTGCTCGTAGGTGAACAGCTGATGCAGGTTGTCCCACAGATGCCAGCCGGAGAACCACAGCCCGTTGGACTGGTAGAGCCCGGTGCGGTCCTTGGTGGCGGCGACGATCAGCCACCACACCGGAAAGAGGCTGTAGACGCTCGCGAGGGACAGCCCGACGAGCAGAAACCGCTGTCCGCCCCGCGAACGGGCCGCCGGATCGGGCGCGGTGAGCCGACGGACGGGCCGGGTCTTCGTGGGTTCCTCGATGAGGGTCATCAGTCGGTCTCCTTCGAGGTGAACCGGTAGAACAGGAAGGAGGCGACGCCGAGGATCAGGGCGAGCAGCACCGAAAGGGCCGCCGCGTAGTGGTAGTTGCCGGCGTTGAACGCCTGGTTGTAGATGATCATGATCGGGGTGAATGAGTCGCTGACCGTCTGCGGGGTGACGTTCCGGAAGAGCGCGGGCTCGTTGAAGATCTGGAGCATCTGGATGATGGAGAGCATCCCCGTCAGCACCAACGCCCCCCGCACGAACGGGATCTTGATGCTGCGGGCGATCCGCAGCTCGGAGGCCCCGTCCAGCCGCGCCGCCTCGAACAGGTCGCGGGGCACGCCCTGGAGCGCCGAGTAGATGATGACCATGTTGTAGCCGATGCCGTGCCAGGTCAGCAGGTTGCCGATGGACGGCCACACCATCGAGGGCGCGAAGAAGTTCCAGGAGAACCCGAAGATCTCGCCGAGCGGGGTGAGCGGGCCCACGTCCGGGCTGTAGAGGTTCAGCCACACGATCGCGGCGACCACACCGGGGATCATGTACGGCACCAGCAGCAGAATCCGGAACCGGCCGGCCATCCGGGAGCTCAGCGCGTCCAGGAACAGGGCGAGGACGAGACTGACCAGCAGCATGATCGGGATCTGCACGCAGGCGAACAGCACCACCCGCAGCACGGATCCCATGAACGCCGAGTCGGTCAGCCCCTGTTGGTAGTTGTCCAGACCGGAGAACTCGTCGGTCGTGCCACCGAGCCCCAGCCCGGAGGACTGCGACCGGTACAGCGACTGGTAGACGGCGTACCCGATCGGCAGCAGGTACAGGAAGACGAAGCCGAGCTGGAAGGGCACCGTGAAGGCGGCACCCTTCCAGCGCAGAGAGCGAATCATCAGTAGCAGCCCTCAGCCTCTAGCCCTTGACGCTGATGCCGCGGGACTTCAGGTCGTTGACCGTCCACTCCTGCATATGGGCCAGGAGCTGGGTCACCGTCTGCTCCTTGCTGACCACCTTGGCCCAGCCGGCCTGCATCTCGGTGAACATCGCGGTCCAGTTCGGCCCGAAGGTCCAGTCGGTGGTGACGGTCTTCAGACTGTCCTTCACGATCTGCTGCGCCGGCTGGTAGTTGGAGCCGAGCAGTTTCTGGGAGACCGCCTCGGGCACATACGCGTCACTGTCGGCCAGCGCCGGCATCACGCCGTTGCCCGTCTCCGGGTTCGCCATCGTCTTGACCGCACCGGTGTTCGTGGACATCCACAGCGCTGCCTCGGCGGCCTGCTCCTGGTTCTTGCACCCCTTGGTCACCAGCGTCACACTGCCGGTCAGGTTGGTGCCCGCCGGGGTCTTGGCGGCCTCACCGGTGAACGTCGGCCAGGGCGACAGCCCCCAGTCCCCGAAGGACTTGGTGAAGTTCTGCACCATGCCGGCCATCTGCCACGTCGAGATCTGCCGGGTGGCGGTCCCGCCGTTGTCGTAGTTGCGCTGCACGGCCGCGTAGTCGGCGAACGACAGCTTGGAGTTGAGGTCGTTGTCGATGATCTCCTGGATCACCTTGGCGGCCTTCAGCGTGCCCGCGTCCTGGAAGTCCACCTTCCAGGAGTTGCCGTCGATGGAGTACCAGTGCGCCCCGGCCTGCATGGCCAGCACCTCGAGCGTGCTCGGGTCCTCGCCCGCATAGTTGGTGATCTTGATGCCGTGCTTCTTCAGCTCCTTGCCCGCGGCGATGAACTCGTCCCAGGTCGTCGGGGCCTTGATGCCGTACTTCTTGAGGATGTCAGTGCGGTAGATGGTGAAGTTCGGCGACGAACTCGTCGGCACGCCGTACGACTTGCCCTGCACCTGCGCACTCGCCCACGACCCGGTGTTGAACTTGCTCTTCTCGCCCTCGACGTACTGGGTGATGTCGGCGAGCGCGCCCTGCGCGACCCAACTGGTGACGTATTCGGCGGTGTTCTGGACCAGACAGGGCGCGTTGCCCGCCTTGACCGCGTTGGTCAGCTGCTTCTGCATGGTCAGCTGGTCGGTGACCTTCGTGTACTTCAGCTGGATGTTCTTGTGCGAGGCGTTGAACGCCTTGACGACCGCGTCCTGGCCGTTGGCCCAGCCCCAGAAGGGGAGGGTGACGGGCCCCGACGACTGCGAGTCGCCGGAATCGTCCGACCCGCCGCACGCGGTGAGCAGACCTGACAACGCGAGTCCCGCAACGGCGACGCGGGCGAACCTTCTCCGGGGGCTGCTGAAGTTCATCTGACCGTGTTCCTTCGGAAAGTAGGGCGTCTCGGAGAGGAGAGAGGGGATCGGCGGCTCGGTGTCGGCCGGAAACGGCGGCCGGAAGTTCCATCGGCTCGCGGTTGCGGGGGGTCGGCCCAGCAGAAGCTGTAGTAACCGGTTGCTGGGACGGTAGGCCGACGGTCCCGTGGTTAGCAAGAGGTAGACGGCAATTTGTTACGCCGGTTTGTCCGTGGGGTTAGGCCTGTGCGCGGGTCGCGCGACGGCAAGAAACCTGGCGTACTGCCAGTTCAGAGACCTGAGGACACGATGAACGCAAGACCCGGCGGTCCGCCGGGTCGGCTCTGTCCCACCCTGATGATCTGTGGAAACCGTTTACGAAACGATCTCTTTCTTCCGTGGCTAGCGGGGCTGTGCGGGCGGGCGTACGGAGTGCCGTACGACGACATGGGTGCCCAGCACCAGATGGTCCCCGTCGGCTCCCTTGCGCCGCGCCCCGCCGCCCTCACGCCGATCGGCGACGGCCCGCAGGGCGACCCGTCCCATCTCCTCGTAGGGCACGTGGACGGTGGTGAGCTGCGGGGTGAGCTGGGAGGCGAGCGGGATGTCGTCGTACCCGACGATCGACACGTCCTCCGGCACCCGCAGCCCGGCCGCGCGCAGGGCCTGCATGGCACCGGCGGCGACGACATCGGTCCCGGCGAGGACGGCGGTGAAGTCGAGTCCGTCGCGCAGGCATTCTTCGACGGCCGCGTACCCGTGCTCGTAGTCGTAGGGGCCGTGCCGCACCATCGTGGCCTCGAACGGCACGCCGTACGCCTCGAAGGCGCGCCGGGCCCCGTTCAGCCGCCCCTGGGCGGTGGTGAGTTCGGCATGCCCCGGCAGCACGAGCACCTTGCGGTGCCCGGCCGACAACAGATGGCTGGCCATGGCGTAGGCGCCGCCCTCGTTGTCGTAGTCGACGGTGGTGGCCGGCACGGCACCTTCCAGCGGGGGCCGTCCCACCAGCACGAGATGTGACCCGGCGGCGTCCAGGGAACGGGCGAACCGGGCCATGCGCAGCTGGTACTCGTCGTAGTCGTAGGCGCCGCCGAGCAGCACCACGGCCGCGACTCCTTGCTGGCGCATGAGGTTGACGAGGGCGAGCTCGCGCTCGGGATCGTCCCCGGTGGTCCCCACGAGGGAGAGCCAGCCGCGCAGTGTCGCGGCGCCTTCAACCCCCTTGGCGACGTGGGCGAACGCGGCACCGGTGATGTTGTTGATGAGGATCGCGACGGTGGGTGTGCCGCCCCCGGCGAGCGACCGGGCGTGCGCGTTGGTGACGTAGTCCAGGTCGCGCACGACCTTCATCACCTTGCGGCGCAGGTCCTCGGAGACCGGATAGTTCCCGGACAGCACGCGCGACACACTGGCCACGGACACCCCGGCCCGCTCGGCCACGTCCCGGATGGTGGCCCGTCCGACGTCCCCGGACGCCTTGCGCTGACTCACCCTTGCGGCTCCTTAACGGTAGTGGCCCGGCCACACAGGACCCAGGGTCCGGAAACCGTATCCCATTGTTACTCCAGCACGATTCCGACGGCGTAGGTACCGACCGGCGGCAAGTGCCCACCAGGCTCCACTGCACCCCGGACACCGACTGAGGCGCCCCCGGAGGCGACCGAACCAATGTGGTGCGGGCAAGCGCAGTGACCCGGGAGCAGGTGATACAGCCGGGGTGACTGAAGTGACCCGGGAGCAGGTAATACGGCAGGCGTGACCGCAGCGACCCCCGCCCGCCTCAAGCCACCCGAGCCATATCCGCATATCGCACCTCATGCTCCAACCCCACCCCCGTCACCACCCGTTCCAGCTCCTCCACCACGATCCGCCCGAGCCGTTCCAGTTCGTTCCCGAGCGACCCGGCGATGTGCGGGGTGAGGAACACGTTGGGCAGCCGGTACAGCGGCGACCCCGCGGGCAGCGGCTCGGGCTCGGTGACGTCGAGCACCGCACGCAGCCGTCCGGAGACCACCTCGTCGGTCAGCGCGTCGGGATCGACCAGCGCTCCCCGGGAGGTGTTGATGAGCACGCCCCCGTCCCGGATCAACCCGAGTCGGGCCCTGTCGAGCATCCGATAGGTGTCCGGAATGTCGGGCGCATGCAGCGAAACGATGTCGCTGTGCCGCAACAGGTCGTCCAGCGAAAGGAGTTCGGCCCCCAGCGCGGCGGCCTCCGCGGGACTCACGTACGGGTCGTGCAACAGGACCGTGAAGTCGAACGGCCGCAGCAGCTCCAGCAACCGCCGCCCCACCCGGGACGCCCCGATGACCCCCACCCGCCGCCCCACGTTCCCCATGGCCGCGGTCTCGGCGGGCGGCGGATACGCATGGGTGGTCCGGAACCGCTCGCGGTGTTCGAAGGCCTCCTTCCCGCACAGCAGGATCATCGCGAGCGTGTACTCCGCGACCGGCAGCGCGTTGCCGGTGACGGCGCTGGAGACGGTGATCCCGCGTTCCCACACGGCGTCGCCGACGAGGGAGCGTACGGATCCCGCGGCGTGCAGGACGGTCCGCAGCCGGGGCGCGGCGGTGAGGACGCCGGCGTCGAGGCGGGGGCAGCCCCAGCCGGTGATCAGCACGTCGGCCCGGGCCAGGGCGTCCGCCGCGACGGGGTCGGTGAAGTCCTGGACGACGAGCGCGGGGTCGAGGCCGGCGGCCTCGCTCAGCCGGGTCATCAGGGGTGGGGGGAAGAGCAGAGGGAGGTGCACGGGATCCATCGCGAACACGGCCCTGGGTGGCTGCGGGCTGGGCATGTCACTCCTGACGCACTGAGTGGAAACAGTTTCTGAAAACGTCTTCTACGGCAGATCTACCGTAGGTCTGGCCTCCAGGGGTGGTCAATCGCTGAAGAGGCCTGGATGACAACCGGTTTCCCGCCCATGGCCATGTCGGCGAGGTTACACAGTCTTTTCGAAAGTTCGTCAAGCCTCTTGACGCCGTTTCCAGCCAGGGCCGAAGCTCTGCCCCAACGCGGCAACCGGTTGTCTACCGGCCCACCGCGTCCCATGAACGGACAGATCAGGAGGTGGTGCGCCGTGCGCCCACATGCCGGTGCCGCCGTGAGCCGCCGCCGTTTTCTCTCCCTTTCCGCCGGCGGTGCCGTGGCGGGGGCGGCGGCACTCAGCGGCTGTGCGATGCGGGTGTCGAGCGCGGTCGGCGGCTCCGGCGAGACCGTCACGGTCATGGCCAAGGCCGACGACTTCTCGCCGGAGCTGATCAAGCAGGCCCAGAAGGACATCGGCGTCAAGATCAACACGGTGCTGTACAGCACCAGCAAGCTGATCGCGATGATGACCAACGGCAATCCGCCCGACCTGGTGCGCGGTGTCGGCGCCGTGGACGCCCCGTACTACGCGGCCCGGGGCGTGATGGAGGATCTCGACCCGTACTTCGCCAAGAGCAGCGTCCTCGGTCCGGCCGACCTGGACCCGGTCAACGACCTGTGGCGCTACGACGGCCGTACCCAGGGCAAGGGCCCGCGCTACGGCATGGCGAAGGACTTCTCCCAGGACTCGATGTTCTGGTACAACACCGCGCTGTTCGACCAGGCGGACGTCGACTACCCGCCCGAGCTGGACCCGGTCACCTACGAGGAGTGGCTGGACAAGGCCGAACGGCTCACCCGCCGCAAGAACGGCCAGACCACCGTGTTCGGCGGCAGCTACAACGGCGTGCTCACCCCCAGCCTCCTGGCGAGCCTCACCGTGGCCGCCGGCGGGAACCTCTTCACCGACGACTACGCGCGCGTCGACTTCACCACCCCGGAGGCCCGTAAGGCGCTCGGCTGGTACATCGACTACTGCCGGACGAAGGTCGGGCCCAGTATCATCCAGCCCGACCCCAACACCTGGGACGGGCCCACGTTCCAGGCGAACCGGCTGGCCATGTCGAACTCGGGCTACTGGCTCGGCGGCCTGATCAACGCGGACAAGAAGCTCGCGCCGCTCTCCCGGCTCGCTCCCGCTCCGTACTTCGAGGGCGGCCGACGGGTCAGTCCCTGCCAGGCCGGCACCGGCTTCTGGATCCCGAGCACATCGCACCACAAGGACGCCGCCTGGCGGGTCTTCGAGTGGTTCTTCGGCGAGGCGCCGGCCAAGGCGCGCGCCTCCGGCGGCTGGGGCATCCCGACCCTGAAGTCGCTGCGCCCGCTGATGCCGGCCCAGGAGGACTACCAGAAACGGGTGTTGACGGTGCAGGAGGCCGAGCTGAAGCACTACTCGGTGATCGCCTTCACGCCGTACGCCACCGCGGACTCGCTCCTCGCCCTCTTCAACCAGATCGCCCCGGCCGCCATGAACGGCCACCTCTCCGTCGACGCCCTCGCCGGGCGTCTGAACTCGGCCATGAACGATCAGCTCAAGCGTGGTAAGGAGCAGGTGGGATGACGGTCGATCAGATTCCGTCGGTCGTGGACCGGCGCGGTTCCGCCCCGGCGGCGGGGTCGGCCGCCTCCCGGCCGCGCACCTCCATCGCCACCCGCAGGCACCGGGCGTTCTACATGTTCGCCTCGCCCTGGATCATCGGCTTCGCGCTGCTGACCATCGCCCCGATGGCGTACGCGCTGTGGCTGAGCTTCACCACCTTCGACGGCATCTCGCCCCGCTGGCACTACGTGGGATTCGGCAACTACCGCGAGCTGTTCTCCGACGCGCAGACCTGGAAGTCGCTGGGCCGCACGGGCCTGTTCGCGATCACCTCGGTGCCCCTGTCGATCATCGCCGGACTCGGGCTCGCCGTACTGGTGAACCGGCCGCTCAAGGCGCGTGGGCTGTTCCGCACCCTGCTCTATCTGCCGGCGGTGGTGCCCCCGGTGGGCGCGGGGATCGCGTTCAAGCAGCTCTTCGACCAGAACTCCGGTGCCGCGAACGGGGTGTTGAACCTCTTCGGCATCGACGCCCTCGGCTGGCTCGCCGACCCCTACGCCCGCTACGTACTGATCATGACGGTGCTCTGGACCGCCGGGAACATCATGATCATCTCGCTGGCCGGGCTCCAGGACATCCCGCGCGAGTTCCTCGAAGCGGCCCGTATCGACGGCGCGAGCGCCTGGCGGAGCTTCCGCAGCATCACGGTGCCGCTGCTGTCGCCGGTACTGCTCTTCCAGACCGTGACCGGGGTCATCGCCTCGGTGCAGACCATCATGCCGTTGCTGCTGGCCCCCGACCCGACCCCGGCCGGCATCACCGCGCTCCCGCAGTCCACCTACCTCTACATGATGCACGTGTTCGCGGAGTACTTCGCGTTCGGCCGCTACGGCTACGCCTCCGCGCTGCTGTGGGTGCTCTTCGTCCTGATCCTCGTCGCGACCGGACTGATCTTCAAGGCCACGTCCGGCGTGGTGTTCTACAACGTCGACCCGGAGGCGAAGAAGTGACCGCCACCAGCCTCACCCCGAGGCGCGGCCCGCGCCTGCGCGTCAACCGCCTCGTCCTGTACACGGTCCTCGTCGCGATCACCGGCCTGTTCCTCGGCCCCTTCGGCTGGCTGGTCATCTCCGGCCTCAAGACCCCGGCCGAGCTGGCGGCCTCGCCGGTGCACTGGCTGCCCGACCATGTGCAGTGGCACAACATCGCCGACGCCTTCAACCTCATCGACTTCCTCGGCTACGCCCGCAACTCCCTGATCATCGCGCTCATCTACGCCACCCTCGTGACGCTCAGCTCCGCCTGGGTCGGCTTCGGTTTCGCCCGCCTCGAAGCCCCGGGCAGGAAGACCCTGTTCGGCATCCTGCTCGGCTCGATGATGCTGCCCCAGATGATCACCCTGCTGCCGACCTACCTGATCTTCGCCAAGCTCGGCATGGTCGACACGTACTGGCCATGGGTGCTGTGGGGCCTGTCCTCCGCCCCCTATCTGGTCTTCCTCTTCCGGCAGTTCTTCGCGGGGCTGCCCCGGGAACTGGAGGAGGCCGCGATCGTCGACGGCTGCGGCTACTCGGGCATCTTCTGGCGGATCTTCCTCCCGCAGTCCTGGCCGGTCCTCTCCGCGAGCTTCGTGATCGCCTTCACCTGGACCTGGGGCGACTACATCGCCCCGCAGCTCCTGCTGTCCACGGACCGCACCACCCTCGCGGTCGCCGTCATGTCCACCTACGTCACCTCGGCCGGCACCCCTGTCACCAACCTCCAGGCCGCGGCCTCGGTGATGTACGTCGTGCCGATCCTGCTGATCTTCCTCGTCGCCCAGCGCGGTTTCGTCGCCGGCATGTCGACGACCGGCCTCAAGTAGCCGTCCCCGTAACCCTGTTCGCAAGGAGTTCCGAATGAACACGCCGTTGTCCCGCCGTACGGCTCTCCAGGCGGCCGGCGCCACCGTGCTCGCCGCCGGCCTCACCAACCTCACGGCCACGGCGGCCCGGGCCGACGACACAGCCGTCACGCCGAAGCTGGTCACCTACCCCCGCCCGTCCGCCATGCCGACCAACACCAGCTTCAAGGTGCGCGTCCGTAGCGCCCCCGACGGCGAGTGGCAGACCCTCGACATCTGGCGGCCCCAGCTGGGCGAGATCAACCCCACCACCGGGTCGAGCAAGACCTACAACTCCTCGCTGGCGTACTTCGACTTCCAGGGCTCCGTCGAGGTCGAGATCACCTACCTCAAGGGCGGCACCACCAAGGTCCGGGTGCGGCCGGACTCCTACGGCATCACGCCCGAGGTGCTCGGTGACACCCTGCGCTTCACGCTCGACCAGCCGCGCAACCTCGTCGTCCAGATCAACGACGACATCTTCGACTGTCTCCACCTGTTGGCCCGCGCGATCGAGAAGAACAAGCCCGCGCAGGACGACCCGGACGTCCTCTACTACGGCCCCGGCGTCCACACCACCGCCGACGGCACCCTGCTCGTCCCCTCCGGTAAGACCGTGTACCTCGACGGCGGCGCCGTCCTGAAGGCGACCGTGATCTTCCGGAACGTGGAGCACGCCGGGATCGCCGGCCGTGGCGTGCTCGCCGGGACCGCGGGCGGCGGGGCCCTGGTGGAGAGTTCGCGGAACATCTCCATCGGCGCCGTCACCGTGCTCAACCCCAACGGATACGCCGTCCAGCTGGGCGAGGCCACCGGCGTCACCATCAAGGGGCTCGGCTCCTTCAGCTCCAAGGGCTGGGGCGACGGCATCGACGTGTTCTGCTCCAGCAACGTCGTCATCGACGGCGTGTTCATGCGCAACTCCGACGACTGCATCGCCCTTTACACCCACCGCTGGGAGTACTACGGCGACACCACGGACATCACCGTCCGCAACTCCACCCTCTGGGCGGACGTCGCCCACCCGATCAACGTCGGCACCCACGGCAACACCGACAACCCCGAGGCACTGAAGAACCTGCGCTTCAAGAACCTCGACATCCTCGACCACCGCGAACCGCAGATGAACTACCAGGGCTGCATCGCCCTCAACCCCGGCGACTCCAACCTGATCAAGAACGTCCGCATCGAGGACGTGCGGATCGAGGACTTCCGCTGGGGCCAGGTCATCTACATGAAGGTCATGTACAACACGAAGTACAACACCTCGGTCGGCCGCGGCATCGAGAACGTCTACGTCAAGGACCTCAGCTACACGGGCACGAACGCCAAGCCGTCGCTCTTCCTCGGCTATGACGCCCACCACGCCATCAAGGACGTCACCTTCGAGAACCTGGTGGTCAACGGCCTCGTCGTCGCCGACTCGATGAAGAAGCCGAGCTGGTACTACACCACGGACACGATCCAGTGGTTCTCCAACGAGCACGTGACGAACCTCAAGTTCCTCACCACCGCCGAGGCCGAGGCGGCCGCCGCGTCATGAGCACCGTGCCCCCGAGAACCCTCGCTCCGAGCCGCCGGGGCTTCCTCGGCGGCACGGCCGCCCTGCTGCTGGTGGCGGGCGCGAGCGGACTGCTCGCGCCCGCCACCGCCCGGGCCGCCGACCAGAAGTCCGGCAGCCGTGCCTTCACACACCCGGGCCTGCTGCACAGCGCCGACGACCTCGCCCGTATGAAAGCCGCGGTCGCCGCCAAGCGGCCCCCGGTCCACGACGGCTACCTGGCGTTCGCCGCCCACGCGCGCTCCCAGTCGACGTACCCGATCCAGAACACCGGCCAGATCACCTCCTGGGGCCGCGGCCCCACCAACTTCCAGAACCAGGCCGTCGCCGACTCGGCCGCCGCCTACCAGAACGCCCTGATGTGGGCGGTCACGGGCAACCGCGCCCACGCCGACAAGGCCCGCGATCTCCTGAACGCCTGGTCGGCCTCCCTCACGAAGATCACGGGAGCCGACGGCCCGCTCGGTGCCGGGCTCCAGGCCTTCAAGTTCGTCAACGCGGCCGAACTGCTCCGCCACACCGGCTACGACGGCTGGGCCGAGACGGACATCGCCCGCTGCGAGCGGTCCTTCCTGGACGTCTGGTATCCGGCCGTCTCCGGCTACATGCTCTACGCCAACGGGAACTGGGACCTGACGGCCCTTCAGACCCTTCTGGCCATCGGCGTGTTCTGCGAGGAGCCCACTCTCTTCGAGGACGCGCTGCGCTTCGCCGCGGCCGGCGCGGGCAACGGCTCCCTCGCCCACCGCATCGTCACCGACGAGGGCCAGGGCCAGGAGGCCGGCCGCGACCAGGGCCACGAACAGCTCGCGGTCGGCCTGACCGGGGACATCGCCCAGGTCGCCTGGAACCAGGGCGTCGACCTGTGGGGCCACGACGACCACCGGATCCTCGCCAACTTCGAGTACGCGGCCCGCTACAACCTCGGGGGCGACGTTCCCTTCACCCCCGACCTGGACCGCACCGGCAAGTACATCAAGACGACCGTCTCCGCGATCGGCCGCGGCACCCTCCCGCCGGTCTACGAGATGGCCTACGCCCACTACGCCGGTGTCCGCGGCCTAGACACCCCGTACACGAAGGCGGCCGTCTTCCGCGGCACCGGCGGAGCCCGGGTCGTCGAGGGCAGCAACGACGACCTGCCGAGCTGGGGGACCTTCACCTACGCGGGAACCACGGCACCCTCGCGGACCGTACCGGCCGCACCCGCGGGGGTCACGGCGACGGGCGACCGTACCCACGTCACCGTGAACTGGCTGCCGTCCACCTGGGCGACCGGGTACACCGTCCTGCGCGCCACACGCCCCGAAGGGCCCTACGAGAAGCTCGCCTCCGGCATCGACAAGCCCACGTACACGGACGACCGGGTGCGCGCGGGACGGACGTACCACTACACCGTCAGCGCCACCAACTCCCAGGGACACAGCGGTGATTCGGCCGCCGCCTCCGCCACCGCCGGTCTCCCCGAGCCCTGGTCGACCCAGGACATCGGGGACGTCCGGATCCCCGGTGCGGCCGTCTTCGACGGTGAGCGGTTCATGCTCGAGGCGAGCGGCAGCTCCGACACCCACCGGCTCGTCCATCTGCCGCTGCGCGGCGACGGCTCGGTCACCGCCCGGATCGTGTGGCCGCTGAGCTCGCAGTACTCCAAGATCGGCGTCAGCCTCCGCGACTCCCTCGACGCGGACGCGGCCCACGCGGCCATGGTGATCCAGGGGCTGCCACTGCACACCTGGAGCGGGGTGTGGACCGTACGGCCGGCACGGGGAGCGGAGGTCTCCGCGACCGGCAGCACACCGGTCCCGCCCTCGCAGCAGACGGCGATCACCACGAGCGCCTCCTTCCCGATCTCCGGTCTCGGTGCCCTGCCCGAGTCGGCGACCCCGCTGGAGGCCCCGTACGTCGAGGGCGCGGGCGACGGCTACCGGCTGCGCACGCCCTACTGGGTGCGGGTGACCCGCAAGGGCCGCCGCTGCACCGGGGCGATCTCCCCGGACGGCATCCGCTGGACCGAAGTCGGCTCCACCGAGGTCGAGTTGGACCGCACCGCATACGCGGGCCTCCTCCTCACCTCCTGCCTGGGGGTCGACGCGGACTACGCCGAGACGGGCACCGGCGCCTTCGACAACGTCACCGTGGTCTCCGCCTCCGCCGGCGAGATCTGGTCCGTTCCCCAGCCCGCCCGCACGGCAGGGGACCTGAAGGCGACGACCGGCGCCGACGCCGTCGAGCTGGCCTGGACCGACCCGGACCTCTCCGCCCGCTACAAGGTCCTGCGCGCCACGGACTCCGACGGCCCCTACGTCACCCTCGCGACCGGCGTCGGCCCGGTCGGCTCCGGCACCCGCATCCAGTACGCGGACGCCACCGGTACGCCGGGCACGCCGTACCACTACGCCGTCGCGAAGACGAACACGGCCGGGCGGGGCCCGCTCTCGGAACCCTCCTCCGCGGTGATGCCGACCCCCTCCCTGCCCGAACTCACCTCCGCGACCACGGCGTTCACGAACAAGGGCGCCCCTTTCCGGCACCTTCTGCGGGCCTCCCACGAGCCCGTACGGTTCACCGCCACCGGTCTCCCCGACGGCCTCGGCGTCGACAGGCGCACCGGCCTGATCCACGGAACCCCGCGCGAGACCGGCGAGTTCACCGTCACCACCACCGCCGGGAACGCGGCGGGCGACGGCACCGGAACCCTCACCCTCACCGTCGGCACACCCCCGCCGGCCCCGTGGACGTACGGTGACCTCGGCGACGTGGTCCTCGACGACCGCGCCTTCGGGACCCTGGGCGTGGCCGCGATCCTCACCCCCGGCAGCACCGCCCACGAGGACGGGACCTTCGTGGTGCGGGGCGCGGGTGTGGATCTGACCGTCAACAACCAGGGAATGACAGGGCAGTTCGTACGGCGGCCCGCCGCCGGTGACTGCGAGGTCACCGCCCGGCTGGTCTCCCGTACCGGAGTCACCGCCGACCGCGTCGGGCTGCTGATGGCGAAGTCGCTGTCGCCGTTCGACCAGGCGGCGGGAGTGATCGTCACCGACGGCACCACCGCTCAGCTGATGCTGCGCAAGACCGTCGCCGGCGCCTCCGTCTTCTCCGGCAGCGGCGCCGTCCGACTCCCCGCCCTGCTGCGGCTGAAGCGCACCGGGACCCTCTTCACCGCATCCGTCTCCGGCGACGACGGCGCCACCTGGACCGACCTCGCCTCCGGCGAGATCCCCGGCTTCGGCGACGCCCCCTTCCACGTCGGCCTGGTGGCCTGCTCCCGCAGTCCGCTGGCCCTCGTCACCTCCGAGTTCGACGAGGTGAGCATCACTCCCATCTGATTCCCCCCACGGAACGGAGATGCACCGAATGAGCCGCACTTCCCCCCACCAGCACCTCCCGCACACCGAGTTGAGCCGCCGCGGTCTGCTGAGGACCGCCGGCGGTCTCGGCGCCGCCCTCGCCCTGGGTGGTGGCGCCCTCGCCACGAGCATGGCCAACACGGCCGACGCGGCGCCCTCGACCTGGACCCACCCCGGCATGCTGCACAACGCCGGCGACATCAACCGGGCCAAGGTCAGGGTCGCCGCGGGCACCGACCCCTGGCTGTCCGGCTGGAACAAACTGGTCGCCAACTCCCACTCCCAGTCCACCTGGACCAACCGGGCCACGGCGACCATCATCCGCGGCGGCACCGGCGAGAACTACTCCCTGCTCTTCAACGACATCGCGGCCGCCTACCAGAACGCGCTGCGCTGGCAGGTCGGCGGCACCGAGGCCAACGCCGTCTGCGCCGCGAACATCCTCAACGCCTGGTCCAGGACGCTCACTTCGGTCACCGGCAACGCCGACCGGTTTCTCGCGGCCGGCATCTACGGCTGGCAGTTCGCCAACGCCTGCGAACTGATGCGCGGCTACAGCGGATTCGACCTCGCCGCCGCCCAGGACATGCTCGCCAAGGTCTTCTACCCGCTCAACAACAGCTTCCTGACCAACCACAACGACGCCTGCATCACCAACTACTGGGCCAACTGGGACCTGTGCAACATGGCCTCCGTCCTGGCCATCGGCATCCTCAACGAGGACAGCGCCAAGTACGACCAGGCGGTCACCTACTTCAAGTCCGGCGCGGGCAACGGCTCGATCGCCCACGCGGTGCCGTACCTGTACACCGACTCCGCCGGGTACGCGCTGGGCCAGTGGCAGGAGTCCGGCCGCGACCAGGGGCACACCGTCATGGGCATGGGTCAGATGGGCGCCATCTGCGAGATGGCCTGGAACCAGGGCGACGACCTCTACTCGTACGACAGTCGCCGCTTCATGAAGGGCGCCCAGTACGTCGCGAAGTACAACCTCGGCCAGGACGTCCCCTTCACCACCTACAACTGGGGCACCGGGCAGAACTGCGCCGCCTCGTCCCAGACCGTGGTCTCCTCCGACTCCCGGGGCCAGATCCGCCCGGTCTGGGCGATGCTCCACTTCCACTACAACCGGCGCCTGGGCCTCGACGACAAGTACATCTCCCAGATGTACTACGACCTCGTCGTTCCCGAGGGGGGTGGCGGCGACTACGGCACCACCAGCGGAGGCTTCGACCAGCTGGGCTTCGGCACCCTGATGTACGCCAAGTAGCGGCCGAACCGCGCTCTGCACCGGAATATCGAGCCGATGTGTGGTGCTCTGTTGTTCATGGTGCAGTAGCGCGGTGAGGAGGCTGGTGGACGTATGACAGCAGTCCAGACAGACCCCGTGGTCAGCACGCCGTACGGGACCGTACGGGGCCGGTACGAGCACCGGGTCGCGGTCTTTCGCGGCATCCCCTACGCGGCCCCGCCCTTCGGCCCCCGCCGCTTCCGGCCGCCCGTGCCGCCCGAGCCCTGGGACGGTGTGCGCGAGGCGGCCGACTTCGGGCCGACGGCCCCGAAACCGCCGTACTCCGACGCCTTCGCGCAGTACCTGTCCGACCCGTTCGTGCCCGGCGACGACTGCCTCAACCTCAACGTGTGGACGCCGGAGCCCGGCCCGGGGGCCCGGCTCCCGGTCCTGGTGTGGCTGCACGGCGGAGCCCTGACCAGGGGATCCTCCGCGGTGCCCGTGTACGACGGGCACGCCTTCGCCCGGGACGGCGTCGTGTTCGTCTCGGTCAACTACCGGCTCGGCGTGGAGGGCTACGGCCTCTTCCCGGACGCCCCCGCCAACCCCGGCCTGCGCGACCAGCTCGCCGCCCTGCAGTGGGTGCACGAGGCGATCGGGGCCTTCGGCGGCGACCCCAGCCGCATCACTTTGGCGGGGCAGTCGGCCGGTGCGATCAGCATCGGCGCCCTGCTGGCCGCCCCGCAGGCCCAGGGCCTGGTCCGGCGCGCCGTGCTGCAGAGCGGGCCGCCCGAGGCGAGCGACCGCGACAAGGTACGGCGGATGGTGCGCCGGATGGCCACCCGGCTGAAGATCCCCGCCACCGCCGCGGCCTTCGCCGAGGTCGACCGCGAGCTGCTGCTGCACACCCAGGCCGAGGTGGGCCGTCGGAGCAGCCCGGTCCTGGGCGGCCCCGCCTTCGGGATCGTGGTCGACGACGACCTCGTGCCGCGTGATCCGCTGGAGGCGCTCATCGAGGGCTCGGTGGCCCGCGGGGTCGAGCTGATGCTGGGCTGGACCAGCGACGAGTACCGGCTCTGGCTCGTCCCCGGCGGCCTCCTGGAGCGCGTCGACCGGCTCGGCCCGGTCGCCCTCGCCGGTGCCATGGCCCGCTGCCACTGCGGCTCCGAGGTGGTCCGCGGCTACCGCGCGCTGCATCCCGACGCCGGTACCGCCGAGATCGTCGGCCAGATGGTCACCGACCACCTGCTGCGCATCCCCCTGCACCGCCTGGCCGAGGCCCGCCCGGGGTCGTCGTACGTCTACGAGTTCACCTGGCCCTCCCACCGCCCGGGCCTCGGTGCCTGCCACGCCCTCGAACTGGGCTTCGTCTTCGACACCGGCGCCGCTCCCGAGTCCGCCAAGCTCGCCGGCGAGGGCGCCCCGACCGAGCTCGCCGACGCCATGCACGGGGCGTGGGTGCGCTTCGCTGCCGACGGCGACCCCGGCTGGCGGCCCTGGGACGCCACCCACCCCGTCCAGATCTTCGGCAAGGGCGATCCGTACGTGGAGTCCGGCCCTCGGGACCACGATTTCGCGGTGTGGACGGCGGACACGACCACGCCGGAGACGGCCCCCGTGAAGGAACCGGCGGAGGGCTGGCCGGCCCGGACCGCGGAGCTCCGGTCGGTCGTACGGCGGCTGCGACGCACCGGACTGGCGCGGCGGCACTGACCGCGCGGGCCCCCGTGTCTCAGGTGCCGGTCGCCGCGACCGAGTCCCGGACCACCACGTGGGTGCCCAGCAGGAGGTGCTCCGCCGGGTCCTCCGCCGTACGGCCGAGCGCGGTGCGGACGGCGAGGCGGCCCAGTTCCTCGTAGGGGACGTGGACGGTGGTGAGCGCCGGATGCAGGTCGCGGGCGAAGGGGATGTCGTCGTAGCCGGCCAGGGAGACGTCACCGGGGACGTCGAGGCCGGCCTCGTGCAGGGCGGTCAGGGCGCCCGCCGCGACCATGTCCGTCGCGGCGACCACGGCCGTGAACTCCAGGCCCTCCTTCAGGGCCCGGCGCATCAGACGGTGACCGGAGTCGCGGGTGAAGTCGCCGTTCAGGACCAGCGCGGGGTCGGGGTCCAGGCCGCGCCCGCGGTGCGCGGCGAGATAGCCGCGCTCACGGCCCTGCGCGGTGGTGTGGTCCGCCTTGCCACCGAGGAACAGGACCCGCCGGTGGCCCTGGGACAGGACGTGGGCGACGAGCGCGTAGGCGCCGCCCTCGTTGTCGTACTCGATGACCGTCACCGGGGCCCCGGGGCCGAGCGGCGGCCGTCCGCACAACACCAGGCGGGAGCCGGCGGAGGAGAGCGAGTCGGCCATACGGCGGGTGCGCTCGCGGTACTCGACGGTGTCGGCGGCGCCGCCCACCAGGATCACGGCGGCGGCGCGCTGCGCCCGCATCATCTCCACGAACTCCAGTTCGTGCTCGACGTCGCCCTCCGTGCTGCACACCAGACACAGATGGCCCAGCCGGTTCGCCTCACGTTCGACGCCGTGGGCCATCAGGGCGAACGACGGGCCGGTGATGTCCTCGAGCACGAACGCGAGCGTGGGCGTGCCGACGCCCGCGATCGCCTTCGCGCGCGCGTCGGCGACGTAGTCCATCTCGCGCACGGCCCGCATCACGCGCGTGCGGGTCGCCGCGCTCACCGGATACACCCCGCCGAGCACCCGTGACACGGTCGACGCGGACACCCCGGCCCGCGCGGCGACATCCCGGATCGTGCTCCGGCTCGCGTCCTCGCTCTTCCTGGTCATCCCTGCCTCGCCCCCTCGGGAACAGCGGCAACACCGACGGAAACCGGTTCCCGAGCGGAGGCTAGCAGGGGGAGTGGGGCGGGGTTAAGAGGCGGGCGCGCAGCGCCCGCAGGGGCGCGGGGAACTGCGCGAGCAACCGCGACGAACGCCGCAGCCGCAAGACGACGGAACCCCGAAGGCGAGCAGGCGCACCGCTCCCGCTAACGCAGAGCTGCCGCGATCCCCGAGATCGCCCCCGGCCCCACCCGGCAGCACCCCCCGATCAGCCGCGCCCCCGACTCCCGCCACCCCGTGACCTCCTCCGACGTGAACGAGGACCGTCCCTCCCAGCGGCGCGCCTCCGCGTTCCAGGACTCGCCGCTGTTGGGGTAGACCACGACCGGCTTGCCGGTGACCCGCGCGGCCGTCTCCACCGCGTGGTCCACGTCCTGCGGGACACAGCAGTTGACGCCGACCGCGATGACCTCGTCCACGTCGGCGGCCAGGGCGAACGCCTCCTCCAGGGGCTGGCCGGCCCGGGTGCGGTCGCCGGCGACGGAGTAGGAGAGCCAGGCCGGCACACCGAGACCACGGATGGCGCGCAGCAGCGCCTGCGCCTCGTCGCTGTCGGGGATCGTCTCCAGGGCCAGGACGTCGGGCCCGGCCGCCGCGAGCACCTCGAGCCGGGGCCGGTGGAAGGCCTCCAGCTCGGCCACGCTCAGGCCGTACCGGCCCCGGTACTCGGAACCGTC
Source organism: Streptomyces canus (assembly GCF_041435015.1). Taxonomy (NCBI): domain Bacteria; kingdom Bacillati; phylum Actinomycetota; class Actinomycetes; order Kitasatosporales; family Streptomycetaceae; genus Streptomyces; species Streptomyces canus. The sequence goes on along the minus strand of NZ_CP107989.1, from coordinate 2,409,284 downwards.
CGCGAGCATCGCGCCGTACGGCCCGACCGAGGCCGCCACGTACAGCGGCCGCCGGACCCCCTTCGCCCACGCCTGCCGCGTCGCCTCGCGCGCCAGCCCGACGCTCAGGGCCAGCAGTTCCGCCGCCCGCGCGCGCTCGATCCCGCGCTTGGCGAACCCCTCGAAGGTGGCCTGGTAGCTGGACGTGATCGCCACGTCCGCGCCCGCCTCGTAGTAGGCGAGATGCGCCTCGGTGATCGCCTCGGGCCGCTCCGCGAGCAGCCGCGCCGACCACAGCTCGTCGCTCAGATCGTGCCCGGCGGACTCGAGCTGGTTGGACATCCCGCCGTCGAGGACGACAGGGCCCGCCGCGAGGGTGTCGGCGAGGGGGCGGGAGAGGGCGTCGGGGACTTCCGGGGTGTCGCTGGTCATGCCTCGACGCTAGCCGAAGGGACAGGAGAGAGCCCCGGCCGTCCGGTACGCGAACACCGGGACCGGCATGTGGGCCCACTGAAGGGCGCCGCGGAGCCCCGGCCCCGCTCAGTGGGCCGCGTGCCGTCCGCCCTCACGTCGCTTGCCGCGCCTGCGCACGGTCGGCGGGACCACCAACCCGCCCAGCAGCCCCAGAGCCAGAATGTACGGCCACCAGCCCAGCCCCTCCGTCTCCGCTCCCGTCACGCGAGGTGCCGCTGCCGGAGCCTTCGACGCGGTATCGGCACGGACGCCCGGTGAGGCGCTCGCCGTGACCGCGGTCAGTGCGACGTCATTGCCGTCGCCGCCCCGATAGGTGATCCGGTACGTCGCGTCGGCGAGCTTGAGCCGCGTGCCCTCCTTCAGGCCCTTGAAGGCGCCCGTGGTCCTCGACGTGCCCGTGTTGTCCAGCACGGTGATCCTGCGGGCGGGGTGGGTGCCGACGGCCGAGAAGTCGAGCTCACCGGCCAGCCGTACCGGGCCCGTCACCTTCAACGGGCCCTCTCCCAGGATCAGTTCACCCTTCGGGGTCTGCGTGTAGCCGCCGGAAACGGTGAGTCCGCCCGCGACCACACCCTCGTTGGTGACCGCTCCCTTCACCGCGCCCTTGCCGGACAGCGAGGAGACCACGCGAAGGCCGGCCGTGCCCGCGTCCAGCCGTGCGGCCGTCGAGGTGAGCCGGATCCCCTTGCTGCGGGCGAGAGTTGCTCCGCCCCGCAGGGCGAGCGTGCCCTTGCGGACCGTCGTCGTCCCCGTGTACGTCACCGCGCTTCCGGTCAGTGTCGTCGTCGCCCTGCCCGCCTGGGTGAGGGAGCCGCTGCCGCTGATCCGGGGCAGGGCCAGGGGCTTGGCCGTGTTGCCGAGGATCAGCGAGCCGTTGTTCACGACCTTGTAGAGACCGCCCCCGGTGTAGAGCCCGCCGTCGCCGCCCGGCTTGCCGCTGCCGAGGCGGAGCACGGCGCCCTTCTCGACGGTCGTGGAGCCGTCGTAGTACTGGACGGCCGCGAAGGTGACGTCGTTGCCCTTCGTCCCCTTGATGACGATGTCACCCGCGCCGGGCGCGGACAGGGTGTCGTGGAAGCGGCCACCGCCGATGGGGGCGCCCAGGGTCACCGGCCCGTTGTAGTCGAAGGTCAGCAGGGAACGGGAGCGCGCCGCCAGCAGGTTGATGTACACCGTCTTCGCCGTGCCCGGCATGAAGATCCTACTGGTCGTCCCGTCGCCCCACTGGACGTTCGCGCCCTTGATGTTGGTGCCGCGCTTGTTGACGTGCTTGGTGGCAGGCGTCCAGTTCAGGGCGGGGTCGCTGAGTGAGGGGTCGGTGTCGCCGCCCTGGTTCGACCAGCTGTACTGGCCGGTGAGGACCACCTTGCCGCCGGGCCGGGACTGGACGTTGATGTCGCTGCCGTACTCGCGCTGGTAGAAGTCCATCCGCTGGGTGACGGTCCGGCCCAGCGGGGTGTCCACGGTCCAGGTGCCCTGGTTGAGCACCTTGCGTACGCCCGGCAGCGAGGTCGCGTACTCGGGCCGCCCGGCGTTGGCCTGCGTGCCGTTGTCGATGACCCCGGAGAACGGGCCTGACGTCAGGTCCCAGGTGCCCCACAGGAAGCGTGGCTGGGTGATCAGGCCGGAGCCGCTGACGGCGCCCAGGTTGTAGGCGCTCTTCAGGGCCAGCCGCAGGGTGCCGTCGACCCGGATGTTGTCCTGGTTGAGCCGGAACGCCGGGGTGTTGTACGGGAAGTGGCCGATCAGGCCCGTGGTCCCGCCGTTGCCGTACTGGAGGGTCGCTCCGCGCATGACCGTGATCGCGGGCGGGTCCGGGCGGGTCGTGGTGACGTACGGGTGGTTGCCGCCCGGTGTCCGCACGGACTGCCGTTGCAGGGACTTCGGCAGCGTGAAGTCGCTGTCCCTGGTCAGGATCAGCGTCCCGCTGCCGCGCACGGTGAGCGTGCCCTCGCCGCGGAACACCCCGTCGTACGTCGTCGTTCCCGCGGGCACGGTGACGACGGTGTCGCCGGTCAGGGTGACGTCCCGGTCCGCGAGGACGTCGGCCGTGACGTCACGGGAACCTACGGCCGACGCCGGGGGAGCGGTGACCAGGAGGGCGGCCGCCGCCAGGGCTCCGGCCGCGGCTGCTGTCTTGTGGAAATGGCTGCGCACATGACCGGAGACGGGCGAGGTGCGGGCAGATAACAGAAAACCGAAAACAGAAAGCGCCTTCTTCTGATCCCGTCCGACCCGTTGACCTCCTGGTTCCCCAGCCTTACCTTTCGGCTGTTCGCAATAACAACAGATGTTCTCAATATCGAACATCTCTCTCAGGACACCCCCCTCCGAGAGGCAGTCCGTATGAGCCGCGCCCCCGACGTCCCCCACCGACGACTGCTGCTGAAAGGTGCCCTGGCCGCGGGCGCCCTGGCCGCCACCCCCACGGTCGCCGAAGCCGCACCCCGCCCGAAGAAGGCCGCTCCCTTCGTGAACCCGCTCGTCCGCAACCGCGCGGACCCGTACATCCACCGTCACTCCGACGGCTACTACTACTTCACGGCCACCGCCCCCGAGTACGACCGCATCATCCTGCGCCGCTCCCGCACCCTGGGCGGCCTCGCGACCGCCGACGAGTCCGTCATCTGGACCAAGCACCCGACCGGTGTCATGGGCGCCCACATCTGGGCGCCGGAGATCCACCGCGTCGGCGGCAAGTGGTACATCTACTTCGCCTCCGCGCCCGCCGAGAGTGTGTGGGACATCCGGATCTGGGTCCTGGAGAACGCCAACCCCAATCCCTTCAAGGGGACTTGGGTGGAGCGGGGCCAGATCAGGACCGCCTGGGAGACCTTCTCCCTGGACGCCACCACCTTCACCCACCGCGGCAGCCGCTACCTCGCCTGGGCCCAGCACGAGCCCGGCCTGGACAACAACACCGGCATCTTCCTGTCGAGGATGGCGAACCCGTGGACCCTGACAGGTCCTCAGATCAGGCTCTCCACCCCGGAGTTCGACTGGGAGTGCATCGGCTACAAGGTCAACGAGGGCCCCTCGGTCATCGCCCGCAACGGCCGGCTCTTCATGTCCTACTCGGCCAGCGCGACCGACTGGCACTACTGCATGGGCCTGCTCACGGTCGACGCGGACGCCGACCTCATGAACCCGGCGCACTGGTCCAAGTCCCCGACCCCCGTCTTCACCAGCAACGACACCACCAAGCAGTACGGCCCCGGCCACAACTGCTTCACCGTCGCCGAGGACGGTCGCAGTGACGTCCTCGTCTACCACGCCCGCCAGTACAAGGAGATCGTCGGCGACCCGCTGAACGACCCCAACCGCCACACCCGCGTCCAGAAGCTCGGCTGGCACGCGGACGGCACCCCGAACTTCGGCATACCGGTGGCGGACACCGCCACGGACACGGAGGTCGCGTCATGAGACGTGCTTACGCGGTACTGCTCGCCCTGTGTCTGGCCCTGGCCGGCGCCCTGGTGACCGCCGGACCGGCCCAGGCCGCTGCGCTGACGATCCCCAACGGCGTCCAGTTCACGGACACGTCGGGCAACGCCCTGCACGCCCACGGCGGCGGGGTCATCAAGGTCGGCTCCTACTACTACTGGTTCGGCGAGGACCGCAACTCCGACAACACCTTCCGGTACGTGGACGCCTACCGCTCCACCGACCTGAAGAACTGGGAGTTCAGGAACCACGTCCTGACCCAGTCCAGCGCCCCGGAGCTCGCCACCGCCTACATCGAGCGGCCCAAGGTCATCTACAACGCGTCCACCGGCAAGTTCGTGATGTGGATGCACAAGGAGAACGGCACCGACTACAGCGAGGCCCGCGCCGCCGTCGCCGTCTCCTCCACGGTCGACGGGAGCTACACCTACCAGGGCAGCTTCCGCCCGCTGGGCGACAACATGTCCCGCGACATCACGACGTTCGTCGACTCCGACGGCACCGGCTACATGGTCTCGGCCGCCAACGAGAACTACGACCTGCACATCTACCGGCTCACCGCCGACTACACCGGCATCGCCGCTCTGGTCGCCAACCCCTGGGTCGGCGGGCACCGCGAGGCACCGGCCCTGTTCAAGCGGGGCGGTGTCTACTTCATGCTGACGTCGGGCGCGACCGGCTGGAGCGCCAACCAGCAGCAGTACGCCACCGCGACCTCCCTCGCCGGCCCGTGGACCTCGATGGCGAACGTCGGTGACTCCACGACCTACAACTCGCAGACCGCCTACGTCCTTCCGGTGCAGGGGACTTCGGGCACCTCGTACCTCTACATGGGCGACCGCTGGGGCAACTCCTTCGGCGGGACCGTCAACGACTCCCGGTACGTGTGGCTGCCGTTGACCTTCCCCACCTCCACCACGATGTCCATGTCCTGGTACCCCCAGATCGCGATCGACGCGGCGGCCGGGACGATCAGCGGCACCAGCGCCACGTACAACACGCTGGTCTCCCGCAACAGCGGCAAGTGCGCGGACGTGGCCAACCAGTCGCTGTGGCAGGGCATCGCGATCAGCCAGTACACCTGCAACAGCGGTGCCAACCAGAAATGGTGGTTCAAGGACCTCGGCACCGGCTACTACCAATTGGTCGGCCGCGGCAGCTCCCTGTGCCTCCAGGAGAACGCCACGAACGTCACCCAGGAGAACTGCGGCAGTGCGACCACCCAGCAGTGGTCGGTGGTCACGTCGGGCTCGTACGTGAACATCAAGGCCCGGGCCTCCGGCGAGTGCCTCGACGTGAACGGCGCGTCCACCGCCAACTCCGCCGCGATCATCACGTACACCTGCAACGGAGCGGCCAACCAGCAGTGGACGCGCGGGACCTGACGTCAGGCCAGCAGATCGATCGCGTCGATCGATGTGCCCGCACTGAGGAAGGACGTCGACCCCGAACCGCTCGCCACGTAGATCTTCAGCGTGTTGTAGGCGCTGGTGTCCGTCCGCCAGGCGGACGCCGGCACGCTGTAGGTGAACGTGTAGTTGTTGCCCCGGTACGAGCCCACGGTCAGCGACCGGGTGCTCGGCTGGGTGGGCGGGGAGGGCACGGCGGAGGTCCAGGTGTCGTTGACGACGACCTGCGGGCGGCCGTTGGCGTAGGCCGTCGTCACCCCGATGCGCAGGGTGTGCGCGGCGGCGGCCTGGGCGGCCGTCAGCTTGAAGTAGACGATGATTCCGCTGTTGACGTCCTTCCACAGGTAGCAGGGGAAGGCCGAGGTCTCGGTGCCGCTGCCGATGACGACGTTGCCGGTCCAGGAGGAGGCGCGGACGTCGGACGGGTGGGCGTACGTCATCAGATCGGCGTTCTTGAAGCCGCCGGGCGTGCCGTCCCAGTTGTTGATGCGCCAGATCGCGCTCGCGTTGCTCGGATCGTTCGAGGCCGGGATCGCGATGCTGTTGAGCGTGGTCGTGCCGCCCGCGCTGACGCTCACCGAGGTGGTGTAGACGGCGAGTTCACCCTTGAAGACGGTCAGCGTGTACGTCCCCGGCAGCACACCCCCGATGGAGAACCAGCCGTCCGAGGCCCGCGCCGAACCCCAGTACTGGGCGGCGGAGTTGGCGAGCCCGACGGTGTAGGCGTACGCCGTGTTCCGCCCGGTGATGCCGACGCCGGCGACCTTGCCCCGGCCGCTCGCGGGGACGTAGCCCGAGATGCCGAGCGAGTCCGCCCACGAGGTGGTGAGGGTCCCCGGGTACAGCGCGGAGGAGGGGGCGCCGCCGTCGGTGAAGGCGATGACGTAGGGGCCCTGGAGGCCGAAGCGCTGGGCCTCCGTCTGGTTCTCGCCGTAGTACAGGATCTCGTACAGGCCGCCGCCGTCCGCGCTCTGGTGGCGCAGGAGGGAGCGGTAGAACGGTCCGCCGGAGGCCTTCTCGTGGTTGGAGCGCACGATGTACAGGCCGACGCTGCCGGTGGTCCAGCCGACGTAGTTGTAGTCGATGACCCGCGCCTTCGCGTAGTGCTTGGAGCGGGTCTGGCCGTCGGACTTCGCGAAGACGTCGGAGGCCTCGATGGTGGTGGGCGCGTAGGTGTACGAGTCGGGCTCGTCGTTGAGGAACTTGCCCGCGTTGACGCGCAGGATGTAGCGGGTCGCCGAGACAGAGTCGTCGGCCTTGTTGGTCCACAGGTAGACGTTGTTCTCACCGCTGCGGGCCGCGTAGTAGTGCTTGAGCGTGCCGTACGCGACCGAGATCAGGATCGTCGTACCGGACTGCTTGATGCTCACGGTGGACGTGCCGAGGCCGGACTCGATGTGCGAGTTCTTGCCGCCGTAGCCCTGGTACTGCGTGCCCTTGTAGACCAGCGAGGTCAGGTCGCCGTTGGTCTTGCTGACCTTGAAGACGAGGCTCGCGCCGGTGTCGACGACGTAGTTGGAGCCGTCGTCGCTCCAGCCGAAGCTCGCGGCGGACGCGGTCTCGGCGAGCGGTCCGGCGAGCGCGGCCGTCCCTGCGGCGGCCGCGGTGCCGAGGACGAAGGTACGGCGTCCGACCGGTCTGTTCACGGTGGATTCGGACATGGGGGTGCCTCCTCCGAGAGGTGTGGGGGTGGTGCGGGTGCTTTGGAGAGTGACAGTTGAATCGATTTCGCGAAAGGGCTTTCGCTCGCTGGAAGTTGGCAATCTTGTGAAAACGGTTCAAGGTCTAGAAAGCGCTTGCAGATGGCGGTACGGTCCGGCGCCAGGTGTTGTCCCCCTGACGGAGGAACCACGAATGAGACGTTTCAACCTCGCCCTGCTGGCGGCGGTGGCGCTGGCCTCGGGCCTGACGGCCGTCCCGGCGCAGGCGCACACCGGACGTCCGCCAGGCCTCGAGAGCTGCACCGCGGCCGGCTGCCACTTCGACGTGCCGCCGGGCACGTACGACGTGAAGGTGCTTCTCGGCGGTGACGCGGAGTCGCACACCGCGATCAGCGGCGAGACCCGGCGTTCCCTGCTGCCGGAGACGGCGGTCGCGGCCGGCGAACGGGCCTCCCGCAGCTTCACCGTGAACGTCCGCACCCCGGAGGGCGAGCCCACAGGCCCCGACGGCACGCCCGGCCTGGACCTCGCGCTGGGCGGTTCGGCCCCCGCACTCGCCGGCATCAAGGTCACCCCCGCCCGGCACACCCGCCAGATCTTCCTGGTCGGCGACTCCACGGTCTGCGACCAGCCCGGCGACCCGTACTCCGGCTGGGGCCAGCAACTGCCCCAGTACCTGCGCAAGGGCCTGTCCGTGGCCAACTACGCCGACTCCGGCGAGAGTACGGTGACGTATCTGGCCGAGCCGCGCCTGTGGGCCACGGTCCAGCCGCTGATCCGTCCCGGCGACCTCGTCCTCGTCCAGCTCGCCCACAACGACAAGACGACCGACGAGGCGACGTACCGGGCGAACCTGGAGACACTGGTCGCGGGTGTGAGGGAGAAAGGCGGGAACCCTGTCCTCGTGACGCCCATCGTGCGACGCTGGTTCAACTCGGACGGCACGCTGAACAACGGGACGGCCCTGCTGGTCAACGGCCTCGGGGTGGACCATCCCGCGGTGATCCGCTCGGTGGCCGCGGCAGAGGACGTCCCGCTGATCGACCTGACGGCGAAGACGAAGTCGCTCGTGGAGTCCTTGGGAGTGGAGGGCTCGAAGGCGATCTACCTCTACAACGAGAAAAGGGACAACACCCACACCTCCGTACACGGCGCCACCGTGTACGCGGGCCTGGTCCGCGACGAACTGGTCGCACAGAGGCTGGTGCCCGCAGGGCTGGTGCGGGTGGGATAGACGCCTGGGGCGTCCCGACCGGAACCGGGGCGCCCCAGGTCTGTGATGTGAGCCGCGAGCCTGCGAGTCTGCGAGCCGAAGAAAGAGAACCGATGCAGCTGCCCCCCGAGGACCGCACCCTCAGTCCGTACACCGGCTACACGCGCGCCCACTGGGAGGCCGCGGCCGACGCCCTGCTCGCCGCGGTGGAGCCGTACGCCACCGAGGACCGCGCCCTCTACCACCTCCCCGGCGACCGGCAGAGCTGGTCCGGTCGCCTCTCCGACGGGCTGGAGGGCTACGCCCGTACGCTCCTGCTCGCGGCCCTCCGCCAGGACGGGACCGCGCTGGAGCGGTACGCGGACGGGCTCGCCGCCGGAGTCTCGGGAGTCTGGCCCCGCATCGAGGACCGCAGCCAGCCGTTGGTGGAGGCGGCGTCGATCGCGTTCGCGCTGCGGATCACGAAGCCGCTGCTCTGGGACCGGCTGGACGACGCCGTACGGCAACGCGCCGCGGCCTGGCTCGGCGACGCGCTGACCGCGGAGGCCTGGCCCTGCAACTGGGAGCTCTTCCCGGTCACGGTCGCCGGCTTCCTGGCGTCGGCCGGGTATGAGCCGGACGCCTCCCGCAAGGCGATCGACCGCGGGCTGGAGCGCATCGAGCAGTGGTACGTCGGCGAGGGCTGGTACACCGACGGCGACGGCCGCAAGTTCGACTACTACAACGGCTGGGCCATGCACCTCTACCCGGTGCTGCACGCCTGGCTGGCCCAGGACGAGGGGTTGACGGACCTGTACGGCGGCCGTCTCTCCCGCCATCTCGAGGACTACGCCCGCCTGTTCGGCGCCGACGGTGCCCCGATGCACCAGGGCCGCTCCCTGACGTATCGCTTCGCGACGACGGCCCCGCTGTGGCTGGGCGCGCTGACGGGCCACACCCCGCTGCCCCCGGGCGAGACCCGGCGGCTGGCCTCCGGAGCCCTCAAGTACTTCCTGGACCGGGGCGCGGTGGACTCCCACGGCCTCCTCACCCTCGGCTGGCACGGCCCCGACCCCGCCGTCCTGCAGAGCTATTCGGGCCCGGCGTCCCCGTACTGGGCGAGCAAGGGCTTCCTCGGCCTGCTCCTCCCGGCCGACCACGCGGTGTGGACGGCGGTGGAGGAGCCGGGCCCGGCCGAACGCTCCGACGCGGTCACTTCGATCACCGCCCCCAACTGGCTCCTGCAGTCCACGAGTTCCGACGGCCTCGTCCGCCTCCACAACCACGGCAGCGAGGACGTCCGCTACGACCCGTACTACACCCGCCTCGCCTACTCGACGGTGACGGAGCCCTCGACGTCGTACGACAACAGCGTGATCGTGGACGGCGATCCGAGCCGTACGGAGATCGTGCCGTTGGGGGTGGGGGAGGGGTGGGCGGCCTCGCGGCACACGGCGGCCGGGGGTACGCGGGTCTCCAGTGTCGTGCTCGCCCAGGGAGCCGTGGAGGTACGCGCCTTTCTCGTGGCCGGGGCCGAGCCCGGGACGTCGGTGCGGGTGACCGGGTGGGCCCGGCGGGAGGGTGTGCGGGCCGAACTGCTGCCCGCCGTGGGCCTCGACGACGAGCTGAGCGGGGTGACCGGGGAGGGGGACACGTTGTTCGTCGCGCTGGCCCGGCTCACCGGTGACGCGGATGCCGTGCCGTTGGGGGAGACGGTGACCGTACGGGCCGTAGGGCCCGGGGAGTTGACGGTGGCGTGGAGCGGGGGCCCCGAGACATGGGTCCGTCTGGACGACTCCGGCGTGGACATCACCGCCGGGGACTGAGCCGCCTCGGGCAGTATGAGGATCATGGGTGGCATGGACGAACTGGTCGAACTGCTGGGCCGGGCCGGGCTGGAGGTCGTGGGGGAGCGGCGGGTCGAGGAGGTGCCGCCGCCTCCGGTCGTATGGCGGCATGTCATCGGGTCCGAGGTCGAGCCGACCGTGGCGGTGGCGGACGACCGGCCGGATCTGGTTGCCGAACTCAACGCTCAGTGGCACCGGTTGGCGTCCGACGCGGGAATCCTCGGCGGTGACGGGGTCTTCCTCATCGACTTCTCCGGTAACCAGGACCGGCGTTGGGTGCGGGTCCGGCTGACCGACGGCTGGGATCTCGCCGGGGTCCTGGGGCCGCGGCCCGGGCAGCCGGAGTTCCTCACGCTGTCCCTGGACGGGGACGCGATGGTGGGCGCCACGACCGAGGAGTACGCGGTCTGGCTCGTCGCGGTCGACCGGCTAAGGGAGCGCCATGAGGAGGCCGCACGGGCGGCCGGAGCGGAGACACCGGAGGAGCGTGCGGCCGCGTGGGTGTCCTTGTTCGAGGGGCCGAAGCCCCTCGGGAAGCTGCTTGACGCGTGGGCGGACGGACTCTCGCTCAACCCCGGCACCCCCAGGGATCTGTGGCCGACGCTGGTGGAGCGGTCGTGGTACACAATGTACCGCGCACTGCCGGCGGACGCCGTGGACGCCCTCCTGGCCCACCCGGACCCGAAGCTGCGGATGCGGGCGGTCGAGCACCAGCCGAACATCACGCCTGAGCAGTGGGCGCGCGCGATCCTCGCGGAGCGGGATGAGCGACAGCGGTGGATCCTCACCATGCTGGCCGCCGACCGCTGGGCAGAACTTCCCGAGGACGTGTGCCGGGAACTCGCCGCCGACCCGTCCCCGCGCGTCCGCTCCGAGACGGCCCGCCTCAAGGGCCTGCCCGCCTCCCTGTCGGTCGGCCTGGCCGCCGACCCCGACGGCGGCGTGCGCTACGTGGCCTGCACGGCGGCCTGGCCGCACCTCGACGCCCCGGCACGAGAGGCGCTGCTGGCCGATCCCCATGACATCGTGCGGGCGCGGGCGCTGCTGCTGCACCACCGGGAGCGCCCGATGCCGTTGCCGGTGTTCGAAACGCTGGACGTCAAGACGGACGCCCTGGAGACCTGCCTCCTGGGGCGCGAGCTCGCCGAGCACGTGGCACGGCACGGGGAGTCGGCCGAGCGCCGCTCTCTGGCCCGCAACCCGGGACTCGCCCAAGACCTGATCGGTCTCCTCCGCGAGGATCCCGACGCCGGCGTGCGGTTCAAGATCTCGACGCGAGCAGACCTCACCGAGGAGCAACGCGCCCGAATCCTCTACGACTTCGACCCGGGCGGCCACTATTTCCCGCTCGACTGGGTCGTCGCCCTGCACGACGACCGGGACGCCATGCGCCGCCTGGCGGCCTCCTCCCACCCCCTCGTCCGCAGAAGCGTCGCCCGTGCCCGGCACCTCCCGCCGGACGCCGTGGCCCTTCTCGCCGACGACGAGGACCGCGTCGTCCAGCTCTTCCTCGCCGAGTCCTGTGACGACGCGCCCGCCGACATGCTCATGCGGGTGTGGCAGTGGTGGGACGGCAGCCTCACCAACCCCGACCGGCCGCGCGGCCACCCCAACTTCCCCCGCCACGACCTCCTGCGGTACGCCGACGACCCGAATCCGCGCATGCGCCGACTGGCCCTCGACGACCCGGAGTCCACGCCTGAGCTGGTCGAACGGCTCAGCCGGGACAGGAGCGAAGAGGTCCGCCGCCGAGCCGTGACCGACCCGCGGCTCTCTCCGGCGGCCGCGGCACGACTCCTGGAGGACCCGCACGAACACATCCGCAGCGCGGCCGCTCGCCACCCCCACATGCCGGCCCGCATCCTCGTCCAGCTGCTGCGGCAGGGAACCGGTTCCGCGGAAGCCGCCGCCCAGAACCCGGCACTGCCGGTGGAGGTCATGCGGCGCATGGTCGAGCGGCTCCAACCACTCAGGGCCTGAGGCGGGCGATCCGCAGACTCGTCGAGGTCGGTGACGCGCCCGTCAGCGGCTTCGTGTACGACGGTGCGACCGGGACGTACGCCCAGGCCAGCGTGCCGTCCTTCTGGACCGCGATGTCGCCGGTGATCCGAGCCGACACCACCTTGTCCGCGCTCTGGAACGTGCCGTTCCAGTCGATGAGCCGGAAGTGCGTGCCCGTGAAGGTGCCGGTGCAGGTGCCGCACGCGCACTTGGCGTTCTTCACGGACTCCCAGGACACGAGAAGGCGGTTCTTGCCGTACGGCGCCACGTGCACGTCGACATGTTCGGTGCCCGGCGCGTTCGTGAGGTAAAGGGCTTTGCCCGGACCGGAGTTGCGGTTCTTCAGGAAGGCCACCGCCACCTGGTGGGTGCCGGTCTTCGGCTTGACCGTCCAGCCGCGGCCGCTCGAGTCGTCCGGGTTCTTCTTCGCGGACGCGGCACCGCGCGAGGCGAAGGCGGTCGCGTAGCGGCCCGTCGAGGACTTCACCAGGTCGCCGGTGCGGCCGGCGAACGTACCGCCGCAGTACCCCGCCCAGCACTGCTCGCGCTGCACCACCGGAGCCACGTCCGGGGCGCCGATGCCCGTCGACACGAACAGTCCCGAACGCCATTCGTCGAAGCAGAGGGAGGTGAAGTCACCGGTGGTCTCGGCGTGCAGCGCCACGCCCTCGTTGTGGCTGCATCCCCAGCCCCAACCCCCGCTGAGCTTCGCGCCCTTGGCGCTGACGTACGACAGCTTGTCGCCGAAGTGGCCGTCCGCGAAGCCGCCCGCGCCGTGCACGACGAAGTAGGCGCCGTACTTCTTGCCGTTCCAGGTGAGTTGGCCGTCGAGGGTGGGGAGGTGCGGTTCGAGAAGCTCAACATCAAGAACATGACCGCCTCCGCCAAGGGGACGGCCGAACAGCCCGGCAAGAAGGTCAGGCAGAAGGCCGGGCTGAACCGGGCGATCCTCGCCCAGGGCTGGGGCCTGCTCCGGCAACGCACCGAACACAAGGCCCCCGGACGCATCGAGGACGTCCCCGCCCCCTACACCTCCCTGCGGTGCAGCGCCTGCGGATGGATCGAGAAGAAGTCGCGCAAGAGCCAAGCCGACTTCATCTGTGTGTCCTGCGGGTTCACCTGCAACGCGGATGAGAACGCAGCAAACAACGTCGCGGCAGGACAGGGCGGGATTCCCCGCCCCCGGCGATCAGCCGGTGCCGGAGGGGTGACAGCGGCCACCGGCCGTTCGAGTGCCTGTGAACCTCAACCCACCTGGGTTGGAATCCCCCTCTTTTAAGAGGGGGAGGATGTCAAGTACTACGCCGACGCGCTCGGCGACCTGTCATGACCGCAGGCCGGTCCCGAGCAGCGTCCGCGTGAGCCGGTCGGCGAAGTCCACCGGGTGCTGGAGGATGCCGAGATGACCGCCGGGAAACTCGACGAAGTCGGCCTGTTGCGCCTTCGCGAGGAACTCGGCGGTCCGGTACAGGAGTTGACCGTGGGAGTCGGTCCCCGCGGCGACGGTGAGGCGGGCCTGCGCGGGGCCCGCCTCGGGGACGTACGCCGTGAAGGGCGAAATGACATGCGCCAGGGAGAGGGCCATCGGAGTCGCCAACTCCTCCTCGCGGCTGAGGGGTTGGCCCTCCGGAAGCTCCCCCGCCGCCCGCTCCTCCAGTACGGCGGTCATCAGGGCGCCCGCCGCCGCGAGTCCCTTGGCCCGGTAGACCTCGGCGACCTCTCGGAACGCGGCCTGCTGCCGCGCCCCGTCCGGCAGCACCCCCACACACGGCGGCTCGTGCGCGACGACGTGCCGCAGCCGCTCCGCGTGCCGGGCGAGCAGATCGAGCGCGGCGATGGCCCCGGCGCTGGTGCCGAGGACGTACGCCGACCCGCCCTCCGGGAGCGTCGCGTCGAGCACCCGCCGCGCACCGTCGCTCCAGTCCTGGACCCGCTGGTCCTCGACGGGTTCGCCGAGGCGGCCGTGGGCGAGGCCGAGGGGGTCGTACGTGACGACGGTGAAGTGCCCGGCGAGCGACTCCGTCATCGGGCCGAGGCCCATCGGGTGTCCGGCGCCGCCGGGGAGCAGCAGCAGTAAGGGGCCGTGGCCGGTGATGTCGTAGTGCAGGTCAGTCATCTGTGCTCTCCTCTTGGGGCCAGTTCTCGAGTGCCACGTGCAGGGCGTCGACCGCCCTGTCCCAGGACTTCCGTACGTCGCGGGGGGCGCCGAAGCCGCCCGCGGACTCCAGGGCGCAGTAACCGTGGAAGGTGGCGCGCAACAGGCGTACCGCGTCGGTGAGATCGGGTTCGGCGAGGCCGTAGGCCCGGAGCATGCCGTAGGTGATCTCGGCGGTGCGGTGGAGCGCGGGGGTGCCGGCGATCAGCGACTGGTCGATCCGGATCTGTGTGGCCGCGTACCGCCCCGGCCGCTCCTGCGCGTACGCCCGGTAGGCGCCGGCGAAGGCGACCAGCGCGTCCTTGCCGGCCCGCCCCGCCACCGCGACGGCGATCCGGTCGATCATCTCGCCGCCGGCGAGCAGGGCGAGCCGGGTGCGCAGGTCCTGGAGGCTCCTGACATGCGAGTACAGGCTCGCGTCCTTCACGCCGAAGCGTTTGGCGAGGGCGGTCAGGGTGATGTTCTCGAAGCCGATCTCGTCGGCGAGGTCGGCGGCGGCCTCGGTGAGGCGGTCGGCGGTGAGGCCTGCGCGGGGGCTCATGCGTGCTCCGTAGACCTGTGCGTGCTCCGTAAAGCTAGGGTCCCTAGGCATATTACTTGACCCTATAGGAAAAGGCGCTGAACAACCTTGTCTGATCTGAGAGTTGACTCTCACAATATGTGAGAGGACAGTCTCATGACATGCAGTCCGACAATCGCTTCGGCGATATGGAGATCACCGATCCGAAGGCCATGCGGGCGCTCGCGCACCCTGTACGGCTGGCCATCCTGGAACGCCTCCAGCGGCATGGTCCGGCCACCGCCACTCAGTTGTCCCCGCACGTCGGGGCGACACCGTCCGTGGCGAGCTGGCACCTGCGGCATCTCGCGGGCTTCGGGCTGGTCCGGGACGCCGTCGAAGGCGGGGCGGACCGGCGGGAGCGGCGCTGGGAGGCGGTGGCGCGCGGGTTCCGGTTCGAGACGCCCGAGGACGAGGACGGGCGGGCCGCGGCCCAGTTGCTCGCCGGGGAGATGTTCGCCCGTACCGCCGACCTTCCGATGCGCTGGCTCACCGAGACCGGTCCCGGACTGGAGCAGGAGTGGGTGGGCAAGGTTGTCGCGAACAACACCCGGATCGTGGTCACCGCCGATGAACTCGCCGCTCTCAAGGACGCGATGGAAGAGCTCCTCGCGCCGTACGTCACCCGCGATCCCGCGCGGCGACCGCAGGACGGCAGGGGCGTGCGGGTGCTCCTGTACGCCTTGCCGGAGGCGGCCGACGGCACCGACGACGACGGCACGACCGCATGACACGCGAAGCGGGGCGGGCCTCCTTGTGGCGTGATCCGCGCTTCGTCCGGTGCTGGGCCAGCAGCGCCGTCTCACAGTTCGGCGACCGGGTCTCCGAGGTCGCGGTGCCGCTGATCGCGGTCGGGCTGCTGGACGCCTCGGTCGGGCAGGTGGCCTGGCTCACCGCACTTGCCTGGGCGCCGAACCTGCTCGCCCTGGTCCTGGGGGCGTGGGTCGACGGCCGGCCCCACAAGCGGCGGCTGCTCGTCGTCACCGACTTGGTACGGGCGGTCGTACTACTGTCCCTGCCCCTCGCGTATCTGTGGGACGCCCTCACGCTCGGTCAGCTGTACGCGGTGGCGCTGCTGACCGGTTTCGCGGGCGTGGTGGCCGGGTGCGCCTGGATGCCGCTGTTCGCACGGCTCGTGCCGAGTTCGTCCTACGTCGATGCCAACAGCAAGTTCAGCGCGGCCCGTTCGGCCTCCTTCATCGCCGGTCCCGCGGCGGGCGGCGGGCTCGTCCAGGCACTCGGCGCGCCGGTCGCCGTGGTCGCGGACGCCGTCTCCTTCCTGGTCTCCGCGCTGCTGCTGAACCGGGTCGTGGTCGACGAGCCCGCACCCGCCGACCGGACCGGTGCCGTCGTGCCCGCGTTGCTGCGTGACGCCCGCGAGGGCCTGGCCTTCGTCATGCGGCAGCCGGTACTGCGGGCGGGCCTCGGGTGCACCACGACCGTCAACTTCTTCACCTTCCTCGCGGGCACCGGCATGGTCGTACTGTTCGCCGACCGCGAGCTCGGGCTGTCCCCGGCCGCCATCGGGCTGACCCTCGGCATCGGGGCGGGCGGCTCCCTCGTCGGGGCGCTGACCGCTCCGCGGGTGTCGAGGCGGATCGGGGTGGGGCGGTCCGTCACCGTCGGGGCCGTACTGTTCCCGGCGCCTTTCGCCCTGGCCGCGATCGCCGGTGGGCCGGCCTGGGCGGCCGCCGGGCTCCTGGCTGCCGCGTACTTCCTGGTCGGCATGGGCGTCATGTGGTTCGACGTCAACCTCAACTCGCTGCAGGCCGTGGTGACTCCGGATGCCCTGCGCAGCCGTGTGGTGGGCGCCTACAGCACCGTCAACTACGGCATCCGCCCCCTCGGCGCCCTCGCCGGTGGCGCGCTGGCCACGGCCTTCGGACTCCGGGTGACCCTCGTGACGGTCGCCGTCGGCGGGGTGCTGTCCGTGCTGTGGCTGCTGCCGTCGCCGATACCCGGGATCCGGTCCCTGGAGACCGGACCGTGGCACGGAACGGCCGAACCGCCCACTCCCACAAGGGAGTCGGGCTCGCCCGGCCACCCCGCGCGGACGGACCAGGGGGACTCCCGCCGCACCACATCCCGCGATGCCCGGGGCGCGTGACGCGGCGCCGAAAGTCGTTTCCGTGCCGGGCTCGGCGGCTCTAGGGTTGCCCAGGTTGTCCGGGACCTGGGGAGGGGTATGGCGTACGAGGCGCGGCGTGACGGAGAGTCCGATGGCCGTACGGCTACCCCACCGTCCGACGACAAGCCGCGCCCGCTGTGGCGGCAACGGGACTTCGCCGTCTTCTGGGCCGCCCAGACCCTCTCCGTCCTCGGCGACTCCTTCGCCCTGATCGCCTTGCCCCTGCTGGTGCTGGAGGCCACGGGCTCCCTCGCCCGGATGGGGCTGCTGACGGCGGTGGGCGGCGCGGCCGCGGTCGTGGCGGCGGTGTTCGCCGGGGTCGTGGTGGACCGGGTCGACCGACGTCGGCTGCTGATCGGCTGTGACCTGGTACGCCTGGTGCTGTACGGCGTGATCCCGGTGGTCTGGCTGCTCGGGCCGCAGGTCTGGCTGCTGTACGCGGTCCTGCCGCTGTGCGAGGCCGTCGGCACACTGTTCGCCGTCGGCTACGTCACCGTCGTACGGAGTCTCGTCGGGACCGGGCAACTGACCGAGGCCAACGGGCGGTTGAACGCGACCGCGGCGGCGGCCGGCGTCCTGGGCCCGCTGTGCGCGGGCATGGTGGCCGCGTGGACCGGACCGGCCGCCGCCGTCGGGGTGAACGCCGTGAGCTTCGGGGTGTCGGCGCTGTGCACGGCCTTCGTACGGTTCCGGGCGCGGCCCGTCGCAGCCGACGGCGAACGCACCGGTCTGTGGCGGGACTTGCGCACCGGGGCGACCTTCCTGCGCGGCCACCCCGTGCTGCGTGCGCTCACCGCGCTGCTGTTCGTCTTCAGCTTCCTCACCTTCGGCCTGAACGACCTGATCATCTACCACCTCAAGCACGACCTGGGCCACGGCGACGGCACGGTCGGCACCGTCATGGCCGTCGGCGCCCTCGGAACGATCACCGGCGCCCTGCTGGTGGCCCGGGCCCGCCGCCGGCTCGGCTTCGGCGTGACCTGGTCGGCCGCGGTCGCGGTGTGCGGGCTCGCCTTCGCCGGCATGGGCTGGGCGCGGGACGTGCCCGTCGTCGCGGCCCTGAGCGCCGCCTTCCTGGCCTGCGTCGCCGTGGCGGGCACCTGCTCCATGTCCCTGCGCCAGGAGGTCACCCCGGAACCGCTCCTGGGCCGGGTCACCGCCGCCTTCTGGACCCTGCACTACTCGGCGGCCCCGATCGGCGCGGCCGTCCTCACCTGGGCCGCCGAACACCAGGGCACGGCCCCGGTCGGCGTGGCCGCCGGCGCGTGCTGCGTGCTGATCGCGATCACGGCGGCCCTGTTCACCCCCGTCCGGCGGGCCTGACACCGCGTCCGCCGGCAGGGCCCGCCGTCACCCGTTCACCCCCGCATAATGCCGAAGACTCCACCGCCACAGCACCCGCGACCCCAGGTACGCCACCACCCCCAGCAGCGGCGACACCGCCGCCAGCCAGTACGGGACGCCCGTGTCGTGGCCGTGGCCGGTCAGGACCGCTGCCGGGAAGTAGGCGACGAAGGCGAGGGGGAGGCCGTAGGTGAGGAGGCCGCCGACCGCCTTCGGGAGGACGTTGAGGGGGTAGCTGCCGAAGGTGCCGAGGAGTTCCTCCAGCCAGCGGCTCCAGTAGTCCGCGGCCGGGAAGCGCAGGCCGGCGCAGGTGATCGCCGTGAAGAGGGCCGCCTCCAGGAACATGCCGCCGACGATGGCGGCGATCAGGTAGGAGATACGGCCCGGTGTCCAGTCCAGATGGCTGCGGCTCAGCGCGCCGACCATCAGGCCCACCGCGACCGTCAGGTCGCCGATCGCGTTGGTGGGGAAGAAGGCCAGCTGGAGTTGGCGGTACACCGGCATCGGGCGGGTCAGGTAGATGTCGATCCTGCCCTCCTGGATCTGCCGTCCCGCGCCGTGCACCCGGCCCAGCAGCAGGACGAACAGCGCGTGCGCGAGCATCCTCGTCGCCGGGATCAGCAGGACCTCCGAGCTGTCCCAGCCGCCCATCCCGGTGAACCGGGTCAGCAGCACGGTGGCGAACACGATCACCGACACCTGCCAGATCGCGCCGATCGCTATCATCAGCAGGAACTCGGTGCGGTACTCCAGCTGGGCACGGAAGTTGAGACGCGTGACGCGCCACGCGATCCGCATGCCGTTCACTGGCCTCAGCCTCCTTGGGAGATGACGCGGCGGGCGGCCCGCCGCCACAGGAAACGGGTGAACAGGAAGAGCGCCACCACCCAGAACGCCTGGATCGCCAGCTGTTCGAAGGCGTCGGAGAGCGGGATGCGCCCGATGTAGATCGACAACGGCACGCTCAACGTGGCCTGGAACGGCAGGAATCCGCTCAGTGTGATGAACCAGTCCGGGAAGAACCACAGCGGCGCGTACACACCGGACAGCAGGTTCTGCGCGAAGATCAGGATCAGCATCGCCGCGTTGTTGCGGACCGTCCAGAAGCACAGCTGGTCCAGGGTGAGCAGCACGAAGTACAGGACGCACTGGCCCAGGAACAGGCTCAGCGCGAACACCCCTGCCACGGCTGCCGACCTGGGCGGGTCCACCACCCCGGCCGCCAGGCAGACCAGGTAGCCGCCGAGCGCCCACGCGAAGCCGTACACCTGCTCGCCCAGCGCGCGCAGAGCGTGGTAGCGCTGGGGCGGCAGCGGGCGCAGATACCAGTAGACGATCGTGCCGAAGTGCATGTGCTGGAGCACGGTGTCCCGGCCCGCGTACTGGTCCAACTCCCTGAGGCGGGAGGCGAGTACGGCCAGCACGGCATACGTGACGGCCTGGCCCTCGGTGAGGCCCGCGGTGGTGCCGGTGTGTGCGTACAGGCCGTGCCACAGGGAGGCCACCAGCACCACCTGGACGGCCAGGCGGACCAGCACGGCCGTCATCCGGGGCGGTGCGTGCAGCTCGCCGAGCGGGGTGACGCGGGCGGCGCGCCAGGCGTGCAGGACGGCCATGTCAGACCGCCTCGGTCGCGGGTTCCGCGTGGACGTAGGCCGCCCGCATCACGTCTTCGAGGTCGGCCTCGTCGATGGCGACGCCCGTCACCTCGTACCGCTCGATGACCGCCTTCAGGGCCTGGTGCACGGTGGGGGAGTCCGGCCCGTCGGGGCTCTCGGGGCCGAACACGACCTGGGGCCCCTCCTTGCGCAGCACCGCGATCCCCGGCAGCGGGACGACCTCCGTGTGCGCGTCGGCCAAGGTAGCGCGGACCTGCCAGGTGGACCCGAACCTGCGGCGGATCTCGTCGAGGCTGCCGTCGAGGACCAGCCTGCCGTGGTTGATCAGGACGACCCGCTCGGCGAGCCGCTCGACCTCGGTCATGTCGTGGGTGGTCAGCAGGACCGTACGGCCGCGCTCCTCCACCTGGTGGCGCAGGAACTCCCGCACCTGCTCCTTGACCACCACGTCCATGCCGATGGTCGGCTCGTCGAGGAAGACGACCGGCGGATCGTGCAGCAGCGCGGCGGCCAGGTCGCAGCGCACCCGTTGGCCGAGGGAGAGATGGCGCACCCGGGTGTCCCAGAACGTGGAGAGTTCCAGGATGTCGTCGAACTCCTTGAGGCGCGCGGCGTGTTCGGCCTTCGGCACCTCGTAGATGTCCCTGAGGATCGAGAACGACTCGCGCACCGGCAGGTCCCACCACAGCTGGGTGCGCTGCCCGAACACCGCGCCGATGTTACGGGCGTTGCGTTCGCGATCCTGGTACGGCACCACGCCCGCCACCCGGGCCTCGCCGGAGGTGGGCGTGAGGATGCCGGTGAGCACCTTGATGGTGGTGGACTTGCCGGCGCCGTTCGGGCCGAGCAGGGCGAGGAGTTCGCCGGGTGCCACGTCGAAGGTGATGTCCGAGACGGCGTGCTTGGCGACCCGCTCCGGGTTGACCAGGGAGCGAAGGGTGCCGGCGAGGCCGGGGCGACGGACGGTGGTGTGGAAGGTGCGGGACAGGCCGCGAACCTCGATGCTTCCGGGCACGCTGTGAACTCCCTTGTTGGGAACAAGAGTTGCGGCCGGTCGGCTTGGAAGGCCGACCGGCCGCGGGTACACGATGACCGTCGCAGAATCCCGATCACACTGGCAATGGATTAATCCACCGGTGAATTGGACTAATCGATCATAGGGAGGTCACCGGGGGAGGACCGAGAAGACGAACGAGAACTCCGCCGGTTCGGCCCGCAGGTGGTACTGCGGCAGCGGGCCCGGTCCGCAGGACTGCGAGCCGATGCCGTGGTGGCCGTGGTCGAGGTTGACCCAGACCGTGTCACCGGGGGTGAGGTCGGTGAGGTGGGCGGCCGCGTCCAGCTGCTCGGTCGTCCAGCGCCGGGCGGTGAAGGAGAACTCCGGGTCGCCCTCGATCCGCAGGCCGCCGAGCTCCACCCAGCGGACGTCGGCGCGGGCGCCGTTCTCCTGCGGGCGCAGATACGGCGTCTGCAGCTCGTCCACGCTCGCCTGCCAGCGCCCGACCATGGACGCCTTCCTGGTGTCCGGGTAGGCCTCGCCGGGGCCACCGCCGAACCACTTCACCTGGTCGGCCTCGGGCAGTCCGAGCCGGATGCCGAGCCGCGGCAGCGGCTGGGTCCATTCGCCCTCGGGGCCGACGGACACCGTCAGGCGAAGCCGCGAGCCGTCCGAGGTCCAGCGGTACCCGACGGCGAGCCCCACCTCACGAGCGGCGGGCGCCACCCGGGTCCGGACCGTCAGTGCGTCCTCGCCGAGTTCCACCGAGTCCAGCCGGTGGCGCATCCTGTGCAGGCCCAGGGTCCGCCACAGAGAGCTGTAGCGGATGCCGGAGGCCCACTCCGTGCCCTCGTCGTTGTCGGTCGTCGCCCGCCACACGTCCAGCCGCGGGCTCTCGACGGCGACCCCGCCGATCGCCTTGAGGGCGCCGGTACGGCCGTCGAAGGACCCCGGGCCCAGGGTGATCAGCTTCTCGCCGCGCACCGGCCGGCCGGTGGGCGCGACGGAGGGCCGTACCCCTGAGGAGGCCGGGAACTGGCCCCACGCGACGACGTGGTCCTTCGGCGCCCAGACCGTGTCGGACGCCAGCAGCGCCCGCACCGTCCACTGCGCCTCCGCGGCCTCGTGCGCGGGCGGCTCCGGCAGCTTCAGGTCCGCCGACTCCCCGGGGGCCAGCGCGGGCACCGAGAGCGTGCCGGCCTCGACCGTCTCGCCGTCCACCTGGTACGACCACTCGAAGGCGAGCCCGGACAGGTCCGCGAAGTCGTACGTGTTGGTGATCC
The DNA here is from genome assembly GCF_041435015.1 of Streptomyces canus. Taxonomy (NCBI): domain Bacteria; kingdom Bacillati; phylum Actinomycetota; class Actinomycetes; order Kitasatosporales; family Streptomycetaceae; genus Streptomyces; species Streptomyces canus. Next base: position 2,387,192 of record NZ_CP107989.1, on the reverse strand, counting down.
GTACGGTGCCCTGGGCGCCGTCGATGCGGACCGGCTCGATGACCTTCTTGTACTCGATCAGACCGGGGGAGGGCGTGCGGTCCGGGAAGATCAGGCCGTCGCAGACGAAGTTGCCGTCGTGCAGCTCCTCGCCGAAGTCACCGCCGTAGGCGTAACCGAGCTCGGCGTGCTTGACGCCGTGGTCGATCCACTCCCAGATGAAGCCGCCCTGGAGACGGTCGTACTTCTCGAACAGCTCCTGGTAGTCAGCGATGCCACCGGGGCCGTTGCCCATGGCGTGGCCGTACTCGCACTGGATGAAGGGGAGTGCGCGGCGCTTGTGGGTGCCGCCGTCGAGCTCCTTGCCGATCTGCTCGACCTCGGCGTGGTTCGCGTACATACGCGAGTACACGTCCGTGTCCCGGCAGTTCCAGTCGCCCTCGTAGTGCACCAGGCGCGAGGAGTCGCGGCCGTGGATCCACTCGGCCATCGCGGTCAGGCCGCGGCCGGTGCCGGCCTCGTTGCCCAGCGACCAGAAGACGATCGAGGGGTGGTTCTTGTCCCGCTCGACCATGCGGGCCGCGCGGTCCAGGAGGGCCGGGGTCCAGCGGTCGTCGTCGACGGGGTTGTCCCGCCAGTCCTGCTCGGTGAAGCCGTGGGTCTCCAGGTCGCACTCGTCGATGACCCACAGGCCGTACTCGTCGCACAGGTCCAGGAAGGCCGGGTGCGGCGGGTAGTGCGAGGTGCGCACCGCGTTGATGTTGTGCCGCTTCATCAGCAGCACGTCCTCGCGCATGGTCTCCAGGTCGAGGGTGCGGCCCTTCTCGGGGTGCCACTCGTGCCGGTTGACGCCCTTGAACAGGACCGCCTTGCCGTTGACCTTGATCAGACCGTCATCGAGGACGACCGTACGGAAGCCGATCCTGAGCGGGACCCGCTCGCCCTCGGTGACCAGTTCGCCGTCGTAGAGCCGGGGGCTCTCGGCGCTCCACGGCGCCACCAGGGTGGTAGCCGCCTCGCCGGTGGCGACATCGATGTCGAGGGCAGGCACGAGCACCCGTCCGTCGACGTCGGAGTCGACCCGCAGGGTGCCCTCGCCGGTGAGGTGGTCGTAGGAGGCGTGCACGAAGAAGTCGAGGACAGCGCCCGCCGGACGGTGCAGCAGGGTCACCTCACGGAAGATGCCCGGCAGCCACCACTGGTCCTGGTCCTCCAGGTAGGACCCGGCCGACCACTGGTGCACCCGGACCGCGAGGACGTTGCCCTTCGGCTTCAGCAGATGGCCGACCGCGAACTCGTGCGCGAGGCGGGAGCCCTTGAACTCACCGATGTCCGTGCCGTTGAGCCAGACCCGGGCGCAGGACTCGACGCCGTCGAACCGGATGACCGCGTCGCCGTCGGCGGGCCAGTCCTCCGGCAGGTCGAAGACGCGCAGGTGGTCGCCGGTCGGGTTCTCCGTCGGAACGTGCGGCGGGTCCACCGGGAAGGGGTAGAGGTGGTTGGTGTAGATGGGCAGCCCGAAGGCCCCGTCTCCCTGGAGGACCCAGTGCCCGGGGACCGTGACCTCGGCCCAGCCGTCGGCGTCGTATCCCTCCTCGGCGAAGGAGTCGTCCTCGGCGTCGGCGGTCGCCGAGAGCCGGAAGCGCCAGGCGCCGTCGAGGGGCAGGGCCTTCGCGTCGGAGGAGGCGTACCAGGCGCGGGGCGGGAGGGCCCCGCTGCCGGGTGAGACGTCCTCGACGTAGTCGAAAGCGCTGGTCGTGCGGAAAGACATCGGTCTCCAGGTCCTGAGAGAGAGGCGTCAGCCCTTGATGCCGGTCTGCGCGATCCCCTGGACCAGCCAGCGCTGGAGGAAGAGGAACACGAACACCAGGGGCAGGATGGAAATGGCGGCGGCCATGAAGATCAGGTGGAAGTTCACGGTCTGGTTGGTCATGAAGGAGGAGAGCGCGATCTGGACGGTCCAGGAACTCGGGTCCTGACCCATGACCAGGGGCCACAGGAAGGAGTTCCAGGCGCTGATGAACGTGATCGTGGCGATGGCCGCGAAGAAGTTCAGCGAGTTGGGCACGACGATCCGCCAGTACGCGCCCCAGTAGCCGAGCCCGTCCACGCGTGCCGCCTCCTCCAGCTCCTTCGGGAATCCCAGGAAGTACTGCCGGAACAGGAAGCAGGTGAAACCGCTGAACAGGCCCGGGATGATCAGACCACGATACGTGTCCACCCAGCCGAGGGACGAGACCAGCACGAAGCTGGGCACGAAGGTCACGGCCGTCGGAACCATCAGGGTCGCCAGGACGGCGTAGAAGACCTTGTCGGCGTGCTTGTACGGGATGCGGGCCAGGCCGTAACCGGCGAGGGAGCACATCAGAAGTGTGCCGAGGGTGGTCAGGACGGCGACCACCAGCGAGTTCCACAAGGAGCGGCCGAACTCGACCGTGGGGTCGTTGAAGAGCTCGGAGACGTTGCCCCACTGGAAGGAGGGCAGCACCTTCCAGTGCTCGCCCGTGATCTCAAGATCCGTGGAGAGGGAGTTGCGGACGATCAGGTAGAAGGGGATCAGGAACAGCAGGGCGGCGATGCCGACCGCTACGTACAGTCCCGCGTTGCCGAGGACGCCCCGACCCTTCTTGTGCTGCTTTCCGAGCTGAGGTGCGGTGGTGGTCACTTGGCCTCCTCCCCCCTTCCGAAGCCCATGAACTTGCCCTGGATCAGGGTGACGAGACAGATGAGAAGCGACAGGATGACCGCGCCCGCGCTGCCGGCGCCGTAGTCCTGGCTGGTACCGAGGGCCGTCTTGTAGAGCTCCATGAGCGGTGTCTGGGCCCAGGTCGCGTTCTGCCCGATGATGTTGAAGAACTCGTCGAACGCCTGGTACGCGGCGATGAGCAGCAGCAGGATCACGGCGGTCGAGGTGGCGCGCAGCTGCGGCAGCGTGATGTACCGGAAGGTCTGCCAGCCCGGCTTGGCGCCGTCGATGGCCGCGGCCTCGTACAGCTCGCCCGGGATGTTCTGCAGCGCCGCCAGGAAGAGGATCATGTAGAAGCCGGACTGGATCCACAGACGCAGGCTCACGATGACCACCCAGTACCAGGGCGGGCTGGGGTTGGCCAGATAGGCGATGTTCTCGACGCCGAACCAGCCGAGGACGGTGTTCATCAGGCCGAAGCGGACACCGCTGAAGATGGACATCTTCCAGATGAGCGCCGCGGCCACGTAGGAGACGGCGGTCGGCAGGAAGAACACCGAGCGGAAGAACGCCCGCATGAACCGCAGCCGGTGCACCAGCAGCGCCAGACCCAGCGACAGTGCCCAGGTGGTCGGCACGATGAACGCGGCGAACACGCTGAACGTCAGCAGTGAGTCGGGGAAGTTGCTGTTGGTCAGGATCTGCTTGTAGTTGTCGAAGCCGATGAAGTGGCTCGGCGTGACCGTGTAGCGGGCGTCGAAGAAGCTGAGCCAGATGCTCCAGCCGATCGGCACGAAGACGAAGATCACCAGGCCGATGAGGAAGGGCCCGGTGAAAAGCCAGAAGTTGAAGGTGGGGTTGCCCCGCAGGCCCCGCCGCGGCCGGGCCGGGGAGGCCTTGGCCGGGGCGGGCTGGGCGACCCCGCGCGTGGTGGTGGTCGACATGTCGTGGGGTTCCCTGCGGCCTATCCGAACAGCTTCTTGAGTTCGACGTTGACCTTCTTGTCGCAGGTGTCGAGCGCCGCCTCCGGGTTGCCGTTCTTACGGACGGAGGACGCGATCACCTCGGCGAACGCGGTCTGCATCGTCTGGTCGTAGGCGATGTTGTCGAAGTGGCCGTAGTCGGTGAAGAGCTTCACGCCCTCGGCGGGCAGGCCGGTCTTGAGCTTGGTGGCCGAGTTGGCGATCGAGGTGCGCGGCGGGATGTGGAAGCCGTACGAGGTGGCCCAGTCCTCCTGGTACTGCTTCTGGTCGATCCACAGCCACTTGACGTATTCCTTGGCGGCCTCGACGTTCTTGCCCTTGGCGTTGACGAAGATCGACCAGCCGCCGTTGTAGACGGACTGCTTGCCGGCGGACCCGATCTTCGGGAACGGGAAGATGCCGAGGTCGTCGCCGAGCGCCTGCTGCATGGCCGGCATGGACCACATGCCACCCCACTGCATGGCACACAGACCCTGGTTGAGCGACGAGGGGTCCCAGAAGTCGGTCGGGGCGTCGAGGAGCACGTTGCCGCTGGTGAACAGCTGGCGCAGCTGCTTGAGGCCCTCGGCGACGCCATCCGTGTGGTAGGCGATCTCGTTGTTGGCGTTGATGGTGTCGGCACCGGCGGACCAGATGATGACGTTCTGGATCGCGGTGAAGTCGTTGCCGAGGAAGACGCCCTTGACCTTGCCGGTGGTGAGCTTGGCGGCGGCCTCGATCAGCTCGTCCAGGGTGGTGGGGACCTCGACCTTGGCCTTCTCGAACATCGACTTGCGGTAGTAGAAGAACTGCGGGTCGTCGATCATCCGTATCCCGTAGATCTTCCCGTCGACCGTGTGGGACTTGATGTCGTTCGGGTTGAAGTCGTCCTTGACCGGGTCGATCAGGTCGGTCAGGTCCGCCACCTGGCCGCTCTTGACGAGCTGGAGCTGCGGGTGGAACTCGAAGACGTCGGGCGCCTTCTTGGTGAGCAGGGCCGCGAAGAGCGCGGACTCGAAGTTGTTGCCCGTGATCCAGTTGGTGCTGACGTCGGCCTTCTTGTACGCGGCCGCGTACTTCTTGATGGCCTGCTCCGTGCCCGCCTCGCCGTAGGCGTGGAAGTACTGGGTGAGCGCGTCGCCCGATCCTCCGCTGCTCCGGCCGGTGTTCCCGCCGCACGCGGCCAGTCCGCCGGCGGCGGCCAGGCCCATCGCGGCCTGCAGAACGTTTCGACGGTTCCAGTTGCTGTTGCTCAATGCCGACATGCTGACGTCCTTGTCTCGAATACGGCTGCGGCTCTGTGCCATGGCTCTGCGGCTCAGTGCCAGGTGGCTCAAATGGACCTGCGGTGCGGGACGTTAACCTTCGGCTAAGGCTTCGGCAAGGGGTTGGACGAAGTCTGCTCGAAGCGTTGTGCGGCGTTCGGGATACCGGACGTCTCGGGGTTGCGGGCCGCCGCACCAGCGGCCCGCAACCCCCTTGCGGATGTGCTGTGTTACTGCCTGAACCAGGCCTGGTTGGTCCCGCCGTTGCAGGACCACAGGCCGACCTTGCTGCCTTCGGCCGTCGCCTGTCCGCCGACGTCCAGGCAGGTGCCGGACGCCTCACTGACGACTTGGCCGTTGGAGTTCAGCAGCCATTGCTGGCTGCCGTCACGGGTCGCTTCCGGGCTCGTCGTGAGCCCCGACCTCCCCGCGGTCAGATAGCCGTTCACGCCCTTCAGGCGGCCCTTCGCGTCGTACGACCACACCCGCTCGGACCCGCCCGTGCAGCTGCTGATCGCCGCACCCGAGGCGTTCGCGGTCAGGCACTTGCCGGACTGCTTGCCCTGGAGCGCGCCCGTGACCGCCGACGTGCCGTGGCCCTTCTGGTCGAGGACGTACGTCGTGATGGACCGGGCCGGCAGGGTCGCCGAGGCGGTGCCGCCCTTGACCGACGGCTTCGCCACGTTCGCCCAGCTCTCGGTCGCCGACGTCCGCACGGCCTTGCTCGCACGGACCGGCGCCTTGCTGTTGAAGTGCAGCTTCACCGCGGTGTCGGTGGTGTTGTGGTTGTTGACCACGACGACCCACTTGCCGTGGTCGTCGTACGTCGACACCTCGACGCCGTCCGGTACGCCGGTCACGTTGTGGGCGACCGAGCCCGGCCGGACGAACTTGCTGTACTGGCCGAGCGCGTAGTAGCGCTTGGTGTAGTACAGGGTCTGGTTGCCGTTGGTGGCGTAGTTCGGGTCGTAGTAGATCAGGCCGTCGTTCCAGCCCTCGCTGTTCTTCGCGAGGGGGTCGGAGCCGATCTGCTCCGAGAGGGCGACCCACCACTGGAACGCCGAGTCGTGCGCGGTCGCGAAGTCCTTGTAGATGATCCGGGAGAGGTTCAGACCACCGTCGATCGTGGGGTCGTACTCCTGCGCCCAGCCCGTGCCGCCGTTGCCGAAGCAGCAGATCTCCGTGGACCAGGACTGCTTGCCGACCGACTTGGACGTCTCGTAGATCTTCGCCCGCTGGTCGTCGCCCGGGTTGTTGTACGTGTGGTGGGCGAGCTTGTCGACGTACTGGGCGGTGTCCGGCTGCGAGATCCACTGCGGGACCTCGGTGTTGAAGCTCACCGTGGAGCTGGACTCGTCCGCGATGATGCCGGTCCGCTGGTGCCGGGCCTGCTGCTCGGCGCCCAACGCCCGCACGATGTCGTCGCGTTGGTCGACCGGCACCAGCATGCCCTCCTGGCCGCAGTCGTCGAAGCTGTTGGTCGGCTCGTTGAAGGGGCTGATGTAGTCGAACTTCACGCCCTGCTTCGCGAAGTGGTCGGTGACGTCGGCGACGTACCTGGCGTAGTCCTGCGTGTTCTCCGCCTTCAGATAACCGCCGCAGCTCTTGGCGTTGGTCTTCCACTGCGCCGGCGCACTGTTGACGAAGGCGATCAGGTCCTTCACGCCGTACTTGGCGGCCGCGTACAGGAACGTACGGCCCGCCTTGTCCTTGCTCCAGTCGTACGACGCGTCGTCCTTGACGAAGGTCTCGGGGGCGCGCGGCGCGTAGGTCACACCGGTGCCGCCACCGCCGATGTTGTAGCGGTAACTGCTCAGCGCCAGGCCGTCCTTGGAGAACAGCAGCCTGGACACCCGGGCCTGGACCTTCGGGTCGAAGTTCTTCAGGTCGTTGACCCACCAGGCGCCCGAGGCACCGATGTTGTCGATGGTCTGGGCGGCGTGCGGGGACACCTCGGCCACCGTGGGGGTGGCGGCCGAGGCGGGCGGGGCGGATATCAGGGGTCCCGCGACAGCGAACGCGGCTGCGGCTGTCAGCAGGGCCGATCTCGTGCGGTGGGGGTGAGACACGTGCATCCCTTCCGTCGTCATGAAGGTGGTGCGGTACGGCTCCTAGCGGGGGTCGTGCGTCTTCGTCCTTGCGGGGGTGGTGCGTTTCGCAGACCTCTGTCCGACCGACTGGAGCGCCCCTTCGAGCGCGAACGTCGCCGCGCCCAGACACGCCGGGTCCGTCGGGATCGGGGAGAGGACGATCTCGGTGGCGGCCATCGGCCGGGGCAGCGCGTGCCGGGCGACGGCCTCGCGCACCTCCGCGACCAGGGGCTCGCCGAGGGCGGCCGCGACCCAGCTGCTGAGCACGACCACCTCGGGGTTGAACAGGTTGACCAGGTGCGCGATGGAGGCGCCCAGGTAACGGGCGGTGTGCCGGACGACCTTGACCGCGACCGGGTCCTGGGTGAGCATCCCCCGGGCCAGCGCGGCGATCGTCGCCGTCTGGTCGCCCGGGTGCAGCAGCTCGCTGTCGGGGCTCAGCTCCCGCAGGTTCAGCATGATCCCGGGCGCTCCCACGTACGTCTCCACGCAGCCGTGGTTGCCGCAGCGGCACAGGCGTCCGTCCAGGACGATCGTGTTGTGGCCCCACTCGCCGGCGCTGTTGGAGACACCGCGATGCAGGGCGCCGCCCAGGACGAGCCCGGCGCCCACGCCGGTCCCGAGGGTGACCACCACGGCGTTCCCGCTCCCGCGCGCCGCCCCGAACCACAGCTCGGCCACGGCGACGGCACGCAGCGGGTTGTCCAGGTAGAGCGGGTAGGCGATGTACTCGGAGAGCAGGTCGACCAGCGGCACGTCGTGCCAGTCCCAGTTGGGGGCGTACTCCGAGATGCCGGTGGCGCGGTCCACCTGCCCCGGCACGCTCACGCCGACGCCGAGCACCCGGGCGCCCTCGATCCCGGCCTGGGTGACCACCGAGCCGACGGCGGCGGCGACATGGCCGACCAGCTGCTCGGGGAGGCTCTCGCCGGGGCGGACGTCCTCCTCGGCGCGGGCCAGCACGTTCAGTGCGAGGTCGAACAGTTCGACATGGACGTACGTCTCCGCGATGTCCACGCCGATCAACGCGCCCCCCGACGCGTTGACCGCCACGAGCCCCCGGGGGCGCCCGCCCGCCGACTCCTCGAACCCGACCTCCGTGATCATGCGGAGGTCGAGCAGCTCGCCCACGAGCGTGGCGACCGTGGCCAGGCTCAGCCCGGTGGCCGCCGCCAGTTCCTGCCGGGAGGTGGGTGACTCGGCGATGATCTGGCGCAACACCTCGTAGCGGTTCGCGGTGCGGATGTCACGTGATGTGCGCTTCATCGGGGCCGGCCCCCATCCCTTCGCTCATGCCGGGACGACAGTGGCACCGGCGCGGCGCAAGATTATGGGCAGCGGGGACTTTGTACAAGGGGTTAGGAAAGGGGCTTTATAAAGTCAGTCGCTGAGTACGGTCCGGACGAAGGCGTTGGCGAATTTTCCCTCGGGGTCCAGCTCACGCGCCAGCTTGCGGAAGTCGCCGAGCCTCGGGTAGCGCTCGCGCAGCAGGTCCGCGGGTGTGGTGAACACCTTTCCCCAGTGCGGCCGCGCGTCGAAGGCGTCCAGCGCCTCCTCCAGCCGGCGCACCACCGGCAGGACGGCCGCGGTGTCCTCGATCCAGGTGAAGTGCAGGGCCACGGTGTCCCGGCCGTAGCAGGGGCTCAGCCACTGCTCGTCGGCGGCCACCGTCCGCACCTCGCAGGTCTGGAGCACCCCGGCGACCGTGTCCCGGATGCCGTCCACCGCGTGCAGCGCCTCGACGGCGTGCTCACGCGGCAGCAGGTACTCCGACTGGAGTTCCGCCCCACTGCTCGGCGTGAACTCCGCCCGGAAGTGCGGCAGTCGGTCCTGCCAGGGACCCGCCACCCCGAACTGCTCGGTGCAGTTGACCGCGGGCATCCCCGGCACCGGATGCATCTTCTCGGTGGCGGGCGCGGCCCACGGGAAGTCGGCGAGCGGCTGGTCCGTCCGCCGCTTGACCCAGGCCTGCCGGAAGCCCGGCGCCCGCCAGTCGGTGAACAGGCTGACGCTGTACGCCGATCCCATGACCGTCCCGAAGGTCGCCGAGTCCAGCCCGTCGAGGGGGAGTTCGGTGAAGACGTACTGCTCCACGTCGAAGGAGGGCACGAGGTCCAGGGTGAGCGCGGTGACGACACCGAGCGCGCCCAGCGAGGTGACGGCCCCGCCGAAGCGCGGGTCGTCCCGGCCGATGGTCAGCACGGAGCCGTCCGCCGTGATCAGCTCCACCTCGCGCACGGCCGACGAGAGCGGACCGTTGCCCACGCCCGAGCCGTGGGTGCCGGTCGCCACCGAGCCGGCCACGGAAATGTGCGGCAGCGAAGCCATGTTGGGCAGCGCGAGGCCGTGGGTGTACACCAGGCGGGCGAGTTCGGCGTAGCGGACGCCGCCCGAGACCCGTACCGTACGGGCCGCTGTGTCCACGTCGATCACCGGCGGCAGGTCGGCGATCGACAGCAGCACGCCCTCGGGGCCCGGCTCGGCGATCTCGTTGAAGGAGTGCCCGCTGCCCAGCACCCGCACGCTCGCGCTGCCCGCGACCAGGGCGGCGACGTGGTCGAGCGAGTGCGGCCGGTGCAGTTCCCTGGCGGAGTAGGTGATGTTCCCCGCCCAGTTGGTGATCGTCTCCGACATGTCCGTCGTTCCTCCCGGAAGTGTGTATGCGTTGACCGTTACCGAGACCGTAGTCAGGTCTCAGCATTCCGGACGTTTCCGCCGGGAAGGTCCGTCTCGTCACCAGAACGTGAGGGCTTCGGCTTGAGTACGGTCTCTCGCTTCCGTCTGCCGCTGGTGCGGCAGGGTTGCGCCACCTGCCCGCCCCGCCTCCGCCTTGCGGCGGGGGCGGGTGGTGCGGGTCTTCTGGTCGGCTCCACGAGGCTTCGACACCGCAGGGGCGGTGTCCTGGTCTCCGGCCACTCCGGTACCAGTTGTTGCGGCTGCCGCGAGCGCGGCGAGGTTGAGTGCGGCGTTGTCGTCCCGGTCGATGACCAGACCGCAGGCGTCGCACCGGTAGGTCCTCACGTGCAGCGGCAGTTTGGCTTTCACCGCGCCGCACCCGGAACAGGTCTTCGAGGAGGGGTACCAGCGGTCCGCCACGATGGTGCGGGTGGCGTGGCGCTGGCGGGTCTTGTAGGTGAGCTGGCGGCGGATCTCCCCGAACCCGGCGTCGGCGATCCTTCGCGCGAGACGCCGGTTGCGGAGCATCCCGGCGACGTTGAGGTCTTCGACCACGACCGTGCCGTACTCGGCCGCCACGGCGGTGGTGAGCTTGTGCAGGGCGTCCGCGCGAAGGTTGGCCACCCGGTGATGCACCTTGTTGCGGGCGGCGTTGGCCTTCTCCCACCGCTTCGACGGCTTCTGCCCGGTCCGCCGGTCGGGGCCCTGCCGTCGGGAGACGACGCGGGAGGCGCGGCGCAGGTGCTTGCGTGCCCGGTCGTGGTGCCCGGGATTGGCGATGGTGCGGATCTCGCCGGTGCTGTCGGCCATGACCGCGAGGGACTTCACCCCCAGGTCGATCCCGACCGCCACGTCCGGCCGCGCCACGGGTTCGAGGTCCCGCTTGACCTCGGCCTGGAACGAGACGAACCAGCGTCCGCGCTCGTGCCGCACGGTCGCGGACAGGATCCGGGCCGTCCCGGCCTGGACGCGGGCGAGGAGCTTCACGGTGGGCTCGTGGGTGCGGATCGTGCCCAGCCGGGGCAGAGTGACGTGACGGCCGTCGGTGTCCACGCGGATCACGCCGGTGGTGAACCGGCAGGCAAGGCGCGCGGTTCCGCTTCGACTTCAACTGCGGCGCACCCATCCGCTTGCCGCGCCGCTTGCCCCTCTTGGACTTCGCGTAGTTGTCGAACGCGGCCGACGCGTTCGCCAGGCCGGTGGAGTACGCCTCCTTCGAGTTCTGCTCCCACCAGGCGGCGAACCTCGGATCGGTGTGCTTGGCCTCGTTGAACGCCTTCCGCAGCGCGGGCAGCGACCACGGCCGCCACTTGGTCAGCCCGGCCCCGCCGATGCCGTAGGACTCCTCCGCGCGGCGCTGCCACCAGGAGGCGCTCACCCAGCCGACGGCCCAGTTGTAGGCGGCACGCGCCGCGCCGCAGTGCGAGCGCAGGGCATGCTCCTGGGTGGCGTTCGGGTCCAGTGCGAAGCGGTACGCCTGCACCACGAACCCGGGCTGCGGCTGGAACTTCTTCACTCGGCGGCCTCGCCGGTCGCTACGGCCACCGCGCGGGCGGCCCGGTTCTTCGCTGCCCGCCGCCCGTACCGGCGGGCGCACAGGGAGGTGAGCACCTCGGTGATGTCGCGTACCAGGTCATCGGCGGTCTCGGTGGGGTCGAGGACGACCAGGCGCCGCCCGGACGCCGACAGCGCGGCCTCCAGGTGCTCGACGCCGAAGCGGGCCAGCCGGTCGCGGTGCTCGACCACGATCACCGCGGTCTGCGGGTCGGACAGCAGCCGGTGCAGCTTGCGGCGCCGCCCGTTCAACCCGGATCCCACCTCGGTGACGACCTCAGCGACGGCCAGACCCAGCCCGTTCGCGCCGGACACGACCCGGGCGGCCTGCCGCTCAAGATCGGCTTTCTGGTCAACGGACGACACGCGGCAGTACGCCACCACACGCCCGGACGGCTGGACGGCGACCTCGTCGACCAACCACGTCCCGGACGGCGCCTGGCGAACGGGGACGGGCATCTTCCCGTCCTTCACCCACCGCCAGGCGGTCTGGTAGCTCACGCCCTGCTGACGGGCCCACTCCGAAAGCTTCACGAGACCAAGTTACGTGAGGCAGACGACTAGGGATGACTATGAATGACTAGAAAATCTGTAGTAGCTTTCACCCCTCATTTGTCGGGGCCTACCGTAGAGAGCGTTTTCTACAACCTTTCCGTCGGTCTGGAGGATCACCACCTTGCCCGAGCGACCCCAGGCGCTGTTCGCCATGACCGCCGAGAACGTGCCGCTCGTCTTCCCGCCCGAGGTGCTGGCCCGGCTGCGGGAGTCCGTGGAGATCGACCCCGGGCTGGTGGCCGAGGACCTCACCGACCCGGCGCTCGCGGACGTCCTGGCCCGCACCGAGATCCTCGTGACCGGCTGGGGCTGCCCCCGCCTGGACGCGGCCGTCCTCGACGCGGCCCCGAAACTCCGGGCCGTCCTGCATTCGGCCGGCTCGGTCAAGGGCTTCGCCACTCCCGAGGTCTGGCGGCGCGGGATCGCCGTGTCCTCGGCGGCCGAGGCCAACGCGGTGCCCGTCGCCGAGTACACGCTCGCCGTGATCCTGCTCGCCGGCAAGGACGTCTTCGTGCGCCGGGAGCGGTTGCGCACCGAGGGGGCGCCTCCCGGCTGGGGGGTCGTGCCCGGCATCGGCAACCACGGGCGGCGGGTCGGCGTGATCGGGGCGTCCCGGATCGGGCGGAAGGTGATCGAGCTGCTGCGGCCGTTCGACCTCTCGGTGAGTCTGACGGACCCGTACGTCGACGAGAGCGCGGCCTCGGAGCTGGGTGTCCCGCTGCTGCCGCTGGACGAGCTCCTGCGCACCTCGGAGATCGTGACCGTCCACGCCCCGGAGACCCCCGAGACCCGGCATCTCATCGGTCGCCGCGAACTGGCACTGATGCCGGACGGAGCGGTGCTGGTCAACACCGCGCGCGGGTCGCTCGTCGCCACGGACGCCCTCGTCGCGGAACTGCGGTCGGGCCGCCTCTCCGCGGTCCTTGACGTCACCGACCCGGAGCCCCTGCCCGCCGACTCGCCGCTGCACGAGCTCCCGGGTGCCTTCGTCACGCCGCACCTCGCGGGGTCGCAGGGCAACGAACTGGCGCGGCTGGGCCTGGCGGTCGCGGAAGAGGCGGAACGGGTGGTGTCCGGGGCGAGGGTGGCGTTCCCGGTGACGTTCGACGCGCTGGAGCGCGGGGCCTGACGCTTCGGTGGCCTGACTGGTCAGGGGCCAGGCCTGACGCGTCGGTAGCCTGCCTGGTCATGAGCCCCGAATCCGGCCCCGAGCCTCGACTCGAACGCCTCCCCGCCTCCCTCCCGCAGACCGAGCTCACCCGGCATCGCCGCCTGCGCGAGCAGGGCAGTCTGGACCGGGCCGATCTGGAGGCGATCCTCGACGCCGGTTTCGTCTGTCATCTGGGTGTGGTGGTCGAGGGGCGGCCCCTGGTCGTGCCCACGGTGTACGGGTGGGACGAGCGACAGCTGTACGTGCACGGCTCGGTGGCCGGCCGCAGCCTCGCGGGCGGTACGCCGGTCTGTGTCACGGTCACGCACGTCGACGGGCTGGTCCTCGCGCGGTCCGTCTTCGAGCACGGCGTCAACTACCGCAGCGCCGTGATCCACGGTGAGGCCCGCAGGGTGACCGACCCGCAGGAGAAGCTCGCGGGCCTGCGCCGGCTGACTGACCACGCGGCGCCGGGTCAGTGGGCGTACGCCCGGCAGCCGAGCCGCAAGGAACTCGCGGCCACCACCCTGCTGGCCGTCTCCCTCGAGGAGGCTTCCGTCAAGATCCGTACCGGTGCGCCCGACGACGGCGAGGGACCCGACGCGGCGCTGGGGCTGTGGGCCGGTGTGCTTCCGCTCACCTCGACCTGGGACGCGCCTGTTCCCGACCCGCTGCTGCCGCAGGAAACGCCCGTACCCACCCATATAGCTCGCCGTGAGGGGACCCGGCACGGGTGATGCCGGCGCGAGGGCATACCGTGAGGAGTCGGTCGTACGTCTGAGCCGGGAGGAGACACGGGATGGGCAGCCGTACCGCGCTGGTCGAGGATCTGATGGAGCGGTTTCCGCAGGTGCCGCGGGAAGCCGTCTTCAAAGAGGACCTGCTGCGAGGTGGCGTGGCCTTCGACCCGTCCGCCCTCAGCGACAACGAGTCGGGGGAGATGAAGCCGAAGTCGTACTTCATCTTCTCCTTCGACCACGGCACCCTGCCGGAGCTCGGCGAGGCCGCGCTGCGGCGCCCGCCGGAGGAGATCATCCTCACCGGCGGGCCGTACGACCTCAGGCGGACCGTGGTGTCGGTGCGGGTGAACCCCGCCTCGCCCTACCGCGTGGCGGCCGACGACTCCGGCATGCTCGGGCTCTACCTCGACGGCAAGCGGATCGCCGACGTGGGTGTGCCGCCGATGCCGGAGTACTACCGGCACAAGCTCTCCAACGGGAAGTCCGTGATGGAGGTCGCCCCGACCATCCAGTGGGGCTACCTGATCTATCTGACCGTCTTCCGGGTGTGCCAGTACTTCGGCGCCAAGGAGGAGTGCCAGTACTGCGACATCAACCACAACTGGCGCCAGCACAAGGCGGCGGGGCGGCCGTACACGGGCGTCAAGGACGTGGACGAGGTCCTGGAGGCGCTCGAGATCATCAACCGGTACGACACCGCCAAGGTGTCCACCGCCTACACGCTCACCGGCGGCGCGATCACCTCGAAGCTCCAGGGCCGTGACGAGGCCGACTTCTACGGCATGTACGCGAAGGCCATCGAGGAGCACTTCCCGGGCCGCTGGATCGGCAAGGTCGTCGCGCAGGCGCTGCCGAAGGACGACGTGCAGCGCTTCAAGGACTACGGCGTGCAGATCTACCACCCCAACTACGAGGTGTGGGACGAGTATCTCTTCAAGATGTACTGCCCGGGCAAGGAGCGGTACGTCGGCCGGGACGAGTGGCACAAGCGGATCCTGGACTCGGCGGAGGTCTTCGGCGCGCGCAATGTGATCCCCAATTTCGTGGCGGGCGTGGAGATGGCCGAGCCGTTCGGCTTCAAGACGGTCGACGAGGCCATCGCGTCCACGACGGAGGGCCTGCGCTTCTTCATGTCGCACGGGATCACGCCCCGCTTCACCACGTGGTGCCCCGAGCCCACGACCCCGCTCGGCAAGGCCAACCCGCAGGGCGCGCCGCTGGAGTACCACATCCGGCTGCTCCAGGCCTATCGCCGGACGATGGACGACTTCGGACTGTCCTCGCCCCCCGGCTACGGCCCGCCCGGACCCGGTCGTGCCGTCTTCTCCGTGAGCTCCTTCATGGACAGCCTTCCGGCGCAGGAGCCGGTCGAGGTGTAACTCCTCACCGCCGAAACGGACGGGCGCGGGCCGCGGAGACCTTGGGGATCCGCGGCCCGCTCTGATGTGCCGAATGATTTATCGACAAGGTGACCGTAGTGGCCGCTGCTCCGCACATTTCGCGATGAGTTGCACCCGGTGTCGAGATTTCCCGGCGTTCTTTCCGTATAACTCTCGTAACAGCGCTCCCGGTCATGTGCTCCGACCGCTGGCGCGAACCCTCGGTAACCGATTTGAATAGCCTGCTTGTCAGTTGTGTGGGAGACGTGAAAGGCTCCTGTCCTGCCGCGAGGTTCCCCCCAACTCCTTTGCCAGTATGGCGAGTTGACCTCGCTTTGGATGCAGGAGACCCATGCCCGACCTGCCGACCCCCCAGGACGCCGCCGAGGCCGCGCTGTTCTCCGAGTGCTGGGATGCCGTGCTGTCGTACGCCGATCTGTGCACGGCCGGCTCCACCGCCGCCACCGAGCTGGCCACGGAGGCGTTCTCCCTCGGCATGCGCGAGGTCCGTGAGGCGGAGGCCGCCGCCCGGGGCGTCGGCCGCCGTCCGGCCCGGCTGCCCCGAATACCCCTGCTGCTGACCGCCGTTCGCACGACGGCGGCGGAGTGGGAGACACAGGGGCTGGGCCACCGGCTCGACCCCGATCTGCGGCTGTGGCTCAATTCCGACAAGGCCGCCCGCTACACCGGCCCGCCGCTCCAGCGGCCGATCGCGCTGCGCGGACTGCGCGATCTGCAGGCAGCGGACGCCGAACTGCTGTGGCTGGCCGAGGTGGAGGCGCTGCCGCTGTCCGCGGTGGCCCGCCGGCTCGGCCTCGACCCGGCCACCGTGGGCGACGAACTCGCCCAGGTGCGCGGTCTGTTCCGGGACCGCAGCCACCGCAACCATCTCGACATGCCGATGGACGCGCAGTGCCGCAGCTACGCCCGGCTGCTGGACGCGGTCACCCGATCCACCTCCGGCGAGACCCCGGACGACCTCTCCCGCCACCTCGCGAGATGCCGGCAGTGCGCGGAGGCCGCCGCCTGTCTTCGACTGCAGGGCGGCGGGCTGCCCGCGGCCCTCGCGGGCGGGGTGATCGGCTGGGGCGGGCTCGCCTATCTGGAGCGCCGCCGCCGGGCCGCCGAGGTACGCCTTGGCGCCCGACGCCCGGAGGCACTGGAGAGCGGGCCCCCGAACCCCGGGGCGCACAAGGCGAAGGTCGTGCGCAACGGACTGCTCGTCGCGGCCGTCCTCGTCTCCCTGCTCGCCCTCGCCGTCTCGATGATGCCGGGCGACGACACGGGGAACAGTGCCGCCAAGCCCGGCACCGGTACCTCCGCCGACGGTGAGCCGGTGGCCAACCCCAGCTCGTCCGTCCCCGCCGCCACGTCCCGGGCGCCCGGCTCGGCGCACCCGTCGCAGACGCCCAGCGGGAACCCGTCCGAGTCCACGGGCGCGAAGAACTCCGACCCGGAACCCCAGGGGACCTCCTCCGCCGGTGCCGAGGAACCGGAGCCCGGCGAGAGCGTCACGCCGTCCTGCCAGGTCGAGTACACCCTCGTCAACCAGTGGCCCGACGGCTTCCAGGGCGCCGTCACCGTCACCACCACCGAGGCGCTCAGCGACTGGCGGGTCACCTGGTCCTTCAAGGACGGCCAGAAGGTGACGCAGATGTGGGACGGGAGCTTCACCCAGAGCGGCGCGAAGGTCACCGCGAGCGCCGCCGACTACAACAAGTCCGTCCCCGCGGACGGTTCGCTCTCCCTCGGCTTCCTCGCCACCTGGCAGGGCAGGAACGCCCCGGCGTACGACTTCTCCCTCAACGGGCGGGAGTGCGTGAAGGCCTGACACCTTCGGTTCCGCAGGGGGCTGTCGCGCCTACTTCGCCGCCCACAGCCCCCGGACGTGCCCGATGTGCCGGGTCATCACCGCATGGACCGCCCTCTCGTCGCGGGCGATCAGCGCGTCGAGGAGTTCCAGGTGCTCCTCGGCGGAGGCCAGCAGGCGGCCGGACTTCACCAGCGGGGTGAGGCCGTAGAGCCGTGACCGCTTGCGCAGGTCGCCGACCACCTCGACCAGATGGGCGTTGCCCGCGAGGGCGAGCAGGCCGAGGTGGAAGCGGGTGTCGGCCTCGACGTACGCGATGAGGTCACCGGACACCGCCGCCTGGACGATCTCCCGGGCGGCGGGACGCAGCGCCTCCAGGGAGACCGGGTCGGCGGTCGAGGCCAGCTCCACGACGGTGGGGATCTCGATGAGCGAGCGGATGTGGGTGTACTCGTCGAGCTGCTTCTCGGAGACCGCGGTGACCCGGAAACCCTTGTTGGGCACGGTGTCGACCAGGCCCTCCTTGGCGAGGTCGAGCATGGCCTCACGCACGGGGGTGGCCGACACACCGAAGCGGGCGGCGAGCGCGGGCGCCGAGTACACCTGACCCGGCAGCAGTTCGCCCGCGATCAGCGCGGCCCGCAGGGCGTCGGCGACCCGCTCCCGGTAGCTGCTCTTCTTGCCGCCGAGAACGGGCAGAGCGGGGGTGCTGGATCGCTGGGCGGCCATGAGGGGCATCTCCTAGTGGTGCAATGTCACGCGGCACCCGGCATTATCCTCGACGCCCTCGGGGCTCACAGGACGAATCCCGCCGGGAACGGATCGGTCGGGTCGAGCAGGTACTGCGCCGTGCCGGTGATCCACGCCCGCCCGGTGAAACTGGGCAGGACGGCGGGGCGGCCCGCCACCTCGGTGGTGCCGAGGAGCCGGCCCGTGAACCGCGTCCCGATGAAGGACTCGTTCACGAACTCGGTGTGCAACGGGAGTTCGCCGCGCGCATGGAGCTGGGCCATGCGCGCGCTGGTGCCGGTGCCGCAGGGGGAGCGGTCGAACCAGCCGGGGTGGATGGCCATCGCGTGCCGGGAGTGGCGGGCGGTCGCGCCGGGCGCGACCAGGTGGACGTGGTGACAGCCGCGGATGGAGGGATCCTCGGGGTGGACGGGCTCCTCCTCGGTGTTGATCGCCTCCATGAGGGACAGCCCCGCCTTCAGGATGTCGTCCTTGCGGGTCCGGTCGAAGGGCAGCCCGAACCGGTCCAACGGCAGGATGGCGTAGAAGTTGCCGCCGTACGCCAGGTCATATGTCACCGTCCGCCCGTCGGCCAGTGCGATCTCGCGGTCGAGGGCGACGGCGAAGGACGGCACGTTCCGCAGCGTGACGTGCTTCGCCCTGCCGTCCTCCACCGCGACCTCGGCGACGACCAGGCCCGCCGGGGTGTCGAGCCGGATCGTGGTGACCGGCTCGACGACCTCGACCATGCCGGTCTCCACCAGCACGGTCGCCACCCCGATCGTGCCGTGTCCGCACATCGGCAGATAGCCCGAGACCTCGATGTACACGACACCCCAGTCGCAGTCGGGGCGGGTCGGCGGCTGGAGGATCGCGCCGCTCATCGCCGAGTGCCCGCGCGGCTCGTTCATCAGGAGCTGCTTGATGTCGTCGCGGTGCTCACGGAAGTACAGCCGGCGCTCGTTCATGGTCGCGCCGGGGATCGTGCCGATGCCGCCGGTGATCACGCGGGTGGGCATGCCCTCGGTGTGCGAGTCGACGGCGTGCAGGACGAGTGTGCTGCGCATGGTCCGCTCTCCTTGACGAGTTAGACGAGTCCCGCGGCGACGGCCTTCTCCGTGGCGGCCCGCACGACGGCCTCCTGCCCGGGCAGCAGGGGGACGCGCGGCGGACGCACGGGCCCGCCGTGCCGGCCGGCGATGTCCATCGACAACTTGATCGCCTGTACGAACTCGACCTTGGAGTCCCAGCGCAGCAGCGGGTGCAGCTGCTCGTACAGCTTCCTCGCGGTGCCGAGGTCGCCGGCCACGGCTGCCCGGTACAACTCGACGGAGGCCCTGGGCAGCGCGTTCGGGTAGCCGGCCACCCACCCCTTGGCCCCGGCGAGGGCGAGTTCCAGCAGGACGTCGTCGGCGCCGATCAACAGGTCCAGCTCCGGGGCGAGTTCGGCCAGCTGGTAGGCGCGGCGGACATCACCGGAGAACTCCTTGACCGCGCGGATGTATCCCTCGGCGTGCAGTTCGGCCAACAGCTCCGGCACCAGGTCGACCTTGGTGTCGATGGGGTTGTTGTACGCCACGATCGGCAGACCCGCCTTCGCGACCTCGGCGTAGTGCGCGAGGACCGACCGTTCGTCGGCGCGGTAGGCGTTGGGCGGCAGCAGCATCACGGACGCACAGCCCGCGTCACGCGCCTGCTCGGCCCAGCGGCGGGACTCCGCCGAGCCGTACGCGGCGACGCCCGGCATCACCCGCTCACCGCCGATGGCGGCCACGGCCGTCTCGACGACCTTGGCCCGCTCCTCGGGGGTGAGCACCTGGTACTCGCCGAGCGAGCCGTTCGGTACGACGCCGTCGCAGCCGTTCTCGACCAGCCAGGCGCAGTGTTCGGCGTACTTCTCGTAGTTCACCGACAGGTCGTCGTTCAACGGGAGGGCGGTGGCGACGAGCACTCCGCGCCACGGACGAAGGCTGGCGGTCATGTGGATCACCTCTCCATAGGGTGTGACATATCACTGTTCCTCGGTCTCTCCGGCCCGGGCCAACACGCCCAGCGGCACCGGCCGTGCGAACGGCCTGCGGCCCGCGGTCTCCGCGCACCCGGCGACACCGGCCACTCCGGGCCCGCACACCCGGCCCTGGCACCAGCCCATCCCGGCCCGCGTCAGCAGCTTCACGGTCCTCAGGTCACCGGCCCCCAGCTCGCGCACCGCCTCCCGCACCGCACCGGCCGACACCTCCTCACAGCGGCACACCACCGTCCCGTCGGTGACCTGCTCGGCCCAGTGCGCGGGCGGCACGTAGACGGAGTCGACGGCGGCGAAGAAGGCCCGCAGCCCGGCCCGGGTGCGCGCGGCGGCCGCCCACTCACCGGGATCCGGTGCCCGCCCGGCCAGCCGCGCCGCGACCGACCGCCCGGCGATGTGTCCCTCGGCGAGTGAGAGGGCGGAGCCGCCGATGCCGGTGGTCTCGCCCGCCGCCCACACCCCCGGCACGTCGGTGCGCTGCTCGTCGTCGACGTACACGTCCGTGCCGTCGACCCGGCAGCCCAGCGCGTCGGCGAGGTCGGTGTGCGGCAGCATGCCGTGACTCACGGCGAGGGTGTCGCAGCCGAGGCGTCGGCGGGTGTCCTGACGCACCCGCCCGTCCCGGTCGAGGGCCGCGATCGTCACCGCCTCCAGCCGCTCGGCGCCGTGCGCCGCCACGACGGTGTGATGGAGGAGAGTGCGTACCCGGTGCCGGAGCAACTGCCCTGCATACTGGGCGCCTTCGGCCACCTTGCCCGGTCGGCCCGCCAGCGTCCGGGACCGCCGTACGAACGACTTCGGGTCGGCCGAGTCCACCAGCGCGGCGACCGTCGCGCCCGCCGCGGCGAGGCCGGTGGCGACGGGCAGCAGCAGCGGCCCGGTCCCGGCGACGACGGCGGTACGGCCCGGCAGCACGAGCCCGCCCTTGAGCATGGCCTGCGCCCCGCCCGCCGTGACGACACCGGGCAGGGTCCAGCCGGGGAAGGGCAGCACCTTCTCGTAGCCGCCGGTGGCGAGGAGGACCGCCGCCGCGCGTACCTCGGCCGGCTGCTCCTGCTCGGGGCCCACGAGGGCGTGCACGGCGAAACCGGCGGTGTCCCGGCGCTCGACGAACCAGACGTGATGATCCGTCATGTGCCGCACGGTGCCCGCCTGCACATGGGCGCGCAGGCCGTCCCGCAGTCTCTCCCAGGTCCGCCACTGGTGATGCAGTGCCTGCGGCCGACGGGCCCCGAGCCCGGGTGCGGGCTGCCGGTAGAACTGCCCGCCCGCCTCCGCGGCCGAGTCGATCAGGGTGACACGGATGCCCCGGGCGGCCGCCGCGAGGGCGGCCGCGAGTCCGGCCGGACCCGCACCGATCACCGCCAGGCTGGGCTCAGTCATCGTGGCCCGTTCCCTCCTGCGTGCGGATCGCGTCGCCCGGCCGCAAGGGCATCAGACAAGCCCGTTGGTTCGGGCGGTCGTTGACGGTCACCAGGCAGTCGAAGCAGACGCCGATGCCGCAGAAGATCCCGCGCGGGCGGCCCTCGCCGCGGGTGGTGCGCCAGGAGGTGATGCCCGCAGTCCACAGCGCGGCGGCGACGGTCTGGCCGGGCAGGGCCTCCATCTCCCGCCCGTCGAGGGTGACGGTGAAGGGGGGACCGGGCTCGGCGCCCACCAGCTCCAGCGGGTTCACGAGGCCTCCTCGGAGGCGGAGGCGGAGGCGGAGGCGGGGAAACGGTCGGGACGGAAAGGTGCGAGATCGAGATCGGGGGCGCGCCCGGCCAGCACCTGGGCGATCAACTGCCCCGTCCCGGTGGACAGTCCGATGCCGGCGCCCTCGTGCCCGCAGGCGTGGAACAGCCCGGACACCCGCGGATCGGGGCCGATCGCGGGCAGGTGATCGGGCATGTACGGCCGGAAGCCGAGGTACGTCCGCATCGCGCGCACCCGCTCCAGGAACGGGAACAGCCGGGTCGCGCCCTCCGCCAGCGCGCGCAGCGCGGGCAGCGACAACGACCTGTCGAAGCCCACCCGTTCACGGGTCGCACCGATCAGGACGGGCCCGGCCGCCGTCCCCTCCACGACAGGTGAGGTCTGCAGGGCCGCCGAGTCGCTGGCCACGTCGGCCACGTAGTCGGCGGCGTACACCTTGTGACGGACCAGGCGGGGCAGCGGCTCGGTGACCAGGACGAAGCCGCGTCGGGGGAGCACGGGGAGGCTCACTCCCGCCAGCGCGGCCAGCTCACCGCCCCACGTCCCGGCGGCGTTGACGACATGCGGGGTGTGGATCTCGCCCCGGCCGGTCCGCACCCCGCGCACGGCACCGTCGGCGCCGCGCAGCACCTCGGTCACCGCCGCGCCGGTGAACAGCCGGGCACCCGAGGACCGTACGAGATGAGCGGCGGCCAGCGTCGGCATGACCTGCGCGTCCTGGGGATACAGCACAGCGCCGGTGAGTCCGGGCGCCAAGTGGGGCTCCAGCTCCCTGAGTCGGCCTGCGTCCACCCGCACCGCCTCGACGCCTGCGGCCCGTTGCCCGGTCGCGAACCTCTCCAGGGCTTCGAGGCCGTCGGACGTGGAGGCCACGACCACGCCGCCCTTGAGTTCGTACTCGATGGCGTCGCCGACCTCCTCCGCCAACTCGGTCCACAACCGGCCGGACAGGAGGGCGAGTTCGAGCTCGGGTCCCGGCTCCTTGTCGGAGACCAGGAGATTGCCCTCACCGGCGCCGGTCGTACCGCCGGCCACCGGACCGCGGTCGACGACGATCACGTCGAGGCCCGCGCGGGCGGCGTACAGGGCACAGGCCGCACCCACCATCCCGGCTCCGACGACCACGACATCGCAGGTCAGTCGCTTGCTCACGTCAGTACTATGTCACATGCCGCTCTCGGCGGGAACACCATGACGTCGCACCGGCGGGCGGGCGGGGGGGGGCTGGGACGGACGGGGCTCACCGGGCCGTCAGTCGATCTCGCTCGGGTCGGCGGACGGGGTCCGGCCCGCCTGGACGTCCTCGAGACGGGCCGCGCCCAGCTTCGCCGCCTGCTCGGTGGTGTGGTCGTCGGCTCCGTCGAGGCCGCCGTTGGTGAAGGTGATCGCGTCCGTGCCGAACCGCAGGGCTGCGACGTCGAGGGTGAGGGTGGTGGGCTCCCCGCCCGAGGTGCCCTGGACCGTGACCTGCAGCCCCTGCCGGGCATCGCCCTCCTTGGGCAGGGAGGTCGCGACCACCTGGACCGTGCGCTGCCCACCCGAGCCGTCCTTCGCCGTGAACTGGTCGCACTTGACCGGCAGGCTCTTCAACCAGGCGAAGGACGTGTCCAGCGCGGCCTTGTCATAGGCGGCCACCTGGTACAGCAGCCGCGACTCGCCCTCCTTGAAGCCGGTGAGCGCGGACGCTCCGGACGGCTTGCCCAGGAGCTCGTCGTCGTAGAGCCGGTCGAGCAGCTTCTGGCAGTCGGCCGCGTCGGCCTTGGCGGTGAGGAAGTCGGCGACGTCCACCTGTCCGACCAGCAGGCTGTCGCGCCAGGTGGCCGCGTTCTTGACCTTTGTCCAGTCGTCCTCCAGATCCGCCTCCGTCACCAGCGCGGCACGCGCCCCGGCCGGGGTGAGCGCGGCCGGGGACTGCTGGGCGAGCGGCGAGGAGGAGATCTCCGTGGTGATCTCCGTGGTGTCCGCGCGGTCCTGACCGCTGTCGTCACCGTCCGCACACGCGGCGGTCGTCAACAGGGCTCCGGCCGCGAGGATCGAGGCGAGGACGCGAAAGGGGCGGGGCGGACGGTGGGTCATCACGAGGTCTCCTGGAGATGGGGCGGTGGTTCCATGCCACAACCGCTCCTCCCGTACGACCAACGCACCGGGCCGTTCGAGTGAGAGGGGCGACGGCACCGGGCTCCGGAAAACCGGTGGCGCCTCCGACGCCGGGGCCTCTAAGGTGAGACCGCTTCGCACGGCCGCTCACGGCTGCCGTGCCCCACGAGCGAGGAATGAGGGAGGTGTCGACCGATGGCTGTCTTTGCGAAGAGCGCTGCTCGCATCCAGATCATCAAGTCCACCTCCGTGGCCGTCGGCTGACACCAACTCCTGGTGCCGGGGCCACCCTTGTGAAGGGTCACCCTTGACTTCCAGCTCCACTTCTCATGCTTTCTCCGCTCTCGCTCCCTACGGCTGGGACGAGGCATGGGCGGACGAGTTCGCCCCCTACGAGCCCGAGGGGCTCCTGCCCGGACGGGTGGTCCGGGTCGACCGCGGGCAGTGCGACCTCGTCACCGCCGAAGGGATGATGCGGGCCGACACGGCCTTCGTCACGCCGCCCGATCCGATGCGGGTCCTGTGCACCGGTGACTGGGCCGTCGTCGAGCCCGGGGGCAGCCCTCGCTATGTACGGACGTATCTGCCACGCCGTACCGCATTCGTACGCTCCACCTCCTCCAAGCGGTCCGAGGGGCAGATCCTCGCGGCCAACGTCGACCACGCGATCGTCGCCGTGTCGCTGGCCGTCGAGCTCGACCTCGGCCGCATCGAACGGTTCCTGGCCCTGGCCTGGGAGTCCGGCGCACAGCCGGTGGTCGTGCTCACCAAGGCCGACCTCGTGCCGGACGCGGTGACGCTCTCGCATCTCGTGCAGGACGTGGAGACGACCGCGCCGGGCGTCCCGGTGCTGACCGTCAGCGCGCTGCACGGGGAGGGGCTCGACGTACTCGTCGCGGTCGTCTCCGGCGGTACGACCGTGCTGCTCGGCCAGTCCGGCGCGGGGAAGTCGACACTGGCGAACGTGCTCATCGGCGAGGACGTGATGACTGTGCAGGCCGCACGGGACGCGGACGGGAAGGGGCGCCACACGACCACGACCCGCAACCTCCTCGCCCTGCCGGGCGGGGGCGTACTGATCGACACGCCCGGCCTCAGGGGCGTGGGACTGTGGGACGCCGAGACCGGTGTCGGACAGGTCTTCTCCGAGATCGAGGCACTGGCCGCACAGTGCCGCTTCCACGACTGCGCGCACGAGAGCGAGCCGGGGTGCGCGGTACTGGCCGCGATCGACTCCGGTGAGCTGCCCGAGCGGCGGCTGGAGAGCTACCGGAAGCTGATCCGGGAGAACCAGCGGATCGTGGCGAAGACGGACGCGCGGCTGCGTGCCGAGATCCGGAAGGACTGGAAGAAGAGGGGAGCGGAGGGGAAGGCGGCGATGGACGCGAAGCGGGGGCGCTGGGCGTAAGGGTCGGCCGCGGGTGGGTGGGGGCCGGTCGCGCCCACGTGGCGGAGCCGCATAGGGATCCAGCCCCGCGCCCCTGAGCGGGTGCAGTCACACGGAACTGACGCGGCACCCCATCACCGTGTCCGATTTCCGCCAGCGGCATCCTCGCCCACGGCGGAAACTGGAACACGTGATGGACGAAGACACCAGGTACGAAGCCGTCCGCAGCCGGGACGCCCGGTTCGACGGGGAGTTCTTCTTCGCTGTCGAGACGACCGGGATCTACTGTCGGCCCAGCTGTCCCGCGGTGACCCCGAAGCGTCGCAACGTCCGCTTCTACCAGACGGCAGCCGCCGCGCAGGGCTCCGGATTCCGGGCCTGCCGGCGGTGCCGCCCGGACGCGGTCCCCGGTTCCGCGGACTGGAACGTACGGGCGGACGTGGTGGGCCGGGCGATGCGCCTGATCGGCGACGGTGTCGTCGACCGGGAGGGCGTCGCCGGGCTCGCCGGCCGCCTCGGCTACAGCGCCCGCCAGGTCCAGCGCCAGCTCACCGCCGAGCTCGGCGCCGGCCCCGTCGCCCTGGCCCGCGCCCAGCGCGCCCACACCGCGCGTGTCCTGCTCCAGACCACCGGCCTGCCGGTCACGGAGATCGCGTTCGCCTCGGGCTTCGCCAGCGTGCGGCAGTTCAACGACACGGTCCGGGAGATCTACGCCTCCACCCCCAGCGACCTGCGGGCCGCCGCCCGGACCGCACGCCGTGCGGCCACCCCCACGGCGGGCATTCCGCTCCGACTGGCCCACCGCGGCCCCTACCGGGCCGGCGCCGTCTTCGACCTGCTGGAGAGCGAGGCCGTACCCGGCGTCGAAGAGGTGGGCGGGGCACCCGGGCTGCGCACCTACCGCCGTACCCTCCGCCTCCCGCACGGCACCGGCATCGTCGCCGTCCAGGAACGCACCGGCACGACCGGAACCACCTCCGGCGCGAACCCCGGCGGCTGGCTCGACGCCCATCTGCACCTCACCGACCCTCGCGACCTGACCACCGCCGTCGGACGGCTGCGGCGGCTCTTCGACCTCGACGCCGATCCCTACGCCGTCGACGAGCGGCTCGGCGCGGACACCCGGCTCGCTGCCCTGGTCGCCGCCCGCCCAGGACTCCGGTCGCCCGGCGCCGCCGACCCCGAGGAGTTCGCCGTACGGGCGCTGGTGGGCCGTAGCGCATCCGAGCGGCTCGTCCAGCGCTACGGCAAGACCCTGGACGCACCCTGCGGCAGCCTCACCCACCTGTTTCCCGAGCCCGCGGCCCTGTCGGAGGCGGCCGGCCCTCTGGGCACGCTGGCCACCGCCCTGGCCGACGGGGCCGTACGACTCGATCCGGGCGCCGACCGAGACGAGGTGCAGCACGCACTCCTCGCCCTGCCCGGCCTGGACGCCCGAACGGTCGCCGTCATCCGCACCCGCGCCCTCGGTGACCCCGATGTCGCGCCACCGGGCCTCGACGCCCCCGACAGCTGGCGCCCCTGGCGCTCCTACGCCTGGCAACACCTGCGCACAGCAGGAGAGTTGGAGTAATCATGGCCATCCGCTGGACCCGTCTCGACAGCCCCGTCGGCACCCTGCTCCTCACCGCCGACGAGACCGGCGCGCTCACCTCGCTGTCCGTTCCGGAGCAGAAGAAGGGCCGTACCGTCCAGGAGGGCTGGATCCACGACCCCGTCCCCTTCCGGGACGCCGAGGAGCAGCTCGCCGCCTACTTCGCCGGTGAACTCAAGGAGTTCCAACTGGAGTTGCGTCCTGAAGGCACCGAGTTCCGGACCCGCGTCTGGGACGCCCTCGACGACGTTCCGTACGGGGCGACCACGACGTACGGCGAGATCGCCGCGCGCGTCGGTGCCTCCCGCGTCGCCGTCCGGGCCGTGGGCGGAGCGATCGGCGCGAACCCCCTGCTGATCCTCCGCCCGTGCCATCGGGTGATCGGCGCGAACGGCCTGCTCACCGGGTACGCGGGCGGCCTGGAGCGCAAGACGGCCCTGCTCGCCCTCGAAGGTGCCCTCTAGGACTCCTCGAGCCCCCAGCTGTGGATCCGTCGTGGATGGATGCGGATCAGTTCCTCGCTGAAGTGCGGGCCCAAATCGTGTGGGCCCGTGAGGAGTTCCGCCTCGCCGCGGATGTCGATGCCGCGCACCGTCCACGGTTTCAGACGGGCGATGTCGTCGACGACCAGCGCGACCTTCGGGTTCTTCTGGAGGTTGCGCCATTTCTTCGTGCGGCCCATCGCGTAGCCCCCGATCAGGATGGTGCCGTCGTCCTGGGGGAAGAAGCCGACCGGGTTCGCCTGCGGCTGTCCCTGCGGGTCGACGGTGGCGAGTCGTCCCAGCCGCTGGGACTTCAGGTACGCGCGCTCGGCCTCGCTGAATTCGGTCATGGCAGCCACCCAAACACGCGCGTGCCGTCCGCACATCGGAATCTCGTCCTAGGCCTGTCTGGGGCCGCGGTCCTACGTCAGCTGCCCCACAGCACCGTCCCCAGCCACGCGCCCATGATCAGCAGGCAGGTGAACAGTTCCGCCAGCACGCTGGAGCCGCCCGAGTGCATCGCCGTGCGCAGGGCGGCCTTCGCCGACCCGTGGCGGCCGAGCCGGAGGCGCTCCGAGAGGTAGATGCCGCCCATGAACCCGGGGATCGCGCCGAGCACGGGGATCAGGAAGAAGCCGAGGAACGCGCCCGCTCCGGCGTAGACCGCCATGCGCGGGGTGGCCCCGCTCTCCCGCAGCCGGCGTGGCGGTAGCGACCAGCGCACCACCTGGGACAGGAACAGGGCGAGCGTGGCCCCCACGAGCACGCTCCACGCGACCGGTTGCGGATCCTTCAGCGCCCACCACAGGACCGCGGCCCACACGAGCCACGACCCCGGCACCCCGGGCAACAGAACCCCGACCAGGCCGAACAGCATGACCAGGCCGACCAGCAGGAGGTCCCACACTCCCATGAGTCCAGGGTGCCGGAGGCAGGCAGAAAGTGCAGGTCAGCGATATCAGCCCGGCCCGTCCCCGGCCCGTCCCCGGCCCGTTGGGGAAGAGCTGCGCATCGGCCTCACGGCGGTGGGCACTCGGGCCGTCGTCCGGCACAGCTCTGCGACAGGGAAGTGGGTCACACTCAGGGCCGACCCGACCGGTACCCACGACGTGCGTCCGCCGGAGTCCGGGTCATTCGGCGTCGCCGGGCGGTTCTCCCGTGGGGGGTGGAACCGTCCGGCGACCCGTCGCAACACAGTTCGACGCGCGTGGCGGGGCTTGATTTTCGGGATGCCCCGTTTTCATACGGCCGGTGCGGTGGACAATTGGGGGCATGAGCCAGCAGGGGGGAACGCCCACCGGTCGCGGTCACGAGGACGACTGGTGGGGGCAGCTGTACGACTCCACCGACGACACGGGCCCCACACCGGCCCCGGACACCCTGGACGACCGCTTCGCCTCGGCAGCGGGGGCGGTGCGGGACGGGCCGGGGGGCGGGCGGCTGAGTTTCGAGGCGGGGCCCGGTGAGGGACGGCCGGGCTGGGAGGCGGGGCCTGGTGAGGGCCAGCGGGGCTCGGGGGCGGGGCGCGGTGTGGGTCAGCCGGGTTCGGAGGCGCAGTCCGGTGGTGGACGGCCGGGCTGGGAGGCGGGGCCCGGTGTGGGTCAGCGGGGCTCGGGGGCGGGGCTTGGTGGTGGACGGCCGGGTTCGGGGGCACGGCCCGGTGAGGGTCGGCCCGGATCGGAGCCGGGGCTTGGTGGTGGACGGCCGAGCTTGGGGGCGGGGCCTGGTGTGGGTCAGCCGGGTTCGGAGGCGCAGTCCGGTGGTGGACGGCCGGGCTGGGAGGCGGGGCCCGGTGAGGGACGGCCCGGCTGGGAGGCGGGGCCTGGTGAGGGCCAGCGGGGCTCGGGGGCGGGGCGCGGTGTGGGTCAGCCGGGTTCGGGGGCACCGTCCGGTGAGGGACTGCCCGGATCGGAGGCGGTCCCTGGTGGTGGGCGGCCGGGTTCGGAGGCAGAGCTTGGTGGCGGACGGCCCGACTCGGGGGCGGGTCTAGGCGGGGGGCAGCAGCCGGGCTCGGGGGCAGGGCTTCGTGGTGGACGGCCCGGCCCGCAGACAGGGTCCGGTGACGGACAGCCCGGTTCCGAGCCGGGCGCTGCGGAGGAGCAGAGCCGTCGGCCCGGTACCGGGGTTCCCGCGCCGCGGACAGGCTTCCCCGGGGCGACGGCCCCCTCGCCCGGCCGGCACCCCGTCCCCTGGCAGGCGCCACCTGACGCATCCGACGGCCCCGCGTCCTTCCCGCCCGGCCCCAAGCCGCCCGGCTTCGTCGAGCGGCCCGCCGAGGACCGCCCGCCCTCGCCACCCGGCGGCCGTACGTCCACCGAGACGCCTCCGGCCACGACCGTTCCGGCCTCGCGCCTGCCGACCGAGCCCCCGAGGCCGCCGACGGCGGCACCCCCGCACCCCTCAGCCCCACCGCGCCCCGCGGCTCCACCGCAGGACGCCGACCGGGCCGTTTCGCCTGACGGCGGAGGCTTGGGCAGGGATGGTGTCGCTGATGGTCCGCCGCCGGGCGGTGACCGGGTCGTTTCCTCCGGCCGCGGCGACGCCGGAGCGGTCTCGCCGGGTGGGGTCACTGGCGGCCCGCCGCAGGACGCCGATCCGGTCGGTTCGCCGGGCCGCGGCGATTCCGGAGGGCGTGGTGCCGGCGGAGTCGACCCGCGTGGGGGCGCCCCGGACGGGGTCGGCTCGCGCACGGGTGACATCGCAGGCGGCGCCGAGGACGTGCCCACATCTGGCGGCCCCGAGAGCTTTCCAGGGCCCTCGTCGAACCGAGGCGGAGCCGGCCCACCTCGCGTCGAAGGCGACTGGTGGGCCGCCCCACCCGACGTCGACGCCGACCTCGCCCAAGTACCCCCCGCAGCCGGCCCGGGTTCCACTCAGCCCAACCTGCCCCCCGAGCCCCCCGAACCACCCGGACGTGGCCGGACCGCCGACCACGACCAGGACGGATCCGTCCAGGACCGCCGAGGTGCCGACCAGGACCCCGCTCCCGCGCCGCAGGCACCCCGAACCGCCACCCGCGTGGACATCCCCACCCTCCCGCCCGCCCCCGTCGGATTCGTCGGCTCCGGCCCTCCCACCTACGACGCCGAACCCACCGCCCTCCCGCCCGCCGACCCCGACGAACTCGACGACCTGGTGGCGGACACCGTGCTGGACGGCGCCAGGTACGGGGCGTGCACGCTGCGAGCCGTGTCCGCGCGAGGGGACTCGGCCAGGTTCCGCGGCGAACCCCGAAGGGACTCCCTGCTCACCGCCCGGTTCGGCACCGGCGAGCAGGCGCTGATCCTCGTCGCCATGGCCACCGGTGCCCGCGCCACCCCCGGCGCCCACCGCGCCGCCGCCGAGGCCTGTCACTGGATCGGGCGGGCCATAGGGCGCAGTCAGGCCCGGCTCGCGCAGGACATCAGCGCCGCCCGCCGCGGCGACCTCAAGTCCGGGCTGCACCGGCTCACCGACCGCAGCCTCGGCAAGCTGCGCGCCAGCGCCGTCGAGCAGGGCGTCGACCCGGAGGAGTACGCCGCCACCCTGCGCTGTCTGCTCCTGCCCGCCGACCCCGACTGCCGGATCCGCGTCTTCTTCGGCGTCGGAGAGGGCGGCCTCTTCCGCCTCCGCGACGGCGAGTGGCACGACATCGAACCCCGCATCACCGACGTCACCGGCGAACCGGTCGTCGGCTTCGGCTCCCTGCCGACCGAGACCCCCGAGGGCGACCGCCTCACCATGGACCTCGGCATCCCGACACCCCCGAGCGCCTACGAACCCGCCCCGGAGCCGCCCCGCGAACCCTTCCGCTTCCGTGCCTCCGTCGCCCGCCCGGGTGACACCCTCCTGATGTGCACCGGAGGCCTCGCCGACCCCCTGCGCGGCGAGCCCGAACTGTGCGAGTACCTCACGGGAAGGTGGTCAGGACCCCCGCCCGGTCTCGCCGAGTTCCTCGCCGACTCCCAAGTCCGGGTCAAGGGATACGCCGACGACCGTACGGCCGCCGCTGTTTGGGAGGCGTGATCGCGGCCATTGTGGATTGATGGACCCAAGGAGACCGAAGGGGTGCATGGTTCCATGGCCAAGCAGAACGTCGCCGAACAGTTCGTGGACATCCTCGTCAAGGCCGGGGTGAAGCGCCTCTACGGCGTCGTCGGCGACAGCCTCAACCCCGTCGTGGACGCCGTCCGCCGCAACTCCGCCATCGACTGGGTGCACGTACGGCACGAGGAGACCGCCGCCTTCGCCGCGGGCGCGGAGGCCCAGATCACCGGCACTCTCGCCGCCTGCGCCGGTTCCTGCGGACCCGGCAACCTGCACCTCATCAACGGGCTCTACGACGCCCACCGCTCGATGGCCCCCGTGCTCGCCCTCGCCTCGCACATCCCCTCCAGCGAGATCGGCCTCGGCTACTTCCAGGAGACCCACCCGGACCAGCTGTTCCGCGAGTGCAGCCACTACAGCGAGATGATCTCCAACCCGCAGCAGATGCCGAGGCTGCTCCAGACCGCCATCCAGAACGCCGTCGGCCGCTCCGGCGTCAGCGTCGTCACCCTCCCCGGCGACATCGCCGACCAGCCCGCCCCCGACAAGGCCGCCGAGACCGCCCTCGTCACCTCCCGGCCCAGCGTCCGCCCCGGCGACGCCGAGATCGACAAGCTCGTCGAGATGATCGACAAGGCCGACAGGGTCACCCTGTTCTGCGGCAGCGGCACGGCGGGCGCGCACGCCGAGGTCATGGAGTTCGCCGAGAAGGTCAAGTCACCGGTGGGGCACGCCCTCAGGGGCAAGGAGTGGATCCAGTACGACAACCCCTTCGACGTCGGCATGAGCGGACTGCTCGGCTACGGCGCCGCCTACGAGGCCACCCACGAGTGCGACCTGCTGATCCTGCTCGGCACCGACTTCCCGTACAACGCCTTCCTCCCCGACGACGTCAAGATCGCCCAAGTCGACGTACGTCCGGAGCACTTGGGCCGCCGCTCCAAGCTCGACCTCGCCGTGTGGGGCGACGTGAAGGAGACCCTGCGCTGTCTGACGCCCCGGGTGAAGGCCAAGACGAACCGGCGCTTCCTCGACAAGATGCTCAAGAAGCACGCCGACGCACTCGAAGGGGTCGTGAAGGCGTACACCCGCAAGGTCGACAAGCACGTCCCGATCCATCCCGAGTACGTGGCCTCCGTACTCGACGAACTCGCCGACGACGACGCGGTGTTCACCGTCGACACCGGCATGTGCAATGTGTGGGCCGCCCGTTACATCTCGCCCAACGGCCGCCGCCGGGTGATCGGTTCCTTCTCACACGGCTCGATGGCCAACGCGCTGCCGATGGCGATCGGGGCGCAGTTCACCGACCGCGGGCGACAGGTCGTGTCGATGTCCGGCGACGGTGGGTTCTCCATGCTGATGGGCGACTTCCTGACCCTCGTCCAGTACGACCTCCCCGTGAAGGTCGTCCTCTTCAACAACTCCTCGCTCGGCATGGTCGAGTTGGAGATGCTGGTCGCCGGGCTCCCCTCCTACGGCACCACCAACAAGAACCCCGACTTCGCGGCCGTGGCCCGCGCCTGCGGTGCCCATGGCGTGCGCGTGGAGAAGCCCAAGGACCTCGCCGGGGCACTGAAGTCGGCGTTCAAGCACAAGGGTCCCGCCCTCGTCGACATCGTCACCGACCCCAACGCCCTCTCCATCCCGCCGAAGATCAGCACCGAGATGGTCACCGGCTTCGCCCTGTCCGCCTCGAAGATCGTCCTTGACGGAGGAGTCGGCCGCATGCTCCAGATGGCCCGCTCCAACCTCCGGAACGTCCCCCGGCCCTGAGCAGCCCGTGGATGCAAGACTGGCCGCATGCCAGACATCGCCTTCACCGACGTCGCGCCCGTCGTCCCGGTCCGGAACCTCGACGTGGCCCTGGAGCGATACCGTCTGCTGGGCTTCGCCGCGCGTGCCTACGACGGTCCGCAGCGGTACGGCTTCGTCGAGCGGGGTGCGGTCTCGATGCACCTCAGCGAGTGGTCCGAGCACGACCCTCTGCGCACCGGAGCCGTCGTCTACCTGTACGTGAGTGACGCCGACGCCGTCCATGCCGAGTGGAGGGCCTCCGGCGTCGAGGGCCGCTTCGTCGAGCCGGCCGACACGCCTTACGGACTACGGGAGTTCGCCTACGTGGACCCCGACGGCACGGCTCACCGGGTGGGGTCCGCGGCCGGCTCCTAGGTGCCGGACTCCACCCAGGCCCGCTCGCCCGCGGCGTTCGTGCCGTACCAGAGACGCGTCAGGCCCTTGATGCTGGTCGTGCGGAACGGGCGGCCGTGGTCGTCGATGCGGACCGTGCCGGTGCGGCCCTGCGAGGACCAGTCGAGTTCGAGGTACCAGTTGCAGTCGTACGTCTGCGTCGTCGCGGTGACCAGCAGTACCTCCGGGTCCGTGGCGGAGACCCGGTAGGGGAACTGCACCGCGGGGACGGTCTGTCCGGTGTCGTTGCCGGCGACCGCGTGGGCGATGGGGCGGTCGATGTCCAGGTTCACGTCGAAGCCGCGCGGGGTGATCCCGCCGCCACAGCCCTGGTCCATGGCGTACGCGGTACCGGGTGCCGGGGAGCTGCGGCCGGTGATCCGGACGCGGAGCGCCTCCAGGACGACGGCCGTGGACGACCGTCCCTGCACGGAGATCTGCACCTTCGTCTCCCGCCCGTGGATCGCGCCCTGCGTCGCCGCCCAGATCCCGGCGTCCTGCACGAGCGGGGGCGGGGGAACCTGGGAGGGCGGCTTGTCGATGACGTAGTCGTGACCGCAGCTTCCCTCCCAGATCTGGGAGTTCGCGCTCCAGGTCAGGGGCGTGCCGACGGAGGTCCCCTGCTGTCCGGCCCCCGGGCCCTCCTTCGCGGTGCCGCGGCCGTGGGACGCCGAGGCGGAGGGCCGCGTTCCGGTGGTCTCGGCCGAGGGGGAGGCGGACGTGGCGGAGGGTCTCGGTGACGGCGATCCGGAACGGTCCGGCAGGCCCGACGCGGTCGTCCGGGATGACGGGTCAGGAGCCTGGGCCACCTTGTCCGAGGCGGGACGGCCGGACGGCAGCGCCGAAAGACTGCCCAGAGTGGCGAGAGCGACCACGACGGCGGCCGCGGTGACGAGGAAACGCCGACGGCGGTACCAGGGGCGGGGCGGGGGAGCGGACCCCGTCACCCGCACGGTGTCCGGCTCACCCGCACTCTCACTGTCGTCCGGTCCCTCGAATGCGCTCTCCGGGCCCGGCTCGCAGGCTGCGTCCGCGCGAGGGTCGCCCGCTACCTCCGTCGGCCCTGCCCCCGCCGGCACGACCAGAGCCGCTGTCGACTCCGACGACTCCGACGTCTCAGACGACTCCGCAGTCCGCGGTCGCTGTCTCGCCGCGACCGCCGAGAGCCACAGCCGGTGCAGGTCCATCCGCTCCTCGGCCGATGCCCCGCACAGCGCCGCGAACCGTTCCGCCGGTGCGAAGTCGACCGGTACCGCGTCGCCCGCGCAGTACCGGTGCAGGGTCGAGGTGTTCATGCCCAGCCGCCGGGCCAGCGAGCCGTAGCTGCGGTCCGTGCCCTCCTTCAGCCGCCGCAGCAGGGCCGCGAACTCCTGGACATCGTCCTGTGGTTCAGGTGCCGACAACGATTCCCCCTAGATCCCGCATCCCAGGCACTCCCTATACCTGCACGTCAGACGGCCTGGGATGGTTCCATGCCGACGGATCCCGTGTCCCATGTTGCGTCCGCCCCGTGTGACCGCTGATGCTCTTGGTGTCACACCGACCGGGCCGGACCGACCATCCGGCGTCGTCGTGGCATCCCACATTCCTGTACGCATCTCACGGGGGACACTCATGCCCAAGCACAGTCGAGCAGGCGGGCTCACCGTACTCTCTCTCACCGGCCTCATGCTCGGCGTCACCCTCGCCGTGCAGGCCGGAGCCGCGCCGGCCGCGCCCAAGTTCCTCTCGGCCGCCGACCTCCCGCCGCACCCCTCGTCCACGTGGACGGCGGGCAAGGTGACCGACGGCGTACCGGAGGAACTGCAGCTCTGTCTGAAGGACGCGCTGCCGGGCTACGACTCCCGGTACCGCGACTTCCGCACCGACCTGGACACCAGCGCCCGCCAGCTGACGATCGAGGTCGGCACCAAGACCAAGGCCGCGGCCCTCGCCAC
The DNA here is from genome assembly GCF_041435015.1 of Streptomyces canus. Taxonomy (NCBI): domain Bacteria; kingdom Bacillati; phylum Actinomycetota; class Actinomycetes; order Kitasatosporales; family Streptomycetaceae; genus Streptomyces; species Streptomyces canus. The sequence continues at coordinate 2,352,183 of NZ_CP107989.1, read as the reverse complement.
CCGTATGAACAAGGAGATCCGCACCTGCGCGGACCGCCTCGAACAGGGCGACCCGGATCTCCAGGCCACGTACAAGGACTACGGCAAGGTCGCGGTCGAGGAGGGCGCCCGGGTGCACGGCCTGCACACCGAGCACTCGTTCGGCGCCACCGACATCCACCTGCTCTCCGTCGGCCGGGACGACCGGACCGTCACCGTCGTGGAGTGGTCCCAGATGGGCGACTTCGCCGACGCCCCGGTGAAGGCCTTCAAGAAGACGACCGCCACCGCGGTGAACAAGCTCCACTGAAGCCGGGGCCGCCCTCCCGCACGGGGGTCGGGCGGGCGGCCCCGCACGGACCACATGACCAGTAGCAGAAACCTGAAAGAAAACGGGGAACACAGATGAACACGACCAAGGCGACCCGCCGCACCACCCTGGCCCTCGGCCTCGGCCTCGCCCTGGCCCTCGGCCTCGGCGTCACGGCCCAGGCCTCCGCCGGAGCACCGCGCAGCGTCAGCGGGAAGCCCTCCGACAACATCACGCGCATCGCCGACTTCTACGGCGCCTACATCGACGCGGTGACCGACGAGGGCAGCGGCGACCTCCGGGACGCCCTCCGCGCCCACTACCTCACGCCCGCCTTCCAGAAGGAACTGAACGCCTGGGAGGAGAAGGAGCACGCCGACGGCGTCCTGCGCGCCCAGAACGTGCCCCTCGCGTGGAAGGTCACCGACAACGGCACCACCGCCGCCCGCACCGAGGCCGTCGTCACCCTCACCTGGAGCGCCGGGCAGACCAGCACCCTCGTGGTCGACATGACCCGTGGCAGCCACAAGATCTTCCACATCGGCACCAAGGGCGTCGCAGGCAAGTAGTGGCGGATTCCGGCCAGTTTCCCGACTGCCACACCTGTTCGCCGGGTACGGCGAGGTCGGCAGTGCGAGGTCGGCAGATTGGCCCATGCCCGGTGGTCCCGGTGTCCCGGAGCCACATGGCTCAGCAGCCCTGTGGCACCTCGGGGTCGGCTGCCGCCTCCGGGAACGGACGCACCATTTCACCTCCGCTCGCCGGACCCGATCGTCGGGTGCCGGCGGCGGGGGTGCACTCCGTTTCAGGGGGCGCGCGGGTCGTCGTACGGCAGGCTCCTCACCTCGAGGCCCGGAACGGAACGTGTGAATCCGGGACCGGTTCCCGCCCGGAGGCCCAGGTCCGCGCACTCCTCGCGTCCCTCGGAACCACCCCGCCGACCAGGTGATTTCCCGCGCCTTCCAGGAGTGAAGGGCTCGCGCGGCGCCCGTGGCGTCCGGAACCCCGACACCGGTTCGCAGGGCACCTGCCGCACGGAGGGGGCCGGCGGCATACGCGCCGCGTGTCGGGCGGCCCGTACGGGTCGCCGCGGGGCGCCGCCCCGTCGGAGCGGCTCCGGCGTGCGCGGTGGTCCGCGGGGCGTGGCCCGGGATTCGTCCGCTCCGTCGGCACCGCCGTGGTCGCCCCCGCAAACGTGGCCGAACACCCGGTCGTTGACGATTCGACATGACTGGCGCATGAACCAGGGGGGCATGGATCCCCGTGAACGTGTTCGAGCAGGAGGGGAACCGACATCGGCACGCGGGCGGGGGTCATGAAGAGGCAGGCACGAGGAGGCGGTCCCACGGCAGTAGGGGCCTTCTCGGCAAAGACCATGGAGGAGAAGGCGGACAGCGCCCTGGAGCAGGCGCAGTCGCCTCAGCTCCGGCGCAGACTGGAGCGGGCGGACCTGGGGGCCGTACCCGAGACACGCAGGGCCTTGCGCGAGTTGTTACGACATTGGGGGAGGCCCGGACGATCCGAGATAGCCGAACTGCTCGCCAGTGAACTCGTCACCAACGCACTCGTGCACACCGACGACGACGCGGTCGTGACGGCCACGGTGGGGCCCCGGGCGCTGAGGGTCGAGGTGCGGGACTTCGTGGCCCGCAGACCCCGGATGCGCGTACCGAACGCCGGCGACGGTACACACGGCAGGGGCCTGGTCCTGGTGCAGTCCCTCGCGGACGCCTGGGGCGTACGGGCACACGGCGTGGGCAAGGCCGTCTGGTTCGAACTCGACGCCGGAACGGCGTGAACCACGGGAGGGGGGCGTGACCGCGTCGGTCACGCCCCCCTCCCGTGGTGCTCCGGCCTCTCGGGCCGCGCCCTTCAGGCCTTGGCCTCGGCTTTCGCCTCAGCCGAACTGCTGCTCAAGATCCTTGAGTTTGCGCTCCAGCGAGTCGAGTCGCGGCAGGGCCATTGTGTCGTCCTCCGCGGTGAGGTCGACGGACTGCGACTCAGACGCGCCGCGGACGGGCTGGAGAGAGGGACGCTGGCGTACGGGCAGCGGCTCCGGGTTGGATATGGCAGGCTCCGCGGAGGCTCGCTCCAGAGCCGGGGCCGCCGGGGCCTCCAACTGGCGCCCGCCGCCCCGGCCGACGAAGCCGCGGTGTCCCCGGCTGATCGCCTTGAGCTGGGCTCGCTCCACGCGCTGCTCGCCGCGCCGACGCAGTCGGGCCGCTTCCTTCTCCCGCTTGTCCTCGCGGACCTCGTCGACGGCCTCGTCGAGGCTGCGCACGTTCTCCAGCAGCATCAGCGACCAGGCCTTGTACGTCTCACGCGGCGCCCTCAGCCAGCGGACGATGCGGATCTGGGGCAGCGGACGCGGCACCAGACCCTGCTCGCGCAGCGCGGCCCGGCGGGTCTGCTTCAGCGCGCGGTCGAAGAGGACGGCCGCCGAGAGGGACATGCCGGAGAAGAACTGAGGCGCGCCGTCGTGACCGAAACCCCTGGGCGCGTGCACCCAGTTGAACCAGGCCGCGGCGCCCGCGAACGTCCACACCAGTATCCGGGAGCCGAGCGCGGCGTCGCCGTGGCTGGCCTCGCGCACAGCGAGGACGGAGCAGAACATGGCCGCGCCGTCCAGGCCGAACGGGACCAAGTACTCCCAGCCGTTGGAGAGGCCGAGGTTCTCCTGGCCGAAGCCCACCAGACCGTGGAAGGAGAGGGCGGCGGCAACCGCCGCACAGCAGAACAGGAGGACATAGGAGGCGGTGCCGTATATGGCCTCCTTGCGCCTGCGGCGCTCCTCGCTCCGCTCCCACGAGTCGTCTTTCGCGTGCTCCCCGCCGGACCGCTTGCTCCGCGCGAGCACCGCCACCGCCGCCAGCATGCCCAGGAGCAGTACGGCGCCCGGAAGCAACCAGTTCAGCGATATGTCGGTCAGTCTCATCTGGGGTCCCTTGCATTGGGATAGGGCGTAACGCCCGCCATAGTGGCCCAATCCCAACGGCCCTCAGGCGTTTTCGGGGCAAGAGGCCGCCAAGGAAGTGCAAGGGGTTGCCCAGGGCGGCGTTCTGCTCGAACTGCCGCTTGAGGGGCGGGAGTTGAGTTCGAATAAGACTACCCGTACGGGTGGTTCCACGGAAAGTTCCTGCGACAAGTGAGGAAGTTGTGAATTGCCTGTAACCGAACGGGCGTCCCAGTCGGCGCTGATCTTACGGGACGCGGGAGGACGGTCTGCGGCGGGGTCCCCTCTGACGGGACCTCAACTGGCGGCGGCCGCCGTGAGCTTGGCGATCCGGTCCGTGTCGCAGGTGCGCGGGCAGGTAGCACAGGTGTCGTCAGGATCCAGTGTGTAGTACATGCAGCAGCTGATCCGGTCCCGGGTGGCCAGGGGCCTGCCGTCGGGGCCGGTGAGCACGCGGAAGGCAGGGGAGCCGGCGTACGGCTTCGTCGTCCCGGGCAGGAGGAGCTCCAGGGCGTGTTCGGCCCGGCGCCTCTCGTGCTCGCCGAGGAGTTCGGCGACGTACCAGATCCCCTCGACGATCTCGTCGGTCACCATGCCCCACAGGGCCCTGCCGCGGCGGCGCATGCGTGGGCCGAAGGCGGCGAGGAGCGGCTCCATGTGCTCGGCGATCGCGTCCCTCAGTTCCGCGCGCAGGGACTCCTCGTCCGGGACCGTGTACGCGCCGGGGAGCGTGGCGGCCGGGTCGTCCGGGAGGCAGGCGAACGGGCCCGGGTGGACCGCGAGGGCCATCGGGCCCCGGGTGCGGTCGTAGGAGACCCGGGGCGCCGGGTAGCGGGGGACCCTGCGGTGCAGGAACCAGGGTGCCGTGAAGAGGAGACAGGCCGGCCAGGTGTAGCGGTGCAGGCCGAAGCCGGCGATCACGTCCGGGCGGCCCTTCCTGGCGTTGTCTCGGAGGACCTGCTCGTCGTCCCAGGCGAGGAAGGTGTCCAGGGCGGTGCCGCTCCCCGCGAGGGCCGCGGCGGTGAACCAGCCGTCACCGGCCGGGAGGGGGGTGTCCGCGGGCAGCTCCGTGACCGTCAGCACCGGGAGAGCCTCGGTCATGCGCGCGTAGGCGGCTGTGACGGCGGAGCGGGGGGCGGGCGGCGGTATGGGCATGCGGGGGCACCGATTCACAGTCGTCTAAAGGTAAGGCTTACCTTACCCGGGATCGTTGGGATTTGAACTGGAGCGTTCTGCGCCTAAGGTGCTTGACGGGTGAGTAACAACCCGTCGTTAATGACCCCAAGTACCGACACGTCCGGAGGAGGACCCGTGAAGCAGGGTGCGCAGGGCTCCGCCGGGAAGGGGGGTGTGGAGCGGGCCATGGACCTGGCCGTGGGCGCGGTTCGGGTGCCGCCGCAGATGCGGGCCCCCGATGCTGCGCGGGCCCGGGCCGAGACGGGTTCCGGGGTCCGGGGTGAGCACACGCACAGTGAGGTGCCGATTCCGCGGCCTGTCATCCAGCGGGCCTCCGTGCGGGGGCAGATCCTCGATGCCTTGCGTACGGCGTTGGTCACGGGGGAGTTGCGGCCCGGTGAGGTGTACTCGGCGCCCGCGCTGGGGGAACGCTTCGGGGTGTCCGCCACGCCGGTGCGGGAGGCCATGCAGCAGCTCGCTTTGGAGGGGGCCGTCGAGGTTGTCCCCAACCGTGGGTTCCGGGTCGTCGAGCGGGGGGCCCGTGAGCTGGCCGAGTTGGCCGAGGTGCGGGCGCTGATCGAGGTGCCGGTGATGCTGCGGCTGGCGCGGAGCGTGTCGGTGGAGCGGTGGGCGGAGCTGCGGCCGGTGGCGGAGGCGAGCGTGCGGGCGGCGTCGTCGGGGTGCCGGGCGACGTACGCGGAGGCCGATCGGGCCTTCCACCGCGCGGTGCTGTCGCTGTCGGGGAACGAGCAACTGGTGCAGATCTCGGAGGACTTGCACCGGCGGTCTCAGTGGCCGCTGCTGGGTGGTTCCGCGGCCCGGGGGCGGGCGGACCTGATCGCGGACGCGGCGGAGCACACGGCGCTGTTGGACGCGTTGATCGCACGGGATCTGGATGTGGTGCGGGGGTTGGTGGGCGGGCATTTCGCCGGGAGCTCCTGACGTCCGGCGGTTGGGCGGGCCTGTGCGGGTGCGGTGGGGGTGGGCGTTGTGCGCAGTTCCCCGCGCCCCTGGATGCCTGCGGCGCAGCTGCGGGCCCGGTGGGGGCGGGTGTAGCGCGTGCGGGTGGTGTGTGGGTCGGGGCCGCGGTGGGGGGTGTCCGTCCTCGGTCCGGCGGCTCGGTCCCTTGAGTGGTGCCCTGTAACGGACGCCGGCCGCTGCGGGCGGACACCCCCCACCCCGTCCCCTCGCCGCCGTACGCGGCTACCGGCCCTTCGTGGCGCGCGGTGCGGCGAACGGCCCGCCGGGGCGCATGAGGTGGCGAACGGTCCGTCCTGGCGCGGGTGACCGCAACTCCCCAGGGGCGCGGGGAACTGCGCGACCAGCCCCCACCGGCCCGCACACGCGTGAGGACCCGGTGTGGCACCCCAATAGGCGCCCGGCTCAGGCCCCGCGCACGCGGCCCGCCCCCCACTCACCCGCCCCCGCTCGACAAGCCGACCCGACACCCCCGTAGGCGCCCCGGCTCACATCACGCCGTGGCCGCCGGCGGAGCCAACTGCCGTGCCAGCCATGTGGGTACGCCCCCCAGCAACCGGTACAACCGCCTCGCCTCCTCGCGGAGCCGGGACGCCTCCGGTTCCACCTCCGCGTCCGCGAGGGACGCGAGGGCCGGTGCCGTTCCCACCAGGTAGCCCAACTCCTCCCGGATCCGGAGTGATTCGGCGAAGCCATGTCGGGCCTCGGCCAACTCCCCGTCCCGCAGGGCGAGTCCGGCGAGGTGGCGCCAGGTGAAGGACAGGAGCAGGGGGTCGGAGTGGGCCGTGGCGCCCGCGTGGGCGCGGCGGTAGGCCGCTCGGGCCGCCTGGGGAGCGTGGGCCAGGTTCTCGGCCAGCAGACCTCGGCGGAAGTCCAGCAGTGCCCTCGCCTCCACCCCCGGAGGGATCAGCGCCGCCGCACGGCCCAGCGCCGCCCTCGCCTCGTCCGCGCGGTCACGGACCCCGTGGAGCGTCGAGGCGTACGCAAGTTGCCCTCGTTCACAAGCGGCCGCTCCCCGTTCGCCGTCGCTGTGGGCCAGGGCCTCGGCGGTGCGCAGCGCGTCCTCCGCCTCCGGCCAGCCCTGCTCCGTGTACAGGCAGCGTTCCACCAGAAGTGCCGCTCTCTGCAGCGCCGCCTGCGCGGTGACCGGTTGGAGCAGGGCGGCCGCGTCGGCCCAGCAGGCCCGGGAGCGCAGCCGCCATACCGCGGTCTGGAGTGGATCGTCACCGGCGGTCGTTCCGTTACCAGACATGGCGGTATACGCCACGTTGCCCTCCCCGAGCGCGCCGTCGAGCTATGAGTGGTGGCGGCATCTCAGCACGAAACGGCGGGCCCGGCCAAGGGGGTGGGTGAAGGAATTCACAAAGTCGTGGGAGTCCGGGGTCTCACAGGTTTCAGCTCATCCGCAGTGCCAGGAAGAAATCCAGCTTGTCCTCGAGGCGTGAGAGGTCCCGGCTCGTCAACTGCTCGATCCGCCCGACGCGGTAGCGCAGCGTGTTGACGTGCAGGTGGAGACGGGTCGCGCAGCGGGTCCACGAACCGTCGCAGTCGAGGAAGGCCTCCAGGGTGGGGATGAGTTCGGCCCGGTGGCGGCGGTCGTAGTCGCGGAGCGGGTCGAGGAGACGGGCCGTGAAGGCTCGGCGGACGTCGTCGGGCACGAAGGGCAGCAGCAGGACGTGTGAGGCCAGCTCCTGGTGGCCTGCCGCGCAGACCCTGCCGGCGCGGGCCGCCGCCACCCTGCGGGCGTGGCGGGCCTCCTCCAGGGCGCCTCTGAGTCCCTCCGCCGAGTGGACCGACGCGCTGACGCCCAGGGTGACCCTGCCGTCGTCGTCCAGGCCGGCGGAGAGGGGGTCCCGTACGGATTCCAGGAGGGCGTCCGCCAGGATCCCGGCCTCGGAGCCGTCGTGCTCGGTGGACACCGCCGGGAGGGGGACCAGGGCGATCGCCTCGTCGCCGGTGTGGGCCACCGCTATGCGGTCGGACGGTTCGGGGCCCGTGGCCGACGGGTCCACCAGGATCTCCTCCAGGAGCGACTGGGCCACGGGCCCGCCCTCCAGGTCGCCGTCCTGCCACTCGACCCGGGCCACCACCACCTGCCAGTGAGGGGCGGCTCCCAGGCCGGGGAGGAGGACCGGGGCGGCCACCCTGAGGCGGGCGGCGATCTCGGCCGGTGCCGCTCCCGTCTGGACCAGCTCCAGGACCTCCTGGGCCAGGCGGCGGCGGACCGTGCGCGCCGCGTCCCTGCGGTCCCGCTCGACCGCGATCAGCTGGGTGACGCCCCGCAGGAGGTCCAGGCGTTCCTCCGGCCAGTCGCCGGCGTCCGCCTCCACCGCCAGCAGCCAGTCCGACAGGACCGTCTCGCGTACGTCCCTGGAGGCCTGGGGGGAGCGGCCGGAGCTGCGGACCGGGAAGAGGGAGTACGTCGACGAGCCGAGCGTGACCCGGTGGGGCCCTCGGCGCCCGGTGCGGGCCGCCGCCAGGTGTTCCGCCGCGAGCTTCGCGCAGGTGTCCGCCGGGAGACCGGGGCCCGCCACCTTCGGGCCCGCGATCGGACGGCCGGTGGGGGACAGGACCCAGGCGCGCAGGTCCAGGTCGGAGCCCAGGAGGTCGAGGACCACGTCCGGTCCGCCGCCCGCCGGGCCCGAGGTCATCATGCGGCGGTGGCGGTCCACCACGGCCGCCAGGTCGCCGGCCCGCTCCCCCGAGACCTGCCGTACGACATGTTCGGTGATCGTCGCGAAGGCCACCGACTCGTGCACCGCGAACAGCGGGAGGCGGTGGCGGACGCAGGCGACGACCAGGTCCTCCGGGACATTGCCCAGTTCCGCCTCACCGGCTGCCAGCCCGGCCACTCCGGCCTGCACGAGGAGTCGTACGAAAGGCTCCGAGTCGGCGGCGTCCCGGCGCCAGGCGAGGCCTGTCAGGACCAGTTCCCCGCCCGAGAGGTAGCGGCTCGGGTCGCGCAGATCCGTGGTCATCACCCCGCGCACGGTGCGATCCAGTTCGTCCTCGCCGCCGAGCAGCCGCAGGCCCAGCGCGTCGGTGTCCAGCAGTGCGCGCAGCCGCATTCTCGTCGCCGCCGTTCTTTGTCTCGAAATCTACGATGGAGGAAGGGTCCGGTGAGGTGCGGAGCGGTCTGTGCCGTCCCCGGGGCTGTGTCCCAGGTCACGTGGGCTGTGTCGAACGTTTCCGCAGGAAAACATGGAGGTGACCGAGGGCCTCCGTTCATACGAATCTACAAGATGACGGTCCCGACCAGCCAACTCCTTCATGGTTTCCGTGACTGACCCCGTCGGAGTACGCCGCTGTGTACTGGCTCCACTCCACGTGAACAGCACATGAACGAGCCGGGCCCGCCGCACCCGATCTGGCTCGATCCGTACGACCCCCAAGACGAAGAAGAGAGCCGGTCATGGACTTCCTTCGCCCCGCCAGCTGGGAGGAGGCGCTCGCCGCCAAGGCCGAGCACCCCACCGCTGTGCCCATCGCGGGCGGCACCGACGTGATGGTCGAGATCAACTTCGACCATCGGCGGCCCGAGTACCTGCTCGACCTGAACCGCGTCGGCGACCTCACCGAGTGGGAGGTCGGCGAGGACGCCGTGCGGCTCGGCGCCTCCGTGCCGTACACCCGGATCATGGAGGACCTGCGCGGCGAGCTCCCGGGCCTGGCCCTCGCCTCGCACACCGTGGCCTCTCCGCAGATCCGCAACCGCGGCGGCGTCGGCGGCAACCTCGGTACCGCCTCCCCGGCCGGTGACGCCCACCCCGCCCTCCTCGCGGCCGGTGCCGAGGTCGAGGTCGAGTCGGTGCGCGGATCGCGGCTCATCCCGATCGACGCGTTCTACACCGGCGTGAAGCGCAACGCGCTGGCGGCCGACGAGCTCATCCGCGCCGTGCACATCAAGAAGGCCGACGGACCCCAGCAGTACTCCAAGGTCGGCACGCGCAACGCCATGGTCATCGCCGTGTGCGCCTTCGGGCTCGCGTTGCACCCCGTGACGAGGACCGTGCGGACGGGGATCGGTTCGGCCGCTCCCACACCCGTTCGGGCCAAGGCCGCCGAGGAGTTTTTGAACGCCGCTCTGGAAGAGGGCGGGTTCTGGGACAACGGCAAGATCATCACCCCTTCGGTCGCCAAGCAGTTCGCGGACCTCTGCGCCGCCTCCTGCAACCCGATCGACGACGTCCGGGGCACGGCGAGCTACCGCCGCCACGCGGTCGGCATCATGGCCCGCCGCACCCTGACCTGGACCTGGGAGTCGTACCGCGGCACCGCCGCCACCACGGAGGGAGCTGCGTAATGCGCGTCAACTTCACTGTCAACGGACGTCCGCAGGAAGCCGACGACGTGTGGGAGGGCGAGTCCCTGCTGTACGTGCTGCGGGAGCGGCTCGGGCTGCCCGGTTCGAAGAACGCCTGCGAGCAGGGTGAGTGCGGGTCCTGCACGGTCCGGCTGGACGGCGTCCCGGTGTGCTCGTGCCTCGTCGCCGCCGGACAGGTCGAGGGGCGCGAGGTCGTGACCGTCGAGGGGCTCGCGGACTACGCGAAGCAGCGTTCGTGCGGTCACCAGGCGCCGGCGGGGCAGGACTCCCACACCGGCGAGGGCACCGAACTCTCGCCCGTCCAGCAGGCGTTCATCGACGCCGGCGCCGTCCAGTGCGGCTTCTGCACGCCGGGGCTGCTGGTCGCCGCCGACGAGATGCTGGAGCACAACCCCAACCCGAGCGACGCGGACATCCGCGAGGCGCTGTCGGGCAACCTGTGCCGCTGCACCGGATACGAGAAGATCATGGACGCGGTCCGCCTCGCGGCCGCCCGGCAGGGAGAGGCGGTCTGACGTGTCCACTCCCAACGGCACTCCCACCAAGATCACCCAGGGTTCGAAGACCAAGGGCGGCATCGGCGAGTCCACGCTCCGCCCCGACGGCACCCTCAAGGTCACCGGCGAGTTCGCGTACTCGTCCGACATGTGGCACGAGGACATGCTCTGGGGGCAGATCCTCCGCTCGACGGTCGCACACGCCGAGATCGTGTCCATCGACACGAGCGAGGCCCTCGCCCTGCCGGGCGTGTACGCCGTCATGACGTACGACGACCTGCCGACCGAGGTGAAGAACTACGGTCTGGAGATCCAGGACACCCCGGTCCTCGCCCACGGCAAGGTACGCCACCACGGCGAGCCGGTCGCGATCGTCGCCGCCGACCATCCCGAGACGGCCCGCCGCGCCGCCGCCAAGATCAAGGTCGAGTACCGCGAGCTGCCCGTCATCACCGACGAGGCCTCCGCGACCGCCCCCGACGCGATCCTCGTCCACGAGGGCCGCGACGACCACCACGTCGGACACGTCCCGCACCCGAACATCGTGCACCGGCAGCCGATCATCCGCGGTGACGTCCAGGAGGCCTCGAGGAAGGCCGACTTCGTCGTCAAGGGCGAGTACACCTTCGGTATGCAGGACCAGGCCTTCCTCGGCCCCGAGTCGGGTCTCGCCGTGCCGGACGAGGACGGTGGCGTCCACCTCTACATCGCCACCCAGTGGCTGCACTCCGACCTGCGGCAGATCGCGCCCGTCCTCGGCCTGCCCGAGCGCAAGGTGCGCATGACGCTGTCCGGCGTCGGCGGGGCCTTCGGCGGCCGCGAGGACCTGTCGATGCAGATCCACGCCTGCCTGCTCGCGCTGCGCACGGGCAAGCCGGTCAAGATCGTCTACAACCGGTTCGAGTCCTTCTTCGGGCATGTCCACCGGCACCCGGCCAAGCTGTACTACGAGCACGGGGCCACGCGTGAAGGCAGGTTGACGCACGTCAAGTGCCGGATCGTCCTCGACGGCGGCGCCTACGCCTCCGCCTCGCCGGCGGTCGTCGGCAATGCCGCTTCCCTCGGCGTCGGGCCGTACGTCGTCGACGACGTCGAGATCGAGGCCCTCGCGCTCTACACCAACAACCCGCCCTGCGGCGCGATGCGCGGCTTCGGCGCGGTCCAGGCGTGCTTCGCCTACGAGGCGCAGATGGACAAGCTCGCCGACGCGGTGGGCATGGACCGGGTGGAGTTCCGGCAGCTGAACGCCATGGAACAGGGCACGATCATGCCGACCGGCCAGCCCGTCGACTCGCCGGCTCCCGTCGCCGAACTGCTGCGCCGCGTCAAGGCGATGCCGCTTCCTCCGGAGCAGCAGTGGCTCGCGGCCGGCGAGGAGGCCGACGTACGGCAGCTGCCGGGCGGTCTGTCCAACACCACCCACGGTGAAGGCGTCGTGCGGGGTGTCGGCTACGCGGTCGGCATCAAGAACGTCGGCTTCTCCGAGGGGTTCGACGACTACTCCACGGCGAAGGTCCGCATGGAGGTCGTCGGCGGCGAGCCCGTCGCCACCGTGCACACGGCCATGGCGGAGGTCGGGCAGGGCGGGGTCACCGTCCACGCGCAGATCGCCCGCACCGAGCTGGGGGTCGCACAGGTGACCATCCGTCCCGCGGACACGCAGGTGGGCTCGGCGGGTTCGACCTCGGCCTCCCGTCAGACGTACGTCACCGGCGGCGCCGTCAAGAACTCCTGCGAGCTCGTCCGGGAGAAGGTGCTGGAGCTCGGGCGCCGCAAGTTCGGTTCGTACCACCCGGCCTGGGCCACCGCCGAACTGCTCCTGGAGGGCGGCAAGGTCGTCACCGACGGCGGTGAGGTCCTCGCGGACCTGGTCGACGTACTCGAAGACGAGAGCGTCGAGGTCGAGGCGGAGTGGCGGCACCGGCCGACCGAGCCCTTCGACCTGCGGACCGGGCAGGGCTTCGGACACGTCCAGTACTCCTTCGCCGCCCACCGAGCGGTCGTCGAGGTCGACACCGAGCTCGGGCTGGTCAAGGTGATCGAGCTGGCCTGTGCGCAGGACGTCGGCAAGGCGCTGAACCCGCTGTCCGTCATCGGCCAGATCCAGGGCGGTACGACCCAGGGCCTGGGCGTCGCGGTGATGGAGGAGATCATCGTCGACCCCAAGACGGCGAAGGTCAGGAACCCCTCCTTCACGGACTACCTGATCCCCACGATCCTCGACACGCCGACCATCCCCGTCGACGTGCTCGAACTCGCCGACGACCACGCGCCGTACGGGCTGCGCGGCGTCGGCGAGGCACCCACCCTGTCCTCGACCCCGGCCGTGCTCGCGGCGATCCGCAACGCGACGGGGCTGGAGCTGAACAGGACACCGGTACGGCCGGAGCACCTGACCGGCACGTAATGGACCGGTGATTTTCCCCGGGGGACGTGTTCCCCCGGGCCCCAACTGTCCGTCCTGGGCCGTCCCCCGGGTCGTGCACATCCCAAATCCCGTGACCGACAAGGCGGTTGCACGGGTGCCCCTGTGAACCTTGGGAGACGGCACCATGACCCAGCAGTCCCTGGAACCCAGGACCACGGCCGACGACGCGGGAGAAGGCACCCGCGTTCGGGCCGGCAGGTCCTGGCTCGACCGGTACTTTCACATATCCAAGCGGGGATCCACGGTCGCGCGTGAACTCCGAGGCGGCGTCACCACCTTCATGGCGATGGCGTACATCCTCCTGCTCAACCCCCTGATCCTGTCCGGCAAGGACGCGGCGGGGGACACCCTCGGCCAGAAGGCCCTCATCACCGCGACCGCGTTCGCGGCGGCCCTCACCACGCTGCTGATGGGCTTCTTCGGCAAGGTGCCGCTGGCGCTCGCCGCCGGTCTCTCCGTCTCCGGCGTCCTGTCCTCGCAGGTCGTGCCCGTGATGACCTGGCCGCAGGCCATGGGCATGTGCGTGATGTACGGCGTGGTCATCATGCTGCTCGTCGTCACCGGCCTGCGCGAGATGATCATGAACGCGATCCCGCTGGCCCTCAAGCACGCGATCACCATGGGCATCGGCCTCTTCGTCGCGCTGATCGGCTTCTACAAGGCCGGTTTCGTCCACCAGGGCAAGGCCACTCCGGTGACCCTGGGTCCCACGGGCGAACTCGCGGGCTGGCCCGTCCTGTTGTTCGCCGTCACGCTCCTCGCGATCTTCATGCTCCAGGCGCGAGGCGTCCCCGGCGCGATCCTGATCGGCATCGTCGGCGGGACCGTACTCGCCGTGTTCCTCAACGCGGTCGGGGCGGTGGACGCCGAGCAGTGGGCGAGCGGCGCTCCCGAACTGCACGGCAGCGCGGTCTCCATGCCCGACTTCTCGATCTTCGGGAAGGTGGAGTTCGGCGGCTGGGGCGAGGTCGGCGCGATGACGGTCGGCATGATCGTGTTCACGCTGGTGCTTGCCGGGTTCTTCGACGCGATGGCCACCATCATCGGCGTCGGCACCGAGGCCGAACTCGCCGACGCGCAGGGCCGGATGCCGGGCCTGTCCAAGGCACTGTTCATCGACGGCGCGGGCGGTGCGATCGGCGGAGTGGCGGGTGCCTCCGGCCAGACCGTCTTCGTCGAGTCGGCGACGGGAGTGGGCGAGGGCGCCCGTACCGGACTGTCCTCCGTCGTCACGGGCCTGTTCTTCGCGGCCTGTCTGTTCTTCACCCCGCTCACGGCGATCGTGCCGGGCGAGGTCGCGGCCGCCGCCCTGGTGGTGATCGGCGCGATGATGATGATGAACGCCCGCCATGTCGACTGGGCCGACCGCGCCACCGCCATCCCGGTCTTCCTGACCGTCGTGATCATGCCGTTCACCTACTCGATCACGGCGGGTGTCGCCGCCGGCGTCATCTCGTACGTCGCCATCAAGGTCGCGCAGAGCAAGGCGCGGGAGATCGGCGCCTTCATGTGGGGACTGACGGCGATCTTCCTGGTGTACTACGCCCTCAACCCGATCGAGAGCTGGATGGGCGTGCACTAGCCGCTCGAACGACCCGTACGCAACCGCTGTGAAGGAGACCGAGACATGCTGGACATCGCCGACGAGCTGCACCGGTGGGTCGAGCAGGGACGTGACTTCGCCGTGGCCACCGTGGTGGCCGTCGGCGGCAGCGCGCCCCGCCGGCCCGGCGCCGCCCTCGCGGTGGACGCCGACGGCACGGCGATCGGCTCGGTCTCCGGCGGTTGCGTGGAGGGCGCGGTCTACGCGCTGTGCCAACAGGCGCTGGAGGACGGGGAGTCGGTCCTCGAACGCTTCGGCTACAGCGACGAGGACGCCTTCGCCGTCGGCCTGACCTGTGGCGGCGTCATCGACATCCTCGTCACCCCGGTGCGGGCCCACGCCCCCGTCCGCCCGGTGCTCGCTTCCGCACTGGAAGCCGCGGCGGGGGGCCGGGCGGCGGCGCTGGCGCGGATCGTCTCCGGACCGCGGGAACTCGTCGGCCGCGCGCTCGTCGTAGGACCCGAGGACCTCTCCGGTCGCGGCGGCTTCGGCGCCCATCCCGAGCTGGACCGCACGATCGCCGCCGAGGCCGGCGCCTTCCTGGAGGCGGGCCGCACCGGCACCCTGGAGATCGGCGAACAGGGCTCGCGCTGCGGCGCCCCGCTCACCGTGCTCGTCGAGTCCTCCGTACCGCCGCCCCGGATGATCGTCTTCGGCGCGATCGACTTCGCGTCGGCCCTGGTGCGGATCGGCACGTTCCTCGGCTACCGGGTCACCGTGTGCGACGCGCGCCCCGTCTTCGCGACCGAGGCACGCTTCCCGGAGGCCGACGAGACAGTCGTCGAGTGGCCGCACAGGTACCTGGAGCGCACGGAGGTCGACGCCCGGACGGTCCTGTGCGTCCTCACGCACGACGCCAAGTTCGACATACCCCTGCTGCGACTGGCCCTCAGGCTCCCGGTCGCCTACGTGGGCGCCATGGGCTCCCGCCGCACCCACCTCGACCGCAACGAACGCCTGCGTGAAGTCGGTGTGACCGAGCTGGAGTTGGCGCGGCTGCGGTCACCCATCGGCCTGGACCTCGGCGCGCGGACGCCCGAGGAGACGGCCCTGTCGATCGCCGCGGAGATCGTCGCGAGCCGACGGGGCGGCAGCGGGGTCTCCCTCACCGGGGCGCACACGCCGATCCATCACGACGTGACCTCGGAACCGGTCCGCCGGATCGGGTCGGTGGCCTGAGCGGACGCCTGGGGCTGGTCCGGCCACGTGAACGCGTACCGCGGATCGCCGCCCCGGCTCAGCCGGACGAAGCGCAGCAGTTCACGCACGATGCCCGCACCGCCCTGCGCCCAGCCGGTACCGGGTTCGAGGTCGCTCGGGGTGGCCCGGTGCTCGACGTTGGACCAGCGGGCACCGTCGGTGTCCCGGACCGCGCGGGCGGCGAGGTCGGCGACGAGGACCCGCGCGAAGTCGTGAGCCTCCCGTCCTTCGGCTCCTTCGGCGATCCGGTCGCCGGCCAGCGCGAGGACGCCCGCCGTGCCGCAGCACCGGCCGTTGTTGTCCCAGAACCCCGGCCGCAGCCGCCGTGGGAGACCGGAGTGGACGACCGTGTGCCAGCAGCGGTCGGCGAGCGCGGCCCAGGCCGGGTCGCCCTGGGTGTCGCGCAGCAGCCGGAACATGTGGGCGTCCCCGGCCGGGCCGTGGCACCAGCCGTAGCTGACCGGCTCGATCAGGTCCGGCAGGAACTGCGGGGTGGAGTGCCGCACGAGGAAACCGTCCGGGCCGCCCTCGTCGCGGGCCACGACGTCCGCGACCCCCGCCAGCCCCAGGTCGACCAGGTCGGCACGGCCCGTCGTGTGGCCGATCCGGACGAGGGTGTAGGCGATGCCCAGCGTGCCGTGCGACATGTGGTGCATGCGGGCTTCCGTGCCCGGGCGGTGCGGCCAGGTGACCCCCCACGGGGTCTTCTCCGCGGCCCGCAGATACGGCTCCACCGCGAGGACGGCGAACTCGGGATCGCCGACCGCCAGAGCGGCCAGCCCCGTTCCGCCGTTGCCGCCCATCAGCTCGAACAGCTCGCCCCAGCGCTCCCCGTCGAAGTGCGAGCGCACGAGAGCCATCGCGCGGTCGGCCGCCGTACCGCAGGCCGTGTCGCCGAGCTCGTCGTGCAGGGTGTGCAGGACGAGGGCCATTCCGGACCGGCCGAAGTACAGGGAGTCGTCCTCGTGGCCGTCGACGGCGGCGGCCAGGCCGCGGCCCGCGCGGAGTGCGAGGTCGGCGTAGGAGTCGTCGCCCAGGTGCCGCCATGCCTCCAGGAGCACCGAGACGATCCCCGCCGTGCCGGTGTAAAGGGTCGGGTCGGTGTTCTCCTGCGAGGGTGTGGTCGGCCAGGCGAGTCCGCCGTCCGCCGTCTCCCGCGCGGCGGCCACCAGCCACCGCAGCCCGTCCACCGCGAGCTCCTCGACCTCGTCCACCCGCACCGTCGTACCGTCAACTGCATTCATGGCGCCCACTGTTGCACGCCCCTCAGGTCCCCCGCAGCAGCCGGTTCAGCGCCCGCCCGAAGACCGACCGGGCCGACACCCGCAGCACAGGGGCGAACAGGCCGGGCAGGAAAGGCACCCGGAGCGACTCGCGCCAGATCACGCGGGCGCGGCCGCCCGGACCCGGGTGCACCTCCAGTTCGGCCCAGCCCTTCACCACCCGGCCGCGCTTCTCCAGGCGGCACAGACCGGAGACGCCCTCCGCGGGTGGGCGCCAGACCGTGACCTCCATGGGGTCGGCGAAGGCGAGCGGGCCGATCCCCGAACGGGCGACGACGAGCGTGCCCTCGGTCGTCGGGCCCGGCGGCACGACGGTGACGCGCGTCAGGGGGACGACCTCGCCGTGGCGGGGCCACTCCGTGAGGCGGCGCCAGGCCTCGTCCGGGGAGAGCGGGGCCGTGCGTTCGAGGAGGAAGGTGACCACGGGCTGATCTTAGGGAATCAGTCCTGCTCAGCGGGGATTTCAAAAGGGGTCTCACATACTTGGCGCAGCGGGGTGCGGGTGCGCTGACGTACCGCGGGCGAACACGGCCCTGGACGGGGTCCCGGGTCGTACGCCTGTCGACGTGTGCATGTACACCCCCGCATCCGTGCGGCACCATGAGCGCGACCGCACCACCGGCCGCAGGGGGACGTCTCGTGGACAGCGAACGGCACGGCAGGCTCGACGCGTTGCAGAGCGATCCGTACCCGCACTACGAGCGGGCCCGGGGCACCGAAGGGCTGGCGCGCATCGACGAGTTGGACGCCTGGCTGGTCGCCCGGGACGCGGACGTGCGCGAAGTGCTGCGCCGGCCCGAGGACTTCTCGTCGGCGAACGCCCTCGTGCCCGACGTACTGCCGTCGCCGGCCGCGCTCGCCGTCCTCGGCGGCGGATTCGGCGGGCGCCCGGTCGTCGTCACCGCGGACGGCGACCTGCACCAGCGGCTGCGCGCGCCGATCGTGCGCGGGCTCTCGCCGTCGCGAGTCGCCGCGGTCCTCCCGTACGCCGCGGAGCGCGCCGCCGCCCTCGTCGACGGCTTCGTGAAGGACGGCCGGGTCGAGCTGATGTCGGGGTACGCGCGGAAGCTGCCCGGCGACGTCATCGGGCGGATCGTCGGCCTCGACCCCGCCGACGTCCCGGCCGTGGTGCACGGCGGTCACCGCGCCGAGGAACTGCTGTTCCGGCCGCTGGCGGAGAGCGAGCAGGTCGCCGCCGCCCAGGACGTGGTGGCGATGCAGCACATCCTCGACCGGCTCGTACGCGAGCGGCACGCCGAGCCGCGCGAGGACCTGTGCGGCGAACTCGTCACGTCCCTCACCGAGCCGGGCGAGCTGACCCTCGACCACCGGCACGAACTCGTCGCCCACCTCCAGAACCTGTTGATCGCCGGGCACCTGACCACCACCGCGCTCATCGGCACGACCGTCCTGCACCTGCTGCGCCACCGGGACCAGTGGGAGCTGCTGTGCGCCGAACCCGAGCGGATACCGGCGGCCGTCGAGGAGGCGGCCCGCTACGACAGCGCGCTACAGGGCTTCCGCCGGGTGACCACCCGTCCCGTCACCCTGGCGGGCACCGAACTCCCCGCCGGAGCAACGATGTTCGTGGCGTTCGGGGGCGCCAACCGGGACGGCGCCCGGCACCCGCGCCCCGACACGTTCGACATCACCCGCCCGGCCGTCCGCCACCTCGCCTTCGGACACGGCGTGCACAGCTGCCCCGGCTCGCAACTGGCCCGCGAACAGCTCCACCTCACGCTCCAGGAGCTCACCGGCCGGCTTCCGGGGCTCCGGCTCGCCGACGGGCAGCCGGTCGCCATGCGGCCGACGATGATCCACCGCTCGCCCCAGCGCCTCCACCTGACCTGGTAGATCGCGCCCCGCCGCATGGACCGGCCCCGCGCGGTTACTCGCGGAGAGAAAGAAGTGCACGCGAGAGCCGGGAGGTGGCCGCATGACGCGCGTGCGTACGGTGCTGTTCGACCGCGACAGCATCCTCGCCGAAGACCCGCCCGGCCCCGACCGGGTGCGCCCGGCGCCGGGTGCCCGTGAGGCGCTCGGCATGTTGCGCCTGCACGGCGTCCGCACCGGGTTCGTCGCCCTGCAACCGGCTGTCGGGCACGGACGGCTCAGCGACGCCGACGTACGGGCCGTCAACCATCGCGTCGACGACCTCCTCGGCCCCTTCGACATCTGGGGCGTGTGCCCGCACGGACCCGACGACGGCTGCCACTGCCGACCGCCCGAACCGGGCCTGATCCTCTGGGCGGCCGGCCGGGTGTGCACCGCACCGGCCGACTGCGCGGTCATCGGCACGGCCGCGCACGCCGAGGCCGCGGCCCGGGTGGGCGCCCACGGGATCCTCGTACCGGACGAGCGGACCCGGCCGGAGGAGACGGCGCGGGCCGATCATGTGGCGCCGGACGTCCTGACCGCCGTCCGCGCGCTCCTCACCGGGCCGCCGCAGGGGCGGGTCCTGGTCGACGAGCGGCCGATCGAGTCGGCCTTCGAGCCGGGGGAGGGCTGACGGTCAGCGTTCCGTCCACCGGCACACCAGCCGGAACACCGCGAACAGGGTCAGTGGCCAGACGGCCGCGAAGGTCCAGATCACCGCGGGCCGCGAGGTGACGATCCCGGTGACCAGCAGCGCGATCGACACCGCGAGCAGCAGGCTCACCGTCAGGACGTGCGGCCGGTAGTGCGTGACCCGGGAGAGGTCGGGCCGCCGACGCAGCCGCCCGGTGCGCAGGCGGCGGTCCAGACGGCGGTCGCGGCGCAGGGCGCGTTCCACCTCGTCCAGAATGCGCTGTTCGTGATCGGGGAGTCGCCCTGTCGTCACTGTCGCTCCTCGCGGATCCGGAGAGTCCTTCTTCGGGTGCCCGGAGAAGGACCCGTGAACCGTCCGGTCACTGGGCGTGGAAGGCCGACGGGCCACGGTGCCGGCACCGAGCGGCGCGGGCACCGTGGCGACACACGGACGGGTCAGTTCTCGCCGAGGAGCTTCTTCATCTCGCTGATCTCGGCGTTCTGCGCGGTGACGATGTCACCGGCCATGGCCGTGGCGGCCTTGTCCTCGCCCTTGGCCTTCTCGGTCGTGGCCATCTCCACGGCACCCTCGTGGTGCTCGACCATCATGGTGAGGAACATGGAGTCGAAGTCCTTGCCGGAGGCCTTCTTCAGCTTGCCCATGTCGGCGCTGTCCATCATCCCGTCCATGCCGTCCATGCCGTCCATGCCGGAGTGATCCATGCCGGGCATCGACTCGGGGACCTTCTCGTCCCAGGCCTTCAGCCAGCCCGTCATGGTCGTGATCTCCGGCCCCTGCGCCTTCTCGACGCGGGCGGCGAGGTCCTTGACCTGGGCGGAGGCGGCCCGGCCGTCGGCGAGCTCCGCCATCTCGATGGCCTGCTGGTGGTGCGGGATCATGCCCTGGGCGAAGGAGACGTCCTGGGCGTTGTGGGCGCCGGCCGAGCTCTCGGCGGACACCGAGGGCGACGAGGCGGCCGAGCCGCTGTCGTCGCCGCCCCCACAGGCGGCGAGGGCGAACACGGCAGTCACGGTCAGCGCCGCGAAACGGGTGGTACGCATGCTGGAACTCCTGTTGTGCGAAAGGGATCCGGACGTGACGGAGCACGTCGTGTCTAGATCCGCAGGAGTTGGAGTTCCGCGAGGGAGGGCGGTGCGCGGGCACCGTCCTGAGACGTGACCGCCTCGGGGCACAGGCTGTCGTCGGACACGGCCGTGGCGGCGGGGTCGGGAGCGAGCGCGGGCAACACCGGCCCACCGCTCACGGCCCCCGAGACACAGGTCGCGTCGGCATGGTGAAGGTGCCCGGACCCGCAACCGTCGTGACAGGTCGCGTCGGCGCTGACCGCGACGGTCGTCACGCGCGCGGAGCCCGAGCCTTCGTGGCCATGAAGCCCGCCCCCCGGAGCCAGCCCGTGCATGGCCAGCACTCCGACCAGCATCCCGAGCAAGAGCAACGCCCGCCACAGGGGCGGTCGTGCGGGAAGGTGCTCGGGCCGGGTCATCGGGATCATCCTAGAGAGGGCTGTGCCACGGCTGTGCACCGAGGCCGTCGCCGTACGGTACGTCCCCGCGACGCCCTCTGTTCAGAGCGTGCCTCCGGTTCAGGTCGCCGTCGAAAACGAGTCCGCCTCGCGCCGCCCGCGGGCGTACGTTCTCCGGGAGCCCGTCGAGGGGCGGCGGGCCGGGAAGGACCGTGTGGACACCGACAGTCGAGCCAAGGCGCAGCGCTTCGCCGACCTGCACCGGGAGGGCTGCTTTCTGCTCCCCAACGCGTGGGACGTGGGCAGCGCGCGGATCCTGGAGGCGGCCGGCTTCCCGGCCGTGGCGACCACCAGCGCGGGCGTCGCGTTCTCCCTCGGACGGACCGACCACGACTTCTTCGCCGAACAGCCGGCCGAGGACCGCGTCGACCGCGAGACCATGCTGCGCCGGGTCCACGAGATCGCGGGCGGGATCTCCGTACCCCTGAGCGCGGACCTGGAGGACGGATACGGCGAGTCGCCCGAGACCGTCGCCACCACCATCGCGAGGACCCTCGCCGCCGGGGCCGCCGGCGGCAACATCGAGGACTTCACCGGCGACCGCACCCGTCCGCTCTACGACGAGAAGCTCTCCGCCGACCGCATCCGCGCCGCCCGCGAGACCCTTGCGGCCGACGGCGAGCCCTTCGTCCTGGTCGGGCGCACCGACGTGCTGCTGGTCGGCCGCCCGCTCGACGAGGCCGTACGGCGGGCGAACGCCTATCTGGAGGCCGGCGCCGACTGCGCGTTCGTCCCCGGCGCCGCCGACGCCAAGACCATCGGCACGCTCGTCCGCGAGCTCGACGGCCCGCTCAACGTGGTGATGGGCCTGACCGGCAACGCGCTCTCCCTCGACGACCTGCGTGAACTCGGCGTCCGCCGGGTCACGGTCGGCGGCAGCATCGCCCGCGCGATGTACCGCCATCTGCTCGACGCCGCACGGGAGTTGGCCGGCAGCGGTACGTTCTCCTACGCCTCCGACCAGCTCTCCCAGACGGAGCTCAACGATCTGTTCCGGCAGGGCTAGAGGCAGGGCTGGGGGCAGGGCTGGGGGCAGTGCTGGAGGGCGGTACCACGCAGCTCGGTGCCTCGGGGGCGTCCTCGGCGTGCCGGGTCAGCGCGCAGACCGTACGCAGAGCGACCTTCCAGCCGCCGTCCTGGAGTACGGCCGCCCCCCGGCCGCCGGGGTCCAGCCGGCGGCCCTCGCGCGTGAGGTCGTAGGCCACATCGGCGTGCACGTCCGAGGTGTACGACACGGAGGTCACCTCGGCGCGCAGCTTGCTGCCGCTCGGGTCGCGGAACAGGTTGTCGATCATCAGGGCGTTCTCGTCGCCGTCCTCGACGACGTCGCTGCGCTGCTCCAGGGAGGACTTCGGGTCGAAGAGGACCGTCCACGCCTCCCGGATGTCCTGCTCGGCCTGTCGTGGATCCGAGGGCGCGGTGGCGGTCGGAGCCGGGGAGGCGGAGAGCGACGGGGAGCCGCCGGCCGTGGTCGCGCCCGGCGACCCGGCGGCCGAGGACCGGGCCGTCCGGGTGGCCCCGCCGTCACCACCGCCGTCGTTGTCGTCACAGGCTCCGGTGAGGACGAGGGCGGTGACCGCCAGGGCCACCGCCCAGGTCCCGTGCCGTGCAGGGAGGTTCGCACAGGTCATGGCACTCCATCTCCCGGGTACACCGTGTGGCTGGCCTACCCGGAGGCAGGGGATTCATCCAGGACGTGTGGGAAAACCCCGCATCTGGCGCGCCTACTCCTCGGCGCCGCCCCGCCGCCGTACCGCGAAGACCACGGCCGCCGCCGCGACGAGGATCCCGGCGCCGATCCCGGTCCAGGCACCCGCGGACAGCCCGCCCTCGTCGCCCTTCTCGGTGTCGGCGGCCTGCGGGGTGGCCGCGGGGGTCGTCTCCCTGGCCGTGGGTGACGGTGACGCCGACGCGCTGGGGGAGGGGCTGACCGCCTTCGCCCCCGGTGCCGCGGCCTTGAGCTTCAGCGTCGGCGCCGGGTTCTCGCCGTTCTCGTCGAGCTCGATCCAGCGGTCGACGTGCCCGTCGCCATAGGTCTGGAGGGTCTTGAAGGGCACCTCCTCGGCGTCGGGCAACTGCCGCACGACGACGGAGTACTCGGCGCCCTCGCCGGTCTTCAGCTCCGTGCCCTTGACGGTGTAGCCGTCGGCGGTCGTGCTGAAGCTCCAGCCCTTGGGGCCCTCGCCGTACGTCACGTCGGCCGGCGCGATGCCCTCGGGCAGGACCACGCGCACCTCCTTGATCCCGGAGGTGTCGGACTCGGCCTCGGCGTGGAAGGAGACGGTGACGTTCTCGGCGAGGGCCTGCGCCTTGTCGGCCTCGACCTCGGTGTGGGCGGCGGCCGGAACGGCGGTCAGGAGTACGGCGGTCGCGGCTCCGACGGCCGCGACGCACAGGCGGGGCAGGGTGATACGGGACATGCGGGTCTCCAGGCAGGGTGGTACGGCGGGAACGCAGTCCGGCGGGGCCGGACCGTCGCTTCCCGGTGGGGTCAGTGGGCGAGAGCTGCGCTCGCCACCGGGGGACCCCGCCGTACCACCGCGTGCGCCAGCAACAGCCGCCCCGTGAGCGGCCGTTCGCCGTACCCCGAAACCACGACCACCGCGGCCGGGGGCGCGGGTGACGCGGGCCGGGTGAACAGCAGCCGGGCGGCGGCCAATCGGTCCCGGACCGCGTCGAGGGCCGCCGTCACCCCGCGGGCCACCGTCCAGCAGGCCGCGTCCGCACGGTGCAGCAGGACGGCCACGAGCACGGCGACCAGCGAGTGGGCCGCCGTCATGGCGAGGGAGCCGTAGAACCGTTCGTGCCACGCCGAGTGGGCGTCGTGCACGTGGCCGCCATGGAGATGCCCGGCCGCGTTGAGCGTCAGCCACAGATGAAGCCCGGACTGACCCGCGACACTGCAGGTGACGACCGCCGCCAGGCTCCGGGGCCGCTGCACACCGATGAGTCCCACCGCGAAGAGCACGGCCGTCGCGGCAGCACCCTGCCCCCAGGGCACCGGGCCCTCGGCGAGCAGATGATGGGCGCTGATCCCGAGCACCGTACCGACGACGGCGAACACCGCGGCCCGCAGAACGGGCAGAGGCGCGCGAGTCGTGGTGGTCGGCAGGTACATGTCCCGCTCATCATGGGGCATCGCGGGCCGGCCGGCAGGGGAAACCCGTACTCCCGGCCTCGTGTTTCTCAGCGTGTGCCGTGGCTCTGCTCGGTTCCCGCGGTGCTCCCGGGCCGGACGACCTCTCCCTGGATGACCTGGGGTTCCGGGCCGCCCTCCTTCGCCGCCCGCGCCTCCGCCTTGAGGATGCGGGCCGACTTGCCCGCGGTACGGGTCAGTTCCGGACCCTTCCTGACGGCGATGACCGCTATGACGACGATCAGGATGATCGCGAGCTCACTCAGTCCGAACATGGGGGAGGCCTCCGTCAGAGGTGGGCACCTGGGTCGGACGAGACGCCCGCCGGACCGGCAGCGTACCCGCAGACCAGGGGCGCGGGGGAAGACCAGGTGACGCAGCCGACGCGGTCGCGGCCCCAGGTTGCTTTGCCCGTCCTTTACTATTGGATGCGACCTGCCCCACCACGAAGGAGCCACAGTTCCGCAATGGGTGAGCCTCCCAGTACCGGCCGCGCCGCGTTTCCCCCACACGGACGGGCGGGGGTGCACCGGTGACCGAGATCCTGCTGCTGGTGCTCGCCCTGCTCCTCACCCTGGCCTGTGCCGTGTTCGTCGCGGCCGAGTTCTCCCTGACCACCGTCGAGCGCGGTGACCTGGAGCGGGCCGCCGAGGCCGGTGAGCGCGGCGCCGGGGGTGCGCTCAGGGCCGTACGCCGGCTGACCTTCCAGCTCTCCGGCGCCCAGCTCGGCATCACGGTCACCTCGCTGGTGATCGGCATGCTCGCCGAACCCTCCCTCGCGGTGCTCCTCAGGGGCCCGCTGGAGGCCGCCGGCCTCGGCGGAGCCGCCGCGCCGGTGGCGACCGCGCTGGGCGTGGCCCTGTCCACCGTCGTGCTGATGGTGGTGGGCGAGCTGGTGCCGAAGAACTGGGCGATCTCCCGCCCGCTGGCCGTCGCCAAGGTGGTGGCCGGACCACAGAGCGCCTTCACCGCCCTCTTCGGCCCCTTCATCCGCCATCTCAACAACACCGCGAACCGTTTCGTACGACGCTTCGGCCTGGAGCCCGCCGAGGAGCTGGCCTCCGCCCGCAGCCCCGAGGAGCTCGTCGCGCTCGCCGAGCACTCCGCCGCCGAGGGCGCCCTGGAGGCCGACTCCGCCGAACTGTTCGTGCGCACCCTGCACCTGGGCGAGCTGACCGCCGAGAACGTCATGACACCGCGCGTCGACGTCAAGGCCCTCGAAGCGCACGCCACCGCCGCCGACGCGGCCAACCTCACGCACGCCACCGGCCTGTCCCGCTTCCCCGTCTACCGGGACAGCCTGGACGAGGTCATCGGCACCGTGCACATCCGTGACGTGCTCGCCCTGGAACCGCGCCGACGCGCCACCACCCCGGTCACCGAGCTGGCCACCGCACCCCTGCTGGTCCCGGACAGCCTCACCGCCGACCGGCTCCTGGTGCGGCTGCGGGTCACCCGCACCATGGCCGTCGTCATCGACGAGTACGGCGGCACGGCGGGCGTGGCGACGGTCGAGGACATCGTGGAGGAGGTCGTCGGAGAGGTCCGCGACGAGCACGACCCCGTGGAGATCCCCGACCTGCGGCCCGCCGGTGTGCGGGCCTGGGAGGCGGAGGGCTCGGTCCGCGTCGACCGGCTCGGCGAGATAGGGCTCACGGCGCCCGAGGGGCCGTACGAGACCGTGGCAGGACTGGTCGCCACCCGCCTCGCACGCATCCCCGCCAAGGGCGACGACCTCGACCTGGACGGCTGGCGCCTGGAGGTCCTGGACGTCGGCCACCACCGCGCCGACCGCGTCCGCATCACCGCGCCGGAGCCCGCCCGAGGCCTGGTCCAGGCCGGGGAGGAGGCCCGATGACCACCGTCCAGCTGCTCGTCGGCGCCCTGACGCTGCTGACCAACGCCTTCTTCGTGGGCGGCGAGTTCGCCCTGATCTCCGTGCGCCGCAGCCAGATCGAGCCGCGTGCGCGTGCCGGCCACAAGCGGGCCCGGATGACCCTGTGGGGTCTCGAACACCTCTCCGCGATGATGGCCACCGCCCAGCTCGGCATCACCGTCTCCTCGCTGGTGCTCGGTGCGGTCGCCGAACCGGCCATCGCGCACCTGCTGGAGCCCGCCTTCCACGCGGCCCACATCCCGCAGGGCCTCGTGCACCCGATCGCATTCGTGATCGCCCTGTCGCTGGCCACGTATCTGCACATGCTGATCGGCGAGATGGTCCCGAAGAACATCGCGCTCGCGGCCCCCGTGCCGACCGCACTGCTGCTCGGACCGCCTCTCGTGGCCCTCACGCGTGCGCTGAAGCCCTTCGTGTTCGGCATCAACGCCTTCGCCAACACCCTGCTGAAGCTGCTGCGCGTGGAGCCCAAGGACGAGGTCGAGTCGGTGTTCACCGACGACCAGCTCGCCCGCATGGTCGTCGACGCCAGTGAGGCGGGACTGCTCTCGCCCGCCGACGGCGAGCGACTGCGGGACGCGCTGGAGCTGGGCACCCGCCCGGTCGGCGAGATCCTCGTCCCCGCCCGGAAGATGCGGACCGTGGACGTCTCGGTCACCCCGGCGCGGCTCGAGCGGGTCGCCGCCGAGGTGGGCTACTCCCGCTTCCCGGTCACCGGTCCGGACGGCACCCTGCTGGGCTATCTGCACATCAAGGACACCCTCGGCGTCACCGACCGCGACCGGCCCTTCCCCCGCGCCACCCTGCACCCGGTCACCCGGGTCCGCATCGACACCCCGCTGGACGACACCCTCACCGCGCTGCGCGCCGACGGGAGTCATCTGGCGGCGGTGACGGGGGAGTCGGGGGCCGTCCTCGGGTTCGTGACCATGGAGGACGTCCTGTCCGAGCTGGTCGGGCCGACGCCGGCCGCCGTCTGACCGCCGGGCGGCCCCGCCGCCCGGCCGGCAGATCCGGGAACGCCGCATGCGCCCCGGGCGTTCACCCAGCGCACCTCACTACCTAAGGAGCAAGCCCGTGTCCGCCACACCGACGGACTCCCGCCCGACGCGATCGACGCGCCGTTGAGTACCACCAGTGCGGTCCTGGGACTGCTGGCCGTGTTCCTGCTGACCGCGGGCACCGGCTACTTCGTCGCCCAGGAGTTCGCCTACGTCTCGGCGGACCGGCTCGCCCTCTCCCGTGAGGCGGAGGCGGGTGACCGGAAGGCGGCCCGCGCGCTGAAGGTGCTGGAGCGGCTGTCCTTCATGCTCTCCGGCGCCCAGCTGGGCATCACCGTCACCGGCCTGGTCGTCGGCTTCATCGCCGAACCGTCGGTCTCCGCCCTGCTCGAACCCGCCCTGACCGGCATGGGGGTTCCCGAGGGGGCCGTCGGCGGCATCTCCGTCGTGCTCGCCTTCGTCCTGGCCACCGTCGTCCAGATGGTGCTCGGCGAGCTGGCCCCGAAGAACCTCGCGATCGCCGTCCCGGAGCGGCTCGCGAAGGCCCTCGCACCCTCCACCCTCGGGTACCTCAAGGTCGTCGGCCCGCTCGTCCACGTCTTCGACGGGGCGGCCAACCGCCTGCTCCGCAAGGCCGGCATCGAACCCGTCGAGGAACTCCACCACGGCGCCACCCTGGAGGAGCTCGGCCACCTCATCGGCGAGTCCCACGAACAAGGTGAACTGCCCAGGGACACCGCCGAACTCCTCGACCACGCCCTGGAGTTCTCCGAGCGCACCCTCGACGAGGTGATGGTGCCGCGCGTCGACGCCGTCTTCGTCCGAGGGGACGCCACCGCGGCCGAGGCCGTCGACCTGATCGCCAAGCACGGCCACTCCACCTACCCCGTCCTCGGCCACCACCCGGACGACGTCCCGGGCGTCCTGGGCGTACGGGAGCTGATGCGGCTGCCGGCCCATGAACTGACCCGGGCCACCGCGGGCGCCCTCGCCCGCAGCCCGCTGCTGCTGCCCGACACGCTTCCGCTGCCGGAGGCGGTCGAGCAGATGCGGGAGCGGGACGACGAGTTCGCGGTCGTCCTGGACGAGCACGGCGGAGTCGCCGGCATCGTCACCTACGAGGACATCGCCGAGGAACTGGTCGGTGACATCGCCGACGAGACCGACACCGTCACCGCACTCGCCGTGCCCGACGGGCAGGGCTGGCTGGTCGACGCGGGCCGCCGCCTCGACGAGATCGCCGACGCCACCGGCGTCGAACTGCCCGAGGAGGAGGACTACGACACCGTCGCAGGACTGGTCGTGGACCGCCTCGGCCGCTTCCCGGCGATCGGGGACCGCATCACGGTCGACCTGTGGGACGGCGGGCGCGCGGTGATCGACGTACGGACCCTCGACCGCCATGTGCCGGAGCGTGTCCGTATCCAGAAGTCCGCGGAGGAGGGCCAGGCATGAGTTTCCCGATGGCGCTCTTCGTCACCGTTCTGCTGCTGATCGGCAGCGGGTTCTTCGTCGCCGCGGAGTTCGCCCTGGTCGCCGCCAAGCGGCACCGCATGGAGAAGGCCGCGGCGGAGGGCCGGCGCGGTGCGAAGGCGGCCCTGGCCGGGATGCGCGAGCTGTCGCTGATGCTGGCCGGCGCCCAGTTGGGCATCACCGTCTGCACCCTGGGCCTCGGTTCGGTCTCCAAGCCCGCGATCTCCCACGCTCTCGACCCCCTGCTGCACGACGTGGGCCTGCCCAGCGCGGTCAGCTACGCCGTGGCCTTCGTGTTCGCCATGGTCGTCGTGGTGTTCCTGCACATGGTGCTCGGCGAGATGGCCCCCAAGTCCTGGGCCATCGCCCACCCCGAGCGTTCCGCGATGCTGCTCGCGCCGCCTTTCTGGGGCGTGGTCAAGATCGTCCGGCCGCTGATCTCGGTGCTGAACAGCATGAGCAACGCACTGGTACGGCTGTGCCGGGTCACCCCGCGCGACGAACTGGCCGCGGTGCACAACCGGGAGCAACTCACCCACCTGGTCGAGGAGTCGGAGCGGCTCGGACTGATCAGCGAGGCCGACTCGGAGCTGCTCACCCGCTCGCTCACCGAGCCCGAGACCCCGGTCGCCGACCTTCGGATCCCGGCCGCGGAGATCACCTCGGTGGTCGGCACCGCCGACCTCGAGACCATCCTGCGCACGGCCGCCGACCACGACCGCACCCGCATGCTGGTCCGCGAGGGCGATCTCGTCCTCGGCTCCCTCCACGCCCGCGACGCCCTGGTCGCCCGCGCCCAGGGCCGCACCTCGACCGCGCGCACCCTCGCCCGCCCGGTTCCGGAACTGAAGGAGGACACGAAGGTCGCCGACGCGATCGACCTGCTCCGCCGCAACCGGGCCTCTCTGGCGGTCGTACGCGACGAGGCGGGCGCGCTCACGGGCATGGTGACGCTGGACGACCTGCTGGCGCGCTATCTGCAACCGCAGGCGGGCTGATCCGCGTTCCGCGTGGACACATCAGACGCGTGGACACATGAGCCGCGTGGACACATGAGCAAAGGCAAGGAGGTCACACCTCCTTGCCCTCTTCAACGTATAGCCCACGGGGGGCCTTGCGGCAAGGCCCCGGTGGTGCCGCACAATCCCCGTCCGAGGCCAGAACCTGCGGAAACGGGGAATTCAGTGTTCGACGTGATCATCGCCGGTGGCGGACCGACCGGTCTGATGCTGGCCGCCGAGTTGCGGTTGCACGGTGTGCGGGTGGTCGTGCTGGAGAAGGAGGCGAAGCCGACCGAGATCGTCCGCTCGCTCGGCCTGCACGTGCGCAGCATCGAGGTGATGGACCAGCGCGGGCTGCTGGAGCGGTTCCTCGCGCACGGAAAGCGGTTCGAGGCGGGCGGTTTCTTCGCCGCCATCGACAAGCCCTGGCCTGCCCGGCTGGACAGCGCGCACGCCTATGTCCTCGGCATCCCGCAGACGGTCACCGACCGCCTGCTGGCCGAGCACGCCGTCGAGCTCGGCACCGAGGTCCGGCGCGGCTGCGAGCTGGTCGGGCTGAGCCAGGACGCCGACGGGGTGAGCGCCGAACTCGCCGACGGCACGCGGCTGCGCTCGCGCTATCTGGTCGGCTGCGACGGCGGCCGCAGCACGGTGCGCAAGCTGCTCGGTGTCGGTTTCCCCGGCGCGCCCGCCGAGGTGGAGATCCTGCTGGGCGCGATGGAGGTGGGCGTGCCGCCGGAGACGGTGACCGCCGTGGTGAGTGAAGTCCGTCGAACCCAGAAGCTGTTCGGCCTCGGTCCCGTCGGGGACGGGCTGTACCGCGTCGTCGTGCCCGCCGAGGCGGTGACCGCGGACCGCTCGGTCGCGCCGACCCTGGAGGAGTTCGAACGACGGCTCAGGGCGGTCGCCGGCACGGACTTCGGTGTGCACTCACCGCGCTGGCTCTCCCGCTTCGGCGACGCCACCCGGC
The DNA here is from genome assembly GCF_041435015.1 of Streptomyces canus. Lineage (NCBI taxonomy): Bacteria > Bacillati > Actinomycetota > Actinomycetes > Kitasatosporales > Streptomycetaceae > Streptomyces > Streptomyces canus. Next base: position 2,321,922 of record NZ_CP107989.1, on the reverse strand, counting down.
AGGCCGAGCGCTACCGGGTCGGCCGGGTGCTGCTGGCCGGCGACGCGGCGCACGTCCACCCGCCGGTGGGCGGGCAGGGCCTCAACCTCGGTATCCAGGACGCGTTCAACCTGGGCTGGAAACTGGCCGCAGAGGTGGCCGGCTGGGCACCGCGGGACCTGCTGGACAGCTACCACGCCGAACGGCACCCGGTGGCCGCCGACGTGCTGGACAACACCCGTGCGCAGATGGGGCTGCTGTCCACCGAGCCGGGGCCGCAGGCGGTGCGTCGGCTGCTGGCGCGGCTGATGGACTTCGACGAGGTGAACCGGTACCTGATCGAGAAGATCACCGCGATCGGTGTCCGCTACGACTTCGGTGCGGGCCATGAACTGCTCGGCCGGCGACTGCGGGACCTCACGCTGAAGCGCGGCCGCCTGTACGGGCTGATGCACGCCGGCCGTGGACTGCTGCTCGACCGGACCGGCCGGCTCTCGGTTGAGGGCTGGTCGGACCGGGTCGACCACGTCGTCGACGTCGGCGAGGAACTGGACGCGCCCGCGGTCCTGCTGCGGCCGGACGGCCATGTGGCGTGGGTCGGCGAGGATCAGCGGGAACTGCTCGACCGGCTGCCGAGGTGGTTCGGCGCGGCCGCCCGTGAGTGAAGCACGGTGCCGCCGTGGCCCGCGTAGCGCTTCTTGGCGGCAACCGGCTCCACCCACCGCCGACCCCGTATGCCCCCCCAGCGGGTCTGCCGGGTGGTGTCAGACGGTGGCGGGCAGGACGTGGTCGCCGGTCTTGTCCGTGCTCAGGCACAGGGAGCAGACCACCGCGTCGTGGGTGGCGCAGGCGGCCAGGTCCGGGCGCTCGTAGGGCTGGTGGCAGACGTGGCAGTCGTAGGTGACCGCGCTGGGGTTGCCCTCCGCGTCGAGCATGGGCTCGTCGATGCCGTCGTCCGCGCGGCGCAGGTAGTACTTGCCCTTGGTGACGATGGCCATCAGCGGGGTGAGGACGAAGGCGATGACGGCGGCGGCGACGGGGGAGTACGGCTGGAGGGTGTCGCCGAGGCCGTGGAAGTACATGGCGATGGACAGGCCGGACGCGGCGACGAAGGCCACCACACCCACGGGGTTGACCGCGTAGAGCATGCCGCGCCGGAACTCGGGGGCGAGCGGGGACAGTTTGAGCAGGTACTTGTTGATGCCTATGTCGGTGGCGACGGTGACGACCCAGGCGATCGCGCAGTTCGAGTAGAAGCCCAGGATGTCGTTGAGGAAGCTGAACATGTCGGCCTCCATCAGGACCAGCGCGAAGCCCAGGTTGACCAGGACGAAGACCATGCGGCCGGGGTAGTGCCTGGAGAGCCGGGTGAAGGAGTTGGTCCAGGCGAGCGAGCCGGAGTAGGCGTTCGTCACGTTGATCTTGATCTGGCTGATCACGACGAGGGCCACGGCCAGCGGGAGCACCAGCCAGGACGGCATCATCGCGTCGAAGGCGCCCTTGAACTGCTGGATCGGCTCGGGCGCGACGTCCGGTCCGACCTTGGCCAGGATGTAGACGGCGAGGAAGACACCGATGGCCTGCTTGAGCGCGCCGAGCACCACCCAGCCGGGTCCGGCCATGACCACCGCGGTCCACCAAGTGCGCTTGTTCGCCTCGGTCTTGGGTGGCATGAAGCGCAGATAGTCGATCTGCTCACCGATCTGCGCGATGAGCGAGAGGCACACACCCGCGCCCAGCAGCACGGAGGCGGTGTTGACCCCGCCGTCGCCGTCGGTGCCCGCGTAGGCGAGGAAGCGGTCGACGGTGCCCGGGTCGGTGGCGATCAGGTAGACCAGCGGGCCGACCATCAGCAGCAGCCAGACCGGGGTTGTCCAGACCTGGAGCTTGCTGAGCGCCTTCATGCCGTAGATGACCAGCGGGATCACCATCAACGTGGAGACCAGGTAACCCAGCCACAAGGGCAGTCCGAGGCCGAGCTTGAGGCCCTGGGCCATGATCGAGCCTTCGAGGGCGAAGAAGATGAAGGTGAAGCTGGCGAAGATGACGCTGGTGAGGACCGAGCCGTAGTAGCCGAAGCCGGAGCCGCGGGTGATCAGGTCGAGGTCGATGTTGTAGCGGGCGCCGTAGTAGGCGAGGGGGAAGCCGGTGACGAAGATGACGACGGCGGCGACCGCGATCGCCACGAGCGCGTTGCCGGTGCCGTGGGCCAGGCCGATGCCGGCGCCGATGGAGAAGTCGGCCATGTACGCGATGCCGCCGAGTGCCGTGGTGGCCACGACCATGGGGGTCCAGCGGCGGTAGCTGCGGGGCGCGAACCGGAGGGTGTAGTCCTCCAGGGTCTCCTTGACCGCCTGATCGGCGGATTTCGACGGGTCTGCCTTTGCCGGCCGCGACTCTGTGGTGCTCATGTCACGCCTCCCGGTGCTCTCGTGCGGGCGGTGGGGGATGCGTGGGAGCCCCGTCTTGGCGTCGTCGGCAGGCCGGGAGGTCGACGGGCCGTCATGAGCGGTTCATGACCCTGTATACGACTCGGATCCCACGGCCCGTCACGCTAGAAAGCGGTTGTTACCGACGGCCCTGGTTGTCATGAACGCGGCGTTTCCGGAATCTCACCCCTGCTGATCGCGGTCGCGTCGGGGTGTGTTCCCGGTGTGCGAGCCGCCTGCCGAGGCGGGTGGGGTCTGTGCGCCGCGTCAGGCCGGTGTGTGCCGCCGGCTGTCGGAGAACGGGCTGCGGTCCGCCTCGTCCTGGACGAGCAGGGAGAGCAGTGACGCCACCGTCAGGCCGGCCTCGGCGGGATGGCGCAGGACCTTGCCCGGCTCGATGCGGTAGGTGTTGGTGCGGCCCTCCCGCACGTGCGAGAGGTATCCGTCCTGCTCCAGATCGGAAATGATCTTCTGGACGGCGCGTTCGGTGAGGCGGCAGTGTGCGGCGATGTCGCGGATCCGGGCGCTGTGATTGTCGGCGATCACGGCCAGCACGCGTGCGTGGTTGGTGACGAACGTCCATCCGGTGTGTGATTCGGGCACTCCATCCATGACGGCAGTCTAGCGACCCTATGTTCACGCATTCAAAAACCTGAACGTAATTTCATGTATTGGTTGACGTACGTGGTCGGACAGAGGGAATCTGAGAGGCAGAGGCAGCCGAGCACATGAGGGAGAGGGCCATGCCGGAATCTGCGCACTCGGCGCAGCGCCTCACCACGCTGGACGCGCGTCCGCCGTGTCTGGCCACGATCGAGGCCGTGGTGGCCGGGGAACGGACGGACGTCACCTGCCGCGGTGAGTTCGACGTCGGAGCCCAGGCGCTCCAGTCCGAGCTGTACGCCGTTCTGGACCGCTCGGCCACCGGCGTGGACCTGGATCTGGACGCAGTCGGGTTCTGCGACTGCGGCGGCCTCAACCTCCTGCTGGACCTGCGCCGGGAGGCCCTCGACCAGGGCAAGACGGTCACCGTCCGGGCGTACAGCCCGGCCGTCGGGCGCCTGCTCGACCTGACCGGTGCCCGCGAATTGTTCGTGACCGAGGACTCCGGAAACCCCGACGCCCCGACCGCCGAGCGCGCGACCGTCCCCGAGGAGCGGTCCCGGGACACGGACGTCGACCAGGAGCTGCGCCTGGAGGTCGACCAGCTGCGCCGGGCGATGCGGACCCGGCCGACCATCGACGTGGCCCGCGGGATCGTCATGGCCACCTTCGGGCTGAGTGCCGAGGACGCCTGGACGGTGCTCGTCACCGCCTCCCAGAACACCAACACCAAGCTGCACCACCTCGCGCAGGACCTGATGGGAGCCATCCACGGCACCCAGGTGCCGGAGGAACTGCGACAGCAGATGGCGGTGGCCGTCGCCAAGGTGCGGGAGACCCCGACGACCCCGTCCGACGACGTGGCGGTGCGGGAGGCGGGGCCGGAGTCTCAGAGTCCCCAGCCCCGACCGGCTGTGTGACGTCCGGGCCTGGAGCGACCGCCCGCTCCTGACCTGTCAACTCCGTTGCGGAGCTGACCACTTGTGATGCTCGTCGCCTCTCCGGGCGGGGCGATGTCGTGCGGGCTCCGCGGTCTACGCAGGTGCCGCGGTGGGCGGGACGGGGCTCGCACCCGGGGTCGTCGACGCGGGGGGTGAACGGGCCGCTCCTGTCGGGGTGCCGCGAAGTCCGACCTCCGGCGGGTGTCGAGAAGTCCGGATCGGCTTCGACGTATCCGGTGCAAGGGCCACGACACACGAGCACCAGGAGGACCGGCCATGCGGACCCGGACACAGCCCCTGACCGTCGATCTGTTCCTCTCCGTGGACGGATGGGCCGGCGGGGCCAGCTCGCCCGGCTACTTCGGATACCCCGGCCCCGAACTCGAGGAGTGGATCACCGCCGAACTCGCCCTGCCGCAACTCGTGATCCTCGGCCGACGGACCTACGAGGCGCTCGCGGGCCTGCCCGAGGAGGCGCGGGACGCGTCGTCGCACCGGCTGGCCCAGCTGAACACGATCGTGTTCTCGAGAACTCTGGAGGCGGCCTCGTGGCCGAACACCCGCGTCTGCCGTGACGACGTCGTCGCCGAGGTCGACAGGCTCAAGCGCGAAAGTCGGGTACCGCTCCGCACCATGGGGAGCCTCACCCTGGCACGGCAGCTGTGCGGCGCCGGCCTCGTCGACCGCCTCAGGCTCATGACGTTCCCCCTGCTGCTGGGAGCCTCGGGCCGCGAGCCGTTCTTCGCGGGCATCGCGTCGGCCGACCTGGCCCTGATCGGCCACCGGGCCCTGGACGGGCGGGTTCTGCTGCTGGAGTACCGGCCGACCGGCAGGGACATTCCACAGGCCTGACCGCCGGGGCCACGGTGGCGCCTTCACCCCTGTTTGTTACGCTCCCCGAGCCTCCCGCGGGGGAAGTCCGGTGAGATTCCGGCGCTGACCCGCAACGGTGTGCGCGGTGACCAGGTGGTGCGTCGCGCGAGCCCGATCACCTGTGGGTGGCGCGACACCGTTCACTGCTCGCCGAGGACTGCGAGAGGGGATCGCGCGGCCGGCACGGTCGTACGGGCTCGTCTTCCGCTGCATGTCCGGGAGGCGGCCCTTGGCGAAGGACGTTCCTGCCGTGCCCCGAAGTCCGGTTCCCCGCCGCATACCCGTGGTCCCGCCGGTCCTCGGTCTGGCACTCCTGCTGGTGCTCTCGCTCGGGTGCGGTGTCGCCCTCGGGGCCGCCGGGATCGGGTGGGCACAGGTGTTCCGGTTCCTGTGGGCCGGGCTGACCGGAGCGACGACGTGCACACCATGGACCCGCGCGCCGCCGCCCGGGTGCTGGCCGCGCTGCCGCAGGAGTCGTCCGCCGAGTTCGACTTCACCGTCGCCGAGGTGGTCGCCATGGGCCGGCTGCCGCACCGGGGCCGTACGGCCGCCGCGGACCAGGAGATCTGCGCCGACGCGATGGACCGGACCGGTGTACGGCACCTCGCCGACCGCGGCTTCCTCGCCCTGTCGGGCGGTGAGAGACAACGGGTGCTGATCGCCCGCGCGTTGGCCCAGCAGCCGCGTGTTCTGGTCCTCGACGAGCCGACCAACCACCTCGACATCGCCCACCAGTTGGACGTCCTGTCCCTGGTCCGCGGCAGCGGCCTCACCGTGCTGGCCGCCCTGCACGACCTCAACCTGGCCGCCGCGCACTGCGATCTCCTGTACGTCATCGCGGGCGGCCGGATCGTCGTCTCGGGACCACCGCACGACGTGCTCCAACCGACGCTGCTCGCGGAGGTGTTCGGGGTCCGCGCCCACGCCGTACGGCATCCGGAGACCGGCGCCCTCCAGCTCCCTTTCGACCTGCTCCCGTAAGCATCCCCATGCGCAAGCTGCTCGCCGCCGCCCTGTGTCTCGCCGCTGCAGCCACCGGCTGCGGTGCGACCGTCGAGTCGTCCGACGACGGGAGGTCCACCTCCGTCACCCTCACCAACTGCGGCCGGAAGGTCACCTACGACAAGGTCCCGGAACGTGTCGTCACCAACGACGTCGGGATCACCGAGCTGATGTTCGCGCTCGGTCTGGAGGACCGCATGGCCGGGTTCGCCATGCCCGACGACAAGGGCGACCTGACCGGCGTGCCCTGGAAGGACGGCTACGACAAGGTCACGTGGCTCTCCAAGGACCAGCTCACCAAGGAGAACGTCCTCGACGCCAAGGGCGACTTCGTCTTCGCCGGCTGGAACTACGGCTTCCGCGACGACAACGGCTTCACCCCGGACGCGCTGAAGAAGCTCGGCATCCCCTCGTACGTCCTCACCGAGTCCTGCCGCAACGGCCGTACCCAGACCTCCCGCGGCATCATGCCGCCCCTCGAGGCCCTGTACGCCGACCTCACCAACCTCGGGAAGCTGTTCGGTGTGGAGAAGCGCGCGGCCACGCTGATCGCCGGCTTCAGAAGCAGGTCGCCGCCGTCGCAGCGCAGGCACTCCCGAAGAAGCCCAAGGTCTTCCTCTACGACAGCGGCCAGGACCAGCCCTTCACCTCAGGCCGCTGGGCCACCCCCGACGAGATCATCAGCAAGGCCGGCGGGGTCAACGTCATGCACCACGTGGACGATTCGTGGACCACGGCCGGCTGGGAGAGCGTCGTCGAGCGGAACCCCGACGTCATCGTCGTCTGCGACTACGGCGACGTGAGCGCCGAGCGGAAGAAGAAGTTCCTGCTCTCCTACGGCCCGTTGCGGGGCGTCTCCGCCGTCGAACACAAGCGGATCTTCGTCCTCGACTGCGTCGACCTGGTCGAGAGCCCCCGCAACCCGTCGGCGATCGCCCGCCTTGGCACCTACCTGCGCTCGGTGTCCTGACCGAACGCCTCCAGGATCCGCTCGGCGGCCAGCGTGGCCGTCAACCGGCCCTCCCGGACCTGCTGTTCGAGGCCCGGGGCGAGGGACTGCACGGCCGGGTCGGCGTGCAGGCGGCCGAGGAGTTCGTCCCGCACCATCGCCCAGGCCCAGCCGACCTGCTGGTCGCGCCGCTTGGCGGTGAGCCGCCCGGTGGAGTCGAGGAGCGTCCGGTGCTGCTCGAGCCGTTCCCACACCACGTCCAGGCCGGCCGACTCGCGGGCACTGCAACTCAGTACCGGGGGAGTCCAGAAGGCGTCCTTGCCGTGCATGAGCCGCAGTGCGCCCGCCAGTTCACGTGCGGCCGAGCGGGCGTCACGCTCGTGCGGGCCGTCCGCCTTGTTCACCGCGATCACGTCGGCGAGTTCCAGGACGCCCTTCTTGATGCCCTGGAGCTGGTCGCCGGTGCGGGCCAGACTCAGCAGCAGGAAGGAGTCGACCATGTCGGCGACCGCGGTCTCCGACTGGCCGACGCCGACGGTCTCGACCAGGATCACGTCGTAGCCGGCGGCCTCCATCACGACCATCGACTCCCGGGTCGCCTTCGCCACTCCGCCGAGTGTGCCCGCGCTGGGGGAGGGCCGTACGAAGGCGGCAGGGTCGACCGCCAGGCGCTCCATCCGGGTCTTGTCGCCCAGGATCGAGCCGCCCGTGCGAGTGGAGGACGGGTCCACCGCGAGCACCGCCACCCGGTGCCCCAGCGAGGTGAGCATCGTGCCGAACGCGTCGATGAACGTCGACTTCCCCACGCCCGGCACCCCGCTGACCCCGATCCGCCGGGCCCGGCCGCTGTGCGGGAGCAGCTCGGTGAGCAACTCCTGTGCCTGCGACCGGTGTCGGGGGTGCGTGGACTCGACGAGGGTGATGGCGCGGGCCACGATCGCCCGCTTCCCGTCGAGCACGCCCTTCACATACGTGTCGAGACCGATCACTGCCCGTGCCCGAGGTCGGCCGACAGACGCTCCACCAGGTCGTACGCCGCGTCCGGGATCACCGTCCCCGGCGGGAACACGGCCGCCGCGCCCATCTCCAGCAGGGTCGGCACGTCCTGCGGCGGGATGACCCCGCCCACCACGATCATGATGTCCTCCCGGCCCTCCTCGGCGAGCGCCTCGCGCAGCGCCGGTACGAGGGTGAGGTGCCCCGCGGCCAGCGACGAGACGCCGACGATGTGCACGTCCGCCTCCACGGCCTGCCGGGCCACCTCGCCCGGGGTCTGGAACAGCGGGCCGACGTCGACGTCGAAGCCGAGGTCGGCGAAGGCGGTGGCGATCACCTTCTGACCGCGGTCGTGGCCGTCCTGGCCCATCTTCGCGACCAGGATGCGCGGGCGGCGGCCCTCGGCCTCGTCGAAGGCGTCCACCAGCGCGCGGGTGCGGTCCACGTTCGGGGACTCTCCTGCCTCGTTGCGGTACACGCCGGAGATCGTACGGATCTGGCTCGCGTGCCGGCCGTACACCTTTTCCAGGGCGTCGGAGATCTCGCCGACGGTGGCCTTCGCGCGGGCCGCGTGCACGGCCAGCTCCAGCAGGTTGCCGTCGCCGTCGGCGGCCCGGGTCAGCGCGTCCAGCGCGTCCCGGCACGCGGTCTCGTCCCGCTCGGCGCGCAGCCGCCGCAGCTTCTCGATCTGCTGGGTCCGCACGGAGGAGTTGTCGACCTTGAGGACGTCGATCGCCTCGTCGGTCTCGACCCGGTACTTGTTGACGCCGATCACCGGCTGGCGCCCGGAGTCGATACGGGCCTGGGTGCGGGCCGCGGCCTCCTCGATACGCAGCTTGGGGATGCCGGCGTCGATCGCCTTGGCCATGCCGCCCGCCGCCTCCACCTCCTGGATGTGCTGCCAGGCCTTGCGCGCGAGGTCGTACGTCAGCTTCTCCACGTACGCGCTGCCGCCCCACGGGTCGATGACCCGGGTGGTGCCGGACTCCTGCTGGATCAGCAGCTGGGTGTTGCGGGCGATGCGCGCGGAGAAGTCGGTGGGCAGCGCCAGTGCCTCGTCGAGGGCGTTGGTGTGCAGCGACTGGGTGTGGCCCTGCGTCGCCGCCATCGCCTCCACACAGGTGCGCGTCACGTTGTTGAACACGTCCTGCGCGGTCAGCGACCAGCCGGAGGTCTGTGAATGGGTGCGCAGGGAAAGGGACTTGGGGTTCTGCGGGTCGAACTGCCGGACCAGCTTGGCCCACAGCAGGCGCGCCGCGCGCAGCTTGGCGATCTCCATGAAGAAGTTCATGCCGATCGCCCAGAAGAAGGACAGCCGGGGCGCGAACGCGTCCACGTCCAGGCCCACTTCACGGCCCGCCCGGAGGTACTCCACGCCGTCCGCGAGGGTGTACGCCAGCTCCAGGTCGGCCGTCGCGCCCGCCTCCTGGATGTGATAGCCGGAGATGGAGATCGAGTTGTAGCGGGGCATCCGCTGCGAGGTGTAGGCGAAGATGTCGGAGATGATCCGCATCGACGGCTTCGGCGGATAGATGTAGGTGTTGCGGACCATGAACTCCTTGAGGATGTCGTTCTGGATGGTCCCGGCCAACTTCTCGGGCGGTACGCCCTGTTCCTCGGCGGCGACGATGTACAGCGCCAGCACCGGCAGCACGGCGCCGTTCATCGTCATCGACACGGACATCTTGTCCAGCGGGATGCCGTCGAAGAGCTGCCGCATGTCGAGGATCGAGTCGATGGCGACACCCGCCATGCCGACGTCCCCGGTCACGCGCGGGTGGTCGCTGTCGTAACCGCGGTGCGTGGGCAGGTCGAAGGCGACCGACAGGCCCTTCTGGCCGGCCGCGAGGTTGCGTCGGTAGAAGGCGTTGGACTCCTCGGCGGTGGAGAAGCCCGCGTACTGGCGGATCGTCCAGGGCTGGTTGACGTACATCGTCGGATACGGCCCGCGCAGATACGGGGCCACACCCGGGTACGTCTCCAGGAAGTCCAGGCCCTCCAGGTCGGCGCCGGTGTAGAGCGGCTTGACCTCGATGCCCTCCGGCGTCTCCCAGACCGGCTCGGCGCCCTCGGTGGCGTTCTTGACGGCCGTACGCCACTCGTCGGCGCCGCCGGCGGTGGTCGGGGTCCCCAGCTCGATGCCGGTGAAGTCGGGGATTCCCATCAGGACACTCCCATGCGGTCGAGGGTGGCGGTGAGCACGGCGACGGCGTCGCAGCCCGCGAAGACGTAGGAGTCCACGCCGGAGTACTGCCCGGGCCGCCCGGCGAGGAACACGTGCCGCGCGCCTTCCGCCTTCAGGGTCCCTGCGACGTCCTCGGCCCGTTCCTCGTACAGCGCGTCGCTGGAGCACAGGCAGACCTCGGTGGCGCCGCTCTCCTCGAAGGTGCCCTCGGTGACGGGCTCGATGCCGCCGGCCTGGAAGAGGTTGGCGGCGAAGGTCGTGCGGGCGGTGTGGGCGGCGGCGGGGCCGATCGCGGCCAGGAAGACCCGCGGCCGGGACCCGGTCGCCGCGAGGTGCGCGTCGGAGCGGGCGCGCAGATCCTCGTACGCCTCGTCGCGCCGCACGCGGGGCAGACCGCCCGCCGGCTGCTCGGGGGCGGGGTCCCGCACGACCGGCTTCTCGGACAGGAACGGGAACTCGCTGACGCCGGTGACCGGTTCGCGGCGCGTCGCGAGCTTCTTGGAGCGCTGCGCCCACGTCGTCGCCAGGTCCGTGCGCAGGCGGCCGGAGCGCAGGACGGCCGCCTGGCCGCCGTCGCGTTCGATCGTCCGGAAGAACCGCCAGGCGGCCTCGGCGAGTTCGTCGGTGAGCCGCTCCACGTACCAGGAGCCGCCCGCCGGGTCGATCACCCGGGACAGGTGCGACTCCTCGACCAGGATCGTCGAGGTGTTGCGGGCGATCCGCCGGGCGAACGCGTCCGGCAGACCGAGCGCGTGGTCGAAGGGCAGCACGGTGACGGCCTCGGCCCCGCCGACCCCGGCGGCCAGGGTGGCGATCGTCGCGCGCAGCATGTTCACCCACGGGTCGCGGCGGGTCATCATCACCGGCGACACCACGGCGTGCTGTGCCTGCGCTCCGGCGCCGGGCGCGCCGCACACCTCGGCGACCCGCGCCCACAGCCGGCGCGCGGCCCGCAGCTTGGCGATCGTCAGGAACTGGTCGGCCGTCGCCGCGTACCGGAACTCCAGCTGGGCGCAGGCCTGTTCCACACTCAGGCCGGCCTCGGTCAGCTCCCGCAGATAGGCGACCCCGGTGGCGATCGAGGCGCCCAGCTCCTGCGCGGCCGAGCCGCCGGCCTCGTGGTACGGCAGCGCGTCCACGGTCAGCGCCCGCAGGCCGGGGTACTCCTCGGCGCACCGGCGTGCGAGCGGGACGACCGGCGCGAAGTCCGACGCCTCGCCCGTACGCGCCTGGTGGCCCAGCGGGTCGGCGCCGAGGCTGCCGCGCGCGGCCTTCCTGTCGATGCCGCGCTCGTCGTAGAGCCGCAGCAACTCCTGTGCGGCGGAGTTGACTTGGCTGCCCGCGTCCAGGGCGACCGGCGCGAGGTCGAGGTAGACGCCGTCGAGGACCTTGCCGAGCGATGTGACCGGGATGCCACCCTTGCCCGCGACCAGCCACAGCGAGGTGACGCCGTTCTCCAGGTCGGTGAGCACCGCGGTGTTGTCGGCGACCGCGTGCCGCTGCCGTACGTCCCAGCCCCCGGTGGTGTTCCCCTCGGCGCGGGCGCCGCGCACGAAGGGGGAGAAGCCGGGGAAACCGGGGTCGGGTGCGGCATCGTGCGCGGTGTACAGGGGGCGGGTGCGCAGCCCGTCCTCGAGCGCGGTGGACAGGGCGTCCTCAGCTGCCGTGCCGGAGACTTCCTTGCCCGACTTGCGCAGGACACCCGCCACCAGGCCGTGCCACTGTTCAAGGTTCGCGTCAGGGAACTCGGCGGCCAGCGAGAGCCCGTCGTCAGGCAGGACCGTCATGCTCGGATGCTAGGCCAGACCCCCAAGGAGCAGGAGGGGGCACGGCTGTGACCTTTCCCGCAACGAGAATGTGACCCCGGTCTCGCGGGCCCCGGCAGGCGGAGCCTCGACGTCATGGATGTCGCGCGCGACCCCTCATGTGCCGCTCGCACCGGGGTCGGACCCCGGTGCGCCGATCGCGCGGGGTATCTGCTTGCGAGAGGTGACGCCGAGCTTGCGGAACACCTTGTTCATATGGAACTCCACGGTCGACGTGGTCACGAACAACCGCGTCGCGATCTCCGCGTTCGTCAGCCCCGAAGCGGCCATGGAGGCCACCTGCCGTTCCCGGGGCGTGAGATCGAACCTGGTCTCCTCGGTCCGCCTGCGGGCCGTCTCACCGGTGGCCAGCAACTCGATCCGGGCCCGTTCGGCGTACGGCATCGCGCCGAAGGCGTCGAAGCTCTCGTACGCGGCACGCAGCTGTGTCCTGGCCTCGGAACGCCGCTTGCCCCGGCGCAGCCACTCACCGAACAGCAGCCGGGCCCGGGCCTGTTCCAGCGCCACGGGAACCCGCCCCAGCAGTTCGACCGACTCCTGGTAGAACTTCTCGGCTGCGTCTCCGTCGGCTGTCAGTGCCCGGCCGAGGGCCAGGGCGCCCAGGGCCCAGGGCGTACCGGCGAGCGGGGCGCGTTCCTCCAGCCGGGCCATGGCCTCGCCGGCACCCGCTCGGTCGCCGGTGCGCACAGCGGCCTCCACGAGCAGCGGGAGAACGTGACTGCCGCAGGCCAGGGGGTCCTCCTCGAAAACCGCGCGCGCGTGCTCCAGCGCCTGCCGGTAGCGGCCCCGCCCCAGCTCGAACAGGGTCAGAGCGTGCCGCGCCAGGAGCCCGAGCAGACCGTGGCCGATGCCCCTCATCTCCGCCGCGCGGCGCACCGCCGCCCGCAACTCCGCCTCCCGGCCGGTCAGGGCGAAGAGGTGGAGCCGGTTGATGTCCCCGCCGCCGCGGAAACCGGTGTCGGCCGCAATGTCCTCGAACTCGGCGTAGCGGACCTCCGCCTCCGCGAACCGTCCGTCCCAGAGTTCGCAGCGCGCCTCGACGAGCAGCGTCATGCCCAGCGCGTACAGCGCGCCGGCGTCGCGGTCCGCCGCCGCCAGCCGGCCGGCGATGTCGCGCTCGGCCTGGACGTCCCACAGATCGTCGCAGGCCATGGACAGCATCACCGCGAACGGACTGTTCGCGTCCCCGATCTCGCGGGCGTTCCGCAGCCGGTCCAGGGCGGTGCGCAGCACGGGCACGCCGTGTGCGTAGCCCCCGGCCACGCGCCGGGCGAGACCCTCCATCAGCAGGTCACGGCCGTACGCGACGGTGTCCGGACGGTGCGGGACGGCGGCAACGGCCGCCGCGACCTCGGTCAACGACGTGCCCTGCGTACCGCCGTGGGCGACCAGCGCGGCGTGCAGCGCCTCACAGAGCAGCTCCCAGGTCAGCCGTGGGTCCTGCGGACCGAGCCCGGTTATGGCGTCCATCAGCATCGCGGGGACGTCGGCGACGACGATCCCGAACATCTGCGCGGTCGCCCGTATGCGCAGCTCGCGCGTGCGCATCACCGGGCCACGGATGTCGGCGCCGGCCAGGTCCAGCGCGGTCCGTGCCGCCGACGCGTCGCCCGAGATCAGATGGGCCTGCGCCGCGTCGAGGAGCCGCTCGGCGCGTTGGCCCGGGTCACCGGTGAAGTCGGCGGCACGCGACAGGAACAGCGCCTGCTGGGAGTAACCGCCGCGGGAGCGGGCTCGCTCGGAGGCGGCCTCCAGATCGTCGGCGACCTTGTCGTCCACGCCCTCGCAGGCGGCTTCGGCCCGGTGCCAGGCACGGCGGTCGGCGTCCCGTACGGCGTCGCAGGCGGCGGCCAGTGCCGCATGGGTCCGGCGGCGTGCTGCGGGTTCGGCTCCGGCGTACACCGTGGAGCGGATCAGAGGATGCCGGAAGGCCGTCGGCATGCCCCGGCCGAGAATGCCCGCGAGGACCGCCGGCTCGGCGGCGCGGGCCGACAGGCCCAGCCTCCCGGCCGCCCGCCACATCATCCCCGTGTCTCCCGCAGGAGCCGCCGCGAGCAGCAGCAACAGGGCTTCGGTCTCCGGCGGCAGGGCTCGGACGAGGCGCTGGAAATGGTCCTTCAGCAGGCGGCCCACCGGCAGTGGATCGGGCAGCGGGGCGATACCGGACAGCTGCTCGGCAGCGAGGGCGTCGGCCAGTTCCAGCAGCGCGAGCGGATTGCCGCCGGTCCCGGCGACGATCCGGTCGGCCACGGCCGGGTCCACCCGACGGGTGCCGAAGGAGAGCAGCACCTTGGCCTCGGACTCGGGCAGACCGGTCACGGCGTGCGCGCCCAGCGCGTCGAACAGGCCCGCGCCGCCGAGCGCATCGCGGACGGCGACGATCAGGCCCAGGGAGTCGGCATGCAGCCGGCGAGCGGCGAACGCCAGCGCCTCGGCCGACTCCCGGTCCAGCCACTGCGCGTCGTCCACCAGGAGGAGCAGGGGCTGATCGGCGGCGACCTCCGACAACAGGGTCAGCGTCGCCAGTCCGACCAGGTAGCGGTCCGCGGGGGACCCCTTCGCCAGGCCCAGAGCCGCGTTCAGTGCGGCCCCCTGCGGCTCGGGCAGCCGGGCCGCCCGGTTCAGGAACGGCCGCAGCAGCCGGTGCAGCGCGCCGAAGCCGAGACCGGTCTCCTGCTCGACCGCGGTCAGACGGACCACGCGCAGGCCCCCGGCCCGGGCCGCGGCGTGATCCAGCAGCCGGGTCTTGCCGATTCCGGGTTCGCCGGTCAGGACCAGGGCTCCGCTCAGGCCGTCGCGTACGGCGTCGAGGAGCCGTCCTATGGCCTCCCGTTCCGCGTGACGGCCGACCATCGCAGGGGACCGCCCGGATGCCTGTTGGACGCCGTTCCACACCATGGGACCGCTCCCCGACTCGTCGAGACCCTGTGGGGGGAACGCTAGGAGCGCCGCGCGGTCGGCGGCGAGCGTCATGTGACGGTGGTCAGGACAGTGCGCTGACCACCGTCCGCAGCTCGGCGCGCGAGACCACGCCCAGCTTGGGGAAGATCCGGTGGAGATGCGAGCTGACGGTGCGGTGCGACAGGTACAGCCGCTGGCCTATCTCGCGGTTGGTCAACCCGTCGGCGGCGAGCCGGACGATCTGCAACTCGTGGGCGGTCAGCTGGTCACGGGCGTCCGGGGCCCGGCGGCGGCTGGTCTCACCCGCGGCCCGCAGTTCCCGGCGGGCCTTCTCCCCCCACGGGATCGCGCCGAGCGCGTCGAACATGTCGCGGGCCGCCCGGAGGTGGTCGCGGGACTCGACACTGCGCCGACGGCGCCGGAGCCACTCGCCATACGCCAGGTGGGTCCGGGCCCTGATCAGGGGCCACGCGCTGAGATCGGCGCCCAACGCGGTCGTGAAGAGCGGGTCGGCGTCCTCGTCGGAGGCCAGCAGGGCCCGGGCCAGACGCAGGTCGGCGTGCAGCACCGGCGCGGGGGTCACCTGGGCGACCTCTTCCAGCTCCGTCACGATCGGGAGCACGGCTTCCAGCCGCCCGCAGTGCGTCGCCGCGTCCACGAGGTCGCCCACGGTGGTCAGCCGCAGGGCGACCTGGAAGGCGGGGTCCGCCGGATCGTGCAGCCGGCGGAAATGACCGAAGGCCTCCTCGAACCGCCCGGCGCCCAACGCGGCCAGCCCGCGCGCCATCGTCGCGGTGGCCAGCACCGGACGCGCCCCGGCCGGAAGCCCGATCCCCTCCGCCTCCTCGGCCAGCCGCAGGGCGGAATCCACCTCACCCCGCACCGCGGCCAGCTTGCCCGCGGTGGCGGTCATCAGCGCGTACATCATCGTCTGGCTGGTCTCGCGCGCCAGCCTTCGTGATTCCTCGGTCGCGGCGATCGCCGCACCGAGGTCGCCCACCACCAGGGCGCTCCACGCGTCCGCACCGACCGTACGGGCCAACAGCCCCAGCCGTCCCTGGACACGCAGCGGCGCACCGCCGGCGGCCGAGAACACCCGGGCCAGGTCGTAGCCGCCGACGAGCAGCGAGGCGGTGCTGAGCATGCGGTAGGCGCGGCCGTCGTCACCCTCTTCCAGCGCGACGCGGCGGGCCCGGTCCAGGACGAAGGCGCCGCGATCGACCGGCGCGGCGTAGGCACTGATGGCCAGCCGCCACGGATCGAGTTCGTCCAGCTCCATCCGCTCCACGGCCTGAAGGACCGCGCGGCGTCCCTCCGCCCCCGGCTCGGACCAGAAGCACAGTTGCGCGGCGCTCCACAGGATCCGCAGCGCCAGCGGGCGGTCCTGCGCGGCCATCTCCTCGGCGAGTGCCGTCAGCGAGACGGCGCCGGACGAGTGGCCGTGCAGTCCCTCGTCGAAGCTGCCGCGAAGCCAGACGACCGTGGCGTGCTGCCGCCGTGACAGCGGGCCGGTGAGTGCCTGGTCCAGCAGTCGGGTCACGGTCTCGGGCCGGCCGAGTTCGACGGCGAAGTCGGCCGCCCGCAACAGCCGTTCCGCTCGGTGGCCGATGTCCTCGCTGAGCGCGGCGGCCTGTTCGAGGGCCGTGACGGCCGCCGCGACGCCGCCGCGGCGCGCGGCTCGGTGAGCGGCGTCCTCCAACGCGGCGGCGACCGCCTCCGCCGGGCTGTCGGCCGCGGCGGCCCGGTGACGTATCTGCCGGTCCGGCTCTTGATCGAGTACGGCGGAGAGGGCGGCGTGCGCGGCGCGGCGGACGCCGCCGGGCATGGTCTGCTGGATGGCCGACCGCATCAGTGGATGCCCGAAGCGCAGCTCGGTGCCGACGACGTGGACGAGCCCGGCACGCACGGCCGGGTCGAGCTCCGCGGCCGAGGCCGTCGCGCCGGTCAGCTGCCGGGTCGCGGTGTAGATCTCGGGAAGTGACGGACTGTCGTTGAGAGCCGCGATCCGCAGCAGGGCTCGGGTGGTGTCCGGCAGGGTCTCCAGGCGGTCGGTGAAGGCCCGCTCGAGCCGCTCGGTGAGGGGCAGTTGGGAGACGTGCGGATCGGCCGACGCGCCGAGGGTGCGGGACAGCTCCGTCAGGGCCAAGGGGTTCCCGGCCGCCTCGGCCAGCAGTCGGCGGTGCGCCGTCGGACGCAGGTCCGGAGCGTGGTCCGCCAGGAGTTCCGTGGCCTGGCCTTCGGTGAGCGGGGCCAGGGTCACGGAGGTGAGCTCGTCGGGGCTCAGACGCGACCGGTGGCCGTCGCGTGCGGCTCCCACCATGACCACCGGCTCCGTGCCGACCCTGCGCGCCACGAAGGCCAGGACGCCGGCCGTGGCGTCGTCGAGCCACTGGACGTCGTCGGCCAGGACCAGCACCGGAGCGACCGCGGCGGCGTCGGCCAGGAGGTTGAGAACCGCCAGACCGACCAGGAAGACATCCGGGACAGCGGCTTCGGCGTGCCCGAGGGCGGTGTCCAGGGCCTGCCGGTGCGGCGCGGCGAGCTCGGCGGCTCCCGCGGCCAACGGGCGGAGAACCAGCTGCAGACCGGCGTAGGGGATGTCGCTCTCGGCCTCGACACCGCTGGTGCGCAGAATCCGGTAGCCGAGCCTCTCGGCGAGAGCGGCGGTCTCGGCGAGCAACGCCGTCTTCCCGATTCCGGGCGCGCCACGGACCAGCAGCGCGCTCCCGTGGCTCCGCGGATCGGCAAGCAATCGGCGCAACAGATCCAGCTGGTCGTCCCGACCGACGAGCTCCACGTTCCCCCCATCAGCCGGGTCCCCGGACTCGGTCTGTCTGGAAGGTCAGAGTACTGCCCCGCGGCCGACGATCTGAGAGGGAAACAGAGCTCCGACGAACGGCCGCTTCGCCTCGCCCCCGGGTAAGGAGGCGACGCTTCGGATCCGCCACCGGGCGCGGCCGGCCGGAAGCCCGGCGGCTGCCCGCAACGGCACGGCCGCGTCGGCCTGTCGCAGCGGCAGTCCGCCGACCGACGCGCCGGCGGGCAGGGGCGGCCGTCCGCGCCGAGGAGACCACCCGGTGACGCCGGACGGCGACCGGTACATCAGGTCGCCCGCACGGCAGGGTTGAGGCATCCGGCGTCCTCGTACTCCCTTCTCCGTCACGAAGTCGGTGGCGGGCGGTCGACCGCGCGTGGAACGGGTCGGGCGAGGCGATCACCGCGCGCAGGTCGCCGGCCTCCGCACGGTCCGTGGGCGACCTGGCCCGGTGTCGGGGAAGGAGTCCGTCAGAGAGCGTCGATCATGCCGCCGTCGATCAGGAAGTCCGCGCCGGTGATGTTCCCCGAGCGCCGGCTCGCCAGGTAGAGCACGAGGTCGGCGACCTCGGCCGGGGTGCTGAACCGCCCGGTGGCCGCCGCCCCGGCGGCACTGCGGGCCACCTCGCCCGGATCGACGCCCAGCGACTGACCGACGGTGTCGGCGACACCGCCCTCGCCCTTCCACAGCGCGGTCTCGACCGGCCCGGGACTCACCGTGTTGACGCGGACGCCTTCCGGCCCGACCTGCTTGGACAGGGCCTTGCAGAAGTTCGTCAACGCCGCTTTGGCGGCGCTGTAGTCGATGACCAGCGGATCGGGCAGGCGGGCGTTGACCGAGGAGACGGTGACGATCCGTCCGTCGCCGCTCGCGATCAGATGAGGCAGCGCGGCACGGGTGGCCCGCACGGCGGCCATGAAGTTGATCGTGAAGGCCCAGTCCCAGTCGGCGTCGGACACGGCCTGGAAACCGTCCACGCGCGGACGCACCGCGCCGACGTTGTTCACCAGCACGTCGACGCCGCCGTACCCGGCGACCGCCTCCGCCACCAGCGCGGCCGGGGCGCCGGGCTCCGTCAGGTCCAGCTCCACGACGGTGAGTTCGGCGCCGCCCTTGGCCAGGGCGTCCAGGCCATCGGTACGTCGTCTCGAACCCGCGACGACGCGGGCGCCGGCGCCGAGGAGTGCCTCGACGACGGCCAGGCCGATCCCGCGCCCGGCCCCGGTGACCACGGCACTCCGCCCGGCCAGACCGAGGTCGAAGGCGGCGGGCCCGAAGGTGCTCGGCGTCATCGCGCGTCCCCCAGGTTCTGTCGGCCCAGCCAGGCCAGGACCGTCTCGGCGACCTCGCGCCAGCCGCTGTCGATGGTCAGGGAGTGCCCGCGGTCGGGGAAGCCGATGATGTCGGTGACGGCCTCGGAGTGCCGGTACTGCTTGAGGGTCGCGCGGGTGACGGTCTCGGGAACGGTGTGATCCTTGCCGCCCGAGATCAGCAGCAGCGGGCCCCGTCCGTCGTTGCCGGTGGCGACCTTCGCCGCGGAGTGCGGGTTGAAGTTGGCGGAGGCCGCTTCGTAGAGCGGCTTGCCGGGGGCGGGGATGGTCCAGCGTTCGTACAGCGCCGCGGACTCCTCCTCGGTGACCGCGTTGCCGAAGGCGAACCGGAACTGCTCAGCGGTCAGGGACACCGCACGGCGCTTGTTCGCGGGGTTCCTGAACACCGGGAGGGTGGCCCTGAGCGCCGACAGCGGCAGCGGCAGGACGCCCTTGATCTGCGCGGCGTCGATCGCGACGGCCGCGGCGGCGCGGTCCTGGCCGAGCAACTTCTGCGCGATCATGCCGCCGAAGGAGTGACCGATCAGGACGGGCGGCACGGGCAGCTCGGCGATCAGTGCCGCGTAGTGCTCCACGACGTCGTCGATGCCGTGGTCGGCGATGCTCTCCGGGTTCGACCGGGCCTCGGCGACGGTGTCGGGGTCGCCCGGCCAGCCCGGGGCGGACGGGTCGTAGCCCTCCTTACGGAACAGGTCGATCCACGGCTGCCAGGAGGCGCTGTGCAGCCACAGCCCGTGGATGAAGTAGACGGGGATCGGCATGGTCATGGTTCAGTCCTCCTGCGGGGCGACGTGCCGTTCCGACAGTGGCTCACACAACCCGACTTCCGGCGCGCTCGAACCGGGGTGACACCCCAGTCCCGTACGACCGGACACCGAGCGGCCCCGGGCTTGCCCGTCGGCCGCCTCCGATCGGGTGCCGTGTGCCCGCCGAGGAGTCTCAGGCGCGGTCCCCCGGCGTGTCCGGCGTGAGGTCGGGAGGCCCGGGAGACCTGGAACGCGCCGTGGCCGAGCTGACCACCAACAGCGTCCTCCGCGACGCGGGCTCGGGGACACCGCGGATCCGGGCCGACAGCGACCGGATCGTCTGCGAGGTCCACGACGGCGGACAGCCGGCCGATCCGCCGACCGGCCGCCGCCCGCCGAATCCCGCGCAGCACAGACAGGTATGGGTGCGGGAAGACGGGGTACACGCTGCGCCGTTGGCCGTTTTGCAGGCGGTAGCGGTCGGCTCCGACGGTGGGAGGGCACAGCATGGCGCTCATGAACATTCCGGCGGCAGCGGACGCAAGAACGAGCGAGCTGCCGGAGGTCGCACTGATCGAGATGAACATGTCCCTGGTCCGATACGCGGCCGGCCGAGGCCTGATCAAGGCCATCGACCGATGCGAACTGACGCCGAAGGGGAGTTCACATTCTTCGCGATTCCCTGCATCGTGGGCGAGAGCAAGCGGTTCTTTCGCGACACCACCTGGGCCGTACACGTGCCGCGCCGACAGCAGGAAGCCCGCGTCCAGCTCGCCCGCGCCACCGAGGAACTGCACTGCCTGCTCGGCCGCACCCCCACGGTCAAAGACCTGTCGGAGCTGATGAGCCCGCCCGAGGAAGAGGTGCGGGAGGCCCGGCCGCCAACGGCTACAACTCCACCTCTCTGGACGCCGCGACCGGCGGCGGCGAAGACGGCGAGAGCGCCCTGCAGGACTTCATCGGCGCCCAAGACCAGGCGCTGGAACCGGTGGAGGCCTTGCACACCCTCGCCCAGATGCGCATCTCCCGACACCGGCAAGACCGATGCCACGAGGCAAGCGGCAGGACGGCGCCGGCCGATGAGAACGTCGGACCAAATGTGGATGATTCTGGATGAAACAGGACCCCCCGACCATGTCTGAGAGACTCCCGAGTATGGATATCGCCCGCAGGAACAATGTCAGCGTGACCGGCAATCCGCAGGGGCGGCCGGTGGTGCTGGCTCATGGCTTCGGGTGCGATCAGAACATGTGGCGGCTGACACTGCCTGCGCTGGTCGAGGACTACCGGGTGGTGCTGTTCGACTACGTCGGCTCGGGCCGCTCGGATGCGGCAGCGTTCTCGGAGGACCGTTACGCCTCCCTGGCCGGCTACGCCCAGGACGTGGTGGAGGTGTGCGAGGCGCTCGATCTGCGCGATGCGGTGTTCGTCGGACATTCGGTCAGCGCGATGATCGGCGTGCTGGCGGCCGACAAGGCACCGGAGCGGATCGGGGCGCATGTGATGGTCGCTCCGTCTCCGCGGTACATCGACGACGACGGCTACCGCGGCGGGTTCAGCGCCGAGGACATCGACGAGTTGCTCGAGTCGCTGGAGTCGAACTATCTGGGCTGGTCGGCAGCGATGGCCCCGGTGATCATGGGGAACGCGGACCGTCCGGAACTCGGCGAGGAGTTGAAGAACAGCTTCTGCGCCACCGACCCGGAGATGGCGCGAGTGTTCGCCCGGACCACGTTCCTGTCGGACTCGCGGGCCGACCTGAAGGGCGTGAACGTGCCCACGCTGGTGCTGGAGTGCACCCAGGACGTGATCGCTCCCCGGGAGGTGGGTGCCTTCGTCCACGAGGCCATCCCCGGCTCGACGCTGGTGACGCTGGAAGCGACCGGGCACTGCCCGCATCTGTCCGCGCCCGAGGCCACCAACCAGGCGATCACGGAGTTCCTGGCGGCCCTGCGGTGATGTGCCGCACCGGGCAGCAGCCCGATCCGCACGAGACCGGCGACGAGAAGACCTCCAGCGCGGCGTTCGCCGCTCTGCTGGAGGACAGCGCCGAGGAACTCTACGAGAGCGCGCCCTGCGGATACCTGTCAACGCTGATGGACGGCACCGTCGCGAGGATCAACACCACGCTGCTGACCTGGCTCGGCCTGGACCGCGAGGCGGTCGTGGGCCGGATGCGGTTCACCGACCTGCTGACGGTGGGCGGCAAGCTGTACCACGAGACGCACTTCGCCCCCTTGCTGCGGATGCAGGGCGAGATCAGCGGCATCGCCCTGGAGATCAGACAGAACGGCGGCGGCCGGATACCGGTGCTGGTCTCCTCCGCGGTCAAGCACGGCACCACTGGCGATCCCCTGCTGATCCGCACGACCATCTTCGACGCCCGGGATCGTCGCACCTACGAACAGGAACTCCTGCGCAGCCGGAAGGCAGCCGAAGAAGCACGCAAACAGGCGGAGACCGACCGGGCCCGGCTGCAGGACGCCCTCGCCGTGCTCCAGCAGTCCTTGCTGCCCGACACCCTCCCGGCGGTACCCGGGATAGAGACGGCCGCCCACTACCACACCGCCTCACCGGATCGGCTCGGAGGCGACTTCTACGACGTCTTCCCCATCGACGGCAAACGCTTCGGCTTCTTCCTCGGCGATGTGTGCGGCAAGGGACCCCAGGCGGCGGCGGTCACTTCACTGACCCGCTACACCCTGCGCGCCGCCGCACTGCACGACCCCGACCCCGTCGGTGCCCTGACCACCCTGAACAAGGTGCTCCACGAGCGGTACGCCGGCGCCGGCAACGATCCGCGCTACTGCACCGTGGTGTTCGGCGCCCTCGACCCGGACCCCGACACCGGGCAGGTCGCCGTCCACCTGGCCTCGGGCGGCCACCCTCCGGCCATCATCATGCGTGCCGACGGCACCGCCGACTTCCTGCCCACCCCCGGTGGCCTCCTCGTCGGCATCCTGCCCACCGCCCGCTTCACCACCGCCACGACCGTGCTCGCCCCCGGCGACACCCTTCTCCTCTACACCGACGGCCTCACCGAAGCCCGCACCGGCGAAGACCGCACCAGCCTGTACGGGGACGAGTCCCTGCTCGCCTTCGCCGCCGGCCAGGCCGGCAAGTCCCCGCCAGCCGTGATCCGGGCCCTGACCGGCCTGTTGCACAGCTTCGGTGACGGCCTCGACGACGACACCGCCCTGCTCGCCCTCGGCGTCCCAGCCCCCAACCCCCAGACGAGAAGCAGTCCATGAGCCCACTGAAGATCACCACCCGAGACGCCGCCACCGGTCCCGTACTGGAGATCTTCGGCGAGTTGGACTACGACAGCGCCACCGAACTGCGTGAACTGATCCCCGCCCTCACCCTCCGACCGGGTCAGCGCCTCATCCTGAACCTCGGCGGCATGGAATTCTGCGACTCCAGCGGGCTCAGCGCCCTGATCGCGGCCCACAACCACGCCCAGGCCGCCCAAGCGGACATCGCACTCGCTGCCGTACCCGCCCATACCCTGCGCACCCTGCGCATCGCCGGCCTCGACCAGATCTTCCCCATCGCCCCCGACAGCGCGCCCGGCCCTCAGTCCTGAGCACGCCCTCCGCTCAGCAGGCGGTGACTGTGGAGCCGGCGCCGGAAGACCTTCGAATCCATCCACCGAACTGCCGCGCGCCCTGGTTCCGGCGGTCGCGTTCATACCTGTCCGGATCGCTGTGCCATGCCTGTGCACCTCCGACCACGTGGTGCGCATCTGGCTGGAGCCGATTCTCCCCAGAGGGCCGCTTGCAGCAGTGCCGGGGTGATGCTGCCTGGTGCGAAACCGTAAGGAGACCGGTCCGTTGTCCCAAAACCAGTGCCGGCCCGCGACCATGCAGACATGGATCATCCAACGGGGGGACGCGGCCGGGCGGGGACGCTGGCACGCGGATGCATGGTGGCCGGGCTGGTCGTGGTCAGCGTGGTGTGCACGCTGGTGATCTGCCTGCTGTGGCAGATCCACCGCACGTGGAACCGCACGCCGCCCGACGTCGGCGTCTTCGCACACTCCGCTGCCACCCGGACCGCCGACGTGGCCGCGGCACGCCGAAGTTCCGCGCGCCTGACGGACCTGACGTCGGCCTTGTCGTGGGCCGTTCCACTCGGCACATCGGTGGCGGACTCCTGCCGGACGGAGGACCAGAACCCGTTCATGGGGCCGGCGCGCTGGGCGCCTGTCAACTGCGTGCGCAGCAGCGTCCTCTACCTCGCGTTCGACGGGGACATCCGCACGCGCCTCCACCAACTCGACGCCGTACTGGCCGAGCAGAAGTGGGTGGGCTCGGGGCAGTTGCCGCACACGCTGACCGGCATGGCGACCTGGATGAGCCAGGCCGGCGGTGACCAGTCCCCGACCGTGTCGCAGCGGGGAAGCACCGAACCCCCGGGTTCGCAGCCGATCTGCCTGTCCACGTCGTACGGCCCAGCCATGCAGCAGCAGGAACTGGCGCACGGCGGGCTCGGCGTCCGGCTGCGCGTGTCCGTGGCGGAGCTTCCCTGCACGCCCCAAGCGGACACCGGCGACATCCAACTAGGCGGCACCCTGGAGAAGTCCGCGACTGACGGAATCACCTACCTCACCTGGCACCCACTGTCGACCTCCGCGGTCAGCCGGTCCGCCTACACCGCGCACCGCTACCTGGCCGCCTTCTCCCTCGTCGACAGCTATGCCCTCCAGCCCACGCCGACGGCCTCCGCGCCGACCAGACAAGTCGACGACGTCTCGTCGTGCCCCATCGGCAGCCATGGCGACTGACCAGTGGCGTACTGCCTTGCCATGGTCTCCCCTGAGTGGTGGACACGCTGATACCGGATCTTGTTGCGGGTCAGGGCGTTGGTGACGGCGCATAGTGGTGGGCAAGGTTGGTGGCGAGGTCCCGGAGGTGAGCCCTGGCTTCGGTGGGGCCGTGCACAGTGACGGCGCTCCCGAACGGCAGTAGTGCTCGCACGTCCTCCAGATGCAGGAAGCGGATCGTTACCCTGCGGCCGGTGGCGGATTCTTCATGGCCGTCCGGGACGAGTCGTAGGCCAAAGATCCGTTGCGCTCGCGCGATCTGGGTCTGGTCGATGGTGGCGCTGACCTCTATCGCGTGGTTGTGCTCCCACTGATCAATGAGCGCTGCAGCGACGGTGGCCAGGGTCTGGCCCTCGCGGATCCGTCGTGGCTGGTCGACTTCTTTCCACGTCGTGATCCGTTCGAGTCGGTACATCCGTGGCACTCGGGCACAGTCGGCGACGAGGTACCAGATGCCGGCCTTGGCGAACAGCCCGTAGGGATCCACGACCAGTTCGCGTGGGCATGGCTCGCGTGGGCTGTCGTACTCGATCCGTAGCCGGCGACCTCGCCGCACTGCGCCGATCAGCGAAGCCGGAGTCGTGCCGGAAGCTCGTGCCTGACGCCAGGGACGGCTGTCCACGTGCACTACGTCGGTGAGCGGCAGGAGCTCATGAACTCGACGTGGCTGTGCAGCAGCGATCTTGGACAGCGCGCGCCGGCTTTCGACCGATGCGTTGAGCTCCGCACGTTGCTTCTCGTCCAGCCCGGTGAGCGACAGATGATCACGCTCGGCCGGTGTGAGTCGGGTGAGGTCGAGCCCGGACCCGGGCAGCATGGTCACGCCTCCGAGGCGGCCCCGGTGCGCGGTCACCGGCAGACCGGCGTCGCGGAGCCAGTTCAGGTCTCGGGTGATGGTTCGAAGGGACACCCCGAGCGCTGACGCGAGTTCCTGTGTGGTCACGGCATCCCTCGATGTGAGGAGCAGCATCAGGGTGAAGAAGCGGTCTGGGGTCACACCCCAATTTTTTCAGGAATTGCGACACGATGCGGCGCATATCCTGGTCAGGCTGGTGGATGCGTACCTACCACCTGAGAAGGAACAACCATGACCACATCCGTCGTGTCCATCGTCTACGTGAACGACGCTCCCGCCGCAGCGCGTTTCTACGGCGACCTCCTCGGCATGAGCCCCTCGTTCGAGACTTCGGGATACATCACCTTCGACCTCGGGCCAGGCGCTGACCTCGGTCTGTGGTCCGGCCAGTTCGAGGATCTGTCACCGGACGTCCCGCGCACCAGTGAGGTTTGCCTGGCCATCGACGGTGGACGACCCGACGAGCTCAACGCGACCTTTGAGCAGTGGAAGTCCAAGGGGGTCACGATCCTGCGCGAGCCTCATGATGCGGGGTTCGGGCTGACCTTCCTCGCAGCCGATCCTGACGGGAACCGTATCCGCGTCGCACCGAAGGGCTGAAAGGCCGCAATGCGGCAGGCGCGCACGACAGGTGTCGCGCCTGCCGTCGTCTGACTTCGAGAGGACGACGAGTGCCCCACGAAAGCCGCCAGTTCGGCTACGTGTCGGCCGTCTCCAGCAGCCACCAAGTCGCCACGCCCACAGGGAAGTTCCCGGTGAAGGCGTTGATGGCGAAGATCCCGAGGCGTGCCTGGCAGCGGTACTTGGCCGGTGCGGGCGCGAAGGGCGAGCGATACGACGACTGGGCCAGGTCGACGCAGTAGCCACCCGCTCTGCCGGCACGATCCTTGACACGAACCGCTCCAAAGAGCGACGGGCTCGGTGCTGAGTCCGCTTCGAGCAGTTCGTCGACACCGCACTCGTCCGCGACGCCATGACGGACTGACGGCTTCTGGGGCGAGGACCTACGCCTCAGGCCCTGCGGGGGCGACCCCTGTGCCCGGTCGTACGGGCACGGGGGCGTCCTGGGTGGCTGCCCAGGAGGCGAGCAGGCGCAGTCCCTCTTCGGAGGGTGAGCCGGGTTGGGCGCTGTAGTTCTCCGCACGCGGAGAGCGCAGGGGCCATCGCGGCCGCTCCCGCCACGACGGCGGCTCTGCCGACGAAGCGTCTGCGGTTCCACTCGTTTCTCATGGCGGCGACCCTCCCTGAACCGGGTGTCGAAGCGCTTCACCCGGCGCGAACGCTAACGGCGCAATTCGCACGGAACAAGAGGGCCCATACGAAGAATTCTTGCATTCCAGCCATTGACAGTCCGGTAGAAGCGATGACAGCGTCGAAGCGCTTCAACACTCCGTACCAGCCTGCTTAGAGGTCAGCCTTGCGCTTTTCCGTCCCTCCCTGCGACCGAGAGGCATCCGTTCCGCGACGCCGCGCTGCCGATAGGCAAGCGCATCGACGATCTGCTCGGTCGGCTCACGCTCGGCGAGCGGATCGCGCTGCTCCACCAGTACGCACCGGACGTGGAGCGCCTCGGCATCGCCTCGTTCCGCACCGGCACTGAGGCGCTGCACGGCGTCTCCTGGCTCGGCGAGGCGACGGTCTTTCCGCAGTCGAGCACCGAGGCAGACGGGACGCCGGATGGCTCGACGTTGTCAACGCTCACCTCGCAAGCGGTTCCCCACCACGCCGTTCCGCCAGTACGTCATGTGCCCGCCGATGCCAACGGGACGACACAGCAGCCGAGTTGCCGACACGAACGGCGAGCAGCCCGCGCCAGATTCAGCACTCACTCGCAGAAGAGGACGACTGCATGAAAAAGTCTTGGACTCTGTCCCTCATCGCTCTCGTCACTGCCGCGCTCGGGGTGACGGCGGCTGGTGTGGCCCCTGCCTCCGCCGCCTCCACCACGCCGTTGCGGGTCATGCCGTTGGGCGACTCCATAACCTGGGGCGTGGGAAGCAGTACGGGCAACGGCTACCGGGGTCCGTTGTGGGACGAGCTCGCGACGGACGGCCATCCGCTGGACTTCGTCGGCACGGGGCGGGGCGGTTCGATGTCCGACCCCGACAACGAAGGCCACTCCGGATACCGCATCGACCAGATCGCCGCACTCGCCGACGCCTCACTGACCCGCTACCGGCCCAACGTCGTGACGCTGGAGATCGGCACCAACGACCTGGGCGGGAGCTATCAGCCCTCCACCGCCGCCGACCGGCTGAGGTCGCTGGTCAACCAGATCACCGCCGACGTCCCCGACGCGACCGTCCTCGTGGCCTCCCTGATCGTGTCCACCAGCGGCTCGGAGGAGCAGTACCGTGGCGCGTACAACCAGGCCATCCCCCAGATCGTGAGCGACGCGCAGGCCGCGGGCAAGCGCGTCGCATACGTGGACATGAGCAGCCTGACCACGGCCGACCTGGCCGACGCCGTGCATCCCAACGACGCGGGCTACCAGAAGATGGCCGACGCCTTCCACCGCGGCATCCAGACCGCGGACAGCGCCGGGTGGCTGAGGAACCCCGCCCCCGCCCCCGCACGCGTGCAGTCCGACATCGCCGGCAAGTGCCTGGATGTCAGCGGCTTCGGCACCGCCGACGGGACCGCCGTCCAGATCTGGAGCTGCGGCGACAGCATCAACCAGTACTGGTCCGCCTACACCGACGGCACCCTGCGCTCCATGGGCAAGTGCCTCGAAGCCGCCGGCTTCGGCACGACCAACGGCACCAAGGTGCAGCTCTGGGCCTGCCACGGCGGCTCCAACCAGATCTGGCAGCCCTACAACGGCGGCTACCGCAACCCCGCCTCCGGCCGCTGCCTCGACGTTCCGGGCGCCTCCACGACCGACGGCACACAGCTCCACCTGTGGGACTGCCACGGCGGCTCCAACCAGAAGTGGACCACTCTGACCGCCGGATGACCCCCGCTCCCGGGACCTGAGCCCCTCCCCGCCCCGGTCCAGGGATTTGAGGCTCACCCTCTACCAGATCCTCGACACCATCCAAGACCTGCTGAACTGCTGGACCGGCACCTGCACCACGCGGGCGTCGTGCGGAGTGCAGTTGGCTGATGGTGTGTCAGGGGTGGACTTGCACAACCTCCCCTGAACGAGTGGGGTCGGGACTTGGCCGGGCTCCGACGGGGACAACCTCCCGGCATGGCCACGAGGAGTTGACCCGGACGACTTCGAGAGCCCCGCGCACTATCACCCAATGACGACTGCTGTGGGCGAGCCGCTGACCACCCGGCGTTGAGACCCCTCCTGCCCCCTCCGATATTCCCGTTCGACACTCAGAACGATGTCCGGCATTTCGAACTTTACTCTCGGTCCCCCTCCTACCCGTGAGGAAGCTGATCTCGCATGTCCTGGCTCCAACACCCCCACAGCCGCCGGAGAGTCATGGCGGCCACCGCCGGCCTGGTCGCGGGCGCCACACTGCCGGCGATGCGCGCGACGGCGGCCACGACGGCCCAGCAGGAGCAGTTCACCAACCCGGTGATCTGGCAGGACTTCGCCGACCTCGAGGTCATCCGCGTCGGCGACACGTACTACTACACCGGCTCGACCATGCACTACTCGCCGGGCGCGCCCGTCCTGCGCTCCTACGACCTGGTCAACTGGGAGTTCATCGGCCACTCGGTGCCGGTCCTCGACTTCGGCGACGCGTACGACCTCAACGGCGGACGGGCATACGTCCAGGGCATCTATGCGTCCTCGATGCGCTACCGCCCCAGCGACCAGACCTTCTACTGGCTGGGCCAGATCGGCTGGCAGCGGTCGTACGTATACAGCGCCACCGACGCGGCGGGCCCCTGGACCCGGCACGCCGAGATCGGCAGCGTCTACTACGACGCGGGGCTGCTCTTCGACGACGACGGCACCCCGTACGTGGCGTACGGCGCCAACGAGATCCACGTCGCGCAGCTCTCCCCGGACATGCGCACCGAGGTCAGGTCCGAGCACGTGCTCACCAAGCCCGACGCGTTGCACCTGATGGAGGGCTCCCGCTTCTACAAGATCAACGGGAACTACTACATCTTCGTCACCCGCCCGCCCAACGGCCAGTACATCTGGAAGTCCACCTCAGGCCCTTTCGGTCCGTACGAGATGCGGGAGGTGCTGTTGAACCTGCCCGGCCCGATCCCCGGCGGCGGCATACCGCACCAGGGCGCGCTGGTCGACACCCCGAACGGCGACTGGTACTACATGGGCTTCATCGACGCCTATCCCGGCGGCCGCGTCCCCGCCCTGGCCCCGGTCACCTGGAACGCCGAGGGCTGGCCCGAGCTCCAGCTCGTCGACGGCGCGTGGGGCGAGACATACCCCTACCCGGTCACCCCGCACCCGCTCCCGCCGATGACCGGCTCCGACACCTTCGAGGGGACGGCGCTGGCGCCGTACTGGGAGTGGAACCACAACCCCGACACCGCCGCGTTCACCGTCGACAACGGGCTTACCCTCAGGACCGCCACCGTCACCGACGACCTCTACAACGCCCGTAACACCCTCACCCGCCGCATCCAGGGCCCCGTCTCCACCGCGACCGTCGTGCTCGACTGCTCCGGGATGGCGGACGGCGACCGGGCCGGGCTGGCGATGCTGCGGGACTCCTCCGCCTGGATCGGCGTCACGTGGCAAAACGGCGTCAGCAGGCTGGTGATGTTCGACGGCCTGACCATGGACGCCAGCTGGAACACCACCGGCACCGGCACCGAGCAGGCCCGCGCCGACCTCCCCGCGTCCGGCAGCCGCGTCTGGCTGCGCGCCACCGCCGACATCAGCCCGGGATCGGGCCGCCAGGCGACGTTCTCCTACAGCACCGACGGCACCACCTTCACCCCGCTCGGCCCCGCCTTCACCATGAACGAGAAACCTAATTTCTTCATGGGCTACCGCTTCGCCGTCTTCAACCACGCCACCAAGGCCCTCGGTGGCAAAGTGCGGGTGGAACGCTTCGACTTGCGCGCGTGCGCGCCGACGGCGCAAGCAGGCACTGTGGACACGAACGCCTGGTACGTCGTGGTCAACCGCAACAGCGGCAAGGCACTGGACGTGGCGGGCGCGAGCTCCGCGGACGGCGCCGCGGTCACGCAGTGGGGCCGGTACGACGGGACCAACCAGCAGTTCCAGTTCGTGGACTCCGGTGGCGGCCACTACCGGTTGAAGGCGAGGCACTCCGGCAAGCTCCTGGACGTCTCCGGCTGGTCGACGGCCGACAACGCCGCCATCAACCAGTGGAGCGACCACGGTGGCGTGAACCAGCAGTTCCGGTTGGCGGACTCACCGGACGGATACGTCCGGTTGATCAACCGCAACAGCGGGAAGGCCGTCGAGGTACCGGGCTTCTCCTCCGCCGACGGGACCGGCATCGTCCAGTACTCGGACTGGGGCGGCGTGAACCAGCAGTGGAAGCTCGTCCGCGTCGGCTTCGTGGGCTCGCGCTCCTGCTGACACCGATATCCGGTGCAAGCCCACCGAACTCCCCTTACCCAGTGGGCAAGGGGAGTTCGGTGGGCGCGCGCCCGAGGTCGCACGGCCGACAGCGAGTTCCGAAAAAACTTGGACCGGGCGGCAAGGCCCGGACTGCAAAACCTGTCGTCGGGCCAGCTCGACGAGGGTGAGCCTCTGTCTGGCTTTGTTCACCGGTTTCGGTTCTGGCTCGCCTTTCCCGTGAACCGGTCACGATTGGTGACGATCGGGCGTTTCGAGTGCCTGGAGGATGTGTCGCACTTCCCGGCGCCATTGGTCGGCGTCGGCGTCGGGCGCTGTCCACCCAGCCGGTCGTCATTTCTGATCCGTCCCGGAGCACCCGGTCCAGTGAAAGCCTGGCCGACGCGCGGAGCGCTACGCAGGGCCAGCACCGACAGCGAGCGCGGCGAGTTCGTCGACCCCCGTGACGGCTCCATCGCGCTGGACGACTACGTGACTCGCTTCTGGCAGACGGGAGTCCGCGGAGCGCCCGGAACGGTCAAACGCATCGACGAACGCGTCCGCCTCCACATACGGCCTCAACTGGGCACCGTTGCCCTGCGGGACATCAGCCCTGCCGTCCTGCGTGGCTACATCGCCGCCCTGGAGAGCGAATGCTCGCCGCGCTGCACCCGGCAGATTCTCGGCTCGCTCTCGAACATCTTCGAGACCGCGATCGACGACAAGCGGCTGGCCCGCAACCCGATGCGGGCCAAGTCCGTGCGTTGGCCCAAGGTGCCGGAGGATCAGTGGGAAGCGTGGCCGCTGGAGACCGTGCAGCGTGTACGGGACGCGACTTCGCCCGTTCGGTCCTGCGTATTCGCCGGCAGGTACAACTCCTCGGTGGGCAGCTGTACTTCACCCTGCCGAAGGGTGGCAAGACACGTGTCGTCGACATGCCTCCGTCGGTTGCAGCAGCTTTGGCCCAGTACTTCATGGAGTACCCCGCAGTCGAGGTGGAGCTGCCGTGGGGCGGTCCGGAGCCCGACCGGGAGACGAAGAAGTTCCCGCTCGTCATCACCACGACGTACGGCAACGCTCTTCGCGCGAACCTCTTTAACGTCGAGGTCTGGAAGCCGGCCCTGGCCGCCGCCGGTGTCATCCCCCTGCGGAAGAAAGGGGAGCGGTGGAAGGCGTCTCGCAAGGACGGCTTCCACGTGCTCCGACACACGTACGCCTCAGTCATCCTCGAAGCGGGCGAGTCCGTCGTCACCCTGGCCCGCTGGCTCGGGCACTCGAGCCCGACCATCACCCTGGACTACTACGCCCACTTCATGCCCGAGGCCGGGCGGCAAGGGGCGCGGGGCCATCGATGCCCTGCTCAACCACTCCGCCGCCGTTGCCACGGCCGCCTAGACGTCCAGTTCGCCCAACCCGCGAAACGGATGGGCACAGCAACCTGCTGTGCCCATCCGTTTTGGTGTTCCGCCTCGGAAGCCCACTACTCTCCGTGCTGACCACCGCTCCCAGGCGACGCCACAGCGGCCAACCTCTCGCAGGTCAACGTCCGCGATCGCGGCAGACTGCCCGCGTCGGACCGCGGTTGATTCTCCCCAGATTCTCCCCACCAGCCTCCGAGGCTCCGTCAGAGCGGGCAATCGAGGATGCCACTGCTGGTTGAGGCGCCTCTCGCGGTGACTACTCAGAGCCAGTCTTTCCGCTTGAAGATGATGTACAAACTGGTGCATACGATGGCCATCAAGGTGATAGCGAAGGGGTATCCGAGTACCCAGTGCAACTCCGGCATGCTGTCGAAGTTCATCCCGTAGATCGTCCCGACCAGCGTCGGAGCGAACAAAATGGCCGCCCAAGAGGAAATCTTCTTGATCTCCTCGTTCTGTTCGAACCCTGCCTCCGCCAACGCCCGCATCTCCGCGTTCTGTTGCTGGGTGACGAGGGTCGCGTTGACTGTGAGGATGTCGGCGAGGGCCTGGCGGAAGCCGTCGACCCGCTCGCTGGTGTGGGTGACGTGGTCGGCGACGTCCCGCAGGTAGCGTTGCAGTTCCTCGTCCGTGCCGTACTTCGCGAAGCCGGCCATCAAGGCGTGCAGCATGCCGACCAGAGGGCGGGTGGCGCGCTGGAACTCGACCATTTCGCGGGAGAGTTCGTAGATACGGCGGGAGACCTCCGGGTCGCCGCGGAAGACCTCCGTCTCGATCTCGTCGATGTCGTTCTGGACGCCCGAGACGACCGGAGCGTAGCCGTCGACCACCGTGTCCAGGATGGCGTAGAGGACGGCCTCGGGGCCCAGGCTCAGCAGCTCCGGTGTCTCCTCCATGCGGTGACGGACCGCCGAGAGGTCGGGGGCCGCCCCGTGGCGGACCGTGATCACGAAGTCCGGGCCCACGAACACGTGCAGCTCGCCGAAGTCGACCTCTTCGGGGGCGTCCAGATAGCGGGCCGCGCTGAGCACCACGAAGAGCGTGTCGCCGTAGCGCTCCAGCTTCGGGCGCTGGTGGGCCTCCATCGCGTCCTCGACGGACAGGGGGTGCAGGTCGAACTCCGCCGCCAGGGACAGGAGTTCGCTCTCCGTGGGGCGAGCGAGACCGATCCAGGCCATTCCGGACGGCTGTTCGCGCAGTTCGCGGAAGGTGTCCGCGAGCGTCGCGGGGGAGGAGACCCGCACGCCGTCGCGGTACAGAGCCGCCTGGACGATGCTCGGCGGCTCGGCCCCCTCGGGGGCGGGTGGTTCGGCGTCGGGCGCCGGAGCCTGGGGCGGGGCGGAAGGCGGGGTCAGGGCACGGCGCCAGGCGGACTTCCTGGAACCCTTGGCGGCGGAGCTCTTCGCGGCGGGGCGGGCGCGTCGCTCGGACATCGTGGCTGCCTCTCGCTCTCGGGTCGAGCCGATGTCGGCGTGATCACGGAGCAGGGTATACGGGGCAAATGACATCGTAGGGGGAGACGTCACTGAGTTTCGGTGAGAGTTGCGGACAGAACGTGTCCGCAAGCGCCTCTAGCGTGTCCGGTATGACCAAGACGACCACGTCGGCTCCCGTGCTCAGCCCCCGTGCCCTCAACCGCGCGACCCTCGACCGGCAACTGCTCCTGCGGCGGTCCGGCCTGTCCGCGAAGGCCGCCGTCGGACATCTGCTCGGCCTCCAGGCCCAGAACGTCAAGCCGCCGTACTACGCGCTCGCCGCCCGCCTCGACGGTTTCGCCCCCGAGCGGCTGTCGGAGCTGATGGCCGAGCGCGAGGTCGTCCGGATCGTCACCATGCGCTCGACCATCCACACCCACACCGCCGAGGACTGCCTCACCCTGCGGCCCCTCGTGCAGCCCGCCCGCGACCGCGAACTCATCAACTTCCGCAAGGGACTTCAGGGCGTCGACCTCGACCGCCTCGCCGTCCTCGCCCGGGAACTCGTCGAGGCCGAGCCGCGCACCATGAAGCAGTTGCGCGAGGCACTCCTCGCCGAGTGGCCGGACGCCGACCCGCAGGCCCTCGCCATCGCCGCACGCTGCAAGCTCCCCCTCGTCCAGGTCACCCCCCGCGGGCTGTGGGGCAGGAGCGGTCAGGTCGCGCTCACCACGGCAGAGCACTGGCTCGGCTGCCCCACGGAACCCGTCCCCACCGAGCCCCTCCCCACCGGGCCCACCCCCGACGCCACCGTCCTGCGCTACCTCGCCGCCTTCGGCCCCGCCTCCGTCAAGGACATGCAGACCTGGGCCGGACTCACCCGCCTGCGCGACGCCTTCGAGCGGCTCCGACCCCAGCTGCGGATCTTCCGCGACGAGAACGGCGTCGAACTCTTCGACCTCCCCGAAGCGTCCCGTCCCGCCGAGGACACGCCCGCCCCGCCGCGCTTCCTGCCGGAGTTCGACAACCTGCTGCTCTCCCACGCCGACCGCACCCGCGTGGTGCCCAAGGAGTACTGGGGCCGCAGCTGGCAGGGCAACCAGGCCTACTGCACGCTCCTCGTCGACGGCTTCCTCGCGGGCGTCTGGAAGCTCACCGGGGACACACTCGTCGTCGAGCCCTTCGAGCGGCTCACCAAGGCCCAGCAGAAGGACGTCACCGCCGAGGGGCAACGGATGCTCGCCACGCTGCACCCGGGGACGCCGTACGACGTCCGGTTCGGGACAGTCGTAGGAAGGTGACCCGCCGAAGGGGATCGCTCAGTCCGCCCGCCCTGTCACCGCCACCGTCAGCCCCAGTCCGATCATCGTGAACCCGCCCGCGCCGCCGATCATCGAGAGGCGGCGGTCGGAGCCGGCGAACCAGGTGCGGGCAGCCGACGCGGTCAGGCCCCACAGGGTGTCCGTGACCAGGCCGATGGTGATCGGGACCAGGCCGAGCAGCAGCATCTGCGCCGGTACGTGCCCCGCCGAGTGGTCCACGAACTGGGGGAGCACGGCCGCGAAGAAGACGATGCCCTTGGGGTTGGTGACGCCGACGAGGGCGCCGTCGAGGACCGTCCGCAGGTCACCCCGCGCCGGCCCGGCGGGTCGGGAGGCGATGGCCGAGGCCTTCAGCTCCTTGCGGTGCCGCAGTGCCTGCACCCCGAGGAGGACCAGATACGCGGCGCCCGCCAGCTTCACCGCCAGATAGACGGCCACCGACCGCTCCACCAGGGAACCGATCCCGACCGCGACCGCCACGACGAGCAGGTAGGAACCGAAGACGTTGCCGACCGCCGTCGCCACCGCGGTACGCCTGCCGTGGGCGAGGGCCCGGCCGATGACGAACAGCACACTGGGCCCCGGGATGACGATGACCAGCAGGGACATCGCGGCGAAGGCGAGGACGCGGTCCGTGGACACCATGGCGGTCATTCAAGCACGGATCGCACGCATGGACAGGGGGCGCTGCGGGCCGCTCGTGGTGGCCCGCAACGCCCCCGGCTTCTCACCTGAGGAATACTCAGGAGAACCTCTGGGGACCTATGAGTTGACCTGCGCGGTCACGAGGCTGGAGAAGGTGGTCAGCCGGGTGTAGACACCCGGGTAACCGGCCTCCGCACACCCCTCTCCCCAGGAAGTGATACCTGCCAGGGCGCCCCCGATGAGCAGGGGACCGCCGCTGTCGCCCTGGCAGGTGTCTACGCCGCCGGATGTGTATCCGGCGCAAACCATGTCGCTCGCGACGAAGTCGGAGCCGTAGGAACTGGCACAGCTGGAGTCGGACACGATCGGGACGGTCGCGGTCCGCAGCTGGTTGGAGGAGCTGCCGCTCTCCGAGGTGGTGCCCCAGCCGACGATGCGGGCCGTGGTGCCGGCCGCGTACACCCCGGTCTGGGACGAGGAGACATAGGACGCCGTGGTGTACGGCATCGACGTCGACAGCGTCAGCACGGCCACGTCGTCGCCGTTGGTGGCGTCCGTGTAGTCCGGGTTGATCCAGATCTTGCTGACCCGGCTGACCGTGCCGTTGGTGCCGTTGAGGTAGGTGCGACCGCCGACGACTCTCACGCTGCTGGTGGTCTCGCCGACCATGCAGTGGGCCGCGGTGACCACTTTGGTCGCGGAGACCAGGGTGCCGCCGCAGAACTGGTTCTGCGAGGCGTCCGTGATCTGCATCATGAACGGGTACGAGGTCGTGGTCGTCGTGGTACCGCCGACGATGGGCTGGGGAGCGGCGACGGCGGTGGGGGCGCCGAGCAACGCGGTGGCGGCGGCAGCGGCGATCGCCAGGGTGACGCCGGTGGCCTTCTTCGCACGGGTGAGACCGAACATCAGTGAGTCTCCTCAGGGTTGCCGGTGGGGGGTCGCGCGGGTGTGGGGGTGTACACGGGGGTCGCGGGACCGACCCCCGTATGCCCGGGCGAGCGGCATGTCCATAAGCTAGAACCCGGAAGTTCCCCTTCCCAATGAGGGAACCCCCTAAGGGAGTTGGGCAGGGAAAACCCTCGGTGCGCCCTGGGGAGAGCGTTTCTGACGGACCGTCGGCTACGGGCGGCGCCCCGCCGCCAGCCGGACGATGTCCACGCGGGAGCGGATCCCGAGCTTGCGGTAGACCCGGGTGAGGGTCGCCTCGACCGTCTTCACGCTGATGAACAGCCGCGCGGCTATCTCCCGGTTGGTGGCGCCCTCCATGACGAGGGCGGCCACCTGACGCTCCATCGAGGCCAGCCCTTCGAGCCCCTCGAGCCCTTCCAGGCCGTCCGGCGCGGTGGTGGGCACGGGCTCCGGCTCCTCCGGCCGGGCCAGCGCGGCCGCCTCCACCTGGCGCAGCCAGGGCAGCGCCCGGCAGCGCCTGAAGAGCCGGGCCGCCTCGTCGTACGACGTCGGCCCCGGCCGCCGGGTGCGCAGCTGGGCCAGGGCGAAGGCGGCGCGCGCCTCCTCCAGGCCGTAGCCCAGCTTGGCGAGACGGTCCTGCACCGACGTCAACTGGACCAGCGCCGCCTCGAGTTCACCGCGCGCCGCCCGCACCAGCGCCTCGGCCCGGTCCAGGACGGCGAGCACGCTCTCCCGGCCCAGCCGGAGCGCGTTCACCCGCGTCACGTCGATGACGTCCTGTGCCTCGCCGGTCTCCCCGATGCGTACGAGGGCCTCGGCGAGGTCGCCCTGCCAGCGGCCGCGCGCCGGATCCGTGATGCCGAGCCCGTGCTCCAGCTCGCGCACCCGGCGCAGTGAACGGACCGCGCCCTGCGCGTCCCCGGCCACGAGCTGCGCGTAGCCGAGGACGGCCAAGCCTCGGGACTCGTACATCTGGTCGCCGTTCTCCTCGGCGTGATCGACCGCCTCCCGGGCCAGTTCGAGCGCCCGCTCGACACTGCCGCCCGAGGCCTCCGCGATGGAGGCGAGCACGGCCGAGGCCACCTCGCCGATCCCGGTGTCCCGGGCCATCATCAGGCTCTCCCGGGCCAGGTCGAGCGCCCGCCCGCAGTGCCCCGAGCGCAGTTCGGTCTCGGCCACCCCGCGCAGGAAGTGCACCTCGCTCTCGACCGAACCGCGCCGCCGCACCTCGCGCAGCAGCGCGGTGACCGTCGCGCGGGCCTCGGGCAGCTGGTCGCTCATGATCAGCCAGCGGAAGCGGGAGTACCCGGCGCCGTTGTGATGGCAGGCCACCCGCGGGTCCTGGGGCTCCTTCAGGGCACGCTTGATGGTCGCGGGGGCGTCCGGATGGCCCATGAGGGTCTCCAGCTGGGCCTGGAAGGACAGCGCCATCAGCTCGTTGTAGCGGTCGCCTGCCCGCGCGGCCAGCGCTGCCGAGTGCGCGGCCTCCCCGCGGGCCTCGACGAAGTCGCCCTCGACGAGCAGGGCCCGCCAGGCCAGCTGGTAGCGGATCAGGGCGAGCAGTTCGGGGTCGTCGCCCGCGTCGGCCAGCGCCTGCGGGAAGACCGCGTCGACCTCCGTCATGGCGTGACCCGCGGTGTCGATCACGATGATCCAGGCCCGCACCCGGTCCGCGGGCACGGTGGCCCGGGTGAGCACGTCACGGGCGATGTCCCGGGCGAGGTCCAGTTCACCGGCGGTGATCGCGTCCTCGGCGGCCGCGAGCCGGCGTACGTCAGGAGCGGGCGCACCGTCGGCCGGGGTGTGCCGGGCCGACAGCAGCCCGAGGGAGGCGGCCATCGAGGGTGCGCCCCGGTCCCGGGCCAGGGCCGCGGCCTCGGCGAGCCGGGCGGCCACCTCCGGGTCGGTGCCGATGGTCGCGAGGGCCAGATGGCGGGCCCGCTCGATGGGGTCGGAGGCGGCCGTGGACAGCGCCCGGTGCGCATCCCGCCGATCCTGCGCGGGCGCCTCCGCGTACAGCGCGGCCGAGATCAGCGGATGCGCGAAGCGTACGGCGGGACCCTCGGCCTCCGTCGCGAGCAGGCCCAGCGCGGCCGCCTGGGCCATCTCCGCCTCGGCGTCCCTGCGGCCGGCCGCGTGCAGCAGGGCCGGAGTCGGGCGGGCGCCCGCGCTCGCCACCAGGAGGGTGCGGCGGGCCTCCTCGGACAGCATCTCCAGGCGGCTGAGCACCAGGGCCCGCAGCGAGGTGGGCACCGGCAGCGGTTCACCGGGGCGGGGCGGGGTCGGGTTCTCGGTGAGTGCGCGGCCGAGTTCCAGGGCGTAGAACGGGTTGCCGCCGCTGGTGCGGTGGATGTCCCGGACGGTGGAGCGCTGCAGGCCGGTGTAGCCGCGGTGGTCGAGCAGCGCGGCCACCTGGGCGCGGGTGAGCGGGTTGAAGCGGACGGCGAGACTGTCCGGTGGCAACGCGCGTAGATGGCGGTCGTACTCGGTGCCGTCGGTCCGGACCGCGCACAGCATCCGCACCGGGATGTCGCCGAGCCGCCGGGCGGCGAAGCCGAGGAGTTCCAGGCTCGCGGGATCCAGCCACTGGACGTCGTCGGCGACGAGCAGGACGGGCTTCTCGGCGGCGAGGGCGCGCAGCGCCGACAGCACGGCCAGGCGCAGGGCGAGGCCGTCGCGCTGGAGGGTGGACTCACCGCGTCCGGTCAGCGCCGACTCGAGGGCGGTGCGCTGGGCGGCGGGCAGCTTGTCGGAGACGTCGTCGAGGACCAGACCGAAGAGGTCGGCCAGGGCCAGGAAGGGGAGATGGGATTCCGACTCGGTGGCCGAGCAGCGCAACACGGTGTGGGCCGCTTCGCCGTATTCGGCCGCCAGGGCCCGCAGGACGGTCGACTTTCCTATTCCGGCCGGGCCGTGCAGGAGCACGCTGCCGCCGCGGGCCAGCTGCTCACGGGCCTGGCCGAACAGCTCGTCCCGGCCGATGACCAGGTCAGGGCGGCATCTCGCGGGCTCCTGGAAGTCGCGTGGCACGGTCACCGCTCCCCTCCCTGTGTCGTGTCCTGGCCAATATTAGGCAAGGTGCTTTGAAATTCGGCGGGAAGAGGTGGTGAGGGAAATAACAACCGGTTCCGCATGGAAAAATTCAAAGCACCCACGAATGAATGAGATGTCTACCAATGTTACGGGAGGAGCCGGGTTGTCACGGGAGCAGTCCCGCCCGGCGTGCGGCGACCACCGCCTCTCCACGGGTCCTGGCCCCGAGTTTCCGCATGGCCGACCGCAGGTACGCCTTGACCGTCTCGGCTCTCACGCCCAGCCTGTCCGCCGCCGCGGCGTTCGTCGCCCCGGCCGCCACACAGGCCAGGACGTCCAGCTCGCGCGGTGCCAGGGCGATGCCGTGCGCGGTCTCGGCATCCGGGGTCAGGAGCGCGCAGGCGTCGAGCAGGTCGGCCCGCAGCGCCGGGTCGCCGATCCGCGGGGCCAGCGCCCGCAGCGCCGCGTGCGCCTCCCGGACCTGCTCCCACGTGGAGGTGTCGGCGCGCCGCGGCTCGGCCCGCGCCGCCACCAGCACGTCCCGCGCCTCGTCGTCGACGACCAGCGCCTGCTCCACGTCGCGCGCCGCGTCCACCGCCGCCGTCAGCGTGCGGTCGCCGAGCGGCCGGGCGTCCCGCAGAGCGCCGTACAGCACGCCGCGCACCCGGCGCCGTACGACCACCGGCACGGCCAGCACCGAGCGCAGCCCCTCGGCGGCGACGGCGGCGTCGTACTCATGGCTGATCTGCCGGGACGTGGAGTAGTCCGCCACGGCGCACGGGCGGGCCAGCGCGACCGCCTTGCCGCCGAGTCCGTTGCCCGAGGTCACCGCGAGCGCGAGGAGCGAGGTGGTGGCCGTACCGCTCAGTTCGCTGATCCGGACCCGCGACCGGTCGGGCTCGACCAGACCGCCGAAGGCGACCGGTAGCCCCGTCGTGTGCCGCAGCCGCGCGAGTGCACGCCGGATCTCCACTGCTCCGCCCGGGTTCACTGCCACCTGCTCGTCCCTTCACTGCGGCACACACCCCCGTTCGGGGGTAGTGAGACCTGCATCACGGATTACACGATGGCAGAGAGCCGCCCGGCAATGGTCCGGCACCAAGGAGGACGCAAGATGACGGCTACGGAGGACTTCCGCGGGGCGCGGGACTTCCTGCTCCAGCACCGCGAGGACTACGCGACGGCGTACGAGGGCTTCGTCTGGCCCCGCCCGCAGCACTTCAACTGGGCGCTCGACTGGTTCGACGTCATCGCCGAGGGCAACGACCGCACGGCCCTGCACATCGTCGAGGAGGACGGCAGCGAGATCCGCCTCTCCTTCGCCGAGATGGCCGAACGGTCCAACCGGGTCGCCCATCTGCTGCGTGAGCGCGGGGTGGAGGCCGAGGACCGGATCCTGGTCATGCTGGGCAACCAGGCGGAGCTGTGGGAGACGGCCCTCGCGGCCATGAAGCTGCGTGCCGTCGTCATCCCGGCGACCCCGCTGCTCGGCCCCGCCGACCTGCGCGACCGCGTCGAGCGCGGCCGGGTGCGGCACGTCCTGGTGCGGGCCGAGGACACCGGCAAGTTCGACGAGGTGCCCGGCGACTACACCCGCATCGCCGTCGGCGGCGTACCGGAGGGCTGGCAGCCGTACGAGGACGCGTACACCGCCTCCGAGGAGTTCCTGCCCGACGGGCCGACCCTCGCCGACGACCCGCTGATGCTGTACTTCACCTCCGGTACGACGGCCCGCCCCAAGCTCGTCGAGCACACGCACACCTCGTACCCGATCGGGCACCTGGCGACCATGTACTGGATCGGCCTGAGGCCCGGCGACGTGCATCTGAACATCTCCTCGCCGGGCTGGGCCAAGCACGCCTGGTCCAACCTGTTCGCGCCGTGGAACGCGGAGGCGACCGTCTTCATCCACAACTACACGCGCTTCGACGCGGGCCGTCTGATGTCCGAGATGGACCGGGCGGGGGTCACGACCTTCTGCGCACCGCCGACCGTGTGGCGCATGCTCATCCAGGCCGACCTGACCCAGCTGCGCCGAAAGCCGCGCGAGGTGGTGGCCGCGGGCGAGCCGCTGAACCCCGAGGTCATCGAGCAGGTCCGGCGGGCCTGGGGCATCACCGTCCGGGACGGCTTCGGCCAGACCGAGACGGCCGTCCAGGTCTCCAACAGCCCCGGGCAGGTGCTGAAGACCGGTTCCATGGGCCGCCCGAGCCCCGGCTACAAGGTGGAGCTCCTCGACCCGGTGTCCGGCGCGCCCGGCGCCGCCGAGGGCGAGATCGCGCTGGACCTGTCGGCCCGGCCGGTCGGCCTGATGACCGGCTACCACGGCGACCCGGACCGCACGGCGGAGGCGATGGCGGGCGGCTACTACCGCACCGGCGACGTGGCGTCGAGGGACGAGGAGGGGTACCTGACCTACATCGGGCGCAGCGACGACGTCTTCAAGGCCTCCGACTACAAGATCAGCCCCTTCGAGCTGGAGAGCGCGCTCCTCGAACACGAAGCGGTGGCCGAGGCGGCCGTCGTACCCGCGCCGGACGAGCTGCGGCTCGCGGTCCCGAAGGCGTATGTCGTGCTTGCGGAGGGCTGGGAGCCCGGTCCCGACACCGCCAAGGTGCTGTTCGAGCACTCCCGGGAGTCGCTGGCGCCGTACAAGCGGATCCGGCGGCTGGAGTTCGCGGCGCTGCCCAAGACGGTGTCCGGCAAGATCCGGCGGATCGAACTGCGCGAGGCGACGGCGGCGGGGTCGGACGCCGAGTACCGCGAGGAGGACTTCCGGTGAACTCGTACACGCACGGCGTGAGCACGACGGAGCTGCTCGGCGACACCATCGGCGACAACCTGGACCGGGCCGTGGCCACCTGGCAGGAGCGCGAGGCGCTCGTCGACGTGCCGTCCGGGCGGCGTTGGACGTACGCGCAATTCGGCGCCGATGTCGACGAGTTGGCGTCCGCGCTGCTCGCCTCCGGGGTCCTCAAGGGCGACCGGGTGGGGATCTGGGCGGTCAACTGTCCCGAGTGGGTGCTCGTGCAGTACGCCACCGCGCGGATCGGCGCGGTCATGGTGAACATCAACCCGGCGTACCGCACCCACGAGGTCGAGTACGTCCTCAACCAGGCGGGGGTCTCCCTGCTGTTCGCCTCGCTCAGCCACAAGGGCAGCGACTACCGGGCGATGGTCGACGAAGTGCGCGGCAGGTGCCGCGAGTTGCGGGAGGTCGTGTACCTCGGCCACCCGAGCTGGCGGGAGTTGCTGGGGCGCGGCGGCCGTGCCGCGGCGTACCCGGAACTGTCCTGCGACGACCCGATCAACATCCAGTACACCTCGGGCACGACGGGCTTCCCCAAGGGGGCCACCCTCTCCCACCACAACATCCTCAACAACGGTTACTTCGTGGGCGAGTTGATCGACTACAGCGAGCAGGACCGGGTCTGCGTCCCGGTGCCCTTCTACCACTGCTTCGGCATGGTGATGGGCAACCTGGCGGCGACCTCGCACGGCGCCTGCGTGGTCATCCCGGCTCCGTCCTTCGACCCGGCGGCGACGCTGCGCGCGGTCCAGCAGGAGCGCTGCACCTCGCTCTACGGCGTTCCGACCATGTTCATCGCGGAGTTGAACCATCCCGACTTCGCGACGTACGACCTCTCCTCCCTGCGCACCGGGATCATGGCGGGCTCGCCCTGTCCGGTGGAGGTGATGAAGCGGGTGGTCGCCGAGATGCACATGGCGGAGGTGTCCATCTGCTACGGCATGACCGAGACCTCCCCGGTGTCCTTGCAGACCCGCAGGGACGACGACCTCGAGCACCGCACCGGCACGGTCGGCCGCGTCCTGCCGCACATCGAGGTCAAGGTCGTCGACCCGGCGACCGGGGTCACCCAACCACGGGGCGTGGCAGGGGAGTTGTGCACCCGCGGCTACAGCGTGATGCTCGGCTACTGGAACGAGCCAGGGAAGACGGCGGAGGCCGTGGACGCCGGACGCTGGATGCACACCGGTG
This sequence comes from Streptomyces canus, assembly GCF_041435015.1. Lineage (NCBI taxonomy): Bacteria > Bacillati > Actinomycetota > Actinomycetes > Kitasatosporales > Streptomycetaceae > Streptomyces > Streptomyces canus. The sequence continues at coordinate 2,278,450 of NZ_CP107989.1, read as the reverse complement.
ACCTGGCGATGATGCGCGAGGACGGCTACGTCGAGATCGTCGGCCGCATCAAGGACATGATCATCCGGGGCGGCGAGAACATCTACCCGCGCGAGATCGAGGAGTTCCTGTACGGCCACCCGAAGATCGCGGACGTCCAGGTCGTCGGGGTCCCTCATGAGCGCTACGGCGAGGAGGTGCTGGCCTGCGTCATCCCACGGGACCCGGCGCACCCGCCGACCCTGGAGGATCTCCGCGGCTTCTGCGAGGGGCGGCTGGCCCAGTACAAGATCCCTAGCCGGCTGAGGATCCTCGAAGCCTTCCCGATGACGGTGTCCGGCAAGGTGCGCAAGGTCGAACTGCGGGAGACGTACGCGGAGGACTGAGCACACCGCACCCGCCGACGCGGCCCTCGCCGACGCGCCGGCCGGCCCGCCTGTGCCTCGCGCGCCGCAGGCCTGGGGGTGGTTCTGGCGGGCTGGGTCGGGTGGGCCGCCGTCGGCCGTTCGTCGTATCGGTGGCCGTTCCTGGTGTGGCGGACTTCGGTGGCCGCGCCCGGCGGGTCGCGCTGTGTGCTTGTGGGTGGTTCTGGCGGTTCTGGTGGGCTGGCGGGGTGCGGCTGCTACCGGTGTGTAGGTCGGCCTGGGTGGCTGCGCCCGGGGGCGGGGCCGCAGGCTTCGTGTGCCGCACGGCTGGTGGTGGGCTGGCGGGGTGCGGCTGCTACCCGTCTGTGGGCCGGCCTGGGTGGCTGCGTTCGTTCGGCGGGACCGCAGGCTTCGCGTGCCGCACGCCTGGGGGGTGGGGGTGGCCGCTGCCCGTGAGCCGCTCCCGGTCGGGGGAGTCCCGGGGGCCGGGTTCCGCCGGCCGTTCGTCAGGCGCGGCAGGCGCCGAGTCGGCCCGAACCGCCCGCGGCCTATCCGCCCAGCTCGTCGGCCAGGCTGTTCACCGGTTGGGGCGTGCCCGTCAGGTCCAGGACGAACAGCGGGACGCCGAGGGAGTCGGCGCGGGCGCGGGCCTCGGTGGTGTAGCCGGACAGTGAGAAGTACACGCAGTGTGCGGACTCCGTCATGGCCGTCAGCCACAGGCACTCCACGTCCCGCAGCGAGGCCGGTCGCACGGCAGGATCCACCTGGGCCAGCAGCCCGCGGGCCGCGAGACCGATGCCGGACGGCGGACGCTGGTCCGCGCGCCGGATGTCCTGGTAGCCGAGCCAGCGCAGATACAGCGCGGCGACGGTGACCGCGTCGCGCGCGGTGCGGATCGTGATCGGCTGGAAGGCACGGCGCGGGGGAGCGGAGGCGTCCACGTCCGGCTCCGTCTCGGTACAGGTGTCCCCGGCCACCGGAATCCGCAGGACCGTCCCGCAGCTACAGCCCAGCTCCGGCTGCGGCCACTCGGCCTTGCGGCCGCAGACCGCGCACTCCACGGCGACCCACGCCTCCTCCCACACTTGGTGGGTGACGGCCGTGGGCGCGCCGTGCCGGTCCAGTGGCAGGCAGACCGGGGCGCCGCACTCGCAGGGGTACGACGGCGCCGCGTAGAGGTGCTCGCGCCGGCAGACCGGACAGCGCACCGAGACGCTCTCGGACATGGCCTCATCGTCCTCCAGGAGGCCCGCCTCTGTCCGTCTCTTGGCCAACCTTCGTCTCTTGACTGCCCTGGTCTGCCCACTTACATTGCTTCCAGATAGTAGAAAAATTATTCCGCAATACGGAAGTGCTCACCGCGGGGCGCGACGGGAGTACGCATCCGACAGCCGAAGCAGTTGAAGCAGGAGTACTCGATGGCTCGAATGACCGCTGCCCGCGCGGCAGTTGAGATCCTCAGGCGCGAAGGTGTCACGGACGCGTTCGGTGTCCCCGGCGCGGCGATCAACCCCTTCTACGCGGCGCTCAAGGCCTCCGGGGGTATCCATCACACCCTCGCCCGTCACGTCGAGGGCGCCTCGCACATGGCCGAGGGCTACACCCGCACCCGGGCGGGCACCATCGGTGTCTGCATCGGCACGTCAGGACCCGCCGGCACCGACATGATCACCGGCCTGTACTCCGCGACCGGCGACTCCGTCCCGATCCTGTGCATCACGGGCCAGGCCCCGACCGCCGTGATCCACAAGGAGGACTTCCAGGCCGTCGACATCGCCTCCATCGCGCGGCCGGTGACGAAGATGGCGGTCACCGTCCTGGAGGCGGCCCAGGTCCCCGGCGTCTTCCAGCAGGCCTTCCACCTCATGCGCTCCGCCCGCCCCGGCCCCGTCCTCATCGACCTGCCGATCGACGTCCAGTTGACGGAGATCGAGTTCGACCCGGAGACGTACCAGCCGCTCCCGGTCTACAAGCCGGCCGCGAGCCGTGCGCAGATCGAGAAGGCGCTCGGTCTGCTCAATGAGTCCGCGCGGCCGCTGATCGTCGCCGGCGGCGGTGTCATCAACGCCGACGCCGCCGAACTCCTCGTCGAGTTCGCCGAGTTGACCGGTACCCCGGTCGTCCCGACCCTCATGGGATGGGGCGTCCTGCCCGACGACCACGAGCTCAACGCCGGCATGGTGGGCCTGCAGACCTCGCACCGCTACGGCAACGCCACCTTCCTGGAGTCCGACTTCGTCCTCGGCATCGGCAACCGCTGGGCCAACCGCCACACCGGCAAGCTGGACGTCTACACGGCGGGCCGGACGTTCGTCCACGTCGATGTCGAGCCGACCCAGATCGGCAGGATCTTCGCGCCGGACTACGGCATCGCCTCCGACGCCAAGGCGGCCCTGGAGCTCTTCGTCGAGGTGGCAAGGGAGTTGAAGGCGGCCGGCCGGCTCCCCGACCGCTCGGCCTGGGCGGCCTCCGCGCAGGAGAAGAAGGCGACCCTCCAACGCCGTACGCACTTCGACGACATCCCCATCAAGCCGCAGCGTGTGTACGAGGAGATGAACAAGGCCTTCGGCCCCGAGACCCGGTACGTCTCCACGATCGGCCTCTCCCAGATCGCCGGCGCCCAGATGCTGCACGTCTTCAAGCCGCGCCACTGGATCAACTGCGGCCAGGCGGGCCCGCTCGGCTGGACGATCCCGGCCGCGCTGGGTGTCGCCAAGGCCGACCCGGAGGCGCAGGTCGTCGCCCTCTCCGGTGACTACGACTTCCAGTTCATGATCGAGGAGTTGGCCGTCGGGGCCCAGCACAGGATTCCGTACATCCACGTCCTCGTGAACAACTCCTACCTGGGCCTGATCCGCCAGGCCCAGCGCGCCTTCGACATCGACTTCCAGGTCAACCTGGAGTTCGAGAACGTCAACTCCCCGGAACTGGGCGTCTACGGCGTCGACCACGTCAAGGTCGCCGAGGGCCTCGGTTGCAAGGCCATCCGGGTGACCGATCCGGCGGAACTTGGCGCGGCGCTGGAACAGGCGAAGAAGCTCGCCGCCGAGTTCCAGGTCCCGGTCGTCGTCGAGGCCATCCTGGAGCGGGTCACCAACATCTCGATGTCGACGACGAACGACATCGGCAACGTGGTCGAGTTCGAGGAGATCGCGACGGAGCCGGGCCACGCGCCGACGTCGATCAAGCCGCTGAAGGTCTGACCCCGCGCACAGCTGAAGGGCGGTCCCACCGTGAAGGTCGGACCGCCCTTTCCTGTGCCCGGCTCCCCCGAAGCCGTCCCCCGTCGCGATGCCCGCCGCCCCCGTGCCGGCCGACCTCGCCTGATGAGAATGCGCCCGAGCAGGGGTCCGGCAGAAGCCCCTGAATCATGTTCAGAGGTTGATTTGAGGATTCCGTATCCGGCCTACGACCGCTGCCGTACGCCCGCTCACGGCTCCTGGTGCTCGGACAGCCCCGGCCAGTCCTCCGGACCGCCGCCCTGCCACTCCACGATGTCGTCGTCCTCGACCTCGATCCGGTCCAGGTCGGCGAGCCGGAGCAGCTCCACGACGTCGTCCAGGTGCGCGGCGACGCCGAGATTCTCGTCGTCCACGGTGACCCGCCGCGATCCGTCCAGGGCCGGAGCGTGCACCACCACATGCGGATGCTGTGTCGGATGTGCTGCCATGCCTACAGCGTGCTGCGGTCGGCCGGATTCCGCACCCCGGTGACCGCACCCGACGCACGGCGGAGCGCCGGACACGGGACCGTCCGTATCCGGCGCTCTGCTTTCCTGCGGGTTTCGCCGGGACCGCGGCGGCCGCGACGGAACCGGGGCGCGCTCCTTCCCTCAGGTCGAAGAAGGAGGGCCCGGGACCTTCACCACCGCACTGGCTCGCACGCCGCCGCGGTCCTCCCCCTGTCCGCACCCGGTACCGGGCGACCACCCCTCATCCGGGTCGCCGGGCGCGTCGGGTGCGGTCAGGGTGTCTCGGTCCTCGCGCAGCGCGAGGTCATGGGTTTCCGGTCCGCGGCGGCGCCTGGGCGCGACAGGACAGATGTCAGCGCCGCCGCGGACCGGAAGTCGGGATCAGACCTGGGCGCCGGACAGGCGCTCCACGGCCCGCAGCAGCGCCGAGTGGTCCAGGCCCCCGTCGCCCTGCGCACGCAGACTGGCGACCAGCTGGGCGACCACGGCGCCGACGGGCAGAGCCGCGCCGACGTTGCGGGCGGCGTCGGTGACGATGCCCATGTCCTTGTGGTGCAGGTCGATACGGAAGCCCGGCTTGAAGTCGCGCTGAAGGAAGTTGTCCTTCTTGCGGGTCAGCACGGTCGAGCCGGCGAGACCGCCGCCCAGGACGTCCAGGGCGGCCTTGAGGTCCACGCCCGACTTCTCCAGGAAGACCACGGCCTCGGCGCACGCCTGGATGTTGACGGCGACGATCAGCTGGTTGGCGGCCTTCACGGTCTGGCCCGAGCCGTGCGGACCGCACAGCACGATGGTCTTGCCGAGCGCCTCGAAGACCGGCTCGGCCTCGTCGAAGTCGGTCTGCTCACCGCCGACCATGATGGACAGCACCGCCTCGATCGCACCGGCCTCGCCGCCGGACACGGGCGCGTCCAGGACGCGGATGCCCTTCTCCTTCGCCGCCTTCGCCAGGTCGACCGAGGTCTGCGGGGTGATCGAGGACATGTCGATCAGCAGGGCGCCGGAGCGGGCGTTGTCCAGGATGCCCTCGGGGCCGTACGCGATGGCCTCGACCTGCGGGGAGGCGGGCACCATCGTGATGATCACGTCGGCGTCCCGCACGGCCTCGGCGATCGAACGCGCCGCGGTGCCACCGGCGGCGGCCAGCCGGTCCAGCTTGTCCTGTTCGAGGGTGAAGCCGGTGACGTCGTAACCCGCCTTGACCAGGTTCTCGGACATGGGGGAGCCCATGATGCCGAGACCTATCCAGGCGATCTTGGGGAGGTTGCTCATGATCGGGGGTGCCTTTCCGGGAAGGGGGTCAGCGGGGCAGCCAGTCGAAGGCCTCGGCGCTCGGGCGGTCGCCCGGCTTGTACTCGAGGCCGACCCAGCCGTCGTAGCCCGCCTTCCTCAGCCGGTCGAGGAGGTCTTCGAGGGGAAGTGAGCCGGTACCGGGCGCGCCGCGGCCCGGGTTGTCGGCGATCTGCACATGGCCGGTCTTCGGGGTGAACTCCTCGATCACCGCCGGCAGGTCCTCGCCGTTCATGGACAGGTGGTACAGGTCCATGAGGAACTTCGCGTTGCCGAGGCCGGTTGCGTCGTTGACCTTGTCGACGATCCCCACCGCAGCGGGCGCGCTCACCAGGGGGTACAGCGGTGACTCCGGCTTGTTGAGGGCCTCGATCAGGAGGATCGCGCCGATCCGGTCGGCCGCGCGGGCCGCGAGGACCAGGTTCTCCAGCGCGAGCGCGTCCTGCTCGGCCGGGTCCACGCCGTCGACGCGGTTGCCGTACAGGGCGTTGAGCGCCGTGGCGCCGAGCGATCCGGCGAAGTCGGCGGCCACGTCGATGTTGGCGCGGAACCGCTCCGACTCCTCGCCGGGGACGGACAGGGCACCGCGGTCGGGGCCCGGCAGCCGGCCGGCGTAGAAGTTCAGGCCCGTGAGCTGGACGCCCGCATCCTCGATCGCCGTCTTCAGCGCGTCGAGTTCGGTCCGCTCGGGCGTGGGGGTGTCGATCCAGGGCCACCACAGCTCGACCGCGGTGAAGCCGGCCGCGGCGGCTGCGGCGGGGCGCTCCAGGAGGGGGAGTTCCGTGAAGAGGATCGACAGGTTGACGTTGAAGCGCTGTTCTGCGGCTGTGCTCGATTCAAAACCGGGCATGGGGGTCGGCGCTCCCTTCCGTGTCGAGTGTTTCCATAATGTGGAAGTTAGTTTCTGCTTATTGGAAGATTGCCGTCGGGTTGAAGGCGTTGTCAAGAGGGCTCGGCGGAAAACGGCACCGCGCGTTAGGTTGTGCGCGTGCGATTGCGAGTGGAGTTCACGACCGAGCCGTTCGACCTCGACGAGGCCCCGGCGCACGCGCTCGTGGCGCGCGAGGTCATCGAGGCGGCCGAACTGGACGCGGTGGATGTCGGCCCGTTCGGCAACACGGCGGAAGGCGGCGCCGACGAGGTGCTCACCGCCGTGGACGCCCTGCTGCGCAGGACCCTGGCCTCCGGCGCGACCCGGATCTCCCTCCAGGTGAACGTGCTCGGGGAGGCTGACGCGTGAGCGCCGACGAACCGTTCATCACGGCGGTCAAGCCGCTGGTCGACGCCATGGGCGGCGAGATGCTCCCGCCGGACGAGGCCGGCCCCGACGACGTCGTGCTCTCCTGGCAGGGCGCCGACGTGGTCGCCGTACGGCTGCCGCAGCTCGCGGACTCCCTCGACCACATCCTGGCCGCCATGGAGCGCAAGCGGGGCAAGCCGCTCGCGGACCTGGACCGCAAGGCCAAGCAGGAGGTCGTGCGGATACTGGAGGCGCGTGGCGCCTTCTCCGTACGGCACGGCGTGGAGACCGTGGCGAGCGCGCTCGGGGTGAGCCGCTTCACGGTCTACAACTATCTGAACCGGGACAAAGCGTAGGAAAAGAATCCGGGCGGGTTTCGTAACCCCGAATTTTCAACAAAGTGTTGACGTGTTGTCGCGTGAAGGCGTTAGCTGAATCCCGTGACTTCGACTTCCACGTCCCCCGGCCTGGCCCGGTTCAACGTCCTGGAGGAGCACGCGGCCCACGCGGTGCTCCTCGAGGCGTGCGCCTCCACGGCGTGGGCTCGGCGTCTGCTCGCCGCCCGCCCCTACGCGACCGCGGAGGACCTCTACGCCACCAGCGACGCCGCCATGGCCGAGCTGACCCCCGACGACCTCGCCGAGGCCATGGCCGGTCACCCGCCGATCGGCCGTCCCAAGCCGGGCGACCCCGCCTCGGCCCGCGAGCAGCGCGGCATGGCGGGCGCCTCCGAGGAGCTCAAGGCGGAGATGCTCGAACTGAACCTGGCGTACCAGGAGAGGTTCGGTCATGTCTTCCTGATCTGCGCGACCGGCCGCACCGGCGAGCAGATGCGCGACGCGGTCAGGGAGCGGATCGGCAACGCGCCGGAGCAGGAACGCGAGATCGTCCGCACCGAGCTGGGCAAGATCAACCGTATCCGGCTCGCCCGCATCGTCGAAGAGGACGCCTGACCATGAGTACGAGCACCACCGCCTCCGTGTCCACGCACATCCTGGACACCAGCGCCGGCCGCCCCGCCGGGGGAGTCGCCGTCCAGCTCGCCGCCCGCCCCGGGCGCGAGGCGGACTGGCAGGCGCTCGGCGGCTCCGCGACCGACGCGGACGGCCGGTGCAAGGACCTGCCGGCGCTGCCGGAGGGGACCACCCACGTACGGCTCGACTTCGAGGTCGAACCGTACTTCTTGAAGCAAGCCGATGCGCAGCAGGACGCCCCCGCGAATCGGGACAGCGGTGCGACCGGAGTGTTCTTCCCCGAGGTGGCGATCACCTTCGCCGTGAACCCGGGCGAGCACTACCACGTACCGCTGCTGCTCAACCCGTTCGGCTACTCCGTTTACCGAGGGAGCTAGCTACATGCCCATCCTGGGACAGAACCAGTACGGCAAGGCCGAGAACCGAGTCGTGAAGATCACGCGGGACGGCGCCACCCACCACATCAAGGACCTCAACGTCTCGGTGTCGCTGAGCGGCGACATGGACGCGGTCCACTACTCCGGCTCCAACGCCCACGTGCTGCCGACCGACACCACCAAGAACACGGTGTACGCGTTCGCCAAGGAGCACGGCATCGCATCCGCCGAGCAGTTCGGCATCCACCTCGCCCGGCACTTCGTCACCTCGCAGGAACCGATCAGGACCGCGCGGATCCGCATCGAGGAGTACTCCTGGGAGCGGATCGCGACGGCCGGCGAGGACGCGCACTCCTTCGTCCGCCAGGGCCAGGAGACCCGCCTGACCCAGATCACCTACGACGGCTCCTCCTGGGAGGTCGTCTCCGGGCTCAAGGACCTGACCGTCATGAACTCGACCAACTCCGAGTTCTGGGGCTACGTCAAGGACAAGTACACGACCCTGCCCGAGGCGTACGACCGCATCCTGGCGACCGAGGTGGCCGGCCGCTGGCGCTTCAACTGGTCGGACGACGAGCAGGAGACGCCCGACTGGGAGACGTCCTACGAGCAGGTCAAAAAGCACATGCTCGAGGCCTTCGCCGAGACGTACTCGCTCTCGCTCCAGCAGACCCTGTACCAGATGGGTTCGCGGATCATCGACCACCGGGCCGAGATCGACGAGGTCCGCTTCTCGCTGCCGAACAAGCACCATTTCCTCGTGGACCTGGAGCCGTTCGGGCTGAAGAACGACAATGAGGTCTACTTCGCCGCCGACCGGCCCTACGGGCTGATCGAGGCGACCATCCTCCGGGACGGCTGCGAGCCGAGGATTCCGGTGGATCTCACCAACCTCTGAGCAACTCCCTCTGCGGCACCCGCGGCCCGCCAGGGCGGGCCGCGGCACTCAAACTCCCGGGGTCCTGCCGTGCCCTCTCCACCTCTGCGCAAAGGACGAACCATGGCAGCAGACCGGCGCATCGTCATCGAGAACTGTTCGATCGCGACCGTGGACGCGCACGACACCGAGTACCCGAGCGGATACGTCGTCATCGCCGGCAACCGCATCGAGTCGCTCGGCGCGGGCAGGGCGCCCGAGGGCCTGGAGAACGTCGACCGCCGGATCGACGCCACCGGCCACCTGGTGACCCCCGGCCTGGTCAACACCCATCACCACTACTACCAGTGGATCACCCGGGGCCTGGCCACCGACCACAACCTCTTCAATTGGCTCGTCGCGCTGTACCCGACCTGGGCACGCATCGACGAGCAGATGGTCTACGCGGCGGCGCAGGGCTCGCTCGCGATGATGGCCCGCGGTGGCGTCACCACCGCCATGGACCACCACTACGTCTTCCCCGCAGGTTCCGGCGACCTGTCCGGCGCGATCATCCGCGCCGCCCGCGAGACGGGCGTCCGCTTCAGTCTCGCCCGCGGCTCCATGGACCGCAGCGAGAAGGACGGCGGCCTGCCCCCGGACTTCGCCGTCGAGACCCTGGACGGCGCCCTCGCCGCGACCGAGGCGACCGTCAAGGAGCACCACGACTCCTCCTTCGGCGCGATGACCCAGGTCGCCGTCGCCCCCTGCTCGCCCTTCTCCGTCTCCACCGAACTCCTGCGTGAAGGCGCCGAGTTGGCCCGACGCCTCGGCGTACGGCTGCACACCCACGGCTCGGAGACCGTCGAGGAGGAGCAGTTCTGCAAGGAGCTGTTCGGCATGGGCCCGACCGACTACTTCGAGTCCACCGGCTGGCTCGGCGAGGACGTGTGGATGGCGCACTGCGTCCACATGAACGACTCCGACATCGCCGCCTTCGCCCGGACGAAGACGGGTGTGGCCCACTGCCCGTCGTCCAACGCCCGTCTGGCGGCGGGTATCGCGCGGGTCCCGGACATGCTCGCGGCCGGTGTCCCGGTCGGCCTCGGCGTCGACGGCACGGCCTCCAACGAGTCCGGCGAACTCCACACCGAGCTGCGCAACGCCCTGCTCATCAACCGCCTGGGTACGCACCGGGAAGCGGCTCTGAACGCCCGGCAGGCGCTGCGCCTGGGCACCTACGGCGGCGCCCAGGTCCTGGGCCGCGCGGCCGAGACCGGCTCCCTGGAGGCGGGCAAGCTCGCCGACCTGGTGCTGTGGAAGCTCGACACCCTCGCGCACGCCTCGATCGCCGACCCGGTGACCGCGCTGGTCTTCGGCGCGGCGGCACCCGTCACGGCCTCCTTCGTGAATGGCCGTCAGATCGTCGAGAACAGCCGTCTGCTGCACGTCGACGAGGACGCCATCGCGCGCTCCACGCGGGAACAGGCCCGGCGTCTGGCGCGGATCGCCGCGCAGGGCTGATCACCTCACCAGTACTCCGGTCGGGAGGGACGGCTCCCGGCCGGCAGCCATGGACCCCGCGTTCCGGGTTCCATGGCGGCCGTGCCCGGGGCGCGTGTTGGACGCACGCGCCCCGGAACGGTCACCGTCCCGGTCCCGCACGACCACTCGCACCACCTCCAAGAAACCCACGCCAGTGCCGACGTGTAACCGCCCGGAGGCGAGTCGCAGGGTCGCCCGCCTTCGCTCCACTACCAGGCGGCGCGCATCCGGTGCGCGGTCCGGGAAGGTGGGGGCGGGGTTCCTCACGCCGCCGGGCCTCCGGTCGGGCCTGGACGGTCCGATGCCCACCACGATCACTCTGGTCGGGGTGGGGCGGTGCCGTCCGTCGCCGGATCGGGTGTCCGAGGGCGCGTCGCCCGACCGCGATGCTCGCCGCATCGTGCCGGGAATCTCGCGTAGTGGGGTGGGCAGGGGCTTCTGCCAGTGCTGGGCACCCCAGCGGGAGGTGTACGCCGGATCGACCGCAACGATCGCGATGTCCTGTTCGGCGGCCATCGAGACGAGGCGCGCTGTGAGTATGGCGGTCGGGAAGCGTGAGATGAGGCAGCGGAAGCGCTGCTCGCGGCTGGTGCCGTCGGTGAAGTCGAGGTCTTCCCGTCACGGCAGTCAACGAGCAGCCTGCGCAAAGGTCCCTGACACACGCGGAACAACTGCATCCAGCCCCGCCACCACCCACCCCATGGAGGCCGTCCCCGCTCAGCCGATCTCGTAACTGTCCCCGTACACCTTCCACTTGAGCGGTGTGTCCAGGTCGAGATTGCCCTGCTCCAGGAAGACCCGCTGGGCCGTCTCGACCCGGCTCACGTCACTGTGCGCCGCCTCCTGCTTCATCGCCCACACCCGGGCGTTCAGGAAGGCGTGCAGATAGGCGATCTCACCGCCGCCGTCCGTCGGGGTGTCCGCGTCCTCGCGGGCCCGCCGACGGATGCCGCCGAAGCTCAGGGCATCGGTGCCGGGGCCGTGCATGACCATCGCGTCGTAGTAGACGAACTGGCCGAGCGTGCCGAGGCCGTCCTTCTTGGCACACGCGACCGCCGGGTCGAAGTAGCCGCGGTCCCGCTCGTCCCGCTGCGCCCGGCGGAACGCGGAGGTCTGCGCCGCCTTCCGCCAGGCCGAAGGAAAGCCCGGGTCCAGCCCGTCGTGCGAGTCGGTGCCGTCCACCGCGCGCAGGGCGGGCAGATAGGGGGCCAGGGGGTTGTCGGAGACCCGCTGCGTGTAGAGCTCGACCAGGGCCAGCATGTCGCTCGTACCGGAGCAGAAACCGATGATGCCGGCGGTGTAGCCGCGCCCGTCCCCGAGGTCCTCGATGTACGGGTACTGCGCCTGCCAGTCCAGAGACGAGTTCTCCGCGCTGGACACCAGCCGCATCGCGAGGTCCTTCTTGTCCGGGTCGTCCAGCCCGGTCGGGTCCGCGGCCTCCTCGGACGGCAGCTGGGTGCTCAACGCCCCGGCTCCGAGGACGGCGAGCAGCGTGCGGCGGGCGGCGGTTCGGGGCAGGGCACTGGGAAATCGCATCACTGTCTGTCGATCACCTGGCAGGAGCGGGGAGCGGGAAGCCGTCCCGTGAAGTAGGAGCGTGGCGGGACGCCCATCAGGGTGCGGAAGTCGGACGTCATGTGGGACTGGTCGTAGTAGCCGGTGACGGCGGCCAGTTCGGCCGAGGCCAGCTCGGTGGCATGGGCGAGCACGGCGCGGACGCGGTCGATGCGGGCGTAGTGCTTCGGCGAGAGGCCGACCCCCTCGCTGAACAGGTTGCGCAACTGACGCTCACTGACGGCGAGTTCACGAGCCACTTCACTGACATGGCCGGGTATGTGCCCCGAGCGGACGGACAGCGCGGAGACCGCGGCCCGCAGCAGCTCGGTCCGTGTCCCGCCGGCCGCGGTGGGCAGCAGTCCAGGGAGGACGTCCGCGAGCCGGGCGACGACCTCTTCGGACTCCAGCCACCTGAGTTCGTACGCCAGTTGCCGCGCGGCCCGGCCCGGCAGCGCGCCCAGCGGGACGATCCGCCCGACGAGGTCGACGGCCGGGACGCCGAGCAGTGGCCGGACGGCTCCCGGCGCCAGCCGCACCTCCGTGCAGGACACCTGTCGCTTGCCCGCGTGGTACCCGGCCCGGACACGGGGCCCGGAGACCAGGAAGGTGGGCCGTCCCCGCCCCTCACTGCGGACGATCACCTTGGTCGTGGGGTCGGGCAGCTGGACGAACGGCTTCCGCGGATCCACCCCCTCGACGGCCAGGGCCTTGATCTCTGTGATCCACGGACGCAGCTCGTCGGGGGTGCGCAGGGCCCGCCCGGAAACGGAGTCGCTCACGTATCCACCGTAAGCGCGGGGCCGGGGGGTTCGGGCCTGCGAAACGTGCCGGAATTTCCTATCGTCCGGCGCCCCGCGGGGCGCACGGTGGTGGTCATGATCCTTGTGACAGGTGCCACCGGAACCATCGGCAGTGAGGTAGTACGACGGCTCGTGGCGCGCGGAGAGAAGGTGCGCGCGCTCACGCGGGACCCGGAGAGGGCCGCGGCCGAATGGCCGCCCGGCGTGGAGGCGGCGCGGGGCCATCACCGTGACGTCGGTTCGGTGGCGGCGGCCATGGCGGGCGTCGACCGCGCCTTCCTCGTGGGCGTCTTCGGCCCGGAGGACGGGGACAGCGACCGAGGGATGGTCGAGGCGGCCCGGACGGCGGGCGTCCGGCGGGTTGTGAAGCTTTCGGCGATCATGGCGGGCGATTCCCGGACGGGCCTGGGTGGCATCGCGCACGGACGCGGTGAGGAGGCGGTCCGGGAAAGTGGGCTGGAATGGGTGATCCTGCGCCCGTCCGCCTTCGCGTCGAACACGTTGAGCTGGGCGGAGGCGCTCCGCTCGGGTGAGCCGGTGCCGAACATGCTGGGCTCGGGCCGGCAGGGGGTCGTGGACCCGCGGGATGTCGCCGAGATCGCGGTCGCGGCGCTGGGCGGTCCGGGGCACGCGGGGCGGACGTACACCCTGACCGGCCCCGAGACGCTCAGCCCCCAGGACCAGGCGGCCGCGCTGGCAGGGGTGCTCGGCGGCCCTGTGGAGCTCCGTGACCTGACTCCGCCTCAGACGCGTGAACTGCTGGTCGCCTCGGGCTGGAGCGAGGAGTCCGCGGAGGGGATGCTGCGGAGCGTCCGCTTCGTGGCCGAGGGCGGAAACGCGGTGGTCACCAGGGATGTCGAGGAGGTGCTGGGGCGTCCGGCGCGGACGTATCGGGAGTGGGCGGAAGACCACAAAGGGCTGTTCGGCGGGGTACTTCGCCCGCGGGCCGGCGGGGGCTGAGCCACGACGCATACGCGTCGCGGGACGACACAGCGCGGCACATTCGAAGGCGGCGCACACCCGCCCTCGCGCCTGAGCACAGCCGCAGCCCACCCCAACGCCCCGACAGCGACCACCGTCCCCACCCGGACCCGGAGCCGGCCTGAGCTACAACAGGCCCGGGTCCGTGGCCAGCCCCTTGAGGACCTCGCTCGCGTTCGCGACCAGGCGCCGCTCCTTGAGGTCCATCAGCCCGCCGACCGCGGTGATCTCGGCCGCCACGGTGCCGTCCTGCTTGCGGACGGTCTGCCGTATGCGGAAGGTCTTGCCCTCGCCCCACTCGAAGGCGCAGGTCACCTCCACCTTGTCACCGGCCAGCAGCTCGCGCAGGTAGCGGATGGTGGTCTCCAGCGCCACCGGACCCACCCCGCTCCCGATGAGTGCGGCCTGGGTGATCCCGGCGGCCCTGAGCAGTGACCAGCGGGCGTGCTCCGCGTAGTTGAGGTACACGCTCTGGTTGAGGTGGCCCTGTACGTCCGTCTCGTACCCGCGGACGGTCACCGGCACGGAAAACGGCTCGCTCACGTCAATCCCCTCTCATGTCACGGCAGTTGCTGGATCCGATCCTGACATGTGCCCCCTACACCCGGCGTGGCGAGGCCAGCAGATACCGGGCCCTGGTCCGTGGTTCCGTGTACTCGCCGACCTGCCAGCCGGCCCCCTCCAGGGTGATCGCGCAGGCCCGCAGCGCCTCGCCGTCCGGCGCGTGCACGGCCACGGCCTCGGGCTGCGGGGTCGCGCGCACCCGGTAGCCGGAGGAGTCCGCGGCTTCCGGCGGGTGCCCGGCCGCCTCCAGCGCCAGCGCGGCCGACTGCACCAGATGCGCGCGCTCCCAGCCGCAGGGCCGGTCCGTGGCCCCGTCGGGGTTGGTCATGCGGCGCAGCTCCAGCAATCCCTGCCAGGCGCTGTGCACCTCACGCGCGCGGGCCGGACCGGTGTCCGCGGTTTCCTGCGCGCCGCCGATCCGCGCGGCGAACACACCGGTGGCCGAATCGGCGGCCCGCTCGGCGGACTGCTCGGGCTCCGCCGGAACCGACTCCCGTACGCGGTGCCCGGTCGGGGTCAGGAAATGGTCGTGCGGCGGCCGCGGATGCCGGAAGGCCAGGCCGCGCTTGACCAGCGCGTCCAACTGGGAGTCGGTGCCCCTCAGCCGACCGGTGACGGGATCGGCGGCGTCGATGACACGCCGCTGCGCGGCGGTGGGCTGTCGGGCCATGACGGGCACCTCCCCGGAAAGCGGCCTGGTCGACGGGCCGAGACGCTCACGCGATCAGCCCATTCGAAGACTACGACCCGGGTCTGACATTCCACCCCGCGATCACCGGCCGCCCGTGCTCCGTCCCCAGCCGGCACACCGTCCCCGTCGCCAGCTGGAACAGCGCACCGGCCGACGGCGGCAGCCCGAGCCGGCGGGCGGTGAGGACCCGGAGGAAATGGCCGTGCGCCACCAGCACCACGCACCCCTCGGTGTTCGCGTGCGCCGCGTCCACCTTGGCCAGCACGCGGTCGGCCCGTTCGCCGACCTGCTCCGGGCTCTCCCCGGGGTGCTCGGGCGGGCCGGGTGCCACCCCGTCCGTGAACAGGAACCAGTCCGGGCGCTCCCGCTGGATCTCGACGGTGGTGACGCCCTCGTAGCCGCCGTAGTCCCACTCGCGCAGATCGACGTCGATCCGCAGGTCGTGCAGGCCGATGAGCTCCGCGGTCTCCCGGGCCCGCTGCAGGGGGCTGACGAAGGCGGCGCCGATGCGGTGCGAGCGGATCAGCGGCACCAGCCGGCGCGCCTCCTCCCGGCCGCGCCCGGTCAGCGGTACGTCCGACCAGCCGGTGTGCCGCCCGGACCGCGACCACTCGGTCTCACCGTGCCGGACCAGAAAGAGATCACCCATGCGCGCCCTTCCCGCTCGACTCCCAGCACCGTGCCACACCGCTCCGAGGGCTCGCAGGGCGGACTGGGCCGGACGGCCGCTCGCCGGAACCCTCAGCCGCTTGGGACCTCTCAGAGCCCCGGCAGACCCTGCACCGACTGCGCGAGCTGCCCCACCGCGACGACGAGCGGCGTCACCGGCTGCACGAACTCGTTGAGGCGGTCGAGGGCCCGCCGCAGGACCGTCGGCTGCGGTTCGGCCTCGTCCAGTTCCTCGCGCAGGCGGCGCAGCTCCCTGCCGGTCGCGTCGGGATCGGCGAGCGCCGCCCGGTGCTCCTCGAGCAGCCGCTCGATGTACGCGAGCAGTTCGGCCGTACGCTCGGCGTCCTGCGGCTGGAAGGAGACCGAGCCGGAGAACGCCTGGGCGCCGTGCCCCACGGCCTGGTTGCCGACGTAGTGGGTGCCCCCGCTGATCATGAGGCCGTTGTTGACCGGAGGGTCCTGTCGCCGGTCGTCGCTGCCCGTCATGAGGACCTCCTACTTTCCGGAACCGGCGACGGGGGCGGCGGCGCCGGGCTGCTGCGGGACGTTCTGGGTGGCGGTCGCGCCGCTGCCGATCGCCTGGTTGCCGATGATGCTCATGCCGCCCTGCTGGATGAGGCCCTGGTTGAGGATGGTCTGCTGCTGGGCGCGGAAGTCGGCGATGTCGTACCCGTGCGTGTCGAGGAACTCGCGGATCGCGGCGAGGGTGTGGCGCTCCACCAGCGACGTGATCCGTGCGGCGTCCACGACCTGGAAGTAGTTCTGGAAGTTCGGGCTCACGGCCAGCTCCCGGACGCTCAGCCGGGCGCCGAAGTCGTAGACCGGGTCCTGCTCCAGGGCCTTCAGCTCGTCCCCCATGCGTCTGCTGTGCCGTTCCTCGAAGCGGGCCTGCCGCAGCGCCCGGAACGGAGCGGCGAAGAAGGCACCGCCGGTGTGGGGGACGGCGTCCAGCAGCAGCCCCCGCCGCGCGGCGGGGGAGAGGGGCCCACGCAGCCGGTCCACGACGTGGTAGTCGGCTCTCACCGGGCCGAGCACATGGTTGCTGCAGTGCAGGTGGAGTGTTCTGCCCTCGTTCGAGAAGTGCAGGAACACGGTCGGCACCACGTCCCCGCCCCACAGCGGCACGTGGATCGCAAGACAGTGCCGGACCGCGCCGGTCGGACGCTCCACGATCCGCTCGACCTGGTCGGCCGACAGCCGGGCGGCCGGGGCGAGACTCGTGGACCTGATGAACCGTTCGTCGTCACCGACGGCCGTGCCGCTCGCGAAGACCCGGTCCTGCACGAGGAGGGAGCCGAGGGCCGCCTCGCCGTCCGCCGCCGCGTCCGTCACGCCGCGCGTGGCGGTCGCCGACAGCCGCGCGCGTACGTGGTCGACGAGTTCGGTGACGGTGAACGGCTGAGGCCCGCCGGGACGCGAGACCCTGCCGACGCGGTCGGCGGCGGGCAGCAGTGGCACGGCGAGCGACCACTGCGAGTCGGCCGGTGAATAGCCGAGGAAGGGCGTGAACCCGCTGTAGACCGTGACGTTCCCGTCCTGCGCCTCCCGGATGGCCGCCAGCCGCTCGGCCATCCACTTCCGCGGCGGCACGGTCGGGCGGGGCTGCCGGGAGAACGCCTCGCGGGTCATGGTCGTGCGCAGCAGCCGGTCGACGGCGAGATCATGGTGTACGACCGTCACGTACGCGAGGGCCACCGCCGTGACGGACACCAGGGCGGCCGGCACCCCGGCCAGATAGGAGCCCAGCAGCCAGCTCACGAACGCGGGGGTGGGCAGCGACGAGATGGCGACGCCGAGGCCGAAGGCGAGGAGCACCGCGATGCCCGCCGCGACAGCCGTGCCCACCAACACCCTGCCCGCGGGCTGGTGTCGGCCGCGGGTGGCCAGGCTCGGCCGGCCACCCGCCTGCCGGGTGGTCGACAGGAACAACGTGACGAACAGCAGCCACAGGGGCGCGAAGACGGCCACGAGGGCGAACGCGCCCGTCAGGCGCTGATCCCTGCGGTGCCGCATCTGCTGTGCCGTCAGACAGTGCCGTACGACTGTCACCAGGTCGACGTCGGGAGAGGTGGCCACCGCGCCCGCCTCGTCGGCCAGGACGTCCTCCACCACGCGGTCGGCGAATCCTTCGTCCACGTAGGCCGCGGCGCACAGATACCGGGTGACGTCACCCGGAGCGCTCCCGACCGGCATGTGGACCGGCTCGGTCGTCATGCCGAGTCCTCCCTCTCTCCAGCGGCGGAGCGGCGCCGTCACGGCGCCGACGGAGCCCGTACTGACCTTTCCCGGGAGACCGGCGGTCAGGAGGGCGAGCAGCGCGCCGACCGCGAGGCCGAAGAGGAGAGCGCTGCGCAGCAGGTCCTTCACCAGTGTGTCGGCCGGCGTGAGCACCACGTTGTCCACGAAGGCCTCGTGCATGCCCCACCACGCCAGGTTGGCCAGCGCCGACGCCAGCACGCCCGCGGCGAGGCAGCGGAGCCGGCCCGACGTTCCGCGGGCCGACAGCCGCCTGGCGAAGAAGACGAGTCCCGCGAGCAGGACCAGGACGGCGAGGTCGTTCACGACCAGCGAGGACGTGCCGCCGTACCGTTCGGAGGAGACCTCCCAGCGGGGCAGGAACGCGGCCTCCACGAGCCAGCGCAGGATCTTGTTGTCGGACAGCTCTATGTAGAACTTCTTGGTGTAGTAGTCCGAGAGCGGCCGCTGCACCCATGGGCCGCCCGCGAGCACCACGAGCAGGACCAGCAGCGCGAGACGGCCGCGTAACGACGAGTGTGTGCCCGGCGCACGCCGACGAGACAAGTACATCTGGGGTTCCCCCATCCCCCGATCCCCCCGGCCCCGGGATCAGGGGCCGCACTCCATGGCATCCCCGCTCTCCCCGCCCGTGAACCCCGTCCGCACCACCAGCTACTGCCGGTACCCGCTCAGGAATCGCCCGATCCGCCCGATCGCCGCCTCCAGGTCCTGTGCGTGGGGCAGCGTCAGGATGCGGAAGTGGTCCGGGGTCGGCCAGTTGAAGCCGGTGCCCTGGACGACCTGGATCTTCTCCTGCAGCAGCAGGTCCAGGACGAACTTCTCGTCGTCGTGGATCTTGTGGACCTTGGGGTCGAGCCGTGGGAAGGCGTAGAGCGAGCCCTTGGGCTTCACACACGAGACGCCGGGGATCTCGTTGAGCTTCTCCCAGGCCACGGTGCGCTGTTCGTACAGGCGTCCGCCGGGCGCGGTCAGGTCGTGGATGGACTGGCGGCCGCCGAGCGCGGCCTGGATGGCGTACTGCGCGGGCGCGTTGGCGCACAGTCGCATGGAGGCCAGCATGGTCAGGCCCTCGACGTAGTTCTTGGCGTGCTGCTTGGGGCCGGTGATCACCAGCCAGCCCGAGCGGAAGCCGGCCACTCGGTACGTCTTCGACAGGCCGCAGAAGGTCAGGACGACCAGATCGGGGGCGAGGGCGGCGACGGAGTGGTGCACGGCGTCGTCGTAGAGGATCTGGTCGTAGATCTCGTCGGCGAAGACCATCAGGCCGTGCCGGCGGGCGAGGTCGAGGATGCCCTCGATGATCTCCTTCGGGTAGACCGCGCCGGTCGGGTTGTTCGGGTTGATGATGACCACGGCCTTGGTGCGGTCCGTGATCTTCGACGCCATGTCGTCCAGGTCCGGGTACCAGTCGGCCTGTTCGTCGCAGAGGTAGTGCACCGCCTTGCCGCCCGCGAGGGTCGTGACCGCCGTCCAGAGGGGGAAGTCGGGGGCGGGGATGAGGATTTCGTCGCCGTCCTCGACCAGCGCCTGTACGGCCATCGAGATCAGTTCGGAGATGCCGTTGCCGAGGAAGACGTCGTCGACGTCGACCTCCAGGCCCAGGGTCTGATAGCGCTGGGCTACCGCGCGGCGGGCGGAGAGGACACCCCGGGAGTCGGTGTAGCCGTGCGCCTGCGGGAGCATCCGGATCATGTCCTGGAGGATCTCCTCCGGCGCCTCGAAGCCGAACAGCGCGGGGTTGCCGGTGTTGAGGCGCAGCACGCTGTGGCCCGCCTCCTCCAGTGCGTCGGCGTGCTCGATCACCGGGCCGCGGATCTCGTAACAGACCTCGCTGAGCTTGCTCGACTGCCGGAACTCCATGCGCTGCTGCCTCTCCGGTTTCGGATGATGCTTGGTTTTACCAAGTAGGAGCTTGGAAAGTCCAACAACTTGTCTAGACTGCGTCGCATGTCACCTCGCCGAAGCTACGACCAGTACTGTTCCGCGGCCCGCGCCCTCGACGTGGTGGGCGACCGATGGACGCTGCTGATCGTCCGGGAACTGCTGGCGGGGCCGCGCCGCTACACGGACCTGCACGCCGACCTGCCGGGCGTGAGCACGGACGTACTCGCCTCACGGCTGAAGGACATGGAACGCGACGGACTGACCACCCGGCGTCGGCTCCCCCCGCCCGGCGCGGCCTTCGTCTATGAACTCACCGCTCGTGGACGCGAGTTGCTGCCGGTGCTCCAGGCGCTCGGCACCTGGGGCGGGCCCGAGCTCGGCGTACGACGGCCCACCGACGCCGTACGCGCGCACTGGTTCGCGCTCCCCCTGCTGCGCTCGCTGGAGGGGGAGGGGCTCGTCGAAGTGCGGCTGGAGGAGGGGGACTTCCATGTGTACGTCGGCGCGCAGGACGGTCCCGCGTACGGCGAGGGGCCGGCCCCCCGGGAACCCGACGCCCGGCTGGTCCTGGACTCGGAGGTCTGGGGTGCTGTCGGCCGGGGGGAGTTGAGCCTGGCGGACGCGGTGCGGGACGGCCGGGTCGAGGTGACCGGGGACGGCACGATCGCCAAGGCGCTGCGGGCGGCGTGAACGCAGAAGGCCCGCCGAAGCGGGCCTTCTCGACGAGCCGTCAGGCGCCGGGCGGCACCCGGGACGGCCGTCCCGACCCGCGCGTCAGCGTGTACCCGCCGACCCCGGCCAGCGCGGCGAGCGCGCCGCCGATCGCGGTCCACACCCACCGGTCGGACCACCAGCCGGAGGACCAGCCGTCCTCGGGCTCGATGGCGGACAGCACGGCGGAGGAGTCCTCCGAACCGCCGTCCTTCGCCTCGGACTTCACCGCGATGCCCGGCACCAGCGGCTCCGCCAGCGAACCGTCCACCGCGGCCGAGCCGCCGATGTCCTTGGAGTCGGCCCGGACTTCGGTGCCGACGGGGAGACCCAGGTCGGCCGTGGTGAGACCGACGGCGGTCAGGCGCACGTAATACGTGCCCGGCAGCGGGTCGTTCGCCCACGTCTCCGACCAGGCGCGGACCGTGCGCAGCGTGCAGGCCAGCTCCGCCGAGGAGGCGTCCGCAGCCGCGGTGCGTGTCTGCGCGCCGTACTGGCAGGACTGGCGGCGCCGCAGACCGTCGTACACGTCGATCTGCCAGGTCTGCGCGGCGTGGGTCTCGGGCAGCTTGACCGTCGCCTTCACGGTGGGCCGCTGGCCGGCGTCCGCGGGGAACGACCAGTACAGGTAGTCACCCGCGGAGCCGCTCGCCGTGGCCGTCTGGCCCTGCTCGATCTCCGTGGCCGTGCGGAAGGACGTGCCCGCCCGGGTGGGCGCGTCGCTGTCCGCCGAGGCCGAATCCGTCGGTGTCGGCGAGGAGTCCGCCGCGGCCGGCGCGACGGCCAGCCCGAGCATCAGCAGGGAAGCGCTCAACGCGCGTGTGATCCGCATCAGTTGGTCCTCCAGACCGCGACCCGCCAGCGTGACAGCCAGCCCCACAGCAGACCGGCGACGAAGCCGGCGAGGATCAGTGCGCCGAGCAACCACCAGCCGCGCCCGAGGCCGAAGGAGGCCACGTCACTCGCCTTCGACGGCCCGTCCACGACATCGACGGTCAGCTCCAGCGGCAGACCCGGGGTGGTCTTCACCCCGGAGGCCGCCGAGAAGGAGTTGGTGATCTGGAGACAGACGGTCTCCGCGGCCGCGTCCTCGTCATCGGTGTCCGCCTTGGGGTAGCGAAGTCCCGTGGCGATCACATCCGTACGGCCGTTACCGCCCGCCTCGCCGCGCACGATCTCGCGCCCGTGCACGGTGACCGCCCGCAGCAGAACCCCGTACGAGGGGTTCACGGCCCGGTCGGCTCCCACGCTCACCGAGGCCCGCAACTCCTGGCCCGGGTCGACGTCCACCCGGTACCAGCGCTGCTGGGTGAACTCCTCACGGTCGGTGTACAGACCCGACTTCAGCGTGGGCGCCGTGGCGCAGGAGCCGGCCCCCTCGGTGGCCACCGGCGTCACCACCGGGTCGGCCGCGCGGTCCACCAACTGGTTGACCTTGTCGGTGAGTTCGTCGGCGTGCTCGACCGAGGTGTAGGTACCTCCGGTCGCCTCCGCGATGCAGCTCAGCTGCTTCCGCATCTTCGTGTTCGGGACCAGGCCGAGGGTGTCGATGGTCAGCCCGATGCCCTTGGCGCCGATCTCGCGGGCCACTTCGCACGGGTCGAGCGGGGCGCAGGTGTCCTCGCCGTCGCTGATCAGCACGATCCGCTTGGAGGAGGCGCCGTCGGTGAAGTCGCCGGCGGCCTTCAGCAGCGCGGGGCCGATCGGCGTCCAGCCGGTGGGGGACAGGGTCGCCACCTGCGTCTTGGCCTCGGTGCGGTCCAGCGTGCTGACCGGGTAGAGCTGGGCGGTGTCCTTGCAGCCCGTCTTCTGGTTGTCGCCAGGGTAGTTGGCGCCCAGGGTCCGGATGCCGAGCTGCACCTCCTCGGGCGTCGCGTCCAGCACCTCGTTGAAGGCCTGCTTCGCCGCCGCCATCCGGGTGCCCCCGTCGATGTCCGCCGTCCGCATCGAGCCGCTCACGTCGAGGACGAGATCGACCTGGGGCGTGGCCTGGCCGGTGGGTTCACCGGCGACCGCCGCGACCGGGAAGGCGATCCCCGCCGTCAGGGCGGCGAGCAGGGCGCACACTCCTGCCACCCGCCGTTTTCTTGTGATCATCGCCGGATCCTATTGATCAGGTGCGCCGGGTTCCAAAACGGCCGCTCAGACAAGGGGGTTGCGCAGCTCGGTCCACTGGTCGCCCGGCGTCCCCGGCGACAGCCGCATCAAGGTCAACGCCTTCGCGGGCAGCGGCTGTTCGAGTAGCGCCGCCAGATCGGGGGTGTGCGGCAGCTGTCGTACGGCCGTCTCCAGCGCTCCTCGCAACGCCGTGGCCGAACCCGCGGTACCCGCGAGGGCTCCGGCCACCAGGGAGCCGAACAGCTTGCGCCGCAGGGTCGTCACGTCGTCCGTGACCAGCCGCCCGGACAGTGCGGGGACCGGGATGCCGTGCCGCGCGAGCCTGGCCGGGCTGATCCGGATGTCGGCCAGGTCCCGGTAGACCAGCCGCACCGGTGCGCCCGACTCGGACAGGACGACGAGGAGGTTCTGGCCGTGCGCCTCCAGGGCGATGCCCAACTCCAACAGGCGCAGTCCGACCGTGAGGGACAGCCGGGCGAACTCCGCGAGCCAGACGGGGGATTCGGGCAGCTCGGTGGTGGTGAGGGCGGCCACCGGGAGGACCCGCTCCCCGTACACCTGAGGGGACTCGCGCAACACGGCCGCCAGGTCGGGGGAGTTGGCCGTCACCGCCCCCAGCGTGCGGGTGAAGTGCAGGAGGCCGTCCATGCGCTCCGCCACCGTCTCCGCGAACCGTGAGAGCGTCGCCGACATGCTGATCGAGTAGACGGAGATGTCCCGCACCGAGGACGTGAGCCGTGTGCTCAACGCGGTCTTGACGTGCGGTCCGTCGGTCAGGGCGAGGGTGCGCAGGGACATCAACGGGTGTGCCTCGACGCCTTCGGCGACGGGCCGCTTCAGCACATGCTCCGACTGCCACGGATGCACGGGCAGCAACAGCCGCTCCCCGTCCCGCAGATGTGCCGGCCACGCGCCCGTCACCAGGCACTCGTCCGCCGGAACCGGCACCAACCCCAGCCGTACCAGCGGCCGGTGCTCGGGCCCGTAGGCCAGCTGCTCGGCCACCGAGAAACCGGGCCGGGAACGGCAGTTGGGGTGATAGGGATGCCCGTCGACCACCCGCTGCTCCCACTCCCAGTCGCGCACCGGCCAGGCTTCCCGGCGGGCGGGTTGTCCCGCCCTGGACAGCGCCAACGAGGCGACACTGTCGGCGAGTTCACCGGCGAAATCCGCACCGTGCGGTACGCCGAGCGCGGTCATCAGGCGCGCCGGATCGTCGTGGGCGACCTCGTCGAGCCGCACGACGGTGGTGTGGGCGGCGGTGGCGAACGGGTCCGGGTGCGGGCCGTGCAGCCTGCGGCCGTCCGAGAGACGCAGGGCGAGCCCTTCCCGGCCCGCCTCGCGGCCGGTGACCCAGGGTAGCGGCTCGTGCGCGAGCCCACGCCACAGCCGGGACAGCACGGCCGCGCGGGCGCCGGGCAGCTCGGCCGTGTACCTCGCCACGAGGTCGGGGCGCAGGACGGCCAGCTCTTGGGCGAAGTCGGCCTCGGCGGCGGAGGGACGGTGCACGGGCGGGCTCCTCGGGTACGACCGGTGTCACGGTGGGGCGGTGAGGACAGACATACTGATCGTCATCGCCCCAGATGAACCGTAGAGAACGAGTGGATCGCGTGGACCTCCCGCCCCCGCCGGCCGGCACCGACGTCGCGCACCGCGCCGACGCGTACGCGGCCGCGCCCCTGCTCAACTGCCTGCTGCGCGAGGTGGCCGAGCCGCTCCCGGAACCCGTCGAGCGCCCGGTGCACCGGCTCCCCGGCGGGAGACTGCTCAGGGTGCGGGGCGGCCGGCGGCCCGCCGAGCCCGAGGTGTACGCCGCGGGCGGCTGGCGGCGCGTCGGCCACACCGAACTCGTGAAGCTCGTCGCCGAGGAACTGACCCGGCACACCGGAGTGTCCAACCACGAACTGCCCGCCGAGATGATCGACAGCCGGGACGCGGTGGCCGCCCTGCTCACGGCCCGGGACCGGGTCACGGCGCCCGGCGACCGGTATCTGCGCTCCGAGCAGTGCCTCGTCACCGGGCACCCGTACCACCCCGCGCCCAAGGCCCGCGGCGGTGGCCCGGTCGCCGCCTGGCTGCCGTACGCCCCCGAGGCCCATGCCCGTTTCCCACTGGTGCTGCTCGGGCTGCGCGAGGACTGCGTCGTCGAGGAAGGCGACACCTCGGCTCTCGACACGCTGGGCGAGGCACCGCCCGGCTACCGGCTGCTGCCCGCCCACCCCTGGCAGCTCGACCTGGTGTCCTGCACGGAGGCCTTCGAGGACGGCAGGCTCATCCGGCTCGGCACGACCGGCTTCGAGACCTGGCCGACGGCGGCGGTCCGCACGGTGTACGCGCCCTCGCAGGATCTCTTTCTCAAGTTCAGTCTCGACGTCCGCATCACGAACGACATCCGCCGGCTCTGGCGCCACGACCTGCTCAAACTCCGCCGTACGGATGAAGCGACCGCGCGCGCCTTCGCCGCGAGCCCCGGCTCGGCCGCCTGGTTGAGCGACCGCGGCTACCGCACCGCGGACTTCGCCTTCGAGGAACTCGCCGTCCTGGTCCGCGACGGCCTGCACGACCATGTGCGGCCCGGGGCGACCCCGCTGCTCGCCGCGGCCCTGGTGGAGGGCTTCGAAGGCAGCCCGCTCGACGGCACCGCGGATCCGGCGGCCTGGTGGGAGGCCTATCTGGGCGTGGTCGTCCCGCCCGCCCTCGCGGCCTTCGCCGACCACGGCGTCGTACTCGAGGCGCATCTGCAGAACACCCTGGTCGCCGTGGACGCCCACGGCACGCCCGTACAGGCGCTGTTCCGGGACGCCGAGGGCGTGAAGCTGCTGGCGGACGTCCCGCGCGCGGCCGGCTGGGAGCGGCTGGTGTACTGCCTGGTCGTGAATCACCTGTGCGAGGTCGCCGCGGCCCTCGCCGAACGCCACCCCGGCTTCGCCCCCTGGCCCGCCGCCCGCCGGGAACTGGCCCGCCACGACCTCCCCGAAGCCGCCGCCCTGCTCACCGCGCCCACCCTCCCCGGCAAGACGAACCTGCTGCTGCGCTGGACAGGTGCGGACGGCGCGGACGCCCGCTACCTGCCGCTGCCGAATCCGCTGGCCGGGTGAGCGCTGACATACCCTGGCCGGTGTGCTGCGCGACGTGACTGCTGTTCGATACGTGACCCCACTGAGGTCCGGGGGCTCCGTCCCCGGCGTCTTCGAGGCCGATGACCTGGGCACCTACGTCGTGAAGTTCACCGGTTCCGCGCAGGGCCGCAAGGCGCTGGTCGCCGAGGTGATCGTCGGTGAGCTGGCGCGGGTGCTGGGGCTGCGCTTTCCCGAGCTGGTCCTCGTGCACTTCGACCCGGAGATCGCCGACGGCGAGCCGCACCAGGAGGTACGCGAGCTCCACCGCGCCAGCGCGGGCCTCAACCTCGGCATGGACTACCTGCCGGGCGCCCGCGACTTCACCCCCGAGGTGGCCAGGACGTTCCCGGTCGATCCGGTGGAGGCCGGCCGGATCGTCTGGCTCGACGCGCTCACCGTGAACGTCGACCGGACGGTCCACAGCTCGAACCTGATGATCTGGCCGACGTTCGGCATCGCACCCCCGCGCCTGTGGCTGATCGACCACGGTGCCGCCCTCGTCTTCCACCACCGCTGGGAGGGCACGGACCCGTCGAAGTCCTACGACTTCAGCCACCACGCCCTCGGTCACTACGGCCCGGACGTCCGCGCCGCCGACGCGGAACTGGCACCCAAGGTCACTCTCGACGTCCTGCGCGAGGTCACGGCGGCCGTCCCGGACGCCTGGCTCACCGGCTTCGCGACGCCGGACGAGGCACGCGAGGCCTACATGGCGTACCTCCACGCGCGCGTGCGGGCCTCCGAGTCATGGCTGCCCACCGACTTTCCCACCCGGGAGGAACTCGCCGCCGAGGAGGCTCTCCGCGCGGCGAAGACACAGGCAGGCCGGCCCGACTGGCTGAAGCGGGTCCCCGACCTGCACGGCAAACCGGCCGCGGAACAGGATTGGTCGGTGCACCTCGGATGACGGAGCCTTCTTCGGACTCCCGGCGGGTCGAGATCGAGTACTGCACCCAGTGCCGCTGGCTGCCGCGCGCGGCCTGGCTGGCCCAGGAACTGCTCACGACCTTCGAGACCGAGCTGACGGAACTGGCCCTGAAGCCCGGCAAGGGCGGGATCTTCGTCGTCCGGGTCGACGACGAGGTCGTCTGGGACCGCAAGGATCAGGGCTTCCCGGAGCCTACGGCCGTCAAGCAGGCCGTACGCGACCGAGTGGCCCCGGGGAAGTCCCTGGGCCACTCGGACAAGGTCTCGCAGGAGGATGTCAGCCCTTGAGCTGCTCGTACGCCGGCAGGGTGAGGAAGTCCGCGTAGTCGTCGTCGAGGGAGACCTGGAGCAGCAGGTCGTGGGCCTGCTGCCAGTGGCCGCCCGCGAAGGCCTCCTCGCCGATCTCCTGGCGGATGGTGGCCAGTTCCTCGGCGGCGACCTTGCGGGCCAGCTCCGGGGTGGCGAGTTCACCGTTCTCGAACTCGACGCCCGCGTTGATCCACTGCCAGATCTGCGAGCGGGAGATCTCGGCGGTGGCCGCGTCCTCCATGAGGTTGAAGATGGCGACCGCGCCGAGCCCGCGCAGCCAGGCCTCGATGTAACGGATACCGACCTGGACGGCGTTCACGAGGCCGTTGTACGTCGGCTTGGCCTCCAGCGAGTCGATCGCGATGAGGTCGGCGGCCTCGACGTGGACGTCCTCGCGCAGCCGGTCCTTCTGGTTCGGCTTGTCGCCGAGGACCTTGTCGAAGGACTCCATGGCGATCGGGACCAGGTCGGGGTGGGCGACCCAGGAGCCGTCGAAGCCGTCGCCGGCCTCGCGGTCCTTGTCGGCGCAGACCTTCTCGAAGGCCACCTTGTTGACCTCGGCGTCCCGGCGGGACGGGATGAAGGCCGCCATGCCGCCGATCGCGTGCGCGCCGCGCTTGTGGCAGGTGCGGACGAGGAGTTCGGTGTACGCGCGCATGAACGGGGCCGTCATCGTGACCGCGTTGCGGTCCGGAAGGACGAACTTGGCGCCGCCGTCACGGAAGTTCTTGACGATGGAGAACAGGTAGTCCCAGCGGCCGGCGTTCAACCCCGAGGCGTGGTCGCGGAGTTCGTAGAGGATCTCCTCCATCTCGTACGCAGCCGTGATCGTCTCGATCAGCACGGTCGCGCGGATGGTGCCCTGCGGGATGCCGGTGTACTCCTGCGCGAAGACGAACACGTCGTTCCAGAGGCGGGCCTCCAGGTGCGACTCCGTCTTCGGGAGGTAGAAGTACGGGCCCTTGCCGAGGTCCAGCAGACGCTGGGCGTTGTGGAAGAAGTACAGGCCGAAGTCGACGAGCGCGCCCGGGACCTGGGCGCCGTTCGCGTCGACCAGATGGCGTTCGTTCAGGTGCCAGCCGCGCGGGCGCATGACGACCGTGGCGAGCTCCTCGGCGGCCTTGAGCGCGTACGACTTTCCGGACGTCTCATCCGTGAAGTCGATGTTCCGGGTGTACGCGTCGGCCAGGTTGACCTGCCCGAGGACGACGTTCTCCCAGGTCGGCGCCGAGGCGTCCTCGAAGTCCGCGAGCCACACCCGGGCGCCGGAGTTCAGGGCGTTGATGGTCATCTTGCGGTCGGTGGGGCCGGTGATCTCGACCCGGCGATCGTCCAGGGCCGCGGGGGAGGGGGCCACCTTCCAGGAGTCGTCCGCGCGGATCGCGGCGGTCTCCGGGAGGAAGTCGAGCGTGGAGGTGCGGGCGATCTCGGCGCGGCGCTCGGCGCGGCGGGCGAGGAGCTCGTCACGCCGTGGCGTGAACCGGCGGTGCAGCTCGGCCACGAAGGCGAGGGCCGCCTCGGTGAGGACCTCCTCCTGCCGCGGCAGGGGCTCGGCGTCGACGATGGCCAGCGGGGACGGCGCTGGTGCGGACATGAGCTGTCACTTCCTTCAGCGGTGGCACCGGGTGCCAGTCGAACCGGGTACGCGAGCAGCGCCCTGCACGGGAGGCGGACGCTTCTGAACAGTGGATACTAGTTTCCTCATCGTGGAAGTTCAATGGTTTGTTGATGTCGAGATTCTCCGAGTCGAGCCAATGTGGCGCTCAGTGCCAGTGTGCTCACCCAAGGTGCTTCAGGTCGGCCGTCGTGTCGATGTCGTAGGGCTCGGCCACGTCCGCGCACTCGACGAGCGTGATGGCGTCCGCGTGCTCCTTCAGATAGGCGCGTGCCCCCCGGTCCCCGGTCGCACTCGCGGTGATCCCGGCCCAGTGCGCGGCGCCGAGGAGAACGGGATGACCGCGTACACCGTCGTAGACGGCCGAGACGAGCGAGGTCTCGCCCTCGTAGGCGGTGAGGACCCGGCGCACGGCCTCCGCCCCGATGCCGGGCTGGTCGACGAGCGAGACCAGCGCGGCCCGCGCTTCCGTTCCGGTGAGCGAGTCCAGCCCGGCCCGCAGCGACGACCCCATGCCGTCGGCCCACTCCGGGTTCTCCACGAGCACGCAGTCATCGAGCTCCGCCCGCTCCCGTACGGCTGCCGCGGCGGCCCCCAGGACCACGTGCACGCGGGTGCAGCCGGCCGTGCGCAGGACGCCGACCGCGTGTTCGACGAGCGGGCGGCCCCGGTGTTCGAGCAGCGCCTTGGGTCGCCCACCGAGCCGTCGTCCGCCGCCCGCGGCCAGGAGCAGTCCGGCGACCTGCTGTTCGTTCTCCGTCATGCGTCCTGCATACCTGACGCGCCGGCGTGCGCCGGGTTTCCACAGGCTGAATTTCGGTCCGTACGGTGGCGCGCGGCGCCCTGCGTGGCGTTTACTGACCCGCGTCCCCAGGGGTCTGACCAACGCCGACGGGGCTTCACGGTGCTGGGGCGCACGAAGGTGTGCGAGGGGGAGAGCTGTGTTGCGGAGCTTGGGGCAGAGGCCAGTGACCGGCAGCGACAACGATCCGAGAGTGGCGGAACTGCGGACCGCGGTGTCCCGGCTGCGCCGCGAACTCGCCGCGCATCCGGCCGAGTTCCCCGACCGGGGCATCGCCGAGGACGAACTCGCCGCGCTGGCCGCCATGACCATCGACGGAAGGCCCGAAATCCCGCGCCTGCGACGGTCGTTGCTGCTGATCGCGGGGGCGATCGGGTCGGTGAGCGCGTTGTCGCGGGGGCTGACCGACGTACGCGACGCGGTGGAGTTGTTCAGGGAGCCGCGGCGCTAGGTCGATGTGGGGTCGTCACCCCGGGTTCTGGCTGGCCAGCGCCTCCGACAGCTCCGACGCGACCTGCTGGAGCACCGGGACGATCTTCTCCGTGGCCGCCTCCGTGACCCGCCCCGCCGGTCCGGAGATCGAAATGGCGGCGGCGGTGGGGGAGTTGGGCACCGAGACCGCGAGGCAGCGGACCCCGATCTCCTGCTCGTTGTCGTCGACCGCGTAGCCCTGGCCGCGCACCTCCTCGAGGGCCGCGAGGAAACCGTCCGGCGTGGTGATCGTCTTCTCCGTCGCGGCCGGCATGCCGGTCCTGGAGAGAAGGGCGCGGACCTCGTCGTCGGGGGTGTGGGCGAGCAGGGCCTTGCCGACGCCCGTGGAGTGCGGCAGGACGCGCCGGCCGACCTCGGTGAACATCCGCATCGAGTGCTTCGACGGCACCTGGGCGACGTAGACGATCTCGTCCCCGTCGAGCAGCGCCATGTTGGCCGTCTCACCGGTCTCCTCGACCAGACGGGCGAGGTAGGGGCGGGCCCAGGTGCCGAGCAGTCGGGAGGCCGACTCGCCGAGGCGGATCAGGCGCGGGCCGAGGGCGTAGCGCCGGTTGGCCTGCTGGCGGACGTATCCGCAGGACACGAGCGTCCGCATCAGGCGGTGGATGGTGGGCAACGGCAGCCCGCTGCTCGCGGACAGTTCGCTCAGTCCCACTTCTCCGCCCGCGTCCGCCATCCGCTCCAGCAGATCGAAGGCGCGCTCGAGGGACTGGACCCCGCCGCCGGCGGACTTGGCGGAGTCGGTGGTGCTGGCGCTGGACGTCGGCACGGCGCGTTCCTTTCGGAGCTGCCTTTCGGGTCTGGGCAGGAGGGCAGAAGCCTACCCGGCAGTCGGTTGACTCCCCGCTGGTGCATAGCTACGTTCTGCTTGCTGGAATTCTAATTCCGCTTTGTGGAAACGTCCAGAGTGTCGGCGCAAGGTGCACTGTGGGGAAGTGTGCCCTTGACGGCGCTCGACCGGGAGTGAAGACTCCTTCAACAGAAAGTTGAATTCCGTTACGCGGAAGTTAACGGCGGCAGAGAGGGGTCCGGGTGTCCGACACTGAACTGGTGCTGCGCTCCACGCGCGTCATCACACCCGAGGGGACGCGGGCCGCGTCGGTCGCGGTCGCCGGCGGGAGGATCGCGGCCGTACTGCCGTACGAGGCCTCCGTCTCCGGGAGCGCCCGCATGGAGGACCTCGGCGACGACGTCCTGCTGCCCGGCCTGGTCGACACTCATGTGCACGTCAACGACCCCGGACGCACCGAGTGGGAGGGCTTCTGGACCGCCACGCGCGCGGCGGCGGCCGGCGGCATCACCACCCTCGTCGACATGCCGCTCAACTCCCTCCCGCCCACGACGACGGTCGACCACCTCCGTACCAAGCAGGAGGTGGCCGCCGACAAGGCCCACATCGACGTCGGCTTCTGGGGCGGCGCCCTGCCCGACAACGTCAAGGACCTGCGGCCGCTGCACGAGTCCGGTGTCTTCGGCTTCAAGGCGTTCCTGTCCCCGTCGGGCGTGGACGAGTTCCCGCACCTCGATCAGGACGGGCTCGCCCGGTCCCTGGCCGAGATCGCCTCGTTCGGCGGCCTGCTGATCGTGCACGCCGAGGACCCGCACCACCTCGAGGCCGCCCCGCAGCAGGCCGGTCCGAGGTACGCGGACTTCCTGGCGTCCCGTCCGCGCGACGCCGAGGACACGGCGATCGCCCAGCTCATCGCCCAGGCGAAGCGGCTGGACGCGCGCGTGCACGTGCTCCACCTGTCGTCGTCCGACGCCCTGCCGCTGATCGCCCGGGCCAAGGCGGAGGGCGTCCGCATCACGGTCGAGACCTGTCCGCACTACCTCACCCTCACCGCCGAGGAAGTCCCGGACGGCGCCAGCGAGTTCAAGTGCTGCCCGCCCATCCGTGAGTCCGCCAACCAGGACCTGCTGTGGCAGGCGCTGGCCGACGGCACGATCGACTGCGTGGTCACCGACCATTCGCCGTCCACGGCCGACCTGAAGACGGACGACTTCGCCACCGCGTGGGGTGGTATCTCGGGCCTTCAACTGAGCCTGGCGGCGGTCTGGACGGAGGCCCGCAAGCGCGGTCACTCGCTGGAGGACGTGGTCCGCTGGATGTCCGCGCGGACGTCCCAACTGGTCGGCCTGGACCGCAAGGGCGCCATCGAGGCCGGCCGCGACGCCGACTTCGCGGTCCTCGCCCCCGACGAGACCTTCACCGTGGACCCGGCGGCCCTCCAGCACCGCAACCGCGTGACGGCGTACGCGGGCAAGACTTTGTACGGCGTCGTGAGGTCGACCTGGCTGAGGGGCGAACGCATCGTGGCGGACGGCGAGTTCACGGCCCCGAAGGGTCAACTGCTCAGCCGTACACCCTGATCCACCCGCACCGGCCCACTCCAGAAAGGCACATGTACGTGACGGCGATTCCCAGCTTCACCGGCGACGCGAACCCGTACGGCGGCGGTGACCCGTACGCGGACTACCGCACCGCCGACTTCCCCTTCACCCAGTACGCCAACCTCGCCGCACGGACGCTCGGCGCCGGAGTCATCGCCGCCAACGACGAGTTCTTCGCCCAGCGCGAGAACCTGCTGATGCCCGAGCGGGCCGAGTTCGACCCCGAGCACTTCGGGCACAAGGGCAAGATCATGGACGGCTGGGAGACGCGGCGCCGCCGGGGCGCCTCGGCCGAGCACCCCTGGCCGACGGCGGAGGACCACGACTGGGCGCTGGTGCGCCTGGGCGCGCCCGGGGTGATCCGGGGGGTCGTGGTCGACACGGCGCACTTCCGCGGCAACTACCCGCAGGCGGTGTCGGTCGAAGGCGCGTCGGTGACAGGCTCCCCGTCCCCGGAGGTACTGCTGGGCGACGACGTGAAGTGGACGACGCTCGTTCCGCGGACGCCGGTCGGCGGCCATGCGGCGAACGGCTTCTCCGTGTCGCTGGAACAGCGCTTCACGCACCTGCGGGTCAACCAGCACCCCGACGGTGGCGTCGCCCGCCTGCGCGTGTACGGCGAGGTCGTCCCGGACCCCGCGTGGCTGGAGGTCCTCGGCACCTTCGACGTGGTAGCCCTGGAGAACGGCGGACAGGCGGAGGACGCGTCCAACCTCTTCTACTCGCCGGCGTCGAACACCATCCAGCCGGGGCGCTCCCGCAAGATGGACGACGGCTGGGAGACCCGCCGCCGCCGTGACCAGGGGAACGACTGGATCCGCTACCGGCTGGTGGCCCAGTCCCAGATCCGCGCGATCGAGATCGACACGGCGTATCTCAAGGGGAACAGCGCGGGCTGGGCATCGGTGTCGGTCCGCGACGGCGAGGACGGCGGCTGGCAGGAGATCCTTCCGCGCACGCGCCTCCAGCCCGACACGAACCACCGCTTCGTCCTCCCGACGCCGGCGGTGGGCACGCACGCGCGCGTGGACATCTTCCCGGACGGGGGGATCTCGCGACTGCGCCTGTTCGGCTCGCTGACGGAGGGCGGCGCGGCGACGCTGTCGGCGAGGCACCAGGAGCTGGGCGGCTGAGGCCGCGGGCCTTCCCGGGGGGCAATCCCCCCGGGAGGTCGGGTAGGGGCGCCGGGGCGAGAAGTAGGCTGCTACCTCACGCCGCGTGCCCCCCGTCCACCGAGAACTCCGCACCGGTGACGTACGCCGCGTCCGCCAGATACGCCACCATCGACGCCACTTCCTCCGCCGTCCCGAACCGTCCCACCGCGGTCAACGCGGTCTGCCCCGCCGCGAACGGCCCGTCCGCCGGATTCATGTCGGTGTCCGTGGGCCCGGGATGCACGATGTTCGCCGTGATCCCCCGGGGCCCCAGCTCACGCGCGAGGGCCTTCGTCAGCCCGGTCAGCGCCGACTTGCTCGTCGCGTACAGGGTCCCGCCGGGACCCGGCACCCGCTGGGTCATACAGCTGCCGACCGTGATGATGCGCCCCCCGTCCGGCATCCGCGCGGCCGCCGCCTGAGAGGCCAGAAACACCCCGCGCACGTTGACGGCCAGCACCCGGTCGACCTCGGCGAGGGAGAGCTCGCCCAGCGGACCGAGCACCCCCACGCCCGCGTTGTTCACCAGCACATCCAGCCCACCGAGCGCCTCCGCCGTACGGAGAACCGCCCCCGCCGCCTCTTCGGCGTCCGCGGAGTCCGCCCGCAGGGCGACGGCCCGTCGGCCCAGGGCCTCGACCCGCCGTACGACGTCCGAGGCCGCCTCCTTGCCGTCCACGAACGTCAGGGCCACATCCGCGCCCTCCCGCGCCAGCCGCACCGCCGTAGCGGCACCGATCCCCCGGCTGCCCCCGGTGACGAGCGCGACCTTGCCGTGCAGAGTTCCGTAAGTCGTTGTCATACCGCCCATCCCACCGGCCCGGAGCGAGGACCGCTGGCGGCCAACGGACACGGACGTCGGCCATGCTGACGGTCCCACCGATGAGTTGTGGGGTCGTCCCGTACGGCGACGAGGACTGCGGCCGACCTCCTGGACCGCCGTACGTACGACATCTTCGCGGGGTTCCAGCCGAAGGTGGTCGACGGTTCCGGGACCACCGTGATCGGCGGCGACCCCGCCAACCGACGGCGTCACCCCGTCGGCCGACGGGAGCGGCTACGCCGCCCACTTCTCGGGCCCCTGGAAGCACTACGTCCTCCCGGAGGTCGGCCGCAGCCTCCTTCAGGAGAGGCCCTGCCTTCACCGCCTCGAACCTCGAAGTCGCGCCATGGGGGGCTGACGCGCGCACGACGTGCGTCACCACCTTGACAGGTGACGAAGGTGACGGCAGGCTGGTGGTCGTCCAAGGCGACAACCGGGACACCATCCACGATCGACGAAGTGGAGCACGGCCATGAACGAGGGGCTCACCACGGAAGCCGCCGAGGCGGCGGTGCGGCACGCGCGATTCGGCAGCCTCCCCGAGCGCATACGTTTCGACGACATGACCACCGAGGTCGAGGCCGCGCCGGCCGGCGGGGTGAGCGCGTCGTCGTGCGACCCCGAGGGCTCGTGGAAGTTCTCCTCGTGCCTCGCCCTGGACCTGGGGCTGTAGACCTCCGGCACGCTGCGGCCCGGCCTCGACTTCAGGTCAGTGGCCCGCCCCAGAGGGCGCCGGGGCCGGCCGTAACGAGGAACTCGGCGGCGCCGGCACCGCGACCAGTCCCGAGGAGTTCCTGGCCGCCGGCCGGCCCGGCTGTTTCCTCGGCGCCCTGCGCCGCGCCGCCACCCTCGGCACGATACGGCTGACCGGCATCATCATCACCGCCGAGATCACTCTGGCCCACGGCGGCGACGGTGAGTTCTCCCTCTCCGCGGTCCTCAATCCGTGCTCGGCGGTGTCGACCGGGCCACCGTCGAGCAACTCGTCCAGGCCGCCCACCTGATGTGCCCGTACTCCAAGGCCCAGCGCGACAACATGTCAGTGCGCGGGCACCGCCGGTGCGGTCTTCTTGCGTGCGCGGTACGCGGCGGCCTTGATCTTGTTGCCGCAGGACTCCATGCCGCACCACTGGCGCCGCATGCCCCGTGAGCGGTCGATGTAGACCCGGGTGCACTCGGGGTTGCCGCACTCCTTCATCAAGGGGACGTCCGGACCGCTGAGCAGCTCCACGGCCTGCCGGGCGACGGTCGCCAGTGCCTGCTCCGGCGTCGCATCGGTGTGCCGTCCGGCCAGGGTGAGCTGCGGCGTCACGGGAGGCTTGCGGGCGGCGGCGTTGACCACGGCGAGCGCCTCCCGGTCGAACTCCTCACTGAGACGGCGGTTCGTGACGAGCCGGTAGACGGCCTCGCGTACGCTCGTCGCCGCCCGGACATCGTCCTCCTCGCCGGGAGTGATCGTGTCCACCAGCCCAGACTCCAGGTACCAGGCATTAAGCCGCTCCGGCGTCGCGAGCATCTCGAACCGGGTCGAGCGCCGGGCCCGGAGGGTGGCCGCGAAATCGAGAGCCGGGTGTCCGCATACGAATACATGGTCGAGATTCACATCACCATCTTGACAGGTGACTCATATCGAGAGCAACGAGCGTCACCGCCTCGGACGGTTCTTACGGGTCGCGGCGGGCTAGAGATCGTACGAGACCTCCTTCTGGTCGCGTGCCGGTTCCGGGCAGAGCTCGCGGCCCGGCCGGCATCGGCGCGGCCATCGGTCGTGGCGCGCCACGACGATCGCGCCGGGGCCTGGGCCGAAGGCGGCTTCCAACTCGTCGCACCGGCCGGGGGAGAGGTGGTTGGTGGGTTCGCCGAGCAGCAGCAGGTGGGGTGGGCGAGCCACCGGGAGGATCAG
Source organism: Streptomyces canus (assembly GCF_041435015.1). Lineage (NCBI taxonomy): Bacteria > Bacillati > Actinomycetota > Actinomycetes > Kitasatosporales > Streptomycetaceae > Streptomyces > Streptomyces canus. The sequence continues at coordinate 2,242,364 of NZ_CP107989.1, read as the reverse complement.
CGCGAGCCACCGACGTCGCCCCACGGCCAGCTGTCGGACCGGTTTGATCCCGGCCGTCGGGCCGGACAATCGGCGGGCGGCTCCAGGCCGAACTGCCGAACTGCCTCGCCCCGCGACCCGAGGCGTGGGGGTGGGGTGCGCGGGGCGAGGGGCTGGGCGTTCAACGGACGTTGCCGACAGCGAACCGCCCGGCGCGCGCACGGAAACCGCGCGGCTGGACGTTCGCGAAACGCCGACAAGCGTCCCTGACCAGGGCAACACACGAATCGTGACCTGGCTCGTGCTGCTGGAGGGCTGGAGTGTCAGACCTCAGCAACCGAAGTTGATGAGATCGAACGTGGCGTAGTGGTCGGAGGTGTAGTAGTCCTCCTGGGTCTCCTCGCCGGTGACGACGCGGCGCGCGCCGCGGGTGGAGGAGCCCGGCGTGATCACGGTGTACTCGTGATAGTAGCCAGAGGACTGTGAGGGCAGGACGCCTTCCCGGTTCTGGAAGACAGCGCCGTCCTGGGAGTACGGGTAAGGGCCGCCCGCGTCGATCAGGTCGAGCGTGTCGTACGCCTGGGAGGGCAGGTCGCTGTAGCAGATGCTGCCGACCGCGGCGGCCGCCGGCGTAGCGGTGGCGACGGTGCCGCCGACGAGGAGAGCGGACAGGACGGCGGCTGCCGTACCGATGCGAGCGATTCGTGGGGGGAATCTCATGCCCACATGATGACGCGCGTAGACAGTGGCATGTCAATGACAACTCGGGAGATATTCCCGTCAAGTCCGAGGAGTTTTCGCGGAGTTAACGTGCGACCCGGAGTCGCCACGTCGTCCCCACAGCCCGGGGCGCGGTGCGACCGGCCGAAGGGCCGGCGGTGTTCAGCCGGACCTCCGGCTCTCGGCGGCGGCGAACAGCGCGAACGCCAGCACGATCAGGGCGACGTTCGCGTAGACCTCGTAACCGTCGAGGAAACCGATGCGCTGGACGAGGCCGATGTGCCAGTCGGTGAACTCGTGCAGCAGACCCATCGCGCCCTGCACCAGGGCGAAAAAGCCGAGCAGTTCCAGCAGTTGCTTCATGGAGGGACCCTCACCCCGGCGACCCCTCACGGACATCGGCCGCGGGGTCGGCCTTCTCGCGCGAAAGCATCAGGACCACGGGACCGCCCACGCCGAAAGTCTGCGATGTCGCGACTTTGGTCGCGGATGCTGTCCACGGACGGGTGCGGCGGGCCGGCGCTGCGTAGATTTGTCGACCGTGAGTGGTGACAAGACGGTTCCCGAACCTCCGGCCTTCCCCGGCCGACGCTGGTTGCTGCCGTCCGCGGTGATCCACGAGTTCGACCCGTCCGCCGTTCGGCCCGGACGTCGGCCCCGGCGTACCGCGCGCGACTGGATCGTCGACTTCTCCTGCTTCCTCCTGGCCGTCCTGATCGGCATGATCGCCGCGGACGCGCTGGGCGACAACCCCCATGTGTCGCACACCGCGGCCACCCTGGACCAGCTGCTCGGCGCCCTCGCCTGCGCCGCCGTGTGGCTGCGCCGCCGCTGGCCGCTCGGCCTCGCCCTGGCCACGATCCCGCTCGGGGTGCTTTCCGACACCGCCGGCGGCGCCTGCCTGATCGCCGTCTTCACCCTCGCCGTTCACCGCCCCTTCCGATACGTCGCCTGGGTGGCCGGCCTCAACATCGCCGCGGTCCCCCTTACCTTCCGACTGCGGCCCGACGCGGACCTGCCGTACCTCGTCTCGGTCGTCCTCACCGTGATCCTGGTCGCCGCGGTCGTCGGGTGGGGTCTGCTTGTACGGGCCAAACGGCAGCTCATGTTCAGCCTGCGTGACCGCGCACGGCGCGCGGAGACCGAGGCGCGACTGCGGGCCGAGCAGGCGCAGCGGCTCGCCCGCGAGGCCATCGCGCGCGAGATGCACGACGTCCTCGCGCACCGGCTGACGCTGCTGAGCGTCCACGCGGGTGCCCTGGAGTTCCGGCCGGACGCGCCCCAGGAGGAGGTCGCGCGGGCGGCCGGTGTCATCCGGGAGAGCGCGCACGAGGCGCTCCAGGATCTCAGGGAGATCATCGGGGTGCTGCGGGCGGCGGACGACGACACGGGTCGACCCCAGCCGACCCTCGCCGCGCTGGACGCACTGGTCGCCGAATCCCGCGAGGCCGGCATGAAGGTCATCCTCGACACTCGCGTGGCCGAGCCCGCCGCCGTGCCCGCGTCCGTGGGCCGCACCGCCTACCGCATCGCCCAGGAGAGCCTCACCAACGCCCGCAAGCACGCCCCCGGTACGGAGGTGACGGTCACCGTCGTCGGCGGCCCGGGCGAGGGCCTCGTCGTGACCGTGCGGAACCGGGCGCCCGAGGGTGAGGTGCCGCACGTCCCCGGCTCGGGACAGGGCCTGATCGGTCTCACCGAGCGCGCCACGCTCGCCGGCGGCCGACTGGAGTACGGGGCGGAGACGGACGGCGCCTTCGGGGTACGGGCGTGGCTGCCGTGGGGGTGACGTTCCCGGGTGTCGTCGGTGGTGCAACTCGCCCGGCCGCAAGGGTGATTGCGCCCTGCCTCCGCGTGATTACGTAGGCCCATGACTGTGATCAGAGTGCTTCTCGTCGACGACGACCCCCTCGTGCGGGCCGGTCTGTCCCTGATGATGGGCGGCGCCGAGGACATCGAGATCGTCGGAGAGGCGGCGGACGGCACCGAGGTCGAGGCGGCCGTGGACCGGACCCGCCCGGACGTCGTCCTCATGGACATCAGAATGCCGTCGGTGGACGGCCTCACGGCCACGGAACGGCTGCGCGGCCGCCCCGACGCCCCCCAGGTCGTCGTCCTGACCACCTTCCACGCCGACGAGCAGGTCCTGCGGGCCCTGCGCGCGGGCGCCGCCGGTTTCGTCCTCAAGGACACTCCGCCCGCCGAGATCCTCGCCGCCGTACGACGGGTCGCGGCCGGCGACCCGGTTCTGTCGCCCACCGTCACCCGCCAGCTGATGGAACACGCGGTCGGCTCCGCCGCCGACATCCGACGGGCACGCGCGCGTGAGCGCATCGCCGCCCTCAACGACCGCGAACGCGAGGTCGCAGTCGCCGTCGGCCAGGGCCTGTCCAACGCCGAGATCGCCGCCGCCCTCTACATGAGCGTCGCCACGGTCAAGACCCACGTCTCCCGCGTGCTGGCCAAGCTCGACCTGAACAACCGGGTGCAGATCGCGTTGTTGGCGTACGACGCGGGACTGCTGGAACAGTCCGCGGAATCCGAGCCGGACGGGCACTAGCCGCGGTCACCGGGCGTTGAGAGGGTGAAGGGGGAGTCCATGACCGAAGCAGTGATCGATCTCGGGGAGTACGGCGACGCGTTCCGCTTCGACCCGCACCCCGTGTACGCCGAGTTGCGCGGTCTCGGCCCCGTGCACCGGGTGCGACCGCCCGGCTCCGACGCCGACTACTCGACCTGGCTCGTCGTCGGGCACGAGGAGGCGCGCGCGGCACTCGCCGATCCGAGGCTGTCCAAGGACGGCCGCAGAATCGGCGCGGTGTTCCACGACGAGGAGCTGATCGGCCGCCATCTGCTGGGCAGCGACCCGCCCGAGCACACCCGGCTGCGGGGGCTCGTCTCCCGCGCCTTCACCATGCGCCGGGTCGAGCAACTGCGGCCCAGGATCCAGGAGATCACCGACGACCTCCTCGAGGCGATGCTGCCGCACGGCCGCGCCGACCTGGTGCAGTCCCTCGCCTACCCGCTGCCGATCACCGTCATCTGTGAGCTCCTCGGCGTACCCGAGATGGACCGCACGGAGTTCCGCAAGCTGTCCACGGAGGTCGTGGCACCCACCAGCCCGGAGAGTTCGTACGACGCCGTCCTGCGCCTCGGCGAGTACCTGACGGAGCTCATCGAGGACAAGCGGTGCGCCGGACCGAGCGACGACCTGCTCGGCGACCTCATCCGCACCACCGCCGAGGACGGCGACCGGCTCTCCCCGTCGGAACTGCGCGGCATGGCCTTCCTGCTGCTGATCGCGGGCCATGAAACCACGGTCAACCTCATCACCAACGGCGTGCACGCCCTGCTCACCCATCCGGACCAACTCGCCGCCCTGCGCGCCGACATGAGCCTCATCGACGGCGCGGTCGAGGAGACACTGCGCTACGAGGGCCCGGTGGAGAACGCGACGTTCCGGTACGCCGCCGAGCCCCTGGAGATAGCGGGACGGGCCATAGCCAAGGGCGACCCGGTGATGATCTGCCTGAGCGCGGCCGACCGCGACGACTCCCGTTACCCGGCACCGGACCGCTTCGACATCCGCCGCGACCCGCGCGGCCACCTCGCTTTCGGCCACGGCATCCACTACTGCCTGGGCGCCCCATTGGCCCGACTGGAAGCCCGCACGGCAATCCGGACCCTGCTGGACCGCGCCCCCGCCCTGGCGCTCGCCGGGCCCGCGGGGGAGTGGCTGCCGGGAATGCTGATCAGAGGAGTGCGGAGTTTGCCGGTGCGGTGGTAGGGCTTGGTGGGTTCGACGGGAGGGGCTCGGCTCGTTCGTGCGGGGACCTGACGGGGGCTGTTGGCGGGAGGTGGGTGGGCCCACGGGCGGGGCGTGTTCAGCTCGGCGGGTGACGGGGGCGAGGTCGGCCGGACGTACCGGGGACGGGTGGGTGACCGGGGCAGACCGGTGAGGCATGGCGGCGTGAGGTCGGTGGGGCGTGACGGGGTGACCTCGGCTGGGCCGGTGAGGCCGGGTCTGCTGGGCGGAACGAGTTCAGAACGCGGCCGCGCTCGCGCCGCCCGGGATCTCCGCCAGCCGCACGGCCCTGCGCTCGCGCCGGGACGTCTCGCACGCCTCGGCGACTCGTAGCGCCTGCAACGCCTCGCGCCCGTCACAGGGGTTCGCTCTCTCGCCCCGGACCACCTCGATGAACGCGGCCAGCTCGGCCTCGTAGGCCGGACCGAAGCGCTCCAGGAACCCCGTCCACGGCTTGTCCGCCGCGGGCGGCCCCGTGGGCTCGGTGGACGCGATGGGCGTACGGTCGTCCAGGCCCACCACGACCTGGTCCAGCTCCCCGGCGAGCTCCATGCGCACGTCGTACCCGGCCCCGTTGAGCCGTGTCGCGGTGGCCGTCGCGAGGGTGCCGTCGTCGAGGGTGAGCAGGGCGGCCGCGGTGTCGACGTCCCCCGCGGCCCGGAACATCGGCGGCCCGGCGTCGGACCCGGCGGCGTACACGTCGACGATCTCGTGCCCGGTCACCCAGCGCAGGATGTCGAAGTCGTGGATCAGGGTGTCCCGGTACAGCCCGCCGGACAGCGGCAGCCATTCGACCGGCGGCGGCGCCTGGTCGGAGGTCAGTGCCCGCACGGTGTGCAGCCGCCCGAGCCGTCCCGAGCGCACCGCCTCGCGCGCGCCCATGTAGCCCGCGTCGAAGCGGCGCTGGAAGCCCATCTGGAGAACCGTCCCTGCGGTCTCCACCTCGGCGATGGCGTGCAGCGTGCCGGGCAGGTCGAGTGCGATGGGCTTCTCGCAGAACACGGGCAGTCCCGAGCGCGCCGCCCGGCCGATCAGCTCGGCATGGGCCGAGGTCGCCGTAGTGATCACCACGGCGTCCACGCCCCACTTGAAGATCTCGTCGACCCCAGGGGCCGCGGTCTCCCCGAGGCGGTGCGCGAGCTCCTGGGCCCGTGCTCCGTCCGCGTCCGTGAGGATTAAGGAACCGACCTCCCGATGGCGGCTGAGCGTGTTCGCATGAATGGTGCCGATGCGGCCCGTCCCTATGACCCCGATGCGCATGTGAACAAAGTGTGGTCGAGAACCCCCTGCTGTCAATCTGTATGTCCGGACAATCTGACTACACGACTTCCCGTCAACAACGCGCGGAGCTACGCTCGGGCCCGTGCCGAAACCAGGAGTGGACCCGACCGTGACGCTCGAGCTCAGTGTGGACCGCAGCAGCCCGGTGCCGTTGTACTTCCAGCTGTCCCAGCAGTTGGAGGCCGCGATCGAGCACGGAACGCTCACTCCTGGCAGCCTGCTGGGCAACGAGATCGAGCTCGCCGCCCGGCTCGGCCTGTCCCGGCCCACCGTGCGCCAGGCCATCCAGTCGCTCGTCGACAAGGGCCTGCTGGTGCGGCGCCGCGGAGTCGGCACCCAGGTCGTGCACAGCCAGGTCAAGCGCCCCCTGGAGCTCAGCAGCCTCTACGACGACCTGGAGGCGGCCGGTCAGCGTCCCGCGACCAAGGTCCTCGTCAACACCGTCGTCTCCGCCACCGCCGAGATCGCCGCTGCCCTCGGCGTCGCCGAGGGCAGCGACGTACACCGGGTGGAACGCCTGCGCCTCGCGCACGGCGAGCCGATGGCGTACCTGTGCAACTACCTGCCCCCGGCCCTCCTCGACCTGGACACCGCCCAGCTGGAGGCCACCGGCCTGTACCGCATGATGCGCACCGCGGGAATCACCCTGCACAGCGCCCGCCAGTCCATCGGCGCGAGAGCGGCCACACAGGCGGAGGCGGAACGCCTCGCCGAGGAGGCGGGCGCCCCTTTGCTGACGATGCAGCGAGTGACCTTCGATGACACGGGGCGAGCGGTCGAGTACGGCACGCACACATATCGCCCAACTCGCTATTCATTTGAATTCCAGCTCTTGGTCCGGCCTTAAGGGGCGCGGGGAACTGCGCGATCAGCCCCGTATCAGCCGCAGCCGGCATGACTCGCGCACTCCCCCTTAGCTCCCCCGTTCGGCACCCAGCGTGAGCGTGCGGCAGAATCGGGGCCGATGAGCACCTACGGCAACTTCAGCGCCCCCATAGGCTCCCGCCGCGCCCCCGCCCTGCGGACCGTCGGCACGAGGGAACGCCGCTCACACCTGACCGCACCCCGCGTGCCGACGGTGGGCATCGACATCGGCGGCACCAAGGTCATGGCGGGTGTCGTCGACGCCGACGGCAACATCCTGGAGAAGGTCCGCACCGAGACGCCGGACAAGTCCAAGAGCCCCAAGGTCGTCGAGGACACCATCGTCGAGCTGGTCCTGGACCTGTCCGACCGCCACGACGTGCACGCGGTCGGTATCGGCGCGGCAGGCTGGGTCGACGCCGACCGCAACCGCGTGCTGTTCGCCCCCCACCTGTCCTGGCGCAACGAGCCGCTGCGCGACCGCATCGCCGGCCGCCTCGCGGTCCCCGTCCTGGTGGACAACGACGCGAACACCGCCGCCTGGGCCGAGTGGCGGTTCGGCGCGGGGCGTGGCGAGGACCACCTCGTCATGATCACGCTCGGCACCGGCATCGGCGGCGCGATCCTGGAGGACGGCCAGGTCAAGCGGGGCAAGTACGGCGTCGCCGGCGAGTTCGGTCACATGCAGGTCGTCCCCGGCGGCCACCGCTGCCCGTGCGGCAACCGCGGCTGCTGGGAGCAGTACAGCTCCGGCAACGCACTGGTCAGGGAGGCCAGGGAGCTGGCCGCCGCGGACTCCCCGGTGGCGTACGGGATCATCGAGCACGTCAAGGGCAACATCGCCGACATCACCGGTCCGATGATCACCGAGCTGGCCCGCGACGGCGACGCGATGTGCATCGAGCTGCTCCAGGACATCGGCCAGTGGCTCGGCGTCGGCATCGCGAACCTCGCGGCCGCCCTGGACCCGTCCTGCTTCGTCATCGGCGGCGGCGTCAGCGCGGCCGACGACCTGCTGATCGGCCCCGCGCGGGATGCCTTCAAGCGACAGCTCACCGGCCGCGGCTACCGCCCCGAGGCCCGCATCGCCCGCGCCCAGCTCGGCCCCGAGGCCGGCATGGTCGGCGCCGCCGACCTCGCACGCCTGGTCGCCCGCCGCTTCCGGCGTGCCAACCGGCGCCGGGTGGAGCGGCACGAGCGATACGAACGGTACGTGGAGGCCCGCCGTACGTCCCGGGACACCGCATGACGGCATCCCTGCCGCGCCAGGCCTCGGCGCCCCCCGGCGAGCCGGAGCGGCCCACCGAGGACCGCCGTCACATGATCCGCCGCCGGGCGATCACGCTGCTCATCATCGGTCTGCTCATCGGCGTCCCGGCCGGCTATCTGGTGATCTCCGCCAACCAGAGCCGCGACAGCGGCAAGGACAAGGAGGCGAAGTACTCGGCGACGGGCCTCACGCCCGACTGGCCGTCCAAGGTCCAGCGCCGCCTCTACCAGGTGCCGGTCCCGCACCCCGCGGACCTGGTCGCCTCCTACGAGACCAACAACTGGAAGACCAGCCGCCTCTACGTCCAGTTCCGGACGACCGACGCCGGTCTGGCCGCCTTCCTCACCGGCATGGGTGTCAGCCGCGCCGACCTGAAGAAGGGCGACATCTCGATCAGCGAACGCGACCAGAAGATCAGCGGTTGGCGGTTCGACGGACCGCGCTCCTGGTGGGGGCTGACCCACTCCCAGAAGGACCCGGCGCCCACGCAGGACGTCATGGTCAACCTGACCGTGCCGAACGCCCCGAAGGTGTACGTCGTCTCGCGCACGGTCCCCTGACCCGGCCGCCGGAGCCGATTGTCAGACCCCGCCCGTAGAGTCGAAGACGAGTGATCCGACATGCGGGCGGGAGGTGACAGGACGTATGAGCGACAGCGCCGTGGTGGCCGAGCGCACGGGCGAGCGGCAGGGGGCGGCCGTTCCCGTCCGGCTCGCAGCCGTCTTCCTGCCCGCACCACTTCCCCGAGAGGGGCGGATCGCCTTCTGGGATCCCCAGGGCGCGCCCCTGCCGGCCGAGAGTCCCGAAGCCGAGGCCGACGCCTCTTCGCTCGAGCGCACCGAGCTCACGGTCGTAGGACCGCACGGAGCGGGAGTCCGACGTCGCACTGCCCCCGCCCTCTCCCTCCCGGTCGGCGCGGCCCTTCCGCTGCTCGTCCGGGCCCGCCGCGATCCCGCCGCCCATCCCGCCACGGCCTGCTGGGGCGCGGCCGCCCTGCACGCGCTGCGGCTGACGGCCCGCGGCCGTCTGCTGCCCGGACTCACCGCCACCGGCCACGACGCCTGGCGGGCCGGACCGCTGGACCCGGACGACATCGCCCACCTCCGCGCCGTCGCGGCCGCCCTGCCCCACGAGGGCCACGCGGTTCCGCTGCCCGGCCCCGGCCCGCTCCGGCTGCCGGAACCGGAAGCACTGATGCGCTCCTTCCTGGACGCCGTCGCCGACACCCTGCCCCGCACCCCCGCCGCACCGTTCGCCTCCGGCAAACCCTTCGCGGCCCGCGCACCGCAGCGGCTGCCGCATGCCCACGACTGGGCCGCGGAGGTCGCCGCCGGCATGGACGCGGGCGTGCGGATCTCACTCCGCCTGGACCTGTCGGCGTACAACCTGTTCAACGCCGACGCCGACGGCGCGCGCAGCGCGGGCGCCGCGATCGTCCAGGTGCACAGCCTCGCCGACCCGACCCTCGTGGCCGACGCGGCGGCCCTGTGGGCGGGGGACGCCGACGCCGTCTTCGGTCCACGCGCACGCGTCGACGCGGCCCTCGCGGTGCGGCGCGCCGCCCGGGTGTGGCCGCCCCTGGACCGGCTCTCCGAGCAGGACGTGCCCGATGTACTGGCCCTGTCCGACGAGGAGTTGGGCGATCTTCTCGGCGTGGCGGCGCCCCGGCTCGCGGCTGCCGGGGTCGCGGTGCACTGGCCGCGGGATCTGGCGCAGGACCTCACCGCGGCGGCGGTGGTACGACCGGCGCCGGGCTCGGCGACCGACGGCACCGGCTTCTTCGAGAGCGAGGAACTCCTCCAGTTCCGCTGGCAGTTGGCGCTCGGCGGCGACCCGCTCAGCGAGGCCGAGATGGACGCGCTGGCCGAGGCCCACCGCCCCGTCGTACGCCTCAGGGACCAGTGGGTGCTGGTCGACCCCGCCCTCGTCCGCAAGGCACGCAAGCGTGAACTGGGCCTGCTCGACCCGGTCGACGCGCTCTCCGTCGCCCTCACCGGCAGCGCCGAGGTCGACGGCGAGACGGTGGAGGCGGTCCCGGTCGGCGCGCTCGCCGCCCTGCGCGACCGCCTGACGACCGGAGTCCACCCCGCCGAACCGCCCGCGGGCCTGCACGCCACCCTCCGCGACTACCAACTCCGCGGCCTGGCCTGGCTGGACCTCATGACGTCCCTGGGCCTCGGCGGCTGCCTCGCCGACGACATGGGACTCGGCAAGACGATCACCGTCATCGCCCTGCACCTGCGCCGGGCACGCCGCGAGCCGACCCTCGTCGTCTGCCCGGCCTCGCTCCTGGGCAACTGGCAGCGGGAGATCACCCGGTTCGCGCCCGGTGTCCCCGTCCGCCGCTTCCACGGCACCGACCGCAGCCTGGACGACCTCGACGGCGGTTTCGTCCTCACCACGTACGGCACCATGCGGGCGGCGGCCGCGAGGCTGGCCGAGCAGCGCTGGGGCATGGTCGTGGCGGACGAGGCCCAGCATGTGAAGAACCCGTACTCGGCGACCGCGAAGGCCCTGCGCACGATCCCGTCGCCCGCGCGCGTGGCCCTGACCGGCACACCGGTCGAGAACAACCTCTCCGAACTGTGGGCACTGCTCGACTGGACGACCCCCGGGCTCCTCGGCCCCCTGAAGTCCTTCCGCGCCCGGCACGCGCGCGCGGTGGAGAACGGCGAGGACGAGGAGGCGGTGACCAGGCTGGCGAGGCTGGTGCGGCCCTTCCTCCTGCGCCGCAAGAAGTCCGATCCCGGCATCGTCCCCGAGCTGCCGCCCAAGACGGAGACGGACCATCCGGTCCCCCTCACACGCGAACAGGCCTCGCTGTACGAGGCGGTGGTGCGCGAGTCGATGCTGGCGATCGAGACGTCGCAGGGCATCGCGCGCAGGGGCCTGGTGCTGAAGTTGCTGGGAGCGCTGAAGCAGATCTGCGACCACCCCGCGCTGTATCTGAAGGAGGAGGTCCTGCCGACGGCCGGCGAGCGGCTGGTCGCCCGATCGGGCAAACTGGCCCTGCTGGACGAGCTGTTGGACACCCTGCTGGCCGAGGACGGCTCCGCGCTCGTCTTCACGCAGTACGTGGGGATGGCCCGTCTGATCGCCGCCCACCTCGCTGCCCGCGCGGTCCCGGTGGACCTGCTGCACGGGGGGACGCCGGTGCCGGAGCGGGAGCGCATGGTGGACCGCTTCCAGAGCGGCGCGATTCCGGTCCTCGTCCTGTCGTTGCGGGCGGCGGGCACCGGCCTCAACCTCACCCGCGCGGGCCACGTCGTCCACTTCGACCGCTGGTGGAACCCGGCCGTCGAGGAACAGGCCACCGACCGCGCCTACCGCATCGGCCAGACCCAGCCCGTCCAGGTCCACCGCCTCATCACCGAGGGCACCGTGGAGGACCGCATCGCCGAGATGCTCGAGTCCAAGCGCGCCCTCGCCGACGCGATCCTCGGCTCCGGCGAGTCCGCCCTCACGGAACTCACCGACCGCGACCTGTCCGACCTGGTCTCCCTCCGGAGGCCGTCATGACCCCCGGCCCCGCCGACGAGGCCCGCCGTGCCCTGCGGGCGGCACGGGAGCGGGCGAGCCGGGAGGGGACGGAGGATGCGGGCGGGCAGACGGTCGCCGGTGCGGACGGCGGGGAAACGCAGGAGGCGAGCGGCTCTGCGGCGCAGGGTACGGGGGGCCTCCTCGCTGTCGAGGGGGTCGGTAGTTTCACGGTGCGGGGCGCGGGGGGCATCGAGGGCGAGGGGGGCGACCGTCCTGCGGTGAAGGACGCCGGTGGCTTCGCGGCAGAAGGGGCGAACCGCTCGACGGCCGAGGGCGCGGCTCACCGGGCGAACGCGGATCCCGATGAGCCGGGGAGACCTGGCGGGCAGGACACGGAGGGCGCGGCGCCAGAGAACGCCGAGCCCGACCCGGCCCCGCCCGAGTCTCGGCCAGGTGACGCGGCCCGCGCGGCGCTACGGGGAGCCGTCGCGGCCCGGCGTGCCCCGAGTGCGGATACGGAAGTCGACGACTCAGGTGGGCTCGACGCGGGCGCACCCTCCGCGGCTTCCGCCGACTCCCTGGGTGCGGAAACGCAACAAGTCGCCGAGTCGGCTCCGGCTGCCCCGGCTGTCCACGACGCCGCGCCCGGGAGTCCCCAGGCGCGCCCCGCGGATGCCGCCCGCGAAGCGCTGCGTGAGGCACGCAAGAGGCGGGCGGCCGCCGAGGCCGCACTCGCGGGTCGGTCGCGTCGTACGGCCCCGACCGCATCCCGGGACCGAAGCCCCGCACCGCGTCCAGCCGCCGGCGCCCGGGCGCGTGATGTACAGGAGTTGCTGGCCGACGCGTTCCGGATGCCCGACGACGTGGACCTGCCGGGGGAGGACCCCGAGGATCCCGAGGACAACGACGGTATGCGGCAAGGGAGTTCCGTTCCACGGCCACCCGCTGCCGACGACAGCGCTCCGAGCACCGGCAACCGAATCGGCACGGCTGCGTCGGGCCCGCCCGGCGACGCCCCCACGGACACCGGCGCCGACGAGAGCAGGCTCCTCCCGGCACCCGCTTCCGCGCCAACTCCGGCCTCCCCACACCGCCCCCACTCCATGGCCGCCCCCAACCGGGACAACGACCTGCGTCGCACCTTCCCCGCCTTCCCTCCCCGGACTTCCGAGGACGCCCGGTTCGCCGCCACCTGGTGGGGCAACGCCTGGGTCTCCGCGCTGGAGGAGGGCGCGCTGGACGCCAAGCGGCTTGCGCGGGGCCGGAGTTATGCCGAGCAGGGGCATGTGGACGCGATCACCGTGACGCCGGGGCTGGTGCTCGCCTATGTGCAGGGGAGCCGCCCGCGGCCGTACCGCGTGCAGGTGCGGTTGCGGACGCTCGGCGACGTCGACTGGGACCGGTTCCTGGACCTCGCCGCCGACCGGACCGGACACATCGCCGCACTCCTCGACAGGGAGATGCCTCAGGCGCTGGCCGAGTGCGGAGTGCCGTTGCTCCCCGGTCCGGGCGATCTCGAACCGCAGTGCAGCTGCCCCGACCGCGGTCACCCCTGCAAGCACGCCGCCGCCCTCTGCTACCAGACGGCACGCCTGCTCGACGCCGATCCCTTCGTCCTGCTCCTGCTGCGAGGCCGGGGCGAACGTGAACTGCTCGACGCCCTGTCCCGTCTCAGCGCCGCCCGCGCGGCCCGTGCCGCCCAGGAACAGAAACCGACGCCACTGCCCGGCGTACGGGCCAGTGAAGCCCTCGCGTCCCGCCGACTCCCGCCGCTTCCGGCCCCGTTGCCCGCCCCCGCGCATCCCGAGCAGCCCCCGGCCTACCCCGCGTCCCCGGGCGGCCCCGACCCCTTCGCCCTGGACCAGCTGGCCACCGACGCCGCCGCCCGCGCCCACGCTCTGCTCGGCACCGGCCGCGACCCGGTGGGCGAACTCACCCTGTGGCAGGACGCGGTACGCCTTGCCGCCGCACGCCCCGGTTCCGGCCTCACCGCCGGCACCCGAGCGCTCTACGCCTCCCTCGCCGCCGCCACCGACCGCACCCCGGCCGATCTGGCCCGCGCGGTCGCCGCCTGGAGGCAGGGCGGGATCGAAGGACTCGCCGTCCTCGAAGAACCCTGGGACCCCCCTGCCGGCCGCTTCGACCGCGCCCGTCCCCTCCTCCTCGCCGCCGACCTCCCCGCCTTCCGCCCCTGGCACAACCACCTCACCCATCCCCGCGGCCACATCCAGCTCCGCCTCGGCCGCGACGGCCTGTGGTACGCCTACGAGTCCGAACCGGGCCACGACGACTGGTGGCCCCGCGGCACCCCCGACCTGGACCCGGTCGGCGCCCTCACGGGCCTAGGCACACCGACCGACCTCTGACCCGCCTGACGCCCATGTCCCAGTCCCCCCGGCGCCGCCCCACCGCCCCATGGCCGGACCGTCCCACCCGACGTACCCCCGGAGCGGACCGCTGTCGCAGGGGGCGGGGCAGTCCGGGCGCCGCCCTCCTCGACACCCACGGGCCCGGAGCCGTCTCGACGCCGCCCCAGTCCGACACCCGGTGAAGGCCGTGTGAGAGTGCGGCGGTGATGTTCGGGAGCCAGGTGTGGGGGGCAGGGGCCCAGGGTCCGTAACGTAAGAAAAGACGGTTAGCGTGGGGGCCGTGAGTGAGACGAAGACCCCCGCCCTCCAGTACCGCTTCGACGGCCCGGAAGACGCCCCGGTCCTCATCCTGGGGCCGTCGCTCGGGACCACGTGGCACATGTGGGACCGCCAGGTCCCCGACCTGGTCAAGCAGTGGCGCATCTTCCGGTTCGACCTGCCGGGGCACGGCGGCGCGCCCGCCTACCCGGCGGGCTCGGTCCGCGATCTCACCGACCGGCTGCTCGCCACGCTCGACCAGTTCGGTGTGCAGCGCTTCGGCTACGCGGGCTGCTCGCTGGGCGGCGCGGTCGGCATGGAGCTGGCGCTGCGCCACCCGGAGCGGCTCGCCTCGCTCGCGCTGATCGCCGCCTCGCCCCGCTTCGGCACGGCCGACGAGTTCCGCCAGCGCGGGGTGATCGTACGGACGAACGGGCTCGATCCCATCGCCCGCACCTCGCCCGAGCGCTGGTTCACCTCCGGGTTCGCCGCCGCCCAGCCCGCGATCACCGAGTGGGCCGTGCAGATGGTGCGCACCACCGACCCGGGCTGCTACATCGCGGCCTGCGAGGCGCTCGCCGCGTTCGATGTGCGGGCCGACCTCGCGCGGGTAGGGGTGCCGACCCTCGTCCTCGTCGGCTCCGACGACCAGGTCACCGGCCCCGCCGAGGCCCGCACCCTGGTCGCGGGCATTCCGGACGCCCGGCTCGCCGTCGTGCCCGGCGCCTCCCACCTGGTGCCGGTCGAGCAGCCCGCGGCCGTCACCGACCTGCTGGTCAGACACTTCTCCACCGCCTGGCAGCCCGCCTTCGACTCGGCCACCGGCCAGACCGCGATCCCCGCGACCCCGCTCCAGGCGGTCCTGACGGCCGCGCCGCCGCAACCGGTGCCGATCGCCGAGATCGCCCCGGCCGCCCCCGCCCCGCAGTCAGGGACCCGTCCCGACCCGTACGACGCCGGCATCAAGGTGCGCCGTGAGGTGCTCGGCGACGCGCACGTCGACCGGGCGCTCGCGCAGGCCGACGAGTTCTCCGGTGACTTCCAGGAGTTCATCACCCGCTACGCCTGGGGCGAGATCTGGGACCGGCCCGGACTCGACCGTCGCTCGCGCAGCTGCGTCACCCTCACCGCCCTGGTCGCGGGCGGACATCTGGACGAGCTCGCCTTCCACACCCGGGCCGCCCTGCGCAACGGCCTCACCCCGTCCGAGATCAAGGAGGTGCTCCTCCAAGCGGCTGTGTACTGCGGTGTCCCGGCGGCCAACAGCGCCTTCAAGGTGGCCCAGCAGGTGATCCGCGAGGAGACCACCCCCACCGAGTGAGCCGGGTGTTTCACCCGGGGGCAGGATGGACCCATGAAGCTCACGAAGATGTCGCACTCCTGTGTCCGCCTGGAGAAGGACGGACAGACGCTCGTCCTCGACCCCGGTGCCTTCAGCGAGGAGGACGCCGCCCTCGGCGCGGACGCGATCCTCGTCACGCACGAACACCTGGACCACTTCAGCGAGGAGCGGCTGCGGACGGCCCTGGACGCCAACCCGGCCGCGGAGATCTGGACGCTGAAGTCGGTCGCCGAGAAGATCTCGACCGCTTTTCCGGGCCGCGTGCACACCGTCGGCCACGGTGACACCTTCACCGCCGCCGGTTTCGACGTCCAGGTCCACGGCGAACTGCACGCCGTGATCCACCCGGACATCCCGCGCATCACCAATGTCGGCTATCTCGTCGACGGCGGCCGGATCTTCCACCCCGGCGACGCCCTCACCGTCCCCGACCACGCCGTCGAGACGCTGATGCTTCCCGTCATGGCCCCCTGGAGCAAGATCTCCGAGGTCATCGACTATGTCCGTGAGGTCAGGCCCCAGCGTGCCTACGACATCCACGACGCCCTTCTCACGGACCTCGCGCGCCCGGTCTACGACAACCAGATCGGCGCCCTCGGTGGCGCGGAGCACCTGCGGCTGCAGCCGAGGGAGAGCGCGGCACTCTGAGTGTCAGTGCCGCCCGGTAGGTTGTCGGGCATGCGCATCGCGACCTGGAACGTCAACTCGATCACCGCCCGCCTCCCGAGGCTGCTGGCCTGGCTGGAGAGCACCGGCACCGATGTGCTGTGCCTCCAGGAAGCCAAGATCGCCGAGGAGCAGTTCCCGTTCGACCAACTGCGCGAGGCGGGCTACGAGGCGGCGGTGCACGCGACCGGCCGGTGGAACGGCGTGGCGGTGATCTCCCGAGTGGGTCTGGAGGACGTCGTCAAGGGCCTGGCGGGCGACCCGGGCTACGACGGCGCCCCGGAGCCCCGCGCCATCTCCGCGACCTGCGGCCCGGTCCGCGTCTGGTCGGTCTACGTGCCGAACGGCCGCGAGGTCGACCACCCGCACTACGCCTACAAGCTCCAGTGGTTCGAGGCCCTCAGGGCCGCCGTGGCGGGTGACGCCGCGGGCAGCCGCCCCTTCGCGGTCCTGGGCGACTACAACGTGGCGCCGACGGACGACGACGTCTACGACGTGGCCGCCTTCGAGGGCCTCACCCACGTCACCCCGGCCGAGCGCGCGGCCCTCGCCTCCCTGCGCGAGGCCGGCCTGTCGGACGTGGTCCCGCGGCCCCTCAAGTACGACCATCCGTTCACGTACTGGGACTACCGCCAGCTCTGCTTCCCCAAGAACCGCGGCATGCGCATCGACCTGGTGTACGGCAACGAGCCCTTCGCGAAGGCGGTCACCGACGCGTACGTCGACCGTGAGGAGCGCAAGGGCAAGGGCGCGTCCGACCATGCGCCGGTGGTCGTGGACCTGGACGTCTAGTTGGCACGACCAGACCCCACCGCGGCCTGTTCGGTGTCGACGGCGGCCGTGTACCGGGCCTGGCCCCGCAGCCTCTCGACGCCTTCCTGGCCGACTCGCCCCGCACGGCGTTGACGCTCTCGAACCCCACGGCCGTACCCACCGACGCCCCGTGTGGTCGCCGGCCCCGCTCACATACGACCGCTGCAGCGCCGGCCCGTGCACCGGCACCGCCACGGTCTGCGGTGGCCCACAGCGAGGGCCACCGCACCACCCCGGACGCGTCGGTGCACAGCAGACTTCTCCTGCTCACGGGGGACGAAAGGCGCATCACGGCGCCAAGGAGACATCGGCGGCACGTCAACGCGCCACGCGTGGACTCGGTGCGAAGTCGACCGGAAACGACAGTCCGCGCGCCTGTGGTGCATGCGGCCGGGTGAGTGACACGCTGGGCGTATGAAGATCCCTTTTCTGGGCGGCCGGGGCGAGAAGCCCGGGACCCGTGACGCCGAGGGCATCGCCGAACTCCTCTCCGAGTGCGAGCTCTTGCGCTCCCACGCGTCCCGTTCAGGTGTCCGACTGGACGACACGGCGGCCTCGTTGGAGGCGCTCGATCAGCTGGTGCCGGGCTGGCGCGACGACGAGGAGATCCTGCTCTGGCTCGGCAACGACGCCGGGCTCTACCTGGGCACGGTCATCGTGCGGACCGTCCCCGGAGCGGCCTGGGATCTGCGCTCGGACGGCCAGCCCGTGATCCGGCTGGAATCCGGCCGGGAGTTCGACGTCGTCGCCTCCGGACACGAGTGGGCCGCGAGCGGGGTGCCTGAGCTGTCCCAGCTCTACGCGGAGGTCGCCGAGGAGTGAAACCATGGCCGTAAGTGCGGCGTAAATACGGCTTATGACCGAAAAGTGCGTGTCGTTCCTTAAGTGCGATCTTGCCTCGATAAGTTGCGGCAACCACGACACAGCTGAGAGTGAGTAGGGCTGGGTATGGCCGTCGTCGATCCGTTGATCGAACTGCGTGACGTCAACAAGTACTACGGGGAGCTGCATGTCCTGCAGGACATCAACCTCACCGTCGGCAAGGGGGAGGTGGTCGTGGTCATCGGCCCTTCGGGGTCGGGCAAGTCCACGCTCTGCAGGACGATCAACCGCCTGGAGACCATCAAGTCCGGTTCCATCACGCTCGACGGGCAGCCGCTGCCCGAGGAGGGCAAGGCCCTCGCGAAGCTCCGTGCCGAGGTCGGCATGGTCTTCCAGTCCTTCAACCTGTTCGCCCACAAGACGGTCCTGCAGAACGTCTCGCTGGCCCAGGTCAAGGTCCGCAAGCGCAAGAAGGAGCAGGCCGACCGTCGCTCCCGCGAACTCCTCGACCGGGTGGGCCTCGCCGACCAGGCGGACAAGTACCCGGCCCAGCTCTCCGGCGGCCAGCAACAGCGCGTGGCCATCGCCCGTGCCCTCGCCATGGAGCCCAAGGCCCTGCTCTTCGACGAGCCCACCTCGGCCCTCGACCCGGAGATGATCAACGAGGTGCTGGAGGTCATGCGCCAACTGGCCCGGGAGGGCATGACCATGGTCGTCGTCACCCACGAGATGGGCTTCGCACGCTCGGCCGCCAACCGTGTGGTGTTCATGGCCGACGGCCGCATCGTCGAGGACCGGGCCCCCGACGACTTCTTCACCAACCCCGACAGCGAGCGCGCCAAGGACTTCCTCTCCAAGATCCTCAAACACTGAGAGGGGCGCGGCCATGTCCTCGAACCTCGACTACGATGGTCCGCTCCTCCCCACGGTGACGGCGACCGAGCCTCCAGGGTCGCTGCTGCCGGGTTGGGGGTCCCCCCACGGCCCTTGAACCGCAGGGGGCGGCAGTCACAGAGCCATACCCGCCCGGCGCCGGCCGGAGATCACTGCTCGCGCAGCGGAATCGACACGTACGACGGGTCGTTCGACGGCGAGGAGAAGGTCAGCTGGGCGCCGGACGGGTTGTGCTCGATGTAGAGCGGGTCGACCGTGTCGACCACCAGGGCCAGCCGGTGCCCTGCCGGGACGTCGTAGGCCGTGGAGAACAGCTCCAGGTCGACGCCGATCGGCTTCCCGGGCGTCTGCCCGTGGAAGGTGTAGGGCGCGTGGGAGACCAGCTTGCCGAGGCCGAGCGGCCCCACGTCGTAGAGGTAGGCGACGAGGGTGCCGCTCTCCTTGGTGGGCGTCACCGTGGTGTGCAACTTCGCGGTGCCGCGCACCTGTTGGGCGGTCGGGTACTTCTCCGACTGCCATACGGCGGCCCAGCGGCGGGGGAGCAGGGGGATCGAGGCGACCGGGGGAGCCTTGGCGATCTGGTCGAGGATGCTGGACAGGAAGACGATCCCGCCGTCGGCGCCCGAGTCGACGTTGGTGTGGATCGTGGTCGTGCCCGCAAGGGCGATCTTCTTGCGGGTCGCGCCGACCGACTTCCAGTCCGGGTAGCCCTCGTAGCCGCCTGTGGAACGGGACTTGAGCCGGACCGGCTCCTCGCGGTTGATCCCGTTGTCCGCGCCCTTGAGGTAGTGGTCGAACCAGCGCTCGGTGTCGGTCCACACGTCGTTGGGCAGACCGAACAGCCCGGTCAGTTCGGCGGTGGCGTGGTCGCCGGGACGGAACTCCAGTCTCTTCGGGCCGGTCAGCTTCTCGTAGAAGTCCGCGTACTGGTTGGGCGGGAAGACCGTGTCGCCCCACGCGTTGGCCATCATGACCGCCGCGCCGTTCTGGTTCAGCTGGTCCACATATGTGGCGACCGAACGTTTCTTCCCCCAATCGATCATCTCCTGTTCCTTCGACAGGTTCGACGCGTAGAAGTTGTCGAAGATCTGGCGGATTTCGGCGCTCTGGCGGCCGGTGACGAGGCTCGCGCCGTCCAGCAGGGCCCCGGCCTGGACGTGCTGGGTGCGGCCGGAGTAGATCGAGTCGATCAGGTCGGCCCAGCCGCTGAGAGACGCGACCGCCTTGACGCGCTTGTCCTTGGCGGCGGTGAGCAGGCTGATGCCGGCGCCGTAGGAGACGCCCGCCATGCCGATGTGCCGGTCGTCCGAGGGGGTGTTGGCGAGCGCCCAGTCGATGACCTTGGACGCGTCGGCGGTGTCGGGAGGGCCCGCCACCTCTATCTCCCCGCCCGACTGCCAGAAGCCGCGGACGTTGTAAGTGACCACGACGTAGCCGGAGTTCGCGAGCTTCTGGGCCTGGGCGAGGTACTCGATCTGCGGCAGGCCCCAGCTCGTGGGCAGGACGAGCAGCGGGTAGCGCCGGGTGCCGTCGGCTCCGGCGGGCATGACGACGTTCGCCTTGAGGACCGTGCCGCCGTCGCCGGCGATGTCGACGAAGCGGATGGCGTCCGCCGCCTGGGCGGTGGGGGCGAGCCCGAGGGCGCTACCGGCGATCAGAGTCGCGGAGACGGCGCCCACGGTGGTCGTACGCAGGGCCTTGCGAGGGTGTCCCACGGGTCACTCCCTACTCGTGTCACTGCAAAGTGACCAGACGGTAACCTCGACGCTTTACCGGAGGTAACCCGTCGGTAAGTTACGTGGGAGTAACGATTGTTGTGGTGTGAATCTATTCAGGAGGCGCGGTGGGAGTTGCGTGGAGCCGCGGCCGTCGGGAGGGGGGTCTTGGCCTCCCGGGTCACATCCGCGACCAACTCCACGACGTCCGGCCCGTAGGCCCCGGAGTTGACTACCTTCAGCAGCAGCACGAAGGTGCTGTCGCCGTACTTGCGGGTCAACCGCTCCTGGTTGCGGGCCAGATAGCGGGTCGCCGCCTGGTTGGTGATCGCGGTCTGGCCGCAGAAGAGGAAGACCGGCCGGGCGCCGTTGCTTTGGTCGACGGTGAGCCGGGCGAGGAGCGCGTACTCGGTCGTGCCGACCTCCACCCGGTAGCGCTCGGTGCCAACCTGGAAGGCGCCGCGGTCCGGGCTCGGCTCGGCGTCCACGTTCACGCGGACGCCGGGCAGCAGGGACGAAAGGTGTGCGGCCATACGGCGGTTCGAGGCTGGCCCGCCCACGCAGAACTCGGTGCGCTCGCCGAAGCCCTGCCGTGCCGCGTCGTGCGGAAGGACCTGGGCGTGTGCGTTGCAGTCCTTGATGAGCGCGGCGAGTTCCAGGAGGGCGAACACGTCGTAGCGCATCACCGCGAGGTCCGGGCCGCTCGCGCCGCGGTTCACGACCAGCAGTGACTCCGAGTTGTCCGGCAGCCCGAAGAAGGCCTGCTTGCGGCGGAGCTTCCGCTTCCACAGATACGTCCGGGCGAGCCAGCCGAGCGCGGCACTGATGCCGGCCGCCAGCACGCCCAGAACGATATTGCGCACGTCGTCAGTCATGTGCGCGCATGGTAGCGGCCCGACGTCGTTGGTACGTACCGGTGTTCGAAGTGTGGCATTCGCATGACACCTGACCCGAAGAGGGCTGTCGGGGCCCCGGTGATGTGGTTACGCTGCGCGGACGGTCCTGGCCTGGAGGTACGGATGCGTCGCCCTGTCGCACGGAAACTGTCGGTTCTGGCGGTCTCGGCCGCCGTGGTGTCGGTGGGGGCGGCAGCGCCGCCGCAAGCCGCCTCGGCACCCGAGAAAGTACCCGTCGCCGTCGGCTACGGCGGCGCCGTCTCCAGCGTGGACGCGGACGCGTCCGCCGCGGGCATCGAGGTCCTGAGGAACGGTGGCAACGCGGTCGACGCGGCCGTCGCCACCGCCGCCGCGCTCGGCGTCACCGAGCCGTACTCCTCCGGCATCGGCGGGGGTGGCTACTTCGTCTACTACGACGCCAAGTCCCGTACGGTCCACACGATCGACGGCCGCGAGACGGCACCGCTGACCGCCGACTCCGACCTCTTCCTCGAGAACGGCAAGCCGCTCGCTTTCGCCGACGCCGTCAGCAGCGGACTGAGCGTCGGCACCCCGGGCACGCCGGCCACCTGGGCCACGGCGCTGGGCCAGTGGGGCAGCAGATCGCTCGGCAACGTCCTGAAGCCCGCCGAGCGGATCGCCCGTCAGGGCTTCGTCGTCGACGACACCTTCCGCTCGCAGACCGCGTCCAACGAGACACGGTTCCGCTACTTCCCGGACACGGCGCAGCTGTTCCTTCCGGGCGGGCAGCTGCCGGCCGTCGGCTCCACCTTCAAGAACCCCGATCTCGCCCGCACCTACGCGGAGTTGGGCCACAAGGGCGTCGGAGCCATCTACCACGGCGACCTCGGTGACGACATCGTCGACACCGTGAACAACCCGCCCGTGGATCCGGCTTCAGGGTGGAACGCACGGCCGGGGGACCTGTCCGAGAAGGACCTCGCGGCCTACCGGGCCAAGCTCCAGAAGCCGACCAGCACCTCGTACCGAGGGCTCGGCGTCTACTCCATCGCGCCTTCCTCCTCCGGCGGCACGACGGTCGGTGAGGCCCTCAACATCCTCGAGAACACCGACCTCTCGAAGGCCAGTGAGGTCCAGTACCTGCACCACTACATCGAGGCCAGCCGGATCGCCTTCGCGGACCGGGGGCGCTGGGTCGGCGACCCGGCCTTCGAGGACGTACCGACGAAGGGGCTGCTGTCGCAGCGGTTCGCCGACTCACGGGCGTGTCTGATCAAGGACGACGCGGTGCTCACGAGTCCGCTGGCGCCCGGGGACCCGCGCGATCCTGCGGCCTGCTCGGACGGGGGTACGGCGGCTCCGACGACGTACGAGGGTGAGAACACCACGCATCTGACGGTGGCCGACAAGTGGGGGAACGTCGTCGCCTACACGCTGACCATCGAGCAGACCGGTGGCAGCGCGATCACCGTGCCCGGGCGTGGGTTCATCCTCAACAACGAGCTGACGGACTTCTCCTTCGCTCCCGCCAACCCGGCTGTTCATGACCCGAATCTGCCCGGCCCCGGCAAGCGGCCCAGGTCCTCCATCTCGCCGACGATCGTGCTCGACCGGCACAACAAGCCCGTGGTGGCGCTGGGCTCGCCCGGTGGGGCGACCATCATCACCACCGTGCTGCAGGTGCTGACCGAGTTCGTGGATCGTGGACTGCCGCTCGTGGACGCGATTGCCGCGCCTCGGGCGAGTCAGCGCAATGCCGCGCAGACCGAGCTGGAGCCGGCGCTGTTCAGCAGTGGGGTGCGGTCCCAGTTGGAGGCGATCGGACACTCGTTCAAGCTCAATCCGGAGATCGGCGCGGCGACCGGGGTGCAGCGGTTGCCGGGCGGGAAGTGGTTGGCGGCCGCTGAGACCGTTCGCCGGGGTGGGGGCTCCGCGCAAGTGGTGCACCCCGCGCCGTAGGTGTCGAGGGTGCGCGGGGCCGGCCGCGCACCTACGGAGTCTCGGTGAACGTCAACCCGCCTGCCTCCGTGTCCACCGTCACCCGGCCGCCGTCCGCGATCCTGCCGTCCAGGAGCAGGCGGGACAGCTGGTTGTCCACCTCCCGCTGGATCGTGCGGCGCAGCGGCCGGGCGCCGTACTCCGGCTGGTAGCCGCGTTCGGCGAGCCAGTCCACCGCACTGTCGGTGAAGTCGACCGAGACGCCCTGGGCGTGGAGCAGACGGCGGGTCCGCTCCAGCAACAGCCTGGTGATCTCGCGTAGTTGATCACTTGTCAGCTGGCGGAAGACGACGATCTCGTCGATGCGGTTCAGGAACTCGGGGCGGAAGTGCTCGCGCAGGGGGCGCAGGATCCGCTCTCGGCGGGCCTCCTCGTCCGAGTCCGCTCCACCCGGCCCGAAGCCGATGCCCGCGCCCCTGCGGGTGATCGCCTCCGAGCCCAGGTTGCTCGTCATCACGATGACGGTGTTGGTGAAGTCGACCGTGCGGCCCTGGGAGTCGGTGAGCCGTCCGTCGTCGAGGACCTGGAGGAGGATGTTGAACACGTCCGGGTGGGCCTTCTCCACCTCGTCCAGGAGCAGCAGCGAATAGGGGTGCCTGCGGACCACCTCGGTGAGCTGGCCCGCCTCCTCATGGCCGACGTATCCGGGCGGGGCGCCCACCAGCCGGCTGACCGTGTGCCGCTCCTGGTACTCGCTCATGTCCAGCCGGACCATGCGCTCCTCGCTGCCGAACAGGGACTCGGCGAGGGCGCGGGCCAGTTCGGTCTTGCCGACGCCCGTCGGGCCGAGGAAGAGGAAGCTGCCGATCGGGCGGTCCGGGCTCGCGAGGCCCGCGCGGGAGCGCAGCACGGCGTCCGAGACGACCCGTACGGCCTCGTCCTGGCCGACCACCCGCTCGTGCAGGTGCCGCTCCAGGCCGAGCAGCCGGTCCTTCTCCTCCTCGGTGAGGCTGCTGACCGGGATGCCCGTCAGCCGGGACACCACCTGGGCGATGGCCTCCGCGGTGACCTCCAGGTTCTGGCCCTCGTCGGCCTCTTCGTTCCCGGTGGCCTCGCCGATCCGCTGCTTCAACTCCGCGATGCGGTCGCGCAGTTGTGTGGCCTGTTCGTACTGCTCGTCGGCGACCGCCTGGTCCTTGTCCCGGGTCAGCTGCTCGACCTCGCGCTCCAGGGCCCGTACGTCGGTGCCCTTGGTCCGCGCGCGAAGGCGTACCCGCGCCCCCGCCTGGTCGATGAGGTCGATCGCCTTGTCCGGCAGGCGGCGGTCGGGGAGATAACGGTCGGACAGCTCCACGGCGGCCACCAGCGCCTCGTCGCTGTAGCGGACCTGGTGGTGGGCCTCGTAGCGGTCGCGCAGCCCGCGCAGGATCTCGATCGCGTCCGCCGCGGTGGGCTCCGGTACCAGGATCGGCTGGAAGCGGCGGGCCAGGGCCGCGTCCTTCTCGATCCTGCGGTACTCCTCCAGCGTGGTCGCGCCCACGATGTGCAGCTCGCCGCGGGCCAGGGCGGGCTTGAGGATGTTCCCGGCGTCCAGCGAGCCGCCCTCGCCGCCCCCGCCCGCGCCGACGACCGTGTGCAGCTCGTCGATGAAGACGATCAGCCGGTCGGAGTTGTCGCCGATCTCGCCCACGATGTTCGTCAGGCGCTCCTCGAAGTCGCCCCGGTAGCGGGTGCCGGCCACCACCCCGGTCAGGTCGAGGGCGAAGACCCGACGCCCGGTCAGCACGTCGGGCACGTCCCCGTCGACGATCCGCTGGGCCAGGCCCTCCACGATGGCGGTCTTGCCGACGCCCGCGTCACCGATGAGCACCGGGTTGTTCTTGCCGCGCCGGGACAGCACCTCGATGGTCTGCTCGATCTCCTCGTCCCGGCCGATCACCGGGTCGATACGGCCCTGGCGGGCCAGGTCGGTGAGATCGCGGCCGTACTTGTCGAGCGTGGGCGTGCCCGTGTTGCGTGGTGCCTCGCCGCGGGGCTGTCCGGAATCCGGGGCCGTCTCGGGAGGCAGGCCGGTGGAGGCGAACCGGGCGGAGTTCAGGATGTGCCCGGCGGCCGAGTCGGGATTCGCGGCCAGGGCGCTCAGGACGTGCTCCGGGCCGATGTAACCGGCGCCCCGGGCCCGGGCCAGGTCGTGTGCGTCCAGCAGGGCCCGCTTGGCGGCGGGGGTGAGGGACAGCGAGGTGGGTGGAGGGGCCTCTTCGGGCTGGTGCTGGACGGGGCCGGAACGTTCGTCGATCTCCGAGGCGAGGGAGTCGGGATCGGCGCCGGCCCGGCTCAGCAGGGTCCGGGTCGGCTCGGCGGCCAGCGCGGCGCGCAGCAGGTGCTGGGTGTCCAGATCCCGGCTGCCGTGCTCTGCGGCGTACTGGGCGGCGCCCCGCACCAGCTCCCGGGCCGGCTGGCTCAGCAGCTGGCCGATGTTGATCTGCCGGGGGCCGGGACGCGGTCCGCCGAAGAAACGGGCGAGAAACTCTCCGAAGGCGTCATAGCCTTCCGGTCCGCTGAATCCGCTGGTCATGGCGTTCCCATCCGGCATCCCCATGGGAGTCCCCCCGGGCCGAGCCCGTTCGAGGACTGGAAGAGGGCCGGGGATGCCCTCGCTGATCGACGTGCCGGGGCCGGGTAACCCGGGTGTCAGCCGGTTACACCTTCGCACGGATG
The DNA here is from genome assembly GCF_041435015.1 of Streptomyces canus. Classification (NCBI taxonomy): domain Bacteria; kingdom Bacillati; phylum Actinomycetota; class Actinomycetes; order Kitasatosporales; family Streptomycetaceae; genus Streptomyces; species Streptomyces canus. The sequence goes on along the minus strand of NZ_CP107989.1, from coordinate 2,216,573 downwards.
GGGGAGTGGGGCACTTTCAGCGGTCGGCCGGCCATGCCGGTCCACTCAGCACCTCGCGGACCTGCGGCCGCCAGTCGACGGTGCCGACCTCGTGATGGGCGGCCGGGAAGCGGCGGGCGGGCGGCTTGTCCTCCCCGTACCGCTCGTCGGGCGCGGCGCGCCCGACATGGACAGGGACGCAGGTTGACTCAGCGCGCCGTCAGGACGCGGGGGCCCGCGTCCGTGATCGCCACGGTGTGCTCGGTGTGTGCGGCACGCGAACCGTCGTTGGTCTTCAGCGTCCAGCCGTCCGGCGCGGCGTGGTACTCGTCCGTGCCGCCGGCGATGAGCATCGGCTCGATCGCGAGCACCATGCCGTGTCGCAGGGCGAGGCCCCGTCCCGGGCGCCCTTCGTTCGGCACGGGCGGGTCCTCGTGCATACGGCGGCCGATGCCGTGCCCGCCGAAGTCGTCCATGATGCCGTAGCCGCCGCCCCGGCACACCGTGCCGATCGCATGCGCGATGTCGCCCATGCGGTTGCCCACGACCGCCGCAGCGATCCCGGCCGCCAGCGCCTGTTCCGCGGCCTCGATCAGTCGGACGTCGGCGGGGCGCGGCCTGCCGACCGTGAAACTGATCGCCGAATCACCGGCCCAGCCGCCGAGTTGGGCACCGCAGTCGATCGAGACGAGGTCGCCGTCGCGCAGCCGGTAGCCGGTGGGGATGCCGTGCACGATCGCGTCGTTCACGGAGGCGCAGATGACGGCGGGGAAGGGGGTGGTGGCGAAGGAGGGGCGATAACCGAGGAAGGGCGAGGACGCCCCGGCCTCCCGCAGCACCCCACGTGCCACCTCGTCCAGTTCCAACAGGGAAACGCCCACGTCAGCGGCCTTCTGTACGGCGGTCAGGGCGCGCCCGACCACCTGTCCCGCCTCGTACATGGCCTCGATCGATGTGTCTGTCTTCAGCTCCACCATGCCAATTACTATACCGGTATTAGAATGGGGGCATGGTGCGCACCCCTCTCACTCCCGAAGAACACGAACGCGGCGAGCGGCTCGGCCGGCTGCTGCGCGAAGCCCGTGGCGGCCGCAGTATGGCGGAGGTCGCGGCGAGTGCCGGGATCTCCCCGGAGACGCTCCGGAAGATCGAGACCGGGCGGGCTCCCACCCCCGCGTTCTTCACGGTGGCCGCGCTTGCCCGGGCCCTCGGGCTCTCCATGGACGAGCTGGCCGGACTGTGCGAGTTGGCGGGCGTGTGACGGAAGTTCGCTCACCGGTCCGGGGTCGCGCCAGGAGGGTCCTGCTGCTCCTTTGCAAACTGGCTGTAGCCCGTTCGTAACACTGCTGGTGTTGCCTTACGGACCGGAGTGCTCCGGTCTAACGGGAGTTGAGCGATGGCAGTGGATCAACTCCCGGGGCGGCTGCGGGAGTTCGTGGCCTACCTGGACGGCTTGCTCGCGCGTCTGGATCAGGGCGGCGGCTGGTGCGCGGTGTTCTGGCAGCGCGACCCGGACGGTATGCAAGCCTGCCTCGACGGCCGCGAAGTGCCGCCCTGGGACGTGGTCGAGGCCCTCCTTCAGGACCTCGCCGCGGAGTACGGCCCCGAGGTGGCCCACGTCGAGGCGGAGCGGGCCCGCCCTCTGCACGCCGCGGCCCAGACCGCCCACGACGCCCGACCCGGCGGCCGGGACGCCCTCGGTGACCGTTTCGACGTCATGCTCCGCGAACAGCGCTACGCCGCGGAACGGCAGGCCGAGTTGGGCCGCCTGCTCGCCGGCGCCACCACCCAGGAGGAGGCCGACGCCATCCGCCTGGACCTCGCCTGGGCCCGCGACGACCACGAGCGCGCCGTCCGCCGTTGCGCCGAACTCCAGTCCCGAATGGCCGAGTTGGACGGACGGTCGATGGGCGGCCGAGGCGCCGAGTCCCTGAACATGCCCCAGCAGCGCGACAGCACGTCGATCACAGGTGCCGAAGCGACCCACGGAGGACCCGCCAAGCAGTGGCCGGGCCTCGCCGAGGCGGCCCGTGCGGGGCACGCTCCGCAGGAGTCGGCTCCTGCCGGGGTGGCTGGTCCTGGGCGGGCGCCGCAGTGGTCGGGTGCTGTCGAAGAGGCTCGTCCGGGCCATGCCGTGCAAGGGTCGGCTTCTGCTGGAGCGGAGGGTGCGGGGCGCGCGCCGGGCTGGTCGGGCGCTGCCGAAGCCCCTCGCGCGGGGCACGCTCCGCAGGCCTCGGCTCATGCCGGCGAGGACGACGAGGGGCACGCCCCGCAATGGTCGACTCCCGCTGGTGCAGACAGTCCGGGAGGCACCCCGCAGTGGTCGGACTCCGCCGATGCGGCCCGTGGGGGACGTACCCCGCAGTGGTCGGACTCCGCCGATGCGGCCCGTGCGGGACGTACCCCGCAGCGGTCGGGATCCGTCGAAGGGGCCCGTGAGGGACGAATCCCGCAGTGGTCGGACTCCGCCGATGCGGCCCATGGGGGACGTATCCCGCAGTGGTCGGGATCCGTCGAAGGGGCCCGTGAGGGACGAATCCCGCAGTGGTCGGACTCCGCCGATGCGGCCCATGGGGGACGTACCCCGCAGTGGTCGGACTCCGCCGAAACGCCCGGTGCGGGACACACCCCGCAGTGGTCGGACTCCGCCGAAACATCCGGTGCGGGACACACCCCGCAGTGGTCCGACTTCGTCGAAGCGACCCGTCCGGCGTACAGCCCGCATCCCGCCGCTCCCGTCGACGCAACCCGCCCCGGCCCGCAGCAGTCCAGCGAGGCCGACGCTTCCCGCACGACGTACGCCCCGTACCAGCAGGCCTCGCCCGCAGTCACCCGCCCCGACGCCGAGGCCCCGCGACAACCGACGCCCGCTGCTCAACCGGCCAAGCGCAAGCGCCGCCGTGGCAGTGCCCGTTTCGCCGGTATGGCCGAGGAGGGCGGCGCCCCCGTCGTCGTACCCCCGGCGGCCGTGCCCGATCTGCCCACCGGGCCCGTGACGCAGGGGCGCACCCCGCGTGGGGCCCGTTTCGCCGGGGCCGCGGAGGCGGCGGAGGAGCGGTCGGAACAGCGGGCCGAGCCGTCGGACGTGGTCGCTCGGAGGGAAACCGCCGACACCATCGCGACGCTGATGCGGCTGCGCGCGGAGGGCCGGACCGGTGAGGCGCACGCGCTGCTCGCCGAGGTCGCCCACTGGCCCGCCGACCGTTTTCCGCTGCTCGCCGCCGAGCTTCAGCGTGCCGGGCTCCGCGCCGACTGGGCCACCCTGCTGTGGGAGGCCGCCTCGCTGCCCGCCGACCGGCTGGTGGCGGCGGCCGACGCGCTGGTCGCGGCCGGGCGGGGCGCGGACGGGGAACAGGTGCTCCGGCAGGGCGTCGCACGGCCCGCGGGTGAGATCGGCGCCGCCGTGCTCGGGCTGGTCGCCGAGGGCCGTCGTCGAGAGGTCTCCGCGCTCCTCGACGCCTACGTCCGGGTCCGCACCCCCGAGGAGGCCGCCCGCAGCGCCGAGCCCGGCCCCCAGACCCTCGTACCGCTCCTGCTGGCCGCCGCGCGAGGCGTCTCGGACGAGCGGCACTGGGACCTGGTCCACGCCCTGCGGGTCGCCGGATTCTCCGCCTGACAGGTCCCCCGCAACCCACTGACCGGCCGCGTGACTCCTCCACTGGAGTGTGAAACGTGATCGACTTCGCGGGTTAACGACGATGGGCTTGGCAAGCCTCTCCAGGAGGCTTACGTTCGTCCCTCTACGGCTACATCTACGGGCGTAGAGGCTCTGACGTCCCGCCGAAGGAGCAGCTCATGGCCAACGTCGTACGTGCCGCTCTGGTCCAGGCCACCTGGACCGGCGACACCGAGTCCATGGTGGCGAAACACGAGGAGCACGCCCGCGAGGCGGCCCGACAGGGCGCGAAGATCATCGGGTTCCAGGAAGTGTTCAACGCCCCCTACTTCTGCCAGGTCCAGGAACCGGAGCACTACCGCTGGGCCGAGCCGGTGCCCGACGGCCCCACCACGAGTCGTATGCAGGAACTCGCCCGCGAGACCGGCATGGTGATCGTCGTGCCGGTGTTCGAGGTCGAGCAGTCCGGCTTCTACTACAACACCGCGGTCGTGATCGACGCCGACGGCAGCGTCCTCGGCAAGTACCGCAAGCACCACATCCCGCAGGTCAAGGGCTTCTGGGAGAAGTACTACTTCAAGCCGGGCAACCTCGGCTGGCCGGTCTTCGACACCGCGGTGGGCAAGGTCGGCGTCTACATCTGCTACGACCGCCACTTCCCGGAGGGCTGGCGCCAGCTGGGCCTGAACGGCGCCCAGCTCGTCTACAACCCCTCCGCCACGCACCGGGGACTCTCCTCCCACCTGTGGCGCCTGGAGCAGCCCGCAGCCGCCGTCGCCAACGAGTACTTCGTTGCCGCGATCAACCGGGTCGGCGTCGAGGAGTACGGCGACAACGACTTCTACGGGACGTCGTACTTCGTCGACCCGCGCGGTCAGTTCGTCGGGGACACGGCGAGCGACAAGGAGGAGGAACTGCTCGTCCGCGACCTGGACTTCGACCTCGTCGAAGAAGTGCGGCAGCAGTGGGCGTTCTACCGCGACCGCCGCCCCGACGCCTACGAAGGGCTGGTGCAGCCGTGACCGAGGACCTGCTGGGACGGCACCGTGCCGTCCTGCCCGACTGGCTCGCCCTCTACTACGAGGACCCGCTGGAGATCACCCACGGCGAGGGCCGGCACGTGTGGGACGCCGAGGGCAACAAGTACCTCGACTTCTTCGGCGGCATCCTGACCACGATGACCGCGCACGCCCTGCCCGAGATCGCCAAGGCGGTGACCGAACAGGCCGGGCGGATCATCCACTCGTCGACCCTGTACCTCAACCGGCCGATGGTCGAACTCGCCGAGCGCATCGCCCAGTTGTCCGGAATCCCGGACGCCCGGGTCTTCTTCACCACCTCCGGCACCGAGGCCAACGACACCGCCCTGATGCTCGCCACCACCTACCGGCGCAGCAACACGATCCTGGCGATGCGCAACAGCTACCACGGCCGCTCCTTCAGCGCGGTCGGCATCACCGGCAACCGCGGCTGGTCACCCACCTCGCTGTCCCCGCTCCAGACGCTGTACGTCCACGGAGGCGTGCGCACCCGCGGCCCGTACGCCTCCCTCGGCGACGACGACTTCATCGAGGCCTGCGTCGACGACCTCAAGGACCTGCTCGGTCACACCCGCCCGCCCGCCGCCCTGATCGCCGAGCCGATCCAGGGCGTCGGCGGCTTCACCTCCCCGCCCGACGGCCTCTACGCGGCCTTCCGCGAGGTGCTCGACGAGCACGGCATCCTGTGGATCGCCGACGAGGTGCAGACCGGCTGGGGCCGCACCGGCGACCACTTCTGGGGCTGGCAGGCGCACGATGGGTCGGGTCCGCCGGACATCCTCACCTTCGCCAAGGGCATCGGCAACGGCATGTCCATCGGCGGGGTGGTGGCCCGCGCCGAGATCATGAACTGCCTGGACTCCAACAGCATTTCGACGTTCGGCGGCACCCAGATCACCATGGCGGCCGGCCTCGCGAACCTGACGTATCTCCTGGAACACGACCTGCAGGGCAACGCCCGGCGCGTCGGTGGGCTGCTGATCGAGCGGCTGCGGGCCGTCGCGGCGCAGGTTCCGGGCGTACGGGAGGTGCGTGGCCGTGGGCTCATGCTCGGCGTCGAGCTGGTGAAGCCCGGCACGGACGAGGCCGATCCGCAGGCCGCGTCCGCCGTGCTCGAGGCGGCCCGCGCCGAGGGGCTGCTCCTCGGCAAGGGCGGCGGGCACAACACCAGCGCGCTGCGGATCGCCCCGCCCCTGTCCCTGACCGTCGCGGAGGCCGAAGAGGGCGCCACGATCCTCGAACACGCTCTGAGGAGCACCATCCAGTAGGCCCACAGCAAGGGAACACCGTCATGAGCACCACCTTGGAGCCCCTGGAGTCCTTGGCGCCGACCCTGTCGGTCCGCCAGGTCCTCATGCTGGAACGGGTCCTGGCCGGGGAGCCCGAGGTGGTGGCCGGTGCGAGCCAGCTCGACCGGGCCGTGCGCTGGGTGCACGTGGCGGAGGCCGCCGACGTCGGCGTGATGCTCAGCGGCGGCGAGATGGTCCTCACCACCGGAGTGCTGCTCGCCGGGGACGACGACAAGCAGGCCGAGTACATCCGGTCCCTGCACCGCGCGGAGGCCGCGGCCGTCGTCCTCGGCCTCGGCCGCGCCTTTCCGGCCCCGCCGGACGTGATGCGGCGGGCCGCCGAGCGGTGCGGGCTGCCCATGGTCGTCCTCCACCGGCCCTTCCCCTTCGCGGAGTTGACGGAGGAGGTCCAAGCCCGGCTCGTACGGCGGAAGTTCGCCGCCGTCAGCATGTCCGAGGCCGTGCGCACGGCCCTCACCGGACTCATCACCGCGGGCGCCCCGCTCCAGCGGATGCTGGACGAGATCGCCCACCACAGCGGCTGTCCCGTCGTCGTCACCAACCTCGCCCATCGCGTCCTCGCCACCGGGGGGGAGCGCTCCGCGGTGGAGGACGTGCTGCGCGACTGGGAACGCATCGCCCGCCAGGCCGGCGGCAGCGAGGGCGACGGCTGGATCCGCGCCGAACTGGGCGGGCGCGGGGAGCGCTGGGGTCAGATCATGCTGTGCGGCTACCGGGGCGACACCGCCACCGGACGGCTGCTCGCCGACCGCGCCGCCGAGGCCCTCGTCCTGCACCGCATGCTGGGCGGCACCTCCGCCCACACCTGGGAGGAGCAGTCCGCGCAGAGCCTGCTGACCGACCTGGTCAGCGGGGTCGTACCGGCGAGGCAGCTACTGCCCCGCGCACGGGCGGCCGGACTGCCCGTCAACCGGCGCACCTTCGTGCCGCTGGTCGTGCGGGACGGCGATCCAGCCGAACTCGACCGGGTACTAAGGCTGTTGGGCCTGCCCGGGATCGTCGCCGAGCTCGCCGACGGGGCCACCGCCGTGCTGCTCAGCCTGGCCCGGGACCAGGACGCCACGGTGCTCACGGCGAACTTCGCGGCCCGGCTGTCGCGGACGGTCGTGGCGGCAGCGGATCCCAGGACCGCCTGGGACGACGTTCCCGCCGGTATGCGTGAGGCCCGGCACGTCGCGGACGCGGTCGCCTCGGGGGTCCTCGACCTCCCGCCCGTCGTCCGCCTCAAGGACGTTCATCTGCGCGGTCTGATCCGGCTGTTGCGCGATGACCCGCACGTCCAGTCCTTCGCCGAACGCGAGCTGGACGGGCTGCTGTGCGGGGCGGGAGAGGATCTGCTGGCGGTGCTGCGCACCTATCTCGCCACCGGCCGCAACAAGTCCCGCACCGCCCAGCTCCACCACGTCTCCCGCCCCGCGCTCTACCGGCGGCTGGAAGCGATACAGGGCCGCCTCGGGGTCGACCTCGACGACTTCGAACAGGCGGCCTCGGTGCACATCGCGCTTCTCGCACACGACGCGCAACAGAGCTGAAACATGCCGCGACCTGGGAAAACGGCGGTGAAACATGGGCGCACGACAGGGTGACACCGTGGCACGCCCAAGGCCCGCAGACGTGACACCGTGCAACTCAAAGCACCTTTTCGGACTTCCTAGTCTTCTCGCACACCGAGTGACCGGAGGTCCCGATGAGCAGAGTGATTCGTGCCGCCCTCTTCCAGACCGCGTGGACGGGCGACAAGGAGTCGATGATCCAGGTACACGAGCAGGCGGCCCGGGACGCGGCCGCGCAGGGTGCTCAGGTCCTGTGCTTCCAGGAGCTGTTCTACGGACCGTACTTCTGCCAGGTCCAGGACAAGGCGTTCTACGAGTACGCCGAGCAGATTCCGGACGGCCCGATCGTCAAGCGATTCCAGGCGCTGGCCAAGGAGCTGGGCATCGTCCTCATCCTGCCGATGTACGAGGAGGAGCAGCCCGGCGTCCTCTACAACACCGCCGCCGTGATCGATGCGGACGGCTCGTACCTCGGCAAGTACCGCAAGCACCACATCCCCCAAGTGCCGGGATTCTGGGAGAAGTTCTACTTCCGCCCCGGCAACCTCGGCTGGCCGATCTTCGACACCAAGGTCGGGAGGATCGGTGTGTACATCTGCTACGACCGCCACTTCCCCGAGGGCTGGCGGGCGTTGGGCCTGGCAGGCGCCGAGATCGTCTTCAACCCGTCGGCCACCTCGCGCGGTCTGTCCGCCTACCTGTGGCAGCTGGAGCAGCCGGCCGCGGCCGTCGCCAACGAGTACTTCGTCGGCGCCATCAACCGGGTGGGCGTCGAGGAGCTGGGCGACAACGACTTCTACGGAACGACGTACTTCGTCGACCCCGAGGCCCAGTTCGTCGGCGAGGTGGCGAGCGACAAGGAGACCGAACTGGTCGTCCGGGACCTGGACATGGCCAAGCTGCGGGAAGTCCGCGACCGCTGGCAGTTCTATCGCGACCGCCGTCCGGACGCATACCCCCCGCTGACCGCACCCTGACCGAACCGTCCACTCTGGCAGGAGAGGGAACATGAGCAGCCGTACCGTCATCCGCGGTGGCCTCGTCATCACCGCGTCCGACGAGATCCACGCCGACGTGCTGATCGAGGACGGCCGCATCGCCGCCCTCGCCGCCTCGGGCACCTCGGCAGCCGAGTCGTTCACAGCCGACCGGACCATCGACGCCACCGGGAAGTACGTCATCCCCGGTGGCGTCGACGCCCACACCCACATGGAGCTGCCGTTCGGCGGCACCTTCGCCTCCGACACCTTCGAGACCGGCACCCGGGCCGCCGCCTGGGGCGGTACGACCACGATCGTCGATTTCGCGGTGCAGAGCGTCGGCCACTCGCTGCGCGAGGGTCTGGACGCCTGGCATGCCAAGGCCGAAGGCAACTGTGCCATCGACTACGGCTTCCACATGATCGTCTCCGATGTGAACCAGGACACGCTCAAGGAGATGGACCTGCTGGTGGGGGAGGGGGTCACCTCCTTCAAGCAGTTCATGGCCTACCCCGGCGTCTTCTACTCCGACGACGGCCAGATCCTGCGCGCCATGCAGCGCTCCGCCGAGAACGGCGGCCTGATCATGATGCACGCCGAGAACGGCATCGCGATCGACGTGCTGGTCGAGCAGGCGCTGGCGCGCGGCGAGACCGACCCCCGCTACCACGGCGAGGTACGCAAGGCCCTCCTCGAGGCCGAGGCCACCCACCGCGCCATCAAGCTCGCGCAGGTCGCCGGCGCTCCCCTCTACGTCGTGCACGTCTCGGCCATGGAGGCGGTGGCCGAACTGGCACGCGCGCGCGACGAGGGGCTCAACGTCTTCGGCGAGACCTGCCCGCAGTATCTGTTCCTGTCGACGGACAACCTCGCGGAGCCGGACTTCGAGGGCTCCAAGTACGTGTGCTCAACTCCCCTGAGGCCGAAGGAACACCAGGCCAAGCTCTGGCAGGGGCTGCGCACCAACGACCTCCAGGTCGTCTCCACCGACCACTGCCCCTTCTGCTTCGTGGGCCAGAAGGAACTCGGCCGCGGCGACTTCTCGAAGATCCCCAATGGCCTGCCCGGCGTCGAGAACCGCATGGACCTGCTCCACCAGGCCGTCGTGGACGGACACATCTCGCGCCGCCGCTGGATCGAGATCGCCTGCGCCACCCCGGCCCGGATGTTCGGCATGTACCCGAAGAAGGGGACCATCGCCCCGGGCGCCGACGCCGACGTCGTCATCTACGACCCGCACGCCGAGCAGATCGTCTCCGCCGAGACCCACCACATGAACGTCGACTACTCGGCGTACGAAGGAAAGCGCCTCACGGGCCGCGTCGAGACGGTCTTCTCGCGCGGCCAACTCGTCATCACCGAGCGGGAGTACACCGGGCACGCCGGGCACGGCACCTACACCCCCCGCTCCACCTGTCAGTACCTCAACTAGGAGTGGCGCCCATGGACTTCGGACTCGTCCTGCAGACGGATCCGCCCGCCTCGAAGGTCATCAGCCTGATGAAGCGGGCCGAACGCAACGGCTTCACCTACGGGTGGACCTTCGACTCCGCCGTGCTCTGGCAGGAGCCGTTCGTGATCTACAGTCAGATCCTTTCGAACACAACGAAGTTGAAGGTCGGCCCGATGGTCACCAACCCGGGCACCCGTACCTGGGAGGTGACCGCCTCCACCTTCGCCACCCTCAACGACATGTTCGGCAACCGCACGGTCTGCGGTATCGGCCGCGGCGACTCCGCGATGCGTGTCGCGGGCCGCAAGCCCAACACGCTGGCCCGCATCAGCGAGGCCATGAAGGTCATCCGGGCGCTCGGCCGGGGCGACGAGGCCGACCTCGGCGGCACGGTCATCAGGTTCCCGTGGATCAAGCCGGGAGCCGAACTCCCCGTATGGATGGCGGCGTACGGCCCCAAGGCGCTGAAGATGACCGGCGAGGAGGCTGACGGGTTCATTCTCCAGCTGGCCGACCTGTACCTGACCGAGTACATGGTGAAGGCGGTCAAGGACGCGGCCGTCGCCGCCGGCCGCTCGGCGGACGAGGTCAAGATCTGCGTGGCCGCCCCCGCCTACGTCACCGAGAACGACTCCCCCGAGGCACTCGCCCACGCGCGCGAGCAGTGCCGCTGGTTCGGCGGGATGGTCGGCAACCACGTCGCCGACCTGGTCTCCAAGTACGGCGAGCACTCGGCCGCCGTACCCGACGAGCTGACGGATTACATCAAGTCGCGTGAGGGGTACGACTACTCGCACCACGGGCGGGCCGACAACCCGGACACCGCGTTCGTGCCCGACGAGATCGTCGACCGGTTCTGCCTCATCGGACCGGTCGAGAAGCACATCGAGAAGCTGAACGCGCTGCGCGAGCTGGGCGTCGACCAGTTCGCCGTCTACGACATGCACGACGCCCAGGAGGCGACCATCGACGCGTACGGCTCGACGGTCATCCCCGCCCTCAACGCCTGACGTCCGACCCGCGACCCCCCACACCTTGTTCCCCCCTCTCCTCCCGCCGTCCCGGGGCGGAGAGGGGCCCAAGGCCCCCGCACGGCCTCTCCCGTCCCGCTCTGATCGATTGGCCTGCCCATGACCGAAACAGTCCCCACGGGGTCCCCGATATCGCAGTCGGCCGGTGGCCGCGTCGAGCTCGCCCCCGAGGCCTTCCCCACCGACAGCCCCTTCGCCAACGAGGACCTGCGTCCCGTACCGGTCTCCGAGCGCAAGTGGACGACGTACAACTTCGCGGCCCTGTGGATCTCCATGGCGCACTGCATCCCCAGCTGGACCCTGGCCTCCGGCCTGGTGGCGCTCGGCATGGACTGGAAGCAGGCCGTGTTCACCATCGCCCTGGCCAACATCATCGTGCTGCTGCCGATGCTGGCCACCGGGCACGCCGGACCCAAGTACGGCATCCCCTTCCCGGTCCTCGCCCGCGCCTCCTTCGGGCTGCGCGGCGCCAACATCCCGGCCCTGATCCGGGCGGCCGTGGCCTGCGGCTGGTTCGGCATCCAGACCTGGATCGGCGGCAGCGGCATCTTCGCGCTGGGCTCCAAGCTCACCGGCGGCCACTGGGAGAACGCGGGCCAGATCGCGGGCAACCCCTGGCCCCTGTGGCTCTGCTTCCTGCTGTTCTGGGCGCTCCAGATCGCGATCATCTACCGCGGCATGGACTTCCTGCGCCACTTCGAGAACTGGGCCGCGCCCTTCGTGATCGCCGGGGCGATCGTGCTGCTCATCTGGATTGCGGTCAAGGCGGACGGCTTCGGCGCGCTGCTCGACCAGCCGTCGAAGCTGGGCTGGGGCCCCGACTTCTGGCCGGTCTTCTTCCCGTCCCTGATGGGAATGATCGGCTTTTGGGCGACTTTGTCCCTGAACATTCCTGACTTCACTCGCTTCGGTGCCAGTCAGAAGGCGCAGACCTGGGGCCAGTCCCTGGGGCTGCCGACCACGATGACCCTCTTCGCGGTCCTCGCCGTGCTGGTCACCTCCGGCTCCGAGGTCGTCTACGGCGAGGCCATCTGGGACCCGGTCGCGCTGGCGGCCAAGGCGGACAACGCCTTCGGGCTGCTCTTCGCGCTGATCGTCGTGCTGGTCGCCACCATCTCCGTGAACATCGCGGCGAACGTGGTCTCACCGGCGTACGACCTGTCCAACCTGGCCCCGAAGTTCATCAACTTCCGCACCGGTGCGCTGATCACGGGTGTCGTGGGCATCCTGATCTTCCCGTGGAAGCTGATCTCCACGCCGGAGTTCTACATCTTCACCTGGCTCGGCGTGGTCGGCGGTCTGCTCGGCACGGTCGCGGGCATCCTCATCGCCGACTACTGGATCGTCCGGCGTACGGTCCTGCACCTCGCGGACCTCTACACGCCCGGCGGCCGCTACTGGTACACCAACGGCTGGAACTGGCGGGCCATCGTCGCCTTCGTGGTGGGCGGTCTGCTCGCGGTGGGCGGCTCGTACTCGGGGGTGGGCGCGGACGGCAAGAAGACGGGGCCATTCCCGACCGACGGTCTGATCCCGTTCCTCAAGCCACTGGCCGACTACGGCTGGGCGGTGGGCCTGAGCGCGTCCCTGCTGCTGTACATCGCGCTGATGCTGCCGAAGGGCAGGGAGCAGGAGGGCATCGCGGCCTGACGGTTCGCGTCACGCGCGCGTGGAGGGCGGTCGGGCTCGGTCCCGGCCTGTCGGCTCAGGCCTTCTGGCCGCCCTCCAGTGCCGCCACCGCCTCCTTGGCGGCCTTGATGGCGCCCTTGTTGATCTCGTCCGTGCTGGGCGCCTTCTTCGACTCGAAGTCGCTGCCGTTGTACGTCACGGTCACCAGCGCGTTGGACGCCTGGATGATGACCACGCCTTCACGGGTCTGCTGCTTGTCCTCGGTGGTGAGGTTCACCACCGAGTAGCCGGCGTCGCCGACACCGGGCACGGTCCCGCCGCCGCTCTTCTCGGCGATGGTCTCCTTGTACGACTTGGCGGCCGCCGCGTCGGACTCCGTGATCTCGAAGGAGACGTCGAGCCAGCGGTAGTTGTACCCCTTGAGCGCGTTCCAGGAGCAGGTGCGACGCAGGGCCGTGTCCGTGGAGGGGATCTCCTTGCCGGCCGTCTTGGCACCCGGTACGAGCGACTTGATGGTGGCCGTACCGATGCTGCCGCAGGGTGCGGGGGCGGCCGCGTACTGCTTCGAGGCCGCTGCCGTGGACGCGCCCGAGGGGGTCTCGTCGGCGGACTGCGGCGCCGACTCCTTCTCGGCGGCCGGCGTCGTGGCCGGGCCTGACGTCAGCGCCCAGCCCGCCGCGGCGAGCACGACGACGGGCGAGATGCGCGCGGTGAGGGCAAGCGGCAGGGAAAGATTTCGCACGGCGCACTTTTCGTGGGGGACGGACGGCGCGGACGGGTCCGCACTGCGGACGGGACGCCAGTTTCACACGTCTCCCTGTGGGGTGGAAGTGCGAACTCGCTCCGTACCTGTGCCGTCACTGTGCCCTGCCGCCGATGCGTCATGTGTCCGTTTATGTCCGGACGATGGGCCGGCAGAGGGCCGATTCGACGCGGTCCACGGCCAGGAACGCCCCGTAGGCCACGAGGTGCACCAGCAGCTGGTCGGTGTGCTCCGGCCGCCGCCAGGCCGCCACGTCCTCGTCGGTGATCCGGTACGGCGCGAGCGCGGCCGGCGGCGCGAGACGCGCGCCGGGACGCTCGGGCCAACCCGGGCGTGCGGGTCAGAGGGGCAGCGACTTCTTGAGGATTTTTCCTGCGGGGTTCCTGGGCACCTCTTCGATGAACCGGATGTGTCGGGGCCGTTTGTAGGCGGCGAGGAGGCCGACCAGGTGGGCAGACACCTCGTCGGGGGTGGTCCCGTCCTCGGCCACCACGAAGGCCAGCGGCACCTCGCCGTAGTCGGCGTCCGTGACCCCGACCACGGCCGCGTCGTGCACCGCGGGATGGGAACGCAGAGCCTGTTCGATCTCCCTGGGGTAGACGTTCTGTCCTGCCCGGATGATCAGGTCCTTGCTCCGATCGATCAGGTGCACCCGGCCGTCGCGGTCGAGGAAGCCGAGGTCGCCGGTGCGGATCCAGCCGTCCGTCGTCGTGATGTCGGCGGTGGCCTTCTCGTCGTTCCAATAGCCGCGCATCAGACCGGGGCCACGCGCACAGATCTCCCCGATGACGCCGTGGGGCACCTCCTGGTCCTTCGGGTCCAGGGCCTTCACCGACATGCCGGGGATCACCCGGCCGGCCGGGATCACGTCGGTGCCGCCCGGCGCGGGGTGCTCGTCCGGACCGAGCGTGACGAACGGACCGCCCACCTCGGTCATCCCATAGACGTGCCGGAAGCCACAGCCGAGCCGCTCGACGGCCTCGGCGTAGACCTCCGGCGGCATCGGCGCGGCACCGTAGAGCACCTCCCGCAGACTGGACAGGTCCGTGCCCTGCAGCGACTTCGACTGCATCAGGAAACGGATCATCTGAGGCACCAGCCAGACGTGCGTGGCCCGGTTGTCCTCGATTGCGGCCAGCGCCCGCTGCGGCTGGAAGCCCGGCATGAGCACCACGGTGGCACCCGCGGCCATATAGGTGAGGGAGACCACCATGCTGCCGTGGTACAGCGGGCAGCAGTTGACCAGCACGATGTCGTTCGTGGGCCGCGCCTGGGCGAGCCAGCCGAGCGCGATGGCCCGGAACGAGGCGTGGTCGACGGCGACGCCCTTGGCCCGGCCGGTGGTCGCCGAGGTGTGCAGGATCGCGGCCGGCGAGTCGTCCGGCACGTCGGGAAGCCCCGGGGTTCCGCCAGGGTCCGGCACGGGCGCGTCGGGAAGGGCCGGCCCGTCCGTCTCGCACAGTGCGGCGAACTCCGCGCCGTCCACCGGCACACGGATCCGCACAGGCAGGTCCGGATGCCGATCCAGCAGGGCCGACTCACCGATCACCGCCACCGGTTCGCAGGACTCCGCGATCCCGGTCACCTCGGCGGGGGTCAGGCTGTGATTGAGCGGGACGAACAGCGCTCCGAGACGGGCCAGTGCGAAGTAAGTCTCCAGC
This sequence comes from Streptomyces canus, assembly GCF_041435015.1. Taxonomy (NCBI): domain Bacteria; kingdom Bacillati; phylum Actinomycetota; class Actinomycetes; order Kitasatosporales; family Streptomycetaceae; genus Streptomyces; species Streptomyces canus. The sequence continues at coordinate 2,201,558 of NZ_CP107989.1, read as the reverse complement.
ACCTCGACGCGATCCAGCGAGAGGACGGCCACGCGGTCGCCACGGCGGATGCCGCGCCCGGAAAGCCCGTGGGCGAGCCGGGCCACCCTGTCGTGGAGTTCGGCCCAGGTGACCGAGCGGCGCGCGTCCACCAGTGCCGTCCGGTCGGGGAAGCACTGGCGGTTGCGCTGGAGCAACTGGGTCAGCCACATCACGCACTGCCAGGCTGCGGCACGGAGTCGGCACGGGCGGCGAGGAACCGTTCGTAGTCCGCGATCGTGGACAGTTGCTCCATGTCCTGGGCGGTGATCTCCACTCCCGTGTTCTGTTCGACGAGCAGGATCAGACGAACGAGGTCCCCCGAGTCGATACCGCTGGCGGCCAGATCTGTGTCGTCGCTGAGTTTCTCGGCGTACTCCGACGTCCCGGTCAGTTCGGTGAGTAGCTCTCGTATGGTGCTCACGCCTGTCCACCTTTCACAACGGTTCGCAATGCCAAGCGGTCTCTCGTCTCGGAAGGAGGAACGGGAGGGCGCCGACAATCCCTGCCACCGCTGTGGTGTTGCTCACGCCATTTCGACAACCGGTGAGGGATGGAAACCACCGCGCCGCCACTCCTCCGTATGTGAAGCCCTCCAGGAAGAGGGGGAGTGGAGGTTCCAGGTGACCACCGAGGCAGATTCCACGGCCGCTGCCGCGGACGACGTGAAGCAACGTGACCAGTACTTCGATGCGCTCGTCGCGTCCGACGAGTGCATCGAACCCCGGGACTGGCTGCCCGACGGCTACCGGCGGATGGTGCTCCGGCAGATCGCTCAGCACGCGCACTCGGAGATCATCGGGATGCAGCCGGAGGGTTCCTGGCTGACCCGGGCCCCCTCCCTGCATCGCAAGGCGGCCCTGCTCGCCAAGGTGCAGGACGAGGCTGGACACGGCCTGTACCTGTACGCGGCGGCGGAGACCCTGGGCGTCACCCGGGCCGAACTTCTCGACGCGTTGCACAGCGGACACCAGCGGTCCTCGGACACGTTCAACCACCCCGCCCGGACCTGGGCCGACACCGGGGCGATCGCCTGGTTGACGGACGGCGCGGCGGTGATCAACCAGGCCCCGCTGTGCCGCACTTCCTACGGCCCGTATGCGAGGGCCATGCAGCGGGTGTGCCAGGAGGAAACCTTCCACGTCCGTCAGGGATACGACCTGCTCTGGGCGTTGTGCCGGGGCACGCGGGAGCAGCAGGAGATGGCACAGGACGCCGTTGACCGATGGTGGCTGCCTGCGGTGGCCCTGATGTTCGGCCCGCCGGACACGGCCGCGGGCGACGGCGGGGACACGCGGGCCGCGGCCCTGGGCGCCGCGCTCAGTCGCCGTTCGATGGCCTGGGGGATCAAACGCCACACCAACGACGAACTGCGGCAGCGCTTCATGGACAACGTCGTCCCGCAGGCGGAGCGGCTCGGGGTGACTCTGCCCGACCCGACGATCCGCTGGAACGAGAAGCGCGGGCACTACGACTTCGCCCCGGTGACCTGGCAGGTGTACCGCACGGCCCTGGCCGCCGGCGCACAGTGCGGCCGACAGCGGCTGGCGCACCGCGTGGCGGCCCACGAGAACGGCGCCTGGGTGCGCGCGGCGGTCGACGCCTACGCGGCACGCCCGGTGACGGAGAGGCAGGAGCCATGAGCTGCGAAACCACCGGGGGGCAGACGCCCTGGGAGGTGTTCATCAGGCCGCGCCGGGGCCTCTCCCACCAGCACGTCGGTTCGGTTCACGGCGCGGACGCGGACATGGCCATCGCCAACGCCAGGGACCTGTACACCCGCCGCGGGGACCCGCTGTCGATCTGGGTGGTGCGCTCCGACGCGGTGCGGGCCTCGTCTCCCGGTGAGAAAGACCCCTTCTTCAGCAACGGAGCCGACAAGCCCTACCGGTATCCGCAGATGTACGTGCCGCTCAGCGAGGCAGGCGACCATGACGAGTGAACTCCCCGTTGCCCTCGGGGCCAGGCGGGACCACGACATCGCCGAGTACGCCCTCAGGCTCGGTGACGACGCGCTGATCCTCTGTCAGCGACTGTGCGCCTGGGTGACCAACGCCCCCACCATCGAAGAGGATCTGGCCCTGTCGAACATCGCAGTGGACCTGCTCGGCCACGCCAGAGTCCTGCTGGGCCTCAGCGGCCGTTCGGACGGGACGAACCGCAGCGACGACGACTTCGCCTACCGCAGGACCGAGCGCGAGTTCCGCAGCGCGCTGCTGCTGGAGCTGTCCAACGGCGACTTCGCCGCGACCATCGCCCGGCAGTTGGCGTACACGCACTACACGGCCCTGCTGTACACGGAGCTGGCGGCATCGGCCGACGAAGGGCTGGCGTCCTTTGCCTCTCGCGCGGCCAAGGAGGCGGAGTACCACTGCCTGCACGCCTCGCAATGGACCGTACGGCTGGGTCTGGGAACCGAGGAGAGCCATCGGCGGATGCAGGCGGGTCTGGAACACGTATGGCCCTATGCAGCCGAGCTGTTCGAGGAGGACGACCTGACGACTCGGCTCGACACCGACGGCACGGCGGTCGCCCCGGCCCGCCTCCGGGCCGCTTGGGAACGGGAGGTGACCGAGGTTCTGACGGAGGCCGGGCTCACCCTCCCGGCGCCGTCCTGGCAGGCGACCGGCGGGCGATCGGGACTTCACACCGAGGCATTCGCCCCGCTGCTGGCCGAGTTCCAGTCGGTTTTCCGGCAGTATCCCGGAGGCCACTGGTGAGCGCGGCCGTCCGGCTGAACCCCGACCAGGTCCGGGCCCGGGTCGAGGTCGTACCGGACCCGGAACTTTCGATGATCACGCTGGCCGACCTGGGAGTGATCCGTTCGGTGCGGGAGGGGGCGGACCGTGTGATCGAGGTCGTCGTCACGCCGACCTACCTCGGCTGTCCGGCGCTCCCGCTGATCGAGGCCGATCTGCGGACCGTACTGGCGGATTGCGGGCATCCCGAAGGGCGGGTGACGTGGGCGCTCTCGCCCGCGTGGACCACCGAGTGGATCAGCGAGGCGGGTCGCCGCAAGCTCGCCGAACACGGCATCGTGCCCCCCGGTGCCGCCGGAGCACCGCTGCAGGTCCGGCTCGGTCTCGGCCGGCCCTGCCCGAACTGCGGTTCCGTGGCGACCCGGCCGCTCGGCCCGTTCGGGTCGACCGGATGCCAGACGATCCTGGTGTGCACCGCCTGCCGGGAGTCCTTCGCCCACATGAAGGCGGTGTGACGGCGCCCATGACGAGTACCGAGCAGGGCGCGGTGGGCAACACCGGGGAGGCGACGGGATGGCACCGGCTGCGGGTGGCGCGGGTGCGGCCGCTCACCGAGGACGCGGTGGCCCTCACCCTGGACCTCCCTGACCGGCTGGCCAGTGCCTTCGCCCATCGGCCCGGTCAGCACGTGACGGTCCGGCATGTCCTGAACGGGACCGGGATCCGCCGCAGTTACTCGATCTGCCCGCCGGCCCACGTACCGGGCGAACTGCGCCTGGTGGTCAAGCGGCTCGGCCCCGGCGGCTTCGCGGAGTACGCCACGACCGTCCTGGCTGCCGGTGACGAGCTGGACGTCGGGCCTCCGGTCGGCGGCTTCGGGATCGTGGCGCGCCCCGGGGCGCACCATGTGATGGTGGCCGCCGGCAGCGGTATCACCCCGCTGTTGAGCATGGCCACGGCGGCACTGCGGGACGATCCACGGTGCAGGGTGTCGCTGCTCTACATCAACCGTACGGCCCCGTCGGTGCTGCTCGCCGACGAACTGGCCGACCTCAAGGACGCCCACTTCGACCGGTTCCTCCCGCTGTACCTGCTGACCCGGGAGACCCGCGAGGCCGAGATACTCTCCGGCCACATCGACACCACGAGGCTGTCGCAACTGCTCCGCGCGGTCGGCGCCGAGCCGGACGGCCACGCGTGTTTCTACCTCTGCGGGCCCTGGGGAATGGTCACCTCGCTGCGCGCGGCCCTGACCCGGTGGGGTGCCGACCCGGCACGGATACGCTCCGAACTCTTCTCCCTCGGCTCCCAGGCCCCGTCACCTCCGGTGGCCGAACCGCGCGGCCGCACCTTGCGGATCACCGCCTCTCTCCGCGGACGGACGACCGAAGCCGTCATGGAGGACCAGGACCGGGTGGCGCTGGACGCACTGCTGCGGGCCCGGCCGGACATCCCGTACGCCTGCCGCGAGGGTCTGTGCGGAAGCTGTCGCGCCAGGGTGACCCACGGAGCCGTCACGACCGGCCGCCAGTACGTGCTGGGGGCCGGAGAACTCGCGGCCGGATACACCCTTGCCTGCCGTGCCCGCCCCGAGTCCGACGAGACGGGGCTGGACTTCGACGTCTGAGCAGACGAGAAGGGCACCGCATGACCACTGCCCGCTGACATCTCACCGCGCTGATCACCGCAGCCCATTGAGGAGACACGATGCCCGACGCCACGTCACTGCCCCGCACCTCGGGGACGGACGATCCGTTGGTGACCTTCCAGGGAAGGACCCCCTACGACGACTACGTCCACGCCTCGGTGCTGTCCTCGCTGCAGCAGCCCCTGACCGACGCCCCGCACGAGATGGCGTTCCTGGTCACGACCCAGGTGATGGAGTTGTGGTTCACCCTGACCGTCCACGAGTGGCGGACCGCCCGGGACGCGCTGGTCAAGGACGACCACGAGCGCGCCATGGGCGCCCTGCGTCGCAGCATCAGCGCTCATCACGCGCTCAACGACTCCCTCCAGCCGATCGCGAAAATGACCCCCGCCCAGTTCAACGGATTCCGCGAGGCGTTCGGCGCGGCGTCCGGTTTCCAGTCGGCGAAGTACCGGGAGATGGAGTTCCTTCTCGGCGACAGGTCCCGTTCGCTGATGAACCCGCAGCGGGACGACCCCAGGACGTACGCCGAACTGGAGGAGCTGCTGTATCAGCCGTCGCTGTACGACGAGACGCTGTTCTACCTGCACCGCCGGGGCCTGCCCGTCCCGGAGCATGTGCTGGAACGCGACGTGAGCGCCCCGTACGAGGCCGACCCGGACATCGAGGAGGTCTGGCGGCGCATCTACGCCGGCCCGCAGAACGACCCGCTGCTGGACCTGGGCGAGGCGCTGACCGACATCGCCGATGCGGTCATGCGCTGGCGTGGCGACCATCTGCTCGCCACCCGCCGGGCGATGGGCTCCAAGGCGGGCAGCGGCGGCTCCTCGGGTGTCGCCTGGCTGGAGAAACGAGCCGCCCGTCCGCTGTTCCCCGAGATATGGACGGCGCGCGGTCATGTCTAGGCAGATCTCCGCAGGCGCCGCCGAGGAGGAGCACCGGGTGCTGGGCCCGGAGCCCGTGCTCGCGCCGGTCCACCGGTCCTGCGGCGAGCACCCCGGCCAGGCCTACGACCTGGGGGCGGCCAAGGACCCCGACGCCCCGCTGGTCATATTGCGGCACGGCGGCCACTGGCGGTACCACCGGATGCATCTGGCGCCCTTCGCCGCGTACCTGGCGGCGAACGGGTTCACCATGGTGCTGCCCGAGGGCCGGCGGTCCGGTGGCTGTCCGGGCGTGTTCGACGACGCCGACCTGGCGGTGGACACCATCCGGGCCGGTCCCTCCTTGTTGCTCCGGCGGCCGGCTCGCCCTGTGGGCGGCGCGCGGGCGGCTGCCCGCGGTGCTCGTGTTGGCTCCGGTCACCGGCGCCGCCGCCGAGAAGGTGCCGTGGGAGCACTTCAGCGACTACACGGCAGTGCACCCCGTGGCCGAGCTGGTCATCCTGCCGGAGACCGGCCACCACACCCCCATCGAGCCCGGCGCGCAGGCCTCCACGAGGTGATCGACTTCTTCACCCGGCCGTCCCGCCATGGGAAGGAGTGACCGTGACCGTCTCCGAGAGCGCACCCGCCCTGGAGGAACTGCTGGCACGGGCGTCCGCACTCGACACCGCGGACCCGCTGGCAGCACAGCGGGAACGCTTCATCCTGCCGGACGGAATCGTCTATCTGGACGGCAACTCGCTAGGTGCCCTACCGGCCGCGGTGCCGGGAGCGCTCGCGGACGGCGTCCACCGGCAATGGGGTGTGGGCCTGATCCGCTCCTGGAACGAGCACCAGTGGTGGCAGGCGCCGCTGCGGGTGGGGGACGCCATCGGACGGCTGCTCGGCGCGGCGCCCGGGCAGACCGTGGCGGGCGACTCCACCACCGTGCAACTGTTCAATGGCCTGGCCGCGGCAGCACGGCTGCGTCCCGGGCGGCGGCTGCTGCTGACCGACCCGGGCCACTTCCCCACCGATGGGTACATCGCCGACTCTGTGGCCCGGCTGCTCGGCCTGGAGGTCCGCCGGGTCGCGGTGGACGACCTGCCGCGGTGCTTGGCCGAACGGGGACACGAGGTGGCGGTGGCCGGCTACTCGCCGGTCGACTACCGCACCGGTGAGCTCCACGACATGGCTGCGATCACCCGTGCCGTACAGGAGGCCGGAGGGCTGATGTTGTGGGATCTGTGCCACGCGACCGGCGCGCTGCCCGTCCAACTGGACGAGCTGGGCGTCGATCTGGCGGTGGGCTGTGGTTACAAGTTCCTGTCGGGCGGACCGGGCGCCCCGGCCTTCATCTATATCGCCCGGCGCCACCAGGCCGCCTTCGATCATCCGCTCACCGGCTGGAACGGGCACGTGGATCCCTTCGGGCTGAGCGGCGACTACCTTCCTGCCCCGGGAGTGGAGCGCGCTCGCATCGGCACGCCGCCGATCCTCTCCCTGCTCGCACTTGAGGCGGCCCTCACCGCCTTCGAGGGGGTCGGCATGGAGCAGGTCCGGGCCAAGAGCTTGTCGCTGACCGAGTTCTTCATGGACTGCGCCGACACCCTGCTGGACGGTCTCGGTTTCACCGCTGTCACCCCACGGGAACCGCACCGGCGCGGCAGCCAGGTGGCTCTCCGGCACCCGGACGCGTATCCGCTGGTGAGCGCGCTCGCCGCCCGCGGCGTCATCGGCGACATGCGGGCTCCGGACCTGCTGCGGTTCGGCGTCAACGCCCTGTACCTCTCCCACCGCGACATGCTGACGGCTGTACGACACCTGCGGCAGGCTGTGACCCGAGGGGAGCACCGGGACCCGCGCTTCCGACACCGCGCAGCCGTCACCTGACCGTCCGGCACAAGAGCAAACCCCGCGCCTCGCGCTGCGCGGCGGACGTGACCTCCCGCAGGGTGAGCCGCGTTCCGCAGCAGGACGGAGAAGCGGTCCGGCCCCTGCCCGGTCCGGTCGGCGTCGAGAAACCGCCGGGCGGCGACGTCCGGCAACGGGCCGACTCGTGGCCTGCAACCGGGTCGCGTGCGCCGTGCCCTGCGGCAGTGTCACGGCATGCCGACGTCGGCCGCACCGGACCGGGCCACCGGCGAACCGGCCCGTAGCCACGGGCGCTCCCGACTTCCTGCACGGCCCCGACTTCCTGCACGGCCTCAGACCAGCGGCATGGTCGAACGACGGCATGGCCGGACGCCCACCGCATCCTGCTCAAGGAACTCAAGGAACTCAAGGAACTCAAGGAAGGGGCCCGTCACCCACCCCACAAGGGTGTGGCCCGGCGCCCTGAGCCGGGTTCGTCAGGCGGACTGCTGGTGCCAGGCGTAGTGGAAGTTCTGCCGTGCCCGGTGCAGCCGGGAGCGGACCGTCCCGAGAGGCAGGGCGAGTGCCGTCGCCATCTCCTGCTCGTCCAGGCCGTAGACCGCTCGGAGGGTGAGTACCTCGCGATGGTGGTTCGGCAGCCGGTCCAGGACGTCGCTGATGTGGACGGCGGCCATGGGATTGCTGTCCTGCGCCAGGTCGGGCATGTCACCGGCCGCGAAGTCACCAAGGCGCCGGTTGGTGCGGATGGCTTCCCGTACCGCGATCGCGCGGGCCCAGGCGTAGAAGGCCTTGGGCTCACGCAGTCCGCGGATGCCGCGGTAGATCGCGAGCATGGCCTCCTGCGCGGCATCCGGGCCGTGCCGCCGGGTGACCCGCTGACAGTGCCGCACGACCAGTGGGGCGACGTGCTGCAACAGGTCGTTCATGGCCTCACGGTCACCGGCCTGAGCGCGTGGCAACAGGATGCTCACCTGCGGGGTGTGGCGGTCGCGGGAAGGGATGACGTCGGCTTCGCAGGGCTCGGGGCTGGCCTTGGGCGTCCACGGCATATGGGGGCTGGTCATGGGGCCTCACGAGTGTGACGGGCGGTCGGGGGCTGGTCTGCTCTCCTTGAGAACCTCCCTCCACGGTCGGTCGCCGTGGTCAATGGTGAGGGCCGGCCGGGCCGGATGCCCGGCCGGTGATGAGGCATCCCAGGCCGCGGTTCGTGCCGCCGGCGCCACGGAGCCGTGCGGGCAACTCGGTGAACAGGCCGAAGGCGGCCGTCGGTGTACGGCATCGTTGCCTCGCCCACGAGCTCGGAGAGATCACCCGGAGTGCTCATCAGCGGAACCCGGACGCCTCGCCTGGACAGGACCGCCCCCAGCAGGCCCGCAGAGAGACGGCCGCCGAGCACCGCGACGTCGTACGCCGGGTGAGCTCGGGCATCGGGATTTCTCATGCCCCGAAGCCTGGCCAGGGCGCCTGGAATCTGTCTCGAAAACCGGCCGAACGGCTGCGGGGTGTGCTGTCCAGCCGTGTTCGAGGGCCGTTCCGGACAGGCCGCGCAGCGTGGTCGCACACCGTTCGCCCGGCGGTCCAAAGGAACGACCGACTTCGGAACGGCATCTCGGTACACCGACACCGTTGCCGTCGTGGGCGCGGGATGCCGGTGTCCCGGCGGCGGGTCGGGAGTCGACGGGCCGTGGGGCTTGCTGAGGACACCACCGATGTCGTCACCGAGGTGCCGCCGGACCGCTGAGACGTCGACATCTTCAGGGCCGGCAAGCTGGTCAATGGCTACCCTCAGAGCGAGTGGGGCGGCCGAACGGCTCATCCGGCACGCGCGGGCGCGGGGCACCGCGGTCGACGTCCATCGGCCCGGCTCCCGAACGCCGAACCGGCCGAGCCGTCCTCAAGCGGATCTCCGCCGAAGTACGACTCGCCAGTGGTGTGATCCCGTCCGGGCCTTGTGTTCCCGGACCGGCGGAGGCGTACGTGATGCTCGGCAAACCACCGCAGTACAGCGTGGCCGCCCCCACCGCGACCAACTCGCTGTGGAGCGTCGGCCTCAGCCTCGTTCCGGTTGTCCCCCCGGAACGGGACTGCTTGCCGGAGAAGGAGTCCCGCCGGAGCGTCTCCCGGTTCCCGGACATCGCGCCGCAGTTCGCGGACGCGGTACCGGCCCGGGAGCGTCCGGCTCCAGTACTCCGCTGGGCAGATGGTGGGCCACCGCTATTGTCCGACCTCGCATTCGGCCGGGTTTATCGACGCCCTGCACGACCACATGGCCAGGGCGAATCACGTGCGCAAGCACTTCGGCTTCGCCGAGCGCGGGCCGCGGACAAGGCCAAAGCCGTGGGAAACAAGTTGTTCGGAAGCGAGTTGGAGGAATTCCCATGTCGTCTCTGACCCAGGCGGTGCTGGCCGGTGCGGATCCGGAAGAACTGCAACGGGAGAAAGTCCCGGACGAATACCTTGCTGCCCACCTTCGCAAGGAAGATGTGGGTATCTTCGCGGGGGTCGAGGACAAGGACGTCCGGAAGGCGCTCCACGTGGGTATGGTGCCCATGCCGGAACTGGCCCCGGACGAGGTGCTGGTGGCCGTGATGGCCAGTTCCGTCAACTACAACAGCGTCTGGTCGGCCATGTTCGAGCCGATCCCGACCTTCGCCTTCCTGGAACGCTTCGGCAGGGAGGGCGGCCACGCCGCCCGGCACGACCAGCCCTACCACGTCATCGGGTCCGACGCCGCCGGCGTCATCGTCCGCGTGGGCTCCGGCACCCGAAGGTGGCGGGTGGGCGACCACGTCGTCGTCAGCCCCATCCAGGCCGACGACCAGGAGCCGATGACCCACGCCGACGGCGTGCTCGGCAGCGGGCAGCGCGCCTGGGGCTTCGAGACCAACTTCGGCGGAATGGCGCACTACACGGTGGTCCGGGCGAGCCAGCTTCTGCCCAAGCCCGCCCATCTGACCTGGGAGGAGGCAGCCGTCAACCTGCTGACCGCCGGGACCGCCTACCGGATGCTGATCAGCGACCGGGGAGCCCGGATCAAGCTCGGCGACATCGTCCTGATCTGGGGAGCGGCAGGCGGCCTCGGCGCCTACGCCGTCCAACTCGTCAAGAACGCGGGCGGCATTCCGGTCGGCGTCGTCGGCTCGGAGGAGAAGGCAGAGCTGGTGCGGTCCCTCGGCTGCGACGTGGTGGTCAACCGCGCGGAGATCGGCCTGCACGGCGACAGCGCGCCCGAGGACCCCATCACGCTCGGCAAGCGGCTGGGCAGGATCATCCGCAAGGAGACCGGCGAGGATCCCCACGTGGTCTTCGACTTCGTCGGCGCGGCGACCTTCGGGATCTCGGTGTTCGTGGTCCGCCGCGGGGGCACGGTCGTCACCTGCGGATCGAGCACCGGCTATCAGCACCAGTACGACAACCGCTATCTGTGGATGAACCTGAAGCGCATCGTGGGCAGCCATGCCGCGAACCTTCAGGAGATGGCGGAGTGCAACCGGCTGTTCGGCCTCTCGAAACTCCTTCCGGCTCTGTCCGATCTCTATCCCCTCGAGGACAGCGGTGCGGCGGTGCGCCTGGTGCAGCAGAACCGGCACGTCGGAAAGGTCGGAGTGCTCTGCCTGGCCCCTCGCGAGGGACTGGGCGTCACCGATCCCGAACTCCGGGCGAGGATCGGGGACAAGCGGCTCAACCTGTTGCGGAATCCCGAGTCGCATTCCGCCCGTAATTGAAGCCATGCCCGACCTGGAATCCGACATGAACCCGGAATGACGCCCGAAGGAGACATTGCCCATGTCCTTCCACCCCATAGGAATCCTGAGTACGGGTTCGTATCTACCGAAGCAGGAGGTGAGCAACGCCGAGGTCGCCGAACGCGTCGGAGTGGAAACCGAGTGGATCGAGCGCAAGACACAGATCAGGAGCCGGCGCTACGCGGCACCCGACGAGGTGACGTCCGACATGGTCGCCCGTGCGGCGGCCGAGGCACTGGATCGCGCCGGCGTGCCGGCCGAGGACGTGGACTATCTGATCGTCTCCACCTCGACGCCGGACTCACCGCAGCCTCCGACGTCCTGCCTTGTGCAGGACATGCTGGGCGCCACTCGTGCCGCCTGCTTCGACATCAACGCAGTGTGCAGCGGCTTCATCTTCGCCCTCGCGCTCGCCCGTGCCCTGGTCGCCCAGCGGCCGGAGAGCCGTGCCCTCGTGGTCGCCGCCGACCTGTACTCCCGGTCTCTGGACTTCTCCGACCGCCGCACGGCGGTGCTGTTCGGCGACGGTGCCGGGGCGGCGCTCGTCGGCCGGACGGGGGACGGATCCGGATTCGTCGACTTCGAACTCGCCAGCCGCGGTGATGCCCAGCGGCTCATCCGGGTGGACGCGGGCGGCGTCCGGCTCCCGGCGTCCGCCGAGACTCTCGCCCGTGGTGACCACTTCGTCCGCATGGAAGGGCGGGGTGTGCGGGAATTCGTGATGGAGAACTTTCCGCCCTTTGCCCGAGGCCTGGCCGAGAGGACGGGGATTCCGCTCAGCGAGGTGCGGCACTTCGTTCCGCACCAGCCCAACGGCGTGATGCTCTCCGAACTCGTCGAGGCCGGCGGCCTGGCCCACGCGCACACCCACCGCACGCTGGAGCGCTACGGGAACGTCGGGAGCGCCTCGGTCGCGATCACCCTGGACGACGCCGCCCGCGCGGGGCACCTGCGGCCCGGGGACCTGGTCATGCTGGGCGCCTTCGGCGGTGGCATGGCGATGGCGGCCGCCTATCTGCGCTGGGGGGCCGCCGCATGACGCCGGCGTCACGCCACCAGGAAGGGGCCGGCGGGGTGGAACGGGTCGGCGTCGTCGGCTGCGGACTGATGGGCTCGGGCATCGCCGAACTGTCGGCGCAGGCCGGGTACGACGTGCGGGTGGCCGTCTCCTCGAAGGACTCGCTCACGGCCGGGCGGAAGCGCATCCTCGCCTCCCTCGACCGGGCGGTGCGCGCGGAGCGGATCGGCGCGGCCGAGCGAGACGAGGTGCTGGGCCGGATCTCCTTCACCACCGACCTGATCGACCTGGCGGACCGTCAGCTGGTGATCGAAAGCATCGCCGAGGACAAGGCCGCCAAGGTCGAGCTGTTCGCCCTGCTCGACAAGACGCTGGAGGACCCGGAGGCGATCCTGGCCTCGAACACCTCCTCCCTGTCCATCACGACCATGGCAAGCGCGACCGGTCGGCCCGAGCAGGTCCTGGGGATGCACTTCTTCAGCCCGGCGCAGCGCATCCCGCTCGTCGAGATCATCTCCTCCCTGCACACGGCGGAGTCGGTGCTGGCCCGGGCCGAGGAGTTCGTGGCCGCGGGCCTCGGCAAGCAGGCCATCGCGTCGACGGACCGCACCGGTTTCGTGGTGAACGCGCTCCTGATTCCCTATCTGTTGGCCGCCGTGCGGATGGTCGAGTCGGGATTCGCCTCCGCCGAGACCATCGACCGCGGCATGACGCTGGGCTGCTCCCACCCCGTGGGCCCGCTCAAACTCGCCGACCTGGTCGGCCTGGACGTCCTGCGCTCGGTGGCCGACGCCCTCTACGACGAGTTCAAGGAGACGCTCTACGCCCCGCCGCCGCTGCTGACGCGTATGGTCGCGAGCGGATTCCTGGGCAAGAAGGCAGGGCGAGGGTTCTACCGCTACGGGTGATGCGACCCCACCGGTGATCGAGGCGGCACGGACCTCCCCCGTGCCGCGGAAGGAGACGATCCATGACGCAGGTCTTCAACCCCGAGACCTGGCTCACTCTCTACTGCCTGCCGCACGCAGGCGGCAGCGCACAGCCGTACGGCCGCCTGGGGACCGCGGTGCCACGGGGAGTGCGGGTGGTCCCGCTGGAACTGCCCGGCCACGGGACGCGGCTGCGCGAGCGCCTGCTGCGGGACATGGGGCAGGTCGTGACCGAGGTGATCCGTCTGATGGGGAGGATCAGGGTCGGCCCTTTGCCCTTTTCGGCCACAGTTTCGGCGCACTCGTCGCCTACGAGACCACGCGGCGTCTGGAGCAGTTGGGCACGCCGCCCGAACTGCTGCTCGTCTCCGGGCGTAACAGCCCCGCGTGGCCGCTGTCCCACGAGGCCCTCCACATGCTTCCGGATCCGTTGTTCACGGCCGGGCTGAGCCGGATGGGCGGCATCCCTCAAGCCCTGCTCGCGAGTCCGTCGGTGCTGCAGGTGTACCTGCCGTCGCTCCGCGCCGACCTGCAGATGGTCGAGACCTACGCTCATACGCACAGCGACCCGCTGGACCTGCCGATCGCCGCCTTCGCGGGACTCCAGGACCGGCTGACCGATCAGGCGGGCATGGAGGCGTGGGCCGAGCTCACCGAACGGCCCTTCGACCTGACGCTGCTGCGCGAGGGCCACTTCTTCCTCGACGAGCCGGAGTTCCGGACGGCCTTGGCGGGCCGGCTCGGCCGGATCGGTCCACCGGCTGTTCTGGCGCCGACCGAGTCAGGCTCGAGTGCGGAACCGGAGCGTTGACGCAACCGGCCCGCGTATCAGGACGATCACGGACACGGTTCTCGCCCTGCCCGGCAGCCTGTGTGAGTTCGGACGGTTTCGCCATCGCAGGTTCGGCGGCGGCCCCGCAGGGGTGACCACCGCGTGAGTTGCCGGTACCCGCCACCACACCGGCGTCGTCGGACGTCCGCCCGGCAGCGGGACATCGAGAGCGCACGGGTTCCGCGGGCTGACCCACGGCTTCCGGGCGGCCGAGGTCCTCTTCGGCGAACGTGGCAGGCAGGGGGTGGGATCGCGACCACACTCCCGCGGGGACGGGGGAAGGCCGACCGGATCCTGCTGAACCACGCCGACGAACTGGGCGCCAGGATCCACTAAAGCGTCCGGGCGGGCGAGGCCCGTCGACGCCGTGTCGGCCGAAGCGTGCGGCACCCAGGACGGCCGGCACGGATCGTGCGCTGTCTCCCGCACCAGCAGGGGTACGGCGTACCCGGCCGCGGCGCGTACGCGCCCGGACCGTCGACCGGCAGGTGTGCGCCACCTTCGCCAGGAGCGGTGCTCGGCAGGCCCTCGCGTCGCACCGGCCGAAGACCGAGTACATCCAGTACGAGGACTTCCGGCCGGCACGCCGAGGGCACGCTCGGCTTCGCTCGCGCGGGCGGTGCCCCACGACTCCGCGGGACCCGCCCTGCCGACGGACGACGGGACTTCCGACACCCGCCCTGGTCGGGCGATCCGGTCACGCTGCCGGTCGTCGCCGCAGGTCCACACGGTGCGGCGGCGCAGAGGACGGCGAGGCCGTGGCCGAAGCCGAGCGAGACATCCCGCCGGAAGACCGGCCGGACGCCCCGGCTGAGGCCATCGAGCCGGAGCAGCATTCCGCCGAGCGGGGCGGGCACGAACGCGGTGCGGAAACCGCGGTCGTCGAGCAGCCGCTTGGCCTTGGTCGGCTCCGGCCGCACTCGTCGGCGGAGCAGCGTGGTGTGCCCCAGGAGATTGCCCGGGTCGAACAGCGGGACGAAGCGCCGCTCGGGACCCCGGACGTTCGCCGGGACGCGGCAGGCGGACGGCCTCGGTGGCGCAGGGCAGCCTCAGGCGGCGGTCGTCCGGCTGATCAGTCGGGCCTCGGTGCGGCTGTGGGATGGGGCGAAGCTGCGGTGGTCGACAAACTCCTCGCCGGAGAGCACCGCCTGGTGCAGCCGCTTGAGCCGTTGTGAGGGTTCCAGGCCCAGTTCCTTCACCAGGGCCGAGCGTAAACGCTGGTAGGACTCCAGGGCCCGCCACGCGCCGCCGGACCGGTACAGGGCCGTCATGAGTTGCGCGCAGAACGTCTCCTGCATGGGGTGCTGGGTGGCCAGCACGGAGAGTTCCGGGACGAGTTCGCCATGGCGCCCGAGTCGGAGGTCCGCGTCGATCCGGCGCTCCAGGACGGTCATCCGCTTCTCCTCCAGTCGGACGACGTCCAGCTCCAGCACACGGCCCACCTTCACATCCATCAGCGCGGGCCCGCGCCACAGCCCGAGGGCCTGGCTGAAGAATCGGGAGGCCGTGAGGTCGTCACCCGCCTCGAAGGCGCTGTCTCCCGAGGCGGCCAGCTTCTCGAATCCCCGTGCGTCCATCTGCTCGGGCCGGGCCCGCAGGAGGTACCCACCGTGCAGGGTCACCAGGACGTCCTTCGCGTCCACCGCGTCGCACTCCAGGGCGGCGGAGAGCTTGCGGCGCAACTGCAGGATGTAGGTCTGCAGTGTCGTGACGGCGCTGCGAGGCAGTTCTTCGCCCCAGATCTCCTCCATCAGGGTGGGCGCGGTGACGACACGGTCGGCCTGCAGGGCAAGGAGTGCCAGAATCTGTCGGGGTTTGGTAGCACTGGGGGCGAACGACGACTGTCCGTAGGTAGCTGTGAACGGCCCCAGAACGGTGATGTCCGTCATAGAAGTCCTCTGCTGTCTTGGGAACCCCCCGCGCCTTGAAGACTGGCAGGACCGTGCCGTGGGGCCCAGTGATCCATTCACGAATTTGCACATTAAGATGTCATGTCATGCCTCAACCGGCCGAGTCGAGCGGCCTCGGGACGGCCTGTGCCCGCGGGCCGAACGGTATCCGGTCCAGGACTCCGGCGTGGTCATGTGGCGCCAGGTCCATGACGGTCTGTCGGGCGGCGGCCCCGGGAACAAGACCAGGCACGGCTTCCAAGATCGCGTCATCGTTGATACGGCCTGTCCTGGCGGTCGTCCTCGGCTGACCGCTCGTGCGGTACTGGCCGGGGCAGCCTCGCAGTTGGTGCGTTGAGTGAGTATGGGTGGGGCGATTTCAGCGGATGAGTCGAAGCAAATCGAGCCGGTCTCCGGGTTGGCCGAGGTGCAGTTCGCCAGGCTGGTGGTGTTGGTGCGGCGCCGTGGCGGTGACGTTCAACGAGGCCGTCCCTGGCGTCTTCGGCGTCTTCCGCTGGAGGACCGGGTGCTGGTGGTCGCGACGTACTGGCGCACGAACCTCACGTTGCGGCAGGTGGCATCATTGTTCGGGTCTCAGAGTCCGTGGCCCATCGCATCCTTGATCGCCACGCACCCTTGCTGGCGATCTCGCCGGCGCGCCGGCCACGTGAGGACACCGTCTACATCGTCGACAGCGCCCTGGGCCCACCCGCGGCCGCAGCATCGCCGCCTCCAGCGAGAACTACCGCTGCTCGACCAAACTGCAGGTCGTCATCGACGCCAACAGCAGCCTGGTCGTGGCGATCGGGAGCCCGCTGCCCGGCAGCCGCAACGACTGCCGGGCCTTCACGGAGTCCGGCGTCGACCGGGCCTGCCGCGGAGCCCCGGTCATCGCCGACGGCGGCTACCAGGGCACCGGCCTGCTCATCCCACACCGCAGACGACGTGTCCAGACGCATCTCAGCCCGCAGCAGGAAGCGGAGAACACCATCCATCGCCGGGCCCGAGCCCGGGTCGAACACGCTCTGCCCCGGCGGAAGAACTGGAAGATCCTGCGCGACTGCCGCCTCAAAGGCAACGGCGTTCACCAGGCAATGCTCGGTATCGCCCGACTGCACAACCTGGCCCTCACCGGAAAACCCACACCCCACACGGGACGACCTCTAGCCACGCGCCGCCGCGACATGTGGCACTTCTCGGCCTCGGGTGATCACAAACCGGACGCCATCCGACTATGCCGAAACCCTGATCCCCCTCATTAAGTGTTCATCGGAGTGAGGTCTGTTCACGAAAGATTTGAGGGCCTTTTAGTTTTCAAGAATCTTGACATGGTGGCCAGGTCCGCCATCATGGAACCATGAGGCCCCCCCACTCATTGCCCCCCTTGCTTCTGTGTCGCAATTATCCCTGTGTGGCATATCACAGAATCGGGAAACTGTATTCACTGCTCACCCGGGGGCGGCGCAGTCGGGCAGGGCTCGATGGGTCGGAGAGGGCACGGGGTGCAGAGGCGGCCGACCCTACCGCTCGCGCATGTTCCGCTGTCACGGCGGGAGTTGGGGCGCATATGCCGTCGGTGACATGTGCCACGTTCAGGTCTGCCGGGCGGTTATCAACAGGCGCGGTGGGGCAGGGATCTGATGCGGCGAAGCGGAATGCCCGGTCACCGGCGCTCGGGATCTTCCGTACCCAAGGCGCAGGGAGGCCGAGGAGGAAGGGCGGAGCGCATCCTCGGCTTTCGCCTCCGCGTTATTGCTGTGCTCTGATTCCTTCATTCGCTCGCGAGAATCCCCCCATCGCCGACTGCCTTCGATGCGACCATCCTCAAGTGGCAGGAAATGGCATTCGTATGAGGTGGGTGCAACATTCGGACTGGCGGCGGTCGTCCTGACGCCCAGTCGGTTACGGCGGCGAGAACTCCTGTATCGCGCGGCACGTTTGAGACATGGCTGGTTCCGGACCCAGCGGCCAGCGCTCGGGGGAGACGAAATGTGGGTGCTGCTCGGGGTGGTAAAAGGCGCGTCGGCGCCTGGCGTAAGACGGCCCCCGGGTGTGATCGGGGAGTGGTGGCCGGGCGGATTGGATCGACTTCCGGACTATGACATCCCCACATACTGGCTGACCTGGATCATCACCGTCATCCCGCTTGGCCATCGCCCTCTTCGTGCTCGTGTTCGCCGCTCAGAGGGCGATCACGCGCCGGACGAGTGGCCAACTGCCGGCGATCCCCGGTGCGCAAGCCCCGACCTGTCGGACTCTGCTCCGGTACGGCGTCCCCTGGACCCGTATGGCGGGGCCGCCGGCCGGTTCGGTCCTGCTGGTCAGCATGCGCCCCGTGTGGTGACCAGGGGCTACCGGTACCCCATGCCATTCGCAGCCGAGCAGGGATCGGTGCGGTCGGTTCTGACCACGACCGGTCCGGACCCGGCGCTCGACGTCGTCCTGGTCATCGTTCTGAGGGAAGGCGCCACCAACGTCATCAGACACAGCAAGGCCAGGAACCGCCACGTCACGCTCACCGCGTCCGGCAGTACCCCGCGACTCTTCATGGTGAGTGACGGCGTCGTTCCGTCCCCGCCGCCGGACTCCCCGGGCGGCCATCGACTGGCCCTTCTCGGCGCCCGCCTGGCGGAGTTCGGTGGCCGCGCGGGCGCGGGCGCGGGCGTTGGCGCGGACGGTCGCTTTCGCCCCGTCGCCGAGGCACCACTGAGGACTTTGCACGGTTGGGCGGCTGTTGCCGAAAGCAACGGGAGCAGAGCAAATGCACCGGCGTGGGGCCGGAGCGCACGGAACGAGACGAAGGTACACGACCATGCACACCAGAATCCTGCTCGCCGAGGAAGTCCACATGGTCCGCGGGGCACTGGCAGCCCTGCTGGACTTGGAAGCGGATATGCAAGTTGTGGCCTCGGTGAGCTGCGGGAACGACATCGTACCGACCGCTCTCGAAACCCGGCCCGACGTAGCCGTGCTCGACATCGATCTCCCCGGCACGGACGGGCTCACCGCGGCGACGGAACTCCACCAGAAACTCCCCAGCTGCCGCACCCTGATCCTCACCTCCATCGACCGCCCGGGCCTGCTGCGCCGCGCGCTGGCCGCCCATGTGCTGGGGTTCCTCCTGAAGGAAGCCCAGCCGGGCCAGCTCGCCAAGTCGGTGCGCGCGGTCGCCGCCGGTCAGCGCGCGATCGACCCCGAACTACTGCTGGACGCCTGGAACTCCGAGGAGAGTCCCCTCTCGGCCCGGGAGACAGAGGTCCTGCGACACGCTGCCCGGGGCGCCGACGCCGACGAGATAGCCAACAGCCTGTGTCTGTCCAAAGGGACCGTGCGCAACTACCTGACCTCCGTCGTCTCCAAGCTCGGCGCACGTAACCGCATCGACGCGGTCCGGATCGCCTACGACCAAGGCTGGTTACCCTGAGCCGGGCGGCTGCGGGCGTCTCCGCGGCGGACACATCGGCCGGTGCGCAGGCCGCGGTGTTCGCCGCGCCGTGCCTCTGAAGACCTCCTTGATGATCATCCCTTGCACGAGGCCGATGGTGGCAGGACGGCGGCGCTCCTGACGTCGTTGTACGGTGGCGGGCAACGGGGACACCGACGAACGTGCTGGGTCAGCGAATACTCAGGGGCTCGCGGAGATCGTTTCCCGTCGCCGGCTTCCGTTGCTTTCCCCGACCGGTACTTCGGCCGCTCCCGGGCCTTGAACCGTGGCGCCGAGCCGTGCCCCGGGGCGGGCCCGTAGCCTGGACCGTCACCCATGTCGCGCATTCCCTCCCACCCGACTCATGCCGTGCGGACCGGCTGTCCGGCGACGACCGGGTGGTCGCGCTCGATCAGACCCAGCTGGCTGGCGCCGCCGGGGGAGCCGAGCTCGTCGAAGAACTCGACGTTCGCCTTGTAGTAGTCCTTCCACTCCTCGGGAGTGTCGTCTTCGTAGAAGATGGCCTCGACCGGGCAGACCGGCTCACAGGCCCCGCAGTCGACGCATTCGTCCGGGTGGATGTACAAGGCCCGCCGGCCCTCGTAGATGCAGTCGACGGGGCACTCCTCGATGCACGCCTTGTCCTTGACGTCGACACAAGGCTGCGCGATGACGTAGGTCACGAATGCTCCCTCTGTTCATGTGGCTGTCTGTGGAGGTTGTCGCTGTCGGGCTCAGTCCCCGACTGTCCAGGTGTCGGTACCGGTCAGCAGCGCGGCCAGGTCGCCCGGGCCCCGCTCGGCCGCGGCCCTGGAGATCTGCTGGTTCATGAGCTGGTCGTAGGCGGGGCGCCGGACACTGCGCAGGATGCCGATGGGGGTGGGGTGCCTGAGCCGGGAGAGGGCGAAGGCAGCGGTGGGATCGGGATCCTCGACGTCGTGGACGATCTCCTCGGCGTCCGGGGTGAGCCGGTAGGGCCTGCCGTGTTCCAGACGCAGCAGGGCGCCGTCGCGGGTGGCGGGGTCCTTGAGGTCGTCGAAGGCGCCGTCGTTGAAGATGTTGCAGTTCTGGTAGATCTCGACCAGGGCCGTGCCCTGGTGGGCGGCGGCCTGGCGCAGGACGTCCGTCAGATGCTTGCGGTCGGAGTCGAGGGTGCGGGCGACGAAGGAGGCCTCCGCGCCGATGGCCAGTGAGAGCGGGCGGAACGGCTCGTCCAGGGAGCCCATCGGGGTCGACCTGGTGATCTTGCCCTGTTCGCTGGTGGGCGAGTACTGGCCCTTGGTGAGGCCGTAGATCTCGTTGTTGAACAGCAGGATCTTGAGGTTGACGTTGCGGCGCAGGGCGTGGATGAGGTGGTTGCCGCCGATGGACAGCGCATCGCCGTCGCCGGTGACCACCCACACCGACAGGTCGGGGCGGGCACAGGCCAAGCCGGTGGCGATGGCCGGGGCGCGGCCGTGGATGGAGTGCATGCCGTACGTGTTCATGTAGTACGGGAAGCGGGAGGAACAGCCGATACCCGAGACGAAGACGATGTTCTCGCGTGCGACGCCCAGCTCCGGCATGAAGCCCTGGACTGCGGCAAGGATCGCGTAGTCGCCGCAGCCGGGGCACCAGCGCACCTCCTGGTCGGACTTGAAGTCCTTCGGGGTGAGGGCGAGGTCAGTGGGCACCGGTGGCCTCCAGGTTCTCCTCGATCACGGTGGCCAGCTGTGCGGCCTTGAACGGCATGCCGGAGACCTGGGTGTGGGAGCGGACGTCCACCAGGAACCGCGCGCGCAGCAGCAGTGCGAGGTGACCGAGGTTCATCTCCGGCACCAGGACCCGGTCGTAACGGCGCAGCACCGCGCCGAGGTTGGCGGGGAAGGGGTTGAGGTGCCGCAGGTGCGCGGTCGCGACCCTGCCGCCGGCGGCGCGCACCTCGGACACCGCGGCGGTGATCGGGCCGTACGTCGAGCCCCAGCCCAGCACCAGCAGTCGGGCGTCCCCCGACGGGTCGTCGACCTCCAGGTCCGGTACGGCGATGCCGTCCACCTTGGCCTGGCGCAGCCGCACCATGCGGTCGTGGTTGGCGGGGTCGTAGGAGATGTTGCCCGTGCCGTCCTGTTTCTCGATGCCGCCGATGCGGTGCTCCAGACCCGGGGTGCCCGGCACCGCCCAAGGGCGGGCCAGCGTCTCGGGGTCACGCAGGTACGGCCAGAAGGCGCCGTCGGGCCGGTTCGGAGCGGTGGCGAACTCCACCCGCAGGTCCGGCAGTTCGGCCACGTCGGGGATGCGCCAGGGCTCGGAGCCGTTGGCCAGGTAGCCGTCGGACAGCAGGAACACCGGAGTGCGGTACGTCAGGGCGATGCGGGCCGCGTCCAGAGCGGCCGTGAAGCAGTCGGCCGGGGTGGCCGGGGCGAGGACCGGGACCGGGGCCTCGCCGTTGCGGCCGAACATCGCCTGGAGCAGGTCGGCCTGCTCGGTTTTGGTGGGCAGTCCGGTGGACGGTCCGCCGCGCTGGATGTCGACCACCAGGAGCGGGAGTTCCAGGGAGACCGCGAGGCCGATGGTCTCCGACTTCAGGGCCACGCCCGGACCGGAGGTGGTGGTCACGCCCAGCGCGCCGCCGAAGGCCGCGCCCAGGGCCGCGCCGATGCCGGCGATCTCGTCCTCGGCCTGGAAGGTGCGCACCCCGAAGTTCTTGTGCTTGCTCAGCTCGTGCAGGATGTCGCTGGCCGGGGTGATCGGGTACGAGCCCAGGAACAGCGGCAGGCCCGCGCGTTCGGCGGCCGCCACCAGCCCCAGGGACAGGGCCAGGTTTCCGGAGATGTTGCGATGGCGGCCCGGCGCGAAGGCCCGCTCGGCCGGCGCCACCTCGTAGGAGACGGCGAACGCCTCGGTGGTCTCGCCATAGTTCCATCCCGCCCGGAAGGCGGTCACGTTGGCCTCGGCAAGCTCCGGCCGCCGGGCGAACTTGGTGTGCAGGAACCTTTCGGTGCCCTCGGTGGGCCGGTGGTACATCCAGGACAACAGGCCCAGGGCGAACATGTTCTTCGCCCGCTCCGCGTCCTTGCGGGTGAGCCCCGAGTCCTTCAGCGCCTCCACGGTCAGCGTGGTCAGCGCCACCGGATGCACCCGGTACGCCTCCAGCGTGCCGTCGTCCATCGGGTTGGCGCTCCAGCCCACCTTTGCCAGGGCGCGCCGGGAGAACTCGTCCGTGTCGACGATGATCTCCGCACCGCGCGGCAGGTCCGCCAGGTTCGCCCTGAGCGCAGCCGGATTCATCGCCACCAGGATGTCCGGCGCGTCACCGGGGGTGAGGATGTCGTGGTCGGCGAAGTGCAGTTGGAAGGACGACACCCCGGGCAGAGTGCCGGCGGGCGCCCGGATCTCGGCGGGGAAGTTCGGAAGCGTCGACAGGTCGTTGCCGAAGCCCGCTGTCTCCGCCGTGAACCGGTCGCCCGTCAGCTGCATTCCGTCGCCCGAGTCGCCGGCGAACCGGATCACGACCCGGTCGAGCTGCTTCACCGTGGGCGGCGTACTCACTCGCCCACCACCTTCACGGTCACCTGCTCGGCGGAGGGGTCAGCCTCTTCCCGAGGCATCTGCTCGGCAAGCTTCAAGGCCTCCTCGATCAGCGTCTCGACGATTTTCGACTCGGGGACGGTCCTGATGACCTCGCCCTTGACGAAGATCTGGCCCTTGCCGTTGCCGGAGGCGACGCCGAGGTCGGCCTCGCGGGCCTCGCCGGGGCCGTTGACGACGCAGCCCATCACGGCGACGCGCAGCGGCACTTCCATGCCGTCCAGGCCGGCCGAGACCTCGTCGGCCAGCTTGTAGACGTCGACCTGGGCGCGGCCGCAGGAGGGGCAGGAGACGATCTCCAGGCGCCGTTGCCTGAGGCCCAGCGACTCCAGGATCTGGATGCCGACCTTGACCTCCTCCGCGGGTGGGGCACTCAGTGACACGCGGATGGTGTCGCCGATGCCCTCGCTGAGCAGCGCGCCGAACGCGACCGCCGACTTGATCGTGCCCTGGAACGCCGGGCCCGCCTCCGTGACCCCGAGATGCAGGGGGTAGTCGCTCTTCTCCGCGAGCAGCCGGTAGGCGTTGACCATCACCACCGGGTCGTTGTGCTTGACGGAGATCTTGATGTCACGGAAGCCGTGCTCCTCGAAGAGGGACGCCTCCCACAACGCCGATTCGACCAGGGCCTCCGGGGTGGCCTTGCCGTACTTCTGCAGCAGCCGCCTGTCCAGGGAACCGGCGTTGACGCCGATGCGGATCGGCGTGCCGTGATCCTTCGCGGCCCGCGCGATCTCCTTGACCTGGTCGTCGAACTGCTTGATGTTGCCCGGGTTGACCCGGACCGCCGCGCACCCGGCCTCGATCGCGGCAAACACGTACTTGGGCTGGAAGTGGATGTCCGCGATCACCGGGATCTGCGACTTCTTGGCGATCGTGGCCAGGGCGTCCGCGTCGTCCTGAGTCGGGCAGGCCACCCGCACGATCTGGCAGCCGGACGCGGTCAGTTCGGCGATCTGCTGCAGGGTGGCGCCGATGTCCGATGTACGGGTGGTGGTCATGGACTGCACGGACACCGGGGCGTCCCCGCCCACCGGCACGGGTCCTACGTGGATCTGACGGCTGGTACGTCGTTGGGCCAGCCTCGGCGGCACCGTCGGCACTCCGAGTGCGACAGGCATGACAGTTTCCCCCAGCATGTCGGCCGGTCCGGGAGGACCGGGTGTGGCTGATGACTGTTTGTCGTTGATGACTGTTTGCCGTTGTTGGCTCGGGAGGAATGACCGCCCGGTCCTCCGGTGAGGCTCCGACTCCGGCACCGGGCGGTGGTGGTCGACGCCGACGGATCACGAACAACGATCGGGAGATCCGCGAGGCCTTTCAGACCGACGACCTGTCCGGCTGCCCTGACGCCGGCCGCCGCGGTGTCAGCTACCACCGGCCCAAACGCTGCAACCGGCGCCTGCGGTGACACCCTCATTGGGATTCCTCCTTGAAGTCCTCAGTGTCCGCCGAGGGCCAGGGAGGGAGTGGCCTCCTGCCGGGCTTCGTACCGTCCGGCAGGCAAGGATTCCAGCAGCGTCTGGGCGAGGTGACGGGCTGTGAGGCCGCTTGCCTCCAACAGGTCGGACCGTGAGCCATGGTTCAGGAAGTGCTGCGGGACGCCGAAGGTGCGGACCGGCAGCGTAGCTTCGGCATCGCTCAGCGCCTGGGCGACACGTGCCCCGACGCCGCCGACCCGGCCGTTGTCCTCGACCGTGGCGACCAGCTGGTGGTCAAGGGCGAGCCCCATCAGTTCGGATGCGACCGGTTTGATCCAGCGGGGGTCCACGACGGTGACGCCGACGCCCTGCGCGGCCAGCAGGTCGGCCACCTCCAGGCAGGTGGCGGCCATGACGCCGACGGAGACCAGGAGGACGTCCGGCCGCTCGCCGCGGCGCAGGATGTCGATTCCGGCGAAGACGTCTACGGCGGGAATGTCGTCTCCGCTGGCGCCCTTGGGGAAGCGCAGGGCGGTCGGGCCGTCGTCGCAGGCGACGGCCTCCCTGAGCGCGCGGCGCAGGGTGGCGGCGTCCCGCGGTGCGGCGAGGCGCAGGCCGGGCACCAGGTTGAGCAGCGACAGGTCCCACATGCCGTTGTGCGACGGGCCGTCGTCGCCGGTCACGCCCGCCCGGTCCAGGACGAAGGTCACCGGTGCGCGGTGCAGGGCCACGTCCAGCAGGAGCTGGTCGAAGGCACGGTTGAGGAAGGTGGCGTACAGCGCGACGACCGGATGCAGGCCGCCCAGGGCCAGTCCCGCTGCGGAGGTCACGGCGTGCTGCTCGGCGATGCCCACGTCGATGGTGCGCTCCGGGTAGCGGCGCGCGAACTCGCTCAGCCCGGTCGGGTCGAGCATGGCCGCGGTGATGGCGACCACGTCCGGCCGGTCGGCCGCGAGGTCCACCAGCTCCCGGCCGAACACCGACGTCCACGAGGGCGCGCCGGCCGCTTTCTTCGCGGAGGCGGCGCGCACGGCGTGGAATCGGTCCGTCTCGTCCTGCTCGGCCTGGAGGTGGCCGCGGCCCTTCTCCGTGACGCAGTGCACCACCACGGGCCGGCGCAGGGCGGCCGCCTTGTGCAGCGCGGCCTCCACGGCCTCCATGTCATGGCCGTCCACAGGGCCGAGGTAGGCCAGCCCCAGGCTCTCGAACAGGGCCTGCGGGGCGTCGGGGCCGCGCAGCACGGCCAGGTGCTCGGCGATGGCGCCGACCGTGGGGGCGTAGGAGCGGCCGTTGTCGTTGAGCACCACGACCACCGGGCGCTCGGGGGCGGCCGCGATGTTGTTGAGGGCCTCCCAGGTCATGCCCCCGGTCAGCGCGCCGTCGCCGACCACGGCCACCACGGCACGGTCGGTCTCCCCACGGATGGCGTGGGCGCGCGCCAGCCCGTCCGCCCACGACAGCGCCGTCGAGGCGTGCGAGTTCTCGATGACATCGTGCTCGGACTCGGCGCGGCAGGGATACCCCGACAGCCCGCCGGTCCGGCGGAGCGTGGCCAGGGCCTCGGTGCGGCCGGTGAGGATCTTGTGCACGTAGGCCTGGTGGCCGGTGTCCCACAGGATCCGGTCGCGGGGGGAGTCGAAGACCCGGTGAAGGGCGATCGACAGCTCGACAACCCCGAGGTTGGGACCGAGGTGACCGCCGGTGACGGTGCAGGTGTCCACCAGCAGTTGCCGGATCTGCGGCGCCAGATCGCGGGCCTGTCGCGAGGACAGGGCCCGCAGGTCCTCCGGCCCCCGGATCTCCTCCAGACGTGGCATGACGGAACCTTCCCTCTCCTGTGACGGACTCATCGCGTCACACCGGGTGAGGACACGGCCTCACCGGCCAGCGGTGTCTGCGGCACCCGGCCGCTGACCGGGTCGGCCAGGCGTCCGGGCATGGAGAACACGACGTCCTCGGCGATGCCCTGCTGAAGCTCGACCCGGTCGAAACCGAGCTCGGCCAGCCTGGTGACGAGACCGTCGACCAGGATTTCCGGGGCGCTGGCTCCCGAGCTGATGCCGATGGCCGAGGCCCCTTCCAGCCATGCCTGTTCGAGATGGCTCGCGTCGGGCACGAGATGCGCCGCGGCCCCGTGTTCCCGTGCCACCTCGACCATGCGCAGCGAGTTGCTGGAGTTGCGTGAGCCGATGACGAGGACCAGGTCGTTGCGGCGCGCCAGGTCCTTGACGGCGTTCTGCCGGTTCTGGCTCGCGTAGCAGATGTCGTCGTCGCCCGGGGTGATCAGGTCCGTGAAGCGGGCGCGTAGCGCCTCGACGACCTTCGCGGTCTCGTCGAACGACAGGGTGGTCTGGGTGAGAACCGCCACCGGGGTGTCGTCGGGCAGACCGAGCCGCCGTACGTCCTCCTCGGTCTCGATGACGACGATACGCTCGGGGGCCTCGCCGAGGACGCCCTCGACCTCCTCGTGTCCCTCGTGCCCGACCAGGAGGATGGTCCGGCCGTCTCGGGCGAAGCGCACCGCCTCCTGGTGCACCTTGGAGACCAGCGGGCAGGTGGCGTCGATGACTTCGAGCTGCCGTTCGACGGCGGAGGACCGCACACCGGGAGAGACGCCGTGCGCGGAGAACACGCAGACCGCGCCCTTGGGGACCTCGTCCTCGCTGTCGACGAAGACCGCGCCGCGCTTCTTGAGTTCCGAGACGATGTAGTGGTTGTGCACGATCTCCTTGCGCACGTACACCGGCGCTCCGTGCAGGTCCAGTGCCCGCTCGACAATGCCGATGGCTCGTCGCACGCCCGCGCAGAAACCGCGCGGCTGTGCCAGGACGACGCTGCCCGTCATGCGGCGTCACCCCCAGTCGGTGCCGGTACGGAGGACGCCACGGGGCGCGGGGTGCGCGCGGACAGCTTCAGGCGCAGCCGGCGCGGGTGGTAGACGGTGGCCAGTGGTACCGGGCGGATGTCCATGTCCGGCTCACAGGTGACCCGCCAGCGGCCGAGGATCGTGGCTAGCCCCAGCGTGGCCTCGGTGCGCGCGTACAGGTCGCCGATGCATTTGCGGGCACCGGTGCCGAACGGCATGAACGTCTGGCGGGCCAGCGGCGAGACCCGGTCCGACAGCCAGCGATCCGGGTCGAACTTCGCGGGGTTGTCGAAGGCGTCCTCGTACTGGGCCACCGCGGCGGGGCTGAAGACGATGGTCGTGCCCTCGGGCAGCTGCCGGCCCGCCAGTTCGGTCGCAGACGCGGTGAGCCGGGTGAACAGCCAGGCCGGCGGGTGCAGTCGGAGTGCTTCGGAGATGATCCGGTCGGCCAGGGAGAGGCTGGGCAGGTCGTCCCACTCCGGCGCGCGGCCGTCGAGGACGGTGTCGATCTCCTCGTACAGCGCCGCCTCGATCTCCGGGTGCTGGGAGAGCAGGTAGAAGACCCAGGTGAGGGTGCCGGCGACCGTCTCGGTGCCGGCCGCCATCACGGTGATGACCTGGTCGTGGATCTCCCTGTCGTCGAGCCGGCCGCCGTCGTCGTCGCGGGAGGCCAGCAGCGCGGCGAGGAGATCGTCATGCTCGGCGCCGTCGTTGCGGTAGTCGTTGATGAGCTGCTGGGTGGTCTCGTGCAGGAAGTCCAGGTTGCTCTTGTAGCGGCGCTGGGACGGCAGGGGCAGCCGGCGGATCGAGGCCGGCAGGAACATCTGCCGGAACAGGCCGTTGAGCACGACGTCGAAGGAACGTTCCACCTTCGCCGTCAGCTCGGGGCTGACGGGTGTGGAGTACAGGGTGCGGCCGACCGTGCGCAGGGCCATGCCGTACATCTCCTGGAAGGCGTCGACGACCATGCCGTCCTGCCAGCGCGACGCCGTCTCCTCGATCTCGGCCTGCATGGCCTCGGCATACCGCTTGAGCTGGCCGCGGGTGAACGCCGACTGCATCAGCCGGCGCTGGCGGCGGTGGTCGGCGAACGGGCAGGTGACCAGGCCGTTGCCGGCGATGTCACGGGCGCGGTCGTAGAAGACGCCGCCCTTGTCGAAGATGCGGTCGTTGGTCAGGACGTGCCGCAGCAGTTCGGGGTGGGTCGGGACGTGGGCCGTGGTGGGGCCGATCTTGATCTCGACCAGGTCTCCGTGGGCTGACAGGGAGGTCATGAAGTTCACGGGGTGACGCATCATCTGGAGGGCGTGTCCCACGACGGGGAGCGCCCCTGGCGCCGCTCCCGCCGAGAAGGTGGTCTGCTCGGTCATTCGATTCTCAACTTCCCGTCTTTACTGCTCTGTTGACGGCTGTTCCGGTCTGTTGACAGCTGTACCGACGCGACGGTCGGGCGCGGGTGCGTGCTGCTGGTGTGCGGTGCTGCTAGCGGGCGCTGCTGCCGAGTTCCTCCAGATAGCCCTGGGAGCTGGCGGCAACCGCGAACTCGGCGTCGTAGCGGCCCGAGGAGCGGTGCCAGTCGTAGGACCCGCGGATCACCGGGCGTACGGCGTCCGTGCGGTATCGCTCCAGTGCCTCGCGCTCGCCGGTGTCGAGCCGGTAGATCTCGCTGACCTTCGGCAGGCAGGACTCCAGCAGCAGGAACTGTTCGAGCCGGGCGTGCACCTCGCCCTGGATGTGGGAGATGCTGCGGTTCTTGGACCAGCCGTTCTCGCGGCGCAGGATCAGGACCATGTTGTTCTGCTCGCCGCGGGCCTCCTCCTTCTCCAGGGAGGCGATGTCGTTGAGCATCAGGTTGACGTCGACGGCGATCTGGAGCATCGCGGACACCACGGCGCTGTCGAAGACCCGGTGCGGCACCTCGAAGCGGCCCGCGCGCTCGGCGAGGTCCACCGTCGGCTGCACACCGATGGTGTGCCGCCGCATGGCGAGGTACTGCGCGGCGGAGTCGGCCGGCGTGTCGCAGAACCGGCTCTCGGCCTCGTCGATGTACCCGTCGAAGTAGTTCCGCCAGTGCCGGGCGCTGCGCGCGCACCAGGCGGGTGTCATGCCCTCGCAGGTGCGCCGCCAGATGTCGGCGAACCCGTGGGCGATCGGTGGCGCCGAGGCGGGCAGCGGACCGTCCAGTGCGGCCGCCACCGCGTCGGTGAGGCGCTTGGCCTCCTCGGGGTCCTCGCCGCGCGGACCGTCGAAGAGGTCGTCGAAGAGGAAGAACCACGACATCAGGTCGACGCCCAGGTCCAGGTCGGCGCCGGTGGCGTGCGGGTAGAAGCGGGAGGCCAGGTCGGCGTAGCCGCCGCGCAGATGACGCTCGGCCGCCGCTTCGGACTTGATCAGACCGAGCGAGCGCGGCCACGCCAGCTGCTCGGCCTCGGCCCGGGCGTGGTCGGGGCTCTGCCGACCCGGCAGGGGTATGTGGAAGTGGACATCCTGGGGCATGAAGAAATCCTTGAAGTGGGGAGCGGTGGACACCGCGGTGTCCTGAGGGAAGAAAGAAGGGGCAACGGAACGGGGATCAGGACCGGTCCGGTCTCAGACCTCGCGGTCGATGACGAACCGCCCGAGCGCGAGGAGTTCGTCCCGCGCGCCGGCGTCCAGCTCGACACCGCGCAGCGCGTCCTCGGCCAGCGCCATTCGCCGGGCGGCCTCGGCCAGCGCCCAGTCCCGGCCGCCGGCGTCCTCGATCAGGTCGGCCACGCGCCGCAGTTCCTCCTCGTCGGGTTCGCCGGGGGTGGTGAGCCAGGCGGCCAGCTCGTCGCTGAGCGGGCCGTCCTGGTTCAGTGCGTGGCTCACCGGCAGGGACTTCTTGCGGGAGCGCAGATCGGAGTGGACCGACTTGCCGGTGACGGCCGGGTCGCCCCAGATGCCGAGAACGTCGTCGACGAGCTGGAAGGCGACGCCGGCCTGGTCGCCGTAGAGCGCCAGCGCGTCCACCGTCGCCTCCGGTGCCCCGGCGAGGACGGCGCCGATCGCGGCGCTCGCCGACAGCAGCGCGCCGGTCTTGCCGGCGGCCATGTCGACGCACTCCTCGACCGTGACGTGCGAGCGCTGTTCGAAGACCAGGTCCTGGACCTGGCCGCGGATCAGATGCCGGGTGGTCCGCGCCAGCAGCCGTGCGGCGGGCGCCGCCGTCGGCAGCCCGGTGTCCAGCAGCACCTCCTGGGCCAGCGCCAGCATCGCGTCACCGGTCAGGATCGCGCTGGAGGCACCCCACAGCTTCCACACCGTGCGCCGGTGGCGGCGCTCCTCGTCGCCGTCCATCAGGTCGTCGTGCACCAGGGAGAAGTTGTGCACGAGTTCCACGGCGACGGCGCCCGGCAGAGCGACCTCCGGCGGTGCGCCGACCGCCTCGGCCGACAGCAGCGCGAGCGCCGGCCGTACGGCCTTGCCGGCGTCGGCGCTGGTGGGCGCGCCGCCGGCGGTGATCCATCCGAAGTGGTAGGCCGCCTGGTGACGTGAGCGGTGGTCGAGCCGGTCGACGGCGGCGCGCAGCGCCGGGGTGATCGTGCCCCGGCTGTGGCTGAGGCAGGCGGGAGCGGTGCTCATGCGGCGACCTCCGCGCGCCAGGGGCCGGTCGGGTCGTCGAAGATGCTGACAACCTGGCGCATGACGCGCCGTTCGGCCGGGTCGAAGGCCTGCTTGGCGTGGACGGTGCCGAGCTGGTCCCACATGACGATGTCCCCGGGCTGCCAGGTGTGGGCGTAGGTGTACTGGGGTTTGCCCGCGTGCGACAGCAGTTCGTCGAGCAGCTTGCGGCTTTCGTCGGGGGCGAGGTCCACGATCCGCTTGGTGTTGAGGGTGCTGATGTAGACCGACTGGCGGCCGGTGCGCGGATTGCGGGCGATCAGCGGGTGGATGGTGGAAGTGCCGTCCTCGGGCTGGATCCGCGCGGTGCTCTCACCGAGGGACACCTCACCCTGGAGCTCCTCCTCGATGGTCTCCTCGTACCCGGTGCGCAAGGCGTGGCGGACCCGGTAGGAGTGCAGACGCCGGCGCTCCTCGGGCGACAGCGACTCGTACAGGGCGTACATGTCGGTGAAGAGGGTCTCCCCGCCGCCGGAGGACGGCACTTCCACGGCCTCCAGGAAGCCGACCTGGGAGACGCGGGGGCGGAAGGAGTAGTCGGTGTGCCAGCCCATCCACTCGGCGTCGCCGACGCCGATCTTGCGGCCGTCCTCCACCAGGTTGGAGACGATCAGGATCTCGTTGTGGTCGGGGTGGGCGCCGCTGGTCAGACCGGTCTTCGGGATGTACCCGAAGCGGCGGCCGAAGCCCAGGAACTCCTCGTAGGAGGGGGTCTCGTGGCCGCGGAAGACGAGGACGAGATGCGAGTCGAGCGCCGCCCAGATCTCCTCGAACTGGGTCTTGTCCATGTCGCCGGTGATATGGGCGCCGTGCACGACGGCGCCGAGAGCGGCGCCGGGTATCGGCGTTACATCCATGGGCGTTGCCGCCTTTCGCAGAAGGGGATGGAGTGGTCAGCGCAGTTCGAGGCCGGCGAGGTCGCCCGCCTCGCGCCAGCGCCTGAGGATGTTCACGAACTCCACCGAGCCGCCGCCGTAGCTGGAGTTGAGCAGGGGCAGTCCGCTCGGGTCGCCCTCGTTGTTGTAGAGGCCGGGCGTGCAGTTCTCCAGGAAGTCGAGGTCGTTGGTGGCGAGCCGCAGGATCTCCTCGACCCATTCCTTCTCGCCGGCCTCGGAGGCCTCCACGACCTGGTGGCCGCGCTCCTCGACGGACTTGACGATGTGCGCGAGGTGCCGGGTCTGCTCGCCCAGCATGTAGGCGATGTTGACGTGCCGGCCGGCCTGGACCTTCGACAGGATGAAGCAGTTGGGGAAACCATTCACCTGGAGTCCGTGCAGGGTGTGCGCCCCGTCCGCCCACTTCTCCGACAGCTTCACGCCGTTGCGGCCGACGATGTCGTAGCCGGCGCGGTCGGTGTACGGGACGGCGAACTCGTGCTCGTAGCCGGTGGCGAAGACCAGGCAGTCGACCGGGTACTCCCGGCCGTTCGCGACCACCCCGGCCGGGGTGAGCCGCTCCACGCCCTGCCCCTGGGTGTCGACCAGGGTCACGTTGGGCCGGTTGAAGGTCTGGAGGTAGCCGTCGTGGAAGCAGGGCCGCTTGCAGTACACGCGGTAGTACGGCTTGAGGGCGGCGGCGGTCGCGGGGTCGGTGACGACGCTGTCGATGCGGGCGCGCAGTTCCTCCATCTTGAGGAAGTCCGCCCGCTCGGCCGCGAGCGCCCGCTCCTTCGGGTCGCCCCCGGTGTCGCCGGTGGGCAGGATCGCGGCGGCCAGCTTGGCCGTGGTCTGGGTCCAGCGGTCCTGGACCAGGTCCTCGTCCTGCGGGAGGCCGGAGGTCAGCGCGTGGAAGTTCTCCATCCGGTGCTGCTGCCAGCCCGGTTCGAGGGTGTCCGCCCAGTCGGACGGGGTGGGCCGGTTGCCGCGGACGTCGACGGCGGCCGGGGTGCGCTGGAAGAGGACGAGCTGCTCGGCCCACTCGGCGAGGTGCGGGGCGAGCTGGATGGTCGTCGAGCCGGTGCCGATGACGCCGACCTTCTTGTCCTTCAGCTTGGTCAGGCCGCCGGTGCTGTCGCCGCCGGTGTAGTCGAAGTCCCAGCGGCTGGTGTGGAAGGAGTGCCCGGCGAACGTCTCCAGGCCTGGCAGCCCGGGGAGTTTGGGGCGGTGCATCAGACCGATCGACATGGCCACGTAACGGGCCCGGATCAGATCGCCGCGGTCGGTGCTCACCAGCCACTTCCCGGCGGCCTCGTCCCAGCGCAGCTCGGTGACGGTGGTCTGGAAGAGGGCGTCGCGGTAGAGGTCGTACCTGTGGGCGATCTGCTGGAGGTGGGCGAAGATCTCGGGCCCGGTGGAGTACTTCTCGGTGGGTATCGTGCCGATCTCTTCGAGCAGCGGCATGTAGACGTAGCTCTCGACGTCGCACCGGACGCCTGGGAAGCGGTTCCAGTACCAGGTGCCGCCGACATCGCCGGCCTCGTCGATCAGCCGGATGCGCTCCAGGCCGGTCTCCTTGCGCAGATGGGCGCCGGTCAGCAGGCCGCCGATGCCGGCGCCGACGACGGCGACGTCCACCTCGTCGGTGAGCGGCTCGCGCTCCTGCCGCTCGGTGTAGGGGTCTCGCGCGTAGCGGCTGAAGTCACCGCGCGCGAACCGGTAGGTGCGGCCGACGCTGCGCTTGTCGCGTTCCTGCCGGTATTTCTCCCTCACCGCTTCCAGGTCGATGGTCAGTGTTTCGTCGCTACGGTCGTCGCTTTCGGCGCGGGCCACAGCTCCTCCTCGAGGGAAGGGGGCGGAAGGGATACATGACGCCACACGTCGTCGAACTGACCGCGCAGCCGCAGCGGGGCGTCGGAGTTGCTGAAGAGATAGAAGCGGTCGGAGCCGAGGGCCTCCCACACGAGTCCGGCGACGTCCTCGGCGCTCACCGAGATGTCGCCGCCCGCGCCGCGCGGGGCCGTCAGGCCTTGGACCATGGGGGTGTCGACCCGGCCGGGGCACAGCACCGACACGCGGACCCCGGTGCCCCGCAGATCGGCACGGAGACTGCGGGCGACCGCGAGGTCGGCGTGCTTGGAGGCGGCGTAGGCGGCGCTGCCCGCGCCGACGACGAAGGCGGACATCGAGGCGGTGTGGATCAGATGGGCGGGCCGGCCGCGCTCCAGGAGCCGGGGGACGAAGGCGCGGGCCACCAGGACGTGCGCCCAGTGGTTCACCTCGAAGACCTGTCGCATCCGCTCCAGCGGCACCTCCCACAGGGGCTGTCCCACGGGGCCGAGGACCCCGGCGTTGTTGCACACCACGTCGATGTCGCCGAGCAGGTCGAACGCCGTGTCCGCGAGCCCTTCAACGGCGTCCGGGTCGGTCAGGTCTGCGGTCACGGCGGTGACCTGAGCGCCCTGTGCGGTGAGTTCGGCGGCCCGCCGGTGCAGCGCGTCGCCTTCGACGTCCGCCATGACCACCCCGGCGCCGGCCCGTGCGAAGCGGGCGCTGAGGGCGAGGCCGATGCCGCTGGCCGCGCCGGTCACCACGGCCGTCCTTGTCTGTAACTGCACTTGGCTGTCTCCACTCCTGCGCGCGGGTACGCCGAAGAACGGCGCGCCGTTGCCAACGAGAAGGTCTGGATCAGATAGCGCCGTTCGAGGGGCGCGGGTGTCAGCTGGGGTCGGGGAGCTTCAGGCTGATCACGAGAACGATCACTAGGAAACACATCAACAGGGCGAGAACGAGCACGGCCGCCGACACCGTCGACAGCGAACCGGCCAGGGAGATGTAGAGGGTTCCGCCGACGGTCGCGCCCAGCGCGGTCGCCATCTGCTGGCTGGTCACCAGCACACCGCTGCCCATGCCGGCCTGCGCGGAGGGTACGTCGGCGAGGATCGTCCGGAACAGCGTCGGGCCGATCAGCGCCGCGCCTGCGCCGAAGAAGCCGATCCCGACGAGCACGAGCGCCAGGGAGGGATGTGGCCAGCCCAGCCAGAGCACCAGCGCCAGCAGCAGCAGGCTCGCGCCCTGGACGACGGTGCCCAGGGTGACGATCCGGCCGCCCAGGGCCGCCGCGATCCTCGGGGTGAACTGCGCCACCACGAAGAACGCCACGGCGAACGGCGCCATCCCCGCGCCGGAGGCGAGCCCGTCGAAGCCGAAGTGACCCTGCGCGATCAGCGCGTAGACGAACAGGAAGGCGCCGAAGCCGGCCGAGAACGGCACCATCGCCGCCAGCCCTCTGCGCATCCCCGGATGAGACAGCACCGACGGGGACAGCAGCGGTGAGCCGCCCCGCGCCTCCAGCCCGCGCTCGACCCGCACCAGCGCCAGCGCCCCCACCGCGGCGACCGCGAGCAACGACCACAGCCACAGCGGCCAGCCCAGGTCGGGGCCCGCCACTACCACGGCCAGGACACAGACCATGGTGGCACCGAACAGCACGGTGCCCAGCGGGTCGAAGCCCGGCTTCGCGTCGGCCCTGGTCGCGGGGACGCGCCGGACGGCCAGCAGCGCGGCCACTCCGATCGGCACATTGATCACGAAGACCATCCGCCAGCCGATCCCGGCGACGTCCAGCGAGACCAACAGCCCGCCCAGGATCTGCCCGATGACCATGCCGACGCCCGCGGTCGCGCCGTACATGCCGATCGCACGGGCGCGCGCCTGGCCCACGGTGACCGCCTGGATCGTCGCCAGCACCTGCGGTACGAGCATGGCGGCGGCGGCGCCCTGCAACAGCCGGGCCACGATGAGGACCTCGATGGTCGGGGCGAGTCCGCACAGCGCCGAGGTGACGGTGAACGCCGCGAGCCCGTAGGCGTACAGGAGCTGTCTGCCGAAGGCGTCGCCCAGCCGTCCGCCCAGCACCAGGCCGAGGGCGTAGGTGAGGCCGTAGCCGGACACCACCAGCTCCAGTGCGGCGGGGCCGCCGTGGAGGTCGTCACTGATCGAGTTCAGCGCCACATTGACGATGGAGGCGTCCACGATGGACAAGACGTATCCGGTGAGCACCACCATGAGGGCGATGCCACTGAGCCTCGCGGTGGCCGGTTCCGTGACGGCCGAGGGCTCCGGTGCCGCGGTGGGCTCCTTCAGAGGGGGGAGGCCCTCGCGTTTCGTCATGCGCTGCCTACCCGGGCGTTGTGGGGGACGGTTGGGGCGGATGCGGGGGTAACGTCACTCGCTGGTGGCGGGGGTGCCGGAGAGCTTCGCGACGAGTCCCTTGGAGGGGTCCTTCGCGGACTCCGCCCAGGGGGTCAGGGCGTTGAACCCGCGGTGCGAGGAGGCGGGCTGGATGCGGGTGTCCATCGACATCCGCATGCCGGCCGGGTTCACCGAGACGTTCGGGATGGACTTGTGACACATGAAGGCGTGAAAGATGATCACGTCGCCCGGTTCCATGGGCGAGAGCAGCAGCTGCTCGTCCGCGCCGAACTCCTCCGCCGGGATACCGCGCATGGGGTGGCCGAAGCGGCGGTGGTTCTCCGTGGCGACGTGCTCGCGCGGGCCCTTCTTGTGGCTGCCGTTGGCGAGGGCGACGCCGCCTATGTCGCGGGTCGTCGCGAGCAGCGGCATCCAGGCGGTGCGGAAGTCCTTGTTCGGGCCGATGTAGTAGCCGTCCTGGTGCAGCGGCGTCAGGAAGCTCGGCGCCGGGGAGCCCGCGCCGGAGGGGTAGTAGCGGATCGTCGTCGACTTGAAGACGAAGACGGGCTCGCCGAAGACCTTCTCCCAGACCTTGAGGGTCGAGGGGTGGTTCCACAGGTCGTCGTACTTGACGTAGCCGTGCATCGCCCTCTCGTCGACCGCCTCGAACGACTCGATGGTGAGGGTGTCGAGCGTGGTGCCGGGGGCGGCGTGGCCGAGTGCGATCAGGCCCTCGAGCATCTGCTCGGCGGCGGCCCGCACGAGATCACGGTCCAGAACGCCGCGCAGATAGAGGTAGCCGTGCTCGTCGTAGAACCGGTCGAGGGCCTCACGGTCGTCGAGAAGAGGCGTGCAGTCGATGTAGTCGCTGAAAGTGTCCGTCATGGTTCCTTGTCCTCGTGACGTCTGTGCGTGTGGGGGGAGGAGCGTCAAACATCCGGGCGGGCCAACGGATTGGATCTTGCGGTTGTGGCCACCTATGGCCATGGACGGTGGGCGGCTGTGGGTTTTGCCCGTGCAATGCCGCTAGAAGGTGACGGGGATTTCGTCGAATCCGCCGGTGATCCGGTGCTCCTGCCAGCGCAGCGACTCCTCGGGTACCGCGAGTCGCAGGCTGGGCAGTCTGCGGAACAGCCGCTCGAACACCGCGGTGAGCTCGATCCGGGCCAGCACGCGGCCGATGCAGTGCCGGGTGCCGTGCCCGAATGCCATGTGCGACTTGGGCCTGTCCCGGGCCAGGTCGAACAGGTCGCTGTCGGGGAACGCCCGGCCGTCGATGTTGGCTGCGCCGATGGCCAGCAGCACCGCGTCTCCGGTCCGGATGACTGTGTCGCCGAGGGTGATGTCACTGTGCGCGTAGCGGGGTATCAGCGCGTTGGATCCCTTGCCGCCGACGGCCAGGCGCAGGATCTCCTCGACCGCGGCCGGCGCGAGTGCGGGGTTCTCGGCCAGCTGGGCACGCTGGGCCGGATTGCGCAGCAGCAGGAGGACGCCCATGTCGATGCGCACAATGGTGGTCTCGTAGCCGAACAGCAGTACGGCGTTACCCAATTGGGCGATTTCCGCATCGGACAGTGAGCCGTCCTTCTCGGCGATCAGCTCGGACAGGA
Organism: Streptomyces canus; assembly: GCF_041435015.1. Taxonomy (NCBI): domain Bacteria; kingdom Bacillati; phylum Actinomycetota; class Actinomycetes; order Kitasatosporales; family Streptomycetaceae; genus Streptomyces; species Streptomyces canus. Next base: position 2,164,442 of record NZ_CP107989.1, on the reverse strand, counting down.
TGTCGTCGCCCGGCTCGATTCGCTTGCGCGCCACCAGGTCCATCATGTAGTCGACAACCTGTTGAAAGGTGTTCGCCGCGTGCTGGCCGTCGCTCTCGTCGAATGTGCCCCTCGCCCACTGCCCGAACCGCTCCCGGTCGGCCAACGGCACGCCGAGCAGATCGCAGACCACCATGGTCGGCAGCGGAAACGACAGCGCGTGGTGCAGGTCGACCGGCGCCGTGCCGGCGGCCAACTTGTCGAGCAGCTCGTCCACGTGGTGCTCGATCCGGGTCTTCATCAGGCGCATCCGGCGCGTGGAGAACCGGGGCACGAGCAGCTCGCGCATCTGCGGATGGTTGGTGGCCTCGGTGTCGTAGTCGTCCCCGGCCATCAGCGCCATCATGAATTTCCTGGCCGCGCTCTTGGCCGACTGCTCCGGGTGGGGATTGCTGAGACCGAGTCGGGGGTCGGCGAGCAGTTTCCTCACCTCGCCGTAGTGGGTGACCAGCCAGGCGTCTTCACCGGCGGTCCGCACCCTGGCGATCGGCCCCTGCTGCTGCAGTGCGCGCATCTGGGGCGCGATGCCGAGTATGGATGGGTTGTCGAACGGTAGCGTCGGAAGTTCCGTCATTTGGTCTGTCCTCGGGGCGTCGTGCATGGGATTCGTGGGGTATCCGGGCACGCCGACGGCATCAGTGGCGTCGGGTACGCTGCGCGCCGGGCTACGGGCGCGCCGAAGCGGAGACGGAGCGGCGGCCGCCGCTCCGGCGAGAAACTACAGAGACGACCCGACGAGCAGTGCCAGGTCGATGAGGCGGTTCGAGTAGCCCCACTCGTTGTCGTACCAGCCGACGACCTTGACCTGCGGGCCGGACACCCGGGTCAGCCCGGCGTCGAAGACACAGGAGGCCGGGTCGCCCACGATGTCGGTGCTGACCAGAGGTGCGTCCAGGTAGGAGAGCAGCCCCTTGTACGGTCCCGAGGCCGCGGCCGCGTACGCCTCCTTCACCTCCTCCACCGTGGTGCCGCGCTGGGTGGTGACCGTGAGGTCGGTGACCGAGCCGGTAGGGACGGGCACCCGCAGGGCGAAGGCGTCCAGCCGGCCGGCGAGTTCCGGCAGGACGAGGCCGATGGCCTTGGCAGCGCCGCTGGAGGTGGGCACGATGTTCATGCCCGCGGCCCGGGCCCGGCGCAGGTCCTTGTGCGGGGCGTCCTGGAGGTTCTGGTCCTGCGTGTAGGCGTGGACCGTGGTCATCATGCCGGTGTCGATGCCGACGGTGTCGTGCAGCACCTTGGCCAGCACGGCGAGACAGTTGGTGGTGCAGGAGGCGTTGGAGATGATCGTGTGGCGCTCCGGATCGTAGGCACCGTCGTTGACGCCGAGCACGACCGTGAGGTCCTCGCCGCTGGCCGGAGCCGCGATGATGACCTTTTTCGCGCCGCCTTCGACGTGTGAGCGCGCCCTCTCGGCGTCGGTGAAGATGCCGGTGGACTCGATCACGATGTCCACACCGAGGTCGCCCCAGGGCAGGTCCCCGGGATTGCGCTCGGCGAGGACCTTGACCGTCCGGTCGCCCACGCGGATCGCATCCGGCGCGGCGGTGATCTCCTCGGGGAAGCGGCCCAGGATGGAGTCGTAAGCGAGCAGGTGGGCCATGGTGGGCACATCGCCCAGGTCGTTGACGGCGACGATCTCCAGCTCCGAGTCCCGCGCTGCCGCCGCCCGGAAGACGTTGCGGCCGATACGTCCGAAGCCGTTGATGCCGATACGCACAGTCATGGGTGTGTCTTTCGCCTAACGCTTGTGATGTCGTTTGACGCGCCGTTGCGCCGCGGGGCGATGCAGACCACGCGCCCGGGGGAGGCGCCGGTACCGCGATCAATAAGTAGCTTATATAAGACTGCGGTACATTTCCATGGTGACCTCTACTCATCGAGCCGACCTCGACTCCGACTTGAATGTCGGTGACTTCACGCGGGTGATCGAGAACTTCAACCGCTACTACATCCGGCTTCCCGTGGTGCAGAAGCTGACGTTCACGACACTGTCCGTGCTGGACACGCTGGCCGTCGGCGGTCCGAAGCGGCTGACCGAACTCGCCAGGACCGAGCAGATCAGCCAGCCCGGGCTCACCCAGATGGTCACCCGACTCGAGCGTGACGGACTAGTGGAGCGCCGTCCCGACCCGGAGGACGGACGCGCCGTCCTCATCCACATCACCGACAGCGGCCGGAAGATCGGCCAGGCCCGGCACGAGGACCGCGGCCGGCACCTGCTCCCGCTGATCGCCCGGCTGACGCCCGCGGAACGACAGGCGATCGCCGCCGCTCTCCCCGCCCTGACCCATCTCGCGGAACTCGGGACACAAGCCGGACGGTAAGACCTGGCCGCTCATCGAATGTGTCGGCCACGCCCGTGGATCCACGCCGCTGTGTATGTGTCGTATGCGTCATGAACGACTCTCCTTGTGTTCGCCCTGGGTAGCGAAGTCGAGCCTTCCGGCCCGGGCTTGAGATGAGGTGGGCGCCGCAGGGGCCGCGCTCTCCGGGATGCCGAGGCGCGCTGCGCTCTGGAGTCGCTCGCCGCCCGGCGGATCGCCGCATCCGGCGGGAACGGTTCCGTCGTCATGCCCCGGCGTCCGTCGTCGGGCGCCCTGAGGCCTGAGCCGTGACGGCATTCACCCCGGCCTTCGAGGGCCTGTGAACCGGGTCGTCGATCTCACCATGGCCGGACCGGCTTCGCCGCTGACAGGGCACCTCGCCGAACGGCCCCTGACGGACGGCAGCGCTCTCCGGGGCCGCGCGCGTACAGCGTCGCCCGGAGCGGGGGGCAGCGGCGTCAGAGGCGGCCGCGTCCATCGACGGCTACGGTCGCGGCCAGGCGGCGCATGGTGTCGGCGACCGCGATCGCGCCGGGGGCGTCGGGCTCGATGAGCGTGTAGTGGCCGATGTCAGGCAGGACGATCGTCTCCAGGTCGTCGTGCACCGCCGCGTAGTCCGTGAACTGCGACAGAGGCACCTCCTCGTCGACCGCGCCGTGCAGCAGCACGGTCCGTACGCCCGTCGTTCCCGGCCCCTTCAGCAGCGTCAGCGGATCGACGTTCGGCATCCGCGCCTCGAACAGGTCGGATCCGCCCAGGAGTTGCAGCGCCGCGTCGCTGCTGAGCCGGTCCCGGCGGGTGGCCTCGAGGTCGGTCAGCGGGGCGAGGGCGAGCACGGCGGGTGGGAGGGACGTCGTGTGCCACGGCGAGTCGGCGGGCAGGAGAGCGCGGGCCGCGCACCACAGGGCGAGATGGCCGCCGGAGCAGTGGCCGGCCAGGACGTACGGCTGGCCTTCGGGCAGCGTGTCGACGATCCGGGCGACGTCGTCGAAGGTCTCCGGATAACCTCCGGCACCCCCGGACCGGCGAAAGCCCGGCAGCAGCACAGAGAAGCCCTGACGCGCCAGCCAGGAGGCGAACGGCGTCAGATGCATCCGGTCGTAGCGCCAGTATCCGCCGTGCAGCAACAGCACCAGCGGTGCTTCCGGGTCCTCGGCGGGCCAGGCGTCGTAGACCTGGTGGGGATGGTCACCGTACTTCCCGTGCACCGGCGCGAGGACCGGTTTCAGGCTCAGGACGCGCTGCTCCTCCTCGGCGGCGAAGGCCGAGATCTCCCTGGATGTCACCGCGCACCGCCCACGACTCCGGGAAGCGAGGCCGGTTCGCGCGGGTGATCGGCGTTCACGACGCACATGCCGTCGTTCATGAAGTGCTCCTTGGAACTGCCGTCCGCTCGGAACGGGCTGGGGGACGCGCGAACGGGTCGGCCTACAGGCCGAGGTGGACGCCGCCGGTCGCGTCGAGCAACTGGCCGGTCACCCAGCGGGCGTCGTCGCTCGCGACGAAGGCGACCACATCGGCGATGTCAGCCGGCTGGCCGAGCCGGTTGAACGCCGAGTGCGCGGACAGCGCCTGCCGGATCTGCGGGTCCTTCAGGGTCGGGTTGATCTCGGTCTCGGTGAAGCCGGGGGCGACCGCGTTCACCGTGATGTTCCGCGGGGCGAGCTCGGCGGCGAGGGACAGCGTCAGGTGGTCCATGGCCGCCTTGGTCATGGAGTACGTCATGATCACCGGGTACGCGAAACGCGTGGCCCCTGACGAGATGTTGATGATCCGGCCCCCGTCCCGCAGCCGGCCGAGGCCCTGCTGGAGGATGAAGAACGGCGCCTTGGTGTTGACGGCGAAGACGCGGTCGTAGTCCTCCTCGGTGACATGCTCTATCGTCCGCGGAAGTGTGATCCCGGCGTTGTTGACCAGGATGTCCAGGCCCGGTTCGGCATCCGGGGCGTACGCGGCCAGCTCGCGGTCGAACGCGGACCACAGGGCGGTCGCGTCACCGGGGACGCCCAGTTCCGCGTGGATCGCGAACGCCCGGCCGCCGTCCGTCTCGATCTCCTTGACCGTACGGTCCGCCGCCGCCTCGTCGTGCCCGTAGTGGACGGCGACCAGCGCGCCCTCTCGCGCCAGCCGGCTGCTGACGGCTCGCCCGATGCCACGGCTGCCTCCCGTGACCAGCGCGGTCCTGCCCTGGTGTCGTCCGGTGCTTGCCAAGGTGGTCTCCCTCTCCTGAAGGTCTTGCGAGTCGGGTGGTCGGCCGGACGGACGTCGAAGCCGAGCGTGAGGTGGTCGAGTTCGGTGGGGGAGCGTGGGGAAGCGGATCGGCTCACTCGGAGACGGGGCGCAGCGCCTTGGCGACCACGGCGCCGATCACGGCCATGGGCGCGGGTTCGGTCATCGCGTAGTGGCCGCACGGCACGGGGTGATCGGTCAGCGATCCGTCGACGTACGGCCGCCACGCGTCCGCCTTTCCGGCGGCGAGCGCGGGATCGGCGCCATCGGTGTGGGTGTCCTCGGCGGCGGTGAAGAACAGCACATCGCCGCCGTGGACGCCGGGACTGAACTGCGGGGCGATGCGCAGGTTGTTGCGCATCACGTCGGCGATCGCCGCGGCCTCGCCGCGCGTCACCGGAGCCGTCGCGTCGCCGTCGGCCGGATCCTCACCGATGCGCGCCAGCACGCTGTCGACGTCCGGGATCGCGGTGTCCGCGTCGACCGGCAGCCCCGCCACCCGCATCAGCAGCCCGGCCACCTGCCGCTCGACCTGCTCCGGGGCGTAGAGCATGCCGCGGGTCTGCGGGGCGTCCAGCATGGCCAGCAACTCGACCCGCTCGCCCTGCTCCTGGAGTGCGCAGGCCATGGCGTGCGCGACGAAACCGCCGTAGGACCAGCCCAACAGCCGGTAGGGGCCGCTGGGTTGGACCTCTCGCACGAGGTCCACGTACGAAGCCACCATGGACGCGGCGTCCGGTGCGGGCGGGCGGCTGCCGTCGAGGCCGTGCGCCTGGATGCCGAAGACCGGCTGATCCGGGCCGAGATGGGGAAGCAGTCCGGTGTACCGCCAGGCGACGCCCGCGCCGGGGTGGATGCAGAACAGGGGCGTCTCGGCGCCCTCGCGGCGCAGCGGCAGCAAGGGGCCGAGCGCGTTCGAGGACGGGCCCTGGCGCTCGTCGACCCACTCCAGCAGGCCGGCGACCGTGGGAGCGGCCAGCAGCGAGCCGCCGGGCACGTCCAGCACACCCGTCGCACGCAGTCGGCCCGCGAGAAGCACGGCCCGCATCGAGTCGCCGCCGAGGTCGAAGAAGTTGTCGTGGACGCCGATGCCGTCGATGCCCAGTTGCTCCTCCCACGCCTCGGCCACGGCCCGCTCCCGCTCCGTGCGCGGCGCCACGCGCTCGGAGGTCAGCAGCGGACGGGGCACCCGCCCGTGCCCGGCGTCCACGGCCCGCTCCTGCTCGGCTGCCCCCGACCCGGTGTGCGCGCCCGGGGCGTCGATCCAGTGCCGCCGCCGGTCGAAGGCGTACCCGGGCAACCGCACCCGGCGCGGCGGCCCGGCCGAATCGGTGTCGTAGGGCAGCGCCGCGTCGACACCGGCGGCCCACAGCCTGCCGAGCGCGCCCGCGAAGACGAAGCCGTCGGGCCCGTCGGCCTTGGCGTGCCGCATGGTCGTGACCGTCACCGGGTCCTCGTGCTCCAGCGCGGCTCGGGCCAGCTTGGTCATGCTGTCCCCGGGTCCGATCTCCACCAGCACCGGCCGCCCGCCCGCCCACAGCGTTTGGATGCCGTCGGCGAACCGCACGGTGCGCCGCGTGTGGTCGACCCAGTGCCTTGCGCCCGTCGCCTGCGCGTCGGTGATCCAGGTGCCGGTGACATTCGTGACGTACGGGATCTTGGGCGCTCGCAGCCGCAGGGGGCGCAGTTGGCCGGCGAAGGTGTCGAGGATCGGGTCGAGGACGTGGGAGTGAGCGGCGGCGGGTATACGCAGCCGACGGAACGGCACGTCCCGGCGGGTGAGTTCGGCCTCGAACCGGGACACCGCATCCGCCTGTCCGGCGACCGTGCAGGCCGCGGGGCCGTTCACCGCCGCCAGCGACAGGTCCGGGCCGAGCAGCGGCGCGACGGCGTCCGCGGAGGCGGCGACGCCGACGGTCGCCCCGCCGCGGGAGAGGATGAGCCGTACGCGCTCGGTGACCACCGGCAGCATCTCGTCGAGATCCATCACTCCGGCCAGACAGGCCGCCGTGTACTCGCCGAGCGAGTGCCCGATCAGTGCGTCGGGGCGCACGCCCTGCTCCATGAGTGTCGTGGCCAGCGCGTACTCGGTGACGATCAGCGTGAGCAAGGAGGCGAGGCCGTCCGGCTCGACCCGCTCGAACAGGGCGGTGCGCAGATCGCCATCGACGACCGGCCGCAGGACGCGCGCGCACTCGTCCACGACGTCGCGGTAGACGTCGTTGTCCCGGTACAGCTCGGCCCCCATGCCGACGTACTGGGTGCCGCCGCCGGGCAGCAGGAACGCCACCCGCGACGGATCGTCGGGCACCGGACCCACCGGCGGCTGTGGGGTGCGCAGCGCGTCCACGGCCTCGGCGGGCGTCGTGGCGCTGACGGCGAGCCGGTGGCGCAGGGCCGGGCGCTCGGTGTGCAGGGAGTGTGCGACGTCGTCGAGCCGCAGCTCGGGGTGGTGTTCCAGATGGCGGGCCAGGGCCTCGGCCTGGCCGCGCAGCGCGCCGGCCGTGCGCGCGGACAGCGGCAGGACATGCCGCCGGGACGTTTCGGCGGGCCGGGGCTCCGGTGCGGCGGCCGGTGCCTCCTCGACGATGACGTGGGCGTTGGTGCCGCCGATGCCCAGGGCGCTGATCGCCGCCCGGCGCGGATGGCCGGCGTCCGGCCACTCCTGCAGTTCGGTCGGCACCCGGAACGGACCGGATGCGAAGTCGATCAGCGGGTTCGGCGTGTCGAAGTGCAGGCTGGGCGGTATCTGGCGGTGTTCGAGGGCGAGTACGGCCTTCACGACGCCGGCGATGCCGGCCGCCGCGCCGAGATGCCCGATGTTGCTCTTCACCGAGCCCAGTGCGCAGAACCCGCGCCGGTCCGTGCTCTGCCGGAACGCCTCGGTCAACGCCGCCACTTCGATCGGATCGCCGATCCGCGTGGCCGTACCGTGCGCCTCGATCAGCCCGATCGTGCCGGCGTCGATGTCGCCCTGCGCCTGCGCCGCGAGGATCACCTCGGTCTGGCCGGGCGCGCTGGGCGCGGTGAACCCGACCTTGCGGCGCCCGTCGTTGTTGACCGCCGAGCCCCGCACCACGGCTCGGATCCGGTCACCGTCGGCGAGCGCGTCCTCCAGCCGCTTCAGTACCACCACCCCGCCCCCGTTGCCCGAGGAGGTGCCGGCCGCTTCCGCAGAGAAGGCCCGGCAGCGCCCGTCCGGCGAGAAGGGCCCGTCCGGCACATGCCGATAGCCGAGAAGCGCCGAGGGGTTGAGGGACACCGCCCCCGCGAGCGCCAGGTCGCACCGGAAGTCCAGCAGGTCCTGGCACGCGGTGTGCAGCGCGACCAGCGCCGTGGAGCACGCCGTCTGCAGCGACAGACTCGGCCCGGTGAGCCCGAGTTCGTACGAGATCCGGGTGGCCAGTGTGCCGAGCGAGTTGGCGGTGGCCGCGTGCACCAGCGCCACCGACCCCGGCTGACCGGCGTACTGGGGATGGACGTGCGCCGGGTAGTAGCGGCTGTCGCCGGCGCCCGCGTAGACGCCGGCGGTGGCCTCCTGCGCCTCGCGCACCTGCCCCGCGTCCTCCAGCGCGTGGTACGCCATCTCCAGCAGCAGCCGCTGTTGCGGGTCGACGACGGCCGCCTCGGCCGGGCTCATGCCGAAGAAGTCCGCGTCGAAGAGGTCGATGCCCTCGACGACGGACGCCATCCGGATCACGGTCGGGTCGTCGAGGTCCTTCGGATCGCCGCCCGCCGCGAGGAACTCCTCGTCGGTGACCGGCCGCACCGCGTCCCGGCCCGCGGCCAGGTTCTCCCAGAACGTGTCCACGTCGTCCGCGCCCGGGAAGCGCGCCGCCATGCCGATCACGGCGACGGCGGGCACCTCCTCGTCCGGATCGGTGGTGGCCTCAGCCATCGGTTCGGTCCTTCCGTCCGTGTACGGAGCGACGGGCGCCGCGGGCCGCCCGCTGCCGTTGCGCCTGCTGCTTGGCCCGGTCCAGGCCGGTGGGCCGGTCGGGCGCGGGGGCCGCCTCGACATCGCCGGGGGCGACTCCGCTCTTGACCAGGTGCCGGGCGAGCGCCCGCACCGTCGGATGCGCGAACAGGTCCACCACGTCGAGCTCGCAGCCCAGTTCCTTGTTGAGCGCCGCCTGAGCGCCGACCAGGAGCAGCGAATTGCCGCCCAGGTCGAAGAAGTTGTCGTCCCGGCCGACCCGGTCCCGGCCCAGCACCGTGCACCAGATGCCGGCGAGCCGTTGCTCGAGTCGGTGTGACTCCTCGCCGGCTTCCGGGGATTCGGACCGGTCGGTGGCCATGCCGGCCGACCGCAGCACCCACACGTCGCCCTCCGCGATCCGGGCCGCGTCTCGGTACAGCGCGCCGAGGTCGGTGCCCTCGTCGAGGGCGACCCTCGCGGCGAGCCGCCGCACCTGTCGTACCGGGTCCACGACGTGACCGCGCACCCACGGTGCCGTACGGTCCGCTCCGATCAGGACCTGCGGCTCATCCAGGGAGCGCGCGAAATCGAACGAACGCAGCGCCGCCGCCGGGTCGAGGACCCGATAGCCCCGGGCCTCGGTCAGCGAGGTGAGCCCATAGCCGCGGCTCATGCCACGCTCGCGCCACATGCTCCACGCCAGGCTCTGCCCGGGCAGCCCCAGGTGACGGCGGTGCACGGCCAGCGCGTCCAGGAAGGCGTTGGCAGCCGCGTACGCGGAGTTCATCGCGCCGCCGAAGTAGCCGTTGACGGAGGAGAAGGTGACGAAGGAGTCGACCGGGTGCTCCGCCGCGACCTCGTGCAGCGCCCAGGCACCCCGCACCTTCGCGTCCAGTGCCGTGCGCCAGCTCTCCGTGTCGAGCTCGCTCACCGGCCGCTCGTCGAAGGCACCGGCCAGATGCAGCACCGAGGTCAGGGGTACGCCCCACGCCTCGCCCGCCTCGCGTACGGCGGCCCGCACCCGCGCGGTGTCGGTGACGTCGGCCCGCGCCCAGCGCACGTCCCCGAGCTGGGCGAGCCGCCGCAGCTCGTCGCTGGGCTCACCGCGGCCGAGCAGCAGCAGCCTCGTACCGGGCGTCTTGAGCAGATGCTGGGCGATCTCGACGCCCACACCGCCGAGGCCGCCGCTGATCAGGTGGAAGCCGGCGGTGGACGGCTGGGTGCGCGGCAGCGGGTCCGGCAGGGGCGCCAGGCGGCGCACATACCGGTGGCCGTCGCGGTGGGCGACCTCGGCCTCCACGGGCGTGGCCGTCAGCTCGCCGAGCAGCGCCTCCACGTCCCAGTTCGGCGCCACGTCGACATGCACACCCCGCAGCCAAGGCTGCTCCTCGCGCAGGGACTTGAGCAGACCCACGGACGTGGCGTGGTCGCAGCGCGGCCGGTCGTGCGGCGTGACGGCGTGCGCGCCGGCCGTGGCGAACAGCAACGGCAGCGGGCGCTTCGGATCATGCCGGTCGATCAGCGCGCGAGCGAAGGCGAGCAGGGACTCGGCGGGGTCGGTGTCGCCGTCCGAGCCGAGGCGGATCACGGCGTCGACCTCGCGCCCGTCGGCGCCGAGCCGCTCCAGCACGGCTGCGAAGTCGCCCACTTCAGCGGGCCGTACCCGATAGGCGGCGGCGTCGATCCGCTCGTACGCCCGCCCCTCGGCGACCACTGTGCACAGCCCGCCCGCGGCCCGCAGCCGTCCGGCCACGCGTGCGGCGGCCTCGGGCTCGCGCCCGGCCAGTACGAGGACGTGCCGCCCCGCCGCTGTAAGGGGCGGATGCAGGGCGTCGGCCCGCTGCCACACCGGGAGCAGGAACCAGTCCGGCAGGGTGGCCGCGCCGCCGAGCAGCAGCTGCGCCTCGCGCACCGCCTCGTCGAAGTCGCCCGCCTCGAAACTCTTGCGGAGCTTGGTGCGCTGGATCTTCCCGATCTCGGTCTTCGGGATGTCCTCGGTGCCGACGGGGATGAGGAAGGCCGGGCTCACGCCGATCTCCCTTGTCACCTTGCCGCCGATCTCGCGCAGGGCGCCGGCCGGGTCGTGCCCCTCGGCGAGGTGGAAGTAGAGGGCGAGTTCGTCGGTGGTCGTGGACGGATCGGAGCGGACCGCGACGGCGGCCGTGAAACTCCGCACCACGCAGGGGAGTTCCTCGACGCAGGACTCGATCTCGTGACTGAAGTGGTTGACACCGTTGACGATGATGACGTCCTTGGCCCGGCCGGTGATGTACAGCTCGCCGTCGCGCAGGAAGGCCAGGTCGCCGGTGTCGAACCAGCTGTCCTCGGTGAACGACTGCGCGTTGGCCTTCGCGTTGTCGTAGTAGCCCTCGGTCACCGAGGTCCCGCGCACCTGGAGCCGGCCGACGTCGCCCTCGGCCAGGAGGGTGTCCCGGTCGTCGACGACGCGCATGGCGAACCCGGGATACGGCAGCCCGCAGCTGACGAACGACTCGTCGTGTCCCGGCGGCTCGGCGGGCAGCACGCAGTCGGTGACCACCGAGCAGGTCTCGGACATGCCCCACCCGGGGTGCATCACGTCCTGCGGCAGCCCGAACGGACCCAGCACGTGCAGGAAGCGGCGCGCGGCCGAGGCCACGACGACCTCGCCTGCGTTCATCACCAGCCGCATCGGCGACAGGTCCCAGGTACGGCCCTCGAAGCGATGGGCCTGCTCGGCCAAGAGCCCGAAGGCGAAGTTCGGCGCCCAGGTGACGGTGACCCGGTGCCGGTCGGCGAGGTCGGCCCAGCGCAGAGGGTCCTGCAGGATCCAGGAGGTCGGCGCGTGGATCTGCCGGCAGCCGAGATACACGTCCCGCAGGTGGAACATCACGACGCCGGTCACATGGTCCAGCGGGATCCAGTTGAGGCTGACGTCGTGCTCGCCCAGGCCGTTCATCGCCTCGGTGGCCGCCGACCGGGTCAGAACGCCCCGGTGGGTGATCCGCACGGCCTTGGGCAGGCCGGTGCTGCCCGAGGTCATCAGCATCAGAATCAGGTCGTCCGGTGCCGCTTCGTGCCAGTCGCGGTCCTCGGGCGCCTCGCGCAGTGCGTCGGCTGTGGTCAGCCGCAGCCCCGGCCAGCCGTCCCGCCCGGCGAGCTCCCGCAGGCCGGGCGCGTCCGACGGCGAGGCGACGATCCACGGCCGGTCCAGCATCCGCCAGATGCCCTCCAGCTTGGTGACGGCGGCCGAGGGGGTGGCGTAGGAGGTGGGCACGGTCAGGGGCACGGCCACGAACCCGCCAAGGACACAGCCCCACAGCACGGCCACGAAGTCCTCCGTGTCCGAGCACTGGAGGATGACCTGATCGCCGGGACGCAACCCCTTCTGCCGCAGTCCGGCCAGGACACGCGAGCCCTCCTCGACGAGTGAGGCGTAGCTGCGGCGGGTCTCGCTGCCGTCGGCGCGCACGTGCACGATCTCGCCGTGTGGCTTGGCCGCCGCGCGGGTGAGGGCTGCCGCCCAGCCGGAGACGGACGGTTCGGGCAGGAGAGGGCCCTCGCTGAGGGCGGGGACGCGATCGGTCCGGGGCGTGGTCTCGGGGGAGGCCTCCGGCTGGGTCCCGGGCCGGGGCGGCCCCGCGTGGATCCGGCCCAGCTCCTCGGGAATGTCCTCCGGTTCGACCGTCGCCTCGCGGACTCCGGTGAGCCGTGCCAGTTCCCGCTCCCAGCGGGTGGCGGCGGTGCGGTCGACGGCAGGCAGCGCGCGCAGGGCATCGACGTCGAGTGCGCCGTCCGGGGTGCGAGGCAGCCCGTTCACGGCCGTGACACGCGCGGCGCCGAGGGTCTGCTCCACCTGGCCGGGCGCGGTGGCCCGGCCGGGCACCACGTACAGCGACGGCGCATCGGAGGCGTCGCGGGACGGCAGGGCGACCGCGTCCCGCACGCCGGCGACGTTCAGCGCCACGGCGGCAAGGTCGTCGGGCGGGCCCTGAGGACGGGGACGCCGTGCGGGCAGGTCGCTCACCCGCAGCGCCGGATTCGCACACACGTCACCGAGGACGGCGGACAGCGCTTCGGCGAAGCGGACGGCGGTCTCCGGGGCGAACAGGTCAGTGGCGTACTCGACATGGAGGTCCAGGCCCTGGGGCGCGCCCTGCTCGTCGCGCCGTTCAAGAACGTCCACGAAGAGGTCGAACTTGGCGGTGCCGGTGGCCGTGGGACGCAGCGGGGTGCTCTGGTCGCCGAGCCGGAGCACGGCCGGTTCGTTGTTCTGCAGGGCCAGCATGACCTGGAACAGAGGATGGCGGGCCGGGTGCCGGGGCGGGTTGAGGTCGTCCACCAGCAGGTCGAACGGCAGATCCTGGTGGTCCAGCGCCGCGAGGTCGAACCGGCGGGTCCGCGCGAGCAGTTCACGGAAGTCAGGATCGGCCGAGGCGTCGGTGCGCAGCACAAGTGTGTTGGTGACCAGCCCGATGACGTCGTCCAGCACGGCTTCGGAGCGTCCGGCCACCGGCGTGCCGATCGCCAGGTCGGTGCCGGCGCCCCAGCGGGACAGCAACGCGGCCACGGCGGTGTGCAGGACCATGAACAGGCTCCCGCCCTCGGCGTCCGCCAGCCGCTCCAGCCGCGCGTGCAGCGCCGCGTCCACGGTCGCCGACACACTCGCGCCCGCGCCGCCGGCCACGGCGGGCCGGGCCCGGTCGGCGGGCAGGGTGCTCTCCTCGGGCAGCCCCGCGAGAACCTCGCGCCAGAAACCGGTCAGCTGCTCCAGACGGCCGGGCCCTTCGGGCGCGGGGGCCAGGACACCGCGCTGCCACAGCGCGTAGTCGGCGTACTGCACCGGCAGCGGCTTCCCGTGCGGCGCCCGGCCCTCCCCGCGGGCCTCGTAGTCGGCGCTCAGATCCTCCGCCAAGGGCCGCAGCGACCAGCCGTCGGCCGCGCTGTGGTGCAGGACGAGCAGCAGCGTGCGGCGCGCCCCGCTGCCGACGACCGCGGCCCACAGTGCGCTCTCCCGCGTCAGGTCGAACCTGTGCCGGCCCGCAGCGGCCACCTGCGCGTCCACCTCCTCGCCCGGGCAGTCCACGATCCGCAGCTCCGGACGCAGCGTCCCGGGCGGCAGGATCCGCTGGTGCGCACCGTCCCCGTCGTCCGCGAACACCGTGCGCAGGCTCTCGTGCCGGTCCACGACATCGGCGAGCGCCGCGCGCAGCGCCTCCTCGTCGAGGTCGTGCTCCAGCGGGACGACCAGCGGGATGTTGTACGTCGCCGACGCTCCGTCCAGCCGGTTGAGGAACCACATCCGCTCCTGCGCGAACGACAGCGCCACCCGCGCGGGACGCGCCGCCGCCTCCAGAGGGGGCAGCCGGATCGAACCGGACTCCTCCGTCAGCCGGAGCGCCAGGGCCGCGGGCGTGGGCGTGTCGAAGAGCACCGTCATGGGGATGTCCTCGCCCGTCTCGGCGCGCAGCCTGGCCAGCAGCCGCACGGCCAGCAGAGAGTGCCCGCCCAGGTCGAAGAAGTTGCCGACCACGCTCACGGAACCCTCGGGCAGTCGCAGCACCTCGGCGAACAGGCGGCAGACCAGTGACTGTTCGGGCGTCGTGGGGCGCTGCCCCGACGCGGCGTCGGTGAAGTCCGGCTCGGGCAGGGCCCGCACGTCGAGCTTGCCGTTCGCGGTCAGCGGCAGCGCGTCGATCAGCACACAGGCAGCCGGGACCATATGACCAGGCAGCCTCTCGGCCAGGTGTGCGCGCAGCTCGGCCGGGTCCGGGCGGTGTCCCTCGACGGGCACGGCGTACGCGACGAGCTGCGGGTCGCCGTCCGCGGTCCGCCGCACGACGACCGCCGCGGAGGCGACGTCCGCGTGATCGGCGAGCACGGCCTGGATCTCGCCGGGTTCGATACGGAACCCGCGGATCTTCACTTGGTGGTCTGCGCGTCCTGCGTACTCCAGGATCCCGTCGGCCCTGCGCCGGGCGAGGTCGCCGGAGCGGTACATCCGCGTGCCGGGCGGGCCGAACGGGTCCTCCACGAACCGCTCGGCCGTCAGCTCGGGCCGAGCGTGGTAGCCGGGTGCCAGACCCGGACCCGACACATAGATCTCGCCGGTCACCCCGGGCGGAACCGGCCGGAGTGACGCATCGAGCAGGTGGATGCACAGATCGGCCAGCGGAAGGCCGATCACGCTGGGTCGCCGCGGATCGTCCAGGTGGGCACGGGTCAGGCGCTGGAACGTGGAATGGACGGTCGTCTCGGTGATGCCGTACATGTTTATCAGCGCCGGCGCGTCCAGGCCGTACCGGTCCGCCCACGGCCGCAGCCGCTCCATCCGCAGCGCCTCACCGGCGAACACGACGTACCGCAGGGCCGTCTCGGCGCGCTCGTCCTCCAGATCCGCCTGCATCAGATGCTCGAACGCGGACGGCGTCTGGCTGAGCACCGTGACCCGTTCCTCCCGCAGCAGCCGCAGGAAGTCGCGCGGCGAGCGGGTGACCGCGGACGGCACAACGACGAGCCGCCCGCCGTGCAGCAGCGCACCCCAGAACTCCCAGACGGAGACGTCGAAGGCGTACGAGTGGAAGAGCGACCACACGTCGTCCGCGCCGAAGTCGTAGTGCTCGTTGGAGGCTTCGAACAGCCGCAGCACATTGGAGTGCGGAATGGGCACGCCCTTGGGGCGGCCGGTGGAGCCGGAGGTGTGGATGATGTACGCGAGGTCGTCCGGGCCCGTGGGTCCGGTGCGGTCCGCGTCCGTGAGGTCGCCGGGCGGGCGTACGGCGAGGTCCTCGTCGGTCTCCCGGGTGCCCAGCACGACGGTCGGCGCCGGTATCGCGGGAAGCGCCCCCGCGGTCTCGGCGTCGGTGACGAGCACGGTCGGCGGCACGTCCTCGGTGACGAGCCGCAGCCGCTCGGCCGGGTGACCGGTGTCCAGCGGCAGATACGCGGCACCCGTCTTCAGCACGGCGAGCAGCGCCACGACAAGGCGTATCCCGCGCGGCAGCGCGAGCGCGACCATCCTTCCCGGTCCCGCACCGCGCTCGACGAGGAGTCCCGCCAACCGGTTGGCCTCCGCGTTGAGTTCGGCGTAGCTGAGGTGCTCCCGCTCGCAGGTCACCGCAGTGGTGTGCGGAGCGCGGGCCGCCTGCTCCTCGAAGCGCTGAGTGAGGGTGCCCGTGATGGTGTAGGTGCGCACGGGCCGGGTCTGCGGCTGCTCGCCCGGCAGCAGCAGTGATACGTCGGCGAGTGCCGACTGCTCGTCCCCGGTGGCGAGTTGGTTCAGCAGGTTGAGGAACCGCCGCAGGTGGGTGTCCAGTTCGGTCTGCTCGTACGCCGACGGGTTGGCGTCGAACGCCAGCCACAGGCCACCTGCCTCGGCTCCCGGGCGCACACTGATCTGCAGGTCGTCGACCGCGCCGCCGGAGAGGTGGTGGGAGGTCGAGGGACGCCCGGCGAAGGTCAGGTCCTCGGCGAACGGGACCACGTTGACCACCGGCCCGTACGCCTTCCGACCCGCGCCCACGAGGCCCAGGTCGCGGCGCACGGACTCGCCCCGGTACTGCTGATGTCGGCGCAGCGACCGCAGCTCCTCGGCCACGGACCGCATCAGATCGCCCACCGGCGCGGTGGGGGAGATGGCGACGCGCAGCGGCAGGATGTCGGAGGCCGTGCCCGGCGTGCGCAGCGCGGCCGAGCCGAGCCGGCTCATCGTGGTCAGGCCCAGGACCAGATCGTCGGCGCCGGTCATGCGGTGCAGATACGCGGCGACGGCACCCACCAGCAGGTCGGTGGGGGAGACCCCGAGGCGGGCGGCCGCCTCGCTCAGCGCCTCGTTCTCGGCGGGCGTGAGGTCGTGGGTGCAGCGCAGGAAGGGCGCCTGGGGCGGGGCCGTGCGCTCGGTGAGGCGGACCGGGTCGGGCAGACCGGCCAGCCGGGACGCCCAGAACGCGCGGTCCCGTTCGTGACGCTCGGAGGCCAGATAGGCGGCCTCCTCGGCCTGGAGCCGCGCGACCGGCTCGAAGCCGGCGGGCTCCGGCTCGCGCCCGGCGGCGAGAGCGGTGTACGTGTCGGCGAGCCGACGGGCCACCTGCTTGTAGCTGTAACCGTCCAGCACGATGTGATGGGCCCGCAGGAACCAGATGAACCGGTCCGGCCCCAGCGTGATCAGCGCGTGCGAGAACAGCGCTCCCGAGACGAGGTCGGTCGCCGTCGCCAGGTCGCGCCGGATCCAGTCCTCCGCCGCGGCCTGTGGATCGGGCTCGGCACTGACATCGAGGCGGTGCAACGGCCAGTCGTCCGGGTCGTCGACCGGAACGCAGCGGGGCCCGTCCGGCGTCTCGACGAAGCGCAGCGCGAAGGTATCGGCTTCCCTGACTGTACGGCGCAGCGCGGCCTCGAACAGGCCGGTGTCGACCGGGCCGTGGATCTCCACGTACTCGCCGGTGTTGTAGGCGGCCGTGTGCGTCGCCAGCCGCCCGGCGAACCACAGACCCTCCTGGGCTCCCGACAGCGGGCGATGTTCGTACTGCTGGATTGACATGGCACCAACCCTCAATGACGCGCGGGATTCACACGAATCACCCGCTGGATGCTGTCGAATGGGGAGTACAGGCAAACGACGATCACCTCCTGCCGCCTCACACTGCTCGACCGGGAGTCGGCCAGTCAAGGCGTTCCAGGGCGGCTCAAGTGACGCACGAATAAGACTCAAGGGAAATTCGCGCACGCTTCTACCGGGTTCAGCCGAAGGGAATTCATGTGAGACGGGGCACCCCTGAGCGCGTGCGGTACCTGGGGCTGAGCGGTGCTTTCCGCTCGATGATTCCTTGAGCTGCGCTCGACTCTTCCTCGAGATGCCGGTGTTCCGTCCCGCCCGCTCCAGAAACCGTTCTATCCTGCCGCGTGAGCAAGAGAATTCGTCAGTCGTGTTCTCCTGCGGAGTGTGACCGACGCGGAGAAAGGCTGTTTGCATGCGACGCGTGCTGTGCCCCGTGGAAAACCTTTACGTCGCCCAGCGAAGCAGGGCGGTCCTCTCCTGTGCCCTGGACGGTCCCGTCGACTCGGCGGCCCTGTCCGCGGCGTTCGAGGCGGTCACGGCGGAGCAGCCGCAACTGCTGACGCACATCGTCCCGGACGGCGACGGCCACGCCCTCGAATCTCTCCCGGAAGCCGAGCGGCCCCGGCTGCGGACACGCACCGGGGGCGAGGAGGCGTACGTGGAGGAGCTCAACACCCCGCTGACGGTGGGTGGTCCGCTGACCCGGGCGGTCCTCGTGAGCGACCCCGACGAGGAGCGGCACACCCTGGTCCTGAGCATCGACCACGTCATCACCGACGGACACAGCGGGATCGCCCTGCTCAACACCCTCTGGGACCGCTACCGGGAGCGCATGGGCGACACCTTGGCTCCGCGCACGCCCGTGGCCGAACTCCCCGCGCCCATCAGCACGCTGTTGCCACACTCGGACGCGGCCGACACGGCGAAGTACCTGGAACAGCGTGTGGAGAACGTCGGCCGCCGCCCGGTCGAACTCGTCGCGTACGACGTGCAGGCAGCGGAGGAAGCGCCCGAGGAGCCCCACCGCATCGAGGTCCGGCGGCTGCTGCTCGACACCGAACCGACCACCGGGCTGCGCGAGCGGGCCCGCGCGGAAGGTCTGTCCGTGCACGCCCTGATCAGCGCCGCCCTGCTGCTCGCGGCCCGTCGGCGCATGGACGGCACGGACCCGCGCGTCCTGGGCTGCCTGTCACCGGTCGATCTGCGCTCGCGTCTGTCGCCGCCGGTGCCCGCCACCCTCATGGTCGCCGCGGTCAGCATGCACCTGCAGGCCCTGCCCGTCGGCGAGGACACCGATGTACTGGAGCTGGCGCGTGAATTCGGCGACGGCCTGCGGGACTTCCTCGACCGCGGCGATCACTTCCGGGAGATGCACATCATGCCGTCGGTCCCGCAGCATCCGACACTCCACCTCGGCACGGTCATCGTCACCAACATGGGTGCCGTGTCCGGCCCGCGTCTCCCGGAGGGCACGCGCGTCACCGACGTACGGCTCACGCCCGCCCGCGAGCACTACTTCCCGCAGGCCGGCCGCAGCCCGATCATGGCCTGCGTCACTACGTTCGACGGCCGCCTCGCCATCGAGTTCCCGCACCACACCGCCTGCTTCAGCCGGCCGTTCATGCGCGAGCTGGCCGACGAGGTCCGGGCGAGCCTGCTCGCCCTCGCCGAGCCCGACCTGGAGCGGCGCCCCGCCGCAACCGTCCGACACCGCGTCACCCGCACGTAGTCGGACCATCCTTCGCCCGTCGAGGGGCACGGCCCGGCCGTGCCCCTCGACGGGCTCAGTGACGCGAGGTCAGGACAGCTTGATGGTGGGGCGGTACAGGTCGAGCCAGACGGCCAGGTCCAGGACCCGCTCGAAGGCGTCCCGGGTGTCACGTTCCACCGCCTCCGGCTTCCCGCGCACGGCTTCGGTGAGTGCCGCCCGGTCGAAGAACTCCACCGCGCGGTGGTCGTCGGACAGCAGCTCTCCGACCTGGCGCTGCACCTCCCCGACGTAGCTCAGCTCCTGGGTCAGCGGGTAACCCGCCTTTGGCCGGTCCGCCACCGAAGCCGGCAGCATGTCGCGCACGGCGGCGCGCAGCAGGCTCTTCTCCCGGCCGTCGAACGCCTTCATCGACCACGGCGTGTTGAAGACGTACTGCACCAGCCGGTGGTCGCAGATCGGAACTCGCACCTCCAGGCCGACCGCCATGCTCATCCGGTCCTTGCGGTCCAGCAACGTGGGGAGCGCGCTGGTCACATGGACGTAGCAGAACTCGCGCATACGGCGCTCGTGCGCGTCCTCGCCGGGCAGGGACGGCAGTTGTGCGACCGTGTCGGACCAGCGCTGCGCCAGGTAGCCGGGCAGGTCGAGGGTGCCGAGCGTCAGCTCCGGCTCGTACAGCCGGGTGGGCACCAGAGGCTCCACCCAGGGGAACGTCGCGGTCTGCTGCACCGCCGGGGAGTGGAACCACGGGTAGCCGCCGAATGTCTCGTCGGCGCCCTCGCCGGACAGTGCCACCGTCGAGTGCTCGCGGATCGCCTTGAACAGCAGGTAGAGGGAGTTGTCGCCCTCGCCGAAGCCGAACGGAAGATCGCGGGCCGCGATCACGGCCCGGCGTACCTCGGGGTCGGCCAGCTTCTGGTGGTCCAGTTTGATGTTGCTGTGCAGCGTGCCGACGTGGTCCACGACCTCGCGGGCGAACGGGGCGTCCGGCGAGCCGCGGAGTTCGTTCGCGCGGAAGTCGTCCGGCTGTTCGAAGTCGACCGTGAACGTCCTGGCCTGCCGTCCCTCTTCGGTGAGCTTCCGCGCGGCCAGGGCCGTCAGGGCGCTGGAGTCCAGACCGCCGGAGAGCAGCAGGCACAGCGGTACGTCCGCGACCAGCTGACGGCTGACGCTGTCCTCCAGCAGCTCACGGATCCGGCGTACCGTCGTCTCCGTGTCGTCGTGGTGCTCGCCGACCTCCAGCCGCCAGTAGACCCGCTCGCGGACCCCGCCCCGGTCGACGATCAGCATGGTGCCCGGTTTGACCTCCCGCATGCCCTTCCACGTGGCCTGGCCCGGTTCCTTGACGTACCCCATCATTTCCCGGAAGCCGTCCCGGTCCACCACGGCCTCCACGGCCGGATGGGCCAGTAGGGCCTTGGTCTCCGAACCGAACAGGACGCCGTCCTCGGTCTCGTACACGTACAGCGGCTTGATGCCGAGGTGGTCGCGCAGCAGGATCAGGCGGTCCGTACGGCCGTCCCAGATGCCCAGCGCGAACATGCCGAGGAGATGGTCGGCGACCGCCTCGCCCCACTCCAGGTAACCGCGCAGGACGACCTCGGTGTCACTGGAGGTGCGGAATTCGTGCCCACGGCGCCGCAGTTCGTCGCGCAGCTCCCGGAAGTTGTATGCCTCACCGCTGTACGTCATCACCACCGGGCCGTCCGGGGTGTCCACCGTCATGGGCTGGACACCGCCCTCCAGGTCGATGACCGACAGCCGGCGGTGCCCGAGGGCGGCGTGCGGCGACACCCAGGTGCCTTCGGCGTCCGGGCCGCGGCAGACCATGGTGGCGGTCATCGCGTCCAGGGTGGGGCGTTCCCTCGCCAGGTCACGCTGGAAGGCGATCCAGCCGACGATCCCACACATGTGCGTCCTCTCCTGCTGATGTTCTGTTCGGTGGTGGTCCGACTCGTGCGCGTGTCAGCGGGTGGCCGCCATGTGGGCCGGCAGTCCGCCGATGTGGGAGCGGGCCGTCGGCTCCAGGACGAGCCGCTTCACCACGCCCTTCATCCGCGACCACGGGCGGTGCAGTTCGCCGGCCCACTGCCAGGTGAGCCGGGAGCCGTCCGGGGTGGACTCCACGACGTAGTCCTCCACGAGGCTCCTGAAGACGTTGCGGGTGCTCTCGACGACGGTGAACGTCTTGCGGTGTCCCTCGTCCCAGCGGTAGAAGCGCTCGCGCAGGACGAAGCCTCCGTAGGTCTCGACCTCCCGGGTCGTCCCGACCCCGAACGGCCGGGGAGTGGTCCAGGTCAGCCGCTTCACGCCCTTCGTCCAGTGGGCAGGGCCGGAGTCGTCGGTCAGGGCCGCCCAGGTCTCCTCGGCCGGGTAGGGAACGTCGACGGTGCGCGTCAGGTAGACGGACGCGGTGGTGAAGAGCGAGTCGCCGGCCTCTTCGACCGGGTACCAGCGAGTGGGCATCGGAGGTCGTCCTTCCGGAGGGAGTCTGCGGGGGGAGTGGTACTGCGGGGAGAGCGGAGGGGTCGGTGCGCGTCAGGCGGCCTTGCGGGCGCGGTCGAGGCCGCCGCCGCGGGGGACCGGCCCGGATCGCTGGTCGGGAACGAGAGCGGGAGTCCGGGGCCGGGGATATGGCCCCGGACTCCCGCCCTCACGGCCGGGTTACGACCGGGTCAGGGGGAAAGGTGGGCGCGGACCGCGTCGAGCGTGGTCCCGGCGTGGTCGACGATCATCGTGAAGTGGTCGCCGGGCACATCCACCTCGACGGGCGCGGGCAGTCCGGGCCAGTGCGCCTGCCAGCCGGACTCGGGGAATCCGGGTTCCGGCACCCGCTCGGTCGCCCGGACCTGGAGGGACGGGACGTCGAGATCGGCCGGGACCCAGCCCGCGAAGATCCGGCCGAAGCCGCCTATCGCGGTCAGGGCGGTGTCGTCCAGGAGGGCGGCGGCGCCGTCGACGGGCGCTTCGGTGAGCGAGCGGCCGATGTACTGCCCGATGGGCGGCAGCACGGGGCTGCCGGGCGCGTAGCTGTCCAGCAGGACCAGGGCCGCGGGACGCAGACCCCGGCGCACCAGCTCCGTGCCCACCGCGTTCGCGAGCCAGCCTCCGGCGGAGTGCCCGAGGAGCGCGAACGGCGCGCCGTCGGTGCACCGTTCGACGTCGTCGGCGTGCAGCCGGACCAGGGCGTCGAGGTCGGCGGGCAGGGGTTCGCCCGCGACGAAGCCGGGCGCGGGCAGCACCCACACGTCCCGTTCGCCGCGCAGGCCGGTGGCGAGCCGGGCGTACTGGTGGGCGCCGGACTTGCCCGCGAACGACGGGAAACACACGAGTGCGGGTCCGTCACCGCCGCGCGCCAGCCGCACCGGCGCGGGCCGCCGTACGGTCCCGGCCGCGACGTCCGCCGCGTCGAATGTCTCCCGGAACCGGGCGGCGTCCTCCAGGAACGTGAGGAACTCCGCGAAGTGCCCTTCCTGTCCGGCCCGCGCGGCCAGCGCGGCCAGGACGCCCCCGCCGGCGGGCTCCGGGGCGGCCGTCTCGCTCGCGACGGGTTGGGAGTCCCCGGGCAGGTCCCCCGGCGGAGGAAGCAGCGACGCGGTGACCAGTAGCGTGTGGAGGTGGGCGGCGAACTTGTCGAGCGTGGGGTGCTCGAAGAGGACCGTGGAGCGGAGCCGCGCTCCGGTGGCCGTCTGGAGTTGGACACGGATCTCCGCGGCCATGACGGATTCGATGCCCAGCTCCGGGAGGCTGAACGCCTCCTCGACCTCCGTGGTGTCGGCGTGCCCGAGGGCCCTGGCGACGTGCTGGGCGACCAGGGTTCGCAGGGCGTCCTCACGGGCGTCGGCGGTGAGCGGGGCCAGGCGTTCGTGCAGCTGTGCCGCCGCGTCGTCGGGGGACGGCCCGTCGCCCGCGCCGCCGACCGTCGCGACCGCCGTCGGGAGCGTGCCGTCCGGCCAGAAACGGCGGCTCTGGAACGCGTACGTGGGGAGGCCGGTGTGGGCACCGGCGGGGACGTCCAGGGCGGCGGACCAGTCGACCCGCACTCCGCGGACGTGCAGTCGGGCCAGCGCCTCCAGTGCGCTCTGCTGCTCCGGGTGGTCGCGCCGCAGCAGCGGCACCGCCTCGACGGCCGGGCCCGGGCGCTCGGCCGCCGCGTCGGTCACGAGCGCCGTCAGCGCACCGCCCGCGCCGGGCTCGACCACCGTCGTGACGTCGGCATCCAGCAGGGCGCGCACGGTGTCGTGGGCGCCGGCTGCCTCGCGCAGGTGGCGCACCCAGTACTCGGGCGTGCTCACCTCCTCGGCCGTGCCGCTCGACAGCAGGGCGATACGAGGTGGCTGGAAGGCCAGCGTGCCGGCGATCCGCCCGAACTCCTCCAGGGCGCTGTCGGTCAGGGCCGGGCGGGACTCCCGCGACGACCGCTGCAGCTCGCCCTCACCGGACGCTGCTCGCATCAGGAGCCCGCGCGCCGCCACCAGCCGGCAGGCGTCCTCGGCAGACAGCGCGCCCGCCGCGTAGGCGGCCGTCAGCTCGCCGACCGAGTGACCGCCCAGCACGTCCGGGACCACGTCCCAGGACTGCAGCAGCCAGAAGGACGCCGCCCCGACGGCGAACAGGCCGGCCTGGGCGTACTCGGTCTCGTCCAGCAGGGCAGCCTCAGGGGTGCCGGCCACGGCGAACAGCACCTCGCGCAGCCCGGGCCGGGCCGAGTCGCCGTGGAGGTTCATCTCGCGGTCCAAGGCCTCGCACAGCTCGTCCAGCGCTCGCGCGAAGACCTGGTAGCGCTCGTACAACTCCCGCCCCATGCAAGGGAACTGGCTGCCCTCGCCGGGGAAGAGGAACCCCAGGCGGCCGGTGGCGGGCGTACCACGCACCAGGCCGGGACCCGACGTGCCCGACGCCAGGGCCGCGAGACTCGCCTCGAAGTCCGTCCGGTCGGCGCCGACGACGACCGCGCGGTGCGGCAGTGTCGCGCGGTTGAAGGCCAGCGTCCCGGCCACGGCCGCCAGGTCGGTCCCGGGCCGCGCGGACAGGTGCTCGCGCAGTCGTTCCGCCTGCGCCCGCAGGGCCGCCGCGCTGTGCGCCGACAGCAGCCACGGCAGGGCCCCCGGAGCCGTCGCGGGCGCCTCGGGCTGCGGGGCCTCCTCCTGGGGCGGCTCCTCCAGGATCACGTGCGCGTTCGTCCCGCTGATGCCGAACGCCGACACACCGGCTCGCCGCGGACGCCCGGTCTGCGGCCACGGGACCGCCTCAGACAGCAGCTCCATGGCACCCGCGGACCAGTCCACGTGCGGCGTCGGCTCGCTCAGGTGCAGCGTGCTCGGCAGGACGCCCCGCTCCATGGCCTTCACCATCTTGATCACACCGGCCACGCCCGCGGCCGCGGCCGTGTGCCCGATGTTGGACTTCACCGAGCCCACCCACAGGGGCTGGTCGGCCGGGCGGTCCTGCCCGTAGCTCTCCAGCAGAGCCTGCGCCTCGATCGGGTCGCCGAGCGTGGTGCCGGTGCCGTGCGCCTCCACGGCGTCCACGTCGGCGGTGGAGAGGCGGGCGTTGGCCAGGGCCTGGCGGATGACGCGTTGCTGGGAGGGGCCGTTGGGCGCGGACAGCCCGTTGCTGGCGCCGTCCTGGTTGGTGGCGGTGCCGCGGACGACGGCCAGTACGCGATGCCCGTTGCGCCGGGCGTCGGACAACCGCTCCAGCAGCACCAGACCGACGCCCTCGCCCCAGCTCGTACCGTCGGCGGTGGCCGAGAACGGCTTGCACCGGCCGTCCGGGGACAGTCCGCGCGTCCGGCTGAAGCCGATGAACGCCTCCGGGGTCGACAGCACGGTGGCCCCGCCGGCCAGCGCCAACTCGCACTCGCCCGCCCGCAGTGACTGCGCCGCCAGGTGCAGCGCCACCAGCGACGACGAGCACGCGGTGTCCACGGTCACCGCCGGGCCCTCCAGTCCGAAGGTGTACGAGAGCCTGCCGGAGAGCACGCTCGCCGCGCCGCCCGTCAGCAGGAAGGACTCGACGCCCTCCCGCGCGGACGTCCCCGTCAGCAGCTGCGGGTAGTCCTGCCCGGCCAGGCCCGCGAAGACGCCGGTACGGCTGCCGCGCAGGGTGGTCGGGTCGATTCCGGCATGCTCGAAAAGCTCCCAGGATGTCTCCAGGAGCAGCCGCTGGTGCGGGTCCATGGCGAGGGCCTCGCGCGGGCTGATCCCGAAGAACGCCGCGTCGAACTGGTCGGCGTCGTCCATGAAGCCACCCTCGCGGGTGTACGTGTGGCCGACGCGGTCCGGGTCGGGGTCGTAGATGGACTCCACGTCCCAGCCGCGGTCCTTGGGGAAGAACGAGATCGCGTCCGTGCCGTCCGACACCAGCCGCCACAGGTCGTCCGGTCCCCGTACGCCTCCCGGGAAGCGGCAGGCCATCGCGACGATCGCGATCGGGTCGCCGTCCGCGGACGCGTCCGCCTGGGCCACCGGAGCACGGTCCCGGGCACCGGAGAGCCGGTCGAGCAGATGACCGGCGAGGGCCTGCGGAGTCGGGTGGTCGAAGACGACGGACGTCGACAGGCGGGCGCCGGTCGCGGCGCGCAGCCGGTTGCGCAACTCGACGGCGGTCATCGAGACGAAACCGAGGTCGCTGAAGGACCGGCCGGGCGAGGCGGGGGCGTCGAGGCCCAGCACGGCGGTGGCCTCATCCACCACAAGGTCCAGCGCCAGCTGCCGCCGCTCGTCCTCGGGCAGTCCGGCCAGCCGGCGGGCCAGGTCCGTGCCCTCGGCGTTGCCCTCGGACTCCGGGCCGCTGCCCGTCGCCGCGAAGGCGGGGACGGCACCCGTCTGCGCCAGGACGGTGTTCTCCTGCCGGACGTCCATCCAGTAGCGCCGGCGCTGGAAGGGATAGGCCGGCAGGTCCAGGACCCGGCCGGGCGGTGTCGTGAACCCGCTCCAGTCGACGGACAGGCCCTGGCAGTGGGCGTGGGCGGCGGAGGTGAGGACACGGGGCCAGCCGCCCTCGTCGCGGCGGAGGGTGCCGGTGACGAAGATGTCGCGCTCGTCTTCCTCGGCGATGGCTTCGAGGGCGAGGGCGAGAACCGGATGGGGGCTGCACTCGATGAACGCCGTGTGACCTTCGGTGAACGCGGTGCGGACCGCGTCGGTGAGGCGGACGGGCCGGCGCAGGTTCGAGTACCAGTAGTCGGCGTCGAGCCCGGCCGTGTCGATGAGTTCACCGGTGACCGTGGAGTAGAACGGGACCGTGCCCGAACGGGGCGTGATGCCCGAGATGGCCCGGACGACCTCGTCCTTGACGGGTTCGACGTACGGGGAGTGAGAGGCGTAGTCGGCGTCGATGCGGCGGGCGCGGATCTCCTTCTCCTCGCAGAGGGCGACGAGTTCGTCGAGATCCTGCGGCTCTCCGGCGATGACGGTGGCTCCGGGGCCGTTGATGACGGCCACGTGCAGACGCCCCTGCCAGGGCTCGATCAGCTCGCCTGCCCGCTCCTCGGACACCGCCAGGGAGACCAGGCTGCCCTGTCCGGTGACGCCGAGCAGGGCCTGGCTGCGCAGCGCGACGATCCTGGCGCCGTCCTCCAAGGAGAGCGCCCCGGCCACCACGGCTGCGGCGATCTCGCCCTGGGAGTGGCCGATGACGGCGGCGGGTTCGACGCCGAGGGAGCGCCACATGGCGGCGAGGGAGACCATCACCGAGAAAAGGGCGGGCTGCACGACGACGGAGCGGGAGATCCGCTCTCCGCTGCACAGCACCTCGGTGAGGGACCAGTCGACGTACGGGGTGAGGGCGGCCTCGCAGTCGGCGATCGACCGGGCGAACACGTCGGAGGTCTTCAGGAGTTCGGTGGCCATGCCGACCCACTGCGAGCCCTGGCCGGGGAAGACGAACACCGGACGCTCGTACTCACCCTGGCCGGTGATGACGCCGGGATCCGCCGCCCCCGTGGCCAGGGCCTCAAGTCCTGCCAGGAGTTCGTCCCTGTCGGTGCCGAGGACAACCGCGCGGTGGTCGAGGTTGGCTCGCTGGGTGAGGAGGGCGTGTGCCACCTCGCGTACGTCCGGAAGGTCGTCGAGGCCGGTGGCCAGGCGCTCGGCCTGGGCGCGGAGTGCGGCGGTGTCGCGGGCGGAGAGGGCGAGCGGCACGACCGGCGCGAGGGGCACAGCGGGCTCGTCCGCCGGCTGAGGGGCCTCGGCGGGCGCTTGCTCCAGCACCACATGCGCGTTGGTGCCGCTGACGCCGAAGGAGGACACGGCGGCGCGGCGGGGCCGGTCCGTGGCCGGCCACTCGCGCTGCTCGGTGAGCAGTTCCACCTTGCCCGCCGACCAGTCGACGTGCGGGGTGGGCGCGTCGACGTGGAGGGTCCTGGGGAGCACGCCGTGGCGCATGGCCATGATCATCTTGATGATGCCGCCGACGCCGGCGGCAGCCTGTGTGTGCCCGATGTTGGACTTCACCGAGCCCAGCCACAGAGGCTCTTCGCGGTCCTGGCCGTACGTCGCGAGCACCGCCTGCGCCTCGATGGGGTCGCCCAGTTTCGTGCCGGTGCCGTGTGCCTCCACCGTGTCCACGTCGGCGGGGGTGAGGCGGGCGTTGGCGAGCGCCTGCCGGATGACGCGCTGCTGGGCGGGGCCGCTGGGCGCGGTCAGGCCGTTGGAGGCGCCGTCCTGGTTGACGGCGCTGCCGCGTATGACGGCCAGCACCCGGTGCCCGTGCCGCCGAGCCTCCGACAGCCGCTCCAGTACGAGCACACCGGCGCCCTCACTGAACCCCGTGCCGTCCGCTGAGGCGGCGAAGGCCTTGCAGCGGCCGTCGGGTGACACGCCGCGCTGGCGGGCCGTTTCGGTGAACATGAAGGGCGTGGCCATCACCGTCGCCCCGCCGGCGAGGGCCAGCTCGCTCTCGCCGCGCCGCAGCGACTGGACGGCCACGTGCAGGGCGGCCAGCGACGCCGAGCACGCCGTGTCGACGGTGAGCGCCGGGCCCTCCAGCCCGAAGAAGTACGCCAGTCGGCCCGAGAGGATGCTTGCGGTGAGGCCGCTGATCAGATAGCCCTCGACGTTCTGGGGGGCGCTCCCCACGAGCGTCCGGTAGTCCTGCTGGCCGGTGCCCACGAACACGCCCGTGCGGCTGCCCCGCAGGGTCCTCGGGTCGATGCCGGCGTGCTCGAACGCCTCCCAGGAGGTCTCCAACAGCAGCCGCTGCTGCGGGTCCATGGCGAGGGCCTCACGCGGGCCGATGTCGAAGAAACCGGCGTCGAAGCGGTCGGCCTCGTCGAGGAAGCCGCCCTCGCGGGTGTTCGTCGTCCCCGGCGTGTCCGGGTCCGGATCGTACAGCGACTCGACGTCCCAGCCCCGGTCGGTCGGGAACGCGGACGTCGCGTCCCGGCCCTCCAGGACCAACTGCCAGAGACCGTCCGCCGACTCGACGCCGCCCGGGTACCGGCACGACATGCCGACGACGGCGATGGGTTCGCCCTCGACGGACTCCAGCTCCTTCAGCTGCGCACGGGTCTGCTGGAGGTCGGCCGTCACCTTCTTGAGGAAGTAGCGGAGCTTGTCCTCGGTGGTCTCGCTGTTCGCCACGATGGCGCTGTCCTCTCTGTTCCGCACGGGTCAGGAGATCCCGAGGTCGTTGGTGATGAAGTCGAAGACCTCGTCGTCGCCGGCCGAGTCGAGGTGCACCGTCGTTTCGTCAGGTGGTGTTCCGGTGCCGGTCGTCGGTTGCAGGCCCCAGTCGGCGACGACCGCGCGCAGCCGCGCGGCGATGCGGGCGCGATCGGGGTGATCGGCCGCGATCCCGGTCAGCGTCTGCTCCAGCCGATCGAGTTCGGCCAGCACCGGCTCGGCCCCCGGTACGTCGTCCCGCGGCAGCGCGCTGTCCATGTACCGGGCGAGCGCCTGTGTTGTCGGATGGTCGAAGACGAGGGTCGCGGGCAGCCGGAGCCCGGTGACGGCGCCCAGCCGATTGCGCAGTTCCACGCCCGTCAGCGAGTCCAGGCCCAGGTCGCTGAAGGCGCGCCCCGGTGCGACGGCGGAGCTGTCGGGGTGCCCGAGCACCTCGGCGACCGTGCGGCGCGCCAGATCGAGCAGGATCCGCTCCCTCTCCTCCGCGTCGGCTCCGTTGAGCCGCCGCCGCAGTTCCCCGGAGGCGTCTTCCCGCGCCGGTGCGCCGGCCGCTGCCGCCGGGGCCGAGGGGCGTACCAGCCCGCGCAGCAACGCGGGAACGGAGCCGTCCGCGCCGCGCAGCGCGGCCATGTCGAGACGGGCCGGCAACAGCGTGCGGGGTGTCCGGTCCTCCCGTGTCCCGTTCCCTGCCTGCAGGGCCGTCAAGGCCGCGTCGAACAGGGCCAGTCCGTCCTCGGGGGACAGCGAGAGGACACCGGAGCGCCGCCAGCGCCGCAGGGCCACGTCGTCCAGGCGGGCTGCCATACCCGCGTCCCAAGCGCCCCAGGCCAGTGAGACCGCCGGCAGCCCCAGGGACGCACGGTGCTGGGCGAGGGCGTCGAGGAAGGCGTTGGCCGCCGCGTAGCTGCTCTGGCCCGGGGCGCCGAGCGTGGCCGTGGCGGAGGAGAACAGTACGAAGACCGGCGGTTTCGTCTCCCGGGTCAGCTCGTGCAGATGCCAGGCCGCGTCGAGCTTCGGGCGCAGGACGGCGTCCACGATGTCGGGGGTAGGCGCGTCGAGCACACCGTCCTCGATGACACCCGCCGCGTGGATCACCCCCGTCAGCGGGTGCGCGGCGGGAATCCGGTCCAGTACGGCCGACAACGCGTCGCGGTCGGCCGCGTCGCACGCCTCCACCGTCACGTCCGCGCCCAGTGCTCCCAGCGCGTCGGCCAGCTCCCGAGCCCCGGCGGACCGCGGCCCGCCGCGGCTCAGCAGGACCAGCCTGCGTACGCCGTGTTCCGTCACGAGATGGCGGGCGACGAGGCTGCCGAGGGCGCCCGTGCCGCCCGTGACGAGGACCGTGCCCTCGGGATCGAGACCTGCCACCGGTGCCGACCCGTCCGAGGGCGCCTCCCGGGTGCGCACGAGCCGAGGCGTCAGCAGCGTTCCGTCCCGCAGCGCGAGGTGCGGTTCACCGCAGCCGATCGCCGCGCGCCACAGCTCCCCGTCGTGCGCCGTGGCCCCGTCCACGTCCAGCAGGACGAACCGGTCGGGATGCTCGGCCTGTGCGGCCCGTACGAGCCCCCACACCAGCGCCTGCCGCAGTCCCCCCACCTCGTCGTCGGCGTCGACGGCCACCGCGTTCCGCGTCACCACGACCAGCCGTGCCCCGGCGAGCCGTTCGTCCGCCGCCCAGGCCACGAGCACGGAGCGCACCGCACGCTCGACTGCCCGTGCGGCCGCCGGGACGCTTTCGTCGGCGGGCACCGCCGCCGCGCAGTCCCACACCACCGCGCCGGGCACCGGCCGGCCGGCCGCCACCGCCGTCCCCAGTGCCGCCAGATCGGCGAACGTCTCGGTGGCCGACCCGTCCGGCAGCGTGCCGTCGCCCACGCCGACGAGGTCCGGGACCGTCCCGGCGCCGGACCCGGCCGGCGGCTGCCACGCGACATGGAAGAGGCTGTCCGTGTGGCCGTGCCGGGAGGCTGCCCGCAACTGCTCCACGGAGACCGGTCGGGTCCCCAGCGCCCCCACGGAAAGCACCGGCACCCCGTCCGCGTCCGTCACGAGCACCGGTGTCGCGTTGTCGCCGAGCGGCGACATGCGCACCCGCAACGTGGTGGCACGGGTGCGGTGCAGCCGTACGTCCTGCCAGGCGAACGGCAGCCGCACCTGGTCGCCGGTGTGGCCGACCAGCCCCGCGTGCAGCGCGGCATCCAGCAGTGCGGGGTGCACTCCGTAGTGGGCCGCCTCCGCCCGGAAGGGTTCCGGCAACTCCACCTCGCCGAACACCTTGTCACCCAGGCGCCACAGCGCACGCAGCCCCTGGAAGGACAACCCGTACGTGAACCCGTCGAGGGCGACCGAGTCGTAGAAGTCGGTGACGTCCACCGGCACGGCACCGGCGGGCGGCCACGCGCCCGTCAGGCCGCCTTCGGCGGGAGCTTGGGCGGCGGCGTCCGACAGCACACCGGCGGCATGGCGCGTCCAGGGCAGCGCGGTCGCCTCGCCCTCCGCGAGCGTCGCGGATGCCGGCCGGGAGGCCACGGTGAACCTGCGGCGTCCGCTGCCGTCGTCCTCTCCGACGGTGACCTGGATGTGGACGACGTCGCCCTCGCCGAGGATCAGCGGGGTCTCCTGGACCTGCTCCTCCACCGTGCCGCAGCCCGTCAAACGGCCCGCGTGCAGGGCCATGTCGAGGTGCGCGGTGCCCGGGACGATGGTCGAGCCCAGGATGACGTGGTCGGCGATCCACCCGTGCGTACGGGACGACAGCCGGCCGGTGAGGACCAGCCCACCGCCGTCCGCCGGGGTGAGCACGGCACCGAGCAGCGGGTGCCCGGCCGGGGCCAGCCCCAGATCGCCGGGCTCGGCCGACGCCTTCCCGGCGCCGTCCGGCCAGTAACGTTCGCCCTGGAAGGCGTACGTCGGCAGCTCCAGCGGCAGGCGCCGCGCGGCACCGGCACCGGCGGCGGTGAGGTGCGCCCGCCAGTCCACGGCGACGCCCCGGACGTGGGCCTCGGCCAGCGCGATGAGGACCGTGCGGGCCTCGGAGCGGTCGCGGCGCAGCAGCGGCAGCGCGAGAACGTCGGAGTGCTCCTCCTGGGACAGCACGTCGGCGGCGCTGTCGCGGGTCATCGCGGACAGCACCCCGTCCGGCCCCAACTCCAGGAACGTGCGTACCCCCTGGCCCAGGAGCGTGCGCACGCCGTCGTGGAAACGCACCGCCTGGCGGACGTGCCGTGCCCAGTAGTCGGCGGAGCGGATCTCCTGTGCGGTGACCGGGTGGCCGGTGACGTTCGAGACGATGGGGATGAGGGGCTCACGCAGGTCCAGCGAGGACAGGACCGTGCGGAAGGCGTCCAGCATGCCGTCCATGCGCGGCGAGTGGAACGCGTGGCTCACGGCCAGTTCCTTCGTCCGCCGTCCCCGGGCGTGCAGCGTCCCGGCCACCGTGCGCACCACGTCCTCGTCACCCGACACGACCACCGAGGTCGGGCCGTTGACCGCGGCGATGCCGGCCAGGTCGGTGTGGCCCACGAGAAGTTCGGCGACCTCGTCCTCGGTGGCCTCGACGGCTGCCATCAGCCCGCCGGCCGGCAACTCCTGCATGAGCCGCCCGCGGGCCGCCACCGCGGTGACCGCGTCTTCGAGCGAGAGGACGCCCGCGACATGCGCGGCGGACAGCTCGCCGACGGAGTGGCCCAGCAGATGGCCGGGGCGCAGCCCCCAGGACTCGACCAGCCGGTACAGGCTCACTTCGAGGGCGAACAACGCGGCCTGCGTCCACTGCGTACGGTCCAGCAGCGCCGCCTGCTCCGACCCCTCGTCGGCGAACAGCACCTCGCGCAGCCGAAGATCCGCCCGCTCGGCGAACAGCGCGCAGATCCGGTCGAGGGACCCGGCGAACACCGGCTGGGCGGCGTACAACTCCCGCCCCATGGCGGCTCGTTGCGCGCCCTGGCCGGTGAACAGGAACGCAAGGCCCGTGCCGTTCACCGCCGTGCCGGTGATGACCTGGCCGGGTTCGGCCGGACCGGCGCCGCGCAGCGCGTCCAGACCCGCGAGGAGATCGTCCCGGCCGGTACCGACGATCACGGCACGCCGGTCGAGGCTCGCCCGCTCGGCGAACAGCGGCAGGGCGAGCGCGGCCGGATCGAGGTCCGGGTGCGCGACGACCGCCTCGTGCAGCCGCTCGGCCTGGGCACGCAGGGCCTGCGGTTCGGCGGCGGACAGCTGCCAGGGGACGAGCGCCGGGGCGGTGGCCCGGGTCTCCTCGCTGGGCGTGCCCTGGTCGTCGGCCTTCCCGACGGCGTACTCCTCGGCCTGCTCCAGAATGACGTGCGCGTTGGTGCCGCTGATCCCGAAGGACGACACCGCCGCGCGCCGGGGCCGGCCGGTGGACGGCCACTCCCGCGCCTCGGCCAGCAGTCGCACGGCCCCGCTGGACCAGTCGACATGCGGGGTCGGCTCGTCCACGTGCAGGGTCGCGGGCAGGCTGCCGTGCCGCATCGCCAGCACTGTCTTGATGATGCCGGTGATACCGGCCGCGTGTGTGGTGTGCCCGATGTTGGACTTCACCGAGCCCAGCCAGAGGGGCTCCGTCCGGTTCTGCCCGTACGTGGCGAGCAGCGCCTGCGCCTCGACGGGATCGCCCAGCTTCGTGCCCGTGCCGTGCGCCTCCACGGCGTCGACGTCGGCCGGGGCGAGGCGCGCGTCGGCGAGGGCCGCCCGGATCAGACGCTGCTGGGCGGGGCCGCTGGGCGCGGTCAGGCCGTTGGAGGCGCCGTCCTGGTTGACGGCGCTGCCGCGTATGACGGCCAGCACCCGGTGACCGTGGCGCCGGGCGTCCGACAGCCGCTCCACCAGTAGCATCCCGACGCCCTCGCCCCAGGCCGTACCGTCCGCGGCGGCGGCGAACGCCTTGACGCGGCCGTCGAGCGCGAGGCCGCGCTGCCTGCTGAACTCCACGAACATGAAGGGGTGGGCCATCACGGAGACCCCGCCCACCAGCGCCAGCCCGCACTCGCCGTCCCGGAGCGACCGCACTGCCAGATGCAGCGCGACCAGCGACGCCGAGCACGCCGTCTCGGCGGTGATCGCCGGCCCCTCCAGCCCGAAGGTGTACGCCAGCCGGCCGGAGGCGACGCTGAGCGCGGTGCCGGACAGCACATGGCCCTCGGTGCCCTCGGGTGCCGCCCCCGTCCCGGGGCCGCCGTATCCGTGTGACGCCGCACCGACGAACACACCCGTGCGGCTGCCGCGCAGTGACGTCGGGTCGATACCGGCCCGCTCAAGTGTCTCCCAGGAGGTCTCGAGCAGCAGCCGCTGCTGCGGGTCCATGGCGAGGGCCTCACGTGGGCTGATCCCGAAGAAGCCGGCGTCGAACCGGTCGACGTCGCGCAGGAACCCGCCGTGGCGCACATAGGTGTGGCCCGGCCGGTCGGGGTCCGCGTCGTACAGCGACTCGATGTCCCAACCGCGTTCGGACGGGAACGGCGTGATCGCGTCCCGCCCCTCGTCAAGGAGCTGCCAGAAGTCCTCGGGTGAGCGCACGCCGCCCGGGTAGCGGCAGCCCATGCCGACGATGGCGATCGGCTCGTGGCGCGCCTCCACCAACTGCCGGTTCTGCTGCTTCAGGCGCTTGTTCTCCTTCAGGGAGTGGCGCAGCGCCTCCATCATCCGCTCGGTCCGGTCGCCGTCCGGGCCGCTCGTCGCGGCACCTTCCTCGGCCCGTGTGCCCGGCAAGTCCTGCGTCACAGGGATCCCTTCTGCGCTCATGGTCGTTGTCCGCGGTCCCAGGTGGTCACTGCTCCCACGCGCCGAACGTCGGCTCGACAAGGTCGTCCGCGTAGAGGTGGTGCAAGTCGTTCGGGGCGCTGTCCGCCGCGGGCGCCGGGCCACCGAGGAGGGCCCGCCTGAGCCCCGCCGCAGACGTCGTGGGCGTCGACTCCGCGTTGGAGGACACCGGTGCCCGCCCGTCACCTCGGTCTCGGTGCCCGGCCTCGGCCCGCCTCGGGAACCGACGTGGGGCCGCCTCCGGAGCCGCCTCGGAGCCGTCCACCGGCGAGCCCTGCGGCGGCAGCCTGCCTGAGACCGTTCGCTTCGTCCTCTGCGCGATGTCCGGCCCCCGCGGAACGAGCGCCGACTCCTCGACGGCCTCCGTCGGGCCGACGCCGACGGCGCCGGTCGATTCCCGGTCAAGTGATCTCAGGTGCAGCGTCGCCACCGGCACGCCGGCCGCGTCGGCGACCTCCGTGGACACCGAGGTGCCGGTGCCGTCCGTGCCGGGTGCCGGAGCGTCCGCGGGCGCGTGCCCGGCCGCGTCGAGCCTGCGAGGCCCATCGTCCAGCCGGTGGCGGCGCCGCTGGAAGGCGTACGTCGGAAGGTCGGCCGGCGGGCAGCCCTCCAGGATCAGGGACGGGAAGGCCGCGGGCCAGGCCACGGTGGTGTCGCATACGTGCAGCCGGGCCAGCTCGGGCAGCAGTCCGTCCGCGCCGCTCGTCCCGCCCACCGGGGAGGCGACGACCCGCGCCGTGCGCCCGTTCAGTGCCGCGGTGAGACGGGGAGTGACGGCCGAGGCGGCACCGACCTCCACGAACAGTGCCTGACTGTGCGCGCTCAACATGCGGCCGGCGTCGTCGAGCGGGATCGAAGACGTCCCCAGGAACGGGATCCGGCCCTCGTAGGGTTCCACGCCTGTGCCGTGCGCCGCTGCCTGTGCGCCCTCCTTGAGTGACATCGCGCCGGACACACAGGCCGCCGCGATCTCACCGATGCCCTCGCCGACCACCGCCTCGGGAGCCACGCCGTGCTCCACCCACACCTCGGCGAGCGCCACGAGCACCGCCCACCGCACGGTCGGTTCGGATCCCGGGAAGGCGCCGCCGCGCAGCGCGTGGTCGCCTGCCTTGGCCAGCGCACGCTGGCAGTGCGCCAGCCGCCGGGAGAACGTCTGCGAGGTCAGCACGAGCCGTGCGGCCCAGTCGATGTCCTGCGCCAGACCGCGGTCGGAGAGCACCAGCACGGTACGGCTGTCGGAGGTGACCCGGCCCTGGAACAGCTGGGGCGCCGATCGGCCCTCCGCCAGGGCCGTCAGGCCCGCGCACAGTTCGGCGTGGTCGGAGCCGAGGACCACCGCCCGGTGCTCGAACACCGACCGGCCTCGCGCCAACCAGGCGCCCACCTCCGCACGCGTCAGCTCCGGATGCTCCGCCACATGCGCCGCCAGCCGCGCGGCCTGCGCCCGCAGGGCGTCGCCACTGTGCCCGGACAGCACCCACGGAATCCCGGTGGGCCACGTCCGTATCTGGTCGGTTTCCGCGGGCGGTCCGCAATCAGCGCTCTGTTCCGGCTGCTCCAGCACCACATGCGCGGTGCTGCCGCTGACGCCGAACGATGAGACGCCGGCCCGGCGGGGGCGTCCCGTGTCCGGCCAGTCCCGGGCCCCGGTCAGCAGCTTGACCGCGCCTGCCGACCAGGGCACCCGCGGTGTCGGCGCGTCCACGTGGAGGGTCCTGGGCAGCACGCCGTGCTCCATCGCCTTCACCATCTTGATCACACCGGCCACACCGGCGGCGGCCTGAGAATGCCCGATGTTGGACTTGACCGAGCCGAGCCAGAGCGGCCGGCCGGCGGGGCGGTCCCGGCCGTAGGCGGCGATCAGGGCCTGTGCCTCGACGGAGTCACCCAGCTTCGTGCCGGTGCCGTGCGCCTCCACCGCGTCCACGTCTGCGGGCGCCAACCCAGCCGACTCCAGGGCCAGCTGGATCACCCGGCGCTGCGCGGGCCCGCTGGGCGCCGTCGGTCCGCTGCTCGGACCGTCCTGGTCGACCGCGGAACCCCGGATGACGGCGAGGATCCGCCGGCCGCCCCGGCGTGCGTCCGAAAGCCGCTCCAGCAGCAGCATCCCGACGCCCTCGCCGAGCGATGTGCCGTCCGCGGCGGCGGCGAACGACTTGCACCGCGCGTCCGGGGCCGGCCCGCGCCACCGGCGGAACCGCGACAGCCACTGCGGCGACGCCATCACCGTCACCCCACCCGCCAGTGCCAGATCGCACTCGCCCGCCCGCATCGCCCGCGCGGCCTCGTGCAGGGCCACGAGCGACGACGAGGAGGACGTGCCGATGGTGACGGCCGGTCCTTCGAGGCCCAGCGTGTACGCGACCCGGCCGGACGTCACGCCGCCCGCGCTGCCGTCGGCGAGGTGCCCTTCGAAGTCGGCCGGGGCGTTGCGCAGCCGGGACTCGTCGTGCTCGCACAAGGAGCTCACGAACACGCCGGTGCGGCTGCCGCGCAGCGACGTCGGGGCGATACCGGCCCGCTCGACGGCCTCCCAGGACGTCTCCAGCAGCAGCCGCTGCTGCGGGTCGGTCGCCAGCGCCTCCCGGGTGCTCATACCGAAGAAGGCCGGATCGAAGGCGGCCGGATCGTCCAGAAAGCCGCCTTCCGGGACGTGGACAGCGCCGTGCCGGGCCGGATCCGGGTCGTACAGATCCTCGTCCCGGCCACGGTCGGCCGGCGGCGCTGAGATGACGTCCTGGCCCTCCGCCACCAGCCGCCACAGGTCCTCGGGGGACTCGACCCCGCCGGGGAAGCGACAGGCCATGCCCACGATCGCGATGGGCTCACCGGCCGATTCCTCGGCTTCCCGAAGCCGCTGCCGGGTGGTGCGCCGGTCGGCGGTGATCCGCTTGAGCGTGTCGACAACCTCGCCGTCACCGGTCGCAGCGTCGGCCGTCCTGTTCTTCGCGCTGCTCGTCATGGTGCCGTGGCCTTTCCAAGTACGTGGGGGACTCTCCGATTGCGTACGAGTAGCTGCGCGTTGCTACGACTGCGCGCGAATGCGTGGGACCGCGTATGAGTGCGCAGGGCCGTGTTCGAGGAGTTCGCAGAGGTCCGCAGCTGATTGCTGCTGTGTCATGGCTTGCGCAGATCGGAGTCGGCGAGATCGAGCAACTCGTCCATGGACAGATCCCCGAAATCGTCCTCGTCGTCCGGCGCCAGCCGGTCCAGCAGGTCGTGCAGCCGTGCCGCCACACGCTCCCGCGCGGGAACGCTCCCCGAGCCGTCGTCGCCGTCATGCAGGAGGCCGGAGGCGAGCAGTTCGGCTTCCAGGGCATCGAGCTGGGCGAGGACCGCCGGCAGCGTGCCCTGGCCCGCGCCCCGCTCCGGACGCTGCTCCGTCCGGACTGCCAGCAACTCGCCGATGAGGACAGCGACGGCCGCGGGAGTCGGATGATCGAAGATCAGCGTCGTGGGCAGGTTCAGCCCGGTGGCCTCGTTGAGTCGGTTGCGCAGCTCCACCGCCTGCAGCGAGTCCAAGCCCAACTGCAGGAAGACATGCTCCAGGGCGACCGCATCCGGGTCGTTGTGCCCCAGTGTCGTCGCCACCTGGGCCCGTACGAACTCCTCGACCGCATGCGCCCGTTCGCCCGCCGAAAGACCGGTGAGGGACAGGCCGGTGCCGGTGCCGGTGCCACGGGCCACGACGGTCGGGTCACCCGCACCCTCCGCCCCGTCCGTCTGCTCGACTTCGAACGGATAGGTCGGCAGGGCGATGCGCCGGCCGTCACTCCCCTGGAAGAAGGCGGCCCAGTCGACGGAGATCCCGCGCACATATAGCTGCGCCATCCCCGTCAGCCACGCCGTGATCCCGTCCTGCGTCCGGCGCAGGGTGCCGACGACGCCGGACGACGCAGCCGCCCCGGTGCCCGCACCGATGTCCTCCAGCGTCTCCTGCACCCCGCCGAGCAGCACGGGATGCGGGC
This sequence comes from Streptomyces canus, assembly GCF_041435015.1. NCBI lineage: Bacteria > Bacillati > Actinomycetota > Actinomycetes > Kitasatosporales > Streptomycetaceae > Streptomyces > Streptomyces canus. The sequence goes on along the minus strand of NZ_CP107989.1, from coordinate 2,126,303 downwards.
TGATCTCGAGAAACGTGTGGTGACCTGCCGCCGACAGGGCACGTACGGCTGTCTCGAAACGGACCTCGGAGGTGAGGTTGCGGAGCCAGTACGCGCCGTCCAGACCGGTCGTCTCGAACTCGCCGCCGGTGAGGGACGAGTAGAAGGGCACGGTGGCGGGAGCCGGTGTGATCGCCGCCGTACCGGTGAGGAACGCGGTGGATTCGACGGCCAGGCCCGGCGTGTGTGCGGCTAGACCGAGGTTCAGCTTCTTGGCCTGGAGGCCCTTGGCCGCGAGCATCTCGACCACTTCGTTCACGGCCGCGCTCTCCCCGCCGAACAGCACGGATCGTGGACCGTTCGTACCAGCGAAGTGGACCCGGCCGCGCAGGCGTTCGGCGTCGAGCAAGGGTCGGAGTCGGTCGGGAGACAGGGCCGCTGCGGCCAGTTCGCCCTCCCCGGCCGCCTCCGCCTGCATCCGGCTCCACAGGACGGCCACCCGGGCAGCCTCGTCCAGCGTCAGCGCACCCGCGACGTGCGCCGCGGCGATCTCACCGAGGCTGGCGCCGACGGCGGCTGCGGGCTCCACACCGCAGGAACTCCACAGCGCGGACAGCGACACGCTCACGGCGAACAGGACCGGCAGGACGACGTCCACTTCGTCCAGCGTCGGCGCGCCCGCGGCACCGCGCAGTACGTCGTGCAGCGACCAGGGAACGAGAGGTTCGAGAGCCCGTGCGCAGTCCTCCATCCGTGAACGGAACACAGGGGAGGCATCCAGCAGGTCGAGCGCCATGCCCGGCCACTGGGAGCCCAGCCCGGGGAAGACCTGGACCACGCCTCCACCGCCCTCGACGCCTGCACCGGGTGCCGTACGGAACAGCAGCGGGGCGAATCCGCCCTCGGCGACGGCGCGCAGCCCGCGCACCACCTCCTCCCGGTCGGCGGCGAGCAGCACGGCCCGCCGCGCGAGGCCGGTCGTACGGGTGGTCGCCAATGACCACCCCAGGTCGTCCGGCGACAGCTCGGGGTCGGCCTCGACACGGGCGAGCAGATTCCGGGCCAGCGTCGCCACGGCGGCGTCGCTGCGCCCGGACAGCACGAGCGGCACGAGCCGCGCGGCCGGCTGTGCCGGCGCACCGTCGAGGGCGAGCGGATCGTCGGAGCCGAACGCCTCCGCCGGTGCGAGCACGCGCACACCGGCCGGTACGGAGGAGGAGCCCCGCCGCAGGACTGCGACCGCGCCCGTGACGGAGCCCGCCACAGCCACGTCGCACTCCCCCCGGCGCAGATGCCCGGCGGCCGACTCGACCGCCGTGCACGCCGGCAGTTCCGCCCCGAGCGTCACCCGGGGGCCACGCCCCCAGCAGAGATCGCCCCCGACCAGCGTCGCCAGCGCGTCTGAGCCGTCGGCGTCCCCGTTCCCGGCCTCTGCCTGCACGAGGAACACACCCACATCGGCGTCGCGCAGCGAACCGGGGACGATTCCGGCGTCCTCCAGCGCGGCCCACACCAGGTGCAGCGCGCTGAGCCGCTCCTGGGACGCCCCATGCACGGAGTCCCCCATGAACGCCGCGACCCCGTCGGGCGCACAGCGCACCCGCACGCCGACCGGGCCGGACGCTTCCGCTCGGCGTACGGGCTCGGGAGCCCCCTCCGGGGCAGCGAGGCCGACGATCACAATCGGAGTGTCCGTGGTGTCCGTGGTGTCATGGTCGGGCTCGGGCCAAGGCAGTCTGCTGGTCACGGCGTAGTCCACCTTCCCGTCACAGGGGGCGTGCGCGCCTGTTCGGCGTTTCTGTCCGCGGCAACTGCCCGCCGACTCGCACCCGCCCGCAAACGCTTGCTCGATCAACAGCACTCTGACGGTGACCGCTCGACCAGACCTTGAGACCGGCTCGATGCCATGGGGCCACTGAGACTGCATGGCGTGTCTCGTTTTTCGGTGACCTGCGGAAATGCCTGATTGATCGGTGACGGGCGAGTGACTGGCCGGCGTGCGTCGTCTTCCGCGGTCACGTCGTGTGCGGGAGCGTGGCTGGGCGCGCCGCAAGTCCGATGCGCGGTGCTGCGCCATTCCACGGTGTCTTCGTCCGTGGGCGGCACCGGCAGGATTCTTGCCAACCCTTTGCCAGCTTTTATGACGCACCGTCAGATGCCTCCTTGGCGGCTTCTGATGTTGGATATGGCCGACCGACCCACGCGAAGACTGAGGTGAGAGATGCAGTTCACGACTCGACCCACACTTCAAGGCACCTTCGGCATGGTGTCCTCCACCCACTGGCTGGCCTCGCAGTCGGCGATGGCGGTGCTGGAGGAGGGCGGCAACGCGTACGACGCGGCGGTGGCCGGGGCGTTCGTGCTGCACGTCGTCGAGCCGCACCTCAACGGGCCCGCCGGTGAGGTGCCGATCCTGCTCGCGCCCGCCGGTGGGGAGGTGCGGGTGCTGTGCGGACAGGGCGTCGCGCCCGCCGGGGCGACCGTGGCCCACTACCAGGCGCTGGGCCTGGATCTCGTCCCCGGCACCGGCCCCCTCGCCGCCGCCGTCCCGGGCGCCTTCGACGCCTGGATGCTGCTGCTGCGCGATCACGGCACCAAGTCCCTCGCCGACGTCCTCAAGTACGCCATCGGGTACGCCGAGGACGGGCACGCGCCCGTGGAGAACGTCGGCGCGACCGTCGAGAGTGTGCGGGAGCTGTTCGAGACGGAGTGGACCTCGTCGGCGCAGGTGTACCTGCCGGGAGGCAAGGCCCCGCGGCCCGGCGAGTTGTTCTGCAACCCCGCCCTGGCCGCCACCTGGAAGCGGCTCATCGACGAGGTGGCCGGGGCGGGCGACCGGGCCGCGCAGATCGACGCGGCTCGTGAGGTGTGGCGTACCGGATTCATCGCCGAGGCGCTCGTACGGCAGGCGCGGCGACCCACCATGGACACCAGCGGCTCGCGGAACGCCGGCACGCTCACGGCCGCAGATCTCGCCGGGTGGTCCGCGACCTACGAGGCGCCGGCGACGTACGACTGGAACGGCTGGACCTTGTGCAAAGCCGGCCCCTGGAGCCAGGGTCCTGTCCTCCTCCAGCAGCTCGCGCTGTTGCCGCCCGAGTTGCCGCGGTACGGGTCCCTCGAGTACGTCCATCTGCTGGTCGAGGGCTGCAAGCTGGCGATGGCCGACCGGGAGGCCTGGTACGGGGACGCGGCCGAAGTGCCGCTCGGTGAGCTGCTGTCGGCGCAGTACAACGCGGGACGGCGTGAGCTCGTCGGCGACAAGGCCTCCCATGAGCTCCGGCCGGGCAGTCCCGGTGGGCGTGTTCCCCGGCTGAGCGCGCACGCGCGCGTGGTCGTCACCGACGAGCCCGGCTTCGGCCCGATGGGCGTGGGCGAGCCGACGGTCGCGAAGAACCCCATGTCGCCCGTGCCGGGCGAGCTCGAGGTCGGCCCCGACGGCACGACCCGGGGCGACACCTGCCATATCGACGTCGTCGACCGCTGGGGCAACATGCTGGCCGCCACGCCCAGCGGGGGATGGCTCCAGTCCAATCCCGTCGTACCCGAATTGGGCTTCCCCCTGGGCACCCGGCTCCAGATGACCTGGCTGGAGGAGGGGTTGCCCAACTCCCTCACTCCCGGCCGCCGCCCCCGCACCACCCTCACCCCCTCGATCGCCCTGCGCGACGGGGTGCCGGTTCTGGCCTTCGGCACGCCCGGCGGAGACCAGCAGGACCAGTGGCAGCTCCACTTCTTCCTGGCCCTCGCCCTGCGCTCCCCGGTCCGCGGCGGCCTCGACCTCCAAGGCGCGATCGACGCCCCGAACTGGCACAACGACAGCTTCCCGGGGTCGTTCTATCCGCGGGGGATGCGGCCGGGAAGCGTCACAGTGGAGGCGCGGACGGATCCCGGAGTGGTCGAAGGGCTACGGCGGCGGGGGCACGACGTGACGGTGGGGGAGTCGTGGTCGGAGGGACGGTTGTGCGCGGTGGCCCGGGACCCGGAGACGGGGGTGCTGTCGGCGGGGGCCAATCCGCGAGGAATGCAGGGGTATGCGGTGGGGCGGTGACGTAGCTGCGCGGGGGCGTCGGCCGGGCCGAGTGGGCGGGTGACCAAGGGGGCCGAGGGCGGACCGACCGATGCCCGAGGGCTGATCGGGCCGAGAAGGGACGCCGGCCCGGAGCAACTGGGCGGGAAGCAGGTGGCAGCGAGCGGCCGATTGATGATCGCCGTCGGGGCTTGCCGTCGTCCGAGCTGGTGTAGGGCGGGCTGCACCTGCTGGGCCGCTGAAGCGTCTGCCGTCTGCCGCTGTGGCTACAGGGTCTGCACATCGGCCCCTATCGCATAGTTGGGCCTGATATGAACATCGTTGCCTCCAGATCCCGCTATTCACGCCGATTCCACTCACCCTCCATCGGGCGGGTGGGGATTGTCAGTCCCGCGTGCTCTCATGGAGCCATGATCGAAGACACGGAAACCATCGACGAGTTTCTCGACCGGCACGCGGACGACGTGGAAGAAGCGGTGCGCAAGGCCGCCGCGGCCGAGGTCATGCCGCGCTTCCGGCGGCTCGCCGCGCACGAGGTCGACCAGAAGGCCGGCCCGCACGACCTGGTGACGGACGCCGACCGGCTGGCCGAGCGGTATCTCACCGAGGCGCTCGGCGCCCTCCTGCCCGGCTCGGTCGTGGTCGGCGAGGAGGCGGTCCACGCCAACCCGGCGTCGTACGAGGCGCTGCAGGGCGACACCCCGGTCTGGATCGTCGACCCGGTCGACGGCACCCGGCAGTTCGTGCACGGCGACCCCGGTTTCTGCATGCTGGTCGCCCTGGCCAAGAGCGGCGTTCTGCTCGCTTCCTGGACGTACGCCCCGGCCCGGGACCAACTGGCCACGGCGATACGCGGCCGGGGCGCCTTCCTCGACGGCGAGCGGCTGTACGCGGGCGTCCCCGACCCGGGCCGCGACCTCCAAGTGGCCACCTCCCACCCGGACTACACGACCGATGAGCAGAAGCGCGGCCTGCTGGGACTGTGGACGGACGGCGTCGCACCGTGGGCGTGCGGCTCGGCCGGCCTGGAGTATCTCGCTGTCGCCCGCGGCGAGTCGGACGCCGTCGCCTTCTCCTGGGAGGCGGCCTGGGACCACGCGGCGGGGCTGCTGCTGGTCGAGGAGGCGGGCGGCACCCATCTGACGCTCACCGGCGAACCGTTCCGCATCACGGGCGGCAACACCCTCCCCTTCACCGCGGCCCGCGACGCGGCGACGGCCCGCAGGGTGCGGGCGCTGCTGGCGGCCGAGGTCTGACGCAACCGCCGGGTCGGGCCGGCTCCACGTGGGGGAGGGCCAGGGCTGGGCGAACTGGAGCGGCCCTGGAGCCGGAGCCTGAGCGGCCCCGGAACCCGAACCGTGCCCGCCTATCCCCGATCCCCGGAACCCCGAGTCGGGCGGCGGCGTCGGAACGGGAGGGGCCTCGGAACCCGGCCCGGTCCCGGCTTACCCCGGAACCCCGAGTGGGGCGGCGGCGTCGGAACGGGAGGGGCCTCGGAACCCGGCCCGGTCCCGGCTTACCCCGGAACCCCGAGTCGGGCGCCGGCGTCCGAACGGGAGGGGCCCCCGAACCTCAACCGGCACCGACTTACCCCCGAACCCCGAGACTGTCGGTCCCCCGGCATATCCTGATCCTCTGGCCATCGGCTGACGAAGGGGTCCGAAGGTGCCGTCGATGCTCGATGTGGTCGTGGTGGGTGCGGGGCCGAACGGACTGACGGCTGCCGTGGAGCTGGCCCGGCGCGGCTTTTCCGTGGCCGTCTTCGAGGCGCGCGGCACCGTGGGCGGGGGAGCCCGCACCGAGGAGCTGACCCTCCCCGGCTTCCTGCACGACCCGTGCTCCGCGGCCCACCCCCTCGGCATCAACTCCCCGGCGTTCCGTGCCCTGCCCCTGGAGCGCTACGGCCTGGAGTGGCTGCATGCCGAGCTGCCCATGGCGCACCCCTTCGCCGACGGCACCGCCGCCGTGCTGTCGAGGTCGGTCGCCGAGACGGCCGCCTCGTTCGGACCGCGCGACGCGGGGACCTACCGACGGCTCGTTGAGCCGTTCCTGCCCAGGTGGGACACCCTGGTCCGCGACTTCATGTCCCTGCCCGCGACCGCGCTGCCCCGTGACCCGGTCACCCTCGCCCGCTTCGGTCTCGTCGGCCTGCCCCCGTCGACCTGGCTGATGCGCCGGTTCCGCGACGAGCGCGCGAAGACCCTGTTCGCCGGACTCGTCGCGCATGTCATGGCCCCGCTCGGCGGGTTCGCCACCGGCGCCATCGGCCTGGTCTTCGCCCTCGCCGCACACGCCCGCGGCTGGCCCGTGGCCCGCGGCGGCTCCCAGTCCATCTCCGACGCGCTCGCCGCGTACCTCAAGGACCTCGGCGGCACCGTCCACACCGACTACGAGGTCAAGCGGCTCGACGACCTGCCGCCCGCGCGCGCGTACGTCTTCGACACCTCGCCCACCGCCCTGGCCCGCATCGCCGGCTTCGGCAACTACTACGAGGGCTACCGCTACGGCCCGGGCGTCTTCAAGGTCGACTACGCCCTCGACGGCCCCGTGCCGTGGACCGCGAAGGAGGCGCGCGCCGCGGGCACCGTGCAGATCGGCGCCGACTCCGCGGAGATCGGCACCGCCCTGCGCGCCGCGTCCCGGGAGGACCGCGCACCCGACCGGCCGTTCATGATCACGGTGCAGCCGAGCGTCGTCGACCCCGGCCGCGCCCCTGCCGGAAAGCACGTGTTCTGGGCCTACGGCCACGTGCCCAGCGGCTGGACCGGCGACCTCACCGACGCCATGGAGCGCCAACTGGAGCGTTTCGCCCCGGGGTTCCGCGACCGCGTCCTCGCCCGCGCCACCGCGGGCCCGCCCGAACTGTTCGCCCGCAACGCCAACTACGTCGGCGGCGACATCGGCTCCGGCGCGGTCAGCGGACTCCAGATCATGCTGCGCCCCAAGCTTTCCCTGTCCCCGTACGGCACTCCTCATCCGGCCGTCTTCATCTGCTCGTCGGCCACCCCACCGGGACCGGGCGTGCACGGCATGTCGGGCCACAACGCCGCGAAAGCCGTCTGGCGCAGCCTGCGACAGCAGATCTGACCGATCTGCCCCCGGCGGGGCGGGCTGGAAGAGTGGTGGTCATGACCACCATCAGCCTCGTCCAGGGCGACATCACCCGAGAGAGCGCCGACGCGATCGTCAACGCCGCGAACTCCTCCCTCCTCGGCGGGGGAGGAGTCGACGGCGCCATCCACCGCCGGGGCGGCCCCGCGATCCTGGCGGACTGCCGCAAGCTGCGCGCCGGTCACCACGGCAAGGGGCTTCCCACCGGAAAGGCGGTCGCCACCACCGCGGGCGACCTTGACGCGCGCTGGGTGATCCACACCGTCGGCCCCCGCTACAGCCAGGAGGAGGACCGCTCGGAGCTGCTGGCCTCCTGCTACCGCGAGTCCCTGCGCGTCGCCGACGAACTGGGGGCCCGGACCGTGGCCTTTCCGGCCGTCTCGGCCGGCATCTACGGCTGGCCGATCGACGACGCCGCCCGGATCGCTGTTCAGACCGTATGGGAGACGGAGACCGCGGTCGAGGAGGCCCGGTTCGTGCTGTTCGACGAGAAGGCGTACCAGGCGTTCGCGCGGCAGGTCGCCTGACCTCGCCGGGCTCCTCCTCGGACGGCCGAATGGCCGCGGGCCCCGAAAGCGGGGGCAGACGGGGAAAATCACTGGTCAGAGGCATCTCAACGCGATGCTCGTCCGAGTGGGGGCTCCGTGACCGGTTGCGCGGAGCGGGGGCGGTTCTCACGGTGGGCTCAAAGAAACACTTCGAAAGGACCCCTGCATGCGCCCCCTCGTCTCCCGCGGCCTCCTCCTGCCGACGCTGGTCTGTACCGCGCTGATCCTCGGCCCGGTCGGCACCGCGGCCGCCGTCGTCGACGCGGGCCGCGGCGCGTCGAACCACGGTGTCGCTCGGGCGGCCACCTGGTACGGCACCGACGACACGGACACCCTGACGGACCGCCTCGACGCACTGGACCGCTCCGCGCACGGCAGCGTCCTCCAGCCCCTCCTGGATGCCGTCACCGACATCACCGCCCTGGACGGCACCCACCTCGACGCGAGCGAGGCGGCCGCCCACGCGAAGGCCGTGAAGGCGGCGAACGCCGATGTCCAGGAACAGCTGCGGAAGCTGAGCGCCACCGACCGGTCCGCGGCGGCGGCCGACCCGGTCTCCGATCTCCTGGCCTCGCTCCAGTCCGCGGTCGACGAGCTGCTCAAGTCACTGACCTCGCTGGACCTGGGCGGTGTGGTGGGCTCGGTCACCGGCCTCCTGGGCTCTGTGGTCGGAGCCGTCACCGGGCTCCTCGGCGGCGGTCTGCCCTCCTTGCCGGCCACCAGCTGACACCACGGCATTCCACGGCACCCCCGCGTGAGCGCACGCGGGGGTGCCGCATGTCCTCATGTCCCCAGGACCCCACAAAGTCCGACAGAGTTATTGCCTAGGAAGTCTTCGGGATCTAGGTTGAGTCGCATCCTGTGCCTCAAAGTCACCAATAGCGCACAGGAATTGACGCTCCCTCAGTACGTACACCGCACTGTCGTCCCGAGGAAGGTTCCACCGATGCCCCACCCGTATCTGCCCGCTCCCATCAGCCGCCGGCGTCTGCTGGAGTCGGGGGCCGCCGTCCTCGGCGCCCTCGCCCTCTCCTCCGGCCCCCTGGCCGGTCGCGGCCACGCGGCGGAGGGCGCCCCGGAGTGGAACGGCGCCATCGACCTCTTCCGGGTGGGCACCCAGCCCCCGCACACCACCCTCATGCCGTACGCCGACGTCGGCCAGGCACTCGCCGCCGACCGCACCCGCTCGCCGTACCGGCTGAGCCTCGACGGCACGTGGAAGTTCGCCTACGCCGACCGCCCCGCCGACCGCGACACCGACTTCTACCGCATCGACGTGGACGACACGGACTGGGACACGCTTCCCGTCCCTTCGGTATGGCAGGTGCATGGCTATGACTTCCCGATCTACGTCAACATCACCTACCCCTGGTGGGGCCCCAATGGCCTCGGCGAGGAGGCACAGCCGCCCGCCGCCCCGACCCGCTACAACCCCGTCGGCCAGTACAGACGTACTTTCACCGTCCCGAAGGACTGGTCGGGGCGGCGGACCTTCCTGCACTTCGAGGGCGTCAAGTCCGCCCATTACGTGTGGATCAACGGTGAACTCGTCGGCTACCACGAGGACTCCTGCACGCCCGCCGAGTACGACATCACCCCGCACCTCAAGCCGGGCACGAACCAGATCGCGGTCGAGGTCTACCGCTACTCCGACGGCGACTGGCTGGAGGACCAGGACATGATCCGGCTGAGCGGCATCTTCCGCTCGGTCTACCTCTACTCCACCCCGGCCGTCCACCTGCGCGACTTCAAGCTGGACACCCCGCTCGGCGACGACTACACCTCCGCCGAACTCTCGGTCACCGCGAGCGTGCGCGACTACGGCGGCGGCAACCAGGGCCGCTACACGGTCGAGACGCAGCTGTACGACTCGGGCGGCCACGCGGTCTGGTCCCGCCCCCTCCAGCAGGCCGTCGCGCTCGACACCGGCGACGAGACGACCGTACAGGCGGCGAAGGCCGTGCCCGCGCCCAAGCTGTGGTCGGCGGAGCACCCGAACCTGTACACCGCCGTCCTGCGGCTGCGCGACCCCGCCGGCAAGGTGATCGAGACGCTCTCGCACCGCGTCGGCCTGCGGGAGTTCGCCCTGAAGGACGGGCTGATGCGCATCAACGGCAAGCCGGTCTCCTTCCGGGGCACCAACCGCCACGAGATGCACCCCGACCGCGGCACCGCGCTCACCCGCGCGGACCTCGTGAAGGACATCACGATCATCAAGCGGATGAACATCAACTCGGTCCGCACCTCGCACTACCCCAACAACCCGCTGTGGCTCGAACTCGCCGACGAGTACGGCCTCTACCTCGTCGACGAGACCAACCTGGAGACCCACGGCATCCGCGACGAGTACCCGGGCGACCACCCCGACTGGAGCGCGGCCTGTGTGGCCCGCGCCCAGAACATGGTCCACCGCGACAAGAACCACGCCTCGGTGGTGATCTGGTCCCTCGGCAACGAGGCGGGCGGCGGCAGCACCTTCGTCAACATGCGCGACTGGATCAAGTCGTACGACACCACGCGTGTCGTCCAGTACGAGGGCGACGACCGGCCCACCGTCAGCGACATCCGTTCGGAGATGTACGACAGCCCCGCACGCGTCGAGCAGCGCGCCAAGGACACCTCCGACACCCGGCCGTACGTGATGATCGAGTACTGCCACGCGATGGGGAACTCCAACGGCAACTTCAAGAAGTACTGGGACATCGTCCGCCGCTACCCCGTCCTCCAGGGCGGCTGGATCTGGGACTTCGTCGACCAGTCCCTCAGCGAGCCCGTCCCGGTACGCCAGTTGCTGACCGAGAGCGGGCCCGGCGCGCTGAAGGGCGAAGTGCTGCCCGCGCGCGCCAGGTTCGACCGCGACAAGGGCGTCTCCGGTGGCACGGTCTTCGCCCGCGACCCCCGACTCGACCTCACCGGCTCGCTGACCCTGGAAGCCTGGTTCACACCGAAGGTGACGGGCAATCACCAGCCGATCATCGCCAAGGGCGACACTCACTACGCCCTCAAACAGTCCGGAAGGACACTGGAGTTCTACATCTACGGCGGCGGTCAGTGGATCGCGGCCAATTGGGCGGTCCCGGACGACTGGACAGGGCGGGAACACCATGTCGCCGGTGTCTTCGACGCGGCCGCGGGCACGCTGACCCTCCATGTGGACGGCCAGGTCAGGGCGACCAAGGCCACCACGCAGCGGCCCGGCGGCAACACCGCGCCCCTCGCGCTGGCCGTCGATGTCGACAACCCCACAAGGGAGTTCAGCGGCACGATCAGGAAGGCGCGCGTGTACGGCCGCGCCCTGACCGCCGCCGAACTGGCCTCCGACAGCCGGGGGCCCGGCGACGAGGGCGTGCGGTTCTGGTTCGACGCGGCGACCGTGAGGCTCACCGAGAAGCGGCCCGCCCAGAAGACCTTCTTCGCGTTCGGCGGCGACTGGGGCGACAACCCCAACGACGGCGCCTTCGTCGCGGACGGCATCGTCACCGCCGACCGCGGCCACACCGGCAAGGCCGCCGAGGTCAAACAGATCTACCAGGCGGTCAACGCGTCCTGGGCCGCGGACGGGTCGGTGACCCTGACCAACGAGTACCTCTTCACCAACCTCCGCGAACTCGACGGCAGTTGGACACTCTCGGCCGACGGGAAGGTGGTGCAGCGCGGGAGGCTGACACGGGACCAGTTGAACCTGGCACCGCTGTCGAGCAAGACCATCACCGTCCCGTACGAGCTCCCGAGCACCCCCGCGCCCGGCACGGAGTACTTCCTCCAGCTCTCCTTCGCCACCAAGGAGTCCACACCCTGGGCGCGGGCCGGCTTCGAGGTGGCCAAGCAGCAGCTGGCCGTCGACGCGAACAGCCCGGCGGTGGCGCCGGTACCGCTCGCCAAGGTCCCGGCAGTGACCTACCGTGACGCCTCCGCCCAGGTCACCGTCACCGGCAAGGACTTCTCCGTCACCGTCGACAAGGGCAGCGGGACCATCACGTCGTACCAGGCGCACGGCACCCGTCTGATCACCTCGGGTCCCGTCCCGAACTTCTGGCGGGCGCCCACCGACAACGACCACGGCAACGGGCAGCACACCCGCAACCAGACCTGGCGCGACGCCGGTGCGAACCGCAAGGTGACCGACGTGAGCGTGCGGGCCCTGCGGGACCGGGCCGTCGCGATCAAGGTGAGCGGCACGCTGCCGACGACGACCGAGTCGACGTACACGACGACCTACACGGTCTTCGGCAACGGCGAGATCAAGGTCGACAACACCCTGCACCCGGGTGCGAGTTCACTGCCCTACATCCCGGAGGTCGGCACGATCCTGTTCCTGCCGCGCCGCCTGGACAGGCTGCACTACTACGGCCGCGGACCCGAGGAGAACCACTGGGACCGCAACGACGGTACGGACGTGGGGCTCTACTCCGGGACCGTCGCCGAGCAGTGGACCCCCTACATCCGCCCGCAGGAGAACGGCAACAAGACCGACGTCCGCTGGGCCGCCCTGACCGGCCGTGACGGCGTGGGACTGCTGGTCGCCGGTGAGCCCCTCCTGGAGGTCAACGCCTCGCACTTCACCCCGGAGGACCTGTCCAACGGAGTGCGCCACGACTACCAGCTGACCCCGCGCGACGCGGTCGTCCTGCGCGTGAACCACCGGCAGATGGGTGTCGGCGGCGACAACAGCTGGGGCGCGCACACCCACGACGAGTACAAGCTGTTCGCCAACCGGGACTACTCGTACACGTATCGGCTGCGCCCTCTGACGGATGTGGCCCGGGCGACGGCGGCCTCACGGCGGCCGACGGCCTCCGTCTAGCGCACGGCGTGGGTGGGGCGGACCAGGACTCCCGGGAACGCCTCACCCACGCCGGCGACGCAGACCCACAGCCACCACCGGACCGCACGCGAGGAGGACCGCCAGCACCCCGTACCCGTACGTCAGACTCGCCGCCGCGGCCACCCCGGCGACCAGCAACGGCCCCCCGGCGTCTCCCAGTTCGCGTCCCAGCTCGGCCGCCCCCATCGTCTGCCCCAGCCGCTCCGGCGGAGTCGAGGCGGCGAGCGCCGCGAACCCCAGCGGGGTGATCAGCCCCGTCCCCACGCCGATCAGCGCGGCCCCCAGCAGCACACCCACGAGCCCCGGCAGCATCGCGCAGCCCAGGCCGGCCGCCGCCAGCAGCAGTCCGGCGGTCAGCCCGCCCCGGACCGTGAGCCGCCCCGCGTCCAACGCCCGCCCGGCGCGCGGCTGTACGACCGCCGCGCAGGCCGCGAGCACCGACACCGCGGCACCCGTCGCCACCGTGCCGAGCCCCGCCACCGCGCCCGACACGGGCAGGAAGCCCACGCCCACCGAGAGCGCGGCGGTCGCCCCGGCGAGCGCGGCCGTCGGGACCAGGAACACCGGGTCGGCCAGCCGCCGGGCCAGGTCGAGGACCGTCTGCCGGGCCCGGGGGAGGGGCGGCACGACGGGCACGGCGATCAGCGCCCACACCGCCACGGCCGCGCCCAGCACCGCCAGCACCGTGAACAGCAGCCGCAGCCCGCCCGCCCACACCAGCACCCCGCCGAGGAGCGGGCCCAGGGTGTAGCCGACCGACTTGTAGAAGCCGTAACTCCCGAAGGCCCGCCCGCGTTTGGCGGCCGGATTCATCCGGGCCACCAGCGCGGACGCGGCGGGGGAGAAGGCGGAGGCCGCCGCGCCCTGCCCCAGTCGCGCCGCCCACAGCCACCCGGGGCTGTCGGCGAGGGCGTAGAGCGCGGACGCCACGGCGAAGGCCACCAGTCCGCCGAGGAGCACAGGACGCGCCCCGATCCGGTCGGCGATCGTGCCGAACAGCGGTTTGAGCAGGACTTCGGCGCCGTCGTACAGAGCGAGCAGACCGCCCAGTACGAGCAGCGAGGTGACCGCGTCCGCCGAGTCCGCGCCGAGGTTCGCGGCGATGCCGTGCGCGCCGAAGGCAGTGGTGAAACCGGCCGCGTACAGCGGCCACATCAGACGCCGAGGCGGCTCAGTCGGTGGCGTCACTGAGCCCGAGCCGCAGATGTTCGACGTGGTAGACGGCCTGGTCGAGAAGTTCGGCGACATGGTGGTCGTGCAGCGCGTACACCACCGACCGGCCCCGGCGCTCGCCCACGACCAGGCCCAGATTGCGCAGCAGCCGCAGCTGGTGGGAGCACGCCGACTGCTCCATCCCCACCTCGGCGGCCAACTCCGTGGCCGGCAGCGGTCCTTCGCGAAGCCGCGCGAGGATCAGCAGCCGGGAGGGGGTGGACAGGGCCTGGAGGGTGGTGGCCACCTTGGCCACGTTGGCCACGTCCAAACGTACGCGCTCGGCGGCTTCCCGCGCGGTGGTGACGGCTCCATGACCCATGGGCGGTATCTTACCCGTCGCACATGAACAGATGAATGAGTCTTCATGTGTTCGTGGTGAGCGCACGGCCCGCTGTACGCGGTGGCCTATGTCGCCGTACGGTGGGCCGCGCGGCCTCCGACCTCGCGCTGGAGACGGCGGACGCGGTCGTCGTACGGGACGAGCTCGCGACCGTCCCTTCGGTCGTACGGCTGTCCCGGGCCGCCCGCCGGCTGGTCGTCCAGAACCTGATGATCGCGGGTACCTCCATGACCGGGCTCGTCCTGTGGGACCGGGCCGGCTCCCGTCCCAGGGCACGCGAGGGTGATGTCGGATTCTCGCCAGCCAGGACCCGGCCGGTGGCCGATGCTGGACGCATGCAGACGGGGATGTACACCGAGACCGAGCGCTGTGTGCGCGCCGTGCAGTCCAAGGACGCACGGTTCGACGGATGGTTCTTCACGGCGGTCCTGACGACCCGCATCTACTGCCGGCCGAGCTGTCCGGTCGTACCGCCCAAGCCCCAGAACATGACCTTCTACCCGAGCGCGGCGGCCTGCCAGCAGGCGGGTTTCCGGGCCTGCAAGCGGTGCCGGCCCGACACCAGTCCGGGCTCCCCGGAGTGGAACCAGCGCGCCGACCTCGTGGCCCGCGCGATGCGGCTGATCGCCGACGGCGTGGTCGACCGCGAGGGCGTGCCCGGCCTCGCCGCCCGGCTCGGCTACAGCGCCCGGCAGATCGAGCGCCAGCTGCTCGCCGAGCTCGGCGCGGGCCCGCTCGCCCTCGCCCGCGCCCAGCGCGCCCAGACGGCGAGGATCCTCATCGAGACGACCGCGCTCCCGATGGCGGACATCGCCTTCGCGGCCGGCTTCTCCGCGATCCGCACCTTCAACGACACCGTGCGTGAGGTCTTCGCGCTCTCGCCGAGCGACCTGCGCACCCGCGCCGCGAAGAAGTCCACGCCGGACACCCCCGGCTTCCTGTCCCTGCGCCTGCCGTTCCGCGTCCCCCTCAACCCCGACAACCTCTTCGGTCACCTCGCGGCCACCGCCGTCCCGGGGGTGGAGGAGTGGCGGGACGGCGCGTACCGCCGGACGCTGCGGCTGCCGTACGGACACGGCATCGTGGCCCTCACGCCCCAGCCCGACCACATCGCCTGCCGGTTGATGCTGAGCGACCTGCGCGACCTGACCGTCGCCATCAGCCGCTGCCGCCGCATGCTCGACCTGGACGCCGATCCCGTCGCGATCGACGGCCGGCTGCGCACGGACCCGCTCCTGGCACCCCTGGTGGACAAGGCGCCCGGCCGACGCGTCCCGCGCACGGTCGACGAGGCGGAGTTCGCCGTACGGGCCGTGCTGGGCCAGCAGGTCTCCACGGCGGCGGCCCGCACCCACGCGGCCCGCCTGGTCACGGCCCACGGCGAACCGGTCGACGACCCCGAGGGCGGCCTGACGCACCTCTTCCCGTCCCCCGAGGCACTGGCCGCGGTGGACCCCGCGTTACTCGCGATGCCCCGCACCCGTCGCACGACCTTCACTACCCTGGTCGGCGAACTGGCCGACGGAACCCTTCAGTTGGGCGTGGAGACCGACTGGACGGAGACCCGGACCCGCCTTCTCGGTCTGCCCGGCTTCGGCCCCTGGACGGTCGATGTCATCGCCATGCGCGCCCTCGGCGACCCGGACGCCTTCCTCCCCACGGACCTCGGAATCCGCCGCGCGGCCCAGGAGTTGGGCCTGCCCTCCACCCCGGCCGCGCTGACGGCCCGGGCGGCGGCCTGGCGGCCCTGGCGGGCCTACGCGGTCCAGTACCTGTGGGCGACCGACAGTCACCCGATCAACTTCCTTCCCGTATAAGGACGTCCAGTGAAACAGCACACCGTGATCGACAGCCCCTACGGCCCGCTGACCCTCGTCGCCGATGACGGCGTCCTGTGCGGCCTCTACATGACCGAGCAACGCCACCGCCCACCGCAGGAGACCTTCGGCGAGCCGGACGACGGCTGGTCCAAGGAGGCCGAGGACCAGCTGATGGCCTACTTCGAGGGCGAGTTGAAGGAGTTCACCCTGGAACTGTGCCTGCACGGAACGGCTTTCCAGCGCACGGTCTGGGAAGAACTCCGCCGGATCCCGCACGGCGAGACCCGCACCTACGGGGAACTCGCCGACGCCCTCGGCAACCCCAAGGCCTCCCGCGCGGTCGGCCTCGCCAACGGCAGGAACCCGATCGGCATCATCGTCCCCTGCCACCGCGTGGTCGGCGCGGACGGCAGCCTCACGGGCTACGGCGGCGGGGTGGAACGCAAGCAGCGGTTGCTGGACTTCGAGCGGGGAGCGGCGCTGTTCTGACCGGTCCCCGGTGATTCGCCGGGGACCGGGCGTGCCGAGCGACCCTCAGCCGCGCAGGTCCCGTCGGTACCGGATGCCGGCCTTGCCGCCGAGGTCGGCCGGGTCCGCCGGGCCGACCGGGGTGAAGCCCGCCTTGGCCAGCACCCTCTGGGACGCGACGTTCTCGTGGCTGGTGGCCGCGCACAGGGTGTCCAGCCCGTACCGGGTCGCCGCGAGACGGCACAGCTCGCGGACGGTCGCCGTCGCCACCCCGCGGCCGGTGGCGTGCTGCGCGACCCGGTAACCGAGGTCCGCGGTGCCGTTCTCGAGGTCGACGAGGTTGAACCTGCCGAGGACCGAACCGTCCTCGGCGACGAGCACGTGGAAGGCGCAGATGCCGGCCTCCTGCTCGACCAGCAAGGCGTTGAACCGGTCGGTGAACCGTTCGAAGAAGTCGTCGCCTCGGTCGGAGACGAAGGTGGCGAAGTACTCCCGGTTGGCCAACTCGAAGGCCAGGACCGCCGGGGCGTGTTCCGCGCGCAGCCGCAGGAGCTCGGGCACCGAGGGCCTCAGCCCGCGCTCAGGCCGCGGAGCAGCTCGGGCAGCGCCGTGCCGATCGGTTCGCGGATCACCTCGTCGGCCCGGTCGTCGTACGGTGTCGGGTCCGCGTTGACGATGACGAGCCGGGCGCCGTGGTCGACGGCGACACCCGCGAGGTCCGCCGCGGGCTGGACCTGGAGGGTGGTGCCCACGGCGACGAACACCTGGCAGGCCTTGGTGATCGCGACGGCCTCGCCGAGCACCACCGGGTCCAGGCGCTCGCCGAACATCACGGTCGCCGACTTCAGGATGCCGCCGCACTCCAGGCAGGACGGATCCGCCTCGCCGGCCTCGACGCGTTCGAGGGCGTCCTCCATCGGTCCGCGGGCATGGCACTTCGTGCACACCACCTGCCGTGCGGTGCCGTGCAGTTCGAGGACCTTGCGGGCGGGCATCCCGGCGAGCTGGTGCAGCCCGTCCACGTTCTGCGTGATCACCCGCACCGGCACCCCGGACTTCTCCAGCTCGGCCACCGCCACATGTGCGGCGTTGGGCTCGGCCTTCAGGGTCCGGTTCGCGCGCCGCATCTGCCACGAGCGGCGGCGGATCTCCGGATCGCTCATGTAGTAGTCGTACGTGACGAGCTTCTCGGCCTCGGGGTCCTTGCGCCACAGTCCGTTCGGACCGCGGTAGTCGGGGATCCCTGAGTCGGTCGAGATGCCGGCGCCGCTGAGGAGGGCGACGAGGGGCTTGGTCATGGTGCCGAGGGTAGGGCGGGTGATCCGGGTGCGGCGAGTGGATATTCCACCGCCTGGGCGCGAGCAACCGTGAACGCAGACAGCGTGCGGGATCAGCCCACCCGGCGCCCGTTCTCCAGTTCCACCGTCCCCGCCCCGTCCGCGAGCACGTCCAGCGCGGCCAGGACCCGGCGGCCGAGCCCGTCGGGCAGATACTCGGCCAGCTCCTCGTGCGGCACGAGCCGCCAGGACAGCAGCTCCTCCTCCTGGAGGCGGATCGCCTTGAGGTCGTCCTCGCCGAGGACACCGCCGTCGTACAGGTACGCCACCAGGGGCGGCCAGGTCGGCCGGTACACCCAGTCCACGGCGAGCAGCCGGCCGAGGTCGCGGTCGAGCCCGATCTCCTCGAGGGTCTCGCGGCGCGCGCCCTGCCGAGGGGTCTCGCCCTCGTCGGACTCGATCGTGCCGCCCGGAAGCGCCCAACCCTCACGGTAGTTGGGCTCGACGAGCAGGATCCGGCCCGAGGCGTCACGGAAGAGAGCGGCGGCACCGGCGAGGATCCGGGGCAGACCGGCGATGTACGTGGCGAAGTCAGGGGTGGTGGTCATCCTCGAAGGGTAACCAGCAACCGCTGCCGCCTTCGCCTGCTCAGCAGGTGGTCTCCGCCCCCGCCAACCGCACCGTCCGTTCGGCCAGTTCGCTGATGTGCACCCCGTCGAACCCGAACACCGCGCTGCGCACCCGGTCCTCCAGCGGCTCCTTCCACTGGCCCGGGATCGCGTCCGCCCCGGTGAGCACCCCGGCCACCGAACCGGCCGTGGCTCCGTTCGAGTCGGTGTCCAGACCGCCCCGGACGGTGAGCGTGATGGTGCGGGTGAAGTCGCCGTCGCCGTAGAGCAGTCCGGCGGTCAGGACGGCCGCGTTCGGGATGGTTTGGATCCAGCCGAGCCCGGCGGTCTCCTCCGAGACCGTCGTCAGGGTGTCCTCCCAGGTCATCCGGGTGTCGTGCAGGGACACCACCCGGTGTACCGTGCGCGCGAGGCGGCTGCTCGCGGGGATCACCGCGAGCGCCTGGTCCACGGCCTGCCGCACCGTGTCGACCGTGTACGCCGCCGAGATCAGCGCCGCCGCCCACATCGCCCCGTACACGCTAAAACCCCGTTCTTGGAGCTCGTCGGTCAGAACCCTGATTCGGGACCGCAGGAGGTCCTGCTGGCTCCGCCCGTGTCCACGCCCGCTCAAGCCGCTTGAATACGTGCTGCTGGACATCACCGGCAGCGCGGTGAGTTCCTCGGCGGCCAGCCGGGCACTGCGGGTGAGCGGGCCCTGGCGGACGAGCGCCGAGACGGGCATGGTTTGCCCAGCGCGACCGGCCCTGGTGCGGCAGGAACGGCGGAGATGGAACAGGCCGTCGGCGTGCACGCTCACTGGTCCTACCGTGACGCCGTTCCCGGGACCGCCTGCTGGCGCGCGGTCGGGCAGAGGACGAACTGGGCGGCCTGGAGGTGACCCGCAGCGCCTGCGACGAGTGGCTGTCCGACGGTGATCTTTCCATCGTGGTGGCGAGTCGAGAGCGGGAAAGTCGAGTCTGCTGCGCTTCGTGGTGTCCGACCTTCTGGGCGACGGGCCCCGTTCGGCAGCGCTGGCCGCGAAGTTCGGCTCGCATCTGCCGGTGTGGTTGCCGTTCTCGCTTCTTCGGTGAGTCTGCAGACGAACGTGTGCAGTGTCTGGGCGATGAGCACCCAGCGGGAATGCGGATGCCACTGGTGGACCTGGCGAACCAGCTCGTCGAGATCGCTTCCGTCGGTCGGGCCGCCGATGCGGGGGCCGGGCGGGCGCTGTCACGTTGGCTGGGTGGGTGGGATGATCGCCGGGTTGATCATGGTGGAGGGTGGCGTCCGTGGGGAGCGCGTTGCCGTCGCACAGGGGTCACAGGTACCCGGTCGCGGTGATCTCTCCAATTCGCTGCGCCGCCGCCGAAGTGGCATCTGGACGAGGTCTTCATCAAGATCGACGGCGAGCGGAAGTCCCTGGGGCAGGCCGTCGACCAGGACGGCATGGTGCTGGACATCCTCGTGCAGAACCGCCGGGACAAGGCTGCGGCCAGGCGCTTCTTCCGCCGGCTGCTCAAGACGGCGGGCGCGGTGCCGCGGGTAGTCGTCACGGACAAGCTCCGCTCTTACGGCGCCGCCCACCGTGAGGTCATGCCCTCGGTGGAGCACCGCTCCCACAAGGGCCTGAACAACCGGGCCGAGAACAGCCCCCAGGCAACGCGCACGCGCTATGAAAGGCTTCCGCAGTACCGGCGCTGCCCAGCGGTTCCTGTCCGCGTTCAGCGGCATCTCACCCCACTTCCGGCCCCGCCGCCACCTGATGACCGCTCCCGGTTACCGAGTCGAGATGACCATCCGCTTTGCGATCTGGGACCAGGTAACCGGCCGACCCTCAGCGGCCTGAGCAACAGGACCGGAGCCCAACTGAACCATGCCTCGACACACCGTCAGGCCCTACCCACCCAACAACGTGACAACGCCTCCCGACGGCATCACCGCAGCAGACTTCGCCTGAGGCGGCCACGGTCTGCGGAGTGACGAAGCTGCCCCTCGACGCAAGGGCGGCGCACCGCGAGGCGACATGCCAC
This sequence comes from Streptomyces canus, assembly GCF_041435015.1. Taxonomy (NCBI): domain Bacteria; kingdom Bacillati; phylum Actinomycetota; class Actinomycetes; order Kitasatosporales; family Streptomycetaceae; genus Streptomyces; species Streptomyces canus. The sequence goes on along the minus strand of NZ_CP107989.1, from coordinate 2,106,049 downwards.
CCCATCCACAGGCCTTGACGATTACTCCCTGCTTGTGAGTATTCTGCGGGCCGAAGGACACGGCTGTCGTGAGCCGGGCGTGAGGTTGTGGGAATGCGGGAACCCACGAGGAGGCCTGTGGGTCTGACAGGTGAGAGCGCATCGCGACGTGAGGATGAACCGTGCCCTTCCCTGACATACTGAATCGCCTGGATTCGTGGCTGGAAGCCCACGCGCCAGACGAGTTCCGCACTCTTAACCCGCCCGCTACGGCGGCGCAGATCAGTAAAGTCGCCGAGAACCGGTTCGATCTCCATCCGGAGTTGGGGCTTTGGCTCGCCCGCCACAACGGGGTGTCGACCTGGACGCGGCCGGGAGGGCCGGGGGGATGGCTGCCTGGTGGCCACTATCCGCTGGACGCGGAGGGGATGCGGCTCGGGCAGCGGGACATGGAACAGGAAGTGGCCTGGAGTCTGGAGGACGAGAGCGAGGAGTCCGTCGTCGGGACGACCGCGCATGTCCGGTGGGTCCCGCTGGCCAGGACGCTGTCGGGGGTGGAGCTTGTCGTCGACCATAGGGAGGGGCCGACCCAAGGGGCGGTCCTGGAGATCGACCAGGATGCGGAGTTGTGGGGCGTCGTCCGCTGGAAGAGCGTGGCGGAGATGTTCGAGGAGACGGTCGTTTCCCTGGAGACGGGACATCCTGTGGTGACCGCACTGGGCAAGGAGATCCGGGCCGAGTACGTCCACGAGGACGACGGCACCTGGCAACTGGTCTGGCGCTGACACCGCGGAAAGGGGGGACCAGTCGTGCCGGTCCCCCCTTTCTGTCACGCCGGTGACATCACATCACGGCCGCACGATGCACACGTCCTGCGTGTTGCAGCCCTCGTATCCCGGTACCTCGATGTAGAACTCTCCTCCGTTCTGCACCCGCGCCTTGGTGTAGAAGCCCGACAGGCCAGGCCCGCGGCCCGCGTCTCCGTTCTGCTTGCCCGGCATCGAGGCCCGTCCGCAGATCTCGTTCCACGTGGGCGGGTCGTAGCGCTCGTCGTCGAAGAGCCGCCAGGTGCCGTCGTCCTGCTTCTCGGCGTACAGCTGGACGCAGATGCCCCCGTTGACGACCGGCGTGGGGACGCCGCCGCTCTCCCGGGTGGCCGCGAAGGGGAACTCGTCGCACTGCACGCCCTTGGTGTCCGGCGTGGCGTCCGGATGGGCCGTCCATTTGCCGACGCCGGTCTTGTTGCAGATCGTGTCACGGTTGTGGTCCTGCTGGACCTTGTCCATCAGGCGGTGCATCGGCTTGCCGTATTTCTTGCTGCCCGGATGGTCGGCCAGTTTCTCTCTCAGCACCCAGTAGTAGGCGGCCGCGGCCGGATACCGCTTGGTGTTGGTCTCGAAGGTCGGTATGTGCTTGCCGAACACACAGCCTGTCGAATTGGGCACGGTGACGGCGGCGTCGCAGGTGACCTGGTCCCAGAAGGTCCACTCCGGCTTGATGGCCTCGACCGCGCCGGAGGCTTCTGGCGAACTGGCCTTGAAGCTGAGGAACGTTCCCCGGTCGAAATCCTGCACCGTACCGGTCGTCGGGGTGGTCCAGGTGAACTTCTTGGTGGCCGACACCCAGTGCTTGTCCACGAGGGGAGCCCATGCGGTCACACCGTCCCAGGTCCCGACGTAGCTCTCGTCGCAGTCCGGTGTGCAGATCGCGTCCCAGTAGTCCAGCGAGACCGTGCCCAGCGCCGCGTCGATGGACAGCGGGCTCATGAACAGTCGCTCGCGGAACTCCTTCTTGTTCTCCACCACGAATTCCTCACGGACCAGGAAGGTGGCCGTGCCCACGGTTTTGCCGTCAGCCGTCCACCTGACCAGGACCGCCAGTTTGTGGCAGCCCTCACGGCGCGTGAGGGTGTAGCCGGCGACTGTGGGATCGTCGCACCAGGCCACCAAGGGGCCGTCGAGGTTCGCCGCCCGGGTGCGGGGCTGTTGCCAGGCATCGGCGCCGTACTTCTTGACGTCGTAGTCGAGCTTGATGCACTGGCGTACGCCGTCGCGGTCCGTGTTGTAGCACTGTTCCTTGTTCGCGGCGAGGCCGATCACGCCATCGGGGTTGGGCTGCTTCTGGCGGTCGGTGTCCTCGAACTCGGGGTCCGGGGCGTCGGGGTCGGCCTCCGGGATGACCATGTCGGGAACGAAGTCCCAGTTGCCGGGCTCGAACGCCACGGCGTCGAAGGCGATGTCCTCGTCCCCGGTACCGTCAGCGGTGAGGGTGGCGAGTCTGACCTCGGGCACGATGCCTTTGGTGCGGAAGATGCCCAGCTTCACCCAGCGGTTGCTGTTGCCGGGTTGGGAGACGGTCTTGCTGCGCCACCCGTTGCGGGTCTTGACCTCGTACTTGGCGAGCTTGGTCTGTGCGCCGTGGTCGGGCAGGTGGACCCAGACCCTGGCGTCCTTGTCGAGCTCCCGGTTCAGCTTCCAGTTGCCGGTGATCTTCAGCCTCTGGCCCTTGGCGTCGTTCTGCCGGGTGTGGCCGAAGTAGAAGTGCCCGCCGAACCCCGCGCCCAACTGGTGCAGGTCGACCTTGGCGGGATAGACGGTCTCCACCGCGTTGCTGGCAAAGTTGAAGGAGAAAGTGCCGGAGTTCGTCCAGGAGTTGCTGCAGCCGGGGCGGACGACGGGTGTGCCCGCAGGAACGTCATCGACGATGAGGGCACCGTCCGGCAGACCGCTTCTGGTGCAGACCGGCGGGTAGGCGGTGCCGTCGGCCTCCTCCGGCATGCTCTCGCCGAAGCGGATGAACTCAAAACCGCACGTGTCGACGCAGTCGCTCTTCCACGTGACCGGCTTGTTCCACCAGCACTTGAAGTCCTCACGGCCACAGGGGCCGCTGGTCGCGCTGTCGTTGGAGGCACCGTCGGATATCTTGCCCGGGGAGCAGAAGTTGGACGAGTCGCAGAAGGCGTCCTCGGGCGCCTTGACACGGGCACGGTTGTACTTGGCGCTGCCCTTTACGGTGACGCCTTCGTTGGTGCCGTTCCAGGTGGACTGACGGAAGGCCGGAACCATCACACCCGGGGATTCCAGGAAGGACGGCGGGTGGGCGGCGAAGCCGAGGACCTTTTCCTGATAGGGCCAGTTCTGCGGGCGGGCGGCGGCGCTGGCGTCGTCGTTGCCTGCCGAGTTCTCCATGAACGGCAGCCGTCCGGCGTCCCATTCGGGATTGGCCGGGTTGTTGGCCCAGCCCAGGCCCCACGGCGCGGCAGCGTCCTTGGGGTGGAAGCCGGAGTTGTAGGCCCACAGCGCGAAGTACCAGTTCTCGGGGCGGCCGTTGGCACCGTGGTTGGCGATCAGGCCCGCGGCACGGGTCTCGTTCCACTTGGACACGAGGGTCTGCAGACCCGCGGCGATGTTTGCCGTGTAGTCCAGCGCCGCGGCCCGCTGCTTCTGGTAGGGCCAGGCCTCGCCGCCGTGCCCGTCCTCTCGGCCGGCCATCCGCATGTGGTCGGTGATCTGCGTGATGCCGTAACCGCAGTCCGCCTTGGCGAAGTTGACGTCCCAGTCATTGGCCGAGTCGCCGTCATAGAGGTCGATGCCGTAGTAGTTGCCGATCAGCGGGCTGGCGGTGACACCGGGCACGGCCGAGCGGGCGGCCTGCCACATGTTGGACTCCTGGGTGGTCACACCGAGCATGACCTGCGCGATGGCGCGGCCACCGCCACTCAGCGCCGGGTTCAGGAAGAGGGTCTGCGGCTGGTAGGCCGGCATGCCGAGGTTCTTCCAGTTGGCCGGCCGCGAGATGTGGGTGTTCAGCAGCCCCTTGACCGCCATGTCGACGGCCCATTCCACCTGGCGCGGCTTGGGCTGCATGGCCTGGTTGCGCGGGTCGTTGCGCGGAACGGAGCATGTGCGCTCCTCTTCCACCGGGTTGCTGGGGTCACCGGCGGCCGCCACGGGCGCGGCGCTCGGGTGGGTGCCCGCGGCCCCGGTGAGCAGGCCAGGGGAAGCATCGCGACCCTGGCGTGCGTACGTGGATACGCGCTTGCCCGGATCGGCGGTGAAGGAGACCGTGCGCCCCGAGCCCAGCGCGGTCATGGACATCCGTACGGGGCGGGCCGTCGCGGCCTCCCCCGGCAGCAGGAGGCTGCCCTTGCCGTCGGCCGAGGTCGTATGGGTCACGAAGGCCTCGCCGCGGCTGGAGACGGTGACGTCCTTGGCCGCCCCCGAAAGGCGCCGTACCGCGGCGGGAAAGTGCTTCGCCACCGGCGTCGTCCGGCCGGTCACATACACGCTCCCGGCGCTGCGCGTCAGTCCGGTCTCGGCCGCAAGGCCCCGGGCCAGCACTGCGGCGCGCGCGGTCCGCGTGTTCGGGCGGCTGAGCGCGGTGGCGCTGACGCGCTTGACCGTCGAGGTCTGCCCGCGCTTGTCCAAGAAGGTGAGGCCGCCCGAGCTGTCGGGGGTGAGCCGGTAGGGCACGCCGTCCGTGCGGACGACGGCCGTGCGGGTGCCTCGGGCGTCGATGTGGACGACCTCAGCTCCGAAGGCCGCGGCGATGAGGCCGTCGGCGGCCGGGACGGCCGAGGTGACCTGTCCCTTGAGCTTGATGGGTTTGCTCAGCTTGCCCGTTGACGTGTTCAGCTTGAACAGCCGGGTACCGGGCAGGTCCTCACCGCCCGACTGGGTCAAGACAGCCGTCTCCCCCGTCCCGCAACCCGGGTTGTAGTACGACAATGACGCCTTGACGTCCAGCTTCGTCACCCGACCGGACACGAGGTCAACGACCGCCGTGAAGGCCCCCCTGGCCATCAGTTGCGGTTTGTTGGTGAAGGTGCGCGGCGCGTAGACCACGACCGCCCGCCTGCCCGAGCCGGTCACACAGGCGTTGCCGATCCACGCATCCGCCTCCAGACCCGGTTCGGACAACGAGGCCGTACTGCGCCACGTGTAGCCGTCCTTCTTGCGGGCCGTGAGGAGGTGGAAGCCCTCCGCGTCACTCGACGTCGTCCACGCCAGGTCGCTCGACTTCTGCCAGGACCTTCCCAGGACCAGGGCCCGCTTCGCCGGCGGCACCGCATCGGACGGCGCCTTGGCCTGAGTCTTCACCGTGGTGTCTGCCGCTTCGGGCTCCTCAGCCCGGGCGGTCGCGGGGACCATTCCCGCAAGCACCGTACCCGCTGCCATCGCGGCTAGTGGCGCGAGCACTCGTCTGCGTAATCTCAACGCTTCTCCTTCAGTGGTTCCTCGCGCTGTGATGCGCGGTCTGTCCCGCCGCAGAGGTCGATTGACCGGGGCGGGAATGCGAGTGGGAAGGGCTCGTGGGCACGGGCCGCGCAATCGCACACGCCCGATGCAACGAAGAGGGAGAGAAGGGCGGTCATGCATGTGAGAGGCGCGCCGGACAGCACACGCATCGGTCAGCAGCACCGTGCTCAACCCAATCCCGGAGGTGCGTTCCAGGCGGACAACCAGCGTTACTTCAGCAAGAGCGAAGGCTGCGAAAACGCCAGATGCGACGCTGCGGTTCTGCGCGGTGCACAGCTCTTCGGTGCTGTGCCACTGAGACGCACGGATCCCCCTCACATCGGCGGTTCACGGCAGGCAGGGACACACCGCCGTACATCAAGCCAATTCCCGCTGCCAGCCGCTCATTTCGCCGACGGTACGAAGGATGGTCTGGTCCACTCCGCCGGACGCTGGGCCACTGTAAATGCCACGTGAACATGCCACATAGAGCTCGATGCGGACATGGCGGAAAGTGATCCACTGCACCGCCACGCGAAGCCGCCGCTCTACGGTCCGCCGAAAATCGTGTCACCTGTGAGGTTCCTGTGACCGCAGAGATGCGGCAGAAGGTTGGCGCTTTGATCGGATTGGCCGATCCCCGCTCCTCGCGTGGCAGCGCGCCACGTCGGGGCCGGGTCAGGAATGTCCTACCGGTGCGGTTTATGGCGCGCTTGACCTGGTCCGGGATCGGTGTCGCGCACGAGGCGGCCGGGTGGCGGGACGTGGTCGGCCGCGCATGCGCACGCGATGCTCCGGCGCCGTGGACGGTCATCCAGGAAACTGATCGTCATGGACGAGGTCAAGGTCGTCGTCGCCTCATTTCGCGCGCCACCCTGCGCGTCGGCGACGTGCCCTTGAAGGTGGACGTCGATCAGGCGCGCATCGGCGTCGAAGTCCAGGCGATGGCCCTGCGCCGGTCCGCCCCCGAAGGTCCTGGTGCGCAGGCCGCCTGTGTTCGTGATCGCCGCGGTCCCGGGGCCGGCGCTCGGCCGCCTCGGCGAGCCGTCGACCGCGTCTCCGGCGAGGCGGGCCGCAGCGGTTGCCGCCATCGGGACGTTGCACGACGTGCCGCTGCCGCCCCCGCCGGGGCCTCGGCGAGCCGGCGGCGGATCTCGACGGCGAGTGCGAGTGGCTTGTGCCCAACGGCGCGCTGCCCGCCGACCTGGTCACCCGTAACCGCCAGGTCGCCGAGGCCCCTCGCCGGCCGTGGACTCCGGTGTTGAGGCACGGCGAGGTACAGATCGCTCACGTGTGCGTCGACGGTGACGAGACGGTGGGCGTCATCGACTGGTCCGACGGGCCAGGGAGATGCTCTATTCGACCTCGCTCCTTTGACGCTCGGACACGAGGAGCACCTCCTCGACGTCGTCACCTGCTAGTGATCCGTTCAGAGATTCGTCGGCAGTAGGCGGCGACCTTGTCGAGGATCTCGTCGGCTGTCTTCGTCCAGGTGAAAGGTCTGGGCTGTTCGTTCCAGTCGGCGAGCCAGGATCGGATGTCGCGTTCGAGGGCCTGGACGGAGCGGTGGACGCCGCGCTTGAGTTTCTTCTGCGTGAGCTCGGCGACCCATCGCTCCACCAGGTTCAGCCAGGGCGCGCTGGTCGGGGTGAAGTGCAGGTGGAACCGCGGGTGAGCCAGCAGCCACTTCTTGATGTCGGGTGTCTTGTGGGTCACATAGTTGTCGAGGATCAGGTGGACCTGAAGGCCCCGGGAGGCCGTTTCCTGGGGGAAGTCATGGTCAATGTTCCTCTCATGCGTCCCCCTCTGACCTCTATCAGCTTCCTCCGCACCTTCGGGAAGCCTCAAGGGCGCGGGGACCGGCCCGTGGCGGGGTGCGGACCGTCACGGCTGCCGATGGGCCCACTTTCGGTCATCTCGCTTGAATCCGAACTCCGCCCACCATCGGTTCTTCACCTAAAGACTGCAGCTACCGCACGGAATCTTGGTGATCGGATGACCGGAGTGAAGTGTTGCTGTTTCACGCCACCTTGTTGATCTTCTCTTGCATATCTCAGTACTCGCCTGTCTACAGTGACCCCGCTCGTCCTCGAACGCGGCTGACCACCGCTCGAACAAGGGGGCGTGTATCGGAACGGCGACGGGGGGAGCCGCTTTGCGTCATCATGTCGACGCTCCCTGCCGAAAACGGAGGGATGCTGATGGCCGACCAGATGGTGTTGCAGGGGTAGAAGTTCGTCAACGCGACGTACGGCAGCTGGACCAGTCCTTCGTGAAACTGCCGGTCACCGGCCTAGGGGACTTCTCCACGTGGGCCTCTTTCTGGTCTCGTTCGGTGACCAGTCGCCCACGGGCGACGACCTACGCGGTCAGTGCTGGCGCCCGCTGAGATTCCGGCCGAAGCGCATAGTGCTCGCCGACGTAATAGGGCTGCCCCAGCATCGTCGTGTTGCCCGTTCACCAGTGAAGGGCCCAATGGCAAGCGGGGCTCGACGTACGTCCACCACTGACCCTTTGCCACGCTGAGGCCATGAAAAGAATCCTTCCCGCATTCCTGTTGACCATCGCGGTTTTGCTGTCGGGATGCAGCACGGAGACGACGCCGAAGAGCGGCCCGCCGACCACCAGCGCGTCCCCGTCCGGTAGCGACAGAGATCTGGCGGCACGCTATCGCCGGGCCGGCGGAGACCCGGACGTGTCCGGCATCAAGCACACGAAGAACCGGGATGGCCTGCTGACCCTCACTGTATGGACCCGCAAGAAGTCCGGCTACGGGAGCGGCTTCGACAAGTTCGACGAGACGTTGACGTCCTTCCTGACCGGGACGGGCGTCAGCCTCCTTCAGGGCTACGTGCTCAACGTGTACGGCCCTGACGGGACCAGATTGCACCATTACGACACCACCAGGGAGAACTCCTCTTGAGACCGAGACTCTTTACGTCCACCCTCTTAGTCGCAGCATCTGCTGGAGCCCTTCTGCTGGGTACTGCCCCGCTGGCACACGCGGAGGGACCCACTGTGGAGCCGTCGGCCACGGCAACTGAGGATCCGACTGCAGAGCCGACTGCAGAGCCGACCGGGGAGCCGACCGCAGACCCGGTGAACCCGGTGATCGCCGACTATGACGGGAAGAAGATCAACCTCGCCGAGTCATGGGAAGGTGCCAGTATCTGTACGGAACTTCCCAACGGCGAAGTCCACTGCTACGACTCCAACGAGGAATCCCTGGCGGACCCAGAACTTCCGGCCCAGGTCCGTAAGGCAAGCCTCAGAGCCACCACCGATCTGGCCTCTGACCCGCACGACAAATGTGCCGCCGACTACTGGTGCCTCTTTCAGGACGCCAACTACGGTGGCAGGCGCCTGCAGTTCTCGAGCAGCGGCAAGAAGAACCTCGGCGACTACGGATTCCGCGACAAGCTAAGCTCGGTCTTCTACTGGGTCGGCCGCTGGTCGATCAACTTCGGAACTGCGACCATCTGGGACTCGCGGTCCTGGCCGCTGCACGACCGGGAGCGTGAACTCGTCCCGCCGCACGGCTGGGCGAACTTCAAGAACATGGACTACCCAGGTGGCGGCAACTGGAACGACAAGGTCGACGTCTTCCAGGTCGAGCGTGCCTGACACGGGGGCAAGGAGCATGAACACACCGCACTGAGCCTCTTTCATCCTGGGTTGCAGGGGTGAAGCGGGCTGGTCAGCGAGATGTGTGACGTGGCAGAGACCCTCGTCGTCGGCGTGGTGATCTCACTCATCACACAGGCGACCGAGGGGCTATGTTGCAGACCCACAGGACCGGGTCCTGGGTGCAGGCACTCAGAGGGCGTTTGATCTAGGAGATGGCTCTGCCACTGGCCGGTCCGACGACGGCGACACGTTGCGCCGGGCCCGCGAGACCCAGCTGCGCAGCGTCCCGGGATGGATACCCAGATCCTCGACCACCTCCGGAATCGGCTTCCCGGACTCCGTCATGATCCGCACCGCCCAGTCATGGAACTCGGCGTCGTAGATGCGCCTCCCGGATGCCACGACCCCCAACTATCCCTCCGGTCATGCTCTCCACCGGAGGGGAGGTGCACACGAGCGACTCGCGCGCAGTGTGTACTGACGGCAGGCTCGTGCTCCGTATCACGCCCGCCGAGACGGCCCGAGCGTGAATCTGTCAGAGGCTGTAAGAAATCCGGCCCGGCCGTACATCTCCCGGTTGACGGCCGTTGATGGATGGTCCATGGAGGTGCTGTGAGACGACGACGAACAACCGCCGGGGAGTACGGTGACCCGGCCGGACACCGGGCCCTTGAGGCGCTCTATACGGCTCATGCTGATCGGGTCCTGGCGTACCTGCTGCACCGTACGGACCGGGAGACAGCTCAGGACATCCTGTCGGAGACCTTCGTGCTGGCCTGGCGTAAGTCCGGGTCCGTACCCGACGATGCCCTGCCGTGGCTGCTCGCCTCGGCCCGGCGGCTGCTCGCCAACCGCGTGCGGTCCGACCAGCGGCACCGCGCACTGACGGAGCACTTGGCGGTGATGGCCGACCGGACGGGGGCCGCGGAGATCGCGGACACGATAGGGACGCGTGCCGAGGTGGCCGCCGCGCTGTCGGCGCTTTCCGAACAGGACCGGGAGGTACTCGTGCTGAGCGCCTGGTACGGCCTGACGGCCAAGCAGGCGGCCGTAGTCGCGGGCTGCACGGCCACTGCCTTCGCTGTGCGTCTGCACCGGGCGCGCAAACGGTTCAGGGCAGCGCTGCTCCGTGCAGGCCATGCACGGCCGGTCCATAACGCGATTTCCCACCCCCACTTCATCCAACGGGAGTCAGCATGAAGCAGAGCGTCACCAAGCGCATCCAGGCGGCCGACCTCGCCGCCGTCCGCGCTCTGCGGCCCACCGGCGACGGCACCGAAGGCTGGGCGGCGTCGGAAGACGGCCAGGCCGCCCTGCGGGGGATCCTGCTGCGCACCGGGCAGCCGCGTGCCACGGCCGGTTCCGGGAGACGTCGGCACATGTTCATGCTGGGTGCGGTCACGGCCGCACTCCTCGGGGGCGCCACCACGGCTGCCGTAGCCACATTCGGGCCATGGGACGAGGACGGGCGCAATGTCATGTGCGCTCGCACGCTGTCACCCGAGGCGGACCTGAGCCAGCTGCCGGTCAAAGCCATGAAGGACTTCGATCCGCAGGACGCGGCGCGTTCCTGCGCGGCATCCTGGGATCGGATGTGGAATCAGCCTGCCCAGGACACAAGGCCACGGACTCCCAAGCCAACCCGGTTCGCGGCCTGCTTCTTCCCCAACGCGCAGCCTGACAGCGGCGAATCCTCGGCCCCCGACGACGAGGGGGCACTCGGCGGGCCGGTGGTCTACCCGGCGGACGGCTACCCCACAAAGAAGGCAGCCTGCGCAGCCATCGGCTCCAAGCCCGTGGCAGGCGGTTGAGACCGACTGGAGACGGCTGGCCCAGGTTGTTTCGAATCAGCCCGGGAGCCTCCTGGGCATACAGGAATCGTGCTTTCCGTCACTGGGCGTTTTCAGAGTGGCCACCGGTCGGGTGACGGGGCGGCCTCCCGTAAGGCACGAGGCTCCTCTGCCGTTGAGAGAGGTGTTCCACGTCTCAACTCAATCGGCGCAGGAGCCTCGTTGGTCTCCTATCCTGACGCAATCGACCTCCCGCTGGTTAAGGGCTTGGCGGCGGAGTGTTCCCGGACCTCAAAGGTGCTGGTGCCTGAGGAACGGAGCAACGACGGTGACGGAACGTCACAAGCAGATCTGGGTCGACACCGACGCCGACAAGGCCCATCGCTGGGCGTTCGGAGTCAACGCGGGCGGAGAGAAGGTGCTCCCCAGGAATCTCGTCAACTGTGAGGACGACATCCTGGCCTGAGCGTGGCGGCGTGCGAGGCGGCCTACGAGGTGCGGTGGGCGGTGGACATCTGCGGCTGGCCCTCAACAAGATCCGCGTGCCGGGATCCAGACAACCTGATCAGGATGCTCCCTGACGAGATCCCTCCGCTTTTTCACCCGCAGGCCTGCAAGTGCTTACCGCGTTGCGCAAGGTGCGGATTCCGCTTAACGCTGTCGGGTGCACCCGATTCTGGTCAGGGACGCCTTCAGGGGTGCCTGTTTCGTAACGGCTGCAACTACTGTGACCCGAGCGGCGGGCAGGAAGCCCTAGCCCATTACACGCATAGAGCTCACGGGCTGCAGGCAGGCAGCCTCGTGCGCGGCACTCAATCTGGGGGGATTGTGTCTTGGGGGAACACAGGGGGTTGGAAAGCTGCCGCGCTCCCCTGCAGTCGTCTGCAGGATTTCCCTGCGGGCGATACACCGACACCGACGAGTTGTACACGCTCGTCGGAAGCCCGACCTCGCTCTGCCACCACGGGCTGCAAGACCTTCACGAAGCCGTCCTCGCCACGGTCCAAGCCGGAGGCGGCGCTGAGACCCCCGACATCTGCCGATGAAGCCGAGAACCTTCTAACCGGGCTTACGAGAAGGGGCGGGCCGCCCCATCTGCACACGGCGATCCGCGACCGTACCGAGTGAACTCGCCCTGGGTGAGGGACATCTGGTCTGACGACGCTCAGTCGTCTTCCACGTCGGGCATCAGCACGCGTCGTATCCTGCCCGATCGTCGAAGTCGTTGGCATCGCCAACACCACCCCGGTCGCAGTATTGGAACAAACCGTCGGCATCGGGCAGCGCAAGGCAGTCGGGACCCGGGGCTGGCACATCGCTGCGCAGCTCCTCACCTACTGATCTTTTCGTAAGTTCGGTGGGTGTGGTGGGCGGATGGTCAGGCCGGTATGGGCGAGGAATGACCATGGCAGTCGGGGGTTGGCGTTGATGCGGTGGATGCCTTGCTCGGTGGCGTCGGCGACATCGGCGAGGCGGTCGCCGGCGAGGTTGGCGAGTTCACGTTTCTTGAGCGAGGACCACAGGAGTTCCACCGGGTTCAGTTCGGGAGCGTAGGCGGGTAATCGTTCCAGGGTGAGCCAGTCCTGTTCGGCGACCCAGGCCCGCATCGCCCGGCTCCAGTGGGCGGACAGGCCGTCCCAGACCAGGACCACTCGCTCGCCGCGGTAGAACACCTTCATCTGCTCCAGGACCTCGATGAGTCCGGCGGTGTCGTAGCTGCCGGGCTTGAGGTGGAAGCACAGGCGGGCCCCGCGATCGGGGTCGGTGGAGTGGTAGCCCAAGGCCCCCGCCATCGACGCGCGCTTCCAGTTCAGGCGGTGCCGCAGGAGCGGAGTCCGCCCACGGGGCGAGTAGGTGCGGCGGATCTGAGGGAGCAGGAAGACGCCTGATTCGTCGAGGAAGACGATCCAGGCACGTGTGTTCACGGCCCCTTTTTGATGCGCGGCCACTCGTGCGCGATCCAGCGGGCGATCTCCGAATCGTCCCGCTCGACAGCCCTCCGCTCGGGCCGTTGCAGGCTCCATCCGAGCCGGCCGGTCAGCAGCCGCCACACCGATGCCCTCGACAACACCACCCCCGTTGCCCGGGTGACGACCGCGCCGACTCGTTCCAGGGTCCACAGGTCGGCCTCGAAACCATGAGCCTGGGCGCCTTGCTCCAACGCGGCCCGGACCATCTCGACTTGGGCGTCGTCCAGCTTGGGTGGGCGTCCGGTAGCTGCCCGTCGCCGCAGGGCCGAAGCACCGCCTTGCTCCCACACCCGCCGCCAACGCCGCACGCTCTCGGCACACACCCCTACCGCCCTCGCGATGTCCGCATTCGAAACGCTGTCCTCGAACAACTCGACTGCCCGAACACGACGTGCCTCCGCCAACTGAGGCCGTGACAAAGGAGGAAGGGAGGAGCCGGCAACCGAAGGGGAAGGTTGATAAGCCACCCAGACAGCCTCCCACCCACACAGCCACCACACCCACCGAACTTACGAAAAGATCAGTAGTACTGCAACGGTCTTTGCCGTGACTGCTGGCCAATTCGGTCGTTGGTGTGGTTATGGGTGGGGACCTTGCTGATGTCAGGCTGTGGGCGGGTGAACTGGACGCTCTGCATGAGCGGTTCGTGCACAGGTTCAACCGGGAGGAGCCACGTCAGTCGGCGCTGGCTTACATGCGGGGCCTGGTCGCTCCGCTGCAGCGCAAGAACGGCTGGACGCTGGCGGAGGAGGCCGGACACGCCGGTCCCGATCGCATCCACCGACTGCTGAACCGGATCGAGTGGGACGCCGACGAGGTCCTGAACGACGTACGCGACTACGTCGTGGAACACCTCGGAGACCGGGATGCCGTCCTGATCGTCGACGACACCGGCTTTCTCAAGAAGGGCATCCGCTCGGCCGGTGTGCAAAGGCAGTACTCCGGAACCGCCGGCCGCACCGAGAACAGCCAGATCGGTGTGTTCCTCGCCTACGCCACCGGCCGCGGACGCACGTTGATAGACCGCCGTCTGTATCTGCCCACGTCCTGGACGGACGACCGGGACCGCTGCCGGCGGGCCGGCATCGACGACCACGTCGCCTTCGAGACGAAGGTGGCCATGGCCAAGGCGATGGTCCGCCGGGCCATCACCGACCGGATCCCTTTCGGATGGGTGACGGCGGACGCCGCCTACGGCTACAGCAAGGGCTGGCGCTTCGAGCTCGAGCAGGCGGACGTCTTCCACGTCATGGCCACCACCCGGCACGACACCGTCGTCACCCGCTGGTCCATCGACCACCCCGTCCACGACCTGTTCCCCGGCCTGCCCCGGCAGAAATGGAAACGCCGTTCCTGCGGCGAGGGAGCCCATGGCCGGCGGATCTACGACTGGGCCCGCGTCGAAGTGAGGCCCTGGCACCGCGAGGACCGCCGGCACTGGGTCCTCGCCCGCCGCAGCGTGAGCAGGCCCGAGGAGATCTCCTACTACATCGCCTACTGTCCCGCCGACACCACCCTGGACGAGCTGATCCGCATCGCGGGCAGCCGCTGGGCCGTCGAGGAATGCTTCCAGACCGCCAAGCAGGAGTGCGGCCTGGACGACTACCAGGTCCGCCGCTACCCCGGCTGGCACCGTCACATGACCCTGGCCATGGCCACCCACGCCTGCCTGACCGTCCTGCGAGCCCGACAGCTGGACACCGACAAAGCAGAAACGGATCCTCCCAGCTCATCCATCTCAGCCTCGCCGAGATCAGACGTCTGATCACCCGCCTCACCGACCGTCGTCCCACCCCGGCCGACCACATCCTGCACTGGTCAACCTGGCGACGACGACGCCAGCACCAAGCCCGCATCAGCCACTACAAACGACGCGGACACAGCCCCTGAACTGCCCAGCACTCAGAACAAGCACCGTTGCAGTACTAGTCCGCGTCCCTGGGCACGCTGGGCACACTGACCGTCCTCGTCGTGGCCGTCACCCGCCAGAGGGCCCCGTCATCCCGCCCACTGTCGTCGCGATCGACCCAGCCATCGGGTCGCTCACTGGCCCTCTCGCCGACCACTATCCGGCCCGGCGAGCCGCACGTATCCAGCCCACACAAGCTCTCCGCCGCTGAACCAGTGTCACACCTACCGGCATGGCTGCGGAGTTTTGCCCTGGCACATTCTCTTTCGGACCTAGGGGAATCCTTGAGACCGAGACGTAGAGCACACCCGTCTCTCGCGCTGGCGGCCGCCGCGATAGCGGTCGTCGGCCTCCTACCAGCCGCTGCGCCGGCTTTCGCTGCCAAGGCGACACCAAGGTGATCTTCTTGCCCACGGGCGCTCGGTGGACGCAGAAGGTCTGGGACACCGCCATGACGATCTCCAGGCCGTGTTGGCCGATCCGGTCCGGGTCGGCGCCCTGGACCGACGGGAGGGTGGTGTCGCTGTCCCACACGCTGATCTGGACGGCACCCTTGCTGATCTCCAGGTCCAGCAGACACGGGCCGGGCGCGCATTTGCGGGCGTTGGTGACCAACTCGCTCACCACCAGCTGCACACCGTTGCCGGTGTGCGAGAGCACCGCGTCCCGGCGGGCCAGGGCGGCGGCGCGACGCGGGGCACCGGGGCAGGTCCATCCGTAGATGTCGGCACGGATGAGGGCGCCGATCCACTCCTGGCAGGGGTTGTCGTACGTCGCCGTCAGCGGCGGTTTCAGCCCGTTGGCGAGGTTGCGATAGGCGGCCCGCTCGGCGGTGAACGTCTGCAGATACGGCAGCCTCAGCAGCCACAGATCGCCCACCTGTTCGGTGCTGAAGCCGAAGCCGTGGGTCTCCAGGAGGTCGAGGCCGAGGATGGCGTAGTCGACGTCGTCGTCGCGGCAGCTGCCATGGATGCGGCCGCGCACGCACTCACGCCACTCGGGCCGCAGCTCGAAACCGTCGCTCTCGCCGACGGGCTCGGGAAGGTAGTCGGTCAGGGGCAGGGCGGCGGCCTGCCGGAGATAGCGGTCGATCCGGTCCCGCGTCCACAGGTCGCCCTGCTCGACCGGCTTGCCGAGCATGTTGCCCGCGATCCGGCCGAGCCAGCCCCCGAGGATGCGGTCGGCGAGCTCTGGTTCGGTGCCCACAGGGGTCATAGCTCCGGTGTACCCGATTCCGGAGAGCCGCTCAGTCCCCCCGCCGAGGTGGTGGTGTCGTCGCTCCGGCCGCGGGACCGGTTCACGCCCGGCCGGAGTTGCTCTTCTTCGCCGACTCGATCGGCGCCGCCCTGAGGGCCGGGGAGGAGACGCTCGGTGCCGCGCTGGAAGCCGGTGAGCATCCCGGGGACCTCAGCACGGTCACCATCATGGGTGCGACGTCCGACCACATCGTCGAGACCAGCAGATCCCTGGGCCTCGACCTCGCGCTCCCCCTGGCCGTGCGGGCCCATTACCGACGCGCGATCGAGAACGGACACGGCAGCGACAACTGGACCCGCGTCGTCGACAGCATCCGAGAGCCGCGGTGACCGGACGCGGAACGCGCGGGAAGCACGGAGCTCATGACCGCGGCCGGCGACAGAGCGTTGGCGGGGCCTTCTCAGGGACCGGGCGGTGCATGACGTCGGGGGGCGTCTCCGGTTAAGGTCGCAGCGGCGCGACTGGCCTTGACGTGCGCGAGGCCCGGAGAGCAAGGGGAAAACGTGACACTGCGCGTGCTCATCGCCGCGGACAAGTTCAAGGGCTCGCTCACGGCCGTGCAGGTCGCCGAGCGGGTGACGGCCGGGCTGCGCCGGGTCGTGCCGGGCCTGGAGGTCGAGGCGCTGCCCGTCGCCGACGGCGGTGACGGAACCGTCGCCGCGGCCGTCGCGGCCGGTTTCGAGCGCCGGGACGTGCCGGTCGCCGGGCCCCTCGGACAGGAGGTCACCGCCGCCTTCGCGGTCCGCGGGGACACCGCCGTCGTGGAGATGGCCGAGGCCAGCGGCCTGCAGCGGCTGCCCGCAGGCGTCTTCGCCCCGCTCACGGCGTCGACGTACGGCTCCGGAGAGCTTCTGCGCGCCGCGCTGGACGCCGGCGCCCGCACCATCGTGTTCGGGGTCGGCGGCAGCGCCACCACCGACGGCGGTGCCGGCATGCTCTCCGCGCTCGGCGCCCGCTTCCTGGACGCCGACGGCGAGCCCGTGGCCCCCGGCGGCGGAGGCCTCGCCGATCTCGCCTCGGCCGACCTGTCGGGCCTGGATCCGCGGTTCGCGTCCGTCGAGTTCATCCTGGCCAGCGACGTCGACAACCCGCTGACCGGCCCCAAGGGCGCCCCCGCGGTCTACGGCCCGCAGAAGGGCGCCTCCCCGGACGACGTCGAGGCCCTGGACAGCGCCCTCGCCCACTACGCGAAGGTGCTGGAGGAGGCCGTGGGTGCGAAGGCCGCCGGGTACGCCGCCTCGCCGGGTGCGGGCGCGGCCGGCGGCATCGGCTACGGTGCCCTCCTCCTCGGCGCCCGGTTCCGCCCCGGCATCGAGGTCATGCTCGATGTCCTGGGCTTCGCGCCCGCGCTGGAGTGGGCGGACCTGGTGATCACCGGCGAGGGCTCGCTCGACGAGCAGACCCTGCACGGCAAGGCCCCGGCGGGCGTCGCCGCGGCGGCCCGCGCCAAGGGCAAGGAGGTCGTCGCCGTGTGCGGCCGCCTCGCGCTGCCCCCGGAGGCCCTCGGCCGGGCGGGCATCCGCCGCGTCTACCCGCTCACCGACGCCGAGCCCGACATCCAGCGGTGCATCACCGAGGCGGGGCCGATCCTGGAGGACGTGGCGGAACAGATCGGCCGGGACTTCCTGGTCTGACCCGCACGATCCGCCCCTCGCGGGTCACTGACGTGGCCCCGACCATCGGTACGCGTCCAGCGCCGACGTCATGACCGTGTTGTGGTGGCAGTACAGCCGCCCAGCGGCCGACACCAGCCGGTCGGCCGGCTCACCATCAGCCCGGTCGGCATCCGCTGATCAAGGCGCACGACCGCGGTGCCGTCCGGCGGACAGGTGCGCAGCGCCGGCTCGGCGAGCCGCCCGGCGCGCCCCCTGTTGTCGATCGACTCCACGCGTCGGCTTCGGCGTCGCCCAGAACTTCACCGACCCCAAAGCCCAGTCCTCCCGCGAGAGCGTGATCCTCCAGCCGGACCGGAGCGTGACGGGCGGGGTCATCAGAGGTGGCGGAGGCGTACACACCGGAGGCCTGAGGAGCGGGTTGGAAAAGCCCGGGCCCAGCGCCGTACAGGTAGCGGTGGCCGCAACGGTGAGGGGCCCGAACCGTCAACGGTTCGGGCCCCTCGGAAGCGATACGGCGGAGCCTACGGCAGCTGGGCCGCGCGGGCCTCGCGCCGGTTGCCGCGGAAGTTGTTCACCCGGCGGGCCGTGGCGAACAGGGGGATCACCGCACCCATGACCAGCTGGAGGGCGCAGCCCGTCTGGAGGAGGAGCTGGCCGCCCGGGGCGCCGAACGCCCAGGCCGCGAGGAGGCCCATCCCGAGGACGATCCAGGAGAGCATCGCGACCGCGAGGCGGCCCCGCGGCTTCGGGTACTCGACCCGGCTCACCATCAGCCAGGCGGTGCCCAGGATCGCCAGGAGCGTCGCCACGAAGGGGAGCTCCAGCAGGACGATCGAGACCACGGTCAGCGCGCCGAACGGCGAGGGCATGCCCTGGAAGGTGCCGTCCTTCACCGTCACACAGGAGAATCTCGCGAGCCTCAGTACCACCGCCAGCAGCACCACGACGGCGCCCACCGCCGCCACCCGCTGGGACGCGTCGTCCGCCACCATGCCGTAGACGAGCACGAAGTACGCCGGGGCCAGACCGAAGCTGATCAGGTCCGAGAGGTTGTCCAGCTCCGCGCCCATCGGCGACGAGCGCAGCTTGCGCGCCACCAGGCCGTCGAACAGGTCGAAGACCGCCGCGCAGAGCATCAGGATGACCGCGGTGGCCGCGCTGTTGCGCGCCATGCCGGTCTCCTGGCTGTCGGTCAGGTGCGGGATCAGGATGCCGGTGGTCGTGAAGTAGACCGCCATGAAGCCGCACGTGGCGTTGCCGAGGGTGAGGGTGTCCGCTATTGAGAGGCGGAGAGAAAGAGGCATCTCCTCCTCGTCGTCGACCTCGTCGGCCTCGGGCACCCAGCCCGCCTGGGTCTCAGGATCAATCACGGTCAATGCGAGTCACCCCAGCCACCGTCTTCTGGCCGACCTCGACCGCGACCTCCACGCCCTCCGGCAGGTAGATGTCGACGCGCGAGCCGAAGCGGATCAGACCGATGCGGTCGCCCTGCTCGACCTTCGTGCCCTGCGGGATGTAGGGGACGATGCGACGGGCCACCGCGCCGGCGATCTGGATCATCTCGATGTCACCGAGTTCGGTGTCGAAGTGCCAGACGACGCGCTCGTTGTTCTCGCTCTCCTTGTTGAACGCTGGAACGAACCCGCCGGGGATGTGCTCGACCGAGGTCACCGTGCCGGAGAGCGGCGCGCGGTTGACGTGGACGTTGAGCGGGCTCATGAAGATCGCGACCCGGGTGCGACCGTCCTTCCACGGCATGATGCTCTGCACCACACCGTCGGCGGGCGAGATGACCCGGCCCGGGGCGATCTCGCGCTCGGGGTCGCGGAAGAACCACAGCATGCCCGCCGCCAGCGCGGTGGCGGGCACGGCGACGGCCTTGGCGGCGCCGGACTTGCGCGCGCGTACCAGGCTCAGTGCTGCGGTGGCGACGGTCGGGAGGAGCCACGGCGATGCTCCGCGCGCGAGGCGTACGCCTGCCAGGCTGTCGCGAGGTGCAGAGGTTTGGCTGTGGGGCATGGATGACCTTCGTAGCGGATGATGCCGCGCACTAGACGGGGGACGGCGGCTTTCCGGGATCGTACCGGTCGTGGGCCACAACTGGGCAAGCCAGGAAGCCGAGTCGGCGGCTGAACCGCCTTGACGGGGTGTGATCTTCTTCTCCAAGAAAACACCCCGTATCCGGACATCTAGCCCTGGAACCGATACTCTTCGAGCAGCCTGCGACCGATGATCATTTTCTGGATCTCGGCGGTACCTTCACCGATCAGCAGCATCGGAGCCTCACGGTAGAGGCGCTCGATCTCGTACTCCTTGGAGAAGCCGTAGCCGCCGTGGATCCGGAAGGCGTCCTCCACGACCTCCTTGCAGTACTCGGAGGCGAGGTACTTCGCCATCCCTGCCTCAAGGTCGTTTCGCTCACCGGAGTCCTTTTTGCGTGCCGCGTTGACCATCATCGCATGCGCGGCCTCGACCTTGGTAGCCATCTCGGCCAGCTTGAACTGAATCGCCTGGTGCTGAGCGATCGGCTTGCCGAACGTGTGACGCTGCTGGGCGTACGAGACGCCCAGCTCGAAGGCACGCTGAGCGACGCCGCAGCCACGCGCCGCCACGTTCACGCGGCCTACCTCGACTCCGTCCATCATTTGGTAAAAACCTCGGCCGGTGGCGCCGCCGAGTACACGGTTGGCCGGAAGTCGCAGGCCATCCATGATCATCTCGGTGGTGTCGACACCCTTGTAGCCCATCTTGTCGATCTTCCCGGGGATGGTGAGGCCGGGACGGACCTCTCCGAACCCGGGCTCCTTCTCGATCAGGAAGGTCGTCATCGACTTGTGGGGCTTGGCGGCCGCCTCTTCGGGGGAGTGTCCTTCATCACTTCGGACGAGAACGGCGACCAGACTTGACGTTCCGCCGTTCGTCAGCCACATCTTCTGACCGTTCAGGACGTACTCGTCGCCGTCCTTGACCGCCTTGGACGTGATGGCGGACACGTCCGAACCGAGCGCCGGCTCCGACATCGAGAAGGCGCCGCGGATGTCGCCGGCCGCCATCCTCGGCAGGAAGTGGTCCTTCTGCTCCTGAGTGCCGTGCTGCTTGAGCATGTACGCCACGATGAAGTGGGTGTTGATGATGCCGGAGACCGACATCCAGCCGCGGGCGATCTCCTCCACGCACAGCGCGTACGTCAGGAGGGACTCGCCCAGACCGCCGTACTCCTCGGGGATCATCAGCCCGAACAGGCCCAACTCCTTGAGCCCGTCGACGATCTGCTGCGGGTACTCGTCGCGGTGCTCCAGCTCGGTCGCGACCGGGATGATCTCCTTGTCCACGAAGTCGCGGACGGTGGAGAGGATCTCCTGCTGGATGTCGGTCAGACCGGCGGTCTGGGCGAGGCGTGCCATGGGGGTCAGCCCTCCTGAAGTTCCGGGCGGCCGGGCTGCTCGCCGCCGCGCTCCTTGATGTAGGTCTCGGTGGGCACCATGACCTTGCGGCGGAACACGCAGACCAGCGTGCCGTCCTGCTTGTAGCCCTTGGTCTCGACGTGGACGATCCCGCGGTCGTTCTTCGACTTGGACGGCCACTTGTCGAGCACGGTCGTCTCGCCGTAGAGCGTGTCGCCGTGGAAGGTCGGCGCCACGTGCCTGAGCGACTCGATCTCCAGGTTGGCGATCGCCTTGCCGGAGACGTCCGGTACCGACATGCCGAGCAGCAGGGAGTAGATGTAGTTCCCGACCACGACGTTCTTGCCGAAGTCGGTCGTCTTCTCCGCGTAATTGCTGTCCATGTGGAGCGGGTGGTGATTCATGGTCAGGAGACAGAAGAGATGGTCGTCGTACTCCGTGACCGTCTTCCCGGGCCAGTGCTTGTAGACCGCCCCGACCTCGAACTCCTCGTAGGTGCGTCCGAACTGCATCGCGCTCAGCGCTCCTTAGTTGTCGGGGGTCTCGAACTTGGACGTGCGCTGCATGCCGGCCGCACGGCCCTTGCCGGAGATGACCAGCGCCATCTTGCGGCTGGCCTCGTCGATCATCTCGTCGCCGAGCATCGCCGAGCCCTTCTTGCCGCCCGCTTCGGACGTGTAGTAGTCGTACGCGTCCAGGATCAGCTCGGCGTGGTCGTAGTCCTCCTGGGAGGGCGAGAAGATCTCGTTGGACGCCTCCACCTGGCCCGGGTGCAGCACCCACTTGCCGTCGAAACCGAGGGCCGCGGCGCGCTGGGCGACCTCGCGGTAGCCGTCGAGGTTGCGGATCTGGAGGTAGGGGCCGTCGATCGCCTGGAGGTTGTTGGCGCGGGCGGCCATCAGGATCTTCATCAGGATGTAGTGGTAGGCGTCCGCCGGGTAGCCGGGCGGCTGCTCACCCACGACCAGCGACTTCATGTTGATCGACGCCATGAAGTCGGCCGGGCCGAAGATGATCGTCTCGACGCGCGGGGACGCCGTCGCGATCTCGTTGACGTTGTTGAGGCCCTGCGCGTTCTCGATCTGCGCCTCGATGCCGATCTTGCCGACCTCGAAGCCCATGGTCTTCTCGATCTGGGTCAGCAGGAGGTCGAGCGCGACGACCTGCTCGGCCGTCTGCACCTTCGGCAGCATGATGCAGTCGAGGTTCTGGCCGGCGCCCTCGACGACCGTGACGACGTCGCGGTACGTCCACTCGGTCGTCCAGTCGTTGACGCGCACGACCCTCGTCTTACCGGTCCAGTCGCCCTCGTTGAGGAACTTGACGATGGTGTGCCGCGCCTCGGGCTTGGCGAGCGGCGCGCACGCGTCCTCCAGGTCGAGGAAGACCTGGTCCGCCGGGAGGCCCTGCGCCTTCTCCAGGAAGCGGGGGTTGCTTCCCGGCACCGCGAGACACGAGCGGCGGGGACGCAGACGGTTGACGGTCATGCGGGGACCTCCAGGGGGTCGAGCTTGTTCGCT
Source organism: Streptomyces canus (assembly GCF_041435015.1). NCBI lineage: Bacteria > Bacillati > Actinomycetota > Actinomycetes > Kitasatosporales > Streptomycetaceae > Streptomyces > Streptomyces canus. The sequence continues at coordinate 2,083,740 of NZ_CP107989.1, read as the reverse complement.
TTCCGGATCTCGTCGACGATGCGGCCGATGATGCCGGTGATGTCGAAGTCCTTCGGGGTGAAGACCGCGGCCACGCCGGCAGCCCTGAGCTGTTCGGCGTCTCCATTGGGGATGATCCCACCGGCGATGACAGGTACATCTGTGGCGCCTGCCACATGCAGCCTCTCGAGTACGTCCGGCACCAGCTGCGCGTGCGAGCCGGACAGGATCGACAGGCCGACCGCGTGCACGTCCTCGGCGAGGGCCGCGTCCACGATCTGCTCGGGCGTCAGCCGGATGCCCTGGTACACGACCTCGAAGCCGGCGTCCCGCGCGCGTACGGCTATCTGCTCGGCGCCGTTGGAGTGCCCGTCCAGGCCCGGCTTGCCGACCAGGAAGCGCAGCTTTCCGACGCCCAGGTCCTTCGCGGTCAGGTCGACCCTGCGGCGGACGTCGGCCATGGCCGAGCCCTCCTCCGCCGGGACCGCCACCGGTGCCGACGACACGCCGGTCGGGGCGCGGAACTCGCCGAACACCTCGCGCAGCGCGCCGGCCCACTCGCCGGTCGTGACCCCGGCGCGGGCGCACTCCAGGGTGGCCTCCATGAGGTTGGCGGTGCCCTTGGCGGCCTCCTTCAGCTTCTCCAGCGCCTTGCAGGGGCGCGGGTGGTTGAAGGGCGGCTGGTAGCGGGTGTCGCGCCAGTGCTGGAGCCCCGAGATGACCCGGGCCTCGACGGCCGGGTCCACCGTCTGGATCGCGGTGTCCAGGTCGGCCGTCAGCGGGTTCGGCTCGGTCGTCTCGAAGATGTTGACGCCGATGATCTTCTCCTGCCCGGACTCGATACGAGCCCGGCGCTCGGCGTGCGAGGAGACGAGCTGCGACTTCAGATAGCCCGACTCGACGGCGGCCATCGCGCCGCCCATCTCCTGGATCCGCTCGATCTCCGCGAGGGAGTCCTCGACGAGCGTGGAGACCTTCGCCTCGACGACGTGCGAGCCCTCGAAGATGTCCGCGTACTCCAGCAGGTCGCTCTCGTACGCCAGCACCTGCTGCATCCGCAGCGACCACTGCTGGTCCCAGGGCCGGGGGAGACCGAGGGCCTCGTTCCAGGCCGGCAGCTGGACGGCACGCGCGCGTGCGTCCTTCGAGAGGGTCACGGCCAGCATCTCGAGGACGATCCGCTGGACGTTGTTCTCCGGCTGCGCCTCGGTCAGCCCGAGGGAGTTGACCTGGACGCCGTACCGGAAGCGCCGGTGCTTGGGGTTCTCGATGCCGTAGCGCTCCCGCGTGACCTTGTCCCAGATACGGCCGAAGGCGCGCATCTTGCACATCTCCTCGATGAACCGGACGCCCGCGTTCACGAAGAAGGAGATACGGCCGACGACATCGCCCATGCGCTCCTGCGGCACCTGGCCGGAGTCCCGGACGGCGTCCAGGACCGCGATCGCCGTCGACATCGCGTACGCGATCTCCTGGACCGGTGTGGCGCCCGCCTCCTGCAGGTGGTAGCTGCAGATGTTGATCGGGTTCCACTTCGGGATGTGGGAGACCGTGTACGCGATCATGTCGGTCGTCAGACGGAGGCTCGGCCCCGGCGGGAAGACGTGCGTCCCGCGGGACAGGTACTCCTTGACGATGTCGTTCTGGGTCGTGCCCTGGAGCTGGGTGATGTCCGCGCCCTGCTCCTCGGCGACGACCTGGTAGAGCGCCAGCAGCCACATGGCGGTGGCGTTGATCGTCATCGAGGTGTTCATCTGCTCCAGGGGGATGTCCTGGAACAGCCGGCGCATGTCACCCAGGTGCGCGATCGGCACGCCGACCCGGCCGACCTCGCCGCGGGCGAGGATGTGGTCGGAGTCGTAGCCGGTCTGCGTCGGCAGGTCGAACGCGACCGACAGGCCGGTCTGGCCCTTGGCGAGGTTGCGCCGGTACAGCTCGTTGGACGCCTCGGCCGTGGAGTGACCGGCATACGTGCGCATGAGCCACGGCCGGTCCTTCTCCCGCTTGCCGTCGGCAAACTGACGCTCAGTCATCTATGACCCCGGGTGTCTCAGATGTTGCGGAAGCGGTTGATGGCGTCGATGTGCTGGGCGCGCATCTCCTCGTCGCGCACGCCGAGACCTGCCTCGGGGGCCAGGCACAGCACGCCGACCTTGCCCTGGTGGAGGTTGCGGTGCACGTCGTAGGCCGCCTGGCCGGTCTCCTCCAGGGAGTAGACCTTCGACAGCGTCGGGTGGATCTTGCCCTTCGCGATGAGCCGGTTGGCCTCCCAGGCCTCGCGGTAGTTGGCGAAGTGCGAGCCGATGATCCGCTTCAGGGACATCCACAGGTAGCGGTTGTCGTACTCGTGCATGTAGCCCGAGGTCGAGGCGCAGGTGGTGATGGTGCCGCCCTTGCGGGTGACGAAGACACTCGCGCCGAAGGTCTCGCGGCCGGGGTGCTCGAAGACGATGTCGATGTCCTCGCCACCGGTGAGTTCACGGATGCGCTTGCCGAAGCGCTTCCACTCCTTCGGGTCCTGGGTCTGCTCGTCCTTCCAGAACTTGTAGTCCTCGGCGTTGCGGTCGATGATCGCGTCGGCGCCCATCGCCCGGCAGATCTCCGCCTTCTGCGGTGAGGACACGACACAGATCGGGTTGGCGCCTCCGGCCAGCGCGAACTGTGTGGCGTACGAGCCGAGTCCGCCGCTCGCGCCCCAGATCAGGACGTTGTCGCCCTGCTTCATGCCGGCGCCGTTGCGGGAGACGAGCTGCCGGTAGGCGGTGGAGTTCACGAGCCCCGGGGCGGCGGCCTCCTCCCAGCTGAGGTGGTCCGGCTTCGGCATCAGCTGGTTGGACTTGACCAGCGCGATCTCAGCGAGGCCGCCGAAGTTGGTCTCGAATCCCCAGATGCGCTGCTCGGGGTCGAGCATCGTGTCGTTGTGGCCGTCCGAGGACTCCATCTCGACCGAGAGACAGTGGGCGACGACCTCGTCGCCGGGCTTCCAGGCGTTGACGCCCGGGCCGGTGCGCAGGACGACGCCCGCGAGGTCGGAGCCGATGATGTGGTACGGCAGGTCGTGCCGCTTGGCCAGGTCGTTGGTGCGGCCGTAGCGCTCCAGGAACCCGAAGGTCGACAGCGGCTCGAAGATCGAGGTCCACACCGAGTTGTAGTTGACACTCGATGCCATGACGGCGACCAGGGCCTCACCCGGGCCCAGCTCGGGCACCGGCACGTCGTCGAGGTGGATCGACTTGCGCGGGTCCTTGTCGCGGGTCTGCAGGCCCGCGAACATCTCCGTCTCGTCCTTGTGGACGGTGATGGCGCGGTACGACTCGGGGAGCGGCAGAGCGGCGAAGTCGGCCGGAGTCGAGTCCGGCGACTGGATCGCGTCCAGGATGTCCTTCACGGTCACGGTGTTGCCTCCGGCGAATGGCGTCTTGAGGGGAGACGCTGAGGGTTACGTCGGTGCCGTCGGTTCGGCGGTCATGCTGTTCGGCAGCGCTTTGTGGCGCGGGAGGTTGCCTGTGACGCAGGCGTCCGGGCGGGCAGGTCGATGACTTGCTGGGACAGCCGGCGTACGTATGGTCTCTGCACGCCGGCCGCCCGGACACCTTCAACGTAAGACACCGCGTGCCACCATGCAAGGCACTGAGTGCCAGATATTGCCCTCAGGTGAAATCTTTACGTAACAAATGAGCGATGATCGATCAAAGCTACTGGAGAGTAGGTATCAATCGGGCGCTATCGGTCGCCGGACTCGACGCGCCCACGCTCGTCAGCGCTCCTTGAGCGCCTGCTCGATGGCCCGCATCACTTCATCGAGCGGCGCGTCCGTGCGAGCGACGGTGACCAGGACCTCTCCCTGAGAGGCCACGGAAGCCGGAGCCGGCCGCGGCGCCGCGGTGTCCCGACCTGCCCCGATTCCCGTCCCGAAGGTCTTCCGCACGATTGCGAAGGCGTGGTCCAACTGCGCCTCCACGTCCCCTTGCCCCCCGGCCCGGAGCCACCGGCGCAGCACATGGTTGTGCGCGGTGACCACGGCGGACGCGGCGACCTCCGCCAGCAGCGGGTCGTCGTTCGCGTCGTCGTCGTGCGCGTGCTCGTCGAAGTGCCCGAGCAGATAGCGCGTGAACAGCCGCTCATAGCGGGCCACCGACGCGATCTCCGCCTCGCGCAGCGTCGGCACCTCGCGCGTCAGCTTGTAGCGGGCGACCGAGATCTCCGGCCGGGCCGCGTACATCTTCATGACTTCCTTGATGCCGCGGCACACCGTGTCGAGCGGGTGCTCGTGCGCGGGGGCCGCGTTCAGCACGGCTTCCGCCCGGATCAGCGTGTCGTCGTGATCGGGGAAGATCGCCTCTTCCTTGGAGCGGAAGTGGCGGAAGAAGGTGCGACGGGCGACCCCGGCCGCGGCCGCGATCTCGTCGACAGTGGTTGCCTCGTACCCCTTGGTGGAGAACAGCTCCATCGCGGCGGCCGCCAGTTCTCGGCGCATCTTGAGCCGCTGGGCGGCCGCACGACTGCCTGCGGCACTTTCCGGCGCGTCGGACGTGGCTGGTGTACGGGAGGACTTGGCGGGCTGGGACATGACCCGAACGTACTGCATGTGCGCAGGTTGGTGCGCGTGTCCCGGGGTTGTCCCGCCCGGGGCCGGCGGGCAGGCGCCGGACCCCGTCAGCGGGGGGTGGCTGCCCGGGTCGAGCAGCCCACCCCAGTCCTCACCGTCTCGGAACCAGTCGCCGGGACGCTCAGCGCCGGGCATATTCGCGGAAGCCACGGCCGGTCTTGCGGCCGAGGCAGCCCGCTGCCACCAGATGCTCCAGCAGCAGGGCCGGAGCCAGTCCCGGGTCGCGGAACTCGCGGTGCAGGACCTTCTCGATCGCGAGCGAGACGTCCAGGCCGACGACGTCCAGGAGCTCGAAGGGGCCCATCGGGTAGCCGCCGCCCAGCTTCATCGCCGCGTCGATGTCGTCGAGGGACGCGTAGTGCTCCTGCACCATCTTGATCGCGTTGTTGAGGTACGGGAAGAGCAGGGCGTTCACGATGAAGCCCGCACGGTCGCCGCAGTCGACCGCATGCTTCTTGATCTTGACGCAGACCTCGCGGACCGTCGCGTGGACGTCCTCGGCCGTCAGGACCGTACGGACGACCTCGACCAGCTTCATCGCGGGCGCCGGGTTGAAGAAGTGCATGCCGATCACGTCCTGCGGCCGCGAGGTGGCGCGGGCGCAGGCGACGACGGGCAGCGAGGAGGTCGTGGTGGCCAGGACCGCGCCCGGCTTGCAGACCTTGTCCAGCGTCTGGAAGAGCTGCTGCTTGATCTCCAGGTCCTCGGCGACGGCCTCGACGGCCAGGTCGACGTCCGCGAAGGACTCGTACGAGCCCGCCGCGGTGATCAGGTCCAGGGTCCGCGCGGCCGCCTCGGCGGTCATCCGGCCCTTGTCGACGGAGCGGGACAGCGACTTGCCGATGCGGGCCTTCGCCGTCTGCGCCTTCTCCTCGCTGCGGGCGGCGAGCACGACCTCGTAACCGGCCTTGGCGAACACCTCCGCGATACCGGACGCCATGGTGCCGGAGCCCGCGACACCGACGGAGCGGACCTCGCGGCCCTGGTTCCGCTCGGAGCCCTCCAGGGGCGTCAGCGCGTCCCGCACGACCGTCGCGCTGCCCGGAGCCTCGTAGGTGTAGAAGCCGCGTCCCGACTTGCGTCCGGTCAGACCCGCCTCGCTGAGCTGCTTGAGAACCGGGGCGGGGGCGTGCAGCCGGTCGTGGGACTCGGCGTACATGGCCTCCAGGACCGTCCGCGCGGTGTCGATGCCGATCAGGTCCAGCAGCGCCAGGGGGCCCATCGGCAGACCGCAGCCGAGCCGCATCGCCGCGTCGATGTCCTCGCGGGAGGCGTACTTCGCCTCGTACATCGCGGCCGCCTGGTTGAGATAGCCGAACAGCAGCCCGTCCGCGACGAAGCCGGGCCGGTCGCCGACCGCGACAGGTTCCTTGCCGAGGTCCAGGGCGAGGTTGGTGACCGCCGCGACCGCCGTCGGCGCGGTGAGCACCGAGGAGACGACCTCGACCAGCTTCATCGCGGGCGCCGGGTTGAAGAAGTGCAGGCCCAGCACGCGCTCCGGGCGGGCCGAGTCGGCGGCCAGGCGGGTCACGGACAGGGCGTTGGTGCCGGTCGCGAGGATCGTCTCGGGGCGCACGATCCCGTCGAGCTCGCGGAAGATCTGGTGCTTGATCTCGTACGACTCCGGAGCCACCTCGATGACGAGGTCGGCTTCGGCCGCGGCGGTGAGGTCGGTGGAGGTGCGGACACGGGCGAGGACGTCCGCGCGCTCCTGCTCGGTCAGCCGGCCGCGCTGCACGGCACGGGCGGTCGAGGTCTCCAGAGTGGCGGCTGCCTTGGCGGCCGCGGCCTCGCTGATGTCGATGCCGATGACGTCGCGGCCGGCCCTGGCGAGGACCTCGGCGATGCCGGTGCCCATGGTGCCGAGGCCGACGACGGCGATCGTCTTGAGCGGGGACAGGGAGGGGTCGGACAGGGGAGTGGCCATCGCGGAACTCCAGGAATGAGGGTGACGACTGGGAGCGCGACCCGGTACGCCGAGGGGCGCACCGGGTGCGTGAGGAACTGCTGAATGCGGGTGTTGCCGGGCTGCTGGCGCACACGCCCGGGCCGTCGTCGCGGGCCTTGCACATGCCCGGAGAACGGTGGAACCGACCGGCCCTGTCCCAGGCCGGGGTCGTACTGGTGGTACCCGAGGTACCGAACCGACTGCTCTCGCGGCGGCTGCGTCACCAGGCCCCCGCAAGGAGTTCCACGAGTGGGTAACTCGCTCGTCTGAGCTTAACCGGTGGGTAACGAGCACGCCAGCCCCCGGATTTGTGATGTACGTCCCGCGCTCCGGGCGGGCCGCCTAACCTCGGGTTCATGGACGAAGAGTTGCGATCGCTCACGGAGCGTTTACGGCAGGAGTCGGGAGCGTCGGCCGCCTACGACCGTCTGATGGCGACCGAGGACCTCGACGAACTGGCCGGGGTGCTCACCGAGCCCGGACAGCCGCTGTGGGCCCGGGAGCTCGCCGCGTTCCGGCTCGGCCTGGCCGGGGACCGCCGGGCCTTCGAGTCCCTCGTCCTGCTGCTCAACCACCGGGATCCGCCGCGCTGCGCCGCCGCCGCGTACGCCCTCGCCCGTCTGGACGACCCGCGCACGGCCCGCGCGGCCGCCGCCCTCGCCACCAACGAACTGCGGGTCGCCTACGCCCTGCACCCGGTCCGGCTCCTGGCCGAGCTGCGCGCCCCCGAGTCCGTGCCGGCGCTGATCACCACGCTGGAACGCCGGCTGCGCCCGCACGACCCCTACCGCCGCGTGGCGCTCGCCTGCGTGGAGGGCCTGGGCACCCTGGCGGACACCCGCGCCAGACCCGTACTGAACGAGGCGCTCGCGCATCCCACGCTCGCGGAGGCGGCGGTGCGGGCGCTGGCACGGATCCCGAAGCAGCGGTGAGCCGGCCGGCGGGGTGCGGGGAGCTGTCGGGCGCGGGGGCCGGGTGGTGGACGGCGAGTTGGCGGGCATCTGCGGCGGGCGTCGGCGTCGGCGTCGGCCGCGGCCCGCAGAGCGGTGAAGTGCGGACGCGGACGCGGGCGAGGTCGCCGGATCGGCGCCGGTGAGCGCCCTGCCCGGCAACGCGTGCGTGCCGTGGGCCCCGCCGCACGGCGGAGGTACGGATGCGGGCGAGGGCGTCCGCGCCCCCCGTCCGGTCGGCCGGCCCCGCTGCACCGCACAGGCGGCGGGCGGTCAGGTGTTGAGCGTCCGGGCGTACCGCACCTCCTGTACGGGGACGCCGTCCGCCTCGAAGGGCTCCTCGGTGCCGTCGGCCTCGAAGCCCGCCCGTTCGTAGAAGCGGCGCGCGCGGGTGTTGTCCTCGAGGACCCACAGGTACATGCGCTCGTGGCCCACGGCCGTGCGGTTCCACAGGGACTCCAGCAGCAGGGCGTGTCCGATACCGGTGCCGTATCTCCGCGGGTCCACGTAGACGGCGTACAACTCGGCGTCGTCGGTGCGGACTTCGCCGTCCCGGTACGGGCCGTGACAGGCCCAGCCCACGACCTCGCCGTCCCACTCGGCCACGAGGTTCACGACGCTGCCGTCCCCCTGACCGAAGCGCGTGCGGTGCCGCTCGGCGTCCCGCGCCACGCTCATGGCGTCGAGGTACGACTGCGGGATGAGGCCCCGGTACGCGCTCTGCCAGCCGCGGACGCGGATCTCGGCCACGCGGTCGCAGTCGGCGAGGACCATCGGGCGGATGAGGAGTCGGTCGTCGTCCATGGCGGCACCCTAGGCACCACCCACCCGCTCCGGCCTCGGATTTATTCGCCCACCACCGCGAACGCCTCCACCTCCATCAGGAACTCCGGCCGCACCAGCGCCGCCACCTGCACGGCCGAGGCCGCCGGCAGCCGGTCGTCGGGTATGTGCTCGGAGCGGGCCGCCCGGAGTGCCGGCATGTGGGCCATGTCCGTGACGAAGTAGGTGAGCTTGACGACGTCGTCGAAGGTCGCTCCGGCGGCGGTCAGGCAGCGGCGGAGGTTCTCGAAGACCTGACGGGCCTGGGCCGCGGCATCGCCCTCGCCGACGAGCTTGCCGTCCTCGTCGAGAGCCACCTGGCCCGAGAGTGCGACGAAACGGCCACGGCCCAGCACCACGTGGGAGTACTGGGCCGCGGGGGCGAGCCCGGCGGGGGCGGGAATCCTGGTCAGCTCACTCATGCGTCCATGGTGGACCACGGCACTGACAACGCCCGTCCCCGACGGAGCGTCAGGCGATCAGCTTCGGGCGCCGAGCAGCCGGTGCAGCGCCGCACCGCGCGAGGACGTGGACGCCGCCTTGGCGGTGAGCGGCTTCGGATCGGGCAGCGCCTGGCAGACCGCGTCGGCCTCGCCGCCGCCACGCGGCACCTTGCCGTCGGTCAGATACGCGGCGAGGTACGTGTCCAGGCAGGTGTTCCCGCTCAGCGTGATGCCGTGGTTTCCGCCGCCCTCCTCGACGACGAAGCTGGATCCGGCCAGCATGCGGTGGACCGTCGCACCGCCCTCGTACGGGGTGGCCGCGTCGTTCGTCGCCTGGAAGAGCAGCGCCGGCGGCAGCTTGCCGTTGGCGATGTTCACCGGCTTCAGCGAGCCGGTCGGCCAGAACGCGCACGGTGCGTTGTACCAGGCATTGCTCCAGGCCATGAACGGGGCCTTCTCGTACACGGCCCAGTTGTCCTTCTGCCACTGCCTCCAGTCACGCGGCCAGGAGGCGTCACGGCACTGGACGGACGTGTAGATGCTGTAGCCGTTGTCCCCGGACGCGTCCACGGCGCCGAAGTCCTCGTACGCGTCGATCAGTGGGTCGGCGTTCTTGCTGTTCACGTACGCCGCGAACGCCTCGGCCAGGTAGGGCCAGTAGCCGTTGTAGTAGCCGCCCGGGACGTAGGTGTCCTCCAGCTCCGAGGCGCCGACCTTGCCGCCCGCGGGCTTCTTGGCGAGGGCCGCCCGCATCGCGTACCACTTGGCCTCGATCTTCTCGGGGTCGGTGCCCAGCTTGTACGTCGCGTCGTACTTGGCGATCCAGGCCATCAGCGCGCGGTGCCGGTCGTTGAACGCGTAGTCCTGGCCGAGGTTGTCGTCGTACCAGACCCCGGTCGGGTCCACGATCGAGTCCAGGACCAGTCGGCGCACCTGGTGCGGGAAGAGCTTGGCGTAGACCGCGCCCAGGTAGGTGCCGTACGAGTAACCGAAGTAGTTGATCCTCTTGGCGCCGAGGGCCCGGCGGACGGAGTCCATGTCCTGCACGGCGCTGATGGTGTTGATGTACGGCAGCACGCTCGCGTACTTCCGGCCGCAGGCCGCGGCGAAGGACTTCGCTCGCTCGAGGTTGGCCTTCTCGATCGCGGGCGTGCTCGGCACGGAGTCCGGGCGCACCGGGTTGAAGTAGCCCGGCCTGCAGTTCAGGGCGGGCTTGCTCGCGCCCACCCCGCGCGGGTCGAAGCCGATGACGTCGTACTGTGCCGCGACGGCCTTGGGCAGGCCGGAGGCGATGAATCCGGCGAAGGTCAGACCGCTGCCGCCGGGGCCGCCGGGGTTGACCAGCAGTGGGCCCTGGTACTCCTTCGCGGTGTGGGGGACCCGGGACAGCGCGAGGGTGATCTGCCGCCCGCGCGGGTTCGCGTGGTCGAGCGGCACCTTGAGGGACGCGCACTGAAGGGTCGGGTAGTCGGCGGTGCCGCACTTCTTCCAGGTGAGTCCGGCGGCGGATGCGGTGGGTGCGGAGGGCGGGGCGCTGGCGTCGGCGGGGACGGCGGTGAACGTCCCGGCCACGACGATCGCGGCACCGCACAGCACGGCTGCGCGTTTTCTCATGAAGTCCTCCCAGGACGGAGGGTTTCGGGCCGCGAGGGTCACGGTCCCCGCCGCATCGTCCCGAAAAGTACGCCCGGAAGAACGTGTTCTGACAATACTTGACCCGATTGGGCCGTCCGATGCGCTCGAACGCTCTCAGATCAACGTGAGTTGGGTAGGTTCGGACATCGGCGCGACCTCGGGTTCCGGCTCCCGGATCCGTCGCGGCATCCCCGCGCCCGCGGGACCGATGCCGTACTCCTGGGCCAGCTCGTGGACCTGACGGGTGATCCGGCGCTGGTACCACTTCGGAGCGTAGGCGCCGTCCGCGTAGAGCCGCTCGTAACGGCGCACCAGATACGGGTGCTCCCGGGTCAGCCAGGCCATGAACCACTCCCTGGCGCCCGGCCGCAGATGCAGCACCAGCGGGGTGACCGACGTGGCTCCCGCGGCGGCGATCGCGCGCACCGTGGCCCGCAACTGTGCCGGCTGGTCGCTCAGGAACGGGATCACCGGCGCCATCAGCACCCCGCACCCGATCCCGTGCTCGCCCAGTGTCCGTACGACGTCCAGGCGCCGCTCCGGAGCCGGGGTGCCGGGCTCGACGGTGCGCCACAGCTCGGGGTCGGTGAAGCCGACCGACACGGAGATCCCGACGTCCGTCACCTCCGCGGCCTGTGTGAGGAGGTCGAGGTCCCGCAGGATCAGCGTGCCCTTCGTCAGGATCGAGAAGGGGTTCGCGTGATCGCGCAGGGCGGCGAGGATGCCCGGCATCAGGCGGTAGCGGCCCTCCGCGCGCTGGTAGCAGTCGACGTTGGTGCCCATCGCTATGTGGTCGCCCGCCCAGCGGCGCGAGCCCAGCTGGCGGCGCAGCAGCTCGGGGGCGTTCACCTTGACCACGATCTGTGAGTCGAAGCCGAGACCGGTGTCCAGGTCGAGATAGCTGTGGGTCTTGCGGGCGAAACAGTAGACGCACGCGTGCGTGCAGCCCCGGTAGGGGTTGACCGTCCACTCGAAAGGCATGCGGGAGGCGCCCGGCACCCGGTTGATGATCGAGCGGGCCCGGATCTCGTGGAACGTGATCCCGGCGAACTCGGGCGTGTCGAAGGTACGGCTGACCACCGCGTCGGCGCCGAACAGGGCGGCGTCGGCCCGTCCGTGTTCGGCGGACTCGGTGAGGTTCTCCCAGCGCATGAGGCCTCCTCGGTAGCACTGCCCCTCGAGTGAAACACTTGTTCGAATTTCTGCGCAACCCCGATTTGGGCGCCCGTGGGCGCGGGTGGTTGGCTTGCCCCGACCCCGAGAACTTGAAGTCCTGGAGGAAGTCGATGGCGCAGGTCGAGGCCACTACGGAGCGGATCGTCGCGGCGGACGCGGAGAAGGTGTTCGACGCCGTCGCCGACTACAGCGGCACGCGCGGGAAGGTGCTGCCCGAGCAGTTCAGCGAGTACGAGGTGCGCGAGGGCGGTGACGGCGAGGGCACCCTCGTCCACTGGAAGCTCCAGGCCACCAGCAAGCGCGTGCGCGACTGCCTCCTGGAGGTCACCGAGCCCACCGACGGCGAGCTCGTCGAGAAGGACCGTAACTCCTCCATGGTCACCACCTGGCGGGTCACCCCGGCCGGCGAGGGCAAGTCCCGCGTCGTCGTGACCACCACCTGGGACGGTGCCGGCGGCATCGGCGGCTTCTTCGAGAAGACCTTCGCGCCCAAGGGCCTCGGCCGGATCTACGACTCCCTCCTCGGCCGGCTCGCCACCGAGGTCGAGAAGTAAGTCCCCGGCGCTCGGCGGATGTTGATCTCGGTCACCGGATCGAGTGGATCTCCGTAGGGCCTCCCGGTATGCCGTAACTCGTCGCGCTTGTTCGTAGTTGTCGCCTAAAGCGGGAATTGCGTGGCAGGCGCGACGAGGGGAGCGGGACGTGGGCGTGACGACTCCGGTGCATGAGGAACGGGTCGAAGCGCCCCCCGAGGTACCTACGCCGCCCGTCGAACTCGGCCCGCGGCGGGTGCGGTTGGTCTTCTTCGGGCTGATGCTCGCGCTGCTCCTCGCGGCGCTGGAGCAGATGATCGTCGCCACCGCGCTCCCGAAGATCGTCGGTGAGCTGCACGGCCTGGACCGGATGTCCTGGGCGATCACCGCCTACCTGCTCACCGCCACGATCGGACTGCCGGTCTACGGCAAGCTCGGCGATCTGCTCGGCCGCAAGGGCGTCTTCCAGTTCGCGATCGTCGTGTTCGTCGTCGGCTCCGCGCTCGCCGGACGGGCCGGGACCATGGACCAGTTGATCGCCTTCCGCGCGGTTCAGGGTGTCGGCGCGGGCGGTCTCATGATCGGGGTGCAGGCGATCATCGCCGACATCGTGCCGCCCCGGCGGCGCGGCCGCTTCATGGGCCTGATCGGCGCCGCCTTCGGACTGGCCTCCGTCGCGGGCCCGCTGCTCGGCGGCTACTTCACGGACCACCTCTCCTGGCGCTGGTGCTTCTACATCAACGTGCCCTTCGGTCTGCTGACCCTGGCCGTCGTCACCGCCGTACTGAAGCTTCCGAAGCCCCGGGTCACGCCGCGGCTCGACGTCCTCGGCACCCTCCTGCTCGCCGCCGCCTCCACCTGCCTGGTCCTGCTGACCAGTTGGGGCGGGACCGAGTACGCCTGGGACTCGCGGGTCGTCCTAGGACTGGGCGCCGGGGCCGCCGCCTCCGCGGTGCTCTTCCTCGTCGCCGAGCACTTCGCCGCCGAACCCCTCATGCCGCTGAGGCTGTTCAGGGACCCCGTCTTCAACGTCACCGCTCTGGTGGGCCTGGTGATCGGCGTCGCGCTCTTCGGGGCGGCGAGCTATCTGCCGACCTTCCTCCAGATGGTCGACGGGGCGAGCGCCACCGAGTCCGGACTGCTGATGCTGCCCATGATGGCCGGGATCGTCGGCGCCTCCGTCGTCTCCGGGCAGCTCATCAGCCACACCGGCCGCTACCGCATCTGGCCGATCCTCGGCAGCGCCCTCTCCGTCGTCGGCATGTGGCTGCTGTCCCGCCTCGAGGTCGACACACCCCGGCTGCACTACAGCGTCTGGATGGCCGTCCTCGGCGCCGGGATCGGCATGGTGATGCCGGTGCTGATCCTCGCCGTGCAGAACTCCGTCCGCCCCGCCGACCTCGGCACCGCCACCAGCGCCAACAACTACTTCCGGCAGATCGGCGGCAGCGTCGGAGCGGCGGTCTTCGGCACGCTCTTCGCCGACCGGCTCGCCGACGCGCTCACCGAGCGGCTGCCGACCGGTGCCGGGCTGCCCGACCCCGAGTCCATCACCCCGCAGCTCGTCCACGCCCTGCCCCCGGCGCTCCGCGACAGCTACATCCGGGCCTACGCCGACGCCATGCCGAGGATCTTCCTCTACCTCGTGCCGGTCCTCGCCCTCGGCCTGTTCATCGCCTTCTTCCTCAAGGAGAAACCGCTGGTGACCCACGATGCCCCCGAGACGGCGACCGCGCCGGTGAACGCCACGATCCCGCAGTCGCGTCCGCCGTACACCGGCACCGCCGGGCCCTCCGTCCGCGGCACCGTGCAGCACTGCGACGGCACCGTCCTGCCGCGGGCCGCGCTCACGCTCATCGACGTGGCCGGTGCGCAGATCGGGCGCGGTGCCAGCGGCGAGGACGGGCGGTACGCGCTGTCGACGCCCGGACCGGGGACGTACGTCCTCATCTCCGCCGCGGGCGGCCACCAGCCGCAGGCCGTCTCCGTGACCGTCGGCGAGCGTCCCGTCGAACTGGACATCGTCCTCGGCGGCGCCGGACGGCTCGCGGGCCGGGTGCGGACCGCCGACGGCACGCCCGTGCGGGACGCCGCCGTCACCCTCACCGATGTGCACGGCGAGGTCGTGGCCACCACCCGCAGCGGAGACGAGGGCGGCTACGCCGTCACCGAACTGGTCGCCGGGGAGTACACCCTCGCCGCCAGTGCGCCCGCGTTCCGACCCGCGGCGCTCCCCGTCACCGTCCAGGCCTCCCGGGAGACCCGCCAGGACGTCGAACTCGCGGGCGGCGCGGTGCTGCGCGGCACCGTGCGGGCCGGTGGCGGACGGTCCGTCGAGGACGCGCGCGTGACCCTCCTGGACGTGGCCGGCAACGTCGTGGACACCCTCACGACCGGCCCCGACGGCGGTTTCCGCTTCGGCGACCTGTCCGGCGGCGAGTACACCGTCATCGCCGCCGGATACCCACCGGTCGCCACCGTCCTCCAGGTGGGCGGAGGCGGCCGGACGGAGCGGGATCTCCAGCTCGGACACGGAGACTGACGGAGTGTCAGGACGGGGGCGCGCGCCGGTGCGATCCGGTCCGGCCAATTCCCGCGTTGCCGCACACCGTGCTGCCCGGCGCCGTACGGTGGAGCAGGCGGGCACAGATCTTGCGGAGAGAGGGCCTGGGCCATGGACCGTGGCACCGAGAGGGGCGCACCTCCCAGCCGCGGAGCTGGGAACGGCGCGGCGGACGGACCCGCCGCGGCCGGACGTGTCCCGCTGGCCGTGGTCGTGGTGGACCGCGACGGCATGGTCTCCCACTGGAGCCGCGGCGCGAGCCGCTTGTTCGGCGCCACCAAGGAGGAGGCCATCGGCCGCTCGGCGGCCGACCTGCTGCCCGTCTCCGGGGCACTCGCCGAGGAGGACACCCCGCCCTACGGCGTGTACGCGGCCTACGACGGACTCGGACCCGATCTCGAGTCCTCTCTCGACGGCGGCCTTTCCTACCCGGCCGCCGGACGCGCGCGTCTCACCGTGCCCGGCGCGGACCGCGTGGACGTCCTGTGGTGGGCCTACCCGCTGGTGGGCCCCGGCCGGGAGCGTCTGCTGGTGCTGGCCGCCGACGCGGGTTTGCTCCACCAGGACCTGGACCTGGACGAAGGCACGGTGGCCGTCGAGCGGATCGCGCCCGCCTTCGCCCTGCACACCGACTTCCCGGGCGCCGACGAGCTCGCCCGCGGGCTCCCCGAGATCCTGCCCAGCATGAGCGTCGGCGAGAGCGCCCGCATCGTCGCGCAGGTCCTCGAACTGGGCTATCCCGTCATGGAGTTCAGCCAGAACGACCGGGTGCCCGTCACCCCCGACTGGGGCGTGCCCCGGCGTGCCGAGCGCAAGGCCCGCCGTGAGTGGGCGGCCCGGGCGGCCGCGGAGGGCCTGCCGTTGCCGCAGGACGACCTGGACGAGGGCGAGGACCTCGAGTACGTCGCCGTACGCGAGCGGCTGGAGTTCCTCAACGAGGTCAGCGGGAAGATCGGCACGTCCCTCGACCTGTCCCGGACCATCGTCGAGGTCAGCAGGGCCGTCGTGCCCCGCTTCACCGATGTCGCCGGCACCTATCTGCGCGAACAGGTCGTCGCCGGTGAGGGGTTCCCCGACGGGGTGCCCGACACCACCACCATGTGGCACCGGGTGGCCCTGGAGCACACCGACGAACCCGGCCGCTGGGACGATGTCGTGCCGGTCGGCGAGGCCATGCCGTTCCCCGCGCACACGCCGTTCTTCCAGTGCATGACCACCGGTGAGCCCGTCCTCGTGCCGCGGATCAGCGAGCAGATGGGGCACGCGATCGCCTCGCAGTTCGAGAAGCGGGACATCAGGCCGCTGATCACCGGCCGCTCCATGCTGGTCGTACCGCTGAAGGCCCGCAATGTGGTCCTCGGCTTCATGATCCTGCTGCGCCACCCCGAGCGCGTCGAGTTCAACGACATGGACCGGGTCACCGGCGCCGAACTCGCCGCCCGCGCGGGCCTCGTGCTCGACAACGCGCGCATGTACACCTTCCAGGAGTCCGTCGCCGAGACCCTCCAGGACAGCATGCTGCCGCACATCCCGCCCCGTATGGCGGGCTGCGACATCGCCACCCGCTATCTGCCGGGCACGCTCCTGGGACGTGTCGGCGGCGACTGGTTCGACTCCGTCAAACTGCCCGGCGCGCGTACGGCTCTCGTGGTCGGCGACGTGATGGGGCACGGGCTCAACTCGGCTGCCATGATGGGCCAGTTGCGGACGGCCGTACAGACCATGGCGGCGCTCGACCTGCCGCCGGCCCAGCTGCTGCGCAACCTCGACGACCTCGCCCAGCGACTCGGGGACACCTACCTCGCGACCTGCCTCTACGCCGTCTACGACCCGATCGCGAGCGAACTCCACATCGCCAACGCGGGGCATATCCCGCCGGTGATCGTGCGGGCCGGGGACGGGCGCAGCGAGCTGCTCGACCTGCCGACCGGGGCGCCCATCGGTGTCGGCGGGGTGCCGTTCGAGGCGATACGCGTGCGTGTGGCGCCCGGTGACCGGCTGCTGATGTGCACCGACGGGCTGGTGGAGGTGCGCGGCGAGGACATCGGGGTCGGTCTCGCGACGCTCACCGAGTCCGCCGCGCATCCGGCCGCGTCCATGGACGACGCCTGCGACGCCATCATCCGCGCGCTCAACACACGCGGCGGCCGCAAGGACGACGTGGCGCTGCTCATGGCCCGGCTCAACGGCATCGAGCCGGACGACGTGGCCGAGTGGCGGATCTCCCTGGATCCGGTCGAGGTGGGGCGGGCCCGCGCGGTGGTGCGGGAGCAGCTTCACGACTGGGGGCTGGGAAGGCTGGCCGACGGCGCCGAGCTCATGGTGAGCGAGCTGGTGACCAACGCGGTGCGGCACTCCCACAGCCGTCCCGTCGAGCTGCGGCTCGTGCGGGGGGACTCCCTGCTGTGCGAGGTGGACGACGACGACCATGAGCTGCCGAACCTGTTGAGTGCCGGACCCACCGATGAACTGGGGCGGGGACTCAGGGTGGTCAGTACGCTCGCCCGGGAGTGGGGGGCGAGTCGTACGAAGGCCGGGAAGACCGTCTGGTTCGAACTGACCCTGCCGCGTCGCTGATCGGCTGTCCACGGGCGCTCGCTCGAACTGGCAGTGAAGGAATGCGCCATGCGCTTGTCCGCGCAACCTCGGCGCGATACACCGTACTGGCCTGTCAGATGTGGCGGGTTGTGTTCGCATCCTGGGGAGTTGGGCATGAGCGTGAGCGGTCGGTACCGGGAGTCCTGGGAGGGGTTCTGGCGGGAGGCCCCGGGACGGCAGGGGGCCGTGTTCTGGGATGCGGAGCCGGTGCTGACCGCCGGGGTCCACCTTGCCCACTTCGAGCCGCTCCTGGTCGACGCCGGGCTGCCACTCGTGGACCTGGGTTGCGGGAACGGCACCCAGAGCCGTTTTCTCGCCGCCCACTTCACCCAGGTGATCGGCGTCGACCTGTCCGCCGCCGCCCTCGATCGCGCCCGCGACGCCGACCCCGAGGAGCAGGTGACCTACCGGCTGCTGGACGCCTCCGACAAGGCCGAGCCGGAGAACCTGCACGCCGCACTCGGCGACGCCAACGTCTACATGCGGGGCGTGCTGCACCAGGCCGCGCCCGAGGACCGGCAGCAGATGGTCGACGGGATCGCCACGCTCGTCGGGGAACGCGGCCGGGCCTTCCTCGTCGAGCTCTCCGAGGCGGCCAAGGCCGTCCTCGTGGGCCTCGCGCAGAGCCCCGACGGGCCGCCCGCCAAGCTGGCGCCCATCTTCGCGCACGGTATCGCCCCTGGTGAGGTGGCCGACGAGGCGGTGCCGGTGTACCTCGGGGCGGCCGGGCTGACGATCGTGGCGAGCGGTGAACTGCCGCTCATCACCACCGAGTACCGGTCCGACGGCACCCGGATCGAACTGCCGTCGAAGTGGTGGGCGGTGGGCCGCGCCGCCTGACGACCGGGCCGGCCTCTTCCCTGGAGGCAGGCCTTACCGGCGCACCTGGGCCGGCACCGCGCCCGTGCCGGGCGGGGTCTTCCGGAACGCCCACTCCATCCGCGGCTCCATCACGCACCGGAAGACCCGCCGCACGGGCGCGGTGCACAGCGCGGTCACCACCACGGCGGCGACGACGGTCACGGCGATCGCGCCCAGTGGCGTGTGCGCCCAGTGGTGGCCGGCCCAGTCGAAGTGGTTGCCGGCCTGGACGACGAAACCGTGCAGCAGATAGCCGTAGAGCGTGCCCGCGCCCAGGGTCGTGAACCACATCCGGCGCCCCGGCACCCAGGACAGGAAGCAGGCGACCAGGACCAGCGAGCAGCCGAAGAGGGCCAGCGTCATCAGCGGCCCGTACCAGGCGGGCACACCGAAGTCCTCGGCGGCGTCGCGGTGGAAGAACCAGGCGTAGTCCATGCGCGGGACCGCCCAGTAGGAGAACACCAGCGCGGCCGCGAGGACCGGGACCGCGAGGATGCGCACCCGCCACTGCCGTACCAGCGAGAAGTGCGCGGGGCGCAGACACAGACCGAGCACGAAGTACGGCAGGAACTGCAGGGTGCGCTGGAGGTCGAGGTCGTTGCCGATGGACGGGCTCAGGGTGGCGAGCGCGGCGAGGGTGAGCGCGATCGGCAGCGGCCACCGCACGCTCCGCCAGATCGGGGTGGTCAGCCGCCAGATGAACAGGGCCGCCAGGAACCACGTCAGGTAGAGCGGGTCCAGGAGGCTGATCTCACGGTCCGGGACACCGTCGGACCACCGGGTGAAATAGGTGTACGCCGTCTCGAACACGACGTAAGGGACGACGACGCCGGTGACCAGTCGCTTGATCTTCGCCGGGCTCGCGTCGAAGGAGCGGGAGAAGTAGCCCGAGATGATGATGAACGCCGGCATGTGGAAGGCGTAGACGATCGTGTAGAGCGCGGTGACGGCACGGCTGTCGGAGCGCAGCGGCTCCCAGGCGTGCCCCATGGCCACCAGCACGATCGCGAGGTACTTGGCGTTGTCGAAGAACGCGTCGCGCTGCTTCGGGCGTCCGGGCGGGTTCCCCGGCGCGGTGGTCGCCGTCGTCCGTCGTGGCGCCTGTACGGGCTGTGCGGTGTCGCTCACGCTGCTCCCTGTCCGTCTCCTGTGGAACCCGCGAGGGAGGATACGCGTCTTCCAGGGGTTGCCTGTGCGGCAGGGGGGAGCGGCACAAGGACTCGCCTCACCACCTGCGGGCGACGCAAACCTCCGCGACGCGTAACGTGGCGGACCATGAAGATCCTGATCAGCGCCGACATGGAGGGCGCGACCGGAGTGACCTGGCCGGCCGACGTGCTGCCGGGCACACCGCAGTGGGAGCGGTGCCGGGCGATGTTCACCTCGGACGTGAACGCCGCCGTGCTGGGCTTCTTCGACGGGGGCGCCGACGAGGTACTCGTCAACGAGGCCCACTGGACCATGCGCAACCTGCTCCTGGAGCGGCTCGACGAGCGCGCGCAGATGCTCACCGGCCGGCACAAGGACCTCTCCATGGTCGAGGGCGTCCAGCACGGCGACGTCGACGGCATCGCGTTCCTCGGCTACCACGCGGGCGCGGGCCAGGAGGGCGTTCTCGCCCACACCTACCTCGCCAACTCCATCACCGGGGTGTGGCTGAACGACGTGCCCGCGAGCGAGGGACATCTCAACGCGCACGTGGTCGCCGAGTACGGCGTCCCCGTCGTGCTCGTCACCGGCGACGACGTGGCCTGCGAGGACGCGCTCGGCTACGCCCCGCAGGCACTGAAGGTCGCGGTCAAGGACCACGTCTCGCGCTATGCGGCCGTGTGCCGTACGCCGACCCGGACGGCCGCCGACATCCGGGCCGCCGCCAAGGAGGCGGCGCGGCTGGCGACTCGTCAGGAGCCCGTGCAGGCAGGGCCGTTCACGATCGCCGTCGAGTTCGACGCCGAGCATCTCGCGATGGCCGCCACCGTGGTGCCGGGGGTGCGGCGGATCGGGGAGCGGAAGGTGGCGTACCCCAGCGAGACCATGTACGCGGGAATCCGTACCTTCAAGGCGGTCACCACCATCGTCTCGGCCGCCGTGGAGGAGCAGTATGGCTGACCAGCAGGCACTGGACGAGGTCGTCCGGTTCACCTCCGACCTCATCCGCATCGACACCACCAACCGGGGCGGCGGCGACTGCCAGGAGCGCCCCGCCGCCGAGTACGCGGCCGAGCAGCTGGCCGGGGCGGGCCTTCAGCCGATGATGCTGGAGCGCACCAAGGGCCGTACGAACGTCGTCGCCCGTATCGAGGGCAGCGACCCGTCGGCGGACGCGCTGCTCGTCCACGGCCATCTGGACGTCGTGCCCGCCGAGGCCGCCGACTGGAGCGTTCACCCCTTCTCCGGGGAGATCCGCGACGGCGTCGTCTGGGGGCGCGGCGCGGTCGACATGAAGAACATGGACGCGATGATCCTGGCCGTGGTGCGGGGCTGGGCCCGGCAGGGCGTACGGCCCCGGCGGGACCTCGTGATCGCGTTCACCGCCGACGAGGAGGCCAGTGCCGTGGACGGCTCAGGGTTCCTCGCCGACGAGCACCCCGAGCTCTTCGAGGGGTGCACGGAGGGGATCAGCGAGTCGGGGGCGTTCACCTTCCACGACGGCGCCGGGCGGCAGATCTACCCCATCGCCGCGGGGGAGCGCGGCACGGGCTGGCTGAAGCTCACCGCGCGTGGCCGCGCGGGGCACGGCTCCAAGGTCAACAAGGAGAACGCGGTCACCCGGCTCGCCGCCGCCGTCACCCGCGTCGGCGAGCACGAGTGGCCGCTGCGGCTCACCCCGACCGTCCGCGCGGCCCTCGCCGAACTCGCCGCGCTCTACGGCATCGAGACGGACCTCACCGACGTGGACCGGCTGCTGGAGAAGCTGGGCCCCGCCGCCAAGCTGGTCGAGGCGACCGTCCGCAACAGCGCCAACCCGACCATGCTGGAGGCCGGTTACAAGCTCAACGTGA
Organism: Streptomyces canus; assembly: GCF_041435015.1. NCBI lineage: Bacteria > Bacillati > Actinomycetota > Actinomycetes > Kitasatosporales > Streptomycetaceae > Streptomyces > Streptomyces canus. The sequence goes on along the minus strand of NZ_CP107989.1, from coordinate 2,062,621 downwards.
TCCCGGGGGAGGCAGTGGCCTACGTCGACGGCCGCTATCTGCCCGGCGGCGAGGAGGAGTTCCGGGCGACCCTCGACCTGCTCACCGGACCTGACGTGGACTGGGAGTTCAGTCATCGCGAGGTCGCCCTCCAGGCGCCGGTCGACTCGCCGACGTACGCCACCATGCGTGCCGCCGTCGAGGAGTTCGCGCCCGAGGGGCATGTGGTGCCGTACTGCATGTCCGGCGGCACCGACGCCAAGCAGTTCTCCCGCCTCGGCATCACCGGGTACGGGTTCGCGCCCCTGAAGCTCCCGGAGGGCTTCGACTACCAGGCCCTGTTCCACGGGGTCGACGAGCGCGTCCCCGTCGAGGCACTGCACTTCGGCGTGCGGGTACTCGACCGCTTCCTGCGAACGGCCTGAGCAAGTGGGGGAGAACGTGCAGACGTCGGCATACGGTTCCTGGCCCTCGCCCATCGACGCGGCGCTCGCGGCCGCGCACGACGGGCACCCCGAATGGCTGGGCTTCGTCGGGGACGAGGTGTGGTGGACCGAACCCCGGCCCACCGAGGGCGGCCGCCGCACGCTCGTGCGTAGACGCGCCGACGGGCAGGAGGAGTCGGTGCTGCCCGCGCCGTGGAACGTGCGCAGCCGGGTCATCGAGTACGGCGGCCATCCCTGGTCCGGCGCGGTGGTGGCCGGCGAACCGCTCGTCGTGTTCGTGCACTTCGCCGACCAGCGGCTGTACCGGTACGAGCCCGGGAGCGAGCCGCGTCCCCTGACACCCCTCTCCCCGGTGGGCGGCGGACTGCGCTGGGCGGAACCGCAGGTGAGACTCGACCTCGGTGAAGTGTGGTGCGTCCTCGAGGAGTTCACCGGCGACGGACCCACCGACGTCCGCCGGGTCCTGGCCGCCGTACCGCTCGACGGCTCGGCCGTGCGGGACCGGGACGCGGTGCGCGAACTCACCGACGACCGCCACCGGTTCGTCACCGGCCCCCGCATCTCCCCCGACGGCTCGCGCGCGGCCTGGCTGGCCTGGGACCACCCGCGCATGCCCTGGGACGGCACGGAACTGGTCGTCGCGGACATCGGGCCCCACGGCACGCTCGTCGAGCCCCGCACCCTGGCCGGCGGTCCGGAGGAGTCGATCGCCCAGGCCGACTGGTCGCCCGATGGCCGTCTCCTGTACGCGAGCGACCGCACCGGCTGGTGGAACCTCTACCGCGACGGCGAGCAACTCTGCCCGCGCGAGGAGGAGTTCGGCGGCGCCCTCTGGAAGCTCGGCCACCGCTGGTTCGCGCCCCTGGACAGCGGACTGATCGCCGTCGTGCACGGCAGCGGCTCGACCGCCCTCGGGATCCTGGACCTTGAGACCGGCGAACTCGTGGACGCGGCAGGGCCCTGGACCGAGTTCGCGCCCACCCTCGCGGTGCACGGCGAACGGGTCGTCGCCGTCGGCGCCAGCCCCCGCACCGCCTACGAGGTCGTGGAGCTGGACACACGCACCGGCCGGGCCCGGGTGATCGGCGCCCCGCACGACGACCCCGTCGACCCCGTGTACTACCCCGAGCCCCTGATCCGTACCTTCACCGGTCCGGACGGCCGCGACATCCACGCCCACGTCTACCCGCCCCACCACCCCGGACACCGGGCGCCGGGCGGCGAGCTGCCGCCGTACGTCGTCTGGGTGCACGGCGGACCCACCGGGCACGCGCCCCTCGTGCTCGACCTCTCGATCGCCTACTTCACCTCGCGCGGCATCGGCGTCGCCGAGGTCAACTACGGCGGCTCCACCGGGTACGGGCGGGAGTACCGCAACCGGCTGCGCGAGCAGTGGGGCGTGGTCGACGTCGAGGACTGCGCCGCCGTCGCGCTCGCCCTCGCCGACGAGGGCACCGCCGACCGCGACCGGCTCGCCGTCCGCGGCGGCAGCGCGGGCGGCTGGACCGCGGCCGCCTCGCTCACCGCGACCGACGTCTACGCCTGCGGCACGATCGTCTACCCGATCCTCGACCTGGCCGGCTGGGGCACGGGGGAGACCCACGACTTCGAGTCCCAGTATCTGGAGAGCCTGGTCGGACCGTTCGCCGAGGTCCCCGGCCGGTACGCGGAACGCTCGCCCGTCGAGCACGCCGACCGGGTCACCGTGCCCTTCCTGCTGCTCCAGGGCCTGGACGACGTGATCTGCCCGCCCGCGCAGTGCGAGCGGTTCCTGTCCCGGATCGCCGGCCGGCGGGTGCCGCACGCGTACCTCGCCTTCGAGGGGGAGGGGCACGGGTTCCGTCGGGCCGAGACCATGATCCGGGCTCTTGAGGCCGAACTCTCCCTGTATGCACAGGTGTTCGGGCTGAACCCGCCCGGCGTACCGACATTGGAGCTCGTCAAGTGAAGGAACTCGTCAGGCCCTCCAGACTCACCCCGGGCGCGCGCGTGGCCGTGGTCGCGCCCAGCGGGCCGGTGCCGGAGGAACGGCTCCAGGCGGGCCTGGACATCCTGCGCGGCTGGGATCTGGACCCCGTCGTGGGACCCCATGTCCTCGACCGGCACGGCGAGTTCGGCTACCTCGCGGGCACCGACGCCGACCGGGCGGCAGATCTCCAGAACGCCTGGTGCGACCCGTCCGTGGACGCCGTGCTGTGCGCCCGCGGGGGATACGGCGCGATGCGCATGGTCGAACTGCTCGACTGGAACGCCCTGCGCGCGGCCGGTCCCAAGGTGCTGGTCGGATTCAGTGACGTGACCGCGCTGCACGAGGCGTTCGCCGCCCGGCTCGGCCTGGTCACGCTGTACGGTCCGATGGCCGCCGGCTTCGACTTCATCAAGAACGCGCGGGCCCAGGAGCATCTGAGGTCCACGCTGTTCGCGCCGGAGACGGTCCGCACGATCGCCTCCGGTGGCAGGGCCCTCGTCCCCGGCCGGGCCCTCGGCGTCACCCTGGGCGGCTGTCTGTGCCTGCTCGCCTCCGAACTGGGCTCCGCTCACGCCCGGCCCGGCGCGCGCGGGGGCCTGCTCTGCCTGGAGGACGTCGGCGAGGAGACGTACCGCCTCGACCGCTATCTGACCCAGCTCCTGCGCGCCGACTGGCTCGACGGGGTGCGCGGGGTGCTCCTCGGGTCGTGGGAGAGGTGCGAACCGTACGAGAGCGTGCGCGCGCTGCTCCTCGACCGGCTCGGCGGACTCGGCGTGCCCGTCGTCGAGGAGTTCGGATTCGGCCACTGCGAAGGGGCGTTGACGATCCCCTTCGGAGTGGCCGCCGAGCTCGATGCCGACACGGGCACGCTGACGCTGGCAGAACCCGCCCTCCGCTGAATCTCCGTCAGAAACACCCGGTCGGGCGATTGACCTCCTCTGACACGTGTCACACCATGACTACCGGTCGGTAAGTCTCGGGTTGTGTCCCCAGTGTGGAGGTATCTCCGTGTCCCGTCGTGTGCTCGGACATTCCGTCCCACTCGCGCTCCTGCTCGCCGCCACGCTCACCACTCCCGCCCCCGCGACCGGCCAATACACCGTCAGCGCGGTGAAGTTCACGGTCCAGGTCGGCAGTCGCACCTGCACGATCGACGCCGACCTGTACCGCCCGTCGGGTGTGGAGCGGGCGCCCGCCGTGCTCACCACCAACGGCTTCGGCGGCAGCAAGTCCGACGGTTCCACGGACGCCACCGCCAGGGCCTTCGCCCAGCGCGGTTATGTCTCGCTCGCCTGGTCGGGGCTCGGCTTCGGCAGGTCCGGCTGTCTGATCTCCCTCGACGACCCGCGCATCGACGGGACGGCCGCCTCGGCGCTGATCGACTTCCTGGGCGGAAAGCGTGCCGCCGACGACGGGACCAGGGCCGACTTCGTCACCCTCGACGGCCCGGGCGACCCGCGGGTCGGCATGATCGGAGGCTCCTACGGAGGCGCCATCCAGCTGGCGACCGCCGCCGTGGACCATCGGGTGGACGCCCTCGTGCCGATGATCACCTGGAACGACCTGGCGTACGCACTGGCCCCCAACAACACGACGCGCGCCGGGAGCGTCCCCGGTGCCTTCAAGTGGCAGTGGGCCAACGGCTTCTACCTCATCGGCGAGAGCCAGCCGCTGACCGAGGTGAACCTCGACCCGTCCCGCATCAACTCCCTGGGCTGTCTGCACTTCGTGACCGAGGCCTGCGACACCGTCCGTACGCTCAACTCCGGGAGCTTTCCGGCGGCCCGCACGGCCGAGCTGCTCGACTACTCGCACAGTGTCTCGCCGGTGTCGTACCTGAGCCGCGTCAAGGCGCCCACCCTGCTCGTCCAGGGACAGAGCGACAGTCTCTTCAATCTCAACGAGGCGACCGCGACGTACAAGAAGCTCAAGGCGCAGGGCACGACCGCCAGGATGATCTGGCAGTCGGGAGGGCACAGCGGCGGGATCACCGATCCGGCGGCCGGTGAACTCAACCTCGTCCAGGGCAACTTGGAGACCAGCTATGTCGGCCGGCGGATCCTCGCCTGGTTCGACCGGTACCTGCACGGGCGGAAGGACGTCGACACGGGCCCGGCCTTCGCCTACTACCGCGACTGGATCACCGACCCGAACGGCACCTACGCCACCGCCGACCACCTGCCCGCGCTCAGCCAGAAGCTCTACCTCTCCGGGGACGGCAAGCTCGTCGACAACAGCAGGAAGGTGACGTGGGGCAGTCGGTCGTACAGCAACCGGCTGGTTCCCACGAGCCATTCGGAGAGTTCGCTGTACGGCGCCCTCGGCCTCCCGGACCCGGCGCCGTACGACACCGAGGGCACCTACGCCGACTGGACCAGTGCCCCCCTGCCCCGGACCCTCGACGTCGTCGGCGCCCCGAAGGTCACGCTCGAGGTGAGCTCCCCGAAGGCCGAGCGGACGCAGGACTCGGGGGACGCCGCCGACAAGCTGGTGTTGTTCGCCAAGATCTACGACATCGCTCCGGACGGCACGAAGACGCTCGCCCACCGGCTGGTCGCGCCGGTCCGGGTGCCCGACGTGACGAAGCCGTTCACGGTGACCCTGCCGGGGGTCGTCCACCGCTACGAGAAGGGGCACCGGCTCCAGTTCGTCATCGCGGCGAGCGACGACGCGTACTTCGGGAACCGGGGCATCAAGCCGGTGACCGTGGTGAGCGCGCCCGGGCGGGCCGGGGTGCTGGAGCTGCCGGTCGGCGGACGGTGAGTCACCCGGAGGGCAGCTCTCACCGTGCGTGACCAGGTCTTCGGGCTCACCCTGGTCGCATGAGCCCGAAGACCTCCGCAGCCGGCACCACCGAGGGCAGGAGCGGGACGATGCCGCCCGCCAGGGCGGTCGTCCTGCTGCTGGCCGCCCTCGCCCTGACCTTCATCTTCGAGAACACCCGGGCGACGAGGATCCGGCTGCTGGTCCCCGAGGTGACGATGCCCCTGTGGACGGCTCTGCTCGCCACCGGCCTCATCGGGGCCCTGTGCGGGGCGTATGTCATGAAGAGGCGCGGCTAGGACTGCCCGGAGGTTCATGCCCGGCGGATCGTAGGGTGGTCAGATGCCGCACACCGCTTCCCGCTATCTCGCCGAAGGCCCCCGCGTGGGCATACGCCACTTCACCTACGAGGACGGCGCCGAGTTCACCGCCCGGGCCCGGGAGAGCAAGGAACTCCACCAGCCGTGGCTGTTCCCGCCCGACAGCGAGAGCGCCTATCTCGCCTACGCCGGACGGCTGATCGAGGACCGGACCAAAGCGGGGTTCCTGGTCTGCGAGAAGGACGGCGAGCGGGGCGACGGGGCCATCGCCGGATACATCAACATCAACAACATCGTCGAGGGCGGCTTCCAGTGCGGGGCCCTGGGCTACGGCGCCTTCGCGCACGCGGCCGGGCGCGGGCTGATGCGCGAAGGGCTGAACCTCGTGATCGACCACGCCTTCGGCCCGATGCGGCTGCACCGCCTCGAGATCAACGCGCAGCCCCGGAACGCCGGCTCCCTCGCCCTCGCCCGCAGCTGCGGCTTCCGCCTCGAAGGCTTCTCACCGAAGATGATCTACATCGACGGGGACTGGCGGGACCACGAGCGCTGGGCCATCACCGCCGAGATGCGGGCTTCCGGTTGATCTTCATGGTGTCGAGGTCCGTGACCGTCGACTTCAGGTCCCGGAAACCGTAACCGAGATCCCGCAGCGTGCCCTCGGCGCGGTCCTCCGCGATCGCCCCCGCCATCTCCTCGCCGTCCGCCGCGTCCGAGACCACCACGTACCGCATCGAGAAGTGCTTCAGCGGCGCCGGCTCGTACGACAGCGAGCCCTCCTCGGTGAACCGCATGCTCGCCATGCCGTGGTCCGCCGCCTCGGCGAGCAGCCGGGCGCGGGCCTCGTCGGTGAGCCCGTCCCAGGTTCCGCGCACGATCACCCGGTAGGTGTGCTGCTCACTCACTGTCGCTCCTTCGTCAATCCCGTGGACGGTCGACTGTACGTCGGCGACGATGATCCGCATGCGGAATATCGTCGTGCTGGACGCCCCCTCCAACCTCGGCCTGCGTCCGCCCGCCCCCGGCACCGTGCCCGGCTGCTACAAGCTCGCAGGTGCTCTCCGGGAGCAGCGGATCGTACAGCGGCTGCACGCCCTGGAAGGCGGCGTGGTGGTGCCGCCGCGCTACGACCGCGGGGACTGGCAGGAGGGTGACGGCGTCTTCAACGCCGCCGCGATCGCCTCGTACACCGTCAGGCTCGCCGACCGCATCGAGCGCCATGTGCGCGCCGGGGATCTCCCCGTCGTCCTCGGCGGCGACTGCTCCATCCAGCTCGGCGCCTCGCTCGCCCTGCGCCGCGTCGGACGCCACGGGCTGGCCGCGATCGACGCCTCGCCGGACTTCCGGCACACCGGCAACTCCGACCGCATCGGCGCGGCGGGCGGCGAGGAGGTCGCGCTGGCCACCGGGCGTGGGCAGGAGGACCTGACGAACCTGGAAGGTCTGCGGCCCTATCTGCGGGACGAGGACGTGCGGTTCTTCGGGATCCGTGACGAGTTCGAGGAGGACAGGGCCGAGCTCGCCGCCCTGAAGATCCCGGTCGTGACGGTCGGTGATCTCCGGGAGTGGGGCGCGGACGCCCTCGCCCGGGCCACCGTCCAGGCCTTCGAGATCCCCGAGATCGACGGCTTCTGGGTGCACCTGGACGCCGATGTCCTCGACCCGTCCGTCATGCCCGCCGTCGACAGCCCCGACCCGGAGGGGCTCCTGCCCGCCGAACTCACCTCCCTGCTGCGGCCGTTGCTCGCCTCCCCCTCCTGTGTCGGCCTCAACATCACCATCTACGACCCCGATCTGGACCCCGAGGGCACGGCCGGCGCGCTGCTCACCGACATCGTCGTGGACGCCTTTGCGCAATCCTGACCGGCGGCTCCCCTGGCCGACTCACCGTCGAGCCGTTTCCATGGTGATCGTGACGACGATCCGGCGAGACGTACTCACCCTGCCCGCCGCACCGCTGGGCCCGGACAACCCCCTGCCCCCGCTGCGGCTCCTCCACGAGGTCCATCGCATCGACATACGGGACCGGGAGGACCTGCCCCGGGACATGGCCCGGCAGGCGGGTTACGGGCCGCTGCACAGCCTGCTGCCCGTCCGCGTCCGGGACGGCTACGGCAGAGAGCGCGCACCCCGCGAGTTCGAGACGATCGTGATCGAGAACGACCGGCTCAGGGCCACCGTGCTCCCCGGTCTCGGCGGCCGGGTCGCCTCCCTCTTCCACAAGCCGACCGGGCGTGAACTCCTTTACCGCAACCCGGTGTTCCAGCCCGCGAACTTCGCGCTGAACGGCGCCTGGTTCTCCGGCGGCATCGAGTGGAACATCGGCGCCACCGGTCACACCACCCTCTCCTGCGCCCCCCTGCACGCCGCCCGCGTGCCCGCCCCCGACGACGGCGAGATGCTCCGCCTGTGGGAGTGGGAACGGCTGCGCGACCTGCCCTTCCAGGTGGACCTGTGGCTGCCGGAGGCATCGGACTTCCTGTACGTCGGGGTGCGGATCCGCAATCCGCACGAGCGGCCGGTGCCGGGCTACTGGTGGTCGAACATCGCCGTGCCCGAGGAGCGCAGGGTGCTCGCCCCGGCCGAGGAGGCCTGGCACTTCGGACATGAGCGGCACCTGAGCCGGGTTCCCGTCCCGCCGGACCCGCTGGGCAGCTCTCATGCCGCCGACTACTTCTACGACCTGCCCGACGCGCAGCGCCGCTGGATCGCCGCCCTCGACTCCGAGGGGCACGGGCTGGTGCAGACGTCCACGGACGTCCTGCGGGGCCGCAAGCTGTTCGTGTGGGGGACCGGCAGCGGCGGTCGGCGATGGCAGGAGTGGCTGACCGAGCCCGGCACCGGAGGCTACTGCGAGATCCAGGCCGGGCTCGCCCGCACCCAGGTGGAGCACGTACCGCTGGACGTGGTGAGCGAGGTGGCGTGGCTGGAGGCCTACGGGCCGCTCAGCGCGCCGCCGGTGCCGGCCGAGGCGGAGGCGCGCCTGGAGGCCGTACTGCCGCGTGCCGCCGTCGACGAGGCCTACGCCGCCTGGAAGCCCTACGCCGACACCGAACCCGGCGAGATCCTCGCCGTCGGTTCGGGCTGGGGTGCCCTCGAAGTGCTGCGCGCCGACTGGAAGTTGCCCGGCACACCCTTCGAGGAGAGCACCCTCGGCGAGGCCCAGGCGCCCTGGCTGGAGCTGCTGCGGGCCGGGGCCCTGCCCGAACCGCGCCGGGTACGGCCGCCCGGCGAGACGCTGGTCGCGCAGCACTGGCGGGACATGCTGGAGACCGCGCCCGCCACCCCGCTCACCGAGTACCACCTGGGCGTGGCCCAGTGGCACGCCGGTGACCGGGCCCAGGCGGTGCGCAGTTGGGAGCGGGGGCTCGAACTGGCCCCCTCCGTCTGGCCGTTGCTGCGCTGTCTCGCCGTCGCCGACGTGGAGACCGGCAACCGGGAGCGGGCCGCCGACCGGTACGCCGACGCCTTCGACGACCTGTGCCACGAGCGGCGCGACGACGGCGAGTCGTGGACGGCGGCCACCGCCGCGCTGGGCCGCGAGGCGATCGAGGCGCTGCTCGCGGCACGGCGTACGGCCGAGGCGCGTTCCGTGTGGGAGCGGCTGTATCCGGGGATCCGGGCGCGCGGCCGGTTCCGGCTGATCGAAGCCGGACTGCTGCTCGCCGAGGGGCGGCCCGAGGTGGCGCGGGCCGTCTTCGAGGAGGGCTTCGAGGTCGCCGATCTGCGGGAGGGTGCCGAGGCGATCAGTGACCTGTGGAGCCGGGTCAGCGACGAACCGCTGCCGCCGTTCCACGACTTCCGGATGCGGCCCGAGACATAGGGAGGCCGGCCGTCCCTCTAGCCGACGTTGCGGTCCACGTACTCGTACACCACGCCGTCCGGATGCATCGCGATCAGATTGCGGCCCACCGGCGTCGGCACGGGGCCGGCGATGACGCGGGCGCCCAGCTCGCTGAGCAGCCGGTGGGCCTCGTCGACGTCCTTCACCGCGATGGTCGCCGCGACCTTGCGCAGCACCTCCAGCTCGGCCTCGGGGCCGCTCATCAGCAGGAAGCAGCCCACCGCGGCCACCTGGACGCCGCCGCGCTCGAAACGGAGAGCCTTGGCGCCCGCCAGCCGTTCGTAGAAGACGACCGCGGCCTCCAGGTCATCGACACAGACACGCAGCGTGGTTCCCAGAATGTCCATGCGGACGAGCCTAATTGCGGCGGCCTGGCCGCGGAGATCGTTTCACGCGATCCCTCCCGACCCGACCGCCCTCACTAGTGGAGTACGCGCGGGTTCCGTTGGAGCGCTCACAACCTGGGAACGCGCATCTCAACAGGTCAATGACGGTGCTGTACGCCCTGGATCGCTCATGTGAGATCTCTGCAGTAACTCGCAAAATCTGCGAGTGATCGCAGTAATATGCGTTCTCGTGTCAGATTCTGAAAGTCGCGTGCTGACCCTCGTGCGCCCAACTCCGGATCCGGCGGCCGTGATGGACCCGGCCGACGTATCGGTGGAGACCGGGCTCGCGGACGTGGTCACGCTCCAACGGCGGCGCCAGGCACGGATCTCGGTGCACGACGAGGAGAGCTTCTTCCTCGACACGCTGTCCGAATACCAGTGGGCGCGCGACGCGGCCGGTCTGGCGCCCACGACGCTGGACGGGCTGATCAAGCCGGTGATCGAGGTCTGCGAGTTCTACGGCACTGTTCCATGGCAGCTGACCTCCCGCGAGGTCGACCGGTACTTCGCCGGACCGGGCAAGCGGGCCCAGTCGACCCTGCGTGGCAAGATCAACAAGCTCGACGCGTACTTCGCGTTCCTGGAGCAGCGCTATGCCGGCGAGATCATGCGCCGCTTCGGCGCTTCCGTCGAGTCGCCGATCGACCCGTTCAACCGCCCGCGTCACCGAGGGGACTTCGGGCTGCGCATCCCGCCCTCCCAGACTGCGGTGAAGGACTCTTTCGGCCGGTGGCGCGAGGACCTGCCGAACGCGCGGAAGTACGCGGTCGCCTGCCGCGACTACGTGATGACGAAGGTCGCCTACCTCTCGGGTGTCCGGGCGTCGGAGCTGTGCGGGGTATGCCTGGGCGACATCCACTGGGAGCACGGCCAGTGGGGCCGGTTCGTTGTCCTGGGTAAGGGCGCCCGGGGCTCCGGTCCTCGTCCGAGGGAGGCGTACCTGTTTCAGGAGGGCCGTGCCCTGCTGTGGTGGTATATCGAAGAGATCCGGGGCGAGTTCGGCGACGACGCTGAGCATCCGCGGGCGCCGCTGTGGCCTTCGGAGCGCAAGTCGAAGGCGATCGCGGAATTGAACGTGCCGATCGCACCGGCGATCGTGCCTTCGACATTCCGGAAGGCGTTGCACACCGCGGCCGCGCAGTACCTGACGGGACCGGTCACTGACCTGGTTCCGCATCTGCTGCGGCATGCCTGCGCGACCCACAACTACGAGCGCGGGATGACACTTTGGGAGGTCCAGAAGGTCCTCGGACGCGACTGGGCAACTACGACTCTTCGGTACATGGCGACTGCACACGCTGACCCGGAGCTCGCGAATCTGACAGCCAGCTCCCGGGCGGCCCGGCGACTGGTGATGGACAAGGGGAACCTTCGGTGAAATGGAATCTGCGGATGGTGGCCGCCCAGCGGGACCTGTGGCGGCCGACCGAGGTGCTCGCCGCTTTTCAGCAGGTCGGGTTCAACCCGTCGCTGAGCAAGGTGGCCGCACTATGGAGCGGTACGCCGGTCACGGTGCGCCTCTATGACCTGGACAAGATGTGCGCCGCACTGAACTGCACGGTCGCCGACCTGCTCCAGGCTGAGCCGCTCGCGGCGGGCCAGGCCGCGCCGGAGGTCGGCCAACGGGCCGTCGGCGCCGAGGAACAGCCGTCGGCGGGCCCGGTGCGGCCGGTGCCTCGCGGCCGTCGTGGTGCCGGTCCACGCTCGCTCCCGCCGAGCTGAGGGGCTGGACGGTGGCGGTGGGGCGTGGGGAGGGGCTGGCGCGGAGCTGCCCGGTGTGCCTGGGGTGGCTGGTGGTGCACTGGTACCGAGTGTGCGACGGGTGCCGGCCCTGGGTGAGGAAGTACCCCGAGCTCGGGGTGTGCCCGCGGTGCCGCCCACGAGGCACACCTCAACACGGATGGGCTGTGCAAGCCGTGCCTCATGGCTATCCGGGCCCAGGAGAACGCCGAGTGGGCTCTGGGCCTGGAGGAGGCGCGGCCACGGCCGGTCCAGCTGATGGTCGGCGGGCCCGGTACGACATCCCTGCCCGGCATCGCCACCACCGGCGGCGGCACGGGACTCCTCATCTCCTTCGTCACGGGCGACGTCGAGCCCACCTACGTATGGCCCTGCGTAGCACTTGCCGCCCTCGGCATGGCCTACGACCTCGCCCGCCGCGCCCTCGACCAGCACCACCATCCCTGACGCCCACCGCCGGGCCCACTCCAGGGCCCCGGCCCGACGGCTACCCGGACATCTCCGGCAAGGACTGCTACTCCACGGAGCTGATGGCCACCGCATCGGCATCAGCAAGGACGAGTACTTCGTGGGCTCGTGGACGAGGGCATCGACATCGATGACCAGGCCCACACCGGCTACTGCCTGAAGCCCACGGACGAGATGTACGCCATCGACTCCGACGACCGAAATCACAGTTGGTCGATCGTCCAAGACGCCGGTTAGCATGGAGTGAGCATTTCACTCTTGATGAAACGGTGGACCGAATGTCTCGCATGGCAGCGAAGGATCGACGGGAAGAACTCATCGCCGCGGCGTTCCGCGTCATGGTCCGCGACGGAGTCGTCAAGACCACGACACGCGCTGTCGTCAACGAGGCGAAGATGCCGCTGGGCGTTTTCCACTACTGCTTCAACTCACGTGAGGAACTCCTCCAGGAAGTCATCACCCGTATCACGGACAGCGGCGTGGCCAAGGCCCGGAACGTGTTCGAGGGAGAGGGCGACCTCGGCGCACGCATCGCCAGGAGCCTCTACGCCTTCTGGGAGGGAGTTGAGCTCAGCCCGGGAGAGCATCAGGTGGGGTACGAACTCGCCCATTACGCGTTGCGCCAGGAGGGCTTTGAGGATCTGGCCCGCCGGCAGTACGAGCATTACCTGGAAGTCCATGAGCAGCTCCTGGCTGAAGCTGCCGAGAGCGCGGGCATCAAGTGGACGGTGCCCCTTCCCGTTCTGGCCCGCTACCTCAACGCGGTGCTGGACGGTGTCACGCTGTGCTGGCTGGCAGACCGTAACAGCGAGAACACCCGTGAGGTGCTCCGCCTGACCGGCGAGCACCTCGTGAGCCTCGCCGCCAAGGAGGCGTGAGGTGAGTCGCCGGTGAGCGCACGCTCATCGACGCTGGCCGCCTCCTCATCGGATGGCGGCCGCACCAAGAAGTCGGGTGGGTGCGGCGGCCGTGGCCGTCGCACCCACCCGACTTGGCTTCCCGGGATCAGCGCGTCATGTCAGTCGAACAGGTCGGGCTGTTCCGCGGTGATCTGGTCCCACAGGGGGCGGAACTGGAACCAGCCCGGGAGGGGGCCGGAGATCTGGTCCCTCACCATCCGCGCCGTTTCCGCATCGATGAGCTTCGGTTCACCCGCGGCCATGGCCAGCAGCTGCGCCTGGCAGGAGCGTTCCATGGTGATGAAGTACCAGGCCGCCTCGGCGACGGAGGCCCCGACCGTGAGCAGCCCGTGGTTCTGCAGAACGACGGCCTTTCCCTTGCCCAGCGCCACACCGATCCGTCGGCCTTCCTCGGTGTCGTTCACCACTCCGCGGTAGTCGGAGTAGATGCCGTGGTCCTCGAAGAAGGCACAGGCGTCCTGGGTGATCGGCTCGAGCGGGACGCCGAGGCTGGAGAAGGCCTTGCCGTGCAGGGAGTGGGTGTGTGCGGCCGCGACCGCATCCGGCCTGGCCCGGTGCACCTCGGAGTGGATACAGAACGCAGCGTTGTTGACCGGGCGCTTGCCCTCCAGGAGCTTGCCGTCATGGTCGACGAGGATCAGGTCGGAGACGCGGATCTGGCTGAACGACATCCCGAAGGGGTTGACCCAGAAGGCCGAGGGGTTCTCCGGATCGCGGGCCGTGATGTGTCCGGCCACGCCCTCGGAGAAGCCGAAGCGAGCGAACAGGCGGAAGGCGGCCGCGAGTTCCTGCTTGCGGACCTGACGCTCCTCCTCGGTGCTCAGGTTCTGCTGGGGCAGCGGCAGGGTGACGCCCTCGGGCATGGCGCCGACGGACATGTGCGGGGCGGCGGGTGTCGTGGTCATCGGGATCTGGCCTTTCGTGATCTGGTGGGCGGTGGCGCGGTTACTTGCTCCGGCGGCGCAGGCGGTTGCCGTACATGAGGTCCACCAGGCGCAGGATGGACCGGTAGGCCGAGGGGTCGAACGGGATCATGTGAAGGTCGCGGCGGGTCGGGAAGCGGTTCACGCTGACGGCCTGGAGCCTGGTGTACTTGCGGATTCCTTCGGCGCCGTGCCGTACGCCGAGGCCCGACTCCTTCCAGCCGCCCATGGGCAGGCCGAAGGCCATGTAGTTGGTCTGGGCGTCGTTGATGGTGACGCAGCCTGCCTCGAGACGCTCCGCGAGGTGTCGGGCACGCTTCATGTTCGAGCTGATGATGGAGGCCTGCAGGCCGTAGGTGCTGTCGTTGACGAGCCGGACGGCCTCCTCGGCACTTGCGACCTTCATCACGGGCAGCGTGGGTCCGAAGGTCTCCTCACGCATGCATTTCATGGTGTGGTCGACGTCGACGAGCAGCGTTGGTTCGAAGAACCGGCCCGGGCCGGGGGCGGCGTGGCCCCCCACGAGGACGCGCGCTCCTCGGCTCACGGCGTCCTTGACGTGGTCCTCGACGATCGACATCTGAGGCGGGAAGGTCATGGCGCCCACATCGGTGCTGCCCAGCCCTGCCGGCCTGCCGGAGGTGACCTCCTCGAACCGCTGGCGCAGCCTGGCGACGAACGCGTCGTACACCGGCTCCTCGACGTAGACGCGCTCCACCGAGGTGCACATCTGCCCCCCGTTGCACAGAGCACCGTGCAGGGTGACGTTCACCGCCCGCTCCAGCGAGGCATCGGCCAGCACGATCAGAGCGTCCTTGCCGCCGAGTTCGAGTGAGCACGGGACGAGCCGCTCGCCCGCCCGCGCGGCGACGGCCCGGCCGGTCTTCGTGGATCCGGTGAACATCACGAAGTCGGCGGTGTCGACCAGGGCCTGGCCGGTGGCGCCGGCGCCGGTCACGACCTGGAAGACGTCCTTGGGCCAGCCGCACTCACGGGTCATCTTCTCCATGAGCAGCGCGGTCAGCGGTGTGTACTCCGAGGGTTTGAGGACGACGGCGTTGCCGGCGGCCAGGGCGGGGATGGCGTCACCGAAGGAGTTGATCAACGGGTTGTTCCAGGGGCCGATGACTCCGACGACACCGAGGGGGACCCGCCGGGTGTACATGCTGCGGCCGAGTACGAACGGCGAGAGCGAGCGGATCTTCGTGTCGGCGAGGTGGTGCCGTGCTCGCTTGGCCCAGTAGGCGAAGGCGCTGACGCAGTAGACGATCTCGACGATCGCGTCCTCTTCGGTCTTGCCGTTCTCCGCGACGATGGAGTCGATGATCTCCTGCCGGTGAGTCAGCAGCCACTGGCGACCACGCGTGAAGAATTCCGCACGGCTTCGGGCGCTCAGTTCAGCCCAGCCCGGCTGTGCCTGTCGGGCTCGTGCGACCGCTTGCGCCACCTCCTGCGCCGACGCGTCTGCGGCATGGCCGACCACTGCTCCGGTGGCCGGGTTGTCCACTGCGATGTGTGCGTCCGCCCGGGCGCCGTCGGGCGTGAGCGATCGAGTCTGAGCCACGGAAAAACTCCTGCCGGAACGTTGACTTCGGTTTGCCCAGAATGAGACGGTCACCCGTACAAGTCAAGTGTCTTGTACAGATGACCAACTTGTTGTGCGGCAGAGACACCACGCCCAAGGCCCGTCACCAAGGAGCGGCTGGAATGAAACGGACGACATCACTCGCGTTGAGCGGCTTCGGCGTTCCCGAGTCACTGCGCTGGCATCAGGGAGCCCTGTGGTTCTCCGACCTGGCACACGGCACGGTGCACCGCTGGGACGGCACGGGAGAGGCCGAGACGGTCCTCAAGGTTCCCGGCCGGGCCGGCGGACTCGGCTGGCTTCCGGACGGGCGCATGCTCGTCGCCTCCATGGACGGAGGCGTCGTGTACCGACTGGAAGCGGACGGCGAGCTCGTCGAGCACGCGGATCTGCGGCACCTTGTCGGCGGCCCGGTCAACGACATGCTCGTCGACCCGCACGGGCGTGCATACGTGGGCAACTTCGGCTTTGACTACCACGCGTTCGCCCGCGAGCACGCGAACGCCATGCTCTACGCGCCGCCCGGCCCGACGAAGGCGCCGATCGCGTGCCTGGCTGCGGACGGGACCCTGCTCGGGGTGACCGAGCCGGTGCTCTTCCCCAACGGATGCGTCCTGACGGCCGACGGCACCACCATGGTGGCGGCCGAAACCCTGGCCATGCGGCTCACCGCCTTCCCCGTGCTCCCCGACGGCACACTCGGGGAGCCGCGCCCCTGGGCCCCGCTGATCTCACCGTTCCTGTGGCATGCGGTGAACCATCCGGGGCTTCTCGGCCGGATCACCCGCAGGATCTCGGCACTCTTGGACCACCCGGCCATCGCCAAGCGCTCCGCCTCACCGATCGCCCCCGACGGCATCGCCTGGCACAGCGACGGCGAGACGATGTGGATCGCGAACGCACTGCGCGGCGAATGCGTGCACGTGGCCGAGGGCGGCCGCGTCCTCGACCGGGTCACGACGAGCCAGAACACCCTGAGCTGCCTGGTCGCAGGTCAAGACGGGCGCACCCTGTTCGCCGCGACCGTGCCGACCGACGATCCCGTCCGTGCCGCAGAGCTGAACGGTGGCCGCATCGAGATGCTCCGGCTGTGAATCCCCGAGTAACAACCGAGGACAATCTCGTGTCGGACAGTTGACTTGGACATACGACCAGGAGACTCTGTTGGTCATGAGCGAAGTGTCTGAAAACAGCCGGGTCCTTCTCGTCACCGGCGCAGCCTCCGGCATCGGGGCCGCGATCGCGCAGTCGGCGGTCGCACGCGGTCACCGCGTGATGCTGTCCGATGTCAACGAGCAGGCGGTACGGGCCAGGGCGCTCAGTCTGGGCAGCCGGGCCGCCGGCTGTGTCCTGGACATCCGGAATCCGGCGGCTTGGGTCAAGGCCTTCGAAGCAACGGAGGCCGCGTTCGGAGCCGTCGACGTGCTGGTCAACAACGCCGGCATCACCCACACCGGTCACGCAAGTGACCTCGGCCCCCAACAGCACCGCAACATCCTGGAGGTCAACCTGCTCGGCGCCATCACCGGCACCTGCACGGCGATCGAGCGGATGACCGTGCAGGGCCGCGGCCACATCATCACCGTCTGCAGCATGACGTCGTTCCTCCCGCTGCCCGGATACGCGACGTACTGCGGCTCGAAGCACGGGCTGCGGGCCTTCCATCACAGCGTGGCCCTGGAGGAACGCGACGGGCCACTGGACTTCACGATCATTCATCCTCCGTCCACGCGCACGGACATGCTTGAGCAGGAACTGGCCGACCCCGCTTGCGCCATCTCCTTCGCCGAGAAGTCCTACGCACCGGAGGAGATCGCCAAGACCGTCGTCGACGCGATCGTCTCCAAGCCGGTCGAGGTCGTGTTCCCTCCCCTGGGCGGACGCGTCCAGCGGATCGCCGGCGTCTTCCCCCGCCTGATGCGATGGGTGATCCCGCTCGCCGAGGCCAAGGGAAGAAAGCAACGAGAGCGGATCATCGCCCCCAGCGGCCGCCGCCGGTCCGATGCGGCGCGGCCTTCGGACCGCTCGACCATCTGACGCGGTTCCCGGCCGCCGCTTACCGGGCCGGTCCACTGAACTACCGAGAAAGGGTGCGGATGTGAGCGCACATGTGGCGTCCTGGCCGGACGTGAAATCGGCCGCCTCCGCCATGGCCGGATTCAGCGAGGTCCGGATGGCCCAACTGGAGTGGGCCACCCAGCACTTGGATCCGCCGTTCGCCGTGGTGGACCTCGATGCCTTCGACGCCAACGCCGGCGATCTGGTGCACCGCGCGGGCGGCCGCGCCACGATCCGCCTGGCCAGCAAGTCGGTCCGCAGCCGCGACCTGATCCAGCGCGTCCTCCGGCGCCAGGGCTACCGGGGCATTCTCGCCTTTACCCTGCCCGAAGCCCTGTGGCTGGCCGAGGACCACGAGGACGTGGTCATCGGCTACCCGACCGCGGACCGCACCGCGTTGCAGCAGCTGGCCAAGGACGAGCGGGCGGCCTCACGCATCACCCTCATGATCGACTCCGTCGCCCAGCTGGACTTCATCGACGAGGCCATCGGTGCCGCCCGCCCCCCTCTGCGGCTGTGCATCGATCTGGACGCCTCCCTGGAACTGGCCGGCGGGCGCATCCACCTGGGCCCCTACCGCTCTCCCGTGCACACCCCGCACCAGGCCGTCACGCTTGCCCGGGCGATCCAGAGCCGTCAGGGGTTCCACCTGGCCGGGGTCATGTCCTACGAAGGACAGATCGCCGGCATGGGTGACAACCAGCCCGGATCCCCTCTCAAGCGCGCTGCACTCCGTGCCATGCAGCGTCTGTCGGCACGTGAACTGGCCGACCGGCGCGCCGCCGCGATCGCCGCAGTCGAGACCGTCGCCCCGCTGGAGTTCGTCAACGGCGGCGGCACCGGCTCCGTGGAGCAGACCTCGGCCGAGCACGTCATCACCGAGATCGGCGCGGGTTCGGGCCTGTACGGACCGGGGTTGTTCGACTTCTACCGACGCTTCCGTCCCCGGCCCGCCGCCTACTTCGTCATGTCGGTCGTACGCCGTCCCACGGACGAGATCGCCACCGTACTCGGGGGCGGTTGGGTCGCCTCCGGCCCGCCCGGCCGCGACCGCCTGCCCAGTCTCAGCTGGCCCCGGGGCCTGCGGATGAATCCGCTGGAAGGAGCGGGGGAAGTGCAGACACCGGTGCTCGGTCCGGCAGCTCACGGGCTGCGCCTCGGCGACCACGTGTGGTTCCGGCACGCCAAAGCCGGCGAACTGTGCGAGCGGGTGAACACCCTCCACCTGGTGTCCGGCAGCGAAATCGTCGGCCAGGCCCCCACGTACCGGGGTGAAGGGCACGCCTTCCTCTGACCCATTTCCTCTGTCCGCGGCCCACCTTCTGCCGGAGGCCCGATGCTCCCCGACGTCAACTCACCCGCTCCTGCCCTTGCAAGCCCCCTCGGCCCGGCCACCGGCCAAGGACCGGCCGCGCCCGTCTCGCGCCGCTGGACCAGTCTGTACGGTCTGGTGTGGTTCGGCTTCTGGATGGCCAACCTCGTCCCCCTCCAGCTGCTGCTCCCCCAGCAGCTGGAAGCGATCGATCCGGCCTCTAAGGTCTACGACTTCGCCATCGTCAACGGTGTCTCCGGGCTGGTCGCACTCGTCGCCCTGCCCCTGTGCGGCGCCCTGTGCGACCGTTCCCGCAGCCGCTTCGGCCGGCGCAGACTCTGGCTCACGGCGGGCGCTGTCGCCTTCGCCGTCGGGCTGATCGTCACCGGCGCGCAGACCACCGTGACCGGTGTGGTCGTGGCGTGGGCGGCCGGCATGATCGGTCTCAGCGCAGCCACCGCCGGGCTCACCGCCATCATCGCCGACCGCGTTCCCGAAGACCAACGCGGCATGATCTCCAGCGCCATCTACGGTCCCCAGGCCCTCGGCGTGGTCGTCGGCATCGCCCTCGTGTCGGCTTTCGGACTCTCCCCCATGTCCGGGTTCGCCGTCATCGCGGTCCTGCTGATCGTCTGCCTGGTGCCGTTCCTGGCCGCCCATCGCGACATCGCCTTCAACGCCGAGGCACCGCTCAGCATCGGGGAACTGCTCGTATCGATGGGCAGCTCGCTCAGGAACCGGGAATTCGCCTGGGCCTTCGGCGGACGGCTCCTGGTGAATCTGGCGAACTCGCTGGGCACGTGTTACACGCTCTACTTCCTCACCGACGATCTCAAAGTCACCGATCCGGCCGGCAGCCTGCTGGTCTGCACCGTTCTCTATCTCCTGGCCGGCCTTGTGGCCACCGCCGCCGCCGGTGTGCTGTCCGACCGCCTCGGCCGACGACGGATCTTCGTCGCCCTGGCGGCGCTGCTCCAGGCTGCTTCCGGCTTCCTGCTGGCGAGCGCCCCGAGCCTCACCGTCATGATGGTGGCATCCGCTCTCATGGGCGGCGGCTTCGGTGCGTACATGGCCGTCGACCAGGCTCTGATCACACAAGTACTCCCCGACGCCGAGAGTCGGGCCAAGGACCTCGGCATCATGAACATCGGCTCGGTCGTTCCCCCGGCAATCGCCCCGTTGATCGCCGGAGCGATCATCAGTTCGCAACACGGCTACCCGCTTCTCTTCGCGCTCGTGGGTGCGGCCGCCGCCGTCGGAGCGCTCCTTGTGTACCGCATCCGTTCCGTCCGCTAGATACGCGCGTGGCACCACCGCCCAGCTCACCGAGGAGGAGTAGGACGTGGCAACGACCCGCTACAGCGCGCACACGGGCAAGAACCGCGCGAACAGGAGTGTGTGGCGGAACTGGGCCGGGAACGTCACGGCCCGCCCAGTGAGGGACGTCGCACCCGCCTCGGTCGATGAGCTCTGCGCCGTTGTGCGCGAGGCGGCCGAGGACGGCCTGCCGGTGAAGCCCGTCGGCAGCGGCCACTCGTTCACCGCCGCTGCCGCGACCGAGGGCGTGCTGATACGGCCTGACCGCCTGACCGGCATTCGCGCCATCGACCGGGAGGCCGGAACCGTGACCGTGGAAGCGGGCACACGCCTCAGGGACCTGAACGTCGCCCTGGCCCGGGAAGGCCTGTCACTCACCAACATGGGCGACATCATGGAGCAGACCGTCGCCGGCGCGACCAGTACGGGCACCCATGGCACGGGCCGCAGCTCGGCAGCGATCGCGGCCCAGATACGCGGCCTTGAACTGGTGACGGCGGACGGCTCGTTGCTCACCTGCTCCGAGAAGGAGAACCCGGACGTGTTCGCCGCTGCACGCATCGGGCTGGGCGCGCTCGGGGTTGTCAGTGCCATCACGTTCGCCGTGGAACCACTGTTCCTTCTCACCGCGCAGGACGAACCGATGACGTTCGACACGGTCACCGCGACCTACGACGAACTCCACGCGGCCAACGATCACTTCGAATTCTACTGGTTCCCGCACACCGGAAACTGCAACACCCTGCGAAACAACCGCAGCACAGGTCCGCTCGCCCCGATGGGCCGGTTCAGAGGCTGGTTCGAGGACGAGTTTCTCTCCAACGGTGTTTTCCAGGCAGCCAACTCGCTTGGACGTGCCGTGCCGGCCGCCGTCCCGGCCATAGCGAGGGTGTCGAGCCGGGCTCTTTCCGCCCGCACCTACACGGACATCCCGTACAAGGTCTTCACATCCCCCCGCCGGGTGAAGATGATCGAGATGGAGTACGCCCTCCCGCGCGAGGCACTGATCGGCGCCCTGCGCGAGTTGAAGGCCATGGTTGACCGTTCGGATCTGCGGATCAGCTTTCCCGTCGAAGTGCGTACGGCACCCGCGGACGACATCACCCTCTCCACGGCGTCGGGCCGTGAGAGCGGATACATCGCCGTCCACACCTACCCGGGCATGCCCTTCCGTGAGTACTTCGCCGCGGCGGAGCGCATCTTCACCGCGCACGGCGGACGCCCGCACTGGGGCAAGCTGCACACACGTGACGCCGACTACTTCGCGGCGGCGTATCCACGCTTCGGTGAATTCACCGCACTGCGTGACCGCCTCGATCCGGATCGGCGCTTCGGCAACGCATACCTTCGACGAGTCCTGGGCGACTGACCCGGCCCTGTCCACAGCTCATTACCGAAAGGTGGTAGGTAAACCCATGTCCTCCACACAGCTGACTTCGGTGGCAGATCTACCCGCCATTGAGGACTTCATCACATTCGACAATTTCTCACGCAACTTCGTTAAAGCGGCATGGGAGTTGCGGGGCCGAGAAGGAACCGACTTTCTCCGGGGCCCGATGAACAGTCTCGTCGTGCTCCGTAACAAAGACGCCAGAACGCTCGCGGCGAATCCGGCGTTGGGCAACGTGCCCGCGGACATCGTCCTGTGGATGGCCACCGAAGCGGATCTCGGCTCCGGGCCCGTGACCAAACCGGATCCCGAACAGACCGAAGGGTACGGCAGGTTCCTGCGGAACCAGGTGTTCACCTCCAACCCTCCGCTGCATCAGCCGTACCGTAATCTCCTGGTCCGGCAACTGCTGCCCCGGAACATCCTCCGTTTCGCTCCCGCCGCCGCACGCCTCGCACAGGAACTTGTCGAGGAGTGCGCCGGGCGCGACCGGACCGACTTCTCCCGGGAGTTCGCCGGGCGGTTCGTCACCCGCTTCTGGGCCGAGCAACTCGGGCTGAGCAGCGACCAGGCGGCGCACGTCCAGCACCTCATGGAGGAGATGAGCCTGACGTTCCTGCTCACCCGCACGCCCGAGCAGTCGCAGCGCCTGTTCTCTGCTGCGGCGACGTACATGGACGTGGTCGGAGAAGCCGTTCGGAAGGCCTGGTCGGACGGAGGCAACGCGCTTCTCGACGACATGGCGGCCGAACTCACCACGATCGACATGGAGGGCAAGCCGGAGGACATCGGCTCGTTGGTGGCCTCGAACTTCTTCGACGGCTTCCACACGATCGGTGTGGCGATCGAGAACGTGGTCTTCCGGATGCTGAGCGACGGGACGGCCCTGGAACAGGTCCGTGCTGACCCGGCGTTGGTCACCAGTGCCTTCTACGAGGGCACACGTCTGGAGTCCCCGCTGATGCTCAGTCAGCGACTGACGCTGCAGGACGTCGAGTACAACGGCGTCTCCGTCCCCGCCGGCACACCGGTCCTCATGATGTGGGCCGCGGCCAATCGCGATCCCGAGGTCTTCGACGACCCCGACAGCTACCGGCTGACCCGGCAGATCCAGCACGGCGCGACCTTCGGCGGCGGTGCCCATCTGTGCCCAGGCAGGAACGTGGCCCGGATGCTCACCGAGATCGCCGTGACCGCCCTGACCGCGCCCGATGTCGATATCGCACTGGTCGGGGACGATCACGAATGGGCGGCCCACTCCATGATGCGGCAGCTGACGGCGTTGCCGGTCACCATCCGACGGGTGCACCGGTGAAGACCGTCGTCATCGTCGGTGCGGGACAGGCCGGCTCGGAACTGGCCGTGGCACTGCGGCAGAACGGTTTCAGCGACCGAATCCTGCTCGTCGGAGCCGAACCCCACCTGCCCTACCAGCGCCCGCCGCTGTCCAAGGCGTTCCTGCACGGCAAAGTCGATCAGGTGGCACTGCGGATTCGCGCCCTGGACACCTACACCAACGCCGGCATCGAGGTCGAACTCGACACTGCCGCGGTCGGGATTGACCGCCGGACACGATCCGTCGCCTTGGCCGACGGGCGCACGCTGCGCTACGACAAGCTGGCTCTCACCACCGGTGGCAGTCCGCGTCCTCTCCGATTCGGCTCCGGCCACGTCCCAGGCAGGACTCTGCATCACCTCGACGACGCGATCGCGCTGCGGCAGGAACTGCAGTCCGGTGGCACCCTACTGATCGTCGGTGGCGGATTCATCGGCCTGGAGACGGCGGCCGCCGCGACCGACATGGGGATCGCGGTGACGCTCGTAGAGGCCCAGCCGCGAGTCCTGGCCCGGACGTGCCCACCGGCCGTCTCCGCCTTCGTCGAACGCGAGCACCGCAGTCACGGTGTCGATCTGCGCACAGGCGTGTCCGTGCGCAGCGTCGCCCGGCGCGACGGAGCCCTCCTTGCGGAGCTCAGCGATGACACCGTGGTCAGAGCCGACCTGATCCTGACTGGCGTGGGGATCGCTCCGAACGACACCCTCGCCGCCACCGCGGGACTGGCCGTCGACGACGGTGTCCTGGTCGACGCCGTGGCCCGGACCGAGGACCCCGACATCGTCGCCGCGGGCGACTGCACGCGACAGTGGCACGGTTTCCTCGGCCGCAGCGTACGCCTCGAATCCGTTCAGAACGCCACTGACCAGGCCAGAACCGCGGCCCGGACCCTGTGCGGAAAGCCGACCGAGCGTTTTACGGCGCCCTGGTTCTGGTCCGATCAGTACGACCACAAGATCCAGACGGCCGGCCTGCCGCAGACCGGCGACACAGATGTCGTCCGCGGCGACCCGTCATCGAACTCCTTCAGCGTGGTGTATCTGCGCAACGGCATCATCACCGGCCTGCACGCGGTCAACCGGCCGCGGGATTTCACGGCCGCCCGGCAACTCGTCACGGCGCGGGCCGCCATGACCGGGGATGAAGCCGCCTCCGAAGACCTCCCGCTGTCCGAACTGATGAAGCGACACCAATCCACCGCAGAAAGGCGTGCCTGACGTGCCAGTGATCAAGTTCATCGAGGCCGACGGAACACCGCACCCCGTGGAGGCCATCGTCGGCCAGAGCCTCAAGCAAGCGGCACTCGACCATCTCGTGCCCGGCATCATCGGCGACTGCGGCGGCTGCGCTTCCTGCGGAACCTGTCACGCCTACATCGACGAAAAGCACCTGCCGCTCCTCCCTCCGGCTGACGAAAACGAGGAGATGATCCTCGAGGGGGTACCGGCGTCACGCACCTCCAACAGCCGCCTCACCTGCCAAATCCCTGTGACAGCCGACATGGCCGGGATGGAAGTACACATTCCTGACACTCAGTTCTAAGGGACGGGTCATGTCTCGAGTGCCAGGGTGGCTCGGGCAGGCTCGGTGCCGGGCTCACCGAGCTGAGTAAGCGGCTCGACGAGCGGCGCGCCGACGTCGACCAGGAGAGTCGAGAGTCACAGGGCGAGCAAAAAGACGACACGGCCCCCGAAGAGTCCGGCGCGTACGAGCCCTCATCCCCTGCAGGCACGGACGAACCCGTCCCCGTTCCTGTCCCCAACCAGGGGACAACGCGCGGGTTCAGCGGTTGGCCCCTGCAAGAATCCGCGAACACGTGCGCTTCCGCACAGGCGAACCTGGAGTTATGCGCACGCCTGTGCGGGTACCCGGCGGCCATGGAGCGCTTGGATCACCTGGAGCATCTGGACAAGCATCTGGTCGACGAGCTGGCGCAGGTGGCACGCGAGACCGTACGGGACGAGCTGCGCGAGCAGACGCGCAAGCAGCGCCGTACGGCCATGCTGTACGCCGCCTCCGGTGCCGTTGCGCTGTACGCGGGAGCGGCACTGGCACTTGCCGTGGGACTCGCCCTCGCTCTCGGGCTGCCCGACTGGGCCGCCGCGCTGATCACCGCCGTGATCCTGGGGGCCGTGGCGTATGTGCTGCGCGGTGCCGCCAGGCCCGCCGCGTCCCGGCCCACGGCCGGGCGGGCGGAGACGCCGGCCGCGCCGCCGAGCGGGCTCGGGACGCCGTATCCGCCCATGCCGCCCGTCGCCCCCGAGGCAGCGGGCACACCGGAACCGGCCGCGGCGCCGCGGCAGGACGACATCGACCCCGAGCAGCCGCACCACCGGGCGTGACGCGTGGTGCGCGACGCACGGAAGGAACGGGCGTGAAGCGCGGCAAGGTCGTCGTGGTGACCGGGGCCAGCGGCGGGGTGGGACGGGCCACGGCCCGGGCCTTCGCCGAACGCGGGGCCCGGGTCGCCCTGTTGGCCCGGGGGCGCGAGGGCCTCGCGGCCGCCGCCGACGACGTGCAGCAGGCGGGCGGCGAGGCGCTCGTCGTGAGCGTCGACATGGCCGACTCCAAGGCGGTCGACGACGCGGCCCAGCAGGTCGTGGACGCCTTCGGGCACATCGACGTCTGGGTCAACAACGCCTTCTCCGGGGTCTTCGCGCCGTTCACCGAGATCACGCCGGACGAGTTCCGCCGGGTGACCGAAGTGACGTACCTGGGCTATGTGTTCGGCACCCGGGCCGCCCTCCACCACATGCTGCCGCGGGACCGCGGGACTGTCGTGCAGGTGGGATCCGCGCTGGCCTACCGGGGTATTCCGCTGCAGTCGGCGTACTGCGGGGCCAAGCACGCCATCCAGGGCTTCAACGAGTCCCTGCGGTGCGAGCTGCTGCACACGGGCAGCGGTGTCCGTACGACGATGGTGCAGCTGCCGGGCCTCAACACACCCCAGTTCGACTGGGTGTTGAACCGGATGCCGGGCCGGGCGCGTCCTGTGGCGCCGGTGTATCAGCCGGAGGTCGCCGCTCGCGCGATCGTGCACGCGGCCTTCCACGCGCGGCGGCGGGAGTACTGGGTCGGCGGGTCCACGGTGGCCACGCTCATCGCCAACGCGGTCGCGCCGGGGGTGCTGGACCGTTACCTCGCCCGCACCAACGTCGAGGCGCAGCAGGAAGAGGGGGAGCACGGTGGTCCCTGGAACCTGTGGGTGCCCGCGGACGGGCCGCACGGGCGGGACTTCGGGGCGCACGGGCGGTTCGACGAGGAGGCCCTCTCCAGCAGCCCGCAGGACTGGTTGTCCAGGAACCGGGGACGCATGCTCGTGGCCGCCGCGGCCGGTGGGCTGGGCGCCGCGGTGACCGTCGGGCTGCGGCGTCGGGGCTGAACCCGACGCAGGCTGGTCGTGCGGTGCAGGCTGGTCGTGCGGTGAGAGCAGTGGGGGTTCAAGCCACCCGGTACTCCTCCACCTCCTCCGTGCGCAGCGTGAGGCCGTGTCCCACACCCGCCACCGGGCGGACCGTGCCGCCCGTCGGGTCCAGTGCCCCGGCGAAGAACATGTCCTCGATGCGGACGTGGTCGTGGAACCACTCGATGTGCCGGATGTTGGGGATCGCGGCGGCCGCCGCAGCGTGCGCGTGCGGGGCGCAGTGGGTGGAGATCTCCAGGCCGTGGGACTGGGCCAGGGCCGCCGCACGGAGGAACTCCGTGATGCCGCCGCAGCGGGTTACGTCCGCCTGGAGACAGTCGACCGCGCCGGCCGTGATCATGCGGGCGAAGTACGGGAGGTCGTAGCCGTACTCACCGGCCGTGACATCGCAGACCAGCGCGTCGCGGACCAGGCGCAGACCGGTCAGGTCGTCGGAGGACACCGGCTCCTCGAACCAGCCGACGCCGTGCTCCACCAGGGCGTTGCCCACCCGGATGGCCTGCTTGCGGGTGTACGCGCCGTTCGCGTCGACGTGCAACTCCGCGTCCGGGCCGATGACTTCGCGGGCCGTCCGGACCCGGGACAGATCGCGGTGGACCGCGTGCCCCCAGCTCTCGCCGATCTTCAGCTTGACGCGGGGAATGCCCTGACCGTGCACCCAGCCGTTGAGCTGCGCGGCCAGATGCGTGTCGTGGTACGTCGTGAAGCCGCCGCTGCCGTAGACGGGAACGCGTTCGCGGGCGACGCCGAGCAGGTGCGCCAGCGGGAGCTCCAGGAGGCGGGCCTTCAGGTCCCACAGGGCGATGTCGAGGGCCGAGATCGCACAGGCCGCGATGCCGGGGCGGCCCGCGTTGCGGACCGAACGGCACATCGCCTCGTGCAGCGCCGGGATGTCCAGCGCGCTGCGGCCCTCGACCAGCGGGGCGAGGTGCTCGGTGAGGAAGTCGCCGACCGCGGCCGGGCCGTAGGTCCAGCCCGTGCCGGTCTCGTCACCCGTCGTCACCTCGACGATCACCATGGTCGTGGTGTCCCACGACAGCGTGCCGTCGGCCTCGGGGGCGTCGGTCGGCACCGTGTACACCGAGACGACCGGCTTGAGAAGTTTCATCGTTCATCCCTGCTGGAGCTGAGGCAGCACCTTCGTACGGTAGAAGTCGAAGAAGCCGCGCTGGTCGGGTCCGATCTGGTTGACGTAGACGCGGTCGAAGCCCGCGTCGGCGAACGCGCTCAGCGCCGCGACATGCTCGTCCACGTCGTCCCCGCACACCGCCTTCTCCCGCACCATCTCCTCGGTGACCAGCGGCTCCAGCTGCTCGAAATGGCTCGGCGAGGGCAGGATCTGGGCCATCTCGCCGGGCAGGAACTGGTTGAACCACAGCTTGCGGACCGTACGGACGCACTCGTCCCGGTCGACGCCGTAGCAGAGCTTGGTACCGCCGATGACCGGCTTCCCGGCCCCGCCGCCCTTGCGGAACTGCTCGACCATCGACTCGTCCGGCGTCATCGTGATGTAGCCGTCGCCGACCCGGGACGCGAGCGCCGTGGCCGCCGGGCCGAAGCCGGAGATGTCGATGGGCACGGGCTCGTCGGGGATCGTGTAGAGGCGGGCGTTCTCGACCGTGTAGTGCGGGCCGTGGTGGTTGACCTCCTCGCCCGTGAAGAGGCGCCGCATCACCTGGATCGACTCCTCCAGCATCTCGAGCCGGATGTGCGCGGGCGGCCAGACGTGGCCGAGGACGTGCTCGTTGAGGGCCTCCCCGGAGCCGACGCCGAGGCGGAAGCGGCCGTTCGTCATCACGGCCGAGGTCGCCGCGGCCTGCGCCACGACCGCCGGGTGGATCCGCACGGTCGGGCAGGTCACGGCCGTCTCGATCGGAAGGGACACCGCCTCCGAGAGCGCGCCGATCACCGACCAGACGAAGGGGCTCTGGCCCTGCGCGTCGTTCCACGGGTGGTAGTGGTCGGAGATCCACAGCGAGCTGAAGCCCGCCTGCTCCGCCATCCGCGCCTGTTCGACCAGCTCCGCGGGGCCGAACTCCTCGCACGACAGGAAATAGCCGTATTCGGGCATGGGGGTACCTCCGGCGGCTCCATGAACAGTGGGCTTCGTCCGAGTACCCGGCGGCCCGTACGGAAACCGGCGTTTGGGCGCCCTGGCCAGGGGGACGCGGAAGGCTCCCGAGGTACGCGACAGCCCCGGAGGCGAACCGTGAGTCGACCCCGCATCGTGATCGTCGGTGCCGGCTTCGCCGGGTACCGGACGGCCAAGGAACTGTCCCGAAAAGCCCGCGGCAAGGCCGACATCACCCTGCTGAACCCGACCGACTACTTCCTGTATCTGCCCCTGCTGCCCCAGGTGGCCGCCGGGATCCTGGAACCCCGGCGGGTGACCGTCTCCCTCTCCGACACCCTGCCCCGGGTGCGGCTGGTGCTCGGCGAGGCCGACGGCATCGACCTGGACGGCCGCACCGTCCACTACACCGATCCCGAGGGCACCCGCGGCACGCTCTCCTACGACCGGCTGGTGCTGGCCGCCGGAAGCGTCAACAAACTGCTGCCCATCCCCGGCGTCGCCGAGCACGCGCACGGTTTCCGGGGCCTGCCCGAGGCGCTGTACCTGCGGGACCACGTGACCCGGCAGGTGGAGCTCGCCGCAGCAGCCGACGATCCCGAGACCTGCGCCGCCCGGTGCACCTTCGTCGTGGTCGGCGCCGGTTACACGGGCACCGAGGTCGCCGCGCACGGACAGCTGTTCACCGACGCGCAGGTGCGCAGGCATCCGCTGCGGAAGGGCATGCGGCCGCGCTGGCTCCTCCTGGACCTCGCGGAGCGGGTCCTGCCCGAACTCGACGTGCATCTGTCCCGCACCGCCGACCGCACGCTCAGGGAACGGGGTGTGGAGGTGCGGATGGGCACCTCCGTGAAGGAGGCCACGCCGGAGGGAGTGCTGCTGACCGACGGCGAGTTCGTCGCGACACGGTCGCTGGTGTGGTGCGTGGGCGTACGGCCCGATCCGCTCGCCGAATCTCTCGGGCTGCCCATGGAACGCGGCCGGCTGCTCGTCGATCCGAACCTGCAAGTACCGGGGCGGCCCGAGGTGTTCGCGTGCGGTGACGCGGCCGCGGTGCCCGATCTGGAGAATCCGGGGCAGTTCACGCCGATGACGGCGCAGCACGCCTGGCGGCAGGGGCGTACGGCGGCCCTCAACGTCGCCGCCTCCCTGGGAGCCGGTGTGCGCCGCCCCTACGACCACCGGGACCTCGGCTTCGTCGTGGACCTCGGCGGAGTGAAGGCCGCCGCCAACCCACTGGGCGTCCCGCTGTCCGGCCTCGCGGCCGGTGCGGTCACCCGTGGCTACCACCTCGCCGCGATGCCGGGCAACCGTGTCCGGGTCGCCGCCGACTGGCTGCTGGACGCCGTACTTCCGCGCCAGGCCGTCCAGTTGGGCCTCGTACGCTCCTGGTCGGTACCGCTGGACACGGCCTCGCCGGAACTGGCACGGGTCCCGGGCCGACCGCAGGCCCGCCAGGAAGCAGACGCGCGCTCCGGTCCCGGGGCGGCGACGGAGCAGGAGACGAGGCCGGGATGGAGGCCGACCGAGCCGCCCGTGCCGGCGGTGGAGCAGGTCGAGCCGGGAGAGCCCGTTGTGGAGCAGACCGATGCGCAGGAGCCGACGGTGGTGGCGAGCGCGGGCGAGGCGGTGATCTCGGAGGCGAAGGCGCGCGAGGCGGCCGAGCAGAAGTCGCCCGAACGGCAGGTGTCTGAGCGGGAGTTGCTTGAGCGGCAGGCGCCTGAGCAGAAGGCGTCCGAGCCTGCGAAGAACCAGCCTGGTGGTGAACCGGCGAAGAACCAGCCTGGTGGTGAACCGGCGAAGAACCAGCCCGGCCCCGAGCCCGCCAAGAGCCAGCCCGGCCCCCAGCCCGCCAAGAACCGCCCCAGCCCCGAACCCACCAAGAGCCAACCCGCCCCCAAGCCCGCCAAGAACCAACCCCACGGTGAGCCGGCTCAAGCCCCCGGCCCCGTCAAGCGCACCGACGCGGACCCCGCAGAAGGAGACTCATGAACACCGGTGAACTCGTCGAACTCGGCCAGCAGTTGCGCGTGGACAGTGTGCGCGCCGCAGGGGCCGCGGGCTCCGGGCACCCGACCTCGTCGATGTCCGCCGCGGACCTGATGGCCGTACTCCTCGCGAACCACTTCCGCTACGACTTCGACCGCCCCGAACACCCCGGCAACGACCGCTTCGTGCTGTCCAAGGGCCACGCCTCGCCGCTGCTGTACTCCGCGTACAAGGCGGCCGGTGTCGTCGACGACGAGGAGCTGCTGACCTTCCGCAAGCTCGGCAGCCGACTCGAAGGACATCCGACGCCGCGCAAACTGCCCTGGGTCGAGACAGCGACCGGATCCCTGGGCCAGGGACTGCCGGTGGGCGTCGGCATCGCACTGTCCGGGAAGCGGCTGGACCGCACCGGCTACCGCGTGTGGGTGCTGTGCGGCGACAGCGAGATGGCCGAGGGCTCGGTGTGGGAGGCCGCCGAACACGCCGGGCACGAGCACCTCGACAACCTCACCGCGATCGTCGACGTCAACCGGCTCGGCCAGCGCGGCCCCACCCGGCACGGCCACGACCTCGACGCCTACGCCCGCCGCTTCCAGGCCTTCGGCTGGCACACGATCGAGGTCGACGGGCACGAGGTGGACGCCATCGACCGCGCGTACGGCGAGGCCGAGTCCACCAAGGGCCAGCCCACCGCGATCCTCGCCCGCACGCTCAAAGGCAAGGGCGTCGCCGACGTCGAGGACCGCGAGGGACTGCACGGGAAGCCGCTGAAGAACGCCGACGACGCCATCGAGGAGCTCGGCGGCGTACGCGACCTCCGTGTCCAGGTGCACGAGCCGCCGGCCGCCCGCATGCTGCACGCCGTCCGCGCCGGGCACCTGGAACTGCCCCGATGGGACACCGGTGAGGAAGTGGCCACCCGCGACGCCTACGGGCAGGCCCTCACCGCCCTCGGCACCGGACGCGGTGACATCGTCGCCCTCGACGGCGAGGTCGGTGACTCCACCCGCTCCGAGTTCTTCGCCAAGGAACACCCCGACCGCTACTTCGAGTGCTACATCGCCGAGCAGCAGATGGTCGCGGCCGCCGTGGGACTCGCCGCGCGCGGCTGGGTGCCGTACGCCGCCACCTTCGCGGCCTTCCTCACACGCGCCTACGACTTCGTGCGCATGGCCTCCATCAGCGGTTCCGGCATCAACCTGGTCGGCTCGCACGCGGGCGTGGCCATCGGGCAGGACGGGCCCAGCCAGATGGGCCTGGAGGATCTCGCGATGATGCGGGCGATCCACGGCTCCACCGTGCTGTACCCGTGCGACGCCAACCAGACCGCCCACCTGGTCGCCGCGATGGCGGGCCTGGACGGCATCCGCTATCTGCGCACGGGCCGCGGCGAGAGCCCGGTGATCTACGGCCCCGACGAGGAGTTCCCGATCGGCGGCAGCAAGGTGCTGCGCTCCTCCGAGAGCGACCGGCTGACGATCGTCGCCGCGGGCGTCACCGTGCACGAGGCACTGAAGGCCGCCGAGGCGCTGGACCAGGAGGGCATCCGCGTCCGGGTCGTCGACCTGTACTCGGTCAAGCCCGTCGACCGCGCCACCCTGCGGCAGGCCGCCGAGGACACCGGCTGTCTGCTGACCGTGGAGGACCACCGCGAGGAGGGCGGTCTCGGTGACGCCGTCCTCGAGGCCTTCGCCGACGGCCGGCCGGTACCGCGCCTGGTGCGCCTGGCCGTCCGTACGATGCCGGGCTCGGCCTCGCCCGAGGAGCAGCTGCATGCCGCGGGCATCGACGCCGAGTCGATCGCGGCCGCCGGCCGGCTGCTGGTGGAGCAGGCGATCGTGCCGTGACCAGGGACGACGTACGGACCGTACGGGCGGGGATGCACACCGTCGAGGTGCACCGGCCCGACAAGGTGCTCTTCCCCGGCGGCGAGGGCGCCAAGGAGTACACCAAGGGCGATCTCGTCGACTACTACCGGTCCGTCGCGCCCTTCATGCTGCCGCACCTGCGGGGCCGTCCGCTGATGCTGGAACGGCATCCGGACGGCGTCACCGGCCCCCGGTTCATGCAGAAGAACACCCCGGACACCTACCCGGAGTGGATCCGCCGCGTCGAGGTGGCGAAGGAGGGCGGCACCGTCTGCCACACCGTCTGTGACGACACCGCCACCCTCCTGTACCTCGCCGACAAGGCCTCCCTCACCCTGCACCGCTGGCTGTCCCGGGCCGGCAGCGTCGAGCGGCCCGACCGGATGGTCTTCGACCTCGACCCGGCCGGGGACGACGACTTCGCCGCGGTCCACGAGGCGGCGCGGCTGCTCGGGGAACTGCTCGACGAGCTGAACCTGCCCTCGGCGCTGATGACCACCGGCTCGCGCGGGCTGCATGTCATCGTGCCCCTCAACGGCCGGCACGACTTCGACGAGGTCAGGGAGTTCGCCAAGGACGTCGCCGACACCCTGGTCGCGGGCCACCCCGACCGGCTCACCACCGCCGCCCGCAAGAAGGACCGCGGTGACCGCCTCTACCTCGACGTACAGCGCAACGGCTATGCGCAGACCGCCGTCGCACCCTTCACCGTACGGGCGAAACCCGGCGCTCCCGTGGCCACCCCGATGGCCTGGGACCAGCTGGACGACCCGGACCTGGACGCCCGCCGCTGGACCATCGCCGACGCGGTCGAACAGGCCCGCAGCAATCCGTGGGCCGGGGTCATGGCCAAGGGGCGCGCCCTCGGTCCCGCCCGGCGCAGGCTGAACGCGTTGATGCCCTCTTGAAGGTTTGGCGAAGGAACGAACGGCCACCCGAGGTGAGAGGTGCCATGTCGAACACAAAAAGCTCATCCGAATCACAGAATTCACGAAACTCCCGCAGACGGACAGAAGAGGACACGGAAGAGAACGTGGCAGAGGACCGGCGGCCGAAGCCCATGGAGGTGCTGCGCAACGCGCGCACCCAGC
This sequence comes from Streptomyces canus, assembly GCF_041435015.1. Taxonomy (NCBI): domain Bacteria; kingdom Bacillati; phylum Actinomycetota; class Actinomycetes; order Kitasatosporales; family Streptomycetaceae; genus Streptomyces; species Streptomyces canus. The sequence goes on along the minus strand of NZ_CP107989.1, from coordinate 2,029,419 downwards.
TCGCCGAGCTGACCGGCATGACCGCCGAGAACGTGTCGTCCTTCGAACAGACCGAGGACGGCTGGGCGCTCGAGATCGAGGTCCTGGAACTGTCCCGCGTGCCCGACACGATGAGCCTGATGGCGAGCTATCAGGTCGAACTCGACCCGGAAGGACAGCTCACCGGCTATCGGCGCGTTCGCCGTTACGAACGCGGGCGCGCGGACGCACACCGGCAGGGCGGCCGTTAGGCCGCCCCACCGCACAGACATTCATTCACCAGCACACAGAAGAGGAGGCGCGGTCGACATGACCGTTGTCCCGGCACAACAGGGCGGTGGCGGAGGCGGCTCCAGCGGCCTCTACGACGTTCTGGAACTGGTCCTCGACAGGGGTCTCGTCATCGACGCGTTCATACGGGTCTCCCTTGTCGGCATCGAAATCCTGAAGATCGACGTCAGGGTCGTCGTGGCCAGCGTCGACACCTATCTGCGCTTCGCCGAAGCGTGCAACCGGCTGGACCTGGAGGCCGGGCCGCGCAAGGACCCCGGACTGCCCGACCTGGTTGGCGAGATCACCGAGTCCGGCGCCCGCGGCAAGTCCAAGGGAGCGCTCTCCGGCGCCGCCGAGACCATCTCCGGTGCTTTCAAGCAGGCCCGTGACGAAGGCCAGACGGAGTCCAGGCCACGAGCCCGCAAGGCGACGTCCTCGTCCTCGCGCCGGAAGGAGGAAGAGGAGTGAGCACGTACGTGTACGGCATCACCGCCGCTTCCCACCCCGCGCTGCCCGAGGACATGGGAGGGGTCGGCAACCCCGCACTTCCGGTGCGGGTGCTGACGGAGGGCGATCTGGCGGCCATCGTCAGTGACGCTCCCGAAGGGCTGCGGCCCAAGCGCCGTGACCTCCTCGCCCACCAGAACGTCCTGAGCGAGGCGGGCGCGGGCGGCTGCATCCTGCCCATGCGGTTCGGCAGCGTGGCACCCGACGACGGCACCGTCACCGGGGTGCTCGCGGAACACTCCGAGCACTACAAGGAGCGCCTGCGGACCCTCGACGGCAAGGTCGAGTACAACGTCAAGGCCACCCACGACGAAGAGGCCGTACTGCACCGCGTGATGTCCGACAACCCGGAGATCCGCGCCGTGACCGAGGCGAACCGGAAGGCGGGCGGCGGCAGTTACGACGACCGTCTCAGGCTCGGCGAGATGGTCGTGGCCGCGGTCAAGGCCCGTGAGGCCGAGGACGCCGGCGAGGTGCAGCGCGCCCTGGAAACGGTCGCCGACGCGATCAGCGTGGGCCCCGAGTCCTCGGGCTGGCTCGCCAACGTGTCCTTCCTCGTGGAGCGCGACGCGGCGGCGTCCTTCCTGGAAGCGGTGGACCAAGTGCGCAAGGACCATCCGCACCTCGACCTGCGGGTCAACGGCCCGCTGCCGCCGTACAGCTTCGTCGACCCGGGTCCGGCCGAACCCGCGGGCACCACGGTCGGCATCGACCACGCGGAGGAGTGAGGCGGCGATGGGTCTCATCGGAGAGGTACTGCTGCTGCCGTTCGCCCCGGTCCGCGGCAGCGGCTGGGTGATCAGACAGGTGCTGAACGAAGCGGAGCGCCTCTACTACGACCCGGCCACGGTCCGGGCCGAACTCGCCCGGCTCGAGGAGCGACTCGAGGCGGGCGAGATCGACGAGGAGGAATTCGACCGACAGGAGGACGAGCTCCTCGAACGACTGGAGATCGGCCTGCGCGGCGGCGCGGGGACTGGCGACGGGACGACACGATGAACCGAGTGGGAATGGGCCTCGCGATAGGGGCCGGATACGTCCTCGGACGTACGAAGAAACTGAAATTCGCGTTCGCCGTCGGCACGCTCGTGGCCGGCAAGCGGATGCACCTGAGCCCGCGGGCCGTGGCTGACCTGGTCTCCCAGCAACTGCTGAAGAACCCGCAGTTCAAGGAGATAGGGGACACGCTCCGCGAGGACCTGCGAGGCGTCGGCAAGGCGGCGTCGGGTGCCATGGTGGAGCGGCAGATCGACGCGATCGCCGACCGGCTGCACGGCCGTACCGCCGAGGTCCGCGACCAGCTCTCGGGCGTGGTGCCGGAGGTACCGGGCCTCTCCGAGGACGAGGACGAGGAGTCCGAGGGCGACGAGGAGCCCCGCGAGGAGGAGACTGGGGACACGGAGGCCGAGGCCGACGAGGAGCCCTCGGACGAGCACGAGGACGACGAGGCGGACGAGGCCGGGGACGAGCAGGACGAGGCTCCGGCCGCGGTGAAGAAGACCGCCAAGAAGGCCCCCGCCAAGAAGACGGCCGCGAAGAGGGAGCCGGGCGGCAAGCCGCCCGCGAAGAAGGCGGCGCAGAGCCAGGGCCGTACGACCGGCAAGAAGACCGCGGCCAGGAAGACCACGGCGAAGAAGACGGCCGCCAAGAAGGCGACCGCGGGCGGCGGGGCCGGTCGAGGCGCCCGGGCCCGGCTGCCGAAGGGAGGCGGTGAGTGATGACCGAAACGCTCGGATCCGCCGGCAAGGCGACTGACAAGGCGAAGAACAACCCGCTCACCGACGTGGCCCACAGCGAGGCCGCCGACCGGCTCAAGGCCGAGCTGCAGGAGTACGTCTCCGCGCAGGCCCAGCGCATGCTGGTCGGCGTCGGCCGCAAGCTGGGCGAGACCACCGGCAAGCTGAACGACATCGCCGAGGGCAACAGCCCCGGCTTTGCCAAGCTCGCCCTCGACGGCGGCCGCAAGCTCGCCGAGGGCAAGGGACCAGTGCGCTCCGCGCTGGAGGTCGGCGCCACCCGCGCGAAGGACAACGTGGTCGGCGCGCTGAAGAACCTCGGCGGCGGCAAGGGCAAAGGCAAGGGCAAGGGCGGCGCGGGCCAGAAGCCCACGGTGATCATCGAGTTCATCGACGTCGGCGTGCCGCTGCGCACCGCCTACGACCAGTGGACCCAGTACCAGGACTTCTCCACCTTCGCGAAGGGCGTCAAGAGCGCGAACCGCGCCGACGACACCCACAGCGACTGGCAGGCGAAGATCTTCTGGTCCAGTCGCGGCTGGAAGGCAACCACCACCGACCAGGTCCCCGACGAGCGGATCCGGTGGACGTCGGAGGGCGCCAAGGGCACGACCAAGGGCGTCGTCTCCTTCCACAAGCTCGCCGACAACCTCACCCGTGTCCTGCTGGTGATCGAGTACTACCCGCAGGGCCTGTTCGAGAAGACCGGCAACATCTGGCGCGCCCAGGGCCGCCGGACCCGGCTGGACCTCAAGCACTTCGCCCGCTTCATCACCCTCAAGGGAGAGGCGGAGGACGGCTGGCGCGGGGAGATCGAGGACGGCGAGGTCGTCAAGAGCCACGAGGACGCGGTGGCGGAAGAGGAAGAGGCCGAGGGCACCGAGGAAGAAGAGGAAGAGCAGGAAGGCCCGTACGCCGAGGACGAGACCGAGGACGGGGGCGAGGGCGAGCCCGAGGACGAGTACGAGGAGTACGACGAGGAGGCCGAGGAGGAGCCCGAGGCGGAGGAGGCCGAGGACGAGGCACCCGCGGACGAGGAAGACGTGCCCGAGGAAGAAGAGGAAGAGGACTACGAGTACGCCGAGGGCGGGAGCCGACGATGAGCATGCCCAGCCGGCTCCCGGATCCCTACGGCCAGGGGAGCGGCGCCAACCTGGCCGACATCCTGGAGCGTGTGCTGGACAAAGGCATCGTCATCGCGGGCGACATCCGCATCAACCTGCTCGACATCGAGCTGCTCACCATCAAACTGCGGCTCATCGTCGCCTCGGTCGACAAGGCCAAGGAGATGGGGATCGACTGGTGGGAGGACGACCCGGCGTTGTCCTCCCGCGCCCGTCGTAACGAACTCGCCCGGGAGAACACCGAGTTGCGCGAGCGACTCGCACGTCTCGAAGAGCTGGAGCCCCGCCGTGCCGAGGAGGAGAGTTCGTGACCGGACTGCGCTACGTGTACGCCGTCTGCCGCCCCTTCGGCACCCCGTTGCAGGCCCAGCTGAGCGGGGTGGCCGGTGATCCGCCCAGACTGCTGAACCACCACGGCCTGGTGGCCGTCGTCAGTCATGTGCCGGAGCGGGACTTCGCCGAAGAACCGCTCCACAGGCATCTGGAGGACCTGGAGTGGCTCAGCACGACCGTGCGTGCCCACCAGAGCGTGATCGACGCGCTCACCGTCGTCACCACTCCGCTGCCGCTCCGGCTCGGCACCGTCTTCCGTGACGACAGCGGCGTCCGGGTGATGATCGAAGAACGCGAGGAAGGCTTCCGACGCATCCTCGACCGGCTTCAGGGCCGGGTGGAGTGGGGCGTCAAGGTGTACGCCGAGCAGGCGGCCCCGGCCCGTGAGGAGCCCACGGAGACGCCGGCGAAGCCGGTCTCGGGCCGGGACTATCTGCGGCAGCGACGCGAGCGGGTGCGTTCGCACGAGGACATGTGGCAGCAGGCGGAGGCCTTCGCGACCCGGCTGCACGAAACGCTTTCCGGATACGCCGAGGACGCGCGGCTGCACGCCCCGCAGAACCCCACGCTTTCCGGAGCCTCAGGACAGAACATTCTGAACGCCGCCTATCTTGTGCCGCGCGGCGAGTCCGAGGAATTCGTGGAAATGGTGGACCGGACGAAGGACGACGTCCCGGGAATGCGGGTGGAACTCACCGGCCCCTGGGCGGCCTATTCCTTCGCGGGGGAGGAACAACAGCCGTGACCGTCATCGAACGCCGCGAGGTGGCCCTCGTGGACCTTCTCGACCGGCTGCTGGCCGGCGGGGTCGTCATCACGGGGGACATCACCCTGCGCATCGCGGACGTCGACCTCGTGCGCATCGACCTGAACGCGCTGATCAGCTCGGTCAACGCGCAAGTTCCCTCACCGTTTGAGGAGTTGTCGTGACGGCTCGACGCAACCGGCTGGATCTGGAGCCCGACACGGTCGAGCGCGACCTGGTCAAGCTCGTGCTGACCGTCGTGGAGTTGCTGCGGCAGCTCATGGAGCGCCAGGCGCTGCGCCGGTTCGACGAGGGCGACCTGAACGAGGAGCAGGAGGAGCGGATCGGGCTCACTCTGATGCTCCTCGACGACCGCATGACCGAACTGCGCGAGCGGTACGGACTGCGGCCCGAGGACCTGAACCTGGACCTCGGGCCGCTGGGACCGTTGCTTCCCCGGGAATGAATTCCCGGGAATGTCACCACCTGTACCAACGACCCCTGTTTCCGGCCGATGTCGTCCCGCGCATCAGGAACCCCAGCAACCACAGCACGAGCACGGCCAATGCGATCCACCAGAGAATCTTCAGTGCGAAACCGGCGCCGAAAAGAATCAGCACCAGAAGCAGCACGAGCAGGATGGCAATCATAATGTGAACCTCCTGCATTCTGAGTTTCCCGGAATCTGCGTTTCAGACTTCCTTTCGGCACAGAATCTCTCCGTGGAGCACACAGAACCACCCGTCGTCCTTCTTGCCCCAGTCCCGCCAGGCGTCCGAGACGGCCCGCAGCCGCTCCGCGGTGGCGTGGCCGCCCTCGGTGGCCCGCTGCGCGTAGGCCGAGGCCACCGTGCGGTCCGCCCACAGCCCGCTCCACCACTCCCGCTCCTCGGCGGTGGAGTAGGTCCAGGTGCCGGAGCTCGCCGTGATGTCGGTCAGGCCCGCCCGCAGCGCCCAGGACTTCAGGCGCCGCCCGGCGTCCGGCTCGCCGCCGTTGGCCCGGGCCACCCGGCGGTACAGGTCCAGCCAGTCGTCCAGCCCCTCGGACGCCGGGTACCAGGTCATGGCCGCGTAGTCCGAGTCGCGTACCGCGATGAATCCGCCCGGCCTGGTGACCCGCTTCATCTCGCGCAGCGCCCGCACCGGGTCCCCGACGTGCTGCAGCACCTGGTGGGCGTGGACCACGCAGAAGGTGTCGTCCTCGAAGTCCAGGGCGTGCACGTCCGCGACCGCGAAGTCGACGTTCGTCAGCTGCCGCTCGGCGGCCGTGGCGCGGGCTTGGTCCAGGATGCCGGGCGCGTGGTCGACGCCCGTGACATGCCCGTCCGGGACCAGGGCCGCCAGGTCTGCGGTGATCGTGCCGGGCCCGCAGCCGATGTCCAGGATCTTCATGTGGGGCTTCAGTGAACCGAGCAGGTAGGCGGCCGAGTTGGCGGCGGTGCGCCAGGTGTGCGAGCGCAGCACGGACTCGTGGTGGCCGTGCGTGTAGACGGCGGTCTCCCGCGGTTTCGACATGGCTGATCTCCCCTTCTCGACAACTGCGTCGGTACTCGGAACCGTACGCTCGCATGTCGAATGATGAGACCTGCGTATTGCCATGTGGACTGATGGATGATCAGTTCCCGGGAAGCGGGCGGTACACGGTGAGCGCCTCGGGCAGCTTCTCCAGCGTCACCTCGCCCTCCACGTCGGTCACCTCACCGTCGTAGGCGAGGAGCGTGCCCGGCGCGACGCCCGACAGATGCAGCCGCCCCACCTGGACCGCCGCGTGGGCTGGGGAGCGGGTAAGGGGACCCGCGACCGCGGCGGCGAGAAGACGCAGCGCGGGCCGGCGTCCGCCGTGCACGACCCGCACGTCGAACCGGCCGTCGGCGAGGTCGGTGCGGCGGCCGGGGGCGAGCCCCATCCGGTGGTAGGTGCCGTTGCCGACGAACAGCAGCCACAACGGCCTGGCCCGGCCACCGAACTCGGCCTCCAGCGGATGCCGGTCGGCCCGCAGCACCCGCAGTGCCCCGAGCACCCCGGCAGGCCAGCCGCCGATCCGGCGCGACCAGCGCTCCCGCTCGCGCACCAGCTCCGGATACACACCCAGGCTGCACGCGTTGACGAAGACACCCTCCCGGCCGTCGCTGCTGAACCGTCCCGCGTCCACGCGCACGGCCTCGCCCTGCCGGACGGCCCGGGTCAGGTCCCGCGCTCCCTCCACGCCGAGGTCGTAGGCGAAGTGGTTCAGGGTGCCGCCGGGCAGCACCGCGAGCGGCACGCCGTGGCGCAGGGCGATCTCGGCTGCCGCGTTGACCGTGCCGTCGCCGCCGCACACGCCGAGCACCGTGGCGCGGGCCGCCGCCTTCTCCAACTCGGCCCGCACCTGGGCCGGTTCGCACGCGACGATCTCGGCCAGCGGCAGTCCGTCGTGCAGGGCGCGCACCCGGTCGGCGGTGCCCGAGGCGGTGTTCGCCACCATCACCAGACCCTCGCCGTCCGGCAGCGCGGGAACCGCCGCGCGGGGCCGGGCCGGTGGCACGATCTGGGCGCGCGTCGGCACCAGGCCCCGTACGGCGAACGCGGCGCCCGCGCCCAGCGCCGCACCGGCCAGGACGTCGCTCGGGAAGTGCAGACCCGTGTAGACCCGGGAGAGCGCGACCGACCAGGCGACCGGGGCCACGGCGGCGCCCCAGGCCGGGGACTCCAGCGCGACGCCGGTCGCGAAGGCCGCGGCCGACGCGGAGTGGCCGGAGGGGAACGAGGTCGTGATCGGCTGCCGCTTCAGCTGCCGGACCCGCGGGACCGGGTCCAGGCGGGGGCGGGTGCGGCGGACCGAGCGCTTTCCGAGGGTGTTGATGGTCAGGGACGCGAGGGTCAGGGAGGCGAGGCCCCGGGCCGCCGCACGGCGGGAGCGCGGGGTGCGGCTCGCGGCCATCACGGCGGCGGCGGCGAACCAGAGCACGCCGTGGTTCGCGCTTCTGCTCAGCCGGGGGAGGATCGGCTCGGCCGCGGGCCAGTTCCGGACGGCCGCGAACCCGAAGAGGCGGGAGTCGAGGGTCAGGAGGCGATGGCGGCCGTCCTTCAGCAGGGTGAGGTCGACGTCGGGATTCATGCCGTTGCGGGTGCCCGCACTCGGGGTGCTTGTTCGGTGCCGAGAGATATGCGTTTGCCCTGGTCCCGTCCTCGCGTCGACAATGCGCCCCATGGGACATCTGGAAGCCGCGCACCTCGAGTACTACCTCCCCGACGGGAGGGCGCTGCTCGGCGACGTGTCCTTCCGGGTGGGAGAAGGGGCCGTCGTGGCCCTCGTGGGGCCCAACGGTGCAGGCAAGACCACCCTGTTGCGGCTGATCTCCGGCGAGCTGAAACCGCACGGCGGGACGGTCACCGTGAGCGGCGGCCTCGGGGTGATGCGCCAGTTCGTGGGGTCCGTACGGGACGAGACGACCGTACGGGACCTGCTCGTGTCGGTCGCGCCCCCGCGGATCAGGGAGGCCGCGCAGGCCGTCGACCGGGCCGAGCACCTGATCATGACCGTCGACGACGAGGCCGCCCAGCTGAAGTACGCGCAGGCTCTGTCCGACTGGGCCGAGGTGCGCGGGTACGAGTCCGAGACGCTCTGGGACATGTGCACCATGGCCGCGCTCGGGGTGCCGTACGACAAGGCACAGTTCCGGCAGGTGCGGACCCTGTCCGGCGGCGAGCAGAAGCGGCTGGTGCTGGAGGCGCTGCTGCGCGGCACGGACCAGGTGCTGCTGCTCGACGAGCCGGACAACTACCTCGACGTGCCCGGCAAGCGCTGGCTCGAGGAGCGGCTGAAGGAGACCCGCAAGACGGTTCTCTTCGTCTCCCACGACCGGGAGCTGCTCTCCCGGGCCGCCGAGAAGATCGTGTCGGTGGAGCCATCGCCCGCCGGGGCGGACGCCTGGGTGCACGGCGGCGGTTTCGCCACGTATCACGAGGCGCGGCGCGAACGCTTCGCCCGTTTCGAGGAGTTGCGCCGGCGCTGGGACGAGAAGCACGCGCAGCTCAAGAAACTGGTGCTGAATCTCCGTCAGGCGGCCAGCATCAGCCATGAGTTGGCTTCTCGTTACCAGGCGGCCCAGACCCGGCTGCGCAAGTTCGAGGAGGCCGGCCCGCCGCCCGAGCCGCCGCGCGAGCAGGACATCACGATGCGGCTCAAGGGCGGTCGTACCGGCATAAGGGCCGTCACCTGCACGGGACTTGAACTGACCGGCCTGATGAAGCCCTTCGACCTGGAGGTCTTCTACGGCGAACGCGTCGCCGTCCTCGGCTCCAACGGCTCCGGCAAGTCGCACTTCCTGCGGCTGCTGGCGGGGGACTCCACCGTGGCGCACACGGGGCAGTGGAAGCTCGGGGCGCGGGTCGTGCCCGGGCACTTCGCGCAGACGCATGCCCACCCCGAGCTCTTCGGCCGCACCCTTCTCGACATCCTCTGGAAGGAGCACGCCCAGGACCGGGGCGCCGCGATGTCCCGGCTGCGCCGCTACGAGCTGACCGGCCAGGCCGAGCAGGGCTTCGACCGGCTCTCCGGCGGCCAGCAGGCCCGCTTCCAGATCCTCCTCCTGGAGCTCCAGGGCGTCACCGCGCTCCTTTTGGACGAGCCCACGGACAACCTTGACCTGGAGTCCGCGGAGGCCCTCCAGGAGGGCCTGGAGGCCTTCGAGGGCACGGTCCTCGCGGTCACCCACGACCGCTGGTTCGCGCGCTCCTTCGACCGGTACCTGGTCTTCGGCTCGGACGGGCGGGTGCGCGAGACGGCGGAGCCGGTGTGGGACGAGCGACGCGTGGAACGGGCCCGGTAACCGCAGGTCACCGGGCCCGTCGGAGGCGCCTCAGGCCCAGCGCAGCAGGGCGCCCAGACCGCCCACCGGGGCCTCCTCGCTCACCGGTGTCACCGAGAGCGCCGGGGCGCCCGTCGCCACCGCCGACCTGATCAGCGCGTCGTCCGCCCGGGCCGACCAGGAGTTCTGTTCGCCGAGGATCTTCAGATCCGTGCGGCGGACCGCCACCTGGTCCGGGTCCTCCCCGATCCACACCTCGCGGTGCGCGTCCGGCCCGTCCGGGCGGATCAGGAGTTCGTCGATACGGTGCTCGCGCGCCGCCTCGACCAGCGCGGGCACGCCCTCCACGGCTCCGGGCTGCCCGTCGTCGCCCGGTGTGCGGGCCGCGAGGAACCGTTCCAGCTCCCGCTCCGCGCGCTGCCGTACATGCGCGGCACGGGCCTGTTCCACGTCCTCGTCGAGCAGCCGGCTGCCGGCGCCGTGCTCGGCCTCGACGACCCGGCCCTGCAGCCGCTTCGGCAGCCGCTCGTGCACGGACCGCTTCTCCCGCTCGTCACCGACCAGGATCAGCAGGTCGGCGCCGGTCTCCTCCTGGCAGACGGCGAGCGCGTCGGCGATCTCGGCCGCGTTGTGCTCCCAGGTGTTCTCCACCCGCAGCTGGAAGTGCCGCTCCGACCAGTCCGAGCTGGCCGTCCGGTGGACGGGCCACTGCTTGCCGGTGACCGAGCCGGCGCCCTGCCGGCCGAGCGCCCCGCGCAGCTCGAAGTCGGCGCCCTTGCGGTCGACGTACGCCACCACGCACACCGGGTCCTCGCCGGCCAGCTCCAGCAGCGGCGCGGTGTGCGGCAGCGGGGCCCAGCGGACCAGGCTGTCCTCGGGGGGCCTGGTCAGCGCCGGGTCCAGGACGACCTTGCCGGCCCGCGCGAACAGGGCCCGGCCGTGCGGCTCGGACGAGTGCCGCATTTCCTCCATCGCCTCCCGCACGGCCACGCAGGTCTCCTCGTCGGCCCCCTGCGTGGACAGCTCGCGGGCGACCGCGACCGCCGCGAGATGCCGTTCGTGGAGTGTGTCCTCCGTGGGGCGGGGGGCGTCGACGTACACAGAGGCCCAGGGGCCGGGATGTTCGTAGAGTGGATGCAGAAAGGCGAGATCCATGGGTTCCCTCCCGGATGCCGCTCGGGGGCGGTGCGGTGATGCTTGCGGTATTGCTTGCCGGGCGGGTACCCGAAGCGCATGAACGAACACGACGAGCGGGGTACCGCCATGACCGGAGTCGACCCCAGCAGGTTGGACGACCAGCAGCTCATGAAAGAGCTGGAGACGATCCATCGCACCCGGCACGAAACGCTGCTTTACGGTTCGAACGACGCGCTCAGTACCCACAACGAGCGCATGGCCCGTCTTGAGGGCGAGTATCTGCGCCGCAACCCGCGCCGGACGGTGGCCGCGGGCCGCACGCGTGAGGGCGCGCGGGAGCGCGGGCCGGGGGACTCGGCCACACCGGACTTGGACTGACCAGGAAACCCTGCGCGGACAGCCGACGGTGACCTGCCGATCACCTGATCAGCAGGCCACCTATGACGTGCCCGAAGGCTCAGTGGCGTGTCGGCAGCCGGTCCGGGTGCCGGTGTGCCGCGATCGCGGCCACGAACGCGTTCAGGAACTCCTCGCCCGCCGGACCCGGTGACGTCTCCGTCACCACGCCCTGGTCGGACTCCACACGGTGGAACTCGGTGGACAGTCGCAGTCCCTCCGGCTCCAGCGACGACAGGATCCCGACGCCCGAGCCGAGCGCGCCGATCGGCTTGCCGTGCCGGTAGGCGTCCCGCACGAAACGCATGACGTCCTGGTCGGCGGCCGTCGGCGGGGTGCCCACGGGACCGCCGGGCAGCAGGACGGCGTCGTACAGCACGGACGCGACGGTCGGCAGCGCGCGGTCCACGGTGTACAGCTCGCCGTCGGCGCCCCGCACCTCGCCGTCCGTCGGTGCCAGCGCCTCCACGACGGCGCCTTCGGCGGCCAGCCGCTCCCGCACCGAGGTCACCTGCTCGGCGTCGATCCCGTCGGTGACGAGGACCGCGATCTGCCGGGTGCGGATGGAGCCGTCGCCGCGCAGCGACTCCAGGCTGAGGGCGGGGGAGGAGAGTTTGTACGCCGTCTCGCCGGCGGTGGGTTCCGGTACGCCGATACCGCGCGCCACCCGGGTCGCCAGCTCGCCGTCCACCTTCGCGAGGTGCTCGACGGTCCGGGCCCGCACGGTCCGGGCGCCCACCTTGCCCAGCTCGAACCGGAACGCCTCGACGATGTGCTGCTTCTCCCAGTCGGCCATGCTGTTCCAGAACAGCGCGGGCTGGCTGTAGTGGTCCTGGAAACTCGGGCTGCGCCGCCGGATCTTGTGTCCGTCCACGCGTTCGGCGTAGTGCGTGAACGCGTGTCCGTCGACACCGGCGTGGGCCGGGCAGCCGCCGCCGAGCGAGTTCGGGGAGTAGTTCGTGCCCCGGTGGATCGCGCTCTGGTGGTAGCCGTCGCGCTGGTTGTTGCGCACCGGCGCGACCGGCCGGTTCACCGGCAGCTGCGAGAAGTTCGGCCCGCCCAGCCGGATCAACTGGGTGTCCAGATAGGAGAAGTTGCGGGCCTGGAGCAGCGGGTCGTTGGTGAAGTCGATACCGGGCACGACGTTGGCGGTGTGGAAGGCGACCTGCTCGGTCTCGGCGAAGAAGTTCTCCGGGTTGCGGTCGAGCACCATCCGGCCGATCGGCCGGACGGGCACCTGCTCCTCCGGGATCAGCTTCGTGGCGTCGAGCAGATCGAAGTCGAACGCGAACTCGTCCTCCTCCGGCACGAGTTGCACGCCGAGCTCCCACTCCGGGTACTCGCCGGCCTCGATGGCGTCCCACAGGTCGCGCCGGTTGAAGTCCGGGTCTCGGCCCTGGCACTCCTGCGCCTCGTCCCACACCAGCGAGTGCGCGCCCAGCCTCGGCGTCCAGTGGAACTTCACGAAGGTGCCCTTGCCCTCCGCGTTCACGAACCGGAAGGTGTGCACGCCGAAGCCCTGCACCATGCGGTAACTGCGCGGGATCGCCCGGTCCGACATCAGCCACATGATCGCGTGCAGGGTCTCCGGCTGGAGCGACACGAAGTCCCACAGGGTGTCGTGCGCCGAGGCGCCGGTGGGGATGTCGTTGTGCGGCTCCGGCTTCACCGCGTGCACGAAGTCCGGGAACTTGATGCCGTCCTGGATGAAGAAGACCGGGAAGTTGTTCCCGACGAGGTCGTAATTGCCTTCCGACGTATAGAACTTGGTGGCGAAGCCCCGCACGTCCCGTACGGTGTCCGCGGAACCCTTGGGTCCCTGCACGGTGGAGAACCGCACGAAGACGGGGGTGCGGACCGCCGGGTCCTGGAGGAAGGCGGCACGGGTGAACTCCGCGCAGGACTCGTACGGTTCGAAGTAGCCGTACGCGCCCGCGCCCCGCGCGTGCACCACCCGCTCCGGGATCCGCTCGTGGTCGAAGTGGGTGAGCTTCTCCCGGAAGTGGAAGTCCTCCATGAGGGTCGGACCGCGCTCACCGGCGGCGAGCGAGTCGTCGGTGTGGTCGACCCCGACGCCCTGGTCGGTGGTGAGCGGCCCGGCAGTCGGGTCGTCGGCGTGAAAACCTTCGCGCTGACGCTGTTTGCGGTCGGCGGAGTCCACTAGGCGGCCTCCTTCGCGAACACGTCCAGGAACGTCTCGCAGAACGCCTTGAGGTCGTCCGGCTTGCGGCTGGTGACCAGCTTGTTGTTCCCGTGGTCGCAGACCTTCACCTGCTCGTCCACCCAGGTGCCGCCCGCGTTGCGGATGTCCGTCTCAAGACTCGGCCAGGAGGTGAGCACCCGGCCCCGTACGGCGTCCGCCTCGACGAGCGTCCACGGCGCGTGGCAGATCGCGGCCACCGGGCGCCCCTGGGTGAAGAAGTCCCGGACGAACGCCACGGCCTTCTCGTCCATCCGCAGGAAGTCCGGGTTGGCCACCCCACCGGGCAGCACCAGCCCGCCGAAGGAGTCCGCGGACGTCTCGCCCACGACCTCCTGCACGGGGAAGGTGTCCGCCTTGTCGAGATGGTTGAACGCCTGGATCTTGCCGGGCTCGGTCGACACGAGCACGGGCTCGTGCCCCGCGTTCACCGCCGCCTGCCACGGATCGGTGAGCTCGATCTGCTCGACCCCCTCGGGTGCGGTCAGAAACGCGATACGCATGATGGTTCAACGTCCTTTCCTGGAAAGCTTTTTCCTTGCTCGGGAAGCGCGCAGCTGTGGATGTGCTGCTCGACCGGCCCCTGCTCCTCACCGGGGTTGACCTCGCAGCGCAGGGTGAGCGCGATGGGCAGACCGGCCCCGGTTCATACGGGGGCTCCGTCGCCCGGATCCGCACGGCTGATGTCGGCGAGCGCCGACCCCGGGTCCCGGCCCTCGGCGATGTCCCCGAGGCTCACCATGCCGACGGGCAGGCCGTCCTCGATGACCGGCAGCCGCCGTACGGCGTGCGCGCGCATCAGCGCGACCGCCTGCGTCACCGGGTCGCCGGGGGCGACGGTCAGCGGATCCGGCGTGCACACCGACTGGACACTCACCGTCAGCGGGTCGGCGCCGTCGGCGACGGCCCTCACCGTGATGTCCCGGTCGGTGAGCAGTCCCACCACGTGCTGACCGTCGGCCACCACGACATCGCCGATGTCCTGCGCGCGCATCAGCCGCGCCGCCTCGACCAGCGAGGCGTCCGGGCGGACGGCCACCACACCGGGGGTCATCACGTCCCTCACGAGCTCCGCCGTCACGGGGTGCCCTCCGTCCGGGTGAGTGCCCGCGCGAGCTCCTGGACGTTGGCGTGGTTCTCCTTGCGTGGCAGTTCCTCCACAGCCTCCACGAGGGCGTCGGGGGCGTTCTTGCGGCGCAGCACCCGCCCCAGCTCCACGGAGGTGGCGGGGAACGAGCTGCGGCCCAGGAGCCGGGCCAGCTCCAGTCGGACGGTCTCCAGGGACGCCCCGTCGCTGCCCGGCGCCACGGGCCCGCCCCAGACCTGCGGATCGTCGTCGGCGGTCGGCTCCGGGTCGTTCCACTCCTCACTCCGGGTGGGATGCCCGGAACGGAGCAGACCCTGGAGTTCGTGCTTCATCTCGTCGTCACGGTGGCGACTCAGCCGGTCGCTGCCTCGCTGCATGTCTCCCTCCAGATCCTCGGGGTCCGCACCGCGTACCCGTGCACCGGAGGCCGACACAGGGTTTGCCGGACCGAAGCCGGGAGACCCGGCCCGGACCCCCCGCGTACCTCCCCCGGGAAGGACATGGCGATGGTGGTCCTCGTCGCGCTCATACCGATCCTCATGCTCGGCGTCGTGCTCGCGCTCGGCCGGTACGAGGAGCTGATGCTTCCGGAGCGGGAGGACGACCGGCGCGAACCGGTCGCCCTCCCGGTGGCTACTTCTTCTCCCGCCCCGGCAGGAACTCCTGCACCTTCGCCTTGAAGCCCTGCTTCACCATGGACGCCCGGTCCGCGTCACCCTTGAGGACCGACGCGGCCGTGGCCTCCATCTGCTCCCAGGTCGCGTGCGGCGGGATCGGCGGTACGGCCGGGTCGGTGAGGAACTCCAGGACCGCGGGGCCGTCCGCCTCGAGACCGGCCCGCCAGGCCGCCTCCACGTCCTCCGGCTTCTCCACCCGGATCCCGGTCAGACCGAGGGAGCGGGCGAACGCGGCGTACTGGACGTCCGGGAGCTGCTGCGAGGGCAGGAAGGACGGGGCGCCCTCCATGGCCCGCATCTCCCAGGTGACCTGGTTGAGGTCGTGGTTGTTCCAGATGGCGACGATCAGCCGCGGATCCTCCCACAGATCCCGGTACTTGGCCGCGGTGATCAGCTCGGCCATGCCGTTCATCTGCATCGCCCCGTCCCCGACCAGCGCGATCGCCGGCCGGTCCGGGTGCGCGAACTTCGCGCCGATCGCGTACGGCACCCCGGGGCCCATCGTCGCCAGCGTGCCGGACAGCGACGAGCGCATGCCGGGACGCATGGTCAGGTGCCGGGCGTACCAGTTGGCGGTGGAACCGGAGTCGGAGGTGACGATCGCGTTGTCGGGCAGCAGCGGGTCGAGTGCGCGGGCCACGTACTCCGGGTTGATCGGGTCGGCCGACTGCTGCGCCCGCCGCTCCATCACCTCACGCCAGCGCGAGACGTTGTCGCACACGGTGTCGTACCACTCGCGCCCGCCGCGCTCCACGTCCAGCATCGGGATCAGCCGCTGCAGCGTCGCCTTCGCGTCGCCGACGAGGTTCACCTCGTACGGATAGCGCATCCCGACCATGTGCGGGTCGATGTCGATCTGCACACCCCGCGCCTTGCCGAAGTCCGGCAGGAACTGCGTGTAGGGGAACGACGAGCCGATGGTCAGCAGGGTGTCGCAGTCCCGCATGAGTTCGTACGACGGCCGCGTGCCCAGCAGACCGATCGAGCCGGTGACGTACGGGAGTTCGTCGCTCAGCGCGTCCTTGCCGAGCAGTGCCTTGGCGACGCCCGCGCCGAGCAGCTCGGCGATCCGCTCCACCTCGGCCCGCGCCCCGGCCGCACCCTGGCCGATCAGGATCGCGGGCTTGGCACCGGAGTTGAGGATCTCCGCGGCCCGCTCCAGCGACTCCTGGGACGGAACCGCCGTCCAGTCGCTGCGGTCCAGGCTGGACGGCACCATCTTGAACTCGTGGGTGGGCGCCGAGTAGTCGAGCTCCTGCACGTCCCCGGGGATGATGATCGCCGTGGGACAACGGCGGGCGTACGCGGTGCGGATCGCCCGGTCCAGGACGTTGGGCAGCTGCTCGGGGACCGTCACCGTCTCCACGAACTCCGAGGCGACGTCCTTGAACAGGGTGTGCAGGTCGACCTCCTGCTGGTACGAACCGCCCATCGCGGTGCGGTGCGTCTGGCCGACGATCGCCAGCACCGGCACATGGTCCAGCTTGGCGTCGTACAGACCGTTCAGCAGATGGATCGCCCCGGGCCCCGAGGTCGCCGCGCACACTCCGATACGACCGCTGAACTTGGCGTAACCGACCGCCTCGAACGCGGACATCTCCTCGTGCCGGGACTGCACGAACCGTGGCTGGTTGTCGGCCCGGCCCCAGGCCGCCAGCAGGCCGTTGATGCCGTCGCCCGGATAGCCGAAGACATGGTCCACACCCCACTCGCGCAGCCGCTCGAGGATGTGATCGGACACCTTGGTGCTCATGGGCTGACCTCCCGACATGGATGGCACAGGCAGCAGCCCTACGAGTCACCCTGCGCGGCCCCGGAAAACCTGCCCGGGTTTGCCGCCGGGGGCCGAGGGCAGGCGCGTCACAGTGCTTCGGACCGGAGGCACGTGTGGGGGAGCGGCGCCCGGCCGCGCCGGCCGCGCCTGTCCGAACGCGGACGCGCTCCCCGCCGATCGTCCAACCCAGAGCATTATCAAGGGAGTTGCGACGCACATGCCCACTTCAGTGAGCGCGAAGCACCACCCGCACGACGACGCACCCGACACCGCCGCCTCCTTCCGCAGGCTCGCCGACCTCCCCCCGGGACCCGAGCGCGACACACTGCGCGGACAGATCGTCGAGGCATGGCTGCCCATGGCCGACCGGCTCGCCCGCCGCTTCCGCAGCCGCGGCGAGAGTTTCGAGGACCTGTGCCAGGTCGCGGCCCTCGGCCTGGTCAAGGCCGTCGACCGCTACGACCCCGCGCGCGGCCACGCTTTCGAGAGCTACGCCGTCCCCACCATCACCGGCGAGATCAAGCGGCACTTCCGCGACCACATGTGGACCCTGCACGTGCCGCGCCGGGTCCAGGACCTGCGCAACCGCGTCCGCTTCGCCGCTCAGGACCTCGCCCAGACCATCCCGGGGCGCAGGCCCAGCGTCGCCGAGATCGCCGAGCACGCGGACATGAGCGAGGAGGACGTCCTGGCGGGCCTCGAGGCCCTGGAGAGCTTCACCGCCCTCTCCCTCGACGCCGAACTGCCCGGCAGCGAGGACGGCTACTCGCTCGCCGACGCCCTCGGCTCGCCCGACCCCGCACTGGACACGGTCGTCGACCGCGAGTCCGTCAGGCCCCGGCTGGCCTCGCTGCCCGAGCGGGAGCGCGCCATTCTCTACATGCGCTTCTTCGGCGACATGACCCAGAGCCGGATCGCCGAGCAGCTGGGCGTCTCCCAGATGCACGTGTCCCGCCTGATCAGCCGCTGCTGCGGACGGCTGCGTGAGCAGATCATGCGGGACGCCGCCGCGTGACGGGACCGCTCTGAGGGAGCGCCCCCGGCGCCACGGCCCCCCGGCGCCCCGACGTCACCCACTCGGCCCTCCCCGTCCCGCCAATGGCCTCCGCCGCGCGCGGGACGGGGAGGGCCGGGCTGTGATGGCTGTGGGTGCGACCGTCGTGCCCTCGGTCCGTCGTCACCGTCCGGTCGTCGTCACTCCGACGCCCGACGACGGGCCCCGCAGCCGCCGGCCGAAGGAGTCCACCCCATGCGCCGCACCGCCCGTCTCCGGGCCCTGTCCGTCGTCCTCCCCGCACTCGGGGTCACCCTGGGCGTCGCCCCGCCGAGCGCCTTCGCGGAACCGGCCGCGGAGGTCAGCCCGAGCAGTGTCCAGCCGGGCGGCAGCGTCACCGTGTCCGTCTCCTGCGATCCCGGTACCGGGACGCCGCCCGCCACCGTCGACGCCACCTCGGAGGCCTTCGAGACGCAGACCGTCCGGCTGCAGCTGGTGCCCGGCAACGACGACAAGGTCTCCGGCCCCGCCTACAGCGGCACCGCGCACATCTCCGCCGACCAGGAACTCCAGGAAGGTGCCGGCGGCGTCGGCCCGGACTCCGCGTGGACCGTCGACGGCACCTGCCCGACCGCGGACCGCGCACCGGGCCAGGCCTGGAGCGCCACCTTCACCGTCACCCGCGGCCCCGCCACCGGCAGCAGCCACCGCCCGTGCACCAAGCCGCAAACCGAGCCGCGCACCGAGCCGCAAACCGAGCCGCAAACAGAGCCGCGTACCGAGCCCCGCACCGAGAGCTGCGACCCCGCGGTCATCCAGAGCCCGGTCCACGCCGGTCAGGGCGGCAGCTTCACCGATTCCGTGCCCGCTCTGGCCGCCGGAGCCCTGCTGATCGCGGGCGCCGCCGCGGGCGCCGTCTACCGGCTGCGCCGCAAGGCCCCCGGGGCGAACACCTGAGGCGAAACGTCAGGTCCGTGTGACGGGCGCAACCCGCACGGGTGCCCATGGCCGGGCGGCACCGTGGGTACTCAGAGCGCGAGGAGCGCGCCAGGCGCGAGAACATGAGACGGCGGACCGGACGAGCCACCGGACAGCGCCTTACGGAGGTGACCGATGCGGACCGACCCGGAGGGCCACGGCCCCGTCCGCTACGGCCCTCCGCTGCCCGACGACGGGCTTCCCGTACTGCCCGAACTCACCGCAGTCCTCGCCGCCGCGGCGGGCCGCCCCCGCGCCGAACCGGTCGGCGGCGGCACCCCGCTCCTGGAGGCCGCCTGCGGCTACGCGGCCCGGCGCGGTCTGCCCGCCGAACCCGACCATGTGGCCGCCGCCCCCGGCGCCCCCGCCCTCCTGCTCGCCCTGACCGCCGCGCTCGGCGGCGACGTCCTGGTGCCCCGTCCCTGCGCCGCCTGGTGGGCGCCGTACGCACGCCTGTTGGGAAGACCCGTCTTCCACGTGGCCACACCGGCCGAATGCGGCGGCGTCCCGGATCCGTACGCGCTTCTGGAGACCGTGCGCCGAGTGCGTGCCGAGGGCGGTGACCCGCGGCTGTTGGTGCTGTCCGTCGCCGACGACCCCACCGCCACCGTCGCCCCGCCCGAGGTGCTGCACGAGACCGTCGAGGCGGCCGCGGGCGAGGGCCTGCACCTGGTCAGCGACGAGACCTGGCGCGACACCGTGCACGCCCCCCATGAGACGGTCTGGCTCAGTCCCGCCGAGATGCTGCCCGACCGGGTCACCGTCGTCACCGACCTGGCCGGGAGCCTGCTCCCGACCGGCTGGCCGGCCGCATTCGCCCGCTTCCCGGCCAACGGCGACGGCGAGGGCCTCCACGCGCGCGTGCTGGACGTCCTGACCGCCCTGGGCGCCCGCGTCGCCGCCCCCGTCGCCGCGGCCGCCGCCCACGCCCTCACCGAGCCCGAACCGGTCACCGCCCACCGCGCCGCCGTAGGACGCCTCCACGCGCGTGTGGCCGCCGCGGCGCACGCCACCGTCGTCGGCGCGGGCGCCCTCTCCCGGCCCCCGCGGGCCGGCCGCCACCTCTACGTCGACCTCGGCCCCCTGCGCCCCGCGCTCACCGCGCGCGGCGTCGGGGACGCCCAGGACCTGGAGGACTTCCTCACCGCCCGGCTCGGCATGCCCGCACCCGGCGGCCACCGCTTCGGCGACGACCTCGGCGCCCTGCGCGTACGGCTGTCCACCGGCCCCCTGCTCGGCGGTTCCGAAGAGGAACGCGCGGAATGCCTCACCTCACCCACGCCGTTGGAACTGCCACACGTGCAACGCGCGTTGATCACCCTGGAGTCGGTCTTCGACGACCTCCGCGACGACGCTCAGCGATGGGAGCCTCCTCGATGACGCAGCAGTCCGAGTCGACCACCAGCACGCGAGTGGCCGACGAGCCCTCGGCCCCCTCCTTCGCGTCCCCGTCCCCGCCGCTCGCCGAACCCCGCCAGCTGGGGGAGCGGAGAGTGTGGCCGCGGTCCTTCCACGACCGACTGACCGCCCCGCTGCCCGGTCTGAAGGCCATGGCCCGCTTCGCCCGCGAGGGCGCCGTACGCCCCGGACCCGAGGGCCTCGCCGACATCCCGAAACTGCCCTACGCGCCCGCCCCGATCCCCGCCGTCGACGCCCGCACGGTCGCCGTCTCCTGGGCGGGACACGCCAGTTGGGTGGTACGGATCGGCGGCCTGACCGTCCTCACCGACCCGGTCTGGTCCCGCCGCATCCTCGGCACCCCGGCCCGCATCACCCCGGTCGGCATCGACTGGAACGCCCTGCCGCGCATCGACGCGGTCGTCATCAGCCACAACCACTACGACCACCTGGACGCCCCGACCCTGCGACGCCTCCCGCGCGACACCCCGGTCTTCGTCCCGGCCGGACTGGCCCGCTGGTTCCACCGCCGCCGCTTCACCGCGGTGACCGAACTGGACTGGTGGGAGGCGGCCGAACTGAACGGCGTCCGCTTCGACTTCGTCCCCGCCCACCACTGGTCCAAGCGCTCCCTCACGGACACCTGTCGCACCCTGTGGGGCGGCTGGGTCCTCACCGCGCAGGACGGGCAGCGCGTCTACTTCGCGGGCGACACGGGCTACGGCCACTGGTTCTCCCGTATCGGCCACCGCTATCCCGGCATCGACCTCGCCCTCCTGCCCATCGGCGCCTACGACCCCCGCTGGTGGCTCAGCGACGTGCACTGCGACCCGGAGGAGGCGGTGCGAGCGGCCCAGGACCTGGGCGCCCGCCGCATGGCCCCCATGCACTGGGCGACGTTCGTGCTGTCGGCCGAACCGGTGCTGGAACCGCTGACCAGGGTCAGGGAGGCGTGGGAGAAGGCGGGCCTGGCACGCGAGGACCTGTGGGACCTGCCGGTCGGAGGCTCACGGGTGCTGGAGCACCCCTATGAGCACCCCTCTGCGCGCCCCTAGGAGCGCACCCGCTTCCACACCGTCGGTGCCGCGCTGATCGCCACGGTCAGCGCGACCGCCGCCACCACACCCTGCCAAGGCTCCGGGAACAGCGATCCACCCAGAATCCCGATCAGCTGATACGTCACGGCCCAGGCGAGACAGGCCGGGAGATTCCCCCGAACGAACCGCCGCAACGGCCACTCGGCCATGAGACAGGCCAGCATCACCGGTATCCGCCCCGCCGGCACCAGCCGGGAAAGGACGAGGACGGCCACCCCGTGGTCGGCCAGCTTTCCCTGCGCCTGGGAGAGCCGCTCCTCCGGCGCCCGGGACCGAAGCGCCTCCAGCCACCGCGATCCGTTCTTCGACTTCATCCCGCGCCGCCCCAGCCAGTACAGGGCGACGTCCCCGAGAAACGCGGCGGTGGAGGCCGTGACGAACACGAACAGCAGAGAAAGAGGCGCCGTCTGATGAAACGCCACGACGGCGGCCGAACTCACCAGCGCCCCCGTGGGAACCACCGGTACCAACGCCCCCAGAAACACC
This sequence comes from Streptomyces canus, assembly GCF_041435015.1. NCBI lineage: Bacteria > Bacillati > Actinomycetota > Actinomycetes > Kitasatosporales > Streptomycetaceae > Streptomyces > Streptomyces canus. The sequence continues at coordinate 2,007,709 of NZ_CP107989.1, read as the reverse complement.
AGCAGGAACAACGTCGGGTACCCGATCGCCTGTCCGGCAGCCCCCGGCGTCGCCCCCGTGGTGGCGGCCGCGAGCCACGTCACCGCGCGACCTCCAGCCGCACGCTCTCCCCGTGCTCCAACCGGTGCACATCCACGCCCGGCGCGAACTGCGCCGCCAGCCGCACGAACTCCGCACCCGGCGCATGGAACTCATGCGGCCGCACCGCGTCCATCCCGATCGGCCAGTACGTTCCGTAGTGCACCGGCACCGCACTGCGCGGCGCCAACCGGGCCAGGGCCTGGGCCGCGCGCCCGGCGTCGAGGTGCCCCTCCCCGAGATACGGCCCCCACCCGCCGACCGGCAACAACGCCACGTCGACCGGCCCGACCTCCTTGGCCATGTCGTCGAACAGCCCGGTGTCCCCGGCGAAGTACGTCCGCGCCGAGCCCTCGACGACGTAACCGAGCGCGGGGGAGCGGTGCGGCCCGACCGGCAGCCGGCGCCCGTCGTGCCAGGCCGGGACCACGCGTATGAGGAGGTCGCCGACGCGTCGCTCGTCGCCGGGCGCCACCTCGTCCACCCGGAGGTGGGTGAGCCGGCGCAGCCCCGGCACCTGGCGTGGTGCGCCCCGGGGCACGAGCAGGCGCGTGCCCGGCTCGAGCCGGGCCAGCGAGGGAACGTGCAGGTGGTCGGCGTGCAGATGGGAGACGAGGGCCACGTCCGCACGCCGGGCGCCGGGCGGCGGTACCGCACCGCGGCGCCGGCGCAGATGAGCGAGACGGCGAGCGAACAGAGGGTCGGTGAGCACACGTACGTCCGAATCCGTCACCGTGCAGGTGGCGTGGCCCCACCAGGCGATCTCCACCGGCACCTCTTTGCCTCCTTCGCGCGACTCCCCGAAGCCTACGGGCTGGAGTAGGGTCGGCGGCGAAACCCGGAGGTGAGGGGGACACCATGGGAGCGGTCCATGTCACGGCGATCGCGAGTCTGACGCCGCTGGAGGAGCTGGACGCCGACCCCTTCCTGGTGGACTCCCGCAGCCAGCACGCGATGTGTGCGCGCTGGGCCGCGGAGCGGGGGTACACCGTGCGCAGGGAACTGCTGGTGCGAGGGCTCAGGGCCGACCACTGCGTGCTGTGGGACGGGGTGCGGGCGGGGCGGGATCTCTTCGTGGCCCCGAGCCGCAGGGTCCTGGAGAGCGCCCTGTCCTCCGTGGAGGAGTTCACCGCAGAGTGCGCCCGCCGCGGGGTGCGGGTCGAGACGGTGGGCTTCGCGGAGCCCCTCTACGACGCCCAGATGAAGGCCAGGGTGCATCGCAGGCTGTCGATGCCGACGGCGGGATACGACGGCCGTTAGCCACCCGTATGACACGCTGGTCCCAGCGCCCGCACCGACGACGGGCCGGGACGTGAGGTGTACGGGGCGTGCGTGCGGGGCGTTGGCGGCGGGTGGCCAGTCAGGTCGGGCGGAGCGTCACGGTATGGGTCGTCTCCACCCTGACGATGCTGGTGCTGGCGGGCATCCTGCCGGACTTCCGGCTCCAGTCCCCGACCGGTGACAGCGCGACCCGGATCGCTGTCACGGCGGCGTTCGGCGCCGGTGCCTTCGGTGTGCTGTCGGCCGTCGTATGGCCCCTGCTCGTACGGCTGTTCCTGCTCGTACCGACCCTGGTGCTCGGGCTCCTCGTCTTCTTCCTCAACGGGGCGCTGCTGCTGCTCGCCCTGCGCCTGAACCCCGCCGAGCGCGGCGACGCAGCCCCGGAGACCGCGGTCGTGGTGGCCGCCGTGATGTCCGCGGTCGCCTCCGCCACCGGCGGTGCCCTCGCGGTGCGCGACGACGACGCCTACCGGCGCCGCCTGTACCGTCTCGCCGACCGCCGCCGCCGAGGCGGCCCCCTGGGTCCGGCCACCCCCGGCACGGTCTTCCTCCAGCTCGACGGAGTGGGCCACGACGTCCTGCTGGCCGCGGTGCGTGAGGGACTCATGCCGACGATCGCCCGATGGCTGGGCCACGGCGACCACTCCGGCCGTGGGGTACGCCCCACCCACCGGCTCACGTCCTGGCGCACCGACTGGTCCAGCCAGACCGGTGCCAGCCAGCTCGGCATCCTGCACGGCAGCAACCACGACGTCCCCGCCTTCCGCTGGTACGAGAAGGACCACGGCGAGGTGATGGTCTGCAACCGTCCGACCAGCGCCGTCGAACTCCAGCACCGGGCCGTGGAACAGGCGGGACACGGCGGACTGCTCGCCGTCGACGGCGCGAGCCGCGGCAACCTCTTCTCCGGCGGCGCCGAGGAACAGGCCCTCGTCCTGTCCATCGCCACCCGCCGACGCAGCCGCGAGACCCGCTCCCGGGCCGGCTACTTCGCCTACTTCTCCGACCCCGCCAACGCCGTCCGCACCGCCATGTCGTTCTTCGCCGAGGTCGGCCGCGAGATCGGCCAGTCGACCCGCGCCCGGATACGCAAGGAACGCCCCCGGGTGGGCCGCGGGGGCCTGTACCCGCTCGTCCGCGCCTTCGCGACCGTCGTGGAACGCGATGTCGTGGTCGCCGCCGTCATGGGCGACATGCTCGCCGGGCGCACGGCCGTCTACGCCGACCTCGTCGCCTACGACGAGGTCGCCCATCACTCCGGGCCCACGAGCCGCGACGCCGCGAAGGTCCTGGAGCGCCTGGACCGCTCGCTCGCGCTGATCGAGAACGTCGCCGAGCACGCTCCGCGCCCGTACCGGATCGTCGTCCTCTCCGACCACGGCCAGAGCCCCGGCGAGACCTTCCGCACCCGCTACGGGCTCACCCTCGGCGACCTGGTCCGGGCCGGCTGCGGGCTGCCCGTGTCGCGCAAGGCCGAGCGCACCCACAGCGGGGCCGAGGCCCGCGCCGCCGTCCGTGCCGCGCTGCGCCGGCCGGGCAAGGAGGGGCGTGAGCAGTACCGGCCCGCGCGCGACTCCGAACCGATCGTGCTGGCGTCCGGCAACCTCGGGCTGGTCTCCTTCCCGGACGTGCATCACCGGATGAGCAAGGAGGAGATGGACGCGAGGCACCCGGCTCTGCTGACCACTCTCGCCAATCATCCTGGTGTCGGCTTCCTCCTGGTGCGCAGCGAGGAGTACGGCGGGGTGGTGCTGGGGCCGTTCGGTACGGAGATCCCGCTGGAGCAACTGGACGAGACACCGGGGCCGTTGGCCGACTTCGGGCCGGGGGCGGCCGATGTCGTGCGCCGGACCCACTCCTTTCCGCACACCGCCGACATCATGGTCAACTCCTGGTACGACCCGGCGGAGGGGGAGGTGCTCGCCTTCGAGGAGCAGATCGGGTCGCACGGCGGGCTGGGGGGTGCGCAGGCCAAGCCGTTCCTGCTGTCGCCGCTCGCCCTGTCCGAGCCTCCTGAGGACATCACCGGGGCCGAGCAGGTGCACCGGGTGCTGCGGGGGTGGCTCGACGAAGCGGGAGGTCCTCAAGTGCCGTTGGGGAAGGCGGAGGAGAAGGCCGCGTAGACCTTCGGCCCGGGAAAATCAGCTGCGTCCGTTCGGGGCCACGCACACACTGTTCGAGTCATCCCCTCCTCGAACACCTCCCTGGAGCCACCGCTTTGCAGGCTGCCGTCACCGTTTCGCCCTCCCGTATCCCCGAGCTTCTCCTCGGCCTCGCCACCGTGCGGCCCGTCTTCGTCTGGGGTGCCCCCGGCATCGGCAAGTCGTCCCTCGTCAGGGAGTTCGCCGCCTCGCTGGGCCTGGAGTGCGTGAGCCTGATCGGTACCCAGCTCGCTCCCGAGGACCTCATCGGGGTGCCCCAGATCCGGGACGGGCGGTCGGTGTTCTGCCCGCCGGAATCCATCGCGCGCGACGAGCCGTACTGTCTGTTCCTGGACGAGCTGAACGCGGCCACGCCGGATGTGCAGAAGGCGTTCTACTCGCTGATCCTGGACCGCCGTATCGGCGACTACGAACTCCCCAAGGGCTCCATCGTCATCGGTGCCGGGAACCGGGCCACCGACAACGCCCTCGCCCGGCCCATCGCCTCCGCCCTCGTCAACCGCCTCACCCATGTCCACCTGGAGGCGTCCGCGAAGGACTGGCTGGTCTGGGCCGCCGAGAACGGCATCCACCCCTGGATCCTCGACCACCTCACCGACCGGCCCGACCACCTGTGGTCCAAGCCGCCGAAGACCGAGGAGCCCTTCTCCACGCCCCGCTCCTGGCACATGCTCTCCGACGCGCTGCACTCCTTCGGCCGCGACCTCGACGAGGAGACCCTGAAGGTTCTCGCGCACGGCACCCTGACGCCCAGGCACGCGACCGCGTTCTGCGGCTACGTCAAGATCGTGCGCAGCCGGTTCGGCATCGAGGCGATCATCAAGGGCGACGCCCGCTGGCCGAACCGCCTGGAGGACCGCGACCTGCTCTACTACCTCGCCGAATCCTTCCGCGGCCGTCTGATCAAGGAACTCCCGGTCAGCAAGGAGCACATGTCGGCGGCCGGTCGCCAGACGGCGTACCGAGCCAAGTCGCTGCTCGTCCAGCTCGCCGAGATCTCCGTCGAGGTCGCCCAGACCGTCATCGCCTCCGATGCCGACGGCAACCCCGTACTGCCCTCCTGGTTCCTCGTCGAGGCGGCTCGTGACATGCCCCGGCTGGTGGAGGCGCGGCGGTGAGCCGGAGCCCGGAAAAGAAGAAGAAGCGGGACCTCGCGGGCGAGGCGTTCGCCGAGGGAATGAAGCTGATGCGGGCCAACCCCGCCCTCGCGGCCGTCGAGTTCGACGTCTGCCGCCGGGAGGAGTGCCGGTTCGCGCCCCGGGACGGGCTCGTGGTCGTCGACTCCGACGGCGATCTCCACGCCCACCCCGACCGGCTCGCCGAGCCCACGGCCTGGGCCTGGGCGCTCGCCCACGCCGTCCTGCACCTCGGCTTCGGACACGTCCCGTCGGTGAAGGGCGAACGCACCCAGCCCGACCGCTTCGACCTCGCCGCCCGGTGTCTCGTGGTCAACCGCTTCCTGCTCGGCTTCCCCGTCGGCAGGGCCCCCGAGCACCTGCCCGCCTCCTACCCCGACGGCGACGAGGAGCAACTCGCCGCCCGCTGGCGGCGCGACGGCATCCCGGGCGTCTACGAACACTGCGGTACGGCGGGCTCCGAGCCCGACCAGCTGCTGCTGAGGTGGGCGGGCTGGTCCCAGCCGCCCGACTGGCAGCTGGCGTTCGCCACCGCCCTGACCCGGACCGTGTCGGCGGCGATGGACATGGCGGGCGGCCGCCGCGACTCCCTCGACGGCGAGGCGCCCACGCTGCGCCCCTGGCAGCGGGCCCTGAGCTGGTTCGTCTCCTCCTACCCGCTGCTCGGCGGCATCGCGGCCGGCATCAAGCTGGTCGCCGACGCCGAACTCGCCCGCGCCCACGGCATCGCGATCGCCGCCGTCAACGCCGAGGCCGCCGAGATCTACATCAACCCGCTGCGCCGCTTCGACGACGAGGAATGGCGGTTCATCCTCGCCCACGAGATGCTGCACGCCGCCCTGCGCCACGGCGACCGCTGCGGCACCCGCGACCCCTACCTCTTCAACATCGCCTGCGACTACGTCATCAACGGCTGGCTCAACGACATGCGCATCGGCACCATGCCCGAGGGCCTGCTGTACGACCCCGAGCTCGCCGGCCTCTCCTCCGAGGAGGTCTACGACCGCATCGCCGGTGATCTGCGCCGCATGCGCCGGCTCGCCACGCTCCGCGGCAAGGGCGCCGGCGACATCCTCGGCGGCCCGCTCGGCTCGCCCCGCGACTACGTCGACCTCGACGAGTTCTACCGCCGTGGCCTCGCCCAGGGCCTCGACCTGCACCAGCGGCAGGAGCGCGGGTTCCTGCCCGGCGGCCTGGTCGAGGAGATCCGCGCGCTCAGCCATCCGCCGCTGCCCTGGGACGCACAACTCGCCCGCTGGTTCGACGAGTTCGTGCCCAGCCCACAGCCCGTGCGGTCCTACGCCCGTCCCTCGCGCCGTCAGTCGTCCACCCCCGACATCCCGCGCGCAGGCCGGTACTTCCCGCCCGAGGAGATCGCCCGCTGCACCTTCGGCGTGGTCCTGGACACCTCCGGCTCGATGAACCGCACCCTGCTCGGCAAGGCACTCGGCGCGATCGCCTCGTACGCCGAGGCCCGGGACGTACCGGCCGCCCGGGTCGTCTTCTGCGACGCCGCCCCGCACGACGCCGGCTATCTGCCCGTCACCGAGATCGCCGAACGGGTCCGGGTGCACGGCCGCGGCGGCACCGTCCTGCAGCCCGGCATCGACCTGCTGCACCGCGCCGACGACTTCCCCACGAGCGCGCCCGTGCTGGTGATCACCGACGGCTGGTGCGATGTACTGCGGGTGCGGCGCGAGCACGCCTACCTGATCCCGCAGGGGGCCAGACTGCCGTTCACCGCACGGGGGCCGGTCTTCCGCGTGAGCTGAGCCGTAGTGTGATCGGATGGTTCCCGTACACCCCCGTCAGCGGGACCACACGAAAGGACTGACCGTGGCCACCACGCGCTCCGCACACACCGTTTGGGAAGGCAACCTCCTCGAGGGGAGCGGTGTCGTCAACTTCGACTCCTCCGGTGCCATCGAGGCACAGCCGGTCACGTGGGCCTCGCGCTCCCAGGACGCCAACGGCAAGACCAGCCCCGAGGAGCTGATCGCCGCCGCGCACTCCAGCTGCTTCTCGATGGCACTGTCGCACGCCCTGAACGGCGCGGGCACCCCGCCCACCAAGCTCGTCACCTCGGCCGACGTCACCTTCCAGCCGGGCGAGGGGATCACGGGCATCCACCTCACCGTCGAGGGCACCGTGCCGGGCCTGGACGAGGAGGGCTTCGCCGCCGCCGCGGACGACGCCAAGGCCAACTGCCCGGTCAGCCAGGCCCTGAAGTCCGTCCCGATCACACTGGACGCGAAGCTCGCCTGAACCCGAAGGCACCAGGTCGCGCAGGCCGCCCGTCCGGGGCGGTCTGCGCGCGGCGCGGTTCGGGGGTCGGTTCGGTGGCGCGGGAGGGAACGCGATGACTGTGGGAACGGCCGGGGGTACGGCGGCACTCGACTCCGGCACCCGTGAACTCACCCGTGTCGTCGTGCTGTTCAGCCTCACCGGCCGCCTGGACCCGGGGCGGCCCTCGCTGGGCAGCCTCGTCGACAGATTCGACTTCGGCCGCTTCGCGCTGCACCTGAAGTCCAGTGAGGCGGTGCTGCCCGTGCCGGTGCTCGTCGAGGACGTGGCCCCCGAGGACCTGCGGCTGCCGCACGGCGACCACGGACTCGACCTCGCGTCCGTCGAGATCGCCGTCCTCGCCACCCCGCGAGGGGACATCACCCTGGCCCTGGACTGCGAATTCGCCGGACAGACGCCTCCCGCCGCCCTCGCGGCATGGCTCGCCGACACCTGCTTCGACCGGGAGCGGATCACGCTCGGCAGCAGAGCCCTGCTCGACGCGCTGGGCGGCCGGCTCGCCCCGCGGGAGCCGCTCGCCTTCGGCCAGAACGTCCACCAACTGGTCTTTCCCGGTGGCGACTTGGCGAACGACCTGCTGGGCCCCGACGAGACCGGCCCGCCGACCCTGCTCAACGAGATCGTGTACCGCGGCCGGCTGTCCACGTCGGAGGCGCCCCACCTCCACAAGAACGGCCGCACGCTCTCCGCGCACGGCCGAGGGGTGTCCGTCCACGCCGGCTGGGCCGCGCACGTGGAGAACGGCCTGATCCTGGTCGCCGTCGGCATGATCTCCGCCCTCGCCGTCCTCCAGCGCACCCGGCTGGCCGCCTTCGAGACCATGCGCGCCAACGAACGGGCCGCGGCCGAGTCGCCGTACGAGATCCGCAGGCTGATCTCCCGGCTCTCCGACGGCGTGAACGAACTCCAGCTGGACCTGGCCTTCGGCGTCGAGGCGTACATCGACAGCCTGCTGATCCCCGAGATGGTCATGGAGGCCTTCCAGTCCTCGCTGCGCGACGTCTTCGGCATCCCCGACAGCCTGGACAACTCCGCCAGGATGGTCGAGCGTCTGACCTCGGTGATCAGCGCCCGCTCGGCCGCCCTGGAGGCCCAGCTCGCCGAGCGCGACGACCGCAGGGACCGTACGGTGTCGGCGCTCGTCGCGGTGGCCACCGGCATCGCTCTGCCGCCGACGCTGCTGCTGGCGTTCTTCGGGGCCAACGCCTCCGACGTCGACAATCGGCGGTCCATCTTCGACGCCTACTACCTCCCGGCCTACCTGCTGGCCTGGCTTCCCTTCATCGCCCTCGCCGTGATCGGGTACCTCCTGCTCAGGCGGGTCAGCAGGCGCTCCGGCGCGCTGCTGGCGACTCCGACGGCCGCCCCGCGGTCGCCGTCCCGTCCACCGTCCGGAAGCTGAGAGCCGTATGCCTCGACGTCCCGCCGTCTCCGCCCACCGGGGTGGATCCGAGCGTGCCGGCGCGGCGACCTGGGAGGCCTACGAGGACGCGATCCGGTCCGGGGCGGAGTACGTCGAGTTCGACATCCGGCGTACGGCGGACGGGGTCTTCGTCGTCCACCACGACCCTCGGGTGGGGCACACCGGCCCACTGCTCAGCGAGATCACCCACGCCGAGCTCAGCGAACGGTCCGGTCATCGCGTGCCGGTCGTCGACGAGGTGATGTCCCTGATCGCGGGGAAGCTGATCGGGCACCTGGACCTGAAGGAGAGCGGCTACGAGCGGGAGCTGATCGACCGGGCGGTCGCCCTGCTCGGCGCGGACGGCTTCGTCGCCACGACTCTGGAGGACCGTTCCGTCGCGGCCATCGCACGAGCCTTCCCGCGCGTGCGCACCGCCCTGTCGCTGGGGCGCGACCGCAGGGAGATCGCCCGGGCCCGCCTTGCCGGCACCCGGCTCAGCGAGCTGCTGCCGATGCGCCGGGTGCGCGCCTGCGGCGCGAGCGGGGTGGCCGTGCACCAGCGGCTGGCCCGCGCCAACGTGCTGCGCGAGGCGGCCCGGCACGACCTGTTCACCATGGTCTGGACGGTCAACGACGACACCCTGATGCGGGCCTTCCTCGGCCATCCGCGGGTGGACGTCCTGATCACCGACCGGCCGAGACGGGCCGTCGCGCTGCGCGGGGAGCCGCTCAAGGAGCGTCCACCGGGGTACTCGTCCCACTGAGCAGGGCCATCCGCGCCATTGACAAGAGCGCACTCAAGTTTTGTGCTGGAGTGCGGGATGGCTCCCGTGGACATCCCTGGCGGAAGGGGACAGCGATGGGACGTGCGGTCGGGATCGATCTCGGGACCACGAACTCGGTGGTCGCCGTGCTGGAGGGCGGTGAACCCACGGTTGTCGCCAACGCGGAGGGGGCCAGGACCACACCGTCGGTCGTGGCCTTCGCGAAGAACGGCGAGGTCCTGGTGGGCGAGGTCGCCAAGCGGCAGGCCGTGACCAACGTCGAGCGCACCGCGCGCTCCGTGAAGCGGCACATGGGCGACGGAAGCTGGCGCTTCCCGGACCAGGGCTCCGTCGACGGCACCCGGTACCGGGCGCAGGAGCTGTCGGCGCGGGTGCTGCAGAAACTGAAGCGGGACGCCGAGTCCTATCTCGGCGAGGACGTCACCGACGCCGTGATCACGGTGCCCGCCTACTTCGACGACTCCCAGCGGCAGGCCACCAAGGAGGCCGGGGACATCGCGGGGCTGAAGGTCCTGAGGATCATCAACGAACCCACGGCGGCCGCGCTCGCGTACGGCCTGGATCGGGGCGAGGAGCAGACGGTCCTGGTCTTCGACCTGGGCGGCGGCACCTTCGACGTGTCCCTGCTGGAGATCGGCGACGGGGTCATCGAGGTCAAGGCCACCAACGGCGACACACACCTGGGCGGCGACGACTGGGACCAGCGGGTCGTCGAGCACCTCGTGAAGAAGTTCCAGGGGCAGTACGGCGTCGATCTCGGCAAGGACAAGATGGCGCTGCAGCGGCTGCGCGAGGGGGCCGAGAAGGCGAAGATCGAGCTCTCGTCGTCCTCCGAGACCACGATCAACCTGCCCTACATCACCGCCTCCGCGGAGGGGCCCCTGCACCTCGACGAGAAGCTGACCCGCGCGCAGTTCCAGGAGCTCACCGCCGATCTGCTCGACCGCTGCAAGACCCCCTTCCACCAGGCGGTCAAGGACGCCGGCATCAAGCTCGCCGCCATCGACCACGTGATCCTCGTCGGCGGCTCCACGCGGATGCCCGCGGTCACGGATCTGGTCAAGGAACTCACGGGCAAGGACCCGCACAAGGGCGTCAACCCGGACGAGGTCGTGGCGGTCGGCGCGGCGCTCCAGGCGGGCGTCATCCGCGGCGACGTCAAGGACGTGCTCCTCCTCGACGTCACCCCGCTGTCCCTGGGGATCGAGACCAAGGGCGGCATCATGACGAAGCTCATCGAGCGCAACACCACGATCCCCACCCGCCGTTCGGAGATCTTCACCACCGCGACCGACAACCAGCCCTCGGTCGGCATCCAGGTCTACCAGGGGGAACGGGAGATCGCCGCGTACAACAAGAAACTGGGCGTCTTCGACCTGACCGGCCTGCCGCCCGCCCCGCGAGGCGTCCCCCAGATCGAGGTCGCCTTCGACATCGACGCGAACGGCATCATGCACGTCTCGGCCAAGGACCTCGCGACCGGGCGCGAACAGAAGATGACGGTCACGGGCGGATCGGCGCTGCCCAAGGACGACATCGACCGCATGATGCGCGAGGCCGAGCAGTACGCCGAGGAGGACCGCAACCGCCGCGAGGCCGCCGAGACCCGCAACCAGGCCGAGCAACTCGTCTACCAGACGGAGAAGTTCGTCCGGGAGAACGGCGACAAGGTCCCCGCCGACACGAAGACGGAGGTCGAGTCGGCGGTCGCGGAACTGAAGCGGCTCCTGGAGGAGAACGCCGACACCGACACCCTCCGGGGCGGCGTCGAGCAACTCGCCTCCGTCAGCCAGAAGATGGGTCAGGCGATGTACGCACAGGCCCAACAGCCGCCGCAGGACGAACCGTCCGCACCGCAACACGAGGAGGAGGGAGTGGTCGACGCGGAGATCGTCGACGACGAGAAGGACCAGAAGGGCGGGGCCGCCTGAGGCCCGTCAGATCTGTGTCCCCGCAGTCGGGAGCGTGGCGCACACGGCGTCGAGGACCGTCGCGTACGGCGTGCCGAAGTCGGTGAGCCGGGAACGGAGTTGCTTCAGCGCGTCGTGGTGCTCGGTGAGCAGGTCGATGTCCCCGGTGCGGGCGGCGAACTCCAGCACCGAGGGCAGGAAGTCCGGCAGCTCCTCACCGGTGAACTCCAGCCCGGCGGCCCGGTAGACGTCCTTGAACCGCACCAGCGACACCTCGCGTCGGGCTTCCCCGTCCTGCCACGAGCTCAGATACAGACTGTGTCGATGGGAGAAGTCGAAGACCTGGACGTAGTGCGCTGCCAGGTCCCGCGCGGGCGTCACCGCCGCGTGGTCGACGAACTCCCGCAGCTGCGGGGCCGCCTCACGCAGCAGCGGCAGCCGCGCGCGGAAGTCACTGTCGGGATACGTCAGGCAGAGCGCCGCCGCCTGGTACAGCACTGCGTCCGAGGGCATCAGATCTCCTCAGCGTCGTCCGTGTTCTCCGGGCGTGCGCCCCCGGCCGCCGTCGGAATCACGTACCGGTCCTCGTACCACGGTCGCGGTGGACGACGTCCGTCGCGTCCGCCGGTCAGCCCCATGCCGTGCAGGTCGGGGGCGGCCTTGCCGGGCCGGCAGACCGCCCCGCCCGCAGCAGCGGCGCGCCTGGCGCCCTCGGCGGTGTCCTGGTGTCCGTCACGTGCGCTCCCTTGCTTGCCCGTGGCTGCTTCGAACCTAGGGCGGGGCGTGGGAGCGCACCCGTTCACGGCACCCGTACGGGTCAGACCTTGCGCGCGACCCCCGCGTAGACCGGCACGATGCCCTCCGCCTGGGCCGCCACGTCCTCCGGACCCGGACGCCAGCCCGACACCGGGATCACGCCGGGGCCGAGCAGCTCCAGCCCGTCGAAGAAGCGGGAGAACTCGGCGAGCGTGCGGGGGAAGAAGGGGGTGCCGTTGCGACGGAACTGCTCGGCGGCCTTCTCGATGGCCTCGGGGCTCAGATCGGGGGTGACCTGGGAGAGGATCACGAAACTGCCCGGGGCGAGTTCGGCGACGTACCGCTTGAGCAGCCCGTACGCGTCGTCGTCGAGGTAGTGGGTGAGCGCCACCAGGGACAGCGCGATCGGCTCCGAGAAGTCCAGGGTCTCGGCGGCCGCCCGCAGGATGGTGTCCGGGTCGCGGACGTCCGCGTGCACATAGTTCGTGGCGCCCTCGGGGGTGCTGTGCAGCAGGGCCTGCGCGTGCCTCAGGACGATCGGGTCGTTGTCCGCGTACACGACCTTCGCCTCAGGGGTGATCTCCTGCGCCACCTGGTGCAGGTTGGGCTCGGTGGGGATGCCGGTGCCGATGTCGAGGAACTGGCGGACACCGGCCTCCGCGGCCGTCCGCACCGCCCGGTGCATGAAGCGGCGGTTGGCACGCGCCCCACGCACCACGGTGGCGTCCACCTCGAGGATCTTGCGGGCCAGTGCCTCGTCCACCGGGTAGTTGTCCTTGCCGCCCAGCCACCAGTCGTACACCCGCGCCGGGTGCGGGCGGCTCGTGTCGATTCCGGGTGCGTCGGATCCGGTCATGCGGTGCCTTCTCCCCTGTGATGTGGTCGTGCTGCCCGCTCAGAAGTCCTCGCGGCGCTCCCGCAGCAGCTTCTTCGTGCGCTCGGCCGACGCGGCCCGCGCCGACATGTGGTCCAGGACCTCCAGGTGCGTGGCGACCTCCTGGCGGGAGTCGAGATACAGCGCACCGGTCAGGTACTCGGTGAAGACCAGGTCGGGCAGCTCCGGCTCGGAGAAGCGGAACAGTGAGAAGGGCGCGTACGTCCCCGGGTGCGGGCCCTCTTCGAACTCGCACACCTGGAGCGTGACCCGGTCGCGCTCGGTGAACTCCAGGAGCTTGTCCAGCTGCTCGCGCATCACCTCGGAGCGGATGCTCACCGGGCGGCGCAGCACCGTCTCATCCATGATCACCCACAGATGGGGTGCGTTCGGGCGCTCCAGCAGTTGCTGCCGGGCCATGCGCAGTGACACATGCCGTTCCAGCGCCTCAGAACCCGCCTGCCCGATGGTCCCGGCCTCCATGACGGCACGCGCGTAGTCCTCGGTCTGGAGCAGTCCGGGCACGAAGTGCGGCTCGTAGGACCGGATGATCCCGGCCGCGCCCTCGAGGCTCACGTACAGGCTGAACCACTCGGGCAGCACGTCGTGGAACCGCTGCCACCAGCCCGGTTTGTTCGCCTCCTCGGCCAGCTGGACGAAGGCCTCGACCTGTTCCTCGGAGACGCCGTACGTCTCCAGGAGCACCTGGACATACGGGATCTTCAGGGCGACCTCGGCCATTTCTATGCGCCGCACGGTCGCGGGGGCCACCCGCAGTACCTGGGCGGCCTCCTCGCGCTTGAGGCCGGCCGCCTCCCGCAGTTCCTGAAGCCGCCTGCCGAGCACCACCTGGCCCACGGTCGGCGCAGGTCGCCGCTCACTCACGCCACGCCTCCCCTACGCGTCGAAGCTTGCGTGCAGTGTGCCATGTTCCCGTGCCGGGCTCACCGGTCACGACCGCTTCTTCCTTACCTCCCGGGTAATCGACCAGGACCCGGGCGGCCGGGATCGTGGTGGTCACGGGTTCCGGGCCGGCGCACTCCGGTCCGGGGCCCGCTGTCCGCTTCCCCGTTCCGACCTCGACGGAGGGTGATTCATCATGTCCGCGACCCAGCTCGCCGTGCTCGCCCGCACCTCCGACCCGCACACCATGCTGCGCCGTTTCCTCGCCCTGGACGCGGCGGTGACCGGTGCGAACGGTCTCGTGTACCTCCTCGGGTCCGGACCGGTCGGCCGGTTCCTGGGCGTCGGCTCCGGACTGCTGCTCGGACTGGGGGTCTTCCTCGTGGCGTACGGCGTCGTCGTGGGCGTCCTCGCCTCGCGCGGCCGTCCGCGGGCACTCGCCGTGCGTGCCGTGGTCGAGGCCAACCTCCTGTGGGCCGCCGTGAGTTGTGCCGCCCTCGGACTGTGGCTGGCGCCGAGCACGGCCGGTGCGGTGTGGACCGTGGTGCAGGCGATCACCGTCGCCGGGTTCGCGCTGCTCCAGTACGCCGCGTTGAAGGCCCGTCAGGGCAGCAGCGTGTGAAGGTACTTGGCCGTCGCCGGGTCGGCCGGGAGGAACGTCTCGATGGCCAGCTCGGAGACGGTCACGTCCATGGGGGTGTTGAAGGTGGACGTGGACGAGATGAACGACAGGGTCCGCCCCTCGTGCTCGATCCGCATCGGCAGCGCGAAGTACGGTACGGGCTCCGGCTGTTCGAGGCTGTCCTCGGTCCCGAAGACCGTCACCGGGTACGCCGCCACCTCCTCGTACAGGGCCCGCAGCGACTCCGAGCGGCGCAGGGCGATCTGCCGCCGCATCTGCTCCAGCAGATGGCCGCGCCACTCCCGCAGGTTGCGGATGCGCGGGGCGAGACCCTGCGGGTGCAGGGTGAGCCGCATGGTGTTGAGCGGGGGCTGGAGCAGGGACTCCGGGATGCCGTCGAGCAGCATCGTGATCCCCCGGTTCGCGGCCACGACGTGGTACGCGGCGTCGAACACCAGGGCCGGGTAGGGCTCGTAGCCCTGGATGAGCCGCTCGATCCCCTCGCGCACGGCGTCCAGGGCCGGATCGTCCAGCGGGGTCTCCGGGAAGCGCGGGGCGTAACCGGCCGCGAGCAGCAGCGCGTTGCGCTCCCGCACCGGCACCTCCAGATGCTCGGCGAGCCGGAGCACCATCTCCTCGCTCGGGCGGGAGCGCCCCGTCTCGACGAAGCTGATGTGGCGGGCACTGGAGTCCGCCCGCAGGGCCAGCTCCAGCTGACTGACCCGCCGTTGCTCCCGCCAGGCGCGCAGGAGCGGACCGACGCCCTGGTCGGAGGCGGAGGTGACCTTGGCGGAGGGAATAATGGCCATGCATACGACCGTAGTCGAGGAGTGGGTGCGTTGATCGGGCCGTGGACGATGGAGAGCGCGGCGGTGTACTGCGCCAGGGTGCGGGGCTGCCTGCTGGGCGGGGCGATCGGGGACGCCCTCGGATACCCGATCGAGTTCGCCTCTCTGGACCGAATCCGCTCCACCCACGGCGAGCGCGGAGTCACCGGCTTCCTGCCCGGCGCGTACGGCGCGGTCGGGCTGATCAGCGACGACACCCAGATGACCCTCTTCACCGCCGAGGCCCTCACCCAGGCCGTCCGGCGGGAGCGGGAGCGCGGTGTCAGCGGCGCCTGGTCCCGGCTGCTGAGCTGGAGCTACGAGCGGTGGCTGGAAACCCAGGGCAAGCCGGGCCCCGAGCACGCCACCGTGCCGGAGGACAGCCCCCGCGGCGGCCTGATCGACCAGGCGTGGCTCTACTCCCGGCGCGCCCCCGGCAACGCCTGTCTCTCCGGGACCGCCCAGCGGTACCACCCCGAGCCGTGGCTCGCGCTCGAAGGCAAGCCCGGCCAGGTCAACCCCGACTCCAAGGGCTGCGGCACGGTCATGCGCTCGGCTCCCTTCGGCCTGTGCGACACCGGACACGAAGCCTTCGAGAAGGCCGCCCGCGGCGCCCAGATCACCCACGGCCACCCGACCGGCTACTACGCGGCGGGCGCGTTCGCCGTGATCGTCGCGCACCTCGTCGCCGGCGACTCCCTGGAGGGCGCGGTGCTGCGGGCGATGCGGCTGCTGGCCCGCTACCCCGGCCATGAGGAGACCTCGACCGCACTGGGACGCGCCGTCGACCTTGCCGCGCAGGGTGGTGAGCCCACGGCCGAGAAGGTCGAGTCCCTCGGCGCCGGCTGGGTCGCCGAGGAGGCACTCGCCATCGGCGTCTACAGCGCCCTGGCCCACCCCCACCTCCGCAGCGTCCGGCATGCGCTCCTGCTGTCCGTCAACCACTCCGGTGACAGTGACTCCACCGGTTCGATCTGCGGAAACCTGGTCGGCGCGCGCCACGGCGACGTCGCTCTGCCGCAGGAGTGGGTGGAGCGAGTGGAGGGGCGGGGCGCGATCGCCGCGGTCGCGGACGACCTTGCCGGGGCGTGTGTCCGCCTCTGACCCCCGGGGAACCCTCTGACCAGGGCCGCGGCAGTCGCCTTGTGGGAGCCTGGACAGGTACCCCCACCCGTGGAAGGAGCGAGGTCATGCCCGTCGAACCCCTGTCGCAGAAGGAGATCGAGGACCGGCTCGCGGAGCTGCCGGGCTGGTCCGTCGACGACGGCAAGCTCACCCGCGCGTACCGCCTCGGCACCCACTTCGCCGCCACGGCGATGGTCGTCCACGTCGCCCAGGTCCAGGAGGAACTCGACCACCACTCCGACCTCACCCTCGGCTACAACACGGTGGCGCTGTCGGTGCACACGCACAGCGCGGGCGGCGCCCTCACGCAGAAGGACTTCGAGCTCGCGCAGCGGGTGGAGGCCCTCGCCGCGGGCCACGGAGCGCAGTGAGCCCGTGCTCGACTACGACAAGGAGGCCGACGCCTACGACGCCAGCCGCGGTGGCGAGCCCAGGGCCGCCGCGGCCGCCGACGCCGTGCTCGGCCTCATCCCGGCGGACACCCGGCGCCTCCTCGACGTGGGCTGCGGCACCGGGATCGTCACCCGCAGGCTCGCCGCCGCCCGGCCCGCGGCCTACGTCACGGGCGCCGACCTGACGTCCGGCATGGCCCGCACGGCCGCCGTACGGCTGCCCGGCGCGATCGTGCTCGCCGACAGCCGGGCGCTGCCGTTCCCCGACGCGGTGTTCGACGCCGTCACCAGCGTGTGGCTGCTGCACCTCCTCGGCCGGCCCGAGGACGTCCGGGCCGTGGTCGCCGAGTGCGCCCGGGTCCTGAGGCCGGGCGGGGTGTACGTCACCACCGTCGACAAGGCCGCCGCCCACGACGTGGGCAGCGACATCGACGCCGTCCTCGCCCCGCGCCCGCGCCGCCCGGCGCCGGACGCGGCACCGCTCGTCGAGTCGTACGCCGCCGCCCACCTCCTGCGTCCGGCAGGCCGGACGCGTTTCCCGGGCCGCGGTCAGGGCCGCAGCCCCCGGCGCACCGCCGCCGACCTGCGACGCGGCTGGTTCACCCGGCTGCCGCCCGGCGACCCGCTCACCGAACGGTTCGCCGAGCGGTTGGAGAAGCTGCCCGACCAGGAACTCCCGCGCCCCGAACCGGTGTTCAGTGTCCGGTCGTTCCAAAAGGCCGGCTGAAGTCCATGGTCCAGTTGGTCACCCAGGTCTCCCCGCCGTCGACGGAGAACGCCTGCTCCCAGTGGGCCGCGGCCCCGGACATGCCGGCCCACACGAACCGCACCCGCACGTCCTTCCCGTCGTACGTGTCGTCGCCGTGGAACTCGCCGCGACCGTTCCCGAACCCTCCTACGACCGGCGGGAACAGCTTCCCGCTGCGGCTCGCGGCCCAGTTCAGCGACCACTGCCCGGTATCCCGGTCGAAGAGTCGCAGGGTCGCGCCCTTCGCCTCCAGGCGCGGCATGTCGATCTCGTCGATGTTCGCCGCCCCGTCGAACAGCGGCCGGCAGCGGCTGGTGGCCGGGAACTCCTCCCAAGGGCTGTCCGGATCGAGGAAGTCGGTGCGGCGGCGGTTGATGACCTCCCATTCGCCGTGGAAGAAGTCGAAGTCGTGCGGACTGCTCATGAGCGGTCTCCTGTGGTTCCTTCGGGCAGCGAATCGGCCAAGTAGGCCTTGAGGTCCGGGACTTCGGGTGCGAGCAGATGCCGTACCCAGGCGTCCCGTTCGTGCAGGATCGGCGGCAGCTCCCAGACGCAGCCGATCCAGGGCAGGTCCGGCCGGACGAAGTGCGTCGGATCGACGTCCGGACAGCGGAGCGCCGGCTGCCCGGCGGCGGCGCCCCGGAAGTGGAGCACGTTGTCCCACACCCAGCTGTAGGCGTTGAGGTAGGCGCCGGTGTCCGCGCCCCGGTGCAGCACGACGAAGGTCGCGGGCGGGGTGCCGTCCGGCTCCGGCAGCAGTTCCGGGAGGATGTCGTACGCCGCCTTCTCGACCTCGGGCGCGATGCCGGCCGGATCGGCGGTGACGTGGTAGCGCTTGACGTGCCGTCCGGCGACCTCGATCGGCGGTGGCACGGTCAGCAGCTTCTCGGTGAAAGCCATGCTCAGGACGCTAGGCCCGCTTCACTGACATCCTGTGTCAGTGAAAGCCGGCCGACTTGTCTCGATCCTCCTCCTGCTCCAGACCCGGGGCCGGATGACCGCCGCCCAGCTCGCCGAGGAGCTGGAGGTGTCCGTCCGCACGGTCTACCGGGATGTCGAGGCGCTGGGCGCGGCCGGTGTCCCGCTGTACGGCGACGCGGGCCACGCCGGCGGCTACCGCCTCCTCGACGGCTACCGCACCCGCCTGACCGGTCTCACCCCGGAGGAGGCCGAGGCGCTCTTTCTCGCCGGAGCGCCCGGTCCCGCCGCCGAGCTGGGGCTGGGTGCCGTCCTCGCCGCCGCCCAGCTCAAGGTACGGGCCGCGCTGCCGGCGGAGCTGCGGGCCCACGCGGACCGGATCAGCGGACGCTTCCACCTCGATACGCCCGGGTGGTACGCGCAGGCCGAGCAGGCGCCGTACCTGCCGCAGGTGGCGGAGGCGGTGTGGAACGGCAGGGTGGTGACGGTGGTGTACCGCCGCTGGGCCGAACCGACCGACGTGGAGCGCCGATTGGAGCCGTACGGCCTGGTGCTGAAGGCAGGGCGCTGGTACGTGGTCGCGGGGCCGGGGCCGCGCACCTTTCGCGTGGACCAGATCCTCGAACTGACCTCCTCGGATGAGGAGTTCACCCGACCCGAGGACTTCGACCTGGCTGCCTACTGGACGGCCTACCAGCGGGACTTCTACGACCGGCTGTACCGGAGCGAAGCGGTCGTGCGGGTGGCGCCGGGCGTACGGCTGCCGAGGGCGGTCCACGACCGCGTCGACGCCGACGGCTGGACCCTCGCCCGGGTCCCCATCGAGTCCCTCGGGCACGCGCAGGGTGAATTCCTGCGCCTGGGCGCCGACATCGAGGTGCTGGAACCCGCCGAGCTGCGCGAACGGATGGCCCGCACGATCGCCGAACTGGCCGAAAGGTACGGCAACTCCACTTCCCGTTGCGGCGACTGAGGAGCGGAACCCGTCCGTCCCCACCGCTTCGGAGGTTCACCCCGTGCAGCACCCGCACCCGCACCGCAGACGCCGAGTCCTCCTCTCGGCGACGACCGCCGCCGTGGCCCTCGTGGCCGCCGGTCTGACCGCGCTGTCGCCCGGTACGGCCGAGGCCGCCACCGCCCGCCAGGTCGAGAAGCTCGACCGGGGAGTCGTCAGCGTGCACACCGGCAGCGGCAACCTGGTCAGCTGGCGCTGGCTCGGCACCGACCCCAACGACGTGTCCTTCAACGTCTACCGCGCCGGCACGAAGGTCAACTCGACCCCGGTCACCGGCTCGACGAACTTCTTCCACTCCGGCGCGCCCGCCGAGGCCGACTACACGGTCCGCGCGATCGTGGGCGGTGTCGAGCAGACCGACTCGGTCCACGCGGTCCAACTCCGCACCGGCTACAAGGACGTGCCCATCAGCCCGCCGGCCGGCGGCACGACTCCGGACGGCGTCGCCTACACCTACGAGGCCAACGACGCGTCCGTGGCCGACCTCGACGGCGACGGCGCGCTGGACTTCGTCCTCAAGTGGCAGCCGACCAACGCCAAGGACAACTCCCAGTCCGGCTACACCGGCAACACGATCCTGGACGGCGTCAAGCTCGACGGCACCCGGCTGTGGCGGATCGACCTGGGCCGCAACATCCGTTCCGGCGCCCACTACACGCAGTTCCAGGCGTACGACTACGACGGCGACGGCAAGGCCGAGGTCGCGATGAAGTCGGCGGACGGCACGGTCGACGGCACGGGCGCGGTGATCGGCAGCTCGTCGGCCGATCACCGCAACTCCAGCGGCTACGTCCTGTCCGGCCCCGAGTACCTGACGATGTTCAACGGCCTCACCGGCAAGGCGATGCAGAGCGTCGACTACGTCCCGGCGCGCGGCACGGTGTCGTCGTGGGGCGACTCGTACGGCAACCGGGTCGACCGCTTCCTCGCGGGGACGGCGTACCTGGACGGGGCCCGCCCGTCGCTGATCATGGCCCGCGGCTACTACACCCGTACGGTGATCGCGGCCTGGGACTGGCGAGGGGGTGCCTTCACCCGCCGCTGGACCTTCGACACCAACTCCTCGACCAACAGCGGCAAGGGCTACGACGGCCAGGGCTCGCACAGCCTGTCCGTCGGGGATGTGGACGGTGACGGCAAGGACGAGATCGTCTACGGGGCGATGGCGGTCGACGACAACGGCAACGGGCTGTGGACGACGAAGACCGGGCACGGTGACGCCCAGCACCTCGGCGACCTCGACCCCTCCCACGCGGGCCTGGAGTACTTCAAGGTCTCCGAGTCGGCCTCACAGCCGGCGGAGCTGTACATCAACCCGGCGAACGGCACGGTGAACTGGAAACTGGCCGCGTGCTGCGACAACGGTCGTGGAGTGGCCGGTGACATCTGGGCGGGCAACGACGGGGCCGAGGTCTGGTCGGCCTCCGACACCTCGATCCGCGACGAGGCCGGTGCCACCAAGGGCCGCGAGCCGTCCTCGGTGAACTTCCTGTCCTGGTGGGACGGCGACACGGTCCGTGAACTCCTCGACGGCACCCACATCGACAAGTACGGCACCTCGTCGGACACCCGCCTCCTCACCGGAGCGTCGGTCCACTCCAACAACGGCACCAAGGCGACCCCGTCGCTGTCCGGCGACATCCTCGGCGACTGGCGCGAGGAGGTCGTCTGGCCGACGTCGGACAACAAGGCGCTGCGGATCTACTCGACCCCGATAGAGACGTCGACGAAGATCACGACCCTGCTCCACGACACGATGTACCGCACCGGCCTGGCCTGGCAAAACACGGCCTACAACCAGCCCCCGCACCCGAGCTTCTTCATCGGCAACGGGATGGCGACGGCACCGAGGCCGGCGGTGTACACGCCGTGACCTGAGCGACAGGGCGGCTGCGGGCAGCCGCCCTGTCGTCGGGTCAGGCCACCGTGCAGGCCTGCTCACCCAGCTTGAACGCGGTCGGTTTCCCGTTCGTCCCCGACCAGCTCCCGGTGAAGCCGAAGCTCACGGAGGAGCCCGCGGCGACGTTGGCGTTCCAGCCGACGTTCTTCGCCGTGACCGTCGAGCCCGACTGGGTGGACTCGGCGTTCCAGGTCTGGGAGATCGTCTGGGCGTTGGGGAAGGCCCAGCCGAGTGACCAGCCGGTCCAGGCGCTCGAGCCCGTGTTGCTCAGCTGGACGTCCGCCTGGAAACCGCCCGACCACTGGTTGGTGATCTTGTACGTCACCGCGCAGGCGCCCGTGGGTGTGGGATCGGGCGGGTCCGTCGGGTCGGTGCCGCCTCCGCCGCTCGTGTCGGACGTGTCGCCGTAGATCACGCCCCGTCCGTTGGTCGAGACGTACACCCGGCCGTACACCCGCGGGTCACCGGTGATGGCCGCTCCGGTCCAACCCCACTGGTGGGCGTCGTCGTTGATGCGGGTCCAGGTCGCGCCCTTGTCCGTCGAGCGGAAGATGCCGCGGACGCCACCGATCTTCGCGCTGGTGTAGAGCGTCTGGTACGACGCCCCCGTGGCCGCCTTCCCGAACCCGATCGCGTCGGCCTGGTCGACGTTCGAGAGCTTCGTCCAGCTCGCGCCGCCGTCCGTGGAGTGCCACAGGCCGTACGCCCCGTCGGTGGCCCCGCCCGCGAGCCAGACGTCACCCTTCACGCCGGGCAGTGCCTTGAAGCGCACGCTGTCACCGCTCGGCAGTCCGGTGGCCGCGGACGCCGTGAACGTCGCCCCGCCGTCCGTACTGACGTAGAACTTCCCGGACTTGAAGCCGTAGAAGGTCTTCGCGTCCACCCGGTCCGACTCCACGATCGCCCCGGCCGGGATGCCGCTCGACGCCGACCAGGACGAACCGAAGCCCGTCGTGTTGTACACGCCCGTGCCGTCCGGGCTCCACACGAACCGGCTGCCGTCCGACGCGGCGGCCACCGTCCCGCCACCGCTGACTCCCGAAGGGTCGGTCCCGGCGAACCAGTTGGCCCCGTTGTCCGTCGAGAACGCGATGTGCGGACCCGAGTCCAGATTGCCGACCCGTACCACCGTGTTCGCGTTCGTCTCCGCGAAGTCCAGACTCGTGGTCGTGGTGAAGTTCGGGGACGTGAACATCATCGACGGCACCTTGGTGAGGTCCGTGTGCCGGAAGCCGCCGACATCACCGAGCGCGCTCAGCAGCGGGGCGCCGGAGGGCGGCGACGCCAGGTCGTTGACCGCCGTCTCCTCCAGGCCCTGGACCATCGGCTTGATCGTGAACTGCCCGCCGGAGTCCCAGTTCGTGAGGTTCTCCGTGCCGTAGAGCGTCGCCCCCGTCCCGTACATCATGCGGTTCGAGTTGAACGGGTCGATCTCCAGCGACTCGGTCATCCACCCGAGTTTCGGCGCCTGTTCGGGCGGCGACGGATTCGCGCCCCAGGTGAGCCACGGGGAGGAGGAGACATCCATGGTGTAGCGGTTCGCGCGGTTGGGGTACGACGTGTAGTCCCACGCCCGCGTCCACGTCGCCCCGCTGTCCGTGGAGCGGAAGATCTGGGTGTCCGGCCACCAGGAGCTGTAGGCAGTGGCCATGACCGTGCCGGGCTTCTGCCGGTCCACCGTCAGTCCGCTGAAGCCGTAGTAGGTGTCGGCCTCCGCGACCGGGCTGATGTTCGTCCAGGTGCCGGTCGCCGTCGCGTACCGCCACACCTGGCCCTTGCCGCCGTCGTACGGCCCGCCCTTGTCGCTGTAGGAGAGATACAGATAGCCGCCCGCCGCGTCCAGGACACCCTTGTGGGCCAGGTAGCCCGTCGGCTGGCCGGCGAGCCGCGTCCAGGTCGCGCCCGCGTCCGTCGACCGGTACACCGAGTTCTGGAGGTCCGCGACGCCGACGTAGATCGCCCGGGTGGCGTTGCCGGACGTGCCCGTCGACTCGTCGAAGGTCACCCAGACGATGCCCTGGTTGTCGCTGGCGTAGCCGCTGGTGTCGCTCGGGTCCTGCTGGTAGTTGCCGACGTTGGGGAAGTTCGCCACCTGCGACCAGCTGACCCCGGAGTCCGTCGACCGCCACAGCCCCTTGCCGCTCGGCGCCCCGAGATACAGCACGCTGTTCTTGTTCGGGTCCACCGCCAGCCGCTCGCCCATGCCCCGCCCCGGCATGTTGCCGCCGAGCTTGAAGGGCAGGTCGGTCTTCTGCCAGCTCGCGCCCCGGTTCGAGGAGCGCATGACCGCGCCGTTCTTCGGGTCCCAGCTGTTGGTGTACGTCCCGACGGCCGCGTACACCTTGTTCGGATCCACGGTGTCGGAAGCCAGGCTGACCACGCCGGTGTGCCCCCAGTCGTCCCAGCCGACCGAGTCCAGCAGCGGCGTCCACGTCTTCGTCGACTCCTGCCAGCGATAGGCCCCGCCGATGTCCGTGCGGGCGTACGCCAGGTTCTTCTCCTTGCGGTTGAAGACGATGCCGGGCACGAAACCGCCGCCGTCGATCCGGGCGTTCTTCCAGGTATACGTGTCGGCGGCGAGCGAGACCTTCGCGGTGCTGTCGGCCGCCAGTGCGGGTGGCGTGCCGGCGAGCAGCCCGGCCGCGAGCGCGAGCGCGGCCGTGAGGATGCGGGTTCTTCGCACGGGAGGGTCCTTTCCGGAAAGGGGGCGTGGGGGGTAAGCGCTTTCCTTGCGGTGCGAGAGGTGCCGGGCGACCCCCAGTGCGGGAGGGGGCCGCCCGGCCGTTGCGGCCCCGCCGTCCGGTGGCGGAGCCTTATACGCGGAGCCTTCGAGCGGCTCCGGGGAGGGAACGGTGCCTGGTGCGCCCCTTTCAGGGGCGCGGGGAACTGCGCGACCAGCCACAACGGACCCGCAGTCGACAACGGTCCAACCCGCGGAGCGCCCGGCGGGGGCTGGTTATTCGAGAAGCTCCGCGTACGACCCCATGGCCAGGGCGATGTCCGCCTGGGCCCAGAACCGGTGATAGGTGAACGACGGCACCGCGCCGCCCGCGAGATACGCCTGGATCTTCGACCAGGCCGGGTCGTTCTTGTAGAAGGACCGGATGGACTCGAAAGTCGACGAGGAGTTGATCGCGTCACCGTTCGGCATGGTCCCGGTCCAGCCGCTCGGGACGTACACCGAGTCGTCGAACCGGTTGTAGTCCGCCCGGTTCTCCGGGACCGCGATGCCCAGGCTGTCCTGGTAGTTGGTCCACATGCCGTCCAGGAGCGCCTTGGCCGTCGTCTTCGCCGCCGTGTCACCGGACTTGGCGGCGTAGTAGCTCAGGGTCTTGGCGTACGCGGCGGCCACGCCGACGTCGTTGGTGTAGTCGGCGACGGTGACGTGAAGTCCGCTGTTGGCGCCGGGACTTGACGCGTTCCAGGTGTCGGGCTGGCCCGACCACTGGAGGGTGGAGGGGATCTGGTAGGTGCCGTCGGGGTTGATCGTGGTCTTGGACAGCGCCCACTTGACCCACTTGTCGAGGACCGCCTTGGCCTGCGCGTTCCCCGTCTGCTGGTAGTACTCGGCGACCCGCTCCATGGACCAGGCCTGGAAGCCGAACCACTGGTTGGAGGGCGGGTCGTGGTAGACCGGCTGCTCGTCGTAGTACATGCCGTAGAACGTCGACTTCCCGGCCGGGGGAGTCGCGTAACGTCCCGCCCAACTGTTGGTCGCACCGCCCGCGATGGCACCCTCGTCGGACTGCAACCAGCGGTAGAACTCCAGCTGCCGGCCCAGCGAGGTGTTCCAGTCCGCCGCGCCCGTCGCCGACTTGGGCTTCATGTCGGCGTAGGAGCTCAGCGCGTACGCGGCCATGAGGTTCTGGTAGCCGCCGTGCGCGTGACTGGATCCGATGCGCCAGGCCCAGCCCGCCGAGGTGTCGGTGGCGCCGCCCCAGGCGTAGTACCAGGACAGCAGGTACATCGAGGCGTCCTTGCCGGTGCCGGCCGCGCAGGTGGACGGGCCGACACAGTTGCCGATCTTCTTGAAGTACTTGTCGTACATGGCGTAGCGCAGATAGTCGCCCATCTTCGCGGCCTTGCCCACGGTCGCGGAGACGTCGGAGCCCTTGCCCTGCTCCTTCGCCCACTTGTCGGCCCAGTACGCGGCCTGCACGGCGCGCGCGTCGGCGTCCGGGGCGTTGGTGAACTTCCACTGCTTGGAGTAGGAGGAGTCACCGGTGAAGAGGTCCAAGTACCCGTTCTTGCCGCCGTACTTGAACTGGTCGCAGGTCGGCTGCGGCACCGTCTCCCACACCGACTCCTGCGCGCCGCGCTGGAAGGTGTTGATGTACGACGGTCCGGTGTCCGTCGGTCCCGCCTCGCACTTGCCGGGCGAGTTGCCGTAGCCGTAGGTGTTGTCGACATCCTGGAGCCAGTGCATGCCGTAGATGTCGTCCGTGCCGTACGCCGACTTCAGCTCACCGGCGAGCGGGTCCGAACCCACCGAAACCGAGGAGTCCAGCTTCGCCGGGTACTCGTTCGGCGTGTCCAGCTCGGGCGCGTAGGTGGCCGGCTTGGAGGCGTTGTAGAAGGAGTTGGTGGGCTGGTCGGCGTGGGTGGGGATCATGTACTTCTCCATGATGTCCCAGGCGCCGTTGAACTTGGACCAGTCGCCGGTCACCTTGCCGTACATGGCCTGGAGCCACAGGAGGTAGCTGTACGCCTCCGAGGTGGTCTCGTGGCCGTAGTCCGGCGCCTCGACGATCAGCGTCTCGACCGAGTGGTAGGGGATGCCCTCGGGGGAGAAGTAGCCGTTCGCCGGATTGGTGATCTTGCCGTACAGATCCAGGAAGCGGGCGTTGTAGGTGCCCGTCGCCGCTATCTGGGTGACCGTCACCGAGGCCTTGGCGTGGCCGGTCGCCGTCGACTCGAAGGTCGCCGCGCCGGTGCCGGAGGCGTTGCCGGTGATGGTCACCGTCTGCGCGGTGTTCCAGTTCGACGGGGTGAAGGTGAGCGAGGCCCCGCCGGTCACCGAGAGACCCGTGTTGCCGCCGGTGCGGGCGGTCGCCACGGTCACGTTGGCCGAGGGCTGCGTCGACAGCTTCACGGTGTACGTGCCCGTCTTGCCCTGCTGGACGGCGAGTTGGGTGGCCGAGGCGACGACCGCCGGACCCGAGGCGACCGTGATGCCGACCGGTGTCGACTCCCCGGACGCGCCCAGGCTGTCGTACGCCTTCGCGAGCAGCGAATGACTGCCCACGGTCAAGCTTGAGACCGAGAGCGAGTACGGCGACGTCGTGTCGGTGCCGAGCAGCGTGGTGTTGTCGTAGAACTCCACCTTGCTGATGGTCGCGTTGTCCGCGGCGGCGGCCGTCGCGGCGAGCGGGACCGCGTTGCCCTGGGTGTAGACCGCGCCCGCGGCCGGGCTGGTCAGCACGGTGATCGGCGGCTGGTGGGCGCCGGTGCACGAGGTGCCGTTGATCGCGAAGTTCGTCGGCGCCGCGTTGCTGCCGCTGTAGCTGAACTGCGCGCCGGTGGTGACGGCGGCGCCCGCGGCGATGTTCGCGTTGTACGTGGCGCTGTTGACCGTGACCGTCTGGCCGGACTGGGACCAGGTCCCGTTCCACCCGTTGCTCAGCTTCTGGTTGCCCGTGTAGCCGTAGGTCAGGGTCCAGCCGTTGATGGCGTCCGTGCCGCGGTTGGTGATCGTCAGATCCGCGGTGAAACCGGAACCCCAGTCATTGGTCTTGTAGTCGACGCTGCACTGAACTGCTGCTGCTTGTGCGGGAGTTGAAGCCGCACTCAGCATCGCGAACGGCAGTGCCATGGCCGCCACGACAGCGGTCCACAATCGCCGGACGGCCCGGCGTCTCCTGGTGGGGGGCATTGCTGGTTCCTCCTTGTGCGGCTCGGAGAAGTCAAGGCTTGAACCAGTGGGAGCGCTCCCATAGTGGAGACGACCATTCAAGGGGTCAAGGCTCTTGAAGAGTCGAAAAGATTCGACGAACGGGACTGAGGGAAAGTCAAGTGACCCCTCTGTTCTTTGCCGTCACTTGGCGCTACCTTCCTTGACACCAGTGGGAGCGATTCCATCAGTCGACGCGTCCGTAACGGCGCGCTGATCTGCAAGGAGTCGCTCATGCGACACCCCCCGCGTTCAGTACTTGCAGCCGTTGCCGGCGCGGCCGCCCTCCTCGGGTCCGTGACGGTGCCGGTGGTCACGGCGTCCGGCGCCGCCCCTGCCTGCTCGGTGGAGTACTCCGTCACCAGCCAGTGGGACAGTGGCTTCCAGGGTGCCGTGAGAATCACCAACAACACGGCCGCCATGAGTAGTTGGAGCCTCGCCTTCGACTTCGCCGGCGGTCAGGAGCTCACCCAGGGCTGGAACGCGAAATGGTCCCAGTCCGGTACGACGGTCACCGCGGCCAGTGAGAGCTACAACGGCTCCCTGGCCACCGGAGCGAGCGTCAGCGCCGGATTCATCGCGTCCTGGTCGGGGAGCAACGCCGTTCCGACCTCGTTCAAGCTCAACGGCACCAGCTGCAACACAGCCGTCGAGCCCACGCCGGCGCCGACGGGTCCCGCGGAAGACGGGCCCCCCGTCCTCCACGTGTCGGGCAACAAGCTCGTGGACGCCGGCGGCGCGACCCGCCGTCTGCTCGGAGTGAACCGGTCCGGCGGCGAGTTCATGTGCGTCCAGGGCCGCGGCATCTTCGACGGCCCGGTCGACGACGCCTCCGTGAAGGCGATCGCCGACTGGAAGGCGAACACGGTCCGCATCCCTCTCAACGAGGAGTGCTGGCTGGGCCTGTCCACCATCGACCCGGCCTACGCCGGGACGAACTACATCAACGCCGTCAAGGACCTGGTCGCCAAGGTCAAGGCGCACGGCATGACACCCGTGGTCGAACTGCACTGGACCTACGGGCAGTACACCGGCAACTCCGCCGGCTGCTCCGACGTGCACGCAAGCTGCCAGAAACCGATGCCCGACATGCGGTACACGCCCTCCTTCTGGGCCTCGGTGGCCAACACCTTCAAGAACGACCGCACCGTCGTCTTCGACCTGTTCAACGAGCCCTACCCGGACCGCGCCACCTCCACGACCACCCAGGCGTGGCAGTGCTGGCGGGACGGCGGCAGCTGCCCGGGCATCGGGTACGAGGTCGCCGGTATGCAGGATCTCGTCGACAGCGTCCGGGGCACCGGCGCGACCAACCTGATCCTGGCCGGGGGGATCGCCTACTCCAACGACCTCAGCCAGTGGCTGACGTACAAACCGGCCGACCCGGCGGGCAATCTCGCCGCCGCCTGGCACGTGTACAACTTCAACACCTGCGCCAACGAGAGCTGCTGGAACTCCACGCTCGCTCCGGTGGCCGCCCAAGTCCCCCTCGTGGCAGGGGAGATCGGCGAGAACACCTGCGCGCACGGCTTCATCGACCAGGTCATGAAGTGGTTCGACGACCGCGGTCTGTCGTATCTCGGCTGGACCTGGAACACCTGGGACTGCTCCTCCGGTCCGTCCCTGATCAGCAGCTACGACGGCACACCCACAGCGTTCGGCACCGGGCTGCGTGACCATCTGCGCGCCCTGAACGGATAGCACCCGCCCAACGGACACCATCCGCGAACGAGAAGGAAACCCGCACTCATGAGTCGTACGAGAACAGCGCTCCTCGCTGCCCTGGCGCTCGTCGCCGGGGCCTCCGGGACCGCGCTAGCCGTGGCCCCCGGGGACGCAGGCATCGCGGCCGTCCCCTGCACCGTGGACTACAAGGTGCAGAACCAGTGGGACACCGGCTTCACCGCCGCCGTCACCGTCACCAACAACACCACGGCCAAGTCGAGTTGGTCGCTGAAGTGGGCGTACGCCGGAAACCAGAAGGTCACCAGCGGCTGGAACGCCAAGATCAGCCAGAGCGGGACGGCCGTCACCGCGGCGAACGAGTCCTACAACGGCACGCTCGCCACCGGCGGTTCGGTCAGCTTCGGCTTCCAGGGCAGCTACAGCGGCACCAACGCCGTCCCGGCCACCTTCACCCTCGACGGTGTGACCTGCAACGTCGACGGCGGCGGCCCCACCGACCCGGGCCCGACCGACCCCGGCACCCCCGGCACCCGGGTCGACAACCCGTACGCCGGCTCCAAGGTGTACGTGAACCCCGAGTGGTCCGCCAACGCCGCCGCCGAGCCGGGTGGCAGCCGCGTCGCCAACCAGCCCACCGGCGTGTGGCTGGACCGGATCGCCGCGATCAACGGCACCGGCGGCAAGATGGGCCTGCGCGCCCATCTCGACGAGGCGCTGAAGCAGAAGGGCTCGGGAGAGCTCGTCGTCCAGCTGGTCATCTACGACCTGCCCGGACGCGACTGCTCGGCCCTCGCCTCCAACGGCGAACTGGGCCCGACGGAGATCGACAAGTACAAGACGCAGTACATCGACCCGATCGCGGCGATCCTCGCCGACCCCAAGTACGCCTCGCTGCGGATCGTCAACACGGTCGAGCTCGACTCGCTGCCGAACCTCGTCACCAACGTCACGCCGCGAGCCACGGCCACCGCGAACTGCGACACGATGAAGGCCAACGGCAACTACGTCAAGGGCGTCGGCTACGCGCTCAACAAGCTCGGTGACGCCCCCAACGTCTACAACTACGTGGACGCCGGGCATCACGGCTGGCTCGGCTGGGACGACAACTTCTCCGCGACCGTCCAGACGATCAAGCAGGCGGCCACCGCCGAGGGCGCCACGGTCAACGACGTGCAGGGTTTCATCACCAACACCGCCAACTACAGCGCGCTGAAGGAGCAGAACTTCACCATCAACGACTCCGTGAACGGCAAGTCCGTGCGCGAGTCCAAGTGGGTGGACTGGAACCGGTACGTCGACGAGCTCTCCTACGCCCAGGCGTTCCGGCAGGAGGCCGTGAACCAGGGCTTCCCCGCGGGCGTCGGCATGCTGATCGACACCAGCCGCAACGGCTGGGGCGGCTCCGCCCGGCCCACCGGCCCCGGTGCCATGACGGACGTGGACACCTACGTCAACGGCGGCAAGCTCGACCGGCGTATCCATGTCGGCAACTGGTGCAACCAGTCGGGTGCCGGTCTCGGTGAGCGCCCGAAGGCCAGCCCGGCCGCCGGGATCGACGCCTACGTGTGGATCAAGCCTCCGGGTGAGTCGGACGGGTCCAGCTCGGCGATCGCCAACGACGAGGGCAAGGGCTTCGACCGGATGTGCGACCCGACGTACACCGGCAACCCGCGGAACAACAACAACATGTCCGGTGCGCTGCCGAACGCTCCGCTGTCGGGGCACTGGTTCTCGGCGCAGTTCCAGCAGTTGATGCAGAACGCGTATCCGGCGCTCTGAGGAAATGCGGGGTGCTGTGCGATGTCGGCTGCGGGTCCGTTGCGGCTGGTCGCGCGGTTCCCCGCGCCCCTGAAAGAATCACGCCGCCCGGGGTCTGGTCAGTTCTCTTGGGCCAGGCCCCGACGGATTGCGAACTCCACCGCTGAATAGTCGCCGTCGGTTCTGCTCAACTCGTACGGCACCGCCGGGAGCAGGGGCGGCTGGGCCATGAAACGCGGGCTGGTGCCGTGGTGGGGCTGGGCCGCGTGGACCAGGAAGGGGTGGCAGAGGTAGACGTCCCCGGGGCTGCCGGTGGCGTGGGCGAGCGGGCGGTGTGCCGAGGCCTTGTCCACCTTCGGGCCCAACTCCAGGAAGGAGGCGCCCTGTTCGCCGTACGGCTCCAGGACCGGCGGTACGTCGAGATGGGAGCCGATTCTGATACGGGTCGGGGCGTCGGTCTCGGTGACCTCGCTGAACAGGAACAGCATCAGCAGGGCGCGGTCCCTGGAGCGCAGGTTGGTGTGGTACATGCCGGCGGGCGCGTCCTCGGGGAGGTAGCTGCCCTCGATGTGCCAGCCCGCGTCGTCCGGTTCCTCCGCGTGCGGAAACCGCAAAGGGAACGTGCCCAGTGAGTAGCGGGGCTGCCAGCGGTTCTCGCCCACCAGCAGGTCGAACGCCTCGTGCAGCACCGGAGAGTTGGCGGCCGCCGCGAACGGGCCCTGTGCCATTCCGGGCACCCAGACCACCGGATCCTTCCAGGAGGCCGGGTCCTCGGGGTCGTAGCCCGTCTCCCGCCACAGCAGCGACGCGCAGTGCTGGGCGACGCGTGGCGGGAAGGCGCCCTCGATCCTCACGAATCCGTCTTCGAGGAAACGCTCCACCAGTTCATCGTCCATGGAGTCATCGTGGGGGATCGGCCGGGGTGGACGCATCCCCGTTTCTTCGCGTCCGCTTTGCCGTGTTTTTTGCTGTCGTGGCAACATCGCTGGCGTCTTCGCGGTGCGTCGGAGCACGCTGGCCGCATCCCGAGGAGAGGCTGGCAGCATGGCGCACGATCACGAGACCCACGGTCACCATCGCCACGACCACACCGACATCGACTGGTCCAGGATGGCCGCGCACCTGGAAACCCAGGCGGAACTGTTCACGCCGCTGTACGAGCGGGCGCTGGCCTGGCTCGGGCACAAGCAGACCGAGCCGGGGCTGATCGTGGACGCGGGCAGTGGGCCAGGGGTGCTGTCCTGTCTGCTCGCCGAGGCGTTTCCGGGGGCCCGAGTGGTCGCCGTCGACGGGGCCGAACCGCTGCTTGAGCGGGCCGGGGCCCGAGCCGCGCGGCTCGGTGTCGCCGACCGCTTCGGGACCCTCGCCGGTGAACTGCCCGCGATCCTCGACGACTTGGATTACCCCGCCGACCTCATCTGGGCCAGTCGGAGCCTGCACCACCTCGGGGACCAACGCGCCGGGATCGCCGCGTTCGCCGCACGCCTGGCGCGGGGCGGCACGCTGGCGCTGATGGAGGGCGGGCTGCCCGCACGCTTCCTGCCCCGGGACATCGGGATCGGGCGGCCGGGGCTCCAGGCGCGGCTCGACGCGCTGGAGGAGGAGCGGTTCGCGCAGATGCGGACGGAGTTGACCGACTCCGTCGCCGAGGTCGAGGACTGGCCCGCGCTGATGGCCTCCGCCGGGCTGCGGCACACCGGTACGCGCAGCTTCATGCTGGATCTTCCGGCGCCGACGACCGATCGGGCCCGTGCGTACATCGCCGCGTCGCTGGGGCGGCTGCGGGAAGGTTTTGCCGAGCGGCTGGATGCGGACGACCGTGACACGCTCGACCGGCTGCTCGATCCTGAGGACGCGGCGAGTGTGCATCGGCGGGCGGATGTGTTCGTGCTGGCGGTGCACACGGTGCACACCGCGGTGCGGACCGGTTGAGGTACTCGGTGATCAGTGCTCCCCCGACGTGCCGGCGAGCCGCGCCCCGTCGCCACCACGGTGCCCGCCGCGACCGCACGGGTCGTGTGCCGGGGCGACGAGCTCACCTTCACCGCCGACAGCCGGGCCGTGGCGAGCGTCACCACCGGAGGTGTCGTCACCTGGGACTTCCGCGCCGGACGGGAACGGCCCCGGCTGCCCCTGGCCGGTGGCGGATACCGCGTGGAGTTCGCCGGTGACTACGCCCTGACCTGGACCCTGGGTGCCCTCGCCCTGTGGCGCCCGGGCCTGCCCGACCCCGCGGACGACAGCGCGCGCGAGCCGCTGCTCACCTTTGCCGTCGACTCGTCGGCGGTGGGCGACCTGCGTCTTGACCTCGACGCGGGCGTCCTGCGCTACCGGGAACAGGGCCGGACCAGTTCGGTGCACACCCCCTCGCTCCAGGGACTGACCGGCAGCGCCTGGCGGGACCGGGCGGCTCGGACCGCCGCGTTCGACAGCCGGGGCCGGCCGGTGCGGGCGAGGAGGGCCCCGGCGGTCGGCCGGCGGGACACCGTCACCGCGGACCCGACCGGCCGCACCGCGCTGACCTCGGAGGGCATGCTCGTCAGCGTCTCGACGGGCAAGCGGCTCAAGGGGATCAGGGGAGTGGAGGGCGAGGACTATCTCACCGAGGGCGCCTTCAGTCCCGACGGCCGGTACCTCGCCGCCGCCGACGTCCGGGGCCGCCTCACCCTGTGGGACGCGCACAGCTGGCGCAGGCTGGCCGTCCTGAGGAGCGGCGGCTCCAACCGCCATGATCCGGCGCTCGGCTTCTCCGCCGACGGCGTCCTGGTGGCCGCGAGCGACCCCGACGGAGTGGTGAACGTCTGGGAGACGGCCACGCCCGCTCTGCCCGCAGCGTCCCTGCCCGTGGGGGACTCCTCGGTGCTCGCCCTCGGATTCACAAGGGACGGCGGCGAGTTGCACATCGCCACACCTCATCTGAGTGACCGGGCCCTCCCCTCGGCCCGGAGCGGGCCGCGCGGAGGGTGTGCGACCGGGTGTCGACCGGTCTCACCGAGAGGGAGTGGCGGCGCTACTTCCCGTCGGCCGACTACCGCCGAACCTGCGGTACTTGACTTCGAGAACGCTTCAACTGATGTACTCCCCGCCGTCCACGAGTTCGCAGGGGAACACAGGGGGAAGCCATGTCCGACGATTCACCGGTCGCGCTCATCACCGGCGGCGGCAGCGGTATCGGCGCCGCGGTCGCACGGCAACTGCTCGACGCCGGGCACCGGGTGGCCGTCACCGGGCGCGGCGAGCTGCGCCTGCGTGCCTTCGCCGAGGAACTCGGCAATCCGGACGGCCTGTTGACGTTCGTCGGCAACGCCGCCGAATACGGCGACATCAGGGCCGCGGTGGACGGCACGCTCAAGGAGTTCGGCCGACTGGACACGGTCGTCGCCAACGCGGGTTTCGCCACCCATGACACCGTCGCCGGGGGTGACCCCGCCGGCTGGACCGAGATGGTGCTGACCAACGTGCTCGGCCCCGCCCTCCTCATCCGCGCCTCGATCGACGCGCTCAAGGAGACCCGCGGCCGGATCGTGCTGATCGGCAGCGTCGCCGGGTTCGTCCACGGCCCCGGCAACATCTACGGGGCGACGAAGTGGGCGGTGACCGGGCTCGCCGAGAACGCCCGCCGTGAGGTCACCGAGTTCGGTGTCGGTGTCACCCTGGTGGCCCCCGGCCGTGTGGAGACGCCGTTCTGGGACAGCTACGGCAGTCTCCCGCCCGGGCACCTGCTCACCGCGGACCAGATCGCCGACTCGGTGGTGTGGGCCGTACGGCAGCCGGAGGGCGTCGACATCAACACCGTCGTCGTACGGCCGATCGGGCAGCCCGTCTGACGCGCGGAGCGTACCCGCTGACGCCGGACACACGACGGCCGGCGGTGGGGTCCCTACGACGGGGACCGCACCGTCGGCCGAACCGGTGTGTCGTCAGGCGGCGTTGAACGTCGACGGGTCCGGGCCGAGACGCCGGTCCTCGTTGAGCGCGCTGATCGCCGCCAGGTCCTCGGCGTCCAGGCTGAAGTCGAACACCTCGATGTTCTCCTTGATCCGGGACGGGGTCACGGACTTCGGGATCACGACATTGCCGAGCTGGAGGTGCCAGCGCAGCACGACCTGGGCCGGAGTGCGGCCGTGCTTGCGGGCGATGGCCACGATGGCCGGGACCTCCAGGAGACCCTTGCCGGAGCCGAGCGGCGACCAGGCCTCGGTGGCGATGCCCTGCTCCGCGTGGTACTCACGGGCCGCGTGCTGCTGAAGGTGCGGGTGCAGCTCGATCTGGTCGACGGCCGGGACGACGGACGTCTCGGCGATCAGCCGCTCCAGGTGGTCGGGTTCGAAGTTGGAGACGCCGATGGCTCGGATCCGGCCGTCGGCATGCAGCTTCTCGAACGCCTTGTAGCTGTCGACGTACAGGTCACGGGAGGGTGTGGGCCAGTGGATGAGGTACAGGTCCACGTAGTCCAGGCCGAGCTTCTCCAGCGAGGTGTCGAAAGCGCGCAGGGTCGAGTCGTAGCCCTGGTCGCTGTTCCAGAGCTTGGTGGTGACGAAGATGTCCTCGCGGGCCACTCCGGAGGAGGCGATCGCCTTTCCGGTGCCCACTTCATTGCCGTAGATCGCCGCTGTGTCGATGCTGCGGTACCCGGCCTCGAGCGCCGTGGCGACCGCGCGCTCGGCCTCGTCGTCCGGCACCTGCCAGACGCCGAAACCCAGCTTGGGCATCTCGACACCGTTGTTGAGGATGATCGGGGGGACCTTGCTGCTCACGAGCTCTTGATCCTTACGGTTGTCGTCAGATGGCACTCCTATCGTCAACGATCACGAGCCGTGATGCATTCCTGACCGCGGAATCCGTCCGAACAGACCCGCCAGTCAGTGGGCGGTGGCTGAAATTGGCCGGAAATGCATCCGACCTCTTCGGTACAGACCATTGACCGCCGACGGTCCTACCGCGACTCTGGATCGCGCCAACGGGCGGAATCCTGAACTCAGTTCACAGATGTGAATCCACTCTGGCTTTCATCCGATGTTTCCCGTGTCTCCTGGCTCACGGAGAGGGAGGAACATGAGACGCCGTCGTCTTCGCACGGCTCTGACGACCCTTGCGCTCGCCGCCGCGACCCTGGTCACAGTGCCGGCCGCCGCACCCCCGGCCGCCGGCTCCCCGACCGGCCCGTCCCCGGACCGGGACTGGTCCGTGGCGATGGTCGAGTCGACCATGGCCCGCTTCACACCGAGCAGCATCGGTGGCTGGTCCTACCCGGTCGGCCTGTACCTCTACGGCCAGTACCTCGCGTACGAGCGCACCCATGACACCCGCTACCTGACCTACATCAAGGACTACGTCGACCGCTTCGTGAAGAGCGACGGCTCGATGAGCCAGTCCTTCAACAGCCTGGACAGCATGCAGGCCGGCCGGCTCCTGGTGATCCTGCACCACGAGACGGGCCAGGACCGCTACCGCAAGGCGGCGAAGAAGATCGTCGACCGCCTGGCCACTTATCCCCGCACGAGCGACGGTGGCTTCTGGCACGCCGACACCGCGAGCCGCGCCCACCAACTCTGGGCGGACGGCGTCTACATGGTGAACCCGTTCCTCGTCGAGTACGGAGAGGAGTTCGGCGACAGCTCGTACACCGACGACGAGGCTGCGAAACAGCTCGCCGTCTACGGAAGCCACCTCCAGGTCGCGAACGGACTGCTCGAGCACGCCTATGACGAGTCGAAGAGCGCCGGCTGGGCCGACCCGCGCACCGGGCTCGCCCCCGAGCACTGGTGCCGTGCGGTCGGCTGGTACTCCATGGCGATCGTCGGCGTGCTGGACGGCATTCCGCAGCATCACCCGCGCCGGGCCCAGCTGCTCGGCGTCTTCCGCAAGCTGGCGGCCGGACTGGAGAAGTACCAGGACCCGGCGACCGGCCGCTGGTTCCAGG
Organism: Streptomyces canus; assembly: GCF_041435015.1. Taxonomy (NCBI): domain Bacteria; kingdom Bacillati; phylum Actinomycetota; class Actinomycetes; order Kitasatosporales; family Streptomycetaceae; genus Streptomyces; species Streptomyces canus. The sequence continues at coordinate 1,971,312 of NZ_CP107989.1, read as the reverse complement.
TGATCGACAAGGGCGCCCGCGGCGACAACTGGACCGAGACGTCCTGCTCCAGCATGTTCACCTACGCCCTCTCGCGCGGCGCCCGGCAGGGATACCTGGACCAGCATTTCAAGGCCGTCGCACACCGCGGCTACCAGGGCGTGCTCGCCAAGCTCTCGGTCGGCTCCGACGGGCGCACGAACCTCGCCGACATCTCCATCGGTACCAACGTCGGCGACTACGCGTACTACATCGCTCGCGACCGGGCCACCAACGACTTCCACGGCCTGGGCGCCTTCCTGATCATGAACGAACAGCTGCGAGGTGATTAGTGTCATGAACACATCCAGAAGGTCGTTGCTGGGCGCCGCGCTCGGCGGTGCCACGGCGGCCGCGGTCGGTCTGCCGACGGCGACCACCGCCCACGCCGCCTCCTGGCAGCAGAAGTGGGCCCCCTCCGCGAGCGGCGACGGCCTCGGCGCCTTCGAGACGATCGAGGACGACCGCGCCGACTCGCACTCCGCCGGGCAGCCGCACATCTACGCCACCGGCAACAACTGGCGCTTCGACATGCACACCGTCGACCGCGACACCTCGACCGACCGCCAGCGCCAGGAGGTCACAGGGCTGCGCAACGGCAGCGGAAGCAACTATCTGAAGTGGACGAAGGGACAGACCTGGCGGGTCACCTACTCGATGTACATCCCGAGCTCCCTGAAGGCGACCACCACCTTCACCCACATCATGCAGATGAAGCAGCCCGGCAGCGGCACCTCGCCGATCGTCGTGCAGTCCCTGCGCCGGGTGAACGGCAAGCAGACCATCGAGCTGAAACTCGCCATCGACGACATCCTCGTCGGCCGCACCGACCTGGACCCGCTGCACGACAAGTGGACCGACGTCGACTTCCAGATCAAGGTCGGCGACGGCTCGGCGGGTTCGGTCCGCTGGATCCTCAAGTCCGGTGGCTCGACCGTCATCGACGCGTCGAAGACCGGCGTCGACACCTTCCTGGCCGACCGGGTCCGCCCGAAGTGGGGCATCTACCGCTCCCTCGGCGACACCTCCGGCTCCCTCCAGAACACCTATCTGCTGCTCAGCAACCTCCGCGGCTACCAACTGGTCTGAGGAGCCGTCACCTTGAAACCCCCCACAGCCCCACGCTCCCGAGCGGCGGCGATCGTCCTCTTCGTCGTCGCCGTCGTCCTCGGACTCAGCCACCCGGCGGCCCCGGCCACCCCGCAGGCGCCACCCCGAGCCGCCACCGTCTTCGACGTACGCGACTACGGCGCCAAGGGGGACGGCTCCGCCAACGACACCCCCGCCGTCAACAAGGCGATCACCGCGGCGAGTTCGGCGGCGGGCGGCGGAGTCGTCCGCTTCCCGCCCGGTGACTACAAGGCGAGGAACACCGTCCACATGAAGAGCCATGTGACGCTCCGGCTCGACAAGGGCGCCACCCTCCAGGGCTCCAGCGCCGACACCTACGACAAGGCCGAGTCCAACCCCTACGACGACTACCAGGACTACGGGCACAGCCACTTCCGCGACGCGATGATCCACGGCGACAGGCTGACCGACATCGGCTTCGTCGGCCAGGGAGTCATCGACGGCATGGGCAACCTGATCACCGGCAACCCGAAGTCCGGAGAGGCCGACAAGATCATCTCCCTGACCCGGTGCGACGGACTCACGATCGGCGACGGCCTCACCCTCCGCCGCGGCGGCCACTTCGCGGCGCTCATCAACGGCTGCAAGAACGTGACGTCGGACCACCTGACCATCGACACCGCGAGCGACCGCGACGGCTGGAACATCATCTCCACGACGAACGTCACGGTGACGAACGCCAACATCAGGGCCAACGACGACGCCCTGGTCTTCAAGAGCGACTACGCCCTCGGCGCCAAGCTCCCCAACGGCCACGTCCGCGTCAACGACAGCTTCCTGTCCGCCCGTTGCTGCAACGCCCTCATGTTCGGCTCGGAAACGTGCGGCGACTTCTCGGACTACCGGTTCGAGAACATCCGTATCGACGGTGCCGACAAGTCCGGCCTCGGCATGGTGTCCATGGACGGCGCGAAGATCTCCGACGTCCACTACCGCGACATCACGATGACGAACGTCCACTCGCCGATCATGCAGAAGATCGGCACGCGAAAGCGGTGCGGCAACAGCCCCGGTGTCGGCTCGATCAGCGACATCACGTACGACACCATCACGGCCGCCGGCAGCAGCCCGTCCTTCAGTCCGACCCTGTGGGGCGAGACCGGCCACCGCATCAAGGGCGTGACCTTCAACCACGTCGACATCACGGTCCCGGGCGGCAACGGCACCATGTCCACCGGTGTGCCGGGCAATGACCCGAACGACTACAACCCCAAGGCCATCGGCACCCGGCCGGCCTACGGCTGGTACCTCCACAACGCCGACGACATCCGCTTCACCGACAGTTCGGTGAAGTTCGCCGCGGACGACGGCCGCCCGGCGATCCTCGCCAACGCGGCAGAGGGCATCCGGCTCACCCGGTTCACCGCGCAGAACGGCGGCGGCTCCCCGTTCGACGTGGGCTTCCAGGACGTGACGGGCAGCTGCCTGACGGACAGCCACAACACGTCCGGCGGCGCCCTGCGGGTCTCGGGAGGCCAGGACTGCGGTAGGGCGGCCGAGCCGCTGGATCTGGACAACCCCCGCCAGGACTTCCTCCGCGCCTCGGTGGGCGGACTGTTCCTGCACTGGGGTCTGCGCACCGCGCCCGCCCACACCAGCTGCACCGCCTGGGAGGACGACGTCACGAACGGAGGCTGGAACGCCGACTACTGGGTGAAGGAGGCCCAGAAGCTGCACACGCAGTACCTCGTCCTCGCCTCCTTCCACAGCCGCCTCGGTTACGCCCGCGCCTGGCCGTCGAAGATCCCGGGCTCCTGCTCCACCCAACGCGACTTCCTGGGTGAACTGGTCACCGCCGCGAAGGCCAGGGGGCTGAAGGTCATCCTCTACATGACCAACGACCCCCAGTGGCACGACGAGGGCGGCCATGAGTGGCTCGACTCGGCCGGCTACTCCGCCTACAAGGGCAAGAACGTCGACCTGACCACCAACGACGGCTTCGGACAGTTCAGTTACGACAACTTCTTCGAGGTCATGAACCGCTATCCCGACCTCGGCGGCTTCTGGATCGACAACGACAACGCCTACTGGGAGAGCCACGACCTCTACCGGCAGATCTACGAGAAGCGTCCGAACTACACGCTCAGCAACAACAACGAAGACACGCCGATCATGGACATGATCAGCAACGAGCAGAAGACGGGGATGACGCCCGGGTACGACTACCCGCAGGCGGTCTACACGGCCCAACCCCGCCTCACGGAGGCCGACTTCAAGCTGCCCTCCACCGGCGCCTGGTGGTACGGCGGCACCGACCCGTCGGTCGACAAGATGCTCACCCTCGGCCGCCTCGTCACCAACACCGGATCGTCCGTGAAGGCGCTGATGGCCGAGACCGCCCAGGTCAACGGTAAGTTCCCGGCCAACCAGGCCGACTTCAACAACTTCGCGAACTCCTACCTCGACCCCATCTGGGAGTCCCTGCACGGCACGGAGGGCGGCGGCTACCTGTACGGCGGACTCAAGCCGGGATTCTGGAACGACGGCGCCCACGGCGTGACCACGATCAGCAAGACCGACCCCGACCGCCAGTACATCCACGTCCTGACCCCGCCCAGCACCAGCACCCTGCGCATCCGCGACAACGGCTACCGTGTCGCGTCGGTCACCAACCTCCGCACGGGCGCGGCGGTTTCGTGGTCGCAGTCGGGCGGCGTACTCACTCTCACCGGCCTCGGTGCCTGGGACCCGTACGACACGGTGTTCAAGGTCACCACGGCCGGCCGCCAAGGCATCCTCACCGGCGTCAAGGTGAGCGCGAGCGCCTCGGCGAGCGGTCACGCGGGCTCGGCCGCCGGTGACGGTGACTACCGCACCTACTGGGACAACGACAAATCCCTTCCGGTGAGCCTCACCTTCGACCTCGGCAGCTCGAAGAGGGTCCAGTACCTCGGGCTCAACCAGCGCGAGGACTCCGTCGCCTACGCCCGCTCGGACACCGAGCAGTCGGCGCGGATCAAGGACTACAAGGTGTACCTGAGCGCCGACGGCTCGACCTGGGGCAGCCCGGTGAAGACCGGTCAGCTGCCGAGCCGCCGCGGCGTCCAGGGCATCGACCTGACCGCGGTCAACGCCCGCTACGTCCGCCTCGAAGTCGGCTCCACCTGGGCCGCCTCCACCGACACGACCCGCTACCAGCGGCTGCGGATCGACGAGGCGTGGATCGGCACCTCGTACGCGACTCCCGCGAAGAGGGGACAGTCATGACAGGCATCACCCGTGTCACCCGCGTCAGATCACTGATCGTGGCCCTGGTCGGGCTGCTGATCGCCTCGGCGATCCCGCTGCTGGCCGCCGCCCGCCCGGCGGCCGCCTCCGACAACGGCCAGTCGGTCCGGCCCGCGATGGGCTGGAGCAGTTGGAGCTTCGTCCGCCGCTCGCCGACCGAGGCGAAGCTCAAGGCCCAGGCCGACGCGCTCGTCTCCAGCGGCCTGAAGAACCACGGATTCATCTACATCAACCTCGACGACTTCTGGCAGAAGTGCGACGACAACGGCTTCGTCGTCGACTCCTACGGCCGCTGGGCCGTCGACACCGCCAAGTTCCCGTCCGGCATCAAGGCGCTGGCCGACTACGTCCACTCCAAGGGCCTGAAGTTCGGCTTCTACGTGACGCCCGGCATCGCCAAGAACGCCGTCACCAAGAACACGCCGATCGAGGGGACCTCGTACCACGCGAAGGACATCGCGGACACCTCGAGGACGGAGAAGAACTACAACTGCAAGAACATGTACTACATCGACTACGGGAAGCCGGGCGCCCAGGAGTTCGTGAACTCCTGGGCCAAGCAGTTCGCCTCCTGGGGAGTCGACTACCTGAAGATCGACGGGGTGGGCAGCCAGGACATCCCCGACGTCCAGGCCTGGGACAAGGCGCTGCGTGCCTCCGGACGGCCCATCAACTTCGCGCTGTCCAACAACCTTCCGATCGCGGATGCCACCACCTGGAAGAAACTGGCGAACAGCTGGCGCACTCAGGGCGACGTGGAGTGCTACTGCGGCCCCGGCTCCAACGGCAGCGGCTATCCGCTCACCGACTGGTCGCACGTCTCCTCCCGCTTCAACACCGCGGCCTCCTGGCAGCCGCACGCCGGCCCGGGCGGTTGGAACGACCTCGACTCCCTGGAGATCGGCAACGGCGACCGGGTGGGCCTCACCGCCGACCAGCGCCGGTCCCACTTCACCCTCTGGGCCATGGCCGCGTCACCGCTGCTGCTCGGCACCGACCTGACCGACCTCGACCCGGTCGACAAGGCGATGCTGACCAACGACCGCCTCATAGCGGTCGACCAGGACGGCGTCGCCGCCAAGCGGATCGTGAACAGCGGGGTCAAGCAGGTCTGGAGCAAGAAGGAGAGCGACGGCCAGTACGTCGTGGCCCTGTTCAACACCGGCACGTCCGGCAACGCGGCGGTCTCCGTGGACTGGTCGCAGGTGGGCTTCACCGGTTCCGGTGACGTCACCGATCTGTGGTCCGGCTCCCACAAAGGCGTGATCGCCGACTCCTACAGCGCGACCCTGCGGCCCGGCGAGACCCGGCTGATCCGCGTGAAGCCGGTCAACTCCCTCAAGGCCGCCGCAGCTTCGCCCGGCATGGCCGTCGCCCCCTACGAGTACCTCGGCTGGGGCAACCCGCCGAACCCCACGTCGGTGATGTCGGCGACCGGCGTCAAGTGGTTCACGCTCGCGTTCATCCTCTCCGACGGCGGCTGCAACCCGAAGTGGGACGGCACGCGCCCGCTCACCGGCGGCACCGACCAGTCGAGGATCGACGCGATCAAATCCGCCGGCGGTGACGTCATGGTCTCCGTCGGCGGCTGGAGCGGGAACAAGCTCGGTGAGAAGTGCTCCAGCGCCTCGGCGCTGGCGGGCGCGTACCAGAAGGTGATCGACGCGTACCGGCTGAAGGCCCTCGACATCGACATCGAGAACACCGAGTGGTCGAACGCGACGGTGCGGCAGCGCGTGGTCGACGCCCTGAAGACGGTGAAGGCCAACAACCCCGGCCTGAAGACGGTCATCACCTTCGGCACCACCACCAGCGGTCCCGACTCCACCGGCGTCGACATGATCAAGCGGGCCGCGAACTCCGGTTTGGCGAACGACGTGTGGTGCATCATGCCGTTCGACTTCGGCGGCGGCACCACGAACATGGGCACCCTGACCACGCAGGCCATGGAGGGCCTCAAGGCACGGGTCAAGTCGGCGTACGGCTACAGCGACGCCACCGCGTACGCCCACATCGGGCTGTCCTCGATGAACGGCAAAACCGACGACTCCGGCGAACGCGTCCGCGTCGCCGACTTCAAGACCATGCTCGCCTACGCCCAGCAGCACCACATCGGGCGCCTCACCTACTGGTCCGTCAACCGCGACCGCCCCTGCGGCTCGGGCACCGACGGCGACTCCTGCAGCGGTGTGACGCAGCAGCCGTACGACTACCTCAAGGTTTTCACCCAGTACACGGGCTGAAGGGAACATCCGTGAAAATCAAGAGAGTTCTGCCCTACGGCCTCGCCGCGGCCCTCGCGCTGCCCCTCGCCGGCCTGAGCCAGGCCACCGCGCTCGCGGCCACCGACTACCAGGCGGAGGACGCGACCGTCGTGCAGGGCACGGTGGCCACCAACCACACCGGCTACACGGGCACCGGCTTCGTCGACTACACCAACGTCAAGGGCTCCTCTGTGGAGTTCACCGTCAGTGCCGCCTCCGCGGGCTCCATGGCCGTCACCTTCCGCTACGCCAACGGGACCGCGACCGACCGGCCCATGGACATCTCCGTGAACGGCACGGTCGTGGCGTCGGCCGTCTCCTTCCCGGCCACCGCCGACTGGAACACCTGGGCCACCAGGACCGTCGACGTCCCGCTCACCGCGGGCTCCGGCAAGATCCGCGCGACCGCCACCAGCGCCGCCGGAGGCCCCAACCTCGACCGCATCGGCGTTGACGCGGCCACCGACTCCCAGGCCCCGAGCCGTCCCGGGCAGCCCAGTTGCTCCGACATCGGTGAGGACGGGCTCACACTGGCCTGGGGCGCCTCCACCGACAACGTGGGCGTGACGGCGTACGACCTCTACGAGCACGGCAACAAGATCGGTGAGGCGCCCGGCGGTTCGACCAGCAAGACGCTCACCGGCCTCACCCCCGGCACCCCTTACAACCTCACCGTCATCGCCCGTGACGCGGCCGGCAACACGTCCCCGGCGAGCCCCGTCGTCGACTGCACCACCAAGCCCAGCTCCGACACCAACCCGCCGACGAGACCCGGCACCCTGTCCGCGGCGGACGTCACGGCGAACAGCGCCGCACTGAGCTGGGGCGCCTCCACCGACGACCGGGCGGTCGCCGGCTACGACGTGCGCAGTGACACCACCGTCTACAAGTCCGTCGCCACCGGCACCTCGACCACCCTGACCGGGCTGGCCTGCAACAGCCCGTACAGCCTGAACGTCGTCGCCCGCGACGCGGCCGGCAACGTCTCCCAGCCGAGCAACACGGTCACCTTCACCACCAAGGCCTGCGCCACCGACGGCGGCGTCCCGTCCTCGGTCTCCGCCCTCTCCTCGGGCTGGACGATCCCCTGGGGCGTCCACTGGATGCCCGACGGCAAGAGCGCGCTGGTCACCGAGCGGGACGACTTCCGGGTCTGGAAGGTCACCAAGGACGGCACGAAGACGCAGGTCGGGACCGTCCCGAACGCCGTCACCACCAACGGCGAGGGTGGACTGCTCGGCGTCGCCGTCGACCCGAAATGGGAGACGAACCACTACGTCTACTTCATGCACACCGCGTCCGAGGGCAACCGCGTGGTCCGCATGACGTACGACGGGACCACGCTGAGCGCGTACAAGGTCCTCCTGCAGGGCATCAAGAAGAACCGCTACCACAACGGCGGACGCCTCGCCTTCGGCCCCGACGGCTACCTGTACGTCTCCACCGGCGAGGCCCAGACGCCCGACCTGGCGCAGGACAAGAGCTCCCTCAACGGCAAGATCCTGCGCATGACCACCGACGGCGCGCCGGCCCCCGGCAACCCGTTCGGCACCTACGTCTACAGCCTCGGCCACCGCAACCCGCAGGGCCTCGCCTTCGACCGCAACGGCCGTCTGTGGGAGGCGGAGTTCGGCAACAGCTCCAAGGACGAACTGAACCTGATCAAGCCCGGCGCCAACTACGGCTGGCCGGTCTGCGAGGGCACCTGCTCCACCGCGGGGATGACCAACCCGAAAGCCACCTGGAACGTGTCGGAGGCCTCGCCGAGCGGCATCGCGATCGTGCGCAACGTCGTCTACATGGCCTCCCTGCGCGGTGAGCGGCTGTGGCGGATCCCCATCAACGGCGACAACGAGAGCGTCGGCACGCCGACCGCGTACTACGTGGGCACCTACGGCCGGCTGCGCACGGTCACCAAGGTGCCGGGCGCCGACCAGCTGTGGCTGTCGACCACCAACTGCGACAACAACGGAGGAGCGGCGGACGGATCGGACAAGATCTTTCGCGTGACGATCAGCTGACAGGCCGTCAGGCCCGGTACAGCGCCTCGACCTCGTCCGCGTACGCCGTCTCGATCGCCTTGCGCTTGAGCTTCAGGGACGGGGTCAGCAGCCCGTGCTCCTCGGTGAAGGGCTGGGCGAGGATACGGAAGGTGCGGATCGACTCGGCCTGGGAGACCAGGGTGTTGGCGGCGACCACGGCCCGCCGCACCTCGGTCTCCAGGTCGGCGTCCCGCACCAGCTGGGCCGGGGACATCCGCGGCTTGTCGCGCATCGCCAGCCAGTGTTCGACGGCCTCCTGGTCGAGGGTGACCAGGGCGGCGATGTAGGGGCGGTCGTTGCCCACGACGATGCACTGGGAGACCAGCGGATGGTCGCGCACCCGCTCCTCCAGCACCCCGGGGGAGACGCTCTTGCCGCCGGAGGTGACGAGGATCTCCTTCTTGCGGCCGGTGATGGTGAGATAGCCGTCCTCGTCGAGGGAGCCGAGGTCTCCGGTGGCGAGCCAGCCGTCGTGCAGGGTCTCGTCGGTGGCCTTCTCGTTGTTGAGGTAACCCTGGAAGACGTTGGCGCCGTACAGCCAGATCTCGCCGTCGTCCGCGATGTGCACGGTCATGCCGGGGATGGGCTGGCCGACCGTGCCGTAGCGGGTGCGCTCGGGCGGGTTGGCGGTCGCCGCCGCCGTCGTCTCGGTGAGGCCGTAGCCCTCGTAGATGTGCACGCCGGCACCGGCGAAGAACAGTCCCAGCCTGCGGTCCATGGCCGAACCGCCGGTCATGGCCTGCTTGATGCGGCCGCCCATGGCCGCCCGCATCTTGGAGTAGACGAGCTTGTCGAAGAGCTGGTGCTGCATCCGCAGCCCCGCCGACGGACCGGGCCCGATCCCCCAGGCCTTGGCCTCCATGGCGTCCGCGTACTTCACCGCCACATCGACGGCCTTCTCGAACGGACCGGCCTTGCCCTCCTTCTCGGCCTTGCGGCGGGAGGCGTTGAAGACCTTCTCGAAGATGTACGGCACCCCGAGGAAGAACGTCGGCTTGAACGCGGCGAGGTCGGGCAGGAGGGCGGCCGCGTTCATCTGCGGCTGGTGGCCGAAGCGGACCCGGCCACGGAACGCGGCCACCTGCACCATCCGCCCGAAGACGTGCGCGAGCGGCAGGAACAGCAGGGTCGCCGCCTCGTCGCCCTTCTTGGAGTGGAACACCGGCTCCCAGCGCTCGATCATGGTGTCCGACTCGTACATGAAGTTGCCGTGGCTGATCACACAGCCCTTGGGCCGGCCGGTGGTGCCCGAGGTGTAGATGATCGTCGCGACCGAGTCGGGGGTCACGGCCTGCCGGTGGCGGTGCACCACCTCGTCCTCGATGGCCGCGCCCGCGTCGTACAGCTCGTGCACCGCGCCGGAGTCCAGCTGCCACAGCCGGTGCAGGTGCGGCAGCCGGTCGATGACGGTGGCGATCGTCATCGCGTGGTCCTCGTGCTCCACGATCGCGGCCGTGCACTCGGAGTCGTACAGCGCCCAAAAGCACTGCTCGGCGGAGGAGGTCGGGTACACCGGCACCACCTGCGCGCCGATCGTCCACAGCGCGAAGTCGAACAGGGTCCACTCGTAGCGGGTGCGGGACATGATCGCGACCCGATCGCCGAAGCGGATGCCCTGGGCAAGCAATCCCTTGGCGAGGGCCATGACCTCGTCGCGGAACTCCGCGGACGTCACGTCCCGCCACTGTCCGTTCTCGTCCTTGCGGCCGAGGGCGAGGTGGAGCGGGTCGTTCTGGGCATGCTCGAAGACGACGTCGGCCAGTCCGCCCACCGGGGGTGCCAACGCCAACGGAGGGTTGGTGAACTCGCGCAAACCCCGCTCCCCGCTCTCCCTGGCGCTCAGTGACGCTCCGCACAGCGCCGTGAAAGCTACCCCACCCAGGCATCCGGCGGGAGAGGGGCCGAAGCCGAGCGGTGCTCACGGATGGCCTGGTCAGTACGGGAAAATACGCTCACATGGGGAAGGGTCGGACAGAAAACTGACGGTTGAGTAAGGTTCTCAGCCGTAATCTCCACCGAATCTGTACGAGCCGACTACGGCTCGCGGCCTTGGTGAAACGGTTATTCACGGCATGCCGTCTTCTCTTCTCTCAGCGCCGCCGACCCGGAATATGTCACTCTGTTCGGCCGACGCCGATACGGCCCGTCACTGCCGGTGCAACCGGTCCCCACCTGCCAGAATCGCGGCGGCAAGCGCGTCCGCCGCCCCCTGAGCGGCCGTTCGTCGACGACCGTGCACCAGGACGAAGTCCACCCGCCCGAGCTCGGGAAGTGCGAAGCGGTCGGGCATCCGCGCCAGCCCCGGCGGGACCAGCCCCCGGGAGTGCGCCATCACACCCAACCCGGCCCGCGCCGCCGCGATCAGCCCGTTCAGACTCCCGCTGGTGCACACGATCCGCCACTCGCGGCCCTGCCGCTCCAGCGCCTCCAAGGCCAGTGTCCGAGTGATCCCCGGCGGCGGATACACGATCAGCGGAACCGGCCGGTCCGCGTCCAGGCGCAGCCGTTCCGCCCCGATCCACACCAGCCGGTCGTGCCACACCAGCTCTCCCCGGGGATCCTCCGGCCGCCGCTTGGCCAGCACGAGGTCCAGCTTCCCGGCGGCCAGCTGCTCGTGCAGCGTGCCCGACAGCTCGACCGTCAGCTCCAGATCCACCTCGGGATGGTCGTACCGGAAGCCCTCGAGGATCTCCGGCAGCCGCGTCAGCACGAAGTCCTCCGACGCCCCGAACCGCAGCCGCCCCCGCAGGCGCGTGCCGGTGAAGAACGCCGTGGCCTGGTCGTGCACCTCCAGGATCCGGCGCGCGAACCCCAGCATCGCCTCGCCGTCCTCCGTCAGCTCCACGGAGTGGGTGTCCCGGGTGAACAGCTGCCGCCCGGCGGCGTCCTCGAGCCGCCGTACATGCTGGCTCACGGTCGACTGGCGCAGCCCCAGCCGCCGGGCGGCCTGCGTGAAGCTCAGGGTCTGCGCCACCGCCAGGAACGTACGCAGCTGCGACGGGTCGTACATGGCGCCACGTTATCGCGGAACGTGATGACAGTCAGAGTGGTATGCCGGATTCCTGATCAAGAGATGAAAGGGGACGATGGAGGGGGATCCCCCGTCCTGAGGGGCACCCGTCATGGCCACGTGTCCATGTACCGCCGTCGAGCACCAGTAAGTGGAGCACCGTGAAGCGCCTGAAGTGGCCGGCCTGGATGCCGGTCGACCCGTACATCCTGCTGTTGCTCGGCACGGTGGGCCTCGCGGCCCTCGTACCGGCACGCGGGACCTCCGCGGACGTGGCCTCCGGAGCCTCCACGGCGGCGATCGCCTTCCTCTTCTTCCTCTACGGCGCCCGCCTCTCCACGCGTGAGGCCCTGAACGGGCTCAAGCACTGGCGGCTGCACGTCACGGTGCTCGCCTGTACGTTCGTGATCTTCCCGCTGCTGGGCCTGGCCGCCCGCGGGCTCGTCCCGGTCTTCCTGACCGACCCGCTCTACCAGGGCCTGCTCTTCCTCACCCTGGTCCCCTCCACCATCCAGTCCTCGATCGCCTTCACCTCGATGGCCCGTGGAAACGTGCCCGCCGCGATCTGCGCCGGCTCCTTCTCCTCGCTGGTGGGCATCGTCGTCACGCCGCTCCTCGCGGCCGCCCTGCTGGGCAGCAGCGGGGGGTTCTCGGCCGACTCACTCCTGGAGATCGTGCTCCAGCTGCTCGTGCCGTTCGTGGCGGGGCAAGTGACGCGCCGCTGGATCGGTGGGTTCGTCACCCGGCACAAGAAGGTCCTCGGCCTCGTGGACCGCGGATCGATCCTGCTGGTCGTCTACACCGCGTTCAGCGAGGGCATGGTCCAGGGCATCTGGCACCAGGTGAGCCCGCTCAGGCTCGGCGGGCTGCTGATCGTCGAAGGCGTCCTGCTCGCCCTGATGCTCGCCCTGACCTGGTACGGCTCCAAGGCGCTCCGCTTCGGCCGCGAGGACCGCATCGCCATCCAGTTCGCGGGCTCCAAGAAGTCCCTCGCCTCCGGACTCCCCATGGCCAGCGTCCTGTTCGGCGCGCACGCCTCCCTCGCCGTGCTGCCGCTGATGCTCTTCCACCAGATGCAGCTGATGGTCTGCGCGGTGATCGCCAAGCGTCGCTCGCACGACCCCGTCCCGGAGGAGACCGCGGAGGTCAGCGCGTCGGAGTCAGCCGCAGCGTCACGAACCTCGGTCGGTACAGCGACACGTTCCGGTTGAGTTGCGCCGAAGCGGCCGCCGTCTCCAGCCAGTTGACGTCGTAGCTGAGCACCAGCCGCCCCCTGCCGCTGAGTTCGAGGTGCGCCTGCGGGTTGTAGGCGGCGACCTGACCCGAGGGCAGGGGTGGGGCGAAGTCCTTCTCCGGACCGTGCCACGGTCCGGTGGGGGAGCACGCCCAGTACGAGGTCACGGCGGCGAGCCCCTTGGTCCCCGCCGCCATCGTGAACAGCACGTACGTCCCGTCCTGCCGTACGACGGAGAAGGCGCTGCCCACGCCGGTGCGCCGTCCGTCCCCGAGCACCGGGCGCGGGCGGGCGCCGGTCGTCCACGCCGAGCCGTCCCAGTACTCCCAGGCGCCCGGCTCCGCGAGACCGCCCTCCGGCACCCGGGCCACATACGCCGACGACGCGGAACGGGACGCGGCCTGGCCGTCGTCACCCCCGAAGACGTATGTCCATTCGCCGTCCTCGACCAGCGTCGTGCCGAACAGCACCCGCCGGGACGGGTCCTTGACCCGCTGCTCGTCGCGAACCTTCGTGATCGACTCGACGCGCAGGTCGGGCAGCGAGAGCGTGGCGACCTCGGTGGCGGTCGGGACGCCGTAGATCCAGGGGTACTGGCCGGAGGTGCGCACCCACAGCAGGACCCGGACGACCTGTTCGTCCGAGCCCGGGGAGCGGGGTTCGACGCGGGCCGCGACCGGCCAGCGCCACTGGTTCGGGCCGGGGTCCGGGAACAGGGGCGCGGGGAGGGTGGTCTCCAGACGGCCGCCGCGCATCAGCACCGCCGAGTTGCGCACCAGGGGAGCGGTGGTGTCGCGCCAGGCGTGCGACTCGCCGAACGGGTTCGGCGGGCCGTACACCTGGCCGAGGTAGGTGTCGGAGAACAGCCACAGCAGCCGGCCGTCGGGCAGCCGTACCGAGTGGGTGCCGTCGCCGCCGGTCCAGTCGTCGCCGCGGCCGGCGTCGTCGCCGTAGCGGGCGAACTCGGCGGTGAGCCGGTCGTCCGCCGACCAGGAGCCGACGGTGCGCGGTGTGCAGTCGCCGGTGTCCCGCCCGTCTCCGTCCGGAAGAGCGGTGATCAGCACGGCTCCGAGCACCAGCGCCAGCAGCAGACCGACGCCGATGCCCGTTCGCTGTCGTGCTCGTGGGGCCTCGGGCACGGTTCGCGACGTTAGCGGCTGTCGCTCACCCGGTCCATGGGCAGCCACAGGACGGTGTCCCCCGCGGCGGCGTCCGAGCCGGTGATCTCCTCGTCGGTCAGGGCCCGGTCCCGGACCCGGACGTCGTCGATCGCGCCGGTGAAGTGCGCCCGGCCGTCCACGCGCTGCCCGATGTACACGCCGAACGGCGAGTTGCGGCTGACCGAGCCGGACACGTCCGGAGCAGCGGTCGCCGAACCGTCGACGAAGAGCGTGAGCCGGCCACCGCCCCGGCGCAGGGTCAGATGATGCCATCGCCCGTCGTTGTACGCGCCGTTCGTGCTCACCCACGCCGTCCGTACGGTCCGCGCGCCCGCCCGCACGGTGATCAGCCCGCGCACCCGGCCGCTCGCGGGCTCGCCACGCAGCCAGACCTGTGGCTGCCCCGTGCCGACACCGCCCATCCACAGCAGCGGCTGCTCACCGGTCCTGGCCGTGTACCGGAACCACAGGGAGGCGGTGAAGTCCTTCGTACCGAGCGGGAGTTCCTCGCGATAGGGCAGGCGTACGGCGTCGTCGGTGCCGTCGAACTCCAGGGCTCCGCCGATGACCCCGGCCGTCACGCGGGCGCCGCCGAGCACCGCCGCGCGCGGGGCGAGGGGAGCGAGGTCGGGGGTGGTCGGGTCGGGGCCGCGGCGCGGGGTCAGCCGGTCCTCGGAGAAGCGGACGAAGCGGATCTCGTCGCGCGCGTCGACCGCCCCGCCCTCGTACAGCAGGCCCACCGTGTCCTCGTCGACCTGTACCAGGTCGGAGTAGCCGGACCAGTCCGTGGTGACGACCGTGCCGCGGTCGAGGGTGTCCCAGGTGCGGCCGCCGTCGTAGGAGGAGCGGATCATCATCGTGCGGCGGCGGTCGGGGTCCCCCGGGCAGGACAGCAGGATGCGCTCGCCGAGGTCGAGGGTGGCGCACTGCACCTGCGGTGCGTACAGGTCGGGGAGGGCCCGGAACGGCGAGCCGAAGCTGTCACCGCCGTCGAGGCTGACGGCCTGGGTGCGGTGGCCGAGGTCGCTGCCGTCCTGTTCGCGGCCGCTGACGAGGACGGAGCCGTCGGTGCGCTCGGTGAGCGTCACCTCGGAGGGCTTCTGCCGGAAGGTGCCGTCGGCGGCGACCGGCCAGGAGTCGGTGGCGCCGATCCTCCAGTGCTCGCCGCCGTCGTCGCTCACGACGAGCGCCGCGTGACCGGCGGTGACCCGACTGCCGTCCCACGTCTCGGCGTTGACCCCGAACACCAGCCGCCCGGCGTGGGGTCCGTGGCTGAGCCGGATGCCGTGCACGGGGCCCGTGGCGTACCAGGAGTTCCACCGCGGGGGCAGGATCTCCTCGCGCAGGTCGCGGGACGCGGACCAGGTGAGGCCGTCGTCGTCGCTGTACTGGAGGTGCGGGACGCGGTCGCAGGGCACCCGGCAATTCCCGCTGTCCGTACGGCCCGTGTTGTACGTCTCGGCCAGCAGGACCCGGCCCGTCCCGCGGTCCACGACCGGGGCCGGGTTGCCGTGGGTGTCGCCCGCGCCCTCGCTGACCACCTGGAGCGGACCCCAGGTGCGGCCGCCGTCCGTGGAGCGCTTGAGGACGATGTCGATGTCGCCGGCGTCCCCGCAGTCGAGGACCCGGCCCTCGGCGAACGCGAGAAGGGTGCCGCCGGTGGTGCGGACGATCGCCGGGATGCGGAAGCAGGCGTAACCGGGGTCCCGATCCGCCCTGAAGAGGATCTGCTGCTCGAACCCCGGTGCGGCGGAAGGAGGTTGGGCCTCAGCGGGGCTCGGCAGGGCGAGCAGCGCGGCGGTGGTGGACACGGCGGTCAGAAAGGATCTCGGGCCTGCGCGACTCGACGGCACGGGCGATCCTGCCCTTTCGTTGTCGTACATCCGGACATATGACCTTCGGGTCACGGACGGTAGTTCCGCACCCCGCGCCTCACAAGAACCGTGCGCGTGTCCTGTCACGGATGGAGTACGACTTTTCCGAGGTTGCGCCGCGCCTCGATCACCTCATGCGCCTTCGCCGCGTCCTCCAGGGCGAACTCCCCGTGCACGACGGGCCGGAGGTCGCGGTCCAGGAACATCCGCCACAGCTCCCGCCGCCACCGCTCGTACAACTCCGGCCGCTCACGGGCGATGCGTGCCATCTGGAAGCCCGTCACGGACTTCGCGCCGACGAGGAGGTCGTACGCCTGGATCGTCCCGCCGCCCGAGCTGTACGCCACCAGTCGCCCGCCCGGGGCCAGGGCGGCGAGCGCCGGGGTGAGCAGCTCGCCGCCGACCGCGTCGAGGGCGTAGTCGACGGGATCGCCCCAACTGCCGTCCGTGTACAGGGCGGTGGCGTCGGCGCCGAGTGAGCGCACGAAATCCGTCTTGGCCGGGTCGGACACGGCGCCCACGACACGGGAGGCGCCGCGGGCCCGCGCGAGCTGCACGGCGAGGTGGCCGACGCCGCTGGCCGCCGCCGTGATCAGCGCCGTCTCTCCCGGCTCGGGGTGCGCCGCCTCCAGGGCGCCGAGCGCGACCAGCCCGCTGCGGACCAGCGCGACCGCGTCGGTCGCCGAGGCGCCGTCGGGGATCGGGGAGGCCATGGCCTCGTGGAGCAGCGCGAAGTCGGCGTAACCGTGGCCGAAGCACAGGCCCGTGACGCGTTCGCCGGGGCGGAAGCGGGTGACCCCGGCGCCGACGGCCACCACCGCACCGGCGAGCTCGCCCCCGAGCGGCACCGGCTGCGCGGCCTCGGTGACCTTGCGGACGACCGGGAGGGTGACGCCCACCGCCTCGCAGCGCACGAGGAGCTCGCCGGGGCCCGGCTCGGGGACGGGTGCCTCCTCCAGGGACAGCGGGCCACCCATGGACTCGTAACGGACACGACGCATCGACCGGACCTCCCGCTAATTCATTGGTGATCCCAACGATAGGTCGGCAATCGTTGGGAAGTCCAATGAATAGTGGCTAGGCTGGCCGCATGGCCGAAGCACCCCTGCCCGCGATCCGTTCCCTCCCCAGCTGGCTCCTCGGCCGCGCCGCCGCCCGCGGCCGGGCTCTGGTGGCCGAGGCGCTGGCTGCCGAAGGCATGAAGATGTGGCACCACGTGGTGCTCTCCGCCGTCCGTGACCTCGCCCCCGTCGCCCAGGCCGACCTCGGCCGCGGGGTGCGGCTCGACCCGAAGGACCTGGTCGGCATCCTGAACGACCTCCAGTCCGCGGGTCTCGTCCTGCGCGCACCGGACCCCACCGACCGCCGCAAGAACGCGGTGTCTCTCACGGACGAGGGAGCATGGCTGCTGAAGCGCTGCGAGAAGGCGGCCCGGGAGGCCAACGACGAGCTGCTGGCCCCCCTCTCGGCGGCCGAACGCGCCCAGTTCATGAGCCTGTTGATCCGGATCTCCGGTACACAGGGCTGATGACGGATAACGTTCCGTCATGACCGGACCCCTCGCGCTCGATCCCGCGCGCAGCGCCCTCGTACTCGTCGATCTGATGGACCGGATCGTCGCGCTGCCCCTGGAACCCCGCAAAGGCACCGAAGTCCTCGCCGCCGCCGAGAAGTTGGCGACCGCCTTCCGTACCGCCGGCGCGCCCGTCGTGCTCGTGCGCGTCGAGCGGCCCGGAGTTCCCGACCAGCCACCCGGCAGCGGGCTGGTGCCCGGCCTCGCCCGGCACGGCGACATCGAGATCGTGAAGCGGACCATCGGCGCCTTCCAGGGCACGGACCTGGACGCTCGCCTTCGCGAACTCGGCGTCACCACACTGGCGTTCGGCGGGATCGCCACCAACCTCGGCGTCGAGTCCACCGCCCGCGCCGCCCTCGACCTCGGCTACGACCTCGTCTTCGTGGAGGACGCCATGGCCGCCTTCACCGCCACCGAGCACGAGGCCTCGGCACGGCTCGACTTCCCGCGCCTGGGAACGGTGGCGACGGTGGACCAGGTGCGCTTCGTGGCGGGTTGAACGCTCGGACCGGAACGGTTCTCGGCGACGGACGCGAACAGGTCGTCGCGTAGGCGTCCCTGACCTGGGACGCGGGCCGGTCAGGTCTGGGCGGTCGTCGACTGCAGGGCGAGGCGGTGTTCCCCCGCGTACACGTTCATGGAGTGGCCGCGGAGGAAGCCGATGAGGGTGAGGCCGGTTTCGGTGGCGAGGTCGACGGCCAGGGAGGAGGGTGCGGAGACGGCTGCGAGGACGGGGATGCCGGCCATGACGGCTTTTTGTGCGAGTTCGAAGGAGGCGCGGCCGGAGACCAGGAGGATGAGGCGGGACAGGGGGAGGTGGTTGTGTTGGAGGGCGCGGCCGATGAGTTTGTCGACGGCGTTGTGGCGGCCGACGTCTTCGCGTATGTCGATCAGTTCGCCGTGTTCGGTGAAGAGGGCGGCGGCGTGCAGGCCTCCGGTGCGGTCGAAGACGTGTTGGGCGGCGCGGAGCCGGTCGGGGAGGCTGGTGAGGAGGTCGGTTTCGATGTGGAGGGGGGGTGTGTCGTTGATGGGCCAGCGGGTGGTGGTGCGTACGGCGTCGAGGCTGGCTTTGCCGCACAGGCCGCAGGAGGAGGTGGTGTAGACGTTGCGTTGGAGGGTGATGTCGGGGATGGGGGTGCCGGGGGTGGTGGTGATGTCGACGACGTTGTAGGTGTTGGAGCCGTCGGTGGTGGCTCCGGCGCAGTAGACGATGTTCTGCAGTTCGCTCTGCTCGGCGAGGACGCCTTCGCTGACGAGGAAGCCGGCGGCGAGTGCGAAGTCGTCGCCGGGGGTGCGCATGGTGATGGCGAGGGGTTTGCCGTTGAGGCGGATCTCCAGCGGTTCCTCGGTGACCAGGGTGTCGGGGCGGGAGGAGATGGCCCCGTCGCGGATGCGGATCACCTTGCGTCGTTCCGTGACTCGTCCCATATGTGTCTCAGTCCCGGTTCTGTACGTGCTGGTAGCCAAAACGGCCCTTGCTGCAGAGGCTGCTCTGGGTCACCGTCCGCTCGTGCGGGGTGGTGACCTTCACGACCTCATTGTCCTGCACGTGGAGCGTGAGGTCACAGCCCACTCCGCAGTGCGCGCACACCGTTTCCGCGCGGGTCTGTGACGCCTCGTCCCAGGTACCTGCCGCTCGCCTGTCGAACTCCGACCTGAACGACAGGGCCCCCGTCGGGCATACGTCGATGCAGTTCCCGCAGAACACGCAGGCCGAGTCGGCGAGCGGCACGTCGACCCGAAGGCCGCGGCGAGGCCCGCCACGCTCGCGGCGTGACGCGCCCCGTCCAGCAAGTCGATGTTGTCGGTGCCCATGACGACCCGCGCGAACTTCTGCGCCAGGTAGTGCGTCTCGTTGGTCGCGCGGGCGGAGGAGAACATGCCGAAGGCGCCACGGTTCCTTCCCAGGCCGTGAGCCGCGCGGTCCAGCGCGCCTCCTCCCAACCCGCCTGCCGCAATGGACCGTTGGGTGTGTCCCTGACCAGGGGGTGGGTGAGCCGGGGCAGGCCGTCGGGGTCGTCATGGGCGCAGCTCCCGTTCGATGTCGACGGAATATTGTCTACAGTATGGCTGTAGGTCGCGCAAAGGTGCAGGAGCGACCCAACCCGCCCGGGAAACCGGCCGGTTCGACCGTTCGTCGCGTCCGGGATACCGCTCATCGCATACGGTCGACGCGCCGCCTTTTCAACCAGCTTGTTTGTTCCTACCGTCCGGGATCATGAGTCCCCCTGTCGCGCCCCCGGGTTGGAGCCGCTGGCTCGTCCCCCCGGCCGCTCTCTCGGTCCATCTCTCCATCGGCCAGGCCTACGCCTGGTCCGTGTTCAAGCCGCCGCTCGAGTCCGCGCTCGGTCTCAGCGGCACACAGAGCGCACTGCCCTTCCAGCTCGGCATCGTGATGCTCGGCCTGTCCGCCGCGTTCGGCGGCACGCTCGTGGAGCGCAACGGGCCGCGCTGGGCGATGACTGTGGCGCTGATCTGCTTCTCGTCCGGGTTCCTGCTCTCCGCGCTGGGCGCGGCCACCGAGCAGTACTGGCTGATCGTCCTCGGCTACGGCTTCGTCGGCGGCATAGGCCTCGGCATCGGCTACATCTCCCCGGTCTCCACCCTGATCAAGTGGTTCCCGGACCGGCCCGGCATGGCCACCGGCATCGCCATCATGGGCTTCGGCGGCGGCGCGCTCATCGCCTCGCCCTGGTCGGCGCAGATGCTGGAGTCCTTCGGCTCCGACAGTTCCGGGATCGCACTGGCGTTCCTCGTGCACGGGCTGTCGTACGCCGTCTTCATGCTCCTCGGGGTCCTCCTGGTGCGCGTGCCGCGCAGCGAGAAGCCGGTGGAGAGCGCGCCCAGCGCCTTCGAAGGGCCGCAGGTCTCGGCGCGCAACGCCGTGCGCACGCCCCAGTTCTGGTGTCTGTGGGTCGTGCTCTGCATGAACGTGACCGCGGGCATCGGCATCCTGGAGAAGGCCGCGCCGATGATCACGGACTTCTTCAAGGAGACGTCGACCCCGGTCTCGGTGTCGGCGGCGGCCGGCTTCGTCGCGCTGCTGTCGGCGGCCAACATGGCCGGCCGGATCGGCTGGTCGTCGACGTCCGACCTGATCGGACGGAAGAACATCTACCGCGTCTACCTGGGCGTGGGCGCCGTGATGTACGGGCTCATCGCCCTGTTCGGTGATTCCTCGAAGCCGCTGTTCATCCTGTGCGCGCTGGTGATCCTCTCCTTCTACGGCGGCGGCTTCGCGACGATCCCCGCCTATCTGAAGGACCTCTTCGGCGCCTACCAGGTCGGTGCCATCCACGGCCGGCTGCTCACCGCCTGGTCCACGGCCGGCGTCCTCGGACCGCTGATCGTGAACTGGATCGCCGACCGGCAGGAGGACGCGGGCAAGAGCGGATCCGCCCTCTACACCCTGTCGTTCGTGATCATGATCGGGCTGCTCGTCGTCGGCTTCGTCGCCAACGAGCTGGTCCGCCCCGTCAGTGCCCGCCACCACATTCCCGCACCGAGGGAGGCCGCCGATGCCGCAGTCCGACAGCAGCCAGAGTCCGCCTGACCGGCGCCCGCTGATCGCCCTCGCCTGGGTGTGGGTCGGCGCGCCGCTCGCCTACGGGCTCTACGAACTCGTGCAGAAGGCGACGCAGCTGTTCACCGGGTGATTGTTCGGAAGGTGTTCGGGCGTCCGAGGGTGTGAGGGAAGCCGACAACTCGGGCGCCCGTTTCCTGTGGCCTTACGTGCCCTCGTACCCGTGAGTCACTGATCAGACTGGAGGATCCCAACCCAAGGCAACGAGGGGACCCTCCATGAACGGCTCGCGGATCGCCGCAGTCGGCCACTACCAGCCCGCCAAGGTACTCACCAACGAGGATCTGGCGAGCCTGGTCGACACCAGCGACGAGTGGATCAGGTCCCGGGTGGGGATCAGGACCCGACGCATCGCCGGTCCCGACGAGCCGGTCGACGAGCTCGCCTCGCACGCCGCCGCCAAGGCGCTGGCCTCGGCCGGGCTCGCCCCCGCCGACATCGACCTGGTCCTGGTCGCCACCTCGACCGCCGTCGACCGGTCCCCGAACATGGCCGCCCGGGTCGCGGCCCGGCTCGGCATCCCCTCGCCGGCCGCCATGGACGTCAACGTGGTGTGCGCCGGCTTCACCCACGCGCTGGCCACCGCGGACCACACCGTCCGGGCCGGTGCGGCGACCCGGGCGCTGGTGATCGGTGCCGACAAGATGTCGGCGGTGACCGACTGGAGCGACCGCACCACCTGTGTGCTCGTCGGCGACGGGGCCGGTGCGGCGGTCGTCGAGGGGGCCGACGTGCCCGGCATCTCTCCCGTGCTGTGGGGATCGGTGCCCGAGATGGGGCACGCCGTGCGGATCGAGGGCGAGCCGGCGCGGTTCGCGCAGGAAGGGCAGAGCGTCTACCGCTGGGCGACCACCAAGCTTCCGGCGCTGGCCCGGCAGGCCTGCGAGCGCGCGGGGCTCACCCCCGAGGACCTCGCGGCGGTCGTGCTGCACCAAGCGAACCTGCGGATCATCGAGCCACTCGCGGAGAAGATCGGCGCGGTCAACGCCGTGGTGGCCCGGGATGTCACGGAGTCCGGGAACACCTCGGCGGCCAGCATTCCGCTCGCGTTCTCCAAACTGGTCGAGCAGGGCGCGATCTCGACCGGCGACCCGGTGCTGCTCTTCGGGTTCGGCGGGAACCTGTCGTACGCCGGGCAGGTCGTCCGCTGCCCATGAGGTGCGGGATGTGACGAGGTCGACTCGCCGTTTACCTGGCCCCTGTGCGCCGTAGACTGTAGACAAAAGGCAACTGGTAGGGGTGTCCGGGGGTGTCCGCCCGCCGAGGAGGGGGACCGCGATGTTGTCGACAGGTCTGCCGCAGGGAGCCGTGCCGAAGCTCGAACGTCCCGGTCCGCTGCGTGATCGCGTGTACGAGGCGCTGCTCGAGCTGATCACGACTCGTGCTCTGCAGCCGGGTCAGCATCTGGTGGAGAGTGAGTTGGCCGGGCATCTGGGGGTGTCGCGGCAGCCGGTGCGTGAGGCTTTGCAGCGGTTGAACACCGAGGGTTGGGTGGATCTGCGGCCTGCGCAGGGTGCGTTTGTGCATGAGCCGACGGATGAGGAGGCTGATCAGCTTCTTACGGTGCGGACGTTGTTGGAGGCCGAGGCGGCGCGGTTGGCGGCGGCGAATGCGGGCAGTGCCGGTATCGCGGTGCTGGAGGAGCTGTGTGAGCAGGGTGAGAGGGCGGTCGCCGCGGACGACGTGGATGCCGCGGTGGCCCTGAACGCCCGACTGCACGCCACGATCATGGAGTTGGCGGGCAATGCGGTCCTGGCGGAGTTGGCGGGGCAGGTGGATCGTCGGGTGCGCTGGTATTACACGCCGATCGCCCGGCAGCGTGGCCGTCAGTCCTGGATCGAGCACCGTGAACTGATCGCCGCGATCGCCGACCGGGACCAGGGGCGGGCCACCGAACTGATGCGGGAGCACACCGAGCACACGCGGACGTCGTACCACGCACGGCGACGCTCGTAGTCACGTCACCGGAACGCGTCCGTGTGGTCTCGGGCCCAGCGGGCGAACGTGCGCGGCGCCCGTCCGGTGACCTGCTCCACCGTGGGCAGGACCACCGACTCGTCCAGGGTGCCGTCGACGAAGAAGCCGAAGAACGCGTCGACATACGGCTTCGGCACGCCGGCCGCCTCCATCTCCGCGCGGGCCTCCTCGTGCTCCAGTCCCACCGCACGCAGGTCCCGGCCCAGCGTCTCGCCGAGGATCCGGATCCGGTCGGCGGGCAACAGCGCCTCGGGACCGGTGACTTCGAGAACGCGGCCCGCGAACTCGTCGGACAGCAGGGCTCTCAGAGCGACCTGCGCGATGTCGTACGGGTCGATGTCGGTGGTCCGTGCGTCCGGGAAGGGCACCCGGACCGTGTCGCCCTCGCGGATCTGGTCCGCGAGCCGGAGCGCGTTGGTCATGAAGCTCGTCGGGCGGACGAAGGTCCATGCGAGGCCCGAATCGCGTACGGCGTCCTCCGCGTCCAGCAGATAGCCGGCGACCGCGTTCCCCCGGTCACCGGTACCCGCCGACAGGCCGGAGAGCAGGACCACGCGACGCACGCCCGCGGCCCTCGCGTCCGCCAGAATCTGCCGCTGGCCGCCGTACCCGGGCATCAAGAACAGCCCTTGTACGCCGTCCAGCGCGGCCCGTACGGTCTCGGGCCGGTTCAGATCCCCCGCCACGGCCTCCACACCCGCCGGTAACCCCTCGCTCCGCCCGGACCGGCTGACCGCCCGCACCCGCTCGCCGGACTCCGCCAGCGCACGCACGAGTTCGGCCCCCACGTTCCCCGTCGCACCCGTCACCAGAAACATGTGCTCCCCTCCGTTGCGCCCATCCTGCGGGGCCGGGCGCCGGGACACCAGAGTGCGACAGGTCTTTGTCCTGCGAGTGGAGAAAGTCGGTATCAATCTGTGCACAGCTTCTTCCCAGGTTCGGCAGCCGCTGCTACGTTCCCCTCGAAAGCACGGCAACTGGGGCCGAATGAGGCGGGGAGGGGCTCGTGAGACGCATGACGGCACGACCCGCGAACGCGCATCAGGCCCGGCTGCTCAAGCTGTTGCGCGACGGAGGACCCAACTCCCGTGCGCAACTGGGCGATCAGGTCGACCTGTCACGGTCCAAGCTGGCCGTGGAGGTGGACCGTCTGCTGGAGACGGGCCTGATCGTGGCCGACGGACTCGCCGCCTCCCGCGGCGGCCGCCGCTCCCACAACATCCGGCTCGCCCCCAACCTGCGTTTCCTCGGCGTGGACATCGGCGCGACCTCGGTCGACGTCGCCGTCACCAACGCCGAGCTGGAGATCCTGGGACATCTCAACCAGCCCATGGACGTCCGCGAGGGCCCGGTCGCGGTCTTCGAGCAAGTCCTGTCCATGGCCGCGAAGTTGGGGGCCTCGGGGCTCGCGGAGGGTTTCGACGGCGCCGGCATAGGCGTCCCGGGACCGGTCCGCTTCCCCGAGGGCGTACCGGTGGCTCCGCCGATCATGCCGGGCTGGGACGGCTTCCCCGTGCGGGAGGCGCTCAGCCAGGAACTCGGCTGTCCGGTCATGGTCGACAACGACGTGAACCTGATGGCGATGGGGGAGATGCACGCGGGCGTTGCACGCTCCGTGGGCGACTTCCTCTGCGTGAAGATCGGCACCGGCATCGGCTGCGGCATCGTCGCCGGCGGTGAGGTCCACCGCGGGGTGACGGGCAGCGCGGGCGACATCGGGCACATCCAGGCCGTGCCCGACGGCCGCCCGTGCGCCTGCGGCAACCGGGGCTGCCTGGAAGCCCACTTCAGCGGCGCGGCCCTGGCCCGGGACGCCGTGGAGGCGGTCGAGCAGGGGCGCTCCGAGGAGCTCGCCGCACGCCTCACGGCGAACGGCGGTGTGACGGCGGTCGACGTCGCTGCCGCCGCTGCCGCCGGTGACGCCACCGCCCTCGACCTGATCCGCGAGGGCGGCAACCGGACCGGCCAGGTCATCGCCGGGCTGGTCAGCTTCTTCAACCCGGGCCTGGTGGTGATCGGCGGCGGGGTGACCGGCCTCGGTCACACCCTGCTCGCCGCGATCCGCACCCAGGTCTACCGCCAGTCGCTGCCGCTGGCGACCGGCAACCTGCCCATCGTTCTGGGGGAGTTGGGCCCCACCGCCGGAGTCATCGGCGCGGCCCGGCTCATCAGCGACCACTTGTTCTCACCCGCGTAAGCCACTTCTCGGTACGGCACTGTCCGCCACGGCACCCTCTGACATGCCCCTCCAGCACAGCGCTCCTGCTTCGCCCTGCCCTGAAACCGGCCCGCACGCCCGCCAAGGGGACCTCATGGCACCAGAACCACCGCTGCTCAGCATGTCCGGCATCACCAAGTCGTTCCCCGGAGTCCGGGCCCTCGACGGCGTGGACCTCGATGTCCAGGCCGGCGAAGTGCACTGTCTGCTCGGTCAGAACGGGGCCGGGAAGTCCACGCTCATCAAGGTCCTGGCCGGTGCCCACCAGCCCGACACCGGCCGCCTGCGCTGGCGCGGCGAGGAGGTCACGCTCCGCTCGCCGATCGCCGCCATGCGCCTCGGCATCGCCACCATCTACCAGGAACTCGACCTGGTGGAACACCTGTCCGTGGCCGAGAACGTCCACCTCGGCCACGAACCCACGGCCGCGGGGTTCGTCGTACGGGGCAAGGCGGCTCGTCAGTCGACAGCCGCACTGCTACGGCGACTCGGGCACCCGGAGATCGATCCGGCGCGCCTGGTCGGGGAGTTGTCGGCGGCCCAGCAGCAGATCGTGTCCATGGCGCGAGCCCTCTCCCACGACGTACGGCTGATCGTGATGGACGAACCGTCCGCCGCCCTCGACCCGGACGAGGTCGACAACCTCTTCCGGATCGTCGGCGACCTCACCGCCGAGGGCGTCGCCGTCGTCTACATCTCCCACCGCCTGGAGGAGATCCGGCGGATCGGGGACCGGGTGACCGTCCTCAAGGACGGCCGGGCCGTCGCCGTCGGACTGCCCGCCAAGTCGACGCCGACGCGAGAGGTCGTCGCGCTGATGACGGGCCGCAACGTCGAGTACGTCTTCCCGGACCGGCCGACGGCTCCCGCGAAGGGCGAGAGGCCGCTCCTCGAAGTCCAAGGGCTCAGTCGGCAGGGCGAGTTCGAACCCCTCGACCTCGCGGTCCACCCCGGAGAGATCGTCGGCCTCGCCGGGCTCGTCGGCTCGGGACGCTCCGAGATCCTGGAGACGGTCTACGGCGCCCGGAAGCCCACCACCGGTCACGTCGTCGTGGACGGCAAGGCGTTGAAGCCGGGCAGTGTCCGAGCCGCCGTCCGCGCCGGGATCGGACTGGCCCCCGAGGAGCGCAAGGCGCAGGCCCTGCTGATGCTGGAGTCGGTCACCCGCAACGTTTCCGTCTCCTCCATGTCCCGCTTCTCCCGGGCCGGTTGGATCGACCGGGGCGCCGAACTCGGGGCCGCCCGGGCGGCGACCCGCGAACTGTCGCTGCGCCCCGACAACCCCTCCGTGCCGATCCGTACCCTGTCCGGCGGCAACCAGCAAAAAGCGGTCCTGGCCCGCTGGCTGCTGCGCGGCTGCCGGGTCCTGCTGCTCGACGAACCCACCCGGGGCGTCGACGTAGGCGCCCGCGCCGAGCTGTACGCGGTCGTCCGCCGACTGGCCGACGAAGGCCTGGCCGTGCTGCTGGTCTCCAGCGAGGTCCCCGAGGTGCTCGGCCTCGCCGACCGCGTCCTGGTGCTCCGCGAGGGCCGTGTCGTGCACACGGCACCCGCCCGTGAGCTCGACGAACACCGTGTACTCGACCTCGTCATGGAAGGAAGCCCGGCGTCATGACGCAACATGTGTCCCCGCCCAGGGGAAGCGCCGACAAAGTGCCTCCGGCGAGCGAATCGTTCGCGTGGCGAGGGGTGTTCGCCCGCGCCGACGTCCGCACCCTCTCCCTCCTCGGTGTGCTCGCCGTACTGATCCTCATCGGCGGCATCACCAAGCCCGACGAGTTCCTCGACACCCGCAACCTCCAACTCGTCCTCACCCAGGCCTCGGTGATCGGTGTCGTCACCGTCGGCATGACCTTCGTCATCACCTCGGGCGGCATCGACCTGTCCGTCGGCGCGATCGTCGCCCTCGCCTCGGTGTGGGCCACCACCGTCGCCACCCAGGAGTACGGCTTCGCGGGCATCCTCTTCACCGCGGTGATCGTCGGAGTCGGCTGCGGCCTGGTCAACGGACTGCTCATCGCGTACGGCGGGATGGTCCCGTTCATCGCCACGCTCGCCATGCTCGCCTCGGCCCGCGGACTCGCCCTGCAGATCACCGACGGCAGGACGCAGATCGTCTCGATCAACAGCGTGCTGGACCTCGGGGAACGCGACGCGTATGTCCTCGGCATCCCTCCGCTGGTCCTCGTCTTCGCGGTCGTGACGATCATCGGCTGGCTGGTGCTGAACCGCACCACCTTCGGCCGCCGCACGGTCGCCGTCGGCGGCAACGCCGAGGCCGCCCGGCTCGCCGGCATCGACGTCCGCCGTCAGCGCCTCTACCTCTACCTGCTGTCCGGACTGTGCTGCGGCATCGCCGCCTTCCTGCTGATCATCCTGTCCGGCTCCGGCCAGAACACCAACGGCAACCTCTACGAGCTCGACGCCATCGCCGCCGCGATCATCGGCGGCACCCTGCTCAGCGGGGGCCGCGGCACCATCACCGGCTCCGTGCTCGGCGTCCTGATCTTCACCACGATCACCAACATCTTCGCCCTGAACAACCTGCAGAGCGACGTCCAGCAGATCGCCAAGGGCGCGATCATCGTCGCCGCCGTGCTGGTCCAGCGCCGTACCGCAAGCACGACCTGAGGAAAGGGTTCACCGCCATGCCACAGCACACGAGCCGCTTCACCAGTCGCAGAGGGCTGCTCTTCGGGACCGCCGCCGTCGGGGCCGGTGCCCTCCTCACGGGTTGCACCAGCAACGACTCCAGCGACGACGAACCGGCCGCGAACGACCAGCCGGCCGCCGCCGAGTCGTCCGGCAAGCCGGTCACCATCGGCTTCGCCGGACCGCAGGCCGACCACGGCTGGCTCAACGCCATCAACGACAACGCCAAGAACCGGGCGAAGAAGTACTCCGACGTCACCCTGGAGATCACCGAGGGCTCCAACGACACCGCCCAGCAGATCGGCCAGATCGAGACCCTGATCAACAAGAAGGTCGACGTCCTGGTGGTGCTGCCCGCCGACGGCAAGGCCCTCACCCAGGTCGGCCTCAAGGCGATGCGCGCCGGGATCCCGGTCGTCAACCTCGACCGCATCTTCAACACCCCGCAGGCGTACCGCTGTTGGATAGGCGGCGACAACTACGGCATGGGCCTCAACGCCGGCCACTACATCGGCGGGAAGCTCAAGGGAAAGTCGAACGCCAAGGTCATCGAACTGGCCGGACTCGACAACCTCGAACTCACCAAGCAGCGCACCAAGGGCTTCGACGACGCCCTGAAAAACTACCCCAACGTCAGGAAGGTGGCCCGCCAGGCCGCCGAGTTCACGGTGGAGTCCGGCCAGGCCAAGATGGCCCAGCTCCTCCAGGCTCAGTCGAGCTTCGACGCGCTGTGGAACCACGACGACGACCAGGGCGTGGGCGCACTGCGCGCCATCGACCAGGCCGGCCGCGACGACTTCCTGATGGTCGGCGGCGCGGGCGCCCTGTCCGCCTTCCAGGCCATCAAGCAGGACAACGGCGTCCTCAAGGCGACCGTCCTCTACCCGCCGACCATGGCCGCCTCCGCGATCGACCTCGCCCGCGCCCTCGGCCAGTCCAAGGGCATCAGCGGCCTCTCCGAGTTCGAGATCCCGGCCTCGCTCACCCTCTACTCGGCCGTCGTCGACAAGACCAACGTCGACCAGTACATGTCCACCGGCTTCAAGTGAGGCGTCCCGAGCCGGGGCCCGACTTACCGACCGGGCCGGCCGCGAGCAGCGGTGCGCCCCGGCCCGGCCGGTCCGAACGGCTGGTCCCAGGAGCCCGGTTCGTCGACGGACCGGGCTGCACCCCCCACCGCGCCACGACGACGAGGAGGACATCGCGCATGGCACAGCCGCAGCAGTCAGAGGAGGCCGAGGTGCCGCCGCTCCGGGTCGGCATGGTCGGCTACGCCTTCATGGGCGCCGCCCACTCCCAGGGCTGGCGGACCGTCGGACGCGTCTTCGACCTGCCCCGCCGCCCGGTGCTCGCCGCGATCTGCGGACGGGACGCGGACGCCGTGCGCCGGGCAGCCGACCGGCACGGCTGGGCGGCCGCCGAGACCGACTGGCGGGCCCTGATCGAGCGGGACGACGTCGATCTCGTCGACATCTGCACCCCCGGCGACAGCCACGCCGAGATCGCCGTCGCCGCGCTCGCCGCGGGCAAGCACGTGCTGTGCGAGAAGCCGCTCGCCAACACCGTCGAGGAGGCCCTGGTGATGACCCGGGCCGCCGAAGAGGCCTTCGACCGGGGTCAGTTCGCGATGGTCGGCTTCAACTATCGCCGGGTGCCCGCCACCGCGCTGGCCCGCCGGATGGTGGCCGATGGACGGCTCGGCACGCTCCGGCACCTGCGGGTGACCTACCTTCAGGACTGGCTCGTGGACCCCGAGTTCCCCCTGACCTGGCGGCTGCGCCGGGAGCAGGCGGGATCGGGCTCGCTCGGCGACCTGGGCGCGCACATCGTCGACCTCGCCCAGTACCTGGCGGGAGAGCAACTGGCCGGAGTCTCCGCGTTGACCGAGACCTTCGTACGGGAGCGCCCGCTGACCGGCGGCGCCGTCAAAGGCCTGTCCGCCGTCTCCGGGACCGGCACCGGTCAGGTCACCGTGGACGACGCGGCCCTGTTCACCGGCCGCTTCACCTCCGGCGCCCTCGCTTCCTTCGAGGCCACCCGGTACGCCACCGGCCGCAAGAACTCCCTGCGCATCGAACTCAACGGCGAGCGCGGTTCGTTGGCCTTCGACCTGGAACGCCTCAACGAACTCTCCTACCACGACGGCACGGAACCCGCGGCGCACGCCGGTTTCCGCCGCATCCTCGTCACTGAGCCCGACCACCCCTACCTGGACGCCTGGTGGCCGCCCGGCCACGGCCTCGGCTACGAGCACACCTTCGTCCACCAGGCCCGCGACCTCGTCCACGCGATCGCCGAGGGCCGCCGCCCCGAACCCTCCTTCGCCGACGGGCTCCAGGTCCAGCGGGTGCTCGCGGCCGTGGAGGAGAGCGCCGAGAAGAACTCCGTCTACACCCCGATAGCCGTCTGAGGAGGCTGCCAAAGATGCCGCGTCAGTTCACGCTCTTCACCGGCCAGTGGGCCGACCTCCCCCTCGAAGAGGTCTGCCGCCTCGCCCGCGACTTCGGCTACGACGGACTCGAACTCGCCTGCTGGGGAGACCACTTCGAAGTCGACAAGGCGCTCGCGGACCCGTCGTATCTGGACTCCCGGCACGCGCTGCTCGACAAGTACGGCCTCAAGTGCTGGGCGATCTCCAACCACCTGGTCGGCCAGGCCGTCTGCGACGCCATCATCGACGAACGCCATCAGGCCATCCTGCCGGGCGAGGTGTGGGCCGACGGCGACCCTGAAGGGGTCCGGCAGCGGGCCGCGAACCGTATGAAGGACACCGCGCGCGCCGCACGCGCCTTCGGCGTCGACACCGTCATCGGCTTCACCGGCTCCGCCATCTGGCACCTGGTCGCCATGTTCCCGCCCGCCCCCGAGTCGATGATCGACCGCGGCTACGAGGACTTCGCCGAGCGCTGGAACCCGATCCTCGACGTCTTCGACGCGGAGGGCGTGCGGTTCGCCCACGAGGTCCACCCGAGCGAGATCGCCTACGACTACTGGACAACACAGCGCGCGGTGGAGGCAGTCGGCGGGCGGGCGGCCTTCGGCCTCAACTTCGACCCCTCCCACTTCGTGTGGCAGGACCTCGACCCGGTCAACTTCCTGTGGGACTTCCGCGACCGGATCTACCACGTCGACTGCAAGGAAGCCCGCAAACGCCTGGACGGCCGCAACGGCCGCCTCGGCTCCCACCTTCCCTGGGGCGACCCGCGCCGCGGCTGGGACTTCGTCTCCGCCGGGCACGGCGACGTCCCCTGGGAGGACGTCTTCCGCATGCTGCGCTCCATCGACTACCAGGGCCCCATCTCGGTCGAGTGGGAGGACGCCGGCATGGACCGGCTCCAGGGCGCACCGGAGGCACTGAACCGACTCAAGGCGTACGACTTCGAGCCGCCGTCGGCCTCGTTCGACGCGGCGTTCGGCGGCAACGAGTAAGCCGCACTGGTCAGTTCCGGGATGACGGCGCATCCCGGCGTACCGCACCCGCCCGTACAACCGGCCCCACTCCGGAGGCATCCGTGCACGGGAAAGACCGCACCATCCCTACCGACAGAAACGAGACCCACAGACGACGCGCCCCCTGGCGCAGAGCGGCGGCACTGCTCACCGGCTTCCTGCTGGCCGGCGCCTCCCTCACCCTCGCCGCTCCCCAGGCAGGCGCATCCGTCGCCGAGCAGGGAGCCGCTCAGGCCGCCGCCGAGGACTTCCAGCAGGTCACCCTCGCCAAGGGTGAGCCGGAGGTCGGCGAGCCCATGTCGCTCGCCGTGCTCCCGGACCGCTCGGTCCTGCACACCTCCCGTGACGGCGAGCTCCGCATCACCGACGCGGCCGGTACCACCCGGCTGGCCGGCAAGCTCGACGTCTACTCCCACGACGAGGAAGGCCTCCAAGGCGTCGGCGTGGATCCGCAGTTCACCACCAACCGCTTCATCTACCTTTACTACGCACCCCCGTTGAACACCCCGGCGGGCGACGCCCCCGAGACCGGCACCGCGGCCGACTTCGCGCCCTTCGACGGCGTCAACCGGCTCTCCCGGTTCGTCCTGAACACCGACGGCACCCTCGACGCCGCCAGCGAGACGAAGATCATCGACATCCCCGCCACCCGCGGCATCTGCTGCCACGTCGGCGGCGACATCGACTTCGACGCGGCCGGCAACCTCTACCTGTCGACGGGCGACGACTCCAACCCCTTCCAGTCCGACGGGTTCACGCCCATCGACGAACGCGCGAACCGCAACCCGGCCTTCGACGCCCAGCGCACCGCCGGCAACACCAACGACCTGCGCGGCAAGATCCTGCGCATCAAGGTCAACGCCGACGGCTCCTACGCCATCCCCGACGGCAACCTCTTCGCGCCCGGCACGGAAAGGACCCGGCCCGAGATCTACGCCATGGGCTTCCGCAACCCGTTCCGCTTCAGCGTCGACAAGCAGACGGGGATCGTGTACGTCGGTGACTACGGCCCCGACGCCGGCGCCGCCGACCCGGCCCGAGGCCCCGCCGGCCAGGTCGAGTTCGCGCGCGTGACCGGCCCGGGCAACTTCGGCTGGCCGTACTGCACGGGCGACAACGACGCCTACGTGGACTACGACTTCGCGACCGGCACCTCGGGCGCCTCCTTCGACTGCGCCGCGCCGAAGAACAACTCCCCGCACAACACCGGCCTCACCGACCTTCCCCCGGCGCAGGCCGCCTGGATCCCCTACGACAACGGATCGGTACCCGAGTTCGGCACCGGCTCCGAGTCCCCGATGGGCGGCCCGGTCTACCACTACGACCCCGCGCTCGACTCACCCGTGAAGTTCCCCGAGGCCTACGACGGCGACTTCTTCGCCGGGGAGTTCGGCCGCCGCTGGATCAAGCGCATTACCAGCGACGACAACGGCACCGTCCAGTCGATCAACGACATCCCGTGGACCGGCACCCAGGTGATGGACATGGCCTTCGGTCCCGACGGCGCGCTGTACGTCCTCGACTACGGCGTCTCCTGGTTCGGCGGCGACGAGAACTCCGCCCTGTACCGCATCGAGAACGCCACCGACGGCCACTCCCCGGTCGCCCAGGCAGCGGCCGACCGTACATCCGGGCAGGCGCCGCTGAGGGTGCGGTTCTCCTCCGAGGGCACCAGTGACCAGGACGGCGACGCCCTCACGTACAGCTGGGACTTCGGCGACGGCGGCACGTCCACGGCGGCGAACCCGACACACAAGTACAAGAAGAACGGCACCTACACCGCGACCCTGACCGCGAAGGACCCGAGCGGCCGCACCGGCAGCGCCAGCGTGCAGATCGTCGTCGGGAACACCGCGCCCAAGGTGACGCTCGAACTCCCGCAGGACGGCCGGCTGTTCAGCTTCGGTGACGCGATCCCGTTCAAGGTGCGCGTGAGTGACCCCGAGGACGGCCGGTCCATCGACTGCACCAAAGTCAAGGTCACCTTCGTCCTCGGCCACGACAGCCACGGCCACCCCGTCACCTCCGCCAACGGCTGCACCGGCACCATCCAGACCAGCGCCGACGGCGGTCACGACGAGGACGCCAACATCTTCGGCGTGATGGACGCCGAGTACACCGACAACGGCGGTGGCGGCCAGGCCCCGCTGACCACCCACGACCAGAGCGTCCTGCAGCCCAGGCACCGCCAGGCCGAGCACTTCGGCACCGGCTCAGGCGTCTCGGTCATCGCCAAGGACACGGCACACGGCGGCAACACGGTCGGCGACATCAACAACGGCGACTGGATCGCCTTCACGCCGTACGTCCTGAGCAACGCCAAGTCGCTGACCGCACGCGTCTCCTCGGGCGGCACCGGCGGCACCCTCGAGATCCGCGCGGGATCCGCGACCGGCACCCTGCTCGGCAAGGCGACCGTACCGGTGACCGGCGGCTGGGAGACCTTCCAGGACGTCACCGCCAACCTGTCCCGCGCGCCCAGGGGCACCACCACCCTCTACCTGGTCTTCAAGGGGAGCGGCACCGGCGCCCTGTTCGACGTGGACGACTTCACCTTCACGACCGGCTGAGAGGAGGGGTCGCATGAACACAACTGGACGATGGACGACGGCGGTTGTGGGAGCCGCGCTGCTCCTCGGCTGCGTGTCCGAACCCGCCGCGTCGCACTCCGCGGACGCCGAACGGGTGCTGGTCTTCTCCAAGACGGCCGGCTTCCGGCACGACTCCATCCCCGACGGTGTCGCGGCGGTGAAGCAGCTCGGTGAGACCGGCGGCTTCACGGTCGACGCCACCGAGGACGCGAACGCGTTCACCCCGAAAAACCTGCGCCGGTACGACGCGGTCGTGTTCCTCTCCACCACCGGAGACGTCCTCGACCCCGCCCAACAGCGGGCCTTCGAGGGCTACATCCGGCAGGGCGGCGGATACGTCGGTATCCACGCGGCCGCCGACACCGAGTACGACTGGGCGTTCTACGGTGGCCTCGTCGGCGCCTACTTCCAGTCGCACCCGGCGATCCAGCCGGCCACGGTGGTGGCCGAGGACCGGGCCCACCCGTCCACATCTGGGCTGCCTCCGACATGGAACCGGACCGACGAGTGGTACAACTACCGCTCCAATCCCCGTGATCGGGCCCACGTCCTCGCCTCACTCGACGAGTCGTCGTACACCGGCGGCACGATGAACGGCGACCATCCGATCGCCTGGTGCCAGGACTACCAGGGCGGCCGTGCCTTCTACACCGGCCTCGGCCACACGAAGGAGTCGTACGCGGACCCGGCGTTCCTCGGCCATGTGCTGGGCGGCATCCGGTATGCGATCGGCGACGCCCCGGCCGACTGCCGGCCGGAGAACGGCTACCGTCCGCTCTTCGACGGCACGGCCGCGTCACTGGACGACTGGAAACAGGCCGGTCCGGGCTCCTTCACCCGGTCCGACGACGGCACACTCACCTCGTCCGGCGGTATGGGGATGCTCTGGTACGCCGGTCAGAGCTTCGGGTCCTACTCCCTGAAGCTCGACTGGAAGATGGCCGGCGCCTCCGGTGACGACAACTCGGGCGTGTTCGTGGGCTTCCCGCCCTCGGACGACCCCTGGTCCGCCGTCGACAACGGCTACGAGATCCAGATCGACGCCACCGACGTACCCGAGAAGACCACAGGGTCCGTCTACGGCTTCCGCTCCGCCGACCTGAAGAAGCGCGACCGTGCGCTGAACCCGCCGGGGGAGTGGAACACGTACGAGATCCGCGTGGAGGGCGAACGCCTCCGCGTCTGGCTCAACGGCGTGAAGATCAACGATTTCACCAACACCGATCCGGCCCGAAGCCTGCGTGACGGGCATGTCGGCATCCAGAACCACGGAGCCGACGACCAGGTGTCGTTCCGCGACATCCGGATCAAGGAACCGCTCGGCAAGGGCGATTGAGCGGCGGCGGGCGGGGGACGCCGGACTCCCGCCCGCCGTCTTCGCCCCGTCGTCGTTCATCCCTTCGTCGCAGAGTCTGCGTACCCATGTGCTCGGCAAGGAGGCTGCCATGTCCGCGTCCGATTCCGTACCGCGCGTCGGCGTCTGGCTGATCGGGGCCCGCGGTTCCGTCGCCACGACGGTCGTCGCGGGCTGCGCCGCCATGACCGCGGGCCTGCACCCGCCGACGGGCCTGCTCACCGAGACACCACCCTTCACCGAAAGCGGCCTGCCGGCCCTGTCCTCCCTGGTCTTCGGCGGCCACGACACGCTGGACTGCCCCCTGCCCAAACGGGCGGAGACCCTGGCGGCGGGCGGCGTCCTGCCCCACGGCCTGCCGACAGCGGTGAGCGCCGAACTCGCCGCCGCGGAACGGGAGATCAGGCCGGGCGGCCCCCTCCCCGGCGACACGAGGTCCGAGGACGACCTGATCGCCGCCTTCGCCGCGGACATACGGTCCTTCGTAGGACGATGCCGGCTGACGCGCGCGGTAGTGGTCAACGTGGCCTCCACCGAGCCCGCGCCCACCGGCGACGCCCTGCCTCCGAGCTCCCTGTACGCGGCGGCGGCCCTGCGCGCGGGCTGCGCGTATGTGAACTTCACGCCCTCGACCGGACTGCACCACCCGTCGCTGACGCGGCAGGCCGAGTCCTCGGGCCTGCCGTTCGCGGGCCGTGACGGCAAGACCGGGCAGACCCTGCTCCGGTCCGTCCTGGGCCCGATGTTCACCCAACGCGCCCTGACGGTCCGGGCCTGGTCCGGCACCAATCTCCTCGGCGGCGGCGACGGAGCCTCCCTCGCCGACCCGTCGGCCGCCGCGGCGAAGAACGCCGGTAAGGAGCGCGTCCTGGCCGACACCCTCGGCACCACCCCGGAGGGCGAGGTCCACATCGACGACGTCCCCGCCCTCGGCGACTGGAAGACCGCCTGGGACCACATCGCCTTCGAGGGCTTCCTCGGCACCCGCATGGTCCTTCAGACCACCTGGCAGGGCTGCGACTCCTCCCTTGCCGCACCTCTCGTACTCGACCTGGCCCGTCTGGCCGCCCGCGCGCACGAGAGGGGGCTGTCCGGCCCACTGAGCGAACTGGGCTTCTACTTCAAGGACCCGGTGGGGCAAGGGCCCGCGGGACTGGGGGAGCAGTACGCGCGGCTGGTGGGGTTCGCGGAGCGGCTGAGCAGCGCGGGCGACTGCGGCGATGGCGGCGGCGCCTCAAGTTCGGTCGACCGTGGCGGCCCCGTCGGCGAGCCGGCCGATGGTTCGGGGGAGCAGTGGTGAGGGCGAGCAGAGCCGCGGCATCGGAGCGCCTGTCCAAGGGCGCGGGCGGGACGACGGCGACCCCCACCACGCCCCTTCTCAAGGGGCCTTCGGCACTGACCGCACCACCGAGCCGTACGCACACCAGTCGCCCCGACCGCGACCGCGACCGCGACCCCGACCGCGACCGCGCCTGGGCCGAACTCCTGCGCCTGCCCGCCCTGTTCACCGTCCCCGGCGACGCCTTCGCCGGAGCGGCGGCAGTCTCCGCACGCCCCACCGGGCGGACTCTCCTCGCGATCGCGTCCTCCCTCTGTCTCTACGAGGCCGGCATGGCCCTCAACGACTGGGCCGACCGCGACGTGGACGCTGTGGAACGCCCCCACCGCCCCCTCCCTTCCGGTCGTATCCGCCCTGCGGCGGCCCTCGGCGCGGCCTGCGCTCTCACCGGCGCGGGCCTCTCCCTGGCGGCCTGCGCGGGCCGCCCCGCCCTCACGGTCGCTGTCCCGCTCGCGGCCACGGTCTGGGCGTACGACCTCGTCCTGAAGAACACCCCGGCAGGACCGCTCGCCATGGCGACGGCACGAGGGCTGGACCTGCTGCTCGGCGCGGGGGCGACGGCGGGGGTCGGCGTGGTGGGCCGGGTGCCCGAGAGGGCCGGCGTGGACGGCGTGGGCCGGAAGGTCGGTGCGTGCCGAGCGTGGGCCACGGCCGTCGCCGACGAGCCTCGGGTGGCCTTGGGGACGTCAGCCGTTCCCGGCGCCCTGGACGGCATCCGACAGGCCCTGCCGTCCGCCGCCCTGCTCGGCGTCCACACTCTCGCCGTCACCACCGTGTCCCGCCGTGAGGCCCAGGGCGGCTCACCCCTGGCCTCCTTCGCAGCGCTCGCCGCGACGGCCGCACTGACGCGGACGGTGACCCGACAGCGTTCGCTCCCAACGGACCGGATCGCCGGTGGACGACGCGGCACCGGAACGCCCCGGCTGGCGGACCTGGCCGCTGCGGCCATGTCCCGGCTGTCACACCCCCCGCGGCAGACCGGCGATCACGTCCCCCCGCCCAGCCCCAGCCCCGACCGCCTCGACGCACACGCGGCCCTGCGCCTCGCCCTCGCCGCCGCCTACGCGGCCACTACCGCCCGCCCTTACCTCCACGCCACCCTCAACCCCTCACCCCCGGTCACCCAACGAGCCGTCACCGCCGGCATCCGAGCCACGATCCCCCTCCAGGCCGCCCTCACCGCCCGCTCGGGCGCGCAGGGCGCGACCGTCACGGCCCTGCTCACCACCGCCCTCGCCCCCCTGGCAGGACGCTTCGCGAGGAGGGTGAGCGTCACATGACCGACCCCCTCGCTCCGCGCCCACTCATTCCGGCCCCCCGCGACGACATGACCGGCCCCATTGCTCGGCCTCGGCCCTCCGCCGGCCCCGGCGGCGACACGACTGCCCCAGTTGGTCCGCCCCGGCCCGCTCCTGGCCCCGACGGCACCATGACCACCCCCCTGGCTTCACCCCGCCCCGCCCCAACCCCCAGCCCCACCCCCCTCCGCTTCGGCTACGGCACCAACGGTCTCGCCGACCTCCGTCTCGACGACGCCCTCACCCTGCTCGCCGACCTCGGCTACGACGGCGTCGGTCTGACGCTCGACCACATGCACCTGGACCCCCTCGCCTCCGACCTGGCCGCCCGCACCCGCCGCCTCGCGCACCGCCTGGACGCGCTCGGACTGACGGTCACCATCGAGACGGGCGCCCGCTATGTGCTCGACCCACGCCGCAAACACGGCCCCTCGCTGCTCGACCCCGACCCGGACGACCGCGCCCGCCGCGTCGACCTGCTGGTCCGGGCCGTCCAGGTCGCCGCCGACCTCGGTGCGCACGCCGTGCACTGCTTCAGCGGTGTCACCCCGCCGGGCACGGACCCGGACACGGCGTGGAAACGGCTGGCCGAGACCCTCACCCCCGTCCTCGACACCGCCACCACCGCCGGCATCCCCCTCGCCATCGAGCCCGAACCGGGCCACCTCCTCGCCACCCTCGCCGACTTCCACCACCTCCGCACCACCCTCGGCGACCCGCCGGCCCTCGGACTGACCCTCGACATCGGCCACTGCCAGTGCCTCGAACCCCTGTCGCCCGCCGAGTGCGTGCGCGCCGCGGGCCCCTGGCTGCGCCACGTCCAGATCGAGGACATGCGCCGGGGCGTCCACGAGCACCTCCCCTTCGGTGACGGCGACATCGACTTCCCGCCCGTCCTGGCCGCCCTGGCCGACACCGGCTACCAGGGCCTGACGGTCGTCGAACTGCCCCGCCACTCCCACGCGGGCCCCCACTTCGCCGAACTCTCCCTCCCGTTCCTCCATCAGGCAGTGGCGCTCTCACAAGGAAGCACCCCATGACCCACTCCCATGCCCACCAGGCAACCTCCCCGGCGGACCTCCAGGGCACCACCCTCGCCCGAACCCCGCTGCACGACCTGCACAGCCACGTCTCCGAACGCCTCGGCGAAGCCGCCCGCACCTGGCTCGACCAGGCCCTCGACGAAGCCGCCGCCCACCCCGGCGCCCACGGCCCCATCTCCGTGTGGGAGCTGCGCCTCGCCGAGGCCGGCCGCCGCTGCGGCCCCGAACACGCCGACGCCGTCCGCATCCTGATCCTGCACGCGGCCCGCGCCGACACCGACGCCCTGACCCGGGTCTACGCCCAGGGCACCGCCGCCGAACGCCGCGCCGTCCTGCACGCCCTGCCCCATCTGGTGTCCGGCCCCGAAGCCATCCCGCTCGTCGAGGACGCCCTGCGCACCAACGACACCCGGCTCCTGGCCGCCGCCGTCGGCCCCTACGCCGCCCGCCACCTCGACACCCACCACTGGCGCCACGCCGTTCTGAAGTGCCTGTTCACCGGGGTACCCGTCGCAGAGGTGGCGGACCTGGACCGACGGGCCCACGCGGACGCCGAACTCGCCCGCATGCTCGGCGACTACGCCGCCGAACGCACCGCCGCGGGCCGTCCTGTGCCCGAGGACCTGCACCGCGTCCTGACCCTGACCGACCCCACGGCCACCCCACCCGCGCCGGCCGCCGACCACGGCCCGAACGGCGCGGAAGGCACCCACGGCAAGGAGTCCTGATGCGCATCTTCGACCCCCACATCCACATGACGTCACGGACCACCGACGACTACCAGGCCATGCACACCGCCGGCGTCCGCGCCGTCGTCGAGCCGTCCTTCTGGCTCGGCCAGCCCCGCACCTCTCCCGCCTCCTTCCTCGACTACTTCGACTCCCTGCTGGGCTGGGAGCCCTTCCGCGCCGCCCAGTACGGCATCGCCCACCACTGCACCCTCGCCCTGAACCCCAAGGAGGCCAACGACCCGCGCTGCGTCCCCGTCCTCGACGAGCTGCCCCGGTATCTCGTCAAGGACCAGGTCGTCGCCGTCGGTGAGATCGGCTACGACTCGATGACCCCGGCCGAGGACACCGCCCTCGCCGCCCAGCTCCAGCTCGCCGCCGACCACGAGCTGCCCGCGCTGGTCCACACCCCGCACCGCGACAAGCTCGCCGGTCTGCGCCGCACCCTCGACGTCGTCCGCGAGTCCGCCCTGGCGCCGGACCGGGTCCTGGTCGACCACCTCAACGAGACCACCGTCAAGGAGGCCAAGGACAGCGGCTGCTGGCTCGGCTTCTCCGTCTATCCCGACACCAAGATGGACGAGGAGCGGATGATCGCGATCCTGCGCTCCTACGGCCCCGAACAGGTCCTGGTGAACTCCGCCGCCGACTGGGGCCGCAGCGATCCCCTCAAGACCCGCAAGGTCGCGGACCTCATGCTCGCCGAGGGCTTCACCGAGGACGACGTCGACCGCGTCCTGTGGCGCAACCCCGTCGCCTTCTACGGACTCAGCGGCCGGCTCACCCTCGACATCGCGGCCACCGAAGCCACCCACGAGGGCAACTCCATCCTCCGCGGCGGGGCGTGAGCCATGCGCTTCCGCCACCCCGACGGCACCACCGTCCACCTCGCCTACTGCACCAACGTCCACCCCGCCGAGACCCTCGACGGCGTCCTCGCGCAACTCCGCGACCACTGCGAACCCGTCCGCCGCCGCCTGGGCCGCGACCGCCTCGGCATCGGCCTGTGGCTCGCCCGCGACGCCGCCCACGCCCTGGTCAGCGACCCCTCCGCGCTGCGCGACCTGCGCACCGAACTCGACCGCCGCGGCCTCGAAGTCGTCACTCTCAACGGCTTCCCCTACGAGGGCTTCGGCGCCGAAGAGGTAAAGCACCGCGTCTACAAGCCGGACTGGACCGACCCCGAACGCCTCGACCACACCACCGCCCTGGCCCGCGTCCTCACCGGACTCCTGCCCGACGACGTCACCGAGGGCAGCATCTCCACCCTGCCGCTCGCCTGGCGCACCGCCTACGACAACGGGAGCGCCGACAAGGCCCGCACCGCCCTGCGTACCCTCGCCGAACGCCTCGACGCCCTCCAGGAGCTGACCGGCCGCTCCATCCGCATCGGCCTCGAACCCGAGCCCGGCTGCGTCGTCGAGACCACGGGCGACGCCATCGCACCGCTGACCGCGATCGCCCACGAACGCATCGGCATCTGCGTCGACACCTGCCACCTCGCCACCTCCTTCGAAAACCCGCAGACCGCCCTGGACGCGCTCACCGCGGCCCGTGTCCCCGTCGTCAAGTCCCAGCTCTCAGCCGCCCTGCACGCCGAACACCCCCATCTCCCCGAGGTCCGCGAGGCACTCGCCGCCTTCGACGAACCCCGCTTTCTGCACCAGACACGCACCGGTACTTC
The DNA here is from genome assembly GCF_041435015.1 of Streptomyces canus. Classification (NCBI taxonomy): domain Bacteria; kingdom Bacillati; phylum Actinomycetota; class Actinomycetes; order Kitasatosporales; family Streptomycetaceae; genus Streptomyces; species Streptomyces canus. The sequence goes on along the minus strand of NZ_CP107989.1, from coordinate 1,929,858 downwards.
CGCAGGCCTCCGCGGCACCGACGACCTCGGCGAGGCGCTGGCAGGCGACGCCCTGCCCGACGGGGCACCCTGGCGCGCCCACTTCCACGTCCCGCTGCACGCTCCCCCCGCCGCACCTCTCACCTCCACGCTCCCCGTACTCACCTCCGCCCTGACCCGGCTCGTCGGCGGCCCACACCCGCTCACCCGCCACCTGGAGGTCGAGACCTACACCTGGCAGGCCCTCCCACCCGAACTGCGCCCCCGCGGGCGCACCCAGCTCGCCGACGGCATCGCCGCCGAACTCACCCTCGCGCGCGACCTGCTGACGGACCTCGGCCTGAAGGAGCTGCCATGAGCCACCAGCCCCACGAGGCGGGACCCACCCCTCTCCTCGTCCTCGACGTCGTAGGCCTCACCCCCCGTCTCCTCCACCACATGCCCCACCTCAAGTCCCTGGCCCAGTCCGGATCCCACGCCCCGCTCGGCACTGTGCTGCCCGCCGTCACCTGCGCCGCCCAGTCCACCTTCCTCACCGGCACCCACCCGTCGGAGCACGGCATCGTCGGCAACGGCTGGTACTTCCGCGAGCTCGGCGACGTACTCCTGTGGCGACAGCACAACGGTCTGGTCGCCGGCGACAAGCTCTGGGACGCCGCCCGCCGCGCCCACCCCGGCTACACGGTCGCCAACATCTGCTGGTGGTACGCCATGGGCGCCGATACCGACTTCACCGTCACCCCCCGTCCGGTCTACTACGCCGACGGCCGCAAGGAACCCGACTGCTACACCCGGCCCCCGGACCTGCACGACGAACTCACCCGGAAACTCGGCACCTTCCCCCTCTTCCACTTCTGGGGCCCCGGCGCGGACCTGGTCTCCAGCCAGTGGATCATCGACGCGACCCGCCACATCATGGGCACCCGCCATCCCGACCTGACGCTCTGCTACCTCCCTCACCTCGACTACGACCTCCAGCGCTTCGGCCCCGACGACCCACGCTCCCTGCAAGCCGCCGCCGACCTGGACAGGGCGCTGGCCCCGCTCCTGGACGACGCCCACGCGGAAGGCCGTACCGTCGTCGCGCTCTCCGAGTACGGCATCGCCCGCGCGGACCGCCCCGTCCACATCAACCGCGCCCTGCGCCGCGCCGGACTCCTCGAGGTGCACACACAGGACGGCATGGAGTACCTCGACCCGATGGCCTCCCGCGCCTTCGCGGTCGCCGACCACCAGATCGCCCATGTCTATGTGCGCCGCCCCGAGGACCTGGACGCCACCCGCGCCGCCCTCGACGGCCTGCCCGGCATCGAGCAACTCCTCGACGACGAGGGCAAGAAGGCCCACCACCTCGACCATCCGCGCTCCGGCGAACTCGTCGCCGTGGCGGAGCCGGACGCCTGGTTCACGTACTACTACTGGCTCGACGACGACCGCGCGCCCGACTTCGCGCAGCTGGTCGAGATCCACCGCAAACCCGGCTACGACCCGGTCGAACTCTTCATGGACCCGCTCGACCCCTACGTCAAGGTCAAGGCGGCCACCGCGCTGGCCCGCAAGAAGCTCGGCCTGCGCTACCGCATGGCGGTCGTGCCCCTCGACCCGTCACCTATTCGCGGCAGCCACGGCCGCCTCCCCGAGAGCGACGACGACGGTCCGCTCCTCATCTGCTCCACCCCCCGCACCCTCGGCGACCGCATCGCGGCCACCGAGGTGAAGTCACTCCTGCTCCACCTCGCCGGTCTCGGCTGACCGGCCCGAAAGATCGGCACCCGACGACCGGTCTCTTCCGACTGGTCCCCAGTGAAGCACCCACCACTGACAACGCCCTCCGACACCGAGGAGTCCCAGGCATGAGCCGCATCTCCCAGCCCGACCCCGAACTCACCCACCGCCTCACCAGACGAGGCATGCTCGGCGTGGCCGCGGGCGCCACCGCAGCCGCGTTGCTGGGCGCCGCGGCGACCCCGGCGACCGCCGCCGAGACGGCCGACAAGACGTCCGGCCGCGGCCGCCCCGTCCTGCCCCCCGGCCGCCTCGGCATCCAGCTCTACAGCCTCCGCGACAAGGTCTCCACGCTCGGCTTCGCCCCGGTCTTCGCCGAACTGGAGAAGTACGGCTACGACGAGGTCGAGTTCGCCGGCTACACCCAGGGCTCCGCCGGACCCATCACGCTCGCCCAGCTCAAGCGGCTGGCACGCGACCACGGCCTGAACCCGATCGGCAGCCACGTCGGCTACTACTCGGACGACCCGAACGCCTACACCTTCGCCCAGAACCTCACCAAGGTCCTGGACGACGCCCAGGCCCTCGGCCTCAAGCACATCGGCACCGCCTCGGGACCGTTCCGCTACGGCTCGACCGTCGACGCGTGGAAGCGCGCCGCCGAGGAGTTCAACACCTACGGAGCCGCGGCGAAGGCACGCGGCATGAAGTTCTACCAGCACAACCATTCCGAGGAGTTCTCCTTCGCCACCGACAACCCCAAGGTCCGTCTCTACGACGTGCTGCTCAAGGAGACCGACCCCGACCTGGTGTTCCTGGAGATGGACATCTACTGGGCGTATTCGGGACAGTTCCGCTTCTCCACCCGGCCCGACGGCACCCCCGCCCCGTTCGAACCCCTGAACTACGTCCTCAGGCAGCCGCACCGCTACCCGCTCTTCCACGTCAAGGACGGGGTGAGCGATCCGTCCAACACCTATGGCTACCGCATGACCGACGTCGGCGACGGAGACATCGACTACCAGAAGTTCATCTCCGCCGTGACCCGGCTGCGGGGCGAGCGCCTGGCCCACCACTGGCAGGCCGAGCACGACCAGCCCACCGAGTCCTTCACGTTCGCCCGCCGCTCCAGCGCGTACCTGCACTCGCTGCGGGAGAAGTGCTGACAGCACACGAGTGAAGGCGGGACCCCGAGGGCGCAGGGGGCGCTCCCCGCCGGTCGGGGTCCCGCCGTTCGTGCAGCGGGGAGGACCGTCAGCCCTGGGCGGCCGCGACGGCCTGCAGGGTGATGCGGTCCTCGCCCGCGTACACGTTCATGGAGTGGCCGCGGAGGAAGCCGATGAGGGTGAGGCCGGTTTCGGTGGCGAGGTCGACGGCCAGGGAGGAGGGTGCGGAGACGGCGGCGAGGACGGGGATGCCGGCCATGACGGCTTTTTGTGCGAGTTCGAAGGAGGCGCGGCCGGAGACCAGGAGGATGAGGCGGGACAGGGGGAGGTTGTTGTGTTGGAGGGCGCGGCCGATGAGTTTGTCGACGGCGTTGTGGCGGCCGACGTCTTCGCGTATGTCGATCAGTTCGCCGTGTTCGGTGAAGAGGGCGGCGGCGTGCAGGCCTCCGGTGCGGTCGAAGACGTGTTGGGCGGTGCGGAGCCGGTCGGGGAGGCTGGTGAGGAGGTCGGTTTCGATGTGGAGGGGGGGTGTGTCGTTGATGGGCCAGCGGGTGGTGGTGCGTACGGCGTCGAGGCTGGCTTTGCCGCACAGGCCGCAGGAGGAGGTGGTGTAGACGTTGCGTTGGAGGGTGATGTCGGGGATGGGGGTGCCGGGGGTGGTGGTGATGTCGACGACGTTGTAGGTGTTGGAGCCGTCGGTGGTGGCTCCGGCGCAGTAGACGATGTTCTGCAGTTCGCTCTGCTCGGCGAGGACGCCTTCGCTGACGAGGAAGCCGGCGGCGAGTGCGAAGTCGTCGCCGGGGGTGCGCATGGTGATGGCGAGGGGTTTGCCGTTGAGGCGGATCTCCAGCGGTTCCTCGGTGACCAGGGTGTCGGGGCGGGAGGAGATGGCCCCGTCGCGGATGCGGATCACCTTGCGTCGTTCCGTGACTCGTCCCATTTTCGGCCTCAGTTCCGTATCGCCACGACGGGCATCTTCTCGATCCGCATCGCGGCAGCCTCGAACTCCACAGCCCCCGCGATCGGACAACTGGCCCTGGCAGAACACTGGTCGGCGTCCGAACCATCCGGTGGGCGGCCGGTCATGAACGCCACACCCGGCCGCAGCGCCGGATCCACCCACACCGGTGCCGTTGTCGAACCCCGTCGGGTCGCCACCCGCACCTGCACGCCGACGACCACGCCGTAGCGCTCGGCGTCCTCCGGACTCAGCTCGACACACTCGGCACGCCGCAGCGAAGACGCCGAACCACCGCTCTGCAAGCGGGTGTTGTACGTGTCCGGACGGCGGCCCCTGGTGAGCCTGACCGGATACTCCTCGTCCGTGAGGTCCACGGGAGGGGCGTGCCGGACCAGCTGGAACGGTGTACGCCGCTCTCGATCGGTGTGACCGCGGCCGGTGAGCAGTGACAGGTTGATCAGCGCGCGGTCCTCGTCGTGCTCGGTGCCGTCGAACGCCCGGAACGGCTCGCCCCGTGCGTAGGCCTGTGCCAACTCCCTGATGACAGCCGCCGGTACGCCTGTCACCTTCACCGCGAGCGACACCGTCCACGGCTCGACGAGTTGTCTGTACTCCTCGAAGCCCTGGGTCGCACGATCGATGAACTCCCGGTCGGCCAGGCCCGCCCGGATGATCTCCCGGCCGATCGCATGGGCCATCGGGACCTCGGATCCGGCGTTCGGCCGGATCCGAGGTCCCGACCCGATCACGTAGGTGCCCAGTTCCGTCATGCGGCGGACCGGATCGCGAGGAGGTCGGAGAGCGCGTGGACGGTGCGGAGTGTGGGCACGTCCACGCCGGTGATCTCCGCCAGCTCGATGACGGCCGTGAGGAGGACGTCGAGTTCCAGCGGCTTGCCGCGCTCCAGGTCCTGGAGCGTGGAGGTGCGATGGTCGCCGACCCGTTCGGCGCCGGCGAGGCGGCGTTCGATGGAGACACCGACGGTACAGCCGAGGGCCTCGGCGACCGCGAGAGTCTCGGCCATCATCGTCTCGATGACCTTGCGGGTGCCGCCGTGCAGGCACATCTGGCGCATGGTGGCACGGGCCAGCGCGCTGATGGGGTTGAAGGAGATGTTGCCCAGTAGCTTGAGCCAGATGTCGTCCCGGAGGTTCGGCTCGACCGGGCACTTGAGCCCGCCGGCCTGCATGGCCTCGCTGAAGGCCTGGCACCGGAGTGAGAGGCTGCGGTCGGGCTCCCCGATGGAGAACCGGGTGCCTTCCAAGTGCCGTACGACACCTGGCCCTTCGAGCTCGGTCGCCGCGTAGACGACACAGCCGATGGCCCGGGAGGGCGCGAGCACCGCACTGACCGCACCGCCCGGGTCGACACTTTCGATGCGGTGGCCGTCATGCGGGCCGCCGTGCCGGTGGAAGTACCACCAGGGGATGCCGTTCTGGGCCGCGATGACCGCGGTGCTGTCGGTGAGAAGGGGCTCGATGAGCGGCCCGCACGCCGCGTACGAGTTGGCCTTCAGACCGAGGAAGACGTAGTCGACCGGACCGATCTCGGCCGGGTCGTCGGTGGCATGGGTGAGAGCGGTGAAGTCACCGCGGGGGCTGAGGACTTGGACACCGTGCTGCCGCATGGCCGCCAGATGCGGACCGCGGGCGATGAGATGGACGTCGGCGCCGGCGCGGTGGAGTGCCGCGCCGACGTAGGCACCGATGGCTCCGGCGCCGAGGATGGCGACTTTCATGGGGGGAAGCTCCGTTCGGTGAGGGTGACCGAGGAACTGCCGACTTTGTCGACTGGATATTGTCTACAGGATGGGGAGAGTGCTCAGCAAGGGTCATGACGTCACCAAGCCTGGTGAGCTGCTGCTACGCCCTTGTGCGCCGTAGACTGTAGGCGAAAACCAATTCATACTTGGCTCTCAGCTGCAGCGACGACGCTGTGCAGGAGGGACCGCGATGTTGCCGACGACAGGACTGCCGTACGGGACGGTGCCCCGGCTCGAGCGTCCCGGTCCGCTGCGCGACCGTGTCTATGGGGCGTTGCTCGAACTGATCACGACTCGTGCTCTGCAGCCGGGTCAGCATCTGGTGGAGAGTGAGTTGGCCGGGCATCTGGGGGTGTCGCGGCAGCCGGTGCGTGAGGCTTTGCAGCGGTTGAACACCGAGGGTTGGGTGGACTTGCGGCCTGCGCAGGGTGCGTTTGTGCATGAGCCGACGGATGAGGAGGCTGATCAGCTTCTCACGGTGCGGACGTTGTTGGAGGCCGAGGCGGCGCGGCTGGCGGCGGCGAATGCGGGCAAGGCTGGTGTCGCGGTGCTGGAGGAGCTGTGTGCGCAGGGTGAGAGTGCGGTCGCGGCGGACGATGTGGATGCCGCGGTGGCGTTGAACGCCCGTCTGCACGCGACGATCATGGAGTTGGCGGGTAACGCGGTTCTGGCGGAGTTGGCGGGGCAGGTGGATCGTCGGGTGCGCTGGTATTACACGCCGATCGCCCGGCAGCGTGGCCGTCAGTCCTGGATCGAACACCGTGAACTGATCGCCGCGATCGCCGACCGCGACGAGCAGCGCGCCACCGCCGTCATGCGCCAACACACCGAACACACGCGGAAGATGTACCACGACCGCGAGAAGTAGCGTCCGATCCTGTCCGCGGCGGCGGCGGCGGCGGCGGCGACCGCGACCGCGAGGCGACAGGCTGCTGCCGGGCTGCCGGGCTGCCGGGCTGCCGGGCCGCCAAGCCGCCGGACCGTCAGGCCGCAGAGCTGCCGGACTTTCAAGCCGCAGAGCTGTCGGACCGTCAAGCCGCGGAGCCGCCGGACCGCCAAGCCGTCGGACCGCCGGACCGTCCAGCGCCGGGTATCCAGGCAGCCGGGCCGCCTGGCCGCCGGGCCGCCTGGCATCCAGGCAGCGAACTCAACCCGGGCCAGCGGTTTTCGCTTGCGGTCACTGCCGCGCTCGCCGCCTTGCGGGAACTGGAAACCCACGGCTACCTGCGCCGCACCCGCGAAACGCCTCCCCGGCAGCCGCATGATCACCCGCACGGTCTCCTGCAACCAGCCGGGGCACCGCGGCCGGGCCGCCGAAAGCCGCACCCCCGCTGCTCCGAAGCACCGGCAGCAGCCCCGCAAGAGACTCCTCCCCGCCTCCGGACCGCTGAACCTCTGGGCCCCGCGGGCGGGCCACCGGGCACCGAACCATCGGATCAGGCGGCCCTACCCCGGCGAGCGCCGAGGCGGAGGGCCGCCTGATCCGTCCGAACTTCCCCGCTCAGACCGCGGTTTGCGGCTGCGGTGCCGAGGTGCCGCCCCGGGGCCGTCCCGGCTGGCGTAGCAGCAGGGCGATCGCCGCCGCGACCATCGAGGTGGCGCCGGCCAGGGCGTACGCCCCGTCGTAGCCCCAGGCCGCGACGACCATGGAGCCGAGGCCGCCGCCGAACAGGCCGCTGATCAGCTTGCCGCTGTACACCAGCCCGTAGTTGGAGGCGTTGAAGTTCTCCCCGAAGTAGTCGGGGGTCAGCGCCGCGAACAGCGGGTAGAACGCGCCGCCGCCGAATCCGGAGAGGAACGCGAAGACCAGGAACAGCGACTCGCTCCTGATGTCGCCCGCCCAGATCACTCCGAACTGGGCGAGACCCAGCACGACGATCACGAACACCAGCGTGGACTTACGGCCCCACTTGTCGGACAGCCAGCCCACCACCCCGCGCCCGACGCCGTTGATGACCGCCATGACACCCATGGAGGAGGCCGCCACCAGCGGGCCGAAACCCACGTCCTTGGCATAGTCGACCTGGAAGGAGATCCCGAAGATCGACACCCCCGCGGTCATGACGAGGGCGACCCACATGAGGGGAAGCATGCCGGTCCTTATGGCCTCCTTCGGCGTGTACTGCCGTACCGCCGGAGGGTTCTTGGCGAGAGCGCCGGCCCCCTTCTCGCTGCCGCCGTGGGTGAGCGGGTCGATGTTCGCGGGCCACCAGTTCTTCGGCGGGTCCTTGAAGAAGAACGCGCACCCGACGACCACGATCAGGATGTAGCCGCCGATGAGGTCCAGCACGCGGTGGTAGTTCGCGGTGTCGAAGCCGTAGTTGAAGATGAAGATGAAGGGCAGTGATCCGTACGCGAAGCCGCCGTTGACGAAGCCGGTCTTCGCCCCCCGGCGTTCGGGGAACCATTTGCCGACCATGTTGATGCAGGTCGCGTAGACCAGTCCGGCGCCGATACCTCCGACGACGCCGAAGCCCAGGATCGCCAGCAGCACGTTGTCGAGGTGCGACAGGGCGAGGAACCCGACCAGACACATGCCCGAGCCGATGTACATGGCCTTGCGGGCGGTCAGGATGCCCTTCTCCCGCAGCCAGCCCGCCGGGAAGGCGATGCCGGCCTGGAAGAAGACCCAGACACTGAGGATCCAGAAGGTGTTGCTCTGCGTCCAGCCGTGGGCGTGGGACAGGGTGTCCTCGGCCGAGCCGTACGCGTACTCGAAGACGCTGATGGCCATCATGGTGATCCAGGGGAGATACACCATGAGTGTGCGTGAGTGGCCGAGGATGTCCCGGTCGGTCTCGCCGATGCGGTAGACGCGGCCGTTGGCGTCGGTCACTTCTCGGTAGGGACGTGGTGCGGCGGTGGAGTGTGCGCTCTTGTCGGTCTCGGTGCGGGCTGCGTACGGATCTGCCGTCATGTCAGGCCATTTCCTCGCCGAGCGGTTGCGGGTTGGGTACGGTCCGACGGCTGGTCCGGGGCCTGCCGGGCGCCTTCAGGAACAGCGCGAGGACCGCGGACGCCAGGCCGATGGAGCCGGCCAGGACGAACGCGCCCTGGTAGTCCCAGGCGCCGACCACGATCGAGCCGACACCGGAGCCCACGAGGCCCGAGATGAGCTTCGAGCTGTAGACCATGCCGTAGTTGGAGGCGTTGTTGTTCTCACCGAAGTAGTCGGCCGTCATCGCGGCGAACAGCGGGAAGATCGCGCCGCCGCCGAAGCCGGAGACCATGGAGCAGAAGAGGAAGAACGGCATGCTGCCCATCTGGCCCGAGACCAGCACACCGAACTGCGCGGTGCCCAGCACCAGACACACGATGATCAGCGTGTTGCGCCGGCCGAACTTGTCGGAGATCCAGCCGATCACCCCGCGCCCGGTGCCGTTGACGATCGCCTTCAGCGACATCGCTGTGGCCACGATCCCGCCCGCGAAGCCCATGTCCTTGCCGAACGGCACCTGGAAGGCGATGCCGAAGATGTTGATCCCGGCCGTGCACAGCAGGCAGAACCACATCATCCACAGGACGGGCGTACGCGCCGCTTCCTTCGGGGTGTACTGCTTGACGGCCGGCGGGTTCTTCTCCAGCGCCCGCCGGATCTTCGGGTCGTCGGTCTGCCGGAGCGGGTCGACGTGCGGGGGCCACCAGTTCTTCGGCGGGTCCTTGAAGAACCAGCCCGCGAACGCCACCACGGCACAGCAGACGAGGCCCACCGTCACCAGGACGCCCCGGTAGTTGCTCAGGTCCATGTACGAGGTGAACAGGAAGACGAAGGGCACCGAGCCATAGGCGAAACCGCCGTTGACCATGCCGGTCTTGCCGCCCTTGCGCTCCGGGAACCACTTGCCGACCATGTTCACGCAGGTCGCGTAGACCAGACCGGCGCCGATACCGCTGCACACGCCGAAGCCCAGGTAGGCGACGATCACGTTCGGCGCGAACGCCAGCGAGATGTAGCCGAGGATGGTGCCCACCGCGCCGAGCATCATCGCGTAGCGGGCCGGGAGCTTTCCGCTCTCCCGCAACTGCCCGGCCGGGAAGGCCACGGCCGCCTGGAAGAACACCCAGACGCCCATCAGCCAGAAGATGTGCCCACTGCTCCACAGATGCGCCTCGTGCAGTGTGTCCTCGGCCGACGTGAACGCGTACTCCGAGGAACTGATGCCCAGCATGCCCATCCACGGGAAGAGCACCATGGTCCATCGTGGCCGTCCCATGATGTGCCGGTCTGTCTCGCCGATCCGGTACACGCGGCCGTTGCGGTCCGTCACCTCCCTGAAGGCGGCGGACGACGAATAGTCGACAGTTGTCATAGTCTTCAAGCACTCCTTGCGTCGAAAGATCTGGCCAGCGCCCCCTGTCCAAATTCCTTTCGTGCGCGCACGGATCCCCGGGGTCCGCCGACGCGCACCGCCGCAGGACCCCGTGCTCATTCACGTCATGGACCACCGCCCAAGGGCCCCGGGATGTGGCTCCTGTTCACCACGTCAGATCACCCCGCCCGACCTGAGCAGACGCAACTCCTCGTCGCTGAGTCCGAGTTCGTTGATGTAGATCTCTTCGTTGTGCTGGCCGAGGAGGGGTGGGGTGGTGATGGTGGTGGGGGAGTCGGAGAGTTTGAGGGGGTTGCCGACGGTGGTGAAGGTGCCGCGCTGGGGGTGTCCGACTTCGACGATCATGTCGTTGTCGGCGAGGGAAGGGTCCTCGATGATCTCTTTCGGGGACAGGATCGGCCCGCACGGGATGTTGTGGCGGTTGAGTTGTTCCAGGACCTGCCATTTGGGCAGGGTCGCGGTCCATTCCTCGATCAGCTGGAACATCTTGGCCAGCTTGGGCAGGCGGGCCTCGGGGGTGGCCCACTCGGGGTCTTCGGCGAGTTCGGGCCGGCCGATCAGCGCGGACAGCGGCTGCCAGCCTTGCGGCTGGACGATGACGTACACGTAGTCGTTCGGCCCGCCCGGCGCGCACCGCACGGCCCAGCCGGGCTGCCCGCCCCCCGACGCGTTGCCCGAACGCGGCACTTCGTCGGTGAAGTCGTCGTTGGGGTACTCCGTCAGCGGGCCGTGTGCCAGGCGCTGCTGGTCGCGGAGTTTGACCCGGCACAGGTTCAGCACCGCGTGCTGCATCGCCACGTTCACCCGCTGGCCCCTGCCCGTTTTCTCGCGCTGCAGCAGCGCGGCCAGGATGCCCGCGACCGCGTGGATCCCGGTCCCGGAGTCACCGATCTGCGCACCGGTCGCCAGCGGCGGCCCGTCCTCGAAACCGGTGGTGGCCATCGACCCGCCCATCGCCTGCGCGACCACCTCATACGCCTTGAAGTTGGTGTAGGGGCCGTCCCCGAAACCCTTGATCGAGGCATACACGATCCGCGGGTTGATCTCCCTGATCCGCTCCCAGGAGAACCCCATCCGCTCCACCGCACCCGGCGCGAAGTTCTCCACCAACACATCCGCACCCCGGATCAGCGCGGTCAGGATCTGCTGCCCCCGCCCGGTCTTGGTGTTCAGCGTGATACTGCGCTTGTTGCAGTTGAGCATCGTGAAATACAGCGAGTCCGCGTCCGGGACATCCCGCAGCTGCCGGCGCGTGATGTCCCCGCCCGGCGCCTCCACCTTCACCACATCCGCCCCCAGCCACGCCAGCAACTGCGTCGCCGACGGACCCGACTGCACATGCGTCATATCCAGCACCCGCACACCATCAAGAGCCAACGTCGTCACGGATCACCTCACGGCCATGCTTGGCACATTGCATACAGTCGACGAATACTGTATGAAGATTGTTATCCCGCATCCGATGGGTGATGTCCAGGGGGCGTGCAGCACTTTTGAGTCGTGCACTTTGAGACGGGAGCCCAAGCATGGACCTGTACGAGCACGAAGCCCGGGGGCTTTTCGAAGAACGCGGGATCCCGGTGCCCAGGGCGGAGGTCACCGACTCACCCCAGGCAGCCCGTGCGATCGCCCGCCGGCTCGGCGGCAGCGTCGTCGTCAAGGCGCAGGTCAAAACCGGAGGCCGGGGCAAGGTGGGCGGTGTCCGGCTCGCCGCCGATCCGGCCGAGGCCGAGCGGGCGGCACGCCGGATCCTCGGCATGGACATCAAGGGACACACGGTCGGCGAGGTCATGCTGGCCCAACCCGTCGACATCGAGACCGAGTTCTACGTCGCCTACGTTCTCGACCGGGCCGCGGGCCGGTTCCTGGCCATCGCCTCGGCGGAGGGCGGCATGGACATAGAGGAGGTCGCCGCGGCCCGCCCGGAGGCGGTCGCCCGTATCCACATCGACCCCGCCGAAGGTGTCACCTCGGCGAAGGCGGGCGAGATCGCCGAGGCGGCCGGACTGCCACCGCAGACCGTCGACGTTCTCGTACGGCTGTGGGAGGTACTGGTCCGCCAGGACGCGGTCCTCGTCGAGGTCAACCCGCTCGTCCGCACCCGCCAGGGGCACATCCTCGCCCTCGACGGCAAGGTCACCCTCGACGACAACGCCCGTTTCCGGCAGGCCCGTTGGAGTACCGAGAGCATCGTGTACGACGATCCGCTGGAGGCGGCCGCCGCCGCGAAGGGCCTCAACTACGTCAAGCTCGACGGCGAGGTCGGCGTCATCGGCAACGGCGCCGGCCTGGTCATGTCGACCCTCGACGTGGTCGCCGGCTGCGGAGCCCGTCCCGCCAACTTCCTCGACATCGGCGGCGGTGCCTCGGCCCAGGTCATGGCCGACGGACTGGGGGTCATCCTGTCGGACCCGGCGGTGAAGTCCGTGTTCGTCAACGTCTTCGGCGGCATCACCGCCTGCGACGCGGTCGCCGCCGGCATCGTCCGGGCCCTGGACGAGGTCCGGCTCACCAAGCCGCTCGTCGTACGCCTCGACGGCAACAACGCCGCCCGCGGCCGGGCCGTCCTCGACGGGCACGCCCACCCCCTGGTCCAGCAGGCCACGACCATGGACGGCGCCGCCCGCCGTGCCGCCGAACTCGCCACAGCCAGTTGAAGGAGCGGGACATGGCCATCTTCCTGACCAAGGAGTCCAGGGTCCTCGTCCAGGGCATGACCGGCGGCGAGGGCATGAAACACACCCGGCGCATGCTCGCGGCGGGCACCAACGTGGTCGGCGGCGTCAACCCGCGCAAGGCCGGCCAGACGGTCGACTTCGACGACCGTCTCGTCCCCGTCTTCGGCTCGGTCGCCGACGCCATGCGGGCAACCGGAGCCGACGTCACCGTCGTGTTCGTACCACCCGCCTTCGCCAAAGCGGCGGTTGTCGAGGCCGCCGACGCGGGAATCGGACTGGTCGTCGTCATCACGGAAGGCATCCCCGTCCACGACTCCGTCGCCTTCACCTCGTACGCGAAGAAGAAGGGAACACGGATCGTCGGCCCCAACTGCCCCGGCCTGATCACCCCCGGCCAGTCCAACGCGGGCATCATCCCCGCGGACATCACCCGCTCCGGCCGAGTCGGTCTGGTGTCCAAGTCGGGCACGCTCACCTACCAACTCATGTACGAGCTGCGCGACATCGGCTTCTCCACCTGTGTCGGCATCGGCGGAGACCCCGTCGTCGGCACCACCCACATCGACTGCCTCGCGGCCTTCCAGGACGACCCCGACACCGAACTGATCGTCCTCATCGGGGAGATCGGCGGGGACGCCGAGGAGCGGGCGGCCACGTACATCCATGAGCACGTCACCAAGCCCGTCGTCGGCTACATCGCCGGATTCACCGCGCCCGAGGGCAGGACCATGGGCCACGCGGGCGCCATCGTGTCCGGTTCGGCGGGCACCGCGCAGGCGAAGAAGGCGGCGCTGGAGGCGGTCGGCGTCAAGGTCGGGAACACACCCACCGAGACGGCCCGCCTCGTGCTCGCCCTGCTGGACACGGACCGCGAGGACACGGCCCGCGAGACACCTCGGGCCTGACCCGGAACCACACGGCGGCGGACGGAGATCAGTCCCGCTCCGCCGCGTCCCCCTACCCCGCCCCCGACCGTGCACCGAGAGCGGAGACATCGCATGACCACCACCCTCAACTCCACCCAGCTCGTGGTGAAGTCCGGTACCTCCTGGAACGACGCCTGGCAGCGCTGCCTCGCCGTCGCCCCCGAGGCCTTCCGGGACGACCGCGTCCTCAACCTCTGGGCCTCCGCCTGGCGGGCCGACGGCCGGGCCCTGCCCGCCACCAGCCCCGTCGACGGCAGCCCGATCGCCGGGCCGCCGCGCCTGGACCGGGAAGCCGCCCACCAGGCCGTCCGCGCCTCCCTCGACCAGCACCGCGCCTGGCGGTACATACGGCTCGAAGAGCGCCGGGCCCGCGTCGCGGCCACCCTCGACGCCCTCACCCAGCACCGCGAACTCCTCGCGCTCCTGCTGGTCTGGGAGATCGGCAAGCCCTGGCGTCTCGCGCAGGCGGACGTCGACCGGGCCATCGACGGCGTGCGCTGGTACGTCGACGGCATCGAGCCGATGGTCGAGGGCCGGGTCCCGCTGGACGGTCCGGTGTCCAACATCGCGAGCTGGAACTACCCGATGAGCGTGCTCGTTCACGCCATGCTGGTTCAGGCCCTGGCGGGCAACGCGGTCATCGCCAAGACCCCGACCGACGGCGGCGTCGCCTGTCTCACCCTGGCCTGCGCGCTGGCCGCCCGCGAGGGCCTCCCCGTCACCCTCGTCAGCGGCAGCGGGGGAGAGCTGTCTCAGGCGCTGGTGCGGGCGCCCGAGATCGGCTGTGTCTCCTTCGTCGGCGGCCGCGACACCGGAGCCGCCGTCGCCACGGCCGTAGCCGACCTCGGCAAGCGTCATGTCCTCGAACAGGAGGGACTCAACACCTGGGGCATCTGGAACCACACCGACTGGGACGCGCTGACCGCCGTCATCCCCAAGCTCTTCGACTACGGCAAACAGCGCTGCACCGCCTACCCGCGGTTCGTCGTCCAGCGCGAGCTGTTCGACGAGTTCCTGTCGGCCTACCTTCCCGCGGTGCGCACCCTGCGCCTGGGGCACCCGCTCGCCGTCGAGCACGCGGACGACCCCTACCCGGCACTGGACTTCGGACCGGTGATCAACGCGGCGAAGGCGAAGGAACTGCGCGACCAGGTCGCCGAGGCCATCGACCGCGGAGCCGTCCCGGTCCACCGCGGCAGCGAGGCGGACGCCCGCTTCCTGTCCGGCCAGGACACCTCCGCGTACGTCCAGCCCGTCACCCTCCTCAACCCGCCGCCGTCCTCGCCCCTCCACCACGCGGAGCCCTTCGGCCCGGTCGACACCATCGTCCTGGTCGACACCGAGGCGGAACTGCTCGCCGCGATGAACGCCTCCAACGGCGCCCTGGTGGCCACCCTGTCCACCGACGACCGGGCCACCTTCGACCGGCTCGCCCCGCAGATCCGCGCGTTCAAGGTCGGTCACGGCAAGCCGCGTTCGCGCGGTGACCGGGACGAACTGTTCGGCGGGTTCGGCGCCTCCTGGCGCGGCGCTTTCGTCGGCGGCGAGCTGCTGGTGCGCGCGGTCACCCGGGGCCCGGCCGGCGAGCGACTGCCCGGCAACTTCCCCGAGTACCAGCTGATGCCGTGAGGCGAGTCCGGGCGGCGCCCCGTGAAGGGGCGGCCGCCCGGCCACCGGCGAACACACGACGACGCAGAGATGGGGTGGCGAGCATGACGTTGGCTCTTGATGGTGTGCGGGTGCTGGATATGACGCATGTGCAGTCGGGTCCGTCGGCGACGCAGTTGCTGGCGTGGCTGGGGGCGGATGTGGTGAAGGTGGAGGCGCCGGGCGGGGACATCACACGCCGGCAGCTGCGGGATGTCCCGGACGCGGACTCGCTGTATTTCACGATGCTCAACTGCAACAAGCGCAGTATCACGCTGAACACCAAGACCGGGCGGGGGCAGCAGATCCTGACCGCGCTGATCCGGGGTGCGGATGTGTTGGTGGAGAACTTCGCGCCGGGTGCGGTGGAGCGGATGGGGTTCTCCTGGGAGCGGATCAGGGAGATCAACCCGCGGATCGTGTATGCCTCGATCAAGGGTTTCGGGGACGGCCCCTACACCGACTTCAAGGCGTATGAGGTGGTCGCGCAGGCGATGGGCGGGTCGATGGCCACCACCGGTTTCGAGGACGGGCCGCCGCTGGCGACCGGTGCGCAGATCGGTGACTCCGGGACCGGGATCCACGCGGTCGCGGGCATCCTGGCCGCGCTGCTCCAGCGCGAGAAAACGGGCAGGGGCCAGCGGGTGAACGTGGCGATGCAGCACGCGGTGCTGAACCTGTGCCGGGTCAAACTCCGGGACCAGCAGCGCCTGGCACACGGCCCGCTGACGGAGTACCCCAACGACGACTTCACCGAGGAGGTGCCGCGTTCGGGCAACGCGTCGGGGGGCGGGCAGCCCGGCTGGGCCGTGCGGTGCGCGCCGGGCGGGCCGAACGACTACGTGTACGTCATCGTCCAGCCGCAAGGCTGGCAGCCGCTGTCCGCGCTGATCGGCCGGCCCGAACTCGCCGAAGACCCCGAGTGGGCCACCCCCGAGGCCCGCCTGCCCAAGCTGGCCAAGATGTTCCAGCTGATCGAGGAATGGACCGCGACCCTGCCCAAATGGCAGGTCCTGGAACAACTCAACCGCCACAACATTCCGTGCGGGCCGATCCTGTCCCCGAAAGAGATCATCGAGGACCCTTCCCTCGCCGACAACGACATGATCGTCGAAGTCGGACACCCCCAGCGCGGCACCTTCACCACCGTCGGCAACCCCCTCAAACTCTCCGACTCCCCCACCACCATCACCACCCCACCCCTCCTCGGCCAGCACAACGAAGAGATCTACATCAACGAACTCGGACTCAGCGACGAGGAGTTGCCGCAGCTCAAGGAGCAAGGCGTCATCTGACCGTCCCGACCGGAGTGAGGTAGCCCCGCATGTCGACTTCAGCACCCCGAACCGCGACGGTCACCGACCGGCTCGTGGAGGCCAACCGCGCCTACGCCGCCCGCTTCACCGACCCCGGCATGGGCGCACGCCCCGTTCTGCGCGTGGCCGACGTGGCGTGCATGGACGCCCGCCTCGACCTGCACGCCGCGCTCGGACTGGAGCTCGGCGACTGTCACACCATCCGCAACGCCGGGGGAGTCGTCACCGACGACACGATCCGTTCCCTGACGATCAGTCAGCGTGCGCTCGGTACCCGCAGTGTGGCGCTCATCCACCACACCGGCTGCGGTCTCCAGACCCTGACCGAGGACTTCCGGCACGAACTGGAACTGGAGGTCGGTCAGCGTCCCGCGTGGGCGGTGGAGGCCTTCCGGGACGTCGACCAGGACGTACGGCAGTCCATGCAACGCGTGCGCACCTCGCCGTTCCTCCCACACACCGACGATGTGCGGGGGTCCGTGCTGCTCACCAGGGAATGCACACAAGGCCGCATTAGCTCGATCGTGTGATCGTCCACTTGCGGGCTTGCGGCGCCCTGGGCTGTTTGGGCTAGCGTGGTCGTGCGACCTGGGACACCGGGTACGGCGTCAGCGTGCGGGGCCCCTGCTCCACCTGAGGATGGTTCAGGGCCTCCCCGTCGCCTCTGGCCGTACCCACATGGCCAGGTCGTGAGGGAACTGGCCTCCCGGGCTCGGACCACGCACAGGATGCGTGTCGCCACCCGGGGTCGAGTACGCCGGGGACCAGCTCGCCCAAGACCGTTCGGGGCGCGCGGCTGAACGGACTCACTCCCGCTCAGTCCACAGGAACGGTTCGTCTTCGATGTGACGACGGGGCTGCTGCGGGAGATCGAGCCGAACTCCTGAGCCGTCCAAGCCCGTTGGCGGTGGTGGTCGGCCGGGGTCAGTCGTCCCGCCCGACCACCGCGGCGATCTGCTCGCAGTAGAAGTCGGTGGTGTTGCGGGTGTGCCGGCGCATGAGCTCCTCGGCGCGGTCGGCGGCACCCTCGCCGATGGCCTCGATGATCCTCGCGTGCTCGTTCCAGGCGTCCTTGCCGCGGGGCTTGGCGATGGGCATGTAGTACCAGCGCACCCGCCGGTCGACCTGGGGGATGAGTTCGGCGAGGACCGCGTTGCGGGACAACAGGGTGATGTGGCCGTGGAGGGCGGCGTTCGCCTCCACGATGGCCCGGGCGTCCCCGGCCGCGAGGGCGGCCAGACCTGTCTGCTGGAGTTCCCACAGCCGGGCGACGTCACGGGCGGTGGCGTGCCGGGCCGCGCCGCGCGCGGAGTGGGTCTCCAGGAGTGCCCGGACGCTGAGGAGTTGGGCGCACTCCTGCGTGGTGGGGGAGTGGACGAAGGCCCCCTGCGAAGGGCGCAGGTCGACCCAGCCGGCGGTCTGGAGCCGCTGCAACGCCTCACGGATCGGCTGCCGGCTCACGCCGAGGCTCTCCGCCAGCTCGGCCTCGACGAGGTGCTGGCCGGGTTTCAGCGAGCCGTTGATGATCAGTTCGGTGAGGGCCTCGTACACGGCCTGGCGGAGCGGGGTGGGCCTGTTGATCGGGCCACGGGCTGTCACGGTGGGTGTGTCGGGCATGGGCCCTGTCTCCCTCGTTCGGCTGATGGGTCCCGGAAATTGCCCGGCTGACCCCTGGCGCGGCGACCTTCCCATGCAGAATACTGTATGCAATCATCATTCGACAGTGGACCAGCAGCCACGCCCGAGGGGGTCGCCCCGTGTTGTACCGCACCGCTCTCTCCGAAGTCCTGACCAGTGTCGTCGGACCCGTCGCCGAAGCAACCGCCGTCCAGGGCAGGTTCCCTCGAGGCGCCGTGACGGCCCTCGGCCGCGCCGGGCTGCTGGGGCTCACCGTCTCCACCGAATTCGGCGGCGGGGGGCGGGGGTTGCCGGCAGCCGTCGACGTGGTCGCGCGGACCGCGCGCGTCTGCCCGGCGACGGCGGCCGTCCTCCAGTCCCACTACACGGCGGTCGCCGTCATCGAGGCATACGGCGGCCCTTGGACACGGGGCGAGATCGCCGCCGGACGCCACCTCGCCAGTCTTGCGCTCGCCGAGTCGGAGGGGGAGTCGGAGGCCGGAGGTGACGGCTCGACATCCGAGACTCAGCTCTTCGTGCCGCACTCCGTGGCCACCCGTTCCGGTGACGTGGTAGCCCTGCGGGCCCGCAAGCAGCGGGTGGTCGCGGCGGGGGAGGCCGACCTGTACGTCTGGTCCTCCCGGCCCCTCGCCGCCCCCGACGGGCTGACGCTCTGGGCGGTCCCGGCGCATGCCCCGGACCTGTTCGTCCCGGCCAGGCCCGGCGCCGCGGGACCCCGCGGCAGCGCGACCTCGACGGTGTTCGCCGACCCGGTGCGGGTGCCCGCGGAAGCGATGCTCGGAGCGGACGGCGGCGGACTCGACATCCTGCTGCGCACGGTCCTGCCGTGGCTGCTCGAACTGCGGGCCGCCGCCGAGACCCGCCGCCCGCCGGCCCTCGACCTCGGGAGCGCCCGCCGCCCCGCCGGCTCCCTCGCCGCGTCCTGAACCGTGCCAGGGAAAACGTCAGTCCTGGTTCGCCCTGGCCGCGATCTGCCTGCGGTAGAAGTCGGTCGTGCGCTCGGTGTGCTTGCGCATGACCTCGCCCGCCTGCTCCGCGTCGCCCTTGGCGATGGCCCTGATGAGCTGGGTGTGCTCGTTCCAGGCCTCCTTGCCGCGGGGTTTGGCGATGGGCGTGTAGTACCACCGGACCTTCTGGCCGACCTGGGCGATCAGTTCGGCCAGCACGGCGTTGTCGGCGACGGCGGTGATGAAGTCGTGCAGCGCGGTGTTGGCCGCGACCAGGCGCTCGACGTCGTCGTCGGCGAGAGCGGCGACCCCGTCCAGCTGGAGTTCGTCAAGACGCGCGATGTCCTCGGGCTTCGCGTTCTTCGCGGCGAGCTGGGCCGAGTAGGTCTCCAGGACCGAGCGGACGCCGAGGAGCTGGGCGGCCTCCTCCTCCGTGGGGGAGTGGACGAAGGCGCCCTGGGCGGGCCGCAGATCGACCCAGCCGGCGGTCTGGAGCCGCTGGAGAGCCTCGCGGACCGGCTGGCGGCTGACGCCGAGGTGTTCGGCGAGCTCGGCCTCGACCAGATGCTGGCCCGGCTTGAGGGAGCCGTTGACGATCAGCTCGGTCAGGGCGTCGTACACGGCCTGACGCAGCGGTGCCGGGCGGGTGACGCGCCGGGATGCTGCGGCCGTGAGTGCCTCGCGCATGGTTGTCCCGTTCTGCCGCCGGTGTCACGCAATGGCGGCCTTGCCGAGTGGGGCCGTGCGGAGGGTCGCCGAACGGCCGCGTCAGCATACAGGTTTTGGTATGCAACATGGCGGGCGTCGCCGCGGGATTCGCCCTGGTGGGCACACCTGACGCGCAGTCCGGTGTCCACACTTCTCCGTCTGCCCGCTGTGCGGCAGGGTTGTGTATACAGAAGTCTGTATGGAGTATGGTCGGAGTCTCCTGCATCCCTCGCCGGGGACCCGTGTGACGGAAGGCGAAGCGATCATGACGACCAGCGGAAGTGACGTGACGGTCGAGAGCGTGGTCCGGAGGGTGGTGGCCCGTCACCGGGGCGAGCGTGGAGCACTGCTGCCCGTACTGCACGCCGTCCAGGCCGAGTTGGGCCATGTGCCGCAGGAGGCCGTGCCGGTACTCGCCGAGGAGCTCAACCTCTCCAGGGCGGACGTCCATGGAGTGGTGACCTTCTACCACGACTTCCGTCGCGAGCCCGCGGGCCGTACCACCGTACGCATCTGCCGCGCCGAGGCCTGCCAGGCACTGGGCGCCGACCAACTGGTGAACTACGCGCGCCAGTCCGGACTGCCCCTGGGTGAGACGGCGGCGGACGGCTCGGTCACCGTCGAGCAGGTCTTCTGCCTCGGCAATTGCGCGCTCGGGCCGTCGGTGGAAGCCGACGGACGGCTGTACGGACGAGTTGGCCCGGCCAAGCTGGGCTCGATCCTCAACGGGACGGTCTCCTCATGAACAACCCAGCGCACTCCACGGCCACCGTGTACGTCCCGCGCGACTCCGCGGCCAGGTCCGTCGGCGCGGACGAGGTCGCGCAGGCCCTTCAACACGCTGCCGTCCGCGGGGACTTCGCCCTCGACGTCGTGCGCAATGGATCACGCGGCATGCTGTGGCTGGAGCCCCTGGTCGAGGTGGTGACCCCCCAAGGGCGTGTCGGCTACGGCCCGGTGACCTCGGAGGACGTCGAGGATCTCCTGGCCGCGGGCATGCTCGACGGCGCCGATCACCCCCTGCGGCTCGGACTCGTCGACGAACTGCCCTGGCTGGCACGCCAGAACCGCGTCACCTTCGCCAGAGTCGGCGTGACCGACCCGCTGTCGACCGAGGACTACGAAGCGCACGGCGGCCTCAGGGGACTGCGCGCCGCCCTGGAGCTCGCCCCCGCGGACGTGGTCGCCGAGGTCACCGCGTCCGGACTGCGCGGCCGTGGCGGCGCCGGATTCCCGGCCGGCATCAAGTGGAAGACCGTGCTGGACGGCGCCGACGAGCTGAAGTTCGTCTGCTGCAACGCCGACGAGGGCGACAGCGGGACCTTCGCCGACCGGATGGTCATGGAGGGCGACCCGTTCATGCTCATCGAGGGCATGACGATCGCCGCGCACGCGGTCGGAGCGAGCGAGGGCTACCTGTACATCCGCTCCGAATACCCGGACGCGGTGGCCACGATGCGCCGGGCGATCGGGATCGCCCGCGAGCACGGCTGGCTCGGCAAGAACATCCTCGGCTCCGCCCTCGACTTCGACCTGCACGTCCGCGTCGGCGCCGGCGCGTACATCTGCGGCGAGGAGACCTCCATGCTGGAGAGCCTGGAGGGCAAGCGCGGCATGGTCCGCGCGAAACCGCCGATCCCGGCGATCGAGGGCCTGTTCGGCAAACCGACCGTGGTGAACAACGTCCTCACCCTCGCCACCGTGCCCGTGGTCCTGGCCGAGGGCGCGACGGCGTACGAGCGGCTCGGCGTCGAACGCTCCCGCGGCACCCAAGTGTTCCAGCTCGGCGGCAACATCGCCCACGGCGGCATCGTGGAGACCGCCTTCGGCATCACCCTGCGGGAGCTCATCGAGGAGTACGGCGGCGGGACCCACTCCGGACGCCCGGTGCGCACCGCGCAGGTCGGCGGCCCGCTGGGGGCGTACCTGCCGGAGTCGATGTTCGATCTGCCCATGGACTACGAGGCGTTCGCGGCGGCCGGGGCGATGGTCGGCCACGGCGGAGTGGTCGTCTTCGACGACAGCGTCGACATGGCCGCACAGGCCCGTTTCGCGATGGAGTTCTGCGCCGAGGAGTCCTGCGGCAAGTGCACACCGTGCCGAGTCGGGGCCGTGCGCGGCGTCGAGGTGATCGACAAGATCGTCGGCGGCACCCACCGGGACGAGAACCTCGCCCTGCTCGAAGACCTCTGCGACCTGATGACCGAGGGCTCGCTGTGCGCGATGGGCGGGCTCACCCCGCTTCCCGTGCGCAGCGCCCTCACCCACTTCCCCGACGACTTCCTCGGCGGCCGTCGACTCCTGGACATCCAGCCCGTACAGGCGACGGGCGCGAGGACGGAGGGCACGGAATGACACTCCTCAAGGAACCCGACTTCGGAACCCCCGAGCGGCCCGGCCCGGCGACGGTGTCCGTCGAGGTGGACGGCCTGCCGGTGACCGTCCCCGAGGGCACCTCGGTGATGCGCGCGGCCGCACAGGCCGGCGTCGACATACCCAAACTCTGCGCCACCGACAGCCTGGAGGCGTTCGGCTCCTGCCGGCTGTGCGTGGTGGAGATCGACGGCCGGCGCGGCACCCCGGCGTCCTGCACCACCCCGTGCGCCGACGGCATGAAGGTGAGCACCCAGACACCGAAGGTGGAGAAGCTCCGCCAGGGCGTCATGGAGCTCTACATCTCCGACCACCCCCTGGACTGCCTGACCTGCCCGGCCAACGGGGACTGCGAACTCCAGGACATGGCAGGGGTGGTGGGCCTCCGACAGGTCCGCTACGGCTACGAGGGCGAGAACCACCTCGTCGCCGAGAAGGACACCTCCAACCCGTACTTCGACTTCGACCCCTCCAAGTGCATCGCCTGCTCCCGCTGCGTCCGCGCCTGCGGCGAGGTCCAGGGCACCTTCGCCCTCACCATCGAGGGCCGCGGCTTCGACTCCAAGGTCTCGCCGGGCGCCGGTGAGACCTTCATGGACTCCGAGTGCGTCTCCTGCGGGGCCTGCGTCCAGGCCTGCCCGACGTCCACGCTCCAGGAGCGCTCGGTCGTCGAACTGGGCATGCCCACCCGGTCGGTGGTGACCACCTGTGCGTACTGCGGGGTCGGCTGCTCCTTCAAGGCCGAGCTGCGCGGCGACGAACTCGTGCGTATGGTGCCGTACAAGGACGGCGGCGCCAACGAGGGCCACTCCTGCGTCAAGGGCCGCTTCGCCTTCGGCTACGCCACCCACCCCGACCGCCAACTCAAGCCCATGGTCCGCGACCGGATCACCGACCCCTGGCGCGAGGTCGAGTGGGACGAGGCGATCGGCACGGTCGCCCGGCGGATGCGCGAGATCCAGGACCGGCACGGAGCGAGCGCGATCGGCGGGATCACCTCCTCGCGGTGCACCAACGAAGAGGTCTACGTCGTACAGAAGATGGTCCGCGCGGCCTTCGGCAACAACAACGTCGACACCTGCGCCCGCGTCTGCCACTCCCCGACGGGATACGGCCTCAAGCAGACCTTCGGCGAGTCGGCGGGCACCCAGGACTTCCGCTCGGTCGCCGAGGCCGACGTCATCATGGTGATCGGCGCCAACCCCACCGACGGCCACCCGGTGTTCGCCTCCCGGATGAAGCGCCGGCTGCGCGAGGGCGCCCAGTTGATCGTCGTGGACCCGCGCCGCATCGACCTCGTGCGCTCCCCGCACATCGAGGCGCGGCACCACCTCCAGCTCCGGCCCAGCACCAACGTCGCCGTGGTCAACGCGATGGCGCACGTCGTCGTCACCGAGGGCCTGGTCGACCGGTCCTTCGTCGACGCAAGGTGCGAAGGCTTTGACGACTGGGCCGAGTTCATCGCCCGCCCGGAGAACAGTCCGGAGTCCGTCGAGGAGATCACCGGAGTGCCGGCCGCCGAACTCCGGGCCGCCGCACGGCTGTACGCCGAAGCGCCCAACGGCGCCATCTACTACGGCCTCGGCGTCACCGAGCACAGCCAGGGCTCGACCATGGTCATGGGAATGGCCAACCTCGCGATGGCGTGCGGGAACATCGGCCGTGACGGCGTCGGAGTGAACCCGCTGCGCGGCCAGAACAACGTGCAGGGCTCCTGCGACATGGGCTCGTTCCCCCATGAACTCCCCGGCTACCGGCACGTCTCCGACGACGCCGTCCGGACCGTCTTCGAGAACCTCTGGGGCGGAACCCTCCTCGCCGAGCCGGGACTTCGCATCCCCAACATGTTCGACGCGGCCATCGACGGCACCTTCCGCGGCCTGTTCGTCCACGGCGAGGACATCGCCCAGTCCGACCCCAATCTCAAGCACGTCACCGCGGCCCTCGAAGCGATGGAACTCGTCGTCGTCCAGGACCTGTTCCTCAACGAGACGGCCAAGTTCGCGCACGTCTTCCTGCCCGGGGCGTCCTTCCTGGAGAAGGACGGCACCTTCACCAACGCGGAACGCCGCATCAACCGGGTGCGCGCGGTGATGAAGCCGAAGACGGGCAAGCACGAATGGCAGATCGTCAGCGAGATCGCCACGGCCATGGGCTACGAGATGTCGTACGACCATCCGGGCCAGATCATGGACGAGATCGCGTCGGTCACACCGACGTTCACCGGAGTCTCCTTCGACCTCCTCGACAAGCTCGGCAGCGTCCAGTGGCCGTGCAACGAGGAGGCCCCGGAGGGCACGCCCGTCATGCACGTGGACGAATTCGTGCGCGGCAAGGGCAAGTTCGTGGTCACCTCCTACGTGCCGACCAACGAACGCAGCACCCGGCGCTTCCCGCTGGTCCTCACCACGGGCCGCATCCTCAGCCAGTACAACGTCGGCGCGCAGACCCGCCGTACCGGCAACGTCGCCTGGCACCCCGAGGACGTACTGGAGCTGCACCCCCACGACGCCGAGGACCGCGGCATCAACCACGGCGACATGGTCACCCTGGCCAGCCGCGTCGGCCGGACCACCCTGCGCGCGGAGCTCTCCGACCGCATGCCGACCGGGGTCGTGTACACCACGTTCCACCACCCCGTCACCGGCGCCAACGTGGTGACCACGGAGAACTCCGACTGGGCGACCAACTGCCCGGAGTACAAGGTGACTGCCGTACAGGTGGCGCTCGCCCGCCCGGGCCGGTCGAGCGAGACCGAAGCCGCCGGGAACGACCTCGTGACGGTGGTGGACTGAGATGACCGCGACCGTGCCGGCGGAGTGCAGGATGGCCAACGACATCGCCAGGAACCTCGGTCACCTGCCGGGGGAGGACGCCGCGGAGGCGATCGCGGGGCACATCGGCAGGTTCTGGGACCCGCGCATGCGCACGCGGCTCCACGAGTTCGTCGATGCCGGGGTGGACGGCCTGGACCCCCTGGTGGTGGCCGCGGTGAAGCTTCTGCGCTGACCCGTGCGGTCTCCTCCCTGTACATCACTTCACACTGCATACAGTATGGAGGCAGTGATCCCATGGGCAGGGAGGAGCCGCTCATGCTGTTCCGGCAGCTCGAATACTTCGTGGCGGTGGCGAGGGAACGGCACTTCGCCCGGGCGGCGGAATCCTGCTACGTCTCCCAGCCCGCGCTCTCGGCGGCGATCGCCAAACTGGAGCGGGAGCTGAACGTCACGCTGATCAACCGCGGCCACAACTACCAGGGCCTCACCCCGGAGGGCGAGCGGCTCGTGGTGTGGGCCAAGCGGATCCTCGCCGAACAGGACGCCTTCAAGGCCGAGGTGGCCGCCGTGCAGTCCGGCATCACGGGGACCCTGCGGCTCGGCACCGACCCCACCGCGTCCACGACCCTCGCCCTTCCCGTGGCCGCCTTCTGCGCGGCGCACCCGCTGGCCAAGGTCCAGGTCCGCTCCCGGCTGTCGACGAAGGAACTCCATCGCCAGCTGCGCGACTACGAACTCGACGTGGCCATCGCCCACTTCGACCCGGACGACCAGGAGGGCCTCCAGGTCGTCCCCCTCTACCAGGAGCGGTACATGCTCCTGGTCTCCGACGACCAGCTGGTGGCCCAGTCCGCCACCGTGTCCTGGGCGGACGCGGCCCAGTTGCCGCTCGCGCTGCTGACGCCGGACATGCGGATCCGCCAGATCGTCGACACCGTGTTCGCGGAGAAGGGGTACGTGGTGACCCCGCAGGTCGAGACGGACTCGATCGCCTCCCTCTACGCGCACGTGGGCGGCGGTGGCTGGGCGAGCATCGTGCCCCACACCTGGCTGCGCGCGATGCCGGTGGTCGGCCGGACGAGAGCCCTCCCGCTGATCGACCCGGAGGCCGGAGCCCAGGTCTCTGTCGCGATCCACGCGGCGACCCCCGGGTCGGTCGCCGCCCGCGCGTTCGTCAACGCGGCGACCGGCCTCTCCCTGGACGACTTCTTCGCCCGCCCCCTACCCACCGAACACCGGGTGCGCTGAGCTCCGCCGGGGTGCGGTGTCCGGCCGGCGCTGCTTTCTCTCCGGTCCGGATCTCGTTTCGCGGTGTACGGCAGCGCGGCGGCGGGCGGGCCTGTCCGGGACGAACTCCTTCCCGGCCGCTCCCTGCCGAGCACCGCGGGCGCTGCCGCGACTGCCCTGTCGGGGCGTTGCTCCCAAGCGTGCCTGGTCGGGGCGCTCCTCCGGCAGGCCGCTCCCTGCCGAGCACCGCGGGCCCTGTCGCGATTGCCCCGTCGGGGTGCTGCTCCCAGGCCTGCCTGATCGGGAGTTGCCTCCGGCAGGCCGCTTGCCGCCGGGCAGGTCGGGTGCTGCGCCGTCTGCCTCGTCGGGCGCTGTCTCCGGCAGGCCGCTCCCCGGCAGGCGTGGCGGGTCCTGCTCCGCCGTCGCGGCGCTGCCCTCAAGACTGCCTGTCAGGGCGCTGCCTCCGACAAGCCGTTCCCGTTGGGCACCGCGGGCCCTGTCGCGATTGCCCCGTCGGGGTGCTGCTCCCAGGCCTGCCTGATCGGGAGTTGCCTCCGGCAGGCCGCTTGCCGCCGGGCAGGTCGGGTGCTGCGCCGTCTGCCTCGTCGGGCGCTGTCTCCGGCAGGCCGCTCCCCGGCAGGCGTGGCGGGTCCTGCTCCGCCGTCGCGGCGCTGCCCTCAAGACTGCCTGTCAGGGCGCTGCCTCCGACAAGCCGTTCCCGTTGGGCACCGCGGGCCCTGTCGCGATTGCCCCGTCGGGGTGCTGCTCCCAGGCCTGCCTGATCGGGAGTTGCCTCCGGCAGGCCGCTTGCCGCCGGGCAGGTCGGGTGCTGCGCCGTCTGCCTCGTCGGGCGCTGTCTCCGGCAGGCCGCTCCCCGCCGGGCACGGCGGGCGCTGCCCCGACTGCCCCGTCGGCCCTGCCTCCGAGACGGCCCCGTCGGTGCGCCGCCCCCGAGACGGCCTCCTCGGGCCCTGCCCCGACTGCCCCGTCAGGGTGCGTACCGCGCCTGTACCGCCTTCCGGTCCAGGCCTCCCTTCGCGGTGTACGGCAGTGCGGCGACCAGCTCGAGCCGGTCCGGCACCTCGAACGGGGCCAGCCGGTCACGGCAGTACCGCAGGATCTCCTCGCGGCCGACGCCGTCGGCCTCGCGCACCACCACGGCCGCGCCGACCCGCTGCCCGTAGACCCCGTCGGGCACGGCGAACACGGCCGCCTCCGCGACCCCGGGGCAGCCGGCCAGGATGTCCTCGACATGCTCGGGCGAGATCTTCTCCCCACCCCGGTTGATGAGGTTCTTGATCCGCCCGGTCAGCGAGAGGTACCCGTCCTCGTCCAGCGCGCCCAGATCACCGGTGCGCAGCCACCCGTCGACGAAGGTCCGCGCCGACTCGTCCCCGTCGGCGAGATAGCCCCGGGCGACCGTGGGCCCCTGCACCCACACCTCGCCCTCGACACCCACCGGACAGGGACGCCCGCCCCGGTCCACGACCCGCACCTCGACCCCGGTCGGCCGGCCCACCGACCCCTGCCTGAGCGCTCCCCGCTGCGGCAGCGGTTCGCTGGTCGCCTGGTGCGAGGACTCGGTCATCCCGTACCCGGACAGCAGCGGCGCGCCGAACGTGCGCTCCAGCGCCCGCTGCGTGGCCGTATTGAGGGGCGCGCTGCAACTGCGGACGAACTTCAGCGGCGGCGCCTGCGGACCCGGGTACTCCCGCTCCGACCGGTCCAGAAGGATCTCGTGGATCGCCGGCACCGCCGTGAACCACGTGGCGCCCACGGCCCGCATGTCGTCCCAGAACGTGCCCGCCGAGAACCGCCCCCGCTCGGGCAGCAGCACACAGCCCCCGCTCGCCAGGGACGCCAGCAGCGCGGCGAACAGCCCGTGGCCGTGGAAGAACGGCATCACCGCGACCGTCGCGTCCCCGGGGCCCAATTCATAGGTGGCGCAGATGTTCCGAAGCGAGGCGGCCACATTGGCGTGCGTCAACGGGACCATCTTCGCCCGGTCGGTGGTGCCGGCGGTGAACAGCACGAGGGCGTCCCGGTCCGACAACTCACCGGCCGCGCCACAGCCTTGCGGCACTTCACAGACACCGGGTTCGAGCACCACCGCAGTCATGGCCGCACGGGAGACGTCCACCCGCAGCGGCCAGGCCGGCACCGGAACCGGGACGACACCGGGCGCGGACGCATCGAGGAGGACCGCCCGCGCACCCAACGCCAGCAGACGCGCGGACAGTTGCGACTCGGGCAGCGCGGGATCCAGCGGAGCCGCCACCAGCCCGGCCCGCGCCGCGCCGAGCAACCCGACGACGAACTCCGCCGTGTTGGCACAGATCAGGCCGACCGCGTCACCGGGGCGCAGCCCCGCACCACCGAGCCGGCCGGCCACGTCGTCGGCCAGGGACGCGAGCCCCCGGTACGACAGGTGCACACGCTCGCCGGTCACCACGAGGGCCCGGGCGTCGGGGCGTTCACGTACCTGCCGGTCGAGGAGGTCGACCAGGCCCGCGACCTCCGAAGGCCGGTACCGGTTCGCGTCACGCACGGATGCCGCGGCCGGAACGGCCATGACCCCACCCCCTCGCACAGGTCCGACGAAACATCCACTGCGAGCGTGCGGTGGCACCCGGTGCGCGTCCAATACCCGCTGGCGAACGGCCGATAACAGCTGTCTATCAACGGCAGGTGTCAAGCCCCTGACCAGCCCTCGATAGACGCCGTTTATCGGCTGGTCGCCGATGGGTCTTGGACGCGGACGAGCGCGCTGCGGATGGTGAGAGAAGTAGCCGCTCCGGCAGGACCTGCCCAAGGAGGACCTCGGACCATGACCGCCCCCTCGACACTGGAGACCGCGGCAGCAGCCGACGTTCCGACCGAGCTCACCGACGGGTACCACCTGGTCGTCGACGCGCTCAGGATGAACGACGTCGACACCATCTACGGGGTGGTCGGCATCCCGATCACCGACCTGGCCCGTCTCGCCCAGGCGCAGGGCATCCGCTACATCGGCTTCCGCCACGAGAGCAACGCCGGACACGCGGCCGCCATCGCCGGCTACCTCAACAAGAAACCCGGCGTGGCCCTCACGGTCTCGGCCCCGGGCTTCCTCAACGGCCTGGTCGCCCTGGCCAACGCGACCACCAACTGCTTCCCGATGGTCCAGATCTCCGGCTCCAGCGAGCGCCACCTCGTCGACCTCAAACAGGGCGACTACGAGGAGATGGACCAACTCGCCGCCGCGCAGCCCTTCGTGAAGGCCGCCTACCGGGTCAGCCGGGTGGAGGACATCGGCCGGGGCATCGCCCGCGCCCTGCGCACCGCGATCTCCGGGCGCCCCGGAGGTGTCTATCTCGACATCCCCGCGGCGGTGCTCGGCGCCATCATGCCCAAGGAGGAGGGCGACCGGACGCTGAGCCGTCTCGTCGACCCCGCGCCGCGCCAGCTGCCCGCTCCGGAGGCCGTGGAACGGGCGATCGAGCTCCTTGCCTCCGCCGAGCGCCCCCTGGTGGTGCTGGGCAAGGGCGCCGCGTACGCCCAGGCGGACGCCAAGGTACGGCAGTTCATCGAGTCGACCGGCATTCCGTACGTACCGATGTCGATGGCGAAGGGCCTGCTGCCCGACGACCACCCCCAGTCCGCGGCCACCGCCCGTTCGCTGGCGCTGAAGAAGGCCGACGTCGTGATGCTGATCGGCGCCCGCCTCAACTGGCTCCTTGGCCATGGCCAGGCGGGGTGGAACCCCGACG
This sequence comes from Streptomyces canus, assembly GCF_041435015.1. NCBI lineage: Bacteria > Bacillati > Actinomycetota > Actinomycetes > Kitasatosporales > Streptomycetaceae > Streptomyces > Streptomyces canus. Next base: position 1,899,948 of record NZ_CP107989.1, on the reverse strand, counting down.
CCAAGTTCGTCCAGATCGACATCGACCCGAAGGAGATGGACAGCAACCGGCCCATCTCCGCACCCCTCGTCGGTGACATCGAGTCGGTGCTCGACGCACTTGCCGAACGCACCAAGCCCGGCCAGATCACGGCCCCTTCGGCCTGGCGCGAGGAGCTCGGGGCGCGTTCGGCGCAGAACGTCGCCAAGATGGCCAAGCGCCTGGAGGCCGACCCGCACCCGATGCAGTTCATGGGCGCGCTGAAGGCCGTACGCGACGTCGTGCGCGCGCACCCGGAGACGTACATCGTCAACGAGGGCGCCAACGCCCTGGACATCGCGCGCAATGTCATCGACATGCACGTGCCGCGACACCGCCTCGACAGCGGCACCTGGGGCGTCATGGGCATCGGCATGGGCTACGCGATCGCCGCCGCCGTCGAGAGCGGCGCCCCGGTCGTGGCCATCGAGGGCGACAGCGCCTTCGGGTTCAGCGGCATCGAGATCGAGACGATCTGCCGCTACAAGCTGCCCGTCGTCACCGTGATCATGAACAACGGCGGTGTCTACCGCGGCGACGACACCAACCCCTACGACGACGCGCCCTCGCCCACGACCCTGATGTCGGCGGCCCGCCACGACCTGCTCATCGAGGCTTTCGGTGGCAAGGGCTACCGGGCCACCACGCCCGCCGAGGTCACCGCCGCGCTCACCGAGGCCCTCGCCTCCGGCGGACCGGCGCTCATCGACTGCGTGATCGACCCCTCGGCCGGCACCGAGAGCGGCCACATCTCGCACCTCAACCCCAAGGGCATCACCGTCGGCAACATCACGCCGGCCAAGAAGTGACCGCCTAGACCTCCTAGACCGCGCAACTTCACGAAAAGGAAGCACACATGAGTGAAAAGCCGCTCGCCGGAATCAAGGTGATCGACTTCACCGGGGTCCAGGCCGGTCCCGCCTGCACGCAGATGCTCGCCTGGTTCGGCGCCGACGTCCTGAAGGTGGAGCGCCCGAACGGCGGCGATGTGACGCGCCGTCAGCTCAGGGACATCGAGGACCTGGACGCGCTCTACTTCACGATGCTCAACAGCAACAAGCGCTCCCTCGCCATCAACACCAAGACCGCCGAGGGCAAGGAGGTCCTGGAGAAGCTCATCAAGGACGCCGACGTCCTGGTGGAGAACTTCGCGCCGGGCGCCCTGGACCGCATGGGCTTCACCTGGGAGCGCATCCAGGAGCTCAACCCGCGCCTGATCTTCGGCTCGGTGAAGGGCTTCAACGACCAGTCGTCCTGGAACGACCTCAAGGTCTACGAGAACGTCGCCCAGTGCGCGGGCGGCGCCGCCTCCACCACCGGCTTCTGGGACGGTCCTCCCACCATCTCCGGCGCCGCCATCGGCGACACCAACACCGGTATGCACCTGGCGATCGGCATCCTCACCGCGATCATCGACCGGGGGAGGACCGGCCGCGGGCAGAAGGTCTCCGTCTCGATGCAGGACGCCGTGCTCAACCTCTGCCGCGTCAAGCTGCGCGACCAGCAGCGCCTGGAGCGGGTCGGCTACCTGGAGGAGTACCCGCAGTACCCGAACGGCGAGTTCACCGACGTGGTGCCGCGCGGCGGCAACGCGGGCGGCGGCGGCCAGCCCGGCTGGGTCCTCAAGTGCAAGGGCTGGGAGACCGACCCGAACGCCTACATCTACTTCACGGTCCAGGAGCAGAACTGGAAGCGCACCGCCGAGGTGATCGGCCACCCCGAGTGGGCCGAGGACCCGGAGTACGCCACCGCGCGAGCCCGTCAGTCGCACATCTTCGAGATCTTCGAGGAGATCGAGAAGTGGCTCGCGGACAAGACCAAGTACGAGGCGGTGGACGTCCTGCGGGAGTGGGAGGTGCCCTGCGCCCCGGTGATGAGCATGAAGGAGATCGCCTACGACGAGGACCTGCGCAACAGCGGCACGGTCGTCGAGGTCGAGCAGAAGGGCCGCGGCACCTATCTGACCGTCGGCAGCCCGGTGAAGTTCTCCTCCTTCAAGCCGGAGGTCGTCGGCGCCCCGCTGCTGGGCGAGCACAGCTCCGAGGTACTGGTGGAACTGGGCTACGACGAGGAGACCATCGGCCGACTGAAGGAGAGCGGGGTCATCGTCTGACGTAGAGCCGACGCGAAGCGGCCGTGGCCCCAAGGCCACGGCCCCTTCCGCGCTGTCCGGCGGGGCTCAGACCGTCGTCGTCTCGGCCCGGCGCCGCATCAGCTCCCGCTCCCGCTCGCGTCGCGCGGTGACGTCCCGGATCACCGCGCCGCAGTAGCTGCTGCCGTCGGGGCCCGCCAGCAGCACCACGCTGAACTCGATGGACAGCTTGCGGCCGTCCGCGGCCAGCGCCGGGACGTTCAGCAGATCCGCGTCCCCGTACTTGCTGGACCCCCGCTCCATGGCCGCCTCGAACCCGTCCTGGTGCCGCTTGCGGTGCCTCTCGGGAATGATGACGTCCAGGCTCCGACCGGCCACGTCGGCCGCCGGAAATCCGAAGATGCGCTCCGCGCCCCGGTTCCAGTAGCGGATCAGCCCTTCGCTGTCGATGATCACTATGCCGTCGGGTGTCTGGTCTGCCATGCCGAGCACCACCGCGGGATCCAGATCTGCCATGTCGCCTCCGAACAGGGGCCATTTGGTGGCCAACAGTATACAGAATACTGTCGTCACGGGGCCTGGCGAGGCTCCCGGAGGTACTCGGGGAGGGCGGATATGCAGGTGAAGGGCACTCCGAAAGCTTGGTATTGTTGTCCATGTCGCCGCGGGGAACACCCCCGTCAAGGCGGCAGACACCTGGTCCGGGTGGCGGAATGGCAGACGCGCTAGCTTGAGGTGCTAGTGCCCTTTATCGGGCGTGGGGGTTCAAGTCCCCCCTCGGACACCAACAACCAACCAGCAAGACCCCACTTCACGTGGGGTCTTTCGCGTTACGGCCGGACCGGCGCGCCTTAATTCGCTTGACCCGGCCCGCCCGCCAGAGGCTCAATACCCGGCATGGCCGACATCCAGGGCACGTACGACGATCTGTTCTCCGCCGTCCCCAACAAGCTGGCAGCGCTGCTGGACGAGGGGGATGTCGGCGGATCCGTGGCCGTCTTCGTGGACGGTGAACCGGTGGTGGACGTCTGGGGCGGCTTCGCCGACGCAGCCCGGACGGCCCTGTGGGAGCGGGACACGCTCACCAACGTCTTCTCCACGACCAAGACGATGACGGCACTGTGCGCCCTGATCCTCGCCGACCGCGGCGAGCTCGACGTGGACGCCCCGGTCGCCCGGTACTGGCAGGAGTTCGCCGCCGCCGGCAAGGAGAAGGTGCTGGTACGGCATCTGCTCTCGCACACCGCGGGACTGCCCCACTGGGAGGGCCCGGTCGAGGAGATCTACGACTGGACCTCCGCCACCGCCCGGCTCGCCGCCCAGCCACCGATCTGGGAGCCCGGCACCGCGGCCGGCTACCACTCGCTCACCCAGGGATTCCTGGTCGGCGAGGTCCTGCGCAGGATCACCGGCCGCACCGTGGGTGAGTTCCTGGCCGACGAGGTGACCGGCCCCCTCGACGCCGACTTCCACATCGGACTCTCCGCCGAACACGATCACCGCGTCGCCCTCACGGTCCCCCCGCCCGGTCGGGACGAGGACTACACCGCGGGCGCCGCCACCCCCGGTCCCGACGAGACACCCTCCACTGTGACCGCCCTGCGCGTCCGGGACGGAAACAGCGTGGCCTGGCGGCGTGCCCAGATCCCCGCCGCCAGCGGGTTCGGCAATGCCCGCTCCATCGCGCTCGTCCAGTCCGCGCTCGCCTGCGAAGGCACGGTCCGGGGCGTACGGCTGCTGTCGGCGGCGGGTGCCGGGCGGGCCCGGGAGGAGCAGTTCAGCGGCGAGGACCGCGTGATCGGCATGGCGCAGCGGTACGGCCTGGGCTACGGCCTCTTCGGCAACACCTTCGGCTGGGGCGGCTGGGGCGGCTCCCTCGTCATGATCGACCCCGACGCCCGCATGGTGGTGGCGTACGCGACCAACCAGATGCGCGAACCCGCCCAGGACACCCGGGGGTTGGACCTCGTCATGTCCGCCTACGACGGACTCCAGGGGCTGCTCCGCTGATCGCGGAAATCCCCGTGCGCCGAACTGGCCGGCTCCCTACACTCGCCATGACCAGGAACGACGAGTGAGGGGAGTACGGCCATGTGCGTGCGCACAGCTGTCGCCGTCCCCCGGACGTCGTACGACGTGATCCTCGTGTCCTCGACCCTCCGGTGCCCGCTGCGCGGCCGGCTCCGGACACCCGTGACGACTGTCTGAACGGTCAAGCACCGCCGTAGCACACGTATGTGACGTGCCGTCATGTCGTCGTACGGGTCATTGCGCAGCCCTGTCATCACAGCACCCGAAAGGCCATGGGCCGTGCGCACCAACAACCCCAACCCGCTCGCCGTCCGCAATCTCGGGATCCTCGCCCACGTCGACGCGGGCAAGACCACCGTCACCGAGCGGATCCTGTTCGCCACCGGAACCACGCACAAGCGTGGCGAGGTCCACGACGGCACCACCGTCACCGACTTCGACCCGCAGGAGCGGGACCGCGGCATCACCATCTTCGCCGCGGCCGTGAGCTGCGCGTGGGACGGACATCGCCTCAATCTGATCGACACCCCGGGGCACGTCGACTTCGCCGACGAGGTGGAGCGCTCGCTCAGGGTGCTGGACGGGGCGGTCGCGGTGTTCGACGCGGTCGCGGGCGTGGAGCCGCAGAGCGAATCGGTGTGGCGGCAGGCGGACCGGCACGGTGTGCCGAGGATCGCGTTCGTCAACAAGCTGGACCGCGCGGGCGCCGACCTGGACACGGCCGTCGAGTCGATCCGGCGGCGGCTGCATCCGGCCCCGCTGGTCGTGCAGTTGCCCATCGGCAGCGAGGACGGCTTCACCGGAGTCGTCGATCTGCTGAGGATGCGGGCGCTGACCTGGGCTGACGACACCAACACTGCCGACGAGGGACCCGTGCCGGACGGTCTGCGTGAGGAGGCCCTACGGCGACGTCGGCTGCTGGAGGAAGCGGTCGCCGAACGCCACCCGGCTGCCCTGGAGGAGTTCTGCGACCGGGAGACCCTCTCCGCCGGCACCCTCACCGCCGCCCTGCGGGACCTCACCCGCAGCGGCGACGGCGTGGTCGTCCTGTGCGGCTCGGCCTACCGCAACCGCGGCGTCGAACCGCTGCTGGACGCCGTCGTGGCATATCTGCCGTCGCCGCTCGACGTGCCCGCCGTACGTGGTGAGAACGGCGAGGAGCGGCCCTGCGACCCGGCGGCGCCCTTCGCGGCACTGGCGTTCAAGGTGAACGCCACCCCGACGGGACGGCTGACGTACGTACGCGTGTACTCGGGAACGATCGAGAAGGGAGCCACGGTGTGGGACGCGGGCGCGCGGCGCACCGAGCGCATCGGGCGGATCCTGCGCGTACAGGCCGACCGGCACGCCCAGTTGGAACGGGCGGTCGCCGGCGACATCATCGCCGTCGTCGGGCTGAAGTCGGCCCGCGCCGGCTCGACCCTGTGCGCGCCGGACGCCCCGCTCGTGCTCGAACCGGCTGGTGTGGCGGAGCCGGTCGTGTCGGTGGCGGTCGAGGCGGAGCGGTCCGTCGACACCGACCGGTTGGCCTCGGCGCTCGCCCGACTGGCCGAGGAGGACCCGTCGCTCGGTGTCCGCACGGACGTCGAGACCGGTCAGACCCTGCTCTCGGGCATGGGTGAACTGCATCTGGAGGTCGCTGTGGAGAAGGTGCGGCGCGAGCATGGCCTGACCCTCAACGTCGGCCGTCCGAGGGTGAGTTACCGCGAGACGGTCGGACGCGGGGTGTCCGGGTCGGTCTTCCGGCACGTCAAACAGGACGGCGGGGCGGGGCAGTTCGCGCATGTCGTGCTCGACGTGGAGCCGTCGGCCGAAGGGTTCGAGTTCCGCTCGGCCGTCGTCGGCGGGCGCGTCCCGCAGGAGTACGCCCGCGCGGTCGAGGCCGGCTGCCGGGATGCCCTGGCCGAGGGCCCTCTCGGCGGGCACCAGGTGACCGGGCTGCGGGTCACGCTCACCGACGGGTCGACCCATGTGAAGGACTCCTCGGACACGGCCTTCCGCACGGCGGGCCGGTTCGGTCTCCGGGAGGCCCTGCGCGCCTGCGCGATGGTCCTCCTGGAGCCGGTCGTCGAGGTGACGGTCACCGTCCCCGAGGACGCCGTCGGCGCGGTGCTCGGCGACCTCGCCGCACGCCGCGGCCGGGTCTCGGGCTCGGTCACGCGCGGCGGCTCGGCGGTCGTCACGGCGACCGTGCCCCTGGCCGAACTCTTCGGCTACGCGACGAGGTTGCGCAGCCGCACCCAGGGCCGCGGCACCTTCACGGCCCGTCCGACGGGCTACGCGCCGGCTCCCGCCGAGGCGGTGGCCCGGCGGTAGCCGGCCTGCGAGCCTCGGAGGCGCGGTGGGCGCGGTCACGTAACCGCGCCCACCGCGCGCCTGCTTTGTGCAGGGACCGTCGAAGAGTCCAAGCAATTCGGTGGCCCGTTCCACGAGTGGATATCGTGTCTCTCTTACAGCACTCGCAGGTTGGGGACGGCATGGGGCTGGCGAACGAGAAGATCATTTCCCAGGTGGAGGATCTGCTGAACGGCAGGGTCGTCATCCCCTCCATCCAGCGGGACTTCGTCTGGATGAGGCCCGATGTGCGCGACCTCTTCGACTCCCTTTACCGGGGGTACCCGGTAGGCGCTCTGCTGCTCTGGAAGACCAACCTGACGGTCCCCTTCAAGACCGCTGCCGTGGTCCAGGCCGCCAAGTCCACGCACCAACCCCTGTACCTGCTGGACGGCCAACAGCGGCTGACGTCCCTTGCCTGGGTCTGCCGACCGGAGTCCAAGGCGGACGGCCGTCTCATCGATCTGCGTTTCGACGTGCGCACCGAGGAGTTCGTCAATCCGAGCGCGGTCCAGCGCAAGGACCCGCTGCTGTTCCCCGTATCGACTCTGTTGCAGGAGAACACGCAGTTCTACCAAGTCCTGCTCAAGGCTGGAGTACCGCTCGACGATCCGCACTTCCACGAGTGGACACAGCGGATGCAAAAGGTGAACAACATCCGGAATCACCAGATCGCTGTGATCACCTACGAGTCCGACGACTACGAGGAGGTGGCTGAACTCTTCGCCCGGCTCAACAAGGGCGGTCGGCGGCTGTCCAAGGGTGATCTCGTGTACAGCGCCATCGCTGCCCGTTGGTCCGAAGGCCTGGACACCATGGACGCCTTCCACCAAGAGCTCCAGGACAGCAACTTCGCTCTGAACAGGGAGGCCGTGCTCCGCCTCATGAGCCTCCTGTCGGGAACCGGCGCTCATCACATCAAGCTCATCGGCGCGGACGTGGACGAAGCTGCGCTGAAGGAGGCGTGGCAGGCCACCGAGCGAGCGTTGCGCTTCGCCGTCGACTTCCTGCGGGGAGAGTGCTCGATCCCCCGTTCCGAGATCCTCTCGTCGCCGAATGTCACCATCGTGCCGGCCCTGCTGCTGCACCACCGGGACGGCAAGCTACGTGCCGGCGAAGCCCAGTTGCTGCGCCGGTGGGTGTACACAGCGATGGGCTTCAGCCACTACTCGCTCCAGGTCGAGGGCAAGCTGGACGCGGAGGCCAGGCTGATCAGGACGCGTGAAGGAGAGGGCCTGTTCACCGAACTCATCCGACGCGCCTCCGGCACCCGGTCCGTGGACAGCCCGCTTCAGGCGAGGGATCTGGAGCAGAAGTACTCCACGCATCCCTTCTTCAAGCTGCTCTACATCGCCGCGCTGCGGGGCAGGGCGCGGGACTGGGCGACCAACATCGCCATCAGTGACCAGCCGATGAACAGCGGGGCCAAGATCGAGTTCCACCACGTGTTCCCCCGCGCCCGGGTCCAGCCGGTGTACGCGAAGGAGGAGTGGAACAGTCTCGCCAACCTGGCCTTCGTCACCGGTCAGACGAACAAGATGATCTCCTCGAAGCTCCCAGCCGAGTACATGGCGGGGATTGCGGGTGAGCGCCTGGCCGAACAGTGGATTCCGGAGGATCCCGAGCTGCGGTCCCTGGAACGGTTCCCCGACTTTCTGGCCGGGCGCAGGCACTTGCTGGCTGACGTCCTCAACGAGTTGTTGGGACTTCCCTCCTACGCCGGGCAAGCCGCCCACCCGGACACCGACGAACTGCCTGCCGACGAGGAAGTGATCGCAGAGGATCCAGCCGCACCCACGCTTGTCGGAGCGGGAGTTCAAGAACTCCGCACGGAGCAGGGCGTCGAGATCCACGCGATCTACGAAGGACGGCGTGTGGATGCTTACTACGACCCGTCGTCCCGCACCCTGACGATCCCCTCCGGTCCCGGCCGAGGCGAGTACGAGACACCCAGTGGGGCGGCGGTTGCCTTGGTACGGGCCCTCAACCCGCACGTCAATCCGAACCGCAATGGATGGTCGTTCTGGACCGTTACGGCCACCGGGCAACTCTTGCAGAGCATTCGGTAAGTGGTCGCCCGGCGGGCCCGCCGCTTCACACACCCGCCTCTGTCAGGAACGGGCTCGGATTCCCGGACCAGGACACGTACAGACTGTCGCGGGCCCTCGTGCAGGCCACGAACAGCAGGCAGCGCTCGGACATCATGTTCGCCTCGTGCTGCTGGGGGTCCATGTCGGCAGGCGTGACCGGTTTCAGGAACGGCAGTGCGTCCCCGTTGACGCCGACGACAGCGACGCAGCGGAACTCCAGAACTTTGAACGAGTGCATGGTCCCGACCCGGACGGCTTCCGCTTCGCCCGCGGTGCCGACGGCACACAGCGGTATGGAGGGGAGGCCGGCAGCCTTCAGGTGGGCCACCGTCTTCACACATGACTTCTTGAACCGGGCGCTGACTCCTATCTCTCCGGCGCCCACGCCCGCATCCATCCACGCCCGCACCTGGGTGACGAGAGCATCGAGTTCAGCCTCATGGACGCCCGAGGCCGCACCGACCGGAGCTCGGCCGCGCAGGGACAGCACATCCGTGCCTTCCCCATCGAGGAGTACGGCGAGGTGGTCAGCCGCCTGGTCGGAATCATCGGGACGACCGAGCTGACCATCGGCCGAGCGCGTCGGCGGACGGTCCAGATCGCCGGTACCGACTCGCTGAAGATCCATCTGGGATCAGAACCCGCGGACCTCCTCCAGGACCTCCGTGGGATCCGGGACAGCCGGAGTGCCGACGGACATGGGGCCGCGCGGGACGATTCCGCTCAGCCCCCGCCCCGCCGTCCGCCACCGCCTCGCGTTGGTGGACGACGGGGGCGGGTCGGAGATCGTGGCCCACCCGTTCCCGACGTCCGCTCGCCTGCTGTGATCCTCGGCCACGGTTGCGAAGACCGGCCGCGTCCACTCGACCCCACGGGCGTCGAGTGGGCGCGAGCATGGCAGTCCGCTCGCGGGGTTCTCAGCAGTCCCTGAACTCCGGCGACTGGTTCAGCACCTGCGAGCGCACCGACGTGAAGCGGGCGTATGCCTCGCTGTCCAGGGACTCGGGGCGGAACGCCGCCACCCGGTGGCAGTTCTGGAAGGCCAGGGCCACGCCGAAGTGGCGTTCCAGGCTGCCGCGGATGGCGTCGCTGGCGAGGGCGCGCAGGAGTTGGCCGCGTTCCCGCTCGGACGGGGGAGGGGTCTGGTTGTCGGTGAACTCCACCGTGCCGTCGCGCAGTTCAGTGGCCAGGGAGGCGATCAGGTCGTAGGCGTAGGGGAGGGACGTGCGGACCGTGGCCACGAAGTCCTCCTCGCGGATGTCGCCCTGTTCGGCTTCGGCGAGGAGCTTGGGGGAGACGTCGAGAGACATGTGAGGGGGGTTCCTGTCCTGTTGTCGTGATCTGAAAGGAGGGGGTCAGCCGAGGGAGGCGGGACCCGGTACGAAGCCCGGGTCCACCTGGGCCGCGAGATCGAGGCCGGTCGCCTCGTTCGCCCAGGAGCGGGCGTTGCGCAAGTGGAACTCGACCGCGTGGTGGTGGAGCGCCGACCAGTCGCGGGGGTGGGAGTCGACGGCCTCGCGCAGGATCGTCAGGGCGTGCCGGTTGTGGGGCTCCAGACTGCCCAAGTCACCTGCATTCCGGCCCTGTTCGGCGGCGCGAACCCAGGACGAGTGGACCAGGTGGGTCAACAGGTCGTCGCCGACATGTTCCTTGAGGAAGAGGAGGTCGTCCTCGCCGGTCACCTTGTTGCCGATCACGGCGATCCGGACCCCGAACTCCCGTGCGTGGTCCCGGTACTGGCGGTAGACCGAGACGCCCTTGCGGGTGGGTTCGGCCACCAGGAAGGTCAGGTCGAAGCGGGTGAACAGGCCCGAGGCGAACGCGTCCGCGCCGGCCGTCATGTCGACGACGACGTACTCGCCGGGGCCGTCGACCAGGTGGTTGAGGTACAGCTCCACCCCGCCCAGCTTGGAGTGGTAGCAGGCCACGCCGAGATCGCTCTCGTCGAACTCGCCCGTCACCATCAGCGGGACGTCACCCACCCGCCGGACGTGTCTGGCGTGCAGTTCGTCATCGCCCAGCAGCCGAAGCAGACGTGAGCCGCGGCCCGGCGGGGTCGTCTTGATCATCGCCTCGCGGGAGGCGATGCGCGGGTTGGCGCCGCGCAGGTAGTCCTTGATGTCGGCCATGTGCGCGCCCAGCGGAGGGGCACCCAGGTCGTCGCCGTCGTGGCCCAGCGCCTCGGCGAGATGCTGGTTGATGTCGCCGTCCACGGCCAGCACCGGTGCGCCGGAACGGGCCAGTTGGCGGGAGAAGAGCGCCGACAGGGTGGTCTTGCCGCTGCCGCCCTTGCCGACGAACGCGATACGCACTACCGCTCCACCTTTTTGAAAATGGATGTCATGTTGGTAGGTTCTATGGCGTCCATTCGATCACTGTCAAATCGCCCCGCGATCAAGCTGGAAGGCTTAATGCATAAGATGTGCAAGTGCATAACTACAGCATCAGGGCCGCGTGCCCGGACGACCTCGGAGGTGCGCGAGCCGTGATGCTCGACACCGTCTACCGCGACTTCGGAACCGGGTACGTGCCGCGCTGGCACGGCGACATCATCGACCCGGCCGCCGCCTATCTCGTCCCGGCCCGCCACACCCTCCTTGTCGCCCTCGCCCCGCAGGACGGGACCGTCGTGGCCACCGCCGCCCTCGACTCCCGCGGCCCCGCCCACCCGCCGAACCCGCGCGAGCTGGCCGAGCGCTACCCCTCCGGCGAGACCGCCCAGCTGCGCCGGATCTACGTCCGCCCCGAGCACCGCAGGCGCGGCCTCGCGCGCCGCCTGGTCGACGAGCTGCTCGCCTTCGCGACCGCCGACGGCGGCTACCGCTCCGTGTATCTGCACACCGACCCCGCGGTCCCGGGCGCCGAACCCTTCTGGCGCACGCTCGGCAAGGTCGTCCACGACGAACGCGAGACCACGGGCGGCGCGAGCGGCGTCGTCCACTTCGAGATACCGATGGGGCGATAGGACAACCATGCGACGCCGTCACCTGCTTGGCTCCCTGCTGCTCGCCCCCGTCCTCACCGCCTGTTTCGCCTCCGCGGGTTCTGAAGGCTCCGACGGCGGCGCCCCCGGAGGCGACGGCTCCCGCCTCCGCGTCGCCCTCGCCTTCCCGCCCGCCGAGAACCTCTCGCCGTACGGTGCCGACGCCACCCTCCTCAGCCGCCTCGGTGTCACCGAGGGCCTGACCGCCCTCGACGCCAACGGCGCCGCCGCTCCCGCGCTCGCCGAGTCCTGGCGCCGTGAGAACGACCGCACCTGGCTGTTCACCCTGCGCGAGGCCACCTTCCAGGACGGTTCCGAGGTCACCCCGGCCGCGGTCGCCGCCGCACTCACCCACGCCACCGAGGCCAAGCCCGCCCCGGCCGCCCTCTCCGGCGTCACCCTCGCGGTCACGACGCAGAGCACCGCCGTACGGATCACCACCACGAACCCCGACCCCGTCCTGCCCCTGCGCCTGTCCAGCCCCAGCCTCGGCGTGCTCTCCCCGAAGGCATACAAGGACGGCGCCGACCCGGTCGGCACCGCGACCGGCCCCTTCGAGCTCACCAAGGTCAACGGCTCCACCTCCGCCGCCCTCGACCGCTTCGACGACTACTGGGGCGGCCGCGCCCAGGCCTCCGGCATCGACGCCCGCTTCATCGCCGACGGCACCGCCCGCGCCAACGCCGTGCGCACCGGCCAGGTCGACATCGCCGAGGCGATTCCCGTCGCCCAGGCCGCCACCCTCGACCAGGCCACCCTCGAGCGGACCGCGACCACCCGCACCACGAGCCTGCAACTCAACACCCGGTCGGGCCCGTTCAAGGACCCGAAGCTGCGCGCCGCCGCCCGCGAGGCCGTCGACAGCTCCGCCGTCGTCAAGGGCGTGTTCGAGGGGTACGCCGATCCCGGCGCCGGCCTCTACGGACCGGCCGTGACCTGGGCCGAGGGCAAACGCGTACAGCCCACCGGACGCGCGAGGGCCGCCAAGCCGAACGGCACCGCCGTCACCCTCGCCACCTACGACAACCGGCCCGAGCTCCCCGAGGTCGCCCAGGTCCTCCAACAGCAGCTCCAGAAGGCCGGGTTCAAGGTCACCCTGGAGGTGCGCGAGTACTCACGTCTCGAAAGCGACGCGCTCGACGGGAAGTTCGACGCGTTCATCGGCGCCCGCAACAGCCTCGTCGACACCGGCGACCCCGTCGGCGTCCTCGCGAGCGACTACACCTGCGCCGGCGGCTACAACCTCGCCCGCCTGTGCGACAAGAAGGCCGACCGGGCGGTCGCCGAGGCCGACGCCGTGGCCGACACCGGTGAACGCCAGGACGCCGCCATGCGCGCCGAAGCGGCGATCCTCGGCACCGACGCCGTGGTCCCGCTGGCCCACCAGGAGATCATCGTCGGCGTCGCCACCGACGTGCGGGGTGTGCTCCTCGACCCGTACGAGCGGACGCTGGTCGGCACCGGAACGCGACGCTGATCCATGCGGCACCGAACGGCCACCCTGCTGTGGCGGGTCCTGCTCGGGGCCGCCCTCGTCTGCGGGATCGGCCTGCTGCCCTGGCTGTCCCGCACCGACCCGGCGCTCACCGTGCTCAAGGCCCGCTCGGCGGACCGCGACCCGACGCCGCGGGTGCTGGCCGATATCCGGGCCCAACTCGGCCTGGAAGAAGGCCCCTTGCACCTGCTCGGTCAATGGCTCGGCGGCCTGCCCCGCGGGGACGCCGGCCGGTCCTGGCTGAACGGCACGGAGGTCACCCCGAGCGTCGTCCAGGCTCTCGGGGCGACCCTGCTACTGGTCACGGTGGCGCTCGTGATCGCCGCCGCCACCGCCGCCCTGGTGTGCGCCCGCACGCTGTGGCTCGGCGCGCACCGACGCCTCGACGAGGGACGGGCCCAGGGCAGCGCCTCGGCGATGCTTGCCGCACTGCCCGAGTTCCTCACCGCCTCCGTGCTGGCCACCGTCGTCGGCGTGCAACTCGGCTGGCTGCCCGCCCTCGGCTGGTACGGACCCCGCTGGACGGTCCTGCCCGCCCTCGCCCTCGGCCTGCCCGCCGGGGCCGTGCTCGGGCGCCTCCTCGACGACCTGCTGCCCGGTGCCTTCGCCGAACCCTGGGCGCAGGCCGCGGAGGCCCGCGGCCTGCCGGGCCGAAGCCTTGCCGCCAAGGCGGTCCGCCGCTGTGTCCCCGCCCTGCTGCCCAACCTGGGCCTGTTCGTCGTGGGCCTCACGGCCGGTTCCGTCGCCGTGGAGCAGATCTACGACATCCCGGGCCTCGGCCGCACCACCCTGCAGGCCGCCCTCGCACAGGACCTGCCCGTACTCCAGGCGGGCACCCTCGCCCTCCTGCTCCTCGCCGTCACCGCCACCGGCCTCGCGGCACTCGCCGTCCGCCGCCTGACCGGTCCGGCCCTGCGCGACGGCGCCCTGAATTCCCTGCACCGGCCGCGACGGTCCGACCGCAGCGCCCTGCCTCTCGTGTACGGCGGCCTCCTGATCGCCGTCATCGCGCTCGGCCTGCTCCGCGACCCGCTCGCCCTGGACCCCGGCGGCCGACTCCAATCCCCCTCCTGGGCGCACCCGTTCGGCACCGACGCGCTGGGCCGGGACCTGCTCGCCCGGGTCGGTCACGGTGCCCTCGACACCCTGCTGGTCGCCCTCGTCATCAGTGCCACCGCACTGGTCGTCGGCGTCCTGCTCGGCCTGCTGCCCCGGCTGTCCGGGCCGCTCGTCGACACCGTCAACGCCGTACCGCCGGTGCTCGCCGCGCTGCTCGTGACCGCCGTCGCCGGGAGCGGCACCGCCACGCCCGCGATCGCCGTGACCACCGTCTCCTGGGCGGCGCTCGCCACGCACACCTCCTCGCTGCTCCGCCAGGAACAGGCCACCCCGCATCTGACGGCCACCCGAGGTCTGGGCGCGAGCCGCTGGTACCTCCTGCGACACGAAGTGCTGCCCGCGATCCTGCCGCCCGTCACCCGACACGCCCTGCTGCGCCTGCCCGGTGTCGCCCTGGCCCTCGCCTCCCTCGGCTTCCTCGGCCTGGGCGCCCAGCCGCCCTCCCCGGAGTGGGGCCTGCTCCTCGCCGAGAACCAGCCCTACGCCGAACGTGCGCCCTGGGCCGTCCTCGCCCCCGCCGCCGCCCTCGCCCTGCTGGGCGCGCTGGCGGTGAGTGCGGCGGGCGGGGTGCGGTGGCCGCGACGGCGCGCGCGGGAGGAGGCCGGATGACGTCCACGCCGGTCGATCTGCGGAGGACAGTCCAGCTTTCCCCGCTGCTACGGCTGCTGATGGTCACCCAACTCGCCTTCAACATCGGCTTCTTCGCCGTGCTGCCCTTTCTGTCCGAGCACCTGGGGCAGGCCGTCGGCATGGCCGGCTGGCTGGTCGGGTTCGTGCTGGGACTGAGGACCTTCAGTCAGCAGGGGCTGTTCGTGGTGGGCGGGGCGCTTCCTGCTCGGCAGCTCCGTCACCGGCTCACTGCTGACCGCCGGACTGCCGACCGCGGTGCCGTGGCTGGTGCCGGCAGCGGTACCGGTCGCGGCGATCGGGTTGTGGCCGCGGCGGTAGGACCCTGCGGCAGGGGCGAGGCGCTCTGGCTCTGGTCGGGCCGGCCGTTGCGCGGGGTCGGCCCCGACACGGAGGGAGGACCGGCCGGGCACGGTTTCGGTCGCGGCGATCGGGTTGTGGCCGCGGCGGTAGGACCCTGTGACAGGGGCGAGGCGGTCGGGCTCGCCGTTCTGCGGGTGCCGGTCCTGGCGCGGGGCGAGGACCCGTCGGGGACAGTACGCAGGTCAGGAAACCGTTGCGGGTCAGGTAACCCGGCCGGGAACCCAGCGGACCGCTCTCGCGCCTGGCCGCGAACCCGCTGGACGGCTCCGTCGGCGTGGCCGCTCGATCCGCCGTCACGAGGAGCTCTCGGCGATAGGGTCCACCCCATGGAGACTCAGGACATCCGGGTGGAGATCGCCCGGGACGCGGATCAGGAGCTTGTCGACGCCTTTGGGCGGATGCTGCCGCAGCTGTCCTCGACGGCCGAGGCGCTCGACCTCGCGGCGCTCGACCGCATCCTGGCCTGTGACACCAACACCATGCTGATCGCCAGGTCGTCGGCGGGGTCGGTCGTCGGCACGCTCACCCTGGTCATGTTCCCCGCGCCCGCGGGACTGCGGGCCCGTATCGAGGACGTGATCGTCGATCACGCGGCACGCGGCCAGGGCATCGCCGGACTGCTGATCAGGGAGGCCATCCGGCTCGCCCGGGAGGCCGGGGCCCGTACCGTCGATCTGACCTCCCGCCCGGACCGGGCGGCGGCCAACCGGCTGTACGAGCGGCAGGGCTTCCGGCAGCGGGAGTCGATGGTGTACCGGGTGCCGCTCAAAAGCTGACCTTCGAGCCGGCAGGGCTTCAGGAGGCCACCGCCTCCGGCTCCCGTTCCCGCTCCACCGCCGCGAACTCCAACGCCAGCAACTCGCCCACCGCCGCCTGGTCCGCCCGGTGCGTGCGCCACAGCCACAGGATGTCCCGGCCGAACGACCAGACCAGCGTCCCCAGAGCGACGGCCACGACCCCGAAGGTCGCCGCGTACGGCAGGTACCCGGACGCGGCCACGAGCAGCAGGATCCCCTGGAGTGCGGCCACCGTCTTGCGGGCCATGCTCGGCGGCAGGGGGGCGTTCAGCCAGTTCCAGACACGGGCCGCGGCGACGAAGCCGTAGCGCATGGCGCCGATCAGCAGGACCCACGGACCCTGCGACATCGAGACGTACACACTGAGCACCAGGATCAGGAACGCGTCGACCTCCATGTCGAAGCGCGCGCCCAGCGGGGTCGAGGTGCCCGTGGCGCGGGCGACCTTGCCGTCGACGCCGTCGAGGATCAGGGCCACCGCGGTCAGGCCCACGAACAGCGTCACCGGCGGGGAGTCCTGGAAGGAGTCCGCGACCAGCGCGGTCACTCCGCCGACGAGGGTCGCCCGGCCGAGGGTCACGCGGTTGGCCGGTCCGAAGGAGCGAGGCCGGGTGCGGTGCAACGCCCTGGAGAGCACGGCCCAGGTGGCGACGGCGAAGGCGAGGCCGGTCAGCCAGCCCGCGGGCCCCATGCCTATCGCCGTGCCGAGCAGGGCCAGCAACAGGATCTGCAGACCCGCTCCCACAGCGGTCTCCTGCTGGACCAGCCTTGCTTCGTAAGTGTTGTTCAGGGCCACCGCACATTCCTCCGGCCAGATGACAGAGTCGATCAAGGCCGCGTACTGTGCGCGGCCTGTGCACATCTCGGTACGTGACGAGGTACGTGCCCGGGTTCCCGATCGTTCAGGAGGTTCTCGATGAAGGCCGCCGCACGCGCGTTCTGGCTCCGCTCTCCGGGCGAGGGCGAGATACGGGAGGTCACCCTTCCGGCCCCGCGTGAGGACGAGGTGCTGGTCCGCTCGCTGTACTCAGGAGTCAGCAGGGGCACGGAGACACTCGTGTTCCGCGGCGGGGTGCCCGAGAGCCAGTACGCGACCATGCGGGCACCGTTCCAGGAGGGCGACTTCCCGGGACCGGTGAAGTACGGCTACCTCAGCGTCGGAGTGGTGGAGGAGGGCCCTGCCGCGGTGAAGGGCAGGACCGTCTTCTGTCTGTACCCGCATCAGACGCGGTACGTAGTTCCCGCGAGCGCCGTGACGGTCGTACCGGACGACGTGCCCGCCGCACGGGCCGTCCTCGCCGGCACGGTCGAGACCGCCGTGAACGCCCTCTGGGACGCGGCCCCCCTGATCGGCGACCGGATCGCGGTGGTCGGCGGCGGCATGGTCGGCTGCTCGGTCGCCGCGCTGCTGGCCCGCTTTCCCGGCGTCCGGGTCCAGTTGGTGGACGCCGACCCCGCCCGCGCCAAGACCGCCGAGGCCCTCGGTGTCGGCTTCGCGTCCCCCGCGGACGCCCTCGGCGACTGCGACCTGGTCGTCCACGCCAGCGCCACCGAACAGGGCCTGGCCCGCTCCCTGGAACTCCTCAGCGCCGAGGGCACGGTCCTCGAACTGAGCTGGTACGGCGACCGCAAGGTCGCCCTCCCGCTCGGCGAGGCCTTCCACTCCCGGCGGCTCGTCATCCGCAGCAGCCAGGTCGGCACCGTGTCCCCGGCGCGCGGCAACCGTAGCTTCGGCGACCGGCTCGCCCTCGCGCTGAAGCTGCTTGCCGATCCGGCGCTCGACGCCCTCATCACGGGGGAAAGCGCGTTCGAGGAACTCCCCGAGGTGATGCCGAAGCTGGCCCGTGGGGAAATTCCGGCCCTCTGTCACCTCGTGAGGTACGGCAAGAGCGCCTGACCTGAGAAAAGAGTGAGAGCCGGCTGAACAAGGGGACGCGAAGAGCCGTACTAAACGGTATCCCCCGGCAGGGATCAGCCGGGGGACCAGACGCGCCGCACCTGGAGGGTCGTCCGTTGTTCAGCATCACCGTCCGCGATCACATCATGATCGCCCACAGCTTCCGCGGCGAGGTCTTCGGCCCCGCGCAGCGTCTGCACGGAGCCACGTTCCTGGTGGACGCCACCTTCCGGCGCGAACAGTTGGACGACGACAACATCGTCGTCGACATCGGACTGGCCACCCAGGAACTCGGTGCCGTCGTCAGCGAGTTGAACTACCGCAACCTCGACAACGAACCCGACTTCGCCGGGGTCAACACCTCGACGGAGTTCCTGGCGAAGGTCATCGCCGACCGGCTCGCCGAGCGCATCGAGAAGGGCGCTCTCGGCGAGGGCGCCAAGGGCCTCGCGGGCCTGACCGTCAGCCTGCACGAGTCGCATGTCGCCTGGGCGAGTTACGAGCGTGCCCTGTGACCGACATGACCACCGGGCGGGCGGGCACGCTGGACTACGTACCCGTGCAGCACTCCGCCCTCAAGAAGGCCGAGATCATCCCGATGTCCCTGCGGTCCGTGCACTTCGTGATGCCCGGTGGCGTGGACGACTCGACCGCGCCGAGCGGCGGCAACGCCTACGACCGGCGGGTCTGCCTGGACCTGCCCGGCTTCGGCTGGCAGGTCGAGCGGCACGCGGTGGCCGGCAGCTGGCCCCGGCCGGGAGCGCCGGCCCGTACCGAGCTCGCCCGCACCCTGCGGGACCTGCCCGACGACACCGTCGTCCTGATCGACGGACTGGTGGCCTGCGGGGTCCCGGAGATCATCGTCCCCGAGGCCGAGCGGCTGCGGCTCGCCGTCCTCGTCCACCTGCCGCTCGGCGACGAGACCGGGCTCGAACCGCGACTCGCCCTCGAACTGGACGCCAAGGAGCGCGAGGTGCTGCGGGCCGTGCCCGCCGTCATCGCCACCAGCGACTGGGCCGTACGGCGACTCGTCTCGCACCACGGCCTCGCCCCCGAGCGCGTCCACGTCGCCACCCCCGGTGCCGACATCGCCCCGCTCGCCTCCGGCACCGACGGTGTCTCACGGCTGCTGTGCGTGGCCGCCGTGACCCCCCGCAAGGGACAGCACCGGCTGATCGAGGCACTGGCCGGCGCGCAGGACCTGCCGTGGAGCTGCGTGTGCGTCGGCGGGATCACCCAGGATCCCGAGTACGTCGCCAGTCTGCGGATGCTCATCAAGAAGTACGGCCTCCAGGACCGCCTGCATCTCGCGGGACCGCAGGCCGGGGCCGAGCTCGACGCCAGCTACGCCGCCGCCGACCTGATGGTCCTCGCCTCCTACGCCGAGACCTACGGCATGGCGGTCACCGAGGCCCTCGCGCGCGGCATCCCGGTGCTGGCCACCGACGTCGGCGGACTGCCGGAGGCCGTCGGCCGCGCCCCCGACGGCGGCGTGCCCGGCATCCTCGTCCCGCCGGAGGACCCCGCCGCCCTCGCCGCCGAACTGCGCGGCTGGTTCGGCGAGGCGGACGTACGACGCCGACTGAAGGCGGCTGCCCGGGGCCGGCGGGCCGCCCTGGACGGCTGGGCGACCACGGCCCGCAGCCTGGCCGGAGTACTCGGCCGACTCCCGAGCGAGCCCAGGAGGGCGGCATGAGGAAGACGGCGATCAAGCAGAGCGGGAAGATCCCGGCACAGCCGGGGCCGCGAGAGGTGGCGTCGGTGAGGCCCGGAGTTCCTTCCGACGCGGAATCGGTCATCCCCGGGGCCGGTCCCAGCACCCACCCCGGCGAGCGTCCCACCGTACGGCTCAGGGACGCGGGTCCCGACGACGCTCCGCGTTATGCCCCCGAGTGGCTCGAGCTTCGGGAGGGGCCCGATGCGGCCGCGCGGGCGGGCGATCTGATCGACCCGCTGCGGATCCGCCTGGCGAACCTACCGGGCAAGGCCGGCCTCGTCATCCACGACCTGGGCTGCGGTACCGGCTCGATGGGCCGCTGGCTGGCGCCCCGCCTGGACGGCCCCCAGCACTGGATCCTGCACGACCGGGACCCCTACCTCCTGCACTTCGCGGCGGTCGCCTCCCCGCGCTCCGCCGCCGACGGCAGCCGGGTCACCGTCGAGACCCGCCGCGGCGACGTCGGCCTGCTCACCCCGGACGCCCTCGCAGGTGCCTCCCTGGTGACGGCCTCCGCGCTCCTCGACGTCCTCACCCGCGAGGAGATCGAGACCCTCGCCACGGCCTGCACGGGCGCCGGCTGCCCGGCCCTGCTCACCCTGTCCGTGGCGGGCCGCGTCGAACTCACCCCGTCCGACCCGCTGGACGACGAGATCGCCGACGCGTTCAACGCCCACCAGCGGCGCGGCGGACTGCTCGGCCCGGACGCCGTCACCGTCGCCTGCGAGGCGTTCTCCGAACGGGGCGCGACGGTACGGCTGCACCCGAGCGCCTGGCGCCTCGGACCCGCCGAGTCCGCGCTCACCGCCCAGTGGCTGCGCGGCTGGGTCGGCGCGGCCGTCGAGGAGCGCCCCGAGCTGAAGGAGCCCGCCGAGCGCTACCTCCGGGACCGCCTGGAGGCCTGCCGCGCGGGCGAGTTGAAGGTCGTCGTCCACCACAGCGACCTGCTGGCGCTGTGCCGGCCGACGGGCGGAGCGTCATGAGCCTGGAGACGGTGCGGCCGGACACCGGGCGGCGTGCGGAGCGCACCGGACGCCGGGAGGAGGACCACTCGACGCGCGGCGACGACGCCGGGGCGGGCGAGCGGAGGGCCCTCCCGGTCCGTAGCTCCGACCGGAGCAGGGCGAGCCTCCCGGTCCGCAGCACTGGCCAGGGCACCGGCCACGGCACGGCGCGGCTGCCCGTCCGGCGACCCGCGGAGACGCCCGAGCCGGGCACCCTCTCCCAACGGGCCCTCACGCTCCGGGCCGAAGTCGTCCAGACGCGCGACGAGGTGCTCACGGCGCGGGCCGAGGCGCTCGTGGCCAGGGCCCGGATCCTGGAGGCAACGGGAGAGTCCGTCGCGGACCTGACCGACGCCGCCGTCTCCCGGGACCGGATCGGCGTGATCGTGACCGCGGCACGGCCCGGGACCGCTCAGACCCCCCGGTGGCGTTCCGCGCTGCGAGGAGTCCTCAACTCCCGCGCCCTGCGCACCCACATCGGCACCGTCGCGGGCGTCACCATCCTCGCGGTCCTGTTGTGGCGCCTCGGCACCGGCGTCTTCCTGGACGGGCTGCGCCGGATCGACGGCCTAGCACTGCTGGCGGCGCTCGTGATCGGCGTGCTGACCACCGTGTTCAGCGCCTGGCGTTGGCAGTTGGTGGCCCGCGGGCTGCGCATCCGGCTGCCGCTCGGCGAGGCCGTGGCCGACTACTACCGTGCCCTGTTCCTGAACGCGGCCCTGCCCGGCGGTGTCCTCGGCGATGTGCACCGCGCGGTGCGGCACGGGCAGAGCACCGGTGACATGGGCCGCGGTGTACGGGCGGTCGTCCTCGAACGGGTCGCCGGACAGATCGCGTTGGCGGTCGTCGGCGGTGCCGTGCTGCTCACCATGGAGTCCCCGGTGCTGGGCGAGGCCCGCCACCTCGCCCCCGCCGTCGGCCTCGCCGCCCTGGGCGCCCTCGCCGTCGTCGTGGCCCTGCGGATGAACCGGACCCCTTCCTCCCGCCGTGGCCGGCTCCTGCGCGCGACCCTCGCCGAGGCCCGCGAGGGACTGCTGTCCCGCCGCAACTGGCCCGGCGTCGCGCTCTCTTCGGCCGTCGTCCTCGCCGGCCACCTCGGGATGTTCGTGCTCGCCGCCCGCATCGCGGGCTCCGACGCCTCCGTGGCCGAACTGCTGCCCCTGGCCGTGCTCGCGCTGCTCGCCATGGGACTGCCCCTGAACGTCGGCGGGTTCGGCCCCCGGGAGGGCGTCACCGCCTGGGCGTTCGCCGCCATGGGCCTCGGCGCCGGCGCCGGTCTCGCGACCGCCGTCGTGTACGGCGTCCTCAGCTTCGTGGCGAGCCTGCCGGGCGCGGTCGTCCTGGTCGTCCGCTGGTACCAGGGTCTGCGCCCGGCGAACCGCTACTCCCCGGTGAGCGTCGAGAAATACGCACCGAAGGACGCCGCGAGGCTCTCCAGCAAGGCTTTGCCCTTTTCCGCCGAGCCCAGTGAAGGGCGCCCGATGACACCGGAATCGGTGTAACCGGACATACCGAGGGTGAGGAGATGACGACGGTCGTCCGCGACGAAATCGGAGGTCTCGTAACCGGATCGGACACATTCCGGATCGGTGTGCAGAAGAATGGAGGTCTCGATTTCCCCCGCGTGCATGTCGGTGAGCAGCGAGGTGACCACCCCGGCCTCCAGACGGGCGGCCTCCCAGTCCTCCGCTGCCGGGAAGAGCGCCATCCGCTCCCCGCGAGCGGAGGCCTCCTGGACGACATTGCCCAGCACGTAGTTGCCGCCGTGTCCGTTGACCACGACCAGCGCCTCGACGCCCGAGCGGCGCAGCGAGGCAGCGATGTCCCGTACCACCGCATGAAGGGTGACGGAGGAGATGCTGACGGTCCCCGGCCAGGCCGCGTGCTCGTGCGAGCAGGAGATCGTCACCGGGGGGAGGAGGTGCACCGGGTACGCCGCGGCGATCTCCCGCGCGACGGCACAGGCGACGAGCGTGTCGGTCGCCAGGGGAAGGTACGCACCGTGTTGTTCGAAGCTTCCGACCGGAAGGACGGCGACCTGCGTTGAGACGCCCGCCCCCCGCGTCCGTACGTCTTCCGTAGTGTCCGTCGGCACCAGACCGTACGCCGCCGACCGTATTCCCGAACCGCTCATCTTTTCACGGCCTTTCGTCTCTGCTTAGGAAACAGATCATGACAGATAAAGTTGGCGTCCTCGGCAAGAAGGCACCACAGCGCACCGGCGTGGAACGCGTGGTGAATGCCCCGCTGCCCACCGTGTACGGGAAATTCCAGGCGGTCGGATACCTCGATCACGACCGCGGTGACGAACAGGTCGCCCTGGTCTACGGTGACATCGGCTCGGACGACGTCCTCGTCCGGTTGCATTCGGAATGCCTGACCGGTGACGCGTTCGGCTCCCAGCACTGCGAGTGCGGCGACCAGCTGGATGCCGCGCTGCGGGCCGTGGTCAAGGAGGGCAGCGGCATCGTCGTCTACCTGCGGGGCCACGAGGGCCGGGGCATCGGACTGCTCGCCAAGCTGCGGGCGATGGCGCTCCAGGCGGAGGGTCTGGACACCGTCGAGGCCAACCTCGCGCTCGGTCTGCCGGTCGACTCCCGGGACTACGGTGTCGCCGCCGGGATATTCCACGACCTGGGCGTGAACTCGGTCCGCCTGATGTCCAACAATCCGCGCAAGCGTGAGGCGCTGCTGCGGCACGGCATCAAGGTCGCCGAGACGGTACCGCTGCTCATCACGCCGTGCGAGAGCAACATCACCTATCTGCGCACCAAGCGGGAGCGGCTGGACCACGTCCTGCCCCACCTGGACGCGGTGGCCCACCTGTCCTGATCACCGGACTGATTCCGGGGCGGGAAATCCGGACAGGAAGAGGGAATGACCGACGACGTCCTCTTCCTCTCCGGACCGCAGGTCACGTCGACGCGCCGCCACGCCCGGCAGCATCGACCTGGCATTGCTGGGCTCCCGCACCCGGACCCTGGCCCATGTGCGGGTGATCGCCCGGGTGCGGGACCTGAAATCCGTACGGCTGTGGAGCCCGGCTCCGCGAGACCGCGCCCACCCCGCCGAGACACCGACGGCCCACGGCGATCCGCGGCCGTCGTCGTGGACGACCCGGTGACCGCGGCGGAGCACGCCGGGCCGGTCGTGGACGCGCTCAGGACAGGGCTGCTGACCGATCTCGTCGGGCTCGGCGACGTCCTGACCGGACGAGCCGTGGCCCGGGCGGCCCCCGGTGACATCGTCCACTGCAACAGCGTCGGCCTCGGCATCCAGGACGCGGTGCAGGCGGCGAAGGGGGAGCGCCGGTGAGCACGGACACGGCCGACGTCGTCGTGATCGGCGGCGGAGTCATGGGCACGAGCATCGCCCGCCACCTGGCGCGCGCGGGCGTACGGGACGTGGTGCTCGTCGAGCGCGACGACCTCGCCTCCGGCTCCACCTCGAAGGCCGCGGGCGGGGTGCGGGCGCAGTTCTCCGACGAGCTCAACATCCGGCTCGGGGCGCGCAGCCTGGAGGCGTTCGGCCGCTTCGAGGAGGAGACGGGGCAGGACATCGGGCTGCACCGGGTCGGCTATCTGTTCCTCCTGTCGAGCCCGGAGGAGGTCACCTCTTTCGAGGAGAGCGTGCGCCTCCAGAACTCCCTCGGCGTCCCGAGCCGCATGACCGACCCGGCCGAGGCGCGCCGGCTGTCCCCCCTCATCACCACCGACGGCCTGCTCGCCGCCGCCTTCTCACCCGAGGACGGCCACTGCACCCCCGAGTCCGTCGTGTACGGCTACGCCGCCGACGCCCGCCGCCACGGTGCGACGATCCTGCGGCACACCCAGGTCACCGGCATCGACCTGCGCGGCGACGACATCACGGGCGTCGTGACGAGCAGGGGCCGGATCGCCACCGACACGGTGATCTGCGCGGCCGGCGCCTGGTCGCGGGCCGTCGGCGCGATGGTCGGCGTGGACCTGCCGGTCGAGCCGCTGCGCCGCCAGATCGCGGTCACCGAACCGGTCGAGGGGCTGCCGCCCGACCTCCCCATGACCATCGACTTCACCAGCAGCCTCTACTTCCACGCCGAGGGCCCCGGCCTCCTCCTCGGCATGTCCGACCCCGACGAGACACCCGGCTTCGACACCGCCACCCACGACCGCTGGATCCCCCGCCTCGCCGAGGCCATGACTCATCGCGCCCCCGCCCTCCTCGACCTGCGCCGCACCGGCGGCTGGGCCGGCCTGTACGAGCTCACCCCGGACCACAACGCCCTGATCGGCGAGGCCACTTCGGTGTCCCGCTTCCTGTACGCGACCGGCTTCTCCGGCCACGGTTTCCTCCAGGGACCGGCCGTCGGCGAGGTCGTCCGCGACCTGTACCTCGGCCGCGTACCCTTCGTGGACATCAGCCCGCTCAGCGCCGGCCGGTTCGCGGCCGACGCCCCGCGCCCGGAGGCCAACCGCGTATGACCGAGCTCCATCTGTGGCTGCGCCACGAGGTCCGTTCCACCGAGCGACGCACGCCCGTCGTGCCGTCCGACGCCCGGCGGCTCGTCGACGGCGGGGTGACGCTGACCGTCGAGGAGTCCCCGCAACGGATCTTCCCGATCGAGGAGTACGAGGCGGCCGGCTGCGGAGTCGCGCCCGCCGGTTCGTGGGCGTCCCGGGCGCCGCTGGATGCCGTGGTCGTAGGCCTGAAGGAACTCCCCGACGAGCCCGCCGCCCTGCCGCACCGGCACGTCTTCTTCGGGCACGCCTACAAGGAGCAGCCGGGCGCCCCGGAACTGCTGCGCCGGTTCGCCGCCGGGGGAGGGGCGCTCCTCGACCTGGAGTACCTGGTCGACGACCACGGCCGCAGGCTCGCCGCCTTCGGCTACTGGGCCGGCTACCTGGGTGCGGCCCTGGCCGTGCTCCAGCACCGGGGCAGGCTGTCCGCGCCCCTCACACCCACCTCGCAGGAGGAGCTGACGGAGGCCCTGCGGCCCGTCGCCGGGGACGAGGAGTTCAGGGCGCTGGTGATCGGGGCCCTGGGCCGCAGCGGCCGGGGCGCACGCGTCGCGCTCCGGGCCGCCGGGGTCGAACCGGCCTGCTGGGACCTCGAGGAGACCCGCAACCTGGACCGCCCCGCCCTGCTCGCCCACGACCTGCTCGTGAACTGCGTCCTCGCCACCACTCCCGTCCCGCCCTTCGTCCGTGAGGCGGACCTGGACGACCCGACCCGCCGGTTGCGCACCCTCTCCGACGTCACCTGCGACGTGGGATCACCCCTGAACGTCCTGCCGGTCTACGACCGCGTCACCGAGTGGGCCGAGCCCGTCCGCCGGCTGCACAAGGAGCCCCCGCTCGACCTGATCGCCATCGACAACCTGCCGTCCCTGCTCCCGGAGGAGTCCAGCGTCGACTTCTCGGCGGCCCTGCTGCCCCTGCTGCCGGCGTTCGGGGTCGGCGGCCCCTGGGGGCGCTGTCTGGACCGGCTCCATCAGGCGTGCCGTGAACTCGGCATCGACGAAGGGGAGTTCCGCCGTGTCTGACCTGGTTCCCGCGACCGGCACCGTCCACTGGATCGGCGCCGGGCTCTCCACCGGTAGCGGCCTGGCCGAGCTGTGCGACACCGCCGACCGGGTCCGCCTGTGGCACCGCACCGAGGAGCGTGCCGCCGAGGCCCTCGCGGCACTGGGGCTCACCGGACGGGCCGAGCCGCGCGCCTACACGCTGTCCGCGCTCGCGGCCGCGCTGGCGCCGGGGGACGTCGTCGTGTCGATGCTGCCCGCGCCCGAACACGCCGGGATCCTCGCCGCCTGCGTACGCGAAAAGGCCCACTTCGCCTGCTCCAGCTATGTGTCCGACGCCGTCCTCGAACACGTGCCGGAGGCGCAGAAGGCCGGGATCGTCGTCCTCACAGAGGCGGGCCTCGACCCGGGCATCGACCACCTCTTCGCGCACAGCCTGGTCGCCCGGGCCCGCGGTGTGATCGGTGACGCGACACCGGCGTCGTACGCCCTCACCTCCTACTGCGGAGGTGTCCCCGCCGTCCCGAACGACTTCAGGTACCGCTTCAGCTGGGCCCCCGCCGGAGTCCTGAACGCCTTGCGCTCGCCCGCCCGTTACCTCGACAACGGCACCCCGACCATCGCCGACCGCCCCTGGGAGGCGACCCGGCGCCATGTCGTGGACGGCGAGACCTTCGAGGTCTACCCCAACCGCGACAGCGTCCCCTTCGTCGAGCAGTACGGACTGCCGGCCGCCTGGACACCGCGGACCTTCGTGCGCGGGACCCTGCGGCTGGACGGCTGGCTGCGCGCCTGGGAGCCGGTCTTCGAGGAGCTGAGGACCGGCGACGACACCCGGATCGCCGCCCTGGCCCAGGAACTGGCGGCCAGGTACCCGACGACGGACGCCGACCGCGACCGGGTCGTCCTCGCCGTCTCCCTCGACGTACGCGCGCACGACGGCCGCACCTGGTCCGGCGGCTACCTCCTCGACCTGGTGGGCGACGAGCAGGACAGCGCCATGGCCCGCTGTGTCTCCCGCACCCTCGCCCTCGGCATCGGTCACATCCTGGACGGCTCCCTCCCGGCAGGTCTGAACCGGGCGGCGGAGACGGCGGCCCGGTCCGAGCAGTGGCTGGGCGAACTCGCCCGCGACGGCGTCCACTTCACGCTCCGGGTCGATCACTAGGCGACCCGGGTCGCCTAGTCCACGACCGCCTCGTGGACCAGCCGCTTGAGGTCGGGAAACAGCTTCAGCGTTTTGGGCCGCACCTGGGTGAAGAACTGCACGGTCAGATCGCGGCCCGGGTCGACCCAGAAGGTCGTGGACGCCGCCCCGCTCCAGCCGTAGGAGCCGAGGCCGGAAGGGGCCAGGGTGCGGGCCGGGTCGGTCACCACGGAGACGCCGAGGCCGAAGCCGACGCCGTCGTTGCCGGGCTCGTCGTGGGCGGGTTTGGCGCCGAAGGCGCGCAGGTCGGCGCCGCCCGGGAGGTGGTTGGCGGTCATCAGGTCCACCGTCTCGGCGGACAGCAGACGGGTGCCGTCCAGTTCGCCGCGGCGGCGCAGCAGCTCCGCGAAGCGGTGCACGTCGTGCGCGGACGCCACCATGCCACCGCTGCCGGACAGCAGGCGGGGGCGGCCCCGCAGCGGCAGTCCGGGGACCGGCTCGATCGTGCCGTCGTCCTTCTCGCCGTACAACTCCGAGAGCCTGTCCGTCTGTTCGTCCGGCACCCAGAAGCCGGCGTCGGTCATCCCGAGCGGCCCGAGGACGCGCTCGGCGAGGAAGGCGTCGAGGGTCTGGCCGGACGCGATCTCGATGACCCGGCCCAGGACGTTGGAGGCGACCGAGTAGTTCCACTGCGTGCCCGGCTCGAACTGCAGCGGCAGGCTCGCGTACACGGCGACGGTCTCGGCGAGGTCGGAGCCCGGCAGCACGGACGACTCCAGACCGGCCTCGCGGTAGAGGGCGTCGACCGGGTGACAGTGGTAGAAGGCGAAGGTCAGACCGGCGGTGTGGGTCATCAGATGCCGGACCAGGATCGGACCGTCGGCGGGGCGCGTGGTGAGGCTTTCGCCGGAACCGTCCACGTAGACCCGGGGCTCCGCGAACGCCGGCAGATACTCGGCGACCGGGTCGTCCAGCGACAGCCGTCCTTCCTCGACCAGCAGGAGGGCGGCCACCGAGGTGACCGGTTTGGTCATCGAGTAGATCCGCCACAGGGTGTCGGGCTCGACCGGCAGGCCGGCCGCGAGGTCACGGTGGCCGTGCGTGGTGAGGTGGGCGACGCGTCCGCCTCGGGCGACCGACACCAGGAAGCCGGGCATCCGGCCCTCGTCGACGTAGTGGGCGAAATGCTGGTCGAGGCGGTCCAGCGCCTTGCCGTCCAGCCCCACCTCAGCGGGATCGACCTCTTGCCGAAGCTGTGCCATCGCTCTCCTCCGTCGCATCCGTCGAGGTGCGGACCGATATACCCGGCCCGGACCACCTCAGACATCATCGTCGCTCAGGAAACCGCGACGAGACGCGGGTCGGCGGCGAATCGCCGGTCGCGGGAATGCCGCGTGCGGCCGGGCCGGTTGATCCTGGCATGACTCAGGACGCGACGCAGGACGCACTGCTCCGGCTGCTTTCCGAGGGCCACGGCGGGGTGCTGGTCACCCTCAAGCGCGACGGCCGGCCCCAGCTGTCGAACGTCAGCCACGCCTACTACCCCGACGAGCGGATCATCCGGGTCTCCCTCACCGACGACCGCGCCAAGACCCGCAACCTGCGCCGGGACCCCCGCGCCTCGTACCACGTGACGACGTCGGACCGATGGGCGTACACGGTCGCCGAGGGCACGGCCGACCTCACTCCCGTGGCGAACGACCCGCACGACGACACGGTCGAGGAACTCGTCCGCCTGTACCGGGACGTCCAGGGCGAGCACCCCGACTGGGACGACTACCGCGCGGCGATGGTCCGTGACCGGCGGCTGGTGCTGCGGTTGCGGGTGGAGCGGGCGTACGGGATTGCGGCCCGGACGGACCGCGGCTGACCGACGGGACACCCCGCGCACCCCGGCCGCCCCTGAATCCGGCCGGAGTGCGCGGTGGTCTGTGCGGGTGGGCGTACGACGTCGGCGTCTGTTCTGCTTGTTCGTGCCGATGTTCTTGCCGGAAAAGTCGGCTGTCAACGGTGCGTGGACGCGGGAGTGGTCCTACGACCCGGGGAGCAGGGCGCTTGGCCGATGTGCCGGCGATCAGGGGCTGCCTACGCTGACCGGCACACCGAGGGGAAGAGGTCACCATGCCGGTCAACGGCCGCAGCCACATCCGCATCGCCCGCCCGTCCCGGGACCTGGCCGCCGCCGAGCGGTTCTGGGTCGAGGGGCTCGGCCTCGGTGTCGTGTGGCGTGCCGAGGGCGGTCCCGAACCCGGCGAGCACGACCTGCTGATGCTCGGGTGGCCGGACGCCGGCTGGCACCTGGAACTCGTCCACGAGCAGGGCCGTCCGGTCGAACCCCGCCCCACCGAGGAGGACCTGTTGGTGATCTACGTCGACGGGCCCGTACCGGAGGACCTCGTGGCCCGCCTCGAGGCCCGCGGCGGCAAACGGGTGTCGTCGCCGAACCCGTACTGGAACGAGTGGGGCGTCACGGTGGAGGACCCGGACGGGTACCGGCTGGTGCTGTGCACGCGGGGCTGGTCGAACGCGTAGGCGTGGAGAAGCGGGCGGGCCCGAGCCCCCGGTGCCGGCAGGGCGCCCGGGGGCTCGACGTGGGGGAGGGCGGAGGGGAGGAGGGTCAGGCCGTCACCTTCTCCGGGCGCGGCGCCTCCTGACCGGAGCGTTCGCCGAGGTTCTCCGTGGGGACCTTGTGGGTCTCGCGGGCCGTCAGGGCGGCGATCAACGGGGGGACGCACAGGGCCGCGGTGAAGAGCGCCACCGAGGACCAGTCGGTGCCGTCGGGGCCCGCGATCCGTGCCGCGAAGGTGACCGCGAAACCGGCCACCGCGAAACCGATCTGCGTGCCGATCGCCATGCCCGACAGCCGGACCCTGGTGGAGAACATCTCGCCGTAGAAGGACGGCCAGACCCCGTTCGCGGCGCTGTAGACGACGCCGAAGGCGACGATGCCGAGCAGCAGTGTCAGCGGGTAGTTGCCCGTGGAGATCGCCCAGAGGTAGAGGAACATCGTCACCGCGCTGCCCGCCGCGCCGATCAGGAAGACCGGACGCCGGCCGATGCGGTCCGACAGCGTGGCCCACAGCGGGATCGCGGCGAGCGCGACGAGGTTGGCCAGCGCGCCCACCCACAGCATCGAGGAACGGCTCATCCCGACCGCGTCGCTCGTGGCGTACGCCAGCGCCCACACCGTGAAGATCGTGGAGACCGAGGCGATCAGCGCGCCCCCGATCACCCGGAGCACATCGGCCCAGTGCTCGCGCAGCAGGACCACCAGCGGAAGCTTCGGGACACCCTCGGAGGCGGCCTGCTGCTCGAACGCCGGCGTCTCGTCCAGCTTGCGGCGGATGACGAAGCCGACCACGGCGACCGCCACGCTCAGCCAGAACGGCACCCGCCAGCCCCAGGACAGCAACTGGTCCTCGGGCAGCGCCGCGACCGGTAGGAAGACCAGTGTGGCGAGCAGCTGTCCGCCCTGTGTGCCGCTGAGCGTGAAGCTCGTGAAGAAGCCCCGTCGGTGCGCCGGCGCGTGTTCCAGGCTCATGGAGTTGGCGCTGGCCTGCTCACCGGCCGCGGAGATGCCCTGGAGGACGCGGCACAGGACCAACAGGACCGGGGCGAGGGTGCCGACCTGGTGGCGGCTCGGCAGACAGCCGATGAGGAACGTCGACAGGCCCATCAGAATCAGCGTGAAGACCATGATCTTCTTACGGCCGACCCGGTCGCCGAAATGCCCGAGGAAGAGCGCGCCGACCGGCCGGGCCGCGTAGGCGACACCGAACGTGGCCAGCGACAGCAGGGTCGCGGTGGCCGGGTCGGACTCGTCGAAGAACACCTTCGGGAAGATCAGGGCTGCGGCACTGCCGTAGATGAAGAAGTCGTAGTACTCCAGGGCGCTGCCGATCCAGGCGGCGGTCGCCGCCTTCTTCGGCTGCCCGACGGCTTCGGCGGGGACGGACACGGCGTTGCTCCTTCGGGGGGACTCCGGGAGCTACCCAGCTAATTAACCCACTGGGTAGTTAGTAGCGGTTGCCGAGGATGGTGCGCCCGCGTTTCCCGGGTGTCAAGGGGTCGCGACGTGCCGGGTCACTCCGCCGCGCGGTCCGCCGTCAGGTAGGCGATCACCATGTCTCCCAACATGGTCCGGTAGTGCTCCCGCTGCTCGGCGGCGACCAGATCACGCCCGAACAGCGCGCCGAAGGTGTGCCGGTTGGCGACCCGGAAGAAGCAGAACGAACTGATCATCGCGTGCAGGTCGACCGCGTCCACGTCGGCGGTGAACAGACCGGACTCCTGCCCCGAGGCCAGGATGCGGCGGATCACGTCGAGCGCGGGCGAGCCGATCTTCCCGAGCTTCTCGGAGGCGGCGATGTGCTCGGCCCCGTGGATGTTCTCGATGCTGACCAGGCGGATGAAGTCCGGGTGCTGCTCATGGTGGTCGAAGGTCACCTCGGCCAGGCGCCGGATCGCCGCGACCGGGTCCAGGTGCTCGACGTCCAGCTCCTGCTCGGCCTCGCGGATCACGGTGTACGCCCGCTCCAGGACGGCCGTGAACAGCTGTTCCTTGCCGCCGAAGTAGTAGTAGATCATCCGCTTGGTGGTGCGGGTGCGGGCGGCGATCTCGTCGACGCGGGCCCCGTCGTAGCCGGCCCGCGCGAACTCCTGGGTCGCCACGTCGAGGATCTCGGCCTGGGTGCGGGCGGCGTCGCGGATCCGCCCGTTCGGTCGTGCCGGTTCGTCGACGCTGGTCATCGGGTTCCTTCGGGAGTGCGGCCGGTGCCGCAGATTCTAGAAGGCGCGGCGGGAGTCTTCCCCGGCGGCAGCCCGGCTGATATAGCTAACGTACTGGTTCGTACATTAAGGCTCGCCTCAGGAGGTCCGCGTGGCCAAGGACTCGTTTCTCGTCGGACTGATCGGCGCCGGCATCGGCCCCTCGCTGAGCCCGGCGCTGCACGAGCGGGAGGCGGACCGGCAGGGCCTGCGCTATGTGTACCGGCTCATCGACATCGACGTGCTCGGGGTGCGCCCCGAGGCGGTCGGCGATCTGGTGCGGGCCGCCCGTGACCTGGGCTTCGACGGGCTGAACATCACCCACCCGTGCAAGCAGCTGGTCATCGGGCACCTGGACGCGCTCGCTCCGCAGGCCGAGGCGCTCGGCGCGGTCAACACCGTGGTCTTCGAGAACGGCCGGGCGACCGGCCACAACACCGACGTCACCGGTTTCGCGGCGTCCTTCGCGCGCGGGCTGCCCGACGTGCCGCTCGAACGGGTCGTGCAGCTGGGGGCGGGCGGCGCGGGAGCGGCCGTCGCGCACGCCATGCTCACCCTGGGCGCCGGGCGGGTCACCGTCGTCGACGCGCTCGCCGACCGGGCTGCGGAGCTCGCGGCCTCGCTGAACCGTCACTTCGGCGAGGGCCGGGCGGCCGCGGCCACCCCCGACCGACTGCCGCGGCTGCTCGCCGACACCGACGGCATTGTGCACGCCACCCCCACCGGCATGGCCGCCCACCCCGGCCTGCCCTTCCCGGCCGACCTGCTCCGCCCCGAGCTGTGGGTCGCCGAGGTGGTCTACCGCCCGCTGGAGACGGAGCTGCTCCGGACCGCCCGTGCGCTCGGCTGCGCCACTCTGGACGGGGGCGGGATGGCCGTCTTCCAGGCCGCGGACGCGTTCCGGCAATTCACCGGGCGGGAGCCGGACGCGGCGCGGATGCTCGGGGACATCGCGGAACTGGCGGGCGTGGTCGGCGCCCCCAAGTAACCCGGGATCATTGGCGGTTGACGGTCCGCGTCACACCGGCGAAGACCGTCGTCGCGAGGATCCAGCCCGCGATGACCAGCGCGTACGACAGCGACTGGTACCACCCCTGCGGGGCGAAGGCGCTCTCCTGGCCGAAGGAGATCACCGGCAGCAGCAGGTCGAGGGTGTAGAACAGCGCGTTGAAGTGCGGGGCCTCGTCCGCCTTGAGCGGTGGCGGGTGGTGGAGGCCGTAGGCGACCGTGCCGACGGCGAGCAGGGAGACCAGCCAGACACAGGCCCGCAGGGGGTGGAAGCCGTAGCCGACGGTGGCGTCCTGGACGTGGCCCCACAGCCGCCCGTACCAGGCGAGCGTGGCGCGGTGGCGACGCTGCTTGGCGAGCTGGACCAGCCGAGCGGCCCGGTCGTCGCCGATGCGGCGGTAGGCGGCGGTCAACTGCTCGTAGGCGTGCGGGACATAGCCCTCGCGGTCCCGCTCCAGCATCGGTAGGCGGCGGTCGGCGGGCTCCTGGGGGGTGAGCGAGGTGTAGACGAGCTTGTTGAACTGGACCTCGTCCGGCACCACCTCGGGTTCCAGGAACAGGTCGTCGATCTGGGCGCGGCGCAGGCTCAGGGTGCCCTGGATGGGCGGCCCCTTGCGCAGCCAGAGCTCCCCGATGGTGGAACTGTTCGCCCTGAGCGCCGCGTCGCCCGGGTTCGACAGGTGCGCGTACGAGAAGTCGAGCCGGCCCGCGATCCGTGCGCCCCGCAGGCCGATCCAGCCGAAGGTGTGCACCCGCCGCAGATGGACGTCGCCCTCCACGACGAGGGTCTGCGCGTCGAGGACGATGTCGCCGGGGTGGCTGAGCCGGGCGTCGATGAGGTTGACGGAACCGGCGACGGTGGCGCCGTTGAGGCGGACCTCGCCGTGGGCACGCAGGCCCGGCGCCCACAGGTCGTCGCCGATGGTCATGTGGTTGAGCTGCAGCGCGGGTTCGCCGGCGTCGACCGCGATGATCTCGGCGCGGTCCATGAACAGCGCTCCGGCGATCTGTGCCCCGCCGAGCCGCACCGGGCCGTTCACCGTGCAGTCCGTCAGCCGCAGTACGGCGTCCACGTGCATCGTGGCGGCGGTCAGTCCGGGCAGCACGGAGTTGCTGAGGTTCAACTGGCGCAGCCGGCAGCCGTACAGCAGCGGTACGTCGTCGAAGTGGCAGTGGCTGAGGCGTACGGCGTGGTCGACCGTCCCGTACTGGAGCCCGAGCACACCGGTGATCCGGGCGCCCGCGAGCTTGAGGGCGGGTATCTCCCCGTCCTCCTGCGGTCCGTTGAGCATCAGCGCCCGCAACACGGCGGCCCGGACCGTGCGTTCGGCACCCCACTCGGCGCCGTCCGCCACGTCTTCGTCCTCGGCCGTACGGAAGTCCACGGCCTCGCCCTTCGGGAAGGCACGCCACACCCGCCGTTCGGCCGGGGTCAGGTTGTTGATCGCCATCAGCCGTGACTCTCCAACGCTCACGTCACGGTGTCAACAGGCCCTGCCGACGACGACGGCCCGGGAGTCCGTGTTCCCGGGCCGTCCACAACTGCCGTGCTAGGCCCTGGTGTTCCACTCCGCGAGCACCGGACGCTCGTGTTCCGTCGACAGCCGGCTCACCGTCCCGGTCGCCAGCTGGAACAGCCGGCCCCCCGCCGGGGCCAGCCCGAGCCTGCGGGCCGTCAGGACCCGCAGGAAGTGGGCGTGGGCCACCAGGACCACATCGCCTTCGGGGAGGGCGGCGTCCACCCGGGCCAGCACCAGGTCGGCGCGCCGGCCGACCTCCTCGGGGGACTCGCCGGGGTGCCCCTCCGGGCCGGGCGGGACCCCGTCGGTCCACAGGTACCAGTCGGGGCGGGTGCGGTGGATCTCGACGGTGGTGACGCCCTCGTAGGCGCCGTAGTCCCACTCGTGGAGGTCGGGGTCGGTCGAGGCCCCGGTGATGCCCGCCAGTTCGGCGGTGCGTATCGCGCGGCCCAGCGGACTGGTCAGCGCGAGCGAGAAGGTCCGGCCCGAGAGGAGCGGAGCGAGTGACTTGGCCTGTTCCTCGCCGTGCTGGGTGAGGGGCAGGTCGGTCCAGCTGGTGTGCTGTCCCGACACGCTCCACTCCGTCTCGCCGTGGCGGACCAGAAGAAGATCCCCCACGGCGCGCCTACTTCTTCGCTTCGACGGCGTGCCCGCCGAACTGGTTGCGCAGCGCCGCGATCATCTTCATCTGTGGGGAGTCGTCCTGGCGGGACGCGAACCGTGCGAAGAGCGAGGCGGTGATCGTCGGCAGCGGCACCGCGTTGTCCACGGCGGCCTCCACGGTCCAGCGGCCCTCGCCGGAGTCCTGTGCGTACCCCTTGAGCTTGTCCAGGTGCTCGTCCTCGTCGAGGGCGTTGACCGCGAGGTCGAGCAGCCAGGAGCGGATGACGGTTCCGTCCTGCCAGGAGCGGAACACCTCCCGGACGCTGTCCACCGACTCGACCTTCTCCAGCAGCTCCCAGCCCTCGGCGTAGGCCTGCATCATGGCGTACTCGATGCCGTTGTGGACCATCTTGGAGAAGTGCCCGGCGCCGACCTTGCCCGCGTGGACATAGCCGTACGGCCCCTCGGGCTTGAGCGCGTGGAAGATCGGCTGGAGCCGGTCCACGTGCTCCTTGTCACCGCCGACCATCAGGGCGTAGCCGTTCTGGAGGCCCCACACGCCGCCGGAGACACCGGCGTCGACGAAGCCGATGCCCTTGGCGCCCAGCTCCTCGGCGTGCTTCTCGTCGTCGCTCCAGCGGGAGTTGCCGCCGTCGACCACGGTGTCACCGGGGGAGAGGAGCTCGCCGAGCTCGTCCACGACGGACTGGGTGGCGGCGCCGGCGGGGACCATCACCCACACCGTGCGCGGCGCTTCGAGCTTGTCGACCAGCTCGGACAGGCTCGCCACGTCGGAGACGTCGGGGTTGCGGTCGTAGCCGATGACGGTGTGGCCGGCGCGGCGGATGCGCTCGCGCATGTTGCCGCCCATCTTGCCGAGGCCGATGAGGCCGAGCTGCATCGCTGTCATGTCAGAGCACTTCCTTCAGTTCACGGTAGGCGGCCACCAGGGCGGTGGTGGAGGAGTCGAGGCCGGGGACGTCTGCGCCCTCGGTCAGGGCGGGTTCGACGCGCCGGGCCAGGACCTTGCCGAGCTCGACGCCCCACTGGTCGAAGGAGTCGATGTGCCAGATCGCGCCCTGGACGAACACCTTGTGCTCGTAGAGGGCGACCAGCTGGCCGAGGACCGACGGGGTGAGCTCCTTGGCCAGGATGGTGGTCGTGGGGTGGTTGCCCCGGAAGGTGCGGTGCGCCACCTGCTCCTCGGCGACCCCCTCCGCGCGGACCTCCTCCGCGGTCTTGCCGAAGGCGAGCGCCTGCCCCTGCGCGAACAGGTTGGCCATCAACAGGTCGTGCTGCGCCTTGAGTTCGTCGCTCAGCTCGTCGATCGGGCGGGCGAAGCCGATCAGGTCGGCCGGGATGAGCTTGGTGCCCTGGTGGATCAACTGGTAGTAGGCGTGCTGCCCGTTGGTGCCGGGCGTGCCCCACACCACCGGCCCTGTCTGCCACTCCACGGGGTTGCCGTCACGGTCCACCGACTTGCCGTTGGACTCCATGTCCAGCTGCTGGAGATAGGCGGTGAACTTCGACAGGTAGTGGGAGTACGGCAGTACCGCGTGCGACTGGGCGTTGTGGAAGTTTCCGTACCAGATGCCCAACAGGCCGAGAATCAGCGGGGCGTTGGCCTCGGCGGGCGCGTTCTGGAAGTGCTCGTCGACGATCCGGAAGCCGTCGAGCATCTCCCGGAAGTGGTCGGGGCCGATGGCGATCATGAGGGAGAGGCCGATCGCCGAGTCGTAGGAGTAGCGGCCGCCGACCCAGTCCCAGAACTCGAACATGTTGTCCGGGTCGATGCCGAAGTCCGTGACCTTCTCGGCGTTCGTCGACAGGGCGACGAAGTGCTTGGCGACGGCCTTGTCGTCGCGGAGTCCGCCCGGGCCGTCGAGCAGCCAGGTGCGGGCCGAGGTGGCGTTGGTGATCGTCTCGATCGTGGTGAAGGTCTTGGACGCGACGATGAACAGGGTCTCCGCCGGGTCCAGGTCCCGCACCGCCTCGTGCAGGTCGGCGCCGTCCACGTTGGACACGAAACGGAAGGTCAACTCCCGTGCCGTGTAGGCCCGCAGGGCCTCGTACGCCATCGCGGGACCGAGGTCGGAGCCGCCGATGCCGATGTTGACGACGTTCTTGATGCGCTTGCCGGTGTGGCCGGTCCACTCGCCGGAGCGGACCCGGTTCGCGAAGTCGCTCATCCTGTCGAGCACGGCGTGCACCCGCGGCACGACGTTCTCCCCGTCCACCTCGACCACGGCGCCTGCGGGAGCGCGCAGCGCCGTGTGCAGCACCGCCCGGTCCTCGGTGAGGTTGATCCGCTCACCGCGGAACATGGCGTCCCGCAGCCCGAACACGTCGGTGGCGGTGGCCAGTTCCTGGAGCAGGGCCAGGGTCTCGTCGGTGATCAGGTGCTTGGAGTAGTCGATGCGCAGATCGCCGACGCGCACGACGTACCGCTCCGCGCGCCCCGGGTCCGTCGCGAACAGCTCACGCAGATGGGGGTCGCCCTCGGCGCGGTGGTCCTCCAGCGCCGTCCACTCGGGGCGGCGCGTCAGCTTGGGAGAGTCAGACATGAGAGGGGGTCTCCTTGGTGGCCTCGCCCCGGAGAGCGACGGCGTACATCTCGTCCGCGTCGAGGCGCCGCAGCTCCTCGGCGATGAGTTCGGAGGTGGTGCGGACCTTCAGCGCGAGGGTGCGGGAGGGCTGGCCCGGCAGGGACAGCGTGGCCAGCGGGCCCTCGGGGCGGTCGATGACGACCTCGCCGTTCGCCGTGCCCAGGCGGACGGCCGTGACGACCGGACCGGCGGTGACCACGCGGTCGATCCGCACCTTCAGCCGCGCCTCCAGCCAGCGCGCGAGCAGCTCGGCGGCCGGGTTGTCGGCCTCGGCCTCCACGGCCCCGGAGATGATCTCCGTGCGGGCCTGGTCCAGGGCCGCCGCGAGCATCGACCGCCACGGGGTCAGCCGGGTCCAGGCGAGGTCGGTGTCGCCGGGCGCGTAGGAGCGGACCCGGGTCGCGAGGACGTCGAGGGGGTTCTCGACGGCGTACAGATCGGTGATCCGGCGCTGGGCCAGAGCGCCCAGCGGGTCCTTCGCCGGGTTCTCCGGCGCGTCCACCGGCCACCACACGACGACCGGGGCGTCCGGCAGCAGCAACGGCAGCACGACGGAGTCGGCGTGCTCGGAGACCTCGCCGTAGGTCCGCAGGACGACCGTCTCGCCGGTGCCGGCGTCGGCGCCCACCCGGACCTCGGCGTCGAGGTGCGAGTTGGTGCGGTCGCGCGGGGTGCGGGCGTGCCGCTTGATGACGACCAGGGTGCGCGAGGGGTGCTCGTGCGAGGCCTCCTCGGCGGCCTTGATCGCGTCGTAGGCGTTCTCCTCGTCCGTGACGATCACCATCGTCAGGACCATGCCCACGGCCGGTGTGCCGATGGCGCGGCGACCCTGCACCAGCGCCTTGTTGATCTTGCTTGCCGTGGTGTCGGTCAGGTCGATCTTCATGGCCTGCGCCAGCTCCGTCCGTCTCGTGCGAGCATCTCGTCGGCTTCCTCGGGTCCCCAGGTACCCGACGCGTACTGCGCCGGACGGCCGTGGTTCGCCCAGTGCCCCTCGATCGGGTCGAGGATCTTCCAGGACTCTTCCACTTCCTGGTGGCGGGGGAACAGGTTGGCGTCCCCGAGAAGGACATCCAGGATGAGCCGCTCGTACGCCTCGGGGCTGGACTCGGTGAACGACTCGCCGTAGGCGAAGTCCATCGTCACGTCCCGGATCTCCATCGAGGTGCCCGGCACCTTCGACCCGAACCGGACCGTCATGCCCTCGTCGGGCTGCACCCGGATGACGATCGCGTTGGAGCCGAGCTCCTCGGTGGCCGTGGAGTCGAACGGCGAGTGCGGGGCCGTCTGGAAGACGACCGCGATCTCGGTGACCCGGCGGCCGAGCCGCTTGCCGGTGCGCAGGTAGAAGGGGACGCCCGCCCAGCGGCGGTTGTCGACGTTCAGCCTGATGGCCGCGTACGTGTCCGTCGTGGAGGCCGGGTCGATGCCCTCCTCCTCCAGGTATCCGAGCACCTTCTCGCCGCCCTGCCAGGCACCCGCGTACTGCCCGCGCACGGCATGCGCGCCGATGTCCTCCGGCAGCTTCACGGCCCTGAGGACCTTCAGCTTCTCGGTGAGCAGCGACTCGGCGTCGAAGGAGGCCGGTTCCTCCATGGCGGTGAGGGCCATGAGCTGGAGCAGGTGGTTCTGGATGACGTCACGGGCGGCGCCGATGCCGTCGTAGTAGCCGGCCCGGCCGCCGATGCCGATGTCCTCGGCCATCGTGATCTGCACGTGGTCGACGTACGACCGGTTCCAGATGGGCTCGTACATCTGGTTGGCGAAGCGCAGCGCCAGGATGTTCTGGACGGTCTCCTTTCCGAGGTAGTGGTCGATGCGGAAGACCTGGTCCGGGTCGAACACGTCGTGCACGAGGGCGTTGAGCTCGCGGGCGCTCTTGAGGTCGCGGCCGAAGGGCTTCTCGATGACCGCGCGCCGCCAGGAGCCCTCGGGCGCGTTCGCCAGCCCGTGCTTCTTGAGCTGCTGGACGACCTTCGGGAAGAACTTCGGCGGTACGGAGAGGTAGAAGGCGTAGTTGCCGCTGGTGCCGCGGGCCTTGTCCAGCTCATCGACGGTCTGGCGCAGCTGCTTGAACGCCGTGTCGTCGTCGAAGTCGCCCGGGATGAACCGCATCCCCTCGGCGAGCTGCTGCCAGACCTCCTCACGGAACTCGGTCCGCGCGTGCTCGCGCACCGAGTCGTGCACGATCTGGGCGAAGTCCTCGTCCTCCCAGTCCCGGCGGGCGAACCCGACGAGCGAGAAGCCCGGCGGCAGCATGCCGCGGTTGGCGAGGTCGTAGACGGCCGGCATCAGCTTCTTGCGGGACAGGTCGCCCGTGACCCCGAAGATGACGAGTCCGGACGGTCCGGCGATCCGGGGGAGACGCCGGTCGCGCTCGTCGCGCAGCGGGTTCTCCCAGTCGGCGGTGACGGTCATTCCGCGTCAACTCCCTTGCTGTTCAGCGACTTCGTGACGGCGTCCAGCAGGTCCTGCCAGGCCACCTCGAACTTGGCGACACCCTCGTCCTCCAGCTGCTGCACGACCTCGTCGTACGAGATCCCCAGCGCCTCCACGGCGGCCAGGTCGGCGCGGGCCTGCGCGTAGCCGCCGGTCACCGTGTCACCGGTGATCCGGCCGTGGTCGGCGGTGGCGTTCAGCGTGGCCTCCGGCATGGTGTTGACCGTGCCGGGCGCGACCAGGTCGTCGACGTAGAGGGTGTCCTTGTAGGCCGGGTCCTTCACGCCGGTCGAGGCCCACAGCGGGCGCTGCTTGTTGGCGCGGGCGCCGCCGAGGGAGTTCCAGCGCTCGCCGGAGAAGACCTCCTCGTACGCCTCGTAGGCCAGCCGCGCGTTGGCGAGCGCCGCCCTGCCCTTGAGCGCGAGGGCGGCGTCCGTGCCCAGCACCGTGAGCCGCTTGTCGATCTCGGAGTCGACGCGGGAGACGAAGAAGGAGGCGACGGAGTGGATCGTGGAGAGGTCGAGGCCCTTCTTCGCGGCCTTCTCCAGACCCGCCAGGTAGGCGTCCATGACCTCGCGGTAGCGCTCCAGCGAGAAGATCAGCGTGACGTTGACGCTGATCCCGAGGCCGATGACCTCGGTGATCGCCGGGAGGCCCGCCGTGGTCGCCGGGATCTTGATCATGACGTTCGGGCGGTCGACGAGCCAGGCGAGCTGCCGGGCCTCCGCGATCGTCGCCCGGGTCTCGTGGGCGAGGCGCGGGTCGACCTCGATGGAGACCCGGCCGTCCCGGCCGCCGGTGGCGTCGTACACCGGACGCAGCACGTCGGCGGCGGCGCGGACATCGGCCGTGGTCATCATCCGAACGGCCTCGTCGACCGTCACGCCCCGGGTGGCGAGGTCGGTCAGCTGCTCCTCGTAGCCCTTGCCCGAGCCGATGGCGGCCTGGAAGATCGACGGGTTGGTGGTGACACCCACCACGTGCTTCGTCGCGACCAGTTCGGCGAGGTTCCCGGACTCGATCCGTCCCCGCGACAGGTCGTCCAGCCAGATGGATACGCCCTCGTCGGACAGGCGCTTGAGTGCTCCCGCGGTCGCGGTTGCTTCGGTCACTGTGATCATCTTCTTTCTGGCGATCGGATCAACCACGCGCGGCGGCCACGGATTCCCGGGCTGCGGCGGCGACGTTCTCGGCGGTGAAGCCGTACTCGGCGAACAGGGTCTTCGCGTCGGCGGAGGCGCCGAAGTGCTCGAGGGAGACGATGCGTCCTGCGTCACCTACGAAGCGGTACCACGTGAGACCGATACCGGCCTCGATCGCGACACGGGCTCGCACGGACGGCGGAAGGACGCTCTCCCGGTACTCCCGCGGCTGCTGCTCGAACCACTCCACGGACGGCATCGACACCACCCGGGTACCGACCCCCTCGGCCTCCAGCCGCTCCCGCGCGGCGACGGCGAGCTGGACCTCGGAGCCGGTGGCGATGAGAACGACGTCGGGCGTCTCCCCGGACGATTCGACGAGGACGTACCCGCCCTTGGCCGCGTCCGGGTTCGGCGCGTACGTCGGCACACCCTGGCGGGTGAGCGCGAGGCCGTGCGGGGCCGGGTCGGTGGCGTGCCGGCGGAGGATCTCGGCCCAGGCGGTCGCGGTCTCGTTGGCGTCGGCCGGGCGGACGATGTTCAGGCCCGGGATGGCGCGCAGCGACGCGAGGTGCTCGACCGGCTGGTGCGTGGGGCCGTCCTCGCCGAGGCCGATGGAGTCGTGCGTCCAGACGTAGGTGACGGGCAGCTGCATCAGCGCGGACAGGCGTACGGCGTTGCGCATGTAGTCGGAGAACACCAGGAAGGTGCCGCCGTAGATACGGGTGTTGCCGTGCAGCGCGATGCCGTTCATCTCCGCGGCCATCGAGTGCTCGCGGATGCCGAAGTGGACCGTACGGCCGTAGGGGTCGGCCTCCGGCAGCGGGTTGCCCTTCGGCAGGAAGGAGCTCGTCTTGTCGATGGTCGTGTTGTTCGAGCCGGCGAGGTCGGCGGAGCCGCCCCACAACTCGGGGAGCACCGCGCCGAGGGCCTGGAGCACCTTGCCGGAGGCGGCACGGGTGGCGACGGACGTGCCCTCCTCGAAGACCGGGATCGCGGACTCCCAGCCCTCGGGGAGCTGGCCGGCGACGATCCGGTCGAAGAGCTGGGCCCGCTCGGGCTGCTCACCGCGCCATCCGGCGATCTGCTTGTCCCAGGCGGCGTGCGCCTCGGCGCCCCGGTCGAGGGCCTTGCGGGAGTGGGCCAGCACCTCGTCGGCGACCTCGAAGGCCCGCTCGGGGTCGAAGCCGAGGACCCGCTTGGTGGCGGCGACCTCGTCGGCGCCGAGCGCGGAGCCATGGGCGCCCTCGGTGTTCTGGGCGTTCGGGGCGGGCCAGGCGATGATCGTGCGCATCGCGATGATCGAGGGGCGCTCGGTCTCGGCCTGCGCGGACTTCAGTGCCGCGTACAGGGCGGCTACGTCGATGTCGCCGTCGGCGCCGGGCTCGATGCGCTGGGTGTGCCAGCCGTAGGCCTCGTACCGCTTCAGCACGTCCTCGGAGAACGCGGTCGCCGTGTCGCCCTCGATGGAGATGTGGTTGTCGTCGTAGACGAAGACCAGGTTGCCGAGCTTCTGGTGGCCCGCGAGGGAGGAGGCCTCGGCGGAGATGCCCTCCTCCAGGTCGCCGTCGGAGACGATCGCCCAGATGGTGTGGTCGAAGGGGGACTCGCCCTCGGGGGCCTCGGGGTCGAAGAGGCCGCGCTCGTAGCGGGCGGCCATCGCCATGCCGACGGCGTTGGCGACACCCTGCCCGAGCGGACCGGTGGTCGTCTCCACTCCTGCCGTGTGCCCGTACTCGGGGTGACCGGGCGTCTTGGAGCCGTGGGTCCGGAAGGCCTTCAGGTCGTCCAGCTCCAGCTCGTACCCGGAGAGGTAGAGCTGGGTGTAGAGCGTCAGCGAGGTGTGGCCGGGGGAGAGGACGAAGCGGTCGCGCCCGGTCCACTCGGGATCGGCCGGGTCATGACGCATCACCTTCTGAAAGATCGTGTACGCCGCGGGGGCCAGGGCCATCGCGGTGCCGGGGTGGCCGTTCCCGACCTGCTGCACGGCATCCGCCGCCAGCAGGCGGGCGGTGTCGACGGCACGCCGGTCGAGTTCGGTCCATTCGAAGCGGTCCGGTGTCTGCGTGCTCATC
The DNA here is from genome assembly GCF_041435015.1 of Streptomyces canus. Lineage (NCBI taxonomy): Bacteria > Bacillati > Actinomycetota > Actinomycetes > Kitasatosporales > Streptomycetaceae > Streptomyces > Streptomyces canus. The sequence goes on along the minus strand of NZ_CP107989.1, from coordinate 1,856,574 downwards.
TTCAAGAAGTCCTCGATCGGAGCGTAGTAGCTGGTCTGACGCGTTCAAACTTAAAAGTCTGACTTTTACGGGGGAAGGTCGCCGTGTGTCAGCCTGTGGTGAAAGTGGGACACGGAACGCTCCAGGCAGGCGGCGCGACAAGGACATGGCGGACAGAACAGCCCAAGGTTCCATCCTTGGCGGAGACGGTGACGGCGGAGTGGACGGGATCAGAACGTTCCCCTTCCCCATAGAGCTGAGCGTGGGCGGAGTCGGCATGCAGGTCGGCCCGATGGGCACCGGCCGCACCTGGCACGCGGATGCCCCGCTGGAGCGGGTGCACCGCATCGACTTCCATGTCGTGATGCTCTTCGGCGGCGGTCCCGTGCGCCACATGATCGACTTCGCCGAGTACGAGGCGACGGCGGACGACCTGCTGTGGATCCGGCCGGGTCAGGTCCACCGCTTCTCGCCGACGAGCGAGTACCGCGGAACCGTGCTGACCATGCAACCGGGCTTCCTGCCGCGGTCGACGGTGGAGGCGACGGGGCTCTACCGCTACGACCTGCCGCCGCTCCTGCGGCCCTCCGGCGCCCAGTTGGCGGGTCTCAAGGCCTCACTGGACCAGCTGCAACGGGAGTACGAGGACACGTCGACCCTCCCGCTGAGCCTGCACACCTCGGTCCTGCGGCACTCGTTGACGGCATTCCTGCTGCGCCTGGCCCACCTCGCCGCGAGTTCGGCCGAGGCGGGGCGGCGGACCGAGTCGACGTTCACGCTGTTCCGGGACGCGGTGGAGAAGGGGTTCGCCACGAACCACAGCGTCAGCGCGTACGCCGACGCGCTGGGCTACTCCCGCCGGACCCTGGTGCGTGCGGTGCGCGCCGCCACCGGGGAGACGCCCAAGGGGTTCATCGACAAGCGGGTCGTGCTGGAGGCGAAGCGGCTGCTCGCCCACACGGACATGCCGATCGGACGGGTGGGGGCGGCGGTGGGGTTTCCCGACGCCGCGAACTTCTCCAAGTTCTTCCATCAGCACACCGACATGACGCCGGCGGCGTTCCGGACGGAACTTCTCTAGGAGCGGACCGAATGGCCCGACTGCGAGACATCGTCTTCGACTGCGCCCACCCCGCCGCCACGGCGCGGTTCTGGGCGGCCGCGATGGACGGCTACGCCGTCGCCCCGTACGACGACGAGGAGTTGGCCCGGCTCAGGTCGCTCGGGATCACGGACGTCGAGGACGACCCGACCGTGCTCGTCGAGTCCTCGCGGGGCGGGCCCCGGCTGTGGTTCCAGCTGGTGCCGGAGGGCAAGAGCGTCAAGAACCGGGTCCACCTGGACCTTTCCGCCGCGGACAGGGAAGCGGAGGCCGAGCGGCTCGTCGGGCTCGGTGCGACGGTCCGGGACCGGTACCCGGACCATCTCGTGCTCGCCGATCCCGAGGGCAACGAGTTCTGTCTCATCGACGAGAGCTGACGACATCCCGTCAAACCGGCCCGTCCGATGGCCACTTGACTCGCGCTTTGCTGTACGTGACCTGTGCGTGGGGTGATCTTTGCCCGGCGGAACCCACGGTTCGCCCGGCCTTCACGCGGACCCGGCCGAAGGCTCCTAGGGTTGCGGCGCCGCTCCCCCGAACGTCCGTCACCTCTGTCCGGAGGACAGTCATGGCCGCCGTCAAGGCACCGCAGCGCAACCGACGTTCCCTCTCCGCACTCGCCGGAGCCCTCGCCCTCACCGCCACCTCGATCGGCGTGTGGGCCGCAACGGCCTCCACCGCCGAGGCAGCCGCTCTCCCCACCCCCGACCACGTCGTGGTCGTGGTGCTGGAGAACCACGCCTACTCACAGGTCATCGGCAGTTCCAGCGCCCCCTATCTCAACAACACCCTCAAGGCGGGTGGCGCCGACCTCACCCAGTCCTACGGCCTCACCCACCCCAGCGAGCCGAACTACTACATGCTCTTCTCCGGCTCCAACCAGGGCCGTACCGACGACAGTTGCGTCGGTGTCGGATCCATCAACCAGCCCAACCTCGCCTCCGAGCTGATCGCCGCGGGCAAGACCTGGGCCAGCTACAACGAGTCGCTGCCCAGCCAGGGTTCGACGACCTGCAGCAGCGGCAACTACGCGCAGAAGCACAATCCGTGGTTCGGCTTCTCCAACGTGCCCACCAGCACCGCGAAGACCTTCGCGCAGTTCCCGGCCGACTACACGACCCTGCCCAAGGTGTCCTTCGTCGTCCCGAACCTGTGCAGCGACATGCACGACTGCTCGGTCGCCACGGGCGACACCTGGATCAAGAACAACCTGGGCGCCTACGCCACCTGGGCCAAGACCCACAACAGCATCCTCGCCGTCACCTTCGACGAGGACAACAAGCTCTCCGGCAACCGCATCCCCACCCTGTTCTACGGGCAGCACGTCACCCCCGGCAGTTCCAGCTCCACGACCTACAACCACTACAACGTGCTGCGCACGGTGGAGGACCTGGCCGGTCTCAGCGCCCACGCGGGCAACGCCGCCTCGGCCTCCGACATCACCGGCATCTGGAACTGACGCCCGTGTACCTCGCGGACTCCCGGAGCACGGGTTCCCGCGGCACCGAGGCCGCCGTCGTCCCGGACACCCGTCCGGGGCGGCGGCCGGCCGCCGTGCCCCCCACCGTGCTGGCCCTGGGCGCGGTCAGCCTGATCACGGACGTCTCCTCGGAGATGGTCGCCGCCGTCCTGCCGCTCTACGTGGTCACCGCCCTTGGCCTGTCCCCCCTCGGTTTCGGCCTCCTCGACGGCATCAACAACGGCGTCGGGGCCCTGGTACGACTGGCCGGCGGCCACCTCGCCGACCGGGGAGGCCGCCGGCACAAGGTGGTGGCGGGCCTCGGCTACGGCCTGTCGGCGGTGTGCAAGCCGCTGCTGCTGCTCGCCCACACCCTCCCCGTGATCAGCGCGGTCCTCGCGGTCGACCGCACCGGCAAGGGGCTGCGCACCGCTCCCCGGGACGCGATGATCTCGCTGTCCACCGAACCCGAGCACCGGGGACGGGCGTTCGGGGTGCACCGCGCCATGGACACCACCGGCGCGCTGCTCGGCCCGCTCGTCGCGTTCGCCGTACTGCGGGCCACCGTCGACGGCTACGACGCGGTCTTCGCGGTCAGCGGCTGCGTGGCCGCGCTCGGTGTCCTGGTCCTGCTGCTGTTCGTGCCCCGCCGCGTCACCCTCGCCGATGCCGATGCCGATGCCGAACGCCGTCCCGAACGGCCCCCGGCACTGCGCGACTCGCTCGCCCTGCTGCGCCGCCCCGACCTGCGCCGCCTCACCGTGTGCGCCACCCTCCTCGGTCTCACCACCGTCAGCGACTCCTTCCTCTACCTCCTGCTCCAGCGCGAAGGGAACCTGCCCGCCCATCTGTTCCCGCTGCTGCCGCTGGGCACGGCAGCCGTCTTCCTGCTGCTGGCCGTCCCACTCGGCGCGCTCGCCGACCGCGTCGACCGTCGCCGGCTCTTCCTGGCCGGCCACGGCGTCCTGCTGCTCGGCTACGGCGTGGTGCTCTCCCCCCGGCACGGCGTCCCGGCCGTGATCGCCGTCCTCGTCCTGCACGGCACCTTCTACGCGGCCACCGACGGCGTACTCGCGGCCGCTACGGCGGGAACCGTCCCGGCACGCCACCAGGGCGCCGGGCAGGCACTCGTCGGCACCGCCCAGGCGCTGGCCCGGTTCGCCTGCTCGCTCGCCTTCGGCGCGGCCTGGAGCCTGTGGGGCGAGCGGACCGCCCTCGCCGTCACCGCCGCCGCACTGGCCGTCAGCGCCGTCGTGGCCTCGTTCCTTCTCCGTACCGCCGATGAGGTGTCCGCGTGACCAGAACCGCCCGTCTGTCGATCCTGCTCGCCGCTGTCCTGCTGCTCGGCGCGGTCGGCACCGGGTCGGTGCTGTACGCCGCCCACCGCTCGGGCATGAAGGACCAGCAGCAGGCGAACGGTCCGACCGTCCGGGCCGGCACCGTCTCGCTGCGGCCGACGGCAGGGCGCCGCCTGCTGGTACGCAATCTGGCCTGGGGTCCGCACCGCGACGAGATCGCCACCGTCCCCGCCGACGATCCCGAGGGCCCGCGCACCGCTTCGGGGGTGAAGTGCCTGCGCTTCCACGCGGCCGCCGGCACCGGCGTCTGCCTCCAGGCCGTGCACGGCGCGCTGCAGGACACCTACCGCGCGGTGGTGCTCGACGCGCACCTGCGCGAACGCCACCGCTTCCCGGCGGCCGGCATCCCCACCCGGGCCCGGGTCTCGCCCTCCGGACGCATGGTCGCCTGGACGGTGTTCGTCAGCGGGGACTCGTACGCCGGAACGAATTTCTCCACCCGCACGGCCGTCGTCGACACCCGCACCTGGGCGATCGACGACAACCTGGAGACCTTCCACATCGTCAAGGACGGCCGGACCTACCGAGCCGCCGACACCAACGTCTGGGGCGTCACCTTCGCCGACGACAACCGCTTCTACGCCACGCTGGCGACGGGTGGCCGGACGTATCTCGTGCGGGGCGACGTCACCGCGCGCACGCTCACCACCCTGCACCGCAACGTCGAATGCCCCTCCCTCTCACCCGACGGCACCCGCGTCGCCTACAAGAAGCGCGTCAAGGGGGCCTCGCCCGACGCCCCTTGGCGGCTGTACGTCCTGAACCTGCACACCATGAAGGAGACCCCGACCGCCGAGTCGCGCGACATCGACGACCAGGCCCTGTGGGCCGACGACGACACCCTCGTCTACGCCCTCCCCGGCGACTACGGCTCCGACCTGTGGACCGTCCCCGCCGACGGCACCGGCACGGCCCGCCGCCTGATGACCTCCGCCGTCGCCCCCGCCTACCTGGGGTGACGGAACGCCGCCCCGCGAGACCGCACAGGACTCGCGGGGCAGCGTCAACACACCGGTCAGTGACCGAAGTTGAACCAGTTCACGTTCACGAAGTCGGCCGACTGGCCGCTGGTGAAGGCCAGATACACGTTGTGCGTGCCGGTGACGGCGCTCATGTTCGCCGGGACCGTTCTCCAGGACTGCCAGCCACCCGTGTTGGCGATCGAGAAGCTGCCGACCGGAGTGGCGGTACGGCTGTCCAGGCGCACCTCGACCAGACCGCTGACGCCGCCCGCCGCGCCGCTCGCCACGCGCGCCACGAACTGAGTCGCCGCCGTGGAACCGAAGTTGACGTTCTGGTAGAGCGCCCAGTCACCGTTCGCGAGCGAGCCGATGTCCTGGCCGCCACCGGAGTCCGTCGTGGCCTCGGCGCTCACGCCACTCTGGCTGTTGTACGACTCCGCCTGAATGGTGCCGTAGGCGTCGACGCCGCCCGTGGGCGGAGGCGTGGTACCGCTCCCACTCGCCGACAGCACCTGGACGTAGTCGACGGTCATGGGCACGCTGGACTGGGTGCCGGAGTCGAGGCCGCCGCCGAGCGCGTCCGGGAAGGCGCCGCCCATCGCCACGTTGAGGATGAGGAAGAAGCCGTGGCCCGTGGCATTGGCCCAGGTCGTCGCGTCCATCTGGCTCGCGTTGACCGAGTGGAACTGGGTGCCGTCCACGAAGAAGCGGATCGTCTCGGGGCTCACCGAGCGGTCCCACTCCATGGTGTAGGTGTGGAACGCCGACTGGCAGGTCGAGCCCGGACAGGCGACGTTGTTGCCGATGCCCGTCGTCTCGTTGCACGGGCCGCCCGGGTTGGTGCCGCAGTGCATCGTGGCCCACACGCGGTTCATGCCCTGGACGTTCTCCATGATGTCCAGCTCACCGACGCTCGGCCAGTTCTGGTAGTTGCCGCGGTAGGGCGCGCCCAGTGCCCAGAACGCCGGCCAGTAGCCCTCGGCCGCGGTGCCGGTGACGTTGGGCATCTGGATGCGCGCCTCGACGCGCAGCTTGCCGCCGGACGGGGGCTGGAAGTCGGTGCGGTTGGTCTCGATACGGCCCGAGGTCCAGTTGCCGGCCGCGTCGCGAAGGGGCGTGATGCGCAGGTTGCCGTTGCCGTCCAGCGCCACGTTGCTGGTGCTGTTGGTCATCGTCTCGACCTCGCCGGTGCCCCAGTGGGCGGGACCGCCCGGATAGGAAGTGCCGGTCGCGTACTGCCAGTTGGAGGTGTTCACGCCGGTTCCGGCGGAACCGTTGAAGTCGTCGAGGAAGACCTGCGACCAGCCCGTGGGAGGGGTGGGGGCGGAGGCGTCGGCGGGGAGGGTCGCGGCCGTCGCGAGGGCGGCGGCCAGACCGAGGGTGCTCAGCACGGCGACGAGGGCTCGCCGCCGTCTGGGTATGCCGGAGGTTTCACTCATGGGGGTGCTGCCTCTCGAGTACGGAGTGGTGGTGCGAGTGCGGGGGTGCCCTTCGAGCGCGGTCTGAGAGCGCTCTCAAAGTGCGCCCAATGTGCTCTCGGCCACTCCGGTCGTCAAGAGGTGAAACAGTGAAAGTCGCTGCGGCGCAGGTGAGTTCACCCAGTGAAGGGTGCGGATCGGGGCCGTGCGCCTCGGCCACCGCCGAGGCGCCGGCCCGCACGTCCGCGTCAGGCCCTGGCGGCGAGTGGCCGCCAGGTGTTCCAGGTGTCCAGTCGCCTGCGGTAGGAGGCTTCCACGACCGGATAGGGGTAGGTGCCCAGGAACAGGCGCAGGGGCGGCTCGTCCGTGTCGACCAGTTCGAGGATGACCTCGGCGGTGGTCTGCGGATCCTGGGGCGCCCGGGCGCCGGCACCGGCCCGGCGGGCCTCACGGATCGGCTCGTAGGCGGCGAGGGGCTCGGCGTGCACCGCGGAGGAGCCGGACCAGTCGGTGCCGTAGGGGCCGGGTTCGACGATGGTGACGCGGACGCCGAGCGGACCGACCTCCTGGGCGAGCGCCTCGCTCATGCCCTCCAGCGCCCACTTGGAGGCGTTGTAGAGGCCCAGGGAGGGGAAGGCGGCCAGGCCGCCGATGCTGGACACCTGCAGGATGTGCCCGCCGCGCTGGGCACGCAGGAGGGGCAGGACCGCCTGTGTCACCCACAGCGGGCCGAGCACGTTCGTGTCCAGCTGGGCGCGGGCCTGCTCCTCGCTGGTCTCCTCGACCATCCCGAACAGGCCGTAGCCCGCGTTGTTGACGACCACGTCGAGGCGGCCGAAGGCGTCGGCGGCCCGTCGGACGGCGGCGAAGGCGGCCGCCCGGTCGGTGACGTCGAGGGCGAGGGGCAGGACGCTGTCCCCGTAGGTGTCGACGAGGGGCTCGAGGGACTCGGGGCGGCGGGCGGTGGCGGCCACCCGGTCGCCTCGGGAAAGCGCGGCCTCCGCCCAGATCCGGCCGAAGCCGCGGGACGCGCCGGTGATGAACCAGGTCTTCTTCATGCCCTCGACCCTGCGCCTCCCACCGGACGGCAGCCAGCACCCCCGCAGGGTTACCCTTCGGCCATGGCGGCCGACAACGCGCTCGGAGAGTTCCTGAAGGCAAGGCGGGGACGGGTCCCGCCCTCGCGCGCGGATCTGCCCGCCCACGGAAGACGCCGGGTCGCGGGACTGCGCCGGGACGAGCTGGCCCGGCTGGCGGGCATCAGCGAGCCGTATCTGACCCGGCTGGAACAGGGCGTGGACCGGCATCCCTCGCCGCAGGTGCTGCGGGCGCTCGCGCGGGCGCTGGAACTGGACGACGACACCCGCGCGCATCTGTTCGCGCTCGCCGCCCCGGATCCCGTACCGCCGGTGGAGACCGAAGTCGCCCCGGATCTGCACCAGTTGCTCGACGGGTGGGTGGGCACACCGGCGTATGTGCGCAACCGGCGGTTCGAGGTGCTGGCCGCCAACAAGTGGGCCCGCGCGCTCGCGCCGATGTACGAGCCCGGGCACAACCTGGTCCGGGACATGTTCCTCGGCCCCGCGGCCCGCCGGCTGTTCCCCGACTGGCCGGAGATCGCCGCGCAGACCGTCGCGGCCCTGCGTGCCGAGGCCGACCCACGCGACCCCGTGACCGCGCGGCTCGTGGCCGAGCTGGAGAGCGACGCGGACTTCCGCGGCCTCTGGGAGCGGTACGACGCGCGGCCCTCCCGCGACGAACTGAAACGGTTCGCGCACCCGCACGTCGGGGAGCTCGCCCTGCGGCGGCAGGCGCTCACCGTCGGGGGCACGGAGCAGCAGGTGATCATCGTCTACCAGGCGGTGCCCTCGAGTCCCTCCGCCGAAGCCCTCGCCAGGTTGCTCTGACGCCCTTCAGACCGCGCTGCCCGCCTTCCAGTCCGACCACGACAGGTTCCAGCCGTTGAGCCCGTTCGACGGTTCCACGGTCTTGTCGCCGGAGTTCTTCACGATCACGACATCGCCGAGCAGGGAGCTCTCGTAGAACTTGTAGCCGTCCACGGAGCTGTCGTTCGCGCCCTTGGCGTCGTGCAGGCCGACGCAGCCGTGGCTGGTGTTCCGGCTGCCGAACACCGAGGTGGACGCCCAGTAGTTGCCGTGCACGAAGGTGCCGGAAGTGGTCAGGCGCTGGGCGTGCGGGACGTCGGAGATGTCGTACTCGTCGCCGAGGCCGACCGTCGAGGACTGCATGCGGGTCTGCTTGAACCGTTCGCTGATCACCATGATCCCGGACCAGGTGGTGTGGTCGGAGTCGCCGCCGGAGACGGGGTAGGTGGCGATCGTCTCGCCGTCCCTCTTCACCACCATCTCCTTGGTGGACAGGTCGACCGTGCTGATCTGCTCGCGGCCGATGTGGAAGGTGACGTCCTTGGACTGCACGCCGTAGACCCCGGCGGTGCCCTGGACGTCCTTGAGCCGCAGGCCGAGCGTGATCTTCGTGCCGGCCGCCCAGTAGGTCTCGGGCCGGAAGTCGAGCCGGGTGTCGCTGAACCAGTGGCCCACGATCTCGACCGCGGGTTCGGCGGTCACGGTGATCGCCTTCTGGACGGCGGCCCTGTCGGACACGGCGTGCGAGAAGTTGATGGAGACCGGCATGCCGACGCCGGAGGTGGTGTTCGCCTCGGGGGTGAACCAGCCCACGAACGTCTCGCCGGGGGACTTCGTGGTGAAGGTCGCCGTGTCCTCGGTGCCGTCCTGTGCCGTGACCGCGACCGTGTACCTGGTGCCCGAGTACGGGTTCGTCGTCGAAGTCCATGTGGTCTTCGCGCCGTTGAGCGATCCGGCCAGCGTGGAGCCGTCGTTGCCGGTCACTTTCACGGAGGCCAGGGTGCCGTCGGTCACGGTGACCTCGACGGGACCGTCGAAGTCGGCCTTCCTGGTCCCGTCGGCGGGGGTGACCGTGATGGCCGCCTTCTTCGCGGCAGCTTGGGCGGACGCGGTCGACGTCCCCTCCGAGGCGTCCGCCGATCCGCTGCAGCCCGTCAGGACGAAGGCCGCCGGTACGGCACCCAGGGCGGCGAGTATCCCGCGCCGGGACCACCTCTCCGGCTGTCGCCCGGACCGGTTCGATATGTGCGGGACGCCCACGGCACACCTTCCTGAGATATCCACCTTTGCGGGTGCATCGTGCGCCTCGTACCTGGGGTGATCCTTTGAAACGGGGGATGACTGTCTGAGATTCCGGTGAGGAGTCGCTGAGGACGTGCGCGAGGGGCCCGGGCGCTCGCGGCGAGCGCCCGGGCCCCGTGCGTCGCGGCCGTCAGACCTTCGTCGTCGCGGACGGCTCGGCCGCGGCTGCCTCCCGCAGCCCGAACCGGTCGTGCACCCTGCGCAGCGGCTGGGGCGCCCACCAGGCGTGCCGGCCGAGCAGCGCCATGGTCGCCGGGACCAGCAGCATCCGTACGACCGTCGCGTCGATCAGCACCGCCAGGGTCAGTCCGAGGCCGATCTGGAGGATGGGGGAGAATCCGCCGGTCATGAAGGCGCCGAACACGACCGCGAGGAGCAGGGCGGCGCAGGTGACGACCCGCCCGGAGCGGCGCAGCCCGGTCACCACGGCCTCGTGGTCGTCCCCGGTGCGCTGCCGGGACTCCCGCATCCGGGCCAGGATGAACAGCTCGTAGTCCATGGCGAGCCCGAACGCGATCGACACGATCAGCGGCGGCGCGGTCAGGCTCAGCGCGCCCAGCCCCTCGCCGCCGAGCAGCCCGGCCCCGTGGCCGTCCTGGAAGACCCACACCACCACGCCGAGCGCCGCGCCCAGACTGAGCAGGGTGGTCGCGATCGTGCGCAGTGGGATCAGCACCGAGCCGGTGAAGGCGAACAGCAGGACGAAGATGCCGGCCAGGACGGTCAGGGCCGCCCAGGGCGCCCGGTCGGCGAGCATCGCGCGGAAGTCGACCAGCCGGGCCGCGACCCCGGTCACCTCGACGGGCTCGTCGCCGCGCACGTCCCGCACCCGCTCGACGAGGCCGGTGGCCGCCTTGCCGTCCACGCTGCCGGGCGGCTGCAGTTCTACGACGGTGTTGCCGCCCGGCAGTTCACGGGACTCGGAGTTCGGAACCAGGGCGCGGATGCGGTCGCCGGTGGCCGTATCGGTGCCGGGCTTCAGGACGACGATCACGGGGGAGACGCCGGTGCCCTTCGGGAAGTGCGCGTCGACGGTGTCGTACAACTGCCGTGCCTCGGTACTGGACGGCAGTTGCCGGGCGTCGCCGATGGCGATCCGCATGCCGATCACGGGCAGGGCGAGGAGCAGCAGGGCCGGGACGACGGTGACCAGGACGGCGATCCGGCGGCGTTGCGCGAAGCGGGCGAGACGGGCGAAGACCCGGCCCTCCTCGTCCTGGGAGCGTGCCTTCGAGGGCCGGATCCTCCCCCCGAACGTCGTGAGCAGCGCGGGCAGCAGCGTGACCGCGGCCAGCATGTCGACCACCACGACGGCGGCGACGGCCAGGCCCATGCTGCGCAGGAACACGCTCGGGAAGACCAGCAGGCCGGTCAGGCTGACGGCCACGGTGAGCCCGGAGAACAGCACGGTCCGGCCGGCCGCGTCGACCGTGCGGTGCACGGCCTCGACCAGGTCTTCGGTGGACTCGGTGTGCCGTCGTTCCTCGCGGAAGCGGACCAGCATCAACAGGGCGTAGTCGATGGCGAGTCCGAGGCCCAGCATGGTGGTGACCTGGATCGCGTACACCGAGATGTCGGTGACCTGGCTGAAGGCGAACAGTCCGAGGAAGGCACCCGCGATCCCGCTCACCGCGATCACCAGCGGCAGCGCGGCGGCGCGCAGTCCGCCGAACACGACGAGCAGCAGGGCGAGGACGACCGGCAGGGAGATCAACTCGGCGTTCTTCACATCCTCCTGGGCGCGCTCACCGAGCTGTCGCCCGAGCAGTTCGCCGCCGCTGACGTGGACGTCGGGCGCGTCGATCCGCTGGATGGTCTCGACCGCCGAGTCCGTCGCCTCCTCCTCGGCCTCGTCGCTCAGGCCGCCCTCGAAGGTGACGGGGACGACGAGAGCCTGCCCGTCGCGGGCGGTGAGACCGGGCGTGGTGTACGGGTCCGGTACCTCGGCCACCCCGGCGATCTTCCGGACCTCGGCGACGGTCCGCTCGACCTGGGCGCGCAAGGCGGCGTCCGAGACCGGCTCGCCCGCGACGACCGCGGTGACGGACTCGCCGGTCGGGTCCACGCCGGAGAGATAGTCGTCGGCCATGTCGGACTCGGTGCCGGGCACATCGGGCACGTCGTCGGAGAGGTCGGCGAAGACGCCCGTCCCGAGGCCGAAGCCCAGCAGCAGGAAGGCGGCCCAGAGGCCGATGACGGTCAGCGGGCGGCGGGTCGCTGCCCGGGCGAGGGTGGAGAGCACGGTCGCCTCCCGGCGAGTTGAGGAGTGATACCGCCCCAGATTCGTGCCGCGGGCGTGATCACCGGATCGCCGGGGCGGGCGGTTTCCGGGCCTCCGCCGTACGGGTGAGACGGGTGCTCCCTCACTCCTCGGAGGGAGGAATCTCCGGTACCGGTCGCGGGGTTGACGGAGCAGACACCATCGAGGAGGCCGTATGTCCGAGGTACCACCCGCCGTCCGTGAACTCCGGCTCGTCGTCACGGCGGAGGACTACGACGAGGCGCTGCGCTTCTACCGGGACGTCCTCGGACTGCCCGAACGGGCCGCGTTCTCCTCACCTGACGGGCGGGTCACCATCCTGGAGGCGGGGCGGGCGACGCTGGAGTTGACCGACCCGAACCATGCGGCGTTCATCGACGAGGTCGAGGTGGGGCGGCGGGTCGCGGGACACATCCGGGTGGCGTTCGAGGTGGACGACTCGGCTCTCACCACGGCCAGGCTGGCGGAGGCCGGCGCGGAGGTGGTCGCCGAGCCGACCCGTACGCCGTGGAACTCGCTGAACTCCCGCCTGGAAGCGCCCGGTTCGCTTCAGGTGACCCTCTTCACCGAACTCGGGGACTAGGGGGAACCCGGCGCCACCAGACCCGTTTCGTACGCGCAGATCACCGCCTGGACCCGGTCCCGCAGGCCCAGCTTGCTCAGGACGTTGCTGACATGGGTCTTCACCGTGTGCTCGCTCACGAACAGCGTCGTAGCGATCTCCGCGTTGGACAGGCCCCGCGCCAGCATCCGCAGGGTCTCCACCTCGCGGGCCGTCAGGACGTCCAGGCGGTCGGGGGTCGCCTCGGTGGCGGCCTCCCCGCGGCGGCGGCGCACGATGTCCGCGACCAGGCGGCGGGTGATGGTCGGCGCGAGCAGGGAGTCGCCGCCCGCGACCACGCGGACCGCGTGCACGAGGTCGTCCCGGCGCACGTCCTTGAGGAGAAAGCCGCTGGCCCCCGCGTAGAGCGCGTCGTACACGTACTCGTCGAGGTCGAACGTGGTCAGCATGACCACCTTGCAGCTCGACTGCGCGCACACCCGCCGGGCCGCCTCCAGGCCGTCCATGACCGGCATCCGGATGTCGAGGAGCAGCACGTCGGGGGTGTGCCGGCGCACCGCGTCGACCGCCTCGGCGCCGTCCCCGGCCTCGGCGACCACCTCGATGTCCTGCTGCGCCTCCAGGATCATGCTGAAGCCGCTGCGGACCAGTTCCTGGTCGTCGGCGACGACCACCCGGATGCTCACCCGAGGGCCGCTTCCCGGTCCGCGCCGGCGGGCAGCCGTACGACCACTCGGAAGCCCCCTTCCGGACCCGTCCCGGTCTCCGCACTGCCCCCGTAGGCGGCCGCCCGCTCCCTGAGGCCGATCAGTCCGTGCCCGCCCTCCGAGCGGGCCGGTCCTCGGCCGTCGTCGGTCACCGTGAGGGTCAACTCGTCCTCCGCCCAGTCGAGTTCCACCTGTGCGCAGGAAGCGTACGCGTGCTTCACCGTGTTGGTCAGGGCCTCCTGCACCGCGCGGTAGGCGGCGACCTCGGTGTCCGGGGGGAGCGGGCGCGGTCGGCCCCGTACGCTCAACCCGACGCGCAGGCCCGTCGAGTCGGAGACCTGCCGGACCAGGTCGGGCAGTCCGGCGAGGTCCGGCTGGGGCAGCCTGGCGGCACCGCCACGGCGCTCCTCCTCCTTCAACACCCCCAGGATCCGCCGTAGTTGGGTCATCGCGTCCCGTCCGCTGGCCGCGATCGCGTCGAACGCCGCCTCGGCGCGGTCCGGATCACTGCGCACCACGACCGGGCCCGCCTCCGCCTGGACGACCATCAGGCTCACCGCGTGCGCGAGGATGTCGTGCATGTCCCGGGCGATCCGGGACCGTTCCTGGGCGATGGCGCGCGCGGTCTCCGCGGCCCGCTCCCGCTCCAGCCGGCCGGCCCGGTCCTCGACGGCGGCGGTGTACGCGCGCTGGACGCGGGCCAGTACACCGAGGCCGTAGGCGCAGATCATGCCGGTGAGGTGGAAGGCGTACTCGAAGGGCTCGGAGTGCTCCTTGTGCTGCATGGTCAGCACGGCCCCGAGCAGCCAGCTCGCCAGCATCGTGCGGCGCTGCCAGGGCAGACCCTGGGCGGCCATCGTGTAGAGGACGACGAAGCCGCCGTAGAGCACGTCGGGCGGTGGCGCGTGGTAGTAGGCCATCGCCGTGGTGGCCGCCGAGACCGCCAGGGCGCACGCGTAGGGGGAGCGGCGCCGCCAGATGAGGGGGACGGCGGTGGCGGCCCCCAGCAGCCAGCCCACGAGGGTCAGGCGGTCGTCCCCCTCGTCCGGGAACATCCACTGCAGGGACGCGGCGAACAGCACCAGCACGGCGAGCGCGCTGTCGACGACGTACGGGTTCGTCGTCCTCAGGCGGGTCACGACGGGGGCGTACCAGGACCGGGCGGCGGACATGAGCGGCTCCTCGGGGCCGGGGCCGTTCCAGTATCACGACGCCGACGCGGCCGGGACCTCACCGGTGAGAGGGATATCCGGCACCCGAACGGGGCGGGACCGTGGGCTGCCAGCCCAGTGCCCGCGAGATGCCGAGCGCCGCGAGCCGTACCGCGGGGATCAACGCCGGCACCTGGGCGTCGGCCTGGGGGACCACGACCGACACGGCCGCGGCCACCGTCCCGTCGGGTCCGCACACGGGGGCGGCCACCGAGAGGGCGTCGTCGGTGACCTGACGGCTGCTCACCGCGACGCCGGTGCGCCGGACCTCGGCGAGCACCCGGCGCAGTTTCGCCGGTTCGGTGATCGTGTACGGCGTGAAGACGGCGAGCGGGGTCGCGCAGTACTCCTCCTGCTCGTGCGGCTCGCAGTGCGCCAGCAGCACCAGGCCGACCCCGGTGGCGTGCAGCGGCCAGCGCGCCCCCACCCTGATGTGCACGCCGACCGACGAACGCCCCGCGATCCACTCGATGTAGACGACGTCCGAGCCGTCCCGCACCGCCAACTGCACGTTCTCGTGGGTGGCTTCGTACAGGTCCTCCAGATACGGCAGGGCCAGCTGCCTGAGCGCGACCCCGCGCGGCGCGAGCGCGGCGACCTCCCACAGCCGCAGCCCGACGTGGTAGGCGCCGGCGTCGTCCCGCTCCAGAGCGCCCCAGTCGGTCAGCGCGCCCACCAGCCGGTGGGTGGTGGTCAGGGACAGCCCCGCGCGCCGGCTGATGTCGGTCAGGGACAGCGCCGGGTGCTCGTGGTCGAAGGCGGCGAGCACGGACAGCAGCCGGTCCGGCGCGCTGGGGGTCCCCCCGCGCGAGCGAAGTCGGGAGTGGGGGCGCATGGTCATGGCTGGTCGGCGACCCTCAGCAGGAGGGCCTGAAGCGTCTCACGCTCGGCGGGGTCGAGCGGGGCGAGCAGGTCGTTGGTCACCCGCCGGCCCGCCTCGTCGGTGCCGCGCAGGAAGGCGCGACCGTCCTCGGTGAGCACGACGATCTTGCTGCGGCGGTCGTCGGGAGAGGGGCGGCGCTCGGTCAGGCCCAGTTTCTCCAGGTCGTCGACCAGGCCGACGATCGCGCTGGGGTCGTAGCCGAGCCGGGTGCTCAGCTCCCGCTGGAGGGCGCCCGCGGACCCGGCGAGATAGCGCAGCACCGCGTAGTGGCGCAGTCGCAGCCCCGACTCCTGGAGGAACGTGTTGAACAACTGACCCGAGCGCAGGCCCAGGCGGTACAGCAGATAACCGGTGTCCGCGTGCAGCCCGCGCATCCACGGCTCCTCCGAGTCGATGGGCTTCGGGGTGACGTGCTGGCGTGTGATGGCGGGCTCCTCGTGCTCGGTGGGTCAGGGAGATTCCAGCATGACGCACCCGAAGGTCTCCAACAACTATTGACGTCACCAATTATTGCTCTTAGCTTCGATCTCGTAGCCGCACCCCAGCATCCGTTCGTGAAGGGACCCGCTCGTGTCCAGCATCGATCTCTCCGGCAAGGTCGCCGTCGTCACCGGCAGCGGCCGGGGCCTCGGCCTCGCCTACGCGCAGGCCCTCGCCGCCCACGGCGCCTCCGTGGTCGTCAACGACATCGACGAGGCGGTCGCCGACCAGGCCGTGAAGTCCATCGCGGAGGCGGGCGGCACCGCCGTCGCCGAGGTGGTCCCGGTCGGCACCACCGAGGCCGCCGAGCGGCTGGTGGGCCGGGCGGTGGAGGAGTTCGGACGGCTCGACATCCTGGTCACCAACGCCGGCATCCTGCGCGACAAGGTGCTGTGGAAGATGACGGACGACGACTTCGACGCGGTGATCACCACCCACCTCAAGGGCACCTTCACCTGCGCCCGCGCCGCCGCGGTCCGCATGCGCGAGCAGGGCGAGGGCGGCTCCCTGATCCTGGTCGGCTCCCCGGCCGGGCAGCGCGGCAACTTCGGACAGACGAACTACGCCGCCGCCAAGGCCGGCATCGCCGCCTTCGCCCGCACCTGGTCCATGGAACTGGGCCGCGCCGGCATCACCGTCAACGCGATCGTGCCGGTCGCGGCCACCGCGATGACCGAGACCATCCCCGCCTTCGCCCCGTACATCGAGGCCATGAGGAACGGCGAGCCGCTCCCGGACTTCCTCCGCAAGGGCGAGGGCTTCGGCACCCCCGAGGACTGCGCGGCCCTCGTCCCCTTCCTCGCCTCCGAGGCGGCCCGGGGCATCACCGGGCAGGCCATCGGCATCGGCGGCGACAAGGTGGCACTCTGGTCCCATCCGCAGGAGATCAGGGCGGCCTACGCCGACGGCGGCTGGACCCCCGACACCCTGGCCGACGCCTTCCCGACGTCGGTGGGCGCCGAACTCCAGACGGTCGGCATCCCGGCACCGAAGCTTCCGGAGGCGTGATGGACCTCTCCATGAACGTCGAGGACCTGGTCGCGATCGACGTCCACACCCACGCGGAGGTGTCCTCCAAGGGCCACTCCTCCCTGGACGACGACCTGCACGACGCCTCCTCGGCCTACTTCAAGGTCGAGGGCAAGCGGAAGCCGACCCTTGAGGAGACCGCCGCCTACTACCGCGAGCGGAAGATGGCCGCCGTGATCTTCACCGTGGACGCCGAGTCCGCGACCGGCACGGCGCCGGTCCCGAACGAGGAGGTCGCCGAAGCGGCGGCCGCCAACTCCGACGTCCTGATCCCCTTCGCCTCCATCGACCCCTTCCGCGGCAAGGCGGGCGTCAAGCAGGCCCGTCGCCTGGTCGAGGAGTACGGGGTGAAGGGCTTCAAGTTCCACCCCAGCATCCAGGGCTTCTTCCCCAACGACCGCTCGGTCGCCTACGCCCTCTACGAGGTCATCGAGGAAACCGGCACCATCGCCCTCTTCCACACCGGCCAGACCGGCATCGGCGCGGGCGTCCCCGGCGGGGGCGGGATCCGCCTGAAGTACTCGAACCCGCTCCACGTGGACGACGTGGCGGCCGACTTCCCGCACCTGAAGATCATCCTGGCCCACCCGTCCTTCCCCTGGCAGGACGAGGCCCTCGCCGTCGCCACACACAAGCCGGGCGTGCACATCGACCTGTCCGGCTGGTCGCCGAAGTACTTCCCGCCGCAGCTCGTGCAGTACGCCAACACCCTGCTCAAGGACAAGGTCCTCTTCGGCTCCGACTTCCCCGTCCTCACCCCCGACCGCTGGCTCGCCGACTTCGAGAAGCTGTCGATCAAGGACGAGGTGAAGCCGAGGATCCTCAAGGAGAACGCCGCCCGTCTGCTCGGGCTCACCAAGCCATAAGGGGCCTCAGATGCGCAACGAGGGACTGGGCTCATGGCCCGCACGCCGGGCCCGCAAGACCCCGCACCGCACCGCCCTGATCCACGGCGACACGACGTTCACGTACGCCGGACTGCACACCCGCGTCACCCGCCTCGCGCACGCCCTGCGCGCCCGGGGCATCCGGCGCGGCGACCGCGTCGCCTACCTCGGCCCGAACCACCCCTCCTACCTGGAGACGTTGTTCGCGGCCGGCTCCCTCGGCGCGGTGTTCGTCCCGCTCAACACCCGCCTCGCGGGACCGGAGATCGGCTACCAGCTGTCCGACTCCGGGGCCAGGGCACTGGTCTACGGCCCCTCGCACGCGGGGCTCGTCGCCGGACTGCCGGGCAGCACCGACGTCCGTACGTACGTCGAAGTCGGCGCCGAATACGAGCAGTTGCTCGCCGAGTCGGCGGCGGAACCGATCGACGAGCCGGTCACCGCCGACGACACCTGCATCATCATGTACACCTCGGGCACGACCGGCCGTCCCAAGGGCGCCATGCTCACCCACGGCAACCTGACCTGGAACGCGATCAACGTCCTCGTCGACACCGACCTGATCGCCGACGAACGCGCCCTGGTCTCCGCGCCGTTGTTCCACACGGCCGGCCTGAACATGCTGACGCTGCCCGTGCTGCTGAAGGGCGGCACCTGTGTCCTGGTCGAGGCCTTCGAGCCGAACGCGACCTTCGATCTGATCGAACAGCACCGGATCACCTTCATGTTCGGGGTGCCGACGATGTTCGAGCAGGTGGCGAGGCACCCGCGCTGGGCGGACGCGGACCTGTCCTCCCTGCGGATCCTGACCTGCGGCGGCTCCCCGGTGTCGACCCCCCTGATCGCCGCGTACCAGGAGCGCGGGCTCACCTTCCTCCAGGGCTACGGCATGACCGAGGCCTCTCCCGGGACCCTGTTCCTGGACGCCGAGCACGCCATCGGCAAGGCGGGTTCGGCGGGCGTGCCGCACTTCTTCAGCGATGTCCGGGTCGTACGGCCGGACCTGGCGCCCGTCGACGTCGGCGAGACCGGCGAGGTCGTGCTCCGGGGGCCGCACGTGATGCCCGGCTACTGGGGGCTGCCCGAGGAGACCGCCGCCTCCTTCGCGGACGGCTGGTTCCGCAGCGGGGACGCGGCCCGCGTCGACGAGGACGGCTACGTCTTCATCGTCGACCGCATCAAGGACATGATCATCTC
Organism: Streptomyces canus; assembly: GCF_041435015.1. NCBI lineage: Bacteria > Bacillati > Actinomycetota > Actinomycetes > Kitasatosporales > Streptomycetaceae > Streptomyces > Streptomyces canus. Next base: position 1,837,892 of record NZ_CP107989.1, on the reverse strand, counting down.
CGGCGGCGAGAACATCTACCCCGCCGAGATCGAGGACCTGCTCCTCGGCCATCCGGACATCGCCGAGTGCGCGGTCATCGGTGTCCCGGACGACAAGTGGGGCGAGGTGCCGCGGGCGGTCGTCGTGCCGCGCGAGGGCGCCACGCCCGACCCCGACGAGGTCCTGGCCTCCCTGGCCGGACGGCTCGCCAAGTACAAGATCCCCAAGTCGGTGGTGATCGCGGACGGACTCCCGCGCACCGCCTCCGGAAAGCTCCTCAAGTCCCGGGTGCGCAAGCGCTTCGGCTCCCACTCTTAGGTTCCCACTCTCAGGTAAGGACAGCTACATGAGCGTCACCGTCAACGGCCTCGACGAACTGAAGAAGCTCGCCGGCAGCGACCTCGGCACCAGCGAGTGGATCGAGGTCACCCAGGAGCGCATCAACACGTTCGCCGACGCCACGGGCGACCACCAGTGGATCCACGTGGACCCCGAGAAGGCGGCGGCAGGCCCCTTCGGCGCGCCCATCGCGCACGGCTACCTCACTCTCTCGCTGTTCATCCCGCTCTTCACCGAGCTGCTGGACGTCCAGGGCGTCACCACGAAGGTCAACTACGGCCTGAACAAGGTCCGTTTCCCCTCGCCGGTGAAGGTGGGCTCGCGCATCCGCCTCGTCGCCAAGCTCACGGACGTCGAGGAGGTCCCGGGCGGTGTGCAGGTCACCGTCGACGGGGCGATAGAGATCGAGGGCGGGGCCAAGCCGGCCGCGGTGCTGCAGAGCCTGTCGCGCTTCTACGCCTGACGGCAGGAGTACACGGCCGTCGACAGCGCGCACACTCCGGGCGGGTCAGCTCCGCCCGGAGTGTGCCCTGCATCAGGCACCCGCCACGTCGACGAAGACGGGGTTGGAATAGAACCACGTGTCCGCCCACGGGTCACCGTTGCCGGGCTCGTGCGGGATCGGACCGTGCGGGTCGACCGAGGCGCCGAGATACCCCGTGCCGTGCCGCTTGCCGTCGCTGCCGCGCAGCCGGACGTAGAAGGACTCGTCCCCGGCGGTCAGCGGGATGCGCAGGGTGTACGTCCCCTTCCGGCCGGACACGTCCTTCGTCTGGACGACCCTGGTGTCGGGCGCCTTCCAGCCGTCCCGGTCGCTCACAGGACCCCGTACCGCGCCCCGGATCACGTCCACGTGCGCCAGCTCCGGCAGGATTCCCTGCGGGTTGGTCCGGGAGGCGCTGGTGACGGTGACGTACAGCGTGATCCTCTCGCCCTTGCGGACCCGCAGCCGGCCGCCCAGCGTGACCCCGCGGCCCGCGTCGCAGTCCCGCTTCACGCGGACGTCGAGTCCGTCGAGCAGATGCCCGTGGTCCAGCCAGACCCGGCCCGCGCGCAGGCCCGCCATCACCGCGCGGTAGCCGTAGCGGGTCACGCCGACGTGGGTGCGGCTGAACTCGCCCGGCCAGAAGTCGCTGCCGGGCTGCGGGGTGTCGGTGTTCACCGGGTCGGGCAGCTTGCCGGTGTTGTCGAAGTTCTGGCCGGCCGGCCAGTCGCCGTTCTTCCACGTGTCGAAGACGGTGCGGTGGTTGTCGGAGTTCGTGGTGATCGAGAACAGGCTGCCTTCTGCCAGCATCGAGTCCCACAGCCCGCCGACGGTCGCCGTCGCCCAGTCGAAGCCGCCGTACGTCAGATACGCATCCGTCGGATAGCCCGGCCACGACTGCACCGACGGCTTGTTCTCGTACTCACCGCGGATCGAGGTGGCCCCGCGCCAGTCGGGGAGCGCCGCGCCCTGTGCGCCCGGGGCGCCCTCCATGCCGATCATGATCTCGGGGGCGGCGTCCCGCCAGCCGCGCATCTCGTGCGGGGAGTCGATGCCGAGCCGCAGCGGGTGGTTGGCGAGCACGAGGACGTCGTCGACGTAGCCCGAACGGCGCTGCTCCGCCAGCCACTTGATCGCCTTGACCGCGTGGGCCTCGTTGCGCGCGGTGTCGGCGGCGCCCGCGGACCCCTCGGTGTAGCCCAGGAGCTTGCCGTCGTAGGCGAGCTCGAACTGCGTGAGCAGGTCGGTCTCGTGCGGGCCGGGGGCCGCGAACACCGTGCAGTGCTCGGCGGCCGGGATGTACCACTCCAGGCCCTGGAAGATCAGCTGGCGCGGGTTCTCCGCGCGGGCCTTGACGATCTCCGCGTGCTCCAGCTTGGCGCCGTAGTAGGCGTGTCCGAAGTTGGAGTGCTCGTTGAACACCATCCAGTCCAGGCCGTACCTGGCGGCGGCCTGCGCCTGCTGGGAGAACGTGTACTTCGCGTCGTGGCTGTACACGGAGTGAACGTGGTGGTCGCCCACCAGGTAGGCGAGGCGCGGGTCGTCGCCGCCGAAGCCCGGCTTGTCGGAGGAGGCGAAGGCGGGGGCCGCCGTCGAGCCGAGGGCGAACGCGGCGCCGAACAGGCCGGCGCGGCGCAGGAGCCCGCGTCTCGACACGCCCTGGGCATCGAGGTCGGCGGGGTTGACGGAGGGGTCGGCCCAGGAGGGCAGTTGCTGCTCGTTCATGGTGATTCCCGTCAGTGAGTCATGAAGGAGGAGACGGGCAGGGCGCGTCCGACGATCCGGACGTCGCCGAGACGGCCGTGCAGGATCTGGTCGATCTTGTCGGCGTACTCGTAGCCGCCGAGCAGCCAGGGCAGCCCGGCCGAGGCGATGCCGACAGCGGGGGCGTGCGGGTTGCGGGCGACGGGGCAGCCCTGGACGTACAGGATCGTGTGCCGCCCGTCGTTGACCACGGCCACGTGCCACCACTTCTCGCGGGCGGTCTCGTCCCCCCAGTTGGTGGCGAGCTGCTGCTGGTTGAGCGGATGCACCGCCCACTGTGGGCCCGGTCCGTCGGAGAGGGACAGCGTGGCCAGCGGTTCGTCCGGGTCGTCGGTGACCGTGCCGACGGAGCCGTTGCGGCCGGTGCGGCTGACGAGGCCGGACCAGGCGTTGTGCGAGGCGTCCCAGTCCGCGGGGAGCCGGTAGAACGCCTCGATGGTGTAACCGTCCTTGAAGGTCGCCCTGTTGAGCGGGGCCCCGTCGACGGTCTTCAGGTACGCGCCCTTGAGCGGCGACTTGTAGCCCTGGAACTCCAGGCTGCCGTGGCCGGGCTGGTCGGGGTGGTGGTCGGCGGACCAGCCCAGTGAGCCGCCGCCGACCGAGACCACGGTGAGGTCGTTGCCGCGGCCGGAGAGGTCACGGACCGTGCCGGAGACCGCCGACTCGAAGCGCCAGTACGCGGCCGTACCCGGCACGAGCATTCTGGCCGCCGGACGCGCCGCACGCGCGGGCTCCGGAGCGAAGCCGGCGAACCGCGAGGCGAAGTCGATGTCGACGGAGAACCGGTCGGCGTCGCCGCTGAGTTCGATCTCCTGCCGCTCCAGCTCGTTGAGCCCCTTGGCGGCCCGGCCCAGGATCCACGGGGAGACCGTCTCCACGTCGATGACGCCGCGGTCGAGGTCGAAGCGGTACAGGCGGATCATGGCGGCGCCGCCGAAGTACCGGTTCTGGTAGTTCGTCAGGTGCAGGTGTACGTCGTTGCCCGCTGTGTTCTTGCGGGTCGCCCGGCCGGCCGGCCAGTAGTGCCCGTTGAGGGTGAGGAAGATCTGGTCGTGGTCCTTGACCAGCTGGTCCCACAGCTGCTGACCGTAGTCCGAGAGGGTGTCGTCCTCGACGACCAGCTCGTGCGTGGTCAGGACGACCGGCGTCCTCGGGTGGGCGGCCAGGACGCCCTTCGCCCAGGCGTACCCCTGGTCCGAAAGGCGCCAGTCCAGCGCGAGCACCATCCACTCGCGGCCCGCGGCCTCGAAGAGGTGGAAGGTGTTGTAGCCGTCGGGCGAGGCTCCGCCGAAGGTCTTTCGGCCCTTGAACCGGTCGGGACCGAACACGTCCAGGTACGGCGTCGCACCGCGCTGGTCGGTGGTGGACGACTTCACGTCGTGGTTGCCCGCGAGGACGCTGTAGCCGACACCCCGGCGGTCGAGCAGCTCGAACGCCTCGCCGATCGCGGCGAACTCGGGTGCCGCGCCGTTCTGGGTGAGGTCGCCGAGGTGGGACAGGAAGACGATGTTCTCGTCCTTCCCGTGTTCCAGCAGATACCGCAGTGCGGCCTCGACGGGAGCCTTGTCGATGCTCGGCCCGTCGAAGAGGTACTGCGTGTCGGGCATGACGGCGAGCGTGAAGCGCCGGCTCCGGGTGTCGGGACGATACCCGGACACCGCGGCCTCGGCCACCGTGGGCAGTGCGACGCCCCCAGTGGCGGCCGCAGTGGCGGCCGCGCCCAGCAGAGCCGTCGCCCGCAGGAAACTGCGCCGTCCGGCACCGGCCTGGGCGGCCTCGCCCTGATCGTGCTCATGCGAAGTGCACACGTGTGCTCCGTTACGAGGGAAGTGAAGAAGAAAGGGGAGTCAGAGGGCGCGCAGAGTCCAGCTCCAGCGATGGACGCCCGGCGCGACGAGGTAGGAGGCGGTGGTGTCGGGTCCGCAGGAGGCGGTGCCGAGGCCGCGGTGGGCCGCGTCGATGTGCACGACACAGCCCGCCCGCGGGACGAGTTCGTCGTGATGCGTCACGCCGGTGAGGTCCGCGGCGCGGTACCGGCTCACGCCGACCTGGCGCGGTTCGTCCAGGACGACCGCGAGGCCGGTGGCGTCCGGCGCGGAGAGCGTGAAGTGGCGTACGCCGTGACGGCCGCCGCTCTCCTGCGGGCGCAGATAGGGGGTGAACAGGTCGTCCACGGGCACGGAGTGATGGCCGACGGGCGCCCCGAAGGCGCGGTCCGGATACGACTCCCAGGGGCCCTGTCCGTACCACTCCATCAGGTCGAGCCCGGCGACCGTCTCGAAGACGGAGCCGACCCGCGCCACGTCGTCGAGCTCGTCCGGCAGCTCGGCCGACTCCTCGACGTGGATTCCGCCCTCGACCGCGGTGAAGACCTGCAGATGGCGGACGACACCGGCCTCGGAGGCGTACTCGGCGTGCACGGTGACCCGTCCGGGGCTCTGCCGTACGTCCGCGACCTTGCGCACCAGGGCGTCGAGTCCCCAGTCGCGCCAGCGCGGTGCCATGCCGCCGAGCTCGTCGTTGTCGGTGGGCGCCCGCCACAAGGAGAGCGTGGGTGCGGAGGTGAGCAGGGGGTGGACCAGGAGACCGTCGTCGTCGACCCCGACGGAACGACTCTTCACCCTCACCGGAGTCTGCGGTGCCGCCTCCCGCAGCCGCACCTGCGGCACGCACACCACCGTCCCGCGCGGCGCCCAGGGCTCGTCCCCGGCGGTCGTCACCCGGAGCGTCAGCCACGCCTCGCCGCCCTCCTCGGGCAGCTCGAACGGCAGCGGTACCGCCGCCGTCTCACCGGGCCGCAGATCGGGCAGCTCGGCGGGAGCGGTCAGCGAGCGTCCGTCGGCGAGCGAGAGCTCCCACTCGCCGGTCAGCCAGGCCAGGCCCCGGAAGTGCTGGTGGTTGCCGAGCACGATGCCCTCGTGCCTGAAGCACTCGATGCGCACCGGCGCCGCGATCTCCCGGTGCTCGTACATCACCGGCTTGGGCGTGCGGTCGGGGAAGACCACGCCGTCCGCGATGAAGGCGCCGTCGTGCGGGAGCTCACCGAAGTCGCCGCCGTACGCCCAGCGGTGGCCGGGCGCGGCGACACCGTTGTCATAGAGCCCGACGCCCCCACGTCCGACCGGTCTGCCGTCGTTCACACGCTGCAGAATGCCGTGGTCCCAGAACTCCCAGATGAACCCGCCCTGAAGACCTGGCGTTGACTCGATGGCCGCCCAATGGTCCGCGAGTGTGCCGTTGCTGTTGCCCATGGCATGGGAGTACTCGCACCAGATCAGGGGCTTGGTCTGCCGCCCCGAGAGCGCGTGCTCCACACACTCCTCCAGCGAGGCGTACATGGGGCAGGCGATGTCGGAGGCCACGGACGGGTCCGCCCAGTCGAGCTTGGCCGCCCCCTCGTACTGGATCGGCCGCGTCGGATCGTGCCGGCGCACCCACCCGGCGGCCGCGTCGTGGTTGGCGCCGTAGTCCGACTCGTTGCCCAGCGACCAGATGACGACCGACGGATGGTTCTTGTCCCGCAGCACCATCCGCGAGACCCGGTCCACGAAGGCGTTCAGATAACGCGGGTCGTCGGCGATCTCATGGGCGTGGTCGTGGGACTCGACGTCCGCCTCGTCGACGACGTAGAAACCGAGTTCGTCGGCGAGGTCGTAGAGGGCGGGATCGTTGGGGTAGTGGGAGGTGCGGATCGCGTTGAACCCGAAGCGCTTGAGCGTGATCAGGTCCGCCCGCATGTCGTCGTACGACACCGTCCGCCCGGTCAGGGGGTGGAAGTCGTGCCGGTTCACGCCCCGGACGAAGATCCGCTCGCCGTTGACCAGCAGGTCCCGGCCGCTGATCTCGACGTCCCGGAAGCCGGTCCGGTGCCGTGAGGTGTCGGCGACCGTGCCGTCGGCGCGGTGCAGTCGGACGGTGAGTGCGTACAGCTCGGGTTTCTCGGCGTTCCAGGTGCGGACGTCCTCCACGACCGTCCGCAGACGTGCCTCGCCGAGGAAGTCGGAGACCCGCTCGTCCTCGGCGTTGAGCCGGTCGAACTCCGTGTCCTGGGGCAGCGGTTGCCCCTCCAGCTCGCCGCTGACGTACCACCCCTCGGGCAGTGCGCCGGCCGCGTCCCGCACCCGGCAGTCCACCCGCAGCTCGCCACTGCGGGACGCCCGCACGGTCACGTCCGCCAGATGCAGCGGATCCGTCGCGTACAACAGCACGGACCGCGTGATCCCGCCGTGCCACCACTGGTCCTGGTCCTCGATGTGCGAGGCGTCCGACCACTTGATCACCGTCAGTCGTACGACGCTCCGCGCGCCGGCGCGCACATGTCCCGTGAGATCGAACTCGGCCGCCAGATGGGAGTCCTTGGATACGCCGACGGGCCGCCCGTCCACGTGCACGAGGAGCACGCTCTCGGCGGCCCCGACCTGGAGCACGATCCGGCGTCCGGCCCACTCGGCGGGGACGTCCACCTCACGCTCGTGGACGCCCGTGGGGTTGGCCGCGGGGGAGTGGGGCGGGTACTCGGGGAACGGCATCCGCACGTTCGTGTACTGCGGCAGGTCGTCGGTGCCCTGCACGGTCCAGGCCCCCGGCACGTGCGCCGAGGACCAGGAGCCGCCGACCGGCGCGTCCGGAGCGGGCAGCAACTGGAAGCGCCAGTCGCCGTCCAGGGGGAGTACTCCGGAGCGCCGGTCGACGGCGTTCATGGGCAGCCGCCCCCAGGAGGTCACCTCGGGTGCCTGCCAGGGGCGCAGGGCGAGCAGGGCATCGTCCGTCATCCGCGTACGGCCCCCTTGGCGAGGTCGCCGATGATCTGCTTGGCGCCGATGGCGAACACGATCAGCAGCGGGACGAGGGCGAGCAGGGCACCGGTCATCACGATGCCGTAGTCGGTGGTGCCGTGGGTGCCGTTGAGCTGGGACAGCGCGACCTGGAGGGTCACGTTGTCGGGGTTGGTGAGGGAGATCAGGGGCCAGGCGAAGTCGTTCCACTGGCCCATGAAGGTGAAGATGCCGAGGAAGGCGAGACCGGGGCGGACCACCGGCAGCGCCACGTGCCAGTACTGGCGGAGGAAGTGCGCGCCGTCCAGCTTGGAGGCGTCGAGCAGCTCGTCGTGGATGGCGGACTTCATGTACTGGCGCATCCAGAAGATGCCGAAGGCGTTGGCCGCGGCCGGCACGATCAGCGCGGTCATCGAGCCGATCCAGCCGATCTTCGCCATGATCACGAACTGCGGGATGACCGACAGCTGCGCCGGCACCATGAAGATGACCATGAGCAGCCCGAACAGCACGTTCTTGCCCGGGAACTCGAACTTGGCGAAGACGAAGGCCGCGAGCGAGTCGAAGAGCAGGACGAGGAAGGTCACCGACACCGCGACCAGCAGCGAGTTCCACATGGACCCGAAGAAGTCGATGGCGTCGAAGAGGTTGCGGACGTTCTCCAGGAAGTGCGTTCCCGGCAGCAGTTTCGGCGGGTACGCGAAGATCTCCGACGAGCTGTGCGTCGACATGATCACGGCCCAGTAGAACGGGAAGGCCGAGAGCAGTGTGCCGATGATCAGCGGGAGGTGCAGCGCGATCCCTCTGCGGCGGGATCCCTTGATGGCAGCCATGATGCGCGCCCTTCCTAGTCGCCGCGGCGCTGCACGAGGCGCCAGTTGATGATCGAGAAGAGGACGACGACGAGGAAGATGCCCCACGCCACCGCGGCGCCGTACCCGAAGTCGTTGTTGTCGAAGGTCTGCTGGAAGAAGTAGAGGACCATCGTCTGGCCCGAGTGACCGGGGCCGCCCGCGAACGTCGAGTCGTTGGACGAGGTCTGGAGCAGGACCTGCGGTTCGGAGAAGCTCTGCAGACCCGTGACCGTCGACACGACGAGCACGAACAGCAGCGTGGGCCGCAGCAGCGGGAGCGTGATCCGGAAGAAGGTCTGGATCGGACCGGCGCCGTCCATGCGCGCCGCCTCGTACAGCTCGCCCGGGACGGTCTGCAGCCCGGCGAGGAAGATGATGGCGTTGTAGCCGGTCCACTGCCAGGTCATCAGGGCGGCGATGGTGACCTTGATGCCCCATGGCGTGTTCAGCCAGGCCACCTGGTCGATGCCCACCGAGTGCAGGACGGCGTTCACCACGCCGCTGTTGGTGGAGAAGATCGAGCCGAAGACGATCGCGATGGCGACGACCGAGGTGACGTTCGGCAGGAAGTACGCGACGCGGTACAGGCCCTTGAACCGCACCGCGGAGTTGAGCATCACGGCTGTGACCATCGCCAGGAAGATCATGGGGAAGGTGGCCAGCACCCAGATGATGAGCGTGTTCCCGATCGAGTTCCAGAAGTCGCCGTCGCTCAGCAGGTACTGGTACTGCGAGAGACCGGCCCACTCCATCGAGCCGAGGCCGTCCCAGCGGTGGAAGGACAGATAGAGCGAGAAGCCGACCGGGAACAGGCCGAAGCCGAGGAAGAGCAGATAGAAGGGGGAGATCGCGGCGTAGAGGTGCCAGTACTTGCGCAGCCCCTTCTTGGGCCGCGTGGGCGAGGGCTGTGCCACCGCGGGCGGAGTCTGCTCGAGGACGGCCATCAGTAGCTCACCCCCAGGTGCTTCGCGATGCGACGGCACTTGCTCATGGCGTCACTCCAGGCCTTCTTGGGGTCCTTGCCGAGGACGCCGACGTTCTTGATCTCGTCCTTGATGGGCTGCCCGAGCGCGACGTCGAACGGACTGTTGTAGGCGACCACGATCTGCTGCGCGGCCGGCCCGAAGATGTCGGTCGTGACCTGCCCGCCGAAGTACGGGTCGGGCTCCCGCATCTGCTTCAGGCCGTACGAGGCGGGCGTGGAGGGGAAGAGGCCCGCGTCGACGTAACCCTGCGCCTGGTTGGACGCGTCGAGGATCCAGGTGATGATCTGGAAGGCCCGCTCGGGTTCCCGGCACGCCTTGGTGATCGACAGGAACGATCCGCCGTTGTTGGCGGGCCGTACCGGCATCTGGGCGACCCGGTACCTGCCCTTGGCCTTCGGCACACCGTTCTTGATGTCGAAGGCCGCCCAGGAGGCGCCCAGTTCACTGGGCAGCTTGCCGTCCTGCTTGGCCGACAGCTGGTCCGGGGTGCCGCTCACGAGGTCGGAGACGATCCCGCGGCGCTTGGCCTCCACGGCGAGCGCCCAGGCGTCGCGCACGTGCTCCTGGTCGCCGATGAAGTGGCGGTCCTTGTCGACGTACCGCTTGGAGCCCTGCTGTACGACGTTCTCGAACACGGAGTTGACGTCGGTGAGGAGCATGGTCCCCGGGATCCGCTTCTTGAGCTGCTCACCCGCGGCGAAGTAGTTCTGCCAGGTGTTCAGCTCCTTGGAGACGTCGTCCGGTTCGTACGGCAGCCCCGCCTTGCGGAAGATCTCGTACTGGTAGAAGTGCCCGACCGGTCCGCAGTCGATCGGGAAGCCGACCATCGTGCCGTCGTCGGCGATGCCCTGGTCCCACTTCCACGACAGGTACTGGCTCTTGTACTTCTCCGCGCCCAGCGTCCGCAGGTCGATGAACTGGTCCGCGTTGGGCAGGTAGGCGGCCATGTCCTCGCCCTTGAGCCCCGCGATGTCGGGGATGTGGGCCCGGCCGGTGATGGTGGTGATGAGCTTGGAGCGGTACTGGCCGCCGATCTGGATGGCGTCCAGGCTCACGGAACTGCCGTAGCGGGCTCTGGCGTTCTTCACGACGGTGTCGCTCAGGCCGCCGCTCCAGTACCAGAGGACCATGTTCCGGCCGGTCGAACCGGTCGGAACGGCGCAGCCGGTGGCCAGGCCGCCGAGTGCCGTGGCGGCTGTACCGCCCAGGCCCGCGCGGAGCAGGCCTCTTCGTGAGAGCCGCACAGCTCCCACCGCCTTTCGGATCTTTTCGGGACGTGCATTCGGGGGGGGCTTGCGGGGGTGTCGCGGGGTCAGTGCTGCCGTGCGGTGTCGGGTGGCGCGACGGGGAGGTGCGCGGCCTGCGGGGTGTCCCGGGCGGCCGGGGAGTGCTCGGCCGACGTGTCGCGGGTGGTCGGGGGGTGCGTGGTCTGCGGGGTGTTCTGGGCGGCCGGGGGGTGCTCGGCCGACGTGTCGCGGGTGGTCGGGGGGTGCGTGGTCTGCGGGGTGTTCTGGGCGGCCGGGGGGTGCTCGGCCGACGTGTCGCGGGTGGTCGGGGGGTGCGTGGTCTGCGGGGTGTTCTGGGCGGCCGGGGGGTGCGCGGCCTGCGGGGTGTCCCGGGCGGCCGGGGAGTGCTCGGCCGACGTGTCGCGGGTGGTCGGGGGGTGCGTGGTCTGCGGGGTGTTCTGGGCGGCCGGGGGGTGCTCGGCCGACGTGTCGCGGGTGGTCGGGGGGTGCGTGGTCTGCGGGGTGTCCCGGGCCGCCGGGGGGTGCGTGGTCTGCGGGGTGTCCCGGGCGGCCGGGGGGTGCTCGGCCGACGCGGTGTCCCGGGCGACCGGGAAGGGCCGGGCCGGCGGGGTGACCGGCGCGTGGTGGACCGGTGGACCGACGTCCGCCGGGATGCGGTCCACCAGGAAGCCGTACGCCCGCTTCAGATCGGGATCCGCCGGCGAGCGCCACCAGCGGTCGACGCCGTACCAGCCGGGGGCCGCCAGGGCGCCGCCGTGGTGCCCCACGGAGAGCCCGGCCGCCAGGACGGCGAACCTCAGTCGCTCCTCCAGCGGCCAGCCGCCCAGCGAGGCGGCGACGAAGGCGGCGCCGAAGACGTCTCCCGCGCCCGTGGCGTCGAGGACGTCGACAGCCAGCGCCGGCACGTCCGCGTACTCGCCGGTGGTCTGGTCGACGGCGATCGCGCCGTCCCCTCCCCGCGTGACCACGGCCACCGGCACCAGCTCGGAGAGCGTGCCGAGGGCCGCGACCGCGCTGTCGGTGCGGGTGTAGGCCATCGCCTCGGTCTCGTTGGGGAGGAAGGCGTGGCACAGGGCCAGCTGGTCGAGGAGGTCGGTGGACCACACCTGGGTGGGGTCCCAGCCGACGTCCGCGTAGATGTGCGTGCCGTTCGCGGCGGCCTTGGAGAGCCAGGCGCGCGGCTCGGACTCCAGGTGCACCAGGGCCGTGCGCGCCTCGGGCGGGTCGCCCATCAGCGCGTCCTGGGAGTACGGCGGTTCCTGGCCGTGGGTGACCAGCGCCCGGTCGTCACCGTGGGCGAGCGCGACGGTGACGGGGGTGTGCCAGCCGTCCGCGACCCGGGAGAGCGAGAGGTCGACACCTTCCTGACCCGCGAGGATCTCCTGGCAGTAGGCGCCGTAGAAGTCGTCGCCGAAGACCGTGGCCAGGGAGGTGCGCAGGCCGAAGCGGGACGCGGCGACCGCCAGGTTGGCGATGCCGCCGGGGCCGCAGCCCATGCCGGCCGTCCAGATCTCCTCGCCCGGCGTCGGCGGCTTTCCCAGACCCGTCAGGACGAGGTCGTAGAAGAGCAGCCCGGTCAGCAGCACCTCGGGCCGGTCGTCGTCCACGTGAGCGCCTCTCGTCAAAACTCGTCAATTTCGATGACGGGAATCGTGCGCCGCTCGGCGACATTGGTCAATACCTAAGCAGAACTGAGCATAGAAATGATTGAAGATGACGAGTAGTGTTCACGGTGTGCTGGCTGAACGACGACACCAACTCATCCTGCGGGCCCTGCGCTCTGGCGGCCCCGCGGCCGTGACGGATCTCTCCGAGCAACTCGGTGTGAGCCCCGCCACCATCCGGCGTGACCTCGTCAAGCTGGAGGAGGACGGGCTGCTCACCCGGGTCCATGGCGGCGCGCGCGCCGAGGAGGGCGACCAGCCCTTCGCCGAGGTCGCCGAGGTCCGGGTGGCGGAGAAGGACGCCATAGCCGCCCGGGCGGCCGCGCTGATCGCCGACGGCCAGTCCGTGCTGCTCGACATCGGCACCACCGCCTACCGCCTGGCCCGGCAGCTGCACGGCCGCCGCCTCACCGTGATCACCAGCAATCTGGTGGTCTACGAGGAGCTCGCCGACGACGAGGGCATCGAGCTGGTCCTGCTCGGCGGCATGGTCCGCCGCGAGTACCGCTCCCTGGTCGGTTTCCTCACCGAGGACAACCTCCGCCAGCTGCACGCCGACTGGCTCTTCCTCGGCACCAGTGGAGTGCGCCCCGGTGGGCAGGTGATGGACACGACGGTCGTCGAGGTGCCGGTCAAGCGGGCCATGATCAAGGCGAGCGACAAGACCGTCCTGCTCGCCGACACGGCCAAGTTCCCGGGCACGGGCATGGCGAAGGTCTGCGGCCCGGAGGACCTGGACGTGGTGGTGACGAACGCGCCGGTCGACGCGGCGACCCGCTCCTCCCTGGAGGAGGCGGGCGTCGAAGTGGTCCTGGCAGGAAAGGTACAAGCTTGAATCCCCGCCCCCGGAATCGAAGGAGATTCCTGGCTCACGCCGCTCGACCGCTCGGTGGGCGACCGGGTCGTACCCGATCGGCACCGGCCGGGTCGACGCCGGCCCGGGTTCTCGGAGCAAGTGCAAGGAGGCAGCGCGTGCCCGGTTCTCGCGGCGCGCTGTCCGGAGATGACTCGTCCCAGCCGGAACGCCGGGGCATTCTTGGAGGCACCCGGTGAAACTGACCATTCTCGGCGGCGGCGGCTTCCGGGTCCCGCTCGTGTACGGCGCGCTGCTGACGGACCGCGCCGAGGGCCGGGTGACCGAGGTCGTCCTGCACGACCTGGACGCCGGCCGGCTCTCCGCGGTCGGCCGGGTCCTCGCCGAACAGGCGGCGGCCGTCCCCGACGCCCCCACGGTGACCACCACGACCGACCTGGACGAGGCTCTGCGCGGCGCCGACTTCATCTTCTCGGCGATCCGCGTCGGCGGCCTGGAGGGCCGTGCCGACGACGAGCGGGTGGCCCTCGCGGAGGGCGTCCTCGGCCAGGAGACGGTCGGCGCGGGCGGCATCGCCTACGGCCTGCGCACGGTCCCGGTGGCCGTGGACATCGCCCGGCGTGTGGCGCGCCTCGCCCCCGACGCCTGGGTCATCAACTTCACCAACCCGGCGGGCCTGGTCACCGAGGCCATGTCCCGTCACCTCGGCGACCGGGTCATCGGCATCTGCGACTCCCCGGTCGGCCTCGGCCGCCGTATCGCGCGCGTGCTCGGCGCCAACCCCAACGAGGCCTGGATCGACTATGTCGGCCTCAACCACCTCGGCTGGGTCCGCGGTCTGAAGATCGCCGGCCGGGACGAGCTGCCCCGCCTGCTCGCCGACCCCGACCTGCTCGGCTCCTTCGAGGAGGGCAAGCTCTTCGGCGTCGACTGGCTCCAGTCCCTCGGCGCGATCCCCAACGAGTACCTGCACTACTACTACTTCAACCGCGAGGCCGTTCGCGCCTACCAGCACGCCGAGAAGACCCGCGGCGCCTTCCTCGCCGACCAGCAGGCGCGGTTCTACGACGAGGTCGGCGCCCCCGGCGCCAAGGCGCTGGACGTCTGGGACCGCACGCGTGCCGAGCGCGAGGCCACCTACATGTCCGAGAACCGGGAGACGGCCGGCGCCGGAGAACGCGACGCCGACGATCTCTCCGGCGGCTACGAGAAGGTCGCCCTCGCCCTGATGCGGGCCATCGCCCGCGACGAGCGCACCACCCTGATCCTCAACGTCCGCAACCAGGGCACGCTCTCCGTGCTCGACCACGACGCCGTCATCGAGGTGCCCTGCCTCGTCGACGCCAACGGCGCCCACCCGGTCTCCGTCGCACCGCTGCCCGACCACGCCACCGGACTGGTCTGCTCGGTCAAGGCGGTCGAGCGGGAGGTGCTGGCCGCCGCCGGGTCCGCCTCGCGCGCGACCGCGGTGAAGGCCTTCGCGCTGCATCCGCTGGTCGACTCCGTCAATGTCGCCCGCAAGCTGGTCGAGGGCTACACCTCGGTGCATCCCGGGCTCGCGTACCTTAAGTAGCGTCCGTTTTTTAGAAAGCGCTTTCCCCTCGCCTGTCGGCCCCACCAGCTCGCTCTCTCCCTCCCTGGAGACCTTTCATGCACGACGAACGCCGCCGCATCGAGGAGCGCGTCCAGCGCGCCCACGACCAGCGCATCAAGCCCGCGATCTACGCGGCCACCGTCCCCTTCGAGGTCGAGGCCTGGCAGGCGCCGGGCGAGCCGGTCTCCTTCGAGGAGGCCGCGGCCGCCCGCTACACGCCCTTCGCGATGGACACCCCGTGGGGCCCGCCCTGGGGCACCACCTGGTTCCGGATGCGCGGCCGGGTGCCCGCCGAGTGGGCCGGACGGCGCGTCGAGGCGGTCATCGACCTCGGCTTCGTCGGCGACTGGCCCGGCAACCAGGCCGAGGCCCTGGTCCACCTCGCCGACGGCCGCCCCCTGAAGGCCGTCAACCCGCTCAACCAGTACGTCCCCATCGCCAACCCGGCGAACGGCGGCGAGGAGATCGACTACCTGGTCGAGGCCGCCTCCAACCCGGACATCCTCAAGGACAACTTCTCGAAGATCACGCCGATGGGCGACAAGCTCACGGCCGGCTCCGCGCCCCTCTACACCTTCCAGCGCGCCGACCTCGCCGTCCTCGACGAGGAGGTCTTCCACCTCGACCTGGACCTCCAGGTGCTGCGCGAGCTCATGGTCCACCTCGCCGAGCACGAGCCCCGCCGCCACGAGATCCTGCACGCCCTGGACCGGGCCATGGACGCCCTCGACCTGGACGACGTCTCCGCCAGCGCGGCGGCGGTCCGCGAGGTCCTCGCGCCCGTGCTGGCCAAGCCGGCCAACGCCAGCGCCCACACGATCTCCGGTGTCGGCCACGCCCACATCGACTCCGCCTGGCTCTGGCCCATCCGCGAGACCAAGCGCAAGACGTCCCGCACCTTCTCCAACGTCACCGCGCTCGCCGACGAGTACGACGACTTCATCTTCGCCTGCTCCCAGGCCCAGCAGTACGAATGGGTCCGCGACAACTACCCGCACGTCTGGGCCCGCATCCAGGACTCCGTGAAGAAGGGCCAGTGGGCCCCGGTCGGCGGCATGTGGGTCGAGGCCGACGGCAACCTGCCCGGCGGGGAGGCCATCGCCCGCCAGCTCATCCACGGCAAGCGGTTCTTCATCGAGCACTTCGGCGTCGAGACCAAGGGCGTCTGGCTGCCGGACTCCTTCGGCTACACCGCCGCCTACCCGCAGCTCGCCAAGCTGGCCGGCAACGACTGGTTCCTCACCCAGAAGATCTCCTGGAACCAGACCAACAAGTTCCCCCACCACACCTTCTGGTGGGAGGGCATCGACGGCACCCGGATCTTCACCCACTTCCCGCCGGTCGACACCTACAACGCCCGCTTCAGCGGCGAGGAGATGGACCGCGCGGTCCGCAACTACAACGAGAAGGGCGGCGGCACGCGCTCCCTGGCCCCCTTCGGCTGGGGCGACGGCGGTGGCGGCCCCACCCGCGAGATCATGGAGCGGGCCCGGCGCCTCGCCGACCTGGAGGGCTCGCCCAAGGTCGTCGTCGAGCACCCCGACGAGTTCTTCGCCAAGGCCCGCGAGGAGTACCCCGACGCCCCGGTCTGGGTGGGCGAGCTCTACCTCGAGCTGCACCGCGCCACCTACACCTCGCAGGCCCGCACCAAGCAGGGCAACCGGCGCTCCGAGCACCGGCTGCGCGAGGCCGAGCTGTGGGCGACGACGGCAGCGCTGCACGCGCCGGGCTACTCCTACCCGTACGAGAAGCTCGACCGCCTGTGGAAGACCGTCCTGCTGCACCAGTTCCACGACATCCTGCCGGGCTCCTCGATCGCCTGGGTGCACCGCGAGGCGGAGGCCGAATACGCCCGTGTGGCCGAGGAGTTGGAGGCGCTGACCGCCGAGGCGGTGGCCGCGCTGGGCGCCGGTGGCACCCGGGTCTTCAACACCAGCCCGTTCGACCGTTCCGAGGTGGTGCGCACGGGCGATCAGGCTCTGGCGTACGTCGAGGTGCCCGCGAACGGCAGCGCATCGCCGGCCGGCGCCGAGCCCGCGCAGCCGGTCCGTGTCTCCGGTCGCGTCCTCGACAACGGTCTGGTGCGGGTGGAGGTGGCGGAGGACGGCACGCTGTCGTCCGTCCTGGATCTGCGGGCCGGCCGGGAGGTGCTGGGCGACAAGGGCAACCTGCTCCGCCTGCACACCGACCTCCCGAACTACTGGGACGCCTGGGACATCGACAAGCACTACAACAACCGGTACACGGATCTGCTGGAGCCCACGTCGGTCGAGGTCGTCTCGGAGGACCCGCTGCTGGGCGCGATCCGCGTGACCCGGTCCTTCGGCAAGGGCTCGACGATCACCCAGACCATCACCCTGCGCGCCGGCAGCCCCCGGATCGACTTCGAGACCGAGATCGACTGGCACGAGGCCGAGAAGATCCTCAAGGCCGCCTTCCCGGTGGACGTCCGGGCCGCGCACTCCTCCGCGGAGATCCAGTTCGGCCACATCCAGCGGCCCACGCACACCAACACCAGCTGGGAGGCGGCCCGCTTCGAGGTCTCCGGCCACCGCTGGGTGCACGTCGGCGAACCGGGCTACGGCGTCGCGGTGCTGAACGACTCCACCTACGGCCACGACGTCTCCCGTACGGTCCGTGAGGACGGCGGTACGACGACCACGGTCCGGCTCAGCCTGGTCCGCGCCCCGCGCATCCCGGACCCGGAGGCCGACCAGGGCACGCACCGCTTCACCTATGCGCTGCTGCCCGGCGCGAGCATCGAGGACACCGTCGCCGAGGGCTACTCCCTCAACCTCCCGCTCCGGGTGGCGGACGCGGCCGGTGCCCCCGAGCCGGTCGTCTCGGTCGACGGCCAGGGCGTGACCGTCGAGGCGGTCAAGCTCGCCGACGACGGGTCCGGTGACGTGGTGGTCCGGCTGTACGAGTCGGGCGGCGGTCGCGCCCGGGGCGTGCTGCGCACCGGCTTCCCGCTCGCCGGCGCCCAGGTCACCGACCTGCTGGAGCGCCCGCTGGAGGACGAGACGGCCGAGGTCACGGACGGCGGTGTGGCGGTCTCGCTGCGGCCGTTCCAGGTGCTGACGCTCCGCCTGCGGAGGGGGTGACCGCGTGCCGATGCAACCCTGGTTCACCGACGCCAAGTTGGGGATCTTCATCCACTGGGGCATCTACGCCGTGGACGGCGTCCAGGAGTCCTGGTCGTTCTACGACGACATCGTCCCGCACGATCAGTACATGTCCCAGCTGGAGCGTTTCACGGGGGCCACGTACGACCCCCGTGAGTGGGCCGGCCTGTTCGCGCGTGCCGGCGCCAGGTACGCCGTGCTGACGACCCGTCACCATGACGGCGTGGCCCTGTGGGACACGGAGTACGGCGACCTGAACCTCGGCAAGGACTACGTCGGCCCCTACGCCGAGGCCCTGCGCGAGAAGGACCTCAAGGTCGGCTTCTACTACTCCCACTCCGACTGGAACCACCCCGACTACGCCTCCACGCGCAAGCCGGGCCGCCCGCCGGAGCAGGAGGACAACCGCTACTCCGAGGTCGCCGCCGAGGACGAGGACCTGGCGGCCTGGGAGCGGTTCATCGCCTACCGGGACGGCCAGATCCGGGAGCTCGCCTCCCGCTACCGGCCCGACCTGATGTGGTTCGACGGCGAGTGGGACCGCAGCGAGGAGCAATGGCGCATCCCCGAACTCGCCGCGCTCATACGGTCGTACGTGCCGGACGTCGTCTTCAACGCGCGCATGCTCAGCGAGGGCGACTACGCCACCCCCGAACAGGGCGCTCCCATCGAACCGCCTGACGGTCCCTGGGAGTTGTGCCTGACGATCAACGACTCCTGGGGGTACCAGCACCAGGACCACCACCACAAGTCGCTCGCCCAGCTGATCCGCTACTTCACCGAGACCATCGGCGGGGGCGGCAATCTGCTGCTCGACGTCGGCCCGATGGAGGACGGCACCATCCCCGAGCCCCAGGTGGAGCGCCTGGAGGGTCTGGGGGAGTGGATCCGCAAGCACTCCGAGGCCGTGTACGGGACGGTGCGCGGGCTGCCCGCCGGGCACCACTACGGACCCAGCACGCTCTCCGCGGACGGCCGGACGCTCTATCTGGTGCTCTTCGACGCGCCGCGCGCCGAGGTCGGGCTGCGAGGGCTGGTCACCCCGGTCCGCAAGGTCACCGTCCTGGGTACCGGGGCCGAGCTCGGGCACCAGGTGGTCGGCGGACTCCACGAGGCCGTGGGCATCGTGTGGATCGACCCGCCCGCCGAGGCCGACCTCGATCCGTACGCCACGGTGCTCAAGGTCGAACTGGACGGGGAAGCGGAGCTGTACCGAGGGGCCGGACGGTTCTGAGGGCCACCTCAGGTCCGTGTGCGACTCTGCCGCCGAACTGCTCCCACGCCTGCCCGAGTTGGCGCAGGCGTGGGGGCAGTTCGGCCGCGTGACCGCCGGTCAGCTCAGCCGGTGAAGCCGGCCGTGATCGAGGTGAACTGCCAGTTGTTCTGGCTGATGCCGGAGCAGTTGCTCGTCACTCCGCCGCCCGGGCACGGCCGGTCCCGGTTGACCGACCAGAACGCGAGCCGGGCGATGTGACGGGAGTTCGCCCAGTCACGGATCTGGGTCCAGATCGCCGTGCTCGTCAACTCCTGCTGATCACTGAGCCCGTTCATACCGGAGATCCCGATGTGGGCGTAGGCCGTCGCGTCGTCCCACCCGAAGGTCGACTTCAGCTTGGTCTTCAGCCCCTCCGACGCGTTCACGGTGTTGCCGTACATGTCGCTGCCGCCGCCGAAGTCGAACGGCATGATGGTGAAGACGTCGATGTTCGCGCCCAGCGACTGCGCCTGCTCGATGAGCCGGTTGCCGTAGTAGGTCGGGCCGGTGGTCGAGGTGCCGAAGGTGACGATGGTCTTCAGGCCGGGGTTGTTGGCCTTGACCGTCTTCAGCGCGGTCAGGATCCTCGCCTGCACGGCCTCGTTCTCGAACTCGTCGCTGTTCTCGATGTCCATGTCGATCGCCTTGAGCGAGTAGGCGTCGATCACCTTCTGGAGGGCGGCCGCGAGCGCGCTCGCGGAGGAGCAGTTGGCGCCGAGCTTGCTGCCCTGCCAGCCGCCGAACGACGGCACGATGTCACCACCGGCGGAACGGATCTGGTTGACGGTCGTCTGGTCGACACCGCCGGTCAGCGGCCGGGTGCCGTCCCAGGCGGGATTGCAGCCACCGGAGTCCAGCACGAACGCCATCGTGAACCACTTGACGCCGGTCGCGCTCATCACCGTGCTCGGGTTCGGCGGATCGCCCCAGCCCTCGTACAGATACGGCGCGGCCTGCTTGAAGCCGGTGCCGCCCCCGCCGCCCGCGTCGGTCGTCACGCTCACGGAGTTGGACGCCCCGGAGGCGTTCCCGGCCGCGTCGCGCGCCTTGACGGTGAAGGTGTACGCCGTGCTCGGCGAGAGACCGCTGACGGTGGCGGACGTCCCGGAGACGGTGAGGACGTTGGTGGAGCCGCTGTAGATGTCGTAGCCCGTGACGCCCACGTTGTCCGTCGAGGCGTTCCACTTCAGGGACACGCTGGACGACGTCTTGCCCGTGGCGGCAAGTCCGGTCGGCGCGCTCGGCGCCTGTGTGTCCGAACCACCGCCCCCGCCGGGCCCGTCGAGGCTGATGTCGTCGGCGTAGTAGGTGCCCTGGGCGTACCAGCCGTGGACGTAGACGGTGGCACTGGTCTGCGAGGCGCCGGTGGTGAAGCTCGTGGTGAGCCGGCTGTACGCCGACGGGGAGGTCGTCCACGTGGACGCGCCGCCGTCCACGCCGAGGTAGACGTAGGAGCCGCGCACCCAGCCGCTGAGGCTGTAGGTCGTGTTCGGCTGGACGGCGACGGTCTGGCTGCACTGGGCGTTGTCGCTCGAACTCACCGCGCCCTGAAGGGACTTGGTGCCACCGTGTACGGGGGAGGAGACGACCGAACCGAGGTTGCCGGTGCAGGTCCAGGGGGAGAGGTTCCCGGATTCGAAGCCGGGGTTGGTCAGGATGTTGGCTGCCTGAGCCGTGCCGGGCAGAGCGACGGCACCGACGAAAGCCAGTGCCGCGGAGCCGAGGAGAGCGAGAAGTCTGGAACGTCCGAGTGGGTTGCGCACGCGATCTCCCTGAAGATATGGGGGTGTTCGGGAGTGCAGAGAGGTGCAGGGGGGTGCGCAACCAAGTTGGTATGGACCAATCCGCCTGTCAAGATGAGCGGCGAGGATTGGTCCATACCGGTGGAGGGGAGCTGCCCAAGGGGCGCGGAACTACCTAGAGCGGCAGGGCCTGAGCCGTTTCCACCGCAGGCACAGGTGCGGGAACGGAAGGCAACAACGGCTCGACCTCCTCGACCCGCTGATGAGGCACCGACACCGGCCGCAGCTGCCTGAGCCCCGACACCACCGTGTAGTCCTGACCCAGGAACGGCGGATCGATCACCCCGGTGTCCTCACCGAGCGCCAACTGCACAGCGGCCCAAGGCACGTTGACCCCGCACAGGGAGAGCTGGTGCAGCCCGCCCGCAGGCCGCGTGTTGACGTCCATGAGCACGGGCCGGTCACCGAACATCCGGAACTGGATGTTGGACAGATAGTGCAGCCCGAACCCCTCGGCGATCAGCCGTGCCGGTTCCAGCCACTGCTCGTGCTGGGTGAACCCGCGCCGCCGCCCGTTCTTCGTGCGGCCGATCGCCAGCCGCACCCGGTTGTCGGTCCCGGTGAGCGTGTCCACCGACACCTCCGGCTGCTCAAGACGCGGCATGACCAGCCAGTCCACCTGCTCGTCCGCCCGGTCCAGCGCCTCGACGACCGTGTCGAGCGACACGTACGGGCTGGGGAAGCCGTTGAGCTGCGCGAGGGAGAAGGGCGCGCGCGTGATGACCCGGAAGCCCACCCCGCCCGCACCGGACGCGGGCTTGAAGCAGGCCTTGTGGCCGCCGGCCTCCAGTTCCTCCACGGCCGCGACCAGCTCGTCCGCGGTCCGCACCCGCCACCACGGCGGCACCGGAACACCCACCGCCTGGACCGCCTCGTAGGCGACGACCTTGTCGTGGAAGACGGCCACGGCCTCCGGGGGTGGTGCGAGCAGCGCCGTACCGATCGCGGCGAAGTCGGCGCGGTGGGCGACGATCGCCGCCTGGTGCAGCCGGGGCACGAACACGTCGATGCCACGCCGCTGGCACTGGTCGAGAGCGAACTCGACGTAGCCGGCCGGCGACAGTCCCTCCGGCTCCAGCTCGGCGGTGTCCGCGGCGGCCAGCACGGGAGAGTCGGCGTCTCCGTGCGTCGCATGGATCTCGACGGCTCTGGCGCTGGGATTCCGCCGCAACTGATCCATGAAGAACACGTTCTCCGCGTACGTGCGGTTGAGCCAGACGCGTACGCGAGAGAGCATGCAGGCCGCCTTTCGGGTTTTCGGGCAGGGCGAAGCAGGCCCGTGCCCGGGCAGGGTGGTTGGAGGGTCACCAAACCGCCCCTTGCGAAGGGAAGTTTCAGAGCGGTGGTGGTGCGGCGATCATACGGCTTTCCAGGGGCCACGCGTGCAACGCCCGTGTTACGGAATTTCCGATCATGAAGCTCCGCCGCCCCGGACCACTCTTGTACCAGGAAACCAAATGTGTTCTCGTGGTCCCACCCGGGTGCGAGGAGGGGGCGAGAGGTGACGTCTACGGCCGGTGGTGCGGCCCAGCTGCTCGCCATCAGTGACCTCCACATCGGCTATCCCGAGAACCGCTCCCTCGTCGAGCGGATGCGCCCCGGCACCGACGACGACTGGCTCCTGGTGGCCGGTGACGTCGCCGAGACCGTCGCCGACGTACGCTGGGCCCTCAAGACCCTTGCCGGCCGCTTCCGCCAGGTCGTCTGGGCCCCCGGCAACCACGAACTGTGGACCCATCCGAAGGACACCGTCACCCTGCGCGGGGTCGCCCGCTACGAGCACCTCGTCCAGATGTGCCGGGACCTCGGCGTCCTCACCCCCGAGGACCCCTATCCCGTCTGGGACGGCCCCGGCGGCCCGGTCGCCGTGGCCCCGCTGTTCCTGCTGTACGACTACTCCTTCCTGCCGGCCGGCTGCACCACCAAGGAGCAGGGCCTCACGTACGCGCACGGCACCGGCGTCGTCTGCAACGACGAGTACCTGCTGCACCCCGATCCCTACCCGTCCCGCGAGGCCTGGTGCCGGGCCCGGGTCGCCGAGACCGAGCGCAGACTCGCCGCGCTTCCCGACGACCTGCCCACGGTCCTGATCAACCACTACCCGCTGGACCGGCACCCGACGGACGTCCTGTGGTACCCCGAGTTCGCGATGTGGTGCGGCACCACGCTGACCGCCGACTGGCACCGCAGGTTCCGCGTCGAGACCATGGTCTACGGCCATCTGCACATCCCGCGGACCACCTGGCACGAGGGTGTCCGCTTCGAGGAGGTGTCGGTGGGCTATCCGCGGGAGTGGCGCAAGCGGCCGGAGCCGCCCGGACGGCTGCGCCGGATCGTGCCCAGGGAGGTCGGCTCACGGTGATCGAGGAACTCCTGCCGGACTCGGTGGTGGCCGTCGAGGTCCACGGTCACGACGAGCCCGAGAACGCCACGCTGTACCCGGAGGAAGCCGCGCTCGTCGCCTCCGCGGTCCCCAAACGCCGTCGTGAGTTCACCGTCGTGCGGGCCTGCGCCCGCCGGGCCATGGAGAAGCTCGGGGTGCCGCCGCAGCCGGTCCTGCCCGGGGAACGCGGCGCCCCGCGGTGGCCGGCCGGCCTCACCGGCAGCATGACCCACTGCGACGGTTACTGCGCCGCCGCCCTGGTCCGCGCCGCCGACCTGGCCTCCCTCGGCATCGACGCCGAACCCCACGGACCGCTCCCGGAGGGCGTGCTGGGGAGTGTCTCCCTGCCGGGGGAACGGGTCAGGCTGCGGGACCTCGCCGGGGCGTACCCCGCGGTCCACTGGGACCGGTTGCTGTTCAGCGCCAAGGAGTCCGTCTACAAGGCGTGGTTCCCGCTCACCGGCACGTGGCTGGACTTCAGCGAGGCCGACATAGAGATCCTCGTCGACCCCGCACAGCCCTCAGGCGGCGCTCTGCGCGCCGAACTCCTCGTCCCCGGCCCGCTGGTGCGCGGCGAGCGCCGCGGCGTCTTCGAGGGCCGCTGGGCGGTCCGGGGCGGTCTGGTCGCGACATCGATGACCGTGCCGCACGCCTGAGCGCACGGCGCGGGTCGTATGTCTAGGACTCCGGCGGACACCAGCTCTGCAGGAGCCTGAAGAACGCCTCCTCGTTGCCCGCGAGGCCCGCGTCCGCCAGCGCCTGTTCGGCCTCGGCGAGGACCGCCGGCGGGACGACCGGTGGTCGGGCGGTGTCGGGCGGGCCGGCCGCGGTGTCGAAGGCGGCTCGGACCGTGTGCAACAGCCGCAGATAGGCCTGGACGGCGGTGCGCTCACGGTCGGTCAGTACGGCGGTGGGCATCGGCGGCTCTCCCCAAGTCGGCGTCGGTGGCACCCCCGGACGGGGCGCGTCGGTCGCAGCCCCTACGGGCGTGCATCTCCAGCTTGCCGTCCACCACTGACAATCCGGCTTCCGCGCCCGCTCGTTCGCCCGCTTAGCGGAGGCGAAACCTCACCGAAATCACTGGAGGGAAAGCGGTCCTAGGCTGGGAGGAAGGGCTTTCGGCCGTCTTGATCCGCGGCCAGGGGAACGGGAGGCGAGCACATGGTCGACGACCCGCGCAGGCGCCCGGTGCGCGCCGTCCGGCTGCGCTCGGTGGGCGACGCAGAACTGGAGCTGCGGTACCGCGTGGTGCACGGTTACCGCCGTGCCTTCCGCATGGCGGGCGAGGGTCCGCCGCTCGTCCTCATCCACGGCATCGGCGACTCCTCGGCGACCTGGGCCGAGCTGATTCCCGACCTCGCCCGCACCCACACCGTGATCGCCCCCGACCTGCTCGGTCACGGCGACTCCGACAAGCCGCGGGCCGACTACTCGGTGGCCGCGTACGCCAACGGTGTCCGTGATCTGCTCACCACCCTGGGCATCGAGTCGGCCACCCTGGTCGGGCACTCACTGGGCGGGGGAGTGGCCATGCAGTTCGCCTACCAGTTCCCCGAGCGCACCGAGCGGCTCATCCTGGTCAGCGCCGGCGGTGTGGGCCGCGAGGTCAACCCCGTGCTGCGGCTGGTCTCCCTGCCCGGTGCCCACCTCATGCTGTCCTCGCTGCGGCTGCCCGGCATGCGGCTCCAAGTGGGCCTCGCCGTCCGCCTGATGAAGCTGCTGGACACCGATCTCGGACAGGACGCCCCGGATCTGCTCAACCTCGTCGACGCGCTCCCGGACGAGACCTCGCGCAACGCCTTCATCCGCACCCTGCGCGCGGTCGTCGACTGGCGCGGCCAGGTCGTCACGATGCTCGACCGCTGCTACCTCACCGAGGGCATGCCGACCATGCTGCTGTGGGGCGACCGGGACAGCGTGGTGCCCGTCCGGCACGCCTTCGGGGCGCACGAGGCGATGCCGGGCAGCCGCCTGGAGATCTTCGAGGGCGCCGGTCACTTCCCGTTCCACAGCGATCCCACGCGGTTCGTCTCGCTGGTCGAGGAGTTCACGGCGACCACGGCTCCGGCGGACTGGAGCCGTGACCACTGGAGGCAACTGCTCCGGGACGGCGGCCCCGGCACCTCGCGAGCGCGGCGCGGGGAGCGCGACCTGAGAGAGGCGAGCGAACGCAGCGCGACGTGACGTCGGGGCAGGCTCAGCCCTGTGGCCCCAGATACCCCAGCGACGCCTCGATCCGTCCCGCC
Source organism: Streptomyces canus (assembly GCF_041435015.1). Taxonomy (NCBI): domain Bacteria; kingdom Bacillati; phylum Actinomycetota; class Actinomycetes; order Kitasatosporales; family Streptomycetaceae; genus Streptomyces; species Streptomyces canus. The sequence goes on along the minus strand of NZ_CP107989.1, from coordinate 1,812,580 downwards.
AGACGGTCCCGCTGCACAGGCCCCCGCAGCGACGAACCGGCCAGCCACGTCCGGCACTTGCTGGCCAGTAACAGGCCGAAGCTCTCCGCCTCCCGCTCGTCGTCGAGCTCGAAGCGGCTACGGGCGGCCACCTTGCGGACCGTGGCCTGGAGATCGGCGTCGTCGCAGAGCAGGCGGGCGGCGACCGCGGCGCCCTCGACGTGGTGGGAGCAGTGGCCGGCGTTCATGTGCCACAGCTCGTGGCCGAGGATGACCAACTGGTGGTCGGGGGCGGTGCGTTCCTCGATCACCACGAGGTCCTGGTCGGCCATGTCGAGCCACAGCCCGCTGGCCGTGCCGGGCGGGAAGGGCGCCGTACGGAAGTGGACCGGGCGGCCCCGGCGTCTGCTCATCGCCTCGCACAGGGCGCCGTAGAGGTCCTCGGGCCGTGCCGGGGCGTCGAGTTCCAGCTCCGCCACCAACTCGCCGCTCAGGCGGCGCATGTGCTTACCGATGCCCACAGTTGTCTCCCGGATCAGGACTCGGGCCGCTTGACGCTCTCCAGGAGCATGTCCAGCCACTCGGCGACCTTGTCACGGTGCTGGTCGGTGGGCAGCTGCGCGGCCCGCCAGGCGATTCCGCGGACGCCGTGGTCCTGGAGCAGTCGCTCCAACGGGTCGTGGGCGGCCGCGGCGGCCTCCCGCTCCCGGTCGGCGAGCTTGTGCAGGAGCTCCTGCTCGGTGTGCTGGAGCGCACCCGCGAGCGCCTCGGGGTCCTCGGCCGTCAGGAACCCGGCGTGCACCCGGAAGAACCGCTGGATGGCGTCGCAGTGCTCCATGGTGGGGCGCCGGTCGCCGTTGATGAGGGCGCCCGCCTGCTGCCGGGACATGCCCGCGCCGTCGGCGATCTCCTGCTGGGTGTACTTGCGCCCGTTGGGCTTGAGCCGGGTGCGGCGCAAGAGGTCGAGCCGCTGCAGGAACCGCGCCTGGACGTCCGGTTCACCCGCCGGGCGCCCGCTCAGCAGAGCCTTGACCACGGGCTCGGGGACGCCCGAGGCGACGGAGAGCCGACCGGTGTCGAAGACCTGAGCGTGCGGCACGCCGAGCCGGTCGGAGAGTGCGGTGACGCGGGCGACGACGGCCGTCAGCACGACCGTTGCCGCGTCGTCCGGGCTCTCGAAGCCATCCGACACCGACAGATCTCCTACGTCTCTCACCCGATGACTCACAGGCGGTCGCCGTGAACTTCCCGGAGAGTAGCCCTTTGTTCGAACTCACATCCAGGTGTCGCCACAACTGTGGCCAATTTCAGCCGTCAACCGCAGCGGAATGCCACGATAGTTGACACCACAAGCTCCGGGGAAGCAGGATCAAGGCGCCGCGTGAAGGCCGCATAGGCAAGAGGGGTGACCTCCCGATGGCATATCAGGCAGGTGGGCAGCGGTCCGAACTGCGGCCCGTCCCCGAGGGGCTGGAGGCCCAGGCGTATCTTCAGGACTACGCCACGCTCCTGGAAGCCGTCCCCTTCCCGTCCGTCGTCCTCGACCACCGCTGGGACGTCGTCCTCGCCAACGCCGCTTTCGCGTCACTTTTCCGTGCCGTGGGTCCCCATCCGACGGCCATGCCGGGCGACAACTTCCTCCGGTTCGTCCTCTTCCACCCCGACGCGAGCAGCGTCCTCGGTGAGCACGAGTCGCGCTGGTGTCTGCCGATGCTCGCGCACTTCGCGGCCGCGGTGGAGCGGCACGGCCACGACCACGGCATCCAGGCGATCCGCCGGGACATCGCCCAGGACCCGATCATGGACGCCGCCTACCGGCACGGCCTGCCGCACTGGATCCGCGCGGTCGGCGAGCGGGCCGTGGAGCACGACGGCTCCGTACGCCCGCTGATGCACCCCGACCCGCGCTGGGGCGCCACCGACTGCCGGCTCGTCGACGAGACCCCGCGGACCTTGCGCGATCTGGGCTACACCCGGCTGACCCTGGTGCTCCGCCCGGCTCCCACCAGGCGCCGCCCGCGGCGCACGACGACACATCTCACGGTGGTCCCCACCCCCCAGGTCTGACGGGCACCGTCGGCGTTCAGGTCGTCGACGGCGCCTCGTCAGTAGGTGCCGGGCCCCGTGGCGCAAGGGTGTTCCACGGGGCAGCCCCTCGCGGCTCACTCCGCCAGCACCAACGGCACCCCCTCGCACGGCATCAGCCGCACCCCGTCGGCCCGCGTGGGCCTGCCCGTCGCCAACGCGCCCGCGAAGTCCGGGCCCTTGCCGAGGGAGCCGACCAGGCGGCGCGGGGCGGCGGACGCGGCGACCCGGCCCGCCACCTCGACCGGCGCCGACAGCGTCAGGCAGTACTCCGCCTCGCCGTCAGCGCCAACACCGGCCGACCGCAGGGCAGTTCAGCGAAGTGGAGGCGTATCCGACGTCGTGACGACAGCCTCCTGGACGACTCCGCGCTTCGCCGCCTGGATCTGCTCGTACACATGGGTGCGCAGTTCGGCGAAGCGCGGGGCCACACGGGTGTGCAACTGGTCCCGCTCGTCCGGGAGATCGACCTTGAGCTGCTCCTGCACGACCGTGGGCGAGGCGGACAGCACGATCACCCGCTCGCCCAGGTAGACCGCCTCGTCGATGTCGTGGGTGACGAACAGGATCGTGATGCCGCGCTCCCGCCACAGCCGTCGTACGAGATCCTCCAGGTCGGCGCGGGTCTGCGCGTCCACGGCCGCGAACGGCTCGTCCATCAGCAGGACCTCGGGCTCGTACGCGAGTGCGCGGGCGATCGCGACGCGCTGCTGCATACCGCCGGAGAGCTGCCAGGGATACGCCCCGGCGGCCTCCGCGAGGTCCACCGACTCCAGCGCGTCGGCGACCAGTTCACGTCGTCTCGCCTTGCTCAAGTCCTTCTGTTTCAGCGGGAGTTCGACGTTGTCGGCGACGCGCATCCAGGGGAAGAGGCTGCGGCCGTACTCCTGGAAGACGAAGGCCATCCCGGGCGGGGGACCGGTCACCTTCCGTCCCGCCAGGTGGACTTCGCCGGCGGTCGGGGTGAGCAGCCCTCCCATGCACTTCAGCAGCGTCGTCTTGCCGCAGCCCGACGGGCCGACGAGACACACGAGTTCGCCCGCTTCGACGGTGAAGGTGAGGTCGCGGACCGCCTCCACACGACGGCCGGAACCCTCGTAGACCTTCTGCAGGCCGGATACGCCAAGAAGCGCGGGCATGGACCGCCCTTTCGGGTTCGGGTGATTCACGGGGACCGCCGCGTCGAGGCGCGCAGGCCGTGGTACCAGGCGAGGGCCCGCCGCTCGACCAACTGGAAGACGAGGGAGAGCAGATAGCCGAGCAGACCGAGGACGAGGATCCCGGTCCACATGTCGGGGACCGCGAAACTGCGCTGGAACTGGACGATGGTGAAACCGATGCCGTTGCTGGCCGCGAACATCTCGCTGATCACCATCAGGATGATGCCGATCGAGAGGGCCTGGCGCAGCCCCGCGAAGATCTGCGGACTCGCCGAGCGCAGCACCAGGTCGCGCAGCCGCGAAGGGCCGGTGATGCCGTAGGAGCGGGCCGTCTCCAGCATCACCGGGTCGACCGCGCGCACGCCCTCGACCGTGTTGAGCAGGATCGGCCAGACACAGCCGCTCGCGATCACCGTGACCTTCATGGTGTCGCCGATGCCCGCGAACAGCATGATGACCGGGATCAGCACCGGCGGGGGGACCGCCCGCAGGAACTCCAGGACCGGTTCGCACACCGCCCGCACCCGCCGGTAGGAGCCGATGACCGTGCCGACCGCCACCCCGACGACGGCCGCCAACGCGTAACCGGCCGCCAGTCGCCAGAGGCTGGGCAGGACGTCGGCGCGCAGCCGCTCGGCGGTCCACACGTCCGGGAAGGTCTGGAGGATCGTGCGCAGCGGCGGCCAGAAGATGTTGGTGCTGCCGGCCGAGGCGAACCACCAGACGGCGATCAGCAGCGCGGGCAGCGCGAGCACGAGGACCAGCCGGAGAACGAGCCGCTTCACACCGCCACCTCCCCGCGCACCGACTGGTGCCAGGCCAGCGCCCGTCGCTCCACGGTACGCGCGCCGACGTTGATGAGCAGCCCCAGAAGACCCGTCACCACGATCAGCGCGTACATCTCCGGGACCGCCTGCGAGTTCTGCGCGACCGCGATCCTGGCGCCCAACCCCGGTGCGCCGATGACGAGTTCACCGGTGATGGCGAGGATCAGCGCGACGGCCGCGGCCAGCCGGACACCGGTCATCACATACGGCAGCGCGGTCGGCCACAGCACATGCCGGATCCGTGCCCAGGTGCCGAGACCGTACGACCGTGCCGTCTCGTCGGCGACGGGGTCGACGTCCTGGACGCCGTAGAGCGTCTGGATGAGGACCTGCCAGAACGAGGCGTACACGACGAGCAACAGCACCGAGCGCAGTTCGCTGCCGTACAACAGCACCGCCAGCGGGATGAGGGCGACCGAGGGGATCGGGCGCAGGAACTCGATCGTCGAGGCCGTCGCCTCGCGCAGATACGGCACCACGGAGACGGCCACTCCGATGACGATCCCCGCCGAGACGGCGATGGCCAGGCCCAGGGCCCAGCCGGTGAGGGTGTCGCCGAGCGCCGTCCAGAAGGAGCCGTCGGAGAGTTCGTCGGCGAAGGCGCTCGCGATCCGGCTGGTCGGCGGGAAGTACTCCTCCTTGACCAGACCGAGCCGCGGCACCACCTCGCCCAGGGCGAGGAAGGCCGCGAGGCCGGCGGCGCCCAGCGCCGCGTTCTGGAGCCTCACGGAAGCAGCGCGTCCACGTCGGGGGTCTTCTTGAAGAACCCGTCCTCCTCGCCCAGTTTCGCCAGCGCCTCGATGGACTCCTTGTTCGGCTCGGCCGGCCACTTCGGAAGAGTCACCTGCGCGAGCACCGACGCCGGGATCTTGGTGTACGTCGTGATGACCTGGCGTGCCTCGTCCGGGTGGGCGTCCGCGTAGGCGAGGGACTCGGCGGTGGCCTCCTGGAACTTCTTCACCACGTCGGCGTTCTGCTGCTGGTAGCGCGTCGAGGTGAAGTACATGGCGACCGTGGTGCCCTGCGCCACGTCCACCATGGGGGAGGCGATCACCTGGCCGCCCTGGCTCTTGATCGTGGCGAGGGCGGGCTCGACCGCGCAGGCCGCGTCGACCTGGCCGCCGTCGAGAGCGGCCGGCATCTGGTCGAAGGCCAGCTCCACGAACTTCACCTTGTCCGGGTCGCCGCCGTCCTTGCGGACCGACTCGCGCACGGCGGACTCGTTGATGTTCTTCAGCGTGTTGATGGCGACCTTCTTGCCCTCCAGGTCCTTCGCGGACTTGATCGAGCTGCCCCTCTTCACCGCGATCGCCGCAAAGTCCTTGCCCGCCACGCCCGTTGAGGCGATGCCGTTGGAGACCGCCTTGACCGGCACCCCGGACGACTGGGCGATCAGCAGGGAGGTGACGTTGGAGAAACCGAACTGGAACTGCCCGCTGGCGACTCCGGGCACGATCGCCGCGCCGCCGGACGCGGTCGATATCTCGAGCTTCAGCCCGCGCTTGCCGTAGAAGCCCTTTTTCTGGCCCAGATAGACCGGCGCGACATCGACGATCGGAATGAGGCCGAGCTTGACGGTGGTGGTGCCGCCGGACGACGATCCCGAGTCCGAGGCCCCCGAGTCTCCGGACGAACCACAGGCCGACGCGGTGACCACTAATGCTCCGGCCGCAAGGGCGACGAGCAGACGACGCATGGCTCCTCCTGTGCAGACTTGTTGTTCCGACAGGCTGTGCACGGACCGCACAGTGGTGCTCAGCGCGAAAGGTATGGGGCTGGCGGGGGTGGGGTCAATGCCTTTGGCTGACAATATTGTTGACATTTATGGAGGGGCTGCGCTCGATCGCCGCCCCGGTGCGGGACCGGGGCGGCGAGGGGGGCAACATCCCCGTGATGGCTACAGGTCCAGGACCAGCTTCTTCCCACGACACCGGGACACGCAGATCATCATCGTCTCCCCGGCCTCTCGCTCCTCGTCCGTGAGCACCGAGTCCCGGTGGTCCGGGGTGCCGTCGAGGACGTCGGTCTCACAGGTGCCGCAGGTGCCCTCGGTGCACGAGAACAGCACCTCTACACCCGAGGCGCGCACGGCGTCGAGCACGGAGACGTCCGGGGCGACGGTGACCGTCGTGCCGGTCTGTGCCAGCTCGACCTCGAACTCCGTGTTCTCCGCGGCCGGTTGCTCCTTCGGCGTGAACCGCTCCACGTGCAGCAGCCCGGCCGGGCAGCGCTCCTCCACCGCGTCGAGCAGCGGGCCGGGCCCACAGCAGTAGACGAGGGTTCCCTCGGGGGCGCCGTCGAGCACCGACGGCAGGTCCAGGAGGCCGGTCTCGTCCTGGGGGGCGACGGTGACCCGATCGCCGTAGCGGCTCAACTCCTCGGTGAACGCCATGGATTCGCGGGTCCGTCCGCCGTACAGCAGGGTCCACTCCGCGCCCTCGGCCTCCGCCGCCGCGAGCATCGGGAGGATCGGGGTGATGCCGATTCCGCCCGCGATGAAGCGGTAGCGGGGTGCGGGCCGCAGGGCGAAGTGGTTGCGCAGACCGCGCACCCTGACCTTGTCTCCCTGCCCCAACTGCTCGTGCACATGGGCGGATCCGCCGCGTCCCACGGGCTCGCGCAGCACGGCGATCCGCCAGGAGGTCCGGTCGGCCGGGTCGCCGCACAGGGAGTACTGCCGCTCCAGGCCGGGGCCGAGCACCACGTCGATGTGGGCGCCGGGCTCCCACTGCGGGAGCTGTTCGCCCAGCGGGTGGCGCAGGGTGAGGGCGAGCACGCCGTCGGCCGCCGAGTCCCTGCGGTCGACGACGAGTTCGGCTTCGTACGCGTCACTCATGAACTGTTTCCTTGCGGCTCGTGTGAGGGCGGCTCGTGTCCCTGGGGATGGGCGAGCATCCACTCCCACATCTCGATCGGGTCCTGCGAGGTGTGCTCGCGCCCGCAGTGACAGGTGCCGTGCAGGACGTCGGTGCCCGGTAGCCAGTCGATGCGGTAGATCTCCCCGGTGGGTCCGGCACTCACAGGATCTTCTCCACGGGCTTGTCGCCCTCCTCGACCAAACGGGCGAGGATACGGCGGGCGGCGAGACCGCCGGTGTCGATGTTGATGCTCAGCTCCTGGTAGCCGGTGCGCTCGGTACCGAGCGTCCGCTGCAGCAGGTTGAGCGCGTCGACGTCCTGCATGACGACGGTGTGGTTGTTGCCCCGCAGGAACTCGGTCACCTCGGCGTCCTCGGTCGCCCAGTCGCGCGAGACCATCCAGAAGTCGTACACGTGACCGTCGCTGGACGGGGTGATGGCGTACGTGATCTCGGTGTGGAAGCCGTTCGGATCGCTGCCGTCGGCCTCGGGAAGCACGCCGACCGGCGCGATGCGGCTGTGCAGCAGATACAGACAGGGCGCGTGGTACTCGATGTCCTGCCAGCGCGTGATCCGGCCGCTGATGCCGGTGGACTTGGCGTAGAAGGGCGGGCACGCGGCGTCGTCCATGTGCCGGCTCACCCGCACGATGCCCGCGCCCTCGTCGACCTCCGTGGTGATCGGCGTCTCGGCGACCTCGGGGGTGCCGATGTAGCCGCCGTGCAGATAGGTCTCGTGGGAGAGGTCGAGGAGGTTGTCGACCAGCAGGCCGTAGTCGGCGTCGATCGGTTCCATGCCGCGGACGGTGACCCAGCCGGGGGAGTCGAGGTGCCTGGCCCGCGGGATGGTGTCGGCATCGGCGAGGGCCGGGTCGCCGATCCACACCCAGATCAGGGAGTCCAACTCGACGACGGGGTAGGAGGCAACGCGCGCGGTGCGCGGTACGCGCTTCTGGCCCGGCACGTACACGCAGGTGCCCGTCGTGTCGTACGTGAACCCGTGGTACCCGCACACGAGCCGGTCGCCGTCGAGCCGACTGGGCTTCTCGTGCAGCGGGAACCTGCGGTGCACACACCGGTCGGCGAGCGCGACGGGCGTCCCGTCCTCCTCGGTCCGGTAGAACACGAGCGGCTCACCGAGGATCGTCCGGCCGAGCAACTCCTCGCGCCCGACCTCATGGCTGTAGGCGGCGACGTACCACTGGTTCCTGGCGAAGGCGGTCGTGTGAGGCATGGGCTTCCCGTCCCTGTCGGCGGGGCGCCGTCGCCCCGCGTGCCGTGGTTGGAATCAGGGTGGTGAGGCTTGTATCGGCTCGGCAAGGCGGCTTCTGCCAGGCGGAAGGACTTTCGTAAAGAGGCTGGTCAGAGCCCTGTCCTGTCAGCTCCTAGTCGCCAGAGTGGGTTAGCTGGAGAAGGTGACAGCGAGGGCGACTACTCACTGCGTATGGTAATCGCCCAAAGATGTCCGCTTCATTGCAAATGTGATGTCCATCTGTCGATGGATGCCCCAGAAGTACATGTACGGCGTGTCTTTTCGCCGACCCGCTCTGGCCGAACTTGGACACCGATGGCTGTGCCCTGCAGCGCACTGTCTCGACTTCGGGTCGGATCGGTGGCATCGCTCGCGCAGGTCGAGCGGCCCTTGTCGTCAGCGGGATCTGGAAAATTGATCAACGACGGTTCTAGGCGTCGGCTGCGTCGGACGCTTGAAGGAGCAGTTGCCTGCGGCACGCGAGGACGGGGCGGGCACCATGCTCTGCATGAAGAAGAACGATATCTGGCGGCTGGTCGCGGGAATCCTGGCGCTGACCCTGATGCCCGAGGAGCCGTGGGACGGTGAGCTGGACCGGTTGTCGCTGCTGATGGACGAGCTCGCCCGTCTTGACGGGGAGTTGCCCGCGGGAGTGTCGGCGGAGGAGGCCGCGGCGATCACCGTAGGCAGGGCACAGGAGCGGATCGCTCTGGTGACCGGCGGATTCGCGGCGGCCTTTCTCCAACTCGCCGCCGCGTACGACGATGCCGACGCTGACACCTCGGCTCTCGACGTTGTCCGCGCGATGGCTTTGGAGTGGGTCGACCGCGAGGACTGAGCGCGCGATGGCCGCTGTGTTTCGGCAAGTGGCGCGGTGCGGGAAGGAGGGGGCTCGGGGGATGGCCCTGTCCTTCCCGCACCGCTCTGGTGCCGCGCCGCCCGGGCGTGCCGTGAACGCGGCGGCCGACCGACTCGTACGGCAGGAGTGAAACCTGCGAGTCGGCGCCGGGACGGATGACCGCTGGCCAAATGCCGCGCCGCGGAAATCCGATGGAGCTCCGCCATCGTAGCTTTTCGAGCTGCCGGGCGAAAGTCATCCGGATTCAGAGATGGAAAACCGTACAGGGAGGGCGCCGCACTGTGGCTTCTTAGGGGTTGTAGCGGACAGCCACACCGCTAGCGTGGAGACGAACGTGACGCGTCCCTGCCTAGACGGAATGGAGGTGGCAATTCCGATGACCAACCCGGATTTGCTGCGTGTGGACCGTGAGCCGGTCACGGAGCCTGCCTGGATATTCAGCTACACGGCCACCGGGCCGCAGCTGGACTGGGAGTGGGCGCACAAACGGCTGCGGGAGTCGAAGAACTTCTGGCTGACCACCAAGGCCCTGGACGGTCGTCCGCACACCCGGCCCGTCTGGGGGTTCTGGATCCAGGGCGGTCTGTGGTTCTCGACGACGAATCGCTCCGTGGAGTACATGGAGGCGGACAACAATGTCACCGTACACACCGAGAGCGGTGATGAGGTGGTCATCGTGGAAGGCCGGTGTGAAAGGCTGTACGGAAAAGATAAGCTCCAGGTGATATCGGACAATTATCGGGAGCACTTCAGTCATGAAACGGTCGCCACCGACGAGGGTGTTTTCACCCCGGAAGGTTATGGCGGTCCCGGATTCAAGGTGACGCCGACCAAGGTGCTGGGGTGGAACGCGCCGTTTTTCAACACGGCGACGCGCTGGGTCTTCCCGGAATCCGACTGAGTCGACCGGACGGTTCCGGCGGGAAGAGGGAGTCGGGAAGCGGATTTACCTCCGCTTCCCGACTCCCTCCTTTTCGTGTCGTCAGGCGGCGCCGACGGCCTGTCGCTGGCCGGCCGGCTCCGGCTTGGGTGTGCGGATGACGGCCAGCACCAGGAGCAGTCCCACGACCGCGAACGCCAGCCCGCCCACGCACGTGGTCGCGATGCTGTCCGCCAGGGCGGCCTTGGTCGTCCCGCCGCCGTGCCCGCGCAGGGCGTTGCCGAAGATCGTGACCAGGACCGCGGTACCGATCGAACCACCGATCATGCCGACCGTCTGCAGCGCGCCCGACGCACCGCCCGCCTCCTTCGGCGGGACGTCCGCGAGGATGGTCGCGGCGAGCGGCGCGTTGAGCAGGCCGACACCGGCTCCCGCCAGGAGCATCGGGAGCATGATGCCGCTGAAGTACCCGGTCGACGCCGAGATCTGTGTCAGCCACACCATTGCGGCGGCGACCATCAGCAATCCGGTCGTCATGGAGGTCTTCGGGCTGTAACGCTTGACGATCTTCGGGGTCAGCGTCCTCGGCACCACCACCATGCCGAGGGACATCGGCAGGAAGGCGAGTCCCGCCTCGATCGGATTCATGTCGAGTACGTTCTGCACGAACTGGGTCAGGAAGAAGAACATCCCGAACATCGCGCCGCCGGAGCAGACGAAGACGAGGAAGCCGCCGGCTCGGTTGCGGTGGGTGAACAGGCCCAGGTTCAGGACCGGCTGGGAATGCCGGGACTCCACCAGCACGAGCAGGCCGAGCAGTACGACGCCTGCGACGAAGGAACCCACCGTGAGGGCGTTGGACCAGCCTTTGTCGGCGGCGTGGACGAAGCCGTACACCAGCGCGCTCATGCCCGCGGTGCCGAGCAGCGCGCCGGCTCCGTCGAACCGGCCGCCTTGGGGCTCGGCCGCAGGGATCAGCCGCGGTGCCAGGGCGAGCACCGCGACGCCGATGGGCACGTTGATGAACAGCACCCATCGCCATGAGGCGAGGTCCGTCAGGACGCCGCCGAGGAGCAGGCCGCCGGTGGAGCCGATACCGGAGGCCATGACGGAGATGCCGAGGGCCTTGGTGCGCTCCTCCTGGCCGGTGAACGTCCTCACGATCAGCGCCAGGGTGGACGGCAGTGCCAGAGCCGCGCCCAGGCCCTGCAGGGCCCGAGCGGCGAGCAGCCACCAGGTTTCCTGGGCGCAGCCTCCGGCGAAGGAGGCCAGCGTGAAGAGCGCGACGCCGGTCATCAGCGCCCTGCGGTTACCGAGGATGTCGCCCATGCGGCCGCCGAGCAGCAGGAATCCGCCGTACACCAGGGTGTAGGCGTTGAGCACCCAGGACAGCCCGGTGGGGGAGACGTCCAGGGCGTGCTGGATCTTCGGCAGGGCCATGTTCATGACGGTGATGTCGATGGCGCTGAGGAGTTGGACACAGAGGATGACGGTCAGGATGGCGCCGCGGTGCGCGGGGGTCTTCGCGTCCTGGCCGGGGGGTGCGGTGCTGGACAAGGTTCGGAGCCTCCTTCGGCGAGCCGATGCTCGCGAACGGATGACGGCCTGTTCAGGTCGGAGTGCCCGGCCAAAAAAGCGGGGAGTTCTCTCCGGGTGTAGCGAGTACGATACGGGGGATACTCTCCGCATTGCAACATGGAGGCTTGATGCAGCACTCGAGACCGGCTCCGCCGAGCTTGCCCTCCCGCCCGACCAGGATGGATGCCCGGCGGAACTACGACCGTCTGGTGGCCGCGGCGGACGACTTGTTCGAGGAACGGGGCACGGAGGTGCCGCTGGACGACGTCGTCCGCCGGGCCGGGCTCGGCTCTGGCACGCTCTACCGTCACTTCGCCAGCCGCGACGCCCTGCTCGCGGCGGTGTTCTGGGGACGGATCGACGCGCTGTGCAAGGAGGCCGAAAGCCTCCTCACGGCCGAGTCGCCGGTCGAGGGCATCGTCGTCTGGCTTCGCAGCCTCATCCGGCTGACGATGCGGCGCGGGCTCGCCGCGGCGCTCGCCTCGGACAACAAGGACGGCGGCTCCGAGCTGTTCCGCTACTGCCGGGAAACGCTCGACGCGGCGGCCACCCCTTTGCTGGAGCGGGTCAAGGAAGACGGCTCATTCCACCCGGACCTGGAGGTCTCGGACCTGATCACGTTCACCCACGCCATCGCGGTAGCCGCAGAGCGGGCGCCGGACAGGGAGGAACACGCCGACCGGCTGCTGCGTCTGCTGCTGGACGGACTGCGAACCCGCGAGGATCCCTTGCGGGACCTGTGATCCGCTGAGCGCGAGCGGACATACCTAGTGGAGTGGTGTCTGCGGAACCGCTCACACAGAAAACGGGGGAAGGACGGATGGAGTACGCGAGCACGAGCGGCGGTGTCCAGGCCGCACGCCGTTGGGATGCGCACTCGGCGGCCGATGACTCGGGGGCCTGGGCCCCGGCCGGCCACCCGGCGGGATCGCCGCTCGACCAGCACTACCAGCACCTCACACCGGACGAACGTGCGGTGTTCCGGAGACTGTCGGTGCTGGGCCCCGAACTCGACGCCGAAGCGGCTGTCGTGGTCTGCCACGACAACCGGCTCGATGCGATGGACGTGGTGGGTGCGCTGGACGTGCTGGAGTTCAGAGGACTGATACAACGGGTGCGCAGCGACTCCGAGAAGAGCCGGTTCAGGTGGCCCGAGAGCACGGTCGAGTACGGCGCCGCACGTCTTGCGGAATGCGGAGAGTTGGTCGCCGCCAACAGCCGCCTGGTGGACTGGATATGGGACCACGTCCGTCGGCTGACCCACGCCTACATGCTCTCCCGCGAGCAGAACGAATGGTTTGTCGACCGCGTGGACTATCTCGTACGGACCGTCGAGTGGACCTGGCGCACGCGTCACGACGACCGGCATGACCTGATGGTGGTTCTGCTGGCCAACCTCTGGCTGCACAACGGTCGGCAGGAGGCCGGCCGGCGCCTCGTCGACAGGGCGTTGCGCCGCAGCCCGCGGTCGCCTTACCGCAGCGACCTACTGTTGTGGGGGCTGTGGCTCACTCACCGGGACGACCAGTCGGACGAGTATCTGGACGTCGCGCTGGACGCGGTGGTCGCGGCCCGTGCCGCGGGCGCGAGCTCTGTGCTCGTCCGCGCGCTCACGTCGCTCGCCTGCGTCTACGTACGGCTGGAGGACGACGATTCGGCGCGCCGGTGCTTCGAGGAGTCCATCGCTCTGGCGAGGCAGCTGAACGACGACTTCAGCCTCTCCCTGTGCTCGCACATCTACGCCTGGTTCCTGCTCGGCGTCGGCGAGAATGCCGAAGCGTGCGCCGCGATATCCGTCACCACCCCGTCCTTCGAACAGCAGGCCGAGCCGTTTCAGTACGCCAGCTACTGCTTCGTGGCGGGAGCCAGTGATCTCGCCACGGGCGCCCTGGACGCCGCCGAGGACCACATGCGGACCGCGGTCGGCATTTTCCACTCCTCCGGCCCGAGCTGCTTCTATCCCATCGGCGGCCTTGCCCTCATCGCGCTGCTCCGGGGACAGCCGAGCCGCTGCCTGGTGCTGCTGACCGCCTACGAGAGGTTCCGCAACGGAGCGGGCGAGTCGACCCGCGTCCCCCGGTGGTGGGAAGGAAAGCTCGCGGACGCGCGCTTCGTCGCCACCGCGCACCTGACGGCCGAGGAGGCCGATGACATCCGGCAGACCGCCCAGGCGTGCACCGACCAGCAGCTCATCAGCTATGCGCTGGGCAGCGCAGACCGGCTGTCGGTCCCGGAGTCGTCGGCCCTGACCAGGCGGGAGCACGAGATCGCGATGCTGATCGCCCAGGGGCTGAGCAACCGGCGGATCGCCGATTACCTGCAGATAGCCGAGAGCACCGTGGCGTCCCACACGAAGAGGATCTACGCCAAACTCGGCATCCACTCACGCACCCAGCTCGCCGCCTGGGTGGCCGCCCAGAGCCCCTGCGGCATTCCGCGTCACGTGATCGCCGAGTCGGCCCAGGAGACGGTCTCGTCGGCGGGAGACGGCCCCTTCTCCGGAGGCGCGCTGCAGATGTAGTCCTCGTCCGCGCCGTGGGAGCACCGTTCCTGGACGCCCGCTGTACCGCGAAGGGAACAGACGAAGAGGAGCGCGATCCTTGGGAGTATCGGCAATCTACTGCGTCATCTGTGAATCTCGTATCGTCGTACCGTCCACGCGGCGCACCAGAACACACAAGCAGTACTGCTCCAACGCGTGCCGGCAGCGGGCCTACCGGCGAAGACTGGCCGCCACGGAGCGGTCGACCGCTCACCCGCGGCCGCTCGGCGCCACCACCTTTCCCGTCCGCCTGGACAAGTTCACCGGCCGGGCCGGGGAACTGGAGCGTCTCAGGACCCTGTCCGGCAAGCGGCTTCTGACGGTGACGGGGGCACCGGGCGTGGGCAAGAGCCGGCTCGCCATGCAGCACGTCGAGGCGTCGTCCGGCGACGGCGCGGTGGTGGTCTGGCTCGACCTGGACGGACGAGGCGGCACCGAGCGGTTTCCGGGCCTCCTGACCACGGCACTCGCCCCTGGGGCGGACCACGATGACGAGCAGTCACTGTTCGCGGCACTCGGCGCTCAGCAGGTGCTGCTGGTGCTCGACAACTGCGAGGAGGTGGTGGAACGTTACGCCAGTTTTCTGGAGACGCTGTTGTCCCGCTGCCCCGGGCTGCGGATACTGGCGACCAGCCGGGAGGCGTTCCGCATCCCCTGCGAGACCGTGCTCGGGCTCGACCCGCTGTCCCTGCCCGCGCCGACCGCGAGCACCCCCAAGGCGCTGCTGCGTTCCGAGGCGGGCCAACTCTTCGTGGAGCGGGCCTCGTCGGGCAACCCGAACTTCGCACTGAGCCACGACAACGCTGCCGCCGTCGCCGAACTCTGCGTCGAGTTGGACGGACTGCCCCTACTGATCGAGTTTGCCGCCCACTGGGTCGGCCTGTTGACGGTCACCGAGCTGTTGACCCGGGTCCGGCAGTCGGCGAAGGTACTGACCGTCGGAAGCCGCACCGCGAGCGACCGGCACAGTAGTTTCCTGTCGGCGTTCGCTTCCAGTTACGACCGGCTGAGCGCCGCCGAGCAGGCCGTGTTCCGTCGGCTGTCGGTGCTTTCCGGGCCGTTCGACCTGGACCTGGCCATGGCGGTATGCGGCCAGGACGCGCCGTCCACCCAGCACAGTGCACAACTCCTCACCCAGCTTCGGGCCAAGTCCCTGCTGGTGGCCACGGTGGACTCGCCGAACGGGACGGAGCTGCGCCAGTACGGTTCGGTACGCAGATACGCGGGTGAGCTGCTGGAGGAGGCCGGGGAGGCGGAGACCACCCGCGACCTGCTGATCGACTGGCTGGTGGACCTGTGTCAACCGGTGGTGGAGCGCATCACCGTGCCCCGGGAACTGCTGTCCAGGGTCTGCCAGGTGCACCAGCACCTCCTCAGCGCCGTCGAGTGGACGGCCCGCGCCGACGACGAGCGGCACGTGGTGCTGGTCGCCGCACTCACCAGGGCGCTGCGGGCCAGGGGTGAGCACGCCCTGATCGGACGTCTGGGGGAGCGGGCCCTGCACATGGCGGCCGACTGCGCCGACCGTTCGGTCCTGATGACGGAACTCGCCGAGGTCAAACTGGCCGGTGGCTTCCTGATCGACGCGGTCACCTACGCCTCGCGCGCGGCCGAGCTGATCGGGGAGCGTCACACCGCTGATGGCACCCGTGGCCGGCGCGAGTGCGAGTACCGGACCGTACGGGCCCGCGCGCTTCTCGCCCTGGCCTCCTGCCTGCGTCGGATCGGGCAGCACGCGGCTGCGGAGGCCACGGCGCAGCAGGCCCTGGCCATTGTGCGGGAGTACGGCGGTGTCCTCGACGAAGCCGCCTGTCTTGAGCATCTGGCCATCACGAGCATGGCCGCGGGCGACCTGGACCAGGCCTCCCGGACGATCTCCGATGTGCTGGGGTCCCTGCCCGAGTACGACGAGGCGGGCGCAGTACAGGCTTTCGACGTCGCGACCGACATCGCCCTGGCCGCGGGAGAGTCCGCCAGGGCCGCGGCCCACGCCGAAGAGCTGCTGCGCAGGCTGCCGGACGACGCCGGACTGCTGCACCGGCCACTCAGCCGGCTGGCCGCGGCCGTCGTGGCCGACGGGGACCGGCTGCGGGCGCTGCGGCTCGCGGAGCTGGCCCGTGCCATGAGTGAACAGGGCAGGGTGACCGAGCAGATGTGGCTGGACGACGAAGTGGAGCGCCAGCTGCAGGCGTTCGTGGGTCGGCAGCAGCCGGCTGAGGTGCAGCGGATCCGAAGGGTGGCGGTCACCCTCTCCCCGCGGCTCGCGCGGGCCTTCGCGCTGGGCGCGACCTGGCCGCACGAGACCGCGGAGGAGCAACGCACCGGTGTGCTGTCCGCGAGGAAACTGGACATCGCGCTGTTCGTGGCGGAAGGGCTTACGAACAGCCAGATCGCCAATCGGCTGGGCGTGTCCCCGCGGACGGTGGCCACCCACCTGGCTCGTCTGCGTAGCGAACTGAACATCGAGTCACGGGCTCAGGTCGCCGCCTGGGCCAGGACCGCGCTGCGTGGGTAGCGCCGCCGCGGGGCGGGTGCGGCGGCTCACGCCGCCCGGGGAACGGGGGTCACGCGCACCGACGCGGGGCCCAGCGTCATCTCCGTCTGCGGCTTGAGCGGGTTGCTCTCCGGCGCGAGGCGCAGGTGCCAGCGCCGCCCGATCGTGGCCAGTGCGATGGTGGACTCGGTGATGGCGAACGCGTCGCCGATGCACTTGTGCACGCCCGCCCCGAACGGGATGAACGAGCTACGCGGAAGGTCGGGCTGCCGCTGGCGCCGCTCGGGGTCGAACAGTTCGGGCTCCTCGAACACGCGGGGGTCGCGCTGGAGGGCATACGGGCTGACCGCGAACTGGGTGCCCTCCGGGAAGCGGTGCGGGCCCAGCGTGGTGTCGCGCAGCGCCCGGCGGGTCAGCATCCACAGCGGAGGGTAGAGGCGCAGCGTCTCGTCGAGGATCGCGTTGATGTACGTCAGCGAGCGGATGTTGTCGTACGACACGTCCTCGCCGTCGAGCAGGGAGTCGATCTCGGCCTGGAACTTCTGCTGCACGTCCGGATACTGCGAGATCAGACCCAGAGCCCAGGCGAGGGTGTTGGCGGTGGTGTCGATGCCGGCGGCCAGGAAGGTGATGACCTGGTCGTGCAGTTCCTCGTTGCTGAACGTGGCACCGGTTTCGTCGTCCTGGGCCGACATCAGCAGACCGAGCAGGTCGTCGCGGGTCGTGGTGCTGCGCTGGTCGGCGATGATCCTGTCGACCGTCTCGTCGAACTGGCGCACCGCCTCCTGGTATCGCCGGTTCGCGGCGGTGGGCAGCTTCCCGAGGATCGCCAGGGGCGCTGTCATCTGCTTGTACATGCCGGCCGTCAACCGGTCCAGCGAGTCCGCCGCCTGGTTGACGGTCCCGGCCGACTCGGACCCGGTGGTCGACATGGTGAAGAAGCAGCGCAGCGTCACCCGGGTGGTGAGATCGTGTATCTCCTTGACGATGTCGACCTCCTGACCGGGCCGCCAGCCGCCGGTCATGGCGTCCGCTTCCTCCTGCATGACCCGCATGTACGACTTTATGTGCTGGGAGTGGAAGGCAGGCTGTGACATTCTGCGCTGCCGCATGTGCTCCGGCCCGGTCGACGTGGCCAGGCCGTTGCCCATGATCGTGCGGGACCTCTCGAGGAAGGGACCGCCCCGGCCGAAGTCCTTGGAGCGCTCGACCAGCAGATGGTGCGCGAGGTCGTGGCGGCACAGGACGTTGAGCGGTACGGGCCCCATGCGGATCGCGACGATGTCGCCGTATTCGTGCAGGGAACTGAGGAAACCCAGGGGATCTTGACGCAGTTGGCGCGAGTGACCGAGCACCGGCAGCGCTCCGGGAGCCGCTCCCACCGTCCACGCTCCGTCCTTGACGGAAGTCAGCATGCCGTCGTTCTCCTTCGTGTGGCAGGGGAATTCCGTCCATGACGCCACGCTGTGGCACGAGGCGGAACCCTTGGTCGTCGTGCGGCGGGCGCATGTTCGGCCCGTGGGATCGTGGTGTGTTCGTGCGGCGAGGCGCGGCTCAGCCGATCATGGCGCGCAGTTGCTGCCGTCCCGCGACACCGAGCTTCTTGTAGGTGTGGGTGAGGTGCTGTTCGACCGTGCTGATGCTCAGCGACAGCGAGCGGGCGATGACACGATTACTGCTGCCGGTCGCCGCCAGCATGGCCACCTTCCGCTCGGAGAAGGTGAGCTTGTTGAGGTAGCGGGAGAACCGGTCCTCTATCCGGTAACGGGCGGGCCTCGCGCTGGGCGGAGCCGTCTCGTTCAGGGTCAGGGTCCTGATGGACTCGACGAGTTCGCCGCGCTCCACGGCTCTGGCGAGTACGTCGTACAGCTGCTCACGCGCCGAGCGGTACCCCTCGTCGGCGCTCATCGGCCGTCCGAGTGTCTCCAGCCGGGTGTTCCGCTCGTCGACAAGATCCACCGCGGCCTCTTGGTCGCCCCGCAGCAGCTGGGCACCGGCCGCCGCGAGCCGCCACGGCAGGATGTGCTCGTGGTCGACGCCCCAGGCAACCATGAGCCGGCCGCAGGTGAGGAAGTCCGCGAGCGCCGCTTCGGCCCGGCCCTCGGCCAGGTTGACCTGACCGCGGGCGTACAGGAATCTCAGTCCGTGCCGGGTGTCCAACGAGGCGGGGGGCAGAGGCTGCGCCGCCCCTCTCCTGGCGTCCGAGAGTTCGCCGGTCATGACCCGGGCGAGCAGGAGCGAGGCCAGTGGGCCGCCGAACCGGGCGCCCCAGGACGGCGTGGGCAGCATGGCCATGGCCTCCTCGGAGTCCGCGGCCGCGTCGGAGTACCGCCCCTCACCCAGCGACGCCTCGGCCCGTATCGCAAGAAACCGGGCCTGCCATACAGGTGCGCGTCGCACCGCGGCCTCGTCCACCAGCTTGTCCGTGAGGGAATGGACGAGCTTCCACTCCTTCGCGTACAGGAGCGCGGAGAGGCCGGCGAGCACGGCCGGCGCGGAGTTCTCAGTGAAGGAGGAGTGGTACAACGCCTTGGACGCGGCTTCGGCGGCGGCAGGATCCGGCTGTTCGCTCGTCAGCATCCGCACCAGGGGCCAGACCGCCGCGAACCGGTTGGAGGCGGTGCTGAACGCGGTGGTCCTGACGGGGTCGTCCAGACGTGCCGACGACGTACGGGTGAGTGCCGGGTAGTCACCGCAGAGGAGGAGGCGATCGGCTTCCAGTTCGGCATGCGCCGACAGCTGCCGCGCATCGAGCCGACCGGCCAGTGTCTCCAGTTCGGCGACTGCCTCCGTCGCCATGCCTCGCCGCGCCATCTGCTCGCTGAGCAGGGAGGACCGCTTCTGCCACAACGCGTCGGTGCCGATCAGCGCTCGCGCTTCGTGCAGGCACTGTGCGCAGTGCTCGGGGTTGTCGGCCGACTGGATCTCGGCGATCTGGCCCAGGGTCTCCGCGCGCCTCGCGCCGTCCGACATGCCGCGCACCGCCAACCACAGGGTCTTGACCGCCAGCTCCCGGTCGTTGAGTGCCAGCGCCTGGGCGGCGGCCTCCTGGGCCAGGAAGTCGGTCCAGGAGGCGTCGGTGTGGTCTGCCGCGATCAGAACCCGTGCCACCTTGACCGCCTGCACCCCCATCGTCCGCAGCACGATGGCCGCCCGACGGCGTAATGCGGAGCCCTGCTGCAACGGGATCGAGGACAGGATCGCCTGGGAGGCCACCGGGTGCCGGAAACGGCTGTTGGCCACCAACCCGGCCGAAGCGAGAGCGGTCAGCGTCCGGGCGGCGTTCTCCGGAGTCGTGCCGACCACCTCGGCCAGGCTGCGCGCCGTGCTGTACTCGTCGAGGACGGCGATGGCCTGGGCCACCTCCCGGACCTCCGCGGTGCTGCGGTTGTAGCAGCTCAGAACCGCCTCGCGGTAGCACGCGCCCGGTACCTGGGGAACCGAGGGGGCGACGGCGCCCCCCTCCCGCAGCCGCTGGTAGTCGGCGAGCAGCGCCTTGAGCAGGGACAGATTGTCGCCGGCCAGCTGCATCAGCTCGGCGGTGCTGCTGCTGCTCAGCGTCAGCCCGAACTGCTGGGCAGCCATGCGTACGACCGCCGTGGGGGGCAGTTGCTCCATGTGCAGGGTGCGGCAGTAGGGCCGGCCGGCGAGTTCGGCGAGTCCCCGCCGGTGCGTGTGGTGCAGTGTGGATCTCTCCCCGAGGACGAGGAGCACCGGTTGCGACTGTATGTCCCGTGCGAACCCGGTCATCGCCCGCAGCGACGCGACGTCCGCGTCCTGCACGTCGTCGACGCAGAGCAGCCGAGGTACCGTGCCGGGCCGGACCGGGGATTCCAGCGGAAGGGTCTTCGAGAGGTGCGGGAACGTAATTGTCTCCACCTCGAAACCGCGGGAGGTTGCCGTTTTCGCGACAGCCGACATGAGTGTCGTCTTGCCCGATCCCTGCGGGCCGAGCACAATCGCGATGCTACCGTCGCCTTGCGCGGCATTGTCCAGGAGCGAGCTGAGAATGTTGAATTCGGTGACCCTTTCCAAGTGTTCCACGGATTCTCCCGCTCGGTAATCGTCTCTTGCCTTAGCGGTACGCGGCGTCATCGGCGCGGAAAAATTTGGGCGGGCTTTTCTCCACCTGCCCCCTCATGGTGCCGGCCTCGTCCCTGCAGTGTCGGTCGGGTCCGGGGCGGGCCTCCGTGATCGAATAGTTGATCACTGCAGTTCCGTGACTGATCGTTGCCCACTCCCAACAACTACCACCACCCCCCATTAGGGAAGTCTCATGCCGTAACGCGGGCCGCGTTACGGCATGCTCTGCACTGTCCGGTCGTGTGGTCGGCGCATTTTCCGTCAGCAAGGTGGAGTGTTTGCCTCCGTTTTCCCTGTGGATTCTTAGGGGCCGCATCAATCCAGCCATAAAGTAATGTGTTTTCCAGCACAGATCGGTCAAGGCTGCCATACCTGACTCGGAGGCCATCCGGCATGCTTGAAAACAATCAGAGGCCACCTGGCGCGCGTCTCCCGTCGCTGACCGGAATGCGTTTTATCGCTGCCTTACTGGTCTTCTTTACGCACGCGTCGATCGAATCCGTCTTCAGCGATCAGGGGGTCGCCTCCTGGACACATCGCGTTCTGGAGCCCGGCGGCAGGTACGGCGTCTCGTTCTTCTTCGTCCTCAGTGGCTTCGTGCTGACCTGGTCGGCGAGACCCCATGACACCGTACGGGGCTTCTGGCGGCGACGGCTGGCCAAGATCTACCCGCTGCACGTCGTCACCTGGGTGATGGCACTCGTCCTGCTGGTCACGGTCAAGTCCCCCGGGCTCGTACTGAACTGGCACGTGGCGACGCTCAATCTCTTCCTGCTGCACGCATGGTTCCCCTGGTCGGACACGATGGTCAGCCTGAACGCGCCGTCCTGGTCGCTGTGTTGCGAGGCGCTCTTCTACCTCGCCTTTCCGCTGATCATCTGGCTCGTCCGCAAGATACGGCCGGCCCTGCTGTGGCCGGCGGCGATCGTCGCCGTCGCCGTCGTGATGTGCACCCCGCTCGTCACCTCGCTGCTGCCTCAGCAGCCCGTGATCCCCGGCTACAACGTCACCTTCTACGGCTCGTGGTTCATGAAGGTCTTTCCACTGGCCCACCTCTTCGAGTTCGTGGTGGGCATTCTGATGGCGCGCATCGTGCTGACCGGCCGATGGATCAACCTGGGTTTCGCCCCCGCGGCGATCCTGGCGGTGTGCGACTACTACGTCGTCGTGAAGGTCCCGATGTTCTACTCCTTCGCCGCGGCCGGCATCATCCCGCTGGCCCTTCTCGTGCCGGCCGCGGCGGAGGCGGACCGCCGCTCCGCCACCACCTGGGGCCTGCGCAGCAAGGTGATGGTGCGGCTCGGCGAGATCTCCTTCGCGTTCTACATGGTGCACTGGCTGGTGCTGCACTATGGGCACCGTCTCATCGGCCCCGTCGAGACGTGGAGCACCCCTGCCGCGCTCGGGTTGTGGGCCGCCGGGTTCGTCGTGGCGCTGATCGCCGCCTGGCTGCTGCACGAATGGGTCGAGATGCCCGCCATGCGGCGGTGGAGCAGGCCGAGGGCCGAACGGCCGGGCGTCCGCGGCGCCGAGAGGATGCCCGCAGCGGTCCGACAGGAGCAACCGGAGCTCAATCTGGACTGAAGGTGAGGATCGCTGTGGCTCCGCTCGGGGGTCTGGCCCGTGGACCGACTGGCGCTTCGAAGTCCGTGGCTGGAATCGTCGGCCGTCCGGGTGGAGCCACAGCGTGCATGACCGGTCAGGCGTCGGGTACGCCCGGCGATCCACAGGAGCTTCTGCTCGACCCGGTGCCCCGGTCTCGACGTCCGTCGCGACCGGGGCACCACGATGTGTGCGTCCGCCTCAGTCGCTGCCCGGCCCCGGCAGTTCCAGTCCCAACTGGGCGACCAGCGACAACAGGTCGTTCACCGCCCAGTGCTCGACGATCTGTCCGTCGCGCACCCGCAGCATGTCCAGCGCCAGCACCTCGAACGTGCGGCCCGTGCCCGGCACGCCCATGAAGTCGCCCGTATGTGTCCCCCGGACGGTGTGACGATTGCACACCAGGTCACCGCTGACGACGGTCTCCTCGATCGTGGACCGCAGATCGGAGAAGGCCGCTCGCATGGACTCCCACTTATGGCGCCAGCCGGCCGGGCCGGGGGGTGTTCCGGGTGGGGCCACGTGGTCCACCACGTCCGCGGCGAAGAGCGAGGGGTCGAACTCCCCGGCGTTGAAACACGCGACGACCCTGCGGACCACCTCTGCCGGATCGGGGACCTGCTCTTCGGTGCCCGGTTCGGCCATGTGTGCCTTGCCCGGTATCGCGTCGTTGGCCATGGCGAGACCTCTCTGCTTCGTGGTGGGGCGAGCAGCGTCACTGCGGGGGGTTGCCGTGCTTGCGGGAGGGCAGGTCGGCGTGCTTCGACTGGAGCATGGCCAGGGACCTGATGAGAGCCTCGCGGGTCTCCGCCGGGTCGATGACGTCGTCGACCAGGCCGCGCTCCGCGGCGTAGTAGGGGTGCATCAGCTCGGACTTGTACTCCTTGACCATGCGGTCCCGCATGGCCTCGGGGTCCTCCGCCTCGGCGATCTGACGCCGGAAGATGACATTGGCGGCACCTTCGGCACCCATCACCGCGATCTCGTTCGTCGGCCAGGCGTAGGTGAGGTCCGCGCCGATGGACTGGCTGTCCATCACGATGTAGGCCCCGCCGTACGCCTTGCGGAGGATCAGGGAGATCCTCGGCACGGTGGCGTTGCAGTACGCGTACAGCAGCTTCGCGCCGTGGCGGATGATTCCACCGTGCTCCTGGTCGACGCCGGGCAGGAAGCCCGGTACGTCCAGCAGGGTGATCAGGGGAATGCTGAAGGCATCGCACATCTGGACGAAACGCGCCGCTTTCTCACTCGCCTCGATGTCCAGCACCCCCGCCAGCGTCTGCGGCTGGTTGGCGATGATGCCGACGACCTGGCCGTCGAGGCGGGCCAGGGCGCAGATGATGTTGCGGGCCCAGCGCTCGTGGACCTCGAGGTACTCGCCGTCGTCGACGATCTCCTCGATCACCTTCGCCATGTCGTACGGCCGTTTGCCGTCCGCCGGCACCAGGTCGAGCAGGACGTCCGAACGCCGGTGCGCCGGGTCGGAGGACTCCACCCGCGGCGGGTTCTCCCGGTTGTTCTGCGGGAGCATCGACAGCAGGTAGCGCACCTCGGCGAGGCACGTCTCCTCGTCGTCGTAGGCGAAGTGGCAGACACCGGACGTCTCGGCGTGCACGTCGGCGCCGCCGAGGCCGTTCTGGGTGATCTCCTCGCCCGTCACCGCCTTCACCACGTCCGGTCCGGTGATGAACATCTGGGACGTCTCGCGGACCATGAAGACGAAGTCGGTGAGGGCGGGGCTGTAGGCCGCGCCGCCCGCGCACGGGCCGAGCATCACGCTGATCTGCGGGATGACGCCCGATGCCTTGGTGTTGCGCTGGAAGATGCCGCCGTAGCCCGCGAGGGCCGAGACGCCCTCCTGGATACGGGCGCCCGCGCCGTCGTTCAACGACACCAGCGGGGCTCCGGCCGCGATGGCCATGTCCATGATCTTGTGGATCTTCGTGGCGTGGGCCTCGCCCAGCGCGCCGCCGAAGATGCGGAAGTCGTGGGCGTAGACGAAGACCGTACGGCCCTCCACCGTGCCCCAGCCGGTGATGACACCGTCGGTGTACGGCTTCTTGGCCTCCAGGCCGAACCCGGTCGCCCGGTGCCGGCGCAGCTGCTCGACCTCCTGGAAGGAGCCCGCGTCGAGGAGCAGCTCGATGCGCTCCCGTGCGGTCAGCTTGCCCTTGGCGTGCTGCGCCTCGGTCGCCTTCTCGCTCGGACCGGCCAAAGCCGCCGCACGGATCTCGCGCAACTCGGCCAGACTGCTGGAGGTCACCCGGCGCTCACTCCGCGATGGCGGTGCGCGCGGTCCACTGGAACACCGCCAGCTTCTCGTTGTCGAGCGTCGTGAAGTCGCCCTCGTGGACGAAGTGCTCGTAGCCCGCCTCGAAGCGGTGTTTGATCTTCTCTGTGAGCGAGGCAGTGAACTGAATGCGCTCCTCGTCGGGGAAGTAGGACGGGCCGCCTACCAGGAGAACCTTGATCTGGGACATCGTGGGCACCTCCGCGTTGAAGAGAGGGAACGAGTTGCCGGCTATGCGGCGGTCTCGGGTGGGGTGACGCGCGACCCCAGCGAGTGCAGCCGCGTACGCACCACGTCGAGCACCGCCGGGACCTGTGCGTTCAGATAGAAGTGGCCGCCCTGGAAGACCTTCATGTCGAACGGGCCGGTCGTGTGCTCGGACCAGGCACGGGCCTCGTCGACGGTGGTCCGGGGATCCGTGTCGCCCACAAGAGCGACGATCGGGCAGTCGAGTACGGCGCCGGGGCGCGGGCGGTAGGTCTCCACGGCGTGGTAATCGGCGCGGAGCGCGGGCAGAACCATCTGCCAGAGTTCCTCGTCCTCCATCAACGCGTCATCCGTGCCGCCGAGTCGACGGAGCTCCGCCATGATTCCCGCGTCGTCGCGAAGCCGTACGTTCTCCTTACGCACCCGGGAGGGGGCCCGGCGCCCGGAGAGGAAGAGCACTGACGGGGCGATGCCGTCACGGGCGAGTGACGCGGAAACCTCGAACGCCACCATCGCCCCCATACTGTGCCCGAACAGGGCCAGCGGGCGGTCCGTCCACGGGGCGATCGCCGACGCAGCACCCCGGGCGAGTTCTTCGATGCTGCGTAGCGGAGGCTCGCTCCTGCGGTCCTGCCGGCCCGGGTACTGGACCGCGAGCCCCTCGACCTCCGGTGCCAGCGCGACCGAGATATCACGGAAGTAGCTGGCGGAACCACCCGCGTGCGGAAAGCAGACCAGACGGATCGCGGCCTTCTCGGACGGGTGGTACCGGCGGATCCAATCGCTGTCCGTCCTGACGTTGCTCATCGTGGGGACGCCTGTGCCCTTCCTCTCGGCGCATCACTGTTTCCACGAATCTCGCAGCGGCCGTCCGATCCAACAACCCCTAAATATCCGGAAAGAGAGCGGCGGTATCGACGGCTTACCGCGGATCGCCTTACCCGCGGATAGTGGATATCTAGGGGGTGGCCGCTCCCGTTTCTGCATCCGTGGCGGTACCGGTTTTCTAGGGGTTGTGGACCGCAGGCCGGCGACGGAGTCTCGGAGAACGCATTGCCTGGCAGGGAGAGAGTGGATGGTTACTACTCGGGCCGCTGTTCTTCGCGACAGGGCGGGGGATTTCCGGATCGAAGAGATATCGGTTACAGACGAACTGCGTCCCGACGAGGTCCGGGTACGGATCGTCGCCAGCGGCGTCTGCCACACCGACCTGCTGGTCCGCGACCAGGTGCTGCCCCCCGCGCTACCGGCAGTCCTGGGCCACGAAGGCAGCGGCATCGTCGAGGCGGTCGGTGTCGGCGTCGACACCTGCGCGGTCGGCGAACGGGTCGTCCTGGCCCCGCTCAGCTGCGGGCGCTGCCGCAACTGCCGGTCGGCGCACCCCATGCATTGCGCGTACTGGGGCCCGCTGAACCTGCGCGGCCGCCGCACGGACGGCACCACCGCCTACCACGACGGGGACGGCGCTGAACTCAACGGCCACTTCTTCGGGCAGTCCTCTTTCGCCGGACACGTCGTCGTCCCCCAGCGGTCGGTGATCAAGGTCCGGGACGATCTGGACCTGCGGCTCGCAGGCCCGCTCGGCTGCGGACTCCAGGCCGGCGCAGGAACCGTCCTCAACGTGCTCGCACCCCGACCCGGCGCCTCCATCGCCGTGTTCGGCGCCGGTGCGGTCGGCCTCGCCGGGATCATGGCCGCCAAGATCGCGGGCTGCGACCCCATCTACGCCGTCGATCTGCACCGCGGGCGGCTGGACCTCGCCGCCGAGCTGGGGGCCACCCACCTCCTGGACGCCGGCGCACCCGACATCGCGGGCGACCTCGTCCGGGCCACCGGCGGCGGAGTGGACTTCGCCCTCGATGCCGTCGGCCTGCCGCAGACGGCCCGCAGCGCGGTCGACTCGCTGACCATGTCCGGTGTCGCGGCGATCGCCGGCTCGGCCGGCAGCGGACAGGACGTGTCCCTGAACCTCACCCAGCTGATGGGGCGCACCGTGCACGGCGTCATCGAGGGCGACATCGTCCCCGCCCTGTTCATTCCACAGCTCATGGATCTCCACGCCGCCGGACGATTTCCCTTCGAAAAACTCGTGCGGACCTACGCCTTCGACGAGATCTCGGCCGCCGTCAAGGACTCCGAAAACGGAGTGACGGTCAAGCCGATTCTCCTGCACTGAAATTCACCAGCCGGACTGCCGCCCAATTCCGAACGGGGAGCGACGATGCGCGAAGCAGGTCACGTCACAGCCGAGAAACTCCGGACGGCAGACGTCCCCGACGACGCCGTCGCGATCATCGGGATCTCCTGCCGCCTGCCGAAGGCCGACGGACCCGATCAACTGTGGGACATGCTGAGCGACGGTCGGCACGCCGTCACCGACGTGCCCCGGGACCGCTGGTGGGCCGACGACTCGGCGGACCTCCCCGGCTTCGGGAACACGGCGGGACTCGAACGTGGAGCCTTCCTCGACCGGATCGCCGACTTCGACGCCGACTTCTTCGGCATCACGCCCCGCGAAGCGGAATTCACGGACCCCCAGCAACGCCTCATGCTGGAACTCGGGTGGGAGGCCATGGAGGACGCCCGCATCCGCCCCTCCACACTGCGGGGCCTCGACGTAGGGGTCTTCGTCGGAGTCAACGCGGACGACTACGCCAGACTCCTCCACCAGGACGCCACTTACGAAGCAGGCGCCCACCACGCCATGCCCGGCGCCCAGCGCGCCCTCGTCGCCAACCGGCTCTCCTACTTCCTCAAGCTCCGCGGTCCCAGTCTGACCCTGGACTCCGCCCAGTCCTCCTCCCTGGTCGCCGTCCATCTCGCCTGCGAGAGCCTGCGCCGGGGCGAGTCCGGGCTCGCCCTCGCGGGCGGCGTCAACCTGCACCTGCTCGGCGAGAGCACCCTCCTCGCCGCACGCTGGGGGGGAATCTCCCCCGACGGCCGCTGCTACGCCTTCGATGCCCGCGCCAACGGTTACGTCCCGGGCGAGGGCGGCGCAGCGGTCGTGCTCAAGAACCTCAGGCAGGCCGTCGCGGACGGTGACCGCATCCACTGCGTCATCCGGGGCAGCGCCACCAACAACGACGGCGGCGGACGCAGCCTGA
Organism: Streptomyces canus; assembly: GCF_041435015.1. Lineage (NCBI taxonomy): Bacteria > Bacillati > Actinomycetota > Actinomycetes > Kitasatosporales > Streptomycetaceae > Streptomyces > Streptomyces canus. The sequence goes on along the minus strand of NZ_CP107989.1, from coordinate 1,784,781 downwards.
CCACCCCCGATCCGCAGGCCCAGAGCGCCGTCCTGCGGCAGGCCTACCGACAGGCAGCGGTACCGCTCGACGCGGTGCAGTACGTGGAGCTGCACGGCACCGGCACCAGGGCCGGGGACCCCGTGGAGGCAGCCGCGCTCGGCGCGGTCCTCGGAGCGGCCCGCCCTTCGGGCGACGCGTTGGCCGTCGGATCCGTGAAGACCAACCTCGGCCACCTGAGCGGCGCCGCAGGCATCACCGGACTCCTCAAGACCGTCCTCTGCCTCAAGCACCGGATGATCCCGGCCAGCCTCAACTACGAGACACCGAACCCGGACATCCCCCTCGACCGCCTCAACCTGCGCGTCCAGCAGAGGCTTTCCCCCTGGCCGAACCCCGACCGACCACTCATCGCGGGCGTCAGCTCCTTCGGGATGGGCGGAACCAACGCCCACGTCGTCCTCCAAGAAGCTCCCCGCACCGGTGACGTCACTCCCTCTCCGAAAGAAGGCACCCACCTCCACGAGGGGCCCGCCGCGCCCTCCGCATCCGGGGCAGCCGACGACGCCAGGCCCCTCATGTTCTGGCCGCTGTCCGCCACCTCCGCATCGGCCCTGCGCTCCCAGGCACAGAACCTGCTCGACCTCGCGGCCCGCGACGACTGCCCGCCACCGGCCGACATCGCCCGCTCCCTGCTGCTCACCCGGGAGACGTTCCCGCGCCGGGCGGTCGCCGTCGGTGGCGACCTGCCGTCCCTCACCCGCGCCCTCACCGCGCTCGCCGCCGGTACCACCACGCCCGGAGCGGTACGCGGCGAGGTCATGGACGCCGGCCTCGCCCTGCTCTTCACCGGACAAGGCGCCCAGCGCGTCGGCATGGGACGCCGGCTTCTCGCAGACCATCCCGAGTTCGCACGCGCCTTCGACGAGGTCTGCGAGGCGTTTGACCCGTTCCTCGACGGCAGCCTGCGCGAAGTGATGCTGCACGGTCCGGACGGACTGCTCGACCGCACCGCATGGACACAGCCGGCCCTGTTCGCCGTCGAGACCGCCCTCTACCGCCTGGTCCGCTCCTGGGGGGTACGGCCCGACGTTCTCGCCGGACACTCCATCGGCGAACTCGCGGCCGTCCACGCCGCCGGGCTGTGGTCACTTGAGGACGCCGCCCGCATCGTGGCCGCCCGGGGCCGGTTGATGCAGGAGCTGCCCGCTGGCGGCGCCATGGCCGCCGTCCAGGCCACCGAGGCCGAGATCGGCGAGGCGCTCGAGGCCGTCGGTCCCGAGCGGGTGGCCCTCGCCGCGGTCAACGGTCCCGATGCCCTGGTGATCTCCGGCGACGAGGACGCCGTCACCGTCGTCGCCGCGAGCTTCGCCCGGCAGGGCCGCAAGACCAAGCGTCTGGCCGTCAGCCATGCCTTCCACTCCCCGCGCATGGAACCGATGCTGGACGCCTTCCGCGCGGTCGTCGAGACCGCCGCCTGCCACGACACCATGATCCCGGTCGTCTCCAACCTCACCGGTCGGATCGCCGAGGACGACGAACTGCGCGATCCCACCTACTGGGTACGCCATGTCCGTGAGCCCGTCCGCTTCCACGACACCCTGCGGACCCTCGCCGACCGGGATGTCGGCACCCTGATGGAGATCGGCCCCGACGCCGTCCTGTCGGCTCTGGTGCCGGCCGCGATCCCCGGTGCCACGGCAGTGCCCGTGATGCGGCGCGAGCGCGACGAGAACCTCACCGCCGCCACGGCTCTCGCCCAGCTGCACACCCGCGGAGTGCCGGTGGACCTCGCGGCGCAGCTGCCGACGCTGAACGGTCCGTTGGCCGACCTGCCCACCTATGCCTTCCAACGGGAGCGGTTCTGGCTCGACGTGGCGCGCCCCGGGGCGGGCCGAAGCGGTGAGCGGCGTGCCGCGGCCGTCGCGGCCGACCGGGTCGCCGCCACCGACCATCCGCTCGCCCAACTGCCGGACGACGACCGTACCGTGGCGGTGCGCAAGCTCGTACGCGACCGGATCGCCGGCACCCTCGGCCGCCCCGAGGCAGGCTCGACCGACCTGACCCGGACCTTCAAGGAACTCGGCTTCGACTCAATGACGTCCGTCGAACTCGCCGATGCCCTGCACGACGCGACCGGGCTGGCCTTCTCGGGCGGAGTCGTCTTCGACCATCCGACGCCCGAGCGGCTGATACAGCACATCCTCGGCGAACTGGCGGGCGCCCCGGATCCTCGGACCGGCGTCGGCGCCGCCGCCACGGTCGCCGTGGACGAGCCCGTCGTGATCGTCGGCATGGCCTGCCGTTACCCGGGTGGGATCGACTCGCCGGAGGCGTTGTGGCGGACGGTTGCCGAGGGTACGGACGCCATCTCCGCGTTCCCCGAGGACCGCGGCTGGGACGTCGAGCGGCTCTACGCCCCCGATCCCGAGCAATGGGGCACCAGCTACGCCCACGAGGGCGGCTTCCTGCACGACGCGGCCGACTTCGATGCCGGGTTCTTCGGTATCTCCCCGCGCGAGGCGTTGGCGATGGACCCCCAGCAGCGGCTCCTCCTGGAGACCTCCTGGGAGGCGCTGGAGCGCGCGGGCCTCGACGTGGGGACACTGCGCGGCAGCCGCACCGGCGTCTACGTCGGCGCGACCACACACGACTACGGCCCCCGAGCCCAGGACGCCCCCGACGGCTTCGCCGGCTACCTCCTCACGGGAACCACTCCCAGCGTGATGTCCGGCCGGATCGCCTACACCTTCGGCCTGGAGGGGCCGGCGGTCACGGTCGACACGGCGTGCTCGTCGTCGCTGGTCGCGCTGCATCTGGCGGTGCAGGCGCTGCGGGCGGGGGAGTGCTCCCTCGCCCTCGCGGGCGGTGTGACGGTCATGGCGACTCCCGGGATGTTCCTGGAGTTCAGTCGGCAGCGGGGGTTGTCGATGGACGGGCGGTGCCGGGCGTTCTCGGCGGATGCGGATGGCACGGGGTGGGCCGAGGGTGTGGGTGTGCTGGTTGTGGAGCGGTTGTCGGATGCCCGGCGGTTGGGGCATCGGGTGTTGGCGGTGGTGCGGGGGAGTGCGGTCAATCAGGACGGGGCGAGTAATGGGTTGACGGCGCCGAACGGTCCGTCGCAGCAGCGGGTGATCCGGGCGGCTTTGGAGAGTGCCGGGTTGTCGGCGGCGGATGTGGATGTGGTGGAGGCGCACGGTACGGGGACCAGGCTGGGGGATCCGATTGAGGCGCAGGCGCTGTTGGCGACGTACGGGCAGGGGCGGGACGCCGAACGCCCCCTGTGGCTGGGTTCGTTGAAGTCGAACGTCGGGCATGCGCAGGCGGCTGCGGGTGTGGCCGGTGTGATCAAGATGGTGATGGCGCTGCGTGAAGGGGTGCTGCCGCGCACGCTGCATGTGGATGAGCCGACGGCGCAGGTGGACTGGGCGTCGGGTGCGGTGGAGTTGTTGCGGGGGGCGCGGGAGTGGGCGTCTGAGGAGGGGCGGCTGCGGCGGGCCGGGGTCTCGTCGTTCGGGATCAGTGGGACGAACGCGCATGTGATTGTGGAGGAGGCGCCGGCTCAGGAAGAGGGTGAGCAGACGCGAGCCGGTGTTTCCGTCCCGGTCGTCCCGTGGGTGGTGTCGGGGCGGACGGCCGAGGCGTTGCGGGGGCAGCTGGGTCGGCTGTCGGAGTGGGCGGGTGGTCTGGATCCCGTCGATGTGGGGTGGTCGCTGATCACGACCAGGTCGGTCTTTGAGCAGCGGGCCGTGGTGGTCGACGGGGTTGGTGAGCCGGTGACGGGGGTCGCGGCTGCCGGTGGGACCGGGTTTGTGTTCTCCGGTCAGGGTTCTCAGCGGGTGGGGATGGGCCGGGAGTTGTATGCGGCGTATCCGGTGTTCGCGAGGGCTCTGGATGCGGTGTGCGCCGTGTTCGACGGGCCGTTGCGGGAGGTGATGTTCGACGGTCCGGTGGAGGTGCTGGAGGACACGGCGTGGGCGCAGCCGGCGATTTTCGCGTGTGAGGTGGCGCTGTTCCGGCTGTTGGAGTCGTGGGGTGTGACCCCTGAGGTGCTGGTGGGGCACTCGATCGGTGAGCTGGCGGCCGCCCATGTGGCGGGGGTCTGGTCGCTGGAGGATGCGGTGAAGGTGGTGGCTGCCCGCGGTCGGCTGATGAGTGGGCTGCCGTCGGGTGGGGCGATGGTGGCGCTTCAGGCGGCCGAGGCGGAGGTGGCCGAGCTGCTGACGGACGACGTATCCATCGCTGCGGTGAACGGTCCCGAGGCGGTGGTGATCTCGGGCGAGGAGTCGGCCGTACTGGCGATCGCCGCTCGTTTCGAGGCTGAGGGCCGGAAGGTGAAGCGGCTGTCGGTCAGCCATGCCTTTCACTCGCCGTTGATGGAGCCGATGCTGGAGGACTTCCGTCAGGTCCTGGCCCAGGTCACCTTCCACGAGCCGCAGCTCACCCTGACCTCGCCGGTGACCGATCCGGAGTACTGGGTACGGCATGTGCGCGACACCGTTCGCTTCCACGACGACGTCGAAGCCGCCCGCGAGGCAGGCGCCGTCCGTTTCGTGGAGGTGGGCCCGGACGCGGCGCTCTCCCCCTTGGTCCTGGGCTGCACGCCGATGCTGCGCCGCAACCGCGACGAACCCCAGACCGCCGTCAAGGCCCTCGCCGCACTGTGGACCACCGGGGCCTCCGTCGACTGGCAGGCGCTGTTCGAGAATTCAGGCGCCCGCACGGTCGACCTGCCCACCTACGCCTTCCAACGCGACCGCTACTGGCTCACCCCCGACGTCACCCACACCGGTGACTTGTCGTCCGCCGGTCTGGGCAGAGCCGCGCACCCGCTGCTGGGCGCAGTCCTTCACCTCGCCGAAGGCGACGGCCTGGTCCTCACCGGCCGTCTTTCCCGTCGCTCGCATCCCTGGCTGAGCGATCACACCGTCCTGGACACGGTCCTGCTCCCCGGCACCGCCTTCCTGGAGCTGGCCGTGTGGGCGGGGGACCAGGTCGGCGCCCCCACCGTCGAGGAACTCACCCTCCAGGCCCCGTTGGTCCTCCCCGAGCAGGGCGCCGTCCAGCTCCAGGTGACCGTCGGTGTCCCCGACGAGTCCGGCCGGCGCGAGATTGTGGTGCACTCGCGGGCCGAGACGCCCGAGGGCGGGGACGAGGCGTCGTGGGAGCGGCATGCGACCGGTGTGCTCGGCGCGCCCGCGGTAGAGGCGGCGGACAGCCTGGCCCAGTGGCCCCCCGCCGGTGCAGAGCCCGTCGAACTGGACGCGGTGGAGGCCTATGAACGGCTCGCCGGGGACGGGTTCGCCTACGGGCCGGCCTTCCAGGGGCTGCGTGCCCTCTGGCGCCGTGCCGACGAGGTCTTCGCCGAGGTCGAGCTTCCCGGGGAAATCGCTGAGAGCGCCCAGGAGTTCGCCGTTCACCCCGCCCTGCTGGACGCCGCGCTGCATGCCGTCGGACTGAGCGGGCTGCTGGGTGAGGACATGACCGGGCGGCTGCCGTTCTCGTGGAGCGGGGTGCGGGTGCACGCGTGGGGCGCCACCACCCTGCGGGTACGGCTCATCCGCGCCGGTACCGACATCACGGCGCTCACTGTCTTCGACGCCGCCGGTCGTGCTGTGGCCGCCGTCGACGCCCTGACCTGGCGGCAGGTCGAGGCAGGTCAACTGCGCGGCGCGCGGACCGCCTTCCAGGAAAACCTCTACCGTGTGGACTGGGTCGAACACCCGCTGCCCGCAACCGCCGCCCTCTCCGCCGCGTACATCGGTCCGTGGCCGGCCGAAACCGGACTCGACCGTTACGACGACCTCGACGCCCTCCGTCGAGCCGTCGACGCGGGCCGGGCTGTCCCGGACGCCGTCGTCGCGCACTTCGCCACGGGGGCGGACGGCGCCGAAAGCGCCGTACCTGACCGTGCGCACACGCAGGTGACGCAGGCCCTGGAGCTCGCACGGGGCTGGCTCGAGGACGAGAGGTTCGCGGCCGCCCGGCTCGTCGTGGTCACCCAGCGCGCCGTCCCGACCGCCACCTCGGCCGTCGACGACCCCGTCGGGCTCGCCGCTGCCCCTCTCTGGGGCCTGCTGCGCACCGCGCAGACCGAGCACCCCGGACGCCTCGTGCTCGTCGACACCGACAGTGTCCAGGCCGGCACGGCCACCGTCGTCGCGGCGGTCGCCACCGGTGAACAGCAACTCGCGCTGCGCGCAGGCACCGCACACGTGCCGAGGCTGGCGCGCGTTCCCGCCACCGACACCGCCGCGGAGCTCCGCTTCGCCCCCTCCGGCACGGTCCTCCTCACCGGTGCCTTCGGCCGGATCGGCAGTCTGCTCGCCCGGCACCTCGTCACCCGGCACGGGGTGCGCTCCCTGCTCCTTACGAGTAGGCGCGGAGCCGCCGCCGAAGGGGCCCGGGAGCTGACGGACGAACTCACCGCGCTCGGCGCCCGGGTACGGATCGAGGCGTGCGACGTGGCGGACCGGGAGCAGACTGCCGCGCTGCTCGCGACCGTCCCCGACGACCTGCCGCTCACCGCGGTCGTCCACAGCGCCGGCCTCCTGGACGACGGTGTCATCGGGGCCCTGACCCCCGAGCGGCTCGACCGCGTCCTGCGGCCCAAGCTGGACGCGGCCTGGCATCTGCACGAGCTGACGCGCGACCTCGATCTCTCAGCGTTCGTGCTGTTCTCCTCGGTCTCCGGACTGGTGGGGGCCGCCGGGCAGGCCAACTACGCGGCCGCCAACACCTTCCTCGACGCGCTCGCTGCCCACCGCCGTGCCCTGGGGCTGCCGGCGCACGCCCTCGCCTTCGGGCTGTGGGACCAGAGCGGGGGCATGGCGGAGCGTCTGGACACCGCCGACCTGGCGCGCATGGCCCGCGCCGGTGTGGCGAGCCTCGACGAGGACGAGGGGCTCGCGCTTTTCGACGTGGCACTGGCCCACGACGAGGCCCTCCTCGTCCCGCTGCGGCTCGACACCACATCCGTACGGGCGCACGCAGGTCCGGACGGCGTACCGGCACTGCTGCGCGGCCTGGTCCGGTCCCCGGTCCGGCGCGCGGCGGCGGCGCGCGCCGCGGACGGGGGCGGTGCGCTGCACGGCCGTATCGTCGGGCTCACAGCCGAGGAACGCGGGCGGGTGCTGATGCTGCTCATCGCCGAGCAGGCGGCGCTCGTGCTCGGCCACCCCTCGTCCTACGCGATCGATCCGGCCAAGCCGTTCAAGGACATCGGCTTCGACTCCCTGGCCGCCGTGGAACTGCGCAACGGGCTGCACGCGGCGACCGGGCTGCGGCTGCCCGCGACGCTCCTCTTCGACTATCCGACCCCCACCGCCCTCGCCGCGTTCCTGGAGGCCGAGGCACTGGGCGCTCCGGCCGCCGAGACGACGCGGGCCGCCGGGCCCGTCGACGACGAGGAGCCCGTCGCGATCGTCGGCATGGCTTGCCGCTACCCCGGCGGGGTCATGTCTCCCGACCAGCTGTGGCAGCTCGTGCGCACCGGCACCGACGGCATCTCCTCCTTTCCCGTCGACCGGGGCTGGGACATCGAGCGGCTCTACGACCCCGACCCCGACCGGCAGGGCACGACCTACACCCGCCAGGGCGGCTTCCTGCACGACGCCGCCGAGTTCGACGCCGCGTTCTTCGGGATCTCGCCCCGCGAGGCCCTGGCGATGGACCCCCAGCAGCGGCTGCTCCTCGAAACCTCCTGGGAGGCCGTCGAGACGGCCGGCATCGACCCCGGCACCCTGCGCGGCACCAGTGTCGGCGTCTTCACCGGGATCATGTACCACGACTACGCGCCGCCCCTGGAGCGGATGCCCGAGCAGCTCGAGGGCGTACTGCTCACCGGCAACACCGGCAGCGTCGTGTCCGGGCGCATCGCCTACACCCTCGGACTGGAGGGCCCGGCGGTGACCGTGGACACCGCGTGCTCGTCGTCGCTGGTAGCCCTGCACCTGGCGGCGCAGTCGCTGCGGGCGGGCGAGTGCGACATGGCGTTGGCCGGCGGCGCCACCGTGATGTCGACGCCCGGCACCTTCGTCGAGTTCAGCCGTCAGCGCGGGCTGTCGCCCGACGGCCGCTGCAAGGCGTTCTCGGCCGGCGCGGACGGCACCGGCTGGGGCGAGGGCGTCGGCGTCCTGCTCGTCGAGCGGCTCTCCGACGCCCGGCGCCACGGACACCCGGTGCTCGCCATGGTGCGGGGCAGCGCGGTCAACCAGGACGGTGCATCCAACGGCCTGACCGCGCCGAACGGTCCCTCCCAGCAGCGGGTCATCCGCCGCGCGCTGTCCGCCGCCGGACTGCGACCCGAGGACGTCGACCTGGTGGAGGCGCACGGTACGGGGACGAAGCTGGGCGATCCGATCGAGGCGCAGGCCCTGCTGGCCACGTACGGAAGAGAGCGGAACACCGAACGGCCGCTGTGGCTGGGCTCGTTGAAGTCGAACATCGGGCACACGCAGGCCGCCGCCGGGGTCGGCGGGGTCATCAAGACGGTACTGGCGCTGCGCGACGCGGTACTGCCCAGGACCCTGCACGCCGACGAGCCGACTCCGCAGGTCGACTGGTCGTCCCAAACGGTACGGCTGCTGACCGAGGAGCGGCCCTGGCCCGAGCCCGAGAGCGGCGCGCCCCGCAGGGCGGCGGTTTCGTCGTTCGGGATCAGCGGCACCAACGCCCACGTCATCATCGAGGCGTCGGACCGGAGCAGCGCCGCGGCACCGGCCCACGGCACCCCTGTGACGCCGGACCCGCGGGCCGCCGCCCAGGACCCGGAGGAGCGCCCCGGCGGCCTCGTGCCCTGGCTGGTCTCCGCGCGGACCGAGGCCGGGCTGCGGGACCAGGCGGAGCGGCTGATCGCGGCCGCCGGTGACGCGCCTTCCCGGGACGTCGCACGGGCGCTGCTGGAGTCCCGTACGGCCTTCGAGTGCCGTGCCGTGATCCTCGGGGCCGACTACGCACGACTCGTGAGCGGCACGGCTGCGATCGCCCGCGGCGAGTCCCACCCGGACGTCGTCCTGGGCATCGCGGACACCGCGGAGTCGCGTCGGCCCGTCTTCGTCTTCCCGGGTCAGGGAGGCCAGTGGGCGGGAATGGCGGTGGAGTTGCTGGAGTCCTCGCCGGTCTTCGCGGCCCGCTTCACGGAGTGCGCGGCGGCGCTGGACCCGCTGACCGGCTGGTCCCTGACGGACGTGGTCCGGGAGGCCGAGGGGGCGCCGGGCCTGGACCGGGTGGATGTGGTGCAGCCGGTGCTGTTCGCGGTGATGGTGTCCCTGGCCGCCGTTTGGGAGTCACTCGGCGTCATGCCCGCGGCCGTCGTCGGCCACTCGCAGGGCGAGATCGCCGCGGCCTGCGTGGCGGGCGCCTTGTCGCTGCGGGACGCGGCGCGCGTGGTGGCCCTGCGCAGCCAGGCGATCCTCGCCCTGTCCGGGCGCGGGGGCATGGCCTCGGTCGCGCTGCCCGCGGACGAGGTGGGCGCCCGGTTCGCCGAGTGGGGCGAGGGACTCTCCGTGGCTGCGGTCAACAGTCCGGCCTCGACCGTGGTCTCCGGCGACGAGGCCAGCCTTGAGGCGATGCTGTCCAACCTCTCCGGCGAGGGCGTACGCGTCCGTCGCATCCCGGTGGACTACGCCTCCCACTCCGCCCATGTGGAAGCCGTCGAAGCCGAGTTGGCCGAGGCACTGGCGCCGATCGAGCCGCGCACGTCCCGGATCCCCTTCTACTCCACGGTCACCGGCGGCCTGATCGACACGACGACGATGGACGAGGGCTACTGGTACACCAACCTCCGCCAGACCGTCCGCTTCGAGGACACCGTCCGCGCCCTCCTCGCCGACGGCTTCCGCCTGTTCGTCGAGTCCAGCCCGCACCCCGTGCTCACCATGGGCCTTCAGGAGACCGCCGAGGACGCCGGCGTCGAGGCGGGCGGCATCGGCACCCTGCGCCGGGGCGACGGCGGCATGCGGCGCGTGCTGCACTCCGCGGCGGAGCTCTACGTCCGTGGCGCCGCCGTCGACTGGAAGGCGGTGCTCGGAGACACACCCGTGCGGCCCGTCGCGCTGCCCACGTACGCCTTCCAGCGCGAGCGCTACTGGCTGACCACCCGCCCCCTGCCGGGCGACGCCCCCGTGGCCGCCGGCGATCCGGTCGACGACGACTTCTGGCGGGCCGTGGAGGACGGCGACGTGGAGGCGCTGGCCGCGTCCATCGCGGACGACGGCCTCGTGGAACCGCTCGGGGCGGTGCTGCCCGTCCTTGCGTCGTGGCGCCGCCGACGACAGGACCAGGGCAGGCTCGACGGGTGGCGGTACCGGACCACCTGGCAGCCGGTGCCGCCCGCCGGCAAGGCCGAGACGAAGGGGACTTGGCTGGTGTACAGCGAGGTGGGCCGGGACGACGCCTGGGTGACGGCCGTAGTCGACGGACTCGCGGGGCACGGCGCCGACGTCCGCCACCTCGCCCTGACACTCGCATCCCTGGACCGTACGGCACTCGCCGACCAGCTGCGGACGGCCACCGCCGCACCGGTTGCGGGCATCGTCTCCCTGCTCTCCCTCGACACCGGCCAGGACCCCGAACACCGGGGAGTCACCAGGGGAGTCGCCGCCACACTGAGTCTGCTCCAGGCCCTCGGCGACCTCGACGCCGACGTACCGCTCTGGTGCGCCACACGGCTCGCCGTCGCGCCCGACGACGGTCAGGCCGCCGACCCGGCCGGCGCGCTGGTCTGGGGACTCGGCTACGTCGCCGCCCTGGAGCACCCGCAGCGCTGGGGCGGCCTGGTCGACCTGCCCGCGACACCGACCCCGCAGACCGTCGACCGGCTGCTGCTCGCCTTGTCCGGCGCCACCGGCGAGGACCAGATCGCCGTGCGGCCGTCCGGTCTCCTCGCCCGCCGCCTCACCCGCGCCGAACGGTACGACGACTCCGCCACGCCCGCCTGGCGGCCGACGGGGACCGTGCTGATCACCGGCGGCACCGGTTCGCTCGGCGCCCGCATGGCGCGGTGGGCGGCCGGGGCGGGCGCCGACCATCTGGTGCTGGCCAGCCGTAGCGGTCCGGACGCTGCGGGCGCAAGCGAACTCGCCGCCGAACTTGAGGCCTTGGGCGCGAGAGTGACGATTGCCGCCTGTGACGTGACCGACCGGGAGGAGGTCGCCGCGCTGATCCGCGAAGCGGAGACACACGGCCCGGTGCGCGGGGTCGTCCACACCGCGGGCGCCGTCGACTACGTTCCGCTCGCCGAGACGGACCCCGGCGAGTTCGCGGGTGCCCTCGCCACCAAGGTGATCGGCGCCCGGCACCTCGACGAACTGATCGACGACACCCACCTGGAGGCGTTCGTGCTGTTCTCCTCCGTCGCCGGAGTGTGGGGCAGCGGCGAACAGGGGTCGTATGCGGCCGGCAACAGCTACCTCGACGCGCTCGCCCACCGGCGGCGCGCCCAGGGCCGGCCCGCCACCTCCATCGCCTGGGGATCCTGGGGCAGCGGCGGCATGCTCGCCGACGACAAGCGCCGACAGCTCGACCGCAGCGGCGTCCTGACCATGGACCCGGACCTCGCGATCAGGGCCGTGGCACAGGCCGTCGCCGAACGCCGCGCCACTCTCACGGTCGCCGCCATGGACTGGAAGATCTTCCTGCCGACCTTCACCCTGCGCCGTGCCAGCGCCTTCCTCGGGGACCTGCCCGAGGCACGGCGACTGCGCGACGACAGCACGGCATCGGCCACACCGGAGCAGCCGCCCCAGCTGGCCGCAACCCTGGCCGCGCTCCCGCCCGCCCAGCGGCGCAAGCGGATTCTGCAGCTGGTCACCTCGGAGGTGGCGGCGGTCCTCGGACACACCTCCGGCACCGGCATCCGGGCGGAGCGCGCGCTCAAGGAGATCGGCTTCGACTCGCTGACCGCCGTCGAGCTGCGCAACCGCCTCAAGACCGCCACCGGGCTCGCCCTGCCCGCCACGCTGGTCTTCGACTTCCCGACCCCCGCCAAGCTCGCGGAACACCTGCGCGAGCAACTCCTGCCGGAACGACCGGCCGCCGCCGGAAACGGCCACCGGCAGCCGGCGGACCCGGGCGAGGACGAGACCTACGTCAAGGAGCTGATCAGCGTCATCCCGCTGAGCCGCCTCCGTGAGGTGGGCCTGCTCGAGCAACTGCGCGCACTGGCCGACGCGCAGGCCGACGATGAGGCGGCCGCCCAGGGCGACACACGCGGGAGCGACCCGCACGACGGCGAGGACCCAGCGGCCGAGGTCGACGCCATGGACATCGAAGAACTCGTCAGGATCGCGTCCCGCCAGAACTAGCGTCCTACGGCATTGCGAAGGGGTCGGACAAGTGGCTGCATCGACCGAAGAAATCGTCGCCGCACTGCGCAATTCGGTGAAGGAGAACGAACAACTCCGCCGCCGCATCAAGGCGCTGGAGAGCGGCGAGCCCGTCGCGATCGTCGGCATGGCCTGCCGCTACCCGGGCGGTGTGCGCTCCCCCGAGGACCTGTGGCGGCTGGTGGCCGACGGCACGGACGCCATCTCCGAGTTCCCTGCCGATCGTGGCTGGGACGTCGAGCGGCTCTACGACCCCGACCCCGACAAGCCCGGCAAGATCTACGTCCGCGAGGGCGGCTTCCTGCACGACGCGGCCGAGTTCGATGCCGGGTTCTTCGGTATCTCCCCGCGCGAGGCGTTGGCGATGGACCCCCAGCAGCGGTTGCTGCTGGAGACCTGCTGGGAGGCCGTGGAGCGGGCCGGCATCGACCCCAACTCCCTGCGTGAGACCCGCACCAGCGTCTTCGCGGGCTTCACCAACCAGGACTACCTGGCGCTCCACGAGGCACCGCAGGGTTACGAGGGATACCTCCTCACCGGCAACATCGCCAGTTTCCTCTCCGGCCGCATCGCCTACACGCTCGGCCTGGAGGGCCCGGCGGTGACCCTGGACACAGCATGCTCCTCCTCCCTGGTCGCCCTGCACCTGGCGATCCAGGCACTCCGCTCGGGCGAATGCGAAAAGGCACTGGTCGGCGCCGTGTCGGTGATGTCCGCCCCGGGGGAGTTCCTGGAGTTCAGTCGGCAGCGGGGGTTGTCGATGGACGGGCGGTGCCGGGCGTTCTCGGCGGATGCGGATGGCACGGGGTGGGCCGAGGGTGTGGGTGTGCTGGTTGTGGAGCGGTTGTCGGATGCCCGGCGGTTGGGGCATCGGGTGTTGGCGGTGGTGCGGGGGAGTGCGGTCAACCAGGACGGGGCGAGTAATGGGTTGACGGCGCCGAACGGTCCGTCGCAGCAGCGGGTGATCCGGGCGGCTTTGGAGAGTGCCGGGTTGTCGACGGCGGATGTGGACGCGGTGGAGGCTCACGGCACGGGGACGCGACTCGGGGATCCGATCGAGGCGCAGGCGCTGCTGGCGACGTACGGGCAGGGGCGGGATACCGAACGCCCCCTGTGGCTGGGTTCGTTGAAGTCGAACATCGGGCATGCGCAGGCGGCTGCGGGTGTGGCCGGTGTGATCAAGATGGTGATGGCGCTGCGTGAGGGGGTGCTGCCGCGCACGCTGCATGTGGATGAGCCGACGGCGCAGGTGGACTGGGCGTCGGGTGCGGTGGAGTTGTTGCGGGAGGCGCGGGAGTGGGCGTCTGAGGAGGGGCGGCTTCGCCGGGCCGGGGTGTCCGCCTTCGGGGCGAGTGGGACGAACGCGCATGTGATTGTGGAGGAGGCGCCGGCGGAGGAGACGGGGGAGACTCCTGCACGTGTTTCGGTGCCTGTGGTGCCGTGGGTGGTGTCGGGGCGGTCCTCCGAGGCGCTACGGGGGCAGTTGAGCCGGCTGGGGGACTGGACTCCGGGGCTGGATCCCGTGGATGTCGGATGGTCGCTGGTCTCGACTCGGTCCGTGTTCGAGCACCGGGCCGTGGTGATGGACGACGGCCGTCAACTGGCTCGCGGATTCGCGGGTACTGGTGGGACCGGGTTTGTGTTCTCCGGTCAGGGTTCTCAGCGGGTGGGGATGGGCCGGGAGTTGTATGCGGCGTATCCGGTGTTCGCGAGGGCTCTGGATGAGGTGTGCGGGGCTTTTGGCGGGTCGTTGCGGGAGGTGATGTTCGACGGTCCGGTGGAGGTGCTGGGGGACACGGCGTGGGCGCAGCCGGCGATTTTCGCGTGTGAGGTGGCGCTGTTCCGGCTGTTGGAGTCGTGGGGTGTGACCCCTGAGGTGCTGGTGGGGCACTCGATCGGTGAGCTGGCGGCCGCCCATGTGGCGGGGGTCTGGTCGCTCGAGGATGCGGTACGAGTGGTCACCGCGCGCGGTCGGCTGATGAGCCGACTGCCCTTGGGCGGCGCGATGGTGGCCCTCCAAGCGACTGAGGCCGAGGTGGCCGAGCTGCTGACGGACGACGTATCCATCGCTGCGGTGAACGGTCCCGAGGCGGTGGTGGTCTCGGGCGAGGAGTCGGCCGTTGTGGCGATCGCCGCTCGTTTCGAGGCCGAGGGCCGGAAGGTGAAGCGGCTGTCGGTCAGCCATGCCTTTCACTCGCCGTTGATGGAGCCGATGCTGGAGGACTTCCGTCAGGTCCTGGCCCAGGTCACCTTCCACGAGCCGCAGCTCACGCTTGTCAAGGAGGTGACCGATCCGGAGTACTGGGTACGGCATGTGCGCGACACTGTTCGCTTCCACGACGACGTCGAAGCCGCCCGTGGGGCAGGCGCCGTCCGTTTCGTGGAGGTGGGCCCGGACGCGGCGCTCTCCCCCTTGGTCCTGGGCTGCACGCCGATGCTGCGCCGCAACCGCGACGAACCCCAGACCGCCGTCAAGGCTCTCGCCGCGCTGTGGACCATCGGGGCTTCCGTCGACTGGGAGGTGCTGTTCGAGAATTCAGGCGCCCGAACCGTCGACCTGCCCACCTACGCCTTCCAACGCGACCGCTACTGGCTCACCTCCGACGTCACCCACACCTGGCGCGACGGAGGAGCAGACCTCCCGTCCCCGGCCGACCGCAGCTACCGCGTCGAGTGGCATGAGGTCGACGGCATGTCTCCCGTCGATCTGCCGGGAACTTGGCTTCTGGCCCTTGGCCCCGAGCCGGAAGAGGGGTGGGCGGGCGTGGTGGAGACCGCCCTGCGTGCCCGTGGTGCCGACGTGCGCCGCCTCGTCGTGTCCGAGCGCGATCGCGCCCGACTCGCCGAGGACATTGCAGAGTTGGGTCCGAATGAGCCCCTGCTCGGCGTCCTCTCCCTCCTCGACGCACCCGGCGAGGTGCCGGACACCCTCGCCCTGTGGCAGGCCCTCTCCGACGCAGGTGTCGAAGCCCGCCTCTGGTGCGTCACGCGCGGTGCCGTGTCGACCGGTCCCGATGACCCTGGCCCTCTCGGATCTGCCCAGCTCTGGGGCTTCGGCCGGATCGCCGCCGTAGAGGAGCCGCAGCGATGGGGCGGCCTGATCGACCTGCCGGGCGGTGACGGCCATGCCGTCTCGTCGGAGTCGGCCGAGCGGCTTGTGGCCGTCCTCGGCGCCGCCGCAAGGGACGCGGGCGGCGAGGACGAGACCGCCATACGCGGTTCGGCGATCCTGGCCCGGCGTCTCGTGCGCACCCCTGACCCGGCGCGGTCGGAAGGCGGCGGCGCGGCAGGGGCAGAGCCCTGGAAGCCGACCGGCACTGTCCTGATCACCGGTGGCACCGGCGAGCTCGGCAGCCGGGCGGCGCGCTGGGCCGCGGCAAACGGTGCCGAGCGGCTGGTCCTCCTCTCCCGCAGCGGCCCCGCCGCGCCCGGTGCCGCGGAGCTGGCGGACTCGCTGACCGGTGACGGGGTGCCGACCACGGTCCTTTCCTGCGATGTCACCCACCGCGCGGAGCTCACCCGGGTGGTGGGGGACCTGAAGGGCGCCGGGCTCGACGCCGTGCTGCACCTGGCCGGTTCCGGTGCCGACGACGTGGAGGGGCGGCACCTCGTCGACGTGCCCGCGGACGAGCTGCGCTCCGCGACCACCCCGCGAATCCTGGGTGCCACCCACCTGGACGAGCTGATCGACGACCCCGCGACGCAGTTCGTGCTGTACGGCTCCCTCGTCGGGGTCCTGGGATCCCCCGGGCTGGGTGCGCAGGCGCTCACGGACACATACACGCAAGCGCTGGTCGAACGGCGCCGGGCGCGGGGGCTCGCCGGCACGGTGATCGCCTGGGGCCCGTGGGCCACAGGGGACGCGGGGCCGCGCCACGGCCGGGGCATCGGGCTCCTCGATCCGGCAGCCGCGTTCGACGCCCTGGCACGGGCCGTGGCCGACCGGGCCGAACCAGGGCGCGTCGTCGCGGACATCGACTGGGACGAGTTCCTGCCCGAGTTCACCGCCGCCCGGCACCGGCCGGTGCTCGCCGCCCTGCCCGAGGCAAAGAGCCGGCAGCCCGAGTGCGATGGGGCCTCGGACTGGCAGCGTGGCGTCGCCGAGCGGCCGGTCGCCGAGCGGTTCGCCTTCGTCCTCGACGCCGTACGCCGAGAGGTCGCCCAGGTCCTGGGGTACGTGTCCACGGACGCGGTGGCGGACGAACGTGCCTTCAAGGACGTCGGGTTCGACTCGCTCGCGGCCGTCGAGCTGCGCAACCGCCTGCGCGCGGTCACCGGCCTCGAACTGCCGACCACGCTCGTCTTCGACTACCCCACCCCGCTCGTCCTCGCCGCGTACCTGCTGGACCTGGGCCGCCAGAGCGCTGCCGACGACGGCCTCGCACAGGAGATCCCGGCTGCCGTGCCCGCCGACGAGCCGATCGCGATCGTCGGCATGGCCTGCCGCTACCCGGGCGGCGTTGACTCGCCGGAGGCGCTGTGGCGGCTCGTCGCGGACGGCACCGACGCCGTCTCCGAGTTCCCCGCCGACCGGGGTTGGGACATCGAGGACCTGTACGACACCGACTCCGACAAGCCCGGCAAGACCTATACCAAGCAGGGCGGATTCCTACCCGAGCTGCCGCTCTTCGACGAGCAGTTTTTCGGCATCTCGCGCCGCGAGGCCCGCTCCCTCGACCCGCAGCAGCGGCTGCTGCTGGAGACGGCGTGGGAGGCGTTCGAGCGGGCGGGCCTCGACCCGCACGCCCTGCGCGGCAGCCGCACCGGCGTCTTCGTCGGCTCCAACGGCCAGGACTATCCGGACCTGCTGACCGGCCGCCCCGAGGACTACGACGGCTACCTGATGACCGGGAACGCCGCCAGCGTGATGTCCGGCCGCCTGTCCTACAGCTTCGGCCTGGAGGGCCCGGCGGTGACCGTGGACACGGCCTGCTCGTCGTCGCTGGTTGCCCTGCATCTCGCGGCGCAGGCGCTGCGCTCCGGCGAGTGCTCCCTCGCGCTCGCGGGCGGCGTCGTCGCCATGACCACCCCCAACACGTTCGTCGAGTTCAGCAGGCTGCGCGCGCTGTCGCCCGACGGCCGCTGCAAGGCGTTCTCCGCCGGCGCGGACGGCACCGGCTGGGCGGAGGGGGTGGGCGTCCTCGTCGTCGAACGGCTCTCCGACGCCCGGCGCAATGGGCACCGCGTCCTCGCCGTGGCGCGCGGCAGCGCCGTCAATCAGGACGGTGCGTCCAACGGCCTGACCGCCCCGAACGGCCCCTCCCAGCAGCGGGTCATCCGACAGGCCCTCGCCAACGCGGGACTGCGCCCCGCTGAGGTGGACGCGGTCGAGGCGCACGGCACGGGCACACCCCTCGGCGACCCGATCGAGGCGCAGGCGCTGCTGGCCACCTACGGACAGGGCCGGGATGCCGAACGGCCTTTGTGGCTCGGCTCGTTGAAGTCCAATATCGGTCACACCCAGGCCGCCGCCGGTGTCGGCGGGGTCATCAAGATGGTGATGGCGCTGCACCACCAGGTCCTGCCCAGGACCCTGCACGTGGAGGAGCCCACCCCGAAGGTCGACTGGTCGTCCGGGACCGTACGGCTACTGAGCGACGCCCGGCCGTGGCCGCGCGGTGAGGCGCCCCGCCGGGCCGCCGTCTCCTCCTTCGGTGCCAGCGGCACCAACGCCCACCTCATCGTCGAAGAAGCACCCGAGGCGCATCCGGAGGCCGAGCAACGTGAAGACGAGACCACCCCGCGGCCCTGGCTGCTCTCGGCCCACACCGAAGCGGCCCTCGCGGACCAGGCGCGCAAACTCCTGACCCACCTCGACCACGAACCCGGACGCACGCCCGCCGACATCGGCTGGTCGCTCGCCACTACGCGCGCGGTCTTCGACCACCGGGCAGTCGTCGTCGGCGCAACAACGGACCTCCTCCGCGCCGGACTCGAAGCCCTCGCGGCCGGTCAGCCCGCCGCCAACACCGTGACTGGCGCCGCCCACGCGCCTCGCGGCTCCATGCGCCGACCTGTCTTCGTCTTCCCTGGTCAGGGGGGTCAGTGGGTGGGGATGGCGGTGGAGCTCCTCGACTCCTCGCCGGTGTTCGCCGCTCGCTTTGCGGAGTGTGCGGAGGCGCTGGACCCGTTCACCGACTGGTCGTTGTTCGACGTGGTGCGGGGGGTGGAGGGTGCGCCTGGTTTTGACCGGGTGGATGTGGTGCAGCCGGTGTTGTTCGCGGTGATGGTGTCGTTGGCGGCGTTGTGGGAGTCGCTCGGTGTGACGCCGGCTGCGGTGGTGGGGCATTCGCAGGGGGAGATCGCGGCCGCCTGCGTTGCGGGCGCTCTGTCCCTGCAGGATGCGGCGCGGGTGGTGGCGTTGCGCAGTCAGGCGATTTTGGCTTTGTCGGGTCGGGGCGGGATGTTGTCGGTGCCGCTGCCGGTGGCTGTGGTGCGGGAGCGGGTCGCGGCCTGGGAGGGTGCGATCTCGGTGGCTGCGGTCAACGGTCCGTCCTCGACGGTGGTCTCGGGAGACGCCTGGGCGCTGGACGAGCTTTTCGCCGTGCTGGAGGGCGAGGGTGTGCGGGTCCGTCGTGTTCCGGTGGACTACGCCTCGCATTCCGTTCATGTGGAGGCGATCGAGGGTGAGTTGGCTGGTCTGCTCGCCCCCGTCGAGCCGCAGGCATCCGCCGTCCCCTTCTACTCGACGGTGACCGGCGGCGTGATCGACACGGCGACGATGGACGCGGGCTACTGGTACACCAACCTCCGCCGGACGGTCCTCTTCGAAGACACCGTCCGCGCCCTCCTCACCGACGGTCATTCCACCTTCGTGGAGATCAGCCCGCACCCCGTCCTCGCGGTCGGGCTCCAGGAGACCTTCGAGGACGCCGAGGCCACCACCGTGTCCGTCGGCTCGCTGCGCCGGGACGACGGCGGGCTGGACCGGCTGCTGCTGAGCGCCGCCGAACTCTACGTACAGGGCGTGCCGGTGGACTGGCGGGCGGCCTTCGCCGTGGCCTCGGCGCGCACGGTGGATCTGCCGACGTACGCCTTCCAGCGCAGCCGCTACTGGCTGGAGCCGGCTCAGGGCGCGGCGCAGGATCTGTCGGCCGCCGGTCTGAAGACGGCCGGGCATCCCCTGCTCGGCGCGGCGGTCGAGCTCGCCGACGACGGCGGCGTGGTGCTCACGTCCCGGCTCTCGCTGCGCACCCATCCCTGGCTCGCGGACCACGCCGTGAACGGGCAGGTCCTGCTGCCCGGCACCGTCTTCGTGGAGCTCGCCGTCCGCGCCGGGGACCAGGTCGGCGCCGAGCGGCTGGAAGAACTGACCCTCGCCTCCCCGCTCCTGCTGTCCGAGCAGGAAACGGTCCAACTCCAGGTCACCGCCAAGGGCGTGGACGCGGACGGACGGCGCGAGCTGGTCATCCACTCGAGGTCAGGCGGCGACGAGGAACATTCCTCCTGGACCCGGCACGCGGCCGGATCGCTCATCACCGGGACCGCGGACATCGCCGAGCCCCTGGTCGAGTCGGGCGCCTGGCCGCCCGCCGGCGCCGAGGAGCTCGACGTCGAGGGTGTCTACGACCGCTTCCTCGACCTGGGGTACGAGTACGGGCCGGTCTTCCAGGGCCTGCGGCGCGCCTGGCGGCTTGGGGACGACGTCTTCGCGGAGGTCTCCCTGCCCGAGCAGCAGCGCGCCGACGCCCCGCTGTATGTGCTGCACCCGGCGCTGCTCGACGCGGCCCTGCACGCCGTGATGGTGGTGACCCTGGAGGGGGCTGCCGAGCCGGTACTGCCCTTCGCCTGGAACGGGGTGACCGTCCACGCCTCGGGCGCGGACGGCTTGCGCGTGCGGCTGACCAGGACCGGCACGGACACCGTGGCCGTACATGTCGCCGACGCGAGCGGGGCGCCCGTGGCCACCGCCGCCCAGATGATGTGGCGGACGCTGTCCCCGGACGGGCTGGGCGGTGCCCGGCGCGTCACCCACCACGAGTCCCTCTTCCGGGCCGACTGGGTGCCCCTGACCAGCCCCGTGCCCGCCGCCGACTCTGCCCTGACCTGGGCCGTCGTCACGGGCGACGACCCGGCCGCGCGGGACCGGCTCGAAGCGGCCCTGGCCCGGCCCGTGTCCGGACACCACCCGGACCTGGCTGGTCTGCGGGCCGCCGTCGACGCGGGCACGGCCGTTCCCGACGTCGTCGTCCTCCCGCTCAAGGGCCATGGCGGGGGCGATGTGGTGGCGGAGACCCACGCCGCGGTCGTGCGGGCCCTGGGCGTCGTCCAGGACTGGCTGTCCGACGACCGGTTCGAGGTGTCCCGGCTCGTTCTCGCCTGCCCCGGCGGGGGACCGGACCACGGCACGGACAGCGCCGTTGGCCTCGCCGGCGCCGCCGCCTGGGGTCTGCTGAAGTCCGCCCAGACCGAGAACCCGGGGCGGATCGTCCTGGTCGACATCGCCCCGGACGCCTGGAGCGCACTGCCCGGCGTGGTCGCCTCGGGTGAGCCGCTGGCCGCGCTCACCGGCGACGGCACCGTGCTCGTCCCGCGGATCGCCCGCGTCCCCGTCCAAACGCCCCTGGAATCCGTACCGTTCGCCCCTGAAGGGACCGTCCTGATCACCGGCGGCACGGGCGTGCTCGGCGGGCTGCTCGCCCGGCACCTCGTCCGGGCGCACGGCGTACGGCACCTGCTGCTCGCCGGACGCCGGGGCGCCGACGCCCCGGGCGTCCGGCAACTCACCGCGGAACTCGCCGAACAGGGCGCCCACGTCACCGTCGCCGCCTGCGACTTCGCCGACCGTGAGGCCACCGCACGGCTGCTGGCCGCCGTACCGGACACGCACCCGCTCACCGCCGTCGTCCACGCCGCGGGCCTCGCCGACGACGGAGTCATCGGCTCGCTCACCCCGGAACGCACCGCCGCGGTCCTGCGCCCCAAGGTGGACGCCGCCTGGCATCTGCACGACCTCACCCGCGACCAGGAGCTCTCGGCGTTCGTGCTGTTCTCGTCCGCCGCCGCCACCCTGGGCGGTGCCGGCCAGGGCAACTACGCGGCGGCCAACGCCTTCCTGGACGCCCTCGCCCGCCACCGCCACGCCCGCGGACTGCCCGCACTCACCCTGTCGTGGGGACTGTGGGCGCAGGCCAGCGGCATCACCGGGCACCTCACCGAGGCCGACCACCAGCGCATGGCCCGGGCCGGCATGGCCGCACTCGACGCCGACGAGGCCCTCGGCCTGCTGGACACCGCCCTCACCGTGCCCGAACCCTGGCTGCTGCCCATGCGGCTCGACACCAAGGCCCTGCGCGCCCAGGGGGACGGCCTCGCCCACCTCTTCCGCGGCCTCGTACGACTCGCCCCGCGCCGGGGCGCCGCCGCCACCGGGGGCACGGCCGCCGCGGCCCCCGGCGGACTCACTGAGCGGCTGACCACCCTGAGCCGCGCGGAGCAGGAAGCCGAGCTGCTCCGCCTCGTCCTCACGCACGTCGCCACCGTCCTCGGCCACGGTGACCCGGACACCGTCGACGGCGAGACCGCCTTCAAGGAACTCGGCTTCGACTCACTGACCGCCGTGGACCTGCGTAACCGCCTCAACGCCGAGGTCGGACGCCGCCTGCCGGCCACCCTCGTCTTCGACTACCCGACGCCACGGGCCCTCGCCGACTACCTGCATCGGGAGATCGTCGACGACGGACTCTCCGCCGAGGAACGCGTCCTGAAGGAGATCGACCGGCTTGGCGACGTCCTCACCGCTGTCTCCCTCGACAAACTCGCCCGCGAGATGACCCGGACCCGACTGCACCAACTCCTCACGGTCTGGGACGAGGAACCGGCCGACGCGACATCGGCCACCGGTGTCACCGACGTGGTCGAGGGGATCGGCGCCTCCTCCATGGAGGAGATGTTCGCCTTCGTCGACAAGGAATTCGGCACCAACGCCAAGTGATCCGCCGTCACCCGACCGACTGATTGATTGAGGTATTCAGCCATGGAGAACGACGAGAAGCTTCTCTCGTACTTCAAGAAGGTCACGGCCGATCTCTACCAGACGCGCCACCGTCTCGAAGAGCTCGAGAACAAGAACCGCGAACCCGTCGCGATCATCGGCATGGCCTGCCGCTACCCCGGCGGCGTCCGCTCGCCGGAGGACCTGTGGCAGTTGGTCGCCGACGGCACCGACGCCGTCGGCGACTTCCCCACAGGGCGCGGCTGGGACCTCGACACCCTCTTCGACCCGGACCCCGACCGGCAGGGCAGGAGCTACGTCCGCGAGGGCGGCTTCCTCCACGACGCCGACGAGTTCGACCCCGCCTTCTTCGGCATGAGCCCCCGCGAGGCACTCGCCGTCGACGTCCAGCAGCGACTGCTCCTGCAGATCGCCTGGGAGGCCTTCGAACGCGCGGGACTCGTCCCCCAGTCCGTGAAGGACACGCCGGTGGGCGTGTACACGGGCCTCATGTACGGCGACTACGGCTCGCGTATCCGTGACATCCCCGACGGCTTCGAGGGCTACCTCCTGCACGGCAGCGCGGGCAGCGTCGCCTCCGGCCGTATCGCCTACAACCTCGGCCTCGTCGGCCCGGCGGTCACGGTCGACACGGCGTGCTCGTCGTCGCTGGTCGCGCTGCATCTGGCGGTGCAGGCGCTGCGGGCGGGGGAGTGCTCCCTGGCCCTGGCCGGCGGGGTGACCGTCATGGCGACCCCCGGGCCCTTCATCGAGTTCAGCCGACAGCGCGGTCTTTCCCCGGACGGCCGCTGCAAGTCCTTCTCGGCCACCGCCGACGGCGCCGGCTGGGGCGAGGGAGCCGGGCTCCTGCTCCTCGAGCGCCTCTCCGAGGCCCGCCGCAACGGCCACCGCGTCCTCGCCGTCGTCAACGGCTCGGCCGTCAACCAGGACGGTGCCTCCAATGGCTTCACCGCACCGAACGGCCCGTCCCAACAGCGCGTCATCCGGGACGCGTTGGCGAGCGCCGGGCTCACACCTGCGGACGTGGACGCGGTGGAGGCGCACGGCACGGGCACCCCACTCGGGGATCCGATCGAGGCCGAGGCGCTGTTGGCGACGTATGGGCAGGGGCGGGAGGTTGGACGCCCCCTGTGGCTGGGTTCGTTGAAGTCGAATGTCGGGCATGCGCAGGCGGCTGCGGGTGTCGGTGGTGTGATCAAGATGGTGATGGCGCTGCGTGAGGGGGTGCTGCCGCGCACGCTGCATGTGGATGAGCCGACGGCGCAGGTGGACTGGGCGTCGGGTGCGGTGGAGTTGTTGCGGGGGGCGCGGGAGTGGGCGCCTGAGGAGGGGCGGCTGCGGCGGGCCGGGGTCTCGTCGTTCGGGATCAGTGGGACGAACGCGCATGTGATTGTGGAGGAGGCGCCGGCTCAGGAAGAGGGTGAGCAGACGCGAGCCGGTGTTTCCGTCCCGGTCGTCCCGTGGGTGGTGTCGGGGCGGTCGGCTGGGGCGTTGCGGGGGCAGTTGGGTCGGCTGTCGGAGTGGGTGGGTGGTCTGGATCCCGTCGATGTGGGGTGGTCGCTGATCACTTCGCGGTCTGTTTTCGAGCATCGGGCCGTGGTGGTCGACGGGGTTGGTGAGCCGGTGACGGGGGTCGCGGCTGCCGGTGGGACCGGGTTTGTGTTCTCCGGTCAGGGTTCTCAGCGGGTGGGGATGGGCCGGGAGTTGTATGCGGCGTATCCGGTGTTCGCGAGGGCTCTGGATGAGGTGTGCGGGGCTTTTGGCGGGTCGTTGCGGGAGGTGATGTTCGACGGTCCGGTGGAGGTGCTGGGGGACACGGCGTGGGCGCAGCCGGCGATTTTCGCGTGTGAGGTGGCGCTGTTCCGGCTGTTGGAGTCGTGGGGTGTGACCCCTGAGGTGCTGGTGGGGCACTCGATCGGTGAGCTGGCGGCCGCCCATGTGGCGGGGGTGTGGTCTCTCGAGGATGCGGTGAAGGTGGTGGCTGCCCGCGGTCGGCTGATGAGTGGGCTGCCGTCGGGTGGGGCGATGGTGGCGCTTCAGGCGGCCGAGGCGGAGGTGGCCGAGCTGCTGACGGACGACGTATCCATCGCTGCGGTGAACGGTCCCGAGGCGGTGGTGGTCTCGGGCGAGGAGTCGGCCGTTGTGGCGATCGCCGCTCGTTTCGAGGCTGAGGGCCGGAAGGTGAAGCGGCTGTCGGTCAGTCACGCTTTTCACTCGCCGTTGATGGAGCCGATGCTGGAGGATTTCCGTCAGGTCCTGGCCCAGGTCACCTTCCACGAGCCGCAGCTCACGCTTGTCAAGGAGGTGACCGATCCGGAGTACTGGGTACGGCATGTGCGCGACACTGTTCGCTTCCACGACGACGTCGAAGCCGCCCGCGAGGCAGGTGTGGTGCGTTTCGTCGAGGTGGGCCCGGACGCGGCGCTCTCCCCCTTGGTCCTGGGCTGCACGCCGATGCTGCGCCGCAACCGCGACGAACCCCAGACCGCCGTCAAGGCTCTCGCCGCGCTGTGGACCACCGGGGCTTCCGTCGACTGGGAGGTGCTGTTCGAGAATTCAGGCGCCCGAACCGTCGACCTGCCCACCTACGCCTTCCAACGCGACCGCTACTGGCTGGAACCCGCCACCCCCACCGCAGGCGACGTATCCTCCGCCGGCCTGGGCATCGCCGCGCACCCCCTCCTCGGTGCCGCCATCCACCTCGCCGAAGGCGACGGCCTGATCCTCACCGGCCGTCTTTCCCGCCGCTCGCATCCCTGGCTGACCGATCACGCGATCCTGGACACGGTCCTGCTCCCCGGCACCGCCTTCCTGGAGCTGGCCGTGTGGGCGGGGGACCAGGTCGGCGCCCCCACCGTCGAGGAACTCACCCTCCAGGCCCCGTTGATCCTCCCCGACCAGGGCGCCCTCCAGCTCCAGGTGACCGTCGGCGCCCCCGATGAGACCGGGCGACGTGAGATAGGGATCCACTCGCGCCTCGACCCGGTCGACGGCACGGAGGAGCCCTGGACCCGGCACGCCTCCGGCGCGCTCGTCCCTCAGGACGAGGGCGCAGACGACGCAGAGGCGGGACCCCGCCACCGAGGCCGGTCCACCGAGTCGGGCGACCATGACGTCGCCACGTCCTGGCCGCCGACCGGAGCGACGGCCGTCTCCACCCAGGGTTACTACGAGCGTCTCGCCGGGGAGGGCCACGACTACGGCCCTGCCTTCCAGGGGCTGCGAGCCGTCTGGCGAAGCGACGACGAGGTCTTCGCCGACGTCGAGCTGCCCGCCGAAGCCGCCCGGAAAACCGGCGAGTTCGCCGTCCACCCGGCCCTCCTCGACGCGGCCCTGCACGCCGTCGGGCTGAGCGGGCTGCTCGGCGACAGCGAGGCCCGGGCGCGGCTGCCGTTTGCCTGGGGACAGGTGACGCTCCACGCGTCCGGCGCCTCCGCGCTGCGGGTGCGGCTGACCCGCACCGGAGCCGACACCCTGCGGCTCACCGCGTCCGCACCCTCCGGACAGCCCGTCGCGACCGTGGGGTCGCTGCTGCTGCGGGCGGTCACCGGCGAGCAGCTCGCTACGGCCCGCCCGCGCGGCGACGAGGCCCTGTTCCACGTCGACTGGTCACCCCTTACCTCCCGCGAGCCCGAGGTCCCCGCGGCCACGTGGGCGGTCCTCGCCGACGATCAGTCCCACCGGGGCGGGCACCTCCTCGCGGCCGCGCTGGCCGAGCAGGGCGCCACGACGGCGACGTACGACGGTCTTGATGCCCTGCGCGCCGACCTGGACCGCGGTGAGACCGTTCCCGGAGCGGTGGTGTTCACCTGCCGTACGGAGGCCGGCGCCGCGGAACGGGACGCGGTGCGCGCGGCCCTGCACCGGACGCTGGAGTTCGTCCAGGACTGGCTCGCCGACGAGCGGTTCGCCACGACCACGCTGGTGGTGCTCACCCGGGGTGCCCTGTGCGCCCGACCGGGCGAGAACGTCACCGACCTGCCGGGCGCGGCCGTCCACGGTCTGCTGCGGACGGCACAGACGGAGCACCCCGGCCGGATCGTGCTCGTCGACAGCGAGAGCGGAGCACCGGACGGCGACGCCAACCCGGGCGTGGCCCGCGCGCTCGCGGCCCTGATCGCCATTGACGAACCCCAGGCCGCCATCCGCTCCGGTCAAACCCTCGTGCCCCGGCTGACACGCGCGGGCGCGCACAGCGACCAAGCCCCGGTCCTCGACCCGCAGGGCACCGTCCTCGTCACCGGCGGCACCGGCATGCTCGGCGGACTGCTCGCCCGCCACCTCGCAGCCCGGCACGGCGTCCGCAGGCTCGTGCTCACCAGCCGACGTGGTCCCGCGGCCGACGGCGCCGCCGAACTCGTGGAGGCACTACGGGAGCTGGGTGCGCGGGCCGAGGTCGTCGCCTGCGACGCCGCGGACCGGGACGCGCTCGCCGCCGTGCTGGCCGCGATCCCCGACTCGGCGCCACTCACAGCCGTCGTACACACCGCAGGCGTCGTGGACGACGGTGTGTTCGCCGCGCAGAGCCCCGAGCGCGTCGACGCCGTCCTGCGGCCCAAGGCTGACGCCGCCCGCATCCTGCACGAGCTGACGCGGGAGGCCGACCTGGCGGCGTTCGTGCTGTTCTCGTCGGCGGCCGCGGCCTTCGGCGGAGCCGGTCAGGCCGGCTACGCGGCGGCCAACGCCTGCCTGGACGCCCTCGCCCAGCAGCGCGCCGCCCAGGGGCTCCCGGCCGTCTCGCTCGCCTGGGGTCTGTGGCAGCAGGCCAGCGCCATCACCGGACACCTCGGCGACGCCGATCTGCGGCGCGCCGCGCGCGGTGGCATGACCGCACTGCCCACCGAGGAGGCGCTCGCCCTCTTCGACGCCGCGCTCGGGCAGGAGCGCCCGGTGGTCGTGCCGACCCGGCTCGACCTGGCCGCGCTCCGGCGCTCCGGCGAGGTGCCCGCCCTGCTGCGGTCCCTCGTACGGCCCGCTCGGCGTGCCGTGCTCGCCGCGGGCGCCGACGCGGCCCGCACCCTGCGCGACCGGCTGGCCGCCCTGCCCGCCGACGACCGCGAGGCCGCCGCCCTCACCCTGGTCGGCCGGCATGTCGCCGACGTGCTGGGCCACGGCTCCGTGGACGCGGTCGAGGCGGGCCGCGCTTTCCAGGAGATGGGCTTCGACTCCCTCATGGCCGTCGAACTGCGCAACCGGCTCAACGCCGAGACCGGTCTGCGCCTGCCCGCCACCCTCGTCTTCGACTACCCGACCCCGCAGGTGATGGCCGCCCGGATCACCGCCGAACTCCTCGGGGAGCAGGGCGGGACGACCACCGCGGCACCGGTCCCGGTCGCCGGCACCGCCGACGACCCCGTTGTGATCGTCGGCATGGCCTGCCGCTTCCCCGGCGGGGTGACCAGCCCCGAAGACCTGTGGCGGCTGGTCGCCGATGGTTCCGACGGCATCACGGAGTTCCCCGGAAACCGCGGCTGGGACGTGGACGGCCTCTACGACCCCGACCCCGAGCGCACGGGCAAGACCTACACCCGCTACGGCGGCTTCCTGCACGACCTCGACCAGTTCGACGCCGGGTTCTTCGGAATCTCGCCGCGTGAAGCCCTCGGCATGGACCCGCAGCAGCGGCTGCTGTTGGAGACGTCCTGGGAGGCGTTCGAGCGGGCCGGCATCGACCCGGCCGCGCTGCACGGCTCCCGCACCGGCGTGTTCATCGGCGCCAACGGCCAGGACTACGCGGCCCTCCTCGCCGAGGTCCCGCAGGACTACGAGGGCTATCTGCTGACCGGCGGCTCGGCCAGCGTCATCTCCGGCCGCCTCGCCTACGCGTTCGGCCTGGAGGGCTCGGCGGTCACCGTGGACACGGCCTGCTCCTCCTCCCTGGTCGCCCTGCACCTGGCCGCCCGCTCCGTGCGCGACGGCGAATGCGACCTCGCGCTCGTCGGCGGCGCCGCCCTCATGGCGACCCCCACCCTGTTCGTCGAGTTCAGCCGGCAGCGCGGTCTGTCGCCCGACGGCCGCTGCAAGGCGTTCTCCGCCGGCGCGGACGGCACCGGCTGGGCGGAGGGTGTGGGCGTCCTCGTCGTCGAACGGCTCTCCGCCGCCCGGCGCAAGGGACACCATGTCCTGGCCGTCGTCGAGGGCAGCGCGGTGAATCAGGACGGCGCGAGCAACGGCCTGACCGCACCCAATGGACCGTCCCAACAGCGCGTCATCCGGGAGGCCTTGGCGAGCGCGGGCCTGTCACCCGCCGACGTGGACGCCGTCGAGGCGCACGGCACGGGGACGAGACTGGGCGACCCGATCGAGGCCCAGGCACTCCTCGCCACCTACGGACAGGGCCGGGATGCCGAACGGCCGATGTGGCTTGGCTCGTTGAAGTCCAACATCGGGCACACCCAGGCCGCCGCCGGAGTCGCCGGCGTCATCAAGATGGTCATGGCCCTGCGCCACGGAGTGCTGCCACAGACCCTGCACGTGAGCGAGCCCACGCCACAGGTCGACTGGACGGCCGGCGCGGTGGAACTGCTCTCCGAGAACCGTCCCTGGCCCGAGTCCGGCCCGGACCGCCCGCGCCGCGCGGGAATCTCGTCCTTCGGCGTGAGCGGGACCAACGCCCACGTCGTCATCGGACAGGCGCCGGAGCCGGCCGATGCGCCTGAGTCCGCGGATGCGCTTGAGTCCGCCGATGCGCTTGAGTCGGCCGAGGCTTCCGCCGCACCTCCGGCAATCCCGCTCGTCGTGTCCGCCCGATCCGAGGCCGCCCTGCGCACTCAGGCCCAGCGCCTGCGCACTCTGCTGGCCACGGGCACCCCCGCGGCCGACGTCGGCCTCACCCTCGTACGCCACCGCTCCCTCTTCGAGGAGCGCGCCGTCGTCGTGGGCCGCGACCACGACGACCTCCTCACCGCACTCACCGCACTCGCCACCGGCGAACCCACACCGAACGTGGTGACGGGAACCGCGACAGTCCAGGGGCGCGCCACCCGACCTGTCTTCGTCTTCCCTGGTCAGGGGGGTCAGTGGGTGGGGATGGCGGTGGAGCTCCTCGACTCCTCGCCGGTGTTCGCCGCTCGCTTTGCGGAGTGTGCGGAGGCGCTGGACCCGTTCACCGACTGGTCGTTGTTGGATGTGGTGCGGGGGGTGGAGGGTGCGCCTGGTTTTGACCGGGTGGATGTGGTGCAGCCGGTGTTGTTCGCGGTGATGGTGTCGTTGGCGGCGTTGTGGGAGTCGCTCGGTGTGACGCCGGCTGCGGTGGTGGGGCATTCGCAGGGGGAGATCGCGGCTGCGTGTGTGGCGGGGGCGTTGTCGCTGGGGGATGCGGCGCGGGTGGTGGCGTTGCGCAGTCAGGCGATCCTGGCTTTGTCGGGTCGGGGCGGGATGTTGTCGGTGCCGCTGCCGGTGGCTGTGGTGCGGGAGCGGGTCGCGGCCTGGGAGGGTGCGATCTCGGTGGCTGCGGTCAACGGTCCGTCCTCGACGGTGGTCTCGGGAGACGCCTGGGCGCTGGACGAGCTTTTCGCCGTGCTGGAGGGCGAGGGTGTGCGGGTCCGTCGTGTTCCGGTGGACTACGCCTCGCATTCCGTTCATGTGGAGGCGATCGAGGGTGAGGTGGCTGGTCTGCTGGCTCCCATCGAGGCGCGTACGTCGCGGGTTCCCTTCTACTCGACGGTGACCGGCGGCCTGATCGACACGGCGACGATGGACGCGGGCTACTGGTACACCAACCTCCGCCGGACGGTCCTCTTCGAAGACACCGTCCGCGCCCTCCTCACCGACGGCTACCGGGCCTTCGTCGAATCCAGCCCCCACCCCGTCCTCGCCATGGGGCTCCTGGAGACCGCGGACACCGTGGGCCACGACCTGGTGGTGACCGGTTCGCTGCGGCGCGACGAAGGCGGCCTCGACCGCGTGCTGTTGTCCCTGGCCGAACTGCACGTCAGCGGCGTACCGGTGGACTGGGAGGCGGTCTTCGCCGGGACGTCCGCGCACACGGTGGATCTGCCCACCTACCCGTTCCAGCGCCGCAGCTACTGGCTGCGTCCGCCGGCCCGGCGGCACAGCGGTCAGGTCGCCGAGGTGGGCATCGGTGGGGCGGACCATCCGCTGCTCGGCGCGGTGGTCGAACTCGCCGACGGCGCAGGCGCGGTGTTCACCGGGCGGCTGTCCACAGCGACGCAGCCCTGGCTCGCGGACCACGCGGTCCTCGACACCGTCCTGCTGCCCGGCACCGGATTCGTGGAACTCGCCCAGTACGCGGCCAGGCGCGTCGGAGCCGACGGCATCGACGAACTCACGCTGCACGCCCCGCTGGTCCTGCCGGCGGACGGCGCCGTACAGGTGCAGGTCGTGGTCGGCGGACGCGACGACACCGGCCGGTGCGAGATCGGCGTCTACTCACGCACCGAACCCGCCGTCGGCCCGGAGTCCGGCACGGCGGCCGAAGAGCCGCCGGACCGGCCCTGGACCCGGCACGCCATGGGCTTCCTCACCGCAGCGGGCGCCGCGCCGCCGATCACCGCCGACCAGCACCTCACCGCCTGGCCGCCCGCCGACGCCGAGGAACTCGACGTCCAGGGCGTCTACGACTGGTTCGCGGACCTCGGCTACGGCTACGGCCCCGCCTTCCAGGGGCTACGGCGCGCCTGGCGCCGGGGCGAGGAAGTGTTCACCGAGGTCGCCCTGCCCGAGGAGTACGCCTCCCAGGCCGACGCCTTCGAACTGCACCCCGCCCTCCTGGACGCAGCGCTGCACGCCACCGTCCTCGGCTACCACGGCGACACAGAGACCGCTGTCCTGCCGTTCTCCTGGAACGGTGTACGGACGCACGCCACCGGAGCCGACGCCCTGCGCGTTCGGTTCCGGCGCAGCGGCGAGGACATCGTCACCGTGACCGTCGCCGACGCCACCGGGGCGCCCGTCGCCACCGTCGACTCGCTGGCCGCGCGACCGCTCTCCACCGACCAGCTCGAAGAGGTCAAGAAGGCCCTCGGTGAGAGCGCCGCCGCCGAGGACTCCTGGCGCTACCGCATCGACTGGACCCGGATCACCGACACCCCCGACGCGGCCCTCAGCGGCAGCTGGCTGCTCGTCGTGCCGGCCGGGCAGGCCGACGATTCGTGGATCACCGCGAGCGCCCAGGCCCTCCGGACGCGCGGCGCCCGGGTGACCACCGTCCTCGTCGACGACGCCCTGGCCGCCGACCGAGCCGCCCTTGCCGACCGCCTCACCGGGGCCGCCGGGGACGACGGAATCGGCGGACCCGTCGCCGGGGTGCTGTCCTGGCTCGCCCTGGACGAACGCATGCACCCCGACCACCCGTCGGTCCCGCTGGGCCTCGCACACACCGTCACCACCGTCCAGGCCATGGACACCGCGGGCATCGAGGCACCCTTGTGGATCGCCACCCAGGACGCGGTGCAGGCCACCGACACCGACCCCGTCGACCACGTCCTGCAGTCCGCCGTCTGGGGCCTGGGCCGGGTCATCGCCCTTGAACAGCCCAAGCAGTGGGGCGGCCTCGTCGACGTCCCCGCCACGACCGGCGAACGCGCGGTCGGCCGTCTCGCCGACGTGCTGGCGGCCGACCGCGACGAAGACCAACTGGCCGTGCGCGACACGGGCGTCCTCGTACGACGCCTCCAGCGTGCTCCGCGCCCCGAGCCGTCATCAAAACGGCCGTGGAAGCCGGCCGGCACCGTGCTCGTCACCGGCGGCACCGGCGCCCTCGGCGGACACGTGGCCCGCTGGCTCGCCGAGGAAGGAGCCGACCACCTGATCCTGACCAGCCGCAGCGGACGCGACGCGGCCGGCGCGGACGAGCTGGAGGCCGAGCTGACCGCGCTCGGCGCGCAGGTCACCATCGCCAAGTGTGACGTCGCCGACCGCGCCCAACTCGCCGAGCTGCTCGACTCCTTGCCCGGCGACAGCCCGCTCGACGCCGTCATCCACACCGCCGGCGTCTCCCGCGACGGCATCGTCGACGGCCTCACCGTTGAGAACATGGACGCCGTCCTCCGGCCGAAGATCGACGCGGCGCTCAACCTGCACGAACTCACCGCCCATCTCGATCTGTCGGCGTTCGTCCTGTTCTCCTCCGTGTCCGGCGTCCTCGGCTCCGCGGGCCAGGCCGCCTACGCCGCCGGGAACACCTTCCTCGACACCCTCGTCCAGCAGCGGCGCGCCGAAGGACGCGTCGGCGCCTCCTTCGGCTGGGGCATGTGGGGCGGCGACGGCATGGCCACCCTCGGATCCAACGAGGCCCGCATCAAACGACGCGGCATCCGACCGATGGACCCCGGCACCGCCGTCGACGTCATGGCTCGCTCCCTGCTCGCGGACGAGCCGTTCCTCACCGTCATCGACGTCGACTGGCGCCGCTTCGTCGCCGAGGTGCACGGCGGCCGGGCCCGCCCGATCATCCGTGACCTGCCCGACGTACGGGCCCTGCGGACGGCCGCGGCCAGGACACCCGCCGGAACGACGGCACAGACGGCGCCCGGGGACGGCCCCGACGGGCTCGGCGCCCGGCTCGCCGGCCTCGCCCCCGCCGAGCAGAACCAGCTCCTGACCACCCTGGTCCGCACCCATGTGGCCACCGCCCTCGGCCACGCGTCGGCCGCCGAGATCGCCCCGGAACGTGCCTTCAAGGAACTGGGCTTCGACTCCTTGATCGCTGTCGAGCTTCGGAATCGGCTCAACGCGGCGACGGGCCTCAGGCTGCCCGCCACTCTGGTCTTCGATTATCCGACACCCGCGACCCTGGCCGCCTACTTGGGGGAACAGCTGGCCCCGGCGCAGGAGACGACCGTCGACTCCGTCCTCGCGGGACTCGACGCCCTCGAAGCTGCCCTCGCGGCCCTGGCACCGACGGACGGCGAAACGGCCCGGGTGGCCGCGCGGGCCCGCGAGGTCCTCGCCGCGGTCGGCGGCGCCCCGGCCGCCACCGGCCCAGGCGCGGCCTCCGCACAGAAGATCGAGTCCGCCTCGGACGACGAGATCTTCGACTTCATCAACAAGGAGCTCGGCAAGTCCTAGTAAGGCGCCACAGAGCAGGCAGAGCAGGCAGAGCACGCACACTGCTGGATGGAGCGGCAACGCAGATGGACAACGAAGAGAAGCTCCGCGAATACCTCAAGTGGGTCACGGCTGACCTGGTGCAGTCGAGGGAACGCGTGCGGGAACTGGAGGAGCGCGCCGGCGAACCCCTCGCCATCACCGCGATGGCCTGCCGGTTCCCGCACGGCGTCCGCACCCCCGAGGCGCTCTGGGAGCTCGTCTCCACCGGCACGGACGCGGTCGCCCCGATCCCCGCCGACCGCGGCTGGAACATCGACGACCTCTACGACCCCGAGCTCACCCGGCCCGGCTCCATCGGCACCCGCGAGGCAGCCTTCCTGGACGACCTCGGCGCGTTCGACGCCGCGTTCTTCGGTATCTCCCCGCGCGAGGCCCAGGCCATGGACCCCCAGCAGCGGCTCCTCCTCGAAACCTCGTGGGAGGCGCTGGAACGCGCGGGCCTCGACCCGCAGAAACTGCGGGGCAGCCGCACCGGCGTCTTCGTCGGCTCCAACACCTGGGACTACGCCCCACCCCTGACCCAGGCGCCCGACGAGGTGGCCGGCTACCTCATGACCGGTAACACCCCCAGTGTGATGTCGGGCCGGATCGCCTACATCCTCGGCCTGGAGGGCCCGGCGGTGACGTTGGACACGGCGTGCTCGTCGTCCCTGGTCGCCCTGCACCTGGCCGCTCAGGCCCTGCGCGCCGGCGACTGCGACCGCGCGCTGGTGGGCGGTGTGGCGGTGATGGCCGCGCCCGGCGTCCTGATGGAGTTCAGCAGACAGCGCGGCCTGGCACCCGACGGACGCTCGAAGTCCTTCGCCTCGGCGGCCGACGGGGTCGGATGGGGCGAAGGCGTGGGCGTCCTGGTGGTGGAGCGGCTCTCCGAAGCCCGGGAAAACGGGCGCCAGGTGTTGGCGGTGGTGCGGGGGAGTGCGGTCAACCAGGACGGGGCGAGCAACGGGCTGACGGCGCCGAACGGTCCGTCGCAGCAGCGGGTGATCCGTGCGGCTCTGGAGAGTGCCGGGTTGTCGACGGCGGATGTGGACGCGGTGGAGGCTCACGGCACGGGGACGCGACTCGGGGATCCGATCGAGGCGCAGGCGCTGCTGGCGACGTACGGGCAGGGCCGGGATACCGAACGCCCCCTGTGGCTGGGTTCGTTGAAGTCGAACATCGGTCACACACAGGCGGCTGCGGGTGTGGCCGGTGTGATCAAGATGGTGATGGCGCTGCAGCGGGGGCTGTTGCCGAAGACGCTGCATGTGGATGAGCCGACGGCGCAGGTGGACTGGGCGTCGGGTGCGGTGGAGTTGTTGCGGGAGGCGCGGGAGTGGGCGTCTGAGGAGGGGCGGCTGCGGCGGGCCGGGGTCTCGTCGTTCGGGATCAGTGGGACGAACGCGCATGTGATTGTGGAGGAGGCGCCCGAGGAGCAGGCGGCTGAGCCGCAGTCTGCTGTTTCCGTCCCGGTCGTTCCATGGGTGGTGTCGGGGCGGACGGCCGAGGCGTTGCGGGGGCAGCTGGGTCGGCTGTCGGAGTGGGCTGCCGACCTGGATCCCGTGGATGTCGGATGGTCGCTGGTCTCGACTCGGTCCGTGTTCGAGCATCGGGCCGTGGTGATCGATGGCGGAAATGAGCCCGTGACCGGTGCGGCCGCCGTCGGTGGGACCGGGTTTGTGTTCTCCGGTCAGGGTTCTCAGCGGGTGGGGATGGGCCGGGAGTTGTATGCGGCGTATCCGGTGTTCGCGAGGGCTCTGGATGAGGTGTGCGGGGCTTTTGGCGGGTCGTTGCGGGAGGTGATGTTCGACGGTCCGGTGGAGGTGCTGGGGGACACGGCGTGGGCGCAGCCGGCGATTTTCGCGTGTGAGGTGGCGCTGTTCCGGCTGTTGGAGTCGTGGGGTGTGACCCCTGAGGTGCTGGTGGGGCACTCGATCGGTGAGCTGGCGGCCGCCCATGTGGCGGGGGTCTGGTCTCTCGAGGATGCCGTGAAGGTGGTGGCTGCCCGGGGTCGGCTGATGAGTGGGCTGCCGTCGGGTGGGGCGATGGTGGCCCTCCAAGCGACTGAGGCCGAGGTGGCCGAGCTGCTGACGGACGACGTATCCATCGCTGCGGTGAACGGTCCCGAGGCGGTGGTGATCTCGGGCGAGGAGTCGGCCGTACTGGCGATCGCCGCTCGTTTCGAGGCCGAGGGCCGGAAGGTGAAGCGGCTGTCGGTCAGTCACGCTTTTCACTCGCCGTTGATGGAGCCGATGCTGGAGGATTTCCGTCAGGTCCTGGCCCAGGTGGCCTTCCACGAGCCGCAGCTCACCCTGACCTCGCCGGTGACCGATCCGGAG
Organism: Streptomyces canus; assembly: GCF_041435015.1. Classification (NCBI taxonomy): domain Bacteria; kingdom Bacillati; phylum Actinomycetota; class Actinomycetes; order Kitasatosporales; family Streptomycetaceae; genus Streptomyces; species Streptomyces canus. The sequence continues at coordinate 1,749,130 of NZ_CP107989.1, read as the reverse complement.
TACTGGGTACGGCATGTGCGCGACACTGTTCGCTTCCACGACGACGTCGAAGCCGCCCGCGAGGCAGGTGTGGTGCGTTTCGTCGAGGTGGGCCCGGACGCGGCGCTCTCCCCCTTGGTCCTGGGCTGCACGCCGATGCTGCGCCGCAACCGCGACGAACCCCAGACCGCCGTCAAGGCCCTCGCCGCGCTGTGGACCACCGGGGCTTCCGTCGACTGGGAGGTGCTGTTCGAGAATTCAGGCGCCCGAACCGTCGACCTGCCCACCTACGCCTTCCAACGCGACCGCTACTGGCTGGAACCCGCCACCCCCACCGCAGGCGACGTATCCTCCGCCGGCCTGGGCATCGCCGCGCACCCCCTCCTCGGTGCCGCCATCCACCTCGCCGAAGGCGACGGCCTGATCCTCACCGGCCGTCTTTCCCGCCGCTCGCATCCCTGGCTGACCGATCACACCGTCCTGGACACGGTCCTGCTCCCCGGCACCGCCTTCCTGGAGCTGGCCGTGTGGGCGGGGGACCAGGTCGGCGCCCCCACCGTCGAGGAACTCACCCTGCACCACCCCCTCGTCCTCCCCGAGCGGGACGCCGTCCAGCTCCAGGTGGTCGTAGGACACCAGGACGACTTCGGCCGGCGTGCTCTGTCGATCCACGCGCGCCCGGAACCGTCGGAGGCAGGGGGCGAGAAGCCCTGGCAGGAACACGCGACAGGCGTCCTCACCACCGAACGAACCTCCCCCAGCTCCCTTGCTGTCACCAGAACGTGGCCACCGGCGGACGCCACCCCTGTCGACGTGGCCGATCTCTACGACCGTTTCGCAAACGTGGGCTTCGCCTATGGCCCGGCCTTCCAAGGCCTGCGCGGCGTATGGCGGCGCGGTGAGGAGCTCTTCGCCGAGGTCGCCCTGCCCACCGAGGCGAGCGGCGACGCGGTGGCGTTCGCGCTGCACCCCGCCCTGCTGGACGCCGCACTGCACGCCGTGGGAGCGGGCGGGCTGCTCGGTGCGGAGAACACCTCGGGGCGGCTGCCCTTCTCGTGGAGCGGGGTCGAGATGCGGGCCTGGGGCGCGTCGTCGCTGCGCGTCCACCTCATGCGCACCGGTGACGACAGCCTCGCGCTCGCCGTCGCCGACACCTCCGGGCAACTCGTCGCCACCGCCGACGCGCTCGTGCTCCGGCCCATGACTGCCGAGCGACTGCGCGCGGACGGCCGACGCAACCTTGACGCATTGTTCCGTGTCGAGTGGGTCGAGCAGCCGCTGCCGGCTCCGGCCGGCACGCTGACCTGGGCCCTGGTGGCGGCGGATGGCACCCCGTACGCCGAACAGGCCCTGGCGGCCGGTGCCGCCGCCACCTACACCGGCCTCGACGAACTCGCCGCCGCCGTCGGCGCCGGCACGCCGCTGCCCGACCTGGTGGTCGTGCCCAGCATCGGCGCCCCCACCGGCGCAGACGATCAGCCCGGCTTCGATACGGCCACCGCCGCGGACGACCGCCTCCCCGACCTGGCCCACGCCATCACCCATCGTGCCCTGCACCTCGCCCAGACCTGGATCACGGACGAGCGCTTCGCCGGCGCGCGTCTGCTGCTGCTGAGCCGCCGCGCGGTCGCCGCACGTCCGGGCGAGCAGGTCACCGGACAGGTGCACGCGGCCGCGCGCGGGCTCGTGCGGTCGGCGGGCGTGGAAAACCCCGGCCGTTTCCTCCTGGTCGACGTCGACGAACCCGCCGACGCCTGGCCCCGGTTGGCCGCCCTCGCGGACGGCGACGAGACCGAGTGGGCGGTGCGCGGCGCGGACGTCCTCGTCCCCAGGCTCGCCCGGACGTCGGCGGGACTCGAGGTGCCGGACGGACAGCCGTGGCGCCTGGAGACCCTCGGCCGGGGCACCCTCGACGGGAACCTGGCCCTGGCGCCGTACCCGGAGGCTGGCCGGTCGCTCGCGGAGGGCGAGGTCAGGGTCGGCATGCGGGCGGGGGGCCTGAACTTCCGGGACGTCCTCATCGCCCTCGGCATGTATCCGGGCGAAGCGCGCGTGGGCGCAGAGGGTGCCGGAGTCGTCCTGGAGGTCGGACCGGGAGTGTCCGGAATCGCTCCCGGCGACCGGGTGATGGGTCTCTTTTACGGCGTCCTCGGCCCCGTGGCCGTCACGGACCGCAGGCTGCTCGTCCGGATCCCCGACGGCTGGTCGTTCACCGACGCGGCCGCCGTGCCCGTCGTCTTCCTCACGGCGTACTACGGCCTCGTGGACCTGGTGGACCTGAAGGCGGGCGAGTCGGTCCTGGTCCATGCGGCAGCCGGCGGCGTCGGCATGGCCGCCGTGCAGCTCGCCCGGCATCTCGGCGCGGAGGTCTTCGCCACGGCGAGCCCCGGCAAGTGGGACACCGTCCGGTCCCTGGGCATCCCCGACGACCACCTCGCATCCTCCCGCACCCTCGACTTCGGCAGGCGATTCGCCGAGGTCACCGCCGGTCGCGGCATGGACGTCGTCCTGAACTCCCTCGCGAAGGAGTACGTCGACACCTCGGCCGCGCTGCTGCCGCGGGGCGGACGCTTCCTGGAGATGGGCAAGACCGACATCCGGCGCCCCGAGGAGGTGACGGCGGCCCACCCGGGCGTGCGCTACCAGGCGTTCGACATGCTCGAAGCGGGCCCCGACCGCATCGGTGAGATGCTGACCGCGCTCGTGGACCTCTTCGAGAGCGGGGCCCTGCGACCGCTCCCGGTGACCACCTGGGACGCCCGTGCGGCCGACGAGGCGTTCCGCTTCATCGGTCAGGCCCGGCACATCGGCAAGGTCGTCCTCACTGTCCCGCAGACAGAGCCCCAGGACGCGGCCGCCGACGGGACGGTCCTCGTCACCGGCGCGGGCGGCGCCCTGGGCGGCCTGATCGCCCGGCACCTCGTCACGCGGCACGGTGTACGCCGCCTGGTGCTCGCCGGACGCCGAGGAAGCCGTACCCCGGGAGTCGACCGACTCCTCGCCGAACTGTCCGAGTTGGGTGCCCATGCGGACGTGGTCGCCTGCGACGTGTCGGACCGCGACGCCCTGGCCCGACTGCTCGACACCATCACCGAGAACTCCACCCTGCACGGCGTGATCCACGCGGCCGGCGTGCTCGACGACGGGATCATCGCCTCCCTCACCCCCGAGCGGGTGGACACCGTGCTGCGGCCCAAGGCCGACGCCGCCTGGCATCTGCACGACCTGACCCGTGGACTCGACCTCGCCCACTTCGTGGTCTTCGCGTCCGCCGCCGCCACCTTCGGCGCGGCCGGCCAGGCCGGGTACTGCGCGGCCAACACCTTCCTCGACGCCCTCGCCGAACACCGCAGGGCGCTCGGCCTGCCCGCTGTGTCGATGGCGTGGGGACTGTGGGGGCAGCCCGGCGGCATGGCGGCGTCCCTCGGCGACGTCGACCGGCGGCGCATGGCGGGCGGCGGCCTGGTGCCGCTGACCGAGGCCGACGGTCTCGCCCTGTTCGACGCGGCGCTGGAGCACGGCGCCCCGACCCTCGTGCCGGCCCGCCTCGACCTGGCCGGACTGCGCCGGCGCGGCGGCGCCGTGCCACCGCTCCTGCGCGGCCTGGTCCGTGCGACGGCTCCGCGCGCACAGGACGGCGCCGACACCCCGGCCACCGGACTGCGGCGGCGCCTGCACGGCCGTAGCGAGGACGAGCAGCTGCGGATCGTCCTCGACCTGGTGCGGGCCCAGGCGTCCGCCGTCCTCGGACACGGCTCCCCGGACGCGGTCGAGGCGGGCCGCGCCTTCCAGGAGATGGGCTTCGACTCGCTGACCGCCGTCGAACTGCGCAACCGCCTGAACACCGAGATCGGTGTCCGGCTTCCCGCCACCCTCGTCTTCGACCACCCGACACCCCGAGCCCTCGCGGCGCGCATCGTCGCCGACGTCAGCGGCGAACTCCCCGGCACGACCGCCCCGGCCCCCGCCGTCACGGCCGACAGCCAGGAGCCCCTCGCCGTCGTTGGCATCGCCTGCCGCTTCCCCGGCGGGGTCGACTCGCCCGAGGACCTGTGGGAACTGGTCCTCTCCGGCGGCGACGGCATGTCCGGCTTCCCCGCCGACCGCGGCTGGGACCCCATCGGCCTCTACGACCCCGACCCGGACAGGCAGGGCACCACCTACGCACGCCACGGCGGCTTCCTGCACGACGCAGCCGGGTTCGACGCGGCTTTCTTCGGGATCTCCCCGCGCGAGGCCGTCGCCATGGACCCCCAGCAGCGACTCCTTCTGGAGACCTCCTGGGAGGCCCTGGAACGCGCCGGACTCGACCCCGCCACCCTGCGCGGCTCGCGCACCGGCGTCTTCGTCGGTGCCAGCGGTCAGACCTACTCCTCGCTCCTCGCCCGGGCCGCCGACAACTACGAGGGCTATCTCCTCACTGGCAGCACGGGCAGCGTCCTGTCCGGCCGCCTCGCCTACACCTTCGGCCTGGAGGGGCCGGCGGTGACCGTCGACACCGCCTGCTCCTCGTCACTGGTCGCCCTGCACCTCGCCGGGCAGGCGCTGCGCACCGGCGAGTGCGAACTCGCCCTGGTGGGCGGCGTCGCCGTGCTGTCCACGCCCGACCTGTTCGTGGAGTTCAGCCGGCAGCGCGGACTGTCGCCCGACGGCCGCTGCAAGGCGTTCGCCGACACCGCCGACGGAACAGCGTGGGCCGAGGGCGTCGGCATGGTCGTCGTGGAACGGCTCTCCGACGCCCGGCGCAACGGGCACCGCGTGCTGGCGGTGGTGCGTGGCAGCGCGGTGAACCAGGACGGCGCCTCCAACGGCCTGTCCGCGCCCAACGGCCCCTCCCAGCAGCGCGTCATCCGACAGGCTCTCGCCAATGCGGGCGTCCGCGCCGCCGACGTCGACCTCGTCGAGGCGCACGGCACCGGGACCAGGCTCGGCGACCCCATCGAGGCCCAGGCGCTGCTCGCCACCTACGGCCAGGAGCGCGACGATCAACAGCCGCTGTGGATAGGTTCGTTGAAGTCCAACATCGGCCACACGCAGGCGGCCGCGGGCGTCGCGGGACTCATCAAGACCGTGATGGCGCTCCGGCACGGTGTCCTGCCCAGGACCCTCCACGTCGACCGGCTGACCCAGGAGGTCGACTGGGACAGCGGAAACGTGCACGTCCTCACCGAGGCCCGGCCCTGGCCGGAACTGGGGCGGCTCCGGCGGGCCGCGGTCTCCGCGTTCGGGGTGAGCGGCACCAACGCGCATGTCGTCGTCGAGCAGTTCCCAGAAGCCGACAGTGCCTCCGGCGACACGCAGGCTGCCCCGGTGGTCCCGTGGGCGCTGACCGCCCGCTCGGCGACCGCCCTGCGCGGCCAGGCCCAGCTCCTGCTCTCCTCGCCCGCCGCCCGTGAACTGCCCCACCAGGACACCGGTCTGGCGCTCGCCACCACCCGCTCGGCCCACGAGCACCGGGCCGTGGTGGTCGGCACCGACCGAGACGAACTACTCTCCGGACTGCTGGCCGTCGCCCAGGGCGGCACCACCGCCCACACCGTCACCGGAGCGACCGGCACCGACGACCGGCCGGTGTTCGTCTTCCCTGGTCAGGGGGGCCAGTGGGTGGGGATGGCGGTGGAGCTCCTCGACTCCTCGCCGGTGTTCGCCGCTCGCTTTGCGGAGTGTGCGGAGGCGCTGGACCCGTTCACCGACTGGTCGTTGTTCGACGTGGTGCGGGGGGCGGAGAGCGCGCCTGGTCTCGACCGGGTGGATGTGGTGCAGCCGGTGCTGTTCGCGGTGATGGTGTCGTTGGCGGCGCTGTGGGAGTCGCTCGGTGTGACGCCGGCTGCGGTGATCGGGCATTCGCAGGGGGAGATCGCGGCCGCCTGCGTTGCGGGCGCTCTGTCCCTGCAGGATGCGGCGCGGGTGGTGGCGTTGCGCAGTCAGGCGATCCTGGCCCTGACGGGCCGGGGCGGGATGCTGTCGGTGCCGCTGCCGGTGGCCGAGGTGCGGAAGCGGGTCGCAGCCCGGGAGGGTGCGATCTCGGTGGCTGCGGTCAACGGCCCTTCGTCGACGGTGGTCTGCGGTGACACGGCGGCGCTGGACGAGCTCTTCGGTGTGCTGGAAGACGAAGGCGTACGGGTCCGTCGCATCCCGGTGGACTACGCCTCGCACTCCGCCCATGTGGAGGCGATCGAGGTGCAGCTGGCCGACCTGCTCGCCCCCATCGAGCCGCAGGCATCCGCCGTCCCCTTCTACTCGACCGTGACCGGTGGCCTGATCGACACGACGACGATGGACGCGGGCTACTGGTACACCAACCTCCGCCAGACCGTCCGCTTCGAGGACACCGTCCGTGCCCTCCTCGCCGACGGCTTCCGGCTGTTCGTGGAGGCGAGCCCGCACCCCGTTCTGGCGGTCGCCCTCGCCGAGACCTTCCAGGCGACGGAGACCGAAGCCGTCACCGTGGGTTCGCTGCGGCGCGACGAGGGCGGGCTGCGCCGGTTCCTGCTCTCCGCCGCCGAGGCGTACGCGCACGGCGCACCGGTGCGGTGGCACACCCTCTTCGACGGGGCGGACGCGAGCCGGGTCGATCTGCCGACATACGCCTTCCAGCACGAGCGCTACTGGCCCGCCCTGGCCGCGTCCGCACCGAGCGGTACCGCGGTTTTTGAGGATACGGCCGACTTCTGGGGGGCGGTGGATGCTGGTGATCTGGGGGCAGTGTCGGGTGTTTTGGGTGTGGGTGGTTCGGACCGCCTGGACGCGGTTGTTGCCGCGCTTGCGGCCTGGCGCAGGCAGCGTCGGCAGCAGGTGGAGCTGGACAGCCGTCGTTACCGGGTGACGTGGCGTGCGATGCGGGATCGTGCGGCGTCCAGGCCGGCGGGGCGCTGGCTTGTCGTGGTGCCGGGGCATGCGGTGGCGGATGTGTGGGCGGATGCGGTTGTTGAAGAGCTGACTGCCGGTGGGGCGGATGTGCGGGTGGTGGACTCGCACCGCGCCGACGGTGACCGCGCGGTGCTGGGTCGGCTGATCGGTGAGGCTGTGGGCGGAGAGGAGATCCAGGGTGTCCTGGCGCTGACCGCGCTGGACGAGCGGGAGCATCCCGAGTATCCGGTGCTCACGTCGGGGGCGGTGGACACGGTGCTGCTGGCTCAGGCCCTGGGCGATGTGGGTCAGGGTGCGCGGTTGTGGTGTGTGACGTCTGGTGCCGTTTCCGTCGATGCCGGCGATGTGCTCACCAGTCCCGCGCAGTCCCTGGTGTGGGGTCTGGGCCGGACGGCGGTTTTGGAAGCGCCGGAGCGGTGGGGTGGTTTGGTGGATGTGCCGGCCGTGCCGTCGCCGCGGGCCGTTGGCCGTCTGCTGGGTGTGCTCGGCGAGGCCCACGCGCACGGTGAGGACCAACTCGCGATCCGTGAGGGTGGTGTCCTGGTACGACGGCTGTGCCGCAGCCCGCGCCCGCAACGGGCCCGTACGCCCTGGACGCCGAAGGGGACGGTCCTGATCACCGGTGGCACGGGTGCGATCGGCGGGCACGTCGCCCGGTGGGCGGCGCGTGGCGGGGCAGAGCATGTCGTGCTGGCCGGGCGCAGCGGTGCGAACGCGCCCGGTGCGAGCGCGCTGGCCGCGGAAGTGAAGGCGCTGGGGGCGCGGGTCACTCTGGTTGCCTGCGATGTGACCGACCGCTCGGCGCTGGAGGACCTCCTCAAGGGCCTGGCCGCGTCGGGTGATGGGGTGCGAGCGGTGTTCCACGCCGCGGGCACCGCGGAGAACGTGCCCTTTGCCGACCTCACCGCCGAGCAGATCGCCGCGGCACTGGCCGCGAAGGTGGCGGGCGCCCGCCACCTCGACGAACTCCTCAAGCCCGACGCGTTGGACGCGTTCGTGCTGTTCTCCTCCATCGCCGGGGTATGGGGCAGCGGCGGGCAGGCCGCCTACGCGGCCGGCAACGCCTACCTCGACGCCCTGGCCCAGGCCCGCCGCGCGGCGGGAGGCAGGGCCACCGCCGTGGCCTGGGGTGCCTGGGACGCACAGGGCGGCATGCTGGACGAGGAGCGCGCCGAGCAGCTCGCGCGCGGCGGGGTCGTCGTGATGGCGCCCCAGCCGGCGATCACCGCGCTTGAAACGGCCGTCGGCGACGACGAGACGACCCTCGTCGTCGCCGACATGGCATGGGACCGTTTCCTGCCCGCCTTCACCCTCCACCGCCCCAGCCCCCTCCTGGCCGACCTGCCCGAGACCGCCGCACTCACCGCCCGCGAGGCGGCAAACCCTCCAGCAACCGACACCGCCACCATCACCGCCCGCCTCGCAGGACTCCAGCCCACCGAGCAGCGCACCGTGCTGCTGGATCTGGTACGCGCCGAGGCCGCCACCGTCCTGGGCCACACCTCCCACACCGCCATCGACCCCGACCGCGCCTTCCACGACCTCGGCTTCGACTCACTCACCGCCATAGAACTACGCAACCGCCTCAAGACCGCCACCGGACTCAACCTCCCCCCCACCGTCATCTTCGACCACCCCACGACCACAACCCTCACCCAACACCTGCACGGCGCACTGGGTGGCGCGGCCGATCCGGCCTCGGACGACCCGCTGGCCGGCCTGGACCGGCTCGAGAACGTCCTTCTCACCGCTCCATCCGACTACTGGGACCGGCAGCAGGCCACCGAGCGGCTGCGTGACTTCCTCGACCGGATCGCGGTCCTGGCCGACTCCCACGATGCGTCGCCGGTCGGCCCGGACGAGGACGACGACGCGGCCGAGCGCATCGAGGCGGCGACCGACGACGAGATCTTCGACTTCATCAACCAGGAACTCGGGAGGGACCAGTGACGGCCGAGCGCGAGTCCATGGACACCGAGACCAAGCTCCGGGACTACCTGAAATGGGTGACCGCCGACCTGGTCCAGGCGCGCAAGCGCATCCGTGAACTGGAGTCCCGCACCGCCGAGCCCATCGCGATCGTCGGCATGGCCTGCCGCTACCCCGGCGCCGCCGACAGCCCGGAAGCGCTGTGGCGCGTGCTGGCCGACGGTACGGACGCCATCACCGCGTTCCCGGAGAACCGGGGCTGGGACCTGGAGAACCTCTACGACCCCGACCCCGACCGGTGGGGCACCGTCTACGCCCGGGCAGGCGGCTTCCTCACCGACGCCGCCGACTTCGACCCCCGCTTCTTCGGGATCTCCCCGCGCGAGGCCCAGGCCATGGACCCCCAGCAGCGGCTCCTCCTGGAGACCTCCTGGGAAGCGGTGGAGCGCGTCGGCCTCGACCCGCAGCAGCTGCGCGGCAGCCGCACCGGTGTCTTCCTCGGCAACAGCATGCAGGACTACGGCGAACTGCTGAAGAGCAGCCCCGGGGGCATGGAGGGCTACTTCCTCACCGCCAACGTCGGCAGCGTGGTCTCCGGCCGGATCGCCTACACCTTCGGCCTGGAGGGACCGGCGGTCACGGTCGACACGGCGTGCTCGTCGTCGCTGGTCGCGCTGCATCTGGCGGTGCAGGCGCTGCGGGCGGGAGAGTGCTCCCTCGCTCTCGCGGGTGGTGCCACGGTGATGGCCACCCCGGGCATGCTGCAGGTCTTCAGCAGGCAGCGAGGGCTGTCGCCGGACGGCCGGTGCCGAGCCTTCTCGGCCGACGCGGACGGAACCGGCTTCTCCGACGGTGTGGGTGTGCTGGTTGTGGAGCGGTTGTCGGATGCCCGGCGGTTGGGGCATCGGGTGTTGGCGGTGGTGCGGGGGAGTGCGGTCAACCAGGACGGGGCGAGCAACGGGTTGACGGCGCCGAACGGTCCGTCGCAGCAGCGGGTGATCCGGGCGGCTTTGGAGAGTGCCGGGTTGTCGGCGGCGGATGTGGATGTGGTGGAGGCTCACGGTACGGGGACCAGGCTGGGGGATCCGATCGAGGCGCAGGCGCTGTTGGCGACGTACGGGCAGGGGCGGGACGCCGAACGCCCCCTGTGGCTGGGTTCGTTGAAGTCGAACATCGGGCATGCGCAGGCGGCTGCGGGTGTGGCCGGTGTGATCAAGATGGTGATGGCGCTGCGTGAGGGGGTGCTGCCGCGCACGCTGCATGTGGATGAGCCGACGGCGCAGGTGGACTGGGCGTCGGGTGCGGTGGAGTTGTTGCGGGAGGCGCGGGAGTGGGCGTCTGAGGAGGGGCGGCTTCGCCGGGCCGGGGTGTCCGCCTTCGGGGCGAGTGGGACGAACGCGCATGTGATTGTGGAGGAGGCGCCGGCTCAGGAGACGGGGGAGACTCCTGCACGTGTTTCGGTGCCTGTGGTGCCGTGGGTGGTGTCGGGGCGGTCCTCCGAGGCGCTACGGGGGCAGTTGAGCCGGCTGGGGGACTGGACTCCGGGGCTGGATCCCGTGGATGTCGGATGGTCGCTGGTCTCGACTCGGTCCGTGTTCGAGCACCGGGCCGTGGTGATGGACGACGGCCGTCAACTGGCTCGCGGATTCGCGGGTACTGGTGGGACCGGGTTTGTGTTCTCCGGTCAGGGTTCTCAGCGGGTGGGGATGGGCCGGGAGTTGTATGCGGCGTATCCGGTGTTCGCGAGGGCTCTGGATGAGGTGTGCGGGGCTTTTGGCGGGTCGTTGCGGGAGGTGATGTTCGACGGTCCGGTGGAGGTGCTGGGGGACACGGCGTGGGCGCAGCCGGCGATTTTCGCGTGTGAGGTGGCGCTGTTCCGGCTGTTGGAGTCGTGGGGTGTGACCCCTGAGGTGCTGGTGGGGCACTCGATCGGTGAGCTGGCGGCCGCCCATGTGGCGGGGGTCTGGTCGCTCGAGGATGCGGTACGAGTGGTCACCGCGCGCGGTCGGCTGATGAGCCGACTGCCCTTGGGCGGCGCGATGGTGGCCCTCCAAGCGACTGAGGCCGAGGTGGCCGAGCTGCTGACGGACGACGTATCCATCGCTGCGGTGAACGGTCCCGAGGCGGTGGTGATCTCGGGCGAGGAGTCGGCCGTACTGGCGATCGCCGCTCGTTTCGAGGCCGAGGGCCGGAAGGTGAAGCGGCTGTCGGTCAGCCATGCCTTTCACTCGCCGTTGATGGAGCCGATGCTGGAGGACTTCCGTCAGGTCCTGGCCCAGGTCACCTTCCACGAGCCGCAGCTCACGCTTGTCAAGGAGGTGACCGATCCGGAGTACTGGGTACGGCATGTGCGCGACACTGTTCGCTTCCACGACGACGTCGAAGCCGCCCGTGGGGCAGGCGCCGTCCGTTTCGTGGAGGTGGGCCCGGACGCGGCGCTCTCCCCCTTGGTCCTGGGCTGCACGCCGATGCTGCGCCGCAACCGCGACGAACCCCAGACCGCCGTCAAGGCCCTCGCCGCCCTGTGGACCACCGGGGCCTCCGTCGACTGGCAGGCGCTGTTCGAGAATTCAGGCGCCCGCACGGTCGACCTGCCCACCTACGCCTTCCAACGCAGGCGTTACTGGATCGACGGAGTCCAACCCTCCCTCGCGGTCGGCACGGCCTCCGCACCCACCGCCGACGAACCGCCGTCGAAAGCCTCCTTCCCTCTGCGTCAGAGCCTCCTGGGTATCCCGCGCGAAGAGCGGGAGGACGTGTTGCTGCGGGGGGTGTGCGCCGAGGTCGCGGCCATCCTCGACTACACGCCGTGGGACGAGGTTCACCCCGACACTCTCTTCGCCGAGCTGGGATTCGACTCCCTGACCGTGGTGGAGCTGTGCGAGCGCCTCAAGGCGGCCACCGGTCTGCCCCTGACCGCGGATCTCCCCTTCAGCCATCCGGCACCGAGGCTCCTCGCCAAGTACCTCCTCCAACTGCTCGACGAGCCGGGGGCGTTGAAGTCGTACAGCGTCAGCGGCGACACGGACCGCGGTCTGCGCGACCTCTTCCGCGCCGCCTGTGCCGAAAGGCGGATGGAGGCCGGCCTCGATCTCCTGGCGTCGGCGGCCAGGCTCAGGGACGCGCAGCAGCCTCCGGACCGCGCCCTCGCCCTCCCCGCCCCGATGGTCTTCAGCCGCACCGACGACCCGGTCGTCCCGGCACTGATCTGCTTCCCTTCCGTGGTGGCCCCGTCGAACGCCTTCCAGTTCGCCCGCTTCGCCTCCGCCTTCCGCGATGCCTACCCGCTCAGCGTGCTGCCGCATCCCGGCTTCGAGGAGGGGGAACCGCTGCCCGCGTCCCTGGGCGAGCTGGTCACCGACCGGGCCGAGGCGGTAAGGCGGTGTGCGGACGACCGGGACACGGTCCTCGTTGGCTACTCCTCCGGCGGCTGGGTCGCCCACGCCGTCGCCGAGCACCTGGCAGAGATCGGGGAGCCCGCCCGCGCGGTGGTGCTCCTGGACTCCCATCTGCCGGGCAGTCAGGGGCTCGCCGACATCCAGCAGACCCTGCTGGGCGGTGACCACGCGATCGACCCGGAGCGCTTCGGACGGATCACCGACGACCAACTCACGGCGATGGCCCGTTACTTGAGGCTCTTCGCGGGCTGGCGTCCAGCCGCGGCGCAGGCGCCGACGCTTCAGCTCACCGCGGAACGCCATGTGGCCGCCGGTCCCCGGGCGGGCGAGCCCATGGCCGCATACCTGAAGCCGGCCTGGCCTGTCCCGCACACCTGCGCCGAGGTAGCGGCCGCCGACCATCTGTCCATGATCCAGGAGTCCGCCGCGTCGACCGCCCGGTCGGTCCTGCGCTGGCTGGCCGACCAAGGAGCCCACAGGATGAAGCAGGAGGGACGCGCGTGAGCGGAATATCGAGTGTGGCGGATCTGCTGAGCCCGGAGTTCGCCCAGGACCCATACGTGATCTACCAGGACATGCGGACCAAGGCGCCGGCTCACCGGGTCGTGGTGAAGACCCTGACCACCGAGCTGCACGCCTGGGTGGTGACCCGCTACGAGGCGGCGCGCTCGCTGCTGGCCGATCCCCGGTTGTCCAAGGACGCCGCGGAGCTGCCGCGCATCGTGGAGCGCAACAAGGTCAGCGCCGACCCGGTGCAGCTCGCGAACTTCAAGAGCATGCTCTTCAGCGACCCGCCGGACCACACCAGGCTGCGCCGCATCATGGGCAAGGCGTTCACGATGCGGCGCGTGCAGACGCTGAGGCCCCGTATCGAGCGGGCCACCGACCAGCTGCTCGACCGGATCCCCCCGGGCGAGGAGGTCGACCTCGTGGCGGCGCTGTCACTGCCCCTGCCGATCACCGTCATCGGAGAACTGCTGGGCATACCCGGCGACCAGCGCGACGACTTCCGTGCCTGGAACGCCACGCTGACCAGCGTCACCGCGACCATGCAGGAGAAGTCGCAGGCCCATGTGGCAGTCAGCGCCTACCTGCGGGACTTCATCGCGTACAAGCGCGAGAGGCCGGGCGACGACCTGGTCAGCGCGCTGCTTCAGGCCGGGGAGGACGAACAGCAGCTGGACGAGGGCGAGTTGCTGTCCACCATCTTCCTGGTGATGAGCGCGGGCTACGAGACTACCGCGAGCATGATCAGCAACTCGGCGTACGCCCTCCTTCAGGACCCCGAGCAGCAGGAGCGGCTGCGGTCGCAGCCCCGTGCCCTCCCGGCCGCGGTGGAGGAGTTCTTGCGCTACGAGAGTCCGCTCAACCTCGCCACGGTCCGCTACGCCCTGGAAGCAGTCGAGATCGACGGGCTGACCATCCCCAGGGACGACCTCGTCTTTATCTCCCTCGCGGCGGCGAACCGCGACGCCGCCCGCTTCAGCGAACCCGACGCGCTCGACACCTCCCGCTCCGCCAACGGCCACCTCGCCTTCGGCCACGGCATACATCACTGCCTGGGGGCGCCCCTGGCTCGTATGGAGGGCGAGATCGCGCTGGGCCGGCTGCTCGCACGGTTCCCGACCTGGCGGCTCGCGGTGGACGAGGAGTCCCTGCGCTGGCGCGACAGCCTCCAGTTCCGCACGTTGGAGCGCCTTCCGGTCCGGCTGAGCTGATCCCCGTACCACCGCAGACCGAGAGCACGACACCTATTCGACAAGGGAGTGAAGGTAGATGGCCGACAACGTGGTGAGCCGCTTCTTCGAGCTCGGCGCGAAGGAAGACCTCGACGGAGCGTGGGAGTGCTTCGCCGACGACGGCACATGGATCCTCTCGGAGGGTGACGGCCCCGGCACCACCCTCCACAAGCAGGAGATCCGTGCCCACATCGAGAAGATGAACGAGTTGTCCAAGCAGATCACCGCCCAGGGTCTGGAGGGCGTCTTCGAGGAGCCCGTCTTCCTGGTGAACGGCGAGCAGGCCGTCGTCGAATGGTCGCTGCGCAAGATCGGCGGCGAGGTCATGGAGCGGGGGATAGACCTTTTCACCCTGCGTGATGGAAAGATCCTGATCAAGGATGTATTCAGGAAGGCGTAGGCCATCGATGAGTGCATCCCTGTGATGACTGTCGTACTCGACAACCCGGAAATGGCCTTTCAGTAAGGCTGGGCCGGACGCCGCCTCGCCGACAGCAGCGATGGCGAGCGGCGTCCCGTCCACCGCACTCAATGCGTCACACCCGCGCCTCGCGGCTGGTATAGAAAGGGGTCTCGCACCGCAACCGGACGCCCACAAGGCCGTCCCCGTCGCCGGGGAATGCCTGGACGCGCCGGCCTCTCTCCTGTCGTCGACGGACAGGCCGGAGTGAGCTGCACTCCGTTTCGTGGAGTCCCTGGACTGTCCCGAGCGGGGTGGAGGGAGCGGAGACGTTCAGGCCCCAGACGGACCGCCTACTTCGTCTGCAAAGTCCCCTCGGCGTCCGCGGGGACCACAGCCGGTTGAGCCACCACCCGGCAGGCTCAACCGGAGCACCTCCCCCATGTCGGCGGGGATGAACCGCCGCCACAGAGGGCCTTATTGCTCCAGCAATGTCAAAGGGTCGCTGGAGTATTAAGCACGTCGCAGGTGGTGTGCAGCGCGGTCGAGACCGGGAGGAAGAAGCTGGCAGAGCCGCCTGCGTGCGACAGACAGACCAGGGGTCGATCACGACCACATGGAGTACGGCTGATCGGCCCGCGAGTGGCCCCTACCCCTACCCGGTCTACGTCAGTCCGGGGACGACACGTCGTCGGTGCAGGCGCATGGTCGTGCGGTGCGGCCACTGGACGACGCCGCGTTGGGGGCGGGCTTGGCTGAGCGACTCGAGTTGCCAGCGCTGGGCTATGGAGGCCAGCGCGATGGTTGCCTCGGTCATCGCAAAGACATCCCCGATGCATTTGCGGGGCCCGCCACCGAATGGAACGTAGGCAGAGCGGGAGCTGTCGGACCGCTCAGGGAGCCAGCGGTCCGGGTCGAAGCGTTCGGGATCGGGATAGTAGCTGGCTTGGTGGTGGTGCAGGTAAGGGCTGAAAAGAACCGTGTCACCAGGACGGAGGTCGTGGCCGGCCAGCGTGGTCGCGGTGGTGACCTCCCGGGTGGTGAACCAGCCTGGAGGGTGCAGCCGCAGGGTTTCGGTGAGGACCCGTCCGGTGAAACCAAGCGCGGGCAGGTCGTCATAGCTCGGAGGCCGACCGTCCAGGACGGTGTCGACCTCGGCAGCGACTCGCCGCTGGACTTCCGGATATGTGCCGAGCAGATAGAGCGCCCACGTCAAGGTGGCCGCGGTGGTTTCGATTCCGCCCATGAGGAAGGTGCTGATCTGATCGCACAGTTCGGATTCGTCGAGCCCGCTGCCGTCGGTGTCGCGTGCCGCGATCAGCGTCGAGAGCAGGTCTCCGTGGTCGATCCCCGCGCGCTGGTAACTGGCGACGACGTCTTGCACGGCCTGGTCGATGCGTTGGTGTGCCCGATGGAAGCGGCGGTTGAACAGGGGCAACTTGCGTAGCGCCGCAGGCAGGAGCATCTCCAGCAGAAGGCCCCGCAACAGCGGTTCCATTTCGTCGCGGATGACCTCGGCGGGATCGGTGACCACCGCTGAGGTGAACAAGGTCGCGGCAACGGTCCTGCACGTGATGTCCAACATCGCCGCGCGTGTGTCGATGACGGCGCCGTCGTACCACTCATCGATCGCGGCAGAGGTTTGGTCGACCATGACGGCGGCGTAGCCCGCCATGCGCTGGCGGTGGAAGGCAGGTTGGGTCATCCGCCGCTGTCTGCCGTGGGCGTGATAAGGACAGGTGCCAAGGCCGTCGGCTATCACCTCCCGCCCACGCTCATAGAACGGGCCGCCCTTGTCGAACACATCTGCCCGGCGCAGTGCCTCACGAGTCAGTTCCGGGTGGCAGAGCACCAGAGCCGGCCTGGTCCCGAGTTTGATCTCAACCAGGTCGCCATGGGCGGGCAGCTCGGTAAGGAATTTCAGTGGCCGGACAAGTAGTTGGCCAATGTGCCCAAGCACCGGCAGCCCGCCGGGCGCGGTACCGAAGCGAAACGTCTGCTGGTCTACATCCATGGCTGGCCTATCCCCACCCAATCCGCGAGCGGTATCTCAGCGGTCGACGCCGGTGTCATGGCTCTGTGAATGTGATGTGCGGTCACCCCAAAAAACGGGGGACAGGGACCCGTCGTAGTGAGGACGGAACATCCCGATTGCGGAGTGCCGTAGTCAACTTTTGTGGAGATAGGCCCAACTGTCAACCGCCGGCAACGAGTTCCAGCTTCGTGGTGGCGGTCGACCTCTTCCCGTTGCGTCCGGCCGCCTCTACGCTGGGCGGCGATGGAGAAAATCCGAGATCGGGGATGAGATGGATGTCGACACCACACTTCCGCTCAGTCGTCACGTGCCAGACCTGAGTGAATTCTTCCCTCCGCCGGACGACCTGACCTGGCTGCGAAGCTCCGCTGCCATATCGGTGACTGCGGAGCCGTTTATGGACCGGCACCAGCTGGCACCCAACTCCACGTATCGGGCGAAGATAGTCAGCGCCCTGCCGCACGGCGGATTTCTGTCATACGTGTATCCCGATGTCGATCAGGATGCCGCACAACTGGCGGTCGACCTGATTGGCTGGTTCATGGTGTTTGACGACCTTCATGTCGAAGCGGCCATGGGCAATCCTGGCACGGATGTGGTGCTCCGCATCTTCGGGCTACTTGGCGTACTCGATGAACAGGCCGTCGAGCCAGGCCCCGGTTTCGAGGCTGCCTTGTACGACCTCCTGGAGCGCTGCACTCGGTTCACCGTGCAACAACAAACGGCCATCCGCGCGGCGCTCTATGGAATCCTGATGGCATGGCTCTGGGAGTCGCAACTCGATACCCGCCGGACTTGGCCCTCGCTTCAGACCTACGCCACCGTGCGCAGGCACACAGCCTTCGCCGCTATCTATCCTGCCTTGATCGAGCCGCTTGGTGACATCGCCATATCCGGCCCCGCGCGCCAGGATGCCAATCTCAGTCAACTCAAAGAAGCAATGATCAATCTGAACTCGTGGTTCAACGATGTCATGTCGTTTCGCAAAGAACAAAGGGAGCAGGGAGGTATTCCAATTAGTTTACCCGGCGTGCTCATGCGGGAGCGCGGCTGCAGCCTGGACGAATCCTTAACTCTTGCGAAACAGATGATCCACGACGAAGCGGAGAACGCGGTCGCCGCTATCGCCGAGCTGACTCAATCTCCTGTCGACTCCCTGCGCTCTTATGCGGCATGTGCGGAGCGCACTTTCCGGGCGACCACCTGCTGGTATGCGAGTTTGGCGAAGGCCCGGTACAGCTAACGAGTTCGTGCACGGTAGGCGGTGAGACATCGAGTCTGGATGGTTGATCATGGTCGGGTGGTGGGGAACTCGACGCGTGCGGTGATCATCAGCAATCAGTGGATCACGGGTCTGACTGCCGGAGTGATTGCTGAACTCGTCGAGGAGATCGGCCCGTTGTGGCAGGAGCGTCACCAAGCGAGTCTTGCCGCTCGCCCGCGTAAGCGGGCCGTGGGCGCGAAGCACCGACTGGTGTTCGTCGACCGGCTTCTGGCCACCCTCGTCCATCTTCGCCACGGTGCCACCCATGACATGCTGGCCTGCTGGTTCGGCGTGGACCGCTCCACCATTACCCGGGCCATCGGTGAAGTGCGCCCCCTGCTCGCCGAGCGAGGGTGCACCGTCAGCCTCGACGTGCGGTTGCGGTCTCTGGCCGAGGTCGTCCTCGCGCATTTGAAGAACTGGTGGGCCCTGGCCCGCCACCTCGGCCGCCGCGAGCATATGAGCGACACCATCCAAGCAATCGCCGGCTTGCCGTCCCACCAGCAGACCGTGGACCTGAAGCCGACACGGCAGACGTGAACCGGGGCCTATCCAGGACGGCTCCGACGCCGTGATCACACCAGCCACACCAAGATCATCTCACCCGTGAACAGCCATTACGGGGCAGCCCTTACGTTCGAGCAGATCGGTCGGTCCAGCCGACGCGACGCCACCGTATAAGCGGCGAGAAGAGTCGCCTGGACGCATGATTTCGGTAGGTATAGGCACCTGCCCAGCCACATTTGAGCAAAATCGTTATCGTCAAGAACCGAACCCAGGAACTGGTGCGCGCGGCGTAGTGCGTCGTTCGGAGGCGATCCGAAATGGTCCGCCAAGGCGTCCACGGCCAGCGTCGCGTGTGCCGTTTCCTCCGGTTTACCAGCCTGGTCACCCCATGAGCCGTCGGTGTTCTGTGTCTCCAGCAGCCATTTCCAGGTGCCAGCGAGCGCATGGGGAGCCGTGCCGGCGAGGGCGAATACCGCCTGAGCTGTGGGATAATAACGGGAAAGGTGCCATTTGTCGGTCCACCAGCCTCCCTCGTGGCGGGCGTCGACGAGGAATTTGGTGCAATTTTCCACCTGCCTGGAAAATCTGGTGTCATGCTGGGACAGAGCTTGGATGGCGTGCGCGGTTACACTCACCGATGGGCGACGTTCATAAACGTAAGTACAGAAGTGATCTTCTTTCTCGAATTCCATCAATGCGTTACACAGGATGTGGTCATGACGGCCTGAGGCCAGCAGAACGTGCGCGGTGACCGCGGTGTCGTCGCCATCGGGATGGTCGAATGCCTCCGTGGCGCCCAGACCATGGGGAGCCTTTGCGGCCAGCCGGGCGAGCCAGTCGAGCCGGGCCCGCATTGCCGGGGAGGAGATGCCGGCGCGCGTGAGAATGTAGAGCACCCAGGCCGACTCGAAGACTTCATAGGCGTGGCACTCGGGCAGGCCGCCGTCCGTGGTCGAGTTCGCCGCCTGCCTGAGGTAGGCCAAGGCGGCGGGATCCCTGGTGATGTCCCAGTACTTGGCGGTTGCCGCGGGACTGGCCGCGATCGAACCGTCGGACAAGGCGAAACGCGCCGCGGTGCTGACTGGTATGAGCTCTGTGAGCACGTCGAAAGCGTGCAACAGGGGTGTTGAGTAGGCGGCCAGCACGCCGGGCGGCACCTTGGCCAGCTTCTCGGCGCGCAACCGCATCAGGCCGGACCGGACCTCGTCGGGGACCGCGACACCGAGCTGGCGGGCGCGGTCGACCAGCGGAGCCGCCGTCAATTCGAACGCCATGAGCTCGTCATGGGACTCGTACCGCCAGTCGGCGAGGTTGTTCAGGTACGAAACCCCGGCGGCCATCGCGGTGCGCGCCCAGGTGGGCGTCTCCTCGGCCAGCACGTCAATGGCGGCACAGGTGGAAATGAGTCGATCCTGCGAAGAGCTGATCACGCTCCCCCACGAACCGTCCTCGTGCTGGTTCGTCCGCAACCACTCCAGCGCGCCGGGAAACACCGGCTGGCCGTGTTCGTCGCGCAGTCGAGCCGCGCACGCGGTCGGATAGGTTGTCGACGTGATCGCGCCCGATCCCAAGCCGCTGACTATTTCTTCGGCACGTGTGACCACATCACGCATGCGACTTCCCTCCTGAGCTCGTGGTTGCGGCAGGTTGCTGCCTCGACCAAACGGAATTAGGAATTCAGTCCAACGCGAGACCCTTCTCCGTCGCGCTCTTGCAAATCTGCCACAGGTCACCTGACTGAGGCAATCCGCCGGCCGGTCAGTTCACCAACCCGGCCAGTATTGATCCAGATCGATCGCCTGGTATATTCTCGTCAAAGCTCGCACATTCACGAAACATTGCCATCCCCCTAATCTCTTCATCCTTGCCGCTGTTCATCATTCAGGGAGGCTGTGCTGTGGCGGTTGCGAATCACGTGATTAGTCACCCGAGAATCAACCAGGCTCAGGCCGACATCGAGGCTGCGCTGCGCAACTCGGTAGCACGACTCGATCCGATCGTGGCCAATATGGTTGCCTATCATTTCGGCTGGGCCGATGAGAGTGGCACGCTGACCGACGCAGGAAATGGGCGCCGCCGGGTCGGGGTCCTGACCTTGCTGTGTGCCACTGTCGGCGGTGCCAAGTGGGATCGGGCGATACCCGCGGCGGTGGCCTGCGAACTGGCGTCCAACGCAGCCACGATCCAGGACGACATCATCGACGATGACGACGCCCGGCGCGGACGTAAATCGGCTTGGGCCGTGTTCGGCACCTCACGGACCTTGCTCGCGTGCATGGCGATGACGGGCTTGGCCACCGAGGTGTTGACTGAACGCTCCGACATCGACCCGGAGCGGGTCAGCGCGGCGACACACCGGCTGTCCAGAGCCATCATCGGGCTCAACCTTGGCCAGCTCTATGACATCGAATTCGAGCGGACGCAGCAGGTGAGCCTGGCCGACTACCTCCAGATGGTCGAAGGCAAGGCCGGCGCGTTCGGCAGCTGCGCGTGCATGCTGGGCGCGATGTTCACCGGCGTGCCCGACACCGAAGGCCTGGCAACCCTCGGCAGCCGCCTGGGCCTGGTCTGGCAGCTGCGCAACGACCTGCTCGGCATCTGGGGCGACTCGGATCAGACCGGCAAACCCGCATTGTCGGACCTGCGAACGCGCAAGAAGACCTTCCCTGTGATCGCCGCCCTTGAATCCAACCGCAGCGATCGCGACGAGCTCGCCGAGCTGCTGCGGTATCGCGACACCGATCTGTCCCCGGAAGACGCTTTCCAGGCCGCGAAGCTCATCGAACGCTGCGGTGGCCGCGAGCGCACCGAACAAGAACTCCGCCGCCGGCTCGACATCGCCCTCGCAACCCTGGAGGAGGTCGTGCCTGACCATGAAACTCGTGCCGATCTCCGCTTTTTAGCTGAATTCTTCGCCTTCAGTACTCGATGACCACACCCAGTGCCGACCCGCCCGGTAGTCAAATTACCCCTGGTGGACGGATACCGGACGGATCGGTTCGGTGACCACGTCGACGACATTGCAGCAGCAATGCGTGTTACCTGAGCCTGTCGGAGAACCGCTGCCACGCCCGTGCGCACTCGTTCGCCGCTTCCAGCACAGTCGCCTTGCAGTGTGCTGGCACGCTGTCGATCAGGGAGTCCCACTCATCACTCGAGAGTGTCAGCACCGCGAGCAGCCGTAGCAGGCTCCGACCCGACTCGCTGAACCGGAGGGCGGGATCGACACGCAAGCTGTCCATAGTCACCGGCCGTTGCGCAGTGGGCCGCCAGGTCATCCTTGACTCTGTCGGGCGCGCCGGATTGACGCCGGCCGTCAACCCAATGGCGCCACCACTACATGGCTGAGTACTCAGGAGAGGGCCACTGTCCTTGGCCATTCTGGCGCGCACATCTCGGACGGTTTCCGGGGATATTCCGGCGACTTTGGCCACGTCTCGTAGGCTTGCACTCGGATTACGCGATATTAGCTCGGCGGCTCGGCGGCGCCGTTCCCCGACATCAGTGGGACGAGCGTGGCCGTCGCGGCCGATTCTGCTGTCTGGCTGGGTAATCTCACCAGTTAGACGGTCACGAATCACACCGACAGTCTTGTGCGATAGCCCACAAGTCGCCGCAATTCCCCGGTTGGACCATCTCGGATAGCTCCTGAGTATCCGGGCCGCTGCGGCCTTGCGATCCGCCAGGGACAGCGGCAAGCCGTGCATGACGTTCAGCTTGATCGAAATGAGGAACGCTTCCTCTTCAGTTCCCTCGAAGAACTCGGCTGCGATCTCTTGTTCGCCCCGTATAGTGGCTGCTCGAATCCGATGCATGCCATCGATAACCCGCATGGTCGACCGGTGCACCACGATCGGCGGTAAGCGCGTTTGCGAGTCTGCGAGCATCTGTGCATGTGCGGCGTCCTGCCCCGCCAGTCGAGGCGAGTCCGCCGGTATCAGCATGTCGATCCGCACGTAAGTGACCGGAAGCGCGGTAGCCGACGATTCCGAACCCGGGCCACCGGCCGAGGTCGAGGTGCAAGTCTCACGATGATATTTCGTTGACGGTCCCGTGCCCGACGAGAAGCTTGGTTCCCCGAAATCCTGCAATTTCATTCCCCTCGAACGAGTGGCTGAAACTACGGCAAGCAGACTCAATGAACGTTGCCAGTTCGCTGTTTCGGCGTGCGGATGACACCGGTGACGAGCAGGAGGCCGACCAGGGCGAAGACGGCGCCGCCGACACAGGCCGCGGCGGTGCCGTCCGCGAGGATCTCTTCGGCCCCTGACCGGGACTAGGGTCGTTCGTGGCGCTGCTGAAAACCTTCACGAGCACGGCGGTGCCGATGGAACCGCCGACCACGCCCTTGGTCTGCAGGACACCGGAGGCGGCGCCCGACTCCTCCGGCGCGACACTTGACAGGGTCGTCCCGATGGGCGGCGGGTTGAGCATGCCGACGCCGACGCCGACGCCGACGCCGACGCCGGCCAGTGCCATCGGGCCGAAGATGCCCGACCACTCAGTGGACGCCGAGAGCTGGGTCAGCCACAGCATGCTGAGGACGGCCAGGACGAGGCCACTGACCATCGCGGTCTTGGCGTCGGAGCGCTCGATCATCATCACGAGAATGCCGAGCAGGACCACGCGGAGAATGAACGCGACGAGGGTTTCCGGTTCACTCCAACCCTGTTCCGAGGCGTGGATGAACCCGTAGACGATCGCGCCGGCACCGATCGTCGCGCTGAGCGCGCCGCCGAGGTCGAACTTCCCGGGCCTGCCAGGGGGCTGGGGGATGAACCGCGGGGTGGCGAGGAGCACGACGATGCCGATCGGGACGTTGATCAACAGCACCGGACGCCACGAGATCAGGTCGGTGAGCAGACCGCCGATGATCAGGCCGCCCGCGAAGCCGAGCCCCTGCGTCATCACGGAGATGCCGAACGCCTTCGTGCGCTCCACCTCGGTGTGGAAGGAGGTGACGATCAGGGCGAGCGCGCACGGTGCGGTCATCGCGGCCCCGGCGCCCTGCGCGAACCGGGAGATGAGCAACAGCCACGCGTCCTGGGCGAGCGCGCCCGTCAGGGAGGCCACGGTAAAGATCGTGATGCCGGTCATCAGGCCCTCGCGGTGGCCGATGATGTCGCCCATGCGGCCGCCGAGGAGCAGCAGCCCGCCGTAGGCCACCGTGTAGCCGTTGAGCACCCAGGACAGGGTGGTCACGGACATGCCGACGTCCTGCTGGATGGGCGGCAGGGCCATGTTCATGACCGTGATGTCGATCGCGTCCAGCAACCGGACGCGAGGATGACAGTGAGAATGGCCGTGCGGTGCGGCGTGGTGGAGACCGGGTTCGTGGCCGGACCCGTGGCTCCCGGGCTGTCAGGCATGACGCCTGGCCCCCTTCGGTGAGTCGAGTTCGTTCGTGGGTGCGACGGTGACGTCGGCGCGAACACCGCGCGGACAATCGGAGATTGCTCCCGGTCCTTGCTCGGGCCCACGATACGGGGGCGACTCTCCGGATCGCAACAGGTTGCCGGTTTGCCCTGGAAGGGTCCGCGACAGGAACGCCCCCGGAGGCCCGTTGATGCTGTTGGCGATCTTCACTTCATCAACTGCTGGGCGGGGGTGCGGTGTTCTGGCAGGAACGTTGGAACGAGATGACAGGTCGGCGAGGGGCTCGGGGCGCGGTGCCGGGAGGGAAGCACTCGCTGAGACGGACGATGTTGGTGCCGGCGGCGGTGAGGACGTGTGGGACGTGCACCTTCGCCGGCCCGCGACAGCGGCAGTGGCGCAGGCCATGGGCGTGGACGGTCTCGGAGGCGGTGGCCTCGCAGCCCGCGCGCATCGCCTAACGGGCCTGCCAGGAGGGTGTTTCCTGTTCTGCGCGGGCCCGGTTTTGGACCTCTTGTAGTGGGCGGGGCATCAAGATGAGGTGGCGCCCCTTGCCGTCGACGTTGCCTGCGCAGGAGAGCCGGTCGGTGCAGGCCCGGCAGGCGGCGCGGGGAAAGAGCACAAAGTGGCCCGGGCGGCCGTCCAGCCGGGTCTCCTTCCAGGGCGGGCTGGTCACGCCGCGTGGGCAGGTGGCGGTGTGGTGCTCCCAGCCGACGCGGAAGTCCTGCTTGTCGAAGCCGGGAGGGTGCGGCTCTGCTCCAGTGAGCCTTTCTGAGCTGGGGCGTTGCTGATCGCTTCGGTTTGCCGGATCGTCGTGTCCAGGGTTCAGGTTCTCGGGGGCGGCGATTGCTTCCTGGCCGGAGGAGTTGGAGCGCGAGGGACGGAATCTCGGAACCGCGCGGGCAGATCGAGGAGTTGACGGCGAGGCCGGCCGAGCAGGAAGCCGCCGTGTCCCGCCTGGAGATCACCTCTGAGTGACCCGGGTCGAACCGGGGGCGAATCAGTGTGTTTCCTCTGACTGCCTCCGCTCGCCTCTGCAACCCGTCCTAGCAGGTCACAGCCTCATCGCCGCCACACAAGCGCAGGTCGGAAAGATGCGCTCGCTGTACCACTGGTTCGCAACACCGCTTCCGCCTCACGGAAGAGGAAGGCCGGACAACCTGCTGGGGCGGACTGGACCATCTCACTGTAAAGAACCTTGACAGTCAGATGGTCTAGTCCAATTATGGGCACGGTTCTTCTTCCCCGCGGTTCTGTCCTTCCGCGTCCCCGCATGCCCTTTCCCCCTGGGAGCGTCAGTGAGACGACCTGGTCACCTTCGTGCGTTGCTGTCCTGTCTGAGCGTGAGCGCTCTGTCCGCCGGGCTCGTCGGGCTCGGGGGAGGGGGCGCACTCGCGGCGCCGTCCTCGCCCTCGCTCCCGCCCTTCGGCAAGCCCCTGCCCGCCCACGTGGCGGCGCCCTACTTCGAGTCGTGGACGGGCGAGAGCCCGGCCGCACTCGCCGCCGCCTCGGGCAACAAGTACCTCACCATGGCCTTCCTTCAGACGGCCACGGCGGGTTCCTGCACCGCCTACTGGAACGGCGAGAGCGGTCAGCCGATCTCGAAGGCGGCTTTCGGGCGCGACATCGCCGCCATCCAGGCGCGCGGCGGTGACGTCATCCCGTCCTTCGGCGGCTGGTCCGCGGACACGACCGGCACCGAACTGGCCGACAGCTGCACCAGCGTCGACGCCATCGTCGACGTGTTCAAGAGCCTCGTCACGACGTACGGCATCAGCCGCATCGACCTCGATGTCGAGGGCGACTCCATCAACAACGCCGCCGGGATCGACCGCCGCAACAAGGCGATCGCCAAGGTCCAGCGCTGGGCCGAACGCACCGGCCGCACCGTGCAGTTCTCCTACACCCTCCCGACCTCCACGACCGGCCTCGCGGCCAACGGCCTCGCCGTGCTCCAGAACGCCGTCGACAACGGCGCACGCGTGGATGTCGTCAACCTCATGACGTTCGACTACTACGACGGCGCCACGCACGACATGGCGGCCGACACCAAGACGGCCGCCGAGGGACTGCACGGCCAGCTCGCCGCGCTCTACCCGCACAAGAGCTCCGCGAAGCTGTGGAGCATGATCGGGGTCATCGAGATGCCCGGCATCGACGACTACGGCCCCGAGGAGACCTTCACCGTCGAGAACGCGGTCGCGGTGGAGCAGTGGGCCGAGGCCAAGAAGATCAACACCCTCTCCTTCTGGGCGCTCCAGCGCGACAACGGCGGCTGCCCGGGCACCGGCGGCTCCAACTCCTGCTCCGGCATCGTCCAGGACACCTGGGCCTTCAGCCACACCTTCGAGCAGTTCACGAGCGGCGGTCACCAGTAGCGGCACACCTCAGGGCGGCGAGGGCCCGGTGCGCATTCCGCGCACCGGGCCCTCGCCGCACCGATTTCGCTACAAGTTCCGAAATTATTCGGGGCGAGGACCGCCACGTGGCCGAAACACGCGGTTCATAGCGTCGGGACACATCACGCCACCGCCCTCAGTACTCGTGAGGAATCTCGTGTCACAGGAGTCCCCGTGCCCAACCTCTCCCGTCGCACCGCCCTGCGGCTGACCGCCGGAATAGCCCTCGGCGCCGCGCTTCCCCTGGCCGGCTGCGGGCGCCAAGACGACGCGGCCGCCGCTTCCGGCGCCAAGAAGGTCGACGCGTCCCCGGCCACCGGCACCGTGAACGTCTGGGCCGCCCAGGGCGACGCCGACGTGCTCGGCACGGTCGTCAAGCCGTTCAAGTCCGCCAACCCCGACCTGGTCGTGAAGACCACGCTGATCCCGAACGCGGAGTACTACACCAAGCTCCAAGCGGCGATCGCGGCGGGCAAGGGACCGGACGTCGCCCAGTTCTTCCCCGAGTCGCAGGCGCAGTTCCTCGACTCGTCGACCCTGCGGCCCGTGCCGGACGGCCTGGTGGATCCGGGCAGCTTCTTCAAGAGCCTCTGGGACGCCGGCGTCGTGGACGACGTGGCCTACACGGTGCCCTGGTACGCGTACACGTACGCGCTCGTCTACCGATCGGATCTGGCCAAGAAGGCGGGTGTCCAGGCGCCGACCACCTGGGCCGGGATGGAGCCCTTCCTCAAGGCCCTTCAGGGCGCCGGCGCGGCTCACGCGCTCGGGGCCGACATCGGGTGGGACATCTTCAACGGCCAGGACGTCGCCATGTACGCCTGGCAGGCCGGAGGCTCACTCGTCACCTCCGGCGGCAAATGGAACCTGAACACGCCCCAGATGGTCGACGCCCTCGACTACAACGCGTCCTTCTTCACCGCCGGGACCGCCGACACCGGCGGGCCGACCTTCCTCGACGCCCAGCCGTACTTCGTCTCCGGCAAGACGGCGAGCATGATCACCGGGCCCTGGGTCATCGGCCAGCTCGACACCGCTGCCAAGAAGAGCGGTTGGACGGCCTCCCACGTCGCCACCGCCCCCCTGCCCGCCGGAGCGTCGAGCAGCGTCTCCTTCTCCGCGGGCGGCACCTGGGGCGTCCTCGCCGACAGCGGCAACACGGACGCCGCCTGGAAGCTCGTCCGGTATCTGGCCGAGCCCAGCACGCAGGTCGCACAGTACAAGGGGTACGGCTCGCTGCCGTCCGTCATCTCCGCCTGGGACGACCCGGCCATCAAGGGGCAGCCGCTCATGGCCGCCTTTCTCACGCAGCTCAAGAACACCCGGGCGTTCCCCCAGGTCAGCACGTGGCAGCAGGTCGCGACCCGGCTGGGCAAGGAGGTGGAGGCCGTCGCCAAGGGCAAGGAGACCGCGGCGAGGGCGGCCGCGAACATCCAGGCGTACGCCGAGAGCGTCGGCACGGGCACGCAGTGATGACCACGACTCTCGCACCGGCCGCCGAGAGGGCCCGGGCCGTACCGAAGACGGCGGCGCACAAGGCGTCCCGCGCCCGCCGCACCGCCGTCGCCTGGCTCTTCCTCGCCCCCTTCGGCCTCGTCTTCCTCGTCTACACGGCGATCCCCACCGTCGCCGCGCTCGCCCTGAGCCTCACCGACATCCGCGGCGCCGACCTGCGCACCCCGTTCGCCGTCGACTTCACCGGCGTCGACAACTACCTCCGGCTGTTCCAGGACGACACCTTCGTACGGGACATCCTCAACACCGCCCTCTTCGTGGCCGTGGGCGTACCGCTGACGATGGGCATCGGCTTCACCCTGGCCCTCGCGCTGAACTCCGGCATCAGCCGTCTGCGCGGTGTCCTGCGCACCGTCTTCTTCGCGCCCGTCGTCACCAACGTCGTCGCCGTCGCGCTGATCTGGCAGTACGCCTTCCACCTCGACGGCACTGTCAACAAGCTGCTCGGCGCGATCGGATTCGCCGGACCCAACTGGCTGGACGACCCGAACCTGGCCATGCCGGTGGTCATCCTTCTCGGCGTCTGGCGCAACTTCGGCATCGCGATGGTGCTGTTCCTCGCCGGCCTCCAAGCCGTCCCGCGGGACGTGTACGAGGCCGCCGCCCTGGACGGGGCCGGCCGGTGGCGCCAACTCCGGCACATCACCCTCCCGTTGCTGCTGCCCACCACGCTGATGGTCTCCGTCCTGCTGACCGTCTTCTACCTCCAGGTCTTCGACGAGCCCTACCTCCTCACCGGCGGCGGCCCGCTCGGCTCCACCGAGTCGGTCGCGCTGTACACCTACCGCCAGTTCGGGGCGGGCGAGTTCGGGATGTCCTCGGCGGCGTCCTTCGTGACGCTCGCGCTGGTGACCGTGGTGAGCGTCGTCCAGTTCCGGCTGCTGAGGTCCCGCACATGAACCGTGCCGCCCGCCCCGTGATGTACGCCGCCCTGGTGCTGTGTGCCCTGCTCACCATGCTGCCCTTCGCATGGGGGGTGAGCGGCTCGCTGCGCAGCCTGGACGAGATCCGCTCCGACCCCGGGGCCCTGTTCCCGCACCACCTCACCTTCGGCAACTTCACCCGGCTGTTCGAGACGCAGGGCTTCGGCCGGTTCCTGGTCAACAGCGTCGTCGTCGCGCTGATCGTGGTGGCCGGGAACATCCTGGCCGCGTCGGCCGCCGGATACGCCCTCGCCAAACTCGACTTCGCAGGCCGGCGGCTCGCGTTCGGCGCGGTCATGGCGGCGATGATGGTGCCGTTCACCGCGGTGTTCGTCACCCAGTTCGTGATCACCGTGGACCTGGGCCTCGCGGACACCCTCGCCGGAATCGCCCTGCCCGGCGCCGCGCTTCCCCTGTCGGTCTTCATCGTGCGCCAGTACGCCCTGTCGGTCCCCGACGAACTCCTCGAAGCGGCCCGCATCGACGGAGCGGGCGAGTT
Organism: Streptomyces canus; assembly: GCF_041435015.1. Classification (NCBI taxonomy): domain Bacteria; kingdom Bacillati; phylum Actinomycetota; class Actinomycetes; order Kitasatosporales; family Streptomycetaceae; genus Streptomyces; species Streptomyces canus. Next base: position 1,720,300 of record NZ_CP107989.1, on the reverse strand, counting down.
CCGGATCTTCTTCAGGATCTTCCTGCCGCTGGCCGGTCCCGCCGTCGCCACGATCACGATCATGTCGTTCCTCAACTCGTGGAACAACTTCATCTGGCCGCTGGTGGTCGCCCAGAGCATGTCCACCTACACCCTCCCGGTCGGCCTCGCCGCCACCAGCCAGGCCGCGGCCCACGTCACCGACTACGGCCTGCTGCTCGCCGGAGCGATCGTCGTGATGCTGCCGGTACTCGTGCTCTTCCTCTTCCTGCAGCGGTACTTCGTCCAGGGCATCGCGGGAACGGGGCTGCGATGAGCACGCCGGTCACCCTCCGGACCCCGGCGGGCACGGTCGTCGGCCGTCGACACCAAGACGTGCGGCGCTTCCTGGGCATCCCCTATGGCGAAGCACCCACCGGCCCACGGAGGTTCGCCGCGCCACTCCCACGCGGGCGCTTCCCACGGCCGTACGACGCCTCCCGCCCCGGAGCCACCGCGCAGCGCGTGCCGCTGTTCGCCACGACCACCGTCCCGGAACCGTCGGTGCCGGGCGACGACATACTGAACGTCTCCGTCACGGCCCCCGACGCGGACGGCTGCCCGGTGCTCGTGTGGATCCACGGCGGCGGCTTTCTCGCGGGCAGCCCGGCCAGCCCCTGGTACGACGGCCGCGCCTTCGCCCGCGACGGCGTCATCACCGTCTCCGTCGGCTACCGGCTCGGTGTCGACGGATTCGCCGTACTGGACGACGTCCCCACCAACCTCGGGCTGCGGGACGTGCTCCTCGCGCTCGACTGGGTGCGGGAGAACATCGCCGCGTTCGGGGGCGACCCGGACCGGGTCACCGTCGCGGGCCAGTCGGCCGGGGGAGCGATGGTGCTCGCCCTGCTGTCGTCGCCCGCCGGGCGCGGCCGGTTCCAGCGAGCGGTCAGTCTGTCCGGCGGCCTGTTCGAGGTCGAGGCGGCCCGGGCCCGCGACGTCCTCGCACGGCTCGGCGAGCGCCTGGGCGTGCCGCCCACCCGGGCCGGATTCGCCCTGTGCGCACCGGAGTTGCTCCAGCGGGGCGTGCTCGACCTGCGCGGGGACGACGACCTGCTCGTGCTCGGCCCGGTCGTCGGCGACGACATCCTGCCGCTGCCGCTCGCCGAGGGTCTGGCCGTGCACGGACAGGAGGTCCCGCTGCTGCTGGGCGCCACCGGCGACGAGTTCGACGGCGACAGCGAGCGCGGGTCGCGCGCGGCGGGCACCCGCATCACGGACACCCTGTTCCGCTCCGCCTGCCCCCGCATCGCGGCCGCCCGCCGCGCGGCCCCCGCCGGCACCTGGCTGTACTCCTTCGAATGGCCCTCCCCGACCCTCGGCGGCGCCGTCCACTGCGTCGACCTCCCCTTCTTCTTCGACGTGCTCGACGCGCCCGGCGTCCCCGAGGCGCTCGGCCCGAACCCGCCCGCGGAGCTGGCCACCCGCATGCACACCGACCTCGTCGCCTTCGTCCGCGGCGAGAGCCCGGCCTGGGGGAGGGCGACCGGGCGGCTCGGCGACCCGGCCCGTGAGTACGGCCGGCCCCTCGTGGCCGACACCCGGGGCCTGTACGACCCGGTGACGGGAGGGGACCCGTGCTGACGGCCGGCATGAACCAGAGCGCCGTACGACGGGTCAACACCTCCGTGATCCTGCGGGCGTTGGCGGTGTCGGCCGGACCGAGGAAACTCACCGAACTCGCCGGGCAGACCGGTCTGTCCCGTCGCACGATCGAGCTGATCCTGGATTCGCTCGTCGAGGCGGGCTGGGTCGCCGAACTCGACCGGGTGCCGAACAGCGGCTGCGCCGGACGCCCGGCCCGCCGCTACGAACTACGGGCCGAACACGCCCTGTTGGCGGCTGTACGCACCACGACCGTCGATGCCTGGGCCGTCGTCGCCGACGTCCGCGGCCACATCCTCGGCCGGGCACACCGGCCGCTGCGCGACTACAAGGACCCGCGCACCACCCTCGACGACGCCGCCGAACTGGTCCTTCAGGCCCTCGACGATGCCGGCGGCTCGGTGGACCGGCTGCGGGCCGGGGCCATCGCCGGCGGCGGCGCCATCGACGACGAAGGCATCGTACGGCGCCTGGTGCACACCACGCGCTGGGAGGGTGTGCACCTGCCCGAGGAACTCGGCCGTCGCCTCCCGGTGCCCTGGTTCGCCGACAACGACACCAACCTCGGTGCGCTGGCGGAGCGTTGGCGGGGAGGGGCCGCCGATCACGACAACGTCGTATGGGCGATGCTCGGGAACCGAACCGGCCTCGGCATCCTCATTCGAGGGGCCGTGCACCGCGGGCTCGACGGTGCCGCGGGCGAGATCGTCGAGGCACCCTCGATGCCGGCCGGCTCGGTCGAGGACTGGCCCGTCGCCGCCCTGACCTCACCGCTGCCCGCCCAACGCGCCCTGGCCCTGGCCCGGTTCGAGGCGGCCCGCAAGGGTGACGCCGCCGCGCTCGCCGAGGTCGACGAGTTCGTGGAGAACATCGCGTCTATCCTCACCACCCTGTCCTGGACGGTCGCCCCCTCGCTCATCGTCCTCGGCGGCGGCCTGGAGGACGCCGCCGACGTCCTGCTGCCCCGGGTGCGGGCCGCGCTGCGGGACGCCCGCACCCCCGCGGTCGAACTGCGTGCCACCGCGCTCGGCCACGACGCCCCCCTCATCGGTGCGGTGAAGCTCGCCCTGGACCGCATGGACACCGAGCTGTTCGGACCGCTCGTCCCGGTTGACTGACCCCCACACCACACGTACACGGAGCTCCACTTGACCCACATCCCCCGCACCGACGTCCTCATCGTGGGCAGCGGCATCATGGGATCCCTCGTGGCCCGCCTCCTGCGCGAGAGCGATCCGGCGCTGCACATCACCATGGCCGACGGCGGCAGCCCGATCGGCGGTGCGCCGGGGCGGCATCTGCACGACCTCGACGACCCCGACCTGTGGTCCCGTTACAACGAAAAGGTCGCCACCGGCATCCAGGGCATGTACACGGGAGCGGAGGTGGTCCGTGAGGTCGCGGGCAGCCTCCCCGACCTCACCCCGGGCATGTTCCACGCGCTCGCCTTCGGCGAGGACGCCGAGGCCATGCCGCAGGCCGCGCTCGCCTGGAACGCGGGCGGCATGGGCGTCCACTGGACCGCCGCCACACCCTGGCCCGCCGGGGACGAGGCCTTCGACTTCGGCGACCCCGACGCCTGGGCGGCCGACCTCGACACCGCACGCCGACTGCTCGCCGTCACCCCCGCGGCGATCGGCCCGACCAAGGTCGGCGAACTCGTCCTCGACGTCCTGCGCCGACGCTACGGCGGCATCGGCCCGGCCGACCGGGCCCCGCAGCCCATGCCGATGGCCGTCACCCCCACACCGTCGGGCCCCATGCCCCGCACGGCACCCGGGACGATCTTCCCGGCCCTCGCAGCGGGCGGCGATCCCGCCTTCACCCTGCTCACCGGCACCCTCGTGACCGCCCTCGACCGGGACGCCGGCCGGGTCACCGGGGCCCGCCTGCGCCGCGTCGCCGACGGCACCGAGTCCGCACACCGCGCCGACGCCGTGGTGGTGTGCGCCGACGCCCTGCGCACCCCGCAACTCCTGTACGCCTCCGGCATCCGCCCCGAGGCCCTGGGCCGCCACCTCAACGAGCACGCCTTCGTCACCGCGCGCGTCCTGCTCGACCTCGACCGCTTCGGCCTCGACCCCGGCGCCCTGCCCCTGCCGCGCACCGGCGAGTTCAGCACGGACTCGCTGTGGCTGCCGTGCAACGGACCCGCCCAGCCCTTCCACGGCCAGATCATGAACCGCACCTACGTCGACGGGACCGGCCGGCCCCTCGCGCACTCCGTCGGTCTGTCGCTGTACGTCCCCGTCGAGTCGCGCCCGCAGAACCGGCTGGTGTTCTCGGCGAAGGAGACCGACCTGGCCGGGCTGCCCCGCATCCGCGTCGAGTTCGGCCACTCCGAGACCGACCGCGCGCTGATCCGGCGGGCGCTGGACGAAGTCCGGTCCGTCGCCGAGGAGTTCGGCCCCTTCGATCCCGCGACCGAGTCCACGGTGCTTCCGCCCGGTTCCTCGCTGCATCTCACCGGCACGGTCCGGGCAGGCGTCACCGACGACGGCAGCAGCGTGTGCGACCCGGACGGCAGGGTGTGGGGCTTCGACAACCTGTACTTGGCGGGCAACGGAGTCGTTCCCACGGCCATGGCCGCCAACGTCACCCTGACCGGCGCCGTCACCGCGGTACGGGCCGCCCGTGCCGTCACCGCACGCACCTGAACCACCGAGAGGAACCGAACCGTGATCGACATCGCCAGGGAATACCACGTGGCCCTGCCCGCCTGGATCGACGACGAACTCGCCGACGCGCCCGCCGCCGTCCCGTCCCGCGAGGACCGGATGCGTCTCGTGCACCGCCTCGCCGACCGCAACTGGCGCGAGGGCAACGGCGGTCCGTTCGCCGCGCTCGTCGCCGAGCGCGAGTCCGGCCGGATCGTCTCCGTCGGCGTGAACGTCGTCCTGTCCACCGGAGTCTCCAGCGCGCACGCGGAGGTCGTCGCGCTCGGCCTCGCCCAGACCGCCACCGGCAGCTGGGACCTCGGCGGCGACGGCCTGCCGTCCCACGAACTCGTCGTCAACTGGCGCCCCTGCGTGCAGTGTTACGGCGCCACGATGTGGTCCGGGGTACGCGGCCTGGTGGTCGCGGGTCAGGGCCCGGAACTCGAGGAAATCACCACCTTCGACGAGGGCCCGCTCGGCTCCGACTGGGCCGAGCAGTTCGAGACACGTGGCATCGAGGTCGTGGGGGACGTCCTGAGGGACGAGGCGCTCGCGGTGTTCCGCAACTACCGCAAGGCCATTGACGAGTCCGATGAGGTCGTCGTCTACAACGCGCGCGGGGGAACGGAATGAGCCCCCGTTTCGCGACGGACGTCGTCACCTTCTACCACCCCGGATTCTGGGACCTCGACTCCGCCGACGCGGTCCGCGACTGGGCCGCGGATCATCCGGACCGCTTCTGGCGGCGGGTACTGGACACGCTCGCCGAGACCGAGGTCACCGGCATCGAGCTGACGTTCGCGCCCGGCGACATCGACTCGGCCCTGCGCGCCTACGGCAGCGCGGAGGCGTTCCGCCGGGAACTGGCCGGCCGGGGCCTGGCCGTCGTCAGCGCCTTCGTCGGCGACAGCGACGCCCCCGACTGGCGGCATGGCGACAACCTTCCCGCGATCGTCGCCGACGCCGAGCGCCGCGCCGCCTTCCTCGCCGAGGTGGGCGCCGACGTCCTCGTCGCCGGACTGCCGATGAGGGCGACGTACGGCACCCGCCCGCCCTTCTTCGTCGACGCCGCCTACATGACCCGCATGGCCGACATCGCGCACGCGATGGGCGAGGCGGTGTCCCGGTACGGGGTGCGGCTGGCCTTCCACACCGAGTCGCACAGCACCCTCTGGTACGAGCGGGACATCGACCTGTTCATGGCCCTGACCGATCCGCGCTACGTCTGGCTGTGCCCCGACTCCTGCCACATCGCCCTGGGCGGCGGCGACCCCGTCGCGGTGGCCCGGCGCCACACCCCGCGCACCGCCCTGGCCCACTGGAAGGACGCGGTCGCCCCGATCGACGTCCACCTCACGATCGACGAGACGGTGTACTCCCAACAGCAGCCGTACATGACGGAGCTGGGCACGGGGATCGTCGACTGGGAGGGCTGGGCGGACGCGATGTCCGGGACGCCCGGCGCGGACACGGTCCTGATCGAACTGGACGAGGCCGCCGATCCGGTGGCCGCGCTGAGGTCGGGCACGGCGGTCGCGAAGCGGGCGCTAGCGGCGCAGTTCTCCGTGGGCGGTCTCCGGGAGCCGCAGATAGACCAGTGACGAGCCGAGGCAGAGGGCGGCCACGTACCAGGGAAACACTCCCGCGTGGCCCAACTCCTTGAACAGCGTGCCCACATAGGGTGCCGTGCCCCCGAACACCGCGACCGTCAGCGAGTAGGGGAACCCGATCCCGGCCGCCCGCACCCGCGCCGGGAACACCTCCGCGTTCACCGCCGCGCTGATCGACGTGAACCCGGTCAGCAACACCATCCCCGCGCACTGCACGAGCAGCAGCACCGCGAAGGAGTCCCGCAGCGCGTGCAGCAGCGGCACACTCAACAGCGCGAAGCCCAGCCCGAAGAACAGCAGCAACGGCCGGCGCCCGAAGCGGTCCGACAGCAACCCGCCGAGCGGCTGAAGCACCCCGAAGAAGGCGAGCGAGATCGTCCCCGCGAGCAACGCGTCCGACTTGGCGACACCGGCATTGAGCTCGGCGTACGTCGGCAGATACGACGTCCACGTGTAGTACGCGATCGTGCCGCCCATCGTGATCCCGCAGATCAGCAGCGACTCGCGCGGATGGCGCCGCAGCCCCTCAAGGAGCCCGGGACGCGGCGCCCGCCGCTGCTCCTCGCTGCGCGTCTCCTGTGCGCCTTGCCGGATCCAGAACCCGACCAGGGACAGCACGGCCCCGAGGACGAACGGGACGCGCCACCCCCAGCTGTCCATCCGCCCCTCGTTCAGCGTGTCCACCAGCAAGGTGGCGATCCCGGAGGCGAGAAGCTGCCCGGCCGTCGTCGACACGTACTGGAAGCTGGAGAACAGCCCGCGTCGGCCGGGCCGCGCCGACTCGACCAGGAAAGTCGTCGAGGCCGCGAACTCCCCGCCCACGGACAGCCCTTGGAGCAGTCGCGCGAGCACCAGCACGACCGGAGACAGGACGCCGACCGCCGCGTACGTCGGTGTCAGTCCGACCAGGAGACTGCTGCCGCCCATCAGCAGAATGGTGACCGTCAGCGCCGAGCGCCGCCCGTGCCGGTCCGCGATCGCCCCCATCAGCAGCCCGCCGACCGGCCGCATGAAGAAGCCGACCGCGAACACCGCGAACGTCGACAGCAGCGGCACCAGCGAGTTGTCCGCGCCCTTGGGGAAGACCGCACCGGCGATGTAGGTGGCCAGAAACGTGTAGGCGTACCAGTCGTACCACTCCACGGCATTGCCCACGGAGGCGGCGAGGAGCTGCCGTACGGGTCGTTCTGTGGGCGGCGCGTCCGGACGTTGCGTCTCTGTCATGATCGCGACCATCCCCCGATCGAGATCCGCCACACCCCCCGTACCCACGACTTTCACATCAGCGCCACCGCACCCTTCCCTGACGTTTGTTGCTCTTGGAACACTCGCTGCGCGCACCTTCCGTCACATTCGGGCCATCGATGCGCAGGATTGAGAGGTCCCTCACTCATGTCCGACGTCAACCGGCGCAGATTCCTGCAGCTCGCGGGCGCCACCACCGCCTTCACCGCCCTGTCGAACAGCATCCAGCGCGCCGCCGCGCTCCCGGCCCACCACCGCACGGGGACGATCGAGGACGTCGAGCACGTCGTCGTCCTGATGCAGGAGAACCGGTCCTTCGACCACTACTTCGGCTCGCTCAGGGGCGTTCGCGGCTTCGGCGACCCGCGCCCCGTGACGCTGGAGAACGGCAAGTCCGTCTGGCACCAGAAGGACAAGAACGGCAAGGAGATCCTGCCGTTCCGCCCCGACGCCGACGACCTGGGCCTGCAGTTCATCCAGGACCTCCCGCACGGCTGGAACGACGGACACGCCGCCTTCAACGGGGGCAAGTACGACAAATGGGTCCCTAATAAGAGCTCCACGACCATGGCGTACCTGACCCGCGAGGACATCCCGTTCCACTACGCCCTCGCCGACTCCTTCACCATCTGCGACGCCTACCACTGCTCGTTCATCGGCTCGACCGACCCGAACCGCTACTACATGTGGACGGGTTACACGGGCAACGACGGCCAGGGCGGCGGCCCGGTCCTCGGCAACGACGAGGCCGGCTACGGCTGGACCACGTACCCGGAGCGCCTGGAGAAGGCCGGCGTCTCCTGGAAGATCTATCAGGACGTCGGCGACGGCCTCGACGCGAACGGCTCCTGGGGATGGATCCCGGACGCCTACCGGGGCAACTACGGCGACAACTCGCTGCTCTACTTCAACCAGTACCGGAACGCCGAGCCCGGCGACCCGCTGTACGACAAGGCCCGCACCGGCACGGACCACACCAAGGGCGAGGGCTACTTCGACCAGCTGAAGGCCGACGTGAAGGCCGGAAAGCTGCCCCAGGTCTCCTGGATCGTGGCCCCCGAGGCCTTCACCGAGCACCCCAACTGGCCCGCGAACTACGGTGCCTGGTACATCGCCCAGGTCCTGGACGCGCTCACCTCCGACCCAAAGGTGTGGGCGAAGACCGCCCTGTTCATCACCTACGACGAGAACGACGGGTTCTTCGACCACGTGGTCCCCGCCTTCCCGCCCGGCTCCGCGGCCCAGGGCAAGTCCACGGTCGACCCCGCCCTCGACCTGTTCAAGGGCGACGGCAACCACCCGGCCGGCCCCTACGGCCTCGGCCAGCGCGTGCCCATGCTCGTCGTCTCGCCCTGGAGCAAGGGCGGTTACGTCTGCTCCGAGACGCTCGACCACACCTCGGTCATCCGCTTCCTGGAGACCCGCTTCGGCGTCCACGAGCCCAACATCTCGCCCTGGCGGCGGGCGGTCTGCGGCGACCTCACCTCCGCCTTCGACTTCTCCCGCAGGGACACCAAGCCGGTCGCCCTCCCGGGCACCGACGGCTACGAGCCGCCGGACCGCGAGCGCCACCCCGACTACGTGCCCGTCCCGCCCGCCGTCGGCGCCCTGCCGAAGCAGGAGCGCGGCCTGCGCCCCGCCCGCCCGCTGAAGTACGCCCCGCACGTGGACGGTTCGGTGGACGCGGCGAGCGGCAGATTCACGCTGACCTTCGCCTCCGGTGCCAAGGCGGGCGGCGCGTTCCTGGTGACCTCCGGCAACCGCGCCGACGGGCCCTGGAGTTACACCACCGAGGCCGGCAAGACCGTCTCGGACACCTGGAACTCGGTGTACTCGAAGGGGTCGTACGACCTGACCGTGCACGGCCCGGCCGGTTTCCTGCGTGTCTTCAAGGGGTCGAACGGGACCGCCGGTCCCGAGGCCACCGCCCGCCATGAAGGTGACGACATCGAGCTGACGCTCACCAACAAGGGCTCCGGCACGGTCCGTCTGAAGGTCGTGAGCGGCTACGGCGACCCCGCGAGGACCTTCACCGTGCGGGCCGGCGCCACCGCCCGGCACACCTTCCGCCTCGGCAAGAGCCGTCGCTGGTACGACCTCACGGTCACCTCCGACGCCGAACCGGCGTTCCTCAGGCGATTCGCCGGACATGTCGAGAACGGGCGTACCGGAGTGAGCGATCCGGCCGTAATCACCAGGTAAAGCCGCCGTGGGAGCGGTCGTTCACCTGGCCGGATCGCAGTGGTCCCGGGGTAGTGTGCCCCGGTGACCACGCATTCGAACACACCTGCAGGCTGGTACCCCGATCCGCACGGAGCGTCCCAGACGCTCCGGTACTGGGACGGGGCGCAGTGGACGCAGCACACCCACCAGGACCAGCAGGGGGCGGGGCAGGCCCAGGCTCAGGCCGTGCAGGCCCCGCCGGTCCAGCAGGTACCGCAGATGCCTCAGCAGTCGGCCGGTCCCGACCCGCGTGTGCAGCGTCAGGTGCAGCAGCAGGCCGGGGTCACCGGGGGCGGTGCGGGCGGCGGCACGCTGTTCTCCGAGCCGGTGCTCGTGGTCAACCAGAAGGCCAAGCTGATCGAGCTGACCAACGAGTACAAGGTCATGGACCAGAACGGCAACCAGGTCGGCTCCGTCACCCAGGTCGGGCAGAGTGCCTTCCGGAAGATCGTGCGGTTCCTCTGGAGCATCGACCAGTTCATGAAGATCAGGCTGGAGATCCGCGACGCCCACGGGCAGCCGGTCATGCTGCTGACCCGGCCGGGGAAGATCTTCAAGTCGCGGGTGATCGTGGAGCGTCCGGACGGTTCGCCGGTCGGTGAGATCGTCCAGCAGAACATGATCGGGAAGATCAACTTCGCGATGATGGTGAACGGGCAGAAGGTCGGCGCGATCAAGGCGGAGAACTGGCGGGCCTGGAACTTCGCGATCGTCGACCACACCGAGAACGAGGTGGCCCGGATCACGAAGACGTGGGAGGGGCTCGCCAAGACGATGTTCACGACCGCGGACAACTACGTGCTGCAGATCCACTACCAGCTGCCCGAGCCGCTGCTGAGCCTGGTCGTCGCCACCGCGCTGACGGTCGACACGGCGCTGAAGCAGGACGCCCGCGGGTTCGGCTGAGTGTCCCTACAGCGGTGTGAGGTGTCCCGGCTCCGACTGCCGGGGCACACGCCGCTCCCGCAGCGCCGGTTCCACGGACGCCGTCGACGGCTCCAGTGCCAGTACCGCCGCCACCGGGTGGTCGTCGTCCACCGGCACCGGGGACATCCGGGTCAGCAGCACCACACCCCATGCCGCCAGGCCCGCTCCCGCCAGTGCGAGCAGCACACCCGCCGCGCCGCCCCGCAGGCTCTCGCCCAGCAGGGAGAGACCGATCACCGCGGCGGCGACCGGGTTGGCCAGGGTCACCACCGCCAGCGGGGCGCCCAGGCCGTCACGGTAGGCCGTCTGGGAGAGCAGGAGTCCGCCGGCGGCGAAGGCCGCGACGAGCAGGGCCACGCCGATCACCTGGACGCTGAGAAGTGACGCGGAACGGTCCGTCGCGGCCACCGTCACGGTCTGGGTGAGCGCGGAGGCCACCCCCGAGGCGACCCCGGACGCCGACGCGTGCCGTATACCGGGCCGGGCGCCGGGGCGGGCCAGCAGACCGATCAGGGCCGCCGTCACCGCCGCCACCGCCACCGCCTCGGACGTGCTCAGCACCTTCCCGGGCGCGGACCCCGACGCCACCACGAGGATCGCGGCGAGGCCGGCCAGCGTGTACGCGGTGCCGCGCCACTCCGTCGCGCTGACCCGGCGCCCCGCGATCCGCGCGCCCAGCGGCACCGCGGCGACCAGGGTGAGGGCGCCGAGCGGCTGGACCACGGTCAGCGGGCCGTACTTGAGGGCGACGACGTGCAGCAGCGCGGCCGCCGCGTTGAGCGCGACCGACCCCCACCAGGCGCCCGAGCTCAGCATCCGCAGCACACCCGAGCCCGGGTTGCGGGAGGCGAGGCGCTCCTGGGCGACGGCGGCGGCCGCGTAGGCGACGGACGAGAGCAGGGAGAGGGCGAGGGCGAGCAGCGTGGCGTTCATCGGCCGGCTCCGACCAGGACGTTCTCCTTGGGTTCGGCCGGGGTGAGCTTCTCCTGCGCCCGTCCTGCCGTGGTGGCCGTGCGGTGCGGCGAGCGAAGCGAGATGGGGGTCCCCCCGGACGAAGTCTGGGGGCGGATGACCGCGAGGGCGATGCCGAGCAGGGCCGTCGCCACGATCGCGTCCATCCAGTAGTGGTTCGCCGTCCCGACGATCACCAGCAGGGTCACCAGCGGATGCAGCAGCCACAGCCAGCGCCGGCGCGAGCGGGTGGCCACGATCAGGCCGATCGCCACCATCAGAGCCCAGCCGAAGTGCAGCGAGGGCATCGCGGCGAACTGGTTGGAGAGGGTGTCGGTCTGCGGCGGGCCGTACACGGAGGGGCCGTAGACCTTCGCGGTGTCGACCAGGCCGGCCGCCGCGAGCATCCGCGGCGGGGCCAGCGGGAAGACGAGGTGCAGCACCAGGGCGGCGCCGGTGAGCAGGGCGAGGACGCGGCGGGCCCAGATGTAGTGGGCCGGGCGCTTGAGGTACAGCCAGACCAGGAAGGCGACCGTGGCCGGGAAGTGGACGGTCGCGTAGTAGGTGTTCGCGACGTGCGCGAGGGTGTCGCCGTGCAGCAGCAGCGACTGCACCGAGCCCTCTCCGGGCAGGTCCAGGACGCGTTCCCAGTGCCACACGCGGCCGGCGTTGCGATAGGCCTCGGTGGTGTGGCCCGTGACCAGTTGCCGGCCGAACTTGTAGACAAGGAAGAGTCCTACGACGAGCAGGAGCTCACGGACGAGCGGCGGCCGCGCCATGGCGCTCGGCTTCGCTCCTGCAGGCTCGGTGAGGGCATTCATCCCCCGGCCCCTTCGCTGATGGTGGTGCGGAACTGAAATCTGAACAAGTTGGTGACTCGTCCTGATTCCGAAACTCATCGATACGACCTCGTACCGATACGCCAGTGTACCGATACGATCGGGTACCGGTACACTGGCGTATCGATAGACATACGACACACTGGAATCCGGGAATGAAACGCGACGGCCTCGAAGCAGGCCGGCCGCCGAGGCGAATGAGGGGATGGGCTGATGACGTCGCAGGCCGCGGACGGACCGGAGACGGTCGCCGCCTCGCGCCGCTCCAAGATCACGCCCGAGCGTGAGCAGGAGTTCTTCGACGCTGTGCTCGAACAGATCCGTGAATGCGGATATGAAGCCGTGACCATGGAGGGCGTCGCCAGCAGCACCCGCTGCAGCAAGTCCACCCTCTACCGGCAGTGGAAGACCAAGCCCCAGTTCGTGGTGGCCGCCCTGCGCTCCCGCCGCAGGTCGAAGTTCGACGGGATCGACACCGGATCACTCGCCGACGATCTGCGCGAGGCCGCCCGGTCCGCGGGCCGGTGGTCGATGCACGACACCAAGCTCCTCCAGGCGCTCGGCCACGCCGTCACGCAGGACGCGGAGCTCGCGCAGGCCCTGCGTGAGGCGCTGGTCGACCCGGAGATCGCCGCACTGAGGCACATCCTCCAGCGAGGGGTCGACCGGGGTGAGGTCGCCACCGGACACCCGGCGCTGGAGTACATCCCGGCCCAGATGTTCGGCGTCATCCGGGCCCGTCCCGTCATCGACGGGGAGTACGCCGACCCGGACTACCTGGTCCGCTTCGTGGAGGCGGCCCTGCTGCCGGCACTCGGCCTGACCTGAGACCCGGGCCGCCGTCCACGGGATGACCGGACGGTGACCTGCTCGCGCCGCACCGTGGGGACGGGGGCGGCGCGCACCCCCGGCCGGGTGGGGTTCCTCTCGAGCGGAGAGGCGCCCCACCCGGCCGACCGGTGTCCGGGGACCGGCCGTCAGACGTCCTGGCCGCTGCCGCCGCCCGTCGACACCTTGATCCCCTTGGTGATGTCGTCGATCACGGTCTGGCCCTCTTCGACGTCGACACCGAACCGCACCACGACGATCTGCTGCGGGTTCGCCGGGGACGGGAAGGCCAGGGACTCGACATAGCCGTCGGAGCCCTTGCTGGTGACCGCCTTCCAGCGGACCTTGTAGCCCTTCTGCCCGGCCACGGTCACCGCCTCGGAGGCGAGGACGTCGTGCGAGGTGATCGAGCCGTAGGTCTTGCCGCCGTAGGACTGCTCGGCGTTCGCCTCGATGTCGGCCTTGGCGATCTGCTCGGCCGTGCTGCCCTTGGTGCGCAGCGCCAGGGCGGGCGCCGAGTAGGCACCGCCCTTCGTGCACTTCTCGGAGGTGTCGCCGGGGCAGGCGTAGGAGTCGTTCGAGGTGACGGACGCGCCGGCCGAGATCTCCTGGCCGTACCAGTCGTCCGGGATGGGCAGGCTGATCCCGTCGATCGAGTCGGTCACCGAACCGCTCTCGATCCTCGGCGCCTCGGACCCCTGCGGGGAGGGCGACGCGCCCCCGGAACCCCCGCTGCCACCGGAGCCGCCGGACCCTCCGTTGCCACCGAACGGTCCACCCTGGCCCCCGGCGCCGCCGGGCCCGCCCTGACCCCCCGGCGTCTGGGAGTCGGCGGTGCCGCCGTTGCCGTCGCCGTTGTCGGCCAGCGCGTACACACCCACGCCAATGCTCGCCAGGACCACGACGGCCACCGCCACGGCTATGCCCATGCGGCCGCGCCGCGCCCCGGCGGGCGGCTGCGCGGGATACGGCGGATAGGCCGGGTACGCTCCGGGATCCCCGGGGCTCGCGACCTGTTCCGGGGGACCCCATGCGGCGGCCGATCCGGCGGGCCGGGTCCGCTCCGTCCACGCCTTGCCGTCCCACCAGCGCTCGGTGGCGGGACCGTCACTTGTCTGCCCGGGATCGGGGTACCACCCGGGGGGAGTCTCCTGCGTCATGCCCCCACCGTATGAGCCCTCGGTGAAAGAGGGATGAGAGGGGCGTCGGCCGATTCCGCGCACTTCGCCCGAACGGGAATGACTGACTGATGGTCAGCTCGATTGACGGCAGGTCAGGGGCAGGGCGCGTCGCCTGCCTCTACCCGAGATCACCCGTGAAGGCAAGAGCTGCCCCGACCGCCCTCCGCTTGCGCACCCGGGCGGCTACGCTCGAGATCTGTACGTCGTTCGGGCGACTTGGGGAGGGAGCGGGATGACGGAGGTACGGCCGATGGCGGCCGCCCCGGCCTCGCTGTGGGAGCGCGACGAGGAACTCGCCGCCGTCGAATGCGTGCTCGACTCCCTGTGCGCGGGCCGCACCGCCTCGGGCAGCGTGCTGGTGATCCGCGGCGAGGCGGGCTTCGGCAAGACCGCCCTGCTGGCCGAGACCCGCCGTATCGCCGAGGCACGCGGCTGCACGGTCTGGTCGGCCCGCGGCGGCGAGACCCTCAGGTCCGTCCCCTTCAACGTGGTACGCCAACTGCTCCAGCCCGCCCTCCTGTCGCTGATGCCCGAGGAGGCCCGTGAGTACCTCGGCGACTGGTACGACATCGCCGGCCCCGCTCTCGGCATAGCTGACCCGGGGGAGCGGCAGGCCGACCCGCAGGGCGTGTGCGACGGACTGGTCGCCGCGGTGCGCCGACTGGCCCGCCGGGACTGGCCGCTCGTGCTGATGGTCGACGACGCCCACTGGGCCGACCAGGAGACCCTGCGCTGGCTCGCCGCCTTCGTCGAGCGCCTGGACGACCTGTCCGTCCTGGTCGTGGTGGCGCGCCGGCCCGGCGAGGCCGGCGCCGAGAGCGCCCGCCTCCTGGAGACGGTGGCCTCCGCCGCGGGCCGCCCCGTCACCCACCTCAGCGCCCTCACCCCGGACGCCGCCGCGGGGCTCACCCGCGCCACCCTGGGTGAGCACGCCGACGCCCCGTTCTGCCGCGAGGTGTGGGCCGTCACCGGCGGCAACCCGTACGAGACGGTCGAACTCCTCGCCAAGGTCCGGGACAGCCAGATGGAGCCCACCGAGGGCTCGGCGAACGAACTGCGGGAGCTGAACCGCTCGGCCCGCGGCGGCGGCCTCGTCGCCCGCCTCGAGGAACTCGGCATCGACGCCACCCGGTTCGCCTGGGCGGCCGCGATCCTCGGCACCGACATCTCCGTCGGCCTGGTGGCCCGGCTCGCCACCCTCAAGCCGGAGAAGGCCACGCTCTGCGCCGGACTGCTGCGCGATGCCCGTATCCTCACCGACTCCGGGACGGAGGACGGCGAGCTGGAGTTCGTCCACCCGCTGATCGCCACCGCCGTCTACGACTCCATCCCCGACGCCCTGCGCACCGCCATGCACGGCATCGCCGCACAACTCGTCACCGACTCCGGGCTCGGCGCCGCAGCAGCATCCCGGCACCTGCTCAAGGTCCATCCGGACGACGACGAGGAACTCGTCGAGCAACTGCGCGAGGCGGCCCGCGAGCACCTCCTGGTCGGCGCCCCCGACGCGGCCCGCCGCTGTCTGGAGCGCGCCCTGGTGGAGCCCCCGCCACCCGAGGTCCACGCGCGTGTGCTCTTCGAACTCGGCTGCGCCACCCTCCTGACCGCCCCCGCCAAGACCATCGGCCACCTCCAGACCGCGCTCGCCATGCCCGGCCTGGAGGGCTCCGCCCGGGTGGACGCCGTCGTCCGCCTCTCCCAGGCACTCATGCACAACAACCAGCTGGAGGAGGCGGTCCGCACGGTCGAGGCGGAGGCCGCCCGGCACGAGGAAGGTCCTGCCAGACTCCGCCTCCAGGCCGTGCAGTACACATGGGAGGGGCTCTACCCGGGCGAGGCCACCTCCCCGGCGCGCTCCGAGCGCCTCGCCGCCCTGGCCGCCACCTGTATCGGCCGTGACAACTCCGAGCGGGCTCTGCTCATCCTGCGGGGATTCGACGCGATGGCCCACGGCGAGAGCGCCGAGGAGATCTCCGAAGTGTGCGACCGCGCCCTCGTCAACGGCCGCCTGGCACCCGGACTCGGCTGGACCGACACCGAGTGGGGCCTCGAACTGCCGCTGATGCTGGCCAGCGCGTACGCCTTCACGGACCGCCTCGATCGCGCCGAGGCCCTGTACACCGACGCCCTGCGCACCTACGAGTCGACCGGCTGGAGCGGCGGGCACCTCGCCCTCGCCCACGCCTACGTCGGCCTCGGCCACCGCCGGCGAGGACGGCTCCGGGAGGCGGAGACCTCCCTGCGCGAGTCGCTCCGGCTCGCCGAGCGGGTGGGACGAGGGCTGCCGCTGTACTGGTCGGCGACCTGCAACCTCGTCGACACGCTGCTCGCGCGCGGGCATGTCGAGGAGGCATGGGCGATCGCCGAGCAGTACGGATTCACGCCGCCGTATCCGTCCACGATCGTGCTGCCCGATCCCCGGTCCGTGCGGGGACGGCTGCTGCTGGCCGTCGGCCGGACCCAGGACGGCATCAACGAACTGGACGAGGCGGAGAAGGCGGCGGCCGTGCGGGGGCATCACAACCCGGTGCTGGTGCCGTGGGCCGTCGATCTCGCCCGGGCGCTCGCCGGTGAGGACCCGGTGCGGGCCGCTCGGCTGGCCACGGATGTCCGGCGGCATGCCGAGCGACTCGGCACGGACACGGCCATCGGTGAGGCGTTGCGGTGTGCCGCCGCGCTGGAGACCGGGCAGCGGGCGGTGCGGCTCGCCGCGCAGGCGGTGGCCTATCTGGAGGCCTCTCCCTGCCAGTACGAGCACGCGGCGGCCCGGGTCGAGTACGGGATCGCGGCGCGGTCCGTGGCGGAGCTCAATCGAGGCCTGACGCTGGCGCGTTCGTGCGGGGCGGACGGGCTGGTGACACAGGCCAGGGAGGTGCTGGAGACGGGGCGTGGGTTGCGGTGACCAGGTGAGTCGTCCGTGCGGGAGCTACAGCGCGAGCAGTTGGTCCGTCAGCGCACCCAGGCGCTTCCGCACGTCCCTGTCGTACGTCTCCTCGTGCGCCCGCGCCGGATTCGTCCCGTCGAAATAGCGGCCCGTGCCCAGGTCCTGGGTGGCCAGGGCCAGGACGCCCGGGGCACCGTCGGCCACCGTGGACCACGGGGCCACCCCGCCCTCCCGGACCATCGCCGTGTCCATGAACGTCGCCGGGTGGAGGACGTTCACCGCGACCCCCGTGTCCGCCAACTCCTCGGCCAGGCTGAAGGTGTGGGCCGCCAGGGCGAACTTGGCGCGGCAGTACGCGGCGAAACCGGCGTAGCCCTGGGTGAACTCCGGGTCGTCGAAGGCGACCGGCTCCTGCCCCACCGAGCCGACGTTGACGATCCGGGACGGGGCGCTCGCCTTCAGCGTCGGCAGGAGTGCACGCGTCAGGGCGACAGGCGCCAAGTAGTTGACCGCCAGGCGCAGTTCGTGGCCGTCGGCGCTCACCTCCCGCCCCGAGCCGGGCGAACCGGCGCCCACGCCCGCGTTGTTGATCAGGACATCGAGTCCGGGGTGGGCCGCGGCGACCCTCGCGCCCAGATCGCGCACCTGGGCCAGGGACGCCAGGTCGGCCACGAAGCCCTCGGCCCGCCCCTCGGACCGCAGTTCCTCCACCAGGCTCCCGGTGCGGCCCGGGTCACGGCCGTGGGCGAGGACGGTGTGGCCGGAGCGGACCAGTTCGAAGGCGACGTGGCGGCCGAGACCGGAGGTGGCACCAGTGATCAGAATCGTGGACATGCTCCCACCGTAGGCACACGAGGGGAGCATGCGCCGCTCCTGAAGCTGCTACCGCTGGGGTCACCCTTCTTCTTCGGCGAGCACCCGCTGCGCCGTGGCGAACGCGGAGTTCGCCGCCGGCACCCCGCAGTAGACGGCCGTCTGGAGCAGTACGGCCCCGATCTCCTCCGGCGTGAGCCCGTTGCGCCGCGCCGCGCGCACATGCATGGCCAGTTCGTCGTAGTGGCCGTGGGCGACCAGCGCCGTCAGCGTGATCATGCTGCGCTCGCGGCGGCTGAGCGTCGGGTCGGTCCAGATCTCGCCCCACGCGTAGCGTGAGATGAAGTCCTGGAAGCGGGCGGTGAAGGGGGTCTGCCGGGCCTGTGCCCGGTCCACGTGCGTGTCCCCGAGCACCTCGCGCCGCACCTCCATGCCTCGCTTGGCACCCCCGTCGAGGTGTGCGCGCAGGCTGGTGAGGACGGCTTGCGGGCACTGGGCCGGTGCCAGGTGCGAGGCCCCGGGCAGTTCGACGAGCGTGGCGCGCGACACCGCGTCGGCGATCTC
Organism: Streptomyces canus; assembly: GCF_041435015.1. Taxonomy (NCBI): domain Bacteria; kingdom Bacillati; phylum Actinomycetota; class Actinomycetes; order Kitasatosporales; family Streptomycetaceae; genus Streptomyces; species Streptomyces canus. The sequence continues at coordinate 1,701,955 of NZ_CP107989.1, read as the reverse complement.
CCGCAGATGGGGCGGCGGGGTCGCCGGGTCCTGACGGCCGGCGATCAGCAGGGTCGGCGCGGAGATCTCGGCCAGCCGGTCGCGCAGGTCGAAGGAGGCCAGGGCGTCACAGCAGGCGGCGTACGCCGGCGGATCGGCCTCTGCGTGGTCGCGGATCAGTTCCGGAACGCTGAAGTCACCCGCGAACCAACGGGAGTTCGCGCTCTCCAGCAGCCACTGCACGCCCTCCCGACGGACCCGCTCGGCCCGCTCCTCCCACGGCTTGCTGCCGTTGAAGTGGGCCGAGGAGCAGATCACCGCCAGCGATTCGACGCGCTCCGGGTGATGTACGGCCAGGTGCAGACCGACCGCACCACCCAGCGACACCCCCGCGTACCCGAACCGCTCGATGCCGAGCGAGTCGGCGAGCGCCAGCACCAGGTCGGCGAGGTCGCCCACCGTGGCGCCGGGACCGATGAGATCGGCCGCCGAACCGCCGTGCCCGGGCAGGTCCCAGCGGACCACCCGATGGCTGGCGGACAGCTCGGGCGCCACCTTGTCCCACAGGGCGTACGACGTCCCGAGCGACGGCCCGAGCAGCAGCGGGGGAGCGGAAGTGGGACCCTCGGCACGGTGGTTGAGGAGTTTCTCGGTCAAGGTCGCTCCAGAGCACGGTCGGTGAGGGCTCCGGCGGAGCCGGTGTAACGGGCCGGATCGGTCGGCTCGTCTAGGTCGACGTCCTTCAACTCCGGCTCCTGGGCCAGGAGTTCACCGAGCGAAACCCCCTCGGTGTACGTCCGCTTGGCGAGGTCCGTCAGCAATGCCTTGGCGCGCGCCCGGCCCAGCACGGGTGTCAGCTCGGCGGACAGCCGCTCGGAGACGATCAACCCGTGGGTGAGAGCGAGGTGTTCCCGCATGGTGTCCGCGTGGACCCGCAGCCCCTCGGTCAGTTCGGCGGCGTCCCGCGCGGCTCCGCCCACCAGTCGCAGCACATCCCTGAGCGGTTCCCACTCGGCGTGCCAGGCCCCGGCCGGCCGCTCGTCCTCGGCGGCGAGCGAGCCGTACAGCGTGGCCGCGAGCTGCGGCGCGCGCCGGCCGGCGGCGGCGATCAGCGTGGACCGTACGGGGTTCGCCTTGTGCGGCATGGCCGAGGAGCCGCCCCCGCCGCCCTCCGCGACCTCGGCGATCTCGGTACGGCCGAGCACGAGGACATCCGCGGCGATCTTGCCCAGCGCTCCGGCGGTGAAGGCGAGACATCCGGCGAGGTCGGCGATCGGGGTGCGCAGGGTGTGCCAGGGGAGCAGCGGCGCCCGGAGGCCGAGCTCCGCGGCGAAGGCCTCCGTGAGCGCCTGCGTGTCCTCGCTGCCGTACACCGTGAAGGCCGCCAATGTCCCGGCGGCGCCGCCGAGTTGGGCGGGGAGGGAGTCCCGTACGGCGGCGACCCGGTCCCGCGCGTCCAGCACCAGCGCCCGCCACCCGGCCGCCTTCAGACCGAATGTCGTCGGAACGGCGTGCTGGGTGAGCGTCCGTCCCGGCATCGCGGTGTCCCGGTGCTCGGCGGCGAGCCGGGTCAAAGCCCGCTGGACGCGGTGGAGGTCCGCCAGCAAGAGGTCGAGGGTGCGTGCCGCCACCAGCATCGTCGCCGTGTCCAGGATGTCCTGGCTGGTGGCGCCCCGGTGGACGTACGGGCCGTACGCCTCGCCGACCGTCTCGGTCAGGTCGGCGACCAGGGGGATGACGGGGTTGCCGCCGCCGCGCGCACGCTCGGCGAGGGACCGTACGTCGAAGCGGTCCACGTGGGCCGCCTCGGTCACCGCCTCGGCCGCCCTCTCCGGGGCGAGACCCAGACGGGCCTGGACCCGGGTCAGTGCCGCCTCGGCGTCCAGCAGCGCCTGGAGGTAGGCGCCGTCGGTGGTCGCGGAGGCGGCGGGGGAGCCTGCCCAGCCGGGAGCGAGCAGGCCGGTGTCCGGATCGGGAGAAGTCACTGGAACTCCAGGAAGACCGTTTCGCCTTCGCCCTGAAGGCGGATGTCGAAACGGTAGGTGCCATCGCCCTGCGAACGCGCGATCAGCGTGTCGCGCCGCTCCGCCGGTACCCGGGCCAGCAGCGGGTCGGCGGTCAGGGCCGCCTCGTCGCCCGGCAGGTAGATCCGGGTGTACAGGTGCACCAGCAGCCCACGCGCGAAGACGCAGACGCTGATGTACGGCGCGCTCCGCCCGCGCGCGCCCGGCCGCAGTGTCCGTGCGGTCCAGTGGCCGTTGGCGTCGGTCTGGATGCGGCCCCAGCCGGTGAACTCCACGCCGTTGCGGCCCAGATAGCCACCGCTCGCGGGGTCGCGCCGGATCGAACCGTCGGCCTGCGGGACGTTGCCGTCCGGGTCGGCGCTCCACAGCTCCACGAAGGCGTCCGGCAGCGGGGTGCCCTCGCCGTCGGTGATGTAGCCCTGGAGGACGATCGTGTCCGGGTGGCCGACGGGCGCGATGTCGCCGCCGCCGGGGAAGGGCAGGGCGTGGCCGTAGAAGGGGCCGACCGTGTGCGACGGGGTCGGCAGCACGGACTCAGGGCGGCTTGTGTCGATCTTCGTCATGGCTGGTCAGCGTCCTTCTTCGATCCAGGTGGCCTGCGGCCCGTCGAGCACGATGTCCCAGTGGTAGCCCATCGAGAACTCCGGCACGGACAGGCTGTGGTCGTACGTGGCGACGAGCCGCTGGCGGGCCGCGTCGTCCGTCACGGACTGGATGATCGGGTCGTAGGGGAACAGCGGGTCGCTCGGGAAGTACATCTGTGTCACGAGCCGCTGGGTGAACGCCGTGCCGAAGATCGAGAAGTGGATGTGGGCCGGCCGCCAGGCGTTGACGTGCTGGCGCCACGGGTACGGGCCCGGCTGGACGGTGGTGAAGCGGTAGGAGCCGCTGTCGTCGGTCAGCGTGCGGCCGACGCCCGTGAAGTTCGGGTCCAGCGGGGCGTCGTGCTGCTCGCGCTGGTGGGCGTAGCGGCCGGCCGAGTTGGCCTGCCAGATCTCGACCAGCTGCCCGCGCAGCGGACGGCCGTTCCGGTCCAGGAGCCGTCCCTCGACGGTGATCCGCTCACCGATCGGCTCCCCGGTGTGCTGCCGGGTCAGGTCGTTGTCGATCTCGGTGATGTCCCGCTCGCCGAAGGCGGGCGACCGCAGCTCCACCAGCTCCGGGTCCTGGGACACGTCGATGCCGATCGGGGGCTGTTTGGGGTGCCGCAGCACCGAGGAGCGGTACGGCGCGTAGTCGCGGCGCGGCTGGTGCTCGAAGGGAGCGCCGTCGGCGAGCCGCTTCTCGTAGGCGGCGTGCTCGGCGGCGATTTCCCGGTCGATGTCGTGCTGGGTGAGAGTCATGGGGATTCCTGCGGTTCGTTGGCGTTCGGACGTCAATCGCTCAGTGCACTGACTGTTTCAGCCGGGTTTCTCTTAAGCTGCCACTGTGGCAGCCTGGCGTCAAGGCTCACTACTCTTCAGTGCACCAACCAAAACGACTCGGGAGCGCACATGGCAGCGGTGGACCTCACCACCCATCCCGGGCACCTCGCCCGGCGGCTCCAGCAGGCGCACTACCTGCTGTGGAACACGATGGTCTCCGAGGAGATCACCTCGCCGCAGTTCGCGGTCCTGAACGCATTGGTCGCCGAACCGGGGCTCGACCAGCGCACGGTGGGGGAGCGGGTGGGTCTCGACCGGTCCACCATCGCCGAGGTCATCAGCCGGCTCGGCAGGCGCGGACTGCTCGACAAGGTCCGCGACCCCCAGGACGGCCGCCGCTTCCTGCTGCGCCTGACCGACGACGGGGTGCGCACCCACCGCAAGCTGACCGTGCGCACCGCCCGGATGAACCAGGTCTTCCTGGCCCCGCTCTCCGCCGCGGAACAGGGCCAGTTCTTCGAGCTGATCCGCCGGGTCGCGGACGCGGCGGAGGGGCTCCGCAATCCCGCGGATCCCCTCGTCACCCAGCCCTGATCACGCTTTCGCGAAGACGATCCACACCTGGCCCTTGGCGAAGTTCACCCGGGAGCCGTCCTTGGTGGCGAACTCCGTACCGTCCGTGGCCTTCGGCCGCTTCCAGTTCACGTCGTACGCGCGGCCGTCGCGCAGCACCTTCGCCCTGCCCGAGCCGACCGTCACCGTGTACGGCGTGTTGTTGCCGAGGAAGTCGTGGAAGGCGGACTTGCGTACCTTCACGTACTGCACGACGACCGTGGCCGGGGCCAGCCGCTTTCCGTCGGACGTCACGTCCGGGGTGCCGTCCATCGAGACCAGCCAGCGTTCCCGGCTCTGCGACCAGGTGAAGGTGAAGCGGGCGGCCGGGAAGCGGACCGTCTCCGAGGCGTCCTTGGTGCCGCCGGCGGGCGCGGGGCCGTACTGGAAGCCGGTCGTCAGCGCGGCGGCGCCCGGCGTGGCGGGCACCAGGCGCTTCGGGTGCAGGAAGAGGTTGTGCGGGGAGACCTTGCCGGCACCGCGGAAGTAGGCGCGGGACGCCTTCTCGGGGGTCTGGGCGACCAGTGGCGCCCCGTTGATCAGGGGCATCAGCTTGCCCTGGGCACCGGAGAAGGCCAGCGTCGGATGGTCGAACTGCCGCAGCAGCTCCAGGTCCGACTCGCGGGCGCTGCGGACCGGGCCGACGGCTGTGGGCAGCTTGGTCGCGTACACCGCCATGAGGCGGCTGAGCCCGCCCTCGACCTGCTCGGCATAGACGACGTCGGCGGAGTCGATCCCGGTCTGCGGGCGGGCCGTCCGCACGTTGTCGATCTTCACGGCGAGCACGGCGGGATGGTCGGCCTTCTCGCTCGGTTCCGACGTGTTCGGTGGTGAAGTATTCGGTCCATCCGTCCGGAACTGTCCGCGTCCGTCGTCGGCCGGGGCATGGGGTGTGCCGTGTCCCGTGCAGCCCGCGGCGAAGAGTCCCGTGGCGGTCAGCAGTGCCGCCGCCGTACGGGCGCGTCGTGCGCGCCCCCTGTGTTCCGTGTCCACCATGCCCGCCATGCCCACCGTACCCACCCGTCTCATGTCTTTGATTGTGCGCTTATAAGTTCATTGGTGGCCATACCCGTCTGTTTCTGATTAGTCGCGTCGAGTACGCCGATCGGCCCTGGATCGCGGTTCGGCGGAGTCGCCTCGGGTACCCGGGGCGCCTACCCAGGACCGACACGCGAGGTGACGGAGGGAGTGCCCGGCGATGAAGGCTGTGACCTGGCAGGGCAAGCGGGACGTACGGGTGGAGGAGGTGCCCGATCCGAGGATCAAGGAACCGACGGACGCGGTCATCCGGATCACCTCGACCGGATTGTGCGGCTCCGACCTGCATCTCTACGAGGTGCTGACCCCGTTCATGACGCCGGGTGACATCCTCGGCCATGAACCCATGGGCATCGTCGAGGAGGTCGGCGCCGCGGTGCCGGACCTCTCGGTGGGCGACCGGGTCGTCGTGCCCTTCCAGATCGCCTGCGGCAACTGCTGGATGTGCATGACGGGGCTGCCGACCCAGTGCGAGACCACCCAGGTCACCAGCGAGGGCATGGGTGCCGCCCTGTTCGGCTACACCCGGCTCTACGGCGCCGTGCCGGGCGCCCAGGCCGAGTACCTGCGGGTCCCGCAGGCCCAGTACGGGCCGATCAAGGTTCCCGAGGGCCCGCCGGACGACCGCTTCGTCTACCTCTCCGACGTGCTGCCCACCGCCTGGCAGGCCGTCGCCTACGCGGACATCCCCGAGGGCGGCAGCGTCGCCGTGCTCGGTCTCGGCCCCATCGGCGACATGGCCTGCCGGGTCGCGCAGGTGCGCGGCGCCGGGCGGGTCTTCGGCGTGGACCTGGTGACCGAACGGCTGCGGCGGGCACGCACGCGGGGCGTGGAGACGTACGACCTCAGGAGCTTCGACAGCGAGAAGGAGCTCGTCCAGGCGATCCGCGACGAGACCGACGGACGCGGCCCGGACGCCGTCATCGACGCCGTCGGCACCGAGGCCCACGGCAGCGCGGCCGCCCGGCTCGCCCAGAACGCCTCGGCCCTGCTGCCCAGGAAGCTCAGCGGGCCGTTCGCCGAGCGCTTCAGCATCGACCGGCTCGCCGCCCTGCACACCGCCATCGAACTGGTGCGCCGCGGTGGCACGCTCTCCCTCACCGGCGTCTACGGCGGCACGGCCGACCCGCTGCCCATGCTCACCATGTTCGACAAGCAGATCCAGATCCGGATGGGCCAGGCCAACGTGCGGCGCTGGAGCGACGAGATCGTCCCGTACCTGACGGACGAGGACCCGCTCGGCGTCGACGACTTCGCGACCCATCACGTGCCGCTGTCGGACGCCCCGCACGCGTACGAGATGTTCCAGAAGAAGCAGGAGGGCGCGGTCAAGGTGCTGATGCGGCCCTGACCCGGCGCGTCAGCCCAGGATCTCGTCCAGGTCGTAGCGCACCGGCTCCTCCAGCTGTGCGTACGTGCAGCTCTCGGCCGTCCGGTCGGGCCGCCAGCGGCGGAAGCGGGCGGTGTGGCGGAACCGTACGCCGTTCTCCATGTGGTCGTACGCCACCTCCGCCACCCGCTCCGGCCTGAGCGGCACCCAGGACAGGTCCTTCTTCCCCGACCAGCGGCTCGGCGCCCCGGGCAGCCGGGCGCTCTCGTGCGCGGCCTCCTCCGCCCAGGCCGCCCAGGGGTGCCCGGAGGCGTCCTCCATCCGCAGCGGCTCCAGCTCGTCGATCAGCTCGGCGCGCCGCTTCATGGGGAAGGCCGCGGACACGCCGACGTGCTGGAGGGTGCCCCGGTCGTCGTGGAGCCCCAGCAGCAGGGAGCCGACGACAGGGCCGCTCTTGTGGAGCCGGTAGCCCGCCACCACCACGTCCGCCGTGCGCTCGTGCTTGATCTTGAACATGGCGCGCTCGTCCGGCAGATAGCGCAGGGTGAGCGGCTTGGCGATGACACCGTCCAGGCCCGCGCCCTCGTACTGCTCGAACCATTGGCGGGCCACGTCGATGTCCGTGGTCGCCGGTGCGACGTGCACCGGGGCCGTGACACCGGACAGAGCCGTCGTGAGCAGCTTCCTGCGGTCGGTCAGCGGGACGTTCAGCAGGGATTCGTCCTGGAGGGCCAGCAGGTCGAAGGCGACGAAGGAGGCCGGCGTCCGCTCGGCGAGCGTCCGCACCCGCGAGGCCGCCGGATGGATGCGCTCGGTCAGTGCGTCGAAGTCCAGGCGGCCCTCCCGCGCGATCACGATCTCGCCGTCCATCACGCACCGCTCGGGCAGACGCGCCGCGAGTGCCTCCACCAGCTCGGGAAAGTACCTGGTCAACGTCTTGCCGGTACGGCTGCCCAGCTCGACCTCCGCCCTGTCCCGGAAGACGATGGCGCGGAACCCGTCCCACTTCGCCTCGTAGTGCATGTCCGGCGGGATCGTCGCCACCGACTTGGCGAGCATGGGCTTCACGGGGGGCATCACCGGCAGATCCATGGTCCTGATTCTGCTGGGAGCCGATGCTTTTCGCCTGATGTGCGAGGTGTGCTCCACGGGCCTACCGTGGCGGAATGGGTGACGCGGTGGAACTGGAGGCGGGCGGCCGGACCGTACGGCTGTCCAGCCCGGACAAGATCTTCTTCCCGGAGCGCGGCTTCACCAAGCTGGACCTCGCCCGCTACTACCAGGCCGTCGCCCCCGGCATCCTGCGCGCCCTGCGCGACCGCCCCACCACCCTGGAGCGCTACCCGGACGGTGTGACCGGCGAGAACTTCTTCCAGAAACGGGCGCCCAAGAACATGCCCGACTGGATCCCGACCGCCCACATCACCTTCCCCAGCGGCCGCAGCGCCGACGAGATGTGCCCGACCGAGGAGGCCGCCGTCCTGTGGGCCGCCCAGTACGGCACCCTCACCTTCCATCCCTGGCCGGTCCGCCGTGACGACGTCGACCGTCCCGACGAACTCCGCATCGACCTCGACCCACAGCCCGGCACGGACTACGACGACGCCGTGCGCGCGGCTCATGAACTGCGGTCGGTGCTCGAGGAGTTCGGCGGTCTGCGCGGCTGGCCCAAGACCTCCGGCGGACGCGGCCTGCATGTCTTCGTGCCGATCGAACCGCGCTGGACCTTCACCCAGGTGCGGCGGGCCGCGATCGCGGTCGGGCGTGAGATGGAGCGCCGGATGCCGGACCACGTGACCATCAAATGGTGGAAGGAGGAGAGGGGGAAGCGCATCTTCATCGACTACAACCAGACGGCCCGCGACCGCACGATCGCCTCCGCCTATTCGGTACGGCCCCGCCCGCACGCCCCCGTCTCCGCACCCCTGCGCTGGGAGGAGGTCGGCGAGGCGCACCCGCAGGACTTCGACATCGCGACCATGCCCGCGCGCTTCGCCGAACTGGGCGATGTGCACGCGGACATGGACGATCACGCGTTCTCGCTGGAGGCCCTGCTGGACCTGGCCCGCCGTGACGAGCACGACCACGGGCTCGGCGATCTGCCGTACCCGCCCGAGTATCCGAAGATGCCGGGGGAACCCAAGCGGGTACAGCCGAGCCGGGCCGCTTCGAAGAAGACGCCTCCTACAGCTCCTTGATCCTGACGTCCCGGTACGAGACCACGTCCGTCGTGCTGTGCACCTGGAGCCCGATGTAGCCGGAGGCGAACCGCCGCCCGTCCGTGCCCGGGTCGTCCGAGCGGGCCGGGTAGAAGTCCTGACCGCCGAAGTTGTCGAACTCGTTGATCAGCACGCCGTTGCGGTAGACCGAGTAGTGCTGGTCGACCACACGGATCTCGTAGTCGTTCCAGGTGCCCTTCTGGGTGACGCCGGCACCGGCGAGACCCACCCGGTCGAAGCCGTAGATCGACCCGGTCTTGTACATGTCGCCGTCGGGCCGGTCGAGCACCTGCACCTCGTGGCCGTACTTGATGGCGGCCCATTCCGGCCGGGGCTCCTCCGGGTTGTCGTGGACCCACGGGAACCGCACGAACACACCGGAGTTGGCGTTCCCGGTGCCCGGGGCGTCGTCCCGCCACTGGAGCTTGAGCGAGAAGTCGCCGTACTTGCGCTCCGGGAACCAGAGCATGCCGAGGCCGTCCTTCGTGGTGCCGGAGGTGATCGACCCATCGCCGTTGGGCGCGAACGAACCACCGCCCACCTGCTGCCACTTGGCGAAGGACGCCGCGCTGCCGTCGAGGATCGTGCGGTAGCCCTCGGTCTGCCCCGGCTTGCCGATGCCGGACTCACGGGCCGCCGCGTCGATGGCGTCGTACTCACGCTCGTCGACGACCCCGTCCCTGAAGAGCTTGTCCAGGACGGACTTCACGTGCTTGAGGAACAGCGCGTGAGACGTCCACTCCTTCTCGTCCTCGATCAACTCGTTGATACGGCACCGGCTGTTGGTGATCCGGTTCGGCACCCCGGAGTCGACCGTGCCGACGATCACCGTCAACCGCTCGTCCAACTCCGCGCAGTTGGGCGCCGGGACCTGACTGGAGACCACCGTGAAGGTCACCGTGCGCGCGGCCGAGGTGTTGCCCGCCTTGTCCGTCGCCCGGTACGCCAGGGTGTGGGTGCCCGCCCGGTCGACGACCACGGGAGCGGTGTACGCCAGATACGGTCCGGCGTCGATCGAGTACTCCGCCCCCGCGACACCCGAACCGCCCTCGTCCGTGGCGCTCACGGTCACCTTGGCGTTGCCCACGTACGCCCCGTCGGAGTTCCGCGTGCCGTCCACGGTCACACCGGTCACCGGTGGGGTGGTGTCCTGCGGGGCCGTGGCGACCACCGTGAACCGGACGCTCTTCTCGGCGGCCACGTTGCCCGCCTTGTCGGTCGCCCGGTAGCGCACGGTGTGGGAACCGACCTGATGCACCATCACAGGCATGGTGTACGGCTGCCAACTCCCGTCGTTCACCGTGTACTCGATGGTGTTGACCCCGGATCCGGTGTCGGAGGCCGACACGGTCACCGTCGCCATGTCGAGGTACGTGCCGTCGGGGTTCTGCTCGCCGCTGACCGTCGCCGAGGTGTTCGGCGGAGCGGTGTCGTCGGAGGGGCGGGCGACGACCGTGAAGTCGACACTCTTCTCCGCGGAGACGTTGCCCGCCTTGTCGACGGCTCGGTAACGCACCGTGTGGCTGCCGACCTGGTCGAAGACGACCGGGGCGGTGTACGGCTGCCAGGCGCCCGTGTCCCCGGTCGCGTACTCGATCCGGTCGACGCCGGAGCCGCCGGCCTCGTCGGTCGCGGTGACCGCCACGCTCGCCGAACCGACGTACTGGCCCTGCGCGTTCTGCGTGCCGGTCACCTGGGTCGCCGCCGAGGGCGCGGTGGTGTCCTCGCCGCTGCCCTCGGTCACCACGAGGATGCCCTGCATCTGCCCGTGGCCCGGGATCGTGCAGTGGTAGAAGTAGCGGCCCGGGGTGAGCGTGACCTCGGCGCTGTGGCGGCCGCCCATGTCGTCGTTCGGGTTGGCGAGGATGTTGAGTTCGACGTCGTTGTTGAACTCGGGGTCGCTGGTCACGAAGGTCAACGTGTGCGGCATACCGGTGGTGTTGCCGGTGGCCGTGCTGTTCTCGAAGACGATCGTGGCCGAGCCCGCGACAGCCGTCGTCGGGACGGAGTTGTACTTGGTGATGTCGTCGCCGGCGGTCCAGGTGAGGACCTGTTCCGCCGCGTCCGTCCGCTCGGGTTGTGCCGTGGATGTCGACTGCAGACCGAGCATCATCAGCAGGGCGGCCAGCAGAACGGTCAGAGGTCGTTGTCGGCGCATCACTGTCCTCCCCGAACCAGCTGTCCGGCGGCCGGGGTGGGCCCGCCGCCCTGGTAAGTAACCCGCCACAGCGCCGACTTGGCGTCCGAGGTGAAGAAGCCGCGCCCGTAGTCGAGGACGTACAGCGCGCCGTCCGGACCGAACTTCCAGTCCATGAGGTTCTTGATGCCGTCGTTGCCGATCGGCACGATCTTCTTGAGCGACTCCGAGTGGACGGGCAGTCCACCGTCCCCGTGGTTCTTCGGATCGGTGATGACGGCGTTGCGCGGCTGGTCGGCGTCGTAGAAGTCACCGACGAACCACTTGCCGTCCCAGTAGGAGGGCCACTTGACCGTGCTGGTGGCCGAGGCGGTGGCGTAGCGGTAGACCGGCCCGTTCATCGCGGCCTGGCCGCCGCCCTTGAGCCACGGCAGCAGGTACGTGGCGTCCTCCTGCTTGTAGGAGGGGATGCCGTTCGCGTCGCGCGGGTAGTCCGGGGCGCCGCCCTGGGGCGAGTACCAGATGTTGTTGCCGGTGACGGGCGGGAGATTCACCAGACCGTCGTTGTTGGGCGACTCGTTCTTCGGGTGGTCGCAGTCGTACCAGCCCAGCGGCTGGTTGGGATCCGGCAGGTTGCGGTCCCGGTAGGGCTGCTTGTTGCCCATGCAGTACGGCCAGCCCCGGTTGCTCGCCTTGGTGATGACGGCGAAGGTGTCGTACTTGGCCGGTCCCCAGGTCGTCGAGGGCGCGCTCGCGTCCGGGCCGACCCACCCCGCGTACAGGATGTCGGTCTTCTTGTCGACGAAGATGCGGGCCGGGTTCCTGACGCCCATGACATAGATCTCGCCGCGGGTCTTGCCGCCGCCCTCGGCGGTCTCCTTGCCCGTGAAGAGGTTCCCCTCGGGCAGCGTGTACGTCCCGTCGGGCTCCGGGTGGATGCGCAGGATCTTGCCGTTGAGGTTGTTGGTGTTGCCGGCGGTGCGGCGCGCGTCCGCGAAGGAGACGCCCTTGAAGTTCGGCTGCGGGTTGTTGCCGGAGTAACCGCCGCTGAAGCCACTGGAGTTGTTGTCGCCGGTCGCGATGTACAGGTTGCCCTTGGAGTCCCAGGACATCCCGCCGCCGGCGTGGCAGCAACTGTGCACCTGGACCGGCCACTTGAGCAGGACCTTCTCGCTGTTCAGGTCCAGCTTGTTCGTCGCCGGGTCGAGCGTGAAGCGGGAGACCCGACGCTCGGCGATCCGGGTGTCACGGTTGAGCCGGTCGTGCGGGGTGTAGTGCAGATACACCCAGCCGTTCTGCTCGAAGCGCGGGTCGAGCTCGATCCCGAGCAGGCCTTCCTCGACCTTCACCAGCTCGTCGCCGCCGCCCTTGTTGCCGAAGACGGTCAACTCGCCCGCCAGGGTGACCTTCTTGGTCGCCGGGTCGTAGACGTGGATCTGGCCCTTGCCCTTGCCGACGTCCGGGTTGTTCCAGTCGGTGATCACCGGCTGGGAGGAGTCGGCGCCACCCCGGCCGATGTACAGGACGCGCCCGTCGGGGGCGGTGACCAGGCCGTGCGGCTCGCCGATCTGGTCGCTCTGCCCCGCCTGGTTGGGCTGGGTGAGGCGTTCGGCCTTGTAGTTGGCGTTGATGGTCGCCTTGCAGTCGGCCTGCACGAGCCGTGAGGTCCACAGCAGCGCACCGCGCAGATGGGTCCGGAAGTCGGTCTCGTCGTACGAGGCCACCGTGCCGCCCATGCCGGTGTAGAAGGACCGGCCGCCGTCGTAGTCGCGGCACCAGCTCACCGGGTGGTCCCAGCCGTTGGCGCTCGCGCCGGGCTGGTAGGTCGACTCGCGCACCCGGGCCACGGTGTGCACGTCGCCGGACGGGTTCTTCGTCCAGTTGAACCACTGGTCGGGACGCTTCCACTGCACCGGCAGATCCTTGGTCGCCGGATGCTGCCGGTCGCCCACCTCAACGGTGGCCCGCTGGACGGCCGTCGGGCTGGAGGCGGCCGGACGGGCGCCGACGAGGCCCGTGAACCAGTCGGAGTACGGCTCGGCGCGGGCCGCGTCATGGATGCCGACGAAGCCGCCGCCCGCCTCCATGTAGGCCTCCAGGCCGGCCTCCTGGTCGGGGTCGAGGACATCGCCGCCGCCGGTCAGGAAGACGATCGCGTTGTAACTCCCCAGCGCCTTCTCGTCGGTGAAGACTCTGGCGTCGTCCGTGGCCTCGGTCTCGAACCGCTGGTTCACGGGACCGGACAGCCCGATCTTCTCGACGGCGGCGATCCCGGCGTTGACGACCGGTGACTCGTCCCCGGCGGCCGCGGACCCGTAGAAGACCAGCACCCGTACATCGGCGCCGCCCGGGGGCGACTTGACGGACATCGTTGTCGCGGACGGATCGGGAGCCGGCAGCGCGCCCGCCGCCGGTCCGGACATCAGCCCGGCGGCGACGACCCCCGCGGTCACGGTGGCCGTCCAGACCCGTCTTCTCGTGCTTCCTCCGCTTCTCGCGCTCAACCCTCGTAAGTGCATGGGCACCTCCTCGGTCACAGCAACAGCGCCATGGAAGCTAGACCCCTTTGCGTCACTCGCCAATACCTATGACCGGGATCGGTCGAACTTTGTCCTGAGTGTGGATAAACGACTCGGAGGCCGGTACCGTCTCACAGGTTCATCACAGGCACGTCTCCGCAAAATCCGTATCACGGTGGGGAGTTCCGCATGGGCGCACTGGACAGACGTGGGTTCAACCGGCGGGTGCTGCTCGGCGGTGCGGCTGTCGCGACATCGTTGTCCCTGGCGCCGGAGGCCCGGAGCGACACAGGTCCGGCGCAGGCGGCCCCGGGCGGCGGCGAGGTCAAGCGCATCAAGCTGTACGCCGAGAAGCTCGCCGACGGGCAGATGGGGTACGGCCTCGAGAAGGGCAAGGCGACCGTCCCCGGCCCGCTCATCGAGCTCAACGAGGGTGACACGCTGCACATCGACTTCGAGAACACCATGGACGTCAGGGCGAGCCTGCACGTCCACGGCCTGGACTACGAAATCTCCAGCGACGGCACCAAGTTGAACAAGAGCGACGTCGAGCCGGGCGGCACCCGCACCTACACCTGGCGCACCCATGTGCCGGGCCGCCGGAGCGACGGCACCTGGCGGGCGGGCAGCGCGGGCTACTGGCACTACCACGACCACGTGGTCGGCACGGAACACGGAACCGGCGGTATCCGCAAGGGCCTCTACGGACCGGTAATCGTCCGCCGCAAGGGCGATGTCCTCCCGGACGCGACCCACACAATCGTCTTCAACGACATGCTCATCAACAACAAGCCCGCACACTCGGGGCCCGACTTCGAGGCCACGGTGGGCGATCGGGTCGAGTTCGTGATGATCACCCACGGCGAGTATTACCACACCTTCCACATGCACGGTCACCGCTGGGCGGACAACCGCACGGGCATGCTCACCGGCCCCGACGACCCGAGCCAGGTCATCGACAACAAGATCGTGGGCCCGGCGGACTCCTTCGGCTTCCAGGTGATCGCGGGGGAGGGGGTGGGGGCGGGCGCCTGGATGTACCACTGCCACGTGCAGAGCCACTCCGACATGGGCATGGTGGGCCTGTTCCTGGTGAAGAAGACGGACGGCACGATCCCCGGGTACGAGCCGCACGAGCACACGGAGCACCAGGCCGGGCACGCGCACTGACGGATCATGGACGGGTGACTCTTCTTCTCACTCGTGGTGATCTGGAAGCGGTGCTGGAGCCGGGAGCCTGCATCGACGCCCTGCGGGAGGGCTTCCGGCACACGGAGGCGGTGCCGATCAGGGGACAACGGGTGCGCACGGACCTCCCGTTCCCCGGTACGGCCACCGCACTGATCCCGGGCCTGCTCCCCGGTATCCCGGCCTACACGGTGAAGGTCAACGCCAAGTTCCCCGCCGCCCGGCCGGCCCTGCGCGGGGTGATCTGCCTGCACAGCGGCGCCGACGGCGAGTTGCTGGCACTGCTGGACTCGGCGACGGTCACGGCCTGGCGCACAGGCCTCGCGGCCGCCCTGGGCACCCATCTGCTCGCCGGCCGGGGAGACGTCGTCGGAGTGATCGGGGCGGGCGCACAGGCCGAGTTGATGGTGCGGGGCCTTGGGACGCTACGGCCCCGCAGCGCCCTCGTCGTCCAGGACACGTCCGCCGACCGCGCCGCGGAGTTCGCCGCGCGGCACGGTGGACGTGTGGTGTCCTCCGCCGTGGAGGTCGCCCAGGCCGCCGACATCGTCCTGTCGGGGACCTGGTCGAGGGAACCACTGCTGCACCTGCGGGACACCAGGCCGGGCCAGCACTTCACGAGCCTGGGCGTGGACGAGCCCGGCAAGGCGGAACTGGCCCCCGATCTGCTGGGCGCCGCGCTCCTGGTGGTAGACGATCGTGAACTCACGGCGGGCGTGGGAGTGCTGAGGACGGCCGACGCGACCCTCGGCGAGGTGACACGGTCCGAGCACCCCGGCCGGACGACCGAAACGGACCGCACGGTCTACGCCCCCGTGGGCATGCCCTGGCAGGACCTCGCGCTGGCCTGGACGGCGTACGGGCGAGCCGAGCGGGAGGGGATCGGGCGGCGGGTGGATCTGCTGGCCTGAAGCCCTTCACGAGTGGTCCAGCACTGACCGGTGCAGGGTGCCCGCGTCAGTGATCCCGGTGCGCAAGCCTCTTTCGCCCACCCCGAGAGCGCTCTCACCGCTCGTCCATCCGGGGCTATCCTGATCCGCACCCGCTGACGAGGAGCCCCCAAGTGACCGACACAGTGCCGCGCCCCACACTGGAGGCCGTGGCGGCCCGGGCCGGGGTGTCGCGGGCCACCGTGTCCCGGGTGGTGAACGGCGGGGACGGGGTCAGGGAGCCGCTCGTCGAGCGGGTGCGCCGGGCCGTCGAAGAGCTCGGTTACGTCCCCAACCAGGCCGCCCGCAGTCTTGTCACCCGGCGCCATGACGCCGTCGCCGTGGTCGTGGCCGAACCGGAGACCAGGGTCTTCGCAGACCCTTTCTTCGCGCTGCAACTCCGGGGCATCAGCAAGGAGTTGACCGCCCACGACAATCAACTGGTGCTGTTGCTCACCGAGGGCCGCGACGACCACGCCCGCGTCGGACGCTACCTCGCCGGAGGCCACGTCGACGGGGCGCTCGTCTTCTCGCTGCACCTCGACGACCCGCTGCCGGAACTGATCCAACGGGCCGGTGTCCCCACGGTGTTCGGCGGCAGGCCCGGGTGGAGCGACGGGACGACGGATGTCGTGTACGTCGACAGCGACAACCGGGGCGGTGCCCGCGAGGCCGTGCGGCATCTCGTCGGACTCGGGCGCACCCGTGTCGCCCACATCACCGGCCCCCTCGACCAGACCTCCGCCGCCGACCGGCTCGACGGCTACAAGGACGTCATGGGCGACGCCGACCCGGAGCTTGTCGTGCGGGGCGACTTCACCCCGGCCGGCGGGGAGCGGGCGATGCGCGAACTCCTCGACCGGTGCCCGGACGTGGACGCGGTGTTCGCCGCCAACGACCTCACCGCGTCCGGCGCCCTGCGCGTGCTGCGCGAGCGGGGGCGCCGGGTGCCCGAGGACGTGGCGGTGATCGGCTTCGACGACATGCTGCCGGTCGCCGAACAGACCGATCCGCCGCTGACGACGGTCCGTCAGGACATCGAGGAGATGGGCCGGTTGATGGCCCGCCTGCTGCTGCGAGACCTCGACCGAAGGAGCGGGGGAGCCACACCGGCCGGTGTCGTCCTGCCGACCACGCTGGTCCGCCGCGCCTCGGCGTGATCCCCCGCCCCGGTCACGTCTGCTGCGGGGCGCTCTTGATGATCGCGAAGCGGGCGCCGTACGGGTCGGCCAGCTTGGCGACCCGGCCGACGCCCGGCACGTCCGTGGCGGGCAGCCGGATGCTGCCGCCCAACTGCTGTGCCTTCGCCACCGTATCGTCCGTGTCCGTGACCTCGAAGTACGGCATCCAGCACGCCCCGGCCCGCGCCTCCAGTGGATCGTCGGCGAACGGGACGATGCCGCCGAACATGGCGTCCTCGCCCTGCCCGTCCGGCAGCACGGTCGTGTACGTGCCGCCCGGGAAGTCGACCCCGTAGGTCTCCAGGCCGAGAGTCGCACGGTAGAAGTAGGCGGCCATCGGCAGGTCGGCCGTGTACAGCTCGACCCAGCACAGCGAGCCCGGCTCCTGGGTGACCTGGAGCCCCTTGTTCTGCTTGGGCTGCCAGATGCCGAAGGGCACACCCGCCTTGTCGGCGAGGATCGCCATGCTGCCCTGGCCCATCACGTCCATGGGCTGCATCAGCACCGAGCCGTGCGCCTGCTCGGCCGCCTTCGCGGTGGCGTCCGCGACCGGGGTCTGGAAGTACACGGTCCAGGAGGGCGGGCCCTGCTCCGGTGTGGTCTGCATGCCGCCTGCGGCGGTTCTGCCGGCGAGCTGGAAGAAGCCGTAACCGCCGGCTTCCGGCGGGCCCGGCTGGAACTCCCAGCCGAACAGGCCGCCGTAGAAGGTGGTGGCGCCGTCGATGTCGGGGGTACCGAGGTCGAGCCAGTTCGGAGCGCCGGTGACATAACGGGTCGTGAGCATCTCTGCACTCCTCTGAGGGGTCCCGTTGCCTGCAGTGCCGAGTCTGGCACCGTCCACTGACAATCGCCGCCGGGACGACGCAGCGGCCCGTCGAATGAACCGCTTCCGCGCGCCGCCGTGCACCCCCGCACCGGCCGGAGGACCATCGAGGCGTCCGGAGGCCATGAACAGGGCCGTTGATCGCGCGTTGATCGAACGTTTTTCGCTGCCCGGCACGATCTCGGCCATGCACATCGACACCATCACCCCGACCGACCCCGCCTGGCAGGCGCAGGCGTTGTGCGCGCAGACCGGGGCGGACTTCTTCTTTCCCGAGCCGGGCAGCTCGGTACGAGAGGCGAAGCGCATCTGCGGCATGTGCGAGATGCGCTCGGCCTGTCTCGAGTACGCCCTGGCCAACGACGAACGCTTCGGCGTCTGGGGCGGCCTCTCCGAGAAGGAACGGCTGGCGATCAGGCGGGTGGAAAACCGATGAGCCGACGGGCCGGGAGAGCGGTGAGGATCCCGGAGCGCACCCGGGCGTAGCGCAGAGGCAGGCGCACCGCCTTGCCGAGGCGAGACACGCGTTACGCCGTTGACCAGGGGTTTACCTCCTCAGGGAGGCGTTCTGGTCGCCACGTCGACCGCGCCCGTGGCAGAGGCCCGGGATCGCGAGGGGACGGAGCGCGTGAGCCGCTGCAACGACCGGCGTCCGACACCGCTCCGGGAACGGCGGCTTCGCTTGCGGAAGCGGGCGGTTTGCGGAGCAGGAGCAGCGCCGCGTCGTCGTGCAGTCGGCCGCCCACATGGGCCAGCAGTTCGTCATGGAGCGCGGTGAGGGTGCCGGCCGGCTCGTCGGACAAGTGGCGGGCCAGCCCTTCGGCGAGCGGGTAGAACTCACGGCCGTGGTTGCGGGCCTCGGTGACCCCATCGGTGTAGAGCAGCAGTTGATCCCCCTCGGCGAAAGCCAGCACCTGGAGGCCGGGGGTCTCGTCCGTGAGGGCGCGCAGCCCGAGGGGCGGGGCCGGATGGGAGGGCTCCACCGCCACCACGGTGCCGGATTCGCGCACCAGCAGCGGAGGCGCGTGGCCACAGTTGACCATCTCCAGATGGCCTGCCTGCGGGTACCCGGCGACCACGGCGGTGACGAAGTCGTCAACACCAAGGTTGCGCGCCAGACTCCGCTCGATTCTGTCGACGACGGCGAGGAGATCGGGCTCGTCGTAGGCGGCCTCACGGAAGACACCGAGTACGAGTGCGGCGGTCCCCACGGCCGGCAGCCCCTTGCCGCGCACATCGCCGACGATCAGTCTGACCCCGTACGGGGTGGGCACCAGCGCGTAGAGATCCCCGCCGATACGGGCCTCCGCCGCCGCGGCGCTGTAGCGGACGGCCACCTGGAACGGGCCGACAGTCGCCGGTACGGGCTTGAGGAGCGCATGCTGGGCGGCCTCCGCGACCGAGCGGACGGCCGCGAGGACCCGTTCACGACGTCCGCGCAACGCGCTGGCGAGGCCACTTGCCAACGTGACGGCCGCCAGGGCGGACAGTACGGCCGTCAGCTCATATCCCGGAACGCCGTCCCGGGTTCCGAGCGTCGCGCCCAGGACCGCGGCGAGGATGCCGACGCAGAGGACTCCGCGCGGCCCGCCGGTGGTGGCGGCCAGTGCCGGCCCGGCCGCGAGGAGTGGCAGCCAGATCGTCCCTGCTCCGCACATGACTGCGACGAGCACGATGAGGGAGACGATCAGCACGGGCAGTGCGGGTGTACCGGCGGCCAACTGTGCGACGACACGCTTCCGGGCCGCCGACCCGGGACCGGCCGCTCGGTTCCTGAACGGGCGAATCAGCCATGGGTCGCCGTCGTGGTTTCGAACCTGACTCATGCTTCGTCCGTAGTCCTCACCTTGTGGGGGGTGCTGAAATGTCTCTTTCATCCAGGAAAGAGGTATAGCCCGGGAGCCACAAGGAGGTGGTTTTCAGATAGTGAGCGAGAGACCCCTGGTCACGCGACTCGCGGCCGGGATCAGCCGCGCCAGGATCTCCTCGAGTCGTGAGAGCCGGTCCGCCCGCAGTGAGACGCCGAGCGAACCGAGTGTGTCCCCGTTGTAGACGGGCACGGCGACACAGATCGTACCGAGGGAATACTCCTCCATGTCCGTGACGGCCGGGGCCACGGGTGAGGAGTCGAGTCGCCGGAGCAGTTCCGGAGGGCTGGTGATGGTCCGTGGTGTGAGGTCGGCGAGGGAGTGCCGGGAGAGGTAGTCCTTGCGTGAGGCGTCATCCAGTTCTCGCAGCACGGACTTGCCCAACGCGGTGGCGTGCCCCGCGTCCTCGAATCCCACCCAGAGGTCGACACGGGGCGCCTGGGGGCCGTCGACGATCTCGGCGACTCGAATCTCGCCCTCCTCGTAGAAGGTGAGGTAGGCGGCGGTCGCGAGCTCGTCCCGCAGAGCGGCGAGTGTGGGACGGATGCGGCTGAGGAGCGCCTGGCCCCGGCTCGTGGTGTGCAGCGTCTGCACCTTGTCGCCCAGGACGAACCCGCCGTCGTCCAGCTTCCGTATGTATCCGTCGTGGACCAGCGTCCGCAGCAGGTGATAGGCGGTGGCCAGGGGCAGTCCCGTCTCACGTGCCAGTTTCTTCGCCGGCGCACCGTTCTCGTGCGCGCTCACCGCCTCCAGCAGGCGGAGGGCACGCTGCACGGATGTGATGAGCGTAGGGCCACCGTCGTGAGCACCCATACGACCAGCGTGCGCCGAGCACACGACGCAGGCAAGGTGCGCGCCCTTTCTCGGCTTGCCGCCGCATCGACGTGCTGCACGCCATGCTCAAGCAACGCACCCAGAGGCAGGCGCACCGGTCGCCAGAACCGGAGCACGCTGGTGCGCATCGATCCGCCCCGCCCCCTCCCGGCAGGATCAGACGATCGCGCACGCCGTCATGATCAGCTCAGGCGCCGTTCCGTGGAACGTGCCGAAGAGCTGCGCCAGGAAGCCGACGGCCCGCTGATCCTTGCTGCTGTCATGCGTGGCCGCATGATGACCCAGGCGACGGGCGGCCCGCACCGGATATTCGGCGGGCCGGTCAGGTCGGCGTCAGGCCCCTGCCGCGCGAGCCGCCATCCGCGCCTTGCGCGCCGCCAGCTTCTCGTCGAACTTCGACGCCTCCGCGTCCAGGCCGCTCATGTACAGACCGAGTTCCTCCTGGGCCTTGAGGCCCTCGGGGCCGAGACCGTCGATCTCCAGGACCTTCAGGTAGCGCAGGACGGGCTGGATGACGTCGTCGTGGTGGATGCGCATGTTGTAGATCTCGCCGATCGCCATCTGCGCGGCGGCCCGCTCGAAGCCGGGCATGCCGTGGCCGGGCATCCGGAAGTTCACGATGACGTCGCGCACCGCCATCATCGTCAGGTCGGGCGCCAGCTCGAAGGCCGCCTTCAGCAGGTTCCGGTAGAAGACCATGTGCAGGTTCTCGTCGGTGGCGATGCGCGCCAGCATGCGGTCGCAGACCGGGTCCCCGGACTGGTGGCCGGTGTTGCGGTGCGAGACGCGGGTCGCGAGCTCCTGGAAGGAGACATAGGCCACCGAGTGCAGCATCGAGTGGCGGTTGTCCGACTCGAAGCCCTCGCTCATGTGGGCCATCCGGAACTGCTCCAGCTGGTCCGGGTCCACCGCGCGCGAGGCGAGCAGATAGTCGCGCATCACGATGCCGTGCCGGCCCTCCTCGGCGGTCCAGCGGTGCACCCAGGTGCCCCAGGCGCCGTCGCGGCCGAAGAGCGAGGCGATCTCGTGGTGGTAGCTGGGGAGGTTGTCCTCCGTGAGGAGGTTCACGACCAGGGCGATCCGCCCGATCTCGGTGACCTTGGACTGGCCCTTCTCCCAGGCCTCACCGTCCTCGAAGAAACCGGGGAAGTTGCGGGCGTCGCTCCACGGGACGTACTCGTGCGGCATCCAGTCCTTGGTGACCTTGAGATGCCGGTTGAGTTCCGTCTCGACCACTTCCTCCAGCGCGTACAGCAGTCGCGCGTCGGTCCAGGCGGAGGACGGGCTGCCGAGGTGAGGGGAAGTGATCGTCACAGGTGCTCCAGGGGGACGGGGTGAACAGTTGAGGGGGATCGGCGAGCGGTGCCGGGTAACCTACGGAATCGTAGGCTACGAAACCGTAGGTTACGAGACCGTAGGTTAAGTGTGCCGTAAAGACCCCTGACCAGCGGTGTTCCCCGGGCATGACAAGCGGCCCCGGGAGCCGCAGGTCCGGGGCCGTTGGGGATGATGCGCACACCCGATCAGGCGTACAGGTCCCGCAATCGAACTGAGAGACACGTCACACAGCCTTCGAGCTTCTCGAACTCGCTGATGTCCACCACAACCGGTTCGAAACCGAGGTCGGTGAGCAGCTCCGCCGTCTTCGGCGCGCTCGCCGCCATGAGCAGCTTGGGGCCGCCGAGCAGGACGACGTGGGCGCCGGCCTCCTCGGGCACGGACAGGAAGCGCGGGAAGAGCGCGGGCCGGTCCACCTTGGGGATGTGCCCGATGACGGTTCCGTCGGGCAGCGCGGTGACCGCCGACTTCAGGTGCAGCACCTTGTTCACCGGTACGGCGACGACCTGGGCCCCGAGCGGTTCGAAGGCGGCCCGCAGCTGTTGGACGCCGGCCGCGTTGGTACGCCCGCCCCGGCCGACGTAGATCGTGTCACCGATCTTCAGCACGTCACCGCCGTCCAGGGTGCCCGGCTCCCAGATCCAGTTCACCGAGCAGCCCAGGCGCGCCACGGCCTCCTCGACGCCGATGGTCTCCTCGCGCCGGGACTCCGCGCCGGAGCGGGCGATCAGCGCGACGTTCTTGTACATGACCACCGTGTCCTCGACGAACACCGAGTCCGGGCAGTCGTCCTCCGGGTCCACCTCGACGGTCTCCCAGCCATGCGTGCGCAGGGCCTCGACATACGTCTCCCACTGTTCGAGCGCGAGGTCGACGTCGACCTTCTCCCGCTCGACGTGCGTCACCAGACCTTCGGCGAGGCGCGGGCTGGGGCGGCGGACGAGGGCCTTCTTGCTGGGCACGAGGGGAACTCCGTATCGGCGGGACAGGGGCGGCATCCGTGACGGGCGCCGGTCAGCCATCATGCAGCGCCGGTCCGTGTCGACAAAACCCCCGGAGTCAGGCTGTGGCCCTCCTGAGACGCTCCACGGCTCACGAGCGCCGCCGCGCCGCACGCGCGCGTGCCGCCTCGTGGGCCTCACGCAGCAGTCGTACGACGGTCCCGGTCGTCCGCTCGCCCGGATTCACGACGCAGATCCAGCCGAGGGGGCCGTAGACCGGGTGCGGCAGCA
Source organism: Streptomyces canus (assembly GCF_041435015.1). Lineage (NCBI taxonomy): Bacteria > Bacillati > Actinomycetota > Actinomycetes > Kitasatosporales > Streptomycetaceae > Streptomyces > Streptomyces canus. Next base: position 1,679,340 of record NZ_CP107989.1, on the reverse strand, counting down.
CCACGTCGGCCGCCGCGAGGTCGTACCGCGCCCCGACAAGTTCCGGAAGCGCCGTCCGGCCGACATGGACGTTGACCCGCCAGCGGCCCGGGGGGTCGAGGTCGGACGCGCTGTCGTCGGGGTAGTTCTTGGTGACGATCGTGCCGTAGGGCTGTGTGGCCGGGGGTATCCGGCCGTCGGGGGCGTAATAGAAGAACGCGTCGCCCCACGCGATCTCGGGAAAGTCCCCACCCGGCTCCGGGACGACCACGAGCGCCCCCTCGAAGCCGCGCACGGTCTCGATGATCTGCTCCATACTCATGGTTCAAGCGTGACCTTCAAGTGCTCATGTGGGGTTGGCCGAACGATGCGCACCGTCGACGTCGCCAGGGAGTCCGGGTACTCGGTGCAGCAGGTGCGCGACCTGGAGCGGCTGGGGGTGATTCCGCCGGCCGTACGGTCGGACAACGGCTACCGCTCCTACACGCCGCTCCACGTGCACGCTCTGCGCGCCTATCGGGGACTCGCCGGTGCCGTCGGCCCCGTCGAGTCCCGGCGCCTGCTCGCCGAGCTGCGGACGGCGACGATCGAAAAGGCGGCCGCGGAGATCGACGCGGTCCACGCCCGGCTCGCGCGGGAACGCGAGGAGGCTCTGCGCGCCCAGCGGGCGCTCCAGGGCATCCAGGCCGAAGAGGACGGCCGGGACGACGAGTCCATGACCATCACGCAGCTCGCGGAGGCGCTCGGAGTGCGGTCCTCCACCCTCAGGTTCTGGGAGCAGGAAGGGCTTGTGCTCCCCGAGCGGGTGACCACCCTGCGCGCGCGTCGCTACGGGCCGGCGGCCGTCGGGGCGGCACGGGTCGTCGCCGCCCTGCGCGCGGGCGGTTACGGCATTCCGGCCGTGCGTGAGGTCATGGGCTCCCTGGACGGCCGCGACGGACTGGAGGACGCCCGGCGCATCCTGCGGGGACGGCTCGACCAGCTCGCCGCCCGGAGCGTGGCGCTGCTCCGGGCGGGCGCGGATCTGGCGGCCGTCGTCACCGCCGTGGACGCTACGCAGGGAACTCCAGGGCCTCCGGAGTGACCTCCCGCAGCTCACCGTCCAGCATCAGCCAGCGCGTGATGGCGAGCGACTCCAGGAACGGCAGGTCGTGACTGGCCACGACCAGCGCGCCCTCGTACGACTCCAGGGCTGATGTCAGTTGCCGCACGCTCGCCATGTCGAGGTTGTTCGTCGGCTCGTCGAGCATGAGCAGCTGAGGTGCGGGCTCCGCCAGCATCAGCGCGGCCAGGGCCGCCCGGAAGCGTTCGCCACCGGACAGCGTCGACGCCTGCTGGTCGGCCCTGGCGCCCCGGAACAGGAAGCGGGCGAGACGGGCCCGCACCCGGTTGTTGGTGGCACCCGGCGCGAACCGGGCCACGTTCTCGGCGACCGACAGCTCGCCGTCGAGGACGTCCAGGCGCTGGGGCAGGAAGCGGAGCGGGACATGCGCCGTCGCCTCGCCCGACACCGGCTCCAGTTCCCCGGCGATCGTGCGCAGCAGCGTCGTCTTGCCCGCGCCGTTGCGCCCGATCAGCGCGACCCGCTCGGGGCCCCGCAGATCGAGCCCGCCCTTCACCTGTGCGCCGTAGGCGAGTTCCAGGTTCATGAGGGTCAGCACCGTACGGCCCGGCGGCACGGCCGTGTGCGGCAGGTCGACGCGGATCTCGTCGTCGTCCCGCACGGCCTCCACCGCCTCGTCGAGCCGGTCCTTGGCCTCGGCGAGTTTCTCCTCGTGCATGATGCGGTGCTTGCCCGCGGACTCCTGTGCCGACCGCTTGCGCGCCCCCATGACGATCTTCGGCTCACGCTTCTGCTCGAACATCTTCTGGCCGTACCGCTTGCGCCGTGCCAACTTGACCTGGGCGTCGACCAGTTCGCGTTTCTGCTTGCGGAAGTCGGATTCGGCGACCCGCACCATCCGCTCCGCCGCGTCCTGTTCGACGGCCAGGGCCTCCTCGTAGGCGGAGAAGTTGCCGCCGTACCAGGTGACCTCCCCGGAGCGCAGATCGGCGATCTGGTCGACCAGGTCGAGGAGTTCGCGGTCGTGGCTGACCACGACCATGACCCCGGGCCAGGAGGCGACGGCCGTGTACAGGCGCCTGCGGGCGTACAGGTCGAGGTTGTTGGTGGGCTCGTCGAGAAGCAGGACGTCCGGGCGGCGCAGCAGCAGCGCCGCCAGCCGCAGCAGCACCGACTCGCCGCCCGAGACCTCGCCGATCCGGCGGTCCAACTCGATGTGGCCGAGCCCGAGTTCGCCGAGAGTGGCCAGGGCCCGCTCCTCCACGTCCCAGTCGTCGCCGACCGTCTCGAAGTGCTCCTCGGCCACGTCGCCCGCCTCGATGGCGTGCAGGGCGGCGCGCTGCGCGGCGATGCCGAGCGCCTCGTCGACCTTCAGGCCGGTGTCGAGCGTGACGTTCTGCGGGAGGTGAGCGACCTCGCCCGCCACCCGTACGGCACCGTCGGCCGGAGTGAGTTCACCGGCGATGAGTTTCAACAGGGTTGATTTCCCCGACCCGTTGATGCCGACGAGACCGGTCCGGCCGGGGCCGAAGGCGATGTCGAGGCCCTCGAGGACGGGGGTGCCGTCGGGCCAGGAGAAGGCGAGCGAGGTGCAGGTGATGGAAGTAGACATACGAGTCTCCGCGGTTGCTCGAAGCGAGAAGGGGCAAACGCGTATCGAGACACCCGCGGCGACGGGAGACGAGAGGAAACCGGAGGGCGGGGACAGGGCCCGGCTCGTCGGAACGGCTCGTGTGCCGAGGTCGCACGCAGCGCACACACCTCAGGTGTGTGACACGGTGTCTCAGGACCTCAGACGAGCAACGTCCTTCTCCGATCGACGACAACAGAACCGTTGTACAACGTACGAGGCGGCCGCAGGGCTGTCAACGAGTTAATGCTCCTTAGGAGGCCCCGTGCCCGTCGGCCCGCTCTCCCTGCCGGCTCACCTCTACCTGCTGGCCTGGGACACCTCGAAGTCCGAGATCACCGGTGTCGCACAGATTCCCCAGCTGGTCCGGGCCGGTGCGCTCACCGAGCTGGCCCAGCGCGGGCTGCTCGTCGACGACGACGGCATCGCCACGCCGGTCGACATGGACGCGTCCACCGGCGACGCCGTCCTGGACGGACTTCTCGAACTGGTCCGCGAATCCCGGCCGCACCGGTGGCAGTCCTGGGTGACGCTCCACGCCCGGATCACCCTGGACGCCGTACGGGAACAGCTTGCCGCCGGGGGATCTCTGCGGGCGCGGAAGAGGCGGGCCCTCGGGCTGTTCCCCACGGTCGAGTACGACCTGGCGCGCCCGGCCGCGGTGGAGGCGCTCCAGGAGGAGGCACTAGGGATCCTGCGGGGGCCGGTCCCGGCCGTGGACATCTCCGACCGGGACGCGGCCGTGGTCGCGCTCGCGGCCGCCGCCGGGCTGCGGACCCTGCTGTCCCGCAAGGAGTCGCGCGACACCCGGGTCGAGGAGCTGATCGAGCGCAGCGGACAGGCGGCCCCGGCACTGCGGAAGGTCGTCCATGAGCTGCGCGGGGCGGTGGCGGCGGCCTCGGCCGGAGCCTGAACACCGGCGCGGCGCCGCCGTGGCCGGCACGAGAGCCGGGCTCTGCTGAACCCTGGGCGCTGCGGAACGTGACCGCTTGGACCGGGAGCAGGCTCTGGGGGCCGTGAGACGGATCGCCGCCGAGGTCGGCGTGCTGGTCAGCGCGGACATCGAGAGCGGGCGATCGATGAGCCGGCCGAGCGTGTCGCCGCGGCCAGCGAGGCCGCCGACGCCGAGGGCGTGCCGGTGTTCGTGAACGCCCGGATCGTTCCTGCACCGCACCGCACCGCACCGCACCGCACCGGACCGGTAGGGGAGCGGGCCGCCGCCTACCTCGCCGTGGCTGCCGACGGGAGCTTCGTCCCCGGGGCCGTCGACCCGGGGACCGTCGAACTCCTGGTCGACGGCGTGGACGGACAGATGAACGTCATGGCCGGATCCGGCACCCGCCCGTCGCCGAGCCGGCCGACGGGCTCGACCACGGCGAGCTCAACGTCCTCTTCGGTGGCCCGCCTCAGTAGGCGTCCCGCATCAGCTCCGCCAGGTCGTGGTCGAGGTCGAGCTGGAGGTGCTCCAGGCCGGTCGGCACCAGATCGTTCGTCGCCTCCAGGAACCGGCGCAGCTCACCCGTGCGCACATGCACGACGGCGGTGCCCTCGGGGGCGTGGAACTCGAGAACGGTGCGGTCGTAGCCGTACGGCCGCACCCGGACGTCGCCGTGGCCCTCGGGCTCGTGCAGGCCGGTGCTGAGCAGATCGCGGCTGAAGGTCCAGCAGACCTCGACCCCCTCCAGGGTGGCCGGGGCGGGGAAGGTCATACGGACCGCGAACGGATCACAGCGGTCGTAGTGCAGTGTGGCGGGAATGCTCGGCATCCGCGGTGCCGCGGCGACGAGACGGGCCTCGACGGGCTGCTCGATGACGGTGGACAACGCCTTGCTCCCTTATGACGGCTGGTGGGGCTTAGGGGTGAGGACGGGCACTGGAAGAGACGACGGAATGAGCCAATCCGTGTACACGAAAGTCGAGTGACCTCTGTCACCGTCTTCATGCACCAGTGTGATTCAGTCGTCTTCCCGTGCCCCTAGGGGCACTTGGGGCGACCCCCGCACCCCCGGGCGGACGACCGAGGGCATCTGGACGGCGCCGGGAGCGTGGGCTAGCTTCGCCCGCCATGAGGCGCTTGGGAAACACGCGAGGCAAGAGATGTACGGGCCTGACGAGCCGGACCATCGCCGTGGGGGTGGCCTGTGCGGCGGCGCTGGCCGCCCTGGCCGCCGTACCGGCCGAGGCGCACGATCCCGACGGCCGCACTCCGCACTGGGAGCTCAAGGACAGCGGTACCCCTGAGGTGCGGTTCCGTGGGTTGTCGGCCGTCAGCCGGGACACCGCCTGGCTGGCCGGTACCCAGGGCACCGTGCTGCGCACCACGGACGGCGGCGCGAGCTGGCGAAACGTCTCGCCGCCCGGCACCGCCGAACTCCAGTTCCGCGACATCGAGTCCTTCGACGCGCGCCGGGCCGTGGTCCTGGCCATCGGAGAGGGCGAGGCGTCCCGTGTGTACCGCACCGACGACGGCGGCGCGACCTGGACCGAGTCCTTCCGCAACACCGACGCCAAGGCCTTCTACGACTGCCTCACCTTCTTCGACCACCGCCACGGCCTCGCCATGAGCGACCCGGTGGACGGGAAGTTCCGCATCCTGTCGACCGCCGACGGCGGCCGCTCCTGGAAGGTGCTGCCGAACACCGGGATGCCGGCCGCGCTCGACGGCGAGGCCGGCTTCGCGGCGAGCGGGCAGTGCCTGGTCAGTTCCGGGCCACGGGACGTCTGGCTGGCCACCGGCGGGGCGGCACGCGCGCGTGTACTGCACTCCGCCGACCGGGGGCTGACCTGGACGGCCTCCGACACGCCGATCCCGGCGGGCGACCCGGCCAAGGGTGTCTTCGCGCTCGCCTTCCGCGACCGCGCGCACGGACTCGCGGTCGGCGGCGACTACCGCCCCGACCAGAGCTCTCCGCAGGCCGCCGCCCGAACCGGCGACGGGGGCGACTCCTGGCGGCCCGCCGCAGTCCCGGTGAACGGCTACCGCTCCGGAGTGGCCTGGCTCCCGCACAGCCGCACCTCCGCCCTCGCGGTCGGCCCCGCCGGCACCGACCTCACCAGGGACGGCGGCCGGACCTGGCGGATCGTCGACACCGGCTCGTACGACACCGTGGACTGCACGGTCGACGGCGGCTGCTGGGCGGCCGGGGAGAAGGGGCGGGTGGCACGTCTGGAGGGCTGAGTGGCGGAATGTGGGTACCCGGTCGCCGACGGCGAAAGGAGTGATCCCTCATGCCGGCCGGTTCGAGCTCCAAGCGCGAGCGTCAGTACGAGCACATCAAGGAGAGCGCCCAGGACCGGGGCGAGAGCACCGGACGGGCCAAGGAGATCGCGGCGCGGACGGTCAACAAGGAACGCGCCCGGTCCGGCGAGTCCAAGACCGCCAGCCGTACCTCGACCCAGGACATGTCCTCGGGCAAGCGGGGCGGCGAGCGGTCAGGCAAGGGCTCCCAGGGCCCGACCTACGACCAGCTCTACGAGGAAGCCAAACGCAAGGGCGTCAAGGGCCGTTCGGACATGAACAAGAGCGAGCTCCAGCGTGCTCTGGGCGGCAAGAGCTGACCCTCAGTCCAGGGTCTCGCGGTACTCCTCCAGCGCGGGGGCCGTCTTCGTCGCGGCGAACTCGGTGACGCGGTAGGCACACACCCCGGCCTTGACGAACGGGTCACCCGCGACGGTCTCCTGGATCCGCGCGCGGTCCTCCGCGACGGCGATGATCACCCCGCCGTCGCGGGGGTTCTTGCGCCCGGACGCCAGGAAGACACCTCGCTCGTACTGCTCGTCCAACCAGGCGACATGTGCCGGCAGCACGGCGTCCACGGCATCGAGCGGGGCGGTGTAGGTCAGCTCCAGTACGAACATGATCGCGAGGGTACGCCGCCTCGCCGTACCCTCGTCCCCACCATGACGACCGTAGACATTCCCGCGGGCTGGCCCGCGACCGAGGAGCAGGCCCGCGCGGTCCAGGACGAGTTGAGGGCGAGGACGGTCCTCGACGAGTCCGGCCCACCGCCCGGCACCGGCCATGTCACCGGGGTCGACGTGGCCTACGACGACGAACGGGATGTCGTCGCGGCGGCGGCCGTGGTGCTGGACGCGGTGACCCTGGACGTCGTCGCCGAGGCCACGGCGATCGGGCGGATCTCCTTCCCGTACGTCCCCGGCCTGCTCGCCTTCCGCGAGATCCCCACGGTCCTCGCCGCCCTCGGCGCCCTGCCGTCGCCGCCCGGCCTGGTCGTCTGCGACGGCTACGGCCTCGCCCATCCCCGCCGCTTCGGCCTCGCGAGCCACTTGGGCGTGCTCACCGGTCTGCCGACGATCGGTGTCGCCAAGAACCCGTTCGCCTTCACCTACGACGATCCCGGCGCCCGGCGTGGCACCTGGGCGCCGCTGATGGCGGACACGGAGGAGGTGGGCCGGGCCCTGCGGACCCGCGAGGCCGTGAAGCCGGTCTTCGTCTCGGTCGGCCACCGCGTGAGCCTCGACAACGCCTGCGCCCACACACTCGCCCTCACGCCGGCGTACCGGCTCCCGGAGACGACCCGCAGGGCGGACGCGCTGTGCCGGAAGGCGCTGCGGGCGGCGACCGCCTGACCGCGCTCCAGGAGGGGACGGAGCCAGGGGGACTGAGTACGTCGTCTGAGTATCTGTACGGATGTGCGCGCCCCGGTGCGATCGGCAGGCTGTCCCGCATGACGACGCACCGCATGACCCACCGTTCTCCCAAGCCCCTCGCCGACCCGAACCGGCCCGTCGAGCGCGCGGTGACCGCCGCACTGGTCCTCGGTGTGCTCGCGGGACTCGGCTGGATCGCGGGGATGATCTACACGGTGGCGGGCTGGTCCTTCTGACCCGGGATCACCGGTTCGACGCCACCCGGAAGGTGATTCCGGCCCGTTGCAGCCGTTCGATCAGCGCGTCCCCCATCGCCACCGCCGTCGTGACCTGACCCGCGGTCTCCGGCAGGTCGTCGAAGGCCAGGGACAGCGCCGACTCGGCGAACATCTTCGCCGTCTCGTCGTATCCGGGATCGCCGCCCGCGACCTCGGTGAACACCCGGCGCCCGCCGCCCTCGCCGACGAAGCGCACGGTGAACCAGCTCTTGGCCCGTTTATCGGCGCTCGGCCCGTCACCCGGCTTGACCCGGCCGGACAACCAGCGCCGGGCGGGCGGCACCTGCGCCGCCGCGAACAACGCGCTCACGGCGGCGACCCCGCCCACCGCCATGGGCAGTCGCCGTACCGCCGCGTAGTGGCGGTAGCGGAAGTCGGGGCCGTAGCGCTCGAGTGCCTTCGCGGAGCGGCGCACGATCTGCGCGTCGATGGTCGGCAGGGGCAGGGCCCAGGCGCCGATCTCCTGGGCGTACCGCGGGGTTCCGGTCGGCGCGGTGGCCCGTCGGCCCACCAGGCGCGGCTCGTGCCGTCCGCGGTCCCGGGCGGCGGCGATCATCTGCCGGCCCCGCGCGAACTGGTTCAGCGCCGAGGCGAATGTTCCGCCGGAGAAGGTGGCGTCGGCGGTCACGAACCCGTCGACGGTCAGCGGCACGCCCTCCGGCAGTTGCCGGACCGTGAAGTACGCCCCCAGGTCGTGCGGGACCGAGTCGAACCCGCACGCGTGCACCAGCCGTGAGCCCGTCTCACGCGCGCGTGCGTCGTGCCGGACGTACATCAGGTCCACGAACTCCGGCTCGCCCGAGAGGTCGAGGTAGTCCGTGCCGGCGTCCGCGCAGGCGGCGACGAGCTCCTCGCCGTACGTCAGATAGGGGCCGACCGTGGTGGCTACCACGCGCGCGTGCCCGGCGAGGGCACGCAGCGACTCCGGGTCCGAGACGTCGGCCGTGAGCACCCCGACATCCGTGCCCTCGGGAAGCTTCTCTCGCAGTGCCCGGAGCTTGCCCTCGCTGCGGCCGGCGATCGCCCAGCGCAGATCGTCCGGGCCGTGTGCGGCGAGGTACTCCGCGGTGAGCACTCCCGCGAAGCTGGTCGCTCCGAAGAGCACGATGTCGTAGGGGCGGTCCGCCCTTTTCAGCCTGCTCATGACACTCCTGGTCCCGCCGCACGCGCCGTTGTCGGTGGCCGAGGCTAGCGTGAGGAGTGTGGAGCCCGACGAGGAGGCCGGAGGTGGGACGGTGGCCGTGCCCAGGAATGCCCTGAAGAAGTGGGAGAAAGTGCGCGAGTTCGCGCTGGGGCTGCCGGGTGCCGCGGAGGAGTTCCCCTGGGGCGAGACCGTCGCCAAGGTCAACAAGAAGGTCTTCGTCTTCCTGGGCGTGAGTGACGGCAGCCACCCTATGGGCGCCACGGTGAAGCTCAAGGACGCCGAGGCCCACGCCCACGCGCTGACCTCCCCGGGCGCCGAGCCCGCAGGGTACGGCCTGGGCAAGGCCGGGTGGGTGCGCGTCCCGCTCGCGGAGAAGGGCTCCCCGGCGGCGGACCTGCTGTGCGACTGGGTCGAGGAGAGCTATCGCGCGATCGCGCCGAAACGGCTGATAGCGGAGCTCGACGCCCGGTGACCGGGCCCATAATTGGCTAAGCGCTTGCTCGCTCAGGTCTTGTGTCCACTGGAACGCGTTCATAGCATCACTGGTGTTACATCAGTTGTGTCACGCCAATGGGGGCTGGATGACAACGGCAACGACGCCCGGGCCGCTCGCCGGCGTACGCGTGGTCGAGCTGGCCGGTATCGGGCCCGGCCCGTTCGCCGCCATGCTCCTCGCCGACCTGGGGGCCGACGTCGTCCACGTGTCCCGGCCGGGCGGCGTCAGCCTGTCGATCAACCCCGCCTACGACATCACCAACCGCAACAAACGCTCGGTGGTCGTCGACCTCAAGGCTCCCGACGGCGCCGCGCGCGTGCTCGACCTCGCCGCCCGCGCCGACATCCTGATCGAGGGCAACCGCCCGGGAGTCGCCGAGCGCCTCGGGGTCGGCCCCGAGGACTGCCACGCGCGCAACCCCGCCCTCGTCTACGGCCGGATGACCGGCTGGGGCCAGCAAGGGCCGCTCGCCCAGCGCGCCGGGCACGACATCGCGTACATCGCGCTCACCGGCACCCTCGGCATGATCGGCGAACCGGGCCGGCCCCCCGCCGTCCCCGCCAACCTCCTCGGCGACTACGCGGGCGGCTCCCTGTACCTCGTCGTCGGCGTCCTCGCCGCCCTGCACCACGCGCGCGCGACCGGCACCGGCCAGGTCGTCGACGCCGCCATCGTCGACGGCGCCTCCCACCTCGCCGCGATGATCCACGCCATGACCGCCGCCGGCGGCTGGCAGGACCGGCGCGGCGCCAACCTCCTGGACGGCGGCTGCCCGTACTACGGCACCTACGAGACCGCGGACGGCACGTACATGGCGGTGGGCGCGCTGGAGCCGCAGTTCTACGACCTGTTCCTGGACCTGCTCGGCCTGCCGGACTTCGAGGACGCCCGCAAGGACTGGACCCGCTGGGGCGAACTGCGCGAGGCGGTCACCGCCCGCTTCAAGTCCCGTACGAGAGACGAGTGGACGACCGTCTTCGAGGGCACCGACGCGTGCGTGGCGCCCGTCCTGTCCCTGCGCGAGGCCCCGCACCACCCACACCTCGCCGCCCGCGGCACCTTCACCGACCACGGCGGCATCACCCAGCCCGCGCCCGCGCCCCGCTTCTCGGCGACCCCGACGTCCGTCCGCACGGGGCCCGCCACGGCCGGCGCCGACACCGCGGACGTGGCACGCGACTGGGACGTACCGGATCTCCTGAAAGGCCCGAATGAAGGCCCCGCATGAAAGGCCCCGAATGAAGCGGCAGCTCTTCGCGCCCGAGCACGACGCGTTCCGCGAGACCGTGCGCGCCTTCCTGGCCAGGGAGGTGCTGCCGCACTACGAGCAGTGGGAGAAGGACGGCATCGTCGCGCGCGAGGCCTGGCGGGCGGCCGGCAAGCAGGGCCTGCTCGGGCTCGCCGTGCCCGAGGAGTTCGGGGGCGGCGGCACGACCGACTTCCGCTACGCCACCGTCCTGGCCGAGGAGTTCACGCGCGCGGGTGCTCCCGGCCTCGCCCTGGGCCTGCACAACGACGTCATCGGCCCGTATCTCACCGGCCTCGCCACCGAGGAACAGAAGCGCCGCTGGCTGCCCGGCTTCTGTGACGGTTCGCTCGTCACCGCCATCGCCATGACCGAGCCCGGCGCGGGCTCCGACCTCCAGGGCATCCGCACGCACGCGGAGGACCGCGGCGAGCACTGGCTGCTGAACGGCTCCAAGACGTTCATCTCCAACGGGATCATCGCCGACCTGGTGATCGTGGTCGCCAGGACGACACCCGAGGGCGGGGCACGCGGACTGTCGTTGCTGGTCGTCGAGCGCGGCACGGAGGGTTTCGAGCGCGGCCGCAACCTCGACAAGATCGGCCAGAAGGCCCAGGACACGGCCGAGTTGTTCTTTCACGACGTGCGCGTGCCGAAGGAGAACCTCCTCGGCGAACACAACGGCGCCTTCGGGCACCTGATGGCCAACCTCGCGCAGGAGCGCCTGAGCATCGCCGTCTCCGCGATCGCCGCCGCCGAACACCTCCTGGAGATCACCACCGAGTACGTCAAGGAGCGCGAGGCCTTCGGTCGGCCGCTCGCCACCAAGCAGCACATCCGGTTCGAGATAGCCGAGATGGCCACGGAGTGCGCGGTCACGCGGACGTTCGTCGACCGTTGCGTCGAGGACCACTCCGAGGGGGGACTGGACGCCGTCCACGCCTCCATGGCCAAGTGGTGGGCGACCGAGCTCCAGAAGCGGGTCGCCGATCGCTGTCTCCAACTGCACGGCGGGTACGGCTACATGAGCGAGTACCCCGTCGCCAAGGCCTTCACCGACGGCCGTATCCAGACCATCTACGGCGGCACGACCGAGATCATGAAAGAGATCATCGGCCGTTCCCTCCTGAGCTGACTCTCCCGAAAGGCTTCCCGTGAGCACCGAAGCGTACGTGTACGACGCGATCCGCACCCCGCGCGGCCGGGGCAAGGCGAACGGCGCCCTGCACGGCACCAAGCCCATCGACCTGGTCGTCGGACTCATCCATGAGATCCGCGCCCGCTTCCCGGACCTGGACCCGGCCGCGGTCGACGACATCGTGCTCGGCGTCGTCGGCCCGGTCGGGGACCAGGGCTCCGACATCGCCCGGATCGCCGCCGTCGCCGCCGGGCTGCCGGACACGGTCGCGGGCGTACAGGAGAACCGCTTCTGTGCCTCGGGCCTGGAGGCCGTCAACATGGCGGCCGCCAAGGTGCGTTCGGGCTGGGAGGACCTGGTCCTCGCGGGCGGTGTCGAGTCGATGTCCCGGGTGCCGATGGCCTCCGACGGCGGCGCCTGGTTCAACGACCCGATGACCAACCTGGCCGTCAACTTCGTGCCGCAGGGCATCGGCGCCGACCTGATCGCCACGATCGAGGGATTCTCCCGCCGTGACGTCGACGAGTACGCGGCCCTCTCTCAGGAGCGCGCGGCCACGGCCTGGAAAGAGGGTCGCTTCGACCGGTCCGTCGTCCCGGTCAAGGACCGCGCCGGCCTGACGGTCCTCGACCACGACGAGCACCTGCGACCGGGTACGACCGCCGACTCCCTCGGCAAGCTCAAGCCGTCCTTCGCGGACATCGGCGACCTCGGCGGCTTCGACGCCGTGGCCTTGCAGAAGTACCACTGGGTCGAGAAGATCGACCACGTCCACCACGCGGGCAACTCCTCCGGCATCGTGGACGGTGCCTCGCTGGTCGCGATCGGCTCCCGGGAGGTCGGCGAGCGCTACGGCCTCACCCCGCGCGCGCGGATCGTGTCCGCGGCGGTCTCCGGTTCCGAACCCACCATCATGCTCACCGGCCCCGCGCCCGCCACCCGCAAGGCACTCGCCAAGGCCGGACTGACCATCGACGACATCGACCTCGTCGAGATCAACGAGGCCTTCGCGGCGGTCGTCCTGCGCTTCGTGCGGGACATGGGCCTGTCACTGGACAAGGTCAACGTCAACGGCGGCGCGATCGCGCTCGGCCACCCGCTCGGTGCCACCGGCGCCATGATCCTGGGCAGCCTGATCGACGAACTGGAGCGCCAGGACAAGCGGTACGGCCTCGCGACGCTCTGTGTGGGCGGCGGCATGGGCATCGCCACCATCGTCGAGCGCATCTGACCCCCTCCCACGGATACGACGGATCACATGGAGCACTTCCACATGAGCACTCAGTCCACGACCATCCGCTGGGAACAGGACCGCACCGGCGTCGTCACCCTCGTCCTCGACGACCCCGACCAGTCCGCGAACACCATGAACAAGGCGTTCCGCGACTCCCTCGCGGTGATCACCGACCGCCTGGAGGCCGAGAAGGACACCGTCCGCGGTGTCATCATCACCTCCGCCAAGAAGACCTTCTTCGCGGGCGGCGACCTGCGCGACCTCATCCGGGTCACGCCCGAAACCGCACAGGAACTCTTCGACGGCGGCCTCGCGATCAAGCGCAACCTGCGCCGCATCGAGACCCTGGGCAAGCCGGTCGTCGCCGCGATCAACGGCGCGGCCCTGGGCGGCGGTTACGAGATCGCCCTCGCCTGCCACCACCGCATCGCCCTCGACGCACCCGGCTCCAAGATCGGCTGCCCCGAGGTCACCCTCGGCCTGCTCCCCGGAGGCGGCGGAGTCGTCCGTACGGTCCGCCTCCTGGGCATCGCCGACGCCCTCCTGAAGGTCCTGCTCCAGGGCACCCAGTACGCCCCGCAGCGCGCCCTGCAGAACGGCCTGGTCGACGACGTGGCCACCACACAGGACGAACTCCTGGCCAAGGCCCGGGCCTTCATCGACGCCAACCCCGAGTCCCAGCAGCCCTGGGACAAGCCGGGCTACCGCATCCCCGGCGGCACACCCGCCCACCCGAAGTTCGCGGCGAACCTCCCCGCCTTCCCGGCGACGCTCCGCAAGCAGACGAACGGCGCGCCCTACCCGGCCCCGCGCAACATCCTCGCGGCGGCGGTGGAAGGCGCCCAGGTCGACTTCGAGACGGCCCAGGTCATCGAGGCGCGCTACTTCGTCGAGCTGGCCGCCGGTCAGACGTCCAAGAACATGATCCAGGCGTTCTTCTTCGACCTCCAGGCGGTGAACTCCGGCGCGAACCGCCCCAAGGGCGTGGCCCCCCGTCAGGTCCGCAAGGTGGCCGTACTCGGCGCCGGGATGATGGGCGCGGGCATCGCGTACTCGTGCGCCCGCGCGGGCATCGACGTGGTCCTGAAGGACGTGGACCCGCAGGCCGCGGCCAAGGGCAAGGCCTACTCGGAGAAGCTCTGCGCGAAGGCGGTCTCCCGCGGCCGGACGACCCAGGAGAAGGCGGACGCGCTCCTGGCCCGCATCACTCCCACGGCAGACCCACAGGACCTGGCCGGCTGCGATGCGGTCATCGAGGCCGTCTTCGAGGACTCGGCGCTGAAGCACAAGGTCTTCCAGGAGATCCAGCACATCGTCGAGCCGGACGCGCTGCTCTGCTCCAACACCTCGACCCTGCCGATCACCGCGCTGGCCGAGGGCGTGGAGCGCCAGACGGACTTCGTCGGCCTGCACTTCTTCTCCCCGGTCGACAAGATGCCGCTGGTCGAGATCATCAAGGGGGAGAGGACGGGCGAGGAGGCGCTGGCTCGTGCCTTCGACCTGGTCCGGCAGATCAAGAAGACGCCGATCGTCGTGAACGACTCCCGCGGCTTCTTCACCTCCCGCGTCATCGGGCACTTCCTCAACGAGGGTGTGGCCATGGTCGGCGAGGGCATCGAGCCCGCGTCGATCGAGCAGGCGGCAGCACAGGCGGGCTACCCGGCGAAGGTCCTGTCGCTGATGGACGAGCTGACCCTCACGCTCCCGCGCAAGATCCGCAAGGAGACGAAGCAGGCGGTGGAGGAGGCGGGCGGAACCTGGACACCCCACCCCGCGGAGGCGGTCATCGACCGCATGGTCGACGAGTTCGGCCGCACGGGCCGCAGCGGGGGAGGCGGCTTCTACGACTACGGCGACGACGGCGGGCGCACCTCCCTGTGGCCGGGCCTGCGGGAACACTTCACGCGCGCGGGTTCGGAGATCCCCCTCGAGACGGTGCCTTTCAAAGACATGCAGGAACGCATGCTCTTCTCCGAGGCCCTGGACACGGTCAAACTCCTGGAGGAGGGAGTGCTGACCTCGGTCGCCGACGCCAACATCGGCTCCATCTTCGGCATCGGATTCCCCGGCTGGACGGGCGGAGTCCTGCAGTACATCAACGGCTACCAGGGCGGCCTCCCGGGCTTCGTGGCCCGCGCACGTGAACTGGCGGAGCGGTACGGAGAGCGGTTCACGCCGCCGGCGTTGCTGGTGGAGAAGGCGGAGAACGGAGAGCGCTTCGGGGACCAGTGACGCGCATGCGATGAACGCCGGGCGGGCGAGTGCGGCTCGCCCGGCGTTCGGGGCCGGCCGACTCAGCCCGTCCAATCGCGTCTCTTCGGGCCCACAACCCAGGGCTCCCCGACGCCGGCTTGCGAGCCGGTCGCACCTCAACTCCCGCCACGAGGAGCGCCCATGGGTCACCGCCCTACCACCGAACTGCCTCTGCGCGCCCGCACCGGAACCGAACCCGTAACCGGTCAGGAGCCTCCGCCGACCTCCGACGTCCACTCCCGCAGCTCCTCCTTGAGCGACCGCTGAAAGGTCGTCAACAGGGCCTGCACGACCAGGGGTTCCATGTGCGCGGACAGTGATTTCACGTCCTGCGCGTCACGTTGGGCCACCTCGCCCCGGAACAGCTGGGACAACTCGTGCGCGGCGGCCCGGGAGTGCTCGATGAGCACCTTGCGCGAGGCCAGGATCGCCTCCAGCGACAGCGGGACGTCGAGCAGTCCGACACCGAGCCGGAGCAGGCCCAGGTCGACGCGGTAGCCGTCGCCGTCCGGTCGTACGACGTCCATCGCGGCGAGCCGTTCCAGGTCGTCGTCGCTCAGCGCCCGTCCCGCCCGCCGCCGGAGCTCCTCGCGCGCCACCAGCTCCACGGTGTCCGGGGCCCAGGAGGCCACCACCGCCCGGTGGATCGCGAGGTCATGGGGGCTCAGGTCGGCCGGCAGCTGCTGCACGTAGCGTTCGATTGCCGCGAGGGTCATGCCCCGGTGCTGGAGCTCCTCGATCAGCGCGAGGCGGGCGAGGTGCTCGCGGCCGTAGTGACCGACCCGGCGCGGACCGATCACCGGCGGCGGCAGCAGCCCTCGCGTGCCGTAGAAGCGCACCGTGCGGACCGTGACCCCCGCCTGCGCGGCCAGCTCGTCGACGGTGAAGGTCGGCTCCTCGGCGTCGGTTGAGGTGTCGGTCGTCATGTGGAGCAGTATCGCTGTCTCACCATTGCTGTGACACCTGGTGCTGTGACACCTGTTCCGACCACCTTCGAGACGTCTGCCTCTGTGACGTCCGCCACCGTGTGCGGGGCGGCTTCCCGGGAAGGCGAGCCCTCGGCCTGTGCCCATCACCGAAGGGGGCACGGGCCGACGCACGTCCGGAAACCCGAGCGAGACCTGCCGGGGCGCACCAGAGAGTGGAACCACCTGTGAGCAAGGACGCCGTGCAATCGGCACAGGCCGCCGCCCGCACCGACGTGGCCCGGGTGCCCGCCGACGCGGGCGACGCCGGCTACAGCAAGGACCTCAAGGCCCGCCACGTCAACATGATCGCCATCGGCGGCGCGATCGGCACCGGCCTCTTCCTGGGCGCCGGAGGACGCCTCCACACCGCGGGCCCGGCGCTGGCGCTGGCCTACCTGGTCTGCGGCGTCTTCGCCTTCTTCGTCGTCCGTGCCCTGGGCGAGCTGGTCCTCTACCGGCCCTCCTCGGGCTCCTTCGTGTCGTACGCGCGGGAGTTCCTCGGCGAGAAAGGGGCCTACGTCGCCGGCTGGATGTACTTCCTGAACTGGTCGACGACCGGCATCGCCGACATCACCGCGATCGCGCTCTACACCCACTACTGGAGCCTGTTCACCGACATCCCCCAGTGGACGCTGGCCCTGATCGCGCTGGCCGTGGTCCTCGCCGTGAACCTGATCTCGGTGAAGATCTTCGGCGAGATGGAGTTCTGGTTCGCGATCATCAAGGTCGCCACGCTCGTCGGCTTCATGCTGATCGGCATCTTCCTGCTGGCCACTCAGCACGAGGTGGGCGGTGGCACACCCGGTCCGAGTGTGATCACCGACAACGGCGGTGTCCTCCCGCACGGCGTGATGCCGGTCGTCCTCGTCATGCAGGGCGTGATCTTCGCCTACGCCGCGCTGGAGCTGGTCGGGGTCGCGGCGGGGGAGACGGCGGAACCGGAGAAGGTCGTCCCGCGCGCGGTGAACTCGATCATGTGGCGAGTGGGCCTGTTCTACGTCGGCTCGGTCGTCCTCCTGGCCCTGCTCCTGCCGGGTTCGGTCTACTCGGCCGACGAGAGCCCCTTCGTCACGGTCCTGTCGAAGATCGGGATCCCGGCGGCCGGTGACGTGATGAACCTGGTGGTCCTGACCGCGGCGATGTCCTCGCTGAACTCGGGCCTGTACTCCACCGGCCGCATCCTGCGCTCCATGGCGACGGCGGGCTCGGCCCCGAAGTTCACGGCCCGCATGAACCGCAGCCAGGTCCCCTACGGCGGCATCCTGCTCACCTGCGCGGTCTGCGTCCTCGGCGTCGGCCTGAACTACCTCATGCCGAGCCAGGCCTTCGAGATCGTGCTGAACGTCGCCTCCCTCGGCGTCATCAGTACCTGGGTGATCATCATGATCTGCCACCTGGTCTTCGTCCGCCGGGCACGGGCGGGCCTGGTCACCCGCCCCTCCTTCCGTCTGCCCTTCAGCCCGGCCACGGAGATCACCACGATCGTCTTCCTCCTCGCCTGCCTGGGCATGATGTGGAACGACCCGGAGGTCGGCCGCAGGACGCTCCTGCTGATCCCGGTGATCGCGGTACTCCTGGTGGGCGGCTGGTTCGGCATCCGCCGCAGGGTCGAACGCACGGCAGACCGCGAACTGACCGACCTCACGGACTGACGAACCCCCTTTGTCAGTGGCGCCCTCTACGGTGGCGTCATGGGGGAGATCACGTACATCCGAGGCGACGCCACCGCTCCGTCGGCGAAGGGCATCAAGCTGATCGCGCACGTCTGCAACGACCTCGGGGGCTGGGGCAAGGGCTTCGTCGTCGCGGTGTCGCGCAGGTGGCCCGAGCCGGAGACCGCGTACCGCGCCTGGCACCGGGGGCGCGCGTCGAACGACTTCGGGTTGGGCGCCGCACAGTTCGTGCAGGTCGAGCCGTACGTCTGGGTGGCCAACATGGTCGGACAGCGGGGGATACGGACCGGCAGCAAGGGCGTCCCGGTCCGGTACGAGGCGATCGACGCGGCTCTGGGCCGCCTGGCCGAGAAGGCCCTGGAACTCACAGCGTCCGTGCACATGCCACGGATAGGGTGCGGACTGGCCGGCGGGAAGTGGTCCCGCGTGGAGCCGCTGATCAACGAGCGGCTGGTGAGGCGGGGTGTCGCCGTCACCGTCTACGACCACGGGGAGAATTGACGTGAGCCGGGACATCGACGTGCTCGTGCTCGGCGGGGCCGGGGTGGACACCATCGTGTACGTCCCCGCGCTGCCCTTGCCCTACGCCGACAGTTACATGATCGACTCCGGCATCCGCACCCGCGCCGGACAGACCGGGGACTTCGTCGCCGTGGGCCTCGGTGCCCTCGGACTGAAGACCCACCACCTCGACTTCCTCGGCGACGACCCCGAGGGCGACCTCGTCCGCGCCCTTCACCGCGATCGCGGCATCGCCCTCACCGCCGTACCCCAGCCCGCCGGGACCAAGCGGGCGGTCAACCTCGTCGGCCCCGACGGCAGGCGCCTGTCCCTGTACGACACCAGCCGCGCCCGCCCCGACGACCGCATCCCGCCGGACACCCTGAGGCCCCTCGCCGAGGCGAGCCGCCATGTCCACGTCTCGATCACCCACCCCTGCGCCCACGCCCTTCCCCTCCTCCGGGACACCGGGGCCACCCTCTCCACCGACCTCCACGACTGGGACGGCGAGAACCCGTACCACGAGCCGTTCGCCCTCGCCGCCGACGTGGTTTTCCTGTCCGCGGCCGCCCTCACCGACCCCGAGCACACCCTGCGCGACATCGCCGCGCGCGGCCGTGCCGAAGTGGTCGTCGCCACCGCGGGCGCCGAGGGTGCGTACCTCCTCACCGACGACGAGCTGACCCACATCCCGCCGGTCGCACCCCCCGCCCCCGTGATCGACTCCAACGGCGCCGGGGACGCCTTCGCCGCCGCCTTCCTCCTCGGCCGCCTGACCGGCGAACCCCCGCACCGGTGCGCGCTGTACGGCGCGGTGGCCGGCGCCCACGCCTGCACCGTGCCGTCGACGGAGACGGACGCGATCACCAGGGACGCACTCCTCGCCCGCGTGGGATCGGCACGCTGAAACTCCTGATCCTGTTCGGACCGGCCCTCGCGGGCTGCGGAAGCGTCGCAGAACGCCGGTCGGACGCCCACGGAGTTCTGGAGTCGTACCCTTCGCCAGAACCCCAGGCCCTACTCGCCGTGCTCCTGCTCGTGCACGTCGTTCGTCGCCGCGATCTTCTTCCACGACTTCGGCTGCACGGAGGCGTCCGCGGCCTCCCCGGCCTTCGCGATCGACGCGCCCCGCGCCGCCGGCGCCCCCGGCTTCGACGGCTGGAACAGCCACGTGTCGAACAGCGCCGCCAGCGGCTGCCCGGACACCTCCTCGGCGTACCTCTGGAAGTCGGCGACGGACGCGTTGCCGTACGCGTACTTCTGCGGCCAGCCCTTCAGCACGGCGAAGAAGGCCTCGTCGCCGATCTCGTTCCGCAGCGCCTGCAGGGCCAGCGCACCCCGGTCGTAGACGGCGAGGTCGAACTGGTTCTCCGGCCCGGGATCACCCGGCTTCACCGTCCAGAACGCGTCGTCGGCCGGATGCGAGGCGTACACGTAGTCGGCGAGTTCCTGCGCCGTCCCCTCGCCCTCGTGCTCGGACCACAGCCACTGCGCGTACCGTGCGAAGCCCTCGTTGACCCAGATGTCCTTCCAGCCGCGCACGGACACGAGGTCGCCGTACCACTGGTGGGCCAACTCGTGCACGACCACGGAGGTGTTGGACCCGTTCGCGAACTGCCGCGGGCTGTAGAACGGGCGGGTCTGCGTCTCCAGCGCGTACCCGGTGGTGGTGTTCGGCACATATCCGCCGAGCGCGTTGAAGGGATACGGCCCGAAGTATCCGCTCAGCCAGTCGGCGATCTCCCCGGTCCGCTCGACACTGGCACGGGCCGCGCCGTAGTTGGCCCCGAGGTCCTTGCTGTAGGCGTTGACGACCGGGATCCCGCCGTCGGTCGTCCCGGTCGTGACGTCGAACTTCCCGACGGCCAGGGTCGCGAGATAGGTGGCCTGCGGTTTGTCGGAGCGCCAGGTGTAGCGCGTCCAGCCGAGGCGTGAACTCGTCGACTGGAGCGTTCCGTTGGAGATGGCCTGGCTGCCGTCCGGCACCAGGACCGACACGTCGTAGGTGGCCTTGTCGAGCGGGTGGTCGTTGCTCGGGAACCACCACCAGGCCGCCTCGGGCTCGTTCGCCCCGACCCCGCCGTCAGGAGTGCGGTGCCAGCTGGTGAAGCCGTACGCCTGCTTCGACGACGGCACCCCGCTGTAGCGGACCACCACGGTCACGGACGTGCCCTTGGCCAGGGGCGACTTCGGCGTGATCTCCAACTCGTGCTCACCGGAGGTCGTGAACGACGCCTTGGCGCCGTTGACCCGCACCTCGCTCGCGTCGAGCAGAAAGTCCAGATCGAAGCGGGACAGATCCTGCGTGGTGCGCGCGAGAAGAGTCGCCGTTCCCTCCAACTCGTCCGTCGCCGGCTGGTACTTCAGCCGCAGGTCGTAGTGGGAGACGTCGTATCCGCCGTTGCCGTAGGCCGGGTAGTAGGGGTCGCCGATACCCGGTGCGCCGGGGGAGAAGCCCGCTGCCGACGCCGGGATCGCCAGCATCAGGGAGGCCGTCGCGAGTGCGCCCGGTGCGATGAGTCTGCGGTGCACGAAAGCTCCAAGTCGTAGGGGCACGAAGTCTGTTCGCAGCCTATTCACCACCTGTGAGCTGGATGTGTCCATGGGCACTCCTGTCACACGATCGCCATTCGGCCGTCATGGTCTCAAGGGGCCCTCTTTTGCACGGGAGTTGACCGCTGTACCGTCCGCGCATGTCGAAACGCACGCGCTTCATGATCTGGAGACCGCTCGCGACAGCCGCCGCGGCCACCGCCGCCCTGCTGGCGACCTTCCTCGCGCCCGCGACCGCACAGGCACAGGAGCGGACGGCCCCGCGAGAGAGCCAACCGGTCTACTCGTACGGCAACGCCGTCCGCGAGGCCGTCTGGGTGGACACCCGGCTCGACGGCGACGGTGACGGAAAGACCGACCGCGTCGCCGTCGACATCGTCCGGCCCCGCGAACCCGCCCAGCAGGGCCGCAAGGTCCCGGTCATCATGGACGCCAGCCCCTACTACTCCTGCTGCGGACGCGGCAACGAGAGTCAGCTGAAGACGTACGATGCCCAGGGCAACGTCGTCCAGATGCCGCTGTTCTACGACAACTACTTCGTGCCCCGCGGCTACGCCTTCGTCGGGGTCGACCTCGCCGGTACCAACCGCTCCGACGGCTGTGTGGACGTCGGTGGCCGCTCCGACATCCAGTCCGCCAAGGCGGTGGTCGACTGGCTGAACGGCCGAGCCACCGCCTACACCAGCCGCACGGGCACAGCGAAGGCCAAGGCCACCTGGACCAACGGCAAGACCGGCATGATCGGCAAGAGCTGGGACGGCACCATCGCCAACGGCGTCGCCGCCACCGGGGTCAAGGGCCTGAAGACCATCGTCCCGATCAGCGCCATCTCCACCTGGTACGACTACTTCTTCTCCCAGGGCGCCCCGCTCTACGACTCCGGCCCCGACTGGCTCTCCGACTACGTCGACAGCCCCGACGCCCGCGCCAAGTGCGCCGCCGTCCAGCAGAAGCTCGTCGACCAGGCGCCCCGCACCGGAGACCGGACCCCGCTCTGGACCGAGCGCGACTACGTGAAGGACGCCCGCAAGGTCAAGGCCAGCGTCTTCGCGATCCATGGCATGCAGGACCTCAACGTCCGCCTCCAGCACCTCGGTCCGTGGTGGGACGCCCTCGCGAAGAACGGCGTCGAGCGCAAGATCTGGCTCTCCCAGACCGGCCACGTCGACCCCTTCGACTTCCGCCGCGCGCAATGGGTCGACACCCTGCACCGCTGGTTCGACCACGAACTCCTCGGCTACGCCAACGGCATCGACCGTGAACCCATGGCCGACATCGAGCGCCACCCCGATCAGTGGGTCACCTCGAAGACCTGGCCCCCGCGCGGCACGGCCACCACGACCCTGCGCCCCGCGAAGGGGTACCGGCCCGGCGTCGGCACCCTCGGTCTGAGCAAGGCCAAGGGCACCGAGACCTTCACCGACGACCCCGCGCTGAGCGAGACCGACTGGGCCGCCCGGATCGACACGTCCACCCCCGACAAGGCGGGCTTCACCACCGGAACCCTCACCAAGGACCTCCGCCTGTCCGGCTCCTCCAAGGTCACCGTGACAGCGAGCCCGACCACCACCACGGCCCACCTCTCCGCCGTACTCGTGGACCTCGGCCCCGACACCATCCGCGACTACGCGGCCGCGGGCGAAGGCATCGCCACCCTCACCCACCGCACCTGCTGGGGTGTCGGCACGTCGGGTGACAGCGCCTGCTTCAAGGAGACGCAGGCGAAGACCAGCGCCGTCGACTACACGGTCGTCAGCCGCGGCTGGGCCGACCTCGGCCATTACGCCGACCCCGGAAAGGGCGTCCCGCTCACCCCGGGCACGGCGTACACCATCACCCTGGACCTCGGCGCCACGGACCACGTCGTCCCGGCGGGCCACCGCCTCGCCCTGATCGTCGCGGGCACCGACAAGGACCTCATCGACCCGCCGTCCACCAAGCCCACCCTCACGATCGACCTGTCCCGCACGTCGGCCCGCGTCCCGCTGGTCGGCGGCGCCGCCGCCTTCGCCCATGCCACGAAGGGCGCCGAGACCGCCGTACCCGAGGCGGCGGGGGCCCTTGACGGAGTCCGGGCCCCGCACACCGCCCACCGCGTCCCGGAGGGAGGATGACGATCCGCGTCGGCTCACCGACGCCCAGTACCTGGAGGTGAAGGACGAACTCGCCCTAGGACGCCGACTGTGAGGTGGTAGGGGGCGCGTTCGTCGAGGAGTCTGATCTGTGGCACCTGTGGTAGGTCCTGGGGAACTGTGTGAAAACCGGCGTATCCGCCGCCCCAGGGGAAGGTGCCGCAGATGACGGAAGAGCTGAAGAAGAGAGGTGGCCGGGAAGACCCCGCGGGGACTCTCGGCCACCAGACCGACCGGGTGGTGTTCGGAGTCACCGCCGCCATCACCCTGGCCTTCGTGATCTGGGGCTGGGCGGCGACGGACTCGCTGGAGGACGTCTCCACCTCCATGCTCAACGGGCTGATCCACAACGGCGGCTGGGCCTTCATGCTGGCCGCCTCGTGTTTCGTGGTGTTCGCCCTGTGGCTCGCGATGAGCCGCTACGGCCGTATCCACCTGGGCGCCGAGGGCGAGGAACCCGAGTTCAAGACCGTGTCCTGGGTCGCGATGATGTTCAGCGCCGGCATGGGCATCGGCCTGATGTTCTACGGCGTCAGCGAGCCGCTCTCGCACTACACGACCCCGCCGCCGGGCACGAACCCCGCCAACTCCGGTGAACGCATGGAGACGGCGATGGCCACCACCCTCTTCCACTGGACCCTGCACCCCTGGGCGATCTACGCGGTGGTCGGACTCGGCATCGCCTACAGCACCTTCCGCAAGCGCAGGCGCCAGACCATCAGCGCCGTCTTCACCCCGCTCATCGGGGAGAGGCACGCGAACGGCGGTGTGGGCCGGGTGATCGACATCCTCGCGATCATCGCCACCGTCTTCGGCTCCGCGGCCTCTCTCGGTCTCGGCGCCCTCCAGATCGGCTCCGGCTTCCAGGAACTGGACTGGATGGACGACGTCAGCACCGGTCTGCTCGTCACGATCATCGCCGTGCTGACCCTGGCCTTCGTGCTCTCGGCCGTCTCCGGCATCGAGCGGGGCATCCAGTGGCTGTCCAACACCAACATGGTGCTCGCCCTGATCCTCGCGGTCTTCGTGTTCATCGCCGGACCCACGATCATCGTGCTCGACCTGCTGCCCACCTCGGTCTTCTCCTACCTCGGCGACCTGCCCCAGCTCGCCGGACGCACCGAGGCCAGCGGTGGCAAGGGCGTCGCGGACTGGCTCGGCAGCTGGACCGTCTTCTACTGGGCCTGGTGGATCTCCTGGACGCCCTTCGTCGGCATGTTCATCGCCCGTATCAGCCGCGGCCGCACCATCCGGCAGTTCGTCGGCGGTGTCATCCTCGTGCCCAGCACGGTCAGCCTGGTCTGGTTCGCGATCTTCGGCGGTACGGCCATGAAGCTGAAGGAGGGCGGCGCGCTCGGCGGCGAGTCGACTCCGGAGGGCCAACTCTTCGGCGTGCTCCAGGAGTTCCCCATCGCCACCGCCACCAGTCTGCTGGTGATGATCCTGGTCGGCATCTTCTTCGTCTCGGGAGCGGACGCCGCGTCCATCGTGATGGGCACGCTCTCCCAGCGGGGCGCCCTCGAACCCGGCCGATTCGTGGTGGTGTTCTGGGGTGTGGTCACCGGAGCGGTCGCCGCCATCATGCTGCTCGTCGGCAGCGGCCAGGGCGACGCGCTCACCGGCCTGCAGAACCTCACGATCCTCGCCGCCGCGCCCTTCGTGCTCGTGATGATCGGCATGTGTGTCGCCCTCATGCGCGACCTGCGCCGGGACCCGTTGATCGTGCGCGGTGAGATGGGCTCCGAGGCCGTCGAGCTCGCCGTGATCGAGGGCCACAGGAAGTACGACGGCGACTTCGGGATCCAGATCGGTCCGGGCCCCGGCACGGAGACGGAGGGCGACCCGCTGGGCCACGACCACAGCTGAGTACGGCACATGTGCGGGAGGAGGTCGCCCTCGCTCCGACCGGTCCTCCTTCGCCCATGCGTACGCCGTTCACGCCGGGCCGCGCCGCCCGGCGTGAGCGGAATGACGCATGCCGTGCTCAGACCGGCCCAAAGCCGGGAATACTCACACCATGTCTGCCGCCTACGCGACCTTCGGTCTGGCACCGGCGATGCGTGCCGGTGGAGTCCTCGCCAACGGTGACTTCCAGATACACCGGGACTTCGTGGACTTCCTCGTCGACGGCCGCCCGCTCCTCTTCCAGCTCTCCGACCTCGACGCCGTCTCCCCACTCGCCTCCGACGTCCCACCCGCGATCTTCACCGCCCAGGTCCGCAGCTTCCTGGGCGAGACGGACGCCCCGCTTCCGAGCGGTCGTCACGTCATCTACGGCTGCCCCGAGTGCGAGGACCTCGCCTGCGGAGCCGTCACCGCGGTCATCGAGCGGGACGGCGACGACTTCATCTGGCGGGACTTCGCCTGGCAGACCGAGGAAGCCGTGGACCTCCAGCTCAACGGCTACCACGGCATCGGGCCGTTCCGCTTCCAGGGCGCCGAGTACCGCGCGGCGCTCGACTCCCTGCTCCGAGGCGGCGCCGAGCCGGAGGGTGCCCGCCGCCGCGTCCTGCTCATCGGCGCCCGCGTCGCCGTCCTCGCCAAACTGGCCGCCGCCCTGCGCACCATCGGCATCGGCGCCGACATCACCCGTGAGGTGGGCGCCGTCCACGCCGACGAACTGCGCGGTTACGGCGCGGTCGCCTTCGGCCGCGCGGTCACCGAGGAGGAACGTACCGCCGTGCGCGCCTCCTTCGAACGTGCGGCCGTCGACGTGACCTACGTCGACGGCCTCGCCCCGATCGTCCCGCTGCTCGTGGCCCAGATAGAGCACGCCCTGGACCGCAGCCCCGTCGAACGGCGCCGGCTGACCCGGCTGGTCGCCGCCGACGGCGAGGCGGCCGTCGAGGTCACCTCACCGTGCCGCGTGCGCCTGACGGCGTACCGCCTCGACCGGCTGTACCGCACCCAGGCCCACGAGGTCTTCGACGGCGTCCTGGAAGCGGGCCGGCACCGTATCGCGCTGGACGCCAAGGCGGTGAAGGGGGAATCGTTCGTGGTGGCGCGGACCTCGGGAAGTGTCCTGGTGGAGGCGATGGCCCGCTGAGAAGCGAAGCGTCGGGCGGCCGCCGCGGCCATTAGGATCGACGGTCTGATGACTGCCACCCTCGTCGCCAAGAACCTCGCCGCCGGCCACGGCGACCGTTCCCTGTTCAGCGGGCTCGACCTCGTCGTCGCGCCCGGAGATGTCATCGGCCTGGTCGGGGCCAACGGCGCGGGCAAGTCCACGCTGCTCAGGATGCTCGCGGGCCTGCTCGCGCCGGAGGAGGGGGAGCTCAGGCTCTCCCCGCCGACGGCGTCCGTGGGGCACCTCCCGCAGGAGCCCGAGCGGCGCCCGGGCGAGACCGTGCGGGAGTTCCTCGCCCGCCGTACCGGAGTCGCCGAGGCCCAGCGGGTGATGGACGAGGCGACCCAGGCCCTGGTCGACGGGGAGCCGGGAGCGGACGACGCGTACGCCACCGGCCTGGAGCGCTGGCTGGACCTCGGCGGCGCCGACCTCGACGAACGCGCCGAGGAGGTCGCCGGTTCCCTGGGCCTCGCGGTCGACCTGGACCTGCCGATGACGTCCCTGTCGGGCGGCCAGGCGGCGCGAGCAGGCCTCGCCTCCCTCCTGCTCTCCCGCTACGACGTCTTCCTCCTCGACGAGCCGACCAACGACCTCGACCTGGACGGCCTGGAGCGCCTCGAGCGGTTCGTGAAGGGCCTGCGCGCCGGCACGGTGGTGGTCAGCCACGACCGCGAGTTCCTCACCCGCACCGTCACCAAGGTCCTCGAACTCGACCTGGCCCAGCAGCAGATCACCCTCTACGGCGGCGGCTACGAGGCCTACCTGGAGGAACGGGACGTGGCCCGTCGGCACGCCCGCGACGACTACGAGGAGTACGCCGACAAGCGGGCCGCTCTCCAGGACCGGGCGCAGATGCAGCGCTCCTGGATGGACAAGGGCGTGAAGAACGCGCGCCGCAAGGCGAACAACGACAACGACAAGATCGGCCGTAAGTTCCGCAGCGAGGCCAGCGAGAAGCAGGCCGCGAAGGCCCGCCAGACCCAGCGGATGATCGAACGCCTGGACGTCGTCGACGAGCCGCGCAAGGAATGGGACCTGCGGATGGAGATCGCGTCGGCCCCCCGCTCGGGCGCGGTCGTCGCGACGCTGCGGGACGCCGAGGTCCGCCACGGCGACTTCGTCCTCGGCCCGGTGTCCCTCCAGATCGACTGGGCGGACCGAGTGGCGGTCACCGGCGCGAACGGCGCCGGCAAGTCCACGTTGCTCGGCGCCCTGCTCGGCCGGGTGCCGCTGACCGACGGACAGTCCTCCCTGGGCTCCGGCGTCCTGATCGGCGAGGTCGACCAGGCCCGCAAGCTCTTCCACGGCGAGGAGGCCCTGCTGGACGCCTTCTGCGCGGCGGTCCCCGACACGGAACCGGCGGAGGTCCGCACCCTCCTGGCCAAGTTCGGCCTGAAGGCCGACCACGTCCTGCGCTCGGCGGCGACGCTGTCGCCGGGTGAGCGGACCAGAGCGGCGCTGGCGTTGCTGCAAGGTCGAGGAGTGAACCTGCTGGTCCTGGACGAGCCCACCAACCACCTCGACCTACCGGCGATCGAACAGCTGGAGTCCGCCCTCGACGTCTACGAAGGCACGCTGCTATTGGTCACACACGACCGCAGAATGCTGGACGCGGTGAGGGTGAACCGTCGCCTGGAGGTCTCATCGGGCAAGGTGACTGAAGCGCCCTGAAGGGGCGCGGGGGGAACTGCGCGACCAGCCACAACCGGCCGGCAGTTCCCCACAACCGCTACCGCCCCTTTTTCTTGGATTCGAGCAGCCCCGCCTTGCGCAAGGCGTCAGCCATCGCACTGTTGGCCGGAGCGGGCGCGGCCTGCCGCTGCTGCTGCCGCTGCTGAGGCGGCCGTCCACCCCGCTGCGGCTGACGCCGTTCCCCACCGGACGGCTTCGCCTGCGCCTCGTCGTCCAGCCGCAGTGTCAGGGAGATCCGCTTCCGCGGAATGTCGACCTCGAGCACCTTCACCTTGACGATGTCACCGGGCTTCACCACATCCCGGGGATCCTTGACGAACGTCTTCGACAGCGCGGAAACATGCGCCAGACCGTCCTGGTGGACACCGACGTCGATGAACGCCCCGAACGCCGCCACATTCGTCACGACACCCTCCAGCACCATCCCGGAGACGAGGTCGGAGATCTTCTCGACGCCGTCCTTGAAGGTCGCCGTCTTGAAGGCGGGCCGAGGGTCACGCCCCGGCTTCTCCAGCTCCTTGAGGATGTCGGTCACGGTCGGCAGACCGAACGTCTCGTCCACGTAGTCCTGCGGCCGCAGCGAGCGCAGCACACCCGTGTTGCCGATGAGGGAACCGACCTCCTGCCCGGCGGTCTTCACCATGCGCCGCACCACCGGGTACGCCTCGGGGTGCACGCTGGAGGAGTCCAGCGGGTCCTCGCCGCCACGGATCCGCAGGAAGCCCGCGCACTGCTCGTACGCCTTGGGACCCAGCCGGGCCACCTTCTTCAGCTCGGTGCGCGCCTTGAAGGGACCGTTGGCGTCCCGGTGCGACACGATGTTCTCGGCGAGTCCGGAGGTGATCCCGGAGACCCGGGCGAGCAGCGGGGCGGACGCGGTGTTCACGTCGACCCCCACGCCGTTCACACAGTCCTCCACCACAGCGTCCAGCGAACGCGACAGCTTCACCTCGGACAGGTCGTGCTGGTACTGGCCGACGCCGATCGACTTCGGGTCGATCTTCACCAGCTCGGCCAGCGGGTCCTGGAGCCGGCGCGCGATGGAGACCGCGCCGCGCAGCGACACGTCCATGTCGGGCAGCTCCTGCGAGGCGAACGCGGAGGCCGAGTACACGGAGGCGCCCGCCTCGGACACCATCACCTTGGTGAGCTTCAGCTCGGGGTGCTTGGTGATGAGTTCACCGGCGAGCTTGTCGGTCTCGCGGGACGCCGTGCCGTTGCCGATCGCGATCAGGTCGACCGCGTGCTCCTTGGCGAGGCGGGCCAGCTTGGCGATCGCCTCGTCCCACTTGTTGGCCGGGACGTGCGGGTAGATGACGTCGGTGGCGACCACCTTGCCGGTCGCGTCGACCACGGCGACCTTCACACCCGTACGGAATCCGGGGTCCAGGCCGAGCGTCGCGCGCGTGCCGGCCGGGGCCGCGAGCAGCAGGTCGCGGAGGTTGGCCGCGAACACGTTGACCGCCTCGTCCTCGGCGGCCGTACGCAGCCGCAGCCTGAGGTCGATGCCGAGGTGCACGAGGATCCGGGTCCGCCAGGCCCAGCGGACCGTGTCCGTCAGCCACTTGTCGCCGGGACGGCCGCGGTCGGCGATCCCGAACCTGTGGGCCACGATCCCCTCGTAGGACGAAGGCCCCTCCGCGGCCTCCTCCGGCTCCAGGACGAGATCGAGGACCTCCTCCTTCTCGCCGCGCAGCATCGCCAGGATCCGGTGCGAGGGCAGGTTCGTGAAGGGTTCGGCGAAGTCGAAGTAGTCGGCGAACTTGGCGCCCGCCTCCTCCTTGCCGTCGCGCACCTTGGCGGCCAGACGGCCGCGCACCCACATGCGCTCGCGGAGCTCGCCGATCAGGTCGGCGTCCTCCGAGAAGCGCTCGGTCAGGATCGCCCGGGCACCGTCGAGCGCGGCCTGCGCGTCGGGCACGCCCTTGTCGGCGTCCACGAACGCGGCGGCCGCGGCGAGCGGAGCGACGCCCGGGTCCCCGAGCAGGCCCTCGGCGAGCGGCTCGAGGCCGGCCTCGCGCGCGATCTGCGCCTTGGTACGGCGCTTCGGCTTGAACGGCAGATAGATGTCCTCGAGGCGCGCCTTGGTCTCCGCGCCCCGGATCCGCGCCTCCAGCTCCTCGGTGAGCTTTCCCTGCTCACGCACCGAGTCGAGGATCGCGGTCCGCCGCTCCTCCAGCTCCCGCAGATACCGCAACCGCTCCTCGAGCGTGCGCAGCTGCGCGTCGTCGAGCATCTCGGTCGCTTCCTTGCGGTAGCGGGCGATGAAGGGAACCGTGGAACCGCCGTCGAGCAGTTCCACGGCAGCCTTGACCTGCCGCTCCCGTACGCCGAGTTCCTCGGCGATCCTGCTTTCGATCGAAATCGACCCTGCGTTGATGGACCCGCTGGACCCGGGTGTCGTCACGATCCCGTACCGCCTTCTCACTGAGGTTGCGCGGCAATTGTGGCAGGCGGCACCGACAGTCGGGGCTCAGGGCGCGGTCATCCGGCCGTGGTCATCAGGCCCTGCGGCTCCTCGTGGAGCTGGACGCACCGCCGAAGAGCCGGGCCACCGCCCGGAACGGCAGCGTCACCACGGTGGCGATGGCGCCACCGATCTGGCGCAGTACGTCTGCGATCGCGCGGAACATGTGCATCCCCTTTCCTCTCCCGGCCACCACGACCGGGAGAAGAACGGGTACCTCCGTGACGGCCCGGCAATCTTCGATGCGCGGACTTGGGCCGTCGTGGCTCAGCGCTTGCCGATCAGGTCCGCGGGATAGGCCCCCGCGGCCATCGCGGTACGCGCGAACCCGATCGCGAGCTCCGTCAGCCGCCGCACGTCCTCGGCTCCGAGGTGCTCGTACGGGGCCCGGTCCAGCCGGTCGGTCTCGGCCTCGATCTCGTCCCGCAGGGCGACACCCCGCTCCGTCAGCTCGCCGTCGGCGTCCAGCAGCCCGCGCTCCCGGAGCCGTCCCACGGCCGCGTCCCACTCCTGCCGGGTCCATCCGCGCGTGGTGAACACCCAGGACGGCGTCATGCCCCTGCCCGTCGCGGTGTGGGTCACCAGGGCTTCCAGGCCGTCGAGCCCCGCGGACATCAGGGCAGCGAGATGCCCGTCGCCCCGGTGTTCGCGCAGCAGGGTCGCGGCGTGCCAGAACGCCAGGTGGGGCTCTTGGGGCACCGGCAGGTCGGCGTGCGCGGAGTACAGCGGGCGGGCGGCGCGCGAGCAGGCCTCGGTGGCGCGGAGAGCGAGCCGCGCGGCCTCGGCCATCTCGTCGGATGCCACGGCCTGCTCACCCAGCAGGCGGCGCAGTGTCGCGTCGACGGCACGCGTGCGTGCCGCGAGGACCTGTTCGGGCGCGGCGGTCCGCCACACCGCGGGCACGTGCTCCGCCACCAGCTCGTGCTTGTAGTTGTAGAACGCGGCCGTCACCGCCCCCGGGCCGACCGGCCCCAGGGCCGCGGCCCGCACCGCGAAGTTGACGGCCCTCGGGTGCGTGACACCGATCGCGGCCAGCTCCCTGCCCAGGTCGGGAGAGAAGTAGTGCGCGGCATGCAGGGAGTTGAGCGGGTTGTGACAGCGGCGGCCGGCGCGCGGTTCCAGGACGGCAGTAGTCATGGCGTGCAGGTTACCGACCGCTTGGTATCCCCTCTACGGGGGAGCTCCCGATGGCAGAAAAGGTGGGGAACTCGTCATTGCCGCCATCGTCGGCGCCCCCAAGAATCGGAGGCATGGCCCAGCGAACCGTTCTCTTCGTCCTCTTCGACGGCATGCAGAGCCTCGACGTCACCGGCCCGCTGGAGGTCTTCGCCGGGGCCGAGCAGCACACGCCGGGCACCTACCGCCTCCGTACCGCCTCTCTGGACGGCGCTCCCGTACGCACCTCCAGCGGCCTGACCGTCGTACCGGACGAAACCCTCGCGCGGGCCGAGGCCCCGCACACCCTCCTGGTGCCCGGCGGCCAGGGCACCCGGCGTCCCGATGTGCGCCTCACCGACTGGCTGCGCGAGCACGGCCCCCGGGCCGAGCGGCTGGTCTCGGTGTGCACCGGCGCCATCCGGCTCGCCGAGGCGGGGCTCCTGGACGGGCGCCGCGTCACGACGCACTGGGCGTACAGCGACAAGCTCGCCCGCGACCACCCGGCCGTGGAGGTGGACCCCGACCCGATCTATGTGCGCGACGGGCAGGTGTCGACGTCCGCCGGCGTCACCTCGGGCATCGACCTCGCGCTCGCCCTGGTCGAGGAGGACCTGGGCCGGGACACCGCCCTCGCCATCGCCCGCCACCTGGTGGTCTTCCTGCGCAGGCCGGGCAACCAGGCCCAGTTCAGCGCCCAGCTCGCCGCCCAGACCGCCCGGCGCGAGCCGCTGCGCGAGGTTCAGCACTGGATCACCGAGCACCCCGCCGGCGACTTGAGCGTCGAGACTCTCGCCGCTCGGGCCCGTCTCTCGCCCCGCCACTTCGCCCGCGCCTTCCAGACCGAGACCGGCATGACGCCGGGCCGTTACGTCGACCGGGTCCGGCTGGAACACGCCCGCCGTCTCCTGGAGGACACCTCCGACGGCATCGAGGAGATCTCCCGCGCCTGCGGCTACGGCACCCCCGAGGGGATGCGCCGCGCCTTCGTCAAAGCCCTCGGCACGGCCCCGTCCGAGTACCGCCGCCGCTTTCACCCGACCCCGGCCCACTGAAAGGAGTCCCGTGCAGATCGCCATCGTGCTCTACGACCGGTTCACCGCCCTGGACGCCGTAGGACCGTACGAGACCCTCGGCCGTCTCCCCGACTCCGAGGTCGTCTTCGTCGCCGAGGAGACCGGCCCCGTGCGCACCGACAGCGGGCACCTCGCGCTGATCGCCGACAGGACCCTGGGCGAGGTGCCGAACCCCGATGTGGTGGTCGTCCCGGGCGGCCCGGGGCAGACCCCGCAGATGACGAACGAGGCGCTCCTCGACTGGATCCGCGTCGCCGACACCACCAGCACCTGGACGACGTCCGTGTGCACCGGCTCCCTGCTGCTCGCGGCCGCGGGCCGCCTCGAAGGGCGTCGTGCGACCTCGCACTGGCTGGCGCTCGACGAACTGAGGAAGTTCGGGGTCGAGCCGACGGGGGAGCGGGTCGTGACGGACGGCAAGTACGTCACCGCGGCCGGGGTGTCCTCCGGCATCGACATGGGGCTCGCCCTGCTCGGCCGGATCTCCGGCGACTTCGTGGCCCAGGCCGTGCAACTGGGCATCGAGTACGACCCGCAGCCGCCCTACGACGCCGGAGCCCCGCAGAAGGCGCCCGCGGACGTCGTCGAGCTGATCCGGTCGAGGAGCCGGTTCATCCTCGGCCAGGCACCGACCACGTGAACCGCGGCTGACGGCGCTCGAGGAACGCGGCGACCCCCTCCGCGGTGTCGCCGCTGCCCCGCGCCTGCCCGGTCCAGTACGCGTCCCGGTCCGTGCGGCCGTTCGCGAACTCCTTCGCCGCCGCCTGCGTCAGCTGTGAGCGGGACGCCAGGATCCGGGTGAACTCACCGACCCGTTTGGCTAGTTCACCCTCGGGCAGCACCTCGTCGACCAGGCCCGTGCGCAGCGCGCGCTCCGCGTCGATCAACTCGCCGGAGAACAGCAGGTACTTGGCGGCGGCCGGGCCGACCAGCGACACCAACCGCCGGGTGGAGGAAGCCGGATACACGATCCCGAGCTTCGCCGGGGTCACCCCGAACAGCGAGCCCTCCTCGGCGAACCGCAGATCGCAGGCCGCCGCGAGCTGCGACCCGCCGCCCACACAGTGCCCCCGGATCGCCGCCAGCGTCGGCTTCGGGAACGCGGCGAGGGCCTCTTCGGCGTGCACCGCGAGCCCCTGCGCCTCCTCGGGCGACCGGCGCAGCGTGGAGATGTCGGCGCCCGCGCAGAACGTTCCGCCCTCCCCGGTCAGCACGAGCGCCCGTACCCCCGGATCGGCGGCCAGCGTGTCCAGCAGCGGCGGCAGCGACCGCCACATCGAGGCCGTCATGGCATTGCGCTTGGCCGGATGGTGGACTACGACGGTAGCGACCGAGTCGGTGACGGTGTGCAGCAGCTGCGGCTCCGAGAGCTCCATAGCGTCGGATGCTAGTCGTATGCCCCGACCGCACGATCAAGAAGGGGCCGCGGCGCGAGGAGGCCCCGCATGGCGGTGAACAAGGCGGAGAACCCCGAGACGGCCAGGCTGAGCCGCGATTTCGGCTGGCTCGCGGCGCTCGGTGTGATCCTGGTGCTCGCCGGACTCGTCGGGCTGATCTACACCGGTGTGGCCACGCTCACCTCGATGATCCTGTTCGGCTGGCTCCTGCTGATCGGCGGCGTCGTGGGACTGCTGCACGCGGTCCAGGCCCGGGGCTCCAACTTCTTCTGGCTCGGTGTCGTGGTCGCCGCCCTGAACATCGCGGCCGGCGTCGTCGTCATCGTGCGCCCGGAGGCCGCGGCCGCGGCCCTGACCATGTTCGCCGCGCTGCTCTTCCTGACCGGCGGGGTGTTCCGGCTGGCCGGCAGCCTGGTGGTGCGCGGACCGCAGTTCGGCTGGACCCTCGTGCAGGGCGCCTTCGGTCTGCTGCTGGGCATCCTGGTACTGGCCTCCTGGCCGAGCAGCAGCAAATACGTGATCGGCTGCTTCTTCTCGCTCGGCCTGCTCTTCGACGGTCTCGGCCTCATCGCCACCGGCTTCGGTGGCCGCAAGATCGTCGGAATGGTCACGGAGCAGCATGAAGCGGCCGCCAAACCGACACGTCTCGAATAGTTCTGCGCGGAGTCGGTCAGGGGCATTCGATATCCGCTGACTTCTGTTCAGACATCCGGGGGGAGTGACGCGCTGCCAACACTCGACATGTGGTGACAATCGAGCGCAAGGGTGGCGACCGAAGAATGGACGACCATGGGCGCGGGTCCGGCCCTCGCCCACCGGACAGCGGAGAAGACCCCCTCGACCCGGGCACACCGGATCCGCTGCCGTACGAGGGTGTGTGGCGGTTCACCGCACCCGCTGTCGACGCGTCGGTCCCGCAGGCGCGACACGCCGTGCGGGACCTGCTGTACCGCCAGGGAGTGCCCGTCTCGGACGACCTGGTCCAGGGCCTCCTGCTGATCGTGTCCGAACTCGTCACGAACGCCGTCCGGCACGCGGCCCTGCTCTCGCCGATGCTCGGCGTCGAGGTGGCCGTGGGCGCGGAGTGGGTGCGGGTGTCCGTGGAGGACAACCACCCCTACCGGCCGACCGCTCTGGAGGCCGCCCACAGCGAGACCGGGGGCCGGGGGCTGCTGCTGGTCCGTGAGGTCACCCGGGAGGCGGGCGGGGTATGCGACGTCGAGCACACGTCCAGCGGCGGCAAGGTGATCTGGGCCGCCCTGCCGCTCAAGTCCCTGCGCGTGTCCTGAGGGCGGTCACCAGCCGGCCGCGGTGCCCGTCAGCTCCCTGACCGCGGGGCGGGCCGCGTCCAGCACCGTCATGAACCAGGACGAGAAGGCATCCTTCGCGTGCCGCTCCGCCAGCTCGTCCGGCGTCACGAACGCCGTCGCGCCGACCTCCTCCGGGTCCGGGCCGAGCGGGGTCTGCACCATGCCGACGAAGAGGTGGTTGTACTCCTGCTCGACCAGGCCCGAGTCGGGGTCCGGGTGGTTGTAGCGGACCGTGCCCGCCTCGGCGAGCAGCGACGGAGAGACGCCCAGCTCCTCGTACGTCCGCCGGGCCGCCGCCGCGAAGGGCGCCTCGCCCGGGTAGGGGTGGCCGCAGCAGGTGTTGGACCACACACCGGGGGAGTGGTACTTGCCCAGGGCGCGCTGTTGGAGGAGCAGCCGGCCCCGCTCGTCGAAGAGGAACACCGAGAAGGCGCGGTGCAGCTGCCCCGGCGGCTGGTGGGCGGCGAGCTTCTCCGCGGTGCCGATCGTCACACCGTGCTCGTCGACCAGTTCCAGCAGGATCGCGTTCGCGGCGCCGTTCGACGGAGTGTGCGTCGTGGTGGCAGGTGTGGTCGGCATACCCATCCTTCACATCGGTCTTCGCGCCCCAAGTGTGCCGCACGGAATCGGCACTCCCGGCAGTTGATCGTGCCCGGCGCGGCGGGCGGGGAACCGCTCGGGGCGGTGCTGTGGGGTGGAGGACGCAAAGGTGCGCCGGATCGCTGCATTCCGTCAGAACGGGCGTTTCATGCACCGTACACGTGTGTCAGTGGCACAGCCGTGCCTCGTGTTCCGCGTGCCCGCTCGGCTCCAGCTGGAAGGTGCAGTGCTCCACGTCGAAGTGGTCGCCGAGGCAGTTCTGGAGTTCGTGCAGCATCTTCTCGTGGCCGATCGCGCTGAGGACGTCGGAGCGCACGACGACGTGCGCGGAGAGGACCGGCATGCCCGAGGTGATGGTCCAGGCGTGCAGGTCGTGGACGTCCTCCACGCCGTCCAGGGCCAGGATGTGCGTGCGCACCTCCGTCATGTCGACGTCCTTGGGGGCCGACTCCAGCAGGACGTCGAGGGTCTCGCGCAGCAGCTTGACCGTGCGCGGCACGATCATCAGGCCGATGACGAGGGACGCGATCGGGTCGGCGGCCTGCCAGCCCGTGGTGAGGATCACCACGGCCGAGACGATCACCGCGAGCGAGCCCAGCGCGTCCGCCGCGACCTCCAGAAACGCCCCGCGCACGTTCAGGCTCTCCTTCTGGCCGCGCATCAGCAGCGTCAGCGAGATCATGTTCGCGACCAGACCGATGGCGCCGAACACGATGGTCAGCCCGCCCTCGGTGTCGGCCGGCGTGACGAACCGCTGGATCGCCTCGTACAGGACGTAGCCGCCGACGCCGAGCAGCAGCAGACAGTTCGCGAGGGCGGCGAGGATCTCGGCGCGGGCGTACCCGAAGGTGCGGTTGCCGGTCGCCGGGAGGTTCGCGAAGTGGATCGCCAGGAGGGCCATGCCCAGGCCCAGCGCGTCCGTCGCCATGTGCGCCGCGTCGGCGACCAGGGCGAGGGAGTCCGCGAGGAAGCCGCCGACGATCTCGACCACCATGACGGTGAGGGTGATCGACAGCGCCACCCGCAATCTGCCCACGTACGCAGCGGTCGCCGTACCGCGGGCCGGCGCATGCGAGTGCCCGTGATCGTGCCCTGCCCCCATGGAAGCCGCCTCCTACGCGTTTGGCCCGGAACAGCCCGTCCGGGATCACAGTGAACTACGGGTAGGGGGTATCCGGCAACGCGGCACTGAACACCGTTGTCATATGCCCTGACCTGCGGAAACGAATTGCAGGTCAGGGCACCCTCAGCGGTGGTGCAGCAGCCAGCCCCGCCAGGCGGAGTCGATCATCTCGCGCACCCCTCGCCGCGCGCTCCAGCCGAGCGTCTCGGCGGCCCGGGCGGCCGAGGCCACCGACACGGGAGCGTCTCCCGGACGCCGGGGCTCCACGACGGCCGGTCGTCGGTCTCCGGTCACCTCGCCGATCACCGTGACCATCTCGCGTACGGAGACGCCCTCGCCGCGACCGATGTTGACCGTGAGGTCACCGCGCTGTCCGCCTTCGGACAGCCGCCGGGCCGCCGCGAGATGCGCCTCGGCCAGGTCGGACACATGGATGTAGTCACGGACGCAGGTGCCGTCCGGCGTCGGGTAGTCGTCACCGAAGATCCGCGGGGCCTCGCCGCGCGTGAGCCGGTCGAAGACCATCGGGACGATGTTGAAGACGCCGGTGTCCGCGAGTTCCGGCGTCGCGGCCCCGGCGACGTTGAAGTAGCGCAGACAGACGGTGGAGATCCCGTGTGCCTGCCCGGCCGCCCGCACCAGCCACTCCCCGGCGAGT
Source organism: Streptomyces canus (assembly GCF_041435015.1). NCBI lineage: Bacteria > Bacillati > Actinomycetota > Actinomycetes > Kitasatosporales > Streptomycetaceae > Streptomyces > Streptomyces canus. The sequence goes on along the minus strand of NZ_CP107989.1, from coordinate 1,641,896 downwards.
TTCGTCTCGCCGTACGGGTTCACGGGGGCGCACGGCGTCTCCTCCGTGATCAGTTCCACATCGGGGTTGCCGTAGACGGCCGCCGACGAGGAGAACAGGAAGCGCTCGACACCGGCTTCCGCGACCGCCTCCAGGAGGGTCGCGAGGCCGCCGAGGTTCTCCTGGTAGTAGCGGGTCGGCTGTGCCACCGACTCCGCGACCTGCTTGCGCGCCGCGAGATGCACCACACCCGTCACCGCGTGGTCGGCCAGCACCCGCTTGAGCAGGCCGCCGTCGAGCGAGGAGCCCCGCACCAGCGGCACCTCGGCGGGAAGCCGCGCGGGCACGCCCGCCGAGAGGTCGTCCAGGACGAGCACCCGCTCCCCGGCCCCCGTCATGGCCCGCGCCACATGCGCCCCTATGTACCCGGCACCGCCGGTGATCAGCCACGTCATGGTCGCCCACCCTATGCCGACGCTCCGGGCTCCCCGCGATGTCCTGGATGTCCGCTCTGTGGGGCGCGGTTTGTGAGCGGGGGCCCGGATCACCGATGATGATCGCGGCAAAGGCCGGGGGAGGCGGCGTTGATCGGCCCGTTAACGGGCGGTGAACGCGGTCTTCTTGGCATCCGATAGCCTCTGCCGACATGCCGCCCGCCTGGTGCAGCCAAGGGGCGCCCCCATCGTGCACATGACCGGCGCCCGCGCGTCGGCACCCAGGGAGTGAGTTCGGTTGTCGACCGCCATCCTCACCGGTCAGCCGGTCCCCGGATCGTCGATCGAGGGTGATCTGCGGTCTCTCGGCTTCGACGTGCGGGTCGCCGTGGACGCCGCCGACGCCGAGCGGCTGGTCGCCGAGGTACCTTGCGAGCAGCGGGTCGCCCTCGTCGACGCCCGCTTCGTCGGCCACGCGCACGCCCTGCGGCTCGGCCTCACCGACCCCCGCTTCCGGCTCGCCGCCGTGCCCGGTGCCCTCACCGCGCAGCCCGAAGGCCGCGCGACGCTCACCCGGGCGCTGGCCCGCGAGAACTCCGCGGGCGGCGGCACGGTGCTGGCGGTGGACAGCCTCCCCGACCGCATCGTCACCGCGCTGGCCGACGACGCCGCCGAGGTGTACCGCCCCGACCTCGGCAGCCTGGTCGCCGCCGTCCCCGCCGACCCGCAGGCCCGCAACGAGGCACGGCAGGCCGTCGCGGACGTCGACGACGAGGCCGTACGCCTGAAGTCGGCCGTGAAGTCCCGGGACGGCTTCTTCACCACCCACTTCATCAGCCCCTACTCCCGCTACCTCGCACGCTGGTGCGCCCGCCGGGGCCTGACCCCGAACCAGGTCACCACCGCCTCGCTGATCACCGCGCTCATAGCGGCGGCCTGCGCGGCCACCGGTACCCGCGGCGGGTTCATCGCCGCCGGCGTCCTGCTCATCGCGTCCTTCGTCCTGGACTGCACCGACGGCCAGCTCGCCCGCTACTCCCTCCAGTACTCCACGCTCGGCGCCTGGCTCGACGCCACCTTCGACCGGGCCAAGGAATACGCCTACTACGCGGGCCTCGCCCTCGGGGCGGCCCGCGGGGGCGACGATGTGTGGGCCTTGGCGCTGGGCGCGATGATCCTGCAGACCTGCCGGCACGTCGTCGACTTCTCGTTCAACGAGGCCAACCATGACGCGACCGCCAACACCAGCCCCACGGCGGCCCTTTCGGACAAGCTCGACAGCGTCGGCTGGACGGTGTGGGTACGGCGGATGATCGTCCTGCCGATCGGTGAGCGCTGGGCGATGATCGCGGTCCTGACGGCGGCCACCACGCCTCGTATCACCTTCTACGCCCTTCTCATCGGGTGCGCCTTCGCGGCGACCTACACGACGGCGGGCCGGGTCCTGCGGTCGCTGACCCGCAAGGCGCAGCGCACGGACCGGGCGGCGCAGGCGCTGGTGGACCTCGCGGACAACGGGCCGGCGGCCGGACTACTGGCAAGGGTCGCGCACGTACCTCTCGGAGGCCCGCTCGTGGCAGCGGTGGGCGGCATCGTGGTCCTGGCCGTGGCCCTGTTCTCGGGCGTGACCTGGGCGCCCGTCGCCGGTGCGTTCGTCTACGCCGTCGCCGCCGGTCAAACCCTGTACCGCCCCCTCAAGGGCGCCCTCGACTGGCTCGTCCCCCCGCTCTTCCGCGCCGCCGAATACGGCACCGTGCTGATCCTCGCGGCCGCAGCGGACGTGAACGGAGCTCTCCCTGCGGCTTTCGGCCTGGTGGCCGCCGTCGCCTACCATCACTACGACACGGTGTACCGCATCCGCGGCAACGCCGGAGCGCCCCCGGCCTGGCTGGTGCGCGCCATCGGGGGGCACGAGGGACGGACGCTGCTCGTCACCGTCCTGGCCGCGCTGCTCACCGCTTCGCAGTTCACGGTCGCGCTCACGGTCCTGGCCGTGGCGGTGGCCCTGCTGGTGCTCGTCGAGAGCATCCGCTTCTGGGTGTCCGCAGGGGCGCCCGCCGTACACGATGAAGGAGAACCCGCATGATCGGCCTTGTGCTGGCGGCCGGCGCCGGACGCCGTCTGCGCCCCTACACCGACAGCCTTCCCAAGGCTCTGGTGCCGGTGGGCCCCGCGGGCATAGAGGGCGAACCCACGGTTCTGGACCTGACCCTCGGCAACTTCGCCGAGATCGGTCTGACCGAGGTCGCGGTCATCGTCGGCTACCGCAAGGAGGCCGTGTACGAGCGCAAGGCGGCGCTGGAGGCGAAGTACGGCCTCCAGCTCACCCTCATCGACAACGACAAGGCCGAGGAGTGGAACAACGCCTACTCCCTGTGGTGCGGCCGTGACGCCCTCAAGGACGGCGTGATCCTCGCCAACGGCGACACCGTGCACCCGGTCTCCGTCGAGAAGACGCTGCTCGCTGCCCGCGGCGAGGGCAAGCGGATCATCCTCGCTCTCGACACCGTGAAGTCCCTCGCCGACGAGGAGATGAAGGTCGTCGTCGACGCCGAGAAGGGCATGACGAAGATCACCAAGCTGATGGACCCGGCCGAGGCCACCGGCGAGTACATCGGTGTCACCCTCATCGAGGGCGCCGCCGCCCCGGAACTGGCCGACGCCCTGAAGACGGTCTGGGAGACCGACCCGCAGCAGTTCTACGAGCACGGCTACCAGGAGCTTGTGCACCGCGGCTTCCGCATCGACGTCGCGCCGATCGGTGACGTCCAGTGGGTGGAGATCGACAACCACGACGATCTCGCCCGCGGACGGGAGATCGCGTGCCGCTACTGACAAGACTGATTCCCTCGCCGGTCGTCGTGGACATCCGCCCCGGTGCCCTCGACGACCTGGCAGGTGTGCTCGCCGACGAGCGGATCTCGCACTCGGGCAAGCTGGCCGTCGCCGTCAGCAACGGCTCCGGCGCCAAGCTGAAGGAGCGGATTGCTCCCGCCCTGCCCGGCGCCACCTGGTACGAGGTCGGCGGCGGCACCCTCGACGACGCGATCCGGCTGGCCGGCGAGATGAAGGCCGGCCACTACGACGCGGTCGTCGGACTCGGCGGCGGCAAGATCATCGACTGCGCCAAGTTCGCCGCGGCGCGCATCGGCCTGCCCCTGGTCGCCGTACCGACCAATCTCGCGCACGACGGCCTGTGCTCGCCCGTCGCGACCCTCGACAACGACGCGGGCCGCGGCTCGTACGGCGTGCCCAACCCGATAGCGGCCGTCATCGACCTCGACGTCATCCGCGAGGCCCCGGTGCGCTTCGTGCGCGCCGGCATCGGCGACGCGGTCTCCAACATCAACGCGATCGCCGACTGGGAGCTGGCGAACCGCGTCAAGGGCGAGAAGATCGACGGACTGGCGGCCGCCATGGCCCGCCAGGCCGGCGAGGCCGTGCTCCGGCACCCGGGAGGTGTCGGCGACAACAACTTCCTCCAGGTGCTCGCCGAGGCCCTCGTCCTCACCGGCGTCGCGATGTCGATCTCGGGCGACTCACGGCCCGCGTCCGGCTCCTGCCACGAGATCAACCACGCGTTCGACCTGCTCTACCCCAAGCGCGCCGCCGCCCACGGCGAGCAGTGCGGCCTGGGCGCGGCCTTCGCGATGTACCTGCGCGGAGCCCACGAGGAATCGGCGTACATGGCCCAGGTACTGCGCCGGCACGGACTGCCCGTCCTGCCGGAGGAGATCGGCTTCACGCCCGCGGAGTTCGTCCGCGCCGTGGAGTTCGCCCCGCAGACCCGCCCCGGCCGCTACACCATCCTCGAACACCTCGACCTCAAGACCGACCAGATCAAGGACATCTACACCGACTATGTCAAGGCCATCGGTAGCTGAACTCCGTCCGGTCGTCCACCCCGCAGGGGTCAAGGACCGGCGCAGCGGTGAGCACTGGATGGGACGCCTCTACATGCGTGAGGTGTCCCTGCGGGTGGACCGCTACCTGGTGAACACCAAGGTCACGCCCAACCAGCTCACGTACCTGATGACCGTCTTCGGTGTCCTCGCGGCCCCGGCGCTCCTGGTGCCGGGGATCCCGGGAGCCGTGCTCGGCGTGGTGTGCGTCCAGATGTACCTGCTCCTCGACTGCGTCGACGGCGAGATCGCGCGCTGGAAGAAGCAGTACTCGCTCAACGGCGTGTACCTCGACCGGGTCGGCGCCTACCTGACCGACGCCGCCGTGCTCGTCGGCTTCGGTCTGCGCGCCGCCGACGTGTTCGGCAGCGGCCGTATCGACTGGCTGTGGGCCTTCCTCGGCACCCTGGCCGCCCTCGGCGCCATCCTGATCAAGGCCGAGACCGACCTGGTCGGCGTCGCGCGCCACCAGGGCGGACTGCCCCCGGTCAAGGAGGCGGCCGCGGAGATGCGCTCCTCCGGCATGGCACTGGCCCGCCGGGCCGCCGCCGCGTTCAAGTTCCACCGGCTGATCCTCGGCATCGAGGCCTCCCTGCTGATCCTGGTCCTCGCGATAGCGGACCAGCTGCGCGACGACCTGTTCTTCTCGCGGCTCGGCGTCGCGGTGCTCGCGGGTATCGCCCTGCTCCAGACCCTGCTGCACCTCGTGTCGATCCTCGCCTCCAGCAGGCTGAAGTGAGCACCGGCATGAAGGTGGGCGCGGTCATCATCACCATGGGCAACCGCCCCGAGGAGCTGCGCGCCCTGCTCGACTCGGTCGCCAAGCAGGACGGCGACCCGGTCCAGGTGGTCGTCGTCGGCAACGGCTCGCCCGTCCCGGACGTCCCCGACGGCGTCCGCACGATCGAACTGCCGGAGAACCTCGGCATCCCCGGCGGCCGCAACGTCGGCATCGAGGCCTTCGGTCCCAGCGGCCGCGACGTCGACATCTTGCTCTTCCTCGACGACGACGGTCTCCTCCCGAACCACGACACCGCCGAACTGTGCCGCCAGGCCTTCGAGGCCGACCCGAGGCTCGGCATCGTCAGCTTCCGCATCGCCGACCCCGACACCGGGGTCACCCAGCGGCGGCACGTCCCACGGCTGCGGGCCGCCGACCCGATGCGCTCCTCCCGGGTCACCACCTTCCTCGGCGGCGCCAACGCCGTACGCACCCAGGTCTTCGCCGAAGTCGGCGGCCTCCCGGACGAGTTCTTCTACGCCCACGAGGAAACCGACCTCGCATGGCGGGCCCTCGATGCGGGCTGGATGATCGACTACCGGTCCGACATGGTGCTGTACCACCCCACGACCGCGCCCTCCCGGCACGCGGTCTACCACCGCATGGTCGCCCGCAACAGGGTCTGGCTCGCCCGCCGCAACCTGCCCGCGCCCCTGGTCCCGGTCTATCTCGGCGTCTGGCTGCTCCTCACCCTGCTGCGCCGCCCCTCGCGGCCCGCCCTGAAGGCCTGGTTCGGCGGCTTCCGGGAGGGCTGGAGCACGCCGTGCGGACCGCGCAGGCCGATGAAGTGGCGTACCGTCTGGCGCCTGACCCGACTGGGCCGGCCCCCGGTCATCTGACAAGCTCGTTCCTGAGAGCGACCGGGCCGCACCGCGGCCCCACGCTCATGCCCTGCCCCCCACAGGCCGCGCATCCCGAAGAGGAAAGCTATCCATCAGTGAGTGAGACAACGCATGACGGCACGGTCGCGGTGAGCGCGCCCGTGCCGCCCGACGAAGGCCTGACGGCGGCACAGCTCGCCGCCCGGAACGGCCTGACCGTGAGCGGCGCCAGGCCCTCACTCGTCGAGTACGTCCGCCAGCTCTGGGACCGGCGCCACTTCATCCTCGCGTTCTCGCGGGCGAAGCTGACCGCCCAGTACAGCCAGGCCAAGCTCGGCCAGCTGTGGCAGGTGGCGACGCCGCTGCTGAACGCGGCCGTGTACTTCTTCATCTTCGGCGTCATCCTGAACGCCAGCCGGGGCATGTCGAAGGACGTGTACATCCCGTTCCTGGTCACGGGTGTCTTCGTGTTCACCTTCACGCAGAGCTCCGTCATGGCGGGCGTCCGCGCCATCTCCGGCAACCTCGGCCTGGTCCGCGCGCTGCACTTCCCGCGCGCTTCCCTGCCGATCTCCTTCGCGCTCCAGCAGCTCCAGCAGCTGCTGTTCTCGATGGTCGTGCTGTTCGCCGTGGTGATCGGCTTCGGTCACTTCCCGGACCTGTCCTGGGCGCTGATCGTCCCGGTGCTGATCCTTCAGTTCCTCTTCAACACCGGCCTGGCGCTGATCATGGCCCGCGCTGGTGCCAAGACCCCCGACCTGGCGCAGCTCATGCCGTTCGTGATGCGTACCTGGATGTACGCGTCCGGCGTGATGTTCTCGATCCCGATCATGCTGGCCGACAAGCCGCAGTGGCTCGCCACGGTGCTCCAGTGGAACCCGGCGGCCATCTACATGGACCTGATGCGCTTCGCCCTGATCGACGAGTACGGCGCCGAGAACCTGCCGGACCACGTCTGGGCGGCCGCGGGCGGCTGGGCCGCGCTCTTCGCGCTCGGCGGTTTCGTGTACTTCTGGAAGGCGGAGGAAAGGTACGGCCGTGGCTGAGGACATCAGGGACGAGCACACCCCCGCCGTCGCGGACGAGCACACCCCCACCGTCATCGCGGACGAGCACACCCCCACCGTCATCGCGGACGAGCTGCACATCGTCTACCGCGTCAACGGCGCCAAGACCGGAAAGGGCAGCGCGACCGCCGCGCTCAGCCGCATCCTCAAGCGAGGCTCCGACGAGGCGGCGCGCGGGGTGCGCCGGGTGCACGCCGTCAAGGGCGTCTCCTTCGTCGCCTACAAGGGCGAGGCGATCGGACTGATCGGCTCCAACGGCTCCGGCAAGTCGACCCTCCTGCGTGCCATCGCGGGTCTGCTGCCCGCCGAGAGCGGCCGCGTCTACACCCACGGCCAGCCCTCCCTGCTCGGCGTCAACGCGGCCCTGATGAACGACCTCACCGGCGAGCGGAACGTCATCCTGGGCGGGCTCGCCATGGGTATGACCCGGGAGCAGATCAGGGAGCGTTACCAGGAGATCGTCGACTTCTCCGGGATCAACGAGAAGGGCGACTTCATCACCCTGCCGATGCGCACGTACTCCTCCGGCATGGCGGCCCGTCTGCGCTTCTCCATCGCCGCCGCCAAGGACCACGACGTACTCATGATCGACGAGGCCCTGGCCACCGGCGACCGTTCCTTCCAGAAGCGCTCGGAGGCCCGCATCCGCGAGCTGCGTGAGACCGCGGGCACGGTGTTTCTCGTCAGTCACAACAACAAGTCGATCCGTGACACCTGCAACCGCGTCCTGTGGCTGGAGCGTGGCGAGCTGCGCATGGACGGCCCGACCGACGAGGTCATCAAGGAGTACGAGAAGTTCACGGGCAAGTAGTCCACCGCGCCGCGGACGAACAGGGCCGCTCCGCTTGACCGGGCCCCGCCGGAACTGTTCCGGCGGGGCCCCGCGTCTGCAAAGGAAACGTCAACTTCGGGCCCCCTTAGGAATCTTGGGGCCAATCGGTGTGTTGTTGTGATGTGCAGGACACCCCGACGATCCTTGCCGCGTTGTACAACGTAAGCTGTACGGGTGCCTAATCGCGGCAAGTGGGGCGATAATGCGCGACACCCGATCACTGGGGCGCTGCGCGGACGGCCGGGCGGCGTGTCCGAAATAGTCTGTATTGGGTCTGCGGTGTAGAACGGGAGATGTGACGGCAATGGCGACCGAAGATCCCCAGCTCCGCCCAGCTCGTGCCGTCCCTGCCCCGGGCAGCGAGCGGTGACGGGAACCGGTACGGCGCGCGCCGGCGATCCGGAGCGTGGGACGCTCGACAAGGCCGCGGGGGAGAACTTCCCCGTGGCTCCGTTCTTCCTGCCCAGGGACTGGCGCACCGACCTCGTCGCGGTCTACGGTTTCGCCCGGCTCGTCGACGACATCGGCGACGGCGACCTGGCCCCCGGCGGAGCCGACGCCCGGCTGCTCGGCGTGTCGTCCGAGGAGGCCGAGGACCGGTTGCTCCTCCTGGACGCCTTCGAGGCCGATCTGGACCGGGTCTTCGACGGAACCCCGGCCCATCCCCTGCTGCGCCGCCTCCAGGCCACGGTCCGCCGCCGCGCGCTCACCCCCGAGCCCTTCCACGGCCTGATCGCCGCCAACCGCCAGGACCAGCTCGTCACCCGCTACGAGACCTACGACGACCTGCTCGCCTACTGCGAGCTGTCCGCCAACCCGGTAGGCCGTCTCGTGCTCGCCGTCACCGGCTCCTCGACCCCCGAGCGGATCCGTCTCTCGGACGCGATCTGCACGGCTCTCCAGATCGTCGAACACCTTCAGGACGTCGCCGAGGACCTCGGCCGCGACCGGATCTATCTGCCCGCCGAGGACATGAAGCGCTTTCACGTCCAGGAAGCGGATCTCGCCGCGAAAACCGCGAGCGCATCGGTGCGCGCTCTGGTTGCATACGAAGCACAACGCGCCCGCGAACTCCTGAATGAAGGCGCCCCCCTGGTGGGTAGCGTCCACGGCAGACTGAAGCTGCTGCTCGCAGGGTTCGTGGCGGGGGGAAGGGCGGCGCTCCGCGCGATCGCTGCCGCAGAACACGACGTACTTCCCGGCCCGCCCAAGCCCGGCAAGCTCCAGCTGCTGCGCGAGGTGGGCGTCACTCTGCGAGGAGAGGGGTGATCCGGACCGTGGAGCCATCACCGCATGTGTCCGCACCGGTACTCGCCGCCTACAGCTACTGCGAGACCGTGACCGGGCAGCAGGCGCGCAACTTCGCGTACGGCATCAGGCTGCTGCCCACGTCCAAGCGGCGTGCGATGTCGGCGCTCTACGCGTTCTCGCGGCGCGTCGACGACATCGGCGACGGCGCGCTGGCGGACGACGTGAAGACCGCGAGACTCGAGGACACCCGGGCGATGCTGACCCGGGTGCGGGAGGGCTCGGTCGACGAGGACGACACCGATCCGGTGGCCGTCGCCCTCGCCCATGCCGCACAGACCTTCCCGATCCCGCTCGGCGGCCTGGACGAACTGATCGACGGCGTCCTGATGGACGTACGCGGCGAGACCTACGAGACCTGGGACGACCTGAAGGTGTACTGCCGCTGTGTGGCGGGCGCCATCGGAAGGCTCTCACTCGGTGTGTTCGGCACCGAACCCGGGGCGCGCGCCGCCGAACGCGCGCCGGAGTATGCCGACACGCTCGGTCTTGCGCTCCAGCTCACCAACATCCTCAGAGACGTCCGCGAGGACGCCGAGGGCGGACGCGTCTATCTGCCCGCCGACGACCTCGCGAAGTTCGGCTGCTCGGCCGGCTTCAAGGGGCCGAAGCCACCGGAGGGCGCCGACTTCGCGGGCCTCGTGCACTTCGAAGTGCGACGGGCCCGCGCCCTTTTCGCCGAGGGCTACCGGCTGCTCCCCATGCTCGACCGGCGCAGCGGGGCCTGTGTCGCCGCCATGGCCGGCATCTACCGCCGCCTGCTCGACCGCATCGAGCGCGACCCCGAGGCGGTGCTGCGCGGCCGGGTCTCCCTGCCCGGACGTGAGAAGGCGTATGTCGCCGTCCGCGGGCTGTCCGGCCTGGACGCACGGCATGTGACGCGGCAGACCGTCAGGAGGCGCGCCTGATGGACAATTCGGTCCAAGGTGATGCCGCCGGAGAAAAGTGGCACGCAACCCTCCGCTCGAGGACGGCGTCCCTGACTGCAACGGCCGACCGTGCATCGTTCAAGCACCACGGCGTCCGCGCAGGGGAGGGTGTGCGATGACCGACGGGCAGCAGTCCGGGCGGGACGCCGTCGTGATCGGCGGTGGGCTCGCCGGTATCACCACCGCGCTCGCGCTCGCCGACGCCGGGGTGCGTGTCACCCTGCTCGAAGGCAGACCACGCCTGGGCGGGCTCGCCTTCTCCTTCCAGCGCGGCGAACTGACCGTCGACAACGGGCAGCACGTCTACCTGCGCTGCTGCACCGCCTACCGCTGGTTCCTCGACCGCATCGAGGGAACGGCGCTGGCGCCACTGCAGGACCGGCTCGACGTGCCCGTACTCGACGTGGCCCGGCCCGAAGGCAGACGGCTCGGCAGACTCCGGCGTGACGCGCTGCCGGTGCCCCTGCATCTGGGGCGCAGCCTCGCGACCTATCCGCATCTCTCGCTCGCCGAGCGGGCCAGGGTGGGGCGTGCCGCGCTCGCGCTCAAGGGGCTCGACCTCGCCGATCCGAGCCTGGACGCACAGGACTTCGGCAGCTGGCTGACCGCGCACGGTCAGTCGGCGCGTGCCGTCGAGGCCCTGTGGGACCTGGTCGGGGTCGCCACCCTCAACGCGGTCGCGGGCGACGCCTCGCTGGGGCTCGCCGCGATGGTGTTCAAGACCGGTCTGCTGTCCGACCCGGGCGCGGCCGACATCGGCTGGGCGCACGTCCCGCTCGGTGACCTGCATGACCGGCTCGCCCGCAAGGCGCTCGACTCCGCGGGCGTGCGTACCGAGGTCCGTACACGCGTCACCTCCATCTCTACTGACGAGAACGGCACTTGGAGCGTTCAGGTTCCCGGGGAGACGCTCCGCGCCGACGCGGTCGTCCTCGCCGTGGCCCAGAACGAGGCGTGTGACCTGCTGCCGAAGGGCGCGCTGGACGTCCCGGAAAATCTTCGGGAGATCGGCACCGCGCCGATCCTCAACGTCCATGTCGTCTACGACCGCAAGGTGCTCGACAAGCCGTTCTTCGCGGCCCTCGGCACTCCGGTGCAGTGGGTCTTCGACCGCACCGACGCCTCCGGGCTGCGCGAGGGCCAGTACCTCGCCCTGTCCCAGTCGGCCGCGCACCACGAGATCGACGAGCCGGTGGCCGCGCTGCGCGAGCGCTATCTGCCCGAGCTGGAGCGGCTTCTTCCGCTCGCGCGCGGCGCCGAGGTGAAGGACTTCTTCGTGACCCGGGAGCGCACGGCGACGTTCGCCCCGGCCCCCGGCGTCGGACGGCTGCGGCCCGGCGCCCGTACGAAAGCCCCCGGCCTCTACCTGGCCGGCGCGTGGACCGCCACAGGGTGGCCCGCGACCATGGAGAGTGCGGTCCGCAGCGGTGTGAGTGCGGCGGATGCCGCCCTCGCTGCCCTGGGCCGGCCCCGCCCCGCCCGCCTCTTCGAGTTCGAGGAGGCCGCGTGATGCTCGATCAGCACGGCGCGTCAGGCCCCAGCACCTCCGGTACCGCAACAAGAGGAGAGACTGTGCCCACTGTGCCCCCGGCAGAGACAGCCGCTGCGAGGACCGCGGTGGACGTGACCGCGCTCCTCGAGCGCGGCCGGACCCTGGCCACACCGGAGCTGAAGGCGGCCGTCGACCGCCTGGCACCCCCGATGGACACCGTTTCCGCCTACCACTTCGGCTGGATCGACGCCCAGGGCAACCCCGCGGACGGAGACGGCGGCAAGGCCGTGCGCCCCGCTCTCGCGGTGCTCTCGGCCGAGGTCACCGGCGCCCCGCCCGAGACCGGCATCCCCGGCGCCGTCGCCGTCGAACTGGTCCACAACTTCTCTCTGCTGCACGACGACCTGATGGACGGCGACGAGCAGCGCCGCCACCGCGACACCGTGTGGAAGGTGCACGGCCCCGCCCAGGCCATCCTGGTCGGCGACGCCCTGTTCGCCCTGGCCAACGAGGTGCTGCTCGAGCTCGGCACGGCCGAGGCCGGCCGCGCCACCCGCCGTCTGACCACCGCCACCCGCGCCCTGATCGACGGCCAGGCCCAGGACATCTCCTACGAGCACCGCGACCGCGTCAGCGTCGAGGAGTGCCTGGAGATGGAGGGCAACAAGACCGGCGCCCTGCTCGCCTGCGCCTCCTCCATCGGCGCGGTGCTCGGCGGCGCCGACGACCGCACCGCCGACACCCTGGAGAAGTACGGCTACCACCTCGGCCTCGCCTTCCAGGCCGTCGACGACCTCCTCGGCATCTGGGGCGACCCGGTCTCCACCGGCAAGCAGACCTGGAGCGATCTGCGCCAGCGCAAGAAGTCCCTGCCGGTCGTGGCCGCGCTCGCGGCGGGCGGTGCCGCCTCCGAGCGGCTCGGAGAGATGCTCGCCGCCGACGCCAAGAGCAGCGATTTCGAGAACTTCTCCGAGGCGGAGTTCGCGGCCCGCGCCGCCCTCATCGAGGAGGCCGGAGGCCGCGAGTGGACGGCGGCGGAGGCCCGCCGTCAGCACACCGTCGCCATCGAGGCCCTGAACGCCATCGACATGCCCGACCGGGTGCGGGACCGGTTCACGGCGCTCGCCGACTTCGTCGTCGTACGAAAGAGATGATCACTATCGGTCGAATAGCCCTCGCGTAGTCGCCGGCCGGTGCTGCGAGGAAAGGAAAAGCACCGGCCGACGGCGGACCCACAGCAGAGCACCACATTGCACACTGCACGAAGGGGAAGCCATGACAGCGACGACCGACGGAAGCACCGGGGCCCTGCCGCCCCGCGCTGCCGCGGCCAGCGAAACCCACCTCGACACCCCCGTGGCGGCCGGGATACAAGAAGCCGCCGTACGTGCCGTACAGCGCGCCACCGAGCACCTGCTCGCCCGGCAGGACGCCGAGGGCTGGTGGAAGGGCGACCTCGAGACCAACGTCACGATGGACGCCGAGGACCTGCTGCTCCGACAGTTCCTGGGCATCCGCGACGAGTCGACCACCCGTGCCGCCGCCCAGTTCATCCGCGGCGAGCAGCGCGAGGACGGCGCCTGGGCCGGCTTCTACGGCGGGCCCGGCGAACTCTCCACCACCATCGAGGCGTACGTCGCTCTGCGCCTGGACGGCGACGCGCCCGACGCCCCGCACATGGCGAAGGCCTCCGCCTGGATCCGCGCTCAGGGCGGTATCGCCGCGGCCCGGGTGTTCACCCGGATCTGGCTCGCCCTGTTCGGCTGGTGGAAGTGGGAGGACCTGCCCGAACTCCCGCCGGAGCTCATCTACTTCCCCCGGTGGATGCCGCTCAACATCTACGACTTCGGCTGCTGGGCCCGCCAGACCATCGTCCCGCTGACGATCGTCTCCGCGAAGCGCCCGGTCCGGCCCGCACCCTTCCCGCTCGACGAGCTGCACATCGACCCGGCCGACCCGAACCCGGCCAAGCCCCTCGCCCCGGTGGCGAGCTGGGACGGCGCCTTCCAGCGTCTCGACAAGGCGCTGCACCAGCTGCGCAAGGTCGCCCCGCGCCGACTGCGCAGAGCCGCGATGAACAGCGCGGCCCGCTGGATCATCGAGCGGCAGGAGAACGACGGCTGCTGGGGCGGTATCCAGCCCCCGGCCGTCTATTCGGTGATCGCGCTGCACCTGCTCGGCTACGACCTCGAACACCCGGTCATGCGGGCCGGGTTGGAGTCCCTGGACCGCTTCGCCATCTGGCGCGAGGACGGGTCCCGGATGATCGAGGCCTGCCAGTCGCCGGTGTGGGACACCTGCCTCGCCACCATCGCGCTCGCCGACGCGGGTGTGCCCGCCGATCACCCGCAGCTCGTCAAGGCCGCGGACTGGATGCTCGGCGAGGAGATCGTCCGGCCCGGCGACTGGGCCGTCAAAAGACCGCAACTCCCGCCGGGTGGATGGGCGTTCGAGTTCCACAACGACAACTACCCCGACATCGACGACACCGCCGAGGTCGTCCTCGCCCTGCGCCGGGTCAGGCACCACGACCCCGAGCGGGTGGAGAAGGCCATCGGACGCGGAGTGCGCTGGAACCTCGGGATGCAGTCGAAGAACGGCGCCTGGGGCGCCTTCGACGTCGACAACACCAGCCCGTTCCCCAACCGGCTGCCGTTCTGCGACTTCGGCGAGGTCATCGACCCGCCGTCAGCCGACGTCACCGCGCACGTGGTGGAGATGCTCGCGTTCGAGGGGCTCTCCCACGACCCGCGCACCCGGCGCGGCATCGAGTGGCTGCTCGCCGAACAGGAGCCGGACGGTTCGTGGTTCGGACGCTGGGGCGTCAACTACGTCTACGGCACCGGGTCGGTGGTGCCCGCGCTGACCGCCGCCGGTCTGCCCGCCTCGCACCCGGCGATCCGGCGGGCGGTGGCCTGGCTGGAGAAGGTGCAGAACGACGACGGTGGCTGGGGCGAGGACCTGCGCTCCTACAAGTACGTCAAGGAGTGGAGCGGCCGTGGCGCCTCCACGGCCTCGCAGACGGCCTGGGCGCTGATGGCGCTGCTGGCCGCGGAGGAGAAGGACTCCAAGGCCGTCGAGCGCGGCATCGAGTGGCTCGCGAGCACCCAGCGCGAGGACGGCTCCTGGGACGAGCCCTACTTCACCGGCACCGGTTTCCCCTCGGACTTCTCCATCAACTACCACCTCTACCGACAGGTCTTCCCGCTCACCGCCCTGGGCCGGTACGTCCACGGAGAACCGTTCTCCCGGACCGAGGCCCCCTGATGAGCACCCAGCCCGCCACCGCCCCGCTGCTGATCGCCTGCGCTCTCGGCATCGAGCACCTCGCCCTGCGCACCGGCGACCGCGGCGGGGCCGGCGGGCCGGTCACCCTGCTCAGGACGGGCATGGGCCCCAAGGCGGCGGAACGGTCCGTCACCCGGCGCCTGGCCGACCCCGCGCTCGCCGGGGCCGCCGTCCTGGCCACCGGCTTCTGCGCGGGGCTCGCCCCCGGGATGCACCCCGGCGATCTGGTGGTCGCCGAGGAGACCCGGGATCCGGACGGAACCGTTCCCTGTGTGGAGACCGACCTACTGGTCAAGGAGCTCGTACGGGCCGTACCGGGACGTACCGTGCACACCGGACCGCTCACCGGCTCCGATCACGTCGTCCGCGGTCACGAGCGGTCGGATCTGCTCGCGACCGGTGCGATCGCGGTCGACATGGAGTCCGCGGCCACGCTCCTGAGCGCCGTGCGCGCCGGCGAGCACCCTGTTGCGGCCGTCCGGGTGGTCGTGGATGCTCCACAACATGAACTCGTCCGGATCGGCACGGTACGCGGTGGAATATCAGCCTTCCGCGTCCTTCGTTCCGTTCTTCCAGCTTTCCATGAATGGCACCGTTCCTTGCTGCTCCCCAGGAGGTGAGCCAGATGGCCATGCCGCTGCGCCAGTCCATCAAGGTCGCTACATACTTGGCCGAACAAAAGCTCCGCAAGCGGGACAAGTTCCCGCTGATCGTGGAGCTGGAGCCTCTCTTCGCGTGCAATCTCAAATGCGAGGGCTGCGGCAAGATCCAGCATCCGGCGGGTGTCCTCAAGCAGCGCATGCCGGTGGCGCAGGCCGTCGGGGCGGTGTTGGAGTCCGGTGCGCCGATGGTGTCCATCGCCGGCGGTGAGCCGCTGATGCACCCTCAGATCGATGAGATCGTCCGGCAGTTGGTGGCGAAGAAGAAGTACGTCTTCCTCTGCACCAACGCCATGCTGCTGCGCAAGAAGATGGACAAGTTCAAGCCCTCCCCCTACTTCGCCTTCGCGGTGCACATCGACGGGCTGCGTGAGCGGCACGACGAGTCCGTGGCGAAGGAGGGCGTGTTCGACGAGGCCGTGGAGGCGATCAAGGAGGCAAAGCAGCGCGGCTTCCGGGTCACCACCAACTCGACCTTCTTCAACACCGACACCCCGCAGACCATCATCGAGGTGCTCAACTTCCTCAACGACGACCTCAAGGTCGACGAGATGATGATCTCGCCCGCCTACGCCTACGAGAAGGCGCCCGACCAGGAGCACTTCCTGGGCGTGGAGCAGACCCGTGAGCTGTTCAAGAAGGCCTTCGCGGGCGGCAACCGCAAGAAGTGGCGGCTCAACCACTCCCCGCTCTTCCTGGACTTCCTGGAGGGCAAGGTCGACTTCCCGTGCACGGCCTGGGCGATCCCGAACTACTCCCTGTTCGGCTGGCAGCGGCCCTGCTACCTGATGAGCGACGGATACGTGCCGACGTACCGCGAACTCATCGAGGAGACCGACTGGGACAAGTACGGCCGCGGCAAGGACCCGCGGTGCGCCAACTGCATGGCGCACTGCGGCTACGAGCCCACCGCCGTTCTCGCCACGATGGGCTCGCTCAAGGAGTCGCTGCGCGCCATGCGCGAGACGGTCTCCGGAAACCGCGAGTAGCGTCATGACCGCCATTTCCTTGGGCGTCCCCGAGGTGCCGGTCCGGCCGATCGCCGAGCGGCGCCTGTCGCGGCAGATCCACGTCGGACCGGTGGCGGTCGGGGGCGGGGCCCCGGTGTCGGTGCAGTCGATGACGACGACCCGTACGTCGGACATCGGCGCCACGCTCCAGCAGATCGCCGAGCTCACCGCGTCCGGCTGCCAGATCGTCCGCGTCGCCTGTCCCACGCAGGACGACGCGGACGCCCTGGCGACCATCGCGCGCAAGTCGCAGATCCCGGTGATCGCGGACATCCACTTCCAGCCCAAGTACGTCTTCGCGGCGATCGAGGCCGGCTGTGCGGCCGTACGCGTCAATCCCGGCAACATCAAGCAGTTCGACGACAAGGTCAAGGAGATCGCGCGGGCCGCGAAGGACCACGGCACACCGATCCGGATCGGGGTCAACGCCGGGTCGCTGGACAGGAGACTGCTCCAGAAGTACGGGAAGGCGACTCCGGAGGCGCTCGTCGAATCGGCGTTGTGGGAAGCATCGTTGTTCGAGGAACACGGCTTCCGGGACATCAAGATCTCCGTCAAGCACAACGATCCCGTGGTGATGGTCAGCGCCTACACGCTGCTCGCCGAGCAGAGCGACTACCCGCTGCATCTGGGGGTCACGGAGGCCGGGCCCGCCTTCCAGGGGACGATCAAGTCGGCGGTGGCCTTCGGCGCGCTGCTCAGCAGGGGGATCGGCGACACCATCCGGGTGTCGCTGAGTGCCCCGCCGGTCGAGGAGGTCAAGGTCGGCATCCAGATCCTGGAGTCGCTGAACCTGCGGCAACGCCGGCTGGAGATCGTGTCGTGTCCGTCCTGCGGGCGTGCGCAGGTCGACGTCTACAAGCTGGCCGACGAGGTCACGGCGGGTCTCGAGGGCATGGAAGTGCCCCTGCGGGTCGCGGTGATGGGATGTGTGGTCAACGGTCCCGGCGAGGCACGGGAGGCGGACCTCGGGGTCGCCTCCGGCAACGGCAAGGGGCAGATCTTCGTGAAGGGCGAGGTCATCAAGACCGTCCCGGAGTCGAAGATCGTGGAGACCCTCATCGAGGAGGCGATGAAGATCGCCGAACAGATGGAGCAGGACGGCGTCGCGTCGGGGGAGCCGGCCGTCACCGTGAGTTGAACAGCACGGACCGAAGGGGGCCCGAGCGTGACCATTCTGGAGAACATCCGGGGACCACGCGACCTGAAGGCGCTGTCCGAGTCGGATCTCGGCGAACTGTCCGAAGAAATCAGGGAGTTCCTGGTGCACGCGGTCGCCAGGACCGGCGGACACCTCGGGCCCAATCTGGGGGTGGTGGAACTCTCCATCGCGCTCCACCGGGTCTTCGAGTCACCGGTCGACCGCATCGTGTGGGACACCGGTCATCAGAGCTATGTGCACAAGATTCTGACGGGACGTCAGGACTTCTCCAAGCTGCGCGGCAAGGGCGGCCTGTCCGGCTACCCCTCGCGCGAGGAGTCCGAGCACGACATCGTCGAGAACAGCCACGCCTCCACCGCGCTCGGCTGGGCCGACGGGCTCGCCAAGGCCCGCCAGGTGCAGGGGGCGAAGGGGCATGTCGTCGCGGTCATCGGCGACGGCGCGCTCACCGGCGGCATGGCCTGGGAGGCGCTGAACAACATCGCGGCCGCCAAGGACCGGCCGCTGATCATCGTCGTCAACGACAACGAGCGGTCGTACTCGCCGACCATCGGCGGGCTCGCCAACCACCTGGCCACGCTGCGCACGACCGACGGCTACGAGAAGGTGCTGGCCTGGGGGAAGGACGTACTCCTCAGAACCCCCCTGGTCGGCAACACCGTCTACGAGTCCCTGCACGGCGCGAAGAAGGGCTTCAAGGACGCCTTCGCACCGCAGGGCATGTTCGAGGACCTCGGGCTGAAGTACGTCGGCCCGATCGACGGACACGACATCGGGGCCGTGGAGTCGGCGCTGAGGCGCGCCAAGCGCTTCCACGGACCGGTTCTCGTCCACTGCCTGACGGAGAAGGGGCGCGGTTACGAGCCCGCCCTGGCCCATGAAGAGGATCACTTCCACACCGTCGGTGTGATGGACCCCCTCACCTGTGAGCCGCTCGCGCCGTCCAACGGGCCCTCCTGGACCTCGGTGTTCGGCGACGAGATCGTCGCGATCGGGGAGGAGCGGGAGGACGTCGTGGCGATCACGGCGGCCATGCTGCACCCGGTGGGCCTCGGGAAGTTCGCGGCGCGTTTCCCCGACCGGGTGTGGGACGTCGGAATCGCCGAGCAGCACGCGGCCGTCTCCGCCGCGGGTCTTGCCACCGGTGGGCTGCATCCGGTCGTCGCCGTGTACGCGACCTTCCTGAACCGGGCCTTCGACCAGCTCCTGATGGACGTCGCCCTGCACCGTTGCGGGGTCACGTTCGTCCTGGACCGGGCCGGGGTCACGGGCGTCGACGGGGCCTCCCACAACGGCATGTGGGACATGTCGATCCTCCAGGTCGTCCCCGGACTGAGGATCGCCGCTCCTCGGGACGCCGACCAGCTGCGGGCGCAGCTGCGGGAGGCGGTCGCCGTGGACGACGCGCCGACCCTGGTGCGGTTCCCGAAGGAATCCGTGGGGCCTTCGATGCCGGCGATCGACCGGGTCGGTGGCCTGGACGTGCTGCATCGTGGCGAGCGGCCCGAGGTGCTGCTGGTGGCCGTCGGTGTGATGGCCCCGGTGTGCCTCCAGGCCGCCGAGCTGCTGGAGGCGCGGGGCATCAACTGCACGGTGGTGGACCCGCGTTGGGTCAAACCCGTCGACCCCTCGCTGCCCGGCCTCGCCGCGGAACACCGGCTGGTCGCCGTCGTCGAGGACAACAGCCGGGCCGCCGGAGTGGGCGCCGCCGTCGCGTTGGCGCTCGGTGACGCCGAAGTCGACGTACCCGTACGGCGGTTCGGGATCCCGGAGCAGTTCCTCGCGCACGCCAAGCGGGGCGAGGTGCTCGCCGACATCGGTCTGACGCCGGTCGAGGTGGCGGGGCGGATCAGCGCGAGTCTGGCCGTGAAGGCACAGACCGAAGTCAGGGAGAAGGCTGAATGAGCACGGAGTTCGATCTCGGCAGACTCCTGGCCGAGCGCGGAGCCGAGCGCTACGAGCTGCACGGCAGGTACCTGAACCACCAGCTCCCGCGCATGCTGCACACCATCGGCTTCGACAAGGTCTACGAGCGCGGCGAGGGCGCCTACTTCTGGGACGCGGACGGCAACGACTACCTGGACATGCTCGCCGGGTTCGGCGTCATGGGCCTGGGGCGCCACCACCCCGTCGTCCGCACGGCACTGCACGACGTCCTCGACGCCCAGCTCGCCGACCTCACCCGCTTCGACTGCCAGCCGCTGCCCGGGCTGCTGGCCGAGAAGCTCCTCGCCCACAGCCCGCACCTGGACCGGGTGTTCTTCGGCAACAGCGGCACCGAGGCGGTGGAGACCGCGCTGAAGTTCGCCCGCTACGCCACCGGGAAGCCCCGGGTGCTGTACTGCGACCATGCCTTCCACGGGCTGACCACCGGGTCGCTGTCGGTCAACGGCGAGTCGGGCTTCCGGGACGGATTCGCGCCCCTGCTGCCCGACACCGCCGTTCCTCTCGGCGATCTCGACGCACTGGCACGGGAGTTGAAGAAGGGCGACGTGGCCGCCCTGGTCGTGGAGCCGATCCAGGGCAAGGGGGTGCACGAGGCCCCGCCCGGCTACTTGCGGGCCGCGCAGGAGCTGTTGCGCAAACACAAGGCGCTGCTCATCGCCGACGAGGTGCAGACGGGGCTCGGCCGTACCGGGGACTTCTACGCCTACCAGCACGAGGACGGGGTCGAGCCCGACCTGGTGTGCGTGGCCAAGGCGCTCTCCGGCGGCTATGTGCCGGTCGGCGCCACCCTCGGCAAGGACTGGATCTTCAAGAAGGTCTACTCGTCGATGGACCGGGTGCTGGTGCACTCGGCGAGCTTCGGATCCAACGCCCAGGCGATGGCGGCCGGCCTCGCGGTCCTCTCGGTCATGGAGAACGAGCAGATCGTCGCGAACGCCCGCGTCACGGGCGACCTGCTGAGGTCCCGGCTCACGGCGCTGGTCGACAAGTACGAGCTGCTCGCCGACGTCCGCGGCCGTGGCCTGATGATCGGCATCGAGTTCGGCAGGCCGAAGTCGCTGAAGCTGCGCAGCCGCTGGACCATGCTCCAGGCCGCGCGCAAGGGCCTGTTCGCGCAGATGGTGGTCGTCCCCCTCCTGCAGCGGCACCGGATCCTCACCCAGGTCTCCGGCGACCATCTGGAGGTCATCAAGCTGATTCCGCCGCTGGTCGTCGGGGAGAAGGAGGTGGACCGGTTCGTCGACGCGTTCACCGACGTGATGGACGACGCGCACAGCGGCAGCGGGCTGATGTGGGACTTCGGCAAGACGCTGGTGAAGCAGGCGGTGGCCAACCGGTAGCGGCCCGTCCGGAGCTTTTTGCCTCTAAGGCAAGAAAATTGCCCTAGAGGCAATACTCCGGCTCAATGAAGGTATGAGCTCTTCGGAAGCCTTCACGGAGCTGCCCTCGGTGGCTCCTCAGCTTCGCGCCCTGCGCCGCCGCGCCTCCCTCACCCTGGAGGCCGCGGCCGGTGCCGCGGGGCTGTCACCCGCCCATCTCTCCCGGCTGGAGACCGGTCAGCGCCAGCCCTCGCTGCCGATGCTGCTCGCGCTGGCCCGTATCTACGGTACGACGGTCTCGGAACTGCTCGGCGAGACGGTCGCGGAGCGGGACTCCGTCGTGCGCGCGGCCGACATGGAGGCGACCGAGGCGGGCGGCTGGACGTACGTCCAGGCCGGCGCGCCCGGCCGTGGGATGCAGGCCCTGCGGGTGCGGGTGCCGCACGGTTCGCAGGGCGACATCGTGCGGGTGCATCCCGGCGAGGAATGGCTCTACGTCCTCAAGGGGCGGCTCAGGCTGCGCCTCGGTGACACCACGCATCGGCTCGGCCCGGGCGACAGCGCGCACTTCGACTCGCTGACCCCGCACCGCATCGCCGCCCAGGATCCCGACGGAGTCGAGCTCCTGTTCGTCCACACCCTGTTGCAGAGTCCCACGGCCACGCTGTGCCTGGGCCCCACCCCTGGAGAGACCCCATGAAAGACATGGAGGAGAAGTTCCCCCGCGCCCTGTGGGTGCGCCTGATCGTCTACATCGCCGTCGGCCACGTCTTCGCGGCCTTCATCTACTTCCTCTTCGAGGTGGGGGCCGGACAGTAGCGGCCGTACGGCTCTAGTCGAGCAGCCGGTCCCGCAGCCGCTCGCGGATCTCGGGAGTCAGGCCGAGGCCCTCCTCCAGATACACCTCGACGCTGCCCCATGTCTCCTCGATGGTCTCGAAGGCCGCCGACAGGTACTCGGCGCGCGCCTCGAACAGGGGACTGAGCAGCTCCATGACCTCGGGGGAGTAGGCGTCGGCGGAGGTGCTGGTGCGGCGCACCTTGTAGCGGCGGTGCTTGGCGTTCGACTCCAGGTAGTCGGCGACGATCGCCTCGCGCTCCACGCCCAGGGCGAGCAGGGTCACCGCGACGGACAGCCCCGCGCGGTCCTTGCCGGCCGCGCAGTGCATGAGGGCGGGCACGCTGTCCTCGGCGAGAGAGCGCAGCACCTGGGAGTGCTCGGCGGTGCGCTCCTTGATCATCGTGCGGTAGGAGTTGATCATCCGCTGCGCGGCCCTGCCGTCGCCGAGGAGTTCGCGCAGCTGCTCTATGTCCCCGTCGCGGACCATCTTCCAGAACCAGGTGCCCTCCGCCGGGTCGCTCAGCGGCAGGTTCACATTGGCGACGCCCGGCAGCTCGACGTCCGGGCCCTCCAGCTTCTGGTCCGCCGCGTTGCGGAAGTCGAAGATCGTGTGCAGACCCAGGGAGGCCAGGAAGGCCGCGTCGTCCTCCGTCGCGTGCGCCAGGTGACCGCTGCGGAACAGCACGCCGTACCGCACCCGCCGTCCGTCCGCCGTCCGCAGTCCGCCCACGTCACGGAAGTTGCGGACACCTGCCAGCTCCGGTTCGGTCGACGGGATCTGCTGCGTCACGGGGGCTCCTCCCAGCCGGGCACCGTCGGCGCTGCTCGTCGACGGGCACGCTCTCGACCATACGACATGGGTTCCTGGGGCAATGAGTTGTCCACAGGGCCGGCAATGACTTGTCCACAGCCGTTGCAGCCGGGGCGGGTGGCCATTGATGATGTTGGTGCCTGAGTGCACCTGTTGGCACCTGTTCGAATCTGTGAGGGAAGCACGATGCTGGAGATCGCCGAGAACGGCCGTACATGGATTCTGTCCGGGCCGACCAGCAGTTACGCCCTGCACCTCACCGCCGAGGACGAGCTGCTGCACCTGCACTGGGGCCCGCGGATCGCCCTCGCCGACGCCGAGGCCCTCGCGGTGAGCCCGCTGCCCGATTACCGGCCCTTCGAGGCCCCGCTCGACGGACGCGAGGAGTACCCCGTCGAGGGCGGCCCCCGCTTCACACGCCCGGCCCTGTCCGTGCGCACCGACGAGCGGCGCGGCACCGAGTGGAGCTTCGAGGCGTACGACACCGAGGGCGACGAACTGCGGCTGCGGTTCCGCGACGGCGGGCTGACCGTCACGCTGCACTACCGGATGCGCCACGACGTCCTGGAGCGCTGGGTGACCCTGGACAACCAGGACCCGGCACCCGTCGAGCTGCTGCGCGCCGACTCCGCCACCTGGACCCTGCCCGACCGCGAGGACGGCTGGCGGCTCTCCCAGCTGCACGGCCGCTGGGCCGCCGAGTCCCTGCTCACGCAGACCCCCCTCACCTACGGCGAGAAGGTCATCGGCAGCCGCCGCGGCCACACCGGGCACCAGCACCTGCCCTGGGTCGCCCTCGACACCGACGCCACCGAGGAGCGCGGCGAGGTCTACGGTGTCGCCCTCGGCTGGTCGGGGTCCTGGCGGATCGCCGTCGCGCAACTGCCCGACGCGCGCGTTCAGATCACCGGGGGCGCCGGATACGACGACTCGGGTCTGCTCCGGCTGGCGGCCGGGGAGTCGTTCACGACCCCTGTCTTCGCCGGTCTCTGGAGCGACAGCGGGTTCGGCGGGGCGAGCCGTGCCTGGCACGCCTACCAGCGGGCGTACGTCATCCCGGGCGCGGACGAGGACCGTCCCGTGCTGTTCAACTCCTGGGAGGCCACGAACTTCGACATCTCCGAGGAGCAGCAGGGCACCCTCGCCCGGCGGGCCGCGGAGATGGGCGTCGAGCTGTTCGTGGTCGACGACGGCTGGTTCGGTGCCCGCACCAGCGACCGGTCCGGGCTCGGCGACTGGGCGCCCAACCCCGACCGCTTCCCGAACGGACTCAAGCCGCTCGCTGAGCACGTGCACGGGCTCGGCATGCAGTTCGGCATCTGGGTCGAGCCGGAGATGATCAACCCGGACAGCGAGCTCTACCGTGCCCACCCGGACTGGGTGCAGTACCAAGCGGGACGAAAGCGGACGGAGTTCCGCAATCAGCTCGTGCTGAACCTCGCGCGCGAGGACGTCCAGGAGTACCTGTGGGGGCAGCTCGACACCCTGCTCTCCTCGGCCCCGATCGACTATGTGAAGTGGGACTTCAACCGCTGCTTCACGGACGCGGGCTGGCCCGGTGACCCCTATCCGCAGCGTCTGTGGGTCGACCATGTACACGGCTTCTATGCCCTTTTGGACCGCTTGCGGGAAGCTCACCCGGGCGTCGCCTTCGAGTCCTGCTCGGGTGGCGGCGGCCGGATCGACCTCGGGGTGCTCAGCCGCACCGACCAGGTGTGGACCTCGGACAACACCGACCCGCTCGACCGCCTGGCCATTCAGTACGGCTTCAGCCAGATCCACCCCGCGCGCGTGATGGCCGCCTGGGTCACCGACAGCCCCAACACCCAGCTCAACGACCGGGTGAGCTCGCTGCGGTTCCGGTTCGTGAGTGCGATGGCCGGGGTGCTCGGGGTCGGCGGGGACCTCGCGGAGTGGACCGAGGAGGAGCTCGCCGAGGCCGGACGGTGGGTGGCTCTCTACAAGGAGATCCGGCCCTTGGTGCAGCGCGGCGACCTCTACCGGCTGCGGCCTCCGCGGGGCGGGCTGAGCGCGGTGCAGTACGCCCTCGGAGACGAGACCGTCGTCCTCGCCTGGCTCCAGGCGCAGCAGTACGGCGAGCCCGTCCCGGCGCTGCGGCTGCGCGGACTCGACCCGACAGCGTCGTATGAATGCCCCGAAACGGGCGAAGTGCACCGAGGGGCCGTACTGCTGCATCACGGACTTCGTACCGGTTTGCGCGGTGACCTCGATGCGACGGTTATCCGACTGCGACGCATCTAGGGCTTCTGTCCGAATTAATAGCTTCCTTCCAATTCCTTCCGGAGTCAGGGTTCCTGTGAATTCGTGACGTGAGGAGCGTCATATCCGTGACGGTGTGTCGCCCGTCATGTTCACGTAATTCGCAGGTTTTTCCAAGGGATTCGGGCCGGGTAACGGGCGTCCGATTCACGCAGGGTGACCGGTAATTCTCTTAAGCGATCAACAGGAACGCATACGCAGGGAACCTCTCACTTGTCCCTTTGCGTCTTGTTCGCTTACGTTCGCCACCGATCCGGTCGGACGCCCAATCCTGCCGCCGAACGGATTCCGCTCACTCACTCACCCGTGCACGGCAGGAGCGGGGGACCCACAGGTAGTTCCGCCTGTTCCGGTCTCCGGAACGGCTTGGGGTTAAGTCGCGTCTCGACGCGGCCGGGCATCTCCAGCCCGCACCCGACAGCTCACCTCGCAGGCGCCGGAGAGGAATTCACCATGCCCGCGAAGGGTAAGCACCGCCGTCCGAAGTCCCAGCGCTTCGTCCGCTCGATAGCCGTCGCCGGAACCGGAGGCGCCGCTCTCGCCCTCCCGCTCATGGGGGCCACCGGCGCGCACGCCGCCACCTCTCAGTCCGTGTCGGAAAAGGCCGTTCAGTCGCTTCCTGTCACGCAGAAGTCCGCCGAAAAGACGGCCGCGAAGAAGAACGCCGCGAAGACCTCGACGGTGCGCACCTATTCGGTGCGCGTCGGCGACTATCTCTCGAAGATCGCCGATGAGCAGAACGTCAGCGGTGGCTGGAAGAAGCTGTACGCCGACAACCGTTCTGCCATCGGCGACGACCCGTCACTGATCCACCCCGGTCTGAAGCTCTCGATCGGCAAGAAGGCCAGGACGGGCACGACGAAGACCGAGTCCTCCGCTTCCTCGTCCTCCTCGAAGGCGAAGAAGACGGAGTCGAAGTCGTCCGCGAATTCGACGGCCGCCACCCAGAGCTCCGCCACCACCAGCTCCAGCGGTTACACCCTGCCGGTCACCGGTGCCACCATCGGCACCGGTTACCGCGTGGCGGGCAGCATGTGGTCCAGCGGCTACCACACCGGCGTCGACTTCGTCGTCCCGACCGGCACCTCGCTGAAGGCCGTGGCCGCGGGCACGGTCGTCTCCGCGGGCTGGGGCGGCGCCTACGGCAACCAGGTCGTCATCAAGCTCAACGACGGCTACTACGCGCAGTACGCCCACCTGTCCCAGCTCTCCGTCTCGGCCGGTCAGACCGTGACCGAGGGCCAGCAGATCGGCCTCTCCGGTGCGACCGGCAATGTCACCGGCCCGCACCTGCACTTCGAGATCCGCACCACGCCGGACTACGGCTCCGACGTGGACCCGGTCGCCTACCTCCGCTCGAAGGGCGTCGCCGTCGGCTGACAACGCCCCCCTGTGCCACCGAAGGCCGGACCCCGATCCCCGGGTCCGGCCTTCGGTGTTCCCGCTGAGCGGCTCTGCGCCTTCATGATCATTTCATTGCGTTCTTGTGGCAGACGTGCTCAGGGCGTCGACAGGCGGGGGAGGGTGGGGACAGAGTGAACTCCGTGGTGGTGCAAGCGCTTTCTGGGGCTTTCGGAGGTCGCTGTGTTGAGAGCTTCGGGCGGCGGAGGGCGATCCGGGCCGGCAACGGGCGGGCTCGACGCGGCGCCAGGAGACTTCAACGGCACCGTCCATCCGGGCGCCCAGGGCACCGCAAGGTGGCGGACCGGATCGTGGCCCTTCCCGGAGGCCGGCACTGATGCACGCCAGGGCCGCCCCGCTGAGCGGGTTCGTCTCCGCGCCCGCCGACCACATCACCGAGTCGCCCGGACCGTGCGCTGCTCGCCGCAATCCACGTACACCAGCTGCCGCCTGGGCGCACAGACTCTTCGTGTGCCCGGGCTCCCGGAAGGAGCCGTCTCCCATGACGACCACGCGTAGAGCCTTCGGATCCCTCGTCGCCGGTTCCGCCCTGGCCGCCCTCGCCCCCGCAGCCGGTGCGAGCGCGTCGCCCCACCACCGTCGCCTCATCGCCCACGACGACTTCCGCCACGGCCTCGGCCGCTGGGCCGTCGAACTGGAGCAGGGCGGCACGGTCACCGCGCAGCGCGGAGTGCTGGAGGTCGACGTGCCCGCCGGCGCGACGATCTGGTTCAGGCAGCCGCTCGAAGGACCGTACGTCCTGGAGTACACCGCCACGCCTGTCTCCGAGGGCGGAGCCAACGACCGGGTGTCCGACCTGAACAACTTCTGGAACGCGGTCGACGTCCGGTCTCCCGACGACCTCTTCGCCACCCGACGGGGCGGGGCGCTCGCGGAGTACGACTACCTGAAGACGTACTACTCGGGCTACGGCGCCAACTGCAACACCACGACACGGCTGCGCCGATACGTCGGGGAGTCCGGTGTGCGGCCGCTGATCTACGACTACACCGAGCCGCTGCTCGTCGCGAACGAGCCGAACCGGGTGCGGATCGTCTCCGACGGCTCCAAGGTGCAGTGGTGGGACAACGGGCGGCTCGTCTTCGACTACAGCGACCGGGAGCCTTACACGAAGGGGCACTTCGCGTTCCGCACCACCTGGAGCCACTTCCGGATCAGCGACTTCAGGGTGTGGCGGTCGCAGCGTCAACATTCCCGATGAGAGACCTATTCCTCGTTTGGCGAACACTTTAGGAGTGGCTTATCTCACCGCCCGTCAAGCCCTTCCTACGGTCGCGTAGGTCACATTCGAAGGTGAATCATGAACGGCTGTGGCAGACGATTCGAAGAATGACAGCAGTTCAGTGATCGGGTCGTACGTGGCGGTGGGGGACAGCTTCACCGAGGGCGTCGGCGACCCCGGCCCCGACGGGGCGTTCGTCGGCTGGGCCGACCGGTTCGCGGTACTTCTCGCGGACCGGCGGCCCGAGGGCGACTTCAGGTACAGCAATCTCGCCGTACGCGGGAAGCTGCTCGACCAGATCGTCGAGGATCAGCTTCCGCAGGCCGTCGAACTGGCACCGGACCTGGTGTCGTTCTGCGCCGGCGGCAACGACATCATCCGTCCCGGTACCGACCCCGACGAGGTCGCCGAGCGCTTCGAGCGGGCGATCTCCCGGCTCACCGAGGCGTGCGGCAGGGTCATGGTGACGACCGGCTTCGACACACGTGGCGTTCCCGTACTCAAGCATCTGCGCGGCAAGATCGCCACGTACAACGGACATGTGCGGGCCGTCGCCGACCGCTACGGATGTCCGGTGCTCGACCTGTGGTCCCTGAAGACCATTCAGGACCGGCGGGCCTGGGACGGCGACCGGCTGCACCTCTCCCCGGAGGGGCACACGCGTGTGGCGCTCCGCGCGGGCCAGGTCCTCGGCCTTGAGGTCCCGGCCGACCCGGACCAGCCGTGGCCGCCGCTTCCGCCGCGCGGTCCGCTGGACGTGCGACGGGACGACGTCCACTGGGCTCGGGAGTATCTGGTGCCGTGGATCGGGCGCCGGCTGCGGGGGGAGTCCTCCGGGGACCATGTGACGGCCAAGGGTGTGCTGTCGCCGGACGACATCAAGACGCGGATCGCTTCGGTGGCTTGAGCCGTGCGCGGTGCCCGGGCTGGTCGGTTCTCGCCCCTCCGTCGTTACTGACTTCGGCTCGTCAGGGTGATCTTTGGCGATGTGCCTGTTGGGCCAGGGGTGCGGGCTGTATTTCGTGCTGTGTGCGATATGCGGATGGGGGCGGGCTGACCGCTGCGGGACGGCAGCGTCGGGAGGCCGTAAGGCGGCAGGCGGCCGTGCTGTTCGAGCAGAAGATCAAGCCGCCGGAGGTCGCCCAGCGCCTCCGAGTGAGCCGGAAGTCGGCCTACCAGTGGCACCAGCTGTGGCGGGACGGCGGGATCGAGGCCCTGGTATCGCGCGGGCCGAGCGGATCACGGTGCCGTCTGTCGCCGCGCTGCCTGGAGAAGCTCGCCGCGTATCAGTCCAGAGACCTCTGTTCCGCGCTTGGAGGTCTGTCCCTTCTGGAGCTGGACTCGGCCCGTGGCGGGCGCGTCCGCCTGCACGACGTCATCCGGGACCTTTTGCGCAGCCGCCTGGGTGATGGAGGCGTGCAACGCGTAAATGGTGCGCTGGTCAACGCCGTTGCCGCGAGTTTGTCCCTGGCCGACCCCGCGACCTTCACCCGCCCCTGGTTCGGCTGGGGCGACGCCCTCTTCGCCGAGCTGCTCCTCGACCTCACGGGACGCTCGACGGCGGCCCTGCACCCTCGCCTGTCCACCACCGAACCGCCCTCACGGTAAGGGCACTTCCGACCTCCCGGCGCCAGTGGTCGCTACGATCTGCGGCGTGTGCGCAAACATTGTGGTCGCCGAAGACGACGCGAAGCAGGCCGAACTGGTGCGCCGCTACCTGGAGCACGAGGGCCACGCCGTCACGGTCGTCGAGGACGGCCGGACGGCTCTCGAGACGGTCCGGCACCAGGAACCCGACCTGGTCGTCCTCGACGTGATGATGCCCGGAGCCGACGGCCTGGACGTCGTACGGATCCTGCGCGCCGAACGCCGGGAGGTGCCGGTGCTGATGCTGACGGCCCGCAGCACCGAGGACGATCTGCTGCTCGGCCTCGACCTCGGCGCCGACGACTACATGACCAAGCCGTTCAGCCCGCGTGAACTCACCGCTCGGGTACGGACGTTGCTGCGCCGCAACCGGCACGGCCCCGACCCGGCTCCGGCGACCGTACCCGCTCCCGCCTCGACGGAGCCCGAAGCGGCCCCGGACGACGAGGCGTTGACGGTCGGCGCGCTCAGGGTCGATCCCTCGCGGCACGAGGTGTCGGTCGCCGGGACGCCCGTCGAGTGCACACCCGGTGAGTTCCGTATCCTCGCGGCGATGGCGGCCGAGCCCGGCCGGGTCTTCACCAGGGCGCGGCTCCTGGACGAGCTGCACGGCTTCGACAAGTACATCAGCGGCCGGACCGTCGACGTGCACGTCATGAACCTGCGCAAGAAGATCGAGCGCGCCCCACGACGGCCGGCCCGTCTCATCACCGTCTTCGGCGTCGGCTACAAACTCACGGACCCCGCGAAGAACGTGCGCCATGCGTCGTCCTGACAAGGGAGTTGCGGCGAGGGCCACCCGGCTGCCGCTGCGCAAGAGCCTGGCGGGGCGGCTGTTGACCGTGACGGCGCTGGTGGCCTCGTGCTCGGTCGCCGCGACCGCCTGGCTGGCCGTGCAGACGACCTCCGTCGCCATCCGCCAGGAGCAGGGGCAGAACCTCAGGTCCGACGCGAAGATCTACAACACCCTCCTCGGCTACGCGGCCACCCACCCCGGCTGGGACGGCGTCGACGCCACCGTGCGAGACCTGGCCCAGGAGTCCGGGCGCCGGATCGTGCTCACCACGCCGGGCCGAGGCCCGATCGTGGACTCGGCCGACTCCCGCTCGGCGAGCGGCGGTTCGTCCGACGATCTGCTCGCTCAGCAGGCCTCGGCGGTCGTGGATCCGCGCAACGTCGACACCGTGCTGGTGCCCGACGCGGCCAAGGCCGGCGCCGACCGCGTCGATCCACGGGCCGTGGGGCCCTTCCGGCTGCCCGCGAAGGAACACGACGCACTGCGGAAGGCCGCCGCCGGGAGGGTGGCGTGCCTCAGCCAGATGGGTATCGCCGCCGACGTCGTCGAGAGCCCGGGCGGACGGCCCCGCGTCCAGTTCGTGAGCGACGAGACCGGGGAGGGGACCGACAGCGTCACCGACCGTGACATGGAGGCCAAGTGCTTTGCGTCCTACCCGGTCGGTCCCACCGCGACCGAGCGGAAGGCCCTGAGCGCCCTCAACCAACTGGCTGACGCCTGTCTGAAACGACAGGGCCGCACCGCCGTGAAGCTGAACCTGGACCTGTCGTGGGACCGGAGTTACGCATACGGGCGGGACGACGCGGTCTCCGTCGCCGAGGACGGCCTCAGTGATCGGAATGCGAAGGCCCTGGCCGCCAAGAAGGCGGAGGACGCCGCGACGGCCGAACGCAAGGCGGCTTCCGGCGGCGCACTCGACTACGCCCCCGCCGAGATCCGCGACAGCGCGTACGACCGGGCCGTGGCCAACTGTGTCGGCAGCGCCCGCCGGGAACAGCTCATGGGCTATGTCGCCGAGCCCGCGCTCCTGTTCATCGACGGCCCCGGTGCCGCCGGCGTACCCGGTTTCGACCTCTCCCGATCCAACACCGCCCGCATCGCCGGTGTCACCGCCCTGGTCCTCGCCCTCACCGTCGGCGCCTCGGTACTCGCGGGTGCCAGGCTCGTACGCCCGTTGCACGCGCTCACCGGCGCCGCCCAGCGCATGCGGGAGGGCCTGGACGCGACGCCGGTGCCCGTGCCCGTCGTCTCCGACAACGAGATCGGTCGGCTGACGGCGGCCTTCAACGACATGGCCGCGTACCGGGCCCGCCTGGAGGAGCAGCGCAAGGTGATGGTCAGCGATGTCGCCCATGAGCTGCGGACGCCGCTGAGCAACATCCGGGGCTGGCTGGAGGCGGCCCACGACGGACTGGCCGTGCCGGACCCCGCGTTCGTCTCCTCGCTCCTGGAGGAGGCGGTGCAGCTCCAGCACCTCATCAACGACCTCCAGGACCTGGGCGCGGCCGACGCGGGCGCCCTGCGGCTGCACCGGAAGCCGGTACGGATCGACGAGCTGCTCGGCCAGGTCGCTGCCGCGCACCAGGGGTTGGCCGAGACGGCGGGCGTCACCCTCACGGTCCTGACACCGCCGCCGGGCACCCCTCGCCCACCGCTCCTCGACGCCGACCCCGTACGGCTGCGGCAGACCGTCAGCAACCTGCTCTCCAACGCGGTGCGCCACACCCCGGCCGGCGGCACGGTGACCCTGCGCCGGTACGTCAGCGACCCGGGGGACGAGCTCGCCGTGGAGGTGTCCGACACCGGCAGCGGCATTCCGGCGGGCGACCTCCCGTACGTGTTCGACCGCTTCTGGCGGGCGGAGAAGTCCCGCAACCGCAGCACCGGCGGCAGCGGCCTCGGCCTGGCGATCGTCCTCAAGCTCGCCGAGGCCCACGGCGGCACGGTGGACGTGGCGAGCACGGAGGGGGAGGGGGCCACCTTCACCCTGCGGCTGCCGACGGCCGGGTCAACCAAGCCGGAGGGTCCCGGTCGACCCTGATGGGATGACGACAGCGCTCTGACAGTTTCCTCACAAGTGGCCGTCAGGGTGAAGCCACGCCCGGAACCTGGTGCGGATTGGCAACCAGGAACGACCAAGCCGGGCTGGAACTGGAGCCCTCACATGTCCCGCCGTCTCACCCTGCGCCCGCTGCGTATCGCTGTCCTGACCGGCGTCGCGGCCGGCGCGCTGCTCGTCCCGGCCACCGCGGCCTTCGCCACCGACCCGACTCCGTCGCCGGGCGCGACCGACTCGACCTCGGCCGACAAGGAGGCCCTGGCGAAGAAGAAGGCCGAGGACGCCAAGACGCTCAAAGAGGCCGAGGCCCGGAAGGCCATGGAAGCCCAGAAGACCGGAGGCAAGGGCTACCCGCGTGGCGGTGTCGCCGCGGGCGAGGCCCCCGCCAAGGACGACAACACCGGCACGCTCATCGGCTCGGCCACGGGCGCGCTGCTGCTCGCGGGCGCCGGCACCTACGTACTGCGCCGCCGCACCACGGCCCGCCGCGAAGGCTGACCTGGCAGCACTGCCTCTCGTACGAAGCGGTGGCGCCGCCCTTCACCAGGCGGCGCCACCACGCGTTCCGGTGAACCTCCGCACCCTGTTCTGGAGCCCGCGTTGCCCTCTGCACACCGTCCGGCCCTGTCCCGGGCCCGCCTCGCGACCCTCACCCTGCTGACCCTCGTCAGCGTGCTCACCGGCTGCTCGGCCGGCCTCGACCCGACAGTGCGGGTCGTCCCCTCCGCCTCCGCACCCGGCACCCCGAGGTCCGGGCAGCCCGCGGCCTCTGACGCTCCGGCTGCCCCCGCCGAGGTGGCCGTTCCCTCCGTGGGGATCACCAGTTCGCTGATGGAGTTGGGCCTCAACACGGACGGGACGGTCGAGGTCCCGCCGGCCGAAAAGGGGATGACCGCGGGCTGGTACACGGGCGGTGCTGTGCCCGGTGAGATCGGCGCGGCAGTCGTCATCGGCCACAACGACACCCGCTTCGGCGAGGCCGTCTTCCACGACCTGAAGAAGATCAAGGAGGGTGCGGACATCACCGTCACCGACAAGACGGGAAAAGCCCTCCACTTCACCGTCACGGCCACGGAGAGCGTCGCCAAGAACGCCTTCCCGACGGAGAAGGTCTACGGGCCGACCCAGGAACGTGCTCTACGGCTCATCACGTGCGACGGCGACTTCGACGCGCAGGGGCACCCTGTCGACAACCTCATCGTGTACGCGACAGCGAGCTGAGGGCCGTAGGCGTGTCGGTTTCGCCCTGCCGGAAGTCGGCCTACCAGTGGCACCAGCTGTGGCGGGACGGCGGGATCGAGGCCCTGGTATCGCGCGGGCCGAGCGGATCACGGTGCCGTCTGTCGCCGCGCTGCCTGGAGAAGCTCGCCGCGCATCTGGAGGAGGGGCCGGCCGTGCACGGCTGGGTGGAGGACCAGGTGTGGACCGCTGGGCGGGTGGCCACGCTGATCGGCCGGAAGTTCCACGTCTCCTACAGCGTCTCAGGCGCCACCCGGCTGATGCACCGGCTCGGGTTCTCCCTGCAGGCCCCCGTGCGGCGGGTCGCCGAGCGCGACGAGGAGGCGGTGAAGATGTGGAAGGAAGCGACCTGGGCGGAGGTAAAAGGGCCCGGGCGGCCTGCGGGGGCTACATCTGCTTCGAGGACGAAGCAGGTTCCACCCGCCGACCGCCCCGAGGCCGCACCTGGGGGCGACGCGGACACACCCCGGTCGTGACGGTGAGCGGACGCCGCTCGGGGCGGCTGTCGGTGGCCGGGCTGATTGCGATGCGGCCCGGCTCACGGACCCGGCTGTGCCATCGGCTGGTTGTCCACCCCGCGGGCAACGGCAAGCGCCGCAGTATGAGCGAGCGCGACTTCATCGCTCTGCTCGACGGCGCCCACCAGCTCATCAAGGCACCGATCGTGTTGGTCTGGGACCGGCTCAACACCCATGTCTCCCGAACGATGCGAGAGTTGATCGACGCACGGGAATGGCTGACGGTGTTCCTGCTGCCCGCCTACTCGCCCGACCTGAACCCGGTCGAGGGCGTGTGGGCCCACGTCAAGCGCAGCCTGGCCAACCTCGCCGTAGTCGCCCTGGACCGCTTGGAGGCCCTCGTCCGCAACCGGCTCAAACGACTCCAGTACCGGCCCGAAACCCTCGACGGCTTCATAGCCGGCACCGGCCTCGCCCTCGGCAACCCGACCTCACCCTGACGAGCCGAAGTCAGTATGCGGACCCCGTGCCGTCCAGCCCGAGTTCGCGGGCCAGGGCCTCGTCCACCCATGCCTGGGCCCGGGACCTGGGCACCGCGCCCGCGTAGGACGTCAGTTGGACGGCCAGGCCGTCCAGGAGGGCGGTGAGGCGCAGGGCTGTGGCGTGCGGGTCCGGGCAGTGGAACTCGCCCGCGGCCACGCCCTCGGCGATCACTTCCGCGAGTGCCGCCTTCCAGCGCCTGTCGAGGTCGCGGGTGACCTCCTGGAGCGCCGGCTCACGCAGGGCCACCGCCCAGCCCTCGATCCACAGCCGCCAGCCCTTGGCCTGGCCCGTCGGCGCATACCAGCGAACCGCCGCCCGAAGCCGACGCAGGGCGCTGGTGCGGCGGCCGAGGAGCTTGCGCAGATGGGCCAGATCGTCCTCGGCTGCGTAGGTGAACGCGGCGGCGACCAGCTTCTCCTTCGTGGAGAAGTGGTAGAGCACCAGGGCGTTGCTGACTCCGAGCGCCGAGGCCACGTCGGCGATCCTGACGGCTGCCACGCCCCGCGCCTCGATCTGCTCGATGGCGGCCCGCAGCAGTTCCTCGCGCCGCTCGGCCACTGTCAACCGCACTCTCGCCACGGGATCACCCTAAGCCGTCGCTCGGTGGGGCGCCGCCCCGAGGGGCCAGGTCAGCGGTACCAGCCGAACCGTTCCGCGATCACCGGCAGCCGGTCCGCGACCAGCGCGTGGGCGGCGGCGCGCGGCGAGATCCCGTCCGACTCCGCGCGGGCCAGCAACTGCTCGACGAGGGCACGCATGGAACGCCGTATGTGCGCGAAGGCCTCGTCCGCGTCCGCGCCGATGTCGCCGAACAGGGTCCACCACCACCAGGCGTTGGTCCCGGAGTTGACCACGACGTCCGGCAGTACGGTGACTCCGCGCGCGGCCAGCAGCGCCTCCGCCGCGGGCAGGACCGGCATGTTGGCCGCCTCGACGATCCAACGGGCCCTGATCCGCTCCTGGTTGCCGGTGTCGATCGTGTACGACACCGCCGCGGGCACGAGTACCTCCGCGTCGAGCGACAGCCAGGCGTCGCCGGGCAGTTCGCGGTCGCCGGGGCGCAGGGCGGAGCGGTCCACGGTGCCGTAGGTGTCCCTGGCGGCCAGCAGCGTCTCGACGTCGAGTCCCGCGGGGTTGAAGACCGTGCCCTTGATGTCGGCGACGGCCACCAGGGTGAGCCCCGCGCGCGTGAGGAAGCGGGCCGTGGCCCCGCCCATGGTGCCGAGGCCCTGCACCGCCACGCGCGTGCCCGCGTGCGGCACCCCGGCCAGGTCCAGGGCCGCGAGGACCGACTCGGCGACCCCGCAGCCGCCCGCCAGTTCATCGAGTCCGATGCCGTCGACCTCGAGGGCGAACGCGTCCGCGAGCCGCCGCCGGGCCGTGGCCTCGTCGTCGAGCAGCGGATAGACCGCCTGGATCGAGGAGACCAGGCCGGCCTCCGCGGCCGCCCGGTCCACCAGGTCCTGGCTGAGACCGAGGTCCTCGCCGGTCGTCCAGCAGCTCTCGACGTACGGTCGCATGGCGCGCAGGTAGCGCACGAGGAGGCCGTACGCCGCCGGGTCCCGGGGGTCGCAGTCGATGCCGCCCTTGGCGCCGCCCAGCGGGATGTACCGCGCCTCGGGGTCGTAGTGCAGGGCCTCTTTCATGGTCATGCCGCGGGCGAGCCCTGTGACCTCGTCCAGGGTGCAGCCGGGGCGCATCCGCAGGCCGCCGCTGGCGACCCCCCGTACCAGCCGGTCGACGACCAGGAAGCCCTGGTGGCCGGTGACGTGGTCGGTCCAGGTGAGCGACAGCAAGGGGGTGGTCACACGGGCTCCGGTGCGGGCGGACGGCTACTGAACGGGGAGTCAGTATTGGCATCCGGCCGCGCCCTGTCAACGTGATCCGCTCCGACGGCGTCCTTACCCGTGTGACCGGACAGACGCCGGCACTGTCGGAGGGGCGGACCATAATGGATGCCTCAGAGACTCCACCCTGGAGGTACCGTGACCGGCTTCCGTCCCCTGAGCTCCGGGCTCCGCGCGCTGCAGCCCGCGGCCTTCGGTGCGGACCCGAGCGGTGAGCGCATGGCGCGTATCCGCAGATCCCCCCACTTCAAAGACGGTGTCTTCCAGAACCCCGGCGGAACCGCCAGGATCCGGCCCGACGGGTCGGCGATCGACTTCGCCAAGGGCTACTTCGACAGCGACGCCCGGCGGCAGCGTGCTCCGCAAGGCCGGATCCCGGTCCATGCCACGACGCTCGCCGACCTCTCCAAGCCGCCCGTCACCGGGCTGCGGCTGACCTGGATGGGGCACTCCAGCGTGCTCGCCGAGATCGACGGACGGCGGGTGCTGTTCGATCCCGTATGGGGCGAGCGGTGCTCCCCGTTCCCCTTCGCCGGGCCCAAGCGGCTGCACCCCGTGCCCTTGCCGCTCGCCGCGCTCGGTCCGGTCGACGTGATCGTCATCTCCCACGATCACTACGACCACCTGGACATGCCCACGATCAAGCAACTGGCCGGGACGGACACCGTCTTCGCCGTGCCGCTCGGTGTGGGAGCCCATCTCGAGCACTGGGGGGTGTCCGCGGACCGGCTGCGTGAGCTGGACTGGCACGAGTCGACCCAGGTCGCCGGGCTGACGCTGACGGCCACCCCGGCTCGGCACTTCTGCGGGCGCGGGCTGCGGAACACCCAGCACACGCTCTGGGCGTCCTGGGTCGTCTCCAGCGGGGAACACCGGGTCTACCACAGCGGTGACACCGGGTACTTCGACGGGTTCAAGGACATCGGCGCCTCGTTCGGGCCCTTCGACGCGACGATGATCCAGCTCGGGGCCTACTCGGAGTTCTGGCCGGAGATTCACATGACGCCTGAAGAGGCGGTGCAGTCTCATCTGGATCTGCAGGGTGGGGACGCGGCGGAGGGGGTGCTGCTGCCGATCCACTGGGGCACGTTCAATCTCGCGCAGCATCCTTGGGCTGAGCCCGCTGATCGGACGATGCTGCTGGCCCACAAGGCCGGCATCGCGATGGCCTCGCCTCGGCCGGGGGAGCCGTTCGAGCCCGGGGCCGCCCCGGCGGTCGATCCTTGGTGGCGGGGAGTGGCGAAGGCGCCGGCCGGGGGATGGGCGGCGTTGCCGACGGTGGCGGAGGAGCCTGTACCTGTGGCCGAGGTCTGAGCCACGGACGCGGATCTGCCTCACCGTGTTGTGGGGCGGCTGCTGGTTCGTGGTGGCTGGGCGCCGTCTACCCGCGGTCCTGGGTGGGGGCGCCCAGTCACCTGAGGGGCGTGGGGGGAGTCGGGTGAGGGGCCCCTTTTGCCCTGTGGACGGGGCACGCCGCCGCGGTGGACGCGGGGGCTTCGGTTGCGCCGCCGCTGAGAGGGCTCGGCACCATGCCCGCATGTGGTGGGTCTCCGTGTGGGGGCCGCGGGTGGTGCGGGCGCGTGTCGTGTGGTGGGGGTCGGCCGGGGGGATCGGGCAGGGTGACGTTTGTGACCTTTCGGTCAAGGGGCCCCACGTCGATAGGTGACCGCGCGCGGGTGTGGGCGTGGCTGGTGTGGACGTGTGCCGTGTGGTGGGG
This sequence comes from Streptomyces canus, assembly GCF_041435015.1. NCBI lineage: Bacteria > Bacillati > Actinomycetota > Actinomycetes > Kitasatosporales > Streptomycetaceae > Streptomyces > Streptomyces canus. The sequence continues at coordinate 1,604,085 of NZ_CP107989.1, read as the reverse complement.
GTCGGCCGGTGTTGGGCTGCGGCAGGGTGGCGTTTGTGATCTTCCGGGTCAGGGGGTGCTTCGTCGATGGGTGATCGGCGCGGGCGTGGGCTGGCTGGTGTGACGCGAGCCGGGGGGCGCTTCGTCGATAGGTGTGGGCGTGGCTGGTGCGGGCGCGTGTCGTGTGATCGGGGTTGGCTGGTGTGGGCTGGGGTGGGGTTCGTGACCGTTCCGGTCCTGGAGCCCTTCTCCGGTATGGGACCGTGCGATGCCCTTGGGGGCGGGTCGGGAACGCGGCCGTAGATCCGCGACGGTGTTGACCGACGCCGGATTACGGGTCGGCGGGTTGCTCTCCAGCCGTGTGCGGTACGTCGGGTTCGGCACCGGCGAGCGGCAGTTGCCCCTCCTGATCGCGTTCCCGGACGAGGGCACCCGCACGACTTCGGCACGGGCTCTTCCTGCCGTGGCCGGCGACTGAGGCGGACCGACACGGTCAGTGACAATCGGGAAGGCTCGGGCCAACGCTCGTGAGGGGTGTCGGTGGGTCTGCCGTACTCGGGGAGACGGCCGACGTGACGGCCGAGGTGCGCGTATGCCCTGGAGCCTCGCCGCGCGCACGTGACCGCTTCTGACCAGGACTGATCGGTATTCACTCGTTCGGGGATTCCTGGCCGATCTGCTTGCCGGGCAGTCGTGCGAAACCTCATACCAGAGCGGGACGCTCCGCGGGGGACTTTGTCAACTGCCGCTCGCGCCTGATGCCTTGGCGACTACTGTCAGTGTCCGCCGGGCGACGAGGGGTTGAAGCCTTCGGTTCTCTCGACCGGTACGCCATGACGCATGCCCACGGCGAACAGCCGCGGTGCGGGGAGGAGGGAGGCGACGCGCCGGTGACCGACGACCATGCCGCCGCGCGCCCCGCTCGGCACCCCGCCCAGCAGCCCCCAGGGGCACACGCCGGAGCCCGCCGAACCGGGCCGGCCGGCCCGGGACCCTCCGGCCAACAGGACCGACGGACCAGTACAAGGACACCGATGTCTCACCTCCGTGCCCCGGCCGCACGCGCAGACCGCCGTGAGGGCGGGCGGCACGGGCGGCCGGTCGCCCGCCCCGCCCCCTCGCTGCCGGAGACGCACATACGGCCGCAATTGCTGCGGCTGGCCGTGCTCCCACCGACCGCGGTCGCCCTCAGCGGCTGCGCGGCCGTCCTGTTCACCGTCCGCTCCACCGGGGCACGACCCAGCCTCATTCTGTGGGGAGTCCTGGCCGGGGCCGTCTCGGTGACCCTCGCGGCCATCGTCATCGCCGCCGTGGCGGCCGACCGCGCCGCCAAGACGGTGAGCGACCGCGTCGGCGCGTTGCGCCGCAGCAGCGCGCGCCGCGAGGCCGACCTGCGGGTCCTGGTCGAGGGGCTGCGCCGCGGGGAGATTCCGCCGGGGCGCGGCCCTCGCAGCGGTCCGCCCGACGACGCCGACGACTTCGAACTGCTCGCCGCCGACCTGGCCCGCGCCCACGACGGGGCCGTCACCGCCGTCGTCCAGGCCGCCCAGCTCTCCAGCCAGGCCGGCAGCGAACAGAAGCTGGAGGTCTTCGTCAACCTGGCGAGGCGGCTTCAGTCGCTGGTGCACCGCGAGATCTCCATCCTCGACGAGCTGGAGAACGAGATCGAGGACCCCGACCTGCTCAAGGGGCTCTTCCACGTCGACCACCTCGCCACCCGGATCCGCCGGCACGCCGAGAACCTCGCCGTCCTCGGCGGTGCCGTCTCGCGTCGGCAGTGGAGCAACCCCGTCTCCATGACCGAGGTGCTGCGCTCCGCCATCGCCGAGGTCGAGCAGTACTCACGGGTCAAACTCGTGCCGCCGATCGACGGCACGCTGCGTGGGCACGCCGTCGCCGACGTCATCCATCTGTTGGCCGAACTCGTCGAGAACGCCACGGTGTTCTCGGCGCCGCACACTCAAGTGCTGCTGCGCGCCAACCTCGTGACCTCCGGGCTCGCCGTCGAGGTGGAGGACCGCGGACTCGGCATGCCCGTCACCGAACAGCACCGGATGAACGCCCTGTTGGCGGATCCCGACCAGGTCAACGTCGCGAGCCTGCTCGCCGACGGGCGCATCGGGTTGTTCGTGGTGTCACAGCTCGCGAAGCGGCACGGGATCCATGTCCGGCTCCAGACGAACATCTACGGTGGCGTCCAGGCCGTCCTCGTGGTGCCGCAGACGCTGCTGGGTTCGGCGCCGGGGGCGATCGGTGCGCAGTCGCCGGAAACCGCGGGTAGGGCCGTATCCGCGCAGGGGCCGGCCCATCCGCGAACCGGGCATGAGGCACGGCACAGGGGCGCGCCCGCCGAGCCGCGTCCCGGGACCGACCCGCGCCGGGGGACAGAGTCCGGACTCAACGGCAGTGCGGCGCCGACGACGAAGAGCGGCGGAGCGGTGCCGCAGGGCGCCCGGGTCGTGCGAAACGGCAGCGGGCCCGGACGGAACGGAAGTGGTCGCGCGCCGCGCGACGGTGACCGCGCCTCGAGTGGCAGCGGATCCATGGCCGAAGGTGCCGAGTCGCTGACGCACGGCAGCGGAGGCGTACCGGCCGACGACGGGGCTGCGCTGGATGATGGCGGGGCTGCGTCGAGCGGTGGGAGGCGTGGGCCCGGCGGCAGCGACTCCCTGGCGAGTGGCGCCGGGCTCTTTCTGAACGGTGGCTCGGAGGCCCCGGGGAACGGGGGGAGCGCTCCGAGTGAAGGCGACCGCCTGTCGAGGGGTGGCGGCTCTTCGCCGGACGGCGGCGGGAGCGTGTCGAGTGGCCGGGGGCAGGTGCCTGGCGGCAGCGACTTCCCGTCGAGTGGCGGTGGGTCCTTTCTGAACGGCGGCTCAGCGGTGCCGGGTGGTGCGGGGCAGGTGTCTGGCGGCCGTGGCTTTCCGTCGAGTGGCGGTGGGTCCTTCCTGGGCGGCGGTTCGGGGGTGCCGGGTGGTGGTGGGAGCGTTCCGGGTGGTGGCGAGGCCTGGTCCGGTGGGAGCGGGTCCACGGCCGGTGGCGTGCCCGGTCGGAAGCCCGATGATGGTGGAACCGGGCCGAAGGGCGGTGGAGCGCACTCGGGGCGGCCTGCGCCGCTGCCGGTGCGTGGGGCCCGTGCGGAGCGGCCGACGCCGGCCGAGGCCAAGCCCGGGATCAGGCCCGACGACCGGCGGCTGGTCGCGGAGCATGTGACCGCGCCGCCCACCCCCCGTACCGGGACCGTGCGCGGCACCATGGGCAAGCCCCAACTGCCCCGGCGCCGCGCTCAGGAGCACATCGCACCCCAACTGCGCGGCGGCCCGACGCCACGGCAGGACCCCGAGTACCCGGCCGGCCATGACCCAGGACTGATGGCGGCCTTCCAGCGCGGTATCAGCCTCGCCGAGGCCCAGCAGCACCTGGAGCCGGCCCCCGGCGAACCGACCACGACGCTGCCGGCGCCGCGGATGGGGGCCGACCCCATGGACCCGGCACACACGGTGTCCGCGCACACGGCCCCCGGCCCTATGAGCTCCACCCCCATCCCTGCCCCTATGGACTCCGTGCACATGGACCCGGCCCACATGGGATCGGCCCACCCAGACACGGCGACAACGGGCCGCACACATACGGACACCTCTTCGGAGTCCGCCCCGGCCCCCGCCCCGTCCGCCTCCTTCGACTTCGGCTTCGACCTCGACGCGAGCCACACGGACGCCGCCCCCAGGACCGACGCCGCCCCGAGGACCGACGCCGCCCCGAGGACCGACGCCGCCCGCATTGACGTAACTCCCATGGAGCGGCCCCACATATCCGAGGCGCACGGTCTCGATCTCGACCGCACCACCCCCCGGCACGACGGGAGCGCACCCGCCGGATGACCACCCCCGCGTTCACCCCACCCCCCAGCGCTCCCGCAGACCTTCGTACCTCAAGGAGTCGATCCACCATGGCGAGCGAAGCGCCGACCGGCCATGTATCCGATCTCGACTGGCTGATGAGCGGCCTCGTGCAGCGCGTGCCGCACACCAGCAGCGCGGTCCTGCTGTCCTGCGACGGGCTCGTGAAGTCGGTCCACGGCCTCGACGGGGACAGCGCCGACCACATGGCGGCCCTGGCCTCCGGCCTCTACTCCCTCGGCCGCAGCGCGGGCGTCCGCTTCGGCGACGGCGGAGACGTCCGTCAGGTCGTCGTCGAACTCGACTCGACGCTGCTGTTCGTGACCACCGCGGGCTCCGGCACCTGTCTCGCCGTACTCGCCGGCCGTGAGGCCGACGCGGCGGTGCTCGGCTACGAGATGGCGATGCTCGTCAAGAGCGTGCGTCCCTACCTGGTGACCGCGCCCCGGCAGCACGCCGTCGAATCCCCGGCGATGAGGCCTTGAGCGTGGCGGCGGCCGGCGACGGGCCCTGGCTCGACGACGCGGCCGGGCGGCTGGTGCGGCCCTTCACGGTCAGCAACGGCCGCACCCGGCCGTCCATCGCGTTCGACCTGCTGTCGCACGTGAGGGCCACCGGGGCCACCCCCATCGGCTACCTCGGCCCCGAGCACGCGCAGGCCCTCGACCTGTGCCGCGCGCCCGTCTCGGTCGCCGAGGTAGCCGCCCATCTCAAGCTGCCGGCGGTCGTCACCAAGGTGCTGCTGTCCGACCTCGTCGACTGCGGGGCGCTGACCACCAAGCCACCCGAGTTCACCCACAACCCGACTGACCGGGCTCTTCTGGAGGCAGTGCTCGATGGACTACGACGACAGCTCTGATCCCTTTCCCACCGCACTGAAGATCCTGGTGGCGGGAGGGTTCGGGGTAGGCAAGACGACCTTCGTGGGCGCGGTCAGCGAGATCGCCCCCCTCAGCACGGAGGAACTGCTCACCACGGTCAGCGCCGCGACCGACAGTCTCGACGGTATCGAGAACAAGGTCGAGACGACGGTGGCCATGGACTTCGGAAGGATCACCCTCGATCCGGAACACGTCCTGTACCTGTTCGGCACGCCCGGGCAGGAGCGGTTCTGGTTCATGTGGGACGAACTCTCCGAGGGCGCGCTCGGCGCGGTGATCCTCGCCGACACCCGCAGACTGGAGGACTGCTTCGCCGCCGTGGACTTCTTCGAGCAGCGCGGCCTCGGATTCATCGTCGCGATCAACGAGTTCGACGGGGGGTACCGCTACGACCCCGAGGAGGTCCGCGCCGCCATCGACCTCCCGCCGGAGATCCCGATCGTGCGCTGCGACGCACGGATCTCCAGTTCCGGTGTGCAGACCCTGCTCACCCTCGTACGGCATCTCATCGCCCACAGCCCGGCGCCCGCGCCGAGCCATGGCGCCCACATGTGATCCCCGCACACACCTCCACGGAGCCGCATATGACCGACGTCCACAGCGACGGAACCCGCCCATGAGCTACGACCCACCACGCCCGGCCGGTCGTCTGCTGCTCACCCCGGAGGACAAGGAGGCCCCGGACCGGGCGCGACGGCTGCGCCTGCTGGACCTCGGGGAACGCCCGGAGCCCGCTCTGGACGCCTTCGCCGAGCGGCTCGCCGAGCGCACGGGGGCGCCGTACGCCATGGTCAACTTCATCGGCGAGAACCGGCAGTTCTTCGCCGGTCTCAGGATTCCCGTGGCCCGGACCCCGGCGGACGGCGAGGAGGCCAAGCCGGAAGTGGGCCGCTATATGGCGCGCGACCATGGGTTTTGCCCCCATGTGGTCGCCCGCCGCAAGGCGCTGGTCCTGGAGGACGTCCGTGACTACCCACGCTTCGCGGGCAACCCGGTCGTCGACGAGTTCGGCATCCGTTCCTATCTGGGCGCGCCGCTCATCGACTCCGCGGGGATGGTGCTGGGCACGGTGTGCGCGGCGGACGTGCAGCCCCGGACGTGGGGGAAGTCCGGACTGGAGACCATCAAGTCGTCGGCGGCGGAACTGGCCGCGCGTCTGCAGCGACGGGAGGCCGACGGCCTCCCTGTGCTGTGACGGGCGAGGCGGCCCACATCACCAGCCGCTCATCGAGGGGCGCGGATACTCGGCGCTGGGGGTGGCCGAGATCTGCAAGGCGGCCGGGGTGCCGAAGGGCAGCTTCTCCTACTTCTCCGAGTCCAAGGAGGCCCTCGCGCTCGCCGTCGTCGACGAGCACTGGGCGGCCCAACGGCGGGACCGGGAAACCGTGTTGGGCACGGACGCGGACCCCCTGCGGCGGCTGCGCGGGCTCTTCTAGCAGACCGAGGCCGGCCGGCGTGCCGTCCAGGAGGGCTGCGGCAGGGTCTCGGGCTGTCTGTTCGGGAACCTCGCTCTGGAGCTGAGCAACCACGCCGAGCCCGTGCGCGGACGACTGCGGGAGATCTTCGACGCGCAGGTCGACACGGTCGAGGCGGTCGTCGCCGAGGCCCGGGACCACGGCGACGCCACCGTGTCCGACCCAGGGGAGGCGGCGCGGGCGGTCGTGGCCCAACTGGAGGGCCCGGTGATGTTCGCCAAGCTCTACAACAGCCCCCAGCGCCTGAGCCCCCTGTGGGACAACCGCCGAGCCCTGCTCGGCGTCGCCGGCTCCTAGTAACCGCGCCAGACGTTGTCGAACGCGGCGTCCTCGATGACCTTCCGCTGGCGCACGGCCTCCAGTTCCATCACCGCGTCCCCGACCGCGGCCAGCACGGTGGCCGCGTCGTCGGCGAGCTCCCCGCCAGGTTCGTCACCGATCCCGGCGGCGGACACCAGAGCGGCGAGGACGGGTTCCCCCGCCGCCCGGCGCTCCTCGGCCTGCCGTCTCGCCGCCGAGTCCACCAGCTCCGTCCGCCCGGTCCGCAGCGGGATCCGGCGGCGCCGTGAGCGGGCCGTCAGCCCGACCCGCTCCAGGTCGTCGACGTACGCCGCGGACAGCCCGCGGCCCCGGCGCCACAGCCAGTCCTCGACCGACTCGTACGGCTCCTGCCGTACGAGCGCCTCGGCGGCCTCGTCCAACAGACGGTCGCCCGTGGGGGACGGGGCCAGGGGCAGGATGCGGTCGCCGTCCAGGGCGAGGGCGCGGGCGTCGAGGAGGTCGAGCACCTCGGCTCCCGCGAGAACGAGCGACAGATCGCCCTGTTCCACGGGCTTGTCGGCGGCCACATCGAGGACGACGATCGCGAGGTCCCGTGCGGTGGTCATCAGCGGCTCCATGTCAGTCGGCCGGGTGCGGCGGTGAGTGCTCAGGGGCCGGCCGCGGCGGGCCGGGCGTCCCCGGTCGATTCTCGCTGCTGCTCGGGGACCGTGTGCCCCCTTACGACCATGTGGTGCGGAAAACAGATCCGCAGCACGGCGGCGGCCGCGGCCGCGACCAGGACCACGAGAGCGGCCGGCAGCAGGGCCCGGTGGTAGCCGTGGTGCAGCAGCGGGGCGACGACCAGCGGGCCCAGGATCTGTCCGACCGAGTACCCGGCGGTCGGCAGCACGACCGAGCGGGGGAACCGCAGGTGCGCTCCGGTGGCCAGGGCGAGCGAGCTGACGCCGATGAACGCTAGGCGTGGCCGGTACGGCGGCGGCCCGCCAGGCGGTGCTCCAGTCGGCGGCGGACCGCAGTACCAGGACCGGCAGGCCGGACAGCGCGATGCCGTCGCCCACCCCGCCGAACGCCCGACCGGCCACGTGCGGCGGATGGTCCCGCACAAGACGATCCTCAGCGGAGTCCTCACCCGGGGAAGACCAGTGTCGACGCCCACCAACCGCAGCGCGTGGCCGCCCTCTTCACCGAGGACGCCCTCTTCCCGGGGCTGCACCCCTACAGCGTCGGACGGCGGGGCGTCGCCGAGTACCACGACTCCCAGCCGGCAGGTCTCCCGCCTCGACCAGGGCCCGCAGCGGGCGTGAAGCGGAGCTGTGGCACCGCTTAAGAAATCCTCGATGGACCAGGACGGCGTCGTACGGCAGATTGCTGGGCGTTTCCACCCCTCGCACCCACAGGAGCCATGCCGTGAAGGCGCTGGTCAAGGAGAAGGCCGAGCCCGGACTGTGGCTCGCGGACGTCCCGGAGCCCGCCGTCGGCCCCGGGGACGTCCTGATCAAGGTGCTGCGCACCGGCATCTGCGGCACCGATCTGCACATCCGGTCCTGGGACGGCTGGGCACAGCAGTCGATCCGCACGCCGCTCGTCCTGGGGCACGAGTTCGTCGGCGAGGTCGTGGAGACCGGGCGCGATGTCTCGGAGATCGCCATCGGCGACCGGGTGAGCGGCGAGGGGCACCTCGTCTGCGGCAAGTGCCGCAACTGCCTCGCCGGGCGGCGGCACCTGTGCCGGGCCACGGTCGGGCTCGGGGTGGGCCGGGACGGGGCCTTCGCCGAGTACGTCGCCCTGCCCGCCGCCAATGTGTGGGTGCACCGCGTCCCCGTCGAACTCGACGTGGCCGCGATCTTCGACCCGTTCGGCAACGCCGTGCACACCGCGCTGTCCTTCCCGCTGGTCGGCGAGGACGTGCTGATCACCGGCGCCGGCCCGATCGGACTGATGGCGGCGGCGGTCGCCCGGCACGCGGGTGCGCGCAACGTCGTCGTCACCGACGTCAGCGAGGAGCGCCTGGAACTGGCCCGCAAGATCGGCGTGAGCCTCGCGCTGAATGTCTCGGAGGCGCGGATCGCCGACGGACAGCGGGAGTTGGGCCTGCGCGAGGGCTTCGACATCGGCCTGGAGATGTCCGGTCGGCCGGAGGCCCTGCGCGACATGATCGCCAACATGACGCACGGCGGCCGGATCGCGATGCTGGGACTGCCGGCCGCGGAGTTCCCGGTCGACTGGGCCCGGATCGTCACCTCGATGATCACCATCAAGGGCATCTACGGCCGGGAGATGTTCGAGACCTGGTACGCGATGTCGGTCCTCCTGGAGGGCGGCCTCGACCTCGCCCCCGTGATCACCGGCCGGTACGGCTACCGCGACTTCGAGGCGGCGTTCGCCGACGCGGCGAGCGGCCGCGGCGGCAAGGTCATCCTCGACTGGACCAACTGACTTAGGGATTGACGATGTTCGACTCCGTGCGTGACGACCTGCGCGCCACCCTCGACGAGATCCGCGCCGCCGGCCTGCACAAGCCCGAGCGCGTGATCGACACCCCGCAGTCCGCGACGGTGAACGTCTCCGCGGGCGGCCGCCCCGGTGAGGTGCTCAACTTCTGTGCCAACAACTACCTCGGCCTCGCCGACCACCCCGAGGTCGTAGCCGCCGCCCACGCCGCCCTGGACCGCTGGGGCTACGGCATGGCCTCGGTCCGTTTCATCTGCGGCACGCAGGAGGTCCACAAGGAGCTGGAGGCGCGGCTGTCCGGCTTTCTCGGCCAGGAGGACACGATCCTGTACTCCTCCTGCTTCGACGCCAACGGCGGTGTCTTCGAGACGCTGCTGGGCCCCGAGGACGCGGTGATCTCCGACGCCCTGAACCACGCGTCCATCATCGACGGCATCCGGCTGTCCAAGGCCCGCCGCTTCCGGTACGCCAACCGTGATCTGGCCGATCTGGAACGGCAGTTGAAGGAGGCCGAGAGTGCCCGGCGCAAGCTGATCGTCACCGACGGCGTCTTCTCCATGGACGGTTACGTGGCGCCGTTGAAGGACATCTGCGACCTCGCCGACCGGTACGACGCCATGGTCATGGTCGACGACTCGCACGCCGTCGGCTTCGTCGGCCCCGGCGGCCGCGGCACCCCCGAGCTGCACGGCGTCATGGACCGCGTCGACATCATCACGGGCACCCTCGGCAAGGCGCTCGGCGGTGCCTCCGGCGGTTACGTCGCCGCCCGTGCCGAGATCGTCGCGCTCCTGCGTCAGCGCTCACGGCCGTACCTCTTCTCGAACACGCTCGCCCCGGTGATCGCCGCGGCCTCGCTGAAGGTCCTCGACCTGCTGGAGTCGGCGGACGACCTGCGGGTGCGGCTGCGGGAGAACACCGCGCTGTTCCGTCGCCGTATGACCGAGGAGGGCTTCGACGTCCTGCCCGGTGATCACGCCATCGCGCCCGTGATGATCGGGGACGCCTCCGAGGCGGGCCGTCTGGCCGAGCTCCTGCTGGAGCGCGGGGTGTATGTGATCGGTTTCTCGTACCCGGTGGTGCCGCAGGGGCAGGCGCGCATCAGGGTGCAGCTCTCGGCGGCTCACTCCACCGAGGACGTGAACCGCGCGGTCGACGCCTTCGTCGCGGCCAGGGCCGAGCTGGCGGCCTAGTCCGGACGTATTGCGATAATCGATCCCATGATCGAAGCGCGGCGGCTCCACATTCTCCGTGCGGTGGCCGACCACCGCACGGTCACGGCGGCTGCCGCCGCGCTGTATCTCACCCCCTCCGCCGTCTCGCAGCAGCTCACGGCCCTGGAGCAGGAGACCGGCCACCGGCTCGTCGAGCGCGGTGCGAAGGGTGTACGGCTGACTCCGGCCGGCGAGATCCTGCTCAGCCACACCAACGCGGTCCTCGCCCAGCTGGAGCGGGCGGAGGCCGAGCTGGCCGCCTACAGCTCGGGCGCGGCCGGCACCGTCACGGTCGCCTCCTTCGCGACCGGGATCGCCCTGGTCGTGGCGCCCGCGGTGGCCCGCCTCGCCTCGACGGCCCCCGGCATCCACCTCCGCGTCCAGGACGCCGAGGGCGACGCCAGCCTGCCGATGGTCCTCGACCGGCAGGTCGATGTGGCGGTCGCCGTGGAGTACCGCGGGGCCCCGCCCGCCGACGACCCACGCCTGGCCCACGTGCCCCTGTACGCCGAGCCCTTCGACGCGGTCGTCCCGGTGAGCCACCGGCTGGCCGGCGCGGCCGAGGTGCCGCTGGCCGAGCTCGCCAAGGACCCGTGGATCGGCCCCTACCCGGGCAACCCCTGCCATGACGTCGTGGTCCTGGCCTGCGAGAACGCCGGATTCCAGCCGCGTCTGGAGCACTCGTCGGACGACTTCCGCGCGGTGGTGGCACTGGCGTCGGCGGACGCGGGGGTGGCGTTGGTACCGCGTTCGGCGCTGATCGGGATGGATCTCACCGGGGTGGTCGTACGGCCGGTGGACGGGGTCGCCCCGACGCGCCGGGTCTTCGCGGCCGTGCGGCGGGGTGCGGAGGAGCACCCCCTCATCCGTCCGGTGCTGGACGCGCTCGGAGCCGTTGCCGGGGAGTAGGGAGCCGGCCGCACTGGCGGGCTTCTCGTATGTGGGATAGTTTCCCGAATGTGAAACACGACGAACCCGGGCCCGACCCCGTGGACACCCGCCTCGGCGCCCGACTCGCCGCGCTGCGGGCCGAACGGGGCTGGTCGCTGGGCGAGTTGGCCGAACGCAGCGGTGTCAGCAGGTCCACCCTCTCCCGCGCCGAGCGGGCCGAGATCAGCCCCACCGCCTCGCTGCTGAACCGGCTGTGCGGGGTGTACGGGCGGACCATGTCCCAGCTGCTCAGCGAGGTCGAGGCCGAGCCCGCGCTGCTGATCCGGGGCGCCGACCAGACGGTGTGGGAGGACCGGGCCTCCGGGTTCGTACGGCGATCCGTGTCGCCGCCGCACTCCGGGCTGCGCGGCGAACTCGTCGAGGGACGGCTCGCCGCCGGTTCCGACATCGCCTACGACCGGCCGCCCGTGCCGGGCCTGGAGCAGCACATCTGGGTTCTGGAGGGTGCGCTCGACGTCGCCGCTCTGGACGCCGAGCACCACCTCGGCACCGGGGACTGTCTGCGGCTGAGGGTGTGGGGACCGACGCGGTTCCGGTGCGCGGGTCCCGACCCGGTGCGGTATGTGCTGGCGGTGGTCCTGCCGTGATCGTCACCCGCCTTGACGAGGTCCGACTGCTGCACCGCGTGGACGAGTTGGCCGATCTGCTGGTCGACACGGTGGACGGCGGCGCCTCCATCGGGTTCCTCGCACCGATGGACCGGGCGGCGGCCGTCGCCTGGTGGAAGGAGCGGGCGGGCGCGGTGGCCGCGGGGTGTCTGGCGGTGTGGGCGGCGGACAACGGTCACCGCGCGGTCGGCACCGTCAGCCTGGCCTTTCCCGACAAGCCCAACTCCCGCCACCGCGCTGAGCTGGTCAAACTGATGGTGCACCGGGACGCGCGCGGGCACGGTCTCGGGCGGCGGCTCCTCGGCACCGCGGAGGAGGCCGCCCGCGCGGCCGGAATCACCCTGCTCCACCTGGACACCGAGACCGACAGCCCCGCCGAGCGCCTCTACGGCGGCGCCGGCTGGACCCGCGCCGGAGTCATCCCCGACTACGCGGCCGATCCCGGCGGTGTGCTGCGGCCGACGACCCTCTACTACAAGCGTCTCCGGGCGACCGCTGCGACCAGGTGATTGTCAGTGGCAGCCGCTACGGTGCCTGTCATGCCGGACGCCGAAGACGTACGTCGTGTCGCCCTGTCCCTGCCGGACACGACGGAGAAGATCGCCTGGAGCATGCCCACGTTCCGGGTCGCGGGGAAGATGTTCGCCACGCTGCCCGAGGACGAGACCTCCATCGCCGTGCGCTGTCCGAAGGAGGAGCGCGACGAGTTGGTGCTGGCCGAGCCGGGGAAGTTCTGGATCGCCGACCACGAGGCGCAGTTCGCGTGGGTGCGCGCCCGCCTCGCCGCGATCGAGGACGAGGGTGAACTGCGGGACATCCTCGCCGATTCCTGGCGGCAGGCGGCGCCGTCCGGGCTGCTCGACGCGTATCCGGGGCTGGGGCTGCCCGATCCGCCCAGGGGGTGAGGCGGGCGAAAGGGGTGCGCGACCACCGACCCGAGTGCGGTATGGTTTCTCTGCACGTTCGGCCAGGGGAAACCCCAGGTCAGGCGGGCACCGGGACGTGGCGCAGCTTGGTAGCGCACTTGACTGGGGGTCAAGGGGTCGCAGGTTCAAATCCTGTCGTCCCGACTGGAGACAGTCGCAGGTCAGGGCCGGTTTCGGAGACATCCGGAACCGGCCCTTGACCATTGTTGGGGACCAGTTGGGGACCGGCGTCCTTGACCGAGGTCAGCGGGTCACGACGATCGGACTCGGCAGTGAGCTTGGTGTGCGCAGCACGCTGAGGTGCGCGGAGAGCGCCGCCCCGGCGGCCGTGATCTTGTGTACGTCCGGGTGCAGGTAGCGCTGAAGGGCTGGACGCGCCCGTGGAGATCGACTTCGGCGAACTCCACGTCTTCCTGGGCCCCGGCTTCGTCCTGACGGCCCGTCACGCGGACGCCCCCGGCCTCTCCGCCGTACGCCGGCGCCTGGAGGAGACGGCATGAACTTCACACACATGCCGGAGCTGCGCCGGGCGTTCGGGTACCCGTTCGCCATCGCGCTGATGGGCGTGGTGTGCGTGAGCCTGTACGTCGTCTTCAAGCGCCGCGACTGGTTCTGAGCCGCCCGCCGCCCGCCGTCCGTCGCCCGGCACATGGCTCGTACCCGTCCGTGTTATGGCGTGTTCAGAGCGTCACTTGATCGGCACTGTTTCAGCACCTGCCCCGCCGTACGATCGACCGCCCGTCAAGTGACCGTCGAAAGGCAAGAGCCCCCGGCATGGCGTACACAGCTCAAGAGCAACAAACCGCGTCCCTGGCAGATCTGTCGTTCGAGGCTTTCGGTGTGATGACGGCTCGGCGCGGGGCCGAGCAGGTGCCTCTCGGTCCCCCACGGCACCGGGCCGTGCTGGGACTGCTGCTGATCCGGCTGGGCCAGGTGGTGCCCGCCGATCAACTCGTCGACGAACTGTGGGGCGACAGCCTCCCCAGACGCCCGCAGGCCACCCTGCAGACGTACCTGTCCCACCTGCGGCGGGTGCTGACGGGGCGGCACGGGCCGATCGCCCCGCTGCGCTACCAGGCACCCGGGTACGTCCTGACGGTGGAGCCGGGCACGTTCGACCTGTCCCGGTTCGAGAGCCTCGTCTCCCAGGGGCAGCGCCATGTGGCCGACAGCCGGCTCCAGGACGCCCGCGACGTGTTCGACAAGGCGCTGCGATTATGGCGGGCCGACCCCTTCCTGGACCTCGCGGCCTACACCCCGCTCGCGGAGGAGGCCGCCCGCCTGAGCCTCCTGCGGACCACCGCCGCCGCGGCCCACGCCGACACGCTCCTCGCGCTCGGCGAGGCCGGTGACGCCGTCGCGCTGCTGCGCCGCGAGGTGTCCCTCCAGCCCACCGACGAACGCCTGGTCGGCAGCCTCATGACGGGCCTGTACCGCCTGGGCCGGCAGGCCGAGGCGCTCCAGCTGTACGACCGGACGCGCGCCTACCTCTCCGAGGAACTCGGGGTCGCCCCGGCCCGCGAGCTCCAGCGCGTCCACCTCGCCCTGCTGCGCCACGAACTCGACGACCAGACGCCTGCCCCGGCCGCCGTCGAGGTACGCGTCCGGCCCGGCACCGTGGCCGAGCGGGAGGCGGAGGGGCCCGCGCCGGCGGACGGTCCGGCGGCCGTCCCCGAGGCCGGACAGCGGGGTACGGCACCGGCGGCCTGGTCCGCCTTCCCCTGCCGCGACGACGCCCTCGACGCTCTGCGGTCGTCCATCACCGGCGCCCTTCGCGGCAGCGGGCACACCACCGCCGTCGTCGGCGAGGCGGGCGTCGGCAAGACCGAACTGGTGGCGCGGGCCACGGATCAGGCGCAGCCGCCGCACCCGCAGGCGGAGGTGATCCGCGTCAACTGCCGCGGCAGCGAGGGGATGCCCGCCGGCTGGGTGTGGCAGCAGGTGCTGCGCCGGCTCGAAATCCTGTACGGAGTGTCCTTCGACGACCTGCGCAAGCAGAGCGCCGAACGGCATCCGGTGACAACGCTGTCGGGACCCCCCTCGGACGAGATGGACTTCCTCGCCCAGGACGTGCTGTGCGAGGCGATCCTCCAGTGCGCCGACGACAGCCCGCTCCTGCTCGTCCTCGAAGACGTGCACCGGGCGGACCGGCTCACGCTCGACGTGCTGGGACTGTTCAGCAGCCGCACACAGGGGCGGCCCGTCAGCGTGGTGATCACGGTCCGCGAACCCGGTCTCGGGGCCGGGCCCGAGAGCGACGGCCCGCTCGTCGACCTCCTGGCCGACTCACGCACCAAGGTCGTGCACCTGGACAACCTCACCGAGGACTACGTCCGGGCCGCGGTCACGGCCCAGGCCGGGCCCGGCGTCGACGCGTCCGTCGTACGGGCGCTGTACGAGCGCAGCGCCGGCAACCCCTACCTCCTCGACCAGTTGCTCGCCGACGCCGGCGGGGCGCGGCGCCTGCGCGACCCCCGTGCCGCCGACGTCGTCCGCGCCGGGATCCCGACGGGCATCCGCAGCATGCTGCGCCGGCGGTTCGCCGAGCTGCCCCCGCGCGTCCTGCACCTCCTCCAGTGCTGCGCCGTGCTCGGCGGCGAGGCGGCGCTGGCCTCGCTGACCGCCATGCTGGACGACGGCGGGGGCGGCCACGACGTCCTGGAAGAGGTCCTGGGGACCGGGCTCATGCGCAGCGACCCCGACGACCCGCACCGGCTCGTCTTCCGCTACGGCCTCATCCGCGATGTCCTCCTGGCGGAGCTGCGCTGCCAGGAGCGGGCGGCCCTGCACGCGCGCGCCGTCGGCGTCCTCGGCGCCCGCCACGGCGGCTCCCCCGAGGTGAGCGAGCAAATGGCCGAGCACGCCTGGCAGGCCGTGCTGGCCCTGCCGGCCGAGGACGTGCTGCCGCACCTCAGGCGCGCCGGCGAACAGGCCATCGGCGACGGCGACTACCGGCGCGCGCAGACCTGGTTCGAGCACGCGCACACCTTGCTCTGCGCCTCGCCCCGGGACGGTGACGCGGCGTCCGAGCAGACGCTGGACCTGCGCACCACGATCCTCTACACGGCGAGCATCACCCGCGGTTACGGCGACCGGCAGGTGGAGGCCGAGGCCGGGCGCATCCGGAAGCTGTCCGCCGCCACGGCGGGCCGGACCACCGAGGAGGGCGCCATGCTGCTGCAGCAGTTCACGGCCGAACTGGTCACCGGCCGGCACGCCGAGGGCGCCCGGCACGTGGAGCAGCTGCGCGCCCTCGCCGAGCGGTCCGGCGCCCCGGAGATCCGGTTCTACGAGCGGTTCGCGCGCGGGCTGCTCCAGCTGCCCAGCGAGACCGCCGACGCGCTCACCTCCCTGACCGAGGCGGAGCGAATGGCCGAGAAGCTGACCCCCGAACAGCGTGAGGTCATGATCCGCCGCTCCCAGCACGACCCCCGGTTCCTGGCCACGAACCATCGCGTCCTCACCCTGTGGCTGCTCGGCGCCACCGACGAGGCGCGGGCGCTGTGCGAGGAACTGCTCGTGGCCACCGGCCGGGACGGCACGCCGGTCGACCATGCGAGCGCGTACTACTTCCACTCCCTGATAGCGGCCCTGGGCGAGGACCCCCACGGGGCGGCGGCCTCCAGCGGCCGGGGCCTGGACATCGCCCGCGCCCACGGGCTGAGCCACTGGACCGCCATGCTCCAGGTGTGCCGGAGCTGGGCGCTCCAGCAGACCGGCGAGGCCGGCGCGCTCGACAGCCTGGAGTCGGCGGTCGCCGAGCTGCGCGAGCGGCGGCTGCTCATCCGGCTGCCGCTCCACCTGGGCCTGCTGGCCCACGCCCAGCACAGCAGCGGGGCGGTCGAGGACGCCAGGCGGACGCTGCGGTCATCGGCCGCGGAGGTCAGGTCACGCGGGGAGTTCGCCTATGTGAGCCGCACTCTGCCGTTCACCCGGCTGTGTCCCCTGACGTCCGTTTCGTAGCGGCCGGGTCGTCGGCTCCCTCGCCTCTCAGCCGGGCGCGGGCCTGTCCGGCCTCGGGGTGGCCGAGTCCGTCGAGGATCCGCACCGCCTCCCGCCACAGGGGCAGGGCGGCGGCGCGGTTTCCCCGGGCCTCGTGGGTGTCTCCCATGTGCAGGAGGGTGTCGGCCTCCAGGTAGCGGTCGTTCATCTGCTGGTAGAGCTTCAGGGCGCGCTCGTAACAGCGGAGGGCTTCCTCGTGGTGGCCCAGGTGGTGGTGGGCGTAGCCGAGGCTGTCCCAGGCCGCGGCCTCGCCGGTGGTGTCGCCGCTCCCCTGGTGCAGGGCCACCGCCTGGGCGCACACGGCCACGGCCTGCTGGTGGGCGCCGTTCAGGATGTGGGTCCAACCCGTCTCGTTGAGGACGAGCGCCTGTCCGGTGAGGTTGCCGATCGCCCGGTACAGGTCGTGGGCCTGCGCGTAGTGGCGCAGGGCCGCGTCGTGGTCGTCGCGGCAGTTGGCCAGGAAGGCCAGCGACCGGTGCGTGCGGGCCTGGCCGCCCTGATCGCCGAGTCCGGTGAACAGGGCCATCGCTTCCTGGAGTTCGGTTTGGGCCCGGTCGTCCTGGGCGAGGCGCCCGTACGCGAATCCCAGGGCCCGGCGGGCCTTCGCCTCGCGGCGCCGGTCCTGGAGCGCGAGGGCGGCGTCCACGGCGATGGACTGGATGTCGATCTGGTCCTGCCAGCGGCCCCTGCGGTCCAGGTACAGCTCCAGGGTCTGGGCCAGCAGCCAGGCGCGGTCCGGGTAGCCCGTGCTCCCGGCCCGCTCCACGGTGGCCAGCAGCAC
This sequence comes from Streptomyces canus, assembly GCF_041435015.1. Classification (NCBI taxonomy): domain Bacteria; kingdom Bacillati; phylum Actinomycetota; class Actinomycetes; order Kitasatosporales; family Streptomycetaceae; genus Streptomyces; species Streptomyces canus. Next base: position 1,586,639 of record NZ_CP107989.1, on the reverse strand, counting down.
GGGCAGTTCCCGCTCCAGCCAGGCAGCGGCCGAGGCCGGGCCGGTGAGGGGCTCCAGTTCGACGCCCGGTTCGGCGGGGGCGTCGGGGGCGGCGTCGATGCGGTCGGGGGTCAGCGCGGTCGTGGCGGCGTGGGCGCCGTGGGCGTAGTGGTCGAGCAGCCGCCGTACGGCTGCTGCGCGCGTGTCGGCGTCGTCGTGGTCCTGGAGCTGCTCGGACGCGTAGATCTTGAGCATGTCGTGGAAGACGAAACGATTCGGCAGCGGCCGGATCAGCAGGTGGGCGTCGGCGAGCCTGGCCAGCAGCGTCGTGGTCCGGCGCGGCGGCAGCGCGGCAAGGCTCGCCGCGGCGGAGGCGGACAGGTCGGGTCCGGGGTGCAGGGACAGCAGCCGCAGGAGCCTGGCCGCCTCGGGGCCGAGGCCGTCGAGGGACCAGGAGAAGACGGTGCGCAGGTCGGTGTAGGGGTCGTCGTCGGCGAAGGCGTCGAGGCTGTCGTGGTCGGCCCGGAGTTCGGCGGCGATGGAGGCGAGGGAGAAGCCGGGCAGGGTGGCCGCGCGCGCCGCGATGACCGCGAGGGCGAGGGGCAGGCGGTGGCAGAACTCCAGGATCGTGTCGACGGCCTCGGGTTCGGCGGCGGTGCGGTCCTGGCCCAGGTGGCGCGCGAGGACCTCACGGGACTCCGCCTCGCTGAGCGGGCCGAGGATCAGGGGGGCGGCTCCGTGGGTGGCGACGAGGCCGCGCAGCTGGGTGCGGCTGGTGATGACGACGAGGCAGGTGCAGCTGCCCGGCAGCAGGGGGCGTACGTGCTGCGAGTCGCGCGCGTTGTCGAGGACGATCAAAACCCGGCGGTCCGCGAGGATGCTCCGGTAGAGGGCCATCTGGGAGTCGAGGTCGGCGGGCAGGTGGCGGGCGGAGACGCCGAGGGCGATGAGGAACGAGCGCAGGGCCTCGGCGGCTGTGACGCAGGGTCCGCTCGCGTCGAAGCCGCGGAGGTTGACGTAGAGCTGGCCGTCGGGGAACCGGGGCGCGAGGCGGTGGGCGAGGTGCACGGCGAGGGTCGTCTTGCCCACGCCGGCCATTCCCTCGATGGTGTTGATCACCGCCGAACTGGTCGCGGAGGCTTCGTCGAGCCCGTCGAGGGCGTTGGTGATCCGGGCCAGTTCGTCCCGGCGGCCGACGAAGGTGCGCAGGTCCAGCGGGAGTTGGGTGGGACGGACCGCAGCCGGCGCGTTCGGCGGCGCGGGGTTCTCCGCCGGCGGGGCTTCCCGGCGCCCCTCCTTCGGTGTCGCGGCCTGTTCCGAGCTGCGCAGTAGGCTCGCGTGGGCGAGGCGGAGCTCGCGGCCCGGCTCGATGCCGAGCTCGTTCTGCAGCCGCAGGCTCATCTCCTGGAACAGGCCGAACGCCTCCGCCTGACGCCCCGTCCGGGCGAGCGCCTGGATCAGCCGGGCGTGCACCGCCTCGTCCAGCGGGTACTGCGCGATCGCCCGGTGCAGCAGGGGCAGGACCGGGGCGGGTGTGCCCAGCGCCAGCATCAGGTCGGCGCCCTCGCGCAGGGCCGCCAGGTGTTCGCTGTCGACGGCGGAGAACAGGGGGTGCACCCTGATGTCCGGGGAGACTCCCTGCGCTGCTTCTCCGCGCCAGAGGGAGAGGGCCTGGGTGTAGAGCTCGGCGGCGGCGCTCACCTCTCCGTCGTCGGCGGCGTCGCGGGCGCGGGCGCGAAGTTCACGGAAGCGCAGCAGGTCGAGGGTGGTGGCGTCGGCGTCGATGCCGTACCCCCCGGCGCGGCGCACCAGCACGGCGCCCGGGGCGCGGGGCGGGAGGTCGGGCTCCAGCAGTTTCCGCAAGGAGCCGATGTGGCGGTGGACGACGTTCACGGCGCTGTTCGGAGGGTCACCGTGCCACAGGACGTCGACGATCTGGCTCAGGCCGACGGTCTCTCCGGCGTGCAGCAGGAGCAACGCCAGTAAGGCGCGCTGCTTCGGTGGCCCGAGGGATAACTCGGCGCCTCTCCGCCACACTTTGACCGACCCCAGGACCGCGAACCGCACGTGATGATCCTGGTCTTCTCTCATCTTCACTGGTCCCGGTAGGAGGATCTCGAACGCTCCAACCCTAGTTCGTGATCTTCCTCGCCGTGCGGCCCGTCAACGAGGGTGGCTGGTCCGGGACGGGTGGTCGTAGCGCCGTTCGTTGTAACTGAGCATGTCGAGGAGGCCCCGGGCGGTGAGTCGCTGCCGGTTCCTGGCCAGATCGCGCGCCCGGGGAATCGGCACCCCTGCGGGGTCGGCCCAGGTGAGCCGGCCACGGTCGTCGATACGGGCCCGGCAGCGGTTCGCGTTGTCCTGGTGCAGGCAGAACGGGATGTCGAGGTGCCCGAGGGCGAAGGCGCGGACGAGCGCCTTTCCGACATCGCTGCCGAGGGTCAGCGTGTGCGTGATGATCGCCTGGGCCTCCTCGTAGATCCCGGAGTCCGGAATTCCGGCCGGTTCGGCCACCGCCTCCCGCTCGGCCGCCCTCGCGGCGCGTTCCAGGGCGTCGACGTTCTCCGTGATCGACGGGATTCTGCTGGCCTCCACCGCGGTCTTGACGATCAGCCGCTCGGTCCCGGATCTGGCGGCGAGCCTCGCACTCGCTTCGAGCAGCCCGTACGCCCCCTTTCGGCTGCGGGGATAAACGCCCATGTAGGTGTACAGGACGGCGTGCCAGTCGGTGTCTCCGAGCCATTCCTTCGCCAGGGCGCGCAGGGCGTGGATCGCCTCGATGTCCTGTTGCTGATTCGTCTGCTGGGCGTAGCTGACGGAAATGTCCCGCAGTCCGTGTTCGCGGAAGAACAAGCCTTCCAGAATGCTCAGGGAGATCAGCAGGCTCGGCGGGCACAACTGTCCCAGCATGCAGCCGCCGAAACTCTCCAGATGCACCGGTTCGCTGATTCCCGCGAGCATCTCGCAGCATTCCGCCCAGGCGTCGACGGCTTGTGCCAGAGGGACGCGGCTGTACGGCAGACAGTAGGAGACAGGGCCGCCTTCGGTGGCGTCGGCGCCGGCCGCCACCAGTCCCTCGAACAACTCGCGGGGCAACGCCGAGCCGTGCCTCACCTGCACCGGGAAGTCGTCGCCCGCGATCCCGGCGAGCACCTCGCGGGTCACCGCCGCGCCGTGGGCCACCAGCGGGAACCCGTTGAGGTCCGCGCCCTTCTCCAGAGCGAGAAGGGCCGAGGCGTGATCGTTCACCCGTGTGTAGCTGTCGACGGTGATGGTGCCCACCGTGGCCGCGTCGACGTCCCGGACCGCATCGAGTCCCGCGCGCATCTGCTCGACCGTGCCGAACCCCATGCGCGGCTGGACGACCAGTTTCCCTTCGCTCGACGCCCGCCGGACGAACCGGGTGAAGCGTCCGGGTCCGGTAGGAGGTGCCATCAGGTACTCCGGATTTCCGTAGAGGCGACGTGTTTCGGCGCGGGCGTGCCCAGTCCGAGGCAGCCGAGGAACCGGTCGAGATCGGCGTCCGCCTCGAACACCGCGTCGAAGCCGTTCGCGACCAGTTCCGCCCGGGACCCCGCGTGCCGGGAACCGTGGATGCCGAGCTTTCCCCCGATGACGACTTTCATGGAGGCGAGCCCCGAATGCCCGCGAATCTTTCTGATCAGCCGTAGGCCGTCGATATGGCCGTGCCCGTTGACCGTGCTGATGACCAAGGCGTCCGGACGGATTCTGAGGCATTCGGACATGACCAGTTCGTCCGGAGTGCACGCGCCGAGGTTGACCACCTGTCCGCCGTTCTCCTCAAGCAATAACTGGAGAAAAACGAGGTTCCACATGTGGGAATCCGACGAAACACTGGTCACGACGAATGTCCTTCCGTTTCCACGGGAAACAGAATTCACGGGCGGTTCATCTCGGCCGCTGCCAGGAACGCGTCATTGTCCTCAGCGGTTCCTGTCGTCACGCGCACGCCGTCACCCGGATAGGGCCGTACGTCGACTCCGGCCGACGCGCACGCGGCGGCGAACTCCTGGGCACGAGCGCCGAGCGGCAGCCAGAGGAAGTTCGCCTGCGAGGGCGGCACGTCGAATCCCAGGGCGAGCAGCGCGGCGCGGACGCGGTCCCGTTCGGCGGCCGTGTCCTGGACGCGGCCGAGGAGCTCCTTCTCCGCCGCCAGCGACGCGACGGCGGCGGCCTGGGCGACGTCGCTGACGCTCAACGGCATCACCATGCGCTGGACGCGGGAGATCAGGCCGGGCTCCGCGAGCAGGTAGCCGACGCGCAGGCCGGCGAGGCCGTACGCCTTGGAGAAGGTGCGGGCGACGAGCAGGTTCGGCCACGAGGTGAGCAGCCGGGCACCGAGGCCGGGGTCCCGCGCGTATTCGCAGTACGCCTCGTCGAGCACGACCAGGCACGTGCGCGGGACGGCGTCGAGGAACCGCAGGAGGTCGGCCTCGCCCGACGCGGTGCCGGTGGGGTTGTTGGGGTTGCAGAGCAGCACCAGGCGGGTGTGCTCGTCGACCGCCGCGGCCAGGGCGTCGAGGTCGTGCCCGTCCTCGGCCAGCGGGACGCGTACCGTGCGGAATCCGGCGAGGTCCGCGAGCACCTCGTAGCCGTCGAAGGACGGCCACGAGTAGGCGACGGCTGCTTCCGGTTCGGCGGTCACCGTGAGCAGCGCCTGGAGGAGCGTGATCGATCCGGCGCCCACCGCGACGCGGTCCGGGGAGAGGTCGTAGTGCCGGGCGAGTGCGGCGCGCAGCTCTCCGCAGGCCGGGTCCGGGTACCGGTTGGCCTCGGTGGCGGCGCGGGTGATCGCGTCCAGCACGGACTCGGGGGGCTGAAACGGGGTTTCGTTGCGGGCGAGTTGGTGGGCGGGGGCGGGGCGGTCGGGGTGGAAGCCGTCCTCGCCGCCGAGCAGCCGGGCGAGTCCGGCGTCCTGGGGAGCTCCCCCTCCGGTGCGCTTCTCCAGGAACTCGGCGATGTCCGCCAGTGTCTTGAGGCCGAACAGGTCCTCGTCGGCGATGGTGACGCCGAGGCGCTGGCTGAGCGCCAGGGAGAGTTCGAAGGTGGCGAGGGAGTCCAGGCCCGCGTCCTCGCGGCTCGCGTCCGGGGACACCTGGTCGGCCTCCACCTCCAGCTCCTCGATCATGATCGTCTTCAGCAGTTCGTACACGGGTCCTCCGGTCCGATCGCCGGGCCGCTACGCGTCGGCCGGCTTCCTTCGGGGCGTCTTCCAGCGCTCGGGCACCGCGTTGGTCCGGTGCTCCCAGACGACGTTGTCGTCCCACCACTCCTCGATCCGCCGCAGCTCCGCCCCGGTGTCCGGCTCGGTGAGCCGGAAGACCATCTCGGCGACGGGCCGGCCGAGTCCGGGGGAGCTGCCGTAGAGGCGTCCGACGTCGCCGCAGGGCCGGTAGCTCACCGTCCCCGGCAGCGGGCACGTGTCGGGCAGCGCGCGCAGGACTCCCTTGGCCGGCGGGAACCAGACGAAGCCGAGCCGTTCGCCGGTCGGGCGGATCTCGACCTGGTCACCGCGTCCGGCCTGGCCGAGCAGGCTCGCGCCGTAGAAGTTCATCCCCAGCACGGTTTCGTGGACGTCGGTGACGAGGGCCGCGCCCGCCCGGCAGGCGATCTCGCAGACGACCACGCGGTCGTCGGCGGTGTGGAACAGTTCGAGGTGGAAGGCGCACAGGTCGGGTACGGCGGGCAGCGCGGCCACGACCTGCCGCGCGGTGCTGCGCAGCCGCTCGGACAGGGGGTGCTCGTCGGGCATCATCCCCGTCATGGTCGGGGCGTCGTAGGCGACCGAGAACCAGTCGGAGTACAGGTTGCGGGAGGGCACCGCCAGCACCACCTCGCCGTCCTTCATGAGGCCGTTGACGTGGTAGAAGTCGCCCTCGACCCAGGCTTCGGCCAGCCGGGGGGTTCCGGTGGCACGCTCCGGGAGGGCGCGCAGGTCCTCTTCGTCCATCAGGACCACGGTGCCGTTCGACGCGCCGGAGTCGAGTTCCTTGACGACGACCGGGAAGCCGACCTTCCACGTGAACTCGGCGAGTTCGTCGTTGGACCGGAACTTGCGCATGGGGGCGACGTCGATGCCCGCAGCCGCCAGGGTCGACTTCATGACGTGCTTGTCCCGGTACGCCGTGGCCGAGGCGAGGCTCTGGCCGGGCAGGCCGAGTTCGGCCCGCATGCGCGCCGCGCGCAGCACCTCGCGCTCGCCGAGCGACAGGATCCGGCGTACGCCGAACCGCCGGGCGAGGTTCACGAGTTCGTCGTCCGGCAGCTCCCAGAGGTTGGGCACCACCTCCAGGTGGAGGAAGCGCTGTGCGTACGCGGCTATTTCGGCGGAGGGGATGTCCGCTCTCGTGGTCACCACGACCAGCTCCCGCGCGGCGTCAGGGAACCACTCGTGCAGGCGCGAGACGATCTCCTTGGTGTTCAGCAGGAGAAACGGCCCCTGTTCGGCCTTCATGTGCATCCTTCGATCAGTCGTCGTGTCACGGTCTTCCAGGCCGGTCGGGGAAGCCGGCCGCGCACGCGTCAGGCGTCCGTGCCGAAGTAGCGGTCCCCGAAGTCCCCGATGCCGGGCAGCATCCACGCGTCCTCGGTCAGCCGCTCCTCGATGGCGGAGGTCACGATCCGCACCCGCGGGTACTGCTCGCAGACGGCGGTGATGCCCTCGGGGACGGTGATGAAGTTGACGAAGACGATGTTCTCCTCGGGCACGCCGAGGTCGGTCAGCACCCGCAGCGCCGCCAGCGCGGTCCCGCCGGTCGCCATGACCGGATCGAGGAGCAGGACGTGCCGCCGGGCGATGTCGGCGGGCAGGGCGGTGTAGTAGAGGCGGGCCTCTTTGGTCGTCTCGTCCCGCTGGATGAGGATCTTCCCGATCCTGATCCCCGGGCAGACGTCCCGCAGTTCGCCCTCCATGCTCTCCCCGGCGCGCACCACGGTGACCCCGCACAGCCCGGAGGCGAAGCGCAGCCCCTGGTAGGCGGCGCCGGTCGGGGTGCGGACCTCGTGCGGCTCGAAGGGGAGCAGGTCCATGCCCGCCTCGATCAGCAGGCGGATGATCCGGCGCGAGTAGCGGACGAAGTCCTCGCGGCGGGCGTCCCGGTCGCGGATCGCGGTGTGCAGGGCGCACAGTTGGTCGGTCTGGGGCAGCAGACGGACGTTGGTGCCGAGGTACTTGTCGATCGAGGGGGTGGTCGGCGCGGTCATGGGGCAGCTCTCCTCAGGCCCTCGGAACGAATTTCACGGGAAGCGAGTCGAACCCCCACAGCAGGTTCGAGCGCAGGCGGCGGACCTGGCCGGCGAGTTCGGCGACCTCGACCCGCGCCAGGAGTTCCTCGAACATCACCGTGAGTTCGAGCTTGGCGAGCGAGGAGCCGATGCAGTAGTGGTTGCCCTGGATGAAGCCCAGATGGCGGTTGGGTTCGCGCTCGATGTCGAAGCGGTCAGGGTCGTCGAAGACCTTCTCGTCGCGGTTGGCCGAGGGCAGCCACGCGACGACGTGGTCCCCGGCGCTGATCAGCTCGCCGCCGAACTCGACGTCCTCGGTCGCGGTGCGCAGCGCGTGCATGACGGGCGAGGTGTAGCGCACGATCTCCTGGATCGCCGAGGGCATGAGGGCGGGCTCGTCGCGCAGGCGGTGCCACTGGTCCGGGTTGTCGATGAGGGCGAGCAGTCCGCCGACAGTGGCGTGCCGGGTCGTCTCGTTGCCGCCGGAGACCAGGGCGTCGCAGTTGTAGAGGATCTCCTGGTCGGTCAGCGGGGCGCCGTCGATCTCGCCGCACACCAGGGCGCTCATGAGGTCGTCCTTCGGCTCCCGCCTGCGCTGCGCGGCGAGGTCCTGGAAGTGGAGCAGGATCTCGGTGTGGGCCTGGATCTTGCGCGCCTCCTCGGTCTCGTCGAGGGCGGTGGAGCTCCAGGCGAAGCGGGTGCGCTCGACCATGAAGTCCCAGTCGGCGGGCGCGACGCCGAGCATGTCGCAGATGACCGAGACCGGCAGTTTCTGGGCGACGCGCGTGAACTCGCACTCCCCTGCGGCCAGCGCCTCGTCGATGGCCTTGGCGGCCGTCCTGCGCATGGTGGCCTCCAGCCGGCTCACCATGCGCGGGGTGAACGCCGAGCTGACGACCTTGCGGATCTTGTCGTGCCGGGGCGGGTCGGTGATGTTGAGCATCTTGCCGGCCGCGGCGGCGAGGACCTGCGGGTCGGAGTCGAGGCGCATCCCGTTCTGGGAGCTGAACACGCGGGGGTCGGTCAGCATGTCCGTGCACAGGCCGTGGGTCATCACCGCCCAGAAGTGCTCCCCGTTGGCCCGCTCGTTGCGGTAGACGGGGTGTTCGGCGCGCAACCGCGACCAGACCGGTCCGGGGTCGGAGTCCCGATACAGGAGCGGGTCGGACACGTCAACGTTCATCAGCTCTCCCGGTGTCGATCGTGGTGGCGGGACGGAGGACCTCGCGCAGGGCGTGCAGGACGTCGTCCGGGTGTTCTCCCAGGTAGAAGTGGCCGCCGGGGAAGGTGCGGAGCGTGAAGCGGCCCCGGGTCGCGCCGGCCCAGGCGCCCGCGTCGCCGACGCCGACCGCCTCGTCCTGGCGGCCCACGAACGCGGTGACGTCGGTCCGCAGGGGCGGGCCGCCGGCGCGCGGGACGTAGGACTGGACGATGCGGTAGTCGCCGCGAACCGCCGGCAGGAAGGCCGAGCGCATGTCCGGGTCGTCCAGCAGGCCCGCGTTGCCGGAGCCCAGCTCCTTGAGGAGGGCCACGAGCCGGTCGTCGTCCAGGAGGTGGGCGCCTTCCTGTCCGGCGAAGGGGCGCACCCGGTGGGGGGCGCCGCACCCCGAGACCACGAGGTGGCGTACGGCGCCGCCCCGGCTGCCGGCCGTGAGGCGGCGCAGGACCTCGTAGCCGACGACCGCGCCCATGCTGTGCCCGAAGAAGACGGCGGGCCGGTCGAGGAGTCCGCGCAGCTCCTCGGTGACCTGGTCGGCGAGGGTGTGCAGGTCGGGCGGGAACTCCTCCCGGATCCGGTTCTCGCGGCCCGGGTACTGGACGGCCCACACCTCGGCCCCGGCGAGGTCCCGGCCGCCCCAGTCCCGGAAGTAGCTGGCCGCGCCCCCGGCGTGCGGGAAGCACACGAGCCGGGCCGGGGCCGAAGGCTCCGGCGGCCCGAAGGTGCGCAGCCAGGGGCTGTCGGGCCGCGCGGCGGCGATCTGTCGCGGTGCCACCGCCGGTCAGCTCCGCCCGGCGCGGTCCGCCGCGCTGTCGCCGGTCGCCCGGGTGACGGCTTCGGCGAGCCCGGCGATGGTCGGGGACTCGAACAGCACGCGGGCCGTCATGGCGACGTCGAACCGGGCGCGGATGCGGGCGATGAGGCTCGCGGCGAGCAGGGAGTGTCCGCCCACCTGGAAGAAGTCGGCGTCGACGCTGATGCCGCGGCGGCCGAGGATGTCGTCCCAGATGTCCGCCAGGACCGCTTCCACGGGGGTGCGCGGCGCGATGTGGACGGCCTCGCCGTCGTCGTCGGGTTCGAGGGCGAGCAGGGCGGCCCGGTCGATCTTTCCGTTGGGGGTCATGGGGAAGGCGTCCAGGACGTGGACGGCCGTCGGGATCATGTACCAGGGCAGCCGGCTCCGCAGGTGGGCGATCAGTTCGGCGGCCGGCGGTGCGGTCCGCTCGTCGGCGGTCACGAAGCACACGAGGGTGCTGTCGGGGCCGTCGCCGGTCACCTGGGCGACGCACGACCGGACGTCCCGGTGCTCGGCGAGCACGGTCTCGATCTCGCCGAGTTCGATGCGGTAGCCGCGCAGTTTCACCTGGTGGTCCCGGCGGCCGAGGAACTCCAGGCAGCCGTCGGCGTCCGCGCGCACCAGGTCCCCGGTGCGGTAGAGCCGGCTGCCGGGCACGCCGGAGAAGGGGTCGGGCAGGAACCGCTCGGCGGTGGTCTGCGGCGCGTTGAGGTAGCCGACGGCCACGCCCGCCCCGCCGATGAACAGCTCGCCCGGCGTTCCCGCCGGGACCGGCCGCAGGGCGTCGTCGAGGACGTACGTGCGGACGTTGTCGATGGGGCGGCCGATCGGGACGGAGCCGTACTCGCCGGCCTCCCAGTCGGCGCCCGGCTCGTGGACCGTCGTGGTGATGGTGCCCTCGGTGGGGCCGTAGACGTTGAACCAGCGGATGTCCTCGCCGACCCGTTTCTTCCAGGTCAGCAGCGCCTGGCGGGCCGCCTTCTCGCCGGCCACGATCATCGTGCGCAGCGCGGACTCCGTGGCCAGCCGCAGCAGACAGTCCTCCTCCGCGACCCAGCTGTGCCAGAAGGCCGTGGGCACGCTCAGGAAGGTCGTGCCGGTGTCGATGACCTGCTGGGTCAGGGCCCGGAACGTCTGGCGCAGGGGGTCGCTGCCGAGGACGAGGGCCGCGCCGTGCAGGAGCGGCGGGAAGATTTCCTCGGCGGCGGCGTCGAAGCTCAGCGGCCTGCACTGCAGGACGCGGTCGCCGGGGGCGAACGCGAAGTGCCGGTTCACGGCGGAGCTGTGGTTCGCCAGGGAGCGGTGCGTCACCAGGACGCCCTTGGGGCGGCCCGTGGAGCCGGAGGTGTGGATGACGTAGGCGGCGTCCGACGGCAGCGGGACGGGGCTGTCCGGCGCGGGCGCGGTGGGCAGGGCGTCGATGTCCTGCCGGTGCTGGTCGAGGCAGACGATCTCGCCGTCGTAGTCCGGGAAGAGCGGGCGAAGCGGCTCCTGGGTCAGGAGCAGGCGTGCGCCCGTGTCGGACAGGACGTACCGCAGCCGCTCGACCGGGTACTCGGGGTCGAGGGGCACGTAGGCGGCGCCGGTCTTCAGGACCCCGAGCAGGGCCGTGATCATCTGCGGCGACCGCTCGACGCACAGGCCCACGAACGCGCCTGGCCCGACGCCGCGCTGCCGCAGGTGTGCGGCCAACTTGCTGGAATCGTCATCGAGTTGACGGTACGTCAGATCCTGGTCCCGCCAGATCAGAGCCGGCGCCCCGGGGGTGCGCGCGGCCTGGGCGGCGAACAGGTCGTGGAGGCAGGCGCCCGCGTCCTTCCCGGCGTCCGGGAGTCTCGCGGGCCGGATGTCAGGCCAGTGGGCGCCGATGTACTCCAGGCACTCCCGGCGGCTCGCCGCCCGGTGCGCGACGCGCCAGCCCGGCGGTACGTCGAGGCCGCCGGCCCACAGAGCGTGCCGGTTCTCGCTGTTCACCAGGACCAGAGAGACACCGTTGTCGTCATGAATCGGGTTGACCACGGCTCGCAGTCCCCTTCGGATGCTAAAGGTGCGGCGTACGGACTGGCGTTGTAGCGGGGGAAGCCCCCGGGGGTGGTGCCCGCACAGCATGTCGCCGCGTCCCTGCAAGGACCTCGCCGCCTCGCTTGCCCCGCCCGCGGCGGCGACCGGTCAGCGCGACGGCGAGCCGTCGGCAAGGCCCCGGTTCCAGGCTGGGCCGCGTAGGGACCACCGCAGCCGGCCTCCGCGGGCGGTCCCAGGGCGGATCACGCCGCACCTTGACGGAAAGGCGACCGTACATGCAAGCAACTGGACGGCTGTCCGTATCGGTCCTCGGCGCCGGACTCATCGGTATGGACCTGGCGACCAAGATCATGCGCTCAGACTGTCTCGACCTGCGGCTCGTCGCGGGGCGGCACGACGCCGCCGAGCTGCGGCGGGCGGCCCGGCGCGGGCTGCCGGTGGCGACCGGGGGCATCCAGTCCCTCATCGACGCCGAGGAGGACTTCGACGTGGTGTTCGACGCCACCAACGCGTCGTTCCACGCCGAGCACGCGGAGAAGCTCGCGGCGTCCGGGGCGATGATCGTCGATCTGACGCCCAGCAGAGTCGGGCAGATGATCGTCCCGACCGTCAACCGGGAGGACATCGGCTCCCACCGCGACATCAGCATGGTGACCTGTGGCGGGCAGGCGTGCGTACCGATCCTGCACGCGATCGCGCGAGCGCACGAGATCGACTGCATCGAGGTCGTGACCACGGCCGCCACCCTGAGCGTGGGCCGTGCCTCGCGCCTGAACCTCGACGAGTACGTGCAGACCACGCAGGACGCGATCCGCTGGTTCACCGGCGTCGAGGACGTGAAGGCGCTCGTCAACATCAGCCCCGCCCGGCCCGCGGCCACCTTCCGGGTCGCCATGTACCTGCGGGGCCGGGACCTCACCACCGACTCGGTGCGCGCGCTGGTGACGAGAGCCGCTGACGAGATCCGTACGTACGTCAAGGGATTCGGCGTCAGCGTGTGCACCGTCAACGACTCCACGGCCTTCGTCTCCGTGGAGGTCACCGCGTCCGGCGACCGGCTGCCGCACTACGCCGGGAATCTCGACATCATCAATTCCGCCGCGATCCAGGCCGCCGAGTGTTACGCGGCGGACCGGCTCGCACTGGCAGGCAGGGAGACGGCATGAGCCAGGAAGCGGCCCGGGACGCCGCCGCGGGCAGGCCGGTCCAGATCCACGACCCGACGCTGCGCGACGGCCAGCACGCCGTGCGGCACAGCCTCGGCGCGGAGCAGTTCCGCGCCTATCTGAAGGCCGCGGACGCCGCGGCCGTCCCGGTCGTCGAGGTCGGCCACGGCAACGGGCTGGCCGCCTCGTCCCTCCAGGTCGGCCGGGCCCGGCTGAGCGACGACGAGATGATGTCGATCGCCCGGGAGACCCTGACGACCAGCAAGCTCGGGGTTCTCATGTTCCCGGGCTGGGCCACCACCCAGGACATCAAGAACGCCCTCGCGTACGAGGTCGACCTGGTGCGCATCGCGACGCACTGCACCGAGGCCAGCGTCGCCGAGCGCCACCTCGGCTTCCTGCGCGACGAGGGCGTGGAGGCGCACGGCATCCTCCTGATGACGCACATGGCGAGCCCCGACCAGCTCGCAGAGGAGTGCGCGCGCCTGGTCGGGTACGGCGCCACCGGCGTGGGCATCCTCGACTCCTCGGGGCACTTCCTGCCCTCGGACGTCACGGCCCGCATCGGGGCCATCTGCGCCGCCGTCGACGTGCCGGTGATGTTCCACGGGCACAACAACCTCGGGATGGCCGTGGCGAACTCGATCGCCGCCGCGGAGGCGGGGGCCGGCATCCTCGACGCGTGCGCGCGGGGCTTCGGCGCCGGCGCCGGCAACACCCAGCTCGAGGTCCTGGTGCCGGTGCTGGAGCGGCTGGGGTTCCGGACGGGCATCGACCTGTACCGGCTCCTGGACGCCGCGGACATCGCGGGGCGGGAGCTGATGCCGGCGCCGCCCACCATCGACTCCGTCTCCATCGTCAGCGGGCTGGCCGGGGTGTTCTCCGGGTTCAAGAAACCGGTGCTCGACATCGCAGCGCGGGAAGGGGTCGACCCGCGCGACGTCTTCTTCGAACTCGGCAGGCGTCAGGTGGTCGCGGGCCAGGAGGACCTGATCGTGGAGGTGGCGCTGGCCCTGCGCGCCGCCCGGGACGGGGAAAGCCCGGCGGGCCGTGGGACCGGCTCATGCTGACCGTGAACGAGAACTCCCGGTACTTCGTGCCGGCCCCCGCTGTGGGAAGCATCCTCGGGGAGGCCGAGGTGGCCGCGCTCGGCGAGCTCGTCCGCTCCGGCGAGAGCCTCTCGCAAGGGCGGTGGCGGGACGCGTTCGAGCAGGCGATGCGCGAGCACGTCGGCAGCCGGTACGCGATGACCGTCACCAGCGGAACCGTCGCCGTCGCGCTCGCCGTGCACCTGCTGGACCTCGTCCCCGGTGACGAGGTGATCGTGACCCCGCAGACCTTCAAGGCCACCGCCGACCCCTTGCTGGCGCACGACGTGACGGTCCGCTTCTGCGACGTGGAGCCGGACACCCTGAACGTGGACGTCGACTCGTTCGAGTCGCTGATCACCCCGCGGACCCGGGCCCTGATCCTGGTCCACTACGGCGGCCGGCCGGCCCGCATGGACGAGATCATGCGGGTGGCCCGCCGGCACGGCGTCCGGGTGATCGAGGACTGCGCGCACGCGCTGGGCGCCCTCTACCGCGGCCGGCGGCCGGGCGTGCTCGGCGACATCGGGTGCTTCAGCTTCCACTCCAGCAAGAACATCACGACGCTCGGCGAGGGCGGCATGCTCACCTTCGACGACCCCGAGTGGGCCGAGCGCGTCGACCGCATCCGGTCCAACGCCGCCGACGGGGTCCTCGTGCCGTCACCGCTGCTGGCCGGGCCGTACGACCGCTCGGAGCCCTGGATGATGTGGGCGGGGGACTCGTACGAGAAGGAGTGCCTGCGCATCCGCCATCCCGGGAGCAACGCCACACTCAGCGAGGCCGGGGCGGCCGTGGGGCTCGTCCAGCTGGAGCGTCTCGGGGAGCTGGCCGGGCGGCGGCGGTGGATCGCCGGGCGCCTGGCCCAGACGCTGGCGGAGTTCCCGCAGGTGCGGCTGGCCGACGTGCCCGAGGACATCCACCACCCCTACCACCTGTTCACCTTCTTGGTCCGGCCGGGGCAAGGGGTGAGCCGCGACGAGGTGATCCACGCCCTCGAAGACGCCGGGGTCCAGGTGCAGGTGCGCTATTTCCCCCTGCACCTGCGCCCCGAGTGGCGGGGCCGGGGCCACCGGCTCGGCGAGTGTCCGGTCACCGAGCGGCTCTGGTTCCACGAGCAGGTCAACCTGCCCTGCTACCCGTCGATGACCGACGGCCAGGTCGAGCACTTGGTGCTGGCCCTGAAGTCCGCGCTCACCGGACGGCGGGACACCGGCAAGGGCGGCACGTCGAGTTACGAGGAGGCCCGGACATGACGGAGTCCTATGACGTGGTGGTCGTGGGAGGCGGGCCCGTGGGCCTGGCCACCGCCTGGCAGGTCGCCGAGCGCGGCCACCGGGTGCTGGTCCTGGAGCGGCACATGTTCTTCAACGAGAGCGGGGGCACCAGCGGCGCCGAGCGGCACTGGCGGCTCCAGTACACCGAGGAGGACCTGTTCCGCCTGACGCTGGAGACCCTTCCGCTGTGGCGCGCGCTGGAGAGCCGCTGCGAGCGCCGCCTCATCCACGAGATCGGCAGCCTCTGGTTCGGGGACACCGACGTGGTCACCAACGAGGGCCAGATCTCGGGGACCGCCGCGATGATGGACAAGCTCTCGGTGCGCTACGAGTGGCTCAAGGCCACCGACATCGAGCGGCGGTTCGGGTTCCGCGGCCTGCCCCGGGACTACGAGGGGTTCCTCCAGCCCGACGGCGGGACGATCGACGTCAGGGGGACGCTGGCGGCGCTCTTCACCCTCGCCCAGGCGGCCGGCAGCACCCTGCGCGCCGGTGAGACGGTGACGGAACTCGTGCCGGACGCGGACGGGGTGAGCGTCACCACCGACCGGGGCACCTACCGGGCCGGCAAGGTGGTGCTGGCCTGCGGCCCCTACACCAACGACCTGCTGGAACCGCTGGGCGCGCGCCTCGCGTACTCGGTGTACGAGATGGCCATCGCGGCCTACCGGCAGGCCCGGCCGGTGGACGAGGCGCCGTTCTGGTTCGCCTTCCAGCAGCCGACGCGGGAGGACACCAACCTGTTCTACGGGTTCGGGCACAACCCGTGGGCGCCCGGGGAGTTCGTGCGCTGCGGGCCGATCTTCGAGGTGGACCCGCTCGACCACCCGTCGGCGGCCACCGGCGTCGCCGACCGGCGCCAGATGGACCGGCTCTCGGGCTGGCTGAGGGACCACCTGCCCACGGTCGACCCCGACCCGGTGCGGACCTCGACCTGCCTGGCCGTACTGCCCACGGACCCCGAACGGCAGTTCTTCCTCGGCACCGCGCGGGACCTGATGACGCACGGGGAGAAGCTCGTCGTCTACGGGGCGGGCTGGGCGTTCAAGTTCGTCCCGCTGTTCGGCCGGATCTGCGCCGACCTGGCCGTGGAGGACTCCACCGCGTACGACATCTCACGGCTCGCCCCGCAGTCGGCTCTCTGACGTGGCCGCGAGAAAGGAAGGTGACAGGGCGTGAGTTCATTCCGTCCCGAGGATCCCGGCCTCCCGAGGATTCCGCCGGATCGCGCGCGGGAGTACCGCGACCGCGGGTGGTGGCGTCCTGAGCGGGTCGACCGGCTGGTGCTGCGGCACGTGGACGAGGATCCCGAGAAGGAGGCCGTCCGCGGTCCCGGCGGCCGGCTGACCCGGCGCGAGCTGGCGGACGCGGTCGCCGGCGCCGCCGCCCGGCTGGCCGGCCTCGGGATCGCGCGCGGGGACCGGGTCCTGGTCCAGCTCCCGAACGACCTGGAGCTGGTCGTCCTGCCGCTGGCGTTGATGCGGCTGGGCGCCCACCCGGTGATGGCGGTGCCCACGCTGCGCCGCCGGGAGCTGCTGGCGGTCGTGGCGGCCACCCGGCCCACGGCCGTGGCCGTACCGCGCCGCTGGCAGCGCTTCGACCATGTCGCGTTGGCGAGGGAACTGCGGGAGAGCTGCCCGAGTATCCGGCGCATCCTGGTCGCCGACCGCACGTCGGACGCCGTTCCCGAAGGCACCGAGGACCTGGTCGAGCTGTGCCGTCCCGATCCCGGCGCGAGGCCCCTGCCCGATCTGGGGCCGCCGCTGGCCGACGAGCCCGCCGTCTTCCTGCTGTCCAGCGGGACCACCGGTCCACCGAAGGCGATCGCGCGCGCCCACGAGGGCTACGGCTACATGATCCGGACGGCCGCCCGGTGGGCCGGGCTGTCGCCGGACACGGTGTACCTCGCCGTCATGTCGGGGGCGCACGGGTTCGTCCTCAACTGCCCCGGCATGTTCGGCGTCCTGGCCTTCGGTGGCCGGGTGGTCCTGGGCTCGCCGGGAGATCCCGGGGCGGCGCTCGACCTCATCGACCGGGAGGGGGTGACGCACACGACGCTGGTGCCCGCGCTGGTCACCCAGTGGCTGAACGAGGTCCGGCAGCGGGGCCGCGGGCCGACGTCGCTGCGCGTGATGCAGGCCGGCGGCGCCCGTCTGGAGCCCGCCCCGGCGGCCGAGGCGCACAAGCTGCTCGGCTGCACGGTGCAGCAGTGCTACGGCATGAGCGAAGGGCTGCTGACCTACACCGCGCTGGACGACCCCGGTGACGTCATCGCCCACACCCAGGGGCGGCCGGCCTCACCCGGCGACGAGATCCGCATCGTGAACGAGGACGGCACCGAGATGGCACCCGGCGAGGTGGGAGAGGTGCTGACAAGGGGCCCGTACACGGTCGCCGGGTACTACGCGGCGCCGGAGGCCGACGCGCGCGCCTTCACCGACGACGGCTTCTACCGCACCGGCGACCTGGCACGCCTCCACCCGTCGGGCGGGCTGGTGGTGGAGGGCCGGACCGGCGACGTCATCAACCGCGGCGGGGAGAAGATCTCCGCCGGGGAGATCGAAGCGCTGCTCGCCGAGCACCCCTTGCTGCGGGCGGTCGCGGCGGTCGCGATGCCGCACCCGGTGTGGGGGCAGACGGTCTGCGTCTTCGCCGTCCCCTGCGACCCGGAGAAGCAGCCGACGCTGCTCGGCCTGCGCCGCTTCCTCACCGAGCACGGAATCGCCACGTACAAACTGCCCGAGGAATTGAGGGTGGTGGACGCCCTCCCGATGATCGGCGTCGGCAAGATCAACCGGGTCTCGCTCCGCGCGGCGGCAGCGGACCGGCAGGCCCGAGAGGAACGGAAGCCCACCCCATGACCGAGACGCTCGACCACGACATTCCGTCGTTCCCGATGGCCCGCGCGTGCCCCATGCACCCGCCCGCCGAGTACCGGGAGCTGCGCGGGCGGGAGCCGGTCAGCCGGGTCCGGATGCCCGACGGCCAGGTGGCCTGGCTGGTCACCAAGCACGAGCTGGCCCGCAAGCTGCTCGCCGACCCGCGGGTCAGCGCCGATCGCCTGCACCCGGCGTTCCCGGGACGGCTGACCGCCGAGCAGCGCGCGGCAACCGAGCGCGTCCGCCGGCTCAGCACCCGGCGGTCCATGATCCACCTGGACGGGGCCGAGCACGGGGCCCACCGCAAGATCCTCACCGGCGAGTTCTCGCTGCGCCGGATCGCCGCGCTGCGCCCGCGTGTCCAGGAGATCGTCGACCGGAGCATCGACGAGATGCTGGCCGCGCCGCAGCCGGCCGACCTCGTCGAGCACGTGTCGCAGGCGGTGCCGTCGCTGGTGATCTGCGAGCTGCTGGGCGTGCCCCACGAGCAGCGCCGCGACTTCCACGAGTGGGCGGGCATGCTGGTCAGCCGGTCCGTCTCGATACGGGAGCGCGCCGCGGCCTCCGACGCGCTCAACGACTTCCTGGAGGACCTCGTCACCGAGAAGGAGCGGGGCGAGCCCACCGACGACCTGATCGGCCGGCTCATCGCGCGCAACCGGCAGACGCCGGTGATGACGCACGACGAGATCGTCGGCACCGCCGTCATGCTGCTGATCGCCGGGCACCAGACCACCGCGAACATGATCTCGCTGGGCGTGGTGGCCCTGCTGGAGAACCCGGAGCACAGGGCACGGATCGCGGCCGACCCGTCGCTGCTGCCCCCGGCGATCGAGGAGATGCTGCGCTACTTCAGCGTCGTGGAGAACGCGCCCGCCCGGGTCGCCACCGAGGACATCGAGATCGGCGGCGTCACGATCCGCAAGGACGAGGGCATCGTCGTGTCCGGGCTCGCCGCCGACTGGGACGACGAGGTCTTCGACCACCCGGACCGGCTCGACTTCGAGCGCGGCGCGCGCCACCACGTCGCCTTCGGGTACGGGGTCCACCAGTGCCTCGGGCAGAACCTGGCCCGGGTGGAGCTGGAGGTCGTGTTCGAGACGCTGCTGCGCCGGGTGCCGGGCCTGTCGCTGGCCGTGCCGGCCGAGGAGCTGCCGTACAAGGACGACGCCGGGATCTACGGCATCTACCGGGTGCCGGTGAACTGCTGAGGAGAGGGGCACGCCCGTGCACATCACCGCGGACAGGGAGCGGTGCGTCGGCGCCGCCCAGTGCGTCCTGGCGGCGCCCGCCGTCTTCGACCAGGACGAGGAGGGGCTGGTCGCGCCGCTGACGGTGGATCCGGCCGGGGCGGACGGGCCGGCCGTCCGTCAGGCGGTCCACCTGTGCCCGTCGTCGGCCCTCCGGATCGACGAGGAGTGACCGGGAGGAGCGAGGGGCTCCACCGACGGAAGCCGCCGTCCGAGACAGCTCGGGCGGCGGCTTCCGTCGGTGTTTGGCTGTCGGTGTCCGGCCGGGGTTCGTCGGCTACTCGAAGAAGCTCATGGTGACCGACTGCCGCACCAGGCCCCGCCCCGCGGTGACCGGCGCCATCTGGTGCCAGGACGAGGGCGACGCCGAGTAGAACCAGGCGGTGCCTCCCGTCGGGGGCATCGTCGAGGCGGGGCCGGCCGACCTGTCCGGGCCGGACCAGTACTCCTGTTCTCCGCCGCCGTCGGCCGGCCACTGCTCGTTGGTGTGCAGTTCGAAGGCGAGTCTCTTGTGCTGTTTGCCGGGGTTGAGGTCCTCGAAGTCGCCGTCGACGTGGCGGTAGATCTCGGCCCGGCGGTGGAGCCCGGTGGTGTCCACCCCGGTCTCGCGGCGGAGCCAGTCGGCGAACTCCTCGGACAGCAGGCCGGTGACCAGTTCGCGCCACGGCGCCGCCAGGGGGATGTCATCGGGGGTGAGGCCGGTCTTGTTGTCGGAGAACGGCAGGACGGACGAGCGGTAGCGGCGCCGTGCGTCACCGGTCGAGGTGTCGATCCGCTGGAACAGGCCCGCGTCCGGCGCGGTGGCGCCGAGGTCGGCCAGGTCTCGCGCGGAGAGCAGACCGGCGCCGCGGAAGTGCCGGAAGGGGTGGTCCCACGTTTCGAGCCGGACGTCCAGGTTGATCAAGACTCGCACCTCTCAGCGGCCGGCGTGTGCACCGGCGGTTCGGGTATCAGGGCTGCCCCGCCAGTGTCACCGTCCCGCTTGCCGTGCGATGGCGCGCCGGTTTGCGAAGACCTTGCCGATCCCCGGCAGCGGCCGGGCAGCGAACCGACAAGGGGTCGGCAGGGGCCCGCGGACAGGCTGTGGCCAGGTCGGGTCCCGGCCGTCCGGGGACCCCCGCATCGACCCCAAGGAGGCACCGTGGTGCTGACGTTCGACTCGGCGCTGGAGGAACGTACCCAGCCGTTCCAGCTCTTCCGCGGCCGTGACCTGCTCGACGACGGGCAACTGAAGGAGTTGCTCGCCACCATGCCGACCGCCGACGTCGCGAAGATCGCGGTCGAGGACCCGAAGCACGAGAAGCAGTACCGGATGAACCTCGTGGACCTCGTCGTCCTCGAAGAGGAAGCCCCGGTCTTCCCTCGGCTGCCCGCGATCTGGCGCGACCTCGTGGAGGACCTGCGCGGCACCGAGTTCACCGCCTGGCTGGAGAAGTCGACCGGGATCGAACTGGCCGGCCTGCAGCGCAGCATCGGCCTCTACACCCACCGCAACGGCGACTACCTGTCGGTGCACAAGGACAAGCCGACCAAGGCGATCACCGTGATCCTCTACCTGAACCGTGACTGGCCCATCGAGGCGGGCGGGCAGTTCCAGATCTTCGCGTCCCCCAAGGCCGGCCCGACGGAGGAGATCAGCCCGGTCGGCGGCCAGTTGCTCGCCTTCCCGCCCACCGACAAGTCGTGGCACGCGGTCTCGAAGATCGAGCACCCGGAGGGGACCGAGCGGATCACGGTCCAGATCGAGTACTGGCTGACCACCGGGCTCGCCGGCTCCGCGTACCGGCCGCAGAACTGACCGTCCGGCGCCCGGCACCGAAAGGACCCCCATGGGAAAGATTGTGGACGAACCCCGGAAGATCCTCGTGATCTGGCCGCCGCAGGTGCTCAGCTACTTCAACGCGGGGCACCACCTCGCGCTCTACCAGGTCGCAGGTCACCTGCGCGCCGTCTACCCGGGCGCCCAGGTGACCGCGATCGACGCCAGCGTCGAGCGGCTGACGTGGAAGGACCTCGGCAGCAGGTTCTTCCAGGAGCGGTACGACGTGATCGCCGTGATGAACGAGTTCGACGGCATCGACGGATTCCGCCGACTCGTCTCCTACGCCAGGGCGTTGAACCCGGATGCCCCGATCGTCACGTTCGGCAGGCTGTCCGGGGTCAACCCCCGCTTCTTCGAGCGCTTCGACATCGACGCGATCGTGGAGAACGGCGACTTCGAGTCCGGCGTCGTCGCCGCGATCGAGACCTTCCGGGGCCGGGCGGCCGACGCGGCGGGGGTGCACCTGCGGCGCGACGGCTCCTGGACCGCTCCGAAGCGCCGCGGTGACCTGCTCCCGGCGGAGGACTGGTACCTGCCGACGCCCGACGAGATCCCGTACGCGCACTACGACGCCCTCTACTTCGACGACGCGAACAAGTTCTGCGGCATCCCGCGCCGCCGCGAACTGGTCGTACCGGCGGCTCGCGGGTGCCCGGTCGGCTGCTCCTACTGCGAGGTGCCGCTGATCTACACGCGGAAGGAACGGCGGCTCACGGTCGAGCGGACGCTCCAGTACATCGATGAGTCGTTCGCCGCGGCGCCGTTCGAGTACGTGGCGTTCTACGCCCCGACGTTCACGCTGGACAAGAAGTGGATGGAGGAGCTCTGCCGGGAGCTGACCGGCCGCGGTTCCCCGTACCCGTGGAAGTGCGCGACGACGGTCCACCACCTCAGCGAGGGGATGATCCGGTCGATGGGGGCGGCCGGCTGCGTCCGGATCAGCGTCGGTCTGGAGACGCTCGACCCGCAGGAGGGCGCGTTGCTGCCCCGGGCGAAGCAGAAGTCCGCGATGGACCTCGACCGGCTCTCGGCCTGGTGCAAGGAGTCGGGCATCGAGCTGAACTGCTTTGTCATCGTCGGGCTGCCCGGCACCACGATCGAGGGTGCCGAGCGGACCATCGAGGCCGTCCAGGAGCGCGGCGGCCGGGCCCGGCCGACCGTGTACGCCCCCTGGGAGCTCGCGGGCCCGGACCTTCTCGACCACGAGATGGCCGCGTTCAACCGGCAGCTGTTCGTACCGGGCACCCACGCGCTGACCGACGACGAGCTGGCCCGGGGCTACGACATCGTCTTCGGCAGCCAGCCGGACGTCACGCAGGTGTTCGAGAACATCCCCGCCCGCGCCGCCGGCCCGGCCCTGCGCCCGGCATGAGGGACGAGACGCTCGTGACGGAGCAGGAAGGGGCGCCTTCCCCCTTCCTGCGGGAGAGCGCCGGCCGGTTCCGCAACCGGCGCGTCCGGGTCCCCGACGAGATCAACCTCAAGAACTGTGGGCTGCTGGACAGCCGGGCCGCGGCGGTGCACCGGGCCACGCTGGCGGAGTTCGACCCGAACGACGTGCTGACCTACCCCGTCCTCCAGCCGGTCTACGGCATGCTGGCCGACCGGTTCGGGGTGGACACCGACTCCCTCGTCCTGACCGCGGGCAGCGATCCCGGGCTGAACCTGCTGACCCGGGCGTTCCCGGAGGTGTCGCGGATCGTCCTGCACCAGCCGAACTTCGACGGCTGGGCGAAGTTCGCGGCGATCTCGGGCTGTGTCCTGGACCCCGTGGCCCCGGACCCCGAGACCGGGCTGTTCGACCTCCGTGACCTCGCGCGGCGGCTGCGCGCGGGTGCGCCGGCGTTCGTCGTCGTCACCACCCCGCACAGCTTCACCGGGCAGGTGCACGGAAGGGAGGAGCTGGCCGAGCTGGCCGACGCGGTGGGGGAGCACGGCAGTCTGCTGGTCGTGGACACCGCCTACCTGGCGTTCACCGAGGGCGGCGAGGAGCTGGTGCGCGGGCTCGCCGGTCTGCGGCACGTCGTCCGCGTCAACACGTTCTCCAAGTCCTACGGCCTGTCGGGTGCCCGGATCGCGGTGACGGTCGCGCACCCGGCGACCGCCCGGCACCTGTTCGACCTGGACCCGGAGGGCTCGGTCTCCGCTCCGGCGGTCGCGCTGCTGCGGCGTTCGCTGGAGGAGCAGGACGTCTTCACCCGGATCTGGGCCGACGTGCGGCGGCTGCGGGAGCGGTTCGCGGCCGAGGTCGAGCGCGCGGTGCCCGGCTGGCACGCCCGGCAGAGCGGCGGGAACTTCGTCACCTGGGACGTCCCCGACCCGGCGGACGCCGGGGCCGCGAGCCGGCACCTCCTGGAGCGGGGGATCGTCGTACGGGACCTGTCCGGTGCGCCGGGGCTGCCGGCCGCGGTCCGTATCGCGGTCGCGAACGAGGCCGTCGTCCGTCAGGTCGTCGCCGCCCTGGGCGACCGGTACCGCGAAGGGGTGGCATGAACACCCGGAGGATCATGGTTCCGGGCCTGCCCAACGTGCGCGATCTGGGCGGGCTGCGCGGTCCCGGCGGGGGGTACCTGCGGCGGGGGCTCCTCGTCCGGGGGCCCGCGCCGTCACCGGACACGGCGCCGGCGCTCGGCGGGCTGGGCATCCGTACCCTCGTCGACCTGCGCCTGGAGGAGGAACGCCGGCAGTACCGGGGGCCCGAGTGCACCGGAGCGACCGTGCTGTCCCGGCCCGTGGCCGGCGACATGAGCCGCATCCGGGGCAATGTGCGGCCCCGGCCCAGCGACTACCTCGCGAACTACCGGGACATGTTGACCAGGGCGGCACCGGTCGCGGCGGAGATCGTGGACCTGCTCGCCGGCGGGGCGGAGGTCCCCGTCTACATCTGCTGCGCGATGGGCAAGGACCGCACCGGCGTCGTCAGCGCCCTGGTCCTGCGGGCGCTCGGGGTGCGGACGGCGGACGTCGCCCGGGACTACGCCCTGACCGCCCGCGCCTACCGCGCCCTGCACAGCGGTGACGCCCGCCCGAACTGGACCCGCGAGGACACCCTCGCGCAGCTGCGGCTGCGGACCTCCACGCCGGCGGCGACGATGCGCTCCCTGATCGCCGGGATCGAAGCCGAACACGGCAGCGTCGCCCGGCTGCTCACGCTCCACGGCCTCCGGGAGGAGACCCGGCTGCGCACGGTCGCCGGCGCGTTCACCCACCCCGTCCACCTGTGAGGAAGAAGACGTGTCCCTCGTCGACATCGAGACCATCAGCCGGGCCGAGCTGGAACAGGACCCGTTCGGCCACGCCGTGATCCCCCGCTCGTTCGTCACGGACGACGTCGCCGAGAAACTGCGCGGCGAGTTCAGCGACGACGGCTTCGAGGAGTCCGAGCGCACCGACCTGAACCGGTCCGACAAGCAGTACCGGATGTTCAACCGCAACCTCGTCACCGCCGGCGCGGTCGACGAGGACCAGGTGCGCACGCTCCCCGCGAACTGGCAGCAGCTCGTCGCGGACGTCGTCTCCCGGCCCTACCGCGAGGCGCTGTCCGCGCTCACCGGCGTGGACCTGGAGCGGTGCCTGGTCGAGGCCCGCATGACCCGCTACGCCCGGGGCTGCTGGATCGAGCCGCACACCGACCGCCCGGACAAGGCGGTGACCCACCTCTTCTACTTCAACGACGGGTGGGACCCGGAGTGGAGCGGTGACCTGCGGCTGCTGCGCAGCGCCGACATGGCCGACTGCGCGAAGCGGGTGGCGCCGACCACCGGGACGTCCGTCGTGCTCGTCCGCTCGGACCGGTCCTGGCACGGCGTCCCGCCGGTCGCCGACACCTGCCCCGTGGACCGGCGGGCGC
The DNA here is from genome assembly GCF_041435015.1 of Streptomyces canus. NCBI lineage: Bacteria > Bacillati > Actinomycetota > Actinomycetes > Kitasatosporales > Streptomycetaceae > Streptomyces > Streptomyces canus. The sequence continues at coordinate 1,562,046 of NZ_CP107989.1, read as the reverse complement.
TGCTCGTGCACTTCGTCCGCCCGTGACCCCGTTCCGGATCGGCCGGGGGCGGCAGACGCCCGGGAAGCGCACCTACCTGGTGGCGCTGACCGTCGACTGCGTGGGCAACGGCCTGTGGACGCCGGTCGCGCTGATCTTCTTCACCCGGGGGCAGCACCTCCCCCTGGCGCACGTCGGTGCCGCGCTGACGGTCGGCGGGCTCCTCGGCCTGCTGGCGGGACCGGTGAACGGCCTGCTGGTGGACCGGTGGGGTCCGGCGAACGGGGCGGCCCTGAGCTACGCCGTGCGCACCGGGGCGTTCGCGCTGTTCCCCTTCGTCTCCGCCACGTGGCAGGTCGGCGCGCTCGCCGTCGTCGCGGCCGCCGCGGACCGGCTGTTCTGGACGGCCAGCACACCGCTGCTGGCCCGGCTGGTCCCGGCCGAGGCGCTCATCGGCGTGCTGAGCACGGCGAGCGTGCTGAAAGTCAGCGGGTGGGCGGCGGGCGGCGCGATCGGCGCGACCGCCGGGGGCCTGCTGATCGACAGCGGTACGGGACTGCACCTGGTCGCCTACGCCAACGGCCTCACCTACGCGGCGGCCATGGTCCTGGTGCTCACGGTGCGTCGGCACGTCCGGCCCTCCCTCGCGGCCGAGCCTCCGGCCGACGGGCGGGCCTGGCGGTGGCGCGACCTGCGTGACGACCCCGGCTTCCTGCGGCTGTGCCTGCTGACGCTGTTGCTGGCGTTCGTCTCCGACTGCCTGACGGCGATGCTCCCGGTGGTCGCCATCGTGGTGCTCGGGCAGCCGTCGTGGGTGCCCGGGGTGGTGATCGCCGTCGCCTGCGTGTCGATGGCCGTGGCCCGGCGCCCCGCGGTCGCCTACGCGCGGCGTGTCCCCGCCCCGCGGGCGCTGCGCCTGGCGTGCTGCTTCTTCACCCTGGCGGTCCTCGTCATGGCGCCGTCCGGCTGGGCGGGGCCGGCCACCACCGCGGTCGTCCTGTGCGCGGCGCTGATCGGCACGCTCGGCGACGCGCTGTTCGCCCCGGTCGCCACCACGACGGCGAACGCCGCCGCGCCGCCCGGTCTGGAGGGCCGCTACAACGCGACCTTCCAGACGTCCTTCGGGATCGCGGGCGCCGTCGCCCCGGCGGCCGGGACGGCGCTGCTGGCCCACGGGAACACCGTCCTGTGGCTCGGCCTGGCCGTCGTCTGCGCGGGGACGGCCCTGTCGGTCGGGTTCCTCACGCGGCCCACCCGACCGGTAGCGGCGCCCGCACCCGCGCCGCTGCGGCGGATCGTCGTCGGCGGGATCTCCGGCGCGGGCAAGACCACGCTGGCCGCCGCCCTCGCCCGGGCGCTGGACATCCGGCACATCGAGATGGACGCGCTCTACCACGGGCCCGGGTGGACCCACCGGGCGGAGTTCGCGGACGACGTGGAGCGCGCCACGCGAACACCGGCGTGGATCTGCGACGCCCAGTACCACTGGGTCGTCGGCGACCTGCTCGGCGAGCGCGCCGACACGTTCGTCTGGCTAGACCTGCCCCGCCGGACCGTCATGAGCCGCGTGCTGCGGCGCTCGGTGGTCCGGGCCGCCACCGGCCGCGAGCTGTGGCACGGCAACCGGGAGACCTGGCGGTCGATGCTGCGCAACCCGCGCCACCCGCTGCGCTGGGCCTGGTCCCAGCACGCCACCCGGCGGGCCGAGACGGCCGCTTTCCTCGGCCTGCACCCCGGCCTCGCCGTCGTCCACCTGACCAGTGCGAGTCAAGCGCGGCAGTGGCTGCGTTCGATCGAGCACCGGCCCCTTTCGCCCGCCCCGTCACCACTCAGCGCAGGAGGTACCCCCATGCAGGACCGTCGGCGAGAACCCGCTGCCCCGGGCGAGCCGCTGCTGGAGATCCACGGCGGGAACCGGCTCTCCGGGTCCGTCCGCACCTCCGGGTTCAAGCACTCCCTGGTCACCACGGTGGCCGCCGCGGCCAGCGCGAGCGCGCCGGTGCGTATCGGAAACTGCCCGGACATCGTCGAGACGACGGTGCTGGGCGAGATCTTCCGCGCGGCGGGCGCGCACGCGCACTACGACGGGCCGGCCGAGACGTTCACCGTCGACGCGTCCGCCTGGGACCGCACGGAGCTGCCGGCCAACCTCGTCGGCCGCATCCACGGCTCGCTCTACTTGCTGCCCGCCCTCGTCTCGCGCAACGGCGTGGCCCGGCTGCCCGCGAGCGGCGGCTGCACGATCGGCGAAGGCCCGCGCGGCAGGCCAGTCGAGCACATGCTGGACGTGATGGGGCGGTTCGGGGTCACCACCCGGCTGACGGCGGACGGCTCCGTGGACCTCACCGCGCAGCGGCTCACGCCCTGCACCATCGACATGCTCGACTACACGCGCAACAAGGCGCTCATGAGCGGGCCCTGCTACAGCGGTGCGGTCAAGACCGCGCTGCTGATGGGCGCGGTCACGCAGGGGACGACCACGCTGCACCACCCGTACCTCAAGCCCGACGTGACCGACATGGTCACCGTGCTCCGTGACCTCGGCGCCGACATCGAGTTCGCCGGGCCCGAGACGTGGGTGATCCACGGGCGGGGCCCTCAGGCGCTGGACCGGCCCGCCGACGTCACGCTGATCCCCGACCTGATCGAGGTGGTCACCTGGATCTGCGCCGGCGTCCTGCTGGCGGACGAGCCGCTGCGGATCACCGGCCCGGGCATCGACCGCGCGGTCCACGCGCTCGCGCCCGAGTTCGACCTGCTGGACCGCATGGGGGTGCGCGTCGACGTCGGCGCCGACGAGGTGACCGCGCACCCGCTGGCGAAGCCGTTGCGGCCGGTGGAGTTCACCGCCATGTCGCGCGGCGTGTTCAGCGACAGCCAGCCCTTCTTCGCCCTGCTGGCGGCGTACGCCGAAGGCCCCACCCACATCAGGGAGGCCGTCTGGGAGCACCGCTTCGGCTTCGCCCCGGAGCTGGAGGCGCTCGGCATGCGGACGGCGGTCGACGACACGGTCCTGCGCGTCGACGGCCCCTGCCCGCCGCACCGGCCCGGCACCGACCTCCACGCCACCGACCTGCGCGCCGCCGCGGTCCTGCTGCTCGCCGCGCTCGCGGTACCGGGCCGGACCACGCTGCGCAACCACCACCACCTGGCCCGCGGTTACCGCGACCTGGTCGAGGACCTGGTGAAGCTGGGCGCCGACATCCGGCACACGACGGCGCCCGACGTCCGGCCGAAGCTCACGGCGGGGGCCGGTGCGGACCCGGCCTGACGTCCTGAGCCGCGACCGCGACGGGGCCCTGCTGGAGTAGGGAGGCCCTGGGCGCGCTCGCCACCACCGCCCGTCCGGGCGGGCGCGTCCCAGCCTCATGAGTCCAGGAACCGCTTCCCCACGTACTCGCCGGGCGCCGGGGTCGGGGGGACGTACGCGAGCGCCGACGCACGGTGTTCCGCGTACGGGTGCAGGTCGTCCCTCGTCGTGAGGCGTTCCCGGACCCGGGTGAAGAGGGTGGGGTCGCGCAGGTAGGCGAGGAAGAGGAGGCCCTGGTCGGGCGTGTAGCGGCCTTCGGGGGTTTTGGAGAGCCGTCCTACACGGAGCCGGACGAGGACGAACGCTGGACGCAGAGGAGCTGCGGGGCCTTGTCTTCGCCCACTGGCGCGGGGCGGGACGGAGCCTGCATCGAGCACAGGCCGTCCTTGCTCACTTTCCCTGGCTGGAGGAGTGGGCGAAGCCGTCACTGACGGTCAAGATGGGGTACCTGGAGACGCTTCGGGATCAGGCGGCGCTGTTCGTAAACCCGGAGGAGCTTGTCGTAGCCGCTGCCGCAACGGCCGGGGACGCGTTCATCCCTCTCGCGGGTCGGAGGCCGTTTTCTCAGGGATGAGAAAACGGCCTTTCCGTGTTCCCTGGGGCGCCCGTCAGGCGACTCGCGGCCCGCCGTACTCGCTCATCGCGTCGATGAGCCAGCGGGCCAGATAATCGGCGAACGAGGACCGCGGCAGCAGGCGGTACGTCGGAGCGTCGTCGAGCTGCCAGAGCAGCACCGCGATCGGGCCCACCGTGGTCGACACGGCGCGGCCGGGGCCGAAGGAGCGGGGGTGCAGGTCCAGCGGGCAGCCCTTCTCCAGCACGTCCCGGGCGGCCGGTCCGCTCAGCTCGAGTGTGGTGCGGTTCGCCGAGACGTCCACGACCGAGCCGGGAGCTCCGTCGAGGGCCTGCCGTACCTGGGAGGTCACGATGCCCGCGTCGGCCCGGGACAGCACGAGCCACTCGTCGGGGCCGAGCCACATGATCGTATGGAGGCTCGAGGCGGCGGTGTCGCCGCACCGGCGGGGGAGCGGCGCCCCCAGGGTCCTGCCGATCCGGTCGGCCGCCTCCGACGCGGGGTCGACCCGCACGTTCACCATCGTGACGAACGGCAGCTCGGCCAGGGTGACGCCCCGGGCGCCGCGGACGGCGGCGGCGCCCATCCGCTCCTGAAGGTGGGACAGGGGGCTCGTGCGCAGGGCCACCGGTCCCTCCGTGATCGGTTCAGCCATCTCGCCGGGTCCCTTCGGGGTCGTAGAGGACGAAGTCGGTCACCTCGACCGGCACCAGGGCCTCGCCCACCGGGGCCAGCAGCGTCTGGCCCTTCCTCGCCTGTCCGTCGGCGACGAGGGCGAGGGCGAAGGGGCGGCCCAGGGCCGGGCTGTGGTAGCTGGAGGTGACGTGGCCGAGCATCGGCACGGGCACCGTCTCCAAGGAGACGTCCGCCGCGACGAGTTGAGTGCCCTCGGGCAGCCGGGTCGTGCGGTCGGCCGGGAGCAGGCCGACCAGTTGCTTGCGGTCGGTGCGGGCGGTGTCGGCGCGGGCGAAGGACCGCTTGCCGATGAAGTCCTTCTGCTTCGACACCACCCAGCTCATCCCCGCGTCCTGCGGGGTGACCGTGCCGTCGGTGTCCTGGCCGACGATGATGTAGCCCTTCTCGGCCCGCAGGACGTGCATGGTCTCGGTGCCGTACGGGGTGATGCCGTACGGCCGGCCGATCGCGTCCACCTCCTCCCAGACCGCCAGGCCGTACCACGCGGAGACGTTGATCTCGTAGGCGAGTTCACCGGAGAAGGAGATCCGGCAGATCCGCGCCGGGACGCCGGAGGCCAGCGTCGTCTCGCGGAAGGCCATGAAGGGGAACGCCTCGGCGGACAGATCGACGTCAGGGGCCAGACTCGCGACGACCTCGCGCGACCGCGGACCGACGACGGCGATCGTCGCCCACTGCTCGGTCACCGAGGTGCAGTGCACGTCGAGCTCGGGCCACTCGGTCTGCAGCCACTCCTCCAGCCAGTCCAGGACGCCCGCGGCGCCGCCGGTCGTGGTCGTCATGAAGTAGCGGTTGTCGTCGAGACGCAGGGTCACACCGTCGTCGAAGATCATGCCGTCGGGCTTGCACATGACGCCGTAACGGGCCGAGCCGGGCTTGAGCTTCTTGAAGGCGTTCGTATAGATCCGGTTGAGGAACTCGCCCGCGTCCGCGCCCCAGATCTCGATCTTGCCGAGGGTGGAGGCGTCCATGAACGCCACCCCCTCCCGGGCCGCCCGGCACTCGCGGGCCACGGCCGTGTCCATGTCCTCACCGGTCTGCGGGTAGTGCCGGGGGCGCTTCCACTGCCCGACGTCCTCGAACTCCGCGCCGTGCGCCACATGCCAGCTGTGCAGGGATGTGGTCCGCTCCGGATCGAACAGCTCGCCCCGCTCACGCCCGGCCAGGGCGGCGAAGGCGATCGGCGTGTACGGCGCCCGGTAGGCCGTGGTGCCGATCTCTCCGAGCGAACCGCCGAGGGCCTCGGCGATCACCCCGATCGCGTTGACGCCGGACGTCTTGCCCTGGTCGTTCGCCGTGCCGAGCGAGGTGTACCGCTTGACGTGCTCGACCCCGCGCATTCCCGCGCCGGTGGAGCGCCAGACGTCGGCGACGGTGACATCGCGCTGGAGGTCGACGAAGTGGCTGTCCCAGGTGCCGGGCTCGCCCTCGGGGGCGGGTACCAGCCACAGGGCGCGCGTCGGGCCGCTTGCGCGCCGTGCGACCTCGGCCGGTACGGGCACCGGGAATCCCGCCGCTGTCGCCGCCAGTGCTCCGGCCCGTGCCCCCTCGGCCAGACAGCCGTCGAGGTCGTACGTCCCCCGGGCCGCCCCCACGACCTGCTGATCCTGTACGGCCCCCTCCGGCACGAACGCGGCGAGCCCGGAGTCCCAGCGCAGCCGCCCCTGGCGCTGGCTGTGCAGATGCACCACCGGGCTCCAGCCGCCCGACACGGCGAGCAGGTCGCAGTCGAACGACTCCGGCTCACCGGCGAGTTGGCCCTCGGGGTCGAGAGCCTGCACGGTGACTCCGGTGATCCTGTGCTCGCCCGCCGTACCGACCACAGCGCTGCCCGTCAGCACCCGCACCCCGGTCGCCGCGGCCACCTCGTTGGCCCGGTCGGACAGTTCGGGGCGCGCGTCCACGACGACGGCGACGGGGATCCCGGCGGCACACAGATCGGCGACCGTGTCGTAGGCGCTGTCGTTGGTCGTGCTCACCACCGCCCGCGAACCCGGGGCCACGGCATACCGGTTGAGACAGGTGCGCACGGCCCCGGCGAGCATCACGCCGGGCCGGTCGTTGCCCTCGAAGACCAGCGGACGCTCGTGCGCGCCGGTCGCGAGGACCACCTGGCGGGCCCGGATGTGCCACAGCCGCTGCCGCGAGACGCCTTCGGGGGCGGCCGCGCCGAGGTGGTCGGTGCGCCGCTGCAGCGCCAGCACATAGTTGTCGTCGTACGACCCGAAGGCCGTGGTCCGATGCAGTACGACGGCCTCGGGCGCGGCGTCGAGCGCGGCGCGCAGCTCATCGGCCCGCTCCCGGCCGGCGGGCTCGGGCTGCTCGTCGACGAGGAGCACGCGGGCCCCGGAGGCGGCGGCAGCGGCGGCGGCCGCGAGACCGGCCGGCCCGGCGCCGACGACCAGGACGTCGGTGTGGACGTACTTCTTGTCGTAGACGGCGGGATCCGGAGTGGGGTCGAGCTGGCCCATCCCCGAGAGCGTGGTGGCGGACAGGCCGTCGTACAGCTCGACGGTCGTGGCCGGGAGCATGCCCTCCGAGCACGAACCGCCCAGCTGGACCAGGGCGTTCGGCTCCTCGACACCAGCGGTGACGATGCCGCGCGGGCGGCCGCGGTAGAGCGAGGGGGCGACCTCGACGAGCCCGTTCGCCAGCATCGCGGAGGCCAGGGTGTCGCCGGGGTGACCGGTCAACTCCCGTCCGTCGACGGTGAATCGCAGCAAGGTGCCGCGGTCGATGCGGCCGCCTCGCGGCAGCCGGAAGCGCTGGTCGGTCATCGGTTCCCTCCCGGGCGTGGCTCGTCGAGCCGGTACGAGGTCAGCACCTCGTGGGTGGCGGTGTCGCGCAGGACGTTGAACCAGCGGCGGCAGCCGACGCTGTGCATCCACCGTTCCGCGAAGGGGCCCTTGGGGTTGTCGCGGTAGAAGACGTACTCGGCCCACTGCTCGTCGGTGAGGTCGGCGGGGGACTCGGGGTGGGGGACATGGGCCTGACCGCCGTAGTGGTACTCGGTCTCGTTCCGTGGTCCGCACCATGGGCAGGTGATCAGCAGCACCGGGTTCTCCTCAATGCCTCAGTGGGCCACGGCTGCGGCGCCGTGTTCGTCGATCAGCGCACCCGTCGTGAAGCGGTCGAGGGCGAAGGGAGCGTTCAGCGGATGCGGTTCGCCCGTGGCGATGGTGTGCGCGAAGGTCCAGCCGGCCGCCGGAGTGGCCTTGAAACCGCCGGTTCCCCAGCCGCAGTTGACGTAGAGGTTCTCGACCGGCGTGCTGCCGATGATCGGCGAGGCGTCCGGAGTGACGTCGACGATGCCGCCCCAGGTGCGCAGCACATGCGCCCTCGCGAAGATCGGGAACAGCTCGACGGCGGCGGCCATCTGCTGCTCGATCACATGGAACGAGCCGCGTTGTCCGTAGCCGTTGTACGAGTCGACGCCCGCGCCCATCACCAGCTCGCCCTTGTGGGCCTGGGAGACGTAGACGTGCACGTGGTTCGACATGACGACGGTCGGATGCACCGGCTCGTGCAGCTCGGAGACCAGGGCCTGCAGGGGGTGGGACTGCACCGGCAGCCGTACGCCCGCCCGCTCGGCCAGCACGCTGCTGTGCCCGGCCGCGGCGAGACCGACCCGGCCGGCGTGGATGCGGCCGCGGTTGGTGTCGACGCCCACGACCCGGTCGCCGTCCTTGAGGAAGCCGGTGACCTCGCAGCCCTGGATCAGGTCCACGCCCAGCTCGTCGGCCCGGCGGGCCAGCGCCCAGGCGACGTGGTCGTGCTTGGCGATGCCCGCCCGCGGCTGGAAGGTGCCGCCGAGCACCGGATACCGGGTACGGGACGAGACGTTGAGGATGGGGCAGACCTTGGCGACCTCGTCCGGCTCCAGCCACTCGGCGTCGACCCCGTTGAGGCGGTTGGCGTTGACGCGGCGCACGCCCTCGCGGACGTCCTGGAGGGTGTGCGCGAGGTTGAGGACACCGCGCTGGCTGAACAGGAAGTCGTACTCCAGCTCCTCCGGGAGCCGCTCCCACAGCTTCAGCGCGTGCTCGTAGATCGCCGCGCTCTCGTCCCACAGGTAGTTGGAGCGGATGATCGTGGTGTTGCGGGCCATGTTGCCACCCGCGAGCCAGCCCTTCTCCAGGACGGCCACGTTGGTGATGCCGTGGTTCTTGGCGAGGTAGTAGGCGGTGGCCAGACCGTGTCCGCCCGCGCCGACGATGACGACGTCGTACGACCGCTCTGGGTCGGGGTTGCGCCAGAGGAAGTCCGGGTGTTCCGGCAGCGGTTCGGCGGTCATGCCGGGTCTCCGTCGAGGTGGGGGTAGAGCGGGAAGGCGGCGGCGAGCTTCTCGACCCGGGCGCGCAGTTCGTCGTCGGGCCGTTCGCCCTTCAGGGTCTCGGCGATGATGTCGGCGACCTCGCGGAACTCCGTCTCGCCGAAGCCACGGGTGGCCAGGGCGGGCGTACCGATCCGCAGGCCCGACGAGACCATCGGCGGGCGTGGGTCGAAGGGCACGGCGTTGCGGTTGACGGTGATGCCGATGTGGTGCAGCCGGTCCTCGGCCTGCTTCCCGTCGAGCTCGGAGTTCCTCAGGTCGACCAGGACCAGGTGGACTTCGGTGCCGCCGGTCAGCACGGTGATCCCGGCCTCGGCGACATCGTCGGCCAGCAGCCGCCCGGCGAGGATCTTCGCTCCCCGCAGCGTGCGCCGCTGGCGCTCCTTGAACTCCTCGCCCGCCGCCACCTTGAAGGCCACCGCCTTCGCCGCGATGACATGCTCCAGCGGACCGCCCTGCTGGCCCGGGAAGACCGCCGAGTTGATCTTCTTGGCCAGGTCGGCGCGGCTGAGGATGACACCGCCGCGCGGGCCGCCGAGGGTCTTGTGGGTGGTGGTCGTGACGATGTCGGCGTACGGCACCGGGCTCGGGTGGAGTCCCGCGGCCACCAGGCCGGCGAAGTGGGCCATGTCCACCATCAGATACGCGCCCACCGCGTCGGCGATCCGGCGGAACGCGGCGAAGTCCAGTTGCCGGGGGTAGGCCGACCAGCCCGCGACGATCATCTTGGGCCGGTGGGCGAGGGCGAGCTGTTCGACCTCGTCCATGTCGACGCGCAGGTCGGACTCGCGTACGTGGTACGGGACGACGTTGTAGAGCTTGCCCGAGTAGTTGAGGCGCATGCCGTGGGTCAGGTGCCCGCCGTGCGCCAGGTCGAGGCCGAGGATCGTGTCGCCGGGCTTGAGCAGGGCGAACATCGCGGCCGCGTTGGCCTGGGCGCCCGAGTGCGGCTGGACGTTCGCGGCCTCGGCGCCGAAGAGCTCCTTCACCCGGTCGATGGCCAACTGCTCGACGACGTCGACGTGTTCACAGCCGCCGTAGTAGCGGCGGCCCGGGTAGCCCTCGGCGTACTTGTTGGTCAGGACCGAGCCCTGGGCCTCCATCACGGCGGCCGGGGCGAAGTTCTCCGAGGCGATCATCTCGAGTGTGGACTGCTGGCGGTGCAGTTCGGCGGCCACGGCGGCGGCGACGTCCGGGTCGAGTTCGCTGAGGGGCAGGGAGAGCGGGGAGGTGGGCGTGGTGAGCGACGTACTCGTTGCCATCTGTGCACCATCCTGAGAGCCAGCTAATGAGCAACTGATATATCAGCCTCTGCGGTAAGGTATGGGAGCTCGCCGCACAGGTCAAGGGGGCATCCATGCAGCAGGTCGCGACCCAGCTCGAGGAGCTGTCGCTCGCGGAGCGCGCCTACCGCGCCATCCGGGACCGGCTCGTCATGCTCGAGATCCGCCCCGGCGCGCCGATCAACGAGGAGCAGCTGGGGCAGTCCCTCGGCGTCGGACGCACGCCTGTGCGTGAGGCGCTCAAACGGCTCCAGTACGAGCGCCTGATCACGACCTACCCCCGCCGCGGCACCTTCGCCACCGAGGTCAACATCACCGACCTGGCGCACATCTCCGAGGTGCGCCAGGAACTGGAACCCCTGGCCGCCGCCCAGGCCGCGCGGCGCGCCACGGCCACCGACCGGGCCGACCTGACGGCCCTGCGGCGGGAACTCGAAGCCGCCGGGACCGCCGGGCGGGACTCCGGCGAGCTCATGCACCTGGACCTCAAGGTCCACCGCGCCATCTACACCGCCACGCACAACCCCTACCTGGAGGACACCCTCGTCCGCCACGACAACCTGGCCACCCGCATCTGGTGCCTGTTCGTGGACCGGCTCGCCGACATGGCCGGCCACATCGAGGAGCACGGACCGCTGATCGAGGCGATCGTCGCCGGAGACGCCGACACGGCGGCGCGGCTCGCCCGCAGCCACGTCGAGGGCTTCGAACAGGCGATCCGCGAGGCCATCTGAGACCGGCGGGCCTCTGCGGGCCCCTCCGGGGATGATCAGGTGCGCGGCCGACTCCGGGTGCGGGCACGTCAGGTGGGGGGCGTACGTTGTCATCCGGCGTCTGTGGGCGGTCAGTTGCGAGGACGACGGAAGTGACGGGAAGTCCGTCCCGTAGGGCTGTGCTGGGCGGTATGGCCGGTGGGGGCGGACCGGTGGGGGCGGACCGCGTCCATGTGCTGGGCGGTCCGGTGGGGACGGACCGCGTCCATGTGCTGAAGGTCGGCCCCGACACGGCCCGCACGGTGCCGGTGATGGTCCCGGGGATGTTCGGGGCGGCGAACGACTTCCGTCGGGCGGCCCGGGACCTCGTCGCGGCCGTGCCGGGAGTGCAGGTGTGGGCGTTCGACCGGCGGGAGGAGAACCTCGCCGACCGTTCGGGCTTCCGCACCGCCGACCCGGCCGCGTACTACCTCGACGGTCACTACCGTACGCAGGACCCCGCGGCCTCCGCCTTCGCCGCCGGGTGGTGCTCGGAGGCAGGCCACTCATGGGGAGCGACCACCGCCATGGCCTACGCCGCCTGGGACTTCGACGGCTGCCCCGGGTACCGGGACGTGGCCGCCCTGGTGCTGGTCGACGGTGGAGTGCGCGGAGCGTTCGACGGGACGGGGGAGCCGGTCGCCGACTCGCCGGAGCAGGTGAAGGAGCGGCTGGCGGCCATCGAGGGCGGCGCGGTCTTCGACATGACTCTGAGTGCCGTGGGACTCGGCGACCGGGCGGAGAGCACCCAGATCTGGTACCAGCTCGCGGGCTGGTACGCCCATCGCGATCCGGACGGCCCCTCGGTCCTGCAGCCCCGTATGCCCGACGCCCTGCGGCCACCGGTCCCGGTCACCAACGCGGGCCTCCCGGGCACCCTGGTGGACGCCGGCGTCGGCTGGCCGAACGACATCAGCGTGCACTCGGGACATCAGGCCGACAGCGGAGAACCGCGCGGCTGGGTCGACGCGGGCATCACCCCCCCATCGACCGGGTCGCCGCGGCGTACGCGGGCGGCCCCGAACCGGCCGTATGGGAGTGGTAGTGGCCGGCCCGGCTGTCGGTCGACCTCGACGTCACCGACCCCTACGCCGACACGGCCCGCTCGCTTAGCCTGCGGCTGGAGGCACGCCGCAGGCCTGGACGTCCCGCTGTACGCCTTCCGGACGAGCTACGCCAAGGGAACGATCGTCTCGGCGGCCCGTGAGGTCGTGGCCGACTCGCGCGTCCCGTACGCCGCGTACGAGACGGACAACGGGATGAACCACCTCGACCCGCTGTTCGCGGCCCCGCAGCACGGTACGCGCTCTCGCCGACACCTGGGCCTCGGAAGGGCCGTTGAGCACCACCGAACGGGACCGGGTGATCACCGCCGCGCAGAACGCGGGCCTCAGGCGCTGAGGTCGTCGCCGTCCAGGTCGGTGCACTGCCGCAGCACCCGCAGCTCGTCACCCTCGACCTGCATCTCGTACAGCTTCCCGCGCGCGTTCTCGAAGGGACGGTGAAGAATCATCATCAACCGGCCGTCGAAGGTCCAAAACAGCATCCCGTGCCCGCTGTCGTCCCGGACCAGCGGCCGGCGCTGCTCCCAAGGACCGGTCAGCTCACCGGACGTGGAGACGGCGTAGGTCTGCACGTAACCGCCGCTGACGGTGCCGTCCGCACCGGCCGTGTTCTTCTCGTACGTCGACCACAGCATGAGGAGGGCACCGTCAGGGGTGCGGTGGAGCTGCGGGCCGTCGGTGACGTAGGGCGCGAGCTGGTGCGGTACGCCCGCGGGGATCTGCTCACCGAGCCAGAACGCGTCCGAGCCCTTGAACAGAAAGACGGGTTCGCCGACCGTCCCGGTCAGATCGGGAGCCAGCCGGACGGCCTCCATCGTCCCGTCGACTGTCTGCAGCCACTCGTGCGCGTACACCATCCAGGGCTGCCCGGCCGGATCGACGTAGAGCGTGCCGTCGAGGGTCATGAGACGCTCGGGCGGAGTGGGCCCGGACGGGTCGACGGCGGTGAAGGGTCCGAGCAGCGAGTCGGACACCGCGGTGATCGTGCCGCGCGCATGGTTCGGCAGCTGGAAGGGGGTGCCCCACCGCCCGGCCGGTGGCACCGGCAGGACCCGGCTTTCGTCGTGCAGCGTGGTGAACAGGTAGTACCTGCCACCCCATGCGTGCACCTCCGGTGCCCACCCGCCGTCCCGCGCCCAGATCCCCTCCTGCTCGTCCGTCCGGAACACGACGACGGGCCGTGCCCAGTCCCGCAGATTCCGACTGCGGTAGACCATCGTCCCGACGCCCTCCACCCCCGACACGGACGGCTCGTTGGAGGTGTAGAGGTAGTACGTCCGCGTCTCGGCATCGGCGACGACGAACGGATCGTGCAACGGCATGTCGGGCAGCCGCAGGGGCTCGGTCTCGGTCACGGCTGCACGATACGTGGCGGTCGTGATCAGCCGGCCGCGAGGATCTCGTGCGCCGGCGCGAAGCGTCCGCGAGAGGGCGGAAGATGGTGGTCACGTCCAGGGGCGCGAGGGGCCGGGCCGTCGGGCCACAGGCCCATGGTCGTGGTGCCGGAGACCGTGTCGAGGGCGATCCGGTGGGCCTGCGGTGACCGGATGAGCAGCCGTGACCACTAGAAGCGGACCGTCATCTCCACCCTCACGTCGTCCCCCGCGCCCAGCCCCTCCGGCCCCCGCACCGCGTTCTTGAGCGGCAGCAGATAGCCGCCGTCCTTCGGGAACAGCGATGTCGTGAAGGTGACCTCGCCGATCCGGGCCTCGACCGGGATCACGCCCCAGCCGTAGGTGGCCATCCGGGCCACCTCACCGATGTCGGCGGACTCCTGGTCGGGCACCGGGACGAAGTAGTAGGGCGCCGGGCCGCGCCATTCGATCACCCGGCCGGTGAAGGTGAGCTGCATCGAACCCCCGTTGCGCGGAAGACATCAGGACCCGTTGTACCGCGCCGCGATGTCCGTGAGATAACCGCGCAGCAGGATCTTGGTCTCCTCGAGCAGCGCCGCGTCCCCCTTCGTCTCCCGGCGGAAGGCCTCCTGGGCGAGGGCGTCGGCGGCGAGGATCGCGGCGTGGCAGACGCGGGCCAGGGTCTCGTCGTCCTCGGCGAGCTGCAGGACGAGCAGGATGCGGCGGATCCCGTCGGCCATCCGGCGCTTGTGCTCGCGGTCCGCGGTCCGGGTCCGCTCGGTCAGTCCGCTGCCGAACCACAGGGCGCGGAAGCCGTGTTCGGTGCGGTAGATCTCCGCGTACGCGTCGACGAGGACGCCGACCGGGTCCTCCCAGCGCTCGACGGCCGCGGCCTCGACGAGCGCGTCCATCGCCGCTTCCAGCTTGGCGAAGTAGCCGGCCGCGAGCGCGTCGATGATCGCCCCCCGGTCGGGCAGGTACTGGTACAGCGAGCCGACCGAGACCCGCGCCTCGGACGCGATCCGGGTCGTGGTGAGCGACTCGACGCCCTCCTCGACCAGGATGCGTTCCGCGGCTTCGAGAACCCTGGCCAACCGGGCCCGGCTGCGGGCCTGTTGGGGAGTGCGGCGCAGGGCGCCGACCCACGCGGCCGGCTCGGCGTCCGGGGTGGGCTCAGCCACGGGACGACCTTCGCTCGCTCACCTGACAACCTCCGAACGTGAACGTGACTTTGTTTCAGGTTTAGGTTAGCGTCGCGCGCATGACCGACTCAAGCCCGGTGCTGAGCGAGGAGCGGGCCGCCGTGGCGGACGCCTGCCGCCGTCTGGGGGCCGAGGGCCTGCTCATCGGTACGGCGGGCAATGTCAGCGTACGGGTCGAGGACCACGTGGCGATCACCGCGACCGGCGCCGTCCTGGCCCAGCTCACCCCGGACCAGGTGACCGTGGTGGACCTCGACGGAGAGATCGTGGCCGGAAGCCTGCTGCCGACCTCGGAGCTCGACCTCCACCTGGGTGTCTACCGCCGCTACGGCACCGCCGCCGTCGTGCACACCCACGCCCCGATGGCCACCGCGCTCTCCCTCGTCCTCGACGAACTTCCCTGCATCCACTACCAGTTGCTGGCCCTCGGCGGCACCGTCCGGGTCGCGCCGTACGCCACCTTCGGCACCCCGGAACTCGCCGAGTCGGTCCTCACCGCGCTGGAGGGGCGCGGTGCGGCCCTGATGGCCAACCACGGCGCGGTCACCCACGCCCCGACGCTCGACAAGGCGGTCGAGCACGCGCTGCTCCTGGAGTGGGCCTGCGGTGTCTACCAGCGCGCGGCCGCCCTGGGGCAGCCCCGCTTCCTCGACGAACAGCAGCAGATCGCGGTGATCGAGGCCGCCCTCGCCCGCAACTACGGCACCACGCAATCCGCACAGGAGGGAACTCGATGAACGCACAGAACGTCGTCACCATGGGCGTGCACGTGCTGGACGTGCTGGTACGGCCGGTCGAGGAGATACCCGAGGGCCAGGGCGCGACCCTGGTCGAGGACATCCGCATGACCGCCGCCGGTACGGCCGCGGGCACCGCCCTCACCCTCGCCAAGCTGGGCGCCTCGGTGCGCACCGCCGGGGCGATCGGCACCGACCCGACGGGCGACCTGCTCACGCAGCTGCTCGACAAGGCGGGGATCGACACCGAGCTGCTCGTGCGCCGTATCGACACCTCCACCTCCGCGACCGTCCTGCCCATCCGCCCCAACGGTGACCGCCCCACCCTCCACCTGCTCGGCGCCAACATCACCTACGGCCTCGACGACGTGCCCTGGGACGCGGTCGCCGAGGCGAGCCACCTCCACCTCGGCGGCCCCGAGCTGATCGGCGCCGAGGTCGCCGCCCGCATCCTGGCGCACGCCAAGGACCACGGCGTCACCACCTCGGTGGACCTGCTCGCGCCGGGTGAGCTCGGCACCTTCGACCAGATCGAACCGCTGCTCCCGTACGTCGACTTCCTGCTCCCCAACGAGGACCAGGTCCTGGGCTTCAGCGAGGAAGAGGACCTGGTGACGGGGGCGAAGAAGTTCCTGGCCGGGGGAGTGGGCCTGGTCGCGGTCACCCGTGGCGGCGACGGCGCCCTCCTGGTCACCGCCGAGGGCACGGAGACCATCCCCGCCTTCGAGGTCGACGTCGTCGACACCACCGGCTGCGGCGACGCCTTCTCGGCGGGCTTCCTGCGCGGGGTGGGCCTGGGCCGTACGCCACGCGAGGCGGCGATCCTGGGCAGTGCCGCGGCGGCGCTGGTGGCGCAGGGCCTGGGCAGCGACCATGGCGACTTCGACCTGGCGGAGGCCGACGAGTTCTCCATGACGAGCAAGACCCGCGCCTGAACCGAACACCTACCCTGCGGTGTGCGAGGGGTGCGGAATGGACGTGGGACGACCGGTGTTGCGGCAGCATCGAGTTCGTACCGCGCCACCGCACTCCTGGGAGTACCCATGCCCCGCTCCGAAGCCCGCGTCGCCACCGACCGCCCGCACCGCTACGCCAAGCAGCTCGCCTCGCACCTCGGGCGTCGCAGCCGCACCACGTGGGACGAGGAGAGCGGTGAGGGCAGCCTGCTCTTCCAGAACGGAGGCAAGGGCTCCCTCACCGCCACCGAAGGTGCGCTGCTGCTGAGGCTGGAGACGGAGTCCGAGCACCTCGACCTCCTCGAGGGTGTCGTCGGCAGCCACCTGGTCCGCTTCGGCAGCAAGGACGAACTCGTCGTCGAGTGGACGCGGGACAGCGGCGAGTCCGGTACGACGCAGCGCAAGGAGACCGACTGACGGGGGAGCTCAGATCGCGCAGCCCACGTGGGCCAGCGCCTGCTTGAGCAGCACCCCGTGACCGCCGGGCATCTCGCTCTCCACCGCCGGTGACAGGGCCTCCTGCGGACTGAACCACACCAGGTCCAGGGCGTCCTGGCGGGGCTGGCAGTCGCCGCTCACCGGGACGACGTAGACGAGGGACACCGCGTGCTGGCGCGGGTCGTGGTAGGGCGTGACCCCCTGAGTGGGGAAGTACTCCGCCACCGTGAAGGGCTGCAGGGAGGGCGAGATCCGGGGCAGGGCGACAGGGCCCAGGTCCTTCTCCAGGTGGCGCAACAGGGCGTCCCGGACCCGCTCGTGGTGCAGAACGCGGCCGGAGACGAGAGTCCGGCTGACCGTTCCGTCGGGTCCGATGCGCAGCAGCAGGCCGACGCTGGTGACTTCGCCGCTGTCGTCGACGCGCACGGGCACGGCCTCGACGTACAGGATGGGCATCCGGGCGCGGGCCTGCTCGAGATCGTCGGCGCTCAGCCAGCCGGGCGTGGTTTCGGTCAAGTCAGACATTGCTAGATCATACTTTCCGGGGACGGCGGGCGCTCAGTCGCGCTCGCCTGGTGGGACGGGGGACGGGGCGGGAAGTCCGTAGAGGCGGCGGGCGTTGTCCCCGCTCGCCCAGGCCGCGACGCGCAACGCGTCCGGCAGGCTCAGCTCGTCGGCGTCCACCCGCTCCTGGAGCAGTGCGGCCAGTCCCTGCCGGAACGACAGCGCGCCGAGCAGATGGAATTCGGCCACTCCGTACGCGTCGGAGCTGTACAGCAGCTTGCGGAACGGCGTGATCTCCAGCGCCTCCGCCAGGATCGCCCGGGACCGTGCGGGGCCGACGTAGTGCAGGGTGAGGCCCACGTCGAGGTACACCTGCTCGAACACCGCGGCCAGATAGGCGGCCTGCCGCTGATACGGCCAGCAGTGCAGCAGCAGGACCGGGATCGTGCCCGCGGTCAGGTGCAGCCAGTCCGTGAGGTGGGTCGGGTCCACGCGGTGCATCCGGATGTCGCTGTCGCCGAACCCGGTGTGCAACTGGAGGGGCAGCCCCAGGTCCACGGCGGTCCACAGCAGATGCCGTACGAGAACCGGATCGGCCAGTCGTCCACCGTGGGCGAGCCAGTCGGCGGCGGCACGGGAGACCTCCGCGTCCGAGGGGCGCGCCGGGTCCAGGTCGAAGCCGGTGCGGTAGGCGGCGACCGACTTCACGGCCACCACACCCGGCCGCTCCACGGCCTCCAGAGCGGCCGCGCGGAACTCGTCCCCGTACGCGTCCGGCTCCACGCCGCGCGCCGCCACCGCCTCCGCGACACCCTCCAGCCGCACGATCTCGTACGCCGTCCCGCCCGCGGCCGCTGCCAGCTCCGCCGGTGTGGTGAGACGTTCCGGCGCGTACCCGGTGTCCACGCAGAACACGTCCGTGCCCGCGGCGGTCAGGAAGCGACGGTTGACCTCCTGAGGGCCGAGTTCCGCGCGGCGGGCCAGGTAGGCGTCGGGCGGCGCGTGGCGCGGGAGGTCCAGCAGGGGTGCGCAGTGCCGGCGGACCGCCACGCCGACCGGGCTGTCGAAGGACGAGATCCCCGGCCAGGCCGCGCCCTCGGTGAGCAGCGACTCGAAGCCCGTCCGGTCGAGGCCGTCGACGACGACCCCGTGGCAGTGGTGGTCCACCAACCGGGCGGCGGCGAGGGCCTCGTGGACGCGTCCGCTCATGCTCAGTACTTCCAGCGGTACGCCGCCGCGATCTGCTCGTCGTCCAGGTCGGCCACGGAATCGCTCTCCCCGAAGCGCACGGCGACCACGGCGTCGGCGAGGACCGGACCCAGCGCGGCGCGCAGCTGTTCGTCGGCGCGGAACGCCCGGACCGCTTGGGAGAGGGACGTCGGCAGTCGGCGTACGCCCATGGCGGTGGCCCGGTCGGCGGCGAGCAGGGCCGGATCGCCGGTGATCTCCCTGGGCAGCGGCATGGCCGAGGTCAGGCCGTCGAGCCCGGCGGCGATCAGACCGGTGAACGCGAGATACGGGTTGGCGGCCAGATCGACCGGCTTCAGCTCCAGGTTCGCGGCCCGGTCGGTCCGGCCCGCCGTGCCGGTGATGATCCGGACGGCCGCCTCCCGGGTCTCGCGGCCCCAGGCGGTGAACACCCCGGCCCACTGGGAGGGTTGGAGACGCAGATAGCTGGCCGGGCTCGGCGCGGTCAGGGCCGTGAGCGCGTGCAGATGGGCGAGGACACCCGCGACGAACGACTCGGCCTCGCGTGTCATGCCGTACCGGCCCTTGCCGCCCGAGTGCAGGTTCACGCCCTCGTGCCAGGCGGAGAGGTGGAGATGGCCGCCGTTGCCGACGCCCTCCGCGAAGACCGCCGGGGCGAAGGAGACGACCAGCCCGTGCCGCTGGGACACCGCCCGGATCGTCTGCCGTACGAGCACGCTGACGTCGGCCGCCGCCACCGGGTCCAGGGCGCTTGTCGAGATCTCGAACTGCCCGGCCGCGTACTCGGGATGGAGCTGTTCGACCTCGATGTCCTGCTCGGCGCACGCCGCCAGCAGGTCGGCCGCGTAGTCGCCGAGCTCGATCTGCCGGGTGGCGCCGTACGCCGGTCCCGACACGGCGGGCACGAAGTCACCGTCCGCCACCGGGCCCCGGCCCACCGCCCACTCGATCTCGACGCCCGCCTTGAAGGTGATCCCGTGCCGCTCGGCGGCCTCGGTGACGATCCGCCTGAGGACCGTGCGGGAGCAGCCCGGATGCCGCTCGCCCTCCTGTGTGATCCGGTCGACCGGCGCCCAGGACCAGCCGGGCTGCCCGGCCAGCGCCACGAGCCGGTCGAGGTCCGGGTAGAGGCGCAGATCGCCGTCGGGGGAGCCCAGGGTGTCGGTCGTGACGATGGAGTCGTTCGCCAGGAACGTGTCGAACACCGGCGACATGCCCACGCCCCAGGCCGCGGCGGAGGACAGCTTCGCCGTCGGGATCGTCTTCACCCGGCAGATGCCCGCGGTGTCGACGTAGGCCAGGACCACGCCGTGCACGCCTTTGTCGGCCAGCTCGTCGCTCAGCGCGGTGGCCCGGTCCACGTCACCGGGACGGCCGCCGGGCACGGGGTCGGCAAGGGTGGTCATACGTCCTCCACGACGGACTCGGCCGGATCGGATCCCGCGTCACGGTTTCACGGCCACCGCGCCGAACTGCGGTACCACGACCGGGGAGTCGGACTCGGCACGCCACTGCGAGCAGGAGACCAGGCCCGGTTCGAGGAGGTCGAGTCCCTCGAAGAACGTGGCGATGTCCTCGCCGCTGCGGGCCGTGATCGGCGGAGTGGCGTTCTCGTTCCAGAACTTCATGGCCGGGATCTGGCCCTCGCCGCCGAGGTCGGCGTCGAACGTGGGGTGCGTCAGGGCCAGATGGCTGCCGGCGGGCATCGCGGCCATGACCTCCCGCGCGATCCGCCGGGCCTCCTCGGTGTCGAGGACGAAGTTGAGGATGCCGAGCATCATCACCGCGACCGGCTTGCTCAGGTCCAGGGTCTGCGCGGCGCGTTCGAGGATCGCGGCCGGGTCGTGGACGTCGGCGTCGATGTAGTCCGTGACGCCCTCGGGGGTGCTGGTCAGCAGGGTGCGGGCGTGGACCAGCACGATCGGGTCGTTGTCGACGTAGACGATCCGCGCGTCGGGGGCGATGCGCTGGGCGATCTCGTGGGTGTTGTCCACCGTCGGCAGCCCGGTGCCGATGTCGAGGAACTGCCGGATGCCCTGCTCCTCGGTGAGGAAGCGCACCGAGCGGCCCAGGAACCAGCGGTCCGCGCGGGCGATCTCCTGGATGATCGGGAACATCCCGGCGACATGATCACCGACCCGCTGGTCGACCTCGTAGTTGTCCTTGCCGCCGATCCAGTAGTTCCACACGCGCGCGTTGTGCGCCACACCTGTGTTCAGCCTCGCCGACGCACCCGACGGGGTGTGGCTCTCGCTCACGACTGTGCTCCTTCTCGTGCCTGCGGCCGTTGCCGCCATTGTGCCGTCCGATGATCAGCTTGTCCCGGAAACGGCGACTCGAACGCCCCGTCCGACGGCCGGCTCAGCCCTCCCTCCGCGCGTGCCCGTTCTGCCAGGCCCAGGCCGCGATCTCCACGCGGTTCCGTGCGGCCAGTTTGAGCTGGATGCTGGAGAGGTGGGTCTTGACCGTGGAGAGGGAGACGTACAGCTCGGCGGCGATTTCGGCGTTCGTGCGGCCGAGGGCGACCAGGTGGACCACGTCGAGCTCACGGTCGGTCAGGGGCTCGGTGGCAGGGCGGGGGCGGGGCGCGGTGACCGGCTCAGGCGCCGGGTCCGCCGTGACGTGCCGGAGCAGGCGGACGGTGACCGAGGGGGAGACCAGTGAGTCGCCGGCCGCGGCGGCCCGGACCGCCTCGGCGAGGAGGGTGGGCCCGGAGTCCTTCAGCAGGAACCCGCAGGCACCGCCGCGCAGCGCGCCGTAGACGTACTCGTCGAGATCGAAAGTGGTGACCACGACCACGCGCATCGGATCGGCGAGGCCGGGCCCCGCCAGCAGTCGCGTCGCCTCCAGCCCGTCCAGCTTCGGCATCCGGATGTCCAGCAGACACACGTCGGGCCGGACCTCCCTGGCCAGCCGCACCGCCGTCTCCCCGTCGGCGGCCTCGGCGACCACGGTGATGTCCGGCTGCGCGTCCAGGAAGAAGCGGAAGCCGGTACGGACCATGTCCTGGTCGTCGGCGATCAGCACGCGGATGGGCGCTGCCGGCGGGGTGGGGCGCGTCATGGGTCGATCATGCCTCAGGGAGAGGAGGGGGCGGAGCGGCTGTGGACGGGGGCTGCGGAGGGGCTGCTTCGGCGGGTGTGGTCGAGGGTGCCGGGGCGGTGTTCATCACGTGAGCCGGTTCTCTGCCGGCGGTCGAACCTCCGGGTGACGTGGCCGAGGCCTTGACCACGCTGAGGGGCCTGTCCACGGTGCGGTAAGGCCCCCCGGGGGGCGGAGGACTCCTGGTGGGGGAGGTGGCTCCACTCTCACCCGCGGGCACGGGCGGCCGCCTCGGCCGAACGGCCATGATCTTCGGGCCCGGCACGGCGGCGCCTCGACCGTTCGGCCGATCCCGTGTGCGACCGCCGCGCATACGGTGAGCGGCATGAAGTCCGTATCCGCCCGGGGTTGCGCGGGCGGCGCCGGTATCGGCGCGCTGTTCGCGGCCGCGTTCGTCGACGTGGCCTACTCGACCGAGGGCGACGGTCCCTCCTGGCCGTTGGCCGCGACCCTGCTGCTCGGCAGCGTCGCCGTGCTGTGGCCGGCCGCCCGGCACCCGCGTCGGCTCACCCCTCAGCTGCGTACGACCGTGCCGGCCGTCGCCTCCCTGGTCTGCACGGTGGACTCGGTGGCGCGCTCCGGCGTCCTGTTCGGCCCGGGCGAGCCGGCGATCCTGCTGTGCCTGCTGTTCGTCGCCGTACGGCACTGTCCGCGCAACTGGGTCGTGGCGTGCGCCGCGCTCGACGGGGCCGCCGTGCTGGCGCTTCCGGTACGGCCCTTTCTGGCCGAGCAGGACACCATGCTGGGGTTCATGCTGATCGGGTTGCTCCTGGTCGGCCTCACGATCGCGTTCGCCGCGTATCTGCGCTCGCAGGACTACCGGCGGACCGTCGCCGTCAGCGAGACCCGGCGGGCCGAACGTCTGGCCGTCGCCGCCGACCTGCACGACTTCGTCGCCCATCATGTCACCGGCATCCTGGTGCAGACCCAGGTGGCCCGCATGATGGCGGACACCGGCGCCGAGGAACTCGACCCGGTCCTCGCGGGTATCGAGCGTGCCGCGACCGAGGCGCTGGCGTCGATGCGCCGGACGGTCGGGGTCCTGCGCGAGACCGACGACCCGGCCGACCGCCGCCCGGTGGGCGACCTCGCGGGTGTCGCCGGTCTCATCGAGGGTTTCGCGAGCCCCGTCCAGAAGGCCATCCTGCAGCGCGAGACGTCGGTGCCCGACGACCTTCCGCACGAGGTGCAGGCGGCCGCGTTCCGGGTGGTGCAGGAGGCCCTGACCAACGTACGGCGGCACGCGGCCGATGCCACCCAGGTCACCGTCGGGCTGCGCTACGAACGGTCCCGTCTGCGGGTGTCCGTGTCCGACGACGGACGCGGCGCCGGCCAGTTGCCTGCGGCGGCGCACGGGGGCGGCTTCGGACTCGTCGGCCTGAAGGAACGAGTGACCGCACTCGGCGGCGAACTGCACGCGGGGCCGCGGGCGGAGTACGGGTGGGAGGTGCGGGCGGACTTTCCGGGATGAGGTGGCGGTCCTTCCGGGGTGTTGCGGTGGGCTGTGCTTGGGGGGTCTTTCTGAGGTGCTGCGGATGGTCTGTCGTGGGCGGGTCCGGGGGCTTTTCGGGGTGTCGGAGGTGGGCCGTTGCGCGGGCCGTGGCGGTCTTCACGGGTGCCGCGCGGCCGGCCCGTCCGGCGTGGCTGCCTCGGGACCAGCGGTGTTTCCGGGGTGTCGGGGGGTGGGCTGTCGCGGGGCCGTGGCGGTCTTTCCTGGGGGGTGCGGGTGGTCCTGTGCTGGGGGGCGTGGGGGTCTTTCTGAGGTGCCGCGGATGGTCTGTCGTGGGCGGGGTCGGGCTCACTTCGGGGTGTCGGGGGTGGCCTCTCCCGGGGGCCGTGGCGGTCTTCGCGGGTGCAGCGCGGCCGGGCCGTCCGACGTGGCCCCGTCAGGACCAGCGGGGGCTGCCCCGGGGCACTGGCGGTGTTTCTGGCGAGCTGCGGGTGGTCCACCGCGGGCGATGCGGCGCTCTGGCGCGAGGTGGTGCGGGTGATCTGTCCCGGGTGACGTGGGTGGTCTTTCGCGGGTGAGGGGCCGGGTTGTTCAATGGAGCTGCACACGAGAGGAGCCGCCCGTGTCCCCTGCCCCCGTGGTGTCGGTCGGCGCACGCATTCGGCAGGCGCGTCTGGAGCGCGGCCTGGGTCTGCGCGCCCTGGCCCGCGAGGTCGGCGTCTCCGCGAGCCTGGTCTCCCAGATAGAGACCGGGAAGAGCCAGCCCTCGGTCAGCACCCTGTACGCCATCACCACCGCTCTCGGCATCTCCGTCGAATCCCTCTTCGAGGTGCGGGAGACCGCCGCGGCGGCGAGTTCGGCCACCGTCCTGCACGCCCTGGCGGCCTTCTCGGCCGACCCCGGCCGACGCATCGGCCCCCTGGTCACGCCCGGTGAGCGGGATGTGCTGGAACTGGACTCCGGCGTCGTGTGGGAGCGGCTCGGGCACGTCCCCGGCACGGACGTCGACTTCCTGCTCGTCACCTACCGGCCCGGCGGTTCCTCCTCCGGTTCGGGTGGCCTGATGCGGCACACGGGGACGGAGTACGGCTATCTGACCTCCGGCGAACTCGTCCTCACCCTCGGCTTCGACGAGCAGGTCCTGCACCCCGGCGACGCCGTCAGTTTCGAGTCCACGACCCCGCACCGCTACCGCAACGACGGCGACGTACCGGCCGTGGGGGTCTGGTTCGTGTCGAGCCAAACTGTTCAGTGACGCTTGACACTCCTCGCGGACGGTCGTTGACTCGACAGTGGGGGTGGTCGCGATGGCGATCCGCACGTACGGCCCCAATGCCGTCGACTGGGAAGAGCGCGTCGACCTGGACCGGCTGCGCAGACAGCGTCTGGCCCGGCTCCACGACACGCTGAACCGCTCCGAACTGGGCGCCGTGCTCAGCTTCGACTTCGCCAACATTCGCTACATGACCGCCACGCACATCGGCACCTGGGCGATGGACAAGCTGATCCGCTTCGCCCTGCTGGTCCGCGGCGGCGAACCGATCGTCTGGGACTTCGGCTCCGCGGCCCGCCACCACCAGCTCTCCAACCCGTGGCTCGACTACAGCGACGGCAAGGGCGGCCCGCCCACCGGAGCCCGCGCGGGCATCTCCACTCTGCGGGGCGCCTTCCACCCGGAGGCCGGCATCGCCGAGGACGTCGCCGCGAAGATCGCCGCCGAACTCCGCGCCCACGGCCTCGCCGGCGAACCGCTCGGCGTCGACGTCGCCGAGATGCCGGTCCTCGCCGCCCTGCGCGCCGAGGGCATCGACGTCGTCGACGGGCAGCAGGTCTTCCTGGAGGCCCGCCGCATCAAGACCGGCGACGAGATCTCCCTGCTCGCCCAGGCCTGCGCGATGGTCGACGCGGCTTATGAGGAGCTCTACGGATACCTCCGCCCAGGTGTCCGCGAGAACGAGTGCGTGGGACTGGTCAGCAAAGTCCTCTACGACCTCGGCAGCGAGTACGTCGAAGGTGTCAACGCCATCTCCGGGGAGCGCTGTTCACCC
Source organism: Streptomyces canus (assembly GCF_041435015.1). Classification (NCBI taxonomy): domain Bacteria; kingdom Bacillati; phylum Actinomycetota; class Actinomycetes; order Kitasatosporales; family Streptomycetaceae; genus Streptomyces; species Streptomyces canus. The sequence goes on along the minus strand of NZ_CP107989.1, from coordinate 1,537,054 downwards.
CACCCGCACGTCTACAGCGACCGCCTGATCCGCCCGGGCGACCCCGCCTTCTTCGACATCCTGCACAGCCACCTCGGCTACCGCACCTGCTACTACCGCACCTTCGCCGTGGGCAGCGCCTCCTGTGCCCAGCGCGACGCCTACGTCCGCTGCCGTGCGTACATGGACGAGGCGATCTCGCTGGTCCGGCCGGGCGCCACCACCGCCGACATCGTGCGCGTCTGGCCGCGCGCCGAGGAGTTCGGCTTCGCCGACGAGACCGCCGCCTTCGCTCTCCAGTACGGCCACGGGGTGGGCCTGTCGATCTGGGAGAAGCCCATCTTCAGCCGCCTGGTCTCCCTCGACCACCCCGAAGTCCTCGAGGAGGGCATGGTGTTCGCCCTGGAGACCTACTGGCCCGCCGCCGACGGCTGGTCCGCCGCCCGGATCGAGGAAGAGCTGGTCGTCACCGCCGACGGCTGCGAGGTCATCACCAAGTTCCCGGCCGAGGAGCTGTTGGTGGCCGGCCGCAAGTACTGGACTGTGGGCGGCGAGCTGAACACCGCACGGGAGGCGCAGTCCCACCTGAACACGGGAACGACCGATGGACACCGCTGAACTCCTCGCGCTGTACGAGCAGATGGCCCTCATCCGCCGTACGGAGAAGGCCGCCCACGACCTGTTCCTCCAAGGGCTCGTCAAGGGCACCACCCACCTCGCGGCCGGTCACGAGGCGATCGCCGTCGGCGCGAGCGCCGCCCTGCTCCCCGACGACTACGTCTTCGCCACCTATCGCGGTCACCACCACGCGATGGCCCGGGGCGCCACCCCCGAGGAGTGCCTCGCCGAACTCATGAGCAGAGCAACGGGGTTGTGCAAGGCCAAGGGCGGCTCCATGCACCTCACCAAGGCCGCGACGAACATGCTCGGCTCCTACGCCATCGTCGGCGCCCACCTCCCCATGGCGGTCGGCGCCGCCTGGTCGGCGAGGCTGCGCGGCACCGGACAGCTCGCGGTCGCCTTCTTCGGGGACGGCGCCACCAACATCGGCTCCTTCCACGAGGCGTTGAACCTGGCCGCCGTATGGAAGCTGCCCGTGCTGTTCGTCTGCGAGAACAACCTGTACATGGAGTACACGCGGATCGCCGACGTCACGGCGGTGCCCCGGCCGGCCGCCGACCGGGCGCCCGCGTACGGCATCCCCGGTGAGGTGGTCGACGGCAACGACGTCGTCGCCGTCCAGGAGGCGGTGGCACGGCTGGCGCGGCGGGCCCGGGCCGGAGACGGGCCCGCCGTGCTGGAGGCCGAGACCTACCGCCACTTCGGACACAGCCGGGCCGACCCGGCGACCTACCGCCCGGCCGAGGAGGTCGAACGCTGGCTCAAGCACGACCCGCTGGACATCGCACACGGGCGGCTGATCGAGGCCGGGGTGCCCGAGGAGACGGTCACCGCGGCCGACGAGCGCGCGCAGACGGTCGTACGGCAGGCGATCGAGGCCGCGAAGAGCGCGCCGCCGCCGGATCCGCGGGAGGCGTTCACCGATGTGTGGGCGGACGGGGGTGCGGCATGGCGGACGTGATCACGTACCGGGAGGCGGTCGCCGAGGGCATCGCGCGGGAGATGCGACGCGATCCGTCCGTCGTCTGCCTGGGGGAGGACATCGGCGAGGCCGGCGGGGTGTTCAAGACGACCGCCGGGCTGTTCAAGGAGTTCGGGCGGGAGCGGGTGTGGGACACGCCGATCTCCGAACAGGCCATCGTGGGCGCGGCGATGGGCGCCGCGATGACCGGGATGCGGCCCGTCGCGGAGATCATGTTCTCCGACTTTTTGGCCTGTTGTTGGGACTACCTCGCCAACGAGATACCCAAGGTGCGTTACATGACGGGCGGCCAGGTCACCGTGCCCCTCGTCGTTCGCACCGCCAACGGCGGCGGGCTCGGCTTCGGCGCGCAGCACTCGCAGGCCACCGAGAACTGGGCCCTGACCGTCCCCGGGCTGAAGATCGCGGCACCCTCCACCCCCGCCGACGTGATCGGCATGATGGCGGCCGCGATCCGCAGCGACGACCCCGTGGTCTTCTTCGAGCACAAGGGGCTGCTGGCGAGCAAGGGAGTACCCCCGCCGCCGGACCACGTCGTCGAGCTGGGCCACGCGGCCGTCGTCCGCGAAGGAGCGGACGTGACACTGGTGGCCCTCGCCTCGATGGTGCCGGTCGCGCTGAAGGCCGCGGAAAGGCTTGCCGAGGAGGACATCGGCGTCGAGGTCGTCGACCTGCGCTCACTCGTGCCCCTCGACATGGCCACCGTCCTCGCCTCGCTCGGCCGGACCTCCCGGCTGGTCACCGTCGAGGAGAACCCGTACCAGGGCGGCTGGGGCGCCACGCTCGTCTCCGTCGTCGCCGACGAGGGCTTCGCTCTGCTGGACGCGCCGGTGCGGCGGGTGGCGGCGGAGTGTGTGCCGCTGCCGTTCGCGGACGTGCTGGAGGAGCAGGTCATCCCCACCGTCGACAAGGTCGTGGCGGCCGTCAGGAGCCTGGCCGCGTACTGAACACCCTCTAGGAGGAAGCGCGATGACCCATCGGATACTCCTTCGTGCCGGACACGTGCTCTCGATGGACCCCGCAATCGGGGACCTGCCCCAGGGTGACGTCCTCATCGAGGACGGGAAGATCGCGGCCGTGGACCGCGAGATCGGCGCGGACGCCGAAGTCCTCGACATGACCGGCCGCATCGTGATCCCCGGCTTCGTCGACACCCACCGCCACACCTGGGAGGCCTCGATCCGGAACGTGGCGCCCGACGCCACCCTCGACGACTACTTCGTCGACATCCTCGACACCTTCGCGCCCCTGTACACGCCCGAGGACGTGTACGCGGCCAACCTCGCGGGCTCCCTGGAGTGCCTGAACGCCGGCATCACCACGCTCGTCGACTGGTCCCACATCAACAACACGCCCGAGCACCCGGACGCGGCGATCCGGGCCCTCACGGAGACCGGCATCCGCGCACAGTACGCCTACGGCAGCGCCAACACCTCCCTCGCCGACTACTGGTTCGAGAGCAAGATCGCGATCCCGGGCGACGACGTACGCCGTGTCCGCACCGAGTACTTCGCCTCGGACGGCGGCCTGCTCACCCTGGCCCTCGCCACCCGCGGCCCCGGTTTCTGCGTCAACGACGTCGTCACCTCGGAGTGGGCCCTCGCCCGCGATCTGGACATCCCGATCACCGTGCACGTGGCCATGGGACGGCTCGCCGGCCGCTTCGGGATGGTCAAGCAGCTCCACGACCTCGGACTGCTCGGCCCCGACACCACCTACGTCCACTGCTGCTACTTCAGCGAGGAGGAGTGGCGGCTGGTCGCCGACACCGGCGGTACGGTCTCCATCGCGCCGCAGGTGGAGACGCAGATGGGGCACGGCTGGCCGCCGGTGATGAAGGCGATCGAGCACGGACTGCGCCCCTCGCTCAGCATCGACGTCGTCACCACCGTGCCCGGCGACATGTTCACCCAGATCCGCGCGGCCTTCGGCGCCGAGCGAGCCCGCGTCAACGCGGCGAGCTGGCAGGCCGATGTCCCGGTCCCCGACACGATGCTGACCGCACGTCAGATGCTGGAGATCGCCACCCGCAACGGCGCGCATGTCGCCGGCCTGGAGGACCGCACCGGCTCCCTCACCCCGGGCAAGCGCGCCGACGTCGTCGCCATCGACGCAACCGCCCTGAACGTGGCCCCGGTTCACGACGCCGCGGCGGCGGTCGCGCTGAGCGCCGACGTGTCCAACGTGGAGACCGTCCTCGTCGACGGCGTCGTCCGCAAGCGCAACGGCAGGCTCACGGCCGACGTGGCGCGGGCCCGGCGCCTGGTCGAGGAGTCCCGTGACCGGCTGCTGGCCGCGAAGGAGGCCCGGGCGTGACGCGACACCTGGTGCGCCGGGCCGCCGACGTGCCGGAGCCGTCGCACGACGAACACGGCTACCGACGGCGGGAGTTGGTCGGCGAGGGCGACGGCAGCTCGCACACCGGATTCGGGGTGTGCGAGCTGCGGCCCGACGGCGCGGTCGCGGCTCATGTGCACTCGTACGAGGAGAGTTTCCACGTCCTCGACGGGACCGTGGTCCTCGATGTGCCCGAGGGGTCGTATCTGCTGGAGGAGGGTGACTACGGACTCCTCCCGACCGGGGTCCCGCACGCCTGGCGCGGCGCCGGGGACACCGTCGCCCGCTGGGCCGACATGCTCGCGCCGGTGCCGCGGGCCCGGTACGGGTACGACACCCAGGCGGTCCCGGCGTGGCCCGCGCGCCCGCCCGTCCGCATCGACGTCCGTGATCCGCGCACCCGGTCCTTCGGTCACTTCGAGGTCGCCCAGATGGACCCCGGCAAGCAGTCGCAGGACCTGCTCGCGGTGTCGGCGAGCATGCGGACCGCGCTCCTCGTCTACAGCGGGATCACGGTGAAGATGATGGTCGACAGCGATCTCGGAGCGGTGGCCTCGACGATGTTCATGGTGCAGTACGCCCCCGACGGCGTCGCGGGCTCGCACGACCATCCCTTCGAGGAGACGTACCTGTTCCTCGAGGGCGAGGCGGACGCGGTCTTCGACGGCGCGCGACACCGGCTCGGTCCGGGCGACTGCGCCTGGGCGGGCGCCGGTTGTGTGCACGGCTTCTCCAACGCCGGTGACGGGCCGCTGCGTTGGCTGGAGACACAGGCCCCGCAGCCGCCGGCGCGGCACGCGTACCGCTTCACGCGGGACTGGGAGTACCTGAGGGAGGCTTCCCGATGAGCGGCGTGGTGGTGATCGGCGGAACCTCGGGTATCGGCAGGGAGTTCGCCCGGGTGCGGGCGGAGCGCGGCGACGAGGTGGTGATCACCGGGCGCGACGCCCACCGCACCGACACCGCGGCCAAGGAGATCGGCGCCCGGGGGCTCGCCCTGGACCTCGCGCGGCCGAAGGGGATCGCCGACGCGCTGGGCGAGGTGGGGAGCGTCGACCACCTGGTGATCGCGGGCATCTCCCGGGACGAGAACCGGGTGACCGCGTACGACATCGACGCCGCCATCCACCTCGTCACCCTCAAGCTCGTCGGCTACACCGCCGTCGTGCACGCGCTGCGGTCCCGGCTGCACGACGACAGCGCCGTCGTGCTGTTCGGCGGACAGGCCAAGGAGCGGCCCTACCCGGGTGCGACGACGGTGGCGACCGTCAACGCCGGGGTGACCGGGCTGATGCACACCCTCGTCGTCGAACTCGCGCCCGTCCGGGTCAACGCGATCCACCCCGGAGTCGTGGGCGACAGCCCCCACTGGCGGGCCAAACCGGAGCAGGTCCTGGCGGGAGTGCGGGCCAGGACCCCGACCGGACGGCTCGCGACCGTGGCGGACGTGGTGGACGCCGTGGACTTCCTGCTGCGCAACGGCTCTGTCAACGCGGTGGAGTTGAGCGTGGACGGCGGGTGGCTGCTGGGGTGAGTGGCCGGCTCGCGAACTCAGCGCTTGATGCCGACCGCGCCGTACAGCGATACGGGATCGCCGTCCTCCCGAGCGTCCGGACGCCACCGGGACAGGGACACGATCCCCGGCTCCAGCACCTCGAGTCCCTTGAAGAGACGGCTCACTTCGTCGTGCGAGCGGGCCACCAGGGTCACCCCGCTCGCCGTGTACGCCGCGATGCCCGCGTTCACCTTCTCCGGATCGAAGTCCGCCGTCATCGCCGACAGCACCAGACAACTGCCCGGTGCCAGCGCGCCGACCAGCGTGTCCACCAGCTCCTGCGCGCCGTCCTCGTCGGAGATGAAATGCAGCAGCGCGACCAGTGACAGCGCGACGGGCTGCTCGAAGTCGAGGACGGCGGAGGCCCCTTGGAGGATCCGCTGCGGCTCGCGCGCGTCGGCCTGGAGGTAGTGCGTCGCCCCCTCCGGCGTGCCGTGCAGCAGGGCTGCCGCGTGGGCGAGGACGATCGGGTCGTTGTCGACGTACACCACCCGCGCGTCCGGTACCGCGGTCTGGGCGATCTGGTGGAGATTGGGCTCGGTGGGGATGCCCGAGCCGATGTCGAGGAACTGGCGGATTCCCGCTTCCCGTACGGCGACCCGCGTGGCCCGCTCCATGAACCGGCGGTTGGCGCGTGCCTGCCGGGGCGCGTCCCCCTGGGCCGTGATCCGCCGTCCGAGCTCCTCGTCGACGGGGTAGTTGTCCTTCCCGCCGAGGAACCAGTCGTACACCCGGGCCGGATGCGGCCTGCTCGTGTCGATCCGTCGGCCGGCCGACTCGGTCCCGGTCACACACACTCCTCTGCTCGACTGGATGTGCGAGCAGTGTGCCATGGCGCCCGGCGCGCCGGAGGGCGTCTTCGGCCGGCTCGTCATGGATGGCCGAGCAGACATGGCCGACGGGCGGAAACCCGTCGGCCATGACCCGTCGTCCGGCTGTGGCTACGGCCTGAGCGGGTCGTGCCCCAGCGTCATCAACCGATGCCTGCGCACGGTCTGTTCGGCCTCGGGTTCGTTCTCCACGTCGGCCTCGGCGGTGACGGTGTCCACGACCTCGTACATCACCTCGATGTCGTCGTCGGTCAGGTCCGTGCGCCGCTTCTGCAGGATCGCGAGGACATGCTGCCCGGTCGGCTCACCCGCGTGCTCCGGCAGCGGCTCCGTCGACTCGTCGGCGTCGCTCACCCGCAGCCAGGCTGCCAGTTCCTGCGAGGTCATGTTCACCGCGCGGTGGAAGTCCTCCCACAACGCGTCGAGTTCGAGGGCGTCGGTCATCGCATGCGCCTTTCCGTGGTGCGTCGGGCCGGTCAGTCCCGGGGCCAGTTCTCGGCCTCGAACATCCAGCGCTGCTTCTCGAGCTCCGCGGTGATGCCGATCAGCAGATCCTGCGTGACCGGATCGGCCTTCTCGGTGGCGCCGATGCGCTCACGCAGCCGGCCGATGGCCGCCTCCAGCGTCTCGACGATCAACCGGACGACCTCGTCGTCCCGGATCCAGCCGCTCTTCGAGCCGGGCAGCGTGTAGGCCGCGGCGATCGTCTCCGGCCGGCCGTCGGGCGGCAGGCCCAGTGCTGCGGCGCGCTCCGCCACCGTGTCGGAGAACGAGCGGGCCGTCGCCACCACCTCGTCCAGCTGGAGGTGGATGGACCGGAAACGCGGGCCCACGATGTTCCAGTGCGCCTGCTTCCCGATCAGCGACACGCCGAGCAGATCCACCAGAGTGCTCTGCAGGGCCTCTCCGACCGCCTCGCGGGCCGCATCGGGCAGGGTGCTCCTCACCACAGTCATACCGTGCTCCTCCTTCTGGCATGGTCCATGCCGTCACGGAGCAGCGCGTCGCGTTCCTGCTCGCAGGTACCTCCCCACACGCCCGAGGTCTGCCCACCGCTGAGCGCCAGGTCGAGGCACTCGGGGGTGACCGGGCAGCGGGCACACACGCGCTTCGCCGCTGCGATGTCCCGCAGCGCGGGGCCTTGTGTGCCCACAGGGAAGAACAGCTCAGGGTCCTCTCCCACGCAGGCCGCTCGACGCAACCACTCCATGGGGGCGCGGGTGCCCAGGGCCTACTCGTGCAAACAGCGGCGTCTCAGCGTGTGAGCACGGCGTCGATGAAGTCCGTCACGTCTGCGAAGACCGCCGCCCTGTTCGTCTCGTTGAACACCTCGTGCCGGGCACCGGCGTAGATCCGCTCGGCGAACGTCCCGCCCCTGAGCTCCTCGACACCGACGCGGCTCCCGGCGAGCGGGACCAGGCGGTCGTCGTCGCCGTGCAGCCACAGCAGCGGCAGCGGGCCGACGTCACCGCTCCCGGACACGGTCTCCAGGGTGCGGGCGAAGGCCTCCACCGTGGGCCGCTTCATCGGACCGTGCCAGACGAGGGGATCGGCCCGGTACGCCGCGCCCACCGCCGGGTCGCGGGAGAGCGAGGCCGGGCTGATGGGCGTGTCGGGGATCTCGTCGAGGGCGAGCAGCGCCCCCGGCAGCTCCCAGGCGCCGATCACCGGCCCCGACAGCACGAGCGCGGCGAGCTCGGTGCCGTACCGCTGGGCGAAGCGGGCGGCGATCAGACCGCCCATGGAGTGCCCGACCATCACGAGGGGCACCCCGGGGTGGGCGTTCCGGGTCATGTCGGCCACCGTGTGCACATCCGTGACCACGTCCTCGAAGTCCTCGATCAGGACGCGCTCGCCTGCGGACCTCCCGTGCCCGGTGTGATCCGGCCCGAAGACGGCCGCGCCGTGCGCCACGAGGACCCCGGCGAGCTCCTCGTACCGGCCGGCGTGCTCGCCGTAGCCGTGCACGAGGAGTGCTACGTACCGGGGCCGGTCGTGGGGCCACTCGCGCACGGTGAGGGGGCCCTGAGTTCCGGCGAGGACGCGCTCGGCCATGTCTCCTCCAGTGGGGCTGCAGTCCGAAACTAGCACTGCTAATCAAAGCTTGCCGGACTCTCGATGGCGACGGTCGGGAGTCCCATCGTGTCGCCGACAGGGAGTGAGGCGGACGGACAGCGGCGGCACGGCGGCCGGCGACCATGTGCGTGGGTGTCGGGCAGGGGGCGCGGTGCCGGTGGAGCGGCACCAGCGGGAGCTCGCCAACAGGACCACTCGGCGAGACGGCACTTACGAGACCGCCTACCTGCACCTAGCATCGGTCTCCGCATGGACACGATGACGCTCTGGCACATTTCCGGTTGGGGTTTCGCCGCGCTCGCCGCCGCGGCGGTGCTCGTCGGCTTCTCCAAGACGGCCGTGAGCGGTGCCAACACGGTCAGCCTCGCGATCTTCGCCGCCGTGCTGCCCGCCCGCGCCTCCACCGGCGCCCTGCTGCCGATCCTGATCGCCGGGGACGTGCTCGCGGTGCTCACCTACCGCCGGCACGCCCACTGGCCCACCCTCTGGCGCCTGTTCCCGGCGGTCGCGGTCGGCGTGGTCGCCGGCACGCTGTTCCTGCAATGGGCGGACGACGGGATCGTACGGACGTCGATCGGCGCGATCCTGCTGTTCATGGCCGCAGTGACGCTGTGGCGCCGTCGCGCGGCCGACTCGACCGAGGAACCCGACGAGGTCGCCACCCGGACGGGCCGCGTCAAGGCCCGTTCCTACGGCGTCCTCGGCGGCTTCACCACGATGGTCGCCAACGCCGGGGGCCCGGTGATGTCGATGTACCTGCTGTCGGCGGGCTTCCGCAAACTCGGCTTCCTCGGCACCTCGGCGTTCTTCTTCCTCATCGTCAACGTCTCCAAAGTGCCCTTCAGCGTCGGCCTCGGCCTGATCGACGGCCACTCGCTGCTGCTCGACCTCGCCCTCGTGGCGTTCGTCGTGCCCGGTGCGTTCCTCGGCAAATGGGCTGTGAACCGGATCAACCAGAGGCTCTTCGAACAGTTGGTGATCGCGGCGACGATCGTGGGCGGCGTACAGCTACTGGTCCACTGACCCGCCCAGCAGCGTCGGCAGGTCCGCGAAGGACTCGATCACGTGGTCGGGCGTGCCACTGGCGGAGCGGCGGGTCTCCGGGAGGTACTTGCCGGTCTTCACGAGCACCCCGGTGAGTCCGGCGCGCTGCGCGGCCAGCACGTCCGACTCGATGTCGTCCCCCACCATCAGCGCCTCGTCCGCCCCGACCCCGAGCCGTGCGAGCGCCGCCTCGAAGAACGCGGGCGACGGCTTGCCGGTGACCTCCGCCTCGGTCCGGGCGGCCTTCTCCAGCCCGGCCAGGAAGGCCCCGGAGTCGAGCTGGAGCCCGTCGTCGGTACGCCAGTACACATTGCGGTGCATCGCCACCAGCCGGGCCCCGCGCTGGAGGTGCGCGAACGCCTGGTTGAGCGCCGCGTAGCCGAACTCGGGCCCGGCACCCCCGAGGACGACGACATCGACGTCCTCGGACTCGCCACCCACAAGCGTGACGCCCGGGAGATCCTCGGAGATGTCCCCACTGTTCAGCAGGGTGCAGCGCGCGCCGGGACAGTGCTCGGCCAGATACGCGGCGGTGACCGCGGGCGCGGTGAGAATGTCCTGCGCCGACACGGCGAATCCCGCCCCCTCCAGCACCGAGGCGATCGCCGCCCGTGTCCGCGAGGTCGTATTGGTCACCAGCGCGACCCCGAAACCGGCCTCCCGAACCTCCCGCAACGCCGCCACCGCCCCCGGCAACGGCTCCCACGACACGGTGAGAACCCCGTCGATGTCGATCAGGACCGCGCGCACGGATGCCATGCCCGGACGATAACCACGGACGGACGCGAGCGCCTGTCGTCGTGCGTCTCGCATGCGCTGCCGTCGGCCGACGGCAGCGCACCCGCCGGGCCGACTTCCGCCCCTGACCTCGTACGCTACCCGCCATGGCCCCCCACATCCTGATCCTCGGCGGCACCACCGAGGCCCGCGAACTGGCCGCCGTGCTCACGGCGCGGCCGGGAGTTCGGGTGACCACCTCTCTCGCGGGGCGGGTGACCCGGCCGGGCGCGGTCGCGGGGGAGGTGCGAATCGGGGGGTTCGGCGGAGCGGCGGGGTTGGCCGACTGGATGCGGGAGGAGCACGTCGACGCTCTGATCGACGCCACCCATCCCTTCGCCCGTGCGATCACCGCGCACGCGGCGCAGGCAGCTGCGGCGACCGGTGTGCGCACCGTGGTGCTGCGCCGCCCGGGCTGGCGCCCCGGACCGGGGGACCGCTGGCATCAGGTCGACTCCCTCGCTGAGGCCGCCGCGTTGCTGCCGGGCCTCGGTCGGCGAGTGTTCCTGACCACCGGCCGCATGGAGCTCGCCGCCTTCGCCCACCTCAGCGAACTGCACTTCGTCGTACGGTCGGTGGAGCTGCCCGAGCCGCCCATGCCCCCGCACACCGAAGTGCTCCTGGCCCGGGGCCCGTTCACGGTGGCCGACGAGTCGACGCTCCTCTACGACCACTGCATCGACGTCCTGGTGACCAAGGACAGCGGGGGAGCGGCCACGTCCGCCAAACTCACGGCCGCCCGCGAACTGGCCCTGCCCGTAGTGGTCGTACGCCGACCGCCCCTCCCGGAGGGGGTCGGCTCCGTGCCGGACGTGGCGGGAGTGCAGCGGTGGCTGGATCGCAACTCGCCGTGACGCAGGGAGGCGGCCACGAACCCGCTCAGGAGGTACAGCTGCCCGCCGACGTCTTCGCGGTCGTGTCCACCGCTGCCTTCAGGTCCGTGCCCGAGGAGCGGCCGATGTCCTGCTGACCCCGGCCGCCGGCCAGTTGCTCCACGCCATGCCGACGACCCGGGCCCCCGCGCGCCCGCCCGGGTGTGCGAGGCAGCGCGGTGCCCACGAGGGTCTGGTCGAGGCCGGCGAACAGCATCCCCGGCATGATCGTCACGAAGACGACATTGCGGCGGCGCGCGTCCAGCACGGGCGGCGGGCGGCGCCGGGAGAGGCGGTGTCCTTGCATGTCAGGGCGGTTCGCTCGGGTGCGGCCCCGGCCGTGGGCCTACCGCTGCTTCGGGTCCCGGCGCAGCAGATACGTGTCCATGATCCAGCCCTTGCGCTCCCGGGCCTCGGCACGCAGCCGCTCGATCCGGGGCGCGGCCTCGGCGATCGGCCCGGAGACGAGGATCTCGTCCGGCGTGCCTATGTACGCGCCCCAGTAGATGTCGATGTCCTGGTCGGCGTACGCGCGGAAGGCCTGGTGGGCGTCGAGCATCACGACCACGTCGTCCACCCCCTGGGGGAAGCCCTCGGCGAGACGGCGGCCGGTGGTGATCTGGACGGGCCGCGCGACGCGGTTCAGCCCGGTGCGGTGCCGTGCCACCAGCGCCGACACACTGCTGATGCCCGGCACGACGTCGTACGCGAAGGACACCGAGCCGCGCTCCAGGATCTCCTCCAGGATGCCGAGCGTGCTGTCGTACAGCGCCGGATCTCCCCACACCAGGAACGCGCCGCTCTCCTCCTCGCCCAGCTCCTCGGTGATCAGCCGCTCGTAGATGTCGGCACGGGCGCTGCGCCAGTCCCCGACGGCGGGGGAGTAGGCGGCGCCGCCCGCACCGCGGTCCCGCTCCGGATCCCGGGCCTCCACCACCCGGTACGACCCCTCGGGTATGTGCGCGTCCAGAATGTCCCGGCGCAGCTGCGTCAGGTCGCTCTTCACCTCGCCCTTGTCCAGGACGAAGAACACGTCCGTGCTCCGCAGCGCCCTGACCGCCTGGAGGGTCAGCTGCTCGGGGTCGCCCGCGCCGATACCGATGACATGAATCTTTCGCACCCCCCGAGTCTGCCCCACGCAACTGACCGCACGTACACCGCGTCCATCAGGGCTGCCCGCGAGGCTTTGCGGCGGACGGGGCGGTGTGGCCGGCTGGGGGCAACCGGAATTGTTCGGCAGCTGGGGGCGATCGCGGCTCGTCTCGCCGGGGATCGATCAGGGCTGTCCGGCCAGCCGGGGGCAGCCGGGGTCGTGCGTGCAGTTGTCCGCGGGGCAGGCGGCAGCCGGATGGTGTGCGTGACCGTGTCGATAGGGGCTGTTCGGTCCGCGGGGAGTGGCCGGGCCATGTGTGCAGTCGGTTGGCAGCCTGGGGCTGTCCGCGGGGCAGGCGGCAGCCGGGGGTGAGGCGGCGACGGTCCGCCGTGACGCGGGAGGCTGCAACTCCCCAGGGGCGCGGGGAACTGCGCGACCAGCCCCCCACCGGCCTGCAGACGCGCAAGGACCCGACGAGGTACCCCCGTAGGCACCCGGCTCAGGCCCCGCGCACGCGACCCGCGGGGAACTGCGCGACCAGCCCCCAGTCACCCGCACCCACCCGACAACCCGACCCGGCACTCCAGATGAGGCCTAACCGCGCAGCCGCGGTGCCCGTGCCCCCGCGTCGACGCTCGTGCCGGTCTCCTCCACCTGGTCCGCGAGCCGCCGGGCCCAGTCCGCCAGCCCCGCGAGATCCATTCCGTACGGCCGTCCCCGCTCGGCAGCCGACGCGGCCCACTCCTCCACGGCCCCGGCGCCCCGCCGCAGCAGCCGCGCCCCGCCCGTGACGTTCCCCCGGGCCGCGTGGGTCAGCCCCACGGCGAGCTGGGCCAGCCCCCGCCACAGGGCGCGCTCCTCGTCGGGACCCGACTTCCAGGCGTCCTCGAAGACCTCGTGCGCATGAAACGGGCGCCCCGCGTCCAGCAGTTCCTGGGCCTCGGCCACGGTGTCCTGCGGGGTGCGTACCACGCCCTCCGGCTGCCGGGCGACGCCCTCGGCGCCGTACGGCAGTGGCCGCCCGAGCCCGTCCCGCGGCCGGGCGTTGCGCGCCCGCCCGTCGCTGTCCCGGTCCCGCGCGCCCGTCTGCCGTCCTGAGGATGTACTGGCCATACGTCGATTGTCCCGCGCCGGGTGCCCGCTTCGGCCCCGCCCCCGACGTGGGGTAAAGTTCTGTACGCGCGTTCACGCGGTCCACCGCGGGGCAGCGCACCGGGACGTGGCGCAGCTTGGTAGCGCACTTGACTGGGGGTCAAGGGGTCGCAGGTTCAAATCCTGTCGTCCCGACTTGCGAAGTAGCAGGTCGGAGGTCATTTCCGGTTGATCGGAAGTGGCCTCTTCGTCATTTTTGCCTTGATATCCGTCCGGCCGACAGTGCGCGGCCGCGCCCAACTGGCGCCCCCATCGGGTTCGGCGGACTCCTCCATGTCGAACAGATCGCGCACCCTGCCGTAGAGCGGCGGAAGCAGCCGAAGGCAATCGTCCCCTCATCCCTGCCCACAGGTTCGCTGGGTCGGTCCCACCGGTGGGCCAGGCTGGGCGATTTGATGCGATATGTGCTTGATCTTGGCTTATGCAGTCTTTAGTGTTCGCCCGGGAGGGAAACGCTGCGAGGTCCGAGTCCCGTGCCACCGTCCGGAAGCGAGGTGTGGAGCGCGTGCACACGAGGTGCGGCTGCCGGCCCGTTTCGGGTCAGAAGGGACGCCCCAGAGGGACGCGATGGCTACGGGCGTTCGCCGTACTGCCGTTGCTGGCGTCGGTGCTCGCCGCTTGTGGCAGTGACGAGGGCTCCGGTAGGCCCACCCTCAACTGGTACAACTTCCCCGACGACTCCGGTGCGCTCCAGAAGGCGGCCGACCGGTGCAGCCAGGCGTCGGGCGGCCGCTACAGGATCAGCTACAACAAGCTCCCGCGTGCCGCGGACGGTCAGCGTCAGCAGCTTGTCCGCAGACTCGCGGCTGAGGACGACTCGCTCGACATCCTGGGCCTGGACGTCACCTGGGCGGCGGAGTTCGCCGAGGCACGCTGGATCCGGGAATGGACGGGGCCGGCGAAGCGTAAGGCCGTCGAGGGCACCCTGCGCGTGCCGCTGCAGACCTCGACCTGGAAAGGCAAGCTGTACGCCGTCCCGTACAACACCAACACCCAGCTCCTGTGGTACCGCAAGGACCTGGTGCCCACCCCGCCCAGGACCTGGGCCGAGATGCTGGACATGGCAGGCGCCCTCGCCCGGCAGGGCAAACCGCACTTCGTGGAGATCCAGGGCGCCCAGTACGAGGGCCTGACCGTCTGGTTCAACACGCTGATCAACAGTGCGGGCGGCTCCATCCTCAACGCGAGCGCGACCGAGCCCTCCCTCGGTCCTCCTGCCGTGCGGGCCGCGGGGATCATGCGTGATCTGGCGAAGTCCCCGGCCGCGGACCCCTCCCTGTCCAACCAGATGGAGGACCAGAACCGCCTCGCCATGGAGTCGGGGACGGCGGCGTTCGAGCTCAACTACCCGTTCGTCTATCCGTCGATGAAGGCGAACAACCCCGAGCTGTTCAAGAACTTCCGCTGGGCGCCGTACCCTCGGGTCGACGCGAACCGCCCGGCACGGCCCACCATCGGCGGCATCGATCTGGCGGTGAGCGCCTACTCGCGCCACCCAGACCTGGCCTTCGAGGCGGCGTTGTGCCTGCGCAACCGGGAGAACCAGCTCACCGCCGCGCTCGAGGGCGGTCTGCCGCCCACCCTGCGCGCCCTGTACGACGAGCCCGCGTTCATGAAGGAGTACCCCTTCTCCGCGCAGGTGCTGGCCGCCCTGGAGTCGGCGAGCGTGCGCCCGATCACCCCGGTCTACCAGAACGTGTCGATCGCGGTCTCCCACACGCTGTCTCCGCCGTCCGCGATCAAACCGGAGAGCTCCGTCAACACCATCAGGGAGCAGATCGACGATGCCTTGCGATCCGAGGGTGTGATCCCGTGAACCACCTCCTCCCGCATCACTCCGTCAACCGGCGCCGCAGCGCGCGGGCCTCGTCCTCGGACGGCCCGAGATGAGCACGCGGGCGCAACCGGCCGCAACCCCGCCGCCTCCCGAGGCGGAGACGGAGCAGGCGGGGCCGGACCGGGCGGCACTCTCGGCGGGCGCCAGGCAGGAGCGGCGGCTCGGCTGGCTGCTCTGCGCGCCCGCGGTCGTCGTCATGATCGCTGTGACCGCCTACCCCATCGGGTACGCCGTCTATCTGTCCCTCCAGCGGTACGACCTGCGCTTCCCGGGACAGGCGAAGTTCGTGGGCCTGAGCAACTACGGATCGGTGCTGTCCTCCCCGTTCTGGTGGGACGCCTTCTGGGTCACGCTGTTCATCACCGCCGTGTCCGTGACGATCGAACTGGTCCTCGGAATGGGGCTCGCCCTGGTCATGCACCGCACGATCTTCTGGCGCGGCGTCGTCCGCACGTCGGTCCTCATTCCGTACGGGATCGTCACCGTCGTCGCCGCCTTCTCCTGGCAGTACGCCTGGACCCCGGAGCTCGGATACCTCGCCGCACTGTTGCCCAGCGGGGAGGCCCCGCTGACCGAGCAGTGGCCCGCCCTCTGGCTGATCATCCTCGCCGAGGTGTGGAAGACGACGCCGTTCATGGCCCTGCTGCTGCTCGCGGGCCTCGCGCTGGTCCCCGAGGAGACCTTGAAGGCGGCCATGGTGGACGGTGCCACCGCCTGGCAGCGCTTCACCAAGGTCATGCTGCCGCTGATGAAACCGGCCATCCTGGTGGCATTGCTCTTCCGCACACTGGACGCGTTCCGGATCTTCGACAACATCTACATCCTGACCGCGGGCGCCCAGGGGACCGGCTCTCTGTCGATCCTCGGGTACGACAACCTGTTCACCTCGCTGAACCTGGGTATCGGGTCGGCGATCTCGGTCCTGATCTTCATCTGCGTCGGGATCATCGCCTTCGCCTTCGTCAAACTGTTCGGCACGGCAGCACCGGGCGCGGAGGTGAAGCGCTGATGGCCGCGGCGGGAAAGACACATGCCGCCCGATGGGGCGTCTTGAACGTGGTGGTGGTGCTGTACGCCCTGTTCCCGGTGTGGTGGATCGCCGCGCTGTCGTTCAAGGACCCCGGCACCCTCACGGACGGCGACTACATCCCCAGGGACTGGACCCTGGAGAACTACCGGGGCATCTTCGACACCTCAGAGTTCACCCGCGCACTGATCAACTCGATCGGTATCGCCCTGATCGCCACGGTGATCGCGGTGGCGCTGGGCACCATGGCCGCCTACGCGGTGGCCAGGCTGCGCTTCCCCGGCAAGCGGGTGCTCATCGGCATGTCACTGCTGATCGCCATGTTCCCCCCGATCTCCCTGGTGTCGCCCCTGTTCAACATCGAACGGATCATCGGGATCTTCGACACCTGGATCGGGCTGATCATCCCGTACATGACCTTCTCCCTGCCGCTTGCGATCTACACCCTGTCGGCGTTCTTCCGGGAGATCCCCTGGGATCTGGAGAAGGCGGCCAAGGTCGACGGGGCGACGCCCGCGCAGGCTTTTCGGTTGGTCATCGCGCCGCTGGCCGCGCCGGGCGTCTTCACCACGGCCATTCTCGTGTTCATCTTCTGCTGGAACGACTTCCTGTTCGCGATCTCGCTGACGTCCACCGAGGCCGCGCGCACAGTGCCGGCCGCGATCGCGTTCTTCACGGGGAGCTCCCAGTTCCAGCAGCCCACAGGGTCGATCGCCGCCGCCGCTGTGGTCATCACCATCCCGATCATCGTTTTCGTCCTGCTCTTCCAACGGCGGATCGTCGCCGGACTGACCTCCGGGGCAGTCAAGGGGTGAACGGGCCGACCGCGGCAGACAGGCCACCGGTCCGAGACACCGACCGCAGTGCTCGGACCCGGAAGGCATGAAGGCAAGGAGGCACCACCATGGCCGAGATCATCCTCGAGGGAGTCACCAAGCGCTTTCCCGACGGGGCCCTCGCCGTGAAGGACGTGGACCTCGAGATCACCGACGGCGAGTTCGTGATCCTGGTCGGTCCGTCGGGATGCGGCAAGTCCACCACCCTGAACATGATCGCCGGACTTGAGGACATCACCGAGGGCACCCTGCGCATCGGAGACCGGGTCGTCAACGACCTGGCTCCCAAGGAACGCGACGTCGCCATGGTGTTCCAGAGCTATGCCCTGTACCCACACATGAACGTCCGGGAGAACATGGGCTTCCCGCTGCGCCTGGCCAAGGTGGACAAGGACACCATCAACGCCAAGGTGACGGAAGCCGCCCGGATCCTCGACCTCACCGATCACCTGGACCGCAAGCCCGCCAACCTCTCGGGCGGTCAGCGCCAGCGGGTGGCCATGGGGCGGGCGATCGTCCGTGATCCCAAGGCGTTCCTGATGGACGAGCCACTGTCCAACCTGGACGCCAAACTCCGGGTACAGATGCGCACTCAGATCTCCCGGCTGCAGCGGAGCCTCGGCACGACCACCGTGTACGTCACCCACGACCAGACCGAGGCGATGACGCTCGGCGACCGGGTCGTGGTCATGAGGCAGGGCCTGGTCCAGCAGATCGGCACACCTGCCGAGCTGTACGACTTGCCGCGCAACATCTTCGTCGCGGGCTTCATCGGCTCCCCGGCGATGAACTTCCTGAACGCCACTCTGGAGGGCGGTGCCCTGCGCTCGTCCCTGGGCGACCTGACTCTCGACGACCGTACGAGGCAGGCGCTGGAAAGGCAGAACGCGCCCCGCGAGGTCATCGTCGGGCTACGACCGGAGGCATTCGAGGACGTGGCCCTGTCACAGGGTGAAGACCGGACAGGCCCGGTCTTCACCGCCACCGTGGAGGTACTGGAGTCGCTGGGCTCCGACGCGTATGTCTACTTCGCCGCGGAGGGCGGGCCCGTGACGACCACCGAACTGGAGGAGCTCGCCAAGGACTCGGGCCTGCGCGACACCGGTGCCGACACCCATCAGATCGTGGCCCGCCTGGACGCCGCCACGCGTGCCCACGAGGGCGAACCGGTAGAGCTGCAGGTCGACATGGCCAAGGCTCACGTGTTCGACCCGGCGACCGGAGCGAACCTCACGCATCCAGTGAGGGCGGACTGACGATGCACCACAGGGCGCGATCCGCATCCGTGTACACGGCGACTCAACGGGCGGCTGGTCGTTGTCGACTGCGAAGGTGTCCCGGAAAGGGGATGTTCCCTGTGGAGGTGGCGCGTGGTGTCAGGCGCCACCGGCGGCCGGTGTAAGGCGCTCGTCTGAATCGGCTTGGGGCCAGTTGGGGACCACACGGTGTGCGCGATGGTGCCCGGTAGGGCTGTCGACGCACCACACACGCCCGGTGTGCGTCTGTCATGTGCCGACAACGCAGGTGACCCGCACTCCTGGGGGTCAAGGGGTCGCAGGTTCACATCCTGTCGTCCCGACGGCGCGAAGGGTCTTCGCAGGCGAGAGCCTGTGAGGGCCCTTTTCGTGTGTTCCGGCGCCTCTGGAGGGCTCCACGACGGCGGCAACCTCGCCGAGTCCTGCGGCGACCTACAGGCGAAGTTCCGGACGGCTCCCGCCCCGGTACGCGTCAGCAAGCGGCCCGGCCCGCCGGCGGGAGGCGTTCCGCACCGCCTCACCCCCACCCGGGCCGCCCTGCGGACCGGATCCGACGAACCGAGGAACCCCCACATGACCGACACCGAACGAAACGAGCCCTCCGGCTTACGGCGGCGCAGTGTCCTGCTCGGCGCAGCCGCCGGCGCGCTCGCCCTCGGCGCAGGGCCCCTGGCGACCCCGGCGCAGGCCGCGTCCTTCGTCAAGGGCGCCGACGTCAGCTGGCTGCCGCAGATGGAGGCGCGGGGCTACTACTGGAACAACAGCGCCGGAGCGCGCCAGGACCTGTTCACCATCCTCAAGGGCTACGGCATCACCGCGATCAGCTTGCGGACCTGGGTCAACCCGTCCAGCGATCCGGCCAACGGGCACTGCTCCATCGAGGAGACGGCTCAGCTGGCGAAGCGCGCCAAGGACGCCGGCCTGCAGGTCCTCATCGGCTTCCACTTCGGCGACACCTGGAACTCGGTCGGGGTGCAGAACCCGCCGGCGGCCTGGGCGAGCATGACCTACGGCCAGATGCTCGACGCCATGTACGACTACGTCTACCACGCGTGCAACATCATCAAGTACTACGGCGTCACACCGGCCTGGGTGAAGATCGGCAACGAGACCAACTCCGGCATCTGCAAGCCGGTCGGCAGCATCAGCCGCCCCGCCCAGATGACGGGCCTGCTGAACGCGGCGCACGACATGTCCAAGCAGGTCTTCCCGAGCACGCCGGTGCTGGTGCACCTGGCCCAGCCGCAGAACCTGGCCGGCGTCCAGAACTTCCTCAACGCCTACCGGGACAACGGCGGAAGGTGGGACATCACCGGCCTGTCCTCGTACGCGCAGGGCGGCAACGTGCCCGCCGTGCTGGCCAACATGCAGACCATCCAGTCCGGTTACGGCAAGCCGGTCATGCAGGTGGAGTACGGCGGGCCGGTCGGCAAGCCCACCCAGGTGCGCGACTCGCTGCGGGCGTTCGTCACCGGGCTGCAGGGCTTCGGCGGCCTCGGCACCTTCTTCTGGGAGCCCGAGGGCTACCCGTCGTTCAACAACTACAACAGCTCTGCCTGGGACGAGAGCACACGGCGGCCCACCGCGGCCATGGACGGATTCCTCAACGGGTGAACCAGGAGTCAGTGATGAGTTCTGCCACGTTTGTCGGGCGTGCCCTGCTGATCTCGGCGGTCACCCTGAGCCCCTTCGCGACCCCCGCCGGTTCGGTGGCCGTGAGCAACGCCGCAGCGGCAGCCGCCTATTACGTGGCCCCAGGTGGCAACGACGGTGCCGCGGGCACCCAGGCCGCTCCCTGGGCGACGATCGCCCACGCGCAGGCCGTGGCCCAGCCGGGTGACACCGTGTACTTCCGGGGCGGCACCTACCGCTACACCCGCGCGAACAGCGACTGTACGAGCCGGACGGCCAGGGTCGACGCCATCACCCTGAACAGGAGCGGCAGTTCGGGAAGCCCGATCCGCTACTGGGCCTACCCGGGGGAGAAGCCCGTGTTCGACTTCTCGGGCATGACGGACGACTGCCGGATCAAGGGCTTCGACGTCACCGGGAACTGGCTCCACCTCAAGGGGCTGGAGGTCACCGGGGTCCGCCAGAACAACAACCTCAACCACGAGTCCTGGGGAATCTGGATCTCGGGGAGCAACAACACCTTCGAGCAGATCGACACCCACCACCACATGGGACCCGGCCTGTTCATCCAGAACGGCGGCAACAACCTCGTCCTCAACTCCGACGCGCACGACAACTACGACACCAACTCCTCCAACGGGGCCGGGGAGAACGCCGACGGGTTCGGCGCGCACATCTCGGCGGGCAACCCCGGGAACGTGTTCCGGGGCTGCCGCGCGTGGTGGAACGCCGACGACGGCTTCGACCTCATCAGCGCCTACTCGTCCGTGACCATCGAGAACTCCTGGGCGTGGCGCAACGGGTACATGCCGGGAACGACCACCGCGGCCGGCAACGGAACGGGCTTCAAGGCGGGCGGCTACGGCGGCGACTACGACGCCGGCGCAGTAAAGCACACCGTGCGCACGTCGGTGGCGTTCCTCAACAGGGCGTCCGGCTTCTACGCCAACCATCACCCGGTCGCCAACGACTACTTCAACAACACCGGTTACGGCAATCACCCCGACTTCAACATGCTGGGAGTCGACTCCGGCGGCGCCGACGTCGGCCGGGGCAACCTGCGCAACAACCTCGCGTACACGGGCACGTTGACGTCGAACATGACCGGCACGAGTGCCGCGAACAACTCGTGGAACCTGGGCGTCGCCCTGTCGGACGCGCAGTTCCAGAGCGTGTCGACGTCCGGCTGGGACGCGTCGCGCCAGGCCGACGGGAGCCTGCCCGTGCTGTCCGGCCTTCGCCCCACGGCCAGCAGCACCTTGATCGACAAAGGCGTGAACGTCGGGTTGCCGTACAAGGGGCAGGCGCCGGATCTCGGTGCCTTCGAGATCTCCTGAACCGAGTGCCGTTCCCGGTCGGCCGCCGCTGACGAGCGCTCCGGCATCGCGAACCCCCCGATCCGGTCGCGTTGTCAGTGGCGGCTGCCATGATCCGACCATGCTCTCCCACACTCAGGAGCCGGACCTCGCAGGGCGGCTGATGCGTGCGCTGACCGACCCGGGCTTCGAGATCGAGGTCCCGTACGGTGAGCTGCCGCGGCTGTCCGACGAGGAGCTCGGGACGCTTCTGCCGGAGGCCCGCCGTGTGCATCTGTCGGCCCCGGGCAGGTCGACGAGGCTCGCCCACGCGATCGAGCACGCCGCCAGGGACCGTCGGCCGCGCTACACACCCGACGCGTGCCGCCGGATGTTCGAGGTGCTCGTGGAGCGGAGCGAGGAGCGCGGGTGGGTGGACATCACGCGGGGCGTGCAGGCGCTTGAGCAGTGCAGCGGCCCGCTTCCCGATGTCTCCGCCCCGGTCCTGACCCTGGTCGAGACCCTCCTGGCCAAGGACACCCTGAACCAGCTGCATCCGCTGATCGCGGTCGCGCGGCTCGCGGGCGAGGACACCCTGCACGCGGTCGTGGAGCGTCTCTCCCATGGCATGGGCCCCATCGTCGCGGACGAGATCGCCGTCGTCGTCGGTCTCGCCCCGGCCGAACAGGCCCGGCTGTCCGAGCTGGACCGGCAGCACAGGCTCATCCAGGCGCCGAACGCCCCTGACACGTGGAAGCTGTTCGCGGAGAACCCCGCCTACGTCGCGTTCGCCCGCCGAGCCCTGGAGGCGGCGGCCGAACGTGCCGACGCGATCCACGCCGGCGGGATCCCCTACCGGGCGGACAAGGCCTTCACGGACCGGGAGGTCATCACCCTCGGACAGGCGGCACGGGTCGCTCTGCTGCGTGACGAACCCTGGCTGCCGGACCTGTTCGACCATCTCCTGCCCGGCATCACCCTCGCCCCGACCGCGGCGAGGACTCTCCCCTCCCAGGCCCTCCTGTACGAACTCGTCCGTGCCGCACAGGACTTCCCCACCCCCGAACTGGTCACGTCGCTGCGGACCGTCCGCAAGAGCGTCCGGCACGCCGGAGTCCCGAAGCAGCTCGACAAGATGCTCAGGAAGGTCGAGGCGGCCCTCGCCGAGCGGACCGACGTGGCGCTACGGCTCCCCGCGCTCGGCTTCGACGACGAGGGCGTCCTGCGCCGTGAGGCGGGCGACGGCTACGCCGCGGTCGTCACCGTCACCGACACCGCCACACTGACCTGGCACAAGGACAACCGCCCCCTGCGCGGTGTCCCCGCGCCCGTACGCCGTGAACAGCCCGCCCTCGTCAGGGAACTGCGCGACCTCGTCAAGCGCGTGGACGCCCAACTCCTCACCCTGGCACGCGCGTTGGAAGGCGGTTACACCGTCGACGCGGTACACCCGTACGGCTGGTGGCGGGCCGCGCTCGCCGGGCATCCGCTCGCCCGGGGTGTCGTACGCCGACTGATCTGGGAGGTCGAGGTCGCGCCCGGCGCCTGGCGGGCCGTACTGCCCGGGGCCGGAGAACTGCCCGAGGCGCCCGACGACGCCGCCGTACGGCTGTGGCACCCGCTCCGCTCCGAGCCTGACGCCGTGCGGGCCTGGCGCGATCTGCTGGTCGAGCGGCAGATACGGCAGCCCTTCAAGCAGGCCTTCCGGGAGATCTA
The DNA here is from genome assembly GCF_041435015.1 of Streptomyces canus. Taxonomy (NCBI): domain Bacteria; kingdom Bacillati; phylum Actinomycetota; class Actinomycetes; order Kitasatosporales; family Streptomycetaceae; genus Streptomyces; species Streptomyces canus. The sequence continues at coordinate 1,514,137 of NZ_CP107989.1, read as the reverse complement.
TCTCCTCACCCCGGCCGAGGCGGAGACCCGTGTCTACTCCAACCGCTTCGCCGCGCATCTTGTCCACTACCACCGGATGTTCGCGCTGTTCAGAGCCCGGGGATGGGCGAGCGACCGGCTCGGGCCCTGGGACGGCGGCGACGAGGACGCGGCGGAGCGGACGCTCGGAGCGGGGCAGTGGCGGGCCCGCTTCCACCACGGACTCGCCGACCGGCAGGGTGAGGATCTGCTGGCCGCGACCGACCAGGTGCGCTTCGCCCGCCGGGTTGCGGGCGACTGGCAGGAGACCCCGCTCACCGACGTGCCCCGGCTGGTGTTCAGCGAGGCCATGCGCGACGTGGACCTCTTCGTCGGCGTGACCTCGATCGCCGCGGACCCCCAGTGGACCGACCGGGGCCCCGAGCGCGCCTACTGGGAGCGGGCCGGGTTCGCCGAGCTGACCGCGAGCGCGGAGGCGCGCAGGGACGTCCTCGCGCGGATCCTGCCCCGGCTGAAGATCAGCGACCGGTGCTCGCTCGACGGCCGCCACCTCGTCGTACGAGGCAGCTTGCGGACGTACCGGATTCATCTGGGCTCGGCGAACATCCTGATGGAGCCCGACAACTCCTATCTGTGCATCGTCCCGGCGCGGGGGAAGGGCGGCGGCAAGGTGTTCCTGCCGTTCGAGGACGACCGGCTGTCGGTGGTCCTCAGCAAGGCGTTCCTGCTCGCCGACGACATGAAGATCACCGACCCGACGATCCTCGCGCAGCTCGGGCGGTGTACCTGAACCCGCGCGAGTGATCGAGGACCCCGCGGATGGACGCGGCCGGCTCGCCGTCCTCACCGACGAGGGCATGACCCTGCTGGAGCAGGCCGCTCCCGGACACGTCGAAGCAGTGCGCCGGGCCGTCTTCGACGCGCTCAGCCGGGAGCAGGTGCGCCAACTCGCCGAGATCGGGGAGGCGATCGGGGAGGCGTTGCACCGGGTGGAGAGTGCGGAGGCGGATCCGGCGGTGCTGCCTTGGAGGCGGCGCTGAGGAAGGGTGCGGCGCCGGTGCGCGGACCGGTGGTCAGGCTTGGACCGGGGCGCGGCGACTTCGCGGGCTGACGGTCGGTTCGGCGCGGAGTCGGGCGGGCTGCGGGGAAGTTCGGGGGGTTTGTCGGATCGGCGGGGACGGGGCTGATGTCCTGTCGGGTGGGCGGGTGTCCCGGGATTCCGGGGGCCTGTCGGGTCGGCCGGGCTCCGAGGCGGTGCGGTCGGCCGGGACCGCTATGTCCCGTGCAAATCGGCCAGGGGTCGATGTTCCGTTGGGACGGCCGGGTGCCTGAGGTTCTGTCGGATTGGCTGAGGCTCGATGTCCCGTGGGAGCATCCGGAATGGTGGACTCCGAAAGCGGTCGAGTCCGTCCAGAACGCCGATGGTCCGTCGATCGGTCAGGACCCCGAAGCTCCGCCGGCTCGGCTCAGGCCCGTGATTCCCTGTCGGGCCGGTTCTGGGCGGTGGATGCCGCGGGGGCGGTAACCCAGTTCGGCGGTGCGGCCCAGCAGGTCGGCGAGGTACCAGACGATGGCGAGCCACATCTCCGTGCCCTGGAGCCCGGGCTCGGGTCCGGGGCCGGCGGCGCCCGGGCCGAAGCCGAAGCCCCGGCCGTCCTGCCAGCGCGGCAGAACCGTGGCCAGTTGTCGCTCGGCCCAGTCGTGGATCTCGCCGGAGCGGTAGCCGTCGGCGCCGCGCCCGAGCTGCTGGGTGCACAGCCACAGGGGATGGGCGACATCCAGCACATTGCAGGCGTTCTCCCGGCCGGGACCGAAGTGCCGGGCGTCGCGCGCGTGGTCCAGGACCGCGTCCACGACCCGTTCCGGATACGGCACCGGCAGCCCGAACTGCGCGAACGAGCCCCGCGTCAGCCGGTAGTAGCCGTTGACCACCTGGAGCCGGCCCTCCTCGGCAGAGGGGCTGCCCCATAGCCCGGTCCAGGGATCGGCCCTGGTCAGCAGCCACCCGAACAGCGCCTCCGGCGTCCCGTGGCCGCTGTCGCCGCCGTCGTCGTGCCGCAGGTTCCAATGGGCGGCGGTAGCAAGGCTGTCGACCCAGGCGCCTGCGCCCCACGCACCCGTGAGCCAGGGCAACGCCTCCAGCCGTACGATGAGTTGACGTGCCGTCATGTCCCGTACGCCGCGCACCGGATGGGGGATCCCGGGGCCCAGCAGATCGAGGGCGTAGCCCACGCACAGCACGTGGTACAGCGCCGCTCCCTCCCCGATGAACCCGTCGGCGTCCGCCACCGGCAGCGGCTCGCCGAACTCCGGCACGAGACCGCTCTTCGGATCCTGGAGCCCGCTCAGCCGCCCGATGTGCTCCTCGGTGGACAAGTGCTCCGGCACAGCCCCGAGCAACAGGTCGGCGATCTCCACGGCGTCGCAGTGAGCCCGCACGGTGGGAACGGCGCCGGGCCGATCGACGTACCGCTCACCGTCCCAGCAACGGTCGAGGAGTCCGGCAGCCTGATCCCGGGCGGTGTCGGCGAAGGCAGCCAGGGTGGCTGTGCGGGGGTCGGGTGCGGGGCGGGCGGTAGGCGTACGGTCGCCCCCTGGCCGTATCCCTGACAGATCCGCCACCTCGGCACCCACGGCCGCAGCCACCTCGGCGTCCGCCGCCCCCGCCACCCGCACCGCCCGCCGATCGTGCGGCTCCCCCGGGTCGGGTGCCGGGCGGGGGGTAGGCGTACAGCTGTCATCCGGCTGTCTCCCCGGCGCAGCCGCAGCCGCCTCGGCGTTCGCCGCCCCCGCCACCCACACCGCCCGCCGATCGTGCGCTGCCAGCTGCGGATTGTCGGCGGGGGCCGCTCCGGGCTCGGGGTCGCGTGCCGGGCAGTCGGTAGGCGTGCGGCCGTCATCCTGCCGTTTCCCCGGCGCAGCCGCAGCTGCCTCGGAGTCCGCTGTCCCCGCCACCTGCACCTCCCGTCGATCGTGCGGCGCCCGCTCCTGGTCGCCGGCGGCCGCCCCGGGCTCGGGGTCGGGTGCCGGGTGGGTGGTAGGCGTACAGCTGTCATCCGGCTGTCTACCCGGCGCAGCCGCAGCCGCCTCGGCGTTCGCCGCCCCCGCCACCCACCCCGCCCGCCGATCGTGCGCTGCCGGCTGCGGATTGTCGGCGGGGGCCGCCCCGGGCTCGGGGTCGCGTGCCGGGCGGGTCGTCGGTGTACGGCCGTCATCCGGCCGCATCCCTGGCAGAGCCGGAGTCGCAGCCGCAGCCGCCCTCATCCCCCGCACCTCTCGCCGGTCCCGCAGCACTCGTGCAGGGTTCCCCGCGGCCACCGACCACGCCGGCAGATTCCTCGTGACCACCGCTCCCGCCCCGATCACGCAGTGATCGCCGATGGTCACGCCGTCCACGACGATCACATGGGAGCCGATCCAGACGTCGTCGCCGACCCGGATGCCCCGGCTGGTGAGCGGCTGGCGGTAAACGGGCCGGTCGGGAGCCATGGAGTGGTTGAAGCCGAGCAGCGAGGTGTGGGCGCCGATGCGTACGCCGTCACCGAGTACGACGTTCCCGCGCACCGTGGTGAAGGGGTTGAGCGTGCAGTGGGAGCCGGTGTCCAACTCCCCGGTGACATAGGCGTGCGCGGCGATGTACGAGTCGTCGCCGAGCCGCAGCCGGTCCGGGAACACCGCCGCGGACTCGGCGACGTAACACCGCTCACCGATCCCGGTGTCGCCGCCGACGGTCCGCTGCACCTCCCGCTGCGCGGCGCGCTGTTCTTCGGTCGCCGCGTCGGCGAAGAGCCAGGGGCAGTGGTCGAAGTGCCGTACGGACGGCTGCGACGGATGATCCATACGAGCACGCTAAGCAGCGCGAGGCCCGCGGGGGAAGGGGTGCCGTGCGCGACGCGGCCCGCCCCGGAATGGTAGAAGCGGTCATGACCAACGCGCACTTCTCCTGCTCCTCCCCCCGTCCGGCAGGTGTCCGATGACCGAGGGCATCGACACTCCCGACGGCCGGGGCCGCACCGGACTCGACCGCACCGGCCTGAACCTGACCGGCAACCCGCGCGTCAAGGTCCGCGATGTGAAACTGCTGTCCAGTCACTGGTACGTCGAACGGGCCACGACCTTCGACATCCAGCACGCCGACGGGAGCTGGAGCACTCAGCAGCGCGAGACCCACGACCGTGGCAACGGCGCCACCATGCTGCTGTACGACACCGAACGCGAAACCGTCCTGCTCACCCGCCAGTTCCGCTTCCCGGTGTACGTCAACGGACACCCCGACGGACTGCTGATCGAGACTCCCGGCGGCCTGCTCGACGACGATGACGAGCACCCCGAGATCGCCGTACGGCGCGAGGTCGTCGAGGAGACCGGGCACACCATCGGCGAGGTCCGGCACGTCTTCGACGTCTACATGAGCCCCGGTTCGGTCACGGAGCGGGTCAGCTTCTACGCCGCCGAGTACGCCCCGTCGACCCGCACGCACGAGGGCGGCGGCCTCGACGAGGAGGGCGAGGACATCGAGATCCTCGAACTGCCCTTCCGCAGGGCCCTGGAGATGATCCGTACCGGGGAGATCGCCGACGCCAAGACCATCATGCTGCTCCAGTGGGCGGCGCTGGAGGGCCCGTTCGCCAAATGACCACGCGGGCCCTTGACTTGAAGTGCGCTTCAAGATGAAGACTCCCGGGTGTGCCCCGAAGACGGGTACACACGGGAGGGAATCATCATGAAGTACCGCACCATCGGCACCGATCCGGCGACCCGCCGCGAGGTCAGCGTCCTCGCGCTCGGCGCGATGCTGTTCGGCTCACGGACCGACGAGGAGACCTCCTTCGCCGTCCTCGACCGCTATGTCGAGGCCGGCGGCAACTTCATCGACACGTCCGACAACTACGCCTTCTGGGAGGACGGCGGTCAGGGCGGCCAGAGCGAGGAACTGCTCGGCCGGTGGCGGCGCAGCCGCGGCGTCGGAGACGAGATCGTCATCGCCACGAAGCTCGGCGCCCGGCCCCTGGCGCCCGGCACGAGCTACCTCGACAACGCGGAGGGACTGTCGGCGAAGGTGATCCGGGAGGCCGCGGAACGCAGCCGGGAACGCCTGGGTGTGTCGAAGCTGGACCTGCTCTACGCGCACATCGAGGACCACCGAGTCCCGCTCCAGGAAACGGTGGAGGGATTCGCCGAACTGGTCGCCGAGGGCACGGTGGGCCTGCTGGGCGTGAGCAACCACGCGGTGTGGCGGGTGGAACGGGCCCGCGCCCTGGCGGCGGCGGCCGGTCTTCCCGCCTACGAGGTCCTCCAGTACGCCCACAGCCACCTGCGCCCCCGCACCGACGTCCCGGACCCCCTCTTCCCCGACGGCAGCCTCGGTCACGCGGGCGCGGACCTGCTGAGCTACCTGCGCGCGGAGCCCGGCCTCACCCTGGTCGCGTACTCACCCCTCCTGAAGGGCGCCTACACCCACCCGGACCGCCTCCCCGCCGACTTCGACCACTCGGGCACGCCGGCTCGTCTGAAGGCTCTGACCGAGGTGGCGAAGGAGACGGGCGCGACCGTCAACCAGGTCGTCCTGGCCTGGCAGGCAGGCGGCGACCTGCCGATCGTCCCGCTGGTCGGGATGTCGTCGGTGGCTCAGCTGGAGGAGAACCTGGCGGCGATCGATCTGGAGCTCACGGGGGAGCAGCGGGCGCGGTTGGACTCGGCGCACTGATTCTGCTCGCCGTGCCCGGTCAGGGCCTGACCAGCAGCCGGAAGTCGAAGGCGTACCGCGACGCCCGGTAGATGTGGGTGCCGTACTCGACCGGGCGGCCGGTGTCGTCATAGGCCGTGCGTTGCATCGTCAGGACCGCCGCGCCCGCCTCCTCGTCGAGGCGGGCGGCCTCCTCCGCGGTGGCGGAGCGGGCGCCGATGGTCTGGCGGGCGCTGTGCAGGGTGATGCCGGCGGTGCGCAGCATGCGGTAGAGGCCGGTGGCCTCCAGGCGGTCGCTGTCGAGGTGGAGGAGGTCGGTGGGCAGGTAGTTGCAGAGGAGGGCCACGGGCTGGCCGTGGGTCAGCCGCAGGCGCTCGAGCGCCGTGACCTCGCTGCCCTCCGGGACCGACAGCGCGGCCGCCACGTCGGCGGACGCCGACACGGTCTCGTTGCGCACGACCCGCGTCGCCGGACCCTGCCCGGCCGCCTCCAGGTCGTCGTAGAGGCTGCTGAGCTCCAGGGGGCGCTTGACCTGGCTGTGCACCACCTGCGTGCCCACCCCGCGCCGGCGGACCAGCAGGCCCTTCTCCACCAGGGTCTGGATGGCCTGGCGGACGGTCGGGCGGCCCAGGCCGAGGCGGATCGAGAGGTCGATCTCGTTGCCCAGGAGGTTTCCCGGGGCGAGCGCCCCGTGCTCGATCGCCGCCTCCAGCTGCCGGGCGAGCTGGTAGTACAGGGGCACCGGACTGCCCCGGTCCAGGGCGAAGTCCAGGGAGTCGAGCGCGGGGGCGGTCGCGGCACGTGACGTGTCGCCGGGCTTCGCCATGGGGGTACCTCCCTCAAAGGGTCGGGGGCGGGCCATCAGAGGTGGGTGCGGCGAGCGGCTGCCTGACGGTCGTACTCCGTCCTCGCCGCCACGGCGGCCTCGCGCGACGCCGTCTCCGCCACCGGCACGTCCCACCAGGCCTCCGCCGGGGGAGCGGTCGGGGTCGCGGTGTCCGTCTCGACGTAGACGCAGGTCGGCCGGTCCGAGGCGCGGGCGGTGGCCAGGGCCTCGCGCAGCTCCCGTACGGTCTTGGCGCGCAGCACGTCCATGCCGAGGCTCGCCGCGTTCGCGGCCAGGTCGACCGGCAGCGGGGCGCCGCTGAAGGTGCCGTCGGCCGCCCGGTAGCGGTAGGCGGTGCCGAACCGCTCGCCGCCCACCGACTCCGAAAGCCCGCCGATCGAGGCGTAGCCATGGTTCTGGATGAGGACCAGGTTGATCGGCAGGCCCTCCTGGACGGCGGTGACGAGTTCCGTCGGCATCATCAGGTAGGTGCCGTCGCCGACCAGCGCCCACACCGGGGTGTCCGGCGTCGCCTGCTGCACGCCGATCGCGGCCGGGATCTCGTAACCCATGCAGGAGTAGCCGTACTCCAGGTGGTACTGGCGGGGGCTGCGGGCCCGCCACAGCTTGTGCAGGTCGCCGGGGAGCGAGCCGGCCGCGTTGATCACCACGTCCTCGTCGCCGACGATCGCGTCCAGCGCGCCCAGCAACTGGGTCTGGGTCGGCACCGCGTTCTCGTCCGCGGCGTCGAAGGCCCGGGTCACGACCCGCTCCCAGCGCTCCTTGCCCGCGCCGTACTCGGCCGCGTAGGCCGCGTTCACACGGTGGCCCTCCAGCGCCGACGTGAGCGCCTCCAGACCTGCTCGCGCATCGCACACGAGCGTCCGCGCGGCCAGCTTGTGGGCGTCGAAGGAGGTGATGTTCAGGTTGAGGAAGCGGACGTCCGGGTTCTGGAAGAGGGTGCCGGAGGCGGTGGTGAAGTCGGAGTACCGCGTGCCCACGCCGATGACCAGGTCCGCGGTGCGCGCGAGGTCGTCGGCGACGGCCGTACCGGTGTGGCCGATGCCGCCCAGTTCGGCGGGGTGGTCGTGGCGCAGGGAGCCCTTGCCCGCCTGGGTGGACGTGACGGGGATGCCGGTGGCGTCCGCGAAGGCCTTCAACGCCTCCTCGGCCTCGCTGTGGTGGACCCCTCCGCCCGCCACGATCAGCGGGCGCGCGGCTCCCAGGATCGCCCGCGTCGCCTCCGCCAGCTCCACCGGGTCGGGCGCGGGACGCCGTACCCGCCACACCCGCTCGGCGAAGAACTCCGTCGGCCAGTCGTACGCCTCCGCCTGCACGTCCTGGGGGAGGGCGAGGGTGACCGCGCCGGTCTCGGCCGGGTCGGCGAGGACCCGCATGGCCTGGAGGGCGGCGGGGATCAGGGCCTCGGGGCGATGGACGCGGTCGAAGAAGCGGGACACCGGGCGCAGGGTGTCGTTCACCGACACGTCCGCCTCCGTCGGATGCTCCAGCTGCTGCAGGAGCGGGTCGGCGGCGCGGGTGGCGAAGTAGTCGCCGGGCAGGAGCAGGACCGGGAGGCGGTTGATCGTCGCCAGGGCCGCGCCGGTGACCAGGTTCGTGGCGCCCGGGCCGATCGACGTCGTGACCGCCTGCGCCGAGAGGCGGTTCAGCTGGCGGGCGTGGCCCACGGCCGCGTGGACCATCGCCTGCTCGTTGCGGCCCTGGTGGAACGGCATCGCGTCCTCACCCGCCTCCAGGAGGGCCTGCCCGATGCCGGCCACGTTGCCGTGGCCGAAGATGCCCCAGGTCCCGGCGATCAGCCGGTGCCGTACGCCGTCCCGCTCCGTGTACTGGACGGAGAGGAACCGCACGAGGGCTTGGGCGACGGTCAGGCGGGTGGTGCTGCTCATCAGGACTTCTCCGGTGCCGTGTGGAGGGGAGGCGGGGGCGGTGGGCCGGTCGGGGTGGGCGCGGATCAGCCGGGCGCGCCGCGACGTCGAGGTGGTACGGGGAGTGGCGGGGCATGGCCACGGGCGGGCGCCCGGAACCGTCCGCCGCCGGGTGCCGGGATCGTCGTACGGCAATCCCGTGGCCCGTGCGCGAAGCCGCCGGCGGGCGGGCCGGTCATGGCACGACGCCGTTCAGGAGACCGTCGACCTCCGCCTGCGTCGGCATCGCGGAGGAGCAGGCGAGACGGGCGGCGACATGCGCGCCGGCCGCGTTGGCGTACCGGACGGTCCGCTCCAGCTCCCAGCCGGACAGCAGCCCGTGGCACAGCGAGCCGCCGAACGCGTCACCGGCGCCGAGGCCGTTGACGACCTCGACCGGTATGGGCGGGATCTCGGCCGTCGTACCGTCGCGGTGCACCGCGAGGACGCCCTTCGGACCCTGCTTCACCACGGCGAGCTCCACACCGGCCGCCAGCAGGGCCTCGGCGCACGCCCGGGGGTCACGCTCCCCGGTGGCGATCTCGCACTCGTCGAGGTTGCCGACCGCGACGGTCGCGTGCCGCAGGGCCTCGGCGTAGTACGGGCGGGCTTCGTCGGGGTCGGCCCAGGCCGTGTCACTCCACAGCTCGGGCCGCCAGTCGAGGTCGAAGACCGTGGTGCCCGCCCGGTCGCGGCACTTGAGGGCGGCGAGCGTGGCCGAGCGGCTGGGCTCCTCGCTCAGACCGGTGCCGGTGATCCAGAAGATCCGGGCCGCGCGGATGGCGAAGTAGTCGAGCTCGTCGGTGTGTATCTCCAGGTCAGGAGCCTTGGGGCGGCGGTAGAAGTACAGCGGGAAGTCGTCCGGCGGGAAGATCTCGCAGAAGGTGACCGGGGTCGGGTAGGCCGCCACGGGAGTCACCCAGCGGTTGTCGACGCCGAACTCCGTGAGGGTCTGGTGCAGATACGTGCCGAAGGGGTCCGCTCCGGTGCGGGTGATGACCGCGGTGGAGCGGCCGAGCCGGGACGCGGCGACCGCGACGTTGGCGGCCGATCCTCCGAGGAACTTGCCGAAGGACCGGACCTGCGCCAGAGGCACCCCCGACTGCTGCGGGTAGAGATCAACTCCGATACGGCCCATACTGATCACGTCGAACTGCTGGACTGGCTCGACCATGCGCGACGCTCCTCGATCCGACCTGGGGACGTACGGGCCCTACGGGCCCGCTGCTTCCCCAGGTGTAGGACCCGAAGGGTGACGCTGTCAATAGTTTGTACTTACATTCGGACCTGCTTGTGAAATGATGTCTTAACAAAGTATTGACAGCGGGCGCGCTCGGGGATTGGATTCCGTCCCAACGCAACTGCCGTGCTGTCGCGGCACCAGACCCGGAACTCCCGAGGTCCCGGGCCATGAATCCCACCCCCTTTCCCGACGTTCTCCCCGTCGCACAGTGAGGTGCAAGGAAAGATGGACCGCTCTTCTCTCTCCCGTTCGCGGAGATTCGCTCCCGCCGTGGCCCTGGCTGCGGCCGCGGCCCTGACGCTCGCCGGCTGCTCCAGCAGCTCGGGCGGCAAGAAGTCCGAGGAGAGCGCGGACGGCGCCTCCGCGGGCAAGGCCACCACCCCCCGGATGACCATCGCGCTGGTGACCCACCAGTCGCCCGGCGACACCTTCTGGGACATCGTCCGCAAGGGCGCCCAGGCCGCCGCCAACAAGGACAATGTCAAGCTGGTCTACTCGGCCGACCCGAGCGCGGCCACCCAGGCCAACCTGGTCCAGAACGCCATCGACCAGAAGGTCGACGGCATCGCGATCACCCTCGCCAAGCCGGACGCCCTCAAGGACGTCGTGGCCACTGCGAAGAAGGCCGGCATACCCGTCGTCGGCCTCAACTCCGGTGTCAGCGACTGGCAGAAGCTCGGCCTGATGGAGTTCTTCGGCCAGGACGAGTCCGTGGCCGGCGAGGCACTCGGCAAGCGGCTGAACGAGGCCGGCGCCAAGAGCGCCGTCTGTGTCATCCAGGAACAGGGCAACATCGGCCTGACCCAGCGCTGCGACGGTGTGAAGAAGACCTTCACCGGCAAGCTGCAGACGCTGAACGTCAACGGCACCGACATGCCGTCCGTGAAGTCGACGATCACCGCCAAGCTCACGCAGGACAAGTCCATCGACTACGTCGTCACCCTCGGTGCGCCCTTCGCGCTGACCGCGGTGCAGTCGGCGTCCGACGCGGGCAGCAAGGCCAAGATCGCCACGTTCGACCTCAACAAGGACCTGACGGGCGCCATCAGCAAGGGCACCATCGAGTTCGCCGTCGACCAGCAGCCCTACCTCCAGGGCTACCTGGCCATCGACTCGCTGTGGCTCTACAAGAACAACGGCAACTACATGGGCGGTGGCGAGCAGCCGGTGCTGACCGGCCCGGCCTTCGTCGACAAGTCCAACGTCGACGCGGTGGCTGCGTTCGCCGCGAAGGGCACCAGGTGATGGGTATGACCCAGCACGCCGAGCCGGCGGTGTCGTCACCGCCGGCCTCCGGCCCGGGCAAGGTCAAGGACGGCCGGACCTCGGAACGACCGCTCGCGTTGCGTCTGTTGGCGCGTCCCGAGGTCGGGGTGTTCCTGGGTGCGGTGGCGGTGTGGGTGTTCTTCCTGATCGCCGCGCCGCCGGTGCGGGACGGCAGTTCGATGGCGAACATCCTGTATCAGTCGTCGACGATCGGGATCATGGCGTTGCCGGTGGCGCTGTTGATGATCGGCGGGGAGTTCGACCTGTCGGCGGGTGTCGCGGTGATCACGTCGGCGCTGACGGCGAGCATGTTCGCCTTCCAGCTGACGTTGAACGTGTGGGCGGGCGTCGTGGTGGCGCTGCTGGTGTCGCTGGCGATCGGGTTCCTCAACGGCTGGCTGGTGGTCAGGACCGGTCTGCCCAGCTTCCTGATCACGCTGGGCACGTTCTTGATCCTTCAGGGTGTCAACCTGGCGGTGACCAAGCTGGTGACCGGGAATGTGGCCACCGACGACATCAGCACCATGGACGGCTTCGACCAGGCCAAGAAGGTCTTCGGGAGCTCCTTCGACGTCGGTGGCGTCCAGATCAAGATCACGATTGTGTACTGGCTGGTGTTCGCCGCGATCGCCACCTGGGTGCTGCTGCGCACCAAGTACGGCAACTGGGTCTTCGCGGTGGGCGGCAACAAGGACTCCGCGCGGGCGGTGGGCGTGCCGGTCACCTTCACGAAGATCTCCCTGTTCATGCTGGTGGGCTTCGCCGCCTGGTTCGTCGGTATGCACAACCTGTTCTCCTTCAACACCGTGCAGTCCGGCGAGGGCGTCGGCCAGGAACTGATCTACATCTCCGCGGCGGTGATCGGCGGCTGTCTGCTGACCGGCGGCGCGGGCTCCGCGATCGGCCCGGTCTTCGGCGCGTTCATGTTCGGCATGGTCCAGCAGGGCATCGTCTACGCCAACTGGAACCCGGACTGGTTCAAGGCCTTCCTCGGCGTGATGCTGCTCGGCGCCGTCCTGATCAATCTGTGGGTCAGCCGCACCGCGACCCGGAGGTAACCGCGCAATGACCACTGAAGAATCCGGCACCCACGGCGCCATCCTCACCGACACCCCCGGCCCGGCCGACGGTGACGGGGCGATCGTCGAGCTGCGCAACGCGGGCAAGTCCTACGGCAACATCCGTGCCCTGCACGGGGTCAGCCTGAAGGTGCACCCCAGCCAGGTCACCTGTGTGCTGGGCGACAACGGCGCCGGCAAGTCCACCCTCATCAAAATCATCTCCGGCCTGCACCAGCACACCGAGGGCGAGTTCCTCGTCGACAACACCCCGGTACGCTTCTCCACCCCCCGCGAGGCCCTCGACAAGGGCATCGCCACCGTCTACCAGGACCTCGCCGTGGTCCCCCTGATGCCGGTATGGCGCAACTTCTTCCTCGGCTCCGAGATGACCAAGGGCCCCTGGCCGATCCGCCGCCTGGACATCGAGCAGATGAAGAAGACCGCCGACCACGAACTGCGCGAGATGGGCATCGTCCTCGACGACCTCGAACAGCCCATCGGCACCCTCTCCGGCGGCCAGCGCCAGTGCGTGGCCATCGCCCGCGCCGTCTACTTCGGCGCCCGTGTCCTCATCCTCGACGAGCCCACCGCCGCGCTGGGTGTCAAGCAGTCCGGCGTGGTGCTCAAGTACGTGGCCGCCGCCCGCGACCGCGGCCTGGGCGTCATCTTCATCACCCACAACCCCCACCACGCCTACATGGTCGGCGACCACTTCAGCGTGCTGCGCCTGGGCACCATGGAACTGTCCGCCGCCCGCGACCGGATCACCCTCGAAGAACTCACCAACCACATGGCCGGCGGCGCCGAACTCGCCGCACTCAAACACGAGTTGAGCCAGGTCCGCGGCGTCGACACCGAAGCCCTCCCCGAGGAGCAGGACCTCACGGCACCGGTGGCCGGCACCGGCGAGGGGAAGGCCTGAGATGGCGGCCCCACTCGACCGTATCCGCGTCGGCTCGGCCCCGGACTCCTGGGGCGTCTGGTTCCCCGACGATCCGGCGCAGGTGCCGTGGGAACGCTTCCTGGACGAGGTCGCCGAGGCCGGTTACTCCTGGATCGAGCTGGGGCCCTACGGCTATCTGCCGACCGATCCGGCCCGACTGACCGACGAGATCGCCCGGCGCGACCTCAAGGTCTCGGCGGGCACGGTCTTCACCGGTCTGCACCGCGGCCCTACGGTCTGGGAGTCCACCTGGGAGCACGTCAGCCAGGTCGCCGCGCTCACCCAGGCCATGGGCGCCGGGCATCTCGTCGTCATCCCGTCCTTCTGGCGCGACGACAAGACCGCCGAGATCCTCGAGCCGCCGGAGCTGACCCACGAGCAGTGGGCGCACCTGACCAAGGGCATGGAACGGCTCGGCCACGAGGTGAAGGAGGCGTACGGCCTGGACATCGTCGTCCACCCGCACGCCGACACCCACCTGGACACCGAGGACCACGTCGAGCACTTCCTGGACTCGACGGACTCCGAGCTCGTCAACCTCTGTCTGGACACCGGGCACTACGCCTACTGCGGCGGCGACAGCGTCAAGCTCATCGAGACGTACGGCGAGCGCATCGGCTATCTGCACCTCAAGCAGGTCGACCCGGAGATCCTCGCGGACGTCGTCACGAACGAGGTGCCGTTCGGCCCGGCCGTCCAGCGCGGAGTGATGTGCGAACCGCCGTCCGGCGTGCCCGAGTTGGAGCCTGTGCTGGTCGCGGCGCAGAAGCTCGGCGTGGAGCTGTTCGCCATCGTCGAGCAGGACATGTACCCGTGCGAGCCGGACAAGCCGCTGCCGATCGCGGTGCGCACCCGTAAGTTCCTGAGGTCCTGCGGCGCCTGAAGGGATGACCATGACCGAGCGAGCCACCCTGGGCGTCGCCGTCATCGGCACCGGCAAGATGGGCGCCGACCACGTCCGCCGTATCCATGAGGTCGTCAGCGGCGCCCGGGTGAGTGCCGTCGTGGACGTCGACGCGGAACGCGCCAAGAACATCGCCGCCCGCGTCGACGGCTGCACCGCCTACACCGACCCGGCCTCCGCGATGGCGGCGGCCGATGTCGACGCCGTCCTGATCGCCTCGCCGGGCCCCGCCCACGAGGCGGCCCTCCTCCAGGCCTTCGAGCACGATCTGCCGGTGCTGTGCGAGAAGCCGCTCACCCCCGACGCGGCCTCCGCGCTGCGGGTCGTGGAGGCCGAGCAACGACTGGGTCGCAGACGTGCCCAGGTCGGCTTCATGCGGCGCTATGACACCGAGTACATGAAGCTCAAGTCCCTGCTGGCGACAGGCCAGTTGGGGCGGCCGCTCATGCTGCACAACCGGCACCGCAACGCCGCGAGCCCGCCCTTCTTCACCAGCTCCATGCTGATCAGCGACTCCGTGGCCCATGAGACCGACGTGACCCGCTGGCTGCTGGGGCACGAGATCACCGCGGTCACCGTCCTGCGCCCGACGCCGTCCGCGAACGCCCCCGACGACCTCCAGGACCCGCAGTTCGTCATCTTCGAGACGGACGGCGGCGCGCTCGCCGACGTCGAGATCTTCGTCAACTGCGGCTTCGGTTACCAGGTCCAGGCCGAGGCCGTCTGCGAACGCGGCACCGCCCGCGTCGGCGACGGCCACGCCATGGTCACCAACATGGCAGGCCGCTGGGGCGGCACCATCGCCCAGGACTTCGTCGAACGCTTCGCCGACGCCTACGACCGTGAGGTCCAGGCCTGGGTCGACGCCACCCGCCGCGGCGAGGTCACCGGCCCCAGCGTGTGGGACGGCTACGCGGCGGCCGCGGTGTGCGAGGCGGGCGTCAGGTCGCTGAACGAAGGCGGCCGGATGACCGTGGAACTCGTGGAACGGCCCGCCCTGTACGGCTGACTTCGCGCCGTACAGGGGGAGTCCGGCGAAGTTCCCCCGTGCTCGCTACGTACTCGGCGAATCGCGGCGTCGGCGTGACCCGCTGTGCGACCATGGCGCGGCTGTCCTCGGCGGGGCGGCGAGGGGGTGCGGATGGGACTCGTACGGATACTGCTGCCGTTGCCGCGCGCGGCGGCCAAATGGGCGCCGGAGAAGGGCGGACCGCTGCTGGGGGCCGCGCTGTCGTCCTGCGTCACGCCTTCCTGGGCGGGGCTGCCACCGCCGTCGCCCGCGCGACGGCTGGCCTGGGCCGAGGAGGCGGTCGAGGTCTACCGCGGAACGGCCGACACGGAGGGGCTGAGCCGTGCCCTGGCGCTGCGTGCCCACGCGTTGCTGCTGTCCGGCCGCTTCGAGGAGGCGTGCACGGCGGCGACCGCCGTACCGGGCGAGGCGTCCGGGGCGCTGACCGCCTTCGTCGGGGACGTGCGGGCGCAGGCGCTCGCGGGCGTCGGCCGGACCGAGGAGGCCGTGTCGGTGGCACAGGAGTGCGTGGAGACGTACCGCCACCTGTCCGCCCCCGACCGCAGGGACCGGGCGCTCGGCAGCCTGCCCGGCGCGCTGCGGACGTACGGGATGCTGCTCGCCGCGGTCGGCCGCAGCGAGGAGTCCGTGGCCGTCTACGAGGAGTGTGCCGCGCTCCTCGCCGCCATGTCGCTCCGGGAGCTGGCGCACGTCGAGCTGGTGCGTCCGCAGGCGCTCGCCGAACTGGTCGGTGTGCTGAGGGCGCTGGGGCGGTACGGGGACGCGCTGGGCGTGGGCCCCGAGGCCCGGGAGGCGCTGCGGGGGCCCCTCGCGTGGGCCGTCCCCGAGATCGTTCTGCCGTTGCGGGTACGGCTCCTGATCGATCTCGCCCGCTGCCACACCGCCACCGGGGACCCGGCCGAGGCCCGCGCCTGCGCCGTCGCGGCGGTGGCCGAGGCCCGCAAGCCGCACGGCGCGGGCGAGTTGACCTCGGCGCTGGACTGCCTGGCCGATGTACTCGGTGAACTGGGCCAGACCGACAAGGAGTCGATCACCCGGCGTGAACTGGCCGAGCTGCGCGACAGCTAGGACACGCGCGGCCGCGGCTCGAACCCGGCCGCGCGGTAGGCGGCGTCGATCAGCGTCATCGTCGCCACCGCGTCGTCCGCGTCCGGCGGCAGCGGGGCGCCCCCGCGCACCCCGTCCGCGAACGCCTCCAGCTGGTAGGTGTACGACGACCGCGTGCCGAGCCGCTCGATGCGCTCGCCCTCCCCGGTGCGCACCACGACCCGGTCGTCCGTGTGCGGCAGCACGAAGTTCGGCGCCAGGACCTCGCCCCGCGAACCGATGATCCGGCAGCTCATCTCCAGCCTGTCGTACGCCATGTGGCAGCGCGCCGACCCGGTCGCGCCGCCGGGGAAGGCCAGGTCGGCGTCGAGCCACTCGTCGACGCCGGGCGCCCCCGCCCTCCCCCGGACTCCGTCCGGGGGGACCCCCATCTCGCTTCGCTCGCCGCCCCGCGCGGAGACCAGCCGCGGCGCGCCGCCGGCCCACGGGGCCAGCATGCGCAGCGCGTGCAGGCTGTAGCAGCCGAGGTCCATCACCGCCCCGCCGGCCAGCGGCAGCGACCAGCGCGGGTCGGAGTCCGGCGGCGCCTGGATCGCGACCATGGCCTCCACGTGCCGCAACTCGCCGATCTCACCGCTCGCGAGGACTTCGTGGAGCCGCCGGGTGACCGGGTGGAAGAGGTAGTGGAAGGCCTCCATGAACACCGTGCCGGCCTTCGCGGCCGCCTCCCGCACCTCAGCGGCCTCCTCGGCGTTGCTCGCCGACGGCTTCTCGCTCAGGACGTGCTTGCCCGCGGCGAGCGCCGCGAGATTCCACGGGCCGTGCAGACCGTTGGCGAGCGGGTTGTAGACGACCTCGACCTCGGGGTCGGCGATCAGCTCGGTGTACGACCCCGCCACCCGCTCCACACCGTGCTCGGCCGCGTAGGCCTCGGCGCGGGACCGGTCCCGCGCGGCCACCGCGACGACCCGGTGACCGGTCGCCCGGGCCGGGCCGATCAGTGAGGCGCCGCTGATCCGCGCGGCTCCCAGTATTCCGATGCGCAGCGGTTCGCTCATGTCCGCGGTTCCTCCTCGATGGCGGCAGGACGGGGGTCCTGCCGGATCAGTGTGCGCCGCGCGGGCGGGACGTGGCGGCGCGCGAGGTCCTGGGCGCGGGCCAGGACCGGGCCGCTCGGCCCGGCGCGTACGACGGCCACGGTTCGCGGTGAACGGGCGCCGGGGCCGGAGCGTTCGTGCGCCGGCGTCCCGGGGCCCGGGGCACCCGGGACGCCTGCGGCGACTCAGGCGGAGCGGACCTCGGCGATCGTCACCGGGCGGTGCTCGTGCAGCGACAGCGTGCACGCCTCGGCGATCCAGCCCGCCTCCAGGGCGTCCGCGATCGTGCACGGCGAGGGCCGGGTGCCGGCCACGACCTCGGTGAACGCGGTGAGTTCGGCGCGGTAGGCGGCCGTGAAGCGGTCCATGAAGAAGTCGTGCGGGGTGCCCGCCGGGAAGGTCACACCGGGCTCGACCGAGCGCAGCGGGAGCTTGTCCTCCAGGCCGACGGCGATGGAGTCCGTGAAGCCGTGGATCTCCATGCGGACGTCGTAACCGCGGGCGTTGTGGCGGGAGTTGGAGACCACCGCGATCGTGCCGTCGTCGAGGGTGAGGATCGCGCCGGTGGTGTCGGCGTCGCCCGCCTCCTTGATGTACTCGGCGCCCCGGTTGCCGCCGACGGCGTACACCTCGACGACCTCGCGGCCGGTCACCCAGCGGATGATGTCGAAGTCGTGCACCGAGCAGTCCCGGAAGATGCCCCCGGAGGCGGCGATGTACGCGGCCGGCGGCGGGGCCGGGTCCAGCGTGGTCGAGCGCACGGTGTGCAGCTTGCCCAGCTCGCCGCTCTGCACGGCGGTCCGGGCGTTGACGAAACCGGTGTCGAAGCGGCGGTTGTAGCCGATCTGGATCGGCACGTCGCTGCCCTCGACGGCCCTGAGGACCTCGACGCCCTCGCTCATGTGCTTGGCGACGGGCTTCTCGCAGAAGACGGGGATGCCGGCCTCCACTCCGGCCAGGATCAGCTTGGGGTGGGCGTCCGTCGCCGCCGCGACCACGATGCCGTCCACGCCGGCGGCCAGCAGGGCCTCCGGCGAGTCCACGACCTCGCCGCCGAACCGCTCCGCGGCGGACTTGGCGGCCTCCGCGAAGGGGTCGGTGAGTACGAGTGACTCGACGGCGTCGAGTCCGGAGAGGGTCTCGGCGTGGAAGGCGCCGATGCGGCCGAGGCCGAGGATTCCGATGCGCATGGGGGTGCAGCTCCTTGAGGGTGGTTCTTGCGAGCGGTGTTTCTCAAGTGGGGCGAAGGGTCAGTCGAGGCCGCCGAGGACGTTCTGGTCCCAGTCGATCACCGAACCGGTCACCACGCCCGACCGGTCGGACAGCAGGAGGACGACGAAGTCGGCGATCTCGTCGGGCTGGCCGAGCTTTCCCATGGGGAGCCTGGCGGCGGCCTCCTCACGCCAGTCGTCGCCGGCGCCGTGGAAGGTCTTCTGGGTGGCGTCCTCGCCCTCGGTCGCCGTCCAGCCGATGTTGAGGCCGTTGATCCGGACCCGGTCCCAGCGGTGGGCGTGCGCGGCGTTGCGGGTGAGGCCGATCAGGCCGGCCTTCGCGGCCACGTAGGGCGCGAGGAACGGCTGCCCGCCGTGTGCCGAGGACGTGATGATGTTGACGACCGTGCCGGGCGCCTTGCGGCCGACCATGTCCGCCACCGCCGCCTGCATGGCGAAGAAGGGCGCCTTGAGGTTGATCGCGATGTGCTGGTCGAACAGCTCGGGCGTGGTGTCGAGGAGCGTGCCCCGGGAGGTGAGCCCGGCGGAGTTCACCAGGCAGTCGACACGGCCGTACGCCTCGACGACCCGGGTGACGGACGCTCTGGCCTGCTCGGCGTCGGCGAGGTCGGCGCGGACGAACAGCGCCTTGCCGCCGGCCGCCTCCAGCTCCGCCACCAGTGCCGCACCGGGCTCGGGGCGGCGGCCGGTCACGGCCACGACCGCGCCCTCACGGACGGCGGCCCGGGCGATGGCGGCACCGACGCCCTGGCTGCCGCCGTTGACGAGGACGACCTTGTCGTCGAGAAGTCCCATGAATGTGCCAGTACCTTTCAGCTCGTGCGGCGCCGATTCAGCTCGTACGCCGGTCGGCGCCCGCGCGCAGCTCGTCCCTGAGGGTCCGCGGGGTCCAGCCCTCGGCGAGTGCCCGTCGTACGAGGTCCGCCTGGGACGGCGGGGCGAGTCCGTCGACCGGTGGGTCGCTGTCGAGATTGGTGGGGAAGGGGTAGCCCTCGGCGCTCGCGGCGATCACGTTGTCCAGCCACTCCGCGTCGGCGCCGTCCGTCCTGCGGCGCAGCAGCGCCGGGTAGACGGCGTTCGACACCGCCTCCCGGTCCACGGTCTCCATGGCACGCCCGAAGGCCGAGGACACCTGCAGGAGATTGGCCATGCGCCGCACGTCGGTGGTGCGGTTGGTCCCGGCCGCGTGGAACAGCGCCGGGTTGAAGAAGACGGCGTCGCCCTTCGCGAGCGGCAGCTGGACGTGGTGCTCCTTGAAGTACGCCTGGAACTCCGGCCGCCGCCATGCCAGATACCCGGGCTCGAACATCTGCGAGAACGGCAGGTACAGCGTCGGCCCCGACTCCACCGGCATGTCGCAGTGCGCGACCGCGCCCTGGAGCGTGAGCACGGGGGAGAGACGGTGCACGTGCGCCGGATAGGCCGCGGCGACCTCGTCGGAGAGGAAGCCGAGGTGGTAGTCGCGGTGCACGGTCTGCGCGAGGCCGCCGGGGTTGACCACGTTGACCTGGGAGGTGACCTGGTAACCGGGGCCGAGCCAGGCCTCGGACACCAGGGCCAGGACCGGGTTGGCGTAGTAGTCGGCGAACGCCGAGGGGTCGTAGAGGGCCGCCTTCTCCAGCGCGTTCCACACCCGCTCGTTGGCGCCGGGCTTCGCGAAGTGGTCGCCCGCGGTCGTGCCGGCCGCGTACTGCTCGCGGATCAGCGAGTCGAAGACCTCGGTGAAGCGGTCGACGACCGCGTGGTCGGGGAACGCCCCCTGGAAGACCACGACCCCGGGGCCGTCGGCCAGGGCCCGCACCAGCTCCTCCTGTACTTCCCTGCGGTCCTTGGCACCGCGGACGCGCTCGGCGTCGTACAGCAGGACGTTCCGCTCCACGGCGGCGGCGTGCGGGTAGTCGGCGGGGTCGGCCGCCCGCTCGACGAGCGCGCGGAACGAGTCGAGGTCGCAGTCCTGCTCGGACAGCCAGGCGCGGCGGTGTACGGCGGTGAAGGACATCGGCGTCCTCTCGGTGACAGGGGCGACTCAGCGCTGTCATTCTTGTCATGACAAAGGCGTCGAACAACCAGCAGGCAGCCATCAAAAACCCCTCAAGGAGCAGCCGCGTGGGCCACCCGTACCCGATCCGGGAAATCGCACGTCAGGCGGGGCTGAGCGAGGCCACCGTCGACCGGGTCCTGAACGGCAGGGGAGGGGTGCGGGAGAACACCGCCCGCGAGGTCCGCCAGGCGATCACGGACCTGGACCGGCAGCGCACCCAGGTCCGGCTGGTCGGCCGCACGTTCATGATCGACATAGTGATGCAGACGCCGGAACGCTTCTCCACGGCCGTCCGCGCCGCTCTGGAGGCCGAGCTGCCCGCGCTGCATCCCGCCGTCCTGCGCTCCCGTTTCCACTTCCGCGAGACGGGCCCCGGCGCGGAGCTGACCAAGACCCTCGACCGGATAGCCCGTCGCGGCTCCCAAGGCGTGATCCTCAAGGCTCCCGACGTTCCCGAGGTCACGGCCGCGGTCGGCCGGCTCGCGGAGGCGGGCATTCCCGTGGTCACCCTGGTCACCGACCTGCCCTCCACGGCCCGCCTCGCCTACGTGGGCATCGACAACCGGGCGGCGGGAGCGACCGCCGCCTACCTCATGGGCCAGTGGCTCGGCGACCGCCCCGGCAACGTCCTCACCAGCCTCAGCAGCGGCTTCTTCCGCAACGAGGAGGAGCGCGAGATGGGGTTCCGCAGCGCGATGCGCACCCGCCACCCGGAACGCGCGGTGGTGGAGATCGCCGAGGGACAGGGCCTGGACGCCACGCAGTACGACCTCGTCCGGGCCGCCCTGGAGCGGGATCCGGAGATCCGGGCGGTCTACTCCATCGGCGGCGGCAACATCGCCACGCTCCGGGCCTTCGAGGACCTGGACAGGGAGTGCGCGGTGTTCGTGGCCCACGACCTGGACCACGACAACGACCGGCTGCTGCGCGAACACCGCCTGTCGGCGGTCCTCCATCACGACCTGCGGCAGGACATGCGAGAGGCGTGCCACATCGTGATGCGGGCGCACGGGGCGTTGCCGCCGGCGGGGCCGACGACACCTTCGGCGATCCAGGTGGTGACGCCGTACAACATGCCGTACTAGGTCGCTGTCCGGCCGCGGGTCCGGGCCGGCTGTTCGCCGGGGAAGACGATCCCGCACCGTCTTCTGATCTCGTCCATCACCCGCAGCGTGGCGACCGAGTCGGCAAGCGGCCGCAGAGGCGTCTCGACGAGGCCGTCCCGGATGCGGCGGGCTGCCTCGGCGGCCTCGAAGTGCAGGCCGTCGTGGCCCGTACGAGGTTCGGTGTACGTCAGTGGCGGGCCCCCTCCGGCCGGCCTGAACACCACGTCCCCGGGCTGGTGGAAGGGCCCCGGCAGCCGGAGGGTCCCCTCGGTCCCCGCGATCACCGCCGTGCTCGGAGTGTCACTGAACAGGGTGGTGTGAAGGACGGCCCGCCCGTCCAGGACGGCACCGATCTGCCCGTTCACCCCCGAGGGGTGTGCCTGCCCCGAAGCCTGCACGTTCTCCGCGGGGCCCAGCACCCAGGTGGCCAGCGACACCGGGTAGGTACCGAGATCGAGCAGTGGCCCACCGGCGAGATCGGCACGCAGGATGCGATGTCCCCCCGCAGGGTCGAAGTACTCACCGAGGTCGGCCAGCACGGACCGCACCTGGCCGAGCATCCCGGAGTCGAGCACCTGCCGTACGACATCGAAGCGCGGCAGAAAGAACGTCCACAACGCCTCGGCACAGAACAGCCCACGCGAGGCGGCGAGTTCGGCGATCTCCGCGCCCTGCGCCGCGTTCAGGCCGAGCGGCTTCTCGACCAGGACGTGCTTGCCGGCCTCCAACACCAGTCGCGCACAGGCGAGATGGGCGGTGTGCTCGGTGGCGACGTACACGACATCGACGTCGGCGGCGGCCACCAGCTCCTCGTACGAGCCGTATCCGCGCCTGATCCCGTGCCGGGCCGCGAACTCCTGCGCCCGGGCGGCATCGCGCGAAGCCACGGCGGTGAACCGCTGACGGGTGTGCCGCTGGACCGAATCGACGAACCGCTCGGCGATCCAACCGGTGCCGAGGACACCCCAGTTGAGGGCGGGCGCGGCCATGGGATCGGGGGTGCGGGGCGCGGGAAGTGTGGTCACGGCATGCCTCACAGGGCCGGTACGGACACGGGCACGGTCCGGCCGCCGTCCCGCATCGACGCGATCACCGCCTGTGCGACCGCGGACGCGGTCAGCCCCGCACGCGCGGAGGCCAGCGGCGAGGACCGTCCGGCGACGACCGAGTCGATCCACGCCTGCAGCTCCAGCCGGTAGGCCTCGGTGAACCGGGGCCGCCAGTCGGCCGGGTATCCGGTGGACCGGTTGCGCTCCAGCGAACTCACGACCAGCGCGGGATCGGCCAGCCGCAGCGCGCCCCGCTCGCCGGCGATCTCACAGCGGACCTCGTACCCGTAGCGGGCGTTGAGGAAGGTCTCGAGGGTGGTGAGCGTGCCGTCGGCGGTGTGCAGGAGCATGACCTGGGGGTCACGCAGACCGGGAGCGGACTCACCCTCGGGCGCGTGCCAGGACACCGCGGTGACGGGTGAGTCCAGCAGCCACGGCACGACGTCGAACTCGTGGATCGAGGACCCGGTGACGCTGAACTCGCTGACCGCGCCCGGTGCCGAGGTCACACCCCGGCTCACACAGTGCACCACCCTGGGCCGACCGCACCGGCCCTCTCCCAGCGCGGCCTTCAGCGCGACGTACGCCGGGTCGAACCGCCGCATGAAGCCCACCGACACGAGCCCGCCGCCCGCCTTGTCGTCCTCACGGACGACCTCGACGCACTCGGCGACCGTCGGCGCCAGCGGCTTCTCGCACAGCACCGGCTTCCCGGCGCGCACGGCGGCCACGGTGAGCTCGGCGTGG
The DNA here is from genome assembly GCF_041435015.1 of Streptomyces canus. Lineage (NCBI taxonomy): Bacteria > Bacillati > Actinomycetota > Actinomycetes > Kitasatosporales > Streptomycetaceae > Streptomyces > Streptomyces canus. The sequence goes on along the minus strand of NZ_CP107989.1, from coordinate 1,490,952 downwards.
GTGGAGTCGTGCGAGGCGACCACGACGGCGTCCACGCGGGATTCGGCGATCAGCGCCCACGCGTCGGGGCTGACGAGCGCCCCCGGTACACCGGACGCGACGGCCCTCGCCCGCGCCTGGTCGACATCCGCCACCGCCACGACCTCGGCCGACGACACGAACCCGTGCAGCAGCCGCACATGATCGGCACCCATCACCCCGGCCCCGATCACCCCCACCCGGACCGTCATGCCGACACCTCCACCCATGAACCGCTTTCCGCGGAGCGGGACATGGCGTCCAGTACGACGGCGCTGTGCACGGCGTCCTCCACCGTGGCCCCGTACGACGTGCCCTCGGCGACCGAACGCAGGAAGCGGTACGCCTCCACGACCTTGAGGTCGTCGTAGCCCATGGCGTTGGCCGCGCCCGGCTGGAAGGCGCCGAACTCGCCGTCGCCCGGGCCGACATGCACCGTGCTGACGGGCTGGTCCTGGTAGCCGGTGCCGCGGCTGATGCCCAGCTCACCCATGCGGCGGAAGTCCCAGAACACCGCGCCCTTCGTGCCGTGCACCTCGAAGCCGTAGTTGTTCTGCTCGCCGACCGAGACCCGGCAGGCCTCCAGGACGCCACGGGCACCGGAGGTGAAGCGCAGCAGGCAGTTGACGTAGTCCTCGTTCTCGACGGGCCCGAGCTCTCCGGTCGCCAGGGTGTGCCCTGCGGTGGCCCCGGTGGGGCGGGCGCGCTCGGGCACGAAGATCGCGGTGTCGGCCGTGAGGGAAGCGATGTCGCCGAGCAGGAAGCGGGCCAGGTCGGCGCCGTGCGAGGCGAGGTCCCCGAGCACTCCGCTGCCGCCGCGTTCACGCTCGTAACGCCAGGTCAGGGCACCCTGAGGGTGGGCCGCGTAGTCGCTGAAGAGCCGGACGCGGACATGGGTGACCGTGCCGATCTCCCCGGAGGCGATCAGCTCGCGGGCGCTTTCTACGGCGGGCGCGTTGCGGTAGTTGAAGCCGACCGCGCTCCGCACGCCGGTCCGGGCCACGGCGTCCGCCACCGCGCGGGCGTCCTCGGCGGTGAGGCCGACCGGCTTCTCGATCCAGATGTGTTTGCCGGCCCCGGCCATCGCGACGCCGATCTCGCGGTGCAGGAAGTTGGGCGCGGTGATGCTGACGGCCTGGACACGCGGGTCGGCGGCGACCTCGCGCCAGTCGTGGGTGGCCGAGGCGAACCCGAACTGCGCGGCCGCCTCCTCGGCCCGTCCCGGCACGTCCTCGGCGACGGTCACGAGTTCGGCGCGCAGCGGGAGCCCGGGGTAGTGGTGCGGGACACGGGCGTAGGCCTGGGTGTGCACCCGCCCCATCCAGCCGAATCCGACGACGGCGACACCGAGCGTATCGACCATGGGGGAGCACCTCTTTGGACCGGTCCATTTCCTGTCCAGGCCACCTTGGGTGCCGTATTTGCTTGATGTCAACCCTTTGACAAGCCGTGCTGCGCCATGGAACGGTCCATACCCATGAGAGCGCCGACGATCCGCGATGTGGCCGACCGGGCCGGTGTCTCGAAGTCGCTGGTCTCCCTCGTGCTGCGGGGCTCCGAGCAGGTGCGCCCGGAGAAGCGGGAGGCCGTGCTGCGGGCCGTGCGCGAACTCGGCTACCGTCCGAACGCCGCCGCCCGGAGCCTCAGCGAGCAGCGCACCCGCACGGTCGGCGTCCTCCTGAACGACCTGCGCAACCCCTGGTTCGTGGATCTGCTCGACGGTCTGAACTCCCTGCTCCACGACAACGGCCTGCGCATGCTCCTGGCCGACGCCCGTCTCAACCGCCGTACCGGACAGGATCCGGCCGGTCCCTTCCTGGACCTCGGGGTGGACGGCCTGATCGTGGTCGGCACGCTGCCCGACGCCGCCGCGCTCGGGGCGGTGGCCGAGCGGCTCCCGGTGGTCGTGGCGGGCGCGCGCGAGCCCAGGCTGCCGGGGGTGGACGTCGTCGCCAACGACGACGAGCGCGGCGCCCGCCTGGTCACCGAGCACCTGATCGGCCTCGGTCACCGCCGCGTCGCGCACATCGCGGGGTACGGGGCGGTCGGCGAGCTGCGCCGGCGCAGCTTCGAGGCGACGATGCGGGCGCACGGCCTCGCCCAGGAGGCGGTCGTCGAGGCGAGTGACATGACCGAGGAGGGCGGCTACCGCACGACGGTCCGGCTGCTGAGCCGCCCCGACCGGCCGACGGCCGTCTTCGCCTTCAACGACATCGCCGCGATCGGCGCGGTGTCGGCCGCGGAGGAACTCGGCCTGAGCGTCCCGCGCGACCTGTCCGTCGTCGGCTACGACAACACGAGCATCGCCCGGCTCCGCCACGTCTGGCTCACCACCGTCGACAACGCCAGCCACGAGGTCGGCCGCCGGGCCGCGCGGTGTCTGCTCGACCGGTTCGAGGGGCGTGGGGGAGAGGGGCGCACGGATCTCGCAGCGCCGGTGCTGGAGATCCGGGGGACCACGGCGGGCCCGCTCACAGATTGATCGCGTACGCCTTCCGCAGGGTCTCGTGCACGGTCCACGTCGTACGGTCGCCCGCACGCAGTACGGCCATGTCGCCGGGCCCCACCTTCAGCGTCGGCCCGCCCTCGACCTCGATGGTCGCCGACCCGCTGATCACGACGAACAGTTCGTCCGCCTCCGTGTCGGTGACGACTCCGGGCGTGATCTGCCAGATGCCACGGATCTGTCGTCCGTCCTCCGACTCCCAGACCACCTTTCCGGTCACCTCGGGCGTCCCCGAGACGATCTGCTCCCGCGCGAGGGGCTCGGATTCGAGCTCGGCGTCGGGGATGTGGAGTACGAAGCTGTGGTCCATGGTGAGACCCTAGCGAGGTCGTTCCCGGCCCGTGGGTCGACAGTGTGTGGAGTGTCGGCGCAGGTGGGAGGACACTCCGTCGCGACCTGGCGGCGCCTGGTGGCCCGGGTGATCGTGGTCGCCGCCCCGCGGTCGGGCGCGGCCACGCCAACGCCGCCCCGGCCGCCGCCCCGACCAGGGAGCGACGGCCGGTCAGTCCGGTACCGAGCCCGGTCCTACGCCTTGGCGCCGACCTCCGTCGGCTTCGTCGGCCCGTCGGCCGGGGGCTGCGGGGTGGCGTGCCGCCGGCGGGGGATGAAGGTCGCTACGGCGAACGCGAGCAGCGCCGCCCCCGCCCCGATCACCATGACGACCTTGAAGCCGATCTCCGAGGGCAGCGCGGTGCCGCCGAAATCGGTGGTCATCCGGGCCAGGATCACACCGGCGAGAGCGCTGGCGAAGGAGGTGCCCAGGGATCGCATCAAGGTGTTGAGGCTGTTCGCGGCGCCTGTCTGGGTGGGGTCCACGGCACCCATGATCAGGGCGGGCAGCGCGCCGTAGGTGAAGCCGATGCCGGCGCCGATGACGCAGGAGACCAGGACGAGGTGCCAGACCTCGGACATCAGGACGATGTTGAGCGCGTAGCCGGCGGCCACGATCAGCGCGCCGATCATCAGCGTGACCTTGGGGCCCTTGGCCTTGGTGACGGCCGCGGAGACGGCGGACATGGCCATCATCACCAGGCCCTGCGGGGGCAGCACCAGGCCGACCGTCAGCATGGACTTGCCGAGGCCGTAGCCGGTCTGCTCGGGCAGCTGGAGCAACTGCGGGAGCACCAGGGACATCGCGAACATCGAGACCCCGAGCGCGATCGAGGCGAGGTTTGGTGAACAGCACCTGCGGCTTGGCGGTGGTCCGGAGGTCGACCAGCGGCTGCGGGCTGCGCAGTTCCCACCAGCCCCAGGCCGGCAGGATCACGACCGCGGCGGTGCCGAGAGCGACTGTGGTGCCGCTCGTCCAGCCCCAGTCACCGCCCTTGGAGACGGTCAGCAGCAGCGAGACCAGACCGGCCGACAGACCCAGCGAACCGACGAGGTCGAACCGGCCCCCGGCGCGCACCTTGGACTCGGGCACGATCAGCAGGACGAGCACGAAGGCGACGGCACCGAGAGCGGCCGAGACCCAGAACAGGATGTGCCAGTTCCAGTTGTCGGCGATGAACGCGGCGGCGGGCAGCCCCAGCGCACCACCGACACCGAGCGAGGCACTCATCAACGCCGTGGACCCGGCCAGCCGGTCGGCCGGCAGCGCGTCCCGCATGATGCTGATGCCGAGCGGTACGACCGCGGCGGCCAGACCCTGCAGCGCACGTCCGACGATCATCGGGACGAGGGAGTCGGCGAGGCCGCAGACCAGCGAACCGGAGACCAGCAGCACGATGCTGAGCAGCAGCATCCGGCGCTTGCCGAACATGTCGCCGAGCCGCCCGACGACCGGCGTGGCCACGGACGCGGCGAGCAGGGTGGCGGTGACAGCCCAGGCGGTGTCGGAGGGCTCCGCGTGCAGGAGCTCGGGCAGCTCGGGAACGATCGGGATGACCAGGGTCTGCATCAGCGAGACGACGATTCCGGCCAGGGCCAGGACCGCCACCACGGCGTTCGGCTCGGGTGGGGCTGACGACCCCGGTTCGGCGGGTTGGGCAAGGGCGTCGGACATGGCTGGGCCTCCGGCAGGGAACCTGGTATTGCTTGACTCACTCAAGTGAATCGCAATTGATTGACTTAAGCAAGTTCAATGGCGGTGTGCTGTGCGGCGCGGCTTCCCGATATGGCAGACAAAATTGTTGACAATCTTGTTTGGCTAGATTTAGGTTCGACAGGCACTCACTCAGGGAGGGCAGCGATGCCGAAAGAAGCCCGTCCGAGCACCGGGGAGCAGGCCAAACAGCACGCGCTCGCGCAGCTGCGGCAGGCGATCCTGCACGGCGAGATGGCACCGGCGCAGCGGCTGGTGGAGAACGAGCTCGCCGAGCAGTTCGGTGTGACACGGGCCAGCATCCGGGCCGCACTCATCGATCTGGAGGCCCAGGGCCTCGTCGAGCGGATCCGCAACCGGGGTTCCCGGGTGCGGGTGGTGACCGTCGAGGAGGCGGTCGCCATCACCGAGTGCCGCATGGTCCTCGAAGGACTGTGCGCGGCCAAGGCGGCGACCCTGGCCAGTGACGAGCAGCTCGCCGAGCTGACCGAACTGGGCACGGCGATGACCAAGGCCGTGGCCGACGGCGAGCCGATGACCTACTCCGAGCTCAACCAGGAGCTGCACGCCCGGGTGCGGGAGCTCTCGGGCCAGCGGACCGCCGTGGATCTGCTGGAGCGGCTGAACGCCCAACTGGTGCGTCACCGCTTCCAGTTGGCGCTCCGGCCGGGACGCCCGCAGCACTCCCTGAACGAGCATCTGGCGATGATCGAGGCGATCAGGGCCAGGGACCCGCAGGCGGCCGAGAAGGCCGTCCGCGCCCACCTCACCAGCGTGATCGAGGCGCTGCGCGACTGAGCCGCGCGAGGCGGGCGCGAACCTGTCGACTTCAAGGAGATGTCCGTAATGACGCAGTCAGGCGCGCCCGCCCCTCCACGTTCGACACTGGTGATCACCGCGCATGCCGGGGACTTCGTGTGGCGGGCGGGCGGAGCCATCGCCCTGGCCGCCTCCCGGGGCGAGAAGGTCACCATCGCCTGTCTGACCTTCGGCGAGCGCGGGGAGTCCGCCAAGGCCTGGCGCGAGGGCAGGAAACTCGACGAGATCAAGGCGATACGCCGGGACGAGGCCGAGCGCGCCGCCGCGACCCTCGGCGCCGAGGTGCGCTTCTTCGACGCCGGCGACTACCCGCTGGTCGCCACCGCCGAGTTGACCGACAAGCTCGTCGGGGTCTACCGGGCCACGCAGCCCGACGTCGTGCTCACGCACCCGGTCGAGGACCCGTACAACGGCGACCATCCCGCCGCCCACCGTATGGCCCTGGAGGCCAGGGTCCTGGCGCAGGCCATCGGCTACCCGGGGGAGGGCGAGATCATCGGCGCCCCGCCGGTCTTCTACTTCGAGCCCCACCAGCCCGAGATGAGCGGCTTCAAGCCCGAGGTGCTCCTCGACATCACCGAGGTCTGGGAGACCAAGCGCAAGGCCATGGAGTGCCTCGGCGCCCAGCAGCACCTGTGGGACTACTACACCGACCTCGCCGTCCGCCGGGGCGTCCAGCTCAAGCGCAACGCGGGCCCGAACCTGGGTCTGGCCCACAAGACCATGGCCGAGGCGTACATGCGCCCCTACCCGCAGATCGCGAAGGAGCTGGCGTGATGGGCGTGATCGTCACCAACCCACCGAAGGCGGACCTGAAGGACGTCGACGCGCTGGCGCGGTACGGCGTGGCCACCGTCAGCGAGGCGATGGGCCGAACCGGCCTGCTGGGCCCGGCCGTTCGCCCTGTCCAGCAGGGCGTACGCGTCGCGGGCACGGCCGTCACCGTGATCGGCTGGCCCGGTGACAACCTCATGATCCACGCGGCCGTCGAGCAGTGCGGCGAGGGCGACCTCCTCGTCGTCACCACCACCTCGCCGTGCACGGACGGCCTGTTCGGCGAGCTGTTCGCGACCGCCCTGCGGCAGCGCGGGGTGCGCGGGGTCGTCACCAACACCGGCATCCGCGACACCCAGGAGCTGCGCGATATGGGCTTCGCCGCCTGGTCCCGGGCCGTCTCCTCGCAGGGCACGGTCAAGGCCACGGGCGGCTCGGTCAACGTGCCGATCGCCATCGACGGCCAGGTGATCCGCCCGGGCGACGTGATCCTCGCCGATGACGACGGTGTCGTGGTCGTCCCCCGCGAGCGTGCCCGCGAGACCGTCGAGAGGTCCGAAGCCCGCGAGGCCAAGGAGGCCGCCACCCGCGCCGCCTTCGTCGAGGGCCAACTCGGGCTGGATCGCTACGGGTTGCGGGAGACGCTGAAGAGGCTCGGCGTGGAGTACCGGACGTACGAGGAGTGCGAGGGGGAGCGGCCGTGACCGAGGGGGTGCCCTGCCTGCTGATGCGGGGCGGCACGTCCAAGGGCGCCTACTTCCTCGCCGACGACCTGCCCGCCGAACCCGCCCTGCGCGACGACCTGTTGCTGCGGATCATGGGCAGCCCGGACGAACGGCAGATCGACGGCCTGGGCGGCGCGCACCCGCTCACCAGCAAGGTCGCCGTGATCTCCCCGTCCGCCGACCCGGAGGCCGACGTCGACTACCTTTTCCTCCAAGTCGTGCTCGACCGACCCGAGGTGAGTGACCGTCAGAACTGCGGGAACCTCCTCGCCGGCGTCGGCCCGTTCGCCGTCGAGCGCGGACTCGTCCCGGCGGGGGAGCAGGAGACCTCCGTCCGGATCCGCATGGTCAACACCGGCGACCACGCGACGGCGACCTTCCCGACCCCCGGGGGCCGGGTGCGGTACACGGGGGACGCCGAGATCTCGGGCGTGCCGGGGACGGCCGCGCCCGTGGTGATCGAGTTCCCGCCGGGCGCCGGGGAGTTGCTGCCCACCGGCAAGGCCGCCGACGTCATCGACGGCGTCGAGGTGACCTGCGTGAACAACGGCATGCCGACCGTCCTGATCCCGGCGTCCTCGCTCGAGGTCACCGGCTACGAGCGGCCCGGGGACCTGGAGGAGGACCTCGCCCTCGCCGACCGGCTGCACTCCATACGGCTGGCGGCGGGCCGTCTGATGGGCCTGGGGGACGTGTCCGACGCCACCGTCCCCAAGCTCACGCTGCTCGCCCCGCCGCGCGACGGCGGTGCGGTGACCACCCGCACCTTCATCCCGGTGCGCTGCCACCCCTCCATCGGCGTCCTGGGCGCGGCCAGTGTGGCCGCGGGCCTGCGGATCGAGGGGGGTGTGGGCGCCGGCCTCGCGGAGATCGATCCCGGGAGCGACCGCGTCCGCATAGAACACCCCACGGGATTCCTGGACATCGAGAGCAGCCTGACCGCCGGCCCCGGCGGCCCGCCCTCCGCCCGGCGCACCGCCGTGGTCCGTACGGCCCGCAAGATCTTCGACGGCACCGTGTTCCCCCGGGCCGTCGACCGACTCACAGGAGGTCTCTGATGACTCCGCCGCTCGGCGACATCGCCCACATCGGCCACACCCAGCTCTTCACCCCGGACCTGGACGCCAGCGTCGCCTTCTTCACCGACTACCTGGGCCTGACGGTCAACGGCCAGGACGGCGACACGGTGTATCTGCGGACCTACGACGACTACGAGCACCACAGCCTGGTGCTCACCGCCCGCGACCGGCCCGGCCTCGGCAGGCTCGCCCTGCGCACCTCCGGCGAGGAGGCACTTCACCGCCGTATCAAGGCGGTTGAGGAGTCGGGCGGCACGGGCAGATGGGTCGAGGACGAACCCGGCCTGGGCAAGCTGTACGTCACCACCGACCCGGACGGTCATGAGCACGCCCTCTACTGGGAGAGCGAGTACTACCGTGCCCCGGAGGAACTCCGACCGGCGCTGAAGAACCAGCCGCAGGCCAAGCCCAACAGGGGAGTGGGCGTACGGCGGTTGGACCACATCAACTTTCTCGCCGGCGACGTGCTCGCGAACGCGGAGTTCCAGCGACACGTCCTCGGCGCCCGGCCCACCGAACAGATCCGGCTGGACAGCGGGAAGATCGCGGCGCGCTGGCTGACGTACACGAACAAGTCGTACGACGTCGTCTACACCTCGGACTGGACCGGCAGCGAGGGACGGCTGCACCACATCGCCTTCGCGACCGACACCCGCGAGGACATCCTGCGCGCGGCCGATCTCGCCATCGACACCGGTGTGTTCATCGAGACGGGCCCCCACAAGCACGCCATCCAGCAGACGTTCTTCCTGTACGTCTACGAGCCCGGCGGCAACCGCATCGAGCTGTGCAACCCGCTCACCCGGCTGGTGCTGGCGCCCGACTGGCCGCTCGTCACCTGGACCGAGGACGAGCGGAAGAAGGGGCAGGCCTGGGGGCTGAAGACCATCGAGTCGTTCCACACGCACGGGACGCCGCCGGTCGGCTGAGGCGTGTGGAGCCACCCCCGGGCATCGATTGTCAATGAGATTGTTGACAAAAGAGGTGACACTCCGGGCGGTGGCTCCTTAGCGTCTGGCGCACCACGTACGAGAGGTAACCAACGATGTCCACCTCCCCCTCCCCGCTCCTGTCGGCCCGCGGCAGCAGGCTGGCCCTCCTGGTCGTCGGTCTGTGCTGGCTGGCCGTGCTCTTCGACGGTCTCGACATGTTCATCTACGGCTCGGTGCTGCCGCACCTGCTGGAGACCAGGACCTTCGGCCTCACCGCGGACCAGGCCGGCGACCTCGGCAGCTACGCCACCTTCGGCATGCTGGTCGGCGCCCTCGTCGCCGGCACGATCGCCGACCGGATCGGGCGCAAGAAGCTGATGGTCTTCATCGGTATCGCCGCCCTGCGCAGCTCCCAGCGGACGGCCACCGACGGCGAGCGGGAACTGGTGGCCGCACACTGACCCGACCTGCCGCCCCAGGGGGCGAGGACGAATGCCGGCCACCGCGAGGACGCGGGAGCCGGCGTTCGGCGCGGACGCTCCGGCGGCGGTGCCGCCGGGTCGCCAGGCTGTTGCCGATGTTGCGGGAGAGGTGGGGGACGGGGGAGCTGACGTAATCAACACGACAGGTCGCCCCGAGTTCCCGGGCGTGCTCCGGCTCAGTGCGACACGCGCACCCCGTCCAGCGCGATCGACAGCACCCGGTCGCGCTGGGCGTCGTCGTCGAAGGCCGTCGCCGTGATGCCGGCGACCATCCGCAACAGGTCCACGAAGTCCATGTCCCGCCGCGCCCGGCCCGCCTCCTGCGCCCGCTCCAGCAACGGCCCGCCCGCCGCGTACATCGAGTCCCGGCAGGCCGCGAAGATCTCCGACTCGTCGTTGAGGGCCTCGCGGACGGCCCGCTTGGTCACCATGTAGCCGGCGAACCGGTCGAGCCAGGTCGTGAGGGCCTGCCAGGGCTCCTCGTCGGCGAGGTCCTGGGCCACCTGCACCAGGGTGTTCACGTCGTCCGCGTAGACCGTCTCGAAGAGATGGCGGCGGGTGGGGAAGTTCCGGTACAGCGTGCCGATGCCCACGCCCGCCCGGCGCGCGATGTCCTCCAGGGAGGCCTCCGCCCCGTGCTCCGCGAACGCCTCGCGGGCGGCGGCCAGCAGGGCGTCGTAGTTGCGGGCGGCGTCCTTCCGGTGGGGCCGACGGGACGCGACGATCTCGGTGACGGGGAACGACGGGGCGGTCACGGCTGCCTCCCGGGGAGGAAACGGAGGTGCACCTCCGGTACGGGTTGAAGCGGAGGCTTGCCTCCGATAGAGTGGAGGCGTACCTCCACTTTAGCAGTCGAGGTACCTCCATCGTCCTTTCCGCGACCGCTTCCCACGAGGCTCCGGCCGCACTCTGTGTTCGGAGAGGCTCTTCATGCCCCGCAAGTCCACCCGCCTCACCTTCGCGGTCCTCGCGACCGGTGCCGGCGTGTTCTCCATGCTCCAGTCGCTGATCGCGCCGGCCCTGCCGACCGTCCAGCACGCGCTGCACACCTCGCAGTCCACCGCGACCTGGGTGATGACCGCGTATCTGCTGTCCGCCTCGATCTTCACACCGATCCTCGGCCGCGTCGGCGACCTGATCGGCAAGAAGCGCACGCTCGTCGCCGTCCTCGTGACCGTGGCGGTCGGCTGTCTCCTCGCCGCGCTCGCGCCGAGCATCGGCGTCCTCATCGTCGCCCGGGTCGTCCAGGGTGTCGGCGGCGCCCTCTTCCCGCTCTCCTTCGGCATCATCCGGGACGAGTTCGCCGCGTCCGAGGTGAGCGGCTCCATCAGCAACCTCTCCGCCGTGATCGCCGCCGGCGGTGGCGTGGGCATGGTGGCGGCCGGTCCCATCGTGACCGCGCTCGACTACCGCTGGCTGTTCTGGATCCCGGTCGCCATCGTGATCGCCGCCACCCTCATCGCCGTACGATATGTGCCCGAGTCGCCCAACAGGGCCCAGGGGAACGTCAATTGGCTCGGTGCCGTCCTGCTGTCCGCGTGGCTGGTCGCGCTGCTGCTGCCGCTCAGTCAGGCGGGTACGTGGGGCTGGGGCTCGGCCCGGGTGCTCGGTCTGTTCGGCGCGGCCGTCGTGCTGTTCGCGCTGTGGCTGTACTCCGAGGCCCGCTCCCGCAGCCCGCTGATCGACCTGAAGGTGATGCGCCTGCCGGCCGTCCGGGCCACCAACGCCGTGGCACTGCTCTTCGGCGCCGGGATGTACTCCATCTGGTCCTTCCTGCCGGGCTTCGTCCAGACGCCGTCGTCGGCCGGGTACGGCTTCGGCGCGAGCGTCACCGCCGCCGGGCTGCTCATGCTGCCGATGCTGGTGGCGATGTTCTTCTCCGGTGTGCTCAGCGGCCGTCTGGAGCCGGTCGTCGGCGCCAAGCCTCTTCTGGTGACCGGTGCCGCGCTGGGCGCGGTGGCCTGCGGCTTCCTCGCTCTCTGGCACGACGAGCAGTGGCAGATCGCCGTGGTCGCGGGCCTGTTCGGCCTCGGCATCGGTCTTGCGTTCGCCTCCATGGCCAACCTGATCGTGGGCAGCGTCCCGGCCGACCAGACCGGCGCCGCCACCGGTATGAACGCCAACATCCGCACCATCGGCGGCTCCATCGGCGCGGCCGTGACCAGCGTCCTGGTCACGGGGCATCTGCAGGCCTCGGGACTGCCGTACGAGTCCGGCTACGCCCACGGCTTCACCCTGCTCGCGGTGCTGTGCCTGGCGGCGGCGCTGGCTGCCCTGCTGGTTCCGGTACGGCGGGCCGGGCGCCGGATCGTCACCGGGACCACGGAGCTTCGCGAGCCGGTCGCCACCCGGGGCTGACCTTCCGCCAGTCGGTCCGGCCGCGCGTGTGAGGTAGGGTCTACCTGCGCGATCACACGGAACATCCGTGGGAGACGCGGCCGGGACGTGGCGCAGCTTGGTAGCGCACTTGACTGGGGGTCAAGGGGTCGCAGGTTCAAATCCTGTCGTCCCGACGGCACGGAGGGCCTTCGTGGGTGACAACCCGCGAGGGCCCTTTTCGATGGAGGCTGCCGGGAGGAACCGGCGCACAACGGCCCGCTTCCCCTCCGCCGTTGTGGGCGATCGCGGGCGCGGACGTACTGACCCTGTAACGAGCGTCAACGCGCCCTCGCACAGCAGGCGTTCGGCCTGGCAGAGTGGGGTGGGTACGCCGCGCGGCGGCAGGGGAGGCACGAGGGATGACGGCGACGATCTCCGTGAAGGTCGAGGGACCGGTCGGGCTCGACGAGCCGGAGCAGCTCCTGGAGGAGCTGGGACGGGAGACAGGGCTGACCTGGCGGCTGGAGACGGCCGGGCAGGACGGCACCCTCGACGGCGGCCTCGCCGCCATCATGCTGGAGGCCGTGCTCGGCGGCGCTGTCGGTGCCGCGGTGCAGGTCGCCGTGCAACGCGCGATCGAGACCTGGCGGGGCCGCAGGCTCGATCCGCCACCCGTCACCATCATCGTCGTCCAGCCCCCGCAGGCCCCGCCGCCCGCCCAGGACCCGCGGCCCGCGCCGCGCACCGACGGCCTCACCACCCCCGAGGGGAGCTGACCGGCATGGCATCCCGGGCGCTGGTGATCGGCGTCGGTACATACGGTGACGAATCCGGCATACAGGGCTATCCGACGATCGAGGCGAGCGCCCGTGCCTACGGGGCCGCGCTGGCCCGGGACCCGCGGTGGGGCGCCGCCGACCGCTCCCCGGTGCTGGAGCCGGACGAGGTGCGGACGGCCGACGACGTGATGTGCGCCCTCCAGGAGGCGGCCGCGGCCGGCGAGGGCCCGGAGGACACCCTGCTCGTGGTGTACGTCGGGCACGGCGCCTACTGGCAGGACGTGCCCGGCGGCCAGGTCCACTTCGCGGTCGGCTCCTCGCGCGTCAGCGAACCCTGGACATGGCTGTCCGCCTGGTACGTGTACCGGGCGATCAGGAAGAGCAAGGCCGGCCTCAAAGTGCTGATAGCGGACTGCTGTTACTCCAGCATGCTGCCCCACCTGGGACCCGAGTCCGCCCTGCCGGGCGCTCTCGGCACCCGCTACAACGGCACCTGCGTCCTCACCGCGGTCGGCGGCAGCGTGCACAACGCGTGGGCCGGCGCCTGCCAGAACCTGCCTCACCCCCTCGACACCTGCACACCGTTCAGCGGCCATCTGCTGAACGTGCTCGGGCAGGGCATGCCCGAGCACCCCGAGGACCTCACCCTCGGCGCACTCCGCGCCGGTATCGACGAGGGGATGCAGGAGTGCGGCGTGCACCACGCGCCGCGGATGCTGCTGAACGACGCCTCGGAGGCGGCCCCGCTGTTCACCAACCACGCCAAGGGCCGCCGGCCCCGGACCCGCGCGCTCGGCACGGTGGACGAATGGGTGCGCGAGCTGCTCCTCAACGGCGAGCGCAACCTGGCCGATCTGATGCGCCGACCCGACCTCGCGGGCCGCGTGGTCGTACGACTGAAGGCCGGGGACGAGCAGAGCCGGGACCTGGCACGCCGCGTCGACCGGAAGGCCGGCGAACTGCTGCCCGACCCCGCCGACTTCGTCAGGTACTGGGGTGAGATCGAACCCGCGATGCTGGGCGGCGGATGACCGGCGCCGACAGCGCCGCGGGCGACCGCCGCACCCATCACCTCTTCCAGCCGGACCTGGCCGAGTCGCTCAACGAGGCGTACGCCTGGGTCGCGCGGGCCGAGGTCAGGCACTTCATGGGCATCCTGGACAGGATGCGCAAGGAGCATCGCGAGGCGATGGCCATGCGCGCCCTGTACGCCTTCGCGCTGCGCCGTCCGGTCGACGAACTGGTCGAGCTCGCCCACCACTTCGACCCGCGGGACGGCGTCATGCTGATGGCGACGGCCGCCCTGTCACGGCCCGTCGGAGAGGCCGCCGAGCTGGCCGTGATGCAGCAGGAGGCGGAGTCCGGCAGCGAGCGCGCCCCGATCACCGCGAGCATCGTGCACGACGTGGCCTGCCAGCGCACGGCCTTCGACGTGGCGGTGTTCGTGCGGGTCGTGGAGGAGCGGGGGTCCGACCTCGCGGAGCGCACCGTGCAGGTGTTCGCGGGCCCCGGCTCCGGCCGCACCAACCTCGACAAGGCACTGCTGTACACCGCGCTCCGCGACGAGGGCTGTGACCGTGAGGCCGACCGGCTGCTGGAACTGACCTTGCGGGCGATGGCCGACAGCGACCCGGGCGCCGGGCCGGGCGAGGAGGGCGAGGAGATCGCCGACCTGTCGGGCGCGTTCCAGCACCTCAGCCCGGTCGGGCGGGTTCTGGAGCGCTGGATCGAGGAGAGACTGAAGGCCTCGGACGCGACCCAGGTGGAGATGACCCGGCGACTGGTGGCGAAGCTGGTCGCCCGGCGCGGGACCGGCCACGACGCCCTCGCCGAGCACATCGGCCGCACCACGCGGCCCCGGCACGTGGTGAAGCTCTGCGCGCTGCTGGCGAAGGAGGAGGACTCACCCGCCAAGTGCGCCCTGGTGCGTCACTACGCGGCCGGGCACACGAACGTCCAGGAACTCGCCGCGCTCGTGTCGTACTGGCACAAGGAGCCGGCCCTGACCCGCACCACCCGGGAGCTGCTGGCCGACATCGTGGCGGGTTCCGCCACCCCGGGCTCCGCCCCCCGCCCCCTCGACGAGCTGAAACACCTGGACGAGTGGCTGCCGGAGAAGGACGCGGCTCCCGAGTGCTCCCGGCTGCTGCGCTACGTCGCCGCCGTGAGCGTCGAGGGGCGCTCCGGCATCGAACTGGTGGCGCTGCTGGACAACGTCGAGCGCAGTCGTGACCGGACCCGGGCCGCGGACGAGGCGGGACGCCGGCTGGCTCTGGCCGTCATGGAGCCGCACGCGGACCGGGACTGGTTCGTGGAGTGCGTGAGCGCGCTGCGGACCCGCCACTCGGCCGCGGTGGACGCGGCCTGCCGCGAACTCTCCGACCCCTCGACCTGGTTGACGGTCGACGCAGCCCTCGTCGCCGACGTCGCGGCCCGTCTGCACCGCGCCGACCTGCGCGACGAGGCCTGGACCTTGCTCGAACGGTTCCTGGAGAACGAGCAGTTGGTGACTCCGGCCGCCGTAGTCCAGGTCGTGGGCGGGGTACTGGCACTGCCGCTGCCGGACGCCGAGCTGCTGCTGCGGGCCACCGTGGGCCGCTGGTCGGACGTGGGCCACCGCGATGACGCGGTGGCCGAACTGCGGGCGGCAGAGCAGCACGAGGCGGCGGAGTGGGTCATCAAGTCCCTGCGGTGACGGGCACTTCCTGAGGTTCACGGCGGGGCACGGGCAGGGTGGGCGGCACTCTGTCCATGTAGCGTCGGCAGGCCCGGACCAGCAGCGGGAAGACGACAGCCGCCGACAGGGCCACGATCAGCTGCGGCACTATGGCCAGATCCTCGCTCAGGACGTCCCGCAGCAGTGTGCACGACACGATCACCGCCCAGTGCGCGAGGAACAGCAGCACCGGTCGTACCGCCGGGTCCCCGCGGGTGGCGAAGCGAGAGACGTGGTCCCGGGCGTCGTAGCGCCTGAACAGGCCTCCTATGAAGGGCAGATCGCGTCTGGCCAGCCAGGGGAGCCCGAGCAGCAGCGCCGAGCCGATTCCCACGGCGGCCATGCCCCGCCACACGTTGGGCCACCCCGCCTCGAGCATCACGACGGCGATCGCGACGAACGCGGTGGCGGAGAGCGTCAGGTGCACCATCCGGCGCGTGCGCCCGAACCCGGGCAGTTTCAGCGCCACCAGGACGACGCCCGGCGTGGCGTACACGACCAGCGTCGGGACGCTGTTGAGGGTGACCAGTTCCTCCCAGTTGCCCCGCACCACGACGAGCATCGCCAGCCCTATCGCGAAGTTGACCAGCAGGATCATCCAGTACGCGTCGATCTCGCCGTCCCGGAACCGGAACGACGCCCGGCGCGCCGTCTGCAGCCCGCGGTGGGTGAGGTGGGCGCGGCTGAGGGCAGCGACCTCACGGGTCAGGGCGTGGGTGAAGACGAGGCCTGACCCCATCGGCGACAGCACCGCGTTCACCCGGATCAGCCAGGCCAGCCAGGTCAGCGTCGCCGCCGCGGCGAACTGGGAGTACGGCGATTCGAGCATGTTCCCGGTGAGCCCCTGGCAGTGCCTGCCGAACACGTACTGCAGCGCCGTGTACAGCACGAACGCGCCGACGAGCGTGCCGTACACCGCCCAGCGCAGCCGCGCCGCCTCGCCCATGCCCCGCCGTTTGACGTTGCCGGCGAAGTCGAGCGGCGCCTGGAAGCCGATGTACGCGTAGATGACGGCGCCGCCCAGGACCACGTACAGCGGCGACAGGTGCCCGGCCTGGCTCTGCAGGTGCTCGGCGGTTCCCGAGCGCCCGCTGAGGTACCAGACCTGCTCCGGCTTGCAGCTCTCGGCGGCGTCGAACGCGGCGAACCCCAGACAGACGATGATCAGCACCGGCACCAGGACCTTCACCATGGTGATGAAGAGGTTCAGCCTGATCAGCCGGCGCGGCGGCAGCAGGTTGAGCCCGACGATCAGCGCCATGAACACCACAGCCCACAGGACGCCGGTCATGGAGAAGTCGTAGGCGTGTTCCATGCTCTGCGGGGTGGGCGCGGCGACGTTCCTCAGCGCCTCCCCGTTCCGCAGCAACGACGGGAACCAGTACGCCAGTCCGTGCACCATGGCCACCGCCTCGCTGGCCGGATTCACCGCGTACACGATCCACAGCCCGGCGGCCACGACCGTGGCCACCAGCGGGCCCGCGGCCTGCAGGGGGAGGAAGATCAGGCCGCCCGTCTTGGGGACGGCGATGCCCAGTTCGACCATCACGGCCGCTATCAGCAGCATCAGCGCTCCGCCGGCCGCCCAGGCCCACACGGCGTTGTCACCGGCCGCCCAGTGGGCTTTACCGGCCGCCAGCAGCCACCCGGAACCCACGACACCGCCGGCGGCGAGCCCCACCAGATCCAGTGTGGACAGCCGACGGCGTTCGTCGGCGTCCTCCAACGAGCCCGACCGTGCCGAGCCCCGGTCGCCCATCCACCCCAACTCGTCCCCCTCCCCCGGAGTTACCGCAGACCAGGTTATCTTCGGGAGCGACGCGGGAGGTTGTGGACGGCAGGTGAGGAACCGGTACTGAATCGATGCCGGGACGACGCCTTCGCAGGTTCCCCCTCGCTGCCCCTGGCCGGCGGGTCCGCCCGAAGGGACGGGCCCGCCGGTGGCGTCGTCAGGGCTCCGTGCGGACCAGCCTGTCGTAGGCATCCACGAGCCTGCTCGCGAGCTGGCCGACGCCGAGGACGTCGAGGCCCTTCTGCCCGCGCACCGCGGCTCTGGCGGCCGTGCGTGCGGTGGCGAAGTCGGCCCAGGAGTCGGCCGTGTAGTCGCTCCGGTCCGGGGAGCCCACCGCGTCCAGGGCGGTCCGGAGCGGAGTCGTGTCGACCGGCCCGTCCACGTCGCCGGAGAGTGCGGTGAACGCGTCGAGCACGATCTTCCCGGACCTGAGGGTGAACGTCGCCGTGTGTCTGCCGTCGGGCAGGCCGCGGAGCGAGTACGTCGCCTGACGCTTGTCGGTGGCGGTGGTCCTCGCGTTCCGGGCGACGGGCCGGCTGTCCACCAGGACGTCGAGGACGGCACTTCCGTCGTTGCCGCCGATGACGTCGATGCCCGTGCCGCGGAACGGGACGGTGACGGTCGCCCCCGCGGTGGCGCTGGTCGACGTCGAGCGGTACCAGTTCATCGCGTCGCCGAGGGAGGCGTTCCGGCTCCAGGTGCCCTCGTAGGCGACCGAGCCGTCCATGTTGTCGGTCAGCGTGGTGGCGTACGGGGTGTAGCCGGCGACCTTCTCGACCCGCAGGTTGTCGAACGCGGTCGTGTGGAAATCGGTGCCGAGCTTGACGCGGCCCTCGGTCACCGGCGTCGGGTCCTGGTAGCCGGCGACGGCCTGGCCGTCGACGTACGCGGTGACGGTCGCGCCCTTGGCCTCGACGGCGAGGCGGTAGCCGTCGGACGCGGCGACCGTCCCGGTCCGCAGCGCCGTGCCGTACCGGTAAAAGGTCCAGCTCCCGCTCGGGCCGATCCCGACGCTGTACGCGGCGTCGGTCGCGGCCATGCCTTTCTGCTGGCGTACGCCCAGGGTGGCGAGGCCGCCGGCCGGGTCCGGGAAGGAGACATCGACCGAGGCCCGGTAGTTCTCCCAACGGAAGTCGCCGACCGTGGTGTTGGGGGTGTTCCGGTTCCAGGCGCCGGTGTCCTTCATGGACTGGTCCAGGTACTGGTACAGCACGTTGTCGCCGCTCGGCCCCTTGCCGACCTCCCAGGCGCCGGTCTGGTCGACCAGGTAACGGGGCTGGTTGCCACGGGAGGCGAGGTACGACTGGGAGACCTTGCGGGCGCCGTTGTCCGTGCCGACCTGGACCCGGCCCTCCTCCTTGTACCCGAAGTCGTCGGCATACAGGACGCTGTCGTGGGTGTCGTGTCTCTTGCCGGCCACGTCGGTGTCGAGGACCGTGCGGGCGGCGGACTCCGGAAGGCGCTGTTTCGTCGCCTTGTCGGAGCTGCGGTCGAGGGTGGTGAACGTGACGATCGAGCGCGGCTGGACGGTGTAGGTGTAGTAGCCGTCGCTGTCGGGCCGGATCTGCGCGGCCAGATGCTTGAAGTTGGCGTCGTAGGCCTGGCCGGGGTCCGCCGCGCGGGTCTCCCAGACCTCCATGGTGGGATCGCCGCCCAGGGCCATGTTCTCGGCCTTGATGCGGTAACTCTTCGTCCGGTCGCTGTCGTTGACGGCGATCGTCGAGAAGTCCTTTTTCGCCGGGTCGGCGAGCGTCATGTAGCTGGGGGCGCCGTTCGAGCCGTCGACGTTCTCGGTGCCGCTGACGCCGCTGTAGCTCGCCTCGGGCACGGTGCGCCAGATGCCGGCCGTGTTGGTGTCGTTCTCCCAGCCGGTCTTCGCGAACTGGGTGAAGTGCTGCATCACATACACGGCGGCGTCGTAATGGATGCTCCCCGACCACGGGTCACGGGCGCTGACCAGCTCCTTGTGGCTGTACTGCGCGCCCTCGTAGAAGGACCCGATCGCCGGCTGGAAGATGTAGTGCGTCCGCTTGGAGTTGGCGTAGCTCTTCACGGAGCGGTTGGCGACGTCGAGGGCGCTCTGCACACCGCCGATGCCCGTGCTCGCGCCGCCCGGCCCCTCGGTGTTGGAGACCCGGTAGTCCGTCCAGCCGAAGGAGCCGACGCCCTCGCTGTACCAGACCTCCTTGTCCTGACCGTAGGTGTTGTCGCCGGTCGCCAGCTTCGTGTACGGCCGGTAGGTGGCGCTGTCCGACGTGCCGTCGAGCCGGTCGTCGGTGGTGTAGTGGTAGCCCACCGCGTCGACCATGCCGAACAGCTCGGTGTCCGTGAGCATCGCCGGGCCGATGTTCTTCGTGGTGTTCTCGTCCGAGGCGACGATCTTGATGTCGTGGTACGCCTTCGCGGCCGACTTCTGCTGACGGGCAGTCAGGCCATAGCGTGAATCGCTGAATTCGGTGTCGTTCGCCAGCGTGCTCTTGTACCACTTGATGAAGGAGATGTCCGGTTTCTGGGTTTCGTTGGTGTCCGGATTCACGTAGTCGACCATGTACCCGTACTTCTGGTACGCGTCGAGGATCGTCTCCTTGTACCACCGGTACATCTCGTCGGTGCCGGTGCCCTTGTTCCACTCGCTCTGCACCCACTGGGGCATCACCCAGCGCAGGATCGACACCTTGAGCCTCGGGTTGACCGTCTTGGCGTCGGCGGCGAGTTGGAAGCCGGGGGAGCGGGACGCGTCGGCGAGTTCGTCGCGGGTGCGCATCGTCGCGGGATCGGAACCGGTGGAGGTGTTGGTGTCCGAACCCATCTCGATCTTGACGTGGTTGATCAGGGGGCTCTTCCCGCCGAACAGGACCCTGATGAGCTGCCAGTACCGTTCGGGGTGCTCCGCCTTGTAGTCCATCAGCAGATTGCTCGTGCTGTTGCAGCTGAGCAGGCCGAGGCCCTTGTAGGTCAGGCCGTTCACGTTGTCCGCGCGTACGTCGTTCCCGTCGACCACGATCTGCACGGGGTCGTCCGCGGAGTGGGCGGCGGGCGCCGCGGTCACTCCTGCCGCCAGTGCCATGGTGGTCGCCGCGGCGAGGGACGCCCAGCCGAATCTTCGCTGCATACCCATTCGGGGGACCGTAGGCGGCAAGCGCTTTCTACGTCAATCCCCTTGCGTCACTCGGGATGTGACCGTCCCCGGGGGGTGTGACCTGCCGAAAAACGCGTGGACCGCGAAGGTGCCGTCGCGGGACACTGCCGAACTCGGACCGCTACGCCCCATACACACAGGGTTAGGATGCACACACCTGAGCTGGAGAAGATCACGCCGCGCAGGGGCGCGGTGCTCCTCGCGCTTCGTTACTACGGACGGGAGTTGGCCCGGCTCCGCCGGCTGACGGTTCCCGCCATGGTGCTGTTCGCGCTGGGCGGCATCGGCCTCAACTACATCGCCCCGCTGATCGTCGCGAGGCTCGCCGGCGACATCGCCGACGGTGCCGAACTGACCGCCGGGTCGGCACTCCCGTACGTCCTGGGTTTCGCCGGTGTCCTGCTGCTCGCGGAGGCGCTGTGGCGAGTCGCCCTGCACTGTATGAACCGTCTCGACGCCCTTGGCATCGAGCATCTGTACGTGATCGGAATGGACGAACTGTTCGCCAAGGACGCCACGTTCTTCCATGACAACTTCGCCGGGTCCCTCACCAAGCGCGTCCTGAGCTTCGCCACCCGTTTCGAGCCGTTCGTCGACACCCTGGCGTTCCAGGTCGTGGGCAACGTCGTACCGCTGCTGTTCGGCTCGGTGGTGCTGTGGCGCTACGAACCGCTGCTCGTCGTCGGCCTGTTGACGATGATCGCGGTGACCGCGCTGTGCGCGGCACCCCTCATCCGGCGCCGCCAGGCGCTGGTCGCCGAGCGCGAGGCGGCGGTCGCGCGGGTCTCCGGACACGTCGCCGACAGCCTGATGAACATGGACACCGTCCGTGCGTTCGGCGCCGAGGCACGCGAGGCCGCCGAACACCGCTCCCGCGTCGCGACCTCACGCCGGCTCACGCTCCGGTCGTGGGACTACGGCAACCTGCGCATCGACACCTTCGTGGCGCCGATGTCCGTGCTGACCAACGCGCTGGGCCTGCTCCTCGCGGTCACGCTCGGCGGAGGCAGCCACGGTGTGGAGGCGGTCGTGGTCGCCTTCACCTACTACTCCAACGCGACCCGGATCATGTTCGAGTTCAACCAGATCTACCGTCGCCTGGAGAGCTCGATGACGGAGGCCGCGCAGTTCACCGAGCTGCTGCTGACTCCGCCGACGGTGCTCGACCCGCCCGCGCCCGAGCCGCTGCTGCCCGGGAAGGCCGACGTCCGATTCGAGCGGGTGAACTTCGCCCACACAGGTGCGGAGCTGCTCTTCGAGGGCCTCGACCTGTTCGTGCCCGGCGGGACGAAGGTGGGGCTCGTCGGCCGGTCCGGCGGCGGCAAGACCACACTCACCCGGCTGCTGCTGCGGATGCAGGACATCGACGGCGGCCGGATCCTGGTCGGCGGACAGGACATCAGCAGACTGCGCCAGACCGACCTGCGCGGTCTGATGGCCTATGTGCCGCAGGACCCGGCGATGTTCCACCGCACCCTGCGGGACAACATCGCCTTCGCCCGGCCCGACGCCACCGAGGCCGAGATCCGCCGCGCGGCCGAGGCGGCACACGTCACGGAGTTCGCCGACGCGCTGCCGGAGGGCTTCGAGACCCTGGTGGGCGAGCGCGGCGTCAAACTGTCCGGCGGACAGCGCCAGCGCGTCGCCCTCGCGCGGGCGATCCTGCGGGACGCGCCGATCCTGCTGCTCGACGAGGCCACCAGCGCCCTGGACTCGGAGAGCGAGATCCTGGTCCAGGAGGCGCTGTGGCGGCTCATGGAGGGGCGGACGGCGCTCGTGGTGGCGCACCGGCTGAGCACGGTCGCGGGCATGGACCAGCTCGTCGTCCTCGACCGCGGTCGGATCGTCGAACAGGGCAGTCACCAGGAACTGCTCGCGCTGGACGGCCCGTACGCCAAGCTGTGGCACCACCAGTCGGGCGGCTTCCTCGAAGACGAGCCCGTGGAGGTCGAGTTGCACTGAACGGGGTGGTTCACAGGGGTGCCGGGGAGGACGCACCCGAGATCAACAGGCGGGGTATGCCCGTGCCGTCGGCCGGCACGCTCCACAGGTCGCTGCTGCCGACCTTGCCGTCGGTGGGCAGGGCGTAGGCGACGGTCCTGTTGTCGAGCCAGGTGGCCTGGTCGTCGACGCTGTGGCGTTCGGCGAGCGCGGTCTCCTTGAGGGTGCGCAGGTCGAGAACGTACTCGTGCCACAGGTCGGTACGGGACAACACCCGCTTCTTGAAGGCCACTCGGGTTCCGTCGGGGGAGAGCGAGGGGCACTCCACGTTCTCGGCCAGCGTGGTCACCGTCCTGCGGGAGAGTGAACCCCGCACCAGATAGGTCTTGTTGGCGGTGTTGAGGGTGGCGTAGAACGTGTCGTCGTCCGAAGCGAAGGTGACGCCCCAGAAGTTGACGTCCGAGGCCCGGTACGACGTGCCGTCCAGGACGATGGAGAACGTCTCCAGACTGGGCGTCAGCTTCATGGTGCGGGTGTCCAGGACCGAGGTCCGGGTGGAGAAGAAGGCCGACGAGTAGGACTCGCCGGAGACGAAGACCGTCCAGGCGACGAAGCGGCCGCTGGGGGAGACCCGGGCCCGGCTGGGGGTGCCCGCGAGGGCGTAGGTGTGCCGGGTGCGCAGGTCGGCGTCCAGGAGCAGCGCGCGGTTGCTCTGCTTGAGGACACCGGGGTTGGACTGGAGGCAGATACCGGTGCCGGCCGCCGCGTAGAAGCGCGCGCACTTGAGGTCGGAGGCGGTCCGACCGCCCTTCGGATCCGCGGAGGGGACCGAGGCGACGGCGGTGCGGTGCGGGCCGGCGGCCGCGTTGATGAACGTCAGGCGGTTCTTCTGGTCGAGCGTCAGCCGGCCCGTGCTGACGGCGGGGCCGCCCGACTGCGGCCGGTTCGCCCGGTCGGCGCGGTCGGCGGCGTGCAGCACCATCCCGGTGCCCACGCCCGCGAGCAGCACGACCGCCGTGACCAGAACGAGCAGGCGGCGGCGTATCGGTGTCATGTGGTTCCTCGTGGCTGTGGTGATCATCGGGACCCGCGCGCCCTCGGGGCTGTCGTGGTCATCGGTTGCCGTCCGCCGGCCGCAGCACCCTGCCCGCGACGGCCGCGCAGCACAGCAGGCCGACCGCCGACGCGGCCAGCGCCGGGCCGTCCCCCCACACCGTCCAGGCCGCGCCGAAGGCCAGCGAGCAGCAGAACCGGGCCAGCGCCTGGCTGGTGCCGACGATGGCGAGACCGCTGGCCCGCAGTTCCTCGGGCACGATGTCCGCGAGGGCGGCCGGGAGCACGCCGTCGGTGGCCGCGTAGAAGACGCCGTGCAGGGCGAGCACGAGGAAGGGGAGGGCCGGGGTGGCAGGGGCCCACAGGAGGAGGGCGTAACCGGTGAGCAGTGCCCCGTGCCCGGAGAGGAACACGGTGTGCCGTCCGACCCGGTCGGCCAGCGCGCCGAGGGGCACGGCCAGCAGCAGGAACACCAGTGCGGTGCCCAGCGGCAGGAGCGTGAACCACTGTTCGCCGATGCCGGCGCGCCGCTGCAGGAGCAGGTAGACGAAGGCGTCGCTGACGGTGGTCAGGCCGAGCAGCGCGGCACAGCCGGCGAGTGCTCGCAGGCGGGGCAGGCGCAGGAGCGCGAACGCTTCGCGGATACGCACGGGAGGCTTGCCGTCGGCGGCACCGGCTTCCGGCACCCCGGTGTCCGCCGCACCCGCCTCGCGAACCACACCAGGCTGCCGGCCCTCCGCCTCACTTGCCCGATCCGCTCGCGCAGCACGTCTCCTCCCCGGCACGAACAGCACCAGGACGACCACCCCGAGCACCGCCACGCACGCGCTCACGCCGAACACCGCGTCGTAGCCGTCGGCCGCCGCGCTCAGGATGAGGAAGGCGGCGAGGGGGCCGAGCATCGCTCCGGTGGTGTCCATCGCCCGGTGCACGCCGAAGGCCCGGCCCTGTTTCCCGGACGGTGTGGACAGGGAGATCATCGCGTCGCGCGGGGCGGTGCGCAGGCCCTTGCCGGTGCGGTCCAGGGCGAGGACCGTGCCGAGCGCGCCGATGCTGCTCACGAGCAGGAGCAGCGGTTTGCACAGCGCGGACAGACCGTAGCCGAGTCCGGCGAGCAGTTTGTGGTTGCGGATGCGGTCGGCGAGGTGGCCGCCGGTCAGTTGGACCAGTGCGCCGACGCCGTTGTAGACACCGTCGAGGGTGCCGAAGGCCAGCGGGCTGAAGCCGAGCGTGGTGACCAGGTACAGCGGCAGGACGGCGGTGACCATCTCCGAGGAGATGTCGGTGATCAGGCTGACCGTGCCCAGCACGAGCACGACCGGGGCGACCCCGGGACGTGGGCCGCGTCTTCGGCCCCGGTCGGTGCCCGCCCCCGCGGGCGCGGTGCGGTCGGTGAGGTACATGATCGGGAACTCCGGATCTGGTGCGCTTCAGTTCTGTCGGCTGCTCTCGTCCCGCAGCCAGGTGCCGAAGTCCTGTGCCCGGATGGCCTTCGCGGCCCCGCGCCGGGCGACAAGCGCCGCCGCGACGAAGACTACGACACCCGTGATCAGCCTCGGCTCGCCGCGGACCAGGGCGATCAGATCCGCCTTGCTCGTACGCGCCGAAGCCTCTTCCGGGCCCTGATGATGTTGTTCGACCTGGGCGGTGGACACCGCCGCCCGGATCCGCCGCTTGATCAGATCCGGCCATGTTCGAGGCGGTTGGACCACGACCTGGGCGGCGTCCACCACGAGCCGTTCCTCCGGCGCGAAGGCCAGGGACGCGGCCAGGTCGTCGGCCATCAGCGGCGGCAGCGCGGCGAGCCGGACGTGCCCGGCCTTGGAGACCGCGATGACGCCCCGGCCGAAGAGCCCCTCGCGTACGGCGGGCAGCCGCTGCCAGACCCGGTAGTAGGCGCGCACCCGCCAGGCACAGGAGGCCAGCGGAATGCGCCGTTCGGGCGCGGTGGCGAGGATGCCCGAGGCGTCGTCGTCCAGAGGCGCGGTCAGTGCCCGTACGTCGGCGCTCCCGATCACGACGTCGGCGTCCACATACAGGCGCGGGAAGCCGCGCGCGTGGTCGTCGCCCGCGCGCAGAGCGGCGTGCTTGGACGGCACGGGGATCTCGACCACCCGCACGCGTGGACCGCGAGCGGCCGCGATATGCGCGGTGTCGTCCGTACAGCCATTGCACACGACCACGATGTCTGTCTCGTCCTCCGGGGATTCGGCCAGAAGTGAATCGAGGAGCCGGCCGATGACTTGCGCCTCGTTGTGGGCCGGGATCACGATGCTCGTCACGTGGGCAGTATGCAGTCGATGTCACTAATGCGATGTGTGTTTCGTCCAACTGTTCCCGTGACTGCGTTCGGTGGTCTAGATTGAGGGCCGCCGAACCGGTTTGGGTGGGGAACATGAGACCCGAGCCGACATGTATGGGGACATGAGGCGGTTGGGGAACCGCTGAGGCTTCTTTTGTTTTCACCCGCCGATGTGCTGGGGGCGCATCGGCGTTCGGTCAGGGGTAACCGTGCACGTGTGGGGGGCGCATGACCATTGAGGTCACGCATGAGCAACAGCTTGTGGAACACAGCAGTCCACAAGGTCGCCGAAGACCTTGGGAACAGAAGTACCGGATCGTCCTGCTGGTCGCGGACAGCCTCGCCGCTGTTGCCGCGGCCTTCGTGATCCATGCGGCGTACGGTCGCTGGGCGGTGGCCCTGGTGCTGCCTCCGACGTGGATCGTGGCCATGGTCGCGCACCGCACCTACGACCGCAGCGCCCTGGGGCTGGGGACCGAGGAGTACCGACGGGTGCTCCGCGGAGCCGTGGCACTGCCGGCCCTCGCCGCGATCGCGCACTGGTCGTTCACCCACGATGCGGGCCTCCTTCATGACATGATCATGGCTGCGGTGCCGGCGGCTGCCATCGCCCTGCCGGCCCGGTACGCGCTCCGTCGCCGGCTGCACCGGCGATGGGCCAGGAACCGGGGCCGGAGCGCGACGCTCCTGGTCGGTCCGGCGCGCGGCGTCGCGGAGCTGGTCGCCGTGCTGCGGCGCGACGGTGTCCAGGAACTCCGGGCCGCCGGCGTGTGTCTGAGCGACCCCGGAAACGCCACGGAGGTCCGCAAGTTGGGGATCCCCGTCCTCGGTGGCGTGGACACCATGGACGACGTCATCCGGGCCATGGGCATCGGCACCGTGGTGGTGCTGCCCGCGCCCGAGTTCGATGCCTCCGTCCTGCGCCGGATGTCCTGGACGGCGGCCGCGCGGGGCGTCGACTTCCTGCTGGCCCCCGTCCTGGCCGACGTGTCCACCGCCCGGCTCGCGGTACGGCCCACCAACGGGGTGCCGCTGGTACGTATCCAGGCGCCGAACCTCTCCAGGACCTCGCGGCTGCCGAAGGAACTGCTGGATCGTTCCTTCGCGGCGGCGCTCCTGCTCCTGCTCGCCCTGCCCATGCTGGTGCTCGCCCTGATCGTCCGCCTGGACAGCACCGGGCCGGCACTCTTCCGGCAGCAGCGGGTGGGCCGGTACGGCGACCACTTCACCATGTTCAAGTTCCGTACCATGCGCCCCGATTCGGAGGCGCTGCGCGAGGAGCTGGAACACCTCAACCAGAACAGCGACGGTCTGCTGTTCAAGGTGAAGGGGGACCCCCGGATCACGCGGGTCGGATCCTTTCTGCGCCGCAGCTCGCTCGACGAACTGCCGCAGCTGATCAACGTGGTCAGGGGCGACATGTCACTCGTCGGCCCGCGCCCGCCGCTGCCCGAGGAGGTGGACGGGTATCCGGCGGAGGTCAGGCGCCGACTGCTCGTGAAGCCCGGCCTCACCGGGCTGTGGCAGGTCAGCGGCCGCTCGGACCTGCCCTGGGAGGAAGCGGTCCGGCTCGATCTCGCATATGTGGACAACTGGTCGACCAGCCTCGACCTGTCCATCCTGGCGCGCACCACGACAGCGGTGGTGCGCGGAACGGGGGCCTACTGATGGACCGAAGGAAGAGGAACCAAGTGACGCAGACCAGTGAGCCGTTGGGAGTCGCGGTCGTCGGGGCCGGCTACTGGGGCCCCAACCTCGTCCGCAACTTCCAGGCCGGCGAGCAGTTCCGGCTGCGCTATCTGTGCGACCTCGACGTGGACCGTGCCCGCCGGGTTCTCGGCGGCTACTCGACCGTCGAGGCCACCGCGGACTACGCGGCCGTACTCGCCGATCCCGAGGTGGCCGCCATAGCCGTGGCCACGCCCGCCGGAACCCACCTCGACATCGCCCTGGCCGCCCTGCGCGCCGGCAAACACGTCCTGGTGGAGAAGCCGCTCGCGGCGACGTACGCCGACGGGATGCGTCTGGTGGCCGAGGCGGAGGAACGCGGGCTCACCCTGATGTGCGACCACACCTACTGCTACACCCCCGCCGTGGGCCGCATCAGGGACCTGGTCCACTCCGGTGAACTCGGTGAGGTCCACTTCGTCGACTCGGTCCGCATCAACCTGGGGCTGGTCCAGAAGGACATCGACGTCCTGTGGGACCTCGCCCCGCACGACCTGTCGATCCTGGACTTCATCCTCCCCGAGGGCGTCGAGCCGGTCGCCGTCGCCGCCCACGGTGCCGACCCGATCGGCGCCGGACAGGCCTGTATCGCCTATCTGACGCTCACACTCAGCACCGGGGCCATCGCCCACGTACACGTCAACTGGCTGTCACCGACCAAGGTGCGGACCACCATGGTGGGCGGCTCCAAGCGCACCCTGCTCTGGGACGACCTCAACCCCCTCCAGCGGGTGTCCGTCTACGACCGGGGCGTGGACATGGCCGCACCGCAGGAGATCGGCGCGGACGAGCGCAGGGACATGCTCATCTCGTACCGCTCCGGAGACATGGTCGCGCCCGCGATCGGCGAGAAGGAAGCGCTGCGCAGCATGGTCGACGAGTTCGCCGACGCGATCAGGACAGGCCGCGCGCCGCTGACCGACGGCCGGGCGGGCCTCAGGGTGCTGGACATCCTCGAGGCGGCCTCGCGGAGCCTGGAGTTCAAGGGCGCGGTCGTCGGCCTGCGCGCCGGTCGTTGAGCGACATCCAACAAGCGATGCAATTCCCTGAGAGGGCACAGCAGTTGAGCAGCGTACGTGGCAAGAAGATCCTGGTCACCGGGGGAGCGGGCACCATCGGCTCCAACCTGGTCGACCTGCTGGCCGAGGCCGGCGCCCGCGAGGTCGTCGTACTCGACAACTTCGTGCGCGGGCGGCGGGCCAACCTCGCGCAGGCGCTGCCCAGCGGAGTCGTCGAGGTCGTCGAGGGTGACGTCCGGGACATCGACACCGTGAAGAAGGTCACCGAGGGCGCCGACCTGGTGTTCCATCTCGCCGCGATCCGCATCACCCAGTGCGCGGAGGAGCCGAGGCTCGCCAACGAGGTCCTGGTCGACGGCACCTTCAACGTGCTCGAGGCGGCGGCCGCGGCCGGCGTCGGCAAGGTGATCGCCTCCTCCTCGGCGTCCGTCTACGGCATGGCCGAGGTCTTCCCGACGACCGAGCGCCACCACGCGTACAACAACGACACGTTCTACGGCGCGGCGAAGGCCTTCAACGAGGGGATGCTGCGCAGCTTCCACGCCATGTACGGGCTCGATTACGTGGCCCTGCGCTACTTCAACGTATACGGCCCCCGGATGGACATCCACGGCCTGTACACCGAGGTGCTCATCCGCTGGATGGAGCGCATCGAGGCGGGCGAGCCGCCGCTCATCCTCGGCGACGGCACGCAGACCATGGACTTCGTCGACGTCCGCGACATCGCCAGAGCCAATGTGCTGGCCGCAGAGTCGGACGTCACCGACGAGGTCTTCAACGTCGCCAGCGGCACCGAGACCTCGCTGCGCGAACTCGCCGACGGCCTGCTGGAGGCGATGGGGGCCGAGGGTCTCGAGCCGGTGCACGGGCCCGCCCGCTCGGTGAACTCGGTGGTCCGCAGGCTCGCGGACACCTCGCAGGCCGCCGAACGGCTCGGCTTCACCGCCGAGATCGACCTGCGCACGGGGCTCAGGGACCTGGTCCAGTGGTGGCGCGCGGAGCGCTCCGCCGACCAGGAGGACGCCAAGTGAGCACCGACCGCATCCCCGTGATGATCCCCTGGCTCGGCGAGGAGGAGGCGCGCGCCGCCTCCGACGCGGTGCTGTCCGGATGGGTCGCCCAGGGCCCCCGGGTCGCCGCCTTCGAGAAGGCGTTCGCCGAGCGGGTGGGCGCCGAGCACGCCGTCGCGGTCAGCTCCTGCACCACCGCGCTGCACCTGTCGCTCGTCGCTCTCGGGGTGGGGCCCGGCGACGAGGTCGTGGTGCCGTCGCTGTCGTTCATCGCCACCGCCAACGCCGTACGGTACGTCGGCGCCGAGCCGGTGTTCGCCGATGTCGACCCGGTCAGCGGCAACCTGACGCCGGACACCGTGGACCAGGTCCGCACCCCGCGCACCAGGGCCGTCCTCGCCGTCCACCAGGGCGGCGTGCCGGCCGATGTGCACGCCCTGCGCGCCGCCTGCGCCGACTGGGACCTGCCGCTGGTCGAGGACGCGGCCTGCGCCATCGGCTCGACCGTCGGGGGGAAGCCCGTCGGCCACGGCGCGCTGCTGGCCGCCTGGTCCTTCCACCCCCGCAAGGTGGTCACCACCGGCGAGGGCGGCATGGTCACCACCGACGACGCCGAGTGGGCGGTCCGGCTGCGCCGGCTGCGCGAGCACGGCATGAACGCCTCGGCGGCGGAACGCCACGCGAGCAACAAGCCGGTGCTGGAAAGCTACCTGGAAGTCGGCTTCAACTACCGGATGACCGACGTGCAGGCCGCGATCGGCCTGGTCCAGCTCGGCAAGCTCGACGCGATGATCGCCCGCCGCCGTGAACTGGCCGCGCGCTACGACGCGTTGCTGCGCGACGTCCCCGGCCTCACCCCCGTCCGCGACCCCGGGCACGGGCAGAGCAACTTCCAGTCCTACTGGGTGCTGCTCGCCGAGTACTTCCCGGTCGGCCGGGACGACCTGCTCGCCGCGCTCTCCGACGCCGGAGTCTCCGCCCGGCGCGGGATCATGGCCGCGCACCTCGAACCGGCCTACGCGGACCACCCGAGCGTGCCGCTGCCGGTCACCGAGCGGATCAGCCGCGACTCGCTGATCCTGCCGCTGTTTCACACGATGACCGAGGCCCAGCAGGACCGAGTCGTCGCGGCACTGCGCGAGCAGGCCCGAAGATGAACGAACTGGTGATCGTCGGGGCGGGCGGCTTCGCCCGGGAGACCGCGCAGGCCGTACGGGACGCCGGCGATTTCACGCTGCTCGGGCACCTCGACGACAACGCCGACCTGCACGGCACCGACGTGGACGGGGTGCCCGTCCTGGGCGGCTGCGACCTGGTGAACGACCTGTCCGAGGCGCGGGTGGTGGTCTGCGTGGGCAACCCGCGCGACTACGCGGTCCGGGCCCGGCTGGTCCGCAGGTTCGGCCTGCCCGAAGGCCGCTACGCCACCGTGGTCCACCCGACCGCGGTGGTGTCGGCGACCTCCGAGGTCGGCCCCGGCTCGGTCCTGCTCGCGCACTGCGTCCTGACCGCCGCCGTGCGGGTCGGCGCGCATGTCGCGGTGATGCCGCAGGTCGTCCTCACCCATGACGACGTCGTCGAGGACTACGTGACGCTCACGTCCGGAGTCCGCCTGGGCGGGGGAGCACGGCTGGAGCGGGGCGCCTATGTGGGCTCCGGCGCTCTGGTCCGGGAGGGCACCACGGTGGGTGCCTGGTCACAGATCGGCATGGGGAGTGCCGTACTCGGTGACGTCCCGCCGGGCGAGATCTGGGTGGGGAGCCCGGCCCGGCGGCTGCGCGCGGCGGGGGAGCCGGCGCTGAACGAACTTGCCAACAGAACAGTGGGGGGACCGCTGACATGAACCAGATTCCGCTTGTGGACCTCAAGGCGGCCCACGAAGAGGTCGCCGACGAGGTCCGGGCCGGATTCGACCGGATCCTGGCGAACACCGCGTTCGTCGGCGGCGACGAGGTGCGCCGATTCGAGCGCGAATACGCCGACTTCGGCGACGTCGCCCACTGCGTCGGCGTCGCCAACGGTACCGATGCCGTCGAACTCGCCCTGCGCGCGAGCGGGGTGAACCCCGGCGACGAGGTCGTGGTGCCCGCCAACACCTTCATCGCCACCGTGGGCGCGGTCGCCCGCATCGGCGCGCGCCCGGTCCTGGCGGACTGCCTGCCCGACAGCCATCTCCTCGACCCTCAGAAGGCGTTGGACGCGATCGGCCCGGCCACCCGCGCGGTCGTGCCGGTCCACCTGTACGGGCAGATGGCCGAGGTGACCGACCTGGCCGCCCGACTGCCCGACGGGGTACGGGTCGTGGAGGACGCCGCCCAGTGCCAGGGCGCGACCCGCGACGGCCGGTCGCCGGGCAGCGGCACCGTCGCGGCCACGAGCTTCTACCCCGGCAAGAACCTCGGCGCCTACGGCGACGCCGGCGCGGTGCTGACCGACGACGAGGAACTCACCGGTCTGGTTCGGGCGATCGCCAACCACGGCGGGGTCGCCAAGTACCGCCATGACGTCCCCGGGTTCAACAGCCGCCTCGACGGACTCCAGGCCGTCGTCCTGCGGGCCAAGCTCAGGCGGCTGGCGGACGGCAACGCGGCCCGCCGGGCGGCCGCCGCCCGCTACGACGAGCTGCTCGCCGACCTGGCGGCCACCGGACAGGTCGTGCTCCCGACCACCGAGGCCGGCAACGTCCACGTCTGGCACCTGTACGTCGTCCAGGTCGACGGATCCGACCGCGACGACATCGTCGGCAAGCTCAACGCCGAGGGCATCGGTGCGGGCGTGCACTATCCCGCTCCGGTCCATCTCACCCCGGCGTACCGGCATCTCGGCCACGTCCCGGGCGACTTCCCGCACGCCGAGAAGGCGGCGGAGCGGATCCTGTCGCTTCCGCTCTACCCCCAGATCACCCCCGACCAGCAGCAACGGGTCGTGGCCGCGCTCGCCGAAGCGCTCCGAGGCTGATCGGTCCCCTCACCACACGCCTCACCCCCGACTTCCGGGTCGGTCCTGCACAGCACCGCTGAGAGGTACACATGAACAGATGGAGCAGACGGCTCCGGGGCGGCCGCCTCGCCGTCATAGCCGCGTTGATATGGGCGGTGCTCCCGCAGGCCGGGATCGCCCAGGCGGCTTCCGATCCTTGCGGAACGGGCTCGAACCCGATCGTCTGCGAGAACAGCAAGACGGGCAGCCCCAAGTCCGACTGGTTCTCGCCCAACGCCTACGGTGACATCAAGGGGTTCTCCACCAAGGAGAGCGTCCAGGCCGGAGACACCGTCCAGTTCAAGATCCAGTCGCCGGTCTCCTACCACGTCGAGATCTACCGCCTCGGCTGGTACGGCGGCGACGGTGCGCGCCTGATGTCGACCGCGGCCCAGGCAGCGGTGACCTACCCGGCCAACTACACGTCCAAGGCCGCCAGTTGCACCACCAAGGCCGCCACCGGCCTGGTCGACTGCGGCAACTGGCCCGTGACCGCGAACTGGACCGTGCCCAGTGACGCCGTGTCCGGCCTGTACATCGCGAACCTGACGCAGAACGACGGCGACGGCCTGATGCCGTACCCGTTCGTCGTCCGCAAGGACTCCAGCACCTCCGACGTCGTCGTGCAGACCAGCGACCAGACCTGGCAGGCGTACAACGACTACGGCGGCCAGGACCTCTACGGCGGCACCGGGCCCGCGCCCGACGGCCGCGCCTACGAGGTCAGCTACAACCGCCCGCTGGACATCGGCGGCGACAACGGCATCTACGGCTCCGAGTTCATGATGCTGTCCTGGCTGGAGCGCAACGGCTACGACGTCAGCTATCTCTCCGGCGTGGACGTGTCGACCAACGGCGCCACCCTGCTGAAGAAGCACAAGGTGTACATGTCCTCGGGCCATGACGAGTACTGGACGCAGAGCCAGTACAGCAACGTCCTGGCGGCCCGGAAGGCAGGCGTCCGGCAGGCCTTCTTCAGCGGCAACGAGGTGTTCTGGAAGACCCGTCTGACGCCCAGCATCGACGGCACCAGCACCGCCAACCGCACCCTGGTCTGCTACAAGATGACCAAGATGGCCCAGAACAACGGCATCGCCGACCCCAGCGGCGAGTGGACCGGCACCTGGATGGACCCCGCCAGCACGAACTACGGCCAGACCTACCAGCCGCCGAACATCCTCACCGGCTCCATGTTCACGGTGAACGGCTACCGCTCCGACGCCATCACCGTCCCCGGTTCGTACGGCAAGAACCGGCTGTGGCGGGGCACCTCCATCGCGAACCTCACGGCGAGCCAGACGGCCACCTTCCCGACCGGGACGCTCGGTTACGAGTGGGACAGCGACATCTCCAACAGCACCAGACCGGCCGGCGCGATCGACCTGTCGTCCACGACGGTGGACATCAACGACGGGAAGTACCGCCTCGACTGGGGCAACATGTACGGCAACGGCACCGCGACGCACAATCTCGTCGAGTTCCGCGACCAGGACTCCGGAGCCCTGGTGTTCGGGGCGGGAACCGTGCAGTGGTCGTGGGGCCTGACCAACCTGCCGACCTACGACCCCGCGGACACGGTGGTCACCGAGGACGCCCGTATGCAGCAGGCGACCGTGAACATCCTCGCCGACATGGGCGTCCAGCCGCTCACCCGGCAGAGCAACCTCGTCGCCGCCACGGCCTCCACCGACACCACCGGGCCGGCCGTCACCGTGACCAGTCCGGCCTCCGGGACCACCGTCCCGGCGCTGAAGCCGGTCACCATCAAGGGCACCGCCTCCGACTCCGGTGGCGTGGTGGCCCGCGTGGAGGTGTCCACGGACGGCGGGTCGACGTGGAACGCCGCCACCGGCCTCACGTCCTGGAGCTACACGTGGACCCCGACGACCCCGGGCTCGGCGTCGATCAAGGTCCGCGCGGTGGACGACAGCGTCAACATCGGCTCCACCACCACCGTCGCGCTCACCGTCGGCCCCCAGGCCTGCCCCTGCACCATCTGGCCGGCCTCGGCCGTCCCCGGCACCGTCAACGCGGGTGACGGCAGCTCCCTGGAGCTCGGCGTCAAGTTCCGTACCACGGTGGCCGGTTCGATCACCGGTGTCCGCTTCTACAAGTCGCCGGCCAACACCGGCACCCACACCGGCAGCCTGTGGAGCGCCTCCGGCACCCGTCTGGCCACCGGCACCTTCAGCAGCGAGACGGCCTCCGGCTGGCAGCAGCTGAACTTCTCCACCCCGGTGACCGTCAAGGCCAACACCACCTACGTCGCCTCGTACTTCGCCCCCAACGGCGGATACTCCTACGACGGCGGCTACTTCTCCGACAAGGCCGCGGGCCTCGCCCCGCTCACCGGACTCCAGTCCGGCACCGACGGCGGCAACGGCGTCTACCGCTACAGCTCGACCAGCGCCTTCCCGTCCTCGGCGTCCTCCGGCAGCAACTACTGGGTCGACGTGGTGCTGGACACCTCGACGGCCAGCACGACCCCGCCGGCCGTCACCTCCACCTCGCCGACGTCCGGCGCGACCGGTACGTCGATCACGGCACCGGTGTCGGCCGTCTTCGACCACGCCATCGACGTCGACAGCCTGACGTTCACCGTGAAGGACCCGGACGGCAACACCGTGCCGGGCACCAAGACGCTTCCCGCGTCGAACAAGGCGACCTTCACCCCGTCGACCGAGCTGGCACTGCACACCACGTACACCGCGTCCGTCCAGGCCTCCGACCTGTGGGGCAACGAAATGGCGGACCCAGTTACCTGGAGCTTCACCACCAGTTCCCAGCCGCCGGCGGTCACCTGCCCCTGCACCCTGTGGAGCGCCTCCGCCACCCCGGCCACCGCCGCCGTCACCGGTGACGGCAACTCGGTCGAACTCGGCACCCGGTTCATCTCCTCGGCGGACGGCTGGATCACCGGTGTCACGTTCTACAAGGGCGCGACCAACACCGGCACCCACACCGGCAGCCTGTGGTCCGACGACGGCACGCTGCTCGCCACCGGCACCTTCACCACCGAGTCGGCATCCGGCTGGCAGACGATGACCTTCGCCACCCCGGTGGCCGTCACCGCAGGCACCGCCTACGTCGCCTCCTACCACGCGCCGAACGGCAACTACGCGGTGGACGGTGGCTACTTCACGGCAGCCCACCAGTCGTATCCGCTCACGGCCACGGCCGACACCAGCGCCCACCACAACGGGCTCTACCGGTACGGCAGTTCGGCGGCCTTCCCGAACGGCTCCTACGGATCCGCGAACTACTGGGTCGGCCCGGTCTTCACCGCCGACGACCCGAGCGCGTCCCTGGCGACGGCCAACGCCTCGGAGGTGACAGCGTCCTCGCTGGCGCACACCGCCGACGCGACGAGCCCCCTCGTCACGACCCTGCCCGCCTCGACCAAGCTGTCGTCCGTCAAGGCGACCGTGACCATCCTGAGCGGCTCCAAGGCCGCCAAGAAGCTCCACGTCACGGCCGTCACCTCCTACAACAGGGCCACCCACAAGGTGTCCGTCCACCTGTCGTCCCCGCTGCCGGACGGCACCCGGTTCAAGGTCGGCGTCAAGGCCCGGGACAAGAAGGGCCACACGGTGAAGTCCCAGACCTGGACCCTGACCAGCAAGACGACCGTCCGCAAGAAGAAGAACTGACCGACCAGAACCCACCGGTGGTGGTCCGCGCCGAGCCCGGCGCGGACCGCCACCGGGGATTGGCTTCCCCACAGATGAGCACCGTCAGTGTTGTGATCCCCTGCTACAAGTACGGCCACTTCCTCGCCGACTGTGTCAGCAGCGTCCTGGACGAGCAGGACGGCGTCGACGTCCGGGTGCTCATCATCGACGACGCCTCGCCCGACGACTCGGCGGAGGTCGCGCAGAAACTGGCGGCCTCCGACCCGCGGATCGAGGTCCACGTCCACGAGACCAACAAGGGCCACATCGCCACGTACAACGAAGGCCTGCTGGACTGGGCCGACGGCGACTACGTGGCCCTCCTGTCCGCCGACGACCGGCTGGTCCCGGGCGCGCTGGTACGGGCGGCAGCCCTCCTCGACGCCCACCCGGAGGCGGGCTTCGCCTACGGGCGCCCCCTGCGCTTCCAGCACGGCGGCCCGCTGCCCGAGGCCCGTACCCGGAGCACCGGTTCGGTCGTCTACCCCGGCCACTGGTGGCTGGACCGGCGCTTTCGCGAAGGCACCGGCTGCATCACCTCGCCGGAGGTCGTCGTGCGCACCAGCCTCCAGCGCACCGTCGGCGGCTACGACCCCGCGCTGCCCCACGCCGGCGACATCGAGATGTGGATGCGGCTCGCCGCGCACGCCGACGTGGGCTACATACGGGGCGCCGACCAGGCCTTCTACCGCGTCCACGGCAAGAACATGTCCACCGTCGACTTCGGCGGCCAACTGGACGACCTGCGCCAGCGGCTCGTGGCCTTCGACTCGGTGCTCACCAAATGCGCCGACCGGCTGCCCGACGCCGACCGCCTGGCCGACCAGGTCCACACCCGGCTCGCCCGCTTCGCGCTGCGCCGCGCCTACCGGGCCTACGACCGGGGACGTACCGCCGTCGTCCCGGTCGACGAGTGCGTCGCGTTCGCCGAGGAGTGCCTGCCCGGCTACCGGGCCCTGCCCGAGTACCGTGCGCTGCGGCTCAGACGGCGGATCGGCCCCCAGGCCATGCCGTACCTTCAGCCGCTGGTGTGGTCGGCCGTGGCCGAACGTGGGCGCGAGTGGCTGTGGTGGGAGTCCTGGAAGCGCCGCGGAATCTGATGAACCACCCGTTCCCCTCAGCTCACCACGGGCACCGGCTCGGTGCGACGGCGCCGGCCCGGAGCGTCCTTGCGGCGGCTCAGCAGATACCGGTCGAGCCACAGCGCGCCGACGATGCCGCCCGCCGCGCCCAGCAGGGCCGTACCGGCCAGCCCCCGCATCTTGTCGCCCTGCACCTGGGCGGCGCTCGGGGAGGTCAGGACGGTCGCGGTGATCCGCGCCCCCGCGGGGACCTTCTCGGCCTTCTGTACCGCGTCCACGTGCCGGGTGTAGACGTCGATGATGCGGCTCACCGCCGTCACCGCGGCCTCGGCTCCGGACGCCTGCGACTGCACCTGCAGGGAGGGGATCAGGTAGCGGGGCGTCGCGCTGGTGCCGCTGTTGCGGGGGACGAGATGGTAGGACCCGTGCACGCCCGCCGCCTTCAACTCCTTGGTTCCCGCGGGCGATTCAAGCTGCCGTACGACGCCGTAGGAGAGCACGGCGAGGGGCGGCTGGAGATTGGTGAGCTGGTTGGGCTGGTTCTGCGTCACCGGCGGCTTGAGCACCACCACCGCGGAGCCGACGTACTGAGGAGTGGGGCGCACCACGTGGTAGGCCCCGGCAGCCGTCAACAGCAGCGCCGCCACCAGGACGTACCAGCGGCGGAGCAGCGCATCGGCGACGTTCCCGGGCGACATGTGAGTTCCTTCCGTCGCCCCCGATACTGGCAGGACATGTGGCCGGATGCCACCGAAAGGAGGAATGGTTCGTGAGCATTGGTGAGATATGGGCCATTCTGTGCCGACGGTGGTACTTCATGGTGCCCTTCACCGTGCTGAGTCTGCTCGGCGGCGCTTATCTGTACGAGACCGTCCCGGTCTCCTACCAGTCGCAGAGCTCGGTCGCGCTGCTGGACTCCTCGGCCGTCGCCCGGCTGGCCCCCACCTTCGGCAACCCCATCTCGAACGCGGGCGGTTCGCTGATCGTCACGGCCGACGTGCTGATCAGGACCCTCGAATCGAGCGACGCGGCCAAGGAGCTGCACAGCAGGGGCGTCACGGACCCGTACACCTCCGGGTTCGCCCCGGACAGCGAGAGCCCGCTGCTCGTGCTCAGTGTCACCGGGACCGACCGGGCGAAGGTGCTCAAGGAGACCGACATCCTGACCGCCTTCGCGGGCGAGCAGCTCGACGCCCTCCAGGCCGCCGCCAAGGTGCCGCCCGCGTATCTCGTGCAGACGGCCCCCGTGGTCCTGCCGCAGACCCCGGTGGCGGAGTCCAAGAACCGTTACCAGGGCATCGCGGCCGTCGTCATCCTGGGTGTCGTCAGCGCGTTCCTGCTGTCGATCCTGGTGGAGGGCGTCACGGTGGTGCGCCGCCGCCGGAAGGCCCCCGCCCGGCCGCGTCAGGCCCCCGCCCGCGAACGGGTGAGCTGGCTGAACCGCCGCGTCGACGCCACCGCGATCCTCACCGTCTATCTGGCGCTGGCCTTCTTCATCCCCTCGAACCTGGCCCTGCCCGCGCTCGGCGGCGTCGGCACCCCGGCCAACGTCTTCGCCCTGCTCGGCCTGTTGTGGTACCTCGCGACCTGGCTGGGCGGCCGGATCCTGCCCGCGCCGGGGACCAGGTTCGTGCGCGTCTCGATGTGCGTGCTCGGCACGGCCGTCCTCATGGCCTACATCGCGGACGCGATGCGCGAGAGCTCGCACCAGGAGGTACTCGGGGCCGACCGCGGGCTCATCGGATACCTGGTGTGGGTGTCGCTCGTCGTCCTGACCTCGGCGGCCATGCAGGAACGCGGGCGGCTGGACGTCCTGATGCGTCGGGTGGTCGTCCTGGCGTCCGTCGTCGCCGCGATCGGCTTCTACGACTTCTTCGCGGCCACCAACATCGCCGACTCCATCCACATCCCCGGCCTGCAGACCAGCGTGGCCCAGGTGAGCGCCATGGACCGGGGCGCCTTCACCCGGCCCCGGGCCACCACGGCCCAGCCGCTGGAGTTCGCCGGCATGCTGGCGATCCTGCTGCCCTTCGCGATCCAGCAGGCCTTCGATCCCGTACGACGTCACCGCCACGTCCTGCGCCGCTGGGCCCCGGTGGTGCTCATGGGCGGTGCGCTGCCCCTGTCCGTGTCACGGACCTCCATCATCGGGCTGCTGCTGGTGGCCCTGGTGATGGTGCCGCGCTGGAAGCCGGCCCGGCGCTGGGCCGCGATCGGCGTGATGACGGCCTCCGTGGCCGTCTTCAAGGTGCTCGTCCCCGGACTGATCGGCACGATCACGGGTCTGTTCGCGTCGTTCCTGTCCAACTCCGACAGCAGCACCCAGGCCCGTACGGTCAAGTACAGCGCGATCGTGCCCTATCTGAAGGAACACCCGCTGTTCGGGCGGGGCTTCGGCACCTTCACCCCGGACCTGTACTTCTTCACGGACAACCAGTACATGCTGACCCTGGCCGAGATGGGGGCGCTCGGACTCGTCGCCCTGCTCGTCCTGTTCATCACCGGCATCCACCACGGCGGCGCCATCCGCCGACTCGCCCGCACCGAGTCCGACCGTGAACTCGGGCAGGCGTTCTTCGCCTCGTCGCTGGTCGCCCTGGTCAGCAGCGCGACCTTCGACTCGCTGAGCTTCCCCATGTTCGCCGGCATGTTCTTCCTGGTGCTGGGGGCGGGGGGCAGCTATCTCGGCTTCGTCCGGCGCGAGGCGGCCGCCGCCGCGGCCCCGGCCGCCCCTCGCAAGGTCTCCGAAGACCGGCTTCCCCAACTCGTGGAGTCCCGTTGAGCCCCGTCGCCGTCATCGTCGTCACCTGGAACAGCGCCAAGGTGCTCCCCGGGTTCCTCGCCGCGCTCCCGGAGGGCATGGCCGGCCTCGACTGGCGGCTGGTCGTCGCCGACAACGACTCCGCCGACGACACCGTCGAGGTCCTCCACGAGCTGGCCCCCGAGGCCACCGTCGTACAGACCGGCCGCAACGCCGGGTACGCGGCCGGCGTCAACGCGGCGCTGAAGGCCGTCGGCGAGCACGGGCCGGCCCTGATCTGCAACCCGGACATCCGGATGCGGCAGGGCTGCGCCAAACGCCTCGTCGACAGTCTCGGCGACGGCGTCGGGATCGCCGTACCCCTTCTGTACGAGGAGGGCCGGGACACGCCCCATTACTCACTGCGCCGGGAGTCGAGCGTGCTCCGGGCTCTCGGCGAGGCCGTCATCGGCAACCGTCGGGCCGGACGCTTCCCGCGGCTGAGTGAACTCGTCACCGACCCCGGCGCGTACCGGCGGCCGACACGCGCGGACTGGGCGACCGGCGCGCTCATGGCGATCGCGGCCGACTGCCGGGCCGCCTGCGGTCCGTGGGACGAGTCCTTCTTCCTCTACTCGGAGGAGACCGAGTACTGCCTGCGGGCACGGGATCTGGGCTACGCCACGCAGCTGGAGCCGTCGGCCGAGGCCGTGCACCTCGGGGGCGACTCCCAGGTGTCGCCCCGGCTGTGGACCCTGCTCACCCTCAACCGGGTGCGGTTGTACGGGCGACGCCACGGGGCTGTCGCGACAGCGTCCTTCCGGGGCGCCGTGTTCCTGCGCGAGGCGTCCCGGGCCGCCTTCGGCAGACGCGCCAGCCGCGCGGCGGCCGGCGCCCTGCTCCGGCCGGGCGCGCTGCGAGCCGCCGCTCAGCCGGACCACGTCGTGTAGAAACTCCCGGGGTTCACCAGATACCGCACGGTGGCGTGCGGCACATGGCGTACGACATGATCACGGCTGTAGCGGTACACGAGCTCCCAGTCCTCGCGCGGAAGCACCTCCGGTGTCCTGCGCAGACGGCTGAAGTGCAGCGAACCGTCGCGTCGCGCGACGAACGCGTTGGTGTCCAGGAAGGACTCCCGGGCGGCCCGACGGCGGTCGAACTCCACGGACAGGACGTCCCGTTCGGTGCCGTCCGGCAGGACCCGGCGCAGTGCGGTGTAGACACCCGCGGGGCCGTCGGGAGCCTCCAGGACAGCCAACGCCCGTTCCAGATGGTCGGGTTCCCACCGGTTGTCGTCGTCCAGGAACGCCACGTACCGCGACCGGGTGAGGCGGATGCCGACATTGCGCACGACGCCCGCCACGGCGGTGTTGCGCGTCAGGGAGACCGCGAACAGGCGTGGATCGTCCGGGAGTTCGGGGAGTCCCGCGCCGTCGTCGACGACGATGACGACCTGGTCGCGAACCGTCTGGGCCAGCGCCGAGGCGATCGCCGCGCGCAGCGCGTCGGGGCGCCGGTGGGTGGCGATGACGGTGGCGACCAGGGCCTCGGGCACGGGCCCGAGGGCAGCCACCAGCCGGCGGGTCTCGGCGTTCTCGAGACGGCGCAGCCGCGCCGCGGACGCCATGAGCAGGACCTTGTTGCGCAGCTCGAAGAGGACCAGCCAGCCGAAGGCGCCCTTGAGGAGCTCCCAGGGGGCGCGGGCGATGCGTCGCATGACTCTCTTCCTCAGCCTGCCGGTTCGGGGGTGATGGGGGTGCCGTCGGAGAACCGGTTGCCGCGCCAGACGTTGCCCGCGCCGCCCGCGTTCCAGGCGGTGACGGCTCCGTAGACGCCGGAGTAGCGGTGGTACCGGGTGGAGAACACGTTGTTCGTGACGGTGATCCCGGTGGCGCCGTCACCGCCGCCGTAGAGGGCGTAGGCGCCCCCGGCCAGCAGGTTGCCGTCGATGACGGTGTTGGAGACGTGCCCGGTGTCGGCGAACAGGCCGACGGCGGCGGACGCCCCCTGGTCGACGGGGACCGCGTTGAGCAGGGTGTTGTGCCGGATCACCAGCGTGCCGTCGCTGCCGCCGCCGCTGATCACCGCGTCGGTGTGCTGCCATTCGCCGCCGTTGTTGCGGAAGGGGACCAGGCCGTGGACGTAGTTGTCGTGGAGGTTCCCCTGGCCCATCGACAGGGCGTTGCCGAACACGGAGATGTCGCACCAGCCGACCTCGATCGAGCTGCTGCCCATGTTGGAGACGGCGTAGTTCACGCCCCCGTTGTCGGGACCCTTGCCCGGCACCGCGGTGATGGTGGTGTGCAGGACCCTCAGCCCGCTGTGGCCGGGACGCAGGTTGATGCCCCACCAGTTGGTGGAGGTGATCCTGCTGTCGATGACCGTCACGTTGTTCGCGTAGATGTCGAGCGAGCCGGTGATGTCCTGGCCCCTGATGACGGCCCCGTCGGTCGTGACGCTCATGTTCCCGGCGGCGCGGGGCTTGAGCCGCAGGCGGGGGCCGGTGGTCCCGGCGTTCGGGAAACCGGCGTCCGGGGGCGCGGCGATGGTGGCCGGGGCGGTGCCGGGAGAACGGGGCGGCGCGGACGGCTTGGGCCTGTGGGTGGGCGTCGAGATACGGGGACTCACGGAGGCCGGGGCGCTCGCGGACGGCGTGGGGTCGGCGGCGGCCGAGGGCGTTCGCGTGGGCGTCGGCTCGGCGCGGTCTGCCTTTTCCCCTCCCGAGGAGCAGGCGGCCGTCAGTAAAAGCGCCAGGCCGACGAGCAGTCGGCGGAGCGTGGTCATACGGTCTCCGGGGTCCGGGAGCCGAGCAGGAAGCGGCGGCTGGGCAGCACGCACACCACGTAGCAGGCCAGGGAAGTCGTGCCGACGAGGAACAGGGCGAGGGTGCCGTCGCCGAGCAGCCGCTTGGCGCCGAGGAGTACCACCGTCATCGCCACACCCCCGAGGAAGGGCCAGGCGCAGGCCCTGGTGATGTGGCCGAGGCCGATCCCGGCGCGGGAGAGCGCGTAGAGGAACACCGGGACGACGAGCCCCGCGCCGACCAGGACATGGCCCTGGGAGACGCCGACGATGCCGTTCATGCGGGAGCCGACGATCAGGACGGGGACGAGGGCGGCGACCCACAGTCCCTGCACGAGGATGAGCGAGCGGCGCTGTCCGACCGCGACGAGACAGTCGTAGGCGAGTTCACAGACGATACGGATCAGGCCCAGGGCCATCAGCCACGGCAGCGCCTCGGCGGCGGGCAGCCATTTGCCGCCGTAGACGAGGTGGATGACCGGGGCCGCGAGTCCGCCCAGCAGGACGCACAGCGGCACGGTGCCGGTGACCAGGACCCCCAGGGCGCGGCCGAAGCCCTGGGCCAGGGCCTGCGGGGAGTCGGCCAGGCGGGAGAAGCCCGCGAAGGAGACGCGGCGGGCCGCCTCGGAGATGACGCGTACCGGCCAGCCGGACATGTTGAACGCCAGGACGTAGAAGCCGAGCGAGATCTGTCCGAGGGAGGAGCCCACGACCATGGTGTCCACGTTGACGACGGCGAGGGCGAGCAGGCTCGCGCCGGCCAGGGGGAGCCCGAACTTCAGCAGGGCACGGGCCTGTTCGGGATCCCAGCCGAACCGCAGGGTGCCGGGGACGGCCACGGCGCAGCCGACGAGCGCGGCGATGTTGCCCACGACCGCGCCGACGGCGAAGCTCATCGCCCCCCAGCCGGAGAAGGCCAGCAGCAGGGTCACGGCGGTGCTGAGGACGAAGTTGAGCGCGTCGATGACCATGCGCCTGCCCTGGGCGAACTCCCGGGTCAGGATGCCGGCGGGCACATGCGCCACCGCGTCGATCACCAGGCACAGGCACATCACCCTGAGGACGCCCGAGGCGTCCGGCGAGCCGAGCAGTCCGGCCACCGTCGGCGCCGAGACGAACAGGGCGATGTACAGCAGGCCGCTGGACAGGACGCTCAGGGTCAGCACGGTCGGCGCGAAGCGGCGCGGGTCGCCCTCCCAGCGGATGATGGCGAGACCCACGCCCAGTTCGTTGGCGGAGAGCAGGACCAGGAGGACGGTCTGGGCGATGCCGTAGACGCCCCACTCCGCGGGCCCGAGGGCGAACCGCGCCAGCAGGATGCCGGTGGCGAAGTTGCCCAGGCGCATGACCACGGTGTTGATCAGGCTCCAGCGGGCCGCGGAACGGACCTTCCTGCCGAGGGAGGCAGGAGCGGGAGACGACGGGCTCTCGCCCGCCTCAGGTCTCTCGCTGTCCGGTGTGCGAACGCTGTCCATGTGTCGACTCCTCGTCGAGCGCCTCGGCGGCGGGCGCCACGGTCATGACGTTCCGTCCGGCCCTGAGGCCTTCGGCGCGCGTCTTCTCGGC
This sequence comes from Streptomyces canus, assembly GCF_041435015.1. Classification (NCBI taxonomy): domain Bacteria; kingdom Bacillati; phylum Actinomycetota; class Actinomycetes; order Kitasatosporales; family Streptomycetaceae; genus Streptomyces; species Streptomyces canus. Next base: position 1,446,932 of record NZ_CP107989.1, on the reverse strand, counting down.
GGACCGCGACCAACTGGGCGGCGTCCTGAGGGCCATCGTCTGCTCGGCGACCGACTCCTTCGCCCCGGTCACCGGCTCGGGCTCGGCGGCCGGCTGCGCGGGTTCGTTCTCCCGCACCGCCGGACGCGGCCGCCGGCGCGCCTCCACGTAGAAGGTGGCGATCAGGCTCAGGACCAGACCCAGACCCCCGGCCATGATCATGTACTCGAGCCGGGTCTTGGTCTGCGCCATCGGGTTCTGCGGGGCCACGATCGTCATCATGCGGATCCTGGCGTTCTCGGTGACCGACTGCTGCTTCTGGAACTCCACCAGACGCTCGTCGGCGTACTCGGTGAGCAGGCGGTCCGACTTCAGTACGGCCTTCTTGTCCGTGCCGGTCACCGTGAGCCACATGAGCGGACCCTGGGCGTTGTCGGCGAGCTTGGCCTCGAACGTGCCGGTGGCGCCCCGGGACTTGAGCTCCCGGAGGGAGACATCGGAGTTGAGGTTGCGGGCCAGGCTGTCGGCCATGCCGGTCAGCGAGGTCTGGGTGCTGAGGAAGGGGTTGCCGTCGTAGGCCTTGGTCGCCTTCTCGGAGTTCAGCAGGACCACCGTGCTCTGCGACTGATAGGTGACCGGGACCGTCAGTGCCACGGCCACCGTCAGGCCGATCGTCAGCAGCAGCCCCGGCAGCAGGATGTACCAGCGCCTGCGCATCACCCGGAAGATCTCAGCGAGATCCATGGTGGTCCCCCCTCGCGCCCAAACGTTCGACGAGCATATGTTGCAAGCGGATCATATGGGGAACGTTCGATCGGTGGGCCTCGGTCGTGTGTTCGCCGTGCCTCCCTCCAGCAGGACCTCGGCGATCCGGTCACTGGCGTGGCCGTCCCAGAGCTCGGGCCGGCGTGGCGCGGGAGGCGCGTCGAGCACCCGGCTCACGACGGACACGATCCGGGCCGGGTCCCGGCCGGCCAGCACATTGGTGCCCTGCTCGACGGTGATGGGCCGCTCGGTGTTGTCCCGCAGGGTCACGCAGGGCACGCCGAGCGCGGTGGTCTCCTCCTGGATTCCGCCCGAGTCGGTCAGGACGATCCGGGCGGCGTCCTGCAGGGCGATGAAGTCCAGGTAACCGGCGGGCGGCACCAGTTGGATGCCGCCGGGTACGCCGATCTCGGCCAGCCGGCCGGCCGCGCGCGGATGCACGGGCAGCAGCAACGGCAGCCGGCCGGCGATCTCGCCGAGCGCCTTCAGCAGCCCGGCGAGGATCTCGGGGTCGTCCACGTTGGCCGGACGGTGCAGGGTGACCAGGCCGAACCCGCCCCTGGTCAGGCCGTACCGGTCGAGAACGTCCGACGCCCTGGCCCGCTCCAGGTTGGTCAGCAGTGTGTCGATCATGACGTTGCCGACGAGGTGGACCTGGTCGTCCCGGTACCCCTCCGCGCGCAGGTTCTCCACGGCGTCGGGGGAGGGGGCCAGCAGATAGTCGCTGACGCGGTCGGTGGCGACCCGGTTGACCTCCTCCGGCATGCTCCAGTCCCGGCTGCGCAGCCCGGACTCGACATGGGCGAGCAGCGGCCCCGCCTTCGCGGTGACCAGGGCGCAGGCCAGGGTGGAGTTGATGTCGCCGACCACGACGACGATGTCCGGGGCGAGTTCGCCGAGCAGGGGCTCGAACGCGGTCATCACGCGTCCGGTCTGCTCGGCGTGGCTGCCCGAACCGACCCCGAGGAAGCGGTCGGGCGGGCGGATGCCCAGGTCGGCGAAGAACACGTCGTTCATGGCCGGGTCGTAGTGCTGGCCGGTGTGGACGAGGATCACCTCGGCGCCCCGGCTCTCCAGGGCGTCCATCACCGGTTTGATCTTCATGTAGTTGGGGCGGGCCCCGGCGACGCAGACGATGCGCGGCATGGTTCAGAGCACCTCGATGGTGGGTCCGGACGGCAGCCGACGCCTGCAGTCGAGGACGAAGGGGGCGTGTTCGGCGATCAGGTCGTAGTCGAAGGCGTCGTGGTCGGTGAGCAGGACCACCACGTCGGCGGCCGCCAGCTCCTGCGGGTCCGGTTCGACCCGCACCAGCCGGGTGTCCACCGGCAGTCCCTCGACGACATGCGGGTCCGCCGCCCTGACCTGGGCGCCCATGTCGAGCAGCAGCTGGGAGATGCGCAGGGCCGGCGACTCACGTGCGTCGCCGGTGTTCTTCTTGTACGCCAGGCCGAGCAGCAGGATGCGCGAGCCGTTCACCGAGCGGCGTCGCTCGTTGAACAGGTCCGTGATGCGGCGCGTCACGTACTCGGGCATGTGGTTGTTGATGTCGTTGGCCAGCTCCACGAAGCGGAAGCTCTGGCCGAGTTCGCGCTGCACCCGCCAGGACAGGTACGAGGGGTCGATCGGCAGGCAGTGACCGCCGACGCCGGGTCCGGGCGTGAACCGCATGAAGCCGAAGGGCTTGGTGGAGGCGGCGTCGATGGCCTGCCAGACGTCGATGTCCAGGTGGTGGGCGAACATCGCGATCTCGTTGACCAGTGCGATGTTCACATGCCGGAAGGTGTTCTCGAGGAGCTTGGCGAGTTCGGCCTCCTTCGGCGAGCCCACCGGCACCGTGGTGTCCACGAGTTCGGCGTAGAAGTCCTGAACGGCCTTGAGCGAGGCCTCGTTGACGCCCGACACGACCTTCGGGGTCTCCTTGAAGCCCCAGACGGCGTTTCCGGGGTCGATGCGCTCCGGGCTGTAGCCCAGCTGGAAGTCGGTGCCCGCGGTCAGGCCCGAGCCGTCCTCCAGGATCGGGGCGAACATCTCCTGGGTCGTACCGGGATAGGTGGTCGACTCCAGGACGACGGTCGCCCCGGGTCTCAGATAGCGGGCGAGGGTGACCGCCGACTCGCGGATGTAGCGCAGGTCGGGCGTGCCCTCGTGCAGCGGGGTGGGCACGGTGACGACCGCGACGTCGAAGCCGCCGCAGTCCTTGGCCGACTCGCTGGGCCGGTAGGCACCGCTGTCCAGGGCCGCGCGGATCCGTTCGGAGGTGACGTCCTCGACGAAGGACTCACCGGCGGCGAGGCTCTTGACCCGCCGGGAGTCGACGTCGTAGCCGATCACCTCGTGTCCGACCTCGGCGGCCCGGATGGCCAGCGGCAGGCCGACGTATCCCTGTCCAACCACGACGACACGCATCAGTGACTCCTGTTCGCGGGAGCGGCCTGCGGGATGAGCCGGATGAACTCCCGCGCCGTCATGAGAAGGAAGGCGGTGTTGGTGGTGAGGTAGCGCCGACCCAGTCGGCGCGGCTCCTGGAGCGCGCGGTAGAGCCACTCGACCCCGAACCGCTGCCATGACGCGGGGGCCCGCTTGGTGATCCCGGCCAGGATGTCGAAGGAACCGCCCACTCCGTGCACCACTCGGGCGCCGGTCTGTGCGCCGTGGGCGGCGGTGAAGATCTCCTTCTTCGGCGAGGTCATGCCAAGGAAGAGCATCTGGGCGCCGCTCCGGGCGATGTCGCCCGCGATGGCCTCCTGCTGGGAGTCGTCGAAGTAGCCGTTGCGGCTGCCGGCGACCTTCAGACCGGGGAAGCGGTCGGCCACCCGGCGCAGCATCTCCTCCAGCACCTGTTCCTTGGCGCCGAGGAAGTACACGGAGATGCCCGCCGACTCGGCCTCGGCCAGCAGCCGCAGGAACAGGTCGATGCCCGCCACCCGCTCGGGCAGCGGGGTGCGCAGGACCCTGCCGGCCCAGACCACGGCCTGGCCGTCGGCGAGGACCAGGTCACAGCCCGACACGGCCTCGGCGAGCCGGGGATCGCGCCGCATGTTGACCAGCTTCGCGGCGTTGACCACGCCGATCTCCAGCTGTCTGTCGTCCCGCACCGCTTCGAGGCAGCGCTCGACGGTCTCGTCCATGGTCAGCGGGTCCAGCTCGAACCCGAACAGAGTCCGGCGCTCGCTCATATGCGTCCCCCCTGCCAGGCGTGCAGCATCCAGCCGAACTCGTACGGCCGGCATTCGCGGTCCACGGAGAGCGGCCGGTACATCCGGTCCAGAGCCTTCAGCCGGAGGCCCGGGGCCACTCGGGTGCCGAGCCCCCGGGCGGCGCGTACGGCCTTCTTCGGGTCGCCCCGGTAGACCTTGCGCCAGGTCACGCCGAGCTCGTCGAGAATCAACGGCTCCGGGTGTCCGGCCAGTTCGGGTACGTCCGTCATCCAGCCGAGGCCCTTGCGGATCGCCGGGCCGAAGTCACTGCCACCGGCGTCGGTGAGATCGAACAGCGCGGTCGGCGCCATCGCGTGCTGGTGGACGCTGTAGACCGGGTAGCCCTCCACGACGTGGCCGGTACGCGCGTCGTAGTGCCACCACCACTGTCCGCCGTCGCCCTGGAGCTCGCAGATGCGCGTGGCGCAGGCCTCGGACGCGGCCAGCGCCTCCGGATCGCCGGCCCCGTCGCTCGCGTGGGCGCGGGCCAGGGCCTGGAGCGGGTACGTCTGGTCGGCGAAGCAGGCCACATGCGCCCGGTACCAGGGCACCAGGCCGGGGCCGGTGGCGTGCGGGAAGAGCGGGCTGTCGCCGATGCGGGCCCGCAGCAGACGGTCGCGAGCTGCGGAGAAACGTCTCTCCACATCGACCGAGTCGCGGGCCGTCGCCAGGGCGGACAGCACCCAGGCCGCCTCGACGGTGTACTGCGGCCGGCCCTCGTCGTCCAGGGCGTCGACCCGGGCCAGGGCGTCGGAGAGCTTGGGGTGTCCGGTCTCGGCGGCGGCCCAGGCGATGAGCGCCGCGTCGCCGAGGTTCGTGACGCCGGGCAGCGACTCGATGAGCAGGCCCGTGAACTCCTCGGCGGTGCGCCCGCCGAGGGCCGCGCGCTGGCGGTCCTCCGGCAGGAACCGGACACCCAGCGCGGTGATGGCCGCGTACCGGGTGCTGGTGCCGCGCTGCTCCAGGGTCCAGGAACCCGCAGCCGTCGGCCGCCCGGCCATGGTGAAGGCGAAGGCCTCGCCGCCGGGCAGCAGCATCGACGGCAGCCCCGACTCGGCGACCGTGAGGAGTCGTTGGGCGAGTGGGAGCAGCGTCGGTTCCTCACGACCGAGCGCGGCCAGACGTGTGATGCTCATCGGTTGGACACACCAACCCCCCTGTTTTTGCGCAGACTTATGAGCGCCGCGGCGCGGTCGGCCGGGCGGTGGAAGGCAGGCGGACGTCAGACTTCGGAGCTTGTGCCGACCCTGATTTCAGGCATAGGTGTTTCCACCCGGTAACCCCCCCTGGGCACTACTGGTTCGTGTGCCCATTGTGCTTGGTCTGCACAGTTCGCACACATGTTATGCCGGTGAATGTTCGATGATTTGCGTTTTGGCGTAAAGAAGGAGTCATGGGCGTTCGACGAGTCCGCCGTCCTTCTCGTCGTACAGAGCGCCCGTTTCGGGGCACTCCCAGGTGCCCGGCTCGCCCTCCCGCTCGACCAGCCGGACGCCGGCCCGGCCCACCCAGCCGATCCGGCGCGCCGGAACACCGGCCACGAGCGCGTGGTCGGGCACGTCCCGGGTCACCACGGCGCCCGCCGCCACCAGCGCCCAGCGGCCGACGCGGACCGGCGCCACACACACGGACCGGGCCCCGAGGGACGCCCCTTCGGCCACCTCCACCGCCACGGCCTCCCAGTCGGCGCCGCGCTTCAGCTTGCCCTGCGGGTCCACCGACCGGGGGAAGTAGTCGTTGGTGAGGACGGCGGCCGGGCCGACGAACACCCCGTCGCCGAGCACGGCGGGTTCGTAGACCAGCGCGTAGTTCTGGAGCTTGACGTTGTCGCCGATCCGCACCCCGGGGCCGACATAGGCGCCCCGGCCCACGATGCACCCGCTCCCCAGCCGGGCGTTCTCGCGGATCTGGGCCAGATCCCAGACCGTCGTCCCCTCGCCGATCGCCGCCGTCTCGTCGACCTGCGCGGTCGGCTGCACCTTGAAGTTCACCGGACTGAACCCTTCGTCTCGTCGATCATGTCTGGTCGCCGAACATGCCGACGGTGTCACTTGACGGACCGAGTCTGATCACCGCACGGGCGGAATGCCAGCCTCCGTTCGTGAGCCGCCTCGAACGGAGGCGGACTCAGACCAGGCCGGGATCGACGTGGATCTTCGGCCCCGGACCGGCGCCGGGCGGGCGCTCGCCCGCGAGTACGGCGCCGATCGCGTCCAGTGCGACAGTGGCGGCCACGAGCGGTCGCGGGTCGACGACCTTCTCGGCGTACGCCTTGATGGTGGCGTCGAGCCCGGGGGAGGCCGACAGGACGCCGATCGCCGTCACGTCCTTCAGGACGAGTGTGCGGGTGTCGATCCTGCTGGGCTCGCCGGCCAGGCCGATGTACACGAGCCGCCCGCCCGGTTCGACCAGCTCCTGTGCCAGGGCGGGCAGATGGACCGCGTTGGTGGCGTCGACGACCGCGTCGAACGGCAGGTCCGGCAGGGTGTCCTCGCGCCAGGCGTGCGGGAAGCCCAGCGAGCGCGCGAAGGCGAGGGAGGCTTCGCCGGCGCCCAGCAGATGCACCTCCGCACCGGCGGCCCGGGCGAACAGCGCGACCAGCAGACCGATGGTCCCGGGACCCAGCACCAGGACCCGGTCGCCGGGCCCCGCTCCTGTCGCCCGCGCGGCCCGCAGGGCGTTGCCGCCCGGTTCGACCAGCGCGCCGAGCACCGGGTCCACGGAGTCGGGCAGGATGTGCAACGAGCCGACGGGCACGGCGAGTTGTTCGGCCAGGGCACCGGCTCGGCCGCCCCGGATGCCCACCTCCTCCCGCTGCTCGCAGACATGCTGCGCTCCGCGCCGGCAGCGGCGGCAGGTCCCGCAGCCGAGCATGGTGTCGCCCATGACCCGGCGCCCGGTCCAGACGGGATCCACACCGGCGCCGACCGTCCGGACCCGACCGGCCCACTCGTGGCCCAGCCGCATCGGATAGGCGGCGTGTCCTTGGTGGAGATAGGTCATGGCCCCGGTGAAGAACTCCAGGTCGGTGCCGCACACCCCGACCCGCTCCACGTCGACGACGACCTCGCCGGGTGCGGGTACCGGCGCGGGTACCGCCCGGACCGCGAACTCGCCGGGGGCCGTGAGGACGAAGGCGCGTATCTCGGCGCCGGGTGCGTTCAACTCGGGGGCTCCTTCAGGGGGCCGAGGGCGTCGCGGATCTCCTCGACCGCGTCGACCAGCGTTCGCAGCGGAGTCCGGTACGCCAGCGCGCTGACGCTCACCGCCCCGGAGGGAACCGTCGGCGAGGTGCCGTACACGGGCAGCGCGAGGCAGTTGACGCCGGTCTCGTGCTCCTGGTCGTCGAGGGCGTACCCCCGCTCGCGCGTGGCCCGCAGCTCGCGGTGCAACTCCGCTGCCGTGCACAGGGTTCGAGGCGTCCGGCGCTCCAGGGGCGTCTCGCCGATCCATTGCCGTACGGCGTCGAGGGTGCCCAACTCCTGGGCGAGCAGCGCCTTTCCGGCGCCGGTCGCGTGGGCGGGACTGCGGCCTCCGACCGTGGAGGTCAGCCGGACGGCGCCGGTGGGCGGGTCGGCCTTGGCGCGGTGGACGACCTCACGGCCGTCCAGGACGGCGTAGTGGACGGTCTCGCCGAACCGGTCCGACAGTGCCTTCAACAGCGGCCGGACACGCACGTGTTCGGGGCGGGCCTCGTGATGGGCGAAGGCCATCCGAAGGAACTCGTCGCCCAGCAGATAGCGGCCGCGGGAGTCCTGGCCCGCCAGACCTGCCCGGCGCAGGGCGGCCAGGGCCCGGTGCACGGTCGCCTTGGGGCTGCCGATCACCCGGGTGAGCGCTTCGAGCGACACCCCGTCCGGGTGCCGGGCGAGTTCCTTGAGCACGGCGAGCACCCGGTCCGATCCCACGAGACGGTCGCCCTCCGCGCTGTCCGTGACGGGGGCTGTCGAAGCGGGGAAGGGCTGCGTATGCTGCATCGCGTTCCGGATAGTAGACCGTCGTACCGATTACCGGAAAGAGCCGAGCGATGGGCCTTCGCAGCGCACAGTGGTATGGGGGACAGGACCGCAACGCCTACATCCACCGGGCCTGGATGCGCCGGGGCGTCCCGGACGACGCCTTCACCGGCCGGCCCCAGATCGCCATCGCCAACACCGCCTCCGACCTCACGCCCTGCAACGCACACCTGGACGAGGTGGCCAGGTCCGTCCGCGACGGTGTGTACGAGGCGGGCGGCATCCCCCTCGACCTGCCGGTGGTGTCGCTGGGCGAGACCAATGTGCGGCCCACGGCCATGCTCTGGCGCAACATGGCGGCGATGGCCACGGAGGAGATGCTGCGGGCCAACCCCCTCGACGGCGTGGTCCTGCTGGGCGGCTGCGACAAGACGATCCCGTCGCTGCTGATGGCCGCCGCCTCGGTGGACCTGCCCGCCGTGGTCGTGCCCGGCGGGCCGATGCTGACCGGCACCTTCCGCGGCACACCGCTGGGCTGCGGCACGGACGTGTGGCGGCTGTCGGAGGAGGTCCGCGCCGGCACCCTGTCCCAGGAGCAGTTCATCCGCTCCGAGTCCTCGATGATCCGCAGCCGCGGGCACTGCAACACCATGGGCACGGCCTCGACGATGGCGTTGGTCGCCGAGGCGCTGGGTACGGTCGTCCCCGGGGTGGCCGGTACGCCCGCGCCGGACAGCCGGCTCCTGGCGGCCGCGCACGGCACCGGGCGGCTCGCGGTGGAGCTGGTGGCCGCCGAGCGCCGCCCGAGCACCTTCCTGACCAAGGGGTCCTTCCACAACGCGATCGTGGCGCTGGCCGCGATCGGCGGATCCACCAACGCCGTCGTCCATCTCCTCGCCATCGCGGGCCGGCTGGGCGTCGACCTGACCCTGGACGACTTCGACCGCATCGGCTCCCGGGTGCCGGTCCTGGTGGACCTCCAGCCCGCCGGACGCTTCCTCATGGAGGACTTCCACCGGGCCGGCGGCCTGCTCGCCGTGCTGCGCGAGGTCGCCGACCTCCTGGACCCCGAGGCGCTGACCGTCACGGGCCGGCCGCTGGTGGACCACCTCACCGACGCCCCGATCTGGGACGCGGAGGTGATCAGGACCCGGGCGCGGCCCCTGGTCGAGGAGGGCGGCATCGCCGTTCTGCGCGGCAGCCTCGCCCCCGACGGAGCGCTGATCAAACCCGCGGCCGCCTCACCCCATCTGCTGCGGCACCGGGGCCGGGCGGTCGTCTTCGACAGCATCGAGGACTTCCACGCCCGCGTCGACGACCCGGACCTGGACGTGGACGCCGACTCCGTCCTGGTCCTGCGCGGCTGCGGCCCCAAGGGGTATCCGGGCATGCCCGAGGTGGCCAACATGCCGCTGCCCACCAAGCTGCTGGAGCAGGGGGTGCGGGACATGGTCCGCGTCTGCGACGGCCGGATGAGCGGCACCGCGTACGGCACGGTCGTCCTGCACGTGGCCCCCGAAGCGGCGGCGGGCGGTCCGCTCGCCCTCGTGCGGACCGGCGATGTCATCAGCCTCGACGTCGAGGCCCGCCGTATCGACCTCGAGGTGCCGGCCGACGAACTCGCCGCCCGCACCCCGAACGCGGCCACCGTCGAGGGCTTCGCGAACCCGGGGCGGGGCTGGGAGCGGTTGTACGTCGACCACGTCCAACAGGCCGACACGGGAGCCGACCTGGACTTCCTCCTCGGTTCCAGCGGCTCGCAGGTCAGCCGCGAGTCGCACTGATCGCTCGCGGCCGGCGATCCCCACCTCGCCGCCCGGCCGGGCCGCGAACCCTGCCCCCGACCGCCTCGTGGACGCCCTCTTGACGTGCGCTCCGGCCCGATCGACACTCCAGATGGGAATCCTAGTGAACAGGTAGGGAAATATGAGGCGCGTGGAACCGGCCGTCGGCCGAGTGAGCCGGACATCCCGGCCGTCGCCTCTTCTGACCTCCCGCCGTCACATCGATCTGCTGCGGGTCTGCAGCGCCATCAGGCCCCTGGGCTGAGCCCGACGCTTCCGCCGCGTACACGTCTGCGCACCGACACCCCGGGGAGACCCATGTCCGTCACACCGCTCGCCTGCATCTCCGCACCCCACCCGGCCCCCGCGTTCCGGGGCCGGATCGGCCAGGACGCACGCAGCGGGCACTACGCCGTGCCGCGCCGCTACCGGCTGCACCTGGCCGCAGCCTGCGCGGACGGTCTGCGCATCGCCGTCGCGCACAGCCTGCTCGGCCTCGACGACATCTGTCCCGTGACCCTCCTGGACCCGGTCCCCGACTGTCCCGACGGGGGGCATTCCGCGCTGCGCCCGCTGTACGAGGCCAGCGCGCACCGATACACCGGCGCGGCCGTCGCACCGGTGCTCAGCGACGACTGGTCAGGGCGGATCGTCAGCACCCACGCCACCGACATCACCCGCGACCTGGCCCGGCACTTCGGCGGCGGACGTCCGGCCCTGTACCCGTGCGGAGCGGAGTCGGAGACCGAGGCCGTCGAGCGGATGAGCAGCGGCATCGCGCAGGCCGCGCAGCAGGCCGGGTCGGCGGGCGGTGACGACGAGGACCGTGTCGCCGCCCTCGAGCAACTGCTGGGATCCCTGGGCTCGTTGGAGCGCTGGCTCGTCGACCGTGAGTTCCTGATCCGAGATCACATCACCGCCGCCGACGTCGAGTTGTGGGTCACGCTGGTGCAACTCGACACCGTGCACCGCCACCACCTCGACGCCGCCGCGGTGCAGCGCATCGCCGGCCACCCCACGCTGTGGGCCTACGCCCGCCGGCTGACCGCCCACCCGGCCTTCGGCACCCACCTCGACCTCGACGGCATCGCCCGCCGGCACCACGCCCACTGCCAGGGCCTGGAGGCCGCCGGGGCCGCCGTACAGATTCTGGACTGGGCCGCGCACGCCGCCCGGCCCGCCAGGCGCTCCTGACCGTCCCATCTGCCGGACCGGCGTTGACACCGGTCCGGGCACCTGCTTTTACTTGCGGCTCACAAGAGCCTTGAACCCCGAGAACAGCGACGGTGACCGACATGTACGCAGCTCCCAGGACGGCCTCACGCCGTTCCCCGGGCTGCGTACGTCCGTACGGCAACCCGCTCGTCGCCAACCGGGCCGTCGATCTGCTCCGCGTGAGCAGCGCACTGTGTACCGCACCGGGCCGTGCCCGCTGTCGGGGCTGACGTTCCGCCTCCGCAGCCCCCGCGTTCCTGACGAACACCGCGCTCGCGGTGTGCCGTTGTCCGCCCTGCCCCCGGTTCCCGTGCGTCGCGTCCTGCGCCCGTAGTGCGCCGCGTTCGCCGTGCCCCAGGGGAATCCCGACTCCGCCGGAGCCCCTCATGAGTGAACCCCCAGGCGCCGCCGTGTCCGTCACCGAGGCGCCGCCACGCCCCGACGCCCCGTCAAACCCCTTCGCAGCGCAGCGCGTTCTGCCCTTGAGGCGACCGGGCCGCTGGATCGCCACCGCCGTCGTCCTGGTTCTGGCGGCCCAGTTCGTCCACGGCCTGGTGACCAACCCGTTCTACCAGTGGGACCGGTTCGGCTACTGGTTCCTGCGGCCGACCGTCCTCGACGGGCTTGTGATCACCCTGGAAGTCACCGCCTACAGCGCGGTGCTGGGACTCCTCGGCGGCATTCTGCTCGCCCTGGCCCGGCTCTCGAAGAGCCCGGTGCTGCGGGCGGTGAGCTGGACCTACGTGTGGGCTCTGCGCTCCATTCCGCTGATCGTCCTCCTGCTGTTCCTCTACAACTTCAGTGCCCTGTACAAGACGCTGAGCGTCGGCGTCCCCTTCGGCCCGGCCTTCTTCTCCTTCGACGAGTCCCGGCTCGCCACCGACATGGTCATCGCGGTGATCGGCCTCAGCCTCAACGAGGCCGCCTACGCCGCGGAGGTCGTCCGTGGCGGCATCCTCTCCGTCGACCAGGGCCAGCACGAAGCGGCCTCGTCACTCGGTCTGCCGAAGGGCTACCAGTTCCGGAAGGTCGTCTTCCCGCAGGCGTTGCGCTCGATCACCCCGAACTACGTCAACCAGCTCATCGGCCTCATCAAGAGCACCTCGCTGGTCTTCTACGTCTCCCTGCTCGACCTGTTCGGCACCGTGCAGTCCATGGGCTCCACCTACCCCGGAGACATCGTGCCGCTGCTCCTGGTCGCCACCGTCTGGTACCTGATCCTCACCAGCGCCGTGTCCGTCGTCCAGTTCTATGTCGAGCGGTACTACGCCCGGGGCGCCACCCGCTCCCTGCCGCCGACCCCGCTCCAGAAACTGCGCGCCGGTCTCACCGACCTCACGGCACGTGTCCGCAGGGAGACCGCGATATGACCGTCACCGACATCACCCCCGTCGCGCTCGAAGTGCACGGAGTGCACAAGTGGTACGGCACCCACCGGGTCCTGGACGGGGTCGACCTGACCGTGCGGCCCGGCGAGGTCACCGTGATCCTCGGCCCGTCCGGCTCCGGGAAGTCCACCCTGCTGCGGGTCATCAACCACCTGGAGAAGCCGGAGATCGGCCATGTCAGCGTCAACGACGAACTGATCGGCGTCCGCCGACAGGGCGACCGCCTCAAGGAGCTCAGCGAGCGCGCCATCCTGACCCAGCGCAGCCGCATCGGGTTCGTCTTCCAGAACTTCAACCTCTTCCCGCACCTGACCGTCCTCGACAACGTGGCCGCCGCGCCGGTGGCGACCGGGAAGCTCACCGGGACGGAGGCCAGGGAGCTCGCCCGTGAACTCCTCGGCCGGGTAGGCCTGGCCGACAAGACCGGTGCCTATCCACGGCAGTTGTCGGGTGGCCAGCAGCAGCGCGTGGCCATCGCCCGCGCCCTCGCCCTGCGACCGGGAGTCATCCTCTTCGACGAGCCGACCTCCGCCCTCGACCCCGAGCTCGTCGGTGAAGTCCTCGCCGTCATCAAGGACTTGGCGACCAGCGGCACCACGCTCGTCATCGTCACCCACGAGATCGGCTTCGCCCGCGAGGTCGCCGACCGGGTCGTCTTCATCGACGGCGGACGCATCGTCGAGCAGGGCCCGCCCTCCGAGGTCCTCGACCGGCCGCGGCACGAGCGGACCCGGGACTTCCTGAGCAAGGTCCTCTGAACCGTCTTTCGCCCCACTCCTCACCCTCTTCCTCCCAACTCCTAAGGACAGCCATGCCCATTCACCCCTCCCGACGCGGCCTGATGCGCGGCATCACCGCGGCGACCACCGTCGCCGCCCTCGCCGGCGGGCTCGCGGCCTGCGGCGGTGACAGCGATGCCGCCACCAGGACGAGCGACAGCGCCGGCACGGTCACCGTGGGCCGGTTGTCCAACGGCGCCGCCAAGGAGACCGCGCTCAAGGTCGCCGAGGTGAAGTCCATCAGCGCCGAGCTGCCCGACGCCGTCAAGAAGAGCGGCAAGCTGGTGATCGGTTCCGGCACCCTGCCCTCCGGTTCCCCGCCGCTGGGCTTCGTGGGCAGCGACCAGAAGACCCTCACCGGTTCCGAGACCGACCTGGCCCGCCTGGTCGCCGCCGTCCTCGGCCTGGAACCCGAGGTCAAGCGTTTCACCTGGGAGAACCTCTTCGTCGGCATCGACAGCGGCAAGGTGAACGTCGGCTTCTCCAACATCACCGACACCGAGGAGCGCAAGCAGAAGTACGAGTTCGCCTCCTACCGCAAGGACGACCTCGCCTTCGAGACGCTCAAGACCTCGAAGTGGACCTTCGACGGCGACTACGAGGCCCTCGCCGGCAAGACCGTCTCGGTCGGCGCCGGCACCAACCAGGAGCGGATCCTGCTGGAGTGGCAGGCCAAGCTGAAGAAGGAGGGCAAGAAGCTCACCATCAAGTACTTCCAGGACACCCCCAGCATCTACCTGGCCCTCGCCAGCGGCAAGATCGACGCCTACCTGGGCCCCAGCCCCAACTCCTCCTACCACGTCACCCAGACCGCGAGCACGCCCAACGCGACCCGCATCGCGGGCCAGTACTCCGGTGCCGGCGAGACGCTCCAGGGCCTGATCGCCGCGACCGCCAAGAAGGGCAGCGGCCTCGCCAAGCCCCTCGCCGACGCGATCAACTACCTGATCGACAACGGTCAGTACGCCAAGTGGCTCACCGCGTGGAACCTCTCCAACGACGCCGTCTCCAAGGCGGAGGTCAACCCGCCCGGGCTGCCGCTCGACAACTCCTGACCCGTCCTCGGCGAACCCGGTGGGAAAGGACTCCGCCTCCGTGGCCCAGCAGACCGACATCCGCGCAGGCGGAGCCTCCTCGAGACCCACCGCGCATGACACCTCCGTCCTCGACAACGCCGTATGGGCCGCCCTCGACGGGCCGCACGCCCACCTCGCCGAACGCGTCGGCCAGGCCGCCCGCTACCCGGCGGACGTCTACGCCTTCGCCGCCCTCGCCGATCCCCGCGACCCGGCCGCGGCGGGGGAGTGGGAGTCCAGCTCGTCGACACCGCGCTGCGGGCCGAACCCGGCCCCGAGGCGATACGGCTCGGACCCGACGACGTGCCCGAGATCCTGGACCTGGTCGCCCGTACCAACCCGGGACCCTTCCTCAGGCGGACCATCGAACTCGGCACCTACCTCGGCATCCGCGACCGGGGACGGTTGATCGCCCTGGCAGGCGAGCGAAGCGAGATGGGGGTCCCCCGGCCGAAGGCTGGGGGAGGCTCCGCCCGCCCGGCTGGACCGAGATCAGCGCGGTCTGCACCGACCCCGCGTACCGGGGCCGGGGCCTCGCCACCCGCCTGGTCCGCGCGGTCGCCGCCGGTATCCGGGAGCGCGGGGACATCCCGTTCCTGCACGCCGCCGCCGACAACGCCGACGCGATCCGGCTCTACGAGTGGATCGGTTTCACCCTGCGCCGCCGCTCGCCCGTCCTCCTGGTCCGCAGTCCAGGAACATCCCACCCGGGCGCGGTGTTGTGACTCACGACGAGATCCGCCGGGCGCCGTCGCGCGCTCAGAAGGAGGAGGTGACGGGCGTGATCAGCGCACTCCGCTCCGCCCACCTCCACTCCCGGCCCCACATCGATCTCCAGCGCGTGTCCACCGCGCTCTGTTGTTCCTGACCCGTCAGACGCCCCAGCCGCCGTGCCCCGCGCATCCACGGGCCGGCCCTCTCGTACGGACCTCCAGGAAGGCACCCACCCGTGTCCCCCTCTTCTTCGTCTCCCTCCTTGCTGCATCTCGCCGTCGCTCTGGACGGCACCGGCTGGCACCCCGCCTCCTGGCGCGAGCCTGAGGCCCGGCCCCGCGACGTGCTCACCGCCGGATACTGGGCCGACCTGGTCGCCGAGGCCGAGCGCGGCCTGCTCGACTTCGTCACCATCGAGGACGGCCTCGGCCCGCAGTCCTCCCACTTCCTCGACCCCGACGAGCGCACCGACCAGGTCCGCGGCCGGCTCGACGCCGTCCTGATCGCCTCGCGCATCGCCCCGCTCACCCGGCACATAGGCCTGGTCCCGACCGCGGTGGTCACCCACACGGAGCCGTTCCACCTCTCCAAGGCCGTCGCGACCCTCGACTACGTCAGCACCGGCCGCGCGGGCCTGCGGGTCCAGATCACCGCGCGCCCCAATGAGGCCGCCCACTTCGGTCGCCGCACCATCCCGCGCATCGAGGCCTACGACAGTCCCGAGAGCCAGGAACTGGTCACCGACCTCTTCGACGAGGCCGCCGACTACGTGGAGGCCGTGCGCCGGCTCTGGGACAGCTGGGAGGACGACGCCGAGATCCGCGACGCCGCCACCGGCCGTTTCATCGACCGGGACAAGCTGCACTACATCGACTTCGAGGGAAAGCACTTCAGCGTCAAGGGCCCCTCCATCACGCCACGACCGCCGCAGGGCCAGCCGCTCGTCACCGCCCTCGGTCACCAGACCGTTCCCTACCGGCTCATCGCCCGCCAGGCCGACGTCGGTTACATCACCCCACACGACACCGACCAGGCCCGCGCGATCGTCGCCGAGATCCGCGCCGAGCAGGAGACCGCCGGGCGGAGCGACGAACTCCTCCATGTCTTCGGCGACCTGGTCGTCTTCCTCGACGACGACCAGGCAGCGGCCGCAGCCCGCCGGGACCGTCTCGACACCCTCGCGGGAGAGCCGTACCAGAGCGACGCCCGCGTCTTCACCGGCACTCCCTCCCAACTCGCCGACCTGCTCGGTGAGTTCCAGGCAGCCGGTCTCACCGGCTTCCGGCTGCGGCCCGCCGTCCTCGGCCACGACCTCCCGGCGATCACCCGCGGTCTGGTCCCCGAACTCCAGCGCCGGGGCGCCTTCCGCACCGCCTACGAGGCCGACACCCTGCGAGGCCTGCTGGGCCTCGACCGCCCCGCCAACCGCTACGCCGCCAGCGCCTGAGCCGGAAGGACCGCACCGACATGAGCAAGCCGCAGAAGCAGATCCATCTGGCCGCACACTTCCCGGGCGTCAACAACACCACTGTGTGGAGCGACCCCGAGGCCGGCAGCCACATCGAGTTCAGCTCCTTCGCGCACTTCGCGAAGACCGCCGAACGCGCCAAGTTCGACTTCCTGTTCCTCGCCGAGGGCCTGCGTCTGCGGGAACAGGGAGGGAAGATCTACGACTTGGACGTCGTCGGCCGCCCCGACACCTTCACCGTCCTCGCCGCGCTGGCCGCCGTCACCGAGCACCTCGGCCTGACCGGCACCATCAACTCCACGTTCAACGAGCCCTACGAGGTGGCCCGCCAGTTCGCCAGCCTCGACCACCTCTCCGGCGGCCGCTCCGCGTGGAACGTCGTCACCTCCTGGGACGCCTTCACCGGCGAGAACTTCCGCCGCGGCGGCTTCCTGCCCCAGGAGGAGCGCTACTCCCGCGCCAAGGAGTTCCTCGCCACCACCCTGGAGCTCTTCGACTCCTGGCACGGCGACGAGATCCTCGCCGATCAGGCCTCGGGCGTGTTCCTGCGGGACGCGAAGGCCGGCTCCTTCGTCCACACCGGGCAACACTTCGACATCCACGGGCAGTTCAACGTCCCGCGCTCCCCGCAGGGCCGCCCGGTCGTCTTCCAGGCCGGCGACTCCGAGGAGGGCCGCGAGTTCGCAGCCTCCTCCGCCGACGCGATCTTCAGCCGGTACGCCACCCTCAAGGAGGGCCAGGCCTTCTACACCGACGTCAAGAACCGCCTCGCCAAGTACGGCCGTCGTCATGACCAGTTGCTGATTCTGCCCGCCGCCTCCTTCGCCCTCGCGGACACCGACGCCGAGGCCGAGGAACTGGCCCGGATCGTCAGGCGTCAGCAGGTCAGCGGCGCCACCGCGCTGAAGCACCTGGAGTTCGTCTGGAACCGGGACCTGTCGTCGTACGACCCCGAAGGACCGCTCCCCGACATCGAACCGGATGTCAGCGACGACCACATCTCCAAGGGGCGTGCCCAGGTCCGCATGTACCGGGACCCGCTGGCCACCGCTCGCGAATGGCGCGAACTGGCCGCCGCCAACAACTGGTCCATCCGCGACCTGGTCATCAACACCGGCAACCGGCAGAACTTCGTCGGCTCGCCGGAGACGATCGCCCGCACGATCAACGCGTACGTGCAGGCCGACGCGAGCGACGGCTTCATCCTCGTCCCGCACATCACCCCGACCGGTCTCGACGCCTTCGCCGACAAGGTCGTCCCGCTCCTCCAGGAACAGGGCGTCTTCCGCACCGAGTACGAGGGTCCGACCCTCCGCCATCACCTCGGCCTCGCCCACCCGGACGACGTCCGGGACGAGCAGCGGGTCGCATCGTGAAGCGAGGTCACTCCTCCCAGTCGAGCTGATGCCCGGGCGTACCCACCGACCGCCCGTACGCCACCGCTTCGGCGCGGCCCGCCTTGTCGCCGCGCCGATAGCGGAAGACCTTCCCCGCGAAGACGACCACGCGCTCGTCCCCGGCCGTGAAGTCGGCGTACCAGCCGTTCTCCGGCTCCAGCGCCGAGGCCAAGGCGTCGGCGAGCGTACCGACGTCCTCCCCGTCGGTCTCCCACTCGACGAGCGTCCACACCGGCGGCTGCGCGTCGCTCGCCCCGCCGATCTCGACCCTGCTGACCCTCCGCAACCGCAGTCCGCGCGGCTCGAACACCGCGCCGGGCCGAAGGCTCTCGCCGATGACGTATCCGGTGATCATGTGCTGACTCCCTGCTGATCGGGGGCTTCACGGAGGACGCTACGGCGCGTCCGACCTCATGTCATGATCGGCGCCATGGCCGTCCGAATCGACCTCGCCGATGTCAGCGACCTCCACCACGTCCTGGCGGACCACGCCCGCTACTGGGGCGAGCGCGACCTGCGCGCACTCCATCTCACGGCGCTGGTGCAGGAGTTCGGCTCCACCTGTCTGGTCGCCAGAGCCGAGGACGGTATCCGCGGCTACCTCTTCGGATTCGTCACCCCCGACCACACCGGCTACGTCCACCTGATCGCCACCCGCGACGACGCCCGCGGCACCGGCCTCGGCCGTACCCTCTACGAGGCGTTCACCGAGGCCGTCGGCGGTCAGGGAGCGGTCCGCCTCAAGGCGATCACCTCGGTCACCAACGAGGGCTCGATCGCCTTCCACCGCAGCCTCGGCTTCGACGCCCGTGTGGTGGAGGACTACGACGGCCCCGGCCGTCCCCGCGTCGTCTTCACCCGGGACCTGCGGTGAGGATCGCGTCGATCAGCGGGCCCAGCGAATCCTCGGGCGCCTGTCCCGCGGTGTCGACCACGAGGCGGTCCCGATGCCACGGCTCGTACTCCCCGTCGGCGATCTGCTGCCAGGTGGGCAGCGGCAGGTCCGGGATGTCCACCGAGCGCGACTTCACGCGACGCCGGTGCTCGTCCGGATCGGAGCAGACGACCTCCACCTCGACCACGGGCACCCCGGCCCTCGTCGCGGCGCCGCACCAGGCATCGCGCGTGATCGCCAGCGGGTTGACGGACTCCGCGACCACCGTGAGCCCCAGCCGCAGCTGCTCCTCGGCGAGGGCGTACCCCACGACATAGCCCACCGGCCCCACCGGATGCCGGGTCAGTCCGGAGCGGACGACCGCCTGCTCGATGGTGTCGACCCGCAGATGGACCGCGCCCGTCCTGGAGGCCAGGAGCCGCGCGAGGGTGGTCTTGCCGGTGGCAGGCAGGCCGCCGATGACGATCAGCATGGCCCCACCCTTGCACCCGGAACGCGGACGCCGTGTGGCCGGCGCACGTCTCCCTCCCCCGAAGGTGACGTGCGCCGGCCATTCCCCCGGCGCCGGACAGCGGTCCAGCCTCGCCCGTGCGGCCCGTCTGTGCTGTCACCAGCACATGACCGCGGTTTCCCCCGAACCCCACGCGGAGTACAGGCGCACACGGACGAAGTAGCGGCGGCCCTTCACGAGACGGGCCCTGATCGTGGCGTTGTGCGGAGTGCCTCCGTCGTCCCGGCCGATGAGATAGCGGGGTTCCCCGTCCCGCTCCTCGAAGACCACGACCACGGTGTCGCTGTCGCCGAAGGTCCCCACGGTGTACTCGCGGGTCTCCGGCGGTTCCACGGTGAAGTCGGCCTGCTCACCCGGTCCGAGCCCGAGCGGCGCGGACCGGAAGGGCACCAGCGCCGGCGGCCGGGTCGGCTCGGTCGGCGGGTACCAGCGCAGGACGTACTCCTTGTCGGCGGCCGACAGGGTGCCGGGCGGGTCGAGGCCCGCGCGGAACTGCTCCGGCTCCAGGATCAGTCCCGCCTCGAAGGCGTACTCCATGATCGACTGTGGGTCCCAGACGGTGCCGTTCACCTCGTCCGGGTCGAGCTTGCGCAGGATGTTGTAGAACGTCCGGTCCCGGCTCCAGAAGTTCGGCGGGCCCGCCAGATCGGCGTAGACGGCCTCGTCGTCCCAGTGGATCCCGGCGAACGGACTCTGGTGTTCGTGCAGCATGCCGAGCGCGTGCCCGATCTCGTGCAGGGCCGTCCCGCGTCCCCCGGGCGCGGTCAGGTCCCAGCCGAAGTTCATGGTGCGCTCGTTCAGACCGACCTGGAGCGCGTCCCTGCCCACCGTCGACCAGGAGCCGTCGCCGAGCTGGAACCCGATGCGCAGTTCGGCCTCCGAGCGGTCGCCGACCTCGGTGATCGTGACGCCGATCCCGAGGCCCCGCCACTCCTGGAAGCACTCGCGCACCACGTCCCGCTGCTCCTTGGCTCCGACCCACGACACCGGACGGGACTGCCCCGTCCCCGGAACCGGAATGACCGACCCGTCGGTGTCGCCGTCGAAGAAGCAGTAGTGCAGGACCGTGCTGTTGACCCACATCCGGCCGCCGCCGATGAGCGCACTCAGCCGCTCGGCGGCCAGCCCCGGGGCGAACGCCGGAGCCGACTGCTGCGCGAGTGAGCAGTAGCGTGCGGTCATGGGGTTCAGCGTGCCGTGAGGCGTCTCGGGGCGCCTGAGTCGGGGGCTACTCAAGTCCCCCTGTATCAGGACTGAGTAGCGGTGCTCTTGCTTCCGTGATGACATTCGAACGGGACCCGAAGACCCTGGAGCTGCCCTGGCCGTTCACCGGGCGGGAGGACGAACTCGAGCTGGTCCGCAGGTCTGTCGCCGGGGGACGGCACGGCATCGTGGTCACCGGTCCCGCGGGCCGGGGCAAGACCCGGCTCGTCACGGAGGCCGTGCGCGGCACCGACTGTGCCAGGGTGGCGGGCACGCCCGAGACCCGTGGGCTCCCGTTCGCCGCCTTCGCGCACCTTGTCCCGGAGACCGCGTCCCTGCACCGCGCGGTCCAACTCCTGTCGGGCGTACGACTGTTGCTCGTCGACGACGCCCATCTGCTGGACGACGCCTCGGCGGCCCTGGTCCACCAGCTCGCCGTGCACGGCCGCACCCGTCTGCTGGTCGTCGCCACGGACGGGGCCCGTGCACCGGGCGCGATCTCCCGTCTGTGGACCGGAGAACTCCTGCCGCGCCTCGCCCTGGAGCCGTTGCCCCGCGAGGAGACCGCGCAGTTGCTCGCTTCCGGCGTCGGCGGCCTCGAAGCCCTCACCGTCAGCCGGCTGTACCGCATGTGCCGGGGCGATCTGCGACTGCTGCGCGAGGTGGTGGACGCGGTGCGCGAGGAGGACCGGATGGCCCGGGTCCCGGACTCGACCGAATCGGAGTGGCGCGGCCCGGTGCCGATCACCGCGACCGTGCGCGAGCGTACCGCGCACCTCCTCGACCGCACGGGTCCCGGCGAGCGCGAGACCCTGGACCGTCTGGCCTTCGGCGAGCCGCTCCCCGTGGACGCCGGCACGCTCGACCTGGACGCCCTGGAGCGTCTGGAGGCCGACGGTCTGGTCCACGTCGACGAGCAGGGCACCGCCCGCCTCGCCCACCCGCTCCACGCCCCGGTGCTGCGAGCCGCCGCCGGACGCCTGAAGGCTCTGCGCCTGGCCCCCACCCCGGCCGACTGCGCGGCGGCCCTGGAGACCGAGACGGCCGCCCTGGCCCGGGCGATCGGCGAGAGGGACGTACGCGCCGTCTTCGCGCCGGTGGGGGAGTGGCTCCTGGACGAAGGCGCCGGCGTACCGGCCCGGCACGCCGCGGTACGGGCACGGTTCGCACGCCTGCGGGGGGAACTGCGGGAGGCCGCGGCCTGGGCGAGGGAGGGACTGCGAGCCGCTGCCGATGATCCGGCCTGCCGTCTCGAACTCGCCCTGGCCGCGGCACAGTCGGGACACCCGGAGCTCGCGGCACCTCCGGCCGGCCCGGACGTCGACCGATCCTCTGAGCCCTCGACCGGGTCCGACGACAGGGCCGCCGTCGTCCCGGCCGGGTCCACGGCACCGGACTCCGTCGAGTCCCGAGGCGGGTCCAGTGACAGTCGATTCGCCGGCCCCCTCCAACCTCGCGCGGCCGTCGTCGACTCCAGTACCCCCCCACTCACCGCGCCCCCCACCGGGTCGAGCGGCGCAGCCGACTCGCGGGAGGTCGCGGGCGGTTCGGCGGTCACCTGGTGGGCCGCCGCCCGCGGTGATCTCGACGCGGCGCTCGGCACGGTCGGCGAGGATCCGTACGACGCCGTCCGGCTCGGCGCGCCCGAGCGGGCCGTCGGCCGGCTGACCGGCGTCTTCGCCGAACACGCCGACGCGCTCGCCCACGACGACGGTCCCGCCCTCGACCGGGCGGCGCAAGCGCTGGAGGAGCGCGGCTTCCTGCTCTTCGCCGCCGAGGCGTACGCCCAGGCCGTACGGTCGCACCGCGACCCCGGTGCCGCCCGCACCTCACGCACCCGAGCCGTCGCCCTGGCCCGGCGCTGCCAGGGCGCCCGCACCCCGGCCCTGTCCGGGCTGGTCCTCGGCGAACTCACCGCCCGGCAGCGGCAGATCGTCACCCTCGCGGCCGCCGGCCTGAGCAACCGCCAGATCGCGGAGAAGCTCACCCTGTCGATCCGCACCGTCGGCAACCACCTCTACAGCGCGTACGCCCGCCTCGGTGCGAGCGACCGCGACGCGCTGCCGTGCCTGGTCGAGCTGCCGGAGGCACAGCCGGCCTGAGCCGTACCCGGACCGGGGCGGTCTGACCCCCAGTATTCGGGGGAGGGGTCAGGCCGCCCCACACTTCACGCACCCCCGGGGCATCACGCCGCCCCGAACGCCGAGAACGCCCACCCCGTCGCCTGATGCACCGAGTCCCCCGGCAGCGAGGCCCGCGCGTCGCGCAACGCCTCCGCCATCGACGCCCCCGCACTGAGCCCCTTGTGCAGCGTGAGCATCAACGGCACGACCGCCTCGTCGTTGACCGGCGCGCTGCACGCCACCACTCCCGCCGTGCCCAGCGGCAGCAGCGCGGTGACCAGACCGAGCAGTTCGTCCGCACCCACCGAGGCGAACCGGGCGGTGTCGCAGCACGACAGGATGATCCGGTACGGGCTGCGGTCCAGGCGCTCGAAGTCGTGGACGATGAGCGGCCCGTCGGCCATCCGCAACGCCGAGAACAACGGGCTGTCCGCACGGAACGTGCCGTGCGCGGCGATGTGCGCCAGCGCCGCCCCGTCCAGTTCCGCCAACACCCGCGGCACGCGCGCGTCGTCGTACTCCAGGACGGTCGCGGACCCGTGGCGCCCGGCCAGTTCGGGCACCTCGGCGCCCCCGCTCGCGAGGCCCGGCCCGCGCACGAGCACCTGACGCCCGCCCGGCGGCGGCACGGTCTCCCTCGCCCGCAGCCAGCTGCTCGCCGACGGCGACACACTGAACACCCGTTCCCGCAGCGAGGGCAGCAGCGCCCACGGCACCCGGTGCAGCCGCCCCGGCGGCACCACCACGACCGGTCCGGAGCCGAGCTGTGCCGCGGCCGGCCCGAGCAGCAGCTCCTCCAGCCGCCGTCCGGCCGCCTCCACCACCGGAAGCCGCGCCTCCGCCCCCGGATGGGCCAGTCGCCTCAGCCCCGCCTGGACATGCTCCGCCTCGCGCTCCGCGTCGGCCAGCAACCCGCCCTCGAACCGCCGCACCCGCCCCTGCGCGCACAGCAGCACCTGAACACGCCCGTCGAGCACGGCCAGTTCGACCAGCCGTACGTCGTCACCGAGCCGTTCCAGCAGCCTGCGCGGGTCGAACCGGTAGCCGTCACCGGGTGCGTCTCCCCGCATGTGGAGGGTCCGGGAGCGGATCTCCCGTTCCAGGCGCCGCTGTTCACGCTCCAGCGTCGGCACCGGCCGGCCCTCCATCCGGGCCGCCTCCGCCCGGGCCGCGATCTCCCGGAACGCGGTCAAACCACTGAGCAGTTCAGGATCGGCGGGCGGGCGGGTCGGCGGCGCGGACAACACCGTGGCACGCCAGCGCTCGCTCCACACCAGCAGCCGCCGCGGCCCGCCCGAGGCGAGCGAGGCCCGCGCGGCGAGGCCGGCCAGCTCGGCGCCCTGAGCGGTGGCCCGCGCCCGCAGTTCCGAGGCGCCGAGCGTCGTACGGTGGTCGTCGAGCACGTCCAGACCCCGGCGACAGGCCTCGAGCACCCGCCGGTCGGAGCCCACGGCCCGCGCCCACAGCGCCTGCGCCGCCCACCCCGTCATCCGCGCCAGCGGCGGCCCGCTGTGCCGGCTGCGGGCCGCCACCTCCAGATGCCGCTGGGCGTCCTCCCGCCACCCCAGACCGAGCGCGATCCGGCCCGCGAGCAGCGAGGCCTCCGGGGCGGCCGGCGCGCCGAAGGAGGCCAGCCGGTCGGCGACCGCGACCGCGTCCGCGACCAGCCGGCCCGAGCCGCGCCCCGCGGCGACCCGCGCCTCGATCAGCACCAGCCGCGCATGGGTCTCCCACCAGGTGCGCCGCTGCCCCGCGAACAGTCGTACGGCCAAGTCGGCGCGCGCGATCGCGGTGTGGGCGTCCCCCGCGAGCCGGGCCGCCCGCGCCGCGGCGAGCAGCAGCTCCGCCTTGCGGGTGGACTGCCCGCCGATCCCGTCCAGCACCCCGATCGCCGCGTCCGCCTCCGCGAGCGCCTCCGGGGCGAGCCCCGCCGCCATCAGGACCTCGCAGCGCCTGATGTTGAGCATGAACATCGGCGTGCCGAGCTTGGCGTACCGCTCCTGCGCCTCGTCGAGCAGCCGCAGCGCGGCGGGGATGTTCCCCGACCGGTACGCGGCCAGCCCTCGGCTCTCCACCGCGTCGGCCTTGTCGTGCTCCTGGCCCGTGGTGTCCCACAGCGCCTCCGCCGCCGTGAAGTCGGCGTCCGCCCGCTCCACCGCCCCGAGCGCCAGATGCACGGTGGCCCGCAGGGTCAGCGCCCGCGCCGTCCAGATCACGTCGTCGGCCTGCCGCAGCACCGGAACCGCCCGCCGTACGTCCTCCAGCGCCGCCCGGTGATGCCCGAGGACCCAGGACGCGTAGGCGCGCCGGAACAGAACACGCGCGCGGGTGTGGCCGCTGCCGACCTCGACCCCCCGCTCCAGCGCCGCGAGACCCTCCCGGGTCCGCCCGGCGTGGACCAGCGCCACACCGAGCGCGGCCAGCACGTCCGCCTCCCGGTCGGCCGACTCCGCCCGCGCCGCGAGATCGCGGGCCCGGCGCAGATGGTCCAGGGCGATCCGCATGTCGCCCCAGTCCCGCTGCCAGATGCCGATCACCTGGTGGGCGACGGAGGCGTGCAGCGGTGAGGGATCCGAGCCGAGTACTTCCTCTGCCCTCGCCAGCGCCTGGTTGGGCGCGGCGAACACCATCGGCAGCAGTTCGAGAACCGAGTCGCTTCCCGCTGTCACTCCATGGATGGTAGTGGCCCAGGTGGCAGGCCACACCGGTTTGGCGCTGTATCAATCACCGTCCCCGCGGCTCTGACTGACGACCGCCGCCTCAGTGGGAGGAAACGCCATGGCACCTCAGCGATTCCACGAGCAGTTCGACCAGATCCAGCGCTCCATGCCCGACGTCCCGCTGGCACTGGGACCCGACGACGCCTCGGAGTTCATCTACGAGAAGGGGGTCGTGCTCGCCCGCGACGGACGCGACGCGGCACTCGTCGAGGAGACCGTCCGCAGCCACTTCACTGCAGCGACCGGTCTGACCGGCGACTACGTGCGCCGGGACAGCCCCGAGACCAACCGCTCGGGCATCACCCGGATCAAGGTCGGCGACCCGGGCCACGGCGACCGGCGCGGCGACCGTGCCGTCACCCACGCCCTGCGCGCCATGAGCGAACGCGAGGGACGCGCAGGACACCGGCTGATCAGCCGCAACCACGTGGTGTCGATCGCGGTCAACTCCTGCCCCGGCGACGAGCCCGTGCCCGCCGCGCTCAGCCAGGGCACCAACCCGGCCCCCGCGGAAGCCGGTCACGACCCCGACACCGCCGTGGGCGTCCTCGTCGTCGACAACGGTCTCACCCACGACCACGGCCTCGTCCCGCTGCTGGCCCACGTCGACGGCGACCTGCACGGCACCGAGACCGACGGGTCCGGCAACCTCCTCCAGTACGTCGGCCACGGCACGTTCATCGCCGGTGTCCTCGCGGCCGTCGCGCCCAACACCGACATCACCGTCCGCAGCACCCTCAACGACGCGGGCGCCATCCTGGAGTCCGAGCTCGGCGAGAAACTCTTCGAGGCCGTCGCCGACGGCTGGCCCGACCTCATCAGCCTCTCCGCGGGCACCTCCAACGGCCGCAGCGACGGACTGCTCGGCATGGACTCCTTCATGCAGGAACTGCGCGCCCACGGCACCCTGTTGGTGGCCGCGGCCGGCAACAACGCCAGCGCCAGCCCCTTCTGGCCCGCCGCCTACGCCGATCTGCCCGAGTACCAGGACGTCGTCCTGTCGGTCGGCGCGCTGCGCGGCGACGGCGAGTTCGGCGCCTGCTTCAGCAACCATGGCTCCTGGGTGAAGGTCTACGCCCCCGGCGAGCGGCTCACCAGCGCCCTCACCGGCTTCGAGGCTCCCGTGCCGTACCTCTACCAGCACTCCACGTACGAGGCCTGCAGGTTCGGGTTCACCTACGTGTGCACCTGCCAGTCCCCTTCCCACGTCGGCGTGTTGAGCGAGGACGGCACCACGGCCAAGCCGGACCAGGTGATGTTCGAGGGGTACGCGCACTGGAGCGGCACCTCCTTCGCGACCCCGGTCGTGGCCGGCCTGGTCGCTGCCCACATGACCGCGAACAAGGAGACCGACCCGCGCGCCGCCCGGCAGCAGCTGCTGGCCACGAACACGCAGTTCGCCGAAGTGCGCGGGGCGCACGTACCGGCGCTGAGGCCGGCCGGCTGGCGCCCGGTGCCGGTCGTGCAGCGCCCTGTCGGCGCATGAGGGCCGGAGTGGCCCCTTCCACGGCGTACGATGACTGGCCGTACACGAGGGGTGGGGCCGTGGACCGAGCAGATGTCGGTGCGCTGGTCCAGTCCGCCGTCGACGGTGACGCGGCGGCCTGGAAAGCGCTCGTGGAAGGGCTGAGCCCACTGGTGTGGTCCGTCGTGCGCGCGCACCGGCTCTCCGACGCCGACGCGCACGAGGTGTACCAGACCGTGTGGTTCCGCTTCGCCCAGCACCTCGGGCGGATCCGCGAACCCGACAAGGCCAAGTCCTGGCTGGCGAGCACCGCGCGCCACGAGAGCCTGAAGGTGCTCAAGAGCTTAAGGCGGCTGACCGTCACGGACGATCCGCAGCTCCTGGACCGGATCAGCGAGGACCGTACACCCGAGCAGTCGTTCATCGACTCCGAGGAGGCCGCCGCCCAGAGCGAGCGCGTCCGGTACCTGTGGCAGGAGTTCGAGGAACTCGGCGAGCGCTGTCGTCAGTTGCTGCGCATCCTGATGGCCTCGCCGAAGCCCGGCTACCAGGAGGTGTCCGCCGCCCTGGGTATCGCGGTGGGCAGCATCGGACCACTGCGCCAGCGCTGCCTGAGGCGGTTGCGGGCGCGGCTCGAAGCCCGGGGGGCGGTATGAGCGACATGAACGACGAGCAGAACGATCAGGACGCGGTCTTCGACGAAGAGGCGTCGCCGGACGAGGAGTTCGCCCTCGAACTGCTGGAAGAGGAACTCCGGCAGGCGACGGCCATCCTGGACCCCGTACCGCCCGCCCTGCGGCAGATCGCCGTCGAGGCGTTCGCGCTGCACGACCTGGACAGCAGGATCGCCGAACTCGCCTTCGACTCGGTGGTGGACGCCCTTCCGGTGAGGGGAGCGACGGGGGCGCCGCGGATGCTGACCTTCCACGCGGGCGAGGTGACGGTCGACGTCGAACTCACCCCGCAGGGCCTCATGGGGCAGGTGCTGCCACCCCAGTCGGCCCGGATCGAGGTGCTCAGCGGTCCCCAGGCCGGCTCGCCGCTCGCCACCGACGACATGGGGCGCTTCCTCTACGAGGTGTCGCCCGCCGGTCCCTTCGCCCTGCGGCTGCGCACCGGCGAAGGAGTGATCGTCACCGACTGGCTCACCGTCTGAACCGCGCGTCAGGAGACTCCAGAGCGTCCACGAGAGCGGCGAGTGCCTGCGCGAGCCGGTGGATCCCCGGCCCCGGGGGTCCGCCCGGTTCCGTCATGTACGTGTCCCGCCGAATCTCCACCATCAGGGCACTCACGCGGGGTTCGCGGCCGTAGAACTCCAGCGGCACGTACGTCCCAGCGAACGGGCTGTCCAGCCCGACGTCCCCGAACGCCTCGCGGGCCGCGGTGAGCAGTTCGGGCGGGGTGTGGAAGGAGTCGGTGCCGAGGCAGACCGGCGGCCGTGGCCCCTGGCCGTGCAGCTCGTAGGGCAGCGGCGCGCTGGGATAGGAGTGCACGTCGATGACGACCGCCCGGCCGGTGACGGCCAGCCGCTGGGCCACGGCGTCGGTCATCGCCCGGGCGTACGGCCGGAAGTAGCGCGCGAGGAGCGGCTCGGGGTCGGTGTCCGCGGGCCGCAGCTCCTCCCCGTGCGTGGTCCGCGTGTACACGGCCCCCATCCCCACGGCGAGCATCTCCTCCCGCTCGTCCGGAAACCGCTCGGGATCGACGACCAGCCGCGAGAGCCGGTTCACGAACCGCCACGGCGTCAGGCGGGCCTGACGGGCCGTCTCCTCGGCGAGCCGAGCCGTGTGCGCGTCGACGATGTGATCGAGCTCCCGCTCCAGCGCGACGTCGTCCAGCACGATCCCGGCCCGCACCTCGGCCGGTATCTCCCGCCCCGAGTGCGGCACATGGAGGATCACCGGCGACCGCTCGGCACCGGGAAACAGGTCGAACGAGGGCATACGGCTGCTCCCGGGGCGTTGTCAGTGGCGTGGTGCACCATCTCAGCATGAACATCAGCAACCAGCAGGTGACGGCCCACTCGTTCCTCGAGGCGCTCTACCGCGACGGCTACTACCCCGACCGCGCGGTGGACCGGGGCAAGGAGATCCTGCTGCGGCTGTGCGAGCGGATCGAGGCGGACCGGCCCGCCGACCTGGCCGCGCTGTACGTGCTGACCCAGGCGGCCACCGAGGAGTTCAACGACCTGCAGGACGACGACTTCGACATCGAGACCGTGGCCCGCGAGGAGATAGCCGAGAACTTCTGGTTCGTGGCCGACGCCTACGGCTTCGCGGACGCCGACGTCGAGGAGCTCATCGCGACCCGGGACTGGTGAGAGATCCTCGCCGCGGACTCGCGGCCTCCCCACGGCGGAGACGACCCCGCCCCGGCCGGACAGTTGCCGGTCGGGGCGGGGTCACGGAGCGAGCCCGGGTCAGCTCAGGGACGCCAGCGTCTCGTTCCACGTCGTCGACGGGCGCATGACCTTCGCGGCCTTGGCCGGGTCGGGCTGGTAGTAGCCGCCGATGTCGGCGGGCTTGCCCTGGACGGCGTTCAGCTCTTCGACGATCTTCTGCTCGCGCGCGGCGAGCGTCTCGGCGAGCGGGGCGAAGGCCTTCGCCAGGTCCGCGTCGTCGGTCTGCGCGGCCAGCTCCTGGGCCCAGTACAGGGACAGGTAGAAGTGGCTGCCGCGGTTGTCGATGCCGCCGACGCGACGGGTCGGGGACTTGTCCTCGTTGAGGAAGGTCGCCGTGGCGCGGTCGAGGGTGTCGGCGAGGACCTTCGCGCGGGAGTTGCCCGTGAAGTCGGCGTACTGCTCCAGGGACGGGACCAGCGCGAAGAACTCACCGAGGGAGTCCCAGCGCAGGTAGTCCTCCTTGACCAGCTGCTGGACGTGCTTCGGCGCGGAGCCGCCGGCGCCCGTCTCGAACAGGCCGCCGCCCGCCATCAGCGGGACGACCGACAGCATCTTGGCGCTGGTGCCCAGCTCCAGGATCGGGAACAGGTCGGTGAGGTAGTCGCGCAGCACGTTGCCGGTGACGGAGATGGTGTCCTCGCCGCGGCGGATGCGTTCCACCGACAGCTTGGTGGCCTCGACCGGGTTCAGGACGCGGATGTCCAGGCCCTCGGTGTCGTGCTCGGTCAGGTACTGCTCGACCTTGGCGATCAGGTTGGCGTCGTGGGCGCGGGTCTCGTCGAGCCAGAACACCGCCGGGTTGCTGGTCGCGCGGGCGCGGGTGACGGCCAGCTTCACCCAGTCGCGGATCGGGGCGTCCTTGGTCTGGCAGGCGCGGAAGATGTCGCCGGCGGAGACCGTCTGCTCGATGACGGCGGTGCCGTTCCGGTCGACGAGGCGGACCGTGCCGGTGGTCCGGATCTCGAAGGTCTTGTCGTGGGAGCCGTACTCCTCGGCCTTCTGCGCCATGAGGCCGACGTTCGGGACGGAGCCCATGGTCGACGGGTCGTAGGCGCCGTTGGCACGGCAGTCCTCGATCACGGCCTGGTAGACACCGGCGTACGACGAGTCCGGCAGGACCGCGAGGGTGTCGGCCTCCTGGCCGTCCGGGCCCCACATGTGGCCGGAGGTGCGGATCATGGCCGGCATCGAGGCGTCCACGATCACGTCGGACGGCACGTGCAGGTTGGTGATGCCCTTGTCGGAGTCGACCATCGCCAGGGCCGGGCCCTCGGCGAGCTCGGCGTCGAAGGAGGCCTTGATCTCGGCGCCCTCGGGCAGGGACTCCAGGCCCTTGTGGATGCCGCCCAGACCGTCGTTCGGGGTCAGGCCGGCCGCGGCGAGCGTCTGGCCGTACTGCGCGAAGGTCTTCGGGAAGAACGCGCGCACCACGTGACCGAAGATGATCGGGTCGGAGACCTTCATCATCGTGGCCTTCAGGTGCACGGAGAACAGCACGTCCTCGGCCTTGGCGCGGGCGATCTGCGCGGTGAGGAACTCCCGCAGCGGGGCCACGTGCAGCACCGAGGCGTCGACGACCTCGCCCTCGAGAACCGGTACGGACTCGCGCAGCACGGTGGTGGAGCCGTCGTCGCCGACCAGTTCGATCCGCAGCGAGCCGGCCTCGGAGATCACCACGGACTTCTCGGTGGAGCGGAAGTCGTCCACGCCCATGGTCGCCACGTTGGTCTTGGACTCCGACGACCAGGCGCCCATGCGGTGCGGGTGGTTCTTGGCGTAGTTCTTGACCGAGGCGGGGGCGCGGCGGTCGGAGTTGCCCTCACGCAGGACGGGGTTCACGGCGGAACCCTTGACCTTGTCGTAGCGGGCCTGGATGTCCCGCTCCTCGTCGGTCTTCGGGTCGTCCGGGTAGTCCGGCAGCGCGTAGCCCTGGGCCTGAAGCTCGGCCACGGCGGCCTTGAGCTGCGGGATCGACGCCGAGATGTTCGGCAGCTTGATGATGTTGGCCTCGGGCGTCTTGGCCAGTTCGCCCAGCTCGTGCAGGGCGTCCGGGATCCGCTGGTCCTCGGTCAGGTACTCCGGGAACACGGCGATGATGCGTCCGGCCAGCGAGATGTCCCGCGTCTCCACGGAGACACCCGCCTGCGAGGCGTACGCCTGGACCACCGGCAGGAAGGAATACGTCGCCAGGGCCGGGGCCTCGTCAGTGTGCGTATAGATGATGGTCGAGTCAGTCACCGGGTGCTCCGCTCCACGTCTGCAACATTGCTCGACATCAAGATATCTCGTGATCCCGCCGACCTCGACAGCGGTCCTCGCCTACTTCCGAAGATCCTGCACATCCCCGGGGCAACCGAAGCATCCGATCTTGTGGTCATGCAGGGTGATCGCACTCATCCGACGGCCGGACCCGACCACCCGGCCGCCCGAGGGAAAGCAGACCATGAGATATCGCACCAGAGTGACGGCCCCGGCAGCTCTGCTCGGCACCGTGGCGGCCCTGTCCGTGGCCTCCCCGGCGCACGCGGACCCGGAGACCGGCACCCCTGGCCCGGAGACCCTCGGGGATCCCGTCTTCCCGGGCCTAGGCAATGACGGCTACCGCGTCCTTGCCTATCACCTCGACCTCGCGTACGACGCCACGACCCGGCTCGTCGACGCGACGGCGACCCTGACGCTCACCCCCACCCAGGAGCTGAGCCGCCTCTCCCTGGACGCGCTGGGCCTCGACGTGCACGAGGTGCTGCTCGACGGCGTCCCGGCCGCCCGGGAGCAGGCCGGCGAGAAGCTGCGGATCACCCCGGCCGTCCCCCTGGCCGCGCACACCACGGCGACCGTGACCGTGACGTACACGGCGGACCCGCGGGCCGCCCTCGCCCACACCGCCTGGGTGCCCACCCCGGACGGCTTCGCGATCTGCCCCCAGCCCAATACGGCGCACACCGTCTTCCCGTGCAACGACCACCCCTCGGACAAGGCGGACTTCACCATCCGCATCACCGTCCCTGCCGGACTCAAGGGCGTCGCGAGCGGCCACCTGGTGAGCACCGAGGACCTCGGCGACGGCCGGACCGCGTACTGCTACCGGTCCCGGGAGCCGATCGCCACCGAGATCGTGCAGATCACGGTCGGCGACTACGTGATCAAGGATCGGCAGGGGCCGCACGGACTCCCGCTCAGGGACGTCGTCCCGACCGCCCGGGCCACCGCTTTGGAGCCCGCGCTCGCCCTCACCCCGAACCTGGTGAGCTGGATCGAACAGCGGCTCGGGGCCTTCCCGTTCGAGACGTACGGCCTGCTGCCGTGCAACAACGACGCCTCGAACGCCTTCGACTTCACGGGTCTGGAGACCCAGACCCTCACCCTGTACAAGCCGAACTTCCTGCTCCAGGCGGAGAAGAGCATCGGCTCGCACATGATGCACGAGCTGGTCCACTCCTACTTCGGCAACAGCGTGAGCCCGGCCACCTGGTCCGACCTGTGGCTCAACGAGGGCCACGCCGACTTCTACGGGCTGCTCTACCGCTACGAGCGCGGCTGGGCCGACTCCCTCGGTCTGACCACGATGGAAGCCCGCATGAAGGACACCTACGCGCGCGGCGACCAGTGGCGCAGGTCCTCGGGCCCGGTCGCCGCCCCGAACGAGGCGAACCTCTTCGACAGCCAGCGCTACCTGGGCGGCGTCCTCGTCCTGTACGCACTGCGCCAGCAGGTCGGCGAGAGCGTCTTCAGCGCGATCGAGTCCACCTTCCTGGAGCGCTTCCGCAACGCCTCGGCGTCGACCGGCGACTACATCGCCGTCGCCTCGGAGGTCTCCGGCACCGACCAGTCCGGCTTCCTGCGGGACTGGCTCTACGGCACCAAGACCCCGAGGATGCCCGGCCACCCGGACTGGACGGTGACGCCGGCCGGCTCCGCGCTGCGGCAGCCGCAGAACCGGACGGACGGCCACTGGCACGACAACTCGGCGACCCTCTAGCGGACTCAGTCGAGCCGGGTGGAGGACACCTCGCCCGGCTCGATCATGATCTGGGCCCCGCGCTGCTGCGGAATCGACACCGACCCCTGCTGGAGGGCAACGGTCCGCGCGGGCGCGGGAATCCGGATGCCCTCCTCGCGGTAGCGCTTGTGCAGCTGCTTGATGAACTCGTGCTTGATGCGGAACTGGTCGCTGAACTCGCCGACGCCCAGGATGACCGTGAAGCCGATGCGGGAGTCGCCGAACGTGTGGAAGCGCACCAGCGGTTCGTGCTCCGGGACCGCGCCCTCGATCTCCGTCATGACCTGGGTGACGACCTCGCAGGTGACCCGCTCGACGTGGTCGAGATCGCTGTCGTAGGCCACCCCGACCTGCACCAGGATCGTCAACTGCTGCTCGGGACGCATGAAGTTGGTCATGTTCGTCTTGGCGAGCTCGCCGTTGGGCACGACGATCAGGTTGTTGGAGAGCGCGCGGACCGTCGTCTGGCGCCAGTTGATGTCCTCGACGTAGCCCTCCTCGCCGCTGGCCAGCCGGATGTAGTCGCCGGGCTGGACGGTCTTGGAGGCGAGGATGTGGATGCCCGCGAAGAGGTTGGCGAGGGTGTCCTGAAGGGCGAGCGCGACCGCGAGACCGCCGACGCCGAGGGCGGTGAGCATCGGCGCTATGGAGATGCCGAGGGTCTGCAGGACGACCAGGAATCCGATCGCCAGGACCAGCACCCGCGTGATGTTGACGAAGATCGTGGCCGAACCGGCGACCCCGGAGCGGGACGTGGTGACCGTCCGCACGAGCCCTGCGACCAGCCGGGCCGCCGCCACCGTGACGACGAAGATCAGCAGCACGGTCAGCACCTGGTTGACGGTGTGCTGGACCGCCTTGGTCAGCGGCAGCGCCGCCGCGGCTACGGCGATGCCGCCCGCGACCGCCGCCGAGGGCACCACCGTCCGCAGCGCGGCCACGAGGACGTCGTCGCCGCCCCACTTGGTGCGGTCCGCGTGCTTGCCCAGCCACTTGAGCAGCATGCGCAGCAGGAAAGCCGCCACCAGGCCCGCCACCACGGCGATGCCGGCGCCGACCATGTCGTCCATGGTGAGATCCCGTTGAAATGCCGTCACGTTGCCACCTGTTCGAAAGTGCGGGGTGCGATCGCGTCGGCCGTGTGAAGGTTCCGTGGCCGACGCGACCGCTCATCCTGCCGTATCCGGCACGGGAGTTCGTACCTGACCTCATGCCGGACGGCCCGGTTTCAGACGATGCCCTCGGCGAGTTCGACCTGCTCCCGGTCGGAGTTCGCGGCGGTCGTGGGCGTTCCGTACGACCGCCGGGCCGTCCACCCGATGGGCTTGCTCCACCGCCCAGGTTCCACGGACCCGGCCGAAAACGGCTCCCCGCGCGCAGCCGCAGCAGAGCGGGACGACCTGGCTTTGGACACCAGCACGCGGGGCCCGGAGGTCGACGGTTCGCAGCACACCTCACGGCCCGGCGCGTTCGCCGTCGGCAGTGTGCCGCACCGCGCGGGGAGCGCGGCGACCGCGGCCCGGGAGGGCGCGTATGTGGCGGTGCCGCCCTGGAGACCCGCGCCGGAGCCGAATGCCTCGAACCGCGTCCCCCGGCCGACCGCCTGCCGTACGTCCTGCGCACGGCGACCCCGCTGACCCGCCCCGTCCCGTACCTCACCCAGGACGGCCGCACCCTGCACCGCGCCCGCCTGCGCAGGGCGGCCCCCACCGGACCATCACCCTGACCGCCCGCTGGACCCACCAGGTCGACCCGAGGACGGCCTGGTGCGCGACGCCCGGGTCAGATCACCTTCAGCCGCACCAGCGCACCCAGCGTCAGGGCCCCCGGCACCAGGGGCACCCAGACCGTGATGATCCGGTAGGCGAGCACCACCGCCGTGGCCACGGCCACCGGGCCGCCGGCCGCCACCAGCGCCACCACCAGAGCCGCCTCCACCGAGCCGACCCCGCCCGGTGTGGGCACCAGCGCCACCGCGCAGGTCGCCGCGAGATACGCCACCGCCATGTGCAAGGGCGGCACCGACAACCCCAGCGCCTGCCCCACCGCGGCCAGCCCTGCCGCCTGCAACGCAGGGAAAGCGAGCGAACCGCCCCACAGCGCGAGCGCCCGGGACGGGCGGGTGTGCACCGAGCGGGCCTCGCCCAGCGCGGTCCGCAGGAAGGCAGCCACGGCCGTCCGCACCCGGCGGACACCCGTGAGCACACCCACAGCCACCACGAGCACCGCGCCCAGGCCCAGCAGCAGCGGACCGACCGCGGTGTCGGGCAGCAGCCCGTCCAGGCGCAACGCGTCCGGGAAGGCGACGAACAGTACGGCCAGCAGGGTGAGCCGGCCGATCGACTCCGCCAGCAGATACAGGGCGAGCGCGGCCGAGGAGCGGGCGAGCGAGACACCGCACACGGTCATGAAGCGCAGATTGACCGCCCCCGCGCCGAGACCCGTCGGCAACAGGTGGTTCGCCGCGCCCGCCGCGAACTGCGTCGCCAGCAGCCGCCGCCGGGGCAGCCGCTCCACCACCGCGCCCTGCCGGGTGAAGGACGCGGCCACCCAGGTCAGACAGGTGGCACCGGCCGCGGCGAGGAGCCACGGCCACTCGGCGTGCCGCAGATGGCCGAAGCCCTCGGCGAGCACGGACCGGTGCCGCACCGCCACGACGGTGACCAGCAGGAGCGGGAGCAGACACAGGATCTGGCGGATACGGCGGACGGGGAGGCGCTGGAGAGGGCGTCCCTGGGGGAGTTCTACCGCTGTCACATCGGGAGAGGTTTGCCTCGCCGCGCCAACGGCGGGTTGCGGAAGCGGGGCCAGGGTCTTACGTACGGTCATCGAGTCCTTCGGTCGGGCGGTTGTTGTGCGGACGTTGACCTCAATAACGCTCGAGGTTCTAAGTTCTCTCCCATGAGCATGGAGACCACAGCCTGGACACAGCTGCACAGTGTCATGACCGCCGAGCAGGAGCGCCGCCCGTTCGCCCGCGCGACACTGCGCCGGATCGGCTCGTTCGCCCGCCCGCACCGTACCCGTATAGTCCGTTTCGTCGTACTCGGGGTGGCGACCGCGCTGCTCGCCGTCGCCACGCCCGTGCTGGCCGGACACATCGTCGACGCGATCGTGTCGGGCGACGACGAGGGCAAGGTCGTACGCCTGGCCCTGCTCATCGCCCTCATCGCGGTCGCGGAGGCCGCCCTCGGCGTCCTCGGCAGACGGCTGTCGGCCGCGCTCGGGGAGGGACTCATCCTCGATCTGCGGACGGCTGTGTTCGATCATGTGCAGCGCATGCCGGTCGCGTTCTTCACACGCACTCGTACGGGAGCGCTGGTCTCCCGTCTCAACAATGACGTCATCGGCGCGCAGCGCGCCTTCAGCAACACCCTGTCGGGCGTGGTCAGCAACCTGGTCACCCTGCTGCTGACCCTTGTGGTGATGCTCACCCTGTCCTGGCAGATCACCCTGCTCGCGCTCGCGCTGCTCCCGGTGTTCGTGATCCCGGCCCGCCGCATGGGCAGCCGGATGGCCCGGATGCAGCGGGAGGCGGCCGCGCTGAACGCGGCCATGGGCACGCGGATGACCGAGCGGTTCTCCGCGCCCGGCGCCACCCTGGTCAAGCTCTTCGGCCGCCCCGAGCAGGAGTCCGAGGAGTTCGCGGCCCGGGCTCGTCGCGTGGCCGACATCGGTGTCCGGACCGCCACCGCCCAGTCGGTGTTCATCACCGCCCTGACCCTGGTCTCCGCGCTGGCTCTCGCCCTGGTCTACGGCCTCGGCGGCTGGTTCGCCCTGCGCGGCACCCTGGAACCGGGTGCCGTGGTATCCCTCGCGCTGCTCCTGACCCGCATGTACGCCCCGCTCACCGCCCTCGCCGGTGCCCGCGTCGAGGTCATGAGCGCCTTGGTCAGCTTCGAGCGGGTCTTCGAGGTACTCGATCTGAAGCCGCTGATCGAGGACAAGCCGGACGCCCGAGCGGTCCCCGAGGGTCCGGTCGCCGTCGAGTTCTCGGACGTCCGCTTCGGCTATCCCTCCGCCGACAAGGTCTCCCTGGCCTCCCTGGAGGAGGTCGCCTCCCTCGACACCCGCGGCGGCGCCGAGGTCCTGCACGGCGTCTCGTTCCGCGCCGAACCCGGCCAGACCGTCGCCCTCGTCGGCTCCTCCGGCGCCGGGAAGTCGACCGTCGCGCAACTGCTGCCGCGGCTGTACGACGTGGACGAGGGCGCCGTACGCATCGGCGGCGTCGACGTCCGCGACGTGACCGCCGGGTCCCTGCGGGCCACCCTCGGCATGGTCACCCAGGACGGCCATCTCTTCCACGACACGGTCCGCGCGAACCTGCTGCTGGCCCGCCCGGAGGCGGCCGAGGCCGAGCTGTGGGACGCCCTGCGCCGCTCCCGCCTGGACGATCTCGTACGGTCCCTGCCGGACGGTCTCGACACCGTGGTCGGCGAGCGCGGCTACCGGCTCTCCGGCGGCGAGCGTCAGCGCATGACCATCGCCCGTCTCCTGCTGGCCCGCCAGCGGGTGGTCATCCTCGACGAGGCCACCGCCCACCTGGACAACACCTCGGAGGCCGCCGTCCAGGAGGCGCTCGCCGAGGCGCTGGAGGGCAGGACGGCGATCGTGATCGCCCACCGGCTGTCCACGGTCCGCGCGGCCGACCAGATCCTGGTGGTCGAGGACGGGCGGATCGTGGAACGGGGGACGCACGAGGAACTGCTCGTGCTCGACGGCCGGTACGCGGAGCTGTACCGGACCCAGTTCGCGTCGCACGACGACGGGGTGACCGAGACCGTCGTGGCGTAGCCCGTCAGGCGTTCTCAGGGAGTCAGGGGACGAGCCGGTGCTGGTGGCCGGCGCGCCATTCGGCCGGCAGGACGGCGGCGTCGTCGTCCAGGCGGCCGCAGTGGTGGTCGAGGACGGCGTGCATCAGCCGACGCAGGGTCTCGTGCAGGGTCTGGCGGCCGGAGTGGTGGCGGACGACGAAGTCGGCACGCTCACGGCCGAACCGCCGTCCCTCGGCATCGCGGGCGTCGACGATCCCGTCGGTGTGCAGCAGCAGCCGGTCGCCCGGCTCCATGACGATGTTCTTGGCCGCCGACTCGGTCCCGGGGCGGGGTGGGCAGGGGCCACGGCCTCGGCCGCCTTCGGAGCGGTGGCCATGGAGGCCGGACGGGCCTTGTCCGCGTGGCGGCGGATGTGGTTGAACTCGTACCGCTCCTCGGCGCGGGCGTGTTTCATCACGTCCACGCGTGCCTCTCCGCACCCGTGCGGTGTCCCCGGGCGGTTTGCCTCTCCGGGGACGGGCCTGCCGGGTACCCCTGGCCGTGAGTCCTCAGTCCGGCTCCAGAGCCACCGTGGTCGTGACCCGGGTCAGAGCGGGCCTCCTCGGCACGGATCCGAATCCGAAGCGCACCGGCGGAACGACGGGTGCCATCGCACCGAGGTCGTCTCCGTCGAAGACCGCCGACACCGCGTGGATCGGCCGCAGGTCCCGGGCGCCGTACCACTCCCGGCGGCCCGCTCGCGCACTGCCACGGGTGCGTACGCCGGGCAGCAGCACGCGGGCCGGAAGGGACGTGAGCGTGCACCAGCCCGGCCGTCCGGCGAGCACGCCGGGCACCGCGCACAGCAGCAGCCCGAGGAGTCGTCTGCGGCCCGTCACGAAACACAGGTCGAGCGGCCCCGCGGCGACCCTCCAGGTCCCGTCCGCGACGCGCACCCGGACCGGGACGACGCGTACGGTGTCGAACGCGTAGGTGCCGCCGACGAATTCCGCCGTCTGCCGGGTGGGGGCGAGCAGCAGCCGTTCTCCGTCGGGCCGCTCCACCATCACGTCGCTGAACGGCCCGAACGGCGACCGCGGCCAGTGCCCCAGCACGATGCGGGTCCCGGACGCCGTGCCCAGGCCGGCGATCCAGCCGTCGAAACGCAGCCGTCCGCCACGCAGGGCCCCGCCGGGCGGCCCACTCACGAGAAAAGGCGCCGGGAGGGCCCGAGCTCGCCTGCGGAGGAGAAGTGCACGACGGGCTCGTCGAGCGGGGCGGGCGGGACCACCGCGGCGGTACGCGTCTGCTCCAGCACGTCGACGGCCGCGGTGATCAGCGGCCAGGGTTCGTGTTCCACGGTCGTCTCCCAGAGGTGGCCCAGCCGACGGGTGCCCCGCGCGAGGCCAACCTCGATGGACTCGTACAGGATCAGCTCGCGGGGGAGCAGGGCCCGCACCGCGACGTCATCGACCCGTTGCCGCGCCACGGCAGGCAACAAGGCCCGGCGAACCCAAGTGGGGTCGCCGGGCCTTGCCGCACAGCGCGATCAGGCGGGGCGGATGTTCTCCGCCTGCGGGCCCTTCTGGCCCTGGGTCACGTCGAACTCGACCTTCTGGCCTTCCTGCAGCTCGCGGAATCCCTGGGCGGCGATGTTGGAGTAGTGGGCGAAGACGTCAGGGCCGCCACCCTCCTGCTCGATGAAGCCGAAGCCCTTCTCGCTGTTGAACCACTTGACAGTGCCCTTGGCCACGACAGTCTCCTTCGAGGGAAACCGGGCCCGCACCCTGCGTGCCCGGAGGTGATCGCCCTGGTCCGGAGAGGCGCTGAAACGCAAGAACGCCCGTGATGGCGATCACGGGCGAACGGGACTTCGGAACCACGACTGCTAGGTCATGACGCTACACCCGGGGAGCGGCAGCCGCCATCAGGACGGGCCCCGTGTCGGCGTACTTCCAGCCATCGGCCGCCTCCACCGCGGTCCCGGCACCCGGCGCCGGGGGCCTGTCTCTGACCAGGCGGCTTGGCCACGTCGGGTGACGTTGCGGAGATGCGGGGAAGAAGTTGCGACAGCCGATGGGAGGTTGCTGTGGAGGGTGGAGATCTGGAACTGGGCGAGTTGCTGGCCGCTGCGGAAGCGGCCCCGCCCGGTGAGTCCGTCGATGTGGTGGCCCGCGACCTGCAGAAGCGGTTCGGTGCGCAGCGGGTGTCCTTCCTGTTCGTCGACCTCATCGGTCAGCGGCTGGTACGGCTCGCCGCGATCGACGACGAGGTCGCGGACCAAATCGAGCCGATCGACCTTCAGGGCAGTGTCTACGACAGCGTGCTGCGCAGCCAGCGCCAGCATGTGGAGCCGGACGGCCAGGACGGACAGCGCGTCATCACGCCCGTCACCAACCGCGGCGACTGCATCGGCGTCCTGGAGGTGACGCTGCAGTCCGTGGACGACACCGTGCTGCGGCAGGTCCGCGACGCGGCACACACGCTGGCCTACATCATCGTCACGGACGGGCGCTTCACCGACCTCTACCACCTGGGCCGGCGCACCACCGAGACCAGCCTGGCCGCGGAGATCCAGCACCAGCTGCTTCCGTCGGCCCCCTGCTGCGAGGCGGCCCAGTTCACCCTCGCCGCCGGGCTGGTCCCGGCAGACGACATCGGCGGCGACACCTACGACTACACCCTCGACCGCGACACCCTGCACCTGTCCATCACGGACGCCATGGGCCACGACACGAACTCCGCACTGCTGGCCACCTTGCTGGTCGGCGCGCTGCGGCGGGCTCGCCGCAGCGGCTGCGACGCCCTCAAGCAGGCTCATCACGCCCACCAGGCCCTGCTGAGCCACAGCCGCGGGCTGGCCACCGGACAGTTGCTGTGCGTCGACCTCGAAACCGGCCTGTGCGAACTGGTCAACGCCGGCCACCCCTGGCCGCTGCGGCTGCGTGACGGCACCGTCGAAGAGGTCAAGCTCGCCGTCAACCTGCCGTTCGGTGTGGCGGCACCCGCCTCCTACCGCGTCCAGGAAGTGCAACTGCGTCCCGGAGACCGTCTGATCCTTCTCACCGACGGCATGCAGGAGCGCGGTGCCGCGGCCGCCGACCTGGCCTCGGTCATTCACGAGACACGCGCGCTGCACCCGCGAGAAGCCGTCAGGGCCCTGACCGGCGCGGTCCTCGATGCCTGCCACG
This sequence comes from Streptomyces canus, assembly GCF_041435015.1. NCBI lineage: Bacteria > Bacillati > Actinomycetota > Actinomycetes > Kitasatosporales > Streptomycetaceae > Streptomyces > Streptomyces canus. The sequence continues at coordinate 1,405,948 of NZ_CP107989.1, read as the reverse complement.
GCAGCCTCAGGGACGACGCCACGGTCCTGATCCTGGACTGGCACGGCGATCGCCGCCGACCGGTCGAGACCGGCTCCGGGGAGAGACCGGAGAGACCCGACGGCTCGTAGGGCTACTCCGCCGCCGTCCTGCACGCTGTCGTCGCCTACTCTCCACCGGAAGGAGATACTGGGGAGCAAGACGGCAGGCAACCAGGAGTGACTGCGTGGACAGTTCAGGGAAGGCGGACGCGCCGACGGCATCGTCGGGCCCGCCCGGGGGCGCTCTACGCATGCTCCCGCTGACGGACCGGCCCGGCTGGCAAGCGGCAGGCGAGATCAGTCTGCTCACCCGCCCGGCCTGGGAGCGGACGCTGGACCACCTTGCCCGGAGCGACGAAGAGACGTGCCACTTGGAGCTTTCAGCGGTCACCTTCGTCGACGTCGCCGGTGTCTCCGCCCTGGCGATGACCGCCCAAGGCCTTTCGCAGGGGCGACGCATCGTGCTCGAGGAGCCGCCCGCCACCCTGCGGCGCGTTCTGGACATGTTCTGGCCGGACCTGCTTACTGTCGAGGTGATGGGGCGATGACGGCTCCCAGCGTCGAACCGTTCGTTCACCCCGCCTTGTTCTACCGAGGCGAGGAGGAGTATCTGCACGGCACGGTGCCTTTCGTCCGCGAGGGCCTGAAGGCCGGGGAGCCGGTGGCGGTGGCCGTCCCGGGGCCGAACCTCGCCATGCTCAAGGAGGCTCTGGGCGAGGACGTCGCGCACGTGAAGTTCCTCGACATGACCGAGGCGGGGCGCAACCCGGGGCGGATCATCCCCAGGGTGCTGCGCGCCTTCGCGGACACCCATCGCCGGACGCGGGTGCGGATCATCGGTGAGCCGATCTGGGCCGGCCGCAGCACCGTGGAGTACCCGGCGTGCGTCCAGCACGAGGCACTGATCAACCCGGCGTTCCAAGGCCGGGACGTCACCATCCTGTGCCCGTACGACGCCGACCACCTCGACGAACAGGTGCTCACCGACGCGTACGCGACCCATCCCCTGATCATCTCCGGCGGCAGGGAACGGCCCAGCACCGCCTACGCTCCCGAGCAGGTGGTCGCACGCTACAACCAGCCCCTGGAGCAGCCGGCGGCGGCCGAGGAACTCGTCTTCGACGCCGACCGGTTGCCGAGCGCCCGGCTCTTCGCCGTCGAACGGGCCGCGCGGTTCGGTCTTTCCGGTGGCCGCCTGGAGGACGTGGCCCTGATCGTGGCCGAGCTGACCACCAACAGCGTTGTGCACGGCGGGGGTTCCGGCATCCTGTGGGTGTGGGCCGACGAGGGCCGAGTGGTGTGCGAGGTGCGCGACCACGGGGCCCTGAACGATCCGCTCGCCGGCCGCCGCCCGCCCGCACCGGACAGGCTCGGCGGCCGGGGCCTGCTGCTCGTGCACTCCCTCGCCGACCTCGTACGCATCCACACCGGCCCCGACGGAACGGTCGTTCGCAGCTACATCGGTCAGCACTGATCCCTTCCGTACAGCCACCCGCCACGCATGTCACGAGCGGAGGCCACCACGCACGGTGACCAGCGTCCTCGGACCCTCCCCGAAACGGTCCACGACCGGCCGCAGGGGCGTTCAGGCCGCGGTGACACGGGAGTTGACCCGCCGCATCCAGACCCGGTCGGTGTGCCACATGGGGTGGTGCGGGGCCGCGTACGACGTCGCCCTGGCCCCCCACTGCCCCCTCGGCCCGATCGCCCTGGCCGCAAGCCTCCAGATCGCCTTCTCCGTGCCGAACTTCCTCATCCAGGAACAGAGCATGGGCATCCACTACAACCAGCGGTGCGACCTGCTGGAGTACGTGATGGACCCCGAACCCTTCCGCTTCCAGGAGGGATACGCCGTCGCCGGCTCCCGCCCCGGCCTCGGCGTCGACATCGACGAAAACGCGGTACGCCGGGCCGCCGAGACCGGACACCGCTGGCGCAACCCCGTGTGGCGGGGAGCAGACGGTGCGTTCACCGAGTGGTGAGCACCCTCAGGCCCCCGCACCCCGAACCCAAGGAGAGCCCGCTCCCATGAACCTGGTGGAATCCCTCCGAGCCCACCGCCTGTTGGCGATCGTACGGGGCAAGGATCCCGTCGCGGCCCTGCGGACCGTACGCACCCTCACCGAGGCGGGCATCCCGGCCGTCGAGGTCTCCCTGACCACGGCCGACGCCCTGGCCGTCATCAGGCAGGCCCGCGCCGAACTCGGCCCCGACGCGCTCCTCGGCGCCGGAACCGTGCGCACGGCCGAGGACGCCGCACGCGCCGTCGACGCCGGTGCGTCCTACCTCGTCACCCCGGCACTGGTCGAGGGACTGGCGTCGTACGGCGTACCCGTGCTGATGGGGGCCCTGACCCCGAGCGAGATCGAACAGGCCCTCGCACGGGGCGCCGACGCCATCAAACTCTTCCCCGGCTCGCTCGGCGGGCCCGGCTATCTGCGCGCTCTGCGGGATCCCTTCCCCGAGGTGCCCTTCGTTCCCGTCGGCGGAGTGGACGCGCAGGCCGCACGCGACTACCTGGACCGGGGTGCCCTCGCCGTGGGCGTCGGCTCACCCCTCGTGGGGGACGCGGCCGACGGCGGCGACCTCGCCGGACTCCGCGCCCGGGCAGCCGAGTTCCGCGCGGTGGCCGCGGGGGAGACGCCATGACGACCCCGGACGCACCGGAGGTCGTCACCTTCGGCGAGACCATGGCGGCGCTCCGGGCCCGGGGCGCGCTGCGGCTCGGCGGCAGCCTCGGCCTGTCCGTCGCGGGAGCCGAGTCCAACGTCGCCATCGGCCTCGCCCGGCTCGGACACCGGGTGCGCTGGGCGGGCCGGGTCGGCGCGGACGAACTCGGCGCGCTGGTCCTGCGCACCCTGCGCGCCGAGGGCGTCGACATCAGCCACGCGGTCACCGACGACACCGACCGGGCCACCGGACTGCTGCTCACCGAACCCCGCCTCGGCACGCTCACGCGCGTCAGCTACTACCGCGCCGGTTCCGCCGGTTCGGCCGTCTCACCGGCCGACGTCCTGCCCGCACTGGTTCCCGGATCCCGCATCCTGCATCTGACCGGCATCACCCCCGCGCTCAGCCCGTCGGCTGCCGAGGCCGTCCTGGCCGCCGCCGCATCCGCCCGCGAGGCCGGCATCACCGTCTGCCTCGACGTCAACTACCGCTCCAAGCTGTGGACCGCCGATCGGGCCCGCGCCGCCCTCCGCCCGATCCTGGCTCACACCGACCTGCTCATAGCCTCCGAGGACGAGCTGGCACTGGTGCTGGAACGGCCCTGCGCAGACGAATCCCAGGCCTTGCACAGCCTCCTGGCCGCAGGCGTCAACGAGGTGGTCGTCAAGCGTGGCGCACACGGCGCGACCACCTTCACGTCCGACGGGGCGATGGACCGCGCCGCTCGACAGGTCGACGCGATCGACCTGGTCGGCGCGGGCGACGCCTTCGTGGCCGGATACCTGTCCGGACTTCTCGACGGTGCGGACATCCCGGCGCGGCTGCACCGAGCCGTCACCACCGCGGCCTTCGCCGTCGCCACCCGGGGTGACTGGGAGGGCCTTCCGACGCGGGACGAACTCGGGCTGTTCGACCAGCCCGACGGCACGACGATTCGCTGAACAGGAGACCGAACGTGACATCAACGGCAGCGCCCGCGAAGGTCGTCGTCGATGGGGGGTACGAACTCGCCGAGGGCAGCCGCTGGTTCGACGGTCGCTAGGTGTACGTCGACATCCTCAGCGGTCGGCTCCTCGAACTGCGCGACGACACCGAGCCGACTCGACTCGCCGGTCTCGACGTACCGTTGGGGGCCGTCGCGCCGGTGCACGGCCGACCGGACACCTGGATCGCCACCGCGGGCACCGGCATCGCGCTGCTCACCCCCGACGGCGCCCTGGACTGGCTGGACCGACCCGAGGACCGCACCCCGTTCCCCAGCCGCATGAACGACGGCGTCGCCGACCCCGCGGGTCGCTTCTGGGCCGGCAGCATGGCCTACGACGGCACCCCCGGGGCGGGTTCGCTGTACCGCACGGACCCCGACGGCACGGTGGCACGCGTCCTCGACGGCCTGACCATCGCCAATGGCCCGGCGTTCACCGCGGACGGCACCACCATGTACCTCGCCGACACGGCCGCCGGAACCATCCTGCGCTGCCGGATCGACCCGCTCGGGCGATCTCCTGGGCAGCCCGGAAACCTTCGCCCACCTGCGTGACGACGAAGGCAGCCCCGACGGTATGACCGTCGACGCGGAGGGATGTCTGTGGGTCGCCCTGTGGGGCGCCGGGGCGGTCCGCCGCTACCACCCCGACGGCCACCTCCTCCACACCCTGACCGTCACCGCCCCGCATCCCACGTCGGTGTGCCTGCCCCCCGACGCAATCGCCTGTTCGTCACCACGGCCGCCACGGGGTGAAGAACCCGACCGCGTACTCCGGCGCGGTGCTCGACTTCCCGGCGCCGGTCCGGGGAACGGCGGGCTCTTCCTGGCGGGGCCGGCTCTGAGATTGACGACCTGAGTTGACGTCGATAAGTTATCGCCGTTAACTCAGACGGGAGCAGCCTGTGCCCACACTTGAAGCCGAAGATGTCTACGCGCTGGCGCCGTACGCCAAGACGCTCGGAGTCGTGTTCGAGGAGATCTCGGAAGTCGGCGTGCGAGCCAGGCTGGTGCACGACCTCTCCCTCTCCACCGTGGGTGGTGGCCTCCATGGAGGGGCGTTGATGGGGCTCGCCGATGTGTGTGCCGCCGTGTGCGCCGCCCTCAACGGTCCAGCCGGCGCCGCGCCGGCCACTGTCGAGTCGAGCACGCACTTTCTCCGGCCGGCACGCACGAGCGTCGTCGCGACGGCTCGTCCCTTGCGGGTGGGGCGCAACAGTGTCGTCGAGGTCAACATCCATGATGACGAAGGCGAACTGTGCGCACGGGTGACCCAAGTGGTCACGAGCGTCAAACCGAAGGCGCCCTGATGCCCGGTGACGCACCGTCAGAACATCGCGCCGCTCGAGTTCGCGCCGCCAAGGGGCACGGCGGCCTGCTCCGGAACCAGCTTCTCGACATCGCCGACCACCTCCTCGAAGACGGTGGCGCCGACGCGCTGACGATCCGGGCAGTGGCGACGCGCGCGGGGGTCAGCCCGCCGGCCGTCTACCTCCACTTCGCCTCGAAGCGGGAACTCGTCCATGCGGCGTGCCTGCGTGTGTGGAGCTCCCTGTTCATCGAGTTGGAAGCAGTGTCCCGGGACATCGCGGACCCCGTGACGGCGCTCCATGAAACGTGTGCCGCCTACATCGCGTTCGGACTGCGTCATCCATCCCCGTACCGATTGGTGATGGCCGGTGAGGCCACCGAAGCCAGCCGCCAGAACGAGGACGCGTGCTTCCGCTATTTCCGGGACAAGGTCGCGGCCTGTCGTGATGCCGGGGTCCCTGTGGAGAGCAAGACCGAAACCGCCAGAGTGCTGTGTGCCGGCGTGCACGGGGCGGTTTCTCTTCTGATCCACCAAGAGCGCGATGCCTGGCCTTCGGACAGGGACCGGTATGTCAGACGGGCGGCGTCCTCAGCCGTCCATGGCGCCCTTCTCACCGCGTCCCAGGCGTCCACACCCTCGATCGCCGATGTGCTGCGCTTGGGCTGAAGTGCGGGTGCCGCGCCCTGCGCAGGCTTGGCATGTCCGGGACCGGCGGTCCCTCGTCGTCGGCAGCACCGGCGGTATCGGTGGTCTTGGCGGGAACGCGACCTCCGCGAGGAGGTCGCGTACTACTTCGCCGTGAAGGGCGCGGACATCGCACCCAGAGAGAGCGACGGGACATCAGTCCGCATCGCGCGCAGATTGATTCCGAAGTCGCCTGATCCGGTGCAGAGCGCGGCGCCTCAGGGCTTCTGCCAGCCGAAGCGGCCGGCTTTGCTGCACGATGTGTTCCGCTGCTGCGAGGCCGAAGCCCACGGCAAGCTCGCGAGCTTGCATGCCCGTGTACCAGCTCTCGGGCGTGGGAGTTATGCCAGAGACGTCCAAACGCTCTTGACCTCGGTATACAGGTCGAGCGCGCCGCTCCCCATCTCGCGGCCCCAGCCACTGGCGCCGAAGCCGCCCCAGGGGGCCGAGGCGTCCACGGGGTTGGGCATGTTGATGAAGACCGTTCCGGCGCGGATGTTCCCGGCGAGGCGGTGGGCGGCGGCCACGTCACGGGTCCAGACTGCGGCTGCGAGGCCGTATTCGGTGTCGTTGGCGCGGGCGACGGCCTCGTCCTCGTCGTCGTAGGGAAGGACGCAGAGCACGGGGCCGAAGATCTCCTCGCGGGCGATGCGCATGTCGTCGCTCACGCCGGTGAAGACGGTGGGTCGGTAGAAGTAACCGGGGAGGTCTTCGGCGCGAGATCCGCCGGTGAGCAGGGTCGCCCCCTCCTCGACGCCGCTGCGGACCAGTGCGTCGACATGGGCGAGGTGGTCGGCGGTGACCAGCGGGCCGAGTTCCGTCTCCGGCGCGCTGCCCGGTCCGATTCTCATCTCGCTGACGGCCTTGGCGCAGCGTTCGGCGAACTCGTCGGCGAGGGAGCGGTGGACGAGGAAGCGGGTGTATGCGGCGCACACCTGGCCGCTGTTGAGGAGCGCACCCTGCAGGCAGCCGGCGACGGCCGCGTCGAGATCGGCGTCGGGCAGCACGATGCTCGGCGCCTTGCCGCCCAGCTCCAATGAGACCCGCTTCAGATTGCCGGCCGAGGCCCGCACGATCGCGCGGCCGGTCTCCGTGGAGCCGGTGAAGGACACCTTGTCGACGCCCGGGTGCTCGACCAGGGCGCGGCCGGCCTCCGGGCCGCCGGTCAGCAGGTTCACCACACCGTCCGGCAAGCCCGCCTCCTGGCACAGCTCCACCAGCCGGACCGTCGTCATGGGTGTCTGTTCGGCGGGCTTCACGATGACCGTGTTGCCGCACGCCAGGGCGGGTGCGATCTTCCAACTCGCGATCATGAGCGGGAAGTTCCAAGGCGTGATGAGGGCACAGACGCCGACCGGCTCCCGCTTCGTGTACTGCAGCACGTTCGGGAAGGACACGGGCGCCGTCTCACCGTAGAGCTTGGTGACCCATCCGGCGTAGTAACGGAAGTGCTCCGCCGCGCTCCTGACGCTCACCATCCGTGAGATCCCGAGCGGCTGGCCCTGATCGCGGGTCTCCAACTCGGCCAGTTCCTCGGCGTGTTCGTCGATCAGGTCGCCCACGCGCCACAGGACGCGGGCGCGTTCGGCGGGCGCGAGTCCTGCCCAGGCGGGGCTTTCGAGCGCCGCGCGGGCGGCGGTGACGGCGTCGTCCACGTCAAGTGGCCCGGCCTCGGCGCAGCGGGCGTGCGGCTGGCCGGTCGCCGGGTCGACGGTGTCGAACTCGGCGCCGGAGGCGGCCGACAGCCAGGTGCCGCCGATGAAGAGGGTCTGCCCCATTGCTGTACTCCCCATTGCTGTGCTCCTCATCGCTGTGCGTCGAATTCCTGTGGATCGAGGACGAAGCCGGCACACCGCTCGCCGATCATGACCGCGGGCGCGTGAGTGTTGCCGGAGGTGACGGCCGGCATGACGGAGGCGTCGGCGACCCGCAGTCCCGTAAGGCCGTGGACGGCCAGGCGGGGGTCGACGACCGCTGCGGAGCCTGTGCCCATGCGGCAGGTGCCGACCTGGTGGTGGTAGCTGAGCAGGTTGCGCTTGATGTATGCGGCGATCTCGGCGTCCGTGTGGATGCCCGGACCCGGCGCGATCTCCTTCGACCGCCAGTCGCCGAGTGCGCGCTGCGCCCCTATCTCGCGGACTTGCTTGACCGCTTCCACCATGGCGGTGAGATCGCCCGGCTCGGCGAAATGGTTCGGGTCGAGCGCCGGTGCCTGCGTGGGGTCGGCGGAGCGCAGCCAGAGTCGGCCCCTGCTGAGCGGTCGGATCGTGCCGGCCAGCACGGAGTAGCCGTGGCCCTCCTCCGGCACCGTCTGCCCCGACACGGGCAGCGGTACGTGGGACATGAGGGGCTGCAGGTCGGGTGCGGGCAAGGATGGGTCGGTCTTGGCGAAGTAGTGGGCCTCCAGCTTGTTCGCTGTGCCCTCGGGCACAGCCCTGGCGGACTCCCACACCACCGGCGTCAGGGTGTGGTCGTGCAGATTCCCGCCCACCCCGGGCAGGTCGGCGGTCACACCGATGCCGAGGGCGCGCAGCTCGTCGGCGGGGCCGATGCCGCTGAGCAGCAACAGCTGCGCCGAGCCGATGGTGCCGGCGGACAGGACCACATCACCCGAGCAGCGGACGGTGTCCGTGTGGCCCTCGTGGAACACCTCGACGCCGACGGCGCGGCCGCCTGCGACGAGGACGCGGGTGACCAGCGCTCCGGTCCGTACCGTGAGGAGGGGGTTGTCGAGGACCGGCTGTACGAAGGCTGTCCAGGCGCTGACCCGTCTGCCGTCGCGGATGGTGCGGTGGATGAGGTTCACGCCGAGGATCTCTTCGGCGTTGCAGTCGTCGTTGTAGGGGATTCCGTACTGCTCGCAGGCCGCCATGAACGCACTGGTGACGGGGTTGGGCGAATGGTTGCGGGTGACGGGCAGGGGGCCGCCTGCGCCGTGGTAGGCGGAGGGGCCGTCCTCGAAGTCCTCCGAGCGTTTGAAGTAGGGCAGCACCTCGTCGTACGACCAGCCGGTCGCGCCGTACCGCATCGCCCAGTCGTCGTAGTCGGAGCGGTGGCCCCGGACGTAGATCATGCCGTTGAGGGCGCTGGATCCGCCGAGGACCTTGCCCCGCGGCCAGAACACCTGGGCCCCGTTCGCGTGCCGTTGAGGCTCGGTGGTGAAGGCGTGATCCTGGGGGGAGTTCCAGAGCTCCCACAGGCGGCCCGGGTCGTGGATGGCCGGGTTGTCGTCCCGGCCGCCCGTCTCGATCAGCAGAACGCTTCGGCCGGCGTCGATGAGCCTGCGCGCGACGGCGCAGCCCGCGGACCCGGCGCCGACCACGATGTGGTCGTATTCGGTGTGTGCGGCTCGCATGCGGTGAGCGTCGCTCCATCAGCCGGGTGCAGGCTTGTGGTCCTGTGCACGATGCCTTGCGGCGGCGGGCACAAAGGGCTGGCCGGCTCCTTCTCGCCGCTACAGGCGGCGTGCACGGCGAAGACGGTGCTGACGCCGACGGTCGGCTACGGGCGCTGGGGCGTCATGCGCGCCTCACGCGGGCTCACGCCGTACGCGCACTTGAAGGCGTGACTGAAATACGCGGGGTCGGGGTAGCCCCAGCGGCCACCGATGGCGGCGACCGCCAGATGGGCCAGCGCGGGGTCGGCGAGATCGCGGCGGCACTGGGCAAGGCGCCGCTCCCGGATCCAGCCGGAGACGGTGTGTCCCTGCTCGGCCAGGAGCTTGTAGAGGTATCGGCGGGAGATGTGGTGGGCGGCGGCGATCTCGTCGGGACCGAGGTGCGGATCGGGCAGCCGCTGCTCCATGTACATCAGGATCCGCCGGGTGAGTGCGTCCCGGCCTTCCTCGCGGACATCCCGCGGGACCTCGCCGTACGGTGCCAGGAGAGTCTGGAGCAGGTCGACGACGGTGTCCGCGAACCGTGGCGCCGCCACGCACTCCAGCTCCTCCACCTGCTGCGCCAGCCCTCCCAGGAAGGGCAGAACGACCGGCCCGATACCTGTCTGGCAGGGCACAGGGACCGCCGTGACTCGCTCGAGCCCTTGCTCGGGGAGCCTGAGCAGGGCTCTGGGCAGCATGAGGACGAGCTGACGATAGGTGTCCTGGAACTCGAGTGTGTAGGGAAAGCGGGTGTCGTAAAGCGCCAGTCCGCCCGGCTGCAGGAGCACCTGCCGGTCATTCTGCGCCAGCACACACTGCCCCGACAACTGCAGGCTCACCTTCACGAAGTCCGGCAGATCGGGGTCGATGTGCCGACGCGTATGAGCCACACCGTGGGCATTCGCTTCGACGACCGAGACCTGCACCGGGCCGAGCCGGGCGCTGCGCAGACGCCCTCGGAAGTCCGGCGTCTCGCGGGGCACCGCCTCCAGGGGGACGAAGCTGTTTCCGATGAGCGTCCGCCAGAAGTCGAAGCGTTCTGCAGGAGTCCCGTCGGGCGGCGTGGTCATGGTGGGCACGGGAGTCCTCCTTCCGTCGGATTGGCGCACAGTACGACAAAACAGGTGTCTTGGCATACAGCCGTCGCGTCCCCCGGTGCAGGGACAGCCTCCGCCCTTGGCCCGGCCGCTCCCAGAGGTCGTCGAACCGACGAAATGACTCCGTGGCGAGCGCGAGAACCCGGCGCGCTTCTCGGTGATGGCGGAGGGCCGGGTGTACAGGGTGGCGTGGCCGTGGACGGCGCGGACGGAGCTTCCGACAGCAGGTGAACCGTGCACGCCTTTCCGGGTGGTCTCGGCGATCTCACCGAGTGAGCATGTGGTTCTGTCCTTGAACGGTTGCGCCCGGGAGGGCGGTGGAGTCACCTGCTGGGAACGCGGCCGGTTTCGCCGGTCGTTCCCGGGTCGGCTGTGGACCGGGTCAGGCCGCCTCGGCCGACTCCGGCCCGACGGCACCCACCTCGGTCGGCAGGGCCTGCTCGCACCAGATGGTCTTGCCCGTCGAGGTCTGCCGGGTCCCCCATCGCTGCGTCAGCTGGGCGACGAGCAGCAGGCCTCGTCCCCCCTCGTCGAACACCCGAGCTCGCCGCATGTGCGGCGCGGTAGTGCTCGCGTCCGAGACCTCGCAGGTCAGCACGTGGTCATGGATCAGCCGCAGCTGGATCGGGGGCGCGCCGTACCGGATGGCGTTCGTCACCAGCTCGCTGACCACCAGTTCGGTCACGAACGCGGCCTCCTGCAGACCCCAGGACACCATCCTGCGCACGCTCTCCGAACGCACCCGCGACACAGCCGCCGCGTCTGCCGCGATATCCCACGCCGCGACCCGCCGCCCGTCCAGCGCCCTGGTCCGCACCAGCAACAACGCCGCGTCATCGACGGGGCTGTTCGGCAGCGCCGTCCTCACCACGTGTTCGCACACGTCCTCCAGCGAGTCGGCGGGCACGGTCAGCGCTGTTCGCAGCACCTCCAGGCCCGCGTCCAGGTCGCGCTGTCGGGCCTCGACCAGGCCGTCGGTGTACAGCGCCAGCAGACTTCCCGGCGACAGCGTCACCTCTACCGACTCGAACGGCACACCTCCCAGGCCGAGCGGCGGTCCGGCCGGGACCTCCAGGAAGCCGGCCGCCCCGTCAGGTGCCACCAGAACAGGCGCCGGGTGACCGGCCCGGGCCAGCGAACACCGCCGCGACACCGGGTCGTACACCGCGTACAGACACGTCGCACCGATGTTCGTCGCCAGATCGTCGTCCCGGTCACCGTCCGACTCCGCGGAGAGCTGGATCACCAGGTCGTCCAGTCGGGTCAGCAATTCGTCCGGGGTCGGATCCACGTCCGCGAGGGTACGTACGGCGGTTCGAAGCCGCCCCATCGCCGCCGCCGCGTGGATCCCGTGTCCCACCACGTCCCCGACCACCAGGGCCACCCGCTCACCCGACAGACGGATCACGTCGTACCAGTCGCCCCCCACCCCGATGCTCGGTGACGCGGGCAGATAGCGCGAGGCCACCTGCACCGCCGACTGGTGCGGCAGCCGGCGCGGAAGCAGACTTCGCTGAAGCGCGAGTGCCGCCGTCCGCTCCCGGGTGAACCGCCGCGCGTTGTCCAGGCACACCGCCGCCCGGGCCACCAGATCCTCGGCCAGGGGGAGGTCGCCGGGCTCGAAGGGCTCTGGAGTCTCGCGGGTTCGGGTGAGCATGACCACGCCGAGCGTCGTTCCGCGGGCCCTGACGGGCAGTAGCATCCACGAGTGCGTCCCGAACCGGGCGATCTTCGCCTGCCGGGCCGGGCTCAGGGCCGCCCAGGCGCGGATCACCGGGTCCTCGGTCCGGTACATCGCCGAGCGTCCGCTGGCCAGGCACAGTGCCGCGGGTGAGTTGACGAGATAGACGTCGGAGTCGCCGGCGGTGGTCTGCGCCTCCAGAACGCCCTCGAACAGGTTCAGCTCCGCGATCCGGCGCAGCCGGACGGCCCCGGCGATCGGCCCGGGAGCGGGCTCGTCTCCCCTGAGCAGGACTTCCAGCAGGTCGACGCGGGCGAAGTCGGCGAACCGGGGCACCACCACCTCGGTCAGCTCCCGGCCGGTCTGGGTCACGTCCAGGGTGCTGCCGACGCGGACGCTCGCGTCGTTCAGCAGGGCCAGGCGCTCTCGGTCGCGGCTGGCGCGGGTGACGTCCGTCACGGTGGTGCAGACACCGAGCGTCTGGCCCCGTTCGTCCCGCAGTGGCGTCGCGGAGACACCGAAGACCCGGGTGGGGGACGCCGCCGGGTTGCTGCCCCTGATCTCGTCGGTCTGCTCCTCGCCCGTCAGCAGAGCCCGCCGTACCCGCTCCTCCCACCTCGCCGCGTCCGGGGCGGGCAGAACATCGGTGAGGCGGCGCCCGCGCCGTTCCTCGTCGGAGAGTCCGCTCAGGCGGCGCATCCGGTCGCTCTGCCACACACAGCGCAGGTCGGTGTCATAGACCGTGAGTGCCAACGGCGAGGCTTCGAGGGTCCACGTGGACAGCGCCTCCCGCTCCTGTAGCGCGTCCCCTGTCGGCGGTGGGCCGACGACCAGGATTGAACCGGGCCTCGTTTCGCACCCGGCCATGCCATCGGCCAGTGGGTAGCTGGAGACCGGCAGCGTCAGCAGGCTCCCGTCCCTGTCCCGCACGGGGAGCGCCATGTGGCGTTCCTCGGGGCCCGCGGCGTCCTCCAGCCCCAGCAGCTCCGCGACCGGCTGCCCCGCGGCCTCCGCGGCCGTGTGGCCCAGCAGCTGTTCCGCCCCCCGGCTCCACCCCGTGATCAGGCCGTCATGGTCGGTCACGACCAGCCCGAGGGCGCGCGATGTGTCCATGCGTCCAGCGTGGTGCCCGCGATGCCCATAATCAACCTGTATGGTCACCGCCAGCCGGTGGGGTCCGGGCCGTGAACCCCGGCCGCGGGCCGTGGTCGAACCCCGCGCAGGCGGCCAGCGCTCGGCCGATCGCGCGGCCCGTTTCGGTGAGCAGCCGGTCGTAGGTGACGGACAGGACCAGTCGCAGCGTCTGCTCGGCGTCGAGGCGGAACCAGGAGCCGACGGTCCGCAGCCCGTGCGGGGTGAGCCGCCACAGCTTGTCAGCGTCCTTGACCACTGCGTCGTCGGCGTTGAGGGCGTGCCGCCGGGTGTCGTGGCCGTCGACGATCTCCGTGATCCGCGCGGTGACGTCCTGCGGGTATCCGAGGTCGGTGAGGATGCGGTGGGCGATGACGGAGCCCTCGGTCTCGTGTCGGCGGACGGTCTCGGGGTCGTGGGAGCCGGGGGCGATGGCGGGCAGGATGCGTGCCGGGTCGACGGTCTTCCAGCCGGTGTCGTGCAGCAGGATCGCGGGGAGCACCACTTCGGCGCGGGCCTGCGGCATCGCGGTCAGCAGCGCGCCCGCGAGGCCGTAGGCGTGGAGTGAGTGCGCGTCGTTGTCCCGCACGTCGAGATACGGCAGGGCTCGGTCCCAGATCTCCTGTTCGACCCCGGTCAGGCGCACCAGCGCGGGCACCTTGTCCGCCGGGGGGACGAGCGACGGGACGAGCGGGAGGACAGGAAGCGGTGTGGGGGGCATGCCGGTCTCCTTTTGGTGCGGGCAGACTCAGTCGAGGACGGTGACGGTGCCGGCCGTGCCGTCGACCCGGATCCGCTGCCCCGTCCTGATACGGGTGGACGCCGACCCGGTCCCCGTCACAGCGGGCAGGGAGTACTCGCGGCAGACGATGGCGGCGTGCGACATCACCCCGCCTATGTCGGTCACGGTGGCTCGTATCCGCCCGAACACCGGGGCCCAGCTGGGCGCGGTGACCGGCGCGACGAGGATCTCTCCGTCCTGTACGAGATCCAGCTCGGCGGGGCCGCGGACGATCCGGGCCGGGCCTTCCGCGCGTCCGGGTGAGGCGGCCAGGCCGATCAGGTCACCGGTGGTGTCCAGGTCCGTCAGCCAGGACCGGACGCGTTCGCTGGTGATGCCCCACAGCATGATGCTGAACGGTTCCGTGACGGCCGCCGGCGGCCGGTTCAGCGCCGGTTCCGGGCGCCGGGACGCGAGGGCACGCACGATTCGCCGCCGCCGTTCCACCTCGGGCGGCCAGTGGTCGGGGCCAAGGGGCGCGGAGCCCCGCGCCCAGCCGGACGCGAAGTCGAACAATGCGACGCGGGCCTCGTCGCGCGTGAGGTACAGCATGTCGTTCTCGCCGGGCCAGAAGCCCGCCCGGTGCAGGAGTGCGGACAGTTGGCGGGTCTTGCGCCAGAAGACGCCCATGGTCCAGTGCTCGATGTAGAAGTTGTGGTTCTCCACATACGGGTAGACCTGTCGGGCGAGCCGCAGTTTGGCTTCGAAGTCCGCGCGCTGTGCGGGGTCGAGCAGGGCGGCGTACTCGCCCGTGATCCGGTCTCGTTCGGCGACGAGTTCGGCCACGCGCCGATCGATGTACTCGCCCCGGCGCAGCCGCAGGACGTAGTCATGGATGTAGCCCAGGGGGAGCGCGGGATCGTCCCGCCAGTACCGGTCGTCGGCATAGAAGCCGTTGCCGGAGGTGAAGTTGAACCACGGGTCGCGGGCCGTCTCCCAGGCAACCAGCCAGTCCTCGCCCCTCGGCGCCGACGCGACGGTGTCGAGGGTGTCCTGGCCGGGGGCCGGTCCGGGGGCGGTCAGCAGGTGGTCCAGGCCGAGTTCGACGGCGAGTTTCGCCAGTCGCTTCAGCTCGTCGTCCGGGCGGAACAGTTCCATGTCCACGCCTTGGACCATGGTCGCGACGGCCTGGTCGGGGATACCGGGGAACCACTGTCTGCACGCCTGGAAGAGGTCCAGGTAGGCCGCGTAGCCGAGGTTGAGGAACTCGAAGTGGTACTGCCAGGCCCGATGGCACAGCGCCAGGAGCCTGTCGTACCCGCCGAGCAGGGTGTCGGTCGCGTCCAGCCCGGTGCCGCGCTCGATCTCCTCGTACGGCTGGGCGTCGGGCAGTTCGCCGAACCGGAGAGCCTCCAGCTCCCGGATCGTGGCGAGAACCTTGCGTTTCCAGTTGACCAGCAGCGCGTCCCAGTGCTTGAAGTAGTACCCGGCGCGCCGGAGGAACTCCGGCACCCTCGCCGCCGCCTCGTCCGGATCGACCGTGACCGGGCTGTGGTAGACGTAGCCCTGGTGGATGCGGCATTCCAGGCCGTTGGCGGGCGGTACGAGGAAGTACCGGGTGTTGAACTGGCCCAGGCACTTCGTCGACAGTTCGGGGCCGATCGTCTCGAACGGTTTGAGCACCGTGGGCCAGTGCTGGCTGTCGCAGAACCAGAACTTCGCCTCCTCCATGGCACGCCGCTCGGGCTGGAAGAGCACGTTGTAGGGGTACAGGCTCCGCCAGTCCTCGGCTCCCTCGGGCGCCGGCTGCTCGTAGGGGCTGGGGAAGCTCGTGTGCTGTCCGGACGACGTGCGCTGCTGGGTCGCCATGCGAGATCCCTTCGTCGGGCCGATGATGGCTGGGCCTGGGGTCGAGTCGCTCAGGTCGGGAGGGTCCCGAGTCCGAGCATGGTGTCGGCGATGCTGGAGACGCCCGCCCCGGGCACCACCGCGGCTCTCGCGCGTGGTCTGCGACTCCAGAACGTCTCGGACCGCGCCTGGAGCAGCAGCACTCGGGGGCCGCCGTCCGGGAGCAGGGCCGCGTCACAGGCGATGGCCCACTCGATGTCCTGCGGGCAGCCGTAGTGGCGCTCGACTCTCTTGGCCAGCTCGGCGACCGCGGTGATTTCGGCGGGCGCCAGGCACGCCTGCCTCCGTCGGGCGTCCTCGACCGCACGTCGGACGAGGCCGTGCCCGTCCGGAGCGAGGACCAGCTCGTGGTGGATCGGCGACAGGGTCGTCTTCACGGGAACGAGCAGCACCTTGTCCACGACGTAGTTGTCGGGGGTCGTCCCGCCGGACACCACCGGGTCGCCGAGTCCCCAGGCGGCGTCGATGACGATCTTCGACGGGTCGCCGTCGGCCGGGTTCACGGTCAGGGCCACACCGGCGGTGCGGGCGTCGACCATTGCCTGCACGCCGACCGCCATGCTCAGCCCCAGCTCGGGCACCCCGCGTGCGGCACGGTAGGTGATCGCCCGTGCCGTCCACAGGCTCGCCCAGCAGCGGCGTACGGCGTCGACGACGGCGTCGGCCCCGCGGACCCCCAGGTACGTGTCGTACTGCCCGGCGAAGCTGATGGCCGGCAGGTCCTCCATCTCGGCGCTCGACCGCACGGACACGGGGACGTCCCCGGCCGCCCCGAGGACTCGGTAGGCCGCGGTGACGGCCGTAGCGACCGGGGGCGGTACGGGCCGGCCTGTGATCAGCCCGCGGACCTCGGCGGCACGCCTTTCGGTGTCGGCCGTGTCGGAGGGGTCGAGCCCGGCGAGGACGGAGCCGATCTCCGCACGAGGACCGCCGCCGTCGAGTACGGCGTCGAAGGCATCAGTGGTCACCGCGAACCCGGGCGGCACCGGTACCCCGCAGCGGGTCATCGTCAGCAGACCGGCGCACTTGCCGCCGACCCGGGCGGTGGAGGGATCGGCACCGGAATCGAATGCGAGGGTGTACTGGTCGGTCATGGAAGGGTTCTCCGCACTGACACGGCTGCACGGCATCCCCCATTGAGCTTACGGCGTGTGTGCGGCGACGGCAGTCGGTGGCCCGGCAGGCGTCGTGCCAGGCGGAAGTCCACCCGACGTGGGTTACGTTTCCGCAGGTCAGTGAATTCCGTTGGTAACCCGGGACCTTCGCCCCTGCCAGGAAATCGGCCCCGGCTCCCGCCTCGCATCAGAGGTGGAGACAGGGCCGATCGCGTGGTGCTCAGGCGACGATCACGTGGTGCTCAGGCGGCCCCGGAGTCGGCCGGAGCCCGGTCGGGCGACGCGCTCAGGCCGGACGGGGCCGAGGCGGACCGGCGGCGCAGGACCGCCGGGGCCGTCTCGCGCAGGCCGAGGGACAGCAGTACGACGACCACGGCGCCCGCCGCGGAGATGTACATGGCGGCCTGCAGTCCCCAGGTGTCCGACGCCCACCCGGCGATCACTGGAGCGAGGAAGCCGCCGGCGAGCTCACCGATGCCCATGACCAGTCCCAGCGCGGTGGCGAGCGCGCCCCGAGGCACGGTCTCGGCAGGGATCGTCGCCATGAACAGGGTGAAGCAGCCCAGACCGGTGTACGTGAGGAGAACGAGTACGCCGAGCAGCAGCGGGCTGCCCACGTACATCACGGCCAGCGGACAGACCGCGGCGACGGCGGTGAACGCGATCAGGGTGGCCTTCCGCCCGAAACGGTCCGAGACGGCCGGAGTGAGGAAGCCCCATATGACCCAGGCGACCCCGAAGCAGGTCATGACCGTGCTCATCGTGCCCGGCGAGAAGCCCTTCACCGTGGTGAGGTACACCGGGGTGAAGGTGACGATGACGAAGAACCAGGTCATGTAGGCGCAGGAGATCAGCACGCACAGGACGATGTTGCGGTGCCCGAGGATCTCACGGATCCCCGGTTTCCGGTCGGCCGGAGCGCAGGCCGCGCCGACCGGCGCGGTCTCCGCGGCCGCCACGACACCGCCCGGCGGCACCTCCTTCACGGACCGCCAGATCCAGAGGGCGAGCAGCATGCCCGGGACGACGGTCACGAGGAACGCGGTGCGCCAGTGGTAGTGCTCCGCCACCCACACGACCACCAGCGGGCACAGGATGCCGCCGAGCAGGCCGGCCGAGGAGCCCTGCAGCAGTCCCATGTTCAGCCCGCGCCTGTGCTCCTGGGACGCCTCGACCATCAGGGACTGCGCCGACGGCAGCACGGCGCCCTCGGCCGTTCCCATCAGGGCACGCGCGACCAGCAGCGCCGCGAACCCCGCGACCAGACCGCCCACCGCCGAGAAGGCGGAGAACAGCAGCACGGCGGCGATGATGACGGGCTTGCGTCTGCCGAGCCGGTCCACCAGTCGGCCCGAGAACATCCCCGACAGCGCCCAGGCCAGGGCCAGCACGCCGGAGAGTGTGCCCAGTGCGGTGTTGGACAGGTGGAAGTCCTTGTTGATGAACGGGATGAGGAAGAGCAGTGCTTGCCGGTCGAAGAAGACGAAGCCGAAGGTGAGGAACAGGATGAGGAGCAGTTTGTTCTCGTAGCGGCGCGCCGCGCGGTCCGCGCCACGGTCGGAGCCGGGCAGGGGAGTCGGGTCGAGCATCATTGCCTCGCTTGCGGGCTTGAGTGGTGTCCCTGAATGGCACGGGCGGCCGGACTCGTGGGGGAGTCGAGGGCCGGAGCGGCCTGCGGCGCTGTCTTCGTGCGCCGGGGCGCTCGTGCCGGAAGACCGCCGACCGGCGACTGGACGAAAGACGCACGGCCACGGGCGGAATTCCTGTCGGAAGGGTGCGCCCGGCGGAGCCGACAAGCTTGCCGTGGTGTGCACGGGTTCTTGTGAAGCCGGGCATGGCTGCCACGCCCGGCCGACTACACGTACGCGGTGGTACGCGCCTGCCGAGGGCTCACCCCGTATGCCGCCTTGAAGGTGTGGCTGAACTGGGCCGGGTCGGGAAAGCCCCACCGGCTGCCCACGGCGCCGACGGGCAGATGGGCGAGCGCGGGATCGGTGAGGTCGCGTCGGCACCGGGCAAGGCGCCGCTCCCGGATCCAGCCGGAGACGGTATGCCCCTGCTCGGCCAGGAGTTTGTACAGGTAGCGGCGGGAGATGTGGTGGGCGGCCGCGATTCGGTCCGGGCCCAGTTCGGGGTCGGCCAGCCGCTGTTCCATGAACGTGAAGATGCGCTGTCTGAGCACCTCCCGCCCGTCGGCCTCCAGGGCGCGGGACGCGCGGCTGTGCTGTGCGAGCAGGACGCCGACCAGGTCGACGGCGCTGTCGGCGACCTGGGGTGTGCCCAGGTGCTCCAGTTCCCGAACCTGGCCGGCGAGGCCGCGCAGGAGGGGCTGGACCACCGGACCAAGCCCTTCACGGCACGAAATGGCGGTGGCGTTCAGGAGCGCCAGTTCCTGATCGGTCAGCCGTAGCAGGGCGCGGGGGAACATCAGCACGAGCATGCGGTACGGCAGGTCGAAGTCGAGGCTGTACGGCTGGCGCGTGTCGTAAACAGCCAGCTCACCGGGGCCGAGCTCGGCCTGCCGGTCTGCCTGGGCCAGTCGGCACCGGCCCGCCAGTTGGAGGCTCACCTTGACGAAGTCGGGCTGGTCGGCGGCGATGTGTCGGGGAGTGTGGATGACACCGTGCGGCTGCGCGGTCACGACGGACACCTGTACGGCGCCGAGGTGTGCGGTGTGCAGGGACGCGTGGAAGTCGCAGGCATCGCCCGGCAGAGCCTCCAGCGGTACGAAGCTCCGGCGGACGGTCTCCCGCCAGAACTCGAAGCGCCCGGCGGACGTGTCGTCCCGTGGCGTCGTCATCGACGGCATGGTGGTCTCCTTCGCGGATCGGGAGCCCGCGGGTCGGGGCTCCCGGGTGACTCAGCCGAGTCCGTCCGCGCCGACCTGCACGGCGGACTCGTCGAGCAGGGCGTCGGAGACGGGCTGCGGCCGTCCGTTCAGGTCGAGGACCGGGGTGGCCTCCTTGTACCAGGACTCGATCACGGCGTTGCCCCAGAAGTCGCGGCGTCGGTCGTCCTTGACGTTCCAGCGGTACGTCTCGTGGTCGGGGTCGCCGGTGTAGTAGTCGGAGGTGTAGATCTCGACCCGGTGTCCGTCGCAGTCGCGCAGGTAGAGGTAGAACGCGTTGGAGACACCGTGCCGGCCGGGGCCGCGCTCGATGTGGTGTTCCTTGCGCAGGGCGCCGAAGATGTCGGCGCTGCGCAGGACCTGGTGGGATTCGTGGGTGGCCACCCCGAGGTGGTGCAGGCGCGGGCCGGCGCCGCCGGTGAAGGCGACGTCGTGGACGGTCTGCTTGCGGTACATCCAGGCCGCGTACAGCTCGTGCTCGTCGCCCTCGATGGTTTCCGAGCAGCCGAAGCCGAGGGACTTGTAGTGGGCGTAGGCGGCCGGGATGTCGGGGGTGCAGATGTTGAAGTGGTCCAGGCGGGCGATCTCGGCGCCGCGGCGGAGGTCGTAGCGTTGGATGAGGCGCTCGGCGCGGTCGATGTCGTGGAAGAACTCCACGGGGAAGCCGAGCGGGTCGATGACGCGCACGGCGTCACCGATGCCGTGGGTGCCCTCGCCCTTCTTCACCCGCTTGACCGGGCGGCCGAGTTCGGCGAAGAACTTCTCCGCATTGTCGACGTCCTCCGGCGTGCGGACCCGGTAGGAGATGTGGTCCAGGGCCGCGATCTCACCCTTGCGCAGTACCAGGGAGTGATGGGTGAGCTCGTCGGTGCCGCGCAGGTACAGCGACTCGGCGTCCTCGTACTGGAGGTGGAAGCCGAGCATGTCGACCCAGAACCAGCGGGCCGCGCCGAGGTCGGTGACGGCGAGCTGGGCGTAGGCGGACCGGATGACGTCGGGTGCCGGGGTGCTCATGAGATGGCTCCGAAACGGGGAGTGTGGACGTCGCCGAGGGCGACGTGGACGATCTTCGATTCGGTGTAGAAGTCGATGGAGTGCGCGCCGCCCTCGCGGCCGACGCCGGAGGCCTTGACCCCGCCGAAGGGGGTGCGCAGGTCGCGGACGTTGTGGGAGTTGAGCCAGATCATTCCGGAGTCGACGGCGTGGGCGATGCGATGGCCGCGCTTGAGGTCCGACGTCCAGATGTAGGCGGCAAGACCGAACTGGGTGGCGTTGGCCAGCTCGATCGCCTCGGCCTCGTCGTCGAACGGGGCGACGGCGACGACGGGGCCGAAGATCTCCTCCTGGAAGATGCGGGCGTCGCGCTCGACGTCGGCGAAGACGGTGGGCTGGAGGTAGTTGCCGTCCGGCAGATGGTCGGGGCGGGTGCCGCCCGCGACGAGGCGGGCCTCCTTCCGGCCGGTCTCGACGTAGCTCAGGACCCGTGCGTAGTGCTCGGGGTGGACCAGCGCGCCGACCTCCGTGGCGGGGTCGGCGGGCAGCCCGACGCGGACGTTCGCCGCCCGTTCGGCCAGCCGACGGGTGAACTCCTCGTACAACGGGCGCTCGACGAGGACCCGTGAACCGGCGGTGCAGCGCTCGCCGTTGAGGGAGAACACCCCGAACACGACCGAGTCGAGGGCGGCTTCGAGGTCGGCGTCGGCGAACACGATGGCCGGGGACTTGCCGCCCAGCTCCATGGAAGTGGTCTTCAGGTGCTGGGCGGAGGAACGGATGATGTGGCGGCCGGTGTCGGTCGACCCGGTGAAGGAGATCAGCGGCACGTCCGGATGGTCGACGAGTGCCTGGCCGGCCTCCTCACCGATGCCGTGCACGATGTTCACCACCCCCGCCGGGACGCCGGCCTCGGCGAAGATCTCCGGCCACAGCGACGCGGACAGCGGGGTCCACTCGGCCGGCTTGAGGACCAGCGTGCAGCCGGAGGCCAGGGCGGGAGCCAGTTTCCAGCTCTCCAGCATGAACGGGGTGTTCCAGGGCGTGATCAGCCCGGCGACCCCGACCGGCCGGCGTACGACGTAGGAGAACTGCTCCTCGCCCTGCCGGAACGCCTCCTCGCCGAGCGCGACGATGACGTCCGCGAAGTAGCGGAAGTTCTCTGCCGCGCGCCGGGCCTGCCCCTTCGCCTGGGTGATCGGCAGTCCGGAGTCGTAGGACTCGAAGTCGGCGAGCTGGTCGTGGCAGGCCTCGACAGCGTCGGCGATGCGGTACAGGGTGTTCGCGCGGGCCCGGTTGGACAGACCGGCCCACTGGGGGAACGCGGCGCCCGCCGCGGACACCGCGCGGTCGATGTCGCCCGCCGCACCGCGCGCGGCCTGCGTGTAGGGGGTGTTGGACACCGGATCGGAGACGTCGAACGTCTGCCCGTCGACGGAGTCGACGAGCTCACCGCCGATCCAGTGCCGGATGACGGAAGGCAGGTTCTCAGGGGTCACTTCTCGGTTCCGATCTGTGCGGTGAGGTCGCCGCCCTCCGCGAGCAGCGCGCGGATCTTGGACAGGCCCTGCTCAGTGGGGGAGACCAGCGGTGGGCGGACGAAGTCCGAGGCGATACGGCCCTGTTGGGCGAGCACCCACTTGGCGGGGGCGGGGTTGGTCTCGACGAACAGCAGGTCGACCAGCGGGTGCAGCCGGTAGTGCAGGTCACGCGCGGCGTCGAAGTCGCCCGCCTCCCACAGCTCGTACATCCGTGCCACGGCGGTCGGGGCCAGATTGGACACGGCCGACACGAACCCGGCACCGCCCAGCGCCAGCAGCGGCAGACACAGCAGTTCGATGCCCGACCACACCAGCAGTGAACGCCCGCACGCGTGCAGCACACGCGAGAAGTGCTCGAAGTCCTTCGTCGTCTCCTTGACCCCGACGAAGTTGTCGAAGTCGGTGAACAGCCGCTTCACCGTCTCCGGGTCGATGTCCACGGCGGTGCGGGAGGGCACGTTGTAGGCGACGATCGGCAGGTCGGGAAACTCCCGGGCCACCGTCGCGTACCACTGGTAGAGCGCCTCCTGCGTCGGGCGCGCGTAGTACGGCGTGATCACGAGAGCCGCGTCCGCACCCAACTCCTGAGCGGCAGCGGTGAGTTCGAGGGTCTCGTCGAGCTTGTGGGAACCGGTGCCGGGCAGGAACGGCACCCGGTCGCCGATCTCCGCCACCGCCGTTCGCATGGCCGCGATCCGTTCGGCGACGCTCTGGGCGCTCGGCTCGCCGGTCGAACCGCCCAGCGAGATGCCGTGCGAGCCGGACTCGATCTGGAAGCGGATCAGGTCGCTCAGGCTGTCGTGGTCGACGGCGCCCGCCGCGGTGAACGGTGTGACGACCGGGGTGATGGACCCCCGGATTCCCGACGGATCACTGCGGAACTTCATTGTGTCTCTCCCTTGCACCAGTTCTGGTAGGCGTCCCGCCAGGCCGGCCCCAGCGGATACAGGCCTTCGACGCTCTCGCCCGCCGCGACCCGCTCGGTGATGAAGCGCTCTTGGCGCTCCTGCTCCCGGCAGTCGACGATCAGTTCCTCGACGAGGTCCGGCGGGACGACGATCACGCCGTCGGAGTCCCCGACGATCAGGTCCCCGGGCTGGACCAGGGCGCCGCCGCAGGCGATCGGTACGCCGGTGTCCCACGGGACGTGCCGGCGGCCGAGGACCGAGGGGTGGGCCCCGGCCGCGTACACCGGCAGGCCGAGGTCCGCGATGGCGGCGGCGTCGCGCACGGCACCGTCGGTGACGACGCCGGCCGCCCCGCGCTTGAGGGCCCTCAGCGCGAGGATGTCGCCGAGTGTGCCCGCGGTTGCGTCGCGGCGGGCGTCCATCACCAGGACATGGCCGGGCCGCACCTCCTCGATCGCCCGCTTCTGGGCGTTCATGCCGGTGCCGTACCGCTTGAACAGGTCTTCGCGCAGCGGCAGATAGCGCAACGTGTGGGCGACACCCACCATCGTCCCGCCGTCGGAGCCGACCGGTCGTACGCCGTCGACGGACATGTGCGGCAGGCCGCGTGCGCGCAACTGGGCGCTGAGCGTGGCCACGGCGACCGAGCGCAGTCCGTCCGCCAGGCGCGGGTCGAGCAGCGGCTCCCGTAGGTAGGCGGAGCCGTATGCCGACTCGCGCTCGGCTTCGTCGCTCCTGGGCATGGCCCCGTAGGGAGCGAGCGGGTCGCCGTCGGCGATCGGGTTGCGCAGCCGCCCGGTGGACAGCTCCCCGCACGAGACCTCGACCTCGACGAGGTCACCGGGGCGGACGACCGAAGCGCCGGCCGGCGTACCGGTGAGGATCACGTCCCCAGGCTCCAGGGTGACCAACCGGGACAGGTCCGCGACCAGTTGCCCGAAGGGAAACAGCAGCGTGTCCGTCGTGTCGTCCTGCACCAGCTCGCCGTTGACCCAGGTACTCAGCCTCAGCCCGGCCGGGTCGACCTCGCGGGCGTCCAGCAGCCGTGGCCCCAGGGGCGTGAACCCGTCGGCGCCCTTGGAACGGAGGTTGGAGCCCCGGTCGGCGTACCGCAGGTCGTACACGCCCGCGTCGTTGGCGGCCGTCACCCAGCGGACGTACGACCAGCCGTCCTCCGGCGCCACGCGCTGGGCACGCGAGCCGATGACGAGGGCGATCTCCCCCTCGAACCCGAGGAGTTCACAGCCCGCCGGCCGGACGATCGCTTCCTTGGTGCCCGCCAGTGACGACGGCGGCTTGAGGAAGTACGACGGCTGGGCGGGGATGCGGCCCCGCTCCCTGGCTCGGCTGCGGTAGTTGAGGTGAACGGCGATGACCTTCGATGGGGGATTCCCCAGCGGGTGCGTCATCAGGAACGCTCCAGGCTGTGCCGATTCAAGAAGTCCTGCACCTTGGCCTTGTACGGCTCGCGGTCGTAGGACTTCACGTACGCGCCGGCCATGCGGACCGGGTCGCCGAAGAAGTAGTACTCGTACAGCGCCTGGCGGCCGGAGAACGCGGAGATGCAGGTGTCCCACACGAGCCGGAACAGCCTGACGCGCTCGGAGCCGGTCAGGGTCGCGGACTGCAGGTACGCCTCGATGTCCTCGGCGGCCGGGCCGTTGATGTCGAGCTCGGTCGGGGTGGCCATCAGGCCGGAGGCGCCGAGCTTGCGCAGGATCTGCGGGAAGCGCTGGTAGAGCTTGGGGTAGAGGTTGCGGGCCGCGTTGAGCGGGGCGAAGGCCGGGGTGAGCACGCCGTACTCGTTGACCTGGGCGTCGGCCTCGGCGGCGCGCAGGAAGGCGCGGAGCATCTCCAACGTGGTGATGATCTCGGCGATGTCCTCCTGGACGTGCTGGAACTGCTCGATGCCGATGGCCTCGGTGAGCAGCGTCACCAGGCCGAGGATGTACTCGGTCTTGGCGGTGGTGCGAGTGACGACCTGGTGGGTCATGTGCACCACGGACGAGGTTTGCGAGTAGAAGCCGTTGCACAGTTCGGCGTCGCCGATGGCGAAACACCGCTCGTAGGGCACGTGCACGTCGTCGAAGACGACCACGCAGTCCGACTCCTCGAAGCGCGAGGCGAGAGGGTGGTCGTGGCGCGGCCGGTCGTAGTCGAGGGGCTCGCGGGCGACGTAGCGCAGACCGGGGGCGTCGTTGGGGATGGCGAAGGCGTAGGAGTACGGCTTGTCCTCGGGAGTGCCGCGCAGCACGGTCGAGGGGAACACGAGCATCTCGTCGGCGAAGGGGGCGATGGTGGCGAGCATGCGCGCGCCCCGGATCACGATGCCGTTGTCGTCCTCCTTCACGATCCGCGCGGCGAGCTTGCCGCCCGCCTGCTGGGTGCCCGCGACGGAGCGGTTGACCTGCGGCGGGATCAGCGTGTGGGTGCACAGAAGGTCTTCCTCGCGGACCTTCTCGTAGTAGCGCAGGACGTTCTCGCCGAAGGCCGGGTTGGCCTGGGCGAACCAGTCGGCGGCCGAGGCGAGGGCCATCAGCGAGCTGTTCATGTAGTCACCGGTGCGGCCCAGCATGCCGTTGCTGTGGTCGGCCCACACCTTGAACGCCTTGCGGCGCTTGGTCAGGTCCTCCGGGGTCTTCGGGGTGAGGAAGGAGGTGCCGACCGGCTCACCGGAGGTGGGGGAGGTGTAGGTGAGGGTGTCCTTGTGCTCGGCAGTGTGCTGGAGGTCGTACAGCTCCGCGTAGGTGCGCACCACGTTGCGGAACGCGGGGTGATCCTGGATCCCTCCGGTGACGGTCTCGCCCTGGATGTGGACGGTGGGGCGGGAGGCGGAGAGTCGCTCGAGGTATTCCTTGCCGGTGCGTGCGGCCATGTTCGTGCTCCTGAGATGTGCGTGTCCGGGAGAGGGCAGGTCAGATGAGGTGTTCGATGCCGTCGGTGGCCTCGGCCGCGGTACCGAATCGGCTCCAGGCGTAGGTGAGCGCGTCGCCGTCGCGGTGGCCGAGGTCGGTGACGCGGCCGAGGACGAGGGTGTGGTCGCCGCCGTCGTGGGTGCGCCAGGGCTCGCACTCGACCCAGGCGAGGGGATGCGCGAGACGCGGGACGCGGGCGCCGTCCACCCAGCGGGGCTCGGCCGCGCCCTGGGCACCGGCGAACTGCCGGGCCACGGCCTCTTGTTCGGCACCGAGGATGTTCACACAGAACGGCCGGTCGAGCAGTTGGTCGTGGCAGCGGGCGCGCCGGGCGACGCTGATCAGCACCAGCGGGGGCTCGGCCGAGACGGAGGTGAAGGAGTTCATGGTGGCGCCGCGCGGTCCGTCGTCTGCTTCGTACGTCACGACGGTGACGCCGGTGGCGAAGCGGGACATGCAGGCGCGCAGGGTGCCGGGGTTCGGGGGAGCGAGGGCTTCGGGCATGGGTGACTCCCTTGGCAAGGCCCGGTCGGGCATCGGGCGGGATGCCCCGTAGTCCGACTGGTGCCACGAGGAGGGGTGAATGGGGATGTAAGGGGACCAAAGCTTGTAATCAATGCTTTGATTAATTCGGGACCGTACCTTCGGGAACGTTGCTTGGGAACCCCTCGCGGCAAGGTTTCTGCTACTCGCCG
This sequence comes from Streptomyces canus, assembly GCF_041435015.1. Taxonomy (NCBI): domain Bacteria; kingdom Bacillati; phylum Actinomycetota; class Actinomycetes; order Kitasatosporales; family Streptomycetaceae; genus Streptomyces; species Streptomyces canus. Next base: position 1,379,345 of record NZ_CP107989.1, on the reverse strand, counting down.
GCAACATTGCGGAGGCGGCGGCCGACACATCCTTGTGCAGCAGCGGACCAGGCGGCAGGTGGCAGGCGGACGCCGACGCAGGAGGTGCCGGGAGCGGACGGACCGCTGGCGGGGTCGACGGCCTACACTCCGGATGTGCCCCAGGACCAGCCGGACAACGAACAACTGCACTTCTGGTCGTTCATCGACCACGCGATCTCGCACACCACCCGGGACCTTCCGGACCTGGACCCGCTCGCCATGCGCCTGGTGCTCACCCTCCACCGCGCCGCGAACATGCTGGTCTACGATCTGGAATCCACTGTCCACCGGCCACGCGGGTGGTCCTGGGCCGGCTTCCGGGTGCTCTTCGCGGTCTGGCTGACCGGGACGGTCGAGGCCAAGAAGGTTGCCGAGCTGTCCGGGATGAGCCGTGCCGCCGTCTCCGCGTTGGTCGCCACACTGGAGCGGGACGGCCTCCTCTCCAAGGAGCGCGCCCCGCACGACAAGCGTGCCGTTCACCTGACCCTGACCGCGCAGGGCCGGGAAGCGATCAGTGAGGCCTTCCGCGAGCACAACGCGCGCGAGCAGGAATGGGCGGGCTCGCTGAGCAGGGAGGAACAGGCAACGCTGATCGCCCTGCTCGAGAAGCTGACAGCGCACTCAGTGCACTTCGAAGCGCGTCATCGCGCGTGACGCAGCCGCCGAATGGATCACCGCACGCCTTCGCCGCCGGCCTGGAACCACCAACCCCCACCTGCTGGCCGGCCGGCAGTCCGCCATGTACGTCGGCCACCCGCCGATCAGCACCAGCATGTTCGACCACGCTTCGCGCGGGTCGCATCGGTCCACGACTGTGCCCGCGCGAGCTGGTCGAGTTCGTCGACGATCTTCTGTGCCTCACGGCTGATCTTCAGTAGTCCGGGATCTGGGATCGCTTTCCAGAACCGTTCCGGCCCAGGGAAGAGTTCGAGTTGAGCAGGGTCGATCAGGTGCTCGGACCAGAAGCGGGGCCGTACGGTAACGGTCGACGACCTTGGTGTCGCCGCGCTCGAACACGCCCTTGAGGGCCTGGACGGCGACGGACTTCTCATGCACCGTCGTCGGCTTCGGGCAGTGCGTCCGGGGTGCCGCGATCGCCGCTGGGGCGGTGGTCACGACGGCGACGGCCGCGGTGACGACAGCGGCGACCAGGGCACGCCGGGAGGGCTTGCGGGTGGTGCTCATGGTGAGCGGTACTCCTGTTCCTTTGGGGGAGGAAGTGGCCGGCGGCCGTGAACGCCCGGTCAGGCGGGGAACGCCGAGCGGGCCAGGGCGCCGAAGTCGAGTACGTGGGTGGTGCCGTTGACGCCCCGGGCCAGGTCGGAGACGAGGTAGCAGACGGCCGCCGCGATCTCCTCGGGCCGGTGTACGGGGAACGGCTGGCCGTCGAAGCCGCTCTCGGTGAGGCCGAGGTCGGTGCGGGACATCGGGGTGTCGACGATGCTGGGGGCGACACAGTTGACGCGTGTCCCGTGCGGGTCAAGATCGGTGGCCAGTGCCTTGGCCGGCATGAGGACGCCCCTTGGAGGCGCAGTAGCGTGCCCTCGACCGGACGCTCCGGACGAGGGCACGCGCATCCCCGCCCACAGCCTGCGGGAGACCAGCCACCCGATCCTGCCCTGCCTCGGAACCGCACCGGGACCCGCTGGAAATCTCTCTCCGGTGGAGTATTCGGTCATCCGGCGCTGTCGGAGCCGCCAGAGCTTCGCATTCCGCGACCGTCCTTTGCCCCAACTCGCGGCGGGCTTCCGCCACAGAGGGCGCCGTGCGCCTTTTTCAGTGTCTCTTTGGGTAGGACGTTGGATCGCCTCGTCCTGCGTGCCGAAGCCCGCCTCTTCGCGCCGCTTGCCCAGAGCGTCCCTGAAACGGATCGTGTATGGGTGCGCGCAACGGGTCGGTTTGCCGCAGTCGTGCTCCTTGAAGAACGACCCCATGCCGCGGGCGAGCTGTCGAGCCACGTAGCGAACCGCGCCCCAAGCTGACCATGTGCTGACCCGGGCGGCTCCATCATGCCTATGACCTGCATAGATGACCAAGCGTTAGATCTTGGCTTGGTCTTCGAGTCGAAGGCATGCCGATGTACAGTGAACGACGCCCCTGACCTGCAGGAAGCTGGCGGGGAGCCGTCTTCTAGGAGTCCAAAGTGCTGCGTACTCTGTTCAAGTCCAAGATCCACCGAGCCACCGTCACCCAGGCCGACCTGCACTACGTGGGATCGGTGACCATCGACGCGGATCTCCTCGACGCCGCCGATCTGCTGCCCGGTGAGCTCGTCCACATCGTCGACATCACCAACGGCGCCCGGCTCGAGACGTACGTCATCGAGGGGGAGCGCGGCTCGGGCGTGATCGGCATCAACGGTGCCGCCGCCCATCTCGTCCACCCCGGAGATCTGGTGATCATCATCAGCTACGCTCAGGTGACCGACGCCGAGGCGCGGGCGCTCGTACCCCAGGTCGTGCACGTGGACCACGACAACCGCATCGTGGCGCTGGGGGCCGACCCGTCCGAGCCGGTGCCGGGTTCGGACCAGGAGCGCAGCCCACAGGCGGTGTCGGCCTGACCTGCTCGACGACCTTCGGACCAGGAGCGTGCCCATGAGCGACATAGAGATCCGCGACGACCGACAGGCCGGCCGGCTCGAGGCCCTCGGTTCCGGGGGAGGCGAGGTCGTCGGCCACATCCAGTACTTCGTCCTCGAATCACCGGCGCGCGCCCTGGTCCCGGTCCACACCATCGTGGAACCGGCCCACGAAGGACAGGGCATCGCGGGCTCCCTGGCCCGCGAGCTCTACACCATCGCGGCTCGCGAGGGCATCACCGTCGCCCCGCTCTGCCCGTACGTCGTCAAGTGGGCCGAGCGCCACCCCGACGAGGCGCCGGCAGCCGACCCGGAACTGCTCCGCGCGGCGCGGGAGTGGCTGGTGGCCCACCCCGAGGGCTTCTGAGCGGGCGGGTCCGAAAGCCGCGATCACGCCGGCCTCGCGCACCGCGCCGCGCCGGGCCGCATCGCGCCGTGCCGTGCCGTACGTCGAGACCCCCTCCCCGCACCCGGAGCCACCCCGAGCACACCCACGCGGGCCACGCCCGTCACGCGGGTGGGTGACTGGCGGGAGGGCTCACGGGTACGCGGGGGAGTAGTCCAGAGCCGACGTCGACCGATTGGCTGGAGGACCCCATGACCAACCCGTATCCCGACCCCGTCCCACCGGGTCCCACTCCGGGCCCCGGCCCGGTCCCCACGCCGCCGGGCCCCACCCCGGAGCCCCCGTCACCCCCGGACCCGGACCCGACTCCGGGACCGGGCCCGGTCCCCGACCCGCCGCCGTCCCCGGTCCCGCCGGGCCCTGAACCGGTACCGAACCCGGAGCCGGGGCCACCGCTCAGCTGACGGCAATCAACGTGAACACAGTGGAGGAGGGCCACCGAACGGTGGCCCTCCTCCACGTCAGGGCGAAGCTCAGCCCGTCACCTCGGACCGGTCCCCGCCCCACAGCGTGTGGAAGGAACCGTCGCGGTCGGTGCGTCGATACGTGTGCGCCCCGAAGAAGTCCCGCTGCCCCTGCGTGAGCGCCGCGGGCAGCCGCTCGGCGCGCAGTGCGTCGTAGTACGCCAGCGCCGCCGCGAAGCCGGGCGTCGGGACACCCTGGCGGGTCGCCGCGACGATGACCTCGCGCCAGTCGTCCTGGGCGTCGGCGATCTCCTGGGCGAAGGTGTTGTCGGAGAGCAGGCTGGGCAGGTCCGCGCGGGTGTCGTAGGCGGACCGGATGCGGTCGAGGAAGGCCGCGCGGATGATGCAGCCGCCGCGCCAGATCGCCGAGACGGCACCCAGGTCGATGTCCCAGTCGTACTCCTCACGGGCGGCCGCGATCTCGTGGAAGCCCTGCGTGTACGACACGATCTTCGAGGCGTACAGCGCCTGCTCGACACGGTCCGCGAAGGCCCCGGCCTCCGCCTCCGACAAGGGCGACGCCTTGGGCCCGGCGAGACCGCGGGACGCCTCCCGCAGCTCCGCGTGACCCGACAGCGACCGCGCGAAGACCGCCTCCGCGATGCCCGACACCGGGACACCCAGGTCCAGTGCGATCTGCACGGTCCAGCGGCCCGTGCCCTTCTGCTCCGCCTGGTCCACCACGACGTCCACGAACGGCTTGCCCGTCGCCGCGTCCACGTGCGAGAGCACCTCGGCCGTGATCTCGATCAGGTACGAGTCCAGGCGGCCCGTGTTCCAGGTGCGGAAGATGTCGGCGATCTGGGCGGGGGAGTACCCGGCCACGTCCCGCAGCAACTGGTACGCCTCGCCGATGAGTTGCATGTCGGCGTACTCGATGCCGTTGTGGACCATCTTCACGAAGTGCCCGGCGCCGTCAGGACCGACGTGCGTCACACAGGGCGCCCCGTCCGCCGCCTTCGCGGAGATCTTCTCCAGCATCGGGCCGAGAGAGTCGTACGACTCCTTCGGGCCGCCCGGCATGATGCTCGGTCCGTGCAGCGCGCCCTCCTCGCCGCCGGAGACGCCCATGCCCACGAAGTGGATGCCCTGCTCGCGCAGTTCGCGCTCCCGGCGCCGGGTGTCCGCGAAGTGCGCGTTACCGCCGTCGATGATCATGTCGCCGGGCTCGAGCAGCGGCGCGAACTCCTGGATCACCGCGTCGGTCGGCTCACCGGCCTTCACCATGATGACCAGCCGGCGCGGCCGCTCCAGCGCCGCCACGAACTCCTTGGCGGTCTCGGCCGCGATGAAGTCGCCCTCGCCACCGAACTCCTCGACCAGGGCGTGCGTGCGCGACGCGGTCCGGTTGTGCAGGGCGACCGTATAGCCGTTGCGGGCGAAGTTGCGGGCCAGGTTGCGGCCCATGACCGCGAGGCCCGTGACGCCGATCTGCGCTGTTGTGCTCATACCGCCTGCTCCCAAAAGATCCTGTGGATCGCGTAGGTCATGTGTCGCTGCTGCCGGTCGTGCTTGTCAGTATCGTCCACCGGTCATCCTGGCCTGTCGGAGGACTGTCCGCACACCAGGGATACGGTTCGGGCGCCTCGTTGCGTTCAGCGGGAGACGCCGGTCCGGCGCGCGCCCCTACGCGGCTGATTGCCGTCTTGTCATGGCCTGTTCGCCGCGCTTACTTTTGCCCCTCCTGACGCATGTTGTAGGGGGAGGCCTCCATGGCCGTACGGGGCCGGCACCGCCGGTATCAGCCGAACAGGATCAACCGCGCCTCGCTCACCGTCACCGCGGGCGGCGTCGGCATCGCGGTCCCGCTCATCGGCGCCGGCACCGCCCATGCGGCCGACGTGGACACCTGGAACAAGGTCGCCGCGTGCGAGTCCAGCAGCAACTGGAGCATCAACACCGGGAACGGCTACTACGGCGGGCTCCAGTTCACCCGGTCCACCTGGGAGGCCTACGGCGGCACCCGGTACGCGGGACGGGCGGATCTGGCCACCAGGGACCAGCAGATCGCCGTGGCGGAGAAGGTGCTGGACGGACAGGGACCGGGCGCCTGGCCGGCGTGCTCGGTGCGGGCCGGGCTCACCCGTGGGGGCTCCGCCCCGGACGTCCAGCCCCTCACCAAGAGGACGGCCTCCGTAGCGGACGTACAGCCGCAGACCACCCCGCAGTCGCGGGCCGGGTCCGCCGAGATGTACACCGTGGTCCGCGGCGACTCGCTCTCCCGGATCGCCGACGCCCAGAAGGTCCGGGGCGGCTGGCGGGGGCTGTACGCCACCAACCGGAGGACCGTCGGGGCCGACCCCGACCTGATCCTGCCCGGTCAGCGGCTCAAGCTGCGCGGCACCGCCGGAACGACCACCACCGACCGGACCTCGACGAAGAAGACCTCCTCCGACACCGCGGAGAAGACCGAGAAGACCGAGAAGGCCGCGGACACCGGCCTGGTCGCTCCCGTGAACGCCTCCCTCGGCACGCCCTACCGCAAGGCGGGCTCCGCCTGGTCGAAGGGCTACCACACCGGTGTCGACTTCGCGGTGCCCACCGGGACGTCCGTGAAGGCGGTCGCGGCCGGCAAGGTCGTCACCTCGGGGTGGGGAGGCTCCTTCGGCTACCAGGTGGTGATCCGGCACGCCGACGGCCGCTACACGCAGTACGCCCACCTGTCCGCGATCTCCGTGAAGGCCGGGCAGAGCGTGGGCGGCGGGCAGCGCATCGGCCGCTCGGGCTCCACGGGCAACAGCTCGGGCCCGCATCTGCACTTCGAGGTGCGGACGGGGCCCGGCTTCGGTTCCGACATCGACCCGGTGGCCTATCTCAGGGCCGGCGGTATCAGGATTTGACACGGGTGCGGTGCCGGTCCAGGACCGGCACCGGGATGTACGCGGCGCCGTAGAAGGGGCCGTAGTACGCCGGGGGCTCGTCGCCCAGCTTCTCCAGGAGTTCGTCGGAGGTGCTGTCCGGCAGCGCCTCCGGAGCCGTCGGTGAGGCGGGGGCCGGGACGAGGATCTCCTCGCGCAGGGCGGCGATCTCCTCGACGAGTACCCCCTCACGGAGGACGGCCGCCGCCGGCTCCTCTGCGGGTGCCGGGACGAACCCGTCCTCGCCGTCGAGGACGACGGGCGCCGCGGGCTCCGGCTCGGCGTGGGTGCGCTGGATCCGCTCCGTCGTCAGCAGGATCAGGCCGCCGGCCGCCACCACACCGCAGCTCAGGGCGAGCGCGGTGCCCGTGGCGCCGTAGCGGAAGGTTTCTCCGAACATCGTGATGCCGACCGCCGCCGCCACCACCGGGTTCACGACCGTCAGGGTCGCCAGCGGGGCCGCGAGACCGGCGCCGCGGTAGGAGGCCTGCGACAGCATCAGCCCGGCCGTCGCCAGGACGCCGATCGCCGCCAGCGAGGGCAGGTCCGCCGCCGACACGCCACCGCTCCAGTCGACGGCGACCGTCTTGGTGAACACCGAGGACATACCGAACGCTATGCCGGACGCGGTCGCGAGCAGCACGCTGCGCACCACCGGGTGCCGGTGCGCGGCCCGTCCCGCGATCATGAGCGCGACCACCGCGGCGGCCGTCAGCAGACCGGCGAACACCCGCTGGGCCGTGCCGAGGGACTGGGCGTCGGACGCGCCCACCAGGGAGAGCAGACCGGCCAGACCCACCGTCGCCATGATCGCGCCCCGCCAGGCGGTGGCCCCGGCCCGGCGGCCGACGAACAGCGCGGCCATCGGCAGCGCGAACACGATCGTCAGGGCGCCCAGCGGCTGGACCAGGCTGAGGGGGCCGTAGGCGAGCGCCACCACGTGCAGCAGTCCACCGAGGCTGATCAGCGCGACAGCCGCCCACCAGCTCGGCCGGCGCAGCGGAGCGTACTGCTCGTCCGGGTGCGACACCGCGACCTGCTCCTGCACGATCGCTCCGCCCGCGTAGGCGACGGCGGAGACGAGGGAGAGGAGCACGGACAACGCGAGGGCACTCATGAGCTGCTCCTCTGCGTGAGGCGGGGGCTGGCTGCCCGGCGCGACGAACGGTCGTCTTCCATGACCAACACGATGCCGGGAAAAGTTCTTCCCGTCGTCGTACCTGAGCAGGCAATGGGTCCTACTGCCGATGGAGTACAAAAGGGTCCGTGTCCTCCCCAAGGCGGGTGACACGGGGTGGAGGCCCCCTGGTGGGTACCCCTACGGGCCCTGGTACTACTGCTGGTCGTGGACCTGGACCCTGATCTCGTGGCGCTGCGACCGCTCGGCGCCTTCTTCGTACTACGGACGATCGGCGGCACTCCCGGGACAGCGCGCCCGGCGCTGCCGACCCTCGCACAAGTCTACGAGCATGGGGCGCCGGAAGTTTATGGAAATACCCTGACTTTTCGTGTCCGGAAGGTCGCCGGGGCCCTGCGTGCCCCCGAACTCCGGATCGCGGCCTCCATCGCCCAGCAGGGCCTCGCGGCCCGGCTGTGGTCGGTGGCCCTCGGCTGCGCGGCCCGGTACGGCCGGATCCCCGACCTGGCGCCGCGCCGGCTGCACTGGGACCCCGACGCGAGTGCCCCCGACGACCTGTGGCTGGATGCCGTGGAGCCGCTGCCGGGCGACGCCGGGACCATCGCCGACGTCGTCCTGCACGGCCACCTCGAACCGCTCACGGCGGCGCTGCACGCCGAGTACCGGCTCGCCACCGGACTGATGTGGGGCAACGCCGCCTCGGCCCTCGTGGGCGCCGCCCGTCAGCTGGGCCACCGTCCGGACCTCGCCGCGCGCGCCCGTGACCTGGCCGCGGAACTCCTCGCCCACCCCCTCCTCGCCGGAACCGGCACGCTCACCGGCACCGCCTTCCGCCGCCGCAGCTGCTGTCTGTACTACCGGGTGCCGGAAGGTGGCGTATGTGGTGACTGTTGCTTCACACGAGCCCCGCGCCCTTCCCCGCGCGGCGCATCTGGGTGACCATGAAAGCCAACCAACCGCTGAGACAGGGGGTTCCGGGTGCGTGTGGGCCTGCTGACCCGGGAGTACCCGCCGGACGTGTACGGCGGTGCCGGTGTGCATGTCGAGTTCCTCGCCCGGGAGTTGAGGTCCCTCGTCGACCTGGACGTGCACTGCTGGGGCGAGGTGTCCGTCAAGGAGAGAGCGGCGGGCGTGATCCGGCACCGGCCCTGGTCCGGGCTCGACACCGCCAACGACGCGCTGCGCACCTTCTCCGTGGACCTCTCCATGGCCGCGGGCCTCGAAGGCCGCGAGCTGCTCCACTCGCACACCTGGTACGCCAATCTCGCCGGCCACCTCGGCAAGCTGCTGCACGGCATCCCGCACGTGATGACCGCCCATTCCCTGGAGCCCCTGCGCCCCTGGAAGGCCGAGCAGCTCGGCGGCGGATACGCCCTCTCCAGCTGGGCCGAGCGCACCGCGATCGAGACCGCCGACGCGGTGATCGCCGTGTCGGGAGCCATGCGCGAGGACATCCTCGGCTGCTACCCGGCGCTGGATCCGGCCAAGGTCCACATCGTGCACAACGGCATCGACACCGCTCTGTACCGGCCCGACCACGGCACCGACGTACTGGACCGGATCGGACTGGACCGTGAGCGTCCGTTCGTGCTGTTCGTGGGCCGTATCACCCGCCAGAAGGGCGTGCCGCACCTGATGCGGGCGGTCCGGGACATCGACCCGGCCGCGCAGGTCGTGCTGTGCGCGGGCGCGCCGGACACTCCCGAGATCGACCGGGAGTTCCGCGAGCTCTTCGAGGAGCTGAGCCGGGTCCGCGAGGGCGTCCACTGGATCCCGCAGATGCTGCCGCGCCCCGAGGTGATCCAGCTCCTGACCCACGCGGCCGTCTTCGTCTGCCCCTCGGTGTACGAACCCCTCGGCATCGTCAACCTGGAGGCGATGGCCTGCGGAACCCCCGTGGTGGCCTCGCGGGTCGGCGGTATCCCGGAGGTAGTGGACGACGGCAGGACCGGCCTGCTCGTCACCGTGGACGACGCGTTCGAGACGGGCCTCGCCAGGGCACTCGACTCAGTGATCGGCGATCCGGAGACCGCGCGGCGGATGGGCGAGGCGGGACGTGAGCGCGCGGTGGGCGAGTTCGGCTGGGACGCCGTCGCGCGGCGCACGGTCCGGCTGTACGAGGAGATCCTCAAACAGGCGTACTAGGCCCCTCGCAAGGGCAGTGATGGGTCAAACCAGGGTGAGGAGAGCGGCCATGCGTCGTGGCGGACCTTCGGTGCTCGGCATCGTACTCGCGGGCGGAGAAGGCAAACGCCTGATGCCCTTGACCACCGACCGCGCCAAACCGGCGGTCACCTTCGGAGGGACGTATCGCCTGGTCGACTTCGTCCTGTCCAACCTCGTCAACGGCGACATCCTGCGCATCTGTGTGCTCACGCAGTACAAGTCGCACTCGCTCGACCGGCACATCACGACCACCTGGCGGATGTCGAGCCTGCTCGGCAACTACATCACGCCGGTGCCCGCCCAGCAGCGCCTCGGGCCGCGCTGGTACCTGGGCAGCGCGGACGCGATCCTGCAGTCGCTGAACCTGCTGTACGACGAACGTCCTGAGTACGTGGCGGTCTTCGGCGCCGACCATGTGTACCGCATGGACCCGCGCCAGATGCTCGCGCAGCACATCGAGTCCGGCGCGGGCGTCACGGTGGCCGGGATCCGGGTCCCGCGCTCGGAGTCCCCCTCGTTCGGAGTGATCTCCCCGGGCTCGGACGGCCTCACGGTGGAAGGCTTCCTCGAGAAGCCGGCCGACCCGCCGGGGCTGGCGGACGACCCGGAGAGCGTGTTCGCCTCGATGGGCAACTACATCTTCACCACCAAGGCCCTGATCGAGGCGCTCCAGCGGGACTCCGAGGACGAGCACTCCGTCCACGACATGGGCGGCTCGATCCTGCCCCAGCTCACCGAGCGCGGCGAGGCGCAGCTCTACGACTTCAGCGCCAACCACGTCCCCGGCGAGACCACCCGCGACCGCGGCTACTGGCGTGACGTGGGAACCCTGGACGCCTACTACGACGCCCACATGGACCTGATCGCCGAGCGCCCCGCCTTCAACCTCTACAACCGGCAGTGGCCCATCTACACCCATTCGGGCCAGCTCTCCCCGGCCCGCTTCAACTCCGGCGGCATCGCCAGCGAGTCCATCATCAGCGCGGGCTGCCTGATCCGGGGCCAGGTCACCCGGTCCGTGCTCTCGCCCGGTGTCCTGGTCGACCCGGGGGCCGTGGTCCAGGGCTCGGTGCTGCACGACAACGTGAAGATCGGCCGGGGCGCCGTGGTCCGCGGTGCCGTCCTCGACAAGAACGTCGAGGTCCCGCCGGGCGCGACGATCGGCGTGAACCCGGAGCGGGACGCGGAGCTGTACACCGTGTCCAAGGGCGGGGTGATCGCGCTCGGGAAGGGACAGCTGGTGTCCTGAGCGGCGGTGGGGTCAGTCCGGTGGCCGCTGGGCGGTGAAGTTCTTCATGATCACCTCGTTGGTTCGGCGCAGCTCGTCCGAGGGGCTGATCTGGAGGTATTCGCTGCCCGGCTCGGTGTGGATCGGCACATGCCCTGCTGGGGCGTAGAACGCGTCGCCCTCGCGGTAGATCTCGTCGTGGTCCGCGTAGTGCAGGGTGAGTTCGCCCCTGAAGACGTAGCCCCAGTGCGGGCACTGGCAGCGGTCGTCGGGCAGCCCCTTGAGCAGCGGCCGGTGGTCGATGTCCTCACGGAACGTCACGAAGTCGACCGTGTAGTCGCCGAACTCCTCGGCGCGGTCGACGACCGCGCCGTAGTCGCCGCCCTGGGTGGCCGTGTCGCGGGAAACCTTCGGCATCTCCATCGCCTTCTTCCGGCAGGGGAGGGTCCTGCTGTCAATTCTCCGCGTACTGCGCGTCGACGGCATGCGCGGCAGGCTTGTCATGTCCCTGGACGGAAGCCGGAATCCGTGTTGTCATGCCACTTCCTGCCCATGACAACGTTGTTATGGAGGCTTCCGTGCACAGCAGGCACCTCACCCGTCTCAGAGCCCGGCTGGCGTTACTGTTCGCCGCCCTCCTCGGTCTCGCCGGTCTGACCGCGAATCCCGCCCTGGCCGACGATCCCGTCGAGGCCCGTGGTCTCAAGGGCGAGTACTACACGCAGTCCGCTCCCGGCGCCTTCGACTTCCACGAGCTCAAGGCGACCACCTTCGACCCGAACCTGGACTTCGACAACCTGGAGCCCCGGCTGGCCGCCGCGACCGGCCGTTCGGACGACGTCAGCGTCCGCTGGACCGGCAGGCTGGTGCCGACGGCCTCCGGACCGCACACCTTCTCGGTCATCGGCGACAACGGCTTCCGTCTCTGGATCGGCGGACAGCTCCTCATCGACCACTGGGTCGACGACTGGGACCGCGAACAGACCGCGCAGCCCGTCGAGTTGACCGCCGGAGAGTCCTACGACATCAAGGTCGAGTACTTCGAGCACTACGGCGGCTCCAACCTCCACCTGCGCTGGGTCCGGCCCGGCGGAACCCAACAGGCCGTTCCGCAGTCGGCGTTCCGGCTGCCCGAGGGCTACGACTACGACGGACCGGTCGCGACCACCGTCCTCGCCACCGGCCGCACCCTGAAGCTCGACTTCGCCCAGCCCCTCGCCGCACCGCCGGCCGCGCTCACCGACCACCTCCAGGCGGTGATCGGCGGCGCCAAGTGGCCCTTGGGTACGGCGAAACAGGACCCGGCGGACCCCCGTGTCCTGCTCGTCACCCTCGCCGAACCCGTCGTGGGCAACAGGACCGGCACCGCGCGCGGCACGGCCGACCTCCGCTACGACGGCGAAGCCGGGCTCACCAGTGCCGACGGCAACGTTGTCAGCGCGTTCTGGAGCAGCGGGCCCAATCGCTCGACGTACGAACTGCGCACGAAGTGGGCCGACGAGGTGGGGCCGGACAACGCCCACCCCGAGTACCCGCGGCCGCAGTTGACCCGTGAGGCGTGGCTGGGCCTCAACGGCCGCTGGCAGTTCGCCGCCGCCGAGGCGGGTGAACGGCCGCCGGTGGGCAGGAACCTGGCCGAGCGCATCCTCGTCCCGTACCCCGTGGAGTCGCAACTCTCCGGCCTGGAACGGCACGAGGACCGCATGTGGTACCGCCGCACCTTCACCGTCCCGGCCGACTGGCGCATCGGCTCCGGCAAGCGCCTCCAGCTCAACTTCGGGGCGGTCGACTGGCGGTCCGAGGTGTACGTCAACGGGACCAAGGTCGCCGAACACACCGGCGGCTACGACAAGTTCGGCGCCGACATCACGGACGCGCTGAAGCCCGGCCGTACCCAGGAACTGATCGTCGGCGTGTACGACCCCACCGACGCGACCGACGGCGAGAACCCGCCCCTCGGCAAGCAGCGTCTCGACCCGAGCGGCATCTGGTACACCCCGTCCTCCGGGATCTGGCAGACCGTCTGGATGGAGCCGGTCGCCCTTGACCACGTCGGCTCCCTCAAGCTGACCCCCGACGTCTCCGCCGACCGGCTGACGGTGGAGGCACAGGGTGTCCGGGACGGCGTAGCGATCACGGCGACGGCGTACGACGGAAAGCGGAAGGTCGCGACGGCCCGCGGGCGCACCGGCGGACCGCTCACCCTGACCATCGAGAACCCGCGCCTGTGGTCGCCGGATGATCCGTTCCTCTACGGCCTGAAGGTGACCGTCGGCGCCGACCGCGTCGGCAGCTACTTCGGGATGCGCTCCATAGCCGTCGAGAACGTCAACGGCACCCCGCGCACGGTCCTCAACGGCGAGCCCGTCTTCATGATGGCCACCCTCGACCAGGGCTTCTGGCCCGACGGCCTGCACACCGCGCCCACCGACGAAGCCCTGGCATACGACCTGAGGGTGCACAAGAAGCTCGGCTTCAACGCTGTCCGCAAGCACATCAAGGTCGAGCCCGACCGCTGGTTCTACTGGGCCGACCGGTTGGGCCTGATGGTGTGGCAGGACATGCCCGCGATGACCGCGGGGGTGAATCCGGGTCCCGCCGCCCGCGCCGAGTACGAGCGCGAGATGAAGCAGATGATCGACGATCACATCAGCAGTCCGTCGGTCGTCATGTGGGTGACCTTCAACGAGGGCTGGGGGCAGTACGACATCGGACGGATCGCCGAACAGGCCAAGGCCTGGGACCCGACCCGCCTGGTCGACAACCAGTCGGGTCTCAACCTCGGCGCCGACGGCAACGCCGGCGACATCATGGACGAGCACGGGTATCCCAGTCCCGCCCTGCCGCCTCACCCGGACGGCAGACGCGCCCTGGTCAGCGGTGAGTACGGCGGTCTGGGTCTCGCGGTCCCCGGGCACGCCTGGTCCGTCCAGCAGTCGTACGTCGACGTGGATCCGGCGACCTACACCGACGACTATCTGGCCAAGCTCGACGAGGTGCGGGCCCTGGCCTGCCGAGGCGGCAACGGGGCCGTCTACACCCAGATCTCGGACGTCGAGGGTGAGCTGAACGGGCTGCTCACCTACGACCGCAAGGTCCTCAAACCGGACGTCGAGCGGGTCAGGGCCGCGCACCGTGCCCTGATCCGGGACGCGCCCCGGGCGATTCCGGCAGGGTGTGTGTCAACCGACGGATGATTGCATTCGCACCATGTGTCCCGCCCCTTTCGACTGGGGGCGGGACTTAATCTGTTGTTAACTGTGCGTAGCTTGATCGTACTTGACCGTAATCGCCGGAGGGCGATTGACTGCTGGCCCACCCGTTGTCGGACGCGAGGCAAGCCATTGACTTCTGACCTGCTCGCCCCTCTCGACCTGGCGTTCTGGAACATGGAATCCGCCGAGCACCCGATGCACCTGGGAGCGCTCGGCGTCTTCGCGGCGCACTCGCCCACCGCCGGCGCGCACGCGGCCGACCTGCTCGCGGGCCGGGCCGCCGCCGTGCCCGGCCTCAGGATGCGGATCCGGGACGTGTGGCCGCTCGGCTTCCCGTACGCCTTCGGGGGAGCCGCCCGCGTACCCGACCCGGACTTCGACCCGCTGCGCCACGTCCTGCTGCACGCCCCGACCGCCGACTTCCACACCGAGGCCGGCCGGCTCATGCAGCGGCCGCTCGACCGCGAACGGCCGCCATGGGAGGCGCACGTGCTGCCGGGGGAGGACGGAGTCTCCTTCGCCGTGCTCTTCAAGTTCCACCACGCCCTGGCCGACGGACTGCGGGCCCTGACGCTCGCCGCCGCCGTCCTGGACCCGATGGACCTGCCCGTGCGCAAGCCGCGCCCCGCGGAACCCGCGAAGCCCCTGCTCCCGGACGTGCGCAAACTGCCCGGGCGCGTCCGGTCCGCCGTCTCCGACCTGGGCCGTGCCCTCGACATCGGCGCATCCGTCGCCCTGTCCTGCGTGGGCGTGAGCTCCTCGGCCGCCCTCGTCTCCGAGCCGAGCGGCACCCGCCGCACCGCCGGAGTCGTCGTCGACCTCGACGACGTGCACCACGTCCGCAAGGCCCGGGGCGGCACCGTCAACGACGTCCTGATCGCCGTCGTCGCGGGCGCGCTGCGCCGCTGGCTGGACGAGCGGGGGGACGGCAGTGCGGGCGTGGCGCCCCGCGCCCTGATCCCCGTCTCCAAGCGCCGTCCGCGCACCGCGCACCCGCAGGGCAACCGGCTGTCCGGGTACCTGATGCGGCTTCCGGTCGGCGACCCCGACCCGCTGGGCCGCCTGGACACGGTCCGCACGGCCATGGACCGCAACAAGGACGCCGGCTCCAACCGCGGCGCGGGCGCCGTCGCCCTGCTCGCCGACCACGTCCCGGCCCTCGGCCACCGCCTCGGCGGCCCCCTGGCCGGCCAGGGCGCCCGGCTCTGGTTCGACATCCTCGTCACCAGCGTCCCGCTGCCCGGCATCGGCCTGAAGCTCGGCGGCAACCTGGTCACCGAGGTCTACCCCTTCGCCCCGCTCGCCCGCGGCCAGTCCCTCGCGGTCGCGATCTCGACGTACCGGGGACAGGTCCACTACGGCCTCGTGGCGGACGCCGAAGCAGTGCCTGACCTGGACGTCCTCGCCCGGGCGCTGTCCGCGGAGGTGAAGGAACTGCTGGCTGCCTGCGGTTCTTGATCGTTCCGGATTGCGGGTCAGGCCCGGCGCTGAAGTAAAATTCCGCGTTCGACAAGCGGACGCGGCCGACGCGCCGCTCGGGTGACCAGGGAAACGGCAGCGCGATGACGGTGACAGAGGACGGCTCGGCGACCATGGACGAGGTCGTGCGCGAGCCCGGTGACGAGGTCGTGCACGGCCCCGGCATCGACCCGGAGCGGCTGGCCGTCTGCCTCAGCGTGCTCGACGAGCTCGACAAGCTGGAGGTCGACCACCCCGACGCGATCGCCGTGCGCCGGGCCACCGCCGGGGTCTACCGCACCGTGAAGCAGCGCCGCCGGCAGGAGCGCCGGGCCGCCAAGACCGCCCACGACAAGGCGGTCACGGAGGCCACGGCGACCGGCTCCGCCCAGCGCATCGACGACGAGACCGAGGGCATCCTGCCGTCGTCGGTCACCGAGGAGGGCCGGATCGCGGGGATACTCCAGCGCCCGCGCTCCTGCTACACCTGCAAGAGCCGGTACGTCGAGGTCGACTACTTCTACCACCAGCTCTGTCCGGACTGCGCCGCCCTGAACCGCGCCAAGCGCGACGTCCGCGCCGACCTCACCGGCAAGCGCGCCCTGCTCACCGGCGGCCGCGCCAAGATCGGCATGTACATCGCCCTGCGGCTGCTGCGCGACGGCGCGCACACCACGATCACCACACGCTTTCCGAAGGACGCCATCCGCCGTTTCAAGGCCATGGACGACTCGGCGGACTGGATCCACCGCCTGGAGGTCGTCGGCATCGACCTGCGGGACCCGGCGCAGGCCGTGGCCCTCGCCGAGCAGGTCTCCGAGGCGGGGCCGCTCGACATCCTCGTCAACAACGCGACGCAGACCGTACGACGGCTGCCCTCCGCCTACGCCGCCCTGGTCGACGGCGAGAGCGCCCCGCTGCCCGCCGGTGAGCTCCCCGCCCACCACGTCATCGGTGCCTTCGGCTCCGGCGCGGTCGACGGACTCGCCTCCCTGCCCGCCGGGATCTCCGGCCTCGACGCGCAGCAGATCGCCGACCTCGCCCTCGTCGCGGGCAACGCCAGCGTGGCCCGGCACCTGGACGGGACCGCCATCGACGCGGGTGGCCTCGTCCCCGACGTCGTCGACAGCAACACCTGGGTCCAGACGATCGAGCAGATCTCCCCGGTGGAGCTGCTCGAGACCCAGCTGTGCAACTACACGGCACCGTTCATCCTGATCAGCGCGCTGCGCCCGGCCATGGCCGACGCCGCGAAGAAGGCCGGCAGCGGACGCGCCTACGTCGTGAACGTCTCGGCGATGGAGGGCGTCTTCGGCCGTGGTTACAAGGGCGCGGGCCACCCCAACACCAACGCCGCCAAGGCCGCGATGAACATGGTCACGCGGACCAGCGCCCAGGAGATGTTCCAGACCGACGGCATCCTCATGACCTCGGTCGACACCGGCTGGATCACCGATGAGCGCCCCCACTACGACAAGCTCCGCCTCGCCGAGGAGGGCTTCCACGCCCCCCTCGACCTGGTCGACGGAGCGGCCCGCGTCTACGACCCGATCGTGCGCGGCGAGGACGGCGAGGACGTGTACGGGGTCTTCCTGAAGGACTACGCGCCCGGCAAGTGGTGAGCCCGCGGCCGTGACGGTCGGCCGGCGGCCCTGACGTGTGGGCCGTCGCCGACGGGGAACCCGGGAACCCGGAAGGTTTCCTGCGAGGAGTTGTCATGGCACGTCCACACAGCATCGATCCGCGCGCCTTCAACGATCCGCGCAACCACTACCCGACCGACGAGGAGTTCTACGCGAGCGACCGTCCGGTCCAGCACGAGCTCCCGGAGGACCGGCCCCGCGGTGGTGCCGCCGACCCGATCAAGCATCCCTGGAGCTGGGGCATGATCGCGTTCGTCGTCTTCGTCTGCCTGATCGTCGTCATGGGCATCGCCCTGTTCCCGTGACGCCGTCATGAGGGCGGCGGGGCATACGACCGCAGCCGGTCATGGACGGCGTACCCGCCCGGGTGCGCCGCCCGCACCCGTGTGCCCCCGTCCACCAGCAGGTCCGCCCCGGTGATCCACTCGGCCGCGTCGGACGCCAGCCACACCACGGCCCGCGCGATGTCCTCGGGCTCACCGATCCGCCCCAACGGCAGGTCGACGGGGCCCTTCTCCCACACGAACCGCGCCATCTCCGTCCGTACGAGACCGGGAGAGACGGAGTTGACCCGCACCCGGGGAGCCAGCTCGCCCGCCAGCTGCCGGGTGAGATGGAGCAGCGACGCCTTGCTGGTGCCGTACGCGCCGACGTTCGGCCCCACGTGTCCGGCGCCCTCCGTGCAGACGTTGACCACCGACCCGCCGTGCTCCCGCATCCACCCCCGCCACGCCGCCTGCACCAGCCGCAGCGGTGCCTCGACATTGACGGTGAAGGCCTCGCGCCACGCCTGGGGATCCACTTCCATGAGGGGGCCGTACGGCTGATTCGTCGCCGCGTTGTTGACGAGGATGTCGATCCGGCCGAACTCGCCGAGAGCGAGATCCACGGCCGCCCGTGCGTGCTCCGGGTCCGCTACGCTCCCCGCCAGTCCGATACCGCCGAGCTGCTCGGCGGTCCGCCGGACCTCTTCCGCGTCCCTGGCCGTCACACACACCCGCGCCCCGGCCTCGGCCAGCTGTCGGGCGACGGCCCGTCCGATGCCGCGCGTGGCCCCGGTGACCAGGGCGGCCCTGCCGTGCAGTCCAGGCATCATCGCCGTACCGTCTCATGACGGACCGTCAGTCAACAGCCCCTAGACGGGAGTTGCGTGCGGCGACCAGCTCCAGCAGGGTGCGCCAGTCCTCCAGGACGCCGGCGTCGAAGACGACGGCCCGGCTCTCCTCGTCCGCCTCACGCAGGCGCAGCAGGTCGTCGTCGGAGGTCGGGCCACGGTGGCGGACCAGGTGGGCGACGCGCTCGCCGAGCAGGGGGCGTACCGCCGCCGCCGCGCGTTCGGCCCGGACGCTGCCATCGGCGGGGGAGAGCAGCTGCCCGATGTCCCGGACCAGCCCCGCCACCTGGAGTTCCTTGTCTGCGGGGCGGCTGCGGCGCAGCAGCGCGGCGGTCCGCAACGCCTGCTGGTGCCGACAGGCGTACAGCAGGTCCATCAGCTCCTCGACACTGCGCAGCTCCATGCGTCAGTCCTCCCGAGTCCACCCGCGGGACAAGCCGTTGCCGCACGTCAGCAGATCATGGGTGGTTTGCGATTCGGCCAACGGGACCTGAACTGCGTGGCTCCGGACCGTCGAAGGCGTGCCCGGTCGTGTAGGCCGGTCGGGTGACTCCGGCATCACGCATGGGGTGACAAACCTGCGCAGAATATGGCTGAAAGACTTTAGACGACTCGTAATGGTTACGCCTTGTTTTCAGCCCCTATCGAGCGGACCACCGCTCATCTGGTTAATCTGTAGCCGACGGACGGCAGTACGGGGTCCCACCCACACCCACAGTCCGTCCCGGGACAAGCCGGTCACCACGGCCTGCTCTCACCTGAGTTACCGGCGCCACCGCGTCCGAACCCGATCTCGACCCAGACCCGAGCGGACGTCCAGGCACCGACCGTAGGTTGCGCAGGTACGTCCCGAGGGTGAGCCCGACACATAAGGAGTGCGCGGTGACACCGGAGAAGACAGATCGCGAACAGCGCCCCAAGGAACGCCCGGAGCGCGCGGGCCGACGGCCCGCAGACATCGGCAGTCTCGACGTGTGGGCGCGCTCCGCCCCCATCCGTCTCGCGGGCTACGAGGACGACCTCGCCGAGCCCCACATCCTGCCCAGCGTGGACTGACCGCAGGACCTTCGCGATCGCCGACGGCATGGGCGTGCGAGACTCACGCCCATGCTGATCAGAGAAGCCGCGGCCGACGACTGGCCGCGGATCTGGCCTTTCTGGCACCGGATCGTGGCCGCGGGCGAGACCTACGCCTGGGACCCCGCCACTCCCGAAGAAGCAGCGCGCGCCCTGTGGATGCACCCGGCCAAGCGCGTCTACGTAGTCGAGGACGTGAGCGGCGCCGTCGTCGCCTCGGCCTACGTCACCCCCAACTACGGCGGTCCCGCCGCCCGCATCGCCAACGCGGGCTTCATGGTCGACCCCGACCAGGGCGGCCGCGGCATCGGCCGCACCCTCGCCGAGCACGTCCTGGCCGCCGCAGCGGCCGACGGCTACCGAGGGATGGTCTTCAACGCCGTCGTCGAGACCAACCCGGCCGTGCGGCTGTGGACCTCGCTCGGCTTCACGATCCTCGGCACCGTGCCGGACGCCTTCGAACACCCCCGGCACGGACGGGTCGGACTGCACATCATGTACAAGGCCCTCTAGGACCGGTGTTCAGTCGAGCGGCGCCGTCCGCCGCCACGGCTGCCGCCGCTCCAGCTCCTCCGCGACCTCCAGCAGTACCGACTCCGACCCGGGCCGTGCCACCAGTTGTACGGCGGTCGGGGCGCCCGAGGGCAGAGTGCCGAGCGGGACCGACATCGCCGGCCAACCGGTGAGGTTCCACGGCGGAGTGAGCGGCGAGTAGTTGGTGTTGACGAGCACGTTGCGCAGCCAGCCCCGCTCGTGCCAGGCCTCGGCCTTGGGGGAGCGGCGGGCCAGCGCCGGAAGCAGCAGGACATCGTGCTCGGCGAAGAACGGCTCCAGGCGCTCGCGCAGTTCCTGCCGGGCCGTGCCCTTCCGTACGGCCTTGACGAAGCGCCGGCCGATCGCCGCGTGCACCCGGGTGCGCCGGGCCAGCAGCCGCGGATCCAGCCCCGCCGCGTCCACCGAGGTGCCCGCCGTCCAGGTGGCGAGCGAGGTGACACTCAGCGAGAGCGGGTACGGCGGGTCGGCGCGCCGCACCTGATGCCCCGCCTTGATCAGCAGCCCGGCCGCCTCCCGGACCGCCTTCGTATACGGCGAGCTGACCGTGACCCCTGCGAGCGGGCTGCGCAGGGAAACGGCGACGTCGAGCGCGGCGGGCGTGTCCCGTCGTACGAACTCGCTGCCGGCGATGACCGAAAGCAGCAGGCGGGCGTCCTCGACCGTGGTCGCCAGCGGACCGTTTTCGGACATGCCGAACCAGTCGCCGTCGCTGATGCCGGCCGGGACCACCCCCGACCCCGGCTTCAGTGTGACCAGCCCGCAGTTGGCCGCCGGGATGCGCAGGGAGCCCATGCCGTCGTTGCCGAGGGCGATCGGGACCAGACCCGCGGCGACCGCGGCCGCGCTGCCGCCGGACGAGCCGCCTGCCGTACGCGAGGTGTCCCAGGGGTTGCGGGAGATGCCGTGGACGCCCTCCGTGGTACCGAAGACGCACAGCTCCGGCACGTTCGTCAGCCCCACGACCACCGCGCCCGCGGCCCGCAGCCGGGCCACGACTTCATGGTCGGCCTCGGCGGGGGTGTCGGGGGTCGCGGCGGAGCCGACGCGGTTGGTCTCGCCGCGCACGGAGAGGTTGTCCTTGACGGCCACGGGCACCCCGGCCAGCGGCAGTTCGCCGAGGTCGCCCCGGGCGCCCACCTCGTCGGCCTCCGCCAGCGCGGCTTCGGCGCGCACCACCCGGAAGGCCCCGATCCGCTCGTCGAGCTTCTCGATCCGGGCGAGGTGCTCGGCCACCACCTCCCGGGGCGTGGCCCGCTTCTCGCGGACGGCGGCGGCGATCTCGGCGGCGGTACGGCCGACCCAGCTGGTCACGTGCGCTCCTCGGGGCTACTCGCGAGTACGTAGAGAGAACTCTGCCCGGCGGCGGACGTCGCGTCGAGAGCGCTCGCGCTTGGACATTCGGACCGGTCTTCTTGGACTTTTCGCAACGGAGGACGCCGGACAGAGGCGCCGACCAGCAGGTCATCCGATCTCTGAATCAACTCTCGGCCGATTCGGCCCCGTTGACAGCCCTTCTATGGACCTCAATTATCAGCCATCCGATGAATAGGGAGTCGCTCATGAGGAAACGGCTGAGATTCGCCGCCGTCGTGGCGCTGCTGACGCTGCTCCTGGCACCCGCCCCGGCGCTCGCGCGCTCGGACCAGGGCCCGCCGGCCACGGTGCCTGCCCTGACCCGGTGGACTCCGGAGTCGGGCGCCTACCTCTACCGGCCCGGGGCCCGGCTCGTCGCCGACGACCCGGCCGAACGCCGGGTGGCCGACACGCTCGCCGCTGATCTGCGAGCGGCGGGCCACGGCTCGCTCCCCGTCGTACACGGCGGAGCCCGGACCGGTGACATCGTTGTCGACGTCACGCCGTCCCGAAGCTCCCTCGGCGCCGAGGGTTACGAACTCCACGCCGGCACAAGCCTGTCGATCACCGGGGCGACCGAGACCGGCGCCTTCTACGGCACCCGGACCCTCCTCCAGCTCCTCGCTCAGGGCGACCGGATCCCCGCCGGGCGCACGGTCGACGTGCCGCGCTACAAGGAGCGGGGTGTCGGCGTGTGCGCCTGCTACATCCACGTCTCGCTGCCCTGGCTGGAGAACCTCGTCCGCGAGATGGCCTACAACAAGCTCAACCAGCTGCTCGTGGAGCTGAAGGTCAAGAGCGACGCCCACCCGGAGGCCAACACCTGGGGCTACTACACCAAGGACGAGATACGACAGCTCGTCGCGCTCGGCGACAAGTACCACGTCGAGATCATCCCCGAGATCAACTCCCCGGGGCACATCGACCCGTGGATCGAGAACCGCCCGGACCTCCAGCTCACCGACTCCGACGGCAACAAGCAGCCCTCCCGGCTCGACATCACCCAGCAGGCGGCCTTCGACTACTACACGAGCCTGATGGACGAGTACGCCCAGGTCTTCACGGCGAAGTCCTGGCACATGGGAGCCGACGAGTACATGCTCGGCTCCGACTTCGCGAAGTACCCGCAGATCCTCGAGTACGCCCAGCAGAAGTACGGTTCGGACGCCACCCCGCAGGACGCCTTCGTCGACTTCGTCAACCGCGTCCACGACTACGCGGCGGGCAGGGGCGTGAAGCTGCGGATCTGGAACGACGGCCTGACCGGAGCCAACACCGTGCCGGTCAGGGCCGACACCACGGTCGAGCACTGGCTGAACGTGGCGGTCAAGCCGAGTCAACTCATCGCGCAGGGCTACTCGGTGATGAACTCCTCCTATTCGCTCTACCTCATCCGAGGCGGTTTCCACAGCGACACCGAGTCGCTCTACGACCAGAGGTGGGACCCGCGCAGCTTCGAGGGCGAGAAGCTCGCCTCCTCCCGGGGCGTCACCGGCGCGAAGATCAGCCTGTGGCCGGACAACGGACGCGGCGAGACCGAGAACGAGGTCGCCGTCCGGCTCTGGCCCGCGCTACAGCATGTCGCCCAGGCCACGTGGGGGGACCCTCATCCCGACGCCACCTACGCGGAGTTCGTGGCGCGCGGTGCCGCGGTGGGGCACGCGCCGGGGTGGCGGGACCTGACCCGGGTGCCGGTGGCGGACGGCACGTACACCTTCGGTCGGTCGTTCACGGCCTCCGTGCAGCGCACGGCGGACGGCTACGCGACCCTCCGGTCGGCGGCCGGCTGCCTCGCGATCAGCGGCGGCAAGCTCACGCTCAACGTGCCGCTGCAGCCCGGTGTCGAGGCGACCTGGGACCCCTGCGACACGTCCGGCACCTTGCAGCGCTGGGAGTTGGAGCCCGTGGCGGGCGGCTACCGGCTCGTCAACGCGATCACACAGATGGCGCTCTCCGTCACGGACGACGGCCGGATCGTGCAGTACCCGGCCGATCAACGCACCCCCGCCGTCTGGCACTTGAGCTGAGGAGCCCCCCATGACCGTCTCCAGACGCCTCTTCGTCACCGCCGCCACCGCACTCGCCGTGACCGGCATCCCCACGATGGCTGCCGCGGCCACCGACGACCGCTCCTACCGCATCCCCGTCTCCCCGGACGACACCGAGGCCGACCTCGTCCGCAAGGCGTCCCAGGTCAGGCCCACCGCACGGCAGGTCGCCTGGCAGAGCCTCGAGCGGACCGCTTTCCTGCACTTCGGCGTGAACACCTTCACCGGCCTGGAGTGGGGCACCGGCGACGAGGACCCGGACGTCTTCCAGCCGACCGGCCTCGACACCGACCAGTGGGCGGCGGCCCTGAAGGACGGCGGCTTCAGGCTCGCCATCCTCACCGTCAAGCACCACGACGGCTTCGTTCTCTATCCCTCCCGCTACACCGACCACTCGGTGGCATCGAGCAGTTGGCGCGAGGGTCGGGGCGATGTGCTGCGTTCCTTCGCCGACTCCATGCGCCGCCACGGCCTCAAGGTCGGCGTCTACATCTCACCCGCCGACGAGAACCAGTACCTGCACGGTGTGTACGCCAACGGCAGTGCCCGCTCCCCGCGCACGATCCCGACCCTCGTGGCGGGCGACGACCGTACGCCGGACCGTTTCCACACCCTGGACGCCACCGACTACGGCGCCCACATGCTCAACACGCTGTACGAGGTGCTCACCGAGTACGGGCCCGTCGACGAGGTGTGGTTCGACGGCGCGCAGGGGCACATCCCGCCCGAGAAGGTGGAGAGCTACGACTGGGACAGCTGGTACACCCTGGTGCGGACCCTCGCCCCGGACGCGGCGATCGCCGTCACCGGCCCCGACCTGCGCTGGGTCGGCAACGAGAGCGGCATCGCGCGCGAGGACGAGTGGAGCGTCATCCCGGTCAAGGAGAACCAGTACGGCCGCACCGACTGGGCCCTGTCCTACGACACCCCCGACGAGGGCAGTCGCGCCGCCCTGGTGAAGGCGCAGCCCGCGACGGACTACCTCCAGTGGTGGCCCGCCGAGTGCGACGTCTCCATCCGCGACGGCTGGTTCTACCACGCCGACCAACAGCCCAAATCAGTCGACTACTTGACGGAGATCTTCTTCGGTTCGGTGGGGCGCAACGCGGTGCTGCTGCTGAATGTCCCACCGGACACGGAGGGCCGGCTGCACGGCACGGACGTCGTGCGACTGCGGGAGTTCAGGGAACGGATCGAGCGGGAGCTCCCGAACGACCTGGCCGCGCGCGGTCGCACCACGTCGGCACCGGGCCGCGTCACCGTCGACCTCGGCACGGAACACGAGATCGACCGCATCCGCCTCGCCGAGGACATCCGGCACGGCCAGCAGGTGGAGAGCTTCGTCGTCGAGGCGTTCCGCGACGGCGCCTGGACGGAGGCCACGGGCGCCGGGACCATCGGCGCCAGCCGCATCCTGTTGTTGTCGACTCCGGTACGGGCCCGGAGGTGGCGGGTGCGGGTGACACAAGCTCGAGGTGCCGTACGGATGGCGGAGTTCGGGCTGTACCGGTCCCGGGTCTGACGGCCCCGGCCGCCAGGCGTCCCAGGTCTCCAGCCGTACCAGGTCGTCGGCGCCCTCCCGCTGCCGTGTCAGGCGCCGGCCGGCAGGTGCTCGGCGCAGGTGCGGTAAATGTGTTCGGGCAGATCGTGTGGACGGTGCCGTGCCGGATCAGGGCCTGGATCGACAGGGTCCACGGGCGTCGCGGTCGGGCTCGCACCGCGGGATGTGGAGGCGGCCGGGCCGCTCGGGCGCGCCCGGTCGTCGTCGCCCTCGACGTCAGCTCCTGCGTGTCGCCTCCTGGGCGCCCGGCACGCACGCTCGCAGATCGCAGGGGAGGAGATCGAGGACGCGGGCCTGCTCCCGGTGACCGGGGCCGAGTTCGAGGGCCAGGCGCAACAAGCCCAAATGGGCCTCGGCCGTTTCACGGAAAGCGATCAGCGTCTCAGCGGCTTCGACGCGTACGCCGACGGGTGCGTGTCGGTCGGCGAGCGCAGAGCGGAGCACCTCCGACGCCCGTCCCCGCGCCGAGCGCCACTTCATGAGCCGGGCCGCCGCCAGAACACGCTGCTGCACGTTCGCGTCGTCGCCGTCCACGACCCTGCGGCAGGCGGCCTCCGCCTCACGTCCGACGTCGAGTTTCGCCCAGGCGGCCGCTACGGCGAGATGGGCCTCCGCGTCGGACGTGCCGGGACGGGAGAGCGAGCGCAGGACGGCCCGGCCCTCCTCACCCAAGTCCGCGGCGAGCAGCGCGGCGGCCCGCGCGCGGACCCCGACGGTGCAGGCTGGGTCGGAGGCCAGGGCGCGGGCGACGGGAATGCGGCTGAGCGCGCCGCTCGCCGGCAGGTGCTCGCAGACCGCAACACGGAGTTCCGGCGGTGTGCTGTCATCCTCGGCCAGGGCGAACCACGGCTCGTCGAGGCTTCCGCCGGCGGTCTCGACGGTCGCGCATCTCTCCGGGACGGGGACCGAGTCGTCCTGTGCCCAGGCGAGAAGCATGGCGCGTACGCGGACGTCGGTGCGTTCGTCCTCCACCAGGAGCCACAGGTGCCCGAGCCGGGTGACTGCCTCCGGTTGCCGCCGCGTGACGAGGTCGACCCACTGAGCGGCGGGATCACGGGAATCCGCCCTGGCGAGGGCGGTCGCCGGGACGTGCGTTCCCTCGTCGCCCTGGTAGAAGCCCAGGGTCTGCCACAGTGTCGGATTCGACGTGTGGGTGGACAGGGCTCCCAGCGTCAGGTGGAGGCTCAGGCTGTGCAGAGGATCGTGGCCGACGCCGGCCATCAGCGTTCTCCACTGCGCGTAGGGGATCAGCCCGAGGAGGTCGCAGGCGGCCCGGGCCCGGTCGTGCGGATCGGCCGTGGGGTCCGCGGCGATGCGCGTCAGAACCCGGCCGGCGTGAGGTACGACGGCCGAACGGTGCAGCCAGGACTCGCCCTTGAACCCCAGCAGCGAGTCCGTGGGCACGGACTCGTCCTCCAGCATCGTCTCCAGCCGTCCTCGGAGCGTGGCGTCGGGGCTCAGGGCGTCCCCGAGATCGAGAAGCCGCCACAGGTGCTCGTCGGGCAGTCCGGCCTCGTCGAGGAGGTGGTGCAGGGTTTCGGAGGCGGCGCGCACGTCGACCTCCGCCAGGGCGGAGAGTGCCTTGACGCGGTCGTCCATGCCTGCCTGCGGGTCCTCGGCGATCCGGCGCAGCAGCCGCGAGGCGGTGTCCCGCTCCCCGGTGGCCAGCAATTGCGTCGCCGCGTCCTGGCGGACGTCCCCGGGCAGCGTGGCGTCCGCCGCGATCGCGGTGAGAAGGACGTCGACGTCCGGCGCGTCCAGCTCGTCCAGCGCTTCCACGGCCAGGAGCCGGTCCGCGGCTCCGATGGCCGGGTCGGTCGCCATCTGCGTCAATGTGACGTCCAGTTCGTCCGTGAGACCGAGGTCCGCCAGCGACTCGGCGTCGGCGATGCGTTCGTCGACGGAGAGCGTGGAATCGTGGAAGGCCTCCGCCGCCAGCTGCGCGTGTCGGGCCGGATCTCCCAGCGTGGGCAGGACCCGGCCGAGGTCCCGGAGGGACCATCCGCCCGCGGCGTCGGCAAGAAGACCGTCCACGCACTCCCTCGCGACCGACAGGCGGCCGAGCTGGATGAGCCGTGTGATGGCTTCGCGCCGGGGGAAGTGGCTCAGCCGCGCGTTCCGTGCCACACGTTCGGCGAGGGCCGCGTCAGCGACGCCGCCCATCGCCGTGGCCACCGCGTAGTCAGGCGAGTCGGGGCTTTCGACGACCTGAGTGCGGACCAGACGCACGGTTTCGGAGTTCTGGCGCCTTTGGTCCGCGGGGAGGTCCCATGTCGCCCGGTGGCGGAGATACAGGGGCGCGGCAGGATCCGAGCACAGGTCCACGAGAAGTCCCGGCAGCTCCGGGGCCAGGACCCGGCCCTTCAGATACCGGGTCGTGAAGGGGGCATCGGTCAGCACCGGATTGTCCTGCAATGCGTCGGCCAGGGCGGTGAGTGTCTCCTCGGGGAGAGGGGCGGGGCGGATGTCGCGGAAATAGTCGACATGGTGATAAGGGAACTCCGAGGTCCGCAGAAGCTCGCACAGGGCGTCGGTCGCGGCGAGGTGGTCGAGCGGGAGGAGTGCGACAGCCGCTGCCAGCCGGGTTTCCGGGACCCGGCCGGGATCTTCCGCCAGAGCGAGCAGACGACGGCACGCGCCCTCGGTGTCGCCCGCTCGCGCCAGCGACGAGGCCGCCTCGACCCGCACGTTGCCCAGGAGGCACGGATCGTCGGCCAGCCCGGCGGCCAGCTCGGCCGTACCGTCGGCGCCGCGGCGCACATGATGCTTCAGCGCCTCGGCACGCACCGCGTGCGGGAGGGAGGGATCGGTGACGACTGAGGCCAGGCCCGCTGTGTCGAGCACCGCGTACAGCCGGTCCAGCACGGTGGGGACATCGAGGTCTCCCACGGTGACGGACCGGTCGGTCAGTTTGATCACCGCGCGTGTGAACCGACCGGTCAGCTCCTCGTCCGTCACCAGTTCGTCGCTCAGGATCGTCGCGCACAGCAGCAGGTCGCGCCAGCCGCCGCCGTCCACGACGGTGCGCAGGAACTCCTCCAGCGGCATGCCCTGAGCCTGCCAACGGGCGGCCATGAAGAGCACCAGGTTGGGACGTTCGGCCGCGATGGCCTCGCGCACGGTGGCCAGGGCCTCCGGGGCCGTGGGGCCGAGGCGGTCCGCCAGGGAGTGCGCGGCCAGGTACTCCTGAATGGTGTGGTGGAGGAAGTGCAGGTCCTCGCCGTGACGTCGGACCAGTCCGGTGAAGGTGAGGGCGTCCAGGACCGTGTCGCGGTCCGCGGACGACTCCGGGAACCGCTCGGCGAGCAGATCCTGCACATGGTCGAGGAGTGGTCTCGTGTCACCGTTCTGCCGTGCTTCGGCGGCTGGATACAACACGCCGTGCACCCGCTCCAGGAGGACCGGGGTGATGCCGTGTCCGGCCCGTCCGCTGCGCCGGAGCCGTGCCGTGCCCTTCTCGCGCAGCACGCCGATGAACCGCGCATACAGTTCGGCGGGATTGCGGGGCAGCTCGTGCAGGGCGGCGACCACGCAGATCATGGTCAGGTAGAGCGGATTGCGTGCGACCTCCGCGAGGCGGCCGCGGCGCAGGCCGACCGCCAGCTCCGCGGCCCGCCGGGGTGCGTCGGGCACGTCCAGCGCCGTGAACCAGGCCTGGGCGACGCCGGTGATCTCCTGGTCGCCGAACTCCTGCAGTGAGTAGCGGCTCAGCGCGCCGAGCCGGTTCATCTCGGCGGTGACCAGCGAGCGGCTGGCGACCACGAAGCGCACGTAGGGTTCACGAGCCCAGTTCTGGACCAGCCGGATGACCTTGCCGCGCCCGTCCGGGTCGAGGATTTCGTCGAGCCCGTCGACGCACACCAGCCAGTCCACCGAGGGCAGCGGGGCGGCTTCGAAGGACTCCGGAAGCAGTGAGCGCCGCAGACCCTGGAGATCACGGCCGACCGCCCGGGCCAGCGCCTCCGGGAAGGGGCGGTCGAGGAGTTCGGAGGCCTCCACGCGTACGGGTACGTACGACGGCGCCCGTGCCGGGTCGTCCAGCCAAGCAGAGGTTCCGGTGTAGGCCAGCCGCCGCAGGAGGCTCGACTTGCCTGTTCCGGCACCGCCGGTGAACAGCACGTGGCGGTGGTCCGGAAGTACGCTCTCGGCGCTCGGCCGTGCCCTGCCCCGGCGGCGGTCGCGGTCCGGGGAAGCCGCGTCCACCGTCGTCTCGTCGGCGGGCGCCGCCTCCTGGCGGACGTAGACGGTCGACAGTGGAATGTCCTGCGCGTCGGTGAGGACCGCGGCGTACGGATGCTCGTCCGCGGCGTCCCGAGCGGCGGTGAGGTAGTCGCGCAGCCGGGTGCCGGGATAGCGGTAGCCGCCGGCCCGCAACTGCTCGTCGGTGAGCGCGTCCAGCCAGGGCACGGGCGGTGCCGGTGCGGGGCATCGGGAGAGGATCTCGGAGACCGGCACCATGTGTGCGCTGCCCGCCTTGTTGGAGCGGGCGAGCATCCCGCACACCCCGCCGGTGCGCCGGTTGACCACCGGGCTGCCGCTGAAGCCCTCACCGACAGGAGTGCCGAAGCCGCGGGGCAGCGGCAGCGGGTCGTCGAAGGACAGGCGGGAGTCGCCCTGGTACTCGAGGGCGGCCCACTGGCCCGCGCGGTAGTCGCCGCGCGGATGGCCGTAGACCCACAGGCGGTCGCCGAACGCGGTGTGCGGTGCGGTGAGCACGTACGTCGGGGCGGGGGCCTCCGCCTCGAACCGCAGAAACGCGATGTCCAAGCCGTTCGCCGCGCGATGGAGTGAGTCCTCGGACAGTGTCAGCGTGAGTTCGGTCCCGGTCGCCACGATGCGGCCGCGCACCGTGGCGGCCCCGGCGACCACGTGAGCGCAGGTGACCACGGTTCCGGGGGCGAGGACGAATCCCGTACCGCCGCCGCTTCCGTCCAGGAGGTCCAGGGCGACGGTGGCGGCCTCCAGCGGATCTCTCCAGCCGTCCATGCCTATCGCTCCGGGGACTCACCGGTTTCCGGAGCGGTCCACTCCAGCGTCACCTTCCACGCCGACTTCGAGGACGCCTTGCCGACCACCGCCAGCAACTGGCCGGTGTCGAGGGAGACATCACAGCCGAACTCCACTGTCGCCTTCGAAGCGCCGGTCTGCTGGAGCCGGGTGCCCATGGCCCGGGCCACGGCGGTCAGGCTGTCGAGCACGGTCTCCAGACGCGGCGCCCGCCAGCCGATCTCCTGCTCCTCGGCCAGTCCGGATCCGCTGTGCGCTCCGGCTGCTCCGACCGAGACGAGAATCTTCTGCCCGTCCACCTCGACCGGAACCGTTACATCCGCTTCCTCGCCCAACTGCTGTGCCCTTCTGTCCGATCCGGACGGACTGCTCATCGTAGCGGTCGCACCTCACGACCAACGCCCGTGCTGTCCCGCACGATCAGCCGGGGCACCGGCACCCGTACCGTCCGCGCCGGACCGCCGTCCAGCAGCGCGGTCAGTTCCGTGGCCGCCGTACGGCCGAACTCCACGCTGTCCCGGGACAGGGCCGACAGCCACGGCTTGACCATGCGGCACAGTGCCGAGTCCTCCCAGGCGACCACCGACACGTCCCCGGGCACCGAGTGGCCCAGTTCGGTCGCGGCGGCGACTCCGGCGAGGGCCATCACGTCGTTGTCGTAGATCAGCGCGGTCGGGGGAGCGGGCGCCTCCAGGACCCTGCGGGTCACGGCAGCGCCCGCGGCGTCCGAGTAGTCGGTGGTCACCGACTTCACCCCGGTCAGCCCGCGCCGTTCGGCCTCCGCCCGCAGGGTGCGGATACGGCGCTCGGTGTGCGCCAGCCCCGGCAGGCCCGCGATGTGCACGATCCGCCGGTGGCCCAGCGCGTACAGCTCGTCCACGACCGCGGCCATCGCGCCCGCGTCGTCCGCCCAGACGGTCGACAGCCCCGGGTGGCGTTCGTCGGGGGCGCCGCCGATCACCACGCCGGGCAGGCCCAGTTCGTCGAGGACCCCGGTGCGCGGGTCGTCGGTGCGCGGGTCGACCACCAGGACACCGTCCACCCGGTGTTCGGCCCACCAGCGCCGGTACACCGCGCACTCGTCCTCGACGTCCTCCACCACCTGGAACAGCAGCCCGAGATGACGCTCCGCGAGCACTTCCTGTATCCCGGAGACGAGTTGGAGGAAGAAGGAGTCGACGCCGAGCGTCTCGGCCGGGCGGGCCAGGACGAAGCCCACCGTGGCGGCGCCCTCCCCGGACAGCGCGCGGGCCGCGGTGCTCGGGCGCCAGCCGAGTTCCTCGGCGACCCTTCGCACCCGGTCGCGGGTGTCCTCGGAGACCCCGGGGCGGCCGTTCAGTGCGAAGGAGACCGCGCTCTGGGAGACGCCGGCCTGCCGGGCGATGTCCTTCATCGTGGGCCTGCGGACCGGTGACCGCTTGCCTGACACGCTGTTTCCCCATTCCCCCGGCAGTTCGTCGGGACAGTATGCACTAATGCGGTTCAGCTCCGTCAACCTAATACGCATTAGTCACTAAAGAAATTAGCTGTGCGTGATGCATTGACGCTTCCGTGGAAGGGCGTGCAAGGTCTCCGTCGTTGGCCAACTCCGCCGCAAAGGAGACCGGTTCGCCGTGCCCATTTCCCGCAGAACCTTCGCTGCCGCCGCTGTCTGTGCCCTTCTGCCGCTGAGCGGCTGCGGGTCCGGTGACGACGGCGGTTCCAGTGATGCCTCCGGCAGGATCGAGGGTGACATCACCTTCCAGACCTGGAACCTCAGGGCGAACTTCAAGGACTATTTCGAGGGCCTGATCGCCGACTTCGAGAAGAAGTACCCCGGCACCGAGGTGAAGTGGATCGACCAGCCCGCCGAAGGCTACGCCGACAAGATCAGCGCCGATGCCGCCGGCGGCACCCTGCCCGACGTCGTCAACGTGTCCCCGGACCTGGTCGCGCCCCTCGCCAAGGCCGGCCTCGCGCTCGACCTCGACAAGGCGGCCGGGCGGTACCGGAAGGAGTACCTGGACGGCGCCTGGGCCAGCCACCGGATACCTGGCATGACCGGCACCTACGCCTTCCCCTGGTACCTCAACACCGGACCGCTCTTCTACAACAAGTCCCTCTTCGAGGAGGCCGGGCTCGACCCCGACCAGCCGCCGAAGACGTACGACGACCTCTTCGCCGACGCCCTGGAGCTGGCGAAGAAGAGCGACGGCAAGGTCGCCACCCTCGCCAACGTGCCCACCGTCGAGGACTTCGGCCGCTACGGCGTCCCGCTCATGAACTCCGAGGGCACCGCCTTCGCCTTCAACGACGCCAAGGGGGTCGAACTGCTCACGAAGTACAAGGAGCTGTACGACGCCAAGGCGCTCGATCCGCAGGCACTGACCGCCACGCCCGAGTCCTCCGGCAAGAAGTTCCTCACCGGGGCCGTCGCCATGAACCCCGGCAGCGCCCTGGACCTCGGCAACTTCAAGAAGCAGGCGCCGAACCTGTACAAGAACATCGGCATCACCGACCAGATCACCAGCACCGGGCACGTCAACATGTACGTGATGGGCGTGATGGTGAACGCGCAGACCAAGAAGAAGGCCGCCTCCGTCGCCTTCGCGCACTACGTCACCGACGCCGAGCACCAGATGTCCTTCGCGAAGAAGGTCGCCATCTTCCCGAGCACCGCGGGATCGCTGGACGACCCCTACTTCACCGAGGAGGACGGGACCGACGAGACGCGGGTGCGGGTCGCCGCCGCCAAGTCCCTGAAGAACGCGGTCAATTACACGCCCGTGCTGTTCAGCGAGCAGATGAAGACGGCCCTGCGCAACGAGGTCGCGAAGGCGTTGCAGGGCAAGGAGAGTCCCGAGGAAGCTCTCGACAACGCTGTCAAGGCCTGTGACACGCTGCTCGAGCAGCAGGGATAGCCATGGCGTCGTCCACCGTCTCCCGGGTGCGGCGTCAACTGCCGACGAGCCCCTGGCTGTTCGCCGCACCCGGTCTGCTGATCATCGGCGCGTTCATCCTGTACCCGTTCGTCTCCACCCTGGTCAACGCCTTCACCGACCGGCGCACCCTGATCCCGGGCGAGTTCGTGGGCCTGGCGAACTTCCGTGAGCTGCTGCACGACGACATGTTCTGGATCGGCTTGCGCAACAGCTCGCTGTACGTCCTCGGAGTCGTGCCCGCGCTGGTGATCCTGCCGCTGCTGCTCGCGCTGCTGGTGCAGAAGAACATCCCCGGCATCACCTTCTTCCGGTCCGCCTTCTACACCCCGGTCGTCGCGTCGATCGTCGTGGTCGGACTCATCTGGGTGTGGCTCCTCGACGAACGCGGCCTGATCAACTCGCTGTTGGAGGCCGTCGGGGTCGGCCGGATCGGCTTCCTGAGCGACCAGTGGCTGCTCCTGCTGAGCGCCATGGCCGTCACGGTGTGGAAGGGCCTCGGCTACTACATGATCATTTACCTGGCCGCACTGGCCAACGTGCCGCGTGAGCTGCACGAGGCCGCGGCGGTGGACGGGGCCGGGGCGATCCGGCGGTTCGTCACGGTGACGGTGCCCGCCGTCCGCTCGACCATGGCACTCGTCGGGGCACTGTCCTCGGTCGCCGCCTTCAAGGTGTTCTCCGAGGTCTACCTGATGGCCGGCCCGAGCGGAGGACCGGCCGGTGAGGACACCACGCTCGTGATGCTCGTCCAGCGCACCGGCACCGGACTCACAGGGCGCGTCGGCTACGCGTCCGCGATCTCGGTCGTCGTCTTCGTCGTCACCGTCGCGCTGATGGTGCTGGTGCTGCGGGCCGACCGGAGGGGGGACACGTGACTCGGGTACGCAAGGGCGAACTGGTGCTGCGGTACGTCCTGTTGCTCGCCGTCCTCGCCCTGACCGTAGGCCCCTTCCTCTGGCAGTTGTCGACCTCGCTCAAGGGCCCCACGGAGGACATCTACAGCTCGCCGCCGTCCTTCCTGCCGCGGCATCCGACCCTTCACAACTACGAGCGGGTCGCCGACACCATCCCCGTCTGGGACTACGCCTTCAACTCGCTGAGGGTCGCCACCGCCAACGTCGTGACCAACTGCGTCGGTTCGGCACTCGCCGGATACGCCCTGGCCCGGCTGCGCTACCGCGGCCGTCGCGCGGCCACCCTCGCGTTCGTCCTGGCGATGCTCGTGCCCGTGGAGGGCATCATCATCGCCCAGTTCACCACCATGCGGGAGCTCGGCCTCAACAACACCCTGATCGGTGTGGTCCTGCCGGGCTGCATCGGCGCGATGAACGTCCTGCTGATGCGCAACGCCTTCCTGAACCTGCCGTACGAAATAGAGGAGGCGGCCTACGTCGACGGCGCCAACGTCTGGCAGCGGTTCCTGCGGATCGCGCTGCCAGCAGTGAAGGGGACCGTGGCCGTCGTCGCGATCTTCGCCTTCATGGGCGCCTGGGACGACTTCCTGTGGCCCCTGATCGTGCTGAGCGACCCGTCGAAGTTCACGCTCACCATCGGCCTCAACTACCTGCACGGCACCTTCGCCAACGACGAACGGCTCGTCGCCGCGGGCACGGTCATCGCCGTGGCCCCGCTGATCGCCCTCTTCGCCGGCCTCCAGCGGTACTTCTTCCGCGGGGTGGGCGAGGGGGCGGTGAAGGGCTGAACCCCGCTTCGCGTCTGACAAGGACTCCGCATGCCTGCTGCCGTGCGCTTCGGCGTCAACTACACCCCGAGCGTCGGATGGTTCCACCACTGGCTCGACTTCGACCTCGACCCGGTCCGCGCCGACCTCGACTCGATCGCCGCCCTGGGTCTCGACCACATCCGGGTCTTCCCGCTGTGGCCCTACTTCCAGCCGAACCGCACCCTGATCCGGGAGCGGGCCGTCTCGGATCTCGTGCGGCTCGTCGACGCCGCCGCCGAACGCGGTCTCGACGTCAACGTCGACGGCCTGCAAGGCCACTTGAGCAGCTTCGACTTCCTGCCGGCCTGGACCCGGACCTGGCACCGGCGCAATCTCTTCACCGACCCGGAGGTCGTCGAGGGCCAGGCCGCCTATCTGCGCACGTTGGCGGCGGCGCTGGCGGACCGGCCCAACTTCATCGGCATGACCCTCGGCAACGAGGTCAACCAGTTCTCCGCGGGCCCGCATCCCGACCCCGACCGGGCCACGTCCGAGCAGATCGACGCCTGGCTCACCCGCATGCTCGCCGCCTGCGAGGAAGGTGCCCCGGGCCGACTGCACCTGCACGCCGAGTACGACGCCACCTGGTACCAGGACGACCAGCCCTTCACCCCCGCCCAGGCGGCCCGCCACGGTGCCGTCACCGCCGTGCACTCGTGGGTCTTCAACGGCACTGCCCAGCGGCACGGCCGCACCTCCGTCCCGGCCGAACACCACGCCGCCTACCTCGTCGAGCTCAGCAAGGCCTGGGCCGAGGACCCGCACCGGCCGGTCTGGCTCCAGGAGGTCGGCGCCCCCGCCCCGCTGGTGCCGCCCGAGCACGCCGCCGCCTTCACCGAGGCGACCGTGGCGAACGCCCTGGACTGCCCCGACCTGTGGGGCATCACCTGGTGGTGCTCCCACGACGTGTCCCGGGAACTGGCCGACTTCCCGGAACTGGAGTACGGGCTCGGCCTGTTGACCAACGACCGGAAGTCGAAGGAGGCGGCCCGGGTGCTGGAGCGGGCGGCGCGTACGGGCTCGCACGCGCCTGAACGTCGTACGACCGCGCTGGTCGTTCCCTCCGCCCCCGCCTCCCGTTCGCTCTGCGCGCCCGGCGGCCCCGTCTTCGACGCCTACTTCCGGCTGGTCGCCGACGGCGCCCGCCCCACCACCGTCCTCGACACCCGTGCCGGCGACCGGGACCACCTCTCCGCGCGCGGCATCACCGAGGTCGTCACACCCGATCAGGTACTCCCACCGTTCCTGTGGACTGAGCGGGAGTGAGTCCGTTCAGCCGCGCGCCCCGAACGGTCTTGGGCGAGCTGGTCCCCGGCGTACTCGACCCCGGGTGGCGACACGCATCCTGTGCATGGTCCGAGCCCGGGAGGCCAGTTCCCTCACGACCTGGCCATGTGGGTACGGCCAGAGGCGAGGGGGAGGCCCTGAACCATCCTCAGGTGGAGCAGGGGCCCCGCACGCTGACGCCGTACCCGGTGTCCCAGGTCGCACGACCACGCTAGCCCAAACAGCCCAGGGCGCCGCAAGCCCGTAAGTGGACGATCACACGATCGAGCTCATGCGGCCTTGTCTGCACTCCCTGGTGAGCAGCACCGACCCCGCAAGGACCACTAGGAGGCACCCGCTCGTGAATCCCACCAGACGCACGGTTCTGCTCGCCGCGACCGCGGCGGCGCTGCTGCCCGCCCTGCCGGCGAAGGCAGCGGAGGCGACCGCCCTCCAGCCGTACGCCACCTACTGGTACCCGGACTCCCTGCCCTCCGGCAGCCCCGGCACCGGCATCACCTGGCGCAGCCTCAAGGCCTGGCGGGCGGCCGACGACGCCGACCTCGCCTTCAACGCGGCCTCCGTACCGCTCGCCGCCCGCTTCACCCCGACCCCCGCGAACACGACGGCACGCGCAGGCCAGGCCCGCATCCAGTCGCTGGTCTCCTTCGGGCCCACGTCGGGCAACCCGTCGCAGGGCTCGGCGACGTCCGACTACTACGCCTTCGGGCACTGGGCCCACGTCGACGAACTGGTCTTCTGGGGCGGCTCGTCCGGCGAGGGACTGATCCTCGCGCCGAACGCCCCGATCGTGGACGCCGCCCACCGCCACGGCGTGCCCGTCCTCGGCAACATCTTCCTGCCGCCGGTCGCCTACGGCGGGCAGTTGCAGTGGACCCGGGACCTGGTGCAGAAGGACGCGGCCGGACGGTATCCACTGGCGGCTCAACTCGTCGCGGTCGCCGCCGCCCACGGCTTCGACGGGTGGTTCGTCAACGCCGAGACCGGGGGAGGAGACGCGGCTCTCGGGGCGGACATGCTGGGATTCGTCCGGGAGTTGAAGTCGCTCTCCGCCGCTCACGGGCAGCGGGTGACGTGGTACGACTCGATGACCGTGAGCGGGACGGTGAGCTGGCAGGGTGCGCTGAACAGCCGCAACCAGGCGTTCTTCGAGGCCGCCGACGACATGTTCGTCGACTTCCGGTGGACGGCGGCCGGTCTGGAGTCCTCGGGCCCCCTGGCGCAGCGACTGGGTCGCAGCCGCTACGAGTTGTGGGCCGGGGTGGACGTGGAGGCGGCCGGCTGGAACACGTCCGAGAACTGGGACGCGATCGTGCCGGCCGGCAAACCGCACATCACCTCGATCGGGCTGTACCGGCCGGAGTGGACCCGCAACCACCTGCCCGCGGACCAGCGGTCACCGGAGGACTTCCACGCCGCCGACGACCGCTTCTGGACGGGCCGGTCGCTCGATCCGTCCCGCCCCGACGGGACGGACGGCTGGCGCGCTCCGGCGGTGTCGGTCGCCGACCGGTCGACGGTCACCTCGGTGCCGTTCGCGAGCGTGTTCAACACCGGGCACGGGCTGCGCTGGTACGAGGAGGGCGCCGTCACGTCGGACGCGGCCTGGAACCACCTCGGGTTGCAGGACCGGTTGCCGTCGCGGCAGTGGGTGGTGCGGACGGAGGGCTCCCGGCCGGCCGTCTCCTTCGACTTCGCGGACGCCTGGCGAGGCGGAAGCAGTGTGCTCGTGAGTGGCTCGGTGGACGAGCCGGTCACCGTCGATCTGTATGCCGCGCGACTGCCGATCGGCGACGGCACGGTGGTCGAGCTGACCCACCGGACCGACGCGGGGGCGGTGGGCGTCGAGCTCGCCGTGGCCACCGCCGAGCCGGGCGCGCCGGGGGCGACACCGCCGTACGTCCATCTTCCGGTGACCACCGGCGACGGCTGGCACACCTCGACCGTACGGCTCAACGGCCTCTCCGGGACCGTCCACGCGCTCGGCGTGCGGCTCACCGGCAGCGGCTCGCTGACGTGGCGGCTCGGCTCTCTCGCGGTGTACGACACCCCCGGCACCCCCGCCGCACCCTCCGGCCTGCGGATCACCGCGGCCTCCGGCGGTGATCTGCGCCTCGCGTGGAACCCCGCTCCCGGCGCCGTACGCCACTACACCCTGCACCGGCTCCTGCCCGACGGCAGCCGGCGCTTCCTCGGCGGCACCTGTCAGCGGGCCTACTTCGTCGGCGGCCTCCGGCCCGAACAGGGCGAGCGGCAGGCGCGGTTGGAGCTGCGTGCCGTGGGGGAGCTGTACACGTCGTCGGACCCCGTGACCGTGACCCACCCCTGGTAACCCCCGGACCCTTGGAGAGCACCCCGCATGCATGACGACCGCAGCCTGGTCGAAGCCCGCCTCAGGCGCGTCCTCGACGAGCGACTCCGCCCCGCCGTGTACCCCGAGTCCGTGCCGCTGGACGTGGCGGTGTGGCACGCGCCCGACGAGCCGGTGCCCGTCGCCGAGGGCCTCGCGGCCGAGCCGGAGCCCATCGCCGTGGGCGCCCGCTGGGGTGCTCCCTGGGGCACCAGCTGGTTCCGCGTCACCGGGACCGTCCCCGAGGCATGGGCCGGGAAGACCGTCGAGGCGCTCCTCGACCTCGGCTTCGACGAGAACATGCCCGGCTTCCAGTGCGAGGGCCTGGTCTACCGGCCCGACGGCACCCCGGTGAAGGGCCTCAACCCGCGCAACCAGTGGGTGCGGATCGGCGCGCCCGTCGAGGGCGGCGAGGAGGTGCGCCTGCACATCGAGGCCGCCTCCAACCCCGTCATCCTCGACTACCACCCCTTCCTGCCCACGCGGTTGGGCGACAAGGAGACCGCGGGCGGCGAACCGCAGTACCGGCTGGCACGCATGGACCTCGCCGTCCTCGACGAGACGGTGTGGCAGCTGGTGATCGACCTGGAGGTGCTCGGTGAGCTGATGGCCGAGCTGCCGGTGGAGTCGGCGCGGCGCTGGGAGATCCTGCGGGCGGTGGAGAAGGCACTGGACGCGCTGGACCTCCAGGACGTGGGCGGCACGGCGGCGCAGGCCCGTTCGCGGCTGGACAGTGCCTTCGAGGCGCCCGCCGTCCCCTCCGCCCACCGCATCAGCGCCGTGGGACACGCCCACATCGACTCGGCGTGGCTGTGGCCGCTGCGGGAGACCGTGCGCAAGGTCGCCCGGACGACCTCCAACATGACCGCGCTCCTCGACGACGAGCCGGAGTTCGTGTTCGCCATGTCCCAGGCCCAGCAGTGGGCCTGGGTCCGCGACCACCGGCCCGAGGTGTGGGCGCGGGTGAAGAAGGCCGTGGCGGACGGGCGGTTCGTGCCGGCCGGCGGCATGTGGGTGGAGTCGGACACCAACATGCCGGGCTCGGAGGCGATGGCCCGTCAGTTCGTACACGGCAAGCGGTTCTTCCTCGACGAGTTCGGCGTCGAGAACGAGGAGGCGTGGCTGCCCGACACGTTCGGCTTCGCGGCCGGACTGCCCCAGATCATCAGGGCGGCGGGCTCCAAGTGGCTGCTGACCCAGAAGATCTCCTGGTCCCAGACCAACAAGTTCCCCCACCACACCTTCCAGTGGGAGGGCATCGACGGCACCCGGATCTTCACGCACTTCCCGCCCGTCGACACCTACAACTGCTCCATGAAGGGCAGCGAAATCGCCCACGCGGCACGGAACTTCAAGGACAAGGGAGTCGCCCGGCACTCCCTCGCCCCCACCGGCTGGGGCGACGGAGGCGGCGGCACGACCCGCGAGATGGTCGCCAAGGCGGCCCGCCTCCGCGACCTCGAAGGCTCGGCGACCGTGGCCTGGGAGACCCCGAAGGAGTTCTTCACCAAGGCCGAGGCCGAGTACCCCGAACCGCCCGTCTGGGTGGGCGAGTTGTATCTCGAGCTGCACCGCGCGACCCTCACCAGCCAGGCGAGGACCAAGCAGGGCAACCGCCGCAGCGAACACCTGCTGCGGGAGGCCGAGCTGTGGGCGGCGACGGCGGCCGTACGGACGGGATTCTCTTACCCGTACGAGGAGTTGGACCGCATCTGGAAGACGGTGCTGCTCCACCAGTTCCACGACATCCTGCCGGGGTCGTCGATCGCCTGGGTGCACCGGGAGGCGCGGCGCACCTACGAGCGGCTCGCGGAGGAGCTGAACGGCATCATCGACGCGGCCCAGCGCGCCCTGGCGGGGGAGGGGACACGGGAACTGCTCTTCAATTCCGCACCCCATGGCCGTGACGGAGTCGCCGCGGGCGGCGCCGGAACCGCGGTCGTCGAGGGGCGGACGACGGTGACCGAGCGGCCCGGCGGCGGGCACGTCCTGGACAACGGCATCCTGCGGGTCGAGGTGGACGCCCGCGGCCTGGCCGTCTCCGTGTACGACATCGAGGCCGACCGGGAGACGATCGCACCGGGCCGTGCCGGCAACCTCCTCCAACTCCACCCGGACTTCCCGAACATGTGGGACGCCTGGGACGTCGACGAGTTCTACCGCAACACGGTCACGGATCTCACCGATGTGGACGAGCTAGCCCCCGAGGGGCACGGGGTGCGGATCGTGCGGACCTTCGGCGGTTCCCGCGTCACCCAGGTGCTGTCCCTCGGGCCCGGTGAGCGGCGGCTTCTCGTGGACACGGAGGTCGACTGGCACGAGACGGAGAAGTTCCTGAAGCTCGCCTTCCCGCTCGACGTGCACGCCGAACGGTACGCGTCGGAGACGCAGTTCGGGCACTTCCACCGGCCCACGCACACCAACACCTCATGGGAGGCGGCGAAGTTCGAGGCCTGCAACCACCGCTTCGTGCACCTGGAGGAAC
The DNA here is from genome assembly GCF_041435015.1 of Streptomyces canus. NCBI lineage: Bacteria > Bacillati > Actinomycetota > Actinomycetes > Kitasatosporales > Streptomycetaceae > Streptomyces > Streptomyces canus. Next base: position 1,338,686 of record NZ_CP107989.1, on the reverse strand, counting down.
CGGGCTGGGGCGTGGCGATCGTCAACGACTCGACGTACGGGCATGACGTGACCCGTACGGTCCGGGCCGACGGCGACCATGGCACGACCACCACGGTCCGGGTGTCGCTGCTGCGGGCCCCGCGTTTCCCGGACCCGGAGACGGACCAGGGCGTCCACCGGTTCCGGCACGCGCTGGTGCCCGGGGCGGGCATCGGGGACGCGGTACGGGAGGGGTGGCGGATCAATCTGCCGGAGCAGGTCGTCCAGGGTGCCGAGGCGGTCGCCCCTCTGGTGACCGTCGACCAGGAGGCGGTGGTGATCACCGCGGTCAAACTGGCCGACGACGGCAGCGGCGACGTGGTGGTCCGCTTCCACGAGGCACACGGCGGGCGGGCCCGGGCCACCCTCACGGCGGGGTTCGAGGTCGCCGGGGTCACGGCGACGGATCTCCTGGAGCGCCCGTCGGCCGATGCCCCCTCGCTGCGGCGTGAGGGGAACGAGGTGGCCTTGCGACTGCGGCCGTTCGAGCTGGTCACGCTGCGGTTCACCAGGGCCTGAGCAAGGGGGCGGGGAGACCCGCCCCCTTCACCTCGTGAGCTGATCCTGGCCGCGGCTCACCCCCCGAGCTGTGCCCGCAGCCACTCCTCCACCTCGCCCACATGCGCGGCCGCCGCCGCCCGGGCCGCCTCCGGGTCGTGGGCGATCAGGGCCCGGTGGATCGCGGCGTGCTCGCGCCGCGTGCGCTCGAACGCGCCCTCCTCCTGGTAGCCGCGCCACACCCGCGCCCGGAAGGTGCGCGACGACAGGCCCTCCAGGATCGCCGCCATCGTGTCGTTGCCGGCCGCCACCGCGATCTCGCGGTGGAAGGCCAGGTCGTGGGCGAGGATCTCCTCCGGGTCGTCGGTGGCGTTCATCGCCGCGAGGTGTTTCTCGACCTCGGCCAGCTGGTCGGGCGTGATGCGGGCGGCGGCCAGCGCGGTCGCCGTCGATTCGAGGACGCGGCGCACCTCGAGCAGCTCCACCAGACGCGGGCCCCGGGACAGGTCGGCGACCACGCCGAAGGTCTCCAGCAGGTCACCCGCCTCCAGCTGGGTGACGTAGATGCCCGAGCCGTGCCGGGCCTCCAGGACGCCCATCACCGTCAGCGCCCGGATCGCCTCCCGCATCGAACTGCGGGAGAGGCCCAGCTGGACGGCCAGATCACGCTCGGTCGGCAGCCGCTGGCCGGGCTCCAGCCGGCCCTCGCCGATCATCGCCTTGATCTGCTCGATGGCGCGCTGCGTCACGGTGCCCTTCTGCGGAGCTGTCTCGTCCACGCCATTCCTCCACATCACCGGGGTGCGCCGCAGTCTAACCGGCAGGGTGGTCGGACCACTATGGCCGGAAGACGGGAAAATCTGCCGACAGAGGGTATTGCAAGGGGTGAGTGGTCTGATAAGTATGCCGTCATCTGCTCGATCACGCTCATGCTCGATCACGCTCGACACGCTCGATGAGGAGCCATCAGATGCCCGGCAGAACAGTGGGGAAGCGGAACAGGTTTCGGATCATCGGCGCGGTGGCCGCGGCCGCGAGCGCCTCACTCGTGCTCGCCGCGTGCGGCAGCACCAAGGACACCGGCAGCTCCGGCGCCGAAGGAGGCGACGGGTCCGGCAAGGTGGGCGTGATCCTGCCGCTGCTGACCTCGCCGTTCTGGCAGTCGTACAACGACTACGTGCCCAAGATGGCCAAGTCCGAGGGGGTGGACACGCTGAAGACCGTCAACTCCAACAGCGACCCCTCCCAGCAGATCACCGACATCAACAACGAGCTCAACCAGGGCGTGAAGGGTCTGGTCGTCGCCCCGCTCGACAGCGCCGCCATCGAGGCCGGCCTCGACCAGGCCGAGCGCAAGGGCGTCCCGGTCGTCGCGGTCGACGTGGCCCCCGACAAGGGCAAGGTCGCCATGGTCGTACGGGCGAACAACGTCTCGTACGGCGAGAAGGCCTGCCAGTACCTCGGGGAGCAGATCCCCTCCGGCAAGGTCGTGCAGATCATGGGCGACCTCGCCTCGGTCAACGGCCGCGACCGCTCCGAGGCCTTCCGGGCCTGTGTGAAGAAGAACTTCCCGAAGCTGAAGGTGCTGGAGATCCCCGCCAAGTGGGAGTCCGACGCGGCCGCCTCGCAGCTGGGCACCCTCCTGAACGCCAACCCCGACATCAAGGGCATCTACATGCAGGCCGGCGGCGTCTACCTCGCCCCGACCCTGCAGACCCTCAAGTCCAAGGGGATGCTGAAGAAGGCCGGGCAGGCGGGCCACATCACCATCGTCTCCAACGACGGCATCCCGCAGGAGTACGACGCCATCCGCAAGGGCGAGATCGACGCCACCGTCTCCCAGCCCGCCGACCTGTACGCCAAGTACGGCATGTACTACATCAAGGCGGCGATGCAGGGGAAGACCTTCAAGCCCGGCCCGACCGACCACGACTCCACGATCGTCAAGCTGCCCAGCGGCATCCTGGAGGACCAGCTGCCCGCGCCCCTGGTCACCAAGGACAACGTCGACGACCCCAAGCTGTGGGGCAACACGGTCAAATGAGCAGCCCACTCGTGGAAGCCCAGGGGGTCGTCAAACGGTACGGCCCCACGACCGCCCTCGCCGACGGCCGTCTCACCGTCCTGCCCGGCGAGTCCCACGCCCTCGTCGGCCGCAACGGCGCGGGCAAGTCCACCCTCGTCACGATCCTCACCGGTCTCCAGGCCCCCGACGAGGGCACCGTCCGCTTCGACGGCGAGCCCGCGCCACCCCTCGCCGACCGGGACGCCTGGCGGAGCAAGGTCGCCTGCGTCTACCAGAAGCCCACCGTCGTACCCGAGTTGACGGTCGCCGAGAACCTCTTCATCAACCGGCAGCCCCTGCACCGCGGGTTCATCAGCTGGCGTGGGCTGAGGACCCGGGCCGCCGAGCTCCTCGACACCTGGGACGTGCGCGTCGACCCGGAGGCGCGCACCGCCGACCTCAAGGTCGAGGACCGCCAAATGGTGGAGATCGCCAGGGCATTGAGTTTCGGCGCCCGCTTCATCGTCCTCGACGAGCCGACCGCACAGCTCGACAAGCGGGAGATCGAGCGGCTCTTCGGCCGGATGCGCGCACTCCAGGACTCCGGCGTCACCTTCCTGTTCATCTCGCACCACCTCCAGGAGGTGTACGAGGTGTGCCAGACGGTGACGGTCCTCAGGGACGCCCGCTGGATCACCACGGCCCCGGTCGCCGACATGCCCCGGGCGGCCCTGATCGAGGCCATGGCCGGCGAGACCATCGCCGAACAGGCCGTACAGCTCAGGGAGGTCGAGGAGACCGCCCCCGTGCTCCTCGACGTCCGCGGCCTCACCTCCGACGCCTACGACAACGTCGACCTCACCGTGCGCCGCGGTGAGGTCGTCGGACTCGCCGGCATCAGCGGCAGCGGCAAGATCGAGCTGGCCGAGTCGTTCACCGGACTGCACACCCCGACGAGCGGAACGGCCCGACTCGACGGCAGGCCGCTGCCGTTCGGCGACGTACAGGCGAGCCTCGGGGCGGGAGTCGGCTTCGTCCCGCGGGACCGGCACGCACAGGGCCTGGTCTTCGGCATGACCATCGGCGACAACGCCACGCTCAGTGTCCTGGACCGACTCGGCCGCTACGGTTTCGTCGGCACCGACCGTAAGCGCGGCTTCGCCACCGAACTGATCGACCGGCTCGACATCCACACCGAGGGCCCCGACCAGCCCGTCTCCGACCTCTCCGGCGGCAACGCGCAGAAGGTCGTCATGGCCCGCGCCCTGGCTTCCGACCCGCGCCTGCTCGTCCTCATCAACCCCACCGCGGGCGTCGACGTGAAGTCCAAGGAATCCCTGCTCTCCCGCGTGGACACCGCCCGCGAGGACGGCACCGCGGTCCTCGTCGTCTCCGACGAACTCGACGACCTGCGCCGCTGCGACCGCGTCCTCGTCCTCTTCCACGGCCGCGTGGTCGCCGAGCACCCGGCCGGCTGGCGCGACCACGAGCTGATCGCCTCCATCGAAGGAGTGGACCACCATGGCTGACACCCAGGCTCCGCCGGTGAAGCACGTGCGGGTGCCCGAGGCGCGGGCAGCCCGGACGGTCCTGCTGCGCCGCGCCCGCGAACTCGCCCTCGTCCCGGCCCTGTTGCTGCTCATGGTCCTCGGCGCGTTCGTGAACGACTCGTTCCTCACCGAGCGCAACCTGATCTCCATCCTCGGCGCCTCGGCCGCCCTCGCCATGGTGGTGCTCGCCGAGTCCCTCGTCCTGATCACCGGCAAGTTCGACCTCTCTCTGGAGTCGGTCGTCGGCATCGCGCCCGCCGTGGGCGCGCTCCTCGTCCTGCCCGCGGCCCAGTCCGGCTGGGGCACCGAGTTCCCGGCCGTCCTCGCCCTGCTCGCGGTCCTCGTCGTCGGCGCGGCCGTCGGCGCCTTCAACGGCATCCTGGTCGTGAAGTTCAAGCTCAACGCGTTCATCGTGACGCTCGCGATGCTGATCGTGCTGCGCGGACTGCTCGTCGGCGCCACCAAGGGCAAGACCCTGTTCGGCATGCCGGACAGCTTCTACTCCCTGGCCACCACGACCTTCCTGAACGTCCCCATGTCCGTGTGGCTCGCCGCGGCCGCCTTCGCCGTCACCGGCTTCGTCCTGAAGTACCACCGCATCGGCCGCTCCCTGTACGCCATCGGCGGCAACGCCGACGCGGCCCGCGCCGCAGGCATCCGCGTCGAGCGGGTGATGCTCGGCGTGTTCGTCGTGGCCGGCGTCCTCGCCTCCGTCGGCGGCATCATGCAGACCGGCTACGTCGGCGCGATCAGCGCCAACCAGGGCCAGAACATGATCTTCACGGTGTTCGCGGCCGCGGTGATCGGCGGCATCAGCCTCGACGGCGGCAAGGGCACCATGTTCGGCGCCCTGACCGGCGTACTCCTGCTGGGTGTCGTCCAGAATCTGCTGACACTCGCCCAGGTGCCGTCCTTCTGGATCCAGGCCATCTACGGCGGAATCATCCTGGTCGCCCTCATGATCGCCCGTGTGACGACGGGGCGCGCCCAGGACTGAGCCCGCCCGCGTCCCCGTCACCTACCGAAAGGCACTCCGTGTCCTCGACCCCCGCCCGTGTCACCGCGGTAGACACCTACGACATCCGCTTCCCCACCTCGCGCGAGCTGGACGGTTCCGACGCGATGAACCCGGACCCCGACTACTCGGCGGCCTACGTCGTGCTGCGCACGGATGCGGCCGACGGGCACGAGGGGCACGGATTCACCTTCACCATCGGGCGGGGCAACGAGGTCCAGGTCGCCGCGATCGAGGCGCTGCGCGGGCATGTCGTGGGACGGTCCGTCGAGGAACTGTGCGCGGACCCGGGGACGTTGAACCGCGACCTGATCGGCGACAGCCAGTTGCGCTGGCTCGGACCCGAGAAGGGCGTGATGCACATGGCGATCGGCGCGGTCGTCAACGCCGTGTGGGACCTGGCCGCCAAACGCGCGGACAAGCCGCTGTGGCGGCTGCTGGCCGAGGGCGACCCCGAGTGGCTGGTCGGCCAGATCGACTTCCGCTACCTCACGGACGCGCTCACCCCGGAGGAGGCCCTGGAGATCCTGCGGCGGGGGCGGGAGGGAGCCGACGAACGGGTCGCCGGGCTCCTGGCCACCGGCTACCCCGCGTACACCACCTCCGCCGGCTGGCTCGGCTACGACGACGAGAAGCTCACCCGGCTCGCGGCCGAGGCCGTCGCCGACGGCTTCCGGCAGATCAAGCTCAAGGTCGGCGCGGATCTGGAGGACGACGTACGGCGCTGCCGTGTCGCCCGTCAGGTCGTCGGCGCCGACATCCGCATGGCGATCGACGCCAACCAGCGCTGGAACGTCGACGAGGCGATCCGCTGGACCAAGGCGCTCGCCGAGTTCGACCCGTACTGGATCGAGGAGCCCACCAGCCCCGACGACATCCTCGGCCACGCGGCGATCCGCAGGGCCGTCGCCCCGGTCAAGGTCGCCACCGGAGAGCACGTCCAGAACCGGGTCGTCTTCAAGCAGCTGCTCCAGGCCGGCGCTCTCGACGTCGTCCAGATCGACGCGGCCCGCGTCGGCGGCGTCAACGAGAACCTCGCCATCCTGCTGCTTGCCGCCAAGTTCGGCGTGCCGGTCTGCCCGCACGCGGGCGGGGTCGGCCTGTGTGAACTCGTCCAGCACCTGTCGATGTTCGACTACGTGGCCGTCACCGGCACCACCGAGGACCGGGTCATCGAGTACGTCGACCATCTGCACGACCACTTCCTCGATCCCGTGGTGATCCGGGAAGGCCACTACACGGCACCCGTCGCGCCGGGCTTCTCGGCCGCCATGCGCCCCGAGTCCATCGCGCGGTACACGTTCCCCGGCGGCGCCTTCTGGGCAGAAGACCTCGCCAACGACACGCGGAAGAAGGGGCAGGCGGCATGAGTGACTTCGAGGGCATCAAGGCCCTGGTGACCGGCGGCGCCTCCGGCATCGGCCGGGCCACCGCGGAACTCCTCGTCGCGCGCGGCGCCCAGGTCGCGGTCCTCGACCTGGACCCGTCCTCGGTCGAGAAGCCGCTGCTCGCCTACCGTGCCGACGTCACCGACGACGCCTCCGTCCGCGAGGCCGTGGCCGCCGCCGTGGCCGACCTCGGCGGACTCGACGTCGTGGTCAACAACGCGGGCATCGGCGCCCAGGGCACCGTGGCGGACAACGACGACGACGAATGGCACCGCGTCCTCGACGTCAACGTCGTCGGCATGGTCCGCGTCGCCCGCGCCGCCCTGCCCCACCTGCGCACGTCCGCGCACGCGGCGATCGTGAACACCTCCTCCATCGCGGCCACCGCGGGCCTCCCGCAACGGGCGCTGTACAGCGCGACCAAGGGGGCGGTGTACTCCCTGACCCTCGCCATGGCCGCCGACCACGTCCGCGAGGGCATCCGCGTGAACTGCGTCAACCCCGGCACGGCGGACACTCCGTGGATCGGGCGGCTGCTCGCCAAGGCCCCCGACCCGGCCGCCGAACGGGTCGCCCTGGAGGCCCGCCAGCCCACCGGCCGGCTCGTGTCGGCGGACGAGGTCGCGGGCGCCATCGCCTACTTGGCGAGCCCGCTCTCCGGCGCCACCACCGGCACCTCTCTCGCCGTCGACGGGGGCATGCAGGGCCTGCGCCTGAGGCCGGTGGGCCAGTGAACACCCTCGGCGCGAGCGGTGTGCGGGTCAGTGGCCTGGGCTTCGGCGCCGCCGTCATCGGCAACCTGTTCACCGAGGTCGGCGACGAACAGGCGCACGAGGCGGTCACCGTCGCCTGGCAGCGCGGCATCCGCTACTTCGACACCGCCCCGCACTACGGTCTGGGACTGTCGGAACGCCGGCTGGGGGAGGTACTGCGCGAGCATCCGCGCGCGGAGTACACGCTCTCCACGAAGGCGGGCCGCCGCCTGGAGCCGTCCGGGGACGGCGGCGACGACCTCGCCGACGGCTTCGCGGTCCCCGCCACCCACCGCCGGGTCTGGGACTTCAGCGCCGACGGCGTACGACGCACCCTCGAGTCGAGCCTCGAACGGCTCGGCCTCGACCACGTGGACGTCGTCTACCTCCACGATCCCGACGACCACGCCGAAGAGGCCTTCCGCGAGGGCTACCCGGCCCTGGAGAAGCTCCGCTCCGAGGGCGTCGTCGGGGCGATCGGCGCCGGCATGAACCAGGCCGAGATGCTGACCCGCTTCGTCCGGGAGACCGACGTCGACGTGGTGCTGTGCGCCGGCCGTTACACCCTGCTCGACCAGAGCGCGCTCACCGAGCTGCTCCCCGCCGCCGTGGCACGGGGCGTCTCCGTGGTGATCGGCGGCGCCTTCAACTCCGGGCTGCTGGCCGATCCGCGGCCGGGAGCGACGTACAACTACGCGCAGGCCTCCGGCGACGTGCTGGACCGGGCCCTGCGCATGCGGGAGGCCGCCGAGCGGCACGGCATCAGCCTGCGTGCCGCCGCCCTCGCCTTCTGCGCCGCCCACCCGGCCGTCGCGAGCGTCCTGGTGGGCGCCCGATCGGCGGCCGAAGTCCACGATGCCGCCGACCAGTTCGCGACCCCGGTGCCCGCTGCCTTCTGGCAGGAGCTGCGCGACACCGGTCTCCTGACCACCGAGGAGCCGTCATGAGAGTCGCCCTGCACACCAAGGTCCGCGCGGACCGCATCGACGAGTACGAGGCCGCGCACCGCGAGGTCCCCGTCGAACTCACCGACGCGATCCGCGCCGCCGGGGCCCACTCCTGGACGATCTGGCGCAGCGGTACCGACCTCTTCCACGTCCTGGAGTGCGAGGACTACGGCCGCCTCCTCGCCGAGCTGGAGAAGCTCCCGGTGAACGTCACCTGGCAGGCCCGCATGGCCGAACTCCTCGACGTGGCGCACGACTACTCCGACGAGGGCGCCGACGCAGGCCTGCCCGTCGTGTGGGAGCTGCCGTGACGGTGGTGGACGCGCACCACCATGTGTGGGACCTGTCGGTGCGGGACCAGGACTGGATCACCTCCGACAGTCCGCTGCGACGGAACTTCACCATCGAGGACCTCGCCCCCGAGGCCCGCGCGGCGGGCGTCGAACGTACGGTCCTCGTCCAGACGATCACGGTGCCCGAGGAGACCCCGGAGTTCCTGGCCCTCGCGGCCCGCCACGACGTGATCGCGGGTGTCGTCGGCTGGACCGACCTGACCCGTCCCGACGCCGCCGACGAGTTGGCGCGTCTGCGCGAATGCCCCGGCGGGACCTGCCTCAAGGGCATCCGCCACCAGGTCCAGAGCGAGCCGGACCCCGAGTGGCTGCTGCGGCCGGACGTACGCCGAGGCCTGACCGCGGTGGCCGAAGCGGGCCTGGTGTACGACCTGGTCGTCCTGCCCCACCAACTGCCCGCCTGCGCCAAGGCGGCCGAGTCGCTGCCCCAACTCACCTTCGTCCTCGATCACTTGGGTAAACCGCCCATCGCCTCCGGCGCCCTGGAACCCTGGGCGGCCGACGTCCGTGCCCTGGCCGCCCTGCCCAACACTGTCTGCAAACTCTCCGGCATGGTCACCGAGGCGGACCTCGACTCCTGGACGATCGACGACCTGCGCCCGTACGCCGACACGGTCCTGGACGCCTTCGGCCCGGAGCGTCTCATGTTCGGCTCGGACTGGCCGGTGTGCACACTGGGAGCGACATACGGGCACGTGCTCGACACGGCACGTCGGTTGACGCCCCCGTCCGCCCACCCCCAGGTCTTCGGCGCCACGGCCACGCGCGTCTACGGACTCGACGCCCCCGGGACGTAACCAAGGAGATGCCGGGACGTCCCGGCCGTTCTGCGCCCTGTCCTTCGGGGCGCCCGTGTGGGCGGGCGGTGGCCACGCGCACGCGGTCTTCAGGGCAGCCGCCCAGCACCGCCGCCGTGTGCCGGTATCCGGTGGCATGCCCGACGGCGTCTTCAGCGACGATCCACTCCCGCCGCACCGTCTAGTGACTCGCAACCTCCGCCAGCCGCGTAGGCGGCAGAAACTCCCGCACATACGTCCGCTCCCAGCACGCCCCCGTTTCCCGCAGCTCCCGCCACGTCGTGTACCGGTACCGGAAGAGGCGGGCGCGGACATGGCGGGGCGGCTCGTGCGGCGGGAACGGTGAGCGGCGCAACAGCCTCAGCGTGGCGGGGTCGTTCTCCAGGAGCCGTTCGACCATGGTGCCGAACCACGCCTGGGCGTAGGCCGGGGACAGCGCGGCGAACCACATCATCCAGTCCAGGCGCAGATGGTAGGGCGCGAACTGGCGCGGCCAGCGCCGTGGGTCGCCCGGCTTGCCCTTGAACTCGTACTCCTTCCACTCGGAGTCCCTGCGCGGTACGTCGTCCGCCGTACCCTCGACCACCACCTCGTAGCGGATCCGGCTGACGCTGCCGAACGCGCCGTAGGTGTTGACCAGATGGAGCGGGTCGAAGGAGCGGTTCATGATCTGGCTCCGGGAGATCATGTTGCGGACCGGCTGGTAGCTCAGGCCCAGGAGCAGCGCGGCGACGGCGAGGACCACCATCTCGTACCAGAGCGGAGTGGCGGGCAGGTCCGGCGCCTCGCCCGAGAGGTCCAGCGCCGGCACCGCCAGCACGATCGTGATCCAGTTCAGCCAGGCGAAGTTGCCCGAGAGCACCAGCCACAGCTGGGTCGCGATCATCAGGGACGCGGCCGCCGTGGCGATCGGCTGCGGGGTGAACAGGAGGAAGGGGACCACGAGCTGGGTGAGGTGGTTCGCGGCCACCTCCACCCGGTGCAGCGGCCGGGGCAGATGGTGGAAGAACCAGCTCAGCGGCCCCGGCATCGGCTGTGTCTCGTGGTGGTGGTCGAGGCAGGTGAGTCTGCGCCAGCAGGCGTCGCCGCGCATCTTGATGAGCCCCGCGCCGAACTCGACCCGGAACAGGATCCAGCGCAGGAGGAACAGCACCAGGACCGGCGGGGCCACTTCGTCGTTGCCGAGGAACACCGCGAGGAAGCCCACCTCCAGCAGCAGGGACTCCCAGCCGAAGCCGTACCAGGTCTGGCCCACATTGACGATCGACAGATACAGCAGCCACGGCACCAGCCACAGCAGCATCCCGCCCCACAGCGGCAGCCGGGAGTCGAGACCCGCCGCCAGCGCGACCGCCACCGCGCAGCCCGTCCCCGCGCAGAGAGCGAAGAACCGGTCCGAGTAGTGGAGGTGGAAGAGACTCGGCGCCCTCCGGAAGGGCACGCGGGCGACGAAACGCGGGATGGGCAGCATCCCGCGCTCCCCGAGCAGTGCCCGGAACTGCAGGGCCGCCGCCAGGAACGCGACGAAGTACAGCCCGGCCAGAGCCCGCTGGAAGACCAGCCGGCTCAGCCAGTAGTCGGGTGCGGTGAACCAGTCCACAGCCGTCTTCTCCCGCCTCCATTGTCCCGCCGAACCCTGCGTGACTCCCCGTGTACCTTCCCTCCGCTTGCGTAACCAAAGTGAGCGAAGCAGACAATAGTGACGAAATGTCGGCGTGGACGGGAGAATGTGGTGCGGACACCCACCCAAGCCCTCGTCACGGCCTGCGCGCTCGCGGCGGCACTCCTCGTCGCCGGATGCGCCGGAGGCGGCGACGCGAACAACGCCGAGGCGAAGGGCGAAGTGTTTCTTCAGTCGGCGGCGGCTCGGGGCCCGAGCCCCTTCACCCGCTCCACGGCGACCTCGGCGACCGTGTCCTCTCCCCTCACCCGAACGCCCCAGCGGGCCTCGACCGCCCCGCGGACCGTCTCCGGCGGGATGCCGGGTCTCTACGGCGGCATCGAGCGCGTCGGCAGCTGCGACGTGGCGCGGCAGCTCGACGACCTGACCGCGGACCGGTCCAGGGAGCGCGCGTTCGCCCAGGTCGTGGGCGTCTCTCCGGACGCGGTGCCGGACTTCCTGCGCGGGCTCGCCCCGGTCGTGCTGCGGGCCGACACCCTCGTCACCAACCACCGCTACGGCGCGGGCCGGGCGAGCGGTTACCCGTCCGTCCTCCAGGCGGGCACCGCCGTCCTCGTCGATGACCGTGGCGTCCCACGGGTCCGCTGCGCCTGCGGCAACCCCTTGACGCCGCCGGTGGCGATGCGGGGCCGCGCGGTCGTGGGCGGGCAGCCGTGGCCCGGATACCGGGCCGCCCGGGTGGTGGTGGTGGCCCCCAGCGAGCAGTTCATCACCTACATCACGATCATCGACCTCGTCGACCACACCTGGATCGAGCGGCTGATCGACTACGACTGCCGCCACGACCATGTCGTACCACTGCCGCAGCCGGAGTCCCCGACTCCCTTGTCGGCTCCCGCGACACCTCTCGGACAGCGTCCGGACGAGACGGCGCCCCCGGAGGCCTCGCCGAGCGCCGGGAGCGGCTGCGCCACCCCCACCGGCACACCTGGCGTCGTCGTGACCGAGGAGTCGTACGACGAGAACTGCCCCACGGCCACTCCGCCGCCCACGACCGGGCCCGGCCTCCCCGCGCTCCCACCGGACGGCACCCGCACGACCGTCCCCGTGGACCCGGACCCCGAGACCGGAATCGGCCCCGAGACCGTCCCGGACACCCCCGATCTCCCCGACGGTGGCGGGCTGATCCCCGACGATCCGTCGGAGCCGGCCGGCACGGACGCCGTCTTCACCGGCCCCGCCGCCGTCCTCGGTGTCTGACGGCTCCGGAGCACACGCGCCTACGGGTCGAAGAATCGGACAAATCCTGGCAAGGTGGGCCCATGGTTGATCGGGGAGCGAGCGCCCTGTCACTCCCGGACGACTGGCCCGCCCACCCGGATCCGATCCTGGCGCTCAACCGCATGGGCAGCTTCGACTGGGACCTGGACACCGGTCTGTTCCACATGGACGCCCAGGCCCACGAGGTCTTCGACCTGCGCCCCGACGAGTACGACGGAAGCCCGATGAGCCTCGCCGTCCGGGTGCCGAGGGCCGAGGCGCACCGGCTCGACGCGCTCGTCGCCCAGGCCATCAAGGACGGCAGCGAGAACTACGGCACCTACTTCCGTCTGCGCTGCCGCGACGGCAGCCTGCGCTGGACCCACACCCAGGGCTACATCCGACGGGACGGGACGGGACGCCCGCGCCGGATCATCGGCATCGTCCGCGACGCCACCCAGGAAATGGGCGAGCTGGAGAACCGCCGGGAGCAGGCCGTCGAGGACGAGGCCAGGCGCCAGCAGACCAACGTCGTCCAGCTCACCACGGCCGCTCTCGCCCACGCCCGGACCGTCCAGGACGTCATCGACGTTCTCAAGGACACCCAGGGCCTCACCCATCTCGGCGCGACCAGTTTGGTCATGGGCCTGGTCGAGGCCGGCCGGATCCGGCTGATCGCCGAGGGCCCCGCGGGCAGCTTCGTGCCCGGCACCGACATCACCCGGATCGACGAGCCGTACCCGATGAGCGAGGCCGTGCGCACGCTCACGCCGCGCTTCATCGAGTCGCCGGAGGAGTTCGCCGATCGCTACCCGATCCTGTGGCCGCACATCACCGGCCTCAACATCACCTCCGCCGCCTACCTCCCGCTGATCGCCGAGGCCCGTCCGATCGGTGCGATGGGTCTGCTGTACAGCGACCGGTACGGCTTCACCCCCGAGGACCGCAACGTCCTGATCGCCCTCTGCAGCAGCATCGCCCAGAGCCTCCAGCGGGCCATGCTGTACGAACAGGAGAAGGACCTCGCCACCGGGCTCCAGCAGGCGATGCTCCCGCGCACCATTCCGAGCGTCCCCGGCGTCGATGTCGCCGTCCGCTACCGGGCAGCCAGCGCCGAGGGCTCGCTGGCCCGGGACATCGGCGGCGACTGGTACGACCTGATCCCGCTGCCCGGAGGCCGCGTCGGCGCCGTCATCGGAGACGTCCAGGGCCATGACACGCACGCCGCCGCCGTCATGGGCCAGCTGAGAATCGTCCTCAGGGCCTACGCGGCCGAGGGACACCCCCCGGCCACGGTGATGGCCCGTGCCTCCGTGTTCCTCCACGAGCTCGACACCGACCGCTTCGCGACCTGCCTGTACGCGGAGGCCGATCTGTCCACCGGAGTCGTCCAGGTGGTCCGGGCGGGTCACATCGACCCGCTGGTCCGGCAGGCCGGGGGCAGCTGCCGCCGGGTGACCGTGGCAGGAGGGCTGCCGCTCGGGCTGTCCGCCGAGTTCGGGCAGCTCGACTATCCCGTCGGCACCCTCGAACTCGACCCCGGGGACACCCTGCTGCTGTGCACGGACGGGCTGGTCGAAGAGCCCGGCGCCGACCTCGACGACGGCATGCAGACCCTCACGACCCTCATCACGGGCGGCCCCACCGACGTGTGGGAGCTGGCCGACCTGCTCATCGACGTGGCCGAGGAACGCGCCGGCGACGACGACGTGGCGCTGCTCCTGCTGTTCCGCCGCGGCCAGGACACCCCGGAGTCAGGCGGCCGCCTCCAGCAGCACGTGGCGTCCGGGGACCCCGAGGCCCTCACCGAGGCCCGGCACATGATCCGGGCCGCGGTCGCCGCCTGGGGCGCGCGGGAGCGCTCCGACGAGATCGAACTGGTCGCCGACGAGCTGATCACCAACGCCCTGATGCACACCGAGGGCGCCGCGATCGTCACCCTGAGGGTCCTGACCGCCTCCGACCGGCGGATGCGCGTCGAGGTCGAGGACTCCTCCAGCGCCCTGCCGCGCCGCCGGGAGGCGGGCGAGTCGGGGGTCTCGGGCCGAGGCCTGCTCCTGGTCGACCTGCTGAGCGATGTCTGGGGCGTGGAGGCGCGGGGCGGCGGGAAGTGCGTGTGGTGCGAGTTCGTCGTACGGGAGCGGACCTGACCCACAACGGCCCCCGGTGGCACTCTGGACGTATGCCCGAACTCCCCGAGGTGGAAGCGCTCAAGGACTTCCTGACCGAGAACCTGGTCGGCCACGAGATCGTGCGCGTCCTGCCGGTGGCCATCAGCGTCCTGAAGACGTACGACCCTCCGCTCACCGCCGTCGAGGGCCGCGAGGTGGTCGCCGTGCACCGCCACGGCAAGTTCCTCGACCTGGAGACGGACGGTGGCCCGCGCTTCGTCACCCACCTGGCCCGCGCGGGCTGGCTGCACTGGAAGGACCGCCTCCCCGACGGGCCGCCCCGTCCCGGCAAGGGTCCCCTCGCCCTGCGCGTGGCCCTGGAGACCGGCGCGGGCTTCGACCTCACGGAGGCGGGCACGCAGAAGCGCCTGGCGGTGTACGTGGTGGCCGACCCTCAGGAGGTCCCCGGCATCGCCCGCCTGGGCCCGGACCCGCTGGCCGAGGACTTCGACGAGGCGAGCTTCGCGGCTCTGCTGAAGGACGAACGCCGACAGCTGAAGGGCGCCCTGCGCGACCAGACGCTCATCGCCGGTGTGGGCAACGCCTACAGCGACGAGATCCTGCACGCGGCGAGAATGTCCCCCTTCAAACTGGCCGCCTCCCTGACTCCCGAGGAGACGGAAGCGCTCTACCGGGCCCTGCGCACGACCCTCACCGAAGCGGTGGAACGCTCAAGAGGGGTGGCGGCGGGCCGCCTGAAGTCGGAGAAGAAGTCCGGCCTCCGCGTCCACGGCCGCACCGGTCAGCCCTGCCCGGTCTGCGGCGACACCATCCGGGAGGTCTCCTTCAGCGACTCCTCGCTCCAGTACTGCCCCACCTGCCAGACGGGCGGCAAACCCTTGGCGGACCGGAGGTTGTCGAGGCTGCTCAAGTGATCGGACGTGCTCAGCCGGGATCCAGCGTCACCAGATGCTCCCCGCCCGACGTCCTGACCTCGTAGTGGTCGATCTGGTCGGCGTGGAAGGTGGAGCTGCCCATCATGGTGTTGTCGTCGGTGGTGTGCCCGGTGGCGTTCCAGCCGGTGACGGTCTCCTCCTTGCCGTCGCGGCTGATCGCGACGAGGTGGCAGGCGCGGGGGCCGGACTCGTCCTTGACCTTGAGCTCCACCTGGGTGCCCCAGTCCTCGTCCTCGGTGGTGACCTGGGCCCACACCCCGGACCGGCCGTCGGTGGCCTCGACACTGGTGGTGCCGCCCGGGTCGCCGCCCGCCGTCAGGGCGAGGCTGGAACCGCCCACCGCCAGGACCACCGAGGCGGCGACGGCGTACAACAGCCGCCTGCGGCGCGCCCGGTGCCGCGTCGCGACCTCGCCGAGGAGGCGGTTGAGGAGCTGGGGGCCGGGCTGGGCCATCGGGTGCACGACGCGCGGAGTCGCCCGGCGGTAGAGCATCATCTGACGGGTCACAGGACCGAACTCGGTCACGTGTGCCGCGCACTTGGGGCACTCCATGAGGTGATCCTCGAAGCGGAAGGCCTCCGCCTCATCCAGCACGCCGAGCGCGTACGCGCCGACGTCGCGATGCCTCTCCAAGGACCTCATGCGGAAACCTCGTGCCGTTGAGTGTGGGTGGGGTTACTGGTTGCTCCCACCGGTACGCACCAGCCCGCCGAATCACTCAAGGCATGCACAGAATCGTGACCAAGGGATTCGGAGCGGTCGGCCCCGCGGATTGGTCCGAATCGAAAGGAATCTAGAACAGGTGGATGGCGAGGTGACCGAGGGGAAGACCGAGTTGCCACGCCGGTGTCCACACCTTCGGGCCCTCGTCCTCACCGAGGCCCGCCCCGCCGCCCGGCACGGCGTTCAGATCGGGCGCGAGCAGCTCCGTCTCCTCCAGCCAGCGCCAGGCCGCCGCCGCGAGTTCGAGGTCCGGCGCGGGCTCGCCGGTGGCCACCGCCGCGGCGGTCAGCGCGGCCATCCGCTCGCACACCCAGTCCTGCCACGGCTGGTCGTACGCCGTCAGTGACAGCCAGTTCTCCAGCTGGGAGACGACCTGGATGCCGGAGAGTTCTCCCTCGGTGTCGGCGAGGAAGACGGTCAGCGCCAGCGCGTCCCGCCCGGCGCGGAACTCGAAGGACGTCGGCGGCATCAGATCGCCGGAACGCAGCAGCTCGTCGGCGATGTACTCCGCGTACAACCAGGCCATGGGGACGAGGAGTTCGCCCCCGCCGGTGCCGTCCGTGCTCTCTTGACCTCTGTGCAGCATCCCTTCCTGCCTTCCTCCGGTGCGTGCGCGTCGCCCGTCGCCGGGACCCCAGTCCGGAACACGGATGAGGACAGCCGATTACTCAATCGGCTCCTCAGCAAGGCGCTTTACGGAGGTTTGACTTTCCCATTGGTTTCACCGCAGGTCGGCCGCGTATCCCGGAAGCACCCGGCGCAGGGCCCGCAGCGCGTAGTACGCGCGGGACTTCACCGTACCGGGCGGAATTCCGAGGATTTCGGCGGCTTCCGCCACACTCGCCCCCTGGAAGTACACCAGCACCAGGACTTCACGGTGCTCCGGAGTGAGTGTCTTCACAGCCTCGCGTACGTCGAGGGCGGCGGCCGCCTGTTCGGCGTGATCGGCGCACACCCGGGCGTTCTCCAACACCGCGTCGCCGACCTCGGCGGGGCGTGCCTGCCGGGCCCGTCGCGCGTCGATCGCGAGCCGGCGTCCCACGGTCAGCAGCCATGGCCGTACGGACTCGAAGGCGTCCGCGCGCAGCGCCTCGGGGTGCTGCCAGGCGCGCACGAGGGTCTCCTGCACCAGGTCCTCGGCGCGTTGCCGGTCGCCGTCACTGAGCCGGAGCAGGAGCGCGAAGAGGGGCCGGCCGTGCTCCCGCTGCAGTGCGGCGAGCTCGTGCTCGGCGGTCGTCCCGTTCGTGAGGGTGGTTCCGGCCGTCATGGCCGTATGGCACCTCAGCGCGGGGCCGGGGGACAGGGCACGCACAAGGATCTGCGGCGGACGGTCGATCGCGTCGACGAACGGTTCGGTGAACGGTCCGTTCCGCGTCCCTTCCACGTCCCGTCCACCCCGGACGGGTCAAGAAGGCGGCCAGGCCGTTTGCGGACGCGGACAAGCTCATACCTATTCGTCAGCAAATATGACCACAGTGGGGTGAGCTGATGATTGCACGCAGACGGCAGGTTGCCCTGGCCCTCACGGCACTTCTCGCCGGGGGTGCCGCCTGCCAGGCGCACGACCACGAGACACCCGGGCGCCCGGCCCCGGCCCCGGCCGCCGCCGCACCGCGCGGCTTCACGCTCGTCGCCTCCGGTGACGTCCTGCCGCACAGTTCGATCATCGACCGGGCCCGCTTCGACGCGGGCGGGGGCCGCTACGACTTCCGTCCGATGCTGGCCGGAATCCGATCCGTCGTCTCCCGCGCCGATCTGGCGCTGTGTCACATGGAGACCGTCTACGGTGCGAACGGCGACTACACCGGATACCCGACCTTCAAGTCGCCGCCCGAGGTGGCCCAGGGCCTTGCCGTCACCGGCTACGACGGCTGCTCCACCGCCTCCAACCACAGCCTCGACGACGGTTCCGAGGGCATCCGCCGCACCCTCGACGCCCTGGACCGCGCGGGTGTGCGGCACGCCGGGTCGGCCCGTACCGAGGCCGAGGCACGCACGGTCACCGTCCTGCGTGCCGGGTCGGCGAAGGTCGCCCACCTCGCGTACACCTATGACACCAACGGCTTCCCGCTGCCCCAGGGGCAGCCCTGGGCGGTCAACCTGATGGACGAGAAGAAGATCCTGGCGGACGCCCGGGGCGCCCGGAAGGCGGGCGCCGACGTGGTCGTCGTATCGCTGCACTGGGGCACCGAATGGCAGGACGAGCCCGATGAGCAGCAGGTGGCCCTGGCGCGCGATCTGACCGCCGCCCGCACCGGCGGCCGTCCCGACGTCGACCTGATCCTCGGCACCCACGCCCATGTCCCGCAGGCGTACGAGAAGGTCAACGGCACCTGGGTCGTCTACGGCATGGGCGACCAGATCGCGGGCGAGATGTTCAACAACGAGGGCGCGCAGGACCCGCGCGGCAACCAGTCGACCCTCGGCCGTTTCACGTTCGCCCCGCCCGCCCGGCCGGGCGGGCGCTGGCGGGTCGCGAAGGCGGAGTTCCTGCCGCAGATGTTCGACGTGGACGCCGGCCGGGCGGTGAACCTCAACCAGGCGATCGCGCAGGGCGCCGATCTCGAGGGCGTCCGCGACCGGATCCGGGAGGTGGTGCTGAGCCGAGGCGCGGCGAAGGACGGGCTGGTGATGGGGGAGTAGGTCAGTCCACGTCCACATGGTCGAAGGTCCGCAGCATCTCCTTCAGGACGCGTGCGCAGGCCCGCAGTTCGGCGTCCGTCAGATCGCCGCCGACCTGCCGGTTCAGGGCGTGCTCGCGGGCGAGGATCGCGTCGATGACGGCCTCGCCCTCGGCCGTGATCCGGATCAGTGAGGAGCGCTGGTGCGCGGGGTTCGGTGTGACCTCCGCCCAGCCCGCGCCCACCGCGTCGTTGACCATGCGCTGCACGAACTGCCGGGTCAGCGCCATGAGCCGGGCCATCTGAGGCACCGTCATGGCGCCGTACCTGCGCAGCAGGACCAGCACGGAACGTACGCCGACGGAGACCCCCTCGATCTGCTGACCCTGTTCGAGCTTGCGCAGGCCGCGTCGGTACAGGGCGCCGATCAGGTCGAACACCTCGGAGACGCGGTGGCCGAGATCGTCGGGGGGCAGTGGTTCGTCGATGTCGTTCACCCGCTCATCATGCACCGGTCCATCATGACAACCGAGTTGTCAAAGTCGCGGAAAGATGACACCTTGGTTGTCATGACAGTTGCTTCGGAACTGAGCTACTTCGCGTCCACCGACGGGGACATCGCCTATCTCGACACCGGAACCGGGGACCCCGTGGTCCTGCTGCACGCCGGCTACGTCGACCACCGCCTCTTCGACGCCCAGATACCGGCCTTCGCCGCCGAGTACCGCGTCATCGCCGTGGACGCCCGCGGACACGGCTGGACCGCCAACGCCACCAAGTCCTTCCGCTGGGCCGACGACCTCGCCGAGCTGCTGCGCCATCTCGACGTGGGCCCCGCGGTCCTGGTCGGTGCCTCGATGGGCGGAGCCATTGCTGGTGACACGGCGATCGAGTATCCGGAACTGGTCCGGGGGATCGTCGTCAGCGGGGCCTCGGTCAGCGACTTCCAGTACACCCACGAGGCAACCAGGAAGATCGTGGCCGACTCCCACCGGGCCCTGCACTCGGGCGACATCGAGGGTTGGCTGAAGATCTTCCTCAGGGCCGTGAGTGGTCCGTTCCGCTCGCCCGACGAGCTCGACCCGCGCATCCTGGAGCACCTGCGCGACATGGCCGTCCACACCGTCACCAAGCACACACCGGGCGAACGGGACTGGCACGTACCCATGACCGACACCTGGGCCCGGGTTCCGAAGATCGACGTCCCGGTGCTCATGGTCAACGGCACGCTCGACGTGCCGGACCTGATCGCCGACGCGGAACGCTTCGCCGGCACCGTCCCGAACGGCCGCTCGGTGCTGGTGGAGGGCGCCTCGCATCTCCCCAGCCTGGAGAAGCCCGAGGAGTTCAACGCGATCGTGCTGGACTTCCTGCGCTCGCTCTGACCTCGCACTTTCGCCGGCCGGGGTGTCCGCGGCCCGGAGGTGTTCGGCGTGAGGGAAACCGCACTCCTCCGACTGCGGACCCGAAAGGCGTACATGTGTGCGGCGATCAGACCCTATGATCACTCCGCCTCAGCGTCCGCTGCGGCCGCACACGCCTCCGAGACAGGCCGAAGTCGATGACGAGTACCGCCCGTAAGGCTCCCTGGATCCTTGCCCGCTCAGCGCAGGTGGCGATAGCGGCGGCCGCCGTGGCGGACGTGTTCCGCGCGGCGGCAGTCCGGGATCACTACCTGCACCCCACCGATGCGTCCCTGCACAGGTCGGGCCTCATCTCGATGATCTTCCTCTATGTGTCGGCTCCTGCGACCGTGCTGTTCCTCGTGTGGCTCGCCCGGTCCCGGCGCAACGCCCAGGAGCTGTCCCCCCAGGCCTCGCTCCCGAGTCGGGGCTGGACGGTCGGCGCGTGGTTCATACCGGTGGTCAACTTCTTCGTCCCGCGCCGGTTCGTCCTCGACATCGGGCGCGCGAGCTCCGCGTCATGGGAGCCGAAGCGAGACACGACACTGGTGAACCTGTGGTGGATCGCCTGGATCACGCACGCGCTGGTGCTGCTAGCGGCGGGCCGGGTGGCCCCGGGGTCGACGGCCTTCCTCATCGTGGCGGAGGGGCTCATGATCGCGGCGGCCGTGCTGCTGGGGCTCGTCATCGAGCGCGTCACGGCGTTGCAGAGCGCGGCGCTCGGCGCCACCGTTCCGTTCGCACCTGTCGCCCAGGCGTGAGGCATGGCCTGGTTCCGAGACCGAGGTCTCCGGGTGCCGGCGGCCTCTGTATCCGGCCGCTACGAAGCCGACGACATCATGCAGTTCGCGTGACCTCGGCCCGTGAGGCGGCGGAAGGCCGGCTGAAAGTACGGAACCGGCTGCGCGAGGTGGCGCTCTCCTGACCCCGAGCGGGTTCACGGCACCACGGTCACCGGCCAGCGCCCGGCCTTGACCAGCCGCACCGCGACGGAACCGACGATCCGGTGGCCGGCCTGCTCCGAGGCTCCGACGACGACCGCGTCGGCCTTGAGCTCGTCCGCCGCCTTGGTCAGCCCGCTGTAGGGGTCGCCGCGGAAGGTGTGGAACTCCCAGCGCACATCGAATATCCCCTTGTTCTGCTCGGTCGCGTGCCGGATCTGGGCGACCAGGTCCTCGGCGATCTCGTCGGTCGTCTCGGCGACCGGCGCGCCGAGCGCGGCACCCGAGGCGATCACCGGCTGGACGTACACGACGGCGAGCAGTGCGTGCTGCCGCCGGGCCAGACCGCCGGCGTATGCCGCGGCGCGGAGCGAGGAGTCGGAGCCGTCCACGCCGACGACGATGACCTTGGGCCCGTCCGTGCCCCGCTCGAACTGGTGCGCATGCTGTTCCGTCACGGCTGTGAGGCTATCGGAAGCCGCAGGTCCGGACGGCATTCGGGGACCCGTCGACATGGGTGCGCAAGTTTTGCCGCAAAGGGGCACCCGAGGGGCGGGCCGCGAGCGGGCCGCCACCGAAGCCCGCCGCAGCCCTCGGCACCCGGCCTCGACGGAGGGGACGAGGCCGGGGCCGAAGCCGATTGCCCTTGTACGACGTCGGCCTGACGCTCCGCCATGCCGCCCGGGCACGTCCTCACTGGGCCGGGTGGGTGCATTCGTGCCGCCACACCGGTGTTGCTGAGGTGCGTCGGAGCTCCGCCGGGCGACTGATGAGTCATGACGAAGGATCAGTTGCTCACACGGCTGTCGTCGACGGCGGCGGTGCTCACCCGGCGTCGGGCCCTGCTGGCCGGCGCCGCCGCGGTCGGGGCCGCCGGCACGGCCGGAGTGCTCGCGGCGGTCACCGGCGAGAAGCCGGTCGGGCCGGCGCTCCCCGCCGCCGGCCCACCGGCCCACCGCGCGGTCAAGTCCTCGGCCTACCGCCTCCAGCCCCTGACCGGGTACGGCCCGCCGCACGCCACCCGCCGGAAGACGCTGGTGCGCCACGAGCCGTTGCTGAAGGTCTCCGGACGCGGCAGGACCATGGTGCTGACCTTCGACGACGGACCCGACCCCCGCTACACCCCGCACATCCTGGACACGCTGGCCGAGTACGACGTACGGGCCATGTTCTTCGTGTGCGGGGAGATGGCGGTCGACAACCAGGACCTGCTGGCCCGGATGTCCGACGAGGGACACATCGTCGGCAACCACACCTGGTCCCACCCCCTGCTCACCCGGCTCACCCGCTCCCGCATCCGCTCCGAGATGGAACGCACCTCAGACGTCATCGAGGACGCCTACGGCGAGCGGCCCGAATGGTTCCGTGCTCCCTACGGCGCCTGGAACCGCGCCGCCTTCCAACTCGGCGCCGAACTCGGCATGGAACCCCTCGCCTGGACCGTCGACACCCTCGACTGGACCACCCCGGGCACCCGCCGCATCGTCGGCACGGTGGAGAACAACGCCGCCCCCGGCGTCGTGGTGCTCTCGCACGACGCCGGGGGCGACCGCTCCCAGAGTGTCCGGGCGCTGCGCGACTATCTGCCGCAGCTCATCGATTCCGGCTATCACATCACCGTCCCGCGACGGCAGTACGTATAGCCGGAACGCGCCCGCCTGGTCGGGGAACGCTCAGCGGACCTCGACCAGGCGGGCGAAGGCGACGACGTTTCCGTCGTAGCCGTTGTTCTTGGAAAATCCACCCCCGCAGGTGATGACCCGCAATTCGGGGGTTCCCTTGGAGCCGTAGACACGGTCTCCGGGGAAATTGCTCTTCTCGAAGACCTCGATGCCGTAGATCTCGAAGACGGCCGTCTTTCCGTCCTTGCGCCTGATCTCGACGCGATTTCCCTTCTTCAGGGCCCCGAGTCCGTAGAACACGGCGGGGCCCTGTTTGTTGTCGACATGGCCGACGACGACCGCGGTGCCCTTCTCGCCGGGGGAGACCGCGCCGGTGAACCAGCCGGCCAGATTCGGGTCCTCCGGCGGCGGCGCGCCGACCCAGCCGTCCGGGTCCAGGCCGACCGGCACCATCGGCGCGTCGACCCGGATCGCCGGGATGGAGACCCGGTCGGGCGCGGCGTACGGCAGGGGAGCGGGGGCGGGGGCGTTGCCGAAGGCGGTGCCGTGCACCCGGCTGTCCGCCGCGGCCGCCGACGCGGGCTGCGGCGGGCCGACGTCGAACTCCCCCGAACCGTTCCGAATGAGCGCGAGACCGGTCAGCAGAACAAGCGCTATCACGCCCCAGGGAGCGCGCTTCTTCCGCTGCTCCTCCTCTTCGGCCAGCCCGGCCAGCTCGGACGCAGACATTGACTTCCCCTCTCGACGCGGCCGTCGCCACGTCATTCGCGCATACGAGAACGCTAAGTCCCGCGCGCGAAACCGGCGACGGGGCGACGGCGAACGGGTGGCCCCCTGACGCGGTTGGTGCGCCATCCGAGTTGCCGTGAGCAGGAATTTTCTGACGGTCCGTGACCTGCGGAGATATCCGATTGTGCGCTTTTCGTTCGGCGTGTCCTCTCACCAGTTCGGACCAGTGCCGAAATGCGGGCTTGCGCACGGCATCTGAGGGTCTTTCTGGGAGGCGTTTTCTCGCCGATCCACCGGGGACCGTTCCCGGGGCGTCTCCCGCGGAGGATTCACATGCGTACTACTCGTGCCCTGGCGGCCGCCGGCGCCGCGGTCGCCGTGCTCCAACTCGCCGCCCCGGCGGCCGTCGCGCGGGACGGCATGAACCTGAGCCCCAGCAACGTCGTCGCCCTTCCCAACGTCATCGCCCGGGGCGGACAACTGACCATCACCGTCAACAACTGCACCGGCAACGCCACCGCGAGCTCGGACGCGTTCCGGACGATCAGGCTGAGGACGGGAGCCAACAACCTGGCGACGGGACGCGCCACGGTCAACCGGAACGCGTCCACGGGATCGCACAGCATCAGCGTCGTCTGCGGCAACGGCACCGTGATCAACCCGACGGCCTTCACCGTCATCGGCGGAGTCCGCGGCGGCCTCGGTGGCAGCAGCTCCGCCGGGGCCACCCCGACGGACATGGCCATCGGCGGCGGTCTCGTGGCCCTGGCCGTCATCGGCGGCGGGGTGTTCTGGATGCGCCGGCGGTCCGAGAAGCACATCTGATCTCCGCCCCCTTCGGAGACCTCCGACCCCACGTGGCACAGGCCTTCGCCCCGGATTCCGAGAGGAACCACCGGGGCGAAGGTCTGCGCGCCCGGCGGAGCCGTCACGCGTCGTCCTCGCCGCTGCGACGACGGGAGAAGTAGTACGCCGCCCCGATCGACCCCGTGATCAGCGCGGCGCCCATGCCGAGCTCCTTGAGGTCGAACCCGGCGATGCTGCTGCCGCCCTCGCCGGCGCGCACGCCCCGGTCGGGGTGGAGCGGCACCGGCGTGGGGCCGTCCGGGCGGCCGCCGGCGATGGTCACACGCGTGGACCCGCTCACGCCGTCGCAGGTGAACGTCACCCGGTACACCGAACCGGGTCTGGCGTCCCAGTCGACGATGGCCGTCGCATAGCTCTTGTGCGGCGGGATGATGACGGTGTCGAGGACCGCCGATGTGACGGTCGCGGAGCCTCTGCAGCCGCCGTGGTTCCGTTCCAGCAGGAGCGCCACCTGTCCGCCCGCGGCGATGGTCGAGGGCAGGACGCTGAAGCCGAAGGGCGTGACGTCGGTGTCCTTCGCCACGGCGGCCGGTGCGGAGAAGGTCAGGGCGGTCGCGCCCAGCAGTGCGGCCGAAGCGACGCGTATCGCGCGCATGGTGGTTCCTCCGGTCCCCGAGGAGCAGCTGCGGACCTTTTCCGCCTTGGTCGAAAATGCACCTCGATGACCGAAACGCTAGGAATAGGTGTACGTCCGCGCGATCGCTGTCGCTCCGAATGGGGCATGCGTGTGGGCCGGTCAGGGGACGCCGACGGTGTGTCGGACGCCGGACATCCCCCGGCCGTGCCCGCGGCGGGACGCCGTCAGCCCTTGATGTCCGGGAAGAGGGCGAAGAACGGCTCCGCCGACGCCGTGATGCCACGGCTGTAGGGGGCGTCGAAGTCCCAGATCAGGAAGAGCAGGAAGGCGATCAGCGCGGAGAACAGCCCGGCCAGGATCAGCTCGCGTGTCGTACGCCGGATCTGCAGCGCGAAGACCATGCCGATGGTGACGACGCCGCCGCCCAGCAGACCGAACCAGACCACCCCGGGCATGGTGGGCTCGACCGAGTCCGCGCGGGCGTTGCGGGCCTGGTCCACGGCCGCCACCTGGTCGACGAGCGGCTGGTAGGCCTGGGCCTCGAAGTCGGACCTCGGCTGGTAGGAGGTGACGTCCGTGCGCAGCCGGTCGAGAAGTTCGGTGCCGCGTCCGGTCATGCGGCGGTGGTCGGCCATCTCCTTCCACTCGGTGGTGACGACGTGTCCGACATAGGCGTTGACATCGTCCCGAATGCGGTCACGGGTGTCGGCCGGATAGACCTGGACCCGCTCCGAGATCTCGTGCAGCGCCTGGGCCTCCGCCTGGACGTGGTCCTGGGCCGAGCTGCGGGCCTCCCAGACGCCCGCGATGGCCAGACCCAGGACGATGGCGTACACCACTCCGATCCACATCGTCATGTACTCGATGACGTCCGGGGTCTCGCTGGGATCCTCGTCCACGGGTGCCGCCTTGTGGCGGATGAGCGTGATGGCCACCACCACGGCGCATGCGGCCAGCATCGCGAGGATGAGAACAAGCCATTCCGGCAAGGGATGCCTCCAGGATCGGCACTAGCGGGGCCGCAGGGCGGCCACGGCGACCACCGCGGGCGCGGTGATGAGCAGGACGTAGATCACGGGTGAGGTCGTGCTGTGCGTGGGCCGGTCGGGCGCCTTCGCGTGGTGGTAGGCCGGGTAGGTCACCGGGGTCGCGGAGGGGCCCGGGGCCGGCCTGGGCGGTGGCTTCCGCGTCGGGGCCGGGGTGGGAGCCGGTGTCGGGGTGGGTGCGGGGGGCGGTGTGGGTCGCGCTCGCGGTGCGGCCGGTTGCGGTGCCGGTGCGGGCGGTGGGGGCGGTGGGGGCGGGGGAGGCGGTGGCTCGGGGGTGGGCGTCGGCTTCGGCTTCGGTGGCTTCTGCGTCGGTGTCGGCGTGGGGTCGGGAGTGGGTGTCGGCGTACACGGAGGCTCGGGGGGTGGGGGAGTGGGAGTGGGCGGAGGTGGAGGCTCGGGCTTCGGGCACGGCGGGAACGTGGGCCAGTTGGGGCTTCCGGCGACCGCCACTGCCTCCGCGCCGTTGGGGCCGACAGAGGCGTACGCGCAGGCATCCGCCTCGGCCACCCCGGCGGTGGGACCGATGAGCGCCCACGTCAACGTCAGCAGGGCCAACACCCGTATGGCGGAGGCGGATTGGGGTGATTCGGGTCGATGCACGACGGAGATCATGAGGCCTGCCGCGCCCTCTCACGCGCGGGCGCGAAGAGATTGGTCCGAAGGAGGGACAAAAGACCGCCCGATGTTTGAATTCCGGGCGCTCGCCCGTCCGGTGGGGGGTACATCTGTGCGGTCTGGGGCGGGTGTGGTCACAGCTTCCGAAAAGAAATATGCGGGACGGTTGAACACAACCCCTGCTCCGGTGCGTACCCATGGTCGTGCGGCGGCGCAGCAGGGCGCTGCAACACCCTTTTGAATTATGGGGAGTTGACGATGAAGACCTCCTGGCGGAACGCCTCACTCGTGGCAAGCGCCGCGGCGGTGCTGGTGCTGACGACGGCGTGCGGTCAGGAAGGCGGCACGTCGTCGGTGGGCAGCCAGAACGTCGGCGCCACGGCGGCGGCGGGCGGCTACGGCGGTGTCGGCTCCGGCATCGGAACCGGTACCAGCCCGAGCCCCAGCTCGACCGTGGGCGGTGGCCAGGGGAACCTGGGAGCCCAGTCGGCCTCGGCCGGCAAGCTCGAGGTCTCCGCGAACGCCGAACTCGGGGACGTGCTGACCGACAGCGCCGGTCTCAGCCTCTACCGCTTCGACGAGGACACCGCCGAGCCGCCGAAGTCGAACTGCAACGGCGACTGCGCGACCGCCTGGCCGCCGGTACCCGCGAACGACGCCTCGGCCGGCGCCGGTATCGACAAGGCGCTGCTCGGTGAGGTGACCCGGGCCGACGGCAGCAAGCAGCTGACCATCGCCGGCTGGCCGGCCTACCGCTATGCGAAGGACACCAAGGCCGGCGATCTGACCGGTCAGGGCGTGGGCGGCAAGTGGTACGCGCTGGCGCCCACGGGCAAGAAGGCGTCGGTCGCCAGCCTGCCCGGACTGTCCACGCGCAACGACCCCAACCTGGGCGAGATCGTCGTCGACAAGAACGGCATGACGGTCTACCGCTTCGCCAAGGACAAGGCCTGGCCCAAGCCGGTCTCCAACTGCACCGGTGCGTGCCTGGAGAAGTGGCCGGCCGTGGCGCCCGTGTCGTCGAACGACACCAAGGGCGTCCAGAAGAAGGGCCTGATGAGCTTCACCCGCTCCGACGGCGTCAAGCAGCAGACGGTCAACTGCTCGCCCATCTACACCTTCGCGGCCGACAAGGCGCCCGGCGACACCAACGGCCAGGGCGTCGGCGGCACCTGGTACGCCGTCCGCCCCAACGGAGAGATGGTCGGCGTCTCCGACAAGTGACGGCGGTCTCGCCCGAACCACCGGCCCGCCCCCTCCGCGCCGCACGGAGGGGGCGGGCCGGTTTAGCCGTCATTCCCCCCAACTCCCCGCGAGTCGGCGCCCGCTCCGGAACTCTCCGGAGTGCGGCGCCTACTTTTCGTAGGGGATCCGCGGAGTTCCCGAGCGGCACGTGCCGCAGGCAGTGACCGGGAACGGACGGTCAATTTCCGTTTCCACTCGCTCCCTTGGCGGTCGATCAGTAGCCTCAGCTCGAACACCGGATCGTCTACGCCTTGGAGAGATACATGGAGCGTCCCGCCTGGGCTCCCCGGAGCATCGACATCTCGGTGCCGAGTGTCTCGCGTATCTACGACTTCTACCTGGGCGGTTCGCACAACTTCGAGGCCGACCGGGAGGCGGCCCGCAGGGTCATGGAGTTCGCACCGGGGCTGCCGAAGACCATGCAGGCGAACCGGGCCTTCCTGCGGCGGGCGGTGCGGTTCGCCGCCGGCGAGGGCATCACCCAGTTCCTGGACATCGGCTCCGGCATCCCGACCTTCGGCAATGTCCACGAGGTCGCCCAGAGCGCCCGCCCCGGCGCCCGTGTCGTCTACGTCGACCACGACCCGGTGGCCGTCGCGCACAGCCAGGCCGTTCTGGAGGGCAACGCGGACGCGGGAGTCGTCGCCGCCGACCTTCGCAAGCCCCGGGAGATCCTCGCCAGTCCCGAGGTTCAGCGCCTGATCGACCTGAACCGGCCGGTGGCACTGCTTCTCGTTGCCATACTGCACTTCGTGGAAGACACGGACGACCCCTACGCAGCGGTGGCGGAGCTGCGCGACGCACTCGCGCCGGGCAGCCTGCTGGTGCTCACGCACGCGTCGTACGAGGGAATGCCGCTTCCGCAGGAGCGGACCGAGGGTGCGGTGGACGTGTACAAGGACATTCGCAACCCGCTGATCATGCGCTCGCGCGAGGAGATCGCGCGGTTCTTCGAGGGGTACGACATGGTGGAACCGGGACTGGTGTCGCCGCCGCGGTGGCGGCCCGAGTCGGCGACCTGGAACCCCGACGACGAGGATCCGTGGGCCTTCTCCGGGTTCGCCGGCGTGGGACGTACGGCGTGATCGCCGAGCCGGACGGGCCGGAGGACAGACTGCGCCGGTTCGCGACGATCTGGAGCCGGGCCGTCTTCCCGGTGACGTCGACGTCCGCGACCCGGCCGGAGTTCGAGGAACAACTGCTGCCGCTGGCCCGCCGGTTGAGCGAGGCGCTCGCGGCCAGGGTCGTCGACACCGACGAGGGCCGGGCCGTCGGCGCCGCCCTCGTCGACGCGCACTGCACGGATCCGGAGGCGCTGACCCGCTCCCTGGACTGCGTCGACGCCTATCTGGTGCTCTACTGCGGCGGCGACGGCGACCGCGAGGACCTGCGGTCGCGCTCCGCGCGACTCCAGCACGCCATGGCCGCCGGGTTCGCGCACGCGCTGCGGGAGCGGACGCTGGCCGAGCAGGAGGCCATCGCACAGGCCGCCCTCGAGGCGCAGGGCGTGGTGGCACAGGCGCTGCACGCGACCGAGGCCCGGTTCCGCGCGGTGTTCGAGGGCGCGGCCATAGGGATCGGCATCGCCGACCTGGACGGCAACGTCCTCCAGGTCAACGGCGCGCTGCTGCGCATGTTCGGCATCACCGACCAGACGATGCGCGGCCGCCGGGTCCAGGAGTGGACCCACCCCGAGGACGCCCCCCAGACCTGGACGCTCTACGACGAACTCGTCCGCGGCGAGCGCGAGCACTACCACCTCGAAAAGGCCTTCTACCGCCCGGACGGAACGGCCCTGTGGACCAACCTGACGGTCTCCCTGCTGCGCGACGCCGACGGCGTCCCGCAGTACCAGCTCGCCCTCATGGAGGACACCACCGAGCGCCGGCTGCTCAACCTCCGGCTGCGCTACGAGGCCACGCACGACGCGCTCACCGGACTGCCCAACCGCACGCTGTTCTTCGAGCGCCTGGAGAAGGCGCTGAACGCGGGCGAGGGCCAGCGGTTCGGCCTGTGCTACCTCGACCTCGACGGCTTCAAGACCATCAACGACAGCCTCGGCCACGCGGCCGGCGACCGGCTGCTCGTGGAGGTCGCCGACCGGCTCCAGTCGTGTGCGACCGCGCCGGGCGAGATGGTGGCCCGGCTCGGTGGTGACGAGTTCGTGGCACTGACCACAGGGCCCGACACCGAGAGCGAGGTCGACGACCTCGCGGCGCGCATCATGAACGTGCTGCTCGCCCCGGTCCGTATCGACGGCCGCGAGCTGACCGTGCGCGGCAGCATCGGCATCGTCGAGGGCCCCACGGGCGAGCGGGGTCCGGCGGAGGTCCTGCGCAGCGCCGACATCACCATGTACCGGGCCAAGTCGGCGGGCGGCAACCGCTTCGAGCTGGCCGACCCGGAGGCCGACGCCCGCGCCATCACCCGGCACGGGCTGACCACGGCGCTGCCCGCGGCCCTGGACCGCGGCGAGTTCTTCATCGAGTACCAGCCGCTGGTCCACCTCGGCGACGGCAGTGTGCGGGGCGCCGAGGCGCTGGTGCGCTGGCTGCATCCACAGCACGGGGTGCTCGGCCCGGACCGGTTCATCCCGCTCGCCGAGCACACCGGGCTGATCGTGCCGCTCGGCCGCTGGGTCCTGGAGCAGTCGGTACGGCAGGCCCGCGAATGGCGAGAACGCTACGGGGAGAACGGCCCTCAGAGGATCAACGTCAACCTCTCGCCGTGCCAGCTCACCCACCCCGGCCTGGTCCAGGACACCGTCGACATCCTGGAGCGCGCCGGCGTCGAGCCGGATGCCCTGTGCCTCGAAGTCACGGAGTCGGCCCTCATCGGCGCCGACGACGACCTCCTCAAGCCGCTGCGCCGGCTGGCCGAGATGGGCGTCGACATCGCCTTGGACGACTTCGGCACCGGCTACTCGAACCTGGCGAACCTGCGCCGCCTCCCGGTCAGCGTCCTGAAGCTGGACCGCTCCTTCACCCAGAGCATGCAGCAGTTCCCCGCCGATCCCGTCGACCTCAAGATCGTCGAGGGTATCGTTTCGCTCGCCCACGGCCTGAACCTCGCGGTGACCGTCGAGGGGGTCGAAACCGGGGCCCAGGCCGAGCAGTTGCGGATACTGGGCTGCGACACGGCCCAGGGCTGGTACTACGCCCGCCCGGGCCCGCCGGAGCGGCTGCACGAGCTGGCGCTGGTGGACGCGACGGGCTGAACGCCCCGCCCCCTCAGGGCAGCGGAAGCGACCGCAGCGAACCGTGGGTACGGGCCATGACGACGACATGGCCCGTGTCGCCGTCCGGCACGACGACCACGGGGTGTTCGCCGTCTCGGGTCTGCGCGTACGCCGCGGACATGCGGGGCGCGGCGGTTCCGGTCCCCCGCGGACCCGCGTGCAGGTCGATCGTGAGCACGCGGCCCCGCGTAGTGCGGTCGTTGACGGGGGTGAAGGTCACGAACCGGCCGCCGGCCACGGCGGCGTCCGCCTCGGTGGCGTACGTGCTCCACAGTTTGCGGTCGTTCTCGAGGTCGTACGCGAACCAGTCGCCCGCGCTCGTGTCCTCGGCGCCGGCTTCGTACAGCACCAGGACCCCGTCGTCGGAGATCACCCCGTGCACGGGCTTGTTGATCGTGTTCCGCGGGGTCGGCAGCGGCCTCAGCGTCGCCGGATCCAGGCGTCGCATGGGCGGGAAGGTGTCCTCGGCGGAGAACGGGCTGCCGGTGCAGACCAGGTAGTGGCCGCCGGTGACGAGGTGCGGGCACTCGACGCCCGTGGGG
Organism: Streptomyces canus; assembly: GCF_041435015.1. NCBI lineage: Bacteria > Bacillati > Actinomycetota > Actinomycetes > Kitasatosporales > Streptomycetaceae > Streptomyces > Streptomyces canus. Next base: position 1,307,243 of record NZ_CP107989.1, on the reverse strand, counting down.
CTGGTCGCCACGGTGTCGCCGGTGCGGGCGTCGCGGGCGGTGACCCGGGTGCCGTCGGCCGTGTAGACGCGGCCCCGGAAGGCGGCCAGGGGCTCGCCCGTGCTCCAGCCGACGGTCCGGTGCCACAGGGGCGTGCCGTCGGATGCGCGCACGGCGTCGAGGACGGCGGCGGTGTCCGTGAAGGGAGCCGGCGCGTGGAGGGCGTAGACGATCCCATCCGCAGCGCCGAGGGCGAAGTAGGCCCGGCTGGTGGGCAGTTGATGGGTCCACGCCTGCGTACCCGTCCGCAGGTTCGCCGCGCGGAGCCTGCCCGCGACCCCGGTCACGGCCCGTTCGTCGGCCGCGTCGACGACCAGTCCGGCGCTCTTGCCGTGGTCGCCCGCGGGCACGGTCCAGGTGATACGGCCGTCGGCCCGCGAACGCCCCACGAATCCGCCGGAGTCGGTCGCGCACACCACCTGGTGCGCCGTCGCGCCGCAACTGCCGTGGGCCTCCCGGCTGGAGAGGGACGCCGTCCACGCGCGCCACGGGCCCGAGACGGACCTCGAGGTCGTCTCCACCGTCAGCCCGGAGTCACCGGACGGCGAGGAGACCGCCGGGCTCTTCGATCCGCCGGACGCGGTGTTCCCCGCGCACCCCACCAGCACCAGCAGTGCCGCGCCCACCGCAACGATCCGCCGCTTCATCCCCGCCCACCCCGTCTGAGAAAACCCCATGCTACGACCGCTCAGCGCTCCAGGAGCATCCGCTGCAACTCCCGTGCCGCCCGCGGCGGAGCCACATCGCTGCGGTGGGCCAGCGCGATCGTCCGGTGCAGGCCGGGCCGGGCGAGCGGGGTGACCCGCAGCCCCCGGCCCGAGCGGGTGGCGACCATGCGCGGTACGACGGCCACGCCCAGGCCCGCCCGGACGAAGCCCAGCACCGCGTCCATCTCCCCGCCCTCCACCGCGAAGTCCGGCTCGAAGCCCTCGGCACGGCATGCGGCCACGGTCAGTTCGCGCAGGTCGTAGCCGTGCCGGAACATCACCAGGGGCTCGCTCTCCAGGTCGGCGACGCGCACGGTACGGCGGCCCGGACCGCCGGGCGCGGGTCCCTCCGGCGAGGACACGACCACCAGGTCCTCGCGCAGCAGCTCCACCGTCGTCAGCGCCGGGGACGGCGACGGCAGCGGGAGGACCACCAGGGCCAGGTCGAGGGCACCGCGCGCGAGCAGCCGGACGAGATCGTGGGAGCCGCCCTCCTCGATCATCAGCCGGATGCCGGGATAGCGGTCGTGGAAGGCGCGCAGCACGTCCGGCAGCAGACCGGTGCACAGGCTCGGGGTCGCGCCGAGCCGGACCCGGCCGCTGCGCAGCTGCACCAGCTCCTGCACCTCGTGCCGGGCCGTGTCCGCGTCGGCCAGGATGCGGCGGGCCAGCGGCAGCAGGGCCTCGCCCGCGTCGGTGAGGGAGATGTTGCCGCGCGCCCGCAGGAACAGATCGGCCCCGAGCTCCCGCTCAAGGGCCTTGATCTGCTGGGACAGGGACGGCTGTGCCACATGGACGAGGTCGGCGGCGCGGGTGAAGTGCCGGGTCTCGGCGACCGCCACGAAGTACTGGAGCTGCTGGAACTGCATCCTCGTACGATAGCCGTTCCCTATGGAATCAAGCCGGACCATGTCTTGGACCGATCGGCCCGTTCGGCCCTAGCGTCTTGACCCATGGCTCTGGCAACGCGGACGGACCGACGGCCGTCCATGGCACGCACCGTGTGGGACAGCTCCGTCGGCAAGAAGACCGTGATGGCCGTCAGCGGCCTGATCATGCTGCTGTACCTGGTCGTCCACATGATCGGCAACCTGAAGATCTTCTTCGGGGCGGGCGAGTTCAACCACTACGCGCACTGGCTGCGCACGGTCGGCGAACCGTTCATGCACTACGAGTGGACGCTCTGGCTCATCCGCGTCGTCCTGGTGGTCGCCGTCGTCGCACACGCCGTCTCGGCGTACCAGCTCAGCCGCCGCGACATCCGGGCACGGCCCAGCAGGTACGTCCACAAGAAGCCGCGGGCGAGCTACGCGACGCGCACCATGCGCTGGGGCGGGATCATCCTCGGCCTGTTCATCGTGTGGCACGTCCTCGACCTGACGACCGGCACCGTGCACTCCGGCGGCTTCCAGGAGGGCCACCCGTACCAGAACGTCGTGGACACCTTCTCCACCTGGTACGGCAACGTCATCTACATCCTCGCGATGCTCGCCCTCGGCCTGCACGTCCGGCACGGCTTCTGGAGTGCCGCGCAGACCCTCGGCGTCGGCAGCCGCACCCGCGACCGTGCCCTCAAGGCCGTCGCCCATGTCCTCGCACTGCTGCTCACGGCCGGCTTCATCGCGGTGCCCGTGGGTGTCATGACCGGAGTGGTGAGCTGACCATGACCTACACCGACTACCTGACCGGCGAACCGGTCGTCGACACCAAGGCTCCGACAGGTGCCGTGGCCGAGCGCTGGGACAAGCGCCGTTTCGAGGCCAAGCTGGTCAACCCCGCCAACCGCCGCAAGCACACGGTGATCGTCGTCGGTACCGGCCTCGCGGGCGGCTCCGCGGGCGCGACCCTCGCCGAACAGGGCTATCACGTCGTCCAGTTCTGCTACCAGGACTCCCCGCGCCGCGCTCACTCCATCGCCGCTCAGGGCGGCATCAACGCGGCCAAGAACTACCGCAACGACGGCGACTCGATCCACCGCCTCTTCTACGACACCGTCAAGGGCGGCGACTTCAGGGCGCGCGAGTCCAACGTCCACCGCCTGGCACAGATCTCGGTGGAGATCATCGACCAGTGCGTGGCGCAGGGCGTGCCCTTCGCACGGGAGTACGGCGGTCTGCTCGACACCCGCTCCTTCGGCGGGGTGCAGGTCTCCCGGACCTTCTACGCCCGGGGCCAGACGGGCCAGCAGCTCCTGCTGGGCGCGTATCAGGCGCTGTCGAGGCAGATCGCGGCCGGGAACGTCGAGATGCACCCGCGCACCGAGATGCTCGATCTGATCGTCGTCGACGGCCGGGCTCGCGGGATCGTGGCCCGGGACCTCGTCACCGGTCGCATCGACACATACTTCGCGGACGCGGTGGTGCTGGCCTCCGGTGGCTACGGCAACGTCTTCTACCTGTCGACGAACGCCATGAACTCCAACGCGACGGCCGTCTGGCGGGCCCACCGCCGCGGCGCCCACTTCGCCAACCCGTGCTTCACCCAGATCCATCCGACCTGCGTGCCGCGTACCGGCGACCACCAGTCCAAGCTCACGCTGATGAGCGAGTCGCTGCGCAACGACGGCCGGATCTGGGTGCCGAAGGCCAAGGGTGACACCCGTCCGCCGAACAGGATCCCCGAGGACGAGCGCGACTACTACCTGGAGCGCATCTACCCGTCCTTCGGCAACCTCGTCCCGCGCGACATCGCCTCCCGCGCCGCGAAGAACGTCTGCGACGAGGGCAGGGGAGTGGGGCCGGGCGGACAGGGTGTGTACCTCGACTTCGCCGACGCCATCCGGCGCATGGGCCGGGGAGCCGTGGAGGCCAAGTACGGCAACCTCTTCGACATGTACCAGCGGATCACCGACGAGGACCCGTACGAGGTGCCGATGCGGATCTACCCCGCCGTGCACTACACGATGGGTGGCCTGTGGGTCGACTACGACCTCCAGACCACGATCCCCGGCCTGTTCGCGATCGGCGAGGCCAACTTCTCCGACCACGGGGCCAACCGCCTCGGCGCCTCCGCGCTGATGCAGGGCCTGGCCGACGGCTACTTCGTGCTGCCGGCGACCATCAACGACTACCTCGCCCGCAACCCGCACCAGGACGCGGTGACCGGCGAACACCCCGCCGTGGAGGAGGTGTTGGCGGAGACCGAGGACCGGCTCAACCTGCTCCTCGCCGTCGACGGCGACCGGACCCCGGACTCCTTCCACCGCGAGGTCGGCGAACTCATGTGGGAGTTCTGCGGGATGGCGCGCACCGACTCAGGTCTGCGCAAGGCGCTGGAGCGCATCCCGCAGATCCGCGAGGAGTTCTGGCGGCGCATCAAGGTGCCCGGCACCGGCGAGGAGTTCAACCAGTCGCTGGAGAAGGCGAACCGCGTCGTCGACTACCTGGAGCTCGCCGAGCTGATGTGTCTCGACGCACTGCACCGCGCCGAGTCCTGCGGCGGTCACTTCCGCGAGGAGTCCCAGACGCCCGACGGCGAAGCCGCCCGCCGGGACGACGAGTTCGCCTACGCGGCGGCCTGGGAGTTCACCGGCACCGGTGAGGCTCCCGTCCTGCACAAGGAAGACCTGGTCTTCGAGTACGTCCACCCCACTCAGCGGAGCTACGCATGAAGCTCACCCTGCGCGTCTGGCGACAGAAGAACGCCGACGCCGACGGTGCGATGTCCACGTACGAGGTGGACGGCATCTCGTCCGACATGTCCTTCCTGGAGATGCTGGACACCCTCAACGAGGAGCTCATCCTGCGTGGCGAGGATCCGGTGGCCTTCGACCACGACTGCCGGGAGGGCATCTGCGGCGCGTGCTCGCTCGTCATCAACGGCGACGCCCACGGGCCCGAGCGGACGACCACCTGTCAGCTGCACATGCGGTCCTTTTCGGACGGCGACACGATCGACGTCGAGCCGTGGCGGGCGTCCGCGTTCCCGGTGATCAAGGACCTGGTCGTGGACCGGTCGGCCTTCGACCGGATCATCCAGGCCGGGGGATACATCACGGCGCCCACGGGTGCGGCGCCCGAGGCCCATGCGACGCCGGTACCCAAGCCCGATGCCGACCTCGCCTTCGAGCACGCCGAGTGCATCGGCTGCGGGGCGTGCGTCGCCGCATGCCCCAACGGAGCGGCGATGTTGTTCACCGCGGCCAAGGTGAATCACCTGAACGTGCTGCCGCAGGGGGCGCCGGAGCGGGAGACCAGGGTTCTCGACATGGTGGAGCAGATGGACGAGGAGGGCTTCGGCGGGTGCACGTTGACGGGTGAGTGCGCGACGGCCTGTCCCAAGGGGATTCCGTTGGTCTCCATCACCAGCATGAACAAGGAATGGCTGCGGGCGACCCGGAAGGTCGCCAGGCGCTGAGGGACGTTCGCCGACAAGGTGCGGACGGGCGGGGCCGGACGTGGTGCTCAGGTCCGGCCCCGCCAAGGTCGCTTGGACCTGAACAGGGCTGGGTCGATCAGCCCGCGGAGCGCTTGCCCGGGCTCCGGAAGGCGGGGGGTCGGGCCCCCGCAGCGGGCCGGGGCCCTCCGCAAGGCGCAGCGCCTCTTGTCGTACGGCGGGATCGGCGTCGGGGAGCAGGGCCTGGACCGTGTCGTGCGCGCACCCGTCCCCGGGTCCGTGGCGAGCGCGACGACGAACGGCAGGGCGGCGGTGGCGAGCGAGGACAGCCCGTCTCTTGCCGACTCGCCCAGTCCCTCCCACGCAACCGCCTCCAGCGCCTCCACCACTCGTACGTCCCCTGCTTCTGTGATCGGCTCCCGGAGCGAGACGGTAGCCCCGGTCCCGGGGTTGCCTTGCTCCGGTCACCGGTGGGACACCGGCCGGTCGACGGAGTCGGAGGCCCCGGACACCTTGCCCGAGCCGTTCAACCTCCGCACATCCGCGCTCTCGGAACCCGTCACGTACACGCCAACCGGCGTCGGGAGAACAGGGACAGCGGCACCGCTCGCCGCCTCCGCCTGTGACCTGGAGAGTGCCATGAACGGCGTTTCCACCCTGGACCGTCCCCCGCAGAGCGTCGCCCCGACCCGCTACACCGTCCGTCTGGCCCGCGACGAGGATGACGTACGGGCCGCGCAGCGGCTGCGGCACGACGTGTTCGCCGGGGAGATGGGCGCCCTCCTGTCCACCCCGGAACCCGGCCTCGACGTGGACGGCTTCGACGCCTACTGCGACCACCTGCTCGTCCGCGACACCGTGACCGGCCAGGTCGTCGGCACCTACCGGCTGCTGCCCCCGGAGCGGGCCGCGGTGGCGGGACGCCTGTACTCGGAGGGCGAGTTCGACCTCGCGCCGCTCGACGCGATCCGCCCGGGCCTCGTCGAGGTCGGCCGCTCCTGCGTGCACCCCGACCACCGCGACGGGGCCGTCATCGGTCTCATCTGGGCCGGGATCGCCCGCTACATGGTGGACCGCGGCCACGACTGGCTGGCCGGCTGCTGCTCGATCCCGCTCGCCGACGGCGGCGCGCTCGCGGCCGGCACCTGGGACCGGGTGCGCACCAAGTACCTGGCTCCCGAGGAGTTCCGGGTACGGCCCCTGCTGCCCTGGGAGCCGGCCCAGGGGACGCCCGCCGCCCACACCGAACTGCCCCCGCTGCTGCGCGGCTATCTCCGCCTCGGCGCCTGGGTGTGCGGTCAGCCCGCCCACGATCCGGACTTCGGGGTCGCCGACATGTACGTGCTGCTGTCGATGCGCCGGGTCGACGCCCGCTATCTGCGGCACTTCCTCTCGCTCGCCCCGGCCTGATGAGCGTCTGGCTGCCCAGCGCGCCCTGCACCCCGGGGGCGTGCGTGGAGCGGACGGGGGCCGCCACGGCGGTACCCCGTGCCGTGCTGCGGCTCCTCGCGGTCACGTCGGTGCTGCTCGCCGGGATCGCGTTGCTGCCGGTCGGCCGGTTGATCCCGGCCGGCGCGGTCAGGTGGTGGTGCCGGGCGGTGGTGCGGGCCTCGGGGGTCCGGGTCCGCATGTCCGGCCCTGCCACGCCCCCGGGCGGGGTGCTCCTGGTCGCCAACCACATCTCGTGGCTGGACATCCCGCTGCTCGCCGCCGTACGCCCGGCGCGGATGCTCGCCAAGTCCGAGATCCGGCGGTGGCCCGTGGCGGGGTGGCTGACGGCCCGCAGCGGAGCGCTGTTCATCGAGCGGGACCGGCTGCGTGCCCTCCCGGACACGGTCGCCCGGATCACCGACGCGCTGCGCGGGGGCTCCGCGGTCGCCGTCTTCCCCGAGGGCAGCACCTGGTGCGGCCGTGCCCAGGGCCACTTCCGTCGCGCGGTGTTCCAGGCGGCCCTGGACGCCGGGGTACCCGTCCAGCCGGTGAGCCTGCGGTACCGCCTTGTCGACGGCGGGTCCAGTACGGCCCCCGCCTTCATCGGCGACGACTCGCTGCTCGCATCGGTGTGGCGGGTGGTGTCGGCACGGGGGCTGATGGCCGAGGTGGAGGTGGTGGACCCCGTCCCCCCGGGCAGCCACCCCGACCGCCGCTCACTGGCCCGGGCCGCACAGTCCTGCTCGTGCCACGGGCGGACCGGGCAGCACACGGCCGACTGACACCCCGACGGCCACGGCGGCGAGGCCGACCGTCCGACGGGCACCATCCCTGAGCCTGCCTGCCTGCACGCGGCGGGGCGGTCACCGTCGGGCACCCCATGGTCAGGTGCCCGACGTCAGTGCCCTTGCCAGGTAAGGGGCCGTGGCGCTCCCCTCCACCCCGGCCACGAGCCCCGGCGTTCCCGCCGCCACGATCCGTCCGCCGGCGGCCCCGCCGCCCGGGCCCAGGTCGATGACCCAGTCCGCGCCCGCCACGACCGACATGTCGTGCTCGACGACGATCACGGTGTGACCGGCGTCGACGAGGCCGTGGAGTTGGCGCATGAGGACCTCCACGTCGGCCGGGTGGAGGCCGGTCGTGGGTTCGTCGAGGAGGTACAGGGTGTGGGCGCGGCGGACGCGCTGGAGTTCGCTCGCGAGCTTGATGCGCTGGGCCTCGCCGCCGGAGAGTTCGGTGGCGGGCTGGCCGAGGCGGAGGTAGCCGAGACCGACGTCGAGGAGGGTGGCGAGACTGCGGGCCACGGCCGGGGTGTCCGCGAAGAAGTCCGCCGCCGACTCCACCGTGAGGTCGAGCACCTGGGCGATGGTCCGTCCCCGGTACGTCACATCGAGCGTGGCGGGGTTGTAGCGGGCCCCGCCGCAGTCCGGGCAGGGCGCATACGTGCTCGGCAGGAAGAGCAGCTCGACGCTGACGAACCCCTCGCCCTGGCAGGTCTCGCAGCGCCCTCCCGCCACGTTGAAGGAGAACCGGCCCACACCGTAGCCGCGTTCACGCGCCGCGTCGGTGCCGGCGAAGACCTTGCGCACGACGTCGAACAGGCCCGTGTAGGTCGCCAGGTTGGAGCGCGGGGTCCGGCCGATCGGCTTCTGGTCGACCGAGACCAGACGGCCCACCCCCTCCCGCTCCTCCGTGATCTCGCCGACCAGCGTGGACTTGCCCGAGCCCGACACCCCGGTCACCGCGGTGAACACGCCGAGCGGGAACTCGGCCGTCACCCCGCGCAGGTTGTGCCGGTTGACCGGCCCGACCGTCAACCGGCCGCGCCATGACCGCACTTCACGTTTCACCACGGGGGAGCGGTCGAACAGGAACCGAGCCGTCGCCGATTCCGTGACCTCGGCCAGCTGCTCCACCGGACCGCTGTGCAGCACCCGCCCGCCGTGCTCACCCGCCCGCGGCCCGACGTCCACCAGCCAGTCCGCCCCGCGCATGACGTCCAGCTGGTGCTCCACCACGAACACCGAGTTGCCGGCCGCCTTCAGCCGCGCCAGCACCGTGAGCAGTGCCTCGGTGTCCGCGGGGTGCAGTCCGGCGGAGGGCTCGTCGAGGACGTACACGACGCCGAACAGCCCGGACCGCAACTGGGTGGCGAGCCGCAGCCGTTGGAGTTCACCGGCGGACAGGGTGGGCGTCGCGCGGTGCAGGCTGAGATAGCCGAGACCGAGCTCGACGATGGGCGCGATACGGGAGGTGAGGTCGTCGGTGAGGACCCGCGCGGTCTCGCCGCGGCCGACCAGCGAGGCGGCCAGCTCGGTCAGCGGCAGTGCCGCGAAGTCGGCGATCGTGCGGCCCGCGAAGGTGACCGCCAGCGCCTCCGGACGCAGCTTGCTGCCGCCGCAGACCGGGCACGGGGTGGAGACCAGAAACCCCTCGGCCTTCGACCTGAGCGTCTGGCTCTTGGAGTCCGCGAAGGTCTTCAGGACATAGCGGCGGGCGCTCATGTACGTGCCCTGGTACGGGCGTTGAATGCGGTCCGCGTCCCGCACCGGGTGCACGGTGACGACCGGCTGCTCGTCGGTGAACAGGATCCACTCCCGCTGTTCTGCGGGCAGCTCACGCCAGGGGCGGTCCACGTCGTAGCCGAGCGCGTCGAGGATGTCCCGCAGGTTCTTGCCCTGCCAGGCACCGGGCCACGCCGCGATGGCGCCCTCCCGGATCGACAGCGACGGGTCGGGGACCAGCGACTGTTCGGTCGTACGGTGGACGCGGCCCAGGCCATGACACTCCGGGCAGGCGCCGACCGCCGTATTGGGGGAGAAGGAGTCCGAGTCGAGCCGTTCGGCGCCCGGCGGGTAGTCACCGGCCCGGGAGAACAGCATGCGCAGCGAGTTCGAGAGAGTGGTGACGGTCCCCACGGACGAACGGGACGTCGGCGCCGAACGACGCTGCTCGAGCGAGACCGCGGGCGGCAGTCCGGTGATCTCCCCGACCTTCGGCGCGCCCACCTGATGGATCAGCCGGCGCGCATAGGGGGCCACCGACTCGAAGTACCGCCGCTGAGCCTCCGCGTAGATCGTCCCGAACGCCAGCGACGACTTCCCCGACCCGGACACCCCGGTGAACACGGCCAGCACATCCCGCGGAATGTCGACGTCCACCCCTTGGAGATTGTGCTCGCGGGCACCGCGGACGCGGACGTACGGGCCGTGGGAGCCGTTGGGGTCGTGCATGAGAACGACTCTAACCGGAGGTGATCGTCGCCAGCCGCCGATAGGAGTCCAGCAGGGCCTCGCGGTCGTATGTGCTGGTCGTGACCAGGACCTCCTGCGCCGCCGTCTCCTTCAGTACCGTCTCCAGCTCATGGGCGACCTGTTCCTCGGTGCCGGCGATGTGCCCGGCGAGACCGCCCTCGTAGAAGCCGCGTTCCTTCTCCGTCATCACGAGACCTTCGACGCGCTCCGCGGCCGGGAGCGGCGGGAAGGTGCCGTGGGTGCGGGAGTACGCCATCGCCCAGGCCTCCGGGATCAGCAGGCGCCGTGCCTCCTCCGGGGTGGCGGCCACCGCGACCGTTCCGGAGATGACGACGTACGGCTCGCGCGCCCAGACAGAGGGCCGGAAACGCGCGCGATAGTGATCGATGCCGCGCCGCATCCGATCGCGGTTCCGGAGGTCGCCGATCACCATCGGCAGGCCCGCGCGGGCCGCGATCGCGGCTCCCTCGCCCATGGCCAGCACGAAAGGCGGCACGGTCAGGCCTTCGGCCGGCCGGGCGTGTACGCCCGTCGGCGAGGTGCCGCGGAACCAGCCCAGCAGTTCCTCCAGCTGTACGGCGAAGTCGTCGGCGTCGTCCTTGCCGCGGCCCAGCGCCTTGCGCACACCGTCGGTGAACCCGACCGAGCGACCCAGGCCCATGTCGATCCGGCCGGGGAAGAGGGACTCCAGCACCCCGAACTGCTCGGCGACGACCAGGGGTTGGTGGTTGGGCAGCATCACACCGCCGGTGCCGACCCGGATCCTGTCGGTGGCGGAGGCGACGGCGGCCGCCAGCACCGTCGGTGCGGAGCCCGCGACTCCCGGCACGCCGTGGTGCTCCGAGACCCAGAAGCGGTGGTAGCCGAGCCCCTCCAGCTCCCGCGCCAGCCGGACGGTGTCCCGCAGCGCCTGCGCGTTCGTGCCGCCCTCGCGGGTGCGGGAGCGGTCCAGGACGGAGAAGCGGGTGGCGGCGATCACGGAACTCACACAGGGTTCAACGCGTGACCGGGTGCGCTATTCCCGCCGGAAAACCGGATGACCGCGATCGCCGCAGGTCAGCACAATGGACCGCGTGACCGTCCAGAACATCCTGCTCTCCGGCGTCGTCGGCTCGACCGCGTACGGACTCGCCCGCGAGGGCTCCGACGTGGACCGGCTCGGCATGTTCGCCGCACCCACCGAGACCCTGCTCGGCCTGCACACGCCGAAGGAGTCCCATGTCACCACGGCACCGGACCGCACCCTGCACGAGGCGGCGAAGTGGTGCCGGCTCGCCCTCGGCGGCAATCCGACCGTCATGGAGCTGGTCTGGCTGCCGGACGAGCTGTACGAGGTGCGCACCCCGCTGGGTGACGAACTCATCGGCATCCGCGGGTCGTTCCTGAGCGCCCAGCGGGTCCGGGACGCCTATCTCGGGTACGCCACCCAGCAGTTCAGGAAACTGGAGAGCCGCGCCGGCGACCACCGCACCGCCAAGCACGCCCGGCATCTGAAGCGGCTCTGCCACCAGGGTCTGGAGCTGTACACCACCGGACGGCTCGCGGTGCGGGTCGTGGACCCCGAGGAGTACCACCGCTTCGGGGACGCCGTCGCCGCCGATCCCGCGTCGGCCCGGTCCCTGCTCGCCCACTACGAGACCGCGTTCGCCGAGACGCGCAGCGTGCTGCCGGACCGGCCCGACGAGCGACCGGCCGAGGCGTGGCTGCGCCGCGTCCGCGCGGCGTTCTACGACACGGCGGCGTGAGCGTGGGCTTCAGCCCTCGGGGCGCAGCAGGCCACGCTCGTACGCCTTGACCAGGTTCTGCGGGACGAGATGCGCGACGCCCTCGAGCGTGACCGGCACCAGCTGGGTGGTGGTGGCCTTCCACTGCGAGCGGCGGTGGCGGGTGTTGCTGCGGGACATCTTCCGCTTGGGGACAGCCATGGCGGGAACCTCCTCGGTGGCCTCGGTGGGTGAGCACCGAGGACGCTACATGAAAATGGATCCCATTAATAATCAGCGGCGGCGACGGGACCGTACTCGAGCCTCCCGCGGCGGCTCGATGAACTGGAGCTCCAGCGTCAGCGGCGGCTCGGCGACCCCCGGACCGCCCGCCGCCGCCCACTGCACGACCTCCTCGGTGCCCACGTCGTCCATGACGAACCCGATCCACGCGGCCCGTCCACCCGCCCGGCGCCCGGCCGCCGAGGGGCGCACGACGACGACGTTCGCCTGGTCGCACGGGCCCAGGCAGTCGGTCGTACGGACCTGGAAGCCGTGCTCGGCCGCACCCGCCCGCAGCAGCTCCAACTGCCAGGCGTGGTCGGTGCCGATGGGGGTCCCCCCGGTCGAGCGAAGCCGAGACTGGGGGAGCTTGCGGGCGTCGCCGCAGCAGCAGCCCCGGCAGACGACGACAGTGCAGGAGGCGGAGCCGATCAGGGAGGTGCGGGGCGTCGAGGGCATGGGAGAAGCATGATCCATACGGCTCGCGCCCCGTGCCACCGGGTCGGTGGGATCAGAACCTCGCTCCTATGGCGGCCCCGCTCCGCGGCACCAGGAACGACGGCGCCGACGGCAGTGCACCGTCGGCCCCGCGTGCGCCCGTGAGCGGCGCCGGGTCCGTGCTCAGGACCGAGGACGCGTTCCACGTGCCGCCCAGATCCCAGGAGTTGCCGCTGGAGACGGTGGCCGAACCGAGCGCGGCTGCCTTGGTGTCGGCGACGGACAGGTTCGCGGTCAGCTTGGCCTTGCCGCCCGAGACGTCGGCGTCGAAGCCGGTTCCGCCGTTGGCCCACGTGGAGTTGCGGGTCAGGGCGAGGGCGCCGGTGTTGCCGTTGTCCGTCACGCCGTGCGCCGCGTTCTTGAAGGCGATCGAGTTGCGCAGGGTGTGCGCCACCGCCGGTGCCGGGCTGCCGCCCCCGAGCTTGAAGCCGTTGCCGTCGCCCGCGAAGTCGGGGAAGTTCCAGCGGTTGAATCCGTTGCCGTACGCGATCGTGTTCTCGACGATGACCGGCGAGGTGAACTTCCAGTCGTCGAAGCCGTCGTCGACGTTGTTCCACAGCCGGGCGCCCCGCACCACGTTGCCGGTGCCCGAACCCTCCTTGATGGCCAGCCCGTCCGCGCTCTCGCCGTTCTTGCGCGGGTCGCGGTTGGCGTAACTGTCCAGGTTCAGGATCTGGTTGTTGCCGGAGGTGCCCTGGAGCTGGAAGCCGGACTCGTAGTTGTCATGGGTCTTCAGACGGGCGAAGACATTGCCGTTGCACCCGTCGCAGTAGACGCCGTAGGGGCCGTTCACGATCTCCAGATCCGAGATCCGCCAGTACGAGGCCTCCTGGTGGATCGCCCCGCGCTCGGCCCGCGGGATGCTGCCGCCGACCGGGGTGTGGCTCGCGGCCAGCTGCTCGCCGTCGATCACGACCCGCTCGCCCTGATAGGCGCCGAGCGAGATGGGCTGGGACGCGGTGCCGGAGGTGGCGATGGTGATGTTGTCGGTGAGCGCGTAGGTCCCGGCCCGTACGGCGATGGTGTCGCCGGGCTTCGCCAGGTCCACGGCCCGTTGGACGGTGCGCAAGGGCCGGTCCAGGGTGCCGGGGCCGGTGTCGTTCCCGTTCGTCGCCACCACCAGCGTCGTCGGCGCCGCGGCTGCCTCGGTCGCCGGTAATGCCGTCATCAGTACGGCGCCCACCGCTGCCGCCGTCCAGATCGCCTTGTTCACGTGCATGGGGTCTCCCGCCTCGGCCTGACTGCTGTATCGCCAGGCAGTGGTCGCCCGGGGCGGGAAGGTTGCCGGGTCTAGGGTGGTGAGGTGACCGACACCAGCAAGCGCCCGCTCGCCGTGTTCGACCTGGACAACACCCTGGCCGACACGGCCCACCGGCAGCGGTTCCTGGAGCGCAGTCCGCGCGACTGGGACGCCTTCTTCGCGGCCGCGCCCGAGGACCCGCCGATCCCTGAGGGCGTCGCGCTGGTGCAGGAGCACGCCGAGGAGTGCGAGATCCTCTACCTCACCGGGCGGCCCGAGCGCTGCCGGCGCGACACGCTCGCCTGGCTCGGCGCACAGGGGCTCCCCGAGGGGCGTGTGTACATGCGGCGCAACGACGACCGGCGGCCGGCCCGGCGCACCAAGCTGGAGAGCCTGAAGCAACTGGCCCGCACCCGCGAGATCCGGGTCCTGGTGGACGACGACGAGTGGGTCTGCGAGGACGCCGAACGGGCCGGATTCACCGTCGTACGGGCACGCTGGACCGCCCCTTCCACGGCGCTGGAGGTGGCGCAGGAGCGGGAGGGGCGGACCTGAGAGCCGTCAGTCGGACTCGTCCAGGCGGAAGCCGACCTTCAGCCCCACCTGCCAGTGCTCGATCTGCCCGTCCTCGATCTGGCCCCGCACTTGGGTCACCTCGAACCAGTCGAGGTTGCGGAGGGTCTGCGAGGCACGGGCGATGCCGTTGCGGACCGCCTGGTCGACGCCGTCCGGCGAGGTGCCGACGATCTCGGTCACCCGGTAGGTGTGGTTCGTCATGGTTCCACGGTGCCTCAGGCGGCGGCGGAGCGCGAGCCGTCCGACCCTATCGTTGGCCCATGGACGGTATGCCTCGTGACACCTCTGCCCCCACCGAAGTGAATCCCCTGCGCCGGCTCACCCTGGAGCAGCTCCGACGGCGTACGAGCATGAAGTGGCGGACCTACCCGCAGGACGTACTGCCGCTGTGGGTCGCCGAGATGGACGTCCCCCTGGCCGAGCCGGTCGCGCGGGCCGTCCGGGACGCCGTGGCGCTGGGAGACACCGGGTATCCGGCCGGGACGGCGTACGCCGAGGCGCTGGCCGACTTCGCGCACACCCGGTGGAGCTGGGACGGGCTCGCTGTGGAGCGTACGTCGATCGTCCCGGACGTGATGCTGGGCATCGTCGAGATGCTCAAGCTGGTCTCCGGACCGGGCGACCCGGTGGTCGTCAACTCGCCCGTGTACCCGCCCTTCTACCAGTTCGTCGGAAACATGGGCAGGCAGGTCGTCGAGGCCGAGCTCGGTGCGGACGGCCGGATCGACTTCGAGGTCCTGGAGGGGGTCTTCGCGCGGGTGCGGAAGGGCGCGGCCCGGCCCGCCTATCTGCTGTGCAGCCCGCACAACCCGACCGGCGCCGTCCACTCCGCCGAAGAGCTGGCGGACGTGGCGGCGCTGGCGCGGACGTACGGCGTGCGGGTCGTGGCCGACGAGATCCACGCCCCGCTCATGGCGGCGGGTGCGGCGTTCGTGCCCTACCTGAGTGTGCCCGGCGCGGGGAGCGGGCTGTCACTGATGTCGGCCTCCAAGGCGTGGAACCTGGCCGGGCTCAAAGCCGCTGTGGCCGTCGCCGGGCCCGACGCGGCCGACGACCTCGCGGGCCTTCCCGAAGAGGTCGGGCACGGTCCCAGCCATGTCGGCGTCATCGCCCACACCGCCGCGCTGCGGGACGGCGGCGCCTGGCTCGACGCCCTGCTCACCGGCCTCGACGACAACCGCCGGCTGCTGGCCGGGCTCCTCGCCGAGGCGCTGCCCGCCATCCGCTACGAACCGGCCCGGGCCACCTACCTCGCCTGGCTGGACTGTCGCGCGTTGGATCTGCGCGGTGATCCGGCGGACGTCTTCCTGGAGCGTGGCCGGGTCGCCCTGAACTCCGGCGTCCCGT
Source organism: Streptomyces canus (assembly GCF_041435015.1). Classification (NCBI taxonomy): domain Bacteria; kingdom Bacillati; phylum Actinomycetota; class Actinomycetes; order Kitasatosporales; family Streptomycetaceae; genus Streptomyces; species Streptomyces canus. The sequence continues at coordinate 1,291,831 of NZ_CP107989.1, read as the reverse complement.
TCGGCACCGGGGGCGCCGGCTTCGTACGGCTGAACCTGGCGACGTCTCCCGAGCTGATCACCGAGGCGGTCCGGCGGATGGCCGCGGCCCTCGACTGACCGCGGGGACCGGCGCGAACCGGCCCCCGCGAGTCCGCGCTACCGCACGACGCTCAGCGACAGCGCGAACCGGCCCTCGCTGTCCGTCCACCAGTGCGCCAAGTCCAAACCGACAGAGGCCAGCTCGGCACGGACGCCCTCCTTGCGGAACTTCGCCGAGATCTCGGTGTGCAGCTCCTCGTCCGCCGCGAAGTCGACGGCCAGGTCGAGCGCCGGGACCTTCACGGTCTGTTCCGCACGGGAGCGCAGCCGCATCTCGATCCACTCGTTCTCGGCGTCCCAGAGGGCCACGTGGTCGAAGGCGCCGGGATCGAAGTCGGCGCCCAGCTCGCGGTTGACGACGGTCAGGACGTTCTTGTTGAACTGGGCCGTCACCCCGGCCGCGTCGTCGTACGCCCTGACCAGCACGTTCTCGTCCTTGACCAGGTCGGTGCCGAGCAGCAGCGCGTCACCCGGCGAGAGGAGGGCGTGGACGGAGGCGAGGAACGCGGCGCGCTCGACCGGCAGCAGGTTGCCGATCGTGCCGCCGAGGAAGGCCACCAGACGCGGGCCCGGCGTCCCCGGCAGGCTCAGACCGCCCGTGAAGTCGGCGATCAGCGCGTGCACGCTCAGCTCCGGCCGCTGGGCGATGAGCGCGTGCCCGGCCTGGGTGAGGGCACTCTCGCTGACGTCGACCGGCACGTACGTGTGCAGCCCGGTCAGCGCGTCGAGCAGGTACCGGGTCTTCTCCGACGAACCGGAGCCCAGCTCGACCAGGGTGCGGGCGCCGGTCGCCGCGGCGATCTCGCCCGAGAGCGCGACGAGGATCTCCCGTTCGGCGCGGGTCGGGTAGTACTCGGGCAACTCGGTGATCTGCTCGAACAGTTCGCTGCCGTGGGCGTCGTAGAACCACTTCGGCGGCAGGGTCTTCGGCGTGTGCGTCAGGCCCTTGAGGACGTCGGCGCGCAAGGCGGCCTCGGTGGCGTCCTCGGGCAGGGTGCGGGTCAGAAGGAACGGACTCACGTGCTGGGCTCCTCGAGTGGTTCCGCGGACGGTTCCTTGAGCGGCGTGAGCAGGACGTCGGTGCGGCTCGCCGCGAGCAGTGTGCGGTCGGGGACCTCCTGCCAGTGCGGATCGTCGTCGTAGGGCTCGGAGGCCACGACGGTGCCGGTGCCGGGGCGCTGGAGGTACCAGAGGGTGTCGCCCCAGGCGGTCGCGGCGATGGACTCCCCGTTGGTCAGCAGGAGGTTGAGCCGGGAGCCCGGGGCCGCCTCGGCGACCTCCAGGACCGTGTCGGCCAGGGCCTGGCCCTCCTCGTCGCCGCGGCGCAGCCGGTTCAGAACCAGCGCCCACACGAACGCCGAGTCGTTGCGGGCCTCCATCGACAGCAGATCCACCGGGGGCAGCGCGGCGGTCAGGGGCGCCAGGGCACCCGGCCACCCCTTGACCGCGCCGTTGTGGCTGAACAGCCAGGGCCCCGAGGCGTACGGCGCCGCCGCGGCCTCGGCGTCGGCTCCCGCCAGGGTCGCGTCCCGTACGGCGGCCAGGATCGCCGTGCTGTTCACGACCCGTGCCAGGTCCGCGAAGGACAGGTCCGCCCAGATGGGTCCGGCCCGTCGGTACCGCGCCGGGACCGGGTCGCCCTCGGCGTACCAACCGACCCCGAAACCATCGGCGTTGACGGTGCCGTACCGCTGCCGCCTGGGCTCCCAGGACTGGCGGTAGAGGCTGTGCGGGGGCGCCACGAGAAGGCTGCCGAGCGGCTCCCCGGATCCCAGATACGCCAGATGACGGCACATCAGACGGCTCCCGAACGGGCCGTGCGGAAGCCGGAGAAGATCTGCCGCCTGATCGGATAGTCCCAGTTGCGGAACGTGCCCCGGCAGGCCACCGCGTCCACGGCGAACGAACCACCGCGCAGCACCTTGTGGTCGGGGCCGAAGAACACCTCCGAGTACTCCTTGTAGGGGAACGCCTGGAACCCGGGGTAGGGCTCGAAGTCGCTCGCCGTCCACTCCCATACGTCACCGATCAACTGCCTCACGCCGAGCGGTGATTCGCCCTGCGGGTAGCTACCGGCGGGGGCGGGTCGCAGGTGCCGTTGGCCCAGGTTGGCGTGCTCGGGCGCGGGGTCGGCGTCGCCCCACGGGTAGCGCGTCGAGCGGCCGCCGGCCGGGTCGTGGCGGGCCGCCTTCTCCCACTCGGCCTCGGTGGGCAGCCGCCGTCCGGCCCAGCGGGCGTAGGCGTCGGCCTCGTACCAGCTCACGTGGACCACCGGCTCGTCGGGCGGCACGACCTCGGTGACGCCGAAGCGCCTGCGCAGCCACTGCTTGCCGTCGCGGCTCCAGAACAGCGGGGCCTGGATGGAGTGCCTGCGGATGTGTGCCCACCCGGCCGGGGCCCACCAGCGCTCGGTGTCGTAGCCGCCGTCGTCGATGAAGGCCTGGTACTCGGCGTTCGTCACCGGAGTGGTGTCGATGTAGAAGGGATCCACCTCACGCCGGTGCGCCGGGCGTTCGTTGTCCAGTGCCCACGGCTCCTCGGAGGTGCCCATGGTGAACGGGCCGCCGGGGACGAGGACTTCGGCCGGACCGGTGAACAGCGGGGCCGGTTCCGGGTCGGGGGCGGTCAGGGCCTGGGGGCCCTTGCGGAGCTGATGGGTGATCAGCATCGTCTCGTCATGCTGCTGTTCGTGCTGCGCGATCATCCCGAAGGCGAACCCGGCCTCGGTCAGCCGGGTCCCGTGGAGCGCTGCGCCCTCCAGGACGTCCAGCACCCGCCCGCGTACGTCCGCCGCGTAGCGCCGGGACTCCGCGGGCGACAGCAGGGGCAGCGTGGGCCGTTCGGAGCGCGGGTGCTCGAAGGCGTCGTAGATGCCGTCGATCTCTGGCCGTATCGCCTCGTGCCCGGCGACGGTCCGCAGCAGCCACTGCTCCTCCTGGTTGCCGATGTGGGCGAGGTCCCACACGAGCGGCGACATGAGCGGCGAGTGCTGGGCGGTCAGGTCGGGGTCCTCCACACAGCTGGTGAGGAGGGTCGTGCGGTCCCGGGCGGTGACCAGGGTGGTCACGGCCCGCTCGCGGACGGTCTCGGGGTCGACGGAGGCGTCGACGGACGGGTTGGTCATGTGCGGATTTCCTTCCCGAGCGAACCGTGCGTCCGGTCCAGCAGATCGTCGGCGGGGCACCGGCCCCGGATGACATAGCGGTGCAGATACGTTTCGACGGCGTCCGTGACCTCGGGTGTGGCGCCCAGCCGTGGCAGCGCCTCCAGGGCCGCCCCGAAGCACGCGATCGCCGCCTCGTGCAGTTCGGGGTCGGCCAGGCCGTGGCGGGCCGCGTCGATCCACAGCGGATTGTGCGGCGCGGGCAGCGAGCGGGTGCGCTCGGCCAGCGGCTTCACCACCCGGTAGGCGGTCTCGGTGGCCTCGGGGTCGTCGAAGAGCGCCGTCGTCACCGCGAGCGGCACGACCCAGCCGTCCTCGCCCGGCTGGGCGTCGATCATGCGCAGTTCGAGGTGGCCGCGCGGTCTGACCGGCGGGAACAGGGTCGAGACGTGGTAGTCGAGATCCTCCCGGGTCGGCTGCCGGGGCGCCCCCGACCTGGCCCACTCCCGGAAGGTGAGCCCCTCCGGGACGTCCCACGGGCCGCTGTCCCGTCGTATGCACATCACCGGCGCGTCCAGGACGTGCCGGGCCCAGGCGGTGCGGGGGTCGGTGTCCAGGGAGGGGCCGCCCGCCCGGTCCTTGCCGATCTCCGTCCACAGCAGCTGGCGGGTCGAGAGCCAGCCGGTGGGCTCGGAACCGGCGAGCGGGGAGTTGGCGAAGGCCGCCACCAGGACCGGGCCCAGCTGGTGCGCCAGTGACCAGCGTCGTCCGAGGCCGAGGGGGCCGGGCTCCTCGTGTCCGGCGTCCACGCACACCTGCACGGAGGCCGAGGTGCACATCATCGCGCGGCCCGCCGGGCCGGTGCGGTCGAGGCAGGCCTCCAGGGCGTCGTAGCGCGGTTCGTGCAGATACCTGCGGGGCGGGTGCCAGGGGTCGTGGCCGAGGCCGACGAGACCGAGGCCGTGCTCGGCGAGAGCCGCCCGGACGGCGGCGAGGTCGGCGGAGACGGTACCGATGCACTCCATCAGCGAGTCGGCGGGCTGAGAACTCAGCTCCAGCTGACCGCCCGGTTCGACGGTGAGCGCCGACTTCAGGGGCACGGTCCGCAGTGCGGCGTAGGCCGCCGCGAGTCGTTCGGGTGTGACGGGGAGCCGAGGGCTGCTCAGCTCGTGCACGAGCCATTCCACTTCCACCCCGATGCGCCGGGGCGGGCCGGTCTTGAAGCAGATGCCGCGAACCAGAGCCTCGAGCTCTGCTTCGGGCAGGGATGTACGGGGCTTCGTACAGTCGCCCGGCGTACAGCCGCTGGGTGTGTCGGACATGTCGGGATCCTCCTGAGATTCCACCATGCCACCAGTCCGGGGATCAGGTGGGTCGGACCGGCAACGCTCGTCCCACCCAAGACCCTCATCTCGTTCCGCACAAGGGGGCACATCCTTGCATTAGGGGCTGTGGATCTCTGTTTTCCCGGGGTTTTCGAGGCGTTTTCCGGCTCTGCCGGGCGCCGGAAACTCTGTTGCACCGCAGCCGCGCCATCGCCCACGATTCCTCCATGGGGACGACGGGGGAGACCGCGCGGCGTGCGGTCATGGCGCTCACGGGGGTGGCGCCATGAGCGCGCGTCTGCGCGGGATCGCGCAGGAGACGGAACGGATCGTCACGGCGGGCCACTATCGAGCCCCGGACGGGCGCGAGGTCTCCGTGGCCGCCGGGATCGAGGCGGCACGGGCGGGGACGCGGATGTACGGACCGGGATCCGTGGAGGTACCGCCCTTCGCCGCTGTGGACACGTTCTTCGAGGTCACGGGCGAGAGCAGCCTGGAGGCGGCCTGCCGGCTCGGCGGGCGCACCGCCGTGCTGAACTTCGCCTCGGCGCGCAATCCGGGCGGCGGTTATCTGAACGGCGCCCAGGCACAGGAAGAGGCCCTGTGCCGGGCGTCCGCGCTGTACACCTGCCAACTGGAGGCCCGCGAGTTCTACGACCACCACCGGGCCCACCGCGACCCGTTCTACACCGACCGGGTCATCCACTCACCGGCCGTGCCGGTGTTCCGGGACGATCGCGGCCGTCTGCTGGACGCGGCACACCTCGTGGGCTTCCTGACGGCGGCCGCCCCGAACGCCGGGGTGATCCGGCGAACGGCACCCGAGCGGGCCGCAGAGCTGCCGCGAGCCCTCGCGGCGAGGGCCGGTCAGGTGCTGTCGGTCGCCGTCGCGGAGGGCTACCGGCGGCTGGTGCTGGGCGCCTGGGGGTGTGGGGTCTTCCAGAACGACCCCGCACAGGTGGCGGGGGCGTTCCGGGCGTTGCTCGAGCCCGGCGGACGGTTCGCCGGGGCCTTCGAGCACGTGGTGTTCGGTGTGCTGGACCGGACGCCGGACGCGGCGGTGCGGGCGGCGTTCGTACGGGCGTTTCCGGAGCGTCAGCTCCAGCCGTAGCGCTCGTGCAGCCGCTGCCTGACCAGGTTGAACCGCCCCCGGTCCAGCGCGCACGCCTCCCGGCGCATGCCCTCCTCGTGGAGGCGCAGGATGCGGTCGACGTCCACCCAGGAGTCCCGCCCGGTCCGGTCCCAGGGCCCGCTGCCGATCGGCACCCACTCCCGGTCCCCGTCGTGCCGCTTGCTCGACAGCTGTACGGCGAGCAAGGTGCCGGCCGCCTCCCGGGCGACCACGAGCACGGGACGGTCCTTGCCGCGGCCGTCGTTCTCCTCGAAGGGCACCCAGGTCCACACGATCTCGCCGGGGTCGGGGTCGCCGTCGTGCGCGGGGGAGTACTCGGTGCGCACCCTGCCGACCTCGCGGGGATCGGCCTCGGTGGTGGCGGTGGCGCCGAAGCGGCCGGGGACGTTCTCATCGGTAAACGCAGTCACGTGGGGAACCTTAAGGCGTCCGGCGAACCGGACGAGGGGTACGGTCGGTTGGATGAACGCAACGTCGGCCGCCACGGCGAGCGCGGTCACCTTCGTGTGGCTGGGGATGGTGCTGGCGATCTCCTTCCTGGAGGCGCCGCTGAAGTTCCGCGCCCCGGGCGTGAGTGTCCGCATCGGCCTGGGAATCGGGCGACTTGTCTTCCGGGCCCTGAACGTCGTGGAGTGCGTCCTGGCCACCGCGCTCGTGGTGGCCGTCGCCGCCGGTGACCCACCGGGCCGGACCGTCGGATGGACCGTGGCCGCATTGGTGCTGCTGGTCGGCCAACTGGCCGTGATCCGCCCCCGTTTGAACCGCCGCTCCGACCGCGTCCTGGCAGGCGAGGACCTGCCCCGCTCGCGCGGCCACCTCTTCTACGTCGCCTTCGAGGCCGCCAAGGTCGTCGCCCTGCTCGGCCTCGGTGTCACGCTGCTCCCCCTGTGAACGCGGCCCGTCCGGGACCCTCGTACCCGAGAGCCCCGGACGGATGTCGGGTGCCGCTGCCCCTTTACTCCTGGACCGGCACTTTCTGGGAGGGCGGCGACGCCACCCCGTTGAGCGAAGTGCCGTTGACCGGCTGCCCGTTCTGGTTCATCGACGCCAGCAGCTGACGGGCCAGACCCAGCCCGGTGCCGCCCATGGTGAGCGCCTTGGCGAACATGTCCGCCATGCCGTCGGCGCCGTTGAGAATCACCATGTTGTCGGCGTTGCCGAACGCGGACGCGCCGGCCCGGACGATCTCCGGCCAGTTCTCGGCGAGTTGCTGGGCGACGACCGCCTCCTGGTTCTCGGCGAGGGCGGCGGCGCGGGCCTTGATGGCCTCTGCCTCCGCGAGACCCTTCGCCCTGGCCGCCTCGGCCTCCGCGAGACCCTTGGCCTGAGCCGACGCGGCCTCGGCCTCACCGGTGGCCCGGGTGGACGCGGCCATGGCCGTACCGCGGGCCTTGGTCGCCTCGGCCTCGGCCATCGCGGCCGTCTTGACCCGGGTGGCCTCGGCCGCCGCGGCGAGCTCGGTCTCCTTCGCCTTGGCCTCGGCCCCGGAGATCCGCGCGTCACGCTCGGCCTCGGCGAGGGTGCGCTTCTCGTAGGCCTTGGCGTCCGCCGGCTTGCGGACGTCCGCCTGGAGCTGCTGCTCGCGCCGGTGCGCCTCCAGTTCGGCGATCCGGGTCTCCTGGACGACGACCTCCTGCCGGGCCGCGGCGTCGGCGAGCGGACCGGCCTGGCGCGCTTTGGCGCCCGCCTTGTCCCGCTCGGCCTGGTAACCGGCCTGGAGGATCTCGCTGTCCCGGGTGGCCTGCGCCATCCGGGCGTACGCCTGCTGCTCGGCCTCGGTGGCCAGCCGGTTCGCCTCCGCCTGCGCGATCCGCGCGTCCCGCTGGACGGCTGCCGCATGCGGCATCGCCAGGTTCTGCATGTACCCGGTCGGGTCCTCGATCTCGTGGATCTGCAGGGAGTCGACGATGAGCCCCAGTTTCTCCATCTCCGTGCCGCAGGCGGCCCGGGTCTGCCCGGTGAGCTTCTCCCGGTCGCGGATCATGTCCTCGACGGTCAACCCGCCGACGATGGACCGCAGATGACCGGCGAACACGTTGTGCACCCGCTCGGACATCAGCTTCTGCTGGTCGAGGAAGCGACGCCCCGCGTTGGCGATCGACACGAAGTCGTCGCCCACCTTGAAGATGACCACGCCCCGCACCTTGAGCGGAATGCCCTGGTGGGTCACGCAGTCCACATGCAGTTCGGTCTCGTTCAGGTCGAGCGAGAGCTTGCGCACCGCCTGTACACCGGGCAGCACCAGCGTGCCGCGTCCGGTGACGATGCGGAATCCCATCCCCGCTTCGAGCCCCTCCGTCTTGTGGTTGGAGCCCGAGATGATCAGTGCCTCGTTGGGTTCCGCGACACGCCACATCAGCTTGAACAGACCGATCAGAACGGCGATGGCAGCTACGGCCACCCCCGCAACGACGCCGACAACCATCGGCATACGCCCCCTTTGCCTGGTGCCCTTTCGGCACCGAACGAAGGGAGTGTGCGCCTGTTCGAGGTCACGGTGAAGACGCTGACGCATCCTTGTCGAAACCTTGATACACACACCTCTCACCTGCGCGTGAGCAGGCTCAACTGTCGTACGCAGCCTGGACGTAGACCGTCCTCGGCGGCAGGTACTCCACCACCATCACCACCGTCCCCCGCTCGATCCGATCCGTGCCGGAGGCGGGGTAGGCGAGGAAGTGCTCGGCGCCGCCCCGGACCCGGACGATCACCTCGCCGACGAGCCCCGGCCCGATCGTCCCCGTGACCCGCCCCATGAGCCCGACCATCGACGCATCGTCCATGGTCACAGGGTACGGGCCAGGGGTGCTCACGCGGCCGGTGAATCCGCGCTGACGTGGGGCTCCGGCCAGACCTCGGGCCAGCGCAGCTCCGCCTCCAACTGCGCCGCGAGCGACAGCAGGAGTGGCTCGCTGTTCGCGGGGCCGAGCAACTGCGCTCCGACGGGCAGCCCGCCGTCGACGAACCCGGCGGGCACATTGACTCCGGGCCACCCCAGCACGTTCCAGGGCCAGGCGTAGGGGCAGGCCGCGATCATCGCGCGGTCCGTGGCCAGCCCGCCCAGCTCCAGCAGCGCCCCGATGCGCGGCGGGGGAGCGGCCGTCGTGGGGGCGAGGACGACGTCGTACGACGTGAAGAACCCGCCGATCCGGCGGTGCAGGACCGCCTCCGCGCGCCGCGCCACCCGCAGCGGGGCCCCGCCGAGCAGTCCGCCGAGCCGGGCCGCGTCCCGGGTGCGGCGATCGAGGAGCGCGGGGAAGGGCGCCTCGCGGACCCGTTCGGCGATACCGGCCGTGGCGCGCGGGATGAAGGTGAGCCCGATCTGCCCGTACGGCGGATCCGCCTCCTCGACCGTGTGCCCCAAGTCGCTCAGTTTCTCGGCGAGTTCGACGACCCGCGCCCGCACCTCCGGCCGGAGCCGGGCGGGCAGCGCGGTGAACGGCGGCTTCAGGGCGAGCGCGATGCGCAGCCGGCCGGGGTCGCGGCCGATCGCCGCCGAGGCATCGATGGCGGGCGGGCGGTGGGGGTCCAGGGCGTGGTTGCCGGCGGCCGCGTCGAGGAGGAGGGCCGCGTCGGCGACCGTGCGGGCGAGCGTGCCGTTGACGGTGATGCCCTGGAAGGACTCGCCGCGCGGCCAGGTCGAGATACGGCCGCGCTGGGGTTTGATGCCGACCAAGTGGGTCCAGGCGGCGGGGATCCGTACCGAACCGGCCCCGTCCGAGCCGAGCGCGGCGGGCACCAGACCCGCGGCGACGGCCGCGGCGGACCCGCCGGACGAGCCGCCCGGCGTGTGCTCCGGGCTCCACGGATTGCGGGTCGCGCCGAAGGCGGGCCCCTCGGTGAACGGCCACTGCCCGAACTCGCAGGTGTTGGTCTTGCCGACGATCACGGCCCCGGCCGCGCGCAGCCGCCGTACCGCCTCCCCGTCCCGGGCGACGGCCGGGAACTCCCCCCGGCAGCCGAACGCCGTGGGTTCACCGGCGACGTCCATGTCGTCCTTGACGGCGACGGGCACCCCGAGCAGCGGCTTCCGCACCCCGGCGGCCAGTTGGGCGTCCGCGGCCTCGGCCTCGGCGAGAGCGGCCTTCGTCCGTACGATCCGGAAGGCGTTGAGGGAGGACTGGGACGTCTCGATCCGCGCAAGGGCCTGTTCGACGAGGGCCCGAGAGGTGATCGTGCCGTCGGCCAGTGCGCGCGCGGTCTCCACCAGGCCTGCGGAACGGTCGTGCGTCATACGGGGGCACCTCCGGGACTCCGGGACGACGTTGCCTACCGAACGGTAACGTCGGAAAGCGCTTCGCCGGAACGCACCTCGCGGGAGTGGCGGCCGGACGGGTGCCACAGCTTTCGCACAGGGCTCACCAGGTCGTGCGCGAAGCATTGACGCGTTCCGGCCACAGCCCTACCTTCTGATCGACTTCCCGAACTTCGTTCGGCATGTCGGACGTGCAGGTCGACCGTCAGAGTCGCGTCTTGTTCTTGTTCGAGGGAGAGCCGCCCGTGAGCACACGCCCCCCCACGCCGTCCCGCCGCACACTGCTGCGCACGATGGCGGCCCTGCCGGCCTCGGCCGTCCTGCTGGGCGAACTGCCCGGTCTCGCCGGCACGGCGCTGGCCGCCGCCCCGCCCAACGGCTCGGCCACCCGCTACACGATCGTGCCGTTCCTCAACAGCAACGACGGGACCGTGAACGTCTACCAGTCCGACGACGCCACGGACTTCCGGCTGCTCAAGTCCTCCGCCTACACACCGCCCGGCAACAGGATCCGCGACGCGAGCGTCTTCAAGCACACCGACGGCTACTACTACCTGACCTACACGACCCACACCTGGCAGGACGTCAGCACCACCATCGGTTTCGCGCGGAGCTCCGACCGGGCCAACTGGACTTTCCTGTACGACTACACGGTCCCGATCACCAACCTGTCCCGTGCGTGGGCGCCCGAGTGGTTCGTCGACAGCGACGGCAGCGTGAACGTCATCGTGTCCTGCTCGGTGACCAGCGACGAGTGGATCTTCACGCCGTACCGGCTGAAGGCGACGAACTCGGCGCTGACGGCATGGAGTTCACCGGTGGCCCTGTCCGGGATCGGCTCGAACCACATCGACACGTACATCGTGAGGACCGGCTCGACCTACCACGCCTTCACGAAGAACGAGACGACGAAGTACATCGAGTACGCGACGGCCTCCTCGCTCACCGGCCCCTACACGATCACCCGGGCCGGCGACTGGGCGGGCTGGGGCAGCTATCGCGAGGGCCCGTCCGTGATCCAGCTCGACAACGGCGCCTGGCGGATCTTCTTCGACGGCTACGGCGACGGCACCTACTACTACAGCGACAGCTACGACACGTTCACGACGTGGTCCGCCCCGACCGCACTGCCGGTGGTCTCCGGCACCGCCCGGCACTTCACGGTCATCAAGGAGACGGTGTCCGGCGGGCCTTCGCTCGCGAAGAACGTCACGCGGTCCTTCCAGTCGGCCAACTACTCGACGCGCTACTGGCAGGAGCAGTCCTCACTCCTCAACCTTCCGGTGGTGACCGGCTCCAGCACGGCCGCCGAGAAGTCGGCGTCCACCTTCACGGTCGTCGCCGGCCTCGCCGACTCGAACGGCTACTCCTTCCGCGACTCCTCCGGCAAGTACCTGCGCCACTGGGACTTCCGGGCCCGCTTCGACACCAACGACGGCACGTCGACCTTCGCCAAGGACGCGACGTTCATCGCCCGCACGGGCTCGTCCTCGGGCGGGATCCGCTGGGAGTCGTACAACTATCCCGGGTACTACCTGCGCCACTACAACTACCAACTCCGGGTGGAACGGACGGCCGGGACGGATCTGTTCCGGCAGGACAGTTCGTTCGTGCCGGTGGGGGCCTGGGGCTGAGCTGGACTCAGGACCGTCGCGGGTCTTGTCACCAGTGTGGGCGGCGTGCCAGTGTCCGGGCAATGGTTACGTAACCATTACCGGTTTGAACGGGTTTGAGGGGCTGCGTTCCGGCCCCTCATTCATCACTGCCTCGGCTCAGGTGACGAACCCGCACCCCGCCTTCCCCGCTTTCCGTCACTGGAGACGACATGACCAAGACCCCGACGAGACCGAGAAGACTGGCCGGTGTGCTCCTGGCCGGCTTCGGTGCGACCCTCATGTTCCTGACCGCCCCCGCCTTCGCCCAGTCGGCCGCCGAGACGTCGGCCGCCTCGCACGCGCCGGTGAAGCCCGCCCCGAAGGGCGGTACGAGTGACTTCCGCGGGGTGAACTGGGCAGATCCGCGGGACAACTACGCCAGTGACGCCGTGGTGCCCAGCGGGCTGTCGGTGACCGACGACTACCGCACGGTGTACCGCACCACGGGTCGCATGGTGCGCGGCTTCAAGAAGAACCTGGGCGCCAACACGCTGCGACTGCCGATCAACCCGGCGAGCGTGGGCACCACCTGGTGGAAGTCGTACCGGGCGGCGATCGACGCGGCCACGGCCGGCGGTGACAAGGTCATCGTCAGCTACTGGGAGGCCGACAGCAGCAAGGACGGCCTGGTCGACGACACGGCCGCCTGGAAGACGATGTGGAACACCGTCGTGCGGGAGTACAAGCACAATCCGCGGGTCTACTTCGAGCCCATGAACGAGCCGCACGGCTACACCCTGGACCAGTGGGTGTCCGTCACCAGTGGCTGGCTCGCCCAGCACAAGGACGTCCCGCGCGGCCGTGTCGTGATCAGCGGTACCGGCTACAACGACAACGTCACCGGCGTCGGCGCGGCACCCGCACTGCGGGGAACGCTGCTGTCGCTGCACTTCTACGGCTTCTGGGCCAGCTACACCCAGCAGGCGGACTGGGTCGCCGACCTCGAGGCCCGGATCGGCAAGTACGCCGGGCGGACCATCATCGACGAGGCCGGCTCCCCGATGACCATCGGTCTGAACTACGGCGCCTGGAACGGCAACGTCTACACCTCGTACCTCGCGGCCGTGGCCAACACCGCCCGCAGCAAGGGGATGGGACTGGTGTACTGGCCGGGGCTGAGGTTCGGCGACGCCTACTCGATCGAGTCGCTGGACTCCGAGGGCAACCTCGTGGACAACAGCGCCACCGGAGTCGCCCTGCTGCGCTGGGGCTACGGCTTCGGCAAGACCCCGCCCGTCAACGACCTGCCGCCCGCGCCTCCCGGCGACGTCCTGCGCGGGGTGGGCTCGGGCCGCTGCGTCGACGTGCCCGGCTTCAGCACGGCCAACGGGACCCAGCTCGACCTCTGGGACTGCAACGCCGGCGGCAACCAGACCTGGAACTGGGACGCGAACAAGCAGCTCACCGTCTACGGCGACAAGTGCATGACGGTGGGAGGCACCGGAGCCACGGCGGGCGACCCCGTGATCATCTCCGACTGCACCGGCGCGGCGGCACAACAGTGGAACGTGAACGCCGACCTCTCCGTGACCAGCGTGGCGAACCCCGCGCTCTGCCTGGACGCGGCCGGAGCGGGCACCGGCAACGGCACGGCGGTCGATGTCTGGTACTGCAACGGAAGCAGCAACCAGCAGTGGGCCAGAAGCTGATGCCGGCACCTGTCCGCCGCGACCACTGATCGGACCCGTACGGGCCGGCGCCGCCGTGCTTCACCTTCCGGTGAGGGCGGCGGCGCTCCCGTACGCGCGGGGACCACCAGCCGGGGCGGGGGACGCCCCGGGGCGGAGGACATCGTCGGCAAGGGGACCGCGAGGTGCCGGCCGCGATCATCTTCGTGGCCACCTCAGGCTGCACCTACGCCCGAGCCGCCGCCGCGGCAGGCATGCACGAACCGGCCGTCGGTGCTCGGTCACCGGGGTCGCATGACGACAGCACTGCGGCGGCGCGGTGCTGGGCCGGAAGACCCACCGGCTGCGCACGGGAACCGTTTGGCCATCCGCCATGACGTCCCGGCCCAGGGGCCTGGGACCTGCCGCTCGGTCGCCACGCGGGCCGGGTGAGGACAGAACCGCGGCCCCCGTGCGCGTCCCCGCGGGCCAGGAGGGGGAGAATGAGGCCCGTACCCAAAGGTCGACCCTTGCGGAGGAGCCGGGAAATGCAGAACGCGCGAGCGGGGCAGGTCGCCGGGCCCGAGGACCTCATCGATGTGGCCCGTCTGGTCACGGCGTACTACACGCTGCACCCCGACCCGGCCGAACCGGGACAGCGGGTGGCCTTCGGCACCTCGGGACACCGCGGTTCGTCCCTCGCGGTGGCGTTCAACGAGGACCACATCGCGGCCACCAGCCAGGCCATCTGCGAGTACCGCGCCGCCCAGGGCACCGACGGCCCCCTCTTCCTCGGCGCCGACACCCACGCCCTGTCGGAGCCCGCCCGGGCCACGGCGCTGGAGGTGTTCGCGGCCAACGACGTGACCGTCCTCATCGACCAGGCCGACGGCTACACGCCCACCCCGGCCGTCTCGCACGCCATCCTCACCCACAACCGGCACCGGACCTCGGCGCTCGCCGACGGAGTCGTCGTCACCCCCTCGCACAATCCGCCCGCCGACGGCGGCTTCAAGTACAACCCGCCGAACGGCGGCCCCGCCGGCTCCGAGGCGACCTCCTGGATCCAGGACCGCGCCAACGAGATCATCACCGGCGGCCTGAAGGACGTACGGCGCATCCCCTACGCCCGTGCCCTCGCCGCACCCGGCACCGGCCGCCACGACTTCCTCGGGGCCTATGTCGCCGCTCTGCCGAACGTGCTGGACCTGGAGGCGATCCGGTCCGCCGGAGTGCGCATCGGCGCCGATCCGCTGGGCGGCGCCTCGGTCGCCTACTGGGGCCGGATCGCCGAACAGCACCGGATCGACCTGACCGTGGTGAACCCGCTCACCGATCCCACGTGGCGCTTCATGACGCTCGACTGGGACGGCAAGATCCGCATGGACTGCTCGTCGCCGTACGCCATGGCCTCGCTCATCGAGCAGCGCGACCGGTTCGACATCGCCACCGGCAACGACGCCGACTCCGACCGGCACGGCATCGTCACCCCGGACGCGGGCCTGATGAACCCCAACCACTACCTGGCCGTGGCGATCTCGTACCTGTTCTCGCACCGGGACCAGTGGCCCGCGGGGGCCGGGATCGGCAAGACCCTGGTGTCGTCGAGCATGATCGACCGGGTAGCGGCGGACCTCGGCCGGACGCTGGTCGAAGTACCCGTCGGCTTCAAGTGGTTCGTGGACGGCCTGTCCGACGGCACGATCGGCTTCGGCGGCGAGGAGTCGGCCGGCGCGTCCTTCCTGCGCCGCGACGGCTCGGTGTGGACCACCGACAAGGACGGCATCATCCTGGCCCTGCTCGCCTCCGAGATCACGGCGGTCACCGGCAAGAGCCCCTCGCAGCACTACGCCGAGCTCACCCGGCGCTTCGGTGCCCCCGCCTACGCGCGCGTCGACGCCCCGGCCTCCCGCGAGGAGAAGGCCCTGCTCGCCAAGCTGTCCCCGCGCCAGGTCACCGCCGACACCCTCGCCGGAGAGCCGGTCACCCAGGTCCTCACCGAGGCGCCCGGCAACGGCGCCGCCCTCGGCGGAATCAAGGTGGCCACCGCCAACGCCTGGTTCGCGGCCCGCCCTTCGGGCACCGAGGACGTCTACAAGATCTACGGGGAGTCGTTCCTCGGCCCGGACCATCTGCGCCGGGTCCAGGAGGAGGCCAGGTCCGTGGTGCTGGCGGCGCTGGGCGCCTGACCCCCGTGGACGTTCACGGCGTGGCGTCGAACGACGAGGCCGGCGAGATCCGCCGTTTCTGGGGCGGGCTCGGTCTGCCGGGTCTGATCGACGTCCACACCCACTTCATGCCCGAGCGGGTCCTGCACAAGGTCTGGGAGTACTTCGACACCAACGGGCCGCTGATCGGCGGACTGGGATGGCCGATCACCTACCGGAAGGAGGAGGCGGAGAGAACGGCCCTGCTGCGGGAGTTCGGGGTCAGGGCCTTCACCGCGATGCTCTACCCCCACAAGCCCGGCATGGCCAGGTGGCTGAACGGATGGGCGGCCGACTTCGCCCACCGCACCCCCGACTGTCTGCACACCGCCACCCTCCACCCCGAGCCGGACGTCGAGACCTACGTCCGCGAGGCCGTCGAAGCAGGGGCGCGGGTGTTCAAGGCGCACGTCCAGGTGGGCGCGTACGACCCGGCCGACGAACGCCTCCAGCCGGCCTGGGGGCTGCTGGCGGAGGCAGGCACCCCCGTGGTGATCCACTGCGGCTCCGGGCCCGCACCCGGCAAGCACACCGGTCCCGAGCCGATCGCGCGAGTGCTGGCACGGCACCCCAGGCTGCGGCTGATCGTCGCGCACATGGGCATGCCCGAGTACGAGGAGTTCCTCGACCTCGCCGAGCGGTACGACCAGGTGCGGCTGGACACGACGATGGCGTTCACCGACTTCACCGAGGGGTTCATGCCGTTCCCGCGCCGGGCCCTGCCCCGGCTCGCCGCACTCGGCGACCGCATCCTGCTCGGCTCCGACTTCCCCAGCATCCCCTACAACTACCTGCACCAGCTGCACGCCCTGGAACGGCTGGACCTCGGACCGGAGTGGCTGCGGGCCGTATGCCACGACAACGCGAGAAGTCTGTTCGGCGTATGACACGAGGCCTCGGTGCAAGGGTGGGGGAAGGGCCGCCCCGACCTCCCCAGGTGTGACGGCCCTTCCCCCGGCAAGCATCGTCTCTGCTACCCGGAAGATCGGGACTCATTCCCGGCTGTCCGTGCCCCGCCCTCACCGGGTCGCGTGAAGATGCCGTCGAGGGGTGACGGGGACGCGTCAGGCAGTCACGTTGAACAACGCCAGGGGTGTGGGAGCGCTCCCGTGTCGTACGGAAAGGCCTGGGGCCCCGGCACCGCATCCCGCTCCGACCGTCCCCACCTCCGAAGGATGGCCACATGCAGCCCCCTCCGCCCCGTCCCTTGTCCCGCAGAACGCTGGTGACCGCCACCGCTGCAGGTCTGGTCGCCGCCGTCGCCGCCCCCTCGCGGGCGTCCAGCGCCGCCCCGACCCGGTTCCACACGGTGGGCCGGGTCAAAGCGGCCGCCGACGGGTTCGTGCGGTACAGCTGGCCCGGCATCCACTTCGAGGGCCGTTTCCGCGGTACCGGCGTCGGCGTCGTCCTCGACGACTCCGTCAACGACTACGACGTCCAGATAGACGGCAGGACCACGGCCACCCTCGTGACCCCGGGCCGAACCACCGCCTGGGTCAAGGGACTCACCGACACCGAGCACCGCGTGCGGCTCGTCAAGCGGACGGAAAGCGCTTGGGCCGAGGGCCGGTTCGGCGGCTTCGTCGCCGCTCCGGGCGGTGCGATCCTCGCCAGGCCGTCCGCCCGGCGCAGGCAGATCGAGTTCATCGGCGACTCCTACACCGCGGGCTACGGCAACCTCTCCGGCACGCGGGACTGTTCGAACAACGGGGGAGTCGACCGGAACACCAACTCCGACCTCTCCTTCGGCGCCCTCACCGCCCGACGCCTCGGCGCCGACTACCAGATCAACGCCTTCTCCGGCCGTGGCATGGTCCGCAACTACAACGGCACCAGCCCCGGCACCGACTACCGCACCTACTACGACCGTGCCCTGCTGAGCGTGGAGGGCGACGTCTGGCAGAAGCCGGCCGACTGGAGGCCGCGGGCCGTCGTGATCGGACTGGGTCTCAACGACTTCTCGACACCCCTCAACCCGGGCGAGCGTTGGAGCACCGAGGCCGAACTGGTCGCCGCCTACGAGTCCGCCTACCACGGCTTCCTCGACACACTGCGTGCCCGCTACGGCCCCAGGACGTTCCTCGTCGTCAGCGCCACCAACCTGGGCTCCAGCCCCTTCGCCGAGACCGCCGAGCGCATCGTCCGGACCCGCACGGCGCAGGGCGACGAATGGGTCGACTACTGGTACTACGACGACCCCGCCCTGGACCGCCTGGGCTGCGACTGGCATCCCTCCGCGCGGGACCACCGGATCATCTCCGGGCTGCTCGACGACCACCTCGCGGCGCTTCCGCTGCGCTGGTAGCCGCCGGGCGTCAGCACACCCTCATGCCGGTCCGGTGTTCAGTTGATGCAGATGAGGTTGAGCACGCACAGACCGGACGGATCGGTGGCAGAGGACGAGTTACTCGTCTGCGAAGTCTGCGAGCTGCTGCTGCTCGTGCCTGTGTTCGTGGTCGTGGTCGTGGTCGTCGTGCTGTCCGTGGCCGTGGACGAAGGGGCCTGCTCCGTCGTCGTGCCGGTGGTGCCGGTCGAGTCCGTCGTGCCGCCGGTGTCGACGCCCGCCGCGACCGACGTCGAGACCGTGGCATGAGACTGCGCATGCGAGGCGGTCCTCGCCGTGGGCGTGGGGGAGGAGGCGGAGTCCGTGTGGACCGACGACCGGGTCGTGGCGGACGCCGCGTCGCCCGTCCGCCGGTGCGAGCCGGACGACTTGGAGGGCGTGTTCGTGGACGCCTGCTGTGCCGTGGCGGGCGTCGACGCCGGGAGGGCGTCGTCCGAGGTCGGCAACTCGGCCACGCCCATGGACCGGTTGTCCGGCGAAGTGGCCGCCTGCGCCCGGACGTTGGACTGCTGGTTCATCGCGGAGACGGTCAGGCCACCACCGACGAGGGCGACGGCGGTCGCGACCACCGCCTTGCGCTGGTTCTTCCGCCAGCGGGCCCGCTGGCGTCGGCGCGCCGCCCGGCCCTCCGCCGACACCGGCGCGTCCGTCACGTCGTCGGACGGCATCTCGGCCGGGTCGGACCCGGCCGCCGACTCCTCGTGGAGTCCCGCGTCGTGCCACGTGGGTGCTTCGTCCCATGCCGCTGCCGCCACGCCCGTCGTCGCGTAGATGTGGGCGGGAGGAGCGATGTCCGGGGCGTAGGCGCCGCATCCGGGACACGCCAGGGCGCCGTTGAGATGCCGACGGCACGAGGAGCAGTAGTCCATCTGGTCTTCCTGAGTCGACTGCACCATCGGCCCAGTGGCCGTGGCCGGTCTCGTTCGCACGGAGGATCGAGCCGGAGGCAAAAGTAGCGAGCCTTTCGAAAGGCGGTGTGCAGCCTGTGTGATGCTCCTGCGCAGATGTCCGAGGGGTGAGGTGGGCAGGAGGGGCCTAAGTCGCATTCGCGCCCCTTGTCCCTCGGTTGGCGGACCCCGAGACACCTGCTGACAAGGTGTCAGGACGTCCTCGCGGCCGCGTCAGCCGCGCCGGACGGTCCAGAGAGTGGCGTGGTAGACGCCGTCGGGAGTGGAGGGATCGGCCGAGGCTGTCGCGCTGTTGCCGACGGCGGCCCCGTGCCGGTCGACGTCGGATGCCGTGGAGTGGACTCCGCCGACGGCGGGCAGGAGCGTGAACTCGCCGGTGTCGATCCGGTAGACGTAGCCGAAGGCACCGGGGTTGGTGTCGCCGGCGGCGACCTTTCCGGCCACGCCGTTGATGTAGGTCCGGCCGGGTCCGGGCCCGAAGGCCGACAGTGTTTTGGTGCGGAGGTCGTAGGCGTACGCGCCCGGACGCGTGGTGGCGAGGACGGTGTGCCCGGTGACGACCGGGCGGTAGGACATCTCCGGGCCCAGGTCGCTCCAGACCCCGGTGCGGATGTCGTACGCGAAACCGCGCGCCGCGGGCTGGTCGGAGGAACCGTCCGGCTTCGGCTGGAAGGTGCCGACGACCGTGTGGCCGGTGATCGAGGTGACCTTGCTGGAGACGCCGTTGTCGTAGGCGCTCAGGTCGGTCCAGGCCCGGGTGCGCAGGTCGTACACGTAGGCGTGGCCCCCCTCGAACGGCGTGTCGGGGTAGTCCCAGGTGCCCGCGACGTACCGGTTCTGGGAGGTCCCGGCCGCGGTGCTGGTCCCGTCCGGGCCGACCGGGGACTCGAGTTCGGTCATGACGCCGGTGCGCGCGTCGAACGCGTAGGCGTGGGTGTTCTGGTTCCCGGGTGTCCTGGCACTGCCCACCACCACGCTGCCGCTGATGCCGGCGACATGGCTGTCGGTGCCGCCGAAGGTGGGGATCGTCCGCGTACGGTGGGTGCTGAGGTCGTACACGAACCCGCGGGAGTTGCCGTCGGCCAGCGTGGAGTCGCCGATCACATAGCGGCCCTCGACGCCGAGCGCGGAGCTCGACGTCCCCCCGAGAGTGCCGAGGTCGGTCATGGCGCGCGCGGACCGGTCGTACGCGAAGGCGTGCCACTCGAAGTCTCCGGCGATCGCGGAACTTCCGACCACCGTGTCGGGGTCGAGCGCGAACCCCGAGCTGTAGGAGCCGCCGAGGGTGCCCAGGTCGACGGCGGTGTACTGCGGTGAGGTCCGCTTCGCGGAGTGGGCGAGCGCCGGACCCGAGCCGAGGCCGAGCAGTGCGAGCGCGAGCGCCGCGACCGTGACGCGGACACCTAATCGTCTGTGTCTCATGGAGTCCCCCTGTGGACTGATGTGCGATCGTGGCGTTGCTACCGTCCTGTCCCTCCAGCCAACCGTCGCCCCACGGAACGTACGGAAAAACTCATCCGGGTGACGCACTCCCTGTGGACGCTCGGCGCGCAGGCGCGCGCGCCGCCAGCGCCTCCAGCAGCAGGTCCACCGCCTCCTCGAACGAACTGTCCGCCATGCCCGGCAACTCGCGCCGTACCGCGGTGAGCGCCGGGTACGCCGCCGGGTCCAGGTCCTGGTAGACGTCCCGCCACGCCCGCTGGTCGGCCTCGCGCTGTTGCCGGGGGAGTGCCTGGAACGCCGCGTCGGTGGCCGCGTGGCTGAGGACGGTGTCGATGAAGGCCAGGTACAGGCGCGCGGCGGCGGCCCGCTCGAAGCCCGCGGAGAGCAGCAGGCCGATCCCCGTGTCCACCGCCTGGATCTCGCTCCTGCGCCGGGTCACCCGGTGCGCGGCCATGGCGGCCGCCCGCGGATGGGCGAGGTATCCGGCACGGACCCGCAGGGCCATCTCGCGCAGCGAGGCCACCCAGTCCTCTCCGGGGACGAACCCCGCCATCGCGTCACCGATGATCCGGTCCGCGATGGCGAGCACCAGGTCGTCGGTGTCGTGGAAATAGCGGTAGAGGGCGGTCGGGTCGCAGCCCAGGGCCGCACCGAGCCGGCGCACGCTCAACGCTTCGGGACCGTGCTCACCGATCAGCCGCAGGGCCGTCTGCACGATGAGGTCTTCGGACAGCAGGACTCCGGAGCGGGTGGGCCGCCGGCGTCGGCGCTCCTCGGGGACACGGCTGGACATGGGCACGTTCCTCTCGTCCGGGCGCGCTCAGTGAACGACCCCCACCCGCCTTACGTCAACAGGGTTGACCCAATGTGGACGTCGGCTGTTCCATCACCTCACCGCGCGGCTCTTCCCCGTCTCCCGTCCCCGAGGAGCCCTCCATGTCATCAGCACCGCCCCCGCCCCCCCGCGCCGGGCTCGGCCCTGCGCCGTTCCCTCGGCGTCGTCGACGGCGTGGCCATCGCCGCGTCCAGCACCGCGGCCACCACCAGCATCGCCATCGGCATGGGCACGATCGCGACCATCGTGGGCCTCCAGGCCCCGGCGCTGCTGCTGCTGGCCTTCCTGCCGGTTCTCGGCATCGCCACCGCCTACGCCCGCCTGAACCGCTCGGAGCCGAACTGCGGCAACGGCTACGTCTGGGTCGGCAGGGCCCTCGGCCCCTGGCCCGGCTTCCTGACCGGCTGGGTCACCCTCGTCGGCTCGGTCATCTTCTGCGCCTACACCAGCGCGATCATGGGCTCGGTCGTCCTGGCCTTCGCCAACAAAGCCGGGCTGCACAGCCTCGTCGGCATCGCCCTCGACCCCACGTCCACCGGTGTCACCACCGCCGTAGGAATGGTGATCCTCCTCGGCCTCACCGCCCTGGCCGTCACCGGGGTGCGATCCGCCACCCGCTTCCAGTTCGCCCTGCTGATCTTCGAGTACACCGTGCTGCTGGCCTTCTGCGGCTGGGCCCTGGTCACCGGGGACCACGCCGTCTCGCTGTCCTGGTTCAACCCCTTCGAGATCTCCAGCGGCACCACCTTCGCCCAGGGCATGGTGCTCGCGGTCTTCTTCTTCTGGGGCTGGGACGCGGCCTTCAGTGTCAACGAGGAGACGAAGAGCCCGGGCGACGCGGCCCGCGGCGGCCTCATCGCCCTCTTCGCCATGCTCGGTCTGTTCCTCTTCGCCTCGGTCGCCTTCCAGCGGGAGATGAGCCTGGCCGAACTCGTCAGGAACGGCCCCCAGGCCCTCCCGTACCTCGGCGAGAAACTGGCCGCCGAACCCTGGGCCACCCTGCCCCTGGTCGCGCTGATGTTCTCCGCCGTCGCCTCCGTACAGGCCACCCTGATCCCCACGGCCCGCGGCCTGTTCGCCATGAGCCGTGACCGCACGATGGGCCCCGTGTGGACCCGGATCCACCCGCGCCACGGCACCCCCGCCGCCGGCACAGTCGTCGTGATGTCCATCGCCGGAGTGATCGCCCTGCTCGCCGTCGCGATCCCCAAGCTGAGCGACATGCTGCTGGCCGCCGTCAACGCCATCGGTCTGATCGTCGCCCTCTACTACGGCCTCACCGCGCTGGCCTGCGCCGTGCGCTTCCGCTCCGCGCGGCACGAAGGAACACGGGAGGCGCTGCTCGCCATCGGCGTGCCCGCCGTGTCGGGCCTGATCCTGCTCGGCCTCGGCGGCTACCTCGGATACTCGTACCTGACCATGAGCGACCACTTCGAACTCAGCCCGGACAACGGGTGGTTCATGTTCTCGCTGCCCGCCGTGATCGTCCTGGCCGGTCTCGGCATGGCCGCCGTGGCCAAGTACGTGAGGCACTCGCCGTACTTCACCACCGGGCGCGGCACCGACGCCGAGTCCCTGACCCTGCCGATGGACCGTGCGGCGGTCTGACCCTCTCTGGAGCTCACTCACATGTCACCCACCGCGGACCTCGTGCTCACCGGCGGTCTCGTGCACACCGTCGATCCCGCCCGCAGCCGGGCCACCGCCGTGGCCGTGCGCGACGGGCGGATCGCCGCCGTCGGCCACGACGAGGTGCGCGAGCTGATCGGGCCGCGCACCGAAGTCGTCGACCTTGGCGGGAAGTTGCTGCTTCCCGGCTTCCAGGACGCCCACGTCCACCCGCAGGGCGCGGGCCTCGAACTCGGCCTGTGCCACCTCGCCGACACCGTCGACCCGGCCGAGTACCTGCGCAGGATCAAGGCGTACGCCGATCAGCACCCGGAGGCCGGGTGGATCACCGGCGGCGGCTGGTCCCTGGAGGCGTTCCCCGGCGGCGCTCCCACCGCTGCGGCTCTCGACGCGATCGTGCCGGACCGACCCGTCTTCCTGCCCAACCGCGACCACCACGGCGCCTGGGTCAACAGCCGGGCGCTGGAGCGCGCGGGCATCGACTCCCGTACCCCGGACCCGGTCGACGGCCGGATCGAACGCGACGCCGACGGCAACCCCACCGGCATGCTCCAGGAGGGCGCGGTCCACCTCGTGGGAAGGCTGGTTCCGGATCCCACGCCGCAGGAGCAACTCGCGGCCCTGCTGCGGGCCCAGGCCGTGCTGCACTCGTACGGCGTGACCGCGTGGCAGGACGCCATCGTCGGTGCGTACGCCAACATGACCGACCCGGCGCCCTCCTATCACGCGGCCCTCGACCGGGGACTGCTCACCGCCCGCGTGGTCGGCGCCCTGTGGTGGGACCGAGAGCGGGGTGCCGAGCAGATCCCCGAACTCGTCGCCCGGCGCGAGGAGTTGAACCGTGGACGGTTCCGGGCCACGACGGTGAAGGTCATGCAGGACGGCATCGCGGAGAACCACACCGCCGCGATGCTCGACCCGTATCTGACCGGCTGCGGCTGCTCCACGGACAACAGCGGCATCAGCTTCGTCGAACCGGGCGAGCTGAGGAAGTACGTCACCGAACTCGACGCGTCCGGCTTCCAGGTCCACTTCCACGCGCTCGGCGACCGCGCGGTGCGTGAGGCCCTCGACTCCGTGGAGTCCGCCCGCGCGTCCAACGGGTGGCGCGGCACGCGGCACCACCTCGCGCATCTGCAGGTCGTGCACCCGCACGACATCCCCCGGTTCCGCGCCCTGGGCGCGAGCGCCAACCTCCAGATGCTGTGGGCTGCCCACGAACCGCAGATGGACGAACTGACCCTGCCCTTCCTCGGCGCGGAACGCGGCACACGGCAGTATCCGTTCGGTGATCTGCTCCGCGCAGGCGCGACCCTGGCGGCCGGCAGCGACTGGCCGGTCAGCAGCCCCGATCCCCTCCAGGCCATCCATGTCGCCGTCAACCGGATCGCCCCCGGCGCCCCCCAGGGCACCCCGGAGTTCCTTCCGGAGCAGCGCCTCGACCTGGGCACCGCCCTTGCCGCGTACACGGCGGGCAGCGCCTATGTGAACCACCTCGACGACATCGCCGGCAGCATCACCGTGGGCAAGTCGGCCGATCTCGTCGTCCTCGACCGCGATCCGTTCGCGGGGCCGCCCGAGGAGATCGCGGCCACCCGGGTCCTGGAGACCTTTGTCGACGGGCAGCGCGTTCACGCGGCGCCGGACGCCTGAGCCGCTACCCGACGGGAAAATCGAAGTAGGTGTCCGGATAGGGCTCGCCCTCGAGCGTGTAGTGCCACCACTCGCACGCGTATGAGCTGAAACCACAGGAATCCATGAGAGAGCGCAGCTGGTGACGGTGTGCCGATTCGGCCGGCGTGATCCCCCTTGCTCCATGATGCGAGAGGGAATCCATCAGGTCATGGCCACCGCCCATGGGGACGAGTTCGCCGGTGGCCAGGTGATACAGCGTCAGGTCAACGGTACTTCCCCGGCTGTGGCCCGACTTGACGGCCACGTACCCCATGTCGAACATCTCGGCCCTGTCGATGTTCGGATAGTGCCGTGGCTTGGTCCGGCCGTCCTCCGGCTGCTGTGACCAGCGCAGAAAGCAGTCCACGGCGCGTTGCGGGCGGTAGCCGTCCCACAGGAGCAGGCCGAAACCGAGGGACTCGGCCTTTTCCTGCACCTTTTCCAGGGCCGCACACACCGTCCTCGTGCCGACTATGCGATTGGCCAGGTACCCGTCCACCGGTTTGCCGGTGAAGTTGTCCCAGGTGGCGTACTTGGCATCCCAGCGTATTCCGGGGACGAGTTCGTCCACGAAGACGAAATCATCCTTCATCCGCTTTTCCCCGTCAACGCCAGCGACACGACGCGGTCGATCACTTCGGCGAGCGGCAACCCTGCGGCAGCCATCATCCTCGGATAACGGCTGTACGAGGTCATACCGGGCAGGGTGTTGACCTCGTTGAGGATCACCGTGCCATCCTCCGTGAGGAACAAGTCCACCCGTGCGAGCCCCCTGCACCCCAAGGCGCGGTACACGGCTTTTGCCGTCTCCTGCACAAGCGAGCGTGACTCCGCCGGAATGTCGGCGGGCACGATGGGTGTCGAGTTTTCGGAGCCGCTTTCAGGCGCTGACTCCTGATGGATTCTGAAGAAGCCGTGCGAGAGGGCGATCCGATCCACCTCGCCCACAACCAGATCCCGATCGTTCCCCAGGACGGCGCATCCGATCTCGCTGCCGACCACAGCCTCTTCGATCAGCACCTTCGCGTCGTACTTGCCCGCGCTTTCGACAGCGCTCAGGAGTTCCTCTTTTCGGGACACCTCGCTGACGCCGAAGGACGACCCCGAACGGGCCGGCTTCACGAAAACAGGGTAGGTGAGCAGGTCGGGATCAACGCTCTCGTCCGCCGCGACGGTCCAGAACTTCGGCGTGGCGATGCCCGCGCTTCCGGCGACGAGGTAGGCAAGGGACTTGTCCATGCACAGGGCGGAGCTCTGGACGTCGCAGCCCACGTAGGGGATGCCGGAGATTTCCAGCAGGCCCTGTATCGCACCGTCCTCACCGAGCCTGCCGTGGAGAACGGGAAGCACGACGTCCAAGCGGATCGTTTCGTATCGCCCCTGCTCCAGAATGAGCAGTCCGTGCACGCTTCTGTCCGGTGACAGGGCAACAGGACGGCACCTGCCGTTCTCCCACTGCGGGCCGGGGCCGTCACAGAGCTGCCAAGCTCCGCCCTTCGTGATCCCGACATAGAACGGCTCGTACTTCTCGGAATCGAGGTTTCGCGCGACCTCCTGCGCCGACTTGACGGAGACACCGTGCTCTTCGGAGCGACCCCCGAAGATGATTCCGACCTTCAACCTAGCCATGCTGACTCCCGCTTTCGAATTTCAGGCAGTTGGTGATCGAGTTTTCGACCGTGTCGCTCAGGGCGCGATCTGTGTAGTAGGCCGTGTGCGGACTGATGAGCACATTCGGGAGATTCTGCAGCCGCAACAGCAGCTTGCTCTCGATGGGTTTGTTTCTGTGGTCGGCGTAGAAAATGCCCTCCTCGCCTTCGAGGACATCCAACCCCGCACCGCCCAATCGACCGCTTTCCAATGCGAGAACAAGGGCCTCGGTGTCGAGCAGTGGACCGCGTCCGGTATTGATGACGAAAGCCCCGTGCTTCAACCGCTCGATACGCTGATGATCGAGGAGATGGTATGTGTCCGGGGTGAGTGGTGCGTGGAGCGTGACGATGTCGCTCAGCTGCAGTAACTCATCGAGAGGAACGTGGTCGGCAGCAGTCTTCGGGTGGTTGTCGTGCGCCAGAATTCGACAGCCGAAACCCCGCAGCCTGTCCACGACTGCTGTGCCGATGCGTCCAGTTCCGATCACCCCGACGGTGAGGTCACGCAGTTCCTTGCCGCGCACATCGTTCAACCGGTAATCGTGCTCGTCCGCGCGGCGGACAGTGGATTTCGCATTCCGTACCGCCATCAGCATCAGCATCAGTGTGTAGTCGGCGACGCTGTCGGGCGAATAGGTGACGTTTTCAACCGAGATGCCGATGCTTGCCGCGTATTCCACGTCGATATGGTTGCAGCCGATACTCCGTGTGGAGATGTATGTCACGCCCGCTTGCCCCAGTGCGAGAAGAGTGGGAGGGGTGATCCGGGTTTTATGGCCTACGCTGACGCACCGGTTTCCCAAGGCCAGTGAAACATTGGCTTCGGATACCGCGGCCTCCGTGACGGTCGGTCTCACGCCGAAGCGGGGCGCCATCTCACGGAACAAGAGGGCCTCGTCCCGGCCGCATCCATAGATGGTGATCCCGGTTGCCGGTTCGCTGTAGGTCATGCCGCCAGTCAAGGCAGTGGAGTGTTGTCGGCCTGTATGCGGTTTCCGATATGCCGACGATATGTTTTCGATGGTTACCCATACTCATAGGTAACGTATTGTCGCCGTATCGAAAAACCCATACGCTCCGACAACGCCACGCCACCTTGACTCGAGGCATGACCTATGACGAACCAGCCTCGTGATCCCGCTCGGCGTCAGCGAGATAGCCGCGGTGGTCGGCGGCAGGGTCGAGGGCGACGGCTCCGTGACGGTGAGCGCGCCGGCCGTGCTCGACGGCAGACAGGCCGAGCCGGGCGGCCTCTTCGTCGCCTTCGCCGGCGAGCATGTCGACGGCCACGACTACGTCGGCCAAGCCGGCCGGACAGGCGCGGTGGCCGTGCTCGGCTCCCGGCCCACGCCGCTGCCCACCGTCGTCGTCGACGACGCCCGGGCCGCGCTGCGAGCACTTGCCGCCCACGTCGTGGCCCGGCTGCGCGACCGGCTGACCGTGGTCGGACTGACCGGCTCCCAAGGCAAGACCGGCACCAAGGACCTGCTGGCGGCCCTGCTGTCGAGCACCTCGCCGACAACCGCCACGATCGGCTCGCTCAACAACGAACTCGGCGTGCCGCTCACCATGCTGCGCGCCGACGCGGCCACCAGGTTCCTCGTCCTCGAGATGGGAGCCCGCCACATCGGAGACATCGCCGCGCTCACGAGCCTGGTCGCGCCCGACATCGCCGTCGTTCTCAACGTCGGCCAGGCTCACCTCGGCGAGTTCGGGTCGCGCGCGGCCATCGCCCGGACCAAGGGCGAGCTGATCCAGGGGCTGGCACCGGGCGGCACCGCCGTCCTCAACGCAGACGACCCCCGCGTGGCGGCGATGCGCTCGCTCACGGACGGCCCGGTAGTGACCTTCGGCCGTGCCGAGCACGCCGACCTGCGCGTGACCGACCTGACGCCGGACCGGCTCGGCCGGCCGTCCTTCACGCTGCGGACCGCCGACGCCTCGGTACCCGTCGCGCTGCCGCTCGTGGGCACCCACCAGGCGCTCAACGCGTCGGCCGCCGCGGCCGCGGGGCTGGCGGCCGGCGTACCCCTCGACGTGGCCACCGCGGCGCTGGCGACCGCCTCGCTGTCACCGTGGCGCATGGAACTGCGCGCGCTCGCCGGTGGCGCAACGCTGCTCAACGACTCCTACAACGCCAACCCCGACTCGACCCGCGCCGCTCTGGACGCGCTGGCGGCGATCGAAGGCGGGCGCCGCATCGCCGTCCTCGGCGAGATGCTCGAACTCGGCGACGACAGCGCGGCCGAGCACCGCGCCGTCGGCGAGTACGCCGCCTCCCGGGCCCACGTGGTGGCCGCGGTCGGCGAGAGCGCCCGGTCGATCGCCGAGGGCGCGGGAGAGCGGGCGGTGGTGCTGGCCGACAACGACGCGGCGGTCGACTGGCTGCGCGCTCACCTCGTCGCCGGCGATGTGGTCCTCGTCAAGGCCTCCCGCGGAGCGCGCCTCGACGAGGTCGCCGCCGCGCTCGCGTAGTCCGGCGCGGCGAGCCGGGGGCTCGCACCTGGCTCCAGGCCCGTAGGGGCAGGTCCTCGGGGCGGGAGAGGGCGTGGATCACCGGCCGCGCAACCGCCGACCGCGAGCACGCTGGGCCGTCGGGCCATCGTGCGGTCGGCGGTCGATCCAAGGCCGAGCCGAGCGGGCCCTTGGGCCCCGCGTTCACCGAGGTCACTCGTACGCTGACACCGAGCCGAGCTCGTAGCCGGTGTCAGTGACCGGTACGGGTTCCGGGCTCATCGCCCGCGCCGCTTCATATACAGGTCGAAGGCCCGGTAGACCATCGGCCGCAGTGGCAGGTCCCACTCACCGACGTACCTCACCGCCCGACCGCCGGTGCCGACCTTGAACTGGATCAGTCCGACGTGCGGGTCGTCGGCGTCCAGGGTGGGGGTGATGCCGCGCAGGTCATAGACGTCGCAGCCGGCCGCCAGCGAGTCGCGGATCATTGCCCACTGGCAGGCGTTGGAGCCGCGCACCTCGCGTTTCTCGGTGGAGGAGGCGCCGTAGGAGTACCACGCGTGCCCGCCGACGCGGACCAGGACGGTGGCGGCGACCAAGTCGCCTCGGTGACGGGCGAGGTAGAGCCTGATCCGCTCGGGGTCCTCCGCGCTCAGTGCCGCGAACATGGTGTCGAAGTAGGGCAGCGGCCGGGGTGTGAAGCGGTCCCGCTCGGCGGTGTGGACGTAAAGATCGTGGAACGCCTTCACGTCCGCTGCGACCGTGACCTCGACTCCCTCCTTGGCCGCCTTCTTGATGTTGCGCCGCCAGAGCTGGTTCATGCCCCTGAGGACGTCGTCCTCGGTCCTGCCGGCCAGCGGGATCTCGTACCTGAACTGCGGATGCCCGACCCCGAAGCCGTCCTCGGGGCTCTGCGGAAGCCAGCCGGCGTCCGTCAGCCGGCTGGTCACGCGGGCACCGACCGGGTCGGCCCACTGGGCGGACATCTCGGGGAGCCGCTTGATGCCCGGGTCGGCGATACCCTCCTTGACCTGGTCGGCGCTCCAGATGTTCGTGCGCACCGGCGGGCCGAGCCGGATCGCGAACGCGCCCTGTGCCTTGAGGTAGGACGCCAGCGGGTCGAGCCACGCGTCGATCTCGCCGGTCCAGTCGATGACCGGCCCCTCGGGCAGATAGGCCAGCGTGAAGCGCTCCAGCCGCGGCACCGGTCGGTGCAGGACGAGCCCGGCACCGACCAGCCGCCCGCCGCCGTACCAGCCGAGGGACTCGCTGCGCCACTCGGTCTTCACCCGGCCCCACGCCGGGGTCTGCAGGAAGCTGACCGACCGCTGTGCCCGCACGAACGCCAGATGTTCGGCTGCGCCGATCGGCCCGACCGTCAGCCTCACCGGGCGTTCCCAGTTCCTGCGCCTGCTTCGCTGTAGGACATGCCTCCAGTCAAGGCAGCGGGCTGTTGCCGACACGTATGCGGTTTCGGATACGCCGACGATATGTGCCGGCTCGGCCGACCCTCAGGAGATTCCGATGTCCGGGGACGGGGAAGGCGCGATCCTGATGGGAGAGCTGCTCACGCTTCGCGGCGGGCCGCACCGTGCTCGACGGAGGCGTCGGCAAGATGCTGGACCTGGCGCGCGCCGACCTCCGCGACATCCCCCGCCCCTCAAGCCCGTCGATCTGAGGAACGCCATGACACCGCACAGCCCGGCCCGTGCCCACGGAGCGGCCCTGCTCGCCGATCCACTCCGGAACAAGGGCACCGCCTTCAGCCCCGAGGAGCGCGCCGAACTCGGCCTGGACGGGCTGCTGCCACCGGCGACCGAGACGCTAGATGAGCAGGCCGACCGGGCGTACGAGGCGTTCCTCGGGTACGACAAGCCGCTCAACCGGCACATCTACCTGCGCCAGCTCCAGGACACCAACGAGGTGCTGTTCTACAGCCTGCTCACCCGGCACCTGGAGGAGATGCTGCCGGTCGTCTACACGCCTACGGTCGGCGAGGCGTGCCGGCGCTTCAGCGAGATCTACCGCAGGCCGCGCGGTCTGTTCCTGACGTACGAGGACCGCCACCGCTTCCGGGAGATCCTGCGCAACCGGCCCGGCGGCGAGGTCCACGTCATCGTCGTCACCGACGGTCAGCGCATCCTGGGCCTGGGCGACCAGGGCGTCGGCGGCATGGGCATCCCGATCGGCAAGCTCAGCCTGTACACCGCCATCGGCGGCATCCACCCCGCGCGCACCCTCCCCGTCCTTCTCGACGCAGGCACCGACAACGAGCAACTGCTGGCCGGCGAGCACTACCTGGGCCGCAGGCGGCACCGCGTCACCGGGGACGCCTACGACGAGATGATCGAGGCGTTCGTGTCCGCCGTGGAGGCCGAACTGCCCGGGACCCTGCTGCAGTGGGAGGACTTCGCGACCGCGCACGCCCGTCCGATCCTCGGCCGCTACCAGGACCGGCTGCTGACCTTCAACGACGACATCCAGGGCACCGCCGCCGTGGCGCTCGGCGCGCTGTCCACCGCCACGAAGGTCGCCGGAACGCCCCTGACCGACCACCGCATCGTGGTCCTGGGCGCCGGTTCGGCGGCGATCGGGGTCGCCGACATGATCCGCACCGCACTCGTGGAGGAAGGCGACTCCGAACAGCAGGCGGCCGACCGCTTCTGGTTCGTCGACATCGACGGCCTCCTGGTGCGCTCCCGCACCGACCTCACACCCGAGCAGCGTACCTACGCGCGCGATGACGCGGAGGTACGCCAGTGGGAGGCGCGCGACCTGGCGGGGGTCGTCGGCGAAGTGAAGCCGACGGTGCTGATCGGGCTGTCCACGGCGCACGGCGCGTTCACCGAACAGATCGTGCGGACGATGGCCGAAGGCTGCGACCGGCCGGTGATCCTGCCGCTGTCCAACCCGACCTCGAACGCCGAGGCCGAACCCGCCGATCTCGCCCGCTGGACCGACGGCAGGGCCCTGATCGCGGCCGGCTCGCCCTTCCCGCCGCTGAAGCTGGACGGCCGCGAGGTGCCGGTGGCGCAGGCCAACAACGTCTACGTCTTCCCCGCCGTCGGCCTGGCGGTCACCGCCTGCCGGGCCACCCGCGTGACCGACCGCATGATGGTGGCGGCGGCTCGCGCGGTGGGGGAGTGCGCGGTACGGGCGGGCGCCGACGGCGCGACCCCGCTGCTGCCTCCCCTGGCGAGCATGCGGGACGCCGCCCGCGAGATCGCCGTGGCCGTCGCGCTGGCCGCAGTCGAGGACGGCGTGGCCCCCGAGGCCACGGAGGCCGAGCTGCGCGAAGCGATCGCGACGACGCAGTGGACACCGCGGTACGCGTCCTGAGATGCAGTTGCCGGACCTGGCAGCTCTCAGGGCCTGTGACAGGATCTGCGGTGGGCGCGGGGCCTGCTGGGGTTGAAGGCAGAGGACGAGTGACATGGACCGGCCGCCAGGCATGATGGACGTGGCCCGGGAGGCCGGCGTCTCGCACATCACCGTCTCCCGTGTCATCAACGGCCATCCCTCGGTCCGTCCCGAGACCCGCACCCGGGTCGAGGCCGCGATCCAGAAGCTGGGCTACCGCCGCAACAGCGTCGCCAGGGCCCTCAAGAGCCGGCGTTCCTCGACGATCGGCGTGGTGATCGTCGGGTCGGACCTGTTCGAGCTGCCGCGTATCCTCCTGGGCGTCGAGACGGCCGCCAAGCAGGCCGGTTACTGGGTGAGCCTGGCCAGCCGACAGGGTGAGAGCACCTCCGCCGACCTCGTGGAGACCCTGCAACGGCTCACCGACCAGTCGGTGGAGGCGATCGCGGTCGTAGCGGACCGGCCCGTCGTGGTGGAGGCGTTGTCCGGCCTTTCCTTCGGGGCGCCGGTGACGGTGGTGATGTCCGGCAGCGCACCCCACCCCGGTCTGGGCTTCGTCGAGGTCGACCAGGAACTGGGCGCCCGGCTCGCGGTTCGCCACCTCCTCGGCCTCGGACACCGGGACATCGCCCACCTGACGGGTGCGCTGCGCACCTTCGACGCCAGGGCACGTGTCGACGGCTGGCAGGCCGAACTCGCCGCGTCGGAAGCCGAAGGAGCCCTGCTGGAAGGCGACTTCAGTGCGGAGAGCGGATTCCGCCTGGCCCACGAACTCTGCGACGCCGATACCGGCCTGCCCACCGCGGTCTTCGCCGGAAACGACCAGATGGCGATGGGAGCGCTGGCCGCCTTCGCCGAGCGGGGCGTGAAGGTACCGCAGGACGTCTCCCTCGTCGGCTTCGACGACATGAAGGGTGCCGGATACCTGGTCCCCGCTCTGACCACGGTCCGGCAGGACTTCGTCCACCTCGGCAGGACCGCCATCGAGCAGCTGGTGCGGACGCTGGGCGGGGAGCGGGCGGAACGGCAGAAGATCACACCGGAACTCGTCGTACGGCGAAGCACCGCCGCGCCTCGCGCCGGTTCCTGAAGCCCGCCGTCGTTTCGCCGGCCCGAAGGCGACTGGCGCACCTGGTACTTCAGGGACGACCGGCCCACTCCGAGTCGGACGAAAAGGCAACGAACGGGGCGGGACAGGGGCCCAGGCTGCTTGTTAACGTTAACATCGCCAGGGTGGCCGACGGCAGACACGGGACGCCGACCCGTCCGATCCGCCGGAGCCCGGGCCATCGGCCACGACAACGGAGAGACGTGCATGCCCACTGCCGCGAACGCACAGCAGCTGACGTTCCCCGCCGACTTCCTCCTCGGCTCCGCGACCGCCGCCTACCAGATCGAGGGTGCCGCCGACGAGGACGGGCGCGGCCCCTCCATCTGGGACACCTACTCCCACACGCCGGGCAGGACGTGGAACGGCGACACCGGTGACGTGGCCGCCGATCACTACCACCGCCTCGACGAAGACCTCGACCTCATGGCGTCCCTGGGCCTGAAGGCCTACCGGTTCTCCATAGCCTGGCCGCGCATCCAGCCCACGGGCCGCGGCCCGGCCAATCCCAAGGGGCTCGACTTCTACAGCCGGTTGGTCGACGGCCTGCTCCAGAGGGACATCGCGCCGGTCGCGACCCTCTACCACTGGGACCTGCCCCAGGCCCTGGAGGACGAGGGCGGCTGGACGAACCGCGAGACCGCGTACGCCTTCGCCGACTACGCCCGTGTGGTCGGCGAAGCGCTCGGCGACCGCGTCGCGATCTGGACCACGCTGAACGAACCGTGGTGTTCCGCCTACCTCGGCTACGGCGCCGGAGCCCACGCTCCCGG
Organism: Streptomyces canus; assembly: GCF_041435015.1. Classification (NCBI taxonomy): domain Bacteria; kingdom Bacillati; phylum Actinomycetota; class Actinomycetes; order Kitasatosporales; family Streptomycetaceae; genus Streptomyces; species Streptomyces canus. The sequence continues at coordinate 1,258,284 of NZ_CP107989.1, read as the reverse complement.
CCGCAGCGACGGCGCCGCGGCGCTGACAGCGGTCCACCACCTCAACCTCGCCCACGGACTCGCCGTCCAGCAGCTCAGGGCGGTCACCACCAACGACCCGCAGTACTCGGTCACGCTCAACTTCCATGTCCTGAGAGGCGAGGGCGAGGGTGCCGAGGAGGCCGTACGGCGCATCGACGCGCTGGCCAATCGCGCCTTCACCGAACCCCTGTTGCGCGGCCATTACCCGCAGGACCTCATCGAGGACACCGCCGCCGTCACCGACTGGGCGTTCGTGCAGGACGGTGACCTCGACCGGATCCACCAGCCCCTGGACCTGCTCGGCGTCAACTACTACGCCACCACCACCGTCCGCCTCTGGGGGGGTGTGACACCGCGTCAGAACAATGACGGGCACAAGGACATGGGCGGGTCCCCCTGGCCCGGCTCGACCCATGTCGAGTTCGTCGCCCAGCAGGGCCCGCACACCGCCATGGGCTGGAACATCGACCCCGACGGGCTCGAGGAACTCCTCCTGGACCTGCACGCCCGCTTCCCGGACCAGCCTCTGGTCATCACCGAGAACGGAGCGGCCTTCGAGGACCACCTCTCCACCCGCCCCGACGGGAGTCACGCCGTCCACGACCCGGAGCGCATCGACTACCTCCACCGCCACTTCGTCGCCGCCCATCGGGCCCTCACCGCCGGTGTCGATCTGCGCGGGTACTTCGTGTGGTCCCTGATGGACAACTTCGAGTGGGGCTACGGCTACTCCAAGCGGTTCGGCATCGTCCACGTCGACTACGACACCCAGCGGCGCACGCTCAAGGACAGCGCCCTGTGGTATCGGGAACTGGCGACGACGGGCAGCATTCCGCTGCCGGGGGCCAAGGTGGGCTGACCCGACTCGGACCCCGGACCATTGGGTGAGGTGTCAACTATGTTTACACTTTCTCCATGGGAGAGACGGTGCGATGGCTGACGCCGGAGGAGCAGCGCGCGTGGCGTGGCTTCATCCGGTTGCAGGAGCGGCTCGGCGGGCGCCTCGGGCGCCTGCTGCAGTCGGAGTCCAACGTGTCGCCGGCCGACTTCGCGGTGCTGGTCCATCTGACGGACACCCCGGAGGGGCGACAGCGGTACCAGGATCTGGCCCGGGCACTGGAGTGGGAGAAGAGCCGGATGTCCCACCACATCGCGCGGATGGCCGGGCGGGGAATGGTGGTCCGGGAGGACTGCCTCGAGGACGCTCGGGGCGCCTTCGTGGTGATCACGGACGTCGGCCGGGCGGCGGTCGAGGCGGCGGCCCCACGTCATGTCGAGGCGGTACGTGAACTGTTCATGGACCATGTCACCCCGGCCGAACTGCGGGTCCTGGCCGAGATCTCCGAGCGTGTCATCGGCAAGCTGGACGAGGACCTGTCCTGACCCGGCCCGGTCTGCCGGAGGGGTGCTCGATCGGCTGCCCGTCGGCCTGAGTGAGGATGCGATGTCCGGCATGATCACCCACGTGCGTCCGCCACAGCCGATCAGGATCGGCGCTCTCGTTCCGCTGACCAGGCCCGGCTGGGTCGAGGCGGGCCGACACCTGCTCGCCGGACTCGAACTGGCCGTCGGCGAGGTCGATGACGCCGGCGGGATCGGCGGAAGACCGCTCGAGCTGATGGTGCGGGACACCGCGGCCGATCCGCGGCGGGCCGCGGCGGCCGTGGACGAACTGGCTCAGCTGGGCGTGGCCGCCGTAGCGGGGGAGTATCACAGTGTCGTCGCCCGTGCCGCTGCCGCCAGGGCCGAAGCCCTCGGACTGCCGTTCCTCTGCTCGTCAGCGGTTCTCGACGCGCTGACCGAAGAGCCGACGGAATGGGTCGCGCGCCTCTCTCCGCCGCAGTCCCACGGCTGGCGGATCTACGCGGACTTCCTCCTCGACGCGGGCCACCGTCGCATCGCCGTGGCGACCGAACCGAGCGTCTACTGGGCCTCGGGGGTCCGCATCCTGCGGGACCACCTCGCTCCACGCGGCGGCACCGTCGTAGAACTCGATGCGCGGGCGCTCGCCCCCGCGGCCGTGTGCGACGCACTCGTCGACCATCACGCGACAGCCCTCCTGCTGCTGGTCGGCTTCCCCGAGCCGGCGGTGTCGATCGTCAGGTCCGTCCGCCGCGACCAGCGCCTCGTCGAGACCGTGATCGGTGCTCCGGCCGGACAACCGGAGTTCGCCGAGTGGGCGACATCGCTGGGCGGCGACGGCGCGGCGATCCCGTTCCTGCGCTATCTGCCCGCGCGTCTCGGTCCGCTCGGCACACGAGTCGCAACGGCTCTGCGTGAGCGGCTGTCCGAAGCGCCCTCCTTCGTGGCCTTCGAGGGCTACGACACGATCACCGTCCTCGCCGACGTACTGCGTTCTCACGGCACGGACCGGGCGCGCATCGCCGCATCATGGCCGCACGTGGCGGTCGAGGGCACCCGCGGGCAGATCCGGTTCTCCCGCACGCCCGGCAGCAGCGTGTGGCAATCTGCTCGGACGCCGGTCCAGGTCGTTGATCGGGATCCGGCGGAACCCAGCCGCTTCCGGATCCGACACGCCGGCTGAGAGCCGGGGGGGCCGGTCAGGCGCGCTGCCACAGCTCGATGCGGTTGCCCTCCGGGTCGGTGACCCAGCCGAATCGACCGACACCCGCCATGTCCTGCGTCTCCTCGGCCACGTCCGCTCCGCCGGCGCGCAACTGCGCGAGCATGGCGTCCAGGTCGCGGACCCGGAAGTTGAGCATGGTCCGCTGGGTGCGGGACCCGAAGTAGTCGGTCCCGGACTCGAACGTCGCGAACACCGTGGGCCCGGCATCCTGACGCCACAAGCCGTTCTCATCGGCGTCCAGGCCCAGGCAGTCGCGGTACCACGCACTCAGGGCAGTCGGGTCGGCGGCCCTGAGGAAGTATCCGCCGATTCCCAGCACACGTTCCATGCCGGCCATCTTGCCAGGAGGGCGGGCGGGGAGCGCGGCATCGGGTGCCGGCCGACCGGAGTGCTCGAAGCCGAGACCCCGCGTCGAGGGCGCCGAGGGTGGTCGGCGTCGGGCGGGACGTCGGCGCCAGGTCGATGCGCCGGTCCGTCCCGTGCGGCCCCGCAGCTCAGCGCCCGTGCACCGGTGCCCGCTCGTCCAGGAGTCCTTCGCCCCGCAGGTCGTCCCACAGCTGTGCCGGGATCTCCGCGCCGAACGCCGCGGTGTTGCCGCGTACTTCCTCCGCCGTGCGCATGCCGACGACGATGCCCGCGACCGCCGGGTGCCGCAGCGGGAACGCCATCGCCAGCTCCGGGAGGGTCACGCCGTGCGCCTCGCAGACATCGGCGATGCGGTGCGCACGGTGCAGCAGGCGCGGCGCGGCGGGGGCGTAGTCGAAGGTGCTGCCCTCGGTGGGGCGGGCGGTGGCGAGCAGACCGGAGTTGAAGACCGACGCCGCCAGGACCGACACCCCGCGGTCCGTGCAGGCGGGCAGGAGTTCGTCCAGGGCGCTGTGGTCCAGGAGCGTGTAGCGGCCGGACAGCATCACGACGTCGACGTCCGACTCCCCGACCAGCCGGGTCAGTTTGCCGGGGTGGTACATCCCCGCGCCGATCGCCCCCACCACGCCCTGGGCGCGGAGTTCGGCGAGTGCCGGGTATCCGTCGCGCAACGCGTCCTCGAAACGCTCCTCCGCGTCGTGCAGGAACAGCACGTCGATACGGTCCACGCCCATCCGCTCCAGCGAGTCCTCCACGCTGCGCAGCACGCCGTCCCGCGTGAAGTCCCACACCCTGCGGTGGGTGGCCGGCACCGCGAAGCTCTCGTCCGTACGGCCCGCCGGGTCCTGCGGGACCAGCAGTCGGCCCACCTTCGTCGACAGGGTGAACTCGTCGCGCGGCCTGTCCCGGAGCAGGGCGCCGGTGCGGCGCTCGGAGTGGCCGATGCCGTAGTGCGGGGAGGTGTCGAAGTAGCGGATACCGTTCTCCCAGGCCGCCTCCAGGGCGCCCGCGGCCGTCTCGTCGTCCAGCGGTGCGAAGAGTCCGCCGAGCGGACCGCCACCGAAGCCCAGCTCCGTGACGTGCACATCGGTCTTCCCGAGCCGGTTCCGCCTCATCCACCGTTCCCCTCATCGGGCCGACATCGCGCGATCATCCTGCCGTGGCGAGCGCCCCACGGCCAAGGCGATTTACCGGCGTGAGGCTCTCTCCGGCCACAACACCCCTACGTACACGCCCGCCTACCTGTCGTTCCAGGCCTCGTGACCGCGGCCGGTGTCCTCGGGGAAACCGTTGTTGGTGAAGGCCGCCAGGGCCATGGTGTCGATGTCGGACTCCGCTTCCGTCCCGCGATAGGTGATCGTGTCCGGGAGCATCGCCAGCGCCGTCGTGCCCTGTCCCGCCTCGTGCGGGCGCAGCTGGACGCGGATGCCGTGCCGGTCCGCCAGCCGGCCGACCACGTACAGGCCCATACGCTGGGAGATCGCGACGTCCACGGTGGGCGGGTCGGCCAGGTGGTGGTTGATGTCGGCCAGTTCCCCGGGCGGCAGCCCGATGCCCCGGTCGTGGATCTCGACCATGATCCGGCCGTCGGGCAGTCGCGCCGCGGTGACCAGGACACTGGAGTGCGGCGACGAGAACGTCGTCGCGTTCTCCAGCAGTTCCGCCAGCAGATGCACCAGGTCGGTCACCGCACGGCCGTGGATCTGGGCCTCCGGGACACCCGACAACTCGACCCGCTCGTACTGCTCCACCTCCGAGGCGGCGGCGCGGATCACGTCGACCAGGGGCAGCGGCTGGTCCCACTGCTGGGCGGGGGTCTCGCCGCCGAGCACGAGCAGGTTCTCGCCGTTGCGGCGCACACGCGTGGCCAGATGGTCCAGCCTGAAGAGGTTCTCCAACTGGTCGGGGTCGGCCTCCTTGCCCTCGAGACCGGTGATCAGGGCGAGTTGACGCTCGATCAGCGACTGGTTGCGGCGCGCCAGGTTGCTGAAGATCGTGTTGATGTTGGCGCGCAGCAGGGCCTGTTCGGCGGCGAGCCTGACGGCCTCGCGGTGTACGTGGTCGAAGGCGCGGGCGACCTCGCCGATCTCGTCCGTGGTGGTGATCGGGATCGGCGCCACCTGGGCGTCGACCCGGCCCGGGATGGCCCGGGTGAGCTGGGTGAGCAGCACGGGCAGACGCTGCTCGGCGATCTCGAGGGCCGAGGCGCTCAGCCGGCGCATGCTGGTGCTCATCGTCCGGGCCACCCAGGCGGCGAGCAGGAAGGCGGCGAGGACGGCGGCGAGCACCAGCACGGCGTTGATGACGGCGTCGTTGCGGGCGTCGTCGGCGATGCTGTGGGCGTCCGCCAGCGCGCTGTCGGTGAGGTACACCTCGACGCTGCGGTACGCGTCGAAGCTGAGGGTGGAGGCGGCGAAGAACGTCTCGGGCGTGATGCCCTGCGCGGCGAGCTGTGCGGCCGACTTGCCCGAGGCGATCTCGGCGGCCATCTTCTCCAGGCTCGGCGGGGCCACGAAGGTCTTCCCCGCCGCCTCGGCCTGCTCCTGGGCCTGCGCGGCCTGCTCCTTGCCCCGCTTCTCCGCGTCGGACAGGGCCTTGCGCAGCCGCGTCATGTCGTCGGCGGTGCCGGCGCCGGCGTACTCCTGGAGCGCGACCTGTTCGAGATAGACGTAGGAGCTGAACGAGCCGAGCTGGACCTGGAGTTCACCCTCGGCGAGCTTGTCGCGGTCCTCGACGAGGAGGTGGGTGCCGATCGCCCGGATCAGGGATTCGGCGGCCTGGGTGAGGGAGCCGGCGTAGAGGGTGCGGCCGAAGCTGGCCTGGTTGCTGCTGCCGAAGCCGAGCTCGTTGGAGAGTTCCATCAGCGGGTGCTGGACGGCGTGGTAGCTCTCCTCGGTCTGCACGCCGGTCAGGCGGGAGGTGAAGGCGTTCGCGCGCACCGACGCGAGCTGCTTCTCGCCGGTGCGGACCAGCTGAACGCGGCGCTGCAGCCCGGCGGTCTGCGGCATCCGCTTCACCGCCTCGTCGAACGCCTTCGCGTCCGCGTCGGTGACGGCCCGGGCCTTGGCGACCACGCTCGACGTCCGGTCACCCTTGACCAGGGGGATGACCGACACATCGCGTTCGTCGATGGCGTCGCTGGCGTACTTGTTCGCCGCCCGGACCAGTTCGGCCACGCGAACCGCGTCGTCGGCGTCCTGCCAGGTGTCCACGGAACGCTTGACCCGGATGCCGCCGAGGACAAGGGCCACGATCACCGGGATGAGGAGGATGGCCTGGAGTTTTCTGGCAACGCGCCAGTTGCGGGTCCCCCATCCCCTGCGGGGGGCGGACGGTGTGTTCGACAAGATGGCCTCACGGTTCTGGTTCGCCTCGCGTCCTGCACCCTTAAGAACGCGGCGCACAGGGGTACTTGTTCAGATCCACGCGCCGGGCGATTCGGGGAGGGGTGCGCAGGATGAGCGGTTGTGGCCAATTCCTAGCACCATGTCTTCACTCCTGACCCACCTTTCAGCCAAGTGGGGTGGCGCCTGGCGGACTTGCGCCGCTCTCAGAGGCGCGGGGAGCGGCGGACCGTCAGGACGGCGACGTCGTCGTGCGGGCCACCGTTGCCGGCGAACGCGCGGGCGTCGTCGTGCAGGGCCTGCGGCAGCTCGGTGGGGGAGAGGCCGACGTACTGCGTCAGGCGCTCGTCGACCGGGTAGAACGTGCCGTCCGCGGAGCGGGTCTCCGTCAGGCCGTCGGTGCTCAGCAGCAGCGTCGCGCCCTCGGGGAACTCGAACCAGCCCACGGTCGTGGGCTCGTGGGCGAGCTCGGCCAGGCCGAGCGGGACTCCGGGATCCAGTTCGGGAGTGCTGATCGTCCCCTCGTACAGCACATGCGGCAGGACGTGTCCGCAGTTGACGGCCTGCACCTCGGTCTCCGCGTCGACGCCGACGACGAGGGCGGTGACGAAGCGTTCGTCGTCACCGGTGTGCAGGGCATAGGAGTTGTGCCGCACGACGGCGGCGTCCAGGGCGTCCACGAGCCCGGTGAGGGTGGGCTCGCGGTGGGCCGCCTCCCGGAAGGCGCCGATGACGGCGAACGCGGAACCCACGGCGGCGAGTCCCTTGCCCTGCACGTCCCCGATCAGCACCCGGGTCCCGAAGGGCGAGTCGACGACGTCGTAGATGTCCCCGCCGACGAGCCGTTCCTCCTGGAGCGGCTCGTACACGCCGTTGACCAGGACGTCATCGGTGAGCAGGGGGAGAGGGTGCAGGATGTGCCGTTGCATGGCCGCGGCGGTCGAGCGCAGCCGCAGCATCGCGTGCTCGCGTCGGATCCGCCGGTGGCAGGCATAGACGGAGGTGGCCGCCAGGGCCAGGGTGAACAGGATCAGCAGGAGCCTGTCGAACCAGTCACCCCCGTCGCGGTTTCGCAGCAGCACACTGGCGGTGACGACGATCGCCGTCCACACCGCGACGAACGTCGTCTGCCGGACTGTGCCCAGTGCCGAGGCGGCGCCCGGCAGGAACACCAGGAGCCCCAGGAGCCACACCTCGGACCCGGACAGCGTGCCGAGGACCTCGACCAGGCCCGTCACGGTCACCACCCCGGCGACCAGCTGGGCGTTGCCCGGAGGCTCGATGGCGTCGAAGGTGTCGCCAGGTCTCGTGCGGCGGCTACCTGTCATGCGTGCTCCCGGGCAGGTGGTGATCTCCTCCTACGTTATGCAGGTCCGCTCCGGCCCGGTGACTCGCCCCGCCGATCCGACCTCGGCTACCCGCCCAGCTCCTTGCTGATCCGGTCCAGCATGAACGCCGAGGACTGGCGCGCCCGCTCCTCCCAGGCGAAGACACAGGCCGTCGCCACGCCGTCGAAGTCCAGCTCGCGCAGGGTGCCGAAGAAGGTGTCCCAGTCGACCTCACCCTGGTCGATGTCCAGGTGCTGGTGGATACGGGCCGTGGTGCCGGGCGGGTTGAGGATGTAGCGCAGGCCGCTCGACCCCTTGTGGTTGAACGAGTCCGCGATGTGCACGTGCTGGAGCTTGTCACCCGCGTAGCGCATCATCTTCGCGATGTCCGCTCCGGCCTCCGCAGCGCCCGCGAGGTGGAAGCTGTGCGGCGCGCAGTACAGGTAGTTCACCCAGGGCTTGTTGATGGCCCGGACGAGGTCGACCGCGGGCGTGTTCTCCTCGCAGAAGTCGTCGGGGTGGGCCTCCAGGTTCAGAGCGATGCCTTCGCGCTCGAACAGCGGGAGCAGCTCCTCCAGCGAGTTCCAGAACGCGGCCTCGCTCTCGGCGGCGTTCTCGGGGCGACCGTTGAACTCGCTGTTCATCAGCGGGCATTCGAGGTCCGCGGTGATCTCGATCATCCGCTTCCAGTAGCGGACGGCGGCCTGCCGCTCGGTCTCGTCGGGCGACGACCACTTGTACAGCGGCAGCACGGAGGACAGCTTCACGCCGTGCGTGCGCAGGGCGTTCTTCAGCTCCGCGATGCGCCCGTCGTCCGCCCGCGGGTGCAGGAAGAACGGCATGAAGTCGTCACGTGGCGACAACTCGATGTACGCGTAGCCGAGTTCGGCCACGGTGCGCACCATGTCATCGATCGACAGGGAACGGAACATGTAAGGGTCGAGGGCGATCTTCACGCGGCACCTCCGTAGAAGGCGGGACGGGGCTTGAGGTCCGTGGCGACGACGCGGCCCGACTCCAGGGCCTCGACGGTCGCGGCGGTGATGACGGTGGCGGCGTAACCGTCCCAGGAGGACGGGCCGGTGGGCTCGTCACCGGCGGCGATGCCCGCGATCCACTCACGGAACTCGGTGTCGAAGGCGTCCCGGAAGCGGCCCACCCAGTCCGTGAACACGTCGGTGCTGTGCCGACCGGCGGTCCGCACACCCACCGTGGCCGGGTCGGGCAGCCGTACGAGACCCTCCTCGCCGACCGCCTCGCACTGGATGTCGTAGCCGTACTGGCAGTTGACGAAGACCTCCAGATCGATGCGGACGCCCTTCGCCGTCTCGAAGAGCATGATCTGCGGGTCCCTGAGGTGGGCGAACCGCTTGCTCGTGGCGCGCGGGGTGAGCACCTGGGTGGAGACGATCTCGTCGTCGAGGAGCCAGCGCAGCACGTCCACCTCGTGCACGGCCGTGTCCAGGGCCGCCATGGAGGAGGTGTACGACTCCGGGACGGTCGGGTTGCGGTGGGCGCAGTGCACGATCAGCGGCTCACCGATCCGGCCGGCGTCGATGACCTGCTTCATCTCGCGATAGCCGGCGTCGTAACGGCGCATGAAGCCGACCTGGACCAGGCGGCGGCCGTGGGCCGTCTCCGCCTCGACGATCCTCAGGCAGTCCTCGGCGGTGGTGGCCAGCGGCTTCTCGCAGAACACCGGCTTCCCGGCGGCTATCGCGGTCAGCACGTGCTCGGCGTGGGTGGGGCCCCAGGACGTCACGAGGACGGCGTCGACGTCGTGCGCCGCGACGAGCTCGGCACCGCTCGCGCACACCCGGGCACCGACCGGTGCCGCCGCCTCCTCGGCGCGGGCCGCGTCGATGTCGGTGACGGCGGTGACCCGGGCCCCGGTCACGGTGTGGGTGAGACGCCGGATGTGCTCGTGGCCGATCCAGCCGGCGCCGATCACTCCTACACGTACAGTCATGGTCGTTTCCTAACGGGTCGTCACCGGGAGAAGCGGGCCCGGAGTTCGGCTTCGAGGGTTTCGAGGGTGCGGCCCTTGGTCTCGGGGACACAGCGCTTGACGAAGACGATCGAGAAGACGCCCGCCACCACGAAGAGGAAGAAGGTGTTGGAGATCCCGATGCCGGACACCAGCGACGGGAAGACAAGACCGATCACGAAGTTGGTCAGCCACAGCACCACCGCGGCCACTCCCATGCCGAAGCCGCGCATCCGCATCGGGAAGATCTCCGACAGCATCAGCCAGGTCACCGGCGAGATCGCGCCCTGCTGAAAGGCGAGGAAGGTGACGGTCATCGCGAGCACGGCGTAGGCGCGACCGTCGCCCGGGGGCAGCACCAGCGAGAAGACACCGATGAGCAACAGGGCCGTCGTGGTACCCGCCTGACCGGTCATCAGCATCGGGCGGCGGGGCACCCGGCCCAGCAGCCAGATCCCGACGAAGGTCGCCAGCACCGAGATCACACCGTTGGCGATGTTCGCGGTCAGCGCGCTGTCGGCGGCGAAACCGGCGTCGGTGAGGATCTGGGTGCCGTAGTACATGATCGTGTTGACGCCGGTGATCTGCTGCACGATCGCGATGCCGAAGCCGACGAACATCAGCTTGCGGATCCACGGCGTGGACTTCATGTCCTGCCAGCCGCCGAGCCGTTGCTCCTCCTCCTTGACCGCGAGCGCGGACACCTCGGCGAGTTCGGCTTCGGCGCGCTGCCGCGAGCGCACCTGCTTCAGGACCTCCAGGGCCTCGCTGAACCGGGCTTGGGAAGCCAGCCACCGAGGGCTCTCCGGCATCACCAGCATGCCGAACCACAGCACCACGGCCGGGACCGTGGCGATCACCAGCATCCATCGCCACACCCCGCCTGACTCGCCGCCCGCCCGGGCGATGATCGCGTTGGAGGTGAAGGCGAGCAACTGCCCGCTGACGATCATGAGTTCGTTACGGGTGACCAGCGCGCCACGCCGCTCGGCGGGGGAGACCTCGGCGAGGTACACCGGCACGGTCACCGAAGCACCGCCGACCGCGAGACCGAGCACGAACCGCGCGATCACCATCACCGCGGTGGTCGGCGCGAGCGTGCAGCCCAGCGCCCCGACGAAGAACAGCACCGCGAGCGCGAGAATCGTACGGCGCCGTCCGCGCGCGTCCGACAGCCGTCCGCCGATCACCGCACCCAGTGCGGCACCCAGCAGCAGCGAGCTGGTGACCATGCCCTCGGTGACCGCGGTCAGGCCGAGGTCGTCCGTCATGTACGGCAGGGCGCCGTTGATGACGCCGGTGTCGTAGCCGAAGAGCAGTCCGCCGAAGGTGGCGATGATCGTGACGACCCGCAGCCGCCGGGAAACGGCGGGAGGAGCGTCGTCCGTGCGGGCGGGGGCCCGAGTCGCGTCGTCCCTGACGTCCATGGCCACCTCCTAGCGGTCGTCGTTCGGGCGTCGGGTTCCGGTGAGGCCGCAGCCGGCCAGGTGTTCCCGCGTGGTCACCGCGATGGGCAGCGGCACCTCGGGAGCGCACGGGTACAGGTCCTGCTCGACGATCACGAACAACTCGGCGTCCAGCTTGGCGAGTTCGGCCACCACGTCGGCCGGGTTCGGCACTCCCGCGGGCGGCGACACGCACACCCCCCGCTTGACCGCCTCGCCGAAGGAGAGGTCCTCGGCGGCGACCTGCGCGAGTATCTCCGGGTCCATCTGCTTGATGTGGACGTAGCCCACCCGCTCGCCGAACCGGCGGATGAGAGCGAGGTTGTCCCCGCCGCCGTAGGCCACATGCCCGGTGTCCAGGCAGAGGTTGGTGTACCGGCCGTCCGACTCGTTCAGCAGCCGCTCGATCTCCGGCTGGGTCTGGATGTGGCTGTCCGCGTGCGGGTGGATCACCAGCCGGACGTCGTACTCGTCGAGCAGCAGCCTGCCCAGCCGGTCGGCGGCCTTGCCGAAGCCCGCCCACTGCTCGGCGGTCAGCTCCGGGGACTCGGTGAACGCGCCGGTCCTCTCGTCCCGGTACATGGGTGGGATGAGGACCAGGTGGTGGGCGCCCGCGGCCTGGGTGAGCGTGGCGACCTGGCGGACGTGGGCGAGCATCTCGTCCCATGCCTCGGGCCGGTGCAGCGCGCCGAAGGCCGTACCGCCGGAGACCTGGAGGCCACGGGCGTCCAGCTCCTCCTTGAGGCGCTGCGGGTCGGTGGGCAGATAGCCGTACGGGCCGAGCTCCAGCCACCGGTAACCGGCCTGCGCGAGTTCGTCGAGGAAGCGGGTGTGCGGCACCTGATGCTCGTCCTCGGGGAACCAGACGCCCCAGGAGTCGGGGGCGGAGCCCAGGCACAGGTTGCCGACGGTGGTGCGGAGCGGGGAGGGCGCCGTTGCCATGAAGTGTCCTTCGGGGCAGGGGACAGGGGTCAGTTGGAGGTGGGGAAGTCGAAGCCGGCGGCTATCTGCTGGGCCTGCTGCGGCCAGCGGGTGGTGACGACCTTGGGGCGGGTGTAGAAACGGATGCCCTCGGGGCCGTGGATCGGGTGGTCACCGATGAGGGAGTCCTTCCAGCCGCCGAAGGAGTAGAAGGACATCGGGACAGGGACCGGCACGTTGATGCCGATCATGCCGACCTTGACGCGGCGCTGGAATCGCCGCGCGGCTTCGCCGGAGGCGGTGAACAGGGCGGTGCCGTTGCCGTACGGGTTGGCATTGATGACGTCGATGGCCTGGTCGAGGCTGTCCACGCGCACGATCGCGAGGACGGGGCCGAAGAGTTCTTCCTGGTAGGCGTCCATCGCGGTGGTGACGTGGTCGAGGAGGGAGGGGCCGGTGAAGAAGCCGTCCTCGTGTCCGTCGACCTTGAGGCCCCGGCCGTCGACCACGACGGTGGCGCCCTGTGCCTGGGCGGTGCCGACCGCGCTCTCCACTCGCTCCTGGGCGGCCTTGGTGACCAGGGGACCCATGTCGGTGCCGGGCCGGTCGCCGGGGCCGACGTTGATCTCGCGGGCCTTGCGTTCGAGGACTGCGACGAGTCCGTCGGCCGCGTCGCCGACGGCGACGGCCACGGAGACGGCCATGCAGCGTTCGCCGGCGGAGCCGTAGGCACCGGCGGTGATGTGGTTGGCGGCGAACTCCAGGTCGGCGTCCGGCAGGACGACCGCGTGGTTCTTCGCGCCGCCGAGGGCCTGGACGCGTTTGCCCGCCGCGGTGGCCTGTTCGTGCACGTACCTGGCGATCGGCGTCGAGCCGACGAAGGAGACGGCCTCGATGCCCGGGTGGGTCAGGATCGCGTCCACGGCGTCCTTGCCGCCGTGGACGACGTTGAACACGCCGTCCGGCAGACCGGCCCTCTGGTAGAGCCCGGCGACGAAGTTGGCGGCGGAGGGGTCGCGCTCGGACGGCTTCAGCAGGAACGTGTTGCCGGTCGCGATCGCGATCGGGTGCATCCACAGCGGCACCATGGCGGGGAAGTTGAACGGCGTGATACCGGCGACCACGCCCAACGGCTGGCGGAAGTCGTGCACGTCCACGCCACGCGAGACCTGGTCGGAGAAGGAGCCCTTGAGGACCTCCCCCAGGCCGCAGGCGAACTCCACGACCTCCCGGCCGCGGGTGATCTCCCCGCGGGCGTCGTCGACGGTCTTGCCGTGCTCGGCGGAGATGATCCGGGCCAGCTCCTCCTCGTGCTCGACGAGGAGCCGGCGGAAGGCGAACATCACCTGGGTGCGCTGCGACAGCGAGGACTCCGACCAGGTCTCGAAGGCGCGGCCGGCCGCCTGGACGGCGGTGTCCACGTCGGTGGCGCCGCCGAGGGCGACCCGGGCTCGCTCGGCGCCGGTGGCGGGATTGAAGACCGGGGCGGTGTTCGTGCCGGGGACCGGGGAGCCGTTGATCCAGTGGGGAATGGTGTTCACGGGGAGCGGTTTCCTTACAGGTAGTGGCGCTGGGTCTGCTTGCGGGCGACGTAGGTGGCGTAGGCGGCCCGGGTGGTGTCGAGGGCGGCGACCTCGCTGACGGGGACGTCCCACCAGCCGTGGCCGGGCGGGTTGGGCCCGTACAGGTCGGTTTCCACGTGCACGACCGTGGTGCGGGTAGCCGCCTTCGCCTTCTCCATGGCCGAGCGGAACTCGTCGACGGAGGCGGCGTGCAGGACGTCCGCGCCCAGGGAGGAGGCGTTCGCGGCCAGGTCGACGGGGAGCACCTCGCCGTCGAGGAGGCCCGAACCGCCGTCGCGGTAGCGGTACTTGGTGCCGAAGCGCTGTGATCCGAGCGACTCCGACAGGGCGCCGATGGAGGCGAAGCCGTGGTTCTGGACGAGGACGACGATGACCTTGAGGCCCTCGGAGATCATGGTCACGATCTCCTGGGCCATCATCAGATACGAGCCGTCGCCGACCAGAACCACGACCTCGCGAGTGGGGTCGGCCATCTTGGCGCCGACGCCGGCGGCGACCTCGTAGCCCATGCAGGAGTAGGCGTACTCGACGTGATAGGCCTTGGGGTCCCTGGCCCGCCAGAGCTGCTGCAGGTCACCGGGCAGGGAACCGGCCGCGTTGATGACCACGGCCCGGTCGTCGAGGACGTCGTTGAGGGCGCCGAGGATCTCGGTCTGGGCGGGCAGCGGGCCATGGCCGACGTGGAAGCACTCCTCCTCGATCTCCCGTGTCCGGGCGATGAGTCGACGGGTGAGCGCGCGGTGATCGGCGGACACCTCCCAGTCCGCCAGCGCGCCCGCCAGCGCCTCGACACCCAGCCGGGCATCGGCCACCAGGGGTTCCGCCGCGTGCTTGACGGCGTCCAGGCGGGCCACGTTGAGGTTGACGAAGGTGACGTCCGGGTTGGCGAAGACCGTGTGGCTCGCGGTCGTGAAGTCGGAGTACCGGGTGCCGACACCGAGCACCACGTCCGCCTCCCGGGCCAGTTCGTTCGCCGCGTACGACCCCGTCGAACCGATACCGCCGACGGCGCAGGGGTGGTCCCAGGGCACCGCGCCCTTGCCGGCGTGGGTGTCGGCGACCGGGATGCCGGTGGCCTCGGCGAAAGCGCGCAGCGCGGTCTCGGCGCCGGAGTAGACGGCTCCGCCGCCCGCGACGACGAGCGGCTTCCTCGCCTGGCGCAGCAGCAGCGCGGCCCGTTCCACGGCGGCTGCCTCCGGCACCGGGCGGCCCACGTGCCACACCCGGCGCCGGAAGAACTCGAGCGGCCAGTCGTACGCCTCGGCCTGCACGTCCTGCGGCAGCGCGAGGGTGACCGCCCCCGTCTCCACGGGGTCGGTCAGGACCCGCATCGCGGCCAGCCCGGCGGGGATGAGCTGTTCGGGGCGGGAGATGCGGTCGAAGTACTTCGATACGGTGCGGAAGGTGTCGTTGACGGTGACGTCCCCGCCGCGGGTGTCCTCCAACTGCTGCAGCACCGGGTCGGCGGCGCGGGTGGCGAACATGTCTGACGGCAGCAGCAGTACCGGCAGCCGGTTGGTGGTGGCCAGCGCCGCACCCGTGATCATGTTCGTCGAGCCGGGCCCGGTGGACGCTGTGCAGGCGAAGGCCGCCAGCCGGTCACGCATCTTGGCGTAGGCGACGGAGGCGTGCACCATGCCCTGTTCGTTGCGGGCGAGGTAGTAGGGGAGGTCGGCCTCGCCGGTGGTGGCGGCCTGGAGCAGCGCCTGCCCGATGCCGGCGACGTTGCCGTGGCCGAAGATGCCCCACACGCCGGGGACCAGCCGCTGCTCCTGCCCGTCGCGCTCGCTGTACTGATGGGCCAGGAAGCGCACCAGGGCCTGGGCGGTGGTCAGTCGTACGGTGTTCATCGGTGTTCTCCGAAGGGCAGCCGGTCGTCGACGTCCTGGGACGCCCGGGTGTCACGGACCCAGCCGTGGCCGGGGTCGTCGCAGATCAGCCAGGCGCGGTCCGGTCCGGGCCCCGCCATGACGTCGAGGTGGTGGAGGTCGTGGCCGGGCGCGGCGATGGTCGGACCGTGCCGGCCGTGGGGGATCAGGACGGTGTCGCCCGAGCGGATCTCGGCCAGTACCTCGATCGGCCGCTCGTCGGTGCCGTAGCCCCTCTCCCACGCTCGGCTTCGCTCGCGCGGGGGCAAACACCAGTTCCCGCCGGGAGTGAGGACCTCGCACACCAGTAGCTGTTCGGTGTCGATGGTGCCGGGCAGGCAGTAGGTGTCGACCTGCCGCGAACAGGCACCCGCCCCGCGCAGTTCGACGGGGACGTCCTCCTTGCGCCCGTACCGAGCCGAGTGGCCTCCCTGCTCGGTACGGGCGGAGGGCAGTGCGTACGTTCCACCGTCCGCACCGCTGATCACGGCCTGCGACTCGCGGGGTGGATACGCGAAGTCGGTGACCGCCGAGAACACGTCCGTCCGGCCGCCGAGTTCGAAGCGCCGCCCGTCGACGGCGACGGTGCAGCCGCCGTTCAGGGGCAGGACCAGGAACTCGTTCTCCCCGGCGGACAGGACGTGTTCCTCGCCCGGCCCCAGGGTCAGGATCCTGAGGCCGGAGTATGCCCAGCCCGCCGACTCCGGCGTGATGGCCAGGTCGTAGGGGCCGTCGGCCGAAGTCCGCTTCGGCAGGTGGTACGTGCCCGGGGAGGTCACAGCAGGCTCACCGCCTTGTCCACGGCACCGGCGACATCGCCGCCCGCGGGGTAGAGCAGCGAACGGCCCACGACCAGGCCCTGCGCGGTCGGCTGCTTCAACGCCCTGCCCCAGGAGGCGAAGGCCCCCTCGGCGTCCTTGACCTCCCCGCCCAGCAGCAGCGCAGGCAGGGTGGAGGAGGCGAGCACCCGCTCCATCTCGGCGACCACCGGGAGCTTCAGCCAGCTGTAGGCGGTCCGCCGGCCCAGCGCCGAGGCAATGGTGATCGACTTGATGACCGCGTCCGTCGACAGGTCGTTGCGGATGCGGCCGTCCTGCCACGCTGCCATGAACGGCTCGACCATCGCGATCAGTTGGCGGTCGTTGAGCTCGTCCATGGCACGCGCGGTGTTCTCCAGCGCCGAGGGCGTGGCGGGGTCGTCGAGGGCGATCCGGGTGAGCATCTTGCCGCCGTCGAAGCCCATCGCGGCGATCGTGGCGGCGTCGTAGCCGGTGAACCGGTCGTCGATCTCGAACACCGAACCCGCGAGACCGGCCCGGTTCATGGACCCGAAGACGCTCCTGCCGTCCAGGACCCCGAGCAACAGCAGGTCCTCCAGGATGTCGGCGGTGGCCAGCACACCGGTCACACCGGGGCGTTCGAGGGCGATGCAGAGCCGGTCGAGCAGCTCGGAGCGGTCGGCCATCGCGTGGGGGTCGCCGCCGACGCCGTGGGCGCCGCGTGCGGGGTGGTCGGCGGCGATGATCATCGCCTTGCCGTGCTCACCGAGGATCGAGGTCGCCTTCACCCGGCGGGCGGCGGCGGCCGCGACGGCGCCGGGGTCGCCCACGCGGGCGGACACGATCCGGCTCAGCTTCTCAGACGGCACGGGGCACCTCATCCAGCTTGGCGTGGACTTCCGACTCGGTCGGCATGGCGTCGGAGCAGGACAGCCGGCCCGCGACGACCGCGCCGGCGGCATTGGCGAAGGACACCGCCCGGCGGGTGTCCCAGCCGGACAGCAGCCCGTGGCACAGCGCCCCGCCGAAGGCGTCACCGGCGCCCAGTCCGTTGACGACATCCACCGCGACCGGCGGGATCTCGGCCGTCGCCCCGTCCCGGTCCATCGCCAGCACGCCCTTGGGCCCCTGCTTCACCACCGCCAGCTCCACCCCGGCGGCCAGCAGCGCCTTCGCTGCGGCGTACGGCTCACGCTCACCGGTGGCCACCTCGCACTCGTCGAGGTTGCCCACCGCCACCGTCGTGTGCCGCAGCGCCTCGGCGTAGTACCCGCGTGCCAGGGACGGATCGGCCCAGGCTGTGCCCTTCCAAAACATCGGCCGCCAGTCCAGGTCGAAGACCGTCGCCCCCGCCTTCGCCCGGTGCGCCAGCGCCGCCAGCGTGGCCGACCGGCTGGGTTCCTCACTGAGACCGGTCCCGGTGATCCAGAAGACCGAGGCCTCCCGCACCGCGCCCAGATCCAGTTCCTCCGCCCCGATGTCCAGATCGGGAGCCTTCGGCAGCCGGTAGAAGTACAGCGGGAAGTCGTCCGGCGGGAAGATCTCGCAGAACGTCACCGGGGTCGGCGCGATGTCGGATGTACCGACGAAACGGCCGTCGACCCCGTAACCGTCGAGCGCCTGTCGCACGAAGTCCCCGAAGGGGTCCCGGCCCGTTTTGGTGATCACCGCGGCCGAGTGCCCGTACCGGGCCGCCGCCACCGCCACGTTGGTCGGACTGCCGCCCAGGTACTTGCCGAACGACGTGACCTCCGCCAGCCCGACGCCGGTCTGGAGCGGATAGACGTCCACCCCCACGCGGCCCATGGTCAGCACATCGAACGGCATCGCTGAATTCCCTTCGCTGTCGCGCTCTACTAGCGCGCTCTAGTGCGAGTACGATGACCCCTGTCCAAATGTCATGTCAATAGCTTGTTGCCGGAAGATTTCGAGGCTGCCCTAGGGTGGGCTCCGTCGAAAGGTGGGTTCACGCGTGGATGCAGCACCGGGCAGACAGCGGCCGACGATGGCCGATGTGGCCGACAAGGCAGGTGTGTCCCGGGCGCTGGTCTCGATCGTGTTCCGCAATCAGCCCGGCGCGAGCCAGGAGACCCGTGAGCGCGTGCTGAGGGTCGCCGACGAGATCGGCTACCGCCCGGACAGCGCGGCCCGGTTGCTGGCCCGGGGCCGCAGCCGCACGCTCGGCGTGATGTTCACCGTGCACCAGACCTTCCAGTCCGACCTGATCGAGGGCATCTACCCCGAGGCCGAGCGGCTCGGATACGACGTCCTGCTCTCGGCGGCGGTCCAGGGGCGCAGCGAGGCCAAGGCGGTCGAGGCGCTCCTCGGGCATCGCTGCGAGGCACTGATCCTGCTCGGCCCCGACGCGGACGCCGGCTATCTCGACGCGCTCGGTCAGCGGGCCGTGACCGTGTCCGTCAGCCGTCGCGTCCCGCGGGCCCGCGTGGACTTCGTGCACAGCGCCGAGAGCAAGGGCGTCCGGCAGGCCATGGACCACCTGGTCGAACTCGGCCACCGCAGGATCGTGCACATCGACGGTGGCCGGGGGCCCGGGTCCGCCGAACGGCGGCGCTCCTACCGGGCC
The DNA here is from genome assembly GCF_041435015.1 of Streptomyces canus. NCBI lineage: Bacteria > Bacillati > Actinomycetota > Actinomycetes > Kitasatosporales > Streptomycetaceae > Streptomyces > Streptomyces canus. The sequence goes on along the minus strand of NZ_CP107989.1, from coordinate 1,239,471 downwards.
GCGATGCGCCGGCACGGCCTCGAGTCGGAGATCCGGGTGATCCCCGGTGAGCACACCGAGCAGTCCGGTATCGAGACCGGCAGGCTGCTCCTGGCGGAGCGGGAGCGCGGGCTGCCGCTGCCGACGGCGGTGCTCGCGGGCAACGACCGGTGCGCGATGGGCCTGTTGATGCCGCTGGCCCGGGCCGGTGTCGAGGTTCCGCGGGACATGTCCGTCGTCGGCTACGACGACAGCCACCTCTCCCATCTCATGCCGATCGGCCTCACCACCGTGCGCCAGGACGCGGTGCTGATGGCCGAGCACGCGGTGCGGTTCGCCGTGGAGCGACTGGAGAATCCGCAACTGGAGCCGCGCGAGGCCGTGCTGGACCCGAAGCTCGTCGTGCGCGGCACCAGTGGGCCGCCGCCGCGGGAAGCGTCCTGAAGGTTCCGTCGCGGGCGACGGCCCCCGGGCAGGACGGCGTCGGCGCTCGAGACGGCCGCCGCCGCGGGACCGTGTCCGTCGGCCGGTTGCCCGGCTGCCGAGCCGGCTGCTCAGCCCTCGTACTCCCGCAGCTTGCGGTACAGCGTGGCCCGCCCGATGCCGAGTACCGCCGCGGCACGGGACTTGTTGCCGCCGTGGCGGTGCAGTGTCTCCAGGATCGTGGCACGTTCGGCGTGTTCCATAGGGCTCAGCGGACGGACGGCGGGGCCTTCCCGCACGGTGTCCGGCAGTTCGGCCCGGCGTACCGGCCCGGAGGTCCGTCGGTGTTCTGCCAATGCCTGGACGACATGGGCGAGTTCGGTGACGTTCCCGGGCCACGGGTGCTGTTCGAGCGCGCGCAGGGCGTCAAGGGTCCAGGTCAGCGGAGGACTTCCCGGCGCGGGGCGCGGTGTGAGGGCCGCCAGCAACTCACGGATGTCCTCGGTGCGTTCGCGCAGCGGTGGGAGGACGACCGTGCGGGCGGCCAGTTTGTCGAGGAGCCGTTGAAGGCAGGGGCCGGGCGGCGTGCCGGGGGTGTGGGTGACCAGCAGCCGGACGTCCGGGTGCGCGTCGAGCAGGGAGTTGAGCGTGGCCACGGCGGGCTGCGTCAGCCGCTCGGCGTGCCGGAGGACGAGGGGGCTAGCCGCGGCCCATTTCGTCAAGTCCCCTTCGAGCGCGCCGCCTTCGGCCGCGTCGACGGTCTCGACGTCGGCCTGCCCCAGCAACTCCCGGGCCAGCGCGGTCTTCCCCGTCCCCCGTTCACCGGTCAGCAGGACGGGCTCGGGGGAGCGGACCAGTTCGGCGGCGCGCTCCACGGCGTACCGCCATGGAAGGGAGGAGCCGGTCAGGCGGGGGAGCGGGTGTGGCCTCGGCCTCGGCGTGCCTTCGTCGTGCGGCTCCAGGACGGCCACGATCCCCATGACCACGCCCGCCTGCCGCACCAGGTCGATCCGAGCGCCGCACCCGGCCCCCTCGGGCAGCTCGGCGGTGGCCGGCTCGTCGGTGTGCCGTGCCGTCGTCGCCGTACGCTCAAGAACCCGAAGGACCTCCTCGGTCATCAGCCGCTCCGCCGCCGCGCTGATCAGGCGGTTGCGGCCGTCCAGTGCGACGACCGCGCGGTCCTCTCCCCGCGAGGCTCGCACGTAGGCGTCCAGAAGGACCTGTTCGGACCGTCCCGCGCGGGCGAGAAGTTCGGCCTCCACGGCGGCGGCAGCGGCCTCGGCGAGGGCCGCCTGTGGGTGCGGCGGGCATCCGCCGCACAGGTGGGAGGCGACGGTGAGGGTGCCGAGTGCCTGTCCGCTCTTCGGTGCGAGCACCGGGACGCTGACCGCCGACACGTCCTGCCACACGTCGAGGAAGTGCTCGGGCCCGTGCACCTCGGCCCGGCGCCGACTGCGCAGGGCGAGGGCCGCGCTGTTGTGGCCGACCTCCTGCTCCGACAGTCCCGGGTGCGGGGTGAGCTCGGGCGCGCTCCCGGACGTCCACAGCACGCGCAGGCGCGCGTCGGTGAGGAGCAGGACCGAGCCGCCGGTGCCCAGGGCGGGGGCGATCCGTTCGAGCACCGCACGGGCGGCGCCGAGGAGCGGCGACTCGACCGGCCGGGGCGGACGGGCGGCGGGCTCCTTCAGGTCGTGCGGTACGCCGAAGAACCGGGCCCGTCGCCACGCCGCCAGGACCTCCTCCGGCACACCGTCGGGCAGCGGGCGCCCGGACAGGAAGCGCTCGCGCGCCACTCGCAGTGGTGGGAGGGCGTGGACGGCGGGGGAGGGCTCTGTGGTGGTCACGACGGACCCACCGTAGCGGGTTCGGTTGAACGAGAAACGATTGCCCCGTGCGGATGCGGTGTCCGGCGGAACGGGTCCCCCACCGACCGCCCCCGCCCGGCAGCCGATGACTATGTATCGAATTGAGACACCCGCACACCGCCGTACCGCACCATGATCAAGACTGTCCGTCGTCCGTGAGCCCACGCCAGGAGCCCCCCGTGTCCCCCGTTGTCGAGACCGACGTCCTGATCGTGGGCAGCGGCCCGGCCGGTGCTTCGGCCGCGCTCGCCCTGAGCACCTACGGCGTATCCAACATCGTCGTCACCCGCTACGCGAGCCTCGCCGACACTCCTCGCGCACACATCACCAACCAGCGCACGATGGAGGTGCTGCGCGACCTCGGCGTGGAACAGGCGGTCATCGCGCAGGCGACCCCGCAGCATCTGATGGGCAACACCACCTTCTGTACGAGCCTCGCCGGCGAGGAGCTGGGCCGGGTGCGCTCGTGGGGCAACGACCCGCTCGTCCAGGCCGCCCATGAACTCGCCAGTCCCACCCGCATGTGCGACATGCCGCAGCACCTGATGGAGCCGGTCCTCGTCGACGCGGCCGTCGCCCGCGGCACCGGCCTGCGTTTCCGGACCGAGTACCTCTCCCACACCCAGGACGCCGACGGCGTGACGGTCACCGTGCGGGACCGGCTGCGCGGAGACTCGTACGAGATCCGCGCCAAGTACCTGATCGGTGCGGACGGCGGCCGCTCCAAGGTCGCCGAGGACGCCGGGCTGCCGATGGGCGGCCAGATGGGCGTGGCCGGCAGCATCAACATCGTCTTCGAGGCGGACCTGGCGAAGTACACCGGCCACCGTCCCTCCACCCTCTACTGGGTCCTCGCCCCCGGCGCCACCGTCGGCGGCATCGGCGCGGGCCTGGTGCGCTGTGTGCGGCCGTGGAACCAGTGGATGATCGTGTGGGGGTACGACGTCACGGCGGGCGCCCCCGACCTGACCACCGAGTACGCCGAGTCGGTCGTGCGCCAGCTGGTCGGCGACGACGAGATCCCCGTGACGATCAAGTCGTCCTCGGCCTGGACGGTCAACGAGATGTACGCCGAGACCTACTCCCACGGCCGCGTCTTCTGCGCCGGTGACGCCACCCACCGCCACCCGCCGTCCAACGGTCTCGGCTCCAACACCTCCATCCAGGACTCCTACAACCTCGCCTGGAAGCTCAAGCTGGTCCTCGACGGCACCGCCGCCCCGAAGCTCCTCGACACCTACACCGCCGAACGTGCCCCCGTCGGCAAGCAGGTCGTCACCCGCGCCAACCAGTCGATCGGCGAGACCGCCCCGATCTTCGAGGCCCTCGACGGACTCTCCCCGCAGACCCCCGAACAGCTGTGGGCCAACATCGCCGCCCGCAAGGACACCACCGAGGCCGCCGAGAAGCAGCGGGCCCGGCTCCGCGAGGCCATCGCCTTCAAGGTGTACGAGTTCAACGCGCACGGCGTCGACCTCAACCAGCGCTACGCCTCGGACGCCGTCGTCCCCGATGGCACCCCCGCGGAGACCTTCGCGCGCGATCCCGAACTCCACCACCAGCCCACCTCCCGCCCCGGCGCCCGCGTCCCGCACGCCTGGATCACCTCCGGCACCCGCACCCTCTCCACCCTCGACACCGTTGGAAAGGGGCGCTTCACCCTGCTGACCGGCATCGGCGGCGAGGGCTGGGTCCGGGCCGCCGCGGCACAGGGCATCGAGATCGCCACCGTGGTCGTCGGCCCCGGGCAGGAGTACGAGGACCCGTACGGCGACTGGGCGCACCTGAGCGAGATCTCCGACGCGGGCGCGCTGCTCGTACGGCCCGACGGGTTCATCGCCTTCCGGCACGCGACCGCCGCGCCGGACGCCGAAAAGCTCCTGACGGACGCGCTGCGGCAGATCCTCGGCCACGCCTGAGGCCGGGCCCGAACACACCGGGCGCGCCATCATGGAAGAAGCGACACGTCGACGAGGAGGAGCCGGGATGACCACCGACGCGATCGGAACCAGCGTCACCGAGGACGCCGTGGCCGGCCTCCACGCGACCGCCGATCCCCGCCTGCGCGAACTGCTCGCCGGTCTGATCGGCCACCTGCACGACTTCGTGCGCGAGAGCCGGCTCACCCAGGAGGAGTGGGAGAAGGCGATCGCCTTCCTGACGGCGACCGGGCAGAAGTGCACCGACACCCGGCAGGAGTTCATCCTGCTCTCGGACGTCCTCGGCGTCTCCATGCTCGTGGAGACACTCAACGGCGACCGCGTACAGGGCGCCACCGAGTCCACCGTGCTCGGCCCCTTCCACATGACCGAGTCGCCCGTGCGGGAACTCGGGGACGACATCGACCTGGTGGGCGGTGCCGAGCCCTGCGTGGTCAGCGGCCGGGTGCTGTCGGCGGACGGCACCCCGCTGCCCGGCGCCGTCCTCGACGTCTGGCAGGCCGACGACCAGGGCTTCTACGATGTCCAGCAGCCCGACGTACAGCCCGCGGGCAACGGACGCGGGCTGTTCACCGCCGATGCCGAGGGCCGCTTCTGGTTCCGCACCTGCGTCCCGGCGCCGTACCCGATCCCCACCGACGGCCCGGTCGGTGACCTGCTCGACGCGACCGGACGGCACCCGTACCGGCCCGCCCACATCCATTTCATCGTGGGAGCCGAAGGCCATACCCCCGTCACCACCCACATCTTCGTCGCGGGCAGCGAGTACCTGGACTCCGACGCCGTCTTCGCCGTGAAACAGAGCCTCGTGCAGGACTTCGCGACGACCGACGACCCGTCCCTGGCCGCCGAGTTCGGCATCCCGAACCCCTTCCGGCACGCCCGCTTCGACCTCGTACTGGAGCCGAACGCATGACGTTCTCGGCCGACTTCACCTACGAGAGCCGTCCCGTGCGGGTCGTGTTCCGGCCCGGCGCCGCCGTGACCGCGACTCCCGGCGAGGCCGAACACCTGGGCCTGCGCCGCCTGTTGGTGGTGTGCGGCAGCAGGGGCGAGGCCGTGGCGCGGGCGGTCGCGGACGCGCTCGGCGACGCGTGCGCGGGGCTGCACGCCGAGGCCCGCATGCATGTACCCGTCGAGGACGCCGACCGGGCCGTGGCGGTGGCCCGCGCGGCCGGGGCCGACGGGGTGGTCACGGTCGGCGGCGGCTCGTCCGTCGGCCTCGGCAAGGCGATCGCCCTGCGCACCGGACTGCCGCTGATCGCCGTGCCGTCGACCTACTCGGGCTCCGAGATGACCCCCGTGTGGGGCCTGACCGAGGCCGGGGTCAAGCGCACCGGCCGCGCCCCGAAGGTCCAGCCCCGCAGTGTCGTCTACGACCCCGAGCTGACCCTGCCCCTGCCGGTGCCGCTCACCGTGACCAGCGGCATCAACGCCCTCGCCCACGCGGTCGAGGCGCTCTACGCCCCGGACACCTCGCCGCTGATCGCGCTGATGGCCCAGGACGGCGTACGGGCGATGGCCGAGGCGCTGCCGCTGCTCGCCGCGCGGCCCGACGACCTGGACGCGCGCGGCCGGGCCCTGTACGGCGCGTGGCTGTGCGGGGCGTGTCTGGGCGCGACCACCATGGGGCTGCACCACAAGCTGTGCCACGTCCTGGGCGGCACCTTCGGCCTGCCGCACGCCGAAACACACACGGTCGTCCTGCCGTACGCGCTCGCGTACAACGCCCCCGCCGTTCCCGGTGCGTTGACCGTACTGGGACGGGCACTCGATGCCGACGACCCGGCACGAGCCCTGTGGGATCTGGCCGGGCGCCTGGGCGCGCCGCGCTCCCTCGCCGAACTCGGTCTCAAGGAGGCCGACGTGGCGGAGGCGGCCGCACAGGTGGCGGGGCAGCCGTACGCCAACCCGCGTCCTGTGACGTCGGAGGGTGTGCGGGAGGTACTCCAGGCGGCCTATGAGGGACGTCGACCATGAGTCCCGCAGCACGACAGCAAGTCCCCGAAGAAAGGTGAACATCATGGCCCTCGCACTGCTCCGGCGTCGGCGGTCCAAGGCTGCCCTTGCCGAGGCGGCGGGCCTCTCCGTCCCCCTCCCGGAAGGCGCGGGCGCCGTGGCACGTGAGGTCGTCGACCCGATGGGCTCGCCCATGGCGGGCGCGGACGTCACGGTCACCGCCCTGGACACCCACCGGGTCGCGGTCCGCGGGACGACCGACCCCTACGGTTACTTCCTCGCCGTTCTGCCGCCCGGCCGCTACAGCCTGATGGCCGCGGCCGAGGGGCTCCAGCCGCACCGCGAGACGGTCGACGTGGGGCCGTACGGGATGACGCCCACCGAGCGGGTCTGGCTCCAGCCCGCCCAGGCGCTGCAACTGCCCACGCCCGGCGTCTGGCTGTTCGATCCGCCGCACACCGCGATCCGCTTCATCGCCAAGCACGTCGGCATGGCCCACGTCCACGGCCGCTTCGAGCGTTTCGAGGGCGGCATCCAGGTCGCGCAGGACATGTCGCAGACCCGTGTCCAGGTCCGTATCGACGCCTCGAGCATCACCACCGGCAACACCACGCGCGACAACCATCTGCGGTCCGCCGACTTCCTCGACGTCGAACGCTTCCCCCACATCGACTTCGTCAGCACCCGCTTCGCCTATCGCGGCGGGAGCAAGTGGACCCTCCAGGGCAGCCTGACCATGCACGGCGTGAGCCGCTCGGTCGCCCTGGACACGACGTACCTCGGCACGGTGAACGGCGGTTACGGCGAGGAACTGCGCTGTGCGGCCCTGGCGACGGCGGAACTCCACCGCGAGGACTACACCTTGAACTGGCGGTCCATGCTGGCCCGGGGCATCGCGGTCGTCGGCCCCACGGTCCAGCTGGAACTGGACGTCCAGGCGATGTACCGCACCCACGACACGCCGACCCCGCCGGAGTAGGCGCGAGCGGACAGCCGGGGATTGTCGGACCCGGTCGGTACCGTCGGGCCCATGAGAGCCAACGGAACATTTAGCGTGAAGGCGTTCGTCCCGACCGAGCTGAAGCCCGAACCGCCGGTGGCCACCGGGCTTCCGGTCGGTGTCGCGACGATCGAGAAGCACTTCGAGGGCGAGATCGCCGGCCGCTCGGCGACCTTGTTCACCGCCGCGTACGACCAGCAGTCCGGCGTCGGCACCTACGTGGCCATGGAGTCCTTCGAGGGTTCGCTGCACGGCAGGTCGGGCGCCTTCAACTTCGTGCACTCGGCGACGACCTCCGGCAGCGACCGCACCGCGGAGTTCTTCACGATCGTCCCCTCCAGCGGCACCGGGGACCTGGCGGGGATCTCCGGCACCGGTGGCCTCGCGGTCGACGCCGACGGCACGCACCGGATCCGGTTGGACTACGAGCTCGGCTGACGTCCCGGTCCAACTCGCCGTCACCGGAGGGCAGATCGCAGGTCCTCCGGTCCGACAGCTTCACGTAAAGCTCACACAACCAAACCGAAACTTTAGGTTTCAAGCGTTACGCTCACCGGCATCCGAGTGCTCGGGGGAGCGGCTCGTCCGTCATGGCACTCCCTCCCCCCACGGTTTCAGGAGACTCGGCGTGAGTGACGGCGACGTAGTGGTGATCGGCGGCGGCTATGCGGGCGTCCGGCTGGCGAAACGGCTGGACGCGACGGCACGGGTCACGCTCGTGGACCGCAAGGAAGTCTTCTTCCACCGTATCTCCTCCCTCCGGGCGGGTGTGCGCAGGGAGTGGAGCGCCACCCCCTTCATCCCGTACGACCGGCTGCTGCGCCACGGCCAGGTGGTCGTGGGCAAGGTGGTGCGCATCGACACCGCCGAGCGGCACGTGGTGCTGGCCAACGGCACGCGGCTGCCCTACGACGTGGTGGTGATCGCCACCGGCGCCGACTACCCGGAGCCGGCCCGCTTCGCCGGGACCACCACCGAGGAGGCGATGAAGTCCTTCGCCGAGCACCAGCAGAAGATCTCCTTCGCCGAGCACGTCCTCGTCGTCGGCGGCGGGCCCTCCGGCGTCGAACTCAGCGCCGAGATCCGGCTGGCCCGGCCGGACGCCCGGGTCACGCTCGCGCACTCCGGTCCCGAGCTGCTCGGCAGCACGGGCAGCGAACGGGCCGGACGCAAGGCGCGCGAGTGGCTGGAGGCGCATGACGTGGAGGTACGACTCGACTCCTTCATGGCCCCGGGCAACGACTTCGCCACCTACCGCGACGCCCGCGGCGAGGTCATCACCGCAGACCTCTCCTTCTGGGCGACCGGCACCACCCCCAACACGCTCTGGCTGCGCCTGGGCGGACACGGCGACCTGTTGACCCCCTCAGGGCATGTGAAGGTCGACCGCTCGCTGCGGGCCGTGGGACACCTGGACGTCTTCGCGGTCGGTGACGTCAACGACGCCACCGAGCTCAAGATCACCCCGGCGGCGCTCGCCCAGGCCGACCTCGCCGCCTGGAACATCCGCGCCCACCTGAACAGTTCGGGCAAGCACCGCAAGGAGCCGCGCTTCTACCGGCCCATCCACCGCACCCCGCTGATCGTGCCCTTCGGCCCTGCCGACGGGGTGACCATGCTGCCCGTGCCGGGTGGCGAGACGGCGGTGCTCGGCAGCCGCACCAGCGCCGTCGCCAAGGCGAAGACCCTCATGACGCCCTACATGAGGCGCCAACTCGGCTACACGGCCGCCTGACCTGATCGGTGAAGGCGACCTCGGCGGTGGCGTGCCGGGGAGGCTCCAGCAAGACCGGGTCCGGCTGGAGCCGCAGTCGCCACTCTCACGCGTGCAGGACGTGCTGGGTGGGCCGGACCAGTCCCGACTCGTAGGCGAAGACCACCGCCTGGACCCGGCCGCGAGCGCCGATCTTGGTGAGGATGTTGCTGACGTGGGACTTCACGGTGGTCGGGGCGATGGAGAGCCGGTCGGCGATCTCGGCGTTGGAGTCGCCGGAGGCGACGGCGGTGAGGACGTCCCGCTCGCGTCCGGTGAGGGTGCCCAAGCGGTTGCCCGGTGCGTTGCTCCCGACGGCGCGCTGGTCGCGGACGGCGTCGATGAGGGCACGGGTCAGTCCGGGGGAGACGACCACGTCACCGGCGGCCACGACCCGCACGGCCGCGACCAGTTCGTCGGCGGTGGCGTCCTCGGGGAGGTGTCCGGCGGCTCCGGCGCGCAGGGCGCCGTAGGGGTAGGTGTCGTCGGCCGTGGTGAGGAGCAGGACGTGCGGGGCGTGCCCGTCCGGAGCGTGGGCGATACGGCGGACGGTCTCGACGGTGTCCGTGTCGGTGGCACGGCCCTCCAGCAGCACGACGTCAGGCCGGAGCAGGGCGCTCAGGCGGGCCGCCTCCGGCCCGTGCGCAGCCTCGCCGACCACGCTCAGGTCGGGCTGGGACTCGAGGAGCATTCGAAGGCCGACACGCTGAAGTGACTGGCCGGTGGCGATGAGGACGCTGGTCATGGCGTGCGTGCTCCATCCTCGTCCAGCGGACAACATGCTGAACGAAACGGTTTCGTTCTTGTGAGCTTCAGAGTAGCTCCGGAGTTATCGAAACGGGTGCGTATCGGTTGTGGGGTGGGTCACATTCCGGTTGTGTTTGGGTGCTCGGGGAGCCGTCGTCGCTGGTGAGGGCGAGAGCGGCCGGGAGGTGCCCGCGACCGCCGGGGGGCGTGGTCTCCGGCAGTCCGGTCTCACCGTCCCGCGGAATCGCGGTGACGATCATGGCGGCGGCCACCGCGGCGGTGGCGATCGGCACCGGCACGGTGCGGACGCGGGAGCGCGTGTCGCGCGCGGGGCGTTGTGCCGGCCCGGCCGTCCCGGGTGCCGAGGCGAGCGCGGCAGGGGGGCAACCCCGGCCGGACCGGCGGCGACCCAACAGTGAATCCCGGCCCCCACGAAGGGAGTTCACTTCATGCGCAGCCGCATCGCGCGTCTCGTCACCGTCCTCACCGCCCTGCTCGCGGTACTCATCGCCCCCGCCGTCACGGCGACCCCGGCACAGGCGGCGGACACCTGGAACCCGCCCGCAGCCCTCGTGCAACCGCTGGGCGAGGTGTGGAACCACGTCGAGTCGACCTACCCCGACCTCTACGGCTTCCGCAACTACGGCTGGGACCAGATCGTCGCCAACAAGGGAAGCGTCAACTACTGCGTCCGCTGGGAGTCCGACGCCCCCGTCAGCGCCGCCCTGCGGGACCAGGTCCACGCCGCGCTGAAGAAGCAGTTCGGCAAGTGGATGGCGGCCATGCTCGACAACGGCACCGGCACCAACGCCTGGCCGTACACCACCGTGCCCGTCAACATCGTCGGCTGGGCGGTGAAGAACCGCTCGACCCTCCAGTGGACGGACAACTCGGTCGACATCTATGCCGGAAACCTGGACTCCGACGGCGCCCCGCAGTGCGCCCCCGACTGCGGCCGCTTCTTCCACCAGGACGCCAACTACTCGAAGTGCCCCGGCGGTGCGGCCCGCCACTACGACCAGTCGCTCTGGCTCACCAAGGGCTTCCAGGGCGGCGCCGGCGGGGACTGGGGTCAGCGGGTCGGCCAGGAGTACTTCACCGGGGCCCTCGCCCAGGAGGACATCCACATCTATCTCCACGAGGTCGGCCACACCTTCGGTCTCGACGACTTCTACGACTGGACCCCGACCGGTCAGTGCTGCTTCCTGATGAAGGCGGGCAGCGCGATGAGGATCACCGACTTCGACCAGTGGATGCTGCGTGACTTCTGGCGCCACCTGAAGAGCCGGTACGGCTACTGAGCGGAGGGGATTGACGCGGCCCGGAGTGGCTGTCAGAGTTTTGACTACGTAGTCATCAAGTCTGGAGCGGATTGCACCGGACACGATGACTACGTAGTCCACGGCTCGACGGCACTACGGCGAGGAGCGCGCACATGGCGGCCACCGGACCCGGACGTCCGCGGCGGGGCCCCGGCATGACCGAGGTCGCGCGAGCCGCCGGTGTCTCGCAGAAGACCGTGTCGCGGGTCGTCAACGGCGAACCGCACGTCAGCCCGGAGGTACGCGACCGCGTGCTCCGGGCCGTACAGGAGCTGGGGTACCGCCCGAACAACGCGGCGCGCGCCCTGCTCCTCGGCCGCTACCGGCGGATCGGCGTCGTCTCGCTCGGCAGCGCGCTCTACGGCCCCTCCACCCTGCTCCTCGCCCTGGAACGAGCCATGCACCGGGCGGGCTACTCCTTCGCCCTGGCCGGAACCCTGGAAGGACAGCCGATCCAGGTCGCCGTGGAGGCACTGCTGGAACAGGGCGTGGACGGGATCGTCCTGTCCGAGCCGATCGACGACGGCGCCCCGCTGCGGCTCAGCGCGGACGTGCCGGTGGTCAGCCTCGGCCAAGGCGTCGAGGTCGGCCAGGGCAGGAGTGCCGTCGTCGGCGCCGACGGGCTCGTGGCCGCACGGACCGCCACCGAACACCTGCTGTCCCTGGGCCACCGTACGGTCTGGCACATCCCGGGACCGTACGACTGGTGGGCCGCGCGTGACCGCGTGGGCGGCTGGCGGGAGGCCCTCGCCGCCGCCGGTGCCCCCGAGCCCCCGCTGCCGGTCGAGGGCGACTGGAGCCCGGCCTCCGGGTACGCGGCCGGACGCCAGCTGGCGGGGCTCTCCGACGTCACCGCCGTGTTCGCCGCCAACGACGACATGGCGATCGGGGCGCTACGGGCGTTCGCCGAGGCGGGCCTGTCCGTCCCCGACGACGTCAGCGTCGTCGGCTTCGACGACATCCCCGCGGCCGCCTATCTCTCCCCGCCCCTGACCACCGTCCGCCAGGACTTCACCGCGGTCGCCGGCCGGGCCGTCGACGTGCTCATCGCCATGATCGAAGGCGGCCCGGCACCGGCCGAACGCACCGACATACCCGTCGAGTTGGCCGTACGGGCCTCCAGCGGACCGGTACGCGAACCCGCACCACCCCTGCGCTGAACCGTCGGCGCGACGGCCTGCGGCACACCATGCCGCAGGCCCGCTCCGCCCCGCCCGCGAGTGCCGCCCGGGACGGCCGCACCCGCGCTCCCCGTAGCCGCACCACGTGAGGAGTCACGTGTGTTCCCCGCATCCCCGACCCGCCGCACCCTGCTGCGTGGCGCCCTCGGCCTCGGCACCGCCGCCCTCACCGCCTGCGCAGACGGCAGCACCGCCGTCCGGACCTCCGGAGACGTGACCCTCTCCCTGTGGACCCACGACCCCGGATACGAGGACTTCTTCCGCAAGGGCATACCGGAGGCCGACCGGCTCACCGACTTCCGCTACCACCTCGACGTCACCCGAGCCGGACCCGGCGACCTGGTCACCAAGCTGCTCGCCCAGGCCGTCGCCGGACGCGGCACCCCCGACGCGATCGGCTTCGAGATCGGCAGCTTCCCGCGCATGCTGCGCGGTGACATCGCCCCGCGGCTGATGCACGATCTGACCCCCGACCTCGCCGCCGTCCCCGGCCTGAAGGACGATCTTCTCCCCGCCCGCCTCGCCCCCTACAGCAAGGACGGCAGGCTCTACGCCCCGTCTGGCAGTTCCTGCAGAGCTACAACAGCTTCCTGTGGCCGCTGGTGCTGGTCTCCGACAGTTCCCTGTACACCCTGCCGCTCGGCCTGCAGACCCTGTTCGTGTCCGAGCAACGGCAGTACGACCTCGTGCTCGCCGGAGCCGTCATCGCCGTGGTGCCCGCGGTCGCTCTGTTCGTGGTCCTGCGCAAGCAGCTCCTCGAAGGCCTGTCCACGGGCGCCGTCAAAGGCTGACCCGTCAACCACCGTATTGGAGAGAGATGTTCGAGCTTCCGCCCCGCGTTCTGTTCGGCGCCGCCTACTACCATGAGTACCAGCCGTACGAACGCTTGAAGGACGACCTCGACCTGATGGCCGAGGCACGCTTCACGGTGATCCGGGTCGGCGAGTCCGTGTGGTCCACCTGGGAACCGGAGAACGGCCGCTTCGACCTCGACTGGCTCCAGCCCGTCCTGGACGGCGCCCACGAACGGGGCATCTCGGTGATCCTCGGGACACCGACCTACGCCGTACCGCCGTGGCTGGCCCGCCAGTACCCGGAGATCGCGGGGGAGTCACGCACGGGTGAGCGCATCGGCTGGGGTGCCCGGCAGGAGGTCGACTTCACCCACCCGGCGTTCCGCTTCCACGCCGAACGGATCGTCCGGAAGATCGTCGCCCGGTACGCCGGCCACCCCGCCGTGATCGGCTACCAGGTCGACAACGAACCCGGCCCCCATCTCCTGCACAACCACGGCGTGTTCCAGCGCTTCACCGACGAACTCCGCGCTCAGTACGGCGATGTGGAGACCCTGAACCGAGAATGGGGCCTGGTCTACTGGTCGCACCGGCTCTCCACCTGGGCCGACCTGTGGACCCCCGACGGCAACGCCCAGCCCCAGTACGACCTGGCGTGGCGGCGCTTCCAGGCCCGGCTCGTCACCGAGTTCATCGCCTGGCAGGCGGACATCGTCCGCGAGTACGCCCGCCCCGGCCAGTTCGTCACCACCTGCATCTCCTACGACCGCCAGGGCGTCGAGGACGACAAGCTCACCGAACGGCTCGACGTCACCGCGGGCAACCCGTACTACACGATGCAGGACGCCCTCGAACTGCCCGACCGGGGCGGCGACGGGCAGGACTGGACGACCAACGGGACCTGGGCGCTGTACCGCAGCGCCGACCGCATGTACTCCTCCCGCCAGGAGCCGTTCCTGGTCACCGAGACCAACGCCCAGGCCATCAGCTTCCCGTGGAACAACCGCCCCGCCTACGACGGCCAATGGCGCCAGGCCGCCTGGGCGTTGATCTCCCGCGGTGCCTCGATGATCGAGTACTGGCACTGGCACACCCTGCACTTCGGCACCGAGACCTACTGGGGCGGCATCCTCCCGCACAACGGCCGCCCCGGCCGCGTCTACCGGGAACTCGCCGCACTGGGAGCGGAGTTGGAGAAGGCGGGCGACCTCACGGCAGCCCTCATCCCGGACGCCGACGTCGCCTTCCTGTACGACGGCCCCAGCAAGTGGGCGCTCCAGGCGCAGCCGCCCCTCGCCCTGGCGGACGGGGGCGCGAACGGGCGGTCGTACGAGACGGTCTTCGACGCCTTCTACCGGGGCGCCTTCGACGCGGGGCTCCAGACCCGCATCCTCCACCCCGGGCAGCTCTCGGCGGCCGCCCTGCCCGAGGTCCTCGTCGCCCCCGCCTTCTACGCCGCCGACGACGAGACCCTCGACCGCCTCAAGGCCTACGCCGAGGCGGGCGGGCACCTGATCGTGGGTCCCCGCACCGGGTACGGCGACACCGAGGCGAGGGCCCGCACCGAGGCGCAGCCCGGAAGGCTGGCGGAGGCGGCCGGGGTGACGTACGACGAGTTCAGCAACCTGGGCGCCCCGCTGCCGGTCACCGGCACGGAAAGTCTCACCCTCCCGCCCGAAGCCTGCGCCCTGCACTGGGCCGACGGTCTCCAGCCGCAGGGAGCCGAGGAGCTGGCGACCTACGAGCACCCCCACTTCGGGCGCTGGCCGGCGGCCACGACACACCGTCATGGCGCGGGCCGGATCACCTACGTGGGTACGGTTCCCGACCCCGCCTTCGCCCGGGCCGTGTTCGAGTGGGCGGCCCCGGCCTCCTGGCGCCCGGCCCATCCGAGCGTCACCGCCACCTCGGCCACCGCCCGCGACGGCCGCCGGGTCCGCTTCCTGCACAACTGGTCGTGGGAGGCGGTGTCGGTCGCCGTGCCGATGTCCTTGCGGGACGCTCTGACGGACGAGGTGTACTCGGAGGCCGTCCCTCTGGGACCCTGGGACGTGAAGATCGTCACGGAGGACGAGACGAAGGAGTAGCTCAGCTAGCTTCTCTCGACCAGGCTCTGCGTGCCGAGCACCGAGATCAGCCGCAGTTTCTCGGCGGCCTCGGTGCCCGGCTCGGCCGAGTACACGAGGATGTGCAGGTCGTTCTCCTCCACCCGGAGCAGGTCGCAGTCGAGTGTGAGCGTGCCGACCTGCGGATGCTCGATCGTCTTGTGCGAGCCGGCGAGACGGCCCACCACCCCCGCGTCCCACAGTTCGGCGAACCGCTCGCTCCGGGTGCGCAACTCCGCTATGAGGGACTGGAGTTGGCGGTCGGCTGGATAGCGGGCGGCGGTCGCGCGCAGTTCGGCGACCATGCCCGCCTCGAAGTCACGCCGTTCCTCCGGCGTGTGCCGCACCCGGGTGGGCATGCCCGTGAAGTTGCGCCACACACCGTTGCGTTCGAAGCCACGCAGGACCGACGGATCGCCCATCAGAGCCGCGTACATCGGGTTGGCCAGCAACAGCGTCATGGCCGCGTCGGAGACCGCGACGGCGGTGTCGACCAGCCGGCCCAGCAGCCGCTGCACGCTGGGCGTGATGAACCCGGGCACGACATCCGGCCCCGGCGGCACCAGTGCCGCGAGGCCGAAGAGGTACGTCCGCTCGTCCCCCGAGAGCCGCAGTGCCCGGGCCAACGCCTCGACGACCTGCACGGACGGGTTGACGGCCCGGCCCTGCTCGAGACGGGTCACATAGTCGACCGAGATGCCGGCCAGCAGGGCCAGCTCCTCGCGCCGCAGCCCGGCGGCCCGCCGATGACCGCCGGAGGGCAGCCCGGCCGCGTCCGGGGGAACCCGGTCGCGCCAGCGCCGCAGTGCCTGTCCCAGTTCTGTCACCGCCATGCTCCTCAGTGAACACCGTCGGCCGCGGATGTGCCTGGTACCGCGAGTCCCAGGAAGAAGGGTCTTCTGGCTGACCGGGCCTCGGCGCCGCAAGCTGGACGGCATGACGACAACACTCATCACCGGAGCGAACAAGGGCCTCGGCTTCGAGACCGCCCGCCGGCTCATCGCCGCAGGCCACACCGTCTACGTCGGCGCCCGTGACGCCGAGCGCGGCCGCCGCGCCGCCGACGAGCTCGGCGCGCGGTTCGTCCAGCTCGACGTCACCGACGACGCCTCCGTCGAGGCCGCGGCCAAGACCCTGGACGCCGCGGGCGGCCTCGACGTCCTGATCAACAACGCCGGTATCGAGACCCGCACCGAGGACAACAGCGTGCCGGTCGCGGCGACCGTGACCGCCGACCAGATGCGCACCACCTTCGAGACGAACGTCTTCGGTGTCGTCCGCGTCCTGCACGCCTTCCTTCCGCTGCTCCAGCGCTCGGCCGCGCCCGTCGTGGTCAACGTCAGCAGCGGCCTGGCCTCGTTGACTCATCTCTCCGACCCGGACCACCCCGCGCACTTCTACCCGGGCATCGCCTACCCGACGTCCAAGACCGCGGTCAACATGCTCACCGTCCAGTACGCGAAGGCGTTCCCGGCCATGCGGATCAACTCCGTGGAGCCCGGATTCACCAAGACCGACCTGAACGGCAACACGGGCACGCAGACCGTGGCCGAGGGCGCCGAGATCATCGTCCGCATGGCGCAGGTCGGTCCCGACGGCCCGACCGGCGGCTACTTCGACGCCGAGGGGCCGCTGCCCTGGTGACCCACAGGTGACCCGGGCACGCTCCAACAGGCTCAGCCCTTGCGGGTGTTGATCTCCTGGGTGAGGGCGGGGACGACGTCGAAGAGGTCGCCGACGACGCCGTAGTCGACGAGGTCGAAGATCGGGGCCTCGGCGTCCTTGTTGACCGCCACGATGGTCTTGGAGGTCTGCATGCCGGCCCGGTGCTGGATCGCGCCGGAGATGCCGTTGGCGATGTACAGCTGCGGCGAGACACTCTTGCCGGTCTGGCCGACCTGGTTGGTGTGCGGGTACCAGCCCGCGTCCACCGCGGCGCGGGAGGCGCCGACGGCCGCGCCGAGGGAGTCGGCGAGCGCTTCGATGATGGCGAAGTTCTCGGAGCCGTTGACGCCGCGGCCGCCGGAGACCACGATCGCGGCCTCGGTCAGCTCCGGGCGCCCGGTCGACTCGCGCGGGGTCCGGCCGGTGACCTTGGTGCCGGTGGCCTGCGCGGAGAAGGCCACACTCAGCTCCGAGACGGCGGGGGTGGCCGGGGCGGCCTCGACGGCGGCGGAGTTGGGCTTGACGGTGATGACCGGGGTGCCCTGGGAGACGCGGGACTTGGTGGTGAAGGAGGCGGCGAACACCGACTGGGTGGCCACCGGGCCGGTGTCGCCGGCTTCCAGGTCGACGGCGTCGGTGATGATGCCGGAGCCGATGCGCAGCGCGAGCCGGGCGGCGATCTCCTTGCCCTCGGCGGAGGACGGCACCAGCACGGCGGCCGGGGACACGGCCTCGACGGCGGCCTGCAGGGCGTCGACCTTGGGCACGACCAGGTAGTCGGCGTACTCGGAGGCGTCGTGGGTCAGGACCTTGACGGCGCCGTGCGCGCCCAGCACGGCGGCGGTGTCGGCGGCACCGGCACCCAGCGCGACGGCGACCGGCTCGCCGATACGGCGGGCCAGGGTCAGCAGCTCCAGGGTGGGCTTGCGGACGGCACCGTCCACGTGATCGACATAGACGAGAACTTCAGCCATGGGACAGCAACTCCTACCGGATCAGATGAACTTCTGGCTCGCGAGGAACTCGGCGAGCTGCTTGCCGCCCTCGCCCTCGTCCTTGACGATCGTGCCCGCGGTACGGGCCGGGCGCTCCGCGGCGGAGTCGACCGTGGTGTAGGAACCCTCCAGGCCGACCTGCCCGGCCTCCAGGTCCAGGTCCGACAGGTCCCACGCCTCAACCGGCTTCTTCTTCGCCGCCATGATGCCCTTGAAGGAGGGGTAACGCGCCTCGCCCGACTGGTCGGTCACCGACACCACGGCCGGGAGGGAGGCCTCCAGCTGCTCGGTGGCGGAGTCGCCGTCGCGGCGGCCCTTCACGATCCCGCCCTCGACCGTCACCTCGGACAGCAGGGTCACCTGCGGCACACCCAGACGCTCGGCCAGCAGCGCCGGGACCACGCCCATCGTGCCGTCGGTGGAGGCCATACCGGAGATCACCAGGTCGTAACCGGCCTTCTCGACGGCCTTGGCCAGCACCAGCGAGGTACCGAGGGCGTCGGTGCCGTGCAGGTCGTCGTCCTCGACGTGGACGGCCTTGTCGGCGCCCATCGACAGCGCCTTGCGCAGCGCGTCCTTGGCGTCCTCCGGGCCGACGGTGACCACAGTGACGTCCGCATCGTCCGCTGCTTCGGCGATCTGCAGCGCCTGCTCGACCGCGTACTCATCGAGCTCGGAGAGCAGACCGTCCACGTCGTCCCGGTCGACGGTCAGGTCATCGGCGAAGTGCCGGTCGCCGGTGGCGTCGGGCACGTACTTCACAGTGACAACGATCCTCAAGCTCAAGGTCTTCTCCTGATTCTTGCGGGTGGGGAAGCATCAGCGTCCGCTGCGCCGCAGCCGTACGCGATACGAGTAGTGCTCGGGCAGGAAGTGGCTGACGGCCAGTTCCACGAGCCGTCCGGCCGCCGACTGGTAGACCCGGTCGATGCGCAGCAGCGCGCGGCCCGGTTCGCACCCGAGGTGTCCGGCGATCCCGGCGTCGGCCGCCGCGACCGTGATGCTCTGCTCGGCCTCGGCGATCGGCTCGGGCAGCCGCTCGTCGAGCAGTCCGATGACGGTGGTGGCTCCGGCGGTGCCGGGCTCGGCCAGTGCCGCGACCGATTCCAGCAGTCGGCCGACCTCCGGCGGCAGGAACACCGAGGTGTGGCAGAACGCGGTGTCCTCGTGCAGCCGTAGGAAAGCGAGCTTGTGCACCCGGTCGCTGTGCAGGCCCAGCCGTCCGGCCGCGTCGACGTCGACCCGTCGGCGCAGGGGGGTGACGACCTGCATGCGGGTGTCGAGGGACAGACCCATCAGGTCGTCCACCGAGCCGAACTGACGCAGGTACTGCTCCTCGCGGGGGGTGGCGAAGGTGCCCCGGCCCGGCACCCGGTGCACCAGCCCTTCGGCGACGAGGTCCTGGAACGCCCGCCGTACGGTCTGGCGGCTGATCCTGAACCGGTCGGCCAGCTCGGCCTCGGTCGGCAGCCGTACCCCTTCCGGGAAGTCCTGGCGCAGGATCGCCGCCCGCAACTCCCGTGCCAGCCGCAGATAGATGCTGTCGCGCTGGGTCTGCTCAGCCATCCAGACCACCCCGCGCCACCAACTG
The DNA here is from genome assembly GCF_041435015.1 of Streptomyces canus. NCBI lineage: Bacteria > Bacillati > Actinomycetota > Actinomycetes > Kitasatosporales > Streptomycetaceae > Streptomyces > Streptomyces canus. The sequence goes on along the minus strand of NZ_CP107989.1, from coordinate 1,220,152 downwards.
GGCTGCGATCACGTTGCGTTGGATCTCGTTGGTGCCCTCGCCGACGATCATCAGCGGGGCGTCCCGGAAGTACCGTTCGACGTCGAACTCGGTCGAGTATCCGTAACCGCCGTGAATGCGGACGGCGTTGAGCGCGAGCTCCATCGCGGTCTCGGACGCGAACAGCTTGGCCATGCCGGCCTCCATGTCGACCCGGCGTCCGGCGTCGGCCTCCCGGGCCGCGTACAGCACGAGTTGGCGGGCGGCCGTCAGCTTGGTCGCCATGTCGGCGAGGTAGGTGCCGATCGCCTGGTGGCGCCAGATCGGCTTGCCGAAGCTCTCGCGCTCCTGGGCGTAGCGGAGCGAGTCCTCCAGCGCGGCCCGCCCCACACCCAGGGCACGGGCGGCGACTTGGAGCCGTCCGGTCTCCAGCCCCTTCATCATCTGGGCGAAGCCTTGCCCCCTCCGAACCGCCCAACAGGGCTTCGACGGGCGCGCGGTAGCCCTCGAAGCTCAACTCGCAGCTCTCCACGCCCTTGTAGCCGAGCTTGGGCAGGTCACGGGAGACGACGAGGCCGGGACCGTGTTCGGCGAGCAGCACGGAGATGCCCGTGTGGCGCGGTGCGGCGGTCGGGTCGGTCTTGCAGAGGAGGGCGATCAGCCCGGAGCGGCGGGAGTTGGTGATCCAGGTCTTCGCCCCGTCGACGACGTACTCGTCGCCCTCGCGGCGGGCGACGGTGGTGATCGACTGGAGATCGCTGCCGCCACTCGGCTCGGTCAGCGCCATGGTGGCGCGGAGTTCTCCGGTGGCCATCCGCGGCAGACAGCGCCTCTTCTGCTCCTCGGTCCCGAAGAGGAGGAGCAGCTTGGCGACGACGGTGTGTCCGCCCATTGCCCCGGCCAGGCTCATCCAGCCGCGCGCGAGCTCCTCGGTGACCAGGACGAAGCAGGGCGTGGAGACCGGGGTGCCGCCGTACTCCTCGGGGATCGCCAGGCCGTAGACGCCGAGTTCCTTCATCCTCTCGATGAGGTGCTCGGGGTAGGTGTCGCTGTGCTCCAGCTCCCGGACCACGGGCCGGACGTCCTTGTCGACGAACTCGCGCACGGTCCGTACGACGAGACGCTCGTCGTCGGAGAGGATGTCCAGAACGCTCATCGCACGTGTCTCCTCCGGTCCAGGGCCTCAGACGACCGCGTCGGCACGCAGCGCCGCGATGTCGTCGCCGCTGCGACCGAGTTCCGTGAGGATCGCCTCGGTGTGCTCGCCCACCGCCGGGACCGGGTCCATGCGGGCGGGCAGGCCGGCGAGGTCGGCCGGGGGCAGCAACGCCTCCACCGTGGCTCCGCCGGGAACGGCGACCTCGTGCCAGCGGCCGCGGGCGGCCAGGACCGGGTGGTCGAGGAACGCGGCGACGTCGTTCACCCCGGCGCAGGCGATGCCGATGTCCTCCAGGTCCTTCAGGACCTCCGCGGCCTCGGAGCGTGCGATCCGCTCGGCGACCACGGCGTTGAGTTCCTCGCGGTGGGCGACCCGGGCGGAGCCGGTGGTGAAGCGCGGATCCTCGGCCAGCTCGGGCCGTCGTAGGAAATGCGCACAGAGGGCGAGCCATTCGCGTTCGTTCTGGATGGAGAAGAGCACGTCCTTGCCGTCGGTGGCGGTGAAGGCGCCGTACGGGGCGATGGTGGCGTGCTGGGTGCCCAGACGCGGCGGCTGGCTTCCGCCGTAACGCGTGTAGTTGGCCGGCTGGCTCATCCACTCGGCCAGTGCCTCGAACAGCGACACCTCCACCGGGTGGGCTCTGCCGGTGGTGGCCCGGGTGTACAGGGCGGTGAGGACGCCGCTGTACGCGTACATCCCGGCCGCGATGTCGGCGACCGAGATCCCGACCCGCGCGGTCTCCTCGGCGGTCCCGGTCAGCGACACCAGGCCCGTCTGGCACTGGACGAGCAGGTCGTAGGACTTGCGGTCCGCCCACGGCCCGTCGGTGCCGTATCCGGAGATCGTGCACGGGATCAGCCTCGGCCAGCGCCCGGCGAGGACGTCCACGCCGAGGCCCAGCCGGTCGGCCGCGCCCGGAGCCAGGTTCTGTACGAACACGTCGGCACCGTCGAGGAGTTGGTGCAGGATCTCGATTCCGCGCGGGTCCTTGAGGTCGAGCGTGAGCGACTCCTTGGACCGGTTGAGCCACACGAAGTAGCTGGAGTGGCCGTGCACGGTCGTGTCGTAGCGGCGGGCGAAGTCACCCTCGCCCGGCCGCTCCACCTTGATCACCCTGGCGCCGAGGTCGGCGAGCTGCCGGGTGGCGTAGGGCGCGGCCACGGCCTGCTCCAGGCTGACCACCGTGACCCCGGACAGGGGAAGCTGCGGCACGCTCATGGGGGCTTTTGTACGGCCAAATCCAAGAGGGTGTCAACGGCCGCCGCACCTTGACGACCTGTGCTCTTTGCCACCTCAGGACTGTCGGCGAGATCACCCACCCCCCTTTGTACGGCCCTTCAGCCGCGCACGGCTCAGCTCTGGCGGTCCGGATGGCACAGGACCATGACCGCGCGGGCGACGAGCTCACCCGCCCCGCCGAGCTCTTGTCGGTAGCGGTCCGTGATCTCCCGTACGGCCTCCACGAAACCGGGGTCGACCGCGCGGGCCCGGGCCGGGGCGGGGAGCTCCTGAGCCATCTCGCGGCGGCGCGCCAGCAGCGCGATGATCTCCTCGTCGAGACGCTCCAGCCGAGTGAGTGAGATGTCCTCGCCCGGGGCCGTGGCCTGGTTCGTCGTCACGCTGAATCTCCGTTCGTCTGCGCGAAACGCGGCGATTTCCCTCACCGCTGGTCCTTCAAGACCTTGCCCGTGGCGGTCAGCGGCAATTCCTCGCGCCTTGAACCCGCACCAGTCAGGTGGCCTCGGCGCCGCTGCTCCGGCCAAATGTCGTGTGCCTCGTCCGCGCGGCAGCCGGTGTCGGGCGGCACCGGCACCCCGCTGGAGCCCAAGGCCGCGACGATCCCGGAGATGAGGCGCAGTGGGCCGTGGACGACCGCCTCGGCGTCCCGCAGCGGTCAGTCGCGTTCAGCACCCTCCGCGGTGCGGACTGGGCAGCGTCGCCCAGGCCGGGGTGTTGCCGCGCAAAGACGCCCGCCTCCCGACGGATGCCGCCACGGCGGCGGGTGTCTCGCCGGGCATCGTCGCGATGTCCGTGGACGAGGCGGTCACCTCGATGAACGGCGTCCGCGTCAGGCCGGGACGCCGTGGGCTTCGAGGGCTCGTACGAGGGGGGCCAGTTCGGGGTTGGTGGCTGCCTGGTCGAGGGCTTCGCGGAGGGCCTTCTCGTTGGTGGGGCGGGCCTGTTCGAGGAGGGTGCGGCCGGCCTCGGTGACGTCGGTGTAGATGCCTCGGCGGTCGGTGGGGCAGAGGTAGCGGGAGAGCAGGCCGCGGTCCTCGAGACGGGTGACCAGGCGGGTGGTGGCGCTCTGGCTGAGGACGACGGCGCCGGCGACCTGCTTCATCTGCAGATGCCCGCCCTCGCCGTCGTGCTGGCGACCCAGGACGTCGAGCAGGGAGTACTCGCGCACGCTGAGGTCGTGTCCGGACTGCAGAGCGCGCTCGATGTGGGCCTCGATCCGCCCGTGCAGCAGCGAGAGCGCGCACCAGCCCTGGGCGAGGGCGGTGAGCGCGGGGTCTGTGGCGGTCATGGGGCCTGCTTCCTCCGTCCCGATACGGATCCGTCCCGATACGGGATACGCCCAGGATATTGCATCGCTGAAACTTTCAGCGTCTGCTTCTATAGTGCGCGCGCAACTATCAGCCCCGCACCCGCAGAGAGCGACTCCGATGACGACCCGGGACCCCACCACGACCCTCTGGCGCCCGACCGGCCCCAAGGAGCTGGACCTGGTCCGGGAACTCGACTGGCGTGCCTGGCCGCCGAGGCTGCCCGAGCAGCCGATCTTCTATCCGGTCCTCAACGAGGACTACGCGATCAGGATCGCCAGGGACTGGAACGTCAAGCACGACGGCGTCGGCTTCGTGACCCGCTTCGAGGTCGAGTCGGACTTCCTGAGCCGCTATCCCGTCCAGCAGGCAGGTGGCCGCACGATACTCGAACTGTGGGTCCCTGCCGAGGAACTCGACGAGTTCAACGCGCACATCGTCGGCGCGATCCAGGTCGTGCACGAGTTCCGCTGACCCTGAGTTCACGCTATGACCGTGCCAAGTGGCGCATCGTCAGGGCAAGTTGCAGCCGCAGTCGCCCCTGAGGTGTGCGCAATGGCCAACCCAGCAGATGCTCCGCGTGGGACAGCCGGTCCTGGAGCGTGGAGTGGTGGACGTTGATCTCGGCGGCAGCCGCACGCAGGCTCGCCGTCGAGACCACGGCGTGCAGCGTGCCGAGCAGCCAGGGCGTGGCCGCCCCCGCCGCCTCCAGCGCCTGGACGTCGGGCGGCGGCTCGGCACCCGGCGCGACGAGGTCGGCCAGGAGCGCGACGCCGCCCAGTTCGTCGGCGTACACGATCTTCGGTCCAGGATCCTGAGCCGTGCCCTCTGCGGTGAACCGCAGCGCGGTTCGGGCGTCCGCCCAGGACCGCGGCAGATCGAGCACGGGCACAGCGGGTCCCACCCCGACCCGTCCCGCGGGCAGCACGGCGTCCGCCCGCCCGGACACGATCCGGGGCCGCCCGTCGAGCGGGGCCAGCGCACGCGCGGACGCCGCGGGCTCCAGCCCGAGCCCACGCGCCGCGTGCAACCGGGCGGCCTCGGGGGCCGTGGCATCCAGCACGGTCTCGACCAGCGCCGGGTCGTCGACGGGCGCGCGTCCGCGCGTACGGTCCAGCACGAGCCGTACGGCTCCCGCGGCCCGCTCCAGAATCACCGCGTCGACCACACTGGGCGCAGCCTCGGCCCGCTCCAGCCACAGAGCGGCGGCCCCACCGGGCGCGAGCGCGGTGGTGGGCCAGCAGGGATCCGGCGGCGCCCCGGAGTCGCGGCGCGTCCCGTCGGCCTCGACGCGAACCTGCACCCGCCGCTCGACATCGATCAGCCGGGCGGGCACGCCGGCCAGCACGGCGGCCCCGCGCACCAACGCCTCCAGCCCCGCACGGGCCTCGGACAGCCGATCGAAGTAGGCGATGACCCGGACGGCGGCACCGGCATCCGGATCCAGCGCGGTGAGGCGCCCGGCCAGCTCTTTCATACGCCCATGGTGCGCCATGGGGGCCGCGAAGCACCCCCATGGGGGCGCGGGACCGTCACATGGGTTGGCTCCGCCACGCGGGAACATGGGTGGCTCCGCGACGGGGGACATGTGGCTCCGCCAAGCGGGGACCTGTGGCTCCGCCACGTGGGCGCGCGAGCAGCCACGATGCGGCCGGAGCCGCCCCATGTCCGAACGGCGCGCGCTGCCTTCCGCGCCTCCGCCCGTACCACCGCTAGCTGCCCAGCAGCCTCCGCAGCCACACCACATGCGCCGCCCGCGCCGCCTGGGACAACGCCGCCTGCGGAGCGAACCCGTCGAACCCGTGGAAGCCTCCCGGCCACACATGCAGCTCCGCCACCCCGCCCGCCTGCCAGATGCGCGAGGCGTACGCGACGACCTCGTCCCGGAACGTCTCCGCCGACCCCACGTCGAGGAAGGCCGGCGGCAGTCCCGACAGGTCCTCGGCCCGGGCCGGCGCCGCGTACGCCGGAACGTCGGGACCGCCGCGCAGTTCGCCCAGCAACGCCGTCCAGCCCGTCTCGTTGGCCGTCCGGTCCCAGACGCCCAGCCCCGCCATCTGATATGTCGAGGGACTGTCATTGCGGTCGTCCAGCATCGGGCACATCAGCAGCTGCCCCAGCGGCCGCGGCCCCTTGCGGTCACGGGTGAGCAGCGCCAGCGCCGCCGACAGCCCGCCACCCGCGCTCGCACCGGCGATGACGATCCGCTCGGGGTCCCCGCCCAGCTCTTCGGCGTGCTCGGAGGTCCACACGAGCCCGGCGTAGACGTCCTCGACCGGCGCCGGATGCGGATGTTCGGGCGCCAGCCGGTACTCCACCGACACCACGACCGCGTCCAGTTCCTTCGCCCAGGCCAGCGGACCGTCCACCCCGACCCGGTTGTTGCCGAGAATCATGCCGCCGCCGTGGACGTGGTAGATCACCGGACGCCCGGTGCCCGCGGTCACCGGAGTGGTGGGTCGGCAGATCAGCAGCGAGATCTCGGGGGCGCCCGCAGGTCCCGGCACCGACCGGTCCTCCACCTCGAAGAACCCGTCCAGCGTCAGGTCCAGGTCGGCCAGCATCTCGATACCCGGTCCCTGGCGCACGACGTCGATCTCGTCCACGGTGAGACCGGGCGAGATCACGTCCTTGATCAGATCCAGGGCGGCACTGAGCTCGGGGTCGAACGGGGGCGGCACATGGGTCATGGCTTCTCCTCACGCGGGGCGCGGCGGCTCGTGGCGTCATGATCGGGGCAACGACGTCCGTCCTGACCGCCGCCGTACGGCGGAACCTGCCCGCCGTACGGCGGGTGGTGAGCGGCGGGATTCCGTCATGTTCTTGTGTGACCTGCGGTTCCTTGCCATCGCGTGACCCGTTGTTCACCTTTTGCAGGTGGAAGGGATCCTCGGTGGTGACAACGCTGGCGGTGCCCCCCACGCATCAGGAGAACCAGTGAACGTCTCTCTCACCGTCTGGCTGCTGACCATCGTCGCCCTGTGCGTCCTGGTCGGCGCCGACTTCTTCATCGGCCGCAAACCCCACGACGTGTCGGTCAAGGAAGCCGGCATCTGGACCGTCGTCTGGGTCGTGCTGGCCTGTCTCTTCGGACTCGGGCTGCTCCTCTTCGCCGGTGGGAAACCCACGGGCGAGTTCTTCGCCGGATACATCACCGAGAAGTCCCTGAGCGTCGACAACCTCTTCGTGTTCGTCCTGATCATGGGGAAGTTCGCCGTGCCCTCGCAGTACCAGCAGCGGGTGCTGATGGTCGGCGTCGTGATGGCGCTCGTGCTGCGCGCCGGGTTCATCGCGGCCGGAGCGGCGATCATCTCCGCGTTCTCGTGGGTGTTCTACCTCTTCGGCGCGTTCCTGATCTGGACCGCCTGGAAGCTCGTCCAGGACGCCCGCAAGGACGGACACGACGAGGAGTACGAGGAGAACAAGCTCCTGAAGATGGTGGAGAGGCGTTTCGGGGTGGCCGACCGCTACCACGGCACCAAGCTGTGGATCGAGGAGAACGGCAAGCGGGTCATGACCCCGATGCTGGTCGTGATGCTCGCGATCGGCTCCACCGACGTGCTGTTCGCCCTGGACTCCATCCCCGCCATCTACGGGCTCACCCAGGACCCGTACATCGTCTTCACCGCGAACGCGTTCGCCCTGATGGGCCTGCGCCAGCTGTACTTCCTCATCGGCGGCCTGCTGAAGAAGCTGGTCCACCTCAGCTACGGCCTCTCGATCATCCTCGGCTTCATCGGCGTCAAACTCGTCCTGCACGCTCTCCACGAGTCCGGCGTCCACGTCCCCGAGATCGGCATCCCCTTCTCCCTCGGATTCATCCTCCTCGTCCTGACGGTCACCACGCTCACAAGCCTGCGGGCCGCGAAGAAGCAGGGGGGAGACGGGGGAGACGGAGGCGGAACGGGTGGCGTGAGAGGCGCGGTGACCGGAGCACGCAGGTGCCCGTCTCCCCCTTGACTTCGAGAGCGCTTCAAGTTCTAGCGTCGGGCAGGTCGGCGAGAGAGCTGTGAACGGAGACGGACATGCGTGTGGGCGTGCACATCAACCGGTTCAACCACCCCGCGGGCGCACCCGCTCTCGGGGCCGAGCTCGCCTCCGCGGGTGCAGCGGCGGAGGCGGCCGGCGTGAGCTGGCTGTCGGTGATGGACCACTACTTCCAGATGGAGTTCAACGGCGGCGCCGAGGACCCCATGCTGGAGGCCTACACGACCCTGAGCTTCCTCGCGGCCCACACCGAGACGGTCCGGCTCGGCGCGCTCGTGACCGGAGTGACGTACCGCCACCCCGGCCTGCTCGCCAAGATCGCGACCACGCTCGACGTGCTCTCCGGCGGCCGGGCCACCCTCGGTGTCGGAGCCGCCTGGTACGACCGGGAGCACGAAGGGCTCGGCGTGCCGTTCCCGCCCCTCGCGGAGCGCTTCGAACGGCTGGAGGAGACCCTGCGGATCTGTCTGCAGATGTGGGACCCGGCCGCGAACGGCCCCTTCGAGGGCACCCACTACCGGCTCGCCGAGACCCTGTGCGTACCCGCCCCGGTCAGCCGCCCGCACCCCGAGATCATGATCGGCGGCAGTGGCGAGAAGAAGACCCTCCGCCTGGTCGCCCGCTACGGCGACGCCTGCAACCTCTTCGCCACCACGCCGGAGGAGGTCACGCACAAGCTCGACGTGCTGCGCGGCCACTGCGACACCGAGGGGCGGGACTACGACGAGATCCGCAAGACCGTCGCCTACATGGGAGAACCGGCCACCGAGGGCGACCTGGAGGCCTTCACCCGGGACATCACCGGCTACGGCAAGCTCGGCATCGACACCGTCATCCTCGCCCCGCGCATCGGCGCCCCAGCGGAGTGGATCGAACGCTTCGTCGCACCGGCCGTGCAGCGGCTCGCGGAACTGGACTAGGGGGCCTGTCCTGCGGATCGGGCCGACTTCAGGAAACAGTGCCTGATCAGTGCAGATGTGCGCGCCGGACCCGGCGACACCGGGCCGGCTCTAACCCGCCCGCGCCGCGGAGGGCCGGCTGCGGGAGACGACGCGCGTCCCGCGGCTGTCGGTCACGCGGACCTGCAGCGAGCCGCACGCGCAGCGGGTCCACACCGTCCCGCCCGTCGCCGTGTCGTGCCGGGACACCACCTGGAAGGGCTCGGCGCCGTCCGGCCAGCCGCAGTGCGGGCAGACGGCGCGGATCGTGCTGGTCATGGTGACTCCTCGTACCTCGTGGCGGTTGCGGCCGTCGCGACACAACCCAGGGTGCAGCGGAGTCTTCGTTCACGTCCAGGTTGACTTTCTGGATCCGACCTTGAAGCGTGGGCTTCATGATTGACTTGCGCCGGCTCCACGTCCTCAGGGCGGTCGCCCACTACGGCACCGTCACCGCGGCCGCCCGCGCCCTGCACTTCACCCCGTCAGCAGCCTCTCAGCAGATCCGCCAACTCGCCCGCGACCTGGGCGTCGACCTCCTCGAACCCCAGGGCCGCGGGATCCGTCTCACCCCGGCCGCCGAGAGCCTGCTCGCGCACGCCGACGCCATCCAGGCGCGCTGGGACCAGGCCGAACTCGATCTGCGCGCCGACCACAGCGAGCCCGCCGGACCGCTCAGGGTGAGCGGTTTCCCGGTCGCCGTGTCCGTGCTGCTCGCCCCCATGGCGGTCCGGCTGCGTGAGCGGCATCCCCGACTGACCGTCGGCATCCAGGAGTTGGGCGTGACGGAGAGCTTCGACCTGCTCTTCGAGGGGGAGATCGACCTGGCGGTCGTGGAGGCGACCCCGTACAACCCGCCCATGAGTGACGTCCGATACGACCAACAGCCCTTGCTGGACGACCCGTTCGACCTGGTCGTCCCCGCGGACCACCCCCTCGCCGGACGCGAGCACGCCGACCTGGCGGAGGTGGCGCACGAGGACTGGATCGCCCCGGTCCCCGACAGCCCCTGCCGCCCCCATGTGCTCTCGGCCTGCGGCGCGGCCGGCTTCACCCCGAGCGTGGTCCATCACGCCCTGGACTGGAACGTCACGGCGCACCTGGTGGCCCACCGCCTGGGCGTCGCCCTGATCCCCCGCCTGGCCCATCTGACGCCCCATCTGCCGATCTCAAGGGTGCGCTGCGACGGCAACCCCCATCGCAAGCTCCTCACCTGCACGCGCGGCGGAGCGCACGAACGCCCGGCGATCGCGGCGGCGCTGGAAGCTCTACGGGAACTGGCGCCCACGGCAGTGGGGTGAGGCGGGGCGAGGGAGGCGCGCTCCGAAGGGGCGCGGGGCTGTGTCGATATGCGGCTCCGCCGCGTGGGCGCGACCAGCCCCCACGGGCCCGCAGGCAAACGAAAGGGGGCCGGAGTACAAGACCCCGACCCCCGCTTTGCGCCGCAGGTCAGGCCGCGGCGACCTCACCCGCGTTGCTGTGCAGCCGCGCGACGACCTCGGCCAGCTGCGCCGCGACCTCGGCGTCGTCGGCCGGGTGCGTCTCGGCGAACCGCACGAGCGAACCCGGGATGGACAGCTTGACGTCCTCGAGCACCTTGCCGCCGGCGATGCCCACGGACTTGCGGGTCTCGTCCTGCGCCCACACACCGCCGAACTGACCGTACGCGGTACCGACCACGGCGACCGGCTTGCCGGCGAAGGAGCCGGCGCCGTACGGACGCGACAGCCAGTCGATGGCGTTCTTCAGCACGGCCGGGATGGTGCCGTTGTACTCGGGGGAGAAGAACAGGAACGCGTCGGAGGCCTGCGCGGCCTCACGCAGCTTGGCGGCGGCCGCGGGGACGCTGCCCTCCACGTCGATGTCCTCGTTGTAGAAGGGAATCTCGCCGAGGCCCTCGAAGAGCACGACCTCCGCGCCCTCGGGGGCGTGCTTGACGGCCGCCTCGGCGAGCTGGCGGTTGGTCGAACCGGCGCGAAGGCTTCCGACGAGCGCGAGAATGCGAACAGGCATGCGAACTCCAAGGGAGGGTGAAACATTGCCGTAATGATGCGGACCGAGGTCCGCTTAAAGTTGTACCCCCTTAACCGGACCTCGGTCCAGTTTCTTCCCGTTGCTTTACGCTTAGTTCATGTCCGCCGTTCTGCCGCCCTTGTCACCGCTGCCGACCCCCCCGGATTCCAGCGGGGAGCCCGAGCTGCTCCAGCTCGGGCTCCCCGAGGACGAGCCCTGCCTGCGTGCCGACGCCGCGCGCAACCGGGCCCGGCTCCTGGAGGCGGCCACCCGCCTGGTCGCGGAGCACGGGGCGGCCGGGGTCACGATGGAGGCGGTGGCCGCGGCCGCGTCGGTCGGCAAGGGCACCGTCTTCCGCCGATTCGGCGACCGCACCGGCCTGCTGACGGCACTGCTCGACCACTCCGAGCGCAACTTCCAGGCGGCCTTCCTCAGCGGCCCCGCCCCGCTCGGCCCCGGCGCCCCGCCCGCCGATCGCCTGCGCGCCTTCGGCCACGCCCTCCTGCGCCGGTCCGGCGACGAGATGGACCTGATGCTGGCCGCCGAGCCGAGCCCGGAGCGCCGCTTCACCCCCGCGCCCCGCCGGGTGCACCACAGCCATGTGACCCTGCTGCTGCGCCAGGCACGCCCGGAAGCGGACTGCGAACTGCTCGCCCAGGCCCTCATGGGCTACCTCGATCCCGCCACCATCCATCACCTCACCCGGAGGTGCGCCATGCCGCTGGAGCGCCTGGAGAAGGGCTGGGACGACCTCGTCGCCCGGCTCACCTGCACCGATCCGCGGCAGTGAGTTCGGGCCTCGCCCCGGTCCGGTACACCGTCACAGCTTCTGCAAAGATGACGACCGTCATGGTGCAGATACCGAAAACGCCCGCGCCCGTTTCCCCGGCGACGCGCTCGGTTCCCACGAGCGCCGATGTGGCCCGCCTGGCCGGCGTCTCCCGAGCGACCGTCTCCTACGTCCTCAACAACACCAGCGCCGTCCGGATCAGCGAGCCCACGCGCCGCCGCGTCCACGACGCCGCGAAGGAACTCGGGTACGTGCCGCACGCGGCCGCCCGCAGCCTGCGCGCCGGCCACAGCCGGATGGTCCTGATGCCCGCCCCGTCCATCCCGGTCGGCCCGCTCTACAGCCAGTTCATCAGTGAACTCCAGTGGGCCCTGGGCCGGTTGGACTACACCGTCGTGCAGTACGGCAGCGTCGGCCTGCAGGGCGACGAGGCCGCCCGCGCCTGGGCCGAGCTGCGCCCGGTGGCGGTCCTGGTGCCCGGCGCGGGACTCGGCCCGCAGGGCGTGGCCCTGCTCCGGCGCTCCGGTGCCCGGGCGGTGGTCACCCTCGGCCCCGAGGCGGTCGAGGGGGCCCACGCCCTGCTCATGGACCACGCGGGCGTCGGCCACGGTGCCGCCACCCACCTGTACGCCCGCGGCCGGCGCCGCATCGGTGTGGTGGTGCCCGAGGAGTCCGGCCTGGAGGCCTTCTCGCTGCCCCGGCTGGCAGGTGTGCGCAGGGCCCTGCACGGCACCGACGCCACGCTGACCGAGCTCCCCCTCGCCTACGAGGAGCAGGCCGCGGCCAAGCTCGCCGTCCGCTGGCGCGACCTCGGACTCGACGCCGTGTTTGCGTACAACGACGAGTACGCGATGCTGTTAATGCGTGCCCTCCAGGACGAGGGCATCAGCATCCCGGAGGACACCGCGGTGATCGGCGCCGACGATCTGCTCCTCGGCCGACTGCTGCGGCCCCGGCTGAGCACGGTCCATCTCGAGCTGCCGTCCGGCCGCGACCTCGCCGAACTGGTCGACCGCGCGGTGCGCGAACCGGGCGCCGCGACCGAGACGCACACGGTGCTGGGTGCCACGGTGGTGCACCGCGACTCCAGCTGACGCAGGGAGGCCTGCCCATGCGCACCACGGTCGGGATCATCGGCGGCGGCCCCGCCGGACTGCTTCTCGCCCGCATGCTGCACCGCGCGGGGATCGACTGTGTGGTCCTGGAGAGCAGGACGCGGGAGTACGTCGAACACCGTCAGCGTGCCGGGATGCTGGAGCAGGGCACGGTCGACGCGCTGCGCGCGTGCGGCGCCGCCGAGCGTCTGGAGACCGAGGGGCTGGTCCACCGGGGCATCGAGCTGCGGTTCGCGGGGGAACGGCACCACATCGACTTCCCCGACCTCACCGGTGGCCGTACGGTCACGATCTACGCCCAGACCGAGATCGTGAAGGATCTCGTCGCGCTCCAACTGGCCGAGGGGCCACCGTTGTTGTTCGGGGCCAAGGCTCTGGCGGTCGAGAAGCCGGAGAGCGACACCCCTGTCGTGCGGTTCCTGCACGAGGGCCGCGAACAGACGCTGACCTGCGACTGGATCGCGGGCTGCGACGGCTTCCACGGTATCTCCCGGGAGGCCTTCCCGGCGGCGACGAGCCGGACGTACGAGCACGACTACCCGTACTCCTGGCTCGGGATCCTCGCCGATGTCCCGCCGTCCTGCGAGGAGTTGATCTACGCCCGTGGCGAGCACGGCTTCGCCCTGCACAGCATGCGCTCACCCGCCGTCTCCCGGCTCTACCTCCAGGTCCCCAACGGCACCGATCCCGACGACTGGTCCGACGAGCGGATCTGGGACGAGCTCGCCGCGCGCTTCGCGATCGACGCCGACTGGAGGCTGGAACGCGGCCCGATCACCGCCAAGTCGGTTACGCCGATGCGCAGTTACGTCCACGAACCGATGCGGCACGCACGTCTCGTGCTGGCCGGCGACGCCGCGCACATCGTGCCGCCGACCGGGGCCAAGGGCCTCAACCTCGCCGTGTCCGACGTATCCGTACTCGCCCGGGCCCTGACCGAACTGCACCGCACAGGATCGACACGACTGATCGACGCGTATTCGAAGGTGTGTCTTTCTCGTGTGTGGCAGGCCACGCGCTTCTCGTACGACATGACTAGGATGTTGCACGCTCAACCAAATGGGGATGCGTTCGAGAGCCGGATGCAGCTCGCACGGCTGCGCCGCATCACCGCATCCCGCCACGCGGCCGCCGAACTGGCCGCGAACTACACGGGACTACCGCTCCCCGTGTGAGTCCCACCGGTGATCGAACGGAGAGCCGTCATGTCATTGCTCGACCCCAAGAGCTGGCAGCCCCACCCCCTGTCGGGACCTGAGTACGCCGTCACCGAGCCCGCCACCGGCGACACACTCGCCACCGTCACCCTCGCCGGCGCCGAGGACGTGGAGCGCTCCGCGGTGGCCGCCCGTGCCGCCCAGACCGAATGGGCCCGGCTCCCGCACTTCGTGCGGGCCGGGGTGCTGCGCAAGGCCGGTGACCTGTTCTCCGCCCACGCAGACGAACTGCGCGAGTGGCTCGTCCGCGAGTCCGGGTCCATCCCCGGCAAGGCCGACTTCGAACTGCACGTGGCCGCCCAGGAGTGCTACGAGGCCGCCGCCCTCGCCTCCCGCCCCGCGGGCCAGGTCCTGCCCAGCGAGGCGCCCCGCCTGTCCTACACGCGCCGGGTCCCGGTCGGCGTCGTGGGCGTGATCGCGCCCTTCAACGCCCCGTTGATCCTCTCGATCCGCTCCGTCGCCCCGGCCCTGGCGCTGGGCAACGCGGTGATCCTGAAGCCGGACCCGCGCACCGCGGTCTGCGGCGGCCTCTCGCTCGCCGCCGTCCTCGCCGAGGCCGGGCTGCCCGAGGGGCTGTTCCATGTTCTGCCCGGCGGCCCCGACGTCGGCCAGGCCCTGGTCGCCGACCCGCGCGTGCCCGTGATCTCCTTCACCGGATCGACCGCGGCGGGCCGCGCGGTGGGGGAGGCGGCGGGACGGCACCTCAAGCGCGCCCACCTGGAGCTCGGCGGCAACTCCGCGCTGATCGTCCTGGAGGACGCCGACATCGAGGCCGTCATCTCCACGGCGGCCTGGGGATCCTTCTTCCACCAGGGCCAGATCTGCATGACGACCGGCCGCCACCTCGTCCACGACTCGCTGTACGAGGAGTACGTCGAGCGCCTGGCCGCCAAGGCCGACTCCCTCGCCGTCGGCGACCCCAACCGGGAGCAGGTCCACCTGGGCCCGATCATCGACGACAACCAGCTCGCCAAGGTGCGCGGCCTGGTCGAGGCCAGCACCGCCCAGGGCGCCAAGCTGGCCGCCGGCGGCACGCACGAGAAGCTCTTCTACCGCCCGACGGTCCTCGCCGGCCTCGACGACAGCACACCCGCCTACGCGGAGGAGGTGTTCGGCCCCGTCGCACCCGTACGGTCCTTCAGCACGGTCGACGAGGCCGCCGCACTGGCCGCCGCGGGGCCCTACGGCCTCTCGCTCGGCATCGTCACCGGGGACGCGGCTCGCGGTCTCGACCTGGCGGAGCGGATCCCCACCGGCATCGTGCACATCAACGACCAGACCGTGAACGACGAGGCGGTCGCGCCCTTCGGCGGTATCGCCGCGTCCGGCACCGGCGCCCGTTTCGGCGGTGAGGCCAATGTGGAGGCCTTCACCGACGTGCGCTGGACGACGGTACGCGCGGACGTGGCGACCTACCCCTTCTAGGGGTTACTCGTCAGGGGTCATTCGCCGTTCTGCTCGGCCTGGGCCTGCTGCTCGGCCACGGCCTTGCGGACCTCGGCCATGTCCAGCTTGCGGGCCTGCCCGATGACGTCCGTCAGGGCGGATTCGGGCAGCGCGCCCGGCTGGGCGAACACCGCGACCTGGTCGCGGACGATCATCAGTGTCGGGATCGACTGGATACCGAAGGCCGCGGCCAGCTCCGGCTGCGCCTCGGTGTCCACCTTGCCGAACACCAGGTCGGGGTTGTCCTCGGCGGCCTTCTCGTAGACCGGCGCGAACTGGCGGCACGGGCCGCACCACGACGCCCAGAAGTCGATCAGGACGAACTCGTTGTCCGTGACCGTCTGGTCGAAGTTCTCCTTGGTGAGCTCCACGGTGCTGCTCATGACGTGATCCCTCTTCCTGGTCTCGGAGCGAAGCCGTCGGCACAACACGGCCTGCGCGCCGGGTATTCCACAGCTGTCACCACTCGGTATGCGGCGCGCGTACCCCTGGTGGCCCGAGCGCACACCACCCACCAGACTGGGCCCATGACGGAAACGGAAAACATCGCCTCCAGTACCTACGATGTAGTGGTGCTCGGTGCCGGGCCCGTGGGGGAGAACGTGGCCGACCGCACCCGCGCGGCCGGTCTGTCCACCGCGGTCGTGGAGAGCGAGCTGGTCGGCGGAGAGTGCTCCTACTGGGCCTGTATGCCCAGCAAGGCCCTGCTGCGGCCGGTGATCGCCCAGGCCGACGCGCGCCGCCTGCCCGGCCTGAGCGCCGCGGTGCAGGGCCCCCTCGACGCGGCCGCGGTCCTCGCACGCCGGGACTACTTCACCTCGAACTGGAAGGACGACGGCCAGATCGGCTGGCTGGAGAGCATCGGCGCCGACCTGTACCGCGGCCACGGCCGTCTCACCGGAGAGCGCACGGTCACGGTCACCGGTCCCGACGGCGTACGGAAGGTGCTGACCGCCCGGCACGCCGTGGCCGTCTGCACCGGCACCCGGGCCGTCCTGCCGGACCTGCCGGGCCTCGACGAGGTCAAGCCGTGGACCAGCCGCGAGGCCACGAGCGCGAAGGCGGCGCCCGGGCGGCTTGTCGTGGTCGGCGGAGGAGTGGTCGCCACCGAGATGGCCACGGCCTGGCAGGCGCTCGGCTCGCAGGTCACCCTTCTCGTGCGCGGGAAGGGTCTGCTCAACCGTATGGAGCCCTTCGCGGGCGAACTCGTCGCCGAGGCGCTCACCGAGGCGGGCGTGAACGTCCGCACCGGCACGTCGGTCGAGACGGTCACCCGCGAGAACGGCACGGTCGTGGTCGTCACCGCCACCGGCGACCGTATCGAGGCGGACGAGATCCTCTTCGCCACCGGACGCGCCCCGCGCACCGACGACATCGGCCTGGACACGATCGGCCGGGAGCCCGGCACCTGGCTGGAGGTCGACGACAGCCTCCGGGTGACCGGCAGCGACTGGCTCTACGCGGTCGGCGACGTCAATCACCGCGCGCTCCTCACCCACCAGGGCAAGTACCAGGCGCGCATCGCGGGCGCGGCGATCTCCGCCCGGGCCTCCGGAGCCCCGGTCCAGGCGGATCCCTGGGGCGCCCACGCCGCGACCGCCGACCACGACGCCGTACCCCAGGTCGTCTTCACCGACCCGGAGGCCGCCGCGGTGGGCCTCTCCCTGGCGGAGGCCGAACAGGCGGGCCACCGGGTCCGCGCGGTCGACTACGACCTCGCCTCGGTGTCGGGCGCCGGCCTCTACGGCGACGGCTACCGGGGGCGGGCCCGCATGGTCGTCGACCTGGAACGCGAGATCCTCCTCGGCGTCACCTTCGTCGGCCCCGGCGTCGGCGAACTGATCCACTCCGCGACGATCGCGGTCGCGGGCCAGGTCCCGATCAGCAGGCTCTGGCACGCGGTCCCGTCGTACCCGACGATCAGCGAGGTGTGGCTGCGGCTCCTCGAGGCCTACCGGGACAACTAGGGCAGCTCGAAGCCGAGGGACGCGGCCGCCTGCTCCGGTGTCGGCTGCGTCCACCGCTCGGCCATCGCCTGGTTCGAGGACAGCGAGCGCAGCTCGGCGCGGTCGAGGTACAGCATGCCGTCGAGATGGTCCGTCTCGTGCTGGACGATCCGTGCGGGCCAGCCGCTGAACACCTCGTCGACCGGGCGGCCGTTCTCGTCCTCGCATGTCAGTCGCACCTGAGCGGGCCGTGCCACCACGGCCTGCCAGCCCGGCACGCTCAGACAGCCCTCGAAGAACGCGGCCCGTTCCGTGCCGAAGGGCACGTACGACGGATTGACCAGTACACGGAACGGCTGCGGCACCCGCCCACGCGCCTTTCGCACCTCTTCCGGTACGGGCGCCGGATCCTCGACGACCGCGATGCGCAGGGGCACCCCCACCTGCGGGGCGGCCAGGCCCACGCCGGGCGCCGCGTGCATGGTGACGCGCAGGGCCTCGACGAAACGGGACAGGACCGCGGTGTCCAACTGGCCGTCGTACGGCTCGGTGGCGCGCCGCAGGACCGGTTCGCCGGCCGCCACGATCGGCAGCGGACCGTCGGTGGCCAGGAGTTCCTCGACCAGCTCGGCAAGGGGCGCGCGATGACTCGGAGTTGCCATCGCGCCAGGATGCCACGGGACCAGGCGAGCTGCGCGCTGCCCATGTGATGCAGGTCACTTCGAGTGCCGGGAACTCGATGCCTCCTTCCTCCGACTACTGGACCGCTACCGTCCCCAGCCCTCGGAGAAGCCGCCGATGTCCCTCGCCCCCTCGACGACCACCGACGAGGCCCCGCAACCGGCCGCCGCGCCGCCGGCCCCCAGCAGATGGGCCCCGCTGCGCCCGCTCGTGCTGCGCCTGCACTTCTACGCCGGCGTGTTCGTCGCCCCCTTCCTCCTCATCGCCGCCGTCACCGGCTTCCTGTACGCCGGTGCCTTCCAGGCCGAGAAGATCGTCTACCGGGACCAGATGACCGTCGCCGCCGTCGGCGACAGCAAGGTGCCCATCTCCGAGCAGGTGGCCGCCGCGCGCAAGGCCCACCCCGAGGGCACCGTCTCGGCCGTACGTCCTTCCCCTGAGGACGACGCGACGACCAGGGTGCTGTTGTCCGGGGTGAAGGGAGTGGACCCGAACCACACCCTCGCCGTGTTCGTCGACCCGTACACCGGCAAGGTCCGCGGCGCGCTCGAGCAGTACGGCTCCACCGGCGCGCTGCCGCTGCGCACCTGGATCGACGAGTTCCACCGCGACCTCCACCTCGGCGAGAACGGCCGCCTCTACAGCGAGTTCGCCGCCAGTTGGCTGTGGGTGATCGCGGGCGGCGGCATCGTGCTGTGGTTCTCCCGCCGCCGCGCCCTGCGCAAGGTCCGCGGCACCAGCGGGCGGCGCCGCACCCTCGGACTGCACGGCAGCGTCGGCGTATGGGCCGCGGCCGGCTTCATCTTCCTGTCGGCGACCGGACTGACCTGGTCGACCTACGCCGGCGCCAACATCGACGAACTCCGCACCTCGCTGGGCCAGTCCACGCCATCGGTCTCCGCGGCCGCGGGCGGCGACCACTCGGGCCACGGCGCGTCCGCCTCGGCCGGGGGCGCCGAACACGGTGTCGGCCTCGACAAGGTGCTGGCCGCCGCCCGTACCGAAGGGCTCGGCGACCCCGTCGAGATCGTCCCGCCCGCCGACGAGTCGTCGACCTATGTCGTACGGCAGGTGCAGCGCAGCTGGCCCGAGAAGCAGGACGCGGTCGCCGTCGACCCGACCACCGGCGAGGTCACCGACGTGCTGCGGTTCGCCGACTACCCGCTGCTCGCCAAGCTGACCCGCTGGGGCATCGATCTGCACACCGGCGTCCTGTTCGGGCTGGTCAACCAGATCGCCCTGATGCTCCTGGCGCTGTCGCTGGTCCTGCTGATCGTGTGGGGCTACCGCATGTGGTGGCAGCGCGGCCGCGGCTCCGCCTTCGGCCGGCCGATCCCGCGCGGCGCCTGGCAGCAGGTCCCGCCGCAGATCCTGGTGCCCGGCGTAGTGGTTGTCGCCGTCCTCGGCTACTTCGTGCCGCTGCTCGGCATACCGCTGGCCGGATTCATCGTCGCCGACGTGATCCTCGGCGAGGTCGCCCATCGGCGGGGCAAGAAGGGCGTGGCGGCGCCCTGAGACGTACGTGGGTGTCCCGCTACTTGTTCAGGACGGCGAGTTCCTCGTCGGCCCGCTCGGTGATGAGGCTCAGTACACGGCCGGCGACCGCGAGGTCCTCCTCGGGGATGCCGGCGTAGACCCGGGCGGTGATGGGGGCGGTCTCGGCGGACGTCGTCTCGAACAACTGCCGTCCGGTGTCCGTGATCCGCACCTGGGACGGCTCACGGGCAGCCAGCAGTCCCGCGGAGATCAGCTCGTCGACCACGGAGTGCGCCTCGGTCGCCTCGATCTTCAGTGCGCCGACGAGGTCCTCGGCGATGCGGTCACGCTCGACCGGGCCCTCGGCGACGGCGGCCAGCCGCAGGGTGACGGACTGCTGGAAGGTCGCGCCGTGGCGGGCCAGGACGTGCTCGAGAAGTCCGCGGGCGGCGTAGTGGGCCAGGGCTATGACGCGGGGGTTGAGGACGGGAGTGGTGGTGGTCATGACTGCTCCTCGAGAATCTCGTTCGTCGGGTCGAGAGGTGCGTCGAGCAGGGTCGCCAACTCGCGCTGGAACTCCCGCGTGCGCGCGCTGTCCAGGCCTCCGAGCGGTGCCAGCAGTTGCTCCAGGAGTCCCTGGACGACCTTGATGGCCCGCAGCGTCCGCGCACGGCCCTCCTCGGTCAGCGCCAGTTGCACCGCGCGCGGGTCGCGGGGGTCCCGGGTGCGTTCCAGGAGCCCGGCGCTCTCCAGGGAGCGCGCCAGCTTGGAGACGTAGAGCGGTTCGAGGCCGGTCCGGTCGGCGAGGCGTCGCTGGCTCGGGCGTTCACCGGCGCGCTGCATGCCGTACAGCGATGCCACCAGCGAGTACTGGGCGTGGGTCAGGCCGAGCGGCGCCACCGCGCGGTCCACCGCGACCCGCCACTTCATCGACAGTCGCCAGACCAGGAAACCGGGCGTCGCGCCCTCGGATGCCGTACTCATGCCCGATACAGTACATGGCTACTATGTCCATGGCTACTATTTTCGGACCGGACACGGGCGGCCCGCGAAACGACCGTCGCGGAGCCCGGAGGGACGACCTGACGGAAATCGCCTCACGGGTCTAGGTTGGGCGTCATGAGCAATCTTGATCGCGAGCCGGTTCCCGCCCTGTGCGGCGGCCGCGGCTTCGTGGTGGCGGAACCCGTGCGCGAACTCCTCAGCCCTCGGCGCGTCAAGCTCGGCGAGTCCAGTGAGGTACGACGGCTTCTTCCCAACCTGGGCCGCCGCATGGTCGGCGCCTGGTGTTTCGTCGATCACTACGGCCCCGACGACATCGCCGACGAGCCGGGCATGCAGGTGCCCCCGCACCCGCACATGGGCCTGCAGACGGTGAGCTGGCTGCACGACGGCGAGGTGCTGCACCGCGACTCCACCGGCAGCCTCCAGACCATCCGCCCCCGTGAGCTGGGCCTGATGACCTCCGGCCGCGCGATCAGCCACTCCGAGGAGAGCCCGAAGTCCCACGCCCGCTTCCTGCACGGCGCCCAGCTCTGGGTCGCCCTGCCGGACGGGCACCGCCACACCGACCCGCGCTTCGAGCACCACGCCGAGTTGCCGCAGATCACGGCACCCGGCCTGACGGCCACGCTCATCCTGGGCGACCTCGACGGCGCGCGCTCGCCCGGAACGGCGTACACCCCCATCGTCGGCGCCGACCTGGCCCTCGCCCGCGGCGCGGACGTACGACTGCCCCTGGTACCGGACTTCGAGTACGCCGTCCTGTCCATGTCCGGCGAGGCCCACGTGGACGGGGTGCCGCTGCTGCCCGGCTCGATGCTCTACCTCGGCTGCGGCCGCACCGAACTCCCGCTGCGCGCCGAGTCGGACGCGGGCCTGATGCTCTTGGGCGGCGAGCCGTTCGAGGAGGAGCTCGTCATGTTCTGGAACTGGATCGGGCGGTCCCAAGAAGAGATCGCACAGGCGCGTCAGGACTGGATGGAAGGCACACGGTTCGGTGAGGTCAAGGGATACGACGGCGCACCGTTGCCTGCTCCGGAGTTGCCGCCCGTGCCGTTGAAGCCGCGGGGTAGGGTGCGCTGACCTGCAGGAACGCCTGCGTGTTGGTGACGCAGTCGAGTGGGGCGCGGCCTGGCTGTGCCTCCGGCGGGCGACCGCTTGCTGGACGGCGGTCGACCGCGTTGCCGTCTCGGGCGGGGGTGGGCGGAGGATCCACGGTGTGGCTGTCTGTGGGCAGCTGTGGCAGAGCTCTTGCTGACCTTTGCTGACTTTCCTGACGCTCCGTCAGGCCGGGTTGTGAAGTTCCTTTCGAAGTCCAGTGGCTTGCGCAGGGCTTCCGTGGGTCTGATGACGAGCGGGGAGGGCTGACCAGACGCGTGGTTGAGGCAGGCGGTGGTGCTGATCACCGGGTCTCGCGCTGTCGCCTTGTGGACAGTCGACAAGGGCCGGGTGTCGTCGCTACTCGCCTCGCATCGCACTGTCCGTCCGATCCGGGGTGGGCTGAGCTGGATGGCCACCAGCAGGTTCTTCGTCTGCTGGTGGTACAGGCCGGATAAGCCGTTGAACAGCCAGAATGGCGGCCATGGAGTCGGTCGGAAGGAGGCTGGTCCGCAATATGGTCCGGATCTTGGTCGCCGACGTTGCCGGGCCGCAGCAGCGCGGCCACCGGCTCTCCGGACCCGGCTGGGCTGTGGTCGACGAGCGCGACGAGCGGATGGTGGCCGAAGGTCTTCCTCCAGGTCGCGGTGGCGTCCTGCTTGTCGGAGTGTGCAAGGACGAGCACGCCGTCGATGTTCACGATCACCTGCCCGTCGGCGGCCGGAGCGTTCGCCCCGGCCAGTTCTCAGACGCGCGACCGTACTTCGGCCCGCGCCGACCGGATCGCAGTGAGCGCCATCGGGCCTGCTGCGGCGAGGGCATCGATGAGTCGGGAGACTGTGGGCTCGGATGCCACCGGGCCGAATACATCCGGTTCGGCCCGCAGCATGGCGACGTCGGCGAGGCAATCCCCGCCCAGAGCGACTCCGAGCGCGACATCCAGGAGGACCTTGGCCAGGTCGTGAACGGTCCGCGGCTTGCTCCACGGTGCCAGTGCCGCCGATATCGCGGTGTGCAGGCCCACCTTGCGGACCGTCTCGACCAACAACACCGACCCGGCCTGCGAGACCGCCCCCTGCCACCGCCCTCGACGCGGACACGCGGGTAAAGCTCGATACCCTTGCTCACCAGGAGAGTGCTTCTTTGCTCGCAGCCATCAGGACCTTCGACAAGTCCAATCGTTGCAGGTCAGGAGTACTCTTCGCTTATTTGATCAAGGCATGGACGAGCACGCTCATGAAAGCGCGAGGCCAAGGGCTACCCCCCGACCTCACCTCGCCCAACACCAAAGCGCGGTGATCACTCAGCACTGCCGCTCGTCTCGACGCAGTCAGTGACCGGGCCTCGGGTGCCAGGCGCTGATCCGCCCGCTCTGCCTTTGCCACACGAGGGGCCGATTGTTCGTCCGCGCATTCGCTTATGGGGATGGCTCCGGTCGCCCAGGCGGCAGTTCGAACCGCAAGCGCATGGACGTGCCGACGACCCGGTAGCCGGCGAGGCCAGGGGCGCTGAACGGGCCCGCGCCGAGGTGGGCGATGCACAGCAGCCCCCGGCCGGCATCGAGGCTCTCGTAGTCGAAGCGGGAACCGTCGCCCGGCAAGATCCGGCTCACCGACCGGAGCGGAAGCACCTCCTTGGGCGGCTCGCCGCATTCCTCTACTCTGCGGCTCGCGCGATCACGGCGCCGGTGAGCGCGGTCACTACCCGCTTGAAGCCATCGCCTGGGGACAGGTCGAAGAAACGCAAATCTTGGCAGACTCGAAGACCGTAGAGACCTCGCGTGGCAGGACGGCACGACGCCCGCCGACCGCGGCACCGACGTCAACGGCGTCGGCCCGCCGGACTGTGCCGGCGGGCCGACGCCCGTCATGTGATGTTGTGGTGATGGGTCGGGTCAGTCCTTGCCGGTGAGCCTCCAGATCTGGTTCTTCTTGGTGGTCAGGGCGCTTGGCGCGTCGCAGGTCCACTGGTGGATGAGGGCGCCGGGTGCAGTGGAGATGGTGCTGACGTCGACGCACTTACCGCTGTGCACGGCGACGAGTTGGTAGTCGTGGCTGTTGCCGAGTGCGGTCACCGCCCGCAGCTTGTACCGCTGGTTGGTGTCGCCGGTGCAGGTCCACTGCTGCACGGCGGCCCCGTCGGCCGTCGAGAAGGCCGAGACGTCCAGGCACTTGCCGCTGGAGTGGTTGACGAGCGTGTAGGTGTCGGTCGTGCCGGTGACGGGATGGAAGTCGAAGCGCTGTTCCTGGCCGGTGCCGCAGGTGTTCTGCTGGTATTGGGTGCCATTGGCGGTGGACTGGCCGGGGTCTTCGAGGCAGAGCCCGCTGTGCTGGGCGACGGCCGTGGAGGAGAAGCCGGCCGGGGCGCCGATGTGAAGGGTCGTGGGTGCGAAGGAGACTTGGTCGAGGTGGGGCGCCGAGCTGGATCGCAGGGGCTGCCCGATGTCGGACCCGCCGCCGGAGGAGACCACGCCGATGGTGGTGCCGTCCCAGTTGTAGAGCTGCGAGGCGGTGAACTTGACGGTGTTGGCGCCCTTGGTGAGGGTGACGGGGACGGTGTAGTCCTCGAACTGGTTCCAGTGCAGGGTGCTGGCGAAATTGACCCGGCTGGGGCTGCCGCCGTTGACGCTGACGTCGGCGTGCTCGGCGTACAGGTCGGGGTTGTAGTGGTTGGAGGGCAGTTCCTCGCCGTTGGCGTAGCGCATGGTCATGGCGTAGGTGCCGGCCGAGGGCGCGTTGACGTTGAGGGTGAGGGAGTTGGCGGTCCCGTTGCCGATGCCGGTGACGACTCCGCCGTTGGCCTGGCTGTAGGTGGTGTCGGCGGCCGCGGTGCCGGTGAGGGTGCCGTTCTCGGCCTGGTAGGTGACGACGTTGCCGGTGGTGACAGCGTCGGTGGCGCTGAACGGGGTGACGGCCAGGTCGTCCAGGGCCAGGGTGCCGCCGCTCCCGGTCACCTTGACCTTGTTGATGCCGCCGTTGAGGTACACCCGGTTGGTGGAGGTGGACCAGGCGCCGGTCGTCGCGCCGGAGAGGGTCTGGTCGTTGACGGTCTGGCCGTTGACGGTGAGGTCGGCCTGGCCGGTGTTGCGGAAACGGGAGGTCAGGTCGGCGTATCCGTCTCGGGCGGAGTAGACCCAGAACGTCGCGGACTTGCCGGAGGTGAGGTTCACCGCGCCTGCGCCGGACTGGCCCTGGGAGGTGTAGGTGGCGGTGGCGCTGTCGGAGAGGGCGGCCTGCTCGGCCTCGTAGAGCGTGGTGCCCTGGACGGATGCGTCCTTGTACTGGAGGTCGATCTTGTCGATGATGGCGTCACCGACGGTCGCCCCGCCGTTGTCGCCGGTGGTGGCCAGGGTGATGGTGTGGCTGCCCGCCGTGAGGTGCACGGTGGCGTCATCGTGCCCCCACACCACCCACTGGAAGCCCACGGGGATGTCGATCCTGGTCGAGGCGCCGCCGTCGACCCGCGCGTACACGTTCGTCGGGCCCTTGACGTCGGCGTCCTTGGCGTAGCTGTTGCCGAACACCGACAGGTTGTAGTCGCCGGTGGTGGGGACGGAGACGGGGAAGGAGATCACCGTGGTCGAGCCGGTGCGCAGGCCGCCGACGTCTTTGGTGCCCGAGGTGGCGAACTTGTCGAGGTTGCTGGTGGTGCCTTCGGTGTTGATGTTGTAGCCGCTGCCGCTGAGAGTGGCCTTCTCGGCCTCGTATGTGCCTCTCCAGGTGCTGTCGGAGGC
Organism: Streptomyces canus; assembly: GCF_041435015.1. Classification (NCBI taxonomy): domain Bacteria; kingdom Bacillati; phylum Actinomycetota; class Actinomycetes; order Kitasatosporales; family Streptomycetaceae; genus Streptomyces; species Streptomyces canus. The sequence goes on along the minus strand of NZ_CP107989.1, from coordinate 1,195,026 downwards.
AGTGGTGCTGCCGGTGCCGCCCGGGGAGACGATCACCTGGTACGCGGACATCGCGTCGAGGGTGATGGGGACGGTGATCGACCCGTCCGAGCCCACGGCGACGTCGGCGTCGGTGAGCCGGGTGGGGGTGGCCGCCGCGCCGATGTAGCCGCTGTAGCGGTCCTGGAAGACGCTGACATGGACGGTACTGCCGAAGACCGCGGGGTCGATGTTCTTGATGACCGTGTTGGAGTCACCGTTGGTGCCGCCCCCGGCGAGGATGACGCGGGCCTGCTTCTTGGCCGTGTCCAGGCTCGCCAGGCCCTGGAGGGTGTAGGCGGCGTTGGACGCGGCACCGGTGACCTTGACGGTGTTGCCACCGCTCATGGAGCTGTACCAGTTGTACAGCCACCACTGGGCGTTGGGGGTGTTCTGGGCGGCGGCGGAGTCGCCGAGGTTGCCGTTGATGTTCCAGTACGGCAGGTTGCCGTCGATCTTCTCGTCCTCGATGGCCCCGATCCACTGCACCATCTGGCCGGGGTCGGTCAGGTGGTACCGGAAGGCGTACTCGTTGAGGTTGATCGGCAGGTGCGAGGGGATGCCCACCGAGGTCTCGGCCGCGCGGTAGTTGTCGACGGTCGTGCGCACGTCCGCCGGACTGCCCAGGGTGTGCCAGGTCACGACGTCCGGCAGGCAGTTGTTGGCCTTGCAGTAGGTGAGGAAGCCCTTGAGAGCGAACTCGGTGTAGCTGGAGAGGTTGGGGCCCGCTATCCGCGCCTGGGGCCATATGCCCTTGATGAAGTTGTACGTCTGGAGCCACTCGGCCTCGAAGGCGGCCAGCGGCGAGGACTGGGTGCGCATCCCACGGAACCACATACCGTCGGGCTCGTTGTAGGGGACGAGCACGACCCGGTCCTTGTACGGACTGGCCATCACCTGCTCGATCTCTGTCCGCATGGCCGCCTGGTAGGCGGAGTAGCTGGATCGTTCATAGCTGAACGTGCGGTACACGTCCGTCATGTAGATCATGACGTCCTTGCCGCCGCTGTCCACGAACGGCTTGGCGACCTCCAGCGCGTCCGAGCCCGGGTGCTGTTGCCCGTCCTGGGCCTTGGTGTTGGTGGTCTGGAGCCCCATCCCCTCGATGAGGTTGTTGGTCGGCACGTCCGGGCCGTACAGGCCGTACAGCGCCCCGGAGGCGCCGCCGTGGAAGGCTCCGGTGGTGGTGCCCAGGTCGACGGTGAGGGTGGGGGTGGCCGCGGAGGCCGGCGTTGCCGTCAGGGTGGTGACACCGGCTATGACGGTCAGCGGGAGCAGCGTCTTGCTGATGGCGTGGAGAAGGCGTCGTGAGGTCGAGCGCCTTTGCTCGAGTCTTCGCATGTGCTCACGTTCTTTCAGGGATAGGGCTTGCTGGTGCTGCGCCGGCCCCCGTGCCGGACGTGTGGGTGCTCGCGCGAAGTCGCGCGAGTCGTCGGTCGTCAGCTCTTGCCGAGGAGGCGCCAGATCTGGTTCTTCTTGGTGGCCAGTGCGCTCGCGGGATCGCAGGTCCACTGGTGGATTTGGGCGCCGGCCGTGGTCGAGACGTTGCTGACGTCGACGCACTTGCCGCTGTGGACGGCGACCAGCTGGTAGTCCTGACTGTTGCCGAGCGCGGTAACGGGGTTGAGTGTGAACTGCTGGTTGGTGGCGCCGTTGCAGGTGTACTGGGTGACGGCGGCGCCGTCGGCCGTGGAGGCCTGGGATACGTCCAGGCACTTGCCGCTGAGCTCGTTGACGACGGTGTACGTGTTGGTCTTGCCGCTCACCGGCTTGAGGTCGAGCATCTGCTGGTAGCCGCCCTCGCAGTAGTACTGCTGGTACTGCGTGCCGTTGGCGGTGCTGAGGTTGGTGTCGTCCAGGCACTGGCCGCTGTTCTGGCTGACGGCCACGGTGGAGATGGTGGTGTTGGACGGAGGCAGCAGGGTGACGGTGTAGCCGTCCTTGGCGTTCGTCCACGGGAGGGACACAGCGGCCGCGTTGTTGCTGACCGTCAGGGTCGTGTCGGAGACGGTCGTCGGTCCGGCGACGGCGGCTCCGCCGTTGTATGGGATGCGCTGGACCACCGCGCGGACCTTGCCGCTTTCCACCACCGACGTGGTGTTCAGGCCGGTCAGGTTGACGGTGACGTTGCCGGTGTTGCCGCTGCTGCCGAGCAGCACCTTGGCATTCTTGGCGGTGTTGTCCTTGGTGGCCAGGCCGTCGGTGCCGGTGCCCGGGACCAGGTTCACGATGTTGCCGGTCTGCGAGCCGTAGTAGCGGTACATGAACCATTCGCCCAGCGGCAGGTACTGGCCGACGCTGTTCTTGGTGAGCAGCGCCGCCTCGTAGTCGTGCAGGTGGGTGCCGGAGGCCCAGTTGCCGCGCAGGCCGTCGGCGCCGGCCCGCTCCAGGCGGCCGATGAACCAGGCACCGCCGCCCGGGGACTGCATGGACGCCGTCGCGTACTCGTTGATCTCGTACGGCCGGGTGTTCGTCAGGCCGGCCGCGGAGATCGTCGAGTTGGCACGGCCGACATCGGTGACCGGGTCACCGGGCTCGTCGTGCCAGCTGTAGATGTCCGGGGCGACGTTGTTGGCCTTGACGTAGTTCAGGTAGGTGGTCCACCAGGTGTTGGAGGAGTTGGGCTGGCCGGCGATGCTGGGGCCGACGATCAGCTGGCCGGGGAACGCGGCGCGGACCCGGGCGTGGAAGCGTGACCACATCTGCAGATACTGGGTCTGTGACCGACCCCAGAAGCCTGCGCCGTCGGGCTCGTTCCACAGGTCCCACTGGACCGTCATGTTGTTGGCCTTGACGTCGTTGATGAGCTGGGTGACGAAGTTGTCGAACTGCGTCCAGTCACCGTTGTCGCCGGGCCAGCCCTGGCTGGTGGTTCCGTCCGCACCCCACAGGTCGTGCGGGAGCAGCTCGAAGGTGCCGCCGAGGGCGACGGTCCGCTTGTACTGGGCCAGGGTCGAGTTCCAGCGGGTCTGGTAGTCGGCGAGGCTGGTGGCGTAGCCGCCGCTGTTGAGCTGTGCGCCGCCGGCCCGCATGAAGTGCCACTTGATGTCCTTGAAGAAGTGGTCCTGCGGGAGTGAGCCGTTTGGCGTCATCCCGTAGATCATCCCGGAGGCGTGGTACGTGGGAGCGCCGCCGGCGGTGGCGAAGTCGACGGTGACACTGGTGTCGGCGGCCTGCGACGGGGTCGCGGGCAGCAGCGTGGTGGCCACCGCGGCCGTGAGGGCCGCGAGGCAGGACGCCGCTCGGCGGCCCGTGCGGTTTCGGGTACCGGGAAGTGTCCGGGGAGTCCTGGGTGTCCAAGGCGAGTTCATGTGCGGCTCCTGGATGAGTGACGGTGGACGTGTGCTTCGGCGAGTAGGAGGTAGCTGCTGGCGGTCCAGGTGTAGGCGCGGTCGCGCAGACCGGTGCCAGTGAGGGCGTCGAAGTTCTCGGCGAAGCCGTGCTTCTCGCACAGGGCGCGGAAGCGGGCGCTGATCTCGTCCGCCAGCCGGTGGTGGCCGCCGCGCCGCAGGCCGTCCTCGACGAGGACCGTGGCGGGGGCCCAGATCGGGCCGCGCCAGTAGCCGTCGGCGAGGTAGTGCGGCGAGTCCGGCAGCTCCGTGGCCAGGCCGTACGGGGTCAGATGGGCCTCGATCCGGCGGGCCAGTACGGCGCTGATGTCCTCGGGCAGACACTCGCCCAGCGCGATGGGCATCAGGTCGAGGAGGCTGGCGCTGCTCCAGGTGTCCGAGCCGTCGGCCGAGCGGGCGACGAACCGGTCGCCGGTCCACAGCGTGTCGAGCATCGCGGCCTGCGTCGCGTCGGCCGTGCGCGTCCATCGGCGGGCGTCGTCCGGTTGCTCCAACTCGTCCGCCAGATCGGCGAGTTCGCGCAGTTGGAGGGTGAGGAAGGCGGCCAGGTCCGCGGTGACGACGACGCGTTCGGGGTCGAAGGTGGTGGCGTTGTCCCAGCCGCTGTCGTTGCCGTGCTGATAGTGCGGCAGATCGGCGCCGGGTGCGCACCGGGCGGTGAGCCAGAAGTCCGTCCAGCGCGCCAACCGTGCGTAGACGTCGGCCAGTTGGGCGCGGCTGGGGGGCTTCGGCAGTCGGCGGCGCAGGTGGCCGAGGGCCCAGCCGTGGATGGGCGGTTTGACGAAGTTGTACAGGACCTCGGAGTGGGTGACGGAGTCGGGCAGAGCGCCTGTCTCGTCCTGGTGGTCGAAGGGCAGGGAGAACTGGTCCCAGGCCAGCTGCGGGTGCCCCGGGGCCAGGGCGAGGGCGTTGAAGCAGTGGTCCCAGCTCCAGACCTTGTCCATCCAGTGCTTGGACATCAGCACCGCGGGCCGGGTGACCAGACCGGCCGGGCGTACGGTCGCCGACCAGACCACGTAGGCGGCGAGTTCGGCCGCAGGGGTGTCGGACGAACGCCACGGGGCGACCGCGTTGACGAACTCGGCGAACGACTGCCGCGCGGCCTGCACGACCTCGCCGAACGCCGCCGACGGGCGGTAGGGCTGCCGCGCACTGTCGAGTTCCTCGACCGCGACCTCCCACGATCCGTCGGTGGAGGCGGTGACCATGAGACCGCGGTCATCGGCGCCCAGGGTCTGAGCACCGGACACCTCGGCGACCGTGCCGGACAACACGGTGATCCGGTAGCGGCGGCCGGTCTCGTAGGAGGTGAAGATGTGGGCGTCGTCCACCGGGTCGCGGTAGAAGTAGGTCCCGCTGAAGGGGGTTAGGGTCCGCGCCGCCGCGGTGACGCGCAGCCCCAGCCTTTCTCCGTACACGCGTACGGTGTTGGGCGACTCGTAAGCGAGGCCGACGCGCCCGCCTTTCCCGGTCCAGCTGAGCAGGCCCGGTGTGGCCTCGACCAGGGTCTCGGCCCGCTCGCCCGTCGCGGGGTCGAGGGGCACGAGGCTCAGGACGGCGTGCATGCCGTTCTGGTGGGAGACGAGGTGGAGGTCCTCGGCGCGCGTCTTCTCTGCGAGCACGGGGGAGATGCCGAACCAGGACCCGTATGTGCTGAAGGGGACATCGTGGACGGAGAAGGCCGGCCCGGGCGGGGCTGCGCTCATGACGGCGGCACTCATTTCTTGGACGAAGTGGTCGGCGGTCGGCCGGGTCGGGCGCCGTCTTGCTCGCGCGGCGGCTCGTGCGGAGCGCTGCCGTACGACGGGCGCCTCAGGTGTCAGTCCTTGACGGCGCCGGCGGTCACGCCGGCGGCGACGTAGCGCTGGGCGAGGACGAGGATGACCGCGGCGGGCAGGGAGGCCACGACGGCGGTGGCCATGATGGCGTTCCACTGCTGGTTGTTGTTGCCGATGTAGTGGTAGATGCCCAGGGTGATCGGCTCGTGCGTCCCGCCGTTGACCAGGGTGCTGGCGAAGATGAAGTCGGACCAGGACCACAGGAACGCGAACAGGGACACCGTGACGACGGCGTTGCGGCTCATCGGCAGCACGATGGACCGGAAGGTGCGCAGGGGTCCCGCGCCGTCCGTCTTCGCGGCCTGGAGGAGTTCGCCGGGGATGCCGGACATGAACGCGGTGAAGATGAGGACGGCGAAGGGGACGGCCAGGGTGGAGTCGGCGACGATCAGGCCGGGAACGGTCTGGAGCAGGCCGAGTTGGAGGTAGATGGCGTAGAAGCCCATCGCCATGATGATCCCGGGGATCATCTGGGCGGCCAGCAGGACGAAGCTCATGATTCCGCCGCCGCGCGGGCGCAGCTTGGCCAGCGCATAGCCGGCGGGGGCGGCCAGCGCCACGGTCAGGGCGACGGTGCCCAGACCGATGACGAGGCTGGTGCCGAGGTAGGGCAACTGCTGGTCGACGACGGCCCGGTAGCCCTCCAGGGTGACGTGGGAGGGGAACAGGTCCGGTGGGCTCTTGCGCATGTCCTGGTCGCGGGTGAGGGACACGTTGAGCATCCAGTACACCGGGAAGAGCATGATCCCGGTCAGCAGCAGGCCAAGGACGGTCTTCAGCCGTGTTCTCATGACAGCGCCTGCTTTCGCTGGACCCGCACGTAGACCAGGCCGAAGACCAGGGCGGCGACCACCAGCAGGTTGCCGACGGCGGCGCCGGGGCCGAAGGCGGGCAGCAGGTTGCCGAAGCCGAGCTGGTAGGACCAGGTGGCGAAGGTGGTGGACGAGTCGGCCGGACCGCCCTTGGTCATGATCCAGATGATGTCGAAGACCTTGAGTGTGTAGACCAGGCCCAGCAGCAGGGTGATGGCGGAGACCGGGCGCAGCAGCGGGAAGGTGATGCTCCAGAAGCGCCGCCAGGAGCCCGCGCCGTCGATGGCCGCCGCCTCGTACAGGCTGCCGGGGATGGACTGCAGGCCGCTGTAGAGGACGACCAGGTTGAAGGGGACGCCGATCCAGATGTTCGCGATGATCACCGAGGTCAGCGACCAGGACGGCGAGGTCAGCCAGTTCACCGGGCCGATCCCGATGGCGTGCAGGACGGCGTTGACGATGCCGGAGTCACTGTTGAGCATCCACGACCAGGTCGACGCGGACACGATCAGCGGCAGCAGCCACGGCACCAGGAACAGCGCCCGCAGGGTGGCGGAGAGCCGGAAGTGCTGGTGGAAGAAGACGGCCAGCGCCAGGCCGATGCTGTACTGGAAGACCAGGCACACGCCGGTGAACACCACCGTGTGCAGCAGGGCCGGGGCGAAGGTCGGGTCGTCGAAGACCGTCCGGTAGTTCGCCAGGCCGGTGAACGGGGCATCGCCCCGCACGAACGAGCGCACGGTGTAGTGGCGCAGGCTCAGGTCGAGGTTGCGGTACAGCGGATAGGCGTAGAACAGGACGAGGTAGAGGGTCACCGGGGCCAGGAAGGCCCAGGCGGCCCACTGCGGGGAGACGGGGCGGCGCGGCCGGTCGGTTGCGCGGGCCGGGGGCGGGGCGGCGGTGGCCGCCCCGTTCCGATCGCGCACCGGCTGCCGGTCCGGCAGGTGCGTGGTGCGGTTCATCTGGGGCCGGGAGTCCTTGCTACTTGGCGGCGGCGGCCTGGGCCGCGACCATCGCGTCCTTGGGTGACTGGGACCCGCTGAGGGCGGACTGGACGGCCTTCCACATCTGCTCGGAGATCTTCGGGTACTTGGTGCCCAGGTCGTCGCTGGTGCGTCCCTTGGCCGCCTTGACCGCCGCGATCCACGGCGTCAGCTCCGGGTTGGCCGCCTTCTCCATGGCCTGGACGGTGCTAGTGGGCGCCACGTAGGACAGCGTTTTGTCGGTGAAGTTCAGGTTCTCGTCGCCGGTCAGGCAGGAGACCAGCTTCTGCGAGGTGGTGTAGCGGCCGGTGTCGTCCTGGACCGGGACGGTGACGAACTCGCCGCCGGTGGGGGCGGAGGCGTTGCCTCCCGCGGCGGCGGGTATGGGCAGGACGCCGTAGTCGAGGCCGCCCTTGTCGGCGGCTGCGAGCTGCCAGGTGCCGTTCTCGGCGAACGCGTAGTCGCCGCTCGCGAACTCCTGCCAGCTGGTGGTCTGGGTGTTGTTGATGACCGAGTTGGGCGCGTAGCCCTTCGTCAGCCAGTTCTTCCACAGCGACAGCGCCGTGACGCCCTGAGGCGAGTCGAGCTCGGTCAGCTTCGCACCCGCGCCCCAGAACCAGGGCAGGAACTGGAAGCTGCCCTCCTCGGTGCCGATCGCCGAGAACGTGATGCCCTTCTTCCCCGCCTGCTTGACCTTGGCGAGTGCCGCGGTCAGCGACTTCCAGTCCTTGATCGAGGCGATGTCGACGCCGGCGGCCTTCAGGACCTTCTTGTTGTAGTAGAGGGCCAGGGTGTTGGCGCCGATCGGGGTGCCGTACGTCTTGCCGCTCGACTGGCCGGCCGCCAGGAGGTTGGGGTCGACCTTCGAGGTGTCGATCTTGTTGTCGTCGGTTGTGGTGAGCACGCCCGCTTCCGCCAGCGTCGACACCACGGGGTTGTCGACGATCAGCACGTCCGGGGAGTTGCCCTGCTGCGCCGCGAGCAGCGCCTTGTTCGTGAGGTCACTGGTGTCGAAGGCAGTCCGCTTGATCTTCACGCCGGCGCCCTTGCCGCAGGTGTCCAGCACCTGGGCCCAGGCTGAGGTCTTGTCGAACTGCGGGTAGGGGTCCCAGATGGTGTACGTGCCGCTGCCGGCGCTGTGGGTGCCGCTGCTGCCGGAGCCGGAGCCGCAGGCGGTGGCACCGGCGGCCACGGTCAGGACGGTCAGGGCCGCGGCGGTGAGACGGCGGTGTCTGGAGGAGCTGTTCATTGCAGGGTTCCTTTGTTTTTCGGCATACGGGTGCCGAGGGCACGGGGCAGGGAGGAGAGGCGGGCACGGAGAACGGCGCCGCTGACCAGTTCGGTCGTCGGGTGGTGTGGGGCGGTGTGCGTGGAGGGTCAGAGGGTGCTGGCGGGCCCGTCGAGCGTGGGAGGTGTGGCGCGTGCGGGCCCTGTACTCGCCCGCAGGGAGATCGGCGGCGTCAGGAGATGGTGCCGGGCCACAGTGCCGGGACTGCCGAGCCGCTCCACCAGCAGTTCGACGGCGAGACGGCCCATTTCTTCCGCTGGTACGTCGGCTGCGGTGAGCTGCGGGGTCACCGTCTCCGCCCACCGGCCGGCCACGACTCCGGTGACGGAGAAGTCGCGCGGCACGTGGCGGCCCGCCTGGGCAAGCCCCCGGTAGAGGCCACCGAGCGCGGCCTCGTTCAGCGTGACCACGGCTGTGGTGGCCGGATCGGCATGCAGGATCCGCTCCAGGCATGCCTGGCCGGAGGCGGCGTCGTCCCCGCAGCAGTACGTCCGCACCGTCAGCCCGCGTTCGGCCGCGGCCTTGGTGAAGCCCTCCAGCCCCCGGTGGGCGGACTCGTAGCCGGCCCGCAGCAGCTGCTCGGGGCGGTTGACGAGGGCGATTCGGCTGTGGCCGAGGTCCGCCAGGTGGTGCACGCACGCCGCGGCGAGCGCGGTGTGGTCCAGGCCGACCCACCAGCCGCTTTCCGGGTGGGCGGTGCGGCCGATGGCGATGGCGGGGAAGTCCAGGTCGGCCAGGTGATCGATCCGGTCGTCCTCCAGCCTGATCTCCATCAGGATCGCGCCGTCGACCCGCCGTTCGCCCAGCAGCCGCTGGAACGAGCGGTCGCTGTCCACGCCGCTGGGCGACAGCAGCACGTCGTAGTCGTAGGCCGCGGCGGCCTCCACCACGCTGCCGATGAAGTCCAGCTGCATCCCCGTGTAGTGGTTCCCGGCCGGCGGAAAGACCAGGCCGATGGTGCTGGTCCGCCCGTTGGCCAGGGCGCGGGCGCTGGCGCTGGGCTGGTAGCCCAGTTCGTCGACGACCTGCTGGATCTTCCGGCGCGTGTCCTCCGACACCGGGCGCTTGCCGCTCAGTGCGTAGGACACGGTGCTGCGCGAGACACCGGCCCGCCGGGCGATCTCACCGATGTTCACGGCGACTCCTTGCTCGAACCGATTCGATGTTCCGTGAAAACGGACCGTCCGGCCGTGTAGGTACGGGGAGTGGGTACTGCGGTGAAGAGTCAACGATCACCAGTCGTCGAACCGGTTCGGTGAAGCGAAGATAGGAACGACCTAGAGGGTTGTCAACGCCTGCGGCGAAACTTCTCGAAACAGTGCTGTAACCCTGATGATCAGCAGACTCTGGACGCGCTGCAGATATTGCTGAGAGCTTTCCTCGCTGTTAGGTTCCTCCGAACCGGTTCGATGAAGCGATCCTTCCGGAGACCGGAGACCCGTTCCGGGCAGTCCTCTTCAGGGGGACTTGTGGACGACTTACCGCCGTCACCCGCCCAAGTGCCGCCCATCTGCTGGCCGACTCCGCATTCGTCCGGGCCCTGCACGAGTGGGACTTCGCCGTGCTCTTGGCGAGGGCTCGCGAGGCGGGGATCTCCTTCAAGCGGATCACCGAGGCGTGCGCGCCGAGTTCGCCGGGGTGCGGGTCGTACAGGGCGCGGCCGCTGGGGAACTGCCCGATCTCGGTGGACTGGGCGTCGTCGTCGACTTTCTCCGGCTGCCAGCCCGTGATGGGGGGAGGCGCTCACCTGCGCTGCCAACGACTGTTCTGGTTCCTCCTTGGTGATCAGCAGAACGCCATGGAGGTTGACCTGGGCTTGTTCCTCCCGGACGTGGGCTTGTGGGGCCGGCGTCCTGCGCGACGTGCTCCTTGCCGTAGGAGAGGTGGGGGCCTTCGCCGTCCTTCTGCGGGCCTGCAGCCGGGAAGTGATTGACCATGGTGGCGACGCTGTACGGTCCGAGCTCGTCTCCGGGGCGGCCCGCGCCTTCGACTGATGCGCACGGGGATGGGGCAACTGCCCGAACCGTCGGCTCCCGACAACGACCTCATCGAGGCCGGCTTGGTGATCCGCCGATCAAGAAAGGAGCTCCAGGAGTCCCCGGCGTCCGGCCTGACACATCTGCTGCTCTGCGTTTCCGCAGACCAGTTTCCGGGCATTCCGGGCGTCAAATGGGTCCGGGGTCGGTCTGTAGCGGACTTCCAGGCGTCGGTGCGCTCGGAAGTACAAATGCGGGGTTTCTTCTTGCCGTTGCCGACGGTGTGCCACTGCGCTCGGTCGGAGGCGGCCTGTCGAGCTGGCTGAGGTGTGCGCTAGGCCATTTCGTTTGGATCGGTCGCTCGTAGGTCCGGGTGTGCCGTTGGCTGACGCGCAGTGGGCGCGGATCGAGCCGTTGCTCCCGGACCGGACGCCGAAGCGGGGTGGCCGCTGGCGGGACCATCGTGAGGTGATCGACGCGATCGCCTTCAAGTTCCAGACCGGTACCCAGTGGGTGCATCTGCCGGAGAAGTGCGGTAACTGGCGGGGCGTCTACAACCGGCTGCGGATGTGGGCCGTCGACGGCACGTGGGAGCGGGTGTTCACCGCCCTGATGGCTCAGGCCGACGCGGACGAAGACGTCGGCTGGGCCGTGTCCGTGGACTCCACCGCCGAGGACCCACACCACGACGTGCTCCCAGTCGTGGGTGTGCCCGATGGCCGCCGGACCCAGGGTCGCCTGGTCCTTCTCGAAGAGCTTGCGTACATCACGGCACACCAGCCGTTGTCGCACTTGGCCCGTGAGTAGGTGTTGGCGTTGGCCAGTTGGGCGTAGTCGTGGCACTTGCCGTTGACGTCGCCGCCGAGCTTCAGCCCGGGATTGATCGTGCCGTCGGCGCCGATCGCGGCGGTGGCGTAGCAGCCGTCGCCGTCGTAGTCGTAGGCGGGGGAGAAGGTCTGCTCCAGACCGTCGGCGTTCTGGGGCAGCAGAGTCAGGACGTTCGCGTGGGCGGTCGCGGGGATCGCCACGATGAGCGCCAGGGCGCCCAGAAATGTGGCCAGGGGTCTCAACTTGCGCACGGGGTATCCCTGTTCAGCAGTAGAGGTTGCCGCCGGGGCTGACCCCGAGGATCGACGTGAACCGGTTGTAGGCGTCGACGCGGCTCTGCACCTGGGCCGGGTTGCGCCCGTCGCACTCCAGGGAGCCGTTGATGCTGCGGATCGTCTGGCCGAAGCCGGCCTGGTCGACCATGGCGCTGTGCGGGGTCATGGTGCCGGGGCCGGACTGGGTGTTCCAGTACCAGAGGCCGGTCTTCCAGGCCACGGCGGAGTCGTTCTGCACCAGCCAGGGGTTGTTGAGCAGGTCGAGCCCCAACGCGTCGCCGGCGGCCTTGTAGTTGAAGTTCCAGGACAGCTGGATCGGGCCACGCCCGTAGTACGCGGCCTGGCCCGCCGGGCAGCCGTACGGCTGGTTCCCGTCGCAGTAGGTGGGGTAGTTGGCGGTGTTCTGCTCGACGATGTGGACGAGGCCGCCGGTCTCGTGGTTCACGTTGGCGAGGAAGGCCGCGGCCTCCTGCTTCTTCACCGTGTCGCTGCCGGTGGTCGCGAATCCGGGGTAGGCGCTCAGCGCCGCCACCAGGCCGCTGTAGGTGTAGAAGGAGTTCCGGTTCGGGAACATCTGGTTGAACTGCGCCTCGGTGACGACGAATCCGGACGGTGTGCCGCCGCCTCCGCTCGCGGGCGCGTTCCACTTCTGGTTGGCCGTACCGGCGCAGGTCCAGATCTGCAGCCGGGCGCCGTTGGCGCTGCTGTTGTCGCGGACGTCCAGGCACTTGTTCGCGGCCGGGTTGACGATGTCGCGTGCGCCGGAGACCACCCACTGCTGGTTGGCACCGCCCGAACAGTCCCACAGCTGTACGGCCGCCCCGTCGGCGGTGCTGCGGTCGGCGATGTCCAGACACTTGCCGAGCGCCCGCAGGGTCCCGTCACCGGGGTTGGACCAGATCTGGGCGCCGGTGCCGTTGCAGTCGTAGAGCTGAACGGCCGTTCCGTTGGCGGTGCTCGCGCCCGCCACGTCGGCGCACTTGCCGGCGAGGCCGGTGATCGTGCCGGAGGCGGCGTGTGCGGGCGTCACCGTGAACAGCGCGGTGAGCACGGCGGCGAGGACGGGGAAGACCGCGAAGCGACCTCCGCGGAGGGATACGGACATGGGTGAGCACGCTCCTTGAGGGGGGTGAAGGAGGCCGCCCCCCGGTCGAGGAGGGGCGGCGAAGGACGGAGCCCTACGGGTAGTTGGTCAGATTGGCCACGTTGGTCGAGGAGTTGGACGGGCCACCGGAGCCGTTGACGACGTGCCGGATCGTGCCGGTGCCGCCGAGGGAGACCGTCACCATGCTCTGGAAGCGCACGCCCGAGGTGTTGGGCGCCTCGATGGCCCGTTCCGCGACCACGCCCGGGTTGACGTTGAAGTAGCAATAGCTGCCGAGGCCGTAGGCCTGGTGGCTGGTGACCGAGTCGGCGACCTTGTAGGCGGCGTAGCCCTGGGTGGAACCGTTCGACCAGGCCGCCTGGTTGGGCGGGTCGTACGGCATCTCGTTCTGGTAGAAGTACGTGCGGCCGCCGTTGCCGTTCCAGACGGTCTGGTACTTCTGGTAGTGCTCGACGAACAGGCCGTAGGCCGTGACGTTGTCGCCGTTGACGATCAGGCCCGTGTCCGCGGTGTTGGTGGTCCAGCCGACACCGCTGCCGTGGTCGGCGCGCCAGATCCACATGTGGTCGCCGATGACGTTGTCGCTGTTGATCACGAGGCTGGTGGTCGCCTTGCCGACGCCCGCGCCGCCGACGCGGAAGTACACGTCGTGCAGGGAGGTCGGGTTCGCGGCGTGGGAGGCGGAGGAGCCGGTCGGCCCGACCTCCATGAGGGTGGGCGAGTTGGTGGTGCCCGCGTCGAAGAGGACGCCCGCGACCTTCACGCCGTCGACGTCGGCCACCTTCATCGCGGTGACGCCGTTGTCCGGGACGAACGTGGCGAGGCCGAGGCCGAGGACGACGGTGTCGGCGCGGTTCACCTGGAGCGTCTGGTTCAGGTGGTACACGCCGGGGGTGACCAGGAGGTTCTTGCCCGCCGCCAGCGCCGCGTTGATGTCCGCGGCACTCGCGCCCGGCTTGACGACGTAGAAGGTGTCCAGGGACAGGGAGCTGCCGGAGGGGGAGCCGTTCGCCCAGCTGGTGCCGGTGGAGTTGGACCGTACGGACGGTACGAACACCTTGTAGGCGCCGTCGCCGTCGACGTACAGGAAGGGCTTCTCCCGGCCCACCGGGGACTGCGCGACCGTGGTGTGGGGCGGGTTGGGGAAGCTGGTGCCGGGGACGCCCTGGCTGCCGACGAAGACCATGTTCCAGTTGGCGCCGGTCCAGCTGCCGAGCTGGGAGTTGCGGGTCAACCACTGTTGCTGGCTGCCGGAGTCGACCTGACCGTCGATCTTCGTGTCGGCGAGCAGGCCACCGCTGGACCAGCCGTTGTCGTCGAGGGCGAGGTTGCCGCGCAGATGCATCCGGCGGTATGCCGCCGCCTGCGAAACGGCCCAACGGTCGCTGCCGTTCGTGGGGTTGACGGACAGGTTCTCGGCCCCACGCCAGAAGTTCTGCGTCGCGTTGCCCTGGAACCAGTCGGCCTCGGCGTGCACCGCGCCGTTGATGGTGACGGCGTCCGGGGTCAGTCCGAGCCCCGCGACCTGGGTGTAGAAGCCGACGTCGGCATCCGCGGTGTAGGAGCCCGGCTTGAACAGGACGGCGTAGCGCTGGGCGCCGAACTGGTTGGTCTCCTGCTGCTGGAAGATCGAGTTCAGCCGCGACTGGATCGTCGAGGACGACATCGACGGGTCGAAGACGACCACGTTGGGCCCCAGGTCCGGGTTGGTGGCCGACTGGGCCACGGGGACCACCTGGAAGCGCTGGGCCGCGCTGCCGTTGCACGTGTACTGCACGAACTGCGCGCTGTCGGCGGTCGAGGCACCCGGATCGTCGAGGCACTTGCCGCTGTTGCGGTTGACGAAGTGATAGGCGCCGCCGCCCTCGTGCACGGGCAGCCACTGCTGGTTGGCGCCACCGCCGTAGGCCCAGAGGTGCACAGGAGCGTTGTCGGCGGTGGAGACGTCGGCCACGTCCACGACCTGGCCGGTGTCGTTGCGGTTGTCGATACGGACATAGCCGTCGCTCGTGGCGGTGAAGCTCCACTGCTGGGCCGTGGTGCTGTTGCACGCGTACTGCTGGACGACGGTGCCGTTGGCGGTGCCGGCCGACCTGGCGTCCAGACACCGTCCGCTTGCCGCGTTCATGACAGTAGAAAAACCGGTGGGCAGCGCGGTGGCGGCATCGGCGGGCGTGGAGAGGGAGGTCAGGACGGACGCGGCGGCCACCGTGACGAGGATGGCGGCGCCGGATCTGCCAAGGCGCGTGAGGGTGTGCATGCGCAGAGCCCTTCGTGGGGGGTGAGGGTGTCGCGAGGTGTCTGGCTGACCCGTGAACCTAAAGGTGTGGACCACTTACGTCAAGGGATGAAGTAAGGTTTGAGGGAAGTGGTTGGCGCCATCGCCGTGGACGCCTGCGAACTCCCGCATCGGCGTCCTGATTGGGGCGGCGTCCGGGGGTACCCGGCCGGCATGAAGCTGCATCTTCCTGGACATAAAGAGCACCACGACAGCGACGAGGCTCCGGAACGCGAGGTCCCGCGGGCCGAGGAGGCGGGCCCCGGGCCCGCCGTGGAGCGGCATGCGCCGGACACGCCCACGCAGCTGCCGAAGCCGGCCTGGGGGGCGGTGCTGCGCGGCAGCCTGCGGGAGTTCAAGGACGACGAGCTCACCGACCGGGCCGCCGCGCTGACGTACTACGGCCTGTTGTCGCTCTTCCCGGCCCTGCTGGTCCTGGTGTCGCTGCTCGGCCTGACCGGCAAGTCCGCCACGGACACGGTGCTCAGGAATCTCAAGCAGTTCACTCCGGGTTCCGCCCGCGACATCATCACCGGAGCCGTCGAGCAGCTGCAGAACAACGCGGGCGTCGGATCGATCATGGCGATCGTCGGCATCGTCCTGGCGGTGTGGTCGGCGTCCGGGTACGTGGCCGCGTTCATGCGCGCGGCCAACCGGGTCTACGACATGCCGGAGGGCCGCCCGATCTGGAAGATCCTTCCGGTGCGGGTCGGCCTGACGGTCGTCCTGATGGTGCTCGCCGTCGTCAGTGCCCTGATCGTGGTCTTCACCGGCACTCTGGCCCGCAAGGCGGGCACGGCGATCGGGATCGGCGACACCGGCCTCACGGTGTGGTCGATCGCCAAGTGGCCCGTCCTGGTGGTCCTGGTCACGATCATGATCGCGCTCCTGTACTGGGGCACGCCGAACGCCAAGGTGAAGGGGTTCAGGTGGATCACACCGGGCAGCTTCCTCGCCCTGGTCATCTGGCTGCTCGCGTCCGCGGGATTCGCTTTCTACGTCGCCAACTTCGCCTCGTACAACAAGACCTACGGCACCATGGCCGGTGTCATCGTCTTCCTGGTCTGGCTGTGGATCAGCAACCTGGCGATTCTTCTGGGCCTGGAGTTCGACGCCGAGACGGTCCGGCAGCGGGCCATCGCCGGCGGCCTGCCGCCCGACAAGGAGCCCTACACGGAGCCGCGTGACACCAGGACGTGGGACGAGCAGGACCTGCGCCGGCTCGACGACTCGGGACCGGCGCACAGCGGGTGACGGTCGATCGGGCTCTGACACAGCAGGCGGCTTCCCGGATCCCGCCGGGCGTGGCCAAGGCGCTGTCGGCGGTGGAGGAGTCCGCGGAGAGCAGCAAGCTGTGGTGTGCTGCTGCCGCCGCGATGGCGTGGCGGGGCGGGTGGCGGGGCCGCAGGGCCGCCGCCGGACTCGTGGCCATGGTGGTCGCCCAACTGGCGTCGAACGGCCTGTGCAAGCAACTGGCCGACCGGCCCCGGCCGCCCGCGGAGTGGATCCCGCACGACGAGGTCGCCGACCGCCCCGACTCGTCCTCCTTCCCCTCCGGGCACACGGCGGCCGCGGTCGCCTTCACCGCCGCCCCCACCTGGCCGGCCGCGGGCGCGCTGTGCGCGGTGCCGACCGCCCTGGTGGCCGTGGAACGGGTGCAGTCGGGCGCCCACTACCCCAGTGATGTCGCCGCCGGTGCCGCCATCGGCCTGGCCGGCGCGTGGCTCACACGTCGTGCCCCGGCTCTGTTCCCGCGCGACTGAAGGGTCAGGCCAGGACACGGCTCTCAGTGTCCCGGCACCGCCCCGCTGCTCGCGCGGATCACGAGGTCGACGGGGACGAGTGACTCGGGGTGCGGCGGTCTTGCCGAGTCGTCGATCCGGCTCAGCAGGAGCCGCAGGGACCGGGTGCCGATCTCCGCGAAGTCCGTGCGCACGGTGGTCAGCGGCGGCAGCAGATGCGCGGCCTCGGGGATGTCGTCGTAGCCCACCACGCTGATCTCGCCCGGCACCGAGCGCCCCGCCTCGTGGAAGGCGTGCAGGACGCCTAGGGCCATCTGGTCGTTGGACACGAACACCGCGGTGACGTCCGTACGCCGGGCCAGTCGGCGTCCCAGATGGTAGCCGGAGTCGGCGCTCCAGTCGCCGAACAACGGCTCGGGGATCCGCGCTCCGGCCGCCTCCAGCGTGGAGCGCCAGCTTGCCAACCGGTGGTCTGCGGAGGTCCAGCCGCTCGGCCCCGCGATGTGCCAGACGGTCGGGTGGCCGAGCCCCAGCAGATGCTCGGTGGCCTTGCGGGCGCCCTTGCGGGAGTCACCGGTGAGCCGCTCGGTCTCCGGGTCGAAACCGTTCTCCAGCACCACCAGCGGGGTGTCGAACCGGGTGTCCGCCAGGGCGTGGCCCACCCACAGCTGCGGGGCGATGGCGATCACGCCGTCCGCGCCCTCGGCCGAGAGCCGGTCGACGGCCTCGACGACCGTGTCGTGCTCGGCCGTGTCCAGGGAGATGGAGCTGAGCAGATAACCGGCCTCCTGGGCGGCGGTGTTGATCGCGGTCAGGATCGCGGACGGTCCGTAGCGCGCCGCGTCGAAGGTGATGACCCCGAGCATCCGGGTCCGCCCGCTGGCCAGCGACCGGGCGCTGCGGCTGGGCCGGTAGCCGAGGGTCCGCATGGCCGTCAGGACCGCCTCGCGGGTCTCGGGGCGGACGGACGGATGCTCGTTGAGCACACGGGAGACGGTCTGCTTGGAGACACCGGCCAGCCGGGCCACGTCGTCCATCACCGGGCGCGAGCCGGCGAAGTTGCGTCGGCTGCGCCCCTTCGGGACGGCTCCCTCGGCGGCGCTTGGGGTCATGGTGACGGTTTCCTCGACGTGTGGTGGCGGTGGTACGGCGGTCCCGGCCCGCCCCGGGAGCACAGCATAGGCGGGCCGGTCCCGAGGATCCGGTGGCGGCATCGGGCTCCGGGGCAGGTCAGCCCGCCCGGACCGACCAGGTGCGCCGGGTGATCCACTCGGCGTGGGTGACGGCGGCCGTCTCCCGCTCGCCACGCGCCTGCTCCGGCAGATGCACCGGCGCCCCGGCACGCAGTGGCAGTATCCGCAGCCGCAGACCCTCGGCCCGCAGGGCCTCGGCGGGCAGCCGGTCCAGGCCGATGTCCCAGACCCGTCCCGCGCAGAACTGGTCGGCGACGAGCGTGTCTCCCACGTACGCCCGCCCCACGTCCCCGCTCCAGCGCAGCCGCAGCAGCGTCCCGGGCGGCAGCGCGTCCGGCACCTCGACGCGGTACTCGGCGGCCACGGTGTCGAAGTACTTGTCGGCGGGAGCACTCGCCCGGCCCTGGACCCCGGTGACGGTCTCGGGGGCGGGCCCGGCGGCCCGGACGAGGGTGACCTGCACCGCGGAGACCTCGCCGGCCGGCGCCTTCGGGACGGCGTAACGGGTGAACACCCCGTCCGTGACCGCCTCCGCTGTGACCCCCTCCACCACGGGCGCCCGCTCGGGTGCGGGCAGCGCGGCGAACGACGTCGCCGTCCCCGAACCGTGCAGCCGTACCTCGTCCCGGTCGAAGACCACACCGTCACCGCACAACACCAGCCGCTCGGCACCCCATGCAGGGCCCCGGTAGGCGGTACGGGCCGTCGCCGCGTCCAGCACCAGCAGGCCGACCCGCCCGCCGTCGGCGGTGTCCACCTCCACCAGGGCGTCGGTGCCGGGACGCAGCCCGGTCACCAGCAGCCGGTCGCCGACCGGGGTGACATCGCCGGTGGGCGTGCGCAGAGCCGACACCGTGGCCGTGTCCAGGGCGAGTTCGGGCGCGATACCGTCCGTCGCGGCCAGCACCAGGACCGCACGGCCGTCGACGTCCACCGTGCACACCGGCTGGGCGGTGGCCCACTCCAGCCGCAGGCCGGCCACCTCGAGACGCAGTGGCCAGCAGAAGTACGCGCCGCTCGGAACCGTGACAGGAACGCTGGGCAGGGTCAACTCGCCGCCACTGGACGGGAATTCGACCGCGAACGAGGTCTCCGGGTGCTCCGGGAGCTGTTCGTGCGGCTGGTGGTTGTTGACGAACAGGAACCCCGAGGTGCCATCACCACGCACCGCCCAGCGCAAGGTGTCCCGGTCGAACTGCCCCTCCGGCCGCCGCTCGGGCAGCGCCGACTCCATGGGGGCGATCAGGTGTCCGAAGTCGGCCAACAGCAGGTGCTGGAGCCGGAGTTCGTGGTACGTCCGCCGATACTGGCCGTACTCGCCGAGCGGTGCCTGGAAGTCGTACGTGAGGACGGGCAGGTCGTTCGGATAGCCGCTGGCGTGCGACTCCTGCAGGGTGCTGAGCTCGCCCGCCGGGTTCGTGCCGCCGTGGAACATGTAGTAGCCCTGCCACACCGAGCCGCAGCCGATCTTGGTGAGGCCGAGCGCGCCGATGTCGTCGGGATCGATATACGGCCGACGGTGGTACGACACCGCCATGCCGCCGCCCAACTCGCAGGTGGCCCAGGGGAATCGGTCCGCGAAGGCGTCGGGCTCGCCGCCCCGCACGCTGACCGGGCGCAGGTCGGATCCGATGCCCTCGTCGTCGCGCTGGTGGGTGAAGAAGAAGTGCTTGCGGCAGGTGTCGGGCCAACCGCCGTCGGCCTCGGTCCAGAAGGCCTCGGTGTAGCCGCCGTAGAGCGGAAGCAGTTCGTCCGGCGGGAGTCGGACACCGCCCCAGGCCGTCGAGGTCCACAGGGGTGCGCTCAGACCGGCCTCCTGGGCCATCCGCTTCAGCGTCAGCAGATGGCCGGGCTGGTCGTAGAGCTCGTTCTCGATCTGGATCGCCACGATCGGGCCGCCGTGCGCCCGGTCGAGGCCGCTCAACTGCTCGGCGATCGCCGCGAACCAGGGGCGTACGGCGTCCAGGTACACGGGATCATCGGTGCGGGGCACGCAGTCCCGGGCCAGGACCCAGTCGGGCAGGCCGCCGTTCCGGACCTCCGCGTGCGACCAGGGGCCGACGCGGGGGATGAAGTCCAGGTCGTGGCGGGCGCACAGCTCGGCGAAGCGGCGCAGGTCACGGTCGCCGTCGAAGCGGACGCGGCCCTCGATCTCCTCATGGTGGATCCAGATGAGGTAACTGGCGACGGCGGTGACACCGCCCGCCTTCATCTTCAGCAGCTCCTCCTCCCACTCCCCGGCGGGGTAGCGGGAGTAGTGGAACTCACCGGAGACCGGGAACCACGGCCGGCCGCCACGGGTGAGCCAACGGCTGGTCACCTCGATCGGGTCGGGCACCCCCGGGGCGTCCGCGAAGGGCAGGTGCCCGGTCTGCGGAGGCCCGGCGGGGGAGGGCAGGCGCAGGTGGTGCGGGTGGGACATCAGTCGATCTCCGGTCCGAGGTCGGGCGTGTCGGTGAGCTGGGCGCGCGTGCCGATGGTGGCGTGCAGCTCCAGCAGGACCAGTTCGTTGGCGCCGGGGCGCAGGACGGGCGCGGGGACGTACAGGGTGTGCTGAGGACCGCGGTTCCAGTAACGGCCGAGATGGAACCCGTTGACCCAGGCCTGGCCCTTGGTCCAGCCGGGCAGGGCGAGGAAGGTGTCGGCCGGGGTGTCGACCTCGAAGGTGCCCCGGTGGAAGGCGGGTACGGAGTCCGTGGTCGCCTCGGACGGGCCGAACGGCACGGCGGCCAGGTGGTCCAGGGGCACGGCCCGGCACTCCCAGCCGCGCAGTTCGGCGCCCTGGAAGGACACCGGGCCGAGCAGCCCCTTGGGCGCCCCGATGCGCGGCCCGTAGTTGACGCCGCCCATGTTCTCCACGAGGACTTCGAGGACGGCACCGGCGTGCGGCACCCGCACGGACAGGGTCTCGTCGTGCCGTTCCCGCTCAAGGACGCCGACGGAGGCGCCGTCCACGAAGACCTGGGCGCGGTCGCCCACCCCGCCCGTGAAGTGCAGCAGACCGTCGCCCGAGCCCGGAAGCGTGGTGCGGTAGAGCACGTAACCGGTGTGCGCACCCAGTTCGTTCATCGTCACCGGGGCCTCGGTGTTCGTCGACGACAGCCCGCGGACGTACGGCAGCAGCGGCGCCCGGTGATCCAACTCGACGTCGGTGACCGGGAGTTTGGGGGCCGGTGAGGGCGCGGGTTCGCCGGGTGTGGCCGTGTGGCGGGCGATCACCGCGCGGAAAGCGTGGTACTTGGGACCGGGGTCACCGCTCTCGGTGAGCGCGGCGTCGTAGTCGTAGGACGTGACGGTGGGCTCGTAGGCGTGTTTGTGGTTGGCGCCGTTGGTGAAGCCGAAGTTGGTGCCGCCGTGGAACATGTAGATGTTGACCGAGGCCCCCGCCGCCAGCAGCCGGTCCAGGTCGGCCGCGGCGTCGGCGGCCGACCGTACGTGGTGCGGGCCGCCCCAGTGGTCGAACCAGCCGATCCAGAACTCCGAGCACATCAGCGGGCCTTGGGGCTGGTGGGCGCGGAGCGCGGCCAGGTTCTCCTCGACCCGGCTGCCGAAGGTGACCGTGGCGAGCGTGCCCGGGAGGGTGCCGGCCGCCAGGTGCTCGGCGTTGGCCTGGTCGCATGTGTACAGCAGTTCCTCGACGCCACGGTCCCGCAACGCCTGCTGGACGTGCTTGAGATACGCGGTGTCGTCGCCGTACGCCCCGTACTCGTTCTCCACCTGTACGGCGATCACCGGGCCGCCGTGCCCGGCCATGAACGGCCGCAGTGCGGGCAGGAGTCGGTCGAGGTAGCCGTCGAACGCCGCCGTGAAGCGGGGGTCGCTGCTGCGCAGCCGGATGTCGGGGTCCGCGAGCAGCGAGGCGGGCAGACCACCGTCGTCCCACTCGGCGCAGATGAACGGCCCCGGGCGCAGCAGGACATGCAGACCCTCCTCCTGGGCGAGGCGCAGCCAGCGGGGCAGATCGAGGAAGCCGTCCAGGACCAGGGTGCCGGGTTCGGGCTCGTGGAGGTTCCACGGCAGATACGTCTCGATCGTGTTGAGGCCCATCAGACGGGCCTTGCGCAGCCGGTCGGTCCACTGGTCGGGATGGATCCGGAAGTAGTGCATGGCTCCGGAGATGATCCGGAACGGCTCGCCGTGCAGGAGGAAACCGTCGGAGGACGTCGTCAGAGCGGGCATGCGGGGCATCCCTTCGAGTCAGGGGGAGTTCAGCGGGTTCGGGTACTGCGGATGAGCCAGAGCGTGGCGGCGAGACACAGCGCGGAGACACCGCTCAGCAGCAGCGGAACGGCCCGGATCCCGGACCATTCGATGGCCTTGCCCAGCGCCGGTCCCGCCGCCACACCGCCGATCATCGAGGCGGCGATGACCAGCGCGCCGGCGCGTCGGGCGCCGGGGGCGGCCCGGTGCAGCCAGGGCAGGCCGGTGGGGAAGATCGGCGCGATGAACAGACCGACACCGGCATACGCGTACGGCGCCAACTCCCGTACGGACGCCAGCAAAAGACAGACCGTCATCCCCGCGCAGGACACGGTGATGATGGCCTGTGCCGAGAAGCGCAGCGCGATCGGGGCGACCAGGAAGCGGCCCACCGTCATCATCAGCCAGTAGACGGAGGTGGCGGTCGCGGCCACGCCGGCGCCGTATCCCACGGTCCGCAGATGGGTGGGTTCCCAGCCGCCGACGCCCGCCTCGATGCCCACGTGCAGGACGTAGAGCGCGACGAACACGCAGAGCACCGAGGCCAGACTGCGGCCGAGAACGCCGGGGGAGTCGGGAGCCGTGCCGGACGGCTGGGGCGCCCGGTTCCGTACGCCCTTCAGGCACAGCAGCAACGGCAGGTTGGCGAGCGCGAAGCCGAGGAAGACCGCCGGATAGTGTCCGGCACCCACCACGCCGATCAGCGCCGGACCGAGGATCGCGCCCACGCCGAAATGTGCGTTGAGAATGTTCAGCATCGCGGTGGAACGGTGGCCGAAGCCGACCGCGAACAGCTGGTTCAGGCCGTAGTCGATGCCGCCGAAGCCGAGACCGGCGAGCAGCGCCGCGGCCAGGGCGCTCGGCCAGTTCGGCGCGAGTGCGAAGCCCGCCGCGCCGAGCGCCATCAGCAGGTACGAGGCGCCCAGGATCCGCCGGTTGCCGATCCCGCCGAAGAGCCGGTCGAACAGCAGGACCCCGGCGACCCCGCCGACGAAATGGGCGCTGAGACCGAGTCCGGCTCCCGAGGGAGACAACCCGAACTCCTCGCGGAACGCGGGGATCGCCGGGCCGTACAGCGCCTGGAGCGCGCCGATGAGCACGAACCCGACGCAGGAGGCGACCACGGCGGCCGGGCTGAAGACCGGAGTGCGCGCGGGCGCCAGCGTCGAGGACATGGGCAATGATGTTACCGGTAACATTCGAGCCGTCAAGATCCGCGGACAGAAGACGGAAAGCGCCGAGCGATTGGACTGGTGGTCCAGTGGCTGGATTGCTAGTCTAGGGAGACTGGCTGAGTGGAGGGTGTGATGGAGGTCGAGCAGGACGCGATCATCGCCGCGCTCACCTCGGTCGTCGACGGGATCGCGGCGACCTTCGGGCCGGTGTGCGAGGTGGTGCTGCACGACTACCGCAGGCCGGAGAACTCGGTGGTGGCCATCGCCGGCTCGGTGACCGGGCGCAGAGTCGGCGGGGCGATGAGCGAGATCGGCCTGCGGATGGTCGCCCGTGGCGACGAGGCGGCCGACGAGCTGAACTACGTCACCCGGACCGACGCCGGCAAACTGGTCAAGTCGTCGACGATGCTGCTCCGGGACTCCTCGGGCGCGGTCTTCGGTGCGCTGTGTGTCAATGTCGACGTCACCGCGGCGAGCGAGGTCCACGCCTTGCTGGGAGCCCTGGCAGGGACCGGCACACTCCCCGAGGAGGAGCGGCCCGTCACCACCTTCGGCGACGACATCGACTCCGTCGTCGACGTCATGCTCGACGCGCACCGGCATCAGTCGTGGGCGCTGCTCGACCGCACCGGGCGCCTGGACCTGTTCCGCAGCCTGGACGAACGGGGCGTGTTCGCGGTCCGGCGGGCGATCGAGCAGGTGGCAGGACGGCTCGGGATCTCGCGCGCCTCCGCCTACAGCTACCTCTCCCAGTCCCGGAAACAGGCGACCACTGGAGGGCACTCGTGACGACCACCACCCCGCCGGTCACCCTGGACGACGTCCAGGACGCGGCCACCCGGCTCAAGGGCGTCGCGCACCGCACACCGGTGCTGCGCTCACGGACCCTCGACGCGCTCGTCGGCGCCGAGGTCTTCCTCAAGTGCGAGAACTTCCAGCGGGTCGGCGCCTTCAAGTTCCGCGGCGCCTACAACGCGGCCTCCCGGCTGACCCCGGAGCAACTGACCCGGGGCATCGCCGCCTACTCCTCGGGGAACCACGCCCAGGCCGTCGCCCTGGCCGCCCGCGAGCTCGGCACCACCGCGGTGATCGTCATGCCCGAGGACGCCCCACCCTCCAAGCGGGCGGCCACCGAGGGCTACGGCGCCGAGATCGTCACGTACGACCGCTACACCGGCGACCGCGAGGCCATCGCCGAGGCCCTGGCCGCCGAGCGGGGCCTGGCCCTCATTCCGCCGTACGAACACCCGCACGTGATGGCGGGACAGGGCACGGCCGCCCTCGAACTCCTGCAGGAGACGGGCGAGTTGGGTGCGTTGCTCACGCCGGTCGGAGGCGGCGGACTGATGGCGGGCAGCGCGACCGCCGCCAAGGGGCTGCACCCGGGTATCCGCATGGTCGGCGTGGAACCGGAGGCCGGCGACGACACCAAGCGGTCCCTGGAGGCGGGGCGGCGCATCGCCATTCCCGTACCGAAGACCATCGCCGACGGACAGGCCCTGCACACGCCCGGCGAGCTGACCTTCTCGGTGAACAGGCGGCTGGTCGACGAGATCGTGCTGGTCTCCGACGACGAGATCCGCGAAGCCATGCGGTTCGCTTTCGAGCGGCTGAAGATCGTCGTCGAGCCGAGTGGCGCCACTCCGCTGGCCGCCCTGCTCGGCGGCCGGGTGAGCGGTCTCCCGGACCGGATCGGTGTGATCGTCTCCGGTGGCAATGTCGACGCGGAGCGCTTCGCGCGGCTCTGTGCGGGCGGGGTCTGAGGGGACGGGGCCAGAGCGGGCTTCGTCACTCGAATGGCAGGCCGGGCTGGACAGGCGGACGATGGAGTGGTGGGGCTCGGCCGCCGCCGGTGCCGTCCAGGAAGGGCGGGAGACGGAGACCGGCCCCGGCCGTACCGAAACACGGCCGGAAGGGAGAGCCGTCATGTTTGAGGTGAAGACGCTCGACAAGCCGGACGAGCGCCGCGATTTCCCGCGTGGCCACCTCGAAGCGGTCCACATGAGCGGACTGGACTTCGCCGTGGGCACCTTCGAACCGGGCTGGCGCTGGTCCGAGTCCGTGGCACCCATCGCGGGCACCAAGAGCTGCGAGGTCCACCACAACGGATATGTGGTCCAGGGCCGCATGCGCATCTCCATGGACGAAGGCGGCGAGGGCGAATTGGGTCCCGGCGACATCTTCGTGGTGACACCCGGACACGATGCCTGGGTGGTCGGCGACGAGCAGTGCGTGGTCTACGACTTCGCGGGCGGCATGGCGAAGGACTACGCGAAGGGCAAGTGAGGCGCACCCGTTCCGGACCGGTTCCAGCTCCAGATGCCGGATGGCCTCGGCCGCCTCGTGGAGGGCGGCGATCCTGAGCGGGGCGGCGTGGGCGGCGGTCATGGGCGTGAGTTCGTCGGTGCCGGTCTCGGGTCAGATCGGCAGCAGCCGTCCCACCAGTGCGCTGAGCTGCCGCACATTGCGGCACTCGTGCATCTCCACCGACTCCGCGTACTCGTACGCGGCCGAGTCGCCCGTGCCCCACTGCGCGCGCTCCTCCGGGTTCAACCAGTAGACGCGGCGCGCCCGTTCGGTGATCGCCTGTACGGCGGACAGGTTCGGGTCGCTCATGTTGGTGCGGGCGTCACCGAGTACGAACACCGTCGTGCGCGGGCTCAGCGCATCCGCGTACAGCGACGCGAACTCGCCGAGCGCCACGCCGTAGTCGCTGCTGCCGTGCCACCCCGTCAGTGTGGCCTCGGCCCGGATGCGGGCGCCGAGCCCCTCCGGGTCGGCCGCGCCGTGTTCGAGGAGCCGGGTGATCTCGTCGAGCCGGTTGACGAAGGCGAACACCCGCACCTTGCTGAACTGGTCGTGCAGCGCCTGCACCAGCAGCATCGTGAAGTCCGAGAACCCCGACACCGAGCCCGACACATCGCACAGCAGCACCAGTTCGGGCCGGGCCGGCCTGCGCCGCCGCAGTACCGGTTTCATCGGCACCCCGCCCGTGGACAAGGAACCGCGCAGAGTCCGCCGTAGATCGATACTGCCCCGCGCGGCACGGCGACGACGGGCCGCGAGCCGGGTGGCGAGCTTGCGGGCCAACGGCTGTACCGTGCGCCGAAGTTCGGCCAGCCGGTCCTTCCCGGCGAACAGGAAGTCGACCCGGTCCGTCGTCGGGGCCACCGCCCGCCGCGCGATCTCGTCCCTGCCCCGCCGCTCGGCGACCCGCCGCCGGGCCTCCGCCGCCACCAGCACGCGGAACGCCTCGATGCGCCGCCGGAGCTCGTCCTCCAGTAGTCGGTCCGTGAACCCGGACATGCCCTGCTGCCCCCGGACGTCGTCGCGGACGCGCGCGAGCAGCGTCTGCGGGCGCAGCCGGTCGAGGGTCTGGTACGACGACCAGCCGTCCGACGCGGGGGAGTTGCCGTACCCGCCGAACCCGTCGACCGCCTCGACCGCGAGCCGGGCCATCAGGGTCTCGTCGTTCGCGGCGAGGGCCTTGGCGAGGCGTTCGCGCAGGTCGTCCCGGTCCCCGGAGGTCTCTTCGGGCGCGCCGACGCCCCGTGGGAAGTACAGGTCGAAGACCGGGTCGAACACCTGCCGTTGGGCCGTGCCGTGCAGCAGGGTCGCCGCCAGGCCCTCCCGCAGCCGTTCCCGGTCCGCGAGGCCCAGCGCCTCGACGGCCTGGGCCGCGTCCACGGTCTCGCCGGTCCCGATCCGGACACCGTGCGCGCGCAGGGCGCCGACGAGGGAGGTGAGCCGCTCGGCGGTGCTCACACCGCGTCCAGGTCGAGCTTGGCCCCCGCCTTGAGGATGTCGTCCTGGTGCTTGAGCAGCACACCCAGACTGTCCCGTACGACCGTCTCGTCGAGATGGTCCGCGCCGAGCGCGAGCAGCGTCCGCGCCCAGTCGATGGTCTCCGCGACCGAGGGCACCTTGCGCAGGTCCATGGCCCTGAGCGCCCCCACGACCCGGACCACGGACTTCGCCAGCGCCTCGTCCAGACCAGGCACCCTCAGCCGTACGATCCGCCGCTCCAGCTCCTCCTCGGGGAACCCGATGTGCAGGAACAGGCAGCGGCGGCGCAGGGCCTCCGACAGTTCACGGCTGGCGTTGGAGGTCAGGACGACGAAGGGGCGGCGGGACGCGGTGATCGTGCCCAGCTCGGGGACCGTGACCTGGAAGTCGCTGAGCACCTCGAGGAGCAGGCCCTCGACCTCGACGTCCGCCTTGTCGGTCTCGTCGATCAGCAGCACCGTGGGCTCGTCGCCGCGGATCGCCGTGAGCAGGGGCCGGGAGAGCAGGAACTCCTCGCTGAAGATGTCCGTGCGCGCCTCGTCCCAGGTCTCGTCGCGCCCCGCGCTGATCCGCAGGAGCTGCTTGGCGTGGTTCCACTCGTACAACGCCCGGGACTCGTCCACACCCTCGTAGCACTGCAAACGGACCAGCCGGGCCTGCGCGACCTCGGCCACCGCCTTGGCCAGCTCCGTCTTGCCGACCCCGGCGGGGCCCTCGACCAGGAGCGGCTTGCCGAGGCGGTCGGCGAGGAAGACGGTGGTCGCGACCGCGGGCGAGGCGAGGTAGCCGGTCTCGGCGAGGCGTGCGGAGACGTCGTCGACGGATGTGAACAGCAACGGGGCCTCCTGCGCGGCGCGAACTCGTGTCCGTCCACTATCTAAGCGCTTGTTCACCGCCTTTGTCACGGGGTGACAAGGCGCCCCGAGGCCGCCGGACGAGGCCGGAGCGCAGCAGGAAAGGGGGCGTCACCGAAGTGACGCCCCCTGACCGCTGCCCCTCACGCTGCCGACCCCACCGCCTCCACCGCCGGAGTGCGCAGCACCCTGCGGGCCGTGACCAGACCCGTCCCGATCGTCGCGGCCGCCGCGATCGACGCCACCGCCAGCCAGATGCCGAGGCCCTGGTGAGGCAGCACCGAGTCGGAGCGCACGACCGTGAACGGAATGATCCCGGCCAGCGCCGCCACCGTGCCGAAGCACAGCCCGACGGTCGTGAGGACCAGCCCTTCCACGCCCACCGTGCCCAGCACCTGCCCCGGGGTCGCCCCGGCGAGGCGCTGCTGCCCGAACTCCCGCCTGCGGTAAGTCGTCGCCGCGTACAGCGAGTTGATCAGCATCACGCAGACGAACACCACGATGATGCCGACGACCGTGAGGTTCAGTGTCTGAAGGTTCTTCGCGTCGACGGTCCTGACCGCGCCCGAGGCCCGCGTGGCGTCGCTCTCCACACCCTGCATGTAGAGCGTGGCGACGGACACCGCCGTGAACAGGATCAGCGACATCAGGATCCCGGACAGGTGGTCCGCCCGCCGACGCAGGTTCCGCACGGCCAGCCAGCCGCTCGAGCCGGTCAGCGGCAACCGGTCCAGGACACCCTTCAGCAGCCGCGGCGCCAGCAGGGCGAACCCCACGGACAGCAGGATCGCCCCGTACGCCGGTGTCGCCATGAGTGCCTCGTCCGTCGCCGAGAAGGCGAAGGTGGAGGTAGCCGCCACGGCACCGATACCGAGAGCCGCGTACGCGAGGAACGTCCGCGCCCGGCCGCGCCGTCGGGGTGTGCGCGTGGCCCGCCGTACGGCGAGGAAGGCGGCGCCCGCCGCGGCGACCAGCGTGATGTCGACACCCGACAGCAGCGCCACGGGGCCGAAGGAGTGGTCGACCGAGCCGTCGACCTGCCCGCTGTCCTGGAAGGCGTCCAACAGGGCCTGTCCGCCGAGCATCGCCGGACCGATCGCCAGCACGGCACCGATCAGGGCGACGGCCACGGCCTCACCCACGACCATCCGCCTGATCTGCCCCGGAGTAGCCCCCGAGCAGCGCAGCAGCTCCAACTCACCCGCGCGCTGGCGGACGTTGACCGTCAGCGTCGAGGCCACGGCGAAGAACACCAGGAGGGTGCCGTAGCCGCCGACGACACTCGCCGACGTGGTCAGCGTCTCCGAGCTCACCGGGTCCACGCCCGGCCGGCCCGCCGTGTCGTACAGCGAGTTGAACGTCATGATGATCCCCGCGCCCAGGAAGGCGGCCAGCAGTGTCGCGAGGAACCGTCCGGGCCGTTGCCCTATCGACCGCATCGCCAGCATGAACATCGCTCACACCCCCGCCGTCACGTCGTCGCCCAGGTGCGCGAGGCGCTCGGCCACCGCGTCCGGTGTCGGTGCGTCCATCCGGCCCACAAGCCGGCCGTCCGCCAGGAACACCACGGAATCGGCGTACGAGGCGGCGACCGGGTCATGGGTCACCATCACCACGGTCCGGCCGTGCACCTGCACCGCCTCCTGGAGCAACCGCAGCACATCCCGCGCACTACGGGTGTCCAGAGCGCCCGTAGGCTCGTCCGCGAAGATCACCCGAGGGTCCGTGACCAGCGCGCGGGCGATGGCGACCCGCTGCTTCTGACCGCCGGAGAGCTGGTCGGGGCGATGGCCGAGGCGGTCGCCGAGCCCGACCGAGGTGAGGACCTCCTCCGCCCTCCTCCGGTCGACCTTTCGGCCCGCGAGCTTCAGCGGCAGCACCGTGTTCTGCGCGACCGTCAGCGTCTCCAGCAGGTTGTACTGCTGGAACACGAACCCGACGCGCCCGCGCCGGAACCTCGTCAGCGCCGCCTCGCCACCGCCCGTCAGCTCCGTGCCGTCCACCCGTACGATCCCGCTGTCCGGCCGGTCGAGACCGGCCGCGCACTGCAGCAGCGTGGACTTGCCGGACCCCGATGGCCCCATCACCGCGGTGAAGGTGCCCCGGCCGAGGCTCAGCGTCACTCCGTCCAGGGCGGTCACGGCACTGTCGTCGGTGCCGTACGTCTTGCTGACCTTCACGAGCCGCAGCGCCTCGGCGGCGGGTCCCGTGTCGTGCCTGCGTCGTGAGCCTGTGCGAAACATCGTCGTCCCCCTTCGTCCGGCACGCCGTGTGCCTCGCTCAAGAAGCTACGGAGCCGCGGGCCGGGGCACATGGGGCGCAGAACCCGTCTTCCGGGGTGTATTCAGTGACACCCCCGCGCGGATACGGCAGGGTTGATCGCCATGACCGACGGAACAGCCTGGCTCGCCGAGCCCCAGTCCATCGCCTACGGCGGCTACAGCGTGGTGATCGCCCCCGACCTCGAGTCGGAATCACTGGCGAGACGGATCGCCGAGACCGCCCCGGGACGGTACCGGCCCCGCCCCATCGGGGAGCTGACCGGCCGCCAGGTGCAGGACCTGCTGGAAGGCCTCTACGGAGGAGTCCGCGAGGGCATCGCCCTGCGCCACGGTGAGCTCGACGAATGGTCCTACGTCATCAAGTACGGCGGCTGGCAGGGCAGGTTCGGCTCCGTCGGCCGACCCGTCGACCGGGGCGGGCTGCACGTCTTCCACCTGGAGTACGAGGAGGAGAACGGCAAGCCGGTGCCCCCGCGCTTCACCTACCGCCACGACGAGAACCTGATGTGCACGTTCAACCTGCACCTCGACGGCAGCTGGGCGCACGGCAGTCCCGAGGGCGACCCCGAGGTGGCCGCCGCCGTCCAGGAACGGCTCACCGCCGCCGGACTGCCCGACGACGCGTTGGACCGCCGTGCCGTGCACCGGGCCTGCCTGGAGGTCGTCCAACGGCACTTCGGCCTCACTCTGCCCCGCGAGCGGATCCTGGAGGACACCCTGCCGACGCTCCTGCTGACCGCACCGTGACCTCGAAGGCCGGCGGCGGTCGGCGTTGTCAGTGGGGCGCTGTACGTTTCCGGGCATGGGGATCTATCTGGTGAGCGTGGGTGCGCGGGAGTGGTTCGACGCGGACGAGGAGGAGGGCCGGGGGGCGGTCGCCGCGGGGCTGAACGAGGAACTGCGCCGCCGGGGGCTGCCGCCGTACGAGTCCGTGCCCGAGGACACGGAGTTCGTCCGTGGGTCGGGGCTGCGGTTCGAGGAGAAGCTGGTGCCGTCCATGGACGGCCTCGTGCGGCTGGCGCGTGAGCATCTGGCGCCCTCCGAGCCGGAGGCCCTCCTCGACTGGTCGGTGCTGGTGCCGGTGTCGCTGGACGTGGAGGTCGAACTGCCCGTCGAGTCCTCCTACTCGGACACCACGGTGATCGCCGGAGCCCCGCAGATCCTCGACCTCGCGCGACGGCTGGCCGAGGCCGTGCGCCTGCCCCTCGACGAGATACCCGAAGCCTGCGACAACCTCGACCTCACCATGTGGTTCCTCGACGGCGAGGCGGAGCGGGTGGCGGCCACCCGGCCCGGACCGTGGGGCGAGGACCTGGACGCGGCGTTCTATGTGGCGCTGTATCTGCGCGCCGCTCAGCACTCGCTGCGGCGGGGGTGTCCGATCGTCTACTCCTGAGGTCACCCCGGCTGTGCAGCAGAAGTAGAGACAACTCAGAACAGCCGAAGGGACAACGGCATGACCGACGGAGTCGACAGGGCGAACACGGCCGCCGACCGGACCGCCGTGGAGGGCCTCACGGTGGAGCACCGCACCGATCCGCTCGGCGTGGACGCGGCCCGCCCGAGATTCGGCTGGCGCACCGCGTCCCGGGTCCGTGGCCGGCGTCAGACGGCGTACCGTCTCCTGGTCGCCTCCACCCCCGACCGCCTGGCCGACGGCCGCGCGGACGTCTGGGACAGCGGCCGGGTCGACTCGGCGGACTCGGTGGCCGTACGGTACGCGGGCCCCGGGCTGCACGCCTCGACCCGCTACCACTGGACGGTCCAGGTCTGGGACGAGAACGACCGCAGGCTCCCCGAGGCCCCGACCGCCCGCTTCGAGACCGGCCTGCTCAGCACCGACGGCGTGACCGGCTGGGACGGCGCGAAGTGGATCAGCATGGCGGGCAAGGCGCCGAACAGCGCGGGCTCGCCGCTCCTGAGACGGCAGGCGGACCTGAAAGCCGGCCGGGTGCGCGAGGCCCGGCTCTACGTCTCCGCGCTCGGCGTGTACGACGCCTACGTCAACGGCCGCCGGGTCACCGTGCCCCAGGACGGCGGCACCACCCACGAACTCCTCACCCCTGGCTGGACCAACTACGACACCACCGTCAGCTACTTCACCTACGACGTGACGGGCCCGGTGGTGGGGAAGCCGCAGGTCACCCTCGCGGCGGTGCTGGGCAACGGCTGGTTCAACGGCCGCGTCTCCGACAACAGCGTGTACTACCTCGAGGACGGCAACCGCCTCGCCCTCAAGGCCAAGCTCCTGATCCGTTACGAGGACGGCTCGACCCAGACCGTCGTGACCGCGCCCGGCGACGACTGGAGGGCCACGGACACCGGCCCCTACCGCGCCGACGACATCTACGACGGCCAGACCTACGACGCCCGCAGGGAACTGCCCGGCTGGACCGCGAACGGCTTCGACGCCTCCGCCTGGTCCGGTGTCGAGGAGCACGACTTCACCACCCGGTTCCCCGAGTCCCGGCTGGTCGCCTACCCCGGCGAGTCGGCCCGGCTGATGCCCGCATGGGACCGCAGGCCGCGGTCGATCACCGTCTACACCGGCGGCGACTTCGTCCCCGACCCCGCCCGCACGGTCACCGATCCCTCCAGGGCCGCCACTACCCACACCACCCTGCACCCCGGCGAGACCGCCGTGATCGACCTCGGCCAGAACCTGGTCGGTGTCCCCCGCTACACCCTCCGCGGCCCCGCGGGCGCCGAAGTGGTTTTCACACCGGGGGAGATGCTCAACGACGCCGGCGCGGGCGCCGACGGCCCGGAGGGCTCCGTCTACCGGGCCAACCTTCGTACCGCCAAAGCCACCAGTACATACATTCTCAAGGGCGACCCGAAGGGCGAGACCCACCAGGACTCCCTGACCTTCTACGGCTTTCGCTACGTCTCCGTCACCACGACCGCCACCGTCACCCTCACCGACCTGACCGGCAGGGTCGCCACCTCCGCCCTCCGCGACATCGGCACCGTCGAAACGGACGCCCCCGACGTCAACCAGCTGATCAGCAACGTCCGTTGGGGCCAGCGCGGCAACTACGTGTGGGTGCCCACCGACTGCCCGCAACGCGACGAACGCTGCGGCTGGACCGGCGACACCCAGCTCTTCTCCCACACCGGTCTCTACAACACCGATGCGGTCGCCTTCCTGAGCCACTTCCAGGACATCCTGATCGACTCCCAGCGCACCTATGGCGCGGACGGCGCCCAGTTCACCTGGATCGCCCCCGGGGCCCGCTACAACGAGCCGGTTCCGGCGAGCGGTTGGGCGGACTGCGGGGTCGTCGTCCCCTGGACGGTGTGGCAGATGAGCGGTGACACCACCCTCGTCGAGCGCAGCTGGGAGGCGATGACGGCCTACATGGACTGGATCCGCGCGCGCACCGGGGACACCTACGCCGGACAGGGCGCGATCTTCGGCGACTGGCTGGCCTTCCAGGTGACCAGCACCCAGCTCATCAGCGACGTCTACTACGGCTACAGCGCGCGGCTCATGGCGGACATGGCGCGCGCCACCGGCCGCGCCGACGAGGCCCACGCCTACGAGGAGCTCTTCTCCCACATCAAGCGGGCGTTCATCACCACGTACCTGAGCACCGAGGACGGCCGCCTCACCGTGCGTTCCAGTCTCGGCTCGCCGCCGCCGTGGACCCCGGGAGGCAGTCCCACCCAGACCGAGGACGACAGCCAGACCGCGCTGCTCTGGGTCCTCAAACTCGGCTTGTACGACACCCAGGTCCAGCGCCGTGCCCTCGTCGAGCTCCTCGTCCAGAACATCGGCAACGACGCCGCCTACAAGGCCGCTCACCCCGGCAGCACCCGTGTCGGGTACGCCGAGAACACCCTCTCCGTCGGCTTCCTCGGCGTGAACGTCCTGGCCCCCGTCCTCACCGAGGAGGGCCAGGTGGAGCTGGCGTACAAGGTGTTGCACCAGGACGCGATGCCGTCCTGGCTGTACTCGGTGAGGAACGGCGCGACGACGGTCTGGGAGCGCTGGAACTCGTACGCGCGGGAGGAGGGCTTCGGGCCGGTCGAGATGAACTCGTTCAACCACTACTCCTACGGCGCGATCATGGAGTGGATGTACGAGAGCATGGCCGGCATCGCCAAGGACCCGGCCCACCCGGGCTTCAAGCACTTCTTCCTGCGGCCGCACCTCGACCCGACCGGCAGGATCACCCGGGTCTCCGGCTCGCACCGGTCGCCCTACGGCGAGATCGTCAGCGCATGGGCGGTGCGGGAGAGCGAGTTCGGGCACCGGGTCGCGGTGCCCGCCAACAGCACCGCGACCCTGCGCGTCCCCACGTGTGACCCCGACTCCGTGCGCGAGAGCCGCACCCCCCTGTCACGCGTCAAGGGGGTGAAGTACCTGGGCTTCGAGGACGGCACCGCGTCCTTCGAACTCCCCTCAGGGCGCTACGAGTTGACCTCCGCACTCGCCTGAGTGTCCACCAGTACCACCTCGAGGGTGCGCGGACCGTGCACCCCCTCGACCCGGTCCAGTTCGATGTCGCTGGTCGCCGAGGGACCCGAGATCCATGTCAACGGGCGTGCCGGGTCGAGGCGTTCGAGGGCCTGCGGCACCGAGGAGACGACTTGGTCCGGGACCCGTACGACACAGATGTGATGGTCCGGGACGAGGGTGATGCGGCGGCGACCCTGGTCCGGGCCCCCGTCCAGCACGATGGTGCCGGTCTCGGCGACGGCCACCGCGCACGCCGTGACCACGCTGTCGATCCGGTCCAGTTCGTGCGGGGTGCTCTCGACCCGGTCCGGGACCTGCTCGGTGTCGGCCTCCGCCAGCCATGACCGCTCCAGCCCCGGCGGTACGAGGACCGTCTTCGCGCCCCGTGCCGCCAGCATCCCGGCGAGCGTCGCCGGCAGGTCGGCCGCCGTGCAGCGGTGCACGATCGCCCGGTAGTCCGCGAGGTTCTCGGCCAGCAGTTCCACCGTCTCCTCGACGCTCCGGTCGCCGTGCTCGCGCAGGTACGCGCGCTCGATCGGGGTGTCCTCGCTCGGGACATCGGCCAGCGCGCGCCGCACCCGGCCCAGGATCCGTTCCCTGCTGCTCACTTGCCGCTCTCCTTGCCGCCGTTGGTGCGCTGCCACCAGTCGCGGAAGGGTTCCGCGGGCACGGCAGGCAGATCCCGGGTACCGCTCCACGCCTTGCCGGGACCCGGCAGACTGCGCGGATGCAGGCGCCGGGTGCGCGAGGCCAGCCGCTGGCCGGTGCGCAGTGCACCCGGGTGGGCGAACGCCCAGCGGGCCGCCCGCATCGCCGCCCGCTCGGCCGCGTGTCCCTTGGCGGGCTTCAGGACCACCTTGTTGCCCTCGCGGACCACCGGCCCGCCCTCCACGATCCGCTCCCGCAGATGCACCAGCACCTCGGGGATGTCGATGGCGACCGGGCAGACCTCGTAGCAGGCCCCGCAGAGGCTCGACGCATACGGCAGCGAGGCGTCGATCTCGCTTGCCGTGCCCCGGAGTTGGGGGCTGAGGATCGCACCGATCGGGCCCGGGTAGACCGAGCCGTAGGCGTGGCCGCCGGCCCGCTCGTACACCGGGCAGACGTTCAGGCAGGCCGAGCAGCGGATGCAGCGCAGGGCCTGGCGGCCGACCTCGTCGGCGAGGGTGTCGGAGCGCCCGTTGTCGAGCAGCACCAGATGGAAGTTCTGCGGGCCGTCCCCTTCCCCGGCGCGGCCGTCCCTGGTGCCGGTCCACGTGGACGTGTACGGGTTCATGCGCTCGGCCGTCGAGGAGCGGGGGAGCGTCTGGAGGAAGACTTCCAGGTCCTGCCAGGTCGGCACGATCTTCTCGATGCCGACGACCGAGATCAGCGTCTCGGGCAGGGTCAGGCACATCCGGCCGTTGCCCTCGGACTCCACGACCACCAGGGTGCCGGTGTCGGCGACCATGAAGTTGGCGCCGGAGATGCCGACCTTGGCGCGCAGGAACTTCTCCCGCAGGTGCAGCCGTGCGGCCTCCGCCAGTTCGGCGGGCGTGTCGGTGAGGCCCTCGGGGGCCGGTCGGCCCCACTCGCTCATCTCGCGCGCGAAGATGTCCCGGATCTCGCCCCGGTTGCGGTGGATGGCCGGGACGAGGATGTGCGAGGGCCGGTCCTTGCCCAACTGCACGATCAGCTCGGCGAGATCGGTCTCGTAGGCCCGGATGCCCTCGGCCTCCAGAGCCTCGTTGAGCCCGATCTCCTGCGTGGCCATCGACTTGACCTTGACGACCTCCGACTCGCCGGTCATCTGGACGAGCTTGGTCACGATCTCGTTGGCCTCGTCGGCGTCGGCGGCCCAGTGGACGGTACCGCCCGCCGCCACGACCGACTCCTCCAACTGCACGAGATAGCGGTCGAGATGACGCAGCGTGTGGTCCTTGATCTGCTTGCCCGCCTCGCGCAGCTCCGCCCAGTCGGAGACCTCGCTGACGGCCTTCTCCCGCTTGGCGCGGATCGTGTGCGTGGCGTGGCGCAGATTGCCGCGCAGCGTCCGGTTGTTGACCGCCTCGTGCGCGGCCTCGGGGAAGGCCGGCATCCCTACGAACGTTCCGCTCATACGGCCGGTTCCTCCTCCGTGCTCGCCAGGATCTCCGCGATGTGCACCGGCCGCATGCCCGACTCCAGCCGGCCCATCGTTCCCCCGATGTGCATGAGGCACGAGTTGTCGGCGGCGCACAGCACCTCCGCGCCCGTCGACTCGGCGTTGCGTACCTTGTCCGCGCCCATCGCCGCCGAGACATCGGCGTTCTTCAGCGCGAACGTGCCACCGAAGCCGCAGCACTCGTCGGCGCCCGGAAGCTCCTTGAGCTCAAGCCCCTTGACCGCCTGGAGCAGCCGCCGGGGCCGGTCACCGAGCCCGAGGCCCCGCAGTCCGTGACAGGTCGGGTGGTACGTCACCGTGTGCGGGTAGTGCGCCCCGACGTCCGTCACCCCCAGCACGTCCACCAGGAACTCCGTCAGCTCGTAGGTCTTCGGCACCACCGGCGCGAGCGTGGTCGCGAGGCTTTCCCCGCGCCCCTCGGCCCGGGCCCGCTCACCCATCCGCGGATACAGCTCCCGCACCATCGCCCCGCATGATCCGGACGGCGTCACGATCGCCTCATAGTCCCGGAAGACATCGGAGAAATGCCGAGCCAGCGGTTCCGCCTCATGCCGGTAGCCGGTGTTGTAGTGCGCCTGCCCGCAGCAGGTCTGGGACATCGGGAAGTCGACGTCGACGCCCAGCCTGGTCAGCAGTTTCACCACGGCGCGCCCGGTGTCCGGATAGAGCGTGTCATTGACACAGGTCAGGAACAGGGCGACACGCATCGCGGCTCCTTGTGGTCGATCATCGGATGAGTGAAGCGTAGTCCGGCGTGCAAGTCGAGGGGAGACCCCGGTCAGTGCCCGGCGAGCCGGGCCTGCGCCTCGCGCCAGCGCGCGGAGTCGCCCTGCGGCTCGTACCGGGTGAGCGGCTGGGTCCGGGTCAGCAGCTCGCGCCCGCCCGCGAGGTCACTCACGAGGCCGTGGGCCCGCGCCTGGACCAGGACGTTGCCGAGCGCGGCCGCCTCGGTCGGCCCCGCCACCACCGGCAGCCCGCAGGCGTCGGCGGTCAGCTGGCACAGCAGGGCGTTGCGGGTACCGCCCCCGACGACGTGCACGACGTCGACAGGGTGGCCGGCCAGCCGCTGCGCCTCGTCGACGGCCTTGCGGTGGGCCAGTGCGAGGGAGTCGAGGATGCACCGCGTGATCTCGGCGGGGGAGACGGGTACCGGCTGCCCCGAAGCACGGCACGCCTCGGCGATCCGCTCCGGCATCCGGCCCGGCGCGAGGAACATCGCGTCCCCGGCGTCCACCACCGACCGCAGTGCCGGCACCTTCGCCGCGGCCGGCAGCAGTTCACCCAGGTCCGGGTCGCCCCAGGCCCGTACGCACTCCTGGAGCAGCCACAGCCCCATGATGTTCCGCAGATACCGGACCGTGCCGTCGAGCCCCAGCTCGTTGGTGAAGTTGGCGGCCCGGCTCTCCTCGGTCAGCACCGGAGCGTCGAGCTCAAGGCCCGCGAGAGACCAGGTGCCGGTGCAGATGTAGGCGAACCGCTCGCCGGACGCGGGCAC
The DNA here is from genome assembly GCF_041435015.1 of Streptomyces canus. Classification (NCBI taxonomy): domain Bacteria; kingdom Bacillati; phylum Actinomycetota; class Actinomycetes; order Kitasatosporales; family Streptomycetaceae; genus Streptomyces; species Streptomyces canus. The sequence goes on along the minus strand of NZ_CP107989.1, from coordinate 1,156,940 downwards.
GGCGGCCACCGCGGAGGCGGTGTCGTGCGATCCGACGGCCGTCACGGGCACGGGCCCGCGGAGCCCGGTCTCCTCCAGCACCTCGGGCCGCAGCAGTCCGGCCGGATCACCCGGCTGTCGCAGCGGCGCGAACAGCTCCAGGTCGATCCCGAGCCGCTCGGCGATCTCGTACGACCACGCCCGCGTCCGGGGATCGATCAGCTGGGTGGTCGAGGCGTTGGTCAGCTCGGTGCCCTGCTCGCCGGTCAGCCAGTAGGTGAGCAGGTCGGGAATGAGCAACAGTCGCTGCGCGCCCACGAGTCGGTCCGCCACGAGCTGGTACAGCGTGTTGAACGGCGCGTACTGGAGCCCGGTCGCCGCATAGAGCTCCGGCGCGGGCACGGTCGCCCACACCTTCTGCGCGATGCCTTCGGTACGGGAGTCCCGGTAGTGCACCGGATTGCCGAGCAGCGCCCCGTCGGCGTCCAGCAGCCCGTAGTCCACGGCCCAGCTGTCGATGCCGACGGAGTCGACCTGCCCGGCGGCCCTGAGCCCGTCCAGGACACCGCCGTACAGCGAGAGGATGTCCCAGCGCAGGCCTTCCGGGACCCGGACCGGACGGTTCACGAACCGGTGTGCCTCGGACAGCTCCAGGCTGTCGGGGCCGACGCGGCCGACCATGACACGTCCGCTGGACGCGCCGAGGTCGACCGCGGCGTACGACTTCACGGACGCGCTCATCGCAGGAAGGCGGCCGCGACGCCGGCGTCGACCGGGACGTGCAGCCCGGTGGTGTGCGTCAGCTCCCCGCCGGTCAGCGCGAACACGGCGTTGGCCACGTGCTCGGGGAGCACCTCGCGCTTGAGGATGGTCCGCTGCGCGTAGAACTCGCCCAGCTTCTCCTCCTCCACGCCGTACACGGCCGCGCGCTTGGCACCCCAGCCCCCGGCGAAGATCCCGGACCCGCGCACCACGCCGTCCGGGTTGACACCGTTGACGCGGACGCCGTGCTCGCCCAGCTCGGCGGCCAGCAGCCGCACCTGGTGGGCCTGGTCGGCCTTGGTGGCGGAGTAGGCGATGTTGTTGGGCCCGGCGAAGACGGCGTTCTTGGAGGCGATGTAGACGATGTCGCCGCCGAGCTTCTGCGCGATCATCACCCGGGCCGCCTCCCGCGACACCAGGAAGGAACCGCGCGCCATGATGTCGTGCTGGAGGTCCCAGTCCTTGGCGGAGGTCTCCAGGAGCGGCTTGGAGATGGAGATGCCCGCGTTGTTCACGACGAGGTCCACCCCGCCGAAGGCCAGAACCGCGGCGCGGAAGGACTCGGCGATCTGTTCCTCGGACGTGACGTCGACGGTCACGGCGACGGCCTTGTCGGGCCCGCCGAGCTCCTCGGCGACGGCGGAGGCGTTCTCTGCGTTGAGGTCCGCGACGACGACACACGCCCCCTCGGCGACCAGGCGCTGCGCGATGGCCTTCCCGATGCCGCTGCCGGCGCCGGTCACCAGCGCCACGCGGGTCGCGAGCGGCTTGGGTTTCGGCATCCGCTGGAGCTTGGCCTCCTCGAGGGCCCAGTACTCGATGCGGAACTTCTCGGACTCCTCGATGGGCGCGTACGCCGAGACGGCCTCGGCGCCCCGCATCACGTTGATCGCGTTGACGTAGAACTCACCCGCGACCCGGGCGGTCTGCTTGTCCTTGCCGAAGGAGAACATGCCGACACCCGGGACGAGCACGATCGCCGGGTCGGCTCCGCGCATGGCGGGGGAGTCGGGCAGCGCGTGCCGCTGGTAGTAGGCGGCGTACTCCTCGCGGTACTCGGCGTGCAGGACGTCGAGCCGCGCGATGGCCTCCTCCACCGGAGCCGTCGGCGGCAGGTCCAGGACGAGCGGCCGCACCTTGGTCCGCAGGAAGTGATCGGGGCAGGAGGTCCCGAGCGCGGCGAGCCGGGGGTGCTCGGCGCGGGCCAGGAACTCCAGGACGGCCTCGGAGTCGTTGAAGTGCCCGACCTGCGGCTTGTCCTGGGAGGCGACGGCGCGGACGTACGGCGCGAGGGCGGCCGCCCGCTCCCGCCGGTCGGCCTCGGGAAGGGCGCCGTAGCCCTCGATGACGTGCCCGAAGGGCTCGGCCTTGCCGCGCTCCTCCAGGAACGTCTCGGCGGTCCGGATGATGTGCAGCGAGTTCCGCTCGCACTCCTCGGCGGTGTCACCCCAGGCGGTGATCCCGTGCCCGCCGAGGACGACACCGATCGCCTGTGGGTTGGCGGCCTTGATGGCGGCGATGTCCAGCCCCAGCTGGAACCCGGGGCGCCGCCACGGCACCCAGGCGACGGTGTCGCCGAAACACTCGGCGGTCAGCTTCTCCCCGTCGGCGGCACAGGCCAGCGCGATACCGGAGTCCGGGTGCAGATGATCGACATGGGCGGCCTCGACCAGCCCGTGCATGGCGGTGTCGATGGACGGAGCCGCTCCGCCCTTGCCGTGCAGGCAGTAGTCGAACGCGGCGACCATCTCGTCCTCGCGCTCGACACCCGGGTACACGTCGACGAGCGCCCGCATCCGGTCGAGCCGCAGCACGGCGAGCCCACCTTCGGTGAGCGTCCCGAGGTCACCCCCGGACCCCTTGACCCACATCAGCTCGACATCACCACCGGTGACGGGGTCGGTGTCGGTGCCCTTGGCGGACGCGTTGCCGCCGGCGTAGTTGGTGTTACGGGGATCAGAGCCAAGCCGACGGGACCGGGCGAGGAGGGCAGCGGCTTCTGGGTGGATTGCCATGAACGTTCAGTCCTTCTTGAAAGAGGGGGGAGTGTTCCTACCTGGGGGCGCGGGGCTGTATCAATGTGCGGCTCCGCCGCGCGGGCGCGACCAGCCACATACGGCCCGCACCCCGCAACGACACAGATCCCGGCAGACGCTCACGCCCCCCAACCAGCCTGTTCCCCACCAACCCGCTCGGCCACGATCTTCTCGGCCCACCCGGACCGCTTGTACGCAGCAATCGGATTGGCGTCCAACCCCATCTCTTCGCGCACCTCGGCAAGAAGCGGCCGCACGTCGGTGTTGTACGCGTCCATCAGCACCGCGTTCGCCTCCAGAACATCACCCTCGCGCTGAGCCACGGCAAGAGCGTCCCGGTCGACCAGGAGTGCCTTGGCGGTCGCTTCCTGGACGTTCATCACCGACCGGATGATCGCCGGGATCTTCGCCTCGATGTTGTGGCACTGGTCGAGCATGAAGGCGACGTCGGGCGTGTACCCGCCACCACGGATGACCTCGTACATGATCCGGAACAGCTGGAACGGATCGGCCGCCCCCACCATGAGGTCGTCGTCGGCGTAGAACCGTGAGTTGAAGTCGAACCCGCCGAGCTTCCCTTCCCGCAGCAGTGTGGCGACGATGAACTCGATGTTGGTGCCGGGAGCGTGGTGGCCGGTGTCGACGACGACCTGCGCCTTGGGGCCGAGCTTCAGACAGTGCGCGTACGCCGTCCCCCAGTCCGGCACGTCCGTCGAGTAGAAGGCCGGCTCGAAGAACTTGTACTCGAGCAGCATCCGCTGCCCCTCGCCCAGACGGTCGTACACCTCGGAGAGGCCCTCGGACAGCCGGTCCTGCCGAGCCCGCAGATCATCCTGACCGGGATAGTTCGTGCCGTCGGCGAACCAGAGCTTCAGGTCGTGGGACCCGGTCGCGTCCATGATGTCGACGCACTCCAGCAGATGATCGAGAGCCTTCCGCCGCACGGAGGCGTCCGGATGGCAGATGCTGCCCAGCTTGTAGTCGTCGTCCTGGAACGTGTTGGAGTTGATGGCGCCCAGCTGCACGCCCCGCTCCTCGGCGAACTTCGCCAGTGCGGCGTAGTCCTCGACCTTGTCCCAGGGGATGTGCAGGGCGACGGTCGGGGCCACCCCGGTGAACGCGTGCACCTGCGCCGCGTCCTCCAGCTTCTCCTGCGGAGTACGCGGTACCCCCTGCTGGGCGAAGACCTTGAAGCGGGTTCCGGAGTTCCCGTACGCCCACGACGGCGTCTCGACTGCCTGGGTCTTGAGCGCGGCCTTCACCGCGGCGAGCTCGGTCACTTGAGGGCTCCTGTGACGTCGGGTCCGAAGGGCTTGCGAACAGCTTCACTGTGAAACGATTCAAGACGCGAAAGTATGGCGACCTCGAAGGGGTGTCAACCCCTGCGGCCAAGGCTGTTGCCCGTGACCCTGCCGTGACCTGAGTCCATCGAAACATTTTCGACACGAACCCATTGACGCGACATGCGCTCCATGCCTAACGTCCCGGCAACCAAGTTGAAACCTTTCACGACGCCGAGAGGGTCGTCCCGCCGGCGTCGTCGAGGAGCCCCCAATGACCCACCCGTCCACCACGGGTCCGGCCCCGGTTCTCGCGCTCAGGGACATTTCGAAGTCCTTCGGCGCGGTTCGCGCCCTGCGGGACGTCTCCCTGGAGCTGTTTCCCGGGGAGGTACACGCCCTCGCCGGCGAGAACGGCGCGGGCAAGTCGACCCTCATCAAGACCCTCGCGGGAGTGCACCGGCCGGACACCGGCCAGGTCGTGCTCGACGGCGAACCGGTCCTCTTCCACGGTCCCGGTGACGCCCGCGACGCCGGTATCGCCGTGATCTACCAGGAGCCCACGCTCTTCCCCGACCTGTCGATCGCCGAGAACATCTTCATGGGCCGCCAGCCCCGGCGCGCCCTCGGCCGGATCGACCACAAGGCCACGCACGCCGCGACCCTGGCGCTGATGCAGCGTCTCGGGGTCGAGCTCGACCCCGACCGCCCGGCGCGCGGCCTGTCCATCGCCGACCAGCAGATCGTCGAGATCGCCAAGGCGCTGTCCTTCGAGGCCCGGGTCCTGATCATGGACGAGCCGACCGCCGCCCTCACCGGCAGCGAGGTGGCCCGACTCTTCGGCGTCGTCAAGGCGCTGCGCGAGCAGGGCGCCGCCGTCCTGTTCATCTCGCACCGCATGGAGGAGATCTTCCAGATCTGCCAGCGGGTCACCACCCTGCGCGACGGCGCCTGGATCGCCAGCGAGCCGATCGAGGGCATGACCGAGGACGACCTGGTCCGCCGCATGGTCGGCCGCGACCTCGACGAGCTGTACCCCAAGCAGGACGTACGCCCCGGCGAGGTCGCGCTCACGGTGCGCCGGCTCACCCGGGAGGGCGTCTTCACCGACGTCTCCTTCGAGGTCAGGCAGGGCGAGATCGTCGGCCTCGCGGGGCTCGTCGGAGCGGGCCGTACCGAGGTCGCGCGAGCCGTGTTCGGCATCGACCGCTGGGACGCAGGAGAGGTCTCCGTGGACGGCAGGGCCCTGGTCAACGGCGCCCCGTCCACCGCGATGGCCGCAGGACTCGCCCTGGTCCCCGAGGACCGGCGCGCCCAGGGCCTCGTGATGGACATGTCCATCGAGCGCAACATCGGCCTCACCGGACTCCGTACGACCGTCAAGGCGGGCCTCATGGACCGCGGTGCCGAACGCAGCCGTTCGCTCGACTGGGCCGTCAAGCTCCAGGTGAAGTACGCCCGGATCGCCGACACCGTCAACACCCTGTCGGGCGGCAACCAGCAGAAGGTCGTCCTCGCGAAGTGGCTGGCCACCGGCCCCAAGGTGCTCATCGTCGACGAGCCGACCCGCGGCATCGACGTCGGCACCAAGGCCGAGGTGCACCGGCTGCTCAGCGAGCTGGCCGCCGACGGGGTGGCCATCCTGATGATCTCCTCCGACCTGCCCGAGATCCTCGGCATGGCCGACCGCGTGCTCGTGATGCACGAGGGCCGCCTCACCGCCGAGATCCCGCGCTCCGACGCCACCGAGGAAACCGTGATGGCCGCAGCCACCGGGAGGGCCGCCGCATGACGGTCACCACCCCCCAGCAGGCCCCTCCCGCCGAGGTGCCGAAGGCCGGTGCCACCCGACTCGTGGACCGCGTCTTCAAGATGCGCGAGCTCGCCATCCTGCTCGTCTTCCTGGCGATGATCGTCGTCACCCAGATCGGGAACAGCGACTTCCTCACCGAGCAGGGCATCAAGGACCTGCTGCTGAACGCCACGATCCTGGTCCTGGTCGCCACCGGACAGTCGCTGGTGGTCATCACGAGGAACGTCGACCTCTCGGTCGGCTCCATCCTCGGGATCAGCGCCTTCGCCGCCGGTACCTATCTCCAGGGCGGCGGGAACCCCGTCGTGGCGATCGGGCTCGCGGTCCTGTTCGGCATCGGCTTCGGCCTGCTCAACGGCCTCCTCGTCAGCCTCGGCCAGGTGCCCGCGCTCGTGGTCACCCTCGGCACGCTCTACATCATCCGGGGCATCGACTCCATCTGGGTCGGCTCCCGCCAGATCACGGCGGCCGACCTCCCGGACGGCTTCGTGAACTTCGGCTCCGGCGGCATCTCCGCGGTGCCCTGGCTGGCCCTGATCGCGCTGGCGGTGCTCGTCGCCACCGCCTACTACCTCAAGCACTTCGGCAGCGGACGCGAGCTGTACGCGCTCGGCTCCAACCCCGAGGCCGCACGGCTCGCCGGCATCCCGGTGCGCAAGCGGATCCTGGCCGCGTACACCTTCTGCGGCGGCCTCGCCGGTCTCGCCGGTGCGATGTATCTGGCCCGGTTCGGCAACGTCGACTCGAGCACCGGCAACGGCTACGAACTGACCGTCGTCAGCGCGGTCGTGGTCGGCGGTGTCGTCTTCACCGGCGGCTCCGGCAGCGTCTACGGCGCGGCTCTCGGCGCCCTGCTGCTGACCTCCATCAACAGTGTGCTGCCCGCCCTCGGCGTCAGCTCGGTCTGGGTGCTCGCCATCAACGGCATCCTGCTCATCCTCGCCATCGCGGTCGACCGGATCGTCGCGCTGCGCGTGGCCTCCGCCCTGAAGAAGAGGAACGCCCGCCATGCCTGACTCCCTGACGCGTGCGGTCCGCTGGGACACGGTCGTCGGCGCGCTCCTGATCGTCGTCCTGCTGCTGTCCTTCAGTACGGTCGACGGCTTCGGCAACGCCCTCAACCTGTCCTTCCTGATCGGCAACACCCTGCCGATCGCGCTGATCGCCCTGCCGATGACCATGCTCGTGGTCTCCGGCGAGATCGACCTCTCGGTCGCCTCCACAGCGGGTCTGTCCGGCGCCGTGATGGGCGCCCTGTGGAACCAGGGCCTGACGATCGAGGTGATCATCCCGATCTGCCTGGTCCTCGGAGTGGTGTGCGGGCTGGTCAACGGCCTGCTCGTCACCCGGCTGGGCCTGCCCTCCCTCGCCGTCACCATCGGCACCCTCGCCGCCTACCGGGGCATCGCGCAGATCGTGCTCGGCTCCGACGCGGTGACCGACTTCCCGACGCAGTACCTGGACTTCGCGGCGGGTCGTATCGGGGACACGTTCATCCCTCAGGCCTTCCTGCCCTTCCTCGTCCTGCTCGCGATCGCCGTGGTCGTCCTGCACGCCACGCCGTTCGGGCGGTCGGTGTTCGCGACCGGCGCGAGCGAGGAGGCGGCGCGTTTCGCGGGCATCCGGGTCAAGCGCCAGAAGCTGATCCTGTTCACGGTGACCGGCATGATGGCCTCCCTCACCGGCATCTTCTGGGCACTGCACTACGCCAGCGCCCGCTATGACAACGCGACCGGCCTCGAACTCTCCGTGGTCGCCGCGGTGCTGCTCGGCGGTATCGACTTCGACGGAGGCAAGGGCACGCTCGGCGGTGCGATCGCGGGAGTCTTCCTGCTCGGCGCACTGCAGAACGTGATGAGCCTCCAGGACGTCTCCGCCCAGTCCCAGATCGTCGTCACCGGCGTTCTGCTCGTCCTCTCCGTGCTCGGCCCCCGGGTCGCACGGCAGATCTCGGTTGCGAGGGCCGGCCGCCGAGCCGCCTCGACACCGGCGTCCAAGGCGCCCACACCGGCCGCGTAGGTCCGGGCGCCCAAGGAAACCTCGTATCCGCTCACCGTCGTAAGGAAGAATCCGTCATGCGTAAGTCATCGCTCCGCCGTTCCTGCGCGGCCCTCGCCGCCGGCACCTCCCTCGCCCTCGCGCTCACCGCGTGCGGCGGCACCACCAAGAAGGACGTGCAGGACGAGGGCGCCTCGGCCGCCTCGACCGCCAAGGCGGACCCGAACGCGGCCACCAAGAAGGGCCTGACCGTCGGCTTCCTGCCCAAGCAGGTCAACAACCCCTACTTCACCTCCGCCGACAAGGGCGGCGAGGTGGCCCTGACGGAGCTGGGCTCGAAGTACAAGGAGGTCGGTCCGTCCAGCGCCACCGACACCGCCGGGCAGGTCTCCTACGTCAACACGCTCACCCAGCAGCAGGTGAACGCGATGGCCGTGTCCGCGCAGGACCCGGGCGCCCTGTGCACCGCCCTCAAGCAGGCCATGTCGAACGACATCAAGGTCGTCACCTACGACTCCGACACCAAGCCGGAGTGCCGCAACGCCTTCGTGTCGCAGGCCTCCGCCGAGGACCTGGGCCGCACCGAGGTGCAGCTGCTCGCCGAGCAGATCGGCTACAAGGGCGAGATCGCGATCCTGTCCGCCGCGCAGACGGCGACGAACCAGAACACCTGGATCGACTTCATGAAGGACGAGCTGAAGGACCCGAAGTACAAGAACATCAAGCTCGTCAAGGTCGCCTACGGCAACGACGACGCCCAGCAGTCCTTCCAGCAGACCCAGGGCCTGCTCCAGGAGTACCCGAACCTGAAGGGGATCATCTCCCCGACCACCGTCGGCATCAAGGCCGCCGCCCAGTACCTCTCCGGCTCCAAGTACAAGGGCAAGGTCAAGCTGACCGGCCTCGGCACCCCCAACGACATGCGCAAGTACGTCAAGAACGGCACCGTCGAGGGCTTCGAGCTGTGGGACCCGGCGAAGCTCGGCGCGCTGGCCGCCCAGACCGCCGTGGCCCTGGTCTCCGGCCAGATCACCGGCAAGGAGGGCGAGACCTTCAAGGCCGGCGGCACCACGTACACCATCGGCAAGGACGGCGTGATCAACCTCGGCAAGCCGACCGTGTTCACCGCCAAGAACATCGACCAGTTCAACTTCTGATTGCGGAGCGGTACTTCATGCAGCGCGTCTGTTTCCTCCTCAAGGTCCGTCAGGACAAGCTCGCCGAGTACCGCGAACGACACGCCGCCGTGTGGCCGGAGATGCTCGAAGCACTCTCGGCCACCGGCTGGCACAACTACTCGCTCTTCCTGCGCGACGACGGCCTGCTCGTCGGCTACCTGGAGACCGAGGACTTCGAGGCCGCCAAGGCCGGTATGGAAGCCACCGAGGTCAACGCCCGCTGGCAGGCCGAGATGGGCGAGTTCTTCGAGTCCCTCGACGGAGCCCGCCCGGACGAGGCGATGAAACCGCTCACCGAGGTGTTCCACCTCGCCTGACCTTCCCCATCAGGACATCAGGAGCCGCACCCATGAGAAGACGCACACTGCTGGCAGGTGCCATCGTGTCCGCCATGTCCACCACCGCGCTCACCGGCGGCACCGCCCGCGCCGCCGACCCCGGTCCCTCCGTCACCCGGACCGGCACCACCACGCTCGACAACCAGGCGGTCTTCTTCGTCTCCTACGACGGCCTCGTCAACAACAACTCGTTCCAGAAGAACGGCCTGCTGACCTACAAGGGCTACCAGTACGCCGTCTGGTACACCGCCGACAAGAACGCCGTCGTCGGCCGCCGCGTCCTCGGGGGGAGCACCTGGTCCACCGTCCAGGTCGGACACACGCTCAAGACCAGCGACTCCCACAACGTCATCTCCATGGGCGTCTCCAAGGTGGACGGCCGCCTCCACCTCAACATGGACTCGCACAGCGACGGCTTCACCTACGTCAAGTCGGTCGCCGGCCTCATGGACAACCCGTCAGGACTGAGCTGGACCGCGGCCCGGTTCGGCGCACCCCAGTCCACCCTGGACGGCCTGGCCCTCACGTCGCAGTTCACCTACCCGCAGTTCGTCTCCACACCCGACGGCAAGCTCCAGCTCAGCTACCGGGCCGGGATATCCGGCAACGGCCGCAACGCCCTGGCGGAGTACGACGGTTCGACCTGGACCAACCTCGGCGAGTGGTCCGCCTCCACCGGCACCTACACCAGCGAGCACGGCTCCTCGACGGCCCGCAACATGTACCTGCACGGCATCGACTACGACAAGAACGGCCGGCTGCACTCCTTCTTCACCTGGCGCGAGCAGAACGCCGCCGTGATGTGCAGCAGCGGCGGCATCACCAACCACGACACCGGCTACGTCTACTCCGACGACCGCGGCCGCACCTGGCGCACCAACGCCGGCACCGTCGTCGGCACCACCGGCGGCTCCGACAAGGTCGCCGTCACCGACAGCGGCCTGGTCATCGACGCGCTGAACCCGGACCACTCCCTGATGAACCAGGAGAGCCAGTTCACGGACTCCTCGGGTCTGCCGCACGCGATCATCTCGTACGTCCCCGGCCGCTTCGGCCAGTGCACCACGAACTACGTCTCCGACCGCACCGCCAACGGCCGCGCCTTCCACGTCCGCAAGAACTCCTCGGGCAGCTGGCAGAAGACCGAGATACCGGTCGTGCTCGGCTCCAGCCAGCGCACCAAACTGATCCTGGACAAGTACGACAATGCCTACGCGATCTTCCCGTTCGGCCGGATCGCCGGTGCCTCCAAGGCGTCCGGGTACACCGACTGGACGGTCCTGTTCGACGGCAGCGGCCTCAACGCCTTCGGCGAGGTCGTGATCGACGAGATGCGGATCGCGCAGAGCAACGTGCTGTCGTTCATGTACCAGGAGAAGTCGAGCGGTACGACCCCCTCGGCGCTCCACGTCGTCGACTTCGCACTGCCTGCCTGATCGTGACCGGTGTGGGGGCGACTCGACGATAATGTGAAGGTCGTCCTGTCGCCCCCCGTCTTCCTGGAGGTCCCTGCCCGATGGCCCAGTCGGTGGGTATCAAGGACGTCGCCCGCGCCGCCGGAGTCTCCGTCGGCACGGTCTCGAACGTCATCAATCGTCCGGACTCCGTCGCCACCGAGACCCGGGCGCGCGTCCTGTCCGCGATAGACCGGCTCGGCTATGTCCGCAGCGAGTCCGCGCGGCAACTGCGCGCGGGCCGCAGCCGGATCATGGGTCTGCTCGTGCTCGACATGGGCAACCCCTTCTTCGTGGACGTCGCGCGAGGCGCCGAGCGGGCCGCCCGCGAGGACGGTCTCGGCGTCATGGTCTGCAACAGCGCCCAGAGCGCGAGCGAGGAGGCGGAGTACCTGTCCCTCTTCGCGGAGCAGCGGGTCCGGGGCGTCCTGCTCACCCCGACCGACGCCTCCGGCCGCAACATCGACTCCTTCCGCCGCCACGGCATCCCCTTCGTCCTCGTCGACCGGGTCGCCGAGGGCACCACCGAGTGCTCGGTCTCCGTCGACGACGTGGCCGGCGGCGCCCTGGCCGTCCGCCACCTCGTGGACGCCGGGCACCGCTCCATCGCCTACGTCAGCGGCCCGCCCGGCCTCAACCAGGTCCGCGACCGCCGCACCGGCGCCCTCAACGCGCTGGCAGAGGCGGGCCTGGGTCCCGAGAATCTGCGCGAGCTGCCCACCGAACGGCTCGACGTGGCCGCGGGCCGGGACGCCGGCGCCCGTCTCCTCGGCCTCGCCGACCGCCCGACCGCCGTGTTCTGCGCCAACGACCTGCTCGCCCTCGGCGTCCTGCAGGCCATGTACGCGGCCGGGATCACGGTCCCCGACGACCTCGCCATCGTCGGCTACGACGACATCGAGTTCGCCGCCGCCGCGGCCGTCCCGCTCACCTCGGTCCGGCAGCCCGCGGTCACCATGGGCGCCCTGGCCGCCGAACTGCTTCTGGAGGAGACGGAGGCGGAGACCACCGGCAAGCGGCACGACCACCGCCGGGTGGTGCTCCAGCCCGAACTGGTGGTACGGCGCTCCAGCCTGGCGGCCCGCTGACCCGGGAGTCAGTAAGATTTCATGATCGAAGGGGTCGGACGGCGGACGAACATGTGCTGAACTGGGACGCGTCCACAGCATGTCCGTCCGTCCCGGGAGCCCTGTTGACCGCGACCTACCGCCAGCCCGGCCTCGTCCTCACCGATCGCCGCTTCACCGTCCCCCTCGACCACGACGACCCGGCCGGGGAGACGATCGAGCTCTACGCCCGCGAGGCCGTCGCGAGCGACAAGGCGGGCCAGAACCTGCCGTGGCTGGTCTATCTCCAGGGCGGCCCGGGCTTCGGGGCGAACCGTTTCGTCGGCAAGGGGGCCTGGTTCGGCCGGGCCCTGAAGGAGTTCCGCGTCCTCCTGCTCGACCAGCGCGGCACCGGCCACTCCACACCGGCCAACCGTCAGACGCTGCCGCTGCGCGGCGGTCCCGCCGAACAGGCCGACTACCTGGCCCGCTTCCGAGCCGACTCCATCGTCCGCGACTGCGAGGCGATCCGCGCCCAGGTGACCGGCGGCGCCCCCTGGACCGTCCTGGGCCAGAGCTTCGGCGGTTTCTGCGCCACGACCTATCTGTCCCTCGCCCCCGAGGGCCTCACCGCCGCCGTCATCACCGGCGGTCTGCCCTCCCTCGACGCCCACGCCGACGACGTCTACCGGGCCGCCTACCCGCGTGTGGAGCGCAAGGTCGCCGCGCACTACGCCCGCTATCCGCAGGACGTCGAACGGGCCCGTCGTATCGCCGACCATCTCCTCACCCGCGACGTCACCCTGCCGAACGGCTACCGCCTGACCGTCGAGGCCTTCCAGTCCCTCGGCATCCTCCTCGGCGGCGGCGAGGGCAGTCACCGGCTGCACTACCTGCTGGAGCACGCCTTCGTCCGCTCCCCGCAGGGTCCGGAGCTCTCCGACGCGTTCCAGGAAGAGGTCCAGGGCCTCCTCTCCTACGCGCCCCACCCGCTCTACGCCCTCGTCCACGAGGCGACCTACGGCCAGGACGAGCGCCCCACCGCCTGGTCGGCCGAACGGGTGCGCGCCGAGTTCCCACAGTTCGACGCGGCCAAGACCCTCGCCGGCGACGAGCCGTTGCTGTTCACCGGCGAGTCCATCCACCCCTGGCTGTTCGACTGCGACCCGGCCCTGCGCCCGCTGCGCGAGACGGCCGAACTCCTCGCCGCCCGCACCGACTGGCAGCCTCTCTACGACCCGGCCCGCCTCGCCGTCAACGAGGTCCCCGTCGCCGCCGCCGTCTACCACGACGACATGTACGTCGACACGGTCCACTCCCTGGAGACCGCCCGCGCGATCCGCGGTCTGCGCACCTGGGTGACGGACGAGTTCGAGCACGACGGAATCCGTGCGGGCGGCCCCCGCGTCCTGGACCGGCTGCTCGCCCTCGCCCGTGAGGAGGCCTGACGCCGGACACCCGGACGGCCCGTGGGCGGCGACATGCCCGACTCTCGATTCCGGCATAAGGTTCATTTCGGCCATGTGTCGACGCCGGAGTCGAGAGGACGTCAGTCGATGAGCACACCGTCACCCCACGGACGGTCCCGGATCGCCGCCCTCGCCGTGGCCCTGGCCGCCGCGAGCGCGCTCACCCTGGCGGCCTGCGACGACGACTCCGGCGGCTCGTCGACGTCCTCCGCCACGCCCACGGCCCCGGACACGGCCTCCTTCTCCGGCAACGCGGCCTCCGCGCTCGCGTCCGCCAAGGCCTCGGTGCGGGCCGAGGCCTCCCAGCGGGCCGCGTCCGCCTCGGCTGCCGCCTCCTCCTTCGAGGCCTCCGTCTCCGCGGAGGTGGAGCGTGCCAACAAAGCCGCGCGGACAGAACTCGCCAAGGTCGACGGACAGGGCAACGCGATGTCCGACGTCACCATGACCGGCAAGCCGCGCTCCGAGACCGGCGGTCTGCTCGCCGTCGTCGTCACCATCACCAACAAGACCGACAAGACGGCCTCGTACGCCGCCCAGGTCGACTTCCTCGACTCGTCCGGCAAGGTGGTGGAGACCCGGTACGTCGGCGCCGAGGACCTCGAGCCGGGGGAGAAGGCGCAGCCGGTCGCCGTCAGCCGCAAGCCCACCGAGCCGGTGCTGACACCCAGGCTGGCGAAGGCGCAACGGTATTGACTCAGGCGGCCGTGGCCAGCGCGCCGGGGGTGCGGTGCGGGCTCACGACCCGTCCGTCCGGCAGGAGTTCACCGGTGTCGTCGAAGACGATGGTGCCGTTGCACAGCAGGCTCCAGCCCTGTTCGGGATGGGCCGAGACGATCACCGCGGTGTGGTGACAGGGGCTGTCGGCGGTGGGGCACGGGGGCTGGTGGCTGCACATGACGTCTCCTCGATGCGTTCGGCTCCTGCCTCGGTTCGGCCGGTGTATCTGTGGTAGCCGAGCTTGTTTTCCGTTGGATGAGGAGACCCCCACATCACCGGAAACTCATCGGTGAGTTCTCGTCAGGTCGGCCGGTCGGCGGGGCCGTTGGGGCCTGTCCGGCGGATCATGCCGCCGTCGCGGGGTCTGGCACGCACCCCGCTCGAGCGAAGCCGAGACGCCCATGACCCGCCCACCCGCACTGATCAGACACCGTTGCTTGAAGTCGGCCTGATCCGCCGGACAGGCCCTAGTAGTGCTTCGTTAGGTCAATTCGTTGATGCTGACCAAGAGCATGTGGGGTGTGTGGACACACATGAAGTGAACCGTGCTCGTTCGGCGGCTCTGTGCCGCCCGGTACGTCCAGCGGGCCGACGAGGCCAAGATGGGGCTACCTCGACTTCCTCGACGGCTTCTGAACCCCCAGCGGCATACCGACCGGCACCGACCGTGCGAGGATCCACGGGCTCGTTGTCGGTGGCGGCCACCACAGTCCGCACCATGACGTCAGCTCCCAACCTCAACTCCGAGAGCGGTGGCTATTGCAGGTCACGCCGGCCGCGTCTGGCGTGGACTGGTGCGGACCCAGCCTCCTTCGAGCAGCAGCACTCCCGCGTTCCATCGCCCAGTTCGACAGGGCCTCACGAACCGGGAAGCGATGCCAGACTGTCCGCGATCATCGACGACGGCGGGCGGGCTCGACTTTTGTCCTCGGTGCATAAAATGGGTTCCTGAGTGCGAGACTCTCATGGAGAGCTGAGGGTGTGCGTGACACCGGGCGGGGGCGCTGGCAGTGGTGACGTTCAGGCCGCGGATCTTCATTGGTTCATCAGGCGAAGCCAAGGATATTGCCCATGCCCTGCGCGAGGCCTTGTCCCTAGCGGCTGCCCCAACTGCCTGGTTCGACCGTGCTTTCGCCGCTTCTACGACGGTGATCGAGCGATTGGATGAGATCGCGCAGTCAGAGATCGACGGCGCTGTGCTGGTTCTGACCACCGACGATCTCCGCACCAGGGAGGGAACCAGTTCCTGGACGCCCCGGGACAATGTCGTCTTCGAGTTGGGCCTGTTCATCGGAGCGCTCGGCCGGGAGCGCACGTTCGGCCTACTGTGCGGCCACTGTGCCAAGAACCTGGCATTGCCCAGCGATCTCCTCGGCGTCACCTGGGTGCTCTACCAGGATCCCCGGTGTCACGGCGCTCCGCCGTCGCCGGACGCGGTGACGTACTTGGACCAGCTGGCCAATGCGGTCCGCCCTGCCGCAGATCAGATCTTGAAAGATTTGAAAGCGGCAAAGGTGTCTCCCGTGCGGGCACCAGGACTGCCTGACCTGATCAAGGCATACCCGATCAGGGGCGCGGTACCGCGTCACACTTGGAACGAGGTACTGCAGGGTGCCGGCCAACACGTCTGGCTCTACGGAATGGCAGAACACGGGTACGCCGACGACGACGAGGTCCCCGAACTGCTGGCGAGCGCGGCGGGCAGAGGCTGCGACATCCGTGTGCTCCTGTTAGATCCAGAGCACAGCGGAACGCTCAGTGTGGACCGGGAGGAGGGCAACCCGTCAGGAACCATCGCTCCACGGATCCGGGCAGCCCTTGCTCGCTTTCGCGTCATGTCTGAAGCCTGCGACGGACGAATGAAGGTGCATGTGTATGACGGGCCACCTACCGTCAGCATCGTCCGCGGCGACGATCGCATTCTCATCACGCCTTATGTGCGCTATATCTCAGGCGACAACACGCCCACATTCGAACTAGAAAGCGCTGATTCCAATGGAATGTTCGTTCGCTATTCTCGACATTTTCAAAAAGTGTGGGTCGAGTCGAGACCATGGAAGGGGTGAAAGATGTTCGCTTTGAAACGCAGGTCACGCAAAAAGACTGCAGGACCCACCATGCAGAACGCCGAGTTGATGGAGACGGAGGTGATCACCGAAGGGCCCAAACGGTTCGTGCGCGAGAAACTGCGCATGCCGGATGGCGAGGAGATCGACTGGTATTACCTCGACACGCCCAGCAGCGTCATGATCGTTCCCATTACGGCAGGCGGCGACGTCGTACTCATCCGTCAGTACCGCCACAACCTGAAAAAATACACCCTTGAACTTCCGGCCGGGACAGTCCTGCGAGGGGAAAGTCCCAAAGATGCCGCCCTCCGCGAACTATGGGAGGAGACCGGATTTGAGCTGGACCCGGAGTCTTCTCTGATCGATCTGGGCGACTACTTCCTCTTGCCTTCTGAAACCAACAGGAACATCCACCTCTTCTTGGCATCGTCAGTGCTCCAAGGAACCGAAAAGCCTCCCGGGGACACGCAGATCGAGAAGTACTTCGACATGAGCGTCTGCTCCATGCCACTGGCAGAGGCCCTCACCAGCGTCGGACGGACCATTCACGGTGTTGAGACCGCCGCAGCACTGCTCATGGCGGACAATGCCATGAAGGCAGACTCTATTTAGCCGTGGCACAACTCCGGCTCCAACGGCGCACACAACGGAGTGTGACGCCCAACAGCGCGATCTCTCCAAGGTGCCAACGCAGTCCTTCGTCAAGCGAGGCGTGGGGGTCTGGGTTCATAGAAGGTGCCGTCGCGGAGCATCGCGAACAGCACGTTGATCCGCTGGCGGGCGAGGCGGAGGAGGGATTGCGTGTCGGTCTTTCCTCTGGCCCGGCATTTGTCGTAGTAGGTGCGGGAGGCGATCGTGCAGGGCGGCGAACGCGGAGAGGAACATCGCGCGTTTGAGCTGCCGGTTGCCGCCTCGGGGTGCGTGTTCGCCGTGGATCGGGCTCCCCGAGGACTTCGTGGTCGGGGCGAGGCGGCGTAGGAGGCGAGGTGGGCGGTGGTGCGGAAGCTGGTGCCGTCGCCGACGGTGACCAACAGTGCGGCGGCGGTCCTGACGCCGACGCCGGGCAGCTACGTCAGGACCTTGGAAAGAGGCTGGTCCTCCAGCAGGGCTGTGATCTGGGCTTCTCCCGCCCGCCTTTGTTCGTGAATGGCGCCGAGCGAGCGGGCCAGCGACTCGATCACGACGTCCAGGGTGCCGGTGCCCGGGACCACGACGGTCTGCTCGTCGAGGGCATCGAAGACATCGTCGATCAGCCGCTTCGCCATGTGTGGGGCGTTGGGCCTGATCACTTCAACGAGCTTGCGGCGTCCGGCCTTTCGCAAGCTGGTGGGGGATCCGTAGCGCTCCAGCAGCCAGGTGACCGCCTGGTGATCTAGACGCGGGCCCAGGACTCGTTCCGGGGACGGGTGGAACTGGGTGAGCAGGCCCCGGATCCGGTTGCTGGTGCGGGTGGCCTCGGCCGCCAGGTCCTGGTCGAAGCCGACGAGGACGCTGAGCTCGGCGGTGATCTCGTCGGACAGCTCCAGCGAGCGCAGGGTGTGCGGGTCTCCAACGGCGCCTCTCGGATCCGGTGGCACCACCCCCCTCCAGGTCATCGGTTCGACAGGGGGGGACCAGCCATGCCAGGTCCGGAGGCCAGCGGTCCCCTTGCAGGACCGCGGAAAACATAACGGGGTAGTCCATCGGGAGAGGATCCTTCGGCGCTGCGCACACGCAGTTGCTGGTGATACGCGACGGCGGCACAAGGCGCCGCCTACCGCTGCGCCGCATCACTACTGCACGACGCGAGGGCCTCCTCCCCGCCGAACCTTACGCGGGCAGCATCGTGGTCATCGCGACGCCAATAGCGCGATGAACCCGCCCGCATACGTGCAGGCGAACGTCACAGGCACCCACTGCTCCAGATGTGTCAGCGGCCAGTACTTGGCCTTGTCCTTCCCCTCACCGAGCGCTGTCCACTCCGCCCTCCCATACGGAGAGGCGGGTAGCCTCTCCTCAAGCACGCCTATCACCGTGTACTTCGCCGAGTTCAACTGCCGATAGGACCGCAGCAGGACGAACCAGGCACCGCACTGCACAAGCAGCGCGACGAGAGGGAAGACGAGCAGCCAGGAGCCCGTGTGCGGCCCGTCTTTCCAGGTGGCGCCGATGGCCGCAAAGACGGTCGTGTTGAGCGTGAGGAAGAAGGTGTTGGTCAGGCTCCTGCGGGCGCTGACCCTGTCGGCCATCTCCACGTACAGCTTGTACTGCTCCAGCAGGACGGCGTGGTCCCGACCGCCGTCGAGGGGCTTGTCACTCAGTTGGGAAGGCCGGTTCCACACGGTGGGGCGCACGTCCTCCAGCGGGGTCGTCGCAGTGCCGACGTAGTTCCTCAGTACCGCCCGGAAACCCATGAGGGCAAAGTCCTTTCCCTGGGCCTCAGCCCAGATACGGAACGTGGCTTTCCATGACCGCGTGACCGACGCGCAGTCGCATAGAGGGGTGCATGATGAGGGGGGCCGTCTCCGGAAGCGGGACGTATCTCACGCTGCGTGACTCGTCACTCGTGCGGATCGTTCCTCCGACCTCGCGGCCGCGGAAGACGATCGAACACTCCTGGCTCACCGTTCCGTCGTCAAAGGCCGTGACATGACCGGGATCAGAATACAAGCCGACCAGTCCTGTAATGGTCACCTCGAGTCCGGTCTCCTCACGCACCTCCCGCACAGCCGCTTCGGTGAAGCCCTCTCCCACATCGACCATGCCCCCGGGCATGGCCCAGTAGCCGTCGTCGGCGCGCTCGATCAGCAGCAGGCCATGCGGTCCAAACACCGCCACATTCACCACTGGCCAGAGCCTGTTCGCTCGCGGCGCGTCAGATTCGTTCAAGTAGTCCCTCTTCATACGCAACCACCTATCCCGCCCCCGGCACTTCCCGCACGATGTCTGCATGGGCCGTGTCTTCGTGAGTTACCACGCCTCGGATGGCCGTGACATCGCGCACCGGCTGGTTGCCGGTCTGGAGCGCGCCGGTTTCCAGGACTGTTACGCGTACAACCTGGCCGAGCACGGCCCACCCGCATCCTATGAGTGGCGCCAGGGGCTGCGGAGCAGCCTGCTGGGCGCCGATGGCCTTCTCGTGGTGACCACAAAGGGCTCGATGACGGCGGAGTGGTGCACCTGGGAGATCGCCGTTTTCCGCGAACGCAAGCCGGACGCACTCGTCGTGGAGTTCGTCAGCAGCGACCTGGAACAGGGCCGTGCCCTCCTGAACCACCGCCAGACCGCGTTCGTGAACCGGCACGACCCCTCGTCGATGGACAGCGCCGTCGCCACCGCGGTGCGCCTGTTGTCTTCGCACGGGGTGTCCACGGCGCCCGGGCTCACCTCACCCTTCCCCGGCCTGCGTACCTTCGAAGAGGGCGACGCGAGCATCTTCTTCGGCCGGCAGGAGGAAACCGAACACCTGGCCCGCCCGCTGTTGGGCTCACGCAGGAGCGGCACGCTCGCCGTGGTCGGCCCCTCGGGTGCGGGCAAGTCATCGTTGGTCAGAGCGGGGCTCGTGCCTCGTCTGCGCCGTCGGCCGACGGCTCGCGACGGCTCCGCACCGATATGGCTCGTCCTCGGGCCATTCCGGCCCGAGGAAGGCGTCACCGCACTGGGCGCGGGGATCGCGGAGATCCGGGGCGACATGGGGCTGGACCTGTCCACCGCAGAGGCGGTCGAAGAGTTCATCGCTGAATCGCCCGACAGCCTCGACACGTTGCTGTCCCACATCACTCGGGCCGCGCCGGAGGCCCGCGTCCTCATCGTCCTCGACCAGGCCGAGGAGCTCCTGTGGGGAGAGGGCGAGACCAGGACTCTGGTCTCCGCGCTGATCTCCGCCACGCACAAACAGGCCTGGCTGGTCTACACGGTCCGGGCGGAC
This sequence comes from Streptomyces canus, assembly GCF_041435015.1. Classification (NCBI taxonomy): domain Bacteria; kingdom Bacillati; phylum Actinomycetota; class Actinomycetes; order Kitasatosporales; family Streptomycetaceae; genus Streptomyces; species Streptomyces canus. Next base: position 1,136,894 of record NZ_CP107989.1, on the reverse strand, counting down.
CTGCTCGACGCACTGATGACCAAGGAGTTACTGGCGCCCCTAGTCCGCGACGACTTCCTCGTCAAACCGCTAAGCCGAGCCGATCTGCCACAGATCATCAACGGCCCGTTGGACCGGCTGGGCTGGCGCATGAGCGACGAGGCCCTGGGCCGTGTGGTGGAGGACGCCGGCGGTGAAGCACTGCCGCTGCTCGCGTTCGCGTTGGACGAGCTGTGGCGGCACGTCAATCCGGACGGACACCAGGAACCGAGGATCATCGGCCTGCACGACTACCTGGCGGCCGGGTGCGTGCAGGACGTGCTGCGGGTACAGGCCGAAGAGGCCTTCGGGCTAGCCCGCAGCGTCGCACTGAACGCCGTCGGCCGGACCATCACTCAGGGGCTGGCCGAGCAGCGCGTGCTGCGGGCGCTGCGCCGCCTGGTGTCGGTCGACGCATCGGGCAGATACACCCGCCGGGCCGTGCAGTTGGGCGAACTGCCCCCTGACGAGACTTCGTTGCTGGAGCCGTTCGTGAAGTGCCGGGTGCTCACGACCTTTCGGACGACGACCCGAAACTTCGTCCAGGTAGCCCACGAGAGTCTGTTCCTGCACTGGCCGCGGCTGCGGGCCGAACTCGACCAGGAACGGGACTCTCTGCGGGCCCGCCAGGAGATCGAGGACCTCGCCCTCGTCTGGCAGGAGGCGGGCCACCCTCACGACCAACTCCTCCCGCCTTCGCGTCTCATGCGCCTCCTGAGCTTCCTCTCCCCGCCACTCAAGCCGGACGGACGGCCTCCGGTCTTCAAGCACCGCTGGCCCGAGCTGCTCGAAAGATTGATCGCCCTCCAACTCTCCGATGCGGCGCTCCGCCTGATGGAGGTGTCGCTGCAGCGCAACCTCGAGGAGGAGGTGGCTCGTGCCCTGGTCATGGTGGCGAACCCTCAGACCCCCCTGCGCATGCTCGTCGGTGCCGGATCCGCACCGGGCGACGACGTGCTCACCATGCTCCTGCACGCACCGGACATCACCTCGTGGGAACGCGCCCTGCGCCGCGTCCTGGGCGACGTCAGCCTCACCCGGACGCTGCTCGGGCACGAACAGGGCGTGTGGGGTGTCGCGTGGTCGCCGGACGACTCCAAGCTCGTGACCGGCTCGAAGGACGGCTCCGTCCGCGTCTGGGACATCAACTCCGGTACCTGCCTTGCCCGCTTCACCCACGGTCAAGAACGCAGGGGGGACAACCCGGGCTGGGTCCGTTCGGTGGACTGGTCACCGCAAGGCGACCTGATCGCCTCCGCCGCCACTGACGAGACAGTACGTCTCTGGTCCTGGACGGACCGCCGCGAGGCCAACCTTATTCCCCTGCCCAACCGTCCGTGGTCAGTGCGCTTCGACTCGTCCGGTGACCATGTGCTGGTGGCGTGCGCGGACGGCAGGGCGTATCTGCACGCCGTACGCGGGCTCAGTCGCGAACCAGTCCGGACTTACACCAGTGTGGACGAGGAGGGGCAGCCGGTGCGGCTGTGGGACGCCGACTTGTCGGCCGATGGGAGGTTCGTGGCGACGGCACGGGAGGACGGTGGTGTCGACCTGCACGCCCGGGACACTCTCACGCCCGTCAGGCATCTTGTGCCGCCCGGCAGAGGGCGACCTACGGTGCGGACGGTGCGGTTCAGTCCTCATGCGAACTATGTGGCCACGGGCGACCAGGCGAACAACGCGCACGTCATCCAGCTCGATTCGGCGTCGAGGGCGTTTCAGGGGCACCGGGACCAAGTGCGCCGGGTGAGCTGGTCGCCGTCCGGACTTCGGGTGGCCACGGCCTCGGCGGACGAGACCGTGCGCGTCTGGACGCCGGGCTCGGTGGGTGAGCTCCTGACGCTGGCCGATCACGGGCAAGGCGTGTGTGACGTCGCCTGGTCGCACGCGGGCGACCGGCTCGCCTCGGCGTCGGACGACGGGAAGACACGTGTGTGGAAGGTCGGGGCGGAACCGAAGGATCGCAGGACGATGCGGGAGGGAAGGGTGACCAGCCTGGCCTGGTCCGCAGCCACCCACCGCCTGATCGTGGGAATTCGGGACGACGTGACCCGCGCCGACGGGGCGGTGGAGAGCGGGTACCTGGACTTCGCGGACCGGGCCAGCAAGGTCTATCGGCTGTACGCGCACCAGGTGTCCTCCCTGGCATGGTCCCCGGACGGCCGACGCCTCCTCGTCGGCTCACTCGAAGGTACGGCCTTCGTCCTGCCCACCACGGACACGCGTCCGCGTTGGGAGCCGAACGTCATCGCGCGGGCCCACGACGGCGTCACGGACGCCCAATGGTCCTCCGACGGCCGGTACATCGCCGTGGTCTCGAGAGACCGCACCTGGCGCCCGAGGTTGTACGACCGAGACGGCCGGCCGCTCGACGGCGACCGGCGCTGGCGCGGCCACCACAGCTTCCTGCGGGCCGTCGCCTGGCACCCGGAACACCCCATTTTCGCCGTCGCCGGTCAGGACAACATGGTCACCCTCAACGCCCTCGACCAGACTGTGGCCCACTGGGAGACGGACAAGGTGTTCACTAGCCTCGCCTGGAGCCCGGACGGCGAGCGGCTCGCGGTGGGCTGCACCGACGGGACCGTGATCATGCTGGGTACGGAACTGGGCTCCCGCCCATCGGCGACCGAACTGCTTCGGCTGTACGGACACTCAGCGTCCGTGAACTCCCTCGCGTGGTCGCCCCAGGGCGCCACTTTGCTCTCCGCCTCGGACGATGGGACCGCGCGCACCTGGCACCCGGGGACCGGCGGGCAGCTCACCGTCGCACGGGCGGACAGAGGTCCCGTCGTACGGGCCCTATGGACGGGCTCGGAAGACCAGGCCGTCACCGCAGCGACCGCAGGCAGCATCTGTCTGTGGGACCTATCTGACGGGCCGGCCCGTCCCCTGTCGGCACCGGAGTGTGACGTGCACACACTAATCAAGGAGGCCAGGCGGAGGGCACACTGACCGAGCCGTCACAGGCCGTGCTGTGCGAGGGCCGCCATCAGCACCGGGGGCCGTCGTCCCACCGGTCCCGTGGCGACGTGCGCGAACCCCAGGCCCGCCCGTACGGCGCCGCCGTCGGTCACCTCGTCGTCACCCAGCAGCAGGCAGCGCTTCGGAGGCACTGCCAGCCGCTCGCAGGCGGTCCGGAAGATGTCCGGCTCCGGTTTGCAGCATCCGACTTCGTAGGACAGGACGAAGTCGTCCACCAGCGGTGTCAACTCCTCGCGTCCGAAGGCCCGGCGGATGTCCCAGGTGATGTTGCTGAGGACACCCACGGGCAGGCCGGCCCTGCTCAGGTGTTCCAGGGTGGGGCGGGTGTCCGCGTAGGCCGCCCAGTGGCGTTCGTCGGTCAGCCGATCGAAGACGGTGTCGAACAATGCCTCGCATTCGAGTCCCGCGATGCGGAAAAGGGCGCGATAGGCCTGCCGGTTCGCCTCGTCTGAGAGGTCGCGAAACTCCCAGCATTCCCGCTCGGCGCCGGTCATCGAGCCGAGTTGACGGCCGGGAAAGCGCAGGGCGTCCACCACGGCGCGCTGGATCGATTCGTCCGTCTCCCCTTCGGGGAACAGCCAGGCGTAGCCGTCGGCGCGCCCGAAGAGCGTTCCGGAGAAGTCGAAGAGGACGGCGTCGTATCGCATCAGCACCTCGCTCGGTCTTTCCCAGGATGCCCGACTCTCGTCCCGACCGCACCGGCCCGGCGCGTCGACGGCCACCCGCACCATGCGTTCAGGGAGCGACCAGGCACCAGGGCGCAGACCACGCGGAGCGCCTAACCGGCGTCCCGTGCGACCTGCTCGATGTGGACGAGCAGAGAGGCGGTTATGTACCCCCGCAGTGTTGAGGGCGACGACACCCCATCGCCTACGAAACAGCGTCCCGAACAACACCAACTACGCTGACACCAGCCGCATAACCGTGTCCAGGATTCGAGGTCAAGGCCCCCCACGCCAACTGCCCACCACCGGATCGACATGTGAACCGTGGGCGTGCGTGCCACGTTTCGCGCCCAGCAGCGCTTCCTTGCGCCGAAGTTGTGCCCTGTTGTGACACAGGTCCATGGCGCAGGATGAGCCCGCACGACACCGCGACCAGCATCCCCATCGGATGCAAAGGTGGCTGCACAAGGGGGATGTGTGTATCAACTACGCCGGGGAATCTCTGCGATTGCTGCGTTTACCGCGGCATTGACAGCCTCCCTGTTCCAGCCAGTTCAGGCGCAAGCCGCCGACTGCGGCACCTGGACGCCAGGTGCGGGAAGCCTGACAGTCCAGTACACGGACTCATCTGCCGGGCACACTTTCAAAGAACTCGTCGTCCGAACAGCCTTCACCTTCTCCCGCAGTGAGATCACAGCACTGCGATGCACCGGATCAAGGTCTCTCGAAGTGGATGCCGAAACCTACGGTGGCGTGAAGAACGGCATCAAGTCCTACCGCTCCAACCTTCCCAACGCCTACCTCGACACCGAGTACGACGACCGCGGACCGGGACGCACTCTCACCGTCGGCACCTCCTCGGCCGCGCAGCTCCAGCCCGATCACGAGTACGTCACAGAACTGCATGTGCGGGAGATCTCCACCCCTCAGAACTACGCCGAGGTCTATCTCAATTTCCAACGCGGCCACTGGGCCAGGAAGTCCAGCCCGAAGGAAGCCACGTCGTGCCTCGGGCACGGGGGAAGTGATCCTGCGTGGTGCGTCTTCGCCGACAAGACAGCGAAGATGACCTCCCGGATGGGCGGCCCCGTCCGGATTGCGTTCCCCTCACGGGCGTCGTCGTCCCTGACAGCCGCTTGGGGGCGGCTGCTCCCCGGACAACGCCTCAACCCCGGCGACCGACTGGCCAGCCCCAACGGACTCAATGTTCTTGTCCTGCAGACCGACGGAAACCTGGTCGAATACATCCCCGGCGGGCGAGCCATCTGGGCCACCAACACCCGGGTTTCGAACTCAGTTCTGTTCATGCAAGCAGATGGAAACCTGGTCGTCGTCGCCCCAGGCAACCGCCCCGTATGGGCATCCGCCACGTCAGGCAAACCAGGCTCCATCCTGGAACTCCAAGACGACCGCAACCTCGTCGTCTACGCCCCTGGTCATGTCGCGGTATGGGCGAACAACATCGCTGGACGTCCCTAACGGCCCACGGCCGCGGCGCGGATGCACCCGCTCCCGGGGCTGCGGTGCCCGGCGCGGGAGTGACGGCGTCGGGTGTTATTGCGGTTGGTGGTCGGCGACGAACTGGAAGCGGGTCACCAGCGCGTCTCCCCGGCGAAATACTTCGCTGCCTTGCGCAGGATCTCGCGTTCCCGCTTCCAGTCCGAGGACCTTCTTGCGGAGGGCGGCGTTCTCCGCGTCCAACGGCGTCCAACGGCGTCCAACGGCGTCGGCGGCTCGGAGGTTACCTCTGCCCGGTGACCCCGCGGCCAGCTCGCGCCCGCTGCCCGGCCCCAGTTCCGCTGGGGCTCGGGATTGATGCCCAGATCGGCGGCAACCTGCCGGATCGTCGCCTCGGGCCGCGACTGGTACAGCGCGACCGCGTCCGCCTTGAACTGCGGCGGATAGTTCTTCATGACCACGAGATGTCCGTTCTCAGATCCTCAGGATCCAGTGTCTCGTGTGTCCAAGATCAGGGGGCTGGGTTCCAGCGCTCATGCATAGGCCTGACGAAGCACTACTAGGCTGGCGGCGATGCAAGAACAAATGATCGATCTCAGCGGCGACTGCGCGCGGTGCTTCGGGCTGTGCTGTGTCGCCCTGCCCTTCACCGCCTCAGCGGACTTCGCCCGCGACAAGCCGGCCGGCACGCCCTGTCCCAACCTCCGGGACGACCACCGGTGCGGCATCCACGCGAAACTGCGCGTCGAGGGCTACACCGGATGCACGGTCTACGACTGCTTCGGCGCCGGGCAGAAGGTCTCGCAGGTCACCTTCGCCGGCCGGGACTGGCGTACGGGCCCGCGCGAGGACGCCCGCCGGATGTTCGACGTCTTCCCGGTCGTGCGCCAGCTCCACGAGTTGCTCTGGTACCTCACCGAGGCACTCACCCTGCCCGCCGCCCGCCCGGTCCACGCCGACCTGCGCCGCATGCGGGAGCGGACCGACGCGCTCACCCGGGGGACCGCCGAAGAACTCGCCGCGTTGGACGTCGCCGCGCACCGGCAGGAGGTCAACGTCCTTCTGCTGAGGACCAGCGAGCTGGTGCGGGCCGGATTCGGCGTCGCGAAGGGGAGGAAGAACCGCCGGGGCGCGGACCTGATGGGCGCCCGTCTCCAGGGCGCCGACCTGCGCGGAGCCACCCTTCGCGGCGCCTATCTCATAGCGGCCGACCTCACCGGCGCCGACCTGCGCGGCGCGGATCTGATCGGTGCCGATCTGCGCGACGCCGACCTGACGGACGCGGACCTGACGGGCGCCTTCTTCCTCACCCAGCCCCAGCTGAACGCCGCCCGGGGCAGCGCCGGCACCCGGCTGCCGGACTCAGTCATCCGCCCCGGACACTGGACAGCGTGACGCCGAGGCGGCCGGGGCCTCGTCGGAATCCGCTACGGGGGCGGCCGCAGCGCTACCGCCCGCCCGCCGTTCCACGTGCAGCCGCAGCCCCTCCGGCATCAGCGTCAGCCGCTCGGCCACGCTGAGCCGGTAACCGGGGTCTGCACGCAGCTCGTAGCGGCGCAGCAACAGCCCGAGCACCAGCGTGGCCTCGTGGAGCGCGAACTGCCGCCCGATGCAGGCCCGGGCCCCGGTGCCGAACGGCTTGAAGACATGCGGGGGACGCGAGCGTACGGCCTTGGGGTCGAAGCGGTCCGGATCGAACCGCTCGGCGTCGGCTCCCCACACCTCGGGGTCGCGCTGCAGCATCGGCGTGAGCACCAGCGTCCACGCCCCGCGGCGCATCGGGTACCGCCCGGCCAGCACGGTGTCCTGGACGGCCTCCCGGGCGAACGCGGGTGCCGTGGGCCACAGCCGCAGCGACTCGTCCAGCACCCGCCGCACATACCGCAGCTTCGCCACCTGGTCGTACCCCGGCACGGCGGCCGCGCCCCAGACGCGGTCCACCTCGGCACGCGCGCGTGCCGCGACCTCGGGGTGTCGGGAGAGGTAGTGCAGGGCGAAGGAGAGCGCACCCGACGTCGTCTCGTGACCGGCCACCAGAAAAGTGATGACCTGTCGGCGGACGTTCTCGGGCGACAGACGCTCACCGGTCTCCGGGTGGGCCGTCTCCAGCATCCGGTCGAGAAGGTCGCCGTCCCCACCCACCGTGCGCCGGGTCCGGACCAGGTCGTCGACCATGCGGTTGAGGTAGGCGATGTCGTCCGCGTTGCGCTGCGCGGCACGTCGTAGAAGCGCCGGGAAGGGCACGGAGTTGAGGCGCTGCGCGTAGGTCAGGGTGCCCACCATCGCCGTCACGAAGGGATGCGGCCGATCCCGCTCGAAGGAGCCGAAGTCATGGCCGAACCCCGTCCGAGCGATGGTCTCCAGAGTCAGCTTGGTCATGTCACCGGGGACGTCGACCGGCCGGCCCGCCGCCTGCTCGCGGTCCCAATGGTCCGTCAGCCGCCCGGCGACGGCCAGCATCATCGGGTGGTAGGCCTCCATCGCCTCGCGGCTGAAGCCCGGTGCCAGCACGTCGTGTGCCAGCTGCCAGTTCGGCTCGTGGTTGTACGCGGTGAACAGCCCGTCGCCGGCGACCGGCCGCAGATTGGCGACCCCCAGACCGACATGCTTCGCGAACCGCGACTCGTCCGCCAGATCCGCCACCAGCTCGGCACCCCAGACGAACACGAACTCCCGGTTGAACGCCTTGCGCCGGTAGATCGGCCCCAAGTGGCGAGCGAAGCGCAGGGAGTCCTGGAGCGGGGTGGCCCGGTTGGCGCCGAGCACGTCACCGAGCAGGGGGAGCCGGCGCGGCGGGTGCGGAATGCGGTGCAGTTCCGGCCAGCCCAGCTCGGCACTGCGGAAACCCCTCGGCTGCGCGGCCCTTGTCGTCGTCTCCGCCATGACGAGATCTCCCTTGATCCAGCGGCAGTTGAGCGCGTTGTACGTGGGTTCAATAACGCGCCTCAGTCTGATCCCGTTGTTGAACCGGCGTCAAGTAAAGTGCGGGCATGGCCGGGAAGCAGGGCGAGCGCGCGCGCCGCAGGCTCAGCACCGGGGAGCGCCGGGAGCAACTCCTGTCGGTGGGGGCGAGGCTGTTCTCGGAGAGCCCGTACGACGAGGTGTGGATCGAGCAGGTCGCGGAGATCGCCGGTGTCTCGCGCGGGCTGCTCTATCACTACTTCCCGACGAAGCGGGACTTCTTCGCGGCGGTCGTCGAGCGCGAGAGCGGGCGGATGCTGGCCATGACCGCGGCCGTGCCCGGCGTCCCGGTGCGCGAGCAGCTCACCGCGGGGCTGGACACCTATCTGGAGTACGTGTCGGCGCACGCGCACGGCTACCGGGCCTTTCACCGTGCCGACGCCGCCGGGGACCAGTCCGTCCGCAAGGTCTACCAGCGGGCGCTGGCCGCACAGGAGCGGCAGATCCTGGCGGCGCTGGCCGCGGATCCGGAGTTCGGGGCCCAGGCCGAAGAGCGCCCCGACCTTCGGCTGGCCGTCCGCGGTTGGCTGGCCTTCACCACGGCCGTCTGTCTGGAGTGGCTGAGGGGCTCGGACCTCTCCCGGGAACAGGTGCGCGATCTGTGCGCGCGGGCCCTGCTCGGCGTTCTCCGACCCTGATGGGGATGCGCACGTCCGTCACGCCTTCCAAGGTTGGCTTCATCGCCGATCTTCGATAAGTTAGGCAAGGCTTACCTTAGGAGGCAATGGATGCGTGACAGCCAAACCTGGACGGCCGCGCCTTCCGCGGCGGAACACGCCCGGTCGGTGCTCGCCGCCTCGTGGTCCTGCGCGGTGACCGCCGAGGGCGGCCGCGAGGAGTTCGTCGGCGCGCACACCGTCGCCCAGGACGGGCGGGTGACACTGGACGTGCCCGAGGACAGCACCCTGGTCGCGGCCGCGATCTGCGCGCCCCGCGGCGAGCCGTCCGCCGTCCTGGAGTTCGCCGACGTGGCACCCGTCCCCGTGCGCAGCCGGATCCGCGCCCGGCTGTGGATCGCGGGCTGGTTCGTCCCCGGGGACGGCCGGCTCGAGTTCAAGGCCACACGCGTCGTGCTGCGTCGGCCGTCCGGCGCGGTGGTCGTCGACCTCGACGACTTCGCCGCCGCCGAGCCCGACCCGCTCGCCACGGCCGAGGCCCGGCTGCTCACCCACCTCGCCGACTGCCACCCCGACGCGGTCGAGCGGCTCACCCGGCTCGTCGAGGCCGACAGCCTGCACGGCGCGGTCCGCGTCCAGCCCCTCGCCGTGGACCGGCACGGACTGACGCTGCGCATCGAGCGCACCCGTGCCCACGGCGACGTACGCCTGCCCTTCCACGCACCCGCCGACGACGTGGCGCGGCTGACGGAGCGCATGCACGTCCTGCTGACCCAGACGAGCGCAGCGTCCTGCCCGCGTGCCCTACAGCGGCAGCGCACAGACCGCGACGGGTGAGGCGAACGGCCGGCCGGCGGCCCGCAGGTCACCGCTCGCCGCGTTCACGTGGAACACGCTGACGCTGCTCGACCTCTGGTTGGCCGCGAACAGCAGGGTCCCGTCCGGCGAGAAGGCGATCTGCCGCGGGAAGTCACCGTTCACCGGAACCGTGTCGAGCAGCCGGAGCCGGGCGCCGTCCGCCTCCACCGCGTAGCGCGTGAGGCTGTTGTGGCCCCGGTTGGCGAGATAGGCGTACGAGCCGTTCGCGGTGACCAGCAGCTGCGCCGGGTAGTTGGTGCCCGAGCCCGTTCCCGTGGACTGCGCCGCCCCGACGGAGAGGCGGCCCGCCTTGCGGTCGTAGGCGCAGACCGCCACCGTGTTGTCGGCCTCGTTGGCCAGGTAGGCGTACCGGCCCCCGGGATGGAAGGTGAGATGGCGCGGTCCGGCACCGGCCCGGGTGTGCGCCCGCGAGACCTCCGTGAGAGCTCCGGTCCGTTCGTTCAGTCGATAGCTGTAGACGGTGTCCGTGCCCAGGTCGACGGCGAGCACATGGCCGCCGTCGGGACTGGTGAGGAACTGGTGGGCGTGCGGACCCTCCTGGCCGGGTCCGGGCGCCGGACTGGAGTGCGTGACCGTATCCCTGCGCTCGCCGAGCGCTCCCGAGGAGTCGATCGGATGCACGGTCACACTGCCGGAGCCGTAGTTCGCGCTGAGCAGCCAGCGGCCGCCCGGATGCACCGAGAGATGACACGGCCCCGCGCCGCCGGTGCCGCGGCTCCCCAGAACCTTGCGGTCGGACAGGCGTACGGCGGTCACGGCACCGGCGTCCTGCTCGGCGACCGCGTACAGCGTGCGGCCGTCGGGGTGCAGCGCGAGATACGAGGGGTTGGTGACGCCGGTGATCGTGCCGATGCCGGTGATACGACCGCTGTCTGGGTCGTACCTGGCGACGCCGATGCCGTTGCCACCGCCCTCGACGGAGGTGTAGGTGCCGAGGTAGAAGGGACGGGGGCCGGTCGGAGCCGGCGCCGACGGGGTTTTCGTCGGGCTCGGTGAGACCGTGCCGGGGGAGCCGGGAGTCCGCGAGGGCACCGACTGCGCCGACGATCCGGACGACGTCGAGCAGCCGACGAGTCCCGAGGCGGCTCCCGCGAGAACGCCGACGAAGCCGCGCCTGCTGCAGCCGCCGTTCGCACTGCCCATCCCTGCGCACCCCGGGTGATCGATCGTCGCGGTCGTGACAGCCACCTTCACCCGGATCACGCGGCCCGTGCAACCCGAGCCCCCGCGGCCCGCTACCAGTCGCCGTCCTGGACCGGCTTGCCCGGTGCGTCCCCCAGCTTCTTGACCTGGTGCGACCCCGGCGGCTGCCAGGGCTCGTGATCGTCCCCGAGCCAGTCCCCGACCGGCTTCACACCCTCCAGCGGGTCCGTGGGGGCGAGGTCCTCCGCGTCCTGGTCGTAGTAGTCGAACCAGGGCAGCCCCGCGTTGGTGTACGCGGCGCGGTCCACGGGCGACGGAGGGGGAGCCTCGCCGGTGATGCGGCGCCACTCGGGCGGTGTCACCAGGTGCACGAACACCCGGCCGGCCGGTGTGTCCGCCCAGTCCGACAGGGGCCGGTCGTCCCGGTAGACCTCCTGGCGCATGGAGCCGCCGACGCCGAGTCCCATGGCCGGAGCGCTGCGGGGCGCCCCCGCCGGAGCGGCGGGCGCGGCCATCGCCATGGGCGCGGCAGCGCCGTAGCCCATGGCGGGCCTGCTCACCGACCGCAGCCGCCGCTGCGCCTCCCGCCACTCGGTCAGCCGCTCCTCGACCAGCGGGAAGGACTGCAGCTGGACGCCGCCCCAGACCTCCTCGCCCGTGACCTGCCCCTCGACGGTCGCGCCCAGCCCGAGCGGCACGGCGACGAACTGGCGGACGGTCCCCTTGCCGGAGTTGATGCCGTCCAGCCACGGCTGGCGGGGCAGGACCAGGTAGTTCTGCGGGTCACGCGTGAGCCGGTCGCTCCAGGGTTTCCCGGAGACCGCGCACACCTTGCCCACCCCGACCTGGAGGGCGGCGGGCTCGGTGGTGCTGCCGAAGCTCAGCCACATCGCCTCGCGCAGATACACCGGCAGCATCACCCCGCCACGGGCCCGCCACTGCTCCGGCACGGTGTCGGGGTAGTCGGAGACGCGGCGCACCGGGAACTCGCCGAGCCCCGGCGGCAGCGGATGCGTGCCCGTCTCGGGCAGCCGCAGGGTGCGGACGAACCGCACCGCCGCACCGCCCGGCAGCCGCAGTGTGTTCCCGTCGATCCGCACGCTCGTGCCGGTCATCGGCCCGCCCCCTGTGTCCGCTCGATGTGCCTACCTCACCTGGAACGACGGGAGAGCACCGGGCGGTTCCCGCGCCACCGCTCCTGGAGCCGGGTCAGATGCGGCATCCGCTCGCGCTGCTCACGGGCGGCCCGGTCCAGCTCCTCCAGCAGGCGGCGGGAGCGGTGCTCGGTGTCGAGCTCGTCGAGGATGCGGTTGACCTCGGTGAGGACAGCGCCGTGCAATTGCCAGTGGCGGGAGTCGCGCTGGATCTCCTCCAGCAGCAGCTGGGCCAGTTTGTCGCGGGTCGCCGTGGCCTGGCGCAGCTCTGCGGTGAGCCGGGCCTCCGCGGACTCGGCGCTCACGCTGACATGGGTGGTGACCAGGACCGCGAAGCTGACCACGGCGTCGCCGATCTCGGACAGCAACTGCTCCACCGTACGGCCGGTCTCCGGCCCGAACAGCGGCTCGGGAGCCTGTTCCTCGTCGACCGTGTAGGGATCGTCGGCGAAGGGGTCGCGTTGCTTGGCGAGGTCGGTGAGGGTGCGGGCGAGGACCCGCAGCACGACCGTGCAGATCTCCAGGGTGTCCAGGCCGGTGCGCAGCACCACCCGGTGCAGCAGACCCTCCTTCACCCTGGGGTTCAGTTTGAGACTGTCCTCGGCCTGCCGGAGGGCCGCGTCCACCTCGACGATGTCGTGGTCGAGCTCGCGCGCCTCGTACAGCCGGGCCGTCGCCAGCTCCACGGGTGTCCGGCCTGCGGCCTCCTCGCCCATCCGCAGCATCAGCTTCCGCTGCCGGCGGGCCAGCCCCTCGATCGACTCGCCCGCCTCGTCCACCCACACCGGGGGAGCGAGCAGCAGATTGCAGGCGAGGCCGACGGCCGCGCCGATCAGCGTCTCCACCACGCGCGCCCAGGCGGTGTCCCCGACGGTCGTCACCCCGAGCACCAGCATCGCGCTGATCGCCACCTCGGGCACGAACTCCTCGACCCGCACCAGCCGTCCGACCACCAGCGACGCCACGATCAGCAGGGCCAGGCTCCACCAGGTCAGTCCCACCAGCAGACTGAAGGCGATGGCGACGAGGACTCCGGTCACCACCGAGTTCACCCGGCGGATGCCGGTGGTGAGCGTGGAGTAGAGGGTGACCTGCACGACCAGCAGCGCGGTCAGGGGAGCCGTGAGGGGCGCCGATTCGGGGCTGAGCCGCAGCGCGATGACGTACGCGATCGTCGCCGCGCCCGCCGACCGCAGCGTCTGCACGACGACGGGGTCCCGGCGCCGCTTCACAAACCGCACCAGGGACGCCGTCCACTCACGTACATCTCGCATCCTCAGTGTGTTCCTCTTCCACATAGGCGTCCGGTGCACTCTTTGCGGACCGTAACTGTCCGCAAGCGTGCCCACATTGTGGGGTGCGGCCGATTGACGGCAAGGGGCCGGGGCAGTGATCGCGGACACCCGGCACGACCTCGGGCGATCCCTGGGGAAAACCCCCGGCGTCGACGGTGGACCGCCGGATGGCCCGCGGCCGGTCGGGGGCGAGAGCGTGGAGCGATGACCTGGAAACGGACCTCGACCATCCTGACCCTGCTCATCACCCTCGGCACGGTCGTGCCGGCGGCGGCGACCCGGGCACCGACCCCGTCCGTCGTCGAGGCCCTCGACCGGACCGCGCACCCCCTGCGCACCGTCGAACCCGGCGGCGACACCCGCGATCTGCGGCCCCTCGACCGTATGATCGCCGACGCCGAGGTCGTCGGCGTCGGCGAGGCCACGCACGGCTCGCACGACTTCTTCGCCCTCAAGGACCGCCTCTTCCGCCACCTCGTCGAGAAGAAGGGCTTTCGCACCTTCGCCCTGGAGGCCCCCTGGAGCACCGGCCTGCGGCTCGACGACTACGTGGTGCACGGCAAGGGAGACCCGCGGCGCATCATGCGAGAGGAGTTCCAGCGCGACTACCTGTGGTGGAACAACACCGACTATCTGCGGCTCGTCGAGTGGATGCGGGCGTACAACGTCCGCCACCCGACCGACCCCGTCCGCTTCATCGGCGACGACACCGCCTGGACCGGCCCCGAGGTGTACGACACGGTCGTGGCCCGTGTGGCCGCCGCAGATCCCGCCTCGGGCGAGCGCCTGAACGGGCTGTACCGCGGGCTGCGGCCCACCGTGCCGACGGGAACGTACATCGAGGCTTACCTCGGCAAGCCGTACGCCGAACGCAGGGAGATGGCCGAACGCACCGGCGAGGCGCTGGAGCTGGTGAGGCGGGTGGGGGCGGACGACCGGACCGTCCAGGACGCCACGGCGATCGACCGCACCGCCCGTCAGTACGCCTTCGACTTCGAGGAGCCCGGACAGATCGCCGAGGCCATGCGCTACCGCGACCAGGCGATGGCCGCCAACGTGCTCTGGTGGCAACGGCACAGCGGGACAAGGGTCCTGCTGTCCGCGCACGACGCCCATGTCGGCTACGAGAGCTACGACCCCGCCTCCCCGAAGATGCAGGGCGCCTTCCTGCGCGACGGCCTGGGGGCGTCGTACGTGAACATCGGCATGACCTTCGACCGGGGCTCGTTCAACGCCACCGACCAGGACGAGACCGCCGTCCGGCGCTGGACGGTGGGCCCGGCCGCCCTCGGCAGCAACGAGCGGACCCTCGACCGCGTGAGGTACCGCGACTACGCGCTCGACCTGCGGACCGTCGGCTCACCGGCGCGCACGTGGCTCCGCCGGGCCCGCCCGACCTACCAGATCGGCACCGCCTATCCCGACGGCCCGCACGACGTCGCCCTGGCCCGCACCCACGACATTCTGATCCACCTTCACCGGGTGGAGGCGGCCCGGCTGCGGGATCGGTAACCGGCGATCTTCGCGAGGTTGCCGCAGCGGTCCATCGAGCACCAGCGGCGGCGGCGGGCCTGCGAGTCGTCCAGGAACAGCAGGGAACAGGCGGGGTTCTCGCACTCCTTGACGCGCTCCAGGAGCGGGCCCCGCACCAGGAGTACGGCGTCCCGCGCCACCGTCGCCAGGGCCGCGCGGGCCGGACTGCGCGCCGTCCAGCGGGCCGGGCCCAGTTGGGGCGCGAGATCCGGCTGGGCGGCGACCGCGTTGACGCGCTCCACGTCGGCCGGGTCGGGTTCCCGGCCGGCCATCGCGGCGCGGACCAGGCCGTACAGGGCCTCGCGCAGGAGGCGGGCGTCCGTCAAGTCCCGAGCGGTGACTCGCACCGCACCTCCGTCGGTCTTCCAGCTCACCAACATCCAGATCCACGGCTACGACCCGCGCCCCGACCTACGGGAACTGGCCGACCGGGTCGCCGCCGGCGGCTATCGCGTGCCGATCGAGACCGTCGTACCCCTGGAAGAGGCGCGGGCCGCCCACGAGCGGCTGGAACGGCGTGACAACCGCGGCAAGATCGTGCTCTCGGTCGGACCGGAATTCGTCAAATGAGATGCGGGCGTCCTCCTCGCCAGGTGATCATCCGGTGAGTCGTGGGTGAGTCGTGGGTGAGGAGACGCCGGTGGATCCAGTGGGGTCGGAACGAGCACGGGCAGCGCTGAGCCATGTGGCGGCCGTCTCGGAGGGGCCGGCCGTCGCCCCGGAGGTGCGCATCACGCTGAACTTCCATCCGGACCGCGTGGCGCGCGGTCTGCCCCTCCTGGGGGCCCTGGCCCAGGAGGGCGCCTACCACTCGCAGTTCGTCACCGGCACGAGCAACGGCGGGCTGACCGCGCACCCCGGCGGCGACCGCTGGCGCTGGGAGAGCCGGATCTTCGGCGGCGCCTACGACGACGCGGACGCCCATGACCGGCCCGTGTACGGCGCGCTGAACTTCCGTCGTCAAGTGGTGGGCGCGGCCCCGCGGTTCGGGTCCTCGCACTTCCGGCTGACCGGTGAGCCGCTGGCCCGCGCCACCTTCTGCTACCCCGACAGCGCCGCCGAGCCGGTCCACTTCGGGGTCGCCGCAGGCATGTCCCTGATAGCCCTCGCGGAGGCGGACGAGCAGGACGCCCTCGACGACTACATCGAGGCTCAGGTGCACGGCGGGGTGGACCTGGCCCGCGATGTGGAGGCCCTCGTCCTGGACGCGAGCTACCGGAACACCCCCGTCGAGGCGGCGGCGCACCTGCTGCCCGTCCCCGTCGAGTGGCACCCCGGCTACCGGATCACCGTCGCCGAACTGCACCGCCACGCCCACTACCGCGGACAGGAGTACGCCGACCTGGGCGCGAGCATCGCCGAGGACGGAGTGGTCGACCCGCGGATCATCGGGGACGCCGCCCGGACGGGCCGCTACGAACTCCAGCACCTGAAGATGGTCTGGCACACACTGGCCCGCTTCGGGGCGCCGGAGACGACGGCACATGCGGGGCGACGCGCGCGGTCCCTTGGCGCGACTGCCGACTCCGTCGGCGCAGGGTAGGGGGCGACCGGTTCGTGCTTGTTTGATGCTTATGCGCCCGCAGGACCCTGGTAGGTGACCGCACTCGTCATCTGCTTCGTCGTCGCAGGCGCGTAGGAGGTGGGCCGTGAATCCGTGGGCACTGGTGGTGGCGGGTACGGCGGTCGCCTTGCCTGGTATTCCAGGACTCTGGCGAACCACCCCGGGCTCAAGGAACACGCGGATGTTCCGGACGACGGGATCGGTACGCCTCGGGGCGGCCCGGACCGGCACGGTAGCCACGATCGGCCCCCGGTGTACGGGACGCGTTCCGTACCCTGTTCCGGGAACACATGCCCGACGCCGACCGGACGGCTGCCGAGCAGGGAGAAGGGGGCGGGACGTTGGTGGACTCCTGGGAATGGGCCCGACGGGTACTGGAGGGCGCGGGTCTCGACCCGGGCCGCCTGGCCGGGCTGCGGCCGCTGAGCGGCGGCACCTACAACACCGTCGAGGAGCTCCTTCTCACCGACGGCACCCGTTACGTGCTCAAGGTCCCGCCCGCGGCCACCGTTCCCGGCCTGCGCTACGAGCGTGAACTCCTGCTCTCCGAGGCGGAGTTCTATCGCGCCGCCGCCGTGGCCGAGGTGGCGGCGCCGCATGTCGTGGCCCTCGGCGAGGACACCGCGGTACCCCATCTGCTGATGACGGCGTGTCCCGGCGAGCCCTGGGACGGCTCGGTGACCGAAGCCGAACGGGCGCCCCTGCGCAGGGAGTTGGGCCGCCAGGTGGCCCGGCTGCACACCGTGACCGGACCGGGCTTCGGCTACCCCTCCGGTGCTCTCGGTCCGCTCGCGCCCGACTGGCGGACCGCGTTCACGGTCATGATCGAGGCCATCCTGGACGACGCCCGGGACTACGGAGCACGGCTGCCCCGCTCCGTCGACCAGGTGGCGAGCACACTGACGGCCGGCTTCCCCGCCCTCGACGAGGTCACGGTCCCGGCCCTGGTCCACTTCGACCTGTGGGACGGGAACATCCTGCTGGACCGCCGGGCGGACGGGGAGCTCCGTATCGGCGGGCTCATCGACGGGGAGCGGATGCTCTGGGGCGACCCCCTCGCCGACTTCGTCTCCCTGGCGCTGCTCGGGGACATCAAGAAGGACGAGGCGTTCCTCGAGGGCTACCGGGAGGAGGGCGGCCGGGCCGAGTTCGACGTGCCGGCCCGGGTGCGTCTGGCCCTCTACCGCGCCTACCTCTACCTGATCATGCTCACCGAGACCGTCCCGAGGGCGGTCGACGACGAGAGGGAACGCTGGGTCCAGTCGGCGGTGGCCCCGGAACTCGTCGCCGCCCTGGACGAGATCGAGGCCCTCGCCCGGGTCGCAGGAGCCTGAGCCCCGTGAACGGACGCACCGTACGCGATCTCAGGCGCGCCAACCGCACTGCCGTACTGCAGCGCCTCTACTTCGACGGCCCCCTCAGCCGCTTCGAACTCGGCCCGGCCACCGGGCTCAGCTCCGGCTCGGTCAGCAATGTCGTCGCCGACCTGGTGGCCGACGGCCTGCTGGAGGAGGCGGGCAGCGTCGACTCCGACGGCGGACGCCCCCGCACCCTGCTGCGGGTGGCGCCCGAGAGCGGCCACATGATCGGCGTCGACGTCGGCGAGACCCGGGTGCGCGTCGAGCTGTTCGACCTGACCCTCACCGAACTCGCCCGCGCCGAACGGCCGTTGACCCAGCGGAGCTACGACGTCGAGGCCATCGTCGGGCACATCCGCGACGGCATCGCCGAGGTGCTCGCCGGCACCGGGACCGATCCCGAGGCGCTGCTCGGCGTCGGCATCGGCGTGCCCGGCATCGTCGCGCACACCCCCCGGAGCGGGGCCGTCGTGCACGGACAGACCATCGGCTGGGACGCCGTCCCGCTGGAGGCACTGCTGCGCACCGGCTCCCCGCTGCCCGGCAGCGTCCGGTACTTCATCGACAACGGTGCCAAGACCCTCGGCCAGGCCGAGATGTGGTTCGGCGGCGGCCGCGGTGCCCGCAGCGCCGTCGTGGTCCTCCTCGGTTCCGGTGTCGGCGCCTGTCTGGTGACGCCCGAGGTGGAGCACGGCCGGGCGGTCGAATGGGGGCATCTGACCGTACGGGTCAGGGGGCGACGCTGCCGCTGCGGTGCCCTCGGCTGCCTGGAGGCCTACGCGGGCGCCGAGTCGCTGCTCGAGCGCTGGCGGGAAGCGGGCGGCCGCCCGCCCGAGGACGTCGACGAGGAGACCGCGCTGACCGCGATGCTCTCCGCCGCCCACCCGGCCGAGGGCGCCGAGCCCGACCCGGTGGCCCTGGCCGTCCTGGAGGAGACCGCCGAGTACCTGGGCGCAGGCCTGTCCGACCTGATCAACCTCTTCCAGCCCGAGCGGATCATCGTGGGCGGCTGGGCCGGGCTCCAGCTCGGCGCCCGCTTCCTGCCCGCCGTACGGCGCCACGCGACGGCGTACGCACTGCGGTACCCGGCCGAGAAGGTCACCGTCGACCTCGGCCGTCTCGGGCCCGACGCGGTCACCGTCGGCGCGGCCATCCTCCCGCTCGCCGACTTCTTCGCCCGCGGCGGCCGGCGACCCGAACCCGCCCCCGAAGGACCGGCACCGGCCTGGCGGACGGCCCTGGAGGAGCGGGCCCCGCACTGAACGTTTCGCCGACCTGCGCGGAGGTACTCGCGCTCCCGCCATGAACGCGAAGGGAGGACGCCGTGGACCACCGTCAAGAAGCGCCCGGCGAGAACGGTGACCCCGTCCCGCGGGATCTGCCGGACCAGCAGGCGGGCGAGGGCGAGGACCCCTGGGAGGTCGCCGACGTCCCGGACAAGAGGCCCGGTACCGACGACGAGCCCGAGGCCGTCCCCGACACCGATGAGGCGGGCACCGGCCGGCAGGGAGCGACGCGGTCGGACACCGTGCACCCCGAGCACCCGGGAGCCGAGGAGTCCACCGGCTGACGCCTGGGCCGCAGGGGCCGCTCAGCCGACCTTGCGGCCCTTCATCGGCTCCGTCCGCGCTCCCGCGCCCTGCTGCATCCCGTGCAGGAACTCCTCCAGCACCTCGGTCGCCGTGTGCTCCGGGTGCCAGCCGAGTTCCGTACGCGCACGCGTGCAGTCCATCAGGGGCAGCCGCAGGACCGCGTCGAACAGATGCGGGGACGCGGGCAGCAGATGCAGGCCCCACGCGGCCGCGATCGCCGAGCGGGCCGCGGTGCGCGGCAGCCGTACGGGACGGGCGTCGAGCATCCCGGCCAGCAGCTCGGCATCGACCGTCGGCTCGCCCGCCAGGTTGAAGGCGCCCCTCACGTCCGAGCGCACCGCCAGTGCGTAGGCCTGAGCGGCGTCGTCGGTGTGCAGTGCCTGCACCCGCAGACCGGGAACGTCGGGGAGGAAGCGCAGCAGATCGGGCCGGGCCAGCTGGCCCGGCAGGAAACGGCCGCCGAAGATGCGGCGCTGCTCGCTCGCCGACTCCCGCTTGAAGAGGAACGCCGGACGCATCCGTACGACCCGGACGGCGGGGTGGTCGCGCTCGAAGGTGTCCAGGGCGCGCTCCAGATACGCCTTCTCCCGGCAGTACGCGGCGTCCGGCCAGCCGTGCGTCGGCCACGACTCGTCCACCGCGTGCTCCTTCGGACCCGGAGAGTAGGCACCCACGGACGACGCGTGCACCAGCACCGGCACCTTGGCCGCCGCGACCGCCTCGAACACCCGGATCGAGCCGAGGACGTTGGTGCGCCAGGTCATCGCCGGGTCGTGCGTCGGCTGGAACGCCCACGCCAGATGGACCACCGCGTCGGCGCCCGCGAACTCCTCGGTCAGATCGGTCCGTTCCGATGCCAGGTCGACCGCGGACCACTCGGTCCGTGCGGGCGACCAGTCCGGGATCCGCCGGGCCAGGCCCCGTACGGAGCCGACCTCCGGATCCTCGGAGAGAAGGCGCACCACGCTGGTTCCCACGTTGCCGGTGGCGCCCGTGACCACGATCCTGCTTCCGGTTGAAGTGCTCACGTTCGGCTCCCTTCGGGCCGCTGGGGCGGGAACCCCCGAGTACCCGACCCCCCGCGACGCACGCGGAGCACGCGGTGCACGCGGTGCACGCGGTGCACGCGGTGCACGCGGTGCACGGCACGGTCCGCGGCCACGAGATGATCACCCCATGAGTGAGATCATCCTGATGTCCGACGCCCGTGTCGCCGCCGTCCCCGTCGAGGAGAACGGCGAACCCCTCGTGGACGTCCGCGCCCACCTCCGCGTCGACGACCGCAAGCACGAGGACTCCCGGGGTGCCGAGGTCCATCTGCGCCAGGGTGTCCTCGACCGGCTGCTCCGGGCGCAGGCTCTGCTGCCCGACGGCCTGCGCCTGCTCTTCGTCGAGGGGTACCGGCCGCCCGCCCTCCAGCGGCACTACTTCGAGACGTACGCCGACGGACTGCGCGCCGCCCACCCGGACTGGTCCGCCGACCGGATCCGCAGCGCGGCCAGCCGCTATGTCTCCCCGCCCGAGATAGCCCCGCACAGTGCCGGCGCGGCCGTCGACCTCACCCTCACCGACGCCGACGGCCGCGAACTCGACCTGGGCACCGCCATGAACGCCAATCCGGAGGAGAGCGACGGCGCCTGCTACACGGGCGCCGGCAACATCACCGAGGAGGCCAAGACCAACCGGGCCGTGCTGGGCCAGGCGCTGAGCGCGGCGGGCCTCGTCAACTACCCGACCGAGTGGTGGCACTGGTCCTACGGCGACCGCTACTGGGCTCTGGAGACCGGCGCGCCCGCTGCGCTGTACGGCGCGAAGGAACTCGACGCGGCGTAACGCCTGGCGGCGGCCCGGGGACCTCCCGAGGAGCGGCTGAGTATCTCGACGCCTCGTCCTCGGCACACCGATCGTCCCGAGGGCCCGGGGGCCCAGGTGCGGATCGTGCCGAGGGGCTTGGGGGGGCCAGGCGCCGACCGTGCCGAAGGGGCTCGGGAGGTCCAGGCGCCGGCCGCGTCCTGGCGATGCCCACGCCGGCCGTGTCGAAGCGTCCTGGCGATGCCCACGCCGGCCGTGTCAAAGCGCCCCGGTGATCCCCACCCCGGACGTCCCGACGGCTCAGGCGAACGCGTTCACGCCCGTGAGCTCCGCCGACAGGGTCCACAGGCGCTCCGCCTGCTCCGGGTCGGTCGCCCACGCCCTGACGCCGCTGGTCTCGTCGCCGTCGACGGCGGCCTCGGCGATGTCGCAGTCCTCCAGGTAGACCCCGCCCATCCCGGCCGGCTGGGGCGAGGTCGCCGCCCACACCTGCGTGGCCGCGCCCTGCTCCGGGCTCTTGAAGCCCGAGGGGTTGAGCACGTTGCCCTGCTCGTCGATCCAGCCGCGCTCCACCATCTCCGCCTTGGGCAGGTGGCGCTGCAACGGGGTGAGGATGCCGCCCGGGTGGAGCGAGAAGGCCCGCACACCGCGGTCGGCGCCGAGCTTGTCGAGGTGGACGGCGAACAGGACGTTCGCCGTCTTGGCCTGGCCGTAGGCCTGCCACTTGTCGTAGCCGGTCCGCCAGTGGACGTCGTCCCAGCGCATCCCGGAGAAGTGGTGGGCACGCGAGGACACCGAGACCACGCGGGCGCCGCCGCGCTCGATCGCCGGCCACAGCCGGTTGACCAGCGCGAAGTGACCGAGGTGGTTGGTCGCGAACTGCGCCTCCCAGCCGGGCCCGACCCGCGTCTCCGGGCAGGCCATGATCCCGGCGCTGTCGATGACGAAGTCGACCGCGCGGCCCGAGTCGAGGAACCGCTCGGCGAAGGCGCGCACGCTCTCCAGGTCGCCGAGATCGAGCTCGTCCAGTTCGACACCGTCGAGGCCGGCCAGGGCCTTCCAGGCGGTGTCGGGACGCCGGGCCGGGACGACGACCCGGGCGCCCGCCTTCGTGAGCGCACGGGTGGTCTCCAGACCGAGCCCCGAGTAGCCGCCGGTGACGATGGCGAGCTTGCCGGACAGGTCGATGCCCGAGAGGACGTCGTCGGCGGTGCTGTGGGCGCCGAACCCCGAACCGATCTTGTGCTGTGCAGTGCTCATGACGGGAACGCTACGAATTGGAGTGCTCTCGAAGTCAAGCCCACGCCACCCGGGGCACGGGCCCGGACAAGAGGAAGCCCCGACCGGACGGGGGAATCACGGTCGGGGCGGTCGAGCGGTGGGTACGGACGGCGGTCGCCTCTCGGCGAAAGGCTCCACAGGGCTTCAGCCGAACGATCGTCCCTGTGGGCAAAAGGTGAGGCCCGGGGACACTGTCCCGTCCGTACCCACGGTCTGTTCAACGGGCAACCACCTTGTGGTGTTCCGCCGTTGAGGGCATTCCCGGGTGAGCTGTGTCACCCGTGACGACCGGTCGGAACGGTCTCGCTCCACAGGTTCTCGGCCTGCAGGAGCAGGCTCCCCAGCACCGTCGTGCCGTCGCCCCCCTGCCCGGCGTGCTCCCGCAGACCGTCCTGCAGCTGTCCGCGCAACTCCCGCATCGCCGACTCGGCATGGTCGTCCGGACGGGCCGCTTCGTCGGCCGTCAACAGCCGGTCGCTCTCCGCGTGACAGGCGTCGCCGATCAGCTGCAGGAGGTCGGCGTACGCGTCCAGCGCCGGCCTGGTGGGTGGCGCGGGGGCGCGACCGTCGTCGGCGGCCACGGCCAGGGTCCGGGTGAGCGCGCGGATGTGCCCGGTGACACGGCTCCAGCGCTCGTCGTCCTGCTCCGGTGGGACCGACGCGGGAAGCCGCCGTACGGCACGCCGCGGGGCGGCGGTCAGACGCAGGCTCTCCCGGCTCCAGCCACGCGCGGACCGCAGCGCGTCCAGCCGGCGCTCCAGACGGGCCGAGGCGTGCGACCAGCCCTGCGCGTCCCACTCGCCGTCCCGCAGGTCACCGGACACGGTGTGCAGCACGTCGCCCGCCTCCCGGGCCAGCGCCGCGAGGTTCTCCCGCACGTCCCGCAGATGGATCGGCGGAAGCACGAAGGCGTTCACGGCGATACCGATGACCGCGCCGAGCGCGGCCTGACCCACCCGGTGGCCGACGGCAAAGGCGTCGGCGGCGCCGGTGGCGAGGGTGAACAGCGCGGTGGTGGCGCCGTAGATCCCCTGGTCGCCGAAGCGCGGCCAGTTCGCCAGCAGCATCAGCAGCGGTACGGACAGCGCCACGGCGCCCAGCGTGTTCCCGGTGACGGCCAGCGCCAGGGACGCCAGCAGCGCCCCGGCGCAGATCGCCGTGAACTGCCGAGCGGCCTGCATCAGCGAGCTGTACACGGTGGCCTGCACCAGCACCACCGCCACCCAGGGCGCCATCAGGGCCATCGGATCGCCCATCCACACGCCCGCCACGAGCCAGGAGAGGATCGCGGCGGCCGAGGCCTTGAGCGACTGCACCAGCAGATCGCGTTCCCGCCCGGGCCCACGGCAGGCGGCACGGGCCGCCCGGCCGACGGCATGTGCCTCCTCCCGTACCGCGTGCGTCGGGCGGGGTCGACGTAGAGCTTCTGTCACACCAGTCATCCGCTGTGGGTTCCGTGCCGTCCGGCACGTCATGCCAAAGGACTGTCCGCAAGGGATGCCAGCAGGTGGGCCGGATCGTCGTAGATCGCCTGCGCGCCCGCCTCCACCAGGTCGGCGCGAGGGATGCCGCCGCACAGGACGCCGACGCAGCGCACGCCCGCCCGGGAGCCGGCCCGCATGTCCCAGACGGTGTCGCCGACGAAGACCGCGCGCTCCGCGGGCACCCCGGCCAGCTCCAGCGCGTGTTCGACGGGCTCGGGGGAGGGCTTGCCCTCCTCCACGTCGTCGGCGCTCGCGGTGGCCATGATCGCGTCGTCCGCGGAGATCGCCCGGCGCAGCGCGGACAGTTCCGCTCCGCCCGCCGAGGTGGCGAGCACCACCCGCCAGCCGTCCTGGTCCAGACGGCGCAGCAGCCGACCGGCGTCCTGGAGCGCCGGCAGCCGGTCGAAGTACTGCCCGTACAGGGCCTTGTGGGCGGCGCCGAGCTCGTCGTCCTGGTCCTTGTCGCGGTCGTCGCCGAGGAGATGGGCGACGAGATCGTCGGAGCCGAGTCCGATGGCCCGGTGCACGGCATGCATCGGCACCCGGTGGCCCGCCTGCCGGAGCGCCTCCCACCACGTCGTCACATGCAGGTGGTTGGTGTCCACCAGAGTGCCGTCGACGTCGAACACTGCCGCGCGTCGCATGAACCGCCCCTTTCCTGTCGTGCCCTCCCTAGTACCACGTCAGACGTTCGTCACTCGGGACGGCACCCGGCCCTCCCGGGACCAGGTCAGCAGCTCCTCCAGAGCCCAGGTGTTCACGATCCGCTCGGCAGGCACCCCGCACTCCTCCGCCCGCGCGCACCCGAGGATCTGCCAGTCGAGCTGGCCGGGCGCGTGCGCGTCGGTGTCGACCGAGAACAGCACTCCCGCGTCGACCGCCCGGCGCAGCAGCCTGCGCGGCGGATCGAGGCGCTCCGGACGGCTGTTGATCTCCACCGCCGTGCCGGACTCGGCGCACGCGGCGAACACCTCGTCCGCGTCGAACTCCGACTCGGGCCGCCCCCGCCCGGTCACCAGCCGCCCCGTGCAGTGCCCGAGGACGTTCGCGTGCGGATTTCGTACGGCGGCCACCATGCGCCGGGTCATCGCCCGGGCGTCCATGCGCAGCTTGGAGTGCACGGACACCACCACCACGTCCAGCCGCTCCAGGAGTTCCGGCTCCTGGTCCAGCGAGCCGTCGTCGAGGATGTCGCACTCGATGCCGGTGAGCAGCCGGAACGGCGCCCATGTCTCGTTCAGCGCCGCCACCACGTCCAGTTGGTGCCGCAGCCGCTCCGGGGACAGTCCCCGGGCCACCGTCAGCCGTGGCGAGTGGTCGGTCAGCACCGCCCACTCATGGCCGAGCTCCGCCGCGGTCCGGCCCATCTCCTCGATCGGGCTGCCGCCGTCCGACCAGTCGGAGTGCAGATGGCAGTCCCCCCGCAGCAGCGCCCGCAGCCGGTCGCCGCCCCGGGCGCGCGGCGCGGCGGTGGACTCACCCTCCAGCTTCTCCAGGTAGCCGGGCACCTCTCCGGCCAGCGCCTCACGCACCACCTGCGCCGTCTTCGGGCCGACGCCCTTGAGCGACTCCAGCGACCCGGCCTGCGCGCGCTCGCGCACCTCGTCCGCGGGCAGCTCGGCCAGCACCCGCGCCGCCGTACGGAAGGCACGCACGCGGTAGGTCGGTGCCAGGGACCGCTCCAGCAGGAAGGCGATCCGGTCCAGGGCTTCGACGGGATCCATCGCCACCTCCGACTCCAGGGTTCCCCACGCCCACGGGGCCCGCACGACGGGCGGACGGTTTGTCCGGTACGCCGCCGGGTACTGCGATGCCTCGTCGGATGTCACTCGGACCTCGGACCCCGGACGTCCGGCAACCGCCTCGTCACCCCCGACGACGCCCCCCTTCCCGAGGAGGCCCAGATGTCCGCCCCCACCGCACCCCGCAGCAAGGTGGCCGTGATCACCGGAGCCGACTCCGGCATCGGCAGGGCCACCGCCGTCCGGCTGGCCCGGGCGGGGATGGACATCGGCATCACGTGGCACACCGATCTCAAGGGTGCCGAGGAGACCGCCGAGGAGGTCCGCGCCCACGGGCAGCGGGCCGTCGTGGCCCAGATGGACCTCACGCGACTGCCTGTCGCCGCCGGCACGGTCGACGAACTGTGCGACCGGCTCGGCCGCCTCGACGTCCTGGTCAACAACGCGGGCACGGGCACCATGACGCCCTTCCTCGACCTGGAGCTCGACACCGTCCGCGAGGTCCTCGACGTCGACCTCGTCGGCCCCTTCCTGTGCGGCCAGCGGGCCGCCCGGCACATGATCCGGCAGGGCTCGGGCGGCCGGATCGTCAACGTGACCTCCGTCCACGAGCACCAGCCGCGGGTCGGCGCCGCCCCCTACTGCGCGGCCAAGGGCGGCCTCGGGCTGCTCACCCAGGTCATGGCCCTGGAACTCGCCGAGCACGGCATCACCGTCAACGCGGTAGCGCCCGGTGAGATCGCCACCCCGATGACCGGCCAGGACGACACCGACGTCCACACCGAGGACCGCCCCGGCGTCCCGCTCGGCCGTCCGGGGGACGCCCGTGAGGTCGCCGGCGTGATCGCCTTCCTCGCCGGCCCCGAGGCCACGTATGTCACCGGCGCGTCCTGGAGTGTCGACGGCGGCATGCTCCGGATGGGCCCGCAGGCCGGCTCGCACCTCGAGGACGACGAGTGGCGGCGCCCCTGAGGCGGTGGGAGGGGCTTCCGCTGGTCGAGGCGGTGGTCCTGACCCTGCTCGGCCGTTGACGCCCGCCCCTCGCTCCCGGGCATTGCGTTCTACGCTCTATGCATGACCGAAATCGCGAGCCCGTACATGGCCAACCCGCGGATCATCGTGCTCGGGGTCCAGCCGACCACGCCTCCCTTCCGGATCGTGGAGATCGACGGGGAAGTGGTCGGCGAGGCCAGGGCCGTCACCGACGTCCTGGAGGCGGCCGCCGCCTTCGGCATCACGGTCCACGACCTGGACGACCCGGACGTGGTCCGCTGGGTGGGCGGCGACAAGTTCACCTGGACCCGGCACTGATCCCGGTTCAGCCGACCGTCCACTTCTGGTTGGCGCCGCCCGTGCAGGTCCACAGCTGCAACCGGGTGCCGTTGGCCGAACTGTTGCCCGTCACGTCGAGGCACTTGTCGGCCTGCGGGTTGACGACGTCGCGTGCGCCTGTGACCGACCACCGCTGGGCCCCGGAGCCGTTGCAGTCGTAGAGCTGGACCGCCGTCCCGTCCGCGGTGCCGCCGCCCGTCACGTCCAGGCACTTCCCGAGCGCGCGGATCGTGCCGTCCGAGCCGACGGTCCACTGCTGGGCGGCGGTGCCGTTGCAGTCGTAGAGCTGGACGGCCGTCCCGTTCGCGGGGTTCGCCCCGGCGACGTCCACGCACTTGCCGGCCAGGCCCCGGATCGCCGCCCCCGTCGCCGTGTCGCCGGTGGTCACCGACACGTGGTCCACCACGAGCTGCCGCGGAAAGGCCGTGGAGCCGTCCGGGTCGCCGGGCCAGTAGCCGCCGACCGCGAGGTTCAGGATCAGGAAGAACGGCTTGTTGAACACCCAGGTGCGCCCGCCCAGATCGGCGGGCGTGCGGCGCTGGTAGACGTTCCCGTCCACGGACCAGGTGATCGAGTCGGGTGCCCAGTCGACGGCGAAGGTGTGGAAGGCGTCCGCGAAGGCCTGGCCGTTCGGCAGGGAGTAGCCGGCGCCTATGCCGCCCGAGCCGGAGTAGCCGGGGCCGTGGATCGTGCCGTGGACGGTCGAGGGCTCGAAGCCGACGTTCTCGATGACGTCGATCTCGCCCGAGTCCGGCCAGTTGACCGGCGTGCCGAGCATCCAGAACGCCGGCCACATGCCCTGCCCGCGCGGGATCTTCATCCGCGCCTCGACGTGTCCGTACTGCGCCGTGAACCTCCCGGAGGTGTTGAGCCGGGCCGAGGTGTACTGGCAGGTGCCGTACCAGCACTGGTAGTTCGCCGGGTTCTCGCGCCGCGCCGTGATCACGAGATGGCCCTGGCCGTCGAGAGCGGCGTTCTTGCTGCCCGACGTGTAGTACTGCCGCTCATGGTTGTTGACGTTGTCGCCGGTCTCGATCTGCCACTTCGAGGAGTCGACGGCGGCTCCGGCCGGGCCGTCGAAGGTGTCGGAGAAGGTCACCGCGGCGACGGACGAGGTCGCGGCGGGTGGGTTCGCCTGGGCGGTACCCGACGAGATCAGGGCGGCGGACAGGGCGGCGAGGAGGCATCTGCGCAGCAGGCGTGAGGCGGCCACGGCTCTTCCTTCGAGGTGGGGGGTGAAGGTGTCGCCTCTTGATTTAAGGAGTGAGTTAAGGGCTCGTCAATACGTTGGTACGGACCAGAAGTTGAGCCGGAAGGGATTCCTTACGCCTTCTTCGCCGACTTGGCGGCCGGCTTCTTGTGCACCGCCCGGCTCAGCCGCCGTCCCAGCAGCAGATAGCCGATCAGGGCGCCGGAGGTGTTGAGGATGACGTCGTCGATGTCGAAGGCCCGGCCCTCCACGAGCGCGCCCTGCGCGAACTCGACCAGCAGCATCACCACGGCCGTCAGCAGCAGGATCCGCAGCAGCCCGCGGGTCTTGGGAGCCACGATCGGCACCAGGATCCCGAACGGCACGCCCAGCAGGATGTTCCCGCCGATCTGCTTGACGGCATCCCGCATCTCGGGCTGGTCCAGATACGCCTTGAGGGAGTCACCGGGATGCAGGTTGGTGTGGGTCAGGTCCACCGAAGCCGGCGACGGTTCGAGGGTCAGCCGTGCCAGGACGACGGCGAACGCCACCATGAAGGCGAAGGCGAACACCATCGCCACGAAACGCACGACGAGGGAGAGCGGATCGCGCCGCGGGCGGGCGGGCTTCGCCGCCCGCTCGGTCTTGGTGGTGCCGGTGTCCGACCCCGCTCGCGAACGTGAGGGCGCCCAGGCCATGTAGTCCTCCACTCTCAACTTCCCCGTGTCGTGAGGCGATTACCCCTGATCGGCCCGAGAATGCCGCCGTGCCCCGACCGGCCCCGGTTTCCCTTCGTACGGTCGGGGCACTCCGGGCTGAGTACCGCGCGCGTCGCCACCGCACGCCCTCGGGCCGGTGTTTGGATGGCGCGCGACGGACCTGTCCCAGGCCGCGGCGGCGAGGAGGTGGCGCATGAACGGGCGTACGACACTCCTCGCCACGGCCGAACTCCTCGGCTGGTGGGCCGGGCTCGCCGTGCTCTGGCTCGTGTTCATCAGCACCGTGGACACCCTGGAACTCGCGGTCGGCGCGGGGGCCGCCTGCCTCGGCGCACTCGCCGCCCGGGCCGCCCGACGGGCGGTGACCGGCCGGTGAACGGCTGGATCCTCACGGCGGCCGTCACCCTCGGCGGGGGAGTGGGCGCCACCGTGTGGGGCGTCGCCACCGGGCCGCTCAGGCGCCGGGTCGTGGCACAGAACCTGTGCACCGCGTTCGCCTGCCCCGCCCTCCTGCTGCTCTCCCAGGGCTACGACCGTCCCTCCTACGTCGATCTCGCCCTGGTCCTCGCCCTGCTGGGCCCGGTGGGCACTCTCGTCTTCGCCAGGCTGCTCGCCGACGACCTGGCCGAGGACCCGCCGAGCGCCTGGGGCCTGACCTACGCGGCCGCCGCGGTCGGCGCGGTGGTCGTACCCGCGTTGTGCGTGGCCGTCGGGCCGAGCCGGGCCATGGCCAAGCTCCTGGTCGTCGGCGCCCTGCTGATCGGCGGGAACATGGTCGCCTCACGTGCTCTGTCCGGCGGCTTCCCGGGGGTCCGCCGTGGCTGACGCGGTGATCGTCGTCGCGCTGCTGCTGGTCGCCGTCTCCGCGACGGCGGCGGTCGCCGTCCGCGACCCCGTGCGCCAGGCCCTCGTGTTGTCCGTGCTCGGCGTGGTCCTCGCGGTCCTGTTCACCGTGCTCCAGGCACCCGACGTGGCCCTGTCGCAACTGGCGGTCGGCTCCGCCCTCACCCCGCTGCTGCTCCTGCTCGCGGTCCACAAGGTGAAGCGGCGCGGGCGGAAAGAAGGACGCCACCGGTGAGCCGACGCGTCCGACTGTGGCTCCTGGCGGTGGGCGGCGCGGGCCTGGCGACCCTCTTCGTGGCCGCCGCCCTCGACCTGCCCGCCTTCGGCGGCGACCGCCATCCCTACGGCGACCGTGCCGTCCACGCCTCCCTGGCCCGGCACACCGCCAACGTCATCGCCTCCGTCAACTTCGACCAGCGTGCCTTCGACACCCTCGGCGAGATGACCATCCTCTTCGCGGCGGTCGTCGGCTGCGTGATCCTGCTGCGGCAGACCCGTGACGAACACCGCGGCCGCCCCGCCCCCGAGACGGTGGCCCGCCCGGTCCGCCGCCACGCCCTCCTCCTTCTGCCCGTCGCCCTGCTCACCGGCCTCTACGTGATCGCCCACGGCCAGCTCAGCCCCGGCGGCGGCTTCCAGGGCGGGGTCGTCGCCGCGACCTCCCTGCACCTGCTCTACCTGGGCGCCGACTACCGGGCCCTGGAACGCGTCCGGCCGGTCGGTCTCTACGAGACCGGCGACGCGATCGCGACCTCCGCCTATGTCGTCACCGGCCTCGCCGGGCTGATCGGCGGTACGGCCTTCCTCGCCAACACCGTGCTGCCGTACGGCACCTTCAACACGCTGTCGTCCGGCGGCACCGTCCCCCTGCTGAACGCGGCCGTCGGCATGGAGGTCGCCTGCGCGGTCGTCGTCCTGCTCGCCCGCTTCCTGGACCAGGCCGTCGAGATCGAGGAGGGGAACGGGAAGTGATGGATGTCTTTCCCTATCTGGTGGCCGGATGGGTCTTCCTGGTCGGCTGCTACGGCCTCGCCACCAGCCGCAACCTCATCCACGCCGTCGGCTGCCTGTCCGTGTGCCAGGCCGGCACCTACGTCCTGCTGCTGACGGTCGGCTACCGCGACGGCGCCACCGCCCCGGTCTTCTCCGACCTGAAACCCGGCTCCCGCCCCGTCGTCGACCCGGTCGTGCAGGCCCTGACGCTGACCGACGTCGTCGTGGGCGCCACCGTCACCGCCCTGCTGCTCGCCCTCGTCGTGCAGATCTCCAAACGGCACGGCACCGTCGACCCCGACGAACTCTCCGAGCTGCGCGGCTGATGGACGCTTCGCTGCCCCTGCTGGTGGCCGTACCGCTCCTCGGCGCCGCCCTGCTGGTCGCCGGCGGCCGCCTCATGCCCCGGCTCGTCGCCGAGACCGTCGGCTGCGCGGTCTCCGCCGGCACGGCCGCCCTCGCCCTCGTCCTCCTGCTGAACTGCTCCCCGC
Organism: Streptomyces canus; assembly: GCF_041435015.1. Taxonomy (NCBI): domain Bacteria; kingdom Bacillati; phylum Actinomycetota; class Actinomycetes; order Kitasatosporales; family Streptomycetaceae; genus Streptomyces; species Streptomyces canus. Next base: position 1,105,786 of record NZ_CP107989.1, on the reverse strand, counting down.
CCTTCCTGGAGTGGGCCGGCGGCTGGACACCCGTGGACGGACAGAGCGTCGGCATCGTCCTGACCGGGGACGGCCCCGGCCTCGGCATGGCCGCGCTCGCCTCCCTGCTCACCCTGGCGGCACTGGCGTACTCCTGGCACTACTTCGACGAACCGCCGCGCGGCCACGCCGGTTCCTTCCCCGCGCTCCTGCTGCTCTTCCAGGGCGGCATGTGCGGGTTCGCGATCGCGGGGGATCTGTTCAACGCGTTCGTGTGGTTCGAGCTGATGAGCGTCGTGGCGTACGCCCTCACCGGCCACCGGGTCGAGGAGGCCAGGGCCGTGCAGGGCGCGCTGACCTTCGCGGTCGTCACCTCGCTCGGTGCCTACGCCATGCTCATGGGCATCGGGCTGCTGTACGCGCGCACCGGCCAACTCGGCATGCACCAGATCGGGCGCGGGCTGGACGCGCACGGACGTCCCGACGCCCTGGTCCTCGCCGCGTTCGTCCTGGTCATGACCGCACTGCTGGTCAAGTCGGCCTCCGTCCCCTTCCACTTCTGGCTGCCCGACGCGCACGCCGTCGCCCCCACCCCGGTGTGCATGCTGCTGTCGGGTGTCATGGTCGAACTCGGCGTCTTCGGCGTCTGGCGCGTCTACGGCACGGTCTTCTCCGGACCCGGCGGCGTCCCGGCCCCGGAGTTCGAGCGGGCCCTCGTGGTGCTGGGCGCGCTGACGGCCGTGATCGGCGCGGTGATGTGCTGGTACCAGCGGCACATCAAACGGCTGCTGGCCTACTCGACGGTCGCCCACACCGGGCTGTTCCTCATCGGCATCGGCGTTCTGAAGCCCGAGGCCGACGACGGGATCGCCCTGTACGTCCTCGGCCACGCCGGAGTGAAGGCCGCCCTGTTCGCGTGCACCGGCATCCTCCTCGACCGCTATGGCAGCGTCGACGAGCACGCGCTGTACGGCAGGGCCCGCGAACTGAAAGGCGTAGCCGTGCTGTTCGTCCTGGGAGCCCTCGGCCTCGCGGGCCTGCCGCCGTTCGGCACCGCACTCGGCAAGTCGGTGACGGAGGAGGCCGTGGGAGGCCCGCTCACGGTGCTGTACGTGGCGGCGAGCGCGGTGACCGCCGCGGCCGTTCTGCGGGTCGCCGCCCGGGTGTTCGGCGGTCTGGGCCCCAGGCCCGAGGGCGGTTCGGGGTACGAGACCACCGGCTCCGGCGAGCGGCCCGAGACCCGGCACCGGCTGAGCCGGATCCCGGACACCATGACCGCGGTGCCCGCCGTGCTGCTCGCCGGAGCCGTCACCGTCGGCGTGGCCCCCGGTTTCGCGAAGGTGGTCGCGCACTCCGTGAACGAGACCGGATCCGCGGGGGTGTTCACCTCCGTCCACTGGACCCCGGCCGGCGTCCTGCTGGGCCTGCTCTCGACCCTGCTGGCCGGGGCCCTCGCCCTCCTCGCCGTCACCCGCCCGAAGCCGTTCACCGCACTGGACCGGGCACTGTGGCTACGGCGCCTGCAGTCCGGGCACGTCGGCGACTACGTGGCATGGGTGCTGGTCGGCACGACCGTGCTCGGCGCCCTCACCCTGCCGGGCATGCTCGGCGGCTGATCAGCTGCCGTAGGTGACCTCGACCTTCTTGAAGCCGAGCGAGTTCAGCAGTCCTTTGAGCATGTTGGTGGTGTTGGTCTCGGCCCGCTTGGTCAGCTCGCTCTCCTTGGCCGCCTCGGTGATGTGCTTCACCGCGAGTTTCTGCACGGCCTGTTCGCTGTTGGGGTTGTCGGAGAAGAAGTCGCCGAGCCGGTCGAGCAGACCGCGCTGCTTGGAGACCGCGTAGGAGCGGTCGGCGTCCAGCGTGGCCTTGCCCAGCTGCGCGTGCGGCAGATGGAGGGTGGCGGCCGTGCGGTCCTCGTTGACCGTCACGTCGTTCTTGGCGACCTTGCCGAGGTCGACATAGGCGTCGACGGCGCCCGCCCCGACATACAGGGTGCGCGAGCCGCGGATCGCGTCGGGCAGGAACTTCGTGTCCTTCTCCAGGTCCACGACGACCTGGAAATTGCCGGAGGCGGCGTCGTAACGGCTGATGTCCTGGATGGACTCCAGAAGTGCGGGACCCGTACGGTCGTGGGTCTCCGTGCCGAACAGGTCCTTGAGGCCAGGGAGCACACTGAACCGGATCCCGGCGAAGAACACCACGAGCACCACCACGACGGCGGTCAGTATCTTCGCCCAGCCGGGCATGCGCCTGGACACGCGCCTGATGGGAGTCGTCATGCGACGGCCCTCCTTCCTACAAGCACGGATGCCCAGGGATGACTCCCAAAAGCCCGGCGGGACCGTCTTGTTGGCCGATTGGGACACTGACGGGACACAGCGGGGCGCACTAGCGTGGAGAACTCTGTGTACCGGCGTGTCTGGAGACTTGGATGAGCACGGACAGCACGTCCCGGACCCTTCGTCCCATGCACCGTATCCCCCTGCCCGAGAACGGCCCGCCCCGGCTCACCGCCCTGGCCACCGGCACCCCGGTGTGGCTCGTGACCCGCTACGCCGACGTGCGCCAGGTGCTCATGGACCCCCGCTTCAACAGGAAGTCCCTCAGGGACGCGGACGCCCCGCCCCTTCTCGTCGTACCGAACCTGCTGGACTCCCCGGACGGCCTCCTCAACCAGGACGGCCCGCCCCACCAACTGCTGCGGGGCACGGTCCAGCGGGCTTTCACCCCCCGCGCGGTCGCCCGCTGGCGGCCCTGGACCGCCTCCGTGGTGGAGACCCTCCTCGACGACCTCGCGGGGCAGCCGCAACCCGCCGACATCGTCGAGGGATTCACCCGCCGGCTGCCGGTGTCGGTGATCTCCCGGCTGATGGGCCTGGAACACGCCGACTGGGAGCGCATCCGGGTCTGGGCCGACCACGCCCTGTCCGGCGGTGCGCACAGTGCCGAGGAAGTCGGCGCGGCCATGCGGGAGTTCGGTCTGTTCTGCGCGGAACTGCTCGCCGAGCGGCGCAAGGAGCCGGGCGACGACCTGGTGAGCGCCCTGGTCGTCGCCGGTGACGGCCTCGGGATCGAGGAGCCCCGACTGGTCGTCCTGGTCCTGGGCCTGGTCGTCGCCGGACATGAGACGACGATGACCGCCCTCGGCAACATCGTCGTCCACCTCCTCACCGACGGGCGGCAGGCCTGGCCGGGGCTCGCCGAGAGCCAGGAGGCGGCCGAGACCGCGGTCGAGCAGCTCCTGCGCACGATCCCGTTGAGTGAGGGGAGGGTGCTGCCCGGGCTGATCCGCCGGGCCGTCGAGGAGGTCGAGGTCGGCGGGGTGACCATTCCGGCGGGAGCGGTGGTCGCCGTCCAGACCAACGCGGCGAACAGGGACCCGGACGTCTTCCCGCAGCCCGACGAGACCGATCTGTTCGCCCCTGTGACCACACCGAGCGTGGTCTTCGGCGCCGGCCCCCACCACTGCCTCGGCGCGTGGCTGGCCCGCCTGGAGCTGGGGCTGGCCCTGCACCGGCTGGCGGTCCGGTTCCCGGGGCTGCGGGCCGAGTTCACGCCGGAGACGATCGAGTGGCGGGAGGGGCAGTTGACACGGGGGCCGCGGCGGTTGCCGGTGTCCTGGTGAGTACTCCTAGTGAGGCTTGAGTTCCCGGTCGCCCGAAGGCCTGGACCACCACACCCCTTCACCGTGCGTGAGACCGGGCAGTCCAAGTTCGATCGCGCGGACCCTCCGGGCCGGGAGCTCGCCGGTGATCAGCCATGCGGTGCTGCCGCCGGTCGTGCCGGTGAACTCGGCCCCCGCTGAGGCGAGTCGCGCGGTGACCGGGGCCAGCGCATCGAGGGGAACCTCAGCCTCGAACGCGTGGTACGGCTCGAACAGCCGCGTCCCGGCCTGCTCCAGGGCCCGGCGCAGCACGATCGGGGTGAGCCCCCGGAAGTCGGCGGCGGTACTGAGCGGCCCGACGAAACCGGAACGGACGAGGACCACCCGGTAGTCCGTCACGGTCGCGCCCGTCAGCCCGGTCCGCATGCTCGCGTGGACCGTCTCCTCGATGGCCTGGTGGAAAGCCCGGGGCAGGGCGCCGAGTTCCGTTTCGTACGCGAACACCCCGCCGGAGCCACGCTGACCCGGCTCGACCCGCAGTCCGATCGTCGCCCAGTAGCGCCCGCGATCGTGCCAGGGCAGTTCGTCGCAGGCCTCACCGCTGCCGCGCGGGCGCTCCAGATACCGGACCCGGGCCGGCTCGAAGTCCGCCTCGACACCGAAGTCCTGCCCGAGGGTCGCCGCGAGCACCTCCATCTGGACCTCGCCGTACAGGAGAAGTGTGGTGGCGCCCCCGGGCGTCGGACGGGCGTGGAGCAGCGGGTCCTGGTCCGCGAGGGCCAGCAGCGCCGAGCGCAGCCGAGCCGCCTGTGCGGGGTGGCGGGCGGTGACCAGGGTTTCCAGGGTCGGGGGCGCGAACTGCGGTGCGCGCTCGGTGACTTCGCCGAGCCGGTCGCCCACGCGCAGGCCGGAGGAGAAGGTCATCGCCGCGATGTTCCCCGCAGTCAGCGGCCCGGCGAGACGGGTGACCCGCCCGGAGACCCGGCTGGTCGTCCCGTCGGCCTCGCGCCTGAGGAGGGTGAGGCGCTGGCGTTCGGTCACCTCACCGCCGTAGAGCCGCAGATACGCGGTGCGCTCGCCGCCGGGTCCGGGCCGCACCGCGAACACCGTCCCGCGCGGATCACCCGCAGGTGTCACGCGAGGGCGGGGAATCAGCCGGATCATCCCCTCGACCAGTTCGGGGACGCCCTGGCCGCCGAGAGCGGAGCCGAAGAACACCGGGTGGAAGGAGCCGTCGGCGGTGCGGGCGGCAAGGGCTTTGTCGAGGTCGTCCGGGGTGGGCGCGGGGCCGTCCACGACCGCCGTGAGGATGTCCGGGTCCACGTCGGCGAGAGCCTCGGTCAGCCGCCGGTCGTCCTTCGCGAGGACCCTCACGTGGGCGTCGGCCGTGCCGATGCCCACCACCTCCGTCAGCGGCGCGACGTACGGCGTCAGCCGGCGCCGGATGTCGGCGAGCAGGCCCTCGCCGCGGGCGCCCGCCCGGTCGATCTTGTTGGCGAAGACCAGCGTGGGCAGCCGCAGCCCGCGCAGGGTCCGCATCAGTACCCGGGTCTGCGCCTGCACGCCCTCCACGGCGGACAGCAGCAGCACCGCGCCGTCGAGTACCTCCAGGGCACGCTCGACCTCGGCGATGAAGTCGGAGTGGCCCGGGGTGTCGATGAGGTTGATCCGGGTGGCGCCGACGGTGAAGGAGGCGACCGCGGAGCGGATGGTGATGCCGCGCTGCCGCTCGATCGCTCCGTCGTCCGTGCGGGTGTCACCGGTGTCGACGCTGCCGAGCCGGTCGATCGCGCCGTGGTCGAACAGCAGACGCTCGGTGAGGCTGGTCTTACCTGCGTCGACGTGGGCCAGAATGCCGATGTTCAGGGTGTGCATACGGGGTCGAGTCCTCGGAAGCCGTGGGCCGAAGGGGGCACTGGGTGACTTCGAGGAGTCGGCGCATGCGAGGCATCCTGACGTGAGAGGGCTCGGACATCGCCATGATGTCGCCCCTCCGCAGGGGGACCGCAACCGAATATCGGCGGCCGGGCGGCCGGTGTGCGAGCCCAGTAGCATGAGCCCGGCAGCCCGAGATGATCATCCTAGGAGCAGGTCCGTGCGAGACATCGCCGTGTTCAGCGGTAGCGCCCATCCCGAGCTGGCGGCGGAGGTCTGCGCACATCTCGGTGTGCCGCTCAGCCCCACCCGGGTCAGCCGGTTCGCCAACGACTGCCTGGAGGTGCAGCTCCAGGCGAACTGCCGGGAGCGGGACGTCTTCCTCATCCAGCCGCTGGTCAGGCCGGTCCAGGAGCACCTGGTGGAGCTGCTGCTGATGTGCGACGCGGCCCGTGGTGCCTCGGCGCGCCGGATCAGCGTCGTCATGCCGCACTACTCCTACGCCCGCTCCGACAAGAAGGACGAGCCCCGCATCTCCCTCGGCGGGCGGCTCGTCGCCGACCTGATGGTGTCGGCCGGGGCGAGCCGTGTCCTCGCCATGACCCTGCACTCCCCGCAGGTGCACGGCTTCTTCTCGGTGCCCGTCGACCATCTGCACGCCCTGCGCGAGCTGGCCGCGCACTTCCGGCAGTACGACCTCTCGCGCACCACCGTCGTCTCCCCGGACCTCGGCAATGCCAAGGAGGCGGCCGCCTTCGCCCGGCTGATCGGTGCCCAGGTGGCCGCGGGTGCCAAGCAGCGGTTCGCCGACGACCGGGTCAGCATCAGCGACGTCATCGGCGAGGTCGCCGGACGGGACGTCATCGTGCTGGACGACGAGATCGCCAAGGGCAGCACGGTCCTGGAACTTCTCGACAGGCTAAGGGAGTTGGGCCCGCGCTCCATCCGGGTCGCGTGCACGCACGGTCTGTTCGCGGACGGTGCCCTCAAGAGGATCGGCGAGCAGCCCGACGTACTGGAGATCGTGTGCACCAACACCGTGCCGGTCCCCGACGAGGAGCGCACCGACAAGTTGCGGATCCTGTCCATCGCCCCGGCGCTCGCCGAGGCCGTACGGCGCATTCACAACGGTGAGTCCGTCAGCGCCCTGTTCGACGCGCCCCGGAGTGAGTAGCGCACGGTCATAACGTCTCGGACGTGGCCTCGGGCCGGCCCAGGGCCGCGTCCAGCGACGGCAGCGGGGGCAGCAGCCGGGAAAGGCCGGTCACCCGGATGACCCGCAGGGTGAGCGGATGTGTGCAGACCAGGAGCAGCGTGCCGTTGTTGTCGAGCACGCGCGAGCGTGCCCGGTACAGCAGCCGCAGCCCGGAGCAGTCGAAGAACTCCACGGCGCTGAGGTCGATGACCAGCCGGGCGTCGGGATGGCCCGTGACGCGGTCCAGGTGGGGCAGGAGCTCCACGGCCGCGGCGATGTCGATCTCCCCGCGGAACTCCAGCACCGTGTGACCGCGGTCCTGGTGGACGCGCAGATGCCGGGACGGCGGTGCGGATTCCTGCTGCACGACGACATCGCCTCCAACCGGCTCCACAGGCGGCATGGGGTGCGTGCGAATCCGTTCCCCCGCCCTGCAAGTTACCCTCGATGGAGTGAATTTGAGCATGTTCGATTGACATATGTCTGCGAATTGCAGCCGCCAGTTCGCACCGGGCGCGCGCGGGGCTCGCGCCCGGCTCACGACAGGGCGTGCCAGGCCCTGGTCAGCGCCTGACGGAACTGCTCGGTCTGGTGCGCGGTAAGGTCCCGCACCATCCGCTCCTCCAGCTCCCGCACGGGGCCCTCGTGCTGTGCGAGCAGCGCGCGCCCCTCCTCGGTCAGCAGGATCAGCAGCTCGCGGCGGTTCTTCGGATTGCGCTCCCGGCGCACCAGCCCGCGGGTCTCCAGGGAGCGCACGAGATCGGCGATCGACTGGGCGGTGACGAACGAGTCCCGGGCCAGTTGAGCCGCCGACAGCCCGTCGTGCCGCTCGAGGACCGTGAGGGCCGTGTACTGCAGAGCGGTGATCCCGGACGGCCTGACCAGCTCGTCCAGATGGGAACGGACGACGAGCTCCACCTGTTTCACCATGTAGAGGAGCGACGGGGGCGCCTTGGTCACCTGTGTCTCGAGCATGGGTTCAGGCTAGACCATTGACAGGAAACCTGTCCGTAAAGAGACTGCGAACCAACAGGAATCCTGTTTGTTGAAATCTTGGCGACGAAGCTGAGGAGCGGCGATGTCCCCCATCGAGATCGAACCCGGACGGCTGTTTGTGGGCGGCCAGTGGCGTGAGGCCGCCGACGGCGCACGCACCGAGGTGGTCGACCCGTCCCGGGGCGTGGTCGTCACCACCGTCGCGGAGGCCGGCGCCGCCGACGTGGACGCGGCCGTCCGCTCCGCCCGGGAGACCTTCGACGGCGGCACCTGGTCCGGCCTCAGCGGTCGCGAGCGGGGCCGGATCCTGCACCGGGTCGCCGAGCTGATACGCGAGAACGCCGACGAACTCGCCCAACTGGAGAGCCTGGACGTCGGCAAGCCGATCTCGCTGTGCCACGCCGTGGACGTGACCAACGCGGCCAACGACTACGAGCACTTCGCGGCCCTCGCCCACTCCCTGGACGGCGCCGTCCGCAACACGCCCATGAACGCCCTCGCCTACACCAAGCGCGAGCCGCTCGGCGTGGTCGCCGCGATCACCCCGTTCAACTTCCCGCTGATCCTCGCCGGTTCCAAGATCGGCCCCGCGCTCGCCGCCGGCAACACGGTCGTGCACAAGCCGGCCGACGAGACCCCGCTCAGCGCTCTCTACATGGCCGGACTGCTCCAGCGGGCCGGCGTCCCGGACGGGGTCGTCAACGTGGTCACCGGCACCGGGCCGGTGACCGGCGAGGCTCTGCTGCGCCACCGCGGGGTCGACAAGGTGGCCTTCACCGGTTCCACCGCGATCGGCCGGCACGTGGCGGCCACCGCGGGCGAGGCGCTCAAGCCCGTCACCATGGAACTCGGCGGCAACGCGGCCAACATCGTCTTCGAGGACGCCGACCTGGAGAAGGCGGTCGGCGCGATCATCAAGGCCTTCGTCTTCAACACCGGCCAGTTCTGCATGGGCGGCCCGCGTCTGCTCGTGGCGCGCTCGGTCCACAGCACCCTGCTGGGGATCCTCGCCGAGGCCGTGCCCGGCGTGCCGGTCGGCGACCCGCGCGACCCCGGGACCGTCGTCGGTCCGATGGCGGGGGAGAAGCACCTGAAGAAGGTCGAGGAGTACGTCGACCTGGCCCGCAAGGAGGGCGGCCGGATCGTCTGCGGCGGTGAGCGGCTCGACCTCGACGGCGGCTTCTACTACAAGCCCACCGTGATCGCCGACCTCTCCAACGACTCCCGGGTCGTGCAGGAGGAGATCTTCGGACCGGTGCTGACCGTGCAGCCCTTCGACACCGAGGACGAGGCCGTCGCCCTCGCCAACTCCACGCCGTACGGCCTCGCGTCGGGCGTCCAGACCACGAACCTGGCCCGCGCGCACCGGGTCGCGGACCGACTCCAGGCGGGCATCGTCTGGGTCAACGACTGGGCGATGCTCGACCCCGCGGTGCCCTTCGGCGGGGTCAAGGACTCCGGCTACGGCCGCGAGTACGGCCCCGAGGCGCTCGACGCCTACACCAGGGTCAAGTCCGTCGTCGTCTCGCTCGACTGAGTGCGCGCCCGAACACGCTCGAAGACAAAGGGAGTTCGTACGATGCCCACCACCACCCGCGCCGCCGTCGTCGAGTCCGGCGGAGCACCCTTCACCCTCTCCGACATCGAGCTCGACGAGCCCGGGCCGCACGAGGCGCTCGTCCGTATGGTCGCCACCGGGCTGTGTCACACCGACCTCGGGGTGGCGAGCGGCGGACTGCCCTTCCCGCTGCCCGGAGTCCTCGGACACGAGGGCGCGGGAGTCGTCGAGGCCGTCGGACCGTCCGTCACCGGCGTCGCCCCCGGTGACCACGTCGTGCTGTCCTTCACCTCCTGCGGCGACTGCCGCAACTGCGACGGCGGCCACCCCGCCTACTGTGCCGGCTGGCTGCCGCTGAACCTCCTCGGCGGCCGCCGGGCCGACGGCACCAGCACCATCAGCCGGGACGGCGAGCCGCTCGGCGGGCACTTCTTCGGCCAGTCCTCGTTCGCCGAGCGCGCCCTGGTCGACGAGCGCAGCCTCGTCAAGGTCGACCAGGACGTGCCGCTGGAGTCCATCGCCCCGCTCGGCTGCGGAGTACAGACCGGCGTCGGCGCCGTGTGGAACGTCCTGAAGCCGGTCACCGGTTCCACGATCGTCGTGCTCGGCGCCGGAGCGGTCGGCCTCTCCGCCGTCATGGCCGCCGCCCTCACTCCCGCCACGACGATCGTCGCTGTCGACCGGGTCGGCGAACGCCTCACCCTGGCACGGGAGTTGGGCGCCACCCACACCGTCAACGCGGCCGAGGAGGACCTCGCCGAGGCGCTCGCCGCCCTCACCGGCGGCCAGGGCGCGGACGGCATCGTGGAGACCACGGGCAACGTCACCGTCCTGCGCCAGGGCGTCGACGCGCTCGGCGCGCGCGGCACGGTGGTCGTCGTGGGCGCCCCGCCGTTCGGCACCGAGGTCTCCCTCGACGTCAACGGGCTCCTCGGCGGCAAGCGGGTCGTCGGCCTCACCCTCGGAGATGCCGAGACCCAGAGCTTCATCCCCGCCCTGGTCCGTCTGGTGAAGGAGGGGCGCCTCCCGCTGCACCGCCTGATCAGCACCTATCCGTTCGCGGACATCGACCAGGCGGTGCGGGACATGGGCGCGGGCAAGGCGATCAAGCCCGTGCTGACGTTCTGACGGGTCAGTCGACCACCAGAACCAGCTTGCCCTTCGTACGGCCGGTGTCGCCCAGCGCATGCGCCTCGGCGGCATCGGCCAGCGGGAAGGTCCCCGCGATCGTGGCCCGCAGCTCGCCCTTCTCCACCAGGTCCGTGATCGCGTTCATCCCGGCGCGGTCGGCGTCCACGAGCATCCGCACGGCCCTGACGCCCAGCCGCTCGGCCTCCTCGCCGAACTCGTCCGAGCCGACCGGCAGGATCGACACCACGATCCCGCCCGGCCGCAGCACCCGCAGCGAGCGCACGGAGATGTCGCCGCCCAGCGTGTCCAGCACCACGTCGACGTCCTTCACCGCCTCGGTGAAGTCGGTGTCCCGGTAGTCGATCACCTCGTCCGCGCCCAGCTCGCGCAGGAAGTCGTGCTTGCCCGCGCTCGCGGTACCGATCACGTACGCGCCCCGTGCCTTGGCGATCTGCACGGCCACATGGCCCACCCCGCCGGCCGCCGCGTGGATCAGCACCCGCTGCCCCGGCCGGAGTTCCGCGTTCTCGACCAGCGCCTGCCACGCGGTCAGCGACACCAGCGGCAACGCGCCGGCCTGCGTGTGGTCGATCGACGACGGCTTGTGTGTGAGGGCCCGCACCGGCGCGACGACGTACTCGGCGTGCGAACCGTGGCCCCACGGGTACGGCAGCATGCCGAACACCTCGTCACCGGGCTTGAAGGTGGCGACCCCGATGCCGACCGCCTCGACCACGCCGGAGACGTCCCAGCCGAGGACGAACGGCGGCTCGCCGAGGAAGCCGCCGGTGGCGCGGTGCTTCCAGTCGGTCGGATTCAGGCCGGCCGCCCGCACCCGGACCAGTACCTGGTTGGGCCGCGGCGCGGGGCGCTCGACCTCGATCTCCTCGAGGACCTCGGGACCGCCGAGGGTGGCCTGGCTGATGGCTCGCATGGTGTTCACAGTGCTCATGGTGGTCCAGCCTGCCCGGCCCCGCCCGCCGAGGAAATGGCATGATTGCCAAGCTTCGATAGGATCGTGCCATGCGAGATGCGGAGCGGACCGAGCGGGTCGTGGTGCTGGCCCTGGACGGCGTGTACCCCTTCGAGTTGGGCATCCCCAGCCGGATCCTCGGCGCGGCCGACGGCCGGTACGAGGTGCTGACCTGTTCGGTCGACGGTCGACCGGTGCGCAGCAACGCCGACTTCACCATCGGCGTCGCGCACGGGCCGGAGATCCTGGCCACCGCCGGCACCGTGGTGATCACCCCCGTCTCGCCGGAGCGGATGCCCGCCGAGCTCCCGGAGGAGGTGCGCGAGGCCCTCGCGTACGTCCGGCCCGACGCCCGGATCGTCTCCATCTGCACCGGCGCCTTCGTCCTCGCCGCGGCCGGTCTCCTGGACGGCCGGCGGGCGACGACCCACTGGCAGCTCGCCGGCCGCTTCCGGAGCATGTTCCCGCACATCGACCTCGACCCCGACGTGCTCTTCGTCGACGACGGCCGCATCCTCACCTCGGCCGGAGCGGCCTCCGGGGTGGACGTCTGCCTGCACCTCGTCCGCAAGGACCACGGCAGTGAACTCGCCAACGCCGTCGCCCGCCGCTGTGTGGTCCCGCCGTTCCGGGACGGCGGCCAGGCCCAGTACATCGAGCAGCCGGTCCCGGAACAGGGCGCCGCGAGTACCGCCGGGACCCGCGCCTGGGCGCTGGAGCGCCTCGACGAGTCCCTGACCCTGGCCGACCTCGCCGCCCACGCCCGGATGAGCCTGCGCACCTTCGCCCGCCGCTTCAACGACGAGGTGGGCATGAGCCCCGGCCGCTGGCTCATCCAGCAGCGTGTCGCCCGGGCCCGGCACCTCCTGGAGTCCAGCGACCTGGCCGTCGACCAGATCGCCGGCCGCGTCGGGTTCGCCACGGGCGCGTCCCTGCGACAGCACCTGCACGCGGCGATCGGGGTGTCACCGCAGGTGTACCGGCGGACGTTCCAGACGGCGGCGCGCTGAACGTTCGCCTGCACGTGATCCGGCCTCACCGGCTCGCGTGCAGCGCGACCAGCAACTGCCAGACCTGGTCGGCGATGTCGGCTGCGCCGGCGTCGAGCAGTCCGTGCAGCCAGTCGGCCAGTACGCCGGCGAAGGTGGCGGCGACCGCGGAGGCGACCAGGGGGGCGTCCGCCGCGCCCGCGAGCTCGCGCTCCCGCAGACTGTAGGCCCGCAGGTCCCGGTGCAGGACCCTGCCGAGGGGGCCGCCGCCGCCCGGGGCGAGCAGGGACCGGTACAGGGCGGTGTGCGGGGTGAGCGAGCCGAAGAACTCCGCGAGCGCGGGCGGCGCGTGCACCGGGTCGGGCCGCCCGCGCCAGGCGTGCAGCGCCTCCACGGCGTCCCGTACGACATCGGCGCAGGCGTCGACGGCGAGCGCCTCCAGGCCGTCGTAGTGCACGTAGAAGGTCGCCCGCCCGACCCCGGCCCGCCGCACCAGCGCGGCCACGCCGACCTCCTCCAGCGGCCGCTCGGCGCACTCCGCGAGCAGCGCCTCCCGCAGCCGCGCCCGGGTGCGCGCCGCCCGCGGGTCCTCGGGTGCGGCGCGGGTCACTGCGCCACGAGCACGGCCGCCAGGGCGAGCGCGCCGGGCAGCGCCTGAGCGGCGAGGATCCGGACATTGGCGGTGACGGCGCCGTACACACCCGCGACGATCACGCACACCAGGAAGAACACCTGCGCCCGGAACCCGGTCGGATCCCCGGCCACGAGCCCCCACACGAGTCCCGCCGCGAGGAACCCGTTGTACAGCCCCTGGTTGCCGGCCATGGCGGCGGTGGCCCGGGCCATCTCCGGGTCGAAGCCGTGAAAGGACATCCCCGGCTTCTTCTGCCACAGGAACATCTCCATCACCAGGATGTACACATGCAGCGCCGCCACCAGGGCGACCAGCACATCGGCCAGGATCTCCATCAACTTTCCTCACTTCTTGGACGTGTGTCCACTATAGCTGGACAACCGTCCAGGAAGTCCAGCTGTCAGTGCCGCCCGCCAGCGTGCGCGCCATGACCGATCAAGACGTGACCGTCCGCCGCGCCCGCCCCGACGACATCCCGGGGCTTGTTGCCTCCAGCGCGGGCCTGTTCGCCCAGGACGCCGGAACCAGGGCTCGTCCTGGTGGTGGTTCACGACGGTGAGGTGGTCGGACATCTGACGGGATCCTTGACGGAACCGTCCGCCGTGCGGCCGGTGAAGTCGGCCACGCTGAACAGCCTGTACGTCCGCCCGGCCCATCGGCGTGCGCGGATCGGCGGGCAGTTGGTGGCGGAGTTCCTCGCCTGGGCCGGGGCCGAGGGGGCCGCGCAGGCGGAGGTCGACGCCTACGCGGCCAACCAGGAGGCGATCCGCTTCTACGAGCGCCAGGGGTTCGGGGCCCAGGCCGTCACGTTGCGGTACGACCTCGGCGGAAAGACGGAGGTGGAATCCGGTGGGAACGGCCAGACTGATGCCGTCAGTCGATGATCCAGCAGGAGGACGCCCGCCGATGGCCGCACAGCCCGCACGCCCCGCCGAGCAGCGTAAGCAGGACACCCTGAACCGACTGGAGCACGACGAGGACGTCTGGGTCGCCACGGCCCCGGACGACGGCTCGGGTGTGCCGTATCTCGTCCCGCTCTCGTTCCTCTGGGACGGCTCCACCATCCTCCTGGCCACCCCGGCCGACAGCCCCACCGGCCGGAACCTGAAGGCGACCGGCAGAGTGCGCCTCGGCCTCGGGCCCACCCGGGACGTCGTGATGATCGAGGGCACCGTCGACACCGTCACCCAGGCCGAACTGACCGGCGAGGAGGGGGACCGGTTCGCCGTGCGAACCGGCTTCGACCCCCGCCGACTCGCCACGCCCTACCTGTACTTCAAGGTCCACCCGCAGCGGGTGCAGGCCTGGCGGGAGGCCAACGAGCTCACGGGGCGTGTGGTGATGAGGAACGGACAGTGGCTGGTCGGCGACTGAATCGGTCGTGCCGGGATATCCGCAAGGTACGAGGCCGCGGGGCGCCAACACCCCGTGGCCCAACCCTTCGGAGGAGACATGGCACTGGTGAAAACGGGGGTCGTCGTGCTCGACTGTGCCGAGCCCGAGAAGCTCGCCGTGTTCTACAAGGAGCTGCTGGACGCCGAGGAGACGGACGCGACCGCCAACCGCGTGGAGATCAGGGGCGCGGACGGCTTCCGGCTCGGGTTCCGCCGCGACGTGAACGCGACACCGCCGAGCTGGCCCCGTCCCGAGAACTCCCTCCAGGCCCACATCGACTTCGTGGTGGACGACCTGGACGCGACGGAGCGCAAGGTGGTGGAGCTCGGCGGGCGCCCACTGGAGACGAAGGACGCCTCGGGGCCGTACGAGGAACGTGGCTACGCCGACCCCGCCGGCCACTCCTTCACCCTGCGCTTGGTCACACCGACCGCGCCCAAACAGGGCTGAGTCAGTCCCGGCCGCCCTTGTCGGAGGCCGGCCAGGTGCCGGTGGACCGCTCGATGGCCTTCGCGCCGGTGCGGTCCACGGCACTGCGCACCGCGGCGAAGATGGCGCCCTGGATGGCGGCCGCCAGGAGGATCTCCCCCCAGCCGCGGTCCCGGTCCAGGGCGTCGGGCGCGTCCTCCTCGTGCCGGATCGCCATCCAGGTCTTGCGGAAGGCCAGTCCCGCGAGCCAACCGCTCGACCAGCCGAGGACGAATCCGAGGGGCTGGTAGGCGAGGGGCAGCTTCTTCTTCTTGGCCATGGGAGTCTCCTAGGTCGGGTGAGTCGTTGATCGGGGGGCGATCAGGGCCGTCCCTGTGCCGGAACCTGCTCCTGCGGGGGAGGCGGCCCCGGCGGGGTCCCGTCGCCGAACGGACGGCCGCCGAGCTCCTCACGGTGATGCGGCGTCAGCCAGCCCGCCAGGTCCGGCCCGAGCGGCACGATGCCGGTCGGGTTGATGCCGGTGTGCACGTGGTAGTAGTGCCGTTTGATGTGGTCGAAGTCGACGGTGTCGCCGAAGCCCGGCGTCTGGTAGAGGTCGCGGACGTACGCCCACAGCACCTCGTTCTCCGTCAGCTTCCAGCGGTTGCACTTGAAGTGACCGTGGTAGACGGCGTCGAAACGCACCAGTGTGGTGAACAGCCGGATGTCCGCCTCGGTGAGGGTGTCCCCGACGAGATACCGCTGCCCGGCCAGGCGCGAGGCCAGCAGGTCGAGTCGGCGGAACACGCCCGCGCACGCCTCCTCGTACTCCTTCTGGCCGGTGGCGAAGCCCGCCCGGTACACACCATTGTTGACGTCCTCGTACACCTCCGCCATCACCGTGTCGATCTCGTCGCGCAGCGCCCGCGGATACAGGTCGGGCGCGCCGTCCCGGTGCAGGGCCGTCCACTCGGTGGCCAGGTCCAGGGTGAGCTGCTGGTAGTCGTTGGTGACGAGCTTCCCGCTGGGCACGTCCACGAGCGCGGGCACGCTGACCCCGCCCGGATAGTCGCTCTCCCGCCGGTCGTAGGCCTCGCTGAGGTAGCGGATGCCGAGCACCGGGTCGCGGTCGTCCGGGTCCAGGGTGAAACGCCAGCTGCGGTCGTCCTGGATCGGATCGGCGATCGCCATCGACAGCGCGTCCTCCAGGCCGAGCAGCCGTCGCGAGATCACTGCCCGGCTCGCCCAGGGACACGCACGGCTGACCACCAGCCGGTAGCGGCCGGCCTCCACCGGCCAGCCGTCCCGGCCGTCGGCGGTGACCCGGTCCGCGAAATGGCTCTTGGACCGCTTGAACGCCTTCTGGCCGTACGAGCTGTTGCCGTCGTCGGCGCTGCCCATGCTTCCTCCCGTAGTACGCCTTTCCTGGTGGACGCGTTCCCCGTTTTCGGCAGTCGGCACGGTGTGAGTGCCGGGGAGCCGGGCAGTCGGCGAAGGTGAGCGGGACATCGAAGAGCAACACAGCGGACCGGAAAACACGCGTCACCGTGCTGGTGGCGCTCGCGGCGAACCTGGTGATCGCGGTCGCCAAGGCCGTCGGCGGCCTCCTCGCGGGCTCTCCCGCGCTGCTGTCGGAGGCGGCGCACTCCGTCGCGGACAGCCTCAACGAGGTCTTCCTGCTGGCCGCGCTGCGCCGCAGCCGTCGCCCCGCCGACCGGCGGCATCCCTTCGGTTACGGCAAGGAGCGGTTCTTCTGGTCGCTGATCGCGGCCGTCGGGATCTTCGTGATGGGCGGCTGCTTCTCCGTCTTCCAGGGCATCGAGGCGCTGCGCAACGGCGCCGAGGAGAAGCTCAGCGGCTATGTGGCCGGCCTGATCGTGCTGGGCGTGGCCTTCATCGCCGAGGGGATCTCGCTCGTGCGGGCGCTGCACCAGGTGCACAGGCAGGGCGGGGCCGCCCAGGGCATGCGCGACCCCACCCTGCGCACGGTCGTAGCGGAGGACGGCACGGCGGTGCTCGGTGTGACCCTCGCCATGGCCGGCATGGCGCTGCACATGGTCACCGGGCAGGTCGTGTGGGAGGCGTCCGCCTCACTGGCCATCGGTGTGCTGCTCGTCTACGTGGCCTACCGGCTCGGACGCGAGGCCAAGGGACAGCTGATCGGTGAGGCCGCGGACCCGGAGGTCGCTGCCCGGATCAGGGCCCTGCTGGACGCTCAGCCCGAGATCGACAGCGTGGAAGCGCTGTTCACCATGAAGATGGGGTTGGACTCGGTCCTGGTGGCCGCCCGTGTGGATCTGGTGCCGGGCCTGGACAGCGAACAGGTCGAGGAGGTCGCCGTACGCATCAAGCGGTCCGTCGCCCGGACCGTGCCCGAGGCGGACCAGATCTTCCTCGACGTGACCGACCGGCCGGCCCAGGAGGCACGAGAAAGCCCCGCCGCGACGGGGGAACGCGGCGGGGCCTGAGGCACGGGTGCCCGGCCGAAACCGGGTCATGCGTCTTCGACGGAAGATTTTCCCGAAGTCGCTCAGACCTCTTCGGCGGGCTCCAGAACGAAGACCGGGATCACCCGGTCCGTCTTCTTCTGGTAGTCGGCGTACGGCGGGTACGCGGCGACGGCCCGCTCCCACCACTCGTCCTTCTCCGCACCGGTGATCTCGCGGGCCGTGAAGTCACGCTTGACCGCGCCGTCCTGGAGCTCGACATGCGGGTCGGCCTTGACGTTGTGGTACCAGACCGGGTGCTTGGGTGCGCCGCCCAGCGAGGCGACCACCGCGTAACGCCCGTCGTGCTCGACGCGCATCAGCGGGGTCTTGCGGATGCTGCCGCTCTTCGCGCCCCGGGTGGTCAGCACGATGACCGGCATCCCCGTGTCCAAGAGCGTGTTCCCCTTGGTGCCGCCGGAGCTCTCGTACAGCTCCACCTGCTCACGCACCCACTGGGTCGGGCTGGGCTCGTACTCGCCCTCAAGAGGCATGGTCTACGTCTCCTCGTCGTCTGCTACGGGGTTCTCGTACGGGACTGCAACACCGTCCTGAACGGTAATCATCCCCCCGCACCTGGTTGTACACCCGGGACCGCCCGACGGCGATCTCCGGCCAGATTGCCCCCACCGATCTGGCCGAACTTCTCGTCGCCCTATAGATGCCCCGAGCATCTAATGAAGATCTGCACGACGCACCCTTCGTCTGCGAGGTCTTCCATGACGGAAACGGAACCTGTCGCCTTCCCCCAGGACCGGACCTGCCCCTACCGCCCGCCCACCGGCTACGAACCCCTGCGCGCCGCCCGCCCGCTGTCCCGGATCACCCTCTTCGACGGCCGTCCGGCCTGGCTGGTGACCGGACACGACACGGCCCGCGCCCTGCTTGCCGACCCCCGGCTGTCCACCGACCGCACCCGCGACGGCTTTCCCGCGCCCACGGCACGCTCCGCGGCGATCAAGACCCGGAGGACCGCGCTGCTGGGAGTCGACGACCCGGAGCACCGTGTCCAGCGACGCATGATGGGCCCCAGTTTCACGCTCCGGCGGGCCACCGAACTGCGTCCCCGCATCCAGCGGATCGTCGACGAACGCATCGACGCGATGATCGCCCAGGGGCCACCCGCCGAGTTGGTGAGCGCCTTCGCGCTGCCCGTCCCGTCGGCCGTGATCTGCGCCCTGCTCGGTGTGCCCTACACCGACCACGACTTCTTCGAAGGGCAGTCCCGGCGACTGCTGCGCGGTCCCGCGGCTGCGGACGTCATGGACGCTCGCGATCAACTGGAGGAGTATTTCGACGAGTTGATCGACCGCAAACAGAAGCGGCCGGAGGCCGGTGACGGCGTACTCGACGAACTCGTCCACCGGCAGTTGCGGGACGGGGAGCTGACCCGCGAGGAACTGATCGCGCTGGCGATCATCCTGCTGGTCGCCGGCCACGAGACGACCGCCAACATGATCTCGCTCGGCACTTACACCCTCCTCCAACACCCCGACCGGCTGGCCGAGTTGCGCACCGACCCTGAGCTGATCCCGAACGCGGTCGAGGAACTGATGCGCATGCTGTCGATCGTCGACGGGCTGCTGCGGATGGCTCTCGAGGACATCGAGGTGGCCGGGACGACGATCCGGGCCGGCGAGGGAGTCCTCTTCTCGACCTCGGTCGTCAACCGCGACGAGGGCGTCTACACCGACCCGGACACCCTGGACTGGCACCGCCCCGCCCGCCACCACATCGCGTTCGGCTTCGGCATCCACCAGTGCCTCGGCCAGAACCTCGCCCGCGCCGAACTGGAGATCGCCCTGCGCACCCTCTTCGAAAGGCTGCCCACCCTCCGCCTCGCCGCCCCCGCGGGTGCGATCCCGTTCAAATCCGGCGACTCGATCCAGGGGATGCTGGAACTCCCCGTGACCTGGTAAGAGGCCCGCCCATGCACATCGACATCGACAAGGACGCCTGTATCGGGGCGGGCCAGTGCGCGCCGGCCGCACCGGGTGTCTTCACCCAGGACGACGACGGCTTCAGCATGCTTCTGCCCGGCCGGGAGGACGGCGGCGGCGACCCCATGGTCCGGGAGGCCGCCCGGGCGCGCCCCGTCGCCGCCATCACCGTGTCGGAGACGGTGAGCTGAACCGGCCAGGCGGGTCGAGCACCCCCAGCTCGACCCGCCGCAGCCGGGCCGGCTCGGCGACGACGTCGTACGCAGTGATCCGCCCGCCCTCGACCGTCACGGTGAGCGCCAACAGCAGCCGCCCGCGCGGGGCGACGACGAGGCCGACGTCCCCGTCGACCAGGGCCGCGGCCGCGAACCGGGACCCCTCGCGCAGAGCCACGGTCCCCTCGGCCACCGCGCGGGCACCCCGCAGCTCCGCCGGCACCCCGGGCGGCAGCGCGGCCGGGTCCGCCCGGCGCACCACGTCCGGGGCCGGCATGTCCGGCAGCCCGCCCAGGTCACCGCCGCGCGCGGCGGCCAGGAACGCCTCCACCAGCTGCCGATGCCGGCCGAGCTCGGCCTCCGGGACGGCGGGGGTGCCCCGGACCTTCAGCCGGGCCCTGCCGGCGAGCTTCTTCGCGAGCTCGGCGTACGGCACCTGCATGTCGTGGCGGCCGAACTCACCCCGGCCGGTCTGCTGCCGCACCTGGCGGGTCTGAAGGATCTCGTGACGGACTCCCTCGACCGGGCCCGCGCGCAGGTGACGGCACTCGCCGCCGTCTGACCTCAGCGCGGCTCCAGCAGCGTCCGGACCGCCTCCCGCGCCTGCGCCGCGGGCCGCGTGCTCCGCGTGATGCCCGCGGTCACCATGGCCCCCTCGGCGAGCAGGAAGAGCGGCCCGGCCAGCGCCGCGGGCCGCCCCGCGGCGGCCACGAGTGAGGCGAAGTAGTCCCCGAATGCCCTCTTGTGCGCCCGGACCTGGTCCGCCACCCGGTCCGAGGTCGCGCCCAGCTCGCCGTACGAGTTGATCCACGCGCACCCGCGGAAGCCCTCCTCGCCGAACCACTCCTCCAGCCAGTCGAAGACCGCGAGGATCCGTTCCTCAGGGGACGACCGGAGTTCCACGAACTCGGCCAGCCGCCCCCGCCACCGTCCGTCCCGCCGCTCCAGATAGGCCTCCACCAGCTGCTCCTTCGCCGGGAACAGCTGGTAGAGCCGCTTGAGGGAGACGCCGGACGCGCCCCGTATGTCGTCCATGCCGACGGACTGGATGCCCCGCCCGTAGAACAGCTCCTCGGCGGCGTCCAGCACCCGCTCGCGGGCCACTGCGCTGTCCATGGACGACCACTCCTTGACGTGAGAACGCGCGTTCTCCTACGGTAACAGGCAACCGGGAGAACGCGCGTTCTCCCCTGTTCCGGCCGCTTCGGCCACGGAGGATGACATGACCGACCGCCCGCCCCTGCCGCCCTTCACCCGCGAGAGTGCCGTCCAGAAGGTGCAGGCCGCCGAGGACGCGTGGAACACCCGCGATCCGCAGCGGGTGGCACTCGCCTACTCCGAGGACTCCGTGTGGCGCAACCGCGGGACCTTCGTCACCGGGCGCGCCGGGATCGTCGAGTTCCTCACCGCGAAGTGGGCACGCGAGCGGGAGTACGCGCTGCGCAAGGACCTGTGGGCCCACGACGGCAACCGCGTCGCGGTCCGCTTCCAGTATGAGTGCCAGGACACCGAGGGGCAGTGGTGGCGGTCGTACGGCAACGAGCTGTGGGAGTTCGACGAGCACGGGCTGATGACCCGGCGCGAGGCGAGCATCAACGACGTGCCGATCGAGGAGAAGGAGCGCCGGATCCACGGACCGCGCCCCGCGACCGAGCGGGGGCTGTCCTTCCCGCTTCAGTAGGGTTCCGGCGTGACCGAACAGGACGAGATACCGCCCTTCTTGTACGTCGTCGTGTGCGCCGCCGGCATCGCGGCGGATGTCGGAAAGCTGATCACCGCCGCGCAGGAGCGGGAGTGGCAGGTCGGCGTCATCGCCACGCCCACCGCCATGAACGGCTTCTTCGACACGGCGGCCGTAGAAGCGGCCACCGGATACCCGATCCGCTCCGCATGGCGGCGGCCGGGGGACCCGCGGCCCTTCCCGGATCCGGACGCGGTCGTGGTGGCCCCGGCCACCTTCAACACGATCAACAAGTGGGCGGCCGGAATCGCGGACACCCTCGCGGTGGGCACACTGTGCGAGGTGGCCGGCCGGGGCGTCCCGATCGGCGTCCTGCCCTGTGTCTCCGACGACCTCGCCGGTCACCCCGCCTACCAGGACAGCCTGACCCGGCTGCGGGGGATGGGGGTGCGCTTCGGACATCCCCATCAGGGCCCCGAGGGCGAGGAGTTCGGGTGGGAACGGGCGCTGGATCTGGTCGAGCCGGGAGGATGCTGAAGCGCGAAGTCGTACGCTCCCCTTCGGACCTCTCTCGACGTCAGGAGCAGCAACGATGCAGTACGTGAAGCTCGGTTCGACGGGCCTGGACGTCTCGCGGATCTGTCTGGGCTGCATGTCCTACGGCCTGCCGGACCGCGGCGTGCACGAGTGGACCCTCGACGAGGGGGCGTCGCGGCCACTGATCCGGCAGGCCCTGGACGCGGGCATCAACTTCTTCGACACCGCGAACGTCTACTCCGACGGCACCAGTGAGGAGATCGTCGGCAAGGCCCTCGCGGACTTCGCGAACCGCGACGAGATCGTGCTCGCGACCAAGGTGAACGGCCCGATGCGGTCCGGTCAGAACGCCGCCGGACTGTCCCGCAAGGCGATCATGACGGAGGTCGACCACAGCCTGCGGCGCCTCGGCACCGACTACGTCGACCTCTACCAGATCCACCGCTTCGACCCGCGCACACCGGTCGAGGAGACGATGGAGGCGCTGCACGACCTGGTGAAGGCGGGCAAGGTGCGTTATATCGGGGCCAGTTCGATGTACGCCTGGCAGTTCTCCAAGATGCAGTACACGGCCGAGCGGCACGGCTGGACGAAGTTCGTGTCCATGCAGAACCACTACAACCTCCTCTACCGCGAGGAGGAGCGCGAGATGCTGCCGCTCTGCGCCGACCAGGGCGTCAGCGCCCTGCCGTGGAGCCCGCTGGCCCGCGGCCGCCTGACCCGGGACTGGGGCACGGTCACCGACCGCAGCTCCACCGACAACTTCGGCAGCCGCCTCTACCAGGAGGGCGACCGCACGATCGTCGAGGCCGTCACCCGCATCGCCGGCGACCGGGGCGTCCCGCGCGCCCAGGTGGCCCTGGCCTGGCTCCTGGCCCAGGACACGGTGGCCGCCCCGATCGTGGGAGCGGGCAAGCCGCACCACATCGAGGACGCGGTGGCAGCGGTCGAACTGGAGCTCAGCGAGAAGGAGATCGAGGAGCTGGAGGGTCCGTACACGACCCGTCCGATCGCCGGTCACAGCTGACTAGTGCGGCCCGTGCGGTGCGAACTCCGTGCCGCACGGACCCGCCCCCTCGCTTTCCGGCAGTGGCACCCGTGCTCCGCTCATCGACAACGTCCGGTAGTAGTGCCCGATCCGCTGGGTGGAAGCCCCCACGTAGTGCCCGATGAACGACCGACGGAACCGGTCGGCCGTGCGGTTCGGCTGCGAGCCGTGCACCAGGCTCCCGTTGAAGAACAGCACATCCCCCGGCGTCATGTCGACGGGAACCGCGGCGAGCCCCGGTGGCGGTGCCACGTACTCCCGCGCGAACGACACCTGCGAGTCCGCGAGTTCGGGGCAGAACAGGTCCATCCGGTGCGTGCCCGGGACGACCTCAAGACCTCCGTTGTCCCGGTCGATCACATCGCAGGCCACCCAGGCCGCGACACAGGTGCCCGGTTCGACCCGCAGATAGAAGTTGTCCTGGTGCAGCGCCTGCCCCCGCGCCCCCGGCGGCTTGAAGTAGAACATGCTCTGCGCGGCCAGCACCTCCTCCCCGAGCAGCGTCTCCAGCACCTCCCGCAGCCGGGCGTCCAGCAGGAGGTGCAGCGCGAGGTCGTTGATCTCGTGCGGCTGCATCACCCGCGGATACCTCCGCAGCGGGTCCGTCGACTCGCCCGGCGCACTCGGCTCGAAATGTCCCGGCACCGGCCCGCCGGAGTGCAGTGCCGTGAACTCGCCGCACAGCCGGTCGATCTCGTCGCGTGCGAACAACCCGCGCGCGACCATGAAGCCGTCCTCCTGGAACTGCCGGACCCCTGTCTCGATGCCTGTGACTGTCATGCGGACCCTCTCTGGTGCGATGTGTTCCACTCGTCACGCTAGGCCGCAGCCCGCCCGAGGAGGATGCCCGTGACCGCCGACGGATTGCCCGAGACTGCCGCCCACGGCGACCCCGGTCCGCCACCGGGCCTCGTGGTCGTCGGCCACTACGACGAACTCCCGGGCTACGCCGTCCAGCGACCGCGGGGCGCCGACAGCTGGCTGCTCACCTGGACGGTGGGTGGGCGGGGCACCCTGCGCCAGGGACGGACCGAGACCGGGGCGGGCGCCGGGGACCTGGTGGTGCTCGCCCCCGGCACCCCGCACCGCTACGGCGTCCAACAAGGCGCCGACCACTGGCGGTTCTGGTGGGCGCACTGCGGAGCCAGACCGTCCTGGACCGCCTGGCTGGGGCCGCACGGCAGGGGCGACGGCATGTACGTCGTCACCTCGGACCCCGGGACCCACGGCCCGCGCACCCGCATCGAGGCGGCCTTCCACCGGATGCTCACCGACGCCCGCTGGACCGGCACCGGCACGCCGCCCGAGAGCGCCCCGCCCGCGTCCGCACCGGCCGACGACCGGGTCGCCGTTGCCGTGGCCCACGGCACCACCGCCCGCGAACTCGCCCTGTGCGCGCTGGAGGAGGTCGTCCTGCTCACGGCCGGCGCCGCGCGCGGGTCCCGGACCGGGACCGGCATCGACCCCCGGGTGCGGCGCGCCCAGGAGCTGATCGCGGCCGATCCCGGCGCCCCGCACACCGTGCGGTCGCTCGCCGGCGAAGTGTCGCTGTCGCCCTCCCGGTTCGCCCACCTCTTCTCCCGGCAGCTGGGCCGGTCACCGATGCGGGAACTGCGCGAGGCGCGCCTGCACCATGCCGCCCGACTGCTGGAGAGCACCGACCTGTCCGTGGAACGCGTCGCCGCCGCTTCCGGCTTCGCCAGCCCCTTCCACTTCAACCGGGTCTTCCGTGCCCGCTACGGGACTCCGCCCGGGGCGTACCGGGCCACCGGGCCAATGGTTGGGACGTGACCTCGCGGGGCGATCCCGAGGCGGTGTGGAGTGGCGGTTCAATGGTTGGTGCGGATGAGGGTGCCGCACCAAGTGAATCCCGTTTCCCATTACGGCGGCCAAATGGTGCGGCAATCCCAGGCCATCGGGCTTGACCAATCGTCAAACCTCCACGGGCCGCACGCTCTGCACAAAACCGCGGGATCTCTTGTTACGCCTCGCTGACCTGTGCAAAGGTGTGCGTTGTCGGCGCACGGACAATACATTTTCCCCCTGTGTGCTCTCGACCCCTCCGTACGCCCTTCACGCTTCAAAAGAGCTGTCCCAGGCGGACGTACCCATTGGTATGGACTTTATGCAACCCAGCATGCCCTCGGGAGGAAATGCCGCCGTGAGTGACGCAGGCCTGTCGAATTACCCGTCTCCGGTTCGCCCGTACGACGTCACGGACGAGCAGCTGAGCGCCGAGCTCAAGAAGTGGAGCGGCACGACGCCGGCCCTGCAGCCCGTCGGTGAACTCCTCGACCGGCACTGGGAAGCCGCCTTCGCCTACGCGCGGCTGTGCACCGACGGTCCCCGTCCCGCGGGCATGCTCACCACGGCCGCGTTCACGCGCCTGTTCGGCGAATCTCTGCGCCACACGGGTCCGACCGCCGCCTGGCGGCCCCATCTGCTCGTCACCGTCCGTCGGATCGCGGCCGAATGGGACTCCGACGGCCGACGGGAGATGCTCCACCCCGCGCTGAGAACCGAGGCGGGCGGCGACAGAGCCGCGGCCCGCCTGCTGCCTCCCGCCGAGCGGCGCCTGCTGTCCGGTGCCTTCCAGCGGCTGCAGCAGTCGGCCCGCTGCCTGCTGTGGCACACCGAGGTCGAGGCCGAGCCGATCGGGGTCCCCGCGGCCCTCCTCGGCCTGGACGAGGAGGACGCCGGCGTCGAACTCCGCCGAGCCCGCGAGCGGCTGCGCGAGGAGTGCCTCCAGGTCCACCGCGAACTCGCCCCCGAGCAGGAGTGCCGGCACTATCTGCGGCTGCTCGACGTGACGTTCCGGCGCGGCGGTGCCGAGCTCGACCCCGATCTGCGCGAGCACCTGCAGCGGTGCCGGCACTGCATGCACACCGCCGACCAACTGCACCAGTTCAACGGGCAGCTCGGCCTCGCCCTCGCCGAGGCCGTGCTCGGCTGGGGTGCCGCCGCCTACGTGGAATCACGGATGAGCGTCGACGACGCGGGAGCCGCAGAGGAAGCGCAGCGACACGCGCCGAGCGGAGCGTTCGCGGGTGAGGCCTTCGGCGTTCCGATGCCGCCCGCCGCCCCGGCCCAGGGCCCCGCTCCCACGGGCCCCGCGCCCGCCGCCCCCGGCCCCCGCGGCCGTGCGCGCTCCGCCTCCCGCCACTCCGCCCGCAAGGCCCCTCGCCGTACCTCCCGCCGCAACCTCACCGCGGCCGTCCTGACGGTGAGCGGGCTCGTCGTCCTCCCCCTGGTCATGTGGTCCTCGTTCCACTCGGACGGCACCGGCCCGGCCGACGCCGCCCCCTCCGAGGCGCCCGGCTCAGACACGGCCTCCTCGACCACCGACCCGTCCCGGGCCGGGGCGAGCGAGGCGCGCCAGGGCGACCTGCGCGGACGCCTGCACAACGTCGAGTTCGGGCTGTGCGTCGGCGTCGTCGGCAAGAAGATCGCCCAGGGCGTCGAGACCGGGCTCGCCGAGTGTTCCGCGGCCGAGGGCCAGCAGTGGACGTACGAAACGGACGGACTGCTGCGCAGCGCCGCCGACCCCGACCTGTGCCTGGACTCCCACCTAGGCTTCTCGGTACGGCTCGCGGCCTGCACGGGCGCCACCTCGCCCGACGCCAAGAACGTCCGCTACGACTTCACCCTCCAGGGCACCCTCGTACCGCGCTGGGACCAGGACCTCGCGCTGACCCCGGCCGCCACCGACGGGTCCGGCGCGCTGGTTCTGAAGAACCGCGACGACGGCCCCGCCCAGCGCTGGGTCTTCGACACCTCGACGCCCGACCCCCAGATGGAGGCGGTCAACTGGGACGCGGACAGCAGCCCCACGCCGACCCCGAAGTCCGCCCCCGCGCCCTCCAGGACGCCCACACCGGCCCCGACGGGGTCCGCCACCCCGACGGCCACGCCGACACCGCCGAGCAGCCCGTACCCCAGCGCCAACTGCTCCACCAACCCGTACTCCTGCTACGGGGGCGGCCGGCCCGGCTACGGCGGCGGCTACGGCGGTGGCTATGGGTACGGCGGTGGCTACGGGTACGGGGGCGGCGGCTACGGAGGCGGGCGCTGACCCCGCTCAGGCTCCGACGAGCTGCAGTGAGCCCCACAGGGCCACCACCGCGGCGGCGAGCGCGGTCGGCACGGTCAGCAGACCGAGCCGGGTGAACTCCCCGAGCTCCACCTCGTGGTCGTCCCGGTGCAGGATGCGCCGCCACAGCAGCGTGGCCAGGGATCCGGCGTAGGTGAGGTTCGGGCCGATGTTCACCCCCAGCAGCACCGCGAGGACCGCGCCGGGCCCGGCCGTGGCGGTGAGCGGCAGCAGGACCAGGACCGCGGGCAGATTGTTGATCAGGTTCGCCAGTACGGCGGCCAGCGCGGCGATCCCGAGCAGCGCGACGATGCCCGTCCCGTCGGGCAGGACGTGGTGCAGGGCGTCGGCGAGCCCGTTGTCGACGACCGCGCGCACGACGATGCCGAGCGCGAGCACGAACGCCAGGAAGGCCGGTGCCGCCGCCCGCACCACCGTGACCGGGGTGGCCTTTCCGCGGATGAGGGCGCGGCCCGCCAGAACGAGCGCGCCCGCGCAGGCGACCCAGGCGGGATCGACGCCGAACGCCGAGGCCACCACGAACCCGGCCAGCGTGCAGCCGACCGTGACCAGGGCGAACAGCGGCAGCGCGGGCTCCTCGGACGGCTCGGGGGAGTGGTCGACGACGGTGAGGTCGGTTGCGAAGAAGCGCCGGAAGACCACGTACTCGACGGCGATCGCCGCCAGCCAGGGCAGTGCCATCAGCAGCGCGAACCGGGTGAAGCTCACCCCGCTCGCCTCGAAGGCCAGCAGGTTGGTGAGGTTCGACACCGGCAGCAGCAGCGAGGCCGTGTTCGACAGATGCGCGCACGCGTAGACGTGCGGCTTCGCGCGGGCCCCCATCCGGGAGGCGGTGACGAGCACCACGGGCGTCAGCAGCACCACGGTGGCGTCCAAGCTGAGCACCGCCGTGATCGCCGACGCCAGCCCGAACACACCGGTCAGCAGCCGCCCGGGCGAGCCCGCCGACCGTCGGGCCAGCCAGGCCCCGCAGGCCTGGAACAGCCCCTCCACGTCACAGAAGTGCGCGAGCACCAGCACCGCCGCGAGGAACCCGACCACCGGTCCCAACCGCTCGGCCTCCGCCCAGGCGTGGTCCGGGGAGATCGCCCCGGTGACGACCGCGAGCCCCGCCGCCGGGACCGCGACCGCGGCCTCCGGCCAGCCGAAAGGGCGCAGGACCGCCCACACGAGTACGGCGACGAGCAGGGCGACGGACAGGGCTTCGGCGAGCGGGGTGTTCAGGGCAATTCCTTCGGGACGCGAGCAGATCGTGCCTGGTCATGAAATCAGGCCGGGGTAAGAAGCCGGTCAGTGCACCCGACCGCGACCTGCCCCGCTCAGGCTCCGGTGCCGGGGCTGAAGGGGATCAGCCGGACCGACGCCTCGTTGCCGGACACCGGGACCGCCCCGGACGTCCACGCCACCTTCAGCGGGTCCTCCTCGTCCGGCGGGGTCACCACAAGGGCGGCAGGGGTGGCCGTTCCCGCGCCGCTGACCTCGGGGTTCGCGAAGGACAATCCGGCCCAGGCGCTCTGGCCGGGCGCCAGCCTCACGGTCTCGGGCTCGGCGGAGGAGCGCTTCGGGTCAGGTCCCAGCTGCTTGCCGGACGCGTCGACGAAGGCGGTGCCCGGATAGCCGTACAGGGTGCAGGTGCGGCTCGACTCGTTCGTCAGCACGACCGGGAAGTTCTCCTGCCCGGCGCCCGGGTTGTTGCGGCCGACGGAGGCGCTCAGTTCGGAGGTGTGGCAACGGGTTCCGCCGGCCGGGGACCGCGCTGCCGACGGGGTGAGGGAGTTGCTCACCGCGTCGGTCGGCACGCCGCTCGGCGCGTTGCCGGTGCCGTCGGACGGTGTCGTGGTGCCGGTCGCGGGAGCCGCCGTGCCGGACTCCGTGCGCGGGGCGTTCGCCGTGTCGTCGCCGCTGCCGCAGCCCGCCAGCAGACCGGCCATCGCGACCGAACTCGCGAGCAGGGCCGCCCGCCGCACACCCAGGGACCACCTGATCGTCATGTCTCCACACTCCCGGAGATTTCACGCACGCGCGCGTAAGGCGCCTTGTGCCCCGTCATAAGGGTCCGATGCGGAACGGCCCGGACAAGTTCGCTCACTCCTCGTCGAGGAGTCCGATCTCCGCCCAGATCGTCTTGCCCTCGGCCGTGTGCCGGCTGCCCCAGCGCTGGGTGAGCTGCGCGACCAGCAGCAGACCCCGGCCGCCCTCGTCCCAGGTCTTGGCGCGCCGCAGGTGCGGGGCGGTGTGGTTGGTGTCGGAGACCTCGCAGATCAGCGTGGTCGCGTCATGGATGAGCCGCAGCCGGATGGGACGGGCGCCGTACCGGATCGCGTTCGTCACCAGCTCGCTCACCACCAGTTCCGCCGTGAACGACGCCTCGCTCAGGTCCCAGCGATCCAGCTGCTGGACGACCTGCTTGCGGACGGGCGCCACCAGCGCCGGGTCGGCGGGGATGTCCCAGGTCGCCACCTGGGAGGCGGGCAGACCCAGGGTGCGGGCCAGCAGCAGGGCCACGTCGTCCGAGGAGCCGCCGGGCGGGAGCACCGCCTGCAGCAGCCGGTCGCAGGTCTCGTCCAAGGAGTCGGAGGGAACGGCCAGGGCCTCGCACAGCAGGGCGTGACTGGCGCCCACGTCCCGCTCTCGGGACTCGATCAGGCCGTCCGTGAACAGGGAGAGCACACTGCCCTCGGGCAGTGCCAGCTCGGCGGACTCGAACGGCAGCCCGCCCAGGCCCAGCGGCGGTCCCGCGGGCAGTTCCACCTCGCGTGCCGTCCCTCCCGGCGTCAGCATCACGGGCGCCGGATGCCCGGCCCGGGCCAGCGTGCAGCGCCGCGACACCGGGTCGTAGACCGCGTAGAGACACGTGGCCCCGACCTCGCCGGGACTGCCCTCGCTGCCGGCCTCCGCGGACAGCCGTACGACGAGGTCGTCGAGGTGGGTGAGCAGTTCGTCCGGAGCCAGGTCGATGTCGGCGAGGGTGCGGACTGCGGTGCGCAGCCGGCCCATCGTCGCCGAGGCCTGGATGCCGTGCCCCACCACGTCCCCGACGACCATCGCGACCCGCATCCCCGACAGCGGGATCACGTCGAACCAGTCGCCGCCCACCCCGGCCCGCGCCGCCGGAAGATAACGCGACGCCGCCTCCACGGCGGCCGTGCGCGGCAGGGAACGGGGCAGCAGACTGCGCTGCAGGGCGAGGGCGGTCTCGCGCTCGCGGGAGAACCGACGGGCGTTGTCGATGCAGACCGCGGCCCGCGCGGTGATCTCCTCGGCCAGCAGCACATCGTCCGGGGTGAAGGGGTCGGGCCGCCGGTAGCGGGTGAGGACCGCGACCCCGAGGGTCTGGCCGCGGGCCTGGATCGGTACGGACATCGTGGAGTGGACGCCGAACTCCCTGACCCGCTCGCCGCGGGTTCTGTTCCAGTTGAGCCACTGGTCCAGGCGCCCGGACGCCACCGTGGCGACGATGGTGCGGCCCGCGACCACAGAGTCGGCCTGCGGTGAGGTGGCGGGATACACCTCGGTGTGCCCGGGCTTCATCACGGCCATCGGATTGCCGGGGTCCACGGAATGGTGGGCGGCGCGCCGCAGTTCGACCGGCGCCGCGAGCTCGGTCGGGGCCTCGCCGCTCTCCTGCGGGTCCAGCAGGTCGATGCTCACGAAGTCGGCGAGCGCCGGAATGCAGACGTCCGCCAGCTCCTGAGCCGTACGGGTGACGTCGAGGGTGGTGCCGATACGCACGCTCGCCTCGTTGACCAGCCGGAGCCGCTCCCGGGCGAGGTAGTGCTCGGTGAAGTCGTGGCCGGTCAGACAGGCTCCCCGCACCCGTCCCGAGCCGTCGGTGAGCGGCGCGATCCGGGTCAGCATCCCGGCCGCGCGGTTGAAGCCGCTGGGACGGACGTACCTCTCGATGTCGCGTGCCCGCCCGGTGGCGAGCACCTCGGCGAGGAGTTCCTCGACCTCCGCGTTCTCACTGCGGACGCCGATGTCCGTGATCCTCAGTCCCCTGACCTCGTGGTCGGGCAGGCTGATCAGCTCGGCCATCCGGCCGTTGATCCACCGCAGACGCAGCCGCTCGTCGCAGACCAGCATGGGACAGGGGGACTGGTCCAGCGCGGCCGCGGTCACCACGTCGTCCGGCGGGTCGAGCTCCGCGTGGTCGGGCCGGACGACGACCCGCCAGTCGGCCCGGTCCCCCAGCGGCGGCCTGCGGAGGGCGAGCAGGTGGACAGGGACCGTGCGGCCGTCCCGGTGCCGCAGAGTGAGATCGCCGCTCCAGCGCGGGCCGACAAGGGCGGCCAGGGCGTCCCGCTCGGCCAGCAGGGCCGCGGCGGGGCGGCCCAGCACCTCGTGGGCCTCGTAGCCCAGCAGCCGCCGGGCACCGACGCCCCATCTGGCCACGGCGCCGCGGTCGTCGATGACGGCCCGCGCGGTCGAGGCATCGTCGAACGGATCCACCGGCCTCATCGTCGCTACTCCATCGCGCCTACGCACAGTGAACAGGTGCGCAAATCGAGTCCCAGCCTAGTGCGTCCCGCCCGCCAGTGAACGCCGATCCCATCTGTACGGGGCGGCGGCGCGCGGAGGCGAATGAGCCGTCCGAGGGGACGGCCGGGCAGAACGCGCTTTCCGCACCCTTGACGGACTTGAGTGGCACGTCGTCAGATTCTGTGTGTTCACGATCAGTTGTGAGTACTTATGGTCCCTGATGAGGGAGAGCCGCCATGACCGTCACGCGCAGATCGGTTCTGCTCGCTTCCACGGCCGCCCCTGCCGCGGGAGTGCTGCTGGCCACGCCGGTGGCGCAGGCCGCCGAGTCCGCCGGAAACGCGTCCGGCCGCCTTACCGTCGCGCTCCGCGACGGCTGGCGCTTCGCGCTCGTCAACCCGGGCGGGATCACCGATCCGACGGGGGAGTACACGGACGCCGCGGCGCCGGGGTACGACGACTCGGGGTGGCGCGAGATCGCGGTGCCGCACGACTGGAGCATCGAGCTCGCCCCGACCACCGAGAACGGCACCACCAGCGGCACCGGCTTCTTCCCCGGCGGCCTGGGCTGGTACCGCCTGTCCTTCACCCTGCCGCCCGCCTTCGCCGGCAAGCGGATCTCGGTGGAGTTCGACGGCGTCTACATGGACTCGTACGTCTACTGCAACGGCACCGAGGCCGGCCGTCACCCCTACGGCTACACCGGCTTCGCCTTCGACCTCACCGACCTGCTCCACGCCGACGGAACCACCGAGAACGTGATCGCGGTCAAGGTGCAGAACCGGCTCCCCAGCAGCCGCTGGTACTCGGGCAGCGGCATCTACCGCGAGGCCCGCCTGGTCGTCACCGATCCGGTGCACGTGGAGCGCTGGGGCACCCAGGTCACCACGCCGGAGATCACCGCCGAGGGTGCCCGCGTCCGAGTGCGGACCTCGGTGGTCGACGAGTCCGGCACGGCGGGGCCGGTCGAGATCCGCTCACGGATCAAGGACCCCCGGGGCCGGACCGTGGCCCGCACGGCCACCACGATCACGGTCGGGCAGAGGGCGACGGAGACCCATGAACTCCCTGTCCCCGAACCCCGGTTGTGGGACATCTCGGAGCCTCACCGCTACACCCTGGAGACCGAACTCCGCCGCGACGGCGAGCTGGTCGACACCTACCGCACCCCGTTCGGCCTGCGCACCTTCCGCTTCGATCCGGACGAGGGCTTCCATCTCAACGGCGCCCACCACAAGATCAAGGGCGTCGACCTCCACCACGATCTGGGCGCCCTCGGCGCGGCCGTCAGCATCGACGCGATCCGCAGACAGATGACCCTCATGAAGTCGATGGGCGTCAACGCCTTCCGCACCTCCCACAACCCGCCCTCCCCGGAGATGATCCAGGTCTGTGAGGAACTGGGCATCGTGATGCTGGTGGAGGCGTTCGACTGCTGGCGCACCGGCAAGACGCGCTACGACTACGGCCGGTTCTTCGACGAGTGGTGCGAGAGGGACGCGACCGAGATGGTCCTCGCGGCCCGTAACTCGCCCGCGGTGCTGCTGTGGTCGATCGGCAACGAGATCCCCGACTCGACGTCCACTGCCGGACTCGCCATGGCCGACCGGATCATCGCCGCGATCAAGGCCGTCGACGACACCCGCCCGCTGATCATCGGCTCCGACAAGTACCGCCGCCTGCCCGCCAAGGACTCGGCGGCCGACCTGATGCTGGCCAAGCTGGACGGGCTCGGACTCAACTACAACACGGCCAAGTCGGTGGACCAGCTGCACGCCGCCTACCCGCACCTCTTCCTCTTCGAGTCCGAGTCCTCCTCCGAGACCTCGACCCGCGGCACCTACCAGGAGCCCGAGCACCTCAACACCGGCGAGAACCACACGCCGGGCAGACGGGAGACCTCGTCGTACGACAACAACCTCGCCTCCTGGACCATGAGCGGCGAGTACGGGCACAAGAAGGACCGGGACCGAAAGTGGTTCGCCGGGCAGTTCCTCTGGTCGGGCATCGACTACATCGGGGAGCCCACGCCGTACGACGTCTTCCCGGTGAAGGCGTCCTTCTTCGGCGCGGTCGACACCGCCGGCTTCCCGAAGGACATGTACCACCTCTTCCGCAGCCAGTGGGTCGACGAACCGATGGTCCATCTCGTTCCGATGACCTGGAACCACGCGGAGGGCGACACGGTCGAGGTGTGGGCGTACGCCAACGTCCCCACCGTCGAGCTGTTCCTCAACGGCACGTCCCTCGGCACCCGGATCCTCGACACCAAGAAGACCACCGACGGCCGGGTGTACCTGGAGACCACGGAAGCCCCCGGCGACGACAAGACCTTCACCGACGGCCCCTACCCCGGCAGCTACACCAGCCCGAACGGCAGCGCGGGCAAACTCCATCTGGCCTGGAAAGTGCCCTACGCGCCGGGCGAGTTGAAGGCCGTGGCCCGCAGGAACGGCAAGGTGGTCGCCACCGACGTGCTGCGCACGGCCGGCAAGCCCCATGCCGTACGCCTCACCGCCGACCGCAATTCGCTCGCCGCGGACGGCCGTTCGCTGGTCTTCGTCACGGCGGACGTCGTCGACTCCCGGGGGGTGGTGGTGCCGGACGCCGAGCACCTGATCTCCTTCGCGGTGAGAGGCGGCTCCCTCGCCGGTCTCGACAACGGCCGCGAGGAGAGCGCCGAGCGCTACCAGGCCACCACCCGGACCGCCTTCCATGGAAAGGCCCTCGCGATCGTGCGCTCCGGCACCGAGCCGGGGGTCCTGAAGGTCACGGCGAGCGCGGAGGGCCTTCGGGCCGGCCGTGCGAAGGTGCGTACCACCCCGTCCGGGTCGGTCGCCGTCACCGAGCCGGCCGCCTTCACCCCCGACCATCCGGCGCCCCCGAACTACCCGCATGTGGACGCGAGTTACTCCGGCCGACCGGACACCCTCCCAGCCGCCATGCTGGACGGGGACCCGGCCACCGGCTGGTCCAACGCCTTCAGCAAGGCCGCCACCGCCCTGCTGCCCGCCTTCAGCGGGGCGAGGGCAAAGGACTGGGTCTGCGTGGACTTCGGGCGGACCAGGACCTTCGACCGGGCGGAGGTCTCCTTCACGCTGAGCGCGACCCACAGCCTGCCTGCCGCCGTGGAGGCCGCGGTGTGGGACGGGAGGCGGTATGTGCCGGCCGAGGGCGTCGCGGTCGCCTGGGCCACCGCCTCCGACGAGCCCACGGTGGTCACCTTCGACGCCGCCCGCGGCTCCCGGCTCCGGCTCACGCTGACCAGCGCGTATCCGGGCCAGACCGGGGGAGCGGTACGCATCAGCAAGCTGGCGGTGCCGGGGAGCTGATTCCCACCGGCAGCGGTCCGGACGGGAAACCAGTCCCGTCCGGACCGTTGACTGAGTGTCATGCCTGCAACAAACATGGCCTGCGACCGTCAGTTGGGAGCGCTCCCATCGCGAGCGTCGCCCGCACCTCCCCCGAGGAGACCGGACGTGAACAGACGCAAGACCGCCCTGTTGTCCCTGACCGCCCTGCTGGGGGCGGCACTTGTGGCCTCGCCCGTGTCCCCGGCCGCCGCCGACGAGGTCGAGCAGCTCAAGAACGGCACCTTCGACACCACCACCGCGCCCTGGTGGACGAGCAGCAACGTCACCGCCGGCCTGTCCGGCGGCCAGTTGTGCGCGGACGTGCCGGGTGGCACCGCCAACCGCTGGGACGCCGCCGTCGGCCAGAACGACGTCACCCTCGTGAAGGGGCAGTCGTACAAGTTCTCCTTCGCCGCGAACGGTTCGCCCGAAGGGCACGTCCTGCGGGCGATCGTGGGGCTGCAAGTGGCGCCCTACGACACCTACTTCGAGGTGAGCCCCCAGCTGAGCGTCTCCGGGAACTCCTACTCCTACACGTTCACCTCACCCGTCGACACCGCCCAGGGCCAGGTCGGCTTCCAACTCGGCGGCAGCGCCGACCCGTTCCGCTTCTGCATGGACGATGTGTCCCTGCTGGGCGGCGTCCCGCCCGAGGTGTACGAGCCCGACACCGGACCGCGCGTGCGCGTCAACCAGGTCGCCTATCTGCCCGCCGGGCCGAAGAACGCCACCCTGGTCACCGACGCCACGACGAAGCTGCCCTGGCAGCTGAAGAGCGCCTCCGGCACCGTCGTCGCCCACGGCTGGACCGTGCCGCGCGGCACCGACGTCTCGTCCGGGCAGAACGTCCACTCCATCGACTTCGGCGCCTACAAGAAGCGCGGCGCGGGCCTCACCCTGGTCGCGGACGGCGAGACCAGCCGGCCCTTCGACATCGGTACGGGCGCCTACGAACAGCTCCGCCTCGACGCGGCGAAGTACTACTACACCCAGCGCAGTGGCATCGCGATCCGCGACGACCTGCGCCCGGGCTACGGACGCGCAGCCGGGCACGTGAACGTGGCCCCCAACCAGGGCGACAAGAACGTGCCCTGCCAGCCGGGGGTGTGCGACTACACCCTCGACGTCAGCGGCGGCTGGTACGACGCCGGCGACCACGGCAAGTACGTGGTGAACGGCGGCATCTCCACCTGGGAGGTGCTGAGCACGTACGAGCGTGAGCTGCTGGCCCGCACCGGAGAGCCCGCGAAACTCGGCGACGGCACCCTCGCCATCCCCGAGAGCGGCAACAAGGTGCCCGACATCCTCGACGAGGCACGCTGGGAGCTGGACTTCCTGCTCAAGATGCAGGTACCGGACGGGCAGCCGCTGGCCGGGATGGCTCACCACAAGATCCACGACGAGCAGTGGACCGGCCTGCCGCTCATGCCGAGCGACGACCCGCAGAAGCGTGAACTGCACCCGGCGTCCACCGCGGCGACCCTGAACCTGGCCGCGACCGCCGCGCAGGCCGCCCGCCTGTACAAGCCGTACGACAAGGCGTTCGCGGCGAAGGCCCTGGCGGCCGCCCGCAAGGCCTGGGCCGCGGCACTCGCCCACCCCGATCTGTACGCCTCGGAGAGCGACGGCACCGGAGGCGGCACCTACGCCGACAGCAACGTCACCGACGAGTTCTACTGGGCGGCGGCCGAGCTGTATCTCACCACGGGCGAGAAGGCGTTCCAGGACCACGTGCTCGCCTCGCCGGTCCACACCGCCGACATCTTCACCCCCGTCGGCTACGACTGGGCCCGCACGGCCGCGGCGGCCCGGCTGGACCTGGCGACGGTGCCGAGCAGGCTGCCCGGCCGGGACAAGGTGCGGCAGTCGGTCGTCAAGGGCGCCGACCGCTACCTGGCCACGTTGAAGGCCCACCCGTACGGCATGCCGTACGCCCCGGAAGGCAACCTCTACGACTGGGGCTCCAACCACCAGATCCTGCACAACGGGATCGTCATCGCCACCGCCTACGACATCACGGGCGCCACGAAGTACCGTGACGGCGCCCTCCAGGGCATCGACTACATCTTCGGGCGCAACGCGCTGAACATCTCGTACGTGACCGGCTACGGCGAGGTCAACTCCCACAACCAGCACGCCCGTTGGTACGCCCACGAGCTCGACCCGAACATGCCGAACCCGCCGAAGGGCACCCTCGCCGGCGGGCCGAACTCCGGCATCCAGGACCCCTACGCGCAGAGCAAACTCCAGGGCTGTGTCGGCCAGTTCTGCTACATCGACGACATCCAGTCCTGGTCGACCAACGAGCACACCATCAACTGGAACTCCGCTCTGACCCGGATGGCGTCCTTCGTGGCGGATCAAGGCTGACGTTCGCGTGCTCCACCAGCTCACCGGGCCGCTCGTGCGCGGTGAGCGTGTGGAGCCGGGCCTGATCGAGCGGCTGGTGCACCTCG
Organism: Streptomyces canus; assembly: GCF_041435015.1. Classification (NCBI taxonomy): domain Bacteria; kingdom Bacillati; phylum Actinomycetota; class Actinomycetes; order Kitasatosporales; family Streptomycetaceae; genus Streptomyces; species Streptomyces canus. The sequence goes on along the minus strand of NZ_CP107989.1, from coordinate 1,068,743 downwards.
ACGTACTCACCGTGCGGCAGCCGCTTGATCACACCGGTCTCCCGGCCGTGCAACACCAGCTCCCGGTCCCGCAGTTGAAGGCCCAGGCAGATCCGCCGGGTGGCCACTAAGACGACCGCCGGGACCACGAGCACGCCGATCCGCACGGCCCACGTCACCGAGTTGATCGACAGATGAAGCCGGGTCGCCACGATGTCGTTGCCGCCGCCCGCCAGCAGGATCAGATAGAGGCTGATCCAGGACGCACCGATCGCCGTACGGACCGGACGGTTGCGCGGGCGGTCCAGCAGATGGTGCTCCCGCCCGTCCTTGGTGAACCGGGCCTCCAGGAACGGATACACCCCGATGAAGACGAGGAGGAGCGGGAAGACCACGACCGGGATCAGCACACCCAGGACGAGTGTGTGGCCCCACAGGGTGACCTCCCAGCCCGGCATCACGCGCACCAGCCCCTCCGCGAACCCCAGGTACCAGTCGGGCTGGGCGCCCGTGGAGACCTGGTCGGCACGGTAAGGGCCGTACGACCAGACCGGGTTGATGCTCGCCACCGCCGCGATGAGGGTGAGCGCCCCGAACACCAGGAAGAAGAAGCCGCCCGCCTTCGCCAGGTACACCGGGAAGAACGGTGTCCCCACCACGTTGCGTTCGGTCTTCCCGGGGCCCGCGAACTGGGTGTGCTTGTGGTGGACGACCAGGATCAGGTGGGCCACCACGAGGGCCGCCATGATGCCGGGGATCACCAGGATGTGCAGCGAGTAGAAGCGGGCCACGATGTCGTGCCCCGGGAACTCGCCGCCGAACAGGAAGAGCGCGAGATACGTCCCGACGATCGGCACCGACAGGGTGGCGCCGTACACGAACCTCAGGCCGGTGCCGGACAGCAGGTCGTCCGGCAGCGAGTAGCCGAACAGGCCCTCGAACAGGCCCAGGAACAACAGCGCCCAGCCGAACAGCCAGTTCACCTCGCGCGGCTTGCGGAACGAGCCCGTGAAGAAGTGCCGCATCATGTGCGTGAGCATCGCGGCGACGAAGATCAGGGCCGACCAGTGGTGCAGCTGCCGGATCAGCAGTCCGCCGCGCACGTCGAAGCTGATGTCCAGTGTCGAGGCGTACGCCTCCGACATCCGTACTCCGTTCAGCGGCGTGTAACTGCCGTGGTACGTCACCTCGTTCATCGACGGATGGAAGAACAGGGTCAGCCACACCCCGGTCAGGATCAGTACGACGAAGCTGTACAGACAGATCTCGCCGAGCAGGAAGGACCAGTGGTCCGGGAAGACCTTGCGCAGGTACTTCGCCCCGAGTGTGCGGGTGCCGAGCCGTCCGTCGAGCCAGCCGGACAGCCGCTCGCCCTTCCCCGGCTCCGCCGGGCGTTCCACGGCCGTCACGCCTCCTCCTTCCGCACATGCGCGAGCTTGTCGGGATTGGTCACGACGAAGAGATTCGAGACCCGGTCGCCCTCCGGTGTGAGGTCCAGGACGATCACCGCGTACGGCGAGTCGTGGTCGAACAGCACGGCGGCGTCGTCGCCGTTGACGCGCCGGTAGCGCACCTCCAGGCCCAGGGCCTGCGCCCCGCCCCGCTTCGCGTACCCGTTGAGCAGCCGGGCCGCCTTCTCCCGCCCGTGCACCGGACGCAGGGCCTGCTTGCGCATGCCGCCGCCGTCCGTCCACACCGTCACGTCCGGCGCGAGGACCTCCATCAGCTCCGCGATGTCCCCGCCGAGGGCGGCCCGCACGAACCGTTCGGTCGCCTCCCGGCGGACCCGGGGGTGGGCCTCGTACAGCGGGCGGCGGGCGTGCACATGGGCCCGCGCGCGGTGCGCCAACTGCCGTACGGCGGCCGGGGTGCGGTCGATGATCTCCGCGATCTCGGTGTGGGCGTAACCGAAGACCTCGTGCAGCACGAACACCGCGCGTTCCAGCGGGGACAGCGACTCCAGGACCACCAGCATCGCCAGCGACACGGACTCGGTGCGCAGCGCGGGGTCGTCGGCGCTCGCCCCGTCGGTCACCAGGGGCTCGGGCAGCCACGGGCCGACGTACGTCTCGCGGCGGCGGTTGACCACGGCCCGCCGCTGGAGCGCGTGGTTGACGGCGATCCGGACCAGATAGGCACGTGGGTTGTCGATCCCGCCGGCGCCCCGGCGCGACCACGACAGCCAGGTGTCCTGGAGCACGTCCTCGGGGTCGGTGACGCTGCCCAGCATGTTGTAGACGACGCCGAACAACAGCTCCCGGTGCTCGACGAAGACACCGGTCGCCTCTTCGGTGTCGGGAACGGGGATCTCGGACATCTCGTATGGCCTCCCAGTAGCGCGCTCACTACTGCGAGGCCTGCGGGGCGCCGGGATGTGACATCCGACGGCCGGAATGTGACCCACGCCTCATCGAGGCCGGGGCGGGGTGGCCAGGACGCGTCGTGGAAGACGATCCCGAGCGCGTGCCGCCGACCGGAGCGCACGGTCGCCGTGCCCATGTCGTTTCCGCCTCGCCTTCGAGTGTGGGACGTCCGTCGTCGCTCGTCCGGCGGGAATCGGACACCGTGCTCACACCCCTTCGGTACCGCTTGAAAGCTATCTTGAGCTGCGAATATTTACGATTGAGTACCCGCGCGGTACCGTGAAGGCATGCCAGCTCTCAACGTGGAGTTCAGCGATCGCGAGCTAGAGGACCTGCGGCAGATCGCCAAGGAGCGCGGTACGTCGATGAAGGCCCTCGTACGGGAGGCCGCCGCGGCCGACATCGCCCGGCACCGGGCCCTGAAGGAAGGCGCGGAAGCGTTCCGCCGGTTCTTCTCCGCCCACGCCGACGAGTTCGCCGCCGCCTTCCCGGAGGACGAACCGGCCGCCAGGGGCGCGGGGCGGGTCGGCTGACCGATGGCGTCCGTCGTTCACATCGACGTGCCCTGGCTGCTGCAGCGGCACGAAGAGGTCATGCCCGACCAGCCCACGATCAACGACTTCTCGGCCCTCGTCGCGGCCGTCGCCCGGCATCGCGTCGACCCGCCCCGCCTGGGCGTCGACTCCGACCCGGCCTGGCGCGCCGCCGCCCTTCTGCACACCCTGGCCCTGCTCAAGCCCTTACCGTCGGCCAACGCCCGCTTCGCCTGCGCCACCGCCGTGGCCTACATGTTCGTCAGCGGCGTCGGCATCGACCCGCCCTACGGCGCCCTCGTCGATCTCGCCCGCGATCTGATCTCCGGCAAGACCGATGTGTACGGGGCGGCGGACCGGCTGCGCTCCTGGCAGATCTGAGGCCGGCAGCCGATCCGGCTCCGGATCGGAGTGCCGGGCCGGACGGCGACCGTCCCGCCCCCCGGGGCCGCCGACCGAGGGCGGGAGGAAGGGGGTCGGCGGCCGGGGGTTCGCGCGGGAGAGCCGCCGTCCTGCGCGGGGCCTCCGAGGAGGGCCGCCTCCAGTGGACTACCGGTCGCCGCGCGGAGGGAGCGTGCGTCGCGCTCCGGCGCGTGCGCGTGTTTCACACGGGGCGCGTGGAATGTCGAAAGCCGGTGCGAGCGCACGCAGTTGCGACTCCCTCTGGCTGTCTTTCAATTGGCGCGGATGTTGCTCGGGTGCCCTTGTTGGCCGTGAGTGACTTGTGCAAGGGTGAACCACCTATGTGGGGGGCAAGGGCCGGGTCGCATTCGTCCCGTGGGGAACCGGGGTGGAGGGGCGTCGGCGAATTCGTGCTTCCCACACCCGCGCCCAAAAGGGATGCCCCGTTCGGCACTTCTTTTCGGCAACGAGAACTTCTGTGAGTCCCATGTCTGTGGGAAGGAAACCGCTCAGTGCCAACCCCCCACCCACCGCTCCCTCCTTACCCGCCGCCCGGCGGTGCCTCCGGAGAATCCGACGAGGATCTCGCCGCCCGACTCAGGGGCCGTCCCGACGGCGAGGCCGCCCAGGCCGTCGCGCTCCTCATGGCGCGCCACTGGAAACCGGCGCACGAGTACGCGGTCATCTGTCTCGCCTCCCCGTCCGAGACCGCATCCATGGTGGCCGCGGCCGCCTTCCACCAGGTCCTGGACCGGCTGGCGCTCGGCGAACCGGCGCTCGCGCTGCGCCCCAGAACCCTCGTGGCCGTGCGGGACACGGTCAGGGAGTGGACGGCCGAGGACCGGATCACCGGTGTTCTGCCGGACCTGGTGAAACCGAACGGCGGCCGCGGTATGCGGACCGCGAAGTCCATGACCCCCGAAAATCGCAAGCTCGCCGAGCGGTCATTCCAGTCCCTTCCCGGACTCGCCCGCTGCCTGCTGTGGCACACCGAGGTGGAGGCGGAGTCGATTGTCGTGCCCGCCGCGCTCCTCGGCATGGCCACCGACACCGCGTCGGCGGCGCTCGAACAGGCGCGTGAAAAATTCCGTGAAGGGTGTGTACATGCCCATCGGGAACTCGCGCCGACCAAGGATTGCCGCTTCTACAACCGGCTCCTCGACGTTCCGATTCGCCGCGGCGGAGCCCTGCTGCCGGATGTCCAGCAGCATCTCGCCGAGTGCCGCTACTGCCGTTCCGCCGCGGAACAACTGAGCCATTTCGAGGGTGGCTTGGGCGTGCTGATCGCCGAGGCGGTGCTCGGCTGGGGTGCCCGTCGCTATCTCGAACTGCGCGCCGGGCGTACGCCCCGGACGGAGACCCGCAGCCGGGGCACCGGCCGGCACGGCGCGGAACGCCGCCGCATCCTCGCGCGCATCCCCACCCCCGGCCGCCGCGCCCCCGGCGAGGGCGGTGGCCTGCGGTCCTCACGGACGCTGCTCACCGGAGTGGGCCTCACCTCCGCCGGCCTCCTCGCGGCCATGCTCGCCGCCGGGCTGTGGTCGCACGACGGCGGTGCCGACCCCGCAGCCTCCACCAGCGCCACCGGCGGCGACACGGCCCCGGGTGTCGACACGCAGACGCCCGGCACCGCCCAGCTGCCCACCGCACCGGCGGTGACCCGGCTGCGCAACGCCGCCGCCGACCTCTGCCTGGACGTCCGGGGCACGGTGAAGGAGGGCGCCGGCACCGAACTGGCGGCCTGCTCGGCCGAGCGGACCCAGCAGTGGTCGTACGAGAAGGACGGTCTGCTGCGCAGCGAGGCCGATCCGGAGCTGTGCCTGGACTCGCGCGGGGACGCGGGCGTGGTCATCCTCGGCACCTGTGCGGGCGACAGGGCGAAGCGGGCCGACGACGTGCGCTACGACCTCACCGTGCAGGGGGAGTTACTGCCCCGCTGGGACGAGCAGCTCGCCCTCGCCTCCACCACCGGGGACCCGGGCGCCGACGTCGTCGTCAAGGTCCGCGACCACTCGGACCAGCAGCGCTGGCTGACCGACCCGACCTCCAGCGCAAGCCCCGGCTCGCTGTCGGTCACCGGGAGCGAGGCTCCGCAGGCCCGGCCCGCGGAGCTCATGGACCGGATCTAGGAACCAGGGAGGCCTCCGCTCACGGAGGCCTCCCCTCAGGCGGGGCCCTCCATGAGATCGTCGGGGCCGACCGTCGCCGGTGTCGCGTGTCCGCAGAGCGCGAGCGTGAGGTCCAGTTCCGCGAGCAGACAGCGGATCACGTGCTCGACGCCCGGCTGTCCGTCCAGGCCGAGGCCGTAGACGTACGGTCGCCCGAGGAGCACCGCGCGGGCGCCGAGCGCGAGGGCCTTGAAGACGTCGTCCCCGGTGCGGATGCCGCTGTCGAAGAGGACCGTGAGCCGGTCACCGACCGCCTCCACCACCCGCGGCAGCGCGTCGGCCGCCGCGACCGACCCGGCCACCTGGCGGCCGCCGTGGTTGGACACCACGATCCCGTCCATCCCGGCGTCGGCGGCGAGGCGGGCGTCGTCCGGGTGCAGTACGCCCTTCAGGACGATCGGCCCCTCCCAGTGCTCCCGCAGGAACGCGAGGTCGGGCCAGGTCTTGCCGGGGTCCGCGAACATGCTGACGAAGTGCAGCACGGCCGCGTTGGGGTCCTCGTGCACCGGCTTGGCCAGACCCGCCCGGAAGGCCGGGTCGGAGAAGTAGTTGGCGGTGCCCACGCCGTGCAGGAACGGCAGATACGCCTGGTCGAGATCGCGGGGACGCCAGGACAGCAGCGGAGTGTCCAGCGTGACGACCAGGGCCGTGAACCCGGCAGCCCTGGCCCGGCTCAGGAAGCTCAGCGCCACCTGCGGGTCCTTCGGCCAGTACAGCTGGAACCAGCGCTCGGCGTCCCCCATCGCCTCGGCGACCTGCTCCAGGGGCGTGCTGGAGGCGGACGACAGGATGTACGGCACGCCCTGTGCCGCCGCTGCCCGGGCCGCCGCCGACTCCGCCTCCGGGTGCATGATCGACAGGACGCCGACCGGCGCCAGCGCCAGCGGGGCGGGCAGGACACGCCCCAACACCTCGACGGACAGGTCGCGTTCGTGGACGTCCCGCAGCATGCGCGGGACGATCCGGCGCCGCTCCAGCGCCGCCCGGTTCGCCCGCGCCGTACTGCCGTCGCCCGCACTGCCCGCGACATAGCCCACCGGACCGGGGCCGAGGCGCTGCTCGGTGAGTTCCTCCAGCCGGGTCAGGTCGGTGGGCAGCCGGGGCACCGCACCCGACATCCCGCCCAGGTAGATCTCGTACTGGAAGTCCGCCCAGTGCTTGGCCATTCGTCCGAACCGCCTCTCGTCGTCGAGTGCGCTGACGATATCGGCGGGCGGGCGCCGGTCAGGAGGGGAGGGCCGAGGCCGGGACGGACTCGGCGAGAATCCGGGCCAGTTCGCGCGGCTGGGAGAACATCGGCCAGTGGCCGGTGTCCATCTCGACCAGTTCCCAGCGCTCGCTCTTGAGCAGCTCGGCCACGACGGGCATCGGCTCCTCGTCGTCGAGGAGGCACTTGATGTAGGTCGCCGGAAGCTCGCCCAGGGGACGCGTGAGGACGGCGGGCTCGGAGAGCGTCGCGCCCGGGTGCGGGGACGAGCGGTCGATGATCCGGGCGATCTGCTCGTCCGTCAGACCCTGGCCGGCGTAGTGCTCCGGGCCCGCGGGCAGCCAGAAGCCGTCGTTCTCCTCGATCGCCTTGCGGACGCGGTCGCTCGGCCATCCCGACAGGAACGACTCCCCGTCGACGGGCACGCTGGAGTCCACGAACACCACCCGCGCGAGCCGGTCGCCGATCCTCTCGGCTGCCTGTCCCACGGGTATGCCGGAATAGCTGTGCCCGACCAGCACCACCTCGCGCAGGTCCAGCCGCTCCACCTCGTCGACGATGTCCCGCACATGGGTCTGCTGTCCCGCGGGCACGCCCCGCTTCTCGGCGAGGCCCGACAACGTCAGCGGACGCGGTTCGTGCCCGGCCGCGCGCAGCTCGGCCGCGACCCCGTCCCACGCCGACGCTCCGAGCCTCGCGCCCGCCACCAGTACGAAGTTGGTCATGCCCGCAATCTAGCCGAGGGCACCGACACCGCCCCCGGCCCGGTGATCGGCGGCAGCGGCACCTTTCCCGTGCGGGCCGACCGCCCCCCTCGGTGTCATGCCCCGGTTCCAGCCGGGCGTGAACCAGTAACGGCCGCCGAGCGGTTGCCGTCCTGCTGGGGTGTGCCGACCGTACGGTCATCCGTCTTCCGGGTCTCCGGTGGAGGAATCTGCCACCTCCTCGCTGTCCGGACCCCGCTCCCGCACCCGCTGGACGTGTTCCAGGGAGTCGCGCAGCTCGGCGAGCCAGTCGTCGGTGTGCCGCTGGACCAGCCGGACGCACCAGGCGAGGGCATCGCTGCGGCTGCGGGCGACCCCGCCGGCGATCAGGGTGTCCAGGACCTGGCGCTCGGGCTGGCGCAGCCGGGTCATGACGGGCGCGGCCACATGCGTGAACAGGACGCGCTCGCCGTCGCACTCCACGCCCCAGGACACCTTCCGGCGGAACTTGTGCTCGGCCTCGCGGGCGACCTCGATGCGCTCGTCCCGGGTGCGCTCCCGGAACTCCTGGATCCTGCCCTGCACGGCCGCCTCCCGCTCGGCCGCCGAGACGTCCTCCGTGAGCCGGGGGCCGGGTATGCGGCCGATCACGGTGATCTCCTCGCGGTCGACGACCACCTCGGCCAAGGTCTCGAAGAGGTCGTCGGGCAACCGGCCGGTGAACCAGCCGCGCAGCTTCTCTCGTTGCTCGTCAGTAATCATGTAATGACGATTACTCCATTGCTCCAGGAACGCAAGAGGCCGTGACGGTGTGCGCTGACGGCTGAAGCGGAATGTTTCAGGCCTATTGCTGAGGCGGGGTATTCAGGCCATCCGGCCGGATCGGGCGATCAAGAACCGCCCGGTTGGGGGGCTCGGCTGTTCGGATGATGTGACTTCACGCCACTGATTCAACACACAAGGTTACTGAAAGTTGTGGGGTCGATGTGAAGTTCGGGCCAGGACTCGGCAGACTCGCGCTCGCCGCTCCGGCACCGACCGAGCCGGAGGGCACACCCTCGAATCCAGCGGAAGGATGCACACAATGCGGAACACCGCGCGCTGGGCAGCGACCCTCGGCCTCACGGCCACCGCCGTCTGCGGACCCCTGACCGGGGCCGCCCTCGCCGAACCGGCCGCCGCCTCGGGCCTCTACGCTCCCTCGGCCCTCGTGCTCACCCTCGGCCATGGCGACAGTGCCGCCACCGTCACCCCCGAACGCGCCGTGACCCTGACCTGCGCCCCGACCTCCTCGGGTACCCATCCGGCAGCGCCCCTGGCCTGCGCCGAACTGCGGGCCGTGGGAGGGGATTTCGACGCCCTCGGGGGCACATCCGACGCCCTGTGCACCAAGGAGTACGCCCCCGTGGTGGTCACGGTCGACGGCGTATGGCGGGGCAAGCGGGTCTCCTACGAACGCACCTTCGCCAACGAGTGCGTGAAGAGCTCCTACGGGTCGAGCGTCTTCGCGTTCTGAGAGACCGGGATCGCGAGGTCGCCGTGACCTGCCCGAGGGGCCCGCAGTTGGGGAGTGCCGTCCCTCTCACGGAACCCCGTGATCCCGCACCGAGGGCCGGCGGACGGAGTGGGGCCGTCCGCCGGACCCTCGGTTCACGCCTTCTCCGGGAACCCGGGAGCTGGAGGAGCAGTGGGAATCGGCGCCACAGGCCGCAGCGCGCAGCAGCCGGTGCAGGCGCGGCCCGTCGGTGGCCACGCGCAGCCGCCCGACCCGAGGAACGACAACTGTCGCAGGTCGACCGGTACATCGGGCCGGTCGATCGCGGTCGCCGCGTCCAGATGCTCCCCGAGGCAGTCCGCCGTCGCGAGGTCGATCCCGACGACCGCCTCCACCACCGTGAACCCGGCGTTCAAGCCGGACTCCGGCGTCCTGCGAGGGACGCATCGTGTCTAGGAGCGGGTCCGCTCCCGGTGGCTGGTGTCGCACCACGGATAGCGACGACTGCGCCGACAGGTGCACAGAGCCACCCGGAAGCGGTCGGAGACGACGGTGCTGCCGTCCTCCAGTTCCACTTCCACGGGGCCCTCCACGAGCAGCGGGCCCCGGTGCTGAACCCGGATGCGGCGCGGACGGTCGGAGTCAGAGGGGGAGTTCGGCACGGACGACCACCAGCTCTTCCTTTTCGTCGTGGGCGGCGTCGGCGGACAGCAGGCCGCGCTCACGCAGCCATGCCTCCCGGGTACGCAGCACCGGTCCGAACGCGATGCGGCGCCGGCGGGTCACGGCGGCCTTGAGGCCCGCCGCGCGCAGATGCCCCACCGTCCGTCCGGAGTCGCTCAGTTCGGAGTGCACGATCAGCAGCACCCCTCCGGGGCGCAGCAGGGCGGGCGCCTCACGGCAGACGCGGTCCAGCACGAACCGCCCGTCGTGGCCCGCGTCCCAGGCCCGCGCCCTTCCGCGCGGTGGCCGGGCGTCCGTCGGCGCCGGCACGTACGGCGGATTGGTCAGGATGAGGTCGAACGACTGGTCCCGCACGGGGTGGAAGAGGTTCCCGCGCCGGACCCGGACCCGCGCGCCGGTCAGCCAGGCGTTCGCCCGGGCCGTGCACACCGCCCGCCACGACACGTCGACCGCGGTCACCCGGCTGCCCCGGCGCGCCGCCTGGAGAGCGAGGGCACCGGTCCCGGTGCCCACGTCCAGAACGTCCGCGCCCGGTGGCAGGGGCTCTTCGGACAGGGCCCCGGCCAGGAGCGCGGTGTCTTCCTGAGGGGTGTAGACACCGGGAAGGACCAGAGGGGGAAACAGTGATCTCACGCTGCCCAGGTACCCCGACATTCAGGAAATATGGTGGATTTCGGAAAGCGTGGGGGTGCGCAGCGACGAGCGTCCGTCCGCCCAGTCGCGCAGAAGGCGTTCGGCGAGACGGTCCTCGACAAGGCCGGTGACGTCGATACCGAAGGCGACGTCGGGGGCGAGGTGCGGTTCCTCGGCCAGCAGACCGCCGATGACCTCGTGGCGTACGACCTGCTCGTGGACGGCGTCGGCCTCGACGTGCTCGTCGTAGAAGTGCTCGGCGGCCGGTCCCGCGCCGGTGCGGCGCATCGCCTCGGCGAGTCGCCGGGAGCCGGGGGAGGAGGTGATCTCGACCGCCGCGAAGTGGCCCACGAGAGCTCCGCGCAGGCTGCGGTGCAGGCCCAGCAGGGACATGAGGTTCACCGTCGCGAGCATCTCCGCGCAGGCCGCCTCCAGGTAGTACCCGTACGTCGTGTCCAGGCCCAGGTCCGTCATCAGGTCGGCGAACAGCCGGGCGTGGACGCGGTCGGGGCGGCCGCCGCCGAACTCGTCGAACTCCACCGCCGCCATGCCCGCCTTGGCCCGGCCCCACAGCCGAGGCAGCACCCACGCGTGCGGGTCGGCCTCCTTGAGGTGGTAGAGCGAGCGCTGGGCCGCGTATTCGCGTACGTGCCACAGCTCGCCCTCCCTGCTCAGGAAATGGCTGAGTCCCGTGCCGTCGACCGGTTCCACGAGAAGCCCGGCGAGCGCGTCCTCGACGCTGTCGTGGACCGCGGTGTCCGTGCGCAGGGCGGACAGGAAGCGGTGTTCCAGGACCGCCCTGGTGCGCAGCAGCCCGGGGTCCCACTCGTGGTCGGAGGAGACGCCCGAGAAGCCGCGGTAGTGCAGTTCGTAGCAGATGTACAGGGCGAGCTGGAGGTCGTCGCCGTACACGTCCGCGCCTGCGACGGTCTCGTGACGCGGCAGCGGTCCGGCGCCGAGCAGATACTCCTGGACGGCGGCGGAGACCGGGCCCCGGGCCGGCGGCAGCGGAGGTTCTCGGCGGTCGTGATCCATGCGCCCCGGGTACCCGTGAAGCGGGAGGTCACCCGCCTGTCGGGAGGGGGCCGGGGGCGTCGTCGCCGGCGGCACGCCCGCCGGGCGCGCCGCCGGTGGGTCACCGCCAACACCCGGACGCCTCCTGCGCCCGGGTGTTGGCGGTGACGGCGTCAGCGGATCCTTCCCTTCTTCTGTTCGTTCAGGTCGTGGCGGTCGCGATGCGCAGGGGGACCGGCGCCGGGGGAGGGGTGTGCTCCTCGTTGCGGCGGGCGATCTCGGCCCACCAGGAGGCGCCGTCCTCGATGTGCCGCAACAGGACCCCCTCGCGGATCGCCCAGGGACAGATGGTGACGGTCCTGACGCCGGTGAGTTTCATCGCCGTGTGCCCGACCACCGCACCGGCCAGGCTCTGCGCGGCGCGCGGTGCGGAGATGCCGGGGAGTTCGGCCCGCCGCGCGGCCGGGAGGGCGGCCAGAGCGTCGATGGCCTCCCGCAGGTCGGCGCGGTGCATGCGCCGCTCCACGAACGGACCACGGCGGCCGGGCTGGGTGCCGCACAGCCGTCCCAGCTGCTCGAAGGTGCGCGAGGTGGCCACCGCGGTGCGCGGTCCCTCCCAGCGGATCCGCGACGCCACGTCCCGCAGCTGGTGCCGGACCTTGCGGCGCAGTGCCCGCATCGCCTCCGGGGGCGGCGGGTCCTGCCCCTCGAAGAACTCATGGGTCAGCCGGCCCGCGCCCAGCGGCAGCGAGGCCACGTAGTCCGGCAACCGGCCGCGTCCGAAGGCGACTTCGAGCGACCCGCCGCCGATGTCGAACAGCGCGAGCGGCCCCGAACGCCAGCCCATCCAGCGCCGTGCCCCGAGGAACGTGAGCTCCGCCTCCATCTCGCCCGGCAGGGTGTACAGCCCGACACCGGTCCGGGTACGGACGGTGCGCAGCACCTCCTGACGGTTCGGCGCCGACCGCACAATGGCGGTCGCGAAGGCCAGCGGCCCGGCCGCACCCCACCTGGCGGCGGTCCGGCTCGCCCCTTCCACCGCCTCCACCAGCCGCTCCACGGCCTCCTCGGGGACCGGTCCGCCCGGCCGTACATGATCGGAGAGTCTCAGTCGCCACTTCGCCGTGTGCACCGGCAGTGGCACTCCGCCCTCGGCGTCCGCCACCACCAGCCGGACCGTGTTCGACCCCACATCCACCACGCTTATCCGCATGGACGTGTGGGTACCCAGGGACGACCGCCTCCAACGCCGGTCGTCCCGTCAGGGCGTCGCTCTCGGCCACCGGTTCGGCACGCCGCGTCGATATCTCCCGTAGGCGCGCCCGGCCACCTGGCGGAGAACCACGAGAGGGGCCGCCGTCTCCCTGCTGACGGCGGCCCCTCGGACCAAGCGGCTCCTGCTGCGGTTCCTACATGTGTACGACGGGTGCGGCGTCCGCGTCCTGCTCCGGCACCCCGCGCCGGAAGAGCAGGAAGGTGATCAGCGCGCCGACGGCGAAGAGGCCGGCTGACCACCAGAAGGCGGTGGTGTAGCTCTCGATGGTCGCCCGGGCCTGGACCAGCTTGTTCGTCGGGTCCTTGCCGGCCAGGTAGTCGGTGGCGGCGCTCGCGGCCAGCGTGTTCAGCAGCGCGGTGCCGATCGAACCGCCCACCTGCTGCATGGCGTTGACGGTGGCCGAGGCCACTCCGGCGTCCTCGGCCGCGACCCCGCCGGTGGCCAGTTGCATGGCCGGCGGCATGACCAGGCCGAGGCCGAAGCCGGTCACGATCAGCTGCGGCAGTACGGCGGACAGGTAGCTGGAGCCGACGCCGATCCCGGTCAGCCAGGCCATGCCGACCGCGGCGACCGCGAAGCCCAGCGGGATGACCACCTTCGGACCGATCCGGGGGACCAGCATGGTGGTGCTGACCTGGGCCGCCACCATCAGGGCGGCGACCATCGGCAGGAAGGCCACACCCGTCTTGGTGGGGCTGAAGCCCAGGTTCAGCTGGAGGTAGTAGGTGAGGAAGAGGAAGACACCGAACATGCCGCCGCCGGAGATCAGCACGGCCAGGAAGGAGGCCGCCCGGTTGCGGTCCAGCAGGATGCGCAGGGGCAGCAGCGGGTGCGCGGCACGGGTCTGCCACCAGGCGAAGGCGGCCAGCAGCGCTCCGCCCGCGACCAGGAAGCCCCAGGTCTCGGGAGAACCCCAGTCGTGCGTCTCGGCGTTGGAGAAGCCGTACACCAGGGAGAAGAGACCGGCGGCCACCAGCAGCGTGCCGGGCACGTCCAGCTTGGAGTTCGCGGCGTCACGGTGGTTGTGCAGCAGCAGCCAGCCGCCCGCGAAGGCGACGACGGCGATGACGACGTTGACGTACAGGGTCCAGCGCCAGTCGAGCGCGTCGGTCAGGACGCCGCCGAGCAGCAGACCCACCGCACCGCCGGCACCGGCGATGGCGCCGTACACGCTGAACGCCCGGGCCCGCTCGCGGGCGTCGGTGAACGTCGTGTTGAGCAGGGACAGCGCGGCCGGCGCGAGGAGCGCGCCGAAGGCGCCCTGCAGCGCGCGGGCGGTGACCAGCATCTCGAAGTTGGTGGCGGCGCCGCCGAGCGCGGAGACGGCCGCGAAGCCGACGACACCGATGAGGAAGGCCGTCTTGCGGCCGAAGAGGTCGGCTATCCGCCCGCCGAGCAGGAGCAGGGAGGCGAACGCCAGCGCGTAGGCCGTGACGATCCACTGCCGGTTGGCGTCGGAGAAACCGAGGTCGGCCTGGGCCGAGGGCAGGGCGATGTTCACGATGGTGGCGTCCAGGACCACCATCAACTGGGCGAGCGCGACGACGGCGAGAATCCACCACCGCTTGGCCGAAGCGTCGGTCGGCGCCTCGACGGCGCCCTCCTGTCCGCTCTCGGTCAGAGTCTTCTGGGACATGGGACAACTCCAGGGAAAGTCGGCTGGGCTCCGGCCCATAAACGAAACCGTTTCGTACACATGGAGGCTAGAGCACTTCGAGCGAAACGGCAACGTTTCGCTGAGGAGGGGAGGGCAGGCATGCGTAATCTGGGTCCAGGTACGGCAGGACGCGCGAGGAAACCGCTCCGAAGGACTGATCCACCATGGCCGCAGACCCCACCGGCACCTATCTGACCCTCGACGACGGCGGCCCGGCCGTCCGCTTCGTCCGCACCTACGACCACCCGGTCGCGCGCGTGTGGCAGTTCGTGACCGACGCCGACGAGCTCGCCCACTGGTTCCCGTCCCGCGCCGAGATCGAGCTGCGACCCGGCGGCACCATCAAGTTCAGCGGCGACCCGCACATGGAGGACTCCACGGGCCGGGTCATCGCCCTCGACGAGCCCCGGCACCTCTCCTTCGCGTGGGGCGGCGACGAGCTGCACTTCGACCTGGAGCCGCTCGACGAGAAGCGGACGCGCTTCACGCTCACCAACGTGCTGAGCGCCGCCGACACCGCCGCCCGCAACGGCGCCGGCTGGGACGTGTGCCTCGCCGGCCTCGACGCGCGGGCCCACGGCCGGAGCCTCGAAGAGCCGCAGTGGAAGGAGCTCTACCAGGCGTACGTCGACGCCGGAGTCCCCTCCGGCGCACCGGTCCCCGGCATGGACTGACCGGGGACGGGCCGACCCCTCACGCCATCTGCCGCCGCACCAGTTCGTGCAGCCGGCCGCCCGTGTCCGCGAGGAGCTGTGCGGGCGGCCCCTGCTGGGCGACCTTGCCGTTCTCCATCACGATCACCCGGTCGGCGTCCAGCACCGTCGACAGCCGGTGGGCGATGACGATCCGGGTGGCGTTGAGGGCCTTGGTGGACTCGATGACCGTGCGCTGGGTGTCGTTGTCCAGGGCGCTGGTCGCCTCGTCGAAGAAAAGGATCCGCGGCCGCCGGATCAACGCCTGGGCGATCATGAGCCGCTGACGCTGGCCGCCGGAGATCGCCCCGCTGCCCGAGACGATGGTGTGCAGCCCCATCGGCATCCGCTGGATGTCCTCCGCGAGCCCTGCCATTGCGGCCGCCGCCATCGCCTCCTCGGGCGTGTACGGCTCGGTGCCGCAGATGACGTCCAGGATGGAGCCGGTGAACGGCTGCGCGTGCTGGAGGACGACACCGCACTGCCGGCGCACCGCCGACTGGTCGAGGGCGGCCAGGTCCTGGCCGTCGTAGAGGACACTCCCGGAGACCGGCCGGTCGAAGCCGATCAGCAGCCGGAGCAGGGTCGACTTGCCGCAGCCGCTCGGGCCGACGATCGCCACGAACTCACCCGGGCGGATCTCGAAGGACACGTCGTCCAGGATCAGGGGACCGTCCTCGGAGTAGCGGAAGGACAGCCTGCGGGCCTCCATCGCGCCGGTGAGCGGCCCCGGCCGGGTGCTCGCGGTGCGCACCTCCGGCTGCGCGTCCAGGACCGGCTTGATCTCCTCGAACAACGGCAGCGCGGCCACCACCGAGACGAAGGCGCCGGTGAGCTGGGTGACCGCGGTCAGCAGCATCGTCACCGAGGTGTTGAAGGTGAGGAACTCGGACGCCGACATCGACCCGCGCGCCGGGCCCGCGAGCAGCATGAACATCAGCAGGGTGCACAGCGGGAGATAGACCGATCCCATCACCGACGTGAGGTTCTTGATCCGGCCGACCTTCTGCTGCAGCTCGCGGCTGCGGGCGAACTCCGAGGCCCAGGCCGCGTACGCGTAGTTCTCCGCCGCCGCCACCCTCAGCTTGGGCAGACCGCGCAGGGTCTGGAAGGCCTGGTTGTTCAGCTTGTTGCTGAGGACGACCAGTCGCCGTTGCCAGCGCACCTGCCAGAGCCCGAGGCCGAGGAAGCCGGCGGCGATGACGACCAGCATGCCGATCGCCGCCATCGCCATCGGGACGCTGTACCAGAACAGCAGTCCCAGGTTCATCGCGCCGACGGTCACCGACTGGGCGACGGTGGGGCCGATGCCCGCCATCATCCGGCGGATCGAGCTGATGCCCATGGCCTGGCTGGCCAGTTCGCCGGTCGAACGCTCGGTGAAGAACTTCGTCGGCAGCCTCAGCAGCCGGTCCCAGACGGCCGGTTGGAGGGTCGCCTCGATACGGCCCTCCAGACGGAGCATGGTGAGGTTCTGCAACAGCATGAAGGCCGCCGTCACCACCCCGCTGACCATCACGGCCAGACACACCTGCACGATCAGAGCGGTCTGGGCCCTCGGCACGAACTCGCCGAGCACCTTGCCGGTCGCGATCGGGACCAACGCGCCGATCGCCACCGTCACCAGACCGCTGAGCAGCAGGTTCGTGACATCGCCGCTGGTCCCGCGCATGCTGAACCGCAGCAGCCCGAGCGGGCTGAGCCTCCGGTCGGGCAGCGGGCGGTAGAACATCACCGCGCGCGGCTCGAACTCCTCCGCGTTGTCCTTCTCGATCGGCGTCTCGCGTCCCGTCGCCGGATGAACGGCCACATAGCCGCCGCGCCGCCACAGCAGCGCGACCGGCGCACCCGACAGCGCCCGGTGGCCCACCAGCGGGCCGACGTTGTCGCGCCACCAACCGCCGTCCAGGCGCACGGACCTGATCCGGACGCGGGAGGCGAGGGCGATTCGCTCGACCGGATCGAGACGGTCGCTCTCGGTGCCGCTGTGCGCGTTCTCGGCGAGCGGGATCCCGGCCGCGTCGGCGGCCAGCTTGCAGGCCGCGTAACTCGCGTCGGCGTCGGCCGTCGTCGTGCGCTGCTTCGACTTGCCGATGGACGCCAGCAGGGTCCGGTCGGCCTGGGCGCGCACGGCCTCACCCGCCTTGATACCCGCGGCCGTCCGGGTCTCGTGGGTGCGCTCCAGCTGCTCGATCCAGCGGTCCAGCGTGGTCAGCAGCCGGTACTGCTGGTCGACCATGGACTGCCAGACCGCCGGGTCCATCAGCAGGTCGGCGGCCGCCTCGGCGCCGTAGAGCGAGCCGTACTGCACGCTGCCCGGCGGCACCTGCATCCAGAACACGTCGTCGTCGGTCGGGGCGGCGGCCCGCTCGTCGGCCATCGGCGCCTGGAAGAGGATGGACAGGCTCCGGCCCACTCCGAGTGCGAGGGCGTACTCCAGCGGGCTCGTCGTCGGCGGTACGTACTGGGGGTTGCCGTACTCGTCGTACGACCACGTCTGGGTGTGCGCGGGCTCGTACAGCTCGCGCAGGCCGATGCGGTGCACCACACAGTCCCTGAGGGGCCGTGCCACCAGGGTGTGCTCCGGCCCCGCCACCGGCCCGAGCAGCAGCGCGCCCGGCTCCAGACGGCCCAGGTGGTGCCAGTGGCCCTGCTGTCCGGCGTCGACCGCGAACAGGTCCACCGCGCCCGACACGACCAGCCAGAGCACCTGCGGCCCCTCGAGGTCGATACGGCTGAAACCGGCGCAGTCGACCCGCGTGCCCATCTGCCCGAGCGCGTTGAGGACCAGGTCACCGTCTTGGGGGGAGGTCATGTCACCGTTCCTTGACCAGCGCCGCGTACGCGCCACCGCGCGCCACCAGCTCCTCGTGCCGCCCGCGTTCCACGATCGTGCCGTGTTGCAGGACGACGATCTCGTCGCTGTCGCGCACGGTGCTGAGCCGGTGCGCGATCACCACACAGGCGCAGCCGCGCTTGCGCAGGTTGTCCATGACGACCAGCTCGGTCTCCGCGTCCAGCGCGCTGGTCACCTCGTCGAGGACCAGGATGCTGGGCCGGCGCACCAACGCCCGCGCGATCTCAAGACGTTGGCGCTGCCCGCCGGAGAAGTTGCGGCCGTCCTGCTCGACCCTGCTGTGGATGCCGCCCGGGCGGTGCATCACCACGTCGTACAGGGCCGCGTCCCGCAGTGCGTCCACCACGGCGTCGTCCGGGATGGACGGGTCCCACAGCGCCACGTTGTCGCGGACCGAACCCTCGAAGAGGAAGACGTCCTGGTCGACGAAGGACACCGAGGACGCGAGCGCGCCGCGCGGAATGTCGTCCAGGCGCTGTCCGTCGATGCGGATCACGCCCTCCCAGGGCGTGTACAGCCCCGAGATCAGCCGGGAGACGGTCGACTTGCCGCTGCCGGAGCCGCCGACCAGCGCCACCTGCTGGCCGGGTCCTACGGTCAGGTCGAAGCCGGTCAGCAGGGGCTTGTCGAGCGGGTTGTAGCCGAAGGTGATGTTCTGCAGCTCGACATGGCCGTGCAGCCTGCGCGTCGAGTCGCCGGCGCCGGGGCGGCCGTAGAGCGGGTCGGCCTTGAAGTTCTCCACGTCCTTCAGCCGGGCCACGTCGGCCGCGAAGTCCTGGATGCGGCCGGCCACGCCGTTGAGGCGGGTGATCGGCGCGGTGAAGCGGGTGACCAGGGCCTGGAAGGCGACCAGCAGACCGACGGAGATACCGCCCTCGATCGCCCGCATGCCGCCGATCCAGAGGATGAGGGCGCTGTTGAAGGTGGCCAGCATCGGGGCGACCACGCCCAGCCAGGCGCTCGGCACACCGAGCCGCTGCTGCTCCTCCAGGGTGGTGGCGTGCTGCCCGGCCCACTTGCGGAAGTAGCCGTCCTCGCCGCCGGTCGCCTTCATCGTCTCGATCAACTGCAGGCCGGTGTAGGCGGTGTTGGTGAGGCGGGCGCTGTCGGCGCGCAGCTTCGCCGTGCGCGTCGCCCGCAGGCGGATGACGACCCGCATGGCCACCACGTTCAGCAGGGCCACACCGATGCCGACATAGGTGAGCTGGGGGTCGTAGGTGTAGAGCAGGATCGCGTAGAGGACGACGACCACGGCGTCGACGCCGGCCGCAGCGAGGTCACGGGCCAGGGTCTCGGCCACCTGGTCGTTGGACTGGAGGCGCTGCACCAGGTCGGCCGGGCTGCGCTGGGAGAAGAACGTCACCGGCAGGCGCAGCAGATGGCGCAGGAAGCGGGCGCTGGACAGCGTCGAGGAGATGATGCGGCCGTGCAGCAGGTTCGCCTGCTGGAGCCAGGTCAGGGCCAGGGTGAGGGCCACACAGGCCCCCATCGACGCGAACAGCACGCCGAGCAGCGAGGTCTGCCCGCCGATCAGGAACATGTCGATGTAGGTGCGGCTCAGCGCGGGAGTGGCCGCGCCGACCAGCACCAGCAGCAGGCTCGCCAGCACCGCCGTCGGCATGGTGCCCGCGGTGCCGCGCAGCCGGGCCGGCATCGCGCCGAGAACACCCGGCTTGCGGCCGCCCCTGGTGAAGCCCTCGCCGGGCTCCATCACCAGCACGACGCCGGTGAAGCTGCCGTCGAAGTCCTCCATCGGGACGAAACGGCGGCCCTTGCCGGGGTCGTTGATGTAGACACCGCGGCGGCCGAAGCGGCGGCCCATGCCGTCGTAGACGACGTAGTGGTTGAACTCCCAGAACAGCACCGCCGGCGTCTTGACCTCGGCGAGTGCGGCCGTGTCCATCTGCATGCCCTTGGCCGTCAGGCCGTAACTGCGGGCCGCCTTGAGGAGATTGCTGGCGCGCGAGCCGTCCCGGGAGACACCGCAGGCGATGCGCAGCTCCTCCAGCGGGACGTGCTTGCCGTAGTGGCCGAGCACCATCGCGAGAGAGGCGGCGCCACATTCCACGGCCTCCATCTGGAGGACGGTCGGCGTACGGACCGTCTTCGCCTTCCCCTTGGGGATCGGGCGTCTGGGCGGGGCGGAGCGGCGCCTGCTCCGGGTGTCCTGTGCGGTGCTCACGGCAGCAGCCAATCGACGGGACGCTGATCGGCCAGCCGGATCGAACCCGAGGCCACGGTCATGGAGGTGAGGGCGAACGGCGGGCCCTCGGCGGAGGACCACCGGTAACCGCTCTTCGTGCTCCTGGACTTGTCCAGCCTCACGAGTACGGCGACCGGCCGGCCGTCCTTGGTGAACTGCTCGCCGAGCTGGCTGTCCCCGAGGAACGCGGCGATCTGCTGCGCCGACTGGGCCGAGCGGTCCACCGACTTCACATGACCGCGCAGCACGCCGTACTCCTGGCTGGGCACCGAGGAGACGGTCAGATCCACGGCGGCGTCCTCGGGAATGGAGGCCGCGTTCTCGGCGGGCACATAGACGGTGGCGTACATCGGATCGGAGGCGTGGGAGACCTTCTCCACGGCGGCGACGTTAGCGCCGGTCGAGATGATCTGCCCGATGGTGGCCGCCAGCGCGGTGAGCCGACCCGCGGCGACCGTGCGGACGACGGTGTCGCCCTCGGACGTACGGACCTTCAGTACGGGGGAGTTGGCCGGCAGCTGGGTGCCCTCCTTGGCGATCACCTGCGTGACCTGCCCCGCGACCGGGCTCTGCAGGATGTAACTGCCCTGCCCGTGCGTGAGGATGGCGGGCGCGCTCACCGTGGAGGCCACCGAACCGGTCACCGCCCACACGGAGGCGGCGGCCATCACGACCACCGTCACCGACATCACCAGCCAGCCCTGCGGACGGGCGAAGCGCACCGGAAGGTCGAGCTCCTCCGGTGACTGGAGCTTGGCGAGGGCCTGTTGGCGGAACTGCACGGGTCTTCCCTCACCTGCGAAAGCTGCGAATGCTGCCAATGAGAAAGGACCGACTCGCGCGAGCCGGCCTGATTACGGCACCCAAGAGTCCCGGAACCGCCGGTTTGCGGCTCCGGGACGGGTCGACCACAAGATAGTGATCAAATCACGAAAAAGGTGATCAGAGGCCGGCGACCAGGCCGGTGACCGCGCCGGTGTTCAGACCGGTCGCACCCTCGACCGTGCCGACGACCGTGTTGACCAGGCCGGAAACCGGGGCAACGCCGTCCACCAGGCCGGTGACGGTGCCGAGGGCGTTCAGCTGCAGGCCGCCGGAGACGTTGTCGAGGTCGGCGTCCGAGATCTCGACGGTCTCAACCTGGGGGGTGGAGTTCATGATGGAACTTCCCTTCGTATGGGTATTTCGCAAGGGGGGAGCGGCCCCCTCTGGGGACAGATGACGGCCGCAATCGCAGGGCACCGGATCCCGTTTCCGGAAACCCCGGCGGCCCTGCGGTGCGATGGATCAAAGCACGCGGCGGCTCCGCCCTTCCAATTAACCACCCGTCTCACCAGGGAACTTGAGTCACAGAAGCCTCTATCCGTGCAGGCTTGCGCACGCCTTGGTGCCGACTTCTTCACAGGTGATGTTGCGGCGGCGTGAAGTGACCCTTGCCGTCGTCATGGCGAATGCGACACACCTCGCCAATGACATGGGCGCCGGTCCGTGCTTGTGCAGAACTTCCGCTCGGGGTGACTTGGTTGCGCATTCGATGTGCAGATTCGCGGGAGGGGGGATTCGGGGCGCTCTTCACAACGGACCGTCGCCGACCGTGTGCCGAACGTGTCGGCGAACGCCATGCGGCGGCCCGGCTTGGTGACGACCGCCTTGATCAGGACATCGAACCGGACACCGCCCGCTGGAAGTTCGTGGACTGCTGCACTGTCGTCATCGGTCCACAGGCGCCTCTGGCCGCCGAGACGGCGATCACGGTGGCGGTGTCGGCGGCCATCAGGGCCTGGCCCGACCACGCGCCGCCCTCCCGCGCCAATCGCTGTGACCAGGGAAGTCGCAGGACCGCATGGTCGTCGCCGAGCGTCTCGACCGACAGGCCGAGGTCGAGGACCCAAGGGGCGAAGTTGTCGGCGAGGACCTTGTCGGCTTCGGCGGGCGTCATCGTCATATGGGGGATTCTTCCCGCCCGCGGCCCGCCCGGCACGGCCGGTGGCCGAATCGGCGTGGCAATCGGGGCGTAAAGAAACGGCATTGAACGCACCGCGTGCACCGTGCGTACCCATGGCCATCCAGGCGCCCCGAACAACCAACTGCCATACGGCGGTTACAGACTCCGGTCCCCCAGGAGGTCGAGAAGTTTGAGTCACAAGCGAATTCCGAAGCGCAAGGCCGCGTTCGCGGCAGGCACTGTGGTGGCGCTCGGAGCGGCCGCGATTCTGCTGCCCAACGCCAACGCGTCCCAGGACGGTTCGTCGAACGACGCGGCGGCCCTCGCGCCGAAGACTCTGAAGGCGACGGACGCCTCGGACCTCGCCTCGCAGTTGGAGAAGATGCTCGGCGACGCCTTCGCCGGGTCCTACTACGACTCCGACAGCCGGCAGCTCGTCGTGAACGTCATATCCGGCGACAAGAACGTCGTCGTGCAGGCGAAGAAGGCCGGTGCGAAGGTCCGCGAGGTCGACAACAGCCTCACCGAACTGGCGGCCGGCGCGAAGACCCTGAAGGAGCAGGCGACCATCCCGGGCACGTCCTGGGCGGTCGACCCGCGCACCAACAAGATTCTCGTGACCGCCGACAGCACGGTCACGGGCGACAAGTGGAACACCATCGAGTCGACCGTGAAGAGCCTCGGCTCCGACATGGCGACCATCAAGAAGTCGGCCGGCACCTTCAAGACCTTCGTCTCCGGCGGTGACGCGATCTTCGGCGGCGGTGCCCGCTGCTCGCTCGGCTTCAACGTCACCGCGGGTGACGGCAGCCCCGCCTTCCTGACCGCAGGTCACTGCGGGGTCGCGGCCGAACAGTGGTCGGACACCCAGGACGGCCAGCCGGTCGCCACCGTCGACCAGGCCACCTTCCCCGGCGACGGCGACTTCGCCCTGGTCAAGTACGACGACCCGGCGACCCAGGCACCCAGCGAGGTCAACGTCGGCGGCGGCCAGACCGTCGCGATCAACCAGGCCGCGGACGCCGAGGTCGGCGCCCAGGTCTTCCGGATGGGCTCCACCACGGGCCTCGCCGACGGCCAGGTCCTCGGACTCGACGCCACCGTCAACTACCCGGAGGGCACCGTCACCGGGCTCATCCAGACCGACGTCTGCGCCGAACCCGGCGACAGCGGCGGTTCGCTGTTCACCCAGGACGGCTCGGCGATCGGCCTGACCTCCGGCGGCAGCGGCGACTGCACCGTCGGCGGCGAGACCTTCTTCCAGCCGGTGACCACCGCCCTGCAGGCGGTCGGCGCCACGCTCGGCGCGGGTGACGCGGCCGGCGGCGCGGGCGCGGGCGACGACCAGGCCGGCGGCGGGGAGGCCGGTGCCGGTGCCGGTGCCGGTGCCGGTGCCGGTGCCGGTGCCGGTGACGAGGCGGGCGCCGGTGGCGACGCCGGGGCCGGTGCGGGCGAAGAGGCCGGTGCCGGTGGCGACGCAAGCGCGAGCCCCGGTGAGGAGGCCGGCGCCGGTCAGGAAGTCGGCGGCGAGCAGGCCGGCGGTGACGTGATCGGCGGCGAAGAGGCCGGCAACGGCCAGCAGACCGGCAACGGCGCGGGCGACGCCGCGGGCGATGCAGCGGGTGATGCCGCGGGCCAGACGCACAACTGACCCCGTCGGTCTGACGCCACACCTTGAACCGGCCGCGTCGGCAGCGGCCCACCCCCCACCCTCCGCTGCCGACGCCGGCCCGCACGACCACCTTCCGGCCACACCGCGGTTCCGGCCCGGGAGGTGCAACGGTCCGGCCCTCCGGCGGGAGGGCCGGACCGGCGTGTTTCCATCGGGCGGGCCGTCCGGCGGGAGGGCCGGACCGGCGTGTTTCCATCGGGCGGGCCGTCGGCTTTCCGCCCGTGTCAGTCGCCGGCCCGCAGCAACAGCAACGCCACGTCGTCGATCCGCTCCCGTGCGGCCGCGCTGCGCCGGACCAGTTCGTCGGCCAGCTCGTCGAGCGGACGGTCACCGGCCTCGGCGAGCTGCCGTCCCAGATCGGCGAGCGCGTCCTCGATGTCGACACCGGGGGACTCGATCAGACCGTCGGTGTAGAGGGCGAGGACGGAACCGGGCGCGAGGTCCACCTCCGTCGTCGGGTAGACGGCCGAGCCGTCGATGCCCAGCAGCGGGCCCCCGGCCAGGTCCAGCACCCGCACCCGGCCGTCCGGCCGTCGGAGCAGCGGGGGCGGATGCCCGGCCCGGGCCATGACGGCCCGCCCCCGTCGCGGATCGAGCCGCAGATACAGGCAGCTGGCGAACAGCTCGGCGCCGAGGTCGATCAGGAGCCGGTTCGTCGAGCGCATGACCTCCGCCGGTGTCTGGCCGACGGTCGTGTACGCCCGTACCGCCGTCCGGATCTGCCCCATCAGGCCGGCCGCCGTCACGTTGTGTCCCTGCACGTCCCCGATCACCGCCGCCGCCAGCGCGTCCACCGGCACCAGGTCGTAGAAGTCGCCGCCGATGTCCATGCCCTGCGTGGCCGGCAGATAGCGGGCCGCCGCGTCGATGCCGGGCAGCGACGGCAGGCTGTGCGGCAGCAGGGCCGCCTGCAGGCCGTGCGCCAACTGGTGCTTGGCGTCGTACAGCACGGCCCGCTCCAGGGCCTGCGCGATCAGCCCGCCGAGACTCGTCAGCACCGCCCGCTCGTCCGCGGGGAAGGGGTGCCGTTCGGTGTAGGCCAGCACACAGGTGCCCACCGGGCGCCCGGAGGCGATCAGCGGCAGATAGGCCCAGGCCTCGAACCCGTCGGGGGTGGCGTGCCGCCTCGGATACAGGCGCTCCAACTGCTCCCGGGAGTCGAAGAACGCCGGCACCCCGGTGGTCAGGGCATGCGTCCCCGGCGTCGGCTCCGACAGCGGCAGCCCGTCGAACCGCTCCACGACCTGCGCGTCCGCATACCCGCGATGCCCGAGCACGCGCAGCCGCCCCGCCCGTGAACCGAGCACGACCAGTGCCTGGCTTCCCACCGCCGGGGCGATCTCGTCCGCCACCAGCTGCACCACGTCCTGCACGCCCACCGCCTCGGTCAGCGCCCCGGCCAGGCTCAGCAGCTGCGAGATCGTGACCAGTCGGGGCGGCGAGTCGCCGGGCTGCGGACCGGACCGGTTCATCTCCGTCACCGCCCGGGCCCGGCTGACCCGGACGCTCAGCCCGGTCGTGCTCGGGTACAGCCGGAACGACAGCCAGTCCCCGGGCGGCCGCAGCGCCACGAACGACGTGCTGTGCTGGCTGAGCAGCGCGGCCCGGTAACGGTCCTCGTAGACCGGGTCGTTGAGCCAGGGCACCGCCGCCCACAGCTGCGAGCCCAGCAACTGGGAGACCGGGACACCGATCAGCTCGGCCGCCGCGGCGTTGGCGAAGGAGATCCGGCCGTGCAGATCGAGCGAACACAGCCCGTACGGCAGCCTCGCCACCATCCGCGCCGCCTCCACCGTGCCCAGCGTCGCGGCCGGGCTGCCGACCTGGGCCCCGCCCAGCAGATCCGGTTCGGCGTGCGGCGACAGGTTGTCCTCCACCGCCCGCTCCAGCCGCACCGCGAGCCGTCCGCAGGCCGCGATCAGATGTTCCCGCTCCCGGTCGGACAGGTCCGGCGGGTGCGAACCGGGCCAGGTCACGAAGACGGCGCCGTACACCTTCGCCGAGGTCGCCACCGGCACCGCGGCCAGCGCGAAGGGATACGGCAGCACCACGGCGATCCGCGGAAAGCGGCGCGCCATCTCGTGCTCGCCGCCCACCCACACCAGCCGCCGCTCCCGTACCGCCTCCGCGACCGGGATCGGCGCGCTCAGCCCCACCCGCTCCCAGGGCGCCGCGAACGCCCGCGGCAGGCCGGCCATCACCGCCATCTCCAGCACGGGTTCGTCGGCGGCCACGAGATACACCGCGCCGGAGTGGGCGTGCACCTCGTCCATCATCGACGCCAGCGCGAGGGAGAGCAGTGGCCGTCCCACCCGGGTCCGTGCGCTCGCCGGTGCCTGGGCGGACCTATGCCCGTCGGACACGCCGACCACCTCCTCGCACGGGCGCGTCCCGGAAGGGGCGCGGGCCGCTGTCGCGTGCCGGGCCCCCAGGGATCAAATCTCCCCCCTCACGGCGGGTCCCGCACGGCGAGCGCTCCCTCGCGCGGACACACGGGTGCCCGCGCGACGGCGAGGGCGACCGCCTACCCCCTCGGCCCCGGGTCATGCCCCCTCAGTGGAAGCGCGCGACGGTACACGGGCGCCCTGTGTGCGCCCCCGCGCATCCTGATGGCCAGTTCTTCGCGCCCGAGGGCGGTCCAGGACCCGAACAATGGGGCACGCGTTCATGTCACGGAAACAAGTACAGCGAGTCGAGGGGGACGAGCAGTGATCCGGGTGCTTCTGGTGCACGACGCGTGTCTGGTGAGATCGGCCCTGGCGGAGTGGCTCCGCCGGGAACCGGACCTCGGGGTGTTCGACACCCCGTGGCACACCGCGTCCGGCCGTCTGCGCGCCGTACGTCCCGACGTCTGCGCGGCCGACCTCGACTGCTCCGACGCGTACGGCATTCCGCCGCTGGGCGAGTTATCCCTGCGCGAGCCGGACCGGAGTCCGCCGCGCCTGCTCGTGATGGCCAGCGCCAATCGGCCGGGGCTGTTGAAGCGTGCGGTCGAGGCGGGGGCGCTCGGGTACGTCGACAAGGAGGGGGCGGCACCGGAGCGACTCGCGCGCGGGATCCGGAGGGTCGCCGAAGGGAAACGTTTCGTCGACGACTCGCTGGGCTTCGGCTTCCTCCAGGCCGCCGAGATGCCGTTGACCAGACGGGAGCTGAGCGTGTTATCCCTCGCGGCCGAGGGGGCCTCCATCGCGGAGATCGCGGGGAGCCTGTGCCTGTCCCACGGGACCGTGCGCAACTACATGGCCGCGATCACCCGCAAGACCGGGGCCCGCAACCGCATCGACGCGATCCGGATCTCCCAGGGGCAGGGCTGGCTCTGACCGCTTCGGGACCACGGCCGTCCAGCCGCCCACGAGTTCGCGGTACGCCGGAGAGTCGCGCATCAACTCCTCGTGGGTGCCGTACGCCGTGCGCGGGCCGTCCATCAGCAGCACGCGCCCGGCGCGGCGGGCGGAGCTGATCCGGTGGGCGACGACGACCAGCGTGGTGCCCGGCCGGCCGGCGAAGGCCCGCTCGGCGCGTTCCTCGGCCTGCGGGTCGAGGTGGCAGGTGGCCTCGTCGAGCAGAACGAGGGGGGAGTACGAGAGATAGGCCCGGGTCAGCGCGACGAGCTGCCGCTCACCGGCGGAGAGGGCGGCCGGGTCGACGGTCGCCCGAGATCCGCCGAGGGCTTCGAGCAGCGGGGTGAGTCCGACCGCCCGGGCAGCCGCGAGCAGCTCCGGCTCGGGCACCGGGGCCGGCCGCAGATGCCCGAGATTCTCGGCGAGGGTGCCGGTGTGGACGTACGCCTCCTGCGGGATGAGCACGCGCAGCGCGGCCGCGTCGGGGGAGGGGACGGGGTGCCCGCAGAGCCGGATCATGCCGCCGGTGGGGTGCAGGAGCCCTGCGATCAGGGCCGTGAGCGTGGACTTCCCGATCCCGCTGGGGCCTACGACGGCCAGATGGGCGCCGGGTGCGAGGTCGAGGTCGAGTCGGTCGACGACGGGGGTGGCGGTGGGGCCGTAGGCGAAGGAGACGGAGGTGAGGGAGAGGGCGGGGGTAGGGGTGCGATGTGTCGGGTGCGGTGCGGTGCGGTGCGGGGTGTCTGCTGTGGTGGGGCTGGTGTCGGAGTCGGGGGCTGCCTCGCGTGTGGGGGTGTGTGCGGCGGCGGCCTCGGTGGGGCTGGTGTCGCACTCGTGGTCCGCCGCCCGAGCCCGGGTGCGCGGGGTGAGGCGGTGGCCCGGCTCGGCATGCCGGTCGGCGGGCCTCGCGTCGGTGAGGCCGTCGTCGGTCTCGGCGTCGCGCGCGTCCGACTCCGGCGTAGCGCCCGCGGTCACGGCGGGGTCGTGGGCCAGGGGGTGCCTCCCGCCGTTCGGGCCGGGGGTGCAGGCGTGGGTGGGCAGAGGGTTCGCGTCGTGTGATCCCGTCCGCTCGGCTGACTCCTCGGTACCCGCGTCCGACTCCGGCGTAGCGCCCGCGGTCACGGCGGGGTCGTGGGCCAGGGGGTGCCTCCCGCCGTTCGGGCCGGGGGTGCAGGCGTGGGTGGGCAGAGGGTTCGCGTCGTGTGATCCCGTCCGCTCGGCTGACTCCTCGGTACCCGCGTCCGACTCCGGCGTAGCGCCCGCGGTGACGGCGGGGTCGTGGGCCAGGGGGTGCCTCCCGCCGTTCGGGCCGGGGGTGCAGGCGTGGGTGGGCAGAGGGTTCGCGTCGTGTGATCCCGTCCGCCGGACCGACTCCTCGGCGCCCGGTTCGGCGGCGGGCTCCCGGACCAGTCGCCGCAGGACCACCACCAGCCGGGAGCCGCTCGTTCCCAGCCCGTGGACCAGGTTGCGCAGGGCGGGGAGCAGGGACTGGGTGACGTAGGCGAGGGCGCCGACCAGGGCGCCCGTGGTGACGCCCCGCGTCAGGAGCCAGGGCGCGCAGGCGAGGAGGAGGACGATCGGGAGCTGGCCGCCGAGGGCGAGGGAGACCACGCGCAGGACGGACCAGCGGGCGAGGGAGTACGCGGCTCGCTGCTCGGTGTCGACAAGTCGGCCCGTGCCGGCGGCGACCCGGTCCTCCGCCCCGGCCGCCGTGATGTCCCGCAGCCCCGGGCAGACCCTGCCGAGACCCTCGGCCAGCGCCTCGTCGGCCACGAGGTATTCCTCCTGGCGGCGGGCCAGCGGACGCAGCGTGGCCGCGAACAGGCCCAGTCCCGCGGCGAGCGGCGGCACCACGACCAGGAGGAGCAGCGGGTCGAGCGAAGCCAGTCCGACGACGGCGCCGACGGCCGTGAACACGAACGAACGCGACACCATCACGAGCCCGGCGAACGTGTCCCGCGCGATCTCCACCTGCTGGGTCAGCCCGGACAGCGCCCCCGTGTCCGCCTCCCGCACCCCGCGCTCGACCACCCGCCCGACCAGGACGTCCCGGAGCGGCTCGACCAACGCGGCGACGGCGGCGTACACCCGTACCGTCCCCCAGGCGCCCACGAGCACCCCGATCCCGGCCACCCCGAGCCAGGCGAGTCCGACGCCGGGCCGCCCGGCCAGAAACCCCTCGTCCAGGGCGCGGGCGGGCGCGTACCCGGTGAGGAAGGTCTGCGCGGTCTCCAGCACGGACCACCCACCGAGCCGGACGAGAACCCGCCACCGGGCCCGCAGGAACCGGAGACCGCGTGCGTGGATCCCGTCGGTCACCGTCCCCGGCCTCCTTCGGGCCGCCGACCTCGGGCGCGGCGCCCTGCCGGGCCGTGGCTCATGACGGCCCCCCGTCCCAGCCGTCCGTCCGCTCCGGCCCGCTCCCGAACACCGCGCGGTACTCCGCCGCCCGCCACAGCTCCTCGTGCGGCCCCACCGCCCGCACTCGCCCCCCGTCCAGCCAGGCCACCGCATCCGCGCGGGCCGCCGTGGCGGTGCGGTGGGCGACGAGCAGGCGGGTGCCGCCCGCACCGCCGTTCACCAGGGCCTCGGCGATGCGGGCCTCCGTCACCGTGTCGAGGCTGGAGAGGGCGTCGTCGAGGATGAGCAGGCGGCCGCCGTGCGCGAACGCCCGAGCGAGACCGAGCCGTTGGGACTCCCCGCCGGAGCGTGGGGCGTCGGCGACGAGAGTGTCGTAACCGTCGGGCAGCCGGCGCACGAAGTCGTCCGCGTGGGCCGTGCGGGCGGCCTCCCGGACACGGGCGGGGGAGGGGGACCCGAGGGCGAGACCGATCTCCTCCTCGACGGTGCCGCCGAGCAGAGCGGGGCGTTCGAAGGCGTACCCGATGGAACGGCGCAGTTCGTCGTGGGTGAGCTCGCGCAGCGGCACCCCGTCGAGCAGGACCTCCCCGGCGTCCGGTTCGGCGAGCCGGCCGGCGACCGCGGCGAGCAGTGACTTGCCCGCCCCCGACCGGCCCACCACCGCGAGCGTCGTCCCGCCCGGTACGACGAGGTCGACCCCGTCGAGCACGGCACGTGCGCCGCGCAGGGCGGTGACGCCGCGCAGTTCCAGCCGCCCCGGACCGGGCGGCAGCCGGCGTTCGCCGTGTCCGAGGGGGGACGCCGCGAGGACCTCGTCCAGACGTCCCGCCGCTGCCCGGGCCCTGGCCAGGCCGGCGAGCTGTCCCACCAGGGCGCCGACCCCCGTGGCGAGGACCGCGTACCGGGAGGCGGCGAGGACCTCGCCCACCGTGACCCGGTGCCGGGCGAGCAGCACTCCGGCCACGGCGACGACACCGAGCTGGAGCAGCGGGGCCACGGCGACGGACTGGCCCGAGGCCCGGCCCTGCACCTGCCACATGCGGTGACCGGCCTCCGACAGCTCGGGCAGCGGGCGCAGGATGCGGGCCGTCTCCCGGTCCTCCGTGCCCGCGGCCCGGATGGTGCGGTGTCCGCCGACGGCCTCCGAGAGCGCTTGCGCGATCCGGCCCTGCACCTCCTGGTAGCGCGTCACGCATTCCCGGGTGTCACGGGCGAAGGCGCGCAGCAGCAGGGCGAGGACCGGCGCTCCGGCCAGGTACACGGCCGCGAGCCAGGGCGAGACGAGGCCGAGGGCCACCACGGCGCCGACCGGTCCGGCGAGCGCGGCGAGCAGTGCCGCGCGGGCCGTCGGTGCCGTGCCGGCCTGAGCGGCGTTGCCGACGAGGCGGGCGACGAGGTCACCGGGACCGAAGCGGGCGGTGGCGCGGGGGCCGACGGCCAGGACGTGTCCGGTGAGGCGGCGGCGCAGCCAGGCGGTGGTGCGGGCGTCGATGGCGCCGCCGAGCACGGTCTCCGCCGCGTCGAGCAGGGCGATGAGGAGGACCAGTGCGGCGCAGTACAGCACCCAGCAGGTCGCCGGTGCCTGCGCCAGGAGCAGGTCCAGGGTGCGGCCGAGGGCGGCCGGCAGCAGCAGTCCGGCGCCGGTGGCGGCCGTGCTCACCAGGCACAGGACCAGACAGCGGGCGGGGGCCGGACCCAGAAGGCCGTGCGGGGCGCGCGGCGAGGTGGGAGTCGTCATACGGCGCCTTCCGGAGATGTGCAGAACCCCGGGCGGCCCCTCCCTCGCGGGAGTGGACCGCCCGGAGTCATGGGCGCACGATGCCTGTCAGAGACAGAGCGTGACGCTCGCCGCGCTGACGCACGACAGCAGGCTGAGGGTGCTGTTCGCGCCGCCGCCGGTGTGCTCGTCGGACTCCATCGTCTGCAGGTCGAGAAGTGCCATCTCGGTTTCCTTTCTTCGGTGTCGTCCACCCGTGGGGACGGGGTTGGGTCACGGCTCCGTCAGGTCGCGGAACCGCGTAGGAGGGGCCGCCCGGGTGGCGGCAGGAACGGCAGGTGCGCGGTGACCGGAGCGCCGGGGGCCGCGTGGGCCGCGCCGAGCGCGAGCAGGCACCCTGCCGTTCCGGTGCCCAGGTCCATCGACAGGCGCATCATCTGGTGGCCGGGGAAGGCCAGTTGGCCCTGGTAGTCCATCGAGAACCAGCCGAGCCCGTCGATCTGTTCGGCGAGCCGCTCGCGGGTCGCGCCGGGGGTGTCCGTGCGCGCCAGGTGCAGGATCATCCCGGCGCGGCCCTGGAAGAGACCGGGCTGTACATAGAAGCGGCTGGTGGCGGCGGTCAGAACCCCGGCCCGCGCCCGTTCGAACTCCCCGTCGGGGTCGGTCCCTTGGGCGAGGTAGTCGTCCAGGACCATTCCGATGCCGGCACTTCCCTCACCGAGGTAGGGCAGGGTCCGCCAGCCCTCGTCGACCTCGAGCGAGCCGCTGGGGTGCGTCACGCAGCACTCGAGGTCCCGCCGCAGCGCCACCTCCGCCGCCCTCAGCAGCAGGGGCTCACCGGTGCGTTCGTACTGCCGCAGCAGGAAGAGCGCGGGCCCGGTCCACCCCCGCAGCAGCCCGGCCCGGCGCCGCTGGGGAGTGTCGGCGAGGGGCTGCGCGAGTCGTCGTACGAGGACGTCGGCGGCCTCGGCGGCACGCTCCCGCAGCTCCGACTCCCCCGTGGTGGCGGCCAGTTCACCGAGAACCAGACCGAGACCGGCGAGGCCGCCGTGCAGGTCGGAGGACAGGTTCTGCCAGCGTTCCGCGAGGACGCGCTCGACCAGGTCGAGGGCGCGCTGCCGGTGGCCGAGCCGGTCCAGGACGTGGGAGATGCCCGCAAGACCGTCGTAGAGCCCGAGCGGTGTGCCCGTCGGGGGTGGTGCGGTGCGGGCCAGGAGCCAGCGCTCGCCCTCCTCGTACCGCTGCGCGCCGACCGCGTCCAGCGCGTACAGGACCCCGGCCGCGCCGTGTGCCAGCCCGAGGCCGCCGCCGTCGTTGAACTGCGTGATGTCACCGGGGAAGAGCCGGTCCTCGCGCTCCGGAGTGGCCGAGGCGAGGAGCGCCTTCACCATGGAGTCACGGCTGTAGGGCCAGTCGCCGGGCTCGACGAAGGACGGCGCGATCTCGGCGCGGAAGGCCGCACGCTCGCCGCCGGCGTCTCCCGGGCCCCGTGTGGCGGTGTCCCGGGTGATCTCCGCGACCGCCTCGTCGAGGAACTCCTTCGGCACGTCCGGGAACTGACGCAGGATCACCTCGGCCAGATGGGCCGCCTTGCCCCGGTCGACCACGAACAGCGTGGTCACCGGCAGGAACAGGGCGAGCCTGAGACAGGCCAGGGCGTAGCGGTCGACGTCGATGCCCTTGCGGTCCGGCGGGGCGAAGAAGCCGGGGTGGGCGACCACCTGGCGGCCGTTCTCCTCGACCGGCGCCGCCGCCTCGAAGTCGAGCAGGGAGACCGACTCCTCGTCGGGTCCGACCATGATGTTGAAGACGTGCAGGTCGTTGAAGACGATCCCGCGTGCGTGCACCGCCTCCACCGCCCGTTCCACCGCTCCGTGGATCCGCACCGCCCACGCCGTGTAGTCGGCCACGGCCCGCGGATCGGGGTCCGGGGTGAGCAGCGGATGCCGCTCGGCGAAGAACGAGTTCAGCGGGCGCCCCTCCAGGAAGTCCATGACGAGGAAGCAGTGGTCGCCGAGCGTGAACCAGTCCCGCACCTCGGGCACCACGCCGGTCCCCGCGACCTGCTCCAGGGCGGCCTTCTCCCGCTCCAGCCGGGCGATCGCGTCCGCCCCGTCGGCCGCCAGTCCCGCGTGCGGCCGGCCCTCCTTGAGGACGACCTTGCGCCCGTCGCGGGTGTCGGTACCCGTGTAGACCCCGCCGCCGTTGGAGAAGTGCAGCGCCTTCTCGATGCGGTACGGCAGCTCGCCGACCGTCGTGGTGTTGCGCGCCTCCAGGTGGGGCTCCAGGAAGGCGGGCA
Source organism: Streptomyces canus (assembly GCF_041435015.1). Taxonomy (NCBI): domain Bacteria; kingdom Bacillati; phylum Actinomycetota; class Actinomycetes; order Kitasatosporales; family Streptomycetaceae; genus Streptomyces; species Streptomyces canus. The sequence goes on along the minus strand of NZ_CP107989.1, from coordinate 1,035,541 downwards.
GCGTCACCCACTCGGGCACCTGGAAGGACGGCGCCCGGCGGTCCGGCACCAGCTTGCCCTCGCCGTCCCGTACCGCCGGCACCAGTGAGCCGCGGTCGTCGACGACGAAGGTGCGCGCGAACGCGCCGTAGCGGACGTAGAGCGGACCCTCGGACCAGCGCAGATCGGTGAGGATGTACGGCCCCTCGAAGCCCTCCAGGAGCTCGCCCAGCTCCCGCAGCACATCGTGCAGCTGCTTCTCGTCGGCCGGGTAGACGGTGACGAACTTGCCGCTGGTGTCGCGGGCCGCGTACTTGGTGTTGCGCAGGTGCAGCAGATGCGGGCCCGGGACGAACTTGAACGAGATGCGCCGGGGCACGCAGTAGTCCCACACGATCGCGGCGATCCGTTCCGCGTTCGCCCGGGTGGCCGAGGCGTGGATCTTCCACCCCTGGGACGGGCCCGGCACCAGCTTCCCGTCGGGGTCGAGCGGCGTGAGTGTCAGCCAGTCGCCGATGCGTGCCGCGTCCCAGCCGTCCGGCACCGCGCGGCGCGCCGTCTCGTAGACGGGCGCCTCGCCGGCCGAGATCCGGTCGGGCGTCTCGTAGAAGTGTCTGTCGGCGAGCGCGTACACCTCGTAGCGCTTGTCCATGCGTCCCCTTCCGTGGCCCGCCAACGAGCCTTCCAGCGGGGCGGTGGCCACGGACAGTCACGGCTGTCACGAGATCACCGTGCGGAACGCATGCGTCAAGAAGTGTTCGAAGGGTTTCGAGCGTGCCTGCCCGCTGAGGCGCCACGGAACGCTCACAGGGGCTGCGCACCTGCCGTATAAGCGCTGTAATGGCGAAGTGGTGAGTGAGGGCGCTGCGGGACGCAGAACGAGAGCGTTGCGTGCCGAAAATGCCCTGACATCGGTCACGGACGGTCCTGGATCGCCCGAAAGGCTGCGCCGTGTCCTCGAACAGGCGCTCGTCTTCGCCGGGGCCTCCCTCGCCGCCGTGTACACGCCCGGCGAGGACGGGGACCTGCTGGGTCTCGTCGCGTCGGCCGGCGTCCCCCGAACGGTCTACGGGCTGCGTGACAGCTATCCGAGCTCCGGCGCCTCCCCGCCCGCCGACGCGCACCGCTCGGGCCGGCCGCTCTTCCTCGGCCCGCAGGAAGCCGCCGCCTGCTCGGAGCCCCTCGGGGCGGGCCGGCGGGACTTCCACCTGGCCGTCCTGCCCGCGCACGGCGACGACGGCCGAGCCTGTCTCGTCGCCGTCAACGAGGACCCGCACGGTTTCGGCGACGAGGACCGCAAGTGCCTCGAACTGATCGCCGACGCGATCGTCTGCCCCGCCCCCGCGGTCGCCGTGGAGGGCACGGAAGTGCCCTCCAACGCCTTCAGCCTCGCCATGGACACCGGTCGCATCGAGGTCGGCGACGGGATCCTGGAGCTGTTCGGCATGAGCCGGGCCGCGTTCGACGGCAAGGTCGAGACCCTGCTCGGCCTGACCGTCCCCGAGGACCTGCCCTCGCTGATGTCCCTGTTCGAGGCCGGACACATGTCCATCGGCGACCGTGAGCTGGAGTTCCGCATCCTCCAGCTGTCGGGGCCACCCAAGTGGCTCAGGCTGCGCGGCCGCATGCTGCCCGGCGACGAGGGCCGTCCCTCCCAGCTCGTGGGCACCGTCGCCGACGCCTCCACGCTGCGCTCCGACGTCACCGACGTGGCACGCGTGCAGCGCCTGGCCGCCGCCCTCGCCATGGCCGGCACCGTCCGCGACGTCAGCCAGGCCGTCGTCTCCGCGCTCCGCGCCCCGCTCAGGGCCGACCGGATCGCCCTCGCCGAGCTGGAGAACGACCGGCTCGTCGTCACCGTCCTCGACCCGCCCGAACCGGAGTCCTGGCCCGAGCTGTGGCGCCTGGAGTGGCGCAGCGAGTGGCCCGAGGCGCCGGTGCGGGCCATGCCCACCCTGGCCACGGCCCTGCGGGAGGGCCGCGCCCAGATCTGGCCCGCCGGCACCGTCCTCGAACCCGCCCTCGCCGACGTCGGCCCCGGCGGCCTCGCGGTCCTTCCGCTGCCGGCCGCGGGCCGCATGGCCGGCGCCTGCCTCATCGGCTGGGACACCCCGCACCACTTCGGCCCCGACGAACGCGCCCTGCTCACCGCGTCCGCAGGCCTCGCCGGACAGGCCCTGATGCGCGCCCACGCCCTGGACGCCGAGCACGAACTCGTCGGCATGCTCCAGCGCCAGCTGCTGCCCCGCCGCCTGCCCAAACTGCCCGGCGCGATCGCCGTCGCCCGCTATCTGCCCAGCACCGCGGGCCTGGAGCTCGGCGGCGACTGGTACGACGTGATCCCGCTGCTCGACAACCACGTCGCCCTGGTCATCGGCGACGTCCAGGGCCACAGCGCCGCCGCCGCGACCCTCATGGGCCAGATGCGCACCGCCCTGCGCGCCTACGCCGTCGAGGGTCACTCGCCGGACGTCGTCGTCGCCCGCGCCAACCGCCTCCTGATGGACCTGGAGACCGACCTCTTCGTCACCTGCGTCTATCTGGACCTCGACCTGGAGGAGGGCACCGCCTGGTGCGTGCGTGCCGGACATCTGCCGCCGGTGCTGCGCCACCCCGACGGCACCACGGAGATCGCCGAGGCGGACGGCGGCCCCCCGCTCGGCGTGGTGGCCCAGGCCGACTTCCCGATGACCCCGCTCCGGCTGCAGCCCGGCACCCTGATCGCCCTGACCACCGACGGCCTGGTCGAGTCCACCGAGGCCGACATCGACGAGGGCATGAACCGCCTCGCCCACGGGCTGGCCGCCTCCGACCCCGACCACCTCGGCCTCGTCGCCGACGCCCTCCTCGGAGGCGCCCGCCGCAGCGACGACGTCGCCCTGCTCCTGCTGCGCTACGACGGCATGGACACCCATCCGCTCCGGGAGAGCTGGACCGTCTGGCGGGTCCCCGAGGCCGCCCGGCACGCCCGCCGCTTCACTCGGCGCACGCTGCGCGTCTGGGGCGTCCCCGAGGACGCGATGGACACCGCCCTGCTCGTCGTCTCCGAGCTCGTCACCAACGCCCTCGTGCACACCGGCGGCCAGGTCCGCCTCGCCCTCACCCTCGTCGGCGGCCGGCTGCGCGTCTCCGTCGCCGACGCCTCGCCCCGCACCCCCGTCAAGCCCACCAACATCGGCTGGGAGGCCACGGGAGGCCGCGGCATCCTCCTCGTGGAGGCCGTGTCGGCGGCCTGGGGGAGTGTCCCCGTCAGCGGCGGCAAGCAGGTGTGGAGCGAAATCGCACTGGACGACTGAGGCGGGGTACCCGGAGCGCATCACCCCGCAGAAGAGAGGTACGTCATGACTCAGCACGTCAGCGACATCATGACCAGCGCTCCGGTCACCGTGGAACCGCAGACCTCCGTCACGGCCGTTGCCAGGATCATGCGCGACCAGGACCTCGGCGCCGTCCTGGTCACCGACGGCGACGAACTGCGCGGTCTGGTCACCGACCGTGACCTCGTGGTGCGCTCCCTCGCCAGCGGCGGCGATCCGGAGCAGACCACCGTGGTCGGCGCGTGCAGCGACGATCTGGTGACCGTCACGCCCGAGGACGACCTGGACCACGCCATCGAGCTCATGCGCGAACACGCCGTGCGCCGGATCCCGGTCGTCGACCACGGCCACCCCGTCGGCATCGTCGCCCTCGGCGACGCGGCCATGGAACGCGATCCGGGATCGGCCCTGGGCGACATCAGCGTCGCGCGGCCCAACACCTGAGCCAAGCAGGCCGGTTCGGCCCGGCCGTCAAGCTCCGGTGCGCCCGATCCCCGGCGAATGTGTGTGCGGCGGCGAGGGGCTGACGGGCCTCCCGGCTCGTTTGTCCCGAGCCTGCCCGGGGACCCGGAGGGCGGCATGGAAGGACGGTGAACCGCCGTGACCTCGCAGACCGTTGAGAAACCCGTCGCACGCCGGCCCGAGACGGGCTGGTCCAGGACCCGTCGCCTGCACGGCAAGGGAGACCTGCGGACCTGCCTGCCCGCGATCGAGGACCGGGGCGCAACCGTCACGGTGAGCACCGGGGAGGGCAACATCTTCCGCGGCGAGGACTGAGCGTCCACGCCGCGTCACTCCCAAGTCGCCCCCCTGCCTTGGCCGGTTCCTCCGGATCCGGGCTAAGGTGTCGCAGATGAAGGCTCTCGTGCTGTCCGGCGGGGCCGGTACACGGTTGCGGCCGATCACGCACACCTCGGCCAAACAGCTGGTGCCCGTCGCCAACAAGGCTGTCCTGTTCTACGGCCTCGAATCCCTCGCCGACGCGGGGATCACCGAGGTCGGGATGATCGTCGGCGACACCGCCGCCGAGATCCAGGAGGCCGTCGGCGACGGATCCACGTTCGGTCTGGACATCACCTACATCCCGCAGGAACAGCCCCTGGGGCTCGCCCACGCGGTGCTGATCGCACGGGACTGGCTCGGCGACGACGACTTCGTGATGTACCTCGGCGACAACTTCATCGTCGGCGGTATCACCGACCTGGTCGACGAGTTCCGCGGCAGCCGCCCCGACGCCCAGATCCTGCTCACCCAGGTGCCCGACCCGCGCGCCTTCGGTGTCGCCGAACTCGGCCCGGACGGCCAGGTGATCGGTCTGGAGGAGAAGCCGCAGCAGCCCAAGAGCGACCTCGCCCTCGTCGGCGTGTACCTGTTCACACCGGCGATCCATGACGCCGTACGGGCCATCGAGCCGTCCTGGCGGGGCGAGTTGGAGATCACCCACGCCCTCCAGCACCTGATCGACGTGCGCGCCGACGTCCGCTCCACGGTCATCGCGGGCTACTGGAAGGACACCGGCAACGTCACCGACATGCTGGAGGTCAACCGGACGGTCCTGGAAGGCCTGGAGCGCCGCATCGACGGCGAGGTCGACGAGGAGACCGAGACGGTCGGCCGGGTGGTCGTGGAGAAGGGCGCGCGGGTCACCGGCTCACGCATCGTCGGTCCGGCCGTCATCGGCGCCGGAACCGAGGTCCGCGACTCCTACGTCGGCCCTTTCACCTCCGTCGCGCAGGACTGCCGGATCGTGGACAGCGAGGTCGAGTACTCCATCGTGCTGCGGGACGCCTCGATCGAGGGAGTGGCCCGGGTCGAGTCCTCGCTGATCGGCCGCCATGTCGAGGTGACCCCGGCGCCGAGCGTGCCCAGGGCCCACCGCCTCGTGCTCGGAGACCACAGCAAGGTGCAGATCCATTCATGAGCTTTCCCGCCGCCGACCACGCCCGCTCCGGCGGGCCGAGCACCGCGTCCCTCACCCGGAAGGCCTCCTTCCGTCCTCCCGCGCTTTGCAAGCCCTTTCCCTCAGGATCACGCTCCTCGGCGCGAAGTCCTGTCATGGGGAGCTCACAGCAGGTATGTTCCACGGAACCGGTTCTGGCCAGGGGAGCCGGTACGGACCGCTGCGGGGAGCTTTCCGGCACCTCGGTCGACCCCTGCCGGGCCGACCCCACCAGCAGCGCGGCCCTCGACGGGCCCGCACCACGCCCCGCCATCGGTGCCCTCGGGCACGACCGGTGGACGGGGGCCGCGCCGGCCTCGCGCCGGGACCGGCGGTCCGCCCTGCACGAAGCACTGTCACACATCCGCAAGGAGATTTCCCAGTGAAACGTCACGAGTTCCTGCGGGGGCTCCACAAAGCCAGCGCGAACCGCAACTACCTGGAGATCGGCGTCAACGACGGCCGCAGCCTGACGTTCTCCCGGGTACCGAGCATCGCGATCGACCCGGCGTTCAAGGTGGTCTCGGAGATCCGCTGCGACGTCCACCTGGCCAAGGCCACCAGCGACGACTTCTTCGCGCGCGAAAACCCGCTGCAGCACCTCAAGGGCGGCCGTCACCCGCTGCGCAACATCGTCCGCAACCGCAGCCCGTTCGGCTACTGGCAGGACGTCACGCTCGACCTGTCGTTCATCGACGGCATGCACCTGTTCGAGTACGCGCTCCGCGACTTCATCAACGTCGAGAAGTACTCGGACTGGGCCAGTGTGATCGTCTTCGACGACATGCTGCCGCGCAACGTGGACGAGGCGGCCCGGGACCGGCACACCAACGCCTGGACCGGTGACGTCTACAAGGTGATCGAGGTCCTGAACCGCTACCGGCCCGACCTGGTGACGGTCCTGGTCGACACCGAGCCCACCGGCCAGCTCGTGGTCTTCGGCGCGGACCCGAGCAGCACGGTGCTCAAGGACAAGTACGACGAGATCATCGCGGAGTACGTGGTCCCCGACCCGCAGAAGGTGCCGGAGACGGTCCTGGACCGGACGGTGGCGATCAAGCCGGAGACGCTGATCGACGCGGCCTTCTGGAAGGCCCTGGTGAACGCCCGCAACCGCGGCAGCAAGCGTGACCGCAGCTGGGAGCACCTGCGCACCAGCCTGAAGCAGCTCAGCGACGCCGGCTGAGCGATCGGCGGTGAACCGGGGAGGACGCGTCGGCGTCCTCCCCGGATCTGTTTCTACCTGCCGCGTGCCCGGAGCCCGGCGACCAGCCTCCCGGCCACCCGTCGCGCCCTGCGGACCAGTCGCTTTCCGGCAGCGGGCCGGGGCGGGCGCACGGTCACGACCTGGACCCTGCCCGCCTTCACCCGCAGCGCGAACGCCAGCGGATGGAAGCGGGGCTCCGACGCGTCGGGTGCCGGGCTCAGCGCGACCCGCCAGGGCCCTCCGGTCAGATCGGCGACCGGCAGCTCCGCCTCCAGGAGGGCCGCGGAGCCCTGGGGACGCAGGGTGCCGGGCACCTCCGCGGACGCGGCGCCGGAGCCACGGGTGAGCTTCAGCAGCACCGGTGTGTCACCGGGCACGTGGAACGGCACCGGCACCTCGACGCGCCCGCCGGAGATCGTGACCTCCCCGGGGGTGACCCGCCCGAGCTCCAGACGCTCGCCCGCCGTGTCGACGTCGAGCGCGAGCGTGCCCTGCTTCGCCGTCCAGTACGGCAGCACGACCCGGCAGCCCGCCACACCGGCGTCCGCGGCCGTACGCCCCTTGAGGGAGACCGGGCCCAGCCGGGACTGCTTGGTCCAGCCGCCGAGCTTGACGCGGACGAACACGTCCCACAGCCCGGCGCCGAGCGGGCCGCCGTCGGCCGCGGTGGCCGGGTCCACGGCCACGGTGCCCCGCAGCACCAGCCGCACCCTGCCGTCCTCGGCAGGAACGGTCTCCCGGGTGAACTCCACCGGCTGGAAGTACTGGGCGGAGCTGGCGCGTTCGCGCAGCAGCAGATCGACCGTGGCGCGCTTGAAGCCGGCCATGCTGTGGGCGCCGACCCAGTCCACGGCTTGCTCGACGGAGGCCGGTGGCTCGGTGAGCGGGGCGGCGCTGCCCTCGGCGGGGAACGTCATCGGCGTACCGCGGGACGCGAGCTCGGCGGACAGGCCGACCCGCAGCACACCCTTCTCCCACTCGACGCCGTCCGGCTCGACCTGGGAAGCGACGGCGGCCTCCCACTCGGCGAACGCCACGAGGTCGTCGAGCCGGCCGTCGGCGATCAGTGCGGCGACGACCTGCTGGGTGGGCTGGAGGCCGGCCGCGACACCGGGGCCGAAGCGCTCGACGACCACCCCGCGGATCTCGGTGAAGAGCTCCTTGCGGTAGTCCTCGGGCGCGGCGAGCAGCCGCCTGCCGCGCATCCGCTCGACCATCTCGTTGCGCAACCAGCGACGGAACAACCGGTCGCGGGTCGGCCCCGGCTCGGTGTACTTCTCGACGACGTCGAGCGCCTCACGCAGGTTCTGGAAGTAGCCCACGGGGTCGAAGCGCTGGAAGCCCGCGTTGGAGGCGTCGTCGCGCTTGAGGTGGTAGTAGCAGACGTAGTCGCTGAGCACGGAGACGTTGTCCGCGCGCAGATACGCCTCCGTGACGAAGACGTGGTCCTCCAGCCGGCGCCTGCCCTCGGGGAAGCGCAGGCCGATCCGGTCGAGGAACGCCCGCCGGAACATCTTGTGCGGTGTCAGGCTGTCGATCAGCGGGGCGTTGTCGACGGTGGCACGGGGGTGGTTGCGGCGGAACAGCTCCACCGGCACCCCCCGCCCCTTGCCGGCCATCTTGCCCACGACCACGTCGGCGCCGTTGGCGACCGCGTAGTCGTACATCCGCTCGAGGGCCTCGTCGCCGAGGTAGTCGTCGTTGTCGACGAACATGACGAACTCGCCCTGGGCGGCGGCGATCCCGACGTTGCGGGGCTTGCCCGACCAGCCCGATGCCTCCTGGTGGATCACCTTGATGTTCGCGACCTCGGCGGCCACCGCGTCCAGCCGGGCGGGCGTGTCGTCGGTCGAACCGTCGTCCACGAAGATCGCTTCGTACTCGTCGGGGGGCAGTGACTGCCTGAGCAGCGAGGCGATGCAGTCCTCGATGTAGTTCCCCGGGTTGTAGACGGGGATGACGACGCTGACCTTGACCGGCATCGGTGTCCGGACTCCTTGGGTGGCTTGTGGCTTGCGTCACGGATCGACGCTTTGTGGCCCGATGTTAACGCCGACGGGTAAGTCCCGCGTCAGCAGGCCGTCTTGGCGAGTGGTCCGGGATGCCGACATCGGGGCCGAGGAGGTCGCCGCGTCCATTCGTCCAGCTGCCCGAGTGGCGTCCCGAGGCCGACTCCGGCCCCGGCGCGCTGCCCATGTGGTGCGGGGTGGGCCGCAAGCCGCTCTAGGGTGATCCCGTGCGTCTGCTGCTGATGTCCGACACCCACCTGCCCAAGCGCGCCAAGCAGCTCCCGACCCCGCTGCTCGCCGAACTCCCGCACGCCGACGTCGTCCTCCACGCCGGCGACTGGGTGGACACCGCCACCCTCGACCTGCTGGAGAGCCGCAGCGCACGGCTCGTCGGGGTCTACGGCAACAACGACGGACCCGAACTGCGCGCGCGGCTGCCCGAGGTGGCGTACGCCGAACTCGGCGGCCTGCGCTTCGCCGTCGTCCACGAGACCGGCGCCGCCCAGGGCCGCGAGGCCCGCTGCGCCGCCCGCTACCCCGACGCCGACGTCCTGGTCTTCGGCCACAGCCACATCCCCTGGGACACCACCGCCCCCGGCGGACTGCGGCTGCTCAACCCCGGCTCGCCGACCGACCGCCGCCGCCAGCCCCACTGCACCTACATGACGGCGACCGCGGCCGACGGCCGCCTCACGGACGTGACCCTGCACCGCCTGCCTCCGCGGATCGTGTCGCCGTAGGGCTCACGGGCACCCGGGACTGTCAGTGCCGCCTGATACGACGGAAACAGGGCTGCTGCACCGGTAACGCTGCTCCGACGCGGGGTGTCCCCCGGGAACTCCGGGTCGCCGCGCACCGTCCTCGCCGTGATGTGCGCCGGATACTTCCTGGTGCTGCTCGACGTCACCGTCGTCGACGTCGCCCTGCCGGCCATCGGCTCGGATCTCGGCACCGACGTCGGCGGGCTTGGGGGTACCCCCGCTGGGGGAGGTCGTCGACGGATACGCGCCGGCGCTCGCCTCCCTCGTGCTACCAGCGGCGCGGCCGGGGACCGGTACGGCCACAAGCGGGTCGTGCTGACCGGCCTCGGCGTCTTCGGCGCCGGCTCCCTGGCCTGCGGTCTCGCCCAGAGCGGGGGGTGCTCGTGGCCGCCCGGGTGGTCCAGGGCGGCCACGAGCACCCCCCGCTGTTGCCGGGCAGGCTCGCCCTCATCGGCCGGGCCTTCCCCGACGACGCGGCCCGGGCCCGGGCGATCGGCGTGTGGGCGGGCTTCCGCGGTCTCGCCCTGCCCGCCGGACCCCTCGTGGGCGGTGCCCTCGTCGACGGACTCGGCCGACGGGCCGTCTTCCTGATCAACGTGCCGGTCGTGCTGCTCGCCCTGCTGTGGTCCACGGCGGTCGTCCGCGAGAGCAGGGAGGGCCGGGCCAGGCCCCTCGGCCCCTCGACCTGCCCGGGATGCTGTCCGGCGGGGTGCTGCTGCTCGCCACGACCTACGCGTTCATCGAGGGCGGCCGCTCCGGCGCCGGCTCACCCCAGGTCCTCACGGCGGCGGCCGTCGGCGTGGCGGCTCAGGCGGTACTGGCCACGGCGGAACTGCGGCGCGGCGACGACGCGATGCTGCCGCCCACGCTCCTGCGGCGTCCCGCCTTCACCGCGGCCAACACCACCGCGGGGATCATGAACCTGTGCACCCTCGTCACGCTGTTCGTGCTGATGCTGTTCCTCCAGTCGGTGCAGCACCGCCCGGCCCTGCTCGCGGGCCTGACCGTCGTCCCCCTGTTCGCCCCGCTCGCGGTCATGGCGCCCGTCGGAGGGCGCATCACCAGCCGGTTCGGCCCCCGGCTGCCCGCGGCGGCGGGGCTGCTGGTGGCCGCGTCCGGGCTCGCACTGCTGACCCGCTCCGAGGCCCACTCGGGATACGTCGATCTGCTGCCGGCGTTCCTGCTGTGGGGGACCGGCTGCGGACTGCTGCCCCCCCACGGTCGCCGCGATCGGCATCGCGGTGGCGGGCTCCGTCGCGGGGCAGCCCGGCGACCAGGCGCGTTTTCCTGCGGGGCTGCCATGCCGTCGCGCTGGGCTCGGCCTGCCTCTACGCGGCCGCCGCGGTGCCGGCGCTGACTCTGCTGCCCGGAGCCCTGACACCGACACACCGGCGCTCATGAGGTCCGGGCCGCTCCGAATGCAGGGGAGCGGCCCGGACGCAACGAGTGTGCGTTCTCACGGACCTCCTTCCCGATCGGAGGTGGGGCGAGGGATTCGGACGCCCTCTCCCGTTGCTCGTCGCCTACCCCTTCGAGCGCGACTCACACCCGTCGGCGGTCCCCCGGTACGTCACAGTGATCGGCTCGACCTTGACCTTCACGGAGCCGGTCACGGTCTTGCCGTCGTAGTCTTCGACACCGGCACGGTGAACTCGTGGTGCAGTTCCATGTCCTCCTCCAGGCAGGCTTCACGAAGACGGATGGATCGCCCCCGCCGTCGCCGTCAGCGGGGCGCCGCTGCCGCCCCAGCGCAGCGCGACGATCTCGGCGGCCACGGACACGGCGACCTCCTCCGGTGTACGGGCACCGAGGTCGAGGCCGACCGGCGAGCGCAGCCGGGACAACTCGGCCTCGGCCAGCCCCGATTCGGCGAGCCGCTTCATCCGGTCGTCGTGGGTACGCCGACTGCCCATCGCCCCGATGTACGCCGCGGGCCGGCGCAGCGCCTCCTCCAGCAGGGGCACGTCGAACTTCGGGTCGTGGGTCAGGACGCAGATCACGGTGCGTTCGTCGGTCTCGGTGCCGCCGAGGTAGCGGTGCGGCCAGTCCACGACGACCTCCACGCCCTCCGGGAAGCGCTTCGGCGTGGCGAAGACCCGGCGGGCATCGCAGACCGTGACCCGGTAGCCGAGGAAGGCGCCGATCCGGGCGACCGCGGCCGCGTAGTCGATCGCGCCGAAGACCAGCATGCGGGGCGGCGGGGCGAAGGAGTGCAGGAAGACGGTGACCGCGTCCTCGCGCCGCTCTCCGTGCGGACCGTAGTGCCTCGACCCCGTCGCGCCCAGGGCGAGTTCGCCGCGCGCGTCGGCGGTGACCGCCACATCCAGGCCGGTGGTGCCGAGGGTGCCCGCGACCCGGTCGGGCCACACGGCGAGCGTGGCTCCGCGGGGTGCGGGTCCGTCGGTCACCGTCGCCACGGTCACCGGGCGGGCCGCCGCGACCGACTCCGCGATCTCGCCGAACGCGGGATCGACGGCGGCCGTCACGGGACGTACGAGCAGCGTGAGCTCCCCACCGCAGGTGAGGCCCACCGCGAACGCGTCCTCGTCGCTGTACCCGAAGGTCTCCAGGCGGGCCTCGCCGCTCGCCACGACCTCCTGGGCCAGCTCGAACACGGCCCCCTCGACACAGCCGCCGGACACACTGCCGACGACCTCGTCGTCCGGACCCACGGCCATGGCCGCGCCCGGATCGCGCGGCGCGCTGCGGCTCATCGAGACCACCGTGGCCAGTCCGAACGGCACCCCTGCCGTGTACCAGCCGTTCAGCACCGGGAGGATGTCACGCATCGTCGGCTCCTTTCACCACTGCCGTCAGACGCTCCGGCGCGGCCGCCATCCCGGCGGCCAGGGGCGCGTAACCGGGACGAGCCTTGCGCGGACGGTCCGGATCACCCGGTGCGCCAGCCGGTGCAAGCGTCGCATCTGCGCCGCGAGCATCATCGGATCGCCACGCTCCCGGCCGCCCGACAGCACCACCAGACCGCCCCGCGTGCCGCGCCCCGCTGCCCCAGCGGTTCAGGACTCCCGCAGCAGCTCACCGACCCGGGTACCCCCGCGTCAGTCCGGATCGCGGTGCGAGAGCTCGCGGGTGACGCGGGTCAGCCGCGTGGCGATCGTGAACACGTCGGTGCGGGTGCTGCGGCCGCCATGGGCCGCCTCGTGGGCGAAGCGCAGCAGCGCGTCGGCGTACGGCGCCATCGAGCCGCGGACGTCCACGAGGAGCACGAGGGGGCGAGGGTCGGGGACGCGACTGGTTGAGCGTTAATCCGTTGCCGTCGGGGGCTCGCGCCTGCTGCACTTCTCGTGTCTTTGCCGTCGCACGATCCAGGAGCCGTCATGCGCACTGCGTCCATGTCCACCCCGGAAGGAATCTCCCTCTCTCCAAAGGACATGACGCTTCGTGCACCTGCTCAACCTCGGGATCCTCGCCCACGTCGACGCCGGTAAGACCAGCCTGACCGAGCGGCTCCTGCACTCGGTCGGAGTCATCGACGAGATCGGCAGCGTCGACGCCGGCAGCACGCAGACCGACACCCTCGCCCTCGAGCGTCGGCGCGGCATCACCATCAAGTCCGCCGTCGTCTCCTTCGCGGTGGACGACGTGACCGTCAACCTCATCGACACCCCAGGCCACCCCGACTTCATCGCCGAGGTGGAGCGCGTCCTCGGAGTGCTCGACGGCGCCGTGCTCGTCGTCTCGGCCGTCGAGGGCGTCCAGGCCCAGACCCGCGTCCTGATGCGGACCCTCCAGCGCCTGCGCATCCCGACCCTCGTCTTCGTCAACAAGATCGACCGGAGGGGCGCCCGCTACGACGGTGTCCTGCGGGCCATCGCCGAGCGCCTCACCCCGGCCGTCGTGCCGATGGGGACGGTCGCCGGACTCGGCGCGCGGGAGGCCCGCTTCATCCCTGGGATCGGCGCCTACGACGTTCTCGCGGACCATGACGACGACCTGCTGGAGGCCTGTGTCGAGGGGCGGGTCGGTGCGGACCTGCTGCACCGGGCCCTGGTCGCGCAGACCCGGCAGGCCCTGGTGCACCCGGTCTACTTCGGATCGGCGGTCACCGGCGCGGGCGTGCCCGAACTGATCACCGGCATCAAGGAGTTGCTGCCCGCCGCCGACGGCGACCCCGAAGGGCCCGTCTCCGGCACCGTGTTCAAGGTCGACCGGGGCCCGGCGGGGGAGAAGGTCGCGTACGCACGCCTGTTCTCCGGCACGCTCGGCATCCGCGACCGGGTGCCGTTCGGCGAGGCGCGCACCGAGGGCCGTATCACCGCGATCAGCGTTTTCGACGGCGGCACCGAGACCCGCCGGGAAGCGGTCCCGGCGCACCGGATCGCCAAGCTCTGGGGCCTGGCCGACATCCGCATCGGCGACGCCCTCGGCGAACCCCGCAAGGCCCACGGCCACTTCTTCGCCCCGCCCTCCCTCGAGACGGTCGTCGTCCCGGGCCCGGACACGGACGCCAGGTCCCTCCACCTCGCCCTCACCCAGCTCGCCGAGCAGGACCCGCTGATCGACCTGCGCCACGACGAGGTCCGCCAGGAGACCTCCGTCTCCCTCTACGGCGAGGTCCAGAAGGAGGTCGTCCAGGCCACGCTCGCCGAGGAGTTCGGTCTCGACGTCACCTTCCGCGAGACCACGCCCCTGTGCATCGAGCGCCCGGCCGGGTCGGGAACGGCCGCCGAGTTCATCAAGAAGGACGCCAACCCCTTCCTCGCCGCCGTCGGCCTGCGCGTCGACCCGGCCCCGGTCGGCTCGGGCGTGGCCTTCCGGCTGGAGGTGGAGCTCGGCGCCATGCCGTACGCCTTCTTCAAGGCCGTCGAGGACACCGTGCGCGAAACCCTGCACCAGGGGCTGGAGGGCTGGCAGGTCACCGACTGCACGGTCACCATGACCCACTCCGGCTACTGCCCCCGGCAGAGCCACGCCCACCAGGGCTTCGACAAGAGCATGTCCAGCACCGGAGCCGACTTCCGGGGCCTGACCCCGCTGGTCCTCGTCGAGGCGCTGCGCCGGGCGGGCACCCAGGTGTACGAACCGATGCACCGGTTCCGCATCGAGGCCCCGGCCGACACCCTCGGGGCGCTGCTGCCGGTGCTGGCCGCGCTGCGGGCCGTACCGCAGACCACCGAGACGCGCGCCGACCGCTGTGTCCTGGAGGGTGCGGTGCCGGCCGCCCGGGTGCACGCACTGGAGCAGCGCCTGCCCGGACTCACCCGTGGCGAGGGGGAGTTGGACAGCGGATTCGACCACTACGCGCCGGTCTCCCACGGAACCGTTCCGCGTCGCCCACGCAGTGATCACAACCCCCTCAACCGGAAGGAGTATCTGTTGAACGTGACGCGTCGAGTCGGCGGGTGAGGCGTCAGATGCGACGAAAGTGAAACTTACTCATCAGTCAGATGGTGTTGACGTTGTACCGAAATGGTCGGACTGTAATGGACATGCCGAATAAACGCGCACGTCTGCTCGTTGTTCTGGTTGTCCTCTGCGGATTCCTGACGGTCGCGGGCGCCCGGCCCGCCCCCGCCGACGCCCTCACCGATTCCCTCTCCTTCGACGACACCCCCCTGACCGTCCAGAACGGACGGTTCGTCGACGGCAACGGCCGCGAGGTCGTGCTGCGTGGCTACAACGTCTCCGGCGAGACCAAGCTCGCCGAGAACAAGGGCCTGCCCTTCGCCTCGGTCGCCGACGCCAAGAAGTCGGCGACCGCGCTGAGAACCCTCGGCGGCGGCAACTCCGTGCGCTTCCTGCTGTCCTGGGCCTACGCGGAACCGGTGAAGGGCCAGGTCGACACCACGTATCTGGCGAACGCCACCGCGCAGATGCGCGCGTTCCTCGACGCGGGCATCCGGGTCTACCCTGACTTCCACCAGGACCTGTACTCCCGCTGGCTGTTCAACTCGGGCAGCTGGTACACCGGCGACGGCGCCCCCGCGTGGGCCGTGGCACTCGGCAACTACCCCGCCGAGTCCTGCGGCATCTGCCTGCTGTGGGGCCAGAACATCACCCAGAACGGCGCGGTCAAGGCCGCCCAGTACGACTTCTGGCACAACAACCACGGCCTCCAGGACTCCTTCCTGGTCACCGCCCAGAAGACCATGGCGTACCTCAAGGCGAACCTCGCCACCGAGGAGTTCGCCGGCGTGGTCGGCTTCGACCCCTACAACGAGCCCTACGCCGGCACCTACGACTCCGGCCAGAACAGCCGCACCTGGGAACGCGACCTGCTCTGGCCGTTCTACGTGAAGTTCCGGGCCCGGATGGACGCGGCGGGCTGGACGGACAAGCCCGCCATGGTCGAGCCGAACCTCTTCTGGAACGGCAACGTCAGCAAGGAGGAGGGTGGCCTTCTCGACGCGGGCACGCTCGGCTCCGGGTATGTCTTCAACACCCACTTCTACGACCAGAAGGCCATCTCCGGCATCCTGATGTGGGGCAACGCCTCCGACGGCCAGTACGTCACCGATTTCGGCACGGTGCGCGACCGCGCGACGGCCGCCGGGACGACGGCCGTGGTCAGCGAGTTCGGGCACCCGCTGAACGGCTCGACCGCCGGCAAGGCCCCGACCGTCCTCAAGGCCATGTACCAGGCTCTGGACTCCCGGGTGAAGGGCGCCAACTGGTGGTCCGCGCCCGCCGGTTCGGGGCCGGTCCTCTCCGGCACCCAATGGCAGTGGGACCTCTACAACGGCCGCCACCACGAGTTGATGAACGACAACCCCGACAAGGTCCTCACCTCGGGCGACGCCTGGAACGACGAGGACCTGTCGGCCGTGAAGCTCGACGACTCGGGCACGCCGGTGCTCCGCCAGGACGCCCGGCTCCTCGACCGGATCTACCCCAGTGCCACCGCGGGGACGACCCTCGCCTTCACCTACGAGGACCGCTCACGCGACGGTTCCACCACCCTGACCTGGAACCCGGTGCCGAGCAGCCTGCCGAACATGTCGTCGCTGGTCGGGACCGGCCAGTACTCGGTGCTGGTGTGGCGCTCGGGAAGCGGCTCCGCGCCCACCGAACTCCACCTGCCCGCGTCCTTCCCGAACTCGACGACCACGGTGGTCTCCGACCTGGGCACGGTCTACGGCCCTCCGGCGTACGGCTCGTCGACCCCGGTCGGAGCGGCCCCCGAACCGGGCGGCACGGGGAGCCGACGGCTGCTGCTCACCGACTCGGACTCCGGTGTCCTGCACTACGCGCTGGTGACGAACCGGACGACCGCGCCCTCCGCGTCACTGCTGAGCGCGGCCAGGTCGGAGCTCGCGACCTGGGTGGCGCAGAAGTTCGGCTGACCCCGCTCAGCCCGGACAGCCGGGCCGGCCTCCGGGAGGAGGCCGGCCCGGCTGCGTCATCCGCCAGGACCGCGCGGGTCGCGTTCCGGCTAGGAGGAGGGGCTCGTCCAGGCGGCGGCCACATGACCCAGCCGCACCCGCTGCGGATGGTCGCCCACCGGCACCGACACCGTCTTCTGCCCGGTCGCGAAGTCGATCGCGGTGACCTGGTCGGCACCGCTCTCCGAGACGACACAGCTCTTGCCGTCACCGCTGACGGTGGCCCAGTAGGGCTTCGAGGCGGGGACGAGCGGGCCCTCCTGGAGGGTGGTGCGGTTCACGACGGTCGCGTAGTCGTCCATCGTGCCCGCCACGCACAGCTTGCTGCCGTCCGGGCTCATCGAAATGCCGTGATGGCGCGAGTCGTTGACCATGGTGGTGCGGTCGTCGCTGGTCGCGGGGTTCTTCGGGAGCGTCTTCGTCCGGGTGATCTTGTCGGTGGCGACGTCGTACTCGAAGAAGCCGTTGAAGAACGACACCTGGAAGTACAGCTTGGACTCGTCCGGCGAGAACACGGCGGGCCGGACGGCGTCGGAGTAGTCCGTGAGGCCGATCGCGTTCAGCTTGTCCCGCATGTCGATCGTCTTGACCTGCTTGTAGGTGGTCGCGTCCACCACCGTGATGTGCCGGTCGCCCTTAGTCCAGTCCAGCCAGGGCGCGTCGGAGTCGGTGTTCACGTCACCGATCCCCATGTTCCAGATGTACTTCCCGTCCTTGGTGAAGATGTTCTCGTGCGGCTTGTCGCCGGTGGCGAAGGAGCCGAGTTGCTTGCCCGTGTCGATGTTCAGCACGTGCACGGTGTTCGCGGTGGAGGCCGACACCGCGACGCGGGTGCCGTCGGGGGAGACCGCCATGTGGTCCGCGCGGTAACCCGACACCGGGAAGCGCCAGTTGATGCTTCCGGTGGCCAGGTCGATCGACACCACGTCCGCGAAGCTCGGCCGCGAGACGACCACCGACTTGCCGTCCGGCGTGGAGTACATGTCGTCGGCGAACTGGTCGTGGCCTTCGCCGACGCTGTTGCGGATCGCCATGAAGTAGATCCACTTGATCGGATCGGCGTTGATCGCCGCCATCCGGGCGTCCTTGTCGGGGATGACGTTGACCCGGCCGATCTTCGCCAGGTCGCCGGAGGACTTGATGACGTCGGCCGTGCCGTCCCAGTTGTTGGCCACGAACAGCACCTCGCGCAGGGCGGCGGCGTCCGCGGCGGAGGCGGTGGTCGCGGGGGCGGTGACGGTCAGGACGACGGCGGCGGCCATGGCCCACAGGTGTCTGGTTCTCGGAACAGGCATGACGGGTCTCCCTCGGGAGCGGCTCGTGACGGGGGCATGCCAAGGTGGCAAAACTGAAGACGCGTGCTTTCAGATTGAACTTACTGCAAAGTAAGGAAGGGGGGCCCTTCTCCACAAGACTGCGTACACGACAAAATTGGGGCTCTACGGGAGGCCGGACGCTCCGGCCCGGGTGGGAGGTGCGGTGACGGGCAGACTCAGGGCCCCGACCGGTCGCTACGGCGGCAAGACAGCCGAGGAGCGGCAGGCCGAGCGGCGCCGCCGTTTCCTGGACGCGGCACTCCAGCTCTTCGGGGACGCGCCCGGCTAC
This sequence comes from Streptomyces canus, assembly GCF_041435015.1. Taxonomy (NCBI): domain Bacteria; kingdom Bacillati; phylum Actinomycetota; class Actinomycetes; order Kitasatosporales; family Streptomycetaceae; genus Streptomyces; species Streptomyces canus. The sequence goes on along the minus strand of NZ_CP107989.1, from coordinate 1,017,381 downwards.
CGCGCCACGACCGTCGCTGCCCTCAGCGAGGCCGCGGGCCTCTCCACCCGCCAGTTCTACGAGGAGTTCCGCACCCTCGAGGACGTCCTGGCCGAGCTGCACCTCGAGGTCAACGACTGGGCGACGGCTGCCGTGCTGGCCGCGGTGGCCGATGCGGACCGTCTGCCGCTCGCGGAGCGCGCGGCCGCGATCTTCCGCGCCTACGCGGCGAACGTCACCTCCGATCCGCGGCGCGTGCGGATCACGTTCGTGGAGATCATCGGCGTCAGCGCCCGGTTGGAGGAGCAGCGGCTGGCCCGTCGGGCGCTCTGGGTCGATCTGGTGTGCGCCGAGGCGAACCGGGCCGTGGTCAGGGGGGAGGCGGCGCTGCGGGACTATCGGCTCGCGGCGACCGGGTTCATCGGCAGTGTGAACGGGCTGCTGCACGACTGGAGTGCGGGGTGGGTGGACGCGACCCTGGACGAGGTTGTCGAGGAGTTGGTGCGGCAACTGCTGGGGATTCTGCAGCCGCCCGGGTGGGAGCCCGCTCGAGGGTGACCCCGCGCCCAGCCAGGCGCGCGGTCGTCAGCTTCCCAGCCGGTTCACCGCTTCCACCACGGGGACCATGCCGTCCTCCGCTCGGATCTGCGCGCCCACCGTCCGTGCCCGCTCCTGACACGGAGAGCAGGAGCGCGTCGCTCACCCGGGCGGCGGCCACGAGGTCGTCGGCCATCTCCACCGCCAGCGCCCGCGCCATCGCGACCACCCGCGCCAGCTTGCCCACGCCGGTCGTACTGCGGTGCAGGGCCCGGCCGCGCGAGGACTCCAACTCCGCCCGGGGATCGACCGGCAGCGCGTGGAAGCCGATGCCGGCCCGCGCCGCCAGCGGCTCGAAGCGGCCGTGTGTCACCACGGTGACCTGGTGTCCGGCCCGCGCCAGGCCGTGCCCCAGACCGGTGAAGGGGGCCACATCGCCCCGGGAACCCGCTGTCATGATCGCGACCCGCACGACGGACAGTATGGCGCCGTGCCCACCGTCCCGCGCGAACGAACCGTTCACACCGGCCGGTTCACCCCTGTCGCAGCCGTTGACTTCACCCTCTGGGGACTCTAGCTTCGGCGCGCATGGTGTTCGAATCGCCGATCCTCGTTCGATATTTCGACCGGTTCGGTGCCCCCCGCCAGAAGGAGCCGCATGTACCCCCCGCCGCTGACGACCCGCAGAGGTCTCACAGGACGTGTCGGAGCCGTCGCCGTCCGTGCTCTCGTCCTCGCCCTGACCGCCACCGCCGCGCTGCTCTTCGCCCAGCCGACCCCCGCCGAGGCCGCGACCACCCGGCAGACAGCGGTCCCCTCGGCGCCGATGGGCTGGGCGTCCTGGAACAGCTTCGCCGCGAAGATCGACTACACCGTGATCAAGGCGCAGGTCGACGCGTTCGTCGCCTCCGGTCTCCCCGCGGCGGGATACAAGTACATCAACATCGACGAGGGCTGGTGGCAGGGCACGCGCGACAGCGCCGGGAACATCACGGTCGACGAGTCCGAGTGGCCCGGCGGTATGAAGGCCATCGCCGACTACATCCACAGCAAGGGCCTCAAGGCCGGCATCTACACCGACGCGGGCAAGGACGGCTGCGGCTACTACTACCCGACGGGCCGCCCCGCCGCCCCCGGCTCCGGCAGCGAGGGCCACTACGACCAGGACATGCTCCAGTTCTCCCAGTGGGGCTTCGACTTCGTGAAGGTCGACTGGTGCGGTGGTGACGTGGAGGGACTCGACGCGAAGACGACCTACCAGTCGATCAGCGACGCGATCGCCAGGGCCACTGCCACCACGGGCCGTCCGATGACCCTGTCGCTGTGCAACTGGGGCAGGCAGAACCCGTGGAACTGGGCCCCGGGGCAGGGCGCGATGTGGCGGACCAACGACGACATCATCTTCTACGGCAACAAGCCGTCGATGACGAACCTGCTGACGAACTTCGACCGGAATCTCCACCCCACGGCCCAGCACACCGGCTACTACAACGACCCGGACATGCTGATGGTCGGCATGGACGGCTTCAGTGCCGCACAGAACCGCACCCACATGAACCTGTGGGCCATCTCCGGAGCCCCGCTCCTGGCCGGCAACAACCTGGCCACCATGACCACCGAGACCGCGAACATCCTCAAGAACCCCGAAGTCGTCGCCGTCGACCAGGACCCGCGCGGTCTCCAGGGCGTCAAGGTCGCCGAGGACACCACCGGACTCCAGGTCTACGGCAAGGTCCTCTCCGGCACCGGAAACCGAGCCGTCGTCCTCCTCAACCGCACCTCCTCCGCCCAGAACGTCACCGTCCGCTGGTCCGACCTCGGTCTGACCAACGCCAACGCGACCGTCCGTGACCTCTGGACGCGCTCCGACGTCGGCTCGTACGGCACGGGTTACACCACCAGTGTCCCGGCGGGCGGTTCGGTGATGCTCACGGTCACCGGCGGCACGGAGGCGGCGAGCAGCACGTACACGGGCACCTCGAGCTTCACCGGTGTGGTCGCCGGAAACACCGGGATCAAGACCGTCGACGTCGCCTACACCAACAACACCTCGGCGGCCCGCACCGCGACCCTCAAGGTCAACGGCCAGGGCGCGACCACGGTCTCCTTCCCGCCGACCGGCTCCTCCCAGGGCACCGTCTCGGTCCAGGTCGGCCTGTCCAAGGGCTCCTCGAACACGCTGACCTTCACCGGCGCCCCGACTCTGGCCGACATCACGGTCCGCCCGCTGCCCGGCACCAACAGCACCCTCGCCGTCGGCAGCCAGTCCGGCCGCTGCCTGGACCTCTACGACAACACCATCGGCAACGGCACCCAGGCCGAGCTGTGGGACTGCAACGGCGGCCAGAACCAGCAGTGGACGTACACCTCGCGCAAGGAACTCGTGGTGTACGGCAACAAGTGTCTGGACGCCTACAACCTCGGCACGACCAACGGCACCAAGGTCGTGATCTGGGACTGCAACGGCCAGAACAACCAGAAGTGGAACGTGAACAGCGACGGCACGATCACCAACGTCAACGCCGGTCTCTGCCTGGACGCCTATAACGCGGGCACCACCAACGGCACCCAGATGGTGCTGTGGTCGTGCAACGGCCAGGCCAACCAGAAGTGGACGCTGAACTGATCTAGCTCTGCCGGGCGGCGGCCACCGCCGCGTCGACGGTCTGCTCCAGCAGCGTGGCGATGGTCATCGGACCGACCCCGCCCGGCACCGGCGTGATCAGCGAGGCCCGCTCCACCGCGGAGTCGAAGTCGACGTCACCGACGTTCCCGGCGTTGTACCCGGCGTCGACGACGACCGCGCCGGGCTTGATGTCCCGGCCCCGGACCAGCCGGGGCCGGCCCACCGCGGCGACCACGATGTCCGCCTCCCGTACGGCCGCCGACAGGTCCGCCGTACGGGAGTGGCAGTAGGTCACCGTGGCGTCCCGGGCGAGCAGCAGCATGCCGACCGGCTTGCCGAGGATCGCGCTGCGGCCCACGACCACGGCCCGCTTGCCGGCCGGGTCGACGTCGTACTCGTCGAGCAGCCGCATGATCCCGCCGGGCGTGCACGACACGAAGCCCGGCAGTCCGAAGCTCATCGTCGCGAAGGACGCGAAGGTGACACCGTCGACGTCCTTCTCCGGAGCGATCGCCTCGAACGCCGCCCGCTCGTCGATGTGCGGGCCCATCGGGTGCTGGAGCAGGATGCCGTGCACGGTGGGGTCGGCCGACAACTCCCGCAGTGTGCGGACGAGTTCCTCGGTGGTCGTGGCCGCGGGCAGCTCCACGTGCCGCGACTCGATACCCGCCTTGCGGCAGCGGTTGCGCTTCATCCGGACGTAGGTGACCGAGGCGGGGTCGTCGCCCACCAGCACCGTCGCGAGACAGGGTGCCCGTCCGGTGCGCTCGGTGAGGTCGGCCGCCCGCTCGGCGGTCTCCTCGAGGATGCGCCCGGCGAGCGCGGTGCCGTCCATGAGCCGTGCCTGAGACATGATCCACTCCTGAGCCGATCGAAGGAATCGCCCAGGCGCACGGCATCGGGTGTGCGGACCGCTCCCCGGTGGTGCTCCACCTCAGCGCCAGTCACGGTCCGTACCTCAGATTAGCCGACGCGCTACGGCGGTCACGCCCCGCTCTCCTGGGGCGCAGCCGTCGGATCCGCCCCCGCGAGGAAGCCGGCCGCCTGGGAGTGGACGTGATCGGCGCCGATCGCCTTGGCCCAGCGGGCGATCTCCCGTGCCAGCGCGGTCGCCCCGGCTTCGTCACCGGTGTCGCGGGCCAGGACCGCGAGGAGCATCTGCTGGGTGAGCACGCCGGGGACCATCCCGGCCCGAGCGCCGAGGGCGGTGGCCCGCCGCCAGCGCTCCAGGGCGCCCTCGTGATCGCCGGCGTCGTGGTCGTGGTCGCCGAGATGCCGCAGCGCCTCCCGGACCAGCAGATCGTCGCCGCCCGACTCACCGGCGCCCAGGGCGGCCTCGTAGTGGGCGGGGGCGGCCGTACGCTCGGCGAAGAGATTGTCGGCGATCAGCCCCAGGTACATCGAGGCCCAGCCGCGCCGCACCTCGTCCGGGGCGTCCTCGCGCAGGTCGTGCGCGATGCGCCGGAGGCCGGCGAGTGCCTCGGGGTCCTTGCCCTCGGGACCGGGCCGGAAGTGGCCCTCGCTGCGCAGCAGCCGGAAGTAGGCGTGCCGCAGCCGGACGAAGGCCAGATCCCAGTCGGCGCCCGACGACATCTTCTCCGCCTGCTCGGCACGGCCGGCCGTGAGATCCGTACCGCCGAACCAGTCGCTCTGAAGGGCGACCTCGGCCGCCGCGAGAGCGAGCCGGGCGCGGTCCGCGGCGGTGTCACAGGTCGTCGCGTCCAGGAGACGCAGTGCCCGCTCCCACCGTCCCGCCAGTGACAACTCGCGTGCGGAGGCGAGGAGTTCGTCGAATTCGACGGTTGTGCCCGTGGTGTTCTTCATGACAGGGGAAGGTAGTCAGACGAAAAACCATCCACAAGAAAACCATTGCAGGGGGCGGGTAATGCGGGATTCGGTCGACCGGCACGTCGAGGTGTGGGCGAAGGAACTCGACTGGATGGATCCCGTCAAGGAGGCGATCTTCGCGCGGCTGGCCATCCTGGCCCGGTACGCGTCCCAGGCCCGCCGCGACACCCTCGACTCCGACGGACTGCGGAACTGGCAGTACAAGGTGCTGCTCACCCTGCGTCGCCTAGGCCCGCCGTACACCGGGAGCCCCTCGCTCCTCGCCGACCACCTCGGACTGACCCGGGGAGCCCTGTCGGCCCGGCTGACGCCGCTGGAGGACGCCGGGCTGATCGTCCGTACGCACGAGGACGACGACCGGCGACGGGTGCGGGTCCGGCTCACCGAAGCCGGGCACGCCGCGTTCGAACAGCAGGTCGCCTCGGAGGAAGCGGGTGAGCTCGCACTGCTCTCGGCACTCACCCCGGCAGAGCGGCGAACACTCGCGGACCTGCTGCGGAAGCTGGTCGTGGCCGCCGAGTCCGCCCCGGACGAGCCGGGAAGGCCCAGGTCAGCCGTGATGTGACGGGGCCCTCCCGGCTCTGGCTCCTACTCGTCCCATGCCTCGACGATGATCTGCTCGGAGATCTTGCCGTCGCGCAGGGTGACCATCGACTCGGACAGGACGCGCATGCCGTCCGAGTACTGGCAGGACTCGCTGTAGGCCGCGCGATCGCCCTGGACCACGCACTCTTCCAGCTTGTGGGTCATGTCGCGGCTGTAGACGTCGGTCAGCATCGCGCCGATCTCGTCACGGCCGTGCAGGACCTTGGGGTTGCTGGGTGTGGCGTTCCGGTTGACGAGGCGTATTTCCGCGTCGTCCGCGTACAGAGACAGAAGCGTCTCCGCGGTGTGTCCTTCGATGCCCTGGCGCAGGATGTCGGTGTCGAAGCCGGGTCGTGCCGCGGTGCCCATGATGACCTCCTTCGAAGGCCCCGGCCGACAAGGAGCGGGCCGTAGGGCCTCTTTCTTCGAGACTCCTCCGCCCCGGCGGCCACGGCAAGCGCAGGCCGGGCGCTCCGCCTGACGGGTGAGCGGCGCCGGGCGGCCGTGTCGGTGGAGACCCCGCCCGCGTTGCTGCAGACATGATCTCAACTCGACGTATCGTCGCCGCCGTCGGTCTCGCCGTCGGCGTCACCGGCCTCACCGCCCCCCTCGCGCACGCGGCCGACGCGGGCGCCCCGGACGCCGGGCGGCTCAGCCCGATCTCGGTGATCGACTCGCTCGCGGTGAGCGACATCCCCGCGGAGCACCAGGACGAGATCCCGCGCGTCTCCGAGCAGCTGGCGGCGCTCGACCAGGTCAAGAAGCTGAACCAGCTGCACCAGCTCACCGACCTCGTCGCCCCCGTCACCGGGCTGCTGCCGGGTGTCGGAGGCTGAGTCTCCCGCACGGAGACCGAGGGCCGCCCGGACGACCGGGCGGCCCTCGACGCATGCATCCGTCAGCGGTGCCGCGGACGCGTCTCAACCAGCGGTCGCCAGGAACTGTGTGGCGGCCAACTCCGCGTACAACGGATCTCCGGCGACCAGTTCCCCGTGGGTCCCCACCGCGCGGACGCGTCCCGCGTCCATGACCACGATCCGGTCCGCCATCGTCACCGTGGACAGCCGGTGCGCGACCACCAGCACCGTGGTCGTACGCGCCACGTCCGCCACGGTGTCCCGCAACGCCGCCTCGTTCACCGCGTCCAACTGGGACGTGGCCTCGTCGAGCAGCAACAGCCGGGGCCGCCTCAACAACGCCCGGGCGATCGCCACCCGCTGCCGCTCCCCACCCGACAACTTGGTCCCCCGATGCCCGACCAGCGTCTCCAACCCCCTGGGCAGCCTGGTCACCAGACCGTCGAGCCGGGTCGTCTTCAGTACGCGCGACACCGCGTCCTCGTCCGCCTCGGGATTCCCGAGCAGCAGATTCTCCCGCAGCGACCCCGACAGCACGGGCGCGTCCTGCTCCACATAGCCGATCGCGGACCGGAGTTGCGGAAGATCCCACTCCGAGAGATCCCGTCCGTCCAGCGTGACGACCCCGGCCTCGGGATCGTAGAACCGCTCGATCAACGAGAACACCGTGGTCTTCCCCGCCCCCGACGGCCCGACGAACGCCGTCATCCCCCGCGCGGGCACATCGAAGGTCACCCCGTGGTGGACGTACGGCAGATCGTCGGCATACCGGAATCGGACGTCCGAGAAGGCGACGGAAGCCGGCTCCGCCCCGTCGGTGGGCAACGGCGCGGGCTGAGCGGCCGGTTCGGCGGGCAGCCGGAGCGCCTCCTGGATGCGGGCGAGAGCCGCGGCCCCCGTCTGGTACTGCGTGATCGCCCCGACGACCTGCTGGATCGGCGACATCAGATAGAAGACGTACAGCAGGAACGCGACCAGCGTGCCGACGTCTATCGCCCCGGTCGCGACCCGAGCCCCGCCCACCGCGAGCACGGTGATGAACGCGATCTGCATCGCGAGCCCGGCCGTGTTGCCTGCCGCCGCCGACCACTTGGCGGCCCGCACGCTCTGCCGCCACGACTCCTCGGCCGCCGCGTGCAGCGTCCGTTCCTCGCGGTGCTCGGCGCCGGACGCCTTCACCGTGCGCAGCGCGCCGAGGATGCGTTCCAGTGAGGCGCCCATCACCCCGACCGCGTCCTGCGCCTGCCGGCTCGCCCGGTTGATGCGGGGCACGATCACCCCGAGGACCGTGCCCGCGGCCAGGATGACCGCCAGCGTGACGCCCAGCAGCACCGGATCGACGAGGCCCATCATCACGACGGTCGCGACCAGCGTGAGCCCGCCGGTGCCCAGGCCCACGAGCGAGTCGGTGGTGACCTCGCGCAGCAGGGTGGTGTCCGAGGTGATCCGGGCCATCAGGTCGCCCGGTTCGGTGCGGTCCACGGCCGCGATGCGCAGGCGCAGCAGATACGACGACAGCGCGCGCCGCGCGCCGAGCACCACGGACTCCGCGGTGCGCCGCAGCACGTACGAACCCAGCCCGCCCACCGCCGCGTTGGTGATCACCAGCCCCGACATGACGAACAACGCACCGGTGATCGTGCGGTCGTGGGACAGGTCGTCGATCAACTCCCGGGCCACCAGCGGCAGCAGCAGACCGGTGGCGCCCGTCAGCAGCGAGAGAACGGCACCCGCCAGCAGGGTCCACCGGTGCGGCCGTACGTATCCGAGGAGCAGTCGCCAGGTCGGCGGGCCGGTCTCCGTCTCGGTGATGCTCACGGTGCTCCTTCGGGCCCGGCGGCGTGCGGAGACTTCAGGCTACGTCCGGACTTCCCGCACTGACGGGGTCAGCGGTGTGCGAGCGCGGCCAGGGTCGCGTCGAGGTCGGTGGGCCGTGTCCGGTTGTGCGGCAGTTTCCCCAACAGGGTGGCCATGCCGCAGGTGTTGGTGAGCGCCGAGAAGACCAGGCCGCCCGCGATTCCCGCGCAGAGCAACTGCCAGGCGGGGTGCAGGAGTCCGAGTCCCAGCCCCGCCAGGACGACGGTGCCCGCGGTGAAGCGGACCTGGCGTTCCATGGCCCAGACGGCACGGGCGCCCGCGGCTGGCCGGTCGAGCCGCTGTCCGGCCGCGGCCCAGCCCTGTGTGCCGCCGGTCAGGGAGAGGGCCCGTATGCCGTGCTCGGAGAGGACCTCGCACGCGCTCAGCGCACGCGCGCCGGAGGCGCAGACGACGAGCAGTTCGCCGGGTACCTCCCGGAGCGCGGGCAGGGCCCGCCTGATCTGGTCCAGGGGGATGTTGAGCGCGCCGGGCAGATGTCCGGAGGCGTACTCGCCCGGGGTGCGGACGTCGAGGACGGTCAGTTCGTCCAGCCGGGCGCCCGCCTGCGAGGCGTCGAGAGCGGTGGGGGTCATGTCGTGCGTGATCCTTCCTGAGAGGCTGATGGGACGAGAGGGCGACCCGAGGAGGTAAAATACCCCCAAGGGTATGCAGAGGAGTGATGGTGGAGCTTCAGTTCGAGGGCGATGAGCTCAAGTCCGTGCTGAACCGACTGCGCCGGGCGCAGGGTCAGATCTCCGGAGTGATCAAGATGATCGAGGAGGGCCGGGACTGCGAGGACGTGGTCACCCAGCTCGCCGCGGCCTCCCGCGCCCTCGACCGGGCCGGCTTCGCGATCATCGCGACCGGGTTGCAGCAGTGCCTGACCGACCCCGAGGGGAACCGCGTCGACGGGGAGACGACGGAGCAGATGAAGGCCCGGCTGGAGAAGCTGTTCCTGTCCCTGGCGTGACGTTCACCGGACGGCGTCCGCCAGCATGAACGCGGCCACGGCCAGCAGTGCCACGGCGAACGTCCGCTGCAGTGCGCCTGCCGACACCTTGGCGGCCAAGCGCCTGCCGTCCCAGGCGCCGAGCACCGCGGTCGCCGCGAACGGGGCGACCGCACCCCAGTCGACGTCCACGCTCGTGCCGCCGCGGGCCGCCAGCGCGGCCAGGGAGTTGACGGTGATGACCAGGAGGCTGGTCCCGACGGCCGCTCTCATGCGCAGTCCGACGACATTCACCAGGGCCGGTACCGCGAGAAACCCGCCGCCCACGCCCAGGAGACCGGTCACCGCGCCGAGCCCCGCCCCCGCCCGGGCGACGCGACTCGTGCGCACCGGCAGACCGTCCGGCCGTACGGATGCCGACGGCTTGAGCATACGGACGGCGGCGAGGGCGGCGACCACGGCGAACGCGCCCGTGAGCACGCCTGCCGGCAGCCGCCCGGACACCGCCCCGCCGATCGCCGCGGGCACGAGTCCCGCCGTCGCGAACAGGGCGCCCTCGCGCCAGCGCACCGCGCCCCCGCGGGCGTGGGTGACCAGCGCGGTCACGGAGGTGAGGGTGACGACGACGAGTCCGGCGGTGGTGGCCGCGGCCGGGCTGAAGCCGAGCAGATAGATCAGCGCGGGCACGGCGAGCATGCTGCCCCCACCGCCGAGCGCGCCGAGCGCCAGACCGGTGAGGCCGCCGGCGAGCAGGGCGAGGACGAGGATGCTCACGTGAGGCGGGCGTCGGCCGTGGCTCGGGCGGCCGGGGTGCCGTGTGCCACGGGGCTCGGCGCGGGGGAGGGGCCGCCGGGTGCCGAGGAGCCGTTCGCCGAGGAGTGTGCGCGAGACGTACCCGGCGTACCGTCCGCCCCGGTACGCCTGTCGGAGTCGCCGTCGGCGGCGGGCGAACCGTCCGTCACCGTAAGTGTGCCGTGGTCGCCGTCAGTGGCGGGCGTACCGTCCGCCCCGGGAACCGTGTCGGAGCCGCCGTTCGCGCCGGGCGGACTCCCCGGCGCGGACCGGCCGCCCGACGAACCCCCCACCACGCCGAGCCCCGCCTCCATCCAGGCCCGCATCCCACCCAGGACGTCCACCACGTCCACTCCCCGCGCCGCGAGCAGCCCGGCCGCCTCCCGGGACCGCTTGCCCGAGCGGCAGATCGTGACCACCGGGCGGTCCTCCGCGGCCCCGGGCAGTCGGCCACCGGACGCCAGCTCGGACAGCGGAGCGTGGACAGCCCCGGGCGCGTGCCCCGCCGCCCACTCCGCCTGCTCACGCACGTCGAGGAGTACGGCCTCCGCCTCCGCCCCGGTCCGCTCGTGAGCCTCCTCGGCCGTGATCCTCGCCATCGGGAGCCCGGCCGCGGCCGCGGAGGCGAACGCGTCGTCGACGGCGACCACGTCACGTCCTGCCGCGTCGAGGATCGAGGCCCCTATGGCCGCCCGCATCCCGCCCGCGCAGTGCACCCACACCGTGCCGTCCGGTATCTCCGACTGCCTCTCCCGCAGCCGATGCAACGGAATGTGGAGCGAGCCCCGGATGTGACCGCCCGACCGCTCCGAGTCCCTCCGCACGTCCAGCACCACGACTCCGTTGGAACCCCGGGCGGCCAGCTCGGCGAACGAGCCACGCGGGAACGAGCGCGGCGACTCCCCCTCCCGTACCCACTCGGACGGCGAACCGGTCGCCGCGGCGGCGGGCCGGTCGATGCCGATGCGGACCAGTTCCCGCTGGGCGTGGGCGAGTTGAGCGGGCGAGGCAGCCAGGAGCGTCACCGGCCTGCCCCACGGGACCAGCCAGGCCAGATACGTGGCGAGCTGTCCCTCCGCCTCGAAGTTGAACGCCCCGGCGACATGCCCCTCGGCGAACGCGCGCCGGTTCCGCAGATCCACCACCCACTCACCGGCCGCCAGCCGCGCCGCGATCTCCTCGGCGTCCGCCTGGCGGGGCGGGGTCAGATCCACGGGGGCGGGCCCCCGCGTGTTCAGTGGCCCCATGTGGGCGTAGTACGCGGGCACGTCGTCCAGCCCCGCGAGCAGCTCGGCGACGAACGTGTCGACGTCCTTGACCAGAGCTTCGTTGGAGCCGCGCTCCCGCCCGATGGTCGTGGCCGCGCCACCGGCCGCCTGCGTGGCGGAACAGAAGCTGCCGAACCCGTGCGTGGGCAGCACCGCCGTCTCGTCCGGCAGCTCCGCGGCCAGCCGGTGAGCCGAGTCGTACTGGGCCCGGGCCAGCCGGCCGGTCAGCGCCGGCTCCACGAGGTCGGGCCGCCCCACCGTGCCGATCAGCAGCGAGCCGCCGCTGAAGACGGCCACCGGCCGCCCGGCCGCCTCCAGGACGTACGCCATGTGGTGCGGGGTGTGCCCGGGCGTGGCCAGCGCCCGCAGCGCCAGCCCGTCCTCGATCTCCGCCACGTCCCCGTCGGCGACCGGCGTCCGATCGAACGCGACCCGCGCCCCGGCCGGCACCAGATAGGCGGCCCCCGTGATCCGGGCCAGCTCCAGGCCGCCGGTCACGTAGTCGTTGTGGACGTGCGTCTCGACGACGTGGGTGATCCGGACCCCGCGCCCGGCGGCTGCCCCGATCACCCGGTCCACGTCCCGCGGCGGATCCACCACCACGGCGCTGCCGGCGCCGCCCGCCAGGTAGCCGCGGTTGCCCAGGCCGGGCACCTCGATGGTGTCGACGAAGTACACGACAGCGCTCCTCTCCTCGCGACAACCCCGGGGTCAATTACCCCCGGGGGTATGTGTTCCACCGTAGCAGAGGTACCCCGGGGGGTATTTTCGCCTCCTGGAACCGGTGCCGTTACTGATCAGTCGCGCGTAGGGTCGCAGGGACGTACACCGGGCGACAGAAGGGGTCAGGGCCATGGCGCAGGAGGTACGCGGAGTGATCGCACCCGGCAAGGACGAGCCGGTGCGGGTGGAGACGATCGTGGTTCCGGACCCGGGGCCGGGTGAGGCCGTCGTCCAGGTGCAGGCCTGCGGGGTCTGTCACACCGACCTGCACTACAAGCAGGGCGGGATCAACGACGACTTCCCCTTCCTGCTGGGCCATGAGGCCGCCGGCGTGGTGGAGTCGGTCGGCGAGGGGGTGACCGATGTCGCGCCCGGCGACTTCGTGATCCTCAACTGGCGTGCCGTGTGCGGGAACTGCCGCGCCTGTCTGCGCGGGCGGCCCTGGTACTGCTTCAACACGCACAACGCGAAGCAGAGGATGACCCTCACCGACGGCACCGAGCTCTCGCCCGCCCTCGGCATCGGCGCCTTCGCGGAGAAGACGCTGGTCGCCGCGGGACAGTGCACCAAGGTCGACGCCTCGGTTTCGGCTGCGGTCGCGGGGCTGCTGGGCTGCGGAGTGATGGCCGGAATCGGCGCCGCGATCAACACGGGGAACGTCGGCCGGGGCGACACCGTCGCCGTCATCGGCTGCGGTGGCGTCGGCGACGCGGCGATCGCCGGATCGCACCTCGCGGGCGCGGCGAAGATCATCGCCGTCGACATCGACGACCGGAAGCTGGAGAAGGCCCGCACGATGGGCGCGACCCACACCGTCAACTCGAAGGACGCGGATCCGGTCGAGGCGATCCGTGACCTGACCGGCGGCTTCGGCGCCGACGTCGTCATCGAGGCGGTCGGCCGCCCCGAGACGTACAAGCAGGCCTTCTACGCCCGCGACCTCGCCGGCACGGTCGTGCTCGTCGGCGTGCCCACGCCCGAGATGAAGCTGGAGCTGCCGCTCCTCGACGTCTTCGGCCGCGGTGGCTCGCTCAAGTCGTCCTGGTACGGCGACTGCCTGCCCTCCCGCGACTTCCCCATGCTGATCGATCTGCATCTGCAAGGCCGCCTGGACCTGGAGGCGTTCGTGACCGAGACCATCCAGCTCGACGAGGTGGAGAAGGCGTTCGAGCGCATGCACCACGGCGACGTCCTGCGCTCGGTGGTGGTGCTCTGATGGCCGTCCGCATCGAACGCCTCGTCACCTCCGGGCAGTTCAGCCTCGACGGCGGCACCTGGGACGTCGACAACAACGTCTGGATCGTCGGCGACGACCACGAGGCGATCGTCATCGACGCCGCCCACGACGCCGACGCCATCGTCGAAGCCGTGGGCGACCGCAGGCTGACCGCGATCGTCTGCACCCACGCCCACAACGACCACATCGACGCCGCGCCCGCCCTCGCCGACCGCACCGGCGCGACGATCTGGCTGCACCCCGACGACCTGCCACTCTGGAAGCAGACCCACCCCGACCGCGACCCCGACGCCCACCTGCGCGACGGCCAGGTCATCGAGGCCGCGGGCGCCGACCTCCGGGTGCTGCACACCCCCGGGCACGCACCGGGCGCGGTCTGCCTCTACGACCCGGGCCTCGCCGCCGTCTTCACCGGCGACACCCTCTTCCAGGGCGGCCCCGGCGCCACCGGCCGCTCCTACTCCCACTTCCCGACGATCATCGACTCGATCCGCGACCGCCTGCTGGCCCTGCCACCCGAGACGAAGGTCCTCACCGGCCACGGAGACCCGACGACGATCGGCGCCGAGGCCCCGCACCTCCAGGAATGGATCGACCGCGGCCACTGACGCCGAGCGGGTGACCCGCCCGTAAATCACGACAGAGGTTGTCCGGCTTCCCGGTCATGCTCGAAGAGACATCGGGCACAACGAGAGGTCGGACATGTCACAGCCGTTGCAAGGCAAGGTCGCGCTGGTCGCGGGAGCGACCCGGGGAGCGGGACGCGGAATCGCCGTGGAACTCGGAGTGGCGGGCGCCACCGTGTACGTCACCGGACGCAGCACCCGCGCCCGCCGCTCCGAGTACGACCGCCCCGAGACCATCGAGGACACCGCCGACCTCGTCACCGCGGCCGGCGGCCAGGGCATCGCCGTACCCACCGACCACCTGGACCCGGCGCAGGTCCGCACGCTCGTCGACCGGATCGCCGACGAGCAGGACCGTCTCGACATCCTCGTCAACGACATCTGGGGCGGTGAACACCTCTTCGAGTGGGACAGCCCGGTGTGGGAGCACGACCTCGACAACGGCCTGCGCCTGCTCAGGCTCGCGATCGAGACCCACGCGATCACCAACCACCTCGCCCTGCCCCTGCTGCTGCGTCGGCCCGGTGGCCTGGTCGTCGAGATGACCGACGGGACCGACGCCTACAACCGAGAGAACTACCGTCTCTCCTTCTTCTACGACCTCGCCAAGACGTCCGTCATCCGCATGGCCTTCGCCCTGGGACACGAACTCGGCCCGCGCGGCGCGACCGCCGTCGCGCTCACTCCGGGCTGGCTGCGCTCGGAGATGATGCTCGACAACTTCGGGGTGCGGGAGGACACCTGGCGCGACGCCCTCGACCGTGTCCCCCACTTCGCCATCTCGGAGACCCCGCACTACGTGGGCCGCGCGGTCGCCGCGCTGGCCGCCGACCCCGACGTCGCCCGCTGGAACGGCGAGTCCCTCGACAGCGGCTCGCTCGCCCGGACGTACGGCTTCACGGACCTCGACGGCAGCCGTCCCGACGCCTGGCGCTACATGGTCGAGGTCCAGGACGCGGGAAAGCCGGCGGACGTGACCGGCTACCGCTGATCCGGCGGGCCCTGCGACGCCGGTGCGTGCGGGGGGAGGGACTACCTTCGGCCTCATGACGCACACCAAGCGCTTTGAGGGACACGGAGTTCTCGTCACGGGCGCCGCCCGCGGCATCGGTGCGGCGACGGCCCGCCGCCTCGCCGAGGAGGGAGCCGCGGTCCTGTTGACCGACCGGGACGGGGCGGCCGTGGAGAGGACGGCCGCGCGCCTGCGGGAAGAGGGTCTTCCCGCACAGGCCCTGGAGTGCGACGTGGCGGATCGCCCGGCCGTCGAGGCGGCCGTCGCCCACGCCGCCGACGCGTTCGGCTCGCTCGACGTCCTGGTCAACAGCGCCGCCCGGTGCACCCCGGAGACCCCGCTCTTCGAGGACGACTCCGACGAGGAGTGGGCGCGTGACCTGGACATCACCCTCAGTGGTCCCTACCGCTGCTCGCGCGCCGCGCTGCCGCACCTGGTCGCCTCCGGTCGCGGTGCGATCGTCAACATCGGCTCCGTCAACGGCCTCCAGGACTTCGGCAACCACGCCTACAGCGCCGCCAAGGCGGGTCTCGGCTCCCTGACCCGCACCCTCGCCGGGCACGCGGCCGGCCGCGGGGTGCGCGTCAACATGGTCGTCCCGGGCACGGTCCGCACCTCCGCCTGGGAAGGGCGCGAGGCCGAGCTCACCGAGATGCGACGGCTGTATCCTCTCGGCCGGGTCGGTGACCCCGAGGACATCGCGGCAGCCGTCGCCTTCCTCGCCTCCCGCGACGCGGCGTGGATCACCGGCACCACGCTGGTCGTCGACGGCGGCCTCACCGCGGTCAACACCGGATTCCACGCGGCGGTCCATCCGGACAGGGGCGCTCCGTCGTGAGCATTGTCACCGTTCCGTCCCAGCGTGCCTAGCGGTACAACGAACGGGCAGGCACACCCGTCTAGCTGGTAGAGATCGCAGGACCTTACGAAGGGGACAGGGCCATGGGGGACATACGCAGACGGGGTGCCGTCGCACTCGGGATCACCGGACTCGTCGCACCGCTGACCATCGCGCTGGGCGCCGCGCCCGCGCAGGCGGCGAGCTGCACCACGCAGGCGGGGCCGTACCAGAAGAAGGTCGAGAAGTTCCTCGGCCGCCCGGTCGACGGCAGGCAGTCCACCGCCGACTGCAAGGCGATCAAGGCCTTCCAGACCAAGCACGGCATCACACCGAACATCGGCTACGCCGGATCCGTCACCTGGGGCGTGATGGACCTCATGAACAAGCAGAAGGCCGTCGGCACCAACCCCAACAGGGACGGCAAGTGCCCGACGAACAAGGGCCGCATCGCCTGCGTCAACCTCACCCTCCAGCTGAGCTGGATCCAGGACGGCGACCGGCTCGTCTACGGCCCCGTCCCGGTCCGCACGGGCCGCAACGGCTACGAGACCCGCACCGGTCTCAAGAAGATCTACTGGCGTGACATCGACCATGTGTCGAACATCTACAACGTGCCGATGCCCTACAGCCAGTTCTTCGACGGCGGCCAGGCCTTCCACTCGGTGAACCTCAGCATGTGGAACCCGCCGGGCTCGCACGGCTGCACCAACATGACGCCCAAGGACGCCAAGAAGTACTGGTCCTTGCTCAAGACCGGCGACGACGTCTTCGTGTACGGCCGCAAGCCGGGCACCTGAGACACCAGGCGCCCGGCACGAGGCCATGGTCACGCCTCGGGCGCGTCCCCGAAGTCCGGGATCTCCAGCCTGGCTCCACCCTGCCGCGCCGAGTCGTGCGCGATGATGCCCGGCAAGGTGTAGCGGGCCGCCACCCAGGCGTTCACCGACGGCAGGGTGCGGGTGTTCACCGCGGTCACGAAGTCGTCCACCAGGAAGTGGTGGCTGCCTTCGTGGCCGTTGTGCAGGTGGTCGAACTCCCGCGGTAGCCGCGCCCGGTCGTGCACCGGAGCCGACCCGGACGTGAACGCCGCCCGCAGGTCCGGCGCGATGTGCTGGAGTGACGGATCGTCAGGAGCCATGGTCGGCTTGGGCTCCAGGAGCTCACTGATGTCCTTCACACCCTTCTTGTCCTGCCAGAGGGCGACCGTGGCGAGCTGCTCCATGCTCGCCTCGGTCCCGAAGAACCGGAAACGCGACTCCCGGATGTGGGAGGGATAGCCCACCCGCCGGAACTCGTTCGTACGGAACGACCCGCCGCCCGCCACCTCGAACAGCGCGGTCGCGTTGGAGAAGTCGTTGCCGAACTGGCTGACCTCCTTGTCGAACACGCCGTCCCCGCGGTCGTCGACCACACCGATCGCCGACACGCTCACCGCGTGCGTCTGCCAGGCACCCAGCACCCCGCCGACCGCGTGCGTGGGGTAGAGCAGCGGGGGATAGCTGGCGGTCTCCTTCCACTTCTCGCCGCCGCTGTACTGGTACGCCTCGTAGAACCCGAGGTCCATGTCGTGGACGTAGTCGCCCTCGGCGTAGAAGAGCCGCCCGAAGGCGCCCTCGGCGATCTGGTTGCGGGCGTGCACGGTCGCCGGGTTGTACTGGCTGGTCTCGCCCATCATGTACGTCAGCCCGGTCGCCCGGACCGCGTCGATGATCGCCGAGATCTCCTCGGTGGTGATGGCCATGGGCACCGCGGAGTACACGTGCTTGCCGGCGTCCAGGCCCTGGAGCACCAGGGGGCCGTGCGTCCAGCGCTGGGTGAAGATCGCGACCGCGTCGACCTCCTTCGACTCCAGCATGGCCTCGTACGTGGGGAAGGTGCCGGCCAGTCCCTGCGCCGTGGCGAGCTGCTCGGCCCGCTCGGGCAGCAGATCGGTGACGTAGACGTCGCCGACACCGGGGTGGGCCTGGAACAGCGTGGCGAACTGGCCGGAGAACTGGCCGGCGCCGACGATGCCGAGGGAGAACGTCATGACGTGCGTGCCCTTCACTGGTCGCGAAATCACTGCGAGAGGATCAGGTTGATCTGGTCGTTGGTCTGGTCGAGGCTGGTCACGGACCTGCCGTTGCCGAAGATGTCCTGCATGGCGGGATGCATCAACGCGTACACGTCGGCGGCGTAGTTGGTGATGGGGTAGGAGAAGGTCGTGAAGTCCTTCTTGTCGGCGACCGGCTCGGTGAAGGCCGTGACGTCGAGCCCCTTCTTCTTGTAGGCGGCCACGGCGGCCGCGGTGCCGTCAGGGGTGGCGGGGAACACGATGCCGTAACTGCCCACCGTCTTCTGGCACTCGTCCGAGGACAGGTACTTCACCCACTTGCGGGCGCCGTCCTTGTTGCGGGCGTTCTTGGTGATGGAGTCGGCGAGGCCGTTCATCATGGTGGCGCGCTTGCCGGTGGGGCCTTCGGGGGTGACGGCGGTGCGCATGTCGAGGCCCTTGAACCCCGCGTACGTCGAGATCATCCAGGCGCCGTCGAAGGCTGTGGCCGCCTTTCCTGCCGCGACCTGGGTGTTGGCCTGGTTGGACTGGGAGTTGTAGTCGGTGAAGGGCGCCATGTAGCCCTTCTTCGCCAGTCCGAAGTACCACTTGACGGCGGACTGGTAGGCGGGGCTGTCGTACTGGTACTTCGTGCCCCACCGCTTCTTGTCGGTGTAGCTCCAGCCGGCGGAGGCGGTGAAGGTGCTCCACTGGGTCTGGCCGTCGCCGTCCCCGCCGCCGTTGGTGGCGAGGCCGTACACCTTGACGTTGTTCTTGTCGAAGCCCGGCTCGTCGCCCCGCTTGCCGTTCTTGTCGACGGTGAGGTGGGCGACGGTCTTCTCGAAGGTGCCGCCGTCCTGGGGGTTCCAGGCCAGATCGTTCAGCTGGGCCGGCGTGAGCCCGGCCGCGTCGGTCATCTTCTTGTTGTAGAAAAGGGCGACGGTGTCCCAGTCCTTGGGGGCGCCGTAGCGGTGGCCGTCCTGGCCCATCCAGTTGGCCGCAAGGCCGGGCTGGTAGGCGGAATCGTCGATGCCCACGTCGTCGAGCGGCTCGAGGACCTTCAGGTCGGCGAACTGGCCGAACTTCTGGATGTGGTCGGTGAACACGTCCGGCTCGGTGCCCGCGATGAAGCTCGCGGTGAGCTTGGTCCAGTAGTCGTCCCAGCCCAACTGGGTGATCTTCACGTGCAGTCCGGGGTTCTGCTGCTCGAAGTCCTTGGCGCAGGCCTGGTAGGCGGGCTGCTGGTTGGAGTCCCACAGCCAGTACGTCACCGTTTTCGAGGAGGACCCGGCGGAGCCGCCCTCCGCGCACCCCGTCAGACAGAGGGCCAGTGCGCCGGCCAGCGCGGTCAGCGTACGAAGTCGCATCACAAGTCCCTCACTTGATCCCGGTGAAGCTGATGGTGGACACGATGCGGCGGGCGAAGAAGCCGAACAGCACCAGCATCGGCAGCGCGGCGATGAGCGTCGCCGCCATGAGGCCCGACCAGTCGACGCCGGACTGCGGGGTCTGCGCGCGGAAGATGGCCAGTGCGACGGTCAGCACCCGTGAGTTGTCGCTGTAGGACACCATCAGCGGCCAGAAGTAGTCGTTCCAGGACGTGATGTACGTCAGCACGGCCAGGGTGAGGACCGGTGTGGAGGCCATCGGCAGCAGGACCCGGAAGAAGATCCGCACCTTCCCGGCGCCGTCCAGCAGGGCGGCCTCCTCGACCTCGCGGGGGACATTCATGAAGAACTGCCGGAGGAAGAACACCGCGAACGGCGTCATGAACATCGTCGGCAGCGCGATGCCCAACAGGTTGTCGATCAGGCCGAGTTCCTTGATGAGCACGAAGTTCGGCAGCAGCGTGAAGATGGTCGGCACCATCAGCCCGGCCAGGAAGAGCGCGAACACCTTGTCGCGGCCCCGCCAGCGCAGCCGGGCGAAGGCGTACGCGGCCATCGCGGAGAAGAAGATCTGGCAGACGGTCACCAGGGTGGAGACGATCACCGAGTTGAGCAGATAGCGCCAGAACTTCAGTCCGCCGCCCGCGCCGCCCTGCGCGATCGCCTCCTTGGTGGACTCCAGGCCCAGGGCGCGGGCGAACCCGGTGCCGGTCGGGTTCACCGGCAGGGGGTCGGACGCGTGGGCGGCGAGCCCGGAGTTGGTGGACAGCGCGGTGCGCAGGATCCAGTAGAACGGCAGCAGGGTCACGAGCACGATCGCACCCATCGCCGTCCAGGCCAGGACCCGGCCGGGGGTGAGGGGGCGGCGCCCGGTGGGCCGTACACGTGTCGTCGTGGTCGTGGTGGTGGTCACGGCAGCCATGTCGACTCCTTCCGGGTCAGCCGAGATCGGTCTGGCCGGCCCGGGTGAGCCGGTACTGCAGGACGGTGATCGCGCTCAGCACCACCAGGAGGGCGACGGACATCGCGGAGGCGTAGCCGAACTGGAAGCGGCCGAAGGCCGATTGGTAGATGTAGAACTGGAGGACGTTGGTGGCGTTCGCCGGGCCGCCCGCGGTCGTCACGGCGACCGTGTCGAACACCTGGAACGAACCGATCACCGTCATGATCAGGACGACCGCCAGGACCGGCCGCAGCAGCGGCATCGTGATCCGCCAGAACATCCGCCACTCGCTCGCGCCGTCCACCTTCGCCGCCTCGTACATGTCGTTCGGGATGGCCATGAGCCCCGCGAACAGCAGCAGCGCGGTGTAGCCGACGTGCCGCCACACGTTGATCAGGGCGATCGTCGGGATCGCCCAGGTCTCGTCCGCGAGGAAGGGGATGCGGTCGAAGCCGAGCCCGGAGATGATCTCGTTGCCGATGCCGAGCTGGTTGTCGAGGATCCACAGCCAGACCAGGCCCGCGACCACGTTCGACATCAGATACGGCGTGAGCACGATGCCGCGCAGCACCGCCGACTGGGTCAGGCGCTGCAACAGGACGGCGATGGCGAGGGCCGACACCGTCTGCACCCCGATGTTGATGACCACGTACTCGACGGTGACCTTCAGCGACTCCCAGAAGATGGGGTCGTGGATCATCCGGTCGTAGTTGGCGAGGCCCACCCACTCCGCCGGGGTCAGAAGGTTGAAGCGGGTGAAGCTCAGATAGATGCCCCGCAGCGTCGGCCAGAGCAGGAAGACCACGAAGCCCACCAGGGCCGGGGCGATGAACACCGCGGCCAGGCGACCGTCGCCCCCGCTCGACCCGCCTGAGCCCCGTTTCGTGCTCGGTTCGGTCCGTGCCCCCTCGGCGCCGCTGAGCGGCAGACGCGACGGAGGGCTGCTGGAGGCGATGGTCATCGGGAGACTCCCTCGTCTTCGGTGGCTCGTCCTCGGCCACTTACTTTTGTCGCGGAAGAATCCAGGCGTCAAGGGGCCTGCGAACATCTTTTCAGGGCCGCCGTGGACCTCGTAGCATGGTCACATTGCTTTTATGGCGAAAGAAATCATGTGGGAGTCTGACCTTCATGACCACAGTTGCCGCCAGCTGGCTACCCCTGAGCACCGGCGAGCGCTCGGTGGCGATCGAGGTGCTCGTCCACGGCCCGCTGTCACGCACCGAACTCGCCCGCCGCCTCGACCTCTCCGCGGGCAGCCTCACCCGGCTGACCAAGCCGCTCATCGAGTCGGGTCTGCTGATCGAGGTCCCCGAGGCGGGCACCCCGGCCGAGGTGCGCCAGGGGCGCCCGTCGCAGCCCCTCGACGTGGTCACCGAGTCCCGGTCCTTCATCGGCTTCAAGATCACCGAGGACATGGTCTACGGCGTCGTCACCACCCTCCGGAGCGAGATCGTCGCTCGCCACGACCGGCCCCTCGTCAGCCATGACCCAGCCGAAGTCGCCGACCTGCTCGCGGAGATGACGCGCGAACTGGCCCGCGCGTACCCGCGGCTCGCCGGCGTCGGCATCGGGGTCGGCGGCTTCGTCCAGGAGCGTGCCGTGGTCGGCGAGTCCCCGTTCCTGCACTGGCGGGACGTCCCCCTCGGCGAACTCGTCGAGGAGCGCACGGGGTTGCCGGTGGTGGTCGAGAACGACGTCGCCGCCCTCGTCGAGTCCGAGACCTGGTTCGGCGCCGGCCGCGGCCTCGACCGCTTCGTCGTCCTCACCATCGGCGCCGGCATCGGCTACGGCCTGGTCCTGGGCGGCCGGCGCGTCCCCTACGCCGAGGAGGACCGGGGCTTCGGACGGCACTGGATCATCGACCCCAACGGGCCCCTCACGCCCGACGGCAACCGCGGCAGTGCCGTCTCCCTGCTCACCATTCCCAACATCCGCTACCAGGTGCATGCCGCCACCGGCCGCGACCACACCTACGAGGAGATCCTCGCCCTCGCCGCGGCCGGCGACCCCATGCCCGCCCGCGTCATCGACGAGGCCGGGCGTGCCCTCGGCGTCCTGGTCGCCCAGATCGCCAACTTCGCCATGCCGCAGAAGATCATGCTCGCCGGAGAGGGTGTCGGTCTGATGGACGTGGCGGGCAAGACCGTGGAGGACACGATCCGCGCCCACCGCCACCCCCTGGCCGGTCCGGTCGACCTGGAGACCAGGGTGTCCGACTTCCACGACTGGGCCCGCGGAGCCGCCGTGCTGGCGATCCAGGTACTGGTCCTGGGTGTGGCCGAAGTGTGAACCGGGTCACGCCCCTTGACACGCGCCTTCACAGATGGACGTGATCAGCAACACGGTCCGCTATGTCCTTTTCTGGTGTGATTACTCACGGCGCCTTCACTTCCGTAGCCGTATGCTTCACACCATGTCCACCACTGTTGAACCCGTGACCGATCGATCGGCCGACGAGGTCAACGAGGAGATCCGGGCCCTGTGGCTCCGGGCGGGCGGGACACTGAGCGGCGAGCAGCGTGAGGAGTACCAGCGCCTCGTCCTGGAGTGGGCCGCCGCCGCTCCGCAGCCGGTCCGGGCGGCCTGACCCCGACGATCGACGCGGGGCATCACCGCCCCGTCCCTGGGCACCCCTGACGGGATGGGCCCTCTCCTCGCACTGGCCTCAGCGGTCTTATACGGCATCGTCGACTTCACCGGCGGTCTGCTGTCCCGCCGCGCCCACTTCGCCACCGTCACCTTCCTCGGGCAGATCGGCGGCCTGCTCCTGGCCACCTCTGCCGCGCTCTTCCTCCCGGCCGACGCCGTACGCCCCGTCGACCTCCTTTGGGGCGCGCTCTCCGGTGTCGGAAGCGGCGCCGCCATGCACTTCCTCAACCGCGGCCTCAGCCACGGTGCGATGAGCGTGGTCGTGCCCGTCAGCGCCGTCACCGGGGTCGCCCTCTCCGTCGTGTGCGGAGTGCTGCTCGGTGACCGGCCGACCACCGTGGCCTGGCTGGGAATCGTCCTGTCGGTGCCCGCCCTGTGGATGGTCTGCGGCGGTGGTACGGACGGCGGCGGAGGAGTCCCCGACGGGCTGCTCGCCAGTGTCGGCGTCGCGCTCCAGTACATCGCCCTCGCGCAGGCCGGTGCCGCCGGCGGACTGTGGCCGGTGGCCGCGGGACGGGTGGCCGCCGTACTCGTCCTGCTGCCCGTGGCGGCCCGAAATCCTGGGCGCCTGCGCCTGCCACCCGTACGAGCCGTGCAAGCGGTACTGGTCGGAGCGGGCGCGGCCCTCGGACTCCTGCTCTTCCTGTTCGCCGCCCAGCGGCAGCTGCTGGCCGTCGCCGTCGTCCTGGCCTCCCTCTACCCGGCCCTCCCCGTGATCCTCGGACTCGCCCTGCTGCATGAGCGGCTGAACAGGAAGCAGGTGGTGGGCCTCGCGGGGGCGGGGGTTGCCACGGTCTTACTGAGTCTGGGATGAAGCACCCGGCGGCTCAGCCCCAAGTCGCCGAGTAGTACCGCTGATACGCTTTGCGATCCTGTTCCGAGCGGATGTACCGCGTCGCCACCAGCGCGATCAGACTTCCCCCGACGACCAGCAGACCGGGCCCGACATTCCGGGTGTCCGTGAGCCGGCTCAGCAGGGGCGTGCCCTGTGCACCCTCCACCGCCGCCGAGGAGCCGGGAGAGGCCGCACCGGGAGCGATCGAGCCCTGCGCCTGCGCCGAGGTGGCCGACGGAGCGGGAGACGCCCCGCCGGCGGCCGGGTTCGACACGATCAACTGCATGCCGAGCGCCGTCAGCGCCTTCGTCACCGGCTGGAAGAACGTCGTACCGCCCTGGGTGCAGTCACCGCTGCCGCCCGAGGTGATGCCGAGCGCGATCCCCTCGGAGAACATCGGACCGCCGCTGTCCCCGGGCTCGGCGCACACGTTCGTCTCGATCAGCCCGGTGACCGTGCCCTCCGGGTAGTTCACCGTCGAGTTGACCCCCGTCACCTGACCGTCGCGCAGCCCGCTGGTGCTGCCGCTGCGGAACACCCGCTGCCCGATGGACGGATCGCCCGAGCCGGTGATCTGCACGCCCTTGCCGTTGCCGATGAACACGACACCGGCTCCTTCCCCCGCCTTCCCATTGGCGTACTGCACCAGCGAGAAGTCGTTGCCCGGGAAGCTCTGGGTGACCGTCTTGCCGAGCTGGTTGTTGCCCCCGGTGTCCGCGAACCAGATCGAACCGGCGGGACCGCAGTGCCCGGCCGTGAGGATGAAGTCGCTCTGGCCGTTGGTCACGTTGAAGCCCGCCGAACAGCGTCCGCCGGTCGACAGGATCGGCTGCGCCCCGTTCAGGCGGGGAGTGAAGGTGCCCTCGGTGCGCTCCATGCGGACGAAGCCGCCGATACCGTCCGCGACCCTGGTCATGGCGGACCAGTCGGACGCCGAGACCGTGCTGTCCCCCTGCACCACCACCTCGTTGGTCCGGTAATCCATGGACCAGGCGGTTCCGGCGACCCGGGGCGCGGAACGCAGCGTCTTCGCCGCCGACTTGAGCTCGTCCATGCTGTGCCCGACGACCTTCGCCCTGGCACCCGCCTCGCGCACCTCGGCGGCCGCCTGCTCGTCGGTGACCGCGACGACCGGCTTGCCGTCGGTGCCGATCCAGGTGCCGGCCGTACGGGAGGAGCCGAGCCGCGACACCAGATCCGCCCCCGTCTGCCCGGCCTCCATGGCGTAGGTGTGCGGCACGGCGGTGTTGGGGGGAGTCTCGCTCGCGACGGCGCGCGTGACCATCACCCCTCCCAGGAGGAGTCCGCCGACTGCCGCCAGCCGTGTCACTCGCCGGACGACCCGTCGTCGTGCGTGCCTCATGCATGGCTCCCGAACCCGAAAATGCGGTGTCTGCACCGCAGGGCCCTCCGGTCGTTGAGTGCCCTCCTTGCATACGTGGCCGGGGCCGGGCGCGTTCACGACAGCCGGTGATCCGGTGCCGCCGGATCCTCCTGAGGCGTCTCAACCAGCCACGCACAGGCCCGTGTTGGCCGCATTCCCACGCATCCGGGCCCAGCTGGGCGCGTCGCCCCACACGGATCGCGGATCGATGTACGGGCGCAACAGCGCGGTGAGCCGTGCGTCGCCGCGGCCGCCCAGCTCGTCGGAGGCGACCTTGCGGGCGATTCCGGCGAGGACGTCCGCCGACTGCGCCCGCACGTCCAGCCTGGCCTCCACCAGCCGCAACTCGACACGGCCCGCCCCGGTCGGCCCCACCGACTCCGCGACCCAGGCCATGCGCTCTGGCGTCAGCATGTTCTGCCGGTCATGCACCAGCCGCACCGGGCCCGGACCGCCCGCACTCCAGTGCCGGACCGTGGCGACCACCGCGGGCAGCAGCGGATCGAGCAGCGGAATCAGCGGCGGGCCCGCGGCCGCGATCCGCGCCCGGTAGTCCTCCGCCGCGGGTCGGGCCGCCGCGAGCCGGTCGAGGACCGCCGACACGGTCGTACGGCCGACCGCGCGCCGTAGCTCGTCCACCACACGGAAGAACGCGTCCACGGGGACCGAAGGGCCCTGGTCGGTCCTGACGCGCAGCAACCGGTGGGCCGCCGTGAGGAAGTCCTGCCACCCTGCGTCGCCGAGGGTGTGCGGCCCCGCGCGGTACAGGGTGACGGCGTCGAGCCCGCGGTCACCGTCGTCGCCGTCGAGCAGCAGGCCGACGGCACGGTCCACGACGAAGAACGCCTTGTCGATGAGATGGACGTGGGCATGCCCGTGGACCGGCCCGCCGGGCGCCGGCAGCCACTCCAGTACCGCCCGGTGCTTCTCCCGCACCAGATGGTTCGCCTTGTACTCCTCGGCGGGGGAGCGGATCCGATGCCGCAGCTCACGGAAGCATTCCGCGGCGACGTCCGTCGGCAGCCGTACGCTCCCGTGCGCGAACATGTCGTGTTCCCGGTCAGGAGGTTCTCGCCGTCCGAGCCGGACTCGTCGCACACGATCTCTTCGTCGCCACGGCTACAGGTCACGACCATGCTCCCCATCTCCTGCTCCACGACCACCATCGCGTACCGCGTCTGTGCGGGTCGAACGTGTTTGCCTAGACTTCCGTCATGGACGACACGCCGCTGGAGCGGCTCGGCTCGGGCAAGTACCTGTTGCTCACCAGCTTTCGCAAGAACGGCACCCCGGTCGCCACCCCGGTGTGGGTGGTCCGCGACGGGGACACGCTCGGCGTCTGGTCGGCCGCCGACGCCTGGAAGGTGAAGCGGATCCGGGCCCGCGCGGACGTTCTCGTCGGTCCCTGCGACCTGCGCGGCAACCCGACCGGCGACCAGATCCCGGCCATGGCGGAGATCTGCGACGCGGCGACCACCGCCCGCTTCCGGCAGCTCCTGGCCCGGAAGTACGGCATCGTCGGGCGGCTCTCGCTCCTCGGCAGCAGGCTGCGTCGCGGAGCGGACGGGACGGTCGGGATCCGCGTGACCTTGTGAAGTGCGGGGCCCGGTCGCACCGGACCCCGCACAAGAGGGTGCTCACGAACCCTCGTACATCGTGCTTACGGCGTGTCGAGCACCGTCCCCGTCAGCACCGGCTTGTCGGGCAGCGGCTCGGCGTTTCTGTCGGTCTGCGCGAGGCGCATCGACTCCGTCGGCTCGGCCACCTGGTCCCGCACGGTCGGCACGACGAAATCCACGCTGGTGCTCCCGGGCGGGATGTTCAGCCAGACCCACAGGTTCGCGTCGGACAGCGGCCGCTCGGGGTCGGGCACGTCACCCGACCAGTCCTGGAGCCACTGCGGGTCCACGTCCTTGGTGGACAGCTCGGCGCCCTCGGTGACGGGAAGCACCCGCACCGGCGTCCAGATGTCCGCCGCCGTGGGCGCGTCCACGGACAGCCGCCAGGTCAGCGTCTCTCCCTCGGTCACCCGGTCCGCGACCGGCGACAGGGTGATCACCGGCTCGGGGTCGTCGTTCTCGACGGTGAGCCCGCCCCGGTGCTTGCCGACGACGGCGTTGTGGACGGCCTTGACGGCGATGTCGTGCTCCACGTCGTCGCCGTAGACCGTGTCGCCCTTCACCTGGACCGGCACGTCGATCGCGTCGCTGCCGGGCCGTACGGTCACGAGGCGGTTCTCGGCCCGGCCGCTGTCCGGGTCGAGGAGGTACACGCGGACCTGTCCGCTGCCGTGCCCGGAGATCTTGACCGGGATCCGGTAGGTGCGGGTGCCCGAGTCGCCCTCCTTGACGATCGTGCGGCCCACGTCGACGCGCGGCAGTGCGGCCGCCTTCACCGCCGCAGTGCCGGGCGCCCAGCCCCAGGCGTCCATCAGCCAGGCCCGCCCGGACGGCGAACGGGGCGTCAGCTCAAGGGACTTGACGTGCCGGAGATCGAGTCCGGCCCGGGTCGCCGCCGTCAGCGGGACGCGCAGCTCCTGCGCCCAGTAGGAGGCGGTGCTCTCGGTGCCGGGGAGTCCGTCCACCTGGACCGAACCCAGCGTCACCCGGCGGTCGGAGGCGTCGGTGACGGACACGTCGAACTTGGTGCCGGTGGTGTTCGGCGGTACGAAGACCCGGAGCGCGAGCTTCTGGGAGTCGCGCAGGGAGAGCGGCTTGGCCGGGGTGATACGCGCGGCCGTGCCCGGCGCGGACCACTTCAGGTCCACCGCGCTGCGGCCGGTCTCCTGTTCCGTCTCCCAAAACGCGAAGTGCGGTGACGATCCGGGGGTCTCCGGGTCCAGGCAGGCCACGGCCGGGTCGGGATCGATCGCCGAACACAGCCGGGCGCCGGTCACCTTCGCCCCGCCGTCCGGCAGGAAGCCACCGCTGCGGCGGCCGCCGACCGCGTGGGTCAGCACCCGGGCCGGGTCCGCGGACGGGGCCCGCTTGCCGGAACCGTCGAGCAGCGGACGTACCCGGTCGTCCCCGGCGAGGAAGAGCCGGGCCGCGGCGGCGATGTACGTGGAGCCCGCCTTGTGCTGCTGGGCGGCGGTGAGCCGGGTCGCGGCGCCCGGCGAGCACACCGGGTCCGACTGCTCGGGGTCGGTCCAGAAGTCGTCCGAGGCCGGCGCCTCGGCCACGCCGGGGGTCCACTCGCTGTTGAAGTAGTTGTGGTTGGCGCCGACGATGTAGACCGCGCTGTGCAACGCGGTGCCCCGGCTGACGCCACGGGTCCCGTCGACGAAGTCCTCGCCCTGGAGGTCCGACACATCGCCGTCGCAGCCGGGCAGGAGCGTCACGTTCGGCACGTCGGCGACCGGATTCTGGCCGAAGATCGTCGGTCCGACGAGCACCGTCCCGCGCACCTTCCAGCGCACCGGGCCCTTGTAGCCGTCCTCGGCGGCGGGCGGCGGGTAGAGGCTGTCCATGGCGGCCCGGTTGACGCCCTCGCCGCCGCGCGAGTGGCCCACGAGCAGGACCCGGGAGAGGTCGGCCTTCGCGGCCTCGCGCACCACGGCCGGGGCGGTGGAGCGGTGGGCGGACCAGTCGGCCCAGCGGGCGAGGTGCTGGCGTACCAGCGAGGAACGCGCCTGCGCGCCGGCGTCCTCGGCCTGCCAGTCCTGGGCGTTGATGCCGTTCGCCGAGATCGACACCGTCACATAGCCCTGGGAGGCCAGCAGTTGCTGGTCGGCCAGGTAGCCCTTGTCGCTGGGGATCGGCTTGTAGCCGTCCGCGCAGGGCCAGTCGCCGGTGATGTCGTCCTCGGTGCCCGGCTTGTAGCAGGTGCTGTGGCGGCCGTGCAGGAACAGCGCGAGCGGCCGGCTGCCGGTGGCACCCTTCGGTGCCACCACCTGGGCACGCATCTCGACCGGAGTGGCGAACCCCGGCAGGCGCACGGGGTCGAGGTCGTACTCACCGGTGACGGTGCGGTACGAGCCGGGTCTGCCCGGATCAACGCCGTTCGCCGGCGCCTGCGCGGGCACCCGTGCCCCGCGCGGGCCGGACTTGTGCGTGTCATCGTCCGCCGCGTCCAACCGGCGCCCCGCGGCCGTCACTTGAAGATCCGACAGCTGCGCGGGCCGCGCCTCGTCGAGGGCCAGACGGAAGGTCCGCCCGTCCCTTGCCGGCTTCGGCACCCCGAGCAGCCGGTCCCCCGTGCGGAACTCGACCCGCGCATCCCCCATGGGCACCGTCTTCGGCGCCCGCCAGACCAGCTCACGCGCCCCGCTCTCCCCGTCGATCCGCCACCCGGGCGGAAGCGGGTTGTCGTCCGTCGCGCTCAACGTCCCCGATTTGTGCGGCTGTTCGGCCTGGGCCAGCACTGGCGAGCCCGCCAGGGCCGCCAGCACCGCCACGGCGGTCACACATATTCGCCGGGCACGGATCAATGGTTCTCTCCTCAAATCCCCGTGCGCAGACGTCCCGTCGGTCCCGGGCGCCTCTCGCGTCACCTAGGACGGGGGAGGGGCGTCTGTGGGTTGTCTGTGCGCAGACACCGATCGCGGGCGAGCGACGCGATCAAGCCAGCGCAGTCGTGGGGACTAGCGGATCACACGACGGGGGAAGCGCTTTCCATGAGCCGAACTCCTCACCTCCGCGCGGCCGTCGTCGGCACCGGCCACCGCGCACAGCTGTTCACCCGGGCCCTCGCCGCCCGCCCCGGCCACCAAGTCGCCGCCCTGTGCGATCCCAGCCCGACCCGTATGGCCTTCCACAACCGGCTGCTCGCCGAGGCCGGCGAACCCGCCGCCGCCCAGTGGCAGCCCGAACACTTCACCGAGCTCCTCACCAAGGAGGGCATCGACGAGGTCGTCGTCACCACCGTCGACGCCGAGCACGACCGCTACATCGTCCCGGCCCTGGAAGCGGGCTGCCGGGTGGTCACCGAGAAGCCGATGACCGTCGACGCGGACCGCTGCGCCCGCATCCTGGACACGGTCAGGTCCACCGGCAACTCCCTCACCGTCGCCTTCAACTACCGCTTCAACCCCGTGCACGAGAAGGTCCGCGCCCTGATCGCCGACGGGGCGATCGGCGAGATCCTCTCCGTCCACTTCGAATGGCTCCTCGACACCCGGCACGGCGCGGACTACTTCCGCCGCTGGCACCGCGAGAAGCACCTGAGCGGCGGCCTCATGGTCCACAAGGCGAGCCATCACTTCGACCTGGTCAACTGGTGGCTCGCCGACGAGCCGCAGGACGTCTTCGGCTTCGGGCGGCTCGGCTTCTACGGCCGTGCGGCGGGCGAACGCCACGGTCTGCGCCGCGACTACACCCGGGCCCACGGGGCGGATCCGGCCGCCGACGACCCCTTCGCCCTCGACCTCGCCGCCGACGACACCCTGCGGGCCCTGTACCTGGACGCCGAGCGGGACGACGGATACGTCCGCGACCGCAACGTCTTCGACGGGCCCGTCACCATCGAGGACGACATGGCGCTCCTCGTCCGCCACACCCGGGGCGCGACGATGACGTACCACCTCACCGCCTACTCCCCGTGGGAGGGCTACCGGGTCATGTTCAACGGCAGCGGGGGCCGTCTGGAACTGGAGGTGGAGGAGAGCCGCTGGCAGACACCCCTGACCGGTGTCACCTCGGCGAGCGGCGCGGTGCACGGGGACACCGCGGCCGACCACGCGGGCGGCGCGCGTCTGACCCTGCGGCCCCTGTGGCAGCCCCCGGTCGACGTCCCGCTCGTCACCGCCCACGAGGCCCACGGCGGGGGCGACCCACGCATGCTCGACGCGCTCTTCGGGCCCGTGGAGCCCGGTAGGGGTCCGGTGCGTGAGGACGCCGGTGCCGCGACCCATCCGACAGCCACCGAACGGGACGGCGCCCTGGCGCTGGGGGTGGGGCTCGCCGCCAACCGGTGCTTCGAGACGGGGCGGCCCGTGCGGGTGCGGGATCTGATCCCGGGGGTGTGGTGAGGCCGAAGTCCCGGTGCGCCGAAAAGGGCTGACGTCTCGTCAGTGCCAGGCGCGGTAGGGCTCGTCGAGCAGCTGGAAGACCGGCTCGCCGCGGACCGGGTCCTTGACCGTCGACATCCGGACCCGGTCACCGCTGTGGATCGCGGCGGGCGGACCCATGACCCGGCCCCGGACGACGAAGCCCTCGGTCAGCTCGATCAGCGACACATTGCGCGCGACGGGGGTGTTGCGGTGGACCACCGTGGAGTGGCGCACCGTGCCCACGCCCTCGCTGCGCTCCGTGCGCAGGTCGCCGCACTGGCAGACCGGACACAGCAGGCGGTGGTACATCGCCGTGCCGCACCAGGTGCAGCGCTGGAAGAGGATCGCGTCCGTGGCCGGGGCGACGGGCTCGAGTACGCCCGTCGCGGAACCGGCTGTCCGACGAGCAATGTTTCCTGAGTGGTGGTACACGCTGGTCAACTCCCTGCGCTCGGCCGGAATCCCACGTGCTCGGGTAACCGTGCACGGACGTGCGCGGCTCCCTGTGCCACCGTGCACGGCTTCAGCGTATGGCACTGAGTGTCGGCCGTAAAGGTACTCGGTACCCTCATCTTCCGTTGGAGTGAAGATTCATGTCCGGCGTATCGGAACGGTCCTGAGCGCGGTCGCGTCCACCGGCCGGGTGGCCGTCAATGGCTGCATCAGTGCCCAGCGCGGCAAGGAAGGCCCCATCTCCACGCGGGAGATGACGGCGTACGTCAAGGCGCGCAACACGGGGCCGAGGCGTTCTTCCGGGTCGTCGACGGTGGTCACTGGGTGAAGCTGGGCAGTGGTCGCACCTATGTCCCGGCAGGGGGGACCGTCGAGCCCGCGGAGGTGGGCAGCTCGACCCGGGTGTGCGGGCCCGTGAAGGTCGAGATCCGTGTACACGCCCGCGCCGACGGGGGCGTCTGGAGCGGCTGGTCCACCGCCGGCGCGGCGCAGTGCCAGACCTGAGCGGCCGCTGGGCGGGCGGCACGGTTCCCTGTGCCGTCCGCCCGGTCCGGCTCAGTCCCGCTCGAGCGTGGACTCGATCTGTTGGACCACACGCCACAGAGGGGCGCCGCGGCGGGAGACGATCACCACCACGTCCTCCGGCGGCTCGTCGGCGGACGGCGCGCCCGCCGCCCCGAACGCGGCCTGCACATAGCCGAGCGCGTGCTCCACCGCCTGCTCCGCGTCGCCGTGCCCGTCCGAGCGCAGCCAGGAGCGCAGGGCGTTGTTGTGCGCCGCGGCCACGGCGGCGGCGATCACATCGGCCCGGAGCGTCCCGTCGTGCAGCCCTTTCAGGCGCCCGCGCAGATACTCCGCGAAGGCGCGCTCGTAGCGCCACACCACGGACAGCTCGTAGGCGCGCAGGCCGGGCACCTGCTTGGTGAGGCGGTATCGCTGCACGGAGAAGGTCGGGTTCTCGGTGTACATGCGCAGGACCAGCCGCACCGCCTCGCAGACCCGCTCGAGCGGGTCGCACCCGGGGTCGCTCGCCGCCAGGAAGGCCGTCATGTCGGCCAGGCAGCGCTCGTGGTCGGGGAAGACCACGTCCTCCTTGGACGGGAAGTACCGGAAGAACGAGCGGCGGCCGACTCCGGCGAGCGCGACGATGTCGTCGACGGTGGTCTGCTCGTAACCCCGTTCCAGGAACAGCTGGAAGGCGGCCGCGACCAGCGCGTCCCGCATGGCGGGCTTGGTGGAGCTCATGGTCGCGAACGTAGCACCTGAACCGGTCACATGGCACTGGGTGCAGTCCTATGAGGGAACTGAGTGCTGTTGCTGGCGTTGTCCGGTAGGAGGGCCGCCGCATACGATCGGCTCCCGCCCGCCGAGGAGCCCACATGCCCCGCCCCACTCTCCTGTACGTCACCGATCTGGCCTACCAGGCCCGCGGGCGCCGCTACTGCGACGAGGACATCTTCCTCACCTCGCGTCTCAGGGAGGACTTCGACCTCGCCCTGTGCCATCCCCGGGACGCGTCCGCGTTGGCGGACGGCTTCGACGCCGTCGTCGTCCGCAACAGCGGGCCGGTCCTGGCCTACCAGGAGGCGTACGACGCCTTCCGCGAGCGGGCGCTGCGAAACGGCACGCGCGTGTACAACCCCCTGTCCGGCAAGGCCGACATGGCGGGCAAGCAGTACCTGCTCGACCTCACAGCCGCGGGGTACCCGGTCATCCCGACCGTCGACCGCGCCGAGGACCTGGACCGGCTGCCCGTGACGGACCGGTACGTCGTCAAATCCAGACTCGGCGCCGACTCCATAGGACTGCGGATCGTGCCCGCCGACGAGGTGCGCGACCACATCGACGGGCACGTCCTCGTCCAGCCGTGCGTCGACTTCGCCTACGAGGTGTCCTTCTACTTCGTCGACCACGACTTCCAGTACGCCCTGTACGCCCCGCACGCCGACCGGCGCTGGGCGCTGGAGCCGTACGGGCCCACCCCCGAGGACCTGGAGTTCGCCCGGCGCTTCATCCACTGGAACGCCCTCGGCCACGGCATCCAGCGTGTGGACGCCTGCCGGGCCCCGGACGGCGCACTCCTGCTGGTCGAGCTGGAGGACCTCAATCCGTACTTGTCCTTGGACGCCCTCGACGACGGGGGCAGGGACGCCTTCGTCGCGGTGATGAAGGCATCCCTGCACGGGTTCCTCGCCTCCGTGTCCAGGTGAGCGGACGCCCGGGCGAACAGAGCGCAAGCGCTGAACTCCCGGGCCCGCGGCGCCGTATCACTCCCTGGGGGACGGCCCAGACCCGTGTGCACGGGACGGAAGGAGACCAGGATGCCGACACCGTCCGACCGAGGGGCGCCGCCGGACGGGCAGCCCATCGAACCCATCCGGGTGCTGCGCCCGCGCCGCACCGACGCGCTCGCGGAGCTGCTCAAGGACCTGCCGCCCCGAGCGGCCGTCGGATACGAGTCCATCGCGCTGCCCGGTCCGCCGTCGGGAGCCGAGGACGCGACCCAGGAACTGCCACCGGTCAGGGACCACGACCGCACCCGCCGCTCCCGTGACATCCCCCGCGGGCGGGTGCCCGGACTGCGCCGCACGGCGATCGCGGCGGCCGTGACCGCGGCCGCGGTGATCGGCTTCGGCGGTGCCCTCCTGCTGGCCGACCGTGGAGAGAGCACCGCGGCGGCGGCCCCGCAGCCCACCGCTACCGCCTCCGCGACCCCCACACCCACCCCGACCGCCTCCGGCGCCACCGACCCCGACGGGCCCGGCACCCTCCGCGAGGGAGACAACGGCCCCGAAGTCACCGACCTGCAGGAGCGCCTGCTGCGTATCCCGAACGTCTACGACAACGGCTCCACCGACGGCACCTACGACTCGACCCTGACCGCCGCCGTGGCCCGCTTCCAGCTCTGGTACGGCATCCGCGGCGACGAGGACGGGGTGTACGGCGACGACACACGACGCGACCTGGAGTCCCGCACGGGCGGCGGCTGATCGAAGAGGATGGCGGTCATGGACGCCTTCATCGACCGGCTCGACCCCGACATGTGCGTCGTGACCGCCGCGACGGACGGCGACCGCGCGGGCTGTCTCGTCGGATTCGCCTCCCAGTGCTCGATCGAGCCCGTGCGGTACGTGGTGTGGCTGTCGAAGGCCAATCGCACCTATCGGGTCGCCCGCACCGCGAGCCGCCTCGCCGTCCATCTCCTCACCCGCGAACAGCGTGGTCTCGCTGAGCTGTTCGGCGGGGAGACCGGGGACAGGACGGACAAGTTCGCCCGGGTCCCGTGGCGGGAGGAGGCCGGCGGGGCCGTCGTACTGGAGGACGCGGCGGCCTGGTTCGTCGGCACGGTCGTGCTGCGCGCCGACGGCGGTGACCACGTCGGGTTCGTCCTGGAGCCCCAGGTGTGGGGCGAGCGCGAGGACACCGGGGGAGCGAAGCTGCTGCGGCTCTCCGACACGACCTCCATCTCGCCCGGCCACCCGGCGGACTGAGCCGGGACCGAAGCACCGTGCGCGTCCCGGGGGTTCACTCCGGCCCGGACGGCACCCGGATGTCCACGACGCAGACGTCGTCGCGCCGCTCGCCCTCCAGCACCGAGGTCAGCAGCGGGACCAGGGTGCCGGGCTCGTCCGTGTGGTGTGCCGCGACCGCCGCGGCGAGCCGGTCCAGACCGCGGTCGATGCCCTCCGAGGGGCGCTCGACCAGGCCGTCCGTGTAAAGGAGGACCCGGTCGCCCGGCTCCAGGACGCAGCGCGCCTCCTCGAAGTTCGGATCGGAGCACGCCCCCAGCAGCATGCCGAGCGGGCGGTGGAGATACCGCACCTCTCCGTCCCGCACCAGCAGCGGCGGCGGATGGCCGGCCTGGGCCCACACCAGGCAGTGCTCAGCGGGGTCGTAGCGGGCCAGGACCATGGTCGCGGTGCCGTGGGAGTCGCGCGAGTGCAGCAGCAGGGTGTTGAGACGGGCGAGCGCTCCGGTCAGCGACGAGCCCGTGATGACCATGCCCTTGGCGGTGAAGCGCAGTTGGGCCATCGTGGCCACGGCGTCGATGCCGTGGCCGGCGACGTCACCGACGACGAACAGGGCGTCGCCGTCGGGCAGTTCGATGGCGCTGAACCAGTCGCCGCCGACGTGGATGCCCGACTGGGCGGGCAGATAGGCCACTTCGACCCGCAGCCCGGCGAGGCGGACCGGCCGGGTCGGCAGCGGCAGCAGCGCGTGCTGGAGGCGGGCGGCCAGGGTGCGCTCGGCGCGCAGCACGCCGTGCTGCGTCACGATGGCCTGCTCACTCTCGACCAGGGCCAGCTCGGCGCTGCGCTGCGCGGTGAGGTCCTGGACGAAGCCGTGCACCTCGGCGGGCTTGTTGTCGGTGTCCGCCACCACCTCGGCGACCATCCGCAGATGGCGGACCTCGCCGCCGCCGCTCCGGACCCGGAACGGGACGTCGAACTGCCGCCCCGTCAGGACGAGGTCGCGCACGGCCCGGGCCAGCACGGGGGCGTCCTCGGGCAGCGCGAGTTCCGGCAGGTCGGCGAGCCGGACCGGTCCGAGCGCCGGATCCCGGTTCAGGACGAGGAACGCCTGGGAGGACCAGCTGCCCTCGTCGGTGACCAGGTTCCAGTTGACCCAGCCCAGGTTCCCCAGCCGCTGCACGTCCGCCAGCCGCTGTTCCTGCCGGTCGGAGGAGTCGTGCCGGACCCAGGTGACGACCAGGGCGCCGCCGAGGCGGGCCGAGTGCACCGCGTATGTGGACAGTGCGGCGGTGCCGTCCACGACCTCCTGGTAGGCGAACGGCTCACCCTCGAACGGCTCGCCCCTGGCCAGCGTGCGCAGGCAGCCGTGCCACACCGCCTCCTGCGCCATGCTCGGGAAGCACTCCAGGATCCGTCGGCCGAGCAGTTGCCTGCCGGTGCGGCCCGCGACGTCGACCGCCTCCGCGGTGGCGGCGTCGATGCGGTAGTCCTCGACCTCTCCGGAGGGGTCACGCAGCGGCGTGAGCAGCATCGCCGAGCCCGGCAGCGAGTCGAACACGGCCTGGGCGGCGGCGACCGAAGCGGCGGTACTGCGCTCCGACCGGGGGCCGAAGGACCGCAGCCATCCGGCACACAGCCGGGCGACTGCCCGCAGCAGCTGCCGGGCCGGTGGTGAGAACGGCCCGCCTCGCACGCGCAGGATCCCCATGCAGACATCGACGCCGTCGCCGGTCGGCACCGGCAGCCAGGCGCGGGACAGCCAGCGCTCGGGCGGGTCCCCTATGAGCAGGTGCTGCTCCCGGTCCCGCGCGAAGTCCTCCAGCCAGCAGGGCTCCCGCGCCCGGAGTGCGTCGAGCGCGGGGATGCCGCTCAGCGGGGGAACCCGGGCCCACTGCGTGGCCAGGGTGGCTTCGATGCCGGCATGGCCGATCATTTCCAGCCCTCCGGCCGGCAGCGAACGGAAGAGCAGGAGAGCGTCGGCGTCGACGTCCGCCGCGAGTTCCTCCAGGAGACAAGCGGCCAGGTCCTGGGGGGTGGCGACATGGACGAGGGCCTTGCCGAGGCGGCCGAGCGCGGAGAAGCCGTCGTCCGGGTCGCAGGTGTCCCGCCCGGTGGGGACGGCGGCGCCGGTCCGAACGGCCCGCGGACCGGCCGGCCCGGGAACCGCGGCCAGGGGTATGCCGGGAAAACCGTGGGCGGGGCGGGGATCCTGAGCGGCGCCGGGCAGCGGGGGCATCAGGGCGCCGAGGGTGATCCAGCACTCCGCCAGCGGGGTGCGGTTGCCGGCCTTGGCGCGCTGGAGCAGCTCCTCGCCGGCCGCGTCCGGAGTGCACCCGGTCAGTGCCATGAGAGCGCCCTTGGTCCGCTCCAGCACCGCCGAGGTGGCGACCTGGTCCCGCAACCGGTCCATTTCCGCACGTTGTCTGGCCACGACCTTGGCCAGCGCGGCAATGTCGGGCGCGATACCGGCGTGTGAAGGGTCGGTGAACTCGCTCATCACGCGTTGAGCATCGCACATGCGCCACGCGCCGATCGTGCCCTTGTCACCAGACGTCCCACGCACCGGTGAGCCCGCCGGTTGACGGAACCGGCCGCGCGCCCCGGTTCGCGGCGGGGTCAGTGATCGGGCGGCGGGTACAGCCACCTTCGCAGCAGCCGGCTCAGAAGTGGCATCACCAGGTACGTGAGTACCGGCAGCAGCACCACCGGGAACACCGCGGCCCGCACCGGCAGCGGCCAGGCGGCCGTGCGGGGCGTGACCAGCCACTGGATCAGCAGCGTGCAGGGGAAGGCGCCGAGGAACGTGGTCAGCACCATCTTCCAGCGGACCGGGGGCCGCACCGTGGTGCCGGGCAGGCTGAACCAGGTCTCGAGGCCGGTGGTCGACTGCCGTTCGCTGCCGAGTTCGACGGCGATGTCGTCGATCCGTGCGTGCCAGGCCGCCCGCTCGTCCGACTCCAGCCAGGCGGTGAGCCGGTGCGCGTCGGACCAGCGCAGCACCGCGTGGAAGCGGTGACCGTCCTCGGGGCGCAGCCAGGACACGCCCTCATTGCCCGGGAACCGTCTGGCGCAGCGGGTGATCCCGCGGGTCCAGCGCTCGAACTCCTGCTCCCGGCCGGGGCGCACCTCCCAGGTGAGGACCGTCGTGACCGGATCCCCGCGCCGTACTTCGGTGGTGCTCATGGTCACCACGGGTCCCACGTACGGCGTGGGTCATGCCCTCGGGGAGGGTCAGCGCCCGTGGTGGTGGTCGACCAGGGCCTGGGTGACCGCGCGGATGCTGCGGGCGATGTGCTGGAGTTGCAGGACCTCGGCGGCGTACAGCTTGATCGTGTGCTCGATGACCGACTCCGGCAGCCCGAGCGACGGCAGGTCCGCACGGGCGGTCTGCAGTGCGGTGCGGGCGACCCGGATCTCGTGCTGGACCTGGATCTGCGCGTGCCGGGCGAGGAGTACGGTGTGCCGCATCAGGGCCGGGTAGCTCGCGTACCGCGCCGGCACCAGTTCGCGCAGCCACTTGGCCGCGGAGCGCTCCCAGTCGTAGCTGCCGGGCGTCTTGACCTGGCACGGCCAGTCCGGGCCGGTGCGGGTGGTGGTCCGCGTGGTCGTCAGGGGCATGGTGTTCGCTTCCGGGTGTACGGCGTCGTGCGGGTGGTGCGAGGGGTTGTGCGGCCCCGGTCTAGGGGATGACCGGGGCCGCCAAGGGCTCGCGTGCAGGCGAGGCCCATCGAACATCCCGGGCGCCGACGCGGGTAGGTGACGACGGCTCGGGATGTCCGTACAGGAGCCCTCTCGGGCGGTGTGGGGGGTGAGGACGGGGACAGGGGTGCGGGCGGGTCCCGGGGTGATCCCCGGGGTGATCCGTGAGAAGTATTTATATATGCCGTCCGCTTGGCAAGGAGTATGAAAACATTCATGCTCGATTTATTACGGATGGTCCCCTTGTGAAGCCGTATGGCCGGGGTGGAAGGGTCAGTCCCTGAGGAAGAACTGGTGCTGGTCGGAGATCTGTTCGTACTCCTCGAGCCGTGCCTGGGTGCGCTCGGGGTCGGCGTCGGTCATGGCCTGGAGCAGGGCGGCGGCGATCACACCGGGTGCCGCGTAGGAGTCGAAGACCAGCCGGGAGCCCGTGCCGGTGGTGAAGAGGACGTCCGCCTCGTCCGCCACGTGCCCGAGTGCCAGATCCGTGACGAGGGCGACCTTGAGGCCGGCGCTGCGGGCGACCCGCAGAGCGGTGAGGGTCTCCTGGGCGTGCCGCGGCATCGAGAACGCGAGCACCCAGGTGCCGCCCGCCTCGCGCGACTGCAGGAGGGCGTCGTAGGCGACACTGCCGCCGCGGGTGACCACCCGTACGTCGGGATGGATACGGCGTGCCGCATAGGCGAAGTACTCGGCCAGGGACGCCGAGATGCGCAGGCCAAGGATGGTCAGCGGGGTCGACTCGGACAGCTTGCGGCCGAGCTCGATCATCTGGTCGGGGTCGGCGAAGTCGCGGCGCAGGTTCTCCAGGTTCTCGATCTCCGCGTCGACCGCGGCCTGGAGTTCGTTGCCGCGCGACTCGTCGTCCGCGACCGGGCCGCCCGCGAGGGTGCTGAGCGCGATCGACTGGAGCTTCTCCCGCAGGGCGGGGTAGCCGCTGAAGCCCACGGCCGCGGCGAACCGCGTCACCGAGGGCTGGCTCACGCCGACGCGCTCGGCGAGATCGGTGATGGAGAGGAACGCCGCTTCGGTGATGTGCTCGATCAGGTACTGCGCGATGCGTCGCTGCCCCGGGGAGAGCCGGGGCCTGTCGAAGAGGGTCCTGAGCTGGGAGGCCGGGGCGGCCTCCGCTTCCGGTGCGGTCTTGCCCGAGGTGATCGCGGATGCCTGTGCGCGTGCCTGCTGCGGCGATGACACCGAGGCGCCTCCTTTGTCTGCCACGGGGAGTCAACATAGCTCACACCCCCCGATGACCAGCGCTTGTACGAAAGCTTCCGGCTACCACCGGGAGGGACGGATACGTGGCCGCCGGACGGGAACCCGCCCCTGCGCACACCCTTCGACGACATCCGAGGAGCAGTCCCGTATGACCGTCCCCGAGAAGGACCGGCCCGAGCAGCGGACCGGCGACGAGGACACACCCCAGGCCCCCGGCGGAAGCGGCCGCACGCTGCGCGAGGCGTTCGAGGAGGCGCGGGTGGAGCCCGACGACTTCGCCCAGGAATGACGCCGCACGCGAAACCCGATCTTTCGGCAGGAGAGACGCAATGGGTGCGCTGAGCACGCTGGAACAGGCCATGGAGCACGGATGGGAGGCACTGTGGGCGCGGCTCCTCGACCGGGAGCCCGTCGAACTCCTCGAGGCGCTGCGGCGCGAGTGCGACAGCCACGTGGTCGTGTGCAGTGAGAGCCGGGTGGTGGTCCCGAACGCCTACGACGTGGAACTCGCGGACTTCGCCTACGACGAACTGGTGCGCCGGGGCAGCAGTGTGGGCCAGGCGCTCACGGACAGCCTGGCCCGGCACGGCGAGCGGCAGGGCTACGAATGGGCGGGCCCGCTCACCGTGCACATCTCCAGGTCCGACCATGTGCCCAACGGCCGCTACCGCGTGACGAGCGGGGCGATGCCGCATGTGAGCGCCGAGGGATTCCAGCAGGCGATCCGCTGAGCGGACGGGTCCCACGCCCAGTGCGGTGATCATCGGCGATAGATCGTGATCGAGTGACCGACCTCGTCGACCGGACGGCTGCTGTCGATCAGCTCGGCCAGTCGCCCCTTCGCTTTGGCAACCGAGGAGTCCGACACGACCAGCAGTCCGCGCACGTCCTCCACCGGTACCCCGCGCGGATCGGACG
Organism: Streptomyces canus; assembly: GCF_041435015.1. Lineage (NCBI taxonomy): Bacteria > Bacillati > Actinomycetota > Actinomycetes > Kitasatosporales > Streptomycetaceae > Streptomyces > Streptomyces canus. Next base: position 976,663 of record NZ_CP107989.1, on the reverse strand, counting down.
CCTCGATGCCGTAGGCGGACGGCAGCCCGCTGCCCTTGTAGACGAGCCAGATCCGTTCGTCCGGATAGCGCTCGCGCAGCCGGTCGGCGAGCCGGCCGAGGTCCTGTCCCCAGTCGACGTTGGAGTCGTGCAGCCGCAGATGGGTGCGGGCCGGTCCGCCGAACGCCTCGTTGGAGTACGGCAGATAGAAGGGGAACGTCAGCAGTGAGCTGACCGCGACGAACAGCACCAGCGCCCCGGTCACGACCCTCGCCAGGCGTCGGCGCACCGCCACCACGCACCCGGCGGCCACCGTCAGGAACATGGGCAGGAAGAGCGCGTACCGGGTGCCGAAGTCGCGTGACCCCGTCATGGCCGAGGCCAGCAGCACCCCGGCGGGCACGAGCAGATACGGCGCGGCGGGCCGCAGCCGCCGTACCGCGACCAGCACCACGGCACCGGCGGCCCACAGGGCGAGCAGGCCCAGCGGGGTCTTCACCAGGAGTGCCGCCGGCAGGTAGTACCAGAGGTGCCCGGTGTACATCCGCCCGAACAGGAAGCCCTCCCACGGGTGGTTCTCGAAACGGAACTGGAGGCGCATCCCGTCCGCGTAGGCCTGGGGGAACGGCAGCAGATCGGCGAGGGTCCCCCGCAGCCCGTGCACCACCGGCACCTGGTCCTGGGACGTCCACCGCAGCCGCGGATCGACCACCAGATACGAGGCCCATACGACGGCGACGGCGGCCAGAGCCACCACGGCGGCCCCCGCGAGGACGCGCAGCAGCCGTCGGCGCGTCTCGTCACCGCGACGCGCGCTCCACACCGAGAGAGCGGCCAGTGCCAGCAGGACCGGCACGGCCGGCAGCGCGCTCATCTTCGTCGCCAGCGCCGCGCCGAGCGCCAGACCGGCGAGCGGCACGTACCGCCGTGGCCGCAGGCGGGCCCGCCACAGCAGCCACACCGAGGTGAGCAGGAACCCGGCCATGGGCACGTCGAGCGTGGCCAGGGAACCGTGGGCGACGACATCGGGGGAGAAGGCGTACAGGGCGAGCCCCGTGAGGCCCGCCGCCCTACCGGCGAGGTCCCGGGCGAAGGCGAACACGACAAGGCCGAACAGCAGCGTCAGCACGATCACCGGGAGCCTGGCCCAGAACATCAGCCGCCAGGGGTCGTTGCCCGACTCGTACAGCAGGTGGGGGCCCAGGTCGATCTGGGGCCCGTCGAACGCCGTGTCCACGTGCGGGTCGGCGACCGCCACCCCGACGGCGACGACGAGCTTGCCGAGCGGCGGGTGCTCGGGGTTGTAGCGGATGCCCTGACCGTGGAGGTACTCGGCGGCCGTCGCCACGTAGACGGGTTCGTCGATCGTCGGGGTCTGCTGCACGGCGGTCGTCACCATGACGGCGGCCATCTGGCCGAGCAGCACGACGACGAGGAGCGGCACCAGCCACCGCCGGGCCGGTCGTGGCTGCCGCACCTCGTCGTCGCGGGCCCCGGACTCGGGGACCGGGTCCAGGACCGTCTGCTGCTCGCTCGCCATCATCCGCCCCGCGGTGAGACCGGCCGGGCGGCGGCGGGAGCGATCCGGAGGCACCTCATGAGGGCCACTCTCGCATCAGCTCCCGCCCCGCGCGGGCGTCACCGCTTCAGGAGTCGTACCGACAGACCTTCCGTCGTGTAGACGGGTACGGCCCGCAGCGTGTCGGAGTTCAGTTCGACGCGGTCGAACTGGCCGCGCAGTCCCTGGCAGCCCAGGACACGGACCGTGCGCCCGGCCGTCGGCGGCTTGTCCGCGTCCAGCTTCAGCGACAGGACGCTGCCCGCCCCGAGCACCGCGCGCCGCGTCACCTCCAGGGCAGGCTCCTGACCCGACCGCAGGGTCAGCTCCAGCGCGCCGCCCTCCTGGCTGTACGTCCCGTGGACCTGCAGCGACTTGCCGCCCACCGTCAGCTTCCCGCCCTGCACCCGCACGTCTCCGTGGCCGAGCGCGTGCGCCGAACCGGCGACCAGCGCACCTTCCTTGAGTACGGTGCCGCCGGTGTACCGGTTGTGGCCCGTCAGCGTGAGCGTGCCGCTGCCCCTCTTGGTCAGACCGCCACAGCCGTCGATGTCGTTGCGCCAGGCGTCCGCCGCGTGGAAGCCGCCCGAGGCCGCGTCCAGCGTGACGGTCACACCGGAGTCGAAGGAGCCGTACCCGTCCGCCGCGGCGAACAGGTTGAGCCGGCCCCACTGCTCGAAGCCGTCCAGCAGGACATAGCCCGAGGGCAGCCCGGTGGTCCGCAGCACCTCACGCCGCTGCGCCGCGTCCAGGTACGGCAGCCGCGTCTCCAGCAGCACCTCCGCGCCCTTGGGCACGGTGAACGGCTTGTTGCCGCCGTCCCGGTTCAGCACATAGGTCAGCCGGGGCTTGACGGAACGGGCGTTGGCGTCCCGGTCCGCGTACGCGTCTGCGCCGTCCGAGTGGGCGTAGGCGAAGAGCGTGTCGGCCGTGGTGCCGGTCTGCTCGGTGAAGTACGTGAGCGCCTGCGCCCGCGCCGCGGCCTTGAGGTCGGCGTTCGCAGCGTCGGCCAGGGTGGCGGCGGCCAGTGCGGTGGCCATGATGCGACCGCCCATGACGTCGACCGTCGAATGCATGCCGGACATGATCCGGGTGTGGCTCAGCTCGAAGGCGCGGGTGACCAGTTCCTGGAAGCGCTCCGGTACGGCGTACGCGAAGGCCAGGCCCGCCAGGTGGAAGGCGTTGGTGTGGCCGCTGGGGAAGCCGCCGTCGTCCACCGGCGAGGTGCTGCGCTGGCGCAGCAGCTGGGGGGCGACGACCACCTCCGAGTCGTAGACCGGGAAGCCGAGCGCGTCCTTCGCGCCCGTGTCGACGACCTCGCTGTCCTCGTTCATGCGCCAAGGGCGCGGGTACTGGAAGGCGTACTTGCCGGGGTTGCCCGAGGCGTACGGGCCGCGCACGGTGTCGACCAGCTTGGCCACCTGGCCCAGCGAGGAGTCGTAGGAGCCCGCCCCGAGCGCCGAGCCCGCCGGGGCGTCGGCCGGTACGGCGTCGCTGATCGTGGTCGGCGGGGTGGTGTCGGGGGCGCTGGTGATCGAGGTGACCGCCTTGGCGCCGGACCGGTAGAGGCCGGCGAGCGGGCCGAGGCCGCCGATCATGGCGTAGCTCTGGTGCTGGCGGTCGTAGAGGAAGGCCTCCTTCGCCTGCGCCTCGGTGCGCGCCCGGGTGATGCGGGCGCAGTAGCGCATGTTGGCGCGCAGCACCTCGGGCCGCAGCGGGGTGCCGGTGTTCCAGGCGCCGCCGGTCTTCCATATACGGGCGAAACCGCCGAGGGCCCGCACCACCGCGTTGGTCTCGGGCGTCAGGTTCGCCATGACGTTGGACTTGTAGTCGTCCACGAAGGCGGCGGGGGCGGTGGCGGCCTTGGCGTCCGCGGCGCCCAGCCAGGAGGCGAACGTGGGCGCGGCCAGGATGCCGGCCGAGGCGCCCAGGGACGTCTTGAGGAATCCCCTTCGCTTCACGGCGCGTTCGGTGAGCGACGCGGGGGAGTGTTGCCCGGCGGATGACGGCATGGATCTGCCTCTCTGGAGTTCTGCGGCCGTACGGCCGGGGGCGGTGGTGCGGATGCGACTCATGATGCGTCAGGCGACGTGTGCGCCGAATGCGCTTTCTGAAGTCGTACGAGCGAAGATCTACGGGCGAGTCATGTCGGACCGGAGGAGACTCGGCGACCGGCGGATGTCACAGAAGTGAACGGGCCATCGCCACCGCGCCGTCCACCGGCGGCGCCCGCAGGGGACGCGGCCGTGCCGACGGCACGCCGTCGGCCAGCGCCGACACGAAGGCGTCGTACAGGGACGGCTGGGCGAGGACGGTACTGCCCGCGACCACGACATCGTCGACCACCACCCCGCGGGCGGCGAGCCGCTCGACGAGCCCGGCCAGGGCGCGGCCCGCCTCGGCGATCACGGTGCGGGCGAGCGGGGATCCGGCCTCGGCGGCGGCGAAGACGGCCGGGGCGTGCCGGCCCCACTCGGCGGAGGCGGCCGAGGCGTGCTCCAGCGCGGCGCCGAGTGCGGGTACTTCGGGGACGTCGAACCCGGACAGCAGGCCGAGCGCCAGCGGGTCGGGCTCTTCCCCGCGGTCGTGCGCCGCCCATACGGCTCGTACGGCCTCGCGGACGAGGCCGGCGGCTCCGCCCTCGTCGCCCAGGAGCGCGCCCCAGCCGCCGACCTGGACCGGTGTGCCGTCGGCGAACCGTCCCACGGCCACGGATCCGGTGCCGGCCACCAGGCCGACCCCCTTGTCCAGTCCCGCGGCGGGAACGAGCAGTTCGGCGTCGCCCACGACGAGCGCGGGCGCGTCGAAGTGGAGTTGGAGAGCGGTGCGGATCTGGGCGCACTGGCGCGGGGTCTCGCAGGCGTGCCCGCCGACGGCGAGGGCGGACGGGCGGGCGCCCGCGGGAAGTGCGTCCGCGGTCAGTGCGGCCAGCCACCCGGCGGCGGCCACCGGGTCGTGGGGCCGCCAGCCGCTGCTGGACCGGACGTGATCGGCGACAAGGGTGTCGCCCGCGAACGCGCGGAGCTGTGTCTTGGTGCCGCCCACGTCGATGCCGACAACCAGGGGTGCGGTGTCCTGCACGGAACCTCTTTCGTCGTTGCGCTGTGTGCTGCGACGGTGGGCGAACCGTGCCGGAGGGCAAGGCAGTTGGAGAACTAGGGAAGCCCCGGGACGGGCCTCTGACGGACCACGGCAGGCGAGTACCGTGACGTTCGTTAGGAAGTTAACTAACGAAGTACAGTGCGTGTCAATAGGCGTTACGCACCCGTCTTCCCGGGCCCTGGGCCCCGGGCGGGAACGCGGGACGCCGGAGCAACCCATCGCCGCCTCCCGCCGAGCCGTTCGGCCCGGGAGAGTGGCCTGTGACCTGGGGGAAGTGTGGAACACGACGTGGCTGGAGCCCCCCGTCTGACCGAAAGCGCCGGCGCCGTATTCGCCGTGCTGGCCCAGGCCGGTACCGCGACCCGGCCGCAGCTGGCGAGCCTCGCGCGGCTGTCCAAGCCGACGGTCTCCTCCGCCGTCGCCGAACTGGAGGGCGTCCACCTCGCCGCCCACTCCGGCACCTCCTCCGGCGGTACGGGCCGCAGCGCCGCCGTCTACCGCCTCGGCCCGGCCGCGGGTGCCGTGCTCGCCGTCGACCTCGGCCCCGCCGTCACCCGGGTCCGCGCCTGCGCCCTGGACGGCACCCTCCTCGCCGAGGCCGCCGGCCCCCGGGAGGAGGGCGCCGACGTGGTGCGCGACGCCCTGTCCGCGCTGCGGTCCGACGCTCCGCTGCGTGCCATCGTCGTGGCCGTCGGTGACGTCACCGCGCGGGCCGAGGAGGGCACCGTGCGTCCGGCGACCGCCAAGGCCGGCCCCGTCTTCGACGCGGTGGCCGTCGCGCTGCCGCCAGGGGTGCCCGTCCACCTCGAGAACAACGTCAACTGCGCCGCGCTCGCGGAACTGCACGAGGGCGCGGCCCGTGGCCGTCACACCTTCGGCTATCTGCGGATCGGCGTCGGTATCGGTCTGGGCATCGTCGTGGGAGGACATGTGCTGGCCGGGGCCAACGGCGCGGCCGGCGAGGTCGCCCGGCTGCCCTACCCCTGGGACGACGGCCTGGAGCCCCGCCATGAGGCCCTGGAGGACTACATCGGGTCCCGGTCCCTGCTGCGCCGGGCCGCCGAGGCCTGGCCCGCATCCGACGGCGCGTGCCCCCGCACGGCCGAGCAGCTCTTCGCCTTCGCCGGACAGGGCAGTGCCGCGGCCCGCGCGGTCGTCGACAGACACGCCGTGGACGTGGGCCGGCTGGCCGCCGCCGTGACCGCCGTACTGGACCCGGGACTGCTGGTGCTGGGCGGCAGCACCGGCGCGTATCCGCAGCTCCTGCCCGGTGTGCGGGCCGAGCTGGAGCGGCTCAGCTGGCCCACCGAGGTGGTCAGCAGCCAGGTCGGTGATCTCGGCACCGTCGTGGGCGCCGCCCGGCTCGCGGTCGCCCGAGGAGTCCAAACCGTGACCCAGGCAGCGCGGACGAAGCATTGACGGTTTCGGACTCGGTCTGCCAATGTCCGGACAAGCGCTTTCTAAGTCGGCCGGGACGTCGGCTTGGGGCGAGCGTCCCGCCCGTACTCGACGTACGGCAACCGCACCAGGGCGTGCTGGTGCGGCAGCGGCCATGACGGCCGGGGACCCTCGCTCTTCAGGATGACGCGGCCGGGCGAGGCCGCGCCCTCGGAAAGCAGACCCCTCCTGCACAATGCACCCGTGCCGCCTCCGTCGGCGCCGTGCTCCGTCCCGTACCACGAAAAGGGATCGAAGATGACCACTGTAGGTGTGCGGCGCTCCCGCCGACTCGGCCGCGGCGGCATGCGCCGTCTGGCCCCCCTCGCTGCCGTAGCCACGGCAGGTGTCATGCTGCTCTCCGCCTGCGGCGGGGGTTCCGACTCGGGCGGCACCTCCAAGTCCCTGACGTTCTGGATCTCCACGGTTCCGGGGCAGGACGCGGGCTGGAAGAAGATGGTGGCGCAGTACAAGAAGGAAACCGGCGTCGCCGTCAAGCTCGTCAACATCCCCTACGACGGCTACACCACGAAGCTGCACAACGCCGCGCAGGCCAACTCCCTGCCCGACGTCGCCGCCGTCCCGGCGCTGGACCCGATCTGGTCGAGCAAGCTGCTCGACCTCAGCTCCATCGCCAACAAGAAGAGCAACAACATCAACGCCAACTTCCTGGCGAAGGACTCGTCCGGGAAGGTGCTGTCCATCCCCTCGGACGTCACGGCGTCCGGCCTGTTCATCAACAAGTCGCTGTTCGAGAAGGCGGGCGTCTCCTTCCCGGCCTCGCCGTCGAAGACCTGGACCTGGACCGACTTCATCGCGGCGGCGAACAAGGTCCGCGAGAAGACCGGCGCCAAGTACTCCCTCACCTTCGACCAGTCGCCGTCCCGGCTGCGCGCCATGGTGTACGAGATGGGCGGCAAGTACGTCCACGCGGACTCCTCCGGCAAGTTCTCGGTGGACGCGGCGACCAAGAAGGCCGTGAACACCTTCGTCGGTTGGAACGACGACAAGACCATGCCGAAGTCGGTGTGGACCAGCGGCGCCGACCCGTCCGCCATGTTCCAGAGCGGTGACGTGGTCGCGTACTGGTCCGGCGTGTGGCAGGTCGCCTCCTTCGCGGACAGCATCAAGAAGTTCGAGTGGGCGAGCGTCCCGACCCCCGCCCAGCCGGTGCAGGCCAGTGACGTCAACAGCGGCGGCATGGTGGTGGGCTTCAACAACAACGGCGACGCGTCCAAGGCCGCGACGAAGTTCCTGTCCTGGCTGTACGAGCCGGCCCACTACAAGGCCCTGTGCGAGGCGTCCGGGTTCCTGCCGGTCGAGAGCGGTCTGAACCCGACGTATCCCTTCAAGTCCGAGGCGGCGCAGGCGGCGTTCAAGCTCTACAACGAGGAGATCCCGCTCTACGCCCCGATCTCCGGCTACTTCAACAGCGCGCAGACGAACTGGGTGCTGAAGGGCAAGACCATCACCGAGGACCCGACCAAGACGGAGCTCGGCAAGGCGATCAACGGCCAGCAGTCGGCCGACAAGGCCCTTCAGAACATCGTGGACGGCTACAACCAGCAGGTCGGCGGCTGATCGCAGGCCGCAAGCGCCCGGGCGGCGGTGTCCCGACCCCGTCGCCCGGCCCTGGCGGTCCACGTGATCCCGGGCTCATGGCCTGAACCCACCGCAATCCCTTCCACCAGCACGGAGTCAGGAAGATGACAAAACGCGCCTCGGACGTGTCCACGAGCCCGCCCAGGAGACGCAGTAAGTACACCCTTGCGCCGCTCGTCCTCATCGCGGCCAACGTCGTGCTCTTCTCGCTGTTCTTCGTCTGGCCTGCGGTGATCGGGCTCATCTACTCCTTCACGAACTACACGGGCGTGGGGGTGTTCCAGTGGGTCGGGCTGGACAACTACCACAACCTGTTCGGGGACTCCACGTTCTACGACGCGCTGACCCGGACCCTGCTGTACACCGTCCTCTTCGTCCCGCTGAACTTCCTGGTCTCACTGCTCGCCGCCAACCTGGTGGTGAACAAGCACGCCAAGGGCGGGTCGGTCGCCCGCGTCCTCTTCTTCATCCCGTGGCTGCTGTCGCCCATCGTGGTGGGTGTCCTGTGGCGGTGGATGTTCGGCGAGAACTTCGGACTGGTCAACTACATCATCGAGAAGTTCGGCGGAGACGCCGTTCCGTGGCAGTCGAACGCGGACCTCTCGTTGCTCGTGGTGGTGATGGCGGCGGCCTGGGCCTGGACGGGATTCACGATGCTGCTGTTCATCGCGGCGATCAAGAACGTGCCCACCTCGTACTACGAGGCGGCCTCGCTCGACGGCGCGGGCCCCTGGCGCCAGTTCATCAGCATCACCCTGCCGAGCATCGCGCCCACCTCGTTCATCGTCATCCTGCTCAACACGATCAACTCGATGAAGGAGTACCCGGTGTTCGTCGCCCTCAACAACGGCGGACCCGGCACGTCGAACAACCTGCTCGTCCAGTACATCTACGAGACCGGCTTCAAACGGGGCCAGATCGGCTACGCGAGCGCCGCGTCGTTCGTGCTCATGCTCATCCTGATGGCCGTCGCGGTCGTCCAGCTGATGGTCAACCGGCGGGTGGAGAACCGATGACAACCACAGACATCCCGCGCCCGGCCGACGTCGACTCCGGACGGCGAGTCTCCAAAAAGCGGTCCCGCAAGACGGCCACCGGTGGGCTCCGGCAGGCGGTGTCCGCGACGACACTGCTGTGGCTCATGGCGTGCCTGTACGGGTTTCCGGTGCTGTGGTTCGTCCTCAGCTCCCTCAAGCCGGCCAGCGACCTGTTCTCCTATCCTCTGACGCTGGTCCCGCACAACCCCACCCTGTCGGGATTCAGGGCAGCGTGGGACAGCGCCAACTTCTCCCAGTACTTCATCAACACGGCCCTCGTGTGCGTGATCACGACGATCCTCACGGTGGGTGTCAGCTGCTGCACCGGGTATGCGCTGGCCAAGTACGACAACAGATGGCTCAAGGCGTTCTTCCTCTGCATCCTGGCCACCACGATGCTGCCGGGCGAGGTCATGCTCGCTCCGGAGTTCCTGGTGGTCCGCAACCTCGGCCTCTACAACTCGTTCGCCGGCATCATCCTCCCGGCCGTGCTCACGGCGACCGGATGCTTCATGTTCCGCCAGTTCTTCCTGACGGTTCCCGACGAACTGGTCGAAGCCGCACGCATCGACGGCGCCCGCGAGCTGTCGATCTTCCTGCGGATCATGGTGCCGCTCTCCCGGCCCATCATGCTGACCCTCGCCATCCTGTCCTTCCAGTGGCGCTGGAACGACTACATCTGGCCGCTGCTGATGCTCAACGACCCCAACAAGTTCACCGTGCAGATCGGCATCCAGAGCATCGTCGGCGCGCAGAACATCAACTGGTCGGTACTGCTCGGAGCCTCGGTCATCTCCATGATCCCGCTGATCGCCATCTTCCTGGTCTTCCAGCGCTACGTCATGAGCGCCGACATCAACGCCGGACTGAAGGACTGACCTTGCCCACCCCGCTCGACCACGAGTTCGTCCGCGCGGTCGCCCGCGCCGCCGACCGGTCGGCCGTCCCGCTGGCGGCCGCCCCCGACGAGGAGCCCGCCGGTGTGCCGCACCGTGGTCTGGCGCGGCGGGTGAAGACCCTGGTCGCGGCATACCGTTCCCCGGACTCGGCACTGCACGGCAGCGGGCAGGCCGTCGCCGCCGCGATGACCCACCTGCGCGCCCTGCGGGCCACGCAGACCACCACCGGCCTCTTCGCCGGCGGCGACAACGTGCAGTCACCGCCGGACTCCGCCTTCACCGTCAACGACGTGTGCGACGCGCACGTCCTCGCGGCCGGCGCGGGGCCGGAGCTGAGCGAGGTCACGGCCGCGCTCGCCGAGATCGCCGGCGCCGCCCGCGGCAGTCTTCTGACCGGTGGGGTGCACACCCCGAACCACCGCTGGGAGCTGTGCGCGGCGCTGGCCCGGTTGCACCGGTCGTTCCCCGACGACCGGCTGCTCGGCCGCATCGAGGAGTGGCTCGCCGAGGGTGTCGACATCGACGCCGAGGGCCTGTACTCGGAGCGGAGCGCCAACTACGCGGCCCATGTGTCCAACCCGTCGCTGTTGCTGCTGGCCGAAGTGCTCGGCCGTGCCGACCTGCTGTACGCCGTCGAACGCAATCTCGCCACGACCCTGGACCTGATCGGGCCGGACGGCACGGTGGAGACCGTCCACTCGCGACGCCAGGACCAGAACCACCCGTTCCCGCTGGCGCCCTACCTGCCGCACTACCGGCTGCTCGCGATCCGCACCGGCCGGGGCGACTTCGCCCGGGTGGCGCGGCTGGCGGCCGCCGGCGGTATCGACGACCCCGACCTGCTGGCCGAGACCCTCCTCACCCCGGACCTGTGCCGCGCCCTGCCGGCCCCGACCGCGGAGACCCTTCCGCGCGACCGGTACCTCACCACCGCGCGCCTCGCCGCACGCGCCTCGGCCACCGCGCACACGGTGGTGTACGGCGGCTCCGACGTGCCCGAGCACCGGCGCATCCGCTCGGGCCTCGCCTGCAATCCGACCTTCCTGCGGCTGTTCGCCGGCGGCGCCGTCCTCGACGCGGTCCGGCTCTCGCGGGGGTTCTTCGACCTGGGCCCGTTCCGCGCGGCCGACATGGAACAGCTCGCCGACAACCGCTACCGGCTCACCGAAACCCTCACGGCCGCCTACTACCAACCGCTCCCGCCGGACCGGAGGCGGGACGACGGCGTCTACCGGCTGGTGGACGACGGACGCTTCTCGGCCTCGATGGCCTTCCCGGACCGGCCTCGGGACGAGGTCTCGCACACGACCCGCGTCGAGGTGGACCTGCGGGAGGACGGTGCCGACCTGCGGATCGACATCAGCGGACCACGGGTGCCCTGGGCCCTCGAACTGACCTTCCGGCCGGGCGGCGTGACCGAGGGCGCCGTACCGATCGGCGACGGACGCTGGTGCCTGACGACCGGACCGATGACCTACCGCGTCGGCGACGACGAGATCCGCGTCGAGGCCGGTGTCGAGGCGGGCGAACCCCTCGCCGGGCCGGACCGGAGCGAGGTACTGCGGTACGACCCGGGTCAGGACTACACCGTGGTGGGCGGCACCGACGCGACGACCGGGAACCGTGTCTACCTCGGGGGACAGGGCCCGCAAACCCTTAACCTCGCCCTGCACGCCCGCCGGCCCGCACTCGACGTGTGACCCCGACGAACCACGCCATGGCCACCCCAGAGGCGTACGACACCGTCCTCGACGATGTCGTCGAGCAGGCCTCGCCCGGCTGACGCCCGAGGGCAACCTCGAACATCCCGACTGTCCTGACGGCATCGGCGACACCTGATCGATGTCCGCCTGGCGGGCCACCAGCTCCTCGGAGCGCGTCAGCACCACAGCCGCCGGCAGCGCTTCCCGGGTGGGGAAGTGCCGGTACAGGATGCCGGGCTGGATCGCCAAGTACGGCCTGACCGACGCCACTTCACAGCCGGCACGGGTCGGTCAGGCCGGTCACCGGGACACCGGAACGCCGGGAGATCAGTCCGGCGAGCTCACGTACGTCGCTGTACGTGGTGTTGAACCTCCACACAGCTTCGTGGCCGGTCACCCGCGACGTGAACGCCACCTTGATTCGGCGTCGTGGGACATCCCGTGCTGCTTCCCTTCGCGTGACGCCGGGTCATTGGCCACGCCGCTTTGCCTCGGCCGTCGGGGCGGATGGCCGGGGCGGGCTGACCGGTTGTTCGGTGACCAGTTCTTCGAAGAGGCTTCGGGCGTCGGCCATCACCTCCCGCATGTCCTCGGTACCGCTCGGTTCGTGGGCCGCCGTGTGCATGCTGCGGTAGCCCTGGACGTAGCGGGCGTGGTGGACGGAGAGGGCGGCGATCTGGTCCTCGAACCGCTCGCCGTCGGGGAAGCCGCGGTCCCTTGCCAGGCGGGCCAGCAGTGCGTCCGCTTCGATGACGCCCTGCTGCGGTGATGCGACGAACTGCTCCTGGACGGCGGCCCATCGCGTCATGTAGCGCTCGCGGGCCGCGGGCGTCAGCGGCTGCTGTGTGAGGAGGCCGTGCTCCTTCACACGCTTGCCGAGTTCCTGTTCGGCGGCCCTGGTGTCGCCGTCGTGGTCGGCGACTGCGCGGGCGTACTCGGGGCCGAATCGGCGCTTCAGCCCCTGCCCGCCACCGCTCCGGGTTCGTCCACGTCCGGGGTAGAGGAGGACGGCCAGGCCGATGAAGGCCGCGGCGATGATCACGGTGATGATCATGATGGGCCTTTCCGGCTCTCGGTTCGCACGCTGGTCTGCTTCATTGCCGTCGATTCCTGTCGGCTGATCGGGCGTTCGGGCATGCCATGCCGGGTGGTGTCCGCCCGGCGTGGGCGTCACCCGGGGCGTTGGTGGTCAGGGCTTGAAGGCGTCCTTGGCCTTGTCGCCGGACTGCTTCAGGTTTCCGGAGACCCGGTCGGTCCTGCCTTCGCGCCGCAGTCGCCTGGTGCGGGTGGTCCGGCCGATGCGTTCGGTGACCCTTCCCTTGAACGCCTGTGTCTTGTGCTTGATGGTCTGTCCGACACTCATGGCCGGCCTCCTGCTTGTCTGGTGAGTGTGTTCCTGCGGGCAGCGTCGAACTCCGGAACGGACTACCGGCGGCGGCCACGGCCGCGCCCACGCATCGCGAAGGCGGCGATCCAGACGACCAGGAGGACAGCGGCGACCCACCACAGGATCTGCATCGTGAAGCCGAACCCGAAGGCCACCAGGATCAGCAGAAGGAGAAGAATCCAGATCATCGCCGGGCCTCCAGATCGCGGGGATTTCCTTGATTCCGCGGGGTCCGGGCGAAGCGGGGAGGAGGAATGCCTCGCCCCGATCTTCCGGAGCGGCATGGCCCTTCGCCGTGCCGCCAGTCAACGCCTGGCAACCTCCCCTGTCAACGTGGTGTCGACACGGGCGAGTTCCGGGAGCTGCGCCGGGGTGAGTGGAGCCTCGGCGGGGGATTCGGCCGGCTCGGTCGGCGGCGACGGCAGGATGTGGTCTTCCCACCATGAAAGAGCCATCACCACAACAAGCAGGATGAAGGGAGTCGAAGCAGGAACGATCAGCGCGTACATGTGTACCGCCTGGTATGGGATGCATTGCGACGCGGCGGGCGGCAGGTCGTTGCCCGCTTGAGGCGCATCGGGGCTTCGCCGGGATCTCGTGACGAGGCGCGTGCGGGCACGGCCTCGCTCGTGACGCGGCGGGTCCGGCACCGATGCGCGGGGTGCGCCCTCTGGGGAGCGCGTTGGCGGTGCGACGCTGCCAGGGGCCGGGGCGGCACGTCGCACGCTAGCCCTCCCGGCAGTTTCCCGACAGGTGTCAAGTAGCCATCCGTGCCGGGCAGGACGCACTTACGTCGCGCCGTATCCGCAGCCGCCGGGCAGGACTAAGCTGTGCGGTGAGGCCCCAGTCCCCGGTATCGATGCCGTGTCCCGCTCCCGGGGAGGCCCACCGTGTTCGTCCTGCTTCTCATCCTCTTCGCCGTTCTGTTCGGCTTCGGCTTCCTCCATCCCGTCTGGTGGGTGGCCGCGGCGGTGCTGGCCTACGGTGCCACCCGACACGGCCGCGGTCATGGCGGAGGCCTGAGCCGTGGCAACGGTTCCGATCTTGGGGACTATCGAGGGCCCCGGGACTACCAGGACTACCGGGAGCGCAGGGATCGTCAGAGCCGCTGGGACCGCCGCTACACCCGCCAGAATCGGGCGCGCCGGCGGCGCGAGGACCGTCGGGAACATAACGCCACGGGTGACCCGTGCCCTGGGCAGACAGCCACGACCCGGGGCTGCTCCATTCCAGACCGAGAGGCCGAACGCGAGAAGAGGTACAGGCCATGCAACGCACAACCGTGCTCCAAGAGGACTGGTGGAACCTGCGGGCCGAGGCCACGTGGGGGAACGCATCGGCGGGGCAGGACCTCGTCGCACTGCGCGCCGAGAACGATCAGCTGCGGCGGGCGCCGGCCGGCCGTGCGGTCATCGACCAGGCTCGCGGCATGGTGATGGTCCTGACCCCCTGCAGCCGCGGAGCTGCCAGGAACCTGCTGGTCGACATCTCGCGGCAGTGCGACACCAAACTTCCGGAGGTGGCCGCGTCCCTGGTCGCCGCCTGGGAGGGCAAGTCGCTCCCGGAGCAGATGCAGCGGGCGCTACGTCGTACGGTGCGGCGATTTCATGTGGAAGGCCAGGGGCGCGACTCACGACAACCAGGCAAGTCGTCCAGGTAGGGAGAGGTCATGATTCACGCAGCTGACGTCCGAGAGTGGCGCAACCTCGATGTCGTCGACGCCGAGTCGCACAAGATCGGCGTCCTGGAGGCGATCTATGTGGACACCACCACCGACGAGCCTGCCATGGCCACGGTGCGGACCGGACTGCCCACCCGGCACCGTCTGGTCTTCGTCCCCATCGACAACGCGATCGCCGGGCCGGGCTATCTCAGGGTCGGCTATGTCAGAACGCTGGTGAAGCAGGCCCCTTCGATCGGCACCGACGACGTGTTGCCCGCCGAGCAGGAGGAAGCGGTGTTCAAGCACTACGGACTGCCCTACCAGTCCGGCGCGGCAGGCGAACGGCAACTGGCGCGCCGCTGACCTCCCTCGGACGCAAGGGCTGGTCGCCGGGTCTCGGGCTGGTTCTCCCCGGCGTCTCATTCTTCGCCTCAGCCGGTCGGCGCCGCCTGCGACGCGGCCACCCAAGCCTGTTCGGACTCCGCCGGCAGGGCTGGTCGTTGGACATGTCCAGACGCAACGGCGGAAGTCCCGCGGAGACGGTCATCTCCATCATCGTGGACATCGCTCCACTCGGACAACTGGCGCACCGCGGTCAACTACGGCCTGCCCGCTGCCGTCCACCTGCTGATCGGTCACTCGGTGGCCGGCCGGGTCAACCGGACCTGACCGCTTCGCCGACGCGCGGCCACGCGCAGGGCATCGAGACGCGACGGCCGCCCGTGGACCCCCGTTCCTGGTGCCGGGGGCGTGCGGTGTGCGGTGTCGTGGCCAGGTCGGTGCGGGGTTCTCCCGGGCCGGGTTCGGACAGGGTCGAACCGTTCGGTTCCGTCATGCGAAGCCACCTCCTCGGGTCGTGCACGGACTGACGTGCCCGGCGGCCGTCGGCCGCCGCGTTTCGCATCTCTTGCCCAGTAGCGCGCCACGCGTCCGACATGCCCGAGTACGGCGTCACAACCGGCCCCTGGTCCGGGCGCCGGGAACAGGCGGGTTACCGGGCCCCGCCGGACGGCGCCGAGGACTATGCTGCCGTACAGACGTCCCAGACCCTGGCGGCTTGTCGTTGCTCGACACAGATGGCGCTGGGAGCGGGCTCGTGGTCCGTCACCCGGCGCATCCCTGGAGGGAACCGGGTGGTCTTCTGGCCTGCTGTGCGGGCTTTCGGACCGGCCTCGCTCTGTCTCCGCCGAACGTACGCCCCTGCCGGGAGCGCGCCCAGGTGGCCGGAACCCCGGCGCCGCCGGAGCCGCTGCCGGGTGGTCTTCTGAACCGAGGCGTCATGCCCCTGCCGCAACTCACCGTCTACCGCCATGACCGAAGGACACGGACGCTGATCACCCTGGTCGGGGAGATCGACCTGGAATCGGCTCCCCTGCTGCGCGCGTCCCTGGAGTGGTGCCTGCGCGACGGCATCCGCACCATCGACGTCGACCTCGCCCTCGTCACCTTCTGCGACTGCACCGGACTCAACACGTTCCTCCACGCTGCGCAGCAGACCACAGCCGCGGGCGGGACCCTGCGACTGCACCACCCGCCGCCGATGCTCACGCGTATCGTCCGCCTCACCGACTGCGGGTTCCTGCTCCTCGGTTCTCGGTTCGCCCTCCCGCCACCTTCTGCCGGCGACACCCCGGCCAGGCCCCTTCCAGCCCCATCGCACCGGTCTGTCCCCCCTGCACCTGTCCTCTCCGGTGATGTCCGATGACGGCCGGGCCCAGGCGGGGACAGCCTTGGAAGTCCGGGGACGGCGAGCCCTGTGCCGAGGCTCCGGTGCGGTTGCGTCAGCTGGACCGTCGGCTGGTGGAGGGCATGCGTGAGGATCTGGCGGATCTGTACGCGGACTCCCGGGTAACGGCGCCGGGTGACGCGTACCGCCGTCCCGGCCGCCAGGACTTCCTGAACCGTGTCACCGCGGACATGGGCCGCCCGGGATTCGCCATGGTGATCGCCGAGTCGGACATCCTGATGGGATGCGCCTTCGGATTCCCGGTGCGCGGCGACGGCTCGTGGTGGCTCGGCCTCGACGGAGTGATGCCGCGCAGTGTCGGGCAACTCACGGTGTCCGGCAGGGCCTTCGCGTTCGGTGACATCCTGATCCGCCCGCACCCGCAGGAGCGGCGTCTCGCCCGTCGCGTGCAGGAGCGGCTGCTGATCGACCACCAGGCCTCGCTCGGCGCCCCGTTGGTGGTCGGGGCCGATCACGCTGCTCTCGCCGCGCTCCACTCCTGGGGGTGGCTGGACGTCGGAGAGCTTCGCAGGCCCCTGGGCGCCGCCACGTTCCGCGCGCTGGTGTTTCCCGCCGGGGAACGTACCGCGGCGAGACTGGAGGACCTTGTCACGATACCGGGAGGCGGTGGCCCGGGTGGGCCCTGAGAACCGGTCGGAGCGGATTCGGACGCTGGTGGCGGAGCAGGCGGCACGACGCCGTGCCCGAGTCGGTGTGGTGGATGTGTGCACCGCGGCCGTGGCCGCGCTGCCGGTCGGCGGGGCCGGGGTGTCGGCGATGTCCAGGACCGCGCCGAGCCATCCGCTGTGCAGCACCGACAGCGTCAGCGAGCAACTGGAAGAGCTCCAGCTCACTCTGGGCGAGGGGCCGTGCGTGGACGCCTTCCTGCACGGCTCGGCCGTGCTGGCACCCGATCTGCTCACCCGTGACCTGCAGGACCGCTGGATGGCGTTCGCCGAGGCGGCCCTGGAAGCCGGGGCACGCGCGGTGTTCGCGCTCCCTCTGCAGATGGGGGCGATCAGCCCGGGAGTCCTGGACCTGTACGCCCGCGTTCCGGTCCGGTTGAACGCGGAGGAACTGGCGGACGCGCTGGCGTTCGCCGATCTCGCGACGCTGGTGCTGCTCGATGCGCGCGTCGACGAGACGGGCGGGCCGCGTGATGGCCCCGTCGAGGACCTGGGTGCGTACCGGGCGGAGATCGACCAGGCCAGCGGGATGATCACGGTCCAGCTCGGCGTCGGCATCGAAGAAGCCTTCGTCCGGCTCCGCTCCCACGCCTACGCGCAGGGACGCCGACTGGGCGACGTGGCCGCGGACGTGGTGGCCCGTCGGCTTCGTTTCCCACCGGACGCGGAGCCGGACCAGACCGGGGAGGACCCCTGACGCATTGGTGCCGATCGAGGAACGCGCTGTACTTCCCGCCCCTTCGGGCCGGGACTAGTCTCAATCGAGGGTGCCCACGATGGATCAACAGCTCCTGTCCAAGACCTTCGTCGAGCTGGCCGACAACCTGGTCGCCGACTTCGACCTCATCGACTTCTTACGCCTGCTGACCGACCGCTGCGTCGGCATGCTCGACGCGAGCGCCGCCGGGGTGCTGCTCGCCGACCGGGACGGCAAACTCCGCGTCATGGCCGCCTCCGACGAACAGGTGCGTGTGCTGGAGCTCTTCCAGCTCCAGAACGACGAGGGCCCCTGCCTCACGTGTTTCCGCACCGGCGCACCGGTGATCGTCCCTGACCTGACCCGGGAGATCGACCGCTGGCCGCGCTTCGTCACGGCGGCCCACCGCAGCGGATTCGGCGCCGTCCAGGCCCTGCCCATGCGCCTGCGGGACGAGACCGTGGGCGCCTTGAACCTCTTCCGCGCCGCGCCCGGCCCCTTCGACCCGCCCGCGACCCTCGTCGCCCAGGCTCTGGCCGACGTCGCCACCATCAGCCTGCTGCAACAACGCACCGCCCAGCGCAGCACCGTGCTGAACGAACAATTGCAGGCCGCCCTGAACAGCCGGGTGCTGATCGAGCAGGCCAAGGGGAAGCTCGCCGAACGCCAGGGCATCGACATGGAGCGGGCGTTCACCGCGCTGCGCGGCTATGCCCGCTCACACAACCGTCGCCTGGCCGACGTGGCCCGCGCCTTCATCGACGACTCCGAACCCCTCTCCGGTCTAGGAGCCTGACCCGCTCCCCGGTGGGGCCCGTTACTGCTCCGCGGCGTCCTCGATCAGACGGCGGTGCAGCTCCGTGGTCATGAGGTGGATCGCTCGCGTCAGCTCGAAAGCCTTACGCCCGGGTGTCGACGCGCGGCAGTGTCGCCATCGGCACCACCAGGTCGGCCCGGTCCCGGGTCGCCGCCACCAGCTCCGCGTTGCGCTGGTCCGAGCGCAGCACCCACGCCGACGCCTCCTCGTGGGTCTTGCCGAACTCCTCGTGCCGGGCGACCAGTCGGCGCACCCGCTCGCCCTCGTCGAGCGCGCAGAACCACACCTCGTCCAGAGCGGGCCGGACCCGCGTCCACGCGCCGGTGCCCAGCAGCAGGTAGTTCCCCTCGGTCACGATCAGACGGGCCGTCGGCGGCACCGGGATCGCCCCGGCGATCGGCTGCTCCAGCACCCGCTCGAAACCCGGCGCGTACACCACGTCGGCGTCCACCTCCTCGCGGAGCCGCCGCAGCAGAGCCGCGTACCCGCCCGCGTCGAAGGTCTCGGGCGCGCCCTTGCGGTCACGCAGACCGAGCCGGTCCAGCTCCACGTCGGCGAGGTGGAAGCCGTCCATGGGGACGTGCGCCACCCAGGGCTCCCCGGAGCCGTTCAGCGCCCGCACCAGATGCTCGGCGAGGGTCGTCTTGCCCGAGCCGGGGGGACCGGCGATACCGAGGACGGCGCGCCCCTCGGGTCCGGCGAGGGAACGGGCGCGGGTCAGGAGGTCGTCAAAGGTCAGCGGCACACGCCGAGTGTGTCATTCGTCGACCACAGGTCGGCCAGGCACCCTGGAGGACGGAAGGGGAGAAAGGAGCCCCAGCCGTGCCCCAGGACTTCGACGCCTCCGACGCCTCCGACGCCTCGGACGACGAGGCGCAGATCCGCGCCCTCATCACGGGATGGGCCGCGGCCGTCCACCGCGGCGACCTGGCCGGCGTGATCGCCGACCACGCCCAGGACCTCGTGATGTTCGACGTGCCGCCGCCCCACCACGGCATCCGGGGCCTCGCCGCCTACCGAGCGGCCTGGCCGCCCTTCTTCGCGTGGCAGGCCCAGGGTGCCTGCTTCGACATCGAGTCCCTCGACATCACCGCCGGCTCCGACGTCGCCTACGCCCACGCCCTGGTGCGCTGCGCCACCCCGGAGGAACTCGCCGAACACCCCGGTTTCCGGCTCAGACTCACCTTCGGTCTGCGCAAGGAGCGCGGCCGCTGGCTGGTGGCCCACGAGCACCACTCCTTCCCGCACGACTGAATCCGCCTGTTGGCACAGGGCTTTGCAGGGAACCGTGTCCTGTATGACGGAGCTCGGTCTGCCAGAAGAGATCAAGGCCTGCCTGTTCGACCTCGACGGGGTCGTCACCAGGACGGCCGTCGTGCACGCGGCCGCCTGGAAGGAGATGTTCGACGCGTTCCTGCGGGAACGCGACGGCGAGGACTTCCGGCCCTTCGACGACCACGACTACGACGAGTACGTCGACGGTCTGCCGCGGGCCGACGGCGTGCGTACCTTCCTCGCCTCCCGCGGCATCGAACTGCCGGACGGGAATCCGGACGATCCGCCGGGCGCGGAGACGGTCCACGGCCTCGGCAACCGCAAGAACGCCCTCGTCCTGGAGAAGATCCGCACCGACGGAGTCGAGGCCTACGACGACACCCTGGCCTACATCCGGGCGGCCCGTGCACAAGGTCTGCGCACCGCGATCGTCTCCTCCAGCGCCAACTGCCGCGACGTGCTGCGCGCGATCGACGCCGAGGACCTCTTCGACGTACGCGTCGACGGCGTGGTCGCGGCCGAGCGGCACCTGCCCGGCAAGCCGCACCCCGACACCTTCCTCGCCGCCGCCCACGACCTGGGCCTGGACGCACCCCGGTCCGCCGTCTTCGAGGACGCCCTCGCCGGCATGGACGCGGGCCGCGCGGGCGGCTTCGGATACGTCGTCGGCCTCGACCGCGTCGGACAGGCCGACGCCCTCTACGAGCACGGCGCCGACGTGGTCGTGAAGGGCCTCGCCGAACTGGGAGGCCCCGCGTGATCACCCACCGCGCCTACACCGTCGAGCCCTGGGCCGTCCGCGAGACCTCCCTCAACCTCGACGTCCTGGCCCAGAGCGAGTCCGTGTTCGCCCTGTCCAACGGCCATGTCGGCTGGCGCGGCAACCTCGACGAGGGCGAACCGCACGGCCTGCCCGGCTCCTACCTCAACGGCGTCCACGAACTGCACCCGCTGCCGTACGCCGAGGCCGGCTACGGCTATCCGGAGTCCGGCCAGACCGTCATCGACGTCACCAACGGCAAGATCGTGCGGCTCCTCGTCGACGACGAGCCCTTCGACCTGCGCTACGGCCGTCTCGTCGGCCACGAACGCACCCTGGACCTGCGCCGGGGCGTCCTCGAGCGGTCCTGCGAGTGGATCTCACCGGCGGGATCGCGGATACGGGTGCGCTCGACCCGGCTCGTCTCGCTCACCCAGCGGGCGATCGCCGCCGTGGCCTACGAGGTGGAGCCCGTCGACAGCCGCACTCGCGTGGTCATCCAGTCCGAACTCGTCAGCAACGAGAGCCTGCCCGGGGCGAACGGCGACCCGCGCGCCGCCAAGGCCCTGAAGTCGCCGCTGGAGCACGAGGAGGGCTTCGCCGACGGCACCCGTCTGCGGCTGGTGCACCGCACCCGGCACAGCGGACTGAGGGTCGCCGTGGCCGCCGACCACGTCGTCGAAGGACCCGAGCGCACCACCACCAGCAGCGAGGAGACGGTGGACCTGGCCCGGCTGACCGTCACCTCCGTCCTGGAGCCGGGACAGCGGCTGCGGCTGGAGAAGCTGGTCGCCCACGGCTGGTCCGGGGCCCGCTCCCGGCCCGCGATGAGCGACCAGGTCGACGCGGCCCTGGCGGCCGCGGCCCACAGCGGCTGGGAGGGACTCCTGGACGAACAGCGCGGCTACCTCGACGACTTCTGGGCCCGCGCCGACGTCGAGGTCGACGGCGACGAGGAGATCCAGCAGGCCGTCCGCTTCGCCCTCTTCCACGTACTCCAGGCAGGCGCCCGCGCGGAGCAACGGGCCATTCCCGCCAAGGGACTGACCGGGTCCGGCTACGACGGGCACGCCTTCTGGGACACCGAGACCTTCGTCCTGCCCCTGCTCACCTACACCGAGCCCGGCGCCGTCGCCGAGGCCCTGCGCTGGCGCCGGCACACCCTGCCCGCCGCCCGCGACCGCGCCGCCCAACTCGGCCTGAACGGCGCCGCGTTCCCCTGGCGGACCATCGAGGGCTCGGAGGGATCGGCCTACTGGCCCGCCGGTACCGCCGCCTTCCACGTCAACGCCGCCGTCGCGGACGCCGTGGTGCGCTACACCGAGGCCACCGGGGACACGGACTTCGAACGCGACACCGGCGTCGAACTCCTCGTGGAGACGGCCCGGCTGTGGCGCTCGCTCGGCCACCACGACCACCACGGCGTCTTCCACATCGACGGCGTCACGGGCCCCGACGAGTACAGCGCGATCGCCGACGACAACACGTACACCAACCTCATGGCCCGCGCGAACCTCCTCGCGGCCGCCGCCGCCTGCGCCCGCCATCCGGAACAGGCCGCCGCACTCGGCGTGGACGACGAGGAGAGCGCCGCCTGGCGGGACGCGGCCGAGGCCGTGCACATCCCCTACAACGACGAACTGGGCGTGCACGAACAGCACGCGGGCTTCACCCGGTACCAGCCGTGGGACTTCGACAGCACCCGCGCCGACCAGTACCCGCTGATGCTGCACTTCCCCTACTTCGACATCTACCGCAAACAGGTCGTCAAGCAGGCGGACCTGGTGCTGGCGATGTACCTGTGCAGCGGCTGGTTCGAGGAGTTCCACGACGAGGAGCAGATCGCCCGCAACTTCGCCTACTACGAGCCCCTGACCGTACGGGACTCCTCCCTGTCGGCCTGCGTCCAGGCGGTCGTCGCCGCCCGCGCCGGACACCTGTCCCTGGCGTACGCCTACACGGCCGAGGCAGCGCTGATGGATCTCGCCGACCTGGAGAACAACACCCGCGACGGACTCCACATCGCCTCCCTCGCCGGCACCTGGACGGCCCTCGTCGCCGGATTCGGCGGTCTGCGCCGTGACGGCGACTCCCTCCGCTTCGCGCCCCGGCTGCCCGAACGGTTCAGCCGCCTCGCCTTCAACCTCCAGCTCCTCGGGCGCTGTCTGCGGGTGGAGATCGGCCCGGACAAGGCGACGTACACGCTGATGTCGGGTGCTCCTTTGACGATCCGCCACCACGGCGACGCCGTGACCGTCAACGGCGACGGGCCGGTCGTCCGCCCCGTCCCACCACCGCAGGACCGCCCGGCCCCCGGCCAGCCGACGCATCGCAGCCCCCACCCCCGCTGACCCCGAGAGCGTGATCCGGCCAGGCACCGCTTGGCCGAACTCCACCCTGCACCCGCCGCTGCCGCGGGTTACTTTGTCCATGTTTTGTGTAATGGATCAGTCCCCGCGGCACACGGGGGTGAGGGGTGGACGATGGCTCACGGCGACAGCGCCCAGCTGGTCGGCGAACGAAGACGTACGTCATCGCTCGCTTTCGGCGCGTCCCGGCGGGAGAGGGGCAGCCGGCTGATCGCCGCGGTGGCCGCCGCCTTCACCCTGGCCCAACTCGTCCTCGTCCGCCCCGGCATGGGTCTCGGCTGGGACGAGACGGTCTACGTCAGCCAGGTCGGCGTCCAGGCCCCGGCCGCCTTCTTCAGCGCCCCGCGCGCCCGCGGCGTGTCCCTGCTGGTGGCGCCGGTCGCGAGCTGGTCGACCTCGACGGAACTCCTGCGCGTCTATCTCGCGGTGCTGTCCGGCCTCGGCCTCTACCTGGCCCTGCGCACCTGGCGCGGCCTCTT
Organism: Streptomyces canus; assembly: GCF_041435015.1. Classification (NCBI taxonomy): domain Bacteria; kingdom Bacillati; phylum Actinomycetota; class Actinomycetes; order Kitasatosporales; family Streptomycetaceae; genus Streptomyces; species Streptomyces canus. The sequence continues at coordinate 953,487 of NZ_CP107989.1, read as the reverse complement.
CCCGGCCCGCGTCCTCGCCGTCGGCGGCACCCTGTTCGCCTCCCTGTGGATCACCCTGTTCTACGGCCCCCAGGCCATGCCCAACTACTGGGTCGCCGTCGGCGGGCTGGGCGCGGTCGGCTGCTTCCTGCGGGCCCGTCAGAGCCCGAGGGCGCTGTGGGGTGTCGTGGCGGGCGCTGCGCTCATGGCGTGGATGCGGCCCACCGACGCCGTGTGGGTCACCCTCCCGCTGCTTGTCGCCGCAGCCGTCGGCCGCCGTCCGCGGTCCGCCCTCGCCCTCGTGGCCGGACTGGTGGCGGGCGGTGCGCAGTGGGTGATCGAGGCGTACGTCAGTTACGGCGGCCTGGCCGAGCGTCTGCATGAGGGCTCCCGCATCCAGGGCGGCCTCGGCCCGCAGTTCGCCGTCGACGACCAGTTACGCAGCCTGGGCGGCCGGGCCTTGTGCCGCCCGTGCACCGGGCCGCTGCCGGACCCCGCCGTGATGGCCTGGTGGGCCGTGCTCCCGCTGCTGGCCGCCGTCGGGCTCGCGGTCGCGGTCCGGGCGGGGCGCACGCGCGGTTCCCTCGTCCCGCTGGTCTGTGCCGCGACGGCCGCCGTGCCCTACCTCTTCCTGATCGGATACGCGGCTCCCCGCTTCCTGCTGCCCGCCTACGCCCTGCTCGCGATCCCGGTCGCCGACGCGCTGTTCCACCTGGCGACCACCCCGGCGGGCCGGTGGCGTCCGGTCGTAACGGTGCTGCTCGGGATCGGACTGGCGGGGCATCTGGCGGTGCAGTACGCCGTGCTGGAGCGCGCGGTGCACCGGACGACGCGCGATCACCGCGACTGGGCTCGTACCGCGGCCGAGCTGAACCGCCTCGGGGTGCGCCCGCCCTGTCTGCTCACCGGCCACCTGTCGGTCCCCGTCGCGTACTACGCCGGGTGCACCTCGGCGGCGGCGTTCGGCCACAACGCCAACAGCACCGAGTCCGGGATCGTCGGCGCGTCCCGCCGAATGCCGGTCGCCGTCCTCACCCGCCACGGCGGTTCGCCACCCGCCTACGCCCGCGACTGGCACACCCGGCCTGCCGCCGGGATGGACATCCACGTCGCGCCGAACGTGAGCGAGCACGGGCCGTCATGACGTCCGAGCGGATCGGCGTCGCCCCCGGGCGCGGTGGGCGCGACCGGCGTTTCCGGCCCCCCGTGCCTCTGGTAGGACTTCGGGTGTCGGCCCGACGCGAGGGGGAGTGCCATGACATGGAACGAGCACGGCGGACGGTTGGGAGAGGAGTTCTTCACCCCGGGCTCCTCGTCCTTCACCGAGTTCCTGTTGGCCCACCGCCCCGAACGGCTCAGCACCCGCCGCGTCCTGCCCGACGGTGTGCGGGCCGCACCGGACCAAGTGCCGCACGGCACCACCGTGCTGGCCCTCTCCTACCGCGACGGAGTCCTCATCGCCGGTGACCGCAGGGCCACCATGGGCAACCTCATCGCCCAGCGCGACCTGGAGAAGGTGCACCCCGCCGACGACCACACGGCGGTCGCCTTCGCCGGTACCGTCGGACTCGCCCTCGACATGGTCAAGCTGTACCAGGTCGAACTGACGCACTTCGAGAAGATCGAGGGTGTCGCCATGACCCTCGACGGCAAGGCACGGCGGTTGGCCGGGATGATCCGGCAGAACCTCGGCCAGGCCATGCAGGGTCTCGCCGTGGTCCCCCTCCTCATCGGCTACGACCCCTCCGCGCCCGAGGGCGAACGCGGCCGCATCTTCAGCTTCGACATCGCCGGCGGACTCTACGAGAAGACCGGCTTCCACGCCGAGGGCTCCGGATCGCCGTATGCCAGAGGCGCCCTGAAGAAACTGTTCCGCAAGGGACTCGACCGCCGCGAGGCCGCCCTCGCCGCGCTCCAGGCGCTGTGGGACGCGGCCGACGACGACTCCGCGACCGGCGGCCCCGACATCAACCGCCGGATCTTCCCCATCGTGTCCGTCATCACCGAGGACGGCTTCGAGCGCCTGTCCGAGCCGGAGACCGAAGCCCTCAGCCGCGAGATGGTCGAGCAGCGCCGCGACCGGCCGGACGGGCCGAACGCGACGCCCTGACAGGGCACTTTCCCCAGTCGTGGGGAAGACCTGTCGCGGGCTTTACTGCACATGACTTGCAGGTGCCGGAGGATGGCACAAGGCTGCTGATCGCGGCCGTACCCACTGAAGAAGGATCCTCCGCCCGATGACGGCCGCCCCTGACTCCGCTCCGCCCCTCCTCCCCGCCGCCGGGCCCGCGAGGGGCTCGGTATGGCACCGCGTCCGTGGCTCCATGACGCGGCAGGAGTGGGTCAGGGCGGGCGGCATGGCCGGGGTCGTGGTGGCACTGCACGTGATCGGCTGGTTCACCCTCGTCGCGATCGTCGCCCCGCACCACTACGGCGTCGGCGAGAAGTCCTTCGGTATCGGCATCGGCGTGACCGCCTACACGCTCGGGATGCGGCACGCCTTCGACGCCGACCACATCGCGGCGATCGACAACACCACCCGCAAGCTGATGGGAGACGGGCAGCGGCCGCTGTCGGTCGGCTTCTGGTTCTCGCTCGGCCACTCCAGCGTCGTCTTCGTCCTGGCGCTGCTGCTCTCGCTCGGTGTGAAGGCCCTCGCCGGACCCGTGCGCGACGACGACTCCCGCCTCCACGACATGACCGCGCTGATCGGTACGACCGTCTCGGGCGTGTTCCTCTATCTGATCGCGGCGGTCAACCTGGTCGTCCTGGTGGGCATCTGGAAGGTGTTCCGGCGGATGCGCTCCGGACGCTACGACGAGGTCGCGCTGGAGGAGCAGCTGAACAACCGCGGCTTCATGAACCGCCTGCTCGGCCGTGTCATGAAGTCGATCACCAAGCCCTGGCAGATGTACCCCCTGGGCCTCCTGTTCGGCCTGGGCTTCGACACGGCGACGGAGATCGCCCTGCTGGTCCTGGCCGGGTCGGGCGCGGCCTCCGGACTGCCCTGGTACGCGATCCTCACCCTGCCGGTCCTCTTCGCCGCCGGCATGTCCCTCCTCGACACGATCGACGGCTCCTTCATGAACTTCGCCTACGGCTGGGCATTTTCGAAGCCGGTCCGCAAGGTCTACTACAACCTCACGGTCACCGGCCTGTCCGTCGCGGTGGCCCTCCTCATCGGCACGGTCGAGCTCCTGGGCCTGCTCGCCGGGAAACTCGGCCTGCACGGCCCTTTCTGGGACTGGATCAGCGGCCTCGACCTCAACCTCCTGGGCTTCGTCATCGTGGGGTTGTTCTTCGCCACGTGGGTCGTCGCGCTGGTGGTGTGGAAGGTCGGCCGGATCGAGGAGAAGTGGACGGCGGGGTTGGCGGGGGAGCGGGCCGGCGGCTGACCCGGCCGGCGGTGCGGGCCTCGTCGGTCCGCGCCACCCGCACCGGGACACGCTCAGGCCCGCACCCTGAACTCCTTGCGCCACTTCGTGAACTCGCGCTCCGGGTCCCCGGTGTACGACCACGGCGTACGGGTGCCCCGGCGGTCCAGCATCTCGAGAAGTGGGACGGCGATCTCATGGAGCCCGGCGTGGCTGGCCGCGTGGGTCAGATAGTTGAGGTCGCGCAGCTCACCCGGGGCCACCGTGTGGTCGGTGCGGCCCATGATCCAGCGCTGCCAGGTGCGCCGTACGTCGCTGACGGCCCCGTCGTTCTTCCAGTGCTGCCCCAGCCCCACGGACGTCCGCCTGTCCTCGGTCGCGTCCGCCGCGGCCCGGTACTCCTCGACCCGCGCGTACTGCACGAGCACGGGCAGCGCGCATCCCGGTGGCGCCACCCCGGCCGCGTCGCGGGCGAAGTCGTACATCAGGCCGTGCGAGCCGTGCCAGCGGGACGAGTAGTAGTGCAGCACCTGGAGGTGGCCCTCGACGCTGTACGGGTCACGCCCGTGCAACTCGTCCCACCAGCGGCCCAGTTCCTGCCGCCGCACCCCGGCCGGGTACAGCCGCGCCACCGAGATCAGGGAGATCCACGGCGTCGGGTCGTCCACGAAAGCCTCGGCAGCCTGCAGACAGGCCATCACCGCGGCGTCGATGCGGCGCTGGTCGATCGGCACACCCCGGCCCGCGGCGATGGCCAGGTTGAACGCCCTGGCCGTCTCCGTGGCCGCCCGCAGCACCAGCGCGTCACCGTTGTGCGGCTCGGCCGCCAGCCAGGACTCCACCGTCGAACTGCCCGCGCAGGCCTGGGCGAGCGTCCGCACCCGGTGCCCCCGCGAGAGCCACTCGGGCCCGGTCGCGCGCAACAGCTCCCGCAGGCCCTGCCAGCGACCGATGACGATGTCCTGGCGGGCTGTGGTGAGCGGGACATCCCCGCAGTCGGGGTCGAACTCGGGGGCGAAACGGTCTCTCGCCATCGCACAACCCCTCAGAAGTCGGTGGGGAGACCGTCGTGGACGAGTGAAGGCCCGGATGCCCCGCCGTCGGGAACGTAGTCCGCCTCGACAGTACGGCTCGCGTCAAGCCTCGCGGGCCGGTAGTAGTCGCTGCCCCGCCTCCAGTACCAGAGCATCGGGATCAGGCCCACCGCGAGCCCGCCGACGCCGATCGTGATCGCGGCCGTGCTCAGCTCGCCCAGCGACTCGACGAATATCCAGAACATGAACAGGGCGCCCAGCAACGGCCACAGCCCGCCGAGCAGGAAGTCCGCCGGGGACTTCAGCAGCATCTTGCGGTACGCGACGACGACCGCGAGGCCGCTGAGGCCGTAATAGACGGCGATCTGCAGCCCGATCGCCGAGATCGCGTCGGAGAGGATGTCGCCCACCGAGCCCAGGGCGTTGGAGGCGATGAACATCATCAGCGCCACGGCGCCGACCACCACGATCGCCACCCACGGCGTGTTCCAGCGGCGGTGCACCCGGCCCAGCGCCGACGGCATCGTACGGTCCCGGCCCATCGCGAACAGTGAGCGCGTGACCTGGATCAGCGTGGTCTCGAGCGTGGCGATGGTCGACAGCATCACCGCGACGATCAGCAGCTTGCCGCCCCAGCCCGGCCAGATCTCCTCACCGAGGACGGCGAGCACGTTGGCATCGTTCTCCTCGATCTGCTTCGAGGTGAGGATGACGTTCACCGCGATGGTGAACACCTCGAACAGCAGGAAGACGATGCCGACCCCGATGAGCCCCGCGAGTCCCGTTGTGCGCCGACTGTTGCGGGTCTCCTCGCTCAGGTTGCTGGTGACGTCCCAGCCCCAGTAGTAGAACGCGGCGATCAGCGCCCCCGAGGCGAAACCCTGCATGCCGTCGAAGTGGCCGAAGCCGAGCCAGGACCAGTCGAAGGCGCGCGCGTTGCCCGTGTGGAACAACGCGAGCACCGCGAACAGGGCCAGTATCGCGAGCTCCACGCCGGACATGACGAGCTGGGCGCGCACGGTCAGTCGGGCACCGCCGAGCACCACGAGCAGCATCAGCACGAACCAGGCCGCGCCCACGACGGTCGACAGCGCGGTGTTGTCCGCGAGGTCCTGGTCGAAGAGCGCCAGCGTCATCGAACCGGCGGGCAGCGAGCCGGCCACCATGAAGATGGTCGCCGAGATCACCAGCGCCCAGCCGCTGACGAATCCCAGAAAGGGGTGGAGTGTACGGCCCACCCAGGAGTAACTGGCGCCCGCGTTGACGTCGATCCGGCTGAGATAGCTGAACGCGAGCGCGATGCCCAGCATGGGGATCGCGCAGTACAGCAGAGCCGCCGGACTGGCCAGGCCCACCGAGCCGACCAGGACCGCGGTGGTCGCGGCGATCGAGTACGCCGGCGCGCTGCCCGCGACGGCCATCACCACCGTGTCGAAGGTACCGAGGGCATTGGCCTGCAGCCCTCTGCCCCTGCTGTTGATCATGGTTGCGCTGCTTTCGGTAGGGCACGGCGCACGGCGGAGGGGGACCGTACGGCACAAAAGGGGTGGGGGTGGCTCCGCCCCGGGCACTGAGAGGGATGGCCTCGGGCAGGGGCGGTGGAGAGGGGTACCGAAGGGGTGCGCGGGGGACCGTACGGCCGCTGCGTGGACGACCGGTCACTCCGTGTATGCGAGTGATGATAGCCGTATTCCTTGACCCTTCAAGATTAACTGGGGGGTAACCTTCCGGCCGTGGAATGCCTTACTCCGGCAGCCTTTTGAGGTTGGAGAGCGCATACGGGGAAACGCGGTTCAGGACACCGCATCGAACCGCACGCGACGCGCGAGGGAGGCAGCCCATGGGCACCGAACCGACACCCGCCGAGCCGCCGGCCGACGACGCCTACCAGCCCACCGGAACCAACGAGGAGCAGGAGGACGCGGCCCCGCTCGACCTCCAGGACGCCGTCGACGAACGGACCTACGACGACACCCTCGACGAGGGCTACTCGCCACCGGAGAAGCCCCTCGGCGTCACCCGGTACGGCACCACCGCGGCCGAACAGCACGACGGGGAGAGCCTCGACGAACGCCTCGCCCAGGAGGCCCCCGAGGCGACCGCGCCCCTCGGCGACGAGATCGGCGACCTGCCCGGCGGCGAGGGCGAACCGATCGACCCGGAGGCCGGTGCCGACCGCGCCGGCCGTCTCGTCGCCCCCGACGAGGGCGCCCACCCCACCACCACGAAGGACGAGGTCGCCACCGACGTGGGCATCGACGCGGGCGCGGCAGGCGCGGAGGAGGCCGCCGTGCACATCGTCGAGGACCCCTCCGAGGAACCCTGACGTCGGTTCAGTCCCCGATCCGGTCGATCTGGCGGAGTTTGTTCGTGGCGTCCAGCGCCGCGACCTTGTAGGACTCCGCGAGGGTCGGGTAGTTGAACACCGCGTCGACCAGATAGTCGACCGTGCCGCCACAGCCCATCACGGTCTGCCCGATGTGGATCAGTTCGGTGGCCCCGGTACCGAAGCAGTGCACGCCCAGCAGGGTCCGGTCCTCCGGGGAGACCAGCAGCTTCAGCATGCCGTGGGAGTCCCCGATGATCTGACCCCGGGCGAGTTCGCGGTACCGGGAGATACCGACCTCGAAGGGCACACTGTCCTCGGTGAGTTGGTCCTCGGTACGTCCGACGAAGCTGATCTCCGGGATGGTGTAGATGCCGATGGGCTGGAGATGGTGCATCTGTCCGACCGGCTCGCCGAAGGCGTGGTAGGCGGCCGACCTGCCCTGTTCCATGGACGTCGCCGCCAGCGCCGGGAAGCCGATCACGTCTCCCACGGCGTAGATGTGCGGCACTTCGGTGCGGTAGTGCTCGTCGACCGTGATCCGGCCGCGCCTGTCGGCGGCCAGCCCGGCCTTGTCCAGGTCGAGTTCGTCGGTCAGGCCCTGCCGTCCGGCCGAGTACATCACGGCGTCGGCGGGTATCTTCTTGCCGCTCTCCAGGATGGTCAGCGTGCCGCGGGGGTGGCGCTCGACCGCGGCGACGGTCTCACCGAAGCGGAACGTCACGGCCAGGTCGCGCAGGTGGTACTTCAGCGCCTCGATGACCTCGACGTCGCAGATGTCGAGCATCCCGGCCCGCTTCTCGACGACCGTCACCTTGCTGCCGAGCGCGGCGAACATGGAGGCGTACTCCATCCCGATGACCCCCGCGCCGACGATGACCATGGAGCGCGGGACGCGTTCGAGGGCGAGCACGTTGTCGGAGTCCATGATCGTGCGGCCGTCGAACTCGACGGTGTCAGGCCGTGCCGGGCGCGTGCCCGTGGCGATGACGATGTTCTCCGCGCTGAGCAGGCGTTCGTGACCGTTGACCTCGCGCAGGGCGACGGTGTGCGGGTCGACGAAGCGGCCGGTGCCGGCGTAGAGGGCGACGTGGTTGCGGGAGAGCTGACTGCGGATCACGTCGACCTCGCGGCCGACCACGTGCTGGGTGCGCGCGGTCAGATCGGAGACGGTGATGTCCTCTTTGAGCCGGTAGCTCTGTCCGTACAGATCGCGCTGGGTGAGGCCGGTCAGGTACAGCACCGCCTCGCGCAGGGTCTTGGAGGGGATGGTGCCGGTGTGGATGGAGACCCCGCCGACCATGTCGGGGCGGTCGACGACGGCGACCCGGTGGCCCAGCTTGGCCGCGGCGATGGCGGCCTTCTGGCCACCCGGACCGGATCCGATGACGAGCATGTCGAAGTCGGGCACCCTCGGGAGTCTGACAGCCGCAGGGTCCCTTTCGAAAGGGTGAGCAGGAAACCGGTCGCCCCCTGAACCGGCGCAGCTGACGGTGAAGCCGTCCTGGGACTGCCGGAGATGGCGCGCGGACCGCGACAGCTCAGCCGGACCGCGGGACAATGCGGCCATGGGCCACCGACTCGCCGACACGAGCACCCCGGCCCGGCTCGCCGCCCCCGACGAGGGCATCGGCCGGGACGAACTGGCGCTCGCCACCCGCAACCACGGTCTGCCGCTCGAGGCGATGCGCCACGACCTCACCCCGCCCGGCCTGCACTACGTCCTCACGCACTACGACATCCCGTACGTCCCCGAGGACACCCCCTGGCAGCTCGGGATCGGAGGCAGGGTCCGCCGCCCGCTCACCCTGACCCCGGCCGAACTGCGCTCCCTGCCGCGGGTCACCACCAGGGTGACGATGGAGTGCGCGGGCAACGGTCGGGCCCTGCTCACACCCCGCCCGGTCAGCCAGCCCTGGCTGGTCGAGGCCGTCGGCACCGCCGAGTGGACCGGCGTACCGCTGCGGCTGCTGCTCGCCGAGGCCGGAGTGGAGGCCGACGCCGTCGACGTGGTGTGCACCGGCGCCGACCACGGAGTGGAACGCGGCGTCGAACAGGACTACCAGCGGGCCCTGCCCCTCGGCGTGGCCACCGGTACCGAGCCCGACGTACTGGTCGCCTACGAGATGAACGGCACCCCGCTGCCCCCGCAGCACGGCCACCCGCTCCGGCTCGTCGTGCCCGGCTGGTACGGCATGGCCCAGGTGAAGTGGCTGCGCGAGATCACCGTCACCGACACGCCGTTCACCGGGTTCCAGCAGACCGTCGCCTACCGGCTCCGACAGCACCCCGGGGACGAGGGCGAGCCGGTCACCCGGATCGCGCCGCGCGCCCTGCTCGTCCCGCCCGGATTCCCGGACTTCATGTCCCGAGCCCGTGTCGTCCGGCCAGGGGCCGTGACGCTGGAGGGGCGCGCCTGGTCCGGGTGCGCGCCGGTGACCCGTGCCGAGGTCAGCACCGACGCGGGACGGTCCTGGCACGAGGCGGAACTCGAACCGGACGCCGGTCACCGCTGGGCCTGGCGGCGCTGGCGCTTCAACTGGCGCGCGGAGCCCGGCGCGTACGTACTCAGCGCACGGGCCACCGACGCCGAGGGGCACACCCAGCCGCTGGAACAGCCCTGGAACCGGGGCGGCTTCGCCAACAACCTCGTGCAGCGGGTCGACGTGCTGTGCCTGGACGAGGAGTCCGGGGGCTGACGTACGGCCACTGGGTGTGGTCAGGGCAGCAGCTTGTCGAGCGCTGCCGGGCCCTCCGCCGCCAGCTTGCGCCGGGCCCATTCGAGACTGCGCGGGGTGATGTCCTTGCCCGAGGCAAGGACGAGGTCCTCCGGCGACACCTCGGTGCCGGTACGGGTGTGGAGCAGGTCGTCCGGGGTGGTGCGGTCCTCGGACGACCGGGACGCGTCGGGCTGTGACGTCGGCATGATCTCTGCTCCTCGGATCCGGATCGCTGTGCGGTCCCGGTGGTGTCAACGGGTCCGCTATCACCATTCAACGCCCGGGCCGACCTTGCATCCGGAAGCGTCCGGAGCGGGTCCCGTCCGCGGTCCTTGACGGGTCGGTGCCGGGATGCCCGGATGATCCGGCTGGCGTGTAATGGGAGTACTGATCTCTCGGGGCCGGCAGGGAAGACGACACCATGTCCACTACCCGTAACAGGCCCAAGGGCGCCCTGCGCAGGCTGGGGGAGTGGTGCGCCCGACACTTCGTGATCGTCCTGGTGGCCTGGCTCGTGGCCCTGGTCGCCCTGCAGACCCTGAACCGGTCCTTCGGCGGGGACTACTCCGACAACTTCTCCCTGCCCGGCGTGCAGTCGCAGGAGGGCCAGGACGTCCTGAAAAAGCACGACCCGGCGGCCGGGGGGTACGGCAGCCAGATCGTTCTCCACGACGGTGACAAGGCCCTCACCTCGCTCGGCTCGCAGGTCTCCACGACCGTCACCGATCTCCAGAAGCTGCCGCACGTCCTGTCGGTGCAGAACCCGCTGTCCGCGCCCGCCTCGAAGGTCGGGCCGCTGTCGTCGGACGCGAAGACGGCCTACATCACCGTCCGCTTCGACGTCCAGCCCTCGACCCTGGGCGACGGCTACCTCCACGGTGTCGACAAAGCCGTACAGCCCCTGCGGGCGGCCGGCGTCGACGTCGAGTACGGCGGACAGCTCGGCGAACTCGCGCGGCCCGACGCCGACGACCGGGTGAGCGAGTTGATCGGATTCGCCGTGGCGATCGTCGTCCTGCTCGTCGGCTTCGGCAGTGTGATCGCCGCCGGAATCCCCCTGGTGACCGCCTTGATCAGTGTGATCGGGGGGCTCGCCTGCCTCGGCCTGCTGGCCTCGGCGTTCACCTTCGCGACCGTTTCGCCCACCCTGGCCACGATGATCGGCCTGGGCGTCGGCATCGACTACGCGCTCTTCCAGCTCACCCGCCACCGCCAGAGCCTGATGGACGGGAAGGATCCGGTGCGCGCGGCCGGCGGGGCCACCGCCACCAGCGGACGAGCCGTCCTGGTCTCCGGCTGCACGGTGATCATCGCCCTGGCGGGCCTGTCCGTGTCCGGAGTCTCGTTCATCGCGAAACTCGGGCTCGCCGCCGCCGTCACGGTCGTCTCCGCCGTCCTGGGCGCCCTGACCCTGGTCCCGGCCCTGCTGGGACTGATCGGCACCCGGATCGACCGCTACCGGGTGCGCCGTCCGGTCGCCGAGACCGACGCCGCCGAGGGCGAGACGGCGCAGGGGACGTGGCACCGCTATGCCCAGCGGGTCGAGCGGCGGCCGTGGCGTTTCCTGGCCGCGGGCGTGACAACCGTCGTCGTCCTCGCCATCCCGGTCTTCTCCCTCCAACTCGGTCACATCGGCGACGGCGCCGACCCCACGTCCTTCACCGACCGGCGCGCCTACGACCGGATGACCGACGCCTTCGGCCCCGGCTCCAACGGCCCCCTCACCGTCGTCATCGACCAGACCTCCGTACCGTCGTCCCAGCGCTCGTCCCTGTCCTCCCAGGCGCAGAAGACCCTCGGCGGCGTGTCCGGCGCCGCCACGGTCACCCAGCTGACCCCCACCAAGGACGGGGACGTCCTGCTCGCCACCGTCTACTCCAAGCAGTCCCCGCAGAGCGCCTCCACCACCGACCTCACCAACCGCCTGGTCGACACCACCCTGCCCGCCGCGGTCACCGGCACCGACGCCAAGGGATACGTCACCGGCACGACCGCGGCCCAGGTCGACTTCCGCGACATCGTCGCCGACCGGCTGCCGCTGATCATCGGTGTGGTCGTCGCCCTCGCCTTCCTGATCATCCTCGCCGTCTTCCGCGGGCTGCTCGTCGCCCTCAAGGCGGCCGTCCTCAACGTCCTGTCCATCGCCGCCTCCTACGGCGTCGTCGTCGCCGTCTTCCAGTGGGGCTGGGGCGGGCCGGCGCTCGGTGTCTCCGGCAAGGTGCCCATCGAGAGCTATGTGCCGATGATGATGTTCGCGATCATCTTCGGGCTGAGCATGGACTACGAGATCTTCCTGCTCTCCCGGATCCACGAGGCCTGGCTGCGCACCGGGAACGCCAAGGCCTCCGTCGCGCACGCGCTGGAGATCACCGCCCGGGTCATCACCTGCGCGGCCCTGATCATGGTGAGCGTCTTCGCGGCCTTCATCGTCAGCGACAACATCGTGGTCAAGATGCTCGGACTGGGCCTCGCGGTGAGCGTGCTGATCGACGCGACCGTCGTACGGCTGCTCATGGTCCCCGCCGTCATGACCCTGCTGGGACGGCATGCCTGGTGGACACCCCACTGGCTCGACCGGATGCTGCCGCACATCGACACCGAGGGGGGCGGGGCGGTCAGCGGGGCTCCGGATCCCCCGGAGCGAGAACGAGCATCGTGACGTCGTCCTGGAGCTCCGTGGCGTAGCCCACGAGATCGGCCCAGACCTCCTCGACGAGGTCCGGGAGGTCGCCCGCGAAGCCGGTGATCCGGTCGAGCAGCGGGTAGAAGACTCCGGCGGCGTCCCGCGCCTCCCAGACCCCGTCCGAGGCCAGGAAGAGCCGGTCGCCGGGCCGCAGCGGGACCGTGACCCCGATCGGCGGCGAGGCGTCGGACAGGCCCAGGCCGAGCGGGGTGCCCACCGGGACGTCGAGTTCCACGGCCCGCCCGTCACGCAGCAGAACCGGGCCGGGCTGCCCGCACGCCACGATCCGCACGGTCCGCGCTCCGACTCCGAAGTCCATCACCACCGCCGTCGCGAACAGCTCCGAGTGCCGTACGACCCCGGAGTCGACCACCAGCCTGCGGTCCAGCCGCGCGGCCACCGACTCGGGATCCGGCCGGTCCAGCACCGCCTCCCGGAAGGCCCCCAGCAGCGAGGCGACCGTCGAGACGGCCGACAGCCCGTGCCCCTGCACATCGCCCATGACCACCCGCACCCCGCGGGGCCCCTCCCGGACGTCGAAGAAGTCGCCCCCGACCAGCGTCCCGCGCTGCGCGGCCCGGTACAGCCCCGCACACCGCACGCCTCCCACCCGCCCCGGCAGCGGCGGCACGACGGCCCGCTGCGCGGCCTCCGCGACCGCACGCTCGGTCACCAGCTGGGCGTCCCGCCGACTCCGTACGAACGACACGAGCACACTGAGCGCCGCGACGAAGCCCACGGTCAGCACATCCGTGCTGCCCGGATCGTTCAGCCGGAAGGCCGGCACGTTCAGCACGACCAGGACGGACACGCCGAGCACCGCGGTCGCCGCCGGCCCGTACGACAGCACGGCCAGCGGCGGGATGGCGCCCAGCAGGAACCCGATGTCGAGCGGACCGGGGCTGACGAGGGTCGCCACGCACACACCCGCCAGCAGTACCGCGGGCAGTACCCGCACCCACCCCGGCGGCGGCGCGCCCCGCAGCCAGCTCCGCCGGTCCCGGTCGCGCGCTCCGCTCACACCCCTACGCTGCTACGACCCGACCGGCCCCGCACCCCGAACCGACCTCTAGAAGGGCGTGAGCGTCAGCCGGATCCCCGTCGGCGCCGTGTCCTGGACGTACGAGGCGAATTCGGCCACGTCGTCGAAGGCGAAGCCGTACGCCTTTCCGTCCTCCGTGGCCGCGTGCATGGCCTTGGCGTAGTGGTTGGTCAGAGCGGTCCGGTAGAAGGAGGCGGGGTCGGTGGTCGGCTGGGTGGGGGTGCTCACCAGCGTCGACCGGTTGAACCCGGCACCGAGCACCGCGGCGACCGGCCCTGTCGTGCCGTCGTTGGGAGCGGCGAGCGTGCCGTCGCAGAAGAGCACGTCCCGTGTCGACGGCCGGGCGAAGGACACCTGCGCGGGCCCCTCGAACATGAGCTGCCCGCCGCGCACCCGGCCGGTGAAGGTGCCCGCGTTCGTGGTGACGGTCAGGTCCTTGCCCGTGTACGTGCTCCACACCTCGTCGATGTACGGCGCGAGGTAGTCCGACGGGAACAGGCCGGCGTCCAGACCGTGACCCGGCGCGATGACCCGCGTGTCGTCCACCACGAGGGGCGCGAACTCCTCGGCCCGGCGTACGGCGTCGAAGGCACCGGCCCGCCCGGAGGCGCGCAGGGTGCCCGTCGTCTGGTCCCGCGCACCGGTCAGCCGGATGCTCAGCGGCACGCTGAACATGTCCACCATGGTCGTGTTGCAGAACATGCCCGCCGGGTTGTACGTGAATTCGGCGCAGTCGTGCAGCACCGGGTAGTTGGGGTCCGAGCTCACCCAGCCGGCCGGGTACTGGAGGGCGGGGTTGCCGTTGCCGTCGGTGACGACCTTGAACTTCAGCTTCGCGCCCAGGGACACGTAGATACGGCCGGACAGGTAGGGGAGGGACAAGCTGGTCCCGCCGCTGCCCGCCAGGCCTATCGCGTAGTCGGTGTAGCCGTCGGCGCCGTTGTCGGACAGGGCGATCGGGGCGAGGGTCCCGTCCGGTGTGACGCGGACCTGCCTGCCGTCCAGGTTGCCCACGATGTAGACGTGGACGTTCGCGTTGTCGAAGGCGCCGGTGTTGTTGACGACGGTCAGCGGCAGGGCTCCGGCCGCCGTGGTGCGGTTGCCGTCGGCGAGGGCGTGGGGGGCCAGTGCGGCGACGGCGGGTGCGGCCGCCATCACCCCACCAAGGGCGAAGAGGACTTTGCGGCGGCCGAGGTGGCGCTGGTGACGAGGTGTCATGTGGGGGGTCTCCTCGGAGAATTGAGAGCGCTCTCACGATGTGGACGAGGCCCGATGGTACGGACGGCGGGCTCCACGGCATACAGAGCGGACAGCGTTTAATCCGGCCTTAAGGACCGATTAAGCGGAGGCCGGGGGACCGGACGTGCGCCGCGAAAACCGATGGACGCCGGTCCCGAAGATCCCGTAGCGTGAGCCGCCACGCCCGGAGACCAGCGGAAGGAGGCGAGTGCCGTGCAGTTCACCATCATTCAGCGCTCCCTCTCCGTCGCCCCGGCGTGCCTCGTCTGACCGGGAGTGCTCCACGCAGTACGCATCCCGGAGGAATCCACCCATGACCGACCTGGTCATCCGCGCGCTCGACGAGCGCGAAGCCCCTCTCTTCGACGCTCTGCCCGACCCGCTCAGCGCCCGTGAGTCCCACCGGCTCACCCGGCACCGCCCCGACTGGAAGCGCGTCGCCCTGCGCGACGGCAAGGTCGTGGCACGCGGCGCCTGGTGGGGCGGCCCCGACGACACCGCCCCCCTCAACGTCAACTGGTTCGACGTGGCCGAAGGCGAGGAGGAGGCCGGCGCCGAACTCCTGCGCACCGCCCCCTGGCAGGTCGAGCTCGAGATGAACCTGCCCGCGGGCTGGCGCGAGGATCCGGAGCTGCGGGCCGCCGCCCAGGCCCGCTTCACCGCCGTACAGAAGGCCGGATACGAGCTCCTGGTCGAGCGGTTCCTCTACCGGTGGACGCCGGAGCACGGGCTGCCCGAGCCGCCCGGACGCCTCGAGTTCAGGCCCGAACCGGACGACGCGGTCTTCTTCGACCTGCTGCGGCGCATCCATTCCGCCACCCTCGACGCGCACGCCCTCAAGGCCATCGAGGAGGACGGACTCGACCGGGCCGCCCAGGAGGAACTCGACTTCTTCCACTGGTGTCCCTCGCCGCGCGAGTGGTGGCAGATCGCCCACACCCCCCAGGGAGACGTGGCCGGGATCCACATTCCCGCGCACAATCCGTCGGGGCCCTGCATCGGGTTCATCGGGGTGGTGCCGGAACACCGGGGGAACGGCTATGCCTACGACCTGCTGGCCGAGTGCACCCACTATCTGGTCGAGCGGGGCGCCGAGTTCGTCTCCGCCGCGACGGACCGGGGGAACTTCCCCATGGCCGCGAACTTCGCCAAGGCGGGCTACCCCGTCGTACGGGAACGCCTGAACTACCGTCCCCGGCACGCCGGCTGAGCCCACGTCCGGCACTGGCAGCCGGTCCGGCTGTCAGTGCCGGGTGCCATGCTGGTCGGCGTGGTGATCGTCGGTTCGGCGCGGGGAGGCGTGGTGGGGTTCGAGGGCGCCGTCTGGAAGATACGCAGCGGTGACGAACCGGTCGGGGACATCCTGATCGACGAAGCCGACTTCCCGTGGCTGTCGGGCCGTTTCACGGCGGGACCCGGATTCGCCGGTGTGCGCGAGCTGTTCGCGCGCGAACTCGCCCTCGTGGAGGAGGACGACGAGGAGCGACGGCAGGAGTGGGAGGAGGCCTACGACGAGGTCCGGCGACGTGTGTCGCTGCACGCGCCGGGCGGCCCCGTGCCCGAGTTCCTGCTGCACATCGAAGGTGACAGGGCTTGGTTCCGGTGGAGCGACGAGCCGTTCGACGGGGATGCTGCGGGCATCTGAGCGGCCGGTCTAAGTGGTGGGCGCGCCGTTTCCGCCGTCCAGCGGGGTGAGCGGGCCTGGTTCGGGTGGAGGGGCGAGCCGTTCGACGGGGGCGCTGCGGGCGTCTGAGCGGCCGGTCTATGCGGTGGGCGCGCCGGTTTTGTCGTTCGGTGGGGTGAGCGGGCCTGGTTCGGGTGGAGGGGCGAGCCGTTCGACGGGGGCGCTGCGGGCGTCTGAGCGGCCGGTCTATGCGGTGGGCGCGCCGGTACCGCCGTCCAGCAGGGCCTCCGCCGCCACGAGGATCTCGGTGACCCGCAGACCGAACGCGGCGTCGCACGGGTGTGCCTGCCCGGTGCGCGCGGCGGCGAGCAGCCCGTCGGCGGCCCGGAGCACGGCGGCCTCGACACCCTCGGACGACTCCGGGAGCTGGACGACTCCGCCCGCGCCCCGCAGTTCGAGGCCGACTCCCGCGGCCGCCGGCGGAGCCGTGAGACTCAGCGTCAAGGTGCTCGACGCGCCCCCGGTGTGCCTCAGAACCAGATGGACGGTGTCCCCGGGACCGTGCGCGGCCGCCGCCACCTCACGCACCTCGCCCAGTACCGGCAGCAGCACCGACAGAGCATGGGGACCCACGTCCCACAGGGCGCCCTTCTCCTGCCGCCACGGTGAGTCGGCGAAGGGGCTGTTTTCGGTGAACACCGACCCCAGCCATTCCGCCCGCGCAGTGAACCAGCCGTCCACGCCCACCTGTTCACCGATCCACGCCTCGGTCTCGGTGAGGAAGCGCGAGGTGAAGAAGACCACCGAGGCGACCTTGCTCTCGCGGACGGCCTCGACCACCGCCCGCCCCAGCTCGACCGTCGTCGCCAGGGGCTTGTCCAGCAGCAGATGGCACCCCGCCCGCGCGGCCCGCACCGCGAGTTCGGCCTGCACGGCGGGCGGCAGGGCGACCGCCACGGCGTCCACGTCGGCGAGCAGCGCGTCGACATCGGCGTAAGCGCGCGTGCCGTACTCGGCGGCCAGCTCCTCGGCGGCCTCCGTGCGACGGCCCCACACCCCGGCGAAGTCCAGCTCCGGATGCGCGCCGAGCGCGGGGGCGTGGGCCATCCTGGCCCAGGGACCGGTGCCGAGCAGTCCGATACGCATGCCGCCGCCTCTCGCCGTACTGCGGAACCTCACGACGACCGGACTGGATCATCCGCCGGTCGAGGTGAGCGTGCCACACGCACATGGCGGACACGCAACCGCGTCTCGCCACCCGGTCGGCTCGGGAACGGCACGGTCCGGGATTCAGCAGTCCCGTCGCTGAATGCGTTCTCATTCTTCTATTGGACCTTCGGCGTGTGCGGCGGCCAGGCTGATGAGAGCCCAGATCCGCGTGACAGGCGAAAGAGGTCCAAGGTCATGCACACCCGCCGCATCGGTGATGTCGAAGTGAGCTCGATCGGCCTGGGCGCCATGCCCATGTCCATCGAGGGACGGCCGGACGAGGAACGCTCCATCGCCACCATCCACGCCGCGCTCGACGCGGGCGTGACCCTGATCGACACCGCCGACGCCTACCACCGGGACGCCGACGAGGTCGGCCACAACGAGACCCTGATCGCCAAGGCCCTCGCCTCCCACGACCTCGGCGGTGACGTCCTCGTCGCCACGAAGGGCGGGCATCTGCGCCCCGGGGACGGCAGTTGGACGCTCGACGGCAGCCCCCGGCATCTGAAGGAGGCCTGCGAGGCCTCGCTCAGCCGACTGGGTGTGGAGGCGATCGGGCTCTACCAGTTCCACCGCCCCGACCCCCGGGTCCCCTACGAGGAGTCCGTCGGCGCCGTGCGCGACCTCCTCGACGAGGGCAAGATCCTCAACGCGGGCATCTCCAACGCGAACCCCGACCAGATCCGGCTGGCCAACGAGATCCTCGGCGGCCGACTGGTCTCCGTGCAGAACCAGTTCTCCCCGGCCTTCCGCTCCAGCGAACCGGAACTGCTGCTGTGCGACGAACTGGGCATCGCCTTCCTCCCCTGGAGCCCCCTGGGCGGCATCTCCCGCGCGGGTGAACTGGGGTCGGCGCACGCCCCGTTCGCCCGGATCGCCGAGAAGTACGGAGTGAGCCCGCAGCGGGTCTGCCTGGCCTGGATGCTCGCCAAGTCGCCGGTGGTCGTGCCGATCCCGGGCGCCAGCCGCCCCGAGACCATCCGCGACTCCCTCGCCGCCACCGATCTCGTGCTCGGCGCGGACGAACTCGCGGAGCTGGACACCGCCTGACCCTCGCCCGCCCGGCCCCGCCGGTGCCTTCCGCCGCGTCCGCCACGTCGCTCTTCCGTGGCCCGGCGCGCGTGCGGACTGGCACCGGCGATCGTGGTGTCTCTAGGATGGACTCCCTGTCCTGCCGGGCCAGTTGGCGGCACAAGCTGGGGGAAAGATGAGCACCGGTAAGAAGCTGTCCACGGAGATCGACGCCTCCGTACCCACGGCCGCGCGCATGTACGACCACTACCTGGGCGGCAAGGACAACTACGCGGCCGACCGGGCGGCCTGCGAGGCGCTCGACAAGGTCGTCCCCAGCACCCGCAGGCTCGCCGTGAACAACCGGCGTTTCCTCCAGCGGGTGGTGCGGACCCTCTCGACGGACTACGGCATCCGGCAGTACCTGGACCACGGCTCCGGCCTGCCCACCCAGGACAACGTCCACCAGGTGGCCCAGCGCATCGACCCCACCACGCACGTGGTCTACGTCGACAACGACCCGATGGTCCTCGTCCACGGCCGGGCGCTGCTCGAGCAGGACGAGCGCACCACCGTCATCCACGCGGACATGCGGGAGACCGATGCGATCTTCGACCACGAGGACACCCAGCGGCTGATCGACTTCTCGCAGCCCGTCGCCGTGTTGTTCAACTCCGTCATGCACTGCATCCCCGACAGCGAGACGGACGGGCCGGCCGCGCTGGCCTGCCGGGTCCGCGAGCGGCTCGCGCCCGGCAGCTTCATGGTGATGTGCCAGCTGGTCAGCGGGGACCCCGAAGTCCGGGACTTCGTCACCGACTTCATGGACCAGGCGACCCAGGGGCACTGGGGCCGGGTGCGTGAGGAGAAGGACGTCGCCGAGTGGTTCGAGGGACTGGAGATCATCGAACCGGGCCTCGTGGAGGTCTCCACCTGGCGCCCCGACTCCGACGTGGCCCCCCGCCAGCTCACCCACGAGTGGATCGAGTTCGGCGGCGTCGCCCGACTCGTCTGACCCGGACCCGAGCGTCCCTGGTACGAGCGGGCACGTCCTGCGCCGGGTGTACTCGTGTTCGGCAACAGCCCGATCCGGGCCCACTCCTGCACGGTCTTACGCGGACCGCTCCAAGCCCGTTCCCTCCTTCGTGCCGAAGCCGGACAAGAAGCTGGGGTCGTACCTCGACCGAGGCCGGACGAGAAGCTGGGGTCGTACCTCGACCGAGGCCGGACGAGAAGCTGGGGTCGTACCTCGACCGAGGCCTCATCACCCCGGTCCGCGCCCTCGACCTGGGCTGCGGGCCGGGCCGCAACGCGCTGCACCTCGGCTTCGAGGTCGACGCCGTCGCCAGGGAGCGTGCGCACGAGACGACGGCCGACGTCCGCTTCGTGTGCGGCGATGCCTTCGCACTGCCGGGCACCGGACTTGGCTGCCCCTACGACCTGATCTACGACTCCGGCTGCTTCCACCATCTGCCGCCGCACCATCGCGTCAGCTACCTGGCACTTTGGAACGGCACCTCGCACCCGGTGGCCGCTGGCCTCGTCCGCTTCGCCGACGGGGCCATGCGATCGGCTTTGCCGGACGTGGAGATGTATCGCCAGGGCCGACTCGACGGCGGTCTCGCCTACTCGGCCCCGTCCCTGCGCCGGATCTTCCGACTCCTCCTGCTTCGGCGAACCCTTCCTCCGGGCAGGCCTGTTCGGCCGTGACCACTGAGAGAACGTGGGCCCGCGGCGGTTCTCAGCCGCCGTAACGCTGCTCCATCGTCTGCCGCAACAGCCGCAGCGAATCACGGGGTTCGAGCGCGTCGTCCGCCAGCCGGTCGAGGGCGAGCCGGTACTCCTCCGTCTCGTCCCGGTCCTCCAGGAAGTTCGCGCTCTTGATGTGCTCCAGGTAGACGACGTCCGGCAGATCGAGGCCCCCGAAGCGGAGGTACGTGATCGGGATGGCCGGGGCGGACGCGTTGGTCACGTCCAAGGGGACGACCTGCACCGTCACATGGGGGCGCTGGGCCATGTCGACGAGGTGCGCCAGCTGCGCCCGCATGACCTCCCGGCTGCCCAGCACACGCAGCAGCACCGACTCGTCGATCACCGCCCACAGCTGCGGAGGGTCCGCGCGATGCAGCAGCTGCGCACGCCGCGTGCGCAGTTCGACGCGTCGCGCGACCTCGCCGGCCGCCGCGGTCGGCAGCCCGCGTTCCACCACCGCCCGCGTGTAGTCAGGGGTCTGCAGCAGGCCGGGGACGTACTGGATCTCGAAGGTACGGATGGCCGCGGCGGCCTCCTGCAGCCCGACCAGCCGGTCGAACCACTCGGGCATCAGCCGCTTGTCGTACCGCTGCCACCAGCCCGGCTCACCGGCCCGCTGCAACAGCTTGAGCAGCACGGAGGCTTCGTAGTCCTCGGTGCCGTACAGCTGGAGGAGGGCGCGCACGTCGCTCTCCGACGGGGGCTTGCGGCCCTTGCCCGACTCGATACGGGACAGCTTCGCCGGGCTGAACCCGAGAGCCCGTGCCGCCTGGTCCTGGGCGAGCCCGGCATCCTCGCGGAATCCCGCCAACTGGACGCCGACCAGCATCTTCAGCAGGGTGGGAGCCGGCTCGGACCGGTCCAGATACGGTTCCAGGCGGGAGGTGCGATGGGACGCGGCAGACATCCTGACTCCCAGTAAACCGGCACAGAGACGACTCACACTATCGCACGCAGTGTGGCCGTTCCGCATCATTCCGTAGGTGCCGGTGGCGGCACGGGAGTTGGGGCCACCGGCACCTCGGGCCCGCACCTCACAGGAGGTGGTCGAACTCACCGTCCTTCGCGCCGGCGAGGAACGCCGCGACCTCGGCCGGTGTGTAGACCAGCGCGGGGCCGTCGGGATCACGGGAGTTGCGCAGCGCGACGCCGCCGCCGACGAGGGTGGCCACTTCGACGCAGTTGCCCTCGGCGTTGCTGTGCCGGCTCTTGACCCAGCGGGCGTCGAGCGAACTCGCCCGCACTCCGTTCTGCACTGGTGGCACTGCAGTCTCCTTGCTGTTCACGTTCTTCGCCGGGCGCCGTGCCCGGCCGTGCGGGGTGGGACAGGGGTGCACAACTGCGAACCTCCGTGGCCCCACCCAATCTTCGCGCAATTTCTCGTGCAATTGCACGCGGACGCCTTCAGCGTGGATAATAGCTCCAGCGTCAACCCCTGCGGTTGCGCCCCGTCTTGACGTCGCATCAAGGAGATGCCGTGTCGTCACCTGCGAATCACGCGATCCGGCCGCCGAGCCAGGCTGTGCCGGAGGCGGGTGATGCGGGCCCGGCCGGTGAGCCCGTGCGGCGTCCAGGCCCCGCCGACGCGCAGCGGCGCCCGGGCCCCCTCGACACCGCCGCGCTGCTCCTCAGTTGCAGCAGGGAGGGTTTCGCCCGGGCCCGCGCCTTCACCCGCGAGACGCTGAGCTGCTGGTCCCTCGACCACCGCAGCGACGACGCCACCCTCGTGATCACCGAACTCGCGGCCAACGCCGTGGCGCACGCGGTGCCCCGGACCGCGGCGGGCGGTGCGGCCGAGGTGTGGCTGGGGTTGTCCCTGGACCCCGCCCATCTGCTGGTGACCGTCTCCGACCCCGGTGACGAGCCGCCCGCGTACACGCCCGCCGACATCACCGCCCTGCGGGAGCACGGCCGTGGCCTCTACATCGTCGACGCCCTGGCTCAGGAGTGGGGCTGGACCTCGCGGCCCCCGGCCGGCAAGTCCGTCTGGGCCAAGCTGTCGACCGCCCCTCCTCCCTGACATGACTGCCGTGGAAAGGTCTCACGCCATGCGCACCGCTCCGGACCAGCCGAGCAACGAGCGCACCAGCCGCCCCGTGCCCCCGAAAGGGGTGGCGCCGACCACGCCTCTCGCGGCGCTGAGCCGGGTCCCCTGGGCCGAGATCCAGGACTCCACCGGCTGCGCCGCGGCCATCCCCCTGCTCCTCAACAGCGTGGCCTGGGGTGACCCCGACACCGCCAGTGCCGCACTCGGCGACCTGCGCAAGCGCATCTGCCAGTACGGCTTCGTCGTGGAGCAGGCCACCGCCGCCACGGTCCCCTTCCTCTGGGAACTCGCCCAACTGCCCCAGGTGACCTGCCGGGCGGAGGTCATCCAGCTGCTGCGGAGCATCGCCGGCGCCCGCCAGTGGGAGAGCACGGCGGCCGTCTACCCCAAGCTGCTCAACCACCGGGAGAACCCCGTGGTGTGGGAGCGCCAGGCCCGTCAGGCCGTCCGCGCCAAGAGCGGCGTCCTCAGTCGGCTGATGGCCGACGAGGACACCGCGATCGCCCACGCCACCACGGAACTCGCCCGCACTCTGGACGAGTAGGAGTCCTCTCCACCACCTGGTGTATCGCTTGCCGACGAGGAGGAGACAGCGCTTGCCCTCGCATCGGCAACCTGGGAGGACCGCCGACGATGGCCTCGTCGCTGGAGAAACCGCTCGACCACCGCTACCGGGGCGAACACCCGATACGCACACTCGCCTACCTGTTCCGCGCCGACCGCCGCCGACTGGCCGCGGCCGCCACGGTGTTCACCGTCAAGCACAGCCCGGTGTGGCTGCTGCCCCTGATCACGGCGTCCATCATCGACACCGTCGTCCAGCACCAGCCGATCTCCCGGCTCTGGACCAGCACGGGCGTCATCCTGTTCATCCTGCTGGTCAACTACCGTTCCCAAAGGCCGAGCGGGAGTGAGTCCTGTTGCCAGAATTCGTGCTCAGCCGGGTGTCCCGAACGGTGTTGGGCACCCTGGTCGCCCGCTTTCGCCCTACGACCCGGCGGCGCGCATCGTGTGCGTGGTCCGGGAATGTGGGGGCGGGTTTCCTCACGCCGACGAATCTCCGGTCGGGCCTGGACGGTCCGATGCCCCGCACCATACGCCGGACAGGTTGCCTGAGTCCGGCCCGCCTGCCGGGCGTCACGCAGCGCTGCTCCGGGGCACCCGGCGGGGGCACGCCGAGTCGTGGTCGGTGCCGCAGCTCGTCCACCAGCGTTCACAGCACGCGGTGTCGAGCTCGGCACGGACGATGTCGTCGGCGGCCCCCGCACCGGGACCCGCCGCCCGCCTCCCGATTTCGGCCAGGGCACGCCGTTGGTCGCAGATCACGCTCTCCCGCACGATCGCGATGACCGGGACCAGGCTCGCGGCGGCGAACAGGCATACGGCCCACGGGGGGTCGTGACGCAGCGCGAGGACGGCGGTCCAGGCCAGTCCGGTGCTCGTCGCGAGGTAGAGGGCGCTGAGGAGGCATGCAGAGCGGTTCATGGGCGTATACCGTTCATGTGCGAGGGATGCCCCTTGTTCAACGGTTTGCGGCGCTTGGGGAAGCGGGTCCGACCGCACGGTATTGCGCCAATCGCGTGCCGGGCGGCACCGGATGGGATTGAGCCGGTGCAGATGGGGCATACGCAGCGAAAAATTCGAGAGAGGGGCGCTTCGTGCTCGTTCCGGACCCGAAAGCCGTCAGGACCCTGCTGACCCGGTATGCGTCATTGAGGATCGCTCAGGCGGAGAGGGAGAGACCGGCGGCGGCTCGTGAGCTGGAGGACGTCAGTTACACACTGTGCGTCATGATGGGCACCACCGACGTCCGTGAAGCGGTCGCCAGGGCCGACGCCCTGTTGCCGGCCGCCGGATGTGCGGACCCGGACGGCGAGAACAGCCTGCCATTGGCCGGGTGACACCGGGCCGGACCGGCGGGCGGTCAGGAGCGCGCCCCCGCCGGAACGGCCTCTTTCGCGTGAAAGGCCGCACGGTACGCCTGCGGAGTGGTGCCGACGACCCGGCGGAAGCGTTCCCTGAACGCCGTGGGGGAGCCGAACCCCGCCTGCCGCGCGATCCGTTCGACCGGGTGGCCGGTGTTCTCCAGCAGGTACTGGGCGCGCCGCACCCTGGCCCGCAGCAGCCACTGCAGAGGTGTGCTGCCCGTCTGTTCGCGGAATCGGCGGCTGAAGGTGCGCTCGCTCATTCCCGAACGGGCGGCCATCGCCCCCAGGGTGATCTCGTGGGCGAGGTTGTCCTCGACCCACTCCAGGACCGGCTCCAGCGTCGACCCCCGGGGCACCGGCGGGTGGTCGTACACGATGAACTGAGCCTGCCCGCCCTCTCGTTCGAGGGGCATCACCGACATCCGGGCGGCGTGCGCGGCGACCGCCGAGCCCAGGTCCCGGCGGATCATGTGCAGACACATGTCGAGGGCCGCCGCAGCACCCGCGGAGGTCAGGATCTGACCGTTGTCGACGTACAGCACGTCCGGCTGGACCTCGACGGCGGGGAAGCGCCGCGCCAGCTCGTCCGCGGCCACCCAGTGCGTGGTGGCGCGCAGCCCGTCCAGGAGCCCGGCCTCCGCCAGCACGAACGCGCCCACGCACACGGACGCGATCCGGGTGCCGGCCGCCGCGGCCTTGCGCAGTGCCGCCAGTGCGCGCGGGGAGGGCGGCCCGGCGGTGGGGGAGCAGCCCGGCACGATGACCGTGTCCGCCTCCGCGAGGGCGTCGAGTCCGTGCTCGACCCGCAGGGTGAAACCGCCGTCCGCGCGGACCTCCGGCGACTCGGCGCACAGCCGGACGCGATAGGCGGGGCGGCCGTCGGGAAGCCGTGTCCAGTCGAACACCTGCATGGGTGCCGCCATGTCGAACGGCACCACATCGTCGAGAACCAGGATCACCACGGAGTGCATGACCGCCACGATAAGCGGATTCCCGCCAGCGCCACGAGCACAGGATCGGATGGGAATCCGCTGTCGGAGGCGTTGGCGGGAATTCGTTGGAACCTGTCGTTTCAGCCCCTGTGTGATCACCCGGCGCATTCCTAGGGTGAGCGGGCACCGCCGACCGCACCGGAGAAGGACACGCCACCCCATGACCAAGTTCCTGCTGACCCTGCACGTCCTCGTCGCCATCGTCGCCGTGGGGCCGGTGACCGTCGCGGCCGGCATGTTCCCACCGGCGGCCCGCCGGGCCCACGCGGAGGAGGCCGGGGTCGGCACGGTACGGCTGCTGCACCGCATCTGCCGGGTCTACGCCGGCATCGGCATCGCGGTCCCCGTCCTCGGCATCGCCACCGGAGCCGCGATGGGCGTCCTGGGCGACGCATGGCTGACCACGTCCATGGCGCTGACCGCCGCGGCCGCCGGAGTCCTTGCCGCCTTCGTCCTGCCCCGGCAGGGCGAACTGCTCGAGGAACTGACCGGACAGGGAAGCGTCGAACGCCGCAGCACCGTCCAACTGGCCATGTTCACCGGCATCTTCAACCTTCTGTGGGCAACCGTGACCGTCCTGATGATCGTCCGCCCGGGGTCCACCACCGGCGCATGACCGCCCGCGAGCCGTCAAGCCCGACACCGGAATTCGTACGCCGGTGCGTGGAGGCGCCTAGACTCGTCAACCGTGCCCATGCGCGTGGGCCCGCGAAAACGAAAGGCGCGTTGACGGGTGTTCCAGGATTCCCCCATCTACGACCGACTCGTCGCCGAGCGCGGCGACGTCCCCGCTCTCACCCGCAGGGAGGCCGAGCGCGTACGCAGGGAACTGGAGTACGTCATGCGGCCGCTGCAGTCCCTCATGCCCCCGCCCGTCCCCGAGCGGCCGGCCTCGCCCGGTCAGGGATGGGTGCCGGCCCTTCCGCCCGCCGCCCCGCGGCCCTACTGACCCGAACTCAGGACACCGTGGTGTTCGCCCCGTTGGCACGGGAGCGCGGGTCCGGACCGGGCCTGGCCAGCCACTCGGCGATGCTGCGCGCGATCGGCTGGCCCGTCTCCACCTCGACGAAGCCGAACTGTCCCGACTGATTGCACTCCAGAAACCACCAGGTCCCGTCCCCGTCCTCGGCGAAGTCGAAGGCGCCGTAAGCCAGTTCGGCCGCCCGGAGATAGTCCCGGACGGCGGCGGCCACCCGCGGCGGGACATCGACGGGTTGCCAGGAGGAGGTGGCCGGGGCGAAACGGACGTCCACCTCGTCATCGTCGCCGGTGAGCTTCCGGGCGGCCAGCATGGTCTCGCCCACCACGGTCAGGCGTATGTCGGCCCGTTTGGCGACCCGCCGTTGCAGCAGCGTGGGGCCGAACGCGACAGCCGAGAAGTCGGCGTCCGGTGCGACCCGGCTGGTCGGCACCGCCCTCGGCGGGTCCTGCGGGTGCGCGCCGGAGACCGACTTGACCACCAGGTCGGGATAGCGCTCGGCGAACTCCCGGGCGGCCTGCGGGAACGTCGTCACGATCGTGGCCGGGACGGGCAGTCCGCAGCGCTGGGCGAGCCGTAGCTGCCAGGGCTTGTGACGGGCCCGGCGGGCCGCGTCGGGGTGGTTCATCCAGTGGGCGTCACTGCCCCGGAGCATGCCGTACAGCGCCTGGGCGGACTCCTCGGTCAGCCACTCGGAGGGCGCGGCCGCCCGCGCCGCGGGGGTGCCCGGGCGGCGCACCCAGATCGAGCGCAGCCCGGAGATGCCCACCAGGCGGCCGCCGGCCGACAGGTGGCCGCGGAAGGTGCCGTGCACGTACTCCCCGGACAGTGCGACACCGTCGGTCAGGTCGGCCGGGTCGAGCCGGACCACCGGTACCCCCGTGGCGTTGAGGTGTACGACGACCATGTCGGCCGTCACGTCCTCTTCGCAGGTAAGAATCAACACGGTCATCGGTCGGCGACCTGTGTTCAGTCGTCGAAGTGAGTCTTGGAGCCCGCCGTGGAGGTGGTGGTCCCCAGTTCCCTCATCAGCGCGTGGTCGCGGGCCGCGACCCGGCCGTCCATGAGCACGTTCAACTGCAGCCCGGAGTCGTAGACGTACGGAGTGGTCGCCTCCAACGTCGCTGCCGGACGTGCGTAGTTGAGCGCGAACGGTTGCATCGTCTCTCCCTCGCCGGTACTGCCTCTCACCGACGGCCTCTCCCCACGACGCCGTCAGGTCAGCCGACTTCCTTCGGCTTCCAGAGACTTATACGAATCGAACGAGTGATTGGTTTCCTTACACTGCGTAATCACGGTCGGCGGGATGTCTCCCGGTCCCGTCCGTCGAGCCGCAGCGCCGCCCGGTCGGCGGGGGAGCCGCGCAGGGTGCGCAGGGCGAGCAGCAGGACACCGATGTCGTCGAGGTACACCGGGTCCGGCACCAGATCGGTGGGCAGGACGAAGTACAACAGGGCGCCCCAGAAGACCCAGCGGGGCCCGGTGGGGAGCCCCGCCCGTCGCAGACCGCGCCGGGTTCTCACGAGTCGCACCAGCAGTCCCACGGCCACCGCCAGCGCCAGCGCTGCGAGCACCGCGACGACGACGATCAGTGCTGTGGTCGAATCCACGGGCCGACCTCCTCCTCCGGGCGCCATGCGGCGCGCTGTCTGACGGATTCCCGCATCCGGCCCCGCTAAGGCTCACCGAAGGTCGGCACTCACACCCATGGCTCATCCGAGTGGCACGGCGTCGTGTACCCGCTTACGAATGGGTCATCTCAACGTCGCGCTCGCACGACGGGGGCGCGTAGGAGCGACCGCACTCTTTGTCTGGAGCAGAGCATGACCACCGGCCCGTCAGCAGCTCACCCGAACGATTCCGCCATACCGATGGACGGCTCGTACGGCGATCCCGTCGGCGACCTGGTGCGTGCCGCCGTGGCCGACCGTCCCCTGGAGGACGTCGTCCATCTCATCACCCTGCTGGAAGAGTCGCCCCAGTACGCGCAGGCCACCGGTGCGGCCCTGCGCGCCGTCGGCGTCGACCGGTCCGTGGAGGACGTCACCCGGCTCGTCGCCCTGCTGACCCGGCCACCACGGGACCCGGGCAGCGCCGACGAGGCGATCCGGGCCGCCGCCGAGTCCCGTCCGGTGGAGGAGGTGACCCGACTGGTGGCCCTGCTGAACCGGTCCGAACTGCAGCCCCACTGCGGTCAGGAGGCGGTGCGCGCGGCGGCGACCGGCCGGCCCGTGGAGGAACTCGTCGAGCTCATCGGACGGCTGGCGACGGAAAGGCCCCCGCCGCCCCCGCAGCCGTCGTACGAGGCGTACGACGGGGAGGGACGGCCCGTACCGGAGCTGCCCTGGATGCCGGGTTTGAGCGTGTTCCCGGCCCCGCCACCGCATCCCCCAGCCCCGAGGTGGCCCCGAAAGGCACCGGCGTGGCCGGGCAGGATCGCCGCCCTGGCGCTGCTGGTCTGCGGTGTCCTGTGCTTCCCCGTGCAGCAGTACGGGGCGTCCCTGCAGGTGTACGGATTCGCGCTCGGGGTGTCGGTCCTGTGCGTCCTGCTCGCCGTGCTGATGATCCGGCCCACCCTTCCGGTCCTGGTCCTCGCGGTCGTCGTGCCGGCCGGAGTGGCCGCGGGCCAGTTGCTCGACGGGCGGTTCCGCTCCGACGGGCTCGCCCGGGCCCTGGAGTTGCCGCTCGCGCCGGCCTGGCTCGCGGGGACGGTGGCCGCGTGCGCGTCCCTGTCCGCGCTGACCGCGTTGGTGGTGCACCTCGCGTCGCCGACACCGCCGAACGGCGTCCTCACGGAGCGGCGAACGGCGGAGCCGGTCCGTGGTGAGGCCGCCGACGCTCCGCTGGCGCCCTAGCTCGCTGAAGAGCCGCCCCTCTCCCGGATACCGCTCAGCACGCGGTCCGGCGTGAGAGGCAGCTCGCGCAGGCGCACGCCGGTGGCGTGGAAGACGGCGTTGCCGATCGCGGCCGCCGTCCCCACGATGCCGATCTCCCCGATGCCCTTGCTGCCCATCGGGTTGAGGCGGGAGTCGTCCTCGTCGATCCAGTGCGCCTCGATGTCCGGCACGTCCGCGTGCGTGGGCACGTGGTACGCGGCCAGATCGGACTCGGCGAAGTCACCGAACGCGGCGTCCAGTGTGCTGCCCTCGGTCAGCGCCATGCCGAGCCCCATGGTCATGCCGCCGACGAACTGGGAGCGGGCGGTACGGGAGTTGAGAATGTGCCCGGCGGCATACACCCCCAGCAGCCGTCGGACCCGGGTCTCGCCGGTGACCGTGTCGACGGTGACCTCCGCGAAGTGGGCGCCGAAGGCGTGCCGGGCGAAGGGGCTGTCGGCGTCAGCCCGGCCGGCCGTGTCGGCACGGACGTCGATCCCCTCGGCAGGCAGCGGCCCTTCGGCGAGGCGATCCGCGAGCCGGGTGCACGCCTCGTGCACCGCCCAGCCCCAGGAGGCGGTGCCTGACGAGCCGCCTGCCAGCGACGCGGCGGGCAGGTCGCTGCTGCCCACCTCGGTCCGCACGCGGGCCACCGGTACGGCGAGCGCGTCCGCGGCGATCTGCGTGAGCACGGTCCGGGCGCCCGTGCCGATGTCGGTGGCGTTGATCCGTACCAGGAAGGTCCCGTCGGGCAGGGCCCGTGCCGCCGCCGTGGACGGCTGCACCAGAACGGGATACATGGCGGCCGCGACCCCCGACCCCACCAGCAGTGGGCCCTCGGTGCGGGAGCACGGCCGTGGGTCCCGCTCGGCCCAGTCGAAGCGCCGGGCGCCCTCGCGCAGACACTCGACCAGGTGCCTGCTGCTGAAGGGCTTGCCGCTGTCCGGCTCGGTGCCCGGCTCGTTGACGATCCTCAACTCCACCGGGTCCATGCCGAGTTCGGTCGCCAGTTCGTCCATGGCCGACTCCAGGGCGTACATGCCGGGAGCCTCGCCGGGGGCCCGCATCCAGGACGGGGTGGGCACGTCGAGCGGTGCCACGCGGTGCGCCGTTCGGGAGTCGGCGGCGGCGTACATCACGCGTGCGGGTACGGCGGCCTGCTCCACGAACTCCTTGATCCGCGAGGTGTGGGTGGTGACCTCGTGGATCAAGGAGGTGAGCCGTCCGTCGGGGTGGGCCCCGAGGCGCAGTCGGTGCAGGGTCGGGGCCCGGTGGCCGACGACGGCGGGCAGAAAGCGGCGGGGGAGCGCCAGGGTGACCGGCCGTCCGGTGTGCCGGGCCGCCATCGCGGCGAGCACCACGTCCGGACGGGGTGTGCCCTTGGACCCGAAACCGCCGCCCACGTGCTCGGCGAGAACGGTGACGTGTTCCTCCGGGAGGCCGAACAGGCCGGCCAGGACGGTGCGTACGGCCGTGGAGCCCTGGGTGGAGGTGTACAGCGTGAGCCGGCCGTCGTGCCACTCGGCCGTCGTGGCGTGCGGTTCCATCGGGTGGTTGTGCAGCGGAGGCACCCGGTAGTCGACGTCGACCCGGACCTCGGCGGTCGCGAACACGCCCTCGGGGTCGCCGTGTTCACGGTTTCCCGGGTATCCGCCGTTGGCCTGCTCGGGGGCGTACGCGTCCGGATGCGTGGCGGTGAGGGTGACGTCGTGGTCCTCCACCGCGTACTCGACGCGCACGGCGGCGGCACCGGCGCGGGCGGCCTCCAGGGTCTCGCCCACCACCAGGGCGACGAACCAACCGCGGTGCGGGACACGGGAGTCGCGCAGGACGCCGAGCGTGGCGTCCTCCGGCTCGGACAGCCTCGGCGCGTTCTGGTGGGTGAGCACCGCCAGGACCCCGGGCACGGCCAGAGCGGCCGCGGTGTCGATGCCGGTGACCCGGCCCCGGGCGATCGAGGCGGGCACGGGCCAGGCGTGGGCCCGGCCGGGACAGGGCTGTTCGGCGGCGTAGCGGGCGGTGCCGGTGACCTTCTCCCGGCCCTCGCGGCGCTCGACCGGAGCGCCCAGAGCGGTGGCGGAAGCAGGGGCGGTCGTGGCGTCCACGGCGTCCTCCTCAGGTCCGGGCGGCGGCGGTGAGCCGGGTCAGGACGTCCAGGGCGAGCGAGCGCGCCAGGGGCAGCTTGTAGGCGTTGTCCCGCAACGGCTCGGCGGCGGAGAGTTCCAGGTCGACGGCGTGCTCGAACGCGGCCGCCGTGGGCGCGGCGCCCACCAGCGCCTGCTCGGCCCGCCGCGCCCGCCACGGCCGGTGCGCCAGCGCGCCGAAGGCGATCCCGGCCTGGTCGACCACCCCGTCCGTCACCCGCAGCACGGCGGCCACCGAGGCGAGGGCGAAGGCGTACGAGGCCCGGTCCCTGGCCTTGCGATAGGCGGACGGCAGCCCGGCCGAGGCCGCCGGAAGCAGCACGCCGGTGACGAGTTCGCCGGGGAGGATCTCGGTGTCCCGCTCGGGATGTTCCCCCGGCAGGCGGTGGAATGCGGCCACGGGCACGCTCCGGGCGCCCTCGGTGCCGTACAACTCGACGCGGGCGTCCAGCGCGGCGAGCGCGACGGCCATGTCAGAGGGGTGGGTGGCGATGCAGTGCGGGGAGTGCCCGAGCACCGCGTGGTCCCGGTGCACGCCCTCACGTGCGCCGCAACCACTGCCCGGCGCCCGCTTGTTGCAGGGTTTGGAGACGTCCTGGAAGTAGGGGCAGCGGGTGCGCTGGAGCAGGTTGCCGCCCGTGGTGGCCGCGTTGCGCAGCTGCCCCGAGGCGCCCGCGAGCAGGGCCTGGGTGAGGGCGGGGTAGCGGGCGCGGACGGCCGGATGGGCGGCCAGGTCGCTGTTGCGGACCGTGGCGCCGACGCGCAGCGAGCCGTCCGGGAGCTCCTGAACCTCGTCCAGGGGGAGGCGGCTGACGTCGACGAGCGTCTCCGGCCGTTCGACGCCGAGCTTCATCAGGTCGACCAGGTTGGTGCCGCCGCCGAGGTAGCGGGCGCCGGGACGGGCGGCGACGAGCTCGGCCGCCTCTTCGGGGCTGGTGGCCCGTACGTAGTCGAAGGTCTTCACCGGATCACGTCCTCGACCGCGTCGACGATGCGTGGATAGGCGCCGCAGCGGCACAGGTTGCCGCTGAGGCGCTCGCGGATCTCGTCCCGGTCCAGCGGTACGGGGCGGCCGGCCGGCGTCTCGCCGGTGACGCGCGAGGGGTGGCCCGCCGCGGCCTCGTCGAGCATGCCGAGCGCCGAGCAGAGCTGGCCGGGGGTGCAGTAGCCGCACTGGAAGGCGTCGCGGTCGAGGAAGGCCTGTTGCAGGGGGTGCAGTTGCTCCCCGTCGCCGCCGAGACCCTCGACGGTCCGGACCTCGCTCCCGTCCAGGGCGACCGCGAGCAGCAGACAGCTGTTGACCCGGCGCCCGTCCACCAGGACCGTGCAGGCCCCGCACTGACCGTGGTCACAACCCTTCCTGGCACCCCACAGGTCCAGATCCTCGCGCAGGACGTCGAGCAGGACGCGCCGGTGGTCCACGAGGAGGGTGTGGGGTTTCCCGTTGACCGTGAGCGTCGTCTCCGAGCAGGTGGCGTTGTCGCTGTTCTCGCCGCTCATGATGACGGTGACCTTCCGGACGGGCCGAGGTGCTGTCCCCACCGCGTATCCACAGCGGGCCCACCGACACCTCCCGTCACCCCGGGAAAAGAGCCCCGCCTAGGCTGGCGCCATGAACGCAGACGTCTTGCGCGCCGCCTACGAGGCCTTCGCGGTCGTCGTACGCCCCCTCGGGGACGAGGAGTCCTGGCGGCCCACCGGCTGCGCGGGCTGGGCGGTGCGCGACCTGGTCTTCCACTGTGCCGGGGACGCCCAGCGGGCCCTGGTCGCCCTGCACACGCCCGCGGCGGGACCGCCCGACCGGGACGCCGTGACCTATTGGCGGGACTGGGCGCCGGACCCCGCCGGCGCGGCGAACGGACGGCGCTGGAACCGGGTGAGCGCCAGCATGTTCCTCGACTTCCGCCAGTTGCGCGACCTGTACCTGGAGACCACCGCGGCCGCCGTGAACGCCGCCGCGGACGCCCGGCCGGATCTGCGGGTCGCCACGCAGGGCCATGTGCTGACGGCCGGGGACCTCGTGCTCACCCTCGCCGTCGAGGCCACCATCCACCACCTCGACCTCGTCACCGACCTGCCGGAGGCCGTCGGACCGTCCCCGGCCGGCCTGGCCGCGGTGCGCGCCACCCTCGACGGTCTCCTCGGCCGGCCCGTTCCGCTCGACTGAAGTGACGAGCACTACGCCCGCGCCGCCACCGGACGCACACCGCTCACGGACCCCGAACGCCTGGCCCTCGGAGCGGACGCGGACCGCTTCCCGCTGTTCAGCTGATCTGCCTGTTCAGCTGATCTGCTGGTCCGAGTCCTCGTCGCGGGCCGCGGGCTTCAAGGTGCCCTTCCAGCGCCCGAACGTCCGGGAGAGCTGCTGCAACGGCGAGGTGGCCTCCGGATCCGCACGGGGCTCCGGTGCCGGGGCGTTCTCGCGGTAGATCGCCAGCGCCTCGTTCGCCCGCTCGGCGGCCTCCCGGTACAGGTCCCGGGACTTCGTCATGGCCTCCAGCGCATCGGCGTACATCGTCACGAGCGCGCGCTCGCGTGCGAGTTCCTCCTGCAGCGTCAGCAGCTGCCACTGCTCCCGCAGAGAGGTCACCGCCGCCCAGGCGTCGTCCGGCAGCGGCTTGGGCATCATGGCGTAGCGCGTCACGGTCGCGATGAGCTCGGTGGGCTCAGAACCGTCGAGGAACACACTGCGTACGGAGAAGTCCTGGCCGTCGTAGCCGGGCGGCACCGGCGTCCCGGGCAGCACCACGGCACCGCCGCGCGGCACCTCCACGCCGAAGTCCTTCACGGCCCAGTTCAGGACCCGCAGCTGGTGCGGCTGCGCCCGGTGCTCGACCACGCGGTGGCGCAGACCGGGCGGGACCATGTCCGCCAGCGGGCGGCGGCCGCGCTGGTCGGTGGTCATGGCCTCGTGGACGACGACATGCACGGCCCAGCTGCCCCGCACGGCCTGCCGGAGCAGTCGCCGTACGTCCTTGTCCTCCTCGGGCAGCACGCTCAGGTCCCTCAGGCGCAGCCCTGTGGCGGCGTCACGGTCCCAGAAGACGTCCGCGCTGTCGGGCCAGAACATGGTCGCGGGCGACGGCCAGCGCAGATCCCACGGTTGCTCCGCCTCGGCCGCCAGCACCCAGTCCTGTCCGCCGCTCGACACGGGGGAGAGCGAGAGCCGGGCCCTGACGGTCACCTCGTCGGCGACCCGCCAGCGGGCCTCGAAGACGCGGTCCGGGTCGTCCCCGGTCCTGGACGGCTCCTGGAAGTCGTCGAGGGTCGCGCTCTCCTTCAGTCGCTCCAGGGTGTGGCGCAGGACGTCGGCCGCGTCGGATCCGAGATGGCGGCCGCGGGCCAGCCAGACGGTGGAAGGTGCCGTGGGAGTGCTTGACATGAGTCCATCTGTGAGAAGGAGTGGTGCGTGCCGGGGCCAAGTATCGTCGCCGCCGACCCGTACGGACCAGGCGGGGTCCGGCAGGCGGACACGTCCGGTGTGCGGTGCCCGCCGACCCATGATCTGCCCCGCGCACACGGGGCGCACACGTTCCGCACAGAGCGGCCGCGCTTCACTCGTGCCCCGTTCGGGACCCCGCACGCCAAAATGACCTCCCGAACAGGGCCCGCCCACCATCCGCATTGAGGCGGGCCCTGTTCGCCGTTCCCACCCGATCGTGCGTTTCGGCTCGCTGAATATATCGGGAGCCGATATATTCTTGTTTCATGGCACCGAGGAACATGACACAGGCGGCGTTCTTCGTTCTGACCGCCCTCGCCGATCAGCCGCGGCACGGCTACGGCATCCTGCGCGAGGTCGAGGAACTGTCCGAAGGGGCCGTACAGATGCGCGTCGGCACCCTCTACGGCGTACTGGACCGGCTCACCGCCGACGAACTGATCGTGCTGGACCGCGAGGAGGTGCAGCAGGGCCGGCTCCGGCGCTACTACCGCCTCACGGACGAGGGCACCGCGGCCCTGGACGCCGAGGCGGAGCGGTTGGCCGCCGGAGCCAGCGCAGCGAAGAAGCGCATCGCCGACGGGCGGCGTACCCCCGGAAGTGCTCCTGGAACGACCGGCGCGCCCGCCCCGGGCCACGGACTCGCCGGAGGTCTGGCATGACGACGTTGCTCGAGGCCCGTTACCGCTCCGTCCTGCGGCTGCTGCCCGCCTACTACCGGCGCGAGCGC
This sequence comes from Streptomyces canus, assembly GCF_041435015.1. Taxonomy (NCBI): domain Bacteria; kingdom Bacillati; phylum Actinomycetota; class Actinomycetes; order Kitasatosporales; family Streptomycetaceae; genus Streptomyces; species Streptomyces canus. The sequence continues at coordinate 918,353 of NZ_CP107989.1, read as the reverse complement.
GAGGAGGAAATGGTCGAGACCTACCTCTGGGACGTCGACCAGGAGACCCAGGACCAGAGCCGGCCCACCCTCGGCGAGGTGGCGAGCATCGTCGCGCTGGCCGTGCGCAGCAGGCTCGGCGCGGGCGGCGTGCCCCGCCGCTACGCCGTGCTCGGCTCGGCCGTCCGCCTCTTCGCGCTCTTCGCCGTGCTGCTGCAGGCGGCGTCCGCCGTGGTCGACCGGGTGCTGGGACTGACCTGGGCGTCGACCCGTGGCGGGAGCCAATGGGACATGTTCACGGACGGCTTCACCGGTCACGGCGTGTGGGCCGGCGCCGTCGCGGCCGCCCAGTGGTTCCTGCCGTTGCTGTGGACGGTCGCCTACTTCGCCCTCCTGCGCGACCACCGCCGCCTCGCCCAGACGTCCGCGCTCGTGGCGGCCCTGCCGACGCTGTTGCCGCTGGTCGATCTCTGGGCTCGCGACTTCGCCCCCTCGGACTCCGCCTATGTCGTCGCGGCCGCCGTGCTGGCCTGTTCGACGGCGCTGGCGCTCTGTGCGGCCCATCACCGCGACGCGCCCCCGGCGGCTCTTCCCATGAGCGCGCCCGGCCTGGTCTTCGCCGCCTGCTGCGTGCTGATGGGCGGCTCCGTGGTGGCACTGCCCGGCGGGGTCGACACCGTCTGGGCGCTCGTGACGTGCTACCTCGTGACGGCCCTCGTCTGGCTGCTGTACCGCGCGCGGGGCGAGAACCGCGTCCCCGCCGAAGAGGCCGCGGCTCTCGCGGCGCTGGGTCTGCTCCTCCTGGCGGTCCGGATCACCGCGGTCTACCCGTGGCTCGACGTCCTGCCCGGCGCGTTGCGCGTGGGTGTCCTGACCCAGGCGGCGGCCCTGGTCGCACTGACCGCCGCGCTGGCCGTCGTGAGCGGACGCGACCTGCTCAGCCGTGGTACGTGATGTACCCGTTGCCGTCCCGGTCGTTGGCGCTCTTGGTGTACGCGTGGGTGTCGGCGTGCGCCCCCGAGGGCTTGTAGAGGTAGATCGTGTCCTTGTCGTTGTTCCAGATGAAGTTGCAGTTGTTGCGGTAGACGACGTTGTTCGCGTCGGAGTCGGTACCGCGGCCGCCGCGCAGCTTCACGTAGTCCCCGGGCTGGAGCGTGTGGTTCTTCGTGAACGTGAACTTGTTGGTGCTGGTGGAGTCCCTGACGACGTACCCCTTGAGGTTCACCGTCGCGGTCCGCGAGTAGTTCTTGATCGTCAGATACTCCTCGTCGGTGTTGCCGGTGGCGCAGCTGTTGGAGTCCCTGCCGGGGGCGTCGTACTGGACGCCCTTGATCTTCAGCGCCGACGAGTACTCGGCGGCGTGGGCCGGGACCGTGGCCAGCATGGTCAGCGCGCCTGCGGCCGCGACCACGGCTATGTGTCCTCCGCGCATGGAAAAGCCCCCCTGTGAAGGTCTCGTGAAGAAGACCTGGAGCGTATACAACGCGGGGCGCCAAGGGGGGCTTTTCGGTTGAATCAGTAACCTACTCGGAATGTGGCGTCCTGCTTCTCGGTGGTGGTGGAGACGGGGTCGATGCGCAGGACGTAGTTGGAGTGGCGGATGTAGCGGGTCGGGTTGTTGTACGAGCGGAAGGAGGCCCAGCTCGCGTCCGCCAGGCCCGCCGTACGGTAGAAGGTCGCGTCACCGGCGAACGTCGACGTGCCGTCGTTGGCGTCGAGTTGGAGGGCGTAGTTGTAGTGCCGCAGGTAGCGGTCGGGGTAGTTGACCGACCGGAACGACACCCCGGAGCTGTCGGCCAGGCCAGGGACGAGGGTCCACAGGGAGTCCTTGTACGGCTCGACCGGGTACTCGTCGATGCGGCCCACGTAGTCGTGGTGGCGGACGTAACGGGCCGGGTAGTTGTAGGACTTGAGCCGGTTCCAGGCCGGGGCGCCCCACTTCGCGAGCAGGTTGTTGTACTCGGTCGTGGTGATCGTCGCGATGCCGCAGTGCTTGGAGTTGACCGGCTGGGTGTAGGTCTTCTGGTCGAGGGCGGTCCAGGTGCCGGAGGCGAGGCTGCCGGCCTGCCAGGCGTAGAAGACGCCGTTGGGCGTGTAGGTGTCTCCCCAGAGCCACCAGGTGCCGGAGCTGAGGGACTTGACCACGGTGGGGGCTTCGGTGCCGCCGTGGGCCACACCCGCGCTGTACTCCGTGAAACTGCCCGGGTTCAGGGTGGTGGATCTGGCGCTCACCAGGGTCTGGTTCTTCTTGAAGAAGAGGTAGTTGTAGCCGTTCACGCCCACGGCCATGTCGCCGTCGATGACGTCGTAGCCGGGGTCGAAGAACACCTGCGGGGCCGAGGCGGTGACGAAGTCGCTGGTGTAGTTGACCATGATCACGTTGTGGCCGCTGGAGTTGACCGCGGAGTAGATGACCGCGTACTGGCCCCGGCCCGCGTCCCAGAAGGCCTCGGGCGCCCAGCTGTGGGTCGTCATGTCGTGCAGCTTCAGGCGCCGGTAGCCGGTGAAGGTGCGCAGATCGGCGGAGTCCCAGACGTGGATGTACTGGCTGTTGTAGCTCCAGTCGGTGCCCTTGAGGTCGGTGGCGAGCACGACGAACGTGCCGTCCTGCCTGCGCATGAGGAACGGGTCGCGCAGTCCGAGGGCGCCGGCGGTGGGGGTGACCAGGGGGTTGTTCTGGTTGAGCGGCGTCCAGTTCAGCCCGTCGGGGCTGACGGCCAGGTGCAGGCCGTAGTCGGTGCCGTCGCCGAGGTTGGTCGACTCGGTGAAGTACACCATCGCGTACGCCGAGTCGGCGGCCTGCGCGGTGCCCGCGCCGAGCGTCAGGGCGAGCGGCACGGCGGCCGTCATGCCCAGGAGGCCGCGGCGGGACAGGTGGGGGTTTGCGCTCATCTTGCTCTCCAAGGTGGCGTGCGGGGGCACCTCAATGACCGGTATTTCGAACAGAGTTCGGTAAATCGATCAGAAAGTAGGGCCTGGCCATGAGCGCGTCAATCGTCCTGCCACTCTTTTGTGATTCCTGTGCGCCCCGGGGCGCGGGAGCGCCCCGGGGTGAGTGGGGTCAGCGCTGGGTGTAGATGAAGCCGACCTTGTCGACCTCCTCACCGCCACGGCCGTGGAACCCGGCGATCTGCCAGCCGGTCGGCGCGGTGCGGGTCACGCAGTCGGAGGTGGTGGTGCCGCCGGTCAGGGTGCGGCCGAGGTTGGTCGTGAACCTGGCGTAGAAGATCCGTGTGTGGCCGTCCTTCTCGGCCTGGCACAGGTTCGCCGTGGTCACGTACTCGCCGCTGCCGAGCGTGAGGGAGGACGCGGTGCCGCCGGTCCCGCCGTGGGCGAGGGTGGTGCCGTTGGACAGGGTCAGGCTCAGCTGGTCGATGCGGGAGCCGGCGCGCAGGGCGACGGTGGTGGCGCGGGCGCCGGCGGGGACGCTGTCGATGTCGTTGTAGTAGTCGCCGTGCGGGCCGCCGTACTGGTCGCTGAGCTGGTAGGCGGCGTTGCGTGACCAGGTGAAGCCGACGCTGATCGGGTCGTGGTCGGAGAGCATCAGCCCGGCGTCGGTGAGGAACTTGGCGTGTTCGTTGTTGTACGCGGTGGCGTTCAGCGAAACGAGTTTGCTGCTGCGGTAGAGGACTTTGTCGACGACCTCGCAGGTGTTGGGGACGGTGGGGCCCGTCTGGTCGCAGACCAGGGCGTCGCTGCCCTTGGCGGGCGGGGTGCCGCCGCGGATGAGCTTCACCCAGGGGTCGGTGAGGCCGTTGGCGGCGGCGAACTCGGCGATGGTGTCGCCGGAGCGTGTGTAGCGGGTATTGGTGTCGCCCATGACCACGACGGCGTTGCCTGCGGAGTGGGTCTGGATGAAGGCGGTGAGCTGGTTGAGGTTGTCGGCGCGGGAGGCGAGGTCGCCGTCGTTGGTGCCCGCGTTGGTGTGCAGGTTGTAGAAGTCGACGTAGACGCCCTCGGCGAGGCGCTCGCGCATGAAGGTGAAGCCCTTGGGGGTCAGACAGTCGCCCGAGTCCACCTGGCAGGAGTTCCAGCGCACCCGCTCGAAGTCGTCCCCGTCGTAGGGGAGTTTCGAGAGGGTGTTGAGGCCGCTGCCGATGCCCGCGCCGCCGCTGGTGGGGGTGCGGTAGGCGTGGCTCGTGTCGCCCGCGTAGAGGTAGGCGTGATAGTTGAAGTCCTCTTCCACGTGGACGATGTCGTAGGGCGCTATGCGCTGGCCGATCGCCGTCGTGCTCGACTCGCGGGGTGTCGAAGCGCTGGAGACGGCCTCGGGCAGGCCGGCGACGTTGTAGCTGAGGACGCTGAAGCTGCCCGAGTCGGCGGCCGTGGCGGAGGGGGCGGCCGCGGTGAGGCCGCCGAGGACGGCGGTGGTCGCCGCCAGGGCGGCGAAGAGTCTGCGCATGGGGAGTGTCTCCTGACGGAGTGGCGCGGGTGAATGGAGCGGGTGGGACAGAAGTTACCGCCGGTTACCCCATGTTGTCGCGGTCTCGTGTACCCCTTTGCCGCCAAGTCCCCTGCCGCTGACCGGCTGTTGGGACCTCACGCCCGCCACCGTTCATCTCTCCTTCACGCGCGATGGCTGAATCTCGGCCCTGCGGACGCCATGGCTCCAGATCGATAAGAGTTGTGGAATTTCCGCATGGCATATCTGTCTACGATATGAAGATCGTAGGGAGAGGGAACGCGCGTGAGTGAACCACCAGTCCTCGTCTGCCCGGAGTGCGGGGCGCCCAGGGCAGCGGACGGCACTCCCTCCTGCACCTGCGCGCACCGCGCCTCCGAGGCCCACCTCGAGTCCCGTACCGCCGAGGCGGCGGCCGCGGAGGACTTCGACCCGGTGCGCATACGGCCCTTCGTGGAGGTCGGCGAGGAACCGGCGGACCCGGTCGGCGAGTCGGAACCGGCAGGCCTGACAGGGGACTTGGGTGAAGTCACCGAGGTCGCGACGGACGCGGAAGAGGAGTCTCTGCGGCAGTCGTCCGAGGTGCCCCCGACCGCCGGCACCCCCGACCGTCGGAGGCGGCGGACGGTCATCGTCGCCGGGGCGGGAGCGGCCGCCGCCGTCCTGGTCGCGGGTGGTTTCGTCGGCGGGTTCTTCACCTACGACGGCCCGGCACGGGACGGTTCCGTGGTCGGCGGGGTGCGCGCGGGTGTACCGGAGTCGCAGCCGTCGTCGAGCGGTCCGTCCGTCACCGCTTCTTCTCCTACGGCCATCTCGACACAGTCGTCCCGGCCGCCCTCCTCCTCGCCGAGCGCGGAGTCCGGCGACAGCGCGTCCCCCACGGGTACCGCCACCCCGACCGGGATCCCGTCGAGCGCCGCCGCCACCGCCACGGTGGCCCCCGGCCCGACTGCGTCGAGCGGCCGGCCGCCTGTCCTCGGTCTCGGCGACCAGGGGCCCGAGGTCGTCGAACTCCAGCTCCGCCTCCGGCAGGTCGGCATGTACGACGGGGAAGCCGACGGCGACTTCGACCAGCAGGTCCAGAGTGCGGTGCGCACCTACCAGGTCACCCGCTTCGTCCTTCAGGACGAGTCCGGCGTGTACGGCAAGGCGACGCGCACGTCACTCGAGTCCGAGACCTCGGAGCCGTGACCGTCGACGGCTAGGTCCGGTGGCCGTCGGAAGGGTGGGCCCGGTCGTAGGGGCGGGGGTAACGGGCGGGGGCGTACGGGAGATAGCGGGCCGGTGATCCCGGATCGGCCTCGGCGGCACGTGAGTTGAGGGCGGCGGGTTCGCTGCCCGTCCAGTGGCCGGTCGCGATCCGGTCCTCCAGTGCGTGCAGGGCGGCGATCTGCTCGCCGGGGCTGAAGGTGCAGTGGCCCGCGTTGTCGACATAGCGCTGTCGCAGCAGGGGTGCCGAGCCCGCGGCCGAGGCGGCCCGGCGGTAGGCGCTCTCGGACTGTACCGGGATCAGCGCGTCGCCGGTGGTGTGGATGTTGAGCTGGGGCTTGCTGAGGCGGCCGGTGAAGGAGCTGGTACGGCTCATCCAGTCGACGGCCTTCCTGTCGGCGTGGGTGCGCGGGGACCTGTCGAGCGTGTTGAGGTCGGACTTCAGGGAGAGGCCGGCCTTCGTGTACAGCTCCTTGACCTCTTTGAGGTAGGGGGAGTTGCGGAGGATCGCGTGGTAGTCGACCCCGGAGTTCCACGACATGGTGCCGCCCGCCCGGGACTCGGCCTCCTGGCGCCAGACGAAGGCGGGGAACTTCACCAGCCCGACGACGGCCTGGTACTGGCCGGACTGCTGGGCTTCCCAGTCGGTGGGCGCGGGCCGGGGCTGTGAAGAGTCGTTCCAGCCGGGGATGTTGTGCAGGGCAGCGGCGAGCGCGATACGGGCCCGGCCGTCGGCGCTCTGCTGCGCCTCGGTGAGGACGGCGGCCATGGCGTCGGACGCCTGGGTGGCGGCGGCCGGGCTCGGCAGTCCGGTCAGCCGGATCCCGGAGCCGGGCGCGAGGAGCGTCTTCAACGCGAAGACCGGATCCAGCGTGCTGTTCCAGTTGGCGACGCCGCCCTGGACCAGCCCGCACATCGACAGCGACCCGGTGAGACGGTGCGCGTGGCGCTCCGCGAGGGCGGTCGTGACGAGGCCGCCGTAGGACGTGCCCCAGGCGATGGTGCGCCCGGCCCGCCCGAAGCGGGCGGTGAACGTGTCGAGGGTGGCGAGCTGGTCGGGCACGGCCTCGGTCACGGCCCAGCCGGTGGTGGCGTACGAGGACCCGATGAGCGCGTAACCCTGCTTCAGCAGCAGCGACTTCGTGGTGTCGTCGGGCGCGTTGCGTGCCGCGTTGGGGACGCCGGACGGCGTGTAGCCGTGGCTGTAGAGGAGGACCGTGCCGTTCCAGCCGGCCGGCACATCCATGAGGTAGGTCGCGCCGGACGGCAGTTGGCCCTCGACATGGACGTCCTCGGCGGCGTGGGCGGCCGGGGTGAGGGGAGCGGCGAGCAGCAGTGCCGCGACGGTGACGAGCGTACGGGTGCGGATGCGGTGCATCACGAGACGTGGGCTCCTTGGGGGGCAGTCCGTATTTTCCTGCGGTCGGGGGGACTGACACCGGCGAAAGTAGGCGTGTACATTGCGGGCGTCAATGATGTGCACAACATCAGTGGACGGGTCGTGAGGCGTTCTGGCGCCTCGTCAGGAGGGCCCCATGCAAAGGCGTGTGCTCGGACTTGCCGTTGCGGTGGTGACCCTCGCGGGTGCCGCCGGATGCGGATCGTCGGACTCCGGGAGCGGCGGCACGTCCTCCGCGGGCGGAGCGAAGAAGACCCAGGTCACGGTTGGCGTCATCCCCATCGTCGACGTGGCGCCGCTCTATCTCGGGCAGAAGAAGGGGTTCTTCGCCAGTCGCGGGATCGAGCTGAAGATGGTGACCGCGCAGGGCGGCGCGGCGATCATTCCCGGAGTGGTGAGCGGTCAGTTCCAGTTCGGCTTCAGCAACACCACGTCCCTGATGCTCGCGCAGACCAAGGGCGTCCCCGTGAAGTCCGTGGTCAACGGGGCCGCTTCCAACGGCAAGGTGGGGGCCGACGTCACCGGTGTCCTGGTGAAGAAGGACAGCGCGGTGAAGTCCGCGAAGGATCTGGCCGGACGCTCGGTCGCCGTGAACACCCTCCAGAACATCGGCGACACCACGGTCCGCGAGTCGGTGCGCGAGGACGGCGGCGACCCGGCGAAGGTGAAGTTCGTCGAGATCCCCTTCGACCAGATGCCGGCCGCGCTGGACGGCGGTCGTGTGGACGCCGCGTGGATGGGTGAGCCGGCCCAGACGGTTGCCAAGGCGCAGGGCGCCCGGGTCATCGCCTCGCCCTTCGCCGAGACCGACCCGAAACTCACGGTGGCGACCTGGTTCACCTCGACGAAGATCGCGCAGCAGAACCCCGACCTGGTGAAGAAGTTCACCGAGGCCATGACGGAGTCGCTGAAGTACGCCACCGGCCACCCGGACGAGGCCCGGCAGATCCTCACCGTCTACACCAAGATCAGCGGCGATGTACTGACCAAGCTCATCCTCCCGAGCTGGCCGCCCCAGGTCGACACGGCCTCGCTGGAGAAGCTCGCCGCCCTCGGTGAGCAGGACGGCATCTTCGGCGGCAAGAAGCCGGACATCCAGGCGCTGTTCTCCTGAGGGGGCAGCCCTTGGGGCGCCGCCCGCTGCGCCGCGGAGCGGGCTCGGCGCCGCCCGGCACGGCCCCTCCGCGAAGCCACGGCACTCGGTGTCGCTGAGGCCGGCCGTCACGAAGGCCCATCGCTGGGGTGACCGGCCCGGCTCAGCAGGGGGCTCCGACTCGCATGACGAACGCCGTCCGGGTCAGGTCGGGGACGAGCCGCACGGAGTTTTCCAGGTGCCGGCGCACCGCGGACGCGGCCGGGCAGATGTGCGTCACGGCCGCCATCTGGGCCCGGCGAATCGGGAAGCCACCGAGCTTCCCGCCGCGAGCCTCTCCCGAGGGCGTCGCTCCCTCGCAGCCGCTAGCCCTTCTCCACCTGCCGCTCGGCCCAGAGGTCCCCGCCCCACTCCAGGAGCCGGGCGAGGTCCTCGTCGGAGGGGCGGGCGGCGACCGAGGGGGTGTGAGTGCCCCGGGAGATGTTGCCGCTGACGGTGATGTTGTGCTCCACTCGCGGGCGGCGGAGGCTCTCGTAGAGGGCGAGTGCGGCATCCGTGTCCGGCGCGTCCCGCAGGGACTTGGCGAGGATCACGGCGTCCTCCAGGGCCATGGAGGCGCCCTGGCCGGTAGCGGGAGAGGCCGCGTGGGCGGCATCGCCGATGAGCAGGGTCCGCCCGGAACGCCAGGCGGTGCCGGTGGGGATCTCGGTGGCATGGGTGACCAACAGGTCGTCGCCGGTTGCCGCGACGAGGTCGGCGGCCGGCGTGGTGTCCTTGCGCAGCAGCGGCAGCAGCAGGTCGCGCCAGTGTGCGGGCGTGCCCAGCGCCAACTCCTCGGCGGGCAGCGGGTCTCCGGTCACCCGGGCGAACCAGTACGTCTCCCCGTCGGGCGACACCGCGTAGCCGAAGGCGGACCCGCTGCCGCGGACCATGGTGATGCACGCGTCCGGCCCGGGAGGGGACGCGGCGCGCGTGTAGCCGTAGAAGACGTACTGGCCGGCGTAGAACGGCTGCGTCCCGGGCGAGATCGACTGTCGTACGGCGGAGTTCAGGCCGTCGGCGCCGATCAGCAGGTCGCCGGTCGCGGTGGTGCCGTCGGCGAAGTGCGCGGTGACGCCGTCGGGGCCGTCCTCGACGGAGGCGAGCCGTGCGCCGTGCCGGACGGTGATCCCCCGGCGCGCGGCCTCGGCCTGGAGCGCGGTGTTGAGGTCGCCGCGGCGCAGGCACCGGTAGCGCAGCAGCGGGTCGGAGGCCTCGCCCATGGGCGCCTGCGCCATCTCGGTGCCTGTGTCGTCCATGACCCGCAGCGAGGTCAGCGGGAAGCCGATCGCCGTCACCGCCGCGGAGGCGTCCAACTGGGCCAGGGCGCGCATGCCGTTGCTCGCCAGGGTGAGGAACGCGCCGATGTCCTCGGCCGAGTCCGGATGGGCCTCGTGCACGGCGGTCTCGAAGCCCGCCTTGTGCAGCGCCAGAGCCGCCGCCGTACCGGCGATGCCACCGCCGATGACCAGTACGCGTGTCACACCCGCCCCGTTCGTCCCCGTCCGCCCGCACGGTCGTACGGACACGGAAGGAACGACCGGACGGCGGCGAGGGTTCCGTGAACAGCGCGACTGAACAGCGCGACGCAGGTCGCGCCGCCCTTGCGAGGCGCGGCACGACCGGCGTCGCGTGCGGATCAGGCGCCGCTCTCGCGCAGCATGTCCTCGCGCTCGACGAGCTTCACGCGTGCGCGGCCCTGCGGCTCGCCCAGCGCCTTCTCGGCGGCGTCCAGCTTGTACCAGCCCTCCCAGGTGGTGAAGCGGACGCCACGCTCACCGAGGAACGCGTCCACGGCCTCCGGCTCGGGCGAACCCGGGGTCTGCAGACGGTCGTTCGCGAAGTCGTCCAGGAGGTTCGAGACCGTCTCGTTGGCGTCGCCCTTGGTGTGGCCGATCAGGCCCACCGGGCCGCGCCGGATCCAGCCGGTGACGTACGTCGACTGCAGGTGCTCGCCGCTCTCCTGCATGACCCGGCCGCCCTCGTCCGGGACCGTGCCCGAGTCGAGGTCCCAGGGCAGCTTGGGCAGCTTGTCGGAGAGGTAGCCGACCGCGCGGTAGACCGCGGTGACGTCCCAGTCCTTGAACTCGCCGGTGCCCTTGACGTTGCCGGTGCCGTCGAGGGCGGTGCGCTCGGTGCGCAGACCGACGACCTTGCCGTCCTCACCGAGGATCTCGGTGGGCGACTCGAAGAAGTGCAGGAACAACTTGTGCGGACGGTCGCCGACATCGCGGATCGCCCAGTTCTCCAGCGTCTTGGCGACCATGTCGGCCTGCTTGTTGCCGCGCCGGGTCTCGATCGAGCCCGCGTCGTAGTCGATGTCCTCGGGGTCGACGATGACCTCGATGTTGGGGGAGTGGTCCAGCTCGCGCAGTTCCATCGGGGAGAACTTCGCCTGCGCCGGGCCACGGCGGCCGAAGACGTGGACCTCCAGCGCCTTGTTGGCCTTGAGACCCTCGTGGACGTTCGGCGGGATCTCCGTCGGCAGGAGTTCGTCGGCCGTTTTGGCCAGGACGCGCGCCACGTCGAGCGCGACGTTGCCGACGCCGAGGACGGCGACCTTCTCGGCCTCCAGGGGCCAGGTGCGCGGCACGTCCGGGTGGCCGTCGTACCAGGAGACGAAGTCGGCGGCGCCGTACGAGCCGTCGAGCTCGATGCCCGGTATGCGCAGCTCGCGGTCGGCGGTCGCGCCCGTGGAGAAGATCACGGCGTCGTAGAACGCGCGCAGGTCGTCCAGGCTGATGTCGGTCGGGTAGTCGACGTTGCCGAAGAGGCGGATCTGCGGCTTGTCGAGCACCTGGTGCAGGGCCGTGATGATGCCCTTGATCCGGGGGTGGTCCGGAGCCACGCCGTAACGGATCAGTCCGAACGGGGCCGGCATCCGCTCGAAGAGGTCGATGGAGACACCGGGTGCGGTGGCCACATCCGACTTGAGCAGCGCGTCGGCGGCGTAGATCCCGGCGGGGCCGGCTCCGACGATGGCTACCCGCAGGGGGCGGGGCATGATCAGGTTCCCTTCGAGCGGTGACAGATCAACTCGAGGGAAGCCTAAGCTAAGGCAAGCCTAAGTCGGTACGCGGGTCCGGTCTATGGGCTCATAAGATCACCTTATGAGTGTCGAAGGCCCTCAAACCGGGTCACGGCAGCGGCTGTTCGGCCCAGATGACCTTGCCGTCCGGGGTGTACCGGGTGCCCCAGCGGTCGCTGAGCTGGGCGACGAGGAAGAGGCCGCGGCCGCCCTCGTCGGTCATCGCCGCGTACCGCAGATGCGGTGAGGTGCTGCTGCTGTCGAAGACCTCGCAGATCAGGGTGCGGTCGTACAGCATGCGCACATGGATGGGGTCGCCGCCGTAGCGGATGGCGTTGGTGACGAGTTCGCTCAGGATCAGCTCCGTGGTGAACGCGAGCTCGTCCAGGTCCCAGCGGGCGAGCTGCCGGGACACCGCCGCCCGGACGTCCGAGACGGCCGCGGGGTCGGCGGGCACCTGCCACTCGGCGATCCGGTCGGCGGCGAGCGCCTGGGTGCGGGCCACGATCAGCGCGATGTCGTCGGTGGCGCGGGACGGCGGCCGCGCGTCCAGTACCGCCCGGCAGGTGTCCTCGGGCGAGGGTCCCGCATGCTCCAAGGCCGTGCGGAGCAGCTCCAAGCCCACGTCGATGTCGCGCTCGCGGTCCTCCACGAGCCCGTCCGTGTAGAGCACCAGGCGGCTGCCCTCGGCGAGTTCCAGGTCGGCCGTCTCGAACGGCAGGCCGCCGAGGCCGAGCGGGGGACCGGCGGGCACGTCGGGGTACTCGACGCTGCCGTCGGGGTGGATGAGGGCGGGCGGCGGATGGCCGGCCCGGGCGATCGTGCACAGCCGGGAGACCGGGTCGTAGACGGCGTACAGACAGGTGGCGCCGGTGACGGGGGAGTCGCCGCTCTCCTCCGCCTCGTCCTGGTCGATCCGGGCGACCAACTCGTCGAGCAGCGCGATCAGTTCGTCGGGCGGCAGGTCGAGCGCGGAGAAGTTGTGCACCGCCGTCCGCAGCCGCCCCATCGTGGCCGCGGCGTGCAGCCCGTGGCCCACGACGTCGCCGACCACGAGCGCGACCCGCGCACCGGACAGCGGCAGTACGTCGAACCAGTCGCCGCCCACCCCGGCCTGCGCGGGCAGGTACTTGTAGGCGATGTCCAGGGCGTCCTGCTCGGGCAGCCGGCGCGGCAGCAGACTGCGCTGGAGCGTCACCGCCATGGTGTGCTCGCGGGTGTAGCGGCGGGCGTTGTCGATGGAGACCGCGGCCCGGGTGACGAGCTCCTCGGCGAGGGCGACCTCGTCGGTGTCGAAGGGCTGCGGCTTGTCCGAGCGCCAGAAGCTGACGGTGCCCAGGACGGTGTCGCCGACCCGCAGGGGGACGGCGATCAGCGAGTGGATGCCGTACTCGATGACCTGGGCGGAGCGCTCCAGGTCCTGCGCGCGCCACCCGGTGGCCTCGGCGAGACGCGGCTCCAGGACGGCCCGGCCGCTGCTGATGCCGCGCGCCTGGGGAGCGGAGTCGCCCAGGGGGATCCGCTCGCCGACCTTGTACAGCGGGGCGTCCCCACGGATCCCGCTGAGCGCGGTGCGGCGCAGGGTGGTCGCCGCCTCCGGCTGGCCGCCGCTGAGCACCGCGTCGAACAGGTCGACGGTGGCGAAGTCCGCGAACCGCGGCACGGAGAGCTCGGCCAGTTCCTCGGCGGTGCGGGTGACGTCCAGGCTCGTTCCGATGCCCACCGTGGCGTCGTACAGCATGTCGAGGCGCTCGCGGGCCGCCTCGGCGCGCCCGGACAGGGCGCGCAGCTCGGTCGAGTCGCGCAGGGTGGCGACGCTGCCCGGTGGGCCGCCCTGGATGTCGGTGGGCCGCTGGTTGACCGCCAGCAGCCGGTCCTTGACCCGGTGCACCTCGTCGGTCGCGATCCGCCCGGAGGACAGCAGCCCGGCGGTCTCGGGAGGCAGGGAGAGGTCCATGACGTGCCGGCCCTCGGCGTCGGCGGGCAGGTCGAGCAACCGGTGCGCCTCGTCGTTGGCGAGCAGCAGCCGCCCCTCGCCGCCGACGATGAGCACGCCCTCCCGGACGGCGTGCAGGACCGCGTCGTGATGCTCGTACATGCGGGTCATCTCGTGCGGACCCAGACCGTGCGTCTGGCGCAGCAGCCGTCTGCTGACCAGCGCGGTGCCGCCGGTGGCGAGGGCGAGTCCCACGGCGGCGGCCATCAGGAGCAGCGGCAGCTGCTGGTTCGCGGTGCCGCCCACCTTCGCCGTGGTGATGCCGGCCGACACCAGGCCGACGACCTTCCCGTCGTCCGCCTTGACGGGGACGACGGCCTGCACGAGCGGACCGATGGTTCCGGTGATGGACTCGGTCACGACGCCCCCGGCCAGTGCGGGGGCGATGTTCCCGACGAACTTCTTCCCGATGCGGTCCGGCTTGGGGTGTGTGTACCGGATGCCGTCGGTGTTCATGACGACGATGAAGTCCACGTCGGTCGCCCGGCGGGCCGCCTCGGCGCGCGGCTGGAGCACCGCCGACGGGTCGGGGGAGCTGAGGGCCTCCACGGTGCCCGGCGCGTTGGCGAAGGCCTCGGCCACGGCGACGGAACGGTTGCGGGCTTCGATGGTGCTGTCGTGCCGCACCTGGAGCACCAGGGCGACCACCGCGGCCACGACGAGCAGCAGGACGATCACGACCTGCAGGACGAACACCTGTCCGGCCACACTGCGACCGCCGACCGCCGCCCGCAGGGCTCCCGGCCACCGTCGTGTCCGGGCTCCGTCCCGCTCCACCCGCGTGGGCGAACCGCCCCTCAGCGGGCCCTCGTGCTGGTCGTGAGCGGGGTCGGGTGTCTGGGGCGGGCGGGGGCCGCCGGGGCGACGGGCCGACCCGCCCCCGGAACGGCCCGGGAGTCGGACCATGTGCCCATGTCTACACTGCCGCGCCCCAGGAGGCGAGGGGCGTCACACGGTGTGACAGAACAGCCACAGACCCTCCTCGGGGCGGTACGGGCGGGGGTGTGGTGCGCCGGGTGGTGAGCAGTGGCGCGATGTCGTGCGGGCGTGCCGGGCGGTCGTTGCTGCCGCGCCTCGGGAGGCGGGGGGCGTCACGTGGTGTGAGAGGACAGCGGCAGGCTCTTCTCAGTGGGGTCGGGGCGGGGGTGTGGTGCGCCGGGTGGTGAGCAGTGGCGCGATGTCGTGCGGGCGTGCCGGGCGGTCGTTGCTGCCGCGCCTCGGGAGGCGGGGGGCGTCACGTGGTGTGAGAGGACAGCGGCAGGCTCTTCTCAGTGGGGTCGGGGCGGGGGTGCGGTGCGCCGGGTGGTGAGCAGTGGCGCGATGTCGTGCGGGCGTGCCGGGCGGTCGTTGCTGCCGCGCCTCGGGAGGCGGGGGGCGTCACGTGGTGTGAGAGGACAGCGGCAGGCTCTTCTCAGTGGGGTCCGGGCGGGGGTGCGGTGCGCCGGGTGGCGAGCAGCAGCGCGATGTCGTCCGGGCGGTCCGTGGCGTGCCGGGCGGTCGCCGTGAGCCGGTCCGCCACGCTTGCCAGGAACCGTCCCCCCGGACGGGCCACCGGAGCGCCGGCCTTCGCCAGGGCCACCCGCAGGGCGGTGATCCCCTCGTCGATGTCGCTGCCGGGCCGTTCCACCAACCCGTCCGTGTAGAGCGCCAGGATCGCGCCGGGTTCCATTTGGAGCTCGGTCACCGGATAGCGGGCCTTCGGGGCCACGCCGAGGACGACGCCGCCGGGCAGGTCCAGGACCCGCGTGCGGCCGTCGGGGCTGCGCAGCAGGGGCGGCGGATGGCCGGCTCGGGCGGCCCTGGCCACCCCGGTGGCGGGGTCGAGCCGGATGTAGCAGCAACTGGCGAACAGGCCGGGATCGAGGTCGATGAGGAGATGGTTTGTGCTGCTCATGACCTCGTCCGGCGGCCTGTCGCCGAGCGCGAACGCCCTGACCGCGCTGCGCAGCTGGCCCATCGTGGCCGCCGCCTGCACGCCGTGCCCCTGGACGTCCCCGATGACCAGGGCCAGGCCGTCACCGGACTCGACGACGTCGTACCAGTCCCCGCCGACCTCCATCCCCGCGGTACCCGGCAGATAGCGCCCGGCGGTCTCCAGCTGCGGGTGTGCCGACAGACGGCGGGGGAGGAGCGCCTGCTGCAGGCCCCGGGCGAGTGCCGTCTCCGACTCGTAGCGCTGTGCCTTCTCCATGGCGTGGGCGATGAGTCCGGCCAGCGCGGTGAGCACCGTGCGCTCCTCGGTGCTGAAGCCGCGCGGCCGGTCGAAGCCGAGGATGCAGGAGCCGACCGCCCGCCCGGAGGCGATCAGCGGGAGGAAGGCCCGGGCGCCCTCGGTCGCGTCCAGGGGGATACCGGGGTAGGCGGCCGTCAGCTGCTCCATCGAGTCGAAGAACAGCGGGCGGCCGGTGGTGAGGGTCTCCACGCCGGGCAGGTGGGTGCCCAGGTCCACTCCCTCGAAGGGCGCGAGGAAGCCCTTGGGGAAGCCGGTCTCCCATTCCAGGTAGAGGTGCCGTTCCTGGAGGAGGTAGATCGCGAGCCTGCGGCCGCCGAACGCGGGCAGCAGCTCCCGCATCACGACGGCGGACACCTGCCGGGCGGTGACCGCCTCGGTCAGGGCGATGGCCAGAGCGATCGGACGGTACAGGGGCGCGAGCGGGCTCATGCCCGTCTCGGACAACTCGGCGGTCTCCTGCCCCTCCGGACTGTCCTTCACCCGGCTCGCGGGCCGGACCGTGCAGGTCAGCCGGTCCGGACCGGGGTGCACGGACAGCGCGAGCCAGTCGCCTTCGTACGCCCGTTGGGCGGGGCCGGTGTCCTGGGCCGACGGCGGTGGCCTGGTGTCCCGGGTGGACGGTGGTGCCCCGGCGTCCTGGGCGGACTGTGGTGGCCTGGTGTCCTGGGCGGAGCGTGGTGTCCCGGCGTCCCCCGCGGATGGTGGTGCCCCGGTGTCCTGGGCGGATGGCGGTGCCCCGGCGTCCCCCGCGTACAGCGGTGTCCCGGCGTCCCGAGCGGACAGCGGTGATCCGGTGCCCTGAGCAGTCGGCCGTGTCTCGGACTCCTGCGCGGGCGGGCGTACGAGATGGAAGTGGACCGGGTCCGGTGCGAGCAGCGCCGCCCGCAGGTGGTCCTCGAAGTCGGGGCGGCGCAGCCAGGGCACGGACTCCCACAGGTCGCGGCCGACCAGCTCGGTGCGGGGGCGGCCGAGGAGCTGGGCGGCGCGCGGATTCGCGTAGACGACCAGGCCCAGCCGGTCCACGCAGAACACACCGTCGGGCAGCAGGTCGGCCGCCGAGTCCGCCGTGGGGCCGGGGCCCGGGGCCACGACGACGCCCCGGACCGCGGGTGCGGCCGGCGGCTCGTAGGCGTTCCACAGGTCCAGCAGGCGCAGCGCGCCGTCCTCGGCCCGCAGATAGAGGGGCAGTGCGGGAGGTCGGCCGGCGGCGGTGTCCCGCAGAGTGGCCAGGATGCGGTGCGCGTCGGTGGGGGCCACGGCCTCGGCGAACGCCTCGACGGTGCCGGGAAACTCACTGGGCGGCATGCCCAGCAGGGTGTGCAGGTCCTCGTCCAGGGTGATGTCGGCCGTCTCGGGGTCCCAGGCGAAGCGCCCGGCGCGTCCCAAGGACGTGGAGGCGGTCGGCGGCCGCAGACAGACGGGTTCGCCGTCCCAGGCGACCTGGTCCGGGTGCGCGTCCTCCAGGCCCCGCAGCGCCGCCCCCAGCTCCTGGGCGAGGCGCACCACCCGGTCGTGCTCGGACAGCACCTCGGCGGCGTCGGTGACGGCCGGACGCAGCACGGTCAGCACACCGTAGGTCGTGGAACCGCCGACGACGGGCACATACAGCGAGCCGAACTGGAACGGCAGTCCGGCGGCGAACTGCGGGTAGCGGCGCATGGTCTCGGTGGCGTTCGGCAGGACCACCTGGACACCGAGCCGGTAGGCGTCGGCGACGGGGAAGGGGCGGTCGGCATGCAGCCGCCACCAGGGGTGGAACAGCGGTCCGGGCAGCCCCGACAGAACGGCGAGCCGCAGTAGTCCGGGCGTGCGGGAGCGCAGGTATACCCCTCCGGCGTGGCCGCCGGCCGCACTGATCGCCTCCGTCGAAGCGTCGATCAGCAGCGCCGTCAGCCGCCCGGCCGTCAGGTGTGCGTCCTCGACGCTCCCAGTCATCGGCCCTACCTCGTCCGTGCGCCGTCCCGCGGGCGACACAGCAAGAATGCGCCACAAGGACACCGGCCCGCACCCGGGCGGCCCATATGTACACCTCGGTCACCCTGCCGGACAACCTGCCGGTCAGGATCTTGGGCTTAAAAATCCAGATCTGGATAACAAGTCCATCCAAGTTCCGGGGCGGAGTGCCGGTGGCGGAAGGCGTCGTCGACGGTGCGGACGAGCACCTCATCGGTGAGCCGAGAAGATCGCTGGCGCCCTCGGGCGGATGGTTCCCGGGCTGTGCGAGGTGGTGCTGCACGATCTGAGGGATCCGCGGCACGCGATCCGGGTGATCGAGAACAACCGCTCCGGCCGTCGGGTCGGGGACTCCGCGACCGAACCGGGGGGCCGGCGCGCATCGCCGATCCGGAGTACCCGAGCGTCCTAGAACCACCCGCACCGGTTCCCCGACGGCCGCCCCGTGCAGAGCACGTCCATCGGTCTCAGGAACGCCGTGGGTGAGTACATCGCGGCCCTGTGCCTGAACCTGGACGTCTCCGTGCTGTCGCCGGTCACGCTCGCCCTGGCCAACTTGGCCAACCTGGTCGCCACGGAGACCGAGCACTGCGAGCACTCCCTGGAGCCCCTGCGGGACCGCAACACGCGCTAACTGCGGCGGGTTGTGGAGGAGTTGGCCACGGAGCGCGCCGCCACACCCCGGTCGCTGAGCAGAGCGGACAAGAAGGCTCTCGTAAGGCAGCTGCACCAGGACGGGTACTTCGACTCGCGGGACGCCGCGCAGACCATCGCGGATCTGCTCGGGGTGTCCCGGGCGTCTACAACTATTGAATCCTCCCCTCCCTGAGGGGAAGGGGATTCCTGGCTCAGGCCGCCTCTTGGAGCAGCGCTCCGGGAGGTTTTGCGCCATCAGCGCCAGCCGGGTTGAGACCAGCCCGGACGAGCATCACGCGGGCGGAGTTCTTGTCCCTGGGGGACACGTTTCCGCACGCGGTGCAGGTGTAGGTGCGCTCACCCAGCGGCAGGCGATGCTTGGCTCTCGCATCGCAGTGCGCGCAGTCCATCGTGGTGTGCGCGGGGTGGACGAGGCGGATGTCCCGCCGGTGTTTGCGGCCCATCTCGATCAGAGCGGCCTTGGTGGCGGCGATGGATGCGTCAGCGGCCTTGCGGGCCATGGTGGTCCTGGCCAGGAGCTTCGGGCGGAAGTCCTCGACCGCGATGGCGTCGTGGTCGCGGACCACCTTCTTGGCCCACTTGCGGCCGGTGTCCTCCCGCTGCCTGGCGACCTTTTCGTGCGCCTTCGTCCGCAGTTTCTTCGCCTCGCGGTAGCCCTTCGATGCCGGTTGTCCCTTCTTCGGTCTGCGGCGGGCCATCATCCGGTCGTACCGGGCCAGCTGCGCCCGGGCCTTCCTGCCGTGCCCGGCGTGGGGGAGGTCGTGCGCGTCGGACGTGGTGGTCGCGGTCTGCTTCACGCCCCAGTCGATGCCGAGTACGCGGCCGGTCCTGGGCAGGGGTTCGGCGTGGGCGGGGACGACGAACGAGGCGTACCAGTGTCCGAGGCTGTCCTGGTACAGGCGCACCGAGGACGGCTGGGCCGGCAGTTCCCGCGACCACACCACCGCCACGACGATGCCGCCCGCGAGGTGCAGCCGGCCGTCCTTCAACCGGAAGCCGCGCTTGGTGTAGTTGAGGGTCGGCGCTGCCTCGCGTTTGGATTTCCACTTCGGCATCCCGGCCCGGCGCGCCATGGCCAGACGCTCGCGGATGTCCTTGTGCGCCTTGGCGCGGGAGCGGCCGAAGTCACGGATGACCTGCTGCTGGGGAACCGATGAGCCCTGACGCAGCCACGGCGTGCGAGCGCGGGCTTCGGTCAGCATCCGGTCGAGCTGGGCCGGACCGCGCGTGGCCTTTTCGCCGGTCGCCTTGGTGTGCAGGTGTACGGCCCTGGACTTGGCGACGCATTCGTTCCACACCCAGCGCACCGGTCCCACTCCGCACCCAGAGCCGTGCGGGCGGTGGACGACACGCGCAGCCGGTAGGTGTAGCGCGCATGCCCGGCCTCCACAGCCGCCGTCACCTGCGCCATCTCGCCTCCTCACGGCCTCCGGCCGGAACACTGTGCTGTGCCGAACCCTCCGAAGGACCGTACGTACGACAGCCGCACAAACGCACCTCCATCCCACAGTCACCACCCCGACCAGCGATCACCAGCACACCCGTTCGTATCGTCTCGGCGACACCAGCACGGGCGCTCCGCGCCCTGAACCCGACGCGGCGGCGCTCCGCGTCGCCACCACGGGATGCGACTTCTCCTCAGCGTGAACGCCGGAGCCTCCTCGCAAGAAACAGGTGAAGGGCTCCCTCGTGGCCGCCGCCGAACCGAATCCCGGCCCGCCGCTGGTCGCCCGATGCACATCACCGAGGAGTGAACCGCCGCGCTTGTCGACGCGTTTCGCCCCGTTGTCCCCGCCCTCTCCGTCAATTGCGGGGATTCCGCGCACATTTGGAGGCGCAACGAGTCAAGGTTGTTTGCGAGGGGGGGGCGGTTGGAGTCCCCGGGTGCGTCGGCCTCTCCGGCCTTTCGTCGAGCATGCCCGCCATGGCGACACGCCGAGGGGGGTATTCGGTCAAGCTCCGATGCGCGGGCGTAAAGTGCGGCCTGGGAGGGGAATCACCCTTGTGTAGATTGAGGCTTGTGGTATTAGAGAGGCCGTTTAAGGGGTAACTACCACCGCGCGCGGGTGTTCAATCGTGGTGATGATCATGATGTGATCAGGGGGCGCCCCGGGCTACGTTGCCGCTGTGATCACCTCTCAACTCCCCGTAACGTCACCCCCGCTGACCGAGACCATCGCACTTCGGCATCTGCTCTTCGGTACGCAGGCCGAGACCCATGAGCCGTGGCGCCGCCTGTTCAGCTCCGACGTCTTCGCCTACCACGAGGGGCTGACGCATCAGGAGCGCACGGAACTGTCCTATCAACGCCTACGGGTGGTGAACGCGGCGGTCCCCGACGCACAGGCCCTGGCCCGTGACCCGGTCGCCCTGAGCGCCCTGCACGAATGGGCGGGGGTGGTGGACGCCGGCATGACGACGATGGCCAGCATCCACTACAACCTGTTCCTCGGCAGTCTGCTCGAACACGACCACGAGAAACGGGACTTGGGGCCGTACCTGCGGATGGAACGCATCGGCACCTTCCTGTGCACGGAGCAGGCTCACGGCAACGACGCCCCCCAGTTGGAGACCACCGCGACCCTGGACCGGGCCACGGGCGGGTTCGTGCTCACCACGCCGACGCGGGGGGCGCGCAAGTGGATGCCCAACACCTCCGTGGCCGGCGGCCCGAAGGACGCCCTGGTAGCCGCCCGTCTGGTGATCGACGGCAAGGACCAGGGCGTCTTTCTCTTCCTGACCTCGCTGACCGACGGCAACGGCCGCCATCTGCCGGGCGTGGAGGTGGAGTTGCTGCCCCAGACGGCCAGCAGCCCGGTCGACCACTGCGCCACCTCCTTCCACGGGGTGCGGCTGCCGCGGACGGCCATGCTCCAGGGCGAACACGGCCGGCTGACGGCCGAGGGTGAACTCGTCTCCTCCCTGGGGAGTCCGCGCAAGCGGTTCCTGCGCTCCATCGGCCGCGTCACGATGGGCAAGCTGTGCATGAGCGCCTACAGCCTCGGGGTCACGCGGCACGCCCTGGCCGTCGCGATACGCCACGCCCACCGGCGGGTCACCTCGGGCATGACCAGCGGACAGCGCGTGCCGCTGTTCACCCATCGCACCCACCACGCCCCGCTCGTGGAGGCGCTCGCCACGACCTACGCCGCCACCTTGCTGCAGCGCGGGGTCGTACGGCGGTGGGCGCAGGCGGCGGAAGGTGAGCGGGAGGAGGCCGAGCGGATCGTGGCCATCGCCAAGGGCTGGATCACCTGGCAGGCCCGGGCCGTGATGACCGAGTGCCGGGAACGCTGCGGCGCACAGGGCCTGTTGCTCTCCAACGGGATCGCGGGTCAGCTCGCGGCCAACGAGGGCACGATCACCGCGGAGGGCGACAACACCGTCATCTGGGTCAAGGCGGCGGGGGAGATGCTGCTGGGCGGCTTCACCCCGCGACCCCTCAGCGAAGTGCCTCCGGCCACCCGGTCCCTGCACGATCCGGTCCACCTGCACGACCTGCTGGGGGACCTGGAGCGAATACGTCACGAGCGGGCCCGTGTGCGGCTGCGCGGGAAACGGGCCGGCTCGCCCCTCGACCGCTGGAACGGCGCCTCCGGCGCGGCGCTGTCCCTGGTCGACGCCCACGCTCACCGGCTGGCCGCCCAGGAACTCCTCGCCGCGGCCGCGCAGGCCGCCGACCCGCAGGTGGGCCTCCTGCTGGACCACCTCCACCGGCTGTTCGCCCTGCGATACGTGGCCGCGCACAGCGGTGAACTGCTCGCTCACGAGCGGATGACCGCCGAACAGGTCCGCTACCTGCCGGAGGCGCTGGAGGCCACCGTCGCGGCGCTGGCGCCGCACGCCCTGGCGCTCACCGATGCCTTCGCCGTGCCGGAGGAGGTCACGGCGCACCATCCCATGCTGCGATCCGAGGGGGTACCGGCGTGACCCTCTCCGGCACGTCCTGACCCGTCGGCAAACGTCCGGGGCCGTGGAACACTCCGCGGCCCCGGACTCCTTTTTAAGCCTTGGCTTATATAAGTGGTGGATGGCATAGTGGGTCGCGTGCACGCCTTCGACGTACTCGGGGATCCGGTCAGGCGCCGGATATTGGAGCTGCTCGCCTCCGGGGAGCAGGCGTCGGGCGAGGTCAGTGCCGTGATCCGGGACGAGTTCGGGATCTCCCAGCCGGCCGTCTCGCAGCATCTGAAGGTGCTGCGGGACAGCGGCTTCGCCTCCGTCCGCGCCGACGGCACTCGGCGGCTGTACGCCGTCGAGACCGCGCCGCTCAGGGAGGTGGACGCCTGGCTGGAGCGCTTCCGGGGTTTCTGGGACCAGCGGCTCGACGCGCTCGGAACGGAGCTCGCGCGGGGAAAGCGCGAGCGCAGGACACAAGGAGAGGTGAACGAGGATGAGTGAGATCGCCGACGAGATCAACCGTATGCACCGGCGGGTCGGCACCCGGCAGGTCGAGACCGGCGAGGCCCGGACGGTCCTGCTCCGCCGCACGTACGACGCCGAGATCGCCGACGTATGGGACGCGGTGACCTCTCCCGAGCGGATCGCGCGCTGGTTCATGCCGGTCAGTGGCGAGCTCAAGGTCGGCGGCCGCTACCAGCTGGAGGGCAACGCCGGCGGCGAGATCCTCGAGTGCGTGGAACCCGAGCGGCTGCGGGTGAGCTGGCTGTACGGCCCCGACCCCGGCTTCAGCGAGGTCGAAGTGCGCCTCACGCCCGAGAACGGGGAGCGCACGGTCCTCGAACTCGAGCACGTGGCCGTCGTACCGGACGAATTCTGGGACCAGTTCGGACCCGGTGCCGTCGGAGTCGGCTGGGACCTGGGGCTCTACGGACTCGCCCTGCACCTCGCGGGCGGCGGTCTCAGCAAGGAGGAGGCCGCGACCTGGCACACCACGCCCGAGGGCGGCGCGTTCATCACCGGCTCGGGCGAAGGGTGGGGCGAGGCGTACGCCGCCTCCGGCGTCGACCAGGAGACGGCGACGAGGACGACGGCCGCGACGATCGCGTTCTACACCGGAACGGAGGCCTGACGCCGCGGCCCCTGCTCAGGCGGTGCGCAGGGTGCGGCGCGCGAGCTCGTACGCCGGGAGCATCTCCTCGTGCTCCTCGGTGTCGAGCCCGCCGAGGTGCACCACCACCGGCCCGTCCGCGGTGGTGACGGCGAAGGCGCTCTCCTTCTTCGTCTCCTCCAGGAGCTCGCTGGAGTACAGGTACGCGACCTCCACACCCGAGACGCCGCCGGACGTGAAGGTGCGGTACTTCTCCTTGGTCACCCCGTCCTCGGCCGCGACGAACGCTTCCAGCACGGCCCGTGTGTCGGCGTCACCGGACGTCCCGGCCCATACGCGGAGGAAGCCGATGTTGCCCGCGGGCTTCGCGTCGATCTCGCAGGCCAAGGAGACCGGTCCCTGCCTCAGAGGCGCCTCGACGGCCTCCGCCTTCCAGCTCTTGGCGATGTCGAACGTGACGGGCAGCTCGCATGCCGAGCCGGCGGCGCCGACCGTGCCGCCGCTGGTCGCGGCCGTGGTCGCGGCCGTGTCCTTCGGACCGGAGGTCTCCGCCGTTGCCGACGGACGCGCGGACGCCTTCGAGCCGTCCCCCTCTGCGGCCTCCGAACAGCCCGTCAGCACACCCGCCAGCAACGCCACATGGGCCATCCGAAGCCATGTGTTCCCCGCCCCGACCAGCATGGCCGTGTCTCCCTCTATTCAGTGGTGGTACTGGAAGGAGTCAGGTTAGGTGGCAGGAAAGACGAATCGTGCAGCGCGGGGGGCAACGTTGTTGAGCTTCGAGGACTACTGCGAGGCGATCGCCGCCCAGACCGACCTGCTCGCCCGCCATGTCGAGGGCGCGGACCCGACCGCTCCGGTGCTCACCTGCCCCGGCTGGGACCTCGGCAGGCTGCTGCGGCATGTGGGCGGGGACCATCGGTGGGCGGAGGACCTCGTGCGGACCAGGGCCACCGAGCCGATCGACGACGGCATGGTCAACGACCCCTCCGCCTACGCTCACCTGGACGACTCCGTCCTTGGCGACTGGCTCGTCGAGGGCGCCGCGCGGCTGGCCGGAACCCTGCGGGCGGCCGGACCCGACATGCCGGTGTGGACGCCCGCCGACGAGCAGCTCGTCGAGCAGTCCGCGAGGTTCTGGGCCCGGCGCATGACGTACGAGACCCTGCTGCACCGCGCCGACGCGGCGCTCGTGACCGGCGCGGAGTTCGAGGTCGAGGAGTCTCTCGCGGTGGACGCCGTGGAGGAGTGGCTGGAGTTCTCGACCGTTCCCGAGGCCTACGCACCCCTGCCGGGGGTGCCGGAGGTGCTGGGGCCCGGGCGTGCCCTGCGCTTCGACGCGGGGTCGGCCGGGGAGTGGCTGCTCGACCTCTCCCAGGAGCGGCCGGTATGGCGGCGCGGGACCGGCGAGGCGTCGGTGAGGGTGCGCGGGCCGGTGACGGACCTGCTTCTGTTCCTCTACGCCCGCCCGGCGCCGGGGGTCGAGACGCGAGGCGACTCGGAGCTGCTGGACCTGTGGCTCGGGCGCACCCGGTTCTGGCTGGAGGCGTAGGCGCGCGAACGGGCCGGTGTGGTCGAAGCCACGTGCCGGGGGAGACCGGAGCCATGTCCTCGTGGCGGGACCGCGGCTACCGTTTCGCGCAGTCCCCTCTCCCACCAGCACCTCGGGCGGCCCGGCAGTGCAAGCAGATCTTTCCCCGGTCATCGCGGCGACCGCCCACTGGCTGACCCGCGCCTTTCCGCCGTCGGGCGGCGCACTGGCCGCCGCGCTGTGCGAGGTGCAGGCGCGGCAGGCCGTGACCGTGGCCGCGTGGCTGCGCTATCCGACGGCGATGGACGCCGCGCTGGTCGGCATGGCGGGCCCGGGAGGCTCCGCCCGCCTCGACTGGGTCACCGGCGCGGACAGTGCCGACGACCGGGACGCCGAGGAGCATGCCTGGCGCAGCTGGGTGGACGAGGTCGTGGCCAGCTGGGCGGCCTGTCTGCTCACCGACCCCGACCTGGCCGAGCTGGCGGTGGCCGGGACAGCGGAGGGCGAGCACACGACCGGCACACCGACCGTGTTCCGCCGCCTGCTCGCCCCGGACGCGACGGACCGGCATGCCGCCGCCCTGCTCCGCCACCCCGACCTGCTCGCGTCGGTGGCCGGCCTGCACCGGGGCGCGCTGCTGGGCCGACTGGGGTCGGACGAGACGCTCGCCGCCTGAAGCGCGGCCGGCAGGGTGTAACACGCCGGACGTCCTCGCCTCCCCCTCCGACCGGCGCGCAGCCTCGCCGGTCCTGCTGGCCGTCCGCCTGCGCTCCCGGCAGGCCGTCTGGTGCGCCCGGTCCTCTGACGGAAGCGGGGTCTCAGCCGCGTCCTGTGGAGCCCTCTGGTGACGCCCGAGGCCGCGGTGTCCTGCCGGTGCCCGCTGACAAAACCGAGGTCAGCCGTGCCTGGCTGCTGTCTTCTGACGAGAGCGAGGTCGGCTGCGTCCTGCCGGAGGCCTCTGGTGAGGTTGCGAGGGCCCAGCTGTGCCTTGCCGCGGGCCTCTGACGACGCTCTGAGGGCCGGCTGTGTCCCGCCGACCCTCTGGTGTCGTCCGGGGCTGCGGTGTCCTGTGGGTGTCTTCTGATGAGGTCGGGGTTGGCTGTGTGGTGCCGGAGTCTTCTGGTGTCGTCCGGGGCTGTGGTGTCCTGTGGGTGTCTTCTGATGAGGTCGGGGTTGGCTGTGTGGTGCCGGAGTCTTCTGGTGTCGTCCGGGGCTGTGGTGTCCTGTGGGTGTCTTCTGATGAGGTCGGGGTTGGCTGTGTGGTGCCGGAGTCTTCTGGTGACGCCCGAGGCCGCGGTGTCCTGCCGGTGCTCGCTGACGAGACCGAGGTCGGCCTGTGGCCTGCCGGAACCCTCGGGTGACGTTCAGAGGGCCCCAGCTGTGTCATGCCGGGGCCCTCTGAAGATGTCCGAGGGTCAGCCGCGTCCTGCCGGAGGCGTCCGGTGACGGCCGTGTCGGCCGGGCCCTGTCAGAGCCCTTGTCGCTGGCCGCGTCCCCAAGTTCAGTCGCCCTTGCCCCGGCCCGACATGGCGTCCCTCAACCGGTCGACCAGGCCGGCCCCCGGAGCGAGCAGCTTGTTCGCCGGTGGGGTGTCCGGGGCCGACGGGTGGGGGCGGGTCGGTGCCATTTTCTTGGCGCGGCGCACCTTCTCGCCCAGCTCGTTCAGCTCCTTGTCCGAGCACGCGACACGCAGCTGCGGGAAGAGGGTCTGCTCCTCCTCGGCGATGTGGGAGCGGACCTCGCTCATCAACTCGCCCACGATCCGGTCGAACCCGGGATCGTCAGCCTCGCACCTCTCCAGGTCCTTCATGAGCTGCTCGGCCTTGGAGTGGTCCTCGATCTCCCGGTCCGCCAAGGTGTTCCCATTGACCAAGTGCTCCCGCACCGCCGGGTAGAGGTACTCCTCCTCCGCGACCGAGTGCCGGACCAGCTCGATGGTGGCCTGATCGGCGTACACCTTCCGGCTCTTCTCACCGGGCGCCAGCGCCTCGATCTTCCCGAACAGCTCCTCGACCTCGCGGTGATCGGTCACCAGCTCGTCGATGACGTTTCCTCCGTGTCCCATGTTCGTTCACCTCCGCCCCTCGAGTGCCCTCGGCCGCCCTCCCTATGCCTGGTCAGAGGCTTGTGAGGACCTGTGGGGACAATTGTTTGATCAACGTGTCGTCCAGCGCATCTGCTCGCAGCGTCTGCGGATGACACGCCGACGCCAGCTCCAGTAGTCGTTCGTCCCGGGTCGCCTGCGCGGCCTGCGCGAGCATCTCCCAGTGCAGGGAGTTCTCCGTGGCGGCCAGGTGCGGGGCCCGCAGGTCGCGCAGGAGCAGCAGCTCTTCCGCCGGTACGACACCCGGGCACCCCAGGGATCCGCAATCCGGTCCGCCTCATGAAGGCCTCCCCGACAACGCCGCCGACCGCTCCTGAGTACCCGGACCCCGGTACCGGTGACGGTGCCCCGGGTGTAAGGCGGGCCGCTCGATGGAACCCGCACCAGGACGCAGGCGTACGACGCTCCCAGGAGGCCGATGTGACCGACGCCGTGGACGAGGTGCTCGCGCGGGTGCGCGGAGAGGTGGCCGCACGGGCGGGTCGGCTGTGGGACATGGCGCGGATGCTGCACTCCGACCCGGAGTACGCCTTCGAGGAGCACCGGGCGGCGGCGCTGCTGTGCGGAGAACTCGAATGGGCGGGGTTCACGGTGCAGCGGGACGTGGCCGGGCTGCCCACCGCGTTCACCGCACGGTCCGGTACGAGGCACCGGCCCGCGGTGGCCCTGATGCTGGAGTACGACGCCCTGCCCGGCCTCGGCCACGCCTGCGGGCACAACCTGATCGCCGCGGCGGGCCTGGGCGCCGCCCTGGCCGCACGAGCCGTACTCGATCGGGACGCGGGCACCGTGTGCGCCATCGGCGCGCCCGCGGAGGAAGGCGGCGGAGGCAAGGTCGCCGAGACCGACGCCGGGGTGTTCGACGACATCGACGCGGCGCTGATGTTCCATCCCGGCGTGCACAGTTGGCAGTGGGCGCCGCTCACCGCGCAGGCCCAGTACCGGGTTGCGTTCCACGGCCGCTCCGCCCACCCCACCGGGAACCCCACCGAGGGCATCGACGCCCTCGCCGCGCTCATCCAGCTGTTCAACACCCTGGCCGTGGTCGGACGCAGGCTGCCCGAGGGCTCGCATGTGCAGGGCATCGTTACGGACGGCGGCAGGGCGACCAACATCGTCCCCGAGTACGCGGAGGGCCTGTTCGGCCTGCGCGCGGTGACGACGGCCGCCCTGGAGGACCTGGCGGGGGAGCTGCTGACCTGCGCCCAGGGGGTGGCGCGAGCGACGGGGACCACGGTCACCGTGGAACGCGCGACACCGCGGTACGAGCGCTTCCGGAACAGCACGGCCCTGTCTGCCCGGTTCGCCCGGCATCTGGCAGTGGCCGGCATCTCGGTGACACCACCGGAACCGGGCGTCTACCTGGGTTCCTCCGATGTGGGGAACGCCAGCGGTCGGGTGCCCGCCATCCATCCGTTCGTGGCGATCATGGAGGAGGGCGGATCCGACCACACACTCGAGTTCGCCGTCGCCGCCGGCTCCGAACGGGGTCGTCAGGTGATGCTCGCCGCCGCCGAGGCACTGGCCTGCACCGCCGTGGAGGTCCTGCTCCGTCCGGAACTGCGGGACGAGGCGTGGGAGCACCACGACCGGGCGTCCGTCCGCAGTTGAGACACCGTCAGCCGACGTGGACCGTCAGTCGGCGTGGACCGTCAGTCGGCGTGGGCCGTCAGTCGAGGTGGTCAGTCGGTGTTCAGGTGGTACACGTTGAACGCCCGCCGGATCACCGGCTGGGCCACGTTGCGCACCCGCACCCCGCCGGCCGTCATCCCGTGCTCCGTGCCGGCGTGGGCGTGTCCGTGCACGCTCAGGTCGGCTCCGGCGGTGTCGATCGCCTCGGCGAGCAGATAGCTGCCGAGGAACGGATAGATCTCCGGCGGCTCGCCGGCGAGGGTGTCGGCGACGGGGGAGAAGTGGGTGAGTGCGACCCGGGTCGTACAGCCCTGCCCGTCCAGTTCCTCCAGCGCGGTGCGCAGTCCGTCCGCGCAGCGCCGTGAGTACCGTACGAACTCCTTCATCAGCGGCTCGCCGAACTCCCCGGCGCTGCGGCCCACGAACCCGCCGCCGAACCCCTTGGTCCCGGCAATCCCCACGCGCGTGTCGCCGCACTCGACGACCGTCCCCTCTCCCTCCAGCACGCGCACGCCGGCGTCCTCCAGGAGCGCGGCGACCTTCTCGGGCTGCTCGTCGTGGTGGTCGTGATTGCCGAGGACCGCCACGACGGGCACCGCGAGACCGCGCACCTCCTGGGCCACCACCCGGGCCTCCTCCGGCGTGCCGTGCCGGGTGAGGTCGCCGGCCAGCAGAAGCAGGTCGGCGCACTCGGGCAGGGTGTCGAAGGCGGGGCGCAGCAGGCCCTGGCTCTCGGGGCCCATGTGGATGTCCCCCACGGCGGCGACGCGGATCACGGCAGCTCCTCCGCATGATCGGGTGTGACGTTCTCCGCCACCACCACATCGGTGTGCACGGTGAGGCCGGCGAGCTCCTCGCGGACGGTCCGCAGCACGGTCTCCCGGCACCGCGCGGAGGGCACCGTGCCGCTGATCACGACCGCCCCGGCCCGCACCTCGGCGCGGATCCCCAGCTCGCCGAGTTCCTCGGCGGCCAGCCGGTCACGCAGGTGGGCGATGCGGTACTCGATGTTCTCCTCGGAGTGTTGCGCCACCGGCTCGCTCATGGCCGTCCCTCCCTCGTCCTCGGCTCGATGACCTCCAGGCGTTCCAGGAAGTAGAAGAACGCGTCCGGCATCGGCGCGTCCCCGCAGTCCCTGCGTACGGCCTCCCAGTCGACCTTCTCCCGCAGTGCGCGCGCGATCGGCAGGACCGCCCCGAAGTCGCAGTGGTGCTCGGAGAAAGCGGACAGCAGGCTGTGCAGCAGGTCGGTCGGGGACAGCACCGGCATGAACACCGAGTCCACGGAGAGGTCGTCGGCCCGCGCCAGCAGTTCCGTGGTGACCTCCTGGTGCGCGAGCTCGAAGATCAGGTCGACCTGCTGGCCCATGCAGTCGGCCTTCAACAGCCAGTCCTCCGGAGGCGTCCGCACCTCCAGACCCGCCCCACGGAGGGTCTCGGCCACGGACTCCGCGTCCTCGGGGAGGATGGCGAAATCGACGTCGTGCTGAAGGTTCTGAGCGCCGCCATGGGCGTACACGGCGACGCTGCCCGCGAGCGCGAACGGGTGCCCTTCCCGCTTCAGGATCGCGCCGACCTGCTTGGCCGCCTCCAGGATCGCCTGGTTGCGGTCGACCGGCAGCGTCGAGGCGAGCGCGTCGGCGCCCTCCGTCGCCAGTCGCAGTCCGGCGACGCCCAGGTGGCGGTCGACGTCGTCGTCGGCGTGCTGCGTCATCAGTGCCCCCTTCCTCACCGGCCCGCACCCGAGGGGCCGTGACGGCGAGCCTCGAGTACCCGGGGCACCGCCTTCGACACGGCAGGTTGTCCTGCGGGCGGTGGGTGTACGGGTCTCCGGGCGGGTCGGCTTGGGGCGGGGGAGGGCCGACCTTCGGTCGGCGGATGCGTCGCCCTCCGGCCAGGGGGCAGGTCGGCCTCCGGCGGTGGATGGGGCGGCGTCCGGCTGGGGCGCGGGTCGGCCTTTGGCGGGTGGATGTGTGGGCCTCGACGGTGGATGTGCCGGACTCCGGCGGTGGGAAGCGTTGGCCGCCGGCCAGGGAACAGGTGGCCTTCCGTCAGGAGGCGTGTCAGCCTGCGGCAGGGGGCGGCGTGCGGCCGGGGGCAGGTCGGCTTCTGGGGGTGGATGGGGCGGCGTCCGGCTGGGGCGGATCGGCTTCCGGATGTGGAAGCGTTGGCCCCCGGCCAGGGGAGGGGTCGGCCTCCCGCCAAGGCGCACTTCGGCTTCCGGCCATGGACGCGTCTACTCCGGCCAGGCGTCACCGCAGGGTCCGGCCGGGCGGGACATCAGTCGAGCGGCCCCGGGGGCCTCAGTCGAGCAGCCCCCGGGTCCTCAGGAGCGGCAGGACGTGGTCTCGTACGGCGGGGGCCAAGGTGAGGTCGGGCTCCTGGCCGGTGATCCAGCGCATCGCGGACAGCTCGGCGGCGGGGCGGGGCAGGCCGGTGATCGTGGCGTCGTAGACCGTCATCGTCATCGGGATCCGCTCCAGCACCGCGAGTGCCGCACCTCCTGGAGGGGGCGGAAGGCCACGGGAACGAGACCGAGCTCCTCCCGCAGTTCGCGCACGAGTGCCGTCTCCAGGTCCTCGCCCGGATCCGGTTTGCCGCCCGGCAGGTAGAAGACCTCGGGGGCCGCGGTCTTGCTGACGACGAGCAGGCGTCCGGATCGGATGATCACGGCGGCGGCCACGACGAGGGAGCCGTCGTCGGACCCGGTGACGTGCTCGCTCATTCCGCGGGCCAGCCGTCCCGCCCCGCCAGATGCAACACCAGCGCGGCGATGTTCCAGGCGTCGTCCTCGCCGCGATGATGGCGTCCTTCGAGCGGCAGCCCGGCAAGGCCGAGGGCCTGTGCCATCCCGGGGCGCTTGCGCAGGCCGTGTACCTCGGTGAAGACCGCTTTGGCGTTGGTGTGGCGCCCGCCGAAGGGATACGGCGTCCTTGTCGCCCCGCACTGCCGGGTGAACTGGTGACGGTCGTAGTCGCCCCAACTCGCCCACGGTCGCGCGCCGGAGGCGTGTGCGGCGGCCAGCAACCGGCAGGCCTCCCGGAACGGCAGCCCCCCGTCGACCTCGTCCTGGGTGAGGCCGGTCAACTCCGTGCAGAAGTCGCTGACTTCGGACCGGGCGGGCCGCACCAGGATCCGGTGCCGTTCGACCCGCTCGGCTGTCGACAGGTCTACGACGGTCAGCCCGATCTCGATGATCTCGCTGACGGCGCCCGGGGGAGGGGAGCCGGGCCAGCACGTCGCTTCGACGTCCACGACGTTCAGGAGGCGCTGGGGGCTCGCGCTGTTCATGACGAGAACCGTAAGGGCGCAGTTGTGTACGAGTCACCTCGTTTTCCCTGCGCAGAGGTTCGGGAGGGGGCGGCGGAACCCGGTGCTCCGTATGAGAGTGCTGTGAATTTCCGAGACGTTTGAACACAGCGGGCCCACCGTCCGTATGGGGCGAGGGATTTGCATGCCCGGAGAGCCGACACGCGCAGGAGTACTTCCGTGGGACGCAGCAATCGCAGACGACCGACCGGCGCACGACGTGCGACCTTTGCCGCAGTGGCGTTGATGCTCGGGGGTGGTGGCCTGGTCGCAGTGAATGTGTACGCCTCCGCCACGGAGAGCGGCACACCACAGCAGACGTCGTGGGGAGCCGTCACGATCGACTGCCCGGACGTCGGGGACACGCTCACCAGTGTCCCGGACGGGGCTAGGGCGGACGTCGACAAGGAACTCGCTCTGCTGGACCAGCAGATAGCCGAGGCCTACCAGCAACTCCAGGACCCGTCGGTGCAGGACCGCGAGTCCGCGCAGAGCCGTATCGTCGCCCCGCTCCAGGAGAACCGCGCCGCCACGATCCAGCGCATCAGCGCCGCGCTCGAAAACACGGGAGAGCAGCCGGACGGCCTCGGCGACATGGCCGGCTGCACCCTGCGCGAGACCGAGAACGAGAACGGCGACGGTCAGGACCAGCAGCAGGGTGACGGCCAGGATCAGGGAGACCAGCAGGGCGACGGCCAGAACCAGGACGGTCAGCAGGGCGACGACCAGCAGGGCGACGGCCAGGACCAGAACGGTCAGCAGGGCAACGGCGGGCAGGCGGGCAACGGCCCCGTCGCCGCGGACTACGCCGACATCAACAGTGCTCCGTCCGCCGCGCAGGCGCCGCCGGCTCAGGGCGACGCCTCCCGTGGCACCTTCGTCACCAGCTGTGGTGTGAACGCGAACGGCCTGTTCAACTCGGACAACGTCATCGTCGCCCCGGGTGTCTCCAACGGCGCCCACCACTTCCACGACTACATCGGCAACCAGTCCAACACCGCCTTCGCGAGCGATCAGGACCTGGCGAACGCCGAGACGAGCTGTGTCGACCAGGGCGACAAGTCCACGTACTACTGGCCCGTGATCCGGCTCCAGAACGGAACGCAGGAACAGGACGCCAACTCGCCCGGCGGCGGCATCGAGGGCAACGCCGGCCAGATCGTCACGCCCAAGGAAGTGACGCTGACGTTCGTGGGCAACCCCCGCAGCAAGGTCACCGCGATGCCGCGTCTGCTGCGCATCATCACCGGCGACGCCAAGGCCTTCGTCAACGGCACCGCCAACGCCAACGCGTCCTGGAGCTGCACCGGGTTCGAGGACCGGCAGCTGAAGGACAAGTACCCGCTGTGCCCGCAGGGCAGCGACGTGGTGCGCACGTTCAAGTTCCAGAGCTGCTGGGACGGCCGCAACATCGACAGCGCCAATCACCGCACCCACGTGGCGTTCGCCCAGAACGACGGCACCTGCCCGAACGGCTTCAAGGCCATTCCGCAGCTGGTCCAGCGGATCGTCTACGACGTCGACGCGCCGAGCCTGAACGACGGCGGCCGCACGACTCCGCTGTTCGCGGTCGACTCCTTCCCGGAGCAGCTGCACAAGCCCGTCACCGACCACGGCGACTTCATCAACGTCTTCGACGAGAACCTGATGAACGAGATGGTCGGCTGCATCAACGACGGCCGTCAGTGTGGCGCGGGCACAGGTCAGGACGACCCGGGCAACGGCAACGGCAACAACGGCGGCGGCAACGGCGAGACCGGTGGCGACAACGGCAACGGCGAGACCGGTGGCGACAACGGCAACGGCTCCACCCCGGACCCCGGTGCCAGTCAGGACCCCGGAAACGGGAACGGCGACGACAACGGCTCCGAGGACACCCCCGGAAACAACGGCGAGCCGCAGCAGCAGCCCACACCGACCACCGAAGCCCCCGCCGGCGACCAGACGACCGCCCCCGCCCCCGCCGCCGACCAGCCGAAGACCTACAGCTCACCCACCGCCCACAGCACCACCGCGCCGTCACCCGAGGCCGGCAACGGCAACGGCAACGGCAACGGCCAGGCGAACCAGCCCGACCCCCAGGACGGCACCGCGACCGACGACCCCGGAACCGGCACCACCGGAGCCGTCGCCCAGCCCCCGGTCGCCGCTCAGCCCGAGCCTCAGGGCAGCCAGAGCAGTCTCGCCGAGACCGGCACCCAGCTGTGGCCGGCCGCACTGGGCGCGATCCTTCTGATCTCCGGCTTCGTTCTCCTCCGACGCACCAGCCGCCGCTCGATGTGACATCGGCCGGCACGCACGAGTAGCAGAGGTGGCCGTCCGCCGCGCAGCTCCACCGGCGGACGGCCACCCCTGCTCAGCGGACGGCCGGGCGCCGCACCCCGAGCCCACGACCGACGGACCCGGGACGAACACCCAAACGGTGGCCGACGCGGCACCTCGAAAATCGACGTGAGCCATTCCTGGGCCGGGAAACCGAATCGGACCGCACCCCCGGTGACCGCCCCGGGAGATGCCGTTGTACCCGCAAACTAAGTTGAACAAGGGCGACCGCTGATCCCGGCGGGGCGAATTCACGGCACCACTCGGTGCCCCCGCCACTGGTCCGTATGCAGCAGCACGGGAAGCAGGAGACCGTGGCTGCCGGTGAGGCTTGACGAGATATGACGTCCCACCCCGGGAGCCTCCATGCCTCTACGCCGATCCCGCCTGCGAGCGGCGTCCGCCCTCGCGGCCTGCCTCGCCGCGCTGTCCCCGGCGATGGGCTGTACCGCCGCCGACGCTTCGGGCAACCAGACGCTGCGGCGTCAGCTCGACGACTTCGTGCGCCGTCCCGGCGGCCCGCCCGGAGCCGTCGTCGTCCTGCGGGCCGAGAAGGGGACCCGAGTCGTGCGCGCCGGCGTCGCCGACATCAGCACGCGTCGCTCGCCACGCCCCGACGACCACATGCGCATCGCGAGCACGGCCAAGGCCTTCAGCGGGGCGGTCGCCCTCACCCTGGTCGACCGCCGCACCCTGCGTCTGGACGACACCCTGCGCAAGCGCCTGCCCCAACTCCCCGCCGCCTGGGGTTCAGTGACGCTTCGTCAACTCCTGAACCACACCAGCGGTCTGCCGGACTACTCCCGGAGCGCAGGGTTCCTCGACGAACTGCGGGCCGACCCGCGCCACCACTTCGACTCCCGGCGCCTGCTCGACTACATCGCCGACCAGCCCCTGCTCTTCAAGCCGGGCACGCAGTACCGCTACTCGAACTCGGACAACATCGCCGTAGCACTCATGGCGGAGGCGGCGACGCATACACCGTACGAAGAACTCCTGCGTCAACGCGTCTACGCGCCGCTGAGCCTGCACTCCACCAGCCTCCCGCAGGGGTACCGGATGCCGAAGCCCTATCTGCACGGCTATGACGTGAGCCCGTCGGCGTCCCCGCAGGACGTCAGCGAGGTCATCGGCATGTCGGGCGTCTGGGCCTCCGGAGGCATCGTCTCCACGCCGAACGACATGACCCACTTCATCCGGGGTTACGCGGGTGGACGGCTCTACGGCGGGAAGGTCGTCGAGCAGCAGCGGCAGTGGGTCAAGGGCGCGTCCGAGCCCGCCGGGCCGGGCCGCAACTCCGCGGGTCTTGCCCTCTTCCGCTACGAGACGCGATGCGGCGTCGTCCTGGGCCACACCGGCAACACGCTCGGTTATACCCAGTTGATCGCGGCCACCCCCGACGGCCGTCGTTCACTGACGTTTTCGGTCACCGCCCAGATCACCCAGTCCGCCGACGCGGAAGGTTTGCGGAAAATGCGTGCACTTCAGGAGAACTTTGTCTGCGAATTGCTGCGCGGAACAAACCAATAGCGGTCTCCCGCGGGCCATCGGAATTCAACTCACCACGATTTCCCAGGTGTCGACGGCGTAATGGACCGACATTCCGTTGCGGGCGTACAACTCCGGGGCGCCGGTTGCGTTTTCGGTGTCCACGCCGAGGCCCACGGTGTCCCGCCCCCGGGCCGCGAACGCCGCGAAGGCCTGTCGCAGCAGCAGTCCGCCGAGGCCACGGCCGCGGGCCTC
Organism: Streptomyces canus; assembly: GCF_041435015.1. NCBI lineage: Bacteria > Bacillati > Actinomycetota > Actinomycetes > Kitasatosporales > Streptomycetaceae > Streptomyces > Streptomyces canus. The sequence goes on along the minus strand of NZ_CP107989.1, from coordinate 882,714 downwards.
GCGGACGACGCCGAGGCTGCGGATCCACCCCATGGCCTCGCGGTCGTCGCGGGCGATCAGGAAGCCGACGTACCCGAGGTCCTCGGTGGAGACGAGCCACACGAGGGACCAGTCGAGCCGGTCGGCGTGGATGTCGTGCAGCCACTGTTCGTACTCGCGCGGCTGGAAGTCGAAGTGCTCGGCGAACGTGGCCTGGTAGAGGGCGTGGGTCTGCTTCCGGTCCGCCTCGTCGGCGCAGGCCCGCACCCGCACGCCCGCGGGTGGCTCCGGCGACCGGTCCTCGCTCCTGCGCAGCGCCCGCTCCAGTACGTGATAGCGCCGTACTGCCGACCAGCCTCGCGCCCGTATCAGCGCGAGGTCGGTCGTGGGCGCCGAGTTGAGGTGCAGATGGAGTACGGCCTTCGAGGCGCCGTTCGCGCGGGCCTTCTCCAGTGCCCTGGTCTCGATCGCCTCCAGCAGGAGTACGCCGGCCTGCTGGTGGTCGGGCAGCACATAGTGGTCGGCGCTGATGCGCTCGCCCTTCGAGTCGTCCCACACCAGGGCGTACGCCACCAGACGGGCTCCGGCGAAGGCCAGCCAGGAGTCGCGGTCGAGGTCGGTCTCGGGGTGCCCCAGATCGGACTCCACCGTGTGCAGATCGGTCTCGGGCCGTCCGACCTCGATCCGGTCGATCTCGTTGAGCAACTCGGTGACGGCCGGCGCGTCGGTGGGCGCGGCAGCGCGCAGGAGATAGGGCATGCGGCAAGGGTCCGGGGCGGCCCCGGCGGCCGCAAACGAGTTTTCACCGAGGGGTCGGAGAGCGTTCTCGCAGCCTTGGTAGGCTGCGCGCGTTGATCATGAACGGAACGGTGAGCGGGGCGAGGGCGGTCGGCGGCGACTGCTGACGGTGGCCGATGGGGCCTTTGCGGGATCTTTGTGGAGAGTCGTCAAGTGTGGCCCCTGATACGCCTGTTGACACTGTGACGGCTGATAAGATCATTACACTTTTCAGTAGGCTGATGACGCGTCATACGCGCGTACGGGGGACAGCCAAAACGGCCCCATCGTGAAGGAGTGACGGTTGGTCCGCCGGTAAGGCCCGCACCGCACAGTGGCGGGCAATTCCGGGGGCCCATGCATGGTCAGTCTCCCGACGCGAGGCGACTTGAAGAGAGTCTCATGACGTCATTGTTCGAAGATCCACTCCTGTGGGTCCTGCTCGTGGTACTCATCGCTGCGATTTTCGCAGTGATGCGCGCACGGAGAACCAACATCCAGCTCCGCGCGAACAACAACAAACTGCACGGCGACGTCGCGAGTGTGCGAGGTCAGCTCGCCGAGCTCCAGACGACCTACTCGTCGGTGAGCGCGCGGCACGCCGCGGATCTGGAAGAGGTGCGCAAGGACGCCGAGTCGGCGACGAAGGCGACCCTGAAGTCGGCCGTCGGCACCCTGGCGACCCTGGCCGAGGAGCAGTTGGCCCTGCTCGACGGCCTCCAGCAGAAGTACGGCGACGACCACACCGTCCTCGCCGACCTGATGCTGGTCGACCACACCGGCAGCCAGTTCAGCCGCCGTACCAAGGGCATCTCGGTGCTCTGCGGCGGGTGGCTCGGGCGACGCGACCGGGACGCCTCGGTGTACGACGTCGCCCGCAGCGCCCAGGGGCGGATCCGCGACTTCGAGCGGGTCAGGGTCCACTCGCAGGCCAACGTGGCGATCACCAGCCGCGCCGTCGAACCGGTCGCGATGGTCCTGGCCGAACTGCTCGACAACGCCACCAAGTACAGCGCCCCCGGCACCCCCGTCGAGATCAACATCCAGGCCGTACCCACCGGGATATGCCTGATCGTCGACGACGCCGGTCTCGGTATGGACCAGGAGACCAAGGCCCGCGCCGCGTCCCTGCTGACCACCGGCGGATCCGTGGACATCACGAGCCTCGGCGACCCGCCCAAGTTCGGCTTCGCCCTCTCCGGGAAGCTCGCCGCCCACTACGGGTTCCACGTCTCCGTCGACGCGGTCTCCCCCTACGGCGGTGTGCGTGCCGTGATCCGGGTGCCCGAGAACCTTCTGACGGCGGACGTGCCCGCACCCGCGCCCGTCGAACTCGACGACCACGAGGGCGAGCCCGTGGCGGCCAAGCCGACTCCCGTCGCCTCCCTCGTCGTCGGACAGACCGCCGGAGGCCTCCCCAAGCGCCGCCGTCGGCGCAACGGCTCCGTCTCCGTGGTGGCCTCGCCCGGCGCGGACGTACCCGACCTGGACGCGGCCGGCGAAGAGACCGCCTCGCGGCTCAAGGCATTCGCTCGCGGAACCCTGCTCGGGCGGGACTCAGACAACACGGAAGGACCTCAGAACCAGTGAATCCCGATCTGTCGTGGGTGCTGAACGACGTGCTCGAGGTGCGCGGAGCCCGCCACGCCATCCTCGTCTCGGCGGACGGCCTGCTGATGCAGCGGTCCGACGGCATCGTCCGTGACGACGCCGAACGCAACGCCGCCGCGATGAGCTCCCTGCAGTCCCTGTGCCGCAGCGTCGCCCCCTTCGTCGGCGGCGGCAAGGGCCTCTGGAAGCAGACACTGATCGAGTTCGACGGCGGATGGATCTTCCTCATCGCCGGGGGCAGCGGTTCCTACCTCGCCGTCTCGACCGCTCTGGACGTCGACATGGAGGCCATGTCGATCCGGATGCAGAAGACGGTGGGCGCGCTGACCAAGGCGATGAGCGCCACTCCGCGCCAGAACACCGGCGTAGACGCATGACCTGGCCTGGCGAGGACGCTCCGGTAACCAGCGACTTCGTCCGCTCCTACGTCATCACGGGCGGGCGTCGTCTCCCCTCCGACGACGACCTGGCCCTGCACACGCTGGTGTGCCTGGCCCCCGACCGGACCCTGCCGCTCGGGGCCGGACCCGAGGTACGGGCCATCTGGGAGCTCTGTTCGGGCGGCTACCTGTCGGTCGCCGAAGTCGCCGGTCATCTGGGACTGCCCGTCGGCGTGGCCCGACTGCTGCTGTCCGATTTATTCGAGCAGGGGCACCTCCTGCGTCGCGCTGAACCGGCCCCCGCCCAGCACGTTCCCCGAGCGATACTCGAGAAGGTTCTGCATGGACTCGAAACCCTCAACATCGGCTGACCCCGGGGCGAACGGCTCCATCTACGTGTCCGCCGAGGTGACCACCGCCGCGAAGATCCTGGTGGTCGGACACTTCGCCGTGGGCAAGACGACCTTCATCGGGTCGCTGTCGGAGATCACTCCGCTGCGCACCGAGGAGAAGATGACGCAGGCGTCCATGCACGTCGACGACCTGCGCGGGGCGCCGGAGAAGGCGACCACCACCGTGGCGCTGGACTTCGGCCGGCTGACCCTGAGCGACGAGCTGGTGCTGTACCTGTTCGGCACCCCCGGACAGCAGCGCTTCATGCAGCTGTGGGAGGACATGGCCCGCGGCGCGCTCGGCGCCCTGCTCCTGGTCGACCCCTCACGCCTGGAGGAGACCTTCCCGGTCATCGACCTGATCGACGAGTACGGCCTCGAGTACGCGATCGCCGTCAACACCTTCTCGCAGACCAGCCACTTCGAGGAGGACGAGATCCGCGAAGCCCTCGACCTGCTTCCGGACACGCCCGTCATCTACTGCGACGCCCGCGACCAGCGCTCCTCCGCCCGCGCCCTGATCGCCCTCGTGCGTCACCTCCTCGACCGCGCTGCCTGAACCACCACCCCCCGCCCGGACCGCACGGTCCGGGCCACCAAAGGACACAGACATGGACGTTCACGACACGGCCGCCACCGGTGCGGCCAGATGCCCCATGTACGACGGCTCCTTCGCCGCAGACCCGCAGAAGGTCTACGACTACCTGCGGGCGCACGGACCCGCGGGCCCGGTAGAACTGGCCCCCGGCGTCGACGCCACCCTGGTCGTCGGACACGAGACGGCCCTGCGGGTGCTCCAGAACCCCTCCCTGTTCGCGCGCGACGGCCGCCGCTGGACCGCCCTCAACGACGGCCGCGTTCCCCTCGACAGCCCCGTTCTGCCGATGATGGCGTACCGGCCCAACTGCCTGTTCACCGACGGCGCCCAGCACCTGAGGCTGCGCAAGGCGGTCACCGAGAGCCTCGACCGGCTCAACGTCACCCGCATCCGCCGCGACGTCGAACCGATCGCCGCCTACCTCATCGACCAGTTCAGCGAGCGGGGCCGGGCGGACCTGATCAACGACTACGCCAAGCTGCTGCCGTTGCTGATGATCAACAAGCTCTTCGGCTGCCCCGCCGCCATCGGCGACCGCGTCACGAGCGCGATGGCCGACATGTTCGACGGCAAGGACGCGCTGCGCGCCAGCGACGAACTCACCGCCTGCTTCATGGAGCTGGTCTCCCTCAAGCGCCGCGAACCCGGCGACGACATCACCTCCTGGCTGGTCCAGCACCCCGCCGGCCTCAGCGACGAGGAGCTCAAGGACCAGCTGGTGATGCTGGTCGGCGCCGGGGTGGAGCCCGAGCGCAACCTCATCGCCAACGCCCTCCTGCTGCTCCTCGACCGGGAGGGCGACAACGGGCCGAGCATGCAGATCGAGGACGCCCTCGACCACGTCCTGCTCAACAACCCGCCGATCGCCAACTACGCGACGCACTTCCCGGTGCAGGACGTCGACCTCGGTGGAGTGGTGGTGCAGGCGAACTCCCCCCTGGTCATCAGCTTTGCCGGGGCCAACAGCGACCCGGCGCTCACCTCGTCGGGCCAGGCCCACAGCCGCGGCGCCCACCTCGCCTGGGGCGCGGGCCCGCATGCCTGCCCGGCCAAGAGCCCGGCCCAGGTCATCGCGGTCACCGCCATCGAGCTGATCCTCAACGCCCTGCCCGACCTGGTGCTGAGCGTCCCCGCCGAGAAACTGGAGTGGCGTCCCGGACCGTTCCACCGCGCCCTGGCCACCCTCCCCGTCCAGTTCAGCCCCACCCCGGCCACCCGGATGGCATCGGCGTACGGGTCCTCCACCGCGCCCCGCCCGGCCGTCGTCCCGCAGCCCGCCCCCGCGGCACGCGTCCCCGCGCCCGCGGCGCAGAAGCCGGTCAAGAAGGGCTTCTGGAGCAGTTTCCTCGAGATCTTCCGTGTGTGACGGCTTAGCACCGGCCGGCAGGTGCCGGAGAGAGGACTGACGGTTTCACCAGTCCCCTCTCCGGCACCTGCGTTCGTTCTGAGGACAGATCGGCCTGGTGCGGGCATACGTCTTCCAGCATGCAGAGGCCGTGGCCTGCTTCGAGAAGACGGCCGCCGCCGACCCCGACTGCGCGCTCCCTCCGCGCCCGCTACCCGCAGGCGACGCCCGCCGAGGACTGCGCGGTGTGGAACGCGCCGTACGCAGCTCGGTTGGCGGACGCGTTGATGAACGTCACGCCCCGGCAGCCGTAGGACCTGCGCACCGGCGAACCCGCCGACGGAGCGCGCACCCGCGAGGCACGGACGGTTCCGCAGCGCGCCAACAACACGTGTGCCGACACCGCCATGCCTACGGCGCCCTCCCACTCGAACGGGGACAACCGCGGATCGCCGCCGCGCCGGCTGACGTAGCCGTCGAGGCGTCCTGCTTCTGCGGTCTGGAAGCCGGTTCGGCCAAGCCGTCGGGCTGCTGCGGATAGGCTCTGATCAACTGGGCTGCGGAAGCGGGGAGTTGTATGCGGGACACGGGTGAGTTCATCGCGGACGCCTATGCGCTCGGCGCGGGGGACTGGACGATGACGCCTGTCGCCCGCGGTGCCCTGGGACAGATCTGGAAGCTGTCCGGGAACGGCACCGCCTGGGCGGTGAAGGAGCTGCTCTTCGAGAAGGACGAGCCGGACGTCGGCGCCGAGTCCGCACTGCGCGACGCGGCGGAGACGCTGGGCATCTCCGCGCCACGTCTCCTGCCCGACCGCACCGGCGCCCATGTCGTACGGCTCCCCGAGGGTTCCTACGTGAAGCTGTACGACTGGGTCGACGGCACCGCGGCCGATCCGTCGGACCCGGAGACCCTGAGCTGGTGCGGCCGTACGCTCGCCATCCTGCACAAGGCGGGAGCGGGCACGAGCGGGACACCGAGTGGCTGGTACGAACGGTGCAACCCGGAGTCCGACTGGGCCGAACTGCTCGGGAAGGTGGAGCGGGCCGGTCTGCCCTGGGCGGGGGAGCTGAGCCGGTTCGCCGCCACGACAGCCGTTGAGCTGGCGCGGCATGTCTCGCCGTCGTCTCCCGGTGACGTGGTGACCTCCCATCTCGACATGCGGCCGCAGAACGTCCTGGTCGGCCCCGACGGACCGGTCCTGCTCGACTGGGACAACGCCGGGCCCGTCTCCGCGGAGCGTGAACTGGCCCGTGCCGTCCACGTGTGGTCGGGCGGCAACCGCTTCGACGCCGATGCGGCACGGTGCCTGGTGCGTGCCTACCGGGACGCCGGGGGCCGCGCGGTGATCAAGAAGCTGAACGCGTTCTCGATGCTCTTCGCGACAGACCTCAACTACGTGTACGTACAGGCCGATTGCGCGGTCGATCCGGCGATGACGGCCGAGCAGCGTGCGTTCGGCAGCCGCGAGGCCGTGGCCAAGCTGCGCAGTGTGCCCGACCTGAGCGCCGTCTCCCGGCTGGTGGAGGCGCTGGACGCCGAGTGGTGACCGCCCGCGGATCGCGTCACCGTCCCTCGGCATCCTCGCCGACGCTCTCTCCCTCGGCGGTACCGTCACCGGCGAACACGGCGTCGGCCTGCCCAAGGACGCCCTCGACCCTCGCGGCCTGCTCAATCCGGGCAAGGTACCGGGCCCGCGGGCACCGCTCGGCACCCCGGACTAATGTCCTCGGCATGAGCGAAAACTCCGCACGGTCCGTCACGGTCGAGCGCACCAGTACCGGCCACTTCGTCGCCACCAACACCCGCGGCGGCACGATCAGCTTCGGCACCGGCTCCGACAGCGAGTTCACCCCCGTCGAACTGCTCCTCGCGGCGCTCGGCGGCTGCACGGCGGTCGACGTCGATCTCGCCACCAGCCGTCACGCCGAGCCCACCGCCTTCTCCGTCGAGGTGAGCGGAAACAAGATCAACGACGAGCTCGGCAACCGGCTGACCGACCTCGCGGTCACCTTCACCGTCGCCTTCCCCGACGGAGAGGGCGCCGACCGGGCCCGCACCATCCTGCCCCGCGCGGTGAAGACCTCCCACGACCGCCTGTGCACGGTCAGCCGCACGGTCGAGATCGGCACGCCCGTCACGGCGACGATCGAGGACGCCTGACCTCCGCGTAGCCTGTCCCCGTGTCCGCCTCCCGCCTTCGCCGCGTCGCCGTTCTCGTCCTCGAAGGCGCCAAACCGCTCGACGTCGGCATCCCCGCGCAGGTGTTCAGCACGCGCGCGAGCATGCCGTACGAGGTACGGCTGTGCGGCGCGGCCTCGGGGCTGGTGAGCGGTGGGGACGGGCTGTCGTACCACGTCGCCCACGGCCCGGAGGCGCTCGCGTGGGCGGACCTCGTCTTCATCCCCGGCTACCGGTTCCCGGACCGGGAGGACCCGCCGCCGGCCGTCGTCGAGGCGCTGGTCGCGGCCCACGGCCGGGGCACGCGGCTGGCCGCCATCTCGACCGGCGCCTTCGCGCTGGCCGCGACCGGCCTGCTCGACGGCAGACGCGCCACGACCCACTGGCACTACACGAGGGCGCTCGCGGCGAAGCATCCCCTCGTCCGGGTCGACGAGAACGTGCTGTTCGTCGACGAGGGCAGCGTGCTGACATCGGCCGGCGCCGCCTCCGGCATCGACCTGTGTCTGCACGTCCTGCGCGGCGACCTCGGAGTGGCCGCGTCCAACCATGCGGCCCGGCGCCTGGTCGCCGCCCCCTACCGCAGTGGCGGTCAGGCGCAGTACGTGCCGCGCAGCGTGCCCGAGCCGCTCGGCGAGCGCTTCGCCGCCACCCGGGAATGGGCCCTGCACCGACTCGACGAACCCCTCACCCTCGACCTCCTGGCGAGCCAGGCGGCGGTCTCGCCGCGCACCTTCTCACGGCGCTTCGTCGAGGAGACCGGATACACGCCGATGCAGTGGGTCATGCGCGCCCGCGTCGACATGGCCCGCGAGCTGCTGGAGCGTTCGGAGCGGAGTGTCGAGCAGATCGCGACCGACGTCGGGCTGGGCACCGGTGCGAACCTGCGGACGCACTTCCAGCGGATCCTGGGGACGACGCCGAGCGAGTACCGCCGTACGTTCACCCGGGGCGAGTAGCCCTGAGAGCCGATGTTCGACAGACGGCCGTGGATGAACGCACGGCCGCCCGTGGCCGACCAACGACATCACTCGGCGGGCTTGCCGAACCAGCGGGAGAGGTGGGCGTCCAGGTCCTGCTGATCGTCGCCGATCCAGGCGACATGACCGTCGGGGCGCAGCAGAACGCAGGGAACATCGAGTGCCGCAGTGGGGTCCGTGAGGTGATCGACCCGGTCCGCCCAGCCGCCGACGGTCAGGCGTTCGGTGCGGTCCAGCAGCAGTCCGCGGCCGCGATGCAGCAGACCGTAGAGGCGTCCGCCCTTCACGTCGAGGTCGGGCAGGCGGCGGCCGAGCAGGTCGGGGCCTTCGCCGAAGTCGTAGCGGATACCGATCGCGGTGATCTTCTCGATGAGATGGCGGTTCACCTCGTCGAAGTCCATCAGTTCGGTGAGCAGCCTGCGCACGGCCTGCGGGCCCGGTTCGGTGGAGTGCAGTTCCATCTGGGCGCGGGTGTTGTCCAGCACGTCCTCTGCGACCGGACGGCGTTCGGCCTGGTAGGTGTCCAGCAGTGTTTCCGGCGCCCAGCCGCGGATCTGTGCGGCGAGTTTCCAACCGAGGTTGAAGGCGTCCTGAACGCCCAGATTCAGACCCTGACCGCCGGTGGGCGGATGGATGTGTGCCGCGTCGCCGGCCAGCAGCACTCGCCCGACCCGATAGCGTTCGGCCAGCCGGGTGGCATCCCCGAAGCGGGACAACCAGCGCGGAGAGTGCACGCCGAAATCGGTTCCGGCGACAGTGCGCAGCTGTTGTCTGAAATCCTCGAGGGTGGGCGGTTTCGCGCGATCGCTGACTCCACCGGCGGGGACCACGACGCTGTATGCGCCATTGCCGAAGGGCCGGAGCCAGAATCGCTTGTTGGTCCTGTTGATTTCGGAGACCTTGGCGGCGATCTCCTCCTGCGGCACACCCACTTGCATCTCGCCCATGAGCGTCTCGGTCCGCGAGGGCTCACCGGGGAAGGCGACGCCGAGCAGTTTGCGCACCGTGCTGCGCCCGCCGTCACAGCCGACGAGATAGCGCGAACGCAGCTGTTGGCCGTCGGCCAGCTCGACGGTCACACCCTCGGCGTCCTGCTCGAGACCGGCCACCGCACCACCGCGCCTGACCTGCGCACCCAGTTGGGTCGCATGCTCTTCGAGCAGACGCTCGATCGTCGGCTGCGGGATGCCCAGCAGATAGGCGTGCGCGGAATCCAGGCCCTTGGGCGCGGGTTTGTCGATGGCGGCGAAGAATCCGGCCGGCGGACGCTTTCGTCCGTGTTCGAGCATGCGATCCAGCAGTCCCCGCATGGCCATCAGCTCAAGACTGCGCATGTGCAGACCGACGATGCGGACGAACGGAACGGGCTCGGTTTTCTTCTCCAGGACAAGAACCCGCACGTCGTGCAGCCGGAGTTCGGCGGCCAGCATCGCGCCGGTCGGTCCGCACCCGGCAATGATCACGTCGAACACGGGCGCGCGATCGGCGTCGGAGAATGGCGAAGAGTCCATAGGTGTTGCCTTTCGGGAGTGCCTTGTTGCGGAGGCACTCCCGGCGACACCTACGTCAATCGCCCGACCGTGACGGCAAGGGGGAGCACCCACATCGATACAGCGTTCATGGGTCTCACCTCCTCGGGCGGCGTCGCGGTCAAGCGCAAGCTACAAGCCGGGGCATCGCTCCGTCCACTCCTTTCCCAGAGGGGCCCGTTCCCGGTCGAGCGTGGCGCGATCCTTTTGAACCATGGCGATCCCGCCACTGTCAGCGGTCGATGCCGCGCGCGAGCCTGGTGGGCACAAGGAAGGGACACCATTCATGACTCGCATCGCCATCAACGGATTCGGCCGCATCGGACGCAATGTGCTGCGCGCGCTCCTCGAACGCGACAGCGCCCTGGAGGTCGTCGCCGTCAACGACCTCACCGAGCCCGCCACCCTCGCGAGGCTGCTCGCCTACGACAGCACGGCCGGCCGACTCGGCCGTCCGGTGACCGTCGACGGGAACACCCTGGTCGTCGACGGCCGTCGCATCACCGTGCTCGCCGAGCGTGAACCCGCGCAGCTGCCGTGGGCCGAACTCGGCATCGACATCGTGCTGGAGGCCACCGGACGGTTCACTTCGGCCAAGGCCGCCCGCGCCCACCTCGACGCGGGCGCCATGAAGGTCCTCGTCAGTGCCCCCTCGGACGGCGCCGACGTCACGCTGGCGTACGGGGTCAACACCGACGCCTACGACCCGGACGTGCACACGATCGTCTCCAACGCCTCGTGCACGACCAACGCGCTCGCACCGCTCGCCTCGGTGCTCGACGAGCTCGCCGGCATCGAGCACGGCTTCATGACGACCGTGCACGCCTATACGCAGGAGCAGAACCTCCAGGACGGCCCGCACCGCGACGCCCGTCGCGCCCGCGCCGCCGGCGTCAACATCGTGCCCACGACGACCGGCGCCGCCAAGGCGATCGGCCTCGTGCTGCCCAACCTGGACGGCAAGTTGTCCGGTGACTCGATCCGCGTCCCGGTCCCCGTCGGCTCCCTCGTCGAGCTGAACACGACCGTCGCGCGTGACGTGACCCGCGAGGACGTACTGGCGGCCTATCGCTCCGCCGCCGAGGGGCCCCTCGCGGGCGTCCTCGAGTACTCGGAGGACCCGCTGGTCTCCTCGGACATCACGGGCAATCCCGCCTCGTCGATCTTCGATTCGGCCCTGACCCGCGTGGAGGGCCGCCATGTGAAGGTCGTGGCCTGGTACGACAACGAGTGGGGTTTCTCGAACCGCGTGATCGACACGCTGGAGCTCCTGGCCAACGGCTGACCGGCTCCGGGTCACGTCCAGCCGCACGTGACCGCCTTGACCGGTGATGATTCCGGGTGGCAGGATCATCACCGGTCGAGTAGGTGACATCGGTGTGAACGGGAGTCCGTATGGCCGCCGTCCGCGACGTGGAGGTCGTCGTCTTCGATGTCCTCGGCACCCTCGTCGACGAACCGAGCGGGCTTCGAGCGGGGATCCGTGAAGCGGTGCCCGCGTCCGGCGAGGAGCAGGTCGGCGAACTGCTCGCCTTGTGGCAGCGGTACGGCGAGCGACAGCAGCGACGCATCGGCCAAGGAAGCCGCGTATACGCCAACACCTCGGTCATCGACGCGGAGGCGGCTCAACTGGTCGCCGCCCGCGCCGGGTTCACCGATCCGCGGGCCGTGGCTCGGCTGGCCACGGCAGGGCAGCGGCTGCCTCCCTGGGGCGATTCCCTGGCCGGTCTCGAGCAACTGTCCCGGCACTTCCCCGTACTCGGGCTCTCCAACGCCGCACGCACCACTCTGCTACGGCTCAACGCCCATGCCGGACTCCGCTGGCACCAGGCCTTGTCCGCCGAAACCGTCCAGGCCTACAAGCCGGCCCCGGAGGTGTACCAACTCGCCCTCGACGCCGCCGGATGCGCGCCGGACCGCGTGCTCATGGTGGCCGCCCACGCCTGGGACCTGCGCGGAGCCCGGGCGAAGGGGATGCGGACCGCCTACGTCCACCGGCCCGTCGGGGACCCGCCCACGAGCCGTGACACCTTCGATTGGCGATTCGACGGGCTGAATGAACTGGTCACCGTACTGATGGCGACCCAGCGGAAACCAGGCGAATCCCGCTGATCTTCCAGACCCGACCGAGCCCGGCACCCAAGCCTTCCGGTGCCGGGCTTTTGTGCGGCGACTCCCAGGCACGCCACGACTCCGTGTGCGGTCTGGGCGCGCGGACACATGGGATCTCATAGCGATAAAATGGTCACATGTTCGAAGCGCTTCGACGCTCGGCATGCGCAGGATCGATGCCGAGACATCGATGCCGTCGTGCCAACAAGGGCGCGAAGTAGGCCGACTTCCCGTCTCGGAGGATCTTGGCAGCGACCCTTGTGCGCCCCTGGGTGTTCACTTAACCTCGCAGCAACATCGAAGCGCTTCGACTACGTACTACAGCGAAGTGATTGGATGTCAGTTTTCGCTCAGCCATTTCCAGTCACGACGCCGCAGCCGACGGTCCGCCGCCGGGTGTCCTGGTGCGCCATGAAGGGTTGACGCAATGACGCCGAACGCCGCTGCCCCCTCCTCCGGTCCTTCCGGGCCGAGCCGGAGAAGCTTCCTCGCCTCCACCGCGGTCGCCACCGCAGCGGTGGCGGGCGGGATGCCGCTGCTTGCCGCCTGTGGCGGCTCGGACAGCGGCGAGCGCGAAGGGACCACGTCGGGCAAGGCCGCGGACAAGCTGCTCCCGGCCTTCGTCGCCAGCACGGTCGCGAACCCGGACCTGCCGTCCAAGAACGGCTCGGCCGCCGGCTACACCGGCAAGGTCGACCTCGCGGCCCTCAAGGCCTCGGTCCCGGAGAAGCTCGGCACCGGCGCCCCCTTCAAGATCATGTCCCCGTTCTGGGGCTCCCCGCCGAAGGCCGGCTGCGCCTACTACACGGCGCTGGACGCGGCGGCGGGCACGAAGGTCACCTGGCAGAACCAGGACGGCAACACCTATGGCCAGAAGCTGGGCGCCGTCCTGGCCTCCAGCTCCATTCCCGACATGGTGGTCGTGCCGAGCTGGGAACTGGTCGGCAAGATCGCGAACGCGGTTACCGCGAAGTTCATGGACCTCGGCCCCTACCTGGCGGGCGACAAGGTCAAGAAGTACCCGAACCTGGCCGCGATCCCCTCCGACGCCTGGCGCATGGGCATCTTCGGCGGCGCGCTGCGCGGCATACCGATGCCCACCGCCCCCGCAAGCTTCATAGTGCCCTACTACCGCAGGGACATCTTCGACAAGAAGGGCTGGTCCGTCCCCAAGTCGGCCGACGAGTTCCTCAGTTGGGCCAAGGAGGCCACCAGCGCCAAGGCCAAGGTGTGGGCCTGCGGAGACATGAGCTGGGTCTCCGGGAGCATCTTCGGTGCCTGTCCCGACTGGAACATCGACGACGACGGCAAGCTGAGGTACGGCAAGGAGCGGCCCGAGTACCTGGAAGCCCTGGAGTGGACCCGCAAGCTGTTCGACGCGGGCGTGGTCCACCCCGACGACAAGGCACGCACGGGCGACGCGAGCCAGCGCTTCACCGCCGGCCAGATCCTGGTCTTCGAAGGCGACATGACCCCCTGGTACACCCAGACCGTGGAACAGGCCGAGGCCCATCCGGACTTCCAGATCGAGGGTATGGACATCTTCGGCGCGGACGGCGGCAACCCCACGTTGTGGGCGTCCTCGCCCGCCACCATCTGGTCGCTGATCCGCAAGGGCGCCTCGAAGACGACGATCGAGAACGCGCTGGCCGCAGCCAACTTCGCGGCGGCGCCCTACGGCACCAAGGAGCGGATGCTCGTCGACTACGGCGTCGAGGGCACCCACTACACGGTCAAGGACGGCGTGCCGGTCAAGAACGACCAGGGCAACACCGAGGTGATCAACACCTGGAACATGCTGGCGGCTCCGGCTCCGTACTTCGCCCACCCCGACTTCCCCGAGGTCGCCCGCAAGCAGGTCGAGTGGCAGCAGCGGATGGGGGCCTTCATGAAGAAGACGTCCATCTACGGCATGAACATCGTCGAGCCGGCCCGCTACGCCCACCTCGAAAGCCAGTTTGAGCAGCTGGAGATCGACTACGTGCGCGGCAACCGCAAGCTGTCCGATGTGCAGGCCGCCATCTCCACGTGGAAGTCCTCCGGCGGCGACAAACTGCGCGACTGGTACAAGCAGCTCATCGACAAGAACGGCAGCGCCCACTGATACCCGAGAGGCTTCTCCAGTCGCCCCCACCGACTGGTCCTTCTGCCAGACCTTCTTCCGGTGACGCGCAGCCGATGGATCCCGTCGCCGGAGAGGACCACGTCCTCAGTCAGTGGGCGTGGTAGCACCCCCACAATTCCCCCCACCCGTGGAAGGGACACCATGGTAAAAAGCGCGATACGCAAGGTCGGCATGGCCGTGCTGGCACCGACGATGGCTCTCGGTGCCATCGTCGGCCTCGCCTCCGCCCCCGCTTCGGCAGCAGTCTGGAACTCCTGCGACCGGTGGGGCAGCACCGGTCTGGACGGCTACAAGCTGTACAACAACGTCTGGGGTTCCGGCGCCGGCAGCCAGTGCGTCTGGGCCAACTCCGGGACCAACTGGGGCGTCTGGGCCGACCACCCCAACACCGGCGGCATCAAGTCCTACGCCAACTCGACGAAAACGATCAACAAGACGATCGACTCCCTCGGCTGGCTCACCAGCAACTACAACGTCAGCGTCCCGTCGTCCGGCGCGTACAACTCGTCGTACGACATCTGGGACAACGACCACCAGTACGAGATCATGCTGTGGGTCAACTACAACGGAGCCGTCGGCCCGATCGGCACCTATCAGGCCAACGTCACGCTCGGCGGCCACAACTGGAACGTCTACAAGGGCACCAACGGGTCGAACCAGGTGTTCTCGTTCCTGCGGACGTCCGACTCCAACGCGGGGACCGTGGACGTCAAGCCGATCCTCAACTGGATCGCCTACACCAAGGGCTGGATGCCCGGCAACGAGATCATCGGCGACGTGCAGTTCGGCTATGAGATCACCTCGTCGTCCGGCGGACTCAACTTCACCACCAACAACCTGACGGTCAGCGGCGGCTGAGCGGGCACCAGGGGGCCGAGGCTCGGTCCGCGTCCTTCTTCGGGCGCGGCTGGCCTCGGCCCGCAGCGCTTTGTGGTCCGCGAAGGCCCCGCACGCGGTGCGGGGCCCGTACCGTCAGCAGGTCGAGTTGGTCTGGGTGAGCAGGCCCAGTCGCCACGGCAGGTTGTCGTAGTCACCGCCGGCGTTGGGGTCCTTGCCCTGGTACAGGTACTGCAGCTTGCAGGCCGGGATCGTGAGCGTCTGGTCGTAGCCCGCGCGGATCATCTCGCCGTGACTGATGTCCCGGGTCCAGGTACCGGCGGGGAACGTCACGTTGCTCGACTTGGCGAACGGGTTGCTCTCGGACGCGGCCAGGGGTGACCAGGATCCGGCGAGGCTGCTGGATGTCCAGGAGCGGAAGTAGCGCCGTCCGTCCGAGCCGATCGCCTCGACCAGGAGCAGGTATTGGTTGCTGCCCTGCACCTTGTAGACGTTGCTCGCCTCGAACAGGGCGTACTTGGAGTCCTGGGCCGCGATGACGGTGTTGGTGAAGCCGTTCGGGAACTGGCCGACAGTCGTCTGGGAGCGGTACAGGTGGCCGTTGTCGTCGGAGGAGAACAGGTAGCAGTTGGCGCTGTCGCAGATCACCCACATGTCGACCCAGTAGCCGTTGCCGATGTTCTGCCTGATGATGTCCGGCATCGACGAGTAGAAGTTGCGGGGTGCGCTCCACCCGTTGGGGTTGCTGATGTCGGGGTTGGTGGAGTACGAGGCGTTGCCGGTCTGGTAGACGAGGTACCACAGGCGCTGCTGTGTGTTGTAGAAGACCTGGGGCGCGGCCCGGTACCCGGCGCCGATGGCCGTGCGGTCGAGGTAGTGGTGGGTGGCCGAGCCGGCCTGCGACCAGTCACTGAAGCTCAGGTACACCAGGTTGTACCCGGAGGGGCTCGCGGTGCTCGCGAACACGTGGTACTTGCCGTTGTAGTAGACGACCGACGGGTCCTTGATCCCGGCGATCCTGTGGGTCGCGTCCGGCTTGGGCGCGACAAGGGGTCCGCTCGAACTCCAGCGGAAGGAGGAGGGGAGTGCCGTGGCGGACCGGGGCGAAGGGGCGCCTGTCCGCTGGGCCGCGGCGCTGCCACCCAACGCCGTGAGCGTCGACTGGTAGGCGGGCTTCTTGTTGCCGCTCCGGTCGAACAGCAGCGGGTTCTCACCGCTGCGCCAGGAGTCGCTGTCGCGGATGCCCCAGACCGTGATCCCGGTGCAGCGTGCCACGTTCAAGCAGGCCCTCACCGTGTTCGCGTACGCGGCCGTGGATGCCTGCGCGATGTCCAGCTCGGTGATCTGGACGTCCACGCCGAGAGCGGCGAAGTTCGACAGCGTCGTCTGGAAACTCGACGGCGGTCCGCCCGCCCCGAAGTGGGACTGGAGGCCGACGCAGTCGATGGGCACACCGCGCGCCTTGAAGTCGCGCACCATGCGGTAGACGCCCTGGGTCTTGGCGTCGCTCCAGTTCTCGATGTTGTAGTCGTTGTAGCAGAGCTTGGCCGCCGGGTCGGCAGACCGTGCGGTGCGAAATGCCTGCTCGATGAAGCCGGTGCCCAGGACGTCCCGGAAGACCGAGCTGCGCATCTGGCCGCTGCCTCCGTCCGCGAAGGCCTCGTTGACCACGTCCCAGGCGTAGACCTTGCCCTTGTAGTGGTTCATCACCTGGGTGATGTGATTGTTCATCACGCTGCGCAGGGTGTTGGCGTCCCTGATGGAGCTGACCCAGCTGGGCAGTTGGGAGTGCCAGACCAGGGTGTGTCCGCGCAGGCGCTGCCCGTGCGACGCGGCCCGGTTGGCGATCTGGTCGCCGGGGCCGAAGTTGAACGAGCCACGAGAGCGCTCGATGGTGTCCCACTTCATCTCGTTCTCGGGCGTGACCGAGTTGAACTCGCGGTCCAGGATCCCGGTGTACGTGCCGTCGCCGAGCCGCCCGGCGGCCACCGCGGTCCCGAAGTACCGTCCGGACTGGGCCGCTTGGGCCCCCAGGGTGGAGGCGCGGACGGCGTCGGGGGCGGCGGTCGCGGCGCCGGGCGTGACCAGGGCGGCCACGGCCAGCAGGGATAACACCGAGGCTCGGCGACGGCCGAGCCGTTTCAGCGGGTTCATGGTTCTCCTCGTACGGTGGGGTGGGGGGTTGCGCTGTGCGATCGATCGGATGGGATCAGGGTGTCGACAGCTCGAACCGCAGGACGCGGACCGCGCCGCCGAGCGCCAGGGTGGCGTGGTTGAAGAGGGCGAATCGGTAGCCCATGAAGAACCGCCAGTCGTTGCCCATGGAGAAGGAGGGGCCGAGGCGGATGAAGTTCGTGCCGTCGGTGCTGTAGGAGAAGGTGCCGGGGCGTGCCGAGCCGGGGCGGATGTCCGCGCTCGCGCGCAGCCAGACGCGGCTGCCGGAGACGGGGGCGCTCGCGACCTCGGTTCCGGTACCGGTGGTGTTCCAATTGCTGTCCATGGTCAGTCCGTTGACCATGGACACCCGGGTCGCGCCGCCCTCGCGTTGGACACCGATCCAGGCGGAGGAGTCACGCAGCAGCGCGAGTCCGGCCCGGTCGCCGTCGTGCATCGCCGAGAAGTCGAGCTGGACCGTGGCGGTGGAGGTGGGACCCTGGATGCGGTGCGTGAGGGTGTTGCGGGCCCCGTACAGGTCATGGGTGACGGTCGCGGTCCGCAGGGTCAGTCCGTTGTCGACGGACCACTTGGTGTTGTCCGGGTTGTGGTTCCATTCCCACCGCGGCTTGAGGCTCGTACCGTCGAAGGTGTCGACGCCGGTCATCGGGGTGACCTGGCGGGGTGGCGTGGGCACCGTCGGGCTGGGATACGACGTGCCCCATGCGCCGTTGACGAGTTGGACGACGGGCCAGCCGTCCGGGGTCCAGGTGACCGGCGCCAGGGCAGGCATCCGGCCGCCGGGGTACGCGTCCACGAAGGCCAGGTAGTACCAGGCGCCGCTCTGCGTCTGGACCAGCCCGCCCTGGTGCGGGACGCCGCCGCCGGGGATCGGCCCGCGCAGGTCAAGGAGGACCTGCCGCATCGTGTACGGACCGAAGGGGCCGCCCGACGATTTCAGGATGTACTGGCCGTTGGCCGGGCGGGTCAGGAAGATGTAGTACTGCCCGTTGATCTTGTAGAAGCGGGAGCCCTCGAGGGTGCCGACGCTCGACGGTGTGGTGAAGACCTGCTGCGTGCGGACCTGGTTGCGCCCGTCGGGCGAGAGCTGGGCCACGCTGATGGTGGTGTTCCCGTACGCCACGTACAGCGTGTCGTCGGTGTCGACGAGCAGCCCCGCGTCGTAGTACGGGGTGCTGATCGTCGTCAGTCTGCTCCACGGCCCCTCGGCGGCG
Organism: Streptomyces canus; assembly: GCF_041435015.1. Taxonomy (NCBI): domain Bacteria; kingdom Bacillati; phylum Actinomycetota; class Actinomycetes; order Kitasatosporales; family Streptomycetaceae; genus Streptomyces; species Streptomyces canus. The sequence continues at coordinate 864,479 of NZ_CP107989.1, read as the reverse complement.
GTGGCGGTGTACACGTACGTCCTGGCGAAGTCGATCTGACCGAGCCAGTAGAAGGTCCTGTTGCTCGGCCGGTAGGCCAGCGACGACGCCCAGATGCCCCGGACGTAGCCACGCGCACCGTTCAGGTCGTATTTGGCGCCGAAGTCGAGGACGGGCACGGAGTGACCGGCGATCTCCCAATTCACCAGGTCGTACGAGCGCAGGACGGGTGCCCCGGGCGAGTAGTGCATCGTCGAGGCCGAGGCGTAGTAGGTGGCGCCGACGCGGATGACGTCGATATCCGCGAAGTCCTGCCAGATGACCGGGTTCGCGTACGCCGGGGCGGCCGCGAAGGGCGACTCCTGGGAGGGAGCGGCTGTGGCGGGCGGGGAGGCTCCGGTCAGCGGGAGGCACGCACCGGTGACCAGGCCGGCGCCGACGGCCAAGGCCCGACGGCGGTCCATGTATTGACGAGAGCATGACATGTCCAATGTCGGTCCCTCTGTTCGAGATTGCGAACGGTAATCGACCGGGGAGCATCCTGGATCGTAGGGGGTGGAGAGCTCCCGTCAATATGTCTCGCATGATTCGTTCCGTAAACCGAAATGTTTCGAAGTTCTGCGCTTCCCGTGCGGACCAGGCCCAGGAAACTCGGGACGGTCGACGGAGTTGACAAGCTGAGCAGCCTGCCTAATATCCGTGGCGGCGGCGATCCGAAAAAGCATCGAAATTTCGAACGTCCCGCGAGTGTCGTGAATGTCATGCACGTGTCATATCGGAATGGATGTGTCGCAGCTATCCACTGAAAGACATCTCACGTGCCTAAGAAGTCAAGCCGCTACGGCCAGATCCGCCGAGGAGGAGGTGAAGGCATGCTGTTCGTCGAAGTGCTGCCGGGTCTGCAGGCAGTGGTAGAGCTGGCCGATCATGCGGTTGAACAGGTGCCGCTGGGCCTGGGCATGCCAGTCTCCGCGGTCGCGCCGTCGCCGGTAGTGGGCAGCTGCTCCGGGCGAGGCCGTGAGCGCGGCGAAGGCCCACTGATGGCCGGCGTTGGTCAGGCGGTTGTTCTTGATGTAGCGGCGTCCGACGAAGCGTTTCTTGCCCGAGGCACGGGTGATGGGGGCCGATCCTGCGTATGCCTTCAGTGCCCGGGCATCGGCGAACCGCGCGCGGTCGTCACCGATCTCGGCGAGCACCCGGGCGCCGAGCTGGATGCCCATGCCGGGGAAGCTGAGCAGGATTTCAGCGTCCGGGTGCCGACGAAAAGACGCCTCCACCGCCTCGGTGAGGTCCTCGACGGCCTTGCAGGCCGCATCCAACTGTGTGAGCAGCGCGAGCAGTTGTCGACCCATGGCCTCCTCGACGAGCGTGGGCTGGTGGGCCTGCTCGAACCGCAAGGCGGTCTTGAGGCGTTCGGCTTCGGCGTCGATGCCGCGGCTGCGGCCGGCCCGTTTGAGCGCGGCCCGCAGCTGCGGCAGGGTCATCCGGGCCGCCGTGCTCGGGGTCGGCGCCACGGCGAGCACCGCGCGGGCCTCGGGCCGGGTCAGGCCGCCTTGCTTGCCGAGGAAGGCGTCCAGGGCGACGGGGTAGTACTCGCGCAGCAGCGAGCGGATCTGGTTGGCGATCTGCTGGCGGGCCCAGACGGCGTCCTGCTGGGCGCGGGCCAGGACGGTGATGGCGCGGGCGAGGTCGCTGTCGTCGGGCAGTGGCCGGTGGGCGTGCATGTCGGTGCGCAGGATGTTGGCCAGGACCAGGGCGTCGCCGGGGTCGGACTTCTTGCGCGAGACGCCGTGACGGTCGCGGTAGCGGGCGGCGGCCAGCGGGTTGATGGCGAAGATCTTCCGCCGGCCGGTGCGCAGGACGGCCACGAGCAGGCCACTGGAGGTCTCGATGGCCACTGGTATCGGCGTCTCGGGGCTGTCGCCGTGCTCGGCGAGCAGGTCCAGCAGCAGCCGGTAGCCGGCGAGGTCGTCGCTGATGCGGCGCTTGGCCACCAGCTGGCCGTCTTGATCTACCAGGGCCACATCGTGGTGCGACTCGGCCCAGTCGATCCCGCAGAACACGCTCAAGCCGTTCCCCTCTCATCGTGCGTTTGCGCAGGTGACAAGCCTGTGCGGGCCACGCGGCGACCTAATCCCAGGACTCGACGGTCCGCCATCTCACCAGCCGTTCGCGACACCAGCGCACCGCGCGGGCCCCGGTCTCGATCAGAGCTCGAACGGCTCGCGGAGTACGCGGGGGTCACCGTGCGGAGGGCTTGCACCACGACGATCAACGTTCGGCACAGGCCGGTGGGTTTCGCAGCGGCCCGAAGACACCGGGCGCCACCGGTCTTTCAGAAGGTCTCAGAGGACCAGGAACCCAGAGGGGTCAGCCCGGTGCCCACGAGGCCGCCGCAAACCGCACCACATCAACAGTCCGGGCCGCCCCTGACGGAGCCAACCGGAACCGCTTACTCAAGGATTAGGAGCCCACCGTGCCCAGACGATCGGGCAGACGACTTCTTCGCACCTTCGCGGCCGCCGTGCTGACGGTCACCGCGACCGTGACGGCCGCCGTCCACTCCACCGCCACGGCCGCGCCCGGCAGCCCGGCACTCACTCCACCGCTGGGATGGAACAGCTGGAACAGTTTCGGATGCGGGGTCTCCGAGGGGCAGGTCCGGCAGGCCGCCGACGCGATGGTGTCCTCGGGCATGCGCGAGGCCGGCTACCGGTACGTGGTGGTGGACGACTGCTGGTTCGACCCCCAGCGTGACGCCGCGGGCAACCTTCGGGCCAATCCCACCAAGTTTCCGAGCGGGATGAAGGCCCTCGGGGACTACATCCACGGCAAGGGCCTGAAGTTCGGCATCTACCAGGTGCCGGGCGAACGCACCTGTGCGCAGACCAGCGGTGCCTATCCCGGGTCGACGGGGAGCAGGGGACACGAAACCCAGGACGCCGCCACGTTCGCCTCGTGGGGCGTCGACTACCTCAAGTACGACTGGTGTTCATCGAGCGGCACCCGTGACGAGCAGGTCGCGCGGTTCTCGCTCATGCGTGACGCCCTGCGCGCGACCGGGCGGCCGATCGTCTACAGCATCAACCCCAACAGCTTCCACGCCATCACCGGCGCCACGTACAACTGGGGCGAGGTCGCCGACCTGTGGCGGACGACCGAGGACCTGCTCGACATCTGGCAGAACGGCAACACCAACAGCTATCCGATGGGCGTCGGCAACGTCCTGGACGTCACCGCCCCGCTGGCCGCGCAGTCGGGTCCAGGGCACTGGAACGATCCCGACATGCTGGTCGTCGGCCGTCCCGGCCTGTCGCTGACCGAGTCCCGCTCCCACTTCGCCCTGTGGGCACTGCTGAGCGCACCGCTGATGGCCGGCAACGACATCCGCACCATGTCCGCCGACGTGAGCGCGATCCTGCGCAATCCGCGTCTGCTGGCGGTGAACCAGGATCCGCTGGGCGCGGGCGGGCGCAGGGTGCGCGACGACGGCAGCACCGAGGTGTTCGCCAAGCCCCTGTCCGACGGCTCGGTCGCGGTGGGCCTGTTCAACCGGGGAGCGGGCACCGCGACGGTCACCACCACGGCCGCTCAAGTCGGCCTCTCCGGCGGCCCGTTCACCCTCACGGATCTGTGGACCGGCGGTACGTCCAGCACGTCCGGGCAGATTTCGGCGAGCGTCCCCGCGCATGGCGTGGCCGTGTTCCGGGTGAGCGGTGGCAGCCCGCTGGCTGCCACCACCTCACGTCTGCGCGGCAGCGCCTCCGGCCGTTGTGTGGACGTGGACAACGCCTCCACCGCGGCCGGGGCCACGGCACTGATCTGGGACTGCCACACGGCCGCCAACCAGCTGTGGACCACATGGGCGGGCGGTGAGATCCGCGTCTTCGGCGACAAGTGCCTGGACGCCTACAACCAGGGCACCGCCAACGGCACCCGGGTCATCACCTGGTCCTGCAACGGCCAGGACAACCAGAAGTGGACCATCGGCTCCGACGGGACGATCCGCAACGTCCACGCCGGGTTGTGCCTCGACGCCAACGGGTCAGGCACCGCCAACGGCACCCCGCTGGTCCTGTGGAGCTGCAACGGACAGGCGGGCCAGAAGTGGAACCGCGCCTGAGAGGCCTCGCGCACCGGCCAACAGCTCAGCCGTCAGTCGATGTCCACCGGAGGCCCTCATGAGCACCGTTCGATCGTTACCCCACACCGGCACGAGGATCACCCGGGCAGCAGCCTGGGTGGTGAGCCTCCTGCTGGCGTTCACCGTCGTTCCCGCCGCGGTGCAGCCCACCGCGGCCCGCGCCGACAACCCCATCTTCCAGCACGTCTACACCGCCGACCCGGCCCCGCTGGTCCACAACGGACGGGTCTACCTCTACACCGGACACGACGAGGACGGCTCCACCTACTTCACCATGAAGGACTGGAGGGTGTGGTCCTCCGCCGACATGGTCAACTGGACCGACCACGGCTCCCCGCTCAGCCTGACCACCTTCAGTTGGGCCTCCTCCGACGCGTGGGCGGGACAGGCCGTGCAGCGCAACGGCCGGTTCTACTGGTACGTGCCGGTGACGAACCGGGCCACCGGCCGGATGGCCATCGGCGTGGCCGTCTCCGACAGCCCCACCGGACCGTTCCGGGACGCACTCGGCCACCCCCTGGTGGAGAACGGTGAGATCGATCCGACCGTCTTCATCGACGACGACGGCCAGGCCTATCTGTACTGGGGCAACCCGAACTTGACGTACGTCAGGCTGAACACCGACATGACCTCCTACTCGGGCAGCCCCACCAGGATCCCCCTCACCACCGCCGGGTTCGGTACCCGCACCGGCGACCCCAACCGCCCCACCCTGTACGAAGAGGGACCGTGGGTCTACAAGCGGAACGGCCTGTACTACCTGGTGTTCGCGGCCAGGTGCTGCTCGGAGTTCATCGCCTACTCGACGGCGCCCGGCCCGACCGGGCCGTGGACCTACCGCGGCACGGTCATGCCCACCCAGGGCAGCAGCTTCACCAACCACCCCGGGATCGTGGACTTCAAGGGAAATTCATACTTCTTCTACCACAACGGCGCGTTGCCTGGCGGCGGCGGCTTCACCCGCTCGGTCGCGGTGGAGAGGTTCTCCTACAACGCCGACGGCACGATCCCGACGATCAACATGACGACCACGGGCGCCCCGCAGGCCGGCACGCTCGATCCGTATGTGCGCCAGGAGGCCGAGACGATCGCCTGGGGTTCCGGGATCGAGACCGAACCGTCCACCGAAGGCGGGATGAACGTCGGCTGGATCGACAACGGCGACTACATCAAGGTCAAGGGCGTGGCCTTCGGGCCGGGCGCGTCCTCCTTCACCGCCCGCGTGGCCTCGGGCAGCGGCGGCGGCGCCGCCGAACTGCGCCTGGGCTCCCCGAGCGGGACGGTCGTGGGCCGTTGCGATGTACCGAACACCGGCGGCTGGCAGACCTGGAGGACGGTGACCTGCCCGGTCAGCGGCGCGACGGGAACCCAGGATCTCTACCTGCGGTTCACCGGCGGCAGCGGCTACCTCCTCAACATGAACTGGTGGCAGTTCACCCCCGCTGCCACCGCGACCCCGCCCCAGTGGTCGAGAAGGGGAGTCGCATGATGGCAAGGACGAGAACGGCCCGCTCACGTCAGCGCGCTGACGACAGCGCCCAACGCGCTGCATGACGCCGGCGCCCTGGTTGCCGGGGAGGCGGCAACCAGGGCGAGGGGCGGTCGGTCAGGGGAGGGGTGGGACGTGCGTGCCGGTGACCGAGTCTCCGGACTTCTTGACGTGATACATGACCTTCTTGCCGCTGTAGAAGTCGAAGGTCAGTGTCACCAGTTCGCCGTCGCGCAGCGACTTCAGGAACTCGGGCTGCAGGACGAGCGTGCCGTTCGGGTAGTCCGGCGAGAAGGTCGCGTTGAACTCCTGGTACACAGTCCAGTTCGTCGGGCCGGCGTAGCTGCCGTCGGGGTACCTGGCCTCCATGGTCGCCAGCGCGTCACCCTTGTACTGCGTGGGGATCGTGAGCGCGTCGGTCTTGCCCGTGGCGTCCGACAACACCGGCTCGTCGTAGGTGACCACCTCGATCTGCCAGGGCAGTCCGCGGGAGAACCGGGCCTGGAGCGTGGCGTTCACCCCGTACTCGCGGTCGCCCGACAGGCGGGTCAGCGCGCCGGCCGTGAGGACGAGCCGCGTCTTGTCGAAGAGGGTGTAGTCCCGTCCCTCGACGAGCTTCGTCTTACCGTGCCACAGGCCCCGGAACGTGGTCCCGTTCAGATTCAGGGTGACCCCCTTGGCCGTGATCGGCTCCTTCTTCTCCAAGAAGACCTTGTCGAAGGAGGCCGTTGCCGAACGGGTGGTCCAGCTCGACTTGATCCAGGCCATCAGGGCGGGGTCCGACCACTTCAGGGTCTCCCGGTTCAGATAGGCCCAAGTCCCGGGGTCCCACAGCGCGGTGGTGACACCGACGAGGCGCGCCGCGTATCCGACGTGCTCGTAGTACTTCAGCGCCTCGCCCCGCTCGACGCGGGAGGGATGGTTGTGGTCGGGGTAGCCGAGCAGGCCCAACTCACCGACGTAGACGGGGATGCCCCTGGCGACGAAGGTGTCGCGCATGCGGGCGAAGGCGTCGTTGAGGTCGTTCTGGGCGGCGGCGTCGTACAGGGTGCCGCCCGCGATGTTCACGCTGAACGGGTACCAGCTGTAGAAGTGCACGGTGGCGACCAGATTGCTGTCGTGCAGCGACTTGATCGTGGTGTACAGGTCGTCCATGAGGACCTGGGAGGGGGTGCCTTCCTGTGTGATCAGGACGAGCAGGCGGCCCTTGTTCCCGCCGCCCGAAGCGCGGACGATCTTGTGGAAGGACGTGTTCAGCTCGTTCATGAGCTGGGTCTTCTGCGCGGCCGTGGCGTCGTCGAAGCGCGGCTCGTTGAGGCTCTCGAAGAGCAGGGTGCGCGGCTCGTCACGGAACGCGGCGGAGATCTGGGTCCACAGGGCGTCGTAGCGGGCGAGCACCTTGTCGTGGTCGGTGGAGATCTTCGAGACCCACTGCCAGTTGTCGTGGTGGACGTTGAGCACGACGTAGAGGTTCTCGGCCTGTGCCCAGTCGACCACCTGCTTGACGCGGCTCATGTACGCGTCGTCGACGGTGTAGGGCGCGGTGGCGGACTGGTGTGCGCTCCAGGTCACCGGGACGCGGACGCTGCGGAAGCCCTCCGCCCGGATGGTCTTGAACAGTTCCCTGGTGGCCTTGGGGTTGCCCCAGGACGTCTCGTCCGGAATCGCGTCCAGGGTGTTGCCCAGGTTCCAGCTGGGCTGCATCGCGGCGACGGCGTCCATGGCGCGGGCCGGAACCTTGACCTTGGCCCCTGCCTGCTGTGCCGTGCCGCCGGGCGCCGCGAGCGCGGTGCTGCCGGACAGTCCCAGGACGACGAGCAGCGTCATCAGCAGACCGGCCAGGCGGCCTGGGCCTCGTCTGCGGTGGTGTGCGGGTTGCCGTATGACCTTCATGGGGCATGCCTTTCGGTCGGCCGTTCGGGAGGGGGCTTGGTTCAGCTGTCGAGGGGCTCGTAGTCGAACCAGTCGAAGCGGACGGTGCCTTGAGCGGCGTACATGCCGATGACCCGGCCGGTGAAGCCGCCGGCGACCTCGGTCGACAGGTAGCGGCCGTCGAGGGCCGCGAGCTCGGTGAACGTGCCGTCGGGGTGCTCGACGCCGAGGGAGACGACGTCGGGTCCGGTGCACGGGCCGTGCGGTGGCGGTGGGTCCGTGATCGTGAGTGAGAGGACCACCGGCCCGGCGGGTACGGACTGTGCGGCCACAACCGTGCGCAACGAGCCGACACGCGCGATCACTTGGACCTGCGTGCCGGACACCTCGACCCCGTAGTGGTGCCGCTCGTCGAGCCGTACGGCGAGGCCACCGGTTCCCTCCGCGGCGTCGACCAGAGTGCGCGCCCGGCACGACATGTGCTGCTGACGCCGGCCGGTGAACACCACGTCGGGTTCGTCCAGCGAGTCGCCCCGCGCGCGGAGCGTCAGCCATCCGGGGCGCTCCTTCGTGGCGCAGTGCTCGGCGGGTCGGTCGCGCAGGGAGATCCAGGACGGTCGCAGTTCGGCGAGCTCGAAGTCGTCCCGGTGCTCCTCGGCAGGGCCGGGGGAGAGCGGCCACGGGAGCTCGGGCAGGTCGAGGGCGACCTCGCCGACGACCGGCCAGTCGTCCACCCAGGTCACGGGGGCCAGGAAGGTCTCCCGGCCGAGCACGTGCCAGCCCGGCGTGCCGCCGCCCGGTCGGACGCCGAGCAGCACCATCCACCAGGAGCCGTCGGGGCCCTGGACGAGGTCGGCGTGCCCGGTGTTCTGGACCGGGTGGTCGGTCCCTCGGTGAGTGAGGATCGGGTTGGCCGGACACGGCTCGAACGGGCCGTTGGGCGTACGGCCGCGGGCGATCGACACGCCGTGGCCGCGCTCGGTGCCGCCCTCGGCGATGAGCAGATACCAGTAGTCGCCGATCCGGTACAGGTGCGGCGCCTCCGGGGCCTTGGCGCCGGGCCCGCCGGACCAGAGCTTGTGCGGTGTCCCGTACGTCTGCCCGGAGGAGGGGTCGAGACGGACCTGCGAGACCCCGGCGACCGTGCACCAGCAGGTGCCGTCCTCGTCCCAGACCAGGTCGGGATCGATGCCGGGGACACCCGGCGCCCGGATGGGGTCCGACCACGGTCCGGCGGGGTCGGTGGCCGTGACGATCAGGTTGCCGCCGCCCTCGCTGCAGTTGGTGACGATCAGCCAGAAGCGGCCGTCGTGGTGGCGCAGGGTGGGGGCGTAGATCCCACCGGAGGACCACGCGTCCGACAGACGCAGCTGCTCCGGCCGGTCCAGGGCGTTGCCGATCTGCGTCCAGTGGACCAGGTCACGGCTGTGGAAGAGGGGTACCCCGGGGAAGTACTCGAAGCTGGAGCAGGCCAGGTAGTAGTCGTCGCCGACCCGGCAGACGCTGGGGTCGGGGTGGAAGCCGGGGATCACGGGGTTCGCGGGGTTGGCGACGCGTCCGTCCGGCCGGCGCAGAGGGGGCACCGATAGGTCCTCTCGTCGATACGTGATGCGGGCGTGGGGTGGTTCAGGGAGCGCCGGGGTCCGTGGGGGTGATGCGGAGCAGGACCGCGGTCGGCGCGGTGGGCAGGGTCAGGTTCAGCTCGCCCGTGTCGGGCATCCAGGTGGGAACGGCCCGGCTGACCGAGGGATAGAGCAGGTCGACACGGGCGGCGGTGCCCCGCAGGTGGGGCAGGTGAAGTGTCGCTGTGGCGTCGGCTCCGGGGCGGCGCCAGGCGGTGAGGTAGGTGGTGGCGGGAGCGCGCAGGGCCAGGGCGATCCAGGGGTCGTCCCAGCCGGGAAGGCCGAGTGGCCAGGACGGCACGGCTTGCGGCAGGTCGGCGCGGATGGCCTTGTACACGGTGACGGCCTCGTGGACCAGGGCGCGGGCCGTCGGCTCGAGTTCGGGAATGCGGCCGGAGAGGTGGATGCGGCCGAGGAGGGCGTTGGCCATGGTGAAGGCCACCTCGTCGAGGGAGTCCTCCGGCTGGGGGTAGGCCCATACGGCGCCCTGTTCGGGGGTGGCGGCGGTGGGTGCGGAGGCCGCGATGGGGGCGTAGAGGTGGAGGTTCTGCTGGTCGCTGGTGGACTGCAGTTGCAGCCGGGACAGCAGGGCGTGGTCCCAGCGCATGCCGCCGGAGGCGCAGTTCTCCACCACGAGGTGGGGGTAGCGGTCGAGGATGCCGTCGAGCCAGTCGAGGTGCGCCCGGTTGTGGCCGAGCAGTCCGGCGCCGGGGGTCTCGCCGGGGTGGGCGCTGGTGCCGGAGCCGGGGTCGATGTTGTGGTCGAGTTTGAGGTAGCCGACGCCCCACTCGCCGACCAGGCGGTCCACGACCTGGTCCAGGTGGGCACGGGCGGCCGGGTGGCGCAGGTCCAGGTGGTGCCGGCCGGACTCCGTGACGCGGACGCCGTCCCGGCGGAAGAACGCCTCGTCCGGAAGGGACGTGACCATGGGACTGCTTACGCCGATGACCTCCGGCTCCAGCCACAGGCCGGGCACCATGCCGCGCTCCCGGATGCGGTCCAGCACCTCGTGGATCCCGCGCTCGCCGGGAAATCGTGAGGCGGCCGGTTCCCAGGCGCCGACGGTGGTCCACCAGCCGCCGTTGTCGCCGTCGTACCAGCCTGCGTCGATCACGAAGTACTCCGCGCCCGCGTCGGCCGCCGCGTCGATGTGCGGCAGCAGCTTCTCGGTCGTGGGGTCGCCCATCAGGCAGTTCATGTAGTCGTTGAAAATGACGGGCAGGCGCTGGTGATCGGCGTGCGGGCGGCGCTGGGCGCGGCGGTAGTGGGTCAGCGCGGCGAACGCGGCGTCGGGGCCGCCGTCCGCGCTGAAGGACAGTGCGGCGGGTACGGTGCGGAAGGCGGCGCCGGGTTCAAGGGGGTGCCGCCAGACGTGGTGGGTGTCGGTGGGGCCGAACAGCGCCGCGTAGGCCGCCTCGTCGCGCTCTTCGCATTCCCAGCGCCAGCCCCCGCCGTTGTGCTCGATCTGCCACACCCAGGTGCGGCCGGAGCGGCGGTCCGTCAGGCCGCCCATGGGCAGGTGTCCGCAACTGGACCAGGTGCGTTGTCCATTGAGGGCGAAGCCGGCTCTGCCGTGCCCGTTGCTCACCTGTCCGCCATGGGCCGGTGTGGTCAGGCGCATAGGCCGGCGCCGCCAGCGGCATTCGGCGACCCAGTCGTTCTCCGCCCACAGCAGGTCCGCTGCGTCGATGGCCGCCGGGTCCTGCGGGGTCAGGCAGCCCACCACGAGCGAGCTGACCGACTCCAGGGGCAGCGTGGTCCGCCCTTCGTTGCGCAGGGTCACCTCGCTGCGGAGAACGGGGATGCCGTCCGGTGATCGGTAGGTCACCTCCGCGACCAGCCCGGTCTCGGGGTCGTGAAGTTCGACGGTGAGCACGTGCCAGTCGGCGTCGCGGGTCGCGCGGTGAGTCCGGTGGCGCAGACGCCCGCCGAGAGCGGTGTCCACGAGGCGGTTGCCCGACCAGCCGCGGCCGTGACCCGCGGCCGTCACCTCCACCAGGGGGAGGGACGCACCGGGGCTTGTCCGCGCTTCGCCGGGGAGTCCGAGGTGCGTGAGGCGCGGGCTGCCGTCGTCATCGAGGACGATCTCGAGATGAAGGGCCTCGTGTCCCCAGTGGAAGGTCTCTTGTTCCTTGGTCATGTCGGCCCTTTCGAGGTCAACGCCCAGTCGAGTCATGACTCATGGCGGCGGTCTTGGCCGGCTGTCGAAGCGCTTCACTTCCAGTCGAAAGTTAACGGAGAAGTTTCGTGCGAAACAAGGGCGCCAACCGCTGGATACTTTCTTTCCCCGGCGCATTGACACCCCGTCGGAGTGAATGGCATCTTCGAAGCGCTTCGACTCCCGGGCTTCGGGAGTAGCCGCCCACGCACACCCTGTGCTTTGCGCGATGCCACGCCCACACATGAGGAGAGCCCGCTCGACTCCAACCCGGGGGTGGGGGTCATCCAGCGGTCAGAGCGGCCCGGACTTCATCGCGGCTGGGGCTCGGGGAGGGTCTGTGCGCACCAGATCGTCTTGCCGTCGGTGGTGTGCCGGGTACCCCACCCCTGGGTGAGCTGGGCGACGAGCAGCAGGCCCCGGCCGCCCTCGTCGAAGGCACGCGCCCGGCGCAGGTGCGGTGCGGTGTTGCTGGCGTCGGAGACCTCGCAGATCAGGGAGGAGTCGCGAATCAGCCGCAGCCTGATCGGGGGCTCGCCGTATCTGATGGCATTGGTGACCAGCTCGCTGACGACCAGTTCGGTGACGAACGACGCCTCCTCCAGACTCCAGGCCTCCAGCTGGTCGAGGGCGAACTTCCTGGCGCGCGGCACCTGCGCGGGGTCGGGTTCGACGGCCCAGTCGGCGACATGCTGGGGATCCAGCGCGTGGGTGCGGGCGAGCAGCAGCGCGGCGTCGTCGGTGCGGCGTTCGGGAAGCATGGCGTCCAGCACCGTGTCGCAGAGGCCCTCCAGCGAGGTGGCCGAATGGTTCAGGACCCGCAGGAGTTCGGCGATCCTCTCGTCGACGTCACGCTCGCGACTCTCCACCAGCCCGTCGGTGTAGAGGGCGAGCAGGCTGCCCTCCGGCAGCTGGAGTTCGGTGGCCTCGAAAGGCAGCCCACCGATGCCGAGGGGCGGGCCCGGCTGTGCGGGGGCCGGGGTCCTGGTGCCGTCCGGCGAGATGATGAGCGGCAGTGGATGACCTGCGCTCGCCAGGGTGAGGCGGCGGGCGACCGGATCGTAGACGGTGTACAGGCAGGTGGCCCCGAACTCGCCGGTCGGCTGGAAGCGGCCGGCGGGCTGGAGGTCGCTGGCGAGGTGGATGACCAGGTCGTCCAGGTGGGTCAGCAACTCCTCCGGCGGCAGGTCCACGTCGGCGAGCGTGCGGACCGCCGTGCGCAACCGGCCCATGCTGGCCGAGGCGTGCAGGCCGTGACCGACCACGTCGCCGACGACCAGGGCGACCCGGGCGCCGGAGAGCGGAATGACGTCGAACCAGTCACCACCCACTTCCGTGCCCGTCCCGCCGGGCAGGTAGCGGGTTGCCACCTCCACCGCCTCCTGGCTCGGCAGCTGCTGCAGCAGCAGACTGCGTTGCAGGGTCAGCGCGGTCATGCGCTCGCGCGAGTACCGGCGGGCGTTGTCGATGGCGACGGCTGCTTTGGCGGTCAGCTCTTCGGCGAGGATCAGGTCGTCGGCGGTGAAGGCCTCGGGCCGGTCACTGCGGGAGAACACGACGACGCCGAGCAGCGCGCCGCGGGCCCGGAGCGGCACGGTGATCCGGCCGGTCAGCCCGTCCGCGGCGAGGGACTCGTCGATCAACGGGTTGCCCGGCGGCCAGTGGGCCGGGTCGGCCGCGAGCCCGGGCCCGAAGGCCCACTCGCCGCCGTGGCCGGGTTCGGTCGCGAGCTGAACCGTGGACCTGCCGGTGGCCATGCAGCGGGCGGCGACGGAACCCGGGGCATGACTGACGGGCACCGGGTGCCCCGGAGCCCGGTCCGTGTCCTCCTTCGCGCTGTGCTGGGCGGCGCGGCTGAGCGTGATGGCTTTGCCGGAGGCGGGGGAAAGAGGCGGTTCCTCTCCGCGCAGCACCTCGTCGAAGAGATCGACGGTGACGAGGTCGACGAATTTCGGTACGGAGGTCATGGCCAGTTCCTGGGCGGTGCCGATCACGTCGAGTGTCCGGCCGATGCCGCGGCTGGCTTCGTTGAGCATGAGCAGGCGCTGCCTGGCCCAGTACTCCGCGCTCATGTCGAATCCCCAGTTGGCGACCGCGCGCACCCTGCCCTCGGCATCCAGGACGGGCCAGATGCTGGTGGCCCAGGCGTTGGCGTAGTTACTGCCGAGCGGGTGGAAGACGGTGATGAGACGTGCGGGCTTGCCCGTCCTCGCCACTTCGGCGAGCTGGTCGGTGTAGGGCTTGTCGTCTCTTTCGGGGAACAGTTCGCGGTCGAATTCAGGAAACAGCTCGCGGTACTTCTTATCGAGCACCTGCTCCTCGGAGTGCGCGATCACCCGGCCCGAGGACGCGTTGATCCACAGAAACCGCAGCTCAGGGTCGTAGACGCCCAGAGCGAAGGGGCTCTGTTCGAAGGCCAGGTCGGCGATCACCGGGCGGCGCTCCCAGCGCTGGACGGTCACCGCGTGGCCCAGCGCCCGGCCGTCGGCGCCGAACAGCGGATGAGCCGACACCAAGACGTCCACCGTGGAACCGTCCCGGTGGCGCAGGGAGATGAGCTCCGTGTGATCGGAGCCGCCGACGTGACTCTCGGGGAAGCCGGGTGGTGGGGGTGCGGCCAGCAGGTCGGTCACGGGGCGGCCGACGGTCTCCGCCGCCGTCCAGCCCAGCAGCAGCCGCCCGCTTTCGCTCCAGCCGCTCACTACGCCGTCCGGGTCCACCACGAGCGCGGCAGCGGGGGCATCCTGCTTGTCGGCCATGTCCACGGCTACGCCTCCGTCCGGACAGCTCTGCCCGTCAGGGCTGGATCCCGACCGCAGCTTCCAGCGTAGGTCCGCTTCTGCTCCACGGCTCTCCGGCCGGTGTGTGCCTGATCGCCGGGTGCAGCACGTCCGTGGGCCGCCGCGTCGTGGGTGCGCATGCGGCACGGCCAGGGCCGAACGCCCAGCCCGGATCGTGCGTGCCCGCGGCGTACGGCGGACCGGGGTTTCACCCACCCCGGTCAGCCGCACGGTCCGGTCGACAGGGCCGCGTACCGGTTCCGCGTTTCGCACCCGCCCACGGCATGTACGGCAGTCAGGCGGCCGGTGCCGTCACCAGCCTGTCGGCAGACCGGCGACGAACGACTTGAGCCGGTCGGCGATGAGGCGGTCGTCGTGGGCCGCGTAGTGCCAGTGGCAACCGGGGAAGTCCAGGCCCGAGTCGTCGAGGGCCCAGTGGCGGACCCGGTTGTCGCCGGCGTCGTTGCGCGCCTTGACCACCTGCTGGACATGGCAGTCGTACTGGCCGGCGCCCACCGCCGCGATGGCAGTGTCGGACCCGTAGCGCGTGCGCGGCCTCTGGATGAAGTCGCCGTCAGGTGTACTCACGTACGCCGCCCGCGCCCCCACCGCGAAATGAATGTCATATGCATGCTCTTTCTCCTCCGTGGCCCTTACAGCGCGGTGAAGGTCCACAGCAGGTTGGTGCTGCTGCCGTAGGTCCACTGTTTGGTGAGGGAGCCCGAGGTCACGTTGCCGCCGCCGTCCAGGACCAGGCCGGTGGTGCGGTTGGCCACCGAGTAGCGGTCGCCGCCCCGGTGGGTGATGGTCCACTGCTGATTGGTGCCGCCGTTCCATGCGGCCTGTCGGGCGGCGGAGCCGTCGGTGGTGGCGCCCCAGCCGTCGGCGACCATTCCGTTCGTGCGGTTGACCAGCCTGTAGTAGCCGTCTCCGACCGCCTCCGCGTGCCACTGCAGGTTCGAACTGCCGTCCCAGGTCCACTGCTTGAGGTTGGACCCGGAGGCCACGTCGCCGCCGCTGTCCAGGGCGAGGCCGTTGGTGGCGTTGGTGATCCGGAAGTACGCCGCCGGGTTGAACTGGACCCTCAGCGAGGTGATCTGGTCGTTGTTGCCGGTGGCCCTGAGGTCGGGGTTCTCGGCGGTGAAGGTCCAGGAGGTGCCGGTGAAGTTGTCTCCCGAGTAGCCGATCACCTGGTAGCCGGGGGCCGGCCGGAGGGAGGAGAGGGTGCGCGGGCCCGGTCCCGCCGCGGTCAGGTCGGCCGCGGTGTAGTCGCCGACGGTCAGGACGGCGGCGGTGCCGGTGTAGTTGACGTCCGTGAAGGCGACGGCTCCGGCGAGCGGCCGCAGGGCGGGAATCGTGCCGGAGAAGGTGAGCTTCAGGACGTAGGCGTTCGCGCTGTACGGCGCCGAGGACGGCAGGGTGACGGTGAGGCCGGAGGTGCTCTGGGCGGGCGTGGGCAGGTCGATGTAGGTGCCGGCGGTGGAACCGAGGAGCTTCACCGAGGTCAGCGAGGAGAGGTTGATCCGGTCCGAGCCGAGGGTCTTGATCGTCAGCGAGTTGCCGGGCCAGCCCAGGACGGTGGCGTACAGGACGTCGTTCGCCTTGTTCCGGGTGAAGCGGATGTCCTGCGCGGTGCCGGCGTGCGGGGTGGTGAACGAGCCGCCGCCCATCTTCGTCGGGCCTTCGCCGTACGTCGTCCAGGCGCGGGTGGAGTACACCGACTCTCCGAAGCGCTTCAGGTGGTCACCGATACCGAGCAGGATGTCCTTCTGCGCCTGCGGGATGGTGCCGTCGGCCATCGGTGCGATGTTCAGCAGCATGTTGCCGTTCTTGCTGACCCGGTCGAGGAACGAGTGCAGCATCTGCTGGATGGTGTAGTAGCCGATGCCCTGGGTGTAGCACCAACTGGAGCTGGAGATGCTGTCGTCGGTGAGCCAGTACGGGGTGGTGAGGTCGGCCGGGCCGCCGCGCTCGTAGTCGAAGACCTCGCCCTTGCCGTTCATGCCGTCCTTGTAGGTGGCGACGACCTCACGGCCCCAGCTGTCCGCCTGGTTGTAGTAGTACGCCAGGAAGTTCAGGCGCTGTGTCTCGTCGACGGCGTCCAGATTGAAGTCCTGCCACAGGATGTCGGGCCGGGCGCGGTCGATGACCTCTTTGAGTTTGTCGAACCAGAGCTGGTTCTCCGCGGCCGAACCCAGCTGCCCGTAGAGCTTCTTGAGGCTGGAGTCCGTCTGGGCGGGGGCGAATTCGTAGAAGCCGGTGAAGTTGTACGCGTGGTGCATGGCCACCAGCAGCTTGAGGCCCTTGGCGCGGATGGCCGTGGAGAACAGCCGCAGCAGGTCGAGTCCCGGGCCCTTGTTCACCGAGTTCCACTCGTTGACCTGGCTGTCCCACATGGAGAATCCGTCATGGTGCTCGGCCACCGGGCCGGCGAACCTGGCGCCGGCGTCGGCGAACAGCTGCACCCACTCGTCGGGGTCGAACTTCCCGCCGGCCGACTTCAGCTT
Organism: Streptomyces canus; assembly: GCF_041435015.1. Lineage (NCBI taxonomy): Bacteria > Bacillati > Actinomycetota > Actinomycetes > Kitasatosporales > Streptomycetaceae > Streptomyces > Streptomyces canus. The sequence goes on along the minus strand of NZ_CP107989.1, from coordinate 847,928 downwards.
CGGCGCGAACTGCACGGTGTTGCCCGCCAGGTCCCGCGCCCCGTTGATGAAGTTGTGGTACGGCCACGCCGAGGGCTGGCCGTAGGTCGCTATGTGGTGCTGGTTGGCGTCGTTCCCGCTCTCGTACATGTTGCGCGGGTACCACTCGTTGCCGAAGGCGGGGACGCTGAAGACGCCCCAGTGGAAGTAGATCCCGAACTTCGCGTCCTGGAACCACTCCGGAGCCGGTGGGTGCTGGTCGACCGAGTTCCAGTCGGGCGTGTATGTGCTGGGCGCCGCCTGGGCGACACCGGCACCGAACGCGTCTCCGGCAACGGCCGCCGTGGCCACGCAGGTTGCGGAGGCCAGCAGCTGGCGTCGGTTGATCGAGCTCGACATGGACACATCCCTGGGGCGGAAGAGGTGGGGGGAATGCAGGGCCACGCATGAAGGTCGACCATGTCGCCCTGGCGTGTCAACCAACGTGCAGGGATGAAAGTGACCGTTGTTCCCGAGGAATAGCCCTGCTTGACCCATTCTGATGGGGATTGCTGTCACGTAGACATAGAATGTCTTGCCGTGTTTGCGTGGCTGGCGCAAGCGATGAGGTTTTCGGCGATTGATGGGATGGATCTTCTCCCACTTGCGCCATTCTGGCGTGACGAATCCCTACATACTGCCCTCGCTTCCTCGATTTTGTACGGAGGTCTGGACAACCCATCGTGCCCCCTCTATAAACATCCCATCTCTACCGCGCGGCGATGCACGGATGTCGTCGAAGCGCAACATCTCCCACTACGGGACCGGCGCGAGGAAGCACTGATGAGACTCAGCACCGCCCTCTGTTCCGCCGTCTCCACCCTGTCCGCACTGGCGCTGCTCAGCGCGTGCGGCAGCGGCTCCACCACGTCGGCGTCGTCGGGCGACGCGCCGCTGGTCGGTGTCGACTACCCGCGCTCCGACACCGACTTCTGGAACTCCTACATCAAGTACACGCCGGAGTACGGCAAGAAGCTCGGCCTCTCGCTCAAGACCACCAACTCGCAGAACGACGTCGCCAAACTCACCGCCAACGCACAGACGTTCATCAGTCAGGGCGTCAAGGGCATCGCGATGGCCCCGCAGGACACCGCCGCCATCGCGCCGACCCTTGCGCAACTGGAGGCGAAGAAGATCCCGGTCGTCACCGTGGACACCCGCCCGGACACCGGCAACGTCTTCATGGTGGTCCGCGCCGACAACCGCGCCTACGGCGAGAAGGCGTGCCGGTACCTCGGCACCAAGCTCGGCGGCAAGGGCAAGGTCGTGATGCTGGAGGGCGGGCTGGACTCCATCAACGGCCGTGACCGCACCGAGGCGTTCAACGACTGCATGAAGAAGAACTACCCCGGCATCAAGGTGTTCGGCGAGGCCACCAACTGGGACGGGGCCGTCGCCGCGCAGAAGCTTCAGACCGACCTGACCGCCCACCCGGACATCAGGGGCGTCTACATGCAGTCCAGCTTCGCCCTGTCCGGCACGCTCCAACTCCTCAAGCAGAAGGGCCTGTTGGTCGGCCCCAAGGACAGCAAGCACGTCTTTGTCGTGTCCAACGACGGCATCCCCGAGGAACTCAAGTCCATCGCCGCCGGGAAGATGGACGCCACCGTGTCCCAGCCTGCCGACCTCTACGCCAAGTACGCCCTGTACTACCTCAAGGCCGCGATCGACGGAAAGACGTTCAAGCCCGGCAAGACCGACCATGACAGCACCATCATCCAGGTCCGCGACGGACTGCTGGAGGACCAGCTCTCCGCCCCGCTGGTGACTGCCGACGGCGCCACCTACGGCGGCGTGCCCAGCGTCAAGAGCGACGACACGTCGTTGTGGGGCAACAACCTCGGCTGATCGCTCCTCCTGCGTGCAACGGCTCACGAGAACAAGGCGGTTGAGATGAGCGACGGGCAGCGAGCGGTCACTCCCGCGCCCGACCCGGCGTGCCACGGACAGGTCCCGACGGGGCCGCCCGTCGTCGAGGCGACGGGCATAGTCAAACGATTCGGTCCGACGGTGGCCCTGAACGGCGCCCGGATCACCATCAGGCCAGGGGAGACCCACGCGCTCGTCGGCCGCAACGGAGCCGGCAAGTCGACCCTGGTATCGGTCCTCACCGGCCTCCAGGCCCCCGACGAGGGAACGGTCACCTTCGGCGGCGAGCCGGCCCCCCGGCTCAGCAACCGTGACGCCTGGCGCCGGCGCGTGGCCTGCGTCTACCAGAAGTCGACGATCATCCCCACGCTGACCGTCGCCGAGAACCTCTTCCTGCACCGGCACGACCACGGGCCCAGCCGGCTCATCAGCTGGCGGGCCACCCGTCGCCGCGCCCGGGAGCTGCTGGCGACCTGGTCGGTGGACGTCGACCCGCAGACCCTCGCGGGCGAACTGAGCGTCGAACAGCGGCAGTTCGTCGAGATTGCCCGGGCGCTGTCCTTCGGGGCGCGGTTCATCATCCTCGACGAGCCGACCGCCCAGCTCGACGGGGCGGCGATCAACCGGCTCTTCGAGCGCATCCGCGACCTGCAACGGCAGGGCGTGACGTTCCTGTTCATCAGCCACCATCTCCAGGAGGTCTACGAGATCTGCGACATGGTGACGGTCTTCCGCGACGCCCGGCACATCGTCACGGCGCCGGTGGCAGAACTCCCACGCACCGAGCTGGTCGCCGCGATGACCGGTGAGGCGGCCGCCGACCGGCAAGGGGAACGGGCGAGCACCCTCACCCCTGGCACCACGGCCGCACTGAGCGTCCGTGCGCTGCGGGGCGACACGTACGCCGACGTGAGCCTCCAGGTGGGTGCCGGCGAGATCGTAGGCCTGGCGGGCGCCGCCGGCAGCGGGCGCACCGAGGTGGCCGAGACCGTCGTAGGGCTGCGGGCGGCAACTGCGGGCGAGGTGGAGATCGCCGGGCGGCGGCCCCGGCCGGGCAGCGTGCCCGCGGCGCTGGCCGCCGGTGCCGGGTTCGTCCCGCAGGACCGGCATCACCAGGGCTTCGTGCCCGACTTGTCCATCGCGGACAACGCCACACTGTCCATACCGAAGCGCCTCGGTAGGAACGGATTCCTCAGCCGCGGCCGCCGGGACCGCCTCGCCGAGGGCATGATCGAGTACCTGGCGATCAAGACGCCCGGTCCCGATCTGCCCGTCTCCGCCCTGTCCGGAGGCAATCAGCAGAAGGTCGTCATGGCCCGCGCTCTGGCGAACGACCCACGTCTGCTGGTGCTGATCAGCCCGACCGCGGGCGTGGACGTGCGCTCCAAGGAGTTCCTCCTCGGCAAGGTGGAGGAGACCGCCCGGACCGGCACCGGGGTGCTCATCGCGTCCGACGAACTGGACGACCTGCGCATGTGCGACCGGGTCCTGGTGATGTTCCAGGGCCGGGTGACCTCGGAGATCACCCGCGGCTGGCACGACCACGACCTCGTGGCCGCGATGGAAGGAGTGGACCTCAATGCCTGAAACCGTCCTCGCGGACACCGCCGCCCCCACGGAAACGGAGGCGCAGCGGACCAGGCTGCTCGGCGGCCGGATACCCCTGGCGCGCCTGCGCGATCTCGCGCTCGTCCCCGCCATCGTGGGCATCGCGATCGTCGGCCAGATCGTCAACCCGGTCTTCCTCCAGACCGACAACCTCATCAACGTCCTGCAGACCATGTCCGAGATGGCCCTGCTGGTGCTGGCCCAGGCGATGATCCTCATCGTCAAGAAGATGGACCTGTCCCTCGAGTCCACGATGGGCCTCGCACCCGGAGTGGCGGCCTGGCTGGTGGTCCCGACGGGTGCGGGACACGGTCTCGGACTGCTGCCCGGTGCCTGGTCGATCCCGGTCACGCTCGCCGTCGGCGCGCTCGTCGGCGTGATCAACGCCCTGCTGATCATCCGCTTCGGCCTCAACGGCTTCATCGTCACCCTCGGCATGCTGATCGTGCTGCGCGGCGTCCTCACCGGCATCTCGGGCGGGCAGACGTTCTTCCAGCTGCCGGAGTCGATGCTGTATCTGGGCACCGCCGAATGGTTCGGGATGCCGGCGTCCATCTGGATCTGCCTGGTGCTGTTCGCCGTGGCCATTGTGGTGCTCGGCTGGACCAGCTTCGGCCGCTCCCTGTACGCCATCGGAGGCAACGTCGACGCCGCGAAGGCGGCCGGCATCCGTACCGACCGGGTGCTGTGGATCGTCATCGTCACCGGCAGCGTGCTCGCCGCGCTCGCCGGACTGCTGCTCTCCGGACGGCTGGCCTCGGTCGCCTCGGCCCAGGGCAACGGCTACATCTTCACCGTCTTCGCCGCCGCCGTCATCGGCGGGATCAGCCTCAACGGCGGCAAGGGCACCATGTTCGGAGCGTTCTGCGGCATCCTGCTCCTCTTCATGATCCAGAACGTGCTCACCCTGGGCGGTGTACCCGCGCAGTGGATCGGCGCCCTCAACGGCCTGATCATCCTGGTCGCCCTCGCCATCTCCCGCATCACGGGCGGCAAGGTCCAGGAGTGACCGGCGCGGCCGTCGCCGCCGGCCTGCCACCCCTCACCCTTCCGTCCCAGTGGGTCCGTGTGTCCCGCCTGCTCCACAGGAGTTGACGCCATGTCCTCACCCGCGTCCGCGTCCGCCCGCATCATCGCCCTGGACGTCCTCGACGTGCGTTTCCCGACGTCCGAGCACCTGGACGGGTCGGACGCGATGAACCCCGAACCCGACTACTCGGCCGCCTACGTCGTGCTGCGCACCGACGCCGGCGACGAACTGGAGGGCCACGCCCTGGCCTTCACCACCGGCCGCGGCAACGACGTCCAGGCCGCCGCCATCGCGACCCTGGCCCCGCACGTGGTCGGTCTGTCCGTCGAAGAGGTCTGCGGCGATCTGGGAGCATTCTCCCGCTCTCTGGTCCACGACCCCCAACTGCGCTGGCTGGGCCCGGAGAAGGGCGCCATCCACATGGCGACCGGTGCGGTCGTGAACGCCGCCTGGGACCTGGCCGCCAAGCGCGCGGGCAAGCCCGTCTGGCGCTTCCTCGCAGAGATGCCTCCGGAGGAACTGGTCGCACAGGTCGACTTCCGCTGGCTCAGCGACGCCCTCACCACCGAGGAGGCCCTGGAGATCCTGCGCCGCGCCGAACCGGGCCGCGAGCAGCGCATCGGTCACCTCCTCGACCAGGGCTATCCCGCCTACACCACCACCCCCGGCTGGCTCGGCTATTCCGACGAGAAGCTGGCCCGCCTGGCCCGCGAGGCCGTCGCCGACGGATTCACCCAGATCAAGCTGAAGGTGGGTGCGTCCCTGGAGGACGACGTACGGCGCATGCGCACCGCCCGCGAGACGGTCGGCCCGGACATCCGCATCGCCGTGGACGCCAACCAGAGATGGGACGTCCAGCCCGCCATCGACTGGATGCGCTCCCTGGCCCCCTACGACCCGTACTGGATCGAGGAACCCACCTCCCCCGACGACATCCTCGGCCACGCCGCCGTCCGCAGGGCCGTCAGCCCCATCAAGGTCGCCACCGGCGAGCACATCGCCAACCGGGTCGTCTTCAAGCAGCTCCTCCAGGCCGGCGCGGTCGACATCGTCCAGATCGACTCCGCCCGGGTCGGCGGCGTCAACGAGAACATCGCGATCCTGCTGCTCGCCGCGAAGTTCGGTGTGCCGGTCTGCCCGCACGCGGGTGGCGTGGGCCTGTGCGAGATGGTCCAGCACCTGTCGATGTTCGACTACGTCGCCGTCTCCGGCACCACCGAGGACCGCGTCATCGAGTACGTCGACCACCTGCACGAGCACTTCGTCGACCCGGTGCGCATCGCCGACGGCCACTACCTCGCGCCGACCCGGCCCGGCCTCAGCGCGCAGATGCACCCGGAGTCCCTGAAGGAGTACACGTACCCGGACGGCCCTGTCTGGTCCGCCCGTGTCTGACGTGGGCCGCTGTGCCTCCGCCGTCGGAATGTCGACGCCCACGTCCGCGCGGCGCACGGCACGACCCTGTCCGCCGACGCGATCGGCGTCCCGCCCATGGATCCCCGTATCATCAACGTCGCCCTAGGCATGCGGACTCCCGGACAGGTCGGACGGAACGTGCAACTCCATGATCAACACATCCCCGTCGGTCTCCGGGGTGATCTCCGCACTCGGGGACTGACCAGGCCGGACGTGCCCGTGAAGCATGGTGGGTGGAGGGATGAGTCGTGTCTTTGACGGACAAGGCCATTGAGGACATCCGTGAGCTGATCCGGACGGGTGCCCTGCCTCCGGGCTCGAAGCTCCCACCGGAGCCGGACCTGGCCGCGCAACTGGGGCTGTCCCGCAACCTCGCCCGCGAAGCGGTCAAGGCGCTGGCCGTCGCCCGGGTTCTGGAGGTCCGGCGGGGCGACGGCACCTATGTGACCAGCCTGCAGCCGAGCCTGCTCCTGGAGGGGCTCGGCGGCGCCGTGGAACTGCTGCAGGGCGACTCGGTCGCGCTGCAGGACCTCATGGAGGTACGGCGACTCCTGGAACCGATGGCCACGGCCCTGGCCGCCACCCGGATCTCCGACGCCCAACTGGCCGAGGTGAAGCGGCACTTGGACGCCATGCGGGATGCCCGCGACGACGTCGCACAGCTCAACGCCCACGACGCCGCCTTCCACCGCGCCGTCGTCTCGGCCACGGGCAACGAGACCCTTCTCACCCTCCTGGAAGGGATCTCCGGACGCACCCTGCGCGCCCGTATCTGGCGCGGTCTGGTCGACGACAAGGCCGCGGGCCGCACACTCGCCGAGCACGAGGCGATCTACAACGCCCTGTCCGCGCGTGACTCCGCCCTCAGCCAGGCCGCCGCCCTGCTGCACGTGAGCAACACCGAACAGTGGCTGAGGGAGCACCTGCGCTCAGGCGAAGCCCTCCCCTTCGGAACGACAGCGGGCAACTGACCAGCGGACGAGGAAGGCCACACCGCTTCGCGAAGTCATCAGAGGAACGGCGTACCGGCGTCCAACCCTGACAACACCCTCCCGTACAGCTCCAGATTGGCGGCGGGGTTGACGAAGGAGTGCAGACTCAGCGCGTTGAGATCCCGCACGGCACGCTGGACCGGCACCTCCAGACGCAGCGACGACGCGCCGGATGCGGAACCGATCAGGTCCACGGCCTCCTTGCACAGCCGCGCCACATAGCCGGCCTGGGCCCGGATCCGAGCCCGTTCCTCCGGCGTGTACCGATTGCCGTCCGCGACCCGGGCGTCGATCAGTGAGACGAAGTCGGCGGTGAGCAGTTCGGCACAGGAGATCTTCATCGCGGCCTCGGCGAACTGCAGATGCGTCACCGGGGCGGTGTGCTGCTGCTCGTAGATCGTGTAGGTGATGCCCCGTTGATGGATGCGCTCGCCGAACTCCGCCAGTGCCGCCCGGGCCGGGCCGAGGGCGCCGGCCGCTGTCCAGGCACAGAACAGCAGGAGGACGGGCATGCCGTAGAAGGGATCTTCGCTGTTGCGCCGCGAGGGGTGGGACCCGCCCAGCAACGGCCCCAGTGGCAGGACACGGTGGGCCGGCACATGGACGTCATGGGCGACGACACTGTTGCTGCCGCTCCCGGCCAGACCGGAGACGTGCCAGTCGTCGAGCACGTCCAGGTCGGTCATGGGAATGGCCGTCCACAGCAGATCCGGTGGGCGGACGCCCCCGGAGTCCGCCACGGTGGTCAGCAGGTGCCAGTCGGAGTCCTGGCAGCCGGTGGCGAACGGAGAGGTTCCCTCGACCACGTAACCGCCGTCCACCGGACGGGCCTTCGCCTTCGGTATGAGGGTGCCACTGACCCGTACGTCGGGGCCGGTGAAGATCTCGTCCTGCGCCTCGTCAGGGAAGAGTGCCGCGATGAACGCGCACCCGGCCTGGATCAGCGCCATGAATCCGCTCGACCCGCACGCGGCGGAGACCTCGCTCAGTACGTCGACCTGCGTCCGCACCGAGGTCTGGTAACCGCCGTACCGGCGGGGCACGTTCATGCGGAGCACTCCGGCATCGGTGAGAGCCGTGACGACCTCGCCGGTCACCCGGCGTGCCTGTTCGGTGCGCAGGGCGTGTGAGCGGATGAGGGGCTGAAGTTTCCGTACACGTTCGACGAGTTCGGCGTCCGAGTTCCGTGCGGATGGATCAGCCAAGACAAGACCTCCGGGGCCCGTTGCGCAGGGAACCCTCACCGTGACGCCGAACCTGTTGGGTGTCAACGTCCCCTTCAGGCCGTGCTGTTGACGCGGTCCAGTCCGGGCTGAGCCTTGGCCACACCACCGACCCTGCACTCTTCGACCGCGGATACATCGGATGGGTCAAAGGGCTGGCCTAGGCCAGCTGGCATGGGGTCTTCGGCTAGGAGAGCCCATGAATTGCTGCACTGTCACGCGGTTCGCATGGTGCTGAAGTCATTGACAGGTACACGAGAGCCTCTTAGGTTCCCCGATACACCCGATGTATCGGGGAACCGTCAGGTAGAGAGGACGACGATGACCTCACAGCCGGAGAGACACTCGCAGCCGGCCCGCAGAGCCGTACTCGGCACCGCGCTGGGCGGAGCCGCGGCGGCCGCGTTACCCGGTACGGCCCACGCCGAAGAACCCATGGCTTCGCCCGGTGCCGTCGGACGCCCCTGGAAACTCCGGGACGCCATGACCACCGACGGCGCGTGGGCCCGATTCCTGCACGACCAGGACCTGCGGTGGACCAGGCTCCCCACCCTCTGGTACGAGGGTCCCTTCCTCGGCGACGGCCAACTCGGCAGCATGATCTATCAGGAGCCCGGCGCCAACCAGATCCGTTTCACCGTCCAGCACGGCCGGGTCCAGGACCACCGCCCCGAGTTCGGCAGCGGGTGGGGAACCTGCCGTCTCCCGGTAGGCCACCTCACCCTCGAACCGGCCGGCACCATCACCGCCGTCGACTGGCGGCTGAGCCTGTGGAACGCCGAGCTCACCGGCACGGTCACCACCACGGCAGGCACCCTCACCCTCGCCGCCCTCATCCACGACGAGGTCCTTGCCGTCCGGGTCAAGGCCACCGGCGGTGAACGGGCCATCTGGACCTTCCATCCCGAGGAGGCCATCAGCCCCCGCAAGATCAGCGAGGCCCCGCCCACCGGATACACCGCCAACCCGGCCTGGACCACCCGCACGACCTCCGACGGCACCGAACAGGTCCTCCAGCCCCTCACCGGCGGCGGCCAGACCGCCACGGCCCACCGCCGCACCGGCGACGACCTGCTTCTCAGCGTCGGCCACAGCCACCCCTCCGGCACCGCCGCGGAAGCCGACTCGCTGCGCAACCTGCGCCGCGCGAAGTCGTACAGCACGCTCAGGAGCCGCCACACCGACTGGTGGCACGCGTTCTACCGCAAGAGCTTCGTCTCGTTTCCCGACCAGCGGCTCCAGAGCTTCCACTGGATCCAGCTCTACAAGGTCGCCTCCGCGAGCCGCGCCGGCGGCCCCGTCATGGCCACCTCGGGACCCTGGCTGGAGCCCACGCCCTGGCCCGCGGTCTGGTGGAACCTCAACGTCCAACTGGAGTACTGGCTCATCCACGGCTTCAACCACCCGGAGCTCGACTCCCTCGCCACCACGCTGCGCCAGAACCAGGAACAGCTCATCGCCAACGTGCCGGACGCCTACCGCGCCGACAGCTCCGGCATCGGCCGCAGCTCCGACATGTTCGCCAACCGCGGCGTCGGCCGGCCCGGCACCGGCGCCGAGACGGGCGACCTCACCTGGGCCCTGCACAACGTGTGGCTGTCGTACCGGCACTCCATGGACAAGTCCCTGCTGCGCGACACGATCTACCCGGTGCTGCGCCGGGCCATCAACTACTACCTGCACTTCCTCACCCCGGGCAGCGACGGCAAGCTGCACCTGCCCAGTACCCTCTCGCCCGAATACCCCGTCGTACCGCCGCAGGACACCAACTACGACCTGGCCCTGATCCGCTGGGGCTGCCAGACCCTCCTCGACTCCGCCCAACTCCTCGGCATCGAGGACGAGTTGACACCGCGCTGGCAGGAGGTGCTGGCCAGGCTCACGCCGTACCCGGTCGACGCCAACGGCTTCATGATCGGTGCCGACACCCCCTACGCCCAGTCCCACCGCCACTACTCGCACCTGCTGATGGTCTACCCCCTCTACCTCGTCAACTGGGACCAGCCCGAGAACCGCGACCTCATCACCAAGTCGCTGGTGCACTGGCACGCGCTGACCGGCGCCCACCGCGGCTACAGCTACACCGGCGCGGCCTCCATGTACGCGATGAGCGGCGACGGCGACACCGCGATCACCTACCTGCGCAAGTTCTTCGACCCCACCACCCGTTACCCGTGCCGGGCCAACACCCACTACACGGAGGCCGGCCCGGTCATCGAGACCCCGCTGTCCGCCTCGCAGTCCCTGCACGACATGTTCTGCCAGAGCTGGGGCGGAGTGATCCGCGTCTTCCCGGCCGTCCCGAGCGCCTGGGCGGATCTGACCCTGCACAACTTCCGCACCGAGGGCGCCTTCCTGGTCAGCGCCGTCCGCAAGGCGGGGACCACCCGATTCATCAGGGTCAAGAGCCTGGCGGGCGAACCCCTCAAGCTGCGGCACGGCCTCACCGGGCACCTCACCGCGGTGCTGGACGACGGCACCCCGGCCCGCACCCACGACCTCGGCGACGGCACCCTCGCCATCGACCTGCCCCGCGGCCGCGAGGTGCTCGTCCACACCGGCTCCCGCCCCGACCTGAGCATCGCGCCCGTCGCCGTCAGCGAGCCGGGGCCGGCCTGGGGTCTGCCGTAAAGGCCACACAACCCGGAGGTATCCGATGGCAGTTCCGATCAGAACCGCGGTCGCCGCGCTCTGCGCCTCGCTGGCGGCCGCCGTTCTCACCACCGCACCCGCACAGGCCGAACAGCACGACCAGGCCTGGTCCCTGTCCGCAGGAGCACACGCGCCGCGCGCGCAGGTCACCCTCGACGACGCCACGGGCACGCTGAGCCTCGCCGTGTCCCGGGACGGCCGTACGGTCATCGAACCGTCACCGGTCGGCATCGTCACCGAACAGGCCGACCTGTCCAAGGACTTGCGCTTCCTGCACCGCAAGAACCGTACGATTCAGGAGCGTTACCGTGCGAAGTCCGGCAAACGCCTGGACCGCTTCCTCCGCATGAACGAGACCCGTCTCTCCTTCGCCACGGCCGCGGGCGCCCGTCTCGACGTCGTCGTCCGCGCCTCCGCGGACGGAATCGCCTACCGCTATGCCCTGCCCGCGGGATCCGGTGACGTCCTCGGCGAGACGTCCGCCTTCACTCTCCCGGCGGACTCGAAGGCGTGGCTCGGCACCTACCGGGTGGACAACGAGGGCCAGTTCGTCCAGTACACGGCGGCGACAGCGCCCACGGGTGAGTACTCCGACCAAGCGCTGTTCGCGACCGACGGCGGCTACACCCTGCTCGCCGAGTCCGACCTCACCGGCGCCTACTCCGGTGCCCGCCTCGCCCACACCGAGGGCACCGGCACCTACCGGATCAAGCTCGCGGACGACCGGATCAAGAGCGACGGCCCTCTCGCCACCCCCTGGCGCGCCATGGTCACCGGCGACCTCGCCACCGTCACCCGCTCCACGTTCACCGACGACCTCGCCCCCGCCTCCAAAGTCGCCGACCCCTCCTGGATCCGGCCCGGCACCGTGCTGTGGACCTGGCTCGCCGGCGGCCGCGAAGCCGGCCAGAGCCTGACGGCGCAGAAGGCCTTCGTCGACTACGCCGCGAAGAGGAACTGGCCCTACGAGGCCGTAGACGCGGGCTGGTACTTCAAGACCGACGAATGGGACACCACCGACCCGAACTGGCAGACCAACAGCTGGATGCCCGAGCTCGTCCAGTACGCCCGTGCCAAGGGCGTCGGCATCATCGTCTGGATCCACCAGCGCGACCTCGACACCCCCGAGGAACGCGCCCAGTGGCTGCCGACCCTGGAGAAGTGGGGTGTGAAGGGCGTCAAGATCGACTTCATGAACTCCGAGGCGCAGCCCATGCTCCAGTGGTACGACGCCATCCTCAAGGAGACCGCCGCCCACCACCTCATGATCGACTTCCACGGCTCCACCATCCCCAAGGGCATCCAGCGCACCTGGCCGCAGGTCATGACCCTGGAGGGCGTCGCGGGCGAGGAGAAGCGCACCAACACCGCCGCCCATCTCACCACCCTGCCGTTCACCCGCAACGTCATCGGCTCCATGGACTTCACGCCCGGCGCCTTCCAGCGCGTCGGTCTGCGGCCCAACTCCGACGCGGCCGAGGTCGGACTCACCGTCGCCTACGAGTCGGGGTTGCAGATGTTCGCGGGCACCCCGGAGTCGTACGAGGCCCGGCCGCTCGCCCGGGCCTACCTCGACCAGGTCCCCGCGGCCTGGGACGACACACGCCTCCTCGCCGGCGAACCCGGTCAGGAAGCCGTACTGGCCCGCCGCAGCGGCGAGCGCTGGTTCCTGGGTGGCCTCTACGCCGGTGCCGCCCGCACGGCCGCGGTGCCGCTGTCGCTCGGTCCGGGCCGGTGGCTGGTGGAGACGATCCGGGACGGCGCCGACGGCCTGGTCCAGGACCGGCAGGTCCTGCGCGGCGGCGACACGCTGAGCGTCGACGTCGTGGCCAACGGCGGCTTCGCCGCGCTCGCCTGCCCGTGGCGGCCCGGCCTCACCACCTGCTACCGCTGAGCACACCGTTGTTCCGGGAGCCGGATCCGATCAGCGACGCCTGTGCCGATCGAGTTCTCCCACTGGCTCACCCGGACCCTTCACGAGGCGGGCGATGCCGAGCCTTATTACAGCGACTGGGAAGAGAAGGTATCGGCGTGAAGCCGGACGTCGTGCAGCCGACCCCGGTCCCGTTCGCCCGGCACTGACCGTCAGTTCAACAGCTCGCAGACTTCCACGAAATCGTCGTAGGCCTCGCCGTACTGGTGGGCGGCGAGGAGAAACATGGAACGGTCCGTCAAAGCGCGGGCCAGAATTTCCTTGTCGGCGAGACGGCGGGCGAGATCCACGTGTTCATTGAATACGGGCCGGAGCGGCTTCAGAATGAGGTGGCTCCGGTTCTCCCGGTGAACGGCAGACCGGATCGTGAGTCTTCGGTGCACGGCGACCAGTTCGGGCAGATACCTGCCCGGATCGGTCCTCGCCGCCTCTCGAAGTTCCTCGACCCGCTCTTCGAGGGACGACATGCTGCCGAAATAGGCCTGCTTGATGTCGGGCGACCATTGGTGGAGAGCCGCGCCGAAAGACGGGCCCGGCGCACTCGCGGACGGCACCGGCTCCGCCGAACGGCCGGACATCGCGAACAGTGTGCTCCACCACGAGTGAATATTGCTCCAGCTCTTGCGCTCCCCGGTCAGGTCCAACTCGGTGAGCAGGGCGAGGGCCTCCTGCCGGGCCGCCACCGCCTCGGTGCGGCGCCCCACGCCATCGAGCAACGTGGCCTGGTGGACCAGCTCCCACGTCAGGATGGCCAGTGCGGTGCCGTCCTCGGCACATCCCGCGCGGGTGTCGTCCACGAGCTTTGCGAGGACCTCCACGGCGGCCTCGTGACGTCCGGAGGCGTCCAGCGCGGCCACCCACTCGACCATGTCCCAGAACGACGGCTCCGCCGGTTCCTGTCCGTGCTCGGATCGGACCATCTGCTCGCACCATTCCGCGGCTTCCCGGTACCGGCCCTCCTCGGCCAGAGCGACCACCAGCGGCCCGTGTCCGTACAGAGGGCTTTGCACCTGACCGAGTGCGAACCCTGATGTCCCGGCATCGGCCATCTCCTCGCACAGGGCGAATCCTTCAGCCCGGCGGCCGAGGAGAGACAACTCGTACCGATAGGCGTCCAGGGTACGGACGAGCAGATCGGTCTTCTTCGGGTCCTTGTCGTCGATGGCTCGCGCCGCGGCCACGGCTTCGGCCCGACGGGCCAGTTGGATCTCCGGCACATTCCCGGTCTCCTGCGCATATCCGTAGGACAGCAACGCCTCCGCCAGCTTCGGAAGATAGGTCAAAGGACTCACAGCGGAAAGCACCCGGTACGCCTCGACCTGCCGCCCGAGCTCCAGCCGGCCGGATCCGAGCAGCATCGTGCGGGCCCGCAACACCGCGTCCTGATCGACCTTTTCTGAGTGATCCATGACGGGAATTCTGAGATCAGGAGCAGTGGCCTGACAACACTTTCGAGTTGTGCCATCCGTCCTACGAAAACGGCCCCCGACCTGTCATGATGGTTTCGGTTACTCCCACCGCGGGGGCGCGCCCGGCACACGGCGGCGAACCGGCGCACAGTGGAGACATGACCGCAGACGACAGGAACATTCTGGCCCGGGGTCGCGTGGCGACCAGGCTTCCCGCGCAGGACCTGGACCGCGCCCGGCGCTTCTACGCCGAGCAGTTGGGGCTCGATCCCGTCGACGAACGCCCCGGCGGACTGCTGTACCGCTGCGGGGGCACCGACTTCGCCCTCTTCCAGTCGACAGGGGCCTCGCCCGGGACCTTCACCCAGATGGGATGGGAGGTGGACGACATCGAGACCGTCGTCTCCCAGCTGCGGCAGCGTGGCGTGGTCTTCGAGGAGGTCGACCTACCCGGCTTCCGTACAAGGAACGGCATCGCCGACATCGACGGCAACTACCCCAGCAAGAACTCCCGAGGAGAGCGCGCGGCCTGGTTCCGTGACAGCGAGGGCAACCTGCTGGGCATCGGCGAGCCAGTGCACTGACGTTGCGGTTCCGGTCCCGGGTGTCGTGGTGCGGCAACGGATGTCACTGGCGTGTCACAGCACGCCCGGGCCCCACAACTTGTTCCGGGCTCGTCGTGTCGAACCCTGCGTTGCACCAAGACCAGTCGGACAGACCATCCGGCTGACAGAGCATCAACTTCCCACGGGGGGAACAGACATGAACATCACCACGCGCACCAAGCGGCGTACCGCAGGCTCGGCCGCCGTCGCTGCGGCCTCCTTCCTGCTGCTGGCGGGAGCGGGCATCCTGGCCGCACCGACCGCGTTCGCGGGCGTCCCGGGCGGCACCTCCGCCGCCGACCGCAACAGCGACTTCAACGGCGACGGCTACAGCGACCTCCTCACCGGCGTCCCGGAGGGCGCGGTCGACGGCAAGGAGGGCGCCGGGTACGTCACCGTGCAGTACGGCGCTCCCAACGGCATCGGCACCAACAACACCGTGCCCAAGGGCCGGGTCCAGCTCGTCAGCCAGTCGACCAAGGGCGTGCCCGGAACCTCCGAGACCGGCGACCACTTCGGACAGGGGGTCGCGACCGGCGACCTGGACGGCGACGGCTACGACGACGCGGTCATCGGCACGCCCGGCGAGGACGAGGGCACCGTCGAGGACGCGGGCCGGGTGACCGTCGTCTACGGATCCGCGAAGGGCCTCGACACCGGGCGCACCGCGACCGTCGCCGCCGCCACGCCCGCCGAGGGCGCACGGTTCGGCCATGCGGTGGCCGCCGCCCGGTTCACCGGGGACATCGACGGCGACCAGCTCGTCGTCCTGGACCAGAAGGTGGGCCTGCACGTCTTCACGTACCACGCCGGCGTCCTGCGCCAGGTCGGCACCCCGCACGCCACCGGCCACACCCTCCAGGCCGCCTACCTGACCACCGGCGACTACGACAGCGACGGCTTCGCCGACCTCGTGGTCTCCGGTTACAGCCCCGATGACGACTACACCAAGGGCTGGTCCGCCTACTACGCGGGTGGCGCCGAAGGCCTGCGCTACGGGCGCGACCTGCACGGCGGCCTGGGCACCGCCTCCGGCGACATCAACGGCGACGGCTATGACGACCTCGTCGTCGGCCAGCTCAGCGGCGTGGACGAGGCAGCCGGCGACGCGGAAGCGCCCGGCGGCCTGGTCGGCGTCTACTACGGCGGTGAGGAAGGGCCCGCCGGTGAGGAGGGCCCCGGCTTCGCCCCGCAGTGGTGGTCGCAGAACTCCCCCGGCCTGCTCGGCTCGCCCGGCGTGGACGACTCGTGGGGCAACGACGTCTCCGTGGCCGACGTCGACGGTGACGGATACGCCGACCTTGCCGTCGGTGGGCCCGGCGAGGACGCGGACGGCGAACAGGGGGCGGGCGCGGTGTCGCTGCTGCGCGGCTCGCGAGAGGGCCTGACCGCCACCGGTTTCCAGCACTTCGACCAGAACACCCCGGGCATCCCCGGAGCCGCCGAGGCCAGTGACGGCTGGGGCGCCCAGGTGCGGCTGATCGACACCGACGGCGACGGCCGGGCCGAGCTGGTGGCCGCCGCGCCCGACGAGAACGCCGGCGACGGCGCGGTATGGCTGCTGCCCGCGAGCGGCAAGGGACTGCTCGCCGACGGTTCCCGTTCCTACGGCGCCGCCGCTCTCGGCGGTAGCGCCCACGGTGCCCACTTCGGCTCGGTGATCGACGAGTGAGCGCGGCGCGTCGGCCGTTGGTCCGGGGTCGTCACCCGGCGCTGCGCAGGGCGACCCAGGTGTCGTGCGCGACGACGCCGTCGGTGTTCAGCCCCCGCTCGCTCTGGAAGGCCTGGACCGCGGACTCCGTGCCCGACCCGAACTCACCGTCCACGCCACTGCTTCCCACGCTGTACCCGCGCTCGGTCAGGATGCACTGCACCTGCTGTACGCGTTTGCCGCTGTCGCCGAGGCGGGTGCGTCCGTTGCCGGCGTAGTACGTGCACTCCGAGAGCCAGGGCGCGGTGTCGGTCCCGACGGACGGGCTGTCGGGGGACGGCGTGGGGGAGAGCGCGGTGGACGGAGTCTCACCGGGAGGCACCGCGTTGTCGTCCTGGTCGCCGACGGAGCCCGAGGCCTCGGGCTCCGTCGAGGCGGTCCCCGCCTTGGCGTCGCGGTCCTCCTCGACGGCGCCGTCGACGTCCGGGCGGGTCAGTCCACTCGTACTCGGGGACACCGAACCGCCGGTGGCGTCACGGGGGCCGGTGCCGTCTGCGCTGGTGGCACCGGCTTTCGGGGATGCGGCCGCGGGGGGATCCTGACGGATGAGCAATAAGGCCACGGCAGCCACGACACAGATCGCGACGCCCGCGACGGCGACCAATAACGCTGTCCTACGGCTCCGGGCTGGGACGTCCATCGGGTCCGGCTGTGCGGGCGGGGGCGTGGCCGCGGAGCTGTCGTCCTTCTCCGGTGCCCGCGCATCGGGCGGAGCAGGCTCCGGCATGGGTGCGGACCGGAGCAGCAGCAGGTCGCCCGGGGACCGGAGACGGCTGATGACCTCGACAGGCAGGCGGTGCAGCGCCTCGTACGCCTGCTGCCGGGCGAGCACCTTGCCGCCCAGTGGCTCCGGCCAGGCCGACGGCACGGGGCGTAACCCCGCGGCGTCGATCAGCTCCTGCGGAGTGGGTCGCCGTACGGGCTCCTTGTCCAGGCAGGCGGTCAGCAGCGAACCGAGCTCCGCGTCCGCCTCCGCGATCTCGCCGACCACCTCCGGGTTCGGGTCCTCGTACGCCACCCGGTGCATCACGTCGACCCCTGTGCCGTCGCCGAACGGCGCACGCCCCGTTGCCGCGTAGACCAGAGTCCCGGCCAGCGAGAACACGTCCGACGCCGTGTCGGACCGGCCCTCTCGCAGGTGCTCGGGCGACATATAGGCCGGTGTCCCCACCCGGTTGCCCGTGCCGGTGATCGCGCTCGCGTCGGCCGCCTTGGAAATCCCGAAGTCGATCACATGCGCGCCCCGGACGGACAGCAACACGTTGGACGGCTTCAGGTCCCGGTGCACGATCTCCTCGACGGCGAGGCCCGCGAGTGCCTGCCCCAGCTCCGCCACCAGCCGCCAGACCGCGGCCGTCTCCAGGGCGCCGTACGCCTTCACGGCTTCGGCAAGATCGAAGCCGGGGAGGTACTCCGTGGCCATCCACAGCACCTCGTCCTCGAAGCCCGTGCCGCACAGGCGGGGTGCGTGCGGGGTACGAAGACGGGCGTGCACGGCCGCCTCGCGCTCGAACCGGCGCCGGAACCTCGGATCCTCCGCGTACTCCGGCCTGATCACCTTCACCGCGACCAGGCCCGGGCTGTCGTCCGCGGGACGCGCCAGATACACCCGTCCCATGCCACCGCTGCCGAGCAGCGCGACCGGCGCATAGGGTCCGACGTGCCTCGGGTCGCCGAGGCGCAGTGGTAAGGCACCGGTCTGCCGCAGTGCGGCAGCCGCGTCGTCCGCCGACGCCGGCCGCTGTCCCGACAAGAGAACCCCCGAAGTCACGTTCGATGCACGCCAGTTCCCCCCAGCGGGTGATGAGCGTAACCCAGCCCGTGCAGGCGTTCAGGAAATCAGGCGGAGATGCGGGACGAGTCGGGAATGAACCCGCGGCGGCTGCACGTTGACCACCGCCGACCGACTCTCCCGCCCCCGGGTAGAAAGCAGGCTCATGACGTCCTCGCCCAGCACGATGCGCGCCGTCCGGCTCTCCGCCCCCGGCCCCGTGGACAACCTGAGGCCGACCACGCTCCCGCTCCCGCCCGAGAGGGACGGCTGGGTACGGATCCGCGTCGAGGCGTTCGGCCTCAACCGCTCGGAGCTGAAGCTCCGGCTGGGCCTGAGCGTGGGCGTCAGCTTTCCCCGGGTGCCGGGCATCGAGGTCGCCGGCACCGTGGACGCGGCCCCGGCCGGCAGCGGGCTGGCCCCCGGGCAGAAGGTCGTAGCGATGATGGGGGACATGGGGCGCACCTACGACGGCGGCTACGCCGAGTACACCTCGGTGCCGCTGTCCCAGGTCATCCCGGTCGACACCGACCTGCCCTGGGAGGTGCTGGGCGCACTGCCCGAGATGGTACAGACCGCCTACGGCTCGCTCACCATCGGCCTGGACCTGAAGCCCGGCCAGTCCGTGCTGATCCGCGGGGGCACCTCCTCGGTCGGCCTGGCAGCCGCCGCGCTGGCCACCTGGCGCGGCGCCACAGTGCTGGCCACCACCCGGCGGGCCGACCGCCTCACGCTGCTGTCGGAGCACGGCGTCGACCACCCCCTCCTCGACACCGGCGAGATCGCGCCCGCCGTACGCGAGCTGTACCCGCACGGGGTCGACGCCGCTCTCGACCTCGTCGGCACACCGACCCTGCCCGACACCCTGCGCGCGGTACGCGTACACGGCACGGGCTGCTTCGGCGGCAGCCTCTCCAACCAGTGGACGGTCCGGGAGTTCTCCCCGAACGAGTACCTGCCGAGGGGCGTGCGCCTCGCGGGCTACTTCGGGGACGCCGCCGACCTGCCTCGGGAGGCCTTCCAGGAGATCCTCGACGCCGTGGCCGCCGGTCGGCTGGCCTTCCCCGTGGACCGCGTCTACGACGGCCTGGAGCAGGTGCCGCAGGCCCACGACGACATGGAACACGACCGCGCCACCGGCAAGCTCGTCGTCCGCGTCCGACATGAGGACCGTTGAAACGTTGATCACACCGCATTGCGGAGGAGTAGCGTGGTCAGGGGTGGGGACTTGAAGGGCAGGCCGGGTGTGGCGGCGTACCCCATGGGGGCCGCTCCGGCCAGGCTTCTCCGGTTCTGCCAACGAGCCGGAGAGGCCGCGCACAGGTGAGCCCGTCATGCTGCTCACGCCGGGGCGTGACCCGGCGAGGCCGGTTCGGCCGATGGTGGGGAGTGGGTCGGCGGTAGGGTGGCCGCACCGATGGGCGAGGTGGGTGGTGGCGGTGGAGTGGCGGGAATTCGCAGAGGCGATGGCCCAGCTTGCGCGGACGTTGCTGGCCCAGGAGTCGGTGCAGGGGACACTGGACGAGATCGCGGCGTCGGCGGTGCGACTGGTGGACGGCTGTGACGCGGCCGGGATCCTCGCGGTCCGCAAGGGCCGGGCGGTCACGCTGTCCTCGTGCGGCGACGTGGTGGAAGCATCCGACCAGCTGCAGGGCGAGCTGGCAGAGGGCCCGTGCTTCGATCTCGCCGCCCGGGCCACCGGCGGGGACGGGGAGCGCGTGTTCCGGATCGCGGACATCACCGAGCCGCAGCCTGCTTGGCCCCGGTTCGCCACGGCGGCTCGCGACCTGGGTATCGGCAGCATGACCGGGGTGCTGCTCTACACCCACGACGAGGACTTCGGCGCGCTGAACCTGTACTCCCGCCGCCCGGGCGCCTTCGGCAAGGACATCGAGACCGCCGGCTGGATGCTGGCCTCGCACGCCGCCGTCGCCCTGGCCGACGCCCGCACCATCGACCAGCTCGAGGACGCCATGAAGACCCGGCACGCCATAGGCGAGGCCATGGGCATCCTGATGGAACGCCACAAGCTGACCGAGGACGACGCCTTCAACGTGCTGCGCCGCATCTCGCAGCAACACAACATCAAGCTCCGCGACGTCGCCCAGCGGGTCCGCACCAACCGCGCCGCCCAGGCCTGACCGCTCCTGCGTCGGAGCAGCGTCCGCTCGCAGACGGTCAAACTCGGCGCGCGCCGACCAGCCAGGCGCGGGAGTCGAACCACACGCCGTCGCCGGTGTCGTGCGCGTCGAGCGTCGCGCACAACCGGTCGAGGGCGCGTTCGGCGGACGCGGCATCCAGAGCGGCGAGCCAATCCTTCGCCATGCGCAGCTGGAGTACGGCGGTACGCGCGTGGTCGGCATCCGGGCCGTACCAGACGGGCTCGCCTACGTCGACGACGTCCACGGCTGTGAAGCCTGCCGTGGTCAGGACCTGGGCCACGTCGTCCGGATCGGCCAGCGTGAAGGGGTCGTCGCCCGTCGAGGCCGACGCGTGCCGGCCGGCGAGCGCCGTCCGAATCGAGGTATGCCACTCCTGACGGTCGGCGGCCTGCCAGACCAGCTGCACGAAGCGCGCACCCGGACGCAGGGCTCGCCCGATGTTGGCGAACGCGACCGCCGGGTCGGAGAAGAACATCGTGCCGAACCGACTGACACCCAGACTGAAATACTCCGGCGGCAACGGATGGGCCTGGGCGTCGCCCTGCACGAAATCGACATTGCCGAGCCCTTCCGCCTCGGCCTGTCGGCGGGCCCGCTCCAGCATGGGCCCCGACACGTCGATGCCGAGCGCGCTACCGACCGACGCCGCTCGGGCCGCGTCCCGGGTGGTCAGGCCGGTGCCGCAGCCGACGTCGAGGACACGATCACCGGGGCGGACGTCGAGGGCTTCCAGCAGTCGCTCGTGATGGCGAGCGAGCTCCGAGTCGTAGTCGAACACGGTGACCGTCTCCTCACGCCGCGGGACCGTCGCGGAGCATGCCCCGCACGGTGTCGAGCCGTACACCAGGTTCCCACCCCGGCAGCCACCGAGGTCGCGGCCGGCCTCGCACCGCCGCCAACCGCCGCCCGACGCAAGCCGGGTTGCCCTTCGGTGGGCGCGTCGACCTCAGGCCGGATCGACCACCCTGCTCACGATCCACGCATGCTTGCCGACCTGCCGACCGCGCGTGAATCCGAAGTCCTGGAAAAGTTCGACGGTCGCGCTGAACAGGAAGCGGCCCTGCGCCTCGCGTCCGTCGGTCACCTCCGAGATGGCTTCGACGACGCCCCCTCCGGCCTGGGCGATCTGGTCGAGGGCGCCTTCCAGCGCCGCCCGCGCGATGCCCCGTCCGCGGTGTTTCCTGTCGACGTAGACACAGGTGATCCGCCAGTCCGGCCGCGGCGGTACGTCCTTGTCATACGCGCGCCTGTGCTTGATGTTGGGGAGCTCCTCCGGGCTGCCGTACTGGCACCACCCTTGCGCGGTGCCGCCTTCGTCGAGGACGAGCGCGGCGTGGGCGCGGCCGGTCCGCACCCGGTCCTCCTTGGCCTCGCGGTGGCTGATCCCGTGTCGGCCGCACTCCGGGTGGTAGCCGATGCACCAGCACCCGCCGAAGATCCCGTTGTTGCGCTCGACGAGCTCCGCGAAGACGTCCCAGGTGGCGGCGTCCAGGGGGCGGACCTGGTACGGCCCGGGCTCAGACATCGGCGGCCGCCGTGGCCAGCAGCCGGGCGAGTTCGACCGGCTTGGTGAACATCGGCCAGTGGCCCGAGTCGATGTCGACGAAGCGCAGGTGCCTGATGCGGGAGACCTCGGGCACGTCACCGGCGTCGATCCAGTCCCGGGCCTGGGCGGGGCTGAACTCGGGGCACACGAGCAGCATGGGGACGTCGAACCTCCGCTCGTCCTTCAGCCGCACCGTACCCTTGGCCACCCTCTCGGGCACAGGGATCGCCGCCGAGGCGATGCGGCTGCGTGTCTCCTCGTCGAGGTCGGCGGAGTCCGGTCCCTCGAACGGGCCCCACCCGGGGAAGGGCATCACGCCGTCCTTGGTCTCGAAGAAGTCGGCGTACGGCTGCCCGTCGGCGGAGGGGAAGCCTCCGATGAGGGCCACCCCGGCGACCCGCTCCGGCCGCGCGTCGGCGGCGAGCCAGGCCAGGGAGCCGGCCGCGGAGTGCCCGACCACCATGGGATTCTCCGGCGCCGCGTCCACGGCGGCGAGCACCGCCGCCACCTGGTCCTCCAGGGTGGCGGACTCGGCCCCGCCACCCTGACCAGGCAGGGTGAGTGCCACGGGGCGGTGGCCGAGTTCCTCGAGCACGGGCACGACGTCGTCCCAGGCGGATCCGTCGAGCCACAGGCCGGCGATGAGCAGGATGTCCATGGATCAGTTCTCTCTTCCCGTGAAGCCCATGAGGTCGATGCCATCACGCTACGACTGGTTCCGGACAATCCACTTCCGGTATATCTCGTGACCACCTAATCTGCTCGGGATGCCGACCGATCTCAGTCCCACCGCGCGAGCCCTGCGCACCCTCGAGATCCTCCAGTCCCGCACCGCGGGAGTGACGGCCGACGAGCTCGCCGCTTCCCTGGGTGTCACGGAGCGGGCCGCGCGCCGCTACGTCGGGATCCTCCGCGAGGCGGGCATCCCCGTGCACTCGGCCCGGGGCCCCTACGGCGGGTACCGGCTGGGGCGCGGGGCGCGGCTACCTCCGGTGGTCTTCACGGAGCCCGAGGCGCTGGGCCTGGTCATGGCGGTCCTCGACGGTCAGCCGGCGGCCGCCGACCCCGACGCCGACGACCTCGTCGGTGCCGCACTGGGCAAGGTCATCCGGGCGCTGCCCGAGAGCGTCGGCCGGCAGGCGGCCGCCCTGCGCGAGCACGCCTCGGCGGCGCCCGACCGACACGCGTCCCGTCCGGATCCCGCCCTCACGAGCACGCTGGTCGCGGCGAGCGCGGTGCGACGCCGCGTGCTCGTCACGTACCGCAGTGAATCCGGCAACGAGTGGGAGGCCGAGGTGGATCCCTGGGCGGTGGTCGTCCGCTACGGCCGCTGGTACCTCCTGTGCCACTCCCACCACGCGGACGCGATCCGCACCTACCGGATCGACCGGGTCCGCGCGGTCCGGGAGACCGTCCATGGCTTCGAGATGCCCGACGGCCTCGACCCGGTGGCGGCGCTGGAGGAGAACCTGGGCAAGGGGTGGGAGTTTCCCACGCGGGTGGTGTTCGACGCCCCGATGGCCGAGGTGCTGCCGTCGATCCGCCCGCCGATGGGACGGCTCGAACCGTCGGGAGACGGGTGCGTGCTCGTCGGCAGCACGAGGAATCCGACGATGTACGCGCAGGAGTGGCTGGCGCAGCTGCCGCTCGCCTTCCGCGTCGAGGGCGGGCAGGAACTGCGCGCGGCGGTGGAAGCGCTCGCCACGCGTTTCACCGCCGCCGTGACGGACGGGCCCTGAGCGTTGATGGCGAACGACACGCGACCCTGGGGCGAACCGATTCGCACGCAAGCGCTTCGACGGGATCGTAGGACTGTGGGGGTCCTGGGTCAACGGCGTGCCGCACGGTGAGACGGCGCCGCCCCACGGGCCGCTGCGTCGCCTCGTCGCCCCGCGCCTCCCGGACCGGCCCTCCCGCACCGGGCCTGACCGCTGCGCTGCTGCTCACCGGCATGATGGGCAGGCCGTCGGGCGGGCCGGTCCCGGCCCGCCGCGCACCCCCGCCCGCCGGGAGAACGCCTGGGCTTCCGCGTCCCTCGGCGTCGCAACATTTCGATGTGACGGTCAGGGGCGACCCGCGGGAATCAGCCGTCGAACCGATTCCGCGACAAGGTTCGCAACAGGATCCTCCACACCCTTGACAGCCCGTCAGTTACGGGAGCACCGTCTCCCCCCGAAACCTCTCTGCAATCCGCTGCACATACGGCACCTCGAAGCGCTTCCGGATTGTCAGCGCCCCCACACGACCCGAACGGGTCGCGCCGGCACGGTAGGGAGATCGGATGGGAACCATACGGACAAGACGCCACCCCGGTGGTGTGCGACGGTTGCTCGCGGCGGTACGGCGCCGTGGCAGGCCGGACAACGTGCCCGAACGGGCGAACGCGCCGTCGCCGGCGCGCTCGGTCGGCTCCCCGCCGAAGGCGTTCGCCCGCGCGGGAGCCGCGGTCGTGCTCGTCGCCGGCACGCTGACCGGCGCCGCCGTCACGGCGGGTGCGGCCCATGCAGACACATCCGGGCCGTGCGACATCTACGCGGCGGGCGGTACCCCCTGCGTGGCGGCCCACAGCACCACACGAGCGTTGTACGGCTCGTACAACGGGCCGCTCTACCAAGTGCGGCGTGCCTCGGACAACACCACCCGGAACATCGGCGTCCTGAGCGCGGGCGGGTACGCCGACGCCGCCGGCCAGGACTCGTTCTGCTCGGGGACCACCTGCCTCATCACGATCGTCTACGACCAGTCCGGTCGCGGCAACAACCTCACGCAGGCGCCCGGGGGCGGAGCCGCGGGCGGCCCCGACAACCTCGCGAACGCGACCGCCGCACCCACCACGGTGGGAGGCCACAAGGCCTACGGCGTCTTCGTGGCGCCCGGCACGGGGTACCGCAACAACCACACGAACGGCATCGCCACCGGGGACAACCCCGAAGGCATGTACGCGATCTTCGACGGGACGCACTACAACGGCGGCTGCTGCTTCGACTACGGCAACGCCGAGACGGACAGCAACGACGACGGCAACGGCACCATGGAGGCCATCTACTTCGGCAACATCAAGGTCTGGGGCTATGGCAGCGGCAACGGCCCCTGGATCATGGCCGACCTGGAGAACGGCCTGTTCTCCGGAGTGAACCAGCACTACAACGCGAACGACCCGACCATCAACTACCGGTACACGACCGCCATCGTCAAAGGCGGCCCGAACCACTGGGCGATCCGCGGCGGCAACGCGCAGTCGGGCAGCCTGTCCACGTTCTACGACGGTCCGCGCCCCAACGTCGCGGGCTACAACCCGATGCGCAAGCAGGGTGCCATCATCCTCGGCATCGGCGGCGACAACAGCAAGGGCGCCCAAGGCACCTTCTACGAGGGCGTGATGACCTCGGGCTACCCGTCCGACGCCACCGAGAACGCGGTTCAGGCCAACATCACCGCGGCCGGATACAGCAACGCCTCCGGCGGGACGAGCACCGGAGCGCTGCACGCGGTGGGCGCGGGCAAGTGCCTGGACGTGCCGAACTCGTCCACGACGGCCGGTACGCAACTGCAGATCTGGGACTGCAGCGGCGGCGACAACCAGAAGTGGACCCGCACGTCCTCCGGCCAGTTGACCGTCTACAGCGGCAGCGGCCAGATGTGCCTGGACGCGTACAACCACCAGACGTCCGCCGGGACCAAAGTGGTGACGTGGCCGTGCAACGGCGGGGCCAATCAGCAGTGGCAGCTGAACTCCGACGGCACCGTCACCGGCACCCAGTCGGGACTCTGCCTCGATGTCACCGGCGCCTCCGCGGCCAACGGCGCCCTGGCCGAACTCTGGTCGTGCAACGGTCAGTCCAACCAGCAATGGAGCCTCTCCTGATCCGAACGGCACCGGACCGTGGTCGGCTCGCCACCGGCCACGGGCCACCGCCACCGGATACGGGCCTGAGCGTGCCCGACGCCGAGTCCGAGGCACGGCCGGACTCTCCGGCCCCGCGCACCCCTACCGAAGGATGACGATGTCCAGAGCCAGAGCGCTCCGCGGCCTCTGGGCCGCCCCCGTGGCCCTGCTCGCCCTACTGGCCCAGAGCCTGAGCACAGCCGGGGCCGCATCCGCCGTACCCACCGAGCGCCAGGCAGCGACCGCCGCCCTGTACGTGTCTCCGGATGCGGCTCCCGGCGGGAACGGCAGCGCGGAGCAGCCGTTCGCGACGATCGACCAGGCGCAGCAGCCCGCGCACCGGCTCTCGGCCGATGCGGACGTCGTGGTCCACCTGGCCGGTGGCACGTACCGGCTGACCAAGCCGCTGACCTTCGGCCCCGGCGACGGCGGGCAGAACGGCCACACCATCACCTACCAGGCCGTGTCCGGGCAGCAGCCGGTCGTCAGCGGCGCCCAGCGGGTTTCGGGTTGGCAGGTGCATGATCAAAGCAGCAACATCTGGTCGGTCCATGTCGGTACCGGTGTGAACACGCGTCAGCTGTACGTGAACGGGAAGCAGGCACCGCGGGCGTCGATCCAGGTGCCCCGCTCGAGCTTCACCTTCACGCAGACCGGCCTGACCGTCACCGACTCCTCCCTCGACTACCTGGCCGGCCTCTCGGACCAGAGCCACATGGAAGTCGAGAGCGTCAACTCCTTCACCGACCGTTACGCGCCGGTCCAGTCGATCAGCGGCAGGACCATCACCATGCAGCAGCCCGCGTGGAACAACAACTCCTGGGGCTACGACACCATCAACGCGCCGTTCGCCGGCGGGACCATGTACCTGGAGAACAACTACGCGTTCCTCAAGCAGGCCGGGCAGTGGTACCTCGACTCGTCCACCGGCGACCTGTACTACCGGGCCCAGCCGGGGCAGAACCCGAACAGCCTCGACGTCGAACTGCCCCGGCTGCAGAGCCTGTTGGGCATCAGTGGCAGCTACGGCTCACCGGCGACCGGTCTGGCATTCGCCGGCATACGGTTCACCGGGACCTCCTGGCTGGGCCCGAGCGGACCCGACGGATACGCGGACCAGCAGAGCGGCGCGCACATCACCGGTTCCTATGCGATGCCCGCCAACTGGCTGAGCACCTGCAAGTCGGGCTGCACGCAGTTCGAGGCCACCCGGAACCACTGGGCGCAGATGCCCGCGGCCGTCCAGGTCTCCGCCGCCACGAACATCACGTTCTCCGGCGACACATTCTCCGAACTCGGGCAGGCCGGACTGGGCGTGGGCAACGACGGCGTCGCCACGGCCTCCGGCACCGGACTCGGAGCGAGCGGCGTCACCATCACCGGCAACACGTTCACCGACCTCGCCGGCAGCGGCATCCAGGTCGGCGGGATCCAGCCGGACGCGCACCACCCGGCCAACCCGCAGATGAGCAACCAGAACATCACCATCAGCAACAACAAGGTCAGCGGGGTGGGCACCGACTACAAGGAGACCGCGGGCATCCTGTCCACCTACGTCACCAACGCGACGATCACCCACAACCAGTGCGACCACCTGCCCTACGACGGGATCGACATCGGCTGGGGCTGGGGGATGAACGACCCGGGCGGCAGCCAGGACTACGTCAACCGAGGAACGTACAACTACCAGCCCATTTACAGCACTCCCACGACGCTGAAGAACAACACCGTCTCCCACAACCTGGTCTTCGACACCAAGAACGCGATGTTCGACGGCGGCAGCATCTACAGCCTGTCCGCGGCCCCCGGCTCGGTGATCTCCGACAACTACATGTACGACAACAACCGCACCACCGCCCTGTACCTCGACGAGGGCTCGCGGTATCTGAGGGTGTCCAACAACGTGGTGCAGGACGCCGGCAACTGGGCGCTCACCAACGCCAACGCGAACAACCACACCGACGACAGCACGTTCTCCGGCAACTGGTACAACGGCGGCAACACGTACGTGGCCACCGGCCCTCCGCACAACAACGTCCTCACCGGCAACGTCCAGGTCAGCGGCACCAACTGGCCTCAGGGCGCCAGAGAGGTCATCCAGCAGGCGGGCGTCCAGTCCTCGGGCGGCGGCGGCTTCCCCACGGGCTACCACCAGTTGGTGATCGGCACCAACAGCCTGTGCCTGGACGTGTACGGCAACTCCACCGGCGCGGGCGCCGCGATCGACCAGTGGACCTGCAACGGGCAGAGCAACCAGCAGTTCGAGTTCGTGCCCGCCTCGGGCGGCTACGGGCAACTGCGGGCACAGCACTCAGGACAGGTCGTGGCGGTGGCGGGAGGTTCCACGAGTGCCGGTACGCCGAACATCGTGCAGCAGGCCGCGGGCGGAGCGTCCAGCACTCTGTGGCTGCCGGTACAGCAGTCCGACGGCTCGTATTCCTTCAAGAACCAGAACAGCGGTCTGTGCCTGGACGTCTACGGCGGCGGCAGCAACCTGGGCCAGCAACTGGACCAGTGGCAGTGCAAGAACGCACCCGGCACCAACCAGGACTTCACCCCCCGCTGACCTGCTCGCGCCTCCAGAACGCCTGCACGGACCGGCGGTTCGTTCACCCCCCACCCACTGTCCCGCACCCAGTGAGGAACGCTGATGAAGAAGTACTGGGCACCATTGGCCACGGCGCTGGCGGCCACCCTCGCCATGGGCGCCGCCTGGCCTGCCGCGGCCAACGCCGCCGAGGCGCCGCCGTCCGCCACCCGGGCCGCCGCACCCACGCCGCTGCGGCTGATGCCGTTGGGCGACTCGATCACCTGGGGCGTCGGCAGCCCGTCCGGGAACAGCTACCGGAGCTTTTTGGCGAACAAGCTGACGGCCGAGGGCCACACCCTGGACTTCGTCGGCTCGGGGCGCAACGGCACCATGTCCGACCCGGACAACGAAGGCCACTCCGGCTGGCGGATCGACCAGATCGCCGGCATCGCGGACTCCGTGCTGGCCCGGTACCGCCCCAACGTGGTCACCCTGGAGATCGGCACGAACGACCTGAACGGCAACTACCAGATCCCGACCGCCGCCGACCGGCTCCACGCGCTCATCGACCAGATCACCAGGGCCGCACCCGACGCGACCGTGCTCGTCGGCACCGTGATCATCTCCACCAGCGGCACCGAGGAGGCCAACCGGCCCGCGTTCAACGCCAAGTTGCCCGGGATCGTCCAGGCCGAGCAGGCTGCCGGCAAGCATGTACGTCTGGTCGACATGAGCGCCCTGACCGCCGCGGACCTGTCCGACGCCCTGCACCCCAACGACAGCGGCTTCGGCAAGATGGCGGACGCCTTCAACACGGGGATCCAGGCCGCGGACGCGGCAGGCTGGATCAAGCCGCCGGATTCCGCGGTCGGGCAGGTGCGCTCCGGGATCCCGGGGAAGTGCCTGGGGGTCAACGGCGGCAACAGCGCCAACGGGACCGCCGCGGAGATCCGGTCCTGCGACGGCTCCGCCGCGCAAACGTGGTCCGCGCGCTCCGACGGCACCCTGCGGGCGCTCGGTAAGTGCCTCGACGCCACCGGCCGCGGCACCGCCAACGGCACCAAGATCGAGATCTGGGACTGCAACGGCGGAACCAACCAGCAGTGGCAGACGTACAACGGCGGCTACCGCAACCCGGTCTCCGGCCGTTGCCTCGACGACCCCAACGCGTCCACCACCGACGGTACGCAACTGGTCCTGTGGGACTGCAACGGCGGAACCAACCAGCAGTGGACCGCTCTGCCGGTCTCCTGAGCACATGACCCCACTCCACCGCGGACACCGTCCCGTGGCCGGTGTCCGCCCCTCTCGCGCCCCCGCGCAAGGAGGTTGATCCTTCATGTCCTGGCTCAACGACGAGCCTCTGCTCCGCAGAGCCCTGGTCTCGGCCACCGGCCTGTTGGCCGGCACGGCACTGGCCCTGAGCGGACCGGCGAGCCTCACCGCGCACGCGGCTTCCGGCACGCTGGGCGCGGCCGCCGCCGACAGCGGCCGCTATTTCGGTACGGCCGTGGCTGCCGGGAAACTCGGCAACTCGACGTATTCCACGATCCTCGACCGGGAATTCAACATGATCACCCCGGAGAACGAGATGAAGTGGGACACCACCGAACCGTCCCGCGGCAACTTCAACTTCGGCCCGGCCGACCAGATCGTCAGCCATGCCACCGCGCACGGGCAGCGGATGCGCGGCCACACCCTGGTGTGGCACTCGCAGTTGCCCGGCTGGGTCAGCTCCATCGGTGACGCCAACACCCTGCGCAGCGTGATGAACAATCACATCACCACCGAGATGAACCACTTCAAGGGCAAGATCTACGCCTGGGACGTGGTCAACGAGGCGTTCGCCGACGGCGGCAGCGGTCAGCACCGCAGTTCGGTCTTCCAGAACGTGCTGGGGAACGGCTTCATCGAGGAGGCCTTCCGCACCGCCCGGGCCGCCGACTCCTCGGCCAAGCTCTGCTACAACGACTACAACATCGAGAACTGGAACGACGCCAAGACGCAGGGCGTCTACAACATGGTCAGGGACTTCAAGGCGCGCGGAGTGCCCATTGACTGCGTCGGCCTCCAGAGTCACTTCGGCTCCGGCGGCCCGCCGTCGAGCTTCCAGACCACCCTGTCCAACTTCGCCGCCCTCGGCGTCGACGTCCAGATCACCGAACTCGACATCGCCCAGGCCTCGGCGACCGCGTACGGGAACACGGTGCGGGCGTGCATGAGCGTCGCCCGCTGCACCGGCATCACGGTGTGGGGGATCAGGGACAGCGACTCGTGGCGGACGGGGGAGAACCCGCTGCTGTTCGACAACAACGGCAACAAGAAGCCCGCCTACGACGCGGCCCTTTCCGCGCTCGGCGGAGGTACGGGGAACCCGGGCGGAGGCATCGTCTCGGGCACGGTGTACTCGCTGACCGACGTGGCCGCGGGCCGGGTGCTGGACGTGCCGGGCGGGCAGACGGCGAACGGCACGCCCGTGCAGGTCTGGGACGCCAATGGCAGTGCCGCGAACCAGCAGTGGCGGGCGAGTCAGAACGGCGACGGCTCCTACACGCTGACGAACATCGGCAGCGGGCGGGTCCTGGACGAGCCCGGCGGGCAGACGGGCAACGGCACCCGGGTGGCGATCTGGGACGCCAACGGCGGTGCGAACCAGCAGTGGCGGGCGAGTCAGAACGGCGACGGTTCCTACACCCTGACCAACGTCGCTTCCGGCCGGGCGCTGGAGATCCCCAGCGGGCAGACCGGCAACGGGGCCCCGGTCCAGATCTGGGACTCCAACGGCGGCGCCAACCAGCACTGGAACCTCAGGTGAGGTGATACCGGAACGAACACCCGCGTCCGGCACGGCGGCCGTCGCCGGACGCGGGTTCCGGCATGCCCTCACAACGGGCCTACCAGCAGCAATACATGGGATGGATCAGAATCCAATTGAAGGTGTGGAGCGTATTGACTCTGTGGGAAGCCTGTGGAATCACTAGCAACATGGGATGTCTGAGTGGTTTCTGTGAGTGCTCTCGGGCGCCCTCGCCACCATGAGGCGTTCGGATCCCGCGGCCGTGCCGGTGGCTCGCGGCGGTCCACGAACATCCCGTTCGGCAAGGCACAGCACCCTCTGTCACCTTCCCCCACAGACCCAAGGAACAGAATGCGGCCTACATCCGTTTTTCGCCGAAGCCCCGCGGCTCGCAGACCACGCCTTCCGGCGTCCGCCGCCGTAGGTGTGATGGCGCTGCTGGCCATGATGCTGACGACCGCGCAGACGTGGTCGGCGCCGGCATCGACGCCGGCGCCCTTGGTAAGTGCGGCGTCGGGGCGGTGTCTGGACGTCAAGGGCAATGTCGACACCCCGGGAACGGCGCTGGACATCCGGGACTGTGACAACCAGCCGAACCAGGCGTTCGAGTTCACCTCGGCGGGCGAGCTGAGGACGATGGACGGCACCCGATGCGTGGACGCCTACGAAAACCGGACCGCGCCGGGAACCCCGGTGATCATCTGGTCGTGCAACGGGCAGTCGAACCAGGCGTGGCGACAGAACTCCGACGGGTCCGTCACCGGTGTCCAGTCCGGCCTGTGCCTGGACGTCAACGGGGCGGGCACGGCCAACGGCACCGCGGTCATCCTGTGGACCTGCAACGGCCAGAGCAACCAGAAGTGGACCACGTCGACACCTCCACCCGCGCCCGGCGGGTCGGGCCCGTGCGACATCTACTCCGCGGGCGGCACTCCGTGCGTGGCCGCGCACAGCACCGTGCGGGCGCTCTACGGGTCGTACAGCGGCAGCCTGTACCAGGTCAGGCGCGCCTCGGACAACGCGACCAGGAACATCGGCGTACGGGCGTCCGGCGGTTTCGCCGACGCGGCGGCGCAGGACTCGTTCTGCGGGGGCACCTCCTGTGTCATCACGGTCGTCTACGACCAGTCCGGACGCGGCAACGACCTGTGGTACCAGGGATCGGCCCAGGTTCCGGGGTCGAGTCAGAGCAGTCCCGCGAAGGCGACCTCGGAGTCGCTGACCGCCGGGGGCACCAAGGCGTACTCGCTGTACATCAATCCCGGCAACAGCTACTGGCGGGATGGTCATCTGACGGGCGTGCCGACCGGTAGCGCGCCCGAAGGGGCGTACATGGTGACCAGCGGCACTCACGTCAACAACGGTTGCTGCTTCGACTACGGCAACAGTGAGACGACGCGGAAGGCCGACGCGGCCGGGGCGATGGACGCGATCAACTTCGGCACCGAGTGCTGGTTCGGCGGCTGCTCGGGAAGCGGCCCGTGGGTGCAGGCCGATCTCGAATGGGGCCTGTACTCCGGGGGAAGCCAGTCCTGGAACACCAACCAGCGTGCTTTCACCAGCAAGTTCGTCACCGCGATGCTGAAGAACAACGGGACGTCGAGGTTCGCCCTCAAGGGCGGCAACGCGCAGTCCGGAAGCCTGACCACCCTGTGGGACGGCGGGCTGCCCGGCGGATACAGCCCGATGAAGAAGCAGGGCGCCATTGTCCTGGGCAGCGGCGGCGACTGCTGCAAGCCCGGCGGCGGCGCCAACCTGAGCGCCGGAACCTTCTACGAGGGGGCCATTGTCGCCGGCTACCCCTCCGACGCGACCGACAACGCGGTGCAGGCCAACATCACCGCGGCCGGATACCGCTGAATCCTTCTGCCCCACGGCGTGTTCTGCCGCGACCCGGCCCAGGAGCTGATGACATGCACATGATCACCAGGAGAGTCGGACACCTCCTGCCGCCGTTCCCACGACCGTCCCTGCGCAGGACCTTGGCGTTCGCCTTCTCCATCGCGCTGTTCTGCGTGGGCGTTCCCCTCGTCTCCCTCGGTACGGCGCAGCCCGCCGCCGCGCTGGGCAACGGACTGGCACTGACCCCGCAGATGGGCTTCAACGACTGGAACGCGTACGGCTGCGATGTCTCCGAGTCGCTGATCAAGTCCACCGCGCAGGCGATGCACACCAACGGCATGCAGGCAGCGGGCTACTCCTACGTCAACATCGACGACTGCTGGATGACCCACAACCGCGATTCCGGCGGCCGCCTGGTGCCGGACCCGGCCAAGTTCCCCGACGGCATCAAGGGCACCGCCGACTACGTGCACTCCCTGGGGCTGAAGCTGGGGATCTACGAGGACGCGGGCACCGCCACCTGCGCCGGGTATCCGGGCAGCCTGGGGCACGAGAGCACGGACGCCCAGTCGTTCGCGTCGTGGGGCGTGGACTACCTGAAGTACGACAACTGCAACAACAACGGGGTGTCCGCGCAGAGCCGGTACACCGCGATGCGGGAGGCCCTGGCGGCCACGGGTCGGCCGATCCTGTACAGCCTGTGCAACTGGGGCCAGGACAACGTGTGGACCTGGGGCGCGGGCGTCGGCAACAGCTGGCGCACCACCGGGGACATCAGCGCCAACTTCGCCAGCATGCTGTCGATCTTCCACAGCAACGTGGGACTGGCCTCCTACGCCGGCCCCGGCCACTGGAACGACCCGGACATGCTGGAGGTCGGCAACGGCTCGATGACGGCCACCGAGAGCCGCAGCGAGTTCAGCCTGTGGGCGGAGATGGCCGCACCGCTGATCGCGGGCACCAACATCCCCTCGGCCGGCGCGGAGACCCTGTCCACGCTGACCAACTCCCGGGTGATCGCGGTTGACCAGGACTCCCTCGGCAAGCAGGGCACCATGGTCTCCTCCTCAGGCGGCCGGGACGTGCTGGCCAAGCCTTTGGCCAACGGGGACGTGTCGGTGGCGCTGTTCAACGAGACGGGCTCGACAGCGACCATCTCCACCACCGCGGCCGCGATCGGTAAGACCGGGGCGTCCGCCTACACCCTGACCGACCTGTGGTCGGGGGCGTCCTCCACCACCTCGGGCACGATCAGCGCCTCGGTCCCGGCGCACGGCACGGTGATGTACCGGGTCGCGGGCGGCGCCAGCGGCGGCGGCACCAGCGTGACCGGCGCGGTGCACGCGGTGGGTGCGGGCAAGTGCCTGGACGTACCCGACTCGACCAGGACCGCCGGCACTCAGGTGGAGATCTGGAGCTGCAACGGCGGCGCCAACCAGACATGGACGCACTCCGCGTCCAACCAGTTCACCGTCTACTCCGGCAGCGACCAGATGTGCCTGGACGCCTACAACAACCAGACCACTCCGGGGACGAAGGTGGAGATCTGGTCGTGCAACGGCCAGAGCAATCAGCAGTGGACGCTGAACACCAACGGCACGATCACCGGCAACCAGTCGGGCCTGTGCCTGGACGTCGCCGGAGGGGCCACCTCCGACGGAACCCTCGCCGAGCTGCGGACCTGCAACGGCGGCAGCAGTCAGCGGTGGACGTGGGGATGACCCGACGTCGAGATGACCCCGGCCCGAGCCCTCGACAAGCGTCGGCACCACCGGGTGCGCACAGCCACAGAGGAGGTCTCCATGCTCGAACCAGCCGGTGATCGCCGACCCAGGCGATGGAAAGCCGTGCTCCTGGTCGCCCTGGCGATGGCCGTGGCCGCGTTCGGCGCACCGGCGTTCGCCACGTCCCCGCGGGCCGCTACGACAGCCGTCGTCCGTCACGTGACCCACCGCGTGGCGGACGCGTCCCTCCCGTGCGACCTCTACGCCGCGGGCGGTACGCCGTGCGTGACGGCACACGCCACGACCAGGGCGCTCTTCGCGTCGTACAACGGCCCGCTGTACCGGATTCAGCGGGCCTCCGACCACAGCTACCGCGACATCGGAGTGCTCAGTGCCGGCGGGTACGCGGACAGCGCCTCCCAGGTGTCGTTCTGCTCGGGCACATCGTGCACGATCACGAAGATCTACGACCAGACCGCCCAGCACAACGACATGCCGATCTCCTGGGGCGGCTACTGGAAGGGGCCGGGCCCCAACGGGTCCGACGTCGGCGCGGACGCCATGGCCCTGCCGGTGACCGCGGCCGGCCACCAGGTCTTCGGCGTCAAGGTCACCCCCGGCGTCGGCTACCGGCTCGACCACGCGAGCGGGGTGCCCACCGGGGCCCAGCCCGAAGGCATCTACATGGTGACCTCGTCGAACTACACGAGCCAGTGGTGCTGCTTCGACTACGGCAGCGGTGAGAACTCCCACACCGACACCGGCAACGCCACCATGAACGCCATCTACTGGGGCACCGCCTGCTGGTTCGGCGGCTGCACCGGCAGCGGCCCGTGGGTCGAGGCCGACCTGGAGAACGGCATGTTCCACACCAACACCGGCTCCAACAAGGACCCGAACAACCCTGGCGTGCACTACCCGTTCGTCAGCGCGTGGCTGAAGAACAACGGCACCAGCAACTTCACTCTCAAATACGGCAACGGCACGAGCGGCGGCCTGACCACCACCTACTCCGGGCCCCTGCCGAACGGCTACTCACCGATGAAGGTCGACAGCTCGGTCCTGCTCGGCACCGGGGGCGACAACAGCCCCAACGGCGTGGGCGAGTTCTTCGAGGGCGCGATCACGGCGGGCTATCCCTCCGACGCCACCGAGAACGCCGTCCAGGCCGCCATCACCGCGGCCGGCTACGGCGCGGGGGGCGGTGGCGGTACGTCGACCGCGCTGCACGCGGTGGGCGCGGGCAAGTGCCTGGAGGTGCCGGGCGCGTCCACGACCCCGGGTACGCAGACGCAGATCCGGGACTGCACCGGAGCGGCGCACCAGACCTGGTCCCGGACCGACTCCCGCCAGCTCACCGTGTACTCCGGCAGCAACCAACTGTGCCTGGACGCCTCCAACCAGGGCGCCAACCCCGGTACCAAGGTCATCACCTGGACCTGCAACGGCCAGGCCAACCAGCAGTGGAACGTCAACGCCAACGGCACCGTCACCAGCGCCCAGTCCGGCCTGTGTCTGGACGTGACCGGCGCCGCCACCGCCAACGGCACCCCCGTAGAACTGTGGACCTGCAACGGCGGATCCAACCAGCAGTGGTCACTGAGTTGACCCCGGGAACGCAGGAGGACCGAATGAGGACGAGAGCGAGACCCGGCCGTCTGGTACTGGCCGTCGGCATCGTCTTGGCGTTCGTGCTGCAGTTGTCGGCGACGGCCGAGAGCCGGGCCGTCTCGGGCGAGGCGCTGAGCGTGAACCTGGCGTCGACACGGGGCCCGTCGACCGGCGTGGGCGAGGGGTTCCTCTACGGTTTCACCCAGGACGGCAGCCAGCCGGCGGACCAGTACATCAAGCCGCTGGGGATCAACGCGTTCCGTGGCGGCGGCTGGTTCTCCGGCGGCTGGATCAGGGACAACTACCAGTACGGATCGGCCACTCGGGCCGACCTCGACTCGATCGTCGCGCAGGCGAAACGGCTCACCCAGCCGCCGTACCACGCGCAGTACCAGGTACTGGTCAGCGACATCTACGGCGCCAACGGCGGCCAGCCGTCCAACACGAGGTACCCGTGCGACAACGGCGACTGCTCCAACTGGATCGCCTTCATCGACTCCACTGTGGGGGCACTGCAGGCATCGGGGCTGAAGTTCTCCTACGACATCTGGAACGAGCCGGACATCTCTGCCTTCTGGACCCGGGGTGTGAACAGCGCCCAGTACTTCCAGATGTGGGACACCGCCTACCGGGAGATCCGGCGCCTCGCCCCCTCGGCGCAGATCGTGGGACCCTCGCTTGCCTTCACCCCGCAGAGCAACCCGGGTGAGTGGCGGACCTGGCTCGCGCACGTGAAGGCGGCCGGGACGGTGCCGGACATGATCACCAACCATGACGAGGGCGATGTCGACGACCCGGTCACCGTCTCCCAGTCCCTCAACAGCGCCCTGACGACGGCGGGCATCGGCCCGCTGCCCCTGTCCGCGAACGAGTACCAGCCCGCCGACCGGCAGACCGCCGGGGTGACGGCCTGGTACCTGGCGCGGTTCGCGCAGTCCGGGTACACCAACGCGATGCGCGGCAACTGGGTCTGCTGCGTCACCCCCAACCTCACGGGAGTCCTCACCCAGAGCGGAGGCAGCTGGCAGCCGACCGGCAACTGGTGGGCGCTTCGCGACTACGCCGACATGACCGGCACCCTCGTCGACACCTCCGGCCAGGTCGGCTCGACCGCGATCTCGGCCTCCGAGGACCCCACCAACAAGCGCGCGGTGGCGATCATCGGCGACGCGAACGGCACCTCCGGCACCGCCTCCGTGACCTTCAACGGACTGTCGTCCGTGCCCTGGCTCACCAACGCAGGCAGCGTGCACGTCACCGTGCACCGCATCCCGGACCAGGCACCGCTCGCCGCGCCACAGACCGTGTACGACCAGAACCTGAGTGCCTCGGGCGGCTCGATCACCGTGCCGTTGACGTTCCAGGGCGCACACGACGCGTTCGCCGTCTATCTCACCCCGGCCTCCTCCGGCGGCGAGGCCTTCCCGGTCGGCAACCACCAACTCGTCGTCGCCAACAACACCTTGTGCCTGGACGTGTACGGCAACTCGGGCAGCGCGGGCGCCGCGATCGACCAGTGGACCTGCAACGGGCAGAGCAACCAGCAGTTCCAGTTCGTGCCCGCCTCGGGCGGCTACGGCGAACTGCGCGCCCAGAGCTCCGGCCAGGACGTGGCAGTCGCCGGCGGATCCACGACAGCGGGCACCCCGAACATCGTGCAACAGCCTCCCGGCACAACGGCCAACGGGCTCTGGCTGCCCGTGCGCCAGTCCGACGGCTCCTACGCCTTCCAGAACCGCAACAGCGGCCTGTGCCTGGACGTCTACGGCGGCGGCAGCAACGCGGGCCAGCAACTCGACCAGTGGCAGTGCAAGAACGCGCCGGGCACCAACCAGGACTTCTTCGTCCGCTGAACCGTCCGCCGACCGCACCGGCCGTGGACACCCCCCACCTGCGAAAGGAACCCACCGTGTCAGCATTCGGACGGCTGTTACGGCGCCTGCGTGTCCCGACGGCCGTGCTGGCGGGCCTCGTCCTGGCCGCCGGCGGCGTCGTGGGCACAGCCGCCGCCCCGGCCCGGGCCGCAACCTCCATCACCCTCAACGGCGCGTCCGGCGGACGGACCTTCGACGGCGTCGGCGCGATCAGCGGGGGAGGCGGCAACAGCAGACTCCTGATCGACTATCCCGAGCCCCAACGCGGCCAGGTCCTCGACTACCTCTTCCGGCCCGGCTACGGCGCCTCCCTGCAGATGCTCAAGGCCGAGATCGGCGGGGACACCAACTCCACCTCGGGAGCCGAGCCCAGCCACCAGCACACCCGTTCCGACCTGAACTGCGACCGGGGCTACGAATGGTGGCTGATGGAGCAGGCCAAGGCCCGCAACCCGAACATCAAGCTGTACGGGCTGGCCTGGGGCGCCCCGGGCTGGATCGGCAACGGGAACTTCTGGTCCACCGACATGGTCAACTACCTGGTCTCGTGGCTGGGCTGCGCCAAACAGCACGGCCTGAGCATCGACTACCTCGGTGGATGGAACGAGCGAGGCTACAACGTCTCCTGGTACCAGCAGCTGCGCGCCGCGCTCAACAGCAACGGCTATGGCAACGTGAAGATCGTCGCGGCCGACTCGGACTGGAACGTGGCGAACGACGTCAACTCCAACCAGGCGTTCGCCGCCGCGGTGAGCGTCATCGGCACGCACTATCCCTGCGGATACCGGTCCGCCCAGACCACCTGCTCGGTGCCGTCGGCCGCCATGTCGTCCGGCAAGCCGCTGTGGGCGAGCGAGAACGGCTCGGACGACTACAACGGGGGAGCGCAGGCCATGGCCCGCGGCATCAACCGCGGATACATCGACGGACGGATGACCGCGTACCTCAACTGGCCGGTGGTCGCCGCGCTCACCCCCAACCTGCCGTACCCCACCATGGGCATGGCCCTGGCCTCGCAGCCGTGGTCCGGCTCGTACTCGATCGGCAAGAACACCTGGGTGATGGCGCACACCAGCCAGTTCACCTCCCCGGGTTGGCGCTACCTCGACGCCTCCAGCGGCTACATCGGCGGCAACCGCGCCAACGGAAGCTACGTCTCGCTCAAGTCCACGAACAACTCCGACTACTCCACGGTCATCGAGACCATGGACGCCGGCAGCGCGCAGACCCTGAACTTCAACGTCACCGGGGGTCTGTCCGCCGGAGCCGTCCACGTATGGTCCACGGACGTCGGGTCCGCCAACCCGGCCGACCACTTCGTGCACACCGCGGACATCACCCCGTCCGGCGGCGGTTTCAGCCTGACCGTCCAGCCAGGCCACCTGTACACCCTGACCACCACGACCGGCCAGGGCAAGGGCACCGCCGCCGGTCCCGCCCGAAGCGCGCTGAAGCTGCCGTACAGCGACTCCTTCGACGGCTATGCCACCGGCACCGAGGCGAAGTACCTCATGGACTGGCAGGGCGCCTTCGAGGCGGTGGGCTGCGGCGGCGGCCGCAGCGGAAAGTGCGTGCGCCAGATGAGCCCGCAGAAGCCGATCACCTGGGACGCGCTGACCGATCCGCACGCCCTGCTGGGTGACGTGAGCTGGGGCAACTACACCGTCTCGTCCGACGTGCTGCTCGAACAGCCCGGATACGCCGAGTTGCTCGGCCGTGCGGGCGGCCACGACTACGACCGCACCGGCGGTCAGAACGCCTACCACCTGCGGGTGAGTGACACCGGGGCCTGGTCGATCCTGAACTCGAACACCAACGGCAACGTCTCCACGCTGGCCCGCGGCACGACCGCGGCGCTCGGCACCAACCGGTGGCACAGCCTGGCGCTCACCTTCTCCGGCACCACGATCACCGCTGTCATCGACGGTGCCACGGTCGGTTCCGTGGACGACCGCACCTGGGCCGCCGGACAGATCGGCTACGCGACCAGCCAGGGCGAGACGGCACAGTTCGACAACCTGTCCATCACGCCCGGCAGCGGCGGGAACGACGGCGGTACGGCCGGCGCGATCGTCGGGGTCGGCTCCGGGCGGTGCGTGGACGTGCCGAACCAGTCGCACACGGCCGGCACCCAGGTGGAGCTGTGGGACTGCAACGGCGGCAGCAACCAGCAGTGGACGAACACCTCCGCCGGCGAGCTGAGGGTCTACGGCAGCGACTGCCTGGACGCCGCCGGCCAGGGCACCAGCCCCGGCACCAAGGTGGACATCTGGGACTGCACCGGCGGCGGCAACCAGAAGTGGACGCTCCACACCGACGGCACGATCACCGGTGACCAGTCAGGCCTGTGCCTGGACGCCACCGGCGCCGGAACGGCCAACGGCACCCTGCTGCAGCTGTGGACCTGCAACGGCAGCAGCAACCAGAAGTGGACGCGCGACTGATCGAGGCGCCCGGCCGGCGCGATCAGCGACCGAAGGCACCACCTCCGTCAACTCCCCCGAGAGGCCCCCACATGTCCTCCTCCCTGCCGCTCAGCCGGCGCCGACTGCTGGCGGCGGCCGGCGCGGCCACGGCCTACGGCCTGCTGCGGTTCGCCCCCGAGGCCGCCGCGACCGACGGTCCCGCGAGCTACACCCCGAGCTGGTCCTCCGTGGACCAACATCCCCCTGCCCCGGCCTGGTTCCAGGACGCCAAGTTCGGCATCTACTACCACTGGGGCGTCTTCAGCGTTCCCGCGTTCGGCAACGAGTGGTATCCGCGCAACATGTACATCGGCGGCTCGTCCGAGAACAACCACCACAAGGCCACCTACGGCGACCCCTCGGCATGGCCGTACCACAACTTCATCGACGGCGCCCGCGACAAGGCGGGCAACTTCGTTCAGTTCGCCCCCAAACTGGTCTCCCAGGGCGGCAAGTTCGACCCGGACGCGTGGGCCCGGCTGTTCAAGGCCGCGGGTGCCCGGTTCGCCGGCCCGGTCGCCGAGCACCACGACGGCTTCTCCATGTGGAACAGCCGCGCCAACCCGTGGAACTCGGTCCAGCACGGCCCCAGGCTCGACCTGGTGGGGCTGCACGCGCAGGCCATCCGCGGGCAGGGGCTGAAGTTCATGGCCTCGCTGCACCACGCCTACCACTTCACCGGCTTCTACGACAACGTACCGTCCCAGTCGGACCCGAACCTGCGCATCCTCTACGGCCAGCAGGGCTCGGCCGCAGAGAACAAGCTCTGGTACGACAAGCTGATCGAGGTCATCGACGGCTACCAACCGGACCTGGTCTGGCAGGACTTCAACCTGCCCCTGGTGCAGGAGTCCTACCGGCTCCAGTTCCTCGCGCACTAC
Organism: Streptomyces canus; assembly: GCF_041435015.1. Classification (NCBI taxonomy): domain Bacteria; kingdom Bacillati; phylum Actinomycetota; class Actinomycetes; order Kitasatosporales; family Streptomycetaceae; genus Streptomyces; species Streptomyces canus. The sequence goes on along the minus strand of NZ_CP107989.1, from coordinate 806,373 downwards.
TACAACCAGGCCGTCGCGTGGAACAAGGACGTGGTCGCGACCTACAAGGACGGCCTCAACAACAAGGGTGAGGTCTTCGACTTCGAGCGCGGCGGCCCGGCAGGGCTGCTCACCCCCTACTGGCTGACCGACGACAGCATCTCCTCCTCCAGCTGGTGCTACACGGTGGGCATCGGCTACTACTCGACGCAGGCACTGCTGCACTCGCTGATCGACCGGGTCAGCAAGGGCGGCAGCATGCTGCTCAACATCGCCCCGATGGCCGACGGCACCATCCCCTCCGGGCAGCAGTCCATCCTGCTCGCCATGGGCGACTGGCTCGGCCGCTTCGGGGAGGCGGTCTACTCCACCCGCTCCTGGTCCAGTTACGGCGAGGGCCCCACCAAGATGGGCGGAGGCTCGTTCAGCGGGCCGGTGGCCGGCAAACCGCAGGACATCCGGTTCACCCGCAGCCTGGACAACAAGGTCCTCTACGCCACCGCGCTGGGCTGGCAGGGCGGCAGCATGACCATCACGACGCTGAACTCGAACCAGATCAACCTCAGCAGCCTGACAGGCGCGCAACTGCTGAACAACACGGCCGGCACCTACATCAACCTGCCCGCCCCGACCCAGGACGCGTCCGGTCTGCACCTCACCATGCCCTCGTCCAACCCGCCGTTCAGCGCCCTGGCGTACACGGTCAAGCTCACCTTCTCCGGCGAGATCCCCGTCCTGGGCGCGCCGGGCGGCTCCACGACCTGGGTCAGGATCGCCAACGTGACCAGCGGACTGGTGCTCGACAGCGGGGGCAACGTCGCCTCCGGCTCCAACCTCAAGCAGTGGAACTACGACGGAAGCACCAACCTGCAGTGGCAGCTGATCGACCTCGGCAACGGCTACTACCGCATCATGAACCGCACCAACGGCATGGCCGCCGACAGCTGGGGCAACGCCGCCAACGGCGCTCCCGCCCGCCAGGAGGCGTGGAACGGCGGCAACAACCAGCAGTGGTCACTCAACAACCTCGGCGACAACCGCTACCAGATCGTCAACCGGGGCACCGGCACCGCCCTCGACGGCAGCGGCAGCACCACGGCCGGCTCCACCACGGTGCTGTGGACGCCGAACTCCAGCACCAACAACGCGTGGACCATCACCGCCGTGTGAACCGGCGCTCCCCGTACGACGGAAGAACCCGACACGGAAGAAGGAGAGTATGGAACGCAAACCGCTCTTATTGTCCATCGCGGCCGCACTGCTTCTCATCCTGACCACCGCGGGCACCTCGTTCAGCAGCGCCCTCGGCGCACCCGCGCCGGCCACGAAGTCCGCCGCCGCGGCGAGCGCCGGATGCGGCAAGGCCCCGACGCTGACCAGCGGCAACCACACGATTCAGAGCGGCGGCCAGAACCGCAGTTACATCCTGCGGGTCCCGGCCGGCTACGACAGCAACCGCCCCTACCGGCTGATCTTCGGTTTCCACTGGCGAGGCGGCACGGCGGGTGACGTCGACTCGGGCGGAACGGACGGATACAACTGGTCCTACTACGGCCTCAGGCGCCTGGCGGACAACGCGAACAACAGCACGATCTTCGTGGCCCCCCAGGGCAACCGCAACGGCTGGGCCAACCCCGCCGGCCAGGACGTGGCCTTCGTCGACGCCATGGTCAACCAGATCGAATCAGGCCTGTGTGTCGACACCGCCCAACTGTTCTCCGCCGGCTTCAGCTACGGCGGCGCCATGTCGTACGCCCTCGCCTGCTCCCGGGCAACGGTCTTCCGGGCGGTCGCGGTCTACTCCGGCGCGAACCTCAGTGGGTGCAACGGCGGCAACCAGCCCATCGCCTACATGGGACTGCACGGCCTCAGGGACAACGTGCTGCCCATCCAGTCGGGACGAGACCTGCGCGACACCTTCGTTCGGGCGAACGGCTGCACCCCGCAGAACCCGCCCGAGCCGGCCAACGGAAGCCTGACGCACATCATCACCACCTACTCCGGATGCAGGTCCGGATACCCCGTCACCTGGGCCGCGTTCGACGGAGCGGGCCACGACCCCGGTCCCATCGACGGTTCCACCGGTGACGGCTGGCGCACCTGGACGTCGGCGGCGGTGTGGCAGTTCTTCACCCAGTTCGGCTCGAACCAGCAGCCGCCACCGCAGTCCGGCAACCAGAAGATCGTCGGCCAGCAGTCCGGGCGCTGCGTCGACATCAACAACTCCACCACGGCCAACGGCACACAGGCCCAGCTGTGGGACTGCAACGGCGGCTCCAACCAGCGGTGGACCTACTCCGCCGGAAAGCAGCTGGTTGTCTACGGCAACAAGTGCCTGGGCGTCGGCCAGGGGGCGGGCAACGGCACCCCCGCGGCGATCTGGGACTGCAGCGGACAGGCAGACCAGCAATGGAACATCAACCCCGACGGCACGATCACAGCGGCGCAGTCGGGGCTCTGCCTGGACGCCAGCGGCCAGGGGACCGGCAACGGGACGAAAATCCAGCTGTGGAGTTGCTCGGGCGGCGCGAACCAGCACTGGCGCCTGGAGACCTGAGAAACCGTCCCAAGGTACGTGCAGGAAGCCAGGGCCTCTCGGCCGCGATGCGGGGAGGCCCTGGCGTCATGACAACCACCGCCGACCACCGGCCTCCGAGAAGAAGCCACGCTGTGACTTCTCCCACCTGCTCTTGCCGCGACGAGAAGCGCTTGCCTACGTTCGGTCCCATGTCCTCCCATGGCCGCGCCCTTCCAGGCGAACCGCACGAACCCGCCGCGACGGTGGACCTGGACGTCGACCTGAGCTCACATGAACTGCTCCGGCGCGCTCATGTCCTGGACGCTCTCGGTCCCGACTGGGACCCCGTCGCCGCGCTGCGCGGCGAGGAAGCCGCGTATGAGCTGCTGTATTCCGGCCTCAGCGCGGAGCAACAGCGCGTGTACGACGAGCTGGTCTCGGCCGGTGTACTGCCGCGGAGAGGCGGCGGCGATGTTGCCGCTTGACCCCCAGGCGGACATCGGGCGTCGCGCCTGGGTGGCCTGCCCGAACTGCGACGACCGTCGCGGGTGCGCCACCTGCGAGCAGGGGCGCACCTGCTCCGAGCACTGGCGCTACCTGCTGTCCCACGTCGGCAGCCTGCTCCACCTGCAGTGCCGGTCGTGCAGCCACATCTGGGCACACGAGACCCACTTCGGCGCCACCCGCTCCCGGTGGGAGCGCATCACCAGCGGCCTGCGACGCATGTGATCATCAGTGGCGCCGTCGGCCATGGCCCGTGAGGCCGGACGGCGGATCGGCGCCCGCTTTCGGATGATCTCACCGCCTGTCGTCGGGGACGGCAGGTCGCCTTGCCCGAGGATCGCGTTCGGCGGCCATCCCTGCCTGCCGTTCGTTCGTCCCGGAGGCAGCCGTGCACATCCTGCTCCTAGCCAGTGCGTTCAACAGCCTCACCCAGCGTGTCCACGCGGAGCTGCGCGACCGTGGCCACACCGTGGCGGTGGAACTCGCTCTGCCCGGTAGCCCGTTGCCCGAGGCTGTGCGGCGGCACGCACCGCAGCTCGTCGTGGCGCCGATGCTGAAGACGGCGATTCCCGAGGAGGTGTGGACAGCGCACACCTGCCTCATCGTCCACCCGGGGCCCGTGGGCGACCGCGGACCCTCCTCCCTGGACTGGGCGATTCACGAGGGCGTCGACCAGTGGGGCGTCACCGTCCTGCAGGCCGACGCGGAGATGGACGCCGGTGACGTGTGGGCCTGCGTGCCGTGCAGGGTCCCTCCCGTTCCCAAGAGCGAGCTGTACCGGGGCGAGATCGCCGACGCCGCCCTCGAGGCCGTCATGCTCGCGGTCGAGCGCTTCGCCGAGGGAATCCACGTCCCACGCAAGCAGGACGCGGCACGCACGGCCGACGCCCGTCTGCGCCCCCGCCCCTACCTCGACCAGAGCGTCCGGCGCATCGACTGGGCCGAGGACTCCACGCAGGATGTGCTGCGCAAGCTGAGGGCGGCGGACTCGCAGCCCGGTGTGCTGGACGTCCTGCTCGGCCGTGAGTGGTACCTGCACGGCGGTCATCCCGAGAGCGTGTTGCGCGGACGCCCGGGCGAGCTGCTGGCCACCAGGGCGGGGGCGGTGTGCCGGGCCACCAGGGACGGCGCCGTGTGGATCCCCGAGCTGCGGCCCCGGCGTGCGCCCGGGCAGCCGCCCACGTACAAACTGCCTGCCGTGCGGGCACTGGGCGACCGGCTGCCGCCCCTGCCCGATCACGCCCTGCCCCCGCTGCCCGAGGAGCGGCACCGTACCTGGACGGACATCCGCTACCGGGAGGACGGGAACGTCGGGTTCCTCTCGTTCTCCTTCCCCGGCGGCGCCATGAGCACCGAGCAGTGCCGGCGTCTGCTGGACGCCTACCAGGAGGCGTGCGAGCGGCCCACGTCCGTACTGGTGCTGGGCGGCGAACGCGACTTCTTCTCCAACGGGATCCACCTGGGCGTCATCGAGGCCGCGGACGACCCCGCTGCCGAGTCCTGGGCGAACATCAACGCCATCGACGATCTGGTCGAGGCGGTCCTGACGACGACGGACCGACTGGTGGTCGCGGCGGTCGCGGGCAACGCCGCCGCGGGCGGGGTGATGCTCGCCCTGGCGGCCGACGAGGTGTGGTGCCGCTCGGGCGCCGTACTGAACCCTCACTACCGCCTGATGGGCCTGTACGGCTCGGAGTACTGGACGCACACCCTGCCGCGCAGGGTGGGTCCCGCGACGGCGGAACGGCTCATGCGTGAGGCTCTCCCGGTGAGCTCGGCGGCCGCACTGCGCCTCGGCCTCGTCGACCGGCTGGTCGACTGCGGTCCGGACGGGTTCGCGGCGGAGATCGGCAGCCTGGCGGCCCGGCTGGCGTCACTGCCGGCGACGGCGTCGCGGATCACCGCGAAGAAGACGGAGCTGGACCGGCTGGAGAGCGTGACCCCGCTGGCCGGCTTCCGTGAGCAGGAGCTGGCCCGGATGCGCCGGACCTTCGACGACCCGGACGCCCCGTACCACTCGCTGCGTCGATCCTTCGTCCACAAGGAGCGGCCGACGTGCACCCCGCCGCACCTCGGTCCCGCCCAGATCGCGCCAACCGGTCCGACCCCCTCCGCCCCGGATGTCACCGGAATGGCCCTGCATGGCGTCTCGTCACGGCCGATCGGCTGATACGAAGAAGAGCGATGGTCGAAATCTGGGCTTTCATCCCTTACCTCCCCAGGAGGCGGTCCCATGACTGAGGCGACGCCGGACACGGTCGGCGCTGCGGACGCAAGCGGTGCGCCCGCCGACGAGACACCCACGATCCACATTCTCTGGATCAACGCGGGCCTGAGCTGCGACGGTGACTCGGTCGCGTTGACGGCGGCCATGCAGCCCAGCATCGAGGAGATCGTGCTCGGTGTGCTGCCGGGCCTTCCGAAGATCGCCGTCCACTGGCCGCTCATCGACTTCGAGTGCGGTCCGGTCGGCGGCTCGGACACGTTCATCGAGTGGTTCTTCAAGGGGGAGCGGGGCGAGATCGACCCGTTCGTCCTGGTCGTCGAGGGCTCCATCCCCAACGAGTCGATCAAGCCCGAGGGCTACTGGTGCGGCTTCGGCGACAACCCGGAGACCGGCCAGCCGATCACCACCAGCGAGTGGATCGACCGGCTCGCCCCGAAGGCGCTGGCGGTCGTCGCCATCGGCACCTGCGCCACCTACGGCGGCATCCACGCCATGGCGGGCAACCCGACCGGCGCGATGGGCGTGCCGGACTACCTGGGCTGGGACTGGAAGTCCCACGCGGGCATCCCCATCGTGTGCGTCCCCGGCTGTCCGATCCAGCCGGACAACTTCTCCGAGACGCTCACCTACCTGCTCTACCAGGCGACCGGCGCGGCCCCGATGATCCCGCTGGACGACAAGCTGCGCCCGACGTGGCTGTTCGGGGCCACCGTGCACGAGGGCTGCGACCGCGCGGGCTACTACGAGCAGGGCCAGTTCGCCCTGTCGTACGACTCACCGACGTGCCTGGTCAAGCTCGGCTGCTGGGGCCCGGTCGTCAAGTGCAACGTGCCCAAGCGCGGCTGGATGAACGGCATCGGTGGCTGCCCCAACGTCGGCGGCATCTGCATCGCCTGCACCATGCCCGGTTTCCCCGACAAGTTCATGCCGTTCATGGACGAGCCCCCCGGCGCCAAGGTGTCGAGCGGCGCCAGCGGAGCGTACGGCGCTGTGGTCCGCAAGCTGCGGTCGATCACCGCAAAGACGGTGGACAAGGAGCCCAAGTGGCGCCGCACCGGAGACAAGATCACCACCGGATACCGACCCCCGTGGTGAGCGTCCGCCGCAGATGACCCGCTCACCGTTCTCGTGCATGCACCCCCCACCTGAACATCCCGCGCAACGAAGGGCACGGCACACAGATGGCACCGACGACGAAGGCGGCCGGCGACGGCAGCGGCCTGGTGGAGATGGCCTGGGACCCGATCACCCGGATCGTGGGCAGCCTGGGCATCCACACGAAGATCGACTTCAAGCAGAAGCGAGTCGCCGAGTGCTACAGCACCTCGTCGGTCTTCCGCGGCTACAGCGTCTTCATGCGCGGCAAGGACCCCCGCGACGCCCACTTCATCACCAGCCGCATCTGCGGCATCTGCGGCGACAACCACGCCACCTGCTCGGTGTACGCGCAGAACATGGCGTACGGCGTGAAGCCCCCGCACCTCGGTGAGTGGATCATCAACCTCGGCGAGTCCGCGGAGTACATGTTCGACCACAACATCTTCCAGGAGAACCTGGTCGGGGTCGACTACTGCGAGAAGATGGTCAAGGAGACCAACCCCGGCGTCCTCGAACTCGCCGAGCGCACCGAGGCCCCGCACGCCGCGGAGCACGGCTACCGCACGATCGCCGACATCATGCGCTCGCTCAACCCCCTGGAGGGCGAGTTCTACCGCGAGGCCCTCCAGGTCAGCCGCTACACGCGCGAGATGTTCTGCCTGATGGAGGGCCGCCATGTGCACCCCTCCACGCTTTACCCGGGCGGCGTCGGAACCATCGCCTCCGTGCAGCTCTTCACGGACTACCTCAGCCGGCTGATGCGCTACGTGGAGTTCATGAAGCGCGTCGTGCCCCTCCACGACGACCTGTTCGACTTCTTCTACGAGGCGCTGCCCGGGTACGAGGAAGTGGGCCGCCGACGTGTCCTGCTCGGCTGCTGGGGCGCGCTCAACGACCCCGAGTACTGCGACTTCACCTACGCCAACATGACGGACTGGGGCCGGCGCATGTTCGTCACGCCCGGCATCATCGTGGACGGCAAGCTCGTCACCAACGACCTCACCGAGATCAACCTCGGCATCCGCATCCTGCTGGGCAGCTCCTACTACGAGGACTGGCAGGGCCAGGAGCAGTTCGTCACCCATGACCCGCTCGGCAACCCGGTGGACCCGCGCCACCCGTGGAACCAGCACACCATCCCCACCCCGCAGAAGCGGAACTTCGACGACAAGTACAGCTGGGTCATGTCCCCGCGCTGGTTCGACGGCAAGGACCACCTCGCCCTGGACACCGGTGGCGGCCCCATCGCCCGCCTGTGGTCGACCGCCCTGTCCGGTCTCGTCGACATCGGGTACGTCAAGGCCACCGGCCAGAGCGTGGTCATCAACCTGCCCCGCACCATGACCAAGCCGGAGACCACCTTCGAGTGGAAGATCCCGAAGTGGTCCAACGCGCTGGAGCGCAACCGCGCCCGCACGTACTTCCAGGCCTACTCCGCCGCCGTCGCCCTGCACTTCGCGGAGAAGGGACTGGCGGAGGTCCGCGCCGGACGCACCCAGACCTGGGAGAAGTTCGAGGTTCCGGACGAGAGCATCGGCGTCGGCTTCACCGAGGCGGTCCGCGGTGTCCTCTCCCACCACATGGTGATCCGGGACGGCAAGATCGCCAACTACCACCCATACCCCCCGACCCCCTGGAACGCCAGCGTCCGGGACACCTACGGCACGCCCGGCCCGTACGAGGACGCCGTGCAGAACACACCCATCTTCGAGGAGAACACCCCGGAGAACTTCAAGGGCATCGACATCATGCGCGCCGTCCGCAGCTTCGACCCCTGTCTGCCCTGTGGCGTCCACATGTACGTCGGGGGCGGCAAGACGGTGAAGTCGATGCACGTGCCCACCGGCCTGAGCGGACTGGGCGGATGAGCGCGGTCAGCTCCGCGGAGCAGACCGGGCGCCGCGTCGAGGAAATCCTCGACGGGCTGGTCGAGAGCGGCGACACGGCCGCCGCCGCGGCGGCGGAGGAACTCGTCCGCTCCCTCATGGACTTCTACGGTGCCGGCCTCGCCCGCATCCTCCACCTGCTGGCCGATGCTCCCGGCGACGCAGCGGCACGCCTCCTGGGCGACGACCTGGTCGCGAGCCTGCTCGTCCTGCACGACCTGCACCCCGAGGACCGCGACACCCGCATCGCCCGCGCCCTCGACGGTGTCCCGGAACACACCCTGGAGGTGGTGGGCTTCGACGAGGAGAGCGGCACCCTGACGGTGCGGGCCCGGGACCGGGATGCCGGCGGCTGCGGTTGCGGCTCCGGCGCGGGTGCCCGGGAGTCCGCGGAGGCGGCGCTCGCCTGCTTCGCACCGGAGGTCAGGGCGGTCGACGTACAGACCGCACCCGCGGGGCCGACGCTCCTCCAGATCAGTACGGCACCGACGGCGGCCCGATGACGGCGTCCCCGGCGACGCGCGCGCCCGGACTGCGGAGGTTCCTCACCGAGAGGCTTCCGCAGCCCGAACGGTGTGAGCTGTGCGCCGTGGCGGTGGAGGCGGGCCACCGTCATCTCGTCGACACCGAGAAACGCGCCCTTGTCTGCGCCTGTCCCCCGTGCGCGCTGCTGATGGAGCAGCCGGGCGCCGCCGCGGGCCGCTTCCGTACGGTCCCGGCCCGCTACCTCACCGACCCCGGACACCGCCTCGACGAGAGCGCGTGGGAGGCGCTCCAGATCCCGGTCGGCGTCGCCTTCCTCTTCCGCAACGCGGCGCTCGACCGGCTGGTCGCCCTCTACCCGAGCCCGGCCGGAGCCACCGAGAGCGAACTCGAACCGGCCACGTGGACGGACGTCCTCGGTGGCAGCCGCCTCGCCGAACTGCTCGAACCCGACGTGGAGGCGCTCCTGCTGCGCCGCACCGACGGCCGTTTCGAGTGCCACCTCGTGCCGATCGACATCTGCTACGAACTCGTCGGCCGTATGCGCCTGTTGTGGCAGGGCTTCGACGGTGGGGCCGAGGCCCGCGCCGCGCTGGACGCGTTCTTCGCGGACGTCGCGCGACGCGTCCGGCCCCTGGGCGAGGTGGGTCACCCGTGACCGCGTTCTCCTTCGCCTGCACCGGCGTCCGCGCCGACCAGTACGCCGCCGGACCCACCCTCGTCTTCCGGCTGCGTGTCACCGCCGCCGACAACGCGCGCGTGCACGCCCTCGCGTTGCGCTGCCAGATCCGCATCGAACCCGCCCGCCGCGGCTACGAACCCGCCGAGGCCGACGGCCTCGCGGACCTCTTCGGCGAGCGCTCACGCTGGGGCAGCACGCTCCAGCCGGTGCAGTTCGCCCAGGTCTCGGTCATGGTCCCGAGCTTCACCGGAGAGATCGATACCGACCTCGTCGTGCCCTGCACCTACGACATGGACATCGCCGCCACCCGCTACCTCAACGCCCTCACCGACGGCGAGGTCCCCCTGCTGATGCTCTTCTCCGGTACGGCGTTCACCGGAACCGGCGGCTTCCAGGTGGAGCCCGTCCCATGGGACCGCGAGGCAGCCTTCCGGATGCCCGTCAGCGCCTGGCGGGAGATGGTCGAGCAGCACTTCCCCGGCTGCGGCTGGATCCGGCTTCCCCGCGACACCATGGACGCCCTCCTGGCCTACCGCTCCCGGCACGCCCTGCCCTCCTGGGAGGCGACCGTCGCGGCGCTGCTGGAGGGTGCCGACCCGCCCGCGCACGACCCGCTGCGCGCCCTCACCGCCACCACCGGAAGGACCGATCCGTGACCGTGACCGCGTTCGCCCCCGAGACCGAGGAGCGCCTCGCTCTCGCCCGGCAGGTGGCCGACGCCGTCCTCTTCGAGGGCTACGTGCTCTACCCGTACCGCGCCTCGGCGGCCAAGAACCGGCTGCGCTGGCAGTTCGGTGTGCTCGTGCCGCCCGGCTGGGGTGCCGAGTGCGAGGAGCACGACTTCCAGCACACCGAATGCCTGATGGAACCGAAGGCGGGGACGACCCTCTCGGTCGAGGTGCGCTTCCTGCACGCCCGACGGCGCACGGTGCAGCGGGCCCGTCCGGACGGCGGCTTCGACACGGTGCCCGAACTCCGCCTTGAAGACCGGGTGTTGGTGCCATGGGACGAGGGAAGTGAGGAGCGCGTCGAGGTGGTCGCGTCGGTGGACGAGCTCCTCGGCGACGGCGTCACGCATCCCTTCCGGCTCCCCGCCCGCGAGGACACCGAGCCGGTCGTGGACGAGGACGGTCGCGCCGTCGGCCGACTGGTCCGGCGCCGCGAGGAGATCAGCGGGACGGTACGGCTCTGTGCCCGCGAACTCGACGGCCCCTACCGGACCATGCGGCTGACCGCCGTCGTCGAGAACACCAGCGACTGGACCCCGCCCGAGGGCCGCGGCGCGGACCGTGAGGCGGCGCTGCCGCACTCCCTGGTGGCGACCCACCTCCTCATGGCCCTCAGCGCCGGATCGTTCCTGTCGATGACCGATCCCCCTGAGTGGGCGAAGGGCGCGGTCGCCGCCTGCCGCAACCTGCACACCTGGCCCGTACTCGCCGGCGAACCCGGCCGTGCCGACCTCGTGCTGTCCTCGCCGATCATCCTGCAGGACCATCCTGCCATCGCGCCGGAGAGTCCCGGCGCGCTCTACGACGCCACCGAGATCGACGAGATCCTCGCGCTGCGCACCGCGGCCCTGACCGACGAGGAGAAACGCGAGGCCCGGGGTACGGACGAGCGGGCGGCCGCCGTGATCGAGCTGGCGGACTCGATGCCGCCCGAGGTTCTGGAGCGTCTGCACGGGGCGGTGCGCAGCCTGCGCGACGTGACCGGTCCCGGCCCCGCCGCCCCGGACGGCGGCTTCCCCGACGAATACGGGGTGATGCGGCCGGACACCCCCTGGTGGGACCCCGCGAGCGATTCGGGCTTCGACCCGGCGCGGGACCGGGTGGTCGTGGACGGCCGGTCGGTGGGCCAGGGCAGCCGCGTCGAACTGCACCCGGGCCTGCGCCGGACCGACGCGCAGGACATCTTCCTGCGGGGCCGCACCGCGACGGTCGAGGCGGTGCTGCACGACGTGGACGGCGGGGTGCACCTGGCGGTCACCGTGGAGGGCGACCCGGGCGCCGACGTCCGCCGCGAGCAGGGACGGTTCCTGTACTTCCAGCCGGACGAGGTCACACCGCTGGAGGACGACGTATGAATCTTCCCCCAACGCCAGGTCCAAGGACGCTCGTGGCGGGCATCGGCAACGTCTTCCTCGGAGACGACGGCTTCGGGGTGGAGACCGCCCGCCGGCTCACCGAGCGCGACCTCCCCGGACACGTCGAGGTCGTGGACATCGGAGTGCGCGGCGTGCACCTCGCCTATCAGCTGCTGGACGGCTACGACACCCTCGTCCTCGTGGACGCCACGGCCCGCGGCGAAGCCCCCGGCACGCTGTACGTGATCGAGCACGACGTCGGCGGTGGGAGCCCTTCACCCGCCGCCCCCGCCCTGGACGGCCACCGGATGACCCCCGACACCGTCCTGGCACTGCTGGGCACCCTGTGCGCCGGAACCGGCGGCGAGCCCCCACGCCGCGTCCTGGTCGTGGGATGCGAACCGGCCTCGGTGGACGAGGGCATCGGTCTCAGCCCGCCGGTGTCCGACGCCGTACCCGAGGCCGTCCGGCTGATCGAAGAGCTGCTGCGGGACGGCGAGCCGTCCGTGGCGCAGGCCTCAACAGCTGAGGCTCCGACATGAGGAGAGACGGGATGAAGAAGATCGTCATCGGTGGAGCGGCCGTCGCCGCCATGGTCGCTGTCGTCGTCGAGGTACTTCCCGACCTGAGGCGCTACCTGCGCATCAGACGGATGTGAATCGTGGCCGCCACCGGTGCGCCGTGCGGTTGCGTCGAACGGCGTACCCGACGGCCGGCCACGGCGTGCCGGGCCGTGCGACCCGGCCGCGCGCGCCTCTAATGAAGGCCGACCGGAGGCAGCCGCGGACGGAAGGACGGAAACCATGCACGAGATGTCCGTCGCGCTGGCCGTCGTCGACCAGGTGGAAGAGGCCGCCGCACGGGCCAAGGACGTCACGGCGGTGCGATCGGTACGGCTCCAGGTGGGCGAACTGGCCGGCGTCGTACCCGATGCGCTTGCCTTCTCCTTCGAACTGGCCTGCGCCGGAACCCTGCTGGAAGGCGCCGAACTGATCACGGAAGCGGTGCCGGGGCGGGCCCGCTGCACCCCGTGCTCACACGAATGGGCCGTCGGCATGCCGCCCCGGCTGACCTGCCCCGCGTGTGGCGGTACGCAGACCGACCTGCTCGCGGGCCGGGAACTGCAGATCGTCGACGTGCACTGGGAGGACGGCCCTGGCCCCGAGCACACGCCCACCCGCGAACCGATCTCCGAGGAGCGCTGAACCATGTGTCGTGTCGTCGACCTGCGGCAGGCCGTACTCGCGAAGAACGACGCGAGCGCCCACGAACTGCGCGCGGACCTCGCGGCTCGGGGCATCGCTGTCGTCAACCTGCTGTCCAGTCCGGGCAGCGGCAAGACCGCGCTGCTGGAGCGCGAACTGCTGCGGGCACGGGAGCGGGCCGTTCCCGTCGCGGCGCTGAGCGCCGATCTGGCCACCGAGAACGACGCGGCCCGGCTGGCGCGTTCGGGGGTCCCCGTCAAACAGGTACTCACCGACGGACTGTGCCATCTGGAGGCGGGGATGCTCGCCGGGCACCTGGACGGGTGGCTGCCCGACGACACCCGGCTCCTGTTCGTGGAGAACGTCGGCAACCTGGTCTGCCCCGCCTCCTACGACCTGGGGGAGACACTGAGGGTCACCCTCGCCTCCGTGACGGAGGGGGAGGACAAGCCGCTCAAGTACCCCACCGCCTTCGGCCTCGCCCACCTCGTGGTGGTCACCAAGACCGACATCGCGGAGGCCGTCGAGTTCGACGAGGCGGCGTTCCGCGCGCATGTGGAGCAGGTCAACCCCGGCGTCGAGGTGATCCTGACGTCGGCACGCCGGGGACAGGGAGTAGGCGCGCTGCTCGACCGGGCGCTGGCCGCGGTGGACGGCGCACCTGTCCACTCACCGGTCATGGCCCGGCAGCCTCATCACCACGGTCACGCGCACCCGCACCCGGAGGCCACCGGCACCATGGCCCACACCCACTCGTGAGCGGTCCGCAGGCTCCGACCGCCGTCGCGAAGGACACCCCACGACGCCGCCGGGTCACCGTCCGGGGAGTGGTACAAGGCGTGGGCTTCAGGCCCTACCTCTACGGCCTTGCCACCGAACTCGCCCTGGCCGGCCACGTGACCAACACCCCGGAGGGCGTCGTCGCGGAGGTCGAGGGCAGCGCCTCGGCCGTGGACCGGTTCTGCGACCTGATCGCCGCCCAGGCACCGCCGCTGGCCCGCGTGGATGCAGTCCACCACCGGGAGATGCCTCCCGTCGGCGGCACAACCGCGTTCACCATCCTCACCTCGCGCACCGGCGGACCGGCCCGCACCCTGGTCTCGCCCGACTCCGCCACCTGTGCCGACTGCCTCGCCGAGTTGGCAGCCCCGGCGGACCGGCGCTACCGGCACCCGTTCGTCAACTGCACTCACTGCGGCCCGCGCTTCACGATCGTCACCGGCGTGCCGTACGACCGGGCGAACACCACCATGGCCGGCTTCGCGATGTGTCCCGACTGCGCCCGGGAGTACGCGGATCCGGCCGACCGCCGCTTCCACGCGCAGCCGGTCGCCTGCCCGGCCTGCGGGCCCCGTCTGCGGCTGGTCCTCGCCCAGGGGACGCGGCTCAGGAACGTCGAGGGGGCGGACCCGGTCACCGAGGCCCGTGCGCTGCTGACGCGGGGCGCGATCCTCGCCGTGAAGGGCCTGGGCGGCTACCACCTGGCCTGCGATGCCTCGAACCAGGAGGCGGTCGCCCTCCTGCGTCGGCGGAAGGCGCGCGGGGACAAGCCCTTCGCCGTCATGGCCCGGACCGCGGACGACGTCCGTCACCTCGTCCGGCTGAGCCCGGCGGAGCGGAGCCTGCTCGAAGGCCGTGCCAGGCCGGTGGTCCTGGTGAGGCGGCGTCCGCACGCCGGCGGGGATCCGCGGCCCGCCGAGGCCGTGGCACCCGGCAGCCCTGACCTCGGCGTGATGCTGCCCTACACGCCCGTGCATCATCTGCTGCTCGGTCTGCCCGGAGACTCGGACGGCCCCAGGCTGCTCGTCATGACCAGCGGCAACGTGTCCGGTGAGCCGATCGTCACCGACGACAACGAGGCGCTGGAGCGGCTCGCGCACCTGGCCGACGCCTGGCTCGCGCACGACCGGCCGATCCACGTCCCGTGCGACGACTCCGTGGTCCGCGTCTGCGACGGGGAGCCACTGGTGATCCGCCGCTCGCGGGGCTACGCCCCGTTGCCGGTCTGCCTCCCGCTGCCCGTGCGGCCGGCCCTCGCCGTCGGCGGAGACCTCAAGAACGCCTTCTGCCTCGGGGCGGACCGGCAGGCCTGGCTGTCGGCCCACATCGGCGACATGGACGACGTCGGCACACAGCGGGTCTTCGAGCGCGCGGCGGCGCAGTTGCAGTCCATCACGGGAGTGCGGCCCGAGGTCCTGGTCTCCGACCGGCATCCTGGCTACCGTTCGGCCGGATGGGCCGACCGGAATGCGGCGCACCGGCCCGTCGTACGCGTGCAGCACCATCACGCGCACATCGCCGCCGCCATGGCCGAGCACGGACTGGACGGCACCCGGCCGGTGATCGGCGTCGCCTTCGACGGCACCGGCCACGGCGACGACGGCGCCGTGTGGGGCGGGGAGTTCCTGCTCGCGGACTACGACCGCTTCACCCGGTTCGGACATCTCGCGTATGTTCCCCTGCCCGGTGGTGACGCCGCCGTGCGCCGGCCGTACCGCATGGCGCTGGCCCATCTGAGGGCGGCCGGTATCGACTGGTCCGACGACCTCGCCTGTACGACCGCCTGCCCGCCCGAGGAACTCCACATCCTGGAACGGCAGTTGGAGCGGGGCCTGAACTGTGTCCCCACATCCAGCATGGGTCGGCTCTTCGACGCCGTGTCCTCGCTCGCCGGGGTGTGCCACCGAGCCGGTTACGAGGCACAGGCCGCCGTCGAACTGGAGGGGGCGGCTCTGCACGCACCGGCCGACGACACCGCCGCGTACGCCTTCGCCCTGCTCACGTCGGAGGAGGACCGGGACGGGGCCGTACGGGCCGATCCGGCACCCGTACTCGCGGCGATGGTCGGGGACCTGCGCGAGGGCGTCGAGCCGGCCCTGGTCGCCGCGCGCTTCCACCGGGGCGTGACCGGCCTGGTGCACCGGATGTGCGCGCGGGCGCGAGAGCGGCACGGGCTGGACACGGTCGCCCTGACGGGAGGCGTGTTCGCCAACACGCTGCTCTCCTCGGCCTGTGCAGCCACTCTGCGCGAGGACGGCTTCACGGTCCTGCGCCACCACCTGGTGCCGCCCAACGACGGTGGCCTGGCGTTGGGCCAACTGATGGTGGCCGCCCGCGCCACTCCCACTCCCACCGACTGAGCAAACGCGCGACCCACAGCAAGGAGAGGCTCATGTGCCTGGCGGTACCCGGCAGAGTGCTGGACATCGAGGAACGGGACGGTACCCGGATGGCCACCGTCGACTTCGGCGGCGTGGTCAAGGAGGTGTGCCTGGAGTATCTGCCCGACCTCCAGGTCGGCGAGTACGCCATCGTCCACGTCGGGTTCGCCCTGCAACGGCTGGACGAGGAGTCGGCGAAGCAGACGCTCGAGCTCTTCGCCGAACTCGGCTTGTTGCAGGAGGAGTTCGGCGATCCCTGGGAGACGGCGGCAGCGGAGGCGGCGGGCTCGGAACCGGTGGAGGAGGTACACAACCAGTGAAGTACATCGACGAGTTCCAGGACCCGGAGCTGGCTCGACGGCTCCTCGACGACATCCACGCCACGGTGACCAGGCCGTGGGCGCTGATGGAGGTGTGCGGAGGGCAGACCCACAGCATCATCCGGCACGGCATCGACCAACTCCTGCCGGACAAGGTCGAGTTGATCCACGGACCCGGCTGTCCGGTGTGCGTGACACCGCTGGAGGTCATCGACAAGGCGCTGGAGATCGCCTCCCGACCGGAGGTGATCTTCTGCTCCTTCGGTGACATGCTGCGCGTGCCGGGCACCGGGCGGGACCTGTTCCAGGTCCGCGGAGAGGGCGGCGACGTGCGGGTCGTCTACTCACCGCTCGACGCGCTGCGGATCGCCCAGCAGAACCCGGACCGCGAGGTGGTGTTCTTCGGCATCGGCTTCGAGACGACCGCACCCCCCAACGCCATGACGGTCCATCAGGCCCGGAAGCTGGGCATCCCGAACTTCAGCATGCTGGTGTCCCACGTCCGCGTACCGCCCGCCATCGAGGCCATCATGTCCTCGCCGAGCTGCCGGGTGCAGGGCTTCCTCGCGGCCGGCCATGTCTGCAGCGTGATGGGCATGGGGGAGTACCCGGAACTGGCGGAGCGCTTCCGGGTGCCGATCGTCGTGACGGGCTTCGAGCCACTGGACATCCTCGAAGGCGTGCGCCGTACCGTCCAGCATCTGGAACGCGGTGAGCACACCGTCGACAACGCCTACGCCCGTGCCGTTCGCGCGGAGGGCAACCCGGCCGCCCGGGCCATGCTGGAGGACGTCTTCGAGGTCACCGACCGCGCCTGGCGCGGCATCGGGGTGATCCCGCAGAGCGGCTGGCGACTGGCGCCGAAATACCGCGGCTACGACGCCGAGCACCGCTTCTCCGTCGAGGGCATCCGCACCCAGGAGCCGGCCGAGTGCCGCAGCGGAGAGGTCCTGCAGGGGCTGCTCAAGCCGCACGAGTGCGAGGCCTTCGGCACTCTGTGCACGCCTCGTACGCCGCTGGGGGCCACCATGGTCTCCAGCGAGGGAGCCTGCGCCGCGTACTACCTCTACCGGCGGCTGGACACGCCCGCCGCCAAGGCCCAGGAGGCGACCCCCGTTGTCTGACACCACCGATCTCCCCGTCCCCGCCCTGGACGTCGAGGCGTGGACGTGTCCGGCGCCCCTACGGGACCGGCCGCGGGTCGTCATGGGCCACGGCGGCGGCGGAGTGCTCTCCGCCGAGCTGGTCCAGCAGATCTTCGCTCCCGCGTTCGGGGGCGAGGTGCTCGCCCAGATGGGGGACGCCGCGGTCCTCTCCCTGGGCGGTGCCCGGCTGGCGTTCTCGACCGACTCCTACGTGGTGCGGCCGCTGTTCTTCCCCGGCGGCAGCATCGGCGACCTGGCGGTCAACGGCACCGTCAACGACCTCGCCATGAGCGGCGCCCGCGCCGCCTACCTCTCCTGCGGATTCATCCTGGAGGAGGGCGTCGAGCTCGACGTGGTCACGCGCGTGTCCGAGGCGCTGGGCGCGGCCGCGCGCACCGCCGGGGTGGAGGTGGCCACCGGCGACACCAAGGTCGTGGAGGCCGGCCACGGCGACGGGATCTACATCAACACCGCGGGCATCGGTCTCGTCCCGGCGGGCGTCGATCTGCGCCCTCAGCGGGTCGTCCCCGGCGACGTCGTGATCGTCAGCGGTGCCATCGGCGTCCACGGGGTGGCGGTCATGAGCGTGCGCGAGGGACTGGAATTCGGAGTGGAGATCAAGAGCGACTGTGCGGCGCTCGGCGGCCTGGTCGACGCCATGCTCGCCGTCACCCCGGATCTGCACGTCCTGCGCGACCCCACCCGAGGCGGCCTGGCCGCCTCGCTCAATGAGATCGCGCAGGCCTCCGGCACCGGGGTGGTCATCCAGGAACGCGACGTCCCGGTCCCGCCGGCCGTGGCCAACGCCTGCGCCATTCTCGGACTGGACCCCATGTACATCGCCAACGAGGGCAAGCTGGTGGCCTTCGTCCCGCGCGAGCACGCCGACGCCGTCCTCGGGGCGATGCGCGCCCATCCTCTGGGCGCGGAGTCCGTGATCATCGGTGAGGCCGTGGAGGCGCATCCCGGCATGGTCGTGGCACGGACCGGCCTGGGAGGGACACGGGTGGTCGATCTACCGATCGGGGAGCAACTGCCGCGGATCTGCTGACAGGGGCGCCGTTCGCCGAGGACCTGCCGTCCGGGCCCGATCGGAGGGCTGATCCGGTCAGCGCCCGGACGACGGATCCTGTGGGTCCACGCCGGTCTTGGCGGCAGCGTCCTTCGTGCCGCTGGGGCGCTGGGAGCGGCCCTTGCGTCCGGCGTCGCGCCTTCCCTTCTCGTCCGCGTCGCCGTACTCCTCGCCGCTTGCGCTCGGGCTCTCGACCGTGTCACCGGGGACGGACTTCGTCTCCTCGGCGGACTTCGTCCGGCCCGGACCGCGCTTGCCGGCATGCTCGGCACGGAAGGAGCGTTCGGCGCTCGGATTGTCCTGCCGGCGCGTCTCATCCACATCGGGCGACCAGCCGTGCTGTCCGGTGCCCTGGTGACGGCTGGGGCCCTTTCCGTGTGGTGGCTCGGACGAACGTGGTTTCTTCGACATGGTCGGATCCGCCTTTTCACGGTCGGTGGGGTGCATCGGGGACGAGTCCCCGAGTTAAGTAAATTATCCCATCTTGTAATATTTTGGGCACTTCATGAGCGTCCTTGAAAGCCGTCCGCATGGGTCGGCGTCTCACTGCTCATCGAGGGATTCCTGCCGGGCGAGGAAGTCCTCGAACGCCGCCTTCTGCTTCGGATCCATGAAGCCTTGACGGACATGGCGGGCCCGCTCCTGGAGCCAGTGCGCCTCGTCGGGGTCCAGGAGCTCGGCGGCCACCACGCCTTCGCGAGCGACCGCCGTGCGCCCACCCACGCGACGACGAAAGAGCGTGAACGGGCCGAATTCCACGGGGTTCCCAGAGCGCCAGCGTGGCCGGGGGCACCAGCACGGCACGTTCCGCCTTGTCGCGCCCCTCCCACATGAACGTGACGGTGACGGGCTCGCCGACCGCTTCGGCCGGCCCGAGCACCCGCTCCATCTCATCGTTGACCGGGTAACCCGCCACTACCTCAATCTGAATTCCCATGGCGCCCGAGGCACTGGCCGCCTCTGAGATGCCATGACCGCTGTTCCTGTTCCCTCCGACGGCAGGGGTGGGACGGCGGGGCCGGGGTAACCGCGTCTGTACGAAGGCCTTGTCGTACAGGAGTTGTCGTCGACCTTCTCGGGAGGACAGTCGTGCCTGGCATGTTGGAGAAGATCAAGCAGTTCAGCAGGAGCCCGCAGGGGCGACGTGCCGTCGAGCAGGTGCGCCGTGCCTCGGCCGATCCGCGTCGCAGGGCCCAGGCTCGGCAGCTGCTCGGAAGGCTCCGGGGGCGGCGCCACTGAAGGGTTCGCGCAGCCCGCTGTGGCCGACCCGGAAGGGCCGATCCCGGCGTGGTGATCGCTCCTTCCGGCGCGGGCTTCTCCCATGGTCGGACGAGTAGCGTGGTATCCGGGGCGCACAAGCGCGGCGCCCCCGCATCCGGACGTACGGTCGCCGGGGAAGAAGGATGACCGGGTGTGCTCACCATGGGGCCGGAGGGAGGTGCCGCGGTGATGACCGACCTTCGTGATCGGCTGGGCAAGGCCGTATTCGAGCGAGTGGCCGGTCCGGACGGGCCCGCCAACCGTGCCCGCATCCACGACACCCCCGGACCCCGGTGGTTCGGTCCGGAACGTCCCATCCGCACCGTCCACGGTGACGCGTCGATGTTCATCGGTGGGCTGAGCGCTCTCCTTCTCCAGTCCCTGCATCCGCTCGCCATGGCCGCCGTGTCCGCGCACTCCGGGTTTCGCGGTGATCCCTGGGGACGGTTGCAGCGCACCAGCACCTTCCTGGCTGTCACGACGTACGGCACCGTTGCCGATGCCGAGGACGCCGTCGCGCGAGTGCGTGCCATCCACCACGGGGTGCGTGGGACGACGGCCGAGGGACTTCCGTACCACGCCGCGGACCCGCATCTGCTGGGCTGGGTGCACGCGGCCGAGACCGACAGCTTCCTGCGCGCGCACGAACGCTACGGGGCGCGGCCGCTCGACCCGGCGGGATATGACGGCTACGTGGCCGACACCGCGCGGGTGGCCGAGGCACTGGGCGTGATCGATCCACCCCGCGATCGTCGGGCCCTCGCCGGACGCCTGGCCATGTACCGGCCGGAACTGCGGGCCACTCCGGAGGCCAGGGCCGCCGCCCGGTTCCTGCTGCTGCACCCACCGGTACCGCTTGCCGTGCGGCCGTTCTACGGCGTCCTTGCGGCGAACGCGGTCGCGCTGCTTCCGCAGCGGGAACGGGGCGTACTACGACTGCCACGGCTCCCTGTCGTGGAGGGTCTCGCGATACAGCCCGCAGGCCTGCTGCTGACCCACACCATCCGTTGGGCCATGAGCTCGGGGTCGCGATCGCGACCGGAGTGAGGCTCGAACACAGCGGCGCCGGGGGGCCTCCATCCCGCTCTCCTACGAGGACGAGGGCCTGGTGGTGCCCGCCCCGCTCGCCCGGTGCCTGCCCAGGGTGGCGCTCGAACGACCCGTGGACGGCTGACGACCACGAACGGTTCCGTCGTGCCGCGAGGGGGCCCACGCAGAGCTCTCGGCCGGAACTCCAACCGAGAGTTCTGCGCAGCCGCTGATTGACCTGGTCTGCCATTGGGCGCTGCGCCGTCAGGGAAAGTCGGCGTCAGCCGCCCCCGCCGCCCCAACCGTGTTCTACCGCCCCATTGTGCTGAGTCAACTGCCCCCCTACTGTTCGACTTTGCCTGAGTCTGTTTGATGCTGATCGCTCAGGCGAGAGGGAGGCCGCAGTGCGAGGGAATCGGACAGATTCAGAGACCGCGAGACCCGGTCGCCGTGGGTGGTGGAGGGCCGTCATCGCGACGGCCGCGACCATCGCCCTGGCCGTGGGGATGGCCGCGCCCGCCACGGCGCGGGAGGCGGACGGGCCGACATCCGCCGCCGCATCTGCCGCCAACGCCCAGGCGCACACGGTGACCCTCGACGGCTACTCGTTCCTCGTCGACGGCAAGCGGACCTACCTCTGGTCCGGCGAGTTCCACTACTTCCGGCTTCCGAGCCCGGACCTGTGGCGGGACATCTTCCAGAAGATGAAGGCCGCCGGCTTCAACTCCACCTCGCTGTACTTCGACTGGGGATACCACTCGCCCAAGCCGGGCGTGTACGACTTCACCGGGGTGCGTGACGTCGACAAGCTCCTCGACATGGCCGAGGAAGCCGGGCTCTACGTGATCGCGCGGCCGGCGCCGTACATCAACGCGGAGGTCGACAGCGGCGGCCTGCCCGGCTGGCTGACCACCAAGGCCGAGAACAACCGCAGCGACGATCCGCGGTTCCTCACGTACGCCGACGAGTGGCTGACGCGGATCGACAAGATCATCGCCCGGCATCAACTCACCAACGGCACCGGGTCGGTCATCGCCTACCAGGTCGAGAACGAGTACTACAACGGCTCCGCCGCCGCCCGCTCCTACATGCAGCACCTCGAGGACAAGGCCCGCGCCGACGGCATCACCGTGCCGCTGACCGGCAACAACAACGGCACCTTCAACTCCGGTGCCGGCGCCCTGGACGTGGACGGCCCGGACTCGTATCCGCAGGGTTTCGACTGCTCGAACCCCTCGAAGTGGAACGGCGTCCCCGACATCAGCTACGACCACCCCGCCGGCAAGCCGCTCTACTCCCCGGAGTTCCAGGGCGGCGCCTTCGACCCCTGGGGCGGTCCGGGCTACGACAAGTGCGCCGAGCTGATCAACGATCAGTTCGCCAACGTGTTCTACAAGCAGAACATCGCGGTCGGTGCGACGGCGCAGAGCTTCTACATGACCTACGGCGGCACCAACTGGGGCTGGCTGAGCATGCCGCAGAACTACACGTCGTACGACTACGGGGCCGCGATCCGCGAGACCCGCCAGCTCGACCCGAAGTACGACGAGGACAAGCTGATCGGGTACTTCACCCAGTCGGTGGCCCCGCTGACCAAGACCGACGCGATCAGGACCACGCCACCGGACGACTCCGCCATCGTCGACACCGCACGGATGAACCCGGACACCAAGACCCAGTTCCATGTGCTGCGGCACGGCAACTCCACGTCCACGGCGGTCGACAGGACGCACATCTCGCTGGACTTCAACGCCCAGCCGGCCGGGGACACCAGCTACACCTGGGACGACCCGGACTCGGCGCTCCAGTACGCCGGTTCGTGGTCGCACGTGGCCAACCAGAGCTACACCGGAGGCGACTACAAGAAGACCGAGTCGTTCTCCAACAAGGCCGGTGACTCGGTCACCGTCCCCTTCGACGGCACCGCGATCCGCTGGATCGGCTCGAAGACGAACAACCACGGCAACGCCGACGTCTACCTGGACGGCACCAAGGTGGCGACGGTCGACGACTCCGGCGCCGAGAACCAGGCGGTGATCTTCCAGAAGACCGGCCTGACGGCCGGGGCGCACACGCTGAAGATCGTCGTCTCCGGGAGCCACGGCTCGGGGTCCACCGACAACTACGTGTCCATCGACGCCATCGACGTGCCGACGGGTGACGCCGCCGCTCAGCCGACCTACCCGGTCGTCCCCCAGCAGCCGGGCACCGCGATCACCCTCGACGGACGCGACTCCCACGTGATCGTGGCGAACTACCGCCTCGGGGACGCGCAGTTGCAGTACTCGACCTCGGAGATCATGACCGGCGCGACCATCGGCGACCGGGACCTCGCCGTGCTCTACGGCGACCCGGACAGCGATGGCGAAACCGTCCTGCGCTACTCCTCCAAGCCCACGGTCACCACCAGCGGCGGCACCGTCACGAGCACCTGGGACCCGGCCACCGGTGACCTGCGGCTGAACTACACCCACAAGGGCCTGATCCGGATCAACGTCAGCGGCGCCGGACAGCGCCCGCTGTTGCTTCTCGTGGGAGACAAGGCCACCGCGAAGACGTTCTGGCGTCAGGACACCGCGACCGGCCCGGTCCTGGTCCGCGGTACGCACCTGCTGCGGACGGCGACCAGCGTGAACGGCGGCCGTACGGTGGCGCTCACCGGCGACAACGCCGACGACAAGAACATCGAGGTGTTCACCTCCGCGGCCCGCGTCACCTGGAACGGCCGGCCGGTGGGCACCCGGGCCACCGACACCCGGAGCCTCACCGGCACGGTCCCGACGGCCGCCGCGGTACACCTGCCGGCCCTGACGAACTGGAAGCACGCCGAGGAGTCCCCGGAAGCGGCCCCCGGCTTCGACGACACCGGCTGGCAGGTGGCCGACAGGACGACCACCAACAGCGTCTCCGGCATCAACAAGCTGCCGGTGCTCTACGCGGACGACTACGGTTTCCACACCGGCAGCACCTGGTACCGCGGCCGCTTCCACGCCACCGGCAAGGAGACCGGCATCCACTTGGTCTCGGACTCGGGCGGAGGGGCACAGGCGTTCTCCGCCTGGCTCAACGGCACCTTCCTGGGCAGCTCGACCACGGGCAGCGCCGACTTCACCTTCCCGGCCGGCTCGGTCAAGTCCAAGGGCGACAACATCCTCTCCGTGCTCACCGTGAACATGGGGCACGAGGAGGACTACAACTCGACCAACGGCAACAAGACCGCGCGCGGCCTGACCAGCGCCTCCCTGGTAGGAGCCCCGCTGACCTCCGTCACCTGGCGCCTTCAGGGCGTACGCGGTGGCGAGGACCTGCAGGACACGGTGCGCGGCCCGCTCTCGACGGGCGGCCTGTACGGCGAGCGGGCGGGCTGGTCCCTCCCGGGTTACCCGGACGGCAAGTGGAACCGGGTCACCCTGCCGACGGCCGACGCCCGCCCCGGGGTGTCCTGGTACCGCACCGATGCCACGCTGGACCTGCCTCGCGGCCAGGACACCTCACTCGGCCTGACGTTCACCGACGACCCGTCCCGCAAGTACCGTGCCACGCTCTTCGTGAACGGCTGGCAGGTCGGCAACTACGTCAACTACCTGGGCCCGCAGCACACGTTCCCCGTCCCCAACGGAATCCTGAACCCGAACGGCCGCAACAGCATCGCCATCGCCGTGTGGAACCTGGACGGCAGCACCGGCGGCCTCGGCAAGGTCTCGCTCACCGACTACGGCAGCTACGCCTCGTCCCTGCGCGTCGCGCAGAACGACAGCCCGCGCTACGACTCCCGGAAGTACGCGATGCCGAAGCCTCCGGGAGCGGACGTCACCCTGGGCGTGCCCGACACCGCTCAGCCGGGAGAGGCCTTCACGGCCCGGACGACCGTGCGAGTGCCGAAGGGCGCACCGCCCGCATCCCGGCTGACGGCCTCGCTCTCCGCACCCGACGGGTGGAGCGTGAGCGCCACGAGCCCCGTGTCCCTCAAGAGCCTGCAGCCGGGCGGATCGGCAACCTTCACGTGGAAGGTCCAGCCGCCGACCGGGGATCTGCCGTCCGCCTCGGCGCTCACCACCACGGTGCACTACACACAGAACGGACGGCAGGCCACGGGTGTCGACGAGCGCATCATCGGCGGGATACCACCGGCGCCGCCGGCCGGGAAGAGCGCTGTGAGCGACCTGCCGTTCCTGTCCTCCACCAACGGATGGGGTCCGGTGGAGCGTGACAGCAGCGTCGGCGAGCAGGCGGCCGGGGACGGTCGTGCGATCAGTATCGGCGGAGTGGGTTACGCCAAGGGCCTCGGCACCAATGCCCTCAGCGACATCCAGCTCTACCTCGCCGGAAACTGCTCGCGGTTGACGGCGGAAGTGGGCGTCGACGACGAGACAAGTGGTGCGGGAACGGTGACGTTCTCCGTGATCGCCGACGGCAGGACCCTGCTGACCACGCCGACGATCCGCGGCCGACAGACCGCCGTGCCCGTCGACGTCGACGTCAGCGGCGCCCAGGTGGTCGACCTCAAGGTAGGCGACGCCGGCGACGGCAACGGCAACGACCACGGCGACTGGGCGGTACCCACACTGACGTGTGGCTGACGGCCGATCCGAGAAAGCAGGGCCCGAACGCGCGACAGCGCGTCACGCCCCTTGCCCGGCGGGCAAGGGGCGTGACGGTGGGCTTGAACCGGATACCGGTGTCAGCAGGGGGAGTTGGTCTGCGTGAGCAGGCCCATCCGGTAGGGCATCTTGATGTAGCCGTCGTCGCCGTTGGCCTTGGGGTCGACGCCCTGGTAGACGAATTGGAGCCGGCAGGGGTCGATGGTCAGTGTCTGACCGAGTGGGCTCAGCGTTGGACGCGCCCGCGGGTCAGCGCTGCAGGGTGAGCAGGCCCGGCCGGTACGGCAGTTTCAGGTAGTCGGGTTCCGTGGTGTTGGTGGGGAGGCCCTGGTAGAGGAACTGCAGGTTGCAGGGATCGATGGTCATGGTCTGGTCGGGGTTGTTGCGGACCAGGTCACCGTGGCTGACGCCCTGGGCCCAGGTGGAACCGCTGTTGGCCTGGCCCGCGAAGGGGCTGCTCTCGCTGCCCGCCTGGACCGTCCACGGACCGTTCAGGCTGGAGGCGGTGAACGAGCGGAAGTAGCGGTTCGCCCCCTGCGCCTCGACGATCATGAGGTACTGGTTCTGGCCCTGGACCTTGTAGACCTCCGGCGCCTCGAACAGAAGGTCCCGTGTGTCGCTCATGACCGTCGTGTACGAGGAGCCGAAGTTGCCCGGGAAGTTCCCGATCGGCATGCTCGCCCGGTAGATCTTGCCGTTGTCAGCGGCGAAGAACAGGTACATGTTCTGGTCGTCGGCGATCATGGTCGGGTCGATCGGGGCGTTCTTCTGGTTCGCGTCGGGGCCGTCGGGGAGGCTGCCGGTGAACAGCGGCTGCCGGGCGGACCAGCCGTTGGGGTTGGTGGGGTCGCTGGACGTGCGGTAGTGGAGCGGCCACTGACCCCACTGGGACACCATCACCCAGATGTTCTTGGGCGCGAAGTAGAACAGTTCGGGCGCCACCGCGTCGTCGTTCATCTGGGTCTGGGTGGCCGCCCCCATGTCCGACCAGTTCGTGAAGGGACTGAACCCCGTCGAGCCCCACTTCGTTCCGTTGGAGGTGGTCGAGTAGACCAGGTGCTTGCCGTTGTACGTGGTGGTGGTGAAGTCCTTCAGCGCGAGCTGCCCGTTCGCCGGCTCCGCCAGCGGGCCGGTCGAGCTCCACCGGTACGTCGACGGAAGAGCACACGCGTTGCTCGCCCCGGACAGGCCGGTCCACTTCTGGTTGGCGCCGCCGTGGCACGACCAGAGCTGCACCCCCGTGCCGTTGGCCTTACCCCAGCCCGCGGCCTCCAGGCACAGCCCGGACCGCACGCCGACGATCGTGCCGTCGGAGTTCACCCGCCACTGCTGGTTGTCACTGCCGTTGCACGACCAGATCTGCACCGGGGTCCCGTTCGTGGTACCGGCGCCCCGGGCATCCAGGCACTTGTTGCCGTACACGGTCAGCTGGCTGCTGTCCGTCAACGTCCACTGCTGGTTGACTCCGCCGTGGCAGTCCCAGATGTGCACGTTCGCGCCATCGGTCTGGCTGAAGCTCTCCACATCGAGACAGCGGCCGGAATCAACACCGCGCACTTCGCTGGTGGTGGCCGCCTGAGCCGGGCCGGCGACGAGCAGTGCCGCCAACGCGGCCAGGGCCGCGACCGCGGCGGCGAGCACCGCGGACGGGCGCCTGAGGCTGGAACTACGTCTGCGCATAAGGACCTCGTCATCCTTGAGCAAGCGGCTCCGGTCTTCCCCGTCAGAGGCTGTCCGGATGCCGGCGTGGTGCGACCCGGATGTTCGGTATATCAAACAGGGGTCGAAGTACCGATCGCGAGAATGCTAGACATCCCATGAATGACGTCAATACTTCTCGCAGAATCCGCGGGCAGAAACGTTCGCAGGCTGAAACCAGGCGGCTTCAAGTCCCGTGTTCGTACGGGTCTTTGGCGTGCCTGCGGCGGTCGTCTGCGGTGCGGGGAGCGTCGAGAACTCGCCGAGCGGGGTGCGAGGGCCTCGCCCTGGACGGGGCGGTGGCTGCCTGTCTCGCCGGCCGGCACCATGCCACCGACCAGCACTGCGGGGGATCGTCGGCGTGCGCACCCGCAGTTTGCGGTCCCGAAGGAACCGCGCGAGGCCGTCCCTGGGTTGATCTTCGCACCGGCGGGGCGCCTCGGATGGGCTCGCCGTGAACAGTCCGCTGCGGAGCCGGGGCCCGTGCCGGTGCACTGATCCCTACCGGCGCCTCCGCCGGCCGGACGTAACGCAGCTTCCCGTTCAGGTGCGCCGACGCTCCTCCCGCTGCCGGACCAGTTCCTCGACCGCGCTCGGCAGGGTCGTCTCGAAGTCGATCAGCTTTGCCCAGGTCGGCGTCACGACGATCCGGACCATGCCGTCGTGGTAGAGCGAACGCACCTCCGCCTCCCACTCGACCCGTTGCTCGGGGGTCATCTCGTAGGTGCTGGTCGGCTGGAGATACTCGTCCGGGATGCCATCGACGAAGTCCAGCTCGGCCCGGCCCCGAATGAGGAGGATCTTGGGCGGGTGCACCTCGGTGTCGATCGTCAGGGCGACCGCCGGGTTCTCGCGCAGGGCCGGGAGCTTCGGGGCGTTCTTCGTAGTGCACATGACGATCTCCGAGCCGTTCCAGACGAACGCGATCGGGACGTTGCGGGGTGTGCCGTCCTTGGCCACGTATGCCAAGCGGGTCACGTCGCGAGCCAGCAGCTCCTGGCTTGTCGGTCGGTTCAGAACGTCGGTGATCTCGTTCGTTTCCACGGTGGTTCCTCCGTTGTCCTTCTCGGTCCGCCGACGGATCGTTGGGGTCGGTCACACCTGGGACGGAGTCGGCGCCACATTCTCGACACCCGGAACACACCGAGTTCTAGTCGTTGTCGCTCCAGCTCGGGCGGCGCTGCGGAGGTCCGGCGAGGATCAGTTGCTCGATGCCGGCGTACCGTTCGCGTGCGCGACGGGCGCTGCGGCGTCCGCTCAGGAAGGTGCCGAGCCAGCCGCAGGCGAAGCCCACCGGTACGGAGACCAGGGCGGTCGTGGTGAAGGGGAACCAGTTCAGGTCGGCTTCCGGGAAGGCCGATGCCGGGGAGCCGGAGACGAGCCGGGTGCCCGACATCAGGACCAGGACGGCGGCCGAACCGCCGATCAGCGTGGCGAGCAGCCCGGCCTTGCCGAAGCGTCGCCAGAACAGCGAGTAGACCAGCGCGGGCGCGATGGCGGAGGCGCCCATGCAGAAGGACAGGGTGGCCAGCGGCTGAAGGCTGCGGTGCTGGGCCAGGGCCGCCAGCAGCACCACCGGTACGCCGACGATCAGCGCGCTCACCCTCGCCAGGGTCATCTCCCGCAGGGCCGGCATCCCCCTGTGCCGGGAGGCGGCGACGTCGTGTGCCAGGGAGTTGGCGCAGGCCAGCGTCATCCCGGCGACGGATGCCAGGAGAGTCAGGAAGATCGCCGTGGTGACGGTGCTGAACACCAGGCTCTCGGTGCGTGAGACGTCCGGGCCGAACGCGGCGCGGGCGCCCAGCAGGTAGGCGGTGCTGCCGTGCGGGTCGGCGGCCATGATCCGCTCGCGGCCGACCAGCGCCGTGGCCCCGAGGCCGATGACGGTGATCACCAGCATGAACAGGGCGACGGAGGACACCGCCCAGGACATCGTGCGCCGTACCTGGCGGGCGTTGCCCGCGGTGTACATCCGCATCGTGACGTGCGGCAGGCAGGCGCCGCCGAGCACGATGGCGACCTGCGTGCTGACCATGTCCAGTCCCGGGTACGGTCCGTCCGCGAACTGCAGGCCGTACCGAAGGAACGCCTGGCCGGTTCCGCTGCCTTGCGCGGCGGTGTCGACCAGCGTGCCCGGATGCCAGCCGAAGCCGGCGAGGATGAGTGCGGCGACCACGAGGCCGGATCCGAGGAGCATCACCGTCTTGATGATCTGGATCAGCGCGGTCCCCCTCATCCCGCCCAGGGCGGCGTAACTGATCATCAGGATGCCGGCGCCGGCGATGCAGCCGGTCTGCATGGCACGGTCGGAGAAGCCCAGGATGAACGCCAGCAGCTGTCCCACGCCCGCCAGTTGCACGATCATCATCGGGATCAGCGACAGCAGGGTCACCCCACACGCGGTGATGCGTACGGCCCGCCCGGGGACGCGTCGGCTCAGAGCGTCACCCATGGTGAACCGGCCGGTGTTGTGCAGGGGTTCGGCGAGCAGGAACATCAGCAGGAGCAGGGACAGCAGCGTGCTCAGGGCCAGGACGACTCCGTCGTAGCCGCACAGGGCGATGACCCCGCCGATGGTGAGCACGGTCGCGGCGGAGATGTAGTCGCCCGCGACCGCCAGGCCGTTGCGCAGCGGGGACAGCGATCGGTAGCCGGTGTAGAACTCCTCCAGGTCGTCGCGGTCGGGGCCCGTCAGCACGCACAGCAGGAGCGTGAGCGTGACGACGCTGCAGAACGCGACCAGGGACCAGGACTGCGCGGAGCCGCCGAGGTCGGTCATGCCTGGGCCCGGCCGTCGCCGTCGGCCGGGGGCGCGTACCGGCTGACCCGGCGGGCCAGGGGATCGACGAATCGCCGTGCCGAGTACTCGAACAGCAGGACGGCAAGCCAGGTGACGGGGATCTGTACGACGGCGAGCAGCAGGCCGGTGGGGAGCCCGCCGAGGGCCGGGCGAGCCATGAACCCGGGGGCCTTGACGGTGAGGGTGAGGAAGACGGCGAAGTAACCGAGGGCGGCCAGGGTGGCCACGCGTCGCTGCCACCGGCAGGCGCGGCGCAGGACGCGCAGGGCGCGGTGGTAGCTGGACCACGAACGCGGACGGGCCCCGCTTCCCGGACGCTCTCCGGCCGACGCGAGGGACGTCGGCCGGTGTGAGGTGGGGGAGGAGACCCGTCCGTTGTGCCGGTGCGACAGGGATAATTCCGAGCGGTCGTAGGACATCCCAAAACTCCTAGCGCGGTGGGCCCGGAAGTCACGGACCGCAGGACTGTGGGGGAGGCGGAGGCGGTTCGGGTCACCGCACGGTATGCGGGTGTCCGGGCGGTGGATGTGTGTTCCGTTGAACTTTCTGGCGGGAGCCCCGAAGGCGAGCAGGCCGCGATTGGTGCCCGTGGTGGGGGTGCGACGGGAGTGCCACAGGTGTCTCCTGTGGCCCCTGCCCTTTGTATTCGACCGTCCGTACGTCGTACGTCAGTCCCAGTCCGCATCGGCCGCTCCGACGGGAGCTAACCGGTCGGCGGGACGATGAACCGTACGTCGAATGCCGCAGTGGCGTGCCGTCCAACGAGGGGGTGGTACTGCTGGCATATGCCTGCCGACTATCGCGCTGCCTGAACGTGCCCCGGTGCACGACCAGAAGTCGTTGAACTGTTCGACCCGCCTCAGCTGTCGTAGGTGTGAAACCCGCGGCCGCTCTTGCGGCCGAGGTGACCCGCGGCGACCATCCGGCGCAGGAGGGCGGGCGGTGCGTACAGCGGCTCCTTGTACTCCTCGTACATCGACTCGGCCACGGCCTGGGCCGTGTCGAGGCCGATGAGGTCGAGCAGGCTCAGCGGCCCCATGGGGTGCGCGCACCCGAGTTCCATGCCCCGGTCGATGTCGTCCGGCCGTGCGGAGCCCGACTCCACCATGCGTACCGCGCTGAGCAGGTAGGGCACGAGGAGGGCGTTGACGACGAAGCCGGAACGGTCGGGCGCCTGGATGGCCTGTTTGCCCAGCTGTTCGGCGAAGCCGCGGGTCCGTCGCACCGTGTCCGCGCCGGTGACGAGGGAGGGGATGACCTCGACCAGCTGCTGCACGGGGACGGGGTTGAAGAAGTGCAGGCCGATGACCCGTTCGGGCCGCTGGGTGACGACGGCGAGATCGACGACGGGGATCGAGGAGGTGTTGGTGGCCAGGACCGCCGTGGGGTCTTCGATCGCCTTGTCCAGGTCGCGCAGGACACCGGTCTTGATGTCGCGGTTCTCGGCGACGGCCTCGACGACGAACTGGCGGTCGGCCATGTCACCGAGGTCACGGGTGAAGGAGAGCCGGGCGAGGGTCTGGTCGCGTTGTTCCTCGCTGAGCTTGCCGCGCCGTAGGCCTCGGTCGAGGGAGGCGGTGAGTCGGCGGCGGCCTGCCTCGACCGCGTCATGCGTGGCCTCGGCGACACGGACGTCGATGCCGCTGCGGGCGGCGACTTCGGCGATGCCGGAGCCCATGAGGCCGCATCCGACGACGCCGAGACGGGTGACGGGATCCATCCGGAGTCCGTCCTTTCTGGTGAGCGGGTCTGGTGAGCGGGCGGTGATCGGCGTCAGAGATCGAGGACGAGACGGGGCCCGCACGAGCGGGAGACGCAGATGAGCATGGTGTCGCCGGCGGCGCGTTCGTCCTCGGTCAACAGCGCGTCGCGGTGGTCGGGTGTGCCGTCCAGTACGTCGGTCTCGCAGGTGCCGCACGTGCCTTCCCGGCAGGAGAAGTCGACCGTGACGCCGGCCTTCTCCACGGTCTCGAGCACCGAACGGTCCGGCGGCACGGTGAGGGTGAGTCCGGAACGGGCGAGCTCCAGCTCGAAGGCCGCGGCCGCACCGGTCTCCGTCGGCGCGACCGGGGCGAACCGTTCGACGCCGAGCGTGCCGGGCGGCCAGCCCGCGCACCGCTCCTGCACCGCCCGCAGCAGGGGCTCGGGACCGCAGGCGTGCACCAGGGTGCCCTCCTTGGGCACGCCAAGGTGGGCGGCGAGGTCCAGGAGGCCGTACTCGTCCTGCGGACGCACGAGCACCCGGTCTCCGTGCGGGGCGAGGCGGTCCAGGAAGGCCATGGAAGTCCGGGTGCGGCCGCCGTACAGCAGACTCCAGTCGGCCCCCGCGGCCTCGGCGGCCTCGACCATGGGAAGGATGGGCGTGATGCCGACGCCGCCGGCGACGAACAGATGGCGGGTGGCCGGCCGCAGCGGGAAGTTGTTCCGCGGTCCGCGGACCCGCACGGTGGAGCCTTCACGCAGGTGGTCGTGGACGTACGCGGAACCGCCGCGGCCCTTCGGCTCGCGGAGCACGGCGATCTGCCAGACCCCGCGTTCGGCCGGGTGTCCGCACAGGGAGTACTGACGGACCAGGCCGTCGGCGTCGCCGTCCAGGAGGACGTCGATGTGGGCGCCGGGCGTCCAGGGGGGCAGCATGCCGCCGTCGGGGCGGCGCAGGGTGAGGGAGACGACGCCGTCGGCGGCGAGGGTGCGGGCGGCCACCGTGAGGGTGGTCGGGGCCGGGGGCAGTTGGTCGTTCATGCTGGTTCGGCTCCCGGTCTCAGGCCTGCGTCGGTACATGCAGCAACAGCGCGTCACCCTGACCGCCGCCCCCGCACAGGGCAGCCGCTCCGCTGCCGCCTCCGCGTCGGCGCAGTTCCGCCGCGAGGGTCAGCACCAGCCGGGCTCCGGTCATGCCGACCGGGTGTCCGAGCGCGATCGCTCCGCCGTTGACGTTCACCCTGTCCAGCGGGATGTCCAGCTCGCGTACGGAAGCCAGGGCCACTCCGGCGAACGCCTCGTTGATCTCGAACAGGTCCAGGTCGGCGGTCTTCAGCCGGCCGTCCCGGTCCAGGGCGTCGCGGACGGCGCCGGCCGGCTGGACGAGCAGTGAGGGGTCGGGGCCCGCGACCGTGCCGTAGGCCCCGATCTCGGCGAGTGGTGTCAGGCCCTCCCGCCGGGCTCGCTCCGCGCTCATCACGACGACGGCCGCTGCGCCGTCGGAGAGCTGGGAGGAGTTGCCGGCGGTGATGGTGCCCGTGCCGGAGAAGGCCGGCCGCAGGCGGCCCAGGGTCTCGGCGGTGCTTCCCGGTCGTACGCCCTCGTCGGTGTCCACCACCGTCTCGTCTCGGTGTCCGGACACCGTGACGGGGGCGATCTCCTCGGACAACGCGCCCGACTGCTGGGCGCGGGCGGCCCGTTGATGGGAGAGCGCGCTGTACTCGTCCTGTTCCTGCCGGGTCAGGGCGTATGGCTGCTGGTAGCGCTCGGTGGCCGCGCCCATGGAGACCCCGTCGAAGGCGCAGACCAGCGCATCCCGGTCCAGGGCGTCCTCGACCGCGTTCGAGCCGTACTTCCAGCCGGCGCGTGATCCGCGCAGCAGGTGCGGGGCGCCGGACATGGACTCCATGCCGCCCGCGACGACCACCTCGTGACGGCCTGAGGCGATCATGAGGTCGGCCAGGGCGATGGCGTGCAGGCCGGACGGACAGAGCTTGTTGACGGTGCTCGCCGGCACGGAGAAGGGGATGCCGGCGAGCACCGCGGCCTGCCGGGCGGGATTGGGGCCGGCGCCGGCCTGCACCACATGGCCCATCACGACGGCCTGCACGGCCTGCGGGTCCAGAGGGACGGCGGCCAGAGCCGCGCGGATGGCGTGGGCGCCGAGATCGACGGCGGACAGCGGGCTGAGGGCGCCCAGCAGTTTGCCGATGGGCGTCCTTGCTCCGGCGACGATGACGGATCCGGGCATGGCCGGGACCTCCTGGGGTGTGGGGCGGAGTCAGGCGACGGGGTCGACGGCGCGTTCGGCGATCATGTGGGCGGTCTCGTTCACCGAGTGCAGGACGATCCGGCCGCCCGGCATGCGCCGCACCCGGCTGACGGAGGTGTAGCCGGGGTGGAACCAGAACATCGTCGGCAGACCGAGCACCGTCGCCAGATAGGTGTTGGTGATGCCGCCGTGGCACACGGCGGCGACCCGTCCGCCGGGATGGGCGTCGAGGATGGTGTCCATGGCGCGCACGGCCCGCCCGCGAAAGGCGTCCCGGTCCAGGTCGGGCACGAAGTCCTCGAAGCGTCCCTCGGCGAGCGCCGCCGCCCGGGGGTCACCGGTCCCGATCTGCTCGGGTGGCGTGTAGGGCTGGGACACGTCCGTGTCCCACTCGCGCAGGTCGTCGAGGACGGTGGCCGTCATGCCGGTGAGCCGTTCCAGGGGCGCCACGGTCTCGCGGGCCCGCTGGAACGGGCTGACGTACAGGGCGTCGAGGTCCTCGTGTCCCAGCCAGTCGGCGAGGCGTTCGGCCTGGGCGGTGCCCTCCGGCGACAGCCCCGGGTCGAAGACGCCCGCCACGGGGAGGCCGTGCCGGACGAGGAGGAGTTCGGTCATGGATGTTCCTTAAGTACGTGAGGGAGCGGCTCAGCCGGCGATAGGTACATGAGGGAGCGGCTCAGCCGGCGATGGTCCGTTCCGAGCCCCAGTAGGGGCGGCGCATCGCGCGTTTGTCGAGCTTGCCCATCGCGTTGCGCAGCAGCTCGGGAACGACCTCGTACGACTTCGGGCACTTGTAGGCGGCGAGGCGCTCGCGGCAGAAGGCGTCCAGCTCGTCGGCGGGCGGCTCGTCCCCGGCCACCACGACCAGCGCCCGCAGCGACTCGCCGAAGTCCGGGTCGGGCACGCCGATCACGGCGACCTCGACGACCGCCGGGTGCCGGCGCAGGACCGCCTCGCTCTCGGCCGGGTACAGGTTCACGCCGCCGGAGACCACGACATCCGCGGCCCGGTCGGTGATGAAGATGTAGCCGTCGGAGTCGATGTAGCCGATGTCGCCGAGCGTGAAGACGCCGGGGGAGAGGTAGGCGGATCTGGTCTTGTCCGGGTCCGCGTGGTAGCGGACGCCCTGGTCCTCGGGGGCCCGGAAAGCCAGCAGCCCGTGCTCCCCGGGGGGCAGTCGCCGGCCGTCGTCACCGGTGACCAGGACCTCGAACGGAGGCCGGGCACGCCCGACCGAGCCGGGGTGCGCCAGCCATTCGGTGCTGCTGATGCGCGCCACGGTTCCGGCTTCGCTGGCGCCGTACGACTCGGTCAGCACCGGACCGAACCAGTCGATCATGGCGCGCTTCACGTCCGGCGGGCACGCGGAGCCGGTGTGGGAGACCTGCCGCAGGCTGGAGACGTCGTACCGGGCGCGGATGTCTTCCGGGAGGGCGAGCAGCCGTTGGAAATGGGTGGGCACCATCACCGTCGAGGAGACCTGCCACTTCTGCACCCGGCTGAGGAACGACTCCGCGTCGTATCTGCCGAGGACGACCACCGGCTGACCGGCCGCCAGGTGCCGCAGCGAGGTCAGTGGGGCGTTGTGCTGCAGGGGGCCGCACACCAGGTGG
The DNA here is from genome assembly GCF_041435015.1 of Streptomyces canus. NCBI lineage: Bacteria > Bacillati > Actinomycetota > Actinomycetes > Kitasatosporales > Streptomycetaceae > Streptomyces > Streptomyces canus. Next base: position 771,036 of record NZ_CP107989.1, on the reverse strand, counting down.
GGTCCCGGCGGGAATCCGGGCCGGGCGGACATCGCGGTGAGGTAGGCGGAGCAGTCGGCGACGGGGCCGCTCACCCAGCGCACCTCGGTGCCGCGCGCTCGTCCGGTGGTTCCCGAGGTGTACACGAGCGGAGGCCGGGCGGGCCGGTCCGTCGGGAGGGTGCGTCCGGCGGGCGCGGTGGCCAGCCACTTGTCCCAGTCGAACGCGTGCCCGGCTGGTGGCGTTCCGTGCGTCACGATCGGCAGGCCCAGTTCCCGGGCCGCGTCGAGGGCGGCACCCGCGCCGGCCGGTCCCGCGACGATGCCGGTCACCCCCGCGTCGATGATCTGGTCGACGAGTTCGCCCGAGGTGAGGTTCCGGGACGTGGCCACGGTCCCCACTCCGGCGCGCAGGCCCGCCAGATGGGCCACCAGCGTCGGAATCGCGTTGTCGCCGAGGACGGCGATCCGGTCGCCGGGACCGGGCGCGATCTCCAGCAGCCGGGCCGCCGCCCGGGCCACCTGGTCGGCGAGGCCGGACCAGGACAGCACCCCCAGGTCGTCCGCCAGGGCGGGCTCCTCGGGTGTCTCCTGGGCGCGACGGTCGAGTGGCAGCAGCGACATGGCTCCTCCGGCGGCTCCGCGGTCCTCTCCCGATGTCGACGGGAGAGAGGGAATGCGGAGACTGTAGCGTTTATCAAGAAAGTACGGAACACTCTGACCCCGGACGAAGTCATTCCCGCATGTTCCAGCGGTGACAGAGGCGTGCAGCCCACTCGCTGTTACTCAAACCGTCGTCTGGTAAGTACCCGAGGAGGAGCCATGTCCCAGCCCGATCCGGACGCATGGCGTCGGCAGGTCCGGCAGTGGCTGGCCACGGTGCTCGAACCGGCGCCGGCGCCGCAGTCCACCGCACAGGCCGCCGACCTCGCCGTGTTCCACAACCTCCCGGAGGACGAGGAACGCCTCCTGCTGGATCGCTGCCGCGCCTATCAGCGGGCCCGCTTCGACGCCGGCTACCAGGCGCTGACACTCCCCGAGGACAAGGGCGGCGCGGGCCTGAGCGCCGCGCACGTGGCGGTCTTCGCCCAGGAGGAGTCCGCGTTCGAGGTGCCGCCGTCCACCGAGCTGATCAGTGTCACGGTGCGCCTGGTCGCGATGGCCGTCTCCCTGTTCGGGACGGACGAGCAACGCCGCGACCACGCCCGCGCGTTCCTGCGCACCGACCTGCTGGCCTGCCAGCTCTTCAGCGAACCCGGCGCCGGCTCCGACCTCGCGGCCCTGCGCACCCGGGCCCGGCAGGACGGTGACGAGTGGGTGATCGACGGCCAGAAGGTGTGGACCTCGGGCGCCCAGTTCGCCGACTACGGTCTGCTGCTCGCCCGTACCGACCCGGACGTCGTCAAACAGGCCGGCATCACCGCCTTCCTGGTCCCGATGGACGCCCCCGGAGTGGAGGTGCGCCCCATCCGGCAGATGAGCGGCGGCACCTCCTTCAACGAGGTGTTCCTCAGCGGCGTACGCGTCCCGGACCGGCTCCGGATCGGGCGGCCGGGCCAGGGCTGGGAGGTCGCCAACGCCACCCTCGCCTTCGAGCGGACCGCCTCCGGCAGCGGCAACCGTCGCAAGGGCGGCACCTTCCCGGACGTCCTCGCGCTCGCCCGCTCCCTCGGCCGGACCGGGGATCCACTGGTCCGCCAGCGCCTGGCCGACCTGTACGTCCGTGCCGCCCTGCGCGCGGCCACCGTCGACCGCGTCGCCAGGACGAGCGCCGCCGGCGGCCGGCCGGGTCCGGAGGCCTCGTTGACCAAACTCATGGCCTCCGAACTGCTCACCCGCACCGGCCAGGTCGCCGCCGAGCTGATGGGGGCGCGGATCAGCGCCGACACCGGGGAACCGGGCACCTTCGCCTGGACCCAGCATCTGCTCGGCGCCCCCGGCTACCGGCTGGCCGGAGGCACCGACCAGATCCAGCGCAACCTGATCGGCGAACGGGTGCTCAAGCTGCCGCCGGAACCCCGGGTGGACCGGGCGCCGTTCTCACAGCTTCCCGGCGACTAAGAGGCCTCCAAGAGGCCTTCTCACAAAGGAGTGACATCGATGGAACTGGGACTGACAGGCGCGAAGGCGCTGGTGACCGGTGCGAGCCGGGGTATCGGCCGGGCGATCGCCGAGACCCTGGCCGCCGAGGGTTGTGCGCTGGCCCTGTGCGCCCGGGGCGAGGAAGGGCTGGCCAAGGCGGCCGCCGAACTGCGGGCCGAAGGGGCCACCGTCTTCGCGGAACCGGTCGACGTCACCGACCCGGCCGCCCTCGCGGGCTTCGTCGAGCGCGCGGCCGGTGAACTCGGCGGACTGGACCTGCTGGTGTCCAATGTCTCGGCGGGCAACGTCAAAGGGCCCGAGTCGTGGGAGGCCAGCCTGCGCGGCGACCTGATCCCGTTCGCCGGACTCGTCGAGGCGGCCCTTCCCCATCTTGAGGCCTCCGACCGGGCCGCCGTCGTGGCCATCGGCACCACCAACGCCTCCGACACCGCCCGCCCGGCGGGCGCCAACTCCTACTCCGCGCTGAAGGCCGCCGTCGTCCAGCACGCCTCGGCCCTCGCCCATGCCCTCGCCCCGAAGGGCATCCGCGTCAACACCGTCTCGCCCGGCCCGATCGACTTCCCCGGCGGCGCGTGGGAGACCATCCGCACCAGCCGCCCGGAGGTCTACGAGGAGGTGCTCGCCAAGCTGCCGATCGGCCGCTACGGCACCGCCGAGGACGTGGCCGCGGCGGTGGCGTTCCTGCTCGGCCGGACGGGCTCCTTCTGTGTCGGAGTCAACCTCGTGGTGGACGGCGGGCTGCTGACCCGCGTCCAGTACTGAGCCGTGGCGGGCCCGGCGGGCCGCCTGGACGCCGTACTGGTCTGCGGCGGCAGATGGCACGACTTCGACCACGCGCGGCTCAGGCTGCTGGAGATGCTGGGCGACCATCCCCGGGTGCGCACCAGGGTCTACCAGGACTACGACTGTCTCCCCGCGCTGGAGCAGGCGGATCTGCTGGTCAGCTACACCTGCGATGTGCGGCCCCGCCCGGCGCAGCGGGACGCGCTGGCACGCTTCACCGCGCGGGGCGGGCGCTGGCTCGCCCTGCACGGCACCAACGCGGTGATCGAGGCGTCCGCTCCCGGTGGATCCCGGATGTTCTCCACCCCCCGGCTGCTCGGGCAGCTGGCCGACGTGCTCGGCAGCCAGTTCCTGGCGCACCCGCCCATCGAGCCGTACGAGGTGCGCGTGACCCGGCCCGACCATCCGCTGGTCGCCGGGATCGAACCGTTCACCGTCACCGACGAGCTGTACGTGTGCGAGCTGCACGGGGAGCTGGAAGTGCTGCTGCACGCCGAGTTCACCGGGCCGTGCCGCGGCTTCGAGGAGGGCGACACGGCGGCGCGGGACGGCGAGCCCCGTCCCGTCCTCTATCTGAAACGGCACGGTCTCGGCGAGGTCTGCTACTTCACCCTCGGCCACTGCCGGGGCCGGTACGACATGCAGGACCTCGGTGTGGACGACACCCGGCGCGTGGACCGGGGGCCCTGGGAGACCCCGGAGTTCCTGACGGTGCTCGGGCGGTGTCTGGAGCGGGCCGTGGGCGCGGAGCGTCCGGTCACCGAAGCGGCACTCCCCTCGGCCTGACGTGCCTGGGTCCGGGTCCCCGCGGGGACCCGGACCCAGGCACGCGTGGCTCAGCCGTGCGGCAGGACGACCGCGCGCCCGCCCACCTCGCCGGCATGCAGGCGCTCGTACGCCAGGGGGGCCTCCTCGATCGAGAAGGTCTCGACGTGGGAGGAGACGAGCCCCTGCCTCGCCAGTTCGAGGACCTCGATGAGCTCCCGGCGGCTGCCCCAGTAGGGGGCGCAGACGGACACGTCGAACGGCAGACCGCCGCCGAAGCCGACCGCGAGAGTGCCACCCCCGATACCGACGACGGTGACATCGCCGGCCACCGCCACCGAGGCGCCGGCCACCGCCAGGGTCGCCTCGGCCCCCACGAAGTCCAGCACCACGTCGGCCCCGACGCCGTCGGTCAGCTCCCGCACCCGGGCCGCCGCCTCGCCGTCGGAGAGCAGCGTCTCGTGGGCGCCGACCGCGCGGGCCAGCTCCAGCTTCTCCTTGCCGACATCGAGGGCGACCACCCGGGCCGGGGTCAACGCCCGCAGCAGTTGTACGGCGATATGACCCAGGCCGCCGACGCCGACCACCACCGCCGTGCTGCCGGGCACGAGCTTGGGCAGGGACGCGCGGATCGCGTGGTACGGGGTCAGGCCGGCGTCCGTCAGGGGTGCGGCCTGCACCGGGTCCAGCCCGTTCAGCGGCACCAGATGGCGCGGCGAGTCCACCACCATGTACTCCGCGAGCGCGCCCGGCGAGCCGAGCCCCGGCGGCATGATGCCGAGCCCGGCGGCGTGCGGGCAGGAGTTCTCCCTGCCCTCCGCGCACGCCCGGCACAGACCACAGCCCCACGGGCCGTACACCGCCACCTCGTCGCCCTCGGCCACTCCCACGGCCCCGCTGCCCAGTCCCGCGACGGTGCCGACGCCCTCGTGGCCGAGCGTCATCGGCAGGGGATACGGGAACTGCTCCTGCGGCCAGCTCATGACCGCCAGGTCCGAGTGGCACAGCCCCGCGGCCGTCACCTTCAGCAGCACCTGTCCCGGGCCCGGCTCGGGCACGGGAACCTCGACGACCTCGGGCGCGTTGCCCACCGTCCGGTACTGAACCGCCTTCATCATGTGAACTCCTTGTCCGGGACGGATACGTCGTCCGCCTCGGCGACCGTGGGCGCCTTGTGGCGGCGCAGGACCGCCGGCAGGGTGATCCGCCCTCCCGTGAGAACGAGCGCGACGATGAGGACGGCACCGGTGAACAGGCTCGCGGCCCACTGCGCGCTGGTGGCGAGTCCGAGCCCGGTGATGCCGGTGCCGAGCAGCAGCACCGCGATCACCGTCCCCCAGGCGTTGAAGCGGCCCGCACGCAACTGCGTCGCGCCGACGAAGGCCGCCGCGTAGGCAGACAGGAGATACGGAGTGCCCGCGCTCGGCGATCCGGACCCCACCGAGGACGCGAAGACGACTCCCGCGAATCCCGAGACCAGTGCGGACGTCACCAGGGTCAGAAAGCGCAGCCGGTTGGTGCGCACCCCCTGCAGGCGTGCCGCGTCGGCGTTGAAGCCGGTCGCGTACAACCGGCGCCCGGTCGCGGTGTGTTCCAGCAGGAACCAGATGGCCGTCGCGGCGAGCAGCAGGTACAGCACCGGCAGGGTGATGCCGCCCGCGTCGAGCTGAGCGATGTCGGCGAACGGCTTGGCCAGCAGCTGGACCCCGGTGATGGAGCTGTCGTCGGTGACCATCGTGATCAGGGACTGGATCAAAGCGCCGGTGGCCAGGGTGGCGATGAACGAGTCGACCCGCAGCACCACCACCACGACTCCGTTGACCACCCCCACCACGAGCGCGGCGGTCATCGCCAGGGCGATCGCGGCGCCGGGGCCCAGGCCCGTGGAGACCAGGAAGTGGGCGGTCAGCACACTCGTGAGGGACATGGTGTAGGCGACCGACAGATCGAAGACGCGTGCGGCCAGCGGGAGTACGACGCTGAGCGCCACCAGTCCGGCCACCGCGTTGCCGTTCAGGACCTGCTTGACCGTGGTGACGGTAGGGAACGTGTCCGGTGCCCACACGGAGAAGAGGACGATGATCAGCAGCCATACGTAGACGGCGCCGACGGTGCGGAACGACAGGGCTGCCGCCGCCCGTCGGCTCAGCGTGCCCAGGCTCCGCGGGCCGGACGCCGTGGGCACCTCGCTTTCGCTCGGCCGGAACTCGGCGGTCCGGGTCGGGGTGGATGTCATGTCACTCGGTTCCTTCCTCGGTCCACTCGGTTCCTTCCATGGCGTGGACCAGCGAGGGCTCGGTGATGTCCCGGCCGCTGATCTCCCGTACGATCCGGCCGTCCCGTACCACCAGGACCCGGGTGCACAGGGCGAGCAGGTCCTCGGTGTCGGACGAGGACACGATCACGCCCATCCCCTCATCGGCCTGACGCTCTATCAGGTCGTACAGCTGCAGCCGGGTCGCGATGTCGACGCCCGCCGTGGGCTCGCACAGCACCAGTACCGGCGGCCGCTGGGCCAGGCAGCGGGCCACGACGACCTTTTGCTGGTTGCCGCCGCTCAGCGTGGTGATCCGGGCGCCGCGGCCGGCCGTGCGCACCCCGACCCGCCCGATCCATTCCTCGGCGAGTGAGGATTCGCGGCGCCGGTGCAGCCGCCCGGCCCGGGCGCGGAGCCGGCTGAGCAGCGGGAGGGTGAGGTTCTCGCCGACCGAGAAGTCACCGATCACGCCCTCGCCGGCCCGGTCCGCGGGCACGAGAGGGATACCGAGCCGCCCCGCGTCCTTCGCTTCGACCCAGCGCGGGGAGCGCTCAGGCACCCGCACCTGGCCGCGCACCGGTCCGCCGTACGCCCCGCACACCGCGTACGGCACCACCTCGTGGCCCGAGCCGACCAGGCCGGTGATGCCCAGCCGCTCGCCCCGGGCCAGGGTGAAGTCGACGCCGTGCAGCGGTCCGGCCGACAATCCGCGCACCTCCAGCACGGCCTCGGCGCCATCGGCAACGGGCCGCGGCCGGTGCTCGGTCTCCGTCTCCTCGCCCGCCATCAGCTCCGCCAGCGACCGGGGAGTGAGCTCGCCGACCCGGCGGGTGGCGATCCGGCGGCCGCCGCGGATCACGGTGACCCGGTCGGCGAGCGCGAAGATCTCGTCCATCCGGTGCGAGACGTACAGGACGCTGGCACCGGAGTCGCGGATCTCCCGCACGATGTCGAAGAGCCGGGCCACCTCTCCGGGCGGCAGCACCGCGGTCGGCTCGTCGAGCACCAGGACGCCTCGGCGGCCCTCCCAGCCCTGCAGGGCGGCGGCGATGGCCACCACCGCGCGCTGGACGGGGGTGGCGGTCGACAGGGGACGGCGTACGTCGATGCCGAGCCCGAAGCGTTCGACCAGGGCCGCCGTACGGCGTTCCATCTCCGGCCAGCGGATGTTGCCCAGGGCCGTACGGGCGAAGCCGCGGCTGAGGGCGAGGTTGTCCGTGGCGCTCAACTCGCCCACCAGGCCCAGCTCCTGGTGGACGAAGCGGAGCCTGTCGTGCCGGGAGCCGGTGACCTGGCCCAGGCCGAACGGCTCGCCGTCGAGTTCGGCGACCGCTCCCGGGGCGGCGTGGTGATACCCGGCGAGGATCTTGATGAGGGTGGACTTGCCGGAGCCGTTGGGCCCGATCAGCGCATGGATCTCGCCGTGGGCGATGTCGAGGTCGACGTCCTGGAGTGCCTGGGTCGCGCCGAATCGCTTCGACAGTCCGGACACCCGCAGCACGGGCCGGTCGGTCTCCTGCGTCCCGGCCGACCCGAGCGGCGTTTCAGCGTGCACCATTGCTCCTTCCGGCGCTCAGCTCAGACCCCAGAGCGCCTTGAACTGCGCCTGGTAGTCCTCGACGAGCGGGAAGTCACCGTCGGCGGACGGGAGGTTGTCCTTGCCGGTGATCAGCATGTTGGGCAGCACCGCCTTCTGGTCCACCGCCATGGACTGGCCGGTGAAGTGGCGGGCCAGCGCGTCGACCTGGAGCCAGGCGGCCTCGTGGGAGTTGAGGGCCATGGCGGCGTCGCTGAGGCCGCTCTCGATGTACTGGTAGTTCTGCGCGTCACCGACGTTCACCGCGATGTGCTTGCCGGTGATGCCGGCGGTCTTCAGTGCGGCCGGCACGCCCACGTTGAGCAGGCCCAGCGAGAAGACGATGTGGGTCACCTTCGGGTGCGAGCGGACGTACGAGACCACGCGGTCCGGCATGTCCTTGCCGATCGCGGTGATCGGTACGTCGACGGTGTCCAGCCCGCAGCCCGCGCACCACTGCTGGTACTTGGCCGCGAAGGTGTCCTTGACCGGCTTGAGGATGGTGTAGGCGGGCAGGTCGAAGTAGACGGTGTCGGCGTGGGCGCCGCTGTCCGACACCACCCACGAGGCGAGCATCTCGCCCTGGACGGCGACATCCTTCGGCCCGTTTTTCAGCAGCGAGATGCCGTCGCCCGGCACATCGTCGGCGTTCGACTGGACGACCGGGATCCCGGCCTGCTTCAGCTGCGCCAGCTGCTTGGCGTACACCGCGCGCGGGAACCCCGAGGCGACGACGGCGTCCGGCTTGTCGCGCAGTGCCTGCTCGTAGGCGGCCTGGACGGACTCCGGTGTGCCCTGCGTGGCGATCTGCTTGACGTCCCAGCCGAGTTCCTTGGCCCCGGCGGTGAAGAAGTCGGCCAGATCCTTGCAGGACTGCACGCCGCACAGGATGAAGTCGATCTTCTTGCCCGTGGGGATCTTCTTGCCCACCGGTTCGGTGACGGGGATCCGGTCCGGGCGCGCCGAGTACTTCGTGACGGCCGCACGGGCCGCGGTCAGCCCGGCGGGGTCGGCACCCGCGGCCTTGGCGGAGTCGGCGGCCGGAGTGGTGTCGGTGCCGCACGCCGCCAGGGTGAGCAGGGCGGTGACGGGGACGATCGCGGTGAGCGCGCGGCGGAGCGCGCGTCCGGGTCTGGGACTCATCGTTGAGTACTCCCGTGGTGTGGGCCTGCGCTGCCGCGGCCCGCGTCGCTTCCGCGTCCGCGGCGGCCGGTTCTGTCAGGCGGGATCCGTTGCCGCCCGGGTCGGGACGGCACGCATGGGTGAGCGAAAGCTGCGTGGATCGCCGTCGTGGGGTACGGCGCGGGCCGTCGGGGTGACCGGGCGGCGCTGTGGCCGAGAGGGGGTGGAACGCCACCTCTGGCCGTGGAGAAACTTTTGAGGCTCTACAGCCTCGGATGCGACGGAGTGTGACACGCCCCGACCGGCTTTGGGAGGGGTCGGTCCTCACTAATTCAAGGTGAACGTCGCTTGGGTGATGTCGTGAGTGTTGCTCCTGACCGCGATCGATAACTACACTCACTCTAAAGTTTCTGTCGGAGGAGCGAAGATGGACGATACGTCGGAGACGGGCACGGCGCGGTGCCCCGGACCCAGCGTCCAGGACTATCTCGACCGGGACAGCCGGCCGGTCCCCAAGGCGCTGAGGTTCGACCACAACGACCACATCGGCAGCGAGGACATCGATGCCACCCGCTTCACCTCCCGCGCCTGGGCCGAACGCGAGATGGAACAGGTCTGGCGGCGCGTGTGGCAGTTCGCCTGTCTGGAGAGCGAGATCCCCGAGGTCGGCGACCACGAGATCTACGAGATCGGTGACGACTCGCTGATCGTCGTGCGCACGGCACCCGAGGAGATCCGCGCGTACGTCAACGTCTGCCTGCACCGCGGCCGCAAGCTGCGCACGAGCGGCGGCAACGTCGGCGAGTTCCGCTGCCCGTTCCACGGCTTCGCCTGGAACCTCGACGGCAGCATGCAGAGCCCGCCCTGCGCCTGGGACTTCCCGCACGTCACCCCGGAGAAGTTCTCGCTGCCCGAGGCCCAGGTGGCCACCTGGCGCGGCTTCGTCTTCATCAACATGGACCCGTGTGCCGAGTCCTTCGAGAGCTACCGCGGCACCTTCGACGACTACTACATCTGGCCGCTGGAGAACCGCTACAAGTCGCTGCACATCGCCAAGGTGCTGCCCTGTAACTGGAAGGTCGCCCAGGACGCGTTCATCGAGTCCTTCCACGTGATCGCCACGCACCCGCAGATGCTGCCGTGGCTGGCCGACGCCAACTCCCAGTACGACGTGATGGCGGACCAGCCGAACTGGAACCGGATGATCAACATCCAGGGCGCCCCGAGCCCCCATGTGGCCGACTCCGTCACGGAGGAGGACGTCCTGGAGACCTTCTACGACTCCCGCGCGTTCTACGCGGCGGCCCAGGGCCGGGATCTGGTGATACAGGAAGGCGACGCGCTGCCTTCCATCCCGCCCGGCGGCACCGCCCGCCAGGTCCTCGCCCAGCGGATGCGCGATCAGCTGGCGACCACCTCGCAGCAGGACTTCTCGCAGACCGCGGACACCGAACTGCTGGACGCCATCAACTACCTGCTGTTCCCCAACTTCAACCCCTGGGGCGGCGCCAAGTCCAACATCATCTACCGGTTCCGGCCCCACGGCCTCGACCCCGACTCCTGCACCGCGGAGATCATCTTCATGTCGGCCCCGAAGCAGCCCGGCGAGATGCCGCCCCCGGCCAAGATCCGCTGGGTGCCGGACGACATGCTCTTCGCGGACATCCCCGAACTCGGCGTCCTCGGGCCGGTCTTCGACCAGGACTGCGAGAACCTGCCCTATGTCCAGCAGGGCCTGAAGGCGATGCGCAAGCCGGGCATCACACTGTCCAACTACCAGGAGAGCCGCATCCGCCACTTCAACCAGACGCTCGACCAGTGGATGAACACGTGACCCACACGGTGGCGGTCAGGCCCTCGGACGTCGAGATCGAAGTCCGCGACGGCGAGGACCTGTTCAGCGCCGCCCAGCGGCTCGGCTACCGCTGGCCCACCGTCTGCGGCGGCATGGGCACCTGCCGCACCTGCTTCGTCCAGGTCGAGGAGGGCGCGGAGAACTGTTCTCCCGTGGGCCCGCTGGAGCGCGAGGGCATCGAGGCCCTGCGCAGGCCGGTGGACGGCCTGACCAGGCTCGCCTGCCGGCTCCGGGTCGAGGGCCCGGTGACCGTGACCAAACGCGGCGTACGCCGCCGACCGCAGGAGTGAGCCGTGAGCCCCAAGCAAGTGACCCATCCGCTGACCGGGCAGGTGTACCGGCTCACCGAGGACGGGCTGGTCGAAGTGACCGACCCACGGACCGGAGCCCGCGGCATTTTCGACTTCCAGGCCCGCTGGCAGTCCGGCGAACTGCGCCACGCCGACCTCCAGATGGCCGGCTGGGTGGGCCGTCTCGCCCAGCGGCGCGGCGCCACGCCGCCGGAGGCGTGAGCCGATGGCGCCCCGCACCACCCGCGTGGTCTGCCTGGTGCGCCGGCCCGACGGGGAACCGACCCTCGGGGACTTCGCCGTCGAGGAGCGCCCGCTTCCACCCCTGAGCGAGGGGTGGTTGCTCGTCCGCAACCTCTACATGAGCGTCGACCCGTCGATGCGTGGGCGCCTGGAGAGCACCGAGAAGCACTACACACACAACTTCACGCCCGGCTCGCCGCTGGACGGCCGCGCCCTCGGCGTCGTGGAGGAGAGCCGCTGTCCGTCCGTGCCGCCGGGCACCTTCGTACGCCATCAGCTCGGCTGGCGGGAGTGGGCCGTCCTCGACCCCGCGGACACCGATGCCGCAGGCCGTATCGACCCGCAACTCGCCCCGCTGACCACGTGGTTGGGGCTGCTCGGGCAGACCGGCTTCACCGCCTACGTCGGGCTCGCGCGGATCGCCGAGGTGCGCCCCGGCGACACCGTCTTCGTGTCGGCGGCGGCCGGGGCCGTCGGCAGCGCGGCCGGACAGTTCGCCCGGCTGCTGGGCGCCGAGCGCGTCATCGGAACCGCCGGAGGGCCGGACAAGTGCGCCCTGCTGGTCAAGGAGTTCGGCTACGACGCCGCCGCGGACTACCGCGCCGAGCCGGTGCGCGACGCCCTCGCCCGCCTGGCGCCCGACGGCATCGACGTGTACTTCGACAACGTCGGCGGGGAGCAACTCGCCGCCGCCCTGCACGCGTTGCGGACGGGCGGCCGGATCGCCCTGTGCGGCATGATGTCGCAGTTCGGCGGGGAGCGTCGGTCCACCGACATCAACCAGCTGATCCAGGCCGTCCTCAAGCGGCTCACCCTGCGCGGCTTCATCGTGCGCGATCACGACGACCTGCGGCCGGAGTTCGAGAGCCGCGTGGCCGACTGGCTCCGCTCGGGCCGCGTCACCGCCCGCGAGACGGTGACGGACGGCCTCGACAGCGCGGCCGGCGCCCTGCTGGCGCTGCTGGACGGTGGCAACGTCGGCAAGATGCTGGTCCGGTTGGCCGACGATCCTTACAGTCGCGCATAGTTCAGGGGGCGTAGGCAGCGCGGCCTACGCCCCCGGTCACACCCCTGTGCCTACCGCATGGAGTGACTCGCCCCGATGCTGAAGACCTCCATGGAGACACCCACCCGCGTCAGCCCCGTCGTGGCCGCGCGGAACTCCTTGATGTGCGCGGTGGCGAAGTGCTCGTCGAGGGCCTGCTGGGACACCCAGCGCTCATACACCCGGATCCGGCGCTCGTCGGCGGGATCCGCGGTCATGGCGTAGTCCAGACAGCCGGGTTCCGCCGCACGCGTGCGCTTTCCGACCTCGACGAGGTGGCCCAGCATCGTGTCGCGGTCCGCGGGCTCGTAGTCCATCCAGCCGGCGACGATGATTTCCTCTGCCACGGTGCTCCTTTCCGTACGCACGCCCGCGGGCCCGCCGCCCCCTGTCAGGAAGGAACGCCGGGCCCGTGGGCCGTTCAGACGGCGAGTGCCGCCGGGACGCCGTCCACGGTGACCGTGCCCTTGGTGCCGTCGACCGTGATCACCATGCCGTCCCGCAGCCGCCGGGTACCGCCCTCGACCGAGATGACGGCCGGGATGCCCAGCTCCCGGCAGACCACGACGGCGTGGCTGTTGAGCGCGCCCACGTCCACCACGGCCGCCCCGGCGACCAGGAACAGCGGTGTCCAGGCCGCGTCGGTGATCGGTGCCACCAGCACCTCGCCCGGCTCCAGCGCCTCGCATGAGGCCGGGTCGGTGACCACCCGCACCCGGCCGGTGTAGGTGCCCTGGCTGCCGCCGACACCCGTCAGCACATCGCCTTCACCGGCGGACGTGATCCCGTCCTCGCTGCGCCGCGGCCAGGTGTCGATCGCCGTCTGGGCGTCCTGGGCGACGAAGAAGGGCGGTTCCAGCTCCCGCAGCCCGGCGTACTCCCCAAGCCGCTGCGCGATGACGGGGCCGAAGCGCCCCGGGTCGGCGACGTAGTCGTCGAGCTCGCTCTCCAGCAGCATCATCACGTCCTCGGGCTCGGCGAAGAGCCCCGCCCCGACCCCGCGGCGGCCCAGTTCCCGTACCGCCATCCGGATCTCGTTGATGACGGTCACGCAGTTCGCCTTGGTCCGCTCGCGGGCCGGGATCCACACCTGGGAGGCGTGCATGCCGGCGTCGAACATCGGCTGGGCGTCCTCGGGGAGGGCGTCCCGGATCTCCTTCGCGAGCCGTTCGCGGCGCTCGGTCAGCCGCCGGTGGCGCTCGGCCGGGGAGTCGTCGTCCGGGCTGTGCCGGATGCGGTCGACGAGAGCCAGGGCCTGGACCGGTGCCGCCTCCCAGGACAGTGCGTGGATGTCCCACTCGTTGGGGCCCCGGTCACCGGACGCGGCCAGGAACTCCTCGAAGGCGTCCCGGAACGCCTTCACGTCCCCGCTCGCCCCGTCCAGCGCCCGCTCCACTGCCGCCGTACCCCGGTCGAACAGCGCGGTCAGCTCGGTCGAGGCCACCACTTGGCGGGACAGTGCCCACAGCCCGGTGGAGGGGGAGGCCGAGTCGACGTCACCGAGTCCGCCGATGAGGTCCAGCATGGCGCCGGGCCGGTCCAGGCCCGCGCACAGCGGACCGAGGATGGCCGGTCCGACGGACGCCGGCAGCGACGACTCGACGTGCCGCTGGAAGGTGGTCTCCACCTCGTCGAGGAGCGAACGGGCGTGTGCCACGAGTTCCGCGGCGGACAACCGCGTCAGGTCGGGCCGCTCGCGGCGGATCCGGCGCAGCCGTTCCTGGTCGGCGTCGGCCTCGGGGAAGCCGGTCTGTCCCAGCATCCGCTGCACCGTCGCCCCGGCCTTGGCCGTCAGTTCCGCGTCCTCGTCCTCCGGATGCGCCACGTACACAGGGGTGTCGGAGCGCTGGCCGACGAAGGCCGTGTCGATCTGGTCCGCCGTCTGCCCCATACGGATGCCGAACAGCCGCATGTGCGACAGGTTGAGGTAGAAGTACCCGCCGAACATTCCGGCGAACGGCGGCCAGGGGCCTGCCACTTCCTCCTCGCGGTAGATGCCGAACCCGACGAAGCCGCGGCGCCAGCCCTGCAGCCCGCGTCCCCACACCAGGGTCCAGCCCAGTGGGCTGGCGGGCTCCGGCAGGGTCTCGCCCGCGTTGGCGCGGGTGTAGTGGGGCAGCCGCTCACTGCGGCGCCCGTCCGTGATCCAGCTCTTCATGCCGAGGATCTCCTGCTGTCCGTGTCGGTGCCGGTCTCTACCATTGCGCCGTTCCGCCGTCCACGCTGATCAGCGTGCCCGTGATGCCCGCGCCGGCGTCGCTCGCGAGGAGCGAGGCGACCGCGGCCACCTGCTCCACGGTGGTGATCTGCTTGGTGGCGGCGTGCTCGGCGAAGCGGCCCAGCCATTCCTCGTACGAGATGCCCTCGGCCTCGGCCGCGGCCGGACCGGCGGCCCGCATCAGGTCGGTGTCGACGGCGCCGGGGCAGATGGCGTTGCAGGTGATGCCCTGGGTGCCGTACTCGAAGGCGGTCGCCTTGGTCAGGCCGTGGATGGCGTGCTTGTTGGTGATGTAGTGGCTGATCGCGGGCTTGTTGGCCTGCTTGCCCTCGACGGAGGAGATGTTGATGACGCGTCCCCAGCCGCCCGCCAGCATCGTCGGCAGTGCGCGGCGGGTGCCGTAGAAGTAGGCGTTGAGGTTCAGGTTGAGGGCGTTGTGCCAGGCCTCGTCGCTGAGCTCGTGGACGGGGGCGAAGCCCGAGGTGCCGCCGACGTTGTTGACCCAGATGTCGAGCCTGCCGAAGCGCTCGGCGGCGAAGTCGGCGAGGGCCTCGATGTCCTGCTGGCTGTTGGCGTCGCAGGGGTGGAAGACCGCCTTGTCCCCGGCGTCCAGTTCCTCCAGGGCCTGCTTGCCCTTGAGCTCGCTGCGGCCGCTGATGACGACCGTCGCGCCGTGGGCCAGGAAGGCCTCGGCGATGGCGCGGCCGATACTGCGTGTGCTGCCCGTGATCACCGCGACACGTCCGTCGAGGCTGCCCGTAGCCACCATGTTGTTCTCCTGCGAGGGTTGTCGGTGCGTCACCTGGCGGCTCTGCTGTCCAGGTGTCCGTGAACGGTGCGGTGGAAATGCTGGAGTCCGGGCTCGTTGCGTCCGAAGACGAAGTCGGTCCCGTTCAGGGCCGCAAGTCCCTGCTGTACTCCGTAGGTGGTCGCGTAGTCCTCGTCGCGGACCACCTCGTGGAACCACTCGCCGAACCGGTCGGCGGCCGCGCGCTCCTCCTCGGTCACCGCGGGGTCGCGCAGCAGGATGATCTGCTGGGTCACCGACTCGGTGGCCGTCCGGGGGAGCACGAGGGACACGGCGATCTTGTGACGCCAGCCGCCCGCGATCGCCAGACCGGGGTAGAGCCAGTAGATGGCTCCGACGCAGTCTCCGGGATCGCGCCGGTCCGCGGGCAGCTCGGCCGCCTGCGCGATGGGACGCAGGGCCGGTGCGATGCGCTGGTGGGCGCCCCAGGTGTCGTGCGCCATCATGTTCGAGAGGTTGGTCTCGAACACCGTCTTCGGGTGCAGCGAGGCGAAGTGGTACGTCTCCAGATAGCCGTCGAGCGTGACCTTCCAGTTGGGACTGGTCAGCTCCTTGGTCGAGTAGTGGTGGCAGTCCGCGAGGCGCAGCCCCTCGAGGAGCGGCTGCAGATCCCCGAGCCAGGCGTCGAGGTCCTGCTCGGCCGCCGGGTCCAGTGAGACGAAGACGATGCCGGCGCGCTCCCCGGCCGGGAGCCGTACGAGACCGCGCCCGGTGCGGGGCACGTCGCCGAAGGTCTTCTCGGCGTAGACGCCCCGCAGCTCACCGGCCAGGTCGTAGGACCAGGAGTGGTAGGGGCAGGTCAGCCGCTTGGAGACCCCGCAACCCGGCTCGATCAGCTTGGCCCCGCGGTGCCGGCAGGCGTTGATCATCGCGTGGACGGTGCCCTGCCGGTCCCGGGTGATCAGCACCGGCACACCGAGCACGTCGAGTGCCTTGTAGGTGTTCGGTCCGGGGAGTTCGGCGGACATGGCGAGCGGCAGCGGGACGGTCCGGTGGACGGCGTCCATCTCCCGTTGCCAGCGGTCGGCGTCGAGGTAGTGGGCGACCGGTTCCGTCCACTGGTCGTCCGCCTCGTGCGTCGTGTTGTTGCGGTAGTGCTCCAGCACGCGCTCGACGAGCTCGGCGGCTTCCTGCCGCATCGCGACGGCGGCGGCATCGGAGGACCGGTCCTGGCTGATCCACGAGGAGTACTCGGGGGCCGGGGGCGGCCTGCGATCGGCACCTGTCTCCAGGATCTCCGGTGAACTGGTCTGGACCACGATGTCCTCACAATCCTCTCGGCCGCGAACCGGCGAGGGGCTTCAGGTGCGGCGGCCGGGCTGTGAGCGACACGACAACAGGGGTAAGTGTTGTCTGTCAATAGAAAGTACGGAACTTGCCGCTCGGTATACCGCAGGTCACATCACCTTCACCCGGGGCAAAGGGCTCCAAAGCCGGTTCGATCTTTCTAGGGAACGGCTCCAGTCGCTCTCGCATGACCGGGCCGTTCGCTCCCGCTTCCCGGGCTCCATCGGCATCCCGGCCGGACCGGGTGGTGAACTGCTGGTCGTCCGGTCCCGGTGTCGCGCCCTCGGTCGCGCCGCTGATCGCCCGCCGGGTCGGTTTCCGGGCCGAACCGGAAGGTCATGCGCTCGAGCCGGTCGACGAGCGTGGAGGTGATCCGGAGCCTGGTCGGACCGAGGCATAGTAATTAGAGAACCTCTCCAGTAACGTGCCCGCTGCTGGTTACTGTAGACCGGCACAACAAAGTCCGATTGCTGGAAACACCTCGCTCGGGGCGAAGGGGCGGACGATGGCTCAAAGGGCATCGAAGAAGTCGGCCGATCCGGCCGCGAACCACACATCCGCGCAGGTCGTCAGGGATCTGCACGAGCGCATGGTACGCATCCGGCTGTTCGAGACCGAGGCGGGAAAGCTCATGGAGGCCGGCAAGCTGCCGGGCTTCCTGCATCTCTACGTCGGTCAGGAAGCCGTGGCCGCGGGCGTGATGGCGGCCCTGCGCGACGACGACCAGATCACCTCCACCCACCGCGGACACGGACACGCCGTGGCCAAGGGGGTCAGCTTCAAGCACATGTACGCCGAGCTCTACGGCCGGGTCACCGGCGCCTGCCTCGGCCGCGGCGGAAGCATGCACATCAACGACGTCTCGCTCGGCATGCTCGGCGCCAACGGCATCGTCGGCGCCGGCATCCCGATCGCCGTCGGAGCCGCCTTCGCCGCCCAGTACCGAGGCGAGGACAACATCGCCGTCACCTTCTTCGGCGACGGCGCCACCAACATCGGCGCCTTCCATGAAGCTGCCAACATGGCCGCCATCCTGCACCTGCCGGTGCTGTTCATCTGCGAGAACAACGGCTACGCCGAGTTCACCCCGCAGTCGAAGCACATGCTGATCACCGACGTCGCCGACCGGGCCGCGTCCTACGGCATGCCCAGCGTGATCGTCGACGGCATGGACGCGCTCGCCGTCCACGAGGCCGGCGTCGAGGCCGTCGCACGCGCCCGGGCCGGCGAGGGCCCCATGTTCATCGAGGCCAAGACCTACCGCTACTACGACCACCAGGGCGTCAAGGGACTGCGCCACCCGTACCGCTCCGACGAGGAAGTGGCGGAGTGGAAGGCCCGCGACGCCATCGACCTCCTGGAGGCCCGTGCCCTCGCCGACGGCACCGCCACCCGCGCCGAGCTGGACGACACCTGGCAGCGCACCCGCGACGAGATCGCCGAGGCCATCGCCTACGCCGAGGCCGGCCCGCTGCCCGACACCGCCGACCTGCTGCTCAACGTCTACTCGGGATGACCGCCATGACCACGATCACCGAAGCACCGGCCCTCGCCCCGGGCGGCACGGCCCGCAAGCTCAGCTACGTGAAGGCCTTCAACGAAGGACTCGCCCAGGCCATGCGCGAGGACGAGAACGTCTTCGTCGCCGGCGAGGACGTGGCCGGATACGGCGGCGTCTTCCGCATGTTCGACAACCTGCTCGACGAGTTCGGCCCCCGCCGCATGATCGACACCCCGATCTCCGAGGCCGCGCTCGTCGGCCTGGGCGTGGGCGCGGCCGCCCGGGGTCTGCGCCCTGTCGTCGACCTGATGTTCATGGACTTCATCGGCGTATGCCTGGACCAGATCGTCAACCAGGCCGCCAAGATGAAGTACATGTTCGGCGGCTCCGTCTCGGTGCCGCTCACCATCACCACCGCCTCCGGCGCGGGCCTCGGCGCCGCCGCCCAGCACAGCCAGAGTCTGGAGGCCTGGCTCGCGCATGTCCCCGGCCTCAAGGTCGTCATGCCGTGCGACGCGTACACCGCCAAGGGCCTGACCGTGTCGGCGATCCGGGACGACAACCCGGTCGTCGTGATGCTCAACAAGGTGCTCCTCGGCAGCACGAGCGAGGTGCCCGAGCAGATCTACGGCATTCCGCTGGGGCAGGCGCACACGGCACGGCACGGCTCCGACGTCACCGTCATCGCCCTGGGCCGCATGGTGGGCGAGGCCCTCGCGGCGGCCGACGAACTCGCCGCCGAAGGAGTGGAGGTCGAGGTGATCGACCCGCGCACCGTGCAGCCCCTGGACACCGAGACCATGTTCGCCTCCGTCCGGCGCACCAACCGCGTCCTCGTGGTCCACGAGGCGGTGACCTTCGGCGGACTCGGCGCGGAGATCGCCGCCCAGATCCAGGACGCGGCTTTCGACCACCTCGACGCACCGGTCCTGCGCATCGGCGCCCCCTTCTCCCCGGTGCCGTTCTCGCCGGTACTGGAGAAGGCCTATGTACCCGACCGCGTGCGCATCGCGCAGGGCTGCCGCAAGCTCCTCGAAAGGGCGTGACCGACATGGCCGTCGAGGTTCTGCTGCCGAAGATCGGCCTGACCATGCAGGAGGGCACGATCGACGAATGGCTCGTGCCGACCGGCGCCGCCGTCATGGAGGGCGACGCGCTGCTCCGGCTGGCCACGGACAAGGTCGACGTGGACGTCGAGGCGGAAGCCGGGGGGCTGTTCCACCCCGTCGTCGCCGCCGGGGCGACGGTCCCGGCCGGGGCGCTCATCGGCTGGCTGCTGGCCGAGGGCGAGCAGCCGCCGGGTGCGGGGGATGGGCCGACGCCGGCCGGGACCGGCCCGTCCGGTGCGGACACGCAGCCCGTGGTGGCTTCGGCCGCAGCCGCCGTGATGCCCGTGGCGCCGTCATCCAACGGCGCGGCCGGGTCCGGCGGCAGACTCCTCGCCTCGCCGAACGCCCGGCGGGTGGCGGCCGAGGCGGGCGTCGGCCTCACCGGCGTACGCGGCACCGGGCCCGGCGGCCGGATCGTCTCCGAGGACGTGGTGGAGTATCTGCTCGCCGCGGCGGACTCCCCGGTGGAACCGCGCTCGGTCGACCATCAGGTGATGCCCGTGTCCCCGCTGGTCCGTCGGCTGGCGAAGGAACGGGGCATCGACCTCGCCGACGTGCGCGGCTCCGGTGCGGGCGGCCGGATCCGCCGGGCCGACCTCGATGCCGTCACCCCGGCGCCCGCACCGGTGGGCCGGAGCGTCCCGGCCGGCGCGCCGCGGCCCGGGGACGTCATCCCGCTGACCGGGATGCGCGGCACCATCGCCCGCCGGATGCACGCCAGCCTCCAGGAGATGGCCCAGCTGACACACGGCTACGAAGTGCGGATGGACGCCGTCGTGGCCCTGCGGGACCAGCTCAAGCAGGAGTGGGCCGACAGCGACCTGCCGGTGCCCAGTCTCAACGACTTCCTGATGAAGGCCGCCGCACTGGCCCTGCGGGACCATCCGCTGCTCAACGCGGGAGTGCTCGAGGACGGTGTCCACCTGTTCGAGGACATCCACCTCGGGTTCGCGGTCGCGGTGCCCAACGGCCTGCTCGTCCCGGTCATCCAGGACGCGGCGGATCTGTCACTGCCCGAAATGGCGCGCTGCTCACGGGAGTTGGCCGAGAACGCCCGCGCCGGGCGCATCTCTCCGGCGCAGTTGGAGGGCGCGACGTTCACCGTCACCTCACTGGGTGGGTACGGCGTGGACTTCTTCACGCCCGTGGTCAATCCCGGCAACGTGGCCATCCTTGGCGTGGGCAGGCTCAGGGACGGCGTCGAGTGGGTCGACGACCAGCCGCGGCGGACGCGCGTGCTCACCCTGAGCCTCACCTTCGACCACCGTGCCGTGGACGGGGCTCCGGCGGCCGAGTACCTGCGCACGCTCGGTGAACTGCTGCGCAAACCGTTGAGGTTGCTGGTCTGACGTCGCCTCCGGGGCCCGCAGCCCTTTCTTCCGGCGGAGCGCTCAGCCCTCCGCCACCGGATCGGCGATCCGCTCCGCGAGGCGGCCCACCTCGCGGAGAAAGGAACGATGGCCCAGGGAGCGGTACGCCTCATCCCCCCGCGCCTGTGAGATCGCCGCGGTCTCCAGCAGCGCCAGCACACCCAGGCCGATCACCGCCGCCTCCGCGTCCGTGACCGGCCCACTGGCCTTGCGGACCAGCCGCACCAGGTCCTCCAGCAACTGCGTGCGGACCTCGTGCCGCAGGGCCTCCGCCTCCTGGCTCATGCCGGCCGAGGACACGAAGAAGACGGTGGCGGCGGAGCGGTGTTCGCCCAGCCAGGCCACCAGCGCCGTGACGGCGGGACCGATGTCCTTGCCCGGCGTGGGGGTCTCCGCGAGCGTCTCCACCTGCTCACGCAGCGCCGCGGCGAACACCCGCATCCCCTCCACGAGCACCTGGTCCTTGGAGGAGAAGTGGTAGTACACCGCGGCCGACGTCATCTCCGCCCGCGCGGCGATGTCGGCCACCGTCACCTCGTCCGGAGGCTGGGTGGCGAACAGCTCCGTGGCCGCCTCGATCACCCACTGCCTGCGCGAGGGGCGGTGAGCGGCGCGGGTTCCGGATGTAGTCATGGTGTCAAGTATGCCGGGATCTTTCCGTGCCCGTACCGCACGGACACCAGGAATTACGGACCCGACCAGGCGGAGTTACTGGATAGCATGGTGAGTACCGTCGGGCATACAGGGAGCAGCATGGCCACGAAGCAGAACGGCAAGCAACCGGCCCACCGTCCCTCGCGGCGGCAGCACATCATCGCGGCCGCGGTCAGGGTGTTCGGGCGCAACGGGTTCGCCGAGACCAGCGTGCAGGACATCGCGGACGAGGCCCAGGTGGTGCCCACGGCCGTCTACTACCACTTCGCCGGCAAGGAGGAGCTGCTCGAACTGTCCATGCGGCGGGTCTTCGACCAGCTGAACGCGGTCGTGGAGGCGGCCCGGCCGGAGTCCGAGCCGGGTGACGCCGAGGGCCTGGTGCGGGTCATCGACGCCGTGTGGGACTGGGTGGAGAAGAACCCGGACGAGGCCCGGCTCTACCAGGTCCAGGTCGCCTCCGCCAACGGCAACCTCAAGGCGCTCCGCGACGAGTTCGAGCAGCGGCACATCCAGCGGGCGTACGACTATCTGCCGGACGGCACCACCCGCAACCCGCGGGCGGCCAAGTCGCGACATGCGTCGCAGGCGCTCGCCGTGCGCACGCTGATCAGCACGACCATCCTCGTCACCGCGCTGCGGGCGGAGGGCGGGCCGCTGTCCGAGCTGCCGTCCCGGTCCGTGCAGGAGGCCGTCAGGGCGTTGGCGCTGCGCATCGTCGCCGCCGACCAGGGGAGCGCTGCCGCACCGGCCTGACCGCCCGCGGTCCCGATTCGGCGGAGCCGGTCACCAGGGCGGCGGCCGGCCGACCTGGTTCACCAGGGCAGTGGCTCGCGGCCGGCGAACAGCCCGCCCGTCGTCTCGTCGCCGTCGGGGAGGGTCGCCAGCCAGACGGGGGTGTCCGCGCCCTCCTCCGGCCCGCGCGGGGCGGACGGACCGCCCATGCCGCTGCGGGTCCACCCGGGGTCGGCGGCGTTGACCAGGACCCCCGTGCCCGACAGCTCGCCGGCGAGCATCCGTGTCAAGGCGTTGAGCGCGGTCTTGGAGACGCGGTAGGCCGGGTGCCGGCCGGAGTCCATCAGCGCCAGGGAGCCGTACGAGCTGGTGAGGTTGACCACCCGTCCGTAGCCGGCCCGCACCATGCCCGGGACGACGGCCTCGGCCACCCGCCAGGCGCCCACGAGATTGACGTCCAGGGTGGCACGCAGGACCTCCTCGTCGACGTACGGGGGCCGCAGCTCGCCGTCCAGGGACACTCCCGCGTTGTTCACCAGCACGTCCACCCCGCCGCCGGTCAGCTCCCCGGCCTCCCGCACCGCTTCGGTGACGCTCTTCGCGGAACGCACGTCCAGCGCCAGCGGCAGCGCCCCTGGGCCGATGGTGCGGCACGCCTCCTCGGCTGCCTCCACCTGCCGTGCCGCGACCAGTACCCGCAGCCCCCGCTGGGCGAGTTGCCGGCAGATCTCCACGCCGATCCCGCGAGCGCCGCCGGTGACCAGGGCGGTTCTGTTCTCGCTCATGGCGATTCCCTTCGACTGCGGTCAGACCGTCAGTACCGCGCAGGCGCTGATCCCGGGCGCCCCGTACACATGGGTGAAACCCACCCGGGGGCCGCCGGGCACCTGCACCCCCGGCGCGCGGCCCTGCAACTGCCGTACCACCTCGTGGAACTGGCGCAGCCCGGACGCACCCACCGGCTCGCCACCGGCCAGGCAGCCGCCGTCGGTGTTGACCGGGATCCGGCCGGTGGGGTCGGTGGAACCCGAGGCCAGCAGCTCCGGCTGCTCGCCGTGCCCGCACAGCCCGGTCTCCGCCAGGTGGATCAGCTCGGAACCGCTGTCGGTGTCCTGCAACTGCGCGACCTGGACGTCCGAGGGCCTCAGACCGGCGCCGCGGAAGACGGCCTCGGCCGCGTCCATGCTGGGGCTGCGGTGCGGTCCCGGCGGCAGCCAGGGAGCGAACACCTCGAACGAGCCGAACCGTCTGGTCCTGAAGGCCAACGAGGCCAGCTTCACCGGCCGTTCGCACAGATCGAAGGCGCGGTCGCCGCGGGCGAGGACCAGCGCCGCCGCGCCCTGGCCCGGCGAGCAGAACATGTACTGGGTGAGCGGCGGGCTGACCTCGGCGGAGTCGAGGATCTCCTCCTCCGTCAGCTCCTTGCGCCGCCAGGCCAGCGGGTGCCGGGAGCCGTTGCGGAAGGCGCGTGCCGCCACCGTCGCCAACGCCCGCTCGGGGACGGCGTACTCGTGCAGATACCGCTGCGTCTTCAGTGCGAAGAACTGGGTCGTCAACATCATCCCGGTCTCCGCGTACCAGTCGCCGAGTCCGTAACGGGCCGCGGAGACATGGAACGCGCCCCGTTCGTGCTTGTCGAAGCCGACGGCGAGTCCGAGCGACGCCTCGCCCGCCCGCAGTGCGTTGGCGACGGCGAGCACCGTCGAGGCGCCGGTCGCGCAGCCGTTCTGCACATTGACGAACGGCACACCGGTCAGCCCCAGACGGCCCACCAGGGTGTCGGGCTTGCCGGACACGTCGGAGCCGCCGGCCGCGTACCCGATGTCCGCCCAGGCGACACCGGCGTCGGCCAGGGCCTCCCGGATCGCCCGTTCGGCCATGTCCATACCGCTGACGGTCTCGTCCCGGCCGAAGGGATGCATGCCGCATCCGACCACGTAGACCTCGTCGGAGCGGCTCATCGCTCGTCCTCGGCAGCCGCGCCGAAGGCGAAGGTCAGGATCTGGGTCCCGTCCTCGTCGCGGTAGGCCTCCACCGTTGTCAGCCGGACCGGCAGCCCGATCCGGATCAGCCGGCGGGGTATGTCGAGGCGTGCCTCGACCAGGATCTCCCCGAGGTCGACATAGCCGAGGGCGTACGGCTGGTGGCCCCCGGCCGGCGGACGGTACGGCTCCTTGGGCCGGAACGCCTGCACCGTCCACGACCAGATCTCGCCACGGTCGGGCAGTACGTGCGCGGCCATCGCCCCGTCCGAGCACCGGGGGCAGGAGTCCTGCCGGGGGAAGACGACGGTGCGGCACCCGGTGCAGCGCGCGCCCACGAGGCGTGGCGGATCCGCGCCGTCGAAGAGGCTTTCGTCGATCAGTCTGGTGGTCATGCCGCCCGCCTTCTTCCTGCCGTCACCGGTCGGCCCTTTCCGACGTGGCCGGTCGCTTCCGTCCCGCGGTCACCAGCTCAGGAGCCCGGCGAGTCGTTCCCGGTGGTGGGCCGCGCCGCCCAGCAGCACGGCGTCGGACTGCGCGCGCCGGAAGTACAGATGCGCGTCGTGCTCCCAGGTGAAGCCCATCCCGCCGTGCAACTGGACGCACTCGGCGGCGACGTACGTGAACGCCTCGCCGCACCAGGACTGCGCCACCGCCGCGGCCTCCGCGAGCGCTTCGGGCGAGTCGGCCGCCCGTACCGCCCGGACCACCGCGGACCGTGCGGACTCGACCTGGAGCAGCATGTCCGCGCAGGTGTGCTTGATCGCCTGGAAGCTGCCGATCGCCCGGCCGAACTGCGCACGGTCCCGCACATGCGCCACCGTCATGTCCAGGGCCGCCTGCGCCCCGCCGAGCTGTTCGGCGGCCAGCGCCACGAAGGCCACGTCGAGGGCGCGGGTGACGACGTCCGTCCCTTCGCCCCCGGCGGTCAGCGCACGTGCCGGGGCAGCGGTGAAGGTGACCACGGCCTGGCCCCGGCTCAGGTCCAGCGTGGGCACCCGGCGGACCGTCACGCCCGGCCCGCGCGGGTCGGCGAGGAAGAGGTCCACGCCGTCGGGGCCGGCGGCCGCGACCACCAGGGCCTCCGCGTCGGCGCCGTCGAGCACGAAGGGTGCGATGCCGTCCAGCGTCGGGGTGCTGCCCTGCCAGGTGACGCCGACCGGCACGGCGTCCGGCCGCCACACGCCGTCGGGCGCGACCACGGCCAGGGCGTGCACCGTGCCGTCGGCCACCGCCGCCAGCGGCGCTTCGGCCGTGCCGCAGCCGGCCAGCACCTGCCCGGCGAGCACGGTGGAGGACAGCAGCGGCACGGCGGCCGACGTTCTGCCCAGTTCCTCGCAGACCACGGCGATCTCCGCGAGGCCGCCGATGCCTCCCACCGCGTCCGGCAGTCCGAGGGCCGCGAGGCCCACCTGCCGGCCGAGCGTGTCCCAGAGTTCGGCGTCGATGCCGGGGGCGTGCTCGTCGAGCCGGCGCACCGCGGCGATGCCGCCCGCGTCCGCGCACACGGACCGCACGGTCGCGCGCAGATCCTCGAGTTCGGCCTCCGAGGCCTCGGTCGTTCCGGCGACGGGGCCGGTCACGGTGGTCGTCATGCCGGTGCCCCGTTCTCGTTGCTTCCGCTTGCGCTACGACTCTTGCCTTCGCGCAGCGCGCTGTGTGCCGCCGCCATCCGGGCGACCGGCACGCGGTGCGCGGAGCAGGAGACGTAGTCCAGCCCGAGGTCGTCGCAGAACGCGATCGACTCGGGGTCCCCGCCGTGCTCACCGCACACGCCGAGCTTGATGTCCGGCCGTACGCTCCTGGCCTTTTCCACGGCCAGGGCGATCAGCGCGCCGACGCCGTGCGGATCGAGCCGGGCGAACGGGCTGGCGGTGAGGAATCCGCGCTCCTGGTAGGAGGCGAGCACCTGGCGCTCCACATCGTCCCGGGAGAACCCGTAGGTGAGCTGGGTGAGGTCGTTGGTGCCGAAGGAGAAGAACTCGGCGTGCTCGGCGAGTTCGCCGGCCAGCAGGGCCGCGCGCGGTGTCTCGATCATCGTGCCGAGCCGGTACGGCACCCGGACCCCGGTGCGTGCGGCCACCGTCTCGGCGGCGTCGCGCACGAAGGCCGCGGCGGCCTGAAGTTCCTCCGGCAGGCTGACCAGTGGGATCATCACCTCCAGCTGGGGGCGGACGCCGGTGGCGGCGACCTCCACCCAGGCGGAGAACAGGGCTTCCGCCTGCGCCGGGTACAGCCGCTCGTGGAGCAGCGCCAGGCGTACCCCGCGCAGCCCGAGCATGGGGTTGGCCTCGCGCAGGGACGCGGCCCGCTGCTCGGCCGCCGCGTCCCCGGCCTCGCCCGGAGCGGGCAGGAACTCGTGCAGGGGGGCATCCAGCAGACGCACGGTCACCGGGCGGTCCCCGACGGCGGCCAGCAGCGCCTTGAAGTCCTCGTGCTGTGCGTGCTCCAGGGCGAGCAGCGCATCGTCGCGAGCCGCCGCGTCGGCGGCCAGGATGACACTGCGGATCAGGGGCAGCCGGTCGCCGAGGAACTGGTGCTCGGTACGGCACAGGCCCACCCCCTCCGCGCCCAGCGCGACGGCCGTGGTCACCTCCGCCGCGGTGTCGGCGTTGACCCGTACCCCTAGCCGCCGCACGTCGTCCGCCCACTCGAGCAGGGTGGACAGCGCCGGCGGCGGTCCGGCGACGCTGACACTGAGCGTTCCGGCGTACACCGCGCCGGTACGGCCGTCGAGCGACACCGCGTCGCCCTCGCGCAGCACTCGCTCCCCGATCCGTGCCGTGCCGGCCGCCTTGTCCACCCGCAGCCCCTCGACGCCGCAGACCGCCGGCTTGCCGGCGCCCCGCGCCACCACGGCCGCGTGCGAGGCGATGCCGCCGCTGCCGGTCAGCACCGCGGTGGCGGCCAGCATCCCGGGGACGTCGGCCGGTGTGGTCTCGTGCATCACCAGGACGGCGTGCGCGCCTTCGGCAGCCAGTTCGAGGGCGCGTTCGCCGGACAGGGCGACCGTGCCCGTCGCGGCGCCCGGGGACGCGGGCAGACCCCGTGCCAGAAGTTCCTCGTCGCCGGTCAACTTCAGCTGAGGGTGCAGGAGTTCCTGCACCTGGGCGGGGCCGATCCGGCGTACCGCCGCGTCCTTGTCGAGGGCGCCGTCACGGACCAGGTCGACCGCCAGGCACACCGAGGCGCGCAGCGGCGGGCGGCTCTGCGCCGAGGCGGCGAGCAGCGAGAGCTCGCCGTCGCGCACCTCGAAGTCGACGGACACGGGCGCGTGCAGGTGGCGTTCGAGAGTGAGCAGGGCATGCTCGAGGAGCACCGTGCCGCCCGCGAGCTTCTCCAGCGGTTCGCCGGTGTGCGGGGGCGGTGCGCTGCGGCGTACGCCCCGGAAGAACGAGCCCTGCGGAGAGAAGCGGCCGGTCTCGGGGTGGCGGCTGACCGCCGTGCCGTAGCCGGAGCGGTCGGCGGGACCGATGCGCAGCGCCTGGACATGCAGCGCGATGTCCAGGTCGGCGGGAAGCTTCTGGGCCTTGCGCGCCCTTCGGGCCCGCGGCGAGTCCCAGCGGGCGAGGACCGCGCGGGCGGCCAGCGCGAGCTGCTCGGCCGGGTCGTCGGGGAAGGGTCGCGCGGCATGTCGAGCGACCAGGGAGAACAGTGCCTCGACGCGGGCGCGGGGCGCGGGGCTGTCGAGGAGGGCGTCGTCCAGCAGCACGGCCGGTACGTCGAGGCCGTACTCGGCGATCATCCGCACCGTGGCCGCCCAGACCTCGTCCAGCGCGTCCGCGCGGCCGATGACGGAGCACAGGTCCCCGGCGCTGTCGGGGGTGACTCCGAGACAGGCGAGATCGGGCGGGAGCCCCGCGATGTCCGTCGGACCGCTCGCCGACAGCCGCAGCAGCAGCGGCCTCGCGGAGTCGCCGATGCGGCGCCCGGCCAACTGCTCGACGAGTTCGACGGCCGCACGGGCGGTCCCGGGATCGGCCAGCGAGGCCGCGGCGCCCGCGGGCACGGTCAGTCCCGGCACCACCGTCAGCCCGAGGGCCACCAGCCGGTCCATCGCGACGCCGTGCGTGCCCAGCGCGTCCGCGTCCAGTCCGCGGGTCCGTCCCTGGCCGTAGGGCACCAGGGCGAGGCCGGGGGCCTGCTGCGGCGCGTCGACGCCGGGGCGGTGGTCGGTGATGTTCACCCCTGGCTCCCTCGGACGAGCTGCTCCTCGCGGGCCTCGTCGTCGGCGCGGCTGATGCCCAGGACCAGCAGCAGTTCCTGGTGCAGCCGCATCCACACGGTGTGGTACGAGTCGCACAGGGGCGAGGCCAGCCACCGCGGGTCGCCGTCGTCGAACCGGTCGAGAGCCTCCTCCAGACCGGTCAGATAACGGCCGCTGTCCGCGAGCAGCCGCTCCAGCCTGCGCAGCACCGGCTGGATGGCCTCGTGCACGTCCTCCAGCAGCTCGCGCACCTCGGCGTCGTAGACGCTGTCGCCGTGGTCGTTGACGCTGCCGTCGGGGCGGCACTGCCAGGCCGTGCAGACCTCGCGGATCTTCCTGTTGACCGGAAGGAACGCCTCGTAGACCGCGGTGATCTGCGCTTCCTGCCTGGAGCCGGCCGGGATCCGCAGCATCTGCGCTGCGGCCTGCTTGGCGGACTCGGTGGGCAGCACCATCGGGCCCTTCACCATGGCGAGCCCGGCGTCGACCAGCGGGCGGTGCACGGACTCCTGCGTACCGCGCCACATGCCGCGCAGGACGAGGTCGATGACGGCGTCGGCGAGGGACGGGTCGATGGTGTCTGTCCGCTCCGCGGCAGCAGAATGCATCTCCACACCTTTGTTCCTGTGGGGGCGCGGACTCAGGCCGCGCGGCGACGGATGCCGGGTCGCAGGGAACTGCGATCTGTGTTGCCCGGAGGTTACGCTCCAGCGACCCTGTTAGTGAAGAGGAACTCAAGAAACACTTTGCGGCTCCGGGTCTGCCGACCGCTCGGCCGACGCCTTGGCGCGGGACCGGGCGGCGAGGAAGGACTCCATCGCCGCCTGCGCCTCCGTGCCGCCCGCCAGGACGGCTATGGAGCGCGCCTCCTCGGCGAGTTGCTCCTCCAGCGGCGTTTCGGCCCCCGCCCGCAACAGCGCCTTCGCGGCCCGTAGCGCGACCCCTGCTCCCGCGGCCAGGGCGGCGGCCGTCCGGTAGGCCGTGTCGTCCAGTTCGGCGTCCTCCACGACCCGGGACACCAGGCCCCAGCCCTCGGCGTCGTCGCCGGTCAGCACCCGGTTGGTGAGGACCAGGTCCGCGGCCCGTCGTGGGCCCAGCAGGCGGTGCAGCACCCAGGACGCGCCGCAGTCCGGGGTGAGCCCGATCGCCGTGTAGGCCAGCCGGAAGCGTGCCGACCGGGCCGCCACCACGATGTCGCCCGTCAGTGCGAGCCCTACCCCGCCACCCGCCGCGGCGCCGCGCACGGCGGTCACCACCGGCACGGGCAACTCGTGCAGGGTCTGCACGGCCGCGTGGGCGGCGGTCGCGACCGCGTGCACGTAGGAGCCGGTTTCCGTGCCCCGGCCGGCGAAGGCGCGCAGGTCGCCGCCGACGCAGAAGTTCCCGCCCGCCGCCCGCAGCAGGACCGCGCCGCCGGGGTCGTGGGCGATGTCGGCGGCCGCGTCCCGCAGCGCCTCGGCGGTCGGAAGGTCCAGGGCGTTTCCGCGGCCGGGATCGTCCAGCAGCAGTTCGACGATCCCGGCGCAGTGGCGGACGACCCGGACCGGTTGGGTGCTCATCGGAGGTCTTCTCCCATCGTTGGCACAGCTCGTCGGGGATCGGGCTCACATACTGGGCCCGCCCTCAAGTTTCGGTGACCGTAGGTCGTCTTCTGGTCACAAATGAAGGCTCTTCAGAAGAGGATTACTGTCACCCCTCGGGAAAGATACTTGACCCGTTGTACAGTTTCTACGACGCGACGGGCACCGGCGCCCGTACGCCCGTCGGCCGGAGGAACCATGCCGATCCAGTTCGATGTCGATCCGTCCGTCGCCCGGCTCGCCGAGGCCACCGCCGAGTTCGTCCGCGACGTGGTGATCCCGGCCGAGCGCGAGTGCGGCGGGTCCGTCCACGACGCTCCGCACGCGCTGCGGGAGGCCCTGCAGAAGGGCGCCCGTGAGGCGGGCGTCTTCGCGCCGCACCTTCCCGAACGGTGGGGCGGACACGGCCTGGACCTGCGGGGGCAGGCCGTGGTGTTCGAGGCCGCCGGGTACTCGGTGCTCGGCCCGCTGGCGCTGAACTGCGCGGCTCCGGACGAGGGCAACATGCATCTGCTGGAGAAGGTGGCCACCGAGGAGCAGCAGGAGCGCTATCTGCGCCCGTTGGCCGCTGGTGAGTACCGTTCGTGCTTCGCGATGACCGAACCGGCACCGGGCGCCGGAGCCGACCCCCGCGCGCTGCGGACCACGGCGGTACGGGTTCCCGGCGGCTGGCGCATCGACGGGCGCAAGTGGTTCATCACCGGGGCCGCCGGTGCCGACTTCACCATCGTGATGGCGCGCACCGAGGGCGGTCCCGGCAGCCCGGGCGGCGCGACCATGTTCCTCGTCGACGCCGGCACCCCAGGCATGCGCGTCGTCAGGAACATCGACACCCTGGACGAGAGTTTCTTCGCCGGTCACGGCGAGATCGTGTTCGAGGACTGCGTGGTGGCCGAGGATCAGGTGCTCGGCCAGGTGGACCGGGGCTTCGAGAACGCCCAGGTCCGCCTCGGCCCCGCCCGGCTGACGCACTGCATGCGCTGGCTCGGGTCCGCACGCCGCGCCCAGGACGTCGCACTCGAACACGCGGGGAGCCGCGAGGCCTTCGGCTCACTGCTGGGGGACCTCGGCATGGTGCAGCAGATGCTCGCGGACTCCGAGATCGACATCGAGGCGAGCCGCGCGCTGATCTGGCGTACCGCATGGGAGTTGGACACCGGCTCCAGGGCCGCCGCGCAGTTCTCCTCGGTGTCCAAGGTCTTCGTGGCGGAGGCGGTGGGCCGGGTGGTCGACCGGTCCGTGCAGATCTGCGGGGCGCTCGGCATCTCGGCGTCGGACGCCCCGCTGGCGCGGCTGATCCGGGAGGTGCGGCCGTTCCGGATCTACGACGGCCCGTCCGAGACCCACCGGTTCGCCATCGCCCGCCGCGTGGTGAAGCCGTACCGGCAGCCTCGGCCGGCGGGATCAGCCGGCTCCTGAGGGGCTGTCACCCCTGGGTGTAGTTTCTGCTCATTGACTACAGCCCCGTGGGTGGGCGCCCCGAGTGCGCCGCGACGGGCCTCGCCGACCGCAGTCAGGACGAAACCGGCGCAGCCCATCACTATCGTCAGGACCGTCCGGGCGCGCAGGCGGTCCAGGTGATGTGTCACGGACTGGTGGTGTCAGGTGTTCCCCCGCCCACCCTCGCGCACGTCATCCGCTCGCGGCGTCCTCGGCCTCCCACCGCAGCAGGTCGCCCGGCTGGCATTTCAGTACCTCGCAGAGCGCGGCGAGCGTCGCGAAGCGCACCGCCTTGGCGCGGCCGTTCTTGAGTACCGCCAGGTTGGCGGGCGTGATCCCCACACGGTCCGCGAGCTCGCCCACGGACATCTTCCGCCTGGCCAGCATCACGTCGATGTCGACGGTGATCGGCATCAGATCACCTCGTCCAACTCGGCCTGCATCTGCGCCGCTTCGACGTCGCGAGCGACGGCCTGGGCGAGCAGCATCCGCAGGACGAGCACGATGAGCGCGACCCCCAGGATGGCTACGCCGATGCCGCCCATGATGACGGTGACGCCCGGGTCGTCCCGCTGGCCCGGCGCATTGACGATGGTGACCGCGAACCACACGAGGGCGGCCGCCACGATCGCGCCGATCACGCCGTCCACGTACCGGAAGGCGTCGTGGGAGAACACGGTGCCGCGTCGCACCATCGTCACCAGCCGCCCCACGCAGAACGCGGCGACCTGGACCGACACCATGCCCAGGATCGTGATCACGCGCAGTGCGGTCAGCGGGAGCGACCCGTCCTCCGGGTCGTTCCCGCTGACCAAGGTCCACGCCATCAACGCCTGTACCGACACGGTCCCGGCGAGCACCACCACGAGCACGACACGCAGCGCACCCACGGTCAGCTTTCCCATGCCCTGTCCTTCCATCGAATCACGATGGAAACCTATCGACATTCGATAGGCCAGGCAAGGTCTGGATGCGGAAGTGCTGTGCATCAGGAGGTTGGCGAGCTGTACGGCGAGGTGGTTCCTGCCCAAAGTCCCGTCGGCAGTTGCTTCTTGCTCGGCGAGGTGGGGTGAGGTTGCCGGTTCGGGGCACTCGGGCGGTAACACATCGGCTCACGCCAGGAGGTACGTCATGATCGCGCTCGGCATCATTCTGCTTGTCGTCGGTTTCCTCACCGGCATATCGATCTTGTGGACCCTCGGCATCATCCTGGCCGTGGTGGGCGCCGTGTTCTGGCTGATGGGGTCCATGGGGCACGCCGTCGCCGGCCGACGCCACTATTGGTGACCGCGACTGTCAACGAACGGCGCCTTGCGGGTGGTGACGTGGCGATCATCGAACCAGAAGGCCTGCGCCACCGACACCAACAAGCGGTGGTCGCCGATCGCGGTCGGCGACCACCGCCTCGCACACCGCGCAGGGGGGACCAAGAAGCCCGGACGGGAGGGGCGTACGGAACCTCCGGCAGCGCGCATGCGTTTGACGACCACGACTTCTCGGCAACCAACCTGCCACCTCCCGTGACTACGGCGCGGTAGGTCCACGCCAACACCGGCCCCGCTCGGCGTCCGAGCGGGGCCGGCGTCATCGTGTCGCCGGGCTCGGCCGTGTAGGCGATCATGCGCCGGCCCGAGGTGCCCGGGATGACGAGATTCTCGAAGCTGAGTTCCATCGCACCGACCAGCGGGTGACGCAGGTGCTTCACCCCGGAGGTGCAGGCGCGCACCGGGTGCTGGGCCCACAGAGAGGCGAACTCATCGCTGCGCATGGTGAGTTGGCCGATGAACTCGGCCGGCGAGCGGTCGTCGGGATGGCGGGCCGGCGACCAGACGCAGGGCGGCCACGGCGAGTCCGGCCTGGTCGGCCCAGTTCGCGTACAACTCCCGGTACCGCTCGTCCAGGAAGAGAATCCGGGTCAGGTTGGGGCGGTCGCCGGGCCCGTCGGGGGCCTCGGGCGCCAGGTGTCCGGCGAGCAGGGCGTGACCCAGGTGGTTCCAGGCAAGGACGTTGTTGCGCCGGTCCATGACGGCGGCCGGTACATCGGTCATGGCCTTCAGTAGCTGCCGGGCCGAGGCGCCGGCGTACGCCACCCTGGGCGGTGCGGGGCGGGACGACGCGGAGGCGGGACGGCCGGGGGCCTTCTGCTTGACGCGGTTCATCCAGGCCGCGTCGATCGTGTACGGGGCCGTGGCGGACTGGTGTCCCGACCAGGTGACGGGAATGCGGACGCTGCGGAAGCCCTGGGCCTTGATGGTGTCCAACAGGGTTTTGGTGACCGCGGGGTTGCCCCAGGACGTCTCGTCGGGGATGGCGTCCAGGCTGTTGCCCAGGTTCCAGCTGGGCTGCATCGCGGCCACGGCGCTCATGGGGGTGAGTGCCTTGGAGCCGAGTGCCGCGGACGCGTCCTTGTGGGCCGGTGCCGCGAAGGCGGCGGTGCTGGTCAGCCCGACCGTGGCGATCAGCGCCACCACGAGGCCGAGCAGCCGGCCGGGGCCGCTTCTGCGGCGGCCGGTGGGGGAGTGCGTTCCCTTCATCTTCGATCCTTCTCTGTTGGCGAGCGGACGTTCCGCCCGTGGGGGGAAGGGCGATCAAGTCAGTACGCGCCGGCCGCGATGACCCGTGCGGTGAAGCCGCCGGCCACCTCGGTCGACAGGCAGCGGCCGTCGAGAGCGCCGAGAGAGGTGATGAAGGTGCCGTCAGGCTCCTCGATGCCGAGGGTGAGGAGGTCGGGACCGGCGGGCACGGACCGTGATCCCGGGACCGTGCGCAGCGTTCCGACGGGGCCGAGGATGCGCACCTCGCGCGATCACGGGGGGTCCGATGCCACGTGGGCGAGGCGGAGGAGCACCGCGGAGGGGGCCGCCGGCAGCGTGAGGGCGAGGTCGGCGGTGTCCGGGTGCCAGGAGGCGACGGCCTGGCTCGCTGCGGGATAGAGCACGTCGACCCTGGCCGCGCAGCCGTGCAGATGAGACAGCGGGAGGGTCGTGGTGGTCTCCGCACCCGGCCGGCGCCAGACCGTGAGATACGTGGTGTCCGGGGTGTGGAGCGCCAGGGCGAGCCACGGGTCGTCCCAGGCCGGCAGGCCCAGCGGCCACGCGGGGACGGCCTGGGCCAGGTCGGTCCGGATGGCCTTGTACACGGTGACGGCCTCGTGGACCAGGGCGCGGGCCGTCGGCTCGAGTTCGGGAATGCGGCCGGAGAGGTGGATGCGGCCGAGGAGGGCGTTGGCCATGGTGAAGGCCACCTCGTCGAGGGAGTCCTCCGGCTGGGGGTAGGCCCATACGGCGCCCTGTTCGGGGGTGGCGGCGGTGGGTGCGGAGGCCGCGATGGGGGCGTAGAGGTGGAGGTTCTGCTGGTCGCTGGTGGACTGCAGTTGCAGCCGGGACAGCAGGGCGTGGTCCCAGCGCATGCCGCCGGAGGCGCAGTTCTCCACCACGAGGTGGGGGTAGCGGTCGAGGATGCCGTCGAGCCAGTCGAGGTGCGCCCGGTTGTGGCCGAGCAGTCCGGCGCCGGGGGTCTCGCCGGGGTGGGCGCTGGTGCCGGAGCCGGGGTCGATGTTGTGGTCGAGTTTGAGGTAGCCGACGCCCCACTCGCCGACCAGGCGGTCCACGACCTGGTCCAGGTGGGTACGGGCGGCGGGGTGGCGCAGGTCCAGGTGGTGCCGGCCGGTCTCGGTCACGCGGACGCCGTCCCGGCGGAAGAACGCCTCGTCCGGAAGGGACGTGACCATGGGACTGCTTACGCCGATGACCTCCGGCTCCAGCCACAGGCCGGGCACCATGCCGCGCTCCCGGATGCGGTCCAGCACCTCGTGGATCCCGCGCTCGCCGGGGAACCGGGACGCGGACGGCTCCCAGGCTCCTACGCTGTCCCACCAGCCGCCGTCCTCGCCGTCGTACCAGCCTGCGTCGATGACGAAGTACTCCGCGCCCGCGTCGGCCGCCGCGTCGATGTGCGGCAGCAGCTTCTCGGTGGTGGGGTCGCCCATCAGGCAGTTCATGTAGTCGTTGAAGATGACGGGGAGCCGCAGGTGGTCGGCGTGCGGGCGGCGGGCGGCCCGGCGATAGCGGGTGAGCGCGGCGAAAGCCTCGTCCGGGCCCCCGGCGTCGCTGAACGCGAGGGCGACGGGCACGGTGCGGAACTCCGCGCCCGGCTCCAGTGGATGCCGCCAACCGTGGTGGGTGTCGGTCGGGCCGAACAGGGCGAGGTAGGCCAGCGTGTCGCGCTCGCCGCACTCCCCGTGCCAGCCGCCTCCGTTGTGCTCGATCTGCCACAGCCACGTGCGGCCCGGGCTACGGTCGGTCAGGCCGCCCATGGGCAGCCGGCCGCAGCTCGACCACACACCCCGACCGGTCTGGCTGAACTCGCCCTTGCCGTTGTCGAAGACCACGCGGCCGGCGAGGGCGGGCGACGTCACCCGCATCGGCCGGCGCTGCCAACGGCATTCGGCGACCCAGTCGTTCTCGGCCCACAGCAGGTCGGCGCCGTCGATGGCCTCCGGACCGTCGGCGAGGGGACCGACGACGAGGGAGGAGACGGACTCCAGGTGCAGGGTGGCCGCCCCCTCGTTGCGCACGACCACCTCACTGCGCAGTACGGGCACTCCGTCCGGCGAGCGGTAGGTCACCTCGGCGACCAGCCCGGTCTCCGGGTCGTGGAGTTCGACGGTGAGCACATGCCAGTCGCCGTCGCGGGTCGCACGGTGCGCGCGATGACGCAGCCGCCCGCCGATGTACGAGTCGATGAGGCGCCCGCCCGACCAGGCGCGGCCGTGGCCCGCCGCCGTCACCTCCACCAGGGGCAGCGCAGGCCACGACCGCCGCTCGGGAGGCAGTCCGCCGGGCAGGCCGAGACGGGTGAGACGGGCGACGCCGTCCTCACCGACGACGATCTCGGCCTCCAGGTCCCGGTGGCCCCATCGGACGAACTGAGGTGCGCTGGTCATTGTTGCCTTTCCGAAGAGAGGGAGGAGGGAGGCCGTGCTCAGGCGATACGGAGTACGGCGCTGCCGCCGGCGGCCAGTTCGGCGACCGTGCCGCCCGTGAGCAGGTCGTGGGCGGGCTCGGGCAGGAGTGCGGACTCGGTGCCGTGGTTGATCAGGAAGCGCCAGCGGCGGCCGTCCGCGGCATGCCGGGTGACGGCCTCGACGTGCGGGGACAGTCCCGGCGTCTCGGGGCCCACTCCGGTCTCGCCGAGCAGCCGGGCGACCAGTGCGCCGTAGCCTGCGTCGTCGAGGCGGGTCGAGAGATACCACCCGTGCCCGGTGCCGAAGGCGTTCCGGGTCACCGCCGGGCTGCCCGCGAGCATCCCGTGGGTGTAGGTGGCGAGAGTCACGGCGCTCTCGGCGTGCAGGGCCTCGCTCCAGGCGGTGCCCTGCGTGCCGTCCGACAACGTGATCCGCTCGTCGCGCCGCAGTGGCCGGTACTCCTCGACGCGGATGCCCAGCGCCTCGCGCAGGGGAGCGGCGGGATAGCCGCCGAGGCGGGCGTGGAGGCGCTCGTCCACGTAGCCGCTCGCGTGCTGGACGAGGAGTGTTCCGCCGCCGGCGACGTAGCGGCGCAGGTTCTCGGCGGATCCGTCGGAGAGCAGGAACAGGGCCGGGGCGATGACGAGCGGGTAGCCGCTCAACTCGTGTGCGGGGTGGGCGAAGTCGGCCGTGACTCCTGAGTCCCACAGCGCCCGGTGGGCCCGGGCGAGTGCCGCGTGGTAGCCGAGCTCTGTGGAGGGCAGGCCGTCCACGCCGAGTGCCCACCAGGCGTCCGGGTCGTGCAGGACGGCGACCGGCGCGGAGACCGTCGACCCCGCCAGCTCGCCGAGGCGGGCGACCGCCTCTCCGGTCTGTGTGACCTCGCGGAAGATCCGGCTGTGGGGCCCTGCGTGCGGCACCATCGCCGAGTGCCAGGTCTCGGCGCCGGCCCGGGACTGCCGCCACTGGAAGAAGAGGGCGCCCTCCGAACCGCGCGCGATGTGACCGAGGGTGTGGCGCAGGATGTCCCCAGGCTCCTTGGCGAGGACCCGGTCGCCGTCGTACACGGTGCTGGTGCCCTGCTCCATCAGCAGCCAGGGGCGGCCACCGCCCAGCGAGCGGGCGCGGTCGGCGTGGAAGGCGACGTCGGCGGCGGCGTCCACGCCGGGTGAACTGGGGTACTGGTCGCAGGTGACCACGTCGAGTTCACGGGCGAGGGCCCACAGGTCGATGTTCTGGTACGCGGGCAGCATCAGGTTGGTCGTCACCGGCCGGTCGCTGTACGCGCGGACCGCGTCCCGCTGCTCGCAGTAGGCGGCGGTGACCTCGTCGGCCCAGAAGCGGCGGAAGTCCAGCTCCTGGCCGGGGTTCTTGTGCCAGTTCGTGGCACGCGGCGGCAGTACCTGTTCCCAGGAGGTGTAGTGCTGGCTCCAGAAGGCCGTTCCCCAGGCCTCGTTGAGGGCGTCCAGCGAGCCGTGGCGGGCGCGGAGCCACACCCGGAAGGCGGCGGCCGTGTGGTCGCAGTAGCACAGCGTGGCGTACTCGTTGTGCACGTGCCACAGCGCGAGGGCCGGGTGGTCGCCGTAGCGGTCGGCGAGCACCGTGGCGATCCGACGGGCAGCGTTCCGGTACGCGGGCGCGGTGAGGCAGTACGTGTCCCGACTGCCGTGGACGAGACGGGTGCCGTCGGGCTGGACCATCAGTGCGTCCGGGTGGGCCAGGGTGAACCAGGGCGGTGGGGAGGCGGTGGGGGTGGCCAGGTCGACGGCGACCCCGTTCGCGTGGAGCCGGTCGAGGTGGGCGTCCAGCCAGGCGAAGTCGTAGCGGCCCTCCTCCGGTTCCAGCAGGGCCCAGGAGAAGACGCCGACGGTGGCCAGGTTGACCCTGGCTCGGCGCATCAGCTCGTCGTCCTCCTTCCAGACCGCTTCGTCCCACTGCTCGGGGTTGTAGTCACCGCCGTAGGCGAGTCCGCCCAGGCGGTCGGTGAGGCTGCGCGAGGTCATGGCTGGTCCTTCGGAACAGGGGACTTGGGGGAGTCAGTGCTCTGACGTACCGTCACCAGGAATGTGGGCAGCGCCTGTTCGTCATCCGGCTGCTCGCTCCGCGGCGCGGTGGTGAGGGCGGGAGTGTGCTGCTCGGCCAGTTGCGCCGGGCACAGGACGACGACCGAGGCGTACTCGGGCACCGACCGTCGACTGCTGCGCGGCAGGCTGAACAGTGGTCCGATCGCTCCCTCGTTCTGCACCGCGGAGCCGGTGGTGCCGGGACGGTCGGTGAGATCGTCGGCGGAGGTCACGTCGTAGGGCGCGATGCCCCGGGGCTCCAGGATGTCGTGCCGGTGGATGGCGGTGCCGACCATGGCGAACCAGGTGGCTGGGTCCGGCATGCCGTACGGCTTGTCGCCCCAGGCGCCGACCCGCCGGACGCCGGTGGGGGAGGCAGCGGGGTGGCGATACTTCTTGATCTCGCCGCCGGACAGGTAGGTCGTCGGGTCCGCGAGCTGGGAGCCGGGCAGTTGTCCGACGCTGACGTGTGCGTTCCGCCAGGTCGGCGGGTGGAGTGCGTGGACGGGCAGCGCCTTCCGCAGGGAGCGGGCCATCGCAGCGGCTTCGGCCACGGCGGCCGTTGTGCCGACGAAGCCTCTCCGGTTCCACTCGTTGGTCATGACGCGGCGCTTCCCATCGGCGGATCGAAGCGCGTCGAAGCGCTTCACCTGGCGGGGAACGTTAATGACATGTTTCTCGCTAAACAAGAGGAGCAACGCGAAGAAACTTTCATATTGCCTGGACATTGACACCCTCAAGGGAACGATGGCTGCGTCGAAGCGCTTCAATTGTTCGGAACCACGCTGCTCAGGGCATTCCTCATGCACAAGGCCGACCCGGAGGTCTACCTGACCAACCTGGCCGGCAACGAGGCAGCCGCCTGGCACGGCCTGCTCTGGCAGGCGGGCGCCACTTCGGTGAAGTCCGGCTCGACGCCGATGACTCCCTCCTGAGCCAGCCCGCCCCAGTACACGGCGAGCTTCTTGGAGATCGTGTCGTCGACGTCGATGGAGACGTTGCCCGTGCCGGAGGTCGCGTAGGGCTGCATCAAGCAGACCAAGAACCCGATCGCGCCGCGGTGTTCGCGCAGTTCCTCAACAGCGACCCGGCCATCGGCTTCGCCTGGGACAACCGGCCCGGCTACGACGGCCAGTGGCGCCAGGCCGCATGGGCGCACGTGGCGCGCGGCGCCGGGATGATCGAGTACTGGCAGTGGCAGACCCTGCGCTTCGGCGCCGAGACGTACTGGGGCGGAGTCCTCCCGCACAGCGGACAGCCCGGCCGTACCTATACGGAAGTCGCCCGGCTGGGCGAGGAGTTCGCGAAGGCCGGACCGCTCGTCGCCGGACTCGAACCGGACGCCGACATCACGATGGTCCACTCCACGCCGAGCAAGTGGCTGTCTTCCAGATCCGGGCAGGACCGGAGGATCCTGGACGGGTTCCGGCTCGATCGCCGGAACCCGTCCACGGCAGTGGCAAAATTCGCGTGCATGCGTGTTCAAGGCCGGGGTAGACGGATGATCATCGGTCAGCGCGCAGGCTGACACGAGACCGACGCAGTGGGAGGGGCACATCATGGCGACGACGACCGTGCGGACCGCCGGACAGACGGTGACCATGCCGGAGATCACCGACCCGTCCCAGGTGGCTCCGAAGGACGCGCGGGAGTTGTCGAAGCTGTTCTTCGAGCAGCTCGCGGTGCTGGAGGAAGGCACGCCCGAGTACCAGTACGCGCGCAACACACTGATCGAGATGAACATCTCCCTGGTCCGTTACGCGGCCGGCCGGTTCCGCAGCCGTGGCCAGGACGAGATGGAGGACATCGTCCAGGTCGGCATGATCGGCCTGATCAAGGCGATCGACCGGTTCGAGCTGTCCCGCGAGGTGGAGTTCACCTCCTTCGCCGTCCCCTACATCGTCGGGGAGATCAAGCGGTTCTTCCGCGACACCTCCTGGGCCGTGCACGTGCCTCGCCGGTTGCAGGAGGCCCGTGTGCAACTG
The DNA here is from genome assembly GCF_041435015.1 of Streptomyces canus. Classification (NCBI taxonomy): domain Bacteria; kingdom Bacillati; phylum Actinomycetota; class Actinomycetes; order Kitasatosporales; family Streptomycetaceae; genus Streptomyces; species Streptomyces canus. The sequence goes on along the minus strand of NZ_CP107989.1, from coordinate 731,117 downwards.
GCCCGCGCGAGCGAGGAGTTGAGCAGCCGACTGGGCCGGACGCCGACCACCAGGGAACTGTCCGAGCTGATGAGCCTGCCCGAGGAGGAGATCGTCGAGGCCCGACTGGCCTCGAACGGCTACAAGTCGGCTTCTCTGGATGCGGCGATCGGCGGCAGCGAGGAGGGCGAGAGTGTCCTCGCGGACTTCATCGGCAACCAGGACCCGGCGCTCGGCCTCGTCGAGGACTTCCACGCCCTCGCACCGATGATCGCCGAACTCGACGAACGCGACCGGAAGATCATCCACTGGCGCTTCGTCGAGGAACTCACCCAGGCGCAGATCGCAGAACACCTCGGCGTCTCCCAGATGCACGTCTCCCGCCTGATCACCCGTCTCCTGACCCGCCTGCGCGAGGGCATGCTCAGCAGCCACTGAACACCAGGGCCTCCGGCAAGGCGGACGGGTCGGCATCCGGCCCGGCCCTGGGCCGGACGGTGCCGTCCTCCTGCACCCGGACACGCGTGCCGCCACGTCCACCGGCACGGATCATCAGCTTCGGGGCCGGTGAACGGGTTCAGGCGGGCGCCTTGCGTTCAAGGTGTGAGGGGTTCGAGCACCTGATTGTGGGTGTGCTGGTAGATCACAGAGGTGCGGAACCCGACGACTTCGCGGCGCGCGGTGAACTTGTCCATGAGGAAGCCGTGGAGGTGTGCCGCTGCTGCGGTGCGCCGCCGTCGCAGGCCCGGCCAACAACCAACTGGACGAACCGGGCACCGCCAGGCTCCTGGCCGCACGCGGCATCCTCTGGGCGCCCGACGTGGTCGTCAGTGCGGGAGGAGTCATCCACGCCACCGGGGTCGAACTGCGCAGGGAATCCGAGGAACAGCTGACCGAGCGTCTGGCCGGCATGGCCGCGACGCTCCGGCAGGTCTTCCGCACGGCCCGGACCCACGGGACCACACCCGCAGTCGCGGCCACGGAGCTTGCCGGGCAACGCGTTCTCATGGGCCGCCGGGCCGACGAAGCCTGAGCTGCCGACACCCCCCCCCGCCCGACGCTCAGCTGTCGAAGTCGACGGTGAGGGTCTCGGAGACGGCATACGTCTGGCAGGTGAGGACATAGCCCGCTGAGACCTCAGCCGGTTCCAGGGCGTAATTGCGGCGCAAGTCGGCGTCGCCGTCGGTGACGAGGGCCCGGCAGGTTCCGCAGACGCCGCCCTTGCACGCGAACGGCAGGTCGGACCGGGCCTGTTGGGCACCGTCGAGGATGCTGCGGTCGCGGGGCGCGGTGAACGTGGTCGCCCGGCCGTCGAGGACCACGGTGACCTCGCTCCCGGGACCTCGGTCGGTGGTGTCCTCGCGGTCGGTGGCGGTTGCCTCGGAGGGTTCGTCGTCGGCGTGGAACAGTTCCTGGTGGACACGGTCCGCCGGGACGCCGAGTCCGGTCAGGAGCGCGCGGGTGTCGCGCACCAGGCCGTGCGGGCCGCACAGCCACCAGTGGGCGACCTCCCGGACGTCGAGGAGAGCGTCCAGCAGTGCGGTGAGCCGCGCCGTGTCGAGACGGCCGGAGAGCAACTCGGCCTCGCGCGGCTCGCGGGACAGGACGTGGGCGAGCTGGAATCGGGCCGGATACCGGTCCTTCAGGTCGGCGAGCTCGTCCGCGAACATCACGGTGCCGGTGCGCCGGTTGCCGTACAGGAGCGTGACGCGCGCGTCCTCGTCCGCGGCGAGGACGGACGCGGCGATGGACAGCATCGGTGTGACGCCGGATCCGGCGGCGACGAGTACCTGGTGGCCGAAGCCGCCGGCACCGGTCGGATCCGGCGTGAACGCACCGGCCGGGGCCATGATCTCCACGGTGTCCCCGGGGCGTACGTCGTGCACGAGCCAGGAGGAGAACAGGCCGCCCGGTACCACGCGGACGCCGATCCGCGGCGCGGTACCGGACGGTGAGCAGATCGAGTACGAGCGCCGCTCGTCGCGACCGTCGATCTCGCGGCGCAGGGTGAGGCACTGACCGGGCCGGAACGCGAACTCGGCGGCCAGGCGGTCGGGGACGTCGAAGGTGAGGGCGGCCGCGTCGGCGCACAGCGGTTCCACGGCGGACACCCGCAGGGCGTGGAAGGCGGGGCGACGGCGGGACCGAACGGGGGACGAAGTCATGGCAGGTCCTTGACGTGGGGGAACGGCTCCCGGCACGTGCGGCAGCGACGGAGTGCCGTGCAGGCGGTGGCGGCGAAGTAAGAGATCTCCTCGGTGTCGGCCGAGGCACAGCGCGGGCAGGGAACTTCGGGTGGCTTGACGGAAAGGCTCAGCCAGGCCCGTGTCGCTGCCGGTCCTGGCGCGTTGCGGGGGCCGGGCGGCGCGATGCCATGCTCCACCAGCTTGCGGCGGCCCTCGTCCGTGATCCGGTCGGTGGTCCACGGCGGGTCGAGCACCGTGATCACCCGCACGTCGGCGAAGCCGGCGGCCAGCAGCCGGGACGACACCTCGGCGCGCATCTCGGCCATGGCGGGACAGCCCGCGTACGTCGGGGTGAGCCGTACGACGACGGCGCCCTCCGGCGTCACCTCGACGCCGTGCAGCACCCCGAGGTCGACGAGCGTCAGCATCGGCAGCTCGGGGTCGGGGACCTCCGCGGCGATCCGCGACGCCCGTTCCTCGGACGCCGTCACCACGACGCGTCCGGGTGGGCACGGGCGACGCTCTGCAGTTCGGCGAGGAGGGGCGCCAGGTGCGGGGTGTGCTGTCCGTTCCTGCCGGAGCCCGGGACCGGGGACGCCGGCGGATCGAACGGGGGCACGTCGGCGGAGCGATTCAGTCCGGCATCGGCCAGCACGTGGAACAGCTCCAGGCGGGTCCGCGCGGCTACGGCGGCCGGCTCGGCGCCGAGGCGCGCGGCCGTACGGTCCGACAGCAACTCGTCCATCCAGGGGGCGAGTTCGTCCAGCGCGGTCCGCATCCGGGCGGCGGACTCGTCGGTGCCGTCACCGAGCCGGATCGTCCACTCCGCAGCCCAACGGCGGTGGTAGGCCAGCTCCTTGACACTCTTGGCCGCGATCGCGGCCAGCACCGGGTCGGGTGCGGTGGCGAGCGCCTCGCACACGGCCAGCCGCCAGACGGACAGCACCAGCAGGCGGGCGACGGTGAACGCGAAGTCGCCGCCCGGAAGTTCGGCGATGCGTACGTTGCGGAAGTCCACAGGGGCGCGGAAGTAGGCGTACGCGTCCTCGCCACGGCCCGTGCCGTCGGCCCGGCCCGCCCTGGCGTACAGCAGACGTGCCTGGCCGAGGAGGTCGAGTCCGAAGTTGGCCAGCGCCAGCTCCTCCTCCAACTCCGGGGCGCGGGTGCACCATTCGGCCAGCCGTTGCGCGGACACCAGGGCGTCGTCGCCGAGCGCCAGACAGCAGGCGGCCAGGTAGTCCGCGTCGACTCCGTCCGGCACCGTCTGGTCGATCCCGTGCAGCGGGTCGGTGAATCCGGTGCCGAATGCCCACCGCGCGCCGTCGCCGTCGACGTACAGGTCCTCGTCGGTCATGCGCTGCTCCTCAAGGTTCCGGGAGGGTCCCTAGATGTGGGGGACGTCGTCGGGGATGTCGTAGAAGGTGGGGTGCCGGTAGACCTTGTCGCCGCTGGGCGCGAAGAAGGGGTCCTTCTCGTCGGGCGCGGAGGCGGCGATGGTGTCCGAGCGCACGGCCCAGATGCTCACGCCCTCGTTGCGCCGGGTGTAGAGATCGCGGGCGTGCAGCAGGGCCATGTCGTCGTCGGCGGCGCGCAGGGAGCCGACGTGGACGTGGTTGAGCCCGCGCTTGCCGCGCACGAACACCTCGTACAGCGGCCATTCGGCCTTGCTCGTCGGGCTCATGCCGTCGCTCCTTGCCGTGACCGCGCGGTGCGCTTGGCGGCGTGCGCGGCGGCGGCCCGCCGTACCCAGGCCCCCTCCTCGTGCGCGGCCCGGCGACGGGCGATCCGCGCCGCGTTGCACGGTCCGTCACCGGAGACGACCCGTTTCAGCTCGTCCCAGTCGGGGGTGGAGAAGTCGTGGTGGCCGCGCTCCTCGTTCCACCGCAGGCCCGGGTCGGGCAGGGTGACGCCCAGCTTCTGCGCCTGCGGGACGGTCATGTCGACGAAGCGCTGTCGCAGGACGTCGTTGGAGTGCCGCTTGATCCTCCAGGCCATGGACCGCGCCGAGTTGGGGGAGTCCTCGTCGGGCGGGCCGAACATCATCAGGGACGGCCACCACCAGCGGTCCACGGCGTCCTGCACCATGGCGCGCTGTTCGTCGGTGCCGCGCATCATGGTCAGCAGCAGTTCGTAGCCCTGCCGCTGGTGGAAGGACTCCTCCTTGCAGACGCGGACCATGGCGCGTCCGTACGGGCCGTACGAGGTGCGGCACAGCGGGACCTGGTTGCAGATGGCCGCCCCGTCCACGAACCAGCCGATCACCCCGACGTCGGCGAAGGTGCGGGTGGGGTAGTTGAAGATCGAGGAGTACTTCTGGCGGCCGTCGATCAGCCGCTCCGTCATGTCGGTGCGGTCGGCGCCGAGGGTCTCGGCCGCCGAGTAGAGGTAGAGCCCGTGCCCCGCCTCGTCCTGCACCTTGGCGAAGAGGATCGCCTTGCGGCGCAGCGAGGGCGCCCGGGTGATCCACTCGCCCTCCGGCTGCATGCCGATGATCTCGGAGTGGGCGTGCTGGGCGATCTGTCTGACCAGCGTGGCCCGGTAGGCGTCGGGCATCCAGTCGCGGGGTTCGATGCGCTGGTCACGGGCGATGGTGTCCTCGAACACGGACATGTTCATGGAGGCGGGCGGTTCTTGCACGGGTGCTCCTTTCAAGGGGGACGGGCAGTCAGCGGCCACGGAAGACCGGGCCTCGCCGTTCGAGGAAGGCGGTGACGGCCTCGTGGTGGTCGGCGGTGGTGCCGAGCCGCCGCTGGACGACGGACTCGCGCTCCAGCGCCGCCGGCAGAGGAGTGGTGGCCGCCGACCGCAGCAGCGCCTTGGTCTCCCGGTGCGCGGCGGTGGGTCCGGCGGCCAGCGCGCGGGCCAGGGCCACGCCCTCGGCGGCGGCCGAGCCGTCCGCCACGACGCGGTGTACCAGCCCCCACTGCTCGGCGTCCCATGCGGAGAAGGCGTCGCCGAGCAGCATGAGTCCGGCGGTGCGGGAGGGGCCCAGCTGCCGGGACAGGGCGCGGGCCACGCCCGAGTCCGAGGCGAGCGCGACACCGCCGAACGCGGTGGCGAAGCGGGCACCCTCGGCCGCCACACGTACGTCGGCGCACAGCGCGAGGCCCAGTCCGGCGCCGACACAGGAGCCCTCGACCGCGACGACGAGCGGGATCGGCAGCGCGTGCAGCTCCTTGACCAGCGGGTTGTAGTGGTCGGGGATGTTGGCGAAGGCGGTGGCGGGCGAGGTCTTCAGCAGATGGGCGTGCTCCTTGAGGTCCTGGCCGACGCAGAAGTGCCGGCCATGCGCGGTGATCAGGGCCGCCCGCACCTCGCGCCGGGCGTCCGTGGTCAGCCGCCGGACGGCCATGAGGAGGGCGCCGCGCAGGTGTGCGTCGAGCGCGTTGCCACTCGTGCGTCCGCGCAGTTCGATCACGGCCACGGCGTCGCTGACCTCGTACGACACGCCGTGCGGGGCGGAGCTTTCGCTCGATGCGCGCGGTCTTTCGCTCACTGCCATCGGTAGAACCCCTGACCGGTCTTGCGGCCCAGCTCACCGCGGGCGACCTTCTCCCGCAGCAGCCGTGGCGGCGCGAACCGTTCGCCGAGCATCGTGTGCAGGTGCTCCGCGATGGCGAGGCGTACGTCGAGTCCCACCACGTCCGTCAGCCGCAGCGGGCCCATCGGGTGCCGGTAGCCGAGGCGCATGGCCGTGTCGACGGCCTCGGGGTCGGCGACGCCCTCCTCGACCATGCGGATCGCCTCAAGACCGAGGGCGAGGCCCAGGCGGCTGCTGGCGAACCCGGGCGAGTCCTTGACGACGACGTCCTGTTTGCCGAGGGCGTGGGTCCAACGGACCGCCGCTGCCCGGGTCGCTTCGGTCGTGTCGGGGGCCAGGACCACTTCGACGAGGGCGGACACGGGCACGGGGTTGAAGAAGTGCATCCCCAGGAACCGCCCCGGGCTCCGCAGCACCGCCGCGAGTTCGGTGACGGACAGGGCGCTGGTGTTGCTGGCCAGCACACATCCGTCGTGCACGACGTCCTCGGCGGCGGCGAGCAACTCGGCCTTGAGAGCGGCGTCTTCGAAGACGGCCTCGACGACCAGGTCGGTGTCGTGGGGCAGTTCGGCGACCGAGGAGGCGACGATGACACGGTCCGGCACTCCGAGGTCCGGCGGCCCGGCGAGCGTCCCGCGCTCGGCCGCCTGCCGAAGTCCCCTGCTCACCCTCTCCATTGCCGCGGCCGCGGCGGATTCGTCGCGCTCCACCACGACCACACGTGATCCGGCGGCCGCGAAGGACTGGGCGATACCGGCGCCCATGCGACCGCCGCCGATGACCCCCACCATGGAGGGTGGTGCTGCCGAGGTCATGCCCGGCCTCCCTTCTTCTCCAGGAAGCGCGTCATGCGCTCCTGTTTGTCCGGGCTCTCGAAGAGCACCGCCTGGGCGAGGTCGTCGGCCACGGGATGAGCCCCCGAGGCGTCGGTGACGAGCTTCGTGAGCCGCAGGGCGAGTGCCGAGGAGCGAGCCATCCGGTCGAGCAGCGCGTGCGCCTCGGGGACCAGCCGGCCGGTCGGTACGACGTCCATGACCAGCCCGCACGCGAGGGCCGCGGGGGCGTCGAGAGTGCGTCCGGCGAGCAGGACCTGCTTGGCCACCGACTCGCCCACCAGCTCGCGCAGCCGCCAGCACGCACCGGCGGCGGCGAGGATGCCGAGGCCCGGTTCGGGGTTGCCGAAGACCGCGTCCGTCCCGGCGATCCTGAGATCGCAGGCGTACGCCAACTCGGCACCGCCGCCCAGCGCCCAGCCCGGCACGGCGGCCACGGTGGGCAGGGGCAGCCTGCGTACCCGTTCGAACAGGCGGCTGTTGATCCCCTCCAGCGCATGGTCCCGGCCGCGCCGCCGCAGTTCACCGATGTCGGCCCCGCCGGCGAAGACTCCGTCGTGCCCGGTGAGCAGGAGGAGTTTCGGCGTGCGCTCCAACTCCTCGCACACGCGGTGCAGTTCGGTGATCATGCGGCCGTTGATGGCGTTGCGGGCGCCGGGCCGCCGCAGGGTGACGACCACCCGGTCGGCGCGTTCTTCCACGGACAGCGTCTCGTACGACGGTCTCCCGCGCGTGTTCATACGCGCTCCACGAGCATGGCCACGCCCTGTCCGACCCCGACGCAGAGCGTCGCCAGGCCGCGCCGGCCGCCCTCCCGTTCCAGTCGGCCCAGCAGGGTGAGCAGGATGCGGGCGCCGGAGCAGCCCAGAGGGTGGCCGAGGGCGATGGCGCCGCCGTCGGCGTTGACACGGTCCGGGTCGAGCTTCAGCCGGTGCATGACCGCGAGGGCCTGGGCGGCGAAGGCCTCGTTGAGTTCGATCGCGTCGAGGTCCTCGGCCGCCCAGCCCGCCCGCTCCAGGGCCCTGGCGGTGGCCGGTACCGGGCCGAGTCCCATCAGGTGGGGCTCGACCCCGGCCGAGGAGGCCGTGACGACCCGGGCCCGGGGAGTCAGCCCGTGGCGCTCCACCGCCGCCCCGCTCGCCACCACCAGGGCGGCAGCTCCGTCGGACAGCGGCGAGGAGTTGCCCGCGGTGACGATGCCGCCCGGGCGGAAGACGGTGCGCAGGCTGCTCAGCTTCTCCAACGTGGTGGTCGGGCGCGGCCCTTCGTCCTCGGTCATCTCACCGTCCGCCACCGGCACCGGGACGATCTCCGCCGCGAAGCGGCCCGCCGTCCGCGCGGCCACCGCCCGACGGTGACTGCGCAGCGCGAAGGCGTCCGCCTCCAGGCGGCTGACGCCGTCCAGGGCGGCGACCTCCTCCGCGGTCTCGCCCATCGACAAGGTCGTCGTCGCGGGGAAGCGCGGGTTGGTGAAGCGCCAGCCCAGCGAGGTGTCGTGGACGTCGCCGGGCCGTGCCCAGGGTGTGCCCGGCTTGGCCATCACCCATGGTGCTCGGGTCATCGACTCCACCCCGCCGGCCACGACCAGATCGGCCTCGCCCGCCCGTATCGACTGCGCGGCGGACGCCACGGCCGTAAGCCCCGAGGCGCACAGCCGGTTGACGGTGTATCCGGGCACGGTGTGCGGAAGTCCGGCCAGCAGTACGGCCATCCGCGCGACGTCCCGGTTGTCCTCACCGGCCTGGTTCGCGGCGCCGAGGATCACCTCGTCCACGGAGTCGGCCGGGGCCCCGGCGCGGCGCACGGCCTCGCCGACGATGAGCGCGGCCAGGTCGTCGGGACGAACGGAGGCCAGCGCCCCACCGTAACGGCCCTGCGGGGTACGGGCCCCGTCGATCAGATAGACCTCATCGGCCATCGGTGGACTCCTCGTGCTCCTGGTCGGGCGCGTGACGGCGGGACTGGAGGACGGCGAACCGGCCGGTGACGAACGCAGGGTCGGTCAGAGTCGCGTTGGCCGCCGGGTTGGCCGACGTGCCGTGGAAGTCGCTGAAGGCGGCGGACTGGTTGGGGAACACCTCGCCGGTCAGGTTCTCCGACAGGTGCACCCCCGCCTCCAGAGCCGTCGCACGCGCCGCCGCCGGCACGTCCTCGCCGGTCGCGTACACGCAGGCGGTGAGCGCGCCGTGGCTCCGTACGGTGTCGTGCAGGACGCGCAGGGAGTGCGCGGTGTCGTCGGTGGCGATGACGAAGGAGACCGGACCGAACCACTCACTCGTGTAGGTCTTCTCGTCGGCCTCGGCGTCGAGCCGGGCCACCAGCGGGGTGCGGACCACGGCGTCCGGGTGGTCGGGGTGCATCAGGGCACGGGAGGGATGGGCGGTACGGCCCACGCTGGCTGCCTCCTCCAGACGTGCGAGGACTCCGGGGTTCACGATCGCGCCGAGGGTGGCGACGGCGCGGGCCGGATCGCGGAGGAGGTCGTCCAGCGCGGAGCCCAGATCGGCGGCGAACTCGTCGGCCGTACGCGGCCCTTGGTCGGTGGGGAACCCGTCGCGGGGGACGAGGATGTTCTGCGGGGTGGTGCACATCTGCCCGCTGTAGAGCGAAAGCGAGAACGCGAGGTTGCGCAGCAGCCCGGCGTAGTCGTCCGTGGAGTCCACCACGACGGTGTTGAGTCCCGCCTTCTCCGTGTGCACCGCGGCCTGGCGGGCGTTGGTCTCCAGCCAGTCGCCGAACTCGCTGGAACCGGTGAAGTCCACGATCCGCACGTCGGGATGGGTGGCCAGGGCGGGAGCGGTGCGCTCCTCGGGCCCCGAGGCGGCCAGCAGCACCACGTCCGGGTCGAAACCGGCCTCCGTCAGCACATCGCGGGCGATCCGCACGGTGATCGCCAGCGGCAGCACGGCCCGCCGGTGCGGCTTGACGATCACGGGGTTGCCGGTGACCAGGCTGGCGAAGAACCCCGGGTAGCCGTTCCAGGTGGGGAAGGTGTTGCAGGCGATGAGCACGGCCACACCACGGCCGACCGGAGTGAACGTCTTCTCCATCACCAGCGGTCCGCCCCGCCGCCGGGGCTTGCTCCAGCGGGCCGTGGCCGGGTGGCGCCGCTGTGCCTCCCAGGCGTACGCCACCGCTTCGAGGCCGCGGTCCTGGGCGTGCGGGCCGCCCGCCTGGAAGGCCATCACGAAGGGCTGACCGGTGGTGTGCTGGACGGCGTGCGCGATCTCGAAGCTCGCCGCGTTGAGATGGGCCAGGATCTCGGCCGCCACGCCGGCCCGGACGTCGGGACTCGCCGCACGCCACGCCGGAGCCGCGGACTTGGCCGTTGCCACGGCGGCCTCGGGCGCCAGATGCGGGTAGCTGATGCCGAGGGGGAAGCCGTACGGCGAGACCTCCGTGGCCGGGACGGTGCCGGTGGTGGGGTGCCCGTCGAGTGGGAAGGGCCGGTCGAGGAGGGCACGGAAGGCCGCCTCGCCCGACTCAGGCGCTCCGGTCCCGTACTCCGAGGCGCTGGGTACTTCCGGATACGGCGTCCAGTAGCCGCGGTCGGTGGTGCGGGCCACGGCCTGTTCGAGCAGGTCAGCGTGGCGGGCGTAGAAGGGTGATGACATGAAGGCTCCAGGCCGAACGTTCGGTCGGTGGATGAGTGGAGTGGGCCCAGGCAGGAGGGCGGTGAAGAAGGGTGTCGGTCAGATGTCGGCGAGCAGGACTGCTGGGCGTTCCACGCAGTCGGCCACGAAGCGCAGGAAGCCGCCGGCGGTGCCGCCGTCGCAGACCCGGTGGTCGAAGCTGAACGACAGCTGTGTGACCTTGCGGACGGTCAACTCACCGTCCACCACCCAGGGTTTGTCGACGATGCGGCCCACACCGAGAAGGGCCGCCTCCGGGTGGTTGATGATGGGTGTGGAGCCGTCGACGCCGAACACGCCGTAGTTGTTGAGCGTGAAGGTGCCCCCCGTCAGCCGGTCGGGCGGGAGGCTTCCGGTCCGGGCCAGCTCCGTCAACCGGGCGAGTTCTGCCGCCAGTTGGACCGTCGTGAGCCGGTGGGCGTCGCGGACGACGGGGACGACGAGACCGCGGTCGGTCTGGGCGGCGAACCCTAGGTGCACCTCGTCGTAGCGCAGGATCTCCCGGTGTTCGGTGTCGACGGTCGAGTTGAGCTCGGGGTAGCGGCGCAGGCCGGCCACGCAGATACGGGCGAACAGGGCCAACAGCCCGATCCGGCGCCCCGGTTCGGCGGCCTCCATTGCCTTTTTGGCCTGGAGCAGGCCGGTCGCGTCCACATCGACCCAGGTGGTGGCGTCGGGGATCTCGGTGCGGCTGCGCGTGAGCTTGTCCGCGACGACCTTGCGGATGCCGCGCAGGGGGATGCGGACGGGGCCGTCGGAGACGGGCTCCGGGACGGCGGTGGCTTCGGCCGGGGCGGGTGCCTGTCGGGTGACGGCCTGTTCCACATCCCGCCGCAGGACGACCCCGGCCGGACCCGAAGGTGCCAGCGCGGCGAGGTCGATCCCGTGATTCCGGGCGAGCCGACGGACGAGGGGCGAGATGACGCGGGGAGCATGCGCCTCCGTGACCGGCGCGGGTGCGGGCGTCTCCGGTGCGGTGACCGTACGTCGGCGACGCCGGCGGGGCGCGGGTCCGTGCCCGGTGCCGTAGCCGATCAGGACGTTGCCGGAACCGGCCTGTTCCTCCTCGCGGTACCGCTCGGCGGCCGGCTCCGGGACGGCCGCCCCCGGTGGCGCGGGTGCCGCCGCTCCCACGGTGATCAGCGGTTCGCCCACCCCCAGCGGCGTTCCCGCCTCCGCGTGCAGTCGCAGCACCGTGCCCGCGTACGGCACCGGCACCTCGACCGCGGCCTTGGCGGTCTCCACCTCGACCACGATCTGGTCGATCGTCACGGTGTCACCGACGGCGACCTTCCACTCGACGATCTCGGCGTCGGTGAGCCCCTCACCGAGGTCGGGCAGCCGGAACTGCTGCTCGTTCAGCGTCGCGGCACTCATGCGACCGCTCCCTTCACCAGGTGCCGGGTGTCCGGCTCGTCGGCGAACTGCAGACGGTCGACGGCGTCGAGGATCCGGTCGACGCCGGGAAGGTGCGCGTGCTCCAGCTTCGGCGGCGGATACGGAATGTCGAAGCCTGCCACCCGCAGCACGGGAGCGGCGAGGGAGTGGAAGCAGCGCTCCTGCACCCGGGCGGCGATCTCCGCGCCGACCCCGGCGAAGCCCTGCGCCTCCTGCACGACCACGCAGCGGCCGGTCCTGCGCACCGACTCCGTGACCGTCTCGTCGTCGAAGGGCACCAGGGTCCGCAGGTCCACCACCTCCAGCTCGATCCCGTCCGCTGCGGCGGCCTCGGCGGCGGCCAGGGCGACCGGGACCGAGGGCCCGTAGGCGATGAGGGTGGCGTCACGCCCCGCCCGCCGGATCGCCGCCCGCCCGAAGGGCAGCGCCTCGCGTGTCTGAAGGTCGGTGTCCTCGCGCGACCAGTACAGCTTCTTCGGCTCCAGGAATACCACCGGGTCGGGGTCCGCCACCGCGTCGCGCAGCAGCCAGTACGCGTCCTCGGCCGTGGCCGGGGTGGCGACCTTGAGGCCGGGGGTGTGCGCGTAGTAGGCCTCGCTGGAGTCGCAGTGGTGTTCGACTCCGCCGATCCCGCCGGCGTAGGGGATGCGGATCACCATCGGCAGGCCGATTCGTCCGCGGGTGCGGTTGCGCGTCTTGGCGACGTGCGAGGCGATCTGCTCGAACGCCGGGTATGCGAACGCGTCGAACTGCATCTCCACCACGGGCCGGAAGCCGCCCATCGCCATGCCGACCGCCAGTCCGACGATGCCGGCCTCCGCGAGCGGGGTGTCGAAGCAGCGCTGCTCGCCGAAGTCGCGGGTCAGCCCGTCGGTGATGCGGAAGACCCCGCCGAGCGGACCGACGTCCTCGCCGAAGACGAGGACCCGTTCGTCCTCGCGCAGCGCGTCGCGCAAGGCGGTGTTGAGCGCCTGCGCCATCGTGACCTTGGCCATGGTCGTCAGTCCTCCTGTGCCTGGGTGGTGTCGGCGAGTTCGGCCGCCAACTGGGCTCGCTGTTCGCGCAGTTGTGGGGTCGGCTCGGCGTAGACGTGGTCGAACAGCTCCAGCGGGTCGAGCACGGAGTCCGCGTTCATGCCGGCGCGCACCCGCGCCGCCAGCTCCTCGGCCTCCTCCCGCAGCCCCGCCACGTCCTCGTCGGTGAGCGCGCCGCGCGAGCGCAGGTACGTCTCCAGCCGGTCGACGGGGTCGGCGGACCGCCACTGCTCGACCTCGTCGTCCTCCCGGTAGCGGGTGGCGTCGTCGGCGTTGGTGTGCGCGTCCATGCGGTACGTGTGCGCCTCGACCAGGACGGGACCGTGACCCGCCCGGGCATGCTCCACGGCCGCGGCCAGCACCGCCAGCACCGCGACCAGGTCGTTGCCGTCGACCTGCTCGGAGCGCACTCCGTGGCCGATGCCCTTGTACGCCAGGGCCGGCGCCGCGGTCTGGCGGGCCAGCGGCACCGAGATCGCGTACTTGTTGTTCTGCACGAAGAAGACGACCGGGGCGCGGAAGACGGCGGCGAAGTTCAGTGCCTCGTGGAAGTCGCCCTCGCTGGTCGCCCCGTCCCCGACGAGCGCCATCGCCACGCCGCCCTCGCCCTTGCGGCGCAGGGACTCGGCCATGCCGGTCGCGTGCAGCACCTGGGTGGCCAGCGGGGTGCACTGGGGGGCGGTACGAGTGACGGCGGGGTCGTAGCCGCAGTGCCAGTCGCCGCGCAGCAGCGTGAGCACCTCGACGGGGTCGATGCCGCGGGTCACCAGGGCGACGGAGTCGCGGTAGGTCGGGAACAGCCAGTCATCGGGGCGCAGGGCGAGCACGGCGCCGATCTGGCACGCCTCCTGGCCGCGGCTGGACGGGTAGACGGCCAGGCGGCCCTGCTTGGTGAGAGCGGTCGCCTGGGTGTCGAACCGGCGGCCCAGGACCATCCGCCGCCAGGCCTCGAGGAGGGCCTCGAGAGGAGGCTCGGTGTAGTCGGCCGACGGCCTGGCGACCCGTGTGCCGTCCTCGGCCACGAACCGCACCGGCGTCAGGGACGGAAGGAGGCCCTGGACCGTCTGGCGGAGGCTCTTCACGGACATGGAGGGCACTCGCTTTCTCTGGACACTTGACAGGAGAATGGTGGCGACTGATGAATATGTGTTCAATAGCTCGGCCGGATCGGCGATGAACTGCCGAACCCGATGGTCTGGGAGGACAAAGTGTCCGAGGAAAACTCGCTGCCGGGTGCAGTGGCCGGACGAACTGCCGTCCCGCTCGACGACATCGACCGGCAGATCCTGAGCCGGCTCCTCGAGGACGGCCGGATCTCGGTCCGCGCCCTCGCCGAGCAGGTGCACATCTCGCGGGCCAACGCCTACACCCGCATCGGTCGGCTCGTGGCCGAGGACGTCATCACGGGCTTCACCGCACAGCTCAATGCCCAGCGGGCGGGCCTGGGCACGAGCGCCTACGTCATGCTCGGAATCGAGCAGAACGCCTGGCGCGACATCTCGCGGGAACTGCGCGAGATCCCCTACGTGGAGCACGTCGCCCTCGTCACCGGTGATTTCGACGTCCTGGTGGTCGTGCGTGCGCCGGACAACCTGGTGCTGCGCCAGGTGGTGCTGGAGAAGATCCAGGGGATCCCCGGAGTGCGCTCCACCCGCACCTGGCTCGTCTTCGACGAGGTGCGGGGGCGCGGCGCCACTTGGACGCACTGAGGACCGCGCGTCATACGTCGGCCAGCGCGGCGTCGACCTCGAGCCGGGTCGGTGCCGGGACGGGAGCCGACGGCGGTGCGTGCCGCCGGGAGCGCACCACGCGGAACCGGCCGGTGACGAAGCTGACGCCGGAACCCGGCAGTTCGGAGAGGGCCGAGGACGGGTCGGCGGGCAGGTCGTCCAGGTTCTCCACCAGATGCACCCCGGCGTCCAGTGCCGCGGTCCCGGCCGCCGCCAGCACCAGCGGGTCGGTGGAGTGCACCGAGGCGTACAGCGCTCCGTGCCGCGCCACGGTACGGCGCAGGAGCGTGAGACTGTGCGAGGTCGAGTCGGTGCCCACCAGGAAGGAGACGGGCCCGGGCCACTCGCGGGTGTAGACGCGTTCGTCGGAGGCGCGCAGCCGCACCAGCAGCGGGCTGCGCAGGTCGGCGTACGGGTGCTCGGGATGGGGCACGGGGCCGGAGGCGTGCAGGACCGGGCCGTAGCGCGCGGCATCCGTCAGGGCGCCGCGTACCTCGTCGGCGGTGATCGCACCCAACACTTTTGCCGCCCGGGCGGGATGGCCGAGCAGCCGGTCGACGGCGTCGCCGAGATCGGCCCCGAGGTCCCGCAGCGTCCTGTGCCCCTCGTCGGTGCTGAAGCCCCGCTCCGGAACCAGGATGTTCTGCGGCGTGGTGCGCACCGTCCCGTTGCACCGGCACGAGGCGAGGGCGAGACCTCGGACCAGGCCCCGGTAGTCGTCGGTCGAGTCCACGACCACGGTGTTCAGTCCGGTCCGGTTGGCGAACACGGCGGCCTGGCGGGCGTGTCGCTCCAGCCAGCCGGCGAAACGCGCGGGGCCCGTGTAGTCGACGATGCGCACCGCCGGGTCCGTGGCCAGACGCCGGTGCACCTGCCGTTCCGGTTCCGCCACTGCCAGGGTCACGAGGTCGGGGGAGTGACCTGCCTCCGCCAGCACCTGCCGGGCGACCCGCACCGTGATCGCCAGCGGCAGCACGGAGCGCGGGTGCGGAGCCACGACGACCGGGTTGCCGGTCACCAGGCTGGCGAACAGGCCCGGATACCCGTTCCAGAGCGGGAAGTCCGGACAGCCCACGAGCAGCGACACTCCGCGGGGCACCAGAGTGCAGGTGCCCTCCAGTGGTTGCCCGCCCCGTTCGGTGCTCTTCCAGTGCAGGTCTGCCGGGACGCGTTCCGATTCGGCGAAGGCCTGGGCCACCGCCTCCAGCGCGCGGTCCTGAGCGCGTGGCCCGGCGGCGCGGAAGGCTCCCTGGAGGGGCTGGCCGGTGGTGTGATGCACCGCGAGGGCCAGTTCGTGGCTGCGGGTGTTGAGCCGGCGCAGGATCTCCACGGCGAGCCCGGCGCGCTGGTGCGGTCCAGCGGCCCGCCAGCCGGCCGCAGCCCGCCCGGCCGCCGCGACCAGCTCCGCGGGATCGCAGCACGGGTAGTCGATGGGCGGGGCGAGGCCGTACGGCGACGACTCCGTGCGCACACGGCCGAGTTCGCCGGGCTGCCCCAGCTCGAACGGCCGCCCCAGCAGTGAGCGGAACACCTTGCCGGCGGTGCGGGTCGACCTCATGCCCGCGTCCGCCGCGTCCTGGCCGGTCGCCTCGGTGAAGGGACGACGGCACTCACCGGCGGCGATCGCGCGAACGACGCTCTGCAGCAGCTCGCGATGGCGCTCGTAGGGACCGGGGCGCATCGCCGTCAGCCTTGCCGGCTCGCCGCGAGCGCGAGGAGGGCGTCGTTCTCCTCGGGCAGCCCGATCGTCACCCGGACGCCCTCGCCGGGGAACGGGCGCACCACGACCTTCCCGTCGGCGCAGTGCCCGGCGAAGGGCGCGCTGTCCGCGCCGAGCGGCAGCCACACGAAGTTGGAGTGGGAGTCCGGCACGTCGTGGCCCAGCGCCCGCAACCGCCCGGTGACACGATCGCGTTCGGCGACCGTGAGGGCGGCCCGCCGGGCGACCTCTGCGCCCTCGCCGAGGGCGGCCACGGCGGCCCGCTGGGCGAGAGCGCTGACACTGAACGGCACCTGCGTCCGGCGCACATGTGCCGCGATCCCGGGCGGCGCGACGCAGTAGCCGACCCGCAGCCCCGCCAGGCCGTACGCCTTCGAGAAGGTCCGCAACACCGCCACGTTGGGCCGGTCGCCGAGGAGGGCGAGGCCGTCGGGGACCAGGGCGGGATCGGCGTACTCCCGGTACGCCTCGTCGACGACGATCAGCACGTCCCGCGGCACCCGGTCCGCGAAGTCGGTCAGGGCCCGCGCCCCGACCGCCGTGGAGGTCGGGTTGTTGGGGTTGCACACGAAGACCACCCGGGTCCGCGCGGTGATCGCCGCGGCCATGGCGTCCAGGTCGAGGGCGTGGTCACGCAGGGGCACCCGCACCGCCGTACCGCCTGCCACGGCGGTGAGGATCGGGTACGCCTCGAACGAACGCCAGCCGAAGACGACCTCGTCACCGGGGCCCACGACGGTGTGCAGCAACTGCCCGCACACCTCGGAGGAACCGGCGCCCACCGCGATCCGGTCCGGCTCGACCCCGTGGTGCGCCGCCAGAGCCTCGATCAGCGAGGCGGCGTGCAGATCGGGATACCGCGAGACGCCGCCGGCGGCCTCCGCGAGGGCTTCGGCCACCCCAGGAAGCAACCCGAACGGGGACTCATTGCTGGCCAGTACGACGGCGCCGGGCAGTTTGCGGCCCGGGACGTAGGCGGGCAGCTGGGACAGGGACGCACGGACACGCACCATGCTGGTCTCGCTTCTGCAGCGCTGGGACCCGAGGCCTGGCCGTCGGGCACTTGACAGGCACAGCGTGAAGAGCGGACGACAAGCACTCAACTGTTTGGGAAATTCGGCTACGAATCGCCGGAAAACGGGGTGCTGATCGGCAAACCGTCTTCCGGCAGGCCCTGCCGGACCTTTGCCACGAGACGGACGGCACGTCCTCCGCCGTACCTCCGGCCTCCTCTTTGATCACGGGACGGACACAGCGGGCCATCGAGGCCCCCGCCGCGGCCAGGACACCAGCAGGCTGCTCGCCGTCCGGACCACGTGACGTCCGTGGCCCGCCCCGTTCCGATCGAGGGAGACCATGCACAGCACCCAGACCCGCTTCCGCCACGCAGTGCTGTCGGCGGGCGCGGCGGCCTTCGCGCTGCTCGCGACCGGCTGCTGGAACGCGTCCGCGGGCGCGCAGACCGGCGGCTGCCGCGACGCGGGCGACTGGTCGGGACGAGCACAGGCGGCCTGGCTGCGGGCCGCGGTCGCCTTCCACGGGACGACCGACGGGGCAGACCCGTCGTACGCACAGGCATCGGTCGTCGTCCGCGGACCGCGTACGGGCGATGTGCGTGTGTTGTGCCAACCTCTCGCCGTACAGGTCGAGTTCTGGACCCTCACGGCCTCGACGACGAGGCCGGAGCTGTCGTTCGTCATGCGCTACGGACTGTCCGCGGACGGCGGCAGAACCCGAACCGTCGCTTTCCCGGCCGGACTTCCCACCGGACGGGACGGCACCTGCGTCCGGATCCTTGTCGCGGCGTACGCGGGCACACCCCTGGCCGGCGCGGAACTGCCCCGGCTGACAGGGGACTTGGCCACAGCCGGGGACGCGGACGTGCGCTTCGGGACGGCACGGATCGGTGTGCACCGGTTGCTGCCGGCGCAGGGGTCCACGCAGTGCGGCGTGAGGCGGTCGACGCCGAGCCCGTCACCCTCGGCCTCGACCGGCTGGGACATCTACCATCCGTGACGCCGTCACAGCGGGGCGCCTACTGGTAGCAGGGACTCCCGCACTGGACGGTGACGGTGCCGTTCTGGCCGTTGGCCGGGGCCGGGACGGCTGGGACCTTGCTGGTTTCCCACGGCATCGGTGCCGCCATGGCGGGTGTGCCCAGAGAGCCCAGAGCGGTCGCTGCCAGGAACACGATGGTGATCGCTCGCTTGTGCAGCTTCATGTTTTCCCCCATTGGTCGTGTCTGACTTCGTTCCCACCCGCTAGGGCGCCGTCATCGTCACGCTCTGGGGTGGTGGTGCCGACCGGGTAGCGATGACGGAGCAACAGCCGAGCACCAAGAGCGCGATCAGCGCAGCCTTGACGGCACGCCCCATGTGGTTCTCCCTGGTCGACAACGGTTGCAAAAAGAGTGCCACGCACCTGCATGGGCCGCTATGTTTTCGATCCCCTTCGAAACGTCGAACCGGTGCCGGCCAGCAGGTTGAGGGCCAGTGGCGTCGCCGTGTGCTCGACGTGCTTGCCGTCGCGCCTGCTGACGACGAGTCCCGCACCGCGCAGGACGCCTATCTGATAGCTCGCACTGGCCGGGGCGAGCCCGAGAGCCCGCGCCAGTTCGGTGGTCGTACGAGTGCGATGACCGGCCACATCGACGAGAACCGCGCTCCTCGTCCGCCCGAGCAGTCGTTCCAGCCGTTCCTCGCCGGCTCGCGCGATGTCGAGCGGCTGCTTCATGACGGGGTAGACGAGGACCGGATCGAGGCCGGGATCAGCAAGGGCCGTGGGTCTGCGCCAGCAGAAGTACGACGGCACGAGCGTCAGGCCTCGGCCTTCCAGCCGCAGCTCCCGGTCGACGGGATAGTCGACGTCCAGATACGGCGGGTTCCAGCGCGCGTAGGGGCGCAGGCCCCCCAGCAGGGCGGCGCTGCCTCCGCCGAGCACGGCGCGCGTGCGGACCGCGACGTCGTCGACCACCGCCGAACGGACGTGCCGCCAGTGGGGTTCCAGGAGTGTCCGGAACGAGGCCCGTAGAGCGTCGGAGACCAGTTTGAGCGAGGCGACGGCCGGTTCGTGGGGGCCGCGTATCCAGCCCGGTACCGGCCTCGTGTCGGCGAACCGCGTCAGTTCTGCGGCTAATCGGTCACGGGGCGTCGCCCGTAGTTGGTCGAGCCCCGCCTCCAGGCACTCGCCCGTGACCGAAGGCGTGAGGAAGTCGGGGATGTAGCCGGAGGCCGGGATGACGGTGCGCAGGGTGTGCAGGGCATGTGAGGCCCGTCGGTCCCGCGACAGCCGCTGACCTGTCTCGCGGCGCCAGTGCCCGAACTCCACAAGCCCCTGAGACGTCTGGAGGCGGCATACCGCGCACATCAACTCCCACAGGGGTTCGGGCTGCTGAGCGATCCGGATGTTCTGCAGATCGCGCCAGCCGAAGTGGATACGAAGCAAGTGGCTCCTTGCGAAGGCAGGTGCGGACGGATGAGACGGGAAGGGGTCGACCGCGGGGCTGAGCCGTCGGCCAAGTCGACCCCATAGATCCTGATGTAGTGGGTCTGGAGGGGAAAGCCGAGAGCTGGGAGAGGATGACCTTCTTGTCGATAAACTTTCGTTTATGAGTCCTGGTGGCGGATCCGGTGCCAAACGAGAGCCCAGCTTCCACCAACTCCGGCTCTTTCTCGTTCTCGCGCAGGAGCTTCACTTCGGGCGCGCGGCAGCGCGGGTCTACGTCACTCAGCCCGCCTTCAGCCAGCAGATCCGGTCGTTGGAACAGCGGCTCGGTGTCGTACTCGTCGAGCGCGGCGGCGGGAATGTGCGGCTCACCGCGGTCGGCCGGTCCATCGCCGAGGAGGCCGGGGCAGTGGTCGATGCCATGGCCCGGTTGCGCCAGGCGGCCGACCGTCATGCCGGCGCGGCGCGTGGGCTCCTGAGGATCGGCAGCCTCGGGGCCGAGGCGGCCATGCCCTACGCCCAGGCCATTCTCTCCCACCTCCGCGGAACGCATCCGGACCTCGAGATCGAGGTCCGCAATCTGACCTTCGTCGACATGTTCAGCACTCTGCTCACCGGGGAGGTCGACGCCGCCTTCCTCCGCGGACCCCTGCCCGGCGGGATCCAGTCCCTGCAACTGGCCACCGAGACGCGGGTGGTCTGTCTGTCCGCCGACGACCCGCTCGCCGGCCGGGACACCCTCACGCTCGACGATCTCGCCGATCGCGCGGTCGTCGACATGCCGCCGGAAGTGCCCCGGTCATGGTGGAACCACCTGACGGTCAATCCCCGCCCGGACGGCACAACGGTCCGCTTCGGCCCGGTCGTCAGGGACACCGAGGCCATGGTCCTCGCCGTCACCCAAGGCAGGGCGATCACCTTCCTGCCTTCCGCGGCCCGCCGCCTGTACCCGCGCGCCGGCATCATCTACGTCGACTGCCCGGAACTGGGTCTCTCGACGGGCGAACTCGCCTGGCTTCCGGACCACCGCAACGCACCGGCCGTCTCCGCCCTGCGTGAGGCAGCCCGCCAGGCAGTGCGACAGCCCGGAAGCGCGGCTCGCGACTCCGCGTCCGAGGGGTGACGAGAGCGGGTCCTGGGGCGGTTGGTTGACTCGCGCGGTGCCGAGGTGGCCGTACGCGTCGAGGGGGTTGACCGCGGTGAGTGGCGTCGTTAACTTTCGACAGGTCCGCCACTTGGACGGTGTTCACGATATCGAACGGCGTTGATGTCTTGCCGAGTCGTTGAGTGCTGGCTGGGCGACATTCCCACAGCGCCTCCCGTCGAAAACGGCACGTGTGAAGTCATTACTGTTGGTGGGAGCGCTCCCACAGTCATTTCAGAGGAGGAAACGTGACGCAGAATCGGAATGAGCCGTTGACCGGGGAGAAGAGCTCGACGAGCCGCAGGACCGTCCTGGCGACATTAGGGGCCCTGCCCGTCCTCACCGCCGCGACGTCGGTAGCGAGAGCCTCTGATGCCGGGGCGGTGACGGCTGCCGCCACGGCGGTCATCGACCCGTCGGCAACGCGGCAGACGATCCGTGGCTTCGGCGGCATGAGCCATGCAGCCTGGATCGGCGAACTCACAGCGGCCCAGCGGGACACGGCGTTCGGGACCGGAGACGAAAGGCTCGGGTTCTCCCTGCTGAGAATCCCGGTACCCGAGGACCGGGCGGCCTGGAACCGCGATCTGGCGACGGCGAAGCGCGCGGTCGAACTCGGGGCCACCGTCATCGCCTCGCCGTGGAATCCGCCCGCCTCCATGGTCGAGACCTTCGTCCACGGCAGCCAGACCAACGCGCGACGCCTCAGGTACGACATGTACGGCGCCTACGCCCAGCACCTGAACGACTTCACCACGTACCTGCGGAACAACGGAGTGAATCTGTACGGCATATCCGTGCAGAACGAGCCCGATTACGCGCAGGACTGGACGTGGTGGACCCCCACCGAAATGGTTCGCTTCTTACGGGAGAACGCCGGCTCCATCGGCACCAGGGTCATCGCGCCGGAGTCCTTCCAGTACCTGAGGAACATGTCGGACCCGATCCTCAACGACTCGGCGGCACTCGCCAACGTGGACATCATCGGGGCTCATCTTTACGGCACGCCGTTCGCCAACTTCCCTTACCCCCTCTTCAAGCAGAAGGGCGCGGGCAAAGAACTCTGGATGACGGAGGTCTACTACCCCAACAGCACGGATTCGGCGGACCTCTGGCCCCAGGCACTCGACGTGGGGGAGCACATCCATCGCGCCATGGTGGACGCCGAGTTCCAGGCCTACATCTGGTGGTACATCCGGCGCAGTTACGGCCCCATGCGCGAGGACGGCAAGATCAGCAAGCGCGGCGCCATCATGGCGCACTTCGCCAGGTTTGTCCGACCCGGGTATGTGCGGGTCGAGGCGACGGCGAAGCCGGCAACGGATGTCTACGTCTCGGCGTACCGGGGCGGCGGCTCCACGGTCGTCGTCGCCGTCAACAAGGCGGCCGCCGCGGTGAGTCAGCAGTTCACCCTGGCGAACAGCGCCGGGCCCAGTGTCTCGTCCTGGCTGACCGACGCCGGCAGGAACGTCGCGTCCCAGGGGACGACCGCCGTATCGAACGGCTCCTTCACCGTCACGCTCCCCGCTCGAAGCATGATGACGTTCGTGATCCGCTGAACCCGGACTCCCGGTGATCTCTGCTCCCCATGCAGCCGTCGCTGCTTGTCGGGGAGTCCGGGGCTTGAGGTAGAACGGCGCCATGGACGCAGCAGCACTTGAACAGATGCTGGACGAGAGCTTCGATCATGGCGTCGTGCACCACGGTTACACCACGTACATGCGTGACTACGAGGTCATCGTCTACATGACGGCGGCTCCGGGCACTGGGGTCGAGCCGTCATACCTGCGGTATCTCTTCCGATTCTGCGTCGAGGCCCGATGCGATACGTCAGTACCGGCCGAGACGTGGCAACGTTCGATGGACGACCGACTCATCGACCATGAGACCGGCGTGGACCTCGACGGATTCGTCTGGGGCGTGAAGTGGCATGCGATGTATCCAGGCGCAAAGCTGCTTCCGCCGTCGGATGCGGCTCGCCGTTGGTCGCATGCCCTGGGGATCGACTTCCACGATGTCCTCATCGAAACCGACGCTCACCGGCTGACCCTGCTCTTTGCCGACCTGCAGGTCACCGAGGTCCCCGTCGGATACACCCCGTTCGTCACGGACTGAGCGATCAGGGTTCGTCCGTTCATGCGACCGGTTCGTCCACCACCGCAGCCCTCACCATCTGGCTCCGTACGTGACCGGCCGGACAGCCCGAACCGGTCACTCGGGCCAGTGCGTACAGGCGGCGGTATCAGCCAAGGTGCCGGGCGAAGAAACGTAGCGTGCTGTCCATCTCGAATGCCGGGACCTCACCGTGCTTGCCGGGGTTGGCGTGCAGCGTCTTCTCGGTTGAGGCGAAGGCGTCGAACAGTGCCAGGCTCTGGGCCCGTGGCACTCGCTCATCGTCCCACTGCACGAGGAACTCCACCGGGACGGTTATCCGCGCGGCGGTCTCGGCTGACACCTCGGCACCGGCCAGGCCCAGCACCGCCGCTCGGATCCGGGATTCGGCGGCGACAAGCGGGACGCCGAGGACGCAGCCCAGTGACACCCCCCAGTAGCCAACGGGGCCACTGCCAACGTGACTGAGCTTCTGGACCGCGTCGAGGACTGTCTGCCATTCCGGCACCATCTGGCGGACAACGAGCGACTGGAAGCCGGCGATCAGCGGGGCCAGTCCCTCACCGGCGCCAAGCCGCGCCTCGTACTCGGTAGCAATCCGGGTGAACTCCTTGTGTTCCGGCCGGTCACCGTGGCTGGGGGCATCGACTGCCACCACGGCGAAACCGCATTCGGCCACAAAACGGCGTGCGCGGTCCACGATGCCAGGGGCCTTCTTGTTCTGACCGCCGCCGTGCCCCAATGCGATCAGGGGGCGGGTTCGGTCGGCACCTCGTGGAGTCCATAGCACCCCAGGTATGTCGCCGAGGAGAAAGAGCTGTTCAAAGACGCCGTCGGACGACGTCGCAGAGGTAAGGCGCATGGCGTTGCGGGCCTTTCGGGATGCCTGCTGCGGGCGCTTTCAACGCAGCTTTCCCAGTTCACCCCGAAGCCATGACCTTGCCCCGGTCACGGAAAGCCTTTGACCGGGGCAAGGATCAGATGTCGCGGAGGGTGCCGATTGCCGCTAGTTCCGGTACCGGAACACGATCCGGCCGCGCGTCAGGTCGTACGGCGGGAGCTCCACCAGCACCCGATCTTCCAGCATGATCTTGATGTAGTTCTTGCGGATCTTCCCGCTGATGTGCGCGAGCACCTGGTGGCCGTTCTCGAGCTCCACGGTGAACATGGCGCTGCGCAGGCACTCGACGACCCTGCCCTCGACTTCGATGACGTTCTTGTGCTTCGTCATCGCACCAGCTCCAGGTTGCTGCTCATCGGCTGGGCGCCGATGCCCCCGAGCAGCGCCGAGGTCGCGTGGTTGGACTCCTGGACCTCGGTCCAGGCCGCGGCGGCGCCGGAGCGGTGCAGTGTCCCCAGCGCGTGGGCCAGCAGAGCCCGCGCGATGCCTCGGCGCTGCTCGGCGGACCGGACCGCGACCAGCCCGATGCGCGGTCGCTTCACCCTCACCACCCGGATCAGACCCAGGTAGCGGTCGGGCGCCGCGGCCACCGCGTACTTCGAGGGGTCCACGATGGTGTCGCCTTCGAGCCGGGGGATCACCTCCGCAGGCATGGACTGCCACCCAACGGTCGCCTCGACTTCGTCACGGATCGCGCGGTCCACCGCCCGCAGCAGACCCTCGTCCGCCTGACCGGCGGGCACGATCGTCACGCCCGCAGGCGGCGTGACGGCTTCGAGCCCCGTGACCTGCGGGTCGGTCGGCACGACGTACTCCCACTCACGGCGCCGGACCGTGAAGCCGGCCCGTCGCCAGCCGGCCGTCAGCTCGACGTCGGCCTCGTCGACCACGGTGTACAGCGGGGCCGGTAGTTCCGCCAGCATCGTCTCGGCGAGCCGGTCGAAGATGGAGTCGTGCCAGGCGTCGATGCTGACGAACAAGCGTCCGTCGGGTCGATGATGCGCATGCCCGCGGCCGACCACGAGGTCGTCATCCAGTGCATGCCATTGCCTGTCCGCGACGCGCGTGATCATCACGGCGTTCTCGCTCAGGCCAGATGTGAAAGGTGTTGTGTTCATCGGAGTCTCCTCCCAGGAGTGCCTCGATCTCAGGCGCTCCTGGCGACACCGAACGTCAGCCGCCGGACCGTGACGGGTTGAGGGAGCACCCATGGGTAACTGTGTTCACGGGTCTCACCTCCATACGACGACTTCACGGTCCATCAGGACCGTAGCAGCGGGGCGTCGCCTTCCTCCAACTCTTTTCCGCAGACGAGTGGAGTCTGCGGCAGCCGGCAATGAGTTCGATCTCCTGACCGGCGAGCGTCCGAACCCCATGGACGTCAGGCGCGACCGCTCTCACCTGCTGCCCGACTTGATCCAAGGCCACTTGACAGCGCAGACCACTACGGGTGCGACGAGCATGGCCAGCAGCCACAGGCCGACGCTCGCCGGCGAATAGATGTAGGAGCGCCACTGCTCCGGCAGGGGCCCGGGCGCCAGAAGGAGAACGATCAGTGCGGCCCACGTGACGAGTACTGATGCGGCCATGCGTACTGCCACCATCACTGTCGGCCCTCTCTGCAACTGCCCGTATCTCGGAGACGAATGATAGAGGCCGTGGCCTCCTTGCCCACGGCGTCGATGTCCTGCCCCCGGGATTCCGGATTGTTGACCACGTGCCTGTCGTGCATCCCAGCGTCGAGGTCATGTGCTGACCAACTCGTCCGCGACTGCGGTGACATGCTCACCCAGCAGACCGGCGTCCTGCTCGACCAGAGGTCTTAGGTCCAAGGTCGGATTCCAAGGGACTCCAGCGAGAAGAGAATGAACGGGTGACCTCTCCTGCGTTCGACGTGGAGTCCTTCCTCGGCCAGTCGCTCACCGCGCGTATCGCGACGTATGGCCCGACGGTGCGCCCCGTGTGGTTTCTGTGGGAGGACGGAGCCTTCTGGGTCCTGACCGGGCCGTGGGCCAAGCTCTTCGATCACGTCAGGTCAAACCCCAGGGTCGCCCTCGTGGTCGACGTCTGCGACATCGAAACGGGCCTTGTCCGACAGGTGATTGCTCGTGGGGAGGCCGAGCTCGTGCCCTTCGACGTACCGCGGGGCCGGCGCAAGCTCATCCGCTACCTCGGCGCGGACGAGTCCCGCTGGGACGCACGCTTCGTTCACTACCTGTACGACGACCCCGCGGAGAGAGGGACGACGTGGTTGCGGCTGGTTCCCGACGCACTCACCGCACAGGATCTGAGTTATTCCGTCACCGGGTGAACGAGGTCGCTGTCGCCACCCGGCTCCAAAGACGGTCTGCGTGTACTCACGGGCCAGGGAGTGGAAGGGACAGTTGCCGGGCACGATGGCGCCTTCTTCGTGCCGCTGCTCGAAAAGACCTACTACGACATCGCCGTGCGCGACGTCGCCCTCCTGTTCGCCGCCGTCGCACTCGCCCGCCTCGCCGAGCGCTACCACGGCAAGCGGCAGCACTGAACAGGTGTGACTCATTCAGTGTCGCCGACGGGCGGACCTCCCGCGGCCGCCCGTCGCAGCTCGCCGACCGGGCGTCGTAGCCGCTGGGGAACCAGGCGCGCATCGCGCGGTGGACGCGATGGGAGAGGGCCCACGGCGGGCTGCCGGATCGCACAGGTCCGATGACGACCCACAGGTCCCCCTTTTTGCGGGCACCAGCGGCATGCCGGCGGTCGTCGGCGACGGCCGCCCGGGCGGCCCGGCTGCCCACGGGGCGTTCCTGCCGGTGGAGCTCGCTTGATGGAACTCCGACCCTGAACGCTATCCGAACAGGCGTCGCTGGATCTCCCGCCGGTAGTCCTCGAGCGTCCTGTCGAGATGTGCCGCCGTGGCCTCGGCCGCCTCGTCGGGCCGGCCGTCGCGAATGGCCCGGTAGATGGCCTCGTGTTCCTCGACCGCCGCTCCGGAGTTCTCGCCAAGCGTGTCGTGGATGCCGATGGCGCTGGACTGGCGCTGCAGGCGTCGTGCGTCCCGCACGGCGCTGACGAGGAAGGTGTTGTGCGAGGCCGCGGACACGGCCGCGTGGAAGTCCTCGTCCGCCTGATTGAACACGTCGACCTGGCCGTGGACGAACCCGTGCCGGCACTGCTCCATGGCCACCTCGATGGTGCGCAGTTCCGAAGGAGTGGCGCGGGTGGCCGCCAGACTGCTGGCGGACATCTCCTGGACCCTGCGGAACTCGAACAGCATCAGTACGTGGTCGATGTCGACGGGGCGGAAGAAGCCTCCCCAACGGCTGGTGACGAGCATGCCTTCGTCGTCTGCGACGAAGAGGCCCCTCCCCTTGTGGGCCCGTACCCGACCCAGTGCCGAAAGGATCTTCACGGCTTCCCGCACCACGGCCCTGCTGGTGTTCAGCATCTGGGCCAGGTCGATCTCCGTGGGAAGCCGGTCACCTGCCACCAGCCGCTCCTCGGCGATGTACTCGAGGATCCGCTCCGCCACGATTTCGTACCCCGGACGGTAGTTGCGCCGCTCGTCGGAGCCGTTCACTGCCGCAGGCGCAGCGGGAAGGACCTGAGCCGGCAAGGCCGCTTCGATCGCTGGCGTGTCGTCCATTTGTGCTGCCTCCCGGGTGACTACGGCGACCGCGACTGATCGCTGTGGCGCCGACAGCATCGTAGCGCAGGTGAACTATAAGTCGTACTCATTCTGACCAAGATCTACGACGGTAGTTCTGGATATCCAAGCGTGCAAACGCCATCTTATCATTCGTAAGCGCTCATAACGGCCACTCATCAGCCCTAAGTCATCAAAGTATCGCCGTACGCACTCTTGACGGATCCCTCGATAAGGCGGCTAATTTCTTCCACGTCGGTAGCAGTACAGCCGCCTTCAGTGTCCGACGCCCGCCCGGGACGGCCCGGCGTCGGCCCGTCCTCGCACCGCCCCCGATCCGCTCGGGGCCCGCAGACCCAGTGGAGTCACTCATGACCGTCAACAAGCCTTCGTCCGGCCCGAAGAGAGCGCTTGACAAGAAGCGTGCGGCGTTGCTGGCCGGGTGCGCGGCCACGGTGTTGCTGACCGTGACGGCCTGTGGCGGCGGCACCGCCGGCACGACCACCAAGGACGGCTTCGCTCAGGCGCCGCAGAAGGACGGCGCGTTGACCGTCTGGGTGGACGCGACCCGTATGGACGCCGCGAAGCTGTACCAGAAGCTGCACCCCGAGGTGAAGCTGGACATCGTCAGCTACGACGGTGACGCCAACGGCTCGAACTACCTCCAGACGAAGGTCCAGCTCTTCAACCGCACCGGCAAGGGCTGGCCGGACGTCGTCTTCAGCTCCCAGAACAACGAGGCCAGCTGGGCGGTCGACGCGGGCTTCGCCGCACCCCTCAACAAGGGCCTGGTCGACGAGGGGACCCTCGGGAAGTTCGCGAAGGGAGCCAACGACGTCTGCACGGTGGACGGCACCCTCTACTGCCTGCGCAACGACCTCTCCCAGGCGGTGCTCTGGTACAACGCGCCACTGCTGAAGAAGTTCGGCTACACGGTGCCCACGACCTGGGAGGAGTACCAGCAGCTCGGTGAGAAGGTGGCCAAGGAGCACCCGGGTTATCTCGTGGGTGACGCCGGTGACTCCTTCACCCCCGAGATCTACCTGTGGGCGAGCAAGTGCGGCGCCAACCACATCACCGGCCCCAAGTCCGTCTCGGTGAACACCACCAGCGAGGCCTGCACCAAGATGGCCACGCTGCTGGACGTGCTGATCAAGAACAAGTCGATGTCGATCAGCGGCGTCTTCAGCACCGACTTCGGCAAGAACGAGGCCGACAAGGTCCTGCTCATGCCCGGCCCCGCCTGGTACGGCGGCGCGGTCTTCAGGGACACCCTCAAGGTTCCGGCCAAGCAGATCGCGGCGGCTCCCATCCCGCAGTGGCAGGGGGACAGCTCGCCCTCCACCGGCAATGTCGGCGGCGGCACCTGGCTGCTGTCCCAGCACTCCACGCATGTCAAGGCGGCCACCGACTTCCTGAAGTGGGTCACCACCGACAACGCCTACCAGGGCGAGAAGGCGCCAGGCTTCCCGGCCTACGCGCCCGCGGCCGAGGCCTGGCTGAAGGGGCAGGCGACCGCCGGCTACTTCGCCAGCGACCTGAGCGCGCTCTCGGCCGCCGCCTCCCAGGTCTGGCCGGAGTGGGGTTCGGGACAGTTCAGCCAGGAGGCGATCTGGGCCGCCACCGTCAAGCCCGGCCTGACCCAGGGCAAGTCCATCGTCTCGATGCTGCCCGCCTGGCAGGACTCCATCACCAAGTACGCCAAGTCCAACGGATACAAGGTCTCCCAGTGACCGCCACCCACTCATCGGCCGGCTCTGCCACCCGGCGCCCTCGCGGCACCTCGCGGCAGAGCCGGGCCGGCGTCGCCTTCGTCGCCGCTTATGTGCTCCTGCTGATCGCGTTCGGCATCCTGCCCACCGGTTACGCCGTCTACTTCGCCTTCACCGACGCCGGGGGCACGTTCACCGGCTTCAGCAACTTCGTCACCACGGCGCAGGACTTCCGCTTCATGGACGCCGTAGGCCATGTCGCGCTGTACCTCCTGTTCTGGCTGGTCTCCCTGGTGGTGTTCGTGGTGAGCCTGGCGCTGCTGCTGCACCGTCTCGCCTCGGGCACCATCAGCAAGTCCCTGCGCTTCCTCTTCTACATTCCCGGAGCCCTCGCCGGCGCCGCGAGCGTGCTGGTGTGGCTGTTCATGCTCGACCCGACGGTGAGCCCGGTCAGTTCACTGCTGGGCATGCTGGGCTTCCACACCTTCGGCGAGGTGATCGCGCCCGGCAACCTGCCCCTGCTGTTCACGATCATCGCGTTCTGGACCGGCGCGGGCGGCTGGATCGTCGTCATCTACGGTGCGTTGAACAACATCCCCCAGGACGTCATGGAAGCCGCGCGCATCGACGGCGCGAGCGCCTGGCAGACCGCCTGGCGGGTGCAGATCCCCATGCTCCGCAAGTGGATCGTGTACATGGTGATCCTGGCCTTCGCGGGCGGCGCCCAGCTCTTCGTGGAGCCGCAGTTGCTCTCCCTCGCCAGCGTGGGCGTCGCCGGACGCGACTACTCGCTCAACCAGCTGACCTACGACTTCGCCTTCCAGATGAACAACATCAACGGCGCCGCCGCTGTCTCGGTGGAGCTTCTGGTCGTCAGTGTGTCGGCCGCCGCGGTCTTCGTCGCACGATCGGGGTTCTTCGATGCCGACTAAGAGCCCTGCCGGACCGGACGTCACCACACCACGCACGGAACGGGAACCAAGCGCGATGCGCGGAGCGCACCACCGGGCCACCGAGCGACGGCGCACCCTTTCCCCGCGTCGCCTTGCGCCCCGCCTGCTGATCGGCTTCGTCCTGGCCGCGTTCATGGTGTTCTTCGTGCTGCCGGTGCTGTGGCTCCTCCTCGCGGCGACCAAGACCGACCAGCAACTCGTCCACGGCAGCCCACTGTCCTTCGGCTCCTGGCACGCCTTCAAGGCCAACTGGAACGCCCTCACGGCCTTCCAGGACAACGCCATCATGCAGTGGCTCGGCAACTCCACGCTCTACGCGGTGATCTCGCTGGTCATCACGCTCTGCGTGGCCGTCCCGGCGGGGTACGCGCTGGCGATGACCGAGTTCCGCGGCCGGCACACTCTGCTCGTCTCGACTCTGGTCGTGATGCTCATGCCGACGGCGACGCTGGTGGTGCCGCTGTTCCTGGAGGTCAACGCGGCGCACCTGATCGGCACGATGTGGTCGATCATCCTGCCTTACTCGTTCTACCCGTTCGGGGTGTACCTGACGTACATCTACTTCACCACCGCCGTACCGAAGGACCTGCTGGCGGCGGCACGGATCGACGGTTGCTCGGAGTTCGGCGTCTTCTGGCACATCGCGCTGCCGCTGGCGACACCGGTCGTCGCGCTCGTGGGCTTCTTCAGCTTCGTCGCCAACTGGACCAATTACTTCCTGCCGTACGTGATGCTCCCCGAGAGCGACCAGATGCCGATCCAGGTGGGCGTCGGAAGCCTGCTCAGCAACGTGCCGTCCTTCAATCCCGCCGTCGGCACCCTTGCCATCGAGCGTCCACAGCTGGCGCTGGCCACGCTGCTGGCCATCACACCGGTGCTGATCGTCTTCCTGTTCGCCCAGCGCTTCCTGGTCAGCGGGATGCTCGCGGGCGCCACCAAGGAGTAGGTCCCGACCACCCGTCGTCCCCGGCGCGCGCACCCCGCCACCCCGAACGGAGAACCATCCCATGCCCTTCACCTCTTCCGGCCCCACGTCGGGTGAGAACGCCCCGGCCTCCGGGCAGCCGGTCCCGCCACCCGAGATCGAAGCGGGGGTGCCACTGCTCGAACCACCGGGCTGGGCCGTGGCCCAGCGGGCCCTGTTCGACCTCCTCGACCACGCCTGGCGGCGCTTCGCCGAGGACTTCACCGGACCCGACGGGCGGCTGAACTACTCCGGCCCGCTGACCACCCGCGACGGTGTCGACGACTTCTACGAGGTGTTCTTCAACTGGCCCCAGCTCTATCTCCTCGGCGGCGCCGACGACCTGCTGCCCGCCAGTGAGAAGCACTGGGAGGGTGTGACCCGGCAGCTCACCGAACTGGGCATGCTGCACGACGAGTTCGAGCGCGGTTACGACTGGTTCCACCAGGGCGAGAGCCTGCTCCTGCTCTACTTCCTCAGCATGGCGGCCCCCGAGCGCTGGTCCGAACGCGCCCTGCGCTTCGCCGAGTTGTACGTCGACCGGGCCAAGGGCAACTACGACCCCGACCATCGCGTCATCACCCGCCCGCACAACGGCAGCGACCCCGACCGCCGCGGCGTGTTCGACGGCGACGTCTATCCCTGGCTGCAGAAGGAGGCCGAGACGTACGGCTTCCCGCTCGAGTGGATCCCCGAGGCGGACGGCGGTCCGTTCCCGCTCTCCGCGGATCCCCGTCTCGGTGCGCAGATGCGGGACCGGATGGGCGTGGGCGACACCGCGGTCAACCTCGCCGCGGCGGGACTGGTCCTCAACGCCTGGATCCTGTCCGGCCAGGAGCGCTACCGCGACTGGATCGTCGAGTACGTCGGCGCGTGGCGGGAGCGCACCGAGGCGAACGGCGGCCTCCTCCCGGACAACGTCGGCCCGGACGGAGTCGTCGGCAGCCTCCTGGAAGGACGCTGGTACGGCGGCCACTACGGCTGGTCCTGGCCGCACGGCTGGCACAGCGTCGGTCACGCGGCCTGCGTGGCGGCGCTGGCGGCGGCCACGGTCACCGGGGACGACGACTACCTCTCCATGGTCGCGACCTCGCTCGACGCCCTGATCGAACGCGGCAAGGTGATGCCCCACACCGAGGCGGACTCCAGCCTGCCCTCCAAGTGGGCGGTGGAGCTCGGTTCTGACATTCACACGCCCACGCCGCACCTGCCGTTCCGGCACAACGACGCGGGCTGGTTCGACTACAACCCGGCCACACCGCCCGTGCCGGTGGCCCTGTGGCACCACACCGCCTCCGACGCCGACCGCGCCCGGCTGGAGGGGCTGCGCGAGGCCGACGGCATCGACTGGCGGACCGTCCGGCCGTTCCGGTCCAAGGAGGAGGCAGGGCACGAGAAGGCGTGGTTCGCCTTCCTCGCCGGTGACGACCCCGGTTACCCCGAGCGGATCCTCGCCACTGCCCAGGCCCAGGTCCGCCACCGGCTGCGGCGCGGCGATCGTTACCGCGACCTGGACGTGCCCGAGGCCGACATCCACGTGTGGCAGCAGTGCAACCCGGTGGCCACCGAGGCCCTCGTTCAGCTGACCTGGGGCGGTCCCCAGGTGCTGTATCAGGGCGGTCTGCAGCAGGCGAGGCTGCGCTACCACGACGCCGACGCCCGCCGCGCCGGCCTGCCGCCGGACGTGGCAGCGCTGGTTTCCTCCATCGCCCCCGAGGCGACCACCGTCGAACTCGTCAACCTCTCCCCGGGGACGGACCGCACGGTGATCGTGCAGGCGGGCGCCTTCGCCGAGCACACCATCACCGCCGTCCGGTACACGACCTGCCAGGACGACGGCTGGATCGGTGACATGTACGACTACGGCCACAGCGAGCCCGTCGTCAGCGAGGCGGAGCAGGTCTGCGACAGCGCCTTCCTGACGGTCCGGCTGCCCGCGTCCACCCGCATCCGGCTCGTCCTGCGGCTCGGCCTGCGCACCAACACTCCCAGCTACCGCAGCCCGTTCGACACACCGGCCGACGAGCCCACCCCGGGCACGGAGGAGACCACGGCATGAAGCGCATCGCCCAGACCATCCGGCTCCGCCCCGAACACCGCGAGGAGTACCTCGAACTCCACTCCGCTGTGTGGCCCGGCGTCCAAGCGGCCCTGCACCGGGCACAGATCCGCAACTACGGCATCTTCCTCCGCGGTGACGTGCTGTTCGCCTACTTCGAGTACCACGGCGACGACTTCGAGGCCGACATGGCCGTCCTCGAAGCCGACCCGGAGACCCAGGAGTGGTGGAAGCTCACCGACCCCTGCCAGGAACCCTGGCCCGACCGGGGCGACTCCCGCCAGTGGACGGAACTGACCGAGATCTGGCACCTCGACCCGCCCGGCGAGGACTTCACCCTCTGACGCGGCCCCGACCGGACCGACCCACTTGGAAGCTGCCATGACCCCCGCCCCTGTCCTCATCGATGCGCACCACCACCTCTGGGACCTCGACCGGCGTCCGCAACCCTGGCTCGACGACCCCGACCTGGCGTCGATCAGCCGCACCTTCACCCCCGGAGACCTGCGTTCCACCGCGACCCACCCCATCGCGGGCCGTCATCTGCACAGCACGGTGGTCGTGCAGTGCATCCCGGACGTGCCCGAGACGGAGGACCTTCTCGCCCTCGCGGAGCAGGAGCCGCTGATCGAGGCGGTGGTCGGCTGGGCGGACCTGACGTCGCCGGCGATCGGCGAGACGCTGGACCAGCTGCTCGCCGGACCGGGCGGCGCACACCTGCGCTCCCTGCGCCATCTCGTCCAGGGCGAGTCGAACCCGCGCTGGCTGCAACGCCCGGATGTGGAGCGGGGGTTGGCTACGGTCCGGGACCACGGGCTGTCCTACGACGTACTGATCCACAGCCACCAACTCGGCCAGGCGATCCGCCTGGCCGAACGCTTCCCCGACCTGCCCCAGGTCCTCGACCACGCGGGCAAGCCGCCCATCGCCCGGGGTGAACTGACCGACTGGCAACACCAGATGCACCGGCTGGCCGGACACCCCCAGGTGGTCTGCAAGCTGTCGGGACTGATCACCGAAGCCGACCATGCGACGTGGACGACCGACGACCTCCGCCCGGTCTGGGACACCCTGCTCACCGCCTTCGGCCCGGACCGGCTGATGTTCGGCTCCGACTGGCCGGTCGCCAACCTCGCCGGCGGCTGGAACCGCTGGGCCGCCACCGTGGACGAACTGCTCACCGACTGTGCCGAGAACGAGATCCAGGCGATCCTCGCCGGCACCGCGACCGCCTTCTACCGCCTTCCCGCCCGCAGCTGACCCGTCGGCGCTCGCGCTGAAGGACCTCTGGAGAACACCATGACACTCGCAGTCCGTTACACGGCCGCCCGTACCCTGGACACGGCTCCCGCCGAGACCCCCTCGCCCGGTCCCGGGGAGGTGGAGCTGGCCCCCGCCTATGTCGGCATCTGCGGCACCGATCTGCACATCTTCCACGGCGACATGGACGCCCGGGTAGGCATGCCCGCCGTCCTGGGGCACGAGATGTCCGGCCGCGTCATACGCGTGGGTCCGGACGTCGAGGGCTGGCAGCTCGGTGACGCGGTGACCGTGATGCCGCTGCGCTGGGACGACAGCTGCCCGGCCTGCCGGGCGGGCCATCAACACATCTGCCAGCACCTCGACTTCATCGGTATCGACTCGCCGGGCGCGATGCAGCAGCGCTGGCTCGTGCCCGCCTCGACGCTGATCCGGCTGCCGGAGAGCCTGGCCCTGGACCGGGCCGCGCTGGTCGAGCCGACGGCGGTCGCCGTCCATGACGTGGGCCGGGCCGGGGTGCGTCAGGGGGAGAAGGTCGTGGTGGTCGGCGGCGGGCCGGTCGGCGTCCTGATCGCACTGGTCGCACGGGCCACGGGTGCCGACGTCCGGGTGGCGGAGCTGAGCGCACACCGTCGGCTGCTCGCCGAGGAGTTGGGCCTGACGGTGTGGAATCCGGCCGACGACGACGTGCCGGCGCTGGTACGGCAGTGGACCGGGGATGCGGGCGCGGATGTCGCGTTCGAGGTGTCGGGCGCGGCGGGCGGGGTGGACACGGCGGTCGACGTACTCGGCGTGCGCGGACGACTGTGCCTGGTGGCCATCCACCCCCGCCCCCGCGAGGTCAATCTGCACCGCTTCTTCTGGCGCGAACTCACCCTGGTGGGCGCGCGGTTGTATGACCGCTCCGACTTCGAGAAGGCGGTGGGGCTGGTGGCGGACGGCACGATCCCGGCAGAGCGGTTGATCAGCAAGGTCGTGCCGCTCACCCAGGCACCCGCCGCTTTCGAGGCGCTGGAGGGCGGCGGTGACGTGATGAAGATCCTCGTGGACTGCACCGACGACGCCCAGGGAGCCGCCGTATGACCGCCTTCGACCTCACCGGGAAGCTCGCCGTCGTCACCGGAGCCCGGCGCGGCATCGGCCGGGCCATGGCCCGAGCGCTCGCCGAGGCCGGCGCGGACGTCATCGGCGTCAGTGCCTCGCTGGAGGAGTCCGGCAGTGCGGTGGAGAAGGACGTCCTCGGCGCGGGGCGTACGTTCGAGGCGATCCGGACCGACTTCGCCGACCCCGAGGCGGTACGGGCCCTGGGCGCGGATCTCGCGGGGCGGGAGCGGCCGGTGGACATCCTGGTCAACAACGCGGGCACCATCCGCCGCGCGCCGGCCGCCGAACACACTGACGCCGACTGGGAGCTGGTGCTCCAGGTCAACCTCAACGCCCAGTTCGCGCTCACCCGCGCCCTCGGCGCGGTGATGGTCGCCCGCGGCCGGGGGAAGGTCATCTTCACCGCATCGCTGCTCAGCTTCCAGGGCGGGATCACCGTTCCCGGCTACACCGCCGCCAAGCACGGCATCGCCGGCCTGACCAAAGCGCTGGCCAACGAGTGGGCGTCGCACGGCGTGAACGTCAACGCCCTCGCGCCGGGCTACATCGCCACCGACAACACCCAGGCCCTGCGGGACGACCCGGTGCGCAGCCAGGCGATCCTGGACCGTATCCCGGCCGGACGGTGGGGCAGCGCGGACGACCTGGCGGGTGCCGCGGTGTTCCTCGCCTCGGACGCCGCCGCCTACGTCCACGGCGTCGTGCTGCCCGTCGACGGCGGCTGGCTCGGCCGATGAGCGACACCGACCTGGCGACCGTGCTGGGCGGGGCCCGTCTCCTGCCGGTGCTGACCGTGCCGTCCACGAAGATGGCCGGTCCGCTGGCCGAGGCGCTCGCGGTGGGCGGCGCCCGGTGTGCCGAGGTCACCTTCCGTACCCCGGGCGCCGAGCGGGTGCTCAAGGAGATGGCCGCCCACGGTGGCCTGGCCGTCGGCGCGGGCACGGTCCTCACCCCGGGGCAGGCGGAGCGGGCCGTGGCGGCCGGGGCCCGCTTCGTTGTCTCGCCCGGTTTCGACGAGGAGGTCGTCGCGACGTGCGGTGAGCTGGGGGTCCCGGTCGTGCCGGGCATCGCCACCGCCACCGAGCTGATGCGCGCCCTGCGCGCCGGCCTCGACACCGTCAAGCTCTTTCCCGCCGAGCCGCTCGGCGGCCTGCGGACACTGCGGGCGCTCGCGGCGCCCTTCCCCGGGACGCGCTTCGTGCCGACCGGCGGGATCGACGCCTCCCGGATGGCCGCCTACCTCGCCGACCGGGCGGTCCTGGCCGTCGGCGGCAGCTGGATGGCCACCCCCGCCCACCTGGAGCGCGGCGACTATGACGAGATCCGCCGGCTGACCGCGGATGCGGTGAAAAGGAGCATGTCGTGATCGACGTGGTGGCCCTGGGCGAGGTGATGCTGCGCTTCGACCCGGGCGAGGGACGCATCCGCACCACCCGCTCCTTCCAGGTCTGGGAGGGCGGCGGCGAGTACAACGTCGTCCGCGGACTACGCCGCTGCTTCGGCCTGCGCACAGCCGTCGTGACCGCCCTCGCCGACAACGCCGTGGGCCGGCTCGTCGAGGACCTCATCCTCCAGGGCGGCGTCGACACCTCGCTGATCCGCTGGGTGCCCGACGACGGCATCGGCCGCACCACCCGCAACGGCCTCAACTTCGTCGAACGCGGCTACGGCATCCGCGGCGCACTGGGCGTCAGCGACCGCGCGCACACCGCCGCCTCTCAACTGCGCAAAGGCGACGTCGACTGGGACGACGTCTTCGCCGGCGGGGTGCGCTGGTTCCACACCGGCGGCATCTTCGCCGGTCTGTCCGACACCACGGTGGACGTCGCCGACGAGGCCCTGGCGGCGGCCCGCCGGCACGGGGTCACCGTCTCCTACGACCCCAACTATCGCCCCAGCCTCTGGGCCGGCCGGGGCGGCGCCGACGCCGCCCGCGAGGTCGACCTGCGACTCGCCCGGCACGCCGATGTCGTGGTGGGCGCCCTCGGCCTGGCCGGGGCGTACCCGGGACAGGCGCGCGTCGGGGCCGACGAGGTGGCGGACGCGCTCGCCGAGGTGGCCGGCCTGCTGCCCGAGGCGAGAGTGCTGGCGACCACGCTGCGCGAGGTGCCCTCGGCCGGGATCAACGACTGGTCCTCGGCCGCCTGGTCGCCGGAGACCGGCTTCGTCACCGGCCCTCGGATGCCGGGACTGCAGGTCCTGGACCGCATCGGCTCCGGCGACGGATTCGCCGCCGGCCTGATCCACGGGCTGCTCACCGGCACCCCACTGGACCGCGCCCTGGCCTACGGCACCGCCCACGGCGCGCTCACCATGACCACTCCCGGCGACGTCTCCATGGCCACGCTCGGCGAGGTCGAGGCGCTCATGGCAGGCGACGCGGCCCACGTGCGGCGCTGACGCACGCCGATCGACATCCACGAAGAGGACGTCATGCAACGCCGGAACATCCACAACACCTCCGTCGAACTCACCGAGCTCGGATTCGGCGCGTCCGTGATCGGCAACCTCTACCGGACCACCTCGGCGGGCGACGCCGCGGGCGCCGTCGACGCGGCGTGGGAGGCCGGAATCCGGTACTTCGACACCGCACCGCACTACGGCCTCGGCCTCTCCGAGCGCCGCCTGGGCGCCGCCCTGCGAGGCCGCCCGCGCGACGAGTACGTCATCTCCTCCAAGGTGGGCCGACTACTCGTTCCCAACGAGGAGCCACGTGGCGTCGACACCGAGGGCTTCGTCGTACGGGACGACCTGCGCCGGCGTTGGGACTTCAGCCGCGACGGTGTGCTCCGCTCCATCGAGGACACGCTGGAGCGCACGGGCCTGGACCGGCTGGACATCGTCTACCTGCACGACCCTGAGGACCACTGGCAGCAGGCCGCCGACGAGGCCATGCCCACCCTCGCGGAGCTGCGCCACCAGGGCGTGATCGGGGCGATCGGCGCCGGCATGAACCAATCGGCCATGCTCGCCCGCTTCCTGCGCGAGACCGCCGCCGACGTGGTCATGCTCGCCGGACGCTACACACTCCTCGACCAGTCCGCGCTGGACGACGTCCTGCCCGCCGCACAGGAATCGGGCAAGAGCGTCGTCGCGGTCGGCGTCTTCAACTCCGGCTTGCTCTCTCGTGAGTGGCCCACCGAAGGCATGAAGTACGACTACCAGGACGCCCCGTCGGAGCTGGTCGCCCGCGCACGGGCGATCGCCGAGGTCTGCAAGGGGCACGGCACCAGCCTGCCCGCCGCCGCCATCGCCTTCCCGACCACCCACCCCAGCACCGTCAATGTCACGCTCGGCATGCGTGACCGCGCACAAGTGACGCAGAACGTGGACCTTCAGCGGAGCGTCGTACCCCGGGCACTCTGGGACGACCTCCGGTGCCAAGGCCTGATCAGGCCCGACGTCCTTACCACCAGCGGTATCCAGGGCACGGCCGACCGCCCGCCCGAGGTCGCCGATCGACAGGGGTGACCCCCCTGGCACAGCCACCGTGGACGAACGAAGTCGCCCCAGACCCGCGAGTTTGTGCCGCTCACCGACGCTCCTGAGCCCTCGGGACCCAAGGGCCGGAGGCCGATGAAGATTCGCGTCAACCGCACCGACAACACCCCCGGAGCCGCCGCATGAACGCTTTCCCGTCCGTCCGAAGCAGCAGGAGGGGCAGACGATGAGACCTGCCACCTCCGCCATCCGCAAGTTGTCAGCAGTGCTTGCGATGGCTCTCCCCGCGGTGCTGCTGACATCCCTCACGACGCCGACCCCGGCTTCGGCCGCGACGCAGGCGACCTACTACGTCGCCCCCGGCGGTAACGACGCCAACGCCGGGACGATCACCGCGCCGTTCAAGACCCTGCAGCACGCACGGGACGTCGTGCGCACGGTCAACAGCAACATGACCGGAGACATCAACGTCTTTCTCCGCGGCGGCAACTACCCGGTGAGCAGCACCATCAACTTCACGTCGGCCGACTCCGGAACGAACGGCCACCATGTCGTGTACGCCGCCTACCAGGGCGAGAAGCCGGTGCTGAACGGCGGCGTTCAGGTGACCGGCTGGACACAGCACAGCGGGAACATCTGGAAGGCCCCGCTGAACCGCGACAACAAGCTCCGCGCGCTCTACGTCAACAACAAGCGCGCCCAGATGGCCTCCAAGACGATCCCCTCGGCCGGATGCTACGGGACCTACACCATCACGGCCGGCCAGGCTCCCTGGGCCTGGGAGTCGGGTTCGCAGTGCGACGGAGCCAAGTACAGCCTCTCCGATCTGCCCGCCGTCGCCGCCAACCAGGACGACGTCGAAAT
Source organism: Streptomyces canus (assembly GCF_041435015.1). Lineage (NCBI taxonomy): Bacteria > Bacillati > Actinomycetota > Actinomycetes > Kitasatosporales > Streptomycetaceae > Streptomyces > Streptomyces canus. The sequence continues at coordinate 691,481 of NZ_CP107989.1, read as the reverse complement.
CAGGTATCCGACGACCTGGACCACGTCCATCGTGGGAGTCCGCCAGATCACCACGAGCTCGGACGGCGCCCATCGCGTGGCCCTGTTCCAGCAGCCGGGTGCGGCCATTGCCCAGGGACCGCCGAACGGCAACTTCGCCGCCGCCGGCGGCACCCCCACCTTCATGAACGCGTACGAGTTCCTGGACCAGCCCGGCGAGTTCTACTTCGACAAGACGAACCACACGCTGTACTACTACAAGTCCAGCTCCGAGGACATGACATCGGCGCAGGTCTTCGCGCCGAACAACGTGTCCACCCTCATCAAGGTCGCCGGCACCTCCACGACCGACCACGCGCGGAACATCACCTTCTCCGGGCTCACGGTCGAGCACTCCGACTGGAACCTGGTCAATGTCGCGGGCTCCGTCTTCCGGCAGGGCCAGCAGGGCAACGCCATCTCGACCGTGTACGCGAGGAAGAACTTCCACGCGTACACCTACCGCAACGTCGACCTGCCGCCGGGGATCATCCAGATCGAGAACGCCGACGGGATCAGCCTCCAGCGCAACACGGTGCAGCACACCGGCGCCGACGGAATCAACATGGTCAACGACGTGACGGACTCGCAACTGACCGGCAACATCACGAATGACATAGCCGGATCCGCCATCACGGTGGGACACCCCCAGCACGTGTACATCGGGGACTACACCTCGACCAACCACGAGAAGTACCCGGTGAACGTCGAGGGAGTCTGCAAGAACATCTCGATCACGGACAACTACCTCTACGACAGCGCGGTGCTGTTCCAGGGGTCCAGCGCCGTGTCGGCGTACTTCACCGATTCCCTGTCCGTGCGGCACAACCGGATCGAGAAGTCCCCGTGGGCGGGCATCACCCTCGGCTGGGGATGGTGGAACTTCGATGGTTCGTCGAACTCGATCCGGCCGGGTGTGCCGACCACCACGGCGAAGAACAACACCATCAGCTACAACCAGATCGTCGACACGATGCAGGTCCTCGGCGACTCCGCTCCCATCTACGACCTGGGCAGCCAGCCGGGAACCGAGATCAGCAACAACTACATCCAGGGCGTTCCGGCCGGCCACAAGTACGGACTCCACCCCGATGAAGGCTCCGCCTACATCAACTTCCACGACAACGTGCTCGACCTTGACCCGAATGTCGCCTTCGCCATCAACTCCGGCACGTGGGGCAAGCAGCACGACCTGAGCATCACCCACACCTACGGCACCGTCAACAAGATCAACGACAAGAACGTCCCGAACAGCACCATCGAGGACGTGCGCGCGTACGCGGACGGCGTGTGGCCGTCCCAGGCGTACGCCATCGCCGTGAACTCCGGTCTGGAGGACGCCTACAAGGACCTCGTCCCCCAGAGCAGCCTGGGCCTGCAGGACTACGCCCTGCCCGCGAGCACGTTCACCGGCAAGGGCGTGTCGTCCATCCCCCTCCGCAGCATCGGTGACGCGACCAGGACTCTCTGGCTGGCTCCCTCCGGTACGACGACGTTCACCGTCGGCCCCACCATGACGAAGGCAGCCGGAACCGCGACGACCATCAGTGTCCCGCCGATGGCCGGCGACTACCGCCTCTACGTCGTGGACGCCCAGGGGAACGCGTCCGCCGAATCCAAGTCGCTCGTACGCCAGCGATGGGGCTACGTCGACGACAAGGACTCCGGCCTCACCTACTCCTCCGGCTGGTCGACCTGGAACGACTCGCAGGACTTCAAGGGATCCGAGCACTACACGAACAGGGCGGGCGACAACGTCCAGTACTCGTTCACCGGCTCGGGCGTCCGGTATCTCGGCATGAAGCAACCGAACATGGGCAAGGTCGACGTCTACATCGACGGAGCCCTGGCGCAGTCGGGCGTCGACGCCTATGCCTCGACGGTGACGAAGCAGGTGTCGCTGTTCGAGAAGACGGATCTCGCCGCGGGTCCCCACACGATCAAGGTCGTGTGCACCGGAACGAAGAACGCGGCATCTTCCAACACCGTCTGTGCGCTGGACGCCTTCGCGGGCATCTCCTTCCCCGCCACCAACGCGTTCTACAAGCTCCTGGACAAGAACAGCGGCATGGCGATCGACATCACAGGTGGATCCACCTCCGACGGAGCGAACGCCATCCAGTGGAACGACAGCGGCGCCCAGAATCAGCACTGGCGGTTCGTTGCGGTGGGTGACGGCAGTTTCAAGATCATCAACCAGAACAGCGGCAAGCTGCTGGACGTCTACCAAGCGTCCACCGCGGACGGCGCGGCCGTCATCCAGTGGACCGACAAGAACGGTGCTAACCAGCACTGGACGCTGGTCGCCGCCGGAAACGGCTACTACAAGATCAAGAATGTGAACAGCGGCAAGCTGCTCTCGGTGTCCGGCTCGTCGACGACAGCAGGCGCTCAGCTCGTGCAGACGACGGACACGAACGCCGACAGCCAGTTGTGGCAGGCGGTGAACGTGGACTGATTCCCTCCGCGCCACGGGCCGCACTCCCCGCTCAGCCGCGTCGGTGTGCTGCTGGTTGCGGACCGGGGAGGCGAAGGATCTGAGGGCCGGTGCCGGCGAATCGCGAGCCGGCACCGGCCCTTTCCGCAGTGCCTTGAGGCCGGCGCCCAGGTCGTTGACCAGGGCCTCCGCCCCCTCGGCGGCGCCCAGTGCACGGTCTGAGGGGCATGGGTGAGGCCGGAAAGCGATCGCTTTCCGGCCTCACCGCCTGCGGCCCTGCGTCGGTCACCCTGTCACTGGATCGTCCAAGCCTGGTTGGACTGGTTCAGGGGCATCCACTGTTCGGTGGCGGCTCCGTTCGTCGTCGAGGCGTTGTTCACCTGCAGGATCTGCTTGCTCTCGAAGTTGCGGATGAGGTATCCGCCGCTGGTCGGCTCGAAGTACCACAGCTGGTTGTTGCCACCGCCGTAGGTTCCCTGCTGCGCCGCGGTCCCCTTCCAGTGGCTGGAGAAGTTCATCTCGAGGGCCTTGCCGCTGTTCCTGTTCACGATCTTGTAGAGCTGCCCGGTGACCGGAACGATGGTCCACTGCTGGTTGGCGCCACCGGTGCTCGGCCACTGGACGACGCTGCCGCCGTCGGCGGTGGACCATCCGTAGACGTCCATCATCTGACTGCTGTTGACGTTCTTGATCGTGTAGAACGTCGACGGGCTGATGGTCGGCGTACCGGTCGAGTCCTCCAGCGCCCCGTCGGCCCGCTGCACACTGAAGTCCGTGATGTAGAAGTACGCGCCGTCGGTCTTGGCGACCCGCACGTAGCGGAACTGCTGGCGGACGTCGACGTTGCTCGTGAGCGTCGCGGCGAGCGGCAGGGTGTCCGTCTGACGTCCCAGGACGGTGTAGCTGCCGAAGGACGGGTCGTTGGAGGCCCGGATCTCGAAGTTGCCGCGGGTCTCGGACTGGTCCAGGTTCTGGCGGGTCGTCAGTGAGAACTGTCCCAGCTGGTAGGCCTGCCCCAGGTCGACCTGCCACCACGCCGAGGAGTCACTTCCGGTGGGCGACCAGCCGGTCGAGTTGTTGTTGTCGACGGCGTTCGCGGCCGGCGTGCCGGAATCGTAGACCGACGAGGAGGACACCGACTTGTTGTAGGCGAGGTTGAGCTTCGTCGCCAGCCCCTGGTAGGCGGACTCAAGACCGGAGGCCTTGATCACCGAGTCGCCGGACGTCGTGTTGTTGGTGAGCGTGACGTTGGAGCCGTTGTGGTTCTGGTTGATGAAGCCGTCGGTGCGCGAGAGCACGTTGTTCGAAAGGGTCATGTTGTCCGACCCCTCGTCCAGGTAGACGCCGTGCACGGCGTTGCCGCAGGCGGACGGCACTCGTATCGCGTCGTGGACGTAGTTGCCGTTGATGACCGTGCCCGGGTCGTTCGAGAGGTGGTAGATACCGGCGGAGTCGCACAGCCGGTTCATCACGTTGCCGATGCGGTTGTAGCTGACGCTGTTGTTGCCTTCGGCGTTGGCCGCCGACTGCCAGCCCCAGCCGAGCGAGATGCCGGCCCACGGAGTGTCGGAGATGTCGTTGTGGTCGATGGTGGTGCTGTTGACGAAGCCCGCGTTGATGCCCGCGGTTCCCAGGTAGTCCTCCCCGATCCGGGTGATGAGGTTGTTCTTGACGGTGACGTTCTTGACCACCTCCCGGGCGTCCTCACCGGGCGGTGAGGCGGGCGGGTTGTAGACGGTGTGGTACTCCACGGTCGGGTCGGAGAACTTGCCGACCATGATTCCGTTGCCGGAGATGTCGCGGATCAGGTTGCCGGTCACGCTGCTGTCGTGCACGCCGTGGTGCAGGTCGAGGGCGCTGGCACCCATCTGGGTGAAGGTGTTGCCGGTGAAGGCGAGGCGGTCGGCGTAGGAGGCCTGGACGCCGGCCGGCGGACGGTCGACGTACTGGTTGTTGGAGTTGTCGGCCGAGATGTTGTAGTTGCCGCCCTGGGCGTTGAGGTAGCCGTTGTCGGTCGCCTCCATCCAGGTGGTCTGGGTGAAGGTGATCCCGGAGAAGCGCAGGTCGTGGACGGGGCTGCCGAGGTTCGTGCCCTTGATGTCGACAAGGGTCTTGAGCGTCGGCGCCCGCACGGTGGCCGTGGACATGTCCTCGCCGGGACGGGGTTTGTAGTAGACGGTCTGCGCGGCCGTGTCGACGTAGAACTCGCCCGGCTCGTTGAGGAACTCGTGGGCGTTCTCGAAGTGCAGGGGAGAGCCGTCGCCGAGCCACGGGAAGGGGCGCTGGAAGAGGATGCCTGCCTCGTGGTCCTGGATCGACACGTTGGCGGTGCCGTTGCTGGAGCTGATCGACTTCAGCCGCAGGAAGCTCTCGCCCCACGACGTCTCGAGCATCATCTCGACCTGGTTGAGGTGGTCCCAGTTGGAGACCTGCGAACTGAGCACCTTCAGCAGCTTGTTGGGACGGTCACTGCTTTGCAGCTGGAAGTCCGAGCCGACGTCGGGGAAGCGGGATCGGGTGGCGCGGACCCCGTTGACGTACAACTGCCGGAAGTTGAGGGTGCCCACGGACGCCTTGTACTCCCCGTTGGCAGCCGCGGTCCAGCCGGTGACGGCCTTGCCACTGGTGATCACGGGCGTCTCACCGTTGTACGCCTGGTAGACGACCGTGTGGCCGTTGGTGCCCGAGTCACTGGTGCCGAAGCTGATCGGGGCGGTGAGGGGGTAGGTGCCTCCGCGCAGGTTCACGACGATGTCGTCGGTCATGTTCGCGTTGGCGGCTCGGACCGCGGTCTCGGCGGCCTGGATGGTCTTGAACGCCGCGCCGGTGCTGGTTCCCGAGTTGCCGTCACTGCCGTTGACAGGGTCGACGTAGAAGTTCGTCGTGGCCGCGTAGGCGGGTTGAACGGGCAGTAGTGCCGCGAAGACGACAGTTGCCGCTGCGAGCGCCTTGACCGTCCCCGCGCCGATGCGCATGGGTCTCATCTGTGCTGTCCCTCCTCCATACCCCGTCTGCTTATGAGTTGCATTTATCGATGCATTGCGGCACCCCAGTCAAGGCGATAGACATACTGATTTTTCACTGGAGCACCATCGATGACATGCGGACGCATCAAGGCTCGGCGCCGTGCGCACCACCGCAACGAAGAGACACCCAGGCGGAAGCGCGATCGGCTGCGGCGAACGGCCTGCTTACCGCGCGCCCGCCCCACTTACCCAGCGAAGCTGACGCCTTCGAATAAGTAGTACTCATTTCACGGCGCCGAGCCGGGTTCACGGACAGCGGTCGACAGGGGGCCGGTCGCGGCATTCCGTTCCGGCTCCGCAGGCGCGGAGCACTCGCACGAGCTGCTTTTCCCGTATCGCTTCACCGGCAATCGGGGTCGTCACGCGGCCCCGTACGCCCCTATCCCGAGCTCGAACGTGGCCGTCTCGGCCGTGATGGCGGCGAGCCAGGCCCGGAACGCCTCGACATCGGCGTCCGGAAGTCTGATCGCGACCGTCACGGCCTCGCCGTATCCGGCCCTCGCGCCGGGTCGAGCACAGGTCGTCCAGCCTGGTCCCGGCCTGGTGAAGCGGATGACGCCGCCGGACTCCGAGGCCTCTACCCGTTCCAAGTCGGCCATCGACCGGCGGATCGCCCGCCGGGAGGTGCACCCGCGGGACAGGACTCTGCGGCGAACCCTGCCCGGCTTGCGCACGGGCCGAGGAGATCCTCGGAGTGAACATCGAGGAGCTGTACCTGGCAGGCCGCCCGACGCCGGGGAAGGCGAACGTCGCGGCTGTGCGGCTCTTGGGGCGGCCGGGCCGTGAAGGACTTCGTGCTGGAGACGGCCTACGGGGATGCCGGCACCGCAAGCCGGACATCGGTCGCCGCCAAGCATCCCATCTCGCAGGCGAGCGGGATCGACGAGCGGTCCGGCACCTCATCCGCGCGGGATCCGATGCCGGACGCGCCTGTGATCAGCCCGGCACGACCGGCCTCCGGCACCACGCGCGCCCTCACCCTCGACGCGTATGGATGGCCGGAGGGCTCCGTACCGGCCGTCGATCTCGATGTGCCCACCGTCCCCGAGGGGCTCGTCGGCGCGACCCACCGCGCCCGAGATGTGCGGCCGGTTCGAGAAGGACCTTGAGGTCGGCGAGGCCTTTCCCGTACGAGGACCGGAGCTTCCTCCTGCCGGGCGGACCCTGCGGCCCAGAGGCCGGCGTTTCTGCCGACGACCACGATGACGTTCCAGGGGGTTGCCATCAGTGGGGTGCTCCCGAGCACGAGAAGGGGCCGGTCCGGAGCTCAGGCTCCGGACCGGCGGCGAGGCGTGTGTCAGCCGGCGGCGGGCACCGGCTCACGACCCGCCCCGGTCGCCGCCTCCGGGTCGGCCTCCTCGGGGTGCGCGTCGGGCGTCGGTTCTTCCTGCGGCTCGGGGGTGTGATCGTTCTCGGGGGCGGAGGTGTACGGGATCTCGCCACGCAGAACGGCCCTGGCGCGGTTCTCGTCGAGTTGCCCCTCCCACTTGGCCACTGCCAGGGTGGCGACGCCGTTGCCCACGACGCTGGTCAGGGCACGGGCCTCCGACATGAAACGGTCGATGCCGAAGATCAGGGCCAAGGCGGCGACGGGGACGTGCGGAACGGCGCTGAGGGTGGCGGCCAGGGCGATGAAGCCGGAGCCGGTGACGCCTGCGGCACCCTTGGAGGTGAGCAGCATGACGGCGAGCATCGACAGTTGCTGGGTGAGGCTGAGGTCGATGCCGAGGGCCTGGGCGAGGAAGACCGAGCCCATGGTCAGGTAGATCGCGGTGCCGTCGAGGTTGAAGGAGTATCCGGCGGGCAGCGTGATGCCCACGACCGGCTTGGAGGCGCCCGCGTGATGCAGTTTCGCCATCATGCGCGGCAGCACCGGCTCGCTGGACGAGGTGCCGAGGACGATCAGCAACTCCTCCTTGATGTAGCGGAGGAAGGGAAGCAGACGCAGGCCGTTGATGCGCATGACCGTCCCGAGGACGACCAGGACGAAGAACAGGGCGGTGAGCCAGAAGGAGCCGACCAGCAAGAAGAGGTGCCGCAGGGTGTCCAGGCCGTAGTTGCCGATGGTGAAGGCCATGGAGCCGAAGGCGCCGACCGGGGCCAGCCGCATGATCCAGCGGATGAGCGTGAACAGGACCTTGGACAGGTTCTCGATGCCCTGGGTGATCCCCGCACCCGCCTCGCCGGCGGCGTTCAGACCGAAGCCGAACAAGACCGAGACCACCAGCACCGGCAGGATCTCGTGGCCGGTCAGCGCGCTCGGCAGGGTGTCCGGAATGGTGGACAGAACGAATGCGGCGACACTCTCGTGGCTCTGGGTCGCCTCCGGCGGCAGGCCCTCGGTGGAGAGGGTGGAGGGATCGACGTGCAGTCCGCTGCCGGGCTGGACGATGTTGACGACGACCAGGCCGATCACCATGGCGACGGTGGTCAGGACCTCGAAGTAGATCAGCGCCTTGAGGCTGACCCGGCCGACGGCGCGCGCGTTGCCCATGGAGGCGATGCCGTGGACGACGGTACAGAAGATGACCGGTGCGATCATCATGCGTACGAGCGCGATGAAGCCGTCGCCCAAGGGCTTCAGGTCGGCTCCGAACGACGGCCACAGCCAGCCGACGGCAGCCCCGGCAAGCACACCGATCAGGCACTGGACGTAGAGCAGGGACAGCAGTCGGTGGATGCGGCCGGGTGGAGCGGTGACGGTGCCCGGGGCGGCGTCGTTGCGGCTCATGCGGGGCGTCCTTCCAGGACGGGAACGAGGAGTTCGGCTCGGGCGATGCGGCGGGCGGCGCGGTGCAGCAGCACCGTGGGGGACGCGCCCTCCGCTGCGGGGACGGCTCGGGCGGTGATGACACCGGCCGGGGTGCCCAGGCGCAGCGTGCCGTCGGCGGTCTGCCGGGCGACGCGGTGGGCGAGGGTGCCGGGGGTAGCGGCTGCGGTGGCCAGCGCGACGGCCGAGGTGAGACCGATCGCCGGGTGGGGGGCGTGCATCGAGACCATGCGGACGGCCAGGTCGTACTCGTCCGGTCCGACCGGGGTGCCGTCGGTGGTGCGGTAGGCGGCGGGGCGGGCGACGACGCCGACCTTCGGCACGGCGTGGCTGACAGGATCGTGCTCCTGGGCCAGGCCCATGGCAAGGGCGGCCTGACGGCGCAGCATGGTGAGCGCGGGCAATGCCGCGGCGAACTCGGCCAGGGACTCGGTGCCCCGCAGGCCGAAGGCCTTGGCCTCGAACAGCGCGGCCGGGGCTCCGGCGTCGACCAGAGACGCCTCGATCCGGCCGGCCGGGCCGGTCAGGGTGTCCACGGCGTGGCCGGTCGGCAGGGTGCGACCCGTGGTCGAGCCCGCCGGGTCCTCGAAACCGAGCAGGACCGGAACCCCGAGCGCGGCGGTGCCGGGCACCGCGGCCGTGCCCTCGTCGAAGGCCGTCCGCCCGGGGGTGGGGATGGTGCCGGTGAGGCGGGCCCCGGTGTTGACATTGAGCATCCGCACCGTGGTGGAGTCCGACGTGATCGGCACCAGGCCGTTGTGGACGGCGTACAGGGCTACGGCGGTCGCGCAGTTGCCGCAGTTGCTGGCCCATTCCACGCGCTCGTCGCCGATGCCGACCTGCGCGAAGGCGTACTCGACGTCGATGCCCGGCTTCGTCGAGGTCCGGACGATCGCCGCCTTGGAGGTGGTGGAGGAGGCACCACCGACACCGTCGATCTGGCGCGGGTCGGCGGCGTTGTAGGCGGCCAGCAGCAGGGTGTCGGCGTCCACGCCGGTCGCCACCACGTCATGGTGGTCGAAGATCCAGCACTTGCTGGTTCCTCCGCGGATCATCTCGCCCTGCAGACGCAACACAACGGTCTCCTCGTGGATACCCCGACGGCACTTCCGTGCGGGATGCGATCCACAGTGGGCGCGCGGAGCGTGAAGTACAATCTCGGAAATCTGCACGGGTATTAAGGTGAAGTTAACGCTGGAGGTGGTGTGATGCTCGACGTCCGGCGCATTCTGCTCTTCACCGAGGTCGCCCGGCGGGGCTCGGTCACCGCGACCGCACGAGCCCTCAACTACACGCCGTCAGCGGTCTCCCAGCAGGTCAGCCGTCTGGAAGCGGAGGCCGGACAGCCCTTGCTGGAGCGGCATGCGCGGGGCGTCACGCTCACCGACGCGGGACGCGCCCTGGCCGAGCGAGGGGAGCGGATCGAGCGCGAACTGACGGCCGCGGAGAACGAGCTGGCCGACTTCGCGGGACTGCGCGCGGGCACCCTCCGGGTCGGAACCTTCCCCACGGTCGGCGCCTCCCTGCTCCCGCGGGCCGTGATCGCTTTCCGGGACGCGCATCCGGACGTACGGCTGACGGTGCGCAGCGCCCGCATCGCGGGCCTGTGGGCGATGTTGGAGAATCGGGAGATCGAGATGTCCCTGATGTGGGACTACGACTGGAACCGCATCGACCGCGAGGACATCGTCGTCACCTCACTCGTCGACGACCCCCCGGCCCTCCTCGTCGGCCAGGACCACCCCCTGGCCGACCGTCCTTCGGCCGCCCTCGCGGACTTCGCGAACGATCCCTGGATCACCCGCGCCGACCACCACCCGGTCGCCGAGGCCCTCGCCCGCAGCTGCCACGCGGCCGGATTCGAGCCGCAGATCGCCTACGAGGCCCACGACTACCAGGAGGCCCAGGCCATGGTCGCCGCCGGCATCGGCGTCGCCCTCGCCCCCACGCTTGCCCTGGAAGGCATCCGAGCCGGTGTCAGCGTCCTGCCGCTGCAACCCCCTGGCCCGGTGCGCCGCATCCTCCTCGTCCGCATGAGCGACCACGCCCTCACCCCCGCCGCCCAGGCCTTCGCGACCTTCCTGCGCAACAGCGCCGCCGCCGCTACGGCGTCCTCCTGATCAGTACTCCAGTTCGGGTCGGAGAGGGCCGCCGACGTCGTGGAGGTGGCGCAGCACCTGGGCGTAGGAATCGAAGAGCCCGGTCTCGTGGTAGGCGATGCCCTGCCGGGCGCAGAAGGAGCGTACGAGTTCCTGGGCATGGCGCAGTCCGGGTCGCGGCATGGACGGGAACAGGTGGTGCTCGATCTGGTAGTTCAGTCCGCCGAGCGCGAAGTCGGTGATCCGGTGGCCGCGGATGTTGCGCGAGGTGAGCACTTGCCGACGCAGGAAGTCGATCCTGTCGTCCTTGGCGAAGATGGGCATGCCCTTGTGGTTGGGAGCGAAGGAGCATCCCATGTACAGCCCGAACAGCCCTTGGTGCACGAGGAGGAAGACCACGGCCTGGAGCGGGGACAGGACCAGGAACAGGGCGGCGAGGTAGCCGGCCACGTGAGCCGTCAGCAGGCCCGCCTCGGTCAGTTTGGCCTTTCGCGAGTGCGCGTTGCCGGTGCGGTCGAGGAGTGCCTGTACGCCGGCGACGTGCAGGGCGAGCCCTTCCAGGAGCAGCATCGGGAAGAACAGCCAGGCCTGGTGGCGGGCCAGCCAGGCGTACGCCCCGCTGCGGACCCGGGCCTGGTCCTCCGTGAACGCGATCGCGCCGTCGGCGATGTCGGGGTCGCGGTCGACGTGGTTGGGGTGGGAGTGGTGCCGGTTGTGCTTGGAGATCCACCAGCCGTAGCTGAGCCCGATCAGCAGGTCGGCGTGCACGCGGCCCAGCAGGTTGTTGACGCGCTTGGAGGCGGCGATCTGGTGGTGTCCGGCGTCGTGCCCGATGAACCCGGTCTGGGTGAACATCACCGCGAGGAAGGCAGCGGTCAGCAGCTGCCACCACGACTGCCCGATCAGGGCGAACGCCGTCCATCCGGCGGCCAGCAGAAGCAGGTTCGCGCCGACCTTGACGGAGTAATAGCCCGGCCGACGCCTCAGCAGCCCGCTCTGCTTCACCTCGCGGGACAGCACGGCGTAGTCGCTGCCCCGGTCGCTGGACGACGGTTGCGTCGTCCCTGCGTGGTCCGCCGGCTCGGTGCCCCGGTTGACGGTGTCAGTGGTCACGGTTTTCCTTTCGAACGCGTGGGGGCCGTCGCCGCCGGCGCGGGGGCAGGGCGCTGGGCGAGAGAAGCCTGTACGGAAGCAGCGCGAGGCAGGCCCGCACGGGCCTGCCTCGGAATCGGGGCCCTCGGAACGCGCGAAACCGGTCGGCCTGCATGCCCTTCGGGCCCTGGCCGCCGGTGACCACTTCACGGTTCCTGTTCCAACTGCAACCACCCGCTACAACGTTCCTGGCGCCGGGCAAGTTCCCGGTCGGGCGGGGAGGGGGTTCGACGCCCTGACGGTCGGCTCGGGGACCTGGTGGGGAGTACGGTGGCGGTACCGAGTGCACTTCGTACGCCGTCATCCGTTGCGGCGTCGCCCTCGGGGAACGGCAAAGGCCGGAGTGCATCGCATCCGGCCGGAAGAGAGCCGCACCCGTATGAGTCTGATGAGCCTCGGAGTACTCGCCTCCTCCCGCAAGGAGAACGAGTTCCGCCTGCCCTTGCACCCCGCCCACCTCGACCGGATCGCCCCGGCCATACGCGAGAGAATCTTCCTCGAACAGGGGTACGGCGAGCGGTTCGGCGTTGCCGACGACGCGCTGCGACCGCTCGTGGCCGGCCTGCGCTCCCGCGAGCGACTCGTCGCCGAGAGCGACATCGTGCTGCTGCCCAAACCGACGCATGACGACATCTCCGCGCTGCGCGAGGGTCAGGTGCTGTGGGGATGGCCGCACTGCGTGCAGGACGAGAAGATGACCCAGCTCGGCATCGACCGAAGGCTGACCCTGATCGCCTGGGAGGCCATGAACCACTGGACCTCCACGGGCGCCTTCAGCGTCCATGTGTTCCACAAGAACAACGAGCTCGCCGGCTACTGCTCGGTGCTGCACGCTCTTCAGCTCGGCGGGCTGACCGGACACTACGGCCGCCGCCTGCGCGCGGTCGTCATCAGCTTCGGCGCCACGGCGCGCGGAGCGGTCACGGGACTGGGCGCCATGGGCGTCACCGACGTCACGGTGCTCACCCAGCGCGCCGCCGCGGCGGTGGCCTCGCCGATGCCCTCGGTCGTCATGGCCCACTTCGAGGAGCAGGAGGACGATCCGTCGCGCCTGCGGGCGATCACCGCGGCCGGTTCCAAGCCGCTGGCGGAGTATCTGGCGGGGTTCGACGTCATCGTCAACTGCGTCCTGCAGGACACCGACGCACCGCTCACCTTCGTCACCGACGAGGAACTCGCCCTGTTCCGGCCGGGCACCTTCTTCGTCGACGTCGCCTGCGACGAGGGCATGGGCTTCACCTTCGCCCGCCCGACCACCTTCGGCGCGCCCATGCACGAGGTGGGTCCTGGCTGCCACTACTACGCGGTGGATCACAGCCCGTCCCACCTGTGGAACTCCGCCACCTGGGAGATCAGCGAGGCGCTCCTTCCCTACCTGCGCAAGGTCATGAGCGGCCCTACGGCATGGGACACCGACGTCACGATCAGAAAGGCCATCGAGATGCGTGACGGCGTCGTCCAGAACCCGAAGATCCTCTCCTTCCAGCACCGGGCGGCCGCCTACCCCCACCTTCCCGAGACCGCCCGGCCGACCTGACGCGGCACCCGGCCACTGCGGTGGAGACCGTCCCGCGCCTGCTGATCGCCCTCGGCCTGATCTGCGCCTCGACCGGGCGGTTCGACCCGGCCGAGGACTAGTTCGCCCGCGCGGAGGGCGCTCTGCGGGCGATGGGGGACACCGGTGAGTTGCAGTCGCTTCTCGCGCACCGGGCGTACACGGCGATGCACCGGGGTGACTTCGACCTCGCGGAGCGGCTGTTCGCGAAGGCCTCCGCGTTCTTCGAGCGGCAGCGGCGCTACGGGGATCTGGCTGCCTGTGAACAGGCGCGGGCCTTTCTCGCCGGTCAGCGCGGTGACAGCACCGGCGCGGACGACCTGATGACGGCGAGCCTGGCCCGGTTCGAACACATCGGCGCCTCGATCGCCGCCGCCGACACCATGCTCCTGGGCGCCCAACACGCCTACGACCGCGGCGACATCACGGAGATGAAGCGGCTGGCCCAGGAAGCCCGGGACGTGTACCCAGGCTCGGGAGGTCCACGAGCGCTGCGCACAGGTCGACCTCATGCTCGCGCGCACCCTTGAGGACAACCTGAACCGGACGCACCACGGCGACCACGAACGCATGTCCGTCGACAACGCGCTCTCCCTCGCCCTGCCCGCCGCGCTGGCCCTGGAGGCGGCGCGCTACGGCTTCGCCACCGCCCATGCCCGCAGTCAGTGGCTGGAGCTCGCCGACGACGCCATGGTCGCGCGGCCGCTGAGGTCCGGCCCGTGGCCGCCCGGGTCAGTTCCCGCCGGGCAGCGGGTCAATACGTTTCCTTCAAGCCCCGTGAAGCGGGATGAACGAGGAGGCAGGCCCGTGAAGGAAAGCCAGTTGGACACGTGCGTGATAGGGGCGGGACCTGCCGGACTGGCGGTCGCCAGGGGGCTGGCGGAGCGGAATCTGCCGTACACGCATCTTGAGCGGCACACCGGGTCCGGCGGTATCTGGGACATCGACAGTCCCGGCAGCCCGATGTACGAGTCGGCCCATTTCATTTCCAGCAGGACCCTGTCGGGATTCGGCGGTTTCCCGATGCCCGACCACTTCGCGGACTACCCGCCCCACCGGCAGGTCCTGTCGTACCTGCGATCGTTCGCCGACGCCTACGGGCTGAGCGACCGCATCGAGTTCGGCGTCGAGGTCGAGAACGTCGAGAGGAACGCGGACGGCACCTGGACGGTCACCCGGGCCGACGGCCGGGACAGCGTGCATGGGCAGGTCGTCGTGTGCACGGGCTCGCAGTGGCACCCCAACATCCCCGAACTGCCGGGGGAGTTCAGCGGGGAGGTCCGGCACACCGTCGGCTACCGCAGCGCGGAGGAGCTGCGGGGCAAGCGGGTCCTGGTCGTGGGAGCGGGGAACTCCGGGTGCGACATCGCGTGCGACGCGGCCCGGAGCGCGGACCACGCGGTGATCAGCATGCGGCGCGGGTACTGGTTCATCCCCAAGCACCTCTTCGGCCGGCCCGTGGACACCATCGCCAACAGCGGGCCGCACCTGCCGATGTGGCTGGCGCAGCGGGTCTTCGGTGCCCTCCTGCGGATCATCAACGGCGACCCGACACGGCTGGGGCTGCCGAAGCCGGACCACAAGCTGTTCGAGACCCACCCGGCCATCAACTCGATGCTGATCCACCACCTCCAGCACGGCGACATCACCGCCAAGCCCGGGATCGCCCGCACCGAGGGCCGGACCGTGTACTTCACCGACGGCACCAGCGACGACTTCGATCTCGTGCTGCTGGCCACCGGCTACGTCCACAAAGTGCCGGTCGCGCAGCGGTACTTCGGCGACGAGCAGCACCCCGACCTGTACCTGTCGTCGTTCTCGCGCGAGCACGAGGGCCTGTTCGGCATCGGTTTCGTCGAGACCAACGCCGGTGCGTACCAGCTCTTCGACATGCAGGCGCAGCTGATCGCCGGGTACCTCCATGACGTACGGCACCAGCGGCCGAACGCGGAGCGGTTCGCCCAGAGGATCCGCGCCGACCGCCCGGATCTGTCCGGCGGACTGAAGTTCGTCGACTCGCCCCGCCACACCGGCTACGTCGACAGCGGGGCCTTCGTGAAATACCTGGGCAAGGTCGCGGGGGAGATGGGCTGGCGCACCGAGGGCCGGCCGCCGTCCGTGCGGTCCCTGCGACCCGCGGAGGCGACGGCATGAGCGGGTTCGACTTCACCGACAAAGTCGTCCTGGTGACCGGCGGCGCGGGCGGCATCGGCAGCGCGCTGTGCCGCCGCTTCGCCTCCGGCGGCGCCCGCTGCGTCGTCGTAGACATCGACGAGATCCGCGCTACGAAGGTGGCCGCGGAGCTGCCCGGCACCGGGCACACGGGCATCGGCTGTGACCTGATGGACCGCGCCCAGGTGGAGCGGCTGTTCGCAGTGGTCGCCGATGACCACGGTCGCCTCGACGTACTCGTCAACAACGTGGGCATGACCAGCGCGGAACGCTTCGACGTCCGCAGCGTCGAGAGCATCGAGCGGGAGATCACCCTCAACCTGACCTCACCGCTGGTCGCGACCCGTATCGCCATCCCTCTTCTCATGGCCTCCCGGGACCCCCGGGTGGTCACCACGGTCTCCCTCGGCGGGATCTTCCCGCTGGGCGAGACCCCGATCTACACCGCTTCCAAGTTCGGGCTGCGGGGCGCGATGCTGGCCATCGGGCTCGACCTGAGGAGCAAGGGCATTCTGGCCGGGTCCGTGCTCCCGTCGGCGACCGACACCCGGATGCTGCGCCAGGAGGCCGTGGACGGCGGGAACTCCCTGCAGTTCCAGGATCGGCCCCAGCAGCCCGCCGACGTCGTCTCGGCGGTGGTGAGTCTGCTGGACAAGCCCCGGCTGGAGGCCTACCCCCGGCCCGGTGAGTCCCGTCTGGTGCGGTTCGCGATGCTCGTGCCGAACCTGTTGCCCCGGGTCTTCCCGCTGTTCCGCAAGCGCGGTGACCGTGGCATGGCCCGCTATCTGGAGGAACTCCGCCGACGCGGGCTGGCCCGCCGGACCGACGGGCGCTGGGAGCTGGTGGAGGAGGCATGACCACGAACGAGACGCTGCACGTCATCAACCCCGCCACCGGTGAGCCGATCACCGCCCTGCCCGCCGCGAGCGCCGACGACGTCGCCAAGGCCGCCGAGCAGGCCCGGCAGGTCCACGAGGCCGGCGTGTGGTCGCGGCTGCCGGTCCGGGAGCGCGGCGCGGTGCTGCGGAGGCTGGCCGACCTCATGGAACGCGACGCCGAGATCCTCGCCCGGCTGGACAGCGAGGACGCGGGCAAGCCGATCACGGAGTGCCGTACGGGCGACGTACCGGGCGCGATCGAGTCGATCCGCTGGTTCGCCGAGGCCGCCGACAAGGTCTTCGGGCGCATCGCGCCCAGCGGGCCCGACGGTCTCGGTCTCATGAGTCGCGAACCGGTCGGGGTCGTCGCGGCGATCCTGCCGTGGAACTACCCGCTCGCCATGACCTCATGGAAGGTCGGACCGGCCCTGGCCGCCGGCAACTGTCTGCTGGTCAAGCCCGCCGAGGCGACCCCGCGCTCGGCCCTGCACCTGGCCGCACTCGCAGTCGAGGCCGGCCTGCCCGCCGGGGTGCTCACGGTACTGCCGGGGTACGGTCGGGAAACCGGGGCGGCCCTTGCCCGTCACCCCCTCATAGGGGCGCTGTCCTTCACCGGGTCCACCGCGACCGGCCGCCGCATCCTCAAGGACGCCGCCGAGAGCAACTTCAAGCGCGTCTCGCTGGAGATGGGCGGCAAGAGCCCCCAGGTGCTGATGGCCGACGCGCTCTCCTACGGCGACGAGCTCATCGACAACATGATCGAGGCCGCCTTCCTGACCATGGGGCAGAACTGTACGGCCGGCTCCCGGGTTCTGGTTCACCGCAGTATCGCCGAGGAGGTGCTGGAGCGGTTCACGGCCGCGGCGGAACAGCTCGTCATCGGCGATCCGGCCGACCCGCGCACGCGGATGGGGCCGCTCATCAACCACGCCGCCTTCGACCGGCTGGCGCGAGCCGTGGAGTCCGCCCGGGCCGGCGGAGCCCGGATCCACACCGGGGGACTGCCCCACGGGCTGCCGCCGCGCGGCGCCTACTACCCGCCCACCGTGATCACCCGAGCCCCTGAGGGCAGCGACGTCCTCACCAAGGAGCTCTTCGGTCCCGTCGTCACCGTCCAGACCTTCACCTCCGAGGACGAGGCGGTACGTCTGGCGAACGCCACCGAGTACGGGCTCGCCGCCTCGGTCTGGACCCGCGACCTCGACACCGCGCTGCGGCTGGCACGTGGCATCGAGGCCGGCGTAGTCTCCGTCAACGCTTACAGCGAGGGTGACATCACCACACCGTTCGGCGGCTGGAAGCAGTCCGGATTCGGGGGAGTGGAGAAGTCCACCAACGCCTTCGAGCAGTGGACCCGGGAGAAGACGATCTGGATCCGCACCCGCTGACCTCGGCCTCAAAGGCGATCCGTGCGCATCCGCTCCCGTAGCTGGACCGGCGAGGTACCGTGCCAGCGGCGTACCGCGCGACGCATCGCCCGTTCGTCGGAGAATCCCGCCTGGCGGGCGATATCGCGCAGGGTCAGTTCCGGGCGGAGCAACAGCTGTTCGACGCGTTCGCGGCGCACCCCCTCGGCGAGTGCCTCGTACGTCGTGCCGCAGTCGGCCAGCCGACGGCGCAGCGTCCGCTCGCTCGTCGCATGCCGCCGCGCCTGCTCGCCGAACGACGGCACCACCGGCAGACCCTGCGCGACGGAGATCTCCAGCACCTCCAGCAGATCCTGCTGGTCACGGCGGGAAGCCATCTGCGCGTCGAGCGTCTCCAGAGTCGACGCGTAGCTCACCGGATCCCGGCCGGGCATCCGGATACGGGCCCACGCGGGGTCGATGACCATGCGGTTCGCGGGGGCGCCGAAGCGGACCGGACAGCGGAACAGGGCGTCGTACAGGTCGCGTCGGCGCGGTGGCGGAAAAGAGAACTCCACTGCACGCGGCGCGAAGGCCGGGTCGACGGCCAGCCGGGACAGGGTAACCACGGAGGCGAACGCCTCCTCGCTCAGGAAGGAGGCCACGGCCGGGTCCATGGCGGGATCGGGAAGATCGGCGCGGAGCACGAAGGCGTCGTCCTCCTCGCGCACGTCGGCCGACCACACCACCATCGCCCCGGACAGGTTCTGGTACTTCACCCCGGTCTCGATGGCGTGCCGCAGCGTGTCGTCGGCCATCAGGGCGAAACCGAGCAGGCCCCACGCGGTCAGGTGCTGCGCCGCGCCGACCTTCAGACCCAGGTGCTCGTCCCTGGTGAGCTCCAGCGCACGACGGATCACCGCGCTGCCCTGCCGGTACGACACCCGCAGTGCGGCGGAGCGCATGACCGTCTCGTTCAGTGCCATCTGCTTCAGCAGCGGCCGCAGATCGACACCGCACTCGTCGGCGACCACGACGAGATAGCGCAGGATGTTCGGCTGGATCGTCGCCGACGTGCTGCGGCTGGTCCCGGGAGGGTCTGCCGGGCCTGGGGCAAGGGACATCGCACTCACCTTCTGCTCGAACGATCACCCTAGAGGCACGGGCGTCACCGGTCGCCGACCGTGGCCCCCGAAGTCCCCTGTACGGCCCCTGGCGTCCTGAGCCTGCCTGCCGGGCCTGCATACGGTTTCGGTAACCCGCACGGAAATGAGGGCGCGACAGCATGATGTCCTTCACTGCTCCAGCCCGGACAGGGGCCGGGCACCCGGTCTCCAGGTCCGGCGCCCGCAAGGGCGCGACCTTCGCGTTCGCCGCGCAAGGTGTCTCTGTCGCTGCCGTCTACACGACCGTCCCCGCTGTCACGGAACACCTGCGACTGGCTCCGCTCCTGACGACCACCCTGATGGTCGCGGTGGCGCTGATGGCAGGGGGCGGCAGCTTCCTGGGTCTGGCCGCGATCCGCCGCGCCGGTTCCCTCGCCACGACGCGCGGGGCCGTGCTGTTGGCCGCCGCCGCGTTGGTGCTGATCGGGTGGGCCCCCGACGAGGCGACCGCCATCTGCGCGTACATCCTCTTCGGGCTCGCTGTCGGTGCCCTCGATGTCGGGGTCAACACCCGGGCGGCGGCGATCGAACGCGCCTACGGCCGCAGCATCTTCGGCTCCTTCTACATGGCATGGAGCGTCGGCGGCGTGGTCGCGGCCCTGCTCACTGCCGGGGCCGCCCGGCTGGAGTGGCCCGTAGCGGCCGGCCTCAGTGTTCAGGCGGGGATCGTGCTGCTCCTCGCCGTCCGCATGCGCACGTACGCCCTGCCCGCCTCCTCCGCGGGTTCGGACACCGTCGCGCAGCCGCCGCTGGGGCGTCGTCTGTGGATCCGGCTCATCCCGTTCGGCCTGGTCCTCCTCGTCGTCTACGTCGTCGACTCCACCGTCTCGGCCTGGTCGGCCGTCGATCTCCGCCAGACCCTCGCCGCGTCCCTCACGGTCGCACCGCTGGCGTACGCGGCCTATCAGGCGGGCACGGTCGTCGGTCGCGCCGCCACCGATCGGCTCGTGCAACGGTTCGGGGCGGTCGCGGTCGTCCGCGCCGCGGCCCTGCTGGTCGCGGGTGCCCTGTCAGGCATGGCCGCCGCACCGAGCTGGCCGGTCGCCGTTCTCGCGGCCGGGACGGTGGGCCTGGGGGCGTCCGTCCTGGCTCCGCTGTGTCTGGCCTCCGCCGCGCGGCTGCGTCCCGCAGCCTCGGAGGCGGTCCTGGCGCGGCTGAACCTCTTCAACTACGTCGGCGTCATCACCGGTGGCGCGGTGGGCGGACTCCTGGGCTCCACCGGCCAGTTCCGTCTCGCCTATGCGGCGCCGGCCGCGCTGGCGTTTCTTCTCCTGGCAGCCGCCCGACACTTCACCCAGCAGCGACCGGGCTCGGCGGTCGACGACGGAGGGACACGACGCTGCCGAACCGCATGACCCGCGGTCGTTTGCGTGAGCCGTGCCGACGGCATGTGAGCTGAGCGGGCAAGGGAATCGGACGTAGGGATGCGCGGCGCCGATGGTCGGCCGGCCGGTGGTCATGCCGTGCGTCGCCGGAACCGCTGGTTGGTGCCGGTGGTGCAGCGGTACTGGTTCACGAAGGCGCGCTCTGTGACGCCTTCGTCTTTCCCTGGTCAGCTCCGCCCCAAAGAGATCCGATGTATCGGTGGCAACTGTCTCGGTGTGACGGGTCCTCAACGGCCTTCGTCGCCTCCGGCAATCCCGTAAAGAACCTCTTCTGCTGGGTATTTCTGCCTCACCCCTAGACACGGTAACCGCCGGACTCATATAAATCCATCCGATGTCTCCTTGTGGCGCTATGCGAAGCAGAGTGTCCAGGCCGGCGTTCCGCTCGTAACTCCCTGCCCTCCCTTCCCCTTGACTCATGGAGCCGCACCCATGTCCTCAGCTCCCCTCAGCAGGCGCTCTCTGATGAAGGCCGCCGCCCTTGCCGGAGGAGTGGCGGCCTTCGGGCTGCCGCAGGCCTTGTGGCCCTCCACCGCCGAGGCGTACACCGTCGCGTCGAAGATGGACTGGTGGTACCAGGCCCGGTTCGGGATGTTCATCCACTACGGGTCGTACTCGCAGCTCGGCCAGGGCGAGTGGGCGTTCACCAACTCGCAGTGGAGCAAGGCGAACTACCAGACCCAGGTCACCCAGAACTTCAACCCCAGCCAGTTCAACGCCGCCCAGATCGCCGAGCTGGCCAAGAACGCCGGCATGAAGTACCTCGTGATCACCGCCAAGCACCACGAGGGCTACGCGATGTGGGACTCCAACGTCGCGGGCTTCAAGGACGCCACCGGCACCAAGCTGTACAACCTGCACGACTTCGGCGGGGTCCAGACCGACCCGTACATGAACCTCAAGAACGAGTGCGAGAGCCGTGGGATCAAGTTCTGCCTGTACTACTCGATCCTCGACTGGGACCACCCTTCCCAGACCGACCGCCACGACAATGGCCTGACGACCATGTCGTCGCAGGCCGCCCGCACCGCCTACATCGCCGACATGAAGGCGCAGCTTCAGGAACTGCTGGACCGCTACGACCCTGCACTGCTGTGGTTCGACGGCGACTGGTTCGGCGAGCCCTCCAGCCCCACCCTCGAGAACTGGTGGCTGGAAGCCGACGGCGTCGACCTCTACAACTGGCTGATGGCCCGCAAGCCCAACCTCATCGTCAACGAGCGGGTCAAGCGCGGGCACCGTCTCGGTGACTACGCGGTCGCGGAGTTCGGGATACCCGACGAGCCGATGAGCCGGCCGTGGGAGCGGTGCGTCACCATGAACGACGCCTGGGGCTACAACGCGGCGAAGGAGAACTCCTACCGATCCGTCAAGGACATCGTCCAGGAGCTCGTCACGGTGGTCTCCCGGGACGGCAACCTCCTGCTGAACATCGGTCCCAAGGGCGACGGCTCGGTCACCGCGGGATCCCAGACCGTCCTGAACGGCCTGGCCTCATGGATGTCGACGCACAGCGACAGCATCCACGGCACCAGCGGCAGCCCGTTCGCCACCGAACCCTCGTGGGGGAAGCTCACCAAGAAGAACGGCAAGCTCTTCGCCCATGTCTTCACCTGGCCCACGAACGGCCAGCTGCGGATCCCGAGGACGGACAACACGATCAGCCGCGTCTATCTGCTGAACGACCCCTCGGTCTCGCTCTCGTACACCGTCACCGACCAGATCAACGTCACCGTGCCGGCCACCGCGCCGAACGCCACCCTCCCCGTGGTGTGCGTCGAGGTCCAGGGCATGCCCACGAGGGTCTCACCTTCGGTGTTCCAGAACGTCGACTACCAAGGTGCCCGCGGCGTTCTCCAACTGGGCAGCTACACCTCCTCGCAGCTGTCCGCCGCCGGCCTGGGGGCCGCACAGGCCTCCTCCGTCCTGGTGCCCGACGGCTTCCAGGTGATCGGCTACTCAGGCGACAACTTCACCGGCACCGCCTGGACGTTCACCTCGAACGCCGCCGACCTCCGGACGACCGGCAACAACGACGCCATCGCCTCACTGAAGGTGACGTTCAACCCGGCCACGTACTTCCGCCTGGGCAACGTCACGAGCGGCCTGGTGCTGGACAGCGGCGGCAGTTTCTCCAGCGGCTCGAACCTGAAGCAGTGGGAGATCGTGGACAACGCCAACGTCCAGTGGCAGGCGATCGAACTCGGGAACGGCTACTACCGGCTCGTCAACCGCACCAACGGCCTGGCCGCCGACGGCTGGGGCGCCACCACCAACGGCGACCCGGCCCGGCAGGCACCCTGGAACGGCGGCACCAACCAGCAGTGGCAGATCACCCACCGCGGTCAGGGCCGGTACTCGATCGCCAACCGCACCACGGGACTGGTCCTCGACGGCGGCGGCATGGTCGCCGAAGGGGCCGTGGTCAAGCAGTGGACGTGGCAGGACAGCACCAACCTGATGTGGACGTTCAAGGCTTGATCCAAAAACAGTAGGGGGGTACTTCCTCAAGGCCGCCGACGGGCTCGCCCCGGAGGCCTACCAGAAGGGTCTGCGACAGGCGCACGAGGACCTGCTCGCCGACCCGGCCGGGCCCGCCCGGTACGTGCGCGGCCACAACTGGCACACGGCCCTCCCCGGGGACGCCATGGCCGCATACGTCGGAGGCACCTCGGAGCAGCCCGCGTACGACACCTACTCCGCGCTGTGGTTCGAGGAGGCGGAGGCGCTGACCGGCTTCCGCGCCTGGCAGCAGGACTTGGCCGGGCACGCGGACAAGCACGGTGCGCCCTTCCGGCCCTCTCTGTCCTTCTTCCTCCTCACCCGCGAGGTGGTGACCACGGCGGCGGGCTGGGGCACGGCCCCGCCTCACCCGCGGAGTGTCACTGGATCGTCCAGAGCTGGTTGGTCTGGTTCAGCGGTGTCCACTGGTCGAGCGCTGCCCCGTTGGTGGTCGC
Source organism: Streptomyces canus (assembly GCF_041435015.1). Classification (NCBI taxonomy): domain Bacteria; kingdom Bacillati; phylum Actinomycetota; class Actinomycetes; order Kitasatosporales; family Streptomycetaceae; genus Streptomyces; species Streptomyces canus. The sequence continues at coordinate 668,520 of NZ_CP107989.1, read as the reverse complement.
GCCGCCTGAGACCTCCAAGGCCTGCTTGGTCTCGAAGTTGCGGATGACGTATCCGCTGTCGGCCGACTCGAAGTACCAGAGCTGGTTGTTGCCACCGTTGTAGGTGTACTGGACGGCCGCGGCACCCTTGCCGTGGGAGCCGTTGCGGACATCCAGGACCTTGCCGCTGTTGCGGTTGACGATCTTGTAGAGGTTGCCGCTGACCCGCACGATGTTCCACTGCTGGTTGGTGCCCGAGTTGCCCTGCCACTGGATCACGGCGGCGTCGTCCGTGGTCGCAGCCTGGTAGACGTCGGCCAGCAGACCGCTGTTGACGTTCTTGATCGTGTAGTTCGTCGACGGGTTGAAGGATGGCGCGGTGCCCGAGTTCTCCAGCGCGGTGCCGGCCTGCTGCACGCTGAAGTCGTCGATGTAGAAGTAGGCGCCGTCGGTCTTGGCGACGCGCACGTACCGGAACTTCTGTCGTGCGTCGATCTTGGCGGTCAGCGTCGAGGTGTACGGGAGGGTCGCGCCGTCCTGGCGTCCCAGGACCGTGTAGTCGGCGAAGGCGGGGTCGTTGGAGCCGCGTATCTCGAAGTTGCTGCGGGTTTCGGGCTGGTCGATGTCCTGGCGGGTGGTGAACGAGAACTGGCCGAGTCGGTACGCACTGCCGAGGTCGACCTGCCACCAGGCCGAGGTGTCGCTCCCCGTGGGGGACCAGCCGGTCGTCGGGTCGTTGTCATTGGCCTTGGCCGGTGCCCAGGTGGAGCTGTAGACGGAGGACGCGGAGGTCGTCTTGCCGTAGGCGAGATTGATCTTCGCCGACAGTCCTCGGTAGGCCGACTGCAGACCCGAGGCCTGCATCACCGCGGTTCCGGTGGTCGTGTTGTTGGAGAGGGTGACGCCCGGGCCGTTGGCGTTCTGGTGGGTGAAGCCGTCGGTGTGCGACAGGACGTTGTTCGCCACCGTCATGTTGCTCGAGCCCTCGTCGAGATAGATGCCGGCCACGGACGAGGAACACGCGGTGGGCGTGCGGACCACATCGTGGATGTAGTTGTTGTTGATCACCGTGCCGGGGTCGTTGGAGAGGTGGTAGATGGCTGCCGCGTCGCACAGTTGGTTCATCACGTTGCCGATGCGGTTGTAGCTGACGGAGTTGTCGCCCTCCGCGTTGGCGGCCGACTGCCAGCCCCAGCCCAGGGAGATCGCGGCCCACGGGGAGTCGGAGATGTCGTTGTGGTCGATGGTGGTGCCGTGCACGAAGCCCGCGTTGATGCCGGCGGTGCCGTAGTAGTCCTCACCGGTGCGGTTGATCAGGTTGTTGGTGACGCTGACACCACTGACGACCTCGCGTGCGTCCTCGCCCGCGGGTGAGGTGGGCGGGTTGTACACGGTGTGGTACTCGACGTTGGGATCCGAGAACTTGCCCACCATGATGCCGTTGCCCGCGATGTCCTGGACGACGTTGCCGGTGACGGCGGAGTTGTGGACGCCGTGGTGCAGGTCCAGGGCGGTCGAGCCCATCTGGGTGAAGGTGTTGCCGGTGAAGGACAGGTTGTCGGCCTTGGCAGTGTAGACACCGGCCGGCGGGCGGTTGACGTACTGGTGGTTGCTGGTGTCGGCGGAGATGTTGTAGTTGCCGCCCTGGGCGTTGAGCAGGCCGTTGTTGCCGGCCTCGGTCCAGTTGGTTTGGGTGAAGGTGATGCCGGAGAACTGCAGGTTGTGAACAGGGGAGCTGAGGCTGTCGCCCTGGATGTTGAAGAGGGTCTGCAGTGTCGGGACCTGCACGGTGGCGGACGACATGGTCTCCCCTGGCCGGGGGAGGTAGTAGAGGGTCTGCGCGTCCTTGTCGAGGTAGAACTCACCGGGCTCGGTGAGGAATTCATGGGCGTTCTCGAAGTGCAGGGGAGAGCCGTTGGACAGCAGCGGATACGGTCGCTGGAAGAGGATGCCGGCCTCGTGGTCCTGGATCGAGATGTTCGCCATGCCACCGCTGTTGGTGTACGACTTCAGCCGCAGGTAGTTCTCGGCCCACTGCAGTTGCAGCACCATCTCGACCCGGTCGAAGTGGTTCCAGCTCGTGACCTGGGAGCTGAGGACCTTCAGTAGCTTGGCCGTCTTGTCGCTGCCCTGCAGTTGGAAGTTGGAGCCGACGTCCGGGTAGCGGGCGCGCGTGGCGCGCACGCCGTTGACGTAGAGCTGCCGGAAGTCGAGGGCGCCGACCGATGCCTTGTACTCGCCGTTGGCGGCCGTGGTCCAGCCGGTGATGGTCTTGGCGCTGGAGACGACCGGGGTCTCGGAGCCGTACGCCTTGTAGATGACGTTGTGGCCATTGGTGCCCGAGTCGGCGGTGGTGAAGTCGACCTGGCTGGTGAGGGGGTACGTGCCCCCGCGCAGGTTCACGACGATGTCCCCGGACATGGCCGAGTTCACCGCGCGGACCGCGTCGCGGGCCTTGGTGATCGTCTTGAACGCTGCTGACGTACTGGTTCCCGAATTGCTGTCACTGCCGTTTGCGGGGTCCACATAGAAGCTGGTGTCGGCCGCGTGCGCCGCCTGTGCGGGCAGGACGACGGCGGTTGCGACCAGAAGGGTCTGCAGTAGTCCCACGATGAGTCGTGCGGGTCTCATGCTGTTGTTCTCCTTACCTTGTTGCGCGCCTCGGCGCCGGGAGCCCCGTGCGCCGACGGCGTTCTACGAGGGGCACTGGCCCCCGGCGCCCCGGTCCGGCCATGGCGTGGCGGAAGATGCTGTGATTGCGCACGTGGGCGCGGTGCAGAGCGGCTTCGATGCCGGGTCCCACGGCAGCGTGGACGCGGAGATACCCCCGCCACGAAGGCTGGTGCCGGGACCCATCGGGAGGTCGCCGCCTGATACGGCGGTCAGGATGGTCGGCTTCCTTGTGGCCATGAGTACTCCACTGCGTTGTGTGCGCCCTGAGGAGAGGGGTGGGGTCGGCAGTCGAAGAAATTAGGCGCTCTATTGCGACCATGGTCAAGAGGATGTGCAGGCACAATTTTCGAGAGTCAGGCAACTTTGATGATGTTTTGTGAGGCTTTGTGAGGTATTCCCGTGCCTCGCAGAGGCCGGAGCATCGGATTCGCTGAACGCTTCCTCAAAATGAGTACGATTCATTGTGAAGGCGGAGGGTCTGTACTATGTCGAGTTGCAGCGGGGATGGGTGACGCAGCGAGGACGACGACTTCCACGTCGGCGTCGCGGCGGCCTCGCACAACGCGATCGGTATGCCCGGCCGGTCGGATCGGGCGGCTCGCGCCGCACCCCGGCCGCGGTCCCGGGTGTCCTGTTCCCGCCGACGCCCTCCGAAAGGAACGCCGGTCCGAAACAACACAACCACGCCGACAGGGCTTCCTGCGCGACGTGGTGCGTTCGAGTACTGCAGGCAGCCGTTCACTGTCATGTGTGCCGCCTCCGAGAAGCCGACGCCGAGGACGATCCGCTCGGGTCAGCCGCCGGGGTCGACGGCTTCAAACCGAGACTCGGCCTGTTCCTGCCTCGGGGTGCGGGAGGTCAGTCGACGATCGCTCGCGTCGGGTCGTCGGTCAGGCTGCTGGCCAGCCACTGCTCCACGGCCGTGATGTGGACGGTCGCCGCGGCAGTGGCGAGCAGGGCGTCACGTGACTGGAGCGCGCTGAGGATCTGCTCGTGGTCGTCGTGGGCGTTGTTGAGGGCGTGATCGGCCTGGCTGCCGCGGACGATGCGGACACGCTGGGTTCGGGTGGAGAGCACCTGCAACAGCATCGACAGCACGGGGTTGCCCACGGCTTCGACGATCCTGAGGTGGAAGGCGATGTCGTGGGCGACGAACTCCTCGACGGTGGTCACGGTCCGGGACCGGTCGAGGATGTTGCGCAGTTCCTGGAGGTCCTTCTGCTTCAGCAGCGCGGCGGCCAGCCCTGTCGCCTGCGGTTCGAGCAGGCGGCGTACCTGGAGCAGTTGCAGAGCCGTGTGGCCCTGGGAGACATCGGCGGCGAAGGAGAGGCTTTCCAGCAGGAGGTGGGGCTCCAGGCTGGAGACGTACGTGCCGTCGCCCTGCCGGGTGATCAGGATCCGCATGGCGGTGAGCGCCCGGACGGCTTCGCGCAGGGAGTTCCGCGACAGACCGAGCTGTCCCGCGAGGTCCTCCTCCTTGGGCAGTCGGGAGCCGGGTGCGAGTTCGCCGGCGACGATCATCGCCTTGATCTTGTCGATCGCCTCGTCCGTGAGTGCCACGAGGGTGCCTCTCTGAGTGGGGGGAGTGCCGGCCGGCGGCTCCGCCGAGTGTGCCCCGGGGCGGGCGGAGCCGCCGATCCGCGCGTGGCTATTCCTGCTTCTCGCCGGAAGCGAACCGGGAGATGATCAGCGCGACGATGATGATGGCCCCGTTGAGGAACTGGTTCCACAGCGGAGGTACGCCTGCCAACGTCATGACGTTCACGACCAGTTGGAGGGTCAGCACACCGGTGAGCGCGCCGAACACGGAGCCCTTGCCGCCGTTGAGGCTGACGCCGCCGATGACGGTCGCGGCGAAGACCTGGAAGATCCAGCCGCTGCCCTGGGTGGCGGAGATGGAGCCGTAGTGGCCGCTGTAGAGGATGCCGGCGAACGCGGCGAGGACGCTGCCGGCGATGAGGACGATCCACACGATGCGGTCGACGCGGATCCCGGCGGTGCGTGCGGCCTCCGAGTTGCCGCCGATCGCGTACAGCGCCCGGCCGTGCCGGAGCCAGGCCAGGGCGCCGCCGCCGATGCCGAAGAGCAGCGCGCACACCCAGATGGCTGCGGGCATGCCCAGCCAGGACGCCTTGCCCAGGTAGGTGAAGGAGGAGGGCAGCTCCACGATGGACTGGCCCTCGGAGAGGGCGACCTGCAGCCCGCGGAGCATGGTCAGGGCACCGAGGGTGACGATGAAGCCGTTGAGGCGCAGCTTGAGGATGAGGAAGCCGTTGACGGCGCCGATGAGGGCGCCGACCAGCAGACAGAGCGGGACCGCCGTCCACTCGGGGAGGAGACCGAGTCCGTTGAACCGCCCACCGCTGGTCGGCAGCACGAGCCAGACGGCGATGACGGGGGCCACACCGATGGTGGACTCCAGGGACAGGTCCATCCGTCCGCTGATCAGGATGAAGGTCGTGGCGAGGACCAACAGGCTGAGCTCGGTGGACTGCTGGAGCACACCGATGAGGTTGTCGGAGGTGAGGAAGGCCGGCGAGACGATGAACCCGATCAGGCCCAGGACGAGGATCGCCGGGACCAGGGACAGTTCACGGAAGCGCCCGAGGTCGACCCGGCGGCGCGTGGCGTCCGCGGCGGCCGGCTCGGCCGGACTCACTGCGGGCTCGGTGAGATCTGTGGTGGCGGACATGACTACCTTCCGTGCTCGTCTGCGCCGGATGAGGCGGGTACGGCGGATTCGGGGAACGTGGTGGCGCGGGTCGCCTCGCCGGAGACCCCTTCGATGGCGGCGACGAGGTCCTCGTCCTTCCAGCCGTGGTCGAACTCGGCGACCACGCGTCCGTGGAACATGACGACGACCCGGTCGCAGACCTTCAGGTCGTCCAGTTCGTCGGAGACGATCAGCGCGGCCTTGCCGACGTCCGCGACCTGCCGGATGCGGCCCAGGAGGAACTCCTTGGACTTGACGTCCACGCCGTTGGTGGGGCGGATGGCCACCAGCACGTGAGGGTCGGTGGCCAGGGCGCGGGCGACGACGACCTTCTGCTGGTTGCCGCCGGAGAGGGCGGAGACCGGGGTGGCGGCTCCCGGCGTCTTGATGTCGAGGTCCCGGATCATGCGTCCGGCGAACGCCTTGGTACGGGCGGGCAGCACCGTGCCGAACGGGCCGAGCTGGGCGGTGACGGTCAGCGTCGCGTTCTCCGCCACGCTGCGGTTGTTCACCAGCCCCTGGAGGTGGCGGTCCTCGGGGACGAGACCGACTCCGGCAGCGAGCGCGGAGGGCACGCTGCCGGTGCGTACGGTCCTGGCGCCGACCGTGATGCGTCCGTCCTTGGCGCGGTGCAGACCGGCGATGGCCTCACCCACCTGCACATTGCCGCTCGCCGTGGCGCCGGCCAGCCCGACGACCTCGCCGGAGCCGACCGAGAGGGAGATGTCCTCGCAGACACCGGGCAGTGTCAGGCCGTCGATCGTCAGGAGTTGCGCGGAGTCGGACCGCGGGGCGGGACGCTCGCCGGCGGTGGCGGTGATCTTGGAGGCCGACTCGCCGGTCATGGCCTCCACCAGCGCCTGGTGACCGAGTTCGGTGACGGGGGCGGTGAGGATGTGGCCCGCGTCGCGGTAGACCGTGACCGTGGTGCAGAGGTCGTAGACCTCTTGCAGGTGGTGGGAGATGAACAGGAAGGCGACACCCTGGCGCTGGAGTTCGCGGAGCTTTTCGAAGAGCCGGTCGATGCCGCGGGCGTCGAGTTTGGCGGTCGGCTCGTCGAGGATGATGAAGCGCGCACCGAAGGACAGGGCCCGCGCGATCTCCACGAACTGCCGCTGTTCGACGGTGAGGTCCTTGGCCCGCGCGGCGGGGTTGACGGCCACGCCGTACTCCGCGAGCAACTCCTCGGCTCGTCGGCGCAGTTGCCTCCAGCGGATGGGCTGCACCGCCCCGGCGCTCTGCCGGTTCAGGAAGAGGTTCTCGGCGACGGTCAGGTCACCGATGATGGTGGAGCGCTGATACACACAGGCGACCCGGGAGCGCCAGGCGTCGATGTCGCCGAAGGCGGGCGCCGGCTCGCCGGAGAAGCGCAGGGTTCCGGTGTCGGGCTGCTGGAGTCCGGTGAGGATGGACACGAGGGTCGACTTGCCGGCGCCGTTGCGTCCGACCAGGGCGTGGGACTCGCCCGGGGCGACGGTGATACGAGCGTCGCGCAGTGCGACGGTCGCGCCGAATCGTTTGCTGATGCCGGTCGCCTCGGCCACCGGGGCCGGGGTGCCGGGGCCGGTCGGCGGGGTGGTCGCGGTGTCCGCCATGGTGGATACCGTCCTTCGTGTACGGAGGCTGGGGCCGAGGGGCGTGGGTGTGCACCCGGGGCGGGGTGCGGCGGGCTGCGCGTCGGGGACGGGGGGCTCCGTTCCCCGACGCGGCGGGCGGACGCTGTCGGTCGTCAGCCGACGTTGTTGCCCCACAGCGACTTGTCGTCGACGGTGTCCTTGGTGACCAGGGGCGCGGGCAGCTGGTCCTCCAGGCCGTTGGGAAGCTTGATGATGGTGGAGTCGTGGTCGGTCTTGCCCGGCTGGAAGGTCTTGCCCTCGGCTGCGGCCTTGGCGTAGTACAGCGCGTACTTGGCGTAGAGGTCGGCGGGCTGGGAGATCGTGGCGTCGATCTGGCCCTTGCGGATGGCGTCGAACTCCTGTGGGATGCCGTCGTTGGAGACGATGCTGATGTGGCCCTTCTGCCCGGCGGGCTTGAGCAGGCCCTTCTGCTCCAGCAGGGCCAGGGTCGGCTGCAGGAAGACGCCGCCCGCCTGCATGTAGATGCCGTTCAGGTCTGGGTGCTGGGCGAGCAGGCTCTGCAGCTTGGCGGAGGCCACGTCGCCCTTCCAGTCGGTGGGCAGCTCGAACACCCTGATCTTCGGGAACTTCGTCTTCATGCACTCCGCGAAGGCCTCGGAGCGGTCGCGTCCGTTGATCGAGTCCAGCGCGCCCTGGAACTCGGCGACCTTGCCCTTGCCGCCCAGCTGCTTGCCGAGGAACTCGCAGGCCTTGGTGCCGTAGGCCCGGTTGTCGGCGCGGACCACCATGTACACGTCGCCCTTGTCGGGTCTGGTGTCGACGCTGACCACCGGGATCTTCTTCGACGCGAGGGTGTCGAGGGTGGAGGCGATGGCACCGGTGTCCTGCGGGGCCATGACGACGGCCTTGGCGCCGGTGTTCTGGAACACCTGCACGTTGGCGACCAGCTTGGTGACGTCGTTCTGCGAGTTGCTGATCGGCAGGGCCTTGATGCCGTCGGTCTTGATGTCCTTGTCGACGTACTGCGCGTAGGAGTTCCAGAAGTCGGAGTCCGAGCGCGGCAGGTCGATGCCGATGGCGGGCTTGCCGCCGTCCGAGGCGACCGAACCGGTGCTTTCGCGGTTGCACGCGGTGGCGAGGGCCAGTACCGCGAGGACGGTGGTGGCTACCGCAGCGGTGGAGCGGGTGCGAGCGAGCTTCATGGCCGTGTTCTCTCCTTAGCCAGGGCACGGGGCCGCAGGGCGAGGGTGGGAGGGGACGAACCTGCCTGCGGGGGAGGGCGAGGTCGCGCCGGATGGGAGGTGCAGATCCGGAGCGGAAGCGCGCGGATCATGCCCGGCAGGGTCGGAGGTGAGGGTGAGTCAGGGGGCCCGAGGACCGGAGGCGAAGCGGTGCACGAATGCGAGCCGAACGGTCGCATGGGCCGATGCGACCATTCCTCCGATGTATCTCGGGACGTCGAGGACGTTACGACGACGTTGCCGAGGTTGACAAGAGTTCGCCGCCAGAGAATTGCGGGACGGGGCGTCCTGGGTCGAGGAGGTCGCCTCCCCGGCGTCGGGAGCTTGCGTCGGCGCCTTGCGTGACCTGTGTGTTCGTGGCCTGCGCAGGGGGCGGGCGATGCGCTGCGGTAACTCACGATTCGGCAACGGGGCGGCGGTCTGGGTCGGCGGGCCGAGGCAGGCGGGGCGTCTCAAGGGGGGCCGTGTCACCCCGTATGAGCCAGTGACATGCTCGCTAGCCGCGGTTCCATCTGGGATGGAGCCCCTCTGGCTCTCCTCTGGATTCATCGGATGGTGTGGCGCGTATCGGCTCCGTGGCCATGCGTGAGCTTGGGAGATCTGCGCGCGTGAGGGCTTGACTGGCCAAGCCGAGGAAATACATCCGAGGAATTCTTGTCAGGTGTGGATCTCGGCATCTATGGTCACTGTGCCGCCATACATCCGATGACTGTCGACGCGGATACGTGAGAGCCGGAACGGTCCGTTCCCTCGCACGCCGGCGGCTCCGGCTCAACGGCCGACCACCCCTCAGACGAATCCCGCATGGCAAGGGAGCTCCCCCAGTGAAACTGCTACGAGTCGGCGCCCCCGGTGAGGAGCGGCCCGCCGTCCGCACCGACGACGGCCGGCTGCTGGATCTGTCCTCCGTGACTCCGGACATCAACGGCGTTTTCCTCGCCTCCGGGGGAGTCGACCGGGCTCGTGCGGCCGTCGCGGCCGGAGAACTGCCCGAGCTCGAACAGGACGGCCTGCGGGTAGGCGCACCCGTCACACGCCCCGGCAAGGTCATCTGCGTCGGTCTCAACTACCGCGACCACGCCGCCGAGACCGGCGCCGCGATCCCGCCGCGCCCGGTGGTGTTCATGAAGGACCCGGGCACGGTCGTCGGCCCGAACGACCAGGTGCTCATCCCCCGCGGCTCGGTCAAGACCGACTGGGAGGTCGAGCTGGCGGTCGTCATCGGCCGGCGGGCCCGCTACCTCGACGGCCCCGAGGACGCGCGGGCCGTGATCGCGGGCTACGCGATCAGCCATGACGTCTCGGAGCGGGAGTTCCAGCTGGAGTACTCGCCGCAGTGGGACCTGGGCAAGTCCTGCGAGACCTTCAACCCGCTCGGCCCGTGGCTGGTCACCGCCGACGAGGCCGGCGACCCGCAGAACCTCGGCCTGCACCTGAGCGTCAACGGCGTGAAGCGGCAGGACGGCCACACCAGCGACATGATCTTCGCCGTCGACCACATCGTGTCGTACCTGAGCCAGTACATGGTCCTGGAGCCCGGCGACGTCATCAACACCGGTACGCCCGCGGGCGTGGCCCTCGGCCTTCCCGGCACTCCCTTCCTGCGCCCCGGCGACACCGTCGAGCTCTCCGTCGACGGCCTCGGCAGCCAGCGCCAGACCTTCGCCCAAGCGTGAAAGGCAGCACCCCCTTGACTGCGACACCCGTACGGATCACCGCCGTCGACACCTACGACGTCCGCTTCCCCACCTCCCGGGAACTGGACGGCTCGGACGCGATGAACCCGGATCCCGACTACTCCGCCGCCTACGTGGTGCTGCGCACCGACGCCGGCGACGGACACGAAGGCCACGGCTTCACCTTCACCATCGGACGCGGCAACGACGTCCAGGTCGCCGCGATCGACGCGCTGCGGCCCCATCTCATGGGCCGTGGTGTCCAGGAGCTGTGCGCCGACCCCGGTTCCCTCAGCCGCGACCTGATCGGCGACAGCCAGCTGCGCTGGCTCGGCCCCGAGAAGGGCGTGATGCACATGGCGATCGGCGCCGTGGTCAACGCCGTGTGGGACCTGGCCGCCAAGCGGGAGGGCAAGCCGCTGTGGAAGCTGCTCGCCGACGCCGCCCCGGAGTGGCTGGTCTCCCAGGTCGACTTCCGTTACATCGCCGACGCCCTCACCCCCGAGGACGCTCTCACCCTCCTGCGCGAGGGCCGCACAGGTCTCGCCGAGCGTGAGGCGGTCCTGCGGGAGCGCGGTTACCCGGGCTACACCACCTCCCCGGGCTGGCTCGGCTACTCCGACGACAAGCTCACCCGGCTGGCCAAGCAGGCCGTCGCGGACGGCTTCACCCAGATCAAGCTCAAGGTCGGCGCCGACGTCGACGACGACATACGGCGCCTGCGCACCGCCCGTGCCGCCGTCGGCGACGACATCCGCATCGCCATCGACGCCAACCAGCGCTGGAACGTGGACGAGGCGATCGAGTGGACCAAGGCGCTCGCCGAGTTCGACCCCTACTGGATCGAGGAGCCCACCAGCCCCGACGACATCCTCGGCCACGCGACGATCCGCAAGGCCGTCGCCCCCGTGAAGGTCGCGACCGGCGAGCACGTGCAGAACCGCATCGTCTTCAAGCAGCTCCTCCAGGCCGGCGCCCTCGACGTCCTGCAGATCGACGCGGCGCGCGTCGGCGGCGTCAACGAGAACCTCGCGATCCTGCTGCTCGCCGCGAAGTTCGGCGTGCCGGTGTGCCCGCACGCCGGCGGAGTGGGCCTGTGCGAGCTGGTGCAGCACCTGTCGATGTTCGACTACCTGGCGCTGTCCGGCACCACCGAGAACCGGGTCATCGAGTACGTCGACCACCTCCACGAGCACTTCACGGTGCCCGTGGTCATCAGGGACGGCCACTACACCGCGCCCCTCGCGCCGGGCTTCTCGGCCACCATGCACGAGGAGTCCATCACCGAGTTCCGCTATCCGGACGGCGCGTTCTGGGTGGCCGACCGCGCCGCGCAGGAGGAGGCGGCATGACCGCTCTGTCAGGACTCAGGGCCGTCGTCACCGGCGGCGCGTCCGGCATCGGGCTCGCCACGGCCCGCGCACTGGCGGCGCAGGGCGCGGCGGTGGCCGTGCTCGACCTCGATCCGGACGGCGCCGGCGCACCGCTGCTCGGTTTCAAGGCCGACGTCAGCGACGACGCCTCCGTGCGTGCCGCCGTGGACGCGGCGGTGACGCGGCTCGGGGGTATCGACATCCTCGTCAACAACGCGGGCGTCGGGGCGGTGGGCACCGTCGAGGACAACACCGACGAGCAGTGGCACCGCGTCCTGGACGTCAACGTCCTCGGCATCGTCCGTACCACCCGCGCCGCCCTGCCCCACCTGCGTCGCTCCGCGCACGCGTCCGTCGTCAACACCTGCTCCATCGCGGCCACCGCGGGACTGCCGCAGCGCGCCCTGTACTCCGCCAGCAAGGGCGCCGTACTGTCGCTCACCCTGGCGATGGCCGCCGACCACGTCCGTGAGGGCATCCGGGTCAACTGTGTGAACCCCGGCACGGCCGACACCCCCTGGGTGTCCCGGCTGCTGGACGCCGCCGACGACCCGGAGGCCGAGCGCGCCGCCCTCGACGCCCGCCAGCCGATGGGCCGTCTGGTGACCGCCGAGGAGGTGGCGGCCGCCATCGTCTACCTGGCGAGTCCGGCCGCGGCGTCCGTCACCGGCACCGCGCTCGCGGTGGACGGCGGCATGCAGGGACTGCGGCTGCGCCCGGTGGACCGGCCGTGAGGACCACCGCGTTGGGCGGCACCGCGGTACCGGTCTCGGAACTGGCGCTGGGCTGTGCCGCCCTCGGCAACCTCTTCCACCCGGTCACCGACGAGGCCGCCCAGGCCACCGTGGACGCGGCCTGGGACGCCGGAATCCGCACCTTCGACACCGCGCCCCACTACGGACTCGGCCTGTCGGAACGGCGGCTCGGCGCCGCGCTGCGGGACCGCCCCCGTGACACCTACACCCTCTCCACCAAGGTGGGCCGGCACCTTGTGCCGCATCCGGGGGGTGGCGTGGGCGACGACCTCGCCCACGGCTTCGCCGTCCCGGCCACCCACCGCCGGGTCTGGGACTTCAGCGCCGACGGAGTGCTGCGCTCCCTGGAGGCCAGCCTGGAACGCCTCGGCGTCGACCGCATCGACGTGGCCCTGCTGCACGACCCGGACGACCACGCCGAGCAGGCGCTGCGCGAGGCGTACCCGGCGCTGGAGCGGCTGCGCGCCGAAGGCGTGATCGGAGCGATCGGTGTCGGGATGAACCAGTCCGCGCTGCCCGCCCGGCTCGTGCGGGAGACCGACATCGACGTGGTGCTGCTGGCCGGCCGCTACACCCTCCTGGAACAGGACGGGCTCACCGAACTGCTCCCGGAGGCGGCCGCCCGGGGCCGCAGCGTCGTTATCGGCGGGGTGTTCAACTCCGGGCTGCTGACGGCTCCCCGGCCCGGCGCCACGTACGACTACGCCCCCGCGCCCCAGCCGGTCCTCGACCGCGCGCTGCGCCTCCTCGCGGTCTGCGAACGCCACGGCGTGCCGCTGCGGGCCGCCGCGCTGCGCTTCCCGTTCGGCCATCCCGCGGTCGCGAGCGTCCTGACCGGCGCGCGGTCCCCGCTCGAGGTCCGCGACACGGTCGAACAGCTGCGGCGCCCGATTCCGGACGCCCTGTGGGACGAACTGCGCGCCGAGGGCCTGCTGGACCCGGGCGTCCCCGTCCCCGCCGGCACACGCGTAGGGGGAGCCATGCCGCCGAAGGAACCCTCATGAAGGTCGCCCTGCACACCAAGGTCCGCGCCGACCGCATCGAGGAGTACGACGCCGCGCACCGGGAGGTGCCCAAGGAACTCGCCGCCGCCATCCGCGCCGCGGGCGGGAGTGAATGGACGATCTGGCGCAGCGGAACGGACCTGTTCCACGTACTGGAGGTCGAGGACTACCAGGCGATGATCGCCGAACTCGACGAGCTGCCCGTCAACATCGCCTGGCAGGCCCGGATGGCCGACCTGCTCGACGTCGTCCACGACTACTCCGCGCAGGGTGCGGACGCCTCGCTGCCGGTGGTGTGGCGGCTGTGACCCGGGCGGAGACCCGTCCGCGACCAGAACTGGATCAGCGGGGCCGCACTCGCCCCGCTGCGGCGCGACTTCACCCTCGCCGACCTGGCACCGGTGGCCCGCGGCGCCGGTTTCACCGCCACGGTGCTGGTTCGGACGCTCACCGTGCCGGAGGAGACCCCGGAGTCTCTGGCCCTGGCCGCGGAAAGCGACCGGGTCGCCGGAGTCGTCGGCTGGAGCGACCCGACCGCGCCCGCAGGGCGAGTCGGACCCGCGCCGGCTCGTCCGTTCCGACGTACCGCGCGGCCTTGCCGCGGTCGCGGAGGCGGGACTCGTCCACGGCCTCGTGGTCCGGCCCCACCGACGCGCGGCGGCCGTCGAGGTCGCGCAGCAACTGCCCGGCCTCACGTTCGTCCTCGACCACCTCGGCAAGGCGCCCGTCGCCTCGGGTGAACTCGCCCCGTGGGCACCGCAGATCCGGCGCCTGGCCGCCCTCCCCAACATTGTCTGCCAACTCTCCGGCACGGCCACCGAAGCCGACTGGATCTCGTGGACTCACCGCGGCTCTCGTGCCGTGTGCCGACACCCTGCTCGACGCCTTCGGACCGCGGCGGCCGATGGCCGGGTCCGACTGGCCGGTCTGCCCACTCGCCGCCAGCTATGCCGAAGTGATCGCCGTAGCAAGCGAGTTGACGGCCGGACTCGCCCCGGCCGAGCGCCACGACGTCTTCACCGCCCCGGCCGTGCGGACCCGCCACCTGCCCGTCCCCGCACCGCCGGCCCCGCACCAGGAAACCCCATGCGCATAGCCCTCTTCATCACCTGCTTCAACGACACGATGTTCCCCCGCACCGGACGCGCCGTGACCGAACTCCTGGAACGGCTCGGCCACACCGTGGAGTTCCCACAGGGCCAGACCTGCTGCGGCCAGATGCACTTCAACACCGGATACCGCCCCGAGACCCTGCCCATGGTCCGCCGCTTCGCCGAGGTCTTCGCGGGCTACGACGCGGTCGTGGCCCCCTCCGGGTCCTGCGCGGGCATGGTGCGCGACCACCACCGCGTGGTGGCGGCCCAGTACGGCGACTCCGCCCTCGCCGAGGCGGTCGAGCAGGTGGTCCCGACGGTGTACGAGCTGTCGGAACTCCTCGTAGACGTCCTGGGCGTCACCGACGTCGGCGCCTACTTCCCGCACCGCGTCACCTACCACCCGACCTGCCATTCGCTGCGGATGCTCCGCGTCGGCGACCGTCCGCTCCGGCTGTTGCGTGCCGTGAAGGGCATTGACCTGGTCGAACTGCCCGACGCGGAGTCCTGCTGCGGCTTCGGCGGCACCTTCGCGCTGAAGAACGCGGACGTGTCCAACGCGATGCTCGCCGACAAGATGCGCCATGTGCAGGACACCGGCGCCGAGATCCTGTCCGCCGGAGACAACTCCTGCCTGACCCACATCGGCGGCGGCCTGTCCCGGCTCCGTACCGGGGTCGGCACGATGCACCTGGCCGAGATCCTGGCCGCCACGGAAGGGGACGTACGGTGACCGGTGCGGACAACGTCGTATGGCTGGGCACTCCGGCCTTCCCCGAGGCGGCGCGCTCCGCGCTCGCCGACTCCCGGCTGCGGACGAACCTGCGCCGCGCGACCGGCACCATCCGGGACAAGCGCCTGGCGGTCGCCGCCGAGTTGGAGGACTGGGAGGAACTGCGGGAGACAGCCGCGGCGATCAAGCGTCACACCCTGCGCCATCTCGACCACCATCTCCTGCGCCTGGAGAAGGCGGTGACCGCCGCCGGGGGAGTGGTCCACTGGGCGGCGGACGCCGCCGACGCCAACCGCATCGTCACGTACCTGGTGAAGCAGACCGGTGCGGACGAGGTCGTCAAGGTCAAGTCGATGGCGACTCAGGAGATCGGCCTCAACGAGGCGCTCGCGGACGCGGGCATCCGTGCCTACGAGACCGATCTCGCCGAACTCATCGTGCAGTTGGGCGGCGACCGTCCCTCGCACATCCTCGTGCCGGCCATCCACCGGGGCCGCTCCGAGATCCGGGAGATCTTCCGGCGCGAGATGGGGGAGTGGGGCAGGCCCGCCCCCGAGGACCTCACCGACGAGCCCCGAGACCTCGCCGAGGCGGCCCGGCTGCATCTGCGGGAGAAGTTCCTGCGCACCAAGGTCGCCGTCTCCGGCGCCAACTTCGCGGCCGCCGACACCGGCACGATCGCGGTGGTGGAGTCGGAGGGCAACGGGCGGATGTGCCTGACCCTGCCGGAGACCCTGATCACCGTCATGGGCATCGAGAAGGTCCTGCCGTCCTTCGCCGACCTGGACGTGTTCCTCCAGCTCCTGCCCCGCTCGTCGACCGGTGAGCGGATGAACCCGTACACCTCGCTGTGGACCGGCGTCACCGAGGGCGACGGCCCTCAGCACTTCCATCTGGTGCTCCTCGACAACGGCCGCACCGCCACCCTCGCCGACGAGGTGGGCCGCCAGGCCCTCGCCTGCATCCGCTGCTCGGCCTGCCTCAATGTCTGCCCGGTGTACGAGCGCACGGGGGGCCATGCCTACGGTTCGGTCTACCCCGGGCCGATCGGCGCCGTCCTGACCCCGCAGCTCGTCGGCATCGAGAACGCTGCCTCGCTGCCCTTCGCCTCGACCCTGTGCGGGGCCTGTTACGACGCCTGCCCCGTGAAGATCAACATTCCCGAGGTGCTGGTCCACCTGCGCGCCGAGGCCGTGGAGGCCAAACGCCGGGGCCGGCTGCTTCCCACGACCGAGGGACTCGCCATGAAGGCAGCGGGCGTTGTCCTGGGCTCACCGCGGCGGCTGGCCGCCGTGCAGCGCCTGGCCGCCGTCGGAGCCCGGCTGGTGGCCCGTGACGGCCGGATCGGCGCCCTGCCCGGTCCGTTCGCCCGCTGGTCCGGCACCCGGGACACCCCGGCGCCGGCCCGCGAGTCCCTGCGCG
Source organism: Streptomyces canus (assembly GCF_041435015.1). Taxonomy (NCBI): domain Bacteria; kingdom Bacillati; phylum Actinomycetota; class Actinomycetes; order Kitasatosporales; family Streptomycetaceae; genus Streptomyces; species Streptomyces canus. Next base: position 652,280 of record NZ_CP107989.1, on the reverse strand, counting down.
CCTGGTGGCGCCGTACGAGAACACCGACGAATGACGACGCCCGTACGGCGGCGGAGGGGGAGGGGCGACGATGAGCGGCCGCGAGAGTGTCCTGAGCGCGATTCGGGAAGCGCTGTCCGGGGTTCCCGGTTCCGAGCGCGCCGACGACGTGCCCCGTGCGCCCGTCCAGCGCGTCGACCACGCGGGACCTGACGTCGTCGCGCTGTTCGCCGAGCGTGCCGCCGAGTACCGCGCCACCGTGGTCCGTGTCCCGGCCGCCGATGCCGCGGCCGCGGTCGGTCGTGCACTGGTCCGCACCGGCGCACGGTCCCTGGTGGTGCCGTACGGGCTTCCCGAGGACCTGGTTCCGTCGGGGCCCTGGTCCCTGCTGACGGATGTCCCGTCGCTGACGGTCGGGCAACTCGACGCGGCGGACGCCGTGGTCACCACTGTCGCCACCGCCATCGCCATGACCGGCACCGTGACGCTCGACCATGGTCCGGGCCAGGGGCGGCGGATCCTGACCCTGCTTCCGGACCAGCACATCTGTGTGGTCAGGGCGGACCAGATCGCTCCCGACGTACCCGAGGCACTGGTGCTGCTCGACCCCTGCCGTCCGTCGACGCTGATCTCCGGCCCCTCGGCCACCAGCGACATCGAACTGGACCGTGTCGAGGGCGTGCACGGGCCCAGGACGCTCGACATCGTCGTGGTCGAGGACGCGTAGCCGGTGTCGCCGTGCCCCCTTTTCGGCCCCTGATCAGCCCTCAATAGACATCCTATGTATATTTCCCTCGGGTTTAAGGGGTGAGGTCATGAACAGGGATTATCTGAATTCTCTTCCCGTACTCTAGACGCAGCGTGCCTAGATGGCTGTTAATACATCCGATGTTCATGCGAGCCGCTTGAGCCTCCCTCCCCCAGGCCCTCACCCTCCAGGAGCCGCACGATGTCCTCCGCTCCCCTCAGCAGGCGTTCCCTCATCAAGGCCGCGGCCCTCGCCGGCGGTACCGTGGCGTTCGGTCTGCCTCAGGCTTTGTGGCCCGCCACGGCCGAGGCGTACTCCGTCGACGCGAAGATGGACTGGTGGTACCAGGCCCGGTTCGGCATGTTCATCCACTTCGGGTCCTACTCCTACCTCGGGCGCGGTGAGTGGGCGTTCAGCGCCGACACCAATCCTTTGTGGACCAAGGCCGGCTATCAGAGCCAGGTCACCCAGAACTTCAACCCGAACGCCTTCAACGCGGCCACCATCGCCCAGCTGGCCCAGAACGCGGGCATGAAGTACCTCGTCATCACTGCCAAGCATCACGAGGGCTACGCGATGTGGGACTCCGACGTCCCGGGCTTCAAGGACGCCACCGGCACCAAGCTGTACAACCTGCACGACTTCACCAACTTCCAGCCCGACCTGCTGGCCCAGCTGAAGACCGAGTGCGAGAGCCGGGGCATCAAGTTCGGGCTCTACTACTCGATCCTCGACTGGAACCACCCCTCCCAGACCATCGACCGCCCGAACTACTACTCCGACATGTCGTCGCTGTCCGCCCGCACGGGCTACATCAACGACATGAAGGCCCAGCTGCAGGAACTGCTGAACCGCTACGACCCGGCCGTTCTGTGGTTCGACGGCGACTGGTACGGCAACCCCTCCACCCCCGACCTCGACCAATGGTGGGGCCAGGCCGACGGCAAGGATCTCTACGACTGGCTGATGGCCCGCAAGCCCAACCTCATCGTCAACGAACGCGTCAAGCGGGACCACGGTCTCGGTGACTACGCGGTCGCCGAGTTCGGGATCCCCGACGCGCCGCTGGACCGTCCGTGGGAGGCCTGCGCCACCATGAACGACGCCTGGGGCTACGTCTCGTGGAAGGAGAACCAGTACCGCTCGGTCCAGACCATCATCCGGGAGATGGTCACCGTCGTCTCGCGGGACGGCAACTACCTGCTCAACATCGGCCCCAAGGGCGACGGCAGCGTGACCGCCGGATCCGTGACCGTTCTGAACGGCATGGGCTCCTGGATGGCCACCCACGGCGACAGCATCCACGGCACCAGCGGCAGCCCCTTCGCCACCGACCCGTCCTGGGGCAGGGTCACCAAGAAGAACGGCAAGCTCTTCGCCCACGTCTTCGACTGGCCCACGGGCGGCACCCTGCAGATACCGGCGGTGTACAACACGATCAACCGCGTCTACCTGATGAACAACCCCGCCACCAACCTCAACTACTGGGTCAGCGGCGGGCAGATCAACGTCAGCGTCCCGAGCACAGCGCCCAACGCGAACGACTCCGTGGTCTGCGTGGAGGTCAACGGCATGCCGGCCGTCCTGGCAGGCGGTGTCTACCGGCTGATCTGCGCCCAGAGCGGCAAGGCGCTCGACAACGGCAACATCGGCAACGACGGCAGCCCGATCATCCAGTGGACCGCCAACGGCGGCTCGCCGCAGCAGTGGACGGTCACCGACCTGGGCCACGGCTACTACAAGCTGGTCTGCGTCCGCAGCGGCAAGGCCCTCGACGACAACAACAGCACCTCCGACAGCGGGGTGATGGTGCAGAGGACCGACAACGGCAGTCACCAGCAGCAGTGGGCCGTCACCGCGCTCGGCAACGGCGCGTTCCGGCTCATCAACCGGCACAGCGGAAAGGCGCTGGACAACGCCAACAACGGCGCGGACAACACCCAGGTCATCCAGTGGACCCCCAACGGCGGCGCCCCGCAGCAGTGGAACATGGCCAAGGTCGGCTGAGCCGCCGCGCAGACCTCCGTGCTCCCACCCAGGGACCCCCGGGTGGGAGCACGCGGTCGTCACAGGATCCGAAAAAAGGCGGCAACCTTTTCGCCACCCGCGGCCACTGAGCAGTGCAAGACCGACACGCTCTTCCGAACGGATGAACATGCAAGAGACACGCCAGGCCGCGCGACAGCGCAGGCGCAGACGCCGGCTGATGGTGGGCAGCACCGCGGGGTTGGTCGTCACGGGTCTTCTCGTCTGCCTGGCCATGACGATGCGACCGGACCGCGAGGTGGACGCCGGGCGGGCCGCGGCCACGGCCGTCGCCAACTCCCAGGAGACGGACCCGTCGTCGTCGCCGGCCGCGAAGAAATCCCCCACACCCTCTCCGTCCGCGGTCTCCGCGTCCCCCTCGGCCAAGGCCAAGAAGCCGAAGCCCTCCGCGTCCCCGTCGGCGGCGAAGCCGTCATCGGCCTCCCCGCGGAAGGCCCCCGCCGCGTCGTCCCTGGCCGGACGGATCCGGGGCAAGGTCACCTACCCCGGAGTCGCCACCGTCTACAAGGCCGGGGTCGGGGACGGTGCCTGCTCCTACGGTCCGAGCAGCGACATGATGATCGCGGCGATGAACACCACCGACTACGAGACCTCCAAGGCCTGCGGCGCATACGTGTTCGTCCGCGCGGCGAACGGCGCCACCGTCACGGTCCGGATCACCAACGAGTGCCCACTGCCCTGCGCGCCCGGGCAGCTCGACCTCAGCGAACAGGCCTTCGCCGAACTCGCTCCTGTCTCGACCGGCCGGCTCGCCGTCACCTGGAGCCTGGTGAGCCCCAGCTCGGTGGGGACGATCTCGATCCGCTACAAGGTCGGATCCAGCCCCTACTGGTGCGGCGTGCAGGCCATCGGCCATCGCAACCCGCTCGCCCGGCTGGAGGTCCGCACCGGCGGCGGCTGGCGCCAACTGGCCCGCACCGACTACAACTACTTCCTCTCGCCCGACGGCAGCGGGTGCGGCAAGGCGATCAGACTCACCGACATCTACGGAGAACAACTGACCGTCAACGGCGTCGCCTTGCGGCCGGACGTCGTGCAGTCGACGGGAGTCCAGTTCGCCCAGCACTGAGCCCGGTGTCGGGGTGACAGGCCCACGGAGCGTCCCGGTGCCGCAACCAGCTTGTACCGGGCTCGCCACCCGTGTGACGCCGGCCGGAAACGAGGCGACCTTCGCCTGGGTGGCGCCGTTGCCGCTGCCACCCAGGTCTTGAAGGCCAGCGGTTGTTGTCCCCCTTCTGTCAGAACATGGTGTTGTCGTTCTTGGAGGTGGGTGGGATCACTTGGAGAGCGTCCCAGTGTTCGACGATCTTGCCGCCTGCGTCGAAACGGAAGATGTCGATGCCGGCGTACTCCTCGTCGGGCCAGGTCTGGTGGCAGTGCAGGATCACGTGGTCGCCGTCGGCGAAGGCGCGTTTGACTTCCACCCGCTTGCCCGGGTACTCGGCGGCCATGCGCTCGAAGTAGTCGACGAACGCCTGCTTGCCGTCGCCGACGTGTGGATTGTGCTGGATGTAGGTGTCTCCGGCGTACTGCTCGATGGCGTCCGCGGGGCGGCACTGGTTGAACATCAGGTCGTAGAACGCCTGAGCCGTGGCCTTGTTCTTCTCCGGGTCGTTCATGATGCCACCGTAGGGTCGGGTGCCGGGTGCCGGGTGCCGGGTGCCGGGTGCCGGGTGCGGCACGGTGAGGGCGTCGAGCCGGTGGTCGGCCCCGGCGGGGATGGACAGGGCCCGGCCGGCGAGGTCGTCGGGGGTTTCGGGGTGGGTGGGGTTGACGCGCACGAGGCGTGCGTGGGCGATCTGGCGGGTGAGGTGTTCGCCCGGCCACCGGATGACGCCGGGGGTGTTGAATCCGGCGCCGAACTCCATGATGAGGAGGCGGGTGTCGGCACCGGTTCCCAGCCAGTCCTGGAGGCGGCGACCCGCGGGAAGATAGGGGGTGTCGACGAACTCGGGGCCGATGCGGACGTTGATCTCGACCTCGCCGGCGCAGTTCGGGCACCTGGGCAGAGGGCCGGTGACGGCACCGGAGACCGGGTCGTATGCGGCGAGGAGCTGGGCGACGAGGGGGCGGCTGTCGAAGGTGGTCGGGGTGCAGGGAGTCGTGCACTGGTAGCGGCCGTAGTCGCCCTGGGGGGTGAAGATCCGGTCGGGGTCGAAGCCGTTGCGGGCGAAGAGGGCGTCCACATCGGACGTCATCACCCAGTGGTCCTTGTCCTCCCGGAAGCGGTCTTTGTCGCCGTAGTCGTATCCGGCGGCTGCGCTGAGTCCCGCCCCTGCGGTGATCAGGACACGATCTGCCTCGCCGAGCCAGGTGCGGAGCGTGCCGGCGGCCGCTTCCAGGTCGAAGGCGGACTCGTTCATCGGGGCTGGTTCCGGGCCGTCGACGATGGGGCCGACGGTGTGCAGGACGTAGCGGGCGGCCAGGTGGTGGCCGCGGGTGATCTTGGCGGTGCCGGTCGGCTCCGGATGGCGCTGCAAGGACATGATCGTGTGGCAGTCGTCGCGCAGTCGGGGCCCGGCCGCGGCGTGGAGGGCGTTGTCGATGCACGGGTGCATCGGCCTGAAGCATCCGAGCAGGGCACTGTTGGCGGCGTTCACGACGGCGTCCGCTCCGAGGGTGGTGATGTCGCCCTGCCACAGCACCGTACGGTCAGCGGCGTGGTAGGCGGCATGGGGCAGCGTGTCGAGGACGGCGGGCAACGAGGTCGCATCGGTGATGCCGCGTGCCAGGCGTTCGCCGGCCAGGAGCGCGTCCAGCACCCGGGCGGCCTCGGTGGACAACGGGCCCGATTCCCGGACCGTCAGCAGGGAGCGCAGGAGCCGTCGGGCGGCGTCGTCGTCGATTCCGTCCACCGCGCCGGGGCGCAACCCGGCCTTGGCTGCCGCCGGTCGTCGGCCAGCAGAGCGAGAGCCTCGCGCACCAGGTCGGCGGCCCGGGCGTCCGGGTCGTGGCCGGCGTCGGGCCCGAACGGCTCGTCCAGAGCGACGGCGGCCCGGTCGGCGGCGAGCGGCAGCGGGGTCGGGTACACGGTGGTCCTCTACTGGCGGGAGGGGGCTATTCCGACCGTGCACTATTCCCTTCTTTCCTCTGTCCTGCCGGGGCCGAGGGACCAGATCACCTTCGGTCTGCGTCCGGGCTCGTCCCGGGCCGTCCGGCCTCGTTCGGGGCGGGGCGGGGCAGGAGGCAGGCTTCGGCGAGGCAGTCGGGCGCAACAGCCTCTTCCGGTGGAACCCGGCGGTAAGTCACGCGATCTCCTCACGGCGGCTGTGGTCGCCGTGAAGGTCAGCCCAGTCCTGGCAATGGCGGGTTTTCCCCATCGTGGGCGGGACTGTGGCTGCGTAAAGTCGCAGTGACTGATCACCGATCCAACTCGCTCCATACGGGGGAACTTCATGCGACGCCTACAGACGCGCGTCCTTGCAGCAGTGGCTTTGGCTGCTCTCACCGTCGGCGGGCTCTCCGCGTGCTCGGCCCTCGACCAGAAGACCTTCGAGGACGACGCCAAGGTGCCCCAGAACATCACCTCGATCCGTCTCGACAGCGGGGACGGCGGGGTGAAGGTGGACGCCTCGGCGGACATCTCAACGACCTCCGTGCACCGAAAGGTCAACTACCGTGGTGACAAGCCGAGTGGCACGTCCTTCAGCGTCGAGAACGGCGTCCTGACGCTCTCCGGCTGCGGCAAGAACTGCGGCGTCGAATACATCGTCAAGTTGCCCGCCGGTCTTCCGGTGACGGGAGGCACGTCCAACGGCAGCCTCACACTGACCGATGTCGGCACGGTCGACGTGCACACAAGCAACGGCGAGATCGCAGTGAACAGTGCGACGGGCCCGGTGAAGCTGCGCACGTCCAACGGTGACGTCAACGTCAAGGACGCCAAGGGCGGCGACATCGACACGCAGACGTCGAACGGCGAGGTGACGATCCAGACGGCCACCCCACAGAACATCAAGGCGCGCACGACCAGCGGCAGCCTCACGATCACGGCCCCGCCCGCCAAGTACCAGATCTCAGCGAACGACTCCCACGGCGACAAGAAGGTGGCGTTCAAGAACGACCCGTCGGGCAAGTACCGCTTGGATCTGTCGACAACGAACGGTGACTTGACTGTGGAGTCGGCAGGCTAGTGACCTTCTTCAGCGGCCACTGATCACGGCCTTTCGGTCACTGCTCTTTCGTCCACTCCGTTCTCGGACAGCTTCAGCTTCGGCTCGGGCGGCGAGGTACTCGGACCACCAAGCTGCAGCTCTCTTCGTGCCACGGCGGTACGAACCACCGGTGGACGCGGACCTGTTCCGAGCCGACGCACCGGCCGCGGTCCGCCCGCGGCCGGTGCGTCGGGTCAAACCTTGCGGTGGCGCCCTACCGTCCCGTCAGGAAGGAACGGCTTCCCGCTGGGCCGGCGCACGTCGGCTTCGTCGTCACCAACCAGGACGCGAGCACCTCGCGGCCTCCGGGGCGCGCCCGCCGGCAAGGCGGAATCAGGCGGGCCCCGGAGGATGGGTGTGTGTCAGGCGGTGGCGCAGGCGGTGCCGTTGAGCGTGAAGGCGGAGGGCTTGGCGAAGGTCCCGCTGGAGGTGCCCTGGAACCCGAAGGTCGCCTGGCCGCCGGCCGCCAGCTCGCCGTTGTGGCTCACGTTGCTCGCCGTGACCGCTCCTGACGACCCGGAGAGGTTCGCGTTCCAGGAATTGGTGATCTGCTGCCCGGAGGGGAGGGTGAACGCGAGCTTCCAGCCGCTGACGGGGGAGGTGCCGGTGTTGGTGATGGTGACGTCGGCGGTGAAGCCGCCCTGCCAGGCGTTCGCCCCGTACGCCACCTTGCAGGCGGTGGAGCCTCCCGGGGTGCCCGGGTCACCGGAGGAACTCTTGTTGACGGAGGAGGAGAACGAGGTCACGGCGAGGCCGGCGCCGTTCTGCCAGGGTTCGAAACCGGCCTGAACACTCGTCAGGTACCAGCTGTTCTGGGCGAGTCCGCGGGAGACGGCCTGCCGGGCGAAGTCCATGACGTTGAAGTTCCAGCTGCTGATCGCCGACGGCGCGACGAAGGACAGTACGTCGTTCGAGCCGTTGTTGCCGGACCACACCTGCCAGTCGCGCCCGCCCACGTTGGCGTTGCCGACCGGGGAGCCGATGGGCTGGACGGATCCGACCCTGTTGAACCAGATCATGATCTCGGTCCGGTTCACGCCGTCGGTGCGGGGCGTGGGATCGAGCCAGATGTCGTACGCGGCGTCGTACACCGCGTTGTTGACGTAATTGAAGGAGATGCCCGAGGGCGCAGTCGAGATGGAGCTGAGCTGAGCGGGGAGGTTGGTGCCGGGAGAGCAGTTGGTGTAGTGGCAGCCGTTGTAGACGGACGGGTAGGACTTCGGAGCGCCGTTCGTCGGGACGGATCCGTCGGCCTGGGTGATCCTGAATCCCGAGTCGCTCGCGGTGATGCACTGGGTGGCGCTGGTGCCCCAGCGGTTGTTCTGAACCACGTAGCGACCCTGGATGGTCGTCGTGCCGAAAGTCTCGCAGATCGTGGTGTCGGCCTGCGCGACGGGGGCGGTGGTCAGCAGCGCGACGAGTGAGACGAGCGAGGTGAGCAGCGCGCCGAGCAGGCCACGCGCGCGGCGGGCATGGTGCGGTGAAGGACGCATGCGGATCCTCTTCAGGGTGGGGGAGAGGTAACCGGGAAGTGCTCCCACGACCTAGTGAATGGGAGCGCTCCCAATTTTGGGTTCGCCAGGACTGTAGGGAGCGTTCAGGTCCATGACAAGGCTGTCGGCAGGAACTGGGTGAACCGATTTGGGGAGCCTCAGGTCAGGCAGCGGGTGCGAGGCACGGCACGCGGCTCCGGGGCTCTCCCCGACCGTTGCGGGCGCGTCAGGTCGACTCGCGGACCACCAGCTCCGTGCGGAGGATGACGTGACGCCAGGCCACGGCGCCCTCCTCCATCTCCTCCAGGAGCAGTCGGATCATGGCCCGCCCGACCTCCTCGATCGGCTGGCGCACCGTGGTCAGCCGCGGTTCGGTCCGCTGCGCCAGCGGAAAGTCGTCGAAGCCGATCACGGCGACATCCTCGGGCACCCGGCGACCGGCCGCGCGCACGGCCTCCAGAGCCCCCGCGGCTGTGGTGTCCGACGCGGCGAGGACGCCGTCGATGTCCGGGTGCCGTTCGAGGAGCTCGGCCATGGCGCGGCGCCCGCTCTCCGCCGTGAAGTCGCTTTCGGCGACGCGGGTCCGCTCGACCTTCAGGCCCGCCAGCGCCAGGGCCTCTTCGTAGCCGCGCAGCCGGCACTGGGCGGCGTGCAGGTCGAGCGGCCCGGTGATGGTGGCGATGACCCTGCGGCCCCGCTGGACAAGGTGGGAGACGGCGCTGCGCGCACCGCCGACGTTGTCCATGTCGACGTAGCTGACGTACTCGTCGCCGGAGCGGCGCCCCAGCAGCACCGTCGGCAGCCGGGCCTCGGCGAGCATGTCCGGCAGCGGATCGCCGGCGCGCACGGACATCAGCAGGACGCCGTCGACCCGGCCGCCGCGCGCGTACTCCAGGAAGCGCTGCCGTTCGGCGTCCGAACGGACCAGGGTCAGCATCAGCTGCATTCCGGTGTCGGTCAGGGCGTCCCCGAGCGAGGTGACGATCTCGGAGAAGAAGGGCTCCGCGAACTGCCGCCAGTCCGGCTCCGTCATGACCAGGGCGACGGCGTCGGCCCGCCGCCCGGCCAGGGAACGGGCCGCGAGATTGGGCACGTAACCGAGTTCGTCGATGGCCTGCTGCACGGCCCGACGTGTCGACTCCTTCACGCCCGCGGCGTTGTTGATGACGCGGGAGACCGTGCCCCGTCCCACCCGCGCGTGGGCGGCCACCTCCTCCAGCGTCGGTGCCCCCGGGCGTCGCCTGCCCATGCCACCTCCCCCAAGAGATCACCGATCTTACCGGCCGGAGGGGATCGCGCACATGACTTCACCAGGGGCGTGGTTACGGACGGTCGTCCTGCCCCCAATGGTTGGGAGCGCTCCCGAACGGAGCGGGGGCACTGCAGGGTCGGCAACGGAACCGCCTCCCCTTTGCGGAGGAGGGCCGGGCGGCCCCTGGGGGTGGGGCCGCCCGGCCGGGTGACCCCGTCGCCTGGTGACGGGGTCGGGTACGCGGAGCTCCGGCGGGGGCTACTCGAGGAGTTCCGCGTACGAGCCCATGGCCAGGGCGATGTCCGCCTGGGCCCAGAACCGGTGATAGGTGAACACGGGCGCGGCGCCGCCCTTGAGGTAGGCCTCGATCTTCGACCAGGCCGGATCGTTCTTGTAGAAGGACCGGATCGAGGAGAACGTCGAGGACGAGGTGATGGCGTCGCCGTTCGGCATCGTGCCGCTCCAGCCGGTCGGCACGTAGACGCTGTCGTTGAACCGGCTGTAGTCGCTGCGGGTTTCGGGAACAGCGATGCCCAGGCTGTCCTGGTAGTTGGTCCACATGCCGTCCAGCAGCGCCTTCGCGGTCGTCTTCGCCGCCGTGTCACCGGACTTGGCGGCGTAGTAGCTCAGGGTCTTGGCGTACGCGGCGGCCACGCCGACGTCGTTGGTGTAGTCGGCGACGGTGACGTGAAGTCCGCTGTTGGCGCCGGGACTTGACGCGTTCCAGGTGTCGGGCTGGCCCGACCACTGGAGGGTGGAGGGGATCTGGTAGGTGCCGTCGGGGTTGATCGTGGTCTTGGACAGCGCCCACTTGACCCACTTGTCGAGGACCGCCTTGGCCTGCGCGTTCCCCGTCTGCTGGTAGTACTCGGCGACCCGCTCCATGGACCAGGCCTGGAAGCCGAACCACTGGTTGGACGGCGGGTCGTGGTAGACCGGCTGCTCGTCGTAGTACATGCCGTAGAACGTCGACTTCCCGGCCGGGGGAGTCGCGTAGCGGCCCGCCCAGCTGTTCGTCGAGCCGCCGGCGATCGCGCCCTCGTCCGACTGGAGCCAGCGGTAGAACTCCATTTGCCGCTGGAGCGACTTGCTCCAGTCGGCCGCGCCGGTCGACGACTTCGGCTTCAGGTCGGCGGAGGAGCTGAGCGCGTACGCGGCCAGCGGGTTCTGGTAGCCGCTGTGGGCGTAGCTGGACCCGATCCGCCAGGCCCAACCCCCGCTGGTGTCGGTGGAGCCGCCCCAGGCGTAGTACCAGGACAGCAGGTACATCGAGGCGTCCTTGCCGGTGCCGGCCGCGCAGGTGGACGGCCCGACACAGTTGCCGATCTTCTTGAAGTACTTGTCGTACATGGCGTAGCGCAGGTAGTCGCCCATCTTGGCCGCCTTGGCGACCGTGCCCGACACGGCCGAGCCCTTGCCCTGCTGCTTCGCCCACAGGTCCGCCCAGTAGGCGGCCTGCACCGCGCGTGCGTCGGCGTCCGGCGCGGTGGTGTACTTCCATTGCTTGGCGTACGACTTGTCCCCGGTGAACAGGTCCAGGTAGCCGTTCTTGCCACCGTACTTGAAGGCGTCGCAGGTCGGCTGCGGCACCGTCTCCCATACCGATTCCTGCGGTCCGCGCTGGAAGGTGTTGAGGTACGACGGTCCGGTGGCCGTCGGGCCGGCCTCGCACTTGCCGCCCGGCGTGTTGCCGTACCCGTAGATGTTGTCGACGTCCTGGATCCAGTGCATGCCGTAGACGTCGTCCGTGCTGTAGGTCGATTTCAGCTCGCCGGCGAGCGGGTCGGAACCGACCGGAACGGACGGGTCGAGTGCCGTCGGATACTGGTTCGGCGTGTCTTCCTCGGGCCCGTAGGTGGCCGGCTTGGAGGCGTTGTAGAAGGAGTTGGTGGGCTGGTCGGCGTGGGTGGGGATCATGTACTTCTCCATGATGTCCCAGGCGCCGTTGAACTTGGACCAGTCGCCGGTCACCTTGCCGTACATGGCCTGGAGCCACAGGAGGTAGCTGTACGCCTCCGAGGTGGTCTCGTGGCCGTGGTCCGGCGCCTCGACGATCAGCGTCTCGACCGAGTGGTAGGGGATGCCCTCGGGGGAGAAGTAGCCGTTCGCCGGGTTGGTGATCTTGCCGTACAGATCCAGGAAGCGGGCGTTGTAGGTGCCCGTCGCCGCTATCTGGGTGACCGTCACCGAGGCCTTGCCGTGCCCGGCGGCGGTCGAGTCGAAGGTCGCCGCGCCCGTGTTGGAGGAGTCCGCCGTGACGGTCACCTTCTGCGCGGTGTTCCAGTTGGACGGGGTGAAGGTGAGCGAGGCCCCGCCGGTCACGGACAGTCCCGTGTTGCCGCCGGTGCGGGCGGTCGTCACGGTCACGTCGGCCGACGGCTGGGTCGAGAGTTTGACCTCGTAAGTCGCCGTCTTGCCCTGCTGGACGGCGAGTTGGGTGGTCGAGGCGACGACCGCGGGACCCGAGGCGACCGTGATGCCGACCGGAGTGGATTCCGCGGACGCGCCCAGGCTGTCGTACGCCTTGGCCAGCAGGGAATGACTGCCCACGGTCAAACCAGAGACGGAGAGCGAGTAGGGCGCGCTCGTGTCGGTGCCGAGCAGCGTGGTGTCGTCGTAGAACTCCACCTTGCTGATGCTTGCGCTGTCCGCGGCGGCGGCCGTCGCCGCGAGCGGTACCGCGTCACCGCGCGAGTACGTCGCGCCGGCGACCGGGCTGGTCAGTACGGTGATCGGCGGCTGGTGGGCGCCCGTGCAGCTGGTGCCGTTGATCGCGAAGCTGGTCGGAGCGGCGTTGGTACCGCTGTAGCTGAACTGCGCGCCCGTGGAGACGGCGGAGCCCGCGGCGATGGTGCCGTTGTACGAGGCGTTCTTGACCGTGACGGTCTGGCCGGCCTGGGACCAGGTGCCGTTCCACCCGTTGGAGAGCTTCTGGTTGCCCGCGTAGCGAAGACGGCATGGGCGGTGGAGATGACGAACCACTCGCACACACCGGGAGGCCACCAACGATGCAGCCCCCTGCACGACCAAGGCTGGGGCAGCGGCCGATCGCGGATCCTGAGGGACGGGATTGGGCCTCGAGGCCTGGTGCGGTGGTGATCCGGCGGGGGAGCCCGCTCAGCCCGCGCAGGGTGTGAGCGGGCAGGGGTCGGTCATGCCGCGTCAGGAAGGGGTCGTCGGGCGACCTCGCGGGCGTCGTCGGGCGGCACGCCCAGCATGCGCAGGACCATCTCGGCCAGGGTCGCCGCGGACTCGTCACCGTCCAGGTCGGGCCGGGCGAACCGCAGCTCCACCAGGGACAGCAGGGTTCCGCCCAGTGCGGACAGGGCGACCGCGGGGTCGAGGGCGGTGAAGCGGCCGGAGGCCATGCCGACGTGGAGGTCACGCAGTGCCCGCCGGACCAGACCGTTGTCCGAGTGGAGGTGTCCGAGGCCTCGACGGCGCAGGACCTGCATCAGCTCCGGGTGCGAGTCGGCCATCCGGGCGCTGAGCCGGAAGCCGACGCCCTCCGCGAGAAGATCCGCGACGCCATCCGCACCGGCGCCTCACCGCGCCACGTGCCCGACGAGATCCTTGAGGTGCCGGGAGTCCCGCACACCCGCACGGGCAAGAAGCTCGAAGTCCCGGTGAAGCGCCTGCTCCAGGGGGCCCCGGTCGAGCAGGTCGTCAACCCGGCGGTCGTGGACGCCCCTGACCTGCTCGAGCACTACGCCCGCCTGGGCGCCGAACACCGCGGCTCCTCGCCTGATCCGGCACATTGATCGTTCAGGACGCCGCCGGCCGCGAACGCCGCGGCGCGACCAGAGGGCGGCGCGGGAGCCGGACGCCGCCTCAGCCCCTGTAGACGATCTCGGCCTGGTCACGCCTGGTGGCGTGCAGGTCCCAGTAGGCGGAGGAGACGGCCTCGGGCGTGGCCGCCTTGAGCGCGGGGTCGATGGAGGCGCCGCCGAGCGCCACGTCGATGGCGATGTGGGCGGCCTGGATGCCGGTGCCGTCCAGTTCCTTGTGCAGGTTGACGACCCAGTTGCGCAGCGCCGCGGCGGCGGCGTTGACGTTGCCGACCATCGGCAGCGGGTCGAGAGAGCCGGCACCGGTGGTGTAGAGCAGGGTGCCCGCGCCGGCCTCGCGCATCGCGGGCAGCACTGCCTTGGTCGCGGCCATGGCCCCGTACAGCTGGACTTCGATCTCGTGCTGGATGTGGGAGGGGTCGCTCTCGGCCGGAGTGGCCAGCACGGTGGATTCCATGGCGAGCGGGGAGTACTCCAGGACGTCGATGCCGCCGAACCTGGCGGCGGCGTCCTTGAGCGCCTGGGCGAGCGCGGCATGGTCGAGGACGTCCGCGGGGAACGCGGCGGCGGTGATGCCCTCGGCGCTGAGCGCGGCGACGAGGTCGTCGAGCTTCTCACGGTTGCGGGAGATCAAGGCGACGTCGAAGCCCTGGGAGCCGAAGGTGCGGGCGATGGCCATGCCCATCTGAGGGCCGGCTCCGATGATGGCGATGCTGGTCACAGCGATCCTTTCGAAAGGCGCGGTAGGGAAACGGCAAGATCCGGATAGCCCTATCCGGATAGAAAACGGATAGACCTATCCAGCTCGCTGAAGTCAGGCTAGCACGAAAGTGGATAGGTCAATCCGATTGCTGGCCTGGCGGGCATCTGCGGTTGCGGGCGTCACCGGCGCCTTCCCCGGCATGTCGAACACCACGCTTCGTTCGCATTCGCCGGAAGTAGCTCGACGGCATGGGACCCGATGAACCCGGCAGCGCCCGTGATCCCCTACGCGCATGAGTGCAGGCCAGGGTGGTGAACCAGCCCGGGAGGGGGTGGTGCTACGGGTGCAGCGGGTGACGACGATGACCCGGCCGCGGGGGCGGGAAGAACCGGTCGCCGGCGGCGCACCACGACACGCCCCGTCCGGACAGCTCCTCCTCGTTCGGCGGATCGAGCTTGCGGTAGTCGGAGCCGGTGGTCACGATCACCGTTCTGGCGCGGTGGGCGGCGCCGGACCTCTCGGCCCGGGGGCGTCCATGTTGATCATCAGGTCCGGGCCGTCGATGCCCTCGGGAAAGTCTGCGTGGTGGTCAGCGAGCCGCCGACGAAGATCGCGCCGCCGAAGACGTGCGGCTTCGGCTCGGCCCGGCGGTGTGGAGGGCCGCGGTGTATCCGGCGGGGCCGGAGCCCATGACGATGACCTTGCGTACGTCCGTGCTCGTGCTCACGCCTGGGATTCCGGCGCGATCTCCTTGATCAGGCCCTCGACCAGTGCCTTGATCTCGTCGCGGATCGGGCGGACGGCCTCGACACCCTGGCCGGCCGGGTCCTCCAACTGCCAGTCCAGGTACCGCTTGCCGGGGAAGACCGGGCAGGTGTCGCCGCAGCCCATGGTGATGCAGACGTCCGACTCCTTCACCGCGTCGACCGTAAGTATCTTCGGGACCTCGGCGGAGATGTCGATGCCGACCTCGGCCATGGCTTCGACGGCGGCCGGGTTCACGCCCGCGCCCGGATCGGAGCCGGCGGAACGGACCTCCACGCGGCCTCCGGCCAGGTGGGTCAGCCACGCCGCGGCCATCTGGGAACGACCGGCGTTGTGGACGCAGACGAACAGCACGGACGGCTTGTCGGACATCAGAGGTCCCTCTTGTCTCGCGGCGATATCAGTAGTCAATGAATTCAGCACACGATGGTGTCAGTCTCCACTGATGTGAAAGTATCAGTCCATGATGACGTCAGTCGACACTGATCTGATGCGAGTCCTCGCCGACCCGCTCCGTCTCCAGATCGTCACCCTGCTCGCCCGGGAGACGCTCTGTTCCACACACCTGATCGAGGAGACCGGTGCGAAGCAGACCAACCTCTCCAACCACCTGAGAGTGCTGCGCGAGGCCGGGGTCGTGGAGACAGAGCCGTGCGGCCGGTACACCTACTACACGCTCCGCCCGGACGTCATCGCCCAGCTCGCCGGTCAGTTCGCCGACCTGGCCGAGTCCGCTCGCAATGCCGTCGGCAACAAGAGGGCCTGCCCGTGACCCGCACTGAATCCCTCGCGACCACCGAAGAGTCCTCGGCCGTCGCGAAGCTCTCGACGCTCGACCGTTTCCTCGCCGTCTGGATCCTTCTCGCCATGGCCCTCGGCCTCGGCCTGGGCAGGCTCATCCCCGGTCTGAACGATGCCTTGGCCAAGGTCGAGATCGGCGGCATCTCGCTCCCGATCGCCGTCGGCCTGCTGATCATGATGTATCCGGTCCTGGCCAAGGTCCGCTACGACAAGCTGGACGCCGTCACCGGCGACAAGCCGCTCATGATCTCCTCTCTGGTCATCAACTGGCTCGTCGGACCGGCCGTCATGTTCGCGCTCGCCTGGATCTTCCTTCCCGACCTGCCCGAGTACCGCACCGGCCTGATCATCGTCGGCCTCGCCCGCTGCATCGCCATGGTCATCATCTGGAACGACCTGGCCTGCGGCGACCGCGAGGCGGCAGCCGTCCTCGTGGCGCTGAACTCGGTGTTCCAGGTCTTGGCGTTCGGCCTGCTCGGCTGGTTCTACCTCGACCTGCTGCCCGGCTGGCTGGGCCTTGGCGACGGCGAGCACCTGGACATCTCCATGTGGAAGATCGCTCTGAACGTCGTCATCTTCCTCGGCGTCCCGCTGCTGGCCGGCTTCCTGACCCGCCGCGTCGGCGAGCGGAAGCTCGGCCGGGAGAAGTACGAGACGGGCTTCCTTCCGAAGATCGGCCCGTGGGCGCTTTACGGCCTGCTCTTCACGATCGTCATCCTTTTCGCACTGCAAGGGAAGACGATCACCTCCCAGCCGCTGGACGTGGTCCGGATCGCGCTGCCGCTGCTGGTGTACTTCGCGGTGATGTGGTTCGGCACCTTCGCTCTCGGCAAGGCCATCGGCCTGGCCTACGACCGCACTGCCACGCTCGCCTTCACCGCGGCCGGCAACAACTTCGAGCTGGCCATCGCGGTCGCCATCGCCACCTTCGGCGTCACCTCCGGTCAGGCCCTGTCGGGTGTGGTCGGCCCGCTCATCGAGGTACCGGTCCTGGTCGCACTCGTGTACGTCTCCCTGGCCTGGCGGCGCAAATTCAGCGCCGGACGGCAGCTGACGGCCGTATCGCAGGAGAGCTGACGCACTGTCTGGACTGCTCCGGGCTCGGGCGCAGGTTGCCGCGGTCGGTGTCTGTGCCAGTGCGGGGCCGTGCTCTGCCCCGTCCACTCCGAGAGTTCCGAGCAGTTCCTGACCTCTACGAAGCCTGTCTCCCGCCCGCCACCGAGCCACCGGTGTGGCGGCTGCTGTGCGGCACGTGCGCGACGGCTCACCGCGCCTACCCGGCGTGCTGCCCGCAGACAGCGCACATGGTCGGTCCGTACCTCATGACGAGAGACCGGCGCACGCAGGTGGTGATCGTCGAGGGCGGCCAGTCCGGCCTTGACGCCCGGTCCAGGCCGTCGAGGAGGGCGAACTGCCGTGGCGCCTGTGGCGTGTCACCCAGCCCGCACCCCGATGACCACTCTGCGGTTCGCCGGGCCTTGGGTCAGGCGACAGCCGACGCGTTGGTCAGCAGCTGCCCCATCGCGGCGAGCACGCTCGGCTCGACCCGGTAGTAGACCCAGGTCCCGCGCCGCTCGGAGGTGAGCAGCCCGGCCTCCTTGAGCTTCTTCAGGTGGTGGGAGACGGTCGGCTGGGAGACGCCGACGTCGGAGATGTCGCACACGCATGCCTCGCCGCCCTCGTGGGAGGCGACCGCGGAGAACAGCCGCAATCGGACCGGGTCGCCGAGCGCCTTGAACATCCGCGCCGCCACCTCGGCCTCCTCCGCGCTGAACGGTCGCTCGGTCAGCGGCGGGCAGCACGGCGCCACGGCCTGGCCGTCGGCGGGCTCTATCAGCGGCAGCACCTTGGCATTCGACATGCGTCTATGTTGACACACATCGAACCAAGCGGGCGAGGGTCAGCCTGGTCAGCGCCGGGGATGGCGGTGCGCCAGTCGCCGCGTGACGCGGTCGGCGTCCCGGGCGGGGAGCGAGGCGCCGCCGAGTCAGGGGGGCGTACAGGCTGGTTCGCCAGAGGGCTTTGACGCCGTAGATCGGCCTTGGGGACTAGCGGAACAGCCAGTAACGCTAACCTCGATCTTTCTTGACGGTCCGCGAGGGAGTCGGTGGACCGTTTCGCTTTCGGTGGCTGATTGCGGGCAGGCCGTGGGCCCGAGTGTCGCGTCGGGTGGGCGCCGGGTTCCACTGCTCCGGGTGGGGTGGTGCTACTCGCAGGGGTAGGGAAGCTGCTGGTCAGCCGGGGTTCGGCAGGAGTGTGAGCCGTGCGAGGGCGTCTGTGATCTCGTTGGTCCAGGGCCAGTGGGCCGCGAGGCGGAGGATGCGGCGCCGGCCGGTGGTGACGAGCTGGGCGGCTGCGGAGAACAGGCGGAAGCGGAGGCGGCGGGGTTCCCAGAGACGGGTCTGGCCGGTCAGGGCGAGCATGGGCATCCAGGCCAGCAGGTCGAGTGCGATCTGGACGATCTCCAGCCACACCTTGTTCTGCGCGGTGTCGTGCAGGGGCAGATTGCGCAGGCCCGTCGCGCGGGCAGCTCGGATACGGTCCTCGGCCCGGGCCCGCAGCCGGTGACGGAGCTCGAGTTCGGCGATGGGACGGCCGGCGGTGTTGGTAGCAAAGCAGGTGATCCGCATGCCGTCCGCATCGGTGATCCTCAACTGGGCCCCGGGATGCGGCCGTTCCTTGCGGACGATCAGCCGCATGCCCTTCGGCCAGCCCTCAAGCAGGTCGCCGGTGAGCTCGGCGACCCAGGCCCCGTCGCGGACCTCGCCGCCGGTCTCGACGGCCGGCGTCCATGCCGATGCCGGGATCTTCAGGACGTGCTGGTGAATGGCTTCGGTGATCACCATGCCGACCGAGTAGGACAGCCAGCGCCCGCGCTGGGCGATCCAGGCGACGAACTCGTGGGTGCCGCCCGCGGAATCGCAGCGGATCAAGGTCTGTCGCCCCCGCCGGTACTTCGTGGGCAGCTGAGCGAGGGCGAGGCGGGCGGCCTCGATGTGGTCGGCGGCCGTGTTCGAGCCCGCGTTGCCCGCCCTGAGAAGGGACGCGACAGGTTCACCGGTGCCACCGGAGCCGTGATCGACGAAACCCATCAGCGGGTGGTGACCGTAGGTCTTCTTCCAGGTCGGGGCGGCGTCCTGCTTGTCCGAGTGGGCGATGACCAGCACTCCGTCCAGATCCACGGTCACCTGCCCACCAGCGTCCGGAGCCCCGTCGCGGGCCAACTTCCAGACCCGGCAACGGACTTCGGACCGGGCTGTGCGGATTGCGGTCAGTGCCTTCTCGCCCGAGGCGGCAAGGGTGTCGATCAGGCGGGAGACTGTCGGGTCGGAGGCGACCGGCCCGAACACGGCTGGCTCGGCCCGAAGCATGCCCACATCTGCCAGGCAGTCCCCGCCCAGCGCGACCGCCAGCGCCACATCCAGCAGGACCTTGCCCGGATCATGCACCGCCCGCGACTTGCGCCACGGCGCCAACGCCGCCGATATCGCCCTGTCCAGGCCAGTCTTGCGGATCGTCTCCACCAGCAGCACACCGCCGGCCTGGGAGACCACCCCGCGACCACCACCTTCGGTACGGACACACGGGTAGGACCCGATACGCTTCTTCACCTGGAGAGTGCTTCTTTCACGCGACGACCTGGACCCTAGACAAGTCCCATCGTTGCAGGTCAGGAGCACTCTCCGCGTTTCTGATCACCTACCGGACGCCCTGCCACGTGAAAGCGCGAGGCTAAGCACTTGATGTTGCTGCGTTCGCCTACAACTCAAACGTCAGCTGCCCGCCGTTTCGAGCGCGGTATGCCGGGTCTGGGCCCGGATGCGGGCGTGGTGGTTACAGTCGTAGTGCAGGTGGCAGCCCTGGCATGGCTTTGAGGTTGGCCGGGTTACAGTTCTCCGGCGTGTAGTCGAGGTGCGCGCTCTCGTCGTCAGGATGACCCGCGAACCGGTGCCGTACACGGGCTGTCCGTGCCGGTTGGGACACCGGCCGGGTGACTGCCGCGTCCGCACTCGCCTTCACACTCGGACCGCCAGCCGGCGCGTTCCTTGATGGCGTTGGAGATGTCCGGCCAGTCGGCGGGACAACGCTCGCGGTCCTAGGGACGGATCGGCACGTGGGGTCACCGTTCCGCAGCGTCGAGCTGGTGGGGGACGGCGGAGGCGCGCAGGTCTTGGAGGTCGGGGATGTGGTTGTAGAGGGTGCCCGGGGAGATGCCCAGCATTTTGGCGATCGAGGTGATGGAGCGGCCGGGGTCGGGCAGCAGGTCGCGGGCGGCGCGGATGACTTCCTCGGTAGCGACGGTGGGGCGCCCGCCGACCCGGCCGCGGGCGCGGGCAGCGGCCAGGCCCTCGCGAGTGCCCTGGACGATGAGTTCGCGGATGAACTCCGCCAGAGCGGCGAAGACGTGGAAGACGAGTCGGCCGCCGGGGGTGGTGGTGTCGAGGTTCTCGTGCAGCGAGGTGAAGCCGATCCCGCGCGTCCGGAGTTCGGCGACCATGTTGATGAGGTCCTGGAGGCTGCGGCCGCAGCGGTCGAGCGAGGGGACCACGAGGGTGTCGCCGGCATCGAGGAAGGCGTGGCACGCCTTCAGCTCCGGGCGGAGCGCGTTCTTGCCGGACTTCTTGTCCGAGAAGATCTTCCGGCATCCGGCAGAGGTGAGGGCATCGATCTGCCGGTCGAGCTTCTGCCCGCCGCTCGACACCCTCGCGTACCCGATCTTGATCTCGGTGCGGACGAGCGGCTCGGCGACGAGGAATTCGGGATGGCCGGACGGCTCCAGGGGGTCACTCATGACCCCGGATCATGTCAGAAAACGGTGGTTCGGGGTTCTTGAAGCACTGAAGTTTTTGAAGGGGTTTTTGAAGGGCTCTCGGTTCTTTTCGATCTTGAAATGGCGATCTTCAGAAAACGTTCGTTTTTTGAAGGCGAGGCTCGTCGACCCGCATCGTCTTCTCTGTTGGATGGGAGTGTCGCAGTAAGGGCGGTTGGTGCGATGCCGGGCCCTCATCAGCACCCCGGGCGAGACTCTGACGGCACGGTCGGCGGCAGCCCGGCGGGGACGCAAGGGGTCATCCCGGTTTCTGATCGATCTCGGCGAGTTGCGCCTCCACCTGGTCTCCCAATTCGATCAGCAGGTCCATCTGCGCAGGGGTCACGTGGTCGATCAGCACATTGCGCACGTCAGCCAGGTGGAGCGGGGCGGCTGCCTCGACGAGGGTGCGGCCCTGTTCGGTGATGACCACGACGGCCCCTCGCTGGTCGGTCGCGCATCGCTCGCGGCGGATGAGGTTGCGGTTCTGCATGCGGGTCAGATGCTGCGACAGACGGCTCTTCTCCCATTGCAGCGCATCTCCGAGTGCGAACGACCGCAGGCGTCCCTCGGGCGCCTCAGACAGGTGCGCCAGCACCTGGTAGTCGGCGGTGGACAGCCCGCTGTGGGTGCGCAGCTGCCGCTCGATGTATTCGGACAGGCCGGCCTGCATCTTCATGAGGCTGCGCCAAGCCCGCTGTTCACGCTCGTCCAGCCATCGCGGTTCGTCCATGAAGCCCATCCTACCGCTTTGGTTGACATGTTAACCAGTCCGTCGTACGGTTTGGTTAACACCTCAACCAAATGGACTTGCGGAGGTCGGAGCCGCCTACAGAAACGCGGCGACGACAGGCCGGACGACGAAGCTGCTCTGCAGCCTCGACAGCCTTCAGCAATTACTGGAACAGGGAGCACTCATGTCTGCAGACACCCGCTACGCCATCGTGGGCACCGGAAACATCGGTTCGGCGCTGGCGCGCGTCTTCGCCCGGGCCGGAGTCGAGGTCAGCATCGCCAACACCCGCGGACCGGGCTCGATCAGCGAACTCGCCGCCTCCTGGGGTTCCACGGTCCGGGCCGTGACGCTCACCGAGGCACTGGCGAGCGACGTCATCTTCATGGCCATCCCGTTCGGCGCAGTCGAGACGTTCGGCAACGCCCTGCCCGACTGGAACGGGAAGATCGTCGTCGACACCACCAACGCGCACTACGCGCCCAACGCGGGCGACATCCTCAAGGGTCGGCTCTCCTCGCAGTACGCGGCCGAGGTCCTGCCCGGCGCCCAGATCGTGAAGGGCTTCAACCACCTTCCCGCCCAGACGCTCGCCGCCGAAGTGCCCTCCGGCCAGGGCAAGCGCGTGGTCTTCGTCTCCAGCGACTCCGGGGAGGCCAGCTCCCAGATCGCCGAGCTCGCCCGCACGCTCGGCCTGTCGCCGGTGGAACTCGGCAGGATCGACGAAGGCGGACGCCTCATCGAGGTTCCCGGCGTACTGGTGCTCAGGAACTTCACCGAACAGCCCCTCACCTGATCGGCCGCATTCCGCCTTCCACAGGCGGTGCGGCCGGCGCCGACGAGCCGTCCCGCCTCAGCGTCTGCCGTCACCGACCGCACCGCGGCGGCCGGCGCCCGGCCCGCGGCCGGGTTGCCGCGCAGCAGCGCTCTCCATCGATGAGACCGCACTTCAGCAACGCTCACGCGTGAACAGCAAACCCGCCGGCACACCCATCCTCCACGGATGCCGGTCCCTCACAGCTCGGGCGGTCCGAATCACTCTCCAGAAAGGCATGACCCGTGTTTGTCTTCGCCGCCGTACTGAGCGTTCTGCTCGCCGTTGTCGGGCTGGCCGCCGGACTACCGAAAGCCCTGCTCAAGGGCAGCATTCCAGCCCAGTTGCAGTCTCCCGGAGGCTTCAGCGCCCCGCTGGTCCGGTTCATCGGGCTGGCCGAGCTGGCCGCAGCCGCAGGGCTCATCGCCGGTCTCTTCTGGCAGCCCATCGGCGTTGCCGCCGCCCTGGGATTCGCAGTCCTGCTCGTCGGAGCCGTCGGCTTCCACGCCAAGTCCGGCGACTACGCCAACCCCGAGACCCGCGGCAACGCGATGGCACCCATCATCCTCACCGTCATCGCGATCGCTGCCGCCGCCACGCTCGTCCTCGCCTCCTGACCAGCGCCTGAATCCGAGGCGCCACAGCTCACCTTCCACCCGGCAAACCCGGCCGGGTGATCGCGAGACGCCCTCGCCACGCGGACCGTCACCGATCATCCGCATTCCCGACCACTGCTACACCTGAGGAACATCCCATGGCCACGCTTCTGCATCTCGATTCCTCGCTGTTTTCCGGCGACGCCTCCTCCTCCCGCGCCGTGACCGCCGCCTTCCGCCGGACCTGGCAGGAGCACCACCCCGAGGGCACGGTCATCTACCGTGACCTCGCCACGAACCCCGTACCGCACCTCACCGCCGACGCCCACACCGCCGGCCAGACCGACCCGGCCACGCACACCCCCGCCCAGGCCGCCGCCCTCGCCCACCGGCTGACGCTGATCGACGAGCTGGAGAACGCCGACGCCATACTGATCGGCGCTCCGATGTACAACTACTCGATTCCCTCGACCCTCAAGGCGTGGCTCGACAACATCGTCCTCGTCGGCCGCACCGCCGGCGTGGAAAGCTCCAGGCTCAAGGGCACCCCCGTCACCGTCGTCGCCAGCCGCGGCGGCTCCTACGCCCCGGGCACGCCCCGCGAGGGCTACGAATACGTGCAGAACTACCTCACGGCCGTTCTGGCCGACGCGCTCGCCCTGGACGTGAACTTCATCGTCCCGGAACTCACGATGGCCGTACACAACCCGGCGATGTCCCAGCTGATCCCCCTCTTCGAAGCCTCCCGCCAGCAGGCACTGGACGACGCAGCCTCCACGGCCAAGGCGATAGCCCACCGCATCGCCGCCTAGAAACAGCGCCCTCCGGACGGCGGCCGTGAAGCACGCTTCACGGCCGCCGTGGGCGAACTCCAGCGGGGACAGGCGGCTGGCTGCCCTCGAAGGAATTTCTCGCCCCGGAGGAGCTGGACGACGCGAACCGGCGAATCGACGAGGCGGCCGGCGCTGCCGGGCGGGACCCGAGCCGGACCAACCGGGTCTACAACCTGGTCGGTGACCGTTCGACTACGCAGCGGGTCGACCTGCTGACGAGCTGGCCGGTCGAGCACGGCATGAACGGCTACATCTTCAGCGGCCCGGTCGACGAGTCCGCGCTGCGCCCCATCATCGAGAAGGTCGCACCCGCCGTGCGCGAGGCAGTCGCAAAGGAGCATCGACGATGACACAGCCGCAGGCGGGAACTGTCGCCGGCCGCCAGATGATGCAGCAGCTGCTGATGGCGCATGCGCCGCTGCGCAGCGACGTCGCCGCCCTGCGCAAGGGGCTTGAGGTGCTCGATGCGGCGACCACACGCGCAGAGGACATCGAGGAGCTGCTCGGCGGTCTGACTGTCGCGGACCTCACCTGGCAGCTCAAGGTGGGCTGCCAGCATTTCTGCGCCCACCTGGACGCCCACCACACGATCGAGGACGCTCGGATGCTGCCGGTCATACAGCACCGGTTCCCCGAGCTCACCGATCAGATCGGGCGGCTCCGGCGCGAGCATGAGGAGGTCAAACAGATGATCGTGAGCATCCGCGCCGACGCGCGGCATCTGAACCCCAAGGACGAACGCTCCGTCCACGTGGTGCTGGAACAGATCGTCGCGCTTTCCGACCACCTCCAGGCACATCTCGACTTCGAGGAGCGCACCCTCTTCCCGTACTTCCTGCGGATGGACCACGACTGGCACGCCTGAGCTGTCCTGGCCGGGAGCGTGAGGTTGGAGCCGCGGACGGCCGTGCCGCCGCGCCATGGAGGCTTTGAAGGTGGACGCTGAGCTTGACTCTGACACGAAAATAGAGGCTTCGTGCAGGTCAGGTCACCTCGATGGGTTCGAAGCGGATGGTCATCGGCGCGTCCCTGCGGTCGGCGGCGAACCGCTCGTTGGCCTCCCGCAGGTGCTCCCTCATCTCGTCGTACGAGTCCGTCACGGTCATACCGGCGCCCCCTTCTCACTGCCCCGCCGGTCGGCGGTGGCCTTCTCGAAGTACAACGACCCGCCCCGGACGGCGGATGCGGCGCTCACTCCTCCTGGCCGTCGTCATCGTCGAGGTCGATGGCATCCGGGTCGCGCAGGGGCCGCAGCCCCTTCACCGGCTGGGAGGCGGTGAAGTTGTACCGGCCCAGGACGTTCAGATTCTTGTGCTTGAGCGGGGAGAGCCGGGCGACGTCCTCGTCGCGGATCTCGTGGCCCTCCGCGCGGAGCTGGGCGAGGGCGGCGTCGATGTAGCGCGTCGTCCACAGGACCACGGCGTTCAGCACGAGCCCCAGCGCCCCGAGCTGGTCCTCCATCCCGTCCCGGTACGCCTGGTGGATGGTGCCCTTCTTGCCGTGGCAGATGTCGCGGGCGAGCTTGTGGCGGGATTCCTGGACGGTGAGCTGTTTGTGCATCTGGCGGCGGTAGGTGTCGTCGACCGGGTCGACGACGGCGAGCAGGTGCAGGGTCTTGGCGATGCGCCCGTACTCGGCGAACGCCTGCCCCAGCGGGGCGGGATGCCCCTCTCTGCCGAACATCCTCAGCAGGTCGTAGGCGCGGCCCTGGTTGGTGACCAGGGAGCCGGCGACCCGCAGCATGTCCGGCCAGTGCGTGATCACCTTCTTCACGTTCACCTTGTTCCGCGCGATCGCCTCCAGCGGCCCGTACTCGCCGGCCGTCTCGGCGCCGGGCATCTGGGCCTTCCAGAACCGCTGGTCTTGAAGGTCCTTGAAGCGCGGGGAGAAGCGGTAGCCGAGCAGCTTGAAGATGCCAAAGACCATGTCGGAGTAGGAGGCGTTGTCGGTGGCGACCATCTCCGGCTTCACCCCGCCGTCCAGGTTCAACAAAGCGTCCAGGATGAACAGGGAGTCGCGCGGGGTACCGGGCACCACCATCTGCCCGATGCCGATGACCTGGTCGTTGATGGCGTTCAGCCACGTGATGCCGGTCTTCTTCGCGAAGTACTTGGGTGAGGGGGCCGCGTTGATGGTACGGACGGGGACGACGAACCGCAGGCCGTCGACGGAGGCCAGCAGGCCCTTGCCCCAGTGCTCGACGATGGGCACCTGGGCCTGGGCGGCGATCAGGGCCGCGTTCGCCGCGGCGATGGTGTCGGCGCGCAGATAGTACTGGTCGACGTGGACCAGCCGGGAGCGGGTCAGAGCCTCGTGGTTGGGGTTGATGACCGGGGTCATCCCGATGTTGCACGCCTCGCTCACCAGCAGGGCGACGACCGAGGTGGTCAGGTCCTTCATCCGGGTTCTGCCGTCGCCCAGATGCACGAAAGCGTCCAGGAACCCGGTCCATGAGTACACCTCGAACACCAGGTCCGGCAGGTCGATCTTCGGAAGCATCTTCTCGACACGCTCGCGCAGCCACTTCAGTGACTTCGGCTCACCGAGCGCGTGGAGCTTCTCCACGTTCAGCTTCGCCCGGCCGTTGGGCTGCACCTCGATGCTGATCTTCGCGTCGGCGCCCGCCTCCACCAGGCGCTCGGCCATCTGCTTCCACGTCGCGTCCAGCACGGCGACCAGTTCCCGAAGGTGCTGTTCGGCGTCCTCGTCCAGGCTCAGGCCCGCCAGGACGTCCTCACGCACCGCCTCCCACCCCTTGCCCTGAAGCAGCCGGGCTCGCGGGTCGGACCAGCGGTGCGAGGGCGAGGCGAAGATGTCGCGGCGCCTCAGCGCGCCGAACAGCTGCTCCAGCACACACACCACGTACGCATCACGGTCCACCGCCCCCTGCGGCAGCTCCGCGTTCGCGTACACGGTCTTGCGCCAGTGCGCCGGCACCAGCTTGTCGTCGACCTCGCGCGGCAGCAGCGGCTTCTCGCCCACCTTCCGCCGGGAGAGAGCCGGGAGCCGCTGCACCCCGGTGAGGATCCGTCTGCCGGCGGGCGCCGCGTCCAGCGCCTTCGACTCACCCAGCAGCGACAGGAACGGCCTGACGGTGTTGTAGCGCAGCGCCAGCGCCCCACGCAGCGCGGTCTCCGCCGTGCCGTCGTCCTCCGGCACCAGGCTCACCACCGTGGCCGCCGCGCTGGAGAGCGCGGCCCGAGGCGCGACCTCCTCCAAGGCCCGCCACAGCCCGGCCACGTCGACATCGCAGCCGCTCGCCTCGATGAGCTCCAGCTCCTCGATGATCACCTTCGAGACCCGGGCGGTGATCCGTGCCGCCTTCTCCAACTGCGGCAGCGTGGACAGGCGCTGCTTGTCCGTGGACCGCCTCGCGGAGCTGATCAGCCGGGTGGCCATCAGGATCTCGAAAAGGTCCAGCGCGTCGTCGATCGCCTTCGCCTCCAGGTAGCGCATCACCGCGGTGAGCATCGCCGTGCGCTTGGGCTCCGGGGTTCGCTCCAGCTTCGGCGCCTTGGTGCCCAGCCCGTACCGGGCCAGCGCGGACAGCCGGTTCGGCGGAACCTGCTCCAGCCTGAGACGGCCCAACTGGAAGGCGGCGATGTCCTCGACCCGCTGCAACGCGGCCTTCATCGCGGTGCCGGTGGTCCGCGTCGGCGGCCGGCGCATCCGCTCCAGCTCCGAATGCCGTTTGCCCTGCGGCGTCTTCAGCGTGGCAACCAGGTCGCCGGGCAGAGCCGGGGCCGCCCGCCGGGCCGCCCTGGGGACCGTGGCGTGCAGCCGCTTGTCCGCGACGCCGCGGACCTCGGCGACCTGCCGGGCCAGCACACTCACTCCCGGCAGCAGCACCCGGTTGCGGCGCAGCCAGCCCACCGCGTGATCGAACAAAGCCTTCGGCCCCTCCGCGTGCGCCGTCCACGCCCGGCCGTGCAGGAAGGCCCTGAACTTCCGGCCCTGGTCGTGGTCCTCATACTGGTGATAGCCGTACGCGTCACGTATCTCCCACGCGTGCTCGTACGGCGTCGGCCTGCGCTCGGTATACCGCTTGATCTGGGAGACATCCCCGATCCCCAGCTGCTCGGCCAGATGCTCGACGACCGGCCACGGCACCGCGAGGGGGTCCTCCAGGAACAGCCCGATGTACCGCACCGTGCACATCTGGAGCGCGAAGCCGAGACGGTTGTGGTCCCCGCGCCGCTTCGCGATCAGCTTCAGGTCCTCGTCATCAAGGAAGAAGAACCGCTCCAGCTCGGGCTTCGTCGGCTCCTCGGCGAACTTCCCATACGCCTCAGCCTGCTCATCAGTCAGAAATTCCACCGGCATGCGGCGGACCGTAGCCATCCCCCACCAGCGATCGGGGACCTTCCGCCGAACCCCCGCACAGCACCGATCACCTGTGCTAGAAGCCCAAGATCAAGTGCTTAGCGTTACTGGCTGTTCCGCTGGTCCCCAAGGCCGTAGATGCCAGTGAACAACTGCCGCCGGGCCGGAGCCCCCTGGGTGAGGGCGGCCCGGTAGTGACTGTGGTGGATGACGAGCCGGCCGGGCGGAGCGATGTCCAGCCCGGTCCGCTTCAGTCAGAAGTGCAAGTCACGGCCCCGATGTGCTGGCCGGATAACGTGACGGCGCCCAGCTGACCAGGGTCACCCGTGCCATGGTGGCGAGATCGGCTGCGATCTGCACGGCGGAGTCGCCCGCACTCACCACGACGACCCGCTGCCCGGCCAACCTTTCCGGGCTGCGGTGGTCGGCGGCGCGCGCCGCCAGGCGGCCGCCGCCCGCCAGCTCCACCTCACCCCTGTCGACCCGGCGGACGGTGGTGACGCGCGGGCCGGTGCGGGGATGTCTGCGTCCGGCCGAGCGGCGTACGCGGTGGGGCTGTCGTAGTAGCGCGGCCCCGACCCGGGCGAAGTTGGCGCGGCCCCGACCCCTCCGCCACCTCGGACGCCTCCAGTGCCACCGGCTCGGCGCCCCGTTGTCGTAGGGCGTGCGCCGTGATCGGCCCGGACTGCCCGCCGCCGTTCACCGCGACGTCGACGTGCTCCATGGAGAGCACCGTTGATTCGATGAATGTCTATGTTGACGCTCGTCGAATCAGGTGCCATGCTGGCCGCGCAAGCCATCGACGAATGCCGAAACACCGAGGAGTCGACCGTGAACGCGCCTGCCACCGCCGAGCTGCCCGTCGTCGTGATCGGCGCCGGTCCCGCCGGACTCGCCGCCGCCGCCCACCTGATCGACCGCGGTCTCGCCCCGCTGGTCCTGGAAGCCGGCCCGGTCGCCGCGGCGGCGGTGCGGGAGTGGGCGCACGTGCGGTTGTTCTCCACCTGGGGCGAGGTCACCGATCCGGCCGCCGAGAAGCTGCTGGCCCCCACGGGCTGGGTGAAGCCGGACGCCGCCACCTATCCCTCGGGCGGGGACTGGGCCGAGCAGTACCTCCAGCCGCTCGCCGACATCCTCGGTGAGCGGGTCCGCTTCGGCGCCACCGTCACCGGCGTCTCCCGCGCGGGCCGTGACCGGATTGTGGACGCCGACCGCGAAGCCCAGCCGTTCGTCGTCCATGTCGCCCACGCCGACGGCCGCGAGGAGCGGCTCTTCGCCCGCGCGGTCATCGACGCCTCCGGCACCTGGACCACCCCGAGCCCTGCCGGCGCCAGCGGCCTTCCGGCCCTGGGGGAGAAGGCGGCCGCCGGCCGGATCGCCTACCGCGTGCCGGACCTGAAGGACCCGGCCGTGCGCGCCCGGCACGCGGGCAAGGCCACCGCGGTCATCGGCTCCGGCGCCTCCGCCTTCACCGCGCTCGCCCACCTGGCCGACCTCGCCACATCCGACGAGGGCACCGGAACCAAGGCCGTGTGGGTCCTGCGCCGCGGGATCTCCGGCTCCACGTTCGGCGGCGGCACCGCCGACCAGCTCCCCGCCCGCGGCGCCCTCGGCCTCGCCGCCAAAGCCGCCGTCGACGACGGCCATGCCGACGCGGTCACCGGCTTCCGCACCGACGCCATCGAGCGCGACGCACAAGGCCGCCTGGTGCTCGTCGGCGAGGATGGCCGCCGCCTCGACCCGGTCGACGAGGTCATCGTCCTCACCGGCTTCCGCCCCGACCTCTCCTTCCTCTCCGAGCTCCGCCTCGGCCTCGACGATCGCCTCCAGGCCCCGACCGCCCTGGCCCCGCTCATCGACCCCAACCAGCACTCCTGCGGCACCGTCTACCCGCACGGCGTCAACGAGCTCTCCCACCCGGAAAAGGGCGTCTACCTGGTGGGCATGAAGTCCTACGGCCGCGCCCCCACGTTCCTCGCGATGACCGGTTACGAGCAGGTCCGCTCCATCGCCGCGGCGATCGCCGGAGACCAGGAGGCCGCCGAGCGTGTCGAGTTGACCCTGCCGGAGACCGGAGTCTGCGGCGGCGCGGGCCTCTTCGACGACTCCGAGGCGGCACAGGAAAGCGACGGCGGCGGTTGCTGCGCCGCCCCGGCCACCCTGCAGATCGGCGTCGGCGCCCCGGTCAACTCCGGCGGCTGCTGAACTCCCCTCCCACGCAAGGAGATTCGCCATGTCCCGCGTACAGCTCGCCCTCCGCGTCCCCGACCTCAACGCCTCGGTCGCCTTCTACAGCAAGTTGTTCGGCACCGGACCCGCCAAACTCCGCGACGGCTACGCCAACTTCGCCATCACCGAGCCTCCCCTCAAGCTGGTCCTGATCGAGGGCGCGGCGGGCGATGCGACGGCCATGGACCACCTCGGCGTCGAGGTCGAGAGCAGCGAAGCGGTCCACGCGGCTACCGCCCGACTGGGCGAGGCGGGCCTGGTCACCGACGTGGAAGACGACACCACCTGCTGCTACGCCCTCCAGGACAAGGTCTGGGTCCGTGGCCCCGGCCAGGAACCCTGGGAGGTGTACGTCGTCAAGGCCGACGCCGACTCCCGGGCCAAGCAACAGGGCAGCACCTGCTGCACCGGCCGGACCGACGCGGACGTCGAAGGCGGCGCGAAGGAACCGTCCGTCGCGGGCGACTGCTGATGATTCGCCGCTGGCAGCCCTCCTCGCGGTCAGACCCGGTGCCCTCTGGGGTTCCGCAGATGGTCGGTTCCAGCAGCGGGCGCGCCGCACCGCCGGATCCCGTGGAGCCGTCGTCCTACGGTGTGCCCGGTGCTGTGCCGGCCAGGTAGACGGTATTGGCCGAGGTGCCGCCCTGCAGGGGGTTGTCGAAGTCGACGACGTGGGCTGCCGACTGTGCGAAGACCTCCCTGAGCGCGGAGGTGAACTCCTCGTCGGGCGGGTCGTTCGACCACAGGGCGAACACCCCGCCGGGGTGGAGGTGTTCGGCGAGGGCGCGCAGTCCGGCAGGCTGATACAGCGCAGCATGCCGGGGATGAAGCACATGGCGCGGTGAGTGGTCGACGTCCAGCAGGATGGCGTGGAAGCGGCGGCCCGGCTCCTGGGGATCCAGACCGCCGGGGTCGGCGGCCAGCGCGAAGAAGTCGCCGTGCACCAGGCGGCAGCGGGCGTCCGACGTCAGCCGGGCCCCGAGGGGCACCAGGTGCCGCTGGTGCCAGTCGATGACTTCCGCGAGCGCGTCGATCACGGTCAGCGAGCGCACCCGGGGGTCGTCCAGCGCCGCCTGGGCGGTGTAGCCGAGCCCGAGTCCGCCGACGGCGACGTCCAGTTCGGGCAGTTCGGCGTCCGGCAGCTGCGCCAGGGCGAGTTCCGTGAGGGCGATCTCGCCGGTGGTGAAGAGGCTGGACATCAGGAACTCGTCGCCGAGTTTCACCTCGTACACGTCGTCTCCCGAGACCGGGTGACGGCGCCGACGCAGACTGATCTCGCCGATCGGTGTCGGTTGCCAGTCGATCTCCTCGAAGCGCAGGCCCATCCGCTCACCCTTCTGACGTTCGTTCGTGGATGTATGAGTGACGCGGCAGGCGTGGAAGCGGGGAGCCGGGCGGCGACCGTCTCAGGCGTCGATCACGACCGGGATGATCAGCGGCCTGCGGCGGTGGGCGCGGAACGCCCAGTTGCCCACGGCGCGGGCGATGAGCTGTTCGAGTTGGTGGGCATCGCCCACGCCTTCCTGGGCGGCGGTGGCCAGCGTCTTCTCGATGACGGGGATCACCGGCTCGAAAGTGCTCTCGTCGTGGACGAAACCGCGGGCCAGGAAGTCGGGTGCCTCGGCCAGCGCGCCGGTGTCGGCGTCGACGAGGGCCACGACCGTGATGACGCCCTCCTGGGCAAGGGTGACCCGGTCCTTGAGGGACGCTTCGGTGGCGCCGCCGACTTCCATGCCGTCCACGTAGACGTTGCCCGCGGGCACCTTGCCGACGATGGAGGCGCGGCCGTCGACGAGGTCGACGACGACACCGTCCTCGGCGATCACCACTCGCTCGGGATCGACGCCGGTACGGATGGCGAGGTCGGCGTTGGCCCGCAGATGACGGAACTCGCCATGAACGGGCATGACGTTGCGGGGCCGGACG
Source organism: Streptomyces canus (assembly GCF_041435015.1). Classification (NCBI taxonomy): domain Bacteria; kingdom Bacillati; phylum Actinomycetota; class Actinomycetes; order Kitasatosporales; family Streptomycetaceae; genus Streptomyces; species Streptomyces canus. The sequence continues at coordinate 620,287 of NZ_CP107989.1, read as the reverse complement.
ATGTTGTAGCAGTAGACGAGTTCCCCGGCGCTGGCGTGGCCGGAGACGTGCACCTTGGCGTTGCCCTTGTGCACGACGTTGGCGCCCCAGCGGGTCAGGCCGTTGATCACCCGGTAGATGGCGTTCTCGTTGCCGGGGATGAGGGAGCTGGCGAGCAGGACGGTGTCGCCCTTGCCGATACGGATCGCGTGGTCGCGGTTGGCCATCCGAGACAGGGCGGCCATCGGCTCACCCTGGGACCCCGTGCAGACCAGGGTGATCCGGTGGTCCGGCAGCTTCTCCAGTTCCTTGGCGTTCACGACCAGACCGGACGGGACCTTGAGATAGCCGAGATCGCGGGCGATGCCCATGTTGCGGACCATCGAACGGCCCACGAAGGCCACCTTGCGACCGTGCTCGTGGGCGGCGTCCAGGACCTGCTGGATGCGGTGCACATGGCTGGCGAAGCTGGAGACGATGACCCGCCGCGGGGCGGTCCGCAGGACCTGCTCGATCGCGGGGTTCAGTTCGCGTTCGGAGGTGGTGAAGCCGGGGACCTCGGCGTTGGTGGAGTCGGTGAGGAACAGGTCCACGCCCTCCTCGCCGAGGCGGGCGAAGGCGCGCAGGTCGGTAATGCGGTCGTCCAGGGGGAACTGGTCCATCTTGAAGTCACCGGTGTGCAGCACCAGGCCGGCCCGGGTCCGCAGGGCCACGGCGAGGCCGTCCGGGATGGAGTGGTTGACGGCCACGAACTCGCAGTCGAAGGGACCGAAGCCGCGCCGGTCGCCCTCCCGCACCCGCACCGCGCGGGGGCGGATGCCGTGCTCCTTGAGCTTGGCCTCCAGGAAGGCAAGAGTGAGCTTCGAGCCGACGACCGGGATGTCCCTCCGTTCGCGCAGCAGATACGGCACGCCCCCGATGTGGTCCTCGTGGCCGTGAGTGAGCACGACGGCCACGATGTCGTCGAGGCGATCCCGGATCGAGGTGAAATCGGGCAGGATCACATCAACGCCGGGCTGGTTCTCCTCCGGGAACAGCACACCGCAGTCCACGATCAGCAGCTTGCCGGCATGCTCGAAGACGGTCATGTTCCGGCCGATTTCGCCCAGACCACCCAGGGCGGTCACCCTCAGTCCACCGTCGGGCAGGGGCGGGGCGGCTTTGAGTTCTGGGTGCGGATGGCTCATACCCTCACGTTACCGGAGGGTCTGCCGGGGTGATCCACTGCCTGGCCCAAGCCGCTGAAGCGGATGCCGCTGAGCGACAGCCTCGGCATGACCGTGAGCGTCGTTGTCGCCACCGACACGCTGCCCATCACCACCGGCACCGTATCCGGCGGGCGTTGCCACTACTGGCGCATCGTCGCCCACCGCGCCCGCGCGATGGCGACGACCGCACCCGGCCGGACCACTGGCGTCACGGCCCTTCCTGCGCACCCGTCAGACGTCGAAGCGGCGGCGGGCGGCCTCGATGTGACCGAGGTACTGGTGGGTCCAGCCGCACATGCCGTCAACCGTGGCTCGCAGGGCACGGCCCGGCTCGGTGAGGGTGTACTCGACCCGCGGCGGCACGGTGGGATGCACCGTCCGCTCGACCAGGCCGTAGCGCTCCAGCATGCGCAGGTTCTGGGTGAGCATCTTGTGGCTGATGCCCTCGACCTCGTTGCGCAACTCGCTGAAGCGCACCGTGCGCTCTCCGAGAGCCTCGATGATCAGGAGCGCCCACTTGTTGGCGACGTCCGAGAAGATCTCTCGCGCCAGAGAGTCCGCGCGCCTCAGGTCCGCGTCTTCGGGCGAGCCCGTGAATTGCTTGGTCGCCATCAGGGTCCCCAGTCGCTGAAAATTTTCGTTCTTCCAGATCAAGAAAGACTCTCCAACAGGTCTCGAGTAACCACAAGAGAGCACGTGGGTCTTGCACAGCACACGTGCCGCTCGGCGTGATCGTGCGTGGGTGTCTCCTCCAGGTGCGTCAGGTGGGCATCCTTGACGACCGTGCGCCGGCTCGCGGCAGCGGCGCCCGCACACGTAGGGGTCAGTGCGCAGGTTTCCGCGTGAGGCGCTCGGCCAGCGTCGCCGCGAACTCCTCCGCTCGCGCCAGCTGGGTGCGCAGATCCTCGACCCGCCGCTGGGCGGCCTGCTCGAAGCCGCGCATCCGGTCCAGCAGTTCCTCATGCTCCTCGGGCGGCAGTCTCTCGCCGGAGTCGAGGCGGTCGGTGGCCTCCAGCAGGGCGCGCATCTCGTCGAGGGTGAAGCCGAGAGGCTTCATACGGCGGATGACCATCAGGCGGGCGACGTCGGACTCGGTGTAGAGGCGGAAGCCGCCTGGGGAGCGGGCGGAGGGGGTGACGAGGCCGGTGTCCTCGTAGTGCCGAATGGTGCGCAGCGACAACTCGGTCCGTGTGGCGACCTCGCCGATCTGCATGTGCTCGCTGCTCACGCGGAGTGCCTTCCTCGTCTCTCGCCATGGCCGCGCACGGCCACCGATCTCTACCCTAACGTTAGGGTAGAGTTGCCCCGGTGCCACCGCCGAGCTGCCTTTCGTGCCGTTTGCATGGTGCGGGATGCCGTCGCGTGGCCGTCACCCGTGTCGGGGCCGATGACGCCTCCGGCCAAGACCGATACCCGCAGGAGAGAGCGTGCGTGTGCCCATGACGCCCGGCGCCGCTGCCTGCCCGCCGTGACCCTTCACCCCCACACGGCGCACGGTTCCGTGGCGGATCGCCTCGCCGCCGCTCCCTGATTTCGGTCCGCCGCTCGCGGACCCGGTGGCCGGCCGCCCCCGCCTCCCACGCCTTCCCGTACGCCCGCCCTGAGCCGGGTGTGCCTGAGCACGACAGGTTCTTCTCGTCTTGTCCTCCTCCGCACTGTCCCCGGCCGCCTGGCTGCGCGGCTCCCGGCGTCCTACCTGGCTGTCCGATCCGAAGGTGCTGCGCACCGAGGTACTGGCCGGGCTCGTGGTCGCTCTCGCCCTGATCCCCGAGGCGATCTCGTTCTCGGTCATCGCCGGGGTCGACCCGGCCATCGGTCTGTTCGCCTCGTTCACCATGGCCGTGACCATCGCGATCGTCGGCGGCCGACCGGCCATGATCTCCGCCGCCACCGGTGCGGTCGCCCTGGTCATCGCCCCGCTCAACCGCGAACACGGTTTCGGCTATCTCGTCGCCGCCGTCATCCTGGCCGGCGTCTTCCAGATCGTTCTCGGCGCCCTGGGCGTGGCGAAGCTGATGCGGTTCGTGCCGCGCAGCGTGATGGTCGGCTTCGTCAACTCCCTCGCGATCCTCATCTTCATGGCGCAGGTGCCGGAGATGACCGGCGTGCCCTGGCCGGTCTATCCGCTGATCGCGGCCGGTCTGGCGCTGATGGTGTTCTTCCCGAAGGTCACGAAGGTGATCCCGGCCCCTCTGGTGTCGATCGTGATCCTCACGGTCATCACGGTGGCAGCCGGGATCGCGGTGCCGACCGTCGGGGACAAGGGCGAACTGCCCTCCGCGCTCCCCGTGCCCGGGCTGCCGGACGTGCCCTTCACCCTGGACACCCTCACCACCATCGCGCCCTACGCCCTCGCCATGGCGCTGGTCGGTCTGATGGAGTCGCTGATGACCGCCAAGCTCGTGGACGACATCACCGACACCCACTCCTCCAAGACCCGCGAGTCCATCGGTCAGGGCATCGCCAACATCGTCACCGGCTTCTTCGGCGGCATGGGCGGCTGCGCCATGATCGGGCAGACGATGATCAACGTACGGGTGTCGGGCGCCCGGACCCGGCTGTCGACGTTCCTTGCCGGTGCGTTCCTGATGGTGCTGTGCGTCGTCTTCGGGCCGGTCGTCTCGGACATTCCGATGGCCGTGCTCGTCGCGGTGATGGTCATGGTGTCGGTGGGCACCTTCGACTGGCACTCCATCGCGCCGAAGACCCTGAAGCGGATGCCGGCCGGGGAGATCACGGTCATGCTGATCACCGTCGCGTGTGTGGTCGCCACGCACAACCTGGCCATCGGTGTCGTCGTGGGCTCGATCACCGCGATGGTCGTCTTCGCCAAGCGGGTCGCCCACATGGCCGAGGTCACCGCGGTAGCCGGTCCCGACCGTACGTCCGTGATCTACCGGGTGACCGGCGAGCTGTTCTTCGCCTCCTCCAACGACCTCGTCGGCCGGTTCGACTACGCCGGCGACCCCGACGAGGTCGTGATCGACCTGTCCGCCGCGCACATCTGGGACGCCTCCTCCGTCGCGGCCCTCGACGCCATCGAGACCAAGTACGCCCAGCGCGGCAAGACCGTCAGCATCACCGGACTGAACGAGCCCAGCGCCCGCATCCACGACACGCTCAGTGCCCGTGGCTGATGCTGTGTGCCCAGGGCATCGGCGGACTGCGCCGAAGTTACGGTGCCGGGACTACCACCCGAGACCCTCTGCGCACGCCGTCAGTCCCGGGCCGATGCCCTGCTCACCCGCCGTCGATACCGTGTGACAATCGGATTCGACTGGTGCGTGGCGCGTGAGGTGGTCTGGACGGCGGTGACGGTACCGGCGGGGGACGCCCGGGTCGGCATGGTCCGGGCCGCGCTGGAACCGTTCGCGTGGCAGTCGTTCACCGAGGAACTGGTCTGTCGTCATGCGGTGGCCGCCATGGACGGCGGGCAGGTGTTTCCCCGACCTCGCGGTCCCCTGAGTCGGCCGAGCTCGCAGGAGGAGTGCGCCGGGGCACTGGTGGAGATCCTGAGCGCTTACCGGTGGAGGTCTCTCACCGTCGACGGGCTGAGCCGCCTCCTGGTGGGTGCGGCGCAGGCTTGGCGACAGGAGCGGGCCTGGTTCGACATCCGGCTGGGCCTGCTGCTGGACGGCATCGGCTGACCACCAGCAGGCCCGGCGCCTGCGGGCCCTTACTGCCGGGCCATGTGCATGCGCATCTCGCCGGGAGCGTCGACGATCAGGTCGCCGGACATGTCGACCGTGACGCTGTGCAGGGTGCCGGTGAACCGGAACGGCGCCCGGTAGTCGGAGGTGACGGCCGACCCAGGGTTCGCGCCGCAGCCCATGCCGCCGGGGTTGAAGGCGACCGGGGTCGTGAACGGCATCTCGATCTCGCCGACCAGGCGGTCGCCGAAGTAGAGCTGGGCGCGGCCGGGTGAGCCCTTGCCCGCCGCGATGTCCGGGCTGCCGGTGGGCTCGAACTCGAAGCGCAGCGTGTGGCGGCGCTCAGGGACGGCTTCGCCGGAGGCCACGTGGTGCAGCGTGCGCTGGACGTAGTTGTGGGCGTAGTGCAGGTGGTTGTCCTTGACGTAGAAGGACCAGCCGCCCGCGTTGGTGCCCTGGCACAGCAGCACGCCCTCGGCGCCGCCGGGCGGGATCTCCACGTCGGCGGCCGGCAGGACCTGCGTGTCGGGGCGGAGGGTGTAGCTGGTCCTGTCCGCGGTGATCTGCGGACGCTCGTGCATCATGCGTTCGAGGGCGCTGCCGTCGATCGGGAGCACGTTGTACCTGCCGGCCCTCCACGTACCACAGGGCGATCATCTCGATGAGCTTGCTGCGGTGTTCCTCGGCGACGTGGTACAGCTCCCAGTGATGGGCGTCCAGGTCGTCCGGCGGGCGCCGAAAGCGCCTTGCGAAGAGCACGATGAGCATGCGGGCACCGTCGTATCAGGATCAGCCTCCCCAGGGGTATCGCCGCTGGCCGATGTCGGGGTCCAATGGTGAGAGTCAGGCTCTTCCGCACCTGCACCCGCACCGGTGAGAAGAGGCACGCAATGGATCCATGGCTGATCTGGTTGGTCGTCGCAGCCGTGTTGGCGGTGGCGGAGATCGTCACCCTCACCGCTGCGCTCGGACTGCTGAGTGTGTCCGCCTTGGTCACGGCGGGATCCGCCGCGGTCGGGTTGCCTCTGCCCTTCCAGTTCCTGGTGTTCACCCTCGTCGCCACGGGCACCGTGGTGTTCGTCCGTCCCATCGCGCTGCGCCACGTGCTCCGGCCGCAAGCGGAGCGATTCGGCATCGACGCTCTGGTCGGCAAGCCTGCCTACGTCCTTTCGGAGGTGACGGGCCTCGGCGGCAGGGTCCGTATCGACGGTGAGGAATGGACGGCCCGCGCCTACGACGAGACGCTGGTGATTCCGCCTGGAAAGACCGTCGACGTCATGGAGATCAGCGGCGCCACCGCGCTCGTCTACCCCCGGGACTGAAACCATGGAAACCTCGGCGTTCCTCATTGCCGGTCTGGTCTTCGCGCTGATCGCGGTTTTCACCGTGGTACGAGCGGTCCGTATCGTGCCCCAGGCGCGTGCTCGGAATGTCGAGCGACTCGGGCGCTACCACCGGACCCTGAGTCCGGGCCTCAGCCTCGTCATCCCGTACGTCGACCGGGTTCATCCCGTGATTGATCTGCGGGAACAGGTCGTCTCCTTCAAGCCGCAACCGGTCATCACCGAGGACAATCTGGTCGTCGAGATCGACACCGTCCTGTACTTCCAGGTCACCGACCCGCGAGCGGCTTTCTATGAGATCGCGAATTTCCTTCAGGCGGTCGAACAGCTCACTGTGACCACCCTGCGCAATGTCGTGGGATCCATGGACCTGGAAAAGACGCTCACCTCACGGGACACCATCAACAGCCAGCTCCGCGGCGTACTGGACGAGGCCACCGGCAAGTGGGGACTGAGGGTCAACCGGGTGGAGATCAAGGCCATCGACCCGCCGCAGTCCATCAAGGACGCGATGCAGAAGCAGATGCGGGCCGAGCGGGACAAGCGGGCCGCGATTCTCGGGGCCGAGGGACAGCGCCAATCGCAGATCCTCACCGCCGAAGGCGACAAGCAGGCCGCCGTCCTGCGCGCGGAGGGTAACCGTACCGCCGCGATCCTCCAGGCCGAGGGCCAGTCCCGGGCCATCGACGAGGTCTTCCAGGCCGTGCATCGCAACGACCCCGACCCCAAACTTCTGGCCTACCAGTACCTGCAGACACTGCCTCAACTGGCGCAAGGTTCGGGGAACAACTTCTGGGTGATCCCCAGCGAGATCACCTCCGCTCTCCAGGGCGTGTCCCGCGCTTTCACCGAGGTGCTGCCCCAGTCCCCGGCCACCCGCGAGAAGCCCTCGGACGACAGCGCTGAGCGGGCAGCTGACGACGCGGCTCAGGCCGCGGAAGCCGCCGCCGCGGCCCTCGCCGACGCGGCCGAGGTCGATCGCGCCACTCCCGACGGCCTCCCGTCCATCCCACCTGGATGACGATCACCGGACGACCGGCGTGCGGGCCCTCATACTGCCGGCCTCGGATACGCCGGAGAGGACGACCACGGCGGGCTCATGGAGGCCGCGACGGCCGGGCGCTGTGCCGGACGTTGGCGGCGCTGTCCTTCGGAACCTCGGCGATTGGTCAGGACCTGGTAGCTGTGTGCCAACCGATCCAGGACGTACGACCGGGATGGTTCACCGTGATGCAAGGAAGGCGCACGGGAGGACGACCGCGTTCCCGTCCGTCTCCGCAGTGAAGGGAGTGAGGCGGTCGAGCGTGGGCCCGGTATCAGTGGGGCTTCACCGCGCCGGACGGACTCCCCGCCTGGCGGGAACGGACGTCGTCCACCTGGTCCGACCAGCGGGTCAAACGGGCGACGTGGGCATCCGCTGGGCGTGCGCCCGAGCCCCCAACACCGCAGCCCCGTAACGCCGAACAGGCCTCGACGGGCCCGGCACTGAGGATCTCTCTCTGGGTTCCGGGCAGGCCGGTTCCTCGACATCGATCAATTGGCTCAACTCGCGCATGCCGCATCGTCGCACCCGCACCTTGCGCTCCTACCGACAGGAGGGTGCTTCGCCGACTACTGCGGTTCCTGGCCCTCACCGTTCAGTCCAGGTCGGACATGTCGAGTACGAAGCGGTAGCGGACGTCGTTGCGCCGGAGACGCTCGAGGGCCTCGTTCACTCGCGCCGAGGGGAGCAGTTCGATGTCGGCGGTGATGTCGTGCTCGCCGCAGAAGTCGAGCATGGCGGCGGTCGCGGGCCTGCCGCCGCTGCCTGCGGAGCTGAGCTTCTTGCGTCCCACGAGCAGGTCGGTGGTCTCCACGGTGACGGGCCCCAGGTGCCCCAGGTGGCTGAGTGTCCCGTCCATGGCGACCAGGCGCAGGTAAGGGCCGAGATCGTGCGGGGAGGAGATGGTGTCGATGAGGACGTCGAACCGGTCGCGGGCGTCAGCCATCTGTTCCGGGTCCGTGGAGACGATGAGATCGTGGGCGCCGAGACGACGAGCGTCGTCGGCCTTGTCCGATGAGCGGCTGATGACCGAGGTGTCGGCGCCGAGCGCCACGGCGATCTTGACCGCGAGGTGGCCCAGGCCGCCCAGTCCCGCCACGGCGACGCGGGTTCCCGGCCCCACGCCGAGTGCGTGCAGCGGTTCCCAGACAGTGATTCCGGCACAGAGCAGCGGAGCGGCGGCGGCCGGATCCAGCGCGGCGGGAAGGGCGTAGGCGAAACGGTCGCGGACGACGTACTCGCGGGAGTAGCCCCCCAGCGTGGTCGATCCGTCGATCCGGTCGGTGCCGTCGTAGGTCAGGGTCGGGAAGGCAGGACAGAAGTTCTCCTGGCCGGCCCGGCACATGGCGCAGTCGCCGCACGAATCGACGATGTTGCCCACGGCGACCGGGTCGCCGACGGTGAACCGGGTGACCGCGGGTCCGGTCTCGGTCACCACGCCGGTGAACTCGTGCCCGGGCACCAGGGGTTGGCCTCCTTCGCCGTCCCGGGCGCTGACGGCGTGCAGATCGGAGTGGCAGACACCGCAGTAGTCCACCCGGACCGCGAGGTCGTCGGCGCGCAGGTCGCGCCGTTCCAGTGGCGTCCGCCGTAGCGTCGTCGACGGACCTTGCATCTGCCAGCCAACGGTGTTCCTCACGGTGCCTCCTCATAGACAGACTGGTCGGTCTATTTAAGAGTAGGGTCATCAAGCCCCGCCAGGCAAACCAACTGTTCTGTTTGGTAGCCTGGAGGCATGGCTGATCAGCCCCTCTCCTCGCGCGGAGCCGCGACGTATCAACGCATCCTCGATGTGGCGACCCAGGAGTTCGCCGAGCACGGGATCGCCGGAGCGCGCATCGAGCGGATCGTGGCCGCCGCGCGCACCAACAAGGCGCAGCTCTATGCCTACTTCGGCAGCAAAGAAGGGCTCTTCGACGCCATCTTCTTCGGCTCGCTGGAGCGGATCGTGAATGTCGTCCCGATCGATGCCAACGACCTCGCGGACTGGGCCGTACGCCTCTACGACGAGTATCTGCGCCGCCCCGATCTCATCAGACTGGCCACCTGGGCACGCCTGGAGCGACGCCCGGCCGGCCACCTGGTTGACGACCCCGACCGCCTCGACGACCGCAAACTGCGCGCCATCGCCGAGGCCCAGGCCGCCGGCCTGGTACGCCAGGGAGATCCGTTCGACGTCATGGCCATGGTCATTGCCATGTCCATGGCATGGTCACCGGTCAGCAATGTCTACGCGGCGACCGCACAGGAGCCCCCCGAACTGCACGAGCAGCGTCGCGCACTGCTCCGCGAGAGTGTTCACCGCGCCATGTCGGCCGACTGATCGCCCCGTCCAGTCACCTGCGTGCCCTGACTTCTCCATGGGGAAGCCGCTTCAGTCGTAGGGCTTGGTCTTCGGCGGAGTGGCCCGCGACCACCGAGGCCATCCACGACGGGCCGCCCGCGGGTACCGAAGCGTACGGTTGCCGGTCCGCCAAGGTGGGATCGGCCTGAGCCGTCTGCCGCCACCGCTCGGTCACGTAGTGCACCTGCACGGGCATCGGCCGCTCGGGGCACAGGGTCGTGCGGGTCCGACCCTCCCGCCAAGACGGAAGAACTGGATGACTCAGGAGGGGATGCTTGGGTCACTGGGTGAGGATGCGGGACAGCGCAGGCGCCCAGTCGGGCGGGCGGGGTTGGTCGCCTGTCGCGGTCGGCGAAGCACGCAGCGGAAGCCCAGATGACAGGTGGCGCTGTCCTCGGATCGGCCCTGGCGGGCGGCGGGTCGGTAGCGCAGGCAGTAGCTCGGGGCGCACAGGTGCGACCCGCCCTTGATGACGCGGCGGGGGAAGCGGTCGGCACCGGCCGGGGTCTCGGCCTGATGGTCGACGCGTGGATTCCGAGGTGCGCAGGAGGCCTTGGGGGTGGGATCGCGGAGGCGCGGGGTGAAGTAGTCGCAGGCCACTCCCAGACTTTGCCGGCCACGTCGTACAAGCCATAGCCGTTGGGCGGACACGTACGCGCCGGGGTGTTCCCGGGTCCTGCCGCGCCTTGCCGGCCGGCTGGCATTGCCAAGCGAAGGCGCCGTGCCGGGTGTTGGCCATGCGCCGGCCCTTGGCAGCGAACTCATCACCCCAGAGGACGGTCCGGGCGCCTGCCGTGGCCGATGAGGGTTGCTGCGATGCCGACGAAGGCAAGGAAGGACTCGGCCTGAAGTTCATCCTGCCGGACGGCCCCGGCTTCCCAGGCCATGCCCACCAGGGAGCCCGTCGGGCAGCCGGTGCCGCCATGCGGGCGTGGCCTGCTTGACCATCGGGACGTCCGCCTGCACAGTCGGGATGCGGCACCGCAGCGGCACCGCCTCAAGCTGCCGACCGGTCCGCCCGTCCACAGGTGGCACACGGCCCTGATACCCAGGAGCGGCTGATCCGATGGTCCTCGACCTGGTTGTGATCGCTACGGCCGTCACCCTGGGGCCTTTGCACAACAGCGCCTTCATCCTGCTGCTCTCCTCGCGGCACGGCGTTCGCCAGGGCCTGGCGTTCCTGTTGTCGTGGCTGGCCAATCTGATCGCCGTGATCGCCTGCGTGGTGCTGCTGACCGGCGGTCAGCCCCCGGCCCGGCACAGCGTGCCCTCGACCGCCGCCATCGATGCGAAACTCGCCATCGGCCTGGCACTGGTGCTGTACAGCGCACACCGGCACTTCCGGCCACCCCGCCCGCACGGCCCGCCACGCTGGACCGCCCGGATCGACAACGCCTCCCCGGCCACGGCAGCGGGCCTGGCATGGCTGCTGCAGCCCTGGGCACTGGTCGGCGCCGGAGCCGCGACCGCCGTCAGCGCGAACCTCTCCACCCTCGCCGACTGGCTCGCACTGGCCGGCTACTGCCTGCTGGCCACTCTCAGCCTGATCGTCATGGAGATGTACGTCGCCTGGGCGCCCGCGGCCGCGAACGCCCGGTTGAGCGCCCTGCGGGAGTGGCTAGCGCAGCACCAGGAGCAGCTGATCGTCACGTTCGCCCTGCTCCTCGGCCTGTGGCTGACAGCCCGGAGCATCGCCGAGCTCGTCTCCTGACCGAGGACGGAGGTGGGACCCGAGAGTCACACCCCGCTCACCGTGACCGCCTCAGGAGAAGTCTGCTGCGGTGATGCCGTCGGGATGTCCGAACGGCCACTCCACCAGCTCGATCCGGTAACCGTCCGGATCGGTGAGCCACGACGTCTTCGGGCCGTGAGGGCCGCCCGGATACTGGACAGGCTCCGGCTCCAGGCCGGCTTCGGCCAGCGTCTTCAGGGTGACAGTCAGCGTGTCCACCTGGATCGCGAGGTGGTCGACTCCGCTGCCCACGTCGACGCGTCCGTCGGATGGACGGTGGACCAGTTCGAGCGAGGCCGACGGTTCGCCGGGGAACTTGAGGATCACGAGGCGACTCCCGTCGCCGAGCTCGACCCTGCCCAGCTCGACGTAGCCCAAGGCAGTGTAGAAACCCAGCGAGCGATCCAGATCGGTGACGCGGTAGGCGACGAAGAGCGTCTTCATGCGGCCTCCCCGGGTCGGCGCACCCGGTAGCGGAGGTGCGTGACGTCTCGATCCTCGAGCCGGCGGACCAGGTCGAGTTCGATGTGATCACTACCGAGGTGGTCGAACAGTCGTCGGCCGTCCCCGAGGAGGACCTGCACCAGATGGATCTCCAACTCGTCCATCTGCCCGGCTCGGAGGAGCGCTTGGGCCGCGCTCGCCCCATGGACCATGACCGGCCGGTCCCCGGCGGCGGCGCGAGCCTGACGGGCGCAGTCCTCGACGTCGGTGACGAATCGCGCGTGACCGGGTGGCACGTCCCCGTCGTCCACCTGGTGGGTGAGGACGAGAATCGGTACGCCATCGTGGTGGTCGCCCTGCCAGCGCCCGGCGAGTTCGAAGGTCCGTCGGCCGGAGATCAGCGCGCCGGTCGCCAGCGCTTCGCGGTAGACCTGTCCGCTGGGACCGTCGGATTCCGGGTCGTCGAGCCAGTTGAAGAGCCGTCCGCCGTCGCGTCCGAGTTCCTGCCCTGGGCGATCGTCCGGGCCGGCGATATAGCCGTCGAGCGACATCGACATGTACAGCCGAATCGGATTGTGCATCCTGGCCTCCGTCTCTCCTCCGTGACACCGGGACCCACCGCTCCCTGATCTGCCGACGGGGCGGGCATGTCACAAGGAAGACCTCGGGCAACGGGCAAACTCATCGGCTTCACGCGCCGGCCCTGCTGCCGGGTAGCAGTGAGCGATCTTGCAGCCGCGAAATGTCGATGAGAACTGGCAACGCCGTGGGCCTGAAGTGTGGATCGCGGCACGTTTGGGTGTGCATGTGGCTGATTCCCGGCGTGATCGGTCGGGGCTCGGGCAAGTGGTGGGCTGTATGAGCGCCGAGCTGCTGGAGGTCGCGATGGTGTGTTCCCCTTCCGAGGACCAGGATCTTGTCGGCGAGGGCAGTGTGGGGACGGCCGAGCAGGCCAGGGAGTTGACCCGTGGCTTCTTGTCGGTGGCCGCGCCGGAGGGCGGAAGCGGTGTGGATGACGTAGTGCTGGTGGTGTCGGAATTGTGTACCAATGCGGTGCGACATGCCGGCGGGATGACGGGTTTCCGCCTGAAAGCCGGGCCGGGGACGGTGACGGTGGAGGTGCGCGACGCCAGCTCGGTTCCGCCGCTGGCCCGGCCCTGGGATGCCGGTAAGCCGGGCGGGTTCGGCTGGCCGGTGGTACAGGAACTGTCGCTCGAGGTGCGGGTGTTGGCTCATGTGGCGGGAAAGACGGTGACGGCCACCGTGCCGTGCCCCTCCGCCGCCGCGAGGCAGGGGTCGCGCGACTGAGCGCCGGCCTCGTCTTCCGGTCTCACAGGTTCCACGGAGCGCACATGTGTGGCGCATGTCGCCGCCCATCTTCGACGGGCGGCCACTTGCCGTTCCGGTCTGCGGAGACGACGAAACCGCCCTCGCGCTGGTACACCAGTTGGTGCGGCACGCCGGCTGCGAGCCCGTGCGGGCGGCGGCCTTGAGCGAGCGGGACTCCTGGAAGCGCCCGCCGCGCTCTTCATCGGGCTATGGGTCGGGGAGGGAGCCGATGCCCAAGCAATCGCACCCCCGCTGGCCCATGCCGCCGGACCGAGACACGAGGAACCAGAAGACGCCGAAAGGGCCTTTCGTCAGGAGTTCTTGGCCCGCGGAGCGGAAGTCACGTCTCCGGCGCTGGAGACGGCCGGGGTCGCCGCCGGCCGGTCATTCGACATTCCTGCTCCGTCGAGTGCGTCAGTAGCCGGTGCCGCGCTTGATCTGGGCCCGCTCGATCCCGTGGGCCGCACCCTTGTCGTCCAGCGTGCGACACGCGTCGGCGATGTCCTGGCTCAGCCGCTCGATCTGCTCGCGGCTCAGAGTCTCCTTGACCAGGGCGCGCAGGATCTTCACCCGCTCCGCGTTGGGCGGGAGCGTGTACGCCGGCACCATCCAGCCCCGTTCGGCCGAGAGCTGCCAGGCGATGTCGGACTCGTCGTAGGCGTGTTTGCCGGCGAGACGGAAAGCCACCAGCGGCAGCTGCTCGAGGTCGCTCCCGATCACTTCGAAGCGGCCGCTGCTGCGCAGGTTGTCCGCCAGTGCGCGGGCGTTCTCCTGCATGATCTTCATGACGTAGGTGTAGCCCTGACGACCGAGCCGCACGAAGTTGTAGTACTGCGCGAGCACCATCGACGCACCGGTGGAGAAGTTCAGCGTGAACGTCGCGTCGGTCTTGCCCAGGTAGTTCTCGTAGAACACGAGGTCCTGGGCCAGGTCGGACTCCTCGCGGAAGACCAGCCATCCGATGCCGGGGTAGACGAGGCCGTACTTGTGTCCCGAGACGTTGATCGAACGGACCTGTTGCAGTCGGAAGTCCCACTTCGAGTCGGGGTAGAGGAAGGGCCACACGAATGCGCCGCTGGCGCCGTCGACATGGATCGGGATGTCGAGGTCCCGCTTTTCGCGGACGTCCCGCAGGAGCTTGTCGATCCCGACGACATCGTCCTTGTGGCCGGTGAAGGTGGTGCCCAGGACGGCGACGACGCCGATGGTGTTCTCATCGAGGTGGGGCTCCACGTCCTCGGGGCCGATCGTGTACTTGCCCTCGGCAAGCGGCACGATGCGCGGCTCGACGTCGAAGTAGCGGCAGAACTTCTCCCATACGACGTGGACGTCTCCGCCGAAGACCAGGTTGGGGCGGTCGATCGACAGGTTTGCCGCCTGGCGGCGCTCGCGCCACTTCCACTTCAGCGACAGCGCGCCGAGCATGATCGCCTCGGACGAGCCCTGGGTCCGACAGCCCGTCGTCCTGCCCGGCGCGTGGAAGAGATCGGCGAGCATCCGCACGCAACGCTGCTCGATCTCGGCGGAGATGGGGTACTCCGCGTGGTCGATGAAATTGCGGTGGAGGTTCTCGGCGATCAGCCGTTGGGCCTCGGGCTCCATCCACGTGGTCACGAAGGTGGCGAGGTTGCGCTGTGGGTCGCCCTCCATGGCGAGATCCACATCCACGAGCCTCATGGCATCCGACGCGGCCATGCCCTCCTCGGGGAAGGTGTCCGAGGGAGCGGGCGCGGTCAGGAATCGGTTACCGAAAAGGAGTGCATCATCGCGCTTGGTCATGGAGCGATTCAAACAGCGCCGGAGCGTTCCGTCGGCGAGGGACACACCGAGACGGCACCGCCCGCCGGCCACGAACCTGGCATGGAGGGTGGCGCCACCGGGAGCCACGGCGGCGCGCTTCGCATACACCCTTGCGCCGCGCGCTGTTCCGTTGAGGGATCGTCATTCGGTCCGGGTGCGGAGGCTCCGCGCCAGGGTGGGGATCATCACCGTCGCAGGGACGAGGTGGAGCCCGAGGAGGGCGGTGGTGGTGGCGGTGTTTGCCCCGGAGAGGAGGGGAGGGACCCACGAGATCGCGGTCAGCGACACTGCCGTCCACACGAATCGCTCGGCGGGGCGAGAGCTCCAACGAAGAAAAGCGACGGCAATGACGATGCCCACCACCGAGAAGAGGCCGGTCACCACGGCGAACCCGGACAACGGGATCGTCTCGCCACCATCGGGGACCTCGAAGTCGACGCCGATGGCCTGGGCAAGCGCCGCGGCGAGGGTGGTGGCCACCGTCGCCGCGAGGGTGGCAATGAAGCCGGTGCCGGCGAGCCCACGGAGTCGGTGGGTGTGGCTGCTGGGCCGGGTCGACGCCGGGCCTGCGCCGACCCCGCTGTCATGCATGCTGTTCATCTCGTTCCTCCATCATTCGCCAACTGGCGCACGGGGTGTGTGCTGACTGGCATGTGACGGGCCTGGGCTCCGGGGTGACGATGTACCCCGCGGAGCCTGCACCCGGCGTCGCGTCCGAGGACCGGCCCGGGCTCGCCATCGCGCAGCTTCGGCTGCGGCCGCCCGCGGGGTGACGACGCCGAACGCGTCGTACCACTTCGCCGTGACCACTGCGACAGGCCCGCCACCGCCGCAGTTCGAGCGTCCGGACCGGGACTACTCCGTGCCGTCCGCCGACAGGCGCTCCGGCAGCCCGAGCCGTGGGAACTGGTCGTCGTGGAAGGTGACGATCTCGGTGATCGCCCCGTCGGCGATGCGCAGGACGTCGATCGTCAGCGGCAGGTACACGCCCACCTGCTCCCGCCAGAGGTAGAAGGCGAGGGCGGGCTGCCGGTTCACCGATGTGAGGACGCAGCGCAGGCGTCCCAGGTCCGCGAACCCGTCCTCGACCCAGTTGTTCACCACCGTGTCACGACCGACGTTCAGG
Source organism: Streptomyces canus (assembly GCF_041435015.1). Taxonomy (NCBI): domain Bacteria; kingdom Bacillati; phylum Actinomycetota; class Actinomycetes; order Kitasatosporales; family Streptomycetaceae; genus Streptomyces; species Streptomyces canus. The sequence goes on along the minus strand of NZ_CP107989.1, from coordinate 604,290 downwards.
CCCGGGGTGGGGGGCATCGAGCAGCGGACGTCGTCCCGCAGCATGGCAGCGAGAGCGTCGACGTCCTTGGCGACGCTCGCGTCGGTGAAGCGGCGCACCAGTTCGCGCGTCCCTGGGTCCTCCTCGCCGCTGGTCCAGTCCTGCCGCTCGGCGGGGAGGTGCTCCCGCATGCCCGCGCGGGCCCGCTGCAGCGCGCTGTTCACGGAGTTGACGGAGTCCCCGAGGAACTCCGCGACGTCCTTGGCCGGCCAGCCGACCACGTCCCGCAGGATCAGCGCGGCCCGAGGGCGCGGCGCGAGGTGTTGGACCGCGACCAGGTACGCCAGTTCGATCGTCTCCCGAGCGACGGCGACGGCTTCCGGTTCGTCCGCGCCGCCCGCGGGCAGCTCGTCGAGCAGCCGGTCCGGGTAGGGCTGCAGCCACAGCACCTCGCCATCGGTCGCAGGCTCCGGGCGGCACTTGGCGAGCAGGTCCAGGCAGGCGTTGGTGGCGATCCGGTACAGCCAGGCCCGGAACGTCGACCGCCCCTCAAAGGTCTCCCGCCGCCGCCAGGCACGGAGGAACGTTTCCTGGACGGTGTCCTCGGCGTCCTCGAACGATCCGAGCATCCGGTAGCAGTGCACGTGCAGCTCCCGCCGGTGCCGCTCGACCAGCCCGGAGAACGCCGGCTCGTCGACCTCACCCGGCCCGCTCACGTCCAGCTCCTCCAGCCGCGTGTCCGCACTCATCACGTCACCCTTACGCCTCGTAGTGTCCCGTCGTAGGTGTGACGGGTACGGGCGCGAAAACTCATCACTGACCAGGATGGCCTGCATCAGTGCGGTCGGTGCGGCGATCGGGAGGGACTGCCACGCAGTTTCGTCGGAATTCCGGATCGAGGGTGACTGTTGATCTGGCTCCCCTCATCAGTCCCCTTGGTTCGATCACCTAGGGTGGCGCGGTGACTGATGAGCAGGAGCGGGCGCAGCCGTCGGGAGTGTGGGCCACGGCGGTGGGGGTGGCCAGGGTGCGGGCACTGGAGACCGAGCGGGAGAACGCGCTGTTCCGCGACCCACTGGCCCGGGCCTTCGCCACCGCCGGCGGCCTGTGGCCCTCCTCGCCGCCGCTCGCTGACGAGGCCGCGCAACGCCGCCGGCTGGCCGTGTCGTTCTCCATCGTCATCAGGACGAAGTTCCTCGACGACCTGTTGCAGCAGGCCGTCGCGTCCGGGGTCCGGCAGGTGGTGCTGCTCGGTGCCGGTATGGACAGCCGAGCCTTCCGGATGGACTGGCCCGAAGGCACCCGGCTGTTCGAGGTCGACACTGCCGCGCCACTGGACTTCAAGGCTTCGGTGCTGCGCCAGGAGCGGGCCGTCGCACGCTGCGAGCGGATCACCGTCGCGGTGGATCTGCGGGAGGACTGGCCAGGCGCGCTGGCCGCCGCAGGACACGACCCGGCCGTACCGACCGCGTGGATCGCCGAAGGACTACTGATCTATCTGCCCGAGGACGCCGTGGAGCTACTGCTTGCCCGGATCAGCGCGCAGTCGGCGCAAGGCAGTCGGATGGGGCTGACATTGGGCTCGCGCGGCGTGATCGAGCGCTTCGGCGCGGACGCCGCGCCGGGATCGGCGGCGTCCATGTGGGTGTCGGAGATGCCCGACGACCCCGTGGGCTGGCTGGCCGGGCACGGCTGGGAGGCCGTCAGCCACACTCTGCGCGAGCGCGCCGCCGCCTACGGCCGCCCGATCAGCACCCCGCCGCAGCGCGAGGAGCGGCCGGGCGGACTGATCTCGGCGGTCCGCCGGTAGAGCGCCTCCCGGTCCCCTGGATGATGGGTTCCAAGGGGGCCTGATGAGCGGAGCAGAGGGCTGCATCACCGCCGAACTCGACCATGACTCGGCTTCCCGCAGCCACAGCCACCCTGCCGCAACCGCGGCACCCCGCACCCAGCCGACCCCGTGCTCGACGATCCGGCAGCTGATCGTCGGTCAACGACACCCTCAAGGGCCGGCTCGGGACCACTGAGCCATTCTGGAACTACTGTTCCGGCTGGGCCGCGGACATTCCGCCGATGAGTTTCCGGCGGTCGTGCCGTCTACCCCTCGACGAAGGGAGCGCACCATGCGCAAGATCATCGTTTGCACGTTCCTGACACTGGACGGCGTCATGCAGGCGCCGGGTGGACCGGACGAGGACGCGGAGAGCGGCTTCGAGTACGGCGGCTGGCAGAAGCCCGTCTCCGACGACGAGGTCGGCACGGCCATCGCCGGTTGGTACGAGGACTCCGACGCGATGCTGCTAGGCCGCAAGACATACGAGATCTTCGCGGCGTACTGGCCGACCGCCGATCCCGACAACCCGTTCACGGATCGGATGAACAGCATGCACAAGTACGTGGCGTCGCGGACCCTGACGTCGGTCGAGTGGCAGAACTCAACGCTGCTGGAGGGCGACACCGTCGATGCCGTACGCAAGCTGAAGGCGTCTGACGGCGGCAACATCAACGTGGTCGGGAGCGGTGATCTCGCCCAGACCCTCATGCGGCACGGCTTGGTCGACGAGTACCGGCTGACCATCCATCCGGTGATCATCGGGACCGGCAAGCGGCTGTTCGCCGACGGAGCGATCCCCAGTGCGCTGGAGCCGGTCAGCGTCTCGACGACGAAAGGTGGCACCATCCTCGGCATCTACCGGACGAACGGCGAGCCCGGCTACGACAGCTACTGACTGGGCCGCGGCCGCCTCCGGCGATCGACGCGGCGGGACTGGGCGGACGTGGTCACCCGCGAACCAGCCATGCAGAGGTTCCCGTACGAGCTCATGCTCGCGTCGAGGCCGCGCTGAAGGAGCTGCGGTCACTGCTGACCCGGCAGTGTGGCGGCGCAGAGTAGCCGCCCATGTCGTTGTCCCTGTCATAACAGCAGGTCAGGACGAGTCCCCGTCGCCCAGCGACGGGGACTCGCCTGTGTCCGGCGTAGACGGGCTCTACGACGCTTGTCGCGATGCGGTGCGCGAGTGCTTGGCCTGTTTCGACGTGTCCAGGAGATGACGGAGAACGTCTTCGCGGCCCTGGACGGCCTGGTATCCCCATCGCGCGCAGGCGTCACCGGGGGCGTCCGACCGCACGGCACGCCTTCCTCGGCGTCACTGGCGGGGCACTCAGCGCACCAGGCGTACCTCGCGCAGCCGGATGGTGGTCGCGGAGCCCACCGCTTCGAACCGGATCTCGGCGGTCCCGGCCCCGCGGGGTGCGGCCAGCGGGAGCACCTGGGACACCTCCGTGCCCTCGGGATGCGACGAGGGCGGGAGCGTGGCCAGCACCTGGCCGTCGACGAGCACCCGCGTCGTTCCGGCGCTCCCGTCCGAGAGGTGGGTCACCTGCAGGCCGGTGGAGGTGCCGTCCGGGTCGGTCAGGCGGTAGGACCACCATCCGGCGGCGGCCCGCCACCTGAGCCCGTCTGTGAGGCCCGACCAGGTGTCCTGCCCCTCGAACCGGTGGTCGCTCTCCGGCTGTTGCTCGCCCGCGGCAACCGCGTCGGCGGTGCGGTCACGCAGGGTCAGTGCCTTCTCGTCGGCGGCGCGCAGCTCCGCCCGCCGCTCGTGGAGGCGGTCCGGTTCCGCAAGGGGGAAGTAGAGGGTGTAGCGGGAGTCGTGGATGCCGGTGAACGGTACGAGGGTGACGGACTCGCCAGGTCGTGCGTCCACGTCCTCCAGGGCGAACTCCGGCCTGTCCGGGGCGAGTCGGCGCACGCCGGCCGTCAGGTCGCAGGTGCTGCGAGCGAGTACGACGGGCAGGTGCTCCAGTGGACGCAGCGGGCCGTCGGCGACATGCCCCATCCGGGAGTCGTCGGCGAAGTGCCCGACCAGGTCGTTGCCGTCGCCCTCGGCCGCGAGGACGGTGGGCCCGTAGCGGAAGGACACCCACGGCGAGCCGTCGGGCAGCAGCTCGGCGCTGATGCGTGGGTGAAGGCGCAGAGTGATCGTGTCGCCCTCGCGCCATTGCCGCTCCAGACGTACGTAGGTCAGGGGCTGTCCGCCGGTCCCGTGGCGCGTCGTGAGCGGGGCGGGTTCCTCCTCGGGCGGTGCGCCGTTGACATGGACGTGTGGTGTCCCTTCGTGCCAGCTGGGGACGCGTATGTGGATCGCCACCGGGGTGGCAGGAGCCCGGCGCAGCACGAGTTCGACCTGGTCGGCGTAGGGGGCCGTCCCGGTCTGCTCCAGCACCAGGTTGTGTTCGGGCAGGCTGAGCCGGGAGGCGATGAAGAGGTTGACGAACAGGTCGTCGCCCTCGGCGGTGTACACCAACTCGCCGTATTTCGCGTGGTCTTCCAGCCCGGTGCCGACGCAGCACCAGAAGCAGTTGTGGGGAAGAGTTATCTGTAGCTGTCAAGTTCCGGCACTGGTCAGAGCCGTGCGAGCTGAACAGGCATGTAGGGCACGGGTCGCGAAGAGGTGCGAGGCCGCCGTGCCAGTGGGGTCACTCCTCGACGGGTGACACCTGGGTTGGGAGGGTGACGGTCGTGCCCGACATCGTCATCGAGGTCGCAACAGTCCGGCCTTTATCCGCCTCGCATAGAGCGCCTCTTCACTCTCTATCGCGAATGCCAACGCTGAAGGCCAGGCACAAGGTGCTGAGCGGGGCCGCGATCACGGATCCGGGCCGGTGCAGGCCCGGCCCTCGACGCACGCCCTGCCCCGTCCCAAGCTCCCTCCCATGCCCTGCACGTTGGGCCACGGGTGCTACACGGTCTCATCCTTCAGCCAGTGCGGCGTGCGGAATCCTCCGCCGCCGTACATCGGGAGCTGCACCGACTCGCCGTACCGGGCGAGCTGGCTCCAGGGCCGGTTGATTCCGGCGGAGCCGTAGCGGCGGACCCGGGTGACGGTGTCGAGGTCGAGTACGTCGACGAGGATCTCTTCGCCGGGTCCGGCTTGCTGGCGGACGATGCCCTCGGGGTCGACGACTGTGCTGGTGCCGACGCCGACCGGGTCGCAGGCGTTGACGTTGACGACGTACACCTGGTTGGTCCAGGCGTTGGCGCGGGCGCAGATGAGTTCCATCTCGCGGTCGCGGGTGGGGGTCAGGGTGGGCTGGATGATGATCTTCGCTCCCAGCCAGGCCAGCTGGCGGACGGTCTCCGGGAAGGACCCGTCGTAGCAGATGGCCAGGCCCACCCGGCCGGCGCCGGGGATGTCGAAGACGGTGAACCCGCTTCCCGGGGTGGTCTTCTCGTACGGCTGCCAGGGGAAGACCTTGCGGTAGCGGGCGACGATCTCCCCCTCGGGTGAGATGGCCAGGGCGGTGTTGTAGACGTTGCCGTCCTCGGCGCGCTCGTAGACGCTTCCCGGGATCAGCCACAGGCCGGTCTCGACGGCGAGGGCGCGGATCCGGTCGGTGAGCGGGCCCGGGATCGTGGTGGCGGCCTGTTCCATCCAGTCGTCCGCGGCTGGCTGGAGCAGGGCGCCTTCCGCGGCGAGCAGCAGTTCGGGGACGACGACGAGCTGGACGTGGGGGAACATCTCGCGGGTGGCGCGGACCTGGTGGGCGAAGCGTTGCCAGCTCGCTTCGAGGTCGTGGGGTACGGGGGTGGTCTGGATGGCGGCGATGGCGAGCGTGCGCATGGGTGGTGTCAGTCCTCGGTGACGGTGCGTTCGGCGACCGTGGTGCGGCCGTCGCGGAAGAAGCGGTGGAAGCGGGTGCGGGCGATGGTCAGGGCCAGGGCGCCGGTGGCGATGGATCCGGCGCCGAGGAGGAAGACGCCGCCGATGCCGTGGAAGGAGGTGGCGCCGTAGGCCGGGTCGTACATGTCGTGGGCGCTGCGGGCGAAGGCCGCCAGCATCAGCAGGCCGCCCAGCAGCGGCAGGACGCCTCGCAGCATGAGGTCGCGGGGCGAGTTCCGCAGTCGCCCCCGGAAGTACCAGACGCAGGCCAGGGCGGTGGTGCCGTAGTAGCAGGCGATGAGCAGGCCGATGCAGAGGATGGCGTCGCCGAGGAAGTTCGCGGAGACGAGGGTGAGCAGGATGAGCAGACACGCTGCGGCCGCTCCGAAGAAGAGGGTTCCGAAGCCGGGGGTGCGGTGGCGGGGGTGGAGGCCAACGAAAGCCTTGGGCAGGGCGCCGTGGGCGGCCATGGACAGGGTGCTGCGTGAGGAGCCCACGAGGCTGGTGAGCAGTGCGGAGACGGCCGAGACGCAGACGGCCAACTGCATCACTTTGGCGAGGGCCGTGCCCATCACGGGCGGGGCGAGGGTGGACAGGATGTCGGCGGCGTTGTCGGGGTTGCCCAGGCCGATGCCGTCGGTGCCGGTCCCGGCGAAGCTGATCGCCGCGAACGCGGTGAACAGGTAGGTCCCCAGCAGGACGAGGGTGGAGATGACGGCGGCCTGTCCGGCGACCCGGTCCCCGTCGCGGGTCTCCTCGTTCGCGGTGATCAGCGCGTCCCAGCCCCAGTAGATGAACAGGCACAGCATCACCGCCTCGGCGAACGGCCCAAAGCCGTCGACCGCGAAGGGGTTGAGCCAGGCCAGCGACGGGGTGGCGGCACCCTGGCGGGCGAAGGCGGCAACGCCGAAGCCGAGCAGGGCGGCCAGCTGCAGGCCGAGCAGCACGTACTGGACGGAGGCCGCGAGATGCAGGCCCCGGTAGGCGATCGACGTGGCAGCGGCCAGCAGCAGCATGGCGGTGATCGTCACGGCGGCGGGGCTGCCGGCCAGGGACTGCAGGCCGAGCAGCTGGAGCAGGTAGGTGGCGCCGACCTGGGAGAGGGCCGTCATCGCGATCAGCGTGGCGATCTGTACCACCCAGCCTCCGGTGAGCCAGCCGGTCAGTGGCCCGAACGCGCGGGTGGTCCACACGAAGGTGGTTCCGCAGTCGGGCATCTCACGGTTGAGCTCCCGGAAGGCGAAGGCCGTGAGCAGGATCGGGACGAAGCCCAGCAGCAGAGCGGCGGGAGCGAGGTGCCCGACGACCAGCGTCACGAAGCCGAGGGTGACGGCGATGCTGTAGGCCGGGGCGACGGACGACAGCCCGAGGGTGACGGCGGCGAGCAGGCCCACCGACCCACCGCGCAGCCCCTTGCCTGCCGGGGCGGGCACAGGCCCGGTTCTGGCCTCGGCGTCAGTCGGATGGGTCATGATGCCTCCGTAGGCCCGCAGGTTTGTTAAACGCAGATTTAAGACCTGGCTCACTGGTCCGTCAATAGGCGGCGAGCTATTGTTAAATCTGCGTACAACAGAACCTGTGGAGTGAGAGGGGTCGGCGTGGCGGCCAGGAAAGGCAGCAGCAAGGAGGCCCGGCGGGCCGAGCTGGGCAAGGCGGTGGAGCGCGCACTGCTCGTGCGCGGCCTGGAGGGTCTGCGCCTGCGCGACATCGCGGACGAGGCAGGCGTCACGCCCGCCGCGGTGCTCTACCACGGCGACCTGGACGCCCTGGTCCACGCGGCCTACCAGCAGGCCATCGAGCGCTACAGCCAGGAGCGCGAGCAGGCGGCGAACCACTTCACCGACGCCCGCGACCAGCTGAGAGCCTGCATCGACAAGGGCGTCGCCACTGGCCCCGACGACGCCCTGACCCGGCTGCTCTTCGAGTACTGGCCCCGCTGCCTGCGCGACGCCAGAGCCGCGGCACTCGACAGCGCACTGACGGAACGCCAGATCGCCGTGTACTCAGGCGTTCTGGTCCTGGGCCAGGCCCAGGGGCACTTCACCCTGCAGGATCCGCCCCGCCTGCTCGCCGCCAGCTTCGTCGCCATGGAGGACGGCTACCAGATGGAGGTCCTCGCCGGCCGCCGCACCCGCACCGAAGTGATCACCGCCCTGCACGCCTACGCCCGCGCCGTCACCGGCCACGACCTGGCCGGCAACCCCTGATCAGGGCGGGAGTGTCACCGCCGCGATGAGCTGGTCGTCGGCGCATCGCTGCCGCCGTATGGGTCGGCGCCGCCCCGCGTTCCGAGCCCTGCTTGTAGCAGCTCGCCGAGTTGCATCGGTGCCCCTTGTGCTGCCGCGCCGGCCGCCTCAGCGACGCTGTACGCGCCTGCCCTGTCTCGTGGGGGCAGGGTTCGCGTCCCCGAAACTCTCGGCCGTCGCTTCGGCCACCTGCCGTGCCCGCTCTGCCCGGTCCTCCGCATCCACGGCGAGATAGCGGGATCGTTCGTCGCCCAGCACATCGACCAGCCGGTGCAGCATCTGCGCGCGGCGCTCGAGGTAGCGCAGCCGCTCGCCGGTGGACAGGGCGACGTAGTTCTCGGCGTCACCCAACAGCCCGACGATCTCCGCGACCAGCACCGGGTCTGCCGGACGCCCATCACTCTCGCTCGTCTCGGGCACGGTCACTGCGTCCTCCCGTCTGCGAGGCGCTTGAGCTCGTCCGGGCCGTTGCCGCAGCAGTCCCCGCACACCAGGCGCCGACGATCGGGCTGGGTGGGCAGGTTGTAGGTGAGCCGCCGCTCTACGCCTCGTGTCCGTAGGTCGAAGCGGCATTGGCCGCACAGCAGCCCCATCGCCTCGCCCTGCTTGGCCGTCCAAGTCGGCCACTCCGCCGCGAAGGACGACAGCATCAGCATCGCCATCCCGGTCGGCCGCGGCTCGCAGTAAGTGAAAGCGAAGCCCGGAGTCTCGGCAGGGAGCTCGACGGCGCACGTCGCAAGGGGCGCGAAGAACCCCGGCCCAGGGGGCGGCACCGGCGCACAAGAGCGACGAGTGCGCTCCTGCTGCTTTTCGCCATTCATCATCGCGGTGCGCCCGGAGGCAGCCGCAGCCGTTCTTCGCAGATGAGAGACACCCGCTGGGTGAACCTCGCATCTCAGCGGTGCGCAGGGCATCGGCGGCCGTACAGGAGCCTCGGGGCCCGTTCCCCGAGGTCAGCAGCCCGGGTTTCGAGTTCGGCTGGGCAGCCAGGCGGGGAGATGGGGCCTGGCTTGATGAAGGTCTGGCTCAGATCGGCGTCGTGATGATCCATCAGTTTCTGTCAGTGGCCGCTGCTACATCAATGAGAAATTTCCATCCTCAATCCGCAGGTGAGGGAGGTTGACTTAAGGGCGATCGGGTGTGAGTCGGCTGGCAGATGGCCATGATCACCCGGCTTGATCATCCGTCACCTGCCCGCAACCGCAAAGATCCCCGGCAGGTTGAGCAGTCTGCGTCGAGGGCGGACCGGTGCGGACCAGCGCTGATTTCCGGGTGCGGTGGGCCTTCGCTCCGAGCTGCTGGCGACGCCCGACACGGTGGTCGTCCCCGCTCCTGCCACCTCTCGCCTGTCCTCGGACACAGGGGCGACTGCCGGAGGGGGTCTCGGCGTCCCTGGCGTCCATCTGCCCTGGCACCAGGCGGTCTCTATGTGCACAGGAGCCTTCGCCCTAGCGGCGGCCGGACGGCCGCCTGGAGACGGCACACCGAATGCATGCCGAGAGACTGCCAGAATCGACACTACTAGGCGACTTCAATGACGAAAACGGTAGTGGATCAACGGTTTGGCAACGAAATCACTTGAGTAGCGACGGTCGAGCGGTCTACTCTGGCGAGATGATCAGTCCCTACACGCCTGTGCCCGCGCTGGCAGCGACGCCTGCGGACGTTGACGCGATCGTCGCTGCCATGACCACCGGGTTCTTCGACGACCCGATGTGGGGGCCGGCGTTCCCGGACGTCGACCGTCGTGCGGAGCAGGCGTCGGCGTTGTGGCGGCTGGCCGTCACGTCGTCGCTGCGGTATCCCTGGATGCTGGTGACGGGGAACGTCGAGTCCGCGGCTCTGTGGATCCCGCCGGGCGGAAGCGAGTTGACGTCCGAGGAGGAGAGCGGTTTCGAGGAGTTCCTGGTCGGCGTCACCGACCGAACGGTCGCCGACGGCATCCTCAGGATCTTCGGCAAGCTGGAGGAGGCACGCCCGAGCGAGCCGCACTTCTACCTGAGCCTGCTCGCCACGCACAGCGACCACCGCGGACGCGGCCTCGGGATGGGGCTGCTGACGGAGAACCTGGCACGCATCGACGCCCTCGGTGCCCCCGCCTACCTGGAGTCGTGCAACCCGGCGAACAACAAGCGGTATGCCAGCGTCGGCTTCACCGCCCGCGACACGATCACCCTGGCCTCCGGCCACGTTGTGACGACCATGTGGCGCCCGGCACACACCTGACCGCTTCACCCGATGCGCCCAGCCCTGGCCGGGGTCGGTCAGGTGTGCGCAGGGTGGCAGGCGGCCGTGATCACTCGGCTTGATCATTCGTCACCGGGCGACCTCGCTGGTGGTTAGGACGAGCATGGCCCGCAGCAGGGTGGTGCCGTGTTTGGCGTTCATGCGGACCTTGGCGAGGATCCTCCAGTTCTTGAGGTCGGCGAAGCCATGTTCGTTGGCGGCGCGTTCGCGGCTGATTAGCTTGGTCGCCTGCTTCTGGGCTTCGGTCAAGGAATGGTTGCGGGTGGCTCGGCGCCCGGTGATGATCACAGGGTCGTCCGGGTCGTCGTCCAGGCCGACGAAGCCCAGGTCGCCGATGGCGCCGAGTCCTGCTTCCCGCAGCCGGGTGGTGATCTTGTCGTGGCGGGCGGTGGTGATCTCGCTGGCGCGCCCCGGTCGGGCAGCGGAGATCCAGAGCAGATTGCCGTTGGTGTCGGTAAGAGCGAGGAAGAGCAGTCCGTGGACCTGGTGTTTCCCGCTGTAGTTACGGCGGTTGGCCGCCCCAGTGCGTCTGCGGGTGCGCACCAGGGTGCCGTCGATCAGGACGACCTCGCCACCCGATCGGGCTATCTTCTTCAGGGCCCGGTCCAGGCGCGGAGCGCGGGCTGCGAGCAGGTCGATCACTTCCAGCAACCAGCGGCGCACCGGAGAGGCGGAGATGTTGTTGCCGCCGGCCATGTCGGAAAGGCGCTGGTCGTGGCGCATCACGGCGAGCACGATGACCGCCTGCTTGCCGGGCGGGAGCTTGTGCCAGCGCGAAGCGATCGCCTTGCAGTGCCCTCGGATCAGGTCGGCGACCATGCCGATCGTCTTGCTGGACAGCGGGAGTCGGGCTTGGTAGACAGCTATTTCGGTGCCCTCGGCGGGGCTCTGGCTTGTTCTCACAGACTGCCCAACCCACCGGGGGTCCTTGTGGTTGTGGCCAGGTGACGGATGATCAACCCTGGTGATCACGGCCGTCTAGCGGTCCACTCACGCCAGGTCGACCCCAAACCAGGGCCTCCCACCTGCGGCTTCAGGATGGAAAGTTCCCAATGAGAGGGACGGGCTGCGACCGCGGCTTGCCGACGGGAGGGGACGTCATGTCGAAGGCGCCGGACGGGTTCCACTTCGTACGCGGACACATCCGCCGCAATCCGAAGCCGGGCGGGGCGAAGCGGATGAGCGGCTGGATGATCGCCGGCCTTGCGGCCGGCATCTGGTTATGGGGGCAGGTGTTCGGGTTCGGTGAGGCGGTCACCACGACGCCGCCCGCGCAGCCGCAGCCGGTCGTCTCCTCTCCGTCCGCCCGCTGATGGGACGCAAGCGGGTACGTCTTCGACGTCCACGCGGCGCGGCCGAGTTCCTGTCTGCAGCTGTGGTGGCACTGGCCGCCCTGGTGCTGGCAGTCCGCATGGCCGCTGCGGCCGTCGGAGCGCTCAAGGACGGGTGGCCGTTCCTCCTGATCCTCGTCCTGCTGGCGGGGGCCGTCGGGGCCTGGCGGATCGCGCGTACCGTGCGCGGTCGACGGCGTGACGCCGTGCGGCTGGCCGCGCTGCGGATCACCCTGGCCGAGTTCGACGCCATGGACGACCGGCAGTTCGAGTACGCGTTGCGGGACCTGCTGGTCCGCGACGGCTGGTCGGCGCGTCGCGTGGGCGGCAGTGGGGATCAGGCCTCCGACGTCATCAGCGACCACACGCAACGCGGGCGGATCGTCGTGCAGGCCAAGCACACCCGCGTCGGCGGGAAGGTGGGGTCCTCGGTCATGTACGCGGTGAAGGGGACAGCAGGCCCGGCGCACCGGGCCGATCACGCCGTCGTCGTCACCAACGGTGCCTTCACCCGGGACGCGATGGCATGGGGCGAGAGGCACAGCGTCCACTGGGTCGACCGGGACCGACTTCGGCGCTGGGCGCAGGACGGCACCGCGCTGCACGAGCTCCTCGGGCTGTCCGCACGCGCCCGCCGTGCCCGCTTCAAGCGTGCCGCCTGACGGGCACCCCCGTCATCGACGTTCCGGAGGTGTGGTGTTCGACGAAGACGGGTCACTCGACCCGCTGCTGAAGTTCCTGTTGTACACCGTCCTTGCGCTAGTGTCCTGCGCCGCAAGTTCCTAGGTAGTTCTGACCGAGCCGCGGACGGTCAACACCCCGGTTCGGCGGCGGAAATCCGACCGCCGATGCGAGACAGATCTACCGACGGATTTCTGGCGCAGCACACTAGCCGAGATTCAGAACCTCATCGTCCGCGTGCGTGCCGAACTCGGCGACGCGCACCTCCGCGATGCGCTCGTACCGGCTGATCCGGTCGGTCCACTCCGCACCGATGCCGAACGCCACCTGCGCGAAACCCACCCGCCCGACGGCCTCTGCCAGACCTGGATCGCCTGGGGCCAGCAGCCGCAGCGGCGCGTCAAGCGCCACGGTGTGCGGCGGCACGAAGAACTCGTCCGGCAGAACGGCGCGCGCATGGACGAGCGCACCGACAGCGACAACAGAGCCGGCCCCCAACCGTGCGCCCTGCAGGACGGTCGCCGCGGTCGCCACGTAGACGCACCTGCCGACCTCGCAGCCCAGCAGCGTGGCATGCGGCCCCACGAAGACGTGGTCGGCGACAAGTACCGGCTGGTCGCCGGCGACCGCAGACCCGCGCAACACCGCGTTCTCGCAGATCAACGACGCTTCCCCGACCTCGATCCGAGATCCCTCGGCATCGAGCACCGCACCGTACATCACGCGCGCCCTCGGCCCCACGCGGACATCACCAACGAGCGTGGCCGTCGGGGCGACGTAGGCGGTGGGATGGACCTGCGGTTCATGCCCGCGATGCAGGATGCGGATTCCCCGCGCTTCAACGATCATGAGCGGATTCTCGGCCGGCGGACAGCGAGCTTGCTGGCGGATTTCAGACGTCGCGTTCGCTGGGACCTGCGCCATCCGCGATCTGAGGCACTACGGGGCGAAACGTTGGCTGATGCGGCACTAGTGTCCTGCGCCGCAAGTTCCTAGGTAGTTCTGACCGAGCCGCGGACGGTCAACACCCCGGTTCGGCGGCGGAAATCCGACCGCCGATACGAGACAGATCTACCGACGGATTTCTGGCGCAGCACACTAGCGATCGGCAAGATGGTGTGGGAGTGGCTCACGGAAGACGTAAGCCGGTGGATCACCGTGGACCTGTGGGGGCTGATCTCCGGTCACCCCTGGTGGGGCGGCCTCATCGCCATCGGCACACTGACTACGCTCATCCTCCTGGCGAAGCTGCTGTCCTTCCTGTTCGGCGCCGGCACCTACGCCTACGCCTACGTCGGCAACGACGAGGACTCCACCGTTACGCCGGGCGAAGCAGTGGATCCAGATGTGCTGACCTTCAAGATGAAGCAACTCGCAGCGATGAGTGCGACGGGGTTCGACCAGGCGTGCGCCGATCTCCTTGCCCGGGACGGGTTCCGCAGCACACGGCGGGTGGGAGGCGCCGGAGACCTTGGTGTGGACGTCACCGCCCGGGACCGTGACGACCGGCTCCTGATCTTGCAGTGCAAGCAGTATTCGAGCCCGGTCGGCTCAGGGCACGTGCAGAAGTTCAACGGGACTGCGCGCCTCCACCATGGAGCCGACGTCCCGATCATGATCGGCCTCAACGGCTTCACCCAGCCTGCGATCCACTTCGCCGCGCACCACGACCTCATCCTCATGGGCCGTCCCGAGCTGAAGAGGTGGGCTCACGGCCAGCACCTGTACGAGGTCCTGGGCATCCCGAGCACGACCCAGTGACCCGCGCCCCTCGACGCCCGCCCGGTGCGGGCGGCCGTCGAGGGGCGGGCGTGGATCACACAGCGGGCTCCTGGTTCCCCGACCGGATCATGCGGCGCAGGCTGGTCCTAGCCCCGGCGAATCGTCCTCCGCCTCGGTGAGCCGGCCCTGCAATTCCTCGGCACGGGCCTTCTCCTGGGCGAGTTCGCCCTCCAGACGCTGATTGGCGGCGGTCAGCTCGTCGACGCGGGCGCCGAGGTCGGCGGCGCCAACCTGATCGATCTGCTGCCCCAGGGAGCGGCGCACGGCTGCCTTGAGACGGTCGACTTCCTCCCGCAGCCGCCGGTTGTCCTCCCGGGTGATCTGCACTTCCACCTGCCAGCCGGCCGGAGCCTTCCGGCCGCCGTCCTCGCGCGGCTGACGGGCCTGGCGGCGCCGGGCCTGCTCGATGACCTCGCGCACACCCTCCGCGTAAACCAGCCAGTGCGAGACCTTCGCTGTGCGGGCCACCGCGGTGAAGGAGACCGGCTCCTTCTCGGCAAGCATCTGGTCGACCACGCCCAGGACCCGGGCGCGTTTGACCCGGGAGTCCTTCTGCCGGGCCTCGTGCAGGACCTGCGCGGGGGTGCGGGGTTCAGCCATTGCAGTTGCTCCTGGTGGGAAGGCCGACGATCGGCAGAAGGTTCGGCGGCTCCGCGGCGCGGACCTTGCGCAGCAGGGCGGCCGCCTCCTCGATGTGGTGGCGTTCGGCTTCGGGCATCTCGGCAAGCGCGGTACGGATGCCGGTGACCACCGCCTGGAAGGAGTCGATCTGGTCGGTGAGGTTGCGGATGACGAACGCGGCCGCATCCATGGCCACGGCGCTCTCCCGGTCGGCCTTCAGACCGCGGATGTGGTCCTCGACCGCCGGGAGGAACGAGGGAGCCGGGCGGTAGAAGCCGCACCCCGAGCACTGGAAACGGATCGGGCACTTCCCGCCGCCCGCCTTGACGTTGGACGGCTCGGTGCAGTTGCCGAACGGCGTCCCCACCGACCGCGCGTCGTACACGGTCGCCGATGAGGTCGGCATAGGGTGCCCGGACCGATCGACGACGTGAAGGCGCATCGTCTCCACTGCCTCGCGGCGCCGCTTCAGGGAGACCGTGAAGTAACCAAGAGTGGTGTCTGCCGACCGGTGGTCCATGAGATCGCGCAGGGTGTGCAGGTCAGTGCCGGCGTCCGCGTGCCGCTGGGCAGCCAGCGCACCTCCCAGGGGCGCCGGCCGGTGTCACGGAGCAGGACGTAGACGGTGCGCAGCATCGCCTGCACCACCTCCGGCGGGAAGTCCCCGTAGGGGAAGTCGACGCCGATGAGGTCGGTGGCCGCATCCAGCTGGGCGATGAGGAGTTCGGGGATGGCCTTGCCGGCCATGTCCTCGCTGGCGTCCTCGTAAGGGATCTGGTGGTGGCGCTGGCGGGCGAACCCGGTGGCGAGGTCGTCGACGACCTGCAGGCGGCGCCCGAAGTCGAGGAGCTGGCAAAAGCATGTGAGGAGCTCGTTGCGGGCGCCCGCGGACAGCGGTCCGGTGCCGTCCTCCCGCTGGCGGGTACGGATCTCCTCGACGACGGCGTCCATGTCGGTGATCTTCAGCGCGGAAGGGTCGTGGCCGCCGCTCGGTCGCAGCTCCAGGGCACGCGATGCGGCTGCGCAGGCCCTGAAGAACCGCCGGAAGTCGGTGTTCTCGGGGGTGGTCTCCTTCACCCAGTCCGCCAGCAGGCGGCGCAGCCAGTCCTGCCGGATCACCGAAGTGTCCAACTGCCGCGGGACCGTACGCACCCCGGAGCGGGTGCGCGAGCGCAGACCCAGGTCGGCGAGCTCCCACACGGGTTTGTCGAGCGGGTCGATCCCGCGGAACTTGTCGAAGGCCGCGCGCACCAGGCGCAGCACGTCGTTCCAGTGGGCCTCGCAGTTGCGGTCGATGTACCCGAGGTCGGCGAGCTGCTTGGGCGGCAGGGCGGCGATACTGTCGACGCCCTCCAGGCCGCGGACCAGGAGCCGCACCGCGACCGGGCTCAGCGTCGGCCGCTGGGCATCGCGCTGCACCAGGGCGTGGAGGACCTCACGGCGCAGCAGCGGGTTCAGCGGCAGCAGCGTGAACTGGAAGCCGCTCAGACACGGACTCTGCACCGCTGCCCAGCCGGCCAGGTCCTCGCCGGTCGCGTCCTTCATACCGAGTTCCTTGCGGTGCCGGCGCCAGCGCTCGCGGTGGTAGGTGCACAGCGCAGTCCGGCGGCCGTGCGCCGTGCCGTCGCAGGCCCCCACCAGGCACGGGCGGCCGCGAGGAAGGGGGTGGGCCATGGTCGCGAGCCAGTCGGCGAGCTCCAGCTGTGTCTGCCCACTCTTGTACTGGTAGCGCCACTTGACGTAATGCGGCATGCAGCTGCCCCGGCTCGCCGCCTCCAGCGCGCAGCGGACCCCCTCGCCGGCTGGGCTTCGGTGACCGTCTGGCAGTTGTCGCGGTTCCTGCACTGGCTTGTCGAGGAGCCGCTGCCGTCGCGGAGTCGGCGAGGTGGCGGGCCGGCACGGTTCCGTGGGGAGAACACCGCGAATGCGATCGTTGGCACGGTCTGTGAGTTCTTGGCCTTCGGCGTCCGGATGGGCTGGGTGGCCAAGGAGTTGCTGGGGCAGCTGACGGAGCCCAAGTATCTGCGCTACCTGCCGCCGGGCTACGACCCGGGCGAGGACGACCAGCGCCGTACGGTTCGGTCCCGGCTGATCAAGCTGGCGTCGCTGGACGCGGGGATCGAGTGGCTGACCATCGAGCAGATCGCGCGCCTGGTGGAGGTGGCCCGGCACGCGCGGGACCGCTTTCTGGTGCTGCTGCTGTGGGGCACGGGGATGCGGATCGGCGAGGCGCTGAGGCTGCGCCGGGAGGACATGCACCTGCTCGCCGACTCCCAGGCGTTCGGCTGCCAGGTGAAGGGCCCGCACGTGCACGTGCGGCGCCGGCTGAACAGCAACGGGGCCTGGGCGAAGTCGCGGCGGCCGCGGGTCATCCCGGTGACCACCGAGCTGGTCGCCTGTTACGCCGACTACCTTTACGAGCGGGCAGCGGTGCCGGAGGCCGAGTTCACCGAGCAGGTTTTGGTGAACCTCTTCCGGGCCCCGCTGGGCCGGGCGATGACCTATTCCAATGCCAAGGACCTCTTCGACCGCCTCGCGCGCGCGGCTGACCTGATCGCCCGCCCGCACATGGTCCGCCACGGCGCGGCGACGCACTGGATCCGCGGTGGCACCGACCGTTCCGTCGTGTCCGACCTGCTGGGGCACCTGTCGGACTCGTCGATGAGTGTGTACGTCCATGATGTGCCCTCCGGCTGGGTGGGGTTCATCCCGAGCGAGCGCCACGCCAGAGCCTGGTTTTGACGGCAACCGAGGGTGAGTGAGTCGCCCGCCCTGTAGTCCGGCTCCGGCGGTCACTAGGTTCGGATCATGACGATCACATATGAGTGGCGGGGCGACGTCGACAACTCAGCTCTCAACAAGCTGCATGCCGAAGGATTCGATCACCCAGTCGGGCGGACGGATTGGCGTGCAAGGCTTCAACGGCACAGCCTCGGCTGGGTCTGCGCCTGGGAGGATCACCGTTTGATTGGCTTCGTCAACGTGGCCTGGGACGGCGGCGTCCATGCGTTCGCCCTGGACACGGTCGTCGCTCAGCGCAATCGTTCGAACGGGGTGGGAGCCGCGCTGATCAAGGCAGCTGCTGAGGGATGTCGTGCTGCGGGGTGCGAGTGGCTGCACGTCGACTTCGAAGAGCACTTGCGATCGTTCTACTTCGATGCCTGCGGCTTCAGAGAGACGACGGCAGGTCTGATCGCCTTGTGACCTTGGTCCAGCCCGTTGGGGACTCAGCCTTCGCCGTCACCCGAACGTGGTCGGCGCTCCACGATGTCGGCGGGCTCGTGGAGAAGGCATTCCAGCTGCGGGTGACCCGGCCACCGTTCTGATTGCGCAGGAGGTCGAGCAGGCCAGGGGGGTGCCACTGAACAGGCCCGCGGCTGCACGCACGAGATGCTGAAGATCCTTGAAGCGCGCCATGACCTGCATAGTGGAAGCCGAAGGTCTGGGCCCTGCCGAGCCTGCTCGCGGGTCGTTGGCGGGCCCGGAATGTCCGGGCCCGCCAGAACGTCATGCGGCTCTCCGGGCCTATTCGGCCTCCCCGCGGACGGTGTGGACGCCGAAGTCGTAGGACCCCGAGCCGACCTCGAACACGGCGGCCCCCTTCTCCATGCGCAGGAAGCGGACTCCCTTGGCGGCGTCGGCCGGTCGGCCGCCCTCGGTGACCGCCCAGTGGGTCGTCGCCGGGACATGGACTTCCGCGACCGTGTTGACCGGGACCGTCACCTTCAGGTCGAACGCGCCCTTGTGTGTGCTCCACTTCGACGACAGGCGGCCGTAGACGGTGGTGAGGCTTCCGGTGCCTTGCGTCAGGTTCCCGCCGGGAACCGGCGCGATCCGGGAGCGCTTGTAGCCGGGCTCGAGCGCGGAGATGCCGCCGATGTTCTGGAACATCCAGTCACCCACGGCGCCGTAGGCATAGTGGTTGAAGGAGTTCATGTCGACCGGGCCGAAGTCGCCGTTGGGCATGATGGAGTTCCAGCGCTCCCACATGGTGGTGGCACCGTTGGCGACTTCGTAGCCCCAGGACGGGTAGTCCTTGTGCAGCAGCATCTTGTAGGCCAGGTCGTCCCGGCCGATCCTGCTCAGCGCGGGCAGCAGCAGCGGCGTGCCGATGAAGCCGGTCCGCAGGTGGTAGTCGGTGAGGGCCAGTTTGGCCACGAACTTCTCACCGACCTTGTCGACCAGTGCCGGATCCGAGACCAGGTTCATGGCGAGGGCCATCGCGTACCCGGTCTGGGAGTTGCCCTTGACGGTGCCGTCGGCCGCGACATAGGCCTTGGTGAAGGCGTCGCGGATGTCGGCGGAGAGCTTGCCGTAGTCGGACGCCGCCGCGTCATCGCCCAGGGCCTTGGCCGTCTCCGCCATCATGCGGGCGTTCTCGGCGTAGTAGGCCGTGCCCAGGATGCCCTGCTCGGTCGGGTCGTCCAGGTTCAGCCAGTCGTTGGTGAAGAAGGTGGTGCGGCCGGGCTCGAGCAGGTCCGGTCCGGCGCTGGTGCGCACGAACTGGAAGAACTTCTGCATGGCGGGGTAGTTCTCGCGCAGGATGCGGGTGTCGTCGTAGGAGCGCCATACGTGGTACGGCACCGTGATCATCACGTCGGACCACCCGACACCGCTGTCGCCGAACTGGCCCTGAGGGGTGGGTACGACCGCCGGCAGGTCGCCGTTGGCGTACTGGGAGTTGCGTACGTCCGCCATCCAGTGGGACAGGAACGCACGGGTGTCGACCAGGTAGTTGGCCGTCGGCGCGAACAGGCTGATGTCTCCCGTCCACCCCAGACGTTCGTCGCGGGCCGGGGTGTCGGTGGGGATGGAGAGGAAGTTGCCGCGCTGGCTCCAGGAGATGTTGCTCACCAGTTGGTTGAGCATGCTGTCCGAGGTCTTCAGCGTGCCGGTGGTGGGGAGGTCGGACCCCCATACGACGCCGTTGACGTCCAAGAGAGCGGGAGGCTCGTTCACCCCGGTGATCTCGATGTAGCGGAAACCGTGCTGGGTGAAGGTGGGTTCGTAGGTGACCGTTCCGGTCCCGGCGAAGGTGTAGCGGTCGGTGACCTTGGCACTGCGGAAGTTGTCGGTGTAGAGGGTGCCGTTCTTGTTGAGCACTTCCGCGTAGCGGATCTTGACGGTCTGGCCGGCGGAGCCGGTCAGCTTCAGCCGTGACACGCCGACCATGTTCTGACCGAGGTCGTAGACGTAGGTCCCGGGGGTGGGTTCGGTCATCTTCCGGGCCTGGAGCACCTGAGTCCGGCGCACCGGCTCGTCGCTCTGCGGGACCAGGAGTGCGGTCTGTGAGTCCACGCTCGCGGCGGGCTCCCACTGCGCGTCGTCGAAGCCTGGTCGGCTCCAGCCCGACGGCTCCAGACGAGCGTTGTACGTCTCGCCGTCCTGCAGGTCGGCCTTCGCGAAGGGCCCGTCCGACGCCTTCCATGAACCGTCCGTGGCGATCCACTGGATGGAGCCGTCGGTGTAGGTGACGCGCATCTTCGCCACGAGAGCGGGAGTGTCACCGTACTGGTGGGTCCAGCCGAGCCCGACCTTGCCGGCCCACCAACCGTCCGCAAGGGACGCGCCGATGACGTTGCCTCCGCTGTCGAGCAGTTTCGTGACGTCGTAGGTCTGGGACTGGATGCGCTTGTCGTAGTTCGTCCAGCCCGGGGCGAGCACCTGGTCGCCGACCGGCTTGCCGTTGAGCTCCAGCTGGTAGAGGCCGAGTGCGGAGGCGTAGACGCGCGCGGAGGCGATCTTCTTGCCGGCCTTGGTCGTGAAGTCCTTGCGCAACAGTGGCAGCGGCCGGGACGCGGGTGCGTAGAGGGCGTCCGTGGTGCCGGACACGACGAGGGCGGAGTCGACGATCTCACCGCCGGTGAACGGGTTGCGGCCGGAGGCGAAGTCGGTGTCCAGCAGCGTGCCGCCGTCGGTGCCGGTCACGACGGCGTCGTAGACCGTTCCGCGTTCACCGCAGCATGCGTGGGTGCGGAAGCCTAGGTACCCCTTCGTGAACGTGGAGTCCGTGAAGGTGTTGACCAGCTTGCCGTCGAGTGTCGTCTTGATGGTGGTGCCCGAGACCTCGTAGCGGACGGTGTGTCGGCCGGCGAGGAGACTCGCGTTGGTGAAGCCGTAGGGCGCGAGATCCACGTCCTGCACCACGGTGTAGTTGCCGTTGACCTGCTTGTGCAGCCTCAGCATCGGTGTCGGGCCCGTGACGTTGAACTGCCACATGTACCCGTTGCCCACATCCGGGGCGCGCAGGAACATGCCGAAAGCGGCGCTGTCGAGCTTGAACTCGACCGTAGCGGTGTAGTCCGTCCACTTGTCCAGCTCGCTCGGAGCCGCGGGGCGCGTGATCCACTGGGCGCCGTCCCAGTCTTCGGAGTCCAGCAGGCCGGTCTCGAAGTACGCGGTCGCGCTCCACGGACTCGCGACTCCCTTGTCGTCCCAGGCCCGAACGCGCCAGTGGTAACGGATGCCCGCCTCCAAGGCAGGCCCGCCGTACCGCACGCCGACCTGGCGGCCGGACGCCACCTTGCCGGACGACCACACGTCGGTCGAGCCCGGCTTGCGTCCGACCTGGATCTCGTAGGCCGTCTGCGATGTCGCCCGCCGGGCTGACGTCAACTGCCAGCCGAGGACCGGGTCGTCACCGCCGATGCCCAGCGGGTTCACCCGGCCGTTGGCAGTCAGAGCCTTCACGGCGAACGGCGCGTCCGAAGCCGACGCCGCGGGGGACACGGGCGCCGGCAGGATCACCGCGCCTGCGACCACGGCACACATGACAAGGCCTCTCAGGAGTACGAGCAGTAGTGGGCGTTCACGGAGCATGGCATCTCCTGCTGATCCGTTGTGGAGGGGTGCGTGTTCTCGGCTCACGACGTGGCGAGGTGCTGTGCGTTGCGGAGATCAGTCCGCTGTTCCGCTCGGCAGGGCCGCCTCGAGTGCGGCAGCGGCGTCGGCGCCGCCGTCTTCGAACGGCCCCTGCTCGGCAGGGTGGGCAGCCGGTGGGCGGATAGGTCCAGGAAGAGTCCCAGCCGCTTCTCGACGGTCTTGACGGCGGCCCGCTGGATGTCGTTCCAGACGCCGAGGTCCTTGAGCGCCATTTCCAGGTCGAGGACCTGCCCGGCTTCGCCCGAGGCGGTGAGCTTCTGCCAGGAGGGCGACACGGCGGTTCTGAGGGTCTTGCGCACAGGTGCTCCTTGGCGCGCGGCTTGTTGTTGAAACGCTTCAATCCGGGGGACGTCGGGAACCTATGACCCGTTTCGGCGTGTGTCAATAAGCTGTCGCGGATGTTTCCGAACCGCACCGAGAGCTGCGGGGGGCGGTTGTCCGGAGGGGCTACCCTCAGCGTGAAGCGATGAACAGCTGGTCAGCGTGTCCAGCGGGGCACGGCGTGGACAGTTCGAAGGGCGAGTGGAGCCGGACGATCAACTCTGCGCGTCCCGCGCACGATCACTCGTACTCGGCGTGCCGACGCCGGACTCTCAGCGGGGCGCGCTGGCGCGGACGATCAGCTCGGGCTCCAGCACGACGGTGGCATGACGGTGCTGCTTGCCCGAGGCCACCTCGTCCATCAGGAGTCGGATCGCTTCCCGTCCCATCATCCGGCCCGGCATGTCCACCGCGGTCAGTGGAACCGCCGCGGCGCCCGCCGCGCGGTTGTTCTCGCACCCCACGACGGCGATCCGGTCGGGCACCCGGATCGCTGCCACGGTGTGCAGTTCGTGGATGATGGCATGGGCCAGTTCATCGGTGACGACCACGAGGCCGTCCGGCAGATCGCCGGGTGCTCTCCGTGCGAGATCCTGCCCGACCACATGGCCATGGGGCGTGGTCAGGCCGCCACTGTCGATCTCCTCCAGGGTGACGCCGGGGCCCGCCTCCTCGACTGCCGCGCGGACACCCCTGCGTCGGTCGCGCACCGGCTGGTAGTCGTCGTGGGCGGCCACATAGGCCAGTCGTGTGCGCCCCGTGTCGATGAGATGGCGGGCTGCCAGATATCCGACGTGTTCGTTGTTGACCAGCACCGAACAGCATGTGCCCGGCTTGGGGGAGTAGTTGAGGAGCACGACCTGGCGCCCGTGCGAACGGATGCGCGCGATACCGGCGGAGGAGTCCTCCATCGGAGCCAGCAGCACTCCGGTCACCCGGGACTCGTCGAACAGGTCCAGGTAGTCGTCCTGAAGCGTCATGTCGCACGCCGTGTTCGCGAGCAGCAGGTTCTGGCCGACCGCGCGGGCGGCGTCCTGGGCGCCGTGCGCCATGTCGATGAACAGGGAGTTCTCGATGTCGGCGAGCACCATGCCGACGCTGTTGGTCGATCCCGACACCAGGGACCGGGCCGCGTCGTTGCGTACGAAACCCAGACGGCTGATGGCTTCACGGACCCGCTCGGCCGTCGCGGGGCTCACCTTCGACGGATGGTTGAGGACGTTGGAGACGGTGCCCACCGAGACGCCCGCGGCGTCGGCGACGTCCTGCACGCTCGGACTGGCATGCCCCTGTACTGCTCGCGGACGGGCGGTTGCCACGGTGCTCCTCCGACCTCCGGTCTCGTTCGGCCCGCGACCGTCAGGCACTCGCAGGGACCAGGCTGTCGCGGACAAGCCGCAGAATACACGACACGCGTTGAAGCGCTCCAATATGTGCCTCCAGGCGCACTCCCTCGGCGACGCGAGAGCCGTCCAATAACAGCTGGTCACACGACACGTCCTGCCAGTGAACCTCCCTGGCACCGGGTCGAGCACCTGCCGACCCGGGAGGCACAGGAAACCTTGCGGGCACCGGAACGGCTGTCCGCTGATGTGGGCAATCGCCGCGCCGGGTCTTGGCGGTCCGTGGGGGAGCGGGCGAGCTCCCATCGCCCCCGATTGAAGCGCATCAATCGAATGGGTGCCGGTAGACCGGGCCCAGGGGATGCGGCAACACCATGCTCTACGTCGGCTGCGGCCGCACCGGACTCCCGCTGCGCGCCGAGTCGGACGCGGGCCTGATGCTCCTGGGCGGCGAGCCGTTCGAGGAGGAACTCGTCGTGTCCTGGAACTGGATCGGGGAGTCCGGATCGGGGAGTCCCTGGAGGAGATCGAACAGGCGCGGCAGGACTGGATGGAAGGCCGGCGCTTGGCCACGACCTGACGGGGGCGGGCAGTGTGACATCCGGGCTACGCGTGTACCCCCGACCACAACCCTGCGGGAACGCCGGACCCCATCAGGTGCCGCCGCTGGCACGCAACCACCCGCCCCGCATCGGCGAAGACCGGAGTCGGAGCCCGCCCGTCAGTCGGCACGTGCTGACCAACGCCGCCACCGCGACGCGTCACAGGGCGGCGGTCGTACCCTCTCCGGAGGCGCTGCCCGTGAGCCACTGGTCCCAGCCCAGGTTGAAGTCGGCGTAGCCGTTGTCGGCCGGGGCCTTGCCGCGGGGTGAGCCGGTGATGGTGATGGGGTCGCCCTGCTTGACCTGACCGTAGAACCACTTGGCGTCCGCCAGGGACAGGTGGACACAGCCGTGAGAGCCGCGTGCGCTGCCGCTGCCCGGGTTCGGGTCGCCGGTCGAGTAGTGGACGTAGGTGCCGGACTGGGTGAGGTGGATGTCCCAGGGAAGTGTCAGGTCGTAGTAGTTGGGACTGCCCTTGTCACAGCTGATACCGACGCTGCAGGAAGTCATGTGGACCTTCTCCTGCTTGTCGATGACGGCCATCGTGCCGTCCCACGTCGGATACTCGGCGCTGCCCGCGTTGATCGACAGGGTGCGCACCGGCGCGCCGTTCCGGGTCACCTTCATGGTGTGGCCGGTCACCGAGACATCCGCGCGCACGTCGTCACCGATCTTGAAGGTGTGCGTGTAGCTGTGTACGCCGTAGCGTCCGTTGCCGTTGCTGACACCCTTCATGTCGGCGTCGATCTTCACCGTCGTACCGGAGGGCCAATACGTCTTCGGGCGCCAGTCGGCGCGCTTGTCGCCCATCCAGTGCCAGGCGCCGGCCACCGTCTGGGAGGCGCTCACCTTCATGTGCTTTTCCACTGTGGCCCGCGCCTTGGCCGCCACCGGGTTCGTGAAGATCACCGAGATCGGCATGGCCACGCCGACCGTGGTGCCCGTCTGCGGGGTGATCGTCTCCAGCAGCATGGGCGGGCCCGCGGGTGTCGTCGGCGATGGAGAGGTGCTCGCGCCCGGCTTTCCCGATGCCTTCGCGTCGTCCCCGCCCGCCTTGTCGCTGCCGCCTGCCCCGCAGGCGCTCGCGCCCACCAGCATCACACCCGTGACGCATGCGATCCATATGCTGCCCTTGCGCCGTCCCACGAACTGCCCCGGTCTACTCGCTGTTCGGCCCTGACGGGCCCGTCCCCCTGTCAGACGGAGATGGCGTGGGCCGCAGTTGCGTGCGTCGCGCAAAACCTGTCCCAAGATTCGGTGCCACCGCAGGACGGGGACGACGGGGGAGGCGATGCCGCGCCCCTGTCGCCGCTGTGGCCCAGGTCTCATCGCCTGCGTGCAGCAGATCCCGGGGTGTCTCCGTCGAGGAGGGGTGACAGGAAGGGAGGAGCGTGTGGAGACGGACTTCGACGGTTTCGTAGCTGCCAGGTCGACCGCGCTGTTCCGGGGTGCCCTCGTCCTGACGGGGAATCGCGACGCCGCCGAGGATCTGGTCCAGGAGACACTGGAGCGGGCCTGCCGCAAGTGGCGCACCGACCTGCACGGGGAGCGGGCGTACAGCCCGGGCCGCCGCCTACGGCCAGTCCAGGCCGGCCGACCTGATATTCACGTACGAGCTGCAGCGCCGGCTCGCCGGGGCGAGGCACCACCGTCGCGGTGGCCGCGCACCCCGGCTTGTCCAGCACTGAGCTCGCCCGCAACATCCGCGCGGTCCGTCGGCTTCCCGTCACCTGGCTCGCGCCGCTGATCACCGCGAGATCAAGGGCCCCCGGCTGGTCAATTGCAGCACGGATTCGTACGAGCCAGCCGTTCAGCAGCGGTTGTGTGCCGTCTCCGAAACCCTCACGGGGGTGAAGGTCCCCGTCGCTCAGTTCAAGCAGGACTCCATTTCCCTCCGGATCGGCCATCGCGACGTAGTCCGCGTCCGTAGCCAACACGGGATCGCCTCGCGGAAACGGGTGGTGCCGAGACCGCCGAGGCGCTCTCATGCGGTTTCGAGGACGGCCATCCGCGCGTCGCCGTGCGGGCCGGGTGCGGCGCGAACGTCCCGGTGCAGCCGAGCGGCTCCGCAACTCGCCGATGCGACATGTGACTTGGATGCTTCCGCATCTGCGGTAGCAGGTCAGCCACGGCGTCGGACCTTCGGGCGGCCCGGTGCGGGACGTGGCGGCGGGAGTGTGCGTCGTAGGCTCGTGTCCTGATGGAATCCTTGCGGAACTGGCTGCTGCCGTTGACTCTCGCGGCCTTCCCCGCAACTGCGGTTCTCCTGGGAGAAGATCGAGGGACTGAAGGGCTTCGCCGAACTCCTCGTACAGGAACCGGAGATGAGTTCGCAACGACGCCATGAGGCGCAGCAGCTGATCGTGCGGAACGCGGAACGGATGAGTCGACTCGTCGACAGCCTGTCTCAGCTGGCCAAGCTGGGTGATGTGCCCGCGACGCGGTGGCAGCCGGTCGACCTGCTGTCTCTGGCCGCGGACAGTATCGCCGCCGTCGCCGTGCAGTACCCGGACCGTGGCATCGGCCTGGGCCCCTGGTCACCACCGACGACGTGCCGATCGGCGCCCGCGGCCTGACGATGCACTGTTTCGTCGACGGGCGCGTCCGGCAGAAGGCGAGCACCTCGGAACTGCTCTTCGACGTCGCCACCGTCATCGCGCACGTCAGCAGAGCCGTCACCCTGCTGCCCGGCGATCTGATCAGCACCGGAACGCCGACCGGAACCGGCACCGGCCATGAACGCGAGGTGCCCCCTCGGTCCACAACCCAGGTGATCAGTGTGATCAGAGGTATCGGCGAACTCCGCAACGCCGTGATGCGGCCGGGCTCACTGTGAGCCGTGGGAGCCCTTTCGGCCATAGATCTGACTCCCCGTCAGTTCTCGGGATTCTCCCCCTACCCCCACAGGCGGGACGGCAACAGTGAGGCCGCGGCCCTGGACCAGGGCCTATGAGCCGCAGTCTGCCGTCCCCTCATGCCTGAGGAAGCCATGACTCCCACCCCCCACCTCACCGAACTCGCCGCCGGCGTGGAGCGTTCGGCCCCCTTCCAACCCGTCGAACGTCTGCTTCTCCCACACGCCGGCACCGCGACGGTGGACATCGTCGTGCCGGTCTACAACGAGGAACGCGCCCTGCCCGGGTGCCTGCGCACGCTCCACGCCCGACTGTCCCGGGGCTTCCCGTTCCCGTGGCGGATCACCGTGGCCGACAACGCCAGCACCGACGCAACCCTCGCCACGGCCCGTCGCCTCGCCGACGAGCTGCCCGGCGTCGGCGTCGTCCACCTGGACCGCAAGGGTCGCGGACTGGCGCTGCGCACCGTCTGGGGCGCCAGCGACGCGGACATCGTGGCGTACATGGACGTGGACCTGTCCACCGGTCTCGACGGGCTGCTCCCGCTGGTCGCTCCGCTGGCCAGTGGCCACTCGGACCTCGCGATCGGCTCCCGGCTGGCGTCCGGCGCACGCACGGTGCGCGGGCCACGCCGCGAGTTCATCTCCCGCTGCTACAACGGCATCATCCGGCTCACCCACGGTGTGCGCTTCACCGACGCCCAGTGCGGGTTCAAAGCGGCCCGCACCGACGTACTCCGGCCGCTGCTGGAGGTGACCCAAGACGACGCGTGGTTCTTCGACACCGAGTTGCTCCTGCTCGCCGAGCACAACGGACTGCGCATCCACGAGGTTCCGGTCGACTGGGTCGAGGACGTCGACACCCGGGTGGATGTGGCGAGTACCGCCAGGGAAGACCTGCGGGGCCTGTGGCGCATGGCGCGGCTCAAGGCCTCCGGTGACGCCCGGGTCGAGGTGCGGCCGCGTCCCGAGCCGGCCGCGGAACACCCCGACGCCGTCCTCGCGCCACCCACGCGCCGCGGTGCGCTGTCGTGGGAGGTCGGCTGTTTCCTCGCGATCGGTGTCGTCTCCACGGTCGGACAGGCCCTGCTGTACTGGCTGCTGCGTGGTTGGTGGTCTCCAGCCGTCGCCAACCTGATCTCGCTGTTCGGCCTCACCGTCCTCAACACCGAGGCCAACCGACGCCTCACCTTCCGGCACTCCATCACCCGGCCCACCCGTGCCCACCTCGGAGCGGGTGGGCTGTTCGTCCTCGGCTACCTGGTGACCTCCGGGGCGGTGCTGTGGTTCACGTCGCTCGATCCCGGAGCCTCACCGGCCGCGGAGACCGCGGTCCTCGCCACGGCGTCCGTCGCGGTCACCTGCGTGCGCTTCGCCGTACTGCGGCTGGCTGTCTTCGCCGCCCCCCGTAGCCGTAACCGTTGATGAGAGCGAATCCCGACATGAGCAACCACGCGCACCTCAGGCCCGCACCGGCGGCATCGGCACACGAAGGGAGGCGCACCACTACGTTTGTGCGCTCGCTGCCCACCTGGGCGGCTCCCGCGGCACTCGGAGCCGTCATGGTGCTCGCGGCAGTGCTCTACGGATGGGCACTGGGTTCCCTGGGGTGGGGCAACAGCTACTACTCGGCGGCCGTGAAGTCGATGGGGCAGAGCTGGACCCACTTCCTCTTCGGTGCCTTCGACCCGGCCGGCGTGGTCACGGTCGACAAGCCGCCGGCCGCCCTGTGGCCGCAGGTGATCAGCAGCAAGATCTTCGGGCTGCACGGATGGGCGCTGATCCTGCCGCAGGTGCTCGAAGGAGTGGCCGCGGTGCTGGCGCTGCACCGGACCGTGCGCCGCTGGGCGGGGGAGGGGGCGGCGCTGGTCGCCGCCCTGGTCCTCACCCTCACGCCCATCACGGTGGCGATCAACCGGGACAACAACCCCGACACTCTGCTGGTCCTGCTGCTGGTGTCCGCGGCGTACGCGCTGACCCGCGCACTGCAGGCCGAGGACCGGGCCGCGACGTGGTGGCTGTGCGCGAGCGGCTTCCTGATCGGGTGCGGATTCCTCACCAAAATGCTCGCCGCCTGGATGGTCATCCCCGCGTTCGCCGTCGCCTGGCTCGTGGGAGGAAGCGGCGCCTGGATACCGCGAGTGCGGCGTCTGCTGGGCGCGGGAGCCATCCTGGCGGCGTCCTCCCTGTGGTGGGTCGCCATGGTCGCCCTGTGGCCGGGCGACCGTCCCTACATCGGCGGCAGCAAGGACGGTTCGGCCTGGGACCTCGTGATCGGCTACAACGGTCTGGGGCGGGTGTTCGGCTCCAGTGACGGTGCACCCCAGGGGATGGGAGGCGGAGGTGGGGGCGGATTCGCCGGCGGGTTCGGCGGTGAGTACGGCCTGACCCGGATGTTCGGCACCCAGGTGGGCGGTCAGATCAGCTGGCTGCTGCCGCTGTGCGCCGTGGCCATGGTCGTCGCCGTCGTCGTGGCGGTACTGCACCGACGCGGGAAGCTGCCCGCGTCCGCCCTGTTGCCGGCCTCCGGTTGGCTGTTGTGGGGTACCTGGCTGGTGGTCTGCGCCGCCGTGTACTCGTCGCAGAAAGGGATCTTCCATCCCTACTACACCACCCAACTCGCGCCCGCCATCGCCGCTCTGTGCGGCGGACTGACGGCCGCCCTGATTCGCCTGCACCGCGCGGCCCTGAGCTGGGCGCCCCTGGTCGGCGTGGCCGGGGTCGCGGTGAGCGTGATCTGGGCGGTGGTGCTGATCCACCGTGAACCCGACTGGAACGGCTGGCTGGTGTGGCCGGTGCTGCTCGTGGGCTGCGCGGCCGTGGTCCTGCTGGTGCTGTCCCGACGGCACGGCCGGTTGCTGACGGTCGCCGTGGGCGCCGCGGTGGCATCGGTTCTGGTGGCCCCGGGTGCCTGGGCGGTGAGCGTGCCCGGCTCCACCGGCATGGGCGGCTCCAACCCGACGGCCGGACCGCAGACCCTCGGCTTCGGTGGAGGCGGCGGCATGCCCCGGCAGAGCGGGAACGGCGGAGGCCTTCCGTCGGGCATGCCGTCGGGGATGCCTTCCGGGATGCCGACGAACATGCCGGGATTCCCCGGCGGCAACGGGTCCTCGGGCCAGTCCGGTCAACCCTCGTCCGGCGGGCTGCCCTCCGGAATGCCCTCGGGTATGCCGTCCGGTATGCCCACAGGGGGAGCGAACGGCATGCCCGGTGGCGGCTCCGGAGGTGCCCCCCGGGGGCCCGGCGGGGGCGGCGGTTTCGGCAACGGGGAACTCACCGCCGACCAGCGCAAGATCCTCGAGTACGTCGTCGAGCAGGCACCCGACGCACGCATCAAGCTCGCGGTCGAGGGCGGCGCCCTGTCCGCCAGCGCCTTCATCCTGGGCAGCGACGAGACCGTCATCGGCATGGGCGGCTTCACGAACAGCGACAACGCGCCGTCGGTGGCCCAGTTGAAGGAGTGGACCAAGAACGGCGAACTACGCTACATCCTGGGTTCCGGCACGGGCGGCGGCGGTCTGCCGGGCCTGTCGGGCGGTTACGCCCAGCAGCGCTCCGACTGGATCGCCGACAACTGCACGAAGGTTCCCGCGTCGTCGTACGGCGGCACGACCTCCCAGACGGACAGCAGCGGCGCGACCGGACCCATGGGAGGCGGCAACGTGCTCTACGACTGCGCCGCCAAGTAACCCGGGCCGGAGCAAGCGCCGCCAGACGGCAGAACGGATCAGCAGACCTCATGACCGAGCAGCCCGCAGCGGCCAGGCCCGGATACCGGCTCCTCGTGGTCGAGGACGAGCCCAGCATCCGCACCCTGCTGGAGGCGACGCTTCGCCTGACCGGATACGAGGTGAGCAGCACCGACACCGGACAGTCGGCCCTCCTGGAGGTCGAACGCCGGGAACCGCACCTGGTGCTGCTCGACGTGATGCTGCCCGATCTCGACGGCTTCGAAGTGACCCGCAGGCTGCGGGCGGCGGGGAACGACTGTCCGATCCTGTTCCTGACCGCCCGCACCGGTACCGACGACCGCATCAGCGGACTGAGCGTCGGCGGGGACGACTATGTCTCCAAACCGTTCAGCATCGAGGAGGTGCTGCTGCGCATCGAGGCCATCCTGCGCCGAACGGCGCCGGCCATCACCGCGCAGGCCCTGCCGAGCGTCCTGAGCTACGCCGACCTGGAACTCGACGAAGGCGCCCACGAAGTGCACCGTGCGGGGGAGTACATCGCGCTCTCACCCACCGAGTTCAAGCTCCTGGCCTACCTCCTGGAGAACGCCGGGCAGGTGGTGAGCAAGATCCAGATCCTCGACCATGTCTGGAGCTACGATTTCGCCGGCGACGTCCGGATCATCGAGACGTACGTCCGCTACCTGCGCAAGAAGATCGACTGCTTCGATCCACCGCTCATCCAGACCGTGCGCGGGGTCGGCTACAGCCTGCGTCTCCCCCGTGATCACGGTGGGACGCCGGAGCAGTGACCCGCTTCCTGACCCAGCCGCCAGGATCGCTGAGACGACGGCTCGTCCTCGGCGTCACCGTCCTCGCCACCGCGGCCGTCCTGGCCTCCCAGGTCATCGGCTACGTGGTGCTGCGCACCTGGCTGCTGGACCGTGTCGATGAGCAGCTCGTCGAATTCCACCCCCCGGCACCGGCCTTCCACGACGCCGTCGACGGAACACTCCCGGCGCCCGAGGAGCGCCCGGACGTGCTGCCCTCGGACTTCCACATCTACTTCTACGACGCCGCCGGGCGCCTCCTGAACGACTCCCTCGGCTCCCGGACAAAGCCAGGGCCTCGGTTGGCCGATGACGTCCAGGATCTCGGTCTACGCGACGGGCATCCGGAAACCGTGCCCGCCAAGAGCGGTGACGGTCGCTGGCGAGTGATGCTCAACCCCGGCCCGGACGGGATGAGCGCGGTGGTCACCCTGCCGCTCGACACGGTCGACGGCGCCGCGTCGAAGATCCTCTGGCTGAACGCCGTCCTGCTCACCGTCACGGTCATCGCGCTGCTCGCCCTGGGCCGATGGGTGGTCCGGCTGGGCCTGCTGCCACTGACCAGAATGGAAAGCACCGCCCAGGACATCACCGCGGGCCGACTCAACCTGCGGTTGCCCGACACCGATCCGCGCACCGAGATCGGACGGCTCGGCCGGGTCCTGAACTCCATGCTCGACCGCCTCCAGAAGGCGCTGCTGTCCCGCGAGGCCTCCGAGGCCCGGCTGCGTCGGTTCGTCGCCGACGCCGGGCACGAACTGCGCACCCCGCTCACCGCCATCCAGGGCTACGCCCAACTCGCCCTGCGTCCCGAGCAGCGCTCGGCGCGGGAACTGCACGAGGCCAACCGCTTCATCGTGCAGAACGCGGAGCGCATGAGCCTGCTCGTCGACGACCTTCAGCTGCTGGCCACCCTGGACAAGGAGCCCTCCTACCTGAGGGAACGGGTCGACCTGCTGTCCCTCGCGGCGGACGCCGTCAGCGCGGCCGCCGTCCACAGCGCGTCCCACCCCGTCGACCTCGGCCCGTTGCACACCCCGGCCGATCCCACCGGAGCCGAGAGGCTCGACGTCGCGGAGACCGTCGGTGATCCGCACCGGCTGGGCCAGATCCTCGAGAACCTGCTGTCCAACGCCCGTATCCACACCCCGCCCGGCACTCTGGTCCACGTCCGCGTCGGTGGCACCCTGGTGGGGCCCGCGGCGGGTGGTGCCGACCGGCCCGGGCGCACCAGCGCCTCACCGCCGCTGCCGGAGCGCCTTCCGATCAGCGTGATCGAGGTGGCGGACGAAGGGCCGGGCCTCGGACCCGTCGACGCCGAGCTCGTCTTCGAACGCTTCTACCGCGCCGACCCCGCCCGTTCCCGGC
This sequence comes from Streptomyces canus, assembly GCF_041435015.1. Taxonomy (NCBI): domain Bacteria; kingdom Bacillati; phylum Actinomycetota; class Actinomycetes; order Kitasatosporales; family Streptomycetaceae; genus Streptomyces; species Streptomyces canus. The sequence continues at coordinate 571,869 of NZ_CP107989.1, read as the reverse complement.
TCCACGGTGGCAGCGGCCTCGGCCTCGCCATCGCCGCGACCATCGCCGAGGGCCATGGCGGCCGCCTCGAACTCGACACGGCCCCCGGTCGCGGCTGCACCTTCCGCCTGGTCCTGCCCGCGGCCGGCTCCGGCCGGGAATCCCGCTGATCGGGTCCTGGAGGACGCCCTGCGACCGAGGCCCTCGGGCAAGACCTGTGCGTCACGGTTCTCCGGGGTTGTCAGCCTGAGCACTTCGGCCTAATGTCTCGAAAAGCAGAACATCAATCCTGAATAAGGAGACACCCCGAGAAGGGTTTATCCATGACCACACCACCGTCGGCGTCCTCCGGCGCGACGCCACTGGTGCTCGTCGTCGGCGCGGGACCGGTCGGGCTCACCGCGGCCAACCTCCTGGGCACGCTCGGTGTGCGCGTCCTGGTCGTCGAGCGGCACACGACCACGAGCGACGAAGCGAAGGCGATCAGCCTGGACGACGAGTCGCTGCGCACACTGCAACTGGCCGACCTGGACGAAGCCGTCTACCCGATCATCGTGCCGGGGACGGGTACCAGGTACTACGGAGTCGACGGACGACCGCTCGTCCATGCCCGCGGCACCGGAGAGCGGCGATACGGGCACCCGTTCAAGAATCATTTCGCCCAGCCCGACCTCGAGCGCCTCCTGCGCTCCGCTCTCGACCGCTTCCCGCACGTCGACGTTCGCTTCGGGACCCGCCTCGTGCAACTGACCCAGTATCCCGACCGCGTGTGGGCCACCCTGGCATCCGGTGACGGTGACGGTGACGGTGACGGTGGCCAAGCGACGCAACAGATCGAGGCCGCCTACGTCCTGGGGTGCGACGGAGGCCGCAGTACCGTGCGGGAGCAGCTGTCCGTCCCCATGCGCGGACGGAGTTATCCGGACGACGTCTGGCTCGTCGTCGACACCCTCGATGATCCCCACGACCAGCGTTACGGCATGCACGTCGGCGACCCCGATCGGCCCCTCGTCATCGTGCCCGGGCGTGCGGGCCGGTGCCGGTACGAGTTCCGGCTGCGCCCCGGCGAGTGCGCTCCCGGCACCGCGGTGCCCTTCGGCCTGGTGCGGGACTTGCTGCGCCCCCATCGGGACATCACCCCGGAACAGGTCGAGCGTTCGGTCGCCTACACCTTCCACGCACTGCTCGCCGAGCGGTTGCGCGTCGGCCGCTGCTTCCTGCTCGGCGACGCCGCGCACATGATGCCGCCCTTCGCCGGACAAGGTCTCAACTCCGGTGTCCGGGACGCGGCCAACCTGTGCTGGAAGGTGGCCGACGTGCTCGCGGGGCGGGCCACCGAGGCGCTCCTCGACACCTACGACACGGAGCGCCGACCGCACGCTCAGGCGATGATCGACCTGTCCGTGCGGCTCGGCCGGCTCGTCATGACGACCGATCACAGACGGGCCCGGTTGAGGGATCTGTGTGTGCGTGCGGCTCTTCGGAGCCGGCGTGGGCGTCGGTATCTGACCGAGATGCGGTACCGGCCCGACACCCGGGTGACGACCGGAGCGGTGGCACCGACCGACGGCCCCGGTCAGGCGCTGACCGGCACCCTGCTCCAGCAGCCCTTCGTGCTGCACGGCCCCGGGTACACGAGCACGCGTCTCGACGATCCCCTCGGCCCGGGCTGGAGCCTGCTGGGCATCGGCCTGTCCGACGACGACTGGACCGGTGTCGCGGCGGCCGGTCTGCCCGACGCGCGGTACGTGGACGTCGTACTCGGCGACCGCGCACCGCGTGAGCACGGCGGACGGGCCGCGGTGTCGGACGGGGACGGTGCGCTCGACGCCTACCTGGCGCCACTCCCGGGTCATCTGCTGCTGGTCCGCCCCGACCGGCTGATAGCGGCCGTCTTCACCCCCGGGCAGGCCGATCACGTCGCCCGGACACTGGCCCGGTTCCTGCCACCGCCCTCGGTTTCTCAGCCTCCGACGGCGATCAGGCGGTCAGTGATCTTCTGAGCCGTCTTCAGCACCTTCTGAGCCAGTTCCGCCTCGGCTTCGGGAAACACCCTGGAGCCGAGCGCGACGACGCTCACGGCGGCGACCACCTTCTGCTGGTCGTCGCGGATCGGCGCGGCCACGCCCGTCACATCGGGGTCGAGTTCGCCGCGGGTGACGGAATATCCGGCGCGACGGATGTGCGAGAGCCGCTCCACGAGCGTGTCCACGTCGGTGAGCGTGGCCGGGGTGAAACGCCTCAGCTCGGCTGCCTCCAGCAGTCGGCGCGCCTCGTCCTGCGGGATCCAGGCCAGCAGGACGAGTGCGGAGGCCCCGGCGTTGAGCGGGAGGGTGCTGCCACGCTCGTAGGAGATCCGCACCGCCCGTGCGCGGGCCTCCGCGCGGTCGACGCAGACGACCAGTTCCCCGGTGCGACGGGTCAGGAGCACCGTCTCGCCCACGTCCTCGGACAGCTCGGTCATCACCGGGACGGCGATCTCGGACAGTCCGTAGCTGCGCCGTGCCAGCCGGCCGATCTCCAGAACACGCAGCCCGAGCCGGAAACCGCCGCCCGGCGCCTCCTCCAGGAACCGGCTGCCCACCAGGGACTGCAGATACCGGTAGGCGGTCGAACGGGCGACCCCCAGACGCTCGGCGACCGCGCTACCGGAAATGACGAGTTGGGTGTCGTCGAACATCATCAGGATGTCCAGGGCCCGGTCGGCCGTGGAATTGCGCTCGCGATAGCTGGGGGACGCTGCTCCTGACATGGGAGACACCCTACCGGGCAGATGCCTCCCGGCGACCGGAGATCACAGCCGGTCCTTGACGACGGTGTTGCGCAGCTCGCCGACTCCCTCGACGAACGTGACCAGCTGCTGCCCGGGGCGCAGGAAGACCTTGGGGTCACGTCCTGCCCCGACTCCGCCCGGTGTGCCGGTGGCGATCAGATCACCCGGCTGGAGCGTGATGATGGTGCTGATGTAGGCGATGGTCGTGGCGACGTCGAAGAGCAGGTCGGAGGTGTTGGACTTCTGCATCGTGTGGCCGTCCACACTGCAGCCGACCGCCAACCCCGAGGCTCCCGCGGGAAGTTCGTCCGGAGTGACGAGAGACGGCCCCACCGGCGTGGTCGCCTCGAACGTCTTCCCGGAGAGGAACTCCCGGGTGCGATGCTGCCAGTCCCGTACGGTCACGTCGTTGACGACGGTGTAGCCGCCCACGTAGGCGAGCGCTTCGTCCCGGGTGATGTGCCTGCCCCGTCGTCCGATCACGACACCGAGTTCGGCCTCCCAGTCGAGGTCGTCGCTGACCGGCGGCATATGGATGTCGTCCTGGGCCCCGACCAAGGACCCGTCGTACTTGGCGAAGAGCGTCGGGTGGGCCGGGGTGGGCCGGCCCATCTCCTTGATGTGGGTGGCGTAGTTCAGGCCGAGGCAGACGATTTTGTTGGGGTGCGGGACGACGGGGGCGAGGGACGCCCCCTCCCAACGCACCCTCTTGCCGTCGGCCGCCGCGGCACGCTGCTGCCAGTCCTCTCCGCTCGCCAGCAGGGCTCCGACGTCCCGGTAGGGCAGGAGGACCAGTTCGTCGGCCTCATGGCGGGCAGCTGCAGTGATCAGCCCGCCGGAACCGGGGGCGGGCAGGCGGACGGTGCTCAGTCTCATGACGGTTCTCCGGAGGGCGGGGACGAAGCGGCGGCCAGGGCCGGCACTTCGGTCCACGTCGTAGGTGTGCAGCTGAGATGGGGGAGGGATCGGGGTACGACGCGTTCGGCGACGAGGGCGGCGGCCACCGACGCCCAAGCCCTGCGGCTGCGCCCCGGGATCCCGGGGCGCAGCCGTCGCGAGGACACCGTCACTGGACGGGCTGGTAGGCCGGACCGCCCTCGGTCAGCAGCCGCTCGGCCTCGGCGAAGATCTCCTCCGGGGGCAGGTCGAGGTTGAGCGACTTGCGGAAGGGCTGGCGGACGTCCCGCTCCACCCGGAGGTAGACCTCGTTGCGGTTGCCCTCGGGATCGAAGAAGTAGATCCCTATCGCGTTGCCGTGGGTGACTTCCTGCTGGACCTCGATCCCTTCAGCACGGAACCGGTGATGGAAGTCGATGATCGTCTCCAGCGAGTCGACCCTCCACGACACCTGATGGGTGAGCTTGGCGCCGGGAGGCGCGGTCCGGCCGCGCTGGAGGACGAACTCGTGGTGCTCCTCCTCGGGACGCGAGGAGAAGAACACGATGGCCCGCTCCTCGTCCTCGTCGGTCACGGTCAACCCCATGACCCGGGTGTAGAAGTCACGCATCGTCTCCAGGTCGTCCACCCAGAAGCCGGTGTGTCCGAGGCCGGTGATAGCCATGGACCTCTCCTTTCAGAACTCGCAATGCAAGAAGCGGGTCAGTTCGCGTCGCTGCGGGCGGCCACAGCCTGGTCGAGCGTGGTGTGGTCGGCCCAGTTGCCGTGGAAGCCGAAGGGCACGCGGCTGGGCAGCTTCACCCTGGCCAGAGGCGTGCGCCGCAGATCGGCGGCATCGTGGATGAGCAGTTCGCTCAGTCCGGTCTCGCGGTTCCACCACAGGGTGAGCAGGTAGCCGTCGTCCTCGGCGACGGCGTTCTCGCGGGCCACGAAGACCGGCTCGCCGGGATTGGTCAGGTGATCCGGTCCCTCGACGACCGTGGTGGAGTCGCGCAAGGCGTCGTGCTTGGCGAGACCGTCACTCATGGTGTCGTCGGCCAGGTAGCGGGTGGTGACGAAATACCCGTAGCGATGACGCCGGCCGGTGAAGGCGTCATTGATCCTCGGGAACTCTCCGGCGACACCGCCGACCAGCTCCTCCGTCGCCCGGCCGGTCGCCAGGTCCACACGCCAGCGGTGGGGCACCGACGGCGGGAACCAGGAGTGGGACGTCACCGGCGTGCCCAGCCGGTCGGCCGGTGTGCCCAGGCGGGTGATGCGGTGTCCGTCGATGACGACCTGGCCGTCCTCCTCATAGGCGTTGTAGAAGTGGGTGTTGGCCCAGTGGCCGCCCACCTCGTGCCAACTGACGGCGTGCGTCTGCCGGTTCATGAGCACGATCTGCACTCCGTGCGGCAGCGACGCCTCGTCCCACACCACGCCCGGCTCGCCCCGCATGATGTGGTCGAGGCGGAACTGCGCCGGGGTGACGAAGAAGATCGCGTAGTTGTCGCTGACGGCGAAGTCGTGCATCAGCACCGGCACCTTGATGTCGAAGCTGTGGCTGTCGACGACGTGCCCGGTCTTCACGTCCGCGCGGTACCAGGTGATGGTCGGGCCGGTGGCGGCGAAGAAGAGCATGTCGCCACTGTCGGGGTCGGTCTTGTAATGGGCGGTGCACAGGACGTCGATGCCGCCGTCGAAGTCGTAGGTGCCGTACGTCTCCAGGGTTTCGGGGTGCATCGAGTACGGCAGTCCGCCCTCGAAGTAGACCAGGAGGTGGTCGTCGAAGATGCCGACGTTGGTGTTGGCGACGTTCTTCGCGGGCGGAGCGCCGTGGGGGAGCGGTGCCGTGCTGCCGCCGTTGGCGAAGCCGCTGTAGACCGCCTCGCCCTGCTCGACCTCGAACTTCATGGAGTCGGTCATCACCCAGCGGGTGCGGTAGGCGGCCCGGCCGTCGCGCAGGTAGATGCCGCAGACCATGCCGTCGCCCTCCCACCAGTGGTAGCGGTCGGGATCGCGCGGCTGGAAGCGGGGGTTGGAGGAGATGCGGAACAGCGCCCCGGCGAGGTCGTCCGGGATCTGCCCGTCCACCTCCAGGTCGTACGCGCCGCTCTCCTCGGTCCAGGGAGTGAACGGGCCCCGCAGGAATTTGTTGCCGGGCGCCCAGTCGGCTGCGTCCTGGGTGAGCTGTGGGGTGGACGGCTGCGGGGTGGTGCGCGGCGCGATGGTCATGGGGTCGGGCAGGGACGGGCCCTGCCGCGGAGGAAGTGTCATCTGCGTGCTCCAAGTGCGGGTGAAGCGGGGGTGAGAGACCAGAGCGGGGTCAGAAGGGGTAGTCGGGGATCTCGCCGCGGACGGTGACCCACTGCTGTTCGGTGAAGCCCTCGAGGTTGGCGACGGTCCCTCCGTGCCGGGAGCCGTTGCCGGACTCGCCGACGCCGCCGAACGGCACGGTCGCCTCGTCGTTCACGGTCTGGTCGTTGATGTGGACCAGTCCGGTGGGGATACGGTCGGCCAGTGCCAGGCCCTTGGCGACGTCCCGGGTCAGAATGCCCAGCGACAGTCCGTAGTGGGTGTCGCCGGCCAGCCGGACGGCCTCGTCGAGGTCCTGGAAGGGCACGACCGGGGCGACCGGACCGAAGATCTCCTCCTTGTAGGCGCGGGCGTCGAGCGGCACGTCGGCCAGCACGGTCGGCCGGTAGAACAGGCCCTCGTAGGTGCCGCCGGCGGCCAGCCGCGCGCCGGACGCCACGCTGTCGGTGACGACGGAGTGGGCGGCCTGCAGCTGCCGTTCGTCGATCATCGGGCCGAGCGCGACCTGCCCTCCGGCCGGGTCGCCGACCGGGGCGGCGTTCGCGTGCTGGGCGAGCAGCTCGGCGTAGTCCTCGGCGACCGAGGCGTGCACCAGGTGGCGGCTTGAGGCCATGCACACCTGTCCGGCGTTGTGGAACGAGCCGAACGCGCCGGCCGAGACGGCCTTCTCCAGGTCCGCGTCGTCGAGGACGATCAGCGCCGAGTTGCCGCCGAGCTCCAGGTGGACCCGCTTCAACCGCTGCGCCGCCGCGGTGGCGATCGCCTTTCCGGCCCGGGTGGAGCCGGTGAACGCGATGACGGGTACGCGCGGGTCGTCCACCAGCGCGGCACCGACGTCGGCGCCGCCCGGCAGCATGTGCAGTACGCCCGCCGGCAGACCCGCCTCCTCGAAGACGCGGGCGATGGTGACGCCGCCGCAGATGGCGGTGCGCGGGTCGGGCTTGAGCACGACGGCGTTGCCCAGCGCCAGGGCGGGGGCGACGGCGCGCATGGCCAGCACCATCGGTGCGTTGAACGGGGCGATCACCCCGACCACGCCCACCGGGCGCCGCCGGGCGAACGACAGCCGGTCCTCGATGGACCGCAGCACCTCGCCGTACGGAGCCGCCGCCAGTGCCGCGGCCTCGTAGCACTCCTCGGCCGCCCCGTTCGAGGTCTGGAAGTCGGCGAACGGCCGCAGGGCACCGGACTCCCGCACGATCCATTCCGCGATCTCGGCCTGGTGCTCCTCGAACAGGCGCGCCGCCCGCCGCAGCACCTGGGCCCGCTCCACGTACGGCCGCGCCGCCCAGTCGCGCTGGGCCCGCACCGCATGCTCCACGGCCCGCTCCAGGTCGGCGGGGGTGGCGGAGCCGACTCGGCCCAGGGTCTTGCCGGTGGCCGGCTCGGTGGAGTCGTACGACTCGCCCGTCGCCTTGATCCATTCTCCGGAGAAGATCCGCTCCTGCCAGTCGCCGGCATCCAGAAAAGTCATGGTGTCCCCTTCTCTGTAGGACAGCTATCAATGTCCTGTTATTCCGAACAGGCGATTCACCTAATAGGACACTCCCTCTGGGGTGGGGGAGATGTCAAGCGTCCTGTTGACGTGCACTGTACGGTACAGTTTAGTTAGGTGCATGGCTACATCAACGGAGCAAGAGCCACGCATCAACAAGCGCCTGGTCGCCCGGTTCCTCACCGATGTCCTCGGCGCGAGAAACGCCGACGCGGTCGCCGACCACGTCACCCCTGACCTGGTCCAGCACGGTGCCGACGTCGCCGACGGAGCGAAGCCGTTCGCCGATCTCCTGCGCCGCGAGTTCGACGGTGGACCGACGGCGGACCAGGGCACGCCCGAGGTCTCAGGGCGGCGGGACCCGGTGTTCGTCGTGGGGGAGAGCGACCTGGTCTGTGTCTGTCACTACATGCCGCAACCGGACCCGGACGCCCCCGGCTCCACCTTCGACCACTACGCGTTCACCACCTACCGGATCCGTGAAGGACGGATCGCCGAGCGGTGGCCGTCCCTCAACAAGATCGCCCCACCGCGGCGCCCCGCACCGGGTACGCCTACGCGAACGACCACCGTCTCGTCATCGCCTTCGATCGACGTCGAGGCGAACAAGCGCCTGGTGGTGGACTTCTACCGCTGCGTCTTCGACGCGCAGAACCCGGATGCGGTCAAGGACTTCGTCGACGAGGACTACCTCCAGCACGTCTCCCACTACCCACCCGGCAGGGCGGGCCTGGAGGAGTTCGTGCGCAGCCGATTCCCGAACGGCCCCGTTCCCCCGCCCGCCGAGCCCCTCAACCCGCCCGCACTGATCGTCGCCGAGGGCGACATCGTCGTGGTCGCCGGACTGCTCCCGCAGGCCGAACCCGACGGCAGCGGCGCGCTCTACCCCTACTACGCCTATGACGCCTACCGCGTGCGCGGGCGACGGCTCGTGGAGCACTGGAGCGGCATCAACAAGTCTGCCCCGCCCAAGCCCCCCGGTCCGCCGCCCGCGGCCCGGACCTGACTGGTCGGCGTCCCCTTTCATCCCATTCGCGCTCGAGCACACGCATACTCAGAAAGGCTCGCCCATGCCGAAGTTGCACGTTGTCATAGGAAGCACCCGTCCCGGCCGACTGGGACTGCCCATCGGCCAGTGGGCGGCGCAGTCCGCGAAGGAGCACGGCGGCTTCGACGTCGAACTCGTCGATCTCGCCGAGCTCGGCCTCCCCCTCCTCGACGAACCCGGCCATCCCCGTGCGGGTCAGTACACCCACGAGCACACGCTCAGGTGGAGCGCGACGGTGGACGAGGCCGACGCCTTCGTCTTCGTCACGCCCGAATACAACTCCGGGCCCCCGGCCGCGCTGCTCAACGCCCTCTCCTTCCTGTACCGGGAGTGGCTCTACAAACCCGTCGGATTCGTCAGTTACGGCGGCGTCGCGGCCGGCCTGCGTTCCGTGCAGGTGCTCAAGGAGATCGCGACGGCTCTCAAGATGATGCCGATTCCCGAGGCCGTGTCCATACCGTTCGTCTTCAAGCTCATGGGGGAGGGCGGTTTCCGGGCCGACGAGCCGCTGGAGGTCGCGGCCACGATGATGCTCGACGAACTGCTGCGCTGGAGCGAGGCCTTGCAGCCCCTGCGCCTGAACCCGCCGCCGGCCCCCGCCGCGCCGCCGGGAGCGGGAGTACCCGTGCCGGGAGTACCCGCGCCGCGGGGCTAGCCCCGTCCGTCCCCGCTCAACGCCCGGGAGGGCACGCGCATCGCGTGCCCTCCCGGGATCTTTTGTGTGCTCTGCGGTCGGCTTCAGACCGTTTCCGAATGCGTCGCCTCGTCGGCCACCGCGACTTCGCGCTGCTCGTCGGCCGGGTAGCGCGGGAGCAGGAAGACAAGTGCCAGGGTGAGCACACTGGCCCCGGTCAGGGCGATCAGGGGCGCGTTGAAGCTGCCCGTGGCCTCGGCGGCCGCCTGGACAAGGGTCGGCGTCAGACCTACGCCCAGGAGCGTGATGATGATCAGCGTGATGCCCTGGACCTGCGCGAAGGCGCGCATGCCGAAGTACCGGCCCGCCAGATAGGGCGCGACCGACGACTCCGCGCCCATCACCACACCGAGCAGGCCCATGGCCAGCAGCAGAGCCCAGGTTCCTCCCCTGGCTGTGAAGATCACGACCGTGCCGACCACGAGGCACGCGACGAACGGCACGAAGGCGCGTGGGCTCTTCGAACGGTCCATGGCCACACCGGCGAGGAACATTCCGACGAAGGAGGCCACGAGCAGTACCGACAGTGACAGGGACACCGTCGTGGGCGAATAGCCGCGCTCGCCGAACAGGGAGACCGCGTTCGACCGCACACTTGTCGCCACGCCCGCGGTCAGGACGATGGCCGCCACTGTGACCAGCCAGGCCCGTGTGCGCAGCACGGCGCCGAGCGGCATGCCGGGGAGTTCCTTCGGACGTCGTCCGTCCTTCTTCGCCGCGAGGTCCGCAGGATCCCGCGTCGGCTCGGTGAGCAGGAAGTACTGGGCAGGAAAGACGATCACGAGGATGCACAGGGCGAACAGGAGGTAGGTCTGGCGCCAGCCGAAACCGTCGATGGACAGCTGACACAACGGGGCGATGACCGCTCCGCCCAGACTGGTGGCGCCGCCGATGAACAGTGAGTAGCCCATCCCACGGTGGCCGGGGAACCACTCTGCGACGACCTTGTAGGTCAGGCCCATGATGCCGATGTATCCGCAGAGGGCGGAAGCCAGCATCGGCAGGAGCAGGAACACGGCGTTGCCGCCGGCGAGTGCGACGGCCGCGGTGAACACGCCGTACAGAGCGACGCACGGTACCGCCACGGCGCGGGTGCCCCAGCGGTCGACCCAGCGGCCGGCCAGCGGCAGGATGAGCGGAGCGGCGATGATCGGGATGTTGAGGATGGTCAGAGTCCGCGACTGGGACCAACCGAAGTCCCGGGCGACCGGTCCGACGAAGAACGTGATGGTGGCGCTGGAGGCGGCCGGGCTCAGGGCCATGGCCAATACGCAGGCGATCGCGGCCTTCCACGCAGGGGAGGGATAGCCCCGCAGGGAGGTCACGTACGCACGCAGGGAGCCTGTGCTGTGGGTCTGCTTGTGGGGTGCCGTGAGGTCGTCATGAGGGTTCGGGGACATCGTCGTCCTTTTCTTCCGTACGCGAGGTGTGACGCACGCCCGCATTCGGTCCGGGGCCGGCGCCGTGCGCAGGAGGGCTGCGCGGCGGTACCCGGCTATTCGGACAGATGCGATACTGTACGGTCCAGTTCATATAGTGGGTCAAGGGGTTTGCACGACTGACAGAAAGTGCGGATGCTGCCGCCCGGTGGCGGCGTGAGCGTGGCGTGGGGTTACGAGGCCCTGTCTGCGCGCTACTCCGGCGCCGGCCCGGCGTCGTGGCCGCCCTTCTTGTAGGCACCCCAGTGCTCGACCAGCTTCCCGTCCCTGACCCGGAAGACGGTGGGGATGAACCAGTCGTACGTCGCGCCGGGGATGGTCGGATCGGGCCACGGCTTCTGCATCAGCAGACAGACGAGGTCGCCTTCGACGATCAACGCGACCGGAGGGGGCGGCGCGTCCACGGTCGAGGGGATCTTGCGGAACCCGTCCGCAAGGAAAGCGCGCCCGTTGCCGGGCACGTTCGGATCGTTCTGGATGTAGTCGTCGACGACGAACTTCTCGAGTACGCCGTCGACCTGCTCGTCGACCCTGCCGCCGACCATCATCCGGGCGAGCGCCGCTTCGAACTCGATGACCAGGCGTTTCATCGCGGTCACCTCGGCCGTCGTCGACTCCGACAGCTTGTCGACGAAGTCCTCGCGGTACATCCATGCCTCGAAGAAGGCGGGGCCATGGATCTGCGCGACCCCGCCCGCGATCGTGTACTCCTGCAACGTTTCCTCCGGTGGTTCGGTGGCGCGAATTCCGTACTGTACGGTTCAGTGCAGTCAAACTGAACGGTTCAGTATTGTCAACGATCTGAAATGATCCGGATGCCTAGCCGGAGTCCGAGCTCAGTAGCTGCCCATGCGCTCATCGGCGCTGCCGGCTTCCGGCTCGCCGACGTCCGAGTCGGGGGCGGCGGGGCTCGGGTAAGCCGGCAGGAAGACCGACAGCGCAAGGACGATCAAGCCCGCAACGGTGAGCGCGACGAGCGTCGCCGTGTACCCGCCCGTGCTCTCGGCCGCCCCCTCTGCCAGCACCGGGAAGACTCCGATGCCGACGAGGCTGACGATGCCCAGGGTGATGCCCTGGATCTGGGCGAAGGCCCGCATGCCGAAGTAGCACCCCACGAAGTACGGCCCGGTGGTGGACTCCGCGCCGGTGACGACACCGAGCAGTCCCATCGTGAGGAACAGGGCCCACATGTCGCCGGTGGCGGCGAAGACCGTGAGCATGCCGAGCACCAGGCACACCATGAACGGCACGAAGGCGCGAGGCGTACGTGACCGGTCGAGGGTCATGCCGGCGAGGATCTGCCCGGCGACGGACGCCACCAGCATGACCGACACCGACAGGGACACCTCGGTGGCGGAGTAGCCCTGCTCGCCGAAGAGCGACACGGCGTTCAGGCGCACACTCATCGCCACACCCGCCGCCACGGTCAGCACCAGCATCGTGTACCACCAGGCGCGGGTCCTCAGCGCCCGGCCCAGGGGGAGTCCGGGCAGTTCCTTGTGCGCAGCCCGGCCCGCTCCCGTCGGCGCAACGGCGTTCCCGGGGGCGAGCGGCGGCACCGCAGGCTCGTACATCAGGAAGTACTGGGCGGGGAAGACGGCCAGCAGGATGCATCCGCCGATCAGCAGGTAGGTGGTCCTCCAGCCGAAGTGGTCGATGGACAGCTGACTCAGGGGGGAGAGGGCGGCGCCGGCGAGGCTGGAGGTCGCGCCGATGAGCAGGGAGTAGCCCAGTCCGCGGTGATGGGGGAACCACTCGGAGACGACCTTGTAGACCACGCCGAGTATGGAGGTGTACCCCAGAGCCGTGCTCACCAGCAGGACCGCCATGAGTACGACGCCGTTCGCACCCACGAGTGCCACCGCCGCCGTCGAGAGCGCGTAGAGGGCGGTACCCGGAACGGCGACCACCCGGGCGCCCCAGCGGTCGACCAGCCGGCCGGCCAGGGGGAGTACGAAGGGGGCGGCCACGGTGGGGATGTTGAAGATGGTCAGCGTCTGGGAGTGGGACCAGCCGAAGTCCTCGGCGACCGGGTCGATGAGAAAGGTGACCGCCGTGACGAGGGCCGGAGGACTGAGGACCATGGCGAGCACGCAGGCGATCGCGGCCTTCCAGGCCGGTGTGGGATAGCCGCGCAACGCGGACAGGGACTCCCGCAGGGAGGCGGGGGCGGGAGCACCCGGTCGGCCGGGCGGGGCGAATTCCGTGTGGGGCTGGGGTGGGGACATCGTCGTCCTTCCTCGCGCAAGGCGATGGCGGCCGCCGGCTGAGCGGGCGGGGCGGCCCCCGTGCGGCCGGTGGCTCGCCGAGGGCGCCGAGCGCCGAGCGGCACTCCGATCGATGAACTGTACGGTCCAGTGCATTCGATCGGTCAAGAGGCCCGCATGAATCGAATCGCCATCGCCACCCCGAAAGGGGGGCCGGAAGGGGTCGGGGCGTGCGGTGTCCGGCAATCCCGCAGGAGTGCTCGGGAACGCCGTGGCGCGGAAGTCTGCGTCTCCCGCGCCACGGCGTGAGTCAGGAACTCGCCCGTGACAGCCAGGGGAAGACCTGGTGGATCGCGGAATCGGGTACGTCCGGCCGGTCGTCGGCGCTCAGGCCGCGCAGGAAGATGGCCGTCGTCCATCTGGCGTACGCCTCGAGATGGTCCGGGTCGCGGTCGGCCTCCAGATCCAGCAGCGCGTCCATCTGCGGTCCGGCCGCCGTCATGCGCACGAACAGTCCGGCGTAGGCCTCCGCGTCGGAAAGGGTGTAGCCGTGCAGCCGTGCGTCCTCGCGGAGCGCCACGGCCACCAGATCGACGACATGCGGTACGCCGAGGGATCGAATCGTCTCGGTCAGCTCGGGGCGGCGGGCCGCCTCGACGGTCAGGACCCGAATGAAGGCCAGGTAGTTCGGAGCGGTCGTGGCCTGGAGGAGCTTCAGGGCGATGCGTGCCAGCCTCTCCTGTGGATCGTCGACGGAGGCGAGCATCGTCTGGTCCAGATCGAAGTCGAGGGAGGCTCCTCCGCGGGCGATCACCGCACGGAACAGCTCCAGCTTGTCTCCGAAGTGGGCGTAGACGGTCGTCTTCGAGACTCCGGCCTGTGCCGCCACGGCGTCCATCGAGGTCTGATCGAAGCCGAGTTCCAGGAACAGCTCGACCGCGGCGTCGAGAATGGATTCCCGCTTGTTCCGCCCGCCCGCGCCCGTGCGCTGGGGACGCCCCTGCTCAGCCATCTCACTCCTTGTCGAGTCCCGGCCCCGCTCAGCGCCGGTACGGATCTCATGTCTTGACCTTTCACTGGACCCTACCGTACGGTTCAACTGGACTGAACAGTGCAGTACAGTTGAGCCGTGAAGGAGCCCCATGAACAAGACCCCCTCTCCGCACCTCAGCGATCGCGGCCGACAGATACGGGACGAGGTGCGCGCCCTCATCCCCTTGCTGCGTGAGGAAGCGCGGGAAGGAGAAGAGCTCGGCGCCCTGCCTCCCGAGACGCTGAGGGCGATCCACGAAGCGGGTGTCTTCAAGACCGCGCTGCCCGTCGAGCTGGGTGGTTACGCTTTCGGGGCGAGAGACGTCGTGGAGATCGTCACGGCGCTCGGTGAAGGCGACGGATCCGCTGCCTGGACGGTCTTCGTGGCCGGCGGCATCCGCAATGTCCTCGGGTTCCCCCAGCAGACCGTCGACGAGGTCTTCAAGGAGATCGACACCTGGATCGGCCCGCTGGTCGTCGGTGCCTCCGTGTTCTCCACGAGCGTGGGATCGGCCCGCCGGACCGGCGGCGGGTGGCTGGTCTGCGGGAAGTGGGCGTTCGGCAGCGGCTGCAAGCACGCGGCCTGGGCGGCCGTGGGCGTGACCTACGACGACTCGGAAGGCCGGCCCGGCCGGGGAATGGCGCTGCTGAGGCGCGAGCAGTACACGATCCTGGACGACTGGAAGGTCATGGGGCTGAAAGCCACCTCCAGCAACAGCATCACCGCCGAGGAGGAGGCCTTCGTCCCCGACCACCGGTTCGTCGACCTGGCCGACTTCCCCGCGGTCATGGACAGCGTGCGGGATCGCTACGCCGGTATCGGGTTCCGCAACGACACACGCGCGCTCATGCTGATCACCTGTCTCAGCAACGTGGCCGTCGCACTCGGTATGGCCCGCGGCACCCTGGACTGCTTCGTCGAGCAGGCGAAGGCCCGCAAGCCGTTCAACCTGCCCTACCCCACCGTGGCGGACATGCCGTCGACCCAGGTGACCGCCGGTACGGCCCGCGCGATGATCAACGCCGCGGGGGCGACCGTCCTCGGCCACGCCGACGAGGTGGACCGCCGAGCCATGGCCGGGATCGAGTTCACGGGCGCCGAAGAGTCCGAGATCACGATGGACCTCGTCTACGCGGTGCGGCTGTGCGCGGACGCCATCGACAAGCTCCAACTCGCCCTTGGCTCCTCCACGGTGAGTCTCAAGAACCCGATCCAGCGTTTCGCGCGGGACGTGCGCGTGCTGGCCACTCATGGCGCCATCCGCTTCGACCCGTTGGCCGAGCTCAGCGGCCGTCAGCTCCTCGGATTCGAGCCGTTTCCCATGTTCGCCGGCGGCGTGCCCCAGGTGGGCTGAGCCGGCCGCCCGGCAGCCAGACAGAAGGTGAGGATCATGTCGATGAATGACCACGGGCCCCAGGGGGTCATGACTCCCGGCCCCGGCATCGAGCCGCAGCTCACACCGGTGGCACCGATGGACGCGCAGGCTCTGCGGGAAGCGTTCGGCCGTTTCCCGAGCGGTGTGATCGCGGTGTGCGCAATGGTGGACGATCGCCCCGTCGGTATGGCGGTGAGCTCCTTCACCTCCGTGTCGCTGACCCCGCCCCTCGTCTCGGTGTGCATGCAGACCTCGTCCCGCACCTGGCCGAAGCTCAGGCAGCGTCCGCGGCTGGGCCTCAGTGTCCTGGGCGAGCAACAGGGAGAAGTGTGCCGCGCCCTCGCGGGTGCGGAGGAGAACCGGTTCGCGGAGGTGCACTGGGAGACGACCGGAGAAGGAGCGGTCGTCCTTCCCGGAGCCGTCACCTGGTACACCTGCACGCTCCGCGCCGAACTGCCGGCGGGCGACCACACCATCGCCCTGCTGGAGATAGACCGCCTGTGGACACTGGCGTCCGCCGAACCCCTGGTCTTCCACGGAAGCCGCTTCCGGCGACTCGGCGACGGCGACAGGCCGGCTGTCCCCGCTTGAGCGGGACTGGCATCAACTCATTCCCGATGCAGATCAGTTCGTCTTCTTTTGCCCAACTTTATTGAGGAGAGCCGATGTTCCAGCACATTGCCCCGGAGTTCGGGGCCGTGGAATCGCCTTGGCTGACCGATGCCGGACGTGAGCTGCGCGATCGGATTCGCGAACTCAGGCCGCTGATCCGGGAGCAGGCGCGCGAAGGGGAGCGGATCGGGGCGTTGACTCCCGATGTGCTCAAGGCGCTCGACGGGGCCGGCATCTACCGGATGACGATGCCGGTCGAGTGGGGTGGCACCGCTCTGGGCGCGCGGGACCTGGTCGAGGTGGTCGCAGCCCTGGGGGAGGGCGACGGCTCGGCGGCCTGGAGTGCCTTCGTCGGTGTCGGCCTGCGCAACTTCCTCGGGCTCCAGCCGGAGCTGATCGAGGAGATCCGCAAGGACGTCGAGGGCTGGGTGGGTCCGGCCCTCGTGGGCGCCTCCGTGTTCGCGACCACGGTCGGGGACGCCCGCAAGGTGGACGGCGGCTGGATGGTCAGCGGCAGGTGGGCATTTGGCAGCGGCTGCAAGCACGCCCGCTGGGCGATGGTCGGGATCGCCTTCGACCCGGCGGAGGCCGGCGGCACCGGCCGCGGTGTGGTGGTCCTGGAGCGGGAGCAGTTCGAGATCCTCGACGACTGGCACGTGATGGGGCTCTCCGGGACGTCCAGCAACAGCCTGCGCGTCACCGAGGAGATCTTCGTCCCCGACTACCGCTTCCTCGACCTCGCCGAGTTCCCGCCGCGGCTCGACCAGATCCGGCACCACTACACCGGCGCAGCCTTCCAGCAGAGCGGCCGGGCGCTGTTGATGACCGTGGCCCTCAGCAGCACCGCGATCACGCTGGGCATGGCCCGTGGTGCACTTTCGTGCTTCGCCGAGCAGGCCATCAAGCGCAAGCCGTTCACCCTGCCCTACCCGAGCGTCGCCGACATGGCCTCGGCCCAGGTGGCCGCCGGGCGCGCGCAGGCGATGATCGTTCTCGCCGGGGCGACGATCGAAGGCTTCGCGGACCAGGTGGACGCGCGCACCGAGGCAGGTCTCGAGTTCACCGACGAGGAGGAGTCGGAGATCAGCCTCGCGCTCGCGTACGCGGCGAACCTGTGCGAGGACGCCATCAACCTGCTCCAGAAGACGCTCGGTTCCTCCACCATCGCGCTGTCCAACCCGATCCAGCGGTTCGTCCGCGACGCACGCGTGGTCACCTCGCACGGCGCGATCCGCGTCGACCCCCTCGCCGAGCAGAACGGCCGACGCCTCCTCGGGCTCGAGCCCTTCCCCATGGTCGGCGCCGCGGTGCCCCAGCGCGGCGTCAACGCCCCCCAGCCGCAGATGGGTTGAGAACGGCGCCGCCGGACGGCCCGCGACGCGGAGAAGACCGCGGCCTGCCCCCATCGCCATGATCGGCGGCGGCGTCCCCGAGCGCCGTGCCGCAACAGATTCCTCCCGGGACAAGGAGCCCCTCCGAGCATGAACGACTTCAGCATCATCGACGGCATCGCGCACATCAACGATCCCGCCCTGTACGAGACCTGGCTGGACCGCGAGGACTTCAAGGCCGCCGTCGCGCAGGCCGACACACCCGAGCGGACCGCCGTCAAGCGTCTGCTGGTCGACTTCGAGGCGGACCTCGGGCGCATGGTCCGCGACGGCACCGTGCAGGAGAACGTCGCTGACGTGATGAAGCGTTACGTCGTCGAGGACTACATCCAGCACGACCCGAACGCACCCGGCAACGGCCTGGACAACCTCATCGAGCACTTCCGCCACGTTCCGACCGGCAACGGCACGCCGCCGCCGGTGGTGAACGTGACCGTGGAGGGCGAACTGGCCTGCGTCATGATGAAGGCGCCGACGCCGGACCCGACGAGCCCGGGCGAGACCTACGACTGGTACATCCTGACGGTGTTCCGGGTGCGCGACGGCAAGCTCGCCGAGCACTGGAGCGCCTTCCGCAAGATGGCCGCGCCCCTGCCGGGGAACTGACCGGCGAGCCCGGCCGGTCGCATACCGCTCCCGCAGCATCCGTTGGCTGTTGACGGCGCCGGGCGGAGGCGCTCCCCCCTGCATCGCATTCCGCCGTCGCGCGTACGCAGTGATGAACGCGGCCGGCGTTGCCCAAGGTTGAAGAAAGAGAACCGAGATGACAATGACGTCGCCCAAAGTGAACAGGTTTCCCGAATCCCCCTATCTCAGCGAGGAGGGACGGCGGATGCGCGACGCGGTGCGCGCGGCGGCGCCCGGCCTTGCCGAACGTGCCCGTGAGGGGGAGTCGCAGGGCGCGCTCGCACCCGAGACGGTCTCGGTACTGCACGAGATCGGCGTGTTCCGTATCACCGTCCCGGTCGAGCTGGGCGGATTCGCGTCCGGCGCGCGCGACACCGCGGAGGTCGTGCGTGAGCTCGGACGTGTCGATGCGTCGGCCGGCTGGACGGTGATCGTCTCCAGCGCTGTCCGGGGCGCGCTCACCTTCGACGAGCGTGTGAAGGAGGAGGTGTTCGCCGACATCAAGACCTGGCAGGGACCGCTCCTGTTCGGCGCCACCGTCTTCGCGCCGAAGGTCGGCGACGGTCGCAAGGTGGAGGGCGGCTGGATGGTGCAGGGCAAGTGGTCCTTCGGAAGTGGCTGCAAGATCGCGAAGTGGGCCTCGGTCGGGTTCGAGTACGAAGACCCCGACACCGGGGAACGACGTCGGGCGATGGGGCTCCTCACCCAGGACCAGTACACGATCGTCGACGACTGGCACGTCATGGGCCTGAGTGCCACGTCGAGCAACAGTGTGCGGGCCGACGAGGAGGTGTTCGTCCCCGAGGACCGAGTCGTCCACACCATGGACATGCCCGCGCGTATGGACGCACTGCGCGGCACGTACCAGGGACTCGGATTCATGCACTCCGCGATCGGAACCATGGTCGCCACCACGACGGCGTTCGCGGCGCTCGCCCTGGGCATGGCCCAGGGTGCCTTCAAGGCCTTCGTCGAGCAGGCAGCCAAGCGGCCGCCGTTCAACCTGCCGTATCCGACGATGGCCGACATGGCCTCGACGCAGGTCGTGGCAGGCAAGGCGAGGGCCGTCATCAACACGGCCGCATCGGTCATCGAGCGGCAGGCCGACGAGATCGACCGGCGCGCACTGGCGAGCGAGGACTTCCACCCGTCGGAGGAACCGGAGATCACGATGGACCTCGTCCATCAGATCCACGCCTGTCTCCAGGTGATCGACGGGCTGCAGCTGGCACTCGGTTCCTCGACCGTCGGCCTGGCCAACCCGATCCAGCGCTTCGTCCGGGACGTGCACGTACTGGCGACGCACGGCGCGTTCCGGATCGACCCGATGGCCGAGATCAACGGTCGGGACATCTTCGGGCTGGAGCCGCTGCCGATGCTGGCCGCCCTCAGTTCTCCCCCTCCCGGGAATACGCCCCCGCAAGCGGCCAACGGCACGTTCCCGGGCCCGGTGCCGCACCCCGCGTGACCCGATTCCACTTCAGGGCTGTGGTGACACCGGTGACTGCGAGCAGGCAGTCGGCTCTCCCCTCGTAGTGGCACCGGAGTTGCGCCACCTGGTGAGCAGGGCGGCGGTGCCCCCGGCGGCCCGACAGAGGGCTCCAGTCACTCGGCCTGTGGCTGAAACGGATCCCGCTCCGGACCAGACCGTCAAGAGCGAGGCACCGCCGCAGGCACCACTCGTCGCAACGAAACGCACCGTGGAACGAGCTGTCACCTGGTGTCCGGAGTGCTGCGAGACCGACACACGGGACATGGTCGTCAGTGATGTTCGCGAGCACGGGAGTCGGCTGCCCCGGTCCGGTTGGTGCGGGGCAGTTGAGAGGCAGTCGGTGGTGTGAACAGTGCCTGGACGGTTTCGGTGGCCAGGTCTCGCAGCCAGGTGTGGGCGCGGTCGTTGTCGTAGCGCTGGTGCCACAGCAGGTACAGGGGTACGTCGGGCAGCGGGAGTGGCGGTGGCAGCGTGGCCAGGCCGAGTTGTTCCCGGGCCGTGCGGGTGACCGCGTCGGGGACGGTGACGATCAGGTCGGTGTCGAGGGCGAGTTGCAGTGCGAAGGCGGCGGTGGGCCCGACGGCGACGACGCGTCGTTCGAGGCCGCGTGTGGTCAGGGCGTCATCGATCGGGTCGCGCAGGCTTCCGCGCCGCGAAACGGTGAGGTGTTCGGCGGCCGCGTAATGCTCCAGGCTCAGCGGGCCCGCGGTGAGCGGGTGGCCCGGGCGGGCCGCGACGATCAGCCGGTCCTTGCCGACGAGGCGGTGGCGGATGTCGGGGAGCGTCGGAACGCTGGAGCTTGATTCGAGATCGACCTCACCACGGCGCAACTCGGCGTCGTCCGCGCCGGGTTCGGCGGAAAGGCGCAGCCGGACGCCGGGGGCCTGATGGTGGACGGCCGTGGTCAAGGCGGTGCCGCATGCGGCGGTCAGGGCGTCGTGCCAGCGGATGGTGAACACCCGGTCCAGGGCCGCCAGGTCGAGTTCCTGCTGCGCGGACAGGAGGCGGTGGGCCTGTTGCACGAGGGCGTGGACCTCGGCGCGCATGGCCAGCGCGCGGGTGGTGGGGACCATGCTGCGGCCGGTGCGGACCAGGATCTGGTCACCGGTGACCTTGCGGATGCGGCCCAGGGAACGGCTCATCGCCGGTGCGGTCACGTGGAGGCGTGCCGCCGCGCCGGTGACGCTGCCCTCTTCCAGCAGGGCGTCCAGGGCCGTGAGCAGGTTGAGATCCAGTTGCATGCCGGTAACTCTACAAGTGACAAGCATGCACTTGTTGTTCATGACCCTGCGGCCTACCTTCGAAGTGCGGGGGCGAGACACCCGCCCCGCTTCTACCGATTCCAGGGAGCCCGCCATGAGCACAGCCATGCCTTTCGACGCCGGTACGACGCTTCTGTCCGACGTGACGGTCGCGGTGAAGACCGCCGGCGTCACGCTGCGCGACCGCCACACCTCGCATGCCCGGGGCGTAAGTCTGGACGAGGTCGTGGGTGAGATCCACGCCAACGACGACGCGGTGCTGGACGTGCTGCGGGAGCCGCTGCTGCGGGCCCGGCCGGGGTCGCAGTGGGCCGAGGACGAGCTGGCCGGCGGCGCGCTGCCGCCCGGGGAGTGGTGGGTCGTCGACCCCGCCGAGGGCAACATCAACCACGTTCACGGCATGGACGACTGGGCCGTCACCGCCACCCTGGTCCGCGACAACCAGCCGGTACTCACTGTCGTCCATCTGCCGCTGACCGGCGACACCTACACCGCGGTCGCCGACGGCGGTGCCCGCCTCAACGACCGGCCCCTGAAGGTGTCCGCCAAGACCGACCTGGGCGCGGCGCTCATCGGCACCGGCCAGGCCAAGCCCGGCGAGGACGAGCGCACCTTCCGGCGGATCGGTGACTCCGTCACCGCGATGCTCATCAACGGCCTGGTCGTGCGTGTGTCCGTTCCCGCCACGATGCAGCTCATCCACGTCGCCGCCGGACGCATGGACGCGTTCTGGCAGTTCTCCGACGTCCGCTCCGGCCTGGTCGCCGGCGCCCTGCTGGTCTCCGAGGCCGGAGGCACCGTCACCGACCTGACGGGCGACCCCTGGAACACCGGCAGCCGCGACTTCCTGGCCGCCGCCCCCGGCATCCACGGCGCCGCCCTCAAGGTCCTCGCGACGACCGCATGACCCGAAGTCTCTGCTCTTCCCCACCCCGATACCGCCCCGATACCGCAAGGAGCATCACCGCATGACCAGCATCGGCATACTGGGCGCCGGCCGCGTCGGCACCAACCTCGCCGGCAAGCTCTCCGCAGCCGGACACCATGTCACCCTCGGTGTCCGGAGCCCTGAAAGGACCGCCGCCCGCACCGCCGGGCTCGCCCCGCGGATCGCCTTCGCCGACCAGCGCACCACTGCCCGCACCGCGGACATCGTGATCAACGCGACGCCCGGCGGAAGTTCCCTCGACCGACTCACCGACCTGCGCACCGAACTCGCCGGCAAGATCCTCGTCGACGTCTCCAACGCCACCGGCGACGACAGTGACGGCCTGCCCGGCGACCTGTGCTACCCCGGCAGCAGCCTCGCCGAGAAGCTCCAGGCCGCGCTCCCCGACACCCACGTGGTCAAGACCCTCAACACCATGCTTTTCACGGTCATGACCGCTCCCGAAACCCTGGCCACCCCACCGACCGCCTATCTCTCGGGCGACGACGAACTCGCGAAGAGGACCGTCACCGGCCTGCTCGGCGACCTGGGCTGGCAGCCGGAACGGATCGAGGACCTCGGCGACATCACCACGGCCCGCGCCACCGAGGCCATGATCCTGGTCGTGCCCCACATTCTGCGCCGACACGGCTTCGAGCCCTTCGCCGTCTCCCTCGCCCGCTGACACATCAAGACCGGATTCAGACCGGACCCAGGTCGAGTGTGAGGTGCGGGGCGAGCGCGTGCGGGAAGTCGGGGGCGTCGAAGATCTCGTCGGCGGAGGCGGCGTCCACGGTCTTGGTGCGGCCGGTCAGGACGCACTCGAGAGCCTCGGCGACCAGGGGCCTGGTGACGGCGCACATGTCCTGGCCGCCGGCCATGGCCCGGCGTTCGGCTCCGCCCGATCGAACGACGACGTCGACGAGGAAGGTCTGGTTCGAGCGCCCGCTCCCGTCGGTGGCGGTCGGGGCCGGCGAGTGCGAGGCGGTGACGTCTCGGGTCGCCTCGGGGTCGCCAGGGCCGCCGGACTGGCGGTGTCAGCCCGTGGAGCAGAAGTCATTTGTCGACCAGCGACATGTGGTGCTCGTTGTAGCGGTCTCCCTGCACCCCGACCCGACCGGCCAGTTCGTTGAGGTCCGCCAGTTCGTCGGCGGAGAGCGGCAGCTGGGTGGCGCCGATGTTCTCCTCGATGCGGGCGATGCGCCTTGTTCCGGGAATCGGGACGATCGACGGATGCCGCGCGAGCAGCCAGGCGAGGGCGACCTGTCCCGGTGTGGCGTCCTTGGCCTGCGCGAGCGCTGAGATGTGTTCGACCAGGGCCTGGTTCGCCGCTCGGTTCTCGGTCGTGAACCGTGGAATCGTCGTGCGGACGTCGCCGTCCGCGAAGGACGTCGACGCGTCCACTGACCCGGTCAGGAACCCCTTGCCGAGCGGGCTGAAGGGCACGAATCCGATCCCGAGCGCCGCGCACGTCGGCAGGACCTCCGGCTCGGGATCCCGGGTCCACAGCGAGTACTCGCTCTGTACGGCCGTCACCGGGTGGACCGAGTGAGCACGGCGGATGGTCTCCGCGCCGGCCTCCGAGAGCCCGAAGGAGCGGACCTTGCCCTCCTGCACGAGCTCGCCAACCGTGCCGGCGACGTCTTCGATCGGTACCTCCGGATCCACGCGGTGCTGGTAGAACAGGTCGATCCTCTCGACCCCGAGCCGTTCGAGGGAGGCCGTGGCGACGGCACGGATCTGCTCGGGCCGGCTGTTGAGTCCGGCTGGGGCGCCGTTCTCGATGTGGAATCCGAACTTCGTGGCGATCACCACCTGGTCACGGACGGGAGCGAGGGCCTCGCCGACGAGCTCCTCGTTGACGTAGGGGCCGTACACCTCAGCGGTGTCGAAGAAGGTGACCCCGCGGTCGACGGCACCACGGAGTACGGCGATCATGTCGTGTCGGTCGCCGGGGTTCGGGCCGTAACTCTGGGACATTCCCATGGCGCCGAGGCCGACGGCGGATACCCGGAGGTCTCGCCCGAGCGTTCGCGTGTGCATTTTTCCTCCTTGTTGAAGGCGGTGTCGAATTACCGCGCCGTCGCTGGGAACAGGCGCTGGGCGTTGGCCGTCGTCAGGGACCGCCACGTGGGTCCGTCCACCGGTGACTCGGCCGTGTCGATCGCCGCGATGTGCGCGTCGGCCAGCGGGGGAGGGGTCCAGCAGTAGTCGCTGCCGAACAGCACGCGGTCCGGATCGACGAGCTTCAGCAGCGCTGGGACCTGGCGTGGGAAGGCAGTGCCCGCCATGTCGTAATACAGGCCTCGTAGTTGCTCCACCGCGTCCTGGGCGGGCGACTTCTCCGAGGGCACGAACAGTCTCATGAACTCGTTGATGCGGTCGGCCAGGACGGGGACCGCACCACCGCAGTGCGGAACGATCACCTGGATGCGGGGACAACGCGCCACGACACCCGCCATCACCAGGTCCGTGACGGTGCGGGCCGTGTCGAAGATGTACTCGACCATCGGCCGCGGTCGACCGAGTGCGGACTGTTCCCAGCCCACGGGTGAGGTGGGGTGGAGGAAGACCACGGCTCGGCGGCGGTCGAGTTCCGCGAAGACCCGTTCGAGGCGTGGGTCACCCAGGTACATACCGTGCGTGTGGGTCAGCAGGGCCACGCCGTCGGCGTCGAGTTCGTCGTAGGCGAAGGCGATCTCCTCCAACGAGGCGTCCACGTCCGGCAGCGGAAGCGACACGAAGTTGCCGAAGCGGCCGGGGTGGTCTCTTGTCAGTTCGGCGGTGTACTCGTTGACGCGCCGGGCGAGGAGTCGGGCCGCCTTGTCGTCGCCGAAGTGCACGCCGGGGGAGGACATGGACAGCATCGCGGTCTCGATGCCGTTGCGATCCATCAGGTCCAGGTGCGCTTCGACGGACCACGACGGCCAGCCGCCCATGCCATCGGGGTGGGCGTGGCCGGCCGCGGTCGCCTGCTCGACGTAGAAGTCGGGCAGGAGGTGGGCGTGGACGTCGATGAGGCCGGAGGGCATGGCAGGAAGGATCCGTTCTCCTGGGGGACTTGGGACGAGGCCGGGTGTCGGACTCCGCTCACTCCACCTGCTCGCGTCCGGCCAGCCGCACCTCTTCGTTGTCCAGGGCGGCCTGGAGCCGACGCAGCACGGTGTCGTCGATCTCTCGCTCGTCGCGCAGGCGTACGACGGTGGCGCGCCTGTGGGCGAGCAGGGCGAGGCGGAGGTCGGTGTAGTGGCGGTTGTGGAGCAGGGCCGGATCGCTGTCGGTGCCCGTGCCTTTGGCCCGTACGGTCGCCAGGTGGGCCTCGTACTCCTGGCGCAGCCACTCCATGACCTTCGGGGTGGTGCCCAGTTCGGCAGCGAGGTGGGGCAGTGCCTCGATGGCTTCCTCGGTCGCCTTCGTCTCGGCGAGCACCTCTTCCTCGTCGACGGACGTGTCGCGCGGCAGCCGGGCCCAGCGCACCACGCCGGGCAGCAGCAGTCCCTGCACCACGAGGGTCACCACGATGACGCCGGAGGTGACGAAGACGATGAAGGCGCGATCGGGGAACGGCGCGCCGGAGTCGAGTGTCTCCGGCACCGAGAGGGCCACGGCGAGCGACACCGCGCCGCGGAAGCCCGCGAAACCGCTGACGACACGGGCCCGGTGGGTCATTCTTCGCAGCCGTTGCTCGGGACGCCGGTCGAGGGCGCGGATCAGGTAGGCGGAGGAGAACAGGAACGCGATCCGGACCGCGACCAGCACCACGCTGACCACGCCGACCGCGATCAGGGCGTCCTGGAGGTCGGACCGGCTCAAGTGGCGCAGTGCGTACTGGAGTTCCACGCCGACCAGGACGAACAGCGCACTGTTGATGATGAACGTGGCCAGCGGCCAGAAGGCCAGTGCCTGTCGGCGATGTTCGGCCCGGATGAGGCTGGGAGCCACCTGGGCCATGATCAGCCCGCTCACGACGACCGCGAGGACACCGGAGGCGTGGATCAGTTCGGCGAGCAGGAACGCCGTGAACGGCGCGAGGATCATGACGAGGTTGCCCAGCAGGGGATCGTCCAGGCGGCGCCGCAGGTTCATGTTGACCCAGGCGACCGCCACGCCGACCGCGGCCCCGCCGCCGTACGCGAGCAGGAACAGCGCTCCGACGTGCGGCAGGGTGAGGTGCTCCTCGCCGACGGTGATACCGACCGCCAGGCCGTAGATGACGAGCGCGGTGCCGTCGTTGACGAGGCTTTCCGCTCGGAGCACGGTGATCTGACGACGCGGCAGGGAGCCGGCCAGGGCGCTGACCGCTGTGGCGTCGGTCGGAGCCACGGCCGCGCCCAGCGCCCACGCCGGCCCCCAGGGCAGTCCGAGCGCGTGTCCGGCTACCGCCACAGTCCCCGCGGTGAGGATCACCAGGACCGTGCTGAGCAGGACGATCCCGCGCAGGTTCGTACGGATCTCCCGCATGGACGTGGTCAGGCTCTCCCAGTACAACAGCACGGGGAGGAAGAGCAACAACACTACTTCGGGAGGGAGTTGGGTCTGGCGGACGGCCGGCACGAGACCGAGCAGCGCACCCACGATGAGCAGCATGACGGGCGGCGCGACGTGGAAGCGCCGGCCCAGGACACTGCCCAGCAGTACGGCCGCGCCCAGAGCGACGACGAGTTCGAGACCGAGCATGGCGCGTACTCCTGGGAGGGGACGGATGCCGATGGGAGCGCAACTGCTTCCACCGGGATCGTCGTGTTCATCGGGGGATCAGCCGCAGGGTTGTCGAGCGCGCGGTCACCATGGGGTTGACGTATGCGTCGCCGAAGCGGCCGTACTTGGTGCGGTACGCGGTGTCTATGCGGTCGTTGGTCTCGGAGTCCGTCACCTCGAGGAAGGTGACGTTCTTGTCGACGCCACCGGAGCGGATGTGCCCCTCGTGGCTCGCGCGGGCCGTGCGCCACCAGCCGCCGTCCGTGCCTCGGAACGAGCGGACGTACAGGTCGTCACCGTCGCGGACGACCCAGATCGGCACCGGCCCCCGCAGGGTGCCGTCACCGCGCCGCGGCGCCATCTCCAACTCGTCGGCCCTTGCGATGAGGTTGAGCTCGTCACTCGTCCATGTCGTCATCGGTGATTCTCCGATCTCCCTGGATCCGGTGAGGGCGGATGGATCCTCGCGGCGGTGGTGAGCGGCTCACCGAGGTAGGTATGTGTGATGCCGAGCGAGTCCGTCCCAGGACGCCAGTGCTGGATCGCCCGGGATCATCCACGCGTCGGATGTGAAGTGGGAGAGGATCCGCTCCAGGTCACCGGTGCCGAAGGCCTCGGAGTAGGTCTCGACGGTGGCGATCGCCTCGCTGGTCATGACGGTCGGGTCCGTTCTGCTCGCTGGCCGCGACGGTCCAGGGGCCACTGCCGGGTTTCAGGTCACGGACGCAGCAAGGTCTTGATGGCGCGGCGTTCGTCCATGGCCTTGTAGCCTTCGGCGGCCTCGTCCAGCGACAGGGTGAGGTCGAAGACCCGGCCCGGGTTGATACGGCCGCTGAGGACGCGGTCGATCAGGTCGGGAAGGTAGGCGCGCACGGGGGCGGGGCCACCGCGCAGGCCGACGTGGGAGAAGAAGAGCTCCTGGCCGTCGATCTGCGAGCCGTGCGGGAAGCCGACGAAACCGACGTTGCCGCCGGGGCGAGCGGACCGCAGGGCCTGGTGCAGCGACTCCTGGGTGCCGACGCACTCGAGGACCGAGTCGGCGCCGATGCCGTTCGTCAGTTCCTTGACGCGGGTGACGCCTTCCTCGCCCCGCTCGGTGACGATGTCGGTGGCGCCGAACTCCAGGGCCAGCTTCTGTCGGGACTCGTGTCGGCTCATGGCGATGATGCGCTCGGCGCCCAGTTCCTTCGCGGCGATGACGCCGGACAGGCCCACCGCGCCGTCCCCGACGACCACGGCGGTCGAACCGGACTCGACTTCGGCGGCCTTGGCGGCGTACCACCCGGTGCCCATGACGTCGGACAGAGCCAGCAGGTCCGGGATCAGCTCCTCGGACGGCTGCTCCGGCGTGGCGACCAGGGTGCCGTCGGCGAGGGGGATGCGGACGTACTCGGCCTGGGCGCCGTTCACCCACTGCGCGTGCCGGCAGGAGGTGTGGTAGCCGGCCTGGCAGACCGGACAGGTGTTGTCGGAGGCGACGAAGGAACCGATGACGAACTGGCCCGGCCTGACGCTGGAGACGTCGCTGCCGACCTCCTCGACGACACCGACGTACTCGTGGCCGATCGGCTGCGCCTCGGCGACCGGCAGGACACCGCGGTAGCTCCACAGATCGGACCCGCACACACAGGTGGCGACGGTACGGATCACCGCGTCCGTCGATGCCATGATCTTCGGTTCCGGGGGGTCCTCCACCCGGATGTCCCCCGGCGCGTGAATGATGGTCGCTCGCATGATGCCTTCCCACTCGTGGTGTCTGTCGTGGCGTCAGGGACGCGTACGGGTGCTGAAGCGCGGGCCGTTGTGGTCGTCGGCCGCGACGTGTTCGAGCCAGGCGGCGTCGTCCGTCTCCCAGGGAGCGAGGCGGATCATGAACCGGTCGGGTGCCGCGCCGTGCCAGTGCTCCTCACCCGGGGGCGTCCGGATGACCTCGCCGGGATGAGCCTCGATGAGGGCGCCGCCACGGGACTGCACCAGCGCGATGCCCGCGACGAGGGAGGGGCTCTGTCGGACCAGGTTGGCCCGCCTACAGGAGGGATCCTCGCCACGGTGGATCACTTCGGCGTAGGCATCGCCGATGACCACTCTGCAGGAAGCTTCATGATGGAAGGCCGCTTCAGCGGTTCCATGGGATGTCGTCCCTCTGGTGTGACGCTGCCGCGGGGACGGGCGGAGGAGCCTCAGCCGGACTGGTCAGCCTTGTCCACGATCTCCTTGAGCTGGTTCATCGCGGCCATGGCGTTGGGCCATCCGGCGTAGAAGGCCAGATGGGTGATGGCCTCGATCAACTCGTCCTTGGTCACGCCGTTCTCCAGCGCCTTGCCGAGGTGGAAGGTGAGCTGGTCACCCCGGTACAGGGCGGCGAGAGCGGTGACCGTGACCAGACTGCGATCACGCGGGGACAGACCCGGCCGCTCCCAGATGTCGCCGAACAGGACCGTGTCGGTCACCTCCGCGAGCTTGGGGGCGAATTCCTGGATCGCCGGCGGCGCGAACTTCTTCCGTTCGGACATGGGGTGATGCTCCTAGCGTGTGTTTCAGGGATTCAGGCCGGGCCCGCGGCCAGGGAGTTCTCCAGGAAATGTGGTTCGTTGTCACTGACACCCTGTCGGCCGCGTCGAAGGCGAAGGCGGTGCAGCCGTGCTCGGACAGTCGCCGGACCGGTACCAGTTGCCGGTCGCGCATCGAGCCTGGCATCTTCGTGCGAGCCCGCAAAGGGGAGAATTCCATCCTGGGAATGGCTTATCCAGGGGAGGAATCCGTACCCCCCTAGGTGGACCTCGGATGGTTCGACGATGAGGGCAACCTGCGGAACCCCGAGTTCTTCAAGAACGCCCCTGTGCCGGTAGGCGCCTCGGATCAGAACGTCAGGATCAGCCGACCCCGCACACCGCCGGCGGCGAGGAGCCGGTGTGCTTCGACGGCCTGTTCCGCCGGGAACGTCTTCGCGATCCGGAGGGTGATGCGGCCTTCCTCCGCCTGCTGCCGGAGCTGGTCGAGCTTGGCGTGCTCCTTGGCGTAGCCGAACACGACGATCGGCTCGAAGACGACGTCTCGCTCGCCGGGGCCGTCGTAGCCGCGCAGTGTCACCACCCGGCCGCCGTCGCGTACCGCCCGAGCGCAGAGGGCGCCGAGCGACGCGGCGTCGACGAGTCCGTCGACGCCCTCCGGGACCTCCGCGCGTACCCGGTCCGGGTACGCGGCGCCGCGACGGAGTACGACGTCGGCACCGAGTTCCTTGACCAGGGTCTCGTCCTGGTCCGAGGCGTCGGCCACCACGCGCAGCCCGTCCGCCTTGGCCAGCTGGATGGCGTAACCGCCGACCGCGCCGACCGCTCCGGTGAGCGCGAGGGTCTGGCCGGGTTCCAGGCCGAGTGTGTCCAGGGCCAGGCGCGCGGTGAGGCCGTTCATCGGCAGCGACCCGGCCTGCGCGTCGGTCGCGCCGTGGGGGGCGCGGACGACCGAGTCCACCGGGACCACGACCTGCTCGGCGTAGGCGCCGTGCGCGCCGTCGGGGAGCACGATCGCCATGACGCGGTCGCCGACGCTCAGATCCGTGTCCGCACTCGCGCCGATCTGGTCCACGATCCCTGCGGCTTCCATGCCCGGAACGAACGGCGGCTGGGCGTCCGGCGACCGGGCGGGTCCGCTGCGCTGGAGGGCGTCGACCGCGTTGACGGTCGCGGCGTGCACCCGGATGCGCACCTCGTTCGGACCGGCCTCGGGCGTGGGCAGCTCCAGGATCCGAAGCACCTCCGGTCCGCCGAATTCCGTGAAACCTACAGCCCTCATCGAATTACCTCATAGCTCGGCATGCGGTCTTTGAGGTGTCCGACATTTCCGCCCCGCGCGCGCCGGGAAAAGGGGAAGGTTCTTGGCCGGGATGCGGTGATAGGGGGGACGAATCCCTCCCTCCATGACACGGGCACCGGCGAGAGATGCGGTGCTTTTGTCTGCCGCGCTGTGGCATGCCGTTGAGAGCAAGAGGGCAGCGCCGCCGGGGATGGTGCTCGGGAATTCTCCCCCTGCGGACGCACGTGGGAGGGGGCTCAGGTGACGGTGTCGGACGCCGTCCGTTTCTGGTCCGCGGCCCAGGAGGCCAGGAGGCGCAGTCCGTCGTGGGACGGGGATCCGGGTTCGGCGTTCCACACGATGATGTGCTGGTCGGGGTCCGTGCCGCAGGTGAGCGTGTTCCAGTCGAGGGTCAGCTCGCCCACCACCGGGTGATGAAGCTTCTTGGTGCCCTTGCCCCGCGCCGCGACGTCGTGTTCGGTCCACCATTGCCGGAACTGTGTGTCGCGGGCGGAGAGTTCCTCGACCAGCGCGGTAAGGCGCTGGTCGTCGGGGTAGCGTGCGCTCTCCATGCGCAGCTGGGCGATGGCCAGCCGGGTGACCTCTTCCCAGTCCGCGTACAGCTCGCGCATCCAGGGTTCGGTGAACAGCAGCCGGACAAACACGCGCTCCTGTTTCGGATAGCGTCCGAAATCGGTCCACAGGGCGGCGGCGAGCCGGTTCCAACCGAGGATGTCGGTCCGCCGGCCGATGACGAAGGCAGGGGAGGCGGTGAGATCGTCCAGCATGCGCTGCAGCTGTGTGTCCACCTGCTGGTGCTCGTCCGACGCGGAGGGGCGCCCGCGCTCTTTTGCCGCGAGGTCGAAGAGGTACGTGCGCTGGTCGTCGTTCAGGCGGAGTACCTGGGCGATCTCGTCGAGCAGTGGGGCCGATGCCTGGAGACGGCCCTGCTCGATGCGCGTGTAGTACTCGGTGCTGATCGCGGCGAGAAGCGCCACTTCCTCACGCCGTAGACCGCTCACGCGCCGCCGTTGCCCTCCGCGAAGTCCGACCTCGGAGGGGCTGAGCTCGGCACGGCGGGCCTTGAGGAACTCACCCAGCTCGTTCAGATGGGGGTTGCGGTTCATGATGTGCAGCCTCGCACAGAAGCCCGGCGATGTGAGGGGGAGTGATCCTGTCTCCGTTGGGCTTTACCGATATGTATCAATAGTTGTATCAGTGCCACGCTTCATGGCAACCGAGGGAAGAGGACTCGGCGGTCCGGAACGCGTTCCGGGGGCCGCCGAGTCCTCTTCCGCGTGCAGCTGAGTTGTCAGCTCAGTGCCCTGACCAGTTCCTGTGCCAGGGGGACGGCCGAGCCCGGGTTCTGGCCTGTGTACAGGGTGCGGTCCACCTCCACGTGCGGGGCGAACGGCTCGGTCTCGCGGTAGTCCGCGCCGAGTTCGTTCACGAGGCGGTCCTGCAACAGCCACTTCGCGCGGTCCGCGAGACCGTTGAGCTTCTCCTCGGCGTTGGAGAGGCCGGTCAGGCGGTAGCCGGCGAACGGGGACGTCCCGTCCGGGCCGATGGTGGCCAGCAGCGCCGCGGGGCCGTGGCACACCAGCGACACCAACTTGCCCGAGGCGAGCCACTCGGTGAGCAGCTTGCCGGACGCGGCGTTGTCGGGCAGGTCCTCCATCGGGCCCCAGCCGCCGGGGTAGAAGACGGCCACGTAGTCGTCGATGGCCACGTCCTCGATGCGTATGGGCTGGGCCAGCTCGGTCGCCTCGCGCAGGGCGGTCCGCATGCGCTGGGCGCCTTCCTCGCCGCCGTTGAAATCCGCAGTGAGGCTGAGGGCATCAGCGGTGGGCGGCACGCCGCCGGGCGTCGCGGCCGCGATCTCGTATCCGGCCTCCTTGAAGACCTGGTACGGGCCGATTGCTTCCTCGGCCCAGAAGCCGGCCGGCTGCCGGGTTCCGTCGGCCAGCGTCCAGTGGTCGGACGCGGTGATCACGAAGAGGATCTTCGCCATGGGTGACTCCTGACGGGTGAGGGCTCAGCCCTTGAGGGCTTCCTGGAGGACGTGGCTGTCGGCGGCCTGCCGCATGCTCACGGCCTTGCCGTCGCGGACGGTCCACAGGTGGATGAACCGGACGTCGGCCTTGTTCCCGGTCTTCGTCTCGGCGTGGTAGTGCCCGAACACGAAGACGTGGCCTTCGTCGTCCGTGTAGAACTCCTCGGGCACCGCGCCGAACGACTCGTAGTTCGGCATCGTCCTGCCGAAGAAGTCCTGCGCCGCGCTGGCCCAACCGTGGTACACGCCGCTGTTCGGGAAGCCGGGGGTGATGTCCCACACGAGGTCGGAGGCCATGACCTCGCGGGTGACCTCCGGGGCCATTCCGGACTCGTACAGTCGGCGGATGAGGGCGAGGTTCGGGGAGGCGGACATGGTTGCTCCTTGCGGGGGGTGGTGGATCGGAGACGGACAGAAGGGCTGGTGATCCGGCGGCGAGAGCGGCCCGTCCGGGGCGGGCCGACCGCGGCCTGGCTTGTGACGTGCGCATCCAAGTGCGCGGCGGTGGCGATGTCCGACGTGTGGACCGCTTCGGGACCGGGCGTCGGTCGGGAGCCCGGCACCAGGCCCTCGCTGATCCCGTGCATGCCGTGCTGGGCGGCCAAGGTGGCGAAGCAGCCCGGGGTGGACGACTTGTCGCCGCTCTTGGCGCCGGAGGTGGTGAAGCCCGCGGCGAGCTTGTCCTGGCGGCACCGAAGATGATCGTGTCCGAGACATCCAGCTGCGCCCACTGCTCGTCGGTGCTGGTGTCCACGGAGATTCAGACCGGCGATTTTGGTGCGGTTCGAATGGGACACGGCGATCGGGCTCCTCGAAAATCTGTGGACCGCTAGAGAACGGCGAAGAACTCCGCCATTTTGGGGATCGCCTGGTCCACGTACTCAGGCACGTCGTACAGTGCGATATGAGTCGCGCCGTCGACGACGAACAACTCCTTCGGCCCCTCGGAAAGCGCGTAGGCCTGGTCGCTGAACACCTTTGTGTCCGCCTTGCTCCCTGCGATGAGGAGCAGCGGCTGGGTCAGCAGTTCCGGGATCCGGTCGAAGGCCGAGAAGGCGAACATCCTGTCCATGCTGGTCAGCAGGAAACGGCCCTTCGAATGGGGATGCTGACCTCGCGGCGTCCTGTAGTAGTCGTACCCTTCGCGCAGGAGGTCCGGCGTGCTTTCGTCGATATCCTCCAGCGTTTCCGGGACGAACGGGGCGTAGAGAGGCCGTGCCCCCCTTGCTTCTGCCGTGCGCTGTTGGGCGACCATGTCCAGCGTGCCGATCTGCTCGGCCACCGGGGACAGATGCCCCAGGAAGCCCCTGGATCCCTCGCCCATCGGAGCCGCGCTGACCGTAGCCACTGCCTTGAAGCGACGTTCGGTCTGGGCCACGCTGATCGCGTAGCCACCGCCGGCGCAAATACCGAAGACCCCCATGCGCTCGGAGTCGACGAACGGAAGAGTGGTGAGGAAGTCGGCTGCGCAGCGAGCGTCTTCCACCCGGGTCGTCGGGTCTTCCAGGAGACGGGGTTCACCACCACTCGCTCCTTGGTACGAGGAGTCGTAGACCACGGTGACGAATCCGTGCTCGGCGAGCCTCTTGGCGTAGTGGCCGATGGTCTGTTCCTTTACGCCGCCGGCTGGATGAATTCCGACGAGTGCCGGATATTTCTTGTCCTCGCTGAGGTTTTCCGGCAGATGGAGATGTCCCGCAATCTCTACGTCCTTGTTCCTGAACGAAACAGTCTCGACCATGGCACCTGCCCTTTCGTGGCTCTGGGTAAGCAATTGTCCCCTGGCAGGGGGATTGGATGGCGGCGAGCGTTCGGTAAGGGGGCCAGGGCGATTTCGCTCTGTGGCGTCCGGAAAGCAATTACTAGCTGAGGTTGGCGATCCCGGCCTGCTTTGGGTGCATGTTCTCCGTGGGCCGGTCCCGGTTGGTGGTCGCGGGTCGACCCTGCCATCCTCGTGCGAGCCCGCAAAGGGGAGAATCCCATCCTGAGAATGGCTTATCCAGGGGAGGAATCCTTACCCTCCTCGCGCAGACCGAGCGGGGCGAGACTGGCCGTCATGGGTGCTGATGGCGGCGGGCAGGGCGCCTTCCCCCGGCGCAGGCCGGCCACGCGCCGGGGGCCACCGGTGCCGGGCAGACCGACACCAAGAGGTTCCACCCCCCGTCGCCGGCGAACTCGCCCTCGACTGGGACACCCTCACCCGCAGCGCGGATCCCGATCAGGAACTCGTCGTCCGCGCGGCGGAGTCCGGAACGCGGCGTACGACGCCTTGCGCATCCTCGCCTCGCGGGCCGCCCGTCGGTCCGCCGAGTCCGTAGCCGTTCGCGTCACCTGAACTGACCGGCTGATCACCGGGCAGTCATGACCTCGCGCACTCAAGAAAAGCAAAGGCGACTGCCCAGAACCTGGTCCGGCAGTGGTGGGCAGGCCGCCAGGTGCCCTGCCTGCAAGTCGGCTCCAAGAGGCTGAGCCATCCGGTCGCCGGTGACCTCACTCTCGACCGGGACAGCCTGACCTCGACAGCCGACCCGGCACAGCAGCTGGTGATCATGACCCCTGAGCCCGGGACCCCGTCCCATGACGGACTGCGCTTCCTTGCGTCCTGGACGGTTGCTCCGTACGGGCGGGCGCGGGATACGACAGCATGACCGAAACAAGGCAGGCTGCCGTGTGAACGGTCGTCCGTCGCCGGCCGACCCGCACCCTCTCAAACGGCTCGCAACGGACCACCTCCAGGATCGCGCGCTTCGCATCATCGATGTCGTACGCCGCCGGAGGTTCCCTTCCGAGGCTCACTTCTTGGGCGCGTTCCACAGCTCGCTGAGTTCCGCCCAGTCCGGAGCCGGACTCTGCACCGCGGTGGGCCCGTCGGTGGTCGACGTGCGCAGTCCGGCGAGGATCAGATCCAGGTACCGCAAGTGGAGCGTGGTGGCGCGTTCGTCGGTGACGGGGATCCGCGCGGTGAGGTGCTCGAGCAGCAAGGGCACGTCGGCGGAGGTGAAGTCGGCGCGCAGCACGCCTGCGCGGTGGGCGCCGTCCACGAGATCGTCGAGAGCGGCCCGGAGTTGGTCGGCGGCGGCCACGATCTCGTCGGTGGCCGGAAGCCGGCCGCCCACCAGCGGGAGCAGCGGGCCGCCCGCACCCTGGGCCGAGAGCGCGTCCCGGAGGAAACGGGCGAACGCATCCCAAGGATCGGGCTCCTCGGCGAGGGCGGTGCGGGCCTGGGTGACGAGCTGTTCCATCCCCACGATGCGCATTCGCTGAGCCAGCAGTTCCTTGCTGGGATAACGGCGGTAGAGGCTCCCCATGCCGATGCCCGCCCGGCGGGCGATCTCCGAGACGGGGGCGTCCCAGCCGAGCTCGGCGAAGACTTCGCGCGCAGCCCGCATGAGGCGGGCGTCGTTGCGGTCCGCCTCTTGGCGGCGGCCGCGCGGTCTACCGGTCTGCGTGTCACCCATGGACAGGTATTTTCCTCTACCGGCGTGCCAGGCCGTACCCACCGTCGACGGTGAGCACCTCGCCGGTCACGAAGGCGGCTTCCTCGCCGACGAGCATCGCGATCGCCCGGGCCACGTCCTCCGGCTCCGCGACCCGCCCCAGGGGCGTGTTCTCCGCCAGCCGCCGCTGGAACTCCTGCGGCATGAGCGCACTGCTCTCGGTACGGACGTAACCCGGTGCCACGACATTGACGTGGACGCCGACCGGACCGGCCTCATGGGCGACGAAGCGGGCGAAGGTGTTCAGGGCGGCCTTGGCGGTGCCGTGGGCGGCCATGCCCGGGGCGGGCGGACCGTCAGCCACGGCGCTGGAGACATACACGATGCTTCCCTGTCCCTGGGCGCCCATGAGCCCCAGTGCCCGTTGGGTGAGCGTGTAGACGGATGCGAGTTCGTCCGTCACCTTCGTCCTGAAGTCGTCCCAGGCGAGGTGCTGCACAGGAGTGGGGGTGAAGCGGGCGCCGGCGTTGCAGACAAGGACATCCAGGCGCCCGTCGGCCGAGGAGCGCTCCAGGAGTTCGGTCGCCTGGATGGGGTCGTACACGTCGGCCTGCACGGCGAAGGCTTCGCCGCCGTCGGCCTCGATGAGCTTGACCACCTGGTCGGCCGCTTCGCGGTGGGAGAAGTAGTTGACCGCTACGCGGTAGCCGCGAGCTGCCAATGCCCGCGACGTGGCAGCACCGATTCCCCGGCTCCCGCCGGTCACCAGGGCCGTGGGCTTGGTGGTGGTGTTCATGTGTCCTTCCATGTCAGGCGATTGGTTTCCCAACCTATCGGAGCGGAGCGCTCCGTTCAAAAAATTGCTTGCGAAGGGGAATCGGCCCTTCCAGCACCGTGTTGTCGTCTGACATGAGCGAAGCAGTAGTAGCGCGTGCCTACGGTGGTCCCGAGGTGCTGTCGGTGATCGATGTCGCCGTAGCGGAGCCCGGGCCCGGTCAGGTGCGCATCGAGGTCCGCGCCGTCGGCGTCAATCCCTTCGACCACAAGATGTACAGCGGCGCCTTCGGAACCGATCCGGCCAACCTGCCGATGCGGCTCGGCGCCGAAGCGGCCGGTGTCGTGACCGCTGTCGGTGCCGACGCGACCGGTCCCGCGGGCCCGATCCAGATCGGCGACGAGGTGATCGCGTACCGAGCGCCCGGCGCGTACGCGTCCGAACTCGTCGTCCCGGCCTCGTCGGTGGTGCCCAAGCCCGCCGCACTCTCCTGGGAGCAGGCGGGAGGACTGATGGTCACGGGCGTCACTGCTGTGCACGTCCTCGAAGCGATCGGCCTGCGCGAGAAGGACTCGGTGCTGATCCACGGCGCTGCGGGTGGCGTCGGCCTGATGGCCGTGCAGCTGGCTGTCGAGCGCGGCGCGACGGTACTGGGAACGGCGAGCCCGGCCAAGCACGACGTACTGCGCGACCTGGGGGCGCTTCCCATCGCGTACGGGCCGGGCCTGGCGGACCGCGTGCGTGCGGCAGCGCCGCAGGGCGTCCACGCGGCTGCCGACCTGGTGGGCACCGACGAGGCGGTGGACGTCTCGGTGGAGCTGGTGGCGGACCGGTCCCGCATCGCGAGCGTCGCGGGGTTCGAACGCGGGGCCCGAGCCGGTATCAAGCTCCTGGGCGGCGGGCCCGGCGCGGACCCCGGCACAGAAGTCCGCGCCGCCGCGCGCCTGCAGCTCACCGAAGCCGCGGGGGCCGGGCGACTGCGCGTCCTGATCGCCGCCAGCCATCCGTTGCGCGAAGTCGCCGCGGCGCATCGGCAGATCATGACCGGGCATACGACGGGGAAGATCGTCCTCGTCCCGTGACCCGACACCCGGCTGCACCGGCGGCTTCGTACGGTTGATCGTTGCCGCCGTTGCACGGGTCCCGACATGCTGCTCGGCCGTGAACCGTGTCCGTCGAGCGAGTGGTCGCCGCTTGCGCCGCGGGGCGAGCCCCGTGGCAGCCGGCGCGCAATGCGCCGAGACCGCGGGGGGGGGAAGAGTCCGCGTGCGCCGGGCCGGTGCCCCCGACGCACCAGCGTGGCCGGCGGCCGACGGACTCAGGCGTTGCGTACCGTCTTGCTCACCTGGTCGAGCAGCGTCCGCAGCTGCGCGCTCTCTTCCGGTCCCAGCCCCTCGGTGATGTGCTGCTCGATGTCGGCGATCACCTGGTCGGCCGCGCGCAGCGCTTCCCGTCCGGCGTCGGTGAGGTGCAGTTCCTGCACGTGCCGGTGGCGCGGGTGCTCGCGCCTCTCCAGCTGCCCGCGGCCCTCCAGGCGTGCCACGAGGGAGGCGACGGCCTGGGGGGTGACGTTGAGGCGGCGGGCCAACTCGGCGCCGGCCAGCCCTGGTTCGCTGTGCACCGACATCAGCAGGGTGTAGTGCGCGGCGGCCATGCCCAGCGGGCGCAGCCGCTGTTCCTTGAGCGTCTGCACCGCCAGTTCCGCGCGGCGCAATGCCCAGGTCACCCGGTCAAGCGCGCCGAGCCCCACGGGCTCCTCGTCATCACGTATCACCCGCCAAGAGTACGACACTTCATAACTATCAAGCGTTTGACACCAGGCTAGCGCTTGAGTCATGCTCGACGTATGACTCGCATGATCGCTCTCATCACCGGCGCTTCCTCCGGCATCGGCGCCGAATTCGCCCGTCTGCTGGCGGATGACCACGACCTCGTCCTGGTCGCGCGCCGCGCGGACCGGCTCGGCGACTTCGCAGAGGAACTCCGCGCCCGGGGTGCGGCCGTGGAAGTGCTGCCCGCTGATCTCGGCACCCACGAAGGCATCGCCGCCGTCGCCGCTCGCCTCACCGCAGGGGATGTGCGCCTGCTGGTCAGCAACGCCGGCGCCGGCGGCTACGCCCCGCTCGTCGATGTCGACCCCGCCGACGTCGACCGACTGCTCACCCTCAACGCCGTGGCCCCCGTTCAGCTGGTCCGCGCCGCGCTTCCCGGAATGCTCGCCGCCGGAGAAGGCGCGATCATCACGGTGGCCTCGCTGCTGGCCTTCAGCGGGGGCCTGACCAATCCACGCGCACCCCGACGCACTCTCTACGCGGCGGCGAAGGCCGCCACCGTCGCCTTCACCCGGACCCTCGCAGGTGAGCTCGCCGACACGCCCATCCGTACGCAAGTGCTGCTGCCCGGCGTCGTGGCCACGGAGTGGAACGAAGGCGTCGGCCGCGACATCCCCTGGGCGATGACCCCGCAGGACGTCGCCTCGGCCAGCCTTGCCGGACTGCGCCTGGGGGAGACCGTGTGCGCCCCTGGTCTGGAGGACCAGGCCGCCGCTCTTGACGCCCTGCTGGCCGCGGAGTCCGCTCTGCTCACCGGCGGGAACCAGCCCACCCCCGCGGCTCGCTACCGCAACCCCGAGGCATAGATGCGGGCGCCTCCTCGGCGCTGCCCCGGCCCGGCCACGCGTCGCCCTCCGACGGCTGCGCCACGTCCGTCCGCCGAGGGCGCTTCCGGATATGCGGCTACCGGTGCCCAACTGCCAAGACCTGCTTCACGTCGGCCCACGCCGACCGCAGTCCAGCGGCCATTCGTGCCGAAGACCACGTCCGCCACCTGGCCCTCACTCACGGGTGCGTCTCACTCGGGCGGACGTAAAGAGACAAGGGAAGACCCATGACCGAGAACACCCCGACGATCACCCGTGACGGCGTCATCGGATACGACGCGACCGAGATCGTCACCATCGACCAGGCCACCGGAGCCGAGTTCGCGCGATACCCCGTGGCCGGCAAGGAAGAGGCTGCCGCAGCCGTCGCCGCCGCACGCTCGGTCACCGAGGCCTGGTGGGACCTCGGATTCGAAGGCCGGGCGGAGCGGCTGCGCGCGTGGCGGCGGCAGATAGCTTCGAGCGGTGAGGAGGGCGCCGCACTCATTCACGCCGAGAACGGCAAGCCCCTCGACGACGCCCGCGTGGAGGTGCTCGGCACGCTCGAGCACGTGCAGTACGCCGCTGACAACGCCGCGCGCGTCCTGGAGCGCCGAGAGGTTCAGGGCAGCCCCACCACGCCCAACCAGCGTGCGTGGGTCGAATACCAGCCCTACGGAGTGGTCGGCGTCATCGGCCCCTGGAACTTCCCCCTGCTCACTCCCGCGGCCATCCTCGTCGACGCGCTCGCGGCCGGGAACGCCGTAATCCTCAAGCCAAGCCAGATCACGCCCGGCGTCGCCGAATGGCTCGTCCGAACCTGGCAGCGTGCCGTTCCGGACCTGCCGGCCGTCCTGCAGAACCTGAACGGATACGGGGCCACGGGGCAGGCGCTCATCGAGGCCGGCCTCGACAAACTCGCGTTCACGGGCAGCGTCGCCACGGGCAAAACGGTGGCCGCCCAATGCGCTCGGACCCTGACCCCCGTTCTGCTGGAACTCGGTGGCAAGGACGGCGTCATCATCGCCGAGGACGCCGACCTGGACGAAGCCGCCGCTCACGTCGTGTGGGGTGCCATGCAGAACACCGGGCACGGGTGCATCAGTCTCGAAGTGGCCTACGTCGTCGAATCGGTGCACGACGAGTTCGTCCGGAAGATCAGTGAGCTTGCCGGGCAGGTACGCGTCGGCAGCGACGAGGATGCGGAGATCGGGCCGGTTCCGCTGCCGAGCCAGACCTCCATCATCCGCGAACACATCCAGGACGCTCTGGAGCGCGGCGCGACAGCCACCGTCGGCGGCCTCGACGCGGTGGGTGACCGCTATGTCGCGCCCACCATCCTGGTCGGAGTGGCCCCAGACGCCCTCGCGGCGACGGAGGAGACGTTCGGGCCCACGCTGGCGGTCATCAAGGTCGCCGACGCCGATGAGGCCGTCGCTCACATCAACGCCGGCCGGTACGGACTGGGCAGCGCCGTCTTCAGCCGCGACCGCGGTGAAGCCATCGCCCGTCGGCTCCGCGTGGGAATGACCAGCATCAACGATGCCCTGGTGTTCTCCATGAATCCCGCGGTGCCTTTCGGCGGTCGCGGCGACAGCGGTTACGGGCGCAAGCAGGGGGACGAGGGGCTGCGGGAATTCGCCTACGCGCACTCCTTCACCGCCAAGACCGGCCCCGCCCGGTTCTCCGCCTCGACCTTCGGCAGGCCACAGGGGGCCATGGCGGGAGCCCTCGCCGGCGCCCGTAACAGGATCCTGGCCGAGAGCGGCGAGAAGTCGGACTGATTCACCTCACGGGCGCCGACGGGCGTTCCGGGGCCGAGCCCGGCCCGGAACGCCCGTGCCCTCACGCGCCTGACATCGGCCCGCCAGGTACCCGGGTTCGAGACGCTTCACGTCTTGGACCGGATGCCGGACGCCGGGCCGATGTCGGGCGCGTGGGAGAGCCGCTGCCTCAGGCGGCTCCCGAACGGCTTGGAGTTCACCGCCTGCCCCGTTCGAGCGGACTCGTCCACCTGCGGATCGGGGCGATGACGCCTCCGCACGGGGACTGGCTCGCCGAGCCCTTCGAGGCGCTCGCCGCGCTGTGGGAGGAGGGCCTGATCCGTCACCTCGGCCTCAGCAACGTCGACACCGACCATCTCGTGGAGGCCCGCGCGATCGCCCCGGTCGTGGCGGTGCAGAACCAGTTCCACGCCGCCAAGCGCCACGACGCGGAGCTGCTTTCCGCCTGCGAGGAGGCCGACATCGCGTTCGTGCCGCTCTTCCCGCTCGGTGGCCGCCGGGAACTCGACGACGAGCGGCTGGCCAAGGTCGCGGCCCGGCACGGCGTCGCCGTGTCGCAGATCGGCCTGGCCTGGCTGCCGGCCTCCTCGCCGGTGACCCTGGCCATTCCTGGCACGGGCTCTCCGACGGATCTGGAGGACACCATGGCCGTCGCCGGGATCAGCCTCGGCGAAGAAGACCTCGCCGACCTCTCCTGACGTCCGCGGGCGGCACCCGGCCCGTCGTCTCTCCGGCCGCCCCGAGGTTCCCGAACCCCGTTTCATCCGCTGCTTGTCGGCACGGCTTCGCCTGCTCCCACGGCAGACCGCGGACCGCTTCCTGTCATGCCGCCACTTGCTTGAGGGAGGACTGCGCCACGCCGTGGTCATCGTCATCGTCATCGTCGTCATCGCCCAGCCGTGGCCGGCGTCCTCCGCGGCGGCCGGATGCCTGCTGCGACCATGCCGGAGCCGACGAACTCGGAAAGCACCGCAGGTAGGCCCGTAGTACCGCGGTACCACGCGTATGGCGTAGATCAGCCTCCAGGTACCACCGGATCGGGGTGATTCGGCGCCTAGCGTTGCCGGTGCGGCGTCGAAGTGACGGACGCCGGAGCCCGACAGAAAGAACGCGAATGATCGACGCACGGCAGTTGACCAAGAAATACGGCGAGAAGACAGCCGTCGACGGGCTGGACTTCGTCGTGAAGCCGGGCACCGTGACGGGCTTTCTGGGGCCCAACGGCGCGGGCAAGTCCACGACCATGCGCATGATCGTCGGCCTTGATGCCCCGACGAGCGGCTCCGTCACCGTGAACGGCAGTCACTATGCCCGCCACCAGGCGCCGCTCCAGGAGGTCGGCGCGCTCCTGGAGGCGAAGTCGATCCACCCCGGCCGCTCGGCGTACAACCACCTCAGGGCCCTCGCGCTGACCCATGGCATTCCGAGCCGCCGGGTCGACGAGGTCATCGACCTCGCGGGACTGAGCAGCGTGGCGAAAAAGCGTGCCGGCGCCTTCTCCCTCGGCATGGGCCAACGGCTGGGCATCGCCGCGGCTCTGCTGGGCGACCCGCAGACGGTGATGCTGGACGAGCCGGTCAACGGGCTGGACCCGGAGGGTGTGCTCTGGATCCGCAACCTGCTGAAGGGGCTCGCCGACGAGGGGCGGACGGTGTTCGTGTCGTCGCACCTGATGAGCGAGATGGCCCTGGTGGCGGACCACCTGATCATCGTGGGGCGCGGGCGGCTGCTGGCCGACACCACCGTCGCGGACCTGATCCGCGAGGCGGGCGGCGACACGGTGAAGGTCGCGACGCAGGACCCGACGCGGCTGCGGGACGTCCTGGCCGGGCCGGGTGTCGACGTCACGGGTCGGATCGGCTCCGAGGAGCTGCAGGTGACGGGGCTGTCGGCCCGCGAGATCGGGTTGAAGGCGGCCGAGCACGGGATCGCCCTGTTCGAGCTGAGCGCGCGGACCGTGTCGCTGGAGGAAGCATTCATGGACCTGACCAGGGATGCCGTGGAGTACCACGGCTCCACGACCGGCATCGAGACCCTCGGGAGGTCCGCATGAGCACCCTCGCCGCACCCGCCGAGGAACCCCGGACCACCCCTGCCCGCCCCGCGTACCGGGTGACCGGGCGGCGCGTGCTCTCCTCAGAATGGGCCAAGCTGTGGTCCCTGCGCTCGACCTGGATCACCTTGGGCCTCGGCCTGCTGTTCCTGGTGGCCTTCGGCCTCATCGCCGCGAGCCGGTACAAGTCCGGGATCGACTCCGGCAACCTGGACCGGGACTTCGCCGATTCCACGACCGTGAGCCTGTCCCTCTTCGGTACGAACTTCGCCCAGCTGGCCCTGGGCGTGCTCGGCGTGCTGGTCACGGCAGGGGAGTACTCGACCGGCATGATCCGCTCGACGCTGGCGGCGGTGCCCCGCCGGCTGCCCGTCCTGTGGTCCAAGGCGGCCGTGTTCGGGCTGGTCGCGCTGGTCGTGGGGACGCTGGGTGCGTTCGTCGCCTTCCTGATCGGGAGCGGAATCGTCTCGGGCACGCCCGCGGCCATGAGCCTCTCGCACGCGGGCGTCCTGCGGAGCCTGCTGGGTGCGGGGCTCTACCTCGGCCTGGTCGGGGTGATCGGCGCCGCCCTGGGCGCACTGCTGCGGTCGGTGGCCGGCGGGATCTCGGTCCTGGTGGCCACCCTGATGCTGATCCCCGGACTGATCTCACTGCTGCCGAGCTCCTGGCAGAACGACATCAGCCCCTACCTGCCGTCCAACGCGGGGGAGGCGATGTTCGCCCTGACTCACGACTCCACGACCCTGTCGCCGGGTGCCGGACTGCTGGTGTTCCTGTGCTGGACGGCGCTGGCGCTGGGCGGCGCGGCGTACCGGCTCGTGCGCAGCGACGTCTGACGCCCGCACCATGGACAGGTGACGTCCGTGACCACCGATGACATCAGCGGGATGGCACCGCTGGTCGCCCGACTGTCCCGGGGCGGCCAGCGGCTGCGGCATGCCGACCGGAGACATCCGTGGGTACTGGACACCGCGGTCGTCGTCCTGGTCTTCCTGATGTTCTGCCTGCCCGACCTGATCCACGGAGGTGCGGACGACGGCGACGGCCCGCGCCGGTTCCGGCTCGCCTTCACCCAACTGCCCGTCGCGGGAACGCTGGCCCTGCAGGTCGGCCTGGTACTGCCCCTGCTGTGG
The DNA here is from genome assembly GCF_041435015.1 of Streptomyces canus. Taxonomy (NCBI): domain Bacteria; kingdom Bacillati; phylum Actinomycetota; class Actinomycetes; order Kitasatosporales; family Streptomycetaceae; genus Streptomyces; species Streptomyces canus. The sequence continues at coordinate 527,959 of NZ_CP107989.1, read as the reverse complement.
CGGCGGCGCAAGCCCGTGGTGGCCTTCGGTGTCATCGCCGCGGTGTTCGTCCTCCAATGGTCCCTGGGCGCGGCGCTGCGCGCGGATGTCGCCCTCTTCGTCGCCCTGTACAGCCTGGCCCTGCACGGGAGGCTGCGACAGCTGCCGTGGGCCTGTGCGGCCATGGCGGGAGCCATGGTGCTGGTCGCGGTCCGCGTGTCGTCGGCGGTGTCCGTCGGGGACGCGCTGTTCTTCCTGCTGAGCACGGCGACCGCGGCGCTCGCGCTCGGGATGATGGTGCGGATCCGCCGGGCCCAGCTCGCCGGACTACGGGATCGGGCCGCCCGGCTGGAGATCGAGCGCGACCAGCGCAGCAGGCTGGCCACGGCCACCGAACGCACCCGGGTCGCCCGCGAGATGCACGACATCGTCGGCCACAACCTGTCCGTCATCATCACGCTCGCCGACGCCGGCACCTACGCCACGGACATCGCACCCGAACGCGGCAAGGAGGCCCTGCAGCTCATCGGCGACACCGGCCGACAGGCCCTCGGCGAGCTGCGGCGCGTGCTCGGCGTGCTGCGCGAGACCGCGGACGGTCCCCCGGACAGGGCCGAACTCAGCCCGCAGCCCGGCATCGCGGACATCGAAGCGTTGTGCGCCAAGGTGCGCGCCGCAAGGCTTGAGGTCGTCTACCGGACCTCCGGCGACGTGGACACCCTGGACAGCGGGGTGCAGCTGACGGTGTACCGCATCGTCCAGGAAGCCCTCACCAACACCCTGAAGCACGCCGACCCCGGCACCCGGGTACACCTGGCGATCCTCGTCGAGGACAGCCGACTGACCATCCGGGTCCTGGACACCGGCCCGGCCGCACCGCCCGGACCGCCGAACGAGGAAGGACATGGCCTGGTGGGCATGCGGGAGAGAGCGGCCTTGTACGGCGGTACCGTCAGAGCGGGACCGGCGGGCGGCGGAGGATGGAGCGTCGAGGCCGACCTCGACCTCACGCCCGGAAGCGGCGGTGACCGATGACCACCGTGCTCATCGTGGACGACCAGCCGCTGCAACGTTACGGATTCCACCTGCTCCTGGACTCCGTCCCCGAGACCGACGTCGTCGGTGAGGCCGCCCACGGCGGCGAGGCCGTCCGCAAGGCCGCCGAACTGCGCCCCGACGTCGTCCTGATGGACGTCCGCATGCCCGGCATGGACGGCATCGAGGCCACCCGCCGCATCGTCGCCGCGGGCGGCCGCTCGCGCATCCTCGTGCTCACCACCTTCGACCTCGACGAGTACGTCCACGCAGCCATCCGCGCCGGCGCCAGCGGCTTCCTCCTCAAGGACGCCCGCCCCGAAGAACTTCTCGCGGGCATCCGCGCGGTCGCCGTCGGCGACGCCGTCATCGCGCCCGCTCTCACCCGCCGCCTCCTTGAGGAGTTCGCCCAGTACGTCCCCTCCCACAGAACTGACCCCGCCGAGGACCCGAGGCTCACCTCCCTGACCGACCGTGAGCGCGAGATCCTCGTGGCCATCGGCAAGGGCTGGACCAACGGGGAGATCGCCGCGCGATTCGTTCTGTCCCAGTCCACGGTCAAGACGCATGTCGGCCGCGTCCTGACCAAGATCGGAGCCCGGGACCGCATCCAGGCGGTGATCTTCGCCTACGACCACGGCCTCGCCCGGCCCTCCGTGGACTGAACCGACGAGCGGTGGCCGCCGTGCGACTCCTGAACAGGGCGTGAGCTGCCGGGTGTCTACACTCACATGAGATGTGGTGAACTCATAGGAGGACTCGGGATGCCGCGGAACCGCCAACAGATTCCCCGGGAGGAGCGCACGGGTGATCTGCTAGCCGCGGCCACCGAGCTCTTTCTGGCGAAGGGCTATGCCAAGACGACGATGGCGGACATCAGTTCCGCCGCCGGCGTGGCCCGGGGCAACGTCTATTGGTACTTCGACTCCAAGGACCACATCTTCGCCGCCGTCATGAACCGCATGCTCAGTCGCGAGATCCGCATCCTGAACGAGGAGCAGGTCGGTGCAGATCCACTGAGCCGCCTGGTGCGCGGGCTGTCCGACATGCGCTATTCACGGCCGCTGCACCAGGCCATGCACGACCGGCTTCCTCACTCGGAGGCAGTTCGCGAGGCTCACAACACCTTCCTGAACTGGATCGTCGGACTGGTCGACGAGCTCATGGCCGAGCGCGGCCTCGACGACGCCCCTGGCATCGATGCCGCACTCGTCCGCGATGTCGCGGTCGCTGTGTTCGAAGGGGCGAACGTGCCCAACGACCGGAACAGACCGGCCCACGAGATGATCCGGTTTCTGATGGAGTCCGTCCTGGCCAGGTGTGCGGGGCCCCAGGGGCGGAAGCGCTGAGCGCGGCCTCGGACGAGGTGAGTCCCGACTCCCGCTGATACCCCGCCCCGCACCGGCCGCTTTCCCGTGGGGACGCGGGAGCGTCGCCCCGCGCAGCATGTCGAGCACGGCGACGGGATCCGCGGGAGCCCTCCGCCCCCGCCGGCCGACGTGACCGTCCGGGCGGACGAGCACCAGTGGCCGCTCGTACAGCTCTGCCGCGGCCGGGTCGGCGAGGCGCAGCACCGCCAACGGCACACCGCACCGGCGGGCGGCCTGCACCAGTGGCGTCGGGTCCGCGAAACCCGAGACCACGAGCGTGAACCCGCGCCCGAAGTGGTCGAGCACCGAACTGCCGTCGGGCAGCCAGACGTGCGGTGCGCGGCAGCCGGGCCACCTCGACGGGCGTACTCGTCCGGCTCGTCGGGCGGCTCCGGACTGCCGTCCGGCACGCAGATCGGGGAGCCGCTGCAGCGGTATCCGAGCTGGACGCCCGTCCAGCGGAACTCCTTGGCACGGAACCGGCGGATCTCCTCGCCCATCTCATGTCGGCCCCGAAGCAGCCCGGCGAGATGCCGCACCCGGCCAAGATCCAGCTCTCTCGTGCTGGTCAGACGTAGAAGATCTGCCTTCCTGAGCAAGGGTCGGACCGCTCATGACCCGACCTCTTGAACCGGGGTCAGGATTGGACGCGCAAGCCTGTGCATGGAAGACCTGGCAAAACACAAGACTTTTGACAGGTCAGGTGCGGTGCTACGCTCATCTCGGGTTCAAGAGGCGGGGATGGTCATGGCGACTCCCGCTGATCAGGACGAGGTCGGGAGCCGCTGCCTGGCCCTGGTTGGCGGATGCCACCAGGACACCACCACCCACCCGTTCCGCCGTACCGGCGGCAAGCGGCGCATCAGGCGCCGCGCCTTCAGGCCGCTGCCCTCACCGTTGACGGGCAAGGAGGGCATTCCAGCCGGAGAAACGGCGCCCTCACCACATGATTCCGGCAGGCTACGGAGGACATGACGACATGAGTACACAAGACAAGGACAGCTTCGGCGGCGGAGACCCCTGGAAATACATCCAGCCGTGGGACGAGGAGCGTTTCGGCCCGGAGGTCCACGACGTCAACCAGCGGGTGAAATGGGAAATGGCCATGGCCATCGCCGGTGGCCTGCCGTACATCTGGCAGGAGCTGGCGCGGCCGATCTCCGAGATCGTCTACGGTCTGCTCGAACTCCGTGCCGGAGACCGGGTTCTGCTCATCGGTGAGGGCATCGCGCCCTCCGGATGGGTCGAGGACATGCAGGCCATCGTGGGGCCGGACGGCGTCATCGACACCGTGGAGATCATCAAGGACGGACGAAACGCCGTCCTGGGCAAGATCCCCGGCCGGAACGGCCAGATCGGCTGCTGGCGCTGGGCGTACACGGACGGGGTGGACGACGAGGCATACGACTGCGTCGCCGTGCTGCAGGCGACACAGCACTGTGACGACTGGCAGGAGACGGCCGCGGATCTGCTGCGGGTGATGAAGCCCGGTCGGCGCATCGTGCTGGCCGAAGCGGTCTTGAAGGGAGCGACGTTCTCCTCCCGTATCAACTCCGACGTCCACCTTCGGCAGTGGTTCGACAAACTCTTCGCGCACGTCCCCGTGGACGACATTCCCTACTACTCCGGAGAGCAGATCCGCGAGGCGTTCGGGGACAAGGTCGACAGCCCGCAACTCATGGAATGGAAGGGCATCGAGATGTACTGGGGCCGAAAGAGGTGACCGCCCAAGGACAGGTACGCAAAGACAAGGTGGTCCCCGTGAGTGTCGTAGAAGACGTCATGGTCCTGGGTTCCGATCATCCGTTGCGCAGTATCGTCCGCGACGAGCACCTGCTGCTCTCGCCGCCGCATGCCCCGAAGGTGCCCGTCAAGCTGTGGCAGGAGCACCCGCCGTTGACCGTGGTGCACTACCCGCAGCAGTACGAGCCGGAGGCATTCGCCCCGCCGCGCGGCGTCTACGAGAACGACGAGATCCGCGTCGAGTGGCAGAAGATGGACGGCCGGCAGCCGTTCTACCACCGCAACTGCGACGTCGACGAGATCTCCTACCAGATCGGCGGCGAGCGGACGCTGATGTCCGAACTCGGCGTGATCGAGTTCCAGCCCGGCGAGTTCTCCCGCATCCCACGCGGCGTCGCCCATGACAACTACGGCCGCGAGGACAGCCACCTGCTGTTCTACATCCCCGCACCCGTCACCGAACTGGCGCCGGCCCAGCGGGAGTCCGGGGCCGTGTTCCCGCCGTTCCCCGGCTGGCAGCCCGGCGAGGCCAACGAGGCGATCACGCAGTGCATGGCCGCGCTCGGCCACGACATCACCGTCTTCGGGGTCGACGAACAGCTCCTGCTCGAGCAGGTGCACCAGGAGGACCGGCGGATGGCGGTGTTCCGGTCCGATCCCGGTCAGGACGTCACCTGGCTGTACACGACGGATCGCATCCGCCTCGGCATGGTCACCACCACCCCTGGCGGGCAGCGCCGCTACCGGCGCACCCTCGACGCCGACGAGATCCAGTACCAGGCCCACGGCCACCGCACGCTGATCACCCAGCGGGGCGTCGTCGAGCTCCAGCCGGGCGACTTCGTCCGCATCCCGCTCGGTATCTCCCACACCAGCGTCGTGACCGAGCCCGGTGACCACGTCAGTCTTCTCTCGCAGCAGGAACTGCCCCAGGTCGCCGAGACCACGCGTACGGCGGATGCCTACACCCCCGCACGCCTCCCGAGCCTCACCGTGGAGGTCGGCTGATGGCCACGATGCTTGCCCTGCGGGCGCACCAGGGCGCCGAAGCACTCGTCCTGGAGGAGGTGCCCGTCCCCGAGCCGGGTCCACTCGACGTGGTCGTGAAGGTCGCCTCCGCCGGCCTGGCGCCGGGCATCATGCGGTTGCTGAGGATGGGGGCGCTCAAGCAACTGCCCACGACACTCGGCCACGAGGCCGCAGGCGTCATCTCCGCTGTCGGCTACGACGTCACGGGCCATGCGGTCGGCGACCGGGTGCGCGTGCACCCCCTGCTGAACTGCCGTGAGTGCGACTACTGCCGTACAGACCGGGACATGATGTGCGCCCAGCAGGCCATGCTCGGCCACGCCGCCTTCGGTGATGGCCCGATGCCGCTGTACGAGCAGTACCACGACGGCGGGCTCGCGGAGTACGTCCGTGTCCCGCACTGGCTGATCGATTCGCTGCCGGACTCCGTCGGCTTCGACGTCGCGGCCAAGGTCCAGGATCTGGCCAACGCCGTGCGCGCACTCAAGTGCGCCGACCTTCCGGAACGGGCCACCCTCGTGGTCACCGCCGCGACCGGCACCATGGGAACCGCGACGGTCAAACTCGCGGAGCACTTCGGAGTCGCCCGTCTGATCCTCGTCGGCCGCGACTCCGACCGTCTCCACCGGGTCGCCGGGCTCGCCGGCGGCATACCGGTCGGCGTCGTCGCACTCGACGAACTCCCCGAGAACTGGTCGACCGACGGCACCCTCACCCGTCGGCTGCGTGAGCTGGCACCCGAGGGAGCCCATGCCGTCATCGACTTCATCCCGGAGGGGCCCGCCCTCGGCCAGACCATGGCCGGCATGGCCACCGGCGGCACACTCGTGCACATGGGCGGCAACTCCACCCCGCTGGCACTGCCCCCCATCGACCTGATGATGCACTGCTGGCGCTTCGTCGCCACGCGCGCCTACACCCGCCAGGACGCGACGGACGTCCTTCGTCTGCTCGCGACGGGCGCCCTCACCGCCGACGAGCTCATCACGCATCGTTTCCCGCTCACCGAAGCGCGCAAGGCCATGGACGCGATACAGCAACGGGTCGACGACCCCATGTGGATGACCGTGATCAACCCCTGACCCTACGCACGCGCGCGAGGCGACTCCGCGGAGTCGCCTCTGAACAGCGAGAGGAAGCAGGAACGTGTCCGAATCAGAAGGCGTACGCAGCCAGGAGCCGCCACTGATCGCGGTGATCGGGGCGGCCGGGCTCTGCGGTACGTACGTGCTGGAGGCCGCGCTGCGAGCTCCCTTCCGGGTCCGGGCCGTGGTGCACGGCCCGGCAGGGCGGGAACGAGTGGCTGCCCTGGGCGTGGACGACATCGTCGAGGCCGACCTGGAGAAGCCGGACACCGTCCGTCAGGCGCTGGAGAACGCGGACTTCGTGTTCATGATCCCGCCGGCGTTCCACCCGGAGGAAGACATGCTCGCCATCAGGGCACTTGAAGCGGCTGAGCACGCGGGTGCGCGCCGGTTCGTGTACCTGTCCGTCCTGCACCCGCACACCCCCGGGCTGCGTCACCACCTGCGCAAGGCGAACGCCGAGGCCGCCGTGCGGGCCTCGCGGCTGAACTGGACGATCCTTCAGCCCTCGATGTTCGCGCAGATCGTCCTGTCGACGTGGGGGAGGGCTCCGGCAGGCCCCGTCGGGGTGCCGTTCGACGTCGACAACGAGTTCTCGTTCATCGACCTGCGGGACCTCGGGGAAGCCGGCGTCAAGGTGCTCTCCGAGCAAGGCCACGACTCGGCGACCTACGAACTCGCGGGGCCCGCCCTGACGTTGGCCGAGGCGGTGCGGTTCGCCGGGCGGGCACGAGGAGTGGATCTGGAGGCGCGGACGGTCGACTGGGCGGACGCACCGCTCCCGCCGGGAGTGGCCGACTCCGCGTCCCGGGCCTCGGACATGCGCGCCATGTGGCAGGGCTACGACCGGCACGGCCTGCGCGGCAACAGCAACGTCCTGCGGATGCTGCTCGGCCGCGCACCCGCGTCCTTCGAGGAAGCGGCCACTGTGTTCGCCGCGCGCGGCTGAGCGCCGCAGCGACCGCGCCCCCGGCGCCTACGCGTTCAACTGCGCGGGGAGCCGACAGGCCGTAGCCCATGGAGGACGGTGTCGACGATCTGTTCGGGGAGTCCATCCGGGAGGTCGGGGTCGTGGCGTACGAACGTGCGGATGAGCAGGGGGGCGACGAACATGTCGATGGTCAGTTCCAGATCGATGCCCGTACGGAGCTCCCCCTTCAGCTGGCCTCGCCGGAGGATCTCCAGTCCGAGGTCACGCCGGGGAGTGATCACGCCGGAGTGGTAGGCGGCCCATATCTTCGGGCTGCTTCTCATCTGGGCGTGTGCGGTGTGCAGGACCGCCGACGAGCGGCCGGCCAGGCTGCGTTGGCGCAGTGACTCCAGCAGAACGACCAGGTCGTCCCGCATCGACGTACCGGGAAGCTCTCGCTCGGCAGGCTCAGCGGCGCGGATGACGTCGACGAAGAGGTCCTCCTTGTCGCTCCAGCGGCGGTAGATGGCCGCCTTGCCGACACCGGCGGTGCGGGCGATGCTCTCGACGGAGAGCTCTGCCAGCGGGACGCCGTCCTCGAGAAGCATCAGCACCGCTTCCAGGATGGCCCGTTCCACGGCCTTGCTGCGGGGACGACCGCGGGTGGAACCGTACGACCGACGACGGCTCTCGGCACGGCTCATGGCGTTGCGTCCTCTCGCCCCCGGAAGTGGCGACCGCTGGACGGCCAGGGTCAGTTCAGCGATCGCGTGTCGATGGCGAGGGCGTCGGGGTTCAGTTCCTCGACCAAACGGTAGAGCAGACGGTGAATGGCGTCTTTGTCCTCCGGGGAGAGCGGCGCGGTCGTCTCCCGTTCGATCCGCCTCGCGATCGACGTGGCACGAGCGGTCGTCGCGCTTCCCTCGGCCGTCGCGAACAGGCGCATGCTACGGCGGCTGGTCGGATGCGGCTCCCGTCGCAGCAGTCCTCGCTCGACGAGCTGGCTCACCGCGGCTCCCATGGACTGCGCCGTGATGCCGGAGCGGCGCGCGATCTCCGCGGCGGACACCCCCGGCGTCCACAGGACCTGCTGCAGAGCGTTGTGCTGCGCCAAGGTGAGGTCCTCCGCGCGCAGTGCCCGCTCCAGTCGTCCGGCGATGATCTGGGAGAACTGCCAGGCGAGGTATCCGGTGGTGGGGAAAGCGGCGTCGGTCACGGCCGCAGTCTACGAGAGCGAGGTGCGCAGCTTGCGAGCGTGTCACCGGTCAATGGAGCTGGGACTGCGCCGCGTGGCGCGCAGGCTGACGGGTCAGCCGACGGCTGCGCGACGCGGTCCGCGGGCATCGAGCCAGAGGAGCACCACGGCGCCGACGAGGATCCACGCCACCAGGACGACGACGCCCGCGGTGAGACCGTCGTTGTTGAAGTGGGACAGGCCTTGGACGGCTCGTACGCCGACTCCCACCGGGAGGATCTCCGAGAGCGGATGCAGCCAGCCCGGCAGGTAGGCGGTGGGCAGCGTGCCACCGCTCGTGCTGTTGCCGAAGGTCAGCAGGACCACGGCGGCCAGTGACATCCCGGCGCGGCCGAAGAGACGCATGAACAGCATGGTCGCGCTGCCGATGGCCGCGGCCATCAGCGCGATGACCCCCGCTATGCCCAGGAAGGGACCCGGCAATGCAGAGAAGCCCAGGCTGCCGGCCATCGCCGCCACGAGGACGCCGGCGAGGACGCTGAAGGAGGCGAGGCTGACCAACCTCCACCGGTACTCCAGCCGCGGAGCCATCTGGTACGTCATCATGCCGAACAGGAACCCGGCCAGCACGACGCCGAACCCGGCGTAGAACACCGACATACCGCGGGTGTCGCCCGCCGAGGCCGGTACGACGTCCTGCACTGTCAGCCGGTCTCCGCTCGACTTGGCGACACCGGAGAAGGCACCGGTGACCGTCGAGGTCACCGAAGGGCCGTTGGCTCCGGCATACAGCAACTCGGCGGACTTTTCGGGGCCGGTGACATAGGCGGCGTACACCTTTCGATCCTGCAGCGCGTGGCGGGCCGCGTTCGCGTCGGGGTAGCGCTTCACCTCGAATCCGCCGGGCAGCCCGAGTTCCAGCCCTCCGGTGATCTGTTCGAGCCGTGGGGTCGTCCCGACCACGGCGACCGGTAGGTCGTGAGGCCGCGGGGCGTGAAATGCGGCCAGGAACACGCTGACGAAGATCGAGCCGATGGCCAGCACGATCGCGACGGGGAGCAGAACCCCCTTCATCCCGGTGGCGCCCTGCGGCGCCGGAGCGGTGTCCATCGCGTGGTGATGGTGCGCATGGTGCGGCTCGGCGGAAGTGGTCGGTGGCGTGGACATGGGGCCCTCTCCAAGTTCTTCTTGTAAGGCACCTTCTAAGGTACCTTCTATTTGTACCATAGAAATATCAGGCACCTTACTTTTGGAGTTGCTGATGGGGCGTCCTGACGCACATCCCCCGACGCGCATGGGCTACCTGGCGTGGCAAGTGGTGCACGTGATGGGGGCGCGTCTTGAGAGAGCGTTGCGCTCGCTCAACCTCACGGCGGCCCAGCACAACGCTCTGCAGCACGTCGTCTGGAGTCCCGGCATTTCCGCGGCGGAGATCGCGCGTCGGACCGGCCTCACTCCCCAGTCCATGGGCGCCGCTGTCAACACGCTGGTCGACCGCGGCCTTCTGGCTCGCCGTGAACACCCTTCGAGCCGCAGAACCGTACAGCTGACCATCACCGACAGCGGTGCGAAGGTCGCCGAGCGGGCGCGGGGTGTGGTGGAACACCTCGACGAGGAAGCCCTCGCGGTCCTCGCTCCCGGCGAGCGCGCGGTCGTACATACCCTGCTGCTCCGGATGCTTGCCGAGCTCAATCCCGATGCTCTGCCGACGACGGACCTGCGTGACACGAGCCGAGTGCGGCGTGCCGCGCCGCCCGCTCACTCTCTTGACAGCGAGTCATGAGAGAGGTTGGCGCCGAGTGGCTTCCGAGCAGGCCTTGACTGAAAAGTGCCCCAGAACTAGCTTGGCTCCAGTTCAAGAGAGCTTCAGTGAAATGAGCCACGGGCGACGGCGAACTGCCGAAAAGAGCTGCTCGAACAGGCCATCGGACCACTCGCGAACGAGGCGCACCTCGCGGAGCGCATAAGGCCATCGGCAGGACCCGGCAATCACCCGCGCGCCCTCGAGGGAGAGTGGACATGCCCGACGACCGTCCCTTCCAAGCCGTGACTCCGCCCACCGAACCCCGCCCCCAGCCTCCCGCCGAGGCCACCCGGCGAAGATTCATCGCCGTGACCGCCGCTGCTTCAGGAGCCGCAAGTGGTCGGCGGCCTGGTCGCGGGGGCGCCCGCGCGGGCGGCCGAGACCGCGCCAGGCCGTCGTGTCTCCGCGGCGGTCGCCGGCGTCCAGGGAGCCGATTCCAGGCGCCCGACGCCAGGCCCGCCGCCCCGGCCCGCAGGCGGCCACTCGAAGGACCATCGGAACACTTCGGAGGAAAAGATGCGCATTGTGGCCGTGGAAGAGGCGTTCTCCGTTCCCGGAGCCATCCGGCAGGAGGAAACCATCCGTCAGCACATGGCGGTGCCGGACGCGATCAAGCAGGAGTGGTTCCGGCGCCTGGACGATCTGACCGAGCTGCGGCTCGCGGACATGGACGCCAACGGCGTCGACGTCCAGGTCCTCTCGTATTCCACGCCGGGCGTGGAAGTGATCGAGGATCCCGCGGAGGCCGTGGCTGCCGCGCGGCGCATCAACGACCATCTCGCCAAGGCGATCACCGCCCATCCCACCCGCTTCGCGGGCTTTGCCACCCTTCCGTTGCAGGACCCCAAGGCCGCGGTCGTGGAACTGCGCCGGGCGGTGACGGAGCTCGGTTTCAAGGGCGTCCTCCACAACGACCATGTGCGGGGGCACTACCTCGACGAGCCGCAGTTCAGGCCGGTATGGGCTGAACTGGAGCGCCTCGGCGTGACGTTGTACCTGCATCCGGCCGTCGTTCCGGCCGACAACTGGCATGTCTTCGATGGGTATCCCGTGCTGGTCGGGCCGTCCTGGGGATGGACGGCGACGACCGGTGCCCATGCGCTCCGGCTGATCTACGGCGGAGTGTTCGACGAGTTCCCGCGCGCGTCGGTGGTGTTGGGTCACATGGGCGAACTGCTGCCGTTCCAGATGGCCCGGCTCGACAGCCGCTACGACCAGGTGCCCGCCGAGCGCAGGGTGCAGCACCTGCCCTCGTACTACCTGCGGAACAACGTGTACGTCACCACCAGCGGAGTCATGTCGCATGCCGCGCTGCTGGGAGCCGTCCATGCCGTGGGTGTCGACCGTGTGCTGTTCTCCATCGACTACCCGTTCGAGTCCAGTGCTGAGGCGGTCGGATTCCTGCGCTCGGCACCGTACGCGCCGGCCGATCTCGCGAGCATCGCGCACGGCAACGCCGAGCGCGTTCTGCGACTGTGAGGAGCCTCGACGACCTGCGCACAGCAGGTCGTACCTCGAAGACACTACGGCGCACGCCACCACGCGGCTCGACGGTGGCGTGCGCCGCCGCCGTTCACAGACCCTGACCGATGTCCCGTGCGGTCGCGAGCAGAGGTTGGGACAGTTCAGCGAGCCTTGCGCGGGTGCAGCGAACGGACGGAGCCGCCACGACCACGGCAGCTACGGCGGCGTCCGTGCGGTCGCGTACGCACGCGCCGACGGCGTGCACTCCGCGCTCGCTCTCCTGGAGATTGATGGCGTAGCCGTGACGGCGCACGGACACCAGCTCGTTCATCAGGCTCTCGAAGTCCTTGGGGGCCTTGGCCCGGTCCTCGGGAAGTCCGTTGGGGTAAAGCGCCCGGAGCCGGTCGGTCGGCAGTGCCGCGAGCAGGGCCTTGCCGCCCGAGGTCACGTGGGCGGGCAGGAGCGTGCCGGTGCGGTAGCTGACGCGCAGCGCCTGGGGGCCCTCCACGCCGTCGAGGAAGCGGCTGCCGTTGCCCTCGAGCACCATCAGGTGAGTCGTCTCCCGGACGGCGTCCGCCAGCCGTTGCAGGTGAGGATGGGCGACGGTGATCAGGTCCGGGGGAGGGGCGGCCTGGCTTCCCCTGATGGCCTGCAGAGCCCGCCCCGGCCGGTACACCTTGTGGCGGTCCTGCACGGCGAATCCCTCGAAGACCAGCATCGCGAGGATCCGGTGCGCGGTCGAGCGCGCGACGCCGAGCCGGTCGGCGACGTCCATCACCCGCAGCTCGTCGAGCTCGTGCAGCAGCCGGACGACGCGCAGGGCGTTGCCGGCGGCGCTCACCGGATACGAGGGGCTGGGCGAGGGACTGCCTGAATTCTCCATAGAGGAATCCTATCTCTCCAGGATTCCGGTGAGGGGAAACGGTCCGTAGCGTCATGGACGGCGCGGAACGAACTGCGCTTCTTCCGGCGGTCGCCGCACACACGACGTGGAGGTTTCCGTGACCGACACCACCAGCGAACAGACCGAGCGCAAGCTGCTCGACGAGCTGTACGCGGACTTCGAGGACGCCGGCCTGATCCCGCTGTGGACTCAGGTGGACGGCCTCATGCCGATGTCGCCGCAGCCCGCAGCGGTCCCGCACCTGTGGCGGTGGGCCGAGCTGCTGCCCATCGCGCAGCGCTCCGGAGAGCTCGTACCGGTGGGACGCGGCGGCGAGCGCCGGGCCATGGCCCTGTCCAACCCCGGTCTTCCGGGCCTTCCTTACGCCACTCCCACCCTGTGGACCGCGATCCAGTACCTGGGCCCGCGCGAGGTCGCCCCCTCGCACCGGCACAGCCAGGGAGCCTTCCGGTTCGTCGTCGAAGGCGAAGGCGTGTGGACCAACGTCGACGGGGACGCGGTGGCGATGCGGCGGGGTGACCTGCTGCTCACGCCGAGTTGGGCCTTCCACGAGCACCAGAACGTCACCGATGAGCCGATGGCCTGGCTCGACGGGCTCGACATCCCGCTCGTCTCCAAACTGGACGCCGGCTTCTTCGAGTTCGGCCCCGATGAGCTCTCCACTCGTGAAACCCCCGAGCGGTCGCGCGGCGAGCGACTGTGGGGCCACCCCGGACTGCGCCCGATCGGCCGGCCCAACTCCCCGCTGAACGCGTACCGCTGGGAGCACACCGACGCCGCCCTGACCTCCCAGCTGGAGTTGGAGCGGGAGGGCGTGCCCGGCGTGCTCGAGCCCGGGCACGCCGGAGTCCGCTTCTCCAACCCCACGACCGGCAGGGACGCCCTGGTCACGATGCGCACCGAGATGCGCCGACTGCGGGCCGGCACCCAGACCGCCCCGGTGCGCACCGTCGGCTCCGCGATCTGGCAGGTGTTCGAGGGCGAGGCGGTGGCCCGCGTCGGCGACAAGGTCTTCGAGATCGCCAAGGGCGACCTGTTCGTCGTCCCGTCCTGGTGCGAGGTCTCGCTGTCCGCCCGCACCCAGGTCGACCTGTTCCGTTTCAGCGACGAGCCCGTCTACGAGGCCCTCGGCCTCGCCCGTACCTCCCGAGGAGAACACAAGTGAAGCTCGCCACCATCCGGGTCAACGGCGGCACGAGCGCCGTCCGCGTCGACGAGGACAAGGCCGTGGACCTCGGCGAGAACGACCTGGTGGCCTTCCTGCGCCACCGGGACTGGGCGGCGCGTGCCGCGGATGCCGACGGCGAGACGTACGAAGGCGCCCTGGACTACGCCCCCGTCGTCGTCGCGCCCGAGAAGGTCGTGTGCGTCGGCCTCAACTACCGCACCCACATTCTGGAAATGGGCCGCGAACTCCCCTCCCACCCCACGCTGTTCAACAAGTACGCGCGGGCGCTGGTCGGCGCCTACGACGACGTGACCCTGCCCGCCTCCTCCACGCAGATGGACTGGGAAGCCGAACTCGGCGTCGTCATCGGGGCCGAGGTCCGGCACGCCGACACGGAGCAGGCGCGGGCCGCGATCGCCGGGTACACCGTGCTCAACGACGTCACCGCCCGCGACTGGCAGTACCGCACCACCCAGTGGGACCAGGGCAAGACCTTCGAGGCCACCACCCCCATCGGACCATGGCTGGTGACCGCCGACGATCCCGCGGTCTCCGCCCAGGGCCTGAGCCTGACCTGCGAAGTCGACGGCGACACGGTCCAGAAGGCCGACACCGGTGACCTCGTCTTCGACCCGGCCACGCTGGTCTCGTACCTGTCCGAGATCGTCACCCTCGTGCCCGGCGACGTGATCGCCACCGGCACTCCGGGCGGGGTCGGCCACGCCCGCAAGCCCGCCCGCCATCTGCAGGACGGATCGCTCCTCGTCACCCGGATCGAGGGGATCGGCGAGACCCGCAACACCTGCCGCCGGGAGACGCGGTGAGCGCACTCCCGGCCACGATGCTGGAGCGGGCGGCCAAGGGCACGGCGGCCTTCGAAGCCGCCGTGCACCGGCTCACCGACCCGGGATTCACCAGGCCCTCGCACCTGCCGGGCTGGAGCCGGGCCCACGTCGTCGCTCACGTCGCCCGCAACGCCGACGCACTCGTCAATGTGCTGACCTGGGCGCGTACAGGTGTCGAGACACCCATGTACGCAAGTGGCGACCAGCGGGCGCGCGAGATCGAAGAGGGCGCCCGGCGGCCGGCCGAAGAGCTGCGTGCCGAGCTGCTCGAGGCCGACAGCCGTCTCGCCGAGGAGCTCGCCGCGCTGCCCGACGAGTGCTGGGCGGCGACCGTCCGCACCGCGCGAGGGCGTGAGGTGCCCGCCGCTCAGGTGCCCTGGATGCGGGCGCGCGAGGTATGGATCCACGCCGTCGACCTGGACATCGACACCGGCTTCGACGACGTCCCGCACGACATGTGCGCGGCCCTCGTCGACGACGTGGCCGCCTCCTTCCGGGGGCGACCTGACTGTCCCTCCGTCCGGCTGCGGTCCGAGGACGGTGCCCACACCTGGCTACTGGGCGACCCGGCCGGTGTCGAGCCGGTCGTCGTGAGCGGTGACCTGCCCAGCCTGGCCGCCTATACGACCGGACGGCCCGTGCCCGGCCCCCTGTACCCGACCGGCAGGGGATCCCTGCCGACACTGCCCGCGTGGCTGTGAGCGCGAAGGAACAGCAATGAAAGTTGCCTGCATCGGCGCAGGTCCCGGAGGACTCTTCTTCGCCACCCTGCTCAAGCGGAGCCGGCCCGACGCCGAGGTCGTGGTCTTCGAACGCAACCGGCCCGACGACACGTTCGGCTTCGGAGTGGTCTTCTCCGACGCCACCCTCGATGCCATCGACGCCGCCGACCCCGTCCTCAGCGAAGCGCTGGAGAAGCATGGCCGGCACTGGGACGACATCGAGGTCCGCGTGCACGGCACACGGGAGCGCGTCGGCGGCATGGGCATGGCGGCTGTCGTACGCAAGACGCTGCTGAGCCTGCTGCAGGAACGGGCCCGCGCCGAGGGCGTTCAGATGCGCTTCCAGCACGAAGTCCGCGATTCCGCCGAACTGGACGACTTCGACCTGGTCGTGGTGTGCGACGGCGCCAACAGCCGCTTCCGCGCCCTGTTCGCCGACGACTTCGGGCCGAGCGCCGAGGTGGCGAGCGCGAAGTTCATCTGGTTCGGCACCACCTACCTGTTCGACGGGCTCACCTTCGTCCACCAGGACGGCCCCCACGGTGTCTTCGCCGCCCACGCCTATCCGATCAGCGACTCGCTGAGCACCTTCATCGTCGAGACCGACGCCGACTCCTGGATCAGGGCCGGACTCGACGCCTTCGATCCGTCGACCCCGCCGGGCATGAGCGACGAGAAGACCAAGAGCTACCTGGAAGACCTCTTCCGCGAGCAGATCGACGGGCACTCGCTGGTCGGCAACAACTCCCGCTGGGCCAACTTCGCCACCCGCAGGGCCCGTTCGTGGCGCAGCGGGAAGTGGGTGCTGCTGGGCGACGCGGCGCACACCGCACACTTCTCCGTCGGGTCCGGCACCAAGATGGCCATGGAGGACGCGGTCGCGCTGGCCGAGGCCCTGGGGGAGGCACCGGACAGCGTGTCGGAGGCACTCGGCCTCTATGAGGAGCGTCGCCGCCCCAAGGCCGAGAGGATCCAGAACTCGGCGCGGCCCAGCCTGTCGTGGTGGGAGCACTTCGGCCGCTACGTCCGTCACCTCGACGACCCGACACAGTTCGCCTTCCACTTCCTCACCCGCAGCATCCCGCGCGCCAAACTCGCCGTGCGCGACGCGACGTACATGGACCGCGTCGACGGATGGTGGCGGCGACGTCACGAGGCGGGTCCCCTGGAGACGCCTTTCCGGGTCGGGCCGTACCGCCTTCCCTCGCGCCGGGTGACGGTCGGCGACGATCTTCTGACCGGGACCGACGGCACCGGCATCCCGATGGTCCCCTTCAGCGGTCAGTCGTACGGGGCGGGCGTGTGGATCGACGCCCCGGACACCGAGGAGGGGATGCCGCTCGCCCTCGACCAGGTGCGTGAGGCGGCAGAGGCGGGCGTCCTGCTCGTCGGCGTACGCGGCGGTACGGCGCTGACCCGGGTACTGATCGCGGAGGAGGCCCGGCTCGTGCACAGCCTGCCCGCCGCGATCACCGGCGCGTACGACGACGACACCGCGACCACGCTCGTGCTCTCCGGCCGGGCCGATCTCGTCGGAGGCAGCAAGTGAGCTCCCTGGACGCGCTGTTCGCGCCCCAAGCCATTGCCGTGCTCGGCGCATCGGCCACGCCCGGGAAACTCGGCGCGGCCATGGTCGACTCCCTGGCTTCCTTTCCTGGACCGGTGATGAAGGTCAACTCCGGCCGCCCGGACCCCGATCGGGGCTTCTTCGCCACCGTCGGCGAGGCGGCCGAAGCTCACGGCATCACACCTGACGTGGTCGTCTCCTGCATTCCGGCCGCCGTGACCGCCGTCGCCCTGCGCGAGGCGGCAGCCGTGGGTGCCCGCGCCGCACTCGTGTGCGCCGGCGGGTTCGCGGAAGCCGGGGCTGACGGTGCGCTGCACCAGCAGGCGTTGGCCGAAGTGATGCGGGACACCGGCATCCGGGTCCTCGGACCGAACACCTCGGGCTTTCTCGCCCCCCATCGACGGCTCACGGCCAGTTTCGTCCCAGGCGCGCCCGACCTGGAACCGGGTCCGGTGGCGGTCGTGGCCGCGAGCGGCGGCGTGAACCACGCGCTGGCGTTCGCCCTGGCCGAGGCCGGCGGCGGCCTGCAACTCGGGGTCGGCCTCGGCAACAGCCTGGACGTCACCCAGGCCGACGTCCTGCGCCACCTCGCCGAGGACGACGGCGTACGGGCCGTCGCCCTGCACGTGGAGACCGCCGCGGAGGGCCGGCGCCTCACCGAGGCGGTACGACGCCTGACCGATCGGGTCCCCGTGGTGGCCCTGGTCGTGGGCCGTAGCGACATCGGCGACTTCGCCCGCTCCCACACCGGCGCCCTGGCCACCTCCTGGCGCGTGACCAGGACCGCCCTGCGTCAGGCCGGAGCCGTCCTCGTCGACGACGAGCGCGACCTCGTCGACGCCGTCACCGCGCTCAGCCGCGTACGCCTCCCGGCCAACCCGCGCCCGGGCATCGGCCTGGTCACCGCACAGGCCGGACCCGGACTGCTGCTCACCGACGACCTGCGCTCCCACGGCATCCAGGTTCCGCCACTGGTCGAACGGACGGTGAAGGAACTGCGCGAGCTGCTCCCGGCCCTCACCTATCTGAACAACCCCGTGGACACCGGCCGCCCCTCACCCGCGCTCACGCAGGTGGTGGAGCGGGTTTCGGAGGACCCCGGCATCGACGTCACCGCCGTGTACGGGCTGCTGGAACCCACGGCGGTGGACCTCCCGGCCGCGCTGGGCGCCGCCCGTACGGCCACCCCGCTCGTCGCCGTCGTCGGCGGGCCCGTGGAGCAGGCGCGGCGGTCCCGCCGTGAATTGGGCGAAGCCGGCATTCCCTGCGCGGCCACGCCGGCCTCCGGATCGGCGATGGTGCGCGCGCTCGTCGAGGACGCGGCTGCCCGCACCCGGCTGGAGGCCGTCGTCACCGCCTCCGATGCCCCCGCCCTGCTCCCGCCGGGCCCGGTCGACGAGCACACCGCCACGGGGGTCCTCGCGGACTTGGGCATCCGTACGCCCGTACGGCTCGTGTGCGCCGACGCCGCCGCGGCGCACGCGGCTCTCGATGAGCTCGGCGGCCCGGTCGTCGTGAAGATCCTCGACGCGGAGATCCTGCACAAGACGGAAGTGGGCGGGGTCCAAGTCGGCGTCCGCACGCACGAGGAACTCGACGACGCCCTCGCCCGCATGCCCGCAAGCCCCGCGCTGCTGGTCGAACAGATGGCCCCCGCGGGACCCGAACTCATCGTCGGCGTACGCCGCGACCCGGTCTTCGGCCCCGTGCTGGCTCTGGGCGCCGGGGGAACGGCCGCCGAAATCCTCTGCGACGTCTCCCTGCGCCTCTCGCCCCTGTCCGCGCACGAGGCCCACGCGATGCTCGACGAGCTCGCCACCCGCCAGATGTTCCTCGGCGCGCGCGGCGCCACCCCGGTCGACCGCGCGCGGCTCACCCACGTGCTGCTCGCCATGGCCTCCCTCGCCGCCGAGGACGCGGTCGTCGAGTGCGAGATCAACCCTTTGCGCGTCCTGCCCGACGGCGACGTCGTCGCGCTCGACGCCGTACTGCTGCTGCGTGACCCCCGGGATCAAGGAGGATCCGATGACGCATGAGGGATTCGTGCCCTGGCCCGAGGAGGCGGCCGACCGGTACCGCGAGGCCGGGTACTGGCGTGGCAGGCCGCTCGGCTCGTACCTTCACGAATGGGCCGAGACCTACGGCGACACGGTGGCCGTCGTAGACGGCGAAACGCGCCTGACGTACCGTCAACTGGTCGAGAGGGCCGACGGATTGGCATGCCGCCTGCTGGACGGTGGTCTCCACCCAGGTGACGCGATGCTCGTCCAGCTGCCCAACGGCTGGGAGTTCGTCACACTCACCCTTGCCTGTCTACGGGCCGGAATCGCTCCCGTGATGGCGATGCCCGCCCACCGCGGTCACGAACTGCGCTACCTGGCAGCCCATGCCGAGGTCACCTCGATCGCCGTACCGGACCGACTCGGCGACTTCGACCACCAGGCCCTGGGACGGGAGGTCGCCGAAGCCGTCCCGAGCGTACGGCTGTTGCTCGTCGCGGGAGGCATGATCGGCACCGACGCCACGGACCTGCGCGCCCTGGCCGAACCGGCCGACGATCCGGCCGTCGCACGGGCCCGGCTCGACCGGATCGCCCCGGACAGCGGCGACATCGCCGTCTTCCTGCTCTCCGGCGGTACGACCGGACTGCCGAAGCTCATCACCCGCACCCATGACGACTACGAGTACAACGCGCGGCGCAGCGCCGAGGTCTGCGGCCTCGACTCCGACTCCGTCTACCTGGTGGCACTGCCCGCCGGACACAACTTCCCCCTGGCCTGCCCCGGCATCCTGGGCACCCTCATGAACGGCGGCCGGGTCGTTCTGGCCCGCAGCCCGGAACCCGGCAAGGTGCTGCCGCTGATGGCCGCCGAAGGCGTGACGGCCACCGCCGCCGTACCGGCCGTCGTCCAGCGCTGGATCGACGCGGTGGCCTCCGGCCGCCACCCTGCCCCGCCGGCTCTCCGGCTGTTGCAGGTGGGTGGCGCCCGCCTCGCGCCTGAGGTCGCCCGCCGCGCCGAACCCGTGCTCGGCGGCACACTCCAGCAGGTGTTCGGCATGGCAGAGGGGCTGCTGAACTACACGCGCCCCGACGACCCCGACGACATCAAGATCGAGACGCAGGGCCGCCCCATGTGCCCGGACGACGAGATCCTCGTCGTCGACGCCTCCGGCGAGCCGGTCCCGCCCGGCGAGATGGGCGCCCTGCTCACCCGCGGCCCGTACACCCCACGCGGCTACTACCGGGCCACCGAGCACAACGCCCGTGCGTTCACCCCCGACGGCTGGTACCGCACCGGTGACGTCGTCCGGCTGCATCTCTCGGGC
Organism: Streptomyces canus; assembly: GCF_041435015.1. Classification (NCBI taxonomy): domain Bacteria; kingdom Bacillati; phylum Actinomycetota; class Actinomycetes; order Kitasatosporales; family Streptomycetaceae; genus Streptomyces; species Streptomyces canus. The sequence goes on along the minus strand of NZ_CP107989.1, from coordinate 507,812 downwards.
AACCTCGTCGTCGAAGGACGGGACAAGGACCTCATCAACCGGGGCGGCGAGAAGATCTCCGCCGAGGAGGTCGAGAACCTCATCTACCGCCTGCCCGGCGTCGCCCGTGTCGCGGCCGTCGCGAAGGCCGACCCCGACCTGGGGGAGCGGGTGTGCGCGGTCGTGGTCGTCGAGCCGGGGACCCACGTGAGCCTCGAGTCGGTCCGTGCCGCCCTCACCGCGATGCAGGTGGCGCGGTACAAGCTCCCCGAAGACCTGCTTGTCGTGGACGAGTTGCCGCTCACGAAGGTCGGCAAGATCGACAAGAAGCGCCTGCGGGACGTCGTCCGTGGCAAGGCGGGCTCCGTCGAGGCGGTGTGACGGCGCTCGCCGCCGCCATCACCGTCCGTACTTCGAGCAACCGGCCGGTCGGTCAGGGGTCGTCATTCCCCTTCGCAGATGCCCTCGACAGCGAACTTCTGGTACAGGTGCGGGTAGGCGACGGTGCCGGCCGGATAGCTCGCCAGGTGCGAGGCGAACTCCGGCGTGCCGAGCGCGGCGCGGAGGTGCTCGGTGGATCGCCAGACTGCGACGTTGGTGAAAAGCCGGCTGCCGCCGATACCCCGGTACAGCTGCACCGAGAGCAGGTTCCCCGACTTCTTCATGTACTCCGCGTCGGCCGTCCAGGCGGCCACCACCTCATCCTCCTTGCCTTCCGGGGCGACAAAGGTGTTGATGATGGTGACAGGGCCGGCCTTCTCCTTCTGCTGGTCGTGGAAGTGGGTGGACTCGTCGAGGTGGCCGAAGCTGAGCATGATTCCTCCATGGACTCGCGTGTGGTGACTTGTGATCGGTCCGGGTGAAGGGGCAGGCCCTGTGGCTCCGCCCGAGGCCTGCGTTCAGGCGTGGTGCTTGTCGAGGAAGTCGGTGATGAGCTGCAGCCACTCCTCGGTCCGCTCCAGCATCGGCAGGTGGCCGGTGGCGATTTCCGCGAGTTGGGCGCCGGGGATGGTCTCGGCGAGCCGGCGGTGCAGGTCGGTGGAGACGAGGCGGTCGTCGGTGGTCGAGACGACCAGAGTGGGGATCGTGAGGCCGGCGAGGTCGTCCCGGACGTCGACCTGACCGACGAGGTCGGTCTGCTCGGAGCTGCCGTCGGCCGCACCGGCGGCGACGTAGCCGAGGGTCTGCTGCAGTTGCTCGGTCGGCATCGACTCCAGTGCCTGGGTGCCGAGGGCCACCATGAGGAGGAATTCGGCGAGCAGCTCGCGGTCGCCGGACGCGGCGATCTTGCTCTGGATCGAGGAGGCGAGAGCGAGCCGGTTGTCGCGGTGCGGGAAGGCGGCGGTCAGCACCAGTGCGGTGACGCGCTCGGGGTGACGGGCGGCGGCGCGGATGGCGACCGGGCCGCCGAGGGAGTAGCCGGACACGGCGAAGCGGTCGAGGCCCTCCGCGTCGGCGGCGGCGACGAGCTGGTCGGCGAGGTCGTCGACGGACAGCGGGGTCGTGGAGCGGGGGGTGTCTCCGCTGCCGGGGTAGTCGATGCCGACGACGGTGTGGCGGGCGGCGAGGGCTTCCAGGACGGGGCCGTAGGTGCCGGCGAGGCTGCTGCCGGCGCCGTGGGCGAGGAGCAGGCCGGGGCCGGAGCCGAGGCGAGTGCGGGCGAAGGTGGGTGCGGTCAGGTTGCGAGGTGACATGGCTGTCTGCCTTTCGGATGGGCCGACACGCAAGAATCATCCAGTGCGTGTGATTACTTCCTCAGGTCTATCACGCGGAGCGTATGATTCGGGCGTGTGACGTCAATCACACGCTCCGTATGATGTGCCGGTAGGGTGGCGCCATGAAGCAGCCCCTCCACCGCCGTCAGCCGACCCCGGGCAACCCACGCGTGCAGCGCACCCGTAACCGGGTGCTGGCCGTCGCACGGGAACTGCTGCCTCAGGTCGGACCGGCCGGGCTGACCTACGCCCTGCTCGCCGAGCGGTCGGACGTCACCCGCCAGACCCTCTACCGGCACTGGCCCACCCGAGCCGCGCTGCTCTTCGACCTCGTCCTCGAAGGCCCCGACCTCGGCACCTACCCCGAACCGGGCAGTGACGTGCGTGAGGTGGCCACCGCCTGGCTCAAGAGCCTGCGCGCCGGCGTCAGCGTGCCGGCCGTGCGAACCGCGGCCCTCGCCGTCACCGCCCAGGCCGACCACGACCCCGACAGCGCGCGGGCGCTCGTCCGCATCGGCGAAGACCGCCACGCCGGCTTCAACAGGCTGCTGGAGCCTGCGGGCGTCCAGATCAGCGAGGACGAGTTCACCCTGCTGTACGGCCCCGTCCTGGCCCGGCTCTTCCTCGACCGCGGTCAGGTCACCGACGCCTTCATCGACGCCGTCGTGGCCCAATGGCTCACCACGGTCCAGCCCGCCGAGGCACCGCGAGACTCCCGGGAGTAGTCACAGAAGGCGAATTCGTGTCCACCGGTCTCGCCACGGTTGAACGAGTGAGCCTCGCCGCCGCTGCCGGGCAATACTCGCACCCTGCATGGCTGCCGATGGGCTTCATGGAAGCTTCATGTGCTGAGTGGTAGCCGCTTTATGGGGCGGCTGTTGTCTGACGGTCATGCCTGTACTCCTCGTCCCGCCGGTGGACAACGTTGATCACCCTGCTGTGCGGCGAGTTCCTACGGCTGGGGTCGGCGAGGTCGGCGGCCTTGCTCGCAGATCCGCTTCAACTCCGACTGCGGCAACCGGCCCGGCCGAAGGGTGACTTGGCCGCTTGCGCTCCCCGGTCGGCCTGGACTGGGCGCACGCGCGCCCGAGGAGACGGTGGTCTCCACCACTGCGGGGGCCATCGCCGGCCTGTCGACGGCGCCGTGACGCACGCACATACGACCTGACTCGCACACAGAATGAAGAGGCGACCTGGAAATGAACCTGCGACGGAACATCTCGCGTCGAAGGATGATCGAAGGGGCATCGGCCGCGGCGGTCGTCACCGCGGCTGCGGCCACGGTGCCCGCGGCCATGGCCAGTCCGGAGTCGGCAGCTTCCGAATCTGGGTTGCCGAAGGGCAACTGGCGTATCGATACCCACGCGCACTACTCCCCGGACGTGTACAACGACTACCTGAAGCGCTACGGCCTCCTCGGCGCCATCACCGGCGCGTACGGTCCGTGGTCGGTCGATCGGCACCTGGCCTTCATGGACGAGTACCGGATCCAGGCCAGCGTCCTGTCGTTCGGCGACCTCCAGATCACCGTCGGCCCGGTCGACGACCGCCGCGCCACCGCCCGCGCGGTCAACGACTACGCCCGCGACCTCGTGCAGACCCGCGGTGACCGGTTCGGCATCTTCGCGGTCACCCCGATGCCCGACATCGAGGGCTCGATGGCCGAGGTGGACCGCGCGCTCGGCGAACTGGATCTCGACGGCATCTGCCTGCTCACCAACTACAAGGGCACCTATCTGGGGGATCCGTCCTTCGCGCCTCTGTACGAGATCCTCAATGACCGGGGTGCCTACGTCTACGTCCACCCGACGGGTCCGGAGGTGAACCCGGCTCCCAAGCTTTGCTTCGGCCCCGACATCCCGGCCGGGAACAACGTCTTCGAGTACACCTTCGACGCGACCCGTGCGATGACGAGCCTGATCTACAACGGTGTCCTGCGGGACTACCCGAACATCCGCTGGCACTTCACGCACAGCGGCGGCGCACTGCCGTTCCTGGCCTACCGGCTCGCGACCCGGCACTCGGCCTTCCCGCCCTTCAACGAGGTGCTGCCGGAAGGCCCCCTCACCTACATCAAGCGGCTGTTCTTCGACGACGCACAGGCATTCACCGCCGCGCAGTTGCAGCCGCTGTCGTCCCTTGTGCCCGCCGACCACATCATGTTCGGCAGCGACTGGCCGGCGACCCGCCACCTCTACGCGGCCGACAACGTCGAGACCATGCCCTTCCTCAAGGGCAGCCTGCCGCTTCTCCAGTCAGGCGACCCCGAACCGACCGTCGACGAGATCTACAACCGGCGCCGGCGGATCGCGCTCGAGCGGACCAACGCCCTCGAGCAGTTCCCGAAGCTGAAGGCGCGGCTCCGCCGCTCCGGCTCTCGCTGAACCGCGACCGTACGCCGGCCGGCCCGGCCCGCCGCCCGCTGCCCCGCCCCTGGGCGGGGCGCTGTGCAAGGGCCGGCCGGCGGGGGAGCCCAACGACGGAGGGACCACCGTCACCTGGCCGGGCGAGCGCGGACGCAGGACGGGGCGGCCGGTGCCTGATCTGCCGGGCGGCGGAGGCCGTTGGGAACGACCAGCGTGGAGAGGGGGATCACGCCGCACCGGCCGGCCTCACACCGCAGGCCCGTCGCCGACCATGACGGACACCGTACGCTGGCGGCATTCGAGGCCCTCTGCCCCGTGCCCCCACGGCCATGACGGCCTGGCCTCCCCCTTCCTCTCCCCACCTCGGCGACGGAAAGCGAGCACGATGAGTACGCAGCGGGTTCTGGTCGTCGATGACGAGCCCAAGATCCGCATGACCGTGCGCGGCTACCTGGAGGCGGACGGGTTCCACGTCGTCGAAGCCGCGGACGGACCGTCCGCCCTGCAGGCGGTCACCCGCGACCGGCCGGACCTCGTGGTGCTCGACGTGATGCTTCCGGGCCTGGACGGATTCCAGGTCCTGCGCCGCATCCGGGAGGCGAGCCAGATTCCGGTGATCATGCTCACCGCCCGGGACGAGGAGGTCGACCGGCTGATCGGCTTCACCACCGGCAGCGACGACTACGTCACCAAGCCGTTCAGCCCCCGCGAACTGGCACTGCGCGTACGAGCGATCCTGCGGCGCGCCGACAGCCGGTCCGAGGCGGACCACGAGGACGGGGTGCTGCGCTTCGACGGACTGACGGTCGATCCCGAGACTCGGACCGTGCTGGTCGATCCCGACCGGACGGTGGAGCTGTCCGCTCTCGACTTCGATCTGCTGTGCGCGATGGCCCGTGCCCCCGGGCGGGTCTTCACTCGGCGCGGCCTGCTGGCCCAGGTGTGGGGTGATGACTTCTTCGGGGACGAGCGCGTCGTGGACGTGCACATCCGCACGCTGCGGCGCGCGCTGGGCGACGACGCGGGCGCACCCCGGTTCGTGGGGACCGTCCGCACCATCGGCTACCGGTTTGTCGGGCGCCCCGCCTAGCGGCCAGGAAGGACACCGACGCGTGCCTGCTTCCCGCTTGCCGGCCTACCACCTGTCTGCGCGGCTGCGCCGGATCAAGGAGCGTCTGTCGCTCCGCGACCGGCTGGTGCTCTCGCACGTCATGGTGCTCCTCCTGGCACTGGCGGCCATGGCGGCGATCAGCGCGCTGATCGAGGTATGGCTCGGTTTTGCCGACATCCAAGGCGACGTGGTCCTGCAGGTCGGCCTCTTGTTCGGAGGGGCCGCGGCTTTCCCGGCGTCCGTCGCCCTGTCCCGGTTTCTGCTGCGTCCGCTCGACAGGGTGCGCGCCGCCACGCGTCGGCTCGCCGAGGGCCACTACGACGACGTCCTTGAACTTCCCAGCGAGCCGGGCCTGGCAGCGCTGGTCGAGGATGTCAACAAGCTGGCGGCGGCCCTCGCCGACACCGAGCGCCGCCGCGCCCGGTTGATCTCCGAGGTCGCCCACGAGATGCGCACTCCCATCACCATCCTTCGCGGCCAGATAGAGGGCATGGCCGACGGCATCTTCACCCCCGACGGGGCGATGTTCGCCTCTCTCGCCGACGACCTCGACCGGCTGCAGCGCCTGGCCGGCGACCTCTCCAGCCTGTCGCGGTCGGAGGAGGGCGCCTTCGATCTTCGCCGCAGGCACGCCGACGTGGCCATGCTGGCTCGGAGCACAGCCGAGCGACTGCGCCCCCAGTACGACGACCAGATGGTGACGCTTTCCGTTGACGCAGGCACACCCGTCGCCGCTCTCTGCGACCCGGACCGGATCACCCAGGTCCTGGTGAATCTGCTCGGCAACGCACTGGCCGCCTGCGATCGGCGGGGACATGTGGCGTTGTCCGTGCACGCTGGACCGTCTCCCGCGCACCACGTGATCGTCCGTGTCATGGACGACGGCATCGGCATCGCCGAACTCGACCGTGAGCGCATCTTCCACCGCTTCGAACGCCTTGAGCATCCCGGCCGACCCGCTGCCGCCGGTGGCAGCGGCATCGGCCTGACCATCGCCCGGGGCATCGCCCGAGCCCACGGAGGAGAGATCACCGCGGAATCCGCCGGCCTGGGCAAGGGAGCGACGATCACCTTGCACCTGCCGCAGGATCACGTTCCGGGAGGCGTCCTGCCTCCGATGTCCCCCTGACCCATCGACCGCGGGGCGGCGGTGACGAGCACGTCGCGGTCGAGAAGGACGCCGAGTAGTGCGCTCAGACCCCGGGGATCGGGCGGACGCCCTCTTCCGGGGCCTGGCGGCTGACGGGACCGCGGTCGTTCCATGCTCAGCGTGCACCGCACGCTGGAACTGCCCGATGGCGTTCCGTCCCGGACCGAGGAGTGGAAGTACCTGCCCGCCTGGCAGAGGGAGAGCCGGCCGGACCAGCCGGCGGCCCTGACCGGCCGGCGCCCCCAGGCCCGGCAGTTCCGCCGTGTCTTCGAGCACCGGCGCCGGCTGGTGAACGAGCCGCACGGCGGGGTGTGCGGCTGGCGGCGGGCACCGATACCGGCCGGGACACCTCGTCCCGGGCTTCGCCCTCCACGACGGCCGGCGCTCGTGGCGGCCGGCCTCACCCCGGCTGAGGCCCTGTGCACGCGGCCACGCGGGACGCGGCCCGCACCCTGGGCCTGCCGGCCGCCGGCAGCGTGGCCCGCGGACAGGCCGCCGATCTGCTCGTCCTCGACGCGCTAGTTGGCGATGACGGCCTGCCGTGACGTTTGATTTGGCGATACGCCCAGGTGCCGAGGGCGCCGACGAACGGTAGAACGTAAGGGTGAGGGACGAGACCAGCCCTGCTGAGGGTGCCCGGCCACATCGTGTGGCGAGGCCGGGGATCGACTACCGGGCGCTGTTCACGGTCAGCCCCAGTCCCTGCATGGTGCTCGGCCCGGACCTGGTGCTCGTCGACGTCAATGAGGCGGCCTGCCGGGGGACCGGCCGTACTCGGGAAGATCTGGTCGGGCGGTACCTCTTTGATGCCTTCCCCGACAATCCGGCGGACCCGGATGCCGACGGGGTGCGGAATCTGCACGCTTCCCTGCACGGGGTCCTGCGCTCGAGGGAGCCGGACACGATGGCGCCGATGAAGTACGACATTCCCGTGGTCGACCGGCCCGGCGTGTTCGAGGAGCGGTGGTGGTCCGCGATCAACACACCGGTGCTCGGGCCGGACGGGCAGGTGGAGTGGATCCTCCACCGGGGGGAGGATGTGACCTCGTTCATCCTCTCCCACCCTCGTCGGCGAGGAGGCGGGGCGCTCAGCGGCGTGGAGGCGATGGAGGTCGAGCTGTACGCGCGGGCGCGCGAGCTCCACCGAGTGAACGAGGAACTGCGCCAGGCCCACGCCCGAGAACGCCAGGTCGCCGTCACCTTGCAGGAGGCCATGCTCCACTCTCCCCACCTGGCCCGGCACCGGGACACCGCGGTGCGCTACTTGCCCGCCGCCGGGTCACTGAACGTGTGCGGTGACTGGTACGAGGTGGTCGACCTGCCCGAGAACAGATTCGCCGTCGCGGTCGGCGACGTCGTCGGTCACGGCCTGGAGGCCGCCGCCGTCATGGGCATGCTGCGCAGCGCGTTGTCCGCCGTAGTCCGGGCCGTCGACGGGCCCGCGAGAGCCCTGGACGTCCTGGGCCGGTATGCGCGCTATGTGGAGGGTGCGCTGGCCACCACCGTCGTCCAGGCCGTCATCGACACCCGCGCTCGCCGCATTCTGTACAGCAGCGCAGGCCACCCGCCTCCCGTCCTGCTTCACCCGGACGGCACCTGCGAACTTCTGGACCAGGCCACCGACCCTCCGCTGGGGGCCCGCCCCGAACCCGTCCCCCGCGTCCAGGCCGACCTGCCCTACACCCCTGGCGACACCTTCGTGCTCTACACCGACGGTCTCATCGAACGCCGCGGCGAGGACATCGACGCCGGCCTGCAACGCCTCACCGACGCGCTCGCCCGCCATGCCCGCCACAGCCCCGAACGTCTCGCCGACGCTCTGCTCGCGCACCTCGGCGTCAGCAGCGGCGCCCGCGACGACATCGCCCTCATCGTCCTCCGCCTGTGAACCACGCACCGTCACCTGCACGCTGTCGCGAACCGACCTCGCCCCGGCCTGCGAGGCGGGATCCGAAGCTCGCCCCCGCCGGGATGCGGGGCGCTGCGGTGCGCGTGAGGCTGGTGCCATGTCGGAGCGCCGCGTCATCATCTGCCCGCCGTATGGGACGGGTGGCCGCAGGGCGGGCATCGACGATCCGTTGCTCCGCACGGCCCACCGCTTGCATGACCTCACCGTGTTCCTGCAGAACACGGGCCGGACTGGCGGACACGAGCTGGATGTCGGGGAGTCGAGACGGAACGAGCGGCATGAGGGCAGCCTGGAGGTGCGGGGACACTGAACGCGCGCAAAAGCCGCCGGGGCAGCGAAGGGGACGACGTGGAAGCCGTCCTCGACGAGCTGTACACCGCGCCGCCGTCCGATTTCGTCGCCCGGCGGGAGACGCTGGCCGCCGCCGCGAGAACCGCCGGCCGGATGGACGATGCCCGCCGCATTCGCGCCGCCCGCCGCCCCACCCTCGCGGCCTGGGCGGCCAACCTCCTCCTGCGCTCCCAGCCGGAAGAGAGCCGGCAGTTCCTGGAACTGGGACAGGCGCTGCGCGAGGCCTACCAGGCCCTGGACGCCGAAAGCCTCAAAGATCTCTCCACGCAGCGCCGCCGCGTCGTCTCCGCCCTCTCCCGGCAGGCCGCCCAGCTCGCCCGTGACGCCGGGCACCGGCTCTCGCAACCGGTCCAGCAGGACCTCGAAGCGACCCTGCGCGCCGTACTCGCAGATCCGGACGCAGCCGATCAGTGGGCGGGCGGCCGCCTGGCCAACGCCCTCACCCCGCCATCGGAATTCCGCCCGGGCAGCGCACCGGTGGCCGAGAAACCGGGCACCCGCAGTCGCCCGGCGGCCCCGTCCCCCTCCGCGTCTCCGAGACGGGCATCCAAGGACGAACTCGCCGAGCGCCGCCGCGCCCGACAGGAGCAGCTGGCCCGCGCGCGGGAGGAAGCCGAGGCGGCCGAGCAGTGCCTGCGTGAAGAGCGTGCACGGCAGGCGGACTTCGACGCCGAGCTTCGGCGGGCGCGCAAGCGCACCGAACAGGCTCGTCGACGGATGTCCGCCATCGAGGAGCAGATGCAGCAGGCGCGCGAGGAGTGCCGGCAGGCCGAGAACGAACAGCAGGAGGCCGAGGGACACAGCCGCTCCGCTGCCGACGTCGTCGCCCAGGCCCAGCGGGCGGTACACGAGTCCACGCAGCGGGTACGCCGCATGACCAGAGGCGCCACATGACCGGCACCGGATCACCAGAGTGCAACACCGGCCCAACCCTCACCCACTCCGTGGTTCACCTCGCCCGTCACGACGGACCCGCCGAGCAGACTCGGCTCCAGTGGCTTCCGAACGGAGAAGTCGACCTGCGTCCTGGGGCAGAACCGGTACCGCGATCAGTCGAACCAGACCACGAGTCGCACGTGCTCTGGGCCATGCACCTCGCCAAGCGTCCGCATCACGTCCCAGACCGGGGCCCAGTGGGTCTCGTCACCGGCGACCGCCCTTCGGCTGCGCGTGCCGGACCGATCTGTCTCGTCCCAGTCGGCGGCTGCCAACTCGGCCCAGCTGATCCATGTCGTTCCGTGCGTGTCCTGTGGTCCGCCCCACGCGCTGAACGTGCCTCGCAGTCCGTCCGAGGCGTCCTCCGGCAGACCGCGGTCCTCGGTCAGCGGCCGGAACCCGAAGGAATTGCGGACGCCGAAGAGGCAGGCGAGGGCGTCGTAGGCGTTGCCCGTATTGAGGAGGAAGAGGTCAATGGCGGCGTGCCAGACCGCGTCCTCGTCCTCCTCTCCCCAGATGCGGGCCAAGGGCCGGCACTCGATCATTCCGCTCACTTCGGTTGACATGTCCTCAGTCTGCCGAGACAAGGCTTGTCGCCGCGATGGAGTGATGTGACACGCGCGAGTGTCTCGGACCCGGGGTGTCTGAGGCGGCGTACAAGGGCGACAAGCACCTGCGGTGGCCGGGCGGGCCGATATCCTGCGCCAGGTCGAGGAAGCTCCGTGGTAGGGATCTCGACCGCCGCCTCCCCGGCTGGCAGTAACGCAGCCGCCAGTTCCAAGACGCGAACTCCAAGGCTCCACGACCCGACGTGAACGCACGCCGCAGGCCTTGCAGCTTGCTCCGTGCAATCCGGAGCAGGCGGCCGCCCCCCGGCTGGGCCTCCTTGACCGGTGACTCGCTCGCCGGTCGTACTCCTGGCAGCCTGTCTCGCCGTCACATGCGCCAGACCGGCAGCTGCGACGTGCAGTCGGCCCGTCCGGCGAGGGGATGCGCAATTGATCCTTCTTACCTGCCGCGTCCCTTTGCCTGTGGGGGATCCTGCCCGAGTCGCCTGCTCCCGCTCGGCAGGCGTACGTGTCTTCTGGCTGGTGATAGTAAACTCAGGCATGCGGTGCGGCTGCGGGACGTGCGTGGCCACCGGAACGAGTGTCCGGCGTCGATGTGGAGGTGAGTTCTGTGCCGTCAGGAAGGCACGTGTCCGGCCCCATGGATGACGAGCCGGCCTGCTCCATGGAGCGGAGCCTGCAGGTACTCGGCGAGCGGTGGACTCTGCTGGTGCTGCGTGAGGTCCTCTACGGCCGGCACCGGTTCGCTGAAATTCAGTCAGCTCTCGGCATCGCGTCGAACCTGCTCAGTGACCGGCTCAAGGTTCTCGTCGACGCCGGAGTGCTGCGGACACTGACCTACCAGGAGGCAGGCAGCAGGCCCCGGCAGAGCTACCACCTGACGCCGGCCGGGCTCGAACTGCAGCCCGTCCTGGGAGCGCTGCAGCAGTGGGGCGACCGACATCGCCCGCGGCCCGCAGGTCCCTCCGTTGGCCGGCGGACCCGCTCCACGGGGCGGGCCGTCCATGTGGGGTTCGTCGATGACGAGGGCCGCGAGGTTCCCGTGGAGGATGTGTTGCTGGCGGCAGCACCTGACCCTCAGAACTCGTCCCCCGGTCAGTCCGGCTGAACCCAGCCTTCGTCAAAGCGTTCCCGGTCCCGCCCAGCCGACTGCTGCGGTGTCCGGATTGCGGCGGACCGTCGGGGCAGCCGGCGGACCAGAAGACCCGCGCCGGGGCTGTACGCGGAGAAGCTGCCTCCAGTGAGCACTCCTGGGTCCATGGATCTCTTGAGGGTCCGGGCACTCGCTGAGGATGCCTCCTGACCCTCCCTGCTGCCGCCCGCGCCAGGATGCGCGAGAGCTTCGCCGACTGCGTCATGGACAGCAGCAAGAACCCCACCCGCAGCACCGCCCCCTCCGGCGGCTCGTGGCGCCGTCCGCGCAGCCGGCGGCCAGAAGTGCCTGCTCAGCACCGATACGGCGACAGGTCGACGCCCTCGAACTCACCGCCTCTCTCGAAAGTTGGGCCCAAGTCGCACCCCTGCTGGATTGCATTTTTAAAGTCAGACCCTCTAGGGTCGTTCCCATGAGCAATCAAGGGAATGGTGAAGGAGGCGCCGACATGGGCGTGCTTGCGGGCAGGACGGCTCTGGTCACCGGGGCGAGCAGGGGCATCGGACGCGGGATCGCGGAGCGGCTGGGACGCGACGGCGCACGGGTCGCCGTGCACTACGGCAGGAACGAGGCGGCGGCGAAGGAGACGGTCGCCGCGATCGAGGCGGCGGGTGGCTCGGCCTTCGCCATCGGCGTGGAGCTGGGGGTGCCCGGGGACGCCGAGGCCCTGTGGGAGGAGTTCGACCGGCACGCGGACGGGCTGGACATCCTGGTGAACAACGCCGGAATCGGCAACACCCGGTCGATCGAGGAAATCGACGAGGCGGAGTTCGACAGCGTCTTCGCGGTGAACGTGAAGGCGCCCTTCCTCCTCGTCAAGCACGGCCTGACCCGTCTGCGCGACGGCGGCCGGGTCATCAACGTCTCGTCGGGACTGGCCCGGAGCGCGAAGATGCCGAACGCCATTGCGTACGCCATGACGAAGGGCGCTCTGGACACCTTCTCCCTGTACCTGTCCAAGGTGCTGGGCCCTCGGAACATCACCGTGAACTCGGTGGCGCCGGGGGTCATAGCCACGGACGGCACATATGAACTGCTGCACACGAGCGAGGACGCGCGGGAGCATATGGCGGCGCTGTCTGCGCTGGGCCGGGTGGGGGAGACGGCCGACGTCGCGGATGTGGTGGCGTTCCTGGCGTCGGACGGGGGCCGGTGGGTGACGGGGAGCTGGGTGGACGTCACGGGAGGTTCACAGAGCTAGCTGGGGCGTCGCAACGCGACCCGGAGCATGGCGCCGCATGCGAACGGCCGCCGCGGTGCTTCCCCGTCACAGCTGCGATCTTGTCGGGCAGCGGCAGCAGTTGAGTGACGTCGTTACGGTTTTCACCGGTCGGTGACACCCCGAGCGGGATGCCCTGCCCCTCGGTGAGGACCTGGTGCTTGCTGCCCGGTCGCGCGCGGTCGACCGGACTGGGACCGCTTCTGGACGCGCCGAGCCGCCCGGGCGTGGGAGGGATCGGCCACCCCCTGGGCCAGCCGATCTTGTTCGCCGCCCGCACCTTCTTCAGCAGCACGCATCGCGGCTCGTCCAGGCGCCGCCCTCGTTCAAATGTTCACGACGATGGAGAGGACTGATGGTGATCACCTATCCGGACAGAGCCAATCGCGGCCTGGGACGGACGGTCAATCCGCCCGTATCCGCAGCGAGCGGTGTGGTCGAGGACGGTGTCGCGACGCACGTCGCCGGCACCGCGTACGGCAAGCATTTCCCGCGGCGGGAAAGCCTCGCGGCGGCCGGCGGACGGGCGGAAATCCGATGAGCAGCACCGATCTTCGCTATGAGGTCTTCGTCTCGGACATGGAGCCGGTCACGGTCGCGGCTCCGCCACGGCCGGACGACGGGCCGTCGCTTTGGTCATCGATGTCCCACACGCTCATCTACGGGAAGAACGAGGCGCTGCTGACCGACCCGCCGGTCACACGCGGGCAGGCCGACACGCTCATCAAATGGGTGGAAAGCCACGATGTGGCGCTGCGCTACATCTATGTGACCCACGCTCACTTCGACCACTTCGCGACCACGAATCACCTGCTCCGCCGGTTCCCTGACGTGACAGTCGTCGCGAGCGACGCGGTGCTTGCGGGCATCGCCCACCAGACACCTGGCGGAGTGCTGGCCGGCACATACAGGGACATCTTCGGCGACGCCCTTCCCGAGCCTCCGTTGACCGTCCAGGGTTCCGTCTTCCCCGCGGACGGACTGCTCCTCGACGGCCACGAACTCTTCGCGCACGAGGTCGGCCACTCCGACACCGACGACACCAGCGTGCTGCACGCGCCCTCACTGGACCTGGTCATAGCCGGCGATGTCGTCTACAACAACGTGCACCAGTATCTCGGAGAAGGCCGAGACGGCGGCCTGGAGGCGTGGCACCGGGCACTCGACAAGGTCGCTGCCTTGAAGCCGCGGTTCGTGGTGGCCGGCCACAAGGACACCCAACGCGGAAATCCCGCATCGGACATCGAAGAAACGCGGCGCTATCTCGACGTCGGCGCCGTCGTCCTCGAGCAGTCCACGAACCCCGCGGAATTCTTCAACGCGATGAAGCAGCGCTACCCCGAGCGTGTGAACCCGTGGGCAATCTGGCTCAGCGCCCTTCAACTGTTCGGCAACTGACAGCTGACACCGGCCTCGGCCGGGTGATGCGCAAGCAGGTCCAGGGGGTTCAGAAACCTGCGTCCGGACCTGCTCTGCCCGGCCGGGTTCGGCCGCACGGAGCGCCCGGCTTCATGGAAGCTTCATCCGGGGAGCGGTACGGGCTTTATGAGGCGGCTGTTGCCTGGTGGTTGTGCAGCTTTCTCGTCCCGCCTTCCAGCACAAGGTTGTGCAGCACTTGACTGCGGCGGTTCACATCGAGCTGTCCGGTTCAGTCCTGATCTCGGTGTACTCCTCGGGGAGTTCCGTTTCCTTTCCATCCTGTGTCCGTCCCTGGTGAGCCGCCTGGCCGGGATCGGCTCACGCATGCCCGTCGGCGGGACGGATGTGGTGTGGACGGCTGAGTGGAGCCTGCGATGAATTGCGTATCGATCTGAAGGAACGTGAAAGTGGAACAGACCATGATGGCGGTCCGCCTGTTCGAACACGGCGGGCCCGAGGTGCTCCAGTACATGGAGGCGCCGGTTCCCGAGGTCGGCCCCGATGACGTCTTGATGCGTGTGCACGCCACGGCCGTCAACAGCTGGGACCTGCGCTACCGTGCGGGCAACCTGCCGCAGCCTCTGCCGGGTCGGCCGCCGTGGCCCCTGCCCTTTCAGCTCGGCCGGGACGCGGCCGGTGAGATCGTCGCCACCGGTGACAACGTCACCCGCTGGCGCCCCGGCGACCGGGCTGTACAGCTCCCGCACCCGCCATGCCGCAACTGCGCCCTGTGCCTGCGCGGGCTGGAAAACCTGTGCGTCGACACCGCCTACCCCGGTCACCAGGTCTTCGGCGGATACGCCCAGTACGTCGTGCGCCGCCAGGACGCCGTCCTGCCCATCCCCGGCGGCGTCGACTTCCAGACCGCCGCGGCCACCATGTGGACCTACACCACGCCCCTCAACTGCGCGCGCCAAGCACCCGTCGGCCCCGGCGACACGGTGGTGATCACCGGCGCCAGCGGCGGAATGGCGATCGCCTGCGCACAACTGGCGAAACTCAGCGGCGCCACCGTCATCGGGACCACCACGAAACCCGACCACGACGAAGCACTCGCCAAGCTCGGCTACGACCACATCGTGCACTCCACCGCCCCCCAACTGCCCGCACGCGTGCGGGAGCTGACACACGGCCTGGGCGCCGACGCCGTCTGGGACTGCGTCGGAGGCAATGACTTCTTCCAGCTGTCTCTTGCCTGCGCACGGCTCGGCGGCACGGTCATCGTCCTGGGGACACCGACCGACCAGGGATCCCGCCTCGAACTGGACGCACTCGCCGTCATCGGCCAACAGGTCAAAATCGCCGGCGTGCGCGGCGCCACCCTGCGCGACCAGCAACTGTGCCTGGAACTGCTGGCGGCCGGGAAGATCACCCCGATCATCGACCGTGCCTTCCCCCTGCAAGAAGCCGCCCAAGCCCACGCCTACCTCGAAAGCCACCGTCAGACCGGCAAGGTGCTCCTCCTGCCCTGAGCCCGCGGGCGTCCAGCGAGCCGCGAGTGTGGGCTGGGGGCTGCACGGCCCCGTGCACCGCGGCTCGGCGACCACCAGGTGACCGGCGCGCAGGTAACCGTGGTCTGGCAGTACTACGGCCGCCTTCTATCAGCTAACATAGAACAATTAGATAGATGAATAGGCTAGTGCTGGCGAGGAGTGGCCGTGGACTTCGGGCTGACCGACGAGCAGGACCTGTTGCGTGCGACGGCTCGGAAGTTCGTCGCCGACGTGTGTCCGGCCGAGAAGGCCAAGCAGTGGGACGAGGAGGGCGTCGTACCGCCCGAGCTGTTCCGGGGCATGGCCGACCTCGGGTGGTTCTCGCTCCCGTTCGCCGAGGACGAGGGCGGTGACGGCGGCGGGCCGCTGGAGCTCATCCTGATCGCCGAGGAGCTCGGGCGGGCCAGCTTCGACGTCGCCATGTGCTACATCGGGGTGCTCATTCCCGGCATCACGGTGTTCCGGTGGGGCAGCGAGGCGCAGCGCGAGTTCATCCGCGAGCAGGTGATGACGGGCCGCCACCGGCTCGCCGTCGGCCTCAGCGAGCCGGACAGCGGGTCCGACGCCGCCGCGCTGCGCACCACCGCCGAGGACCACGGGGACCATTTCCTCGTCCGGGGTCAGAAGGCCTGGTGCACGGGCGGCGGCCTGCCCGACACGACCATCGCCACGTACGTGCGGACCGGGCCCCGCGAGCCCAAGCACGGCGGCATCAGCCTGCTGCTCGTCGATCCCGCGACCGAGGGCGTCGACGTGCGCCGGACGCCGACACTGGCCCGGCACATCCTGGGCACCAACGAGGTCTTCTTCAACGACGCCCTGGTGCCGAAGGAGAATCTCGTCGGTCCGCACGACGAGGGCTGGAAGGTGATGCTCTCCAACATCGAGCTGGAGAAGGTGATCATCAGCGGCGGCTATCTGGGCGCCGCGCAGGCCACGCTCGACGAGATGCTGGACTACTCCCGCAACCGGCACGCCTTCGGCCGACCGATCGGCAACTTCCAGGCCCTCGCGCACGCCATGGCCGACCTGCAGACCGAGATCGACTCCGCCCGGCTGCTCGCCTACCGGGCGGCCTGGCTGCTCGCGCAGGGCAAGCCGTGCACGCGGGAGGGGTCGATGGCGAAGCTGAAGGGCTCGGAGACGTACGTGGCGGCCGCCCGGCTCGGGATGCAGGTCTGCGCCGGGCACGGCTTCTCGACCGAGAGCGTGATGAGCTTCCGCTACCGGGAGTCGATCGTGGCCACGATCTCCGGCGGCACGAGTCAGATCCAGCGCAACGGCATAGCCCGCAGCATGGGGCTCAGGTCCTACTGAGCCCCATCGCCTCGGCCTGCCGGGGGTTCCTTCTGGCCCCCGCTGCCCCGGCCTGCCGGTTGTTCCTTCTGGGCCCCGTCGCCCTGGTCTGTCGGTTGTTTCTTCGGGGCCCCGCCGCCCCGGCCTGTTGGTTGTTTCTTCGGAGCCCTGCTGCCTCGGCCTGCCGGGTGCTTCTTCGGGGCCCCGCCGTCCCGGCCCGTCGGTTGTTCCTACCGGGACCCGTCGCCTCGGCCTGGCCCGATGCTCCTACTGCGCCTCGCCGTCCTGACCGGCCAGCCACTCCTGGTGCCGTGCGAAGTGGCCCTGGTCCCGGGTCACCCAGATTCCGGAGACCCGGGCCAGGACGGCCCGGGTCGGCAGCAGCACCATCTCGCCCGCGATGTACCAGCGCCTGCCCTCCCGCTTCTCCACCCAGGCCCGGACCTCCAGCGGCCGCTGCACCGGCACCGGCTTCACGAAGCTCACGGTCAGTTCCGCCGTCACGCTCAACACCCGGTGCAGCAGCGGCAGATGGCCGAGGCAGTCGTCCAGTACGGCCGCGGTCCAGCCGCCGTGCGCCACATCGGGCCCGCCCTCCTGGTCGCGCGGGCAGGACAGCTCGAACACCGCCGACCCGTCCTCGTCGAGCCGCTCGTGCTCCACTCCCAGCCGGCAGGAACCGGCGGCGCGGCACGCCCCGCACAGGGCCACCCCGCCGGGAGTCCGGGGCGGCTCCTGGAAGTCGGCCCCCGCCCAGGGCCCGGTCGGTGGCGTCGTGGACATGGTGTGACTCCTCTTGTCGGGCGTCGGAGTGTCGGACATCGGGCTGTCAGACATCGGCAAGCAGCGGACGCAGCTTCCCGGCGATGAGCTGGACCTGCCGGGCCACCATCTCCTCGGGCATCCCGGCCAGCGAGGCCCACAGGAACACGCCCTCCACCGGCAACCCTGCCACGTACGCCCTGATGGCATCGGCGACGTCCTGCGGGGTGCCGTAGAGGAACTGGCCGACACCGGTCGCGCTCAGCCCCGTCTCCCGCCACTTCTCGGGGTCGATGGGGCGGGGGAGCGGCTGGTCGGTGCCCTCCACCATGTACCGGCGGTAGCTGTCCCACTGGTACGCCAGGTGCCTGCGTACGACCGGCCAGTCGCCGTCGGGGTCCTCGGTGACGAACGTGGTGAACGAGCCCTGCATACGGCCCGCCGACACGTCGTACCCGCTCTCGGCGAGCCCTTCCCGGTACGGCGTCAGCAGCGCCGGGTTGAGCGACAGCAGTCCCGTGCCGAGCCGGCCGGCCCGGCGGGCGCCCTGCGGGCCCTGGTAGCCGAGCCAGATCGGCAGCGGGTCCTGGACCGGGCCGGGGGTGACGAGGGATTCGGCCCACAGGCCGCGGATCTCCCGTACCCGCTGATCGGTCGTGGAGTAGCGCTTGGTGAGGTCGCCGCCGTACAGCCGGTACTCGGGCACCCGGTAGCCGGTGCCGAGCCCGAGGTCCAGGCGGCCGTCGCTGATGATGTCCACGAGCGCGGCCTGTTCGGCGATCTCGGGGGCCGCGTGCAGCGGTGCGGGGATGACCGCGGTGCCCAGGCGGACCCGGCGGGTGCGGGCGGCGGCCGCTGCGGCCATGGTGAGCGGCTGGGGGAGATAGCCGTCCTCGAAGCCGTGGTGTTCCGAGAACCAGACCGAGTCGAGGCCGAGGCGGTCGGCCTCCTCGCACATCTCCAGGGCGAACCCGTACACCCGCGACCAACTCTGCTGCCACGGTGGCGGGTTGCGCAGGTCGAAGTAGATGCCCACCTTCACGAGGAACCTCCTGTTGCTGTGTTGTCGGCCAGCCGGATCGTCGCGTGCGCGACGGCCACTCCGTCCCCGGGCCGCAGGAGCCGTACCGGACGCAGTTCCAGCGCCTCGATCTCGGTGTGGTCCTCGACCATCGCCGAGATGCGCAGGAGGGTCTCCTCCAGGGCCGCGAGGTCCACCCCCGGGCCCCCGGTCCGGCCGTCCAACAGGGGGGCGGCCCGCAGCGAGCGGACCATCTCGCGGGCGTCGCGGTCGCTGAGGGGGGTGACGCGGTGGGCGACGTCCGCCATGAGATCGGCGTAGTCCCCGGTGAGACCGAAGGCGACCACCGGTCCGAAGACCGGGTCGGCGCGGACGGTGAGAAACGCGTCGGGTCCGGGGCCCGGTTCACCCCCGCGCACGGCGATCCCGTACGAGGCGAGCAGCTCGGCGGCGACCGCCGCGGGGACCGGGCCGGGGGCACTCGAGGCGATCAGCGCCCGGGCCCGCTCGGCGTCGACTCCCGCGAGGTCGGGTACGACGCCCGCCGGGGTGCTGCGCCAGGTCTGGTAGGCCGCCGCGTGTCCGAGCGAGGTGGCCGCGGCCTCGGGGAACGTGTACGTCGGCACCACCAGGTCGCCCCGGTGCAGAAGATCGGCGACGCCCGCACCGCCCAGGAAGCTGGCCAGCACGGGTTTGTCGGGCCGGGCCGCGGCCGCGTCGAGGATCGCCGATGCCACCTCGTCGGGCTTGTCCGCCAGCGGCGGCATGAACAGGACGACGGCCGCGTCGATGCCGTCGTCCGCCAGGGCGGCGTCCAGAGCCTGCCGATAGTGAGCGGCCGTCGCGGTGGGCGTCAGGTCGATCGGGTTCGAGACGTCGGCGTGGGGGGCGAGGGCCGGCCGGAGCGTCTGCCGGGTGCGCTCACCGAGCGCGGGCACGCACAGGCCGCTCGCCGCGCACGCGCCGACCGTCAGCGTCGCCGGGCCGCCCGCGTTGGTGATCACGGCGACCCGGTTGCCGGGCGGGGGAGGCTGGTGGGCGAGCAGCAGGGCGACGTCGAACAACTCTTGGAGGCTGCGGGTGCGGATCACACCGGACTGGGCGAACAGCGAGCTCACCGCCGAGTCCGCGTGGCCCGGGTGGACCGCCACGATGGGTTTGCGCGGCGCGATCCGGCGGGCGACGCGGGCGAACCGGCGCGGATCGCCGAAGGTCTCGACGTGCAGCAGGATCACCGAGGTCCCCGGGTCCTCCTCCCACCACTGGAGCAGTTCGTCGGTGGAGACGTCGACGGCGTGGCCCACCGACACGAAGCCGGAGAAGCCGAGCCGCAGCCGCCGGGCGTAGTCGAGCACCGCGAGCCCGAGCGGCCCGGACTGGCTGGACATCGCGACCCGGCCGGGCGTCGGCAGGGCGGGGGAGAAGGTCGCGGCCAGTCGCGCCGCGGGGGTCGTGTTGACCACGCCCATGCAGTTCGGGCCCACCAGCCGCATTCCGGAGGCGCGGGCGAAACGCGCCAGCTCCAGCTCGCCGGCTCGTCCTTCGGCGCCGGTCTCTCCGAAGCCCGTCGAGACGACGACCACCGCCTTGACGCCGACCTCCGCGCACTCCCGTACGACACCGGGTACGGCCTCGGCCCGTACGGCCACCAGCGCCAGGTCCGGCGCCTCGGGCAGGTCCCGCACGCCGGCGTACGCCCGCGCCCCGGCGATCCGCTCGGCCCGCGGGTTGACGGGGAACACGCTGCCGGCGAAGCCGCCCCGCAGCAGGTTGGCGACGATCTCGTGGCCGATCGTCAGCGGGTCGCGGTTGGCGCCGATCACGGCGACGGAGCGCGGTTCGAGCAGGGGCTTGAGTGAGCGCCGTACGGCCGTCTGCTCGCGGCGCTCGGCCCGCGCCACGGCCTGGGCCTGCGGATCGACGGCGATCTCGAAGTGGATGATCTGACCGGGCGGACCGGCTTCGATCCGGTAGCCGGAGCCGAGGAACACATTGATCATCCGGGCGTTGTCGGCGAGGACGTCGGCCTCCAGCACACGGATGCCCCGCGCCCGCGCGGCGGCGGCGATGTGCTCCAGGAGCAGCCTGCCGAACCCCTCGCTCTGGTGGTCGTCCCGGATGGTGAAGGTGACCTCGGCGTGTTCGGGTTCCTCCGGGTCGCGGACGTAGCGCACCAGGCCGGCGATCTCGTCACCGGCCAGGGCGACGAGCGCCAGCTCGTTGAGGTAGTCCACGTGGGCCCCGCGCCGGATGACGTCGTCGCGGGCGCGGACCACGGGGCCGAGGGAACGGTAGGCCAGGGTGGCCCGGGAGAGGGTGCCGACGAAGGCGACCAGGCGGTCGGCGTCCTCCGGCCGGATGGGCCGGACGAAGGTCGACCGTCCCGTCCTGACGAGTCCGGGCCGCTCGAGGTCTTCGGGATAGGAGGGGTACGGGGGAGTGGTCACCGGAGTGGATCCGTCGGCGCCGCTCAGACGGCCGCCTCCTGGGGAGTCTGCTCCGGCAGGCCGAACAGCTCGTTGAAGGTGCCGCGCGTGACGCGGTCGCGGATGTCGTCGGACACGCCGTCGAACAGGTCGTGCAGCGTGGACTGGGTGTGGCCGTAGGTGCCTTCCAGGTGCGGGTAGTCGTCGCCCCACATCACGTTGCGGTAGCCCGTCGACTCGACGATCTCCACCGAGCTCTTGTCGTGCTGGAAGGAGGCGTACACCTGCTGCCTGATGATCTCGCTGGGCAGTCGGCTCAGCTTGGGCCGGACGAACATGCCGTGCTGGCGGTAGGCCTCGTCCATCCGGTCGCCGATGGCCGGCATCCATCCCGCGCCGCCCTCCGCGATGAGGATCCTCAGGTCGGGGTGACGGTCCAGGGCGCCGCCCGCGACCATGTGGGACACCACCCGCATGCCCGGGTACGTGGTCTCCATGTAGTTGACGACCGCGCCGCCGGGCCCGCGGAAGACGACGTTCTGTCCGCCCGTGCCGATGTGGAAGCCGAGTACCAGACCGGCCCGCTCGACCGCCGTCCACAGCGGCTCCCAGCGGTCGAGCGCGTACTCCTCGCCCTCGCGGGTGGAACACGGCAGGAAGACCGCCTTGAAGCCCAGCTCCGCCACCCGCTCCACCTCGGCGACCGCGTCGTCGATGTCGGCCGTGGAGACGCAGGCGGTGGTGATGACCCGCTTGTTCTTGCTGAGGATCTCCTCGTGGGCCCAGTCGTTCCAGGCCCGTACGGTCTCCCGGGCCAGCTCCCGGTCGGTGATCGACACCAGCCAGAACCCCATGGAGGGGAAGGCCAGTTGGGACCACACACCCTCCTGGTCGAGGTCCTTGAGGCGGACCTTCAGGTCCCAGGCGCCCGGCGGACGCATGGCGTCCATGAAGTCGCCGAGCTGGCGGTCGATGCGCTCCCCGTCGATGTAGAGCATCTCGTACTTCTCGCCGCGCTCGCTGCGCGGGGCGCGGGCGCCGAGCCGCGCGGGCAGCCTCTCGGTCCACACGTCGGCGGGTTCCATCACGTGGGAGTCCCCGGAGTTGACCCAGATCTTCGTCATGACGCTCCTTCGGGTCAGGGCTGCAAGCTCAATGGATGTAATCAGTTAGCGATTTTAGTTGTATGGGTGGCTGAAGGGAAGGCCGGGAGGAGCGGAGATCAGCTCCGGCGCCGCTCGATCTCGTCCACCAGTTGCGGCAGCACCGCGAAGAGGTCCCCGACCACGCCGTGGTCGGCGAGCTCGAAGATCGGGGCGTCGGCGTCCTTGTTGACGGCCACGATGGTCTTGGAGGTCTGCATGCCCGCGCGGTGCTGGATCGCCCCGGAGATGCCGGCGGCCAGGTAGAGCTGCGGGGAGACTTGGGTGCCGGTCTGCCCGACCTGGTGGCTGTGCGGATACCAGCCCGCGTCCACGGCGGCCCGTGACGCCCCGACCGCCGCGCCCAGCGTGTCGGCGACCCGCTCGATGAGGGCGAAGTTCTCGGCGCCGTTCACGCCTCGGCCGCCGGAGACGACTATGTCGGCCTCGGTCAGTTCGGGCCGGTCGCCGCGCTCGCGAGGCGTGCGGGACAGAATCCGGACGGAGGCGGAAGCCGGCCCGAAGGTGATGTCGTGCTTCTCGACGACGGGGTCCGCGGCAGCGGGTTCGGGGGCTACGGCGTTCGGCTTGACCGTGATCACCGGCACGCCCTGGGTGACGTGCGCGGTGACCTGGTGTGTCGCGGCGAACGCCGACTGCTCGGTGACCGGTCCGTCGGGTCCCGCGGTGACCTCGACGGCGTCGGTGATGAGTCCGGATCCGAGCCGCAGTGCGACCCGCGCGGCGATTTCCTTGCCGTCCGGCCCGGACGGCAGCAGGATCGCGGCGGCGCCGGTGCGCTCGGCGATCTGGGTGAGGGCGTCCACGGCCGGGGTGACGAGGTACTCGTCGACCTCGGGGGCGTCCACGACGTGGATCTTCCCGGCGCCGTACCGGCCGAGAACCTCGGTCGCGGTGTCCGCGCCCGGCCCCAGGAAGACGGCCGATGGCTCGCCCAAGCGGCGGGCCAGGGTGAGCAGTTCGAGAGTCGGCTTGCGTACGGCACCGTCGACGTGGTCGACGAGGACGAGGATCTCGGCCACGGTGATGCAACTCCTTCAGGCAGGTATGTCAGGGCGGGGCGCGGTCAGATGAACTTCTTGGTCGTGAGGAACGCGGCCAGTCCCACGCCGCCCGTCCCCTCGTCGGCGACGATCTCGCCCTTGCTGCGCGGCGGGCGCCGGGTCGCGGTGTCCACGCCCGACCGCGCCCCGGCCCGGCCGACCTGTGCGGACTCGATGCCGAGGTCGGCGAGGCCGAGGGTCTGCACCGGCTTCTTCTTCGCGGCCATGATCCCCTTGAAGGAGGGGTAGCGGGCGTCCCCGGAGCGGTCGGTCACCGAGACGACGGCGGGCAGGGCGCCCTGGATCCGCACGGTGGCGCCGTCGCCCTCGCGGCGGCCGGTGACGGTTCCGTCCTCGATCGCCAGGTCCTCGAGGTGGGTGACGGCCGGGACGCCGAGCCGCTCGGCCAGCAGCGCGGGCAGCACGCCCATGGTGCCGTCCGTCGAGGCCATCCCGCACAGCACGAGATCGAAGCCGTGCCGCTCGATGGCCTTGGCCAGCACCAGTGACGTGCCGAACGCGTCGCTGCCCTCGATGTCCTCGTCGCTGACATGGATCGCCGCGTCACCGCCCATGGCCAGGGCCTTGCGCAGGGCGTCGCGCGCGTCGTCGGGGCCGACGGTGAGATAGCTGATCTCGGCCTCCGCGTCCGACTCGGCCAGGCGCAGTGCCTGCTCGACGGCGTATTCGTCGAGTTCGGACAGCAGCGAGTCGACGGACGCCCGGTCGGTGGTGCCGTCCTCGGTGAAGGTGCGGTCCGCCGTGGCGTCGGGGACGTGCTTCACGCAGACAACGATCTTCACGGCAGCCCTCCTGTGGTTCAATGAGTGTTAATAGTTAACTATATAGATCGGTGGAGCGCGAGCCTCGGGCTCAATCCGTCGAATTGGTTGACTGATTGCGCTGATAGCTGGAAGATCTGGGCACTGAGCCGCGAGGAGGCGCCATGGTCGGTGACAGGGACACCGCTGACAGGTACTTCGAGCCCCAGGTGGAGACCATGCCCCGCGAGGAACTGCGCGCGCGGCAGGAGAAACAGCTCCTGGAGCTCGTGGAGTACGCCTACGCCAACTCGGCCTTCTACCGCGAGCTGTGGGACGAACACGGGACCCACCCGCGTGACATCCGCTCCCTGGAGGACTTCCGGGCACGCATCCCGTTCATCACCAAGGACATGATCCGCGCCTACCGCAGCCGCACCGGCGATCCCTTCGCCGGCCTGCTCTGCGTCCCGGTCGAGGAGCTGACCTCCGTCTCCTCCAGTTCCGGAACCACCGGCGACCCGGAGTTCTTCGCCGAGATCTGGCAGGACGCCCCACCCCTGGTGACCGCGCAGGTACGGGACCTGTGGGAACTGGGCCTGAGGCCCGGCGACCGGGTCCTGAGCCCGCCCGGCACCTTCCGCAACTTCATGGACGCCGGATTCCAGGCGCTGGGCGCGGTGGTCATCGAGGTGGACACCTGGATGGGCAACATGCCCGAGGTCGTCGAGGCCCTGCGCACCTACCGCCCCGCCTACCTGCAGATGATGTATCCGCAGATGGTGGAGCTGGAGCACCTGGCCGAGAAGACCGACCTGAGGGAGGCCTTCTCCTCCCTCAAGGGCGCCTCCTGCGCCGGCCAGCCCCTGAGCCGGAAGATGCGCGAGCGGATCCGCGACGACTGGGGCATCGACGTCTACGAGTACACCAGCGCCGCCGACACCGGCACCGCCTGGGAGTGCCGCGAGCACGACGGCTTCCACCTCTGGGAGGACACCGTCTTCGCCGAGTGCGTCGAGGTCGACGAGCACGGCTGGCACGACGTCCCCGAGAGCGACCTCGGCGAACTCGTCGCCACAGACCTCGACAACCGGGCCGCGCCGCTGATCCGTTACCGCAGCGAGGACCTCGTCCGCCTCTCCCGCGACACCTGCGGCTGCGGCCGCACCCACGCCCGTATGTGGGTGGCCGGGCGGCGCGGTGACGAGACGGTGGTCCAGGGACGCTCCGTCGTCCTGCGGGACGTCTGGCAGGCGGTCGAGGACCAGCCGGAGACCGTCGCCGGCGTCTTCCAGATCGTCCGGGACCGACGCGAGGTCGACGAACTGCGGCTGCGCGTCGGCTACGACCCCCATCTCACCGGCGACGTCGACGCCCTGGCCGGACGCCTGAGCGAGGCCGTGCGCGAACGGACCGGAGTCAAGCCGGTGCTCGACATGCGCACCGAGGAGGACCTGTTGAAGACCATGACCAGCGTCGCCAAGTTCCCCCGGGTGGTGAAGACCTGATGGCCCGCGCCGACACCCTGGCCCGTGCCAGGACGCTCGACCGCCCCGAACTCGCCTACCTCCTGCGCTTCCCCACCGCCGACGGCATGCGGGACCTGGAGCTGACCTGGGCGGAACTCGCCCGCGACACCGAGTGGGCCACCGCACGGCTCCGCGAACACGGCCTCGCCGCCGGACAGCGGGCCCTGCTGACCGCCTCCGGCTTCGAGGGCTTCTGGGGACATGCGGTGATCGGCGCCCTGCGCACGCTGAAGGTGCCGTACGGCATCGCCGAGGCGATGGGCTGGGACCACCGCCGCACCGCGGTCTTCCATCGCGAACTGACCCCGCACGCGGTGATCGGCCTGTCGGCGGAGACGCTGGGAGGGCTCGCCGGCACGGCCGACATCGGCGAGATGTTCCGGTCCACGCCCGTCGTGCTGGCCCGGCCCGCCGCCATCCCCCTCCTGCGCGGAGTGGGGGTGACCGCCTCCGTGATCTCGGCGGTGGGACCGGCTCTCGCACTGGAATGCCCCGAGCGCAGCGGCGCACATGTCAACGCCGCCGAATGGCGGTTCGCCGAGCGGGACGGACAGCTGACCGTGGCGGCGGGGGAGGGGCGCACCTCGCCCCTGCCCGAGACGCCGCTCGGCATCACCGGACGCGTCGTCACCGGCCGGTGCGGCTGCGGCAGCGACACCCCGCGAGTCCTGCTCGCCGAGGCCAACTGACCTTTCCGATGGAGGAATTGAGCATGTCTGAAGGAGTGGTCGAAGGCCGGATCGCGGTCGTGACCGGCGCCGGCAACGGGATCGGCCGGGCGCACGCCCTGGCGTTCGCGGCGCACGGGGCGAAGGTCGTCGTGAACGACCTGGGCGGCGGGCGGGACGGCGCGGGCGCATCGGCCGGGCCCGCCCAGAGTGTGGTCGACGAGATCGTCGCGGCCGGTGGTGAGGCGGTGGCCAACACGGACGACATCTCCACCTGGGAGGGCGCCGGCCGGCTCGTCCGACAGGCCGTGGACACCTACGGCGGTCTGGACGTACTGGTCAACAACGCCGGCATCCTGCGCGACCGGATGATCGTGTCGATGACCGAGCGGGACTGGGACAGCGTGATCGCTGTCCACCTCAAGGGCAGCTTCGCCACCCTGCACCACGCGGCCGCGTACTGGCGCGAGCGCGCCAAGTCCGGTCAGGACAACGACGCCCGGGTGATCAACACGACCTCCCCGTCCGGCATCTTCGGCAACCCCGGCCAGTCCAACTACGGCTCGGCGAAGGCCGGCATCGGCAGCCTCACCCTCATCGCCGCCGCCGAACTCGCCCGCTACGGCGTGACGGTGAACGCCATCGCGCCCACCGCGCTGACCCGGCTGACCGACGACATCGAGATGATGAAGCAGGCCGCCGAGAGCCAGGACCTGACCCCTGAGGCCATCTCGCCGCTGGTGGTGTGGCTGGGCTCGGCCGCCTCGCGCGAGGTCACCGGCCGGGTGTTCGGCGTCGTCGGCAACCGCATCACGGTCCTGGAGGGCTGGGTCAACGGCCCCGCCGTGAGTGCCGACACCCGCTGGACGCCGGAGGAGCTGTCCTCCGTCGTCCCGAACCTGGTGGCCAAGGCGGCTCCGAACGCCGACGTCCTGGGCAACCGGAACGGGGCCTGAGATGACGACGGCACAACGCCCGGTCGCCGAGGGCCTGTTCACCTGGCCGCCCGCCGCCGCGCCCCTCCGGCTGATCGGTTCCGAGTGCAGGGTGTGCGGCCTGGTGAGCTTCCCGGCCGCCGCGACCTGCGTCCGGTGCGCGAGCGACGATTCGAAGGAACGGCTCCTGGCGGACCGCGGCACGCTGTGGACGTACACGACCCAGGACTTCCGCCCGCCGTCCCCGCCGTACGACGGCCCCGAGACCTTCGAGCCGTACTCCGTCGGATACATCGAGCTCCCCGGCGAGCTGCTGGTCGAGGCGCGACTGACCGAACCCGACCCGGACAAGCTGCGGATCGGGCAGGACATGCGGCTGACGCTCGTGCCCTACACCGTCCAGGACGACGGCACGGAGGTCATGACGTTCGCGTTCGCCCCGGTCGAGGAATCCACTGAGATCGAGGAGGAGGCGTCATGACCGAGGCCGTCATCATCGGGGTGGGCCTGCACCCCTTCGGCCGGTTCCCCGGCAAGCCCGCGCTGGACATGGGCGCGGACGCGGTACGGCTGGCGCTCGCCGACGCGGGCGTGAACTGGCCGCAGATCCAGGGCGGTTACATCGGCAGCTACGAGGTCGCCAACCCGGACGCGATCGTCGGCAGGCTCGGCCTGACCGGCATACCGATGCGCGGTGTCTTCAACGGCTGCGCGACGGCCGGTACGGCGGTGGCGCTGGCCGCCCGCGCGATCGAGACCGGCGAGCACGACCTGACGATCGCGATCGGCCTGGACAAGCACCCGCGTGGCGCGTTCGCCGCCGACCCGTCCGTGGCAGGCATCCCCTCCTGGTACGGGCAGACCGGGCTCTTCCTCACCACCCACTTCTTCGGCATGAAGATCAACCGCTATATGCACGAGCACGGCATCTCCCACGAGACGCTCGCCCGCGTGGCCTCGAAGAACTTCCGCAACGCGGCCGGGAACGACAAGGCCTGGCGCCGGACGCCCCTGTCGCCCGAGGAGGTCCTCGCCTCGCCGGTCCTCAACTACCCCCTGCGGCAGTTCATGTACTGCGGGCCGAACGAGGGCGCCGCGGCCGTCGTGATGTGCCGGGCCGACCAGGCCCACAAGTACACGACCACCCCCGTACGCGTCCGGGCCACCGCCCTGCGCAGCCGCAGGCTCGGCGCGTTCGAGGTGCAGAGCCCGTCGTTCCCGGTCGGGGAGCCCGTGGACAGCCCGAGCGTGGACGCCTCCCGGGACGCGTACGAACGCGCGGGCATCGGCCCCGAAGACGTCGACGTCGCCCAGCTCCAGGACACCGACGCCGGGTCGGAGATCATCCACATGGCGGAGAACGGCCTCTGCAAGGACGGCGAGCAGGAACGCCTCATCGCTGAGGGTGCCACCGAGATCGGCGGCCGGCTCCCGGTCAACACCGACGGCGGACTCCTCGGCAACGGAGAACCGATCGGCGCGTCCGGACTGCGTCAGATCCACGAGATCGTCCTCCAGCTGCGCGGTACCGCGGGCACGCGCCAGATCCCCGGCACACCGCGCGTCGGCTACACCCACCTGTACGGCGCGCCCGGCGCGTCGGCGGTGACGATCCTCTCGACCTGACAGCGGAGCGAACGCGATGGAATCCGACGACATGCGGGACTTCGCCGCCGAGGCGCGCCGCTTCCTCGACGCGCACGTGGCGAAGGCCCCCGACCGCACCGCCCTCACCTGGGGCGAGGGCGACGACTCGATGGCGTACTTCAGCAGCCTCCCGCTCGAGGAGGAACGGGAGTTCGTGCAACGGGCCCGGGAGTGGCAGCGGATCCGCCACGAGAACGGCTTCGGCTGGATCACGGGACCGGTGGAGTACGGCGGCCGGGGCCTGACCCCCGTCCACGACCTGCTCTACGACGCCATTGAGTCGGAGTACGACGTCGCCGACACCGGTGTGCTCAGCGTGATCGGCCTGGGCATGATCGGGCCGACGATCCTGGCCCACGCCCAGCCCCGCATCAAGGACCGCTGGCTGCCCGCGATGTACCGCGGGGACGCCATCGCCTGCCAGCTGTTCAGCGAACCAGGCGCGGGATCCGACCTGGCGAGCGTGGCGACCCGGGCCGTCCGCGAGGGCGAGGACTGGGTGCTCAACGGGCAGAAGGTGTGGACGTCGGTCGCCCAGCACAGCCAGATCGGCCTCGCTCTGACCCGTACGAACCCGGAAGCGCCCAAGCACCGCGGCATCACGGCGTTCCTCGTCCCCATGGACGCCCCCGGAGTCGAGGTCCGGCCGCTGCGGCAGATGACCGGCGGCGCGGACTTCAACGAGGTCTTCCTCACCGACGTACGCATCCCCGACGACCACCGGCTCGGCGAGGTCGACGGCGGCTGGACGGTCGCCCTGACCACCCTGATGAACGAGCGCGCGACGGTCGGCAGCGAGGGAGTCGGCCCGGTGGCCGCCGCCCTGTCCCCGGACCACCTCTCGGCGCTCATGCGGGCCACCTGGACCTGGGACGACCGGGCCCTGCGCGCCCGCCTCGCCGAACTCCTCGTGGACGTCCTGGCCACCGAACACCTCAACGCCCGCGCCCTCCGCAGGCTGCGCGCGGGGGTCGCGCCGGGCCCCGAGATGTCCGTCTCGAAGCTGATGTACGGCCAGAACCTCACCCGCGCGGCGCACTTCGTGTCCGACGTGCTCGGCCCCCGGATCATCGCCGACACCGGCCAGTGGGGCACGTACGCATGGACCGAACTGCTGCTGGCCACCCCGGCGTTGCGCATCCTCGGCGGCACCGAGGAGATCATGAAGAACATCCTCGCGGAACGCGTCCTCGGCCTGCCCAAGGAACCGGTGACCGCCGCTGCCAAGGAGGTGCGGCCGTGACCGCCGACGAGAGCGAACTGCGGGAACTGCGGGCAGCCGTACGGGAGTTCCTGGAAGCCAAGTCGCCCGAGGAAGCGGTCCGCAAGCTGATGGAGAGCGAGCCGCGCTTCGACCCGGCGGTGTGGTCCCAGGCGGCCGACCAACTGCGCCTGCCGGGCCTGGCGATCCCCGAGGAGTACGGCGGCGACGGCTTCGGACGCGTCGAACTCGGCGTCGTCCTGGAGGAGATGGGCCGCGCACTGTTCTGCGCCCCCTTCTTCGCCACCGTCCTCCTGGCGGCCCAGGCCCTGCTGGCTTCGGGGGACAAGGAGGCCTGTGCGCGCCTCCTGCCCGGTATCGCGGCCGGGCGGACCACGGCCACCCTCGCCGTCGCCGAGGACCACGGCTCCTGGGACCCCGCCATGGTCTCGGCGCGCGCCGTGCCGGACGGCGACGCCGGCTGGACGGTACGCGGCCGCAAGTGCTTCGTCATCGACGGTACGACGGCCGACCTGATCCTCGTCGTCGCCCGTACCGTGGCCGGCCCCACCCTCTTCGCCGTGGAGCGGGACGCCGCGGGACTCGCGGCGGAACCGATGGAGACCTTGGACGCCACCCGGGCCATGGCGCGGCTGACCCTGGACGCCGTGCCCGCGACCCTCGTCGGGGCGGAGGGGGCGGGCGGCCGCATCATGGCCAAGGTCCTCGACATAGCCTCGGTCGGGCTCGCCGCCGAGCAGGCGGGTGGGGCGCGCCGGTGCCTGGAGACGAGCGCGGAGTACGCCCGCGCCCGCCATCAGTTCGGCCGGCCGATCGGTTCCTTCCAGGCGGTCAAGCACAAGTGCGCCGACATGCTCGTCCAGGTGGAACTGGCCGAAGCCGCCTCCCGTGAGGCGGCCCGGCTGGCCGACGAGGGCTCCCCGGACTTCCCGGTCGCCGCGACCGTGGCCCACGCCTGCTGCTCACGGGCGTACATGATCGCCGCCATGGAGAACATCCAGGTCCACGGCGGCATCGGCTTCACCTGGGAACACCCGGCCCACCTGTACTTCCGGCGGGCCAAGTCCTCGCAGCTGCTGTTCGGCGGCCCGGCGGTGTACCACGAGCGGTTGCTGGACCGGCTCGGGATCTGACCGTCCCTAGGGCGGGCGGGCCACACCGTACGAGCCGGGCGACAGCGCGCGGAGCGAGTACGGGACCCGTGCCATCACGTCTCGGGCCGGTCCAGGGAGCCGAGCCTGCGGCGCCCGGGGGCCTCAGGTACGGGTGCCTTCTCCCGCAGGCCGCGGGTGGCGGCAGCGGCCTTCTCGTACCAGCGGCCGTACCGCTCAGCGAGGGTCACGGCCGAGACGCCGTGCAGGAGGACACTCAGGCCGACGGTGATCGCGACCACTCTGCCCAGCAGTTCCACCCCTGGAACGTGTTCCTCCGCCACGAGCAGCGCCAGCACGACGGACGCGAGACCGCGCGGCCCGAACCACCCGATGTACGTCACCGTGGGCGACCGGAGTCCGCTCCCTGCGAGCGAGAGGGCCACGGGCAGCATCCTGACCACGGTGAGGCTGAGCACCGCGTAAAGGACGATCCGCCAGCTCAGGTGCTCCAGCGCAGGACCGAGGAGCACCGCTCCGAAGACCAGAAGACTGATCGACGCCAGGAGTCCGCCGAGATTCTCGGCGAAGTCGGAGGTGTGGTCCGGGTGTGCCTCCTCCTCGCCGCCGGTCCGGTAACGGCGCAGGGCGAACCCGAAGGCGAACCCGGCCACCCAGGCCGCGATGAAGCCGCTGCCGTCCGTCAGGACGCCGAGTTCGTACGACGCCGCGGCGACGGCCAGCAGATAGACCTGCCGCCACTCCCGTGTGACCCACCCTCTGGCCCGAGTCCACTGCAGCAGACGACCGCCCAGCCCACCGACCAGAAGCCCCAGCGCGGTGCTCAGCACGAGTGCGCGCCAGAAGACACCTGCCGCACCCTCGTCCGCATAGTGCGTGCCCGGGATGGCGGCGAGGAACACGACGAAGAACGGCAGCACCATGCCGTCGTTCAGGCCGCTTTCCACATTCAGTCCATGCCGTACGAGCGCCGGGACCCGGGGATTGGAGATCGCCGTCTTTCCGAGGGCGGCGTCTGTAGGGGCGAGGATCGCGCCGACGAGTGCGAGCTCCCACACCGTCAGCCCCGGCAGCAGGGGCCAGGCAAGCAGCCAGCCCGCCCCGATACTCAGCGGCAGTCCGAAGCCCAGCAGACGGCCCGGCAGAAAGCCCCCGGCCGCGAGGTCCCGTCTGCGCACGGTCATGGCATCGGTGAACAGCACGAGGGTCAGCGTGGCCTCGAGGAGCGTGGTGATCGGTGCGGTGTCGTGCTCCAGGTCGACGATGTCGAGCACGGCCGGCCCGATGAGGATCCCGGCGCCGACGAACACGATCGCCGACGACAGGGGCGTCGAGGACAGCCGACGCGAAACCAGTGCGTACGCGGCGGTGACGCCCGCCACCGCCACAACGGTCCAGCCGCCACTGCTCATGCTCCGACCCTTCGGATCAACCCTGCGGATTGTCGACTCCTGCGGCAGCCCCGCTGATCCCCCTTGGACGCGCCGCTCGCCTCCTTCTACAGGTCGACGAAGGACTGCGCGCCGACATCGACGAGGACACGCCGGACGGCCGCCGTCCCGGCCGACGCGAGCCAACAGCGGCTCGGCGAGCATGCCTGGCTGCCCTGGGAACAGCACAGCCACGTCGGCCTCATCCGCTGCAAGCTGTGCTCGCGGCGTCTTCCGGAGACAGGCGGACCGGTGTGCCAGTCGGATTGACGTGGGCGGTTGCACGCGGCAAGGATCCAGGGCGGGCCGGTCCTGTGTCCGATGGAAGAGGGGACTTGCGTCGGCCGAAACGGCGGCCGACCTGCTCCCGGCGCCGGCCCGCGATGACCAGGTCGGCCGACTGCCGCTTGACGTCGCATTCCCACAGCCCGGGCAGCCTCGCGTCGAAGTTGCTACGCCGCAGTGGCGTCCGCCGCCGCCACACGGGTCCAGGCGCCACCTGGCCGCAGCCGGCCTGCGCCGGTGGGTGACTGGCGGACTCCAGGCGCAGTTCCCGATATTCCGGGGGTGGGCAGCGGCCGAAGTCACCCTTTCGGCGGGCCATCGGGAGCGAGGTGGCGTCGTTGGGACGGTATGGCGGTGCAGCACGGTGATCAGCTTTGTCGGCGTGAGGGTGCTCGCCGCGAGCTGAGTACCGATGTGATCGTGCATTGCGCGGCCTGTGGGACTGATGCTGCGCTGGTTGCAGACCGGGTCGGCGATCTGACGGACAACGTTCAGGGCGAGGTCACCCGGCGGAGGTGCACATGAGTGGTTCGGATGGACTGGCCTGGGCTCCGGAGGGGCGGACCAGGCTCTGCCGGTTGCTGCGCGACCAACTCGTCGAAGCGATCGATGTCATCCGCTCGCAGGCGGCGGTCGGGCCGACAGCCCCCGGTCTTGAACTGGTGGATGAGAGGCCGGTCCAGGTGCCCCGCAGCTGAGGGTGGTAGGTGGGCGACCGTTGTCCGTCGGCGTTCATGCGGACGTCATCCCCGATGACGGGCTCCATGACCGCTGGGCCGGCGTCGAGAGTGTGAGCACCTTCGGAGCCGCAGTGGAGTGTAGGACGACCGCAGATGTCCTCGAGCCAGCTTCTTCGCGTGGAAGCTGACCGGCGAACTCGTCCGATGTGATGCTGTCGCCCCCGATTCGGTGCAGAGCCTCAGCGCGGCGCTGGTGGACTGCGGGCGTGGTGGCTGATGGTTTTGTACGCCGGGTTGGCGAGGGAGTCCGCTGCCGTCACAGCTGCGTGGGCTCATTGCCGCCCCTGGGCCCCACAGCCGACCCGGCCCCTGCCACAGCCAGGGCCCCCGTATCGTCGCGGGCCCGGTGAACGGGCGCACAGACGTGGCATGTGGTGCGTCCGGTTGCTAGTGGAGGACCTTCTCCTTGGCCCGGCGGTATTCCTCGTCGGAGATGTCGCCACGGGCCCGGACCTCCGAGAGCTTGGCCAGTTGATCCGCCTCGCTCGCGGGCCCTGTGGTGCCGGTGGTCTCGCGGACGTACTGGTTCGTCGCTTCCAACTTGGCCCTGGTGTGCTCCTGTTCACGCTTGCCCATGTCCTTGCCCCGGGCGATGAGGTAGACGAAGACGCCCAGGAAGGGGAGGACGATCGTGAAGACCAGCCATCCCGTCTTGGCCCAGCCGTTCATGGAGTCGTCGCGGAAGATGTCGACGACGACGCGGAAGAGCAGGAAGATCCACATGACCCACAGGAAGATCCACATGACCGTCCAGAAGGCGCCCAGTACCGGGTAGTCGTAGGCCAGGTTCACATAGCTGTCCATCGCGTCTCCTGTTTGGTGTCTCGGCCGTGCCGAGGTCGCAGTGCGTGCGAGAGGAAGGGCCGCAGGCCCCATGGCGAGCCCGGGGCCAGGGCTTGCCACCCCGGCCGGGGCGGGGTCACTGCTCCTCTTCTCCGGGGAGTTCCAGGCCGAATGCGTCGCCGATGGCGCGGGCGGCGGACACGATCCGTGCGCTGCCCACTACGGGGGCGATCGCCACGAGCGTTCCCTGGATCTTCTCCAGCGGCATACCGATCTCCGCTGCGGTGCCGATGTTGAGCAGGTACGAGGGGGCAGAGGCGTCCATGGCCACCAGAGCCGCGATGCGTGCCAGCAGGTACGTCTCCTGATCCAGCCCGGACCGCTCGAACGTGTCGAGCGTCATCTGGACCAGCGTCTCGAAGACGGGAGCGTCCGCTTCGGCGATGGCGGCGACGCCGCCCGCGCCTGTCTCTTGCTTGGCCATTTCGTGCTCCTTGTCTGGCGGTCGGAGTGCCGTACGTATTCAGGAGACTCCAGCCCGCACCGGACGGCATCACCCGGAGGGGATGAGTCGCTGACCATCGGCGTTGGCGTGTCCTGCTGTGCCGAAGACCGCGGAGAGGCAACAGGGCGAGCGCGTCGTCGGCGATGGTGATGCCGGTGGTCCACTTGCTGTGCGCGCCCAGCCATCGGCCGGTGGTGCCGGCGCGCGCTATGGTCCGGCCCGTGGCCCTGGTTCCGCTCGACGCGGGCTGACTCCGCGACATCGATTCCCCTCGATACTGATCACGCAGAGGAAGAAGCAGTTACTCGCCGGCGCCTCCGACATGCCGCGCATGGCGGCATGAGCCGCTGGGGCGGGCCTCACAGGTCACGTTGTGCGCCGATGACCAGGGTGCTGGAGGACAGAAGCGGCGGGCAGGGGGCATGGGCGAGGAGATCTGGGAGGATCGGTCGGAGGGATGCGGCGAGCGGCTGCTGGTCCTGCTGCTGGAACGGGGCCGGCGTCTGCCGCCACAGCGCGAGGCCGTCTTCGTCACTCGGCGAGGTGTCGGTCATGCGCCGAGAACGACACACCCCGGCAGGCGGGTTCAGCCGCGCGCCGCCTCGCCCAGCAGCGCCTTCGCGATGATGACCTGCTGGATCTGGCTGGTGCCCTCGTAGATGCGGAACAGCCGGGCGTCGCGGTAGAAGCGCTCGACGGCGACCCCGCGCATGTAGCCCGCACCGCCATGGATCTGCACGGCGCGGTCCGCGACCCGCCACACCATCTCGCTGGCGAAGTACTTCGTGCAGGACGGGCCGATCTTGGTGTCCGTCCCGGCGTCGAAGGCGCGGGCGGCCTCCAGGACGGTGGCGCGTCCGGCGTAGTAGTCGGTCTGCGAGTCGGCGATCAGGCCCTGGACGAGCTGGAAGGAGCCGATGAGCTTCCCGGACTGCTTGCGGGTGCTCGCGTAGGCGACCGACTCGTCGACCAGGCGCTCGGCCATGCCGACCATCAGCGCGGAGATGTGCACCCGCCCGTGGGCGATGCAGCCCATCGCCGTGGAGAAGCCACGGTTGAGGCCGGCGTCGCCGCCGACGAGGGCGGAGGCCGGCACGCGGACGTCGTCGAAGAAGACGTCGGCGGTCCAGGCGCCGAACTGGCCCATCTTGTGGTCCTTGGGAGCCACGGTGAGGCCCGGCGTTCCGGCCGGGACCAGGAAGGTGGAGATGCCCCGGGTGCGCGGGGCATCGGGGTCGGTGCGGGCGAAGACCATGAAGACGTCGGCGAGCGGGGCGTTGGTGATGTACCGCTTGGCGCCGTTGATCACCCAGTCGTCGCCGTCCAGATGGGCGCGCGTGGTGAGCGTCGACGGGTCGGACCCGGCCTCGGGTTCGGTGAGCGCGAACGACGCCAGTACGTCACCGGAGGCGATCCTCGGCAGCCATTCCGCCTTCTGTTCCTCGGTGCCGCCCACCATGAGGACATGACCCGCGATGCCGTTGTTCGTGCCGAACATCGAACGCAGCGACGGGGTCGTGTAGCCCAGCTCGAACATCAGCTGGGCCTCCTCGAGCATCGACAGACCCAGTCCGCCGTACTCCTCGGGCAGCGCGAAGCCGAACAGGCCCATCTTCTTGGCCGCCTCGCGGATGTCCGCGGGCATCTCGTCCTTCTCGTCGATCTCCGCCTCGAGCGGCACGACACGGTCCCTGACGAAACGCCGGACCTCGGACAGCACCGCGCTGAAGTCAGCCGCGTCCATGTCGACTCTCCCTTGTTGCCCTTATCGGTCTCATTGATCTGTCCCGTCCGGTTTCTGCTGCGGCCGGTAGCACAGCGCCAGCAGCGCCGCCGCGCTCGCCGTGCCGACTCCGGCCGCCAGCAACGCGTGTCGGCTGCCCGCGTGTTGGCGGCGCAGCAGGCCGTCCAGCGAGTACCGTCCGTTGCCCAGCGCGGCCAGTGCGACGGCCGCGCCGCCCACGACACCGGCGTACTCCCAGCCGCCCTTGAAGACGAAGAAGCCCTTGCCGCGGTGGTCGGTCCGCGCGGCCACGGTCATCAGGCCGACGGCCGCCGCGGCGGGGAGCGGGTTGGCCGCGCCGAGCGCGATGCCCACCCCGGCCGCCATCTCGGTGCCCGCCGCCATCCGGGCGTGCACCTCGGCCGGCTTGAGGCCCAGCGCCTCGAACCAGCCCGTGGTGCCCTTGAGCCCGCCCGGTCCGGCGACCTTGTTCCAGCCGTGCGCGAAGAGCATCGGGCCGAGGGTCGCGCGCAGCGCGAGGGCGGCGGCGTCGTGGCCCTTCACTGGCCGACGCCCGTCGCCCGGCCGACGGGGACGGCGCCGTACAACTGCGGTACCGCGTCGACGAGCTCGTCGTAGGTGAGGGCCTGCCCCGACTGGCTCGGGTGGACGGCGGCGACCGTCCAGCCCTGCAGCCGGTTCAGCCGGTTGCCCTCGATGCGCAGGACCTGACCGGTCAGCCAGGCCGCGCTGTCGGAGGCCAGGTAGACGACGACCCCGGAGGCGTTGGCGGGATCGCGCGGGTCGAAGCCCTCGGTGGCCTGGAGGGACTCGCCGACGGCCAGCCCATCCGTCATCCGCGTGGCCGCGATCGGCGAGATGGCGTTCGCGGTCACGCCGTAGCGGCGCATCTCCAGGGCGGTCAGGACGGTGAGCCCGGCTATTCCGG
Organism: Streptomyces canus; assembly: GCF_041435015.1. Lineage (NCBI taxonomy): Bacteria > Bacillati > Actinomycetota > Actinomycetes > Kitasatosporales > Streptomycetaceae > Streptomyces > Streptomyces canus. Next base: position 470,442 of record NZ_CP107989.1, on the reverse strand, counting down.
CCTTCGCGGCCCCGTAGTTGGACTGGCCCTGGTTGCCGAACAGGCCGGTCCCGGACGTCGTGTTGATGACCCGGCCGGCGACCCGCTCGCCGCGCTTCGACGCCTCTCGCCAGTACGCGCACGCGTGCCGGGTGAGCGCGAAAGTGCCCTTCAGGTGCACCGCGATGACGGAGTCGAATTCCGCCTCGGTCATCGAGAACAGCATCCGGTCGCGCACGATGCCCGCGTTGTTCACGACGATGTCGAGGTGGCCGAACTCCGCGACGGTGTCCGCGACCATGGTCTCGGTCGCCGCCCAGTCGGTCACCGAGGAGTGGTTGGCGATCGCCCGGCCGCCGAGCTTGGTGATCTCGGCGACGACCTCGTCGGCGGGGGAGTCGCCGGTCTGCTCGCCGTGTATGCCCGAGCCGAGGTCGTTCACGACCACGGTCGCGCCGGCCTCGGCGAGCGCCAGACAGTGCGCCCGGCCAAGGCCTCTGCCGCCGCCGGTGACGATGGCGACCTTGTCGTCGAGGATGCCCACGCCGTACCTCCAGATATATGAGTTCAGTTGAGTTCGCGGAGCACTTCGTCGGTGTGCTCGCCGAGCGTCGGCGCGCCGCCACGCGGTTTCTCGTCGACGCCCCAGAAGGCGACGGGGGTCGCCACCGTCCGCAGCGGCGGGGCGTCCCCCATGCCCGGCTGTTCGACGAACGCCCCGACCGCCTCCGCCTGCGGATCGGCCGCCACCTCCGCCAGGGTCTGCACGGGCGCCCACCACACGCCCTCGGCGTCGAAGCGCTCGGCCCACTCGTCCAGGGGCCGCTTGGCGAACTCCTCGTCGAACTCGGCGATCAGCTCGCGTACGTGCCCGCGCCGGGCCTTGCCGGTCGCGAACCGCTCGTCCGTCGCCAGGTCCTCGCGGCCGAGTGCCTTGACGACACCGGGCCAGTGCCGGTTGCCCTCCAGACCGACCAGCCAGAACCAGCGGTCGTCGGCGGCCCGGTAGGAGTTGTAGAGCGGCGACTCGTGCTCGGTGCGATGCCGGGTACGGCCGCGCTTGCCGAAGTAGTTCTGCAGGGCGAGGTCGTTTCCGTTGGCGTAGGTGCCGGACCGCAGCAGCGATACGTCCACCACGCCGCCCTCGCCGGTGCGTTCGCGGCGCAGCAGCGCGGCCAGCACTCCGGCGACCAGGTTGGCCGCGGCCGTACGGTCGCCGAGGCCGGGCCGGATGCCGGGCGGTGGCTCCCCGGCCGGGTTGAGCATGGCGGCGATGCCGGGGCGGGCCCAGAACGCCGAGACGTCGTACCCGGCGCGGTCGCGCTCGGCGCCCGTCCAGCCGTAGCCCGTCAACGTGCCGACGACCAGCTGAGAATGACGTTCCCTCAGATCGTCCGGCGCCAGGCCCAGCCTCTCCAGAGCGCCCGGGCGGAGGTTGGTGACGAACACGTCGGCGCGTTCCAGCAGCCGCTCCAGTACGTCCCTGCCCTCCTGCGAGCGCAGGTCGAGGACGATCCCGCGCTTGCCGCGGTTGTCGGTCTCGAACGGGGGAGCGCTGTCGATGTCCTGCCCGACGTGCTTGAGCGTGTACCGGTTGGGGTCGCCGGTCGGCGCCTCCACCTTGATCACGTCCGCGCCCCAGTCGGCGAGCATGGTGGCCGCGGCCGGTGCCGCCACCCACATGCCCAGCTCGACCACGGAATAGCCCTCCAGTGGCCGCACGGGCCCACCTCCAGATCATCGGGCGCTTGTACGCCTGCTACACGCCGCGGAAGTCGCCCGGTCGGCGTTCCCGGAAGGCCTTGAGTCCCTCGGCCCGGTCCTCGGTGGAGAACAGCACCGCGACGGTTTCGCGCTCGTACGCGATCGCCGCCTCCAGGTCCATGCCGAGCCCGTAGTCGATGAGCCGCTTGCCCGCCGCGAGCGCGAGCGGGGCCCCGGCGGTCAGCTTCGCGGCCAGGGCTTCGGCGGTCTTGAGCGCACCGCCGGGCTCGGCGAGTTCGTTGACGAGCCCGAGCGCGTGAGCACGCTCCGCGTCGATCGGCTCGCCGGTGAGGATCATCTGCTTGGCGATCGCCGGCGGAAGGAGGCGGGGCAGCCGCTGGGTGCCGCCCGCGCCCGGCAGTACGCCGAGCTTCATCTCGGGCAGGCCCAGCCGGGTGCCGCGCTCGGCCACCCGCAGGTCGCAGGCGAGGGCCAGCTCCAGGCCGCCGCCGAAGGCAAATCCGTGGACGGCCGCGACCGACGGCTTGGGGAAGTCCTCCAGGAGCGCGAACGCCTCGGTCAGGCGCCCCACGAAGGCCCGGAACTGCCCCGGCGCGGTGAACGACTCGATCTCACCGAGGTCGGCACCGGCCGAGAAGGCCCGTCCCGCACCGGTGATGACCAGGGCGCGTACGTCGTCGTTGTCGCGGACGTCGGCGAGAGTCTGTTTCAGCTGTGTGGCGGTCTCGGAGCCGAGGGCGTTGAGCTGCCCCGGCCGGTCGAGGGTCAGTACGGCGATGCGGTCGCGGAGTTCGGTACGGAGCACGGTGTTCACCTCAGACCATCGTCAGTCCGCCGCTGACCGAGAGCGTCTGCCCGGTCATGTAGGCGGCGTCGTCGGACGCGAGGAAGGCCACCACACCGGCGATCTCTTCGGGCTGGGCGACGCGGCGCAGCGGGATGGCCCGCACCGTCGCGTCGTACATCTTCTGGCTGTAGTCGGCGACCTGTCCCAGCAGCGCGGTGTCGGTCGGGCCCGGGCAGACGCTGTTGACGGTGATGCCGTGCCGGGCGACCTCGCGGGCCAGCGCCTTGCCGAAGGCGATGACCCCGCCCTTCGTCGCGGAGTACACCACCTCGCCGGACGAGCCGACGCGGCCGGCGTCGGAGGCGATGTGCACGATCCGGCCGCCACCGCTTTCGATCATCGAGTCCAGTACGGCGCGGGTCACCGTGATCGTGCCGCGCAGATTGACGTCGATGATCCGGTTCCAGGTGTCCTCGGTGCTGTCGACGAAGCGGCCGATGACGTCAACGGCCGCGTTGTTGACCAGGACGTCCACCGGACCCAGCTCGACGGTCACCCGCTCCACGGCCGCGTGCACGGCCGCGCTGTCGGAGATGTCCGCGCCGACCCCCGTCGCCCGCACCCCGTACCGCTCGACGAGCCGTCCCGCGACCTTGGCGGCGGCCTCGGGGTCGAGGTCGCAGACGGCGACCGCGGCTCCCTGGGCGGCGAGCCGGTCGGCGATCGCCTCGCCGATCCCGCGTCCCGCTCCGGTGACGAGTGCCACCTTGTCCCGTACGCTCACGCGCCCTCCCTCGCCCAGGTCCCGATACAGCGCTATCGTATAACTACTTCAGCTAAATAAGCGAGATGTGTGAGTGGAGTCGAGCATGCGCCGAACGATCTTCACCGAGGAACATGAGCTGTTCCGCGAGACCGCCCGCACCTTCTACCTGCGCGAATGCGCCCCGTACGCCGAGCAGTGGGAGCGCGACGGGCAGGTGAGCCGGGCCGCGTGGGCGGCGGCGGGCAAGGCCGGACTCATCGGCTGGCAGTTCCCGGAGGAGTACGGCGGCCAGGGCATCCGGGATTTCCGCTACAACGCGATCATGGCCGAGGAGATGGCGGCCACCAGCTCGGTCGGCATCGGGCTCGGGCTGCAGAACGACGTCCTCCCGCCCTATTTGATGAACCTCACGACACCTGAGCAGAAGGCCCGCTGGCTGCCCGGTGTCATCAGCGGCGAGACGATCTGCGCGCTCGCGCTGTCGGAGCCGTCCGCCGGGTCCGACCTCAAGGCCATCCGCACCACCGCCCGCCGCCACGGCGACGAGTGGGTGATCGACGGCTCCAAGACCTTCATCACCAACGGCATCCTGGCCGACCTGGTCATCGTCGCCTGCAAGACCGACCCGGCGGCCGGCCATAAGGGCATCAGCCTGATCGTCGTCGAGCGCGGAGCCGAGGGCTTCGAGCGCGGACGCAAGCTCGACAAGGTCGGCATGAAGGCCCAGGACACAGCCGAGCTCTTCTTCCACGAGGTCCGGGTCCCGGCCGAGAACCTCATCGGAGAGGAGGGCCGCGGTTTCTACCACATGATGGGAAACCTCCCCACGGAACGGCTCGCCATCGCCGTCTCCTCCCTGGCGGCCGCAGAGCGGGCCTACGTGCTGGCGCTCGACTACGCCAAGACCCGTACGGCCTTCGGGCAGCCCATCGGGGAGTTCCAGGCCAACAGGTTCGCGCTCGCCGGTATCAGGGCCAAGCTGAACGCCGCCCGCGTGTACGTGGACGGCTGCATCATGGCCCTTCTCCAGGGCGAGCTGACCGCCGACGAGGCCGCCGCCGCCAAGTACTGGACCTCCGAGACCGGCTGGGAGGTCATCGACCGCTGCATGCAGCTCTTCGGCGGCTACGGCTACGTCAACGAGTACGAGATCGCGCGCATCTGGCGCGACAGCCGGGTGCAGCGGGTCTTCGGCGGAACCTCGGAGATCATGCTGGAGATCATCGGGCGGTCGCTGGGCCTGTAGGTCACGGTCGGGAGTGTCCTGAACTTATTGACTACCTTGGCTAAATAGGTTAGCTATTTAGCCTGGATGTGCGCAGTGCTGCGCGGTCTCTAGGAGGTACCCGTGGTCACGGTCGATGTGAAGCTGCACCAGGACAGAGCGGAGCACGACCTGCCGCAGCCGCGTTTGGTCATCGGCGGCAAGGACGTCACCGACACCAGCGGCGGACTCTACGAGCACCGCAACCCGGCCACCGGCCTCATCCAGGCGCACATCCCGCTCGCCGGACCCACCGAGGTGGACCAGGCGGTGGCGGCCGCCCGCCAGGCCTTCGCGGTGTGGGGCACCATGCGCCCCGCGGAGCGCCGTCGGCTGCTCACCCGCTTCGCCGGGCTGCTGCGCGACCACATCCCCGACTTCGCGGCGATCTGCCCGCTGGAGAACGGCGTGTGCATCGGAGGGTGGGCGGAGAACGTCGGACCGCACGTCGCCGAGTGGACCGAGTACTACGCCGGCTGGGCCGACAAGATCGAGGGCATGGTCGGCGCCGCCTACAGCCCGCACGAGAACATCGAGTACACCATCCCCGAGCCGTACGGCGTCATCGGCCACATCATCACCTGGAACTCGCCCGCGCTCTCGCTGGCGATGAAGGTCCCGCCGTCGCTCGCCGCAGGCAACACCGTGGTCATCAAACCGGCCGAGTCCACGCCGTTCTCCGCGCTGCTCTTTGCCGACCTGGCTCACGAGGCCGGCATCCCCGAGGGCGTCATCAACGTCGTCACCGGGCTCGGCGACGCGGGATCGGCACTGGTGACCCACCCCGGCGTCGACAAGATCTCTTTCACCGGCGGCCCCGCCACCGCGCGCCGCATCATGGCCGACGCGGCCCTCAGCCTCAAGCCGGTCGTGTTCGAGCTCGGCGGCAAGTCAGCCAACCTGCTCTTCGCCGACACCGACCTGGACACCGTCGTCCCGTACTGCGCCGCCTTCGCCATGAGCAACACCGGGCAGGGCTGCGCACTGCCCACCCGGCTGCTGGTGGAGCGCGCGATCTACGACGAGGTCATCGCGCGGGTCACCGGGGTGATCGCCCACCTGCCCGTGGGCGACCCGCTCGACCCGACGACGTACATCGGTCCCCTCATCAACGAAGCCGCCCGCGACCGCGTCCAGGGCATGGTCGACAAGGCGGTCGAGGACGGTGCGGGCCGGCTCGTGTACGGCGGTGAACGCATCGCATCCGACGGCTACTTCGTGACCCCGACCGTCTTCGCGGACGTCGACAACCGCAGCGACCTCGCCCAGCAGGAGGTCTTCGGACCGGTCCTGGCCATCACCCCGTTCGACACCGAGGACCAGGCCGTCGCCCTGGCGAACGACAGCGAGTACGGCCTGTCCGCCTACATCCAGTCCCGTGACATCGCGCGCGTCAACCGCCTGGTGCCGCGCTTGAAGGCCGGGACGGTCTACGTCAACCCCGGCCCGAATCCGATCACTTCGCCCGCGACGCCCTTCGGCGGCGTGGGCATGAGTGGGTTCGGGCGGGAGGGCGGCAAGGCCGGTCTGGACGAGTTCATCAACGTGAAGGGCGTCGGCATCGGCCGCGTCTGACGGCCCCCACCTCTCCGAGCCTTTGGAGCCAGCAGCATGCATTCCGCCCGCCGCCTGACGTTCGGCGACATCATCCGTGAGCACCGAAGGTCCTTCCCCGACGGAGTCGCCCTCGTCGACGGCGACGTCCGGCTGACCTGGCCCCAGTTGGACGAGCGCACCAACCGCCTGGCAGGCGCCCTCACGGACGCGGGCGTCGGCTCCGGCGACCGCATCCTGTGGCTGGGCCAGAACTCCTTCCGGATCTGGGAGCTGCTCGGCGCCGCCGCGAAGATCGGCGCCATGGTCTGTCCCGGCTACTGGCGCTGGGCCGCCCCCGAGATGGCCTTCGCCGTCGAGGACTTCGACCCCAAGGTCGTCGTCTGGCAGGACGAGGAGATCGGCGACACGGTAGCCAAGGCACGGGCCGAACTCGCCAGCGACCAGCGGGCGTTGTGGCTGCGTCACGACTCCGAGGGCGCCGACTCCTACGAGTCCTTCCTGGCTTCGGGCTCACCCGAGGACCCCGTCGCCGAGGTCGACCCCGACGCGGCGCTCCTGGTGATCTACACCGCGGCTATCTCCGGTCGGCAGTCCGGCTCGATGCTCTCGCATCGCAACCTGCTCGCCATGGGCGCGAGCGCCGCCTGGATGGGGGACATCGGCACGGAGACGTCCTTCCTCGGCGCCGGGCCCATGTTCCACATCGGCAACTACCAGTTCTGGGGCGTCCCGGCCTTCGTCCACGGCGGCAAGAACGTGGTCGTGCGCCGCGTGGTCGCCGAGGAACTGCTCCCGCTTCTGGCGGACGAGAAGTGCACGCACGCCTACCTGATGCCTCCGACCATCGCCCAGCTCGTCGCGCTGAACCGCGAGGCCGGCCACGACCTCTCCCACCTGCGCGCGAGCGTCGCCGCACCACTGTGGCAAGGCACCGTCCCCACCGATGAGAGCCGTTTCACCCGCAACGGCGGCGGCATGGGCCGCGGTTACGGGCAGACCGAGGTGACGGGCTTCGCGGTGACCGGCGCCTACGGCGGCGCGGGCACCGGCAACGCGGGACGCCCCGGCCCCTTCACCGCCGTACGCGTCCTGGACGGCACCGGCACGGAGTGCGCGGCCGGCGAGGCGGGCGAGATCTGTGTCCGCGGCGACCTCGTGCACCTCGGCTACTGGAACCGGCCCGAGATCAACGAGGAACGCTTCCGCTTCGGCTGGTGGCACACCACCGACCTCGGCCGACGCGAGGCCGACGGCACGATCAGCTTCCTAGGGACGACGACCCGCATGCTCAAGTCCGCCGCCGAGAACATCTTCCCGGCCGAGGTGGAGAACTGCATCGAGTCCCACCCCGCAGTGAAGGAGGCGGCCGTGATCGGTGTGCCCAACGAGCGCTGGGCGCAGGACGTCAAGGCCGTCGTGGTGCTCCAGCCGGGCGCCGAGCCGATCACCGCGGAGGACGTCATCGAGCACTGCCGGGCACGGATCGCCTCGTACAAGAAGCCGAAGACGGTCGAGTTCATCGAGGCTCTGCCGCGCACGAAGGACTACGCCAAGGACTACGAGGTGCTCGACGAGCGCTTCGGCGGGGGCGGCTATCCCGGCGGCGACCAGCTCGGCGCGGGGCGGTGACCTCGTGAACGACCGCCAACCCGTCGTCGTCGGCGTGCACGCCACCGAACAGGCGCTGACACTGCCCGACCGCGACGCCATGGACCTCGCCCTCGAAGCGGTACGCGGCGCGATCGCGGACGCCGGACTGACCCCAGCCGACGTGGACGGTGCTCAGGTCGACTGGCCCGGCCCCGGCGGCGTACCCGGCGAGGGCAGCTCCTGGGCGCGGATGCTCGGCCGGGACCTGCGCTGGACCAGCGACTCGATGCTCGACAACGCCGGCTCACGGGGCCTGCTGAAAGCGGCCGCCGCCATCAGAGCCGGATTCGCGGACACCGTCGTCGTCGGCGGCTGCAAGCTGGTCTCGCGCGGCGCCGGTCCCGTCGGAGCCGGTGTGCCCCTGGAGTTCGCCGACGTGTGGGGCAGCTATGTCGTCGCCCAGTTCGCGCTGGTGGCGGCACGGCACATGCACGAGTACGGCACGACCTCCCGCCAGCTCGCCGAGGTCGCCGCCACCATCCGCAACAACGGCACCACCAACCCGGAGGCGATGATGTACGGGCGCGGCCCGTACACCGCCGACGACGTCCTCGCCTCGCGGATGGTGGCCACGCCCTTCCACCTGCTGGACTGCTGCATCGTCGGCGAGGGCGGCGCCGCACTCGTGGTGACCACCGCCGAGCGGGCCCGCGACCTGCCGCACCCCGCCGTCGCCGTCCTGGGCGGCGGCATGGAGTACCACCAGGCCGCATACGCCAACCCGGCGCTGTACCGCGAAGTCGGGCAGCTCGGCCTGGACGCCGCGACCCGCGCCTACGCCATGGCGGGCGTCGGCCCGCACGACGTGGACGTGTTCTCCCTGTACGACCCCAACTCCTTCGAGATCATCCGGCAGTTGGAGACGCTCGGCCTGTGCGGCGAGGGCGAGGGCGGACCACTGGCGGCCAGCGGTGCCATCGCCGTGGGCGGCAAGCATCCCGTCAATCCCGACGGGGGCTGTCTGTCGTACGCCTGGAACGGGACACAGCAGATGACGCTCAAAGTCGTCGAGGCCGTACGGCAGTTGCGCGGCACCGCCGTGCACCAGGTCGAGGGCGCCGAGCTGGCGGTCGTCGGGAACGCCGGATCCGGGGCCCAGCACTACGAGATGAGCCTGTTGGGGAGAGCGCGATGAGCCGGCCCGTACCCGTCCCCACCGAACTGTCCGAACCGTTCTGGGACGCGGCCCGGCGCGGCGACCTGGTCGTCCCCTACTGCCCGAGCTGTGACCTGCGCTTCTTCGTCCCCGAGCCCGCCTGCCCCGGGTGCATGGCGCTGGACTGGCGGTACGTGCCCAGTGTCGGCCGCGGGACCGTCTACTCGGTGACCGTGGTCCACCGCGCCCCCGGCCCCGGCTTCGACACGCCCTTCGCGCTCGCCGTGATCGACCTCGACGGCGGCGGCTCCCTGCTCTCCCACGTGGACGCCGGGGATCCGGACGCCGTCGCCATCGGTATGCGCGTTCGCGTCGACTTCCGGCCCCTCACGGACGAGATCACGCTGCCCTGCTTCGTGCCGGAGCGCTGACCGCGTCGGTGGAAACCGATGATGGTGAAAGTTTAGTGCTCTAAGTGTATTTAGATAGCGGTATCCATGGATAGCATCGGCGCGTCATCGTGCGGGCCCATCGGAGCGGCCTGTCACTTGGAGCATCGCTGGGGACCTCAGTGGCAGTGCACGCGCGTGCGTCGAAGAGACAAGGCCCCAGGGTCAGCGGCAGCGGAGCCCGGCGACAACCGTCACTCCGCACGGTCCTGCTGATCCTGGCTCTGGTGCCCAGCGTGACCCTCGTGGCCCTGTGGCTGGCGAGTTCCGCGCAGCTCTACACGGAGTGGCGGACGCAGAAGGACCGCAACGCCGCCTCCAACGCGGCGGCACGTCCGATCATGGCGGCCTTCTTCGACCTCCAGGAGGAACGCCGGCTCAGCGGCGCGGAGTTGGCCGATCCCGAGGGCTACCAGAAGGCGTTGCGCGCGCAGCGCAGCCGCACCGACGCCGACGTCACGACCGTCCAGGAACTGCCCGACAGCGGCTGGAGCGCCCCCGACGACATCCGTGCCAACGTCGTCCAGGTGGGCAGGAACCTGCGGAAACTGGCCGACTACCGGGCGGGGGTGGACCAGCGGACCGCCTCGCAGCAGCAGACGTTCGACCGCTACACGAGCCTCATCTCCAGCCAGTTGAACCTGTTCACCACCTTGAGCCATGTCGGTCTGCCCAACATCGACTACCTCGCCCGGCCGGCCATCGACTCGGTCTGGGGCATGGAGATGATCTCGCGGGAGAACGCGCTCTTCACCCGCGGCTCGGTGACCGGACGGCTCTCCGCCACCGAACGCGGTCAGCTCGCCGGATGGATCGGCTCCCAGCGCTTCCTCTACGACAACAAGATCGTGCCCCTCGTCCCGGCCGATCAGGCCGCGCTCTACCGGAAGTTGATGGCGGGCGGCGCGTGGAAGCAGAAGACGACGGCCGAGCAGAACGTCCTGTCGGGCTCCGGCTCCGGGGGAGACGCGGACACGTTCTCCAAGGGACTCGGCACGACGTGGAGCGACAGCGTCGGGCCGGTCGCCGCCCAGCTCCAGCAGCTCAACACCGCCTACTCCGTGACCCTGACGGCGGCCACCGAGAAAGAACTGAACGCGTTGGTGCGGCGGCTGATCGTCACCAGCGTGATGGGCGCGGTGGCGGTGCTCGTGGTCGTCCTGATCAGCGCGGTGCTCACCCGGACGCTGCGCCGCCGGATCTCCGCGCTGCGCGTCGCCGCCCTGGACCTGCAGACCCGCATGCCGGCCGTGGTCGAACGCCTGCGCAGCGGAGACGTCGTCGACCTGGACGCCGAACTCCCCGCGATCCAGCACGGCGACGACGAACTGGGCCAGCTGGGCCAGGCGCTGAACCTCGCGCGCCACAGCGCCCTGGACACGACGATGGCCCAGGTCTCACAGTTCCGCGGCTTCGAGAAGCTGCTCCAGCGCATCGCCCGGCGTACCCAGCTGCTCATCGGCCTGCAGATGAAGAAGCTCAGTGAGCTGGAGCGCCGGCACGAGGATCCCGAGGTCCTTGAAGGCCTGTTCGACCTCGACCATCTGACCGCCAGGCTGCGGCGCTACGAGGAGAACCTGGTGATCCTCGGAGGCGGCCAGCCGCAGCGACGCTGGCGCAAGCCCGTCCTGCTGCTGGATGTGCTGCGCTCCGCGCAGAGCGAGGTGCAGGACTACCGGCGGATCCAGATCGACGTCGAGGACCGGGTGTGGCTGGCCGAGCGCGCCGTCGGCCTGGTGATCCATGTGCTGGCCGAACTCATGGAGAACGCGGTGGGTTTCTCCAGGCCACCGACGCCCGTTGAGGTGTACGCCGCCCGAGTGGGACGCGGTCTCGCGGTGGAGATCGAGGACCGCGGCGTGGGCATGGACCCCGAGCAGTACGACGAGGCCAACCGGCTGATGACCGAGCCGCCCCGCATGGACGTCATGTCCCGGGCGGACGACGTCAGGCTCGGCCTCTATGTGGTGGCCCGGCTGGCGCGTGCCCTCGACATCCAGGTGGAACTGCGGCCCTCCTCGTTCGGCGGCACCCGGGTCGTCGTCCTCATCCCCGACGAACTCGTCGTCGAGGCTCCCGGGCGGACCGGGCCCCCACCCGAATCAGCCGACGCCGCCTGGCCGCCGCCCCCCGAGGTGGCCGTCGCGGACGCGCCCGGCGTGGAGCACGGGTTGGCTCCGGACGCGGACACCCTGGTGACCGGCCGGGTTGGTCCGCTCGAAGCCACGGCCCCCGCGAGTGATGTGTGGACCCGGCCGCCGCGCCCCCACCCGGTGTCGCAGACGGCCGGCGCGCCGCGGGGGAACGGCACCCTGCGCGTGGATGTCGCCCCGGATGTGCAACCGCTGCCCAAACGGGTGCGGCTGGCCAGTCTCGCCGACGAACTGCGGGACCCGGCCGCCGGCCTGGGGGCGCCTTCGCCCGAGGAGCCGGCACCGGACCGGCGGTCCGCACCCGCCCGCTCCGGCGCGACGATCGGTGCCTTCCAGCGCCAGTCCCGGATGGTCCGGCGTGACGTTCCCCCGACCGACCACGAACCCCTCGACGTGCTGCCGCAGCGTAGACGGATCCCGACGGAAGACTGACCATGACAATGCGAACGACCGCCACTCATCCGGACCTGGACTGGTTGCTGGACGGCCTGGTCGAACAGGTTCCCGGCACGCACCACGCCATCGTGCTGTCCGACGACGGACTGGTGGTCAGCCAGTCCCGCACCATCGCCCGCGGCGACGCCGAACGCCTCGCCGCCATCGCCACCGGCCAGCAGAGTCTGGCCCGCGGGGTCGGGCAGCTGTTCGGCGGCGGTTCGGTGCACCAGGTGATCGTGGAGCTGACCGACCTGTGGCTGTTCATCTCCGCGGCGGGCCGCGGCACGCATCTGGCCGTCGTGGCATCCCAGGAAGTGGACGCCGAGTTGATGACCGTGGCCATGCACACCCTGATGCAGCAGGTGGGCCAGCGCATGAGCACCGAGACGCGCTTCGGGGCGCCCGCCGACGAGCGCGGTGTACGTGAGTGAGCCACTGGATGGACGGCCTGGAAGCGGGAGACGCTGAAGAGCTGTCGGTCAGGCCTTACACGATCACCCAGGGCCGGACGGCACCCGCGCGCGACGACCTCACTCTGATCACCCTCGTGACGACCGTCGAACCGGCACCCGGCCGGGCCGGTCTGCGAGGCCTGCAACCCGAGCACCGCTCGATCCTCCAGCAGTGCCGCACACCCGCCGCGGTGGCCGAGATCGCCGCGGAACTGGACCTGCCGGTGGCGGTGACGAAGATCCTCATCGACGACCTGGTCGCGCTGGGCCGGGCGACAACCCGCCCGCCGATCGCTGTAGCAGGAGGAAACGCAATGGACATGACACTTCTTCGGGCGGTGAGGGATGGCCTTCGCAGACTCTGACCCCGCGGGCCGGGCCTACGACGGCTCGGCACCCGCGGCGGTCAAGATCCTTGTGGCGGGTGGCTTCGGCGTGGGCAAGACGACCCTGGTCGGGGCGGTGAGCGAGGTGGCGCCGCTGCGCACCGAGGAGTACCTGACCGTCGCGAGCGTGGGCGTCGACGATGTAGAGGGCGTCGAGCGGAAGGCCACCACCACGGTGGCCATGGACTTCGGCCGCATCATGGTCAACCCCCAGCTGGTGGTCTACCTCTTCGGGACGCCCGGCCAGGAGCGCTTCTGGTTCATGTGGAACGACCTCGTGCACGGCGCGCTCGGTGCGGTGGTCATCGCCGACACCCGGCGGCTGGAGTCCAGCTTCGCGTCCATCGACTTCTTCGAGAGCCGCGGCATTCCCTTCGTGATCGGCGTCAACTGCTTCCACGGCCACCAGGAACGCAGCGAGCGGGAGATCCGCGAAGCGCTCGACCTCGACCCGGAAGTCCCCTTGGTGATGGGGGACATGCGACAGCGGGCGGTCGGCCGCGATCTGCTGCTCGCACTGGCCGAACACCTCATTGCCGCGAACTCGGTAACCTAGTTCAATCAGTTATCTAGTAGAGTTGGCCGTCTACCCGGTGCTCGGGCTGTGTCCCGCACCCCTGGGTCGGACGGAGGTGGGCCCGGTGACGAGTACGACGGGGCGGCAGGGCGGTGGCGGTGGCCGGGTGAACGGCGTCAAGGTCCGTGTGCCCAAGATGGCGGAACTGGTGGCGGCCCAGCTGCGCCGCAAGATCGTGCGCGGGGAACTGGCCGAGGGCGAGGCGCTGCCGGCCGAGTCGGCGCTGATGGCGGAGTTCGCCGTGTCCCGGCCGACGCTGCGTGAGGCGTTCCGGGTACTGGAGTCGGAGTCGCTGATCAGCGTGCGCCGGGGCGCCCGGGGCGGGGCACGGGTACAGACTCCGGAAGGCACGGTCGCGGCCCGGTACGCCGGCGTGGTCCTCGAATACCGCGGCACGACCCTCAAGGACGTCTACGACGCCCGTACGGTCATCGAGGCACCGTGCGCCGGACTGCTGGCCGAGGGACGCACGGACGGGGACCTGGAGCGGCTGCGGGCCGCCGTCGCCGAGGCCGAGACTCTGATGGACAACCCCTCCGCCTTCATCCGTGCCCACATGGAGTTCCACGCCCTGGTCGTCGAACTGGCGGGCAACGAGACGCTGAGCGTCCTCAACGGCATGGTCCGGCACATCATCGACCAGGCGAACTGGTCCCACGTCGACCTGGACGCAGGCAGCCCCGAGAACGTACGGGCCAACCGCCGAGGCTTCCGCGCCCACGGCGCGCTCGTCGAACTCGTCGCCGCGCGCCAGACCGAGGCCGCCGAGGAGTTGTGGCGCCTCCACCTCCAGGAGGCCGAGGACTATCTGCTGCAGAACAGGTCCATGACCACCGTCCTGGACCTGCTCGGCTGACCGTCACTCGGATGTGCGCAGCTCCTGCACGATGGGCTCCCACACCGCGGCGTCGATCTCGTACGCCGTGTAGAAGGACACCCGGTCGACCAGTGCCCCGTACCGGCGCCGGATCTCGGCCGCGACCCGCTCCGGTTCCGCCACGACCGCGAAGGTGTGCAGTACCTCGTCGTCGACGAGGCGGCTCATCGCCTCCCACTTGTCCTCGCGCCGGGACGTCGACAACGCGTGCAGCTCGTCGCCGAGTTCACCCCAGCCGTGCAGCTCCAGCACCCCGCGATAGGCGGGCGTGCTGCCGTAGAAGGCGATCTGGGCACGGGTGCCGTCGATCGCGCGGGTCATCTCCTCCTCCGTGCGGCCGGTCGCGGTCAGCAGCAGATGGGAGACGGCGAAGTCGGCCCGCGTCCGGCCGGACGCGGCCAGACCCGCCTCCACGGTCGGCAGGGTCACCTCCCGCAGGTACCGCTCGGTGGTGAAGCCGTGCGCGAGGAGCCCGTCGGCGACCTCGCCCGCCACCTTGGTCATGGCCTGGCCGACCGCGGCCACGAACACCTTGGGCGCGCCGCCGGCAGCGGGCGGGGGAGAGAAGAAGGGCGACATCAGGGTGTGCGAGTAGAAGTCGCCGCGGAAGTTGAGCTTCTCGCCCTCGTTCCAGGCGTCCCAGATCGCGTGCAGCGCGCTCACGTACTCCCGCATGCGAGCCGCGGGCCGGCTCCACGGCATGTCGAAGCGCCGCTCGATGTGCGGCTTGATCTGGCTGCCGAGACCGAGCGAGAACCGTCCGCCGGCGTAGGTCTGCAGGTCGTGTGCGGTGTACGCGAGCTGCATGGGGGAGCGGGCGAAGGCCACCGCGATGGCCGTCCCCACCTCGAGGCGGTCGGTGTGCTCGGCCGCCAGCACCAGCGGCAGGAAGGGGTCGTGCTTGGACTCCGACGCCCACAGGCCGTCGTAGCCGGCCTTCTCGTGGTGCCGGGCCTCCTCCACGACCTCGGTGGTGCTCCACACGTTGAGCTTGCCGTCGACCTTCATGCCGCTCCCTTGTCCGTTTCCATGCCGATTCTCCGTGCGAGCAGCTCCCGGTGGTACGCCGGATCGCCGAACAGCAGCTGTGACGTCTTGGCCCGCTTCAGATAGAGGTGGGCCGGGTGCTCCCAGGTGAAGCCGATGCCGCCGTGCACCTGGATGTTCTCCTCCGTCGCCTGGACACACGCGTCGGAGCAGAACGCCTTCGCCAGACTCGCCACGGCGGGCAGCTCCGGATCCTCGTTCTCGGACGCGAGCAGGGCGTAGTGGGCGGCGGCGCGCGCCGACTCCACCTCCAGGAGGACGTCCGCGAGCAGATGCTTGACGGCCTGGAAGGAACCGACGGGCCGCCCGAACTGGTGGCGCACCTTGGCGTACTCCACCGCCATGTCGAGCGCCCGGGAGGCCACCCCGACCTGCTCGGCGGCCAGCGCCACCGCGACCCGGTCGAGCACCTCCGCGACCAGATCCCATCCGTCGCCGTGCGTACGCAGCCGGGTCGCCGGTACGTCCTGGTAGTCGAGGCGGGCCTGGCGGCGCGTCGGGTCCATGGTGGGCAGCGGTGCGCGGGTCAGTCCGGGCGCGTCGCCCTCCACGCAGAACACCCCGATGCCGTCGTGGGTGCGGGCGACGGTGAGGACGACATCGGCGGTGGCACCGTCCAGGACGAACGTCTTGTGCCCGGTCAGCAGCCAACTCCCATTGCTCTCACGGGCGGTGAGCCCGACGCCCGCCGCGTCCCAGCGGGCGGAGTCCTCGGTCAGGGCGAGTGTCCCGACGAGCTCACCGGAGGCCAGGCCCGGCAACAGGCGCTTGCGGGCCTCCTCGTCGGCGCAGCGCAGCAGCGTGGTCGTCGCCAGCACGGCCGAGGACAGGAACGGCGCACACAGCAGCGCACGGCCCATCTCCTCCATCACCACGCCCACTTCGACCGGCCCGCACCCGGCACCGCCGTACTCCTCTGGGATCGCCAGTCCCTGAAGCCCGAGCTCCGTCCCCATCCGGCGCCACAGCGCCCGGTCGAAGCCCTCGGGCGTCTCCATGAGGCGCCGTGTCTCGGTCTCGGGCGAGGTGTGGGTCAGGAACGCCCGTACGGTGCGCCCCAGTTGCTCCTGTTCCTCGCTGAACGCGAAGTCCATGCCTCAGCCCTCCCCGGCGGTCCGGCGACGGGCGCGGGACGCGATGATCTTCTCCACGATGGCGATGTGGTCCGGCGAGTGCATGGTCTCCTGCTCGGCGAGCAGGGCGGGTTCGAGCACGGTGGCGACTGCCTGCTCCAGATGCAGGTTCACCGCGCGCTTGGTCTCGCGCAGCGCCTGCGTGGGCAGGGCGGCCAGCCGTCCGGCGAGGTCCATGGCCTCGTCCAGGAGCTTGTCCTTGGGCACGGCGCGGTTGGCGATGCCCAGCCGGACCGCCTCCTCGGCGCTCACCCGGTCGCCCAGGAACAGCAGTTCCTTCGCGCGGGTCAGTCCGACGAGCAGGGGGAGGACGAGTGCACCGCCGTCACCCGCGACGAGCCCGACCTGGACGTGCGGGTCGGCCATATAGGCGTCGTCGGCCATCAGGACCAGGTCACTCAGCAACGCCAGGCTGCATCCGAGCCCCACCGCGGGCCCGTTGACGGCCGCGATCACCGGCAGCGGGCAGCGCACCATGCCGGTGATGATCCGCCGCGCCTCGTCGACGTTGCGTTCGCGGAAGGCGCGGTCGCGCTGGACCCGGGTCATGATGTCGAAGTCGCCCCCGGCGCTGAACGCCCGGCCGCGCCCGGTGAGCACGACCACCCGGGCCTCGGGGTCGTCGGCGAGCGAGTCCCACAGGGACGCGAGACCCGCGTGCAGCTCCTCGCTCATCGCGTTGAGCTGGTCCGGCCGGTTCAGCTCGATCAGCCGGACCGGCCCGACGGCCGTCACCAAGAGGTCCGTCATCTCCACCGCCATCAGTCATCATCGAACGAGTCAGTAGAGTTGAATGCTATAACTAATTAAGCTTTCTGGAAACGGCTCGCCGGAGTGACGGAGGACGCGTATGCCGGAGCAGGAGTACGACACCGTGCGGGCCGAGGTGGCGGAGCGGATCCTCACCGTCACGCTGAACCGGCCCGAGAAACTCAACGCCTTCAACCCCCGGATGATGGCCGATCTGCTCGACGTCCTGGACGCGGCCGACGCCGACGACGAGATCCGCGTGATCGTGGTGACCGGCGCAGGGCGCGGCTTCTGTGCGGGCGCCGACGTCAGCTCGGGCGGCTCCTCCTTCGACCACCGCAAGGCGGGCGCCTGGCACCGGGACACCGGCGGCCGGGTCGCCCTGCGGATCTTCTCCAGCACCAAACCGGTCATCGCGGCGATCAACGGCCCGGCCGCGGGCGTCGGAGCCAGCATGACCCTGCCCATGGACATCCGGCTGGCGTCGACCTCGGCGAAGTTCGGCTTCGTCTTCGCCCGGCGCGGCATCGTGCCGGAATCGGCGGCGAGCTGGTTCCTGCCCCGGGCCGTCGGCATGCAGCGGGCCATGGAATGGGTCGCCACGGGCCGCGTCTTCGGCCCGGACGAGGCACTCGCGGCCGGGCTGGTCCGCTCCGTGCACCCGCCGGAGGAGCTGCTGCCGGCGGCGTACGCACTCGCCCGGGAGATCGCCGACAACACCTCCGCGATCTCCGTCGCCCTCTCCCGCCAGATGATGTGGCGGATGCTGGGCGAGCCGCACCCGATGGCCGCCCACCGGCTCGACTCCCGGATCATGAGCCAGATCGGCGGCGGCCCGGACCCCGTGGAGGGCGTCCAGTCGTTCCTCGCCAAACGGCCGCCCGCGTTCCCGGGCCGGGTCAGCAAGGACATGCCATCCCTCTATCCCTGGTGGCAGGAAGAGGAGTTCCGTCCCCTGGAGGAGCGGGCACCGGCATCGGACAGCCAGGGATGACGACGTTCGACCACCACGCCGTCGGCGCCTGCGCCATGGGCCCGGACGAGGGCGACGTCGTCGACGGCCGGCTGCGGGTACGCGGCATCGAGGCCTGCGGGTCGTCGACTGCTCGGTCATGCCGACCATGGTGTCCGGCAATCCGAACGCGCCGATCATGGCGATGGCCTGGCGGGCGGCCTCATCCTGGACGCGGTCTGATCCGTTATCGGGAGATCTGGCCGAAACATTGTCGTAGTTTGTTTGACCTGTTAGCGTCCGGTCGGCGGACATTCAGTTGAATGCGCTAAACCATTCACCGCCTGGACGGTAACCATGAGCGATGGTTTCCTGCACGAATCCCTTCGCTGTGTCGACTGGGGGGTCGCCACCGCGGACACCATCGCGGCGCCACTGCCGCCCCGGCCGGAACGCGGCGGGCACTTCCGGCAGTGGACCGAAGACCTCCGGCAGCTGACCGGCGTCGTCGCGGACACCCACCGCATGGTCGCCGGATGGCCGCAGCTCCAGCCCGACGGCGCAGGCAGCTGGGACCGGGACGCCCTGGACCGCTGTGATCGCGCGCTCGACGCACTGCTCGCGCACGGCACCCGGCCCGCTCTCACCCTGCTCGACCGCTCGCTGCCGCCGTGGCTGGACGCGGCCGGCGGCTGGCTCGCCCGTGACACCGCCGAGCACTTCGCCGCCTACGCCGCCGAGCTGGGCCGCCGTTTCGGCGACCGGGTGGAACGCTGGATCACCTCCACCGACCTCGCCGGCCCCACACTCGCCGACCACGTGGCCGGAATGTATCCCCCGAACCGGGGCGCGGGCCGGGCAGGACTGCCCGCGGTCCACCACATCCTGCTCGCGAACGGGCTCGCCACCCAGGCCCTGAGGTCCGGCGGCGCGCGAGGCCGGATCGGCACCACGGTCACCCTCGTGGGCGGCTACCCGGCCACCGACGACCCCTACGACCGTCTCGCCCTGGAACGCCTGGAGAGCTGGACCAACCGTCTCTTCCTCGACCCCCTGCTGCTCGGCGAGCACATGGTGACCGAGGACGGCGACTCACCGGTCGAGGACACCGGCTGCGTACGCCCTGGCGACCTGGAGAACATCACCACCGAGCAGGACCTGCTGGGCCTGTCCTGGCACACGCCGTTCCGCGTCACCGCGCCGGAGAACCTGCCCCGGGTGCTGCCGACGAGAACCTGTCAGAGCGCCCTCAACGAGGTGAACCGCCTGCTCGTGGGGCTGGGCTTCGCGATCGTCCCGTTCGACGACGTGGAGACCACCGCCTACGGCTGGCCGATCATCCCCGAAGGACTCGCCGACGCCGTCGCCGGCCTCTACGAGCTGTACGGTGACGCGCTGCCGCCGCTGTCCGTCATCGACAACGGCATGGGCGACCTGGACCTCGTCGACGCCACCGGACACAGCGACGACGACCGGCGCCGGGCCCTGCTGCGCGCCCGCCTCTCCTGGCTGGCCGGACTCACCGCGGCAGGTGTGGAGGTGTGCGGCTACGAGTACTGGTCGGTCCTGGACAACCTGGAGGCCAAGTTCCGCTACACCCGCCTGTACGCGATGGCGGTCCCGGACCACGAGGCCCCGCCGCGTCCCGCGATCCCCTCCGACTGGTTGCACCACGGCGCCTTCGCCGGCGCCGCCGTACCCGAAGCGGGGCGGGCCACCGGTCTGAGTCTCGTGCCGGCCGTGCCCCGGACTCAGGACGGCGCAACCTCGTAGCCCGGCCGCGGGCTCAGGACCGCGGAGGCCGTGTAGCCAGCGCCCGGCCCCGGGTCCGGAGGGCGGAGGCCGTGTAGCCGGTGCCCGGCCCCGGGTTCGGGAGGGCGGAGGCCGTGCAGTCAGTCCCCGCCCCGGGCCCGGAGGGCGGAGGCCGTGTAGCCAGCGCCCGGCCCCGGGTCCGGAGGGCGGAGGCAGCGAAACCAGTCCCCGCCGCGGGCTCAGGATGCCGGAGCCTCGTAGTCCCTGCCGCGGATCAGCCGCACCGGCGTGTAGACGAGAACATGCTCGTGCCGCTGGTTGCGTACCGTGATCCGGCTGGTCACCACGCCCCGGCCGGGCTTGCTGGACGGCCGGGACCCCGTGGTTTCCACGACGGCGTACACGGTGTCGCCGACGTACACGGGACCCAGCACGTCGAGTTCCATGTGCAGGAAGGCGAGGCCCGTGCCGTGCAGCACGTTCGTCTGGAGGACGAGGCCTTCGGCGATGCAGTACGTCAGTCCCCCCGGGACCAGTCGCCCCGTGTAACCGCCGTCCGCCGCGTGCGAGGCGTCCCAGAAGAGGGGCTCGGTGAAGCCGCCCCAGGTGACGAAGTTGACCAGATCGGTCTCCGTGATGGTGCGGCGGGCGGTCCGGAAGACCTGCCCGACCGGCATCTCCTCAAAGGTCAGCCCCTTGACCAGAAGGGGGACTTCGGTGCTGGCCTGCTGCGGTGTCATGATCGATCGGTTCCTCTCGTACGGTGGTCACAGGTCGAGCGGGTGCTTGCCGCTGACGCCCTCGAAGTCCGCGGGCCGCTTCTCGCGGTGCGCGGCGAGCCCCTCGACGACCTCGTGCCCGCCGAACCCGAAGAACTCCAGCCCCAGCGAGGCCTCGAAGATCGGCTGGGCGGTGCGGTACCAGTGGTTGAGGGACCGCTTGGTCCAGCTGATCGCGCTGGCCGGCCCGGCGGCCAGGGCCGTCGCCACCCGGAGGGCCTCGGTGTGCACGTCCGCGTCGTCCACGCACTTCGACACCAGCCCGATCCGCTCGGCCTCCTCACCGGTCAGCGTCTCGCAGGTGAGCAGGTAGTACTTGGCCTTGGCCATGCCGCACAGCAGCGGCCAGCAGATGGCGGCATGGTCACCGGCCGCGACCCCGAGCCGCGTGTGCCCGTCGACGATCTTCGCCGTGCGGGCCACGATCGAGATGTCCGCGAGCATGCCGATGACGAGCCCCGCGCCGACCGCCGGTCCGTGGATCGCGGAGACCACCGGCTTGGAGCAGTTGAGCACCCCGTAGACCATGTCCCGCGCCTCCCGCATCACCCGGGCACGCACCGCGTAGTCCTCGGTCATGGCGTCGATGGAGTCGAAGGTCCCGCCCGCCGAGAACGCCCGGCCCGCCCCCTGGACGAGCACCGCCCGGGTCTCGTCGTCCCGGTCGACGACGGACCAGATGTCGGCGAGCTCACCGTGCATCCGTGGATCCACGGCGTTGAGGTTCGGGGCGTCGAGCACGATCCGCAGCACGCCGGGCGTGGGCCGCTCGAAGGTCAGGCTCGTGAACGGGGCGTAGGGATCGATCACGTCGCGCTCCTGGTGTATTCAGTGTGGATACTATAATTATCTAACTGTATCGAGGGGTGGGCGGCAAGCAGGCCGCACGTGACGTTGCACGGAGGACGGGAAGCTCGGCATGGATCTCACCTTCAGCGAGGAACAGGACGAACTGCGCAAGGTCGTCCGCTCGTTCCTCGCCAAGCACTCCGACGAGGCGGCCGTGCGCCGCCTGGCCGCCGACCCCCAGGGTCACGACCCGGTCGTCTGGCGGCGGATGGCCGGCGAACTCGGCCTCCAGGGGCTCGCCGTACCGGAGGAGTACGGCGGCTCGGGCTTCGGCTACGTCGATCTCGGCATCGTCTTCGAGGAGGCGGGTCGCGCGCTGCTCGGCGGGCCGTACTTCGCCACCGTCGCTCTGGCCGCCGAGGCGCTGTTGCGCTGCGCCGACGAGCAGGCGCGGCACGAACTCCTGCCGGGTATCGCATCCGGCGAGACGGTGGCCACGCTGGCGCTCACCGAGGACGTCGGCCGCTGGGACGAGCAGGGCATCGGGCTCACCGCAGTCCGTGACGAGACAGGCGCCTGGCAGCTGACCGGCGTGAAGACCTACGTCCCCGACGGGCACCTCGCCGACCTGCTCCTGGTCGCCGCCCGCACCCCCTCGGGCATCAGCCTCCTGGCCGTCGAGACCGCCCGAACGCCCGGCCTCACCCGCACCCCCCTCCCCACCCTCGACCAGACCCGCAAACAGGCCCGGATCGAGTTCAGGGACACCCCCGCCCGCCTCCTCGGCCCCGAGGGCACGGCCTGGCCGGCCCTGGCGCGCACCCTCGCCACCGCCGCCGTACTCCTTTCCGCAGAACAGGTCGGGGGAGCCGCGGCCGCCCTGGACGCCGCCGTGGAGTACGCCAAGATCCGCGAGCAGTACGGCCGGCCCATCGGCTCGTTCCAGGGGATCAAGCACAAGTGCGCCGACATGCTCATGGACATCGAGTCCGCCCGCTCGGCCGCGTACGGGGGGCTGTGGGCGCTGGACGCGGGCGACGAGACGGAGATCGCGATCGCCGCCGCCCTCGCGCAGGCCTTCTGCTCGGAGGCGTTCACCAAGGTCGCCGCGGACAACATCCAGGTCCACGGCGGCATCGGCTTCACCTGGGAGCACCCCGCGCACCTGTACCTCAAGCGGGCCAAGAGCTCCGAGGTACTGCTCGGCACACCGTCGTACCACCGGGAACTGCTCGCCGCCCGGCTCGGCATCTGAGACCTCAGGGAGAAGCAGACATGGAGCTGGACTTCGGGCCCGCGGTACGCGACTTCCGCGACGAGGTGCGGGACTGGCTGGCGGACCACCTCGTGGGGGAGTTCGCCGAGCACCGGGGCGTGGGCGGCCCCACCGACGGCGCGGCCTGGGAGGTCCGCCTCGCCTGGGACCGTGAGCTGTCCGCCGGTGGCTGGCTGGGCGTCGGCTGGCCCGAGGAGTACGGCGGACGCGGGCTCGGGCTGCTGGAGGAGATCGTCTTCGAGTACGAGTACGCCCGTGTGAACGCCCCGTACCGGGCCACCGTCAACGCCCTCGACCTGCTGGGCCCGATGCTCCTCAAGATGGGCAGCGAGGCACAGAAGAAGCGTTTCCTGCCGCCGATCCTCGCCGTCGAGGAGCTGTGGGGCCAGGGCTTCAGCGAACCCGGCGCCGGCTCCGACCTGGCATCCGTGCGCACCCGGGCGGAACGGGACGGCGACGAGTGGGTGGTCAGCGGACAGAAGGTCTGGACGTCCTTCGGCATCCACGCCGACTGGGTCTACGTCCTCACCCGCACCGACCCGCAGTCCGCGCGGCACAAGGGCCTGAGCATGCTGCTGGTGCCCACGGACCAGCCCGGCGTGGAGATCCGCCCCATCCGCAACCTCGCCGGCCAGGACGAGTTCGCCGAGATCTTCCTCTCCGACGCCCGCACAGGAGCCGACATGGTCGTCGGCGAGGTCGGCCAGGGCTGGCGCACCGCGATGGCCACGCTCGGCATCGAGCGCGGCACCACCCTCCTGCCCCAGCAGCTCACCTTCGAGCGGGAGGCCGAGGCACTGATCGACCTGGCCCGCGAGCGGGGCGCGCTCGACGATCCGATGCTGCGCCGCCGCATCGTCGACGCCTGGATCTCCGTACGCATCATGCGCACCACCAACCTGCGGACCATCGCGGAACTGACCGCCGGCCGCACCGCGGGAGCACAGGCCACCACCGCCAAGCTGTACGCGTCGACCAGGCACCAGCAACTCGGCCGGCTGGCCACGGAGCTGGCGGGCCCCGCCGGACAGATCGTGGGCGAGGACTACGCCCTGGACCGTCGGCAGAGGTCGTTCCTGCTGGCCCTCGCGGAGACGATCTACGGCGGGTCGAGCGAGATCCAGCGCAACATCATCGGGGAGCAGGTCCTCGGTCTGCCGAAGGAGCCGCGCCCGTGACATCGCTCGAGGAACGCGTCGACCGTATCGAGTCGCAGCTCGCCATCCAGCAACTGCCCATCCGTTACGCGCTCGCCGTGGACGGCCGTGACCTCGACGCCTGGGTCGGCTGCTTCCGGCCCGACGTGGACATGGGGCGCCACGGCCGCGGGCGGGCTGTCCTGCGGCAGCACATCGAACCCGCGGTGCGCGGCTTCCACCGGTCGGTCCACCAGATCTGCGGCCACCGCGTCGAGTTCACCGGCCGCGACACGGCGACCGGCGCGGTGTACTGCCGGGCCGAGCACGAGGTGGGGGACCGGTGGATCGTGATGGCGATCTGCTACTGGGACGACTATGCGCGCGTCGACGGTGACTGGTACTTCTCCCGGCGGCGCGAGCGCCACTGGTACGCGGCGGACGTGACCGAGCGCCCCCAGGCGGTGGCATTCAAGGGCTGGGAAGGCGCCGGAGAACCGGCGCTGCCCGAGGCCTTCCCCTCCTGGTCGGCCTTCTGGAAGGAGACGTAATGGCACGGTTGTCAGGCAGGACGGCGCTGGTCACCGGCGGAGGGCAGGGCGTGGGGCGGGGCATCGCGCTCGCGCTGGCGGCCGAGGGGGCTGCCGTGGTGATCACCGGCCGCACCGAAGCCAAGCTGAAGGACACGGCCGGGGAGATCGTCGAACGCGGTGGCCGGGCGTACACCGTGGTCGGGGACGTGGGGGAGCGGGACGACGTCGACCGCATGGTGGCCGAGACGGTACGGGAGTTCGGCGGTCTCGACGTGCTCGTGAACAACGCGCAGTCCTCGGTGCAGCGCCGGCTGGCGGAGACGTCGTACGACGATGTCGAACTCACCTACCGCAGCGGTCCGTTGGCCGCATTCCACGCGATGCAGGCCGCACTGCCCCATCTCAAGGAGAGCCGCGGCAGCGTGGTGAACCTCGGTTCGTCGGCCGCCGTGCAGGGCGAGGTGACCTTCGCGGCGTACGCGATGGCCAAGGAGGCGATCCGCGGTCTGAGCCGGGTCGCCGCGCGGGAGTGGGGCGCGTACGGGATCCGTGTGAACGTCATCTGTCCGGCCGCGCTCAGTCCGGCGGCGGAGGACTACCTGGCCGCGCATCCCCACAAGGCGGACGAGCTCGCCCGGCAGATCCCGTTGGGGCGGCTCGGGGACCCGGAGGCCGACATCGGCCGGGCGGTGGCCGCGCTCGTCAGTGACGACATGGCCTATCTGACGGGCGCGACGCTGATGCTGGAGGGCGGTCGGACCCTGATCGGCTGACGCCGCTACACGACGCCCCGGTTCCGCAGCGCGGCCAGCTGACGGTCCGTCACCCCCGCGAGAGCGGTGAGCACTTCGGCGGTGTGCTCACCCAGCGCAGGCGGTGGGGCGTACCCCTCGATCGGCGTCGCCGTGAACCGGATGGGGTTGGCGAGCATCGGCAGCTGCCCGGAGGCCGGGTCCTCGACCTCGATCAGCATCCCCCGGTGCTGTATTTGCGGATCGGCGAAGACTTCGGGCATCTCGTTGAACGGTCCCGCGGGCACGTCGTGTGCGTCGAGAACGGTCAGCCACTCGTCCCGGGTGCGGGTGCGCAGGATCGCCGCCAGCACCGGCAGGATCTCCTCGCGGTGGGCGATCCGGGCGGAGGTCGTGGCGAACCGTTCGTCCTGGAGGAGGTCGGTGCGGTCGGCCGCCGCGCAGAACGCGGCGAACTGCTTGTCGTTGCCGGCGACCAGGAAGATCGGCTTGTCCTTGCAGGGGAAGGCCTGCGAGGGGATCCCGCCGTAGCCGCCGTTGCCGCGCCGCTGCGGAACCTCGCCGGAGACCAGGTAGTTCATCGCGAAGTGGGACAGCGAGGCCAGGCCGCAGTCCAGCAGGGACAGGTCGATGAACTGGCCCTCGCCGGTGGCGTCCCGGTGGCGCAGGGCCGCGAGGACGGCCGTGGAGGCGTAGAGCCCGGTGAGGATGTCGATCATGCTGACGCCGACCTTCATCGGTTCCTCGGGGTGTCCGGAGACGCTCATCATCCCGGACATGGCCTGGAAGATGCCGTCGTAGCCGGGGCGGTCGGCGTACGGGCCGGTCTGGCCGAAGCCGGTGACCGAGAGGTAGACGAGACGTGGGTTGAGTGCGCGCAGGCTCTCGTGGTCGAGACCGTACTTCGCCAGCGTGCCCGTCCGGAAGTTCTCGACCAGTACGTCCGACCGCGCGGCGAGGGCGCGGAGCACCTCCTGCCCCTCGGTGGAGGCGTGGTTGACGGTGACCGACCGCTTGTTGCGGTTGCAGGAGAGGTAGAAGGCGGCGGTGTCGGTCCCCGGGGCGAACGGCGGGCCATAGGCCCGTGAGTCGTCTCCCGTCCCGGGCCGTTCCACCTTGATCACCTCGGCTCCGAGGTCGGCCAGTAGCTGAGTGGCCAGCGGCGCCGCGAGGATGCGGGACAGATCGAGGACACGGATCCCGGCCAGGGCGGTCGACGGCATCGAGATTCCCCCTTCAGCTGAATGAGTTAGATAAATATACTTCAGTAGTCACGCCCCGGGGTCTATGATTCCTTCATCCAGGCGAATCATGTAGCTATATAGGTCGGTCGACAGGCCGAGACCGGAGGGCGTGCTGATGACCGTCGCGGCGAGGACCCTCACCGACCAGGAGCAGCGCGAACGCCGATCCTGGTTCCGAGCCCGCTGGGAGCGCGGAGTCGCCTTCAATCGCCGCTGCGGGATGCGCGTAAGACGTTGGGAACCCGACGGCGTCGAGATCGTGCTCCCCTACGCCGAGTCCCTCTCGGCCCACGAAGACGTCTTCCACGGCGGCGTCATCTCCGCGCTCATCGACACCGCCGGCGCCGGAGCCGTGATCGCCGGGCACGACTTCACCAAGGGCAGCCGGCTCAGCACCGTGTCGATGTCGGTGCAGTACCTCGCACCCGCCCGCGGCCGTGAGGCGGTCGCGTACGCGCGCTGTGTGCGGCGGGGCGGCCGGGTGCACTTCGCCGACGTCGACGTGCGGGCCGACGGACGCATCTGCGCCCGCGGGCAGGTGGTGGTGACCATCTCCGGGGAGCGGCCCGGCGTCGGCGACCCGATCGAACCGCTGGACGAGGAGTGACGTGATGCCCGAGGAAACCGTGGTGGCCCCCGAGGACCTGGACCTGGTCCTGTACGACGTGGACGAGGACGGTGTCGCCACCGTCACCCTCAACCGGCCCGAGCGCAAGAACGCGTGGAGCCTGCCGATGGAGCGCCGCTTCTTCGCGCTCCTCGACCGGGCCGCACAGGACCCCGCCGTCAGAGTGGTGATCATCACCGGGGCGGGCCGGGCCTTCTGCCCGGGGATGGACATGCAGCGCCTGGAGCAGAACTCGCAGCCGGGGGAGTCCCTCAACCTGCAGGCCCGCGTCCCCATGTACAGCAGGCGGAACATGCCCAAGCCGCTGATCGCCGCCGTCAACGGCGCCTGCGCGGGCATCGGACTGGTCCAGGCGCTCATCTGCGACGTCCGCTTCGCCGCCCGCGGGGCCCGCTTCACCACCGCGTTCACCCGCCGCGGGCTGGCCGGCGAGTACAACCTGCCGCACGTCCTGCCGCGCGTCATCGGCCTGGAGAACGCGCTCGACCTGCTGCTCTCCGGCCGCGTCTTCGACGCCGACGAGGCGAAGAGCCTCGGCCTGGTCAGCCGCGTCGTCGAACCCGAGGACCTCCTCGACGCCGCTCGCGCCTACGCCCGGGACATCGCCCGCAACTGCTCGCCGCGGGCCATGGCCGTCGTACGGCACCAGGTGTACGGCGACCTCGACCGCACCTTCACCGACGCCCTCGCCCGCTCCTACTCCGCCATGGAGTTCTTCGCGGGCTCCCCCGACTTCCGCGAGGGCGTGTCGAGCTTCGTGGAGAAGCGGGAGCCCAAGTTCGAGGGACTGCCGCCGGACTTCGACCCGGACGAGGCCACGCGCGACGCGTTTCTGCCGTACTGATCTGCCGTACTGATTCGAGGAGCACACGCAGATGACAGGGCAACCCTTCCCCGTCGAGGCCGGGCACATCATGCTGTTCGCCCGCGCCATCGGCGACGAGAACCCGGCGTACCAGGGCGAGTCCGCGCTCGCACCGCCCACCTTCACCATGGCGAGCGCCCACTACGACCCCGACTACCACCTGCGTCCCAAGCCGGACGAGGAGTGGTTCGGGTCGGGGCGTGACGCCGGCGTCATGGCCGAGGGCGCCGGCGGGCTCCACGCCGAGCAGCACTTCGAGTACCACCGTCCGGTGCGCGCCGGCGAGACCCTCTACGCGCACAACAGCACCGGCCGCAGCTGGGAGAAGCAGGGCCGCACCGGCCGCCTGCTCTTCAGTGAGCGCATCACCGAGTACCGGGACGCCGACGGCGAGCCGGTCGTCAGTGCCGTGACCGTGGCCGTCGTCCCCGAGGGCCCGGCGACCCCGAAGGACGCCCGATGAGCCTGAGCCCGGACGACATCAAGGTCGGCGAGATACGCGAGAGCGTCCTCGTCGACGACCTCAAGCGCACCCGGATCGTGCAGTACGCGGGCGCCTCCGGCGACTTCAACCCCCTGCACACCGACGAGCGGTTCGCCGTCGATGCCGCGGGCTATCCCGGCGTGTTCGCCCACGGCATGCTGACGATGGGTATGACCGGCCGGGTCCTGACCGACTGGGTCGGCACCGAGGCGCTGCTGCGCTACGGCGTGCGCTTCAAGGCCCAGGTCTGGCCCGGCGACACCCTCACCGCCACGGCCACCGTCGAGTCGATCGAGGACACGCCGACCGGCCCGGTCGCCCACTTCACCCTGCGCACCGTCAACCAGGACGGCGCCGAGGTGGTCTCCGGCACGGCGGCGGCCCGTCTGGAGCCCTGAGCCGATGGCCGCCGCGCAGGAAGGGGTGCAGGCGGCCACCTGGACCGCCATGGTGAGCCGCGCCTACGACCACGCCCGCCCCGCTGTCCGGTTCGGCGATCTGACCTGGACCGGACGCGAACTGCTCGACCGTGCGGCCGGCGCGGCCGACTGGCTGGAGACCCTCGGCCTGGAACCCGGCGAACCGGTGCCCGCACTGGTCGCCACCTCCGCCGACGCCCTCGCGCTGGTGATCGGCGGCGCCGGATCCGGGCACCCGCTCGCACCGCTGGGCGTCCGCATGACGGCGTACGAGATCGCCGCCGTGGTCAAGGAGACGAGGGCTCACGTCCTGCTGGCGCAGCCCGAGTTCGCCGACCTCGGCAGGCAGGTCGCCGAGCTGTCCGGTCGGCGGATCGCCATCATGCCCGAACTGGCCCCCGGCGGACGCCGGTTGGCTGCCGGACCCGACGACCTCGCCGCTGTCCTGCACACCTCCGGAACGACGGGCCTGCCCAAGCCCGTCCCCATGAGCCAACGGCGCCTGGCCGCCCGGGCCCGCGTCAACGGGCATCTGTGCGCACTCGACCCCGACAGCTTCTACGGCGGCAGCGCCCCCTTCCACCACATCGCGGGCCTGGGCAACATCGCCGTCGCCCTCGCCGCCGGCGCTCTGATCACCGGCCTGCCCCGCTTCACCGTCGAGGGCTGGGCCCTGCTGCGGGACCTCGGCACCACGCACACCAGCATGGTCCCCGCGATGCTGGAGACCCTGCTGGCGGCCGGACAGGCCCGCCACGAGACGCTGCGAACGCTCCAGTACGGCGGCGCGCCCATCCGCCCCGGCACCCTGCGGCGGACGTACGAGGCGATGCCCGGCGTTCGCATGCTCAACATGTTCGGCCAGACCGAGGGCTCGCCGATCAGCGTGCTCACCCCGGAGGACCACCGGGAGGCGGTGGCCGGACGCACCGAGTTGCTGCGGTCGGTGGGGCGACCCGCACCCGGCGTCGAGATCAGGGTCCACGACCCCGGCCCGGACGGCAGCGGAGAGATCCATGCCCGCGCCGACCACCTCTTCAAGATCGACGCCGAAGGCTGGCTGCACAGCGGCGACCTGGGCCGCGTGGCGGAGGACGGGTATCTCTACCTGCTCGGCCGGCGCACCGACATGATCATCCGTGGTGGCGAGAACGTCCATCCGCTCGAGGTGGAGACGGTCCTGTCCGCGCACCCCGAGGTGGCGGACGTCGCGGTGACCGGCGTTCTGGACGAGCGGCTCGGCCAGACCGTCGTCGCCTTCGTCGTCCCCGCCGATCCCGACGCCCCGCCACAACCGGCGGCGCTCACAAGCCACACCCGCGCCCGGCTCTCCGGGTTCAAGGTCCCCGTCCGCTGGTGGTTCGTGGTCGACCTGCCGCGCAACGCGAACGGCAAGGTCGTACGCCGAAGCCTTCGGGAACCGACCACGCTCGAAGGAGAACCACGTGACGCTTGACCACTCGGTCGTCGCCCCGGAAACCGTCGGCGTCGACCCGCACCGGCTGGACGTACTCCTGCGCCGGATCCGCCTCGAGGTCGAGCACGGGCCGTTGCCGTCCGCGCAGGTCGCCGTGGCGCGGGGCGGAAGGCTGGTCGCCTTCGCGACCTGGGGGGACGCCGAACCGTCCACGCGATACGTCCTGCAGTCCGTCGGGCGGTCGATCGTCGCGGGCGCGGTCTGGAAGCTGATCGGCGAAGGCCTTCTGGACGTGGGCGAGCAAGTAGCCGCGATCATCCCGGAGTTCGCGCCGAACGGGAAGGAGGCGGTGACGGTCGAGCAGGTGCTCACCCACACCGCCGGCTTCCCCTTCGCGCCGCTCGGGTACCCGAAGATGCTCGACCGCGAGCAGCGCCTCGCCGCGTTCGGCCGCTGGCGGCTCGACTACCCGCCGGGCAGCCGCTTCCAGTTCCACCTCACCTCGGCGGCCTGGCTGATCGCCGAGATCGTGGAGCGGCGTACGGGCCTGGCGTTCGCCGACTACCTGCGCGAGCGGATCGCCGTACCGCTCGGCCTGTCCTCGCTCGAACTCGGCGTCCCGGTGGACCGGCAGGCAGGCACCGTCGCCCGTATGACCGCCACCGACCGCACGAGCGACGAGCAGGAGCCCGACCCCTGGGGCCCCTGGTATCTGTCCGACCCGCGGGTGCTGGCGGCCGGGGAGCCCAGCCACGCGCTGGTCGCCACGGCCGCCGACGTCGCCCTGTACTTCCAGGCGCTGGAACACTCCGGCCTGTGGAAGCCGGAGGCGGTGGCCGAGGGCACCCGGATCCGGCTGACCGACCACCCGCACGGGGAACAGATCTACGGGGGCGGCTCCAACCGCCGTACCAGCATGGGCCTGTTCGTCACCGTGGCCGGCCCGGACGCGGGCAGCAACCTGCCGTCCACCGGTTCGCCCGCCCTCTTCGGCAGTGCCGGAGCCGCCTACCAACTCGGCTTCCTGGACCCGGAGACCGGCCTGTCCTTCGCCTGCCTGAGCAACGGCTACCCCCTCGCCGGCTACGACCACTCCCGGCGCGGCACGGCACTGCTCACCAACATCGCGAATCTCGCGGCGGATCTCACGGACCAGTGCGGCTCCACCACCAGATGAGGGCGATGCCGACGAGAAGGCTCAGCGCGTAACGGATCGTCCGACCGTGGCGGTTCGTGGAGCGGCGGATGCGACGGGGCTCGGCCGACGCCGCGGACAACTGTTGTGTGATGCGCTGCCATACCTGCTCTGGAGGGGTGGCCGGGAGGTCCGACTCCTCCACGTCACGGGCCGTGACAACGATCCGCGTGATCTGGCTCAGTTCCTCCCGACACCGGTTACATGTGGCGATGTGCCTCAGCGCGCCCGGGTCGTCGCTCGAGACGTCGTTTCCCGGTGCCAGTTCCATCAGGTGTGCGGGCTCGACATGTGGCACCGTCACCCTCCTGTCTCGCCGAGGACTCCCGTGCGTGCCTACGCGGTGTTCTCGCCGGTGCGGCCTCGTTCGATCCCCTCACGCAACCGGTGCAGGCCGCGTCGGGTGTGGCTCTTCACGGTGCCCAGGGGGATGCCGGTGTGCTCGGCGATCTGGGCCTGGGTGAGGTCCTCGTAGAAGGCCATGCACAGCACCTCGCGCTGGTGGCGCGGCAGCCGGGACAGCGCGTCGACCAGGAGCACCCGGTCCAGGACGTCGTCCGGGGCGCCCGTCTCGTGGCGGTGCACGTCGGCGTCGGACGCCATCGAATCGATCAGCGTGAGACGCCTCGTCCTGGCTGACAGTGCGTCGATGATCTTCCGGCGCGCGATGCCGACCAGCCAGGCGCCCAGCGGTCCCCGCTCCGGACGGTAGCCGTCCCGTCCGCGCCAGGCGCCGAGGAACACCTGCTGGGTCACGTCCTCGGCCTCGTGGACGTCACCGAGCGAGCGGGTGGCCATGGTGTGGACCAGTGCGCCCCAGTGCCGGTAGACAGCCGCGAACGCGGTCTCGTCCGCGGCGCACAGGCCGCGCGCCAGTTCGTCCTCGCACGGCGTTTCCTCCGCGGCCTGGGTGCGGACACCGGCGGATCGTGTGTTCATGGTCATGGGCTTGTCCCTCCTGCCGTGCGTCCCGTGATGGGGCCGGAAGCCGCTTGCCGAACCGGTTCGGTCGGCAGGCGCCGTAGCGGCCGAGCGCTTGCATGCCAGTCTTGTGAGCCGAAACGACGCATACAACATGCGTCGTTTGTGCGTCGTATGATGGAGAATATGAGCCTGGACAGAGATGACGGTGATCACCAGGACGCGCCGCGTGTCGGCGGCGGGCTGACCACCGGTGAGGTGGCGAGGCGTCTGGGGGTGGCACCGACCACCGTCCGTTCCTGGGACCGCCGCTACGGTCTGGGCCCCACAGCGCATACGGATGGCCGGCATCGCCGCTGGACCGCCGCGGACGTGGCGAGGTTGGAGCGGATGTGCGCGCTGACGGCGACCGGATTGCCACCCGCCGAGGCCGCCCGACTGGCGCTGGACGAGGAGGGGCCGCAGGCGCCCGCCCCCCAGGTGGGTTCCGTCCGGTCCCGACTGCCGACGTCCCGCGGCCGGAGCCGGGCCGGCACCGGCCTGCGCCTGGGCGACGTACGTCAGGAGTGCAAGGGAGTCGCCCGTGCGGCCCTGCGTCTCGACGCCACCGCGCTCGACACGTTGCTGAGCGCCGCGATCGAGGACCATGGCCTGGTCGTGGCGTGGTCGGAGGTGATCATGCCGACTCTGCAGGCGGTCGGCCGCAAGTGGGAGACCTCGGGCGAGAGATACGTCGAGGTCGAGCACTTCCTGTCCTGGCACGTGTCCGGTGTGCTGCGGCGCCACGCCCCGCCCGTGGTCGCCGACCGCCCCGGCGCCACGACGCTCCTGGCCTGTGTCCCCGCCGAGAACCACACGCTGCCGTTGGAGGTCCTGGCCGCCGCCCTGGCCGAACGGGGCCTGCCGGTGCGCATGTTCGGTGGCGCACTGCCCGTCGAGTCACTCGTGGCCGCGGTACGCAGAACCGGTCCGGCCGCGGTGGGTCTGTGGGCGCAGTCGCGTACCACCGCGAGCCGGCCGCTGGCTCAGCACGTGGCCGCGCTCGAATGGGGGGTGCGGGGTGCCCGCAGGAAGCCGGTCGTCCTGACGCTCGGGCCCGGCTGGGCCGGACAGACCGTGCCCGGCTCGCCCCATCCGTCCGGGCTGGCGCAGGCCCTCGCGGCGGTGGAGTCCATCGCGCTCAGGTGACTCCGGTTGGTCTGTGTCCGGCGCATCCGCCGGCGGCCGGTTCACGGAAGAGAGGGCAAGGAGAGGGAAGCCGCCGGCGTGCCTCGGCGATCAGGAGTGAGACGTGGACATCAACGGCGCACGGGTGCTGGGGGCCGCCGCCACCGGCGGGCGGTACGCCGTCGAGGCAGTGACGAGGTCCCCCGGGACATCCGCCGCCGAACGGCGTGCCCGGTGAGCCGAGCTCCCGAGGCGCCCGAGGAGACCTCCGACGTGGTCATCGTCGGCGGCGGCGCGTCCGGGCTCAGTCTCGCGCACCACCTGGCGGCGACCGGTTCCTCCACCGTCACCCTGGTGGAAGCCCCGGACGGTCCGCGGCGTCCGCCCGAGCGGACCTGGTGCTACTGGGAGCGTGGCGCAGGCGACTTCGCCGAGGCGGTCAGCGCCTCCTGGTCCCGGCTCCGCGTGCACGGCACCGACGGCCGGACGATCACCGTGGACCCGGCTCCGTTGCGCTACCGCATGCTCCGGTCCACGGCGTTCGAACAGCTGGTGCATGCCCGGCTGGCCCGTTCACCCAGCGCGCGCGTCCTGCGCGCCACCGCGGACACGGTGCACGACACGGCCGGCGGCGCGGAGGTCCGCTGCACGACGTCCGACGGCCGGACGCTGACACTCCGCGCCCGCCAGGTGTTCGACTCCCGCCCGCTGCGCTCCCTGCCACCGGCCCGGACACAGCTGATGCAGCACTTCCGCGGCTGGTTCGTGCGCACCGATGAGGACCGCTTCGACCCCGCGGTCGCCGATCTGATGGATTTCCGGGTGCCGCAGCCGCGCCACGGGCTCGCCTTCGGCTACACGCTGCCGCTGGCGACGGACCGGGCGCTCGTCGAGTACACCGAGTTCTCCCGTGCCCCGCTGACCACGACGGCGTACGAGGCCGCGCTGGCCCACTACTGCCGCGACATCCTCGGCCTCGGGGCGTTCACCGTCGAATCGGCGGAGCAGGGCGTCATCCCCATGACCGACGCGCGCTTCGCCCGCCGGACCGGGCCCGCCGTGTTCCGGATCGGTACCGCGGGCGGTGCCACCCGCCCGTCGACCGGCTACACCTTCGCCGCCGTGCAGCGTCAGAGCAGGGCCATCGCCGCCGCCCTGGGCGACGGCCGGCCGGCCGTGCCCGCCCCGCACGGGCGGCGGGCACTGGCCATGGACGCGGTGCTGCTGCGAGCGCTGGACACCGGGCGGATCGACGGTCCCGACTTCTTCACCGGCCTGTTCCGACGCATTCCGCCGGAACGTCTGCTGCGCTTCCTCGACGGTGACACCTCGCTCGGCGAGGAGTGGGGCATCGGCCTGCGCACCCCCGTGGGTCCCATGCTGCGGACCGCCCTCGAACTCCCCTTCCTGCCCCGGCGTTTCCAGCCCGCCCCACGAACCGGAGAGAGCCACCGATGACACTGCTGCGCGACGACGACCTGGCACGCGCCTTCGACCACGCGTCGCACACCTACGACCGCCTCACGGCCCTCAACCCCGGCTACCGCACCGACCTCCTGCGCTCGGCCCGAAGGCTCGGGCTGCCCCGGTCAGGGGCCGGCCTGCACATCCTCGACCTCGGCTGCGGCACGGGCGCCTCCACCCGGGCCCTGCTGCGGGCCGCGCCCCGCGCCCGGATCACGGCCGTCGACGCGTCGGCCGGGATGCTGCGGCGCGCTCAGGCCAAACCGTGGCCGGACCACGTACGCTTTCTGCACCTGACCGCCGAGGAGGCGGCGGCGGCCGGTGAGGAACCGTACGACGCGGTGTTCGCCGCCTACCTGTTCCGCAACGTCACCGACCCGGACGGCGTCCTCGGAACCGTCCGGTCACTGCTCCGGCCGGGCGGGCGGCTCGCCGTCCACGAGTACAGTCTCAGCGGTTCGCCCGCGCACCGCGCCGTGTGGACGGCCGTGTGCCGGGGAGTGATCATCCCGGCGGGCACCCTCAGCGGTGACCGTGCCCTCTACCGTCACCTGTGGCGAAGCGTCCTCGACTTCGACACGGTCCCCGACTTCACCGCGCGGCTGACCGGCGCCGGATTCACGGGCGTGCGCGCGGCGCCCGTCGCCGGATGGCAGACCGGCATCGTGCACACCTTCCTGGCCCGAAACGGCTCCCCCGCGGCTGCGGGGGACGCACGGTGAGCGCCCCACCGCGAGCAGCCCGGCGGGGCCGGGACCGCAAGGCCGAGATCATGATGCCCGCGCCCGGCCGGGACCGTTTCGACCCTGCGGACGCGCCGGGCGTCGCCGTGGTCGGCGGAGGGATCGCCGGTCTCGCCGCGGCCACCCTGCTGGCCGAACGCGGCGCCCGCGTGACCCTCTACGAACGGGAGGAGTCGCTCGGCGGCCGGCTCGCGGGGTGGCGCACCCGTCTCGCCGACGGTTCCGAGGCGACGATGAGCCGCGGCTTCCACGCCTTCTTCCGCCAGTACTACAACCTGCGCGGCCTGCTGCGGCGTACCGATCCCGGCCTCGACCGTCTTCGGCCACTGCCGGACTACCCGCTGCGGCACAGCGGCGGGTTGACCGACAGCTTCGCCCGTGTCCCGCGGACGCCGCCGTTCAGCGCGCTCGGCTTCGTCGCCCTCAGCCCCACCTTCGGCTGGCGCGACCTCGCCGCGATGAACGCCAGGGCCGCGCTGCCCCTCCTGGACGTCCGCGTGCCCGAGGTCTACGACCGCTTCGACGGCATGAGCGCGACAGCCTTCCTGGAGCGTGTCCGCTTCCCCGAAGCCGCGCACCATCTGGCCTTCGAGGTGTTCTCGCGCAGCTTCTTCGCCGACCCGCGTGAACTGTCCGCCGCGGAACTGCTGCTGATGTTCCACATCTACTTCCTCGGCTCCTCGGAGGGCCTGCTCTTCGACGTGCCCAACGAGCCCTTCCCCCGGGCCCTGTGGGAGCCCCTCGGCGACTACCTCCGCAACCTCGGGACGGATGTCCGCACCGGCACACCCGTGCACGGCGTCCTCCCGTGCGACGGCGGGGGAGTGGAGGTGCGGACCGACAGCGCCGCCGACCGGTACCACGCGGCCGTGCTCGCACTCGACCCCGGGGCGCTGCGCGGGGTCGTCGCGGCGTCACCCGGCCTGGGCACCCCCGCCTGGCGCGACGACATCGCCGCCCTTGCCACCGCCCCCGCGTTCCTCGTCTCCCGGCTCTGGCTGGACCGGCCGGTCCGCGCAGACCGCCCAGGATTCCTCGGCACCAACGGCTACGACGGCCTCGACAACATCAGCGTCCTCGACCGCTACGAGGGCGAGGCCGCCCGCTGGGCCGCCCGGACCGGCGGCTCGGTGGTGGAACTGCACGCCTACGCCGTCCCCGACGGCACCGCACGGGAGGCGATGCAGAACCGCCTCGCCGAGAGTCTGCGCCGGGTCTACCCGGAGACACGGCACGCACGGGTCGTGGACGCCCGGCACGAGTGGCGCTCCGACTGTCCGTTCTTCCCGGTCGGCTCCCACTCCCGGCGGCCCACCGTGGTGACGCCCCATCCCCGGGTGACGCTGGCCGGTGACGCGATCCGCTGCGGTCTGCCCGTGGCCCTGATGGAGCGCGCCGCCACCACGGGCTTCCTGGCGGCGGGTGCCCTGCTCGACGCCTGGGGCGTCCGGGGGCAGGTGTTGTGGACGGTGCCCCGGGCGGGCCGTACCCCCGTACTGCGCGCACTCGGGGCGACCGGGAGACGCTGAGTCCCCGGCATGCGGGCCCCGGGCTGCCGGGTGACTCGCGGCGCTACCCCGGGAACCGTCCTGTGCTGCGCAGCGCCCAGCGTCGTTCCGCGTACGCCAGGTCGTCGTGCCACAGCCGGCCGGCCGTCCGCCTCATCAGCGGGCGCAGTAAGGGCGCGGCCGCTCGCGCGAGGGCGAAACCGCGCCGGTCCGAGGCCGCGACGACCGCCTCGACCACAGCGGTCCGCGGCCGCTCGTCCGCCTCGCGGGTCAGCGGGGTGGCGTGAGTCTCCACCACGGACGTGGCCCCCTCACCCTCGGTGATACGCATGACGACCGTACGCGGTCCGGGTGCCGTGAACTCCGCCCGGACCGGCACCACCAGACGACCGGTCACACGAAAGGAGACGTCGACGACGAAGGTGTCGTCCTCGCTCGTCGGCGGCCGGGCCACGGTCAGGTCGACGAACGAGTACGGGTGGAACCACGAGCCGTGCCACGGATCGAGCCGGTTGGCGACCACGTCCTGCGGTTCGCACCGCCCGACGGCCGTGAACACGGCGTCGACCCCGCTGCCCGCCGCCGGCCGTTCCGGCACCACCGGACGCTCCAACGGCTCCTCGCCGCCGACCGCGTCCAGCCGGACCCACACCAGGACCCCGTCGTCGTGGGCCGGATAGGGATCCCAGCCGGCCAACGACCGGCCGTCCAGGGCCAGTCCGTGCCAGTGGCACACCAGCGTGCCGCACACCACCCGGCTGTCACGCAGGGGCGCACCGAGGTGGGGGCAGGCTCCCGGGCCGGCGTGCAGCGCACCGGTGTCGGACCGCCACAGCACCACTTCGACCCCGCCCACCGTCCTGCCGTAGGGGCGGCCACCGGCGCGTACGTCCCGGGAGGCACCGACGACGAACCAGTTTCCGGACCGGCGGGCCGACGCCCGTTTGAGCGCGTCGGCGATCAGCGCCGGGCGTGCCTCCCGCCAGGTGGGCGTCTGCGTCGCCCAGTCCGAGCGCCGGCGCCGGCGCCGGCGCAACGGAGGTGTCCAGCCGGCCCATTCCGGTCGGTCACTCATCGCGCCGGTCCTTTCGTCGGGATTGCCTCGCCACTCGCCCGGGGCACCCCACGCGCGGTGCGGGCACGCCACCGCGCGCCCGCGATGCGTACGACTCCGGCGGCGGCCGTGGCCGCTCGGCGCC
Organism: Streptomyces canus; assembly: GCF_041435015.1. Lineage (NCBI taxonomy): Bacteria > Bacillati > Actinomycetota > Actinomycetes > Kitasatosporales > Streptomycetaceae > Streptomyces > Streptomyces canus. Next base: position 432,133 of record NZ_CP107989.1, on the reverse strand, counting down.
CGCGGGACACCACCGCACGGCGGTGCAGCACCGTGTAGTCCTGATCCGCGATCGCGTCGAGAATGCCGCCGTACAGGGTGAACGCGGTGCGGATGCAGGGGCGTGTCCGTGGGTCGAGCATGGCGATGCCGGGTTCCGCCGCCCGGTACACCTCTCGCGTCATGGCCTCGGCGGCGATCAGCGCCGCGCGGATCCGCGGGTCGCCGCGTCCGGTGCGGCGGCTCCACTCCAGCAGTGGCCGGTCCACGCCGTGGGCGGCGAGCAGGTCCGTCGGCAGGTAGACGCGGCCGCGGTCCAGGTCCTCGCCCACGTCCCGAAGGAAGTTCGTGAGCTGGAACGCCACGCCGAGGTCAGCCGCGTGGGGTGCCGCCTCCGCGCGGGGTACGACCGTGCCGAGGACGGGCAGCATCTGCAGTCCGATCACCGCGGCCGAGCCGTGCATGTAGGCCCGTAGGTCGGCGTAGGTCGGATAGTCCGTGACGTGCAGGTCGCTGCGCATCGAGGCCAGGAAGTCCGCGAACAGCACGGCCTCGATGCCGTACCGGTCGGCGGTGTCGGCCACGGCCCGGACCACCGGCTCGTCTCCGCCGCCGGTACGCAGCCCGTGCGCGAGATCGCTCTCCAGACGGCGCAGCAGCCGGTCGCGGTCCTCAGGCGTGCGGCTCCCGTCGAGGTCGTCCACGATGTCGTCCGCCCAGCGGGCGAAGCCGTACAACGCGTGCACCGCGGAGCGGCGCTCCACCGGGAGCAGCCGGGTGGCCAGGAAGTAGGTCCGGCCGTGGCGGGCGTTGAGCCGCCGGCAGTACGTGTACGCGGCGCGCAGGGCGGGGTCGGTGATGCCGGCGGCGTCCAGTTCACGACGGGTCATGGGCGTCTTCCACGGTCGAGGGGACGGGAACACGTGCTTCGCGGGGCGCCGGGCGGGTGCGGTCGGAACGGCGCGGGACGCCCCCGGTGATACGCGCCGCCGCGAGTTTGCCGCTGATGAGCACGGTCGGAACGCCGACACCGGGGGTTGTGCCGCAGCCGGCCAGCACGACGTTGTCGGCGTCGCGCACCAGATTGCGCGGGCGGAACGGGCCGGTCTGGGCGAAGGTGTGGGAGACGGAGAAGGGGCTGCCCGCCGCGTGCCCCTGCGCCGCCCAGTCCAGCGGGGTGACCAGCAGCTCCTCCTGGACGCTGTTCGCGAATCCGTCCAGGCCCCGGCGTTCCAACTCGGCGACCAGGCTCTCCCGGTAGCGCGGCCCCAGGTCGCGCCACGCGGCGGCGGAGGGGCCGACGGTGGTGTTCGGGCAGGGGGCCAGCACGTAGTGGAGGTGTTTGCCCGGCGGCGCCAGGCTGGGATCGTGGGTCGTCGGCCGGGTGATCAGCAGGGACGGGTCGCTCATCAACTGCCCCGAGCGGGTCAGCTCGTCGAACGTGCGCTCCCAGGCCCCGCCGAAGGACAGGGTGTGATGGGCGAGGCCGGGCCAGGTGCGGTCGGTCCCCGCGTGCAGGACCACGGCGGACGGTGAGTGCCGCAGCCCCACCGGGCGCCGAGGCACGCGCCCCAGCAGCCGGTGCGCGGCGGACAGCTCGCAGGAGAGCACCACCGCGTCACAGGCGATCCGCTCGCCGGAGGCCAGCCGTACGGCACGGACCCGACCGGCCGAGCGCTCCAGCGAGGTCACTTCGGCCGACCAGCGGAACTCGGCACCCGCGTCGGCCGCCGCGTCCGCCATCCCGCGGGGCAGCGCGTGCATACCGCCCTTGGGGAACCAGACGCCGGCCACGGTGTCCATGTAGGCGATCACCGCGTAGGCCGCGAGGGCCCTGGCCGGGGCGACTCCGGCGTACAGGGCCTGGAAGGAGAAGACCCGGCGCAGGCGGGGGTCGGACAGGAAGCGGGCGATGCGCCGGTCGAGCCGCCCGAAGCCGCCCAGGGCCGCCAGGCGTGCCAGGTCCGGGTGGAGCAGCTGGAAGGGCGAGTCGAAGTTCGTGTCGATGAAGCGTCGCATCTGCGCCCGGTACAGCCGCTCCAGCCAGTCCCGCAGGTCGCGGTAGCCGGCCGCCTCGGCCGGTCCGGCGAACCGCCCGACCTCCGCCTCCATCGCCTCGCCGTCGGTGTGCACGTCGAGGGAGGTGCCGTCCGCGAAGCACGCCCGGTAGGCGGGGTGCAGGGCCGTCAGCTCGACGTGGCGGGCGAGGCTGTCACCGACGGCCGCGAAAGCCTCGTCGGCCAGGTGCGGCATGGTCAGGACCGTGGGCCCGGTGTCCACCTCGTAGTCGCCGAGGCGTACCCGGCCGGCCCGGCCGCCCGGACCGGCGTCCCGCTCGACGACCGTCACCCGGCGGCCGGCACCCAGCAGGTGCAACGCACAGGCGAGGCCGGACAACCCCGCGCCCACCACGACGACATGGTCCGTCGGCCCCGGTACGGTCCTCACGCGGCCTCCCCGGCGCGCTCCAGTGCGACGCCCGCCGCCTGTTCGACGAGGGTGGCGAACTCCTGCCGTACGAAGGGTTCCGCGCCGGTCCGGTCGAAGTGCCGCAGACTTGTCGCGCCCAGCTGCGTGATCTTCGACTCCACGACGGCGCGTGCCCCGGTCCGCTCCAGCGCCGCCCGCATCCGCGCCACGGCCTCGTCCGACGGGAGATGCGTGCCCGGGGCGAGCGCGTCGGCGGATTCCTCGTCACCGGAGGCGTCGGCGAGCCTGACACCGACAGCGAGCAGGTAGGTGAGCTTGCGTGTCCGCAGATCGTCGTCGGCCGGTTTGCCCGTCACGGCCGGGTCTCCGAAGGCGCCGAGGAGGTCGTCGCGGAGCTGGAAGGCCAGACCGGCGCACCGTCCGGCGGAGCGCAGCGCGTCCAGGGCGGACGCGTCGGCTCCGGTCAGTGCCGCGCCGAGAGCCAGGGGCCGCTCGACCGTGTACAGGGCGCTCTTGAGCGTGGCGATGCTCACCGCCTCGTCGAGTCCGGAGGTTCCGGTGGCCTGGGCGTGGATGTCCCGGTACTGCCCGGCGACCATCTCGCCGCGCATGGCCTGCCACTCGCGGTGCAGCTCGGGGCCGTACGGCGAGCCGAGGGCCGTCTCGGTCAGGAGGTCGTCCGCCCAGGCCAGGGCCAGGTCGCCGGCGAGCACCGCGGCGGACGTCGCGAACGCTTCGGGCGGCCCGGTCATCCGTCCGGCCCGGTGCATGCGGGCGAGGTCCACGTGCACCGCCGGTGCGCCGCGGCGCAGAGGCGATCCGTCCATCACGTCGTCGTGGATGAGGGCGCACGCCTGGAGGAGTTCGAGGGCCGCGCCCGTACGCAGGACCGCGGTGACGTCGCCCGATCCGCCGACGGCCCGCCATCCGCACCACGCGAACGCCGTGCGCAGCATCTTCCCGCCGCGCCGGACGAGCGCGGAGACACGGTCGGCGACATCGCGGGCGAACACCGGATCGGTCTCCCGGGCCCGGCACATACGTTCGTCAAGAACACGCCCGAGCTCCGCCTCGACGGCACGGACGGCTTCCTGGGCCGTGCACGGCCGGTCGACCGACCCGACCGATCCGACCGATCCAGCCGGTTCGGCCACCGTGGGCCGCAGTCCCCGCATGCGCAACCCCTTCTCACTCTCGGTCACCCGCACACCCATGTTTCTGCCGAGTGCGCCTGTACGGATGCACCGATTCACCGCTGGGGGTGCGGGCCGCTTCGGGGATGGCCGCTCCACCGGCCCGACGGCAGGGTTCCAGGCGCCGACGGCAAACGGGCCGGGCAGCACGGAGCCCGGTACCGAATCCGGTACCGGGCTCCACGTTTCTCTCCCGCGAGGCTCAGCGGGTGATCAGCTGCTGGGCGTTGTTGTACATGATGTCGTCCTGGGCGGACTCGTCGAGCTCGGCGATGAGCTTGCGGAAGTCGCCGGGGTTGGCCAGGCCCTCCGCGTGCGGGAAGTCGGAGCCCATGACGAGGGACTCGTGGTAGCCGAGGCGCTTGACGACGTTCACGATGTCGTCCTCCGGATAGGGCACCACGCGGATGTGCTTGCGGAAGACCTGGCTGGGGCGCTCGTCCAACTGCCCGCCGATCCACGGGCCGTTGCGGCCCATGCCCCGGCTCTTGTCCATGTGACGCACGAAGTGCGGCACCCACTCGGAGCCGAACTCGGACACCAGGACGTTGATGTCGGGGAAACGGCCGAAGAGGTTGTCGAAGATCAGCGCGGACAGCGTCTCCTCGACGGGGCGCTGGCCGTAGGTGTTCTGCCACTGCCAGGCCGACATCCGGAAGTGGATGGGGTTCGGGTCGTAGCCCCAGGAGGGCGCCACCTGCGAGTTGTAGTAGAACTCGCTGATGTGGTAGCAGACGCTCGCCTTGGCCTCGTTGACCAGCTTCCAGAACGGGTCGAAGTACGGGTCGCCGGGCGAGCGGCCGTAGACCGGGCCGGTGGGCAGCAGGATGAAGCGGGCGCCCTGGTTCAGGACGAACTCCAGCTCCTTGACGGCGCTGGGCAGATCGCGCAGTGACAGCAGCGCGGGGGCGTAGATGCGGCCCTGGTGGTTGAAGCCCCAGACCTCGTTCATGTACCGGTTGAAGGAGTGGTAGTTCGCGTAGAGCGGCTCCACGCCCTTCACGTACTCCTCGGCGACCAGCGCCCAGCCGCCCGGGTAGATGATCGTCTGGTCCAGCCCCTGCTCGTCCATGACGCGCAGCCGGGCGTCGCGGTTCTGGTACGACTCGTGCATCGGCTCGAACTGGTACGTCTCCTCGGGATTGCCCGAGGCCATCGCCTTGAGCATCTCCTTGAGCGAACCGGGACGGTAGACCTGCCCGAACTCCGGTTCCAGGCATACGACGATGCGGTCCCCGGCGAGGATCACCTCCCGCCCGTCCGGCAGGGTCACCGGGGCGACGGCCGCACCGAGGAACTCCTTCGGAAGGTAGCGGGTGAAGGAGTCCCGTTCCTCGTACATGTGCTGGTCGCAGTCGAAGATGGGCTTGCGCTGTTCGGCCATGGCGTCGCCTCCGGGCCCCAGGAACTATTCAGTACGCCTTCTATAATTATCTAACTGATTAGAGAGCGCAAGGGGGAGTGGAGGCGGAGCCGCCGCGAGGTCGGGCCGGTCAGTCGAGGAGTTCGAGCACCGTCTTGGGTCCTGCGGCGTTCACGACGTCGTCCGCGCTGGAGATGTGCCGCTGCCACAGCTTCTCGGCCTCGTCCGCCTTGCCGGACTCGATCAGGCCGACCATCCGCACATGCGCCCGGTGTCCCTTGAGGGCCTGCGTCTTCTGTGCCTCGGCATCGGCCGCGCCCGCCGTGTACGAGGCGTTGGCCCGGTCGATGATGTTGCGCAGCATGCCGCACAGCAGGATCAGGGTCTGGTTGCCGGTGAGTTCGACCAGCAGGGCGTGGAAGGCGTCCTGTGCGTCGACCAGGGCGAGCGGGTCCTCGAGAACGGCCTTCTCGGCCGCCACCGCGTCGCGCAGTCGCTTGATGTCGTCCGCCGTGTGCTTGGTGGCGAGCTGGCGGGCGCAGGGCGGCTCGATGAGGGCGGCGGCACGATAGATGTCGCCCAGGGTGGCGCCGCGGTACTCGAGGATCAGGCCGGCGAAGCGGGCGGCGACATCCGAGTCGGGAGCGCTCACCCGGGCACCGCCGTGGGCGCCGCGGCGCACCGTGATCAGGGACTCCGACTCCAGCACCCGGAACGCCTCGCGCAGTGTGGGCCGTGAGATGCCGAACTGCTCCATCAGGCCCGACTCCGGGGGCAGCGCGTCGCCGGGCTTCAGCTCGCCCCGTACGATCTGGCGACGCAGGTGTGCGGCGACCAGCTCGGCGGTCTTCGGCACCCGCACCTGACGTCCGACGCGACTGCGGGCGGGGACCGGCACGGTCGCCGTTTCTGCGGTGCGGGCTGCCTCGGCCACAGTGGGCTCCTCGTATAGCTAAATGAATCGTCTTAGTGCATCGAGGGTACCAGGTCAAGCCATCGGTGATCTTCTCCTTGCGCGAACCGATCTGGTGCCCCGGCGGTTGTTGGTATATAGATGATTCATCTATCTATAAAGCCGGTCCAGCCGACGGATACCGCGGGAGTGACCTCGATGACCGAGAACCCGGCCCCGGAGATCCTCACCGATCTCACCGACGACGGGGTCATGCTGCTGACCCTGAACCGGCCCGAGCGGCACAACGCCTGGACGCTGGAGATGGAGCTGCTCTACAACGAACTGTTCGACCGGGCGGAGCACGATCCACGGGTGCGAGCCGTAGTGCTCACCGGCGCCGGGCGCAGCTTCTGCCCGGGCATGGACATGAGTGTGCTCGACGCGGCCTCATCGGGTGCCCGCCCGTGGCCGACGGACCAACTGCCCCCGCGCACCCGGCCCATGTCCTTCCCGAAGCCCGTGGTGGCGGCCGTCAACGGAGCTTGCGCGGGCATCGGCTTCAACCAGGCGCTGATGTGCGACGTCCGGTTCGCCGTACCGCACGCCAAGTTCGCCGCCGCCTTCAGTGCCCGTGGGCTGGTGGCCGAGGACGGTGTGTCCTGGCTCCTGCCCCGGCTGGTCGGCTACGGCAACGCCGCCGACCTGCTGCTGTCCTCGCGCCGGATCACCGGGACGGAGGCCCTGGCGATGGGGCTGGTCAACCGCCTGGTCGAGCCGGCGGAGCTGCTCCCGACGGCGCTCGCGTACGCGACCGAACTGGCCCGATCGGCCAGCCCGTACGCGATGTCCCTCATCAAGCGGCAGCTCGCCGACGACCAGGCGAGGACCTTCACCGAGAGCCAGGACCACGCGGCCGCCCTGCTGGCCACGGCGAAGCGCGCCCCGGACTACCGCGAGGGCGTGCGCAGCTTCATCGAACGCAGACCCCCGGAGTTCGCGGGGCTGGGGGAGGCCCCGGTCCCGGCATCGGCGCTCCCGGGGGAGGCCTCCTCGTGACGCGCTCCGGACGTCCGCTGCACCGCCGTACGATCACCGTCACCGCGTACGCGGAAGGCGGCGACGAGATCTCGGTCGAGGCGGAACTGAGCGACGTGCGCCCCTGGGCGGAGCCGTCGGCCGACGTCGTCCACCGGATGGCGCTCGCCGTGCGCGTCCGTCTGGCCGACATGGTCATCGTGCACGCCGACGCGGACATGCGGACCTTCCCGCACGCCGAGTGCCCCTTGATCACCCCGGTGTTCGACGGGCTGGTCGGGCTCAGCGTGGCCGCCGGCTACAACCGGGCCATCCAGGAGCGGTTCCGCGGGGTGTCCGGCTGCTCGCACCTGCATGAGCTGGCCCGTGTCCTGGGCCCCGCGGTGGTGCAGGCGGCCATCTCGGCGAACGCGGGCCTGCGGTACGCCGGTGAGCAGTCGCAGGGCCCGCGCTCCACGGCCGGTGTGCTGAACAGCTGCCACATCTGGGCGCCGGACGGCGTGGGCCTGCGCAAGCTCGACGCGGGCTGGGTCCCGGGGACCGGCCCGCGTCCGGTGCCGCCGCTCAGGACCTTCGAGGGGCGTGGACCGGGGACGTCCGGCACCACCTGAACGCGTTGCCGTCCGACGTCTGCATCCTCGCGGGCGTCGCGTCGACGGGCGTATCTCTCCCGTTCGCGGCGGAGTGTGCGTCGCGCAGCGCGGTGCTGGATCAGCGTTGCAGCCACTCGTCGAGAAGCGCGGCCTCGGCTTTGCTGAGACCGGGAAGTTCCGGCAGGAGGGTGCGGAAGGCCGCGACGACGGCCGCCGCGTCCTGGGTGGGGACAGCGGGCTCATCGACGAGGATGGCGCGAGCGATCGCGTCGAAGGCGGCGTCGGCCAGATGCGGGTCGCTTTGCTCTGGTGGCAGGGTCAGCAGGGTGTGGACGGTTCCGATCCCCGCCGAGCGAATGAGATTGACGGCGCGTTCCTCGCTCACCCGGAGCCGCCCAACGGCGGCGATCCTGTGCACGCGCTCGGCGAGGATCAGGACACCCTTGACCTGTGCCGGGGTGGCGCGTGCGCGGGCCGGGTCGAGCAACAGGCCGTAGACGTACGGGTTGGCGAGCCCGAAGCTGATCTGCGTGTTCCATCCGGCGCGGAGGTCTTCCACAGGGTCGTCCGAGGGCGCGGTGGTCTGCTTGCTCGCCACATGTTCGGCGAAGACATGTTCCGCGGCGACATCCAGCAGCTCGTCCTTGTCCTGGAAGAAGCGGTAGAGAGCAGGAGGCTGCAGCCCGGCCTCGTGCGCCACGCGACGCGTGGTCACCGCGGCCGGACCCTGGTCGCGCAGCAGGCCGGCCGCAGCCTTCACGATGCGGTCCCGGGTGATGTCTCGCCGCTGCGCGTTCGGTGTCATGGAGACGATGATATCGCCCGACAGTGACAGGTGATGTTATCACTGATATGAGCAACTACATGCCGTTGAGCTGCATGTGAAGCATGAGTGCTTCCAATGGAAGTATCAGTGATACCGTTATTTCAGTTCCGTTGGAAACGTCGTCAGACTGGAGCCAGGAATGCTGATCGTCACGGGAGCCACCGGCCGCCTCGGGTCGCTGATCGTCAACCGCCTTCTGGAGCGGGTACCGGCCAACCGGATCGCCGTCAGTGTGCGCGACGTGCGCAAGGCCGCCGACCTTGCCGAGCGCGGCGTCCGAGTCCGAGCGGGAGACTTCACCGAACCCGACAGTCTCAAGCACGCCTTCGAAGGTGCCGAGCGCGTCCTGGTCGTCTCCGCGGCCATTCGAGGAGGCGGCGCGTTGACCGCCAACCGCGCCGCCATCGACGCAGCACGGGAAGCGGGCGCCCGACGCATCCTCTACACCAGCCACCAGGCCGCCTCTCCCACGTCGTTCTTCCCGCCGCAGAAGGTCCACGCGGCTACCGAGGAGCACCTCAAGCAGCAAGACGTCCCCTACACCGCTCTTCGCAACGGGTTCTATGCCGCCACCTTGGGCTTCTACATCGGCGCGGCGCTGGAGACCGGCACGCTCGCCGTGCCGCAGGACGGCCCGGTGTCCTGGACGGCCCACGAGGACCTGGCAGAAGCCGCGGCCTCCGCCCTGGTCGAAGACGGTGCACTCGAAGGGATCACGCCGCCTCTGACAGCCCCTCACACGCTGGACTTCGCCGACGTAGCCGACATCCTCAGCCGCATCACCGGCCGGACCATCACCCGAGTCGCCATGGACGACGACGAGTGGATATCCGCAGCAGTCGCCGGCGGGATGCCGCGGCCGGCTGCGGAGTTCTCCTTGACGATGTTCACGGCATCGCGCAAGGGCGAGTTCAACGCCACCACCCCGACACTGGAAGCCACCATCGGCCACCCGGCGAAGACCGTCCACGAGGTCTTGGAGGCCGCCCTGAGCTCCCGGTGACCGACCAGCCTGGGCGAACATTCCCGGTCAAGGCGCTAGCGGCCCAGGTAGGCGAGCTCGGGGAAGTGCCGCTGGTACGCGTCCAGCAGGCGCTTGGCGACGGTGTACGAGTCGATCAGCGGGTGGATGGTCAGTGCCTTGACCGCGTGGGCCCGCTCTGCGGTGGTCGTGGCGTGGATCACCGCCCGTTCGACCGCCTTGACGGCGCACACCAGGCCCTGGCCGTGGTCGGGCAACGGGGAGCCGGCGATGGGGCGTGCGCCGTTGGCGTCCACATGGCAGGGGACCTCGATGACGGCGTCGTCGTCCAGGGCGGGGATCCGGCCGCGGCCCCGGACGTTGAGGATGAGCGTGGTGCGCTCGTCCCGGGCGATGGCCCGCATGAGAGCAAGGGCCACCTGCTCGTATCCGCCCGATTCCAGGTCACAGGAGTCCCGTTCGCCCATGCCGACGGCGTCGCGGTTCTCCGCCATGTAGGTGGTCTCGCGCTCCAGCCGGGTGGCGTCCCAGGCGTTCCAGGCGGCACGGGGCGCGGTCGGACCGCCGACCGAGGTGTCCAGCGAGTCGTAGAAGCGCTGCTGCTGCGTGTGGAGGAAGGCGCCCCGGGTGTGCTCGGCGGCCCGTGCGGTGCCGACCGACTCACGGTGGAAGTAGTAGTAGTGCAGGTACTCGTTGGGCAGCGCGCCGAGTGTGCGCAGCAGGTCGGCGCCGAAGAGCTTGCCCTCCTCGAAGGAGGTCAGGGCGGCCTCGTTCTCGAACAGGGACGGCAGCAGGTCCCGGCCGTCGGCGTACAGGCCGCACAGCCAGCCCAGATGGTTCAGACCCACGTAGTCCAGGCTGGTGCGCGCCGGATCCACGCCGAGCGCCCCGGCCACGCGGCGGCCGAGACCCACCGGGGAGTCGCAGATCCCGATCACGCGGTCGCCGAGGAGAGCGGTCATGGCCTCGGTGACCATGCCGGCGGGGTTGGTGAAGTTGATGACCCAGGCGTCGGGTGCCAGGGCGGCGATCCGACGGGCGATCTCGAGCGCGACCGGGATGGTGCGCAGCCCGTAGGAGATGCCGCCGGCGCCGACGGTCTCCTGGCCCAGCACACCTTCCTCCAAGGCGATCCGCTCGTCCGCCGCACGGCCGGCGAGCCCGCCGACCCGGATCGCCGAGAACACGAAGTCGGCTCCGGTGACCGCCGCGTCCAGGTCGGTGGTGACGGTGACCCTGGGCGGATCGGGGTGCTCGGCCGCCTGGTCGGCGAGCACCTTGCCGATGGTCGTCAGCCGGGAGGCGTCCAGGTCGTACAGGGTCACGTCGGTGACGCGTCCTTCGCCGCGGTCGCCGAGCAGGGCCCGGTAGACCAGCGGGACGCGGAAGCCGCCGCCACCCAGGATCGTCAGTCTCATACCTCGACCACCTCGACTCCCGCCTCCCGCAGACGGCTACCGGTCTTCTCGTCCACCGGGGCGTTGGTCACCACGACGTCGAGTTCCTCGGGACCGCACACCCGGGCCATTCCGGTGCCGGGGAACTTGCCCGCGTCCGCCAGCAGGACCACCTGGGCGCTGGCGGCGATCATCGCCCGCTTGACGGGTACCTCGACGGCCGTGGTGTCCAGCACCTGACCGTCGGGGCGGACTCCACTGGTGCCGAGGAACAACCGGTCGGCGTGGACCTGCCGCAGGTTGTCCTCGGTGAGAAAGCCGACCAGCGAGCGGTAGTCGCGGCGGACCACCCCGCCCAGGAGGATCAACTGGACGTCCTTGTCGTCCTGGAGCTCCTCGTAGACGGCGAGGTTGCTGGTGATCACGGTCAGCGACCGGCCGTGCAGATGGCGGGCCACCCGGTGGGCGGTGGTGCCGATGTCGAGCAGCACGGTCTCGCCGTCCCTGACGATGTCCGCGCACCAGACGGCCAGCGCGTCCTTCGCCTCGACACGGACGCCGGCGACGTCGGCGAACGGGTCGTCCTCGCCCACCACGGGGGCGGCACCGCCGTAGACCCGCTTGAGCAGTCCCTCGTCCTCCAGTTGTACGAGGTCCCGACGGATCGTGGCCTGACTCGCCCCGATCTTCTCGGCCAGGGCGACCACCGAGAGGGGCCCGTCCGCGCGCAGGGCGCGAAGGATCAGCTGATGTCTTCGGTCAGCGAGCATGCCGCTGACCATACTCGCGAACTCTTCAAACTCAAGCAAAGTCACGCAGGAATGTCTCGATACTCGCTTGACCCTTGTCAAAGTCGCGCAGTGGGTGCACTCTCTTGCGTAATTCAAGCGAGGTCCGGACCCCACTCCGGTCGGCCGAAGCGGATGAACGGCGTATTTCGCCGCCATGGACGCGTCGGCACCGTCTGAGAGGACCAGCTCACACGCCCCGGGTGGCTGAAGGGTTCCCACCACGCCGATGCTCTTCAGCCACCCGGCCCTCCCGTCACACCCCTCCACGGCTCACGACTCACAGGTCCTGTCGGACATACCGGATATGGCCGATGTGCAGAACCCGCCCAGAACTAGGAGAAGATCGTGGATCTTTCCCGCAGACGATTCCTTCAGGCCGCCGCCCTGACGGCCGCCGCGGCCGGCGCCACCGCAGCATGCGGCGGCAGTTCAGGATCGAGCGGCAGCAAGGACGGCAAGGACCTGACCCTCTGGTACTGGGGAGGCGCGCTCAGCGACAAGGTCGTCGCCGAAGCCAAGACGCACTTCAGCGGCCAGGTCAAGCTGACCACCAGCTCCATCGGCGGCGACTTCAAGCAGAAGCTCACCACCACCCTCGCGGCGGGCGCGGCCGTGCCCGACATCACCGGCATCAAGGGGGAGGACATCGCCTCCTTCCTGCCCAACGGCAGCCGCTTCCTGGACCTGAACGACCTGGGCTTCAAGAAGCTCTCCTCCCAGTACCTGGACTGGAAGACCAAGCTCGCCCAGACCACCGACGGCAAGCAGATCGGTTTTCCGATCGACATCGGTCCCACCGCGCTCTACTACCGCGCGGACCTGTTCGACAAGGCCGGGCTGCCCTCCGACCCCGCCAAGGTCGCCGCCGAGACCAAGACCTGGGACGACTACTACGCGCTCGGCGCCGAGCTGAAGAAGGCGTTGCCCGGCACCTACCTGATCAACAACCTCGGCTCGGTGTTCAACATCGCGGTCGGTCAGGGCACCAAGCGGTTCATCGACGAGAACAACCACTTCATCGGCGACCAGGACCACATACGCGCCGCCTGGGATCTCTCCATCCGCCCCTACCGGCTCGGCCTCGACGGGAAGATCAACGACAACACCCACAACGCCGCCCTCAGCAAGGGCACCCTCACCACCGAACTCGGCGCGGCCTGGCACGCGTTGGACATCGAGCAGGCGGCCCCCAACACCAAGGGCAAGTGGCATGTCAGCCCGAACCCCGGAGGACCGGCCAACCAGGGCGGCTCCTACCTGGCCCTGCCCAAGCAGTGCCGCAATCCCGAAGAGGCATTCAAGATCATCAGCTGGATCCTCAACCCGGCCAACGACGCCCGAGGCTTCACCGACGCCGCCATCTTCCCGGCCTGTCCTGCCGCTTACGCGATGCCGGCCATGACGGGGCCGGACGCCTTCTTCGGCGGGCAGAAGATCATCGAGATCTTCGGCCCGGCCGCCGAGGCCATCCCGGCCAGCTACGAGGCGCCCGCCGACGCCGCCGTCATGGCCCCCTACCTGACCGAGCTGACCAACATCGAGGCCAAGGGCAAGAAGCCCGACGACGCCTGGAAGGACGCGGTCAGCCAGGCCAAGCAGATCGGCCAGCGGCAGGGGGTGAGCTGACGTGTCCTCACCTCCGGTCACCGGAGCCGCCGCGGTGCCCAAGCACCGCGGCGGGCCGGGCCCGACCCGGTTCCGCCCGCGGCGCACCCCGCCCGCGGGCGCCGTACGGGTCAGGCGTCGCGGGGTGCTGTCCCACTGGCGGCAGTACCTGGCGATCTCGCCCTTCTACCTGGTCTTCCTCGCCTTCTCGTTCTTCCCGGTCCTCTACTCGCTGTATCTGGCCTTCCAGCGCTGGGACGGCATCGGCACCATGCACTTCGTGGGGCTGCAGGAGTTCCGGTTCCTGTGGAAGGACCCCGTCTTCTGGCTGTCCATCCGCAACACCCTGGTGATCTGGGTCCTCTCCACCGTGCCCACGCTGGCCGGTGCCCTGGTGCTGGCGACGCTGCTGCATTCGGTGCGCCGGTTCAAGGGCTTCTACCGCATCGCCCTCTACGTGCCGAACGTGACCTCGATCGTGGCCGTGGCGATCTTCTTCGGCGCGGTCTTCAGCAACAACTTCGGCCTGGTCAACGCGATCCTGGACACGGTCGGCATCTCGCCCGTCCCGTGGCTGAGCGACCCGTGGCTGATCAAACTGGTCATCGCGTTGCTGATGACCTGGATGTGGACCGGCTACAACATGATCATCTACCTGGCCGGGCTTCAGACCATCCCGAAGGAGATCTACGAGGCGGCCAAGCTGGACGGTGCCGGCCCTGTCCGCACCTTCCTCCAGATCACCATGCCGATCATGCGGCCCATCATCCTGTTCACCGTCATCATCTCGACCATCAACGGCCTGCAGAGCTTCAGCGAACCTCAGATCCTCTTCGCCAGTGAGGCCGCCAACCCCAGCCTCGGCGGTCCCGGCCAGGCGGGCCTGACCACGCTGCTGTACTTCTACCAGTCGGCCTTCGTCAACAACGACTACGGCTACGGCGCGGCCATCGTGTGGGCCTTCTTCGTACTGATCATCGTGCTGGTCCTCATCAACTGGCGCATCGTGCAACGAGGGAGGAAGGCATGACGGCAGCGGGTACGACGCCGGGGGCGGCGGACACGAGGCGGTCCCGACGGCCCAGGGGCCTGAGCGCCCACATCTTCCTCATGCTGGCCGTCCTGATCTCGGTCTTCCCGTTCGTGTGGACGATCATCATGGCGACCAACACCACCCAGGACATCTACAAGAGTCCGCCGAAGCTGACCTTCGGCTCCCATCTGCTGGAGAACATCCGGCACATGCTCAAGACCATCGACTTCTTCGGGTCGATGCTCAACACCCTCGTCGTCGCGTCCGTCACCACCCTCCTGGTGCTGTTCGTCGACTCCTTGGCCGCCTTCGCCTTCGCCAAGTTCGACTTTCCCGGACGCAGGGTGCTCTTCGCCGCGCTGCTGGGGTTCATGATGCTGCCGTTGCAGCTGGGCATCCTTCCGCAGTTCATCCTGGTCTCGAAGATCGGCTGGGTCGGCACGCTCAGGGCACTCGTCCCGCCCGCCCTCGCCAACGCCTTCGGCATCTTCTGGCTGCGCCAGTACATCCAGAGCGGCGTGCCCGACGAACTGCTCGACGCCGCACGCATCGACGGCGCCGGGTTCTTCCGCCAGTACTGGAACATCACGCTGCCCATGATCAAGCCGGGGTTGTCCTTCCTCGCGATCTACGCCTTCGTCAACGCCTGGAACGACTACATCTGGCCGCTCGTCGTGCTCACCAGGCCCGGCCACGTCACCCTGCAGGTGGCGCTCGCCCAGCTCAACGTCGCCCACAACACCGACTACAGCATGGTCATGGCCGGTGTGCTCATGGCCTCCGTCCCGATGCTCGTCGTCTTCTCGATCTTCGCCCGAGGCTTCATCGCGGGCGCGACGGAAGGTGCCGTGCAGGGCAGCTGAACCCGTTGGCGACCCTGGACTGCGAGGAGACGGCTCCTCGGCGTCGAGAGAGGTGAGGAATGACGGATGTCGATCCGCCGGGGCGGCCGGCTGAGGAGGGGAGGGCGCACGGCGTGCAGCGCGGCAAGGTACTCGTGGTCGGCCTGGACGGGGTGCGCTTCGACCGGCTGACTCGCTCGCCGTCATCCATGGTCCCCGTGTTGCACGGGCTCATGGCGGCGGGTGCCCACGGCACCAGTCTGCTGCCCTACGGCGAGGTGGACGGGCAGGCGGAGGGCGGGCCGTCGACCAGCATGGCCTACACCGACTCCGGACCCGGGTGGTCGAGCGTGCTGACCGGGGTGTGGCCCGACCGTCACGGGGTGACCGGCAACGACTTCACCGGCGCCGACTACTCCCGCTACCCCGACTTCCTCAGCCGCGCTGTCACCGCCCGGCCCGGTCTGCGCACCGCGGCCGCGGTGTCCTGGCCCGACCTGGTCCACCGCGGCACCCTCGGCCCCGCCATCGGCCGGCGGGTACTCCACGACGGCGAGGCGGAGGGCTACGAAGGTGCGGACCGCCTCGTCGCCGACACCGCCGCACACTGGCTCACGGACGGCGATCCGGACGCCGTGTTCGTGTACTTCGGCGCCACCGACGAAGCCGGCCATGCCACGGGCTCGCTCAGCCCCGCCTACGACCACGCCCTCCTCGGCACGGACGCCCACCTCGGGCGGCTGTTGGACGCGATCGCCGCCCGACGCTCCCAGCCCGGCCGTGGTGACGAGCGCTGGACGGTGCTCGTCACCACGGACCACGGCCACCTCGACACCGGTGGCCACGGCGGCGACACCCGTGCCGAGCGGGAGGTCTTCGTCATCCTCGCCGAGCCCGGCGTGCCAGGCGGCACCCGGCTCGACACCCCGCGCCTCATCGACCTGGCACCGACCGTCCTGGACCGTCTCGGCGTCCCCATCGACCCCGCCTGGGGCCTGCAGGGCCGCATCCTGCCCCGGTCCTGCTAGGGCCTCCGGATCGAGGGAACCCACTCAGTCGACGTCGACCCGACCGTCGTCCCCCTTGCCGTCCTTCCGCGCGTGCAACTGGAGCAGGCCGTTGCCACTGCCGTCGCCGTCGTTGCTCTCCGAGGGACGGCGGCCGTCGGAGGAGTCCTGGCCGTTCAGGTTCTGCCGGACCGAGTCGAGGATCGTCAGGCCCTGGGACACCAGGCCGGCGGCGATCTCGCCGAGCCCGTCGGCGCCGTTGAGGACGTTGACGTTGGCACCGGCGAGGCCGCCCGCGGCCTCCTTCACGATCTGCGGGAGCTGGTCGATCAGCATCCGGTCGAGCGCGACCCGGTCGTAGGAGGCCGCGGCCTCCGCCTGGATCTTCATCCGCTGGGCGTCGGCGGCGGCGAGCACCCTGATCCGCTCGGCCTCGGCCTCGGCGGGCTTCACGATCTCGGCGACCAGTTGCTGCTGGCGCAGTTTGGCCTGGCGCAGGGCCAGCTCCGTCTGGGCGTCGAGGACCTCCTGCTGGGCGTGGGCCTGCGCCAGCGGCCCTGCCTGCGCGGCCCTCGCCTGCGCCCGGTCCACCTCGGCCGAGTACTCCGCCTTGACCACGGCGGTCTGCCGGGCGTACTCGGCCTGGTTGCGGGCCGCCACCTGCTCCGCCTCGACCGAGGCCTGGGTGGCCTGGGCCTGGGCGATCTGGGCCTGCCGCTGGATGGCCGCCTTGTGCGGCGCGGACATGGCCTCGATGTAGCCGACCTCTCCGTCGTCGATCGACTGGATCTGCAGCGAGTCCACGATCAGACCGATCTTCGCCATCTCGACCTTCGAGGTGTCCAGGACCTCCGCGGCGAGCTTCTGCCGCTCGGTGACGATCTCCTCGACCGTCATCGAGCCAATGATGGCGCGCAGGTGACCGGCGAAGATCCGGCCGGTCAGCACCGACATCTGATCCTGGTCGGAGAGGAACCGCTGGCCCGCGTTGATGATGCTCTCGTGGTCGTTGCCGACCTTGAAGGCGATGACGGCGCGGACGTGCAGCGCGATGCCCTGCCTGGTCACACAGGTCTCGGTGACCTCGGCCTCGCACATCGACAGGGTGAGGAAACGGGTCTTGCGGAAGATCGGGAGCACGAACTTGCCGTGCCCCGTCACCACTCGGAACGGCGCGCCCCCCAGTCCCCGCCGTCCCCCCGAGATCAGCATCGCCTCGTCGGGAGCGGGAACGCGGTATCCGAACATTGTTACTCCTCAGCCGGCGCCGGCGGGTTCACCGCGAGCGCGTCCAATGGATCCGCCCACTCGATGACGCCGACCGCGCGGCATCCACGCGACTCGATCACGAGCACGGTCGCTCCGGTGGGCAGGGGATCCTCGGACCAGGCGAGGAAGGTCTCCGAGCCGCCTCTGACCCGCACGAGGATCTCGCCGGGGCCCGCGGAACCGCGGGTTCCGATGAGCAGCTTCCCCGTGCAACCGATCACGGCCTCGTCCTGCGGCATCACGGCCGTCCTCCATCGTCTGGCCCCAGGATCCCGACGATAGACCCACTGCGGCCGAGGGCCCAACGGGCATGACGATCCGGCCCGCCCCGCTCCGCTTGCTCCGCGCCCGACGCGGTCCACCGCCGCGGCCGGCAAAGCCCCCCCGACCGGGTTCTAACCCGCCGCTGCCCTCGGCTCGCGCGGCAGCCCCAGCACCTTCTCCGCGAGGATGTTCCGCTGCACCTGGGAGGTTCCCGCGTAGATCGTGCCGGACCGGGCGATCAGGTACGTCGTCGACCAGGACGCCGAGGAGTTCGCGGCGCCGGGGTCGTCGGTGCGGTAGGTGCGCAGGGGCGGGCGGCCGACCGGCACCTGGCCGTGCAGGCCCATGATGTCCATCGCCAGATCGGTGACCTTGGTGTGGTACTCGCTCCAGTACAGCTTGGCGATCGACGACTCCGGGCCGGGCTCGGTGCCCTTGAGCCAGCCGGTGAGGATCCGGTAGCCGAGATAGCGCATGATCTCGACCTTGGACCAGCACCAGGCGATGCGCTGCCGGATCACCGGGTCCTGGTCCTTGCCGTACAGCCGCGCGAGTTCGACGAGGCGTTCCACCTCCGCCTTGAAGAGGATCGGGTTGGTCGCCGCCTCCTCCCCGCGCTCCACGCCGAGCAGGCTCTGGGCGACGGTCCAGCCGTTGTCGACGCCGCCCACGACGAGGTCGGCGCGGGTGCGGGCGCCGTTGAAGAACACCTCGTTGAAGTGGAGCTGTCCGCTCATCATGCGAAAGGGCCGCACCTCGACGCCGGGCTGGTCGAGCGGGACGAGCAGGAAGGAGATGCCGCGGTGTCGGGGGGCGTCGGGGTTGGTGCGGGCCAGGACGAAGATCCAGTCGCTGTGATGGGCGCCGGAGGTCCACACCTTCTGGCCGTCGATCACCCACTCCTCACCGTCACGCACCGCACGTGTCCGCAGGGAGGCCAGGTCGGAGCCCGCGTCCGGCTCCGAGTACCCCTGGCACCAGGTGTCCTCGCCGCTGAGGATGCGGGGGAGGAAGTGGGCCTTCTGCTCGTCCGTACCCCAGCGCAGCAGCGTGTTGGCCAGCATCTTCACGCCGAAGGTGTCCTGCGGCAGCCCGAACGGCACACCGGCCAGCGCCAGTTCCTCCATGAGCACCACCTGGTGGAGCTTGGTCAGGCCCCGGCCGCCGTACTGCTCGGGCCAGGTCAGTGAGAGGTAGCGGCGCTCGGCCAGCAGACGGCGCCAGTCCCGGGCGAAGGCCCAGGCCGCCTCCTCGTCGAGGGCGCCGATGCCCTTCCAGCGCGGCGGCAGTGTTTCGGCGAGGAACGCCCTGACCTCGGTGCGGAACGCTTCGGTCTCGGGGGGATAGCTGATGTCCACCTGCGTACTCTCCTCGTCCGGCCCGTGCGCACAGCTCAGTCGCTGTATTGATTGTTTCAGCATAATAGGTTATCTATTTGAGAGGAATAGCGTCGAGCCAGGGCGGGCTGACATGGGACTGCTGGACGGCCGCAACGCGGTGATCACCGGCGGCGCACAGGGCATCGGCTTCGAGATCGCCGGAGTCCTCGGCGCCGAGGGTGCGTCCGTCGTCCTCGGCGACATCAACGAGGACGCGGCCGCGGAAGCCGCCGAACGCCTCGCCAAGAACGGCGTGGCAGCCACCTCGCTGCGCTGCGACGTCACCGACGAGGACGAGGTCGCCGCCCTCGTCGCCCACGGCACCGACATCTTCGGACCGGTCGGCGTCATGGTCAACAACGCCGGAATCACCCGGGACGCGACCCTGCGCAAGATGGCTCTCGCCGACTTCCGCGCCGTCGTCGACGTGCACCTGACCGGCGCCTGGAACGGCACCCGGTACGCCGCCGAGGCGATGCGCGCGCACGGCCAGGGCGGCAGCATCGTCAACATCTCCTCCATCGCCGGCAAGGTCGGCAACTTCGGGCAGACCAACTACAGCGCCGCCAAAGCCGGACTCGTCGGCCTCACCAAGGCCTCCGCCAAGGAACTCGCCCGGGCCGGGATACGCGTCAACGCCGTCCAGCCCGGTCTGATCCGCACCGCCATGACCGAGGCGATGCCCAGGGCCGCCTGGGACGCGAAGCTCGCGGAGATCCCGATGGGACGTGCCGGAGAGCCCGCCGAGGTCGCCCAGGTCGTCCTGTTCCTCGCCTCCGACCTGGCGAGCTACGTCACCGGAGCCGTGGTCGAGGTCACCGGCGGCCGGTACATGTGACCCCTCATGAAAGGCAGTGCTGATGCCCGCCCTCCTGCGTGACGCGGTGATCTGCGAACCCCTGCGTACCCCCGTCGGCGGCTACGGCGGCGCCTTCCGTGACGTGACGGCGGCCGAACTCGCCGCCACGGTCGTCCGCGCCGTACTGGAACGCACCGGCATACCGCCCGCAGCCGTCGACGACGTCCTGCTGGGCCAGTGCTACCCCAACGGCGAGGCCCCGGCCATCGGCCGCGTGGCCGCCCTGGACGCCGGTCTGCCCGTGGAGGTGCCGGGACTGCAGATCGACCGCCGCTGCGGCTCCGGACTGCAGGCGATCATCACCGCGGCGATGCAGGTGCAGACCGGCGCGAGCGACCTCGTGCTGGCCGGGGGCGTCGAGTCCATGAGCCAGGCCGAGTTCTACACGACCGGGGTGCGCTGGGGCGTGCGCGGGGCCGGCACCACCCTGCACGACCGGCTGGCGCGCGGCCGCGTCACCTCCGGAGGGGTCAACCACCCCGTCCCCGGGGGCATGTTGGAGACCGCCGAGAACCTCCGGCGCGAGTACGCCATCCCCCGCGAGGAACAGGACCGACTCGCCCTGCGCTCCCACGAGAAGGCCGTCGCGGCCCAGCGCGATGGCCGGTTCACGGACGAGATCGTGCCCGTCACCGTACGCAGCCGCAAGGGCGAGACGGTCGTCGACACCGACGAACACCCGCGCCCCGGCTCGTCGTTGGAGAAGCTCGCGTCGCTGCGCCCCGTGCTCGGCCGCCAGGACCCCGAGGCGACCGTCACGGCCGGCAACGCCAGCGGCCAGAACGACGGCGCCGCGCTCTGCGTCGTGACCCACCCCGAGCGCGCCGCCGAACTCGGCCTGCGCCCGCTGGGCCGCCTGGTCTCCTGGGCCGTCGTCGGCGTACCACCCGAGACCATGGGCATCGGCCCCGTACCCGCCACCGCCCGGGCCCTGGAGCGAGTCGGACTGAAGCTTGCCGACATCGACCTGATCGAACTCAACGAGGCCTTCGCCGCCCAGGTCCTGGCCTGCACGCGTGAATGGGGCCTGACCGATACCGACTTCGAGCGGTTCAACGTCAACGGCTCCGGCATCTCGCTGGGCCACCCCGTCGGCGCCACCGGCGGCCGCATCCTCGCCACCCTGCTGCGCGAACTGGACCGCCGTCAGGCCCGCTACGGCCTGGAGACCATGTGCCTCGGTGGGGGCCAGGGCCTGGCCGCGGTCTTCGAGCGGCCGACCGACGCAACCCACGTTCATGGAGGACGCTGACATGGCCGGACTGATCGCATACGGCGCCTACGTGCCGTACCACCGCCTCGCGAGGACGGATGTCGCAGCCGCCCTGGGCGGCAAGGGAGGCAAGGGAACCCGCGCGGTCGCGGGCTACGACGAGGACAGCACGTCCATGGCCGTCGAGGCGGCCCGCGGCGCCCTGGCCCGCGACGGACTGCGCGCCCGCGTCAGCCAGCTCTTCCTCGCCACCGCCGCACCCGCCTACCTCGACAAGACCAACGCCACCGCCGTCCATGCCGCGCTCGGCCTGGACCCGCACGTGCTCGCCGCCGACATGGCCGGCTCCGTGCGCTCCGGCCTCGGTGCCCTGGTCACGGCCGCACGATCCCCGGTAACGACCTTGACGGTCCTGTCCGACCTGCGCACCGGCCTGCCCGGCGGCAGCGACGAGGTCGCGGGCGGCGACGGCGCGGCGGCGTTCGTCTTCGGCGGGCACCGCAACGGAGCCCCGGTCATCGCGGAGTTGCTCGCTCATGACACGGTCAGCGACGAGATTCTCGACCGCTGGCGGCTGCCGGGCGCGCCCGTCTCCCGGGTCTGGGAGGAGCGCTTCGCCGAGGAGATCTACGTGTCCCTCGCGGACAGGGCGCTCACCGCGGCCCTCGACCACGCGGCGGTCGACATCGGCTCGATCGACCACTTCGTGGTCGCGGGCCTGCACGCGCGCGCGTGCGCGGCGGTCCGGCGCACAGCCGGGGTCCGCGCCGAGGCGGTGACCCCGGACCTGGCCGGGGTGATCGGCAACGCCGGCACCGCCCAGCCGGGCCTGCTCCTCGCCGACGTCCTCGATCGGGCCCGGTCCGGCGAGACCATCGCCCTCGTCGTACTCGGCGACGGCGCCGGAGTCCTCCTGCTGCGCACCACCGACGCACTCCCCGCACACCGCGCGGCCCGCCCGGTCGCCGCTCAGATCGCCCAGGGCAGCGCCCCGATGCCGTACGCCACCTACCTGTCCTGGCGCGGCCTCCTCGACCGCGAACCACCCCGCCGGCCGGACCCCGAGCCGCCCTACGCCCCGCCCGCACACCGCCGCACCGGATGGAAGTACGGCTTCGTCGCCTCCCGTTGCGAGAAGTGCGCCACCCGGCATCTGCCGCCGGACCGGGTGTGCACCTCGTGCCGGAGCGTCGACGCCATGACCGACGAGCCGATGGCGGACGTGCGCGGCACGGTCGCCACGTTCACCGTCGACCGCCTGGCGGCCACGCCGAGTCCGCCGATGCTCGTCGTGGTCGTCGACTACGACGGCGGCGGCCGGTTCCGCTGCCAGCTGACCGACGCCACGGAGGCCGACGCCGTCATCGGCGCCCGGGTCGAGATGACCTTCCGGCGCACGGTCACCGCGTCCGGCGTCCACAACTACTTCTGGAAGGCCCGGCCGGTGCGCACGGGCGAGACCGAGGGGACACACTGATGGGCTCGCACGGAATACGGGACCGGGTCGCGATCGTCGGCATGGGCTGCACGCCCTTCGGCGAGCACTGGACCCGCTCGGCGGACGACCTGCTGATCGACGCCGTCGGCGAGGCCGTCACCTCGGCCGGCATCACCCTCGACGACATCGACGCGTACTGGTTCGGCACCCAGGCCTCCGGCGTGTCCGGGCTGACCCTGAGCCGGGCGCTCCACCTGCCCCACAAGCCGGTCACCCGCGTCGAGAACATGTGCGCGACCGGCTCCGAGGCGCTGCGCAACGCCTGCTACGCCGTCGCTTCGGGGGCGTACGACGTGGCGATGGCCGTCGGCGTGGAGAAGCTCAAGGACTCCGGCATGTCCGGGCTGTCCGGCACCGTCATTCCGGGCGCGGGAGACGACAGCCGCGGGGAGATCACCGCCCCGGCCAACTTCTCCCTCCTCGCCCCCGCCTACGCCGCCAAGTACGGCCTGGCGGGGGAGGAGATGAAGGACGTCATCACCCGCATCGCCTGGAAGAACCACGTCAACGGGGCCCGCAACCCGCGCGCCCAGTTCCGCAAGGAGGTCCCGCTGGAGCGCATCCGGTCGGCCCCGATCGTCGCGGGCATGCTGGGCGTGTTCGACTGCTCGGGCGTCTCGGACGGTTCGGCGGCGGCGATCGTGGTGCGCGCCGAGGACGCCTACAAGTACACCGACAAGCCGATCTTCGTGAAGGCGCTGTCCTTCGTCGCCGGTCCGGCCGACGGGCTCCTCGACCCCGAGTACGACTTCACCACCTTCCCCGAGGTCGTCGCCTCCGCGCAGGAGGCCTACCGGCAGGCGGGCATCACCGACCCGCGCGCCGAACTCGCCCTCGCCGAGGTCCACGACTGCTTCACGCCCACGGAGTTGGTGCTGATGGAGGACCTGGGCTTCTCCGAGCGCGGTCAGGGCTGGAAGGACGTCACCAGCGGCGCGTTCGACCTGGACGGCTCGCTGCCGGTCAACCCGGACGGCGGCCTGAAGGCCTTCGGCCACCCCATCGGCGCCTCCGGCCTGCGGATGATGTTCGAGGCCTGGCTCCAACTGCGCGGCGAGGCACCGGCCGAGCGGACCGTGAAGTCCGTGGCCGAAGGACGCTCGCTCGCCCTGACCCACAACCTCGGCGGCGGACCCGGCGAGTGCGTCTCGTTCGTGTCGGTTGTCGGCAGTCAACTCACCGAGTAGAAAAGGCGGTTCGCCATGACGCGACTCCAGGACAAGATAGCCGTCGTCACCGGGGCCGCGTCCGGCATCGGCGCGGCCACCGCCCGCCGCCTCGCGGCCGAGGGCGCCCACACGGTCGTGGCCGACCTGAACCTCGAGGGTGCCAAGGCGGTGACGGAGGAGATCCGCGCCGCCGGCGGCTCCGCGACGGCGGTCCCGGTCGACCTCGGCGACATCGAGAGCGTACGGGCCATGGTGACCGCGGCGGTGGAGACGTACGGAGGTCTCGACGTCCTGCACAACAACGCGGCGGCCACCCACCTGGCCGCCCGTCAGGACCTCGCCGTCGTGGAAGCCGACCCGGCGGTCTGGGACGACACGATGCGCATCAACCTGCGCGGGACCATGGTCGCCATCCAGGCCGCCGTCCCGCACATGATCGCCCGGGGCGGCGGCTCCATCATCAACACCTCGTCCGGCGCCGGCCTCTCGGGCGATCTGCGCAATCCGGCGTACGGCGCCTCGAAGGCCGCCCTCATCAACCTCACGCAGTACGTCGCCACCCAGTACGGCAAGCAGGGCGTGCGCTGCAACGCCATCGCACCGGGGTTCATCGTCACCCCGGCCAGCTCCGGTTCGGCGCACGGGGCGATCCGGGAGGCGATGCTGCGCCATCACCTCACCCCGCGCCTGGGGCGCCCGGAGGACGTCGCCTCGGCGGTCGTGTTCCTCGCCTCCGACGAGTCGGCCTTCGTCACCGGGCACACCCTGCGCGTGGACGGCGGGCTCCTGTCCCATCAGCCGTATGTCGCGGATCTGCGCGACGCCTGACACGGCCTCTGTCCCTGCCACCGGGCCACCGGAGGCGCTGAGATCAGCGCCTCCGGTTCTCGGTGTTCCCCGGGACGGGACGCTCAGGCCAGCGTCTCCGGCTCCAGGTCGCCCAGGTAGGCCGCCCGTACCGCCGGATCGCGCCGGACCTCCTCCGGCGTACCGGCGCAGATGCGGCGGCCGAAGTCCAGGACGACGACCTGGTCGCAGACGCTCATCACCATGTCGACGTCGTGCTCGACGAGCAGCACGCCCATGCCCCAGTCCTCGGCGAGCCGCCGTACCAGGTGGGCCAACTCCCTGGTCTCGTCGTCCGACAGGCCCGCCGCCGGTTCGTCGAGGAGCAGCACGGACGGCGAGGCCGCCACCGCGCGGGCGATGGCCAGCAGCCGACGTTCTCCGTACGACAGGTCGCCCACCGGCCGGTCCAGACTGTCCTGGAGACCGAACTCCCTTACCGCGACGAGCACATGGGCAGGCAGTGGGCGGCTGCCGGGACGGACCAGGTCCGTGAGGTACGCCCACCGGCCGGGCCGGTCGCAGGCCGCGTACAGGTTGTCCAGGACGGTCATGTCCTCGAACAGTTCCAGAGACTGGAAGGACCGGCTCAGACCGGCGGCGGCCCGTCGGTGGACCGCCAGCCGGGTCGCGTCCCGGTCCCCGAGGCGCACACTGCCCGACGCGGCCCGCGTGAAGCCGGTGACCGCGTCGATGGCGGAGGTCTTGCCGGCGCCGTTGGGACCGATGAGCCCCACGACCTCGCCCGGCCCGACGTCCAGTGAGAGCCCGTCGACGGCGACGACACCGCCGTAGCGGACGGTGAGGTCCCGTACCTGGAGGAGGAGCGGGGCGGCACGGGTCACGGTCGGGGCGGCCGACGGCTCGTCCTCCGGGACGGTCGCCGGCCGCTTCGGGGGCAGCTCGCGCCGGTTCCCCGCCGCTCGTTTGCCGAGCCCCGCCCCGATGCCGTCCTGGTTGCCCACCAGGGTCAGCACCAGGACGATTCCGCCGATCAGCGGCATCCACTCGCTGAGCCCGGGCAGCACGAGGTCCCCGAACCGGGCGCCCACCGTGCCCGCGGCGAAGGTCGCGCCGAACAGTGGGCCGACGAGGAAACCGACACCGCCGATGACCGCGAGGCCGAGCGCGGTGATGGAGCCGAAGCTCGCGAAGTCGGACAGGACGACCGAGGTCGAGCGGAAGCCGGTGAGTACGCCGGCGAGCGCGGCGATGGCCGAGGAGAGGCCGAAGGCGTAGAGCTTGGCGGCGCGGACGTCGATGCCGAGGGCGGCGGCGGCCCGCTCGTTCGCCCGTACGGCGATCAGCCGGCGGCCGGTCCGGCTGCGCCGTACATTGGCGACCACGAGCGTGGCGGCGACGAACAGCACGAGCACCACGGCGGCGTACCGCTGCGGATGGTCGACGCCGGAGATGCTGATCCCGAAGAGTGTCTGCTTGCCCACCGCGATGCCGTCGCTGCCGGGGGTCGTCGACAGGTCGGTGTTCTGGAAGACCATCGCCTCCAGCGTGGTGCCGAGGCCGAGCGTGATGATCGCGAGATTGACACCGCGGGTGCGGACCGCGGGGAGCGCGAACAGCAAGCCGATCGGCACGGTACCCAACACCCCGGCCAGCAGGGCGAGTTCGAACGGCCAACCCCAGTCGGCCGCCGCGTGTCCGGCGAGGAAGGCGCCGGTCCCGGCCAGGGAGTAGGCCGCGAGAGAGACCTGTCCCGCGTACCCGGTGACCACGACGATCGACAGGATGATCAGCGACAGCACCAGGGTGGTGGTGATCGCGTCGGCCCACAGCGGTGTCGCCAGGCTCACCAGCGACAGCCCGGCCACGACGGCGAGCGCCAACGGCAGGGGGCGGACCTTCCCGGTGCCGAGACCGGGTAGCCGGTCCAGGAACGTGCCGCGCAGCGGCAGCGCCCGGCCGCGTGCGACCAGCACCAGGGCGATGAACAGGAAGGGGACCGAGGCGGCGAGCCCGGTGACGTCGGAGCCGAAGCGGGTCAGTTCGGACTGCACGACGCCGATGACCAGGCCGCCCGCCAGCGTGATCGGGAACGACGAGAACCTGCCGACCAGGGCGGCGGCCAGGGCGCTGAGCAGGAGGGTGGTCAGCCCGGTCACCGACAGACCGATGACCGGCACGATCAGGATGCCCGTCAGCCCCGCGAGCGCCGATCCCAGCGCCCAGTTGCCGGTGGCGATCAGGTCCGGGGACCAGCCGAGCGAGGCGGCGGCGCCCTCGTTCTCCGCGACCGCGCTGGTGCCCAGGCCGAACAGGGTGCGCCTGTAGAGGAGGTGGAGGAGCACGGTCACGAGGACCGCGATGCCGATCAGCCACATGCGGTCCTGGGAGACCGTCGCCCCGGCGATCGTCAGCAGTTTGGTGGGCAGCTTGCCCGGCACCAGCTCGAGGCTGTCGCCGTAGCGCTTGACGGCGATCGCGGTGAGCACGATGAAGACCGCCAGGGTGCCGACCAGGCGGGCCAGTGAGGACGCTCTGCGCAGCGGGCGGAGCACCAACAGGTGGGTGAGCACGCCCAGCAGGGCGGAGGTGAGCACGCCGCACGCGGTCGCGGGCCAGTACGGCATGCCGTGCTGGGTGGCGAGCTCCCATTGGACATAGGCCCCGGCCATTCCGATCGCGCCGTGCGCGAAGTTCAGGACGCCGGAGCCCCGGTAGACCAGCACGATGCCGTGCGCGGTGAGCGCGTACAGGGCCCCCAGGCCCAGGCCCAGCAGCGCGAACCGCAGGATGTCGTCCATCGGGGAACCTCCCGGAGGCGTGGTCAGACAGTGCATTCATTTAAATAATTGTGCCGAGAGTACTTCACTAACTGCAAAACGCACCCCATGCTGTTCGGCATCTCGACGACGAGCACAGCGGAGGAACCATGAACCACTCACGCCGACGCAGAACCGCCGCAGCGAGCGCTCTCGCGGTGACCGGAGTCCTGCTCGCCGCCGGCTGCGGGGGAGAGGCGTCCGGCAGTTCGAAGGAGGAGACCTCCGCCCTGAAGGGCACACCGGTCAAGGTGATGGTCTGGGCGCCGGAGGACACCCAGGGCAGCGCCCAGCCCGGAGTCCGGCTCACCGCCCAGGCGTACGAGAAGTGGATCAACGCCAACGGCGGGATCAAGGGCGCCCCGCTGAAGGTGCTCACCTGCAACGAGAAGAACAACCCCGACGAGGCCGAGAAGTGCGCCCAGCAGGCGGTCGCCGCGAAGGTGGTCGCGGTGGTGGGCTCCTACAGCCTCGCCGGTGATCGCTACATGCCCATCCTGCAGAAGGCCGGCATCCCGTACATCGGTGGCACCGGAGTCTCGGCGGCGGAGTTCTCCAACCCGCTGTCGTTCCCGGTCAACGGCGGCACCCCGGTGGTGTTCGCGGCCCACGGTCGGCAACTGGTCCAGAACGGCTGCAAGAAGATCTCCGGCGTGCGCTACGACGTGGCCGCCGCCGCCGTCGTCTCGCAGTTCCTCACCGTCGGCGCGGTCTCCGCCGGAGGGGCGGCGCCCAAGGACATCAAGGTGCCCCTCACCGCCACCGACCTCGCCCCGCAGGTCGCCGCCGCGACCAAGGGAAGCGACTGCGTGAGCGTCATCATGGGCACCGCCTCGGGCCTGTTCGTGAAGTCGTACGTGCAGTCCGGCGCCAAGACGAAGCTCGGCAGCGTCGTCGGCAACCTGACCCCGCAGCTCGCCGAGAGCACCGGCGGAGCCGGCGGCCCTCTGGAGGGCGCCGCGATCACCGGCTACTTCCCGCCGACCTCCGACGCCGCCTGGAAGGACTTCCTCGCGGCCACCAAGGGCGACAAGGACATCGACACCAGCAACGGCGCCGACGAGACGACCTGGGTGGCCTTCAAGGTCTTCACCGAGGCCGCCAAGACGCTCCCGACGATCACGGCGAAGGCCCTGGTGCAGGAGCTCGACACGGCCCCGGGCATCAACACCGGCGGACTGACCCCGCCGCTGAGCTGGAAGGCGTCCACGGCCCTGCCGATCAAGGGCCTCAACCGCATCCACAACACCACCGCCACCGAACTGACCATCCGCGACGGGAAGATCGAGTGGGCCAAGCCCGGATCGACCTTCGTCGACGTCCGCAAGGTCCTGACGGCCCTGCCGTCCAGCTGAGGAGCAGGCCCGTGCCGGACACCGACGCACCCCTGATAGAAGCACGCTCCCTGTCCGCCGGATACGGCAGCCGGCCCGTCGTACGCGATCTCGACCTGGAGGTCCGGCCCGGCGAGGTGGTCGCCCTGCTCGGCCCCAACGGGGCGGGCAAGACCACCACCCTCCGGGCGCTCTCCGGCAGCCTCGCCCCGATGGGCGGCGAGGTGCGCTGGCTGGGCGTACCCGGCCGCGCACCGCTGCACCGCCGGGCCCGTCAGGGCCTGGCGTACGTCGGTGAGCGGGCGGTCTTCACCCGGCTCGACACCGCGGACAACCTGCGGGTCGGCCGGGTGAGGTCCCAGCAGGCACTGGAACTCTTCCCCGAACTCGAAAAGCGCCTCAGAACCGGCGCGGGCATGCTGTCGGGCGGCGAGCAGCAGATGCTGTCGCTGGCCCGCGCCCTGTGCCGCGCGCCCAAGCTGCTCCTCGCCGACGAACTCTCCCTGGGTCTCGCCCCGTTGGTGGTCGACCGCCTCCTGCGCGCGGTACGCGAGGCGGCCGACCGCGGCCTCGGCGCGCTGCTGGTCGAACAGCACGTGCGCAAGGTGCTGGACATCGCCGACCGCGTGTACGTCCTGCACCGCGGCCGCGTCACCATGACCGGCACCCCGAAGGAACTGCGCGGCAACCTCGACGCGATCGAGTCGTCGTACCTCGCGCAAGCCACAGCGGAAAAGACAACGTACGCAACTGATTGAGGTGAACGCTGTGCCAGGCGCACGCGAGCAGATCCGATCCCTCGTCCTTTCCGGCGACACCTTCGACCAACCGGCCGACGAACTGCGGGAGTTGCAGCTGGAGGCCGCCCGGGAGACCTTCACCGCCCACCGCGAGCGGGTTCCGCTGCTGCGCACCCGGGCGACGGAGACCGGCGTGGAGGAGGTCACCGGCCTCGACGACCTCGTGCCGCTGCTCTTCTCGCACACGAGCTACAAGTCCTACCCCGTCTCCCTCATCACCGCCGGCCGCTGGGACCGGCTCCTGCGCTGGTACACGACCGTGTCGGCGGTCGAACCCGGCGACGTCGACATGGACGGCGTCCGCGACATCGACGAGTGGACCGACCGCATCACCGCCGCCGGCCACCGCCCGTACATCACCAGCGGCACCTCGGGAAAGGTCTCCTTCCTCAACTGCGACGCCAGTGACCTGAGTTTCCTGCACGACATCCTGGAGCACCTCACCTGCTGGCCCGACCCGCTGCCGGCGAAACCCACCCGCCGCGGCTATCTGCTCGCACCCGCGAGCGGCCCGATGCGCTCCATCGACGGCTTCCGCTGGCACGCCGACGTCTTCGCCCAACCCGGCGAGACGCGACTGCTCACCGAGGACCCGATGCGGGTGTCCGAGCTGATGAGCAGCGCGCTGCTGCGCCGCCGGATCGCCGAGGGAGCCGCCACTCCGCAGGAGATCAGCTCCTTCGAGACCGCCTCCGAGTCCCGCGAGGGGGAACTCGGCGCGGCCATGGCCCGGATCGTCGACGACATCGCCGCGCACCGCGACGAGCCGCTGCTGATCGCCGGCATGAACAACCAGCAGTTCACCCTCATCCAGGCCCTGCGCGCCCGCGGTGTGGCCGACGGCAGCCTGCACCCGGACACACTGGTGCTCAGCGGCGGCGGCAACAAGGGCCGCGCCCTGCCCGACGACTACCAGCAGCAGCTCACCGCCTTCTACGACGGGGTACGCCGGGTACGCAGCTACGGCATGACCGAGCTCCAGGGCTCCTGCCTCGCCTGCGAGCAGGGCAACTACCACGTGCCGCCCTGGGTGATCCCCCTGGTGCTGGACGAGCCCGGTGAGAAGCTGCTCAACCCCGAACAGGGTGTGGTGGAAGGGCGTTTCGCGTTCCTCGACATCTCCCTGGAGGGCCGCTGGGGTGGGCTGATCAGCGGCGACCGTGTCTTCGTGGACTTCTCGCCGTGCGCCTGCGGCCGCCCCGGACCGGCGGTCCTGCCGGACATTCGGCGCTACGGCGACCTCGGCGGCGACGACAAGATCACCTGCGCCGCGACACTCGACTCCTATGTGCGGGGGATGATCCACTGATGAGCGGTACGACACTCGGCGGCACCGCGGCCGCCCCCGTGACCGTCGTCCACGTGATCCGGGGCGAGGTCGACCGGAGCACCCCCGTCGACCTCGGCCGGTTCGCCGCACCGGCCCTCGACCTGGACCGCCTCGTGTGGCCCCGCACCGAACCCGGCCCCGCCTTCCATGTGCCCGTCGCGGAGATCGTCGACCTGCTGGTGGAGACCGGCGAGGCGCTCAAGGCGGACCGCGCGGGCCTGCTCGCCGAAGCCCTGGAGCGGATGGCCCCGGTCAGCCCGCTGCCGGCGGAGGTGCTGGAGCGCGCTTACGCCGTGCTGTGGCGCAGCTTCCAACGCCCCGGCCTGTACGCCCAGATCGACCACGAACTCGGCGGTGCGGACGTGCTCGACGGCTGGCGCGAGGTACGCCTGCCTGACGATCGGGTCGCGGCCACCCGCGCGTTCCCACCCCGCCTGGTGCACATCATCGCCGGCAACGCACCCGGGGTCGCCGCGATGTCCGTCGTGCGCGGCGCGCTCACCAAGGGCGTCAACCTCCTGAAACTGCCCTCGAACGACCTGTTCACCGCGACCGCGATCCTGCGCACCATGGCCGCGGTCGCCCCCGGGCACCCGGTGGTGCGGTCGTTCTCCGCGGCGTACTGGCGCGGCGGTGACGATGTGGTGGAGAGCGCGCTGTTCCGCCCGCAGTTCTTCGACAAGCTGGTCGCCTGGGGCGGCGAGTCCACCATCCGCAGCGCGCTGAAGTACGTCGGCCCGGGGTTCGAGCTCGTCTCCTTCGACCCCAAGACCTCCATCTCGATGATCGGCCGCGAGGCCTTCACGTCCGAGGAGAGCCTGGCCCGGGCGGCCGACGCGGGCGCCGCCGACGCCACGTTCTTCAACCAGCAGGCCTGCGTGGCCAGCCGCTTCCAGTTCGTCGAGGGATCCTGGGACGACGCCGACCGCTACGCCGCCCTACTGTGTGAACGCCTGGGTGTGGCAAGGGAGTTCAGCTCAGCTATCGGCCCACGGGTGGCCGCGGAACTGCGCGAGGAGATCGACGTCCTGCGGTCCATGGAACCCGAGTACCGGGTGTGGGGCGGCTACGACGGCCGGGGCCTGGTCATCCGCTCACCGGAACCCGTGGACTTCCACCCCGACGGGAAGATCGTGGACGTCGTCCCGGTCGCCGCCCTGTCCGAGGCCGTCACCCATGCCGGGGTCGCCACCCAGACGGTCGGCGTGTACCCCGACACCCGCAAGGCGGAACTGCGCGACGCCCTCGCCTGCGCCGGCGTGCAACGCGTGGTCTCCCTGGGCAGGGCGGGCGGCATGCCGCCGGGCCTGTCCCACGACGGTTTCTACCCGCTGCAACGGCTCATGCGGTGGGTGAACGACGAGTGACGGCTTCCGCCACGGCGGGCGTGTCGCCCCGGGTTCCGCCCGGACCGCGGGACCGGCCACCGGGAAGACCGGGGACACCGGCGCCGGGCCGACCTCGCGCGTCGGCCCACCGCCGGGCCTCGGTCGGAGTCAGGGGTCAGAGGTCGAGAACCTCCCGGAGAGCGGAAGCTTTGTTCTCGCAGGCTCCCCATATGCCGGCGTCGCCGGACCAGGCGCACCGCGTTCCAGAGGTCACAGCAGGGTCGGCACCCTGGTGCGGTGGGACTTCGATCAAGGCGGTCGGTGTCAACGGCTGTTAAACAGATGCCTCGTTCGAGGCGGTGACCGCATCTGGATCGGTGGCACCGCGCGTCATCACGGAGTCTTTCGCGGGTTCGGACTTCGCCAGCCACAGGCCGGTGAACACGGCGATGGCCAAGGTGAGGGCGCCCGCCGCGACGAAGGCACTGTTCAGGCCGGCCCCGAAGGAGGCGCCGCCGGATTGCCGGGTGCGGACGACGGCTCCGAGTACCGCCACGCCGAGCACCGCGCCGATCTGCCGAGTGGTGCTGCTGATGCCCGAGGCGAGGCCGCCTTCTTGCGGGCTGACGGCTTGGATGGCGGCGCCGGTCAGTGGGGACAGGGTCAGGGCGAAGCCGGTGCCGGTGAGTGCCAGCCGCCACCACACGATCGCGTAGCCGGTGTCCGCGTGCACCGTGCCGAGCGCAAGGAGGCCCAGGCCGGCCAGGGCCAGGCCGGTGGTGACGACGATGCGGAAGCCGTACCGGGCGGCGAGTCGGCCCGCGTACGGGCTGACGATCACCATGGCGAGGGATACCGGCAGGGTCTGCAGGCCGGCGCGCAGGATCGAGCTGCCCTGGACGTACACGAAGAACTGGGAGAAGAAGAACGACGACCCCATGAGCGCGAACCCCACCACGACCATGGCGGTGTTGGACACGGTGAACAGGCGCTGCCCGAACAGCCGCAGCGGCAGCATCGGGGCGGTACGACGGGCTTCGACGGCAATGAAGGCGGCGAGGAAGGTCACCGCGGCGGCGAAGCTGCCCAGGATGACCGGTGAGGTCCAGCCGCGGGCACCACCCTCGATGAGCCCGTAGGTCAGCACCCCCACGCCCAGAACGGACAGCACGGTCCCCGGGATGTCGATCGCGGGGGCGCTCGGATTGCGGGACTCGCCGAGGTGACGCAGGCCGACCAGCAGCAGGACCAGGCCGATGGGCAGATTGACCAGGAAGATGGCGGGCCAGCCGAAGGCTTCTGTCAGCACGCCGCCGGCCACGGGGCCCGCGGCCAGACCGATCCCGCTCAATCCGGCCCACAGCCCGATCGCCTTCATGCGTTCCTGCGGCACGGGATGGGCGGCGGCGAGCAGGGCGAGTGAGGCAGGGCTCAGCGCCGCGGCCCCGATGCCCTGCAGCACCCGGCCGGCGATCAGCCAGCCGAGCGAGGGCGCGAGGGCGCACATCAGGGACGCGGCCGTGAACACAGCCACGCCGGTCAGGTACACCCGCTTGCGGCCGAACCGGTCGGCGAAGATGCCGCCGGACAGCAGCAGCATGGCGACCAGCAGTACGTACGCGTCGACGATCCATTGCAGACCCGTCAGTTGGGTGTGCAGGCGATGCTGCATGTCGGGCAGCGCCGCTCCGACGATCGTGTTGTCGAGCAGGACCATGAACTGGCCCAGGCAGGTCACCGTGAGTAGCACGGCCCGGTTTGATCGACCGCCTGCGGTCGCAAGCGATGCAGCCATGGGGACCCCCCCGATCGGTAGTTGTACCCGGCCACGGTCGACGCGGACGGTGATACGCCTGAGCGCTCTAAAGCAGTCGGCGACTGCGTTAGATGACTGTAAGGAGGACGCCCCATAAACGCAAGTGCTGACTGCGTTAAGGTGGGGGTATGAACGAGCGACAGCGAGCCCGCAGGCCCGGCGGGCGCAGTGCCCGCGTCGGCGCGCAGGTGCACCAGGCCGTCACCGAACTGATCAGCGAGCGCGGCTACGGCAACTTCACCGTCGGCGAGGTCGCTGCCCGCGCAGGTGTGGCTGACAGCAGCGTCTACCGTCGGTGGGGCAGCCTGGAAACCCTGCTCAGCGAGGTGGCGCTCACCCGTCTCAACGCGCGGTCGCCGATGCCCGACACCGGGAGCCTCGACGGCGACCTGCGCACTTACGCTGCCCAAGTGGCCCGTGAGATCACCGGACCCGACGGTCCGGCGGTGCTGCACCTGGCCTTCGCCCTGTCGAGCAGCGGTCAGCAGGGCCTGCGGGCGAGCGACCACCTGCGCGCCGAGCGCACCCGGCAACTGCAATCCATGCTCGATCGCGCCCGCGACCGTGGCGAGCCCGCACTCGACGCGTTCGACGTGCTGGACCACATCCTGGCCCCGATGTACATCCGCGTCCTGTTCGGCATGGTCCCGCTCACCCCGGACTACATCGACGGGCTGGTCGACCGATTGCTGTGACCGCCATCACCTGTACCGGACGTGGACAGCGACTCAGTGGCTGCGGCCTGGATGTGGCGGAT
This sequence comes from Streptomyces canus, assembly GCF_041435015.1. NCBI lineage: Bacteria > Bacillati > Actinomycetota > Actinomycetes > Kitasatosporales > Streptomycetaceae > Streptomyces > Streptomyces canus. Next base: position 397,521 of record NZ_CP107989.1, on the reverse strand, counting down.
TCGGCAATGCCCGGACCAGGGCATCCGGGCTCGACAGGGCGCGGAGCAGCTGCTGGTTGTGCGCCGTAAGTTGGTTCATGACGCGCACCGGCTGCTCGACATCGGCCCGCAGCGGGGTGAGCGCGTTGCGCAGTACGCCGGCTTCCTGGGCCAGGGCGACAATCGTCAGCGCGCCGGTGGAGTGCTGCGCGGTTCCCTGCAGGATGCGGGTCCATGGTCGGGCGGATACGGTCGCGTTCGTCGGGTGCGGGGCTCATACGGCGCCGTCCGAGAGGCTGATGCGGCCAGCTCAAGCTGACGATGGAAAGGCTCACTGTCCTCGGCCGGGTCCTGGTCGACCCGCCGCCCGTTGCCCCCGAGCCGTCGCCGACCGGATCGACCGCCACCCGCCGAGTGGACCGGCGCCCGCACAGCGGGCTCAGTGCGGTGGACGGCGTCCGCTGCTCTCCCGCACCACCAGCTCCGTCGCCACCTCCACCCGCGTCGTCTCCGGCTGTTCCCCGGACAGCAGCCGCAGCACCATCCGGGCCGCGAGCGCCGTCATGTCGGCCAGGGGAGTGCGGACCGTCGTCAGGCGTGGGGTCACCCAGTCCGCGAACGGCAGATCGTCGAAGCCGACCACGCTGACGTCGGCCGGGATGCGAAGGCCCAGTTCGGCGGCGGCCCGGTAGGTGCCCAGCGCCTGGTGGTCGCTGCCGGCGAAGATCGCCGTCGGACGGTCGGGCAACGCCAGGAGCTCCAGGGCGTGTTGGTACGCGAGGTTGTGGGTGAAGTCCCCGTAGCGCACCAGCTCGGCGTCGAAGGGAAGATCGGCCTCGGCCAGCGCCGAGCGGTAGCCGTCGACCCGTGCCCGGGAGGTGAGCCGGCGCTCCGGGCCGCTGATGATCGCGATCCGCCGGTGGCCCAGCTCGATGAGGTGGCGGGTCGCGGCCAGCCCGCCGGGCCAGTTGGTCGCGCCCACCCATGGAGTGCCCGGCGCGGGCTCGTCGATCGGCATCACCAGCGCGAAGGGGATGCCGAGCCGGCTCAGCTCCTCGTGCTGCTCGGGCGTCAGTTCGGGAACCACGAGAATCGCTCCGCGCGTGGAGCGGGTGGCCAGCGAGTCCAGCCACTGACGGGCGCGTTTGGACCGGCCGTGGGTGGAGGAGACGACCAGCCCCATTCCCGCGTCGTGCAGGACGTCCTCCGCGCCCCGGATCAACTCGACCGCCCAGGGGCTGTCGAGTTCGTTGATGACGAAGTCGATCAGCCCGCCGGGTGGGGCCGCGGTGGCCGCCGGCCGATGTTTCGCCAGATAGCCGTGCTGCCCCAGCAGGCGCTGCACCTTGGCTCTTGTTTCGGCGGATACATCGGATCTGTCGTGGAGCACCTTGGAGACCGTGGACACCGAAACGCCTGCCTGATCGGCAATTTCGGCCAGGGTGCGCCGTCTTGCCTCACGGGATCCTGTCCGAACCGTTGACGTCATCGGATGAATCTCCTACGTTGCCGGGCGATCGAGTTTTGCGAAAACTATCGCAATCCTCGCTGTCGACGTAAGACTCCCGGCGAAAAGGCGGTCCCCCCATGAAGAGATGGCGCGTGGCTTCCCTGGCCGCGGCCGCGGCCCTGACTCTGGTCCTCTCCGGCTGCGGGGGAACCGGCGGTGGTGCCGGCGGCGGTTCGGGCGGCGGCAAGGGCGAGTTGCTGGTCTGGGTGGACAACACCCGGATGCCCGCGGCCCAGCAGTACAAGAAGGCCCACCCCGACCTGAAGATGCGCATCGTCACCATTCCGCCCGACGCGGGCTACGTACCCACCAAGATCTCGCTCGCCAACCGCACCAAGAGCGGCTGGCCCGATGTCGCCTTCCTGGCCAACCCGGCCGAGGCGGCGACCCTCGCGAGCGAGAAGTTCGGCTACGCGGCCTCGCTCGACGACCTCGTCCCGAAGTCGGTCCGCGACGGCTTCACCCCCGGCTCCCTCGACACCTGCACCTTCGGCGGCAAGACGTACTGCCTGCGCAACGACATCGCCCCCACCGTCCTGTGGTACGACGCGACGCTGATGAAGCGATACGGCTACCAGGTCCCCAAGACCTGGGCCGAGTACCAGCAGACCGGTCTGAAGGCGGCCCAGGAACACCCCGGGACCATCGTCGGAGCCGTCAACGGCAAGTACGGCGCCGGCATCTACTTCGGCAGCAGCGGCTGTGCAACCCGCGACACCCTCAGCCTCACCGAGGTCCACATCGACCTGGGCCAGGCGAACTGCACCCGGGTCGCCGATCTGCTCCAGCCACTCGCCCGGAAGAAGGCGGTCACCACCGTCGTGCCCATCGACCCGGGCTTCGCCAAGTTCGGCAAGGGCGACAAGATCCTGATGCTGCCTGCCCCGGCCTGGTTCGGCGACTTCATGTTCGCACCCGCCTTCAAGGTGCCCAAGGGACGGATCGCCGCGGCCCCCATGCCCACCTGGCCCGGCGAGAGCAAGCCGTACGCCGGACAGGTCGGTGGCGGAGCCTTCCTCGTCTCCGCGCACGCCGGCGGACGTACCAAGGAGGCCGTGGATCTCGTGCGCTGGATGACCACCGACATCGACCTCCAGGCGAAGCAGCCCACCTACCCCGCCTTCACGGCGGCCGCGACGAAATGGGGCGAGGCCAAGTCGAAGGACCCGTACTACGCCTCCGACCCGATGCCCGCCCTCACCGCGGCAGCGAACGCACTGCGTCCCGGCTTCGGCGCGGTCCGCTTCGAAGCCGACTGGCAGAGCAGCTTCAACGACACGCTCGTCAAGGCGATCGACTCGGGCGGCAACCTCCGCAGCGCACTGGCGAGTTGGCAGGACAAGCTGGAGGCGGCGGCCAGGACCAGCGGGTACACGGTCGGATGAAAACGCTCACGACACCCCGCCCCTCCGCCGCCGCGGCCCCGGTACCGGCGACACCCCGCCGCCGACGCCGCCCCGCTCGCACTGCCGCCGTCTGGATCCTCGTCGGCCCGTACACCGCGTTCCTCGTGGTCTTCGGGCTCGCGCCAGCCGGATACGCCCTGTGGACCTCGTTCGTCGACAACGGCTCCTTCACCGGCGGGCGCGACTGGGCGACCGTGTTCGAGGACTACCGGCTCGGCGACGCGGCCGCCAACGTGGCGACGTATCTGCTGCTCTGGCTGCCGATCCTGCTGCTGACCGTCCTGTCCCTCGCCTTCACCCTGCACGCCCGCCCCGGCCGCACGACGAGCGCGCTGCAACTCGTCTACTACCTGCCCGGCGCGGTCACCGGCTCGGCCGCCGCCCTGCTGTGGCTGTTCATGGTCAGCCCGGACAGCAGCCCGTTCTCCCCGCTGCTCAAGCTGATGGACATCCAGAGCGCCACGGACGCGCTGTCCGGCGGCAGCGTCATCGCCGTCCTCACCGTGATGGGTGTCGCGGTGCACGCCGGCGGCTGGATCGTGGTCCTGTACGGGGCACTCAACGCCCTTCCCAAGGACGTCCTGGAGGCCGCCCAGGTCGACGGCGCCTCGGCCTGGCGGACCATGTGGCACGTCAAGCTGCCGATGGTCCGCACGTACGTCGCCTTCGTACTGATCTCCAGTTTCGCCTCCGGCAGTCAGGTGTTCGTCGAACCGACCGTGCTGTCCACCGGCGCCCCTGGCCAGATCAGCCCCACCTGGTCCCTCAACCAGCTCGCCTACACCTACGCCACCCAGGACGGCGACTTCGGCAAGGCCGCCGCGCTGTCCCTGGCCATGCTCGCGGTCGGCGTGCTGGCCGCCTGGATCGTGATCACCCGCACCCGTATGTACGCCACCGACTCCTCCGACTCCCGGTGAGTGAGTGATGACCGCTCTGTCGCGCGGCGCCCGCGCCCTGTTCCTGCTCGGTGCGGCCGTCTTCTTCGGACTGCCCCTGCTCTGGCTGCTCCTCGCACCCACCCGCACGGCCGACGACCTGACCACCGGCTCACCCTTGGGTTTCGGCTCGTTGGGCAACGTGGGCGACGCCTGGTCACACCTGATGTCGTACAACGACGGCCAGATCACCCTGTGGATCGGCAACTCGATCATCTACGCGGCGGCCAGCGTGGCCGTCTCGCTGCTGCTGTGCGTCCCCGCGGGATACGCCCTCGCCAAACACGACTTCGCCGGCCGCCGGGCCCTGCTCACCCTGTCGATCGTGACGATGATCCTTCCCCCGGCCGCGCTGGTGCTCCCGCTGTACCTGGAGATGTCGGCACTCAACCTCACCGGCACGGTTTGGTCGGTGATCCTTCCGCTGTCCTTCTACCCCTTCGGCGTCTACCTCGCCTTCCTCCACTTCCAGGCGAACCTGCCCGACAGCCTGCTGGACGCCGGACGCGTCGACGGGGCGAGTGAGCTGCGGCTGTTCTGGTCCGTCGCGGTGCCGCTGGCCCGCCCCGCCATCGCGCTGATCGCCTTCTTCGGCTTCGTCCGCTGCTGGACCGACTTCTTCCTGCCCTTCGTGATGCTCTCCGACGACCGCACCTTCACCCTCCAGCTCGGCCTGATGTCCCTGCTGCAGTCCACCGGCGCGGTCAACAACTCCAGCGGCTTCGCCGACCTCGACATCCACCAGCCGGAGGCGGCCCTGGCCGGCCTGGTGGCCTGCGCGCCGCTGCTGATCGGTTTCGTCCTCGCCCAGCGCTTCCTGCGCACCGGGCTGCTGGCCGGGGCGGAGAAAGGCTGATGGACGAGGACGCACGCACCGAACTGGCCGCCGAGGTAAGAGACTTGGTGGATCCCCTCGTGTCCCGCTTCAGCGCGGGCCTGGCGCGCGTACGGCTCGGCGTGAACACCGCGATCCACGACGACACGGCCGCCGAACTGGAGGCGTTCGCCCGGCCGCTGTGGGGACTGGCGCCCCTCGCGGCGGGCGGACAGGCCGTTCCGCACGCCGAGTTGTGGGTCCGCGGGCTCGCCCACGGCAGCGATCCCGCGCATCCCGAGTACTGGGGCGAGCCCGGCGACCACGACCAGCGCATCGTGGAGATGGCTGCCATCGGCTTCGCGCTCGCCCTCGCCCCCGAGCAGTGGTGGGACCCGCTGAGCGGCCCCGAACGCGACCGGCTCGCCCGCTGGCTGCTCAGCGCGCTGCCCAGGGAGACCACCGACAACAACTGGCTCTTCTTCCCGGTGCTGGTCGGCCTCGGCCTCGACCGGGTGGGAGTGCCCTACGACCGCTCGCTGATCACCGCCCGCCTCGACCGTCTGGAGACCTTCTGGCTGGGCGACGGCTGGTACGCGGACGGCCCCACCGAACGGCGCGACTACTACGTCCCGTGGGCCATGCACTTCTACGGGCTGCTGTACGACACCCTGACCGGCGGCGACCGCTTCAAGGACCGGGCGGCCCGGTTCGCCGCCGACTTCCGCCACTGGTTCGCCGACGACGGCGCCGCCGTCCCGTACGGCCGCAGCCTGACCTACCGCTGGGCGCAGGCCGCCTTCTGGGGCGCGCTGCCCTTCGCGGGCGTCGACGTACTGCCCTGGGGCGAGGTGAAGGGGTACCTGCTGCGGCACCTGCGCTGGTGGCGCGGGCGGCCGGTGACCGGCCCCGACGGGCTGCTCTCCGTCGGATACGGCTATCCGCAGCCCGCGCTGGCCGAGCAGTACAACGCGCCGGGCTCGCCCTACTGGTCGCTCAAGGCATATCTGCCGCTCGTGCTGCCCGAACAGCACGGGTTCTGGACCGCGAAGGAAGAGCCGGCTCCCGTCCTCCCGGCCGTCAGCGCCCAGCCGCACGCCGGGGCGGTGCTGATGCGCACGCACGGCGACGTCACCCTGCTCGCCGGGCGCCAGCACCACCGGTGGGTGCGCCATGGCGCCGAGAAGTACGCCAAGTTCGCGTACTCGACCCGCTTCGGCTTCAGCCTGCCGAACGGCACGCTCGGGCTGGAACAGGGCGCGTACGACTCCATGCTGGCGCTGAGCGACGACGGCGGGGCCCACTACCGGGTGCGCGAGGAGCCGGCCGCGCACTACGTCAGCGGCGACATGGTCCTCAGCACCTGGCACCCGTGGCCCGACGTGGAGATCACCACCTGGCTGACGGCCACCGCGCCCTGGCATGTGCGCACCCACCGCATCCGCACTGCTCGCGCCCTGCACACCGCCGAGGCAGGCTTCGCCGTCGACCGTGACGCGGGCACGGACCGCGAGGCCGGGCCGGGTCATGCACGGGTGTCGGCCCCCGCGGGACTCACCGGCCTACGGGACCTCGACGGCCGGCGCGAAGGCGAGGTCGTCGACTGTCTGCCCGGCACGAACGTCCTCGCACGACGCACCGCCCTGCCCGTCCTCATAGGGCGACTCCCGCCCGGCGAGCACTGGTTGAGGTGTGCCGTGCTCGGTGCCCCGGACGGCAGCGAAGCCGAGACGGCGTGGCGAGAACCTCCGCGTCTCGCACATCCGACGACCCTCACACATCTCCCGACCACGGCACATCCCTCGACCACCGCACATTCGACGACTGGAGACGGGACTTGAGACTCAGACATCTGTCCGTACTGGCCGCCGTGACCGCGCTGCTGACCTCGCCGGTTCAGGCGCAGGCGGCGCAAACCGGCCACACGTACCACGTCGCCCCCCGGGGCAGTTACCACGCCCACGGCACGCAGGCAAGCCCTCTGCGCACCATCGGCGCCTGCCTCGACCGCGTCCGCCCCGGCGACACCTGCCTGATCCACAAAGGCACCTACCGCGAACAACTCACCCCTCCCTCCGGCACCGAGGGCACCCCGGTCACGATCGCCGCGTACGGGGACGGACCGGTGACCGTCGACGGGACGGAGAAGGTGACCGGCTGGAAGGACGCGGGCGGCGGACTGATCGCCGCCGCCGCCAATCTGCCGCCCGATCCCGACTTCAACGCGGTGTTCCTGGACAACACCCGTGCGGCGGAGGGCCGTTGGCCCAACTCCGGGGCCGATCCGCTGAACGCCACGTGGGCCGAGGCCGGCACCACCTCCACCGACCAGCACATCGACGACACCGACCTGCCCGACGCCGACTGGACCGGCGCCACCGTTCACGTGTGGGCGGGCTCCAACCCCTGGGCCCAGCAGACCGGCACGGTCACGGCCGCCTCATCGGGCGAACTGGACTTCAGGGGCGGCAACTACCGCTGCCCGCCGCTGTGCATGGGCAACCAGACCTACCGCAACTACTACCTCGTCGGATCGAAGGCCGCCCTCGACCAACCGGGGGAGTGGTACTACGACAAGACCGAGCACCGGCTCTACCTCGTCCCCCCGAAGGACGGCATCGCCGGCCACACGGTGACCGCCAAGCACCGGCTGTGGGGCCTCGACCTGAGCGCCAGCTCGTACGTCACCGTCCGCGGCCTGAACCTATGGGGAACCTCCCTGCGAACGGGCAAGTCCAGTACGGGAGTTGTGGTGGACGGGTTGCACGCCACCTACATCTCCGAGTTCTCCACCCTGCCCATGCCACCGGACAGCGACCTAGCCGTCGAGCCCTTCGAGGGCAACATCGTCGCCTCCCGCATCCTCGACTCCGGCATCCAGATCCTCGGCACCGGCAACACCCTGAAGAACAGCGAGATCGCCCAGTCGGCCGGTGACGGCGTCCTGGTCCGCGGCACCGGCAACACCGTCACCAACAACTACCTCCACGACGTCGGGTGGATGGGCAGCTACACCCCCGGCATCGAGATCAACGGCAAAGGCCACACGGTCACCCACAACACGGTCCGCCGCACCGGACGAGCGGCCATCGACACCGCCTGGCAGCTCAACGGCACCGAGTTCCACGACAACCGCATCGCCTACAACGACATCTCCGAGGCGATGCGCACCTCCCGCGACGGCTCACCCTTCTACGTCTGCTGCAGCCTGAACGGCTCCGGCACCTCCATCGACCACAACACCGCGCACGACGCCGACGGCCAGAACGGCTACTACGTCGACAACTACTCCGGCCACTTCAAGCTGCACCACAACGTCGCCTGGAACACCGGCAGTCGGGGCGTCTACTTCAACGGACACACCGGTCCCAGCATCGCCAACGAGGACCACAACTCCAGTTACGGCGTGGGCATCAACGTCGCCTCGTCCGCCCTCGGTGGCGCGACGGACGCCTCCGGCTCGTACTTCAGCAACATCGTCGGACCCAAGCCGGTCACCGCGACGCAGACCGGCAACCCGTTGCCGGTCGTCCGTTCCAACCTGATCAGCGAAAAGCCCGGCTACACGGACGCCGTCAACGGCGAGCTGTGGCTGACCCCCGGATCACCCGCCATCGACGCGGGCGAGGTGGTCGACGGCACCACCACCGACACCCTGGGCACAGCTCCCGACCAGGGCGCCTACGAGTACGGCGCTCCCATCTGGTCGACCGGCTGCGACCTGCCCGGCTGTCAGCAGCGGGTGCGGCACGGCAACTGGAGCGCCACCGCGAGCGACGGCACCGACGCCGCCGCCACCGTCGACGGCGACATCAACACCCGCTGGACGGGCGCCGCCCCGCAGGCCGCCGGCCAGTCCCTGACCGTCGACCTCGGCGAGAGCAAGACCTTCGACCGGCTCTCCCTCGACGCGGGCCGCGACACCCGGGGCCAGCCGTACGGCTTCACGGTCTCCGTCAGCCGCGACGGCACGCGGTGGGGCGATCCGCTCGCCCGGGTCTCCGGCCGCTCCTTCACCCAGGACGCGGTGTTCCCCACACAGACCACCGCCCGCTACGTACGGCTCACGCTGACCGCGAGCGGGCCCACGCCCTGGGTCGTGAACGACATCCGGCTGTACGGCGACGGGCCCGACGCCGCCTCGACACTCCAGGCCGAACGGGCCACGAGCGTACGAGGGGTGGCGCGAGGCACGGCGGCCACCGGGGTCCTCGCCTCCGGCGACCGGTTGGCCTTCCGCAAGGCGAACATCAGCGGGAAGCACCTCACCGTACGACTCGACTCCGCCTGCGCACGGGCCTGCTCGCTCCAACTGCGCCTGGACGCGCCGGACGGACCGGTGGCCGCGGTGGTGCCCGTCACGGGTACCGGTGACTGGCAGGAGCAGTCCGTCCTCCTGAAGCGCCATGTCACCGGCGCACACGACCTCTACCTCGTGGCGAAGGGCACGGGCCGGGTCGCCGCGCTCGACTGGCTGACGATCAGACCCTGACACACGAGGGGCCAGGCCGGACGACGGGACACGGAATCCCGTCGCCCGGCGGCTCATGCAGCGAGGGAACGGCTCGCTGCGCCGGCGCGCGCCTGGGCATGAGTGCCGGCCCGTGGGGCGGTTGTCCCGACCGTCCCACGGGCTCGCGGTGACATACGGGGTGAACAGCCACCTACGTTCACCCGTACCTCTGGTCGTACGCCTGTCCGCCAGCTCGGGCAGGAAGAGCGTGGATACGCGGATACGGAGTAGGACGTGCTTCAGCAGTCACAGGAGCGATCTGGGGAACTCGGCGGCCGCATCACGCCCACGGCCCGACTGGTGCGTTGCGCTGCTCTGGCGGGGAGCCTGGCCCTCCTACCGCTGGCCACCGCGTGCAGCGGAGGCGAGGACGATGCCACAGACAAGGGCAAGGCGTCGCCGCAGACAGTGACCGCTGCCCCGGCAGCGGGGGTGGTGGCTCCGGCGAAGGTTGAGGTGATCGCCAACCTGACAGGCTGCAAGCCCAAGATCCGAATCGAAGCGGACGAACTGCGCCAGGGCCTGTGCCACACGAAGGCGATCGACTACCTCATCACCACCTTCCCCGAGGAGAAGTACAAGCAGGCTTGGCTGGAATCCGCCGCTGTCTACGGCGGCAAGTACCTGGTCGGCTCCCGCTGGATCGTCAGCGTCAAGAAGCCGGAGATGCTGGAGCAGTTCCGTGCCAAGCTCGGCGGTGAGATCCAACAACTGCGCGGCATAGGCCCGACCGCGGCCCCGAGCGCGTCGTAACGACGTCCCCTTCCCCTGCTCAGGGCGATGAGCGCGGCGATGGCCCCGTAGGGAAGGAAGATCGGGGCCAGGGCGAAGCCGAAGGGGACGGCGATGGCCCACCAGGCTCTGGTGGCGGTCAGGCGTTCGTCGTAGACGAGCCGACTGGTGGAGGCCACGGGCGTTCACCTTGTCGTATTCGGCGGATGCGGTGGGGCTGTTCACAGGGGCAGGAAGCTGTTGGCACGGGCGTGGTGGGCCAGGGTCGCGCCGGTGCCGATCTCGTGGAACCAGGCGTGCAGGTGTAACGACCGGTCGGCCAGCCGGGGCATGATGCACGGGTAGGTGCTGAGCACGTCGAGCTGGCTGAGCACATGCCAGTGCCCGGCGGCGGTGACGTCTCCGGTCAGGGGGGCCGGATCGTCGTCGGACTCCGTGATGCCGGAGGCTGTCAGGCTGTCGTGCATGGCCGCGGTGACGACGTCGCAATGAGAGTGGCCGCAGACGATGATGTCGGAGACGCCCAGCTCGTCGACCGCGTACTCGATCGTCCTGGATTCACCGGTCGGCATCTTCGCGTCGTAGGGCGGTATCACCCCTCCGTACGTGCGCAGTTCGAAGAGGTCGCCGGGCCGGGCTGCGGTCAGCAAGGCGGGAACGATGCGGGCGTCGGAGCAGGAGATGAGCATGGCCCGTGGCCGGTGGTGCCGGGTGAGGCCGGCCGGGTGCGGGGTGTGGGCTGCCGCGCGGGCGCGGAAGACACGCACCTGGTCGATCAGGTTTCGCATGGTGTGGTCTCCCCGGGCCATCAGTCTGACAGCCGGGCATCGATGAGTGCCTTGAACGCCTCGTAGGATGCGGGGTTGGTGATCCGTTCTCCGTCGAGGAAGAACGTCGGGGTGCCCTGGACACCGAGACCGAGGCCGTCGCGCTGGTCGTCCTGGACGCGTCCGGCCACTTCCGGATCGGCGAGATCGGCGTCGAACCGGTCCATGTCCAGGCCGAGTTCCTTCGCGTAGCCGCGGAAGACGGACTCCTTCGAGTCCTGCGACTCGCCCCACTCCTTCTGAGTGGTGAAGAGCTTGGTGTACATCTCCTCGAACTTGCTCTGGCGGGCGGCTGTTTCGGCGGTGCGGGCGGCCAGTTCTCCGTTCCGGTGGCCGGGCATGGGGAAGTAGCGGGCCACGAAGGTGACCCGGTCGCCGTATGCCTCGCGCAGTTGCTCCACGGCCGGGTAATACGCCCCGCACGACTCGCACTCGAAGTCCAGGAACTCGACGATCGTCAGTTCGCTCTTCTTCGGTTCGGTGAGGCGGTGGCTGTTCTCTCGGACGGGCAATGCCTCGGCGGCCGGTTGTACATCAAGGCCGCCGTTGTTCCGGTTGTCCGGGGCGAGCAGGAGGTAGGAGCCGATGGCGAGGGCGAAGCCGGCCAGGAGGACGGCGGCTGCGATCAGGTTCTTCTTCAGCTTGCTCATGATTCCTCGGTGGGGGTGGACGTGGAGGGGCGGGCGGGGCGCCGGTCGCGGGCGTGCAGACCAGCCAGGTAGGCGTTGTAGGCGGTGAGCGGGTCGTTGTGGAAGCCGCGGTGGATCTGCCGGTCCACGCGGCGGGCCTCGCGCTGGTCGGAGCGGACCCACTGGACGGCCAGGATGATCGTGGTGATCAGTACGGGGTGTCACCGGTGGCCCAGGCGATGGCCCCGGCGTCGTACTGGTCGTCCATCGGGTACTCGACCCAGGGCCGCTCCAGCGCCGACCATCAGCCCTCTCCGATCAGCGCGGTCGCGCTCATCAGCGAGATGCCGAACCAGGAGTGGAACGGCATCGTCAGGATGAGGACGAACAGCCGGCCCGGATGGGGCGGGCGGCGCGGGCCGGGGTCGGTGCCGATGACGACCCAGAAGAACAGCAGCCCCACGGCCAGGAAGTGCACCAGCATGAACAGGTGGCCCAGATGGCTGCGCATCAGGGTCTGCGTCGCTGAAGGTCAGCGTGACGCGCAGGGGCAGTCCGGCGAGTTGAGCGTTCGCTCCCGGACTGCTGATGTCGAGGTCGGTGTGGCCTGCGGTGCGGCGACGGCCAGGGCCGCCAGGGCGGCTGGGACAACAAGCGCGTGCCACCGTGCGGACGGCACGCCGGTCGGGGACGTACATGACGCGGGACTCTCTGTGACCCCCGGCAGTCACGCCACCGGGACGGGAGGACCGGCCCGCCGGGCGGCCCTCGCGTCAGGCCCGTCAGGGCAGGCGGAGCGCGCCGAGCGGCGTCGGCCGGAAAAGGGCGAACGGACCGTGCCCGTGGCGCGGCGGTGCACGGCCCTCGGGCAGCCGCACCAGCAGGGCCGACATCAGCGGCGAGGTGCTCCCGGGGAGGACAAGCTGTGGGCCGGTGCCGTGACCGCCACTCAGCAGTGGCCACAGGAACAGCAGCAGATGCCGTACGACCAACAGGAGGGATCTGCTCTGCCACAGCAGCCGCTCCGAAAAGCCCAGCAACCGGGCGACGAGGAGCAGGGTGACCAGATGGCCGGCGAGCAGCACACCGGGTGGCGGCCCGGCGGTCGCGTCATGCTCGATCAGCCGGCCCAGACCGCCGACGGAACTGTCCTGCCCGGTCACCGCAGTGCAGGCGCCGGGTAGTGAGTAGGCGACGTGGTAGGCGAGTTGCGCGAGGGCGAGCACGCCCAGCAGTTGAGTGTCCGTCAGCCGATGCCGTGTCAGCACGGCCGCGCCCGGCAGCGCGACAGCCGCCGTCGCAGCCACGATGATCCACCGGGGTGCGTGGCACTGCGACAGCACGTGCCCGGCCAGCGGCAGCAGCACACACAGCAGCGCGAGCACCCCGGCCCGAAGCCCGCGCAGTACGCCGGACGCCGGCGAGCCGGCTCCGGGCGAGCAGTGCGTACGCATCAGATCGTGGCCTTCGAGGAGTCCGTCGTGGGGAGCGGACGGGCAGCGGGTGACGGGCGGCGGCGACGGAACCGCATGGTCCGTACGTCATGGAAGGGTACCGACCACCCCGACCGCTGGTTCACGACGGGTGGAGCTCCCGGCGCCGCCGCTCGGGCGGTGCCATTCGTCGACAAGTTGCCGCAGGTCAGAGGCTTGTTAACCGACATGACAACGGTCACCGATGCAGCCTTTGGCGATGGGCGTACGCGTGCGTTTCACTGCGGGCAAGGCATCCGCTGCGAGGGGGAAGGCGCGTACACCATGGGCGATCACACTCACGGGCACGGTCCAGGACACGAGCACGGAGGAGGAGGGCACGCCGGCCACTCCCACAGCGTCTCGGCGGACGCCGACCGGCGCTGGCTGGGCATCGCACTCGGCCTGATCGCCGTATTCATGGTGGGCGAGGTCGTCATCGGCATCATGGCCCAGTCTCTCGTCCTGATCTCGGACGCGGCACACATGCTGACCGATGCCGTGTCGATCGTGTTCGCGCTGATCGCCATGCGACTGGCCGCCCGCCCGGCCCGCGGCGTCTTCACCTACGGGCTGAAGCGCGCCGAGATCCTCTCCGCCCAGGCCAACGGCCTGACCCTGCTGCTGCTCGGCGCCTGGCTCGCCTACGAGGCCGTGCACCGCCTGATCGATCCGCCCGACGTGGAAGGCGGGCTGGTGTTCGGCACAGCCCTCGCCGGGATCGCGGTGAACATCGCGGCCGCCTGGTGCATCTCCAAGGCCAACCGTTCTTCGCTCAACGTCGAGGGTGCCTACCAGCACATCCTCAACGACCTGTTCGCCTTCATCGGCACCGCGGTGGCCGGCCTGATCGTTCTGCTCACCGGCTTCGGCCGCGCCGACGCCCTCGCCACGCTCGTGGTGGTCGCCCTCATGGTCAAGGCCGGGTACGGGCTGCTGCGGGAGTCGGGCCGCATTTTCCTGGAGGCCGCCCCCGCAGATGTCGACCCGGACGCGCTGGGCGACAAGCTTGTCTCCCAGCCGGCCGTCGTCGAGGTGCACGATCTGCACGTCTGGCAGATCACCTCCGGCCAGTCCGCCCTCTCCGCGCACGTCCTGGTCGAGCCTGGCGGCGACTGCCACGCTGTGCGCCGCGACCTGGAGGAACTCCTCCAGCACGACTACGGCATCACCCACACCACGCTCCAGGTCGACCACACCCCGGCACAGGTTTTGCAGGTCGCCCTGACCGGCGAAGGAGCGAGCGACGCCGCGCACTGCGAGGACCCGCACGGCCCCATCCACCGGGACGGGCCGCACAAGCACTGACCTCAGCGAAGGCATCCGACGTCGGTACACGATTTCCCTGCGTCACCGGCGTGAGACGTTGCGCCCCGCGACGTCGGGCTGGTCGAGGGGCCGCGCAGGCGTACGCAGGGGCTGCGCCGCGAGGAGCTCGCGCAGCTCGCCGGCATGTCCACCGACTACTACGCCCGGCTGGAACAGCAGCGTGCTCCGCAGCCCTCCGTCCAGATCACCACGGCTCTTGCCCAGGCACTGCGGCTGACCCCGGACGAACGCGACCACCTCTTCGTCCTCCTCGGCCACAATGCCCCGGCCCGCTTCCACCGCTCCGAACATGTCAGCCTGACGCTGATGCGGGTCCTGGACCGCCTGGACGACTCTCCGGCCATGGTGCAGACCGACCTGTTCGACACCCTCGCGATGAACCGCTTGGCCGTCGCACTGCTCGGCGACCAGACCCGCCACGCCGGTCTGGCCCGCAGCGGTTACTACCGCTGGTTCATGGACCCGGCCGAACATCTGCTGGTTCCCGAGGAGACCCACGAACGCCACGGCCGCGCCCAGGCAGCACGCCTGCGGGCCGCGCTGACAGCCGGCAGCGACACCGCCCGAGCCGCCCGGATCCTCGCCGAACTGCAGGAACACAGCCGCGAGTTCGTCCGCATGTGGGAACTTCAGCAGGTCGCCCAACGCTACGACGACTGCAGGACCATCCTCCATCCCGAACTCGGCCGCATCGACGTCGACGCCCAGCTCCCGTACACCGAGAACCGCGCCCAGACCCTGGTGGTGCTGACCACTCGCCCCGGCACGGAGAGCCACAGCAAGCTCGCCCTGCTCTCCGTCACAGGGCACCAGCAGGTCACGCCCTGACGTCCCGGGCCGGGGGAAGGCACCCCGGAGTGGCGCAGGCTGAACCGGAGCTTCTGGGCGACCTGCGGTTGCGGCTCGACGCCCTTGGTCCGCCTGCCGTGGTGGCCGTGCTCCTGCTCGGCGGCTTGGCCTTCGAGGGACTTCTCGCGGACGTACCCGCGTTCGGACTCGGCCATGTCGGCGTGCGAGGAGGACGGTGCCGTGTCCGAACGGGTCGCAGAGGCCTTGGAGGGGGTGTGTGCCCTGCTGTCGGGGCTGAGTGGTCGGGCCGCAGGTTTGACCGGATGCCCCCTCCGTTTTACTCTCGAAGACATACGGAGGCGGCATCCGTTTTGATGTGGCCGCAGGATCACGGCAGGCAGGAGGGCGCATGAGCGCCGGTGAACAGCGAGGACGCAAGCCCCGTGCGGACGTTCAGCGCAACCGCGCGGCCCTCCTGGAGACCGCGCAGCGTCACTTCCTGCAGCACGGGGTCGGCACCTCCCTGGAGGCGGTGGCCAGGGAGGCGGGCGTCGGGCCCGGCACCCTGTACCGGCACTTCCCCACCCGGGAAGCGCTGCTGGCGGCTGT
Source organism: Streptomyces canus (assembly GCF_041435015.1). Lineage (NCBI taxonomy): Bacteria > Bacillati > Actinomycetota > Actinomycetes > Kitasatosporales > Streptomycetaceae > Streptomyces > Streptomyces canus. The sequence goes on along the minus strand of NZ_CP107989.1, from coordinate 381,974 downwards.
GCTGCAGACGCGCTCCGAGGAGCTGGTGGCCCGTCAGACGGACATCGATCGCCTTGGCGACCCCGCAGAGGCGCTGGACCAGTGGCTGCGGGCGATGGAGGAGTACTTCAGCGCCTTCAGCGGTCTGCCGGACCCACTCATGGCCGCGGCCAGGGCGCAGGAGCCGGACAACCCGCTCACGATTCCCTGCGACATCCTCATCTCCGCCACCGATCAGTACGTGCGAGCCGCGCAGCTCGCGGGGCGCGTGCGCGCGTCGGTGCGGGGGAACGACCTGTTCCTCGCGGCCTGTTCCGTTGCCTGGATCAAGGGCACCGGCACCGAGGAGGAGGCGCTCGACCGGCTCCGCACGCTCATCGCCGGCGGCTACCGCGAGCGGGACACCCAGGCGTAAACGCCAGACACCGCGACTCGCCCTCGCAAGGCCAGATGAGCCACCACCACCGGACAACCCATCGTGCTGCCCTCAGGAGCGCACGACCTCTCAAGGAACAAATAATGAAAATTACTGTCATAGGCGTCGGTGCCATCGGTGGCAACCTTGCTGCCAAGCTCAGCACGGCCGGTCACGACGTTCAGGTGGCCCACACCCGCGGCCCCGAGGACATCCGGGCGGAGGTGCTGGAGTCCGGGGCGCGCGCGGCGGACCTCGCCGACGCCGTCCAGGGCCGGGACGTCATCGTCCTGGCGATCCCCTTCGGGGTGGCGGGGAAGCTGGCCGACCTGTTCGCCTCGGTCCCCGCCGAGACGGTGGTCATCGACACCGCGAACTACTATCCGCACCTCAACGAGCACATCGAGGCCGTGGACAACGGCGAGGTCGAGAGCTTGTGGAACGCCAAGCAGCTCGGGCGTCCGGTGGTCAAGGCGTGGAACGCCGCCCTGGCAGAGACCCAGCGGACGCGGGGCGTCCCGGCAGGAACTCCCGGCCGCCTCGCCATCCCCGTCGCCGGCGACACCGAGGAGGCGCGGCGCGTGGCCATGCAGCTCGTGGACGACACCGGTTTCGACCCCTACGACGCCGGCACACTGGCCGACTCCTGGCGCCAGCAGCCGAACAGCCCCGCCTACTGCACCGAACTGACCCTCGACGAGCTGCCGGAGGCCCTGGCCGCGGCCGACCGAGTCAAGGACGCCCGCATCCGCGACAGCGTCCCGGAACGCCTGGCCACCCTCCCGGCCGCGGCCACCCTGGAGGACGTCGTCGAGATGAACCGCGCCGCCCACCGCTGAGTCACCCGACGCGGCTCTCGTGCACGCAACGGCGCGCGGGCGGCTGCGTCGGCATGCCACGGACACACAAGACGAACACGAAGAGCGCACAGTCCCCCGCGACCGCGCTCACGGCCGCGGTGTCGAGGATCGCCCGCTGCCGGATCTCGGTACAGCCATCCGACAACTCAGCGCACTCAACCGCGCGACCAGGCTATTTAGTTTCAAATGAGACCGTATCGAATGAAGTAGTCTGATGTCATGGCCGACGATGTTCCCCACCACTCCACCGCCGCGCGTGCGACCGACCGCCCCGGGGATCCCTCCCCCTTCGCTCTCGGACTGCTGCTGCGCCGGGCGCACTGGCGTGTAGCCGCGGTGATGGGTGAGGCGCTTCGGCCGCTCGGCATCGAGTTGCGGCATTTCGCTGTGCTGATCGAGCTGGTCAATCACGGGCCCACGGTGCAGCGGGATCTGGCGGTGGCGACAGGCACGGACAAAGCCGGGATCATGCGAATCGTGGACGACCTGGAGCGCAAGGGTCTGGCCGTACGCAAGGCGGTTCCCGGGGACCGGCGGGTCAGGGCGGTGGAGATCACACCTCGGGGACTGGAGCTCTTCGATTCCGCCCACGAGGCGGCCGAGCCGCTGGCTGAGCGTCTGGTTGCCGAACTGGGGCGCGGCGCACCCGAGCAGCTGACGGATCTCCTGACCCGGCTTGCCCATCCCGCGGACGACGAGGCGTAGGCGCGCCCGCGTCGGCGCTCTTGGGCGCATGCGGCTTCCGCACCTGGCCGGGATGGTCCGCACCCCTGCGAGCGCCCCCGGAAGGCCGAACACTCAGCCGTCCACATTGCCGCGCTGCCCACCCCCCCAGGGCCAGGTCTCGTGGCACGAGCATGGGCCCCGAGTACGCCGTGTCACGTCCTCGGTGAGGGCGTGACACGGCGTTCGGCGGCCCGGAGCGTTACGCGGCGAGACGCTCCGCGAGTCCCTTGGCCTTGGCCGCCGCCTCCTCCAAGGCGTGCTGGCGGGACGCTTCGTAGCGAGGGATCAGTTCGGACATGCCCGGGTTGCGAGGGGCCATGGTGAGTTCCGGAACGATGAACTCGAGGTCCAGGCCGAGGGTGCCCTTGAGGACGGCCTGCAGGTAGTTCTGCACGAAGTCGTAGCCCTCACGCGGCGTGCCCGCCGCGTAGGAGCCGCCGCGGCTGGCGACGACGAGGGCCGGGGTGCCCTGGGCGGACGGGGTCTCGCCGGCGGTGCGGCCGAGCAGGAGCACGCTGTCCAGCCACGCCTTGAGGGTCGACGGAATCGAGAAGTTGTACATGGGGGCGCCGATCAGGACGGCGTCCGCCTGTTCCAGCTCCTCGATGAGCTTCACGCGTGCGGCGAACGCGGCGGACTGCTCCGGATTGTGCTCGGACGGGGCGGTGTAACCGGCGGACCAGGCGTCGGCGGTGATGTGCGGGACAGGGTCGGCAGCGAGGTCGCGGTAGATCACTGCGCCTTCCGGGTGCTGCTCCTCCCATGTCCTGCGAAAGGCGGCCGTGACCGAACGGGACGAGGACGCCTCGCCGGAGAACACGGACGAGTCGATGTGCAGCAGCGTGGCCATGGACTTTCTCCAAGGTGCAGTGCCCGAGGCCCGGGGACCAGGGGCTGAGGATTCGGCTAGATAGTTTCACACGATACGGTATCGACTGCTACCGTCGCGGGTGTGATGAAGGCCATGTGGAGTGGAATGGAGCGGGCGGTCATGGACACCTATGAGGCGGTCACGAGCCGACGGGCGGTGCGCGCATTCACAGAGCGCCGTGTTCCGAGGGAGACGCTGGAGCGCGTTCTGTCCGCAGCAGCCTGGGCGCCGTCCGGATCGAACATCCAGCCGTGGCGCCCCTTTGTCGTGACGGGCGCGCCACTGGCCGTGATCAAGAATCGCGCCGGGGAGCGCCTGGCCTCAGGTGACCCCTGGGACGAGCCGGAATACGAGATGTACCCGCCCGCGCTGAAGTCGCCCTACCGCGAGCGGCGATCCGCCTTCGGTGAGCAGCGCTACGGCGCTCTCGGTATTCCGCGTGAGGATCTGGAGGCGCGTCAGAGGGCCGCCGCCGCAAATTGGGATTGCTTCGGTGCGCCCGCTGCCCTGTTCTGCTACATCGACCGTGACATGGGCCCAGCCCAGTGGGCTGACGTCGGCATGTACTTGCAGACTGTCATGCTGCTGCTGCGCGCCGAAGGGCTGCACAGTTGTCCGCAGATGGCCTGGGCGAAGTTTCACAGGACCGTCGCCGAGGTCCTGTCACCACCGGACGAGCTCGTCCTCTTCTGTGGCATGTCGATCGGGTTCGAGGACGTCAACGCGGCAGACGCCCGTACAGGCCGTGCGCCGCTTGACGAGACGGTCGCCTTCGTCGAGGGATAGATCCGCGCCTGCGCGTGACGCTCATCCTGATGGGGCGTCAGGCGTGCCGGGATGTACCTCAGGTTGCCCGTACTGGCAGGGTGGGCCTGCCAGTAGCCGGGCCCCTTCGCGGGGCGAGTGGCGACGCTCCTCGGGCCAGGGGCTGTCTCGGGGATCTACAGGATGGTGTGGCCAAGCGGTTCGGCCGGCCGCCCTGACAGGGCGTGCTGATGTACTCGGGGACGGCGGGCCGTACAGGGAATTGCCGGACCTGAACAGCACTTTGGGCCCCGGCTCCGTTGCTCATCTCCCCGTGTCCGTCCGCGTCGAGTCGCGACCGATCGTGCCGGATCCTGCGCTGCGCGCCCCGGTCGGGGCCCTCAAGGCAACGGGTCGCCTTGCGCGACGGCCGTGCCGTGGTGGGCGCGGATGATCGCGATCACCGTGTCCGCGGTGTGGTCGAGGTGGCTGCGGCCATCGGGCAGCTGAGCCGTTGGGCTGATGTAGCTCTGAGTGCCGAAGTGAGTGGCCGGGTCGAGCCGATGCACCGTGATCTTCCCGGCACGAACGGCCCGGTTCCATCCGCTACGACGGAAGAGCCGCCAGCGTTGGGGGAAGATCCAGGTGCCGATCTGCTCAATCCGGTCGTTCGTGCTGGTGAGTTGATGCAGGTGCTCGGCATGGGTGAGGTCGTTGGCTCCGTTGTGGAACCCGCCGAGCGTGATCAGCAGGAGCGGGCAGCGTAGCCGCGTGAACAGCTCGTCGACCGCGCCGGTGGTGACCTGGGCGCCGCCGCTGTAGCTGAGCAGTACCACGGGCGTACCGCTGTCGGGCTGGTAGCCGGCGAGCCGGAGTTGAGTGGCGATCTGGGAGCCAACGGCTCGGTTGTACAGGGGCCGGTAGCGGTGGTCGGCGGCGACGAAGGTCTGCATGACGTTGTGGAGGAACAGCAGCAACCCGACGTGGCGGCGCAGCCACGCCCACACCGGCCGGTCGGCAAGCGGGTCGGCCAGTGGTGAATAGGGTTGTATCTGTCCCAGCACTCGCAGCTCCGGCGCTCCGGCGATCAGGGCCTCGACCAGCTGTCCGCCGTCCCGGCTGTCACGGACGCGGCGTTTGCCAATGCCGTCGAGGTAGACCAGGTAGGCACCCGGGGGACTGTCAGCGGCCGCGCCCCGGGCGTAGGGGACACCTGCCGGGAGCTCGGTGGCAGGGGCCCGCCAGCCGGCACCGTAGGCCAGAACCTCGTAGCGGGCCAGCAGGGCTTCGGCCAGCAGAGCAGGCCCGGCCACGCAGGCCCAGAACAAGAAATCGTTCATGCGATCGGCTCCTGTGCTCCGGTCGTGCTGATCCTCACGACGAGGCGCCGGACGGTCTCCACCGCGAGAGCGAGCCCGGCCCCGGCGACGGCGACGCAACCGGCGGCGCTCCACCGGTCCAGCCCGCTCGCCGCGGCGAGCGGCCCGACCAGACCGGCCCCCACCCCCACAAAGAGCACCAGGTGGAGCAGGGGCCCGAGCAACGGGAAGGCGAGGACGGCGGCGAGCACGAGTGGGGCGACCACGCCTGGTGTCCACTCCAGGCCGGTTCCTGGCGAAGGAGAGGACACCACCGACTCGGCCATGGTCCACGCGGTCAGCGGCCACAGAGCGAACACCACACCCTCGACGAGGCCGGCGGGCAGCAGCAACGCGGCCACGAGAGTCCGCGGCATACCAGGCCGGCGCGCCACGAGAGGCAGGATGCGCCCGGCGGCCTCCGACACCCCGGCGAACACCAGCAGGACAAGGACGGCGGGGGACATCACTCGGCCTCGCTGTGCCGGACCGGCGGAGACGACTGACCGGCCGGGCCGGCCGCGTGCAGGTACCCCTCGAGTTCGTCGGCGGCGCGCCGATATCCCCCCGCTTCGCGCTGGGCGACCTCCAGGGTGCGCGCGGCAGCTCGGAACCGCGGGTCGTGGAGCAGCTGCTGGGCGAGGACGTTCACCGAGCCCCTGGCGACGTCCTGGGTACGGATCGACAGGCCCGCGCCGAGCTCGACGACGCGCCGGGCCACCATCGGCTGATCGGCACCCTGGGGGACCACCAGCAGGGGAACCCCGGTGTACAGGGCCTCGTTGACGCTGTTCATCCCGCCGTGGGTGACGAACAGCGCCGCGCGGGCCAGTACCTCCGGTTGCGGCACGAAGCGGCGGGCGAGCACGTTGGCCGGCAAAGGACCCAGTGCCTCGGGGTCGGTCTGGCCGGTGGCGACGATCACGGTGCCGCCCAGCGGGGCGAGCTCGGTGGCCAGGGTGCGCAGCAACTGGGGGTCGGCGTTGAACACCGTGCCCAGCGAGGCGAACAGCACCGGGTCCCGCAGCCGGTCGGTCGGGAACGACGGGTCGGCCGGTCGGGCGCCGATGCTTGGGCCGACGAACCGGTAGGACTGGTCGAAGTCCTCGACTGCAGGCTGGAACGCCCGTGAGGTGTAGACCAGGTTGAGCGGCTGGCGGATGTTCGCCAGGTCGAGCAGGGGCAGCCCGCGCGCGTCGAAGCGGCGGTGCAGTGCCCAGCGGGATCGCAGGTAGCCCTGGACACTGCGGGGTTGAGCCGTCGCCGCGGTCAGCAGGTCCAAGGAGCCACGGGTGGGGCTGGGGACATGCCGGTTGAGGGCGAACGTGGTGAATGAGGAGGCTGCCGGTACCCCGAGTTCGCGGGCGGCCACCGCCCCCCACAGACAGGCGCTGTCGTGGACGATCAGGTCGGGTCGGTCGCTGCGCAGGTCGGTGAGCACGGCGGGCAGCATGTGGACGGCGGTGCTCGCGAGCGCCTCCATCCACGAGAGCGGTGTCGGCGGATCGGGAAAGGGCTGGTCGCCCCCGGGGTACAGGTACACGCTCGCGCCGGTCGCCTCGATCTCCTCACGGAACGCGGGCGACGTGTGGTACGTGACGGTGTGACCGCGCCGAACAAGTTCGGCCACGACCGGCAGCGTCGGGTTGACGTGACCGTGCATGCCGATGCTCAGGAACGCGATGGTGCTCACAGGCCGACCTCCGCTGTGGAAGAAATGGTTGTCTCGTCCGGGCCTCCCGATGTCGCCGAGGCGTCGTCGGCCCGATAAAGCCCCGGGCCGCTGATGCGCAGCCCGTCCAGAAAGCCCTCGGCTGCGCGGCACGCGGTGCTGATCAGCCGCTGGGACTGGCCGAAGTCCCAGGGGGCGGGCCAGGCTTCGATACCGGTCGGCAGCACGACGGTCGGGATGTGCTGGGAGACCTCGCGCAGGTCACGCTCGATCTGGTGGTGCAACAGCAGCAGCCCGGCCCTGGCGGCGATCGCACTGGCACGTCGACGCGGAATGGTGGGGCGCAACGGGGAGCTCTCCGGCCCGGTTGCCACCACCACCACGCTGGCCGCCCCGGCCTGCAGAGCCGCCAACACCGGGACATAGGCGATCAGCCCGCCGTCGACGAGGGTGCGCCCCGCACGTTCCACCGGGGGCAGCATCCCGGGAATGGCCGCGCTGGCCAGCAGCGCGGACTCCAGGTCCCCCTGGTCGAGCAGCACCGGAGCACCGGTGACCAGGTCGGTGGCCACCGCGGTGAACGGGACCGCCAGTGCCTCGATCTGCGAGGGCAGCCCGGCCCGGGCGATCAGCCGGCGCAGGCCGCGATCGGTGAAGACGCTGCTCCGCGAGGACAGGTAGCCGAGCGGATACACGTCACGGCGACGCAATTGGGTCCACACGTGGTCCAGCCACGGCGCGGCCCTGTGGGGGTGGGCGGCCGCGATGGCCCCGTTGAGGGCACCCACCGAGGTTCCGATGATCATGTCTGGGGCGAATCCGTGGCGCTCCAGCGCGTACCCGACACCGATATGCGCCGCTCCGAGCACACCACCGGCGCCCACCACCACGGCCACGGGACGGGGAAGGGTGTGCAGACCCACTGTGGTGGGGTTTCCCCTCATGATCCACCTTTCACGTCATGGGCGCAGAATGGACTGCCTCTCCTCCTAGGACCGGACTGCCACACCATGTGTGACACCGTTGGGCACCGGCGTTCCCGGGCAACACGGTTTTGCGGCGCCGAGTGTCAGTGATGCATGAGCAGCATGATGGCCGTGCCCAGGGCCATCGATCCTTGCCAGAAGCGGTCGCAGGGCCCGCCGAGGTCGGTGGACATGCCCACGCCGCCCGGAGGAGCTCCGAGCAGCGTGGGCATGTCCCGGGTCAGCGACCGGAGAGCGTAGGCCAGCAGACAGAGCGTCAGTACGCCGGTGACCATGTCGCCGGTGTGCGCGTCCGTGACGCTGCCGTGCCGCAGCGGCATCCATGCCATGGCGACCATGCCGACCGCGTGGGGCGACCTGTGTACGAGGCCGGTCCATCCGGGGCCACGGAGGCTGAGGACCGCGGTCAGCGGGAACCACAGTGCCGCGGCGGCGAAGAACAAGGTCGCCCGTCCCGGTGGCGGCCCCTCGTCGATCGGGTGCCACGGCATCACCGCCATGGCCGAAGCCATGACGGTGTGCAGGAGACGGTCGCCTCGGCCGCGCCATCCGGAGCCTCGTGTCAGCACGGCCTGCCACGCCGTGTACACGGCCGCGGCCGCGAACAGCGCTGTCAGCATGCCGTGCACGAGATCAGTGGCGCTCATGCCTCACCACGCCCTCCCCTGAAGCGGACGGATCCCTTCACAACCGCCTTGTGCGGGGCGGTCAGTCGGTGGGCCGTGGGGCGCGGAGGTGGGCCCGCTGGGCCAGTTCCTCCTCCTCGACCAGTTGCACCATGGGCTTGCCCGGCGCGCACAGCATGGTCACGACGAACCGGGTGGACGCGTCGGACAGCGCGTTGCCGTCCTGGTAGTGGATCGCGTCGCCACCCGGTTCCCAGAACGTCCCGCCCGCCTCGATCACCCGCTCGGGCTCCCCCTCGAGCTCGAAGCGGACGGCTCCCTCGAGGACGTAGCCGAACGCCGGTCCCGGGTGGCGGTGGGGCGGGGTTCCCGGGTCTCCGGGCTGCCACTCGACGAAAATGGTCATCGCTGACGCGCCTTCTGCGACGGTGAGCGGATCGGTGTCCTGCAGCATCGTCGCCGCCGTCTTCCATCCTTCCGACTGGGTCCGCACTCCGGTCTCCTGCGCTGCGTCCTTGTCCGACATGTGTCGGCCTCCCTTGGATCCACCTGGATTCACCCGGCCATGGCTGCCATGGCCTCTCCAGTGATGACCGGGCTCCGGACGAATCTGTGACACGCGCGACCACACCAGTGTCACAACATTGGTTTGAGTCCTGTCCTAGTACTGCAACGGTCTTTGCCGTGACTGCTGGCCAATTCGGTCGTTGGTGTGGTTATGGGTGGGGACCTTGCTGATGTCAGGCTGTGGGCGGGTGAACTGGACGCTCTGCATGAGCGGTTCGTGCACAGGTTCAACCGGGAGGAGCCACGTCAGTCGGCGCTGGCTTACATGCGGGGCCTGGTCGCTCCGCTGCAGCGCAAGAACGGCTGGACGCTGGCGGAGGAGGCCGGACACGCCGGTCCCGATCGCATCCACCGACTGCTGAACCGGATCGAGTGGGACGCCGACGAGGTCCTGAACGACGTACGCGACTACGTCGTGGAACACCTCGGAGACCGGGATGCCGTCCTGATCGTCGACGACACCGGCTTTCTCAAGAAGGGCATCCGCTCGGCCGGTGTGCAAAGGCAGTACTCCGGAACCGCCGGCCGCACCGAGAACAGCCAGATCGGTGTGTTCCTCGCCTACGCCACCGGCCGCGGACGCACGTTGATAGACCGCCGTCTGTATCTGCCCACGTCCTGGACGGACGACCGGGACCGCTGCCGGCGGGCCGGCATCGACGACCACGTCGCCTTCGAGACGAAGGTGGCCATGGCCAAGGCGATGGTCCGCCGGGCCATCACCGACCGGATCCCTTTCGGATGGGTGACGGCGGACGCCGCCTACGGCTACAGCAAGGGCTGGCGCTTCGAGCTCGAGCAGGCGGACGTCTTCCACGTCATGGCCACCACCCGGCACGACACCGTCGTCACCCGCTGGTCCATCGACCACCCCGTCCACGGCCTGTTCCCCGGCCTGCCCCGGCAGAAATGGAAACGCCGTTCCTGCGGCGAGGGAGCCCATGGCCGGCGGATCTACGACTGGGCCCGCGTCGAAGTGAGGCCCTGGCACCGCGAGGACCGCCGGCACTGGGTCCTCGCCCGCCGCAGCGTGAGCAGGCCCGAGGAGATCTCCTACTACATCGCCTACTGTCCCGCCGACACCACCCTGGACGAGCTGATCCGCATCGCGGGCAGCCGCTGGGCCGTCGAGGAATGCTTCCAGACCGCCAAGCAGGAGTGCGGCCTGGACGACTACCAGGTCCGCCGCTACCCCGGCTGGCACCGTCACATGACCCTGGCCATGGCCACCCACGCCTGCCTGACCGTCCTGCGAGCCCGACAGCTGGACACCGACAAAGCAGAAACGGATCCTCCCAGCTCATCCATCTCAGCCTCGCCGAGATCAGACGTCTGATCACCCGCCTCACCGACCGTCGTCCCACCCCGGCCGACCACATCCTGCACTGGTCAACCTGGCGACGACGACGCCAGCACCAAGCCCGCATCAGCCACTACAAACGACGCGGACACAGCCCCTGAACTGCCCAGCACTCAGAACAAGCACCGTTGCAGTACTAGGTGGTGTGAGGGACCGACATCACTGCCACCTCACGAAGCCATCAGCGGGGTCACCGACCCCTCGACGGGAAGGGGGCCGGAATGCGAGTCGTTGTAGCGGGAGCCACCGGTCTGATCGGTTCCAGGACGGTCGCCAGGCTTCGGGACCACGGTGTGGAGGTCGTGCGCCTGTCACGCGGTGAGGGCGTCGACGTCACGACCGGAAAGGGCCTCGACGAGGCCATGCGCGGCGCCGATGTGGTGGTGGACGTCACCGACACGCCCTCCCGCGGGGAGCTGGAGAGCCTGGAGTTCTTCGGCACGGCGACCCACAACCTGCTCGAGGCCGCGGCGAAGGCGGGCGCCGTACATCACGTGATCCTGTCCATCGTGGGGGCCGACCATCTGCAGGCGGGCTACTTCCGCGCCAAGGCGCTGCAGGAGGAGCAGGTGCGGCGCTCGCCGATGCCCTACTCCATCGTGCGTGCCACGCCGTTCTTCGAGTCGGTGGAGTACATGTCGCGCGCGGCGACGTACGGAGACGTCGTCCATGTCGCGCCGGTCCTGATCCGTCCCGTGTCGACGGACGACGTCGCCGCCGCGGTCGCCCATGTCGCCGTGGGAGTACCGCTGTTCGGTGTTCTGGAGGTCGCCGGTCCGGAGGAGCACCGCCTCGACGACCTCACCGCGAAGCTGCTGGCCGCGCGCGGCTACCTGCGTGACGTGGTTCCCGACGCCCACACCCCGTTCTTCGGGGCGGTGCCCGGGCAGCGGGCGCTGCTGCCCGGGGCGGGCGCCCACCTGGGGCACGAAACCTTCTCCGAGTGGATCGCGCGGCGATGACGTCGTCGGCACCCACCGTCTCCCCGCGCCACGCCCCGACAGGAAACAGCCATGAGTGAGCTCGACCAACTACCCGACCGGGACACTGAGGAGACCGCCGAATGGCAGGCGTCGCTCGACGCGGTCGTGCGGAACGCGGGGCCGGAGCGGGCCGGGTATCTGCTGCGACGGGTGCACGAGTTCGCGGCCCGGTCCGGTGTGTCCCTGCCCGGGCTCCTGACCTCCGACTACATCAACACGATCCCGGCGTCGGCGCAGCCGGCCTTTCCCGGTGACGTAGCCATGGAGTCCAGGATCACCGCCCTGAACCGGTGGAACGCGGCGGCGATGGTGACCCGCGGCTCCCGCTTCGGGCTCGGCGGCCACATCTCCACCTACGCTTCGGCGGCCTGGCTGTACGAGATCGGGTTCCACCACTTCTTCCAGGGCAAGGACGGGTCCGGCTCGGGCGATCAGCTGTACTTCCAGGGCCATGCCTCGCCCGGCATCTATGCCCGCGTGTTCCTCGAAGGGCGCCTGAGCGAGGCGCAGTTGGACGGTTTCCGGCGGGAGGTCGACGGTCATGGGCTGCCGTCCTACCCGCACCCCCGACGGCTGCCGTGGCTGTGGGAGTTCCCAACCGTGTCCATGGGCCTCGGTCCGCTCGCCGCCGTCTACCAGGCCCGGTTCAACCGCTACCTGCACGCCCGGGGCATCAAGGACACCTCCGCCTCGCGCGTGTGGGCCTTCCTCGGGGACGGCGAGACGGACGAGCCGGAATCGACGGCAGCGCTGGCTCTCGCCGCTCGCGAGCGTCTCGACAACCTCACCTTCGTCGTCAACTGCAACCTGCAGCGTCTGGACGGGCCCGTGCGGTCGAACTCCAAGATCGTGCAGGAACTCGAGGCCAGGTTCCGCGGTGCGGGCTGGAACGTGGTCAAGTCCCTCTGGGGCAAGGCTTGGGACCCGGTTCTGAGGCAGGACACCACAGGCGCTCTGGTGCACCGTCTCGGCGAGGTGCCCGACGCCCAGTTGCAGACGTACGCCGCCCGGGATGCCACGTACATTCGCGAACACTTCTTCACGGGCCATGCGCTCTCCGGTCTCGCCGCGGGGCTGAGCGACAGCCGGCTGACCGAGTTGTTCGAGAACTCCCGGGGCGGGCACGAACCGCTCAAGGTCTACGCCGCCTACCGGGCGGCCGTCGAGCACCGGGGCGCGCCGACGGTCGTCCTGGCACAGACGGTGAAGGGGCACACGCTCGGCTCGGCCTTCGAGTCGCGCAATGCCAACCACCAGATGAAGAAGCTGACCATGGCGCAGTTCCGCGAGATGCGTGACCTGCTCGAACTCCCCATCCCCGACAGCGCGTTGAGCGGCGATCTGGTGCCGTACTGGCACCCGGGCGAGAACTCGCAGGAGGTGCGGTATCTGCGTGAGCGGCGGGCGGAGCTGGGCGGCCCGGCCCCGGTGCGCAGGGTGGTCCCGAAACCGCTGAGGCAGCCCCCTGCCCGCCCGTTCGAAACCCTGAAGAAGGGCTTCGGCCATCAGGAAGTGGCCACCACCATGGCCCTGGTCCGCCTGGTCAAGGACCTGATGCGCGACCAGGAGACGGGACCGCGCTGGGTGCCGATCATCCCGGACGAGGCCCGTACGTTCGGCATGGAGTCCCTGTTCCCGACGGCCGGGATCTACTCGGCGGACGGTCAGACCTATGAACCGGTGGACGCGGACCAGCTGCTCTACTACCGGGAGGCCAGGAACGGCCAGTTGATCGACGAAGGCATCACCGAAGCCGGTTCCATGGCCGAGTTCACCGCCGCGGCGACCTCGTACGCCACCCACGGCGAGCCCATGATCCCGTTCTACATCTTCTACGCCATGTTCGGTTTCCAGCGCACCGGCGACCAGTTCTGGGCGCTCGCCGACCAGATGGGGCGCGGGTTCGTCATCGGGGCGACGGCGGGCCGTACGACCATGACGGGGGAGGGGCTCCAACACGCCGACGGGCACTCCCACTTGCTGGCCTCCACGAATCCCGCCGCCGTGTCCTACGACCCGGCGTTCGCGTACGAGATCGCGGTGATCGTGCGGGAGGGGCTGCGCCGCATGTACGGTGACCGGCCCGAGGACGTCTTCTACTACCTGACGGTCTACAACGAACCCAAGGAACAGCCGGCGATGCCCGCCGGGCCCGGGGTCGAGGAAGGCATCCTGCGGGGCATCTACCGGTTCCGGCCGGCCGAGCCCGCCGGAACAGCACCACGGATCCAGTTGCTGGCCTCCGGTACGGCCATCCACTGGGCGCTGAGCGCCCAGGAGTTGCTGCTGTCCCAGTGGGGCGTTCACGCCGACGTCTGGTCGGTGACCTCCTGGACGGAACTGCGCCGCGACGCACTGGACGCCGACCGGGCGCTGCTGCGGGGCGAGGAACGCGTCCCCTATGTGACGGCGGCGCTGGCGGACGCGCCCGGACCGGTGCTGGCGGTCAGCGACTGGATGCGGCAGGTGCCCGACCAGATCAGCCAGTGGGTCGGTCACGACTACTCGTCGCTGGGCACGGACGGGTTCGGGCTGTCGGACACCCGGGACGCCGTGCGGCGCTACTTCCGCGTGGACGCCGAGTCGATCGTCGTCGCCGCCCTGGACCGGCTGGCGCGCGCGGGCGCGGTCAGCCAAGAGGCGGTCGGGCAGGCACGCGAGTGGTACGGGTGGCGCGGGTGACCGTCGTGAACCCGCCGTCGGCCGGTTCTCCCGGGCGGGAGCGCTGGGACGCTTATGCGATCAGTGCGGAGTTCTACGACGTTCTGCAGGCGGAGCGGGACGAGGTCCGGGTGCGCTCGCTCTACCGCGACGACGTCCGCGGGGCCCGGGTCGGTGTGCTGGACGTCGGCGCGGGCACCGGGCGTGTCACGCTGATGAGCCTCCTGGAGTCACGGGTCCCCGTGCACGCGGTGGAGCCCGCCCGGTCCATGCGTACCCCGCTGATGACGCGTCTGGCCTCCCTGGGCGCGGAGCTCACGACGCGGGTGACCGTGCACCCGCACACGCTCGACGAAGCGGGACTGCAGGGGGTCGCGGACGTGGCCGTGTGCCACAACACCGTTGCCTGTCTGCACCCGACGTCGCGCCGGGCGCTCTGGCCGGCCGTCGCCGAGGCACTCGTGCCCACGGGGGTGCTGCTCGTCCAGCTCCCACCGGCTCACCTGCCGCCTCACCGGATCACGCACGTGCTGCCGGTGCGGACGGTCGGCCGGCACGAGTACGGGGGCCGCATGGTGACGTCGGCCGAGGAGGACCGGATCCGGGCACGGTTCGACTACTGGGTGCGCGAGGACGGGCGGCTGCTGCGCCGGCACGACGAGACGTTCTGGATGTGGCCGGCCTCCCGTACGGAGATGATCGCGGAACTGAAGGAGGAAGGTTTCATCGCGCTGCCCGAACGGCCTGATCCGTCCGTACTGGCCGTACGACTGGCGTGACGATGACACGCTCCGCCCCGTCGTCCTGACCCACCCGCCCCGCCGTACCATGGGCAAGCGCTTGCGCGAACGGGTCGGAACTGAAGGCGGCACGCATGGGTACGAGGGACGGCGCGGACTCCCTGGACGACACACACTCCCTCGACGGTACGGACTCCCTCGACGAGGCGACGAAGGTGTTCATGGCGGAGCGGCCCCGGCTCTTCGGCATCGCCTACCGCGTGCTCGGCAGCACCGCGGAGGCCGAGGACGTCCTCCAAGAGGCGTGGCTGCGCTGGCAGCACACCGACCGGGGCGCGGTCCGCGAGCCGAAGGCGTTCCTCGCCACCGTCACCGCCCGGCTGGCGATCAACCTCGCCCAGTCCGCCAGGGTGCGGCGCGAGTCGTACACCGGTCCCTGGCTGCCCGAGCCGATCGACACCCGCGCCGATCCGCAGTTGGGTGCCGAGCGGGCCGAGGCGCTCGACCTGGCGGTCCTCTTCCTCCTGGAGAAACTGAACCCCGTGGAACGGGCCGCCTATGTGCTGCGGCAAGCGTTCGACTACCCCTACCGGCAGATCGCGGACATGCTGGAGACCAGCGAGACCAACACGCGCCAGCTGGTGAGCCGCGCGCACAAGCGCATCTCCTCGGAGCGCCGCAAGCCCGTCGACCCCACGGAGCACCGACGGCTGATGGAGGTGTTCCTCGCAGCGGCACAGACCGGGGATCTGGCCGTGCTGGAGGACATCCTCACCGAGGACGTGGTCAGCTACACCGACGGGAACGGACTGCGCGGGGCGTCCCGGATTCCCGTCGTCGGCCTGGTGCACGTCTCCAGGTACCTCGCCGCCTTCGGCCCGCGCTTCTGGCCGGACAAGGAGATCGACTGGGTCGAGGCCAACGGCGGGCCGGCCGCCCTCGTCTCGGCCGGCGGGACGCCCGTGGTGCTGCTGACCCTCGACATCTCGGAACGCGGCATCGAGCGGGCCCTGTGGGTCATGAATCCGGAGAAAATGGCACGTTACGTGGCCTCTCGGGACGGCGACACCACGTTCTCCGCCTGAAGGAGGCCGTGCGCGTCACACGAGCGGGTACTCGTCGGTCTTCCAGTCATCCGGTCGTCCGGTATCCGGGGACGCCACGACGCGAAGGTGCGCTCACGATGACTTGCATCCCAGTTGGTCCGGCACGCCGCAGCACCACGGGAGTGACGCGGTGACCGAGCCGATCCAGCCGCCCGACCTGTCCACCGAGAACGACTTCGACGGGAATGCCTTCGCTCCCCTCTACACCACGACGGTGACCGTGAGCGGCGGGACGGCGTCCCACGGGAGAGCCTCGGGGAGGGCACGCTCGGACGACGGAATCCTCGACCTCGACCTGCGCCTGCCCGCCGAACTGGGCGGCGACGGCCGGGGAACCAATCCCGAGCAGTTGTTCGCCGCCGGGTTCGCGGCCTGCTTCCACGGCGCGCTGAGCCTCGTCGCCCGACAGGCCGCGCTCGACCCCGCCGCGATATCCGTCGAGGCGACCGTGGCGTTCGGCCGCAGTCCCCAGGACGGCGGATACGTCCTGCACATCGACCTGGTCGTCAGCTGGCCGGGCGTCACCCCCGAGGTCGCCACCCCGCTCCTGCACAGGGCCGACGCACTGTGCCCCTACGCGCGGATGGCCTGGCACGGCACACCGACCACCATCACGCTGGCCTCCTGAAGCCACGGCCGTGGTGTCACAGATCGCGGGACTGCCCGGTCGTACTGGATGAAGACCCCAGCGAACGGAGTGGACCGTGGCTGTCACCGAACAACGTCTTGCCACCATGGTGCTGGTGATCGGCACCGGAGGTGCCGGCCTGCGCGCGGCGATCGAACTGGCCGAGGCCGGCATCGACGTCCTCGCCGTCGGCAAGCGACCAAAGGAGGACGCCCATACGTCACTGGCGGCCGGCGGCATCAACGCGGCGCTGGCCACCATGGACCCCGAGGACAGCTGGCAGCAACACGCGGCCGACACCCTCAAGGAGAGCTACCTCCTCGCCGATCCCCGCACCGTGGAGATCGTCACCCAGGGCGCCGCCCGGGGCATCGACGACCTGGAGCGCTACGGCATGGCCTTCGCCCGCGAGGAGGACGGCCGGATCTCGCAGCGCTTCTTCGGCGCGCACAAGTTCCGGCGCACGGCCTTCGCCGGCGACTACACCGGCCTGGAGATCCAGCGCACGCTGATCAGGCGCGCGGAGCAGCTCGACATCCCGGTGCTGGAAGGGGTGTACATCACCCGGCTGCTGGTGCACGACGGTGCCGTGTTCGGGGCGTACGGCTTCGACCTCACCAGCGGCAGGCGCTACCTGATCCACGCCGACGCGGTGATCCTCGCGGCGGGCGGCCATACCCGCATCTGGCGGCGCACCTCCTCGCGGCGCGACGAGAACACGGGGGACTCCTTCCGCCTGGCCGTGGAGGCCGGGGCCAGGCTGCGCGACGCCGAGCTGGTGCAGTTCCACCCCTCCGGGATCATCGAACCGGAGAACGCCGCCGGCACCCTGGTCAGCGAGGCCGCACGCGGCGAGGGCGGCATCCTGCGCAACGCGCTCGGGGAACGCTTCATGTCCCGCTACGACCCCGAGCGCATGGAGCTGTCCACCCGCGACCGTGTGGCCCTGGCCGCGTACACGGAGATCAAGGAAGGCCGGGGCACGCCCAAGGGAGGTGTGTGGCTCGACGTCTCGCACCTGCCCCGGCAGACGATCATGACGCGGCTGCCCCGCGTCTACCAGACCCTGCTGGACCTGCAGATGCTCGACATCACCCGCGATCCGATCGAGATCGCGCCCACCGCGCACTACTCGATGGGCGGGGTGTGGGTGCGCCCGGAGGACCACAGCACCGACGTCCGTGGCCTGTACGCCATCGGCGAGGCGTCCAGCGGGCTGCACGGCGCCAACCGCCTCGGCGGCAACAGCCTCATCGAACTGCTGGTGTTCGGCCGCCTCACCGGCCAGGCTGCCGCGGCGTATTCGCAGTCCCTCACGGCGCAGCCGCGGTCGGCGTCGGCCATCGCGCAGGCCCGCGCGGAGATCGACGGACTCCTCGCCGCCGACGGGCCGGAGAACGTCCGCGCCCTGCAACGCGCCATCCGCGACACCATGACCGAGCACGCGGGCGTCGTACGTGACGAGGACGGCCTGTGCGCGGGACTGGCGGAACTCGCGGTGATCGAGAAGCGCATGGAGGCCGTCGGCATCCACCCGGACATCGCGGGCTATCAGGACCTCGCACACGCCTTCGATCTCAAGTCCGCCGCGCTGGCGGCCCGGGCCACCCTCGAATCGGCGCTGGAGCGCCGGGAGACGCGTGGCTGTCACAACCGCAGCGACTACCCCGGCCTGGATTCCGCTCTGCAGGTGAATCTCGTGTGGTCCCCGACGACGGGCATCACCCGCGAGAGCATTCCGGCCCTCCCCGAGGAGATTTCCTCCCTGATGGAGGAAGTCTCGACCACGGGCAAGCTCGTCGAATAGAAGGTGTCACAAACAGATCCGGTGCCCGGTCTCTACTGATACAGGCATCAGTGAAACTCGAAAGGAATTCCGTTATGAAGGTCGTAGTGATCGGTGGAACCGGGCTCATCGGCTCGAAGGTGGTCGCCGGGCTCGGCGCGCACGGGCACGAGGCGGTCGCGGCGTCGCCCAACACCGGCGTCAACACGCTGACGGGTGAGGGCCTCGCCGAGGTCCTGCAGGGTGCGTCGGTGGTGGTCGACGTGTCGAACTCGCCCTCGTTCGAGGACGAGGCCGTCATGGAGTTCTTCCGCACGTCGACGACCAATCTGCTCAAGGCGGAGACCCAGGCCGGCGTGGCGCATCACGTGGCGCTGTCCGTGGTCGGTACCGACCGCCTCCAGGGGAGCGGGTACTTCCGCGCCAAGCAGGTCCAGGAAGACCTGATCAAGACGTCCGGCAACCCCTACTCCATCGTCCACGCCACCCAGTTCTTCGAGTTCGCCAAGGGGCTCGCCGACGGGGTCACCCAGGGTGACACCGTGCACCTGCCCGACGCCAAGATCCAGCCCATCGTCTCCGACGACGTGGCCGCGGCCGTCGCCCGCACCGCGGTCGGCGCACCGGTGGGCGGCGTGGTGGAGGTCGCCGGTCCCGAGGCGTTCTCGCTGGAGGAGTTCATCCGCATGGGACTGACCGCCCAGGACGACCCCCGCAAGATCGTCACGGATCCGCAGGCGACGTACTGGGGCGCCCCGCTGCAGGACAACACGCTCCTGCCCGGCCCGGACGCGCACATCGCGGAGACCCGGTTCGCCGACTGGCTTGCACGGCAGAAGTAAATTCTCTAGGTGGCCCTCACCGAAAGGAGAGGGCCACCGCGTTCATTCCGCCAGGAAAATGGCTCGCGCTGCTCAAACGCACATTCATGGAGACACGATGTCCCTGATCGATGAGGACCGCGTCGACCTCACAGCGACATTCGAATCGCTGACCGCCGAAGCCGCCGCGCTTCGTACCCGGGTCACGGAACTGCGCCAGGAACTCGCGGACCTCGGCGAGCGCATGAACGTCATTTCCACCGCACTGAACCGGCATGCGTCCCACCGCTGATCACCTCGGCCGGGCCACGGCCGCCGCCCTGCCGTAGGCGGGCGCCGCGCCCGGCTCGCTCGGGTGAGATGCCGGTCCTGAAAGCCGCGGAACAAGGCCGTGGCAGGACGCGCCGACGCGGGGCTACGTGTCGGCGCCGTCGAACCCGGAGCCGTGGCGACGGGCTGAGCCCGGGCACGTCGCCGTCGACGAGGTAGCGCCCGCCCGGGCCAGACCCGCTGACACCTGCCGCAGCGGTCACCGCCGACCGCCCGCATCCGTCGACAGCACCTTTTCCAGGTGCCCGAGGTCGCCGGTCTGGGCCGCCGAGAAGAACGCCTGAACAAGACGCCGGTGCGCGACGGAGTCGACCTGCTGCCTGGGGTGGTCCCCATGGAGCCGCCGCTGGGCGCGTGCCACCTGCTGCCTCGTGTTGACGACGCTGAGCTGCAGGATCTCCGCGATCCGGTCGTACGGACAGCCGAAGCCTTCCCGCAGGACGTACGCGGCGCGTTGCCTCGGAGTCAGGGTTTCCATCAGCAGGAGAACCGCTCGCTCGACGGCGTCCTGTCGCTCGGCCACCTCTTCGGGGCCCGCGTGGTGGTCCACCCGCTCCGGGAGCGAGGGGCTGTCACAGGACTCCCGGCGCTTCCAGGCGGACTGGACGACGTTGATGGCCAGGCGGACGGTGGTCGTCCTGAGCAGTGCCGGCGGATTGGAGACGGCCGTGCGGTCGGCGTCCTGCCACCGCAGCCACGTCTCCTGGATGACGTCCTCGGCTTCGTGCGCGTTTCCGACAATGTGCCTGGCGAGAGTGAGCAGCCCCGGCCTGGCCTGCACGAACACCCAGGTCGCGTCTTCCAGCGCGATGACGGAAGTGCCCGTCGCCCCCCGGCTCTGTCCGGTCTCGGTCAGATGTGTGTCCATGTCCGGCTCCTGTGCTCCGTGGGTCGGCAGCTCGAAGAGCAGCCGGCACCAATGTCGCGCCGGAGGGCAGCCCGGCGCGCCCTTGGAAGGCCGTAGGGGAGTGCGTGGTCGTGCCGTGGGAGGTCCGTGGCCCGCCGGTCCGGACCGTCGTTCCGGTCGTCACCCGACCCACCACGTTCACTCGAAGTCGGAGGTTCTCCGCTTTCGCAGCCGTTTACGATGGATCAGGCTCGCCTCGGTCGCACCACGGCCGCTGTGATCCGGCTACGCACCGGCCGACGCGCCGCCTTGAGGACCTGACGTGGGAGGCTGCCATGACGAGCCGCGGTTCCGGAGCCGGACTCCTCGGCAGGCACAGCGAGCGTCAGACCCTCGACGATCTGCTGGCGAGTGCCAGGGACGGGCGCAGCGGAGTCCTGGTCCTTCGGGGTGAGGCGGGGATCGGGAAAACCGAGCTGCTGAAGTACCTGCTGGGTCGCGCCACCGGATGCCGCACCGTCGGCGCTGCCGGCGTCCAGTCCGAGATGGAGCTCTCCTACGCCGGCCTGCACCAGCTCTGCGCACCGCTGCTGTCGGGACTCGACAACCTTCCGGAGCCTCAGCGCGACGCACTGCGCACGGCGTTCGGGCTGCACGGCGGAGCCGCGCCCGACCGGTTCCTGGTGGGCCTGGCCACGCTGAGCCTCCTCTCCGACGCCGCCGGGAGCGAGCCGCTCATCTGCGTCATCGACGACGCGCAGTGGCTGGACCGCGTCTCGGCTCAGACCCTGGAATTCGTCGCCCGCAGGCTGCTCGCGGAATCGGTGGTGCTCGCCGTCGCCGTGCGCGAGCCGACCACCGGTGAGATGTTCACCGGCCTCCCCGAGCTGCCCGTGACCGGGCTGTTCGAGGAGGACTCCCGAAAGCTTCTCGCCTCGGTCGTCACCGGCCCGCTCGATCACAGGGTGCGTGATCGCATCGTCGCGGAGACCCACGGCAACCCACTCGCCCTGCTCGAACTGCCCCACACACTCACGGTGCTGGACCTGACCGACGACTTCGCGCGCGCCGGCGCGGGGCCTGTGTCGAACCGGCTGGAGCAGGACTTCCTCCGCCGCGTCCAGGCGCTGCCGGCCGAGACGCAACGCCTGCTGTTCCTCGCCGCTGCCGAACCGGTCGGCGACGTGACACTGCTCAGGCGTGCGGCCGAGCGGCTGGGAATCGCCGTGGACGCGGCCGCGGCGGACGCCGAGGCGTCGGGATTGATCACCCTCGGCGCCTGGGCGCGCTTCCGTCACCCGCTGGTGCGTTCGGCGGCCTACCGCGCGGCAGGCCCGGTCGACCTGCGCGAGGTGCACAGAGCCCTGGCGGACGTGACCGACTCCCAGCAGGATCCGGACCGTCGGGCGTGGCATCTGGCGCGTGCGACGGCGGGACCCGACGAGGCCGTGGCCGCCGAGCTGGAGCGGTCGGCGGCCCGGGCGCAGGCGCGTGGCGGAGTGGCCGCGGCGGCGGCCTTCCTCGACCGGGCTGCCCAGCTGACGCCCGACCCCACGCGTCGTGGAGCCAGGGCGCTGGCGGCGGCACAGGCCAAGTACCAGGCCGGCGCTTTCGACGCCGCGCGGGAACTGGCGGGGGCGGCCGAGCTGGGTCCCCTCGACGACCTCGGAGCCGCACGGGCGATTCTGCTGCGCGGACGGATCATGACCGCGTCCAACAGCGCCGGCGCCGGCCTGCCGCTGCTGCTCGAAGCGGCCCGGCGACTGGAGCCGCTCGACGCCGGGCTCGCCCGTGAGACGTACCGGGACGCGATCTACGCGGCCCTCACCGCCGGCCGGCTGCCGCAGGGCAAGGGGATTCTCGACGTCGCCCAGGCCATTCTCACGACGCCCACGCCCGCCGAACCGACACGCGACGATCTTCTTCTGGACGGCCAGGCGCGGCTGACCACAGAGGGTTACGCCGCGGGCGCGCCGATGCTGCTCCAGGCGCTGGCCGCGTTCCGCGCCGGCGGGATCCCCCCCAAGGAAGGGCTGGGCTGGCTCCCGCTCGCATGCCGCCTGGCCCACAGCACATGGGACTTCGAGAGCTGGTCCGTCCTGTCGGCACGGCTGGTCGACCTCGCCCGCGAGACGGGAGCCCTGTCGGTGCTGCCGTCGGCACTTCTGCTCCGTCTGTCGAACCGGGTCTTCGCCGGCGATCTCGCCGGTGCCGGCTCCCTGGTCGCGGAGGCGACGGCGATCGGTGAGGCGACCGGCAGCAGCTTCTTCGCGCACTACAGCGCGCTGGTCGTCGAGCCCTGGAAGGGCAGGGAGGCCACGACCCAACAGGCGATCGATGCGGTCACCCAGGATCTCCTGCTGCGCGGGGAAGGAAAGGTGGAGACCGCCACGCAGTGGGCCGCGGCGGTCCTCTACAACGGCCTCGGCAGGTACGCGGAGGCGTACGCGGCCGCCCTGCGGGGCTGTGAGAATCCGCAGGAACTCGGTCTCTCCCTCCAGTCCACGGTCGAGCTGGTCGAGGCTTGCGTACGGCTGGGCAGACCCGCGGACGCGGCCGCGGCGGTCCGCCGAATCAGCGACATGGCGCAGGCGGCCGGTACCGAGTGGGCTCTCGGCACCGCGTCCGGCGTCCGCGCCCTGGTGAGCGAAGGGCAGCTTGCCGATGCCCTGTACCGTGAGGCGATCGAACGGCTCGGCAGCGCGGGGGTGCGGATGAACCTCGCCAGGACCCACCTGCTGTTCGGGGAATGGCTGCGCCGCGAGAACCGCCGAGCCGACGCCCGTGCTCACCTGGGCATCGCCCACGACATGCTCAGCACCATCGGAGCTGGGGCGTTCGCCGAACGAGCGCGCCGCGAACTCCAGGCGACGGGAGCGAGGGTCCGCAGACATTCCGCCGCGACGCAGGCGGCCCTCACCCCCCAGGAGGAGCAGATCGCCCGCCTGGTCCGTGACGGTCTCACGAATCCCGAGATCGGCGCCCAGTTGTTCATCAGTCCCCACACGGTGGAATGGCACCTGCGGAAGGTGTTCTCGAAGCTGGGCATCACCTCGCGCAAGGAGATCCGCACCATACGTCTCGCCGGCGAGGCGGCGTCGGCCTAGGCATGGTCCTCCGTGCGCTCCTTGTGCAGCACCTGGTATTCCTGCGCGGTCGGCTTGGCGATCTGCGCACGTTCTCCGTAAAGGCTCTGACTGCACCAGGAACGCAGCCGCCGGGCAAGACGGAATGCGATCTTGAGGTGATCTGTTCCGTCCCCGACGCCCGGACCGATCGGCTTGTACTGCTCGTGCTGGGTGAGGACGTGGAGTTGTTCCTGGCTGAGCGGCTCGTGCACCTCGACGAATTCCCCGTTGGGCATGCGTGTGATGATGCCGGTCTCGCGTCCGTGCAGGACCTTGTCGCGGTCGCTGCGCTGCAGGCCGAGCGCCAGTCGTTTGGTCAGCGCATACGTCACGACAGGAACGACGAAGAGTCCGATGCGGACCGACCAGGTCACCGACTCGACCGAGACGTGGAAACGCACGGCGATGATGTCGTTCGCGGCGCCGATCAAGGACACCAGGTAGAAACTGAGCCATGCGACGCCAAGTGCCGTTCGTACGGGACGGTTACGCGGTCGGTCCAGAAGGTTCTGCTCGCGTGTGTCACCGGTCGCCCAGGACTCGATGAACGGATACGCGCCCAGGGCGAGGAAGAGGCCGACCCCCACGGTCAACGGAATCAGGTTGTCGAGCGCCAGGGTATGACCCCAGAAGTCGACTTCCCAGCCCGGCATCACCCGAAGCAGCCCGTCCGCCACGCCCATGTACCAGTCGGGCTGTGACCCGGCCGAAACCTGGTCGGCACGGTAAGGCCCGTACTGCCAGACGGGGTTGATCTGTGCGACCGCAGCCATGCCGAAGATGACACCGCTCACCAGCAGGAAGTACCCGGAGGACTTGACGACGCGTACCTTGGCCGGCACTCCCACGACATTGTTGTTGGTGCGTCCACGGCCCGGGTACTGAGTGTGCCCGTGGTAGAGCATCAGGGCCAGATGGGCGGTCAGCAGTCCCACCATGAGGGCGGGGAGGACCAGCACATGGATGGTGTTGAAGCGGGCTACCAGCTCGGTGCCGGGGAACTCGCCTCCGAAGAGGAACATCGACAGGTACGTTCCGATGATGGGAATGGACAGGATTGTTCCGTTCACCACGGCGAGGCCGGTACCGGACAGCAGGTCGTCCGGGAGGTCGTATCCCGTCAGTCCGGCGAACATGGCGAGGACCAACAGCAGGAATCCGATCAGCCAGTTGATTTCGCGCGGCTTGCGGAAGGCGCCCGTGAAGAACACCCGCATCATGTGGGTGAGCAGGGCGGCGACGAAGACCAACGCCGCCCAGTGATGGGCCTGCCGTATCAGCAGACCGCCGCGGACGTCGAAGGATATGTGCATGGTGGAGTCGAAAGCCTCCGACACCGTCTGGCCGCGCAGCGGTGCGTAACTTCCGTTGTACTGCACTTCCTTCATCGACGGATGGAAGTAGAAGGTCAGATACACGCCCGTGACGACGAGAACGACGAAGCTGTAGAGGCAGATTTCCCCCAGCATGAAGGACCAGTGGTCCGGAAAGGCCCGTCGTGCTCTTTCCCTGACCAGCCGGCGGACGCCCAAGCGCCCGTCGGCCCAGTCGGCGACCCTTTCACCCTTGCTCATGGCATTGCCACCCATCACATACCGCTGGGACAGGCTTGTGCGCGCCGGGTGTCGACTCCACGCATCGCTCGGCGTTCGCTTTCCGTCGTTCCGCCCCAGATGCCGTCCACGCGTCCCGCCCGCACGGCCCAGTCGAGGCACTGCTCCGCGACGGGACAACGGCCGCAGACAGCCTTCGCCTCGTCGACCTGCCGAAGCGTGGGACCGATGGTGGATATGGGGAAGAAAAGCTCGGGATCTACGCGCAGGCAAGCTGCCCGTTCACGCCAATGCATGGCATGGTCACCTCGTTCAGTAGTCAAGGGAAAAGAAGTGCGTCGCTGTTCTGTAGGACCGGGCAGCCCGCGCATGTGTGACACACGGCCGCGACGAGCCCGTGTCACACCGTCCGGGAGTTCCCGGTCTTACGGGGTGAGCCGACGCCCCTGCCGCGTGCGGGGCAGCGCGAGCGAGAGCGAGGATGGCTGATGGACCCGAGCGATGCGGTGCCGATCGACGAGCTGTGGGAGGAGCGTCGGTTCCTGCTCGATGTCGCTCACTGGATGCTGGGCGACCCGGGCGCGGCGGAAAGCGTCGTCGACGAGGCCTATCACCGCTGGTACGGGCTGTCCGACGCAGCGCGTCGGCAGATCACCGTCCCCCGGTCCTGGCTGGCGAAGACCGTGGGCGGGATCTGCCTGGACCGCCTCGCACGCCCCGGCCGGGGCGCGGCCGGCCCCGAGGAGGGGCACGGGGCACGGCCGTCGGAGGTGGAGGAGGAGGCCGGGCGGGTCGTGCTGAACGCGCTGGAGTCGCTGTCGACTGCCGAGCGCGCCGCATTCGTGTTCCGTGCCTTCGGGATGGCCCCGGGCACGGTCGCCGACATCGTGGGCCGCCCCGAGCCGGAGCTCGCCGAACTCGCCGAACGGGCCAGGCAATGGCTGCGGCTGCGGCGCACCCGCTCCACGACACCGCGGCAGCATGACGCCGTCGCCCGCGCCGTATGCCGGGCGTGCGTCTCCGGCGACGGGGAACTGCTCACGTCGTTGCTGTGCTCGGACGCGACGGCGTTCTTCGACGGTGGCGGCAAGGTACGGGCGTTGACCGGGCCGGTCCATGGCTGTCGGCCGGTCGCCGACAGCCTCTTGACGCTCCTGACCCGAAGCCCGCACACCACCCTGACCACCCATTCCGTCAACGGCCGCACCGGCCTTGTCGCCCACTACGACCGCCGGGTCGCCGCTGTCATCAGCCTCGACGTCTCGGACGACCGTGTCGCCCAGGTCTGGGTCATGCTCAACCCCGACAAACTACGGTCGTGGAATCAGCCTCCTACCGACGGTGTCGCCGGCTCGGTCGAGGGCCCGTGACAGCGAGGAGGAGGTCATGGCACAGGTGTCACACACTGTCCGGCACGGCGCCGGGGGACATCGCGAAACGGGAACGTGATGCGACGAAGGCGGCGATCTTGCTCGGCTCGAACACCCACATCACCTGGTGAATTCCGTGCTTCGAGGCGGCCGCGGTCACGAAGGCGACCGTACGGCCGTCCCGGTGGACCAGCACACCCGTAGCGCCGTTGGCATCGACCAGCTCGGGAACCGCCTCCCGCCACAACTGCCGATAGGTCGCGAGCCTGGCCACCCTGGCACGGCCCTGCACAGGTACGCGGGCACAGCCCCGCATGCCGTTGCCGTCGGAGAGGCTGACGACATCGGGCGCGAGCAGGGCTTCGAGTGATGCCACGTCTCCCGTTCTGGCCGCTGAGACGAAGGCGCCGAGGAGGCGCCGGTGTTCAGCCGCGTCCACGCTCTCCCGCCGCTCGTCCAGCAGGTGCCGACGAGCACGGCTGACTATCTTCCGCACATTGACGAGGCTGACTTCGAGCATGTCGGCGATCTCGGCGTAGGCGTAGTCGAACGCCTCGCGCAGTACATAGGCGGCGCGCTCGACGGGAGTCAGTTTCTCCAGCACCAGCAGCAGCGCCATCTCCACGGCCTCCGCGCGCTCAGCACCGACCTCGGGGTCCGCGCCGGTGTCGACGGGTTCCGGCAGCCACGGTCCGATGTACGTCTCCCGACGCACGCGCGCCGACTGCGCGACGTTGATGGCCAGGCGGGTCGTGGCGCTCGACAGGAAAGCCGCGGGACTCAGCACCACCGAGCGGTCGGTCTTCTGCCAGCGCAGCCATACCTCCTGGACCACGTCCTCGGCCTCGACCGTGCTGCCGAGTATGCGGTAGGCGATCCCGAAGAGCCGCTTGCGGTGGTGCACGAAGACGGCGACAGCGTCCTCGAGGTCATCAGGTGTGGCGAGGGACGGTTCGACATACATGATCCATTGGCCTCCGTTGCTACGGTTCATCCGCTGTATGGACCGCGACCGACGGGCGCTTGTGACAGAAACGGACGATGCTTTTCACGGGCGCGCAAAATCCCACTGTTCGAGACACTGAGATGCCCTGTCTGACACTCGAAGCACTGCATATGATGTCGACAAGGGTTGAGGAGGGAAGAACTCATGGTCTCCGCGAGCCGTACGGCACACAGCATCGAGGTCACCGCCGAGGGGCTTCAGGAGGAACTGGCCCGGCTGCAGTTCCAGAAGCAGGCGCTGGAAAGGGAGTTGGCGGCGGTCGTGGCACATCTCGGCTCCGTGCAGCGGGCCCTCGGCGCTCTCGAGAGCGCGCTGGTCGCTCCGCGCGCCGCTGCCCCGGTGGACGAGCCCGGCTCCTCACAGACGGACACCGACACGGACGCGGACAAGCAGTACGGAAAGCTCACCGAGCAGGTCATGGCCTACTTCGCCATGGTCGGTGACGCGGAGGTGCGGGCCCGTGAAGTCGCGGCGGCGCTCGGCCGTGACGCCGACAGCGGAAGCATCAACGCGGTCCGCAGCACACTCGATCGCCTCGTCGCCTCCTCCCGCATCCAGCGCGCCGGCAGGGGCCTGTATCGCACCGGGGGTTCCTAGCGACCGGCGGTCACCGCGACGATCCGAGGATCACCACGACGCAGGCGATCATCGCCAGCGTGATCAGCGCCATCCCGGTGAGGGTTCCCCGCAGCCAGTGCCGGATCCTGAGGTGGTGTTGCGCTTCCATCGCGCCGACGCGCTCGGCGATGTGATCGGTCACCATGCGGGCCACGTGCTTCTGCTCGTCGACGTACCACTGCTCGATGTTCCGCTTCTGCTCCGGGGTCAGCCCCTCCACGCGCGCGGTGAATGCCGCCACGCGGCGGTGGGTTGCTCCCCTGTGAGCCTCCCGGTACAAGAAGCCCTCGATGTTGGGCAGGCCGCGGGCGGCCTCCTCGCGTGCGGCCACGGCGTGCCCCCTGGGGAAACGAGAACTCCACACGGTCATGGTGTGCTGCCTTCCTTCGCGCGGCCGGCGCTCGGGTTCTGCGTCCGCCCACTGGTGACAAAGGCGTCCCGCGGGTGCTGGACGGAGGCGAGAGACACGAGATCCCGGCCTGTCAGGGCCGCGGTGAGCCAGACCGCCAGAACGCGGATCTTGCGTTCCCAGCTGGGCACCGCGAGCACGTGATAACCCCGGTGCATCAGCCACGCCGGGAATCCCTTGATGACGATGCCCTTGTACTGGAAGATGCCCCGCCCCAGCCCCAGGGTCGCCACCACGCCCAGGCTGTCGTGGCGGTAGTTCCGGACTCGCCGCCCGCGCAGGTCGGCCACGAGGTTCCCGGCGAGACGTCTGCCCTGTCGCACGGCGTGCTGGGCGTTCGGCACCGTGCGCGCACCCGGCACCCGCGAGGCCAGGTCGGGGATGGACGCGTCGTCGCCGGCGGCCCACACGTCAGGCACGGGCTCGGCGTCGGTGCCCACACGCAGGTCGGCGCGGGCCAGCAGCAGGCCGCGCTCGTCGAGGGGCAGGTCCGTGTGGTTGTGCACGACCGGGTTCGCGGCGTTGCCGGCCGCCCAGACGATCAGCTCGGACTCGTACTCCTCGCCGTCGGAGAGGACGACGTGGCCGTCCTCGGCGGACAGCAGCTGCGTGTTGAGATGGACATGTGCGCCGCGTCGTTCCAGGTGGCGTACCACCCAGGCACCCGGCCTGTCGCTCACCTCGGGCAGGATGCGGCCCCGGGCCTCGACCAGGTGGAAGGACAGGTCGTCGACGCTCAGTTCCGGATAGGACCGGAGCATCGCGGTCGCCAGCGACAGCAGTTCACCGAAGCCTTCGACGCCGGAGAACCCGCCTCCCACGAACGTGACGGTGAGCAGCTTGTGCCGCTCGGGGCCGGCCGGCAGCGAGGCGGCCTGGTCGAACGCGGTCATCAGCCGGTCACGGATCGCCACGGCCTCTTCCACGTGCTTGAGGCCGATGGCCTGCTGCGCGAGTCCGGGAATGGGGAAGGTGCGGGTCACCGCGCCGGCGGTGACCACGAGGATGTCGTAGCTCAGCTCGTAGGTGTCGCCGCGCACCGGGCGGACGGTCACCGTACGGTCCGCGTTGCTGATCCCGGTCACGGTGCCGGAGACCAGCCGGGTGCCGTGCAGGTGCCGCCGCAGCGACACGACGGCGTGACGTGCCTCCACCGAACCGGCCGCGACCTCGGGCAGGAAGGGCTGATAGGTCATGTACGGGCGCGGGTCGACGACCGTGACCCGTGCCTCGCCCGGACGCAGTTTCTTCTGCAGGCCCCAGGCCGTGTAGAAGCCCGCGTAGCCGCCGCCGACGATCAGAATCTCTCGCATGACTCCCTCTGCTCCTTGTCCGTCACCATGTAGACCGCACAGGCCGGGCCGGTGTGACATGCCACGGTGACTCAGGCCGTGGCGTCGGGTACGTGCCCGGCGTTCTCGCCGGTGTCCGTTTCACCCGCGGCCGCCTGCACCAGGTGGTCGTGGTCGGCCTTCTTGCGCGTGAACGCGGCCTGTCTGTTCCGGCTGCGCGCTCCTTCTGCCCCCCTCGAGACAGGCAGGGTGCCTGTGCACAGGGGACGGGGGACGTGACCTCGCACGGTGCCGGTCCGCCCGGCTCGGACGGCCCCTACCGAAGCGACTCACCGGGGCCGCTCAGGAGTTGGCGGACGGCTCCGTCCATGTCCAGGTGGCACTCCTCGGTACCGGTGGGCACCACCGCGAGGGTTCGCCGCAGAAAGGCCCTGAGGGCTCGCGCCGGGGTGGTCACCACGACCGCCTCCTGCTTCGGACACGGGCACAGTGCGATGTGTACCCTGTCCGCCCCCGGGTCCCGGCAGGGCCAGACCTGGACGTCGCCGGCGCCGGTGAGGTTCTCCAGCCCGTCCAGGAGAAGATCGCGACCGATCACCCAGTCCACGGTCGTGTCCGTGCGCATGTGGAACGTCAGCGACACCGCGTACGGATCGGCTCTGTCGTAGGACAGGTCAAGCATCACCGGCCGGTCCACCCCTTCGGCGACGACCAGACGGACAAGCATCCGGCACACCACCGGCGTACAACTGTCGAGTTCTCTCATCTGCATCACCGCTCGGTAGATCTGTGGGATCAAGGGAGGTTCGGAGGGCACACGGTGTGATGCGTGCTGCGACACTCGTGTGATTCAGGGACATCACGATTCTGCGAGGTCCTCGTGGGCTCCCACCATCAGTCAAATGACCCGCACGTCGCCACGCAGTCACGTGACTGATGTTCGTCCTCGCCGACCGGTGCACGGTGAGCCCAAGCCTTCCGGCCACGGGGCGGGGAGGACGGCGCAGACGTACGGAGTAGTCATGTCACTCGGCTATCGCGTCGAACGGTTGCTCCAGACCCCTGCCGCGGACGCCGGTCAGGCCCGCGAGGTGGTGGGGCGTGCGCGGCAACTCCGGGAGATCACGGAGCTGCTCGGGCAGGACTCTGCCGCGGGCCGTGCCCTGCTGCTCTCCGGGGAGCCGGGCGTGGGCAAGAGCACCCTGCTCGGGGAGGTCGCCAGGGTCAGGTCCGGGGCGGGTGCCCGGGTGCTGTCGGCCGTCGGCGTCCGGTTCGAGTCCGAGCTCGCCTACGCCGGACTTCACCAGTTGCTGTTGCCGCTGAACGACCGGATCGAGCGCTTGGAGGACACCCATCGGAGGGTTCTGCGCAGTGCGCTGGGCTACGGGGGCGATCAGGTGCCCGACGCTCTTCACGTCTCCGACGCGGTGCTCTTCCTGCTGCGTCAAGTGGCAGCCGAACGCCCTGTGTTCATCGTCGTGGACGACCTCGGACGTTTCGACCGGGCCAGTTCGGCGGTGCTGGGCTTCGTCGCCCGTCGGCCGGCGGGCAGCTGCATCGGATTCCTCGCCGCCTGCAGAACGGGAGCCGAGACCTCCTTCGACCGAGCCGGGTTCACCGAGTACGAGCTGCCACCGCTGGATCGCGACGCGGCCGTGGAACTGCTCAGGGTGCGCTTTCCGGGGCTGGCCGGACCGGTGCGGGACCGCGTCCTGGCGCAGGCGCAGGGCAACCCGCTGGCGCTCGTGGAGCTGCCCGCCGCGCTGGGCGGCCCGCAACGCGACGCGCCGGCCGATCTACACGACGTACTGCCCCTCTCCCCACGTCTTCGGGGCCGCCACGCTGCGCGCGTGGCCCGCCTTCCGGCCGCATCGCGCCGGCTTCTGCTGCTGCTCGCCCTCGACGACACCGGAGATCCAGGAATCCTCCGTGCCGGATCGAACGACCCGAAGGCCCTTACGGCGTTGTCCGCGGTGGAATCGGACCGTCTGATCACCTTCGACGACACGAGCCGACGGTTCGTCTTCCGGCATCCGCTGATGAGGGCCGCGGTCGTCGAGGCCAGCACCCTGACCGAGCGCTGCCAGGCCCATCGCACGCTGGCCGAGATCCGCGCGGAGGCTCCCGAGCGGCGGGCCTGGCACCTGGGCCGGGCGACCCTCGTTCCCGACGAGCGTGTCGCCGTCCTGCTGGAGGAGGCCGGGCATCGCGCCGCCCGGCGGGGTGACGCCACAGCGGCGGTCGCCACGTTCACCAGGGCAGCCGAGCTGAGCCCCCGTCCCGCGGAGCGAGGACGCCGACTGACCCGGGCCGCGTACCTCGCTGCCGATGCGACCGGTGAGCTGCGCGCGGCGTCGGAACTCCTCGACCGCGCCCGGTGCTCTGACCCGGACCAGACCGGGCCGCTGACCGTCGCCACGAGGGTTCTCCTCCTGCTCAACGGCGGTGACGGCGACATCGACATGGCCCACCGTCTGCTCGTGGAGGCCATCGAGACCGGCGGCCACGGAGACGACGCCGAGGAGGGCACCCTCATCGAGACACTGCAGCTGCTGCAGTTGGTGTGCTGGTCCGCTGGTCGGGACGCCCTCTGGAAACCCTTCCACGCGGCCCTCGGCGGTCTGAAGCCGGCTGCACCGCCGCTGCTCGCCGCCTGCCTCGACCGGCTCACGGACCTGCGGGACGTCTCTTGGGACGCGGTCCGTCGGGGACGCCGGGGCGGCCACGTGCGCGCACACATCGACGCGCTCATGCACCTGTGCCTGCAGGACTTCCCGGCCGGCCGGTGGGAGGAGGCCGAAACGCTGGCTGCCGAGGGCCGGAGGATCTGCGACGAGCGCCAATACCCGTTCTTCTCCTGGTATTTCGAGTACCACCAAGCCCTGCTCGCCGCCGTCCGCGGGCAGTTCGAAGAGAGCCGGAGTACGGCCGACCGCATCACGCAGTGGGCCGTGCCTCGTGGAGTTCTGACGGCGGCTGCCTTCGCCGACCATGCGCGGGTCCTCGCCGCACTCGGTGCCGGCGACGACGAAAGCGCATACCGCCACGCCGTGGCGATCAGCCCTGCGGGCCGACTCGCGCCGCACGCTCCGTACGCGCTGTGGGTGTGCATGGACCTGGTGGAAGCGGCGGTGCACACGCGGCGCACCGCTGAGGCCGAGGCGCACGTGCGGGCGATGCGGGAGGCCGGTGTCGCGGCCCTCTCCCCGCGGCTGGCGCTGCTGGTGGCGGGCTCGGCCGCGCTGGTGGCACCCGATGACGGCGCGGTCGGGTGCTTCGAGCAGGCACTGGCCCTCCCGGGAGCGCAGGACTGGCCCTTCGATCTGGCGCGGATCCGGCTGGCCTACGGGGAGCGGCTGAGGCGCATGCGCTTCGTCACGGAGGCCCGAGCCCAACTGGAGGCGGCGGCCCAGGTGTTCGAGCACCTGGGGGCCCGGCCGTGGGCCGACCGGGCCACGGGCGAACTCCGCGCCACCCGCCGGTCCCGCACCGGAGCGAAGTACCGTTCCGTGACCCTCACCGCACAGGAGCAGGAGATCGCCGTACTCGCCGCTTCCGGGTTGACCAACAAGCAGATCGGCGAACGTCTCCACCTCTCGCCCCGAACCGTTGGTTCGCACCTCTACCAGTTGTTCCCGAAACTCGGAATCGCCTCACGTGCGGGACTGAGGGACGCGCTCGCGTCCCTTCCTGGAGGCAACGCCTTCTAGGTGTGGTGTCCCGGGACCTTCGTTGCACGACGTTGTCGAAGGTGAGCTGGTGCGGGATGTCCGCGAGTGGTTCGGGCGGCCGGCCGACGACGATCCGGTATCCGCTCCCGGCGGTCCGGCTGATGGGCGATCGCCCGCCGAGCGCGGCCTTCACGCCCACTCCCGGCTCGCCCACACCGAGGAGTGCGACCGCCGCCGTGCTCCTCGATCCGCCGATGCCTCACCTCCGGATCTGCCGGTCACCGTGAGCGGTCCGTTCTCACCGTGCGTCGGCCGGCGGGCGTACCACTTGGCCAGGCAGCGACGGGAGATCCCGGCCCCTCAGCCACGTGCGCGATCGGACGTCCGGCGTCGATCCGCAGACACAAGCGCGGACGTCCTGCGAGGGGCCGCGGTGTGTTCCGGTGCCCCCCTGCTGGTGGCGCTCCTGGGCTGCGCGTGGCGTCAGCGTGCGAACTTTTCGACAGCCGCCGTGGTGACGGGGGTGAAGAAGTTGACGAGGTTGCCGTCGGGGTCGCGGAACAGCAGCGACCGGTTGCCCCAGGGCATCGTGGTGGGCTCGTTGACGAAGTCGGTGACGAAGCCGGTCAGGTTCTGGTGAACGCGGTCCACGTCGTCGACGA
This sequence comes from Streptomyces canus, assembly GCF_041435015.1. Taxonomy (NCBI): domain Bacteria; kingdom Bacillati; phylum Actinomycetota; class Actinomycetes; order Kitasatosporales; family Streptomycetaceae; genus Streptomyces; species Streptomyces canus. Next base: position 348,199 of record NZ_CP107989.1, on the reverse strand, counting down.
GGAACTCGGTGATCACGCTGCGGTTGTCCGCCGGGCGGGCAGAGCCGGGGGCGAACAGCGGGACGGTGCGGGTGCCCGCGATCGCGAGGGTGGCGCCCGGGGTCTTGAGTTCGGCGAAGTCCTCGGTGGCCCACGTCGCCCGCACTCCTGTGGCTCGCTCGTAGAAGTCGACGAGGCGCGCCACGTCGCTGGTGATGATGCGGATCGAGACGAAGTCCATGGGGATCTCCTTGGCTGTGCTGAAGGCGTGCACTGCGCAGGCTAGGAGGAATAGTGGACAGAATCGGTCCTGTATTCGCGTTAGGTTGTGTTTATGCCTCGACCCACTGGCCGCGTGCTGACACTCCTGGAGCTGCTGCAGTCGGGCGGCACCCGGACGGTGGCCGAACTGGCCGGCCGGCTCGGCGTCGAAGGGCGTACCGTGCGGCGGTATGTGGACCACCTGATCGACCTCGACGTGCCCGTGGAATCGGTGCGCGGCCGCTACGGCGGGTACCGGCTCGCCCCCGGGTACCGCTTGCCTCCGCTCATGCTCAGCGACGACGAGGCGCTGGCCGTGTTGCTCGGCCTCGTCGCCGGCCGCCGGGCAGGGCTGACAACGACGCAGCACACGGCGAACGAGACGGCATCGGCCAAGATCCGGCGGGTGTTGCCCAAGCACCTCGCCCGCCGGTTCGACACACTCCTGGAATCCCTCGCCTTCACGGACCAGCCCGGCGAGTTCGACACCCCGGACGCCGGGGTCCTGCTCACCGTCGCCGACGCGGTGCGCCACCGCCGACCGGTCTCGATCCGCTACACGGACCGCGACGGACGGCGCAGCGAACGCACCCTGCACGCGTACGGGATCGTCGCCCATGCGGGCCGGTGGTACGTCACGGGCAAGGACGCCGGGATCGGCGAGGACCGAACCTTCCGGCTGGATCGCATCGCAGACGCGCGGACCCTGCCCGGCTCGTTCGAAGCGCCGGCCGGCCCCGGTCCGGCACAGCGCGTGTTGTCAGGGTTCGCCACGGCCGGGTACCAGCATGAGGTGACCCTGCGGATCCACGGGACGGTCGAGCAGATCCGCGCCCACCTTCCCGCCAGTGTCGCGAGCCTTGAGGAGTACGAGCCCGCGGCAGACGAGGACCGGGCGACCGAGCGCTGGCTGCGCGTCGAGCTGAGGGCGGAGCGGCTCGACTGGTTGCCTCCCGTACTCGCCTCACTCGGTCGGCCGTTCGTCATCGAGGGCCCCGCTGAACTGCGCGACCTCGTCATCGAGCTCGCCGATCGCCTCGCGTCCTACGCCCGCCAAGCCTGACAGCCAGGTCTGCGAAGAGGTGGGAGACCGTTCCGCCCGGGACGGCTGAGGCGGCAGAGCGGCGAGGGCCTCGCCGAGGGTGACACGCGAGGTGATGCCGAGCTTCCGGAAGATCCGATGCAGATGGGCCCCCACGGTGCGGTGGGAGAAGAACAGACGTTCGCCGATCTGCTTGTTGCTCAGCCCGGTCGCGGCGAGTGCGGCGATCTGGTGTTCCTGCTCCGTGAGCGGGCCGGCCCCCAGGTCCTGGTGGGCCCCCCAGGTGGCGTGACGGCCGGTGGCCCGCAGCTCTTCGGCCGCCCGCGCGGCCCAGGGGGCGGCCCCGAGACGGCGGAAGGTCTTGAGGGCGGCGACGAGGTGCGTCCGGGCCTCCCCGGCGGCCCGTGCGCGACGAAGGTGCTGTCCGTATACGAGGCGGACCCGGGCGAGGTCGAAGGGCCAGCGCTCGGCACCGGGAACGGCGAGCGCTTCCTCGAAGGCGTCGGCGGCCCGGTCCTCGGGGGCGGCGATCGCGGCCGCACCGGCGGTGACCAGTGCCAGGCGCCCTGAGATGCCGGGCAGGCCCGTCTGTCGCATCGCGGCGACATGGGCGAGTGCCTCGGCTCGGCGTCCGCTGCGCACGGCGGCCTGCACGAGGTCCATGGGAACCCACAGAGCCAGCGGGGCGTGGGAGGCCAGCCTGCCTGAAGGGCTGATCGCCGAGGCATCGAGGTAGGCGGCATCGTGGTCACCGCGTCCCAGGGCGGCCAGTGCCGTCATGTGCCGTGCGAAGTGCTCGACGGTCCGGGCGCCTCGGGGTACCGCCCACTCCGTGATCGTCTGTGCCAGCTCCCGCACCGTGTCGTCGTCGCCCCGCGCCGCGGCCAGCAGGCCCTGGACCCGGTGGAACTGCTGGGCCAGCATCTGATAGCCGTGGTCCTCGCACAGCGCCAGCCCCTCCTTCGCGAGAGAGCCGCACTCGTCCCATCGACCCGTCAGGAAGTCATCGAGACACAGCACCACCAGCGCGATGAGCGCCGACGTGACCGCGCCGCCTTCGCGCCCGTCCTCGACGACGGGCCAGAGCGCCGCACGGCACCCGGTCGCCCGGTCCACGAACAGTGCCGCCATCGCGACCCGTTCGATCCGGCTCGGGTCGGTCTCCCGGTGCAGGTCGTGGATGACCGCGTCGAGCAGGCCGAGGGCTGCCGGGGAGGAGCGTGCCGGGTCGGAGTAGACGTCGCCGAGCAGTTCCTGGAGGGGAGGCATCGGCACGGTCAGCTGCGACATGGCGGCCTGGTACGCGTCCCAGAACTCGGGTCTGCCCGCGCACAGACACACTCTGCGCAGGGTGCACAGCGCCTCGAAGAGCGCCTCGTCGTCGCCGTCGGACCTGCCGTCGCGGGTCGTGATCGCACCGACCAGCAGCCGGTGCGCGGTGGTGACGTCACCGTCGCGGTTGAGCAGCACCTGGGAGGCCGCGGCCGCCGCCCGCAGCGATCCCCGCAGCTCCGGGTCGGCACGCCGGGCCTCCACGAGCAGTTCGGCCGCGGTGCGCAGCTCTCCGGCGACGTCCGCGCCCACGAAAGCGGCTACGGCGAGCCGTCTGCCGCGGTCCGCGGGGCCCGGAGTGAGGTCGGCGGACCGTACCAGCGCGTTGAAGGCGCCGACGGCGTCACCGCGTCGGCGGGCCCGGTGTGCGGTGTCCTCCAGGAGCGCGGCAACCTGCTCGTCGGGATCGGGTGTGGCCTCAGCCAGGTGCCAGGCCCGGCGATCGGGTTTACCGGTCAGCGCTTTGGCCAGAGCCTGGTGGGCGTCCAGGCGCTGACCGCTGGTCGCGCCCGACACGACGGTCGCGCGGATCAGCGGATGGTGGAAGGACAGCCGCCCCAGGCCTCGGTGTTCGATCCGCAGCAGCTGCGCCCGCTCCGCGGGAGCGAGAAGGGCCAGTACGTCCTCGCTGGGGGCGGCGGCGCGCAGGACCGACAGGTCGCCGCCGCCCTCCAGCGCGGCCAGGAGCAGCAGCCGACGGGTGGGGGCCGGCATCTCCGCGACCCGGGAGCCATACAGGTCCCGCAGCCGACGGCTGAGCGGGAGCACCTCGGACGGCAGCACTCCCGCGCCGCCTCGCGAGTCGCCGAGCGCGGCCGGCAGTTCCAGCAGTGCCAGCGGGTTGCCCCGCGCCTGCGCGAGGACCCGACGCAGCTCCTGCCCGGCCAGCAGCGGGAAGTGGATGCCGACCAGGGCGGCTGCCGCGCTGTCGTCCAGGGGAGACACGGTGAGCTCGGGAAGCCCCGCGCGTTCGAAGAAACTCTCGAACCCCGGTCGCGAGGCAGCGAGAAGGCCCACTCGGCTCCCGGTCAGCCGCCGGGCGACGAACGCGAGCGCCGCGGCGCTCGCCCGGTCGACCCATTGCAGGTCATCGATGACCAGCAGAACGGGACGGCTGCTCGCCGCCCGGCGGAGCAGCGCCAATACGGCCCCGTAGAGGACCAGCCGATCCACCGGGGCACCGTCACCCGCGCCCAGCGCCACGGTCAGGGCCTCGCGGTGCACCGGGTCGAGCCCCTCGTGCTCGTGCAGCAGGGGTTCGAGTACGTGGTTCAGTCCGGCGAAGCTCAGATCCGCCCGGAACTCGACCCCGTCGGAGTGCAGGACCAGTGCACCGGCCGCCGTCGCCGCCGTCGCCGCGGCATTCAGAAGCACGGACTTGCCGACGCCCGGCTCCCCGGACAGCACCAGCACCCCACCACGCCCGAGCACCTGGTCGACGTACGACCGAAGCAGCACCAATTCCCGGTCGCGTCCTACCAGCGCCTCGGTCGTGCCGGGCGGCGCCGACCCATGACCGGCCACAGCGGCCCCCTTCGAGATCTGACGTGCCATCTGACGTGCCGGACTCTCGTCCCCGGGCCGTGGTTCAGTCGGAGGAGGGCCGCGGGGCTCGCAGGTGGGCCCGTTTCGACAGCTCCTCCTCGTCCACCAGCGTGAGCATCGGCCGGCCGGGCGCGCACAGCATGATGACGACGTACTTGGCCGGCGTATCCGACAGGGCGTTGCCGTTCTGGTAGTGGATCACGTCACCGCCCGGCTCCCAGAAAGTCTCACCGGCCTTGATGACCCGCTCGGGCTCGCCCTCGAGTTCCCACCGGACGGCGCCTTCGGTGACGTACCCGAAACACGGCCCCGAGTGCCGGTGCGGTGGCGTCCCGGGGTGTCCCGGGGACCACTCGACCACCACGGTCATCGCCGAGGCACCCTCCGGCACGAAGGGCGGCTTGACGTCCGCCAGCATCCTGGGCCCGGTCCCGTCCTGGCTCACGTGGCCGTCGGCTCCGCTCATTGATTCCTTGTCCAACACCGTGTCACACCTCCGGTCGATCCAACGTGGTTCGCTTAGAAGACAAGGCACGGCCCGAATGTGTGACACCGCGAGCGACAACGCCGGACACAGTCGAATGACTCATGCAACTCGCCACCGGATTACGGAAGCTGAGCCGGTAGGCGGACCGGCGATGAACGGCCGCCTCCGGGGGCGCCGAAGCCGCCATGCCCGTTGTTCCGGCTGGTGACGAGCCGACTTCCCCCCTCCTTCACACGTAATCACAACGTCAGGAGCCACACCATGTCTCACGGTCCCGTCCGTCCGCAGCGATCAGGCGGACACGGACGTCGGCACGCGCACCGTCGGTTCGACGGCGGGGGCGGTGCCGCATGAACGAGCAGAACGGCGGTCTGACCGTCGGTGTCGATCTCGGCGGCACGAAGATCGCCGCCGGGACGGTCGACCCCGGCGGGGAGGTCGTCTCCCGGGTGCGCGTCCCCACCCCGCACGACCCGGACCGGATCGCCGGGGCGATCGCCGAGGCGGTCCAGCGGGTCCGCACGGGCTGGGACGACGTCCGGGCGGTCGGCGTCGGAGCAGCCGGATACGTGGACGCGGACCGCTCGACGGTGCGCTTCGCACCCAACCTGGGCTGGCACGACAAGGAGATCCGGGAGATCGTCCAAGAGGCCACCGGGCTTCCGGTCGTCGTCGAGAACGACGCGAACGCCGCCGCTTGGGGCGAGTTCATCCACGGAGCCGGTGCCGGGCACGACGACATGGTGATGGTCATGGCGGGCACCGGCCTGGGCGGTGGCATCATCAGCAGGGGCCGGCTCTTCCGCGGCCGCTTCGGCATGGCGGGCGAGATCGGCCACTACCGGACGGTCCCCGACGGGCTCCCCTGCCCCTGCGGCCAGCACGGCTGTATGGAGCAGTACGCCAGCGGAGCGGCCCACACCCGCCGCGCCCGCGAGATGGCGATGGGCGATCCGGCACGGGCCGCCGTGGTGCTCGCGCTGGGCGACGGCACCCCCGATGGCCTGGACGGGCACCATGTGACCGAGGCCGCCCTCAGCGGCGACCCCTTCGCCCTCGAGGTGTTCGCGCGGTCGGGTCGCTGGCTGGGCCAGGCCCTCGCCGACCTCGCCTCCATCCTCGACCCGTCCGTCCTCGTCATCGGCGGTGGCCTCGGCGACACCGGTGAGCTGATCAGACGTCCGGCCGAGATGTCCTACCGTCGGGCCCTCGGCGGCGGCGAGCACCGCGTCTACGCCGAGGTCCGCACCGCCACCGTGGGATCGGACGCCGGTCTTGTCGGCGCGGCGAACCTCGCCCGCCTGCACGAACTGCTCTCGGCCCCGGCGGCCGCCGTCTGAGCGGCGACATGCTCGCCGACCGGTGCCCGGTCATCAGCGCAGTCGTCCATCCGATCCACGTCCGCTACGACGGGTACGCCCGCCTGGCCGGGAGCTCCCGCCTGTGCCGGTGCGTACCGGGTCCTGTGAAGGAGTCCTTGTCCATGACCGCGAACGCCTCTTCCGCGGGGCGGGCCCACTCGAGGGCCGCGCTCCGCCCGACCAACCTACGGCGCGTCACCTACATCTCGGCGGCCGCGTCGACCGGCGGCTTCCTGTTCGGCTACGACAGTGCCGTCATCAACGGCGCCGTCACCGGAATCCAGCACCGGTTCGATGTCACCTCCAGCCAGACGGGCACCATCGTCGCCTCCGCTCTGCTCGGTTCCGCCTTCGGAGCGGCCGTCGCCGGACGTCTCGCCGACCGCATCGGCCGTCGGCGCGTGATGCACCTCGCTGCGGTCCTCTTCGCGATCAGCGCACTCGGCTCGTCCATGCCCTTCTCCGTCTGGGACCTGGGCGCCTGGCGCATCGTCGGAGGTATGGCGATCGGCCTCGCCTCGCTGATCGGGCCCACCTACATCGCCGAGGTCGCGCCGCCCGACCACCGCGGGCGGCTGGCCTCGTTCCAGCAGGCGGCCATCGTGCTCGGCATCACCGCCTCCCAGCTTGTCAACTGGGGCATCGCCCAAGGGGCCGACGGCAAGAGCGAGAACCCGCTGGGTGCCCTGCATGCCTGGCAGTGGATGCTCATGGCCGCGGTCGTACCGGCGCTCGCCTACCTGTTCCTGACCTTGCGCATCCCGGAGTCGCCGCACTTCCTCGTCGCGAGGGGCCGTGAGGTCCAGGCCCTCGCCGTGGTGCGCGAGCTGCAGGGCACGTACGCGGGCTCGGAGGAGCGGATCGCCGAGATCCAGCACGCTCTCAAGACCGATCACAAGCCGCGGGTACGAGATCTGCTCGACGGCCGCTTCGGACTGTTGCCGATCGTGTGGGTCGGCATCGGGCTGGCCGTCTTCCAGCAACTCGTCGGCATCAACGTCATCTTCTACTACTCGTCGCTGCTGTGGCAGTCGGTGGGTATCGACCAGGCCAACTCCCTTCTGATCAGCCTGTCCACATCGATCGTCAACATCGTCGGAACCGTCGTGGCGATGCTGCTGATCGACCGGGTCGGCCGGAAACCGCTCGCGCTGACCGGATCGGCCGGCATGGCCGTGTCGCTGGCCTTCGCGTCCTGGGCCTTCTCGTACAAGACGGGCAGCGGCGGCAGACTGTCCATCCCGGACGCCCAGGGTGCCGTGGCGCTGGTCGCCGCCCACGCCTTCGTGTTCTTCTTCGCGGTCTCCTGGGGTGTGGTGCTCTGGGTGATGGTCGGCGAGATGTTCCCGCTGCGGATCCGCGCCGCCGCGATGTCGGTGGCGACCGCCGCGAACTGGATCGCCAACTGGGCCGTCACCGAGAGCTTCCCCCGCATGTCGGACTGGAACCTGTCGTCCACCTACGCCGTCTACGCGGGCTTCGCCGTGCTCTCCTTCGTCTTCGTCGCCGTCAGAGTGCGCGAGACCAACGGCAAGAAGCTGGAGGAGATGGGATGACAGCGCCTCGTACCCCCGTGATGGACAACCGTGTCCTGCCCGTCCGCCCGGCGGGGGGAGAGTGGCCGGCCCCAGCGTGCCGAGGTGCCGACATGAAGACCTTCTTTCCCGCTCCGGACGACCTGGCGACCGTCCGACGGGCGCTGATGATCTGCGATCGGTGCCCCGTGCGGATTCCGTGTCGCCGGTACGCGCTCGACAACCGGGAGCGGTATGGGATCTGGGGAGGTCTGACCGAGGAGACACGGGAGACGCTCATCCGCATCGGGCCGCCGTCGGCCATGAGTTCAGGTTCCGTCGGGTGACCGCCTTGGGATCCGGGCCTCGGCTCCGCGGCGCAGACGAAACCGGAGTCGTCCTACCGATGGTGCGATCGCACCGAGGGTGTAAAGGGGCCCACGGCTAGGATGTGGTGCGACGTGACTCCCTGCACGGAGGAAGCCGCACATGCTCAGCACAGCAGCCGGGGCCCTCCTCAGGCCGAACAGAGCCCCCACGCGATGATCGGCCGGGACGCGGAGCTGCGAAAACTGCGCGGGCTTCTGGCGGACGCGGCGGACGGCCGCGGCGGTGCCCTGTTGATCCACGGCACCGCCGGCCTCGGCAAGTCGGCTCTGCTGCGCACGGTAGGCGCCGAGGGCACCGAGGACGGTTTCAAGGTGTTGAGCGCAGCCGGCGTGGAGACCGAGCTGTGGCTGCCGTTCGCGGCCCTGCAGCTGCTGCTGCAACCGGCCGCCGACGGCATCGGGAAGCTGCCGTCCCCGCACCGCACCGCGCTTGTCGACGCCTTCAGCGCCACTGAGACCGAGCCACATATCTTCCGGGTCGCGCTCGCTGTGCTCGAGCTGCTCGCCGACGAGGCCGACCGGCAACCGCTCCTGCTGCTCGTCGACGATCTGCAGTGGATCGATGCGTCGAGCCGGGACGTCCTCAGATTCGTCGCCCGGCGCACCCGCGACCTTCCCGTACTGATCGTGGCGGCGTCCCGGGCTCCCGACTCCTACGCCCCCAGCGGGCAGCCGGACCTGCATCTGCAACCGCTCGGCCAGTCTGCCTCCGCCGAACTGCTCGACGCGGGCGCACCGGACCTGTCCGCGCCGCTGCGGGCCCTCATCCTGGAGCGCGCCGCGGGCAACCCGCTGGCCCTGGTCGAGCTGCCCAAGACGGTGCAGGACAGCGCACCGCAGCTGGACGATCTGCCGCTGACCCAGCGGCTGGAGGACGCGTTCGCCGCGCGTACGGACTCGGCGAGCCCGGAGTGCCGAAAGCTCCTCCTGGCCCTGGCCGCCGAACCCAACGCACCACTGAACCGGCTGCTGGAGGTGTCGAGCCGTCTGGCGGGCACGGCGGTTTCCGTGGACGCGGTGCAGGAGGCGGTCGACGCGGGCCTCGTCGGTCTGGTCGGCCGTGTCCTCCAGTTCCGGCATCCGCTGATGCGCTCGGCGATCTACACCCGCGCCACGGTCGCCGACCGGCTGGCCACCCACCGGGCCATCGCCGCGGCCATGGCCGACACCCCCGAGCGCCGGCTCCTCCACCTGGCGGCCGCGACACTCGGCCCGGACGAGGAACTCGCCACCCAGCTGGAACGTTTCGCCGACACCGCGCTGGCCCGGGGCAAGGTGGCCTCCGCCGTCCCGGCCCTGCGCCAGGCGGCCGAGCTCGTCCAGGACCCGCGCCGCAGGACCGAAATCCTGGTCCGGGCGGTCGAGTCGGCCAGCGAGATCAACGACCGGGTGCACACCCAGCTGTTGCTGGACCGGGCCGACATGAGCGAACTCGGCCCCCTGGAGCGGTCCCGCCTCATGGTCGTCTCCGACAAGGCGGCGTTCGAACCCGACGAGCCGCACCGCCGGATCGAGGACATGGTGACCACAGCGGCCGGCGCGTTCGACGCGGGCGGCGTGCAGGTCGCCGAGAACCTGCTGTGGCGGGCGGCCGCCCGCTGCTTCTTCCAGGACGGCGACGCGCGGGTGCGCACGCTGGCCGCGGCCGAGCTGGACCGATGGAACCCCGATCCGGACGCTCCCGTCGTGCTGACGGTACGGGCGTACACCGAACCCTTTCGGTACGGCGCCGAGGTGATCGCACGGCTCGGCAGCCTCCGGCCGGACCGCCTGGACGGCCGGATCATGCATTTCCTCGGCAGCGGCGCGATGGTCCTGGGCGACGCCACCCTCGCCGCCCGCTATCTGTCACTGGCTGCCTCGGCGTGGCGGTCGCAGGGCAGACTCGGGCTGCTCGCGCGGTCTCTTGCGGGCGGTTGGCCGCGGGTGTACCTCGGTCAGCTCGATCAGGCCCGCGAGGAGTCCGGCGAGGGACTCGCGCTGGCCGAGGAGACGGGGGAGTGGATCGTCTGGCTGGGGGTGAAGGCGACAGGGAGCCTGGTGGCGGCGCTGCGCGGGGAGACCGAGGACGCGGAGCGGATGCTGGGCGAACTGCGCGCCCACCGGTTGTTCCCCGGCATGCCTTTCGCCGCCGTCATGGCGCAGCAGGTCGAGGGCCAGCTCGCGCTCTTCGACGGCCGCGCGGCCGAGGCGTACGACGCACTCGCGCGCGCGTTCGATCCGGCGGACCCGCACTACCACTCGGTCAGCCGCTGGCTGCTCGCACCCGACCTGGCGGACGCCGCAGTGGCCGCGGGCACCGTGCAGCGGGCCCGGGAACTACTCGAGGGACTCCCCGAGCTGGCCGCCCGACTGCCCTCGGAAATGATGGTGGTGGCCCACGTCTACACCGAGGCGGTGCTGGCCCCGGACGACACGGCGGAAGAGCTCTACACCGCGGCCCTGACCGCGTTGCCCGCCAGCTGGGCCCTGGCGCGGGCCCGGCTGCATCTGCACCACGGCCGCCGACTGCGACGGCAACGGCACAACGTCGATGCCCGGAATCCGTTGCGCAGCGCCCGCGACGAGTTCGACCGGGTCGGCGCGCGGCCCTGGGCCGAGATGGCTCGCGAGCAGTTGCGTGCCGCCGGCGAGTCGAGCGGCCGGCGGCACGCGAACACCAGCGACCGGCTGTCGGCCCAGGAGATGCAGATCGCGGTGCTCGCGTCGCGGGGACTGAGCAACCGGGAGATCGGCCAGCGCCTGTTCATCTCACACCGCACCGTCGGAGCCCACCTGTACCGCATCTATCCCCGCCTCGGCATCACCAGCCGGGGCAAGCTCGCCGCCGCCCTCGCCGCACTCCAGGACGGACACCCGGGGAGCGACTCGTCAGGCGCCGACGACAGCTGACACGCCGCTGCCCGGACAGGCACCGACCATGGGCGCGGCGATCAGCGGACGGATAACATACCCAGCGAACATTCCTGACAAGGGAGCTGCCATGGCGAGGCGCGTTTCACGGGCCAGGCTCCTCGGCAGGGAGAACGAATGCAAGGCTCTCGACGATCTCGTGGCAGGCGCCAGAGCCGGGCGCAGCGGGGTCCTGGTCCTGCGCGGTGAGCCCGGGATCGGCAAGACCGAGCTGCTGGGACATCTCCTCGGTCGTGCCACCGGATGTCGCACCATCAGAGCGGCCGGCGTCCAGTCCGAGATGGAACTCTCCTACGCCGGCCTGCACCAGCTCTGCGCTCCTTTGCTCACCGGGCTCGACCAGCTGCCCGAGCCTCAGCGCGATGCGCTCGGCACGTCCTTCGGTCTGCGCGCCGGCGCCGCGCCCGACCGGTTCCTCGTGGGTCTGGCCACGCTGAGTCTCCTCGCGGACGCCGGAGGTGACCAGCCGCTGGTCTGCGTCGTCGACGACGCACAGTGGCTGGACAAGGCATCCGCGCTGACGTTGGAGTTCGTGGCCCGCCGACTGCTCGCAGAATCGGTTGTGCTCGTCTTCGCCGTCCGTGAACCCACTACCGGCCATACTCTCGGCAGCCTTCCCGAGCTGTCCCTCACGGGACTGACCGAGCGCGACTCCCGGGCACTGCTCGACTCGGTCGTCACCGGTCCGCTGGACGAACGGGTGCGCGACCGCATCGTCGCCGAGTCACACGGCAACCCGCTGGCCCTGCTCGAGTTGCCGCGCGGGTTGACCGCGGCGGAGATGGCCGGAGGGTTCGAGCGTCCGGACGCACGGCCGTTGTCGAGCCAGATCGAGCAGGGGTTTCTACGCCGTGTTCAGGCGCTGCCGTCCGAGACCCGGCGTCTGCTGTTCGTCGCCGCCGCGGAACCGCTGGGCGACGTGACGCTGCTGAGGCGTGCGGCCGGGCACCTCGGGATCGACGCCGACACGGCCGTGTCGCACGCAGGCGCGGCGGACCTGATCACACTCGGCACCCGGGTGCGGTTCCGGCACCCGCTGGTGCGCTCGGCGGCCTATCGAGCGGCGGACCCGAGTGAACGCCGAGACGTGCACAAAGCGCTGGCCGACGCCACCGATGCCCGGCTCGACCCCGACCGCCGGGCCTGGCACCTGGGCGAGGCCGCCTCGGGCCCCGACGAGACGGTGGCAGCCGAACTGGAGCGCTCCGCGGGCCGGGCCCACGCACGCGGCGGTATAGCCGAGGCCGCCGCGTTCCTCCAGCGCGCGACCGCGCTGACACAGAATCCCGGGCGACGCGCGCAGCGCGCGGTGGACGCGGCACAGGCCAAACTCCATGCCGGGGCGTTCGAGCCGGCTGCCACTCTCCTCGCCACGGCGGCGGCCGGACCCCTCGACGAACTGGGCCGCGCGCGGATCGAGGTGCTGCGCGCAGGGATCGCGTTCGCCCAGAACCGCGGCGGCGAGGCCCCGCAGTTGCTGCTCGCCGCCGCTCGCCGGTTCGGCCGGCTCGACGATGTCGCACTCGCTCGTGGGACCTACCTGGACGCCATCGAGGCGGCGATTTTCGCCGGCAGCCTGGCGCGCGGCCCAGGACTGCTGGAGGTGGGCGAGGCCGCCCGTGAGGCACCGCCGGCACGGCAGCCACAGGTGTCCGACATGGTGCTGGACGCCCTCACGGTGCGACTCGCTGACGGCTACCAGGCCTCTGCGGCGATGATGGAGCGGGCACTCGAAGCGCTCTGCGACGAGCGACTCTCCGTACAGGAGCAACTGCGTCGGCTCTGGTTCGGGTCCTTCATCGCCTCGGATCTGTGGGACGACGAGCACTGGCACGCCGCCGCGACGCGTCATGTGACGGTCACCCGCGCGGCCGGAGCGCTCAGCGCTCTCCCCGACGCACTCGACTCCCGCGTGTTCCTGCACCTCATCGCCGGGGAACTGGCGGCGGCCGAGTCGCTGGTCGAGGAGACCGCGGCGGTGTGCGCGGCAACCGGCAACAGCAGCACGCCACGTCTCGGCCCCCTCGGCCTGGCCGTCTGGCGTGGTCGAGAGGGCGAGGCCCGTACGTTGATCGACGCGGTCCGGGTCGGGGCGGTGCCGCGGGGCCAGGGATCCATAGTCACCGTCACACGCTGGTACGAGGCGGTGCTCTGCAACGGCCTCGGTCAGTACGCGCAGGCGCTGGCCGCGGCCCGGGAGGCAGCAGCCGAGCAGCGGGAGTTCACCTGGCCGCGATGGAGCCTGGTCGAACTGATCGAGGCGGCCGTACGGAGCGGCTCGTCCGAGTCGGCCGCCGACGCGCTGGAACAGCTCTCGGAGGCGACGCGAGCCAGCGGCACCGACTTTGCGCTGGGCGTGGAAGCGCGCTCGCGGGCGCTGCTCAGCGAGGGAGACTCCGCGGAGCGGCTCTTCCGTGAGGCGATCGAGCGGCTCGACCGGACCCGGGTCCGCATGGAACTCGCCCGTGTGCATCTGCTGTACGGGGAGTGGTTGCGCCGCGAGAACCGCCGCGTCGACGCTCGTGCCCAACTGGACATCGCCCACGAGATGTTCGGCCGGTTCGGGGCGGACGCGTTCGCCGAACGCGCGCGAGGCGAGTTGCAGGCCACGGGGGCCAAGGTCCGCAGTCACACGGTCGCGACGCCCACGGCCCTCACCCCGCAGGAGGCGCAGATCGCCCGACTCGCCGGGAAAGGGCTCACGAACCCCGAGATCGGCGCCCAGCTGTTCCTCAGCCGCCACACGGTCGAGTGGCACCTCCGCAAGGTGTTCTCGAAGCTCAGCATCTCTTCCCGCCGGGAGATCCGTGCCATCCAGTTCGACGACGAGGCGACATCGGCCTGAGTGACCAGACCTGTCACAGAAGCTTCGGGTGCCCGGTCATCCCTTCAAACGGTTGTGTGAGCGGCGGGAGGCAAAAATGTTCGAGCACCGGACAGAGGCCGAGATGAGGCTGTACTCCGAGAAGTTGGCCAGGGAACTCGCCCTGAAGAGGCGGCAGAAGGAGGGGGACGTCAAGAACGACCCCACCGACAACGATGACGTCGTCGATACTCCGTCCTGGGCCGGCGAGACCTCCGCGACCACGGGAACGACGGGCACCACGGACCCGGAGTGAGCAGACTGCGGCAAGAGCCCCGGACGGCTCGGGGGAGGGCCGTCCGGGGCGGAACTGAGGCGGAGTGGGAAGGGCGGTCGCCTTGAATGGTGAGGCCCGGGGACCCCTGGCCGGTGCTAAGTGGTCGATGGCGCCACCTCCTCGGTCAGGTGCCGCTCCGGCTCAGGGGCGGGCGGCGGCGCGAACATCAGGCGCAGTCCCAGGACGGCGCAGAGCGGGCCGAGGGCGCACATCGCGGCGGCGCTGATGAACGCGGCGCCCAGATTCCCCGCGTCGTAGCCGAATCCGCCGAAGTACGTGGCGAAGGTCGACGCGAAGCCGAAGAACATGCCCGGGATGAGAGCGAACGGCTTCAGCCGGCCGGTTGCCAGCAGGGTGCCGTTGACGAAGAAGATCACCACGCCCAGCGCCAGGGTCCGGGCGAGCTCCCCGGTGCCGAACATCGTGCCCGTTTCCCGGTTGAGGAGCACGGCCGCCACCGCGAACCCCGCGCCCGTCGTGGTGGCGGTGATCATGGAGATGGCGTTGGCGATGCTCGGGCCGCCTTGGAGGAATGTCCCCGCCCAGGTGATGAAGATCGCCCAAGTCGGCATGTGGAGCGGGCTCAGAAGCAGGAGGACCGTGGCGAAGGCGACGATCGAGGCGCTGACCTCGTGCGGCAGTCTGCCCTTCATGGCTACGCCAACCCGCCCGGCTTGGCGAGCAGTTCCCTGATGCCCGTGTCGATGAACGCGGTGTCCTCGGGGCTGCTGCCGCCGCCGGCGAAGTGGCCCCAGATGCCGGGGATGACGCGGAGTTCGGCGCCCGGTATGTGGCTGACGGCCCATGCCTCGTCCTCCGGCGGGAAGTAGAGGTCCTTCTCGGCGGGCATGTCGAGTGTGGTCGCCTTGATGGAGCCCAGCGCCGCCTCCGTGTCCCCGTCGAAGCCGGGGGTGAGTCCGACGTCGCCGTTCTGCCAGGTCCACAGCATGGCGAGCAGGTTGTTGGGGTCGCGGCCGTCGAGGAAGAAGCCCTCCCAGAAGCCGATCAGGAAGTCCTCGAGGGAGGTGTAGCCGAGCTTCTCGTACTCCTTCTCCCAGTAGAACGCCTGCGAGAACCCCCACCCCGCGTACACCCGGGCGAGCGCGCGCAGTCCGGTGGTCGGCCACTTGTCCGCGTCGTACCAGCCGCCGTTGAAGACCGCGTCTGCGGTCAGTGCGGCCTTGACGCCCTCCAGGAAGACCTTGTTGTGGGCGCTGGTGCGCGGGGAGCCGCAGAACGGGGCGATCCGCTCGACCATCTCCGGGTGGCTGACGGCCCACTGGAAGGTCTGCCCGGCGCCCATCGACCAGCCGGTCACCAACTGGATCTTTTCGATGCCGAATTCCTCGGTGACCAGCTTGTGCTGGGCCTCGATCTGGTCGTACACGGCGATGTGCGGGAAGCGGGCGCGGTCGTACGGCGGCGGTGTGTTGCTCGGCGAGGTGGACAGGCCGTTGCCGAGCATGTTCGGGACGATGATGAAGTACTCGGCCGGGTCGAGGGCCATGCCGGGGCCGATGAGCCATTCGTTGTCCCAGTGGCGGCCGGAGTACCACGTGGGGTAGACGATCACGTTGGACTTGTCCGCGTTGAGTTCGCCGTACGTGGTGTAGGCGAGGTGCGCGCCGCGCAGGGTGGCGCCGTGCTGGGTGGTGAAGTCGCCCAGCTGGAAGGTGAGATGGTCGCTCATGGGCCTGCCTTTCGGAACGTACGGGTGATTCAGGAGGTGACGGCGCACTGGCCGCGGTCGGCTTTTCTCGGGCCCTCGGCGTTCGGCCGGATGTCGAAGTCGAAGATCGCCGTGGGGAGGTAGAGGGTGCTGCACGCGTTCGGGATGTCGACGACGCCGCTGAGGCGCCCCTCGATCGGGGCGGAGCCGAGCAGCAGATAGGCCTGTTCGCCGCTGTAGCCGAAGGTCTTCAGGTACTCGACGGCGTTGAGGCAGGCGTTGCGGTACGCCATGGTCGCGTCGAGGTAGTGGTTGGTGTCGGTCTCGTGGTCGACGGAGATGCCGACGAACGAGATGAACTCGGTGTACTGCGGGGCGACGTTGCCGGGCATGAAGATCGGGTTGGTCGTGACGCCGTACTTCTCCATGCCGCCCTTGATGAGGTCGACGTGCAGGTCGATGAAGCCGCCCATCTCGATGGCGCCGCAGAAGGTGATCTCGCCGTCGCCCTGGCTGAAGTGCAGGTCGCCGCCGGAGAGCAGGGCACCGGGGACGAGGACGGGGTAGAAGACCCGGGAGCCGCGGGTGAAGTTCTTGATGTCGTGGTTGCCGCCGTTCTCCCTGGCCGGGACGGTTCGGGCGCCCTCGGCGGCGATCCGCCTTCCGACGTCGCCGCTCGCCGTGCCGGCCAGGGCGTTGTCGGCCAGTGGCGGCAGCGCGAGGGCCGGCACCCGGTGCGGGTCGGTGTCGATGAGGGCCTGCTCACGGGCGTTCCAGCGGGCCAGCAGTTCGGCTGAGGGTGCGGTGCCGAAGAGGCCGGGATGGGTGATCCCGGTGTAGCGGACTCCGGGAATGTGCCGGGAGGTGGCCTGCTGGCCGTGGAAGTCCCAGACGGCCTTGTAGGAGTCGGGGAAGTGGTCGGTGAGGAATCCGCCGCCGTTGTCGCGGGCGAAGACGCCGGTGTAGCCCCAGCCCTGGCCCGAGCCCTCGCCGTCCGCCTGCGGCACGGGGCCCAGGTCGAGGATGTCCACGACGAGCAGGTCACCGGGTTCGGCGCCCTCCACGGCGATGGGGCCGCTGAGCATGTGCGCGTGGGTGAGGTCGACGTCGCGGACGTCGTTGGCGGAGTCGTTGTTCCCGATCTGGTTGTCGGTCCAGTCCCGGCACTCGATACGGAACTCCGAGCCGGGCCGCACGGTGACGGCGGGCGGAATGTCGGGGTGCCAGCGATTGTGGCCGGGCACTTTCTGGTCACGCATGGACAGGGCCTGGTCGACGCTGAAGACGACTTCGGGCATGGACTGCCTCCGTAATCCGGTACTTCGCGGTGCGTGCGGGGATCAGGGCTTGGGAAGCCCGGCCTGCCGGGGATCCGACGGCGGGGTCGGCCGGCGGCGGGCCGGGGGTACGTCGGTGACGACTCGCGGCTCCTGGGCGCCGGCCTCCTGGGCATGCAGCGCACGGGCCAGGGGAGTGGGGGTGCGGGCGAGCAGCGGGGCGGTGAAGACCCGGCGGGACGGGCCTGCGCAGCTCCCGCACGGCTCCTCGGTGAGAGCCCGGCCGATCGGCCGGATCACGTCGAAGGGGCCGCAGTCCGCACAGCGGTACTGATAGGTGGCCATGAGCTGTCAACCTCCAAAAGCTTCGAGAAAAAAGTATTTCTATCCGAAGCAATTGGGCAAGGGGGTCGCGTGTTGCGCACAGGTAAAAAAGAACTCCCCGCGGGTCAGGGAAGTTGCTGCAGCACGTCCCACTGCAGCCCGTCGGCCGCCGCGAGGAACACCCGCTGCTCGAGGTGGCGGTCACGGATCTGGACCGTGCCACGGGGGCTCTCGTACTCCAGCCCCTCGGCGGTCGCCTGGATGCGCCGCACATCCGTGTCGCCCGCCCGGCGCAGTAGTTCGGTGAGCATGCGCACGCCCTCGTAGCAGGACTCGCCGAGGCTGTTGAGCACCGGCGCGCCGGGGCCGAACCGGCGGAAGTAGGCGGCGGCGAAGTCGAGCCCGGACGCGGTCGGCAGGTCCTCGAAGTACCCGGCCGAGGTCATCAGGCCCCGGGTGTTCTCCGGTCCGGTGGCCAGCAGGACGTTCTCCTCGATGAGGGAGCTGAACCGGATGAGGTCGCGGTCCAGTCCGGCCGCGGTGAAGGCACGGTTGAAGAGGACGGCGTCCTGCCCGATCAGCAGCATCAGCACGGCCTCGCAGCCGCTCGCCGCGACCCGCGCGAGGACGGGCCCGAAGTCCTGGGTGCCCAGCGGCACATACATCTCGTCACAGACCTCGCCGCCCAGTTCGCGCAGATAGCGGTGAGCGGCGCGGGCCGACGAGCGGGGCCAGACGTAGTCGTCGCCGACGATCGTCCAGCGCCGGATGTCCAGTTCGCTCGCGAACCACCGCAGCGCGGGCCGCAGTTGACGGTTCGGGGTCTCACCGGTGAGGAACACGCCCGGGGAGCGCTCGCCGCCCTCGTACAGCGCCGTGTAGACGTAGGGCACCCGGCCGTCGATGCGCGGGGCGACGACCTCGCGGACAGCGGAGATGTGCCAGCCCGCCACCGCGTCGACGACGCCTCCGGAGATCAGTGCGTCGACCTCCGCGGCCACCCGCTCGGGCCGCGCGCCGCCGTCGACGAGCACCAGGCGCACCTCCCTGCCCAGCACGCCCGATGCGGCGTTGACCTCCTCTGCCGCGAGCCGGGCGCAGCACTCGCAGGAGGGGCCGAAGATGCCGGCCGGGCCCTGGAGCGGTATCACCAGGGCGACATCCAGTGCGTCACGGGCCCGGTTCGCCGGGGCGCCGAGCCGGACAGACGCCTTCTCGATCATAGGCGCTCACCCTAGCCATTGCTTGCTACGGGAATATTTCACAGCGATAAGGAAAGGACTGTATCGTGGAATCACTCCACCCGTAGATCACGACGACTCTGGCAGGGCGATGACCACGACCACCCCGGCGGCCGTAGCCGATCTCGACCTCGCGCGTGCGCTCACTCTCGTCGAGCGCAGCGTCGTCCTACGGCTCGGTGAGGCGCTGAGGGCCGAGGGCGGCACGCTCGAGGAGTGGCGGGTGCTGTCGTTCCTGGGCGACGGCGAAGGCCGTGCCATGACCGAGATCGCCGAGTTCGCGCTGCTGTCCGCGCCCACCCTGACCAAGGTCGTCGACCGCATGGTCTCCCTGAACCTCGTCCTGCGCCGGGTCGACGACCAGGACCGGCGGCGCGTGCTGGTCTTCGCGTCCGAACGGGGCAGCGAGGCGCTCACCCGCTGGACAGCGGCGGTCGAAGAGGAGCAGGAGGGCATCGTGTCCGCTCTCGGCGCGGAGGAGACGGCCTTGCTGAGGGCATTGCTCCAGCGGGCCTCCCGACGCCTGGGCTGAGCGGTCGCGCGGCGCCGCGTGGGTGCGGTGTCCTCCGGCCGGCGGCTCGAAGCGGGACATGCCGACCGCACCTCCCGCGCCCACTCGTCGAAAGTGGGGACTGCTTGCGGACTGGCCACCGCTGTCATGGCCGCGGCCGCCACGCCCGACACAGTAGATGGCAGCAGGAGGCGGAGGGGTGGAAACGGCGGCGACAGGGAGAGAAGCGCCGAGCAAGGACCGGGGGAGTCGGCTTGATCCTTGATGTCCGGCCCGATCCCGCGCGTGCGGACGCCGAGTGGGGCCGCTCCGCAA
Organism: Streptomyces canus; assembly: GCF_041435015.1. Classification (NCBI taxonomy): domain Bacteria; kingdom Bacillati; phylum Actinomycetota; class Actinomycetes; order Kitasatosporales; family Streptomycetaceae; genus Streptomyces; species Streptomyces canus. The sequence continues at coordinate 328,899 of NZ_CP107989.1, read as the reverse complement.
TGCGCGCGGTCGCGGCAACGGGCGATCGTGCCCGCCGCCTTTCCCTACGAGGACCCGGACGCCCGCGCACCCGTCCAATGATGATCGCCTGCGCCTGCGGCGGGCCGCACTTCAGCGAGGCAGCAGGACGTCGACCTGTCCCCGGATGTCCTGCACGATCTCCTCGACGCTCAAGGCGATGTTCACGCTAGTCGCCATGCTGAGGAACATCACGGCGGACACGATGTGTGCCAGCGTCTCGGCGGCGCCTGCGGTGACCCGCTCGTCTCGGCGCAGCGTGGCGGCGATGGCCTCCTCGGTCTGCGCGACGATGGTGAGTGCTGCGCTGTGCCGGGGCTCCTCGGGGTCGCCGAAGACCATCTCGCGGAGGTAGGTGCGTCCGTTGTCGATCTGGGTGCGGTTGCACTCGACGATCGGCCGGACGATCGCCAGTACGGCGTCCAGCACGCCTGGGATGGTCTCGGCGTCCGCCCGGCCCCGCTCGAGCGCCTCGGCGTACTTGGCGTTCTGTACAAGCAGGAGGAGTTCGCCCTTGGTCTTGGCGTAAAGGAACAGGGTCCCGGTGCCGATGTCGGCCTTGTCCGCGATCTGCTGGGTCGTGACGTCGTCGACGCCGTGTTCGGCGAACAGCTCAGTGGCGGCAGCGACAATGCGGTCGAGCTTTTCCTGCTTGTTCCGCTCGCGCCGTCCAACCGGCTGGGGGGCGACAGACATGGCGGTGTCCTCCAGGAATAGATTCTGACTGTAATCAGTTATGATGGCAGTCATTACTGCGTGGGCTCGAATGTGGTTCCGCTCATTCTCCCACGGCCGGGCGAGGAGCCATTGCTCCATCCGTGCACAGCCACGCACTTCACATCCCTTGGAAAGAAGGAACGCCAATGCCGTCCCTCGATGGAGCAGTCGTCCTTGTCACCGGCGCGAACGGCGGCCTCGGGACCCACTTCGTCCATGACGCCCTGGCGCGTGGCGCCGCCAAGGTCTACGCCACCGCCCGCTCCCCCCGAGCCTGGGACGATGAGCGCATCGTCCCCCTCACGCTCGATGTCACCGACCCCGCGTCGATCGACGCGGCCGTCGCCGCCGCGCCGGATGTCACCGTGCTCGTCAACAACGCGGGCGCGATCCCGCCGAACGCGAGCCTGCTCGACGTCACCGAGGCAGACATCCGGGCGAACATGGAGACGAACTTCTTCGGTCCCGTCCTCCTCGCCCGCGCGTTCGCATCGATCCTCGCCGCCGAGCCGGGGTCGGTCCTCGTCGATGTGCACTCCGTTGCCAGTTGGTACGCCTTCGGCGGCGTCTACAGCGCGTCCAAGGCCGCGCTGTGGTCGGCCACCAACTCTCTGCGCATGGAGCTCGCGCCCAAGGGCGTCCACGTGGTGGGGGTGCACATGGGCTACGTCGACACCCCGATGGCCGCGCACGCCGAAGGACCGAAGTTGCTGCCGACGGAACTGGTGACGACGGTCTACGACGCCGTCGAGGCCGGTGAACACGAGGTCCTGGCCGACGAGTTGACCGTCCAGGTCAAGTCGGCTCTGAGCGGCCCGGTCGAGGCGCTCTACCCGGACCTGCACAGCACGACCGCCTGAGCTTGTCCTGCTTCCAAGCGTGGGTCCCAGGCCCCGACGTGGTCCTTTCAGGTCGGAGTTCCGCCCTCCATGACGCTGGCCTGGCGGCGTGGACTCCGCTGCGTGGAGCCAGTCGTCGGGCCAGGTCGGGGATGTCGGTGACGGTGAGGTCGACCCGGTCCGGCGCGGGTGGAGCCGAATGGCGGGCCCCATTCCAGCGGGCGTGGAATGCATGCGGTGCGCAGGTCGGAGTCGGCGGCACGCAGGTCTGCGAGATGGCAGGCCGTCTCAGCACCCGCGGCGGTACGACTTCGAGTAGGGTCGGCGGCCATCTGGTACACCTTTGGGTCGGGCTTGCAGCTGTGGACCGGTTCGGCGGACAGGACGGCGTCGAACGGCACTCTGCCGGCGCGGGCAACGTGGATGAGAAGCGCGATGCTGCCCAGGGGCAGGGTGGCGGTGATAGGGGTCTCGCGCAGCCGGGACAGACCGTGGCGGCTGTCGGCCATGGTCTCAGGCGGTGCCAGGCGCTGACGAGTTCGGCCCGGTCGGTGTCGGTCAACCCGGTCAGGCCGTGCTCCGTGAGCACGTCGTCGAGCATCATCCGGTGCAGTTCGTCCAGTGACCGCCAAGGTACTTCATCCCACACCACCCGCAGCAGCGTCGGCGGGGCCGGCTGCGCCACGCGGTGGTGAGTCCCGGCCCGTCGGCCTGCACTCCGACGCGGGTGCCGGCGCGCTTGCATCCCCTCGCGACGCCGGTGCGCCAGTCGACCACGGTGGCGAAGACGTCTCGCTAGTGTTCCAACGAGCACCGCCGCGGCATCTGACGCGTCGGTGTTCGTTTCATGAGGGGGTGTCAGAGCTGCTGGTTGGCGATGCCGATGTACTGCCCCAGGCGGTACTCGAAGTCGATGCCGGCCTGCTCGACGATGGCCTGCGCGCCGGCGGCGCGGACGAGGAACCCGGGGAGGGTGATGGAGTGGGCGAACTCGCGGTAGGCGGCGACCAGATCCGCGTCCGGGGGCAGGGATGCCCGGTTGATCTGGGCTTTGGCCGAGGCGAGTGAGGTGCGGTCGAAGGAGGCGAGCCGGCGGACGATCGTGTCGACGAAGGCGTCGAGTTCGCTGTCGGGCAGGGCACGGGTGGTCCAGCCCCAGCGTTCGGCGGTGTCGGCGTCGTAGTCGTCGCTGGTGAGGATGGCTTCCAGGGCGCGGTCGCGCCCGATGGCGCGGGGAAGGCGTTCGGTGCCACCACCGCCGGGGAGCAGTCCACTGCCGACCTCCGGCTGCCCGAAGATCGCCTTCTCCCGGCTGGCGTATCGCAGATCGAGGGCGAGGGCGAGTTCGTTCCCGCCGCCGCGGGTGCGTCCGCGGATGGCCGCGATGGTGATGTAGGGCGCTTTGGAGAGTGCCAGGACCAGGTTCGTCCAGGCCGGCACCGCGTTCGCGTCCTCGGGGGCGGGGAAGTCGGCGGCGGCGGCCAGGTCGAAGTGGTTGTAGAAGAAGTCGGGGGTGGCGCTGTCGAACACCACGACCTGGATGTCCGGGTCAGTGGCCAGTTTCTCGACGATCTCGGTGAGGCGCAGGACGGTCTCGCCGACGATGAGGTTGACGGGCGGGTTGGCGAAGGTGATCTTCGCGACCTGGGGTGAGCTGCGCTCGTAGTGGATGGTGCTCTGCTCGCTCATGGTCTGGCTCCAGATGTGTGAGGGATGTCGGTCGGCGAGGCGTCAGGGGGCGGGACGCCCGGGGGATGGATTGCCGAGCAGGTCCGGCGGTGGTGAGGTGCTTCTTCACTCCAGGTGCACGGCGGTCGGTGGGTTGCTCATGGTGTCGCCCTTCTCTCCCTGGCCGGCTCTTCCTGTCAGACGGTGGTCATCGGGCGAGGAACTCGACCGCGACCGGGGCGAACTCCTCGTGGTACTGGAAGATCCCGCCGTGACCGGAGTCGGGGTAGATGATCAGCTCGCTGTCCTTGATGCGCCGGTGCAGGTCCTCGGACAGGACCGAGGGGACCATGCGGTCGTTGTCACCGTTGGCGATCAGCGTGGGATGAGTGATCTTCGCCAGGTCGTCGGGGGTGGAGCGCCCCCACTTCTGGATCGCCTTCAGCTGCGTCTGGAACGCCTTGACCTTGATCTTCGCGTCGCGGTCGACGGTGCGCTCCTTGAGCCGGTTGACGAACGCACGCGCGGCGGGCTTGCCGGCGGCGTTGCGGTTGAAGAACAGGAACTCCTTGGGGTCCGAACGAGTCAAGGTGGCGCGCAGGATGTCCCAGTAGGTGGTGCCGACGACCTTGTCGATGTCCTTGCCGCCCTTGGGCCCGGTGCCGGTGAGGACGAGCTTGCGGATGAACTCGGGGTGCTTCACCACCAGGGCCTGGGCGACCATGCCGCCGAGGGAGAAGGAGAAGACGTCGATCTTGTCGTACCCGAGCGCCTTGATGAAGGTGTAGGCGTCGTCGGCCATCTCCTCGACACTGTCCGGCACCTGACCTGTGGACCCCCCGACGCCGCGGTTGTCGAAGGCGATGACGTGACGGCCCTTCGCGACGGGGTCGATGATGCGGGGGTCCCAGTTGTCCAGGGTCGCGGCGAGGTGGACGAAGAAGACGACGGGGATGCCGCCCTTCGGTCCCAGCTCGCGGTAGGCGTAGGTGACGCCACCGACGCTGACGGTGCGGGCCGGGGCCTTCGCGTAGGCGGTGACGACGGCCTCGTTCGGGGTATCGGTGCTGCTCATGGCGGATTCTCCTCGTGTGTCGTGTGTCGTGTGTGTCGTGTGGCTTGTGGCTTGTGTCGCACGTCACGGTTGCGGCGAGTCAGCTGTTGCCGATGACGGCCTTGCCGCGGATGCCACCCTGGGACAGGGACTGCAGTGCCTGCGGGGTCTGGTCGAAGCCGACCACCTTGCCCACGACCGGGCGCACCACGCCCTGGTCGACGAGGGCGGTGATCTGGCGGAGCTGGTCGCCGCTGGCGCGCATGAGCAGGAACTCATACGTCACCCCGAGCTTCTTCGCCTGCTTGCGGATCTTGCGGCTCAGGCCTGCGACCCCCAGGCGAAGCAGCGGGTTGAGACCGGCCTCGCGGGCGAACGCGGGGTCCGGGGGACCGGCGATCCCGAAGGCTTTGCCGCCGGGCTTGAGCACCCGCAGGGACTTCTCGAGATTCTCACCACCGAGGCTGTCCAACACCAGGTCGTAGCCGGTCAGGAGCTGCTCGAAGTCCTGGTTGCGGTAATCGATCACCGTGTCCGCGCCAAGCGCGCGCACGAAGTGCGCGTTGGAACCGCTGGCGGTGGCGGCGACGCTCGCGCCGAGGTGCGCGGCGAGCTGGATCGCGATCGAACCGACCCCGCCGGCGCCGGCGTGGATGAGAACCTTCTGCCCGGGCCGCACCTTCCCGCGCTCCACCAGCGCCTGCCAGGCCGTGAGTGCCACCAGCGGCAGCGAGCCCGCCTCTTCCATGCTGATCGAAGCGGGCTTGAGCGCCAGGTCTCCCTCCGCTACGGCGATGCGCTCGGCGAAGGTGCCGATGCGGCCCTGGTCGGGCCGACCGTAGACCTCGTCTCCGAGCTGGAAGCCGCGAACCGCCTTCCCGACGCCGATGACGGTGCCCGCGACGTCGTTGCCCAGGATCAGCGGCAGCTTGTAGGGCAGGATCTGCTTGAACTCACCGGCGCGGATCTTCTCATCCAGCGGGTTCAGCCCGGCTGCCTCCACCCGGACGAGTACGTCGTGCTCACCCACGATGGGCTCGGGGACGTCCGCCTCCTGCAGCGGCTCCTTGTACTTGGTGACGACGAACGCTCTCATGGGGCACGACTCCTTGCCTTCATCCCATTTATCCAGTTCTGAGACTGGACCAGCCAATTCGGCGCGACATCCGGGGTCTCGCCTCACTCCGTCAATCCGAGTAAACTCAACTATGAGCGTGCTCATAATTATTGTCAAGGGAGGTCCCATGGGACGCGGTCACATGCAGATCGGGCGCCGCGAGCGAGCCAAACAGGCCAAGCGCGAGCGCATCATGACCGCGGCCCGCGAACTGTTCGCCGAACACGGCGTCAGCGGGGTCACGACGCAGCAGATCGCCCGCCGGGCCGACGTCGCGATCGGCACCCTCTACCTGTACGCGTCCACGAAGGCCGAGTTGCTGATCATGGTGCAGAACGAGAAGTTCGCCGCCGCCATCGACGTCGGCCTCGCCGCCGCGAACGCCGCCGTCGATCAGGGCGTGCTGGAGCCGGTCGTCGCTCTCATCCGTCCCGTGATGGAGTGCGTGAGGGAGCACGTCGAGAACGGCCGCACATACCTGCACGAACTCGTCTTCGGCGACCCGGCCGAGCCCTACCGGCAAGAGGGGCTAGCCCTTGCCGGCCGCCTTGAGGACGGCATCACCGGTCTGCTCACCCGCGACGAGTACATCGGTGCCGCCGACGCGGCGACGCTGGCGCGGGTGATCACCGCGATCATCCACATCAGCACCACCGCCACCGTGTACCTGCACCTCAGCGACGAAGTCGTCCTCGCCGACATCCGCGACCAGATCCACGCCACCCTGGCGCCCCACTGCCGCGCCGCATGACCACTCGCTCCACGAGTCACCCATCGAACACCCTAGGGAGGGGCGCCTCATGAGCACGCCCTACGGCGTCGTCGTCATTGGCGCCGGCGCCAGCGGGCACCTCGCCGCGATCCGGGCCGCGCGGCCACGTTGGCGCGTAGTCCATGGTCACCCGATCCAACGGGCAGCGGCCTCATAGGTGGTGTCCGGCGTTCTGTTGAACGCGATGGCCGCATCGGGTGCGTACCGCCGAATCAGGTTGATGACCTGCTCGAGGAGTCCAACTTGGTCGTCCGAGTGCCGCAGGCCGCCGCCGACGGTGACGCACTCCCACGGGTGGGCCCGCAGCGCGTTCCCGACGACCGCTTCCACGTCGTCACTTCCGTCAAGACCGATGAGGCGGCCGTCAACCCGTAGGCGAGGCCCTGTGATTCATCGAGCGCCCTGCGGATGACGCCCTCGCACAGGGCGCAGGGTGACCCGGCAGCCCTCGGCGGGGTAGATCTCCGTGCTGGCGCGGTGGCCGATTCCCTCGTCCTGTCGCGTCGCCGGCAGGAGCTGCCCACGGCGGACAAGTGTGTGCACCAGCACAGTGACTTGGATGAAGGCCAGTTGACCGCCGATGCAAGCGTGCGGGCCGGACCCGAAGGGCAACCAGGCGCCGCGAGGGGGCCGGTTCCCCAGGAACCGTTCGGGACGAAACCCCTCTGGATCGGGATACAGATCGGGGTTTCGATGCAGATCCCATAGGCTCGCTACGGCGAACGTCCCGGCCGGCACGTCGTATCCGCCGATGTCGCACGGCTCGCGCAACAGCCAGGGGATGGCTGTGACCGGCGGTCGCAGACGGAACGCTTCCCGGATGACCGCGTCTGTATAGGGAGCGCTAACTTCCTCGCGCACCAGATGAAGGCAGGCACTCCAAGCCCTGTGCCCCGTAGGCCACCTGTGCTTGTCCCGGTTGCCAGGTCACGGTCCAGGGCACTGATCCATTCCCCGACCCGCGCGGCTCGTTCCCCGGATTCGACCGTGCGGTCGTCAGCAAGGTCGTCGAGGGCGTTGGCCGCCGTCCACAGCGCCCAGCAGGCCGGACGGAGCACCGCAGGCACCAGTTGAATCAGCGCGTATTCCGCCGGGTCCTGCTGCTTTGTTCGGGCCCTGCAGAGCAGGTATGCCGCCTGAAGCGCCGCATCGGCACCGACCACCCCCGCTAACAACCTCGTCGAGCGGTGACCGGTTCGCAGGGTGGCAGGCCGCTGCCCGCCTGAAGTGGTGGAGTGCACACTGATCTCAACGAGAGCACAGCAGCGAGGTTGCGTTGGTGATCAAGGGGCTGTTGGCGCGTCAGTTTTCTGGCAGCGTGCGCCGCGCGGCAGGTCCCGGCTCCGCCGCGTCGAGAACCGGAGTCCAAGGCAGGGCGCTGCGGGTGCGCCACTGAAAGGTCAGCAGGCACAAAAGCGCTGCCGCAGCGAACCAGGTCAGCTCGATGAGCAGGTACCCGGGGGCGGAGGTGCTGGAGAAGGCTGCTGCGGTGGCTGCCTGCATGGCGCCGTATGAGGGCAGGTAGTGCGTGATGGCGCTGTCTGCGCTGGAACTGGAGATGGGGTTCTGTAGCGCGATGTCGATGACACTGGTCATCACGATGGCGAACATCCCTTCCACTTCCTTGCGCAGCAACGCGCCGAAGCCGACTCCGAGTACGCCGTAGGTCAGCCCGGCGCTGAAGAGGGCCGCGGCGAGCAGGGCCGGCTGACGCGGAGCCCAGGCCAGGTACATGACCGCTGTCGCGTAGGCGGCCACCAGAGCGGACGCGAGAACAAGGCCGGCCAACTTCGCGGCGATCAGATGAGGCCGTGGATAGCCGGCCATCACAAGGCGCCGGTCGAACAGGCTGCCGTTGAACGTCGCGGCGAACATCAAGAACCCAGTGATCAAGGTGACCGCGTTCAGCGCCCCGCTGACGGCGGTGAGCTCGTTGCCATGTGGCTCCAGGAACTCCCCGGTGGCCTGCAGCCGCAGCCGCACCGGCCTGTCCGCCATCGACACATATGCCAGAAGGGTCCACGCGGGAAGGAAGACCGCGATGAGCACCGCGGCGAACCGGTTACGGGCGTGCTCGGCCACCGCGTACCGCGTGGCCGTGACGAGCAGCATCACCTGCTCCCTCATGCGGCTTCCCTCCCTTGCGCCTGGAGGCGACCGCCGTCCAGGCGCCACAACTCGTCCAAGCGCTCGGTGTCGTGGGCGAGATGAGAGACCACCAGAACTGAACGCCCCCGCTCGCGCAACCGGGATGCAAGCTCCCAGAACCGCAGGTAGGTGTCCCAGTCGAAGCCCTGATAGGGCTCATCCAGCAGCAGCACCTGCGGGTCGTGCATCAATGCCAGCGTCACGTTGAGCTTCTGCCGCGTCCCTCCGCTGAGCACGCCGGCCCGCTCGTCCAGGTAGTCGGCGAAACCGAGCACATCCATGACCTCCCTCGCATAGCCAAGGCTGTCGAGACGGAATGCCGCCTGGAAAAACGTCAAATGCTGACGAACCGTCAGTGCATCGTTCACCACCACCTGCTGCGGGCAGTACCCGAACCGGCCACCGTGACGAACACTGCCCCGCGCAGGTCGCAACTCCCCAGCGAGAATCTTCAGCAGCGTGGACTTGCCCGCGCCGTTCTCTCCCACCACCCCGATCAACGATCCTGCAGGCAGGGTGAATTCGACACCCCGCAGCACCAGCCTCTTGCCATAGTGATGGTGTACATCCACGACTTCCACGCCGCGACACTCCCACGCTGCTTGCCTGGACGACCGAAGGCTTTAACGAACGCGACCGGCCACGGGCACGCAGCCACACGCGGTGATCCCGGTGGGTGAGTGTCCTCACGGAAACTGGCCTGCGATGCCCCACAGACCAGCCGCTTCAGGGCTGACAGGGCGGCGCGCTCAGCCACAGGCGCGGGGCCGTCCGGCGGCAGCCATGAGGCTCAGCAAGCAGCAGAAGAAGGAAGCGACGCCGGCAAACCATGGCTACCCGGGAGACCTGTGGTACGCGATGGCCCGTCTCCACGCAGCCCACCCCGAGCCGGTCGGCCACCGTGTGCCGTTCGAGCGGCCGTCTGCGCTGCTGTCGATCACGGAGCCGGACGACCTCGTCCTCGCGGCGCGGGTCGGACTGTCCGGGAAAAAGCCGATGGGCCACCTTCACGACCTGTCGAACGGCGAGCCGACGTCGTCCAGGTCTTCCTTGGGCCCGCGGACCGCCGCGCCGCCGGGGTCGCGCCTGCACCACTCAACGGGACGCTTGCGGCCGTATACGTGGCAAAGAAGCAGTCGGGCTGGTCGTCGCGTCCTGTCGGATCGGTCGCCGCCGTTTCCTGGTCGCCTCGTGTTCCCGTCTCTCAGCCGTCGTCCCCCGCGAGGTACACGCCGAACACCGCTCCCTGCGGGTCCCGCAGAACGGCGATCCGCGGGCCGTCGGGGACCGAGGTGGGTTCCATGAGCACGGTGCCGCCCGCCGAGGTCGCGGTGGCCGTGGTGGTGTCCACGTCCTCGACGGCGAAGTACGGCAGCCAGTGCGGCGGCACCTCGGGCGGGAACGTGTCGTCCATGGTCACCATGCCGCCGAAGTCGGCGCCGTCCAGCCCCCACTGCGTGTAGTGCTCGGAGGCGTTGACGCTCCAGCCGAACACCGTCGTGTAGAAGGCCTCGGCCCGCTCGGGGGCCCGCGTCAGCAGTTCCACCCAGCCCAGTGAGCCGGGCGCGTTGAACAGTCCCGCGCCCGGGAAGGCCCGGGCTTGCCAGAGCTGGAAGACCGCGCCGGCCGGGTCGAGGGCCACGGTGAAACGACCCACGTCCAGCACCTCCATCGGGCCGACCAGGACCGTGCCGCCGGCCTCGGTCACCTTCCGCGCGGCGGCGTCGGCGTCCGTCACCGCGAACGACACGTTCCAGGCCACCGGCTGCGACTCCTGGTACAGCGGGGTCAGTGCCGCGACCGCCGCGTCGCCGAGGTGTGCCACGGTGTAGCCCCCGGCCTCCGTGCGCGGATCCGTCTCGGGTCGCCAGCCGAACAGCTCCGTGTAGAACCGCTTGGCCGCCTCCATGTCGTCGGTCCCCAGTTCCGTCCAGCAGGGGCCACCGGTCACCGGCTTGTCGAACTTCATGGTGCTCCTCCCGGAGCGAGCTGCTCTGCGGCCCCCTCCAGCACGCTAAGCCCGGGCCAAGGTCCCGGCCATCCGGCGGCAACACGGTGGCGCGCGGCGCGCGGAACGCCGTATCCTCGCCCCGTACCGCACCGTATGGCGGCCTCCAGCGCACACCCCTCAGGACCCGGAGGTCCCCACATGCCCGCGCTCATGGTGCGCCCTTTCCGCCGCGACGACCGCGACCAGCTCACCGACCTGGTCAACGCGCATGTCGCCGCCGTCGTCCCTGGCGTCTCCGTTTCGACGAACACGGTGCTCAGCGCCCTGGAGCGGCAGCCCGACGAGTTCATCACCGACCCGTGGGTGAGCGAACGCCTCACCCTCGTCGCCGAGCAGCGCGATCACGTGATCGCCGCCGCGCATCTGCTGCGCTACCGGTCCGGCCCGGAGGTCGGCGAGTCCTACCGGGACATCGGTGAGATCGACTGGTTTCTCTGCCATCCGCCGGCCTCCTTCCGGCCGGACGCCGACGAGGCCGCCGACCTGCTGATGGGCGCCTGCCTGGCCCAGCTCGCCCGGTGGAACGTCCGGGCCCGATACGCCGGCGGAGAGGTGCCCGCTCCGGCGGTGTACGGCCTGCCCCGCACCTGGCCTCACATCCGTGCCGCCTTCGAACGCGCGGGTTTCACGCATGTCGGCGACACGGAGGTGATCCTGATCGCGCGGGTGCCCGACCTGCCGCCCAGTGAGGACCGCCCAGGCATCACCGTCCAGCGCACGATGGGGGAGTGCGGCACCCGTCTCACGGCGTACGCCGACGGGCGCGCCCTCGGCTTCATCGAGGTCGACACCTCCCTGGCCCGCCCGGAACGGCACGCCCGCGCCGCCGGACTCGCCGACATCGGCAACCTGCACGTCGACCCGGGGGCGTACGGCATGGGTCTGGAGCACTGGCTCCTCGCCCAGGCCGCCGACTGGCTTCGCCTGTGCGGGGCGGACCGTCTCCTCGCCTACGAAGCCGCGAGCGACAAGACGGCGATCGACCACCTGAACTCGGCCGGCTTCCGTGAACTGACCCGGACCGACCGCCGCTGGGAGCACCGGCCGGGCTGAGATCGCATGCCCGGCCGATACCGGATGGGATGGTCGGTCGGCACCTCGACCAGCGCGATCCGCGTCCCGTCCGGACCCGCGATCCCCATCTCGATCAGCCCCACGGCTCCTTCACCGGCGGCCGCAGGATCGCGACGGCCTTGCCCCGCAGCTCCTCGCCCTCGATCTCTGTCCGGCCCTCCGCGCTGAACCACGATCGACCGGTCGGGCGCGTACGGATGTACGTGCTCAACTCCTGGCCGGACTGATCAAGAGAACCTGAGGGGGCCCTCTCGGTGACCGGCTCTGGTCGCCCGGGAATGGGTCGAGCGGATGAGGACGGAGACCAGGGCAGCCAGGTCGGCCGCGCCGGCGGCGTCGTCCGCGTACCGCGTGGTCAGCAGGGGGCCGGCCTGATCCAGCCGAACTCCCTCCACCTCCAGGACATAGGCGAGGGTGAGCATGGCAAGGCGGGCGTTGCCGTCCGGGAAGGGATGAAAGAAGGCCACGTCCAGGTAGGCCCTGGCCGCACGGGAGGCCAGAGGGATTCTCGGGTCAGCGCTCTCGCGCAGACAGTGCTCGAAGTCCCGCTGGGTGTGCGACGTCAGTGCGTAGCGTTCCCGGCCCCCCTTGGCGAAAGCATCGCCTTGTCGGAACGCAACCTCAGGCATGCCAAGGACGAGCCGCTGCCAATCAGCCAGTAGCGCGCAGGTGAGGGGCCGCTACAACTGCGTGAACCGCTCGGCCAGTTCCTCCAGCCAGTCGCGCCACTCCAGCAGCGAAGCGACCACCTTGGCGGCCGTCGCTTCGGACGCGCCCACGGAATGGGAGGTGCAGCACCAGCTGGTGACGACGCCACCACCACCGCCCTCGCCGGCCGCCCATTGCCATCCGCAGGCCCATCGGCCGTATCGAGCTGCCAGAAGCGCCGTGACCTCAGTGGTGAAGCGATGTCTCTCTTCCCACCCGGCACCGACAGGAGGAACCATCGAGGCGATCACGGTGGCGACCTGAGAGCCCTCCTCATCGTCCCAGTCGAAGGCAACCCGATCTGGATCGACGGCAGACCACGGCAACCAGGCTGGAGCGAGCTCGTGATTGACGGCCGTGGCGTTCCCCCAGATGTAGGTAGGGCAGGACAACTGAGCGATCGTGTCAAGGGCTCGCGGCTTTGTCACACCAGTTTCCGGCGTGGCCGACCTCGTGTCGTGGCGCACGGGGTGACGCCGGCGGGCCGTCTGCTCCGCGCGATGCGGCGGCAGCCGCCCGGGCCCGTGCACCTGTACGCGGCAGAGCACTTTGGGGTGTGAGCCGACAACTTCGTGGCCGGTGGCGTTTGGCCCTATCAGGCGCGGTCGTGGAGTGTGACCTGGTAGCCGTCGGGGTCGGCGAAGGTGAAGGTCCGACCGAACGGGCCGTCGATCGGTGCGGAGACGATGGTGTGACCGTCGGCCACGAGAGCATCGTGAATGGCCTGGACGTCTGTGGCGTGGAGCCAGATGGCGGCACCGATGCCGGGCTGAGCAACGGATGTGAGATCGGTGCCGGGAATCACGTCGCGGAGTGCGAACGCGATCGGCTTTGTCTCGAAGACGACGGCGTGCGGAGGTCCGGCCGGCGAGCGCACCAGGCCCAGGTACTGCTCGTAGAACGCCTGCGAAGCGTCGAGGTCGCGCGCTTGGAGTGAGATGAAGTCGGGACCGGTGGCGGGCATGACGATGCTCCTTCTCTTCGTGTCAGCTTTCTGACACGGGTCAACCTATGTCAGAATGCTGACATGAATCAAGACGGTGTCGACCTTGAGACGTCACTGGGCTACCTGCTGAAAGAGGCGTCGAGTGCGCTCCGCGCAGCCATGGAGGAGGTGCTGCGGCCGCTCGGGATGAACGTAACGCGCTACTCCTGCCTCGAACTGCTGGCTCAACGACCGGGCTTGTCGAACTCCGAACTCGCACGGGGCGCGTTCGTGACACGGCAGTCGATGAACGTGCTGCTCCAGGCCCTGGAACGGGAGGGCTACGTGACCAGGCCCGCGGAGGCGCCCGTCGGAAAGGTTCTTCCCGCGCGGCTCACGCCTCGCGGACGACGGAGCCTTGAGAAGGCGACCGTAGCGGTCCGGTCCGTCGAGGTCAGAATGCTGTCCGGCATGACCGAGACCGAGCAGTCAGACGCGTTCCGGATCCTGCAGAGGATGATCCATTCTCTGCGCGAGGGCAACGATGGTGCATAGCTCGTCCCCGTAGCACCCCTCGTCACGCTCGGACGGGAGTGCAGCCGAGCGCGAAAGTCCGTGCGGGCGACCCTCGACCTTCGGCGGGGGAGGCGGCTCCGGGAACCAGAGGCGAATGCACGCCTGCGAGCAGCACGAACACCAGCAGAAATGCTACGGCTTCGCCAGTGCTCCCAGTCAAGATCAGCCCGGTCGCAATGACTGAGCCGCAGAGCACAAACAGCATTGGCAAGGCCCAAGCGCGCGTCATGGTGACGCAGGTTGTCGGTGAGTCGGGATGGTCCTCGAACCCGGCCGGGCACCTGAGAGTTCGTCGGCCACCGGAGGCGGCCCTCGTGACCGTGGTGGGCAGGTCGTGATGGGTGGATCGGTCAAGGCAGTGAAGGCCGCCAGTGGGTCAGGGTGAGGACATGGCGACCTGGTCCGCACGTTCCTGTCGGGGCTGAGCAGGCGCTCGATGGCGGTCACCCCGCTCCCGTCCTACTGGGCTCCGCGCTTCCATGTCCTCGATGGGCGTTACCGGTCCTTCGGTTCGAGGCTCGGGCGCAGCGCGTCGACGATCAGGTCGAGGAGCTGTTCGGCTTTGTCCGGCGCGTCGATCGCCGCAGTCGAGAGGAACACGCCGAGGAGCATCATCGTGACGTCGTCGGGATCGACGTCCGAGCGCAGCGAACCAGCTTCCGCACCACTGCGCAGCATCATGGCGATGACGGCTGTGATGCGTTCCCGCGTTGCGGGCGTGGCGATGCTGCCCGACGCCCAGCCTGCGCGCAACGTGTCGGACATGCCACGCTTGATCCTGAAGAACGCCGCGTACCGAGTCATCCACGCGCGAAGGGCGGCTGCGGGCTCGAACTCGGTGAGGAGCTCCGCCGCACTGGACACGACCTCGTCGAGCTCTGCGGCGTAGACAGCTTCGACGAGTGCCTCACGAGTGGGGAAGTGCCGGTAGAGCGTGCCGATCCCGACGCCGGCCGCTCGGGCGATCGCGTCCAGCGGTACGGCCTCCGTCGTCGCAGCGAAGGCGTCGCGGGCGGCCGCAAGGAGTCTGTCGCGGTTCCGCCGTGCGTCGGCGCGCGCCGGCCGGTGCGCCGCTGCCGCGCTGCGGTCTGTGGCCATGGGTTCACTCTCAGACAAAACGGAGGACCTCCGGTTAGTGCTACGGTGGGTGAAACGGAGTTACTCCGTTTCGTCTATGGTCGCATCGAAGGAGAACGCCCATGGCCGCCCCTGCCCGGATTTCTCAGCTCACCGCATCCGGCGCGCTGCGCGCTGGTGGCAACGGACGGCTCGCGGGCCGCACCGTGTCGCGGATCGGCTTCGGCGCGATGCAGCTGGAGCGCCTGCGGACCGATCGCAGGGCAGCGATCACCATGCTGCGCCGCTGCATCGAGCTGGGAACGGACCACATCGACACCGCCCAGTTCTACGGCCACGGCTTCGTCAACGAGGCGATCCGCGAAGCCGTCCGCCCCGAGGACGACGTGATGGTGGTCAGCAAGGTCGGCGCCGAGCCCGACCCCCACGGCCCGCTCCCTCTCCGCCTCGCACAGCGCCCCGAACAGTTGCGCGCCGGCGTCGAGGACAATCTGGCAACGCTTGGACTGGAACAGATTCCCCTGGTCAACCTCCGCCGTACGGACACCGGCCCCGGCCTGCGCGCCGCAGGGGATCAGCTGGTCGCCCTCGACGATCAGCTCGCCGTGATGATCGCCCTGCGGGACGAGGGCAAGATCGGTGCGATCGGCCTCAGCAGCGTCTCGCTCGATGTTCTCCGCAGGGCCCTGCCCGCGGGCATCGCCTGTGTGCAGAACGCGTACAACCTCCTGACCCGCGACGACGAGGACATGCTCCGCCTGTGCTTGGCCGAAGGAATCGCCTGGGTTCCCTACTTCCCCCTGGGCAGCGCATTCGACGGGATGCCGAAGGTGACCGACGAGCCGGCCGTCATCGCCGCCGCGCGTGAGTTGAACGTCACGCCCGCACAGATCGGACTGGCCTGGCTGCTCCGTCACGCCCCGAACGTACTGCTGATCCCCGGCACGGCCGACCCGGAACACCTGGAAGCCAACGTGAGGGCCGGAGCGGTCACGCTCGACGAGGCAACGCTCTCTGCCCTGGACGCCCTCCCGGCCCGTTCCGGAGACATCGAGCCCAACCAGTGATCGACCGTTCGGATCGAGGCTCCCGCCGGTCACGCCGTCGCCCTCCCGGATCTCCTCGTCCCGGATCGCCGGTGTCACGTCCTCGCTGCGGACCCTGTCAGTGTCGCGGCGTATCCCGGGGCCCTGCGCGTCGTGGAGTTCGCCATCGACACCGTGGTCGAGATCGACAACGCGAGCCCGCTGCGATGGGAACTCCTGAGCCACTCCCGGTTCAACGCCCCTCGCGTGAAGGGGGCCGGACCTCCGTGCCTCGGGGGGGGCATGGGCGGTCACGCGTAGGGAGAGTGGCTGTCGGTGGACTCCCAGTACGGCGCCCAGGTCGGAAAGGACTCGGGCAGCTGACGGGCCCCCAGCGGGTCGCTGCCGTCGTTCACGCCGGTGCCGTGTGCGGGTCTGGACAGTGCGTCGGCCAGATACCAGCGGTGGAACCTCCGCCGCCGGAAGCACCACTCGCCGTCCACGCGCAGGTAGTCGTCCCAGTACTGCAGTTCCCCGACCTCCCATTGGCCGGTCAAGGGCCGTTCGAGCTGGTCCCGGCAGTAGACGACGCCTCTGGCGCGGTCGGCGTCGTCGAAGTCCACGATGTGGTTGGTCACCTGGTGGATCGTGGTTCTCGAGGCTCGCATGGCCTCGGTGTACCAGCGGCGCAGTGCCGCGCGGCCGCATGCGTCGCGTCCCACCCGTACGTCGGGCACGAACAGGTCCACGACGGCGTCCATGTCCCGTGAGTCGAGTGCCAGTGCGTATCGGTAGGGGAGTTGGCGGATCTCGGCCAGCGATTCCATGCGGTCGAGCCGCTGTTCGACCGTCGTCGGCGTCCAGGGTCCAAGTCGGCCCATGCTCGTCACCTCCCGGATACTGGCGCGTATCGCCGTCGCAGATTACAGATTAATAAGTTAACTCATTAGAGCAAGCTCTTGGGTAAGCCGTTGGAGTTGCCTTCCGCGCTCGGTCGTCAGGGCATGAGGATGACCTTGCCGGGGGCCGTGCGGGTGGATGATTCGGCAAGTTCCAGCGCTGTGGCAGCCTCGGTCAGCGGGAAGCGGGCGGCGATCTGAGCGGTGAGCACGCCGTCGCGCAGCGAGTTGAGCACGTGGGTGAGGTCCGTGCGCGTCCGGGCCCGGAACGCCTCGCGCTTGGCCGAGTCCGGCTTGCCGGCGCCCGCCCAGATGTCGTAGAAGCTCGCGTGCCTGCGTGTGGGCAGGTGGTTCCAGAACGCCAGCTTGGCCAGCAGGGGCAGGAAGTCGAGCAGTATCGGGCGAGTGTCGTCGAGCGCGGCCGCGATGCTGTACGAGACCAGCGTGCCGGTGCGGTTGAGCAGTCGGTAGGAGAGGGTGACGCGCGCGCCGCCGAGGTGGTCGAACACGGCATCGACACCGTCGGGAGCCAGTGCGCGGACGCGGGCGGCCAGGTCGGGGTCGCGGTAGTCGATCGGCTCCACGCCGAGTGCGCGCAGCGCCTCGTGATGGCGCGGGCTCGCCGTGCCGATCGCGTGGACGCCGGCGTTCCGGGCGAGCTGGACCAGGATCGAGCCCACGCCTCACCGGCGTCTTCGACAACCGTCCCCTGGAGGCGCAGCGGCTGATCGATTCGGAGATCGACAACGCCGTCCGGTCACTGGAACCGGACGGCTCCTGAGCGGGCGCACGGGCCGCTCGGGCGCTCCGTGCCTCGGCCGCCCGTCCACGCCGCCGGTTCCCCCGCTGTGGCCGCGCTTCATCACCACGCACCGGACCCTCGCGCGGCTGGTGGCCGCGACAGACTGGCCCGCGGCCGAGCAGGTCGCCGCCCGGCGGTGGCGGCTCGCCCATGCCACGAAGGTTGCGGCCGGGCTGCACGAACCGCGCAACGGGCCGTCGATCTGGACTGGTCCGCCTCCAGGGTCTTGGCGATGGACGAGGGCCTGGGGCACCCAGCCGCCTCTGTGGGGTGATTCCGGCCGCCAGGCCGGCAGGAGAAGGAGGTCTGCACGTGGACGGGCCGAAGCACGCCGGGACGGCGGTGGTTGTCACATGAGTGGGCCGGGCGGTGTCTTCATGCCGGACAGCCCCACAAGGGGCGCAGAGCAAGGAGAGACAGCATGACGCTGCGCCTGCCGAAGGCCGAGCTCCCCGCCGAGCTCAAGGAGAACATGATCAAGCAGCTGGGCGCCGTGCCCGAGAACGTCGAGGTGCTGTGGCACAGCCCCCGAGTGACCCAGGACAACCTGGAGTTCGGAGCCAGGGTCGGGGCGTGGGACGCGGTCGACCCCGGCCTCAAATCGTTCGCCCACATGGCCGTCGCATCGCAGGTCGGCTGTAGTTGGTGCCTGGACGTCGGCTATTTCCAGGCCCAGAACGAGAACCTGGACCTGGCCAGGGCGAGCCAGGTGCCACGGTGGCGGGAGGCGGATGTGTTCACGGCGCTGGAGCGCGACGTCATGGGGTACGCCGAGGCGATGACCGACACCCCGCCGACCGTCACCGACGAGCAGTACGCCGCCCTGCTTGGGCGGCTCGGGTTGTCGGCCATGGTGGAGCTGACCGCCTTCATCGCCTACGTCAACCTGGCGACCAGGGCCAACGTGGCGAACGGGGTCACCTCGCAGGGCTTCTCCGACGCCTGCGAGATCCCGCTGGCCGAGCGCCCGGCGACGTCCCGCTTCGGGTCCACGGCATGATCGTGGACCCGTTCGTCGCCCACCGCAGCCTGCTGTTCACCGTCGCCTACGAGATGCTCGGCTCCGCGGCCGACGCGGAGGACGTACTGCAGGAGACCTGGCTGCGGTGGGCCGACGTCGACCAGACACAGGTCCGTGATCCGCGGGCGTACCTCGTCCGGGCCGTCACCCGGCAGGCACTCAACCGCACACGCGCACTCTCCCGCCGCCGCGAGGACTATGTGGGGGAGTGGCTGCCGGAACCTCTGCTGACCCACCCCGACGTCGCCGACGACGTCGAACTCGCGGAAAGCGTCTCCCTCGCGATGCTGACTGTCCTGGAGACGCTCGGCCCCACTGAGCGGGCCGTGTTCGTGCTCCGTGAGGTCTTCGACATCCCGTACGAGGAGGTCGCCGAGGCCGTGGGCAAGACCCCCGCCGCGGTTCGGCAGATCGCCCGACGGGCCCGGAGCCACATCGCCGCTCGGCAGTCACGCGTCAGCGTGAGCCGGTCGGAACACAAGGCCGTGGTGGCCCGGTTCGTCACCGCGCTGCACACCGGGCGCATCCAGGACCTGATGGAGATCATGGCGCCGGACGTGGTCTTCATCGCCGACGGCGGCGGGCTTGCCGGCGCCGCACTGGCCCCCGTCCACGGGGCCGACCTCGTGGCGACGATGCTCGCCGGCACCGACCGGGCCGCCTTCGAGACCACGACAGTGTGGCTCAACGGCGCACCGGCCATCCGGATCGAATCCGACAGCGGGCGGGCCGCGGTCAGCATTGTGGTCGAGAACGGGCGCATCACCCGGATCTATGCGACATCCAACCCACAGAAGCTGACGCGACTCGACCAACCGGCCGACCTCACCAGGTAGACCGCGGGCTCCGTTGCTGCAGGTGTTGCTGCAGGGTCGGCCCTGGATGGCTGGTTGCCTTCCGGGGCCCCTGGGGCGGGGCGTCGAGTCGCCTCGAGCGGTCAGTCGGCCTTGGCGGCTTCCTCGGCTCGTGGCCGGGTGGAGGTGAGCCGGAAGGAGTCGGTGTCGGCATCGATGATCGTGTCGTTGAACGGCCGGCGGTCGACGCCGGCCGCGCCTCGTCGTATGCCCGGCGCTGTCGGGATGAACGTGGAGGGAAACCTTGGGCCGCCGGGCTTACTTGAGAGCGAAAGCGTGCGGGGACAACAGCATGCTCGGACAACGGAGTCCGTCTTGTCCGGCTTCAGGCTCCCGCTACTGGCCCGGCGTCACCCAGGTCGTCCGCCGCCGCTGCCATCCGCCGGCGATCAGCAGGGCAGCAGCGCCGGCGGGCCCGACGCCCTTTGACGCGGGTGTCGCCGGTCGAAGTCGGCCGGGGCCGACGGGCAGAGGGCCCCGGACCGATCGTGGTCCGGGGCCCTCTGGTCTCACCTCGAGATGAACGCAAGCGGCACTGACGGCCGGGCCGGTGCAGGGGTTTCCGGCCCGGGCTGCAGGAGCCGGTTCAGTACGTCACGGGATGGGGTTACCAGCCGTGACCGCAGTCGGAACCGATGTCGGTGCTCTGTGCTCCCGGGCTGCCCTCGCCGTTGAGCAGGTTGCCGCCGAGGCCGTTGAGGATGCCCACTTCGCCGAGGATGTCGATGTTCAGGTCGTGGGACTTGCACCCGCCGCCATGCGTGCCTCCCGCAGCCTGGGCGGTGGCAGGGCCGGTGCCCATGAGGCTGAAGCCACTGATGATGGCGACCGCGACAGCGGCCTTGTGCAGCTTGCGCATACTTCCTCCTGGAGTCGAGTAGAGCGCACCGTCAAAGATCACTAAGCGCTCATTTCGGAGGCTAGATCGACATTTCCCGCGGCGCTCACCGGGGGAGCCGTCCGGGGGCTCTGCGGCTCGGACCGTCACGGTGGCTGGTGTCGCAGGTGTGGATCCTGCCGGGGCGTAGGCAGAAGGGCAGACCCGGGCGGGGGTTCCTGAGAACGGGACCGCCGAAGGGCGCTTGGGTTCGTGCGCCTCAACAGGCGTGAGGGCGCGGTGCTGGTGGCGGCGGCCCGGCTTGTCCTGTCGTGGGGGGGGGGCAGCCACTGCACCCCGGTCACGATGGGAGGATGACCGCCCGGGCCACAGCATGTGACAGCGGTTCGCAGCCGCGGGTCACGTGCTTTGACCTGCGGTGACTAAGTTCGACGACATGATCTCCCAGCGTCGCGCACTCGGCGCAGTGTTGCGAACCGCTGCGAACGCGATGTGCGGTGCGGAGGCCTCATTGTTCTGGCGAAGCCGCCGACGCGGTGTGGCCGGCGTGAGATTCCTCAGGCTGGGCCGGGTGCTGTGACGTCACAGGCTGTGGCCGGTGGGGTGCAGCGGTTGGTACAGCGGGAGTTCGGCGCCGCTGGGGAGCCGGATCGCAGTCAGTTTGCCCCAGCGCTGCTCGCTGACCGGGCGGGTGATCTCGATCCCCTGTGCGCGGAGCTCGCCGAGCTGGGCGTCAAGGTCGTCGCACATCAGGAAGAACTCGTGCTGCGGCGGGCCGTCGGTTGGATGTACGGCCACCTCGGCCGGGGGCAGCTTGAAAATGAGCCAGCCGCCGCCCGCGTCGACGCCGGGGAAGCGGAGGATGTCACGGAGAAAGGCGCGATCCGCTTCGGCGTCCTGGCTGTACAGGATGACGTGTGCACCGCTGATCATGGCTGGCTCCTGCCCCGTCGACGTAAACGCGGTCGTGCCCCTCGGCATCTTGGCACGCTCAGTTGCCGGAAGACCTTCGGCGGCATGCGATGACACGCCGACCGACGTGCATGACCACAGACAGGAAGCGGCTGATGAACGGTCTTGGGGGGAGGTGAGATTGATGGCCGAACGGTCGGCCACGACTCTGAGACAGGCCGGTCGGAGCGCTCACCCCTCAGGCTGACGAAGTGCCCCGTCGCGGTCGCTCGGCGTCGGCTCGGTACGCCAACGAGCCCGTAGGACTCCGTCGTTGTCGGGCATGACAGCAGTGCACCCCGACACCTTCGACGAATTCTCCGGCCGGAGTGCCTGAGGAACGCTCCGAGACAGCCGCCTGCACAGCCGAACATCCACACCGAGGAGCATCCCCCAACTGGCGCACCACACCGCGCACCCCACCCGCGCCGACGGCACGCTGGACCTATGGCGTCCGATCAGCCCGTCGTCGTATACCCGCCCACCGAAGACGGAGGCCGACGCGTCCGGATAGGCGACCACTTCGTCGGCATCGCCTACGGGCTCCTCGACATCGCCGCCTACCTCCAAGAAGCCGGTTTGCAGGACTGGGACGAGATGGACGTCGCCCGATCCGCGCTCATCGAATGGCGCGGCGGCGGGCCCGACGTCTGGGAACACTGACCGGGCCGGCCGTCGGTGCCACCAGCGACGATGCACCCATGACGATGGCCATGCACCGTTGCGGGCTCACCTGGGCCGGCATGACAAGAAGCGAAGCGCCGTCGAGCGGTCGATCAACGAGCGCTGAAGCAGTCCCGAGCCGTCGCCACCGGCTATGGCAAGCGCCGATACATCTACTTGGGCACCGTCATCGCCGCCGCTGTCCTCATCTGGCTCCGATCATGACCGGAGACGCACGCGCTGTCTGATCACGTACGTCTGCTGCCTGGGAGGCCGTGCAACCTCTCCGCGACCCCGGCGGGACAGCGGCGAGTTCGCTGCCCCATCCTGGGTGCGCGGTGGTGGTCATCGGCTTGCAGGTCGTGCTCAGACCAGGGTGGATATGCAGAACGGGTGGCCTGCGGGGTCCAGCAGGACCCGCCACCGGTCAGGGTCCGGCTGGAACTCGGGCTTGACAGCGCCCAGGGACAGCAGCCGGGCCTGCGCGCCATCCAAGTCATCGACGCCCAGTTCGATGTGGGCCTGCTTTTCCTGGGAAGAAGCCGGCCAGGTGGGTCGGCGGTAGTCGGCCAGCCTGTTGAACCCGAGTCCGGCCGCGCCCTCCTGGCCGAGGAGGACGAAGTCGTCGGTGGAGAAGACGACGGGCAGACCGAGTGCCTCGCCGTAGAAGCGGGCCAATTCGGCGGGGTCCGGGCAGTCGAAGGTGACGGCCGAATAGCGGAACGTGGGTGTGGAGGTGCTTTCCTTGGTCATGATGGGAACACTAGGCCGGGACCAGGACAGATTCGGTCCTGGTCATGTGGAACACTCGGGAACGTGATCAGCTCATCCGCCCGCCTGCTGCGACTGGTCTCCCTGCTTGCCGCCAAGCCGTCGTGGACCTGCGGCGAGCTGGCCGACCGGATGGCGGTCACCGACCGCACGGTGCGGCGGGACATCGCCAAGCTCCGGGAACTCGGCTACGCCATCGAGTCCGACCCGGGGCCATGGGGCGGTTACCGTCTCCGCGCCGGAGCCCGGACGCCGCCGCTGATCCTCGATGACGAAGAAGCACTCGCCGTTGCCGTCGGACTGCGCGAGGCCGCGCTCAGCGGTGCTCTCGGCGGCGACCAGGCCGCGCTGTCGGCGCTGCTGAAACTGCAGCAGGTTCTGCCCCGGCGCATCGCGGACCGGCTGACCGAGATGGACGACGCCTTCGTACACACCCCCAGACCCGACGAGCCGCAGATCACGCCCGGCATGCTGCTGGAACTGGCCGCCGCGTGCCGCCGAGGCGAGCGTGCCCAACTCTCGTACCGCGACTGGGAAGGAAAGGCCACGGTCCGGGACATCGACCCGTACCGCCTCGTTCACACCGGACGCCGCTGGTACTTCGTCGCCCGGGACGTGACGCGGGACCAATGGCGAACGTTCCGGGCCGACAGGGTCGACCGACTGCAGCCAACCGGGCACACGGTGGAACTCATCGACCCACCCGACCCGGCGATGCTCGTCTCCCGCTCCGTCGCCACCGGCCCCTACCCTCTCTCTGTCACGATCCGTCTCCCGGTGCCCATGAACCATGCCCTGCGGCTGATTCCCGCGACGGTCGGCACCCACCGTCCCGAAAGCCCCGGCACCACGATCGTCGACATCGGCGGTCCCGACGCGGACGGGCTAGCCAGATACCTCCTCAGCCTGGCCACACCCCTGCGAGTCCTCTCACCGGACGCTGTCCGGCAGGCCCTGCTACGCCGTACCCAGGAACTCATCGAGGACAACGCCAACGGTCAGTCCCAGTAGAGCGACGTCGCGCAGGAACGAGCTATGGCCCGATGACCAGAACAAGGCGCCACTGATCGGAGAGACTCTGCCTCAATTCGCAGCCTCTTCCTCGCGACGACGAGGTCGAGATCAGGCAGGTTGCCCATGCCGGCCGAGTACACCACGCCGGCCCCGAGCACGAGGACTACCGGCGAGCCCAGATCGCGCACCGATGAGTTTCCCGCGCCGCGCTGGTCTGTACGCCGGACACCCACGGACGGAAGGCTCGCCCATGCGAAAACTGATCTACGGCATGAACCTGACCCTGGACGGCTACATCGCCGCGCCCGGCGACGACATCGGCTGGAGCGGACCGCCGAGCCACGAGCTGTTCCAGTGGTGGCTCGACCACGAGCAGGCGAGTGGCCTGTCACTGTACGGGCGCAAGCTATGGGAGACGATGAGCTCCTACTGGCCGACCGGCGACCAGCAGCCCACCGCCACCCCGGCGCAGATCGAGTTCGCGCGGAACTGGCGGGAGACGCCGAAGGTGGTGTTCTCCTCGACGATCGACAAGGTCGACTGGAACACCCGCCTGGTCACCGGCGACGCGATCGCCGAGATCATCCGGCTCAAGGCCGAGGACGGCGGCCCAATGAACATCGGCGGCGCAACGCTCGCCGGGGCGGCCATGCGCGCCGGGTTGATCGACGAGTACGCGATCGCCACCCATCCGGTCCTGGTGGGCGCCGGCACGCCGTTCTTCACCGCGCTGGACAGCTGGGTGAACCTGAACCTGGTGGAGACGCGGACGCTTCCCGGCGGCGTGGTCCTGACCAGATACGAGACGAGGCGCTGAGCAGCAGCACCCCACGCGCAGGTCTCACGGTGATTCAGCTTGTGTGGCGTGCCTGCTACTGGTTGGCCACGAGGAAGTCTTCCAGGATCTCGACACACCGCGCCGGCTGCTCCTCGGCCGGGTAATGGCCGCAGTCGTCGAGGGCGACCCCTGTGACGTCGTCGGCCGCCAGCTGCATCGTCTGGGCGGCATTCGCGCCGCTCCACAGCGCGCCGCCGAGGGCGAGCACCGGCAGCGTCAGCCGGGTCTTGCTGCGCTGCTCGTTCTGCGCGATCGTCTCGTCCAGCGCCCGGTAGTACGCGAAACTCGCCCGCAGCGCGCGAGGATCCGCGGTGATCGCGTCGACGTAGACGTCGACGGCGTACGCGGGTATCGCGTCCGGGGTGGCTGCCTTCTTGGCGAACTGGTAGCCGAAGAAGAGCCGCTCCCGTCCCCGGACCAGTTCCTCGTTGAGGTCGGTGAGCCGGTTGAAGCCGAACTGCCAGAGCTTCAGGTTGGCCGCGGCCGGGCCGAAGAACGGCGGGGACGGCGTGAGACCGGGGATCACTGCTTCGAGGATGGCGAGCCGGCCCACCTGCTCGGGGTGATCGGCGGCGAGGGCGTATCCGGTCCATGTGCCGATGTCGTGGCCGACCACGTCGAACCGGTCGTGCCCGAGCGCGGCCATCAACGCGACCATATCGGCGGCCAGCGTGCCGGCGTCGTACCCGTCGTCGGGCTTGTCGGAGAGCCCGGCCCCGCGCGAGTCGACGGCGACGACGGTGTGCCGGCGGGCGAGCGCGGGCATCACCTCCCGCCAGGCGTACCAGGTCTGGGGCCACCCGCCGATCAGCAGCAGCGCCGGGCCGTCCCCACCGGTGACCGCGTGCAGCCGCAGCCCGTTCACCTCCACGAGCCGGCTGGTGAAGACGTCGAGGAATCCGTCAGGCAGCCGCAGCGAACTCAAGCTTGTCATGACGGCGACCCTAGCCATCTTTGAACGATCGGTACAAGATGTGTAGGCTGACGGACCATGGCAGGCCGCAAGCAATTCGACGTGGACGAGGCGCTACGACGTGCGATGCACGTCTTCTGGCGCTGGGGTTATTCGGAGGCCTCGATCGATCGCCTGACCGAGGGCACGGGCCTGGGCCGGGGCTCGCTCTACGGCACCTTCGGCGACAAGAGCGCCCTCTTCCGCAAAAGCCTCCAACGCTACGCGCAGACCTACCACCCGCTGTACGAGCAGGCACTGTCCGGCCCCCACCAAAGCCCGAGCGCCGTTGTGGCCGCCTTCCTGCAAGTCGCCCTGAACCGTATCGCCGACCCGACAGTCCCGGACGGCTGCCTGCTCACGGTGTCGGCAACGCAGTTCCCGGCGCTTGACGCGGAGGGCCGGGCGACGGTCCGCGCCATGATCGACGGATTGCGGGCGAGGCTGGAGCAGGCGTTGCTGGCGGCGGGGGCCGGTGAGCAGGAGGCGGCAGAGCTGGCGTTGTGCACGCTGGCGACGAACAAATCTCTGGCCGTGCTGAGCCGCGCCGGTTTCTCGGGCGAAGACCTGGCAACCGTCGCGGCAGCCGCCGCAAAGAATGCCAAGGGTCCGCCGAACCGGCCGGCCGAACCGTCGGGGCCGCGATAGGCGAGCACGAGTGCGTTGCCAATGGATCTGCAGAGGTCTTGGGGCAGCCGGCGGCGCGGCAGGAAGTGACTCGGCCCAGCCCTCATAGGGGCTGAGCCGACCCTGGCGACGAAATCGTCCCACTGGGGGAAAAGCTGACCTGAGCCGCCTCGGTCTTCGGGTACTTGAGGTGACGGAATGAGGCGGGCGGTCCATCAACCGACGCCGGCAAAAGGCGCCCCGCCTGGCCCAGTTGCCGCTCCGCAGCCCGTAGGAGAGCACCGCGCCGCGTAGGCCGTGACCGGTGATGCCGGCTCCCGGCAGGTGTCCAGGACGCCGCCCTCGATGCGCGGCTGAACAGTGCGTAACTCGACCTGCAGAGCGGCGACGGTGGGTCGGCGTGGGCCCGCCGGATCCCTTGGGAGACCGGACAACGGTTACCGGCGACGGCCGAGCAACAACCCGCCGGCGACCAGGGCCGAGGCGAGACCGAGGAGGCCGACGGCGTTGGCCATGCTGCCGGTGGCCGATTCCAGGCCGATCACGACGAGTGGGCAGATGAACTCGCCCGCGAAGAAGGCGGCCGTCCACAGACCGGTGCCGCGGCCCCGGTCGGCGTAGCTGAGCCTGGACATCGCGATGGTCAGCAGCGAGGGCAACAGCATGCCGGTGCCGAGGCAGTTGAGCACCGCACCGACGATCACGATCACCGGGCTGTTGGCCAGGGCGATCACCACGAATCCGGCCGCGCACAGGGCGAACACCAGGGGCAGCCTGCGGTCCGGGCTGCCGGACAGCCTGGTGAAGGCGATGGAACCGAGCACGGTGGCGGCGCTGGCGACCGCGGTGGCGAGGCCGATGACGCCGGTGGACTTCACGCCCAGGTCGTCGAGCAGGTAGGACATCTCGACGGGCACCGTGTAGAAGACCATCGCGCCGAACACGGTGAGTGCGCAGATGCCCGCCAGCAGGCGCACGGGGAACGGCCTCTTCTCGCCCGCGGGTTCTTCGGCTTCCGAGGCGCCGGCCGGACTGGGCCTGGACAGGGTGAGCGCCATGGCGGGGGCCAGCAGTAGGCCCACGGCGTAGATCCAGAAGGGCGCGCGCCAGCCCGCCGACCCCAGGGCACCGCCGATGACGAAGAACGCGGTGGCCGAGATGGAGGCGCACATGGTCTGCAGGGCCAGGTAGCGTTCCCGCGTCCGTCCGCTGTAGTAGTCGCCGATCAGCGTGGTGCAGCAGGTCATGATGGCCGCCTCGGCGATGCCGACCAGCACCCGGCTGATCACGATGGCGCCGAGCGAGTCCAGCCACAGCGGGGCGGTACCGAGCAGCGCGTACACAAGCGTAGCCGCGACCAGCAGACGTACCCGGCCGAGGCGGTCCACGATGACGCCCGCGAAAGGGGCGAGCAGCGCGAGCGCGAGCGCGGGGACGGTCAGAACGACCGGGACGAGGGTCTTCACTCCGGGCACGGTCGCGAAGTGTTCCTGCATCTTCGGCAGGACCGGTGCGAGAAGGACGGCGCCCAGCACCGGCAGACAGCTGCCCGCCATCAGGAGCACGGCGCGCAGCGGCCCCGCGTTCTCGGAATTCGGGCGGAGGCTGTCGGCGGGGACGGGCGGAGAAATGGATCTGGACATGCCGAACTCCACGGGTGGCGGCTGGGGTGCGGCGCAGAACCGCTGCGGTTGGGCCACGCAGCGGGGCACCGGCGCACCGGAGGGGACACGCCCGGGACAGCGGGCGTCGGGGACTGCCCCGACTATGAGCCAGGCCGTTCCCGGCGACTACCCCTTACGTGATCACACTGCCGGATCCTCGCCATCCATGCCGCGGATGGGGGCTGCCCGCACGGCCGACGCCACGCGGGCGGCCGTGTTCCGCAGCCAGATGTGCCCGGCGTCGTGGGTGTGGACGGGGTGCCACCAGAGCGCCTCGCGCAGGGGGACCGTCTCGTAGGGCGGCGCCATGATCCGTACCGGTGCGGTGCCGCGCAGGCGTTCGGCGAGCAGTGCCGGGACGAGGGCGATCCGGTGGGTGCCGGCGATCAGGAAGGGGAGCACCGTGAAGCTGTCGACGGAGACGCTCACCCGTGGTTCGATGCCGAGCATGCCGAGCTGGCGGACCGCGGGGGTGTCGTAGGCGCGCAGATAGGTCACCCATGGCAGGCGCGCCAGGTCGTCGCGGGAGAGGCGGTCGCCCACCTCGGGGTTGTCCTCGGCGACGAGGAAGACCCAGCCGTCCTCGTACAGCTCGGTGACGGGGAAGTCGCTGATGATGCCGTGCGGCATGATCATGCCGTCCAGGCTGCTCAGCACGGCACCGGCCACCTCGGTGATGCGGGGCGGGATCTGGACGAAGCGCACGCGGACGCCGGGCGCCTCACGGTCGAGGATCCGGGTGAGCTCGGCCCCGAAGACGGCCACCGAGTAGTCGCTGACGCCGAGGGTGAATTCGCGGGACTCCGTCGCCGGATCGAAGTCGGCCTGGCTGGTGAAGAGGCGTTCCAGCTGGTCGCAGACGGTGGAGGTGCGGTCGAGCAGTACTTGGCCGAGGGCCGTCAGTTCGTAGTGCCCTCCGACGCGGGCGAGCAGGTCGTCGTCGAAGTGCCGGCGCAGCCGGGCGAGCGCGCCGCTCATCGCGGGCTGGCTCAGACCGACGCGTCGGCCGGCCCTGGTGACGTTGCGCTCCTCCAGCAGGGCGCGCAGGGCGACGACCAGATTGAGATCAAGGCTTGCCAGGTTCACGGCGGCACTCCAGCGTGCGAGGGCGTCGACAGGATAAGTCCGACGGATGACGGTCATCCAGATAATCGATTTCCCTTATCCCAAGGGCTGCGGCCAGATTAGTCCCATCGCAATCAGGAGGACACGTTCGTGAAACCCGCAGCCACGTCCGTCCCTTTCGCCGGACCTTTTGCCCTCGGTACTCTCTCCGCCCCTGACGGGGTCCCGTTCCCCGCTCTCGTCACGCCGGACGGCCGCGCCCTCGACCTGCGCGCCGCCTTCGGTGAGCGGGAGCTGACCACCCGCACGCTCCTGGAGAGCTGGGACGAGGCCACGCCCCGTCTGCACGCCCTCGCCAGAGACGACAAGGCCGCCTGGCAGCCTCTCGGGGACCTGCGGACGCACGCTCCGGTGGAGCCCCGGCAGGTCTTCCAGTCGGGTGCGAACTACCGGCAGCACGTGATCGACCTGGAGGTCGCCCACCGTGCCCCCGACGACCCCCGCACCGTCGAGCAGGCCCGTGAGGAGATCGCCGCTCTCATGGACCGACGGGCGGCCGAGGACCTGCCGTACGTGTTCATCGGCCTGCCCAGCGCGATCACCGGGCCGTACGACGACGTACGCCTTCCCGACTGGGCCGAAAAGCCGGACTGGGAACTGGAGTTGGCGGCCGTCATCGGCAAACCCGGCTACCGGCTGTCCACGGACGAGGCGCTGGAGTACGTCGCCGGCTACACCATCGCCAACGACCTCACCGACCGGGCCACCGTCTTCCGCCGGGACATGCCCGCCATCGGCACGGACTGGCTGCGCAGCAAGAACGCCCCCGGTTTCACCCCCCTCGGCCCGTGGATCGTGCCCGCCGAGTCGGTCGCCGACCCCGGCGATCTGCGGGTCACGCTCAAACTCAACGGCGACACCATGCAGGACGAGTCAACCAAGGACATGCTCTTCGGAGTCGCCAGGTTGGTGTCGTACATCTCCCGGACTTCCCAACTCCTGCCCGGCGACCTCGTGTTGACCGGCAGCCCGGCCGGCAACGGCATCCACTGGGGGCGGCTGCTGCGCGACGGCGACGTCATGGAGGGGTCCATCACCGGTCTCGGCGTGCAGCGCACCCGATGCGTGTCCGAGGAGACGGGTTCATGAACCGGAACGACCCCGAGGGCGCGATCGCCGAGGCCGCCAGGAAGTACTCCAACTGGGGCCGCTGGGGCGAGGACGATGTCCTCGGCACCCTCAACTTCCTCGACGAGGGCAAGCGGCGCGAGGGTGCCGCCCTCGTCCGGCGGGGTGTCAGTTTCTCGCTGTCGCAGCGGTTCGACATGGACGGCCCCCAGAAGGGCTGGCGCCGCCGCACCAACCCGGTGCACACCATGCTCGACACCGGCACCGATGCCGCCCTCGGCAACCAGGGCTTCCCGCACGGCATCGGCGGCGCCGACGACGTGATCGCGATGCCGCTCCAGTGCTCCACCCAGTGGGACGGCCTGGGGCACATCTTCGACCACGGCAAGGCATGGAACGGCCGGGCGGCCGAGAAGGTCGTCACCTCCGACGGCGACCTGGTCACCGGCATCGAGCACATGGCGCCGCACGTCGCCGGGCGCGGTGTGCTCCTGGACGTCGGCCAAGTCCACGGGCAGAACGGCGAGTTGCCCGACGGGTTCGCCGTCACCGAGGAGCACCTCACCCGGGCCGCCGCCGCCCACGGAGTGCTCGTGGGCCGCGGGGACATCGTCGTCGTACGCACCGGACAGCTCAGCCGGGTCCGCCGCGAGGGCTGGGGCGACTACGCGGGCGGCGCGGCACCCGGCCTGTCGTTCACCGCGGCCGGCTGGCTGCACCGCACGGAGATCGCCGCGATCGCCACCGACACCTGGGGCTTCGAGGTCCGGCCCAACGAGTTCGCGCACGCCTTCCAGCCCCTGCACCAGGTCGTCATCCCCAACATGGGGCTGCTGATCGGCGAGATGTGGGACCTCGACAGGCTCGCCGCGGACTGCGCGGCCGACGGCGTGTACGAGTTCTGGCTCACCGCCGCCCCCCTCCCGATCACCGGAGCCGTCGGCTCTCCCGTCAACCCGATCGC
Organism: Streptomyces canus; assembly: GCF_041435015.1. Lineage (NCBI taxonomy): Bacteria > Bacillati > Actinomycetota > Actinomycetes > Kitasatosporales > Streptomycetaceae > Streptomyces > Streptomyces canus. The sequence continues at coordinate 298,119 of NZ_CP107989.1, read as the reverse complement.
CGTCAAGTAGCCCTCGCCCGGAGCAACCAGAGGAACACCCTCACCCGGAGCAACTCGAGGAACAAAGGACTTCCCTCATGAGAACACCCCGCACCGTCCTGGTCGTCGGCGGCGGATCGGCCGGCAACGCCGTCACGATCCTGCTCCGCCGGGCCGGACTGACCGTCGACCTCATCGAGGCCAGGGAGGACTGGAACGCCACCGCGGGTTCCGGCATCACCGTCCAGGGCAACGCCCTGCGGGTCCTGCGCGAACTGGGCGTGTGGGAGCAGGTGCAGGCCTCCGGGTTCGGCTTCGGATCGCTCGGCATCACCGGCCCGGACGGCACCGTCCTGCACGTCGTCGAGGACATTCGTACCGGCGGTGACGACCTGCCCGCCACCGTCGGCATGCAGCGCCCGCAGTTGCAGTGCATCCTCATCGACGCCGTCCGGGCGAGCGGCGCCTCGGTGCGCCTCGGCACCCGCGCCGAGAGCTTCGACCAGGACGCCGACGGCGTGCGCGTGCGTTTCGCCGACGGCAGCGAGGGCCGCTACGACCTGGTGATCGCCGCGGACGGCATGGGATCGAGCACACGAGCCGCGATCGGCATCACCGACCGTCCCGTGCCGACCGGTATGGCCATCTGGCGCATCGCCGCTCCTCGTCCCGAGGGCCTGGAGCGCACCGACCTCGCCTACGGCGGCCCCGCCTACATCGCCGGCTACTGCCCCACCAGCCGGGACACCATCTACGCCTACGCGGTCGAGGCCAACCGCGATCGCGCGTCCATACCCCCCGAGAGCTACGCCGACGAGATGCGCGGCCTCGTACAGGGGTACGGCGGCCACTGGACCGAGATCGTCAAGCACATCGACGATCCGGCGAAGGTCAACTACACGTGGTACCACCGGCTGTTGGTGGAAGACTCCTGGCATCGCGGACGGGTCGTGCTGATCGGTGACGCGGCCCACAGTTGCCCACCCACCCTGGCTCAGGGCGCCGCGATGTCCCTGGAGGACGCGCTCGTCCTCGCCGAGCTGCTCACCGGCACCGACGACTGGGACGACCAGCTGTTCCAGACGTACTACGAGCGCCGCATCGCGCGGGTGCGTCCGGTGGTGGACGCCTCCGTGCAGATCGGCCAGTGGCAGCTCGACGGGGTGCGCGACGCCGATGTGCCCGGCCTGGTCAACCGCATGTCGACCATGCTCAGGGACCTGCCATGACCTCCGACCTGTCACCCGGCCACCAGCCCACGACGAGCACTGACCCGTACCCCTGGCCAACGGTCGATGTGCACGCCCACGTCCTGCTGCCCGCGATCGAGGCACTGGTGGACGGCTCGGCGGGCCTCGCCGAGGCGAGGGCGCTCGACGCCCGCCGCAACGGACCGGCCGCGCTCGCCGTCAACGGGCCCATGGTGCGCGAACGGATCCCCCGGCTCACCGACGCCGGGGTCCGGCTGGCCGCGATGGACGCCCAGGGCGTCGATGTGCAGCTGGTCAGCCCGTCCCCTTCGCACTACCACCACTGGACGGACGAGGCGACCGCCGACAAGGTGTGCCGACTGGCCAACGAGGGCACGGCGGCGCACTGCTCGGCCGCACCGGACCGGCTCAAAGGGCTGGGCCTGGTCCCGCTGCACCACCCCGACCTGGCCGTCGCGACCCTTGAACATGCCCTGGAACAGGGCCTGTTGGGCGTGGAGATCTCCAGCCACGCACCGGGTCGCGAGCTGTCCGACCCGGCCTACGAGCCCTTCTGGCGGCGGGCCGAGGAAACCGGCGCGGTGCTCTTCCTGCACCCGTTCGGCTGCACTCTCGACGAGCGGCTGGACCGGTGGTACCTGTCCAACACCGTCGGCCAGCCCACCGAGAACGCCGTGGCGCTGTCCCACCTCATCTTCTCCGGGGTCCTGGACCGCCATCCGGGACTGAAGCTGGTCGCGGCGCACGGCGGCGGTTACCTCCCCACCCACATCGGGCGCGCCGACCACGCCTGGTCCGTCCGCTCCGACGCGGGCACGGACTGCGCCCAGCTGCCCAGCAGCTACCTCAAGCGGCTCTCCTTCGACTCCCTCGTCCACGACCCCCACGTCCTGCGCGCGCTCATCGCCGCCGCGGGCGCGGACCGGGTCCTGCTCGGCTCCGACTTCCCCTTCGACATGGGCACCGAGGACCCCGTCGGGGCACTGCGCGCCGCCCACCTGCCCGAAGCCGACTTCCACGCCGTCCGCGGGGGCAACGCGGCGGCGCTGCTGCGGCTCGCCTGACCCCCCACAGGAGGAAACCATCATGAGTGCACGTCTGTTGACCCACCTGCGTCACGTCGACCTCGCCGTACCCGACTACGACAAACAGCTCGACTTCTATGCCGGCGTCTGGGGCCTGACCAAGGTCGCCGAGGACTCGGGCATCTCCTTCCTGGCCGCCGAGGGCAGCCCTGAGCAGTACGTCGTCCGGCTGCGCAAGGCCGAGGAGAAGCGCCTCGACCTCGTCTCCTACGGCGCCGCGAGCCCGGCCGACGTGGACACGCTCGCCGAGCAACTCCTCGCGGGCGGTGTGCAGTTGATCTCCCAGCCGGGCAAGGTCGACACCCCCGGGGGCGGCTACGGCTTCCGCTGCTTCGACGTCGACGGCCGCACCGTCGAGGTCTCCGCCGACGTCGAGGCCCGGCAGCACCGCAGGATCGAGGAGAAGGAGTCGATCCCGGTCAGGCTGAGCCATGTCGTCCTCAACTCCCCGGATCTCAACCGCACCCGCGAGTGGTACGAGCGCCACCTCGGCTTCCGCCTGTCCGACACGCTCAGCTCGCCGCACATGGGCGAGGTCATGCACTTCATGCGGATCTCCAACCAGCACCACTCGATGGCCGTCGCGCAGGGCCCGCACACCTCCGTGCACCACGTCTCCTTCGAGATGCGCGGCGTCGACGAGTACCTGCGCGGCACCGGACGCCTGCTGCGGGCCGGAGTCCACAAGGTCTGGGGCCCCGGCCGGCACACGGCGGGCGACAACACCTTCACCTACTTCCTCGACCCGCACGGCAACACCGTCGAGTACACGACCGAGCTGGAGGTCGTCGACGAGGACACCTGGCACCCCCAGGTCTACGACTTCTCCCAGCCCGAGGTCGCCGACCAGTGGGGCACGGCCAACCCGATGAACGAACTCGTGGCCAAGGAGTCGTTCAACGACGTCGACCGCGGCGTGTTCGTCGCCCCGCCGGTCTGACCCCCTTCAGATCCGGGGGCGCGGCACGTCCTGTCCCGCGCCGACCGGCCGCCGTGCCCCCGGTTCCTCCCGCCCCCGAGAACCCCGTATCCCAGAGCCTGGAGCACGCACATGCGTTTCGCCGCGTACGAGCACCGACACCGGCGCCAGGTCGGCGTCGTCGGCGAGGACGGCCGCCTCCGCCCGGTCCCCGGCGAGCGCACGCTCACCGAACTGATCACAGCAGGCGCCCTCTCCGAGGCGGGGGCCAGGGCTCTCGACGCCCCGGCCGGACCGCACGTCTCCGAGGTGCGACTGCTGCCGCCGCTGCGACCGGCCTCCATACGGGACTTCGTCACCTTCGAGGAACACGTCGAGGGCGTACGACGCTCGGTCGACGGGGCGAGCGGCGTGCCGGACGCCTGGTACGCGGCGCCGACCTTCTACTTCACCAACCCCCACGCCGTGTTCGGGCCGTACGACGACATTCCCGTACCCCCGGGGTCCCAGGTGCTGGACTTCGAGCTCGAAGTCGCCGCCGTCATCGGCCGCGAGGGCCGCGACCTCACCCCCGAGCAGGCCCGTGAGCACATCGTCGGCTACACGGTCTTCAACGACTGGTCCGCGCGCGACCTCCAGTCCGCCGAGATGAAGGTCGGCCTCGGCCCCTGCAAGGGCAAGGACACCGCCACCACCCTCGGCCCGTACCTGGTCACCGCCGACGAACTGGCGCCGTACCGGGACGCGGAGGGCTTCCTGCGGCTGGCCCTGACCGCCGAGGTCAACGGGCAGGTGGTCGGCCAGGACCTGCTGTCCCACATGAGCTGGACCTTCGAGGAGATGGTCGCCTACGCCTCCCGCGGCACCCGGGTCGTGCCGGGTGACGTCCTCGGCTCCGGCACCTGCGGGAACGGCGGCTGCCTCGCCGAGCTGTGGGGGCGGCGGGGCGAGCGGACCCCGCCGCCGCTGGAGCCCGGCGACACCGTCTCGCTCACCGTCGAGGGCATCGGCACGCTCACCAACACCGTCACAGACGGCGTCGATCCCGTGCCCCTGCCGGCCGGCCGGCGCCGCAGCCGGGAGCGGCCATGACGGACCTGCACGCCAAGAGGCTGCTGGGCAAGGTCGTCGTCGTCACCGGCGCGGCTCGCGGTCAGGGCGCCGCTGAGGCCGAGGCACTGACCCGCGAGGGCGCCCGGGTGATCGCCACCGACGTGACCGAGGCACCCGGCTGCCGCCGTCTCGACGTCACCGGCGAGCAGGACTGGGCCGATCTCGCCGCCGAGTTGAAGGAGGCGTACGGGCAGGTCCACGGCCTGGTCAACAACGCGGGCATCACCTGGCGGGCCCGGCTCGGCGACGTACGCCCCGAGGACTTCGACCGCGTCCACGCCGTCAACGTCACCGGCCCGCTGCTCGGCATCCAGCACCTCGTCCCGCTGATGCCGCCCGGCGCCTCGATCGTCAACGTCGGCTCCTCCGCCGCGCTCACCGCCCACTACCCGGTGGCGTACACCGTCAGCAAGTGGGGCCTGCGCGGGCTGTCCCAGACGGCCGCGCTGGAACTCGGACCGCGCGGAATCCGCGTCAACACGATCCACCCCGGCTACATCGAGACCGAGATGACCGCCTCCGCCGCCCCCGCCTTTCGCGAGGCCAACATCCGCGAGACCCCGCTGGGCCGCACCGGCACCGTCGACGAGGTCGCCCCACTGATCGTCTTCCTGCTGTCGGACGAGTCGTCGTTCATCACCGGCGCGGAGATCGCCGTCGACGGCGGCCTCACCGCGCACGGCGGAGTCAAGTCCGTCTCGGACGCCCTGCGGCCGGAGACGCCATGACCGGCGACACCCCGGGCCGTGCCGCAACCAGAAAGGACCTTCGCAAGTGAACAAGGTCAGCGCCGGCGCCGCGGAGGCGGTCGCCGACATCACGGACGGCGCCTCACTGGCCGTCGGGGGCTTCGGCCTCAGCGGCGTACCCGAAGTCCTCCTCCGTGCCCTGTACGCACAGGGCGCGGACGGTCTGAGGGTCGTCTCCAACAACTGCGGAGTCGACGGCCGCGGTCTCGGCGTTCTCCTGGCCGCGGGCCGCATCGCCCGGGTGACCGGCTCCTACGTCGGCGAGAACAAGGAGTTCGCCCGCCAGTACCTGGCCGGCGAGCTGGAGGTGGAACTGGTCCCGCAGGGCACGCTGGCCGAGCAGCTGCGCGCGGGCGGGGCGGGCATACCCGCCTTCTACACCCCGGCCGGCGTCGGCACGCAGGTGGAGCGGGGCGGACTGCCCTGGCGGTACACGGCCGAGGGTGCGGTCGAACTCGCTTCCCCGCCGAAGGAGACCCGGGAGTTCGCCGGCCGCCGGTACGTCCTGGAGCACGGCATCACCACCGACTTCGCCCTGGTACGGGCCTGGCGCGGTGACCGGCACGGCAACCTCCGCTTCCGCCAGGCCGCTGCGAACTTCAACCCGCTCGCCGCCATGGCCGGCCGCGTGACGATCGCGGAGGTCGAAGAGCTCGTGGAGCCGGGCGAGTTGAGGCCCGACGAGATCCACCTGCCCGGCATCTACGTCCAGCGGGTCGTCACGCTCACCGCCGAAGAAGCCGCCGACAAGCACATGGAGAAGAGGACCGTCCGCGTATGACCAGGCCCATGGGCTGGACCCGCGACCAGATGGCCGCCCGCGCCGCCGCCGAACTCACCGACGGCTCCTACGTCAACCTCGGCATCGGCCTGCCGACCCTGATCCCCGGGCATCTGCCGGCCGGGGTCCATGTCGTGCTGCACTCCGAGAACGGCATCCTCGGCACCGGGCCCTGTCCCACCGAGGACGAGGTCGACCCCGACCTGATCAACGCCGGCAAGGAGACCGTCACGGTGCTGCCCGGCGCCTGCTTCTTCGACTCCGCGCTGTCCTTCGGGATGATCCGCGGCGGGCACATCGACACCGCCGTGCTGGGCGCCATGCAGGTGTCGGCCGCGGGCGACCTGGCCAACTGGATGATTCCCGGAAAGATGGTCAAGGGCATGGGCGGCGCCATGGACCTCGTCCACGGCGCCCGGCGCGTCATCGTCCTGATGGAACACACCGCCAAGGACGGCATCCCCAAGATCGTCGATGAATGCTCCCTGCCATTGACCGGCGAGCGGTGCGTCCACCGCATCATCACCGACCTCGGCGTCCTGGACGTCACGCCGGCAGGCCTCGTGCTCGTCGAGACGTCACCGGGAGTCACCGTCGAGGAGATCCGCGCCCGCACCGGCGCGCCGCTGCACACCGACGCCGTCACGGCCGCCTGCTGATCCCCCTCGCCCCTTCATCCCGCACGGAGCCCCGAGATGACCGTCTTCCTCACCGATGCCGACGTCCAAGCCGCCTTCGACTGGGTCGACGCCATCGCGGCCCTGCGCAGCGCCTACGCCGCACCCCCCGACGAGGCAAGCTTCCCGTCGCGCACGATGGCTCGCGGAGACGGTCTGTGGTTGCGCACGCTCAGCGGTGTGCCCGGCGACGGCGGCCCCATGGGGGCCAAACTGATCGCCGCCTCACCCCGGCACCGGCGCGCCTCGTATCTGATCTCGTTGTTCGACCAGGAGAGCATGGAGCTGACCGCGCTCCTGGACGGCCACTCCATCACCGGGTTCCGTACCGCCGCCACCTCGGCGCTCGCCGCCGACCTGCTGGCCCCCACAGGCCCCCTGCGCGTAGCTGTGATCGGATCCGGCTTCGAGGCGCAGAACCACGTCCGCGCACTGGCGGCGACACGGACGCTGTCGTCCGTCACCGTGTTCAGCCCCAACCCGGCCAGCCGTACCCGCTGCACCCGCGCACTCGCCGATCTCGGGCTGCCGCTCGCCACCGCGGAGAGTCCCGAGGCGGCCGTCGCCGACGCCGACCTGGTGATCTGCGCGGCCCGCTCCCGGGACGAGCAGCCGACCCTGCGGGAAACTCCGGCCGGCGTCACCATCGTGTCGATCGGTTCCACCCTTCCCGAGCAGCGCGAACTGGCGACCGAGGTGATCGCCCGCGCCGACGTGATCGTCGCCGACATGGCGGACGAGGTCGCCGAGGACACGGGAGACCTGATCGCGGCGAGGAAGGCGGGCGTCGACCTCGCCGGGAAGGTGGTTCCGCTCGCCGACGTCGTCTCCGGTCTCACGCCCGGCCGACCGGCGAACGATCCGGACGCGGTCGTGATCTACAAGTCCGTCGGCTCCGCGGCGCAGGACCTCGCCGTCGCCGCGATGTGTGTCCGTCGGGCCGCCGAACTGTCCCTGGGCACCGAACTGCCCGTCACCATCTCCCCGGTCTCGAAGTGAGCAAGACAGTGAGCAACGCCGTGCGCAACGCCGTGCGCAGAGAACTCGACGACCCGTCCCTGCTGAAGAGCGCCGCGTATGTGGACGGCACCTGGATCACCACCGACACCACCCTCGCCGTACACAACCCGTCCACCGGCCACCTGCTGGCCGAAGTGCCGCTCCTGGATCGGGCGCGGACCACCGCGGCCATCGACGCGGCGCACACCGCGCTGCCGGCCTGGCGAGCCCGCCCGGCCAAAGAGCGGTCCCGGCTCCTGCGGCGCTGGTTCGACCTGGTCACCGAGCACGCCCAGGACCTCGCCCGGCTGATCGTCCTGGAGGAGGGCAAGCCGTACCCGGAGGCCCTCGGCGAGGTCGCGTATGCGGCGTCGTTCCTGGAGTGGTTCGCCGAGGAGGCCAAGCGCATCCGCGGTGACGTCATGGAGGCGCCGGAAGCCTCGCGCAGAATCGTCGTCCTGAAGGAACCGGTCGGCGTGTGCGCGGCGATCACTCCGTGGAACTTCCCCGCCGCGATGATCACCCGCAAGGCGGGGCCCGCGCTGGCCGCCGGCTGCACGATGGTCCTCAAGCCCGCCGAACAGACCCCGCTGACCGCCCTGGCGCTCGCCGAACTCGCCGACCGGGCGGGCATCCCGGCGGGCGTGTTCAACGTGGTCACCGGTGATCCGCGCGAGATCGGGCCCGAGCTGACGGGCAACCCACTGGTCCGCAAGATCACCTTCACGGGCTCCACCGAGGTCGGCAGGCTCCTGCTGGCCCAAGCGGCGCAGACCGTGAAGAAGACATCGATGGAACTGGGCGGCAACGCGCCCGTCCTCGTCTTCGACGACGCCGACCTCGACGAGGCGGTCGAGGGCCTGATCGCCACCAAGTACCGCAACACCGGCCAGGCGTGCATCAGCGCCAACCGCGTCTACGTACAGGACGGGATCCACGACGCGTTCGCGAAGAGACTCGCCGAGCGGGTCGGCGCCCTGGCTGTCGGCGACGGCTTCGACGAGGGCGTCCAGCAGGGCCCGCTCATCGACGCGGACGCGGTGGCGAAGGTGGAAGCCCACGTCGCCGATGCCGTCGCCAAGGGGGCCGTGGTCGTCTCCGGCGGCAAGCGCCACGCACGCGGCGGCCTCTTCTACGAGCCGACCGTGCTGACCGGCGTCACCGCCGAGATGGCCGTCACCCGCGAGGAGACCTTCGGCCCGGTGACCCCGCTGGTGCGGTTCACCGACGAGAACGACGCGGTCCGCCTGGCCAACGCCACAGAATTCGGTCTCGCCGCCTACCTGTTCGCCAAGGACGCCGAGCGCATCTGGCGCGTCGCCGCCGCCCTGGAGGCGGGCATGGTCGGCATCAACACCGGCCTGATCTCCAACGAGACCGCCCCCTTCGGCGGGGTCAAGCAGTCCGGCGTCGGGCGTGAGGGCTCGGTCTACGGCCTCGACGAGTTCCTGGAGCTCAAGTACCTCGCCTGGGAAGGCGCGAAGACCCCCACCTCCGCCCCCGAATCCATCTGACCCCCGCAAGGAGCACACCATGGCCCGCTACACCCGCGCCGAAGCTCGCGATTGGGCACGCGAGAACCTCGTCGGTGTCGTCAACTGCACGATCCCGTCCTTCACGGCCGATTTGAAGGCGATCAACGAGAAGGCGATCCGCCACGACACCCGCCTCGCCATCGAGCACGGCTTCATGGGCACCCTCGGCGTCTCGGAGGTCTCCATCCAGCTCCCCGAGTACCTGGACTTCCTGCGCGTCATCAGGGACGAGGCCGGCGACCGCCTGCTGCTCACCCACCACGCCAGCTGGAACGACCTGGAGCAGAACATCGAGGCCGTGAAGGGCGCGGAGGAGGCGGGCGCCGAGCTGGTGCTGCTGTCGTACCCGCCGAACTTCTACCCCGAGTCCGAGCAGGAGATCTACGACTACACCAAGGCCGTCTGCGACGCGACGAACCTCGGCGTCATGCTCTTCCCGATGTACCTGTGGGGCTTCAGCCCGCGCATCCACCCCTCCGACATCCCCGTACGCCTGATCCGGCGCCTGCTCGACGACTGCCCCAACGTCGTCGCCATCAAGGCCGAGGGCGGCTTCCCCAGCATCCAGAGCGTCATCGAGTGCCACCGTCACTTCGGTGACGAGGTCGTCATCTCGATGCCCATCGAGGGGGAGTTGATCCCGCTGTTGCAGATCATGCCGATCCAGTTCTCCGCCACCAGCGACCACGAGTACTACGGCCCGATGATCCCGCGCGTCTTCCAGCTCCTGCGGGAGGGCAAGTACGACGACGCCGCCGACATCTACTGGCAGCTCCACCCGGCCCGCAAGATCAAGGGGGGCCTCGCCCCGGCCCTGCACGGTGGCGCGTTCATCAATCGCCAGGCATGGAAGTTCCAAGGCTGGCTCCAGGGCTACAACGGCGGCCCGCTGCGCATGCCCACCCAGCGCATCCACGACGCCCAGATGAACGCCCTGCGCAAGGGCCTCGTCGACGCCGGGCTCGAACCGAGCATGGACCCGTTCCGTGAGTTCTTCGTCGGCCGCAACCCGGCCTGATCCGCCGGGGGTTCGAAGGAGCGCCGCACATCTGCGTGAGCATGAGTCCTACCTGACGATCGCACGGTCGAAGCCAAGGCGGCGAGTCCGCTTTCCTCATGCGCGCACGGGTCAGGCCGCGGTGATGACGGAGACCGTGACGTTCTCGGTCGGCACTACTACCCGGCCCGGGGCGAGCCGTTGGACCGCTCGCCGTTCAGGTGCCGACCGCGGCTGTCAGCCGTCCACCTCGAGCACCTGACCATCTGCCCCCCCGCGTCGACCGTGCCGGCGACCCGATCGACGGTGATCCGCCGCAGATCCCCGCCCGGGTCGAAGGACAGTCTGTACTGCCGCAGCCGGCGGACTCCGTCGGCGTTCAGGACCCGTACGCTCACGTACCGGCCGCCCGCGGCGCCGGATCGCCGTCGGCCGGGCGCAGCACGAAGGACACCACGTTCGGGGTCTCGGTACGGCGCTCGACGACCCTCCACTGCCGCCCACACCGTGCCGGGCTCCACGCCTGCGTCCATCAGCCCGGTCCGCCAGAACCGACCTGGGCAAGCCGCGGCATCAGGCGCCCTGCAAGCGTCCCGCTGTGGAGGACGGCTCCCCGGGCCGCCTACTGATCGCCGCTCCACGCCCGGTACGCGGTCACGGCCGTCGGCAGAGTGGGGAAGATCCGCTCGCTGCCGACGGTGTCCGCCAAGCCGTACGCCGTCAGGTCGTCCAGCAGGTCCTGCTTGACGCGGGCGAGGGCGAAGACGATGCCGCGGTGCGCGAGCTCGCCGCGGAGTTCCTCGACCGCGTCCAAAGCGGTGATGTCGACCTCCACATTGGCCTCGGTGTTGAGGACGAACCAGCGGACCGGTTCCGTCTGTTCGTCGACGGCGGCCAGGGCCCGGCGGCGGAAGTCCTCGGCGTTGGCGAAGAAGAGAGGGGAGTCGTAGCGGTAGACGAGCAGGCCGGGGATGGTGCGGGCCTGCGCGTAGTCGTCGATGTCGTGCATGCCGGCCACGCCGGGCACCAGGCCCTCGACGGCGTCGTGCGGGCGGGCCACCCGGGTGAGCAGTTCGGCCACGGACAGACCGACGGCGACCAGCACGCCGTACAGGATGTCGAGGGCGAGCACCCCTGTCAGGCAGCCGAGCGCCAGGAGGAGTTCCCGGCGGCGGAAGGACGCCAGCCGTCGGAAACCCGCCAGGTCGATCATGCGGACCGCCGCGTAGACGACGAGCGCGCCGAGGACTGCCGTTGGTGTGCGAGACAGGAGGGGACTCAGGAAAAGCAGGACCGCCAGGACGGCCGCGCCGGCCACCAGCGAGTACGCCTGGCTGCGACCGCCGGCCGAGGAGGCCAGCGCGGTGCGGCTGGCACTGCTGCTGACCGGGAAGCCGTGCAGTGTGCCCGCGCCGAGGTTGGCGGCGCCCAGGGCGAGGAACTCCTGGTTGGGGTCGAGCCTGGAGTCCCCGTCCTCGTGCTTGGTGAAGGCCCGCGCGGTGAGGATGAAATCCGTGTAGCCGACCAGGAGGACGCCCAGGGCGGGGAGCACCAGGTGCGGCAACTCGGTCATGTCCGGCACAGCCACCGTGGGCAGGCCCGAGGGGACGTCGCCGATCACCTTGATGCCGTATCGGCCGTCGAGGTCGAAGACGGACACGGCGGCCGTGCCGAACACCACGGCGAGCAGGGGACCGGGGACGGTGCGGAAGAAGTGGGCCACCGTGAAGAGGACCCCGAGCGCCGCGACGGCGAACAACACCGTGGCCACGTGCAGCCGCGACACGTGCTCTGCAAAGGACCACAGTTGAGGGAAGAAGGCCGAGCCTGTCGTCCGGACACCGGTGAGTTTGGGGAGCTGGTCCACGATCATGATCAGTGCGACGCCCGCCAGATAGCCGATCAGCACCGGCCGGGACAGCAGGTCCGCGACAAAACCGAGCCGCGCCGCCCACGCCCCGACACACAACAGACCGACCGCGATCGCGAGCGTGGCCGCCAGCGTCGCGTAGCGCGCCGGATCTCCTGCGGCCAACGGACCCACCACGGTCGCCGTCATCAGCGCGGTCGTCGACTCGGGGCCGACCGACAGAAGGCGGGAGGAGCCCAGCAGGGCGTACAGGGCGAGCGCGGGCAGGATCGCCCACAGTCCTGCGACCGGCGGCAGGCCGGCCACGCCCGCGTATGCCATCACTTGGGGCACGAGATACGCCGCCACCGTCACTCCGGCCAGGACGTCGCCCTTCAGCCACGAGCGCCGATAGCCGAGCAGTGAAGCGAGCCCGGGCAGGAGCCGACGCCACATTCGAGCACTGCCGACCGAGCTCTGGGACATGATCCTCCTCGGGCCGAAGGATCTCATGTTTCTCCGGGGCCCTGGATGGCCACGAGATGCCGGACCCTGTGAGGGCACGAACGCCATCGGCCGATGGGGCCTGTCGGCCCCCGGCCCGGGACCTGCGGTCTCTGCACCCCGTCTCTCCTCGTCGCCACCCTGGAGCCAGAACCCCGACCAGGAGGTGGACACCATGTCCCGCAACGTCACCGTGGGCCTCGACGGCTCGCCCGAGAGCCGGCCCGCCGCCGAGTGGGCGGCCCGCGAGGCGAAGCTGCGCGGACTGCCCCTGCGGCTGGTGCACGTCTGGGAACCCGTCCCGGAGCCCCTGGCGCAGGCCCCGCTCCTGGGGGCCGAGACGCAAGCGCACTGGAGCGAGCGCATTCCGCGTGAGACGGCCGAAGGACTGCGCCTGCGCCATCCCGGCGTGCACGTGGACATGGAGCAGATTCCCGGCAGGCCGGCGGACGCGTTGGCCCGGGCGGCGAAGGGTGCCGAGTTGCTGGTCCTCGGCTCCCGCGGGCTGAGCGGGATCGGGGGATTCCTCGTCGGATCCGTGGGCATGGCCGTGATCGCGGACACGGAGATCCCCGTCGTCCTGGTGCGGGCCGGAGAACAGGCCGCCGACGAGCACGAGGCGGATCCGGCGGGCATCCCGTCCGCCGCGACCGCGTACCGGCCCGTGGTGCTCGGACTCGACACCGGCCACCCCGATGACGCGGTGCTCGCTTTCGCCTTCGAGGAGGCCGCCCGCCGCGGTACCTCACTGAGGGCCGTGCACGGCTGGAACCTTCCGCCTTACTCCGCCTACGGCCTGCCCGCCGACCCCGAGCTCAACGCCGAACTGGGCCGACAGAAGGCCGCCGCGCTGACCGAGGTGCTGCGCCCCTGGCGGCAGAAGTACCCGGACGTCGAGGTCGTCGAGGAGTCCCGGTCCGGGAGTCCTGCCGAGCGCGTCATCGACGCTTCCCGCGACGCATCGCTGGTCGTCGTCGGCCGCCGGATCCGCCACAGCCCGATCGGCGTCCACATCGGATCTGTCACGCACGCGGTACTGCACCACGCCACCGCCCCCGTCGCTGTCGTCGCGCACGACTGAACGCACCCTTGAAGGAGTGAAGATCATGAACGCAGCGGTGGAACGAGCCCTCGGCGGGCCCCTGGTCGTGGGCGTGGACGGTTCCGAGCCGAGCCTGCGGGCCGTCGACTGGGCGGCGGACGAAGCCGTGCTGCGCGGGGTGCCACTGCGGCTGGTGTACGCCTGCCTGTGGGAGCGGTACGAGGGTGCCGCACTCGCCCGGGACATCGGCAAGCCGACCGCGCTGCCGTTGGCCCAGGACATTGCCGGCGCCGCCGCCGAGCGGGCACGTGTCCGGCATCCTGACCTGAGGGTGACCGCGGACGTGGTGTTCGAGGAGCCGGAATACGCCCTGGTGCGCGAGGGGCGGCACGCCTCGGCGCTGGTCGTGGGCACCCGTGGCCGCAGCGGCATCGCCGAGATGCTGCTCGGCTCCGTCAGCCTGGCCGTTGCCGCCCATGCCGACTGTCCGGTGATCGTGCTGCGCGGCAGCCACGACAACCGGGCGACGCCCCCGGTGCGCCGCCGCGTCGTCGTGGGCGTCGGCGAGGACGTGAAGGAGTCGGAAGCCGTCAGGTTCGCCGTCGAGGAGGCACGGCGGCGCGGGGTGCCCCTGGAGGCCGTGCGCGCGTGGCGGTGCCCCGCGCAGGAGTCCACCGACCACCCGCTCATGTCCGGCGAACCCGCCCGCCTGCACGAGGAGCGGGCGGCCGAGGAACTGGAAGCGGCGTTGCGGGATGTCCCGGCGGACATCGATGTGCGCCGGCGTACCGTCGAGGGTCATGCCCGCCGGGTGCTCCTGGCCGCCTCGCACGAGGCCGACCTGCTGGTCGTCGGTGCCCGGCGCCGCGAGGGGCATTTCGGGCTCCAGCTCGGCCGGGTCGCCCACGCGGCGCTGCACCACTCCGCCTGCCCCGTCGCCGTCGTACCGCAGCCGGCGTGACGACGGTGACAGGCTCACAGACTCGCCGCGTGAACGAGGACGTAGGTCAGCAGATCGCGCGGCGGGCGCTCGTAGCCGGTCGTTGACGGCCTGGCCGGCGGTTCGAGGACCGGCGGCGGCATCTCGCGCTACGTGACCGGCGACATGTGGGGCCTATCGGCCCTCACGTCGCCCCCGGACAGCCCATGCGACCACCCCCCGATCCGCCGGATGCTCGACATGACAAGAGCTTGGAGGAGCCCCGCGATGTCGCACGATGTGACCGACCGACCCCCCGTCCACGCCCTGCTCGCGGACGGCACCACCGTGTGCATCCGTTCCGTGGTGGCGGGCGACCACGACCAGTTGGAGGGGCTGTACGAGGAGATGTCGCCGGAGAACCTGCGCCTGAGGTTCTTCGCCGTGAGCCACCGGTCCGCCCACCTGGCCGCCGACCGGGCCTGTGCTCCGGCCCGCAGCGGCTACCGGGCGCTGCTGGCCGAGACGCAGGGCCGGGTGGTCGGCCTCGCCGAGTACGAAGCCGGGGACACCGGGGACGAGAAGGACGCGGCTGAAGTGTCCATCGCCGTCGCCGACGGGCTGCATCACCGGGGCGTCGGCACCCTGCTCGTCGAGCACCTCGTCTCGGCCGCCCGTGCGGAGGGCATCAGGGCCTTCACGGCCGACGCGCTCAGTGAGAATCACGCGGTGCTCAAGCTCTTCGCCGACCTCGGTCTGCGCACCACCCGCCGCTTCGAGGGCCCGGAGGTGCGCTGCACCATCGCCCTCGACCAGAGCGACAGCTACCTCACGGCCGTGGAGGAACGCGGCCGGGCCGCCGACGTCGCCAGCCTGGAACCGCTGCTGCGGCCGAAGGCGGTCGCCGTCATAGGCGCCGGGCGCAAGCCGGGTTCGGTGGGCCGGGCGATCCTGCACCAGCTGCACGCGGGCGGCTACACCGGACGCCTGTTCGCGGTGAACCCCGCCGCGCACGCGATTCTCGGCGTGCCGTCCTACCCGTCGGTCAGCGCCCTGCCCAGAACGCCTGACCTCGCTGTGCTCGCCGTACCCGCCGACGCGATCCCGGAGACCGCCGAGGAGTGCGGGAAGGCGGGCGTACGCGCCCTCCTCGTCGTCACCGCGGGCCTCCACGCCGACCAGGCGCAGGCACTGCTGGCGGCCTGCCGTTCGTACGGCATGCGCCTCGTCGGCCCGAACTGCCTCGGTATTTCCAACGCCGACCCGCAGCTGAGCCTGGATGCCACGTTCGCCGCCGGACACCCGCGCCCCGGCACCGCGGGCGTCGCGGTGCAGTCCGGAGGTGTCGGCATCGCCCTGCTGGACGGGCTGTCCCGGCTGGGCATCGGCGTCTCCTCCTTCGCCTCCCTGGGCGACAAGTTCGACGTCAGCGGCAACGACATGCTCCAGTGGTGGGAGAGCGACGGCCGCACCGGTCTGGCCCTGCTGCACCTGGAGTCCTTCGGGAACCCGCGCGCCTTCTCCCGTACCGCTCGGCGCGTGACCCGCCGCATGCCACTGCTGACCATCGACGCCGGGCGTACCGACGCGGGCCGCCGCGCCGCCGCCTCGCACACGGCAGCCGCCGCCACCAGCACCATGACCCGCGGCGCGCTCTTCACCCAGGCCGGCATCACCGCCACCCGGTCGATCGGCGAACTCCTGGAGACCGCCGCGCTGTTGCACTCACAGCCCCTGCCGGCGGGCAGCCGCGTGGCGATCATCACCAACGCGGGCGGCGCCGGTGTCCTCGCGGCCGACGCCTGCGCCGAAGCCGGTCTGTCGCTCCCAGCTCCCACACCGGAACTGATCGACGACCTGCTCGCCGCACTGCCGGACGGCGCTGCGGTGGGCAACCCGGTCGACGCCACCGCCGCCGTCACGGAGGAACAGCTCACCGACTGTCTGGAGCGGATGATGCGGTACGGCGGCGTCGACGCCGTCCTCGTGGCCCTGGTCCCCACGGCCGTCGCCGCGGCGACCGGCGACGACCTCGTCCGGGCCCTCACCCGCGCCCCCGGCCGAAGGACGAAGCCGATCGTCGCGGTACGGCTCGAACAGGGCCTGCCCGTCGAGCTGTTGCCCGCCGCGGAAGACGGCACCATCCCGTCGTACGCCGAACCCCAGGCGGCGGCACGGGCGTTGGCCCACGCAGCTCACCGCGCGGCCTGGCTCGCCCGCCCCGCCGGGACCGTGCCCGACCTCGACGGCGTCGAGACGGAACGAGCCCGCACCGTCGTCGAGACCTACCTCGCCGCGCACCCCGACGGCGGCTGGCTGGACCCGCGCACCTGCGCCGACCTCCTGTCCTGCTACGGCATCCCGCAGATCCCGTGGGCCTGGGCCGAGACCGAGGACGACGCGGTCCTGGCCGCGGACCGGCTGCGCGGCTTCGACGGCCGGGTGGTCATGAAGGCCCACTGGCCCGGCCTGGTGCACAAGAGCCAGCAGCGCGCCGTCCACCTCGATCTGCGCGGCGACTCCCAAGTCCGCGCAGCCTACCGGGACTTGGAGACCCGCTTCGCCGGGCAGACGACCGGTGTCGTGCTGCAGCCGCTCGCCGCCCGCGGCACCGAGCTGTTCGCCGGCGTCGTCCAGGACGAGGTCTTCGGCCCGCTCGTGCTGTTCGGCCTCGGCGGTACGGCCACCGAGGTACTCGCCGACCACGCCGCCCGGCTCGCCCCGCTCACCGACCACGACGTGCACGACCTGATCACCTCCCCGCGCTGCGCCCCGCTTCTCTTCGGCGCGCACGGCAGCGGCGCCGTCGACCTCGGGGAGCTGGAGCAGTTGCTGCTGCGGTTGTCCCGCATGGCGGCGGACCTGCCACAGCTCGCCGAGACCGACTTCAACCCGGTCCTCGCGACACCGGGCGGTGTCACCGTGCTGGACGCACGGATCCGCCTGGTGCCGTGCAGGTCCCAGGACCCCTATCTGCGCCGGCTCCGCTGAGGAAGGAACGGACATGAGGCACAACAAGGTCGGCTCCGTGATGACCACGGAGGTCGTCCGCGCCACATACGGCACTCCGTTGAAGGAGGTCGCCAGGCTGCTCGCGGCCCACCGGATCAGCGGGCTGCCGGTGGTCGACGACGAAGACAAGGTCATCGGCGTCATCTCCGAAACGGACCTGGTGGCGCGCCAGGCGGCCACCCCTGGACCGCACGAACCGCATCGTCGCCTCGCGTTCTCCGGGCTGACACGCACTGCCCGGCGGCAGGCAGCGAAGGCGCACGCCCGCACCGCCGGCCGGCTCATGTCCGAGCCGCCCGTCACCGCCCACGCCGACGACACCGTCGTCGAGGCCGCCCGCACCATGGCCCGGCATCAGGTGGAACGTCTGCCGGTGCTCGACGAGGCGGACCGGCTGGTCGGCATCGTCACCCGCCGTGACCTGCTCCAGGTGTTCCTCCGGCCTGACGGGGACATCCGCGACGAGGTGATCGAGGACGTACTGGGACGCACCCTGTGGCTTCCGCCCCGCAGCATCGACGTGTCCGTTGTGCAGGGCGTCGTCACGCTCACCGGCCACATGGAACGCAAGAGCGAGACGGTGATCGCCCTGTCGATGATCGCGCGGATCGACGGCGTGGTCGGCGTGGTCGACAAGCTCACCTACCGACTGGACGACGCGCGCCTGCACCCCCAGGAGCAGGCGCTGCACGGCGTGGCCGACGACTGGCTGCGCAAGATGTGAGAGGAGGCGTACCGCCATGACCGGCACCGTGTTGGTCACCTACGGAACCACGAACGGATCGACCGCGCAGATCGCCGAAACCATAGCCGACGTCCTGCGCAAGAGCGGGCTGACGGTCGAGGCCCTTCCGGCCCAGGCCGTCCCGACTGTGACGGCGTACGACGCGGTGGTGGTCGGCGGCGGACTGTACGCCGGGCGCTGGCAGAAGGACGCGCGCCGGTTCCTCCGCCGGCACCGCCACGACTTGGCCGAACGCCCGCTGTGGCTGTTCAGCAGCGGCCCGCTCGACGCCTCGGCCTCGGAACGGGAGATCCCGCCCGTGCCCGGAGTGAAGAAGGCCATGGTCGAGCTCGACGCCAGGGATCACGTCACCTTCGGGGGGTGCCTGGAGGAGGGCGCGAAGGGTTGGGTCGCACGGATGATCCTCCGCAATGGAAAGGGCGGGGACTTCCGCGACTTCACCGCGATCGAGACGTGGGCGGCACATGTCGCCGACGAGCTGACGCCCCCATAGGGCGGGCCGGAATCATCCGCTCCACTCAGGCCCCGGTGCCCGGCACCGGGGCCTGAGTGGAGCGGCGCCGGCGCGATGCGACCAGGCGTGGACACCATGCAGGCGTGAGCCTCGGATCCGGGCACTGGCGAAGGCGAACGAGCCGCTCGCTCACGTCGTGCGGTGGGCCGGCGACGATGCGAAGCGGAAGACCGCGCAGCCGTGGCTCGTGCGCGGCCCAATCGGCCGCGTTCCGCCTGGATGCCGACGGATCGATGGAGGGAGCGGGGGCGCCGTACGGTGTGCGCGCTGGGTGAGGACGTGCGCGACGCCGTCAGCACCGCGCCGCGATGCTGTTCTCTGAGTCGGCCCCTGTCCCGTCACGTCGTAGCGAGGACGCCTCACCGTGAACGGCCGTGCTCGGAGACGTCGAACTCCACGTCCACGACCCCCTCGACCGCCCGGATCAGCCGTGCTGCCACGGGCACCAGGGACGCATCCCGGATCCGGCCGCTGAGGGTCACGACACCGTCCCGTACCGAGACGCCTGCGGAGGACGCAGGCGTGGGGAAGAGGTACGACACCACCTCGCGACGGACCTCCTCCGCGATGTCCTCGTCCTCGCGGAGGAACACCTTCAGCAGGTCGGCGCGGCTGACGACGCCCTGCAGCATGCCCAGGTCGTCGACGACCGGCAGCCTCTTGACCTTCGCGTGCGCCATGGTCCGTGCGGCCTGAGCGAGCGTCGCGTTCGCGTGGACGGTGAGGGCCGGCGAGGTCATCAGCTCTCCCGCGGTCACCGCGCCGGCCTTCGCGAGGTCGGACAGGCGGCGCAGCTGGGTGTACCGGTCGGGGTCGCTGTCGCGGAACTCCTCCTTGGGCAGCAGGTCGGCCTCGGACACCACCCCGACGACGCGGCCCTCGCCCTCCAGGACGGGCAGGGCGCTGACCTTCCAGTCGTGCATCATCCGCACGATCTCCTTGAAGGAGGCGCCCCGGCCGATGGCGGCGACGGTCTGGGTCATGACGTCGCTGACGATGTGCGGGCTGCCGTGCATGACGCCTCCTTCGGCGCTGTCACTTCGATGCGGCGCGTTCACAGGAGGCTGCCGCTGCCGTAGGGGGCGTACAGGTCCAGCAGCCGGGTGCGGGACGAGCGCAGGCGGTGGGCGAGGACGTCCCCCACCCACTGGGCGACGCTCGCGCCGAGCGCGGGGTCGTCCCGGCACATCGAGCGGACCGCGGTGGCGTCGAACTCGTAGGCGCGCACCGGGCTGGTCGCCTCGGCACCCAGATGCCAGCTGTGCGGGGCGAACAGCCAGGACCAGCCGAGGAGTTGGTTGTGGTCGAGGGTCTCGATGACGGCCGCGCGGCGGCCGGGCACGTGCATGTCCAGGGCGACGGTGCCCGTACGGATGATCCAGAACCGATCCGCCCTGCCGCCTTCCTCGAAGAGGCGGGCGCCCTGCGGGAACGACACCTCCCGGGCGAAACGCATCAACCGATGACGGTGCTGGGCGGGCAGTGCCTGCAGCATGCCGGCCGAGGCGGGAGCGTTCATGACGTGCCTCCACTCAGGGCGTACGAACCTGCCATGTCCAGCGTGATCCCGTGCCTGCGTCCGAGCCATGGGCCACGCGGCCCCATCGCCGGGCCGCCCGGTACCCAGCGAGAGCCCTTGGACCCCTGGGCCGGAAACGGTCCGGGCGGTTCGATGAAGACGAGAGACAACCTGTTGGAAGGGGGTGCTCCTTGTGGGTACGTCACTGACCCCGGAGTTCTGGAGGCTGTTCGCCGTCCTCCTGGTGATCTCCATGGCGATCACCTTCGTGCTCAGCGCCGCGCTCGACGCGCTGGCGCTCCGGGCACAGCGGCGCCGCACCCGGACCCGGTCGACGGCCACGCGGATGACCGAGGCATCCCGCCGACCCGTCCGGAGCCTGGTCCGGCACTGAGCCACAGAAGTGCGGAGCGGAGCCCTCGCGCCGGGAACCCGGGCTGGAGTGGGGCCGAAAGGGTCCGTGCAGGGCCTGGACGGCCCCTGCTCACAAGGCCGTTCCTGGACAACGCTCGACCCAGAAGAGCAGACAGGCTCAAACGGAGGAGGCAGACAGCATGCTTCAGCACGTCACCGCAGGAGTCGACGGTTCCACCGAGAGCCTCGCGGCCGCACACTGGGCGGCCCGGGAAGCCCTGCGTCGCGGAGCCGCGTTGAGGCTGGTGCACGCGTGGACCTGGCATCCCCGCCCGGCCGCCTCCGTACCCCTGGGCACGAGCCAGCGCGGGTGGGCCCAGCAGACCCTGGACGGAGCGGCCGGCAGCGTCCGGGCCGCACACCCAGGGCTGCGGATCGTCGAGCAGTTGGTGTCCGGCTCCGCAGTCGACGCCCTGCTCGCCGCGCCCGAGGAGACGGAGCCGCTGGTGCTGGGCTCCCGCGGGCTCGGCGGTGTCGCGGGCTTCCTGGTCGGATCCGTGTCCCAGCGGGTCGTGGCCAGGTCGGTGCGCCCCGTGGTGCTCGTCCGGGCGGGCGAGGCCGCCGCCGACGAACACCTTCCGGCGTCCGACGGTGTCTCGCCGGAGGAGATTCCCGGAACCCCGTACCGCGATGTCGTCCTGGGGCTGGACACCCGGCGCCCCTGCGACGAGCTGATCGAGTTCGCCTTCGAGGTCGCCGGGCGCTACGGCGCCGCACTGCGTGTGCTCCACGCCTTCAGCGTTCCGTCGGCCGACGGAGCCGACCTGCCCGCGGTGACGGGGGCGGGGCCGGAGCTACTGGCGGCACAGGAACGCGCCGTCGTCGCGACGCTGCGTCCGTGGTGCGAGAAGTTCCCCGAGATCTCCGTGACCGAGACCGTCTCCGAAGGCAGGGCGGCCGCCGCGCTGGTGCGCGCGTCGTCCGGTGCTTCCCTCGTCGTCGTGGGGCGCCGCATCCGGGACGGTCACCTCGGCACGCACATCGGTCCCGTGACGCACGCGGCACTGCACCACGTCGGCTGCCCCGTCGCCGTCGTACCGCACGCCTGACCCGGTTCCCACGGTGCTCCGATCGGCGCCGCCCGACCACCGCACCGCCCCGACCGGTACCTGCTCGACACGCTCGACACCTGCGACCTCGACGGGCAGGAGTTCACCGACAACGGGTTGCACACCATCAAGGCCGTGCTGGTCGTCACACTGGAGGACTGAACCGTGCGTATCGTCATCGCCCTCGGCGGCAACGCCCTGCTGCGCCGGGGTGATCGCCCCGACGCGGCCGTACAGCAGGCGAACGTCGACCGGGTGACCACCGCCGTCGCCGCCCTCGCCCTCGAACACGAGATCGTCATCACTCATGGCAACGAGCCGCAGATCGGCCTGCTCGCCATGGAGAGCGCGGCCGACCCGGTCCTGACCGCCCCCTTCCCGCTCGACCTGCTCGGCGCCCAGGCCGAGGGCCTGATCGGCTCGCTGCTGGTCCGGGCCCTGCACGACACGCTTCCCGGACGCAAGATCGCCGCACTCGTCACCCACACCCTGGTACGGGGCGACGATCCGGCGTTCGCGCGGCCCACGAAGCGCGTGGGCCCCGTGTATCCCCGGGACGTCGCCCACTCTCTCGCGCGAAGGCGCGGCTGGCACCTCGCCAAGGACGCCACCGGGTGGCGTCAGGTCGTCGCCTCACCTGCGCCCGAGGGGATCGTGGAGGCCGAGACCATCCATGACCTGCTCACCTGCGGCGTGCTGGTCATCTGCGCCGGCGGCGGGGGCGTTCCCGTCACCGCCGACCACGACACCGGCGCGCTGACCGGTGTCGAGGCGGTCGTGGACAAGGACCTCACGGCCGCCCTGCTCGCCGAGGAACTCAAGGCCGACTTCCTGCTGATCCTCACCGACGTGCCGAACGTCTACGCCGACTACGGCACCGGGCACCAGCAGCCCGTCCTCGACGTCACCCCCGACGATCTGCGGCGCGGCGGCTTCCCCGAGGACTCGATGGGCCCCAAGACGGAGGCCGCCGCCCGGTTCGTCGAACGCACAGGCGGTCTGGCCGCTATTGGTGCCCTCGACGCCGCGTACGAGATCGTCCACGGGCGGTCCGGGACCCTCGTTCGCTCCGACCTGACCGTCGGCTGAGAGCCGCCAGACGCTTCGAGCCCGACGGCCGTGTGGCCCGGCGCGAAGGGGCGGGGCGCCGGAACGGTTCTTCCCCCGACTTCACAGCGATCGGGGCGCGGTGGCGCACATCGCGGCGGAGGCGGACCTGGGGAGGCGGAAGCGCCCGTGTGCTCGGACGGCCTGTCTGAGTTTCCGACTGATCGATGCGCCGCCGGTCCGGTCTCCACCGCGCGAGGGCTCCCGCCGGAGGCGAGGCCGGCGAAGGTGTGCGCGGCTGCGGTGGCCAGGGCGCCGGCTTCGACGGCCGCTTCCGTGGGAGTCGGCGCTCCGCGCAGCTCCACGACGGTGGTTTCACCGGCGGTGCGTTCCGTGTGGTGAGGCGCGGACCTGGGGCCGCACGGTACGGCGCGGGTAGGGCCGATCTGCCCCACCCGACTGCTCCTGCCGGGCGCGCCAGGCGTAGCGAAGGTGCCGAGCATTCCCGAAGACTGCGGACAGACCAGCCGTGCGGCCCTTCGACCGTGGTTTGCGCGGGCCGTTCTCCGTCTCGGCCGGGACCCATGGCCCCTCATCCTCGGGCCTGCTCCGGCGCAGGGTGGAACAACGCAATGCCGCTGTAGCAGGTGAGAGACGGGCTGGCTGATGGACCCCAATGACGGTTACCGCGAACTCGGGCGGCAGGAGTGCCTGCGGCTGATGGCCAAGGCGCCCATCGGCCGCATCGTCTACACGCGCCGCGCCTTGCCCGCCGTGCTGCCGGTCAACTTCACCCTGGACGGCGACGACGCGATCCTCCTGCGTACCTCCGCAGCCTCGGACCTGGTCCGCGCGATCGACGGCGCGGTGGTCGCCTTCGAGGCCGACGACGTCGATGCGGCTCGCCACTCCGGCTGGAGCGTCGTCGTCACGGGCACGGCCACAGTGGTGACCGACCCGGCCGAGCGTGAACGCCTGGCCCGCACCGGCCCGGTCTCCTGGGTGGCCGCGCCGCAGGCGGTCCTCGTCCGCATCGAGCCCGAACTGGTCACCGGACGGGAGCTCGTCGGTGGACGGACCCTGTACGGGGTGGATCTCCCCGCCTGAAGGTCCTCCTCCTTCTTCCTGTTGTTTGTCGTCGGCCGGGGCCGTACGGCCCCGCGAGGTGAGGCCGTACGGTGCTCCGCCGGGTTCCGTCGGCCTCTGCCCGCCGTGTCCGCGGACGACGAGCATCTCCTTGGAGCAGAAGGGAACAGGACAATGCCTGAGCGTCATGTGGTTGTTGGAGTGGACGGTTCACTGGTCGCCGTACGGGCCTTGGACCGGGCCGCCGAGGAGGCGGTGCGCCGCGGCGCCGCGTTGCGCATCGTGTACGCCGTGGCCGACCGGGACGAGGCGGGGCCGGTCCTGGCATCGGCCGCCTCGCGAGTCCACGAGCGTCATCCCGGTCTGCCGGTGGAGGCCAGGGCCGTGGAGGGCGGCGCCGTGCGGGAGCTGGCACGGGAAAGCGGGGGCGCGGCCCTCACCGTCGTGGGCACCCGGGGGTTCGGCGGTGTCTCCGGCCTGCTGGCCGGCTCCGTGAGCCGGCGCCTGGTCGCGCACGTGCACGGTCCGCTGCTGGTCGCCCGCGGGGATCACCCTCGCGACGAGGGG
This sequence comes from Streptomyces canus, assembly GCF_041435015.1. Lineage (NCBI taxonomy): Bacteria > Bacillati > Actinomycetota > Actinomycetes > Kitasatosporales > Streptomycetaceae > Streptomyces > Streptomyces canus. Next base: position 273,807 of record NZ_CP107989.1, on the reverse strand, counting down.
CGCGAGGTGCTGCTCGGCCTGGAGAGCGGCGCCGATGAGGCCGCTGCTGCTTACGCCTTCCAGGAGGCGTCCCGGCGTGGGGCCCGGCTGCGTGTCGTGCACTGCGCGACACACCGGCACGCCACACCGGAACTGGCCTCGCCGGTGGCCGCGACGAGTCCTGGCCGGCAACGCCAGGCCCAAAGCGACCGTGCGGAAGAAGCCGTGCCGTGCTTCGGTATCGCCCGGCTGCGGGAGGAGTACCCCGGGGTCGAGGTCGACAGCCGCACGGTCCGCACCGGCCCGGCCCACGCCCTGCTGGCGGCTACCCGCGAGGCCGGCGTCGTGGTCATCGGCACGCACCGGCGTGCGGGCCTGCCCGGTCCACCACTCGGCCCGGTCGGTCATGTCCTTTTGCACCACTCCCACTGCCCTGTGGTGCTGGTGCCGACGGCCTGAAGACAAGCACAGCGGCACGGCGGACGGCCCGGTCGGCCTCTTTCGGGTATCCGCCGAGGGAAGCCGCCTCCGCCGCCTGGGCGCCACCCCGTACGCCAATGGCAGGATCCTGATGCGCGAACTCCCTTCCGGGTGATGGAGATCGCCCGATGGAGTCCACCTTTCACGACTGGTCCGGGGCCGCCTGGGCGGACTGGCTGTTCATGCACGGACTGCTCGGACTGCTCGGCATCGGCCTCGCCCTCGTCTCCGGCATCGCGCTGCGGCTCGCCGCGGTCACCGGTACCGCCATGGTGGCGCTCATGTGGATCGCCGAATGGCCGCCGTCCAAGCACCTGTCCGACGGCTCGGCGAGCATGTCGACCAACCCGTTCGCCGACTGACTACCACCTCATCTACGCCATCGTCCTGATCGCCCTGGCGGTCGCGGGCGCCGGAGCCACCTGGGGACTGGGCAAGGCGTGGGCGCGGCTGCCGTTCGTCAGCCGCAACCGCTGCCTGCTCTGAGGCCGCGCGCCCCGGTCGCTCGTTTGCGGCAGCCGGGCGATGCCGGGGCCCGACCGGGCCCAACGGCCCAACGGCCCAACAGACGAGGGACCGATGGCGAGCCCCAGGTACGCCGACAGGCCCTCCTCGTAGGCATCGCGAGCGACGAGCATCAAAAGCGAAGAAGTTCCACGTGCAGAGCGAGGGAGAGACCGGCGATGACGGCAACGGTGACCACTGGAGCCCGGGCGGCAACCGAGGCATGGCGAGGCTTCGCCGGCTTGCGCTGGCGCGACCGCGTCGACGTACGCGACTTCATCCAGGCCAACTACACGCCGTACGAAGGCGACTCGGCGTTCCTGGTCGGTCCGACCGAACGCACGCTGGCCGTCTGGCACAAGGTCGCTCGTCTGTTCCCCGAGGAGCGGCGCAAGGGAGTCCTCGACGTCGACCCGGACAACCCGTCCACCATCACCTCGCACCGGCCGGGCTACATCGACCGCGGCAGCGAGCTGATCGTCGGCCTCCAGACCGATGCCCCGCTGCGGCGGGCCATCATGCCCAACGGCGGGCTGCGGATGGTCGAGAACAGTCTGAAGGCGTACGGCTACCGGGCCGACCCCTTCGTCACCCGCGTCTTCGGCACCTACCGCAAGACCCACAACGACGGTGTCTTCGACGCCTACACGCCCGAAATGCGCGCCGCCCGCAAGGCCGGGATCATCACCGGCCTGCCGGACGCCTACGGCCGCGGCCGGATCATCGGCGACTACCGGCGCGTCGCGCTGTACGGCACCGACCGGCTCATCGAGTCCAAGCGGGCCGAGCGCGCCCTGCTGGACGCGCGGGTCTCCAGCCCGGACGTCATCCGCGACCGTGAGGAACTGGCGGAGCAGATCCGGGCATTGGGCGAACTGACGGAGATGGCGGCCTCGTACGGTTGTGACGTCTCCCGCCCGGCCGTCACCGCACACGAGGCCGTGCAGTGGCTCTACCTCGGCTTCCTGGCGGCGGTGAAGGAGCAGAACGGCGCGGCGATGTCGCTGGGGCGCACCTCCACGTTCCTGGACGTCTACCTGCAGCGGGACCTGGACGAGGGGACCCTCGACGAGACCCGCGCCCAGGAGCTGATCGACGACTTCGTGATCAAGCTGCGGATCGTACGGTTCCTGCGCACGCCCGAGTACGACGCGCTCTTCTCCGGCGACCCGACCTGGGTGACCGAGTCCATCGGCGGCATGGGAGGTGACGGGCGCACGTTGGTCACCCGCACCTCCTTCCGCTTCCTCCAGACGCTCTACAACCTCGGCCCGGCACCCGAACCCAACCTGACCGTGCTGTGGTCGCCCCAACTGCCGTCCGGGTTCAAGGAGTTCTGCGCCCGGGTGTCGATCGACACCAGTGCCGTGCAGTACGAGTCCGACGACCTGATGCGCCCGCGCACCGGCGACGACACCGCGATCGCCTGCTGCGTCTCGGCGATGACGGTGGGCCGGCAGATGCAGTTCTTCGGTGCCCGCGTCAACCTCGCCAAGGCACTGCTCTACGCGATCAACGGCGGCCGGGACGAGATGACCGGCGAGCAGATCGCGCCCGAGGCGCCCGCGCCGGCCGGAGAGTACCTGGAGTACGGGGAGCTGTCGGCCGCGTACGACCGCATGCTGGACTGGCTGGCGGCCACGTACGTCAACACCCTCAACGTCATCCACTACATGCACGACAAGTACGCCTACGAGCGCATCGAGATGGCACTGCACAACCACCCGGTGTACCGCTACATGGCCTGTGGGATCGCCGGACTGTCGGTGGCCGCCGACAGCCTCTCCGCCGTCAAGTACGGCCGGGTGAAGGTGATCCGGGACGACACGGGCCTGGCCGTCGACTACGAGATCGAGGGCGGGTTCCCGGCGTACGGCAACAACGACGACCGGGTCGACTCCATCGCCGTCGGCCTCGTGAAGTCCTTCATGGCGAAGGTGCGCAAGCACCCCACCTACCGCAACGCCGAGCATACCCAGTCGGTGCTGACGATCACCTCGAACGTGGTGTACGGCAAGCACACGGGCAACACCCCCGACGGCCGGCGTGCCGGACAGCCCTTCGCGCCCGGCGCCAACCCGATGAACGGCCGCGACCGGCACGGAGTGGCCGCGTCCGCGCTGTCGGTGGCGAAGCTGCCGTACGAGGAGGCCCGCGACGGCATCTCGCTGACCACGACGATCACCCCGGAGGGGCTGGGGCACAACCCCGACGAGCGGCCGGGCCACCTGGTCGGCATCCTCGACGCCTACACGGCCTCGGGCGGCTTCCACATGAACGTCAACGTCCTGGACAGAGCGACGCTGGAGGACGCCATGGCCCACCCGGAGAAGTACCCGGAGCTGACGATCCGTGTCTCCGGCTACGCCGTCAACTTCGTCCGCCTGACCCGCGAGCAGCAGCTCGACGTGATCAGCCGTACCTTCCACCGCTCGCTGTGAGCACCACGGTCACACCGGTGACGGGCCGGATCCACTCCTGGGATTTGTCCACGGGAGTGGACGGTCCCGGGACCCGGTTCGTGCTGTTCCTCAGCGGCTGCCCGCTGCGCTGCCTGTACTGCGCCAACCCCGACACCTGGCACATGCGCGACGGGAAACGGACCACCGTCGACGAGGTGATGGCCGAGATCGAGAGGTACCGGCCCTTCATCACCGCCGCCGGCGGGGGAGTGACACTCACCGGCGGCGAGGCCCTGCTGCAGCCCGCGTTCACGGCGTTGGTCTTCCGCCGCTGCAAGGAGCTCGGTCTGCACACGGCCCTGGACACCTCCGGATTCCTCGGCGCCCGCGCCACCGACGAACTCCTCGCCGACACCGACCTGGTCCTGCTGGACATCAAGTCCTTCGACGTCCGGACCTACCGGAGGCTGACCGGCGGCGACCTTTCCCCGACCCTCGACTTCGCCACCCGCCTGGACCGGCTCGGCGTCCCGATGTGGATTCGCTACGTCCTCGTGCCCGGCTGGACCGACGATCCGGCGGCCGTCGACGGCCTCGGCGGGTTCCTCGCCGGACTGGGCAACGTCGACCGGGTGGACGTCCTGCCGTTCCACAAGCTCGGCGCCCACAAGTACGACGGGCTGGGCCTTCCCTTCCCGCTGCGCGACACACCCACGCCGGATCCGGACCTGACGGAACGGGTGCGCGAGCAGTTCCGGGAACACGGCCTGCGGGCCTTCTGACGCGCCGAGTGGCTCACCGTGTCGCGACAGTCCGGGTGACTGGTCGTCGCCGGGTCGTTTTGGCTCGGGGAGACTCAGAGCCCGGATGTGCTCATGCTCAGTACAAGGAGCCCACGTGCGGCCCGGGCCAAAGCTGTGGCGGGCCACCGACTGTTGCCTGCGAGCACCCCGGCACCAGCGATCCCGGTGATCACGGCAGCACCTCCGGTTCATGCGGTTCCGTGCCTCCCATGTCGAGCCGGAACGGTGGATACGAGTCCGTCATCAGGGCGACGTAGGCGGCGACCCGCAGCACCCACCTGTGGAGGCCGAGGATCAGATCGAACAAGCCTCGGGGGTACTTCCCGGTGAAGGCCAGGGCCACGGCGGCGATCACCACCAGGACGCTGATCAGCCCGCCCTCCCACCAGCCGAGGTGCCGGCCGCCGAGGAAGAAGCCGATGACGATGTAGTGGGGGATGGCCAGCAGCCACCACTTCACGAGCACCAGGCCGCGGGAGAGGCGTTCGGGGTACTCGATGTCCAGCCGGGCCGGGTAGCCGGGTTCCTCGCCCAGGCTGAAGGGCGGGTAGCGGTCCGTGCCGAGGGCGCCGTACGAGTAGTAGGCGACGCGCCAGCTCCAGCGCAGGACCCCGACGTTGAAGTCGAACAGGGGGCGTGGGTAGCGCTCGGTGAACAGGATGGCGAAGAACGCGATCACGCTCACCACGGTGAAGGCGATCCAGAGGAAGCACAGCACCACGTAGTGGGGGATGGCCAGGACCCATTTCACCAGCCACAGCCACCGGGACAGCTGCGCATCCAGCACCGCACTCACCCGGACCGGGCGCTCTGGTGTTCCTGCCAGGGTTGTCATGGCGATCAACTCCTCCGGGCCCGGAGTGACGGCCGCTGAGTCGGGCCCATGACCAGCGTGGCAGCTGACGGGGAGCATTGCCCACGTGAGGGCGTCCTGCCCGTCCGGAAGGGGCCGCACCGGGCGGATCGGCACCCGCCCGGTGCGGATGCCGATGGCGTCCGATCGGGCCTACTCGTCGGTAGCCTCGGCCGGTCCGAAGTAGGCCGCCCGCATGATGTCCTGCATGTCGTCGAGCATCGGCATGCGCGGGTTGGCGGGCGCGCACTGGTCCTCGTAGGCGTTGAGGGCCTGCTGGGGCAGGGCGGCGAGAAACGTCCGCTCGTCGGCGCCGAGGGACTGGAACGTGGGCTCGATGCGCACGGCGGCGCGCAGGCGTTCCACCGCCCCGGCCAGCGACTCGACGCCCTCCTGCGGGTGGGCGGCGGGCAGGCCGAGGGTGCGGGCGATGTCCTGGAAGCGTTCGGGGGCGCGGTAGCTCTCGTACTTGGGCCAGCCCGTGAGCTTGGTGGGGACGGACCCGTTGTAGCGGATGACGTGCGGCAGCAGGACGGCGTTGGTACGGCCGTGGGCGATGTGGAAGGTGGCGCCCAGCGTGTGGGACATGGCGTGCACGATGCCGAGGAAGGCGTTGCCGAAGGCCATGCCGGCGATGGTGCCTGCGTTGTGCATCTTCTCCCGGGCCTGAGCCGAGCCCGCGCGGTCGTTCACCGCCGCTTCGAGGTGGTCGAAGACCAGCCGGATGGCGTGCAGCGCGAGACCGTCGGTGAAGTCATTGGCGTAGACGGACACATACGCCTCGATGGCGTGGGTGAGGGCGTCGAAGCCGCTGTCGGCGGCCAGGGCCGTGGGCAGGTCGGCGGTCAGCAGCGGGTCGACGATGGCCACGCTCGGGGTGAGCGCGTAGTCGGCCAGCGGGTACTTCTTGCCGGTGGCCGGGTCGGAGATGACCGCGAAGGGGGTGACCTCGGCGCCGGTGCCGGAGGTGGTGGGCACGCAGACCAGGCGGGCCTGGGCGCCCAGCGTCGGGAAGCGGAAGGCGCGCTTGCGGATGTCGGAGAACTTGTGCCGCATGTCGGCGAAGTCGATGTCCGGGTGCTCGTAGAGCAGCCACATCACCTTCGCGGCGTCCATCGGGGAGCCGCCGCCCAGCGCGATGATCGTGTCCGGGCGGAATTCCCGCATGAGGCGGGCACCGTGCTGCACGGAGTCGATGCTGGGTTCCGGTTCGACGTTGTCGATGATCTGCAGGGTCACGGGCTCGGGACGGCGCTTGAGGACGCGGTCGATGCGGTCGACGAAGCCGAGGCGGGTCATGGTCGCGTCGGTGACGATCGTGACGCGGTGGACGTCGGGCATGGAGGCGAGGTAGCGGATGGCCTGCGGTTCGAAGTAGATCTTCGGCGGGACTTTGAACCACTGCAGGTTGTTGCGCCGGGTGGTGACCCGCTTGACGTTCAGCAGCTGGGCGGCGGAGACGTTGTTGGACACCGAGGTGCTGCCCCACGAGCCGCAGCCCAGGGTCAGCGAGGGGAGAAGACTGTTGTACACGCCGCCGATGGCGCCCTGCGAGGAGGGCGAGTTGACGATGACGCGCACGGTCTTCATCCGCTTGCCGTACGCCTCCGCCAGCGCGGGATCCTCGCAGTGGATGACGGAGCTGTGGCCCTGGCCGTGGAAGGCGACCATGTCGGCGGCCAGATCGAAGCCGTGGCTCTCGGAGCGGGCGCGCAGGACGGTGAGCACAGGGCAGAGCTTCTCCCGGGTCAGCGGCTCGTCCGGGCCGACCCCTTCGGCCTCGACCAGGATGAGCGAGGTGCTTTCGGGAACGGTGAAGCCGGCGTGCTCGGCGATCCACTGGGGACTTTGTCCGACGGCCGCGGCGTTGACCTTGGGTTCGCAGCCCGCGCCCGCCACACGCACCGGGAACAGGAACGCCTCCAGCTTCTCCTTCTCCCCGGCGGTCGCCACGTGGGCGTGCAGCGTGCGGAATTCGGCGAGCGCGGCGTCGTAGACCTCCGTGTCGAGGATGACGGCCTGTTCGGAAGCGCAGATCATGCCGTTGTCGAAGGACTTGGACAGCACGAGGTCGTTGACGGCCCGGCGCAGCTTGGCGCTCTTGTGGACGTACGCCGGGACGTTGCCCGCGCCCACGCCGAGGGCGGGCTTGCCGGCCGAGTAGGCGGCCTTGACCATGGCGTTGCCGCCGGTGGCGAGAATGAGCGAGACACCGGGGTGGTGCATGAGGGTGTGCGTCGCCTCGACCGACGGCGTGTCGATCCACTGGACGCAGTGCTCGGGGGCGCCGGCGGCGATGGCCGCGTCGCGCACGATGCGGGCGGCCTCGGCGCTGCACCGCTGGGCGGAGGGGTGGAAGGCGAAGACCACGGGGTTGCGGGTCTTCAGCGCCATCAGCGCCTTGAAGATCGTGGTGGAGGTCGGGTTGGTGACGGGGGTGATCGCGCACAGCACGCCGACCGGTTCGGCGATCTCGATCATGTCGTCGATGTCGTCGCGGGCGATGACGCCCACGGTCTTCATGCTCCCCATGCTGTGCGTGACGTGCTCGCACGCGAACATGTTCTTCGCGGCCTTGTCCTCGAAGACGCCGCGGCCGGTCTCCTCCACCGCGAGCAGGGCCAGCGAGGTGTGCTGGTCCAGTGCGGCGACCGACGCCTTCTTGACGATGTGGTCGACCTGTTCCTGGTCGAGGGCCCCGTAGTCGGCGAGTGCCTTCAGCGCGTGGGTGACCAGCCGGTCCACGGCGATCTCGCTGTCGGAGGGTCCGCCCGGGGAGTCCTGCGGGGCGGCGGTCCGGTTGCGGTCGTCCTTGCGGGCCATGGAAATGCGCCTCCTTGGTCGGTGGGTCTGAGCCGGGGCTCCAGCGCTCGTACGGCAGCGGTGACGTGGGGGACCGGCACCGCTCGCCTCACCAATGTCGCTCCTGGCGGCCCCGCCGCTCAGGCGCCGAAGGTCCCCGCCGGGGTTCCGACCGGCACCCATTCAGCGCGACGGGGCGACCATCTGGCCGTTTCTCATGAGCACCGCTGCCTCGTCGGTCAGCCCAGGGGGAGCCGGGCGACGACGTACTCGGTGAGGTCCAGGAGCCGGTTGGTGTAGCCCCACTCGTTGTCGTACCAGCCGAACACCTTGACCAGGTTCCCGTGGGCCTGGGTGAGCGGGGCGTCGAAGACGCAGGAGGCGGGGTCACCGACGACGTCGCGGGAGACGATCGGGGCGTCGGACACCCGCAGGATTCCTAATCCTTGAGTAAGCGGTTCCGGTTGGCTCCGTCAGGGGCGGCCCGGACTGTTGATGTGGTGCGGTTTGCGGCGGCCTCGTGGGCACCGGGCTGACCCCTCTGGGTTCCTGGTCCTCTGAGACCTTCTGAAAGACCGGTGGCGCCCGGTGTCTTCGGGCCGCTGCGAAACCCACCGGCCTGTGCCGAACGTTGATCGTCGTGGTGCAAGCCCTCCGCACGGTGACCCCCGCGTACTCCGCGAGCCGTTCGAGCTCTGATCGAGACCGGGGCCCGCGCGGTGCGCTGGTGTCGCGAACGGCTGGTGAGATGGCGGACCGTCGAGTCCTGGGATTAGGTCGCCGCGTGGCCCGCACAGGCTTGTCACCTGCGCAAACGCACGATGAGAGGGGAACGGCTTGAGCGTGTTCTGCGGGATCGACTGGGCCGAGTCGCACCACGATGTGGCCCTGGTAGATCAAGACGGCCAGCTGGTGGCCAAGCGCCGCATCAGCGACGACCTCGCCGGCTACCGGCTGCTGCTGGACCTGCTCGCCGAGCACGGCGACAGCCCCGAGACGCCGATACCAGTGGCCATCGAGACCTCCAGTGGCCTGCTCGTGGCCGTCCTGCGCACCGGCCGGCGGAAGATCTTCGCCATCAACCCGCTGGCCGCCGCCCGCTACCGCGACCGTCACGGCGTCTCGCGCAAGAAGTCCGACCCCGGCGACGCCCTGGTCCTGGCCAACATCCTGCGCACCGACATGCACGCCCACCGGCCACTGCCCGACGACAGCGACCTCGCCCGCGCCATCACCGTCCTGGCCCGCGCCCAGCAGGACGCCGTCTGGGCCCGCCAGCAGATCGCCAACCAGATCCGCTCGCTGCTGCGCGAGTACTACCCCGTCGCCCTGGACGCCTTCCTCGGCAAGCAAGGCGGCCTGACCCGGCCCGAGGCCCGCGCGGTGCTCGCCGTGGCGCCGACCCCGAGCACGGCGGCCCGGATGACCCTGCCGCAGCTGCGGGCCGCGCTCAAACGGGCCGGCCGCAGCCGCGGCATCGACGCCGAAGCCGAACGCCTCAAGACCGCCTTGCGGTTCGAGCAGGCCCACCAGCCCACGCTCGTCGAGGAGGCCATGGGTCGACAACTGCTCGCGCTGCTCACACAGTTGGATGCGGCCTGCAAGGCCGTCGAGGACCTCACCGAGGCGGTGGAGGCGTCTTTTCGTCGGCACCCGGACGCTGAAATCCTGCTCAGCTTCCCCGGCATGGGCATCCAGCTCGGCGCCCGGGTGCTCGCCGAGATCGGTGACGACCGCGCGCGGTTCGCCGATGCCCGGGCACTGAAGGCATACGCAGGATCGGCCCCCATCACCCGTGCCTCGGGCAAGAAACGCTTCGTCGGACGCCGCTACATCAAGAACAACCGCCTGACCAACGCCGGCCATCAGTGGGCCTTCGCCGCGCTCACGGCCTCGCCCGGAGCAGCTGCCCACTACCGGCGACGGCGCGACCGCGGAGACTGGCATGCCCAGGCCCAGCGGCACCTGTTCAACCGCATGATCGGCCAGCTCTACCACTGCCTGCAGACCCGGCAGCACTTCGACGAACAGCATGCCTTCACCTCCTCCTCGGCGGATCTGGCCGTAGCGGCTTGACTTCTTAGGCACGTGAGATGTCTTTCAGCGGCCCGTCGGCGGCCGCCCGGAAGGCGGCGTTGATCTCGTCGACGGTCACCTCCCGGTCGAGTACGAGGGTCAGGTCGGTCAGGGAACCGTCCTCGACGGGGACGCGGACCGCGAGGCCGTCGAGGGTGCCGGCCAGCTCCGGCAGGACCAGGCCCACGGCACGGGCCGCTCCGGTGCTGGTCGGGATGATGTTCACCGCGGCGGTGCGGCCACGCCGCAGGTCCTTGTGCGGGCCGTCCAGGACGACCTGGTCGTTGGTGTAGCCGTGGATGGTGGTCATCAGGCCCTTGTCGATGCCGAACGCGTCGTCGAGGACCTTCACCATCGGTGCCACGCAGTTGGTGGTGCATGAGGCGTTCGAGACGACGTGGTCGCTGTCCGGGGCGTAGGTGCCCTCGTTGACGCCCATGACGATGGTGGCGTCAACTCCCTTGCCCGGCACGGACAGCAGCACCTTGCGGGCGCCGCCCTTCAGATGCAGCCCGGCGTCCTCACGGCTGCGGAAGCGTCCGGTGGACTCGATGACGACGTCCACGCCGAGCCCGGCCCAGTCCAGCGCGGCGGGGTCGCGTTCGGCGGTCACGGCGATGCGGTGGCCGTCGACCGTGATCGAGGTGTCGTCGTGCTCGACGGTGCGGTGCAGCCTGCCGTACGTCGAGTCGTACTCCAGCAGATGGGCGAGCGCCGCCGGTGAGGTGAGGTCGTTGACCGCCACCACCTCGACCGGAGTGCCGGCCGCTGTCTCGGCGCGCTCCAGCACGAGCCGCAGGTAGTTGCGCCCGATGCGGCCGAAGCCGTTGATTCCCACGCGCACGCTCATGTCCGTCGTCCTCCCGATCGATCCGCTTCCGTGTCGCTGCCAGCCTGCTGGCCGGGGACGGGATCGTGCTTGGGCCGGACGGGGGCGAGCCGGGGGACGTTCGGCCCACCGGCTCGCCGCGCGGCTTCAGCGCCCTTGGTGCTTGGCCCGGTCCTGGGCCTGGGTGGCGATGACCGCGGCCTGGATGCGCCGCTCCACGCCGAGCTTGGCCAGCAGCCGGCTGATGTGGTTCTTCACCGTCTTCTCCGCGAGGAAGAGCTGCTGGCCGATCTGGCGGTTGGTCAGTCCCTCACCGATCAGGGCCAGGATCTCCCGCTCCCGGTCCGTCAGACCGGGGAGGGCGTCGGGCTCGGGTTCCGGCTCCTGGCCCTGGCGCAGCCGGGCCATCAGTTTGGCGGTGGCGCTGGGGTCGAGCAGGGACTGGCCGGCGGCGACCGTGCGGACGGCCGAGACGAGGTCCGAGCCCTTGATCTGTTTCAGTACGTAGCCGGACGCCCCCGCCATGATCGAGTCCAGCAGGGCTTCCTCGTCGTCGAACGAGGTCAGCATCAGGCAGGCCAGCTCCGGCATCTGCGAGCGCAGCTCCCGGCACACGGTCACGCCGTCGCCGTCGGGCAGGCGGACGTCGAGCACCGCCACCTGCGGGCGCAGCGCGGGCACGCGGATCAGGGCCTGCTCGACAGTGGCGGCCTCGCCGACGACGGTGATGTCCGGCTCGTCGTTCAGCAGGTCGTGCACCCCGCGCCGTACCACCTCGTGGTCATCCAGCAGGAAGACCCGGATCGGGTTGTCGGGGCTGGGCTGCGCGCCGTCCGCCATGGGATGCTCCTTGTTCTGCGCTGTCCGAATCCTGCGCCGGGCTGTCGCCCACAGGGTGTAACCGGTCCTTGCCTATGGCAGATCCTGCGCGATCCGGGGCCAAAGGGCCAGGGCCGGTCGGCCCTACTGACCTCCCCCTCCCGCCTTCCGGGGACCGTGCCACGGTCGTGCGCGTGGTCGGCCCGGGGCACGCCTCCGACGTCGCACCGACCGCCGGGAGGCTGGGGCGCGGTGTGGTGGTCGGCGACGTCGTGCGCTGTCCCGCGTTCCCGGCCCGCGCTGCCGTGCTCGATGGGGTCGGATCCGCAGGATGCAGCCCGCGTCGGCGTGCTCTGCCCGGCTCAAGAGGGCCGTCTCCGAGGTGCTCGGGGCCGATCGGCCCGCTCGCCGAGGACGTCCAGGACCTGCCGTCCATGCGGGGACGGAGTCGACGCCGCATTCGCACCGCACCGCACAGTCGGCCCTTGAGGAGCATGTGATGAAGGCAGCAGTCGTCCGGTCCTTCGGCCAGCCGCTGGTGATCGAGGAACGGCCGGATCCGGAGCCCGGCCCCGGCCGCCAGGTCCGCATCCGCGTGGAGGCGTCCGGGCTGTGCCGAGACCCGGCCCCCGCACACCGTCAACGACTCCATCGCCGAAGTCCTCGACGGACAGATCAAGGCCCGCATCGTCTTCGAGATGTGACCCGCTCCCACGAGCCGCCGGCCGGGTTCAGCGCCCGCGGGAAGACCCGGCCCCGGCAGCACTCTCAGGGCGGATCGTCCGCGGCGAGCGGACCGGTCACCGCGGACGGTGGCCAACAGGCCGTGTCCGTGCGGGGCCGGCAGCAACTTCACCTCGGGGGCTCCAGCCCCGGCGGAGGGCGGCGAGGCGGAGGTCGAACGCTCTTCTCGGACAGGGCCGACGGCTTCTGTCATCGGCGGGTGTGACAGGGGCGGAGGGGCCGTCGGGACGACAACGGCGTGCCGGGCCGGCTCTGGGAGGGCTCCCCGAGAAGCGGGCCGGGGTCCAAGCCGCCTCCGTGTGTGTCACCTTGTTTCAGTCTTCCGAGCGGGTGTTCGCGCTGTCCCTGCCATGGCGGTGTTGGCGGGTGGACCAGGCGCTGGCGTCCTGGCTGTAGCGGATCAGGAATTGGGCGAATTGGGTGCGGTCGGTCGGATCCCATGCCGCGGTGATGTGCTCGAAGGTCTCGCGTTGTTCGGAGGCGAAGCGATGGCGCTCGGCCTCGCCGGCGTCCGTGAGTTCCACAACGGTGCGCCGTCCGTCCGCTTGGGATGCGGTCCGCCGCATCAGCCCGTCAGCGATGCAGGCGGCGATGGTGCGGCTGGCGACGGGCTGGGTGACGCCCATCTCGGCGGCGATTCCGCCGACCGTCATCTCTCCGGGTGCGTCCGCGACCACGTTCAGGACAAGGTTGCGGGTGAGATCTCCGCGTCCGCCGGAGGTACGCCGCCGCAGCCGTGACAGTGCAGGTCCGACCAGGTCGAGAAGGGTTCTGTCGGTTCCTGGGTCCGGCGGGGAGCTGCTCATGCGGTCATTCTAGAGAGCTCTGGTCGAGATGCATACGTATCCCTGTCGGCATATCCATAGCACTAGGTATATATTGAGAAGGGGGCCGTACTCCAGGATTGAGGCAAGCCATGTCCGTGACCGCTATCACCGGTGCCCGGGTCTTCGACGGTGAGAAGACCCGAGGTGCCCTCACTGTGCTCGTCGACTCCGGGCGGATCGCCCGCATAGGCGGCGACGTCCCCGAAGGGGCGGAGATCGTCGACGGCAGCGGGGCCACGCTGCTGCCGGGCCTGATCGATGCCCACGTCCACACCGGCCGGGACGCACTGGCGCTGGCGCTGCGGTTCGGGGTGACCACCGAGCTGGAGATGCAGGGCACCAACACGGCGGACAACCGCGCGCACATCAGCGGCGATGACACCGTCGCCGACGTGCGCTCCTCCGGTTTCGGCATCACCCCGCCGGGCGGCCACCCCAGCGAGCTGTTCCCCGAAGGCTTCCGCCCCGGCCCGCCCGCAGGCGCCGAGCCCACCGGAGCGCCCCCGCTCATGCCGTTCTCCACCACCCCCGAGGAAGCGGTCGCGTTCATCCCGCAGCTGATAGACCGCGGCTCGGACTACATCAAGTTCATGGTCGACGACGGCAGTGTCGAGGGGCATCCGGGCCTGCCGATGCTCGACCAGGCCACCTTGAACGCCGGGGTGGCCGAGGCCAAGCGGCGCGGCATGCTCACCATCGCCCACACTCTGACCGTGGACGCCACCCGCATGGCCATCGAGGCCGGTATCGACGGTCTCGCCCACCTCTTCATGGACCAACCCCATACCGACGAAACCATCAATCTGATCAAGGACGCAGGGGTCTTCGTCGTGCCCTGCGTGGTTCTGAACGCCTCCATGATGGGCATCACCGGCAGCGAGCTCGCCGACGACCCGCGCGTCGCCGCACGCCTTGACGCCGACTGGGACAAGGCGCTGCGCTCCAGCTTCGGCCACTACCCACAGGGCAAGATCGAAGACGTCCTGGCCACCGTCAAGGCACTCAGCGACGCGGGTGTGGACCTGCTCGCGGGCACCGACGTTTCGTTTCCTCTGCCCTTTCTGGGCGGACTCGCCCATGGCGCCAGCGTCCACCACGAACTGCAATACCTGGTCCGCGCCGGCCTCACCCCCGCCCAGGCCCTGCGCACAGCCACCGCCACCACCGCCCGCCGCTTCAGCCTGGATGACCGCGGACGCATCGCCGAGGGCCTGCGGGCCGACCTGATCCTCGTCGACGGTGACCCGACCACCACCATCTCCGACACCCTCAACACCCGCGCCATCTGGCGCCGCGGGACTCGCTTGGCGGTCTGACAGGCGCCCCCTCACACCTTCTCGCCCCTTTCCCGTGGCCGTCGACCATCACGTCGGCGGCCACTGCCGCACTCTTGTGAGCCCCCGTTTCCCGTCGGTGGGGAGTCCGATCAGCTGAAACGGCCACGACAGAGGTCTTCATGTCCCACCGGCGCTGGGTGTGGCGACGGCTGCCGTCGCTGAGCACTCCGCTCTCGATGAGGGACGAGGCCTGCATCGGACCACGGCGCACCTTGTCGGGGACGCCCCCGCGCAGCCGTCGGTACGGTTCTCCGACCTGGCGACCGACGACCGGGTCAGCGCGATCGTGCGGTGGACCACGCCCAGCGGCACCTCCAGGTCCGGCACGGCGTCGGTGGCAGCGGGCAGCCGGGCGGGCTCTCCCGCCACGGTGTGGCTCGACGACGCGGGCCGCATCCATCCCGCCCCGCCCACCCCCGCTGAGGCCGGATCCCGGGCTGCCGCGTTCGGGGCGGCAGCCGGGGCCGGTGCGGGCGTGCTGGTGCTGGGTGCCTGGTGGGTCGCCCTGGTACGGCTGGAAGTGCGGCGCAGCGCGCGGTGGGACCGCGACTGGGCCGCGTTCAACTCGCACCGGGGCCACCGGCACGCGTGAAACCACCGGCCGGGTGAGCGGGCGCGCCTCTTCGTCGCCCGGTCGGCCAACATCGCGGCACGCCCGGGCAACCTTGGTGCCCGGGCGTGCACGCAGGCGCGCGTGTCCGTCCGGGCTGCTCCAGCTGAACCGGCCGGGTGACGGGCGGCCCCGGACGTCGCGGCACCGACACCTCCGGAGCCGCCCGTCCTTCGCATGCGGGCGGGGATCAGCCGGCCGCGGCGCGGTCTGCCCGTGCGTTGGTGCGGGCGGACGGTAACTCCGTGGTGGACGATCGCGCGTACCGGTACCGATCAGCCTTCGAAAGACGACTCCCCGATCCGGGCCCCTGCGGCAGAGGGTTTCAGCCGACGTGATGGCTGTTCCTGCCCGGCCCCGGCGGAGTCGGGGCCCGGCCGTCGTCGACGCCGCCCGTCAGGCTGTTGACGACGCCGACCACACCGTCGATCCGGTACGTCAGCTGGATTGCCAACGGAATGTCGCTGAGGCGCTCCAGGCGCCCTTCCAGCGTGACCATGCCGTCCCGAACCGAGGCGGTCACGGTGTCGGGCGGCAGGCGCATGGCGCGGGTGAACACCTCGGCGATGATTTCCCGGCGGATCTCCTCGTCGGTGCGCAGGAAGACGCGCAGCAGGTCCCGGCGGGTGGCGATGCCGATCAGCCGGTCCTCCTCGTCCACGACCGGGAGGCGTTCGACGCCGTGGCGTTCCATCACGCGCGCGGCGTCCGCCACGCGCTGTTCGGGGTGCACCGTGATGGCGGGGGATGTCATCAGGTCCTCCGCGGTGGTGGCCCGGGTGACGGCGGCCGCGCGGCGGGCGGAGCGTCGCAACGCCGGCACGCGGAACCGACGTACAGGACGGTCGGCGGACTGGGCCGCCTGGCGACGGATCAGGTCGGTCTCGGAGATCACGCCCAGGACCTTGTCGTCGTGGTCGACCACGGGCAGCCCGCTGATCCGGTGCCGGTCCAGCAGCTGTGCCAGATCCTTCAACGGCGTTTCCCGGCGGGCTTCGATGACCTCGCGGGTCATCACGTCACCAACGATGTGCGTCATCACGCCCACTTTCTTCGCTGTCCGTCGTCTCCCCGGCGGAGTGCGGCCGAGCGCTGCGCCGGATCGGCGTCGAGCCGCGTCGCTCCGCGATGGGCACCGGGCCGGAGCGCACGGGCTTGCTCGGCCGTACTGGTCGATGCCGTCGTGCCAGACCGTCCCGTGTGGCCGGCCCCTGGTGCTGTTTCCTTCAGCTTCCCTCCCCGACGGAGGTGGGGGCAGGGCCGAGCGTCCCTGGGCCGAGGACCGAACTGCCCCGGAACATCGAGGCCGATGGAAGGGAGTTCATCGCCCTGGCCGTGGACGGGACGGATCGGCGAAGGACTCACCAACCGCCGGATCGGCCGGCGGCTTTTCCTCGTGGAGAACACGGTCGAGAACCACATCTCCCGGTGCCGACCAAGCTCGGCGCGGAGCGCGGCATCCAGGCCGCGGTGATGGCTGCCCAGGCCCAGACCCAGACCCAGGCCCAGACCCAGACCCAGGCCCAGACCCAGGCCCAGGCCCAGACCCAGGCCCAGACCCAGGCCCAGGATCGGCTCCGGCGCGAAGGGAACCGACCGGTGCTCTTCGCGGGAGGCGGCTGGGCCGAACCTCCCCGATGCCGTCCCCATGCGGCCCCACATGACATGCTTCCGTGCTGTCACGCTGGGAGCGGACCCCGATCACCACCGGGCACCGATCGAAAGGACGACGGATGGAGGGCGTGCAGCCGGGCTCCGCCGATGAGCGCAGCCCCGCTTCCGCGGGCCGGAGCCGTCCCGGGAGCGCTGCTGTCCGCGTTCCCCACGAGCGGGTCCGGCTGGCACGGATGCGCACCTCGCAGGACCGTGTCGCCGACGCGATCACCTCGTTCGCGGGAACGATGCGGTTCGTCTACCTGCACGCTCTCTGGTTCATAGGTTGGATCGTGCTGAACGAGGGCCTGCTCGGGAAGGCAGCGATCTTCGACCCGTATCCCTACGGGCTGCTCACCATGATCGTCAGCTTGGAAGCGATTTTCCTGTCGACGTTCGTCATGGTCAGCCAGAACCGGCAGGCGGCACGCGAGAACGTACGCGCCGATCTGGACTTCGAGACCAACCTGCGCTCCGAGGTGTGGTCGGTTCACATAGGAAAGGCACTGGGCCTCGACCCTCAGCAGATCGAGCAGCACGTGCAGGAGATCATCGCGCAGAGCAAGGCAGAGATGGACTTCGAGCAGCGTGGGACGCCGGTCGACCCCCAAGACCTCTGAATCCCGCTCACCACCGGACCACGAGACCGGGGCAGCCCGGTGTCGTCCGGGGCCGCAGCACCACAGAAGGAGAAAGCACGTGGAGGCCATTGCGTACGGCGTCCTGGCGGATGAGGAACCGCTGCTGCACAGCGCATTCACACGTGAGTTCGCGGGCCGGCATGAACTGCGCTGTCTGGGACTTTTCCTCGACCGGGACACCGCCCCCACCGCGTCCGGGCACGAGATCGTGCTCACCAGCGTCAACGACACCCTCGACGCCGAGGTCCTGCGCGCCCTGGCCACGGGCGGCACGAAGATGATCGCCCAACGGGCCACCGGCTACAACAACATCGACCTGTCGACGGCCGGGCAACTCGGCCTGACGGTGGCCCGGGTGTCGTCCTACTCGCCCTACTCGGTCGCCGAGTTCGCCTGGGCGCTGGCGCTCGCCGTCGACCGGCGGATCGTGCGCGCCGCGCATCGCACACGGGAGTTCGACTTCCGGCTCGACGGGCTGATGGGCCGCGACCTGCACGGCCGGACGGCCGGTGTGGTGGGCACCGGCAAGATCGGGACCGCGTTCGCACGGATCGCCCACGGCTTCGGGATGCGGCTGCTGGGCTGGGACGTCGCCGAGAACCCGGACTGCCTGGCCCTGGGCATGCAGTACGTCGAACGGGAGCGGCTGTTCGCCGAGGCGGACCTGGTCAGCCTGCACGTGCCGTTGTTGCCGGACACCCACCACCTCGTCGACGCGCGTGCCCTGGGGCTGATGAAGGACGACGCGCTCCTGGTCAACTCCAGCCGCGGCGGCCTCGTGGACACCGGCGCCCTGCTGGAAACCCTGCGCGCGGGACGGCTCAGCGGCGTCGGCCTGGACGTGTACGAGGAGGAGGCCGGCGTGTTCTTCCTCGACAAGTCCCTGGAAGTGATGACCGACGAGCGCCTCGCGCGGCTGATGACCTTCAACAACGTCCTGGTCACCTCGCACCAGGCGTACTTCACCCGGGACGCCGTCGGCCAGATCGCCGAGACGACGGTGGCCAATGTCGCGGACTACGTCGCCGGCCGCAGCGGTGACAACACGCTCGTCCGGTCGCCCGCCGCTTGAGGCGCCGGACCCGTGCGTGCACGGCTCGGGCCGTTCGGAATCGGGGAGACTTCCGTACCCGACGCGGATGGCAACCCGACCACGGGCCCTGCGTCCGCACCCACCCCCGGCCTCGGGGCGCGGCGCGCCCTGAGAGCAGTCTGCTCACCTGCCCACGGTGCAGAGCCCGGTGGGCAGGCGTCTGGCCGTAGCCCAGCGTGCTCCCTCCGAAATCCCCCCGAGCCTGAGACCGAATGATCACTCCAGGTACCGGGGGCGTCGCGCAGACGCATGGGCGGCATTCGGGGTTTCGCACGCCCGGCAGGTCCCATGAGGCGGACACTGGGATGAGACGGCCAGGTGCGGGCTGACCGCCACAGCCGTGTGGCGTGTCCGCCTAGCGTCAGTGGAATACCTCGTCAGTGGGATCCACGTCCCGGCCGGCGCGCGCGAGGAGGATGTCATGGCATTGCGACAGCTCGATGAGAAGACGGTGACCACGCTGGTCGCCGAAGCCACCGCGGCGCCGTCCATGCACAACGCTCAGCCATGGCGCTTCCGCTTCCTGTCCGGTGAACGTCTCCTGCTGCTGTACGCCGACCTCGAGCGGGCCATGCCACGCTCCGATCACGGCAACCGGGCGCTGCACATCGGCTGCGGGGCGGCACTGTTCAACCTGCGCGTCTCCGCCGCGCACGCGGGCCTCACCCCCGACGTCCGGCTGCTGCCCGAGGCGCAGGACCCGCTCCTGCTCGCCGCCGTCCATCTGACCGGGCAGGCCGGGCGCGCGCCGGACGACGAGCTGGCCCGGCTGCATGCGGTGATCCGGCAGCGCCACACCAGCCGCCACCCCTTCGCGGAGAAGGACATCCCCGAGGACATCCGGACCACGCTGCAGGATGCCGCGGCACGCGAGTCGGCCGCTCTGCTCTTCCCCGGCCCCTGGCATGCCGAGACGGTGCTCGACCTGGTCCGCGACGCGGAGAGCCGCGATGTCACGGACTCCGGCGCCCGCGAGGACCTCGTCCGCTGGACCCGGCTCGGCCCGGAGGCGGACAGCGCCGTCGACGGTGTCCCCGAGTACGCCTTCGGGCCGCGCAAGTGGGACGGCAAGGCCCCGGTGCGGGACTTCGCCGGGCGCCGGCCGGTGGCCGACCGCGGCACCACCACCTTCGAGTACACCCCGCACCTGGCCCTGCTGAACACCCGCGGCGACGGACCCGCCGACTGGCTGCGGGCCGGGCAGGCACTGGAACGGGTGCTCCTGGAGGCAACCCTGGCCGACCTGGCCACCTCCCTGACCTCCCACGCGTTGGAGACCCCCGAGCTGCGCCTGCTGGTCCGCGATCCGGGATCGGGCGCGGGGCAGGTGCAGATGGTGCTGCGTCTCGGCTACGGCCCGCGGGGTCCGGCCACGCCCCGCCGCCCGGTCGCTGATGTTCTGGACATCGTGTAACGGCGAGACCGCTTCCGTCTGACCGGGCCTTGCGATCGCTGGCAGCTGTGAGAGCGCGACTGTGAGTGTTCGCTCAGCGGCACGGTGCAGTTGTGGGACGGTTTCCTCTTCGCGACGGGACGAGGGCGTTTGCGATCGGCGTCTTTCACGCACTTCCGGCACGGCGCGCGGGGACGCGATGAGGGACGTGCCGGCCCCACGTTGCTGTCGGTTGTCCTTGACGTGTTTGGCGCATCCGGTCGCCGGTGACCCGCACGGAAACCGGGCTCGACTCCGTGGCCCGTTCGGACCGAGAGGTGGCCGGGGCCCTGTTGCCGCCGACGCGTCCGTTGGTGGGGGCGTCCGCATCCACACGAGCCGATCGGCCTTAAAGAGAAGGCCATTCGGCCCTCGGCCCCGTACATGGATCAAGCCACGATGGTGAGCACCAATCCCCTTGCACACCCCATCTGCTGAGGAGACCCATGCTTTCGCCCGAGTCGGCCACCGTCGTCCGTGCCACCCTGCCCGCCGTCGGCGGAGCCCTGGACGAGATCACGGCGCGGTTCTACGACACGATGTTCGCCGAGCAACCAGAGCTGCTGGACGGGCTGTTCAACCGCGGCAACCAGGCCGGCGGACAACAGCGCCGTGCTCTGGCCGGGTCCATCGCAGGCTTCGCACAGGCACTGCTCGCCGACCCCGACGCCCGCCCGGACGCGCTGCTGTCGCGGATCGCCCACAAGCACGCCGCACTGGGTGTCACCGAGGACCAGTACACGATCGTCCACAAGTACCTGTTCGGGGCCATTGCCGACGTGCTCGGCGAGGCGGTCACGCCGGAGGTCGCCGCCGCCTGGGACGAGGTGTACTGGCTGATGGCCGGCGCGCTCATCGCCCGGGAGGCCCGCCTGTACCAGGAGGCCCAGGTCGATCCCCGCAATCCGTGGCGGCAGTGGACGGTCGTCGAGCGGCGGGAGGAAACCCCCGACATAGTGTCCTTCCTGCTGCGCCCGGCCGACGACGGCCCGATCCCTTCCGGCAGGGCCGGCCAGTACGTCAGCGTCCGCGTGAAGATGCCCGACGGCATACACCAGGTGCGCCAGTACAGCCTCTCCGGCGCCCCCGGCGACCAGCTGCGCCGTATCACCGTCAAACGGGTCGCGAGCGTGGCCGACGCCCCTGAGGGCGAGGTGTCCAACCAGCTGCACCGCACCGTCCGGGCCGGCGACCAACTCACCCTGTCCGCCCCGTTCGGCGACGTGGTCCTCGACGACGCCGACAGCCCGCTGCTGCTGGTCTCCGCCGGCATCGGCTGCACCCCGATGGTCGGCATGCTCGAACACCTCGGGGCGACCGGAGCCGCCCGCCCGGTCACGGTGCTGCACGCCGACCGCTCCCCGGCCGACCACGCCCTGCGCGCGGACACCCGCTGCCTCGTCGGCGGACTGCCCGACGCCCGGGCCGAGTTCTGGTACGAACAGGACGCCGCCGCCGAACCCGGCGCCCGCACCGGTCTGATGGACCTCGACGGACTGGACCTGCCCGCCGACGCCGACGTCTACCTGTGCGGCTCACTGCCCTTCATGCGCACGGTCCGGGCCCAACTCCTGCAGGCCGGCATCCCCGCCCGCCACATCCGTTACGAGGTCTTCGGCCCCGACCTGTGGCTGGCCCACGCGGAAGGCTGAGCACAGGCACCGCAGAAGGGTGGGGCGGGGCCGGTGCCGAACCGGTAGTCGCAGGCGCCCAGAACCGCGGCACCCCTGCCGATCAGGCAGGCCTTGGCGGCGCTGGGCCACCCGGAGCTGAACCGTTGCCTCCCTCGTGCTGGTCACGGCGATCCGGATGGTCGAGGTCGGCTCGCTCCGGGCCATGGCCAAGGCCACCCGTTCCGACGCGCTGATCCTCGTCCTCACCGGCGTCGCCACGCCCGCACTCGACCTCGTGTACGCCGTGATCATCGGCCACGAGAGCCAGAGCCTGGATTTCGACACCGCCTGTCACGCAGGGACGGCACCGCCCGGTGCCGGCGGAGAGGAGCTGGTGCTTGTCGGGGTCGTGCAACCGGGTGACGAGGCCGCCTCCTGGAGGCCCGCGCGGCTGTCGTCCGAACGACCGAACATCGGCAGACAGGACGACAGCCCGACGATCGAGACCGGGACGTGCTGGTGCATCTCCCAGCGGGCTCGCGTCAGCCTCAGCCGCCGCATAATCGCAGGCTGGCCACGCACCACATGCCGCTCGACACCGTCGAGTTCGTAACCGTGTTTCATGGATACGGTGAACGAGGAGGCGTTGTCCTCGAAGGCGCCCGACATCGCCTCGAGTGCGTTCAGGCCGACGAAGGCCAGGTGCAGCACTGCGGCACGCATCTCGGTACCGATCCCTTGCCGCTGGAACCGTGCCCCGAGCCAGGAGGCGGTGCTCACCTCCCGCAGCTTGGCAAAGTCCCGGGCTGCGAGGGTCTGCAAGCCGACGACCTGGTCATTTTCAAAGACAACGAGGTTCAGGGCCCAGTTCTCAGGTGACCAGTTCCCCCTGCGCAACCAGTGGTGCTGCACCACCGAGCGCGCCCGGTCCGCTGGAGGCAGATCGGTCCAGGGCACGAGGAAGGGCATGCGGTCCGGCTCGTGGATGCCTTCTGCCGCAAGCTCGCCCAACTCGGCAAGCTCATCCTCGCTGGGCATTCGCAGCTCCAGGCGCTGGGTACGCAGACGCAGTCCCACCAGGGGCCAGTGGTCAATCAGCATGCGTCATTGTCGAAGACGAGGGCAGCCGCGGTCATCTGATTTCCACGCCCGGGCAGACACGAGGTTCGACCTGTGAGTCACCGGGGCGGCGAGCGACGCACAAACCCAAGGGGTGTCACTTCCCGGATGACGTCTGGCTGTGACGGTCTCTTGAAGATCTCGACCGGCCCAGGGCCGGAGCACATATTGCTCATCATGCCGCCTTCTCACACAGCCTCGCGGAAACGGAAGCCGCCACCTCCGGTCATCGCCATGATCGCCTGGGTGGGGCTGTTCGCCCTCGTCCCTGGCATATTCGGGATCGTGGTTGCGATCGGCGCGGGCGAGCCGCGGGCACTGTTCGCGGTGCTCTTTGCTCTTTTCCCTGGCGCCACGGTCCTCGGCCTGTGGCAGGGCAACAGCGGGGCCCGGTTTGTGGCGACTGCTTTCTTTGGGGTGGTGCCCGGTCTCCTGCTCCTCGCCCTCCCCAGGTCGTCCCGCGCCTGGTTCAACCCCCTCTTCTACGACGACCTGGACGATCTGGACGATAAATGTGCAGAACCCTCATGACCCAACAGAACAGGCAACAACTCCGGTAGGTGCCGTCCAACTCGGCGGCCTGTCGGCGTACACGCTGATGTGCTCAGGCGCGTACGGATGAACGTGCTCAGGAAGGACGGCGCTCGCGCCTGCATGTCGTCGGCCCGTCGGTGCCCCCGGTTGCCGCGGCCGGGACAGCCGGTTGGGGTGCATGCGGTGCCCGGGACGGGAGGGCGGCTAGGTGCCGGGCCGCCCCCACGCGGAACCGGGGATCCGCGCGGGCCGGCGTCCGCATTCAGCTGGATTCGCGCACGACCAGCCGGCACGGCACGGTGTGCGCGCCCGGCCGGGGCTCGGTGTCGATGGCCCGCAACAGTTCCAGGGCCGCGATACGGCCGATCTCGGAGAGGTTCATGTCAATGGTGGTGAGGGGCGGGCGACTGGCCAGGGCCATGGTGTCCCAGTTGTCGTAGCCGACGACGGCCATGTCGCTCGGCACCGCCACCCCGCGCTCACGCAGGGCGTCCGTCACGCCCCGGGCGATCTGGTCGTTGCCGCAGAAGAACGCGTCCGTGTCCGGCGCTGTGCGCAGCACCGCCTCGGTGGCCCGGCGGCCCCACGCCTCGCTCCACTCGCCGTGATGGATTCGCCCGGTGGAGGGTTCCAGCGCGGCGGCCTGCAGTTGTTCCACGGCGTGCCGGGCCCGCTCGCGGGCGGCGGCGTGGTGCTGCGGGCCGGTGACGTGAGCGATCCGGGTACGTCCGGTGGCCACGAGATGCTCGACTGCCAGGCGTGCGCCGCCGCGGTCGTCGGTGACGACAGAGGTGTCGGTCGGGTTGGTGGAGGGGGACAGGGCGTAGACGACCGGGATGCCCTCCACGCCGGGCAGCGGCGGCCGGGGATCGGTGCGGCGGCCGGTGACGATGATGCCGTCCACCCGGCGGTCCATGAGGTTCTGCAGATGGTGCTGCTCCCGGATGGCGTCGCCCCGGGTGTCGCACAGCAGGACGGAGATCTTCCCCGCCCCGAGCGCGTCCTCGGCGCCCAGCAGCACCGGGGTACTGAAGCGGCCGATGCCGTCCGTGGTCATGAGGCCGACCGTCCAGCTGCGGCCGCTGTGCAGGCTCTGGGCGTGCTGGTTGGGACTGAATCCGAGCTGCGCGACCGCGTCCAGCACTCGTTGCCGGGTCTCGGGCCGCATGCGTCCGGCGCCGTTGAGCGCCTTGGACGCCGTTCCGACGCTGACGCCGGCGAGGGCGGCGACGTCGGCGAGCCGGGCCCGCCCGGCCGGAGGAGAGTCTGGAGCAGCAGGAGTCACGGGCAAACCTTTTCCTGGGTGAGTCAGACGCCCGACATCGTGACAGGTGCGGCGGCGTTGCGCCAGTCCGGGGAAAAGTTGAACAAACACCTGGCGCGACCCTTGACCTGTCAGGTGGTCTGCCCTCTACATTCTCGATGAGAAAACGATTGCTCAAATGGGTTCCAGATAGTCGGTCACCCGCCTTCGACGCTCCTCGTGCACGGGGAGCGGGCCTTGGCGAACGGCGCCCGTCACGGCCGTACGCCGGTCTTGTCCCGCCACTCACCACCGGAGAGCCATGCCCCGCACACGCTCCGCCCTGCCCGCGACGGGACCGGTCCGACTCGGCCCGGACAGCCGGGCCGCACTGCGCCCCGCCGCTGTCGGCATCGATACGGGGTTCTGGCAGGCTCGCCGTGCGAGCAACGCACATGTCTCCATCCCGCAGGGACCGGCACTGCTGGAGGCCGCCGGAAACCTGCACAACCTGAGGCTGGCGGCCGGCACGGCCGCGGGCGAGTTCCAGGGCGCCTATCCCTTCGTGGACACGGACGTCTACAAGTGGCTGGAGGCAGCCGCCTGGCAGCTCGCCCAGGCGCGGGGCGAAGACCTGGTCCCGGACGGGGACCCGGCCTCGGACGGAGACCTGGCCCCGGACGACGACCTCGCCGCCGAGGTCAGCCGGATCGTCGCCCTGGTCGCCGGCGCCCAGCAGCCCGACGGCTACCTCAACACCTGGTTCCAGCTGGTCAAGGGCGGCGAGCGCTACCAGGACCTGCGCTGGGGCCATGAGCTGTACTGCGCGGGCCACCTCATCCAGGCGGCAGTGGCCCACCACCGGGCCACCGGAAGTGGCGAACTCCTCGACGTGGCAAGGAAGTTCGCGGACCACATCGACTCCGTCTTCGGGCCGCCCGGCAGCGGCAAGCCCATCGACGGCATCGACGGCCACCCCGAGGTCGAGACCGCCCTGGTCGAGCTGTACCGGGAGACCGGCGAGCGCCGTTACCTCGACCTGGCCGCCTACTTCGTCGACCGCTACGGCCACGGGCTGCTCGGCGGTGCGGCCTACTGCCAGGACCGGGTCCCGCTGCGCGAGGCGACGAACGTCGAGGGTCACGCCGTACGACAGCTGTATCTGCTGGCCGCCGCAGCCGACCTGGCCACCGAGACCGGCGACGCCGAACTGCGCACCGCCGCCGAGCGGTTGTGGCGCGCCATGACCACCACCAAGACCCATCTCACCGGCGGCCTCGGCGCCCATCACGAGGAGGAGGACTTCGGCGACCCGTACGAACTGCCCAACGAACGCGCCTACTGCGAGACCTGTGCCGCCATCGCCTCGATCCAGTGGAGCTGGCGGATGGCCCTGCTCACCGGTGAGGCCCGCTACTCCGACCTGATCGAACGCACCCTGTTCAACGGCTTCCTGGCCGGGGTGTCGCTGGACGGCGAGCGCTGGCTGTACGTCAATCCGCTCCAGGTCCGCGACGGCCACACCGACCCCGGCGGGGACCAGTCGGCCCGCCGCACCCGCTGGTTCCGCTGCGCCTGCTGCCCGCCCAACGTCATGCGCCTTCTGGCGAGCCTGGAGCACTACCTGGCCAGCAGCGACGACAACGGCCTGCAGATCCACCAGTACGCCTCCGGGCGCTACGCGAGCGACCTGGCCGTCATCAGGGCCGAGACCGACTACCCCTGGCACGGCACGATCGCCCTCACCGTCGAGGAGACCCCGGCAGAGCCCTGGACGCTCTCCTTGCGTATCCCGCAGTGGTGCCGGGAGTTTCGGGTGCGGTGCGGGCAGGACACGTACGAGGCTCCCGTGGCCGACGGCTGGCTGCGCCTGGAGCGGACCTGGTCGCCCGGAGACCAGGTCGTCCTCGAACTCTCCCTGGAGCCGCGCCTCACCGCCGCCGACCCCCGCGTGGACGCCGTACGCGGCTGCGTGGCCATCGAACGCGGACCCCTCGTCTACTGCCTGGAAGGGGTCGACCACCCCGGCGGCGGCCTGGACGACATCGTGGTCGACACCACCCGCCCACTGGCCGTGAAGCACTGCCCGGACCTGCTCGGCGGCGTCACCACGGTGGTGGTGGCGGGCAGCCGGCGGCACGTCCCGGACGCGGGCTGGTGGCCGTACGCCCCAGTAGACGAGTCGCCCGATTCACTGCAACAGGACGGCGAACCCGTCGAGTTGACCGCCGTCCCCTACTACGCCTGGGCCAACCGCGAGGACGGCAGCATGCGCGTCTGGCTGCCCACCTCCTGAAGCCCCCTTGCCTTCCCCTCTTCCACGACAACGAGGTCACCCCGTGATACCCAACCGCCGCACGCTCCTGGCCGCGCTCGCCGCCGTCGGAACCCTCGCCTCCCTCACCGCCTGCTCAGGCGGCTCCGACGACGGGTCGGGCTCCACCGACGCGTCCGGAGGCACGTACACCTTCTGGGACCCGTACCCGCAGTTCGACGCCTCCTCCCCGTGGGGCAAGCTCGTCAGCGACTGCGGGACGAAGGCCGGGGTGAGCGTCAAGCGCACCGCGTACGACACCACCGACCTCGGCAACAAGGCGCTGCTCGCGTCCCAGCAGGGCAACGCGCCCGACGTGATGCTGGTGGACAACCCGGTCGTCTCCACGCTCGTCGAGGCGGGAATCCTCAACAAGACGAGCGACCTCGGCCTCGACACCAAGTCGATCCAGAAGAACATCATCGGCGCGGGCACCATCGACGACGCCTCCTACGGCGTCCCGATCGGCGCCAACACGCTCGCCCTCTACTACAACAAGAAGGTCCTGACGGCGGCGGGCGTCGACCCGGCCTCCATCAAGGACTGGAAGTCCCTCACCGCGGCCCTGCAGAAGGTCAAGGCGGCCGGCAAGAAGGGCATCACCTTCTCCGCGATCAACACGGAGGAGGGCAGCTTCCAGTTCCTGCCGTGGTTCTGGGGCGCGGGCGGCGATCTGACAAGGCTCGACTCCGACAAGGGAGTTGCCGCCCTCGCCTTGTGGAAGCAGTGGGTGGACGACGGACTGGCCCCCAAGGACGTCCTGCAGAACACGCAGACCACCAGCTGGCAGGAGTTCGCCACCGGCGACTACGCCTTCGGCGAGAACGGCACCTGGCAGCTCGGCAACGCCGACAAGGCCGGCTTCGACTACGGCGTCATCAACGTCCCCGCGCAGAACGGCGGTTCGGCGCCGGTGCCCACCGGTGGCGAGTTCGTCACCGTGCCCGTGCAGAAGGACAGCGCCCGTTACGACGTCACCAAGAAGATCGTCGAGTGTCTCACCAACGACACGAACCTGCTGGCCACGGACACGACCCTGACGTACATCGCCCCGACGGCCGCCGTGCAGGCCAAGCAGGTGGCGGCCAATCCGAAGCTCGAACCGTGGGTGAGCGCGGTCGCCGCGGCCCGCGGCCGCACCAGCGGCGGTCTGGGCTCGAAGTACCCGACCATCTCGCAGCCGATGTGGACCGCCGTCCAGTCGGCCCTCTCCGGCGGCAAGAGCCCCAAGGACGCCCTGGACACGGCCCAGTCGAGCGCCGAGAAGGGCTAGGACTCGCCATGGCCATCGCCCGAGTCGACCGCCCGCGGCGGGCCGGGGCCGTGTCGAAGGCGAGCGGTACGGGTGGCACCCACTCCCTGCCGCTCCGTCGGCAGCGGCGCCGGAGCCGGCTGACCGCCCTCGCCTTCGTCGCCCCGCTGCTCGTCTACCTCGCCGCGTTCTACGTCTACCCCCTCTACCGCAACCTCGACCTGAGCCTGCGCGACTACACCGTCCGGTCGTTCGTGTCGGGGGACGCGCCGTTCTCCGGCTGGGACAACTTCCAGAAGGTGCTCGACGACCCGACGTTCGGCCCGGCGATGCGCCACACCATGATCTTCACCTTCGTGTCGATCGCCTTCCAGTACGCCATCGGCCTCGGCCTCGCGGTCTTCTTCAACCGGCACTTCCGCCTGGCCCCGACCCTCCGCGCCCTGTTCCTCATCCCGTGGCTGCTGCCGCTGATCGTGTCGGCATCCTCGTGGTCGTGGATGCTCAACAGCGAGTCGGGCGTGGTGAACTACTTCCTCCACTTCTTCGGCGTGGACCCGGTGGGCTGGCTCACCTCGCCGGACTGGGCGCTCACCTCGGTGATCATCGCCAACATCTGGATCGGCATCCCGTTCAACCTGGTCATCCTCTACAGCGGGCTGCAGAACATCCCCGGCGAGCTGTACGAGGCCGCGTCCCTCGACGGGGCAAGTGCCTGGCAGCAGTTCCGCCGGATCACCTTCCCGCTGCTGCGGCCGGTGTCGGCGATCACCCTGCTCCTCGGACTCGTCTACACCCTCAAGGTGTTCGACCTGATCTGGATCATGACCAAGGGCGGACCCGGCGACGCCTCCTCCACCCTGGCGACCTGGTCGTACCAACTGGGCTTCGGCTCCTTGCTGCCCAAGTTCGGGCCGGGGGCGGCGGTCGGCAACATCCTCATCCTCATCGCCCTCGTGTTCGGCCTGCTGTACATCCGCGTCCAGTCCGGCCAGAGGAGGCAGGAGACGTGAAGCCCCTTACCGGCTCCCGCCGTTACACCCTCATCGGGCTCCTGCTGACGGCCCTGATGCTGTTCCCGGTGTACTGGATGCTCAACGTGTCCCTCACCCCGCAGCAGGACATGCGCAAAACCCCGCCCGACCTGTTCCCGCTGCACCCCACCTTCGAGGGCTACCGGGCCGTCCTCGACGATCAGATGCCCTACCTCGGCACCAGCCTGCTCATCGGCCTCGGCACCGTCGCCCTCACCCTCGTACTCGCCGCCCCGGCCGGCTACGCGCTGGCGAAACTCCGCCCGTTCGGCGGCGGCACGCTCGGCCTGGTGTTGCTGGTCGCCCAGATGATCCCCGGCATCGTCATGGCGATGGGCTTCTACGGCATCTTCCTCGATCTCGGGCTGCTCAACTCCTGGTGGGGCCTGATCGTCGCGGACTCCACCATCGCCGTGCCCTTCGGCGTCATGATCTTCACCGCCTTCATGTCGGGCATCCCCGGCGAGCTCATCGCCGCGTCCCGCATCGACGGCGCCGGGACCTTCCGCACCTTCTGGTCGATCGTCCTACCGGTGAGCCGCAACGCCCTGGTCACCGTCTCGCTCTTCAGCTTCCTGTGGGCCTGGTCCGACTTCGTCTTCGCCAACACCCTGGACGGCGGCGGCGACTGGAGGCCGATCACCCTCGGCATCTACAAGTACATCGGCAACAACAACCAGGAGTGGAACGCGATCATGGCCACCGCCGTCGTCGCGTCCGTCCCCGCAGCGGTCCTGCTGGTCCTCGCGCAGCGCTACGTGGCCGCGGGTGTGACCGCGGGCGCGGTGAAGGACTGAGCCGCGCACGACCTCCAACCCCATCCCCCTCCGTTTGAGGAGAACCCCTGTCATGAGCCGCACCCCTGTCATGAGCCGCACAAGACCCCCCACGCCCGGTCGCGTGACCGCCGCCCTCGGCGCCGCCGCACTGACCGTCACGGCACTCGCCTTCAGCATGCCGTCCGCCGAGGCGGTCCCCACCGCCGCCACCACCCTGGTCGTCAACGCCAACCAGACCCTGCGCCCGGTCACCCACGTCGCCACCGGCAGCCTCTACGGCCTCGCCGACGGGACCACCCCCGCCGACAGCGTGGTCCAGGCGCTGAAGCCGAACACCTTCGTGCAGATGGCCCCGGGCGGCAGCCAGCTGCCCAACGGCGAGCCGAAGCCCGCCGGCGACGCACTCGTCGTAGCGCCCAAGGCGGCCCGCGCCGGCGCCAAGGTGGTCGTTCGCATGCCGGACTGGTATCCGAACTTCCCCTACAAGTGGGTGAGTTGGGCCGACTGGCTGTCCGCCGTCGACAAGCAGGTCGCCTCGGTGCAGTCCTCCGGCGCCACCAACATCAGCGCCTACGAGCTCTGGAACGAACCCGACTGGACCTGGGACACCACCAACGCGGGCGCGTTCAACGCGGGTTGGGCACGCACGTTCAAGGAGGTCCGCGCCAAGGACACGACGACCCCGATCCAGGGCCCGAGCTACTCGGCGTGGAACCAGTCCTGGATGAGCTCGTTCCTCACCGACGCCAAGGCGAGCGGCAGCGTCCCCGACGTCATCGCCTGGCACGAACTCCAGGGCAGCAAGGACATCGCCGCGCACGTCTCCGCGTACCGGTCGCTGGAGTCGAGCCTCGGCATCAGCCCGCGGCCGATCTCCATCGAGGAGTACGGCACGCCCGCCGAGATGGGCAACTCCGGCGCCCTCATCGGCTACGCCGCCAAGTTCGAGCGGGCCGGAGTCCGGGACGCCGAACTCGCCTTCTGGAACCACTACGGCACTCTCGGCGACACCCTGACCGACACCGGCGGCTCGCCGAACGGCTCGTACTGGACGTACAAGTGGTACGGCGACATGTCGGGGAACATGCTCGTCACCACGCCCCCCGCACAGACCGGCATCGACGGCATCGCCTCCCGCAACAGCGCGGGCAACCAGATCAGCGTCGTCGCCGGCGGCTGCACCGGCTCCTGCGCGGTGACGGTCAACGGCCTGTCGTCCCTGTCGGCCTTCGGCAGCACGGTCCACGTCAAGGTGGAGTACAGCCCGGGCACCGGCCGCACCACGGCGTCCCCCGGCCCGATCACCATCTCGGACGCCGACTACACGGTGTCCGGCGGCTCCATCACCATACCGGTGACGATGAACGCCACCGACGGCTACCACGTGGTCGTCACCCCCAGCGGCACCAACACCTCACTGGCCGGGCGCTACCAGATCACCAACCGGAACAGCGGCCTCGCCCTGGACACCCTGAATGCGGGCACCGCCCAGGGCACCTCGGTGGTCCAGGCCACATCCACCACCGGCACCGACCAGAACTGGACCCTGGTGGCCGCCGGCTCCGGCCTCTACAAGATCGTCAACCAGAAGAGCGGCCTCGTGCTCGGCATCAACACCATGAGCACCGCCGACGGCGGCACCGCCCTGATCTGGAGTGACAACGGCACTGCCGACCACCTCTGGCAGCTCATCCCGGCCCGCGACGGCTACTACAAGATCGCCAACTACAACAGCGGCCTGCTCCTCGGCGTGCAGGACATGAACACGTCCTCCGGCGCCCAAGTCCTCCAGTGGACCGACAACGGCACCGCGGACCACCTCTGGAAACTGACCGCGCGCTGACCCACGGACGTCTGTGTCCCCGGCCGATGTCGGCGGCCGGGGACACAGACGCGTGGGCCCGGAGATCCGTGACCGGGTCAGCCCTCGCGTCCGGGTGATGGGCCTGGACGGTCCGATGCCCGCACCGATCGCAGTGGTCCTGCCGGGCCGCACAGCCGCAGCGCTGGACGCCATCCGACAGGCCGGCGCCACGAGACGACCGGTACCGGCGGGCGCCGGGTGAGAAGGCGATCACTCACCCGAAGGGGGAGGTGTCTGATGGGCACCTCTCCGCGCTGCCCCAGCGCAAAGTCGCGGGCGTGTCGTACGCGGTTCCGCTGACGGTTCACACGCGCGGTACCTACTAGGTACCATCTGGTGTATGCCATCCCTGAACGTGCCGTTCACCGAGGAAGAGCTCGAAGGCGTCCGTGCCGCCGCGGCCGCCGAGGGCAAGAGCCTCAAGCAGTACCTGCACGACCTCGGCGTCCGCGAGATGCAGCGCAAGCAGTTCATCACGGGCGCGAGCGCCTGGGCCGACCGGCTGCGCGACGAGTTCGACGACGCCTTCCCCGACGAAATCCCCCCTGCCGAGCGCCCCGGCGGGGCCGCTGCCGCCTGATGCACCTGCACATCGACGTCTCCTGGCTCCTCGACGTCCAGGAGACCGCCCTCGGCTCCGAGGACATGTCCGTCGCCGACTACTCCGCCCTGGTTGCCGCCGTGGCCCGGCACAAGACCAAACTCCCCACCCTTCAGGCAGCCGACCCGGACGCCGCCTGGCGCGCGGCCGCGCTCATGCACACCATCGTGCGCCTGGAGCCGCTCCCGCACCGCAACAGCCTCTACGCCGCGTTCGTCGCGGCCCAGTACATGGACCAGTCCGGCGAGGGCATCGACCCGCCCTACGGTGCCCTGTCCGACCTCGTACGAAAGATCCGCGACACACGCCTGCGGGTCCCCGAAGTCGCCGAGCGGATCCGCTCCTGGAAGATCTGAGAGGTCGACCGGCGACTGCCACGGACGCGATCCTCGTGGGTCACTGTCAGTGGGTCCGCATGCGGTTCTCCAATGGATCATCAGCTGCCGTCGCCTCGACCACGCATGAGCGGTACTTCGTCACGAGACAGAAGACGTGCAAGTGGCGTGGGCCGGATCACCGCGTGGCTTTAACGCAACGACCCTGGAACGCGCCTCTCCGTCCTGGTCCACGTCCACGCCTCCCGTCTCCGCACGCTGATCTTCGGTGCTCTCGACTCCGCCGAAGGCCCTCCGCGAGGCCGGCCGCTTCCTCGGCTGCATCTGCGGTCACCCGCGACGCCAAGCGCGACATCCTCTCCTGCGATTCGCAGGCGACCTGCCGCTCGGTAGCCGGCACTGGGGGACCCCGGCGCACCCATGACGAACGCCTGCGTCTGCCGCGTGAGGCCGACCTCCGAGACGATCAACCGGCCCTGCTGTGCTTGCCCACCGGGATGGGTCTCGGTGCGTTCGGTACGACTTCGGCGACAGGCCGGCACCGCACGCAGCTCGACCGCGACAGCGGCTCACCGATGACTCGAGAAGTCTGGTCCCAGCTGATCAGGAGCTCCGCCTGAGGATCAAGCAAGGTCAACCGGGCGAGTTCGGTCTGGCGCGAGTGTCCGTTGGGGGCAGCCGGTAGAGGGCGCGGGGGTGGCAGCACAACGATCGGGGGAGGCCGAAAACCGGCGCCGCGTGTACCGGTTTGCCTGACCTGCGTGATCAATTCAAGCCGTTGGCTTGAGGCTTGCATGACAAAGACACGTGTGCGGTGTCACTCTGCTCCGGGAATTCACAGCTCCCTTACAGGTTCACCACGCGGCCCGCCCGCGTTTCCTCCACCCCCCACCTCCTTCCACCCGCATGCCGTGCAGCGCTCCGGACCGGCCCACCCCGCCGATCCGTCTCGTCCACGGCCCCCACCACGGGTCGGCCGTCGTACCGAAGGAGAACCCCCTTGCCCTTGCGACAGAACGCCCACGTGCGCCCCAGACGCCTCACCGCCCTCGCTCTGGCGGCCGTGGGCCCGCTGCTCGCCCTGTCCGCCCCGGACTCCGCCACCGCGGCACCGGCGCACCCCGCACGCGCGAAGATCGCCGCCACACCTCGGGCCGACGCCGCCCAGACCCCGCTGTCGCCCGCCCGCCGCACCGCCCTGATCAGGAGCGCCCAGTCCGAGGCGGCCGGCACCGCGCGGCGCATCGGCCTCGGCGCCAAGGAGAAGCTCGTCGTCAAGGACGTCATCAGGGATGCCGACGGCACCACGCACACCCGTTACGAGCGCACCTACGCCGGGCTGCCCGTCCTGGGCGGCGACTTGGTCGTCCACGACGACAGCGGCCGTACGACCGTCACCAAGGCCAACGCGGCGCCGCTGTCGGTGCCCTCGCTCACCCCCAAGGTCACGACCGCAGGCGCCGCCGCAAAGGCCCTCACCGCCTCGAAACAGGATCAGGTCAGGGGCGCCAAGGTGGCCGACGCCTCCCGCCTGGTCGTCTGGGCCGGAACCGGCAAGCCCGTGCTGGCCTGGGAAACCGTCGTGGGAGGTGTCCAGAAGGACGGCACGCCCAGCGAGCTCCAGGTCGTCACCGACGCCGCCACCGGCAAGGAACTCCTGGCTGCCGAGAAGGTACACACCGGCACCGGCACCGGCCAGTACGTGGGCACGGTCCCGCTCGGCACCACCCCGTCCGGGTCGACGTACCAGCTCGCAGACCCCGACCGCGCCGGGCACCGGACGTACGACCTGGGCCAGGGCACCTCGGGCACCGGCACCCTGTTCACGGACGACAACGATGTCTGGGGCGACGGTCTGCCGTCCAACCGCCAGACCGCGGGTGTCGACGTGGCCTTCGGTGCCGCGGCCACCTGGGACTTCTACAAGGAGGCCTACGGCCGCAACGGCATCCGCAACGACGGGGTCGCCGCCTACAGCCGCGCTCACTACGGCAGCAACTACGTCAACGCCTTCTGGCAGGACTCCTGCTTCTGCATGACCTACGGCGACGGCTCGGGCAACACCCACCCGCTGACGGCGCTCGACGTGGCCGCCCACGAGATGAGCCACGGCGTCACCGCCGCCACCGCGGGCCTGGTCTACTCGGGCGAGTCCGGCGGCCTGAACGAGGCGACCTCCGACATCTTCGCGGCGGCCGTCGAGTTCCACGCGAACCTCGCAGCCGACCCCGGTGACTACCTCGTCGGCGAGAAGATCGACATCAACGGCGACGGCACCCCCCTGCGTTACATGGACAAGCCCTCCAAGGACGGCTCCTCCCGCGACAGTTGGAGCTCCACCCTGGGCGATGTCGACGTCCACTACTCCTCGGGGCCGGCCAACCACTTCTTCTACCTGCTCTCCGAGGGCAGCGGCGCCAAGACCGTCAACGGTGTCTCGTACGACAGCCCGACCTACGACGGTCGGGCCGTCAGCGGCATCGGCATCGAGAACGCGGCCGCGATCTGGTACCGGGCGCTGACGACGTACATGACCTCGACAACGAACTATGCGGGCGCCCGCACCGCCACCCTGGCGGCCGCCGCCGACCTGTTCGGCACCTACAGCCCGACCTACCTCGCCGTCGCCGACTCCTGGGCCGCGATCAACGTCGGCAACCGCATCGCCCTCGGCGTCAACCTCGCGCCGGTGGCAGACCAGATCAGCGGCGTCAACCAGGTCGTCAGCCTGCAGTTGGACGCCTACACCACCAACACCGCAGCCTCGCTGACCTACGAGGCCACCGGCCTGCCGGACGGTCTGACCATCAGCCCGAACGGTCTGATCAGCGGCACCCCGACCACGCTCGGCACCGGCGACGTCACGATCAAGGTGACCGACAGCACGGGCGCGACCGCCACGGTCACCTTCAGCTGGCAGATCGCCTACGTCTACGCCAACGCCTCCCGCGTGGACATCCCCGACAACGGGGCCGCCGTGGAGTCCCCTGTGACCATCACAGGCCGCGACGGCAACGCCTCCGCGACCACCCAGGTCTACGTCAACATCGTCCACACCTACCGCGGTGACCTGACCGTCGACCTCGTCGGCCCCGACGGCACCGTCTACTCCCTGCTCAACCGCAGCGGAGGCTCCGCCGACAACGTCGACCAGACCTTCACGGTCGACGCCTCCACGCAACCCCTCAACGGCACATGGAAGCTGCGCGTTCAGGACCGGGCGTCCATCGACGTCGGATACATCGCCCGCTGGCAGCTGACACCCTGACCCGGCGCCACCGGCACCCCGCCGCCCGGGCCCCTCGGGACCCGGGCGGCTCCCCGCAAGATCACTGGGTCGATCATGTGACCACGGGAGAACCTCCCACCGCGAGTAACCGATGCTCCGGAGCAAGTCGGCCTGGCCTGCCCGGGCATCACCAACGCCTGCGACCGTGTCCGCGCCTTCACCGACCTGGTTCGTCACCCGCGGTCACGTGTCGGGTGAATGCATCCGGCAGACCGAACGCTGCGACCTGGCCGCTCCGTTGCTTCGCCGGTCCTCCGCAGGACATCGACGCCGTCACCACCGGCACAACCCTCTCCCACCGCCCGTGTCGTCGAGGGCCGCGAACCCCGACGTGATGCCGACCCACGGCCGGAAACTCAGCTGGGGTGGCTGCGCGGAGATTCGTCGCGCAGCCTCCAGATCTCCTTCCACCGCCGGGCATGGTCGGCCGCCAACCGCGGGTCGGGCCCGTCGGCCCGTTGCACCGCGAGACTGATCCCGCATTCCCTGCACAGCTGATGGATCCGGTAGGCGCCGTCGTACCAGGCGAAGGTGTTGCCCCGGTTTCCGCAGACACGGCACGTGAGCGCAGGAGCTTCATCCGGCGGCACTGAGGAGCGGAGCACCCGTTCGACCACCGCCGGCAGCGGCTCGTGGGGATGAAACGTCGGCTCGGGACAGTAGGCAATGTTCCCCCACCCACGCTGCCAGCCTCGCCAGAACTCGTCTCGTTTCACCTGCCGAAAGCCACGCGCTTTGTCCGCTCGGCGACTGTTGGCATAGGCGCGCTCGTCAGCGAGCCAGAGCTGTCGGGCGTGGCGCAACTCCTCGACGGCGCGGATGAGCGAGCTCGGATCCTTTTCCAGATCCTTGGGGATCCCCGCGCTGAGGCAGAGATGGTGATACGTGGCCCGGAAGCCGTACGGGGCGAAGTGGACGAGGCACGACCGCAAATTCGTATGCCGGAAGCGAGTCGGCAAGCTCTCGTCGTAGACCCGTCTCCGGTGCGTGTTGAAGCTGCTCATCCCAAGACGCTAAACCGTGCCCCGCCGAGTGGTGCACCCGGTCAGGATTCGTGAACCGGAGCGTGGTTGCCCGGGATTGCATCCGCTCTCACCAGTGCGCTCCTGAACCAAGACAAGCCATCGAGCAAGTCTCCCTGGTGAACGGGCAGTTCAACAGGAGCAGCGCACGATGGCCTCGTCCCAGCGGTCAGATGCGTCTCACGCAGCGCTCGGGCTGGTGGACTGTCTCACCGACTCTCAGCCGAGCAAGCCGCCGGGCGACCCGACGGCCCGCGACATCGGCGACCGTCTCGTCCGTGATGAAGCACACCGACCAGGAGTTCGCCCCGACCCCCGATGACGCGCACGACCAAGTGCCCAGGCCGGCGGAGGAGGTACGCAGGTCCATGTGTTGGTGCTGGAGGTGATCGGATTTGTGTTGCCGTTTGCACGCCGGGTGCCATCCGCAGCTGCGGCGGGGCCGGCGGTCGCCGGACTTGGCGACTCGTGTCTTGGCCGCGGGCAAGTAATGATCATCACAGGCCGTGGTCATGACAGGCAAATCAAGTTCTGGCCAACGTCACGAGATGCGCCGCCCCGAGTCCTGCCGCGGAAACCCGGTGACCGAGCCCCCCCGGGGCCGGGCTATACGCCGTCGAGGGGAAGGTCCAGAGCATCCGCGACAGAGCGCAGGGTGGTTCCCAGCGGGAGGCTGACGCGGGTATGGGCGAGCTGGTCACCGCGCGTGGGATCGCGGTTGATGATGAGGACACGCTTGCCCGCCTGAGCGGCTTGGCGGACGAACCTGAGTCCGGACATCACCGTGAGCGAGGAGCCCAGGACCAGCAGCGTGCTCGCCTCACGAACCAACTGGCGGCAGTACTCGATCCGTTGCGCGGGCACGGTCTCGCCGAAAAACACCACATCGGGCTTCAGGATGCCGCCACAGTCCACGCAAGGCAGGACGCGAAAGCCGGCGACCTGTTCGTCGGACAGGTCGGCGTCACCGTCGGGGTTGATTCCGGCGGCCACCGGCTCGAAGGCCGCATTGGCCTCTTCCAACCGTACGGAGAGGTCCTGGCGTGAGGTGATGGCGTCGCAGGCCAGGCACCGCACTCTTGCCAGGCTCCCATGCAGCTCCACGACCTCCTCGGTGCCGGCGGCCTGATGCAAACCGTCGACGTTCTGGGTGATCACTCCCGAGAGAAGACCGTGCTGAGCGAACGCGGCGACGGCCTGGTGCCCGGCATTGGGACGGGCGCGGCCGAAGGTACGCCACCCGAGATGGCTGCGAGCCCAGTATCTTCGCCGTGCCTGCGCCCCGGCGGTGAAGTCCTGGTACGTCATCGGCGTGTGCCGACTCAGACTGCCGCCTTCGCCCCGATAGGCGGGGATGCCCGACTCCGTGGACACGCCAGCCCCACTGAGCACCAGCACCCTGCCGGCGCTCAGCGCATCGACCACCGGCCGGAGGTCGGAGGTGCCCGGCGGCAGGTCCGGGGGAGGGGTCCAGTGAAGTGTGGGGCGCGTCCGCATGCGTGCAAGGGTACGAAACCGGTCCCGCCTGACCCCACAGCGGAGAGTCCGGAGGGCACGCTGCGGGCTCCCGGCAGAAGATCAGATGGCCGGCGCGCCACCGCGAACGCGACGCCGGGCGGCAGCACGGAGCCCGTCAGCAGGATGAGTACCGCACCGGCCACGAGCCATCCCGGGGCGGTATCGGGCTTCACCGGGTCGTACGTGATCTCGGCCCACTCGGCACCTCCGGCCGAGCTCTTGCACTCACGCCGTACGCCGTCCCTGTCGACGTAGGAGTAGTAGTACTGCTTGCCGCCCTCGTGACAGTGGTTCCCCTGTAACTCTCCCTCAAGCGTGATCCCCTCGGGGCCCGAAGCACCCAGGGCTCCCGGAACACCTGACATCCGGCCCGCACGCCTTCCACCCGCCGGCGCTGCGCAGGGGGCTACGGGCCAGAAGACCCCCGAGACCACCCCGGTGCCCTCGTGACCAGTAGTTCACCAGCAGGTCGAGCACCAGCACACATCCGCCCCCGAGGCCCCACCAGAGCAGACGGACCCGGTTCGATGCCGCCCGTTCCAGCGGCTTGTCGGTCACCGGCCCGCCCCGTTCGGCCGCGCCCCATCGGCGTCCCGCTGCAGGTCGAATCGCCGGTCCTTGGGATGTCCGTAGCCGATGATCGGGCACCTCTCGTCCTGGTCCTGCTCGGGGTAGGCGCCACGGACGGACCCGCTGGTCATGTCCCCGTGCAGTCGCGCGGTGTCGATACCGATCTCGGCGATCGCTCTCGCGCCGACCGTACCCGCGACACGGCCGGTCGGACTGGATCCCGGACACGAAGCTCACGGTGTACGGCCGGAGTGCTGAGCCGGTCTACTGCGTGGGGGCTGCCCGGTCGTAGACGTTGTCCGGCGTCACGATCTCAGTGATCGCCCGCGCGAGCAGGGAGGACGGCTCCTGGCCCTGGTACGTGATGTCGGTGTTGATCATCAGTACCAGGGTGGCCCTCTGCGAGGGCAGGTATACGGTCACGGTCTGGTAGCCGGGGATGGAGCCGTTGTGCCCGATCCAGCCACCGCTGTCGAAGATGCCGAGGCCGTAGCTCGTGCCCGGGTGGCCGGTGGGAAGCGTTTTGAGCCGCTGCGCCTGGGTCTGGGGCCGCAGCAGTGTGCCGGTGGCCACGACCCTCGCCCAGCGGTGCAGGTCGTGCAGGTCGGAGATCATCCCTCCGGCCGCCCAGGCCCAACTGGGCTTCCAGTCCGTGCTGTCGGCGACCTCACCGGTCAGGGTCTGGTTGGTGTAGCCGCGCGGGTGCGGCTGAGGAAATTCGGAACGGTTCGGGAGCAGCGTGTGGGAGAGGTGGGCGGGGCGCAACGCCCGCTTCTCGAAGAAGTCGGCGAGGCGGTGCCCGCTGACCTTCGACCGCGTTGACCACGGTGGCGCCCAGGCCGGGGAACCAGGACGGGGCCATGGGTGGAAGGATCACCTTGGCGAGCAAGCACCAGGACCACATGCCAGGCGAGTGTGAACTCGACGGCCCCCCACAGGGGTTGGCGGCCTACGTGTCCTTTCCACCGATGCATCACGCGGTGAGCGTAGCTGCGGGTGCCCGCTCGTCGCCCCGGGCTTTCAAGACAGCAGGACCCGTCCTGGGGAGCGGCGCTGCGCGGATCCGTGAAGGGTGCCGGGCGCTGCCGCAGCACCGTCGTCCGGGCCGACTTGGTCGGTGCGAGGAGGGTGCGGTGCGGGAGGAGGAGTGATGCGACACCCTGGTGACCGGACCACGGAGTACCGCCGGTCGCCCGCACCGCCAAGGGCGTCGCCGAAATCCGCGCCGAGCACGGCCCGGGGAACATGCTCGTACTGCGGACCGCGTGGGCGGACACGCTCCGGCGGTCGTTGCCGTGGCCGTACACCCCTACGCCGAGGTGGTGCATGATCTGCCGCAGTTCGGGGTGGACCTGCCGATCGCCGGTGTGGAGGGCTTCTCCGGTGTTACGGATGTCTTACGCGTTCCGCGCAGGGGCACGGCGGAGCCGGCGCAGCCTCCTACGGTGACGGGATGCGATCCTCGCGAGTTCTGCGTACGACGGCGCTGGTGACGGCGGCCCCACTGCTGCTGGCTGTCGCCGGTCTCGTTCATCCCCGGCACCTGACGCCGGCGACGGCGGGCGACTGGGCCGGGCTGCACGTCGCGCTCCTGCCGGTGTTCCCCTTTCTGGTGCTCGGTCTGGTGGTCCCGTTGTGGGGCAGGCCGCGCCGCGACGCCGAGGGAGCTCTGACGGTGCTCGCCTGGGCCGGATCCCTCGGTT
Organism: Streptomyces canus; assembly: GCF_041435015.1. Classification (NCBI taxonomy): domain Bacteria; kingdom Bacillati; phylum Actinomycetota; class Actinomycetes; order Kitasatosporales; family Streptomycetaceae; genus Streptomyces; species Streptomyces canus. The sequence goes on along the minus strand of NZ_CP107989.1, from coordinate 233,133 downwards.
ACGCGGCGTACTACTCCGGACTCGACGCCGTCGCGGGGATCTCCGCGGGCACGGTGGTGGACCACGGAATCCACGGGGCGGCCGGCCGGCTGTTCGCGACCGGCGACCAACTGGGTCGCGTGGGGGTGTACGCGCTCGCCGTGGCCTGTCTCGCGACGTGCGCGGTGCTGTATCGGCGGCACGGAGCACGGATGCTACCGGGTGCCGTGGTGCTGCTCGCCGCCTGCTGGTCGTTCGTCGACAGCCACATCTTCTGGCCGCGGGGTGTGCTCACCATGCTCGCCTTCGCCCTCGCCTTCGCGCTGTTGACGGCTGCGACGTTCTCGAGCGGAGACGACAGGGCACGATCCCAAACGCTGACGAACCGCTGACGAACCGCTGACGTACCCGCGCCGAACGGTCTACGGCCGCGTGTCATCGGCTCGCACATCGAGACCGCCGTCAGCGGTACCGGCCACGAGGTGAGCGTCCTCGACACGCTGCTGCCCGCAGCCCACCGCACCGCCGGTCCCGAGGAGCCGGACTGGCGGCACGCGGACGTCCGCGCCGCGGCGGCCGCCACCGACGCACAGGGCGTCGTGGACGCGATCTGCCATCCGGCCGCGATGGCCGGGCTCGGCAAGGACTTCGCCGACGAGCAGGACTGGAATGAAGCGGTCGTCGAACGGTCACGGCGCGTCACCTGTTCAACGAACACAGCGGGGCCGACGGCACGAATGCATCACAGCCCCTTCTGAGAACGCCCTGGTCATGGCTGCTGCGGGGTGCGGACGGCCGAGGCTTGCCTTGTGTCCGCGCCGGAGCTGACGTGCCGCTGGGTTTCCTGAGGGCCGTGCCAGTCCAGGCACATTACGGTGGCATCGTCTTCGAGCCGGCCGTCGGCGGCAGCCCGAACGGCGGATGTCAGCGCCATTGCGGCCTCCCGCGGGTGAAGGCGGCGGGTGTCCTCCAGCAGGGCGGCCAGGTCGACCTTCTCGCCGTGACGTTCGAGCATGCCGTCGGTGATGAGGAGCAGGCGGTCACCAGGACGCAGGTCGAGGTCCTGCACACGGTAGGGGTGGGGTGTGAACTCGGACAGTCCGAAGGGATGGTCCACCTCGCAGGTGATCACCTCCGCAGTCCCTTCGCGCATGCGCAGTGGCCAGGGATGGCCGGCATTGACGAGCTGGGCCTGACCGGTACGGAGATGGACGCGCAGCAGCTGCCCGGTGGCGTGACCCTGGCCGTGGGCGATCAGTGCGTGATCGGCCCGGCGGGCCTGCTCGGCCAGGCCCGCCCCTGCGCGGCGGGCGCCGCGCAGGGCGCTCACCAGGACCGTGGCGGCCAGGGCGGCAGCAATGTCGTGGCCCATGGGGTCGGTCACCGACACATGCAGGGTGTCGCGGTCCAAGGCGTAGTCGAAGGTGTCACCGCTGAGGCCTTCGGAGGGCTCCAGGCTCCCGCTGAGCGTGAACTGCGCCGCCTCGCACGACAGCGACGGGGGCAGCAGCTGGTACTGGATCTCTGCCGCCAGGGTGGGGGGTACGGAGCGTTTGCCCCAGGTGTAGAGGTCGGTGAAGCGCCCGTTGGCGATCACGATGTAGGCCAGGAGGTGGGCGGCTTCCCCGACCGCGTCAAGGACGTCGTCGCGGGGGTCGGTCGGCAGGAGCAGTTCCAGCAGCCCGATCGCATCCCCCCGGTTGGTGACCGGCATGATCACCCGGTGTCCGTGGACGGTCGCCTCGTGATGCAGCATCTGGGTACGCACCACTTCCTCGTAGACACTGCCGAACAGGGGGATCCGCTCCGCCTCCCGGCCATCGTCCGCGGGGACGGTGGACAGCCGCGCCACTGCCTTCCCCGTCAGATCCACAATGAGGAAAGACACCTCCGTTGCCCTGAAACGCCGCCGCAGGTCCTCCGCGACCACGTCAACAGCGTCCACCGGCGCCGCCGTCTCCGCCGCCGTCAACACCCGAGGAAGACCACTCTGCCCACGATGCACGGCCGCAGCCCCTTCCACCACCCCCACCTACCAGCATCGGAGCCGCCACGGAGTACGTCAATCCGCGATCCGTCACGCTGAGCCAAGACGGTGGCGCCACGCAGCGGCGGACCGAGGAAGCACATGACCCAGACAACGACACGGACACGTCAACAGCCCCATCTTCGTTCCCGGGTCTCAGCAGGCGGCGACGGGTTCACCGGTCCCTCCCGGACCGTGGTCGACGAATCCCATGAGCGGGTGATGACCGTAGGACTTCTTCCAGGTCGGGACCGCGTTCTGCTTGTCCGAGTGCGCGACGACCAGAACCCCGTCCAAGTCCACGGTCACTTGTCCGCCGGTGTCCGGAGCCTGGTTGCCGGCCAACTCGCAGACTCGTCGGCGGACTTCGGAACGTGCGGCGCGGATGGCGGTCAGCGCCTTCTCGCCCGAGGTGGCAAGGGTGTCGATCAGCCGGGAGACCGTGGGGTCGGAGGCGACCGGCCCGAACACGGCAGGCTCAGACCGCAGCAGGGTGATATCGGCGAGGCAGTCCCCGCCCAGCGCGACCGCCAGCGCGAGGTCCACGAGTATCTTGCCGGGGTCGTGGATGGCCCGCGGCTTCCGCCACGGGGTCAGGGCTGCGGATATGGCCTGGTCAAGGCCGGTCTTGCGGACAGTTTCGATCAGCAGGACCGAACCGGCCTGCGAGACCACGGCCCGGCCGTCTTCCCGGATACGGACACGGGGGTGGGACCCGATAGGCCTGACCGCCTGTCGGACAGCCCGCTTCATGAAAGCGCGAGGCTAGTGGCTCGTCTCGCATCGTTGGCCGGGTGATCGACGGGTTGCCCGGCAGCCGGCGGGCCGGGGCGGCCAGGTGCGCCGCCGGTTGTGCACGCGATTCATGTCACCTGAAGTCGTGCGGTTCCGGGGGCTGTGCGTGGACCGATGTCGACGTGTGATGCGCGTGAGCGTCAGCGTCCCCGTGTGTCCCAGTTCGCGAGCACGGCGTCTGCCGCGGCGTGCAGGTGCCGTGCTGATGTGCCGTCACATACCTGTGTCGAAATACCGAGCAAGAAGCCGTGGATCATTGACGTGAGGCCGTCCACGTCGGTGTCTTCGGCGAGCTCTCCTGAGGCGATGCCGCGTACGATGCACGCCCTGATGCGTGCTCGGTCCGCTGCGCGGCGCGCCGCTACGACCTTTCGCGCTCCGGCCTCGCCTGCTCCCGGTGCCCGGACCGTCCCCGAGAGGGCGACGAGGCATCCGCGAGGGTGGGATGTGTCGGTCTGCATGTTGATCGACCCGTGGAGGAGACGGGCGATGGCCTCGCGGGGACTCTCCGCCTCGTCGGCCACGACATCGGTGACGCTGCCCGGTCCGGCGATGTAGTGCTCAACGGCCTTCTCGAACAGTCCCTCCTTGGAGCCGAAGGCGCCGTAGAGGCTCGCGGATGACAGTCCTGTGGTCTCGCGGAGCTGGGCCAGCGATGTCGCTTCGTAGCCCTGTTCCCAGAACAGCAGCATCGCGGCCTCCAAGACGGCCTCCATGTCGAAGATGCGGGGACGACCGACGGGGGGCACGGCGAACCTCCTCTATTGCGGACTGACTGATCCAGTTTGACACCCGTAAGCACGTCTATCAATATCGGATCAGTCAATCCATAACTAGTGGAGGAGTCCGACCCGATGACCACAACGTGCCCCACGCCGGTCCGCGAGCGAGCGCACGAGTCGTTCCCCGTTCCGGCACTGGTGGTGATGGCGTGTACCGGATTCATCGTGATCATGACCGAGACGCTGCCGGCGGGGCTGCTCCCGCAGCTCGCTGCCGGACTTGACGTCTCCGAAGGCGGCGCCGGCCAGCTCGTGAGCGCCTACGCGATCGGAACGGTCCTCTCGGCGATACCCGCGATCGCGCTGACGCGCGGGGCACGGCGGAAGCCGCTCCTCCTTGCGGGCCTGCTCGGGTTCCTTGTCGCGAACACCGTCACCGCGGTATCGCCTTCGTTCACCGTCGCTCTTGCCGCCCGGTTCGTCGGGGGAGCCTTCTCCGGGCTGCTGTGGGGCATGCTCGCCGGATACGCCCGGCGTATCGCCGCACCTGAGCACGCCGGGCGCGCCCTTGCCATCGCCATGACCGGAACCCCGGTCGCACTCGGCGTCGGAACACCACTTGGCGCCTGGCTGGGCTCGACGGTCGGGTGGCGCTGGTCCTTCGCCGCGATGTCACTGCTCAGCGTCATCGTCATGGTCTTCGCGAAGTTCCTCGTGCCCGACGCCCCGGGGCAGTCGGCGCAGACACGCGCTCCGCTCAGCCGAGTGCTGGGCATTCCCGGCGTGGCGACCATCCTCGCCGTCGTATTCGTCTGGATGCTCGCGCACAACCTGCTCTACACCTACATCGCTTCCTATCTGCGGCAGATGCGTCTCGCCCTCCGGCCCGACGTCACACTTCTCGTCTTCGGCGTCGCTGCGCTCGGAGGTATCTGGATCACCGGCGTGTTCATCGACCGCGCACTTCGCAGGCTCACCCTGGCGAGTGTGATCCTGTTCATCGTCGCCGGGGGGGTTCTTGCCGCCGCGCAGCAGTCCACTGTGCTCGCGCTGTTCGCGATCGTCCTGTGGGGCCTCGCGTTCGGCGGCTCGGCGACGCAGCTGCAGACGGCCATGGGGGAGGCCGCGGGCGAGAACGCCGATGCGGCGAACGCGATGCTGACGACATCCTTCAACATGGCGATCTTCGCGGGTGGCGCTGTGGGGGCTGTGGTCGTCGATGGCGTGGGCGCACCGGTTCTTCCAGCCGGGATGATCGCTCTCACACTCATGGCGCTCGTCATGGTCGGATTCGGCCGGCGCGCAGCATTCCCCGCAGGGCGTTGACCGAGAACTGACCGTGGCCGTCGCGCTCGCCCGCTCCGCCGTCGATGCCGGCCACCGCGTCTCCTTCAGCACCGCGGCCGAACTGGCGGCCAAGTGTCACAAGGCCGCCCTCGAAGGACGCGGGGCAAGCATCATGCGGTTCTTCGCCGGCCCCCGCCTGCTGGTGATCGATGAACTCGGCTACCTCCCCCTGCCCGGCGACGGCGCCTCAGCCCTGTTCCAGATGATCAATCAGCGGTATCTGAAGTCGAGCACGATCCTCACAACCAACGTCGGCATCGCCGACTGGGCGGCGCCTTCGGTGACGCCACCGTCGGTGCCGCCATGCTCGACCGCCTCCTGCACCGGGCCGCCGTGGTCGGCATCGACGGCCCGTCCTCCCGCCTCCGCTCGCATCAGGCCCACTCCGACAACCTCCGCAAGGGAGTGATCGGACGTGCTGGCCGAACTCCGAGACTGCCCCGATCTGCTGGACCCAGTTCCAGGTCAACCCACAGGCAGTCGCCCGCCATACCTATTGCTCGCCCCGCTGCAAGGCAGTAGCAGCCTGCCGCCGTCGACGCGAGCGCCACGATGCCAACGACAACGTCGAGACAGAACCGACCGCGCGGCCATCGCCCCAGCCCACCGCACTGACACCGACCGCAACCCGCAACTGCCCTCATTGCGACAAGCCCGTCACCATCGTCGCCCTGCTTGCCACCCCCCGAGGCCGACCGTCCCACCATCCCCGCGGAAAGTCCTGACGTCATTCCGATGCGCAGAAGCTGAACCCGGCCGCAGGAAACCCGTGGAACATGGTCAGTGGCCATTCACTACCCTCGCCCTTGAAGAAGGACGTGGGCATGGCACTGGTGAAGAAGAGGTCGCGGCGCATCACCGTCGACGGCACCACCTACCGATGGAGGCTTCGCGGAAGGCCCACCTACGACCAGGGACTGGTCTGGTCGCCCCTGACCTATGCGGTCGAACACGCCGAGTCTCCCGGCACCACTCTGGTGATCACGACCAACCAGCCACACCCCAGCAACTGGTTCGGCACACAGGCAAGCCCTGTCCGGCCTTCCGACGTTGCTGACAGCATTCGAACCGCTCGCGCCAACGGATGGATTCCCGAGAGCACCGGCTCTCCATTCCATCTCGACCAGTCGGAGGGCTTCATCTCCTCCCACTGACTCGCCCCGCGCAGAAGGATATTCGGGATCGGTATCACCGACGACGAGCAGCGCATCGCCACGCTGTTCACCCAAGAGGAAGTCCGCCGGGCCAACGAGTACCTGGCCTCCCGCCTTCCCGACACCGGCCCCAGGACGCCCCAGAGGCGCTGCACGTCTGCAGCGCGCCCAGGGCACGGACGCCCAGGTCGCGAGGGACCTCGGCAGCGACCAGTTCCTCGTGGGCACCGACACCACCCACTAACCCATCCCACCGAGAGGTGCACATGGCCGAGACCGAGAAGTTCGAGACGATCCGCTACACCGCCGACGTCATCGCCCTGACGCCCGCCCGTGAGGTCCTGTTGATTCAGGGGGGGGGCTGGCCGCTGGACGAGGGCGCCTGGGCGCTCCCGGGGGTTCATTACGCAAGTCGGTTGTCGGGCCAATGATGTGTCGGTGCCCCGAACTCCGCTTCGTGGCCCGCCCGACAGGGATCAGGCCGTCGAGGACGTCGACGACGAACTGGGACGCGGGGCATGGCTTCGAACTCGTCTCGTGAGTCGTCGTTCAGCACCGTGTGCGTATCAGGTGACGGATGCTCAGCGCTGGCTGGGCCCGCCGGTCAGTCGATGCCTTCGATGATGCGGAAGTCGCGCTCGACGCCGTCGGGGAGGGCTACCAGCGCCTTCTGGTATACCTCGCTCTCGTATGCCGCGACGGCGTGTTCAAAGCTGTCGAACTCGATCAGAACGACGCGTTGCGTGATTCCGGCCTCGTGGGCGACGACTCGACCGCCACGGGACAGGACGCGCCCGCCCCCAGCCAGGACAGCCGGACGGGCCAGCTTGTCGTAGGCAGTCAGCCTCGCAGGGTCGGAAATGGCGGGGTAGACACTGACCCAGTAGCCCTTAGCCATGGAAGCCTCCTGTGTTCGGCCGGACACGTCCGACGTTGAATCGACACTCAGATCGATCGGTCCCGCATGCGCAGGTTAGGGCTTGATCTGCGGTCGAGGGAAAGACCGGTACTGGATAGACTCAGAACGGATCGTTATCAATCGGCAGGGAGGGCACGTGGCGCCGGATACGGTGAGCCTGCGGTACTTCCTGGTGCTGGCGCAGGAGTTGAACTTCACCCGCGCGGCTGCACGGATCGGTATCGCACAGCCCGCACTCAGCGCCCGGATGCGCCGATTGGAGGCGGAACTCGGTACGGCCCTGCTGGTCCGCAACACGCGTAGCGTCGTATTGACCACGGCCGGTGCGGCTTTGGCGGAGTCCGCGCCGCCCGCGCTGGCGGCGCTGGACCGGGCATGGGACACCGCCCGGAGCGCGGCGGCCGGTGAACTGGGCATGCTGCGCATCGGATACAGCCTCAGCACCGGGGCCGAGACGGCACCAGCCCTGGTGGACAGGCTGATTCGCGGCAACAGCGGACTCGAGGTCGGCGCTGTCCCGATGGCGACACCGGAGATCTCCCCCGCGGTCGCCGACGGCCGCATCGATGCCGGGATCACCCGCGGTGAACAGCCGGGCCGTGGCGTGCGCCGGTTCCTGCTGCGGCGTGCGCGCATCGGGGTCCAGCTGGCGCAGCACCATCCGCTGGCCGAACACCCGGAGATCGAGATCGCCGACGCGGCCGCGTATCCGCTGCGACTCCCGGACCGTGCGGCCAACCCCGTGATCCACGATCAGCTCTCCGCACTGTTCCGAGACACCCGACCACACCCCCGGTTCCACACGCCCGCAGTTTCTTTCGACATGTCTCAGCGTGACCTGCGCGACGGGGTCACCCTCGCCCCGGCCGGAGAAGCCGCGGCCACGGCGCAACCGGCCGGTCTCACCTGGCGACCGCTGCGAGGCGCGCCCAGCCTGACGATCCACCTGGTCCTGCCACGCGAGCAGTCGCCACTGCACCGCCGCATCCGTGCCGTCGCCAAAACCCTGGCGCACGAGCTGCACTGGCTGCCGGACTGACGCGCAAGAGGCCAAGCGAGACGGACGCCTGCGGTGGCGAGGCCGAAGACCCTGCGCCCGGCGGACTTCGCGGTGATGACGACGACGGTGGTCTTGCTGAATGTCCGACACGACCTCGCTACGCCGGCGGCTCAGCATCCGATGACGGCCCCGGACGGGTCGCGCTGTGCGATGGACTCGGCCAGTGTCCGTGCGGTCAAAGGGGGCCTTTGACTGGACCGAATGACCGATCGCGGCAAGCTCGGGGCGAAGATTCACGTCATCGGTGACCGCAACGGCCTGCCGATCTCGGTGGGGATCTCCGCTGCCCACCTGCACGAACGCCAGGCGCTGATCCCGCTGATGCAGGGCATCCCGCCGATCCGCTCCCGCCATGGGCCCCGGCGCCGCCGCCCGGCCAAGCTGCACAAGGACAAGGGCTGCGCCTTCGACCATCTGCGCAACTGGCTGCGGCGACGGCAAATCGTGCCTCGCATGGCCCGCCGCGGTATCGAGCCTTCCGGGCGCCCGGGCCGATACCGCTGGTGGTGGAGCGCACGATGTCCTGGCTGAACGGCTGTCGTCGGCCGCACCGCCGATACGAGCGCAAGGCCGAACACTTCCTCGCCTTCGTCGGCACCGCCGGCAGTCTCATCTGCCACCGCAGAGTTCGCGCCGGCGGGAGTCGTTGGCGTCAGGTGTTGGCAGCCCCGTAGCGTAGGACCCCGCCACGCGGCAGCAGGTATCCCATACCGCGTTCCTGGGGCAACTCGCCCGCCAGCACTGAGGCGTCGGCACCTCCGGAGACCATCCAGCCGACGACACCCAAGCTGAACGGCGCCTGCTTGAAGGTCTCCATCGCGATGCCGGCGAGCCAGTCGTCGATGACCGCGGACCTGAAGTGCGGCTGGCCGTCCCAGTACACGGCGCCCGTCTTGTCCAACGCTCCTGTGGGAACGTAGAAGTCCAGCCAGTCACTGCTTTCGTCACCACCGCGGACCGCCATGCAACCGCATACCGCCATCTGCCCCGTCGGCAAGCGGACCTGACCGAGCAGGTGGCCGTACTCACTCAGAGAGGCCACCGTGCACGGCACCTCATCCTGCTCGTCAGGCTCACAGTCGCGGTGCCCGAAGCACCCCCGCACGCCTGCCGCCGACCACAGAGCACTCAGGAGGGTCTGCAGCTCGGCGTTACCAGTGGAGCCAACCTCGATGGCCAGCTCGTAGCCATCGCCCCAGTTGGACTGGTCACGGAAGGAAGCAGGATTCGTCATGTCACGATCATGCAGTGCGGGCCAGCCCCGGGATACCTCATTATGATGCTCGACCAGTCAATCGAGACATCATCTCAAGTGAGTGTTTGAGTACCTGAGAAGTGCGGGAAACAGAGCAGCTGCGGAACGCTTGGAGAGAGCTGCCTGGGCGGCTACGAGAGCCGTTGTCAGAGGCAGTTGGCAAGATCGTGGCTATGAATGTCACTCCTGTCACTCCGCCACGGCCGCTCGATGTCGCCGCGGTTTTTCCTCAGCTGGTCCCGCTGGCACGCACGGCGACCCGGTTGCACCCGCGACCCGGGGCACCGACGTGGTACGACAGCTCGGTCGGCGGGCCACTCCTGTGGCCGGCCGGCGAGCCGTGGCCCCACTGCGAGGGCCCCCATGTGGTGGACGGGGTGAACCCGGCCCTGTCCCCAGCGGATGTGCGGGTGGAACGACGGATCCGTGCCGCCTCGCACGGCCGGAGTTTGACCCCGCAGGAACGAGAGACCCTCGAGCGAATCCGGCCCTCTCGTGAGTATCCGCTGAGGGTGGCGGTCCAGCCGTACGACGGTTCCATAGCGATGCTGCCCGTCGCGCAACTGTACGCACGGGATGTGCCCGATCTGCTCACGCCTGAAGGAACGGATCTGCTGCAGGTTCTGTGGTGCCCCTTCGACCATCCGATCATGCCCAGGACCGCGTTGTTCTGGCGGTCGGCAGCCACCATCACCGACATCCTCAGCACACCCCCCGAACCACCCGCGATGCAGTTCGACAGCTACCTGCCCGAGCCGTGCCTGCTCCACCCGGAACAGATCACCGAATATCCCGACCACCTGGAGCTGAGTACGGAACTGCAGGAGCAGCTCAGGCAGTGGAGTGTGCCACAGGCAGCCGAAGAAGATATGGACCCGCAGACGTACTACGACTGTGTGCTGTCCAGCGCACCCGGCTGGAAGGTCGGCGGTTGGCCCGCCTGGGACTCCACCGACCCCACCCCGCGGCCCTGCCCTGAATGCGGCACTGGGATGGAAGTCCTGCTGACCATCGCCACGTTCGAAGAAGGGGACGACGAAGGGCGCAGCTGGTCCCCGTACGAGAACCCAGCTGCTGAACCGTCCTCCCCCTTGGACCACTTCGACCCCGGGCGGCCCACCGCGGTCCAGATCGGCAGCGGCTACAGACAGCAGTTGTACATCTGCCCTGCGGCGCCCCAGCACCCCCACATCGCATTGATGACGTAGTCGTCGCCTCCTTGTGAGTTTGGAAGCTCGGCTTGTTGTTGGCCGACGGGAGCGTGCGGGCATGCTGATGCGCGGTGGAGCCACCGGAGGCGGCTTGACCGCGCGAGGGTGAAAGTCAGCGTGCGAAACGTGACGGGGGAAGAAGGGCGGGGGCTGTGCCCTCCGACGGAAGATCCCCCACCCTGAACTGCGAAGACTCATGAGTCAGTACGCCGACGGTGGCTATGACCACGGGGTCTACCGGGACAAGGTCCGCCAGTTCCAGATCACCCCGCGCCTCGCCGGGCGCACACCGGGCACGGCTCCGGCGGGGGCGTGTACCGCTGGGGCGTGGAACGCCTCGGTCGTGCCGCGGCGCTGGGTCGCCTGAGGATCCGTGACGGCGTTCACCACGGCGCTCGTCCCTTGGCTGGGCCCTCATCTGTAGGCGGCGAGTGGGCACCGCGTTTTGTCGGGAACGAGGGCGGGCGATCGCTCCAACGGATGGCCTGCTCGAGGCGTCAGAACGCATCAGCAGCAGTCGGGCCCGCACAGCCTCACATCCGGGATCTCAGCACGTCGACCTCACAGCCCGGCGCGAAGGGGTCGAAGCCGTGCTCGATCAGCCAGCGAACCCCCAGCAGGCTTCGCAACGACCACCACGCGCGGATCTCGTCGAGGTCGATGTCGGTGCCGTAGCCGGCGATGACGTCGTGGAGGTGTTCCTCGTGTCCGAGCGTGAAGGTGGCGAGGTCGAACAGGGCATCACCCCGGCCCGCCTCGGACCAGTCGATGATGCCGGTGACCTCGCCACCGTCGACGAAGACGTGATCGATCTGCAGGTCGCCATGCGTGAATGCTGGAGTCCACGGACGGAGCGCGGCCTCGGCGACCTGGCGGTTGCGGGTGACCAGGTCGGCGGGCAGGACGCCGTTCTTCACGAGCAACTCGCACTCGCCGTCGAGTTCTGCCGCCCACTCGTCGGGCTCCCGGCGGCGCCGGCCGTGCCAGGGCGGCAACGGTGCGTCATGCAGCTTTCGGATGGCGGCGCCCGCCGCGGCCCACGTCGCCGGCGACGCGGTCGACGGCTCGCCCAGGCGGCCGAGCGCCGCGCCCGGGACTGCGGCGATCGCGAGCACGGGCGGCTTCCGCCACAGGACCTGTGGGGTTGGCACGGGCGCAAGGGCCATGGCCTCGACCTCGACGTCGATGCGCGCCTGATCGGAGTCCACCTTCAAGAACACGTCACCGACGCGCAGCGTCGCGCGCTCGGAATGGGCGACGACGACCTTGACCTCATCCATGGGCGACCAGTATCCCGGGGTTGATCGTCGACGTCACCGGGTTTATCGCGTGCGATGACGCGGCTGAGCGCGTCCCACTGACGTCCTTGCGGACCTCAACCTCACCGGGATACTCACTCTGGGATCCGCGACTTCGTTGGCAACAAAGGGAGTTCGTGAGCAGCGGGTTGGCAAAACCGTGCTCTTGTCAGCAATGGATCTCGTGACCTGCGCGTTCGCCAGGCGCAGCGGATGGGCGCATCCGGGATTCCGTGCGCACCATCACCCTTTGTGCAGCGGGCTGGATCACGAGAGCGTGATGACGGCGATGTTTTGAGCCTGCGCGATGGCCAGCCGGGTACCGTCGGGATGGAGGGCGACCGCGGGAGAGGGGACGTGGCTGACGCCGAGGCATGTGGACTTGACGGGTACGCCCACTTCGGGCCACTCCGCAACGAGGCGCCCGGTAGCCGTGTCGAGCAGTCGCGGGTGGCCGACGAGAGAGATCACGTGGTCACCACGGGGCAGGAGCAGGATGCCCGGTTCGGCGTCGGCGATCGGGTTGCGTGGAGCCACCGTCCCTCGGACACCGACCACACACCGAGGTGGCGAGCAGGAAGCGTGGATCAGGCGGCGGGCTGCCGGCCCTGGTTGTCGAGGTGGCGGAGGGCGGTCAGGCGTCAGGGTCGACTTCGGGGTGCGTGAACCGCACGGGCTTGCCCAGCGACCGGGCGTAGACGATTTCGGCTCGAGTGCTGTCTCCGATGTAGTCGCCGACTACGAGCACCTCGTCAGCGAGCCGGATCTTCGCCCGGTGCAGATCGTCGAGTCGAACCTTCAGCGCCTCGGCCTCGGAAGGATCGGACCACAGTTCGTGCGGCGACTTCATGTCACAACCCGGTTTGACGACAATCTTTCCGGCTTTGGTCTCCCGCAGATCGGCCTCGGTCATCTCGGTCATGAAGCGGGTGGAGCCGCAGATCACGACGATACGCGGGAGGCTCAGCTGCTTCTTCGCGTCGGCGAGCTTCTCCTCGGGGGTGAGCAGTTGCGGGTATGACACTGGTTCCTCCTGGTGGCGTGGTCCAAGGGGTGCCTGCGGAGACGAGAACGAGGGTGTCCAAGATCATTTAGTGACGAACGACGTGGACACCCTCGCGACAGCACACTATGCGACGACCGACGACCATCCTGAAAGGAGCATCCCGAGCTGGCGCCGTGGCGCCCGCCGGTCGGCATGACGCCCCGCCTGAGCGATGCCGAACTGGTCACCCTCGCCACGATGCAGGCCATACTCGGCTCCGCCACCGAGGCCGAATGGCTCCGCCAGGCCCGTGCCCACCCGAGCCACGTCTTCCCCTACCTGCCCCGGCAGCCCGGCTACAACAAGCGGCAAGGCCGCTGGTCCGATGCGAAGCGTCAACCGGATCCTGGCCGCCACCACCTCGGTGTGGAGCGACGACGTAGGGGCCGTGGGCTCCACCCCGGTGGAATGCCGCCGCACCCGCGAGACCGTCAAACGCTGCGACCTGGCAGGCCGGGCCGATTACGGCTACTGCGCCCGCTACAGCCGCTACTTCTGGGCCTGCGCCTGCACCTGGTGGGCATCCTTCAGGGCCTGCCCATCGCCTTCGTCCTGACCGGGGCCAAGGCCGACGAACGCGAGACCCTCCTCGACCTCCTGGCCGCCGGATGCGAGCCTCTGCGAGAGCGCCCCCGACAGAGTCTCATCGGCGACCAGAGCTACTTCGGGCCGTCGTTGCGAAGGCGAACTGTCCGAGCATGGAGTCCAGTTGCTGCGGCCTGCCCGTAAAGGTGAACGGGAACGGCCTGGCGCAGCTCCGTCCGATGAGCACCGGTCGCTGCCGAGGGCAGCGGCGCTGCCCTCGGCCGGCCCCCAGCCCTGGCCGAGCATGTGGCAGCGGCAGGCGCGACGTTCGCGATGCCGACTGTCCCGCCTCCCGCTCCGGTGAAGCCGACAGGGGCAGGGGCACAACCATAGGCACGTACGCGAATACGGTGCTCAGTCACGGCATGCCCAAGCGCTTGCGGTGGAACGGAGAAGGGCCGGCGTTCGCCAGGACGGCAGCGCAGTCGGCGTTGGCGGCGCAGGCCTGGCCGGGGTTACGAGGAGGCAGGAGGGTGTTGTCGGCGAAGGCGAGGCGGTGAGGTTCTCCGCACCCCTCCTCCGGGTTCTGCTTGTCGGCCGGCGGCCAGGCTCCGGGGAACTCCCGTCGTTCGAGCCATTGGGGCACGGCGTCGTCCCAGAAGTTGCCGCGGTAGCGCACGTTCTGGACGGGGCGGTTGCCCCATTCCTCGCTGCAGCCGCCGATGGAGGCGACGTAGTCGTAGACCGTGTTGCGGTCCACGGTGGCCCAGTTGGTGCTGTCGTCGGTGTAGATGCCGACGTTCCAGTCGCCGTGCTTGCTGTCGGTGACCGCGTTACCGCTGATGACGGCCCCGTCGGCGAAGGAACTGCCCTGTTCGCCGCGCAGGTAGATGCCGCCCCCGTCCTCGAGGATCCGGTTCGTCGCGAAGACGCGGTTGTCGAGGAGGCGGTTGCGGCGCATGATGCCCCGCAGGTCGTCGCCGGGCCCGGAGAGGATGCCGGTGTAGGGCACGTCGTTGACCTGGTTGTGCGCGATGGTGGTCTCCTGGGTCGCCGTGTCCCAGATGCCGGAGGCTGCGTGGTAGTCCGCGCCGATGTGGTGGATCCAGTTGTTGGTGATCCGGTTGCCGCGGTTGGTCCCCTTCTGGTCGGGCGGGACCACTCCCATCAGGATGCCGCCGTCGGAGACGTCGCTGATGACGTTGCCGTCGACGACGTTGTACGAGCTGTTCTCGGAGAACTCCAGTGCCTGGGCGCCCAGGTGGGTGAAACGGTTGCCCTCGAAGGTGATCCGCTCGGCGGTACGGAAGGCGACCGTGCCCGGCACCGTGAGCACCTTCGCGTCCTCGCCCTTCCCGGGCCGCAGGTACATGCTCCACGCCGAGGGAAACCCGGCGGGTTCGCTGGGCGCCAGCCAGGTGGCGTACGCGAACGTCAGGCCGCGGAAGCCGACGTCGTGGAGGGGGCGGCCGGGCCGGCCGGTGCCGGTGACCAGGGACTCCAGGACCGGGGCGACCACCCTGGCCTGGCGCATGTCCTCCGCGGGCCGCGGGAAGTAGAGCAGCTCATGGTGTCCGGGCCGGGAGCGGTCGAGATACCAGCTTCCGGGTTTGGGTGCGAAGCCGGGGGAGTTCTCCACGCTGCTGGGGGCTTCGAGTAACTCCGTGCCCCCGTACAGCTTTTGGGCCAGATCCCAGCATGGCTGGTCCATGGTGACGGTGGTCCGGCGGGCGCTTGCGGAGATCCCCGTGACTCCGCAGCGGCCTTCGAGATAGCCGGCTCGGTAGACGAACTCGATGTCGCCGGGGTTCCGCCAGGTTCGGGGGACGGTACTGGTGGTGACGTAACCGGTCCTGGTCGCCTTCAGCGTGCCCGGGAAGCCTGTGCCGTCGTGCGTGAGTCGCGTGGCGCGCCGGTCATCGACGTAGAGCTGGCGGGTCTCGAGCCCGCCCACGTCCGCGCGCCAGAACCCCTTGAGCCGTCGGTCCGGCCGCCACCCGGAGATCCGACGGCCGCCACTGATCGTCACCCGCTCCTGCCGCGGTGTCCCGTAGCCGTACGGCTGGTAGACCACCCGGTGGCCGCCCCGGCCGGAGTCCCCCGCGGCCTCCGACAGGCGCAGTGGCGCCTTGAGGCTGTAAGTTCCGCCGCGCAGGTTCACCACCAGGTCCGATGTCATCCGCGGTGCCCGGGTGCGTACGGCCTGTTGCGCGCGTGCCGGTGTGGCGAAGGGCCGTTTCAGGGTGCCGGCCCAGGAGTCCTTGCCCCAGGGGGCGACGTACAGCTGCGTGGGAGTCGCCGTTGGGGCCGGTAGGGCCGTTGCCGCAGACGGCACGGCCGCCATCGAGAGCCCGGTCGCCACCGCCGCCCGCGTGATGACGCCAGCCCTTGTGCGGGTCCGGAAGATCGCCATGCTGCCTCCTCAACGTAAGGAAGTTCCACCCTGGGGCAGCACGAGATGGTGCGCAGTCGTCCTGAGGTAGCGGCATCGTCGACCAAAGTCGGAATCGCGGCCACCCGTGGTTCGCCTCAGCAGATCCAGATGTGGCCGGCCGATGGATGGACCGCGGTGAGTATGGGTGGCTGCGGTGATCCACCGCAGCCACCCATACCGACTCGCACACCGGGCACACCTGCCGGCCCTCGTCCCGCTCCAGCGCGGCTTGCGGGGCCACCACCGGTGAGGGGTACGGCGCGACGTGCCTACGGGGCCATCTCGTACGCGCCGGACAGAGCCTCGACCTGCTGCCAGACTCGCTCGGTGCGCGCCGGGTCGACGACGGGCCGCCGGACCGCGCCCAGCGCCCACTCCTGCTGGTTCCGGGTCGCCGAGTCCTTGCCGTGCAGTTCGACGGCATGTGCGGAGAAGTCCCTTACCAGGACGGCGAAGAGTTCGTCGAGCACGTCTTCGCCCAGGCCGGTGAGGCGGGCCTGTTCCAGGACGAGCTGTGCGTGGACGACGAGGGCGAAGAGCTGGCCGACGGCGAGGAGGAGATCGAGGTCGCGGCTCTGCTCGGCGTCGGGGGCCGCGGTGGCGACGAACTCGCAAAGGGCGTCGGCCTGTTCGCGCAGGCGAGCGACGTTGGGCAGGTGCCCGAACGTTGCGAAGGCGGGCCGCCAGTCGTGGAAGCGGACCGAGCCGAGGCCGCGGGCCGGTCCTTGCCGGAACAGGAAGGTGTCGTCGGCGGCGTCGAGGCGGGTCGGCACGTCCGGGAAGTGGGCCGGGTCGAGGAGGTGGCTGCGCATGAACTTCAGGATCAGCGCCAGGTTGACGTGGACCGTGCCCTCCAGCTTCGGCAGTCCGCGGATCTCGACGGCCGCCTGGGCGAAGTAGTTGTCCTTTTCGAAGCCCTTGGCGGCGATGACGTCCCACATCAGGTCGATGACCTTCTCGCCCTCCGTGGTCACCTTCATCTTCGTCATCGGGTTGAAGAGCAGGTAGCGGCGGTCGTCGGGGTCGGCACAGCGGAAGTAGTCGACGGCGCGGTCGCTGAACAGCTTCATTCCGACGAGCCTGACGTAGGCGTCGGTCAACTCGCGCCGCACGTGCGGGAAGGCGGTGACGGGACGGCCGTAGAGGACGCGGTTGTGGGCGTGGGTGACAGCCTCGTACATGGCGTGTTCGCAGATGCCGATCGAGGCGGTGCACAGGTTGAACTTGCCGACGTTGACGGTGTTGAGGGCGGCGTCGAAGGCGGCGCGGCCGGTGTGCAGGACGTCCTCGGCCCGGACGGGATAGTCCTCCAGGCGGAACTCGCTGACGTACTTGGACGAGTCGACGACGTTCTTGACCAGGTGGTAGGCCGGGTGACGGCTGTCGGCGGCGAAGAACACGTAGCCGTCGGGGCCCTCGACGTCGCTGCGGCGACCGAAGACGGAGACGAGTCCGGCGGTGTTGCCGTTGCCTATGTAGTACTTGGAGCCGGTGGCACGGAAGCCGCCGTCGCCGTCCGGATCCAGCAGCATGTCGGTGGAGTAGATGTCGGCGCCGTGAGTCTTCTCGGACAGGCCGAAGGCGAACACCTCGCCCTGGGCGAGGAGTTGGGCGGCGCGGTCGCGGGCGGCGGCGTTGTCGCTCTGCCAGACCGGGCCGAGGCCGAGGATGGTCACCTGCCAGGCGTACCAGTAGTCCAGGCCGTAGAAGCCGAGGATCTCGTTGAGCGCGGCGATCCGGGCGGTGTCCCAGCGCTTGTCCGCCTCGCTCTCCCCGGCGGCGGAGGAGGGCGTCAGGAAGGTGGCGAACAGGTTCTCCTTCGCGGCGAAGGCGAGGAAGTCACCGAGCCAGACGCGCGTGCGGTAGTCCTCGACGAGCTGCCGCTTCCCGCGCTCCTCGAACCAGTCGACGGTGGCACGCAGCAGGCGGCGCGTCTCGGAGTCGAAGTGCGCGGGGTCGTAGGTGCGCGGGTTGAAGAGGAGTTGGTCAGCCATGGTGAGGGCCCCTTAGGTCTGGAGGACAGGTAAGAAACAGCGAAGTCTGAGGCTGGGGGAGCGGGAGGAACGGAGCGGCGGGCGAATGCGGCGGTCAGTGGCCGGCAGGGCCGAAGCGGGCCAGCGTGGCGAGCACATCGTCCAGCCAGCCGATCATCATCCGCTCGTAGGCGATGCCGCCGCGCAGGACGACGTGCTGGAGCTCGCGTTCCGCGTGCAGTGGTGCGTCCGGCGCTGCCGCGTTCGCCTCGGGCCCTGTGAAGTCGCGCTCCTCGCCCGCGAGGTAGTGCGCCAGCCGGTCGCGGTGCGCCTGCCGGTGACGCTCCACCTCTTGGATCAGGGCGGCCGGGTCGTCGAAGGCGGCACCGCGGATCTTCACCGCCAGGTCGTGGCGGACGCTCTCCGGCTCGATCGGATCGTGCAGCCACGAGGACAGTGCGGCCAGGCCGAGGTCGGCGACGGAGTACTCCTTCTTGTCCGGCCGCCCGTGCTGCGGGACGTCACGGGCGTCGACCCAGCCGTCGTTCTCCATGCGCTTGAGCACGCGGTAGATCTGCTGGTGGGTCGCGGTCCAGAAGTAGCCGATGGACCGCTCGAAACGCCGGGCCAGCTCATAGCCGGACCCCGGTTTCTCCAGGAGCGACACCAGGATCGCGTGTTCGAGCGCCATGGCGACGATCGTGCTATGCAACTCGTTGCATAGCAAGCCCGCCCACGCCGATGCGACGCGGCTCACCCCGGCCGGGGGCCTTCGCGGGAGTCGGGGCTCTGCCCGGGGACACCAGGGAATCGTTCGGAGCGAGCTGCTCTCCACCCGCATCCGCCCAGTTGTCCGCGGTCCCTCCTGCGGCACAACTCCCTCCCCACGCCGGGGTTGACGTGCTGGCAGGAGGGGCGACGGCCGAGGGCTACCTCCTGGGTGAGCACGGCTGACCAGGCCGGCCCGGGTTCACAGCCACCGCTTGGCTGCTTCGACACTGTCGCCACCGCTGGTGTTGAACGCGATCGCAGCCTTCCGCGCATGCCGTCGGACCAGGTTCACGACCTGCTCGAAGAGCGGCAAAAGAGGTTCCGGCTTGCGGATCCCGCCACCGATGACGACGACGTCCCAGTCACGCTCGGACAGTGCCGCGATCATCGCGGGCTCTGCTGACTCGTCCAGCGCAATCAGCGTCATGGATGCATCGATGGCATGGTCACCGAAACGTGCCAGTTCCTGGTCGAGAGCCGCGCGGATCACGTCCCCGTCCATGCCAGGCACAGTGTTCGGATCGACTCCGAGAATGAGAACGGAAGGCATGTCCGGGAAGACGATCAGCCGCCTTCGCTGGTTCCCGAGGTGCAACACTCCTGTGTGAGCACCGAGGCCGCTGCCAGGGCGGACGGCCACCTGGGGAATTACGTGAAGTTGGCCCTGGGGAATGGGAATTACGTGGTCGTCCACAGGTCATCGCGGTTCGACTCCCTCGCCCCCTCCGCCGACGAATCACCGGCGCAGGACGCCAGTGCTCTGACCGCGTTGGTTCGCCGGGGTGGTGGTCGCAGCGGTTGGATGTGCGGCGACGTCCGATCCGACCACTGGAGGTTCGGTGCCCGATCCTGCGTGTGCGCAGTCTGACCGACGCATGCCCTGCACGCCTACCTGCACTGGCGCAACGCCAACGCCCGCCACCCGGGCGTCCTGGCCGCCGGAACGCAAGGAACGCGCCCGGATCCGCAGCGAGAATGGCACCCGCTGGGGCGGACGCCCGCTCACGACCGTAGCCTGACCAATTCGGCGAACTGATGGGGTGGCAGCACCAGGTCACATCTGTCAGGGGCAGTCCAGGGTCGTGATCAGGGTGATCACTGATGGGCAACGGCGGCTGCACGCAGCAGAGTTGGCGTGGTCAACAAGTGCCATAACGCCGTGGAGGAGAAACCTCGATGCGTATCCGCCTCGCCGCCACCACCCTCGCCCTGGCCACCGCTCTCACCGCCGGCGCTGCCCTGCCCACGGCCGCCGCCACACCTGCTCCCAGTGCCTCGGCTTCCGCGAACCCCACCGTCCAGGACATCCTCGACCACCTGCCCGACGACGTCGTTGCGGGCGCGCTGATCAGACGGGACGGCGTGAGCGCCACCGCCGGCCCAGTCACCGCTGACGCCCATGTCCGGATCGGCAGCGTCACCAAAGCGTTCACCAACACGGTGGTGCTCCAACTCGTCGCCGAGCACCGGATCGGCCTGGACGCACCGGCGCGGAGGTACGTCCCCCAGGCGCTGCCCGAGGAGTACGACCGCGTCACCGTGCGCCAGCTCCTCGACCACACGAGCGGCCTGCCCAAGCCCGCCCCGACCCCTGGCCCAGCCGACGGACCCGGATGGCAGCTCAAATCCGTGACGCCCGAAGACTTCCTGCGCGACTCGTTCGCCGCAGCCACCGACGCGCCGCCCGCACCCGGCTCCGAGCAGCAGTACAACGGACTCAACTCCTTCGTCCTCGGCCTGATTGTCGAGAAGGTCACCGGCCACTCCTTCAACAACGAACTGCAACGCAGGATCATTTGGCCGCTGCACCTGAGGCACACCAGCCTGCCCGCCGCCGACGACCCGACGATCCCCTCGCCTCACGCGGAGGTGTACCTCGATGGGCAGGACGTGACCGAGCAGAGCCCATACCCGTGGGCCGAGGGAGGCATGGTCTCCACCGCCGCTGACCTGGACCGCTTCATCACCGCACTGTTCCGGGGCAGCCTGCTCCCACCCACCCAGCAGAAGCTGGTCTTCGAGGTACCGAACGTGAAGAGCGCCGCCGGCAACACGAACTGCGTTGGCCAGGCTGCCTGCTACAGCATCGGCGGACTCCTGCGCTACCAGCTCCCAAGTGGCGAGTACGCGTGGGGCAAGACCGGTTCCCGCCCCGGCTGGGACAACGGGCTCTTCGCCACCCGCGACCTCCGACACCGCGTGGTGTACTCCCTGAACCCGACAGGGACCGGCAATGACCTTCCGTACATCAAGGCGATCGTCAACGCCGCGCTCGCCGACTGACAGCCGTACCTCCCATCCCGTCCGGTGCATGCCGACCAGCGACCGACGCCCGGGCAACCCGGCGAACCAATGCGGTCACAGCACTAGACGCCCTTCAGGACACGATCGAGTGCTGCCCGGCCTACGGGTCCCCAGTGCGGCTTGCCGCCGGGAAGGCCCCGGTCTCCGTTCTGCCCCATGAGCATCAGGAAGAGGCTCTTCATCGCGGCCAGCCCGCGGGCGCGCCGGATCGCCGCCTCGTCTGCGTGCGCGTACCTGTCGAAGAACCGTGAGGCGGTGCCCGTGGGGAGCAACACCCATGCGGCGGCGAGGTCCCACGCCGGATCGCCGGCGAACATGTCACCGAAGTCGACGATGCCCGAGAGCGTTCCGGCTGAGACGACGACGTTCGCGGGATGGAGGTCGCCATGCACCCACACCGGCGGGCCCTGCCACGCGGGGGCTGCAACGGCGTCGTCCCAGACGGACCGGACGTCGGCAGTGATGTCGTCGTCGGGGGCAACGGCCCGGAGGAAGTTCTCGAAGCCGTCCGTGCAGTTCCTGGGATGGGCGCCGCGGTCGGCAGCTATCGGTGCCTCGGAGGGCGCCTCCACATGGAGCGCCTGAAGGAAGCCCGCCAGTGTGTCGGCCGCGTGGCCGCCGCGGCTGATCGTGCCGTGGTCCAGCGGCTCGCCGTCCACCCACGTCATCACGGTCCAGTGCTTGGGGAAGCGCTGAGACGGTTCGCCGAACCGTACCGGGGTCGGTACCGGGAGGGGCAGGCGCGGAGCCAGCACGGGTAGCCACCGCCGCTCCTTGAGCTGGAGCTCCGGAGTGGGATCCATGCGCTGCATGCGCACGGCCAACTCGTCCCCGAGGCGCCACATTTGGTTGCCCCAGCCGCCCGCCACCTCGCGGATGGCCAGCCCCGCAAGGTCTGGATGTTGTTCCTGCAGCAGGTCGCGCACGAGGTCTGCGGTGATCTCGATCTCGGTGTCGGTCATGCGACGTCACAGTACTGAGGCGGCAGGCGGAGCGGCTGACGCACTGCGGATCATCTCCCTGTGATTCCTCCGGCATCACCAATTCGGTTTCTGAGAGCTGCAGATCAGGAGATGGCACCACTCGAAATGGTTCGGAGCATGGCACGAGCTCCGCAGTACACACCTGAGCCCTCTCAGCCTGAAGGCGCACCCACCATTCCGACGTGCCCTTGGCCCATGGCCCGAGAGGGGGGAGTGGCCCACGTCGGCATCAGGTCCGTAGCCGGGATGAGGTGCCGACTCGGGTAGATCCCCGAACGGGTGAGGGTGGCCGTACTCCCTTGCCCGGCCATCCCGCCGGTCAGCGGCTCCTGTCCCGTCTCCCTCGCGGTTGTCCTCCCCCTTCCGGAGCCGGGCCTGGGCGGCACTCCCAGGAAGAGTGCGGGAACGGCTGGGGCGTAGTCTCAGCCGGATCTCTGCAAAACCATCGGCGCCTTCTGCTCATCGCGTGTGGATCACGAACCTCTTTGCCGGCCGCATGGTCCGCGCCGCCCGTGTGTGTGCCGCGAACTCCCCATTGCCATCGGAATCGTGCATGGCCGGAGACGGCACGGCGGTGTGGGGCCGCCTCACAGCATTTGGCTCGCCCGGGTGCACAGTGCCCACGCCTCGGTGAACAGAACACTCCTGGTGGCTCGTCCGGCTTCAGTCTTCCCCTGCTCTGCGCCAAGCCCGCCCCAGTCACCTCCAATGGAGTGGCCAATCTCATCCTATGGCGGAGCAAAGAATTCCTTGCGGCACTGCCGGTTCGCCCGCCTCGGATTTACGTTCCTCTCGCACCCTGTCATGTCACGTTCATTGGGCATCTCGGGTCAGTTGAATGTCATGCTCATGGCTGCGCGGTTTCGCCGCCGCTACGCGCGTCACGGGCCTGCCAATCCAGTGCGCATCCCCACGTCAACGGAGGCAGAACCCCATGCGTGAGTCACGTCTGAGCAAGCGGAGACGGAGTCTGCGAAGACTCTTCGCCGTCTCCTTCCCGGCCCTCGCCCTCACCGTCGCCGGACTCGTCGCGGCACCGACGGCCGGCGCCCAGCCTGCTGTCGCCCACCCGCACACCACCAAGGTCACGCAGAACAACAAGGCGCTGACCGACCCCGCGCGTCAGACCTTCCACTCCACCGGCAAGGCGGGGCAGAAGGTACCCACCACTCACCTGTGCGCCACCGCGGAGCCGGGCCACGCGTCCTGCTTCGCCCAGCGCCGCACCGACATCAAGCAGCGCCTCGCCTCGGCGCTCGCCGCCGCGGCCCCCTCCGGCCTTTCCCCGGCCAACCTGCACAGCGCCTACAACCTGCCCACCACCGGCGGCAGCGGCCTGACGGTCGCCGTGGTCGACGCCTACAACGATCCCAACGCCGAGTCGGACCTCGCCACTTACCGCTCGACCTACGGTCTCTCCGCCTGCACCAAGGCCAACGGCTGCTTCAAGCAGGTCAGCCAGACCGGTTCGACCACCTCGCTGCCGACCAACGACAGTGGCTGGGCCGGCGAGGAGGCCCTCGACATCGACATGGTCAGCGCCGTCTGCCCGAACTGCACCATCATCCTCGTCGAGGCCAGCTCCGCGAACGACACCGACCTCGGCATCGCCGAGAACGAGGCGGTCTCGCTCGGCGCCAAGGTCGTCTCCAACAGCTGGGGCGGCGACGAGTCCTCCTCCCAGACCAGCGAGGACACCTCGTACTTCAAGCACCCGGGTGTCGCGATCACCGTCTCCTCCGGTGACTCCGCCTACGGCGCCGAGTACCCGGCGACCTCCCAGTACGTGACCGCAGTCGGCGGCACCGCCCTGTCCACGTCCTCCAACTCCCGCGGCTGGACCGAGTCCGTGTGGAAGACCAACTCCACCGAGGGCACCGGCTCCGGCTGCTCGGCCTACGACCCCAAGCCGAGCTGGCAGACCGACACCGGGTGCACCAAGCGGATGGAAGCCGACGTCTCCGCGGTCGCCGACCCTGCGACCGGTGTGGCCGTGTACGACACCTACGGCGGCTCCGGCTGGGCGGTCTACGGCGGCACCAGCGCCTCCGCCCCGATCGTCGCCGGTGTCTACGCCCTCGCAGGCACCCCGGGCTCCAGTGACTACCCGGCGAAGTACCCGTACACCCACACCTCCAACCTGTACGACGTGACCAGCGGCAACAACGGCTCCTGCTCCCCGTCGTACTTCTGCACCGCGACCACCGGCTACGACGGTCCGACCGGCTGGGGCACCCCCAACGGCACCACCGCCTTCGCCTCCGGCGGCACCTCCGGCAACACGGTCACCGTCACCAACCCGGGCAGCCAGTCGACGACGACCGGCGGCTCGGTCAGCCTGCAGATCAGCGCGAGCGACAGCGCGGGCGCGGCCCTTTCATATACCGCCAGCGGGCTGCCGACCGGCCTGTCCATCAGCAGCTCGACCGGCAAGATCACGGGGACGGTGTCCACCGCGGGCACCTACCAGGTCACCGTCACCGCGAGTGACTCGACCGGCGCCTCCGGCTCGACGTCCTTCACCTGGACCGTCGGCTCCGGCGGCGGTACCTGCACCTCGACGCAGCTGCTCGGCAATGCCGGGTTCGAGTCGGGCAACACCACATGGACCGCGTCCAGCGGGGTCATCACCAACTCCACCAGCGAGGCGGCGCATGCCGGTTCCTACTTCGCCTGGCTGGACGGCTACGGCTCCGCGCACACCGACACGCTCTCGCAGTCGGTGACCGTGCCGAGCGGTTGCAAGGCCACCTTCACCTTCTACCTGCACATCGACACCGCGGAGACCTCGACCAGCAGCGCGTACGACAAGCTGACGGTCACCGCGGGCTCGACGACCCTGGCCACCTACTCCAACCTCAACAAGGCCTCCGGGTACGCCCAGAAGTCTTTCGACCTGTCCTCGTACGCCGGCTCCACCGTCACCCTGAAGTTCAACGGAGTGGAGGACTCCTCCCTCCAGACCAGCTTCGTCGTGGACGACACCGCCCTGACGACCAGCTGATCCCCCCAAGGGGAGTACCCGATCCCGCACGCGGAGACCGTCCGCGTGCGGGACACCCGTTATTCCCTCAGTCGAACACCGCCGGCGGTCTTGGATGACGCGTTCGCAGCTGGGTGTGGACAAGGGCGGCCCACGCACTGGGAGCAGGTGTTCATGACGCTGATGGCCCAGCCCGAAGGGGGGCCGGGTGGCGATCCGGACGGCCACTCGATCGGGGGTGCGCCGACGAGCACCCACGGTGTTGAGAGCCATGCCCGTGGGTTTCGTGGTCATCGGGATGAGGGGTGCCGCCGTGTGGATGCGCGGTCGCGCGTCACCGGCCAGTTCCGCCTGGGCGCCGTCGGACGCCTACATCACCGGTCGGCGATGTTGTGGGAAGCAGTCCGGTTGGCGTGGGCAACGACCCCGCACCCCGGGAGATGAAAAGCCCCTGGTCGACACGGTTTCGCTTGTCGAGGTGGCCGCACTGGGCGCACGTCTGCGAGGTGTACGCGGGATCAACGAAGACCAGGGGCACCCCTGCCCGCTTGGCCTTGCAGACGATGAAGTCTGCGAGCTGGGCGAATGCCCAGGAGCGGAGTGAGACCCTCCCCCACTGCCATAAGGGCGTGGGAGGTGCCACCAGGCTTGCGGAGCCGTACCCGGTTGCGGATGCCCTTGAGTTCTTCGAGCGACAGGCGGCGTCCGGTGCGTTCAGCCTCGGTCACGATCGTCTTGGAGATGATGTGGTTGGTTCGCGGCGTGCCGTGCTTCCTTGCGGGCACGGGCTTTGAGCCGCCGCTTGGCGCTCTTGGTGCGCTTCTTCTGGAGCGTGGCACGCAGGGCAGGCTGTCGCTTGCGGTACCGGCCAAGGCCCCGCCCGGCGGCGAGGTAGCCGGTGGAGGCCGGGACGTACGGCGTCCGTATCGGCGGAGCGATACGTCCCGGCGCGGGGAGGGATTCGCGTTGCCGGGCCGGGATCCTCGGCGAGGTGGTCAAGCCCGGCCGACGAGCTCGTAGCCGGCCTCGTCGACGGCGGCACGGACGGCCTCCTCGTCGAGCGGGGTGGTGGACGTGACGGTCACCACCCCGCTCTTGGCGACTGCCGTGACCGCGGTGACGCCCTCCAGTGCGGAAATCTCCTGCGAGACCGCGCCCTCGCAGTGACCGCAGGTCATACCGGCCACCTTGTAGACGGCGGTGACGCCGACGCCCTGGACGTCGACCGTGGTGTCGGAGCCGCAGGAACCGGAGCCGCAGCAGGAGCCGGAGTTCGTCTCGGTGGTCATGGCTTCTTCCTCCGAACGTGGGTGCGTGGGTGGTCATCGGAGAGAGGTGTTGCTTCAAGCCCCTCACCAGAGGCCAACACTATACCCCCTAGGGGTATATAGCGAGTCTGTGGTGCTGCCCACACGGGACTATCCGCGACGAGGTTCCATGCGCGCTCCGGCGTTCACCGAGGCGCGACCAGCCGCACGGTTCACCGCTGCCGCGGCGCTGGTCCTCGCCTTGGTCGCGCTGGACGCGGTCTTCCTGGATCAGGGCCGGCTGCTCTCACGGCCCGCCGCCCAGCGCGAGGACCGCTCCGGATGGTGTGCTCGTCATGGCCAGGGTCATGATCACCATGCCCGCGCCGCCGATGATGAGGTGGACCCGGTGACGGCCGCGTTTCCACCCGCCCTCGCGGGTGTGCCTGACCGCCACCGCCACACCCCCGAGCTCCGGGACGCCGAACCCCACCGCCCACCACATGCCGTAGCCCGCATACCGGCGGGCCGTCGCGAGCAGCGCCGCCATGGCGGTCATGGACAGGCCCATCAGCACGTCGCCGCCCCCGCGAATCGGGCCTCACCGCACGTGGTCACCACCCGGACCGCACTGACGGCGGCGATCGGCACGATGGTCCAACTGGGCGCCGTAACTGCCATGTTCACCTTCCCGATCGGGGCGCGGCGTTCGCCTCGACTGCTAGTGTCCTTAGTACGTTCTGGGGCTTGGGGGGCGTTCAGGTGGGCAGCGCGTACCGGCCGCGCGGATTGTCGCCGCAGGCCCGGAAGCGCTCATGGGGTGGGCTGCGGGCCCGGACAGCGACATCCATCGAACAAGCGCGGTGTACCCCCGGGGGGTAGGATGTCGACTCGGCAGGGTGACCGGTGAGGACGAGTGGAGCTCATGAGGACTCGGACAGCTCGCAGCGGCGGCATAGCCGTCCGCTGGGCGTACGGGGTGTTCCTCACCCTGTCCGTGGCGCTGGCCGTACTCGTTCACCATGAGACATCCGTGAGCGCGGTCTCGCCGATGCGGGGTGCCGCCCATGCCGTCCACGCGACGGAGGCGGGGACCTCGCACTCGCACCACGCCCTGGCCTCCTCCAGGCACAGCGCCGACGCCGGTGGCTGCGCCATGCCGGGCATGCAGCACTGCACCACGGCGAGCGTCGACTCCGTACAGCTCGCGCCGCCCTGCCGGAGCGCGTGCGACCTGTCGGCGGACCTGCGGCAGGCCGCGGTCGGCCGCGCACCCGGTGCTACGGTCGGCCGCTCCCCGCCAGACCTGTCCGTCCTGTCTCAACTGCGCATATAGGCCGCGCCGGACGGCGCGCGATGTGCCGTCCCTCCGTGACCACATCGGCAGTTACGACACAGAGGACACCCACACGATGAACAGCACCAACCGCCGCTCCGTCCTGCTCGCCGGGCTCGGAGCCGCAGGCGCAGGAGCACTCGCCGCCTGCACCCATGCGAGTGGCTCCGGGAGCGGCACCGCCCTGATCAGCCCCGACGCCTCGGCGGTCGCCGCCACCGAGAAGAAGCGCAAGAGCACCGGACACCAGCGGAAGGTCACCCTGACGGCCGCACCCGCCATGATCGACCTGGGCGGCGGCGTCATGCCCAAGACCTGGGCCTTCGACGGCCGCACCCCCGGCGGGGAGGTCCGGCTCTCCGTGGGCGACACCCTGGTCGCCGAGCTGTCCAACCAACTCCCGAACAAGACCACCACGTCGATCCACTGGCACGGCATCGCACTGCGCAACGACATGGACGGCGTGCCCCCGGCGACCCAGACCGCCGTCCGGGCCGGGTCCACCTTCACGTACCGCTTCCTCGCCGACGCCCCGGGCACGTACTTCTTCCACCCGCACGTCGGCGTCCAGCTCGACCGCGGCCTGTACGCCCCGCTGATCGTCGAGGACCCCAAGGAGACACTCGCGTACGACGACGAGTGGGTCGTCCTCCTCGACGACTGGGTCGACGGCGTCACCGGCACCCCCGACGAGGTCTTCGCCGAGCTCAGGCAGGGCATGGGCGGGATGGACATGGGGGAGAGCGCAGGCTCCAGCTCCAGCGGCATGCAGGGCCACGACATGGGGGACATGGGCGGGATGGACATGGGCGGGGACTCGGCATCCGCCGCGGCCTCCGCCTCCTCGTCCGGCGGCATGTCGATGAAGTTCATGCTCATGGGCGCCGAGAGCGACCTGCTCGGCGGCGACGCCGGCGACGTGAAATACCCCTACCACCTGATCAACGGCCGGGTGGCGGCCGACCCGGACGTCTACACCGGCAAGCCCGGCAGGAAGGTACGGCTGCGGATCATCAACGCGGGCGGGGACACCGCCTACCGCGTCGCCCTCGGCGACCACAAACTGACCATCACCCACACCGACGGCTTCCCGGTCCGCCACCAGGAGGTGGACGCTCTGCTGGTCGGCATGGGCGAGCGGTACGACGTCCTCGTCACCCTTGGCGACGGCGTCTTCCCGCTCGTCGCCCTGGCCGAGGGCAAGAACGCCAACGGTCTGGCGTTGGTGCGCACGGGCTCGGGGAGCAAGCCGCCCGCGACAGTCCGCCCGAAGGAACTCAACGGCATGATCATGACGGCGTCCCAGCTGCGCGCCGCCGACGACGTGCTCCTGAAGTCCGCCAAGACGGACGCAACGCACCAGATCAAGCTCACCGGCGGCATGCACAAGTACAACTGGGCCATCAACGGCAGGCCCTTTGACATGAAGGACCCCGAGGCGAACCCCATCGTCATCGAGGAGGGCCAGCGCGTACGGCTCGACTTCATCAACGGCACCGACATGTGGCACCCGATGCACCTGCACGGCCACACGTACCAACTCGGCGCCGTGGGGCCGCGCAAGGACACCGCGATCGTGCTGCCCAAGAAGAAGCTGTCCGTGTTCTTCGACGCCGACAACCCTGGCCAGTGGATGCTGCACTGCCACAACGCGTACCACGGTGAGGCCGGGATGATGGCGAACGTGGCATACCGAGGCTGACCGCACGCATGCCGGAGGGCGAAGGGTTGCTCCAGCCCTCCGGCATGTGCACGACCCCGATGACACGCGGAGAGTTGGGCGTCGTACGGCCGCTCAGTAGAAAGCCGAAGTGCCATGCCCGCTCTCGGCATCAGTGGCCTTGTCCGTCCTCCGCGTGACCGGCTTCTCCTCGGTGCTGCCACCGTGCTGTCGCCGGTCACGGTGAAGCCCATGAAGTCGTCCTTGCGCTCGCCGACGACCTTGGGCTCCTGCGCTTCGGCAACCGTGTGGAGGCCGTTGTGGGTCGCGACGTACACACGTTCGTCGTCCGAGTCGACGCCCAGGCCGTGCACGTGGGACAGCGCCGTCGACCACTCCGAGGCTGCGACCATCGTGGCGGAGGGCCCGCTTCCGCAGGCGGCGAGGCCGAGAGCGGCGAGTGCGACGCGGGCCGTCTGGCGTTTTGCGGTTACGGAAAATCCTCGGGTCGTACGGGCGTTGGCGCTCAGGGCCTGCTCGCGGCGCGGGGCGCGTGGATGGTCTTGCCGTTCGGAACCCCACTCGTAGGGTTTGCCGAGCTGGGCGTACGCGAACTCGACGGCGGTCCTGCCGCGGTCGCCGGCCGGGCCGTTGTAGCTGGCCGGTGTGTCGCTGCTGCCCGAGGCGGCGTCCGTGCGCTCCTGGGCGGCCTCCATCCTGGTGCTGCTCGGCGGTGAGGCTGTTGAGGAGCTTGCGGGCCTCTCTGAGCTTGCCCTGGACCACGTCCTTCTTCTGACCGGCCTTGGTGCGCGCCTGCTCAAGGGCCTTCAGCTGCTGGGGCGGGGGCCGCGTTCACGCCTTCGCCTGTCGTCCTACGCTCCGCAGGGCCTTGCGTAGGGCGGCGACCTCTTCCTCGGACATGTTCTCCACGAAGTGGACCAGCGCGGCCGGACGGTCCTTGCTTTCCTCCAGGCCGTCCTCCATGAGGGCGGCGGCATACGCCTCGCGACTGCGGACCGGGGTGTAGACCCAGGCGCGGCGCTGCTTCTCGCGCAGCAGCCAGCCCTTCGTGTACAGGATGTTGGTGACGGTCATCACTGTGGTGTACGCGACAGGCCGCGTCTCGTTGATGTCGTCGACGACCTCACGCACCGTCGTCGGCCGGTTCCACGTCCAGAGGCGATCCATGATCTCTGCCTCGAGATCCCCCAGTCGCCGCATGCCCCTGACTTCCTCTCGCCACCGAATACGCAAGGCCATGGTAGGCGGCCATGTCGGTTCTGTTTCCCGGGGTGATAGGCGGCCTCCTCGCTCCGGGAGGACGCCCATTGCCCTGGGCCGTGCCGGTGGGCGCAGCGGTCAGGCGGCCGGGGGTGACGGTGTCAGGGCAGATAGTCGGCGACCAGCCGTGCGAATTCGTGTGGTGCGGCGAGGCGGATGCCGAGGGTTTCCGCCTTGGCCCGCTTGGAGCCGGCGCCTTCGCCGGCGACAACGAGGGAGGTCTTCTTGGAGACGCTGGAGGAGGACTTGCCGCCGGCCCGCTCGATGAGCTCGTTCATCTGGTTGCGGCTGAGGTTTTCCAGGGGCCCGGTCATCGCGCCGGTGACGACGACCGTCATACCCGTAAGCGGACGGTCGTCCGGGGCGTCGGCCGGTGTGGCCAGGTCGTCGTCAGCCCCCGGCGGGGGAGTGGCGCCGGGTTCGGTCATGTTCACCCCTGCCGCGGCGAGTCTGTCGATGAGCTCCGTGAGTTCGGCGAGTTCGGCGACGATGGAGGGGGCCTTCTCCGGGCCGATGCCCTCGACCTGCTGCAGGGCCTCGGCGTCGGCTGCACGGATGTTGTCCATGGTGGCGAAGTGGCGGGCGATACGGCGGGACATGGAGCGGCCGGTGCCGCGTACGCCGAGCGCGCACAGCACCCGCGACAGTGGCCGGGTCCGGGCCGTGGCGAGGGCGGCGAGCAGGTTGTCGGTGCTCGTCTCGCCCATCCTCTCCAGTGCCAGAAGCTGCTCACGGGTCAGGGCGAACAGGTCGGCCAGATCCGCGACCAGGCCGGCTTCGACGAGCTGCACCACGCGGGTGGCGCCCAGGCCCTCGATGTCGAGCTGGTCGCGGCCGGCGGCGTAGGAGAGGGAGGCCACCAGATGGCAGTTACGGCCCTGTTCGCACCGCCAGCGCTCCTGGCGGGTGTCGATGGCGGAGCCGCACCGGGGGCACCTGTCGGGGAACACAATGGGCTGCTCGTCGCCGGTGCGCAGGTGGGCGACCGGTGCCTCGATGCGGGGGATGACATCGCCGGCGCGGTGGACCATGACGTGATCACCCAGCCGCAGGTCACGGCGGGTGATGTCGGCCGGGTTGTGCAGCGTCGCGTAGGTGATGGTGGCGCCCTCGATCTCCACCGGCTCCAGGACGCCGCGCGGGGCGATGATCCCGGTGCGGCCCACGTTCCACTCCACCGCCACCAGGCGGGTGATCTTCTCCACGGCGGGGAGCTTGTACGCGATAGCCCAGCGGGGCGCGCGCGACCCGGAACCGGCGGCTCGCTGGTCGGCGGCCAGGTCGGCCTTGATGACGATGCCGTCGATCCCGAAGGGCAGCTCGGCGCGCAGCGCGGCGATCTCCCGCACGCGCTCCAGGACCTCGTCCACGGTCGCGGCCGTGACGGTGGGCACCGCGGTGGCGTCGGCGGTGTGCACTCCCAGCCGGGCGGCCAGAGCCATCAGCTCGCTGTGGGCGAGCGCGTCCAGCCGTTCGGCGAGCCCGGCGTCGGTGTCCGGCAGGGGCAGCAGGCCGTAACCGAAGAACGTCATCGGCACCGTGTACGCCCGGTCCTTGGCCCGCAGCGTGCCCGCGGACGCGCCGCGCGGGTTGGCGAACGGCTGCCCGCCGTGCGCGGTGCGCACCTCGTTGGCGTGCTCGAACTGGGCCGTCGTCATGAGGACTTCGCCGCGCACCTCCACGGTGACCGGCTGGTCCAGCTTCTCCGGCAGCCCTTCGAGGGTGCCGATCGCGTGCGAGACGTCCTCCCCGGCGATCCCGTCGCCGCGGGTGATCAGCCGGGTCAGGCGCCCTTGGGTGTAGCGGGCCGCGACGGCGAGACCGTCGAGCTTGGCCTCCACACTGAAGCGTTCCGCCTCGTGCCCGATCCGGCGGGCCAGCGAGGCCGTCCACGCGGTGAACTGCTCGGGCGAGAACACGTTGTCCAGGCTCAGCATCGCCACCGTGTGCGGCACATCGCCCTCGACCGCGCCGCCGGCGACCTTGCCCGTGGGGGAGTGCGGCAGCACCTGGTCGGGGTGCGTGTCCTCCCACACGGCGATGCCGCGCACCAACTGGTCGTAGGCGTCGTCGTCGAGTGGAGAGGTGCCGTCCGTGTAGTAGGCGGCCGCGGCCGCCACGACGTCCTCGACGGCCTGCGCGTAGGCAGCGGCGTCCACGATCTGCGCAACTGGTGTGGTCATGCAGTCATCCTGCACTCCACCACTGACAACACCACTGGCTGGCCGATCGTTTCAGAGTGGTTGCGGACAGAAGCCCCTCGGCGTCCTCAGAGGTACGGGGGAGTGCCTCGTGGACACCGACGCACCGCGACGCCAGCCAGGTGCAGATGGCGCTGCGGATAGCGGATGCGATCACGAAGTCGGCGGCGGCTTCGCGGTAGAGCGGTCAGGCGCTGCCGGGGCCGGCCGCCGCGAGCGCCTTCGCTGCCACACGTCGCAGCGAAGGGGCGGTGAGCCAGAGGTTCGTCCCGCCGGCCAGGTACGCCACGGCACGGCCCACCCAGTCCGAGTCGCCGAGAAGATGCGGAGTGCCCTCGGCGACCAGGTGTCGTAGCAGGTACTCCAACCGGAGGGCGTCCACAGCCCGGTACGGGCGCGCGTGCCGGTCGAAGCCCATCTGGTCGTCCTCATACGAGTGACGCAGCGTCATGTGCAACCAGCCGCCGTTGCGTCCGGCGACCGTTCCCTTCAGCGTGTATACGCCCTTGTCGTTGATGTTCCAGGAGTGCTTGCCCCAGGTGATGCGGATGCCGCTCACGATCCTGGACCATGGGATCAGCCGTCCGTCGGAGTCCGGCTCGCGTTGGAAGAGCCCATCTGGACGGAACTCCACCCAACGGCCGCCCGCTCGTGTCCGGTCGCCAACTACCCAGTGGTCGCTGGCCCGTTCCAGTGGCCCCAGGAAAGTACCGTCATCCACCACGCAGGCATTGAATCACGCATACTTCGATTCTTTGCGCGAATTCGGCGGACGTGCACGGGTGCGTCGGAGCCTCACCACACCGCGACTGGGCTACCTGTTCACAGGCCGAGCCGCACCGGGCCGGCCGGAACCCCAGAGGTGAGCAATGTCGTCAAGGGTGCTCCAAGGCCGCGCGGTGAGAACAGGTCGGGACCGTCATAGGAAGCGATCTCGTCAGGGTGCCACCACCTCGGACCGCTGACGTTCTCTGCGGCCAGATGGTCGTCTGTCAGCGTCCCGCGGGGACTGACACGGACGGTGCGTACAAGGAAGTAGTCGTTGACGACCCCGTCGTAGCCCTCGGCGGCAACGCAGGAATTCTGGATGGGCAGCAAAGTGCCAGCGGCAGGATTGCGTTGACTCCGGAAATCCGGACTGGTTGAGAAGTGTCCCCGTAACCATCGGCACCACCTCCCGAGAGTTCGTCGCCTCCTGCGGCGGGAGGCCTCAGTCATGGTGCTTCCGGAGCCCTCCGACGCATTGCTGGACGGCTCGCCCGTGGGTCGGTAGGCCACTCGACGCCGAAAGGGATCGACTAGTGGGCGGAGTTGCGTGAGTCGCCCTCCCAGATGGAGATCCGCGTCGCAATCTTCGCCAATGTCCTCGAACTGGATGCGCAGGGAGAACCGGTCAACGAGAAGCACGCGGAGTGCCGGGCTGCAACCTGGCTCAACCGATACTGCACGGGGGAGCTGCACCCGGGGGAGCCGGACATCGAGCCGTGGGAATGCCAACTTCACTGACCGTTGACGTGATGTCATTCGAGTGGCCGGGACGGGCATCTGACCAGCCGTCATTTCCCCCAGATCTTTCGGTACGCCTCCCGGTAGCCCGACGGGTCCCAGGTGGTGGCGCCTTGGCTGTTGGCGGCTGTGGCGATGTGCACCGGCGCCACGTATCCGCTGTGGGGGCGGCCGGAGAAGGCGCGGTTGAACTCGTCGACGATCTGCCAGCCCTGGAGGGACAGCGGCTCGGGCACGGTGGCGGCCTGGTACTGCCTGCTGTTCACGCGTTGGAAGGCGGACGGGTCGCCGTCGCCGGCCCCGATGTTGAAGGGTGGGCCGGAGCCCTTCTCGCCGGCGGCGCGGAAGGCGGGGGCGGCGTCGGCGAAGTACAGGTCGTTGATGGCCACGGAGTGGGTCCAGCGGTCCTGGAAGCGGGACAGCAGGGAGGAGATCTGCTGGGGGGTGCGGACGCTGGCGTCGGGGATCGGGATGTTCTCCACCGAGAGCAGCCGTACCCCCTGACAGCGTGCCAGCTCCTTGCGGATCAGGTCGGACTTGTTCCGCGCGAAGGGGATCGAGGCGTCGGTGATGAGCACGACCCCGGCGCGGCCGTCGGAGTCGAAGATGATCCACTGCGCACTGATCCGGGCCACCTCCTGGACGCGGGTGGTGACGTTGGTGAAAAGGTCGGGTTGCCGGCTGGGGCCGGGCTCGGGGACGGCGTGCCAGCCGACGAGCGGGATGCCCTGTGCGTTGGCCCGGGCGGTCTGCTGGGCCGTCGAGTCGGGGTCGAACCCGCCGATGACGATGCCCGAGGGCCGCAGGGCCACGGCTTCGCTCATGGCCGCCTGGATGCCGGCCGGGGTGCCGCCGCCGTCGATCACCCGGACGTTCCAGCCGATGACCCGCGCGGCGTTCCGTACCCCGTCGGCGGCGCCCGCGACGCCGGGGTTGGTCATGGTCTGGGCGACGTAGACGATCGTCCGGTTGGACACCGCCTCGGGGCCGCTGGTGGGCCCTGCCCAGGGGATGTCGTTTTGCTGCGCCCGCGTGACGGCTTGCTGAGCCCGGGCGTGGACGGCGGGGCAGCCGTTCGAGCCTGTCGCGGTTTCTTCCGAGCTGTTGGAGGAACCGCGCTCGCAGCCGACGAGGGCGGCGGCTGTGGCCAGCAGGGCGCAGGAGGCGAGCCGCGCGGTGCGGGCTGCGGGGGCGGCCTTGTGGGTGCGGTGCACGGGAACTCCAGTGAGGGGAGTGAGGGGATCGACGCGGCGGGCGTGCCGAGGGGTCAGGGCGGTAACGTCCCGCTCCCCGGCGCCGGAGAGGAAGGGGCCGGGGGCGGCGAGGCGGGTGTGTCGCGGGCCGCGCCGCCGCGCAGCCGCCGACGGGCCGCGTAGCCGGCCAGGCCCACGGCGATGAGGAGGGTGCCGCCGTTGAACAGCGGGACCGTCCAGAACTCGGCGCCCAGCTGGCCGATGCCGGTGAGGCCGACGGCGAGGACGGCGACGGCGACGACGGTGCCGAGGGCGTTGGGCCGGCCGGGCTTGATCGCCGTGGAGCCGAGGAGGGCGCCGACGAAGGCGGGCAGCAGGTAGTCCAGGCCCACGCTCGGGTTGCCGATCTGCTGCTGGGCGGCGAGCAGCACGCCGGCGAGACCGACGATCAGGCCCGAGGCGGCGAATGCGTAGACGGTGTACCTGCGGGTCGGAATGCCCACGAGGTCGGCCGCGCGCGGGTTCGAGCCGACGACGTACAGGTACCGGCCGAGCGGCAGCCGCTCCAGCACCAGCCAGAGGACGGCCGCGAGGGCGAGCACGTAGAAGGCGGGGACCGGGAGGCCGAGGAACGAGGAGTCGTAGAGGTCGGTGAACGCGGGCGGCAGGCCCTGTGGGCCGGCGACGATCCGGCCACCGTCGGTGATCCAGCCGGTCACGGCGTACATCATGCTGCCGGTGCCGAGGGTGGCGATGAAGGAGTCGATCCGTCCGAACTCGACGATGACGCCGTTGAGGACGCCCGCGGCCAGTCCTCCGGCCAGCACGGTGAGACAGGCGAGCGGCCAGGGCCAGCTCTGCTCGACGACGAGCCACAGCACCATCACATGGGCCAGTCCGAGGCCGTAGCCGATGGAGAGGTCGAACGCGCCGGTCACGATGGGCACCATGGCGGCGAGCGCCAGGATCGCCGGGATCGACTGGTTGGACAGGATGGAGTCGACGGTGTCCCGCGTGGGGAAGGTGTCCGGCAGCGCGAGGGAGAAGACCAGGTAGAGCAGGGCGGTGAGGACGAGCAGGCCGTAGGCGCCGACGAGGTGGCCGCCGGGACGGTGCCGGGGTGGCGGCGTCATGCGTGCCGGGCCGTGGACGGGGGCAGGGCCGAGGCCGCCCGGGTGAGTCCGGCGACGGTCAGTGCGGGGCCGCTCAGCTGCGCCGTCACGGTCCCGCGCACGAAGACCAGCGTGCGTCGGCAAAGGCTCGCCACCTCCTCGAAGTCGGTGGACAGCAGCAGGACCGCGAGGCCCGCCTCCAGCGCCTCCTGGAGCAGCCGGTGGATCGCGGCCTTGGCGCCGACGTCGACGCTCGCGGTCGGCTCCTCCAGGATCAGCAGCCGCAGGTCCGACCGCAGCCAGCGGCCGATCATGACCTTCTGCTGGTTGCCGCCGGACAGCGTGGCGATGGGGATCTCGGTGTCCCGGGGGCGCACGGCGAACCGTTCGATCAGGGCCGCGGCCCGGGCCCGTTCGCTGCGGGGGCCGATCCAGCGCGGTGCGGGCAGGCCTCCGGCGCCGGGATTGGCCAAGAGGTTCTCCCGTACGGTCAGCTCGGCGAGGCAGCCCTCCCGCAGCCGGTCGCCCGGCACGAGGCCGACCCCGAGGGCGACGGCCTGGGCGACCGTGCGGGGGCGGTAAGGCCGCCCGTGCAGCACGGCCCGCCCGTCCAGGAGGGGCTGGGCGCCGGCGAGGGCGCGGCCCAGGTCCATGTGCCCGGCTCCGGACAGGCCGACCAGTCCGAGGACCTCTCCGGCCCTCAGGTCGAGGCTGACGGGGCCGGTGCCGGCGGTGCGTACGCCGTCGAGGGTCAGGGCGGGCGGCGCGTCGGCCGGGGCTCGGGCGGTGCGGTGGAGGGGTGGTTCGTCCGCCTCGCCGACGATGTCGTGGACCAGCCGGGCCGGGCTGTGGCCGGCCAGCGGGCCGTGGCTGACGAGACGGCCGTCGCGCAGGACGGCGAAGGCGTCGGCTACCTGGTAGACCTCGTCCAGGCGGTGGCTGACGTAGAGGATGGCGTGCCCTCGGTCGCGCAGGTCGTGCAGGACGTGGAAGAGCCGGGCGCTGTCCGCGGCGGGCAGGCGGGCGGTCGGCTCGTCGAGGACGACGATCCGTGCGTGGGCCGCCAGCGCCCGGGCGATGGCGAGCAGCGAGCGGTCGGCCGGCGCGAGTGCGGAGACCGGGGCGCCGGGGTCGAGTGGGGTGGAGACGATCCGCAGGGCGTCGGCGCAGCGCTCGCGGGTGTGTCGCCAGGAGATCAGACCGGACCGGCGCGCGTACCCGGCGGTCAGGGCGAGGTTCTCGGCGACCGTCATCCATTCCACGAGCCCGAGGTCCTGGTGGATGAAGGACATGCTCCGGGTGGCGGTCGGGCTGCCGAGGGGTTCCCCGGCGACGGTGATCTGTCCTGCGTCGGCGTCGTGGACTCCGGCGAGGATCTTGATGAGGGTTGACTTCCCCGCGCCGTTGGGCCCGAGCAGGGCGAGGACGCTGCCGGGGTGGACGTCCAGGCCGACCTCGGCCAGCGCGACGGTGCCGCCGAACCGTTTGCTGAGCCCGCGGATACGGACCAGGGGTTCGGGCCCGAAGGGCGAAGCCGCCTTCGCCGGCATGTCGGGAGCATCGCACACCCGATCAAACTACAGCATTTCGGGCGCCACTCGGATCGGCGCGGCGCCGATGGGGCGCCCTCCTGGACGGGGAACCGGACGGGCAACAGGACGGGAAAGGAGGTCGGCACGGGGCCGGTCGCCTCGTCACGCGGCGTCGAGTTCGCATTCGGCCCAGATGACCTTGCCCTCCGGCAGGTAGCGCGTGCCCCAGCTCTGCGAGAGCTGCGCGACGAGGAACAGGCCGCGGCCGCCCTCGTCGGTACTGGCCGCGCGACGCAGGTGCGGGGCGGTGTTGCTGGCGTCGGAGACCTCGCAGATCAGGGTTCGGCCGTAGAGCAGCCGTACCCGGATGGGCTCGGCGCCGTGCCGGATGGCGTTGGTGATCAGCTCGCTGAGGATCAGCTCCGCGGCGAACGCGGCCTCGTCGAGTCCCCGGTCGGACAGCCACCGCATGGCGGACGCCCGGACCTCGCCGACGAGGGCCGGGTCGGCGGACATCTCCCAGGCGGCGATCCGGTCGGGGTCCAGGGCGTGGACGCGGGCGACGAGCAGGGCGATGTCGTCGTGCGGGTGCGCGGGTGCGACGGTGTCCAGGACCGCCCGGCAGGTCTCCTCGGGGGCCCGCTCGGGGCGGGCCAGGGCCTCGCGCAGCTGCTCCAGGACCACGTCGACGTCACGGTGGCGGTCCTCGATGAGGCCGTCGGTGTACATGACCAGCTGGCTGCCCGCGGGGAGGTCGACCTCGGCGGCGTCGAAGGGCAGGCCTCCGAGGCCGAGCGGGGGCCCGGCGGGGAGCTCGGGGTAGGTCACGGTGCCGTCGGGGTGGACGAGCGCGGGCGGTGGGTGCCCGGCGCGGGCCATCAGGCACCGCTGCGAGGTCGGATCGTAGATGGCGTAGAGGCAGGTCGCGCCGATGACGCCGGGGCCCTTGCCGTCCGGGTCCTCCCGGTCCAGGCGGCCCACGAGGTTGTCCAGGTGGGTGAGGACCTCCTCCGGCGGGAAGTCGAGCTCGGCGAAGCTGCGGGCGGCGGTGCGCAGGCGGCCCATGGTGGCCGCGGAGAGCATGCCGTGGCCGACGACGTCGCCGACGAGGAGCCCGACGCGGGAGCCGGACAGGGGGATGACGTCGTACCAGTCGCCGCCCACGTCGGACTCGGCGGGCAGGTAGCGATGGGCGACCTCGACGGCGTCCTGGTCGGGCAGGCCGTGGGGGAGGAGCCGGCGCTGGAGGGCCAGGACCATGCTGCGTTCGTGGGTGTAGCGCCGGGCGTTGTCGATGGACAGGGCGGCGCGGGAGGCGAGTTCCTGGGCCAGGGAGCGGTCGTCGTCCCCGAAGGAGTCACCGGATCGGTAGAAGCTGGCGATGCCGAGGAGGACACCGCGGGCGAGCAGCGGGACCGCGATGAGGGAGTGGACGTGGGTCAGCAGGTGCGCGGTGTGCTCGGGGTCCTGGACGAGCCAGCCCGCGGCGGCCTTCAGGTCCGGCTCCAGCACGGCCTCACCGCTGGTGAGGCAGCGCAGCTGGGGCGCGGTCGGGCCGAAGTCGATGCGCGTGCCGGGCGGGGTGAAGGGCAGGCCCCCACGGATGCCGTGGAGAACCGTACGACGCAGGTCGGCGAGGGGATCGGCGGGCTCCTCGCCGCGCAGCACGGCGTCGGGCAGGTCGATGGTGACGAAGTCGGCCAGTCCGGGGACCGCGGTCTCGGCCAGTTCCTCGGCGGTGCGGCGCACATCCAGGGTGGTGCCGATGCGGGTACTGGCCTCGGACAGCAGCTCCAGACGTCGGCGGGCGGCCAGGGCGTAGGCCCCGACGTGCGGCTCCCCCAGCATCACCAGCGCGCGGGCCGGGAACGCGGCCTCGGAGTGCTCATCCGCCGGGCCCCGGTCTCCGCCGGCCACGAGGGGCGTGTCGGGCTCGGAAGCGTTCTGGCCC
This sequence comes from Streptomyces canus, assembly GCF_041435015.1. Lineage (NCBI taxonomy): Bacteria > Bacillati > Actinomycetota > Actinomycetes > Kitasatosporales > Streptomycetaceae > Streptomyces > Streptomyces canus. The sequence goes on along the minus strand of NZ_CP107989.1, from coordinate 193,330 downwards.
CCGCGGACCGTAAGGGCCGCGCCGGGCTCGGTGGCGCCCTGATTCCCGCCGATCGTGCCGGGCTCGCCGGGCCGGTGGTGACCACCGGCCGCTTCCGGCTCGCCGGAACCCCGGTCGCTGTCGCCCGCGACCGGGCCGACGGCGCGCCCGTCGCCCGCCGCCGAGAGGCTCGCGCCGGGCTCGGCGGTCGCGTGCGGCCCGGCCGGGCCTGCGTCTCCGTCGGCCGTGATGACCGGGCCGGGGACCACGGCGAGGTGGCCGGGCGGCAAGATGATCGCCGGGCGCGCGGCCGAGAGCGGGACGGCGAGGGCGGGAAGCTCGTCCGTCTGGTGGCGTAGGGCAAGCGGCTGCCCGACCGGGGCGCCCGGCAGTACGGCCTCGATGGCGATGCCCCGCACCCCGGAACTGCTCGTCACCGGACGGCTCACGAGGGTCACCCGCCGGCCATCGGGAAGGGGCACCTCGACGGCACCCCGCTGCGCGCCGGAGATCAGCTCGGCGGCCTTCTCCCTCAGGATCGCCTCGTCACGGGAACGGAACTCGTTCGCCAGCGCGTCCATCGCCACGCCGCGCTGCGGACCGCCGGTTCCGGTCCCGGCGGCCAAGTACGTCCGCAGCAGAGCACCCTCGTGCGCGGAACTCTGCGCCAGCAGCCGCCGTTCGATGCCCTCCGCCGCCCTGCGGATCGCGACGCCCAGGACAGGCCGCTCGAAACCGCGCGGATAGCCGAGGCACAGGACGCCCTCGATGCGTCCGCTGAGCGGGTCCCGAACGGGCAGCGCGACGCAGGCGCTCTGCTGGGAGCGCTCCGCGAAGTGTTCGGCGCCGTAGACGCGGATGAGCTGCCGCTCCGCCAGTGCCAGCCCGATGCCATTGGTGCCGGCGACCTGCTCGGCGAACACGAACCCGGGCACGACCTGGATGGCCGGCAGGCTCCTGGTCATCGACGGGTCCCCGAAGCGGCGCAGCAGCACCGTCCCGTTCGCGTCGGCGACGGAGATGTTGACCTGGCTCCCGGCGAACGTGGCCTGCAGCCGGTCGAGCACCGGCACGGCCGCCCGGACGATACGGCCGCCCGGGTCGAAATCCTCCCGGTAGGGCAAGTCGAGCGTGTCCGGAGACAGGCCCAAGGAGCGGGAGCGCTGCCACGAGTTCAGGATGGACGGCCGTACGCCCTCCGCGACCGGCTCCCCTTGGAGGAACAGCTCACGCGGACTGGCGGGCCCCGTGCCGTCCGTCGCACGTCCCGTCGGCTTGAGTTCCTCGCCGGACCGAACCACGCTTCGCCTCACTTGCGCCCGCGACAATCCGCTGCTCGGAAGAGAGTCTGGCATTGATGAGGATACGGGCATTACGGTCACGCGTCACGGAGTGCCCGTGCCACATGGCCCGGTGACGGGCGGACGCGGCTGGCGGGCGGCACTCAGCCCAGGAGACTCAGAGGCGCTGGCGCATGTCGGGGTGGTGTCCTGATCCGGGACATGCCTGTGGGCTCCGGATACATCCGGAGCCCACAGGCATGTTGTCGCTGGGCGGTTACCAGCGATACCAGCGGCCCTTGCGGCCGCCGGTGCCGGCCGAGCGCATGACGAAGCCCAGCAGCCAGACGACCAGCACGATGACCGCGAGCCACCACAGTGCCTTCAGCGCGAAACCCGCGCCGAAGAGGATCAGAGCCAGCAGAAGAACGACAAGCAGGGGAACCATGGTTATCAACCTCCGTCGCTCCTCGTGCCCGGCGAATGCAAGAACACACGGTCGATTTCCCTGGTTTCTTCACTGCTCATCCGGGCACTGGACTCGGTTTCTCCACGGCGTTCACGTCACCGTCGGGACCGAGTTGAACGCAGAGGTGGCCGCTGTTCGGAGTCCTCCGTCGGCGCACGAGCGACGAGCCCGCGGGTCTGCTGCGCCCCACCCGATCGGCGCAGCCTGGTGTCCGGATGGCGGGGCACTGGCACGGTTGGCCCCGGGGTGTGTTCTTCCTGCCGCGCCGCTGGGTCGGGCGGGACGGTGCCGCAGCCATCCCCGAGTCTGCTGCGGCACCGCGGCTCTTCGCCGTCCCGTGGGCGGCGAAGAGCCGCGGTCACCGTGTCCTCGCCGAGTGCGCTCACTGATGGGGTTCAAGGCGGCGACGCGATCGTGCGCCGATATCGTGCCCCGATGCTACGGCGAACACGTATACGGCCCATTGCCCAGTCCTCACGGGACATGTGCGGCATAGTGCCGGGTACCCGCAGGCGTGTGAACGGGGGGAACAAGGGTGGACCCGACGGAATCAGTCCGCGATGGTGAGGGCAGCGTGATGCCCGGTGCCTTTCCGGTTCAGGACACCGTTGCCCTGGACGGTGACGGATCCTGCATCGCCGAGGCACGCCACCGGGCGGTGGATTTCCTTGCCCGTGTCCAGACCGAGCACGGCATGCCAGTGTCCGCACGCGTGATGGACCTGACGCAGCTGGTGGTCAGCGAGCTGGTCACCAACGCCCGCAAGTACGCTCCCGGGCCGGTGCTGATGGAGCTGCGGATCGTCGGCGCCGTGGTCGAAGTGGTCGTCTGGGACAGCGATCCGGTGCTGCCGGTGGCCCGGGCTGCCGATGCGGGAAGGGTCGGGCAGCACGGCCTGGAGATTGTCATGGCCGTCGCGCAGGGCTTCGAAGTGCAGCGGGAGCCGGTCGGCAAACGCATCACGGCCCGCATCGCCCTGCCGGACGACCTGGACGGTGCCCTCGCAGGACGCCGCCCTCAGTAGTGGCCGACCTTTCCCCTGCCCCCACTGGCTTTCCCCCCGGCCTGCGCGGTTCGGTTCGGCGACGGCGTGGGAGTCCCCTTGCAACCACTGGCAGACCGAGAGGACGGGGGAGTGGGTGCAGGATGTGGGGGTAGGCGCTGCGTCGTCGGCCGTTTCGGCTGGCCGCGGCGGCGGGAACGACCTGGGAGGGGAACAGGATGGCGCCCATGAGCATCGCGGCAGCACAGACGCGGACGGTCGAGCTGCCGGAGGTCGCAGATCCGTCCCGGCTGGCGCCCAAGGACGCGCGCGAACTTTCGAAGCTGATCTTCCAGTGAACTGGTAGGTGGGCCGCCTGGCGCGACGGCCGTTGGCTGAAACCGGTGCTCGGACCACGAAGTTCATGGCCGGGAACGGGGGCTCGCTTCGGCAAGGTGCCTGCCCGAACGTCTCGGTGGCCGTCAGGGCCGGATGTTCTCCAGATCCTCCAGGAGGCTGGGGTGCTTGGGCTGCCGGCCGAGCGCCTGCCGGGTGTACGTGCTGGACGAGGGCTGGTCGCTCGCGAAGATCTGGCCGAGGGGGCCGAAGGTCTCCGCCGGTACCGACTCGACCGGCAGGCCCAGCCGTCGGCCGATGACCGTGGCGATGTGTCGACAAGCGACATCCCAGGCCGTCTCCGCGTGTCGGACGCAGCGGGCAGGCCGGGCAGGCCACGGTTCCGCTGTACGGTTTCCAGCCCCCGGTCGGTACTCCGTACGGCCTGGAGGTGAGCACGTCGAGGACTTCTTCGCCGAGCATGACGACTGGCCGTGGAATGCGCCCCGTCCGGGCCGTGCCACCTTCCACTACCTGATCCACGTCACCGAGGGTGAGCTGCTCCACGATGTCGACCACGTCACGCGGACCCTCGCCCGAGGCCGGTGGCTGTGGGTGCGTCCCGGGCACGCGCAGTGCTGGCATCCGCCGGGCAGCGGGCGCGGCTTGTTCATCCTGTTCGAGTCGGACGTGCTGACGTCCGACGCCGCCCGCCTGCTGGCCCCGCTCACCGCGCACGAGGCGCCCGCCGTTCGGCTGAGGCCGGACCTGGTGCGCAGCCGACGACCGACACGCAGACCGACGCCTACAAGCGGGCGATCGCGGCGGTGCAGGCCGCGTACGGGCGGGGGTAACAGGGGGGAGGGCCCGACGCCACTGTCGTGACCACGAGAGGTCATGCAGCCTTCCACCGGGTCTTTGGCCCTCAGCCCCCACACGGGTCCTGAAGGGTCCGATGTGAAGAGCCGTGTCCTGGAGGCCATCGATCACCCCTTGGGAAGCGGGGACCCACGCGCACGGTGGCTTGCTCCACGTCGATCACTGGGAACTGCACACATCGAACCGGCCTTTCCTCGCCGTCGATGAGCGCGGTCACTGAGACGCCGTGTGCTGCAGCCAGCGCTGCAGGGTGGTGTTGATGCTGGAGGGCAGGGCGCTGAGCTGGTCGATGGCGTCGCGGTCCTCGGGCCGGGGCGGGATACCGGCGGCGGTCAGCACGGCGTGCAGGGCCAGGCGGTGCTGGTCGCGGGGGTCGATGAGGATGCTGAGTCGCTCGGAGGGGTTGGGCGGCGGCAGCAGGTAGTCCATGTCCTGCCAGGCTGCGGCTGGAGGCCAGGCGCTCTCCGCCGGATCGGCGGCGTAGGGGTCGACGAAGGCCTGCGGCGTGTGGTGTTCAAGGTCGATGGTCACGTCGTTCTCCTCCAGCAGTGGGTGGATGTGCAAGGGGAGAGCCCGACACGGCCACCTGCGGTTGCGGTTGCCGCGTGATGTCACGCCGATGGCGTCATCGGCGGCTCATCGTCTTCTCCGACCAACACAGCGGCAAGCCGGCCGCGCGTGACCAGCCGCTCGTAGACACGGGCAGCGGCCGAGCGCCGTTACGCACTTTCGCGCGACGGTCGCGCAGCTACTGGGGGTGGCGCGTCCCGGAGGTCACGACTGGGAAGGCGCATTCTGCAACGGGACTCTGCTGCCCAAAACATTCCTCGGCCCGGCGTGATCGGGACCTTCGTGGACATCGGCCTGACCGTCGGAGGCTTCGTCGATGCTGCGTTGTTTCCCGTTCGGAGTGTGGATTGGCCAGCGGAAGGCACTGTCGGTGAGTTCGAGACCTGGTGGGCCGACAGCCGACAGCCGATCCGGCTGAAGCCGGCCGATTCTCGGTGTCCCTCAATGAGTGGCGGGTCGTGCTCGGTCCTGATGGGCCGTCGGCCAGCCGCTCATGAGGTCTGGTGAGGCGGCCGACTGCCTCGGTGCGAGTCGACCGGGCACTTCCGACCGGGCTCGCTGCTTGCATCGCGGTAGGAGTCGGTTCCGGCCATGAAGGTGGTCCAGGCGGCGATTCGTCATTCGGTGGACTGGGTGCAGCCGGCCCGCCACGCGCCGCCCGTCCTGGCCCCGCAACCCCGAACTCCCGCACTCCAGGACGCACGGCGCCCAGAGAGCCTGTTACGCACTTTCGGGTGACGGCCCGCCAGGGGCTGGGGTGGCGAACTGCGGCGATCGCGGGCGAGTGGCCAAGGCGCATACCGGTCGGTGATCTGGCGTGGCGTCAACTTGGTGCGTTCGCCGCATAAATGGACAATGCATCCAAGAGTCACAGCAATGTGGATGACCAGTAACGGACCGTCCGTATTGCGTTCACAACCTGCACAGCACGGCCATGGTGTGGATGTGCGGCCGACCGGCCGCCACCCGCACACCGCACCAGCCCGTTCCGCCGCCCCGCAAGGGGCCGGGACCAGGGCGGGTGCCCGTACAGCCTGGGGGCCTTGTGTCTTCTTCCACGGTGACCGCCCGTCGTCTGTCCGCCGCCGCGCTCGCGGCCGCCGCGATCGTCGGGGCGGTGGCGCTGCCGGCATCGGCGGCCGACCACGCCCGGCCCGACCGGACGAAGGTCGAGATCAGCGCGGTCCAGTACGACTCACCCGGCCGGGACGACCGCTCGCGGCGCTCCCTGAACAAGGAATGGGTGGAGCTCATCAACACCTCCCGCCGCACCGTCAACCTCGACGGCTGGACCCTGAAGAACGAGGACGGCGACACCTACACCTTCGACCACTACCGCCTCGAGGGCCGCGCCACGGTCCGCATCCACACCGGCAGGGGCCACGACACCGACAGCGACCTCTACATGGACCGCCACAACGAGGTGTGGGACAACCACTCCGACACCGCCACCCTGCGCAACGACCACGACCGCTTCATCGACAACGCATCCTGGGGCCACCACCGCCACGGCGGTCACGACGGTCGCCACCATGGCGGTGGCCACCACCACTGACCCGCCTTCCCGCACCTGCGGCACGGGGTGACGCCGCAGGTGTGACGGGATGTGGCCCCGGACGGTTCGCCCGGATGCTGGTCGGTTGATTCCGGGGCCCAACGTCACGTCGGCCTTCGAGACCTGGTTGTGGTCTTGAAGGCCGACGTTGTCGTGCGGGGTGTCTGCGGATGTCGATGCGGCCGAAGGGACCGCGGGGAGCCAGGCGGGGACGGTGCGGGTGGCCCGGGCCGCGTCCCCGAAGGGCAGTCTTGCGATCCGGTTGCGGGACGGAGGAACGATCGAGGGTCCGCGAGCCGTCGCCTGATGCGACACAGCCACCGGCTGGTGGCTGCCCTGTATCCGTCGTCAGGGTGCGAGGTCTTGCGTGGTGTCCGCAGGGGGTGCGTTCCCGGCAGGCTCCGAGGGGGGAAAGAGCCAGTTCTCGAAGGCGTCGAGGGCGAAGAGAGCGGCCATCATCAGGAGGGGCAGCGCGAGCGCGAGCACGATCACAGGACCTCCCTTGGCTGTGGGCCTTGGTCTGAGGAAGTGACCGGACTTCAGGATGCGTCCGAATGGCTGATGCCGCACGTTGGCCCCCGCCCGGGCCGTCGGCGGGACAAGAGCCCGGTCTCCGGGGGGCACCGGTTGGACCCGTCAGGCTCGGGCACTCGGGGCACGGCCGACGGGCAACCCGGTCCGGGCAGTCCCTTGGAGGTATCCGTGGCCGTTCGCCATCGTCTGATCAAAGTCAGCCCGAGCGCGGTGTGGGCCGTCCTCGCCGACGGCCACCGCTACGCGGAGTGGGTGGTGGGAACCTCCCATTCCGAGCCGGTTCGCGGGCAGTGGCCGCACAAGGACGCGGCAATCCGCTTCCAGGTCCCGCTCGGCCCGCTCAAGCTGGTCAACGAGACGGTCGTACGCCGCTGCGAGGAAGGCGAGGGCCTGGAGCTGGAGGCCCACGCCGGACCGTTGGGCACTGCACGCATCGCGATAGAACTGCGGCCGTGGGGCGAGCACTGCCTGGTGATCGTGGACGAGCACCCCCTCCAGGGGGCGGGCGGCCGGCTGCACAACGTCGGCTTCGAAGCGCTGATCCAGATGCGCCACCGCACCATGCTGGCCCGCCTCGCCCGGCTGTGCGAGAACGAGGTGCGAGAGGCCCGCGGGGCTCCGCGACCGGCGTCGGTGAAGGGCGCGGCGGGAGCCGGGCATGCCTGACGCCGTGGTGATCGGGGCGGGCCCCAACGGCCTGGTCGCCGCCAACGTGCTCGCGGACGCCGGGTGGAGCGTCGACGTGCTGGAGGAGCAGCCGGAGCCGGGCGGCGCCGTCCGCCACGACCACGGCGTCGATGCCGCCTACGTCAGCGACGTCTTCAGCGCCTTCTACCCGCTCGCGGCCGCCTCTCCGGTCCTGACCGCGCTGCGCCTGGACCGGTACGGGCTGCGCTGGAGCCACGCACCCAGCGTGCTCGCCCACCCGCTCACCGACGGCAGCTGCGCCCTCCTGGACCGTGACATCGACACCACCGCCGCGTCCCTGGACGCCTTCGCACCGGGCGACGGGGCCGCCTGGCGGCACCTGCACGATGTCTGGGAGTCCCTGCGCCCCGACATCCTGGACGCCCTGTTCACCCCCTTCCCGCCCGTGCGCGCGACGGCACGGCTGGCCCGGCGGCTGCGGGCCGCGGGCGGACTGCGCATGGCACGCACCTTGGTGCTGCCGGTACGCCGTATGGGTGAAGAGGAGTTCCGCGGCCAGGGCGGCCGGCTGCTGCTGGCCGGCAACGCCCTGCACGCCGATCTCGCCCCCGAGTCGGCGGGCAGCGGCGGCTTCGGCTGGCTGATGGGCATGCTGGGACAGACGTACGGCTTCCCGGTCCCCGTCGGCGGCTCCGGGGCCCTGACCGGGGCCCTGACCCGACGCCTGCAGGCTCACGGCGGGCGGATCCGCTGCGGGCAGCGCGTCGAGCGGATCGTCGTCCGCGGCGGGCGGGCCGTCGGCGTGCGGACGGCGGCCGGTGACGCGGTGGTGGCGCGCCGGGCGGTGCTGGCGGACGTGTCCGTGCCCGCCCTGTACGGCGATCTCCTCGACCCCGAGCACCTGCCCGCGCAGCTTCAGGAGGACCTGCGCCGGTTCCAGTGGGACCTCGCCACCTTCAAGGTCGACTGGGCGCTGGACGGCCCGGTGCCCTGGCAGGCCGAGCAGGCGTCCCGGGCGGGCACCGTGCACCTCGCCGACGGCCTGGACGAGCTCACTCGTTTCGCCGCGCAGATCGCCCTGCGGGAGGTACCGGAACGGCCCTTCCTGCTGTTCGGCCAGATGACCACCGCTGACGCCACCCGCTCCCCGCAGGGCACCGAATCGGCCTGGGCCTACACGCACATCCCCCACGAGATCGGCGCCGACGCCGGCGACGAGGGCATCACCGGTCGCTGGGACAGCAAGGACCAGGAACTCATGGCCGACCGGGTCGAACGCCAGGTGGAACGCTTTGCCCCCGGCTTCCGCTCCCTGGTCCGCGCCCGCCGCATCCTGGCACCCCCGACCCTCGAGTCCCTCGACGCCAATCTGCGCGGCGGAGCCATCAACGGAGGCACGTCCGCGATCCATCAGCAGCTCGTCTTCCGCCCGGCCCCCGGCACCGGGCGCCCCGAGACCGCCGTCCCCGGCCTCTTCCTGGCCTCCGCCGGGGCCCACCCGGGCGGCGGCGTCCACGGCGCACCGGGCGCCAACGCCGCCCGGGCCGTACTGCACCGCCACCGGCCACCCGGTCTGGCCCGCGCCCAACGGCTGCTGACTCGCCGCGACCGCACCGGAACCAGCCGCTGACGCCAAGGAGCACCCGGGAACCACCTCCAGGAAGCCCCCGACAGCCCCAAACGTCCGGACGGACCCGACCGCAACCACCGGTGGCCGCCCTGGGCCGACGACAAGGCCGTCCAAGCTCTCGGCGCGCCGTCCAATGCCCGGAGACGACCGAGCGGGCCAGAGGCAGTCTGTACGCGTTCCACCAGCTGACCGGAGGCGCCGACCCGGAGCGGGACCGTGCCGCCCGGCTGCTGCGCGAAGCCAGTTACACCGAATGGGCCGAGAAGGTCCGCGTGGAGATCCTGGCGGCAACGTCATCCCGCGGCGGCGGAGCTCGCACAGGGCCGCGAACGCGCGTACGAGGCGGAGGTGAAGGAGGACTGCCGCACCCCCGGCCACCCCGACCACGCCGCGTGCCCACCGGGCCCGGAGACCTGAGGCGCATCCGAACACCCCGTCGGCACGGACCCGAGAGACGGCGGGGGCAGCGCAGCGGTCGGCCGGAGGGTGCCCGGCCGGGAGGATCAGGACGCCGCCGCGTCACGGTCGTCGCCGTCGGGTCGGAAGGACACCACTTCTTGCCCGTCCGGGTGCCGACCACGAGGGCATGCAGCGGGACGTCCAAGAGCAACAGGTCGAGCCCGGTCCTGAGGATCACGGCGGAAACCGACTGCACCGCTGGGGCAGCCCGACGCGGGCCGGCTTTATTCGGTTGCCGCGCCCCGTGTCCGACCCTCACCATGGGCGAGCCACCGGGAGCTGCCCGGTGCTCCACGAGAGGAGGCTCGACCGTGACCACGACTGTCCTCGGCCTGCCCGCAGACCGCCTCTCTCTCGCCTCATGGAGCACCTCCAGCGATGTCTCACGACGATCTCTCGCAGCACCCTCAGCACCCGGAATTTCCTGACGCCTTCAGCACCGACGCCAACCGCTACGTCCCGCCCTCGGACGACCTGGGCGACATCGACGACCGGTTCGTCTTCGACTTCCGTGCCTACGACGACCTCGCCGACGGCCAGCGCTGGTCGACCTGGCTCAGTGTCGAACCCCTCTGCCGAGGCCCCGAGCCGCTCCCGGACTGGGTGGTGACCTCGCAGGGAGCGATCGACACCGAGCTCGGCGTCCTGAAAACCGGCAAGGAGGCCGACGTCCACCTCGTCGAACGCGCCGACCCGCTCGACCCCTCCGGTGGCGTGGTCATGGCGGCCAAGCGTTACCGCTCTCCCGAGCACCGGTCCTTCCACCGCGCCGCCTCCTATACCGAGGGCCGTTCGATGAAGCGCTCACGTGACGAGCGGGCTATCAAGCGGAAGAGCACCTTCGGCCGGCAGGTCGCGGCCGGTGAGTGGGCGGTGTCCGAGTGGGGTGCGCTGGTGCGGCTGTGGAATCTCGGGCTGCCGGTTCCCTACCCGGTCCAGATCGACGGCACCGAGATCCTGATGGAGTGGATCACCGTCGTCGACGAGGACGGCGCCGTCGCGACCGCGCCCCGGCTCGCCCAGACTCGCCCCTCACGCGAGCTGCTGGTGGCGTACTTCGAGCAGCTCACCGATGCGCTGGCGACGATGGTCCAGAGCGGCGTCGTGCACGGCGACCTGTCGGCGTACAACATCCTGGCGGCGGGCGAGCGGCTGGTCATCATCGACCTGCCACAGATCGTCGATCTGGTCGGCAACCTCAACGGGATGACCTTCCTCCAGCGGGACTGCGCCAACATCTGCGGCTGGTTCCGCTCGCGGGGCCTTGAGGTCGACGAACACGCGCTGTTCGCGGAGCTGATGGCGCACGCCTTCTGAACCGGGCGGGTCAGGCCCGTTTCTGACGGCTCATGAACTGTCCTTGGGCGGTTATGAGCGAGCCCGGCGCGACAGTCAGCGCCTCACGAGCCGCTTGTGTGATGTCGGCTGGCGGTCACTGTCCGGAGCGCGCGACGGCCGGCGTCAGGGGCGATGCGGGCGTTCGACGCCCGCACCGTCCACCGGCCGGCGGAGTGGGCGCGGCGCAGCGCGAACCGTTCCTCGTCCGGTGGAACGCGCCCCGGCATCCGGCGGCGAAAGGCGGTCTCGGGAGGCTACGGGGCCGGTGTGGCGCCGAGGCGGATGAGAAGAGCGGTGTCCGGGCGGGGCAGAGTGACGGTGAGGAGCCCCTCGGACGCTTCCCAGGTCGCCATGGCATCCGCGGCGCCCGGGTAGAGCACTTCGGGGATCAGCCGGCCGTTGCCGAGGTGCGGGACCCGCAAAGCACGGCTGTCGGCCTCGGCGTTCCCGGAGATCGTGAGGTTCGCGCCCGTGTCCGCACTGCCCGCGGTCGGTTCCCGCCGCCACACCGCAAGGTACATCGTGTCGGCGGTGTGCAGTCCGTGTGCCAGCCAGTCGTCCTCCCAGCCGGGCAGACCGAGCGGCCAGAACGGGAGCGCCCCGGCGATGTCGTGCCGGATGTGCTTGTAGACGTCCACACCGGAGCGGACGAGGGCGGACTGCTCCTCGCTCATGCGGTCGAGGAAGCCGGACAGGTGCACGCGTCCCAGCAGGGCCGTGGTCATCGTGAACGCGATCGCGTCGAGGCCGAACTCCGGTTGGGGGTACGCCCACACGGCGGCCTGCTCGGGTGCCGCCGCCGTTGCCGCCGCTGCCGCGATGGGCGGATAGCGCAGGGGATCCTGCTGGTCGCTGGTGGACTGCAACTGCGCCACCGCCAGCTGCGCGTAGTCCATGCGCAGGCCCCCGGACCCGCAGTTCTCCAGGACCAGGCCGGGGTGCCGGTCCAGGAGCGAGGCGAGCCAGTCGAGGTGGGCACGGTGGTGCCCGAGCAGGCCGGCGCCCGCGCTTTCGGCGTCGTTCTCGGTGCCTGGACCGGCGTTGATGTTGTAGTCGAGTTTGAGGTAGCCCACTCCCCATTCACCGACGATTCGGTCGACGACCTGATCGAGGTGGGCGCGGGCAGCCGGGTGACGCAGATCGAGGTGGTGGCGGCCGTGCTCGGTCAGCCGGACCCCGCCCCGGCGAAAAAACGCCTCGGGGGGCAGGCTGTGGGCCAGGGGGCTGCGGACACCGACGACTTCGGGTTCCAGCCACAGACCGGGGGTCATGCCGTGCTGCCTGATGGCGTCGAGGACCTCGTGGATGCCACCGGGAAAGCGGCGGCCGGCGGGTTCCCAGGCGCCCACGGCATCCCACCAGCCCTGGGCGTCGTCGTCGTACCAGCCGGCGTCGATGACGAAGACCTCCGCGCCGGCGGCGCCGGCTGCCTTGATCAGCGGCAGGAGCTTGTCGGTGGTGGGGTCACCCATGAGGGTGTTCATGTAGTCGTTGTAGATCACCGGCAGCGCCTGGTGGTCGGGGTGGGCGCGGCGGATACGGCGCCGGTAGGCGGTGAGTTCACCGAACGCCGCGTCCAGGCCGCCGCTCGTGGAGTGGACGAGGACAGCGGGCACCGTCGTGAACTCCTGACCCGGGGCGAGCGTCTGCCGCCACTGGTGGTGCGCGTCATCGGGTCCGAAGAGGGCGAGGTAGGCGGCGTTCTCCCGTTCCCCGGCCTCGTAGCGCCAGCCCGCGCTGGACTCGATCTGCCAGAACCAGGCCCCTCCGTCACCGGCGGTGAGGCCGGCGACCGGGAGCTGCCGTCCCGTGGACCAGGAGCCCTGTGAGTACCGCTCGAAGCAGCCGCGGCCCTCGTGACCGTGGGCGGCCCGGTTCAGCGGGACCACCTGGTCCCGGAACGCGGCCTGCCGCCAGCGGCATTCGGCGAGCCAGTCGTTGTCCGCCCAGTGCAGGGTCAGCCCGTCGAGACCGCTCTCCTGGTCGGTGATGCCGCCCAGGGTGAGGCAGGACACGCCCTCCACCTGCAGGGGCTCGTCGCCCTCGTTGACCAGACGTACCCGCGAGCGCACGAAACCTGCCCCGGGGACGGTGCTCAGGGTGACGTGCGCGGTGAGGCGGGTCTGCGGATCGGTCAGCCCTATGGTCGTGTGCCGCCACTCCCCGTCCGCGACCGTCTCGTGGTCGCGCAGCACCAGGCGGCTGCCGACGGTCGTGTCGATGGAACGTTCTCCCGACCAGGTGCGGCCGTGTCCCGTGAGATTGACCTCGACCAGGGGGAGGAGGGAGTCCCATACCTGCCCCGCGGTGGTGAGTCGGACCGATCCGGAGGGGTCCTTGACGGCACGCAGCCCGAGGGTGGCATGGCTCCACAGCAAGGCCCCGTGGGTGGTTTCCGGTGCTGATGTCAACGCGATTTCCCTTCGGGGATGGTGATCGTCTCAGCGGTCCGATACTGGCGATTTCGCAGGGAGGACACGGTTTGACGGGGTTCCCGGCGCCGAGACCGCTGACGGCGTTTTCCTGCCGGAGAGGTAGCGCCGTGGGTTCCGGCTCTTGACGGCCGGGTTGTGACCGCTCACAATCCTCGCATGTCTGTGACCGGTCACACAAGCTCCGGTGCCCACGCCGAACCCTCGGGACCTCAGCGCAAGCCCGCCAGCATCCGCGACGTCGGCCAGGCGGCCGGCGTCTCCTACCAGACCGTTTCGAGGGTCATCAACGACCACCCGAACGTGAAGGAGGAGACCCGCCGCCGGGTCGAGGAAGCCGTCGAATCCCTCGGTTTCCGGCGTAACGCCACCGCGTTCGCCTTGGCCGGCGGGGTGACCAAGTCGGTCACGGTCCTGACGTCCAACACCGTCCTCTACGGCTACGCAGCGACCCTGCAGGGCCTGGAGGAGGCCGCCCGCGTGGCGGGCTACTCGGTCGGCGTAAGAGTCGTCACTCCCGGGGACGACCTGGACCGCACCATCGCCGAGGCCGCCTCGGTCGGCGGCGTGATCGTCATCGGGTTCGACCGGCTCGGGGCGGCGGCGCTGGACCGTGTCCCGGCCCACGTGCCGTGCGCCGCGGCCGTCGAAGCACCGCCGCCCGGCCGGACGCCCCGGGACAGTGTTTCCACACGATGGCCTCGAGCGTGCGGCGGTGGTCGGTCCCCGGCGTCCGCGGAGCGGGTCGGCCGACATCAGCGGCTCGGTCCGGTTCCACATCGCCTCAGTGATCACTCATCGGACAGGTGCCCCCGATCAACTGATGAGCCAACGAAACAGACACGCCCAGTAGCTCCTCCCTCACGCTCGACTTCACTCGAGCGGGGGCGCCCCATCGGGGCGCTCCGGCGCCTTGCGATGCGCGGCACCGGAAAGCAAACCCCACCATCATGCCTGCCGTGGCCACAGCCGGAGGCGCTATCGGTTGTGGTCGCCGGGGTGGCTGTCGTGGTCGGCAGGGCGGCGCGTGGCACCGGTGAGGGTGCAGCTCTGACGGGAGAGGTCGAGTTTCGATCCCCTGGCCAGGCAGTCCGTGATCATGTCGACCTGCTGGCCGTAACCACGGCCCTGCACGGAGGTCACGGCTCCGTCCGGACCCACCTCGCAGGGGTTGTTGTCGGTGCACTGCTCGCCGGCCTCGTTGTGGGTGTTGTGGATCCCCACGACCGTGGAGCCGTCGGGGGCCAGCAGCGCCGAACCGGATGTGCCGTGCCAGGGGGCGCAGTCTTCGCCGGCGGCGTAGCGGATCGAGTCGTCCTGCTGGTAGCCGCCCTCCCGCAGGTGCGTGACCACCGTCTCGGCGGTGCAGTTGAAGCGGTGGCTGGTGTAGGCCATGGTCAGCGGGTCGCCCGCGCGCACGGGGGTGGTGGTGAGGTGGAAGATTTTCGCGCCCTCGCTCCTCAACTGCGCGTAGGTCTTGTCCAGGCGGTAGAGCGCGATGTCGGTGCCGGTCATCGTCGCGTACACGAGCCGTTTCGCACGTGCGGTGGTCTGCGGGTAGCCCTGCCGGTCGGCGATGGGTACCTCGCGGTCGGCCGGCTGGTTCACCATCGCGGTTCCGGGCCCGGGCCGCTGTCCTTGCACGCAGTGACCGTTGGTCAGCAACAGAGCCGGGTCCTGCGGCCGGGAGATGGGGGTGCGGACCACTGAGCCCGCACAGCCGCTCAGATCCACCGAGCCTTCCACGTCCGGGATCGGATCATCGGGGGGCACGTCGGTGCCCGTGATGACGCCGTTGAGCCAGTCGGCGTGCCGGGTGACATCGGTGTACAGCGTCTTGCCGCTTTCGTCGGGGCCACTGACCACACCGGCCACGGCCCACTGATCGCCCTCGCGGACCAGCGCGGGCCCACCGGAATCCATGTTCGACGCGGCGACGCTGCCGTCGTCGCTACCGACACACAACTCTCCGCCGGGCACGGCTGACGGACACGTCGAGATCGGCTGAACCACGGTGTCGGCCTCCCGCAGCCGCGTAGGGAAACACGCCGCGTTGTCAGTGTCGTCGCAGGTCATGCCCCAGCCCATGATGCGGACGGGCGTGTTGTCCGGCGGTGTGGTCGAAGCGATCCGCACCGGCTTGGCGCGAACCGGGGTCCGCAGGTGCATCAACGCCATGTCCCGGCCCCAGAACCCCCCGTCATCGCGAGTGGTCGCCAACCGGTAGTAGTGGTCGACCTCGGCGACCTCGCCTCCGGACGTGGTGTCCAGTGACCCGACCCGGACCTTCCAGCCACGCGGGACACCCACCTTCGCATCAGTAGGATTCCGGCCGGCGCAGTGACTGGCCGTCAGAACCCATTGCGGCGCCAGGACCTCCACCCCACAGCCGTGTCCGTCCGGGCGCGGCGGCGCAGGATAGGACGGCTGGAACGAACCCATGAAGGAGTAAGCGCGGGTTGACTCGGTGCCGCCCACGATGGCCTGCGCCGGTAAGGCGGCCAACAGGGTCGCGGTCACCGCGACCCCCGTCGTCATGACGGCTCCCGCCCTTCGGCTTGTTCCCTTGCGCATGAGCGACTCCTCTCTCGTCCGCCGCCGGGCACCAGCTCCGGCGGACCTGTACGGAGGAACAGCACCCGGCCGTCCCCTCCGGCCTCGATCCTGGGCCCAGCAGTCTTCCGGCTGGTCTCACCTGCGTATCAGGCGCGTCGCGGCAGCCGCTCAGTTGTGTGTCAGCCCTGGGACGCGCGCCGTGGAACGGTCGCGGCCGGATGCAGGCACGCGCAACCGATACACACCTCAGCTACGGCTGATACACGGTCACCGTGCCCCCGATACACGGGCGCCCGACTGTGGGCGGCATCCCCCTTTCCACACCGTTCGGAGGTTGTCTCATGCCGCTGCACACCCAGGCCGGCCGACGGCTGCGCCATGCGCCGCCATGGATCGCGCTCACCTCGCTGCCGGCCGTCACGCCCGTCACCATGGGCGCCGAGCGACTCGGATCCAGCAACGGCTGCAACGCGGCGGCGGACCCGGCCGGTTCCACCTTTGCGGCAGAGCCGGCAGGGCCGGACGACGGTCAGCCGAGCGTGGACGTCGAAGGGCTGGGCAGCCTCGGGACACGGGGCGCGCGGACGCCGGTACCGATCGCCGGTGAGCCAAGGGCCAGGGCCAGTTCCAGCGCCAAAGGGCTTACAGCGCCGTGGTCATGGCGGCGCGGGCGGGTGACGGCGGCGCTCGCGCTGCTGTGCACCACCATGCTCCTGCTCCACCGCCGGATACCCAACGGTCCCGGCCGGCCCGCCGGCCTCGTCGAGAGCTTCCTGCCCTGGGTGGGCGCAGCCGTGCTCCCTCTGCTGGTGACTGCCCTGGTCCGGCGATCTGCGACGGCGCTGGTCGCCGTGTTGCTGCCGGCCGTGACGTGGGTGTCCCTCTTCGGCGGAACACTCGTCGACAAACGCGGCACGGGCGGCGACCTGACCGTGGTCAGCCACAACGTGGGTGACGCCGGCCCCGGCCCGGCCTCCCGTCTGCTGACCGCCTCCGGCGCCGATGTCATCGGGCTCGAGGAGCTGACCGACGCGAACGCCCCCGCCTACGAGCGAATGCTGGCCGACGCATATCCGTACCACCATGTGGTGGGCACCGTCGGGCTGTGGAGCAAACGGCCGTTGCGGGACGTGCGGCCGGTGCCGATCATGGCGTGGACGCGGGCGTTGCATGCGACGGTCGAGACACCGAAGGGACCTGTCGCGGTCTTCGTGGCCCATTTGCCGTCGGTGCGGGTGCGGCCGGCCGAAGGGTTCACAACAAACTGGCGTGATCACGCTGTGGTGCGGCTCGCTGACGCGGTCCACCGTGCTCCGGAGCGGCGGCGGATCCTCATGGGCGATTTCAACGGCTCCGCGGACGACCGCGGATTGACCCCGGTGACCTCGGTGATGCGGTCGGCGCAGCAGGTGGCGGGCGCGGGCTTCGGATTCACCTGGCCGGCCGCCCTGCCGGTGGTGCGGATCGACCACGTGTTCACACAAGGGGTCGATCCCGTGGCGGCATGGACGCTGCCGCGTACCGGGAGCGATCACCGCCCGGTCGCCGCTTCGGTCAACCTCTGAGGGCTTTCTTCCTTCTTACTCGTGTGGTGCCTGGGTTGTTGAGTCGTGCGCGTGTGACAGGTAA
Source organism: Streptomyces canus (assembly GCF_041435015.1). Taxonomy (NCBI): domain Bacteria; kingdom Bacillati; phylum Actinomycetota; class Actinomycetes; order Kitasatosporales; family Streptomycetaceae; genus Streptomyces; species Streptomyces canus. The sequence continues at coordinate 176,054 of NZ_CP107989.1, read as the reverse complement.
GCAGGTGAGGCAGGTGTCCGAGTCCGTGAACGTGCTCCTCGTCGAGGACGACGCCGTGATCCGCCGGGCCGTGGGGCTCATGCTGGAGCGCTACGGCTACACGGTGGCGTCCGCGGAGGACGGGCTGGCAGGGCTGGAGCTGTTCCGCGCGGGCGGACACGACCTGCTGCTCCTGGACGTGATGCTGCCGGGCCTCGACGGCATCGGACTGTGCCGGCGGGTGCGGGAGACCAGCTTGATGCCGATCCTGATGATGTCCGCGCGCGGCGACTCGCTCGACGTGGTCGGGGGACTGGAGGCAGGCGCGGACGACTACGTCGTCAAGCCCGTCGAGTCCCCGGTTCTGGTGGCACGGATACGCGCGCTGCTGCGCAGGGCCACCTTCACACGCGCCGAGCCGACCGTCGACGGCCGGTCGGTGCTGACCTTCGGAGACCTGACGCTCGACACGGACGGGCTGGAGGCGCGAGTGGCCGGTGAGCCGGTGGTCCTGACGCCGACCGAGCTGCGGTTGTTGCTGGAGTTCGCCGCGCATCCGGGGACGGTGCTGGAGCGGCAGAGGCTGCTGCGCAAGGTGTGGGACTACGGCTGGGACGGGGACAGCAGGGTCGTGGACCTGTGCGTGCAGCGGCTGCGAAAGAAGATCGGCGCCGATCGGATCGAAACGGTCCGCGGCTTCGGCTACAAGCTCGTGCGTTGACATGACACGCCCTTTCGCCTCGCTGCGCTGGAAGATCACTGCTCTGGTGGGCATCACCTGTTGCGTGGTGGCCCTGGTCATCGGGGTCCTCGTGCACACGGCGACGTACGAGCGCTCGATCGCGGAGGGCCAGGCCAGGGCCTTCAGCGAGCTCGCCGACGCGTCGCAGCGAAAGCCCGGCGCGGCCGACGCCATCATCACAAGCCCCCACGAACTGCCCCGTACCCTCCGCGAGCAGGTACGCAAGGCCGACGGCAGCCCCCAGACCTGGTACGACACACGTGTGGCGCATGTTCCCTGGATGTGGGCCGCCCAGGAGTCCGAGGGCCGGTGGACGGGCGTCCGGGTCCACATGGACCTCGACTGGCTCAGCCGTAAGGCACTCGACCGGCACATGACGTACGCGGCGATCGCGGCGCTGGCCATAGTTCTTCCGCTGTCAGCACTGGTTACCGAGCTCCTGGTCCGCAGGCTGCGCCGGGTCGCCGCCACAGCGCGCCGCATCACCGAAGGTGAACTGGACGCGCGGACCGGCGGCCCGGGGCGGAGCAGGGACGAGATCGCGGACATCGCGGTGGCCGTCGACCACATGGCGGGCAGCCTGGAGCGTCGGCTGCGCAGCGAGCAGCGGTTCACCGCCGATGTCGCGCACGAACTGCGGACCCCGCTGATGGGACTGGTCACCTCGGCGGAACTGCTGCCCGCGAGCGAGGCGACCGATCTGGTGCGGGACCGGGTCAGGGTGCTGCGCACGCTGGTTGAGGATCTGTTGGAGGTGTCGAAGCTGGACGCGGGCGCGGAACAGTCTGAGCCGGTGACCGTTCCGCTCGGAGAGCTGGTGGAGGATTCGGTACGGCGCACCGGGCTGACGGTGCGGGTGTCGGCGGCGGGTGCTGGGACGGTACGTACCGATCCACGGCGGCTGGACCGGATCCTCGCGAACCTGGTCGGCAACGCCCACCGGCACGGGCGGCCACCGGTCACCGTGGCGGTGGACGGCGCCACCGTCGTCGTACGCGACCACGGCCCGGGTTTCCCGTCGGAGCTGCTCGCCCACGGGCCGCAACGCTTCCGAACCGGAGCGGTCGAGCGCGGCCAGGGCCACGGCCTCGGGCTGACGATCGCGCTGGGCCAGGCACAAGTCATCCGGGCACGCCTGGAGTTCGCCAATGCGCCCGACGGAGGCGCTATGGCCACATTGCGCCTCCCGCCCGGCTGACCGAGGCCCGAATGCGCCCGAGGGCCGAGCCGCGGATCATTGCGGCGTAGCTCCCGGCGTTCTTCGACTTCCCCGCCGAGCACGGGATCCACCCGCGGGCCACGAGCCCGATCGAATCGACCTTCGCCACGTCCGCCTGCGGACCGAGGTCACCAAAGGCGCAGGCAGCCGCGCGGCCGGACTGGCCATGGTCTTCAAGCTGATCGAGTCGGCCCAGGCCCGCTGGCGAGCCGTGAACGCACCCCACCTCGTTGCCCTCGTCCGTGCTGGAGCCCGCGTCGAACGCGGCCAACTCGTCGAACGCCCCGTGTCCCTCGCTGCCTGAGGACGAGACGAACCCACGAGACACCGGCCGAGGAGTGTTGCGATCTGCGAGGGCAGGGGTTGGGCTGCGCCGAGGTCCGTCAGCCGGAGGTCTGACGCAAGACCAGGGAGACGAACCCCCAAGTCTCCCGGTAGACGCGCAGCCATTCGGAGCGCCGGGTGTTGGCCGTCGCGAGCACTTGCGCGCTGTCCGGATCGCCAGGGTGGTCCAGGGCCCATGAGGCCAGTGACCCCCAGCATGCCCATTCGTAGTCGTCCAGTTCGCGGCGCGTGCTGACGTGCCCGTCCACGGGAATCCAGCCGTCGGCGACGACGCGGTCCACGGTGGTCGCCAGGTCGGTGAAGTCTCCGAGCATCTCGACGGCCTCCTGGGAGGGCTCGCGGTCCCAGAACCCCTCACCGATCAGGACGCGGCCGCCGGGAGCCAGGTACTTGCGCGCCGCTGCGAGGGTGGGGAGCAGACCGCCGAAGGCATGCGTGGCCCCGACGCTGAGCACAAGGTCGAACGACTGCGAGGAGACGAAATCCGCGGCCTCCTGGTGGTGGAGGACGAGGCGCTCCTGGACCCCGAGGTGGCTCGCTGCCTGGCTGGCCTGCGCCAAGGCGTCCTCGGAGATGTCGACGCCCTCGGCGTGCAGCTGCGGGCGCGTGGCCAGGGCGCGCAGGAGCCATTCCCCGCCGCCGCAACCAAGGTCGAGCACACTCTCGTCGCCACGCGGGACGCCGCGTTCCAGAAGCCGGCGCACCGAATCGTCGTCGAGCGGAGACTTTATGGGGTGATCAGCATGGGCGATCCCGGAGATCTGTTCACGATTCACCGGCGCAGCTTGTCAGCGCCAGAGGCCGCTCGCACCTCGTTTTCGGTCGCGGGCTGAAGCCCTCCAGGGCAACTGTCGATCTACAGGTCTTGACAATTACTCACTGTGACGCCTTCGTGGACCGCGACTGACGAGGCTCCACGGACCACGGCCACCCCGTCTCTGCGACCTCGACCAACAGGCAGCAGAGTGCCGAACCCCGAACCTCAGCACATCAGGGACCCTGCACGTTCATCCGTAGCCATGCACGTTCACGTGTACGCCGACAGACGGCGGAGCGGTGACCGTCGCCGGCGTCGCCACCCGCGCACGAATCTCCCGGACATTCCTCTAAGACACTGCCCACGCGCCACTGCTCGCCAGACTGCGCGACCTCGCCGTGGCCCTCGGAGAGCTGCGAGACCTCTGCCGAGGCATTCCGGTTGAATGGGGCCTTTCAGGACCCGTTCGGAGTTCTGATCAGCACCTGCAGCGCCTTCACCAGGCGCGCCGCGTCCTTCTCGCCGAGCGGGGCGAGGAACTGGCGTTCCGCCGCCTCGCGGGCGTCCTCCGCATCGGCTCGCGCCCGTCTGCCCCGCTCCGTCAACTCAACGACGTTACGGCGGCGGTCCTCCTCATTGCGGCGCCGCTCCACCAACCCTTTGCCCTCCAGTGCGTCGACGAGCGCGACCATCGTCGTGCGGTCCACGCCCAGCCGCCGCGCGGCCTCCAGTTGCGACAGCGGGCGGCCTGCCGCCAGCACCGCGAGTACCGCCAACTCCCGCGCGTCCAGCCCGAACGGGGCCAGTGCGGGCCCGGCGAGCTTGGCCAGCTGCAGCTGCGCGTGCTTGAGCAGGTAACCCAGCCGCGTACCGAGCAGGTCCTCGACCGCGGCCCCGTCGTCGTCATTCTCCGCCATCCCAAAATCTTAACCATCACCTGATAGTCAGTAGTGCTGATGATCACGTACGGTGATGGTTATGTCCATTGACGCACCGCACCGCGCGCTCCGCTTCGGCGTCAAGACGACGCCCATGCACCTGGCCTACGACGACATCCTCCGCGTCTGGGAGGAGGCCGACGAACTGCCTGAACTCGACGACGCCTGGCTGTGGGACCACCTGATGCCGCTGGCCGGGCCGCCCGGCGGCGCCGTTCTGGAGGGTTGGACGCTGCTGGCCGCACTGGCCGCTCGCACCACCCGACTCCGTCTCGGCCTGCTCGTCACCAGCAACATGCTGCGCGCCCCCGCCCACCTCGGAAAGATCGCCACCACTGTGGACGTGATTTCCAAAGGGCGCCTGATCATGGGCCTGGGCGTCGGCGGAACCCGACAGCCCGACGGCCCCAACCCGGCCGTCGCCGAGTACGCCGCCTACGGGCTCCCGCTCCCGAGTCCCGGCGAGGGTCTGGCCCGCCTCACCGAGACGATCACCATTCTGCGCCGCATGTGGGCCGAGGAGGTCTTCGATCACGAAGGCCCCTTCACCACCCTGCGTGGCACCCGCAACGGCCCCGGCCCGGTCCAGCCTGGCGGCCCGCCGCTGCTGCTCGGCGGATGGGGCGACCGCACCCTGCGCATCATCGCCGAGCACGCCACCATCTGGAACGTCCCCGGCCCGCCTCACAACGGCACCGACTGGATCGCCGAGCGCGCCCGTGTCCTGAACGCGCACTGCGCGGCGATCGGCCGCGATCCCGCCGAGATCACCCGCTCCGCGCAGATCATCGTCGACTACACCGACCCCGCCACCACCCGCGCCCACGTCCGCGCACTCGCCGCCGCCGGCATCCAGCACGTCGTACTCGCGCTGCCCCGCCCCTATCCAGACAAGGCCGCCCGCTGGCTTGTCGACGAGATTGTCACCCCTGTCCGGGAGAACGGCGCCTGACCGGCCCTTGGCAAGCGACGCTGACAACCTCCTTGGCTGACCCTGCAAGCCCTGCGAATGCCCAGGTCACTCCAGCTCGCCGGAGCTGACGCCGAGAGTTTTCCGGCCCGGGCACGTCGGTGACTGCGGCCGTCCGCTGCCCCGCGGGTCAGGCCACAACCGCTGGCCTGACCCGCGGCAGGAAGGCGGCTTTGCGGACGTCAGCGTGCGCAGGCGGTCTTCACACGGCACTGGCGGCAGCCGTCTGGGGAGAACTCAGCGGTGACGTGGGGCGCGAGGGAGGGCGGTGTCGGCCAGCGGCGGCTCACCTTGCCCTGCGGGCTGGCGGGTGCTCTTGACCCTGATCGGCCCGACTAGAGGTTGTCCCGTAACCGGTGGGGTGGTTGGTGCGTTGGCTGGGCATGGGTGGGGTGATTTCAGCTGATGATCCGAAGTGGATCGAGCCGTTCTCCGGGTTGAGCGAGGTGCAGTTCGCCAGGCTGGTGGCGTTGGTGCGGCGTCGCGGGGGTGACGTTCAGCGGGGCCGTCCCTGGCGGTTGCCGCTGGAGGACCGGGTGTTGCTGGTGGCGACGTACTGGCGCACGAACCTGACGTTGCGGCAGGTGGCACCGTTGTTCGGGGTCTCGAAGTCCGCGGCCGACCGTATCCTCGATCACCTGGCACCGCTGTTGGCCATCGCGCCGGCCCGACGTCCGCGCAGGGACACTGTCTACATCGTCGACGGCACCCTGGTGCCTACCCGGGACCGCAGCGTCGCCGCGTCCAGCAAGAACTATCGGTACTCGACGAATCTGCAGGTCGTCATCGACGCCAACAGCCGCCTGGTGGTGGCGATCGGCTTGCCGCTGCCCGGCAGTCGCAACGACTGCCGGGCGTTCACCGAATCCGGTGTGGACCGGGTCTGCCGCGGTGCCCCGACCATCGCCGACGGTGGCTACCAGGGCACTGGCCTTCTCATCCCGCACCGCAGGCGACGAGGCCAAAGACACCTCAGCCCGCAACAGGAAGCAGAGAACGCCGTCCACCGCCGGGCACGGGCACGAGTCGAACACGCCCTATCCCGGCTGAAGAACTGGAAGATCCTTCGGGACTGCCGCCTCAAGGGCAACGGCGTTCACCAGGCCATGCTCGGCATCGCCCGGCTCCACAACCTGGCCCTCACCGGATAGCTCACGCCCCATACGGGACAACCTCTAGGTGTCGAGGAACTCGGGGACGAAGATGTCGCGGCTGGTCAGCAGACGCTTGGAGAGGCCCTGCTCGTGGTGGTAGCGCAGGAAGGTGTCGACCAGTGAGAACGTGACCGATCCCAAGGCTGTCGAGTCGCCAGAAGGGCTGTTGGCGACGTCCGCTCACTTCGCCGGATTCGGCGTGCGACAGATCAGCTCCGCGGGGACAGGGGGAACTGCCTGGGTCAGGAGCGATTACTCCGGATGGTCGCTCGCGTCTCCTGACGTGTTCTCGCCCTGGCGGTCATGAGAGCCGGGCAGGGGGAGAGAGAACCACACGGTTTTGCCTTCCTCGGCGAGCAGGGTGCCCCAGGTGGAGGCCAGTTGGTCGAGCAGGGCCAGTCCGCGGCCCGACTCCTCGTCGGGGCCTGCGGTCCTGGCACGGGGCAGGACCGGGCTGCCGTCGCAGACTTCGATGTGGAGCTCGTCCCGGGTCCGGCGCAGGCGCAGCCGCAGAGGGTCGCAGGCGTGGCGCACCGAGTTGGACAGCAGCTCGGAGGCCAGCAGGCAAGCCGTGTCGGTGAGAGCCTCGCAGTGCCAGTCCCGCAGCGTGTGACGCAGGAATTGGCGCCCTTCCCGCACGCTGATGGGCTGTGCGGGAAGGAGCGCGGACACGGCGGTCACGGGGGCGGGCGGGATGCGGGCCAGGAGCAGCGTCACGTCGTCGCTGTAGTCCTGGGGGTCGGGCAGCAAGGCGGTGAGAACGGAGTTGGCGGCCCGCTCGAGGCAGTCGGTGTCGGCGACGGCCTTTTCCAGGGCGATGGCAAGGGCGTCGATCTGCAACTCGATGTCACTGGTGGGGGTTTCCACCAGACCGTCGGTGTAGAGGGCCAGCACCGAGGCCGGCGGCACCGTGAGCCGGGTCTCCTGGTGGGGCACATCGCCGACGCCCAGCGGCACGCTGACATCAACCGGGAGCCTGCGGACCTGTCCGGTGGTATCGACCACCAGCACCGGCAGATGACCGGCCGAGCACACCGTCAGGGCGCTCTCGTCGGGGTCCAGGACCAGGTAGCAGCAGGTGACGAGCTGGTCGGGCAATTCGCTGACGACCGCGTCCAGGGCCCGCATCAGCTGCCAGGGCGGCATGCCCGTCTTGGCCAGGGCATGAGAGGCCGAGCGCAGCTGGCCCATGACGGCGGCGGCCTCCAGGCCGCGGCCCATGACATCGCCGATCAGAACGCCCATGCGGCCGCCGCCCAGGGCAATCAGGTCGAACCAGTCCCCACCCACGCCGGGTCCCTGGCGTGCGGGGAAGTAGCGGCTGGAGGTGTCCATGCCGGGCAGCGGGGCAGGTGAGCCCATCAGGCTGCGCTGCAGGGTCAGGGCTACATGGCGCTGCTGTTCGTAGAGTTCGGCGAGCTGGGTCTCGGCCTTCTTGCGTTCGCTGACGTCGCGGATGGCGGCGGAGACCAGCGTGCCCTCCGGGGTCTCCAGCGGGCTGAGGCTGATCTCGACCGGGAACTCGGCCCCGTTCCGGCGCAGCCCGTACAGCTCCAACCCGGCGCCCATGGGACGCACACGACGGTTGTCGACGTAGCCGTGGCGGTGGGCGGGGTGGTGATGGTGGAAACGTTGGGGGACCAGGATTTCCACGGGCTGTCCCAGGAGTTCTTCGCGCCGGTAGCCGAAGAGGGCTTCGGTCTGTGCGTTGACCAGCTGGATGGTGCCGGTGTCGTCCACGATGACGATGGCGTCCGGGGCGGCTTCCAGCAGGGCGCGGAAGCGGGCCTCGGCGGCCTTGCGTTCGCTGACGTCACGTACGGCGGCGGAGATCAGCAGTCCGTCGGGGGTCTGCAGCGGGCTGATACTGATCTCGACCGGGAACTCGACTCCGTCCCGGCGCAGCCCGTACAGGTCCAGGTTGGCGCCCATGGGGCGGACCTGCTGGTTGGCGGAGTAGTCCAGACGGTGACCGGGGTGCTGAGCGCGGAAGCGCTGCGGGACCAGCATCTCGATGGGACGGCCGAGCAGTTCGTTGCGGGGATGCCCGAACAGGGCTTCGGTCTGGGCATTGACCAGGCGGATGATGCCGGTGTCGTCCACGATGACCATTGCGTCGGGGGCCGCCTCCAGCAACGCGCGAAACGGCTCCTCAGCCACAGGGATCATGCTGGGGTGCGTCCGGCGCCTGCCTGGTTCCATGGCACATTTCAGCATCCACTTCAGTGAGTGCGGGCGCCTTGTAGCGAAGTGTCCTTTCGTGACATTTCCTGGCCGGAATGGAGGCGCGGCTTCCGTGGCGCGGTCACGTCCGCGGAAGGGGCGAACTGAGGAGGCTGTCGACGTCAGCCGGTCGGCCGCGCACTCTGCTGTGCCGAATCCCCTGTGAGGTTCCCTCGGCGTGCGGGAGATGCTGGTCAGGGGGGGGCGGGTTGCCGTTCGTTCGGTCGTTGCCCGCCCGGCGAAGGGCTTCTCCTCGAACTTGCCAGAGCTGAGGCAGTTGAGCCGTTTCTGGGGCTGGCGTATTCCTGGCGGAGCCGCCGGGAGCTGACGCCCTTGACGGAACTGACCAGCTTCGAGAGCTGGACCTTGTGTCCATCCCGGCTGCCGGGAGGGCAGTCGTCGGGCGCGCGAAGCGCGTCAAGCACACTGCCGCAAGGTAAGCGGGAACATCCGGGCTTCAGCCTGGAGAGCTTTTCAATCTGCCCACCCACCGGCTCATGAAGTGCTCCGGGCCCGATGGAGGCTCCGGACTGTCCCGAGGGGAGTGGAGTCGACTCCAGGAACGGGGTGCAGCTCTCCGCCCCGCGTGCCTCAATCGGCTGTGTGCGAAGACGAAACCGTACGGCGCTTCGTAGGTACCGGCCTCAGCGGACGATCGAGGTCAGCACGTCCACGCCCAGATGCATGAGGCGGTCCGTATCCAACCGGTGGTGGATCTGTCGGCCGTCCCGCCGGGAGGTCAGCAGGCCCACCTCGCGCAGGCGTCCGAGGTGGCGGGAGACCTGGGGCAGGGTCATCCCGGTCCGTACGGCCAGGTCCGATGTGGTGATGGGCTCGTTCACCAGGTGCCGGCACAGGGACAGCCGCGCGGGGTCGGACAGGACCGCCAGTCTGAGCCGTACCTGCGCCAGCGTGGCCCGTTCCACCTGAGTGGTGTTCTCGACGGGGAAGTGCACGACGAGCGGGTAGGGCGGGTCGTTCTTGACGATCAGATGCGGTCGGGAGTGCGCGGACGGTACGAGCAGGCAGCGACGGCCGCGCAGGTCGGCCGTGAGTGACTGCAGCTTGTCGTAGACGACCGCCGGCGGATTGTGCCGGACGACGGCGTTCGGGCTGAGCGAGGCCAGTGCCTCGGGGAGCGGCAGGGCCTGGACCCGGGCCCTCAGACGGGTGCATTCGCTCTCCAGCCGGTGCTGTACCCGCGTCCATTCGGCGTCGAAGAACTCGGCGGCACAGCGCCGCAGCAGTTCCAGCAGCCCTGCCCGCATCCGCTCGGGGGCCTGGAGCAGGCTGCGGGCCAGCTCGCCGCGGCTGAATGAGCGCCGTTCGCTGGAGACCGTGTAGGCGTCACGGACCGCCTGGTCGGTGAGCAGGGCGCGGGTGTCGAAGACACCACCGTGCACACTCGGCGCGACACCCAGCACGAAGTCGTTCAGCGGCAACGCCTCCAGACGGTCGAGTTCCTGCTCCAGTGTTTGTCCCAGGGGCGGTTCCAGCGGCATCAGCAGACGGCAGCGCCGCCGGGTCCACAGGGGTGCGTAGACCGCGATCAGGCTCTGGGACTCAGGAGACAGGTCGGTGCGCACGCGTTCCAGCCATGGGCGTACGCCGAGGTGGTGCTCGGGCTCGGCGATCGAATGGAGGCATGCCATCAGCTCGGCCAGCGGTGAGAGGCCCACGGCCACGTCCGCCGGAACCGCGCCCTGCAAAGCGATGACAACGGCCATGCCGCGCAGGTTACAGCGGATGCTTACCGCGTGCGCGGTAAGCATCACGGCCGCGGCCGGCCGGCCGACCTAGGCTGCGTCCAATTCCCGCCGCTCAGAGCAGTCGTCGATTCCGCTCCGAGCAGTCCGAGCAGCGAGAGGCTCCGGCCGATGCACCTGTTTCTGCAGACGTTCTTCAACCCCGACGAACTACTCAAGGCGTTCCCCGTCCTGCTGACCGAGGGCCTGCGTAACACCCTGCTGATCGCCGGGCTGGCGATCGTCTTCGGTGTCGTGCTCGGTGTGTTGCTCGCGATGCTGCTGCTGTCGCACCGCCGGTGGGTGCGGCTGCCCGCGCGGATCTACGTGGACGTGTTCCGTGGTCTGCCCGCGATCGTGACCGTCAGTCTGGTGGGCCTGGGCCTGCCGTCGGCCGGGATCCGACCGTTCGGCCGCGATCCGCTCGGCTATGCGGTCCTTGCCATCGGCCTCATATCGGCGGCCTATCTGGCGGAGATCTTCCGGTCCGGCATCCAGGCCGTCCCGTCCGGGCAGCTCAGCGCGGCCCGCAGCCTGGGCATGTCCTATCTGACCGCGATGCGGGTGATCGTTGTCCCGCAGGGGGTACGGAACGTGCTGCCCGCTCTGGCCGGCCAGTTCATCATCGACATCAAGGAGAGCGCGCTGGTGTATCTGCTCGGGCTCGGTCTGGGACAGCGCGAGCTTTACTTCATCGCACAGGAGCGGCAGGCCGCGACGTACAACTCCTCGGCCCTCGTGGCCGCCGGTGCCTGCTATCTGATGCTGACGGTCCCGCTCACCTTCCTGGTCAACCGGCTCGACCTGCGCCTGCGTACCGGCGGACGGAAGACGAACAAACCCTCGGCCCCTCCGGTCGCCGGCACGCCCGCCCCCGCCGCAATGGAGGTCTGAGCCATGGCCAAGACGCTGTCCGGTGAGAACTCCCGATCCGACCAGGCGGGCACGGGCACCGCGGCGGCGGTCGCCGTGTGCGACCTGCGCAAGCGCTACGGCGACGTGGAGGTCCTGCGTGGGGTGGACCTCGATGTCGCCGCGGGCGAGACCGTGTGTGTCATCGGCCGGTCCGGTTCGGGCAAGTCCACGCTCCTGAAGTGTATGAACCTGCTGGAAGCACCGACGGCGGGCGAGATCCGCCTGAGCGGCGACCTGATCACCGGTCCGGGCGTGAACGTCGACGCGGTCCGCACCCGGGTCGGCATGGTCTTCCAGCACTTCAACCTGTTCCCGCACCTGAGTGTCCTGCACAACGTGACTGTCGCCCTGCGCAAGATCCGCGGGATGGGCAGGGAGGCGGCCGACACCGCCGCCATGACCCAGCTGGAGCGGCTCGGCCTCGCAGGGCTGGCCCACTCCCGGCCAAGTCAGCTCTCGGGCGGTCAGCAGCAGCGGGTGGCGATCGCCCGAGCCCTGGCGATGGAGCCCGAGGTCATGCTGTTCGACGAAGCCACCTCGGCGCTGGACCCCGAGCTCGTCAAGGACGTGCTCGACGTGATGCGGCTGCTCGCCGCATCCGGTATGACCATGATCGCCGTCACGCACGAGATCGGCTTCGCCCGTGAGGTCGCGGACCGAGTGATCTTCATGGATGAGGGCCGCATCGCCGAGTCGGGCCCGGCCCGGCGGACCCTGGAACACCCTCAGACGGCGCGCTTGCGCGAGTTCCTCGCCCGCGTCCTCTGAAGCGCCGCTTCTTCGAGCCCCTCCCCTTCCACCGCCCACCCTTCCTCGAGGAGACCCCTCCATGTCCATATCGTCCCGTAATGGCCTCAGTCGTCGCAGACTGCTCGCCCTCGCCGCCCTCTCCAGCCTCGTCCTGCCGCTCACCGGCTGCGGAGGCAGCGGCAGCGCGGACACCGGCAAGGCGGCGAACCCGTACGGTCTGATCGAGGCCGGGACCATCCGATCCGCCACCCAGACCGGCCAGCCCCCCTTCGCCTACGCCGAGGACTCGGGCAAGCCCGCCGGCTTCATCGTCGACGTGACCGACGAGGCCGCGAAGCGTCTGGGACTCAAGGTCGACTACAAGTCGACATCGGTCACCGGATCGCTGGCCGGCCTGACCGCCGGTCAGTACGACCTGGCGTCGTCCGGGCTCGGAGTCACCGAGGAACGGCAGAAGAGCGTCGACTTCACCAAGCCGCTGTTCTGGAGCACCGTGACCGTGCTGACGACCTCGAAGAGCACGATCTCCACCTTCGACGGCTTCAACGGCAAGCGGGTCGGAGTGGTGACCGGATCCTCGCAGGAGGCTCAGCTGCCCACGCGGATACCGAAGGCACAGCCGGTCCGCTTCCAGGCCCAGAACGCGGCGGTGAGCCAGCTGCTCAACGGCAGCATCGATGCCTTCCTGGTGGGCGGCCCCGACGCGACGGAGTTCATGAAGCAGTACAAGGGCCTGCGCCAGGCGGTGTCCGCTCCGGTGGACCACCCGACCTCGATGGCAGTGCCCAAGAAGCACGGCGCCTTCCTCAAGGCGCTCGACAAGGAGATCGGCGCCATGGTCGCCGACGGCACCTACGCCAAGCTCTACCGCAAGTACTTCACCACCCGGCCGCAGCCCGAACTCCTCGCCGCATGGCCCGCGTTGACGTCCCAGTTCCCCGGAGCCAAGTGATGCCCGCAGTCGACGACGAGTGGCAGCGGGTCCTGCTGCCCGGCGGGCGGACGTGTTGGCGGAGGGTGCTGCGGACGACGGTGCGGGACGGCATCCAGCTCGTCGCGGACGTCTACGCCGGCCGGCCCGACCCGGGACCGGGCCCCGTCATCCTGGAGCGCACGCCGTACGGCCGCCGGGCCGCGCGCACCTCGGACGGCGCCCTCGGCGGCGAGAACCCGCCGGCGCCCGAGACCGTGGCCGAGGTGTTCACCCGCGGCGGGTACCGGATCGTACGACAGGACTGCCGGGGCCGGGGCGACTCGGAGGGCACCTTCGTCAAGTACCTGAACGAGGCGACCGACGGCTACGACACCGTCGAGTGGATCGCCGAACAACCCTGGTGCGACGGCCGGGTCGCGACCATGGGCGTCTCCTACTCCGCACACGCCCAGGCAGCCCTGGCCTCCCTGGGCGCGCCGCACCTGGCCGCGATGTTCCTCGACTCCGGCGGCTTCGCCAGCGCCTACGAGGCCGGCACCCGGATGGGCGGGGCCTTCGAACTCAAGCAGGCCACCTGGGCGTTCCACCGGGCCAAGGTGAGCGAGACGGTGCGTACCGATCCGGTCCTGCGCGCCTCATTGGAGTCGGAGGACCTTCAGGCATGGTTCACCCGCATGCCGTGGCGGCGCGGCGCGAGCCCGCTCCGCTTCGTCCCCGAGTACGAGGACTACCTCCTCGAACAGTGGGAGAACGGCGCCTTCGGCCCCTACTGGCAGCAACCGGGCATCTACGCACGCGGTTTCTACGACGCCTTCCCGGACGTCCCCAGCCTGCACATGTCCAGCTGGTACGACCCCTACGTCCGCACCGCCACCGAGAACTTCCGTGAGCTCGGCCGGAAGAAGCACAGTCCGGCGTATCTGGTGCTCGGCCCGTGGACCCACGGCGGGCGCAGCCACAGCTTCGCCGGCGACGTCGACTTCGGTCCGCAGGCCCGGCTGGACGGCAGCCTCGCCGAGCACTACGCGGCGATGCGGCTGAGCTGGTTCGACGCGCACCTCGGCCCGGCCGGCATGGCGGAACCGCCGTCTGCGGTGCGGTACTTCCTCATGGGGGGCGGCTCCGGCCGACGCACCGCCGAAGGCCGACTCGACCACGGCGGCCACTGGTGCACGGCGACCTCGTGGCCGCCCGAGGAGAGCGCGAACCTCACCCTCGTCCTCGGCAGCGCGGGCACCCTCGCGACGGCCTCCCGCACGTGCGACGCCCAAGGCTCCTTCCTGGAATACGACTTCGACCCCCGCGACCCGGTGCCGACCCTCGGCGGCCAAATCACCTCCGGCGAACCGGTGATGAGCGGCGGCGCCTTCCACCAGCATCCCGACGACCGGTTCTTCGGCGTGACCGAGCCCCACCTGCCCCTCGACAGCAGACCCGACGTGCTGGTGTTCCAGACCCCACCGCTCACCGAGGACCTGGCGGTCGTCGGACCGGTCGCCGTGCACCTCACCGTGTCGTCCACCGCCCGTGACACCGACTTCACGGTCAAGCTCATCGACGTCCACCCGCCCAGCGAGGACTGTCCGCAGGGTTTCGCCATGAACCTCACCGACGGCATCCTGCGCTGCCGCTACCGCAATTCCTTCAGCGAGCCGGAGCTGATGACGCCGGGGGAGACGTACGAGATCACGGTGGAGGCGCCGGACACGGCGAACCTGTTCCTGGCCGGCCACCGGCTGCGGCTCGACGTCAGTTCCAGCAATTTCCCGCGCTTCGACGTCAATTCCAACACCGGTGGTACGGAAGTCGGCGACCGGCGCAAGGTCGTCGCCACCAACCGCGTCCACACGGGCGGCCGTTCGTGGCTGACCCTGTTCGCACTCCGCCCGAAGCCCGAAGGAGGACGCCCCGCATGACCGACGGAAGGCTGTCTCCCGCCTGGCGCCGGGCGAATGTGCGCGACGGCTTCACTCTGGCCGCCGTCGGTGACCTGGTCGTGGACGACGCGCTCGCCCCGCTGCTGGAAACCCGCTCGCCCGGCCTGCTGGAACTGCTGCGGTCGGCGGACGTGACCTTCGGCAACTTCGAGAGCACAGCCGTCGACCTGACGGACTTCGACGGCTGGCCCGAGGCCGAATCCGGCGGATCATGGCTGATCAGCACCTCGCGCGTGCCTGCGGATCTCCGCCGGATCGGGTTCGACCTGATGGCCAGGGCCAACAACCACACCACCGACTGGGGCGTGGCCGGCATGAGGTCCACCGACCGTCTGCTCACCGAGGCGGGCATCGTCCACGCCGGCACCGGCGACACCCTCGCCGACGCGCGTTCTCCGCGCTTCCTCACCACGGCCGCGGGCCGCGTCTCCCTGATCTCCGTCGCCACCCGCTTCGAGCCCATGTCCCGGGCAGCCGACCCCCTCGGACGGGTTCCCGGCCGCCCCGGCGTCAACGCCCTGCGCACCACCCGCCATGTGCTCGTCCCGGCCCGGCGTCTTCGCGAACTCGCCCTGATCCGTGACGCGTTGCCACGCGGCTTCGTCCGCACCTCCGTCCTCGCCGCCGACGGCAGGGACGCCACCGTGACCCTGTTCGGCACCCGCTACGCGGCGAAGCCCGGTCCAGAACCCCACACCGATGCCGTGGAGTTCCGCTTCTCCGTGCACGAGTCGGACCGCCACGAAGTGCTGCACACCGTCCGGCAGGCCAAGCAGACCTCCGATTTCACGATCGCCACGATGCACACCCACGAGCCGGGCAACTACAGCCAGGAGCCCCCCGACTTCCTTCCGCTCTTCGCCCGCGAGGCGATCGACAACGGCGCCGACGTGTTCCTGGGCCACGGCCCCCATCAGTTGCGCGGCATCGAGGTGTATCGGGGACGCCCGATCTTCTACTCCCTCGGCAACTTCGTCTTCATGGAGAACACGCAGCAGCCGCTGACCCCGGGTGCCTACGACAAGGAGGGCAGTCGCGAGCACGAGACCGAGGCCGAGTTCCTGGAACGCAAACGAGTCCACGGTGTTTTCGGCGAGCAGATCTGGTACGAGTCCGTGGCCGCGGTCAGCCGCTTCGACAACGACGGCGCCCTTCGGGCCGTGGAACTGCATCCGATCGAGCTGCACTGGGACGGCCCACGCGATGCTGACCGTGGCATTCCCCGGCTCGCCGACCGGCCCACCTCGGAGCGGATCCTGCTACGCCTGCAGCGGCTCTCCAAGCCGTTCGGCACGGAGATCACCATCCGGGAGGGCATCGGACACCTCAGCCTCTGACCCGTCGATGGATACGTGCGGGGCATGACCGGGCCGGCGAACGCGCCCACGATGATCTACGCCTTGACCGCTCAGGGGCTGGCTCCGGACCGGGAGTCCGATGCCGCAGAACTGACCGAAGATGTCGGCCGTCCGTGGGGACCGAATGCGCCCGGTCAGGGGGACGTGCTGAAGTCCGAAAGCCTGCCAACACGCGCTGTCATAGCGGTGGTTGGCTCCGCCGTGCCGGCGCCCTGGGGGAAAGTGCTCCTACAAGTGACAGTCCCCACACCCAAGTTCAACCTGAAACCAGCCTTCTGATAATTTCAGGAAGCTGGCATCTGTGTGGTCACGTCGCCAAGTCGGTGTCAGACTCGAGCCGGTGACAGCCCCTCAGGAGGTGCCAGAGTGAGCGACGGCCGGTCGGCTGCGGGGAGCAGTAGTGCCCCCACCGTTCTCCGTATGATCCTGGGCCGGCGTCTTCAGGAGCGACGGCAGGCCGCAGGCGCCTCACTGGAAGACGCGGCACGGACCCTGCGAGTGGGACCCCTGACGATCCGCCGTCTGGAGAAGGCGGAGGTCGCCCTCAAGCCGCTCTACGTGGAGAAGCTGCTGGAGACCTACGGGGCGGACGGGCAGGAGATCGAGGAGTTCGTCGAGCTCGCCGAGCGGGCCAACGAGCCCGGCTGGTGGCACACCTACCGGGACGTCCTGCCGAACTGGTTCAGCGCCTACGTCAGCCTGGAGGCCGGGGCCAGGACCCTGCGCGCCTACGAGCCCCACTACGTCACGGGGCTGCTCCAGACCCACGCCTACGCGCGCGCCGTCCTGCGCGGCGGGTTCCCGGGCGAGTCCGAGGAGGACCTGGGGCGGCGTGTGGACCTGCGGCTGCGCCGCCAGAGCCTGCTGGACAGACCCGGCGCGCCCACGCTGTGGGTGGTGATGGAGGAGGCCGTACTGCACCGGGTGGTCGGCGGCCCGGAGGTCATGCGGGAGCAGATCGACCGGCTCCTGGAGGTCTCGGAGCTGGAGCACGTCAGTGTCGATGTGGTGCCGTTCACCGCGGGCGCCCACGTGGGAGCGTGCGCCCCGTTCACCTACTTCCGTTTCGAGGAGCGGGAGCTGCCGGACATCGTGTACACCGAGGTCCTCTCGGGCGCGATGTACCTGGACCAGCGGGCGGACGTGTCGGCGCATCTGGAGGCGCACAACCGCATGTCCCTGCTGAGCTCGGACGCGGACAGCAAGGCGCTGCTGAACCGCATGCGCAAGGAGTACTCATGACCACCACCGACTCTCATGTCTACAACGGGATGCCGGCCACCGACCTGGGCGAGCAGGGCTGGGAGTCCCCGTGGAGCGGGCCCAACGGCGGCCAGTGCGTCCAGACGAAGCTGCTGGCCGACGGCCGGGTGGCGCTGCGCCAGTCGACCGATCCGGCCGGACCCGCGCTGATCTACACCCCGCAGGAGATCACCGCATTCGTCACAGGCATCAAACAAGGCCTCGCCGACCACCTGGCGGCCTGCTGAATCCGGACCGGTAGGACTGAACCAGCTCCGGCCACCGCCTTCCCGACACCCCCACGCACAGCACCGAAAGGTATGGACAGGATGACCAACTCGCACGCCGCGCGGGAGATCGACACCAGTCGGCCCCACTCGGCCCGGATGTACGACTACTACCTCGGCGGCAAGGACCACTTCGACGTCGACAAGCAGGCGGCCGAGACCGTAGCGGCGGTCTACCCCGGCATCTTCACCTGCGCCCGGGAGAACCGTGCTTTCATGCATCGGGCCACCCGAGTCCTCGCCCGTGAACACGGCATCCGTCAGTGGTTGGACATCGGTACCGGCATCCCCACCGAGCCGAACCTGCACCAAGTCGCCCAGTCGGTGGTGCCCGATGCCCGGGTGGTGTACGCCGACAACGACCCGCTGGTCCTCAGGTACGCCGAGCGCCTGATGCGCAGCACGCCCCAGGGCCGCACGACGTACATAGAGGCGGATGTCAACAACGCGGGCGCGCTGCTGAACGCGCCGGAGCTGGCCGAGGTACTGGACACCGGCCGGCCCGTGGCGTTGTCCCTCAACGCGCTCATGCACTTCGTCACGGATGCGCAGGACCCGTACGGCATCGTGAGCCGCCTGCTGGAGGCGCTCCCCTCAGGCAGCGCGCTGGCCCTGAGTCACTGCACGCCGGACTTCGACCCGGGCACGTGGCAGAAGGTCACGGACATCTACACCAACGCCGGCACGCCGGTGCAGTTCCGCAGCCACGCGGAGGTTGCCCGTTTCTTCGAGGGCCTTGAGCTGCTCGACCCCGGGGTCACGGTCGGTCACCGCTGGCGCCCGGACGAGGAGCCCGTCGCCTCGGACGCCGAGGTCAGCCTGTGGACCGCGGTGGGCATCAAGCCGTAGCGCAGCAGTGGCCAGCCGCCGTGCGGGAGTTGGATGCACCCGCACGGCGGGGGAGAGCGCCCCTTCATCCGGAGCGCATCCGTGTCCCCCGACGTTGATCCACCTACCGTGCCGGCGTGTTGCAGACTTTGCCTACCGCGTCTGCTTCTACCCAGGAGGACCATGCGCCCCATCCTCAGAGCATCCGCGCTCGCAGCAGCCTGCTGCCTGAGTCTCACTGCCTGTTCCGACAGTGATGACAAGAGCGATCCGCAGCCGAGTCCGCACATCGCGCTCAGGCTCGGGCAGAGCGCTGACACGGCGGGTGTCGGTGGTAGGGGTACCGCGCAGATCACACCAGATGCCGTCGTCTACGTCGACAAGGCCGGCGCTGAAACTCCGGAGCACGGTCTCTTCGCGGTCGTCAGGTTCGAGGCCGGGAATCGGTCCAAGACCCCGGTGACGACCACAGCCGACAAGGGCGGCTTCCGGTGGGAGACACCTGACGGGAAGACCGTCAAGGCGGGGAACAGCAGGGGGGCGGGAAGGATCGCTCCCGTTGGGTTCAGTGAGGGTTTTCCTGAGGTCTCGCCCAAGACCTACCAGGCCGACTCTGTTGCGTTCGATATTACCGCGGCCGAGAAGGGTGGCACCCTCGCCTACGTCGACGGCAACGGCATCGCATTCCGCTGGAAAATCCCTTCTACGAATGCAGGGCCCACTGCTTCAGCGCTGATGTCCGCATTGAAGTAGGGCTTCTGAGCCTCTTTCCTTCTGTGCCGTGGGGACGGGCCGGGCAGGGGGGACATGACGAAGCCCCTCGGCGCTGGTGTGGTGATTTCAGTTCGATGACCGACCTCGACCTCGACCTCGAAATGCTTCAGTCGTCGGCCTGCTCGCACTTTGGTCGTTGATTCACGTCCCCGACGAAGCAGTGTCCACGGTCTTCGGCCACCTCCGGCGCGTGTCGCGTCCCGGCGGACCACTGCTGCTCGGCTTTCACGTCGGCGACGAGTCGAGGCTGAAGACGCAGGGATACGGCGGCCACCCGATGAACGTCCACGCCCACCGCCGCCAGGCTGACCAAGTGGCGGCCTGGCTACGCGATGCCGGGTTCACCGTCGAGGCCCACATGCCGATCGACCCCGACGAGAGCGTTCCAGGTGCGGTCCTCTTCGCACGCCGTCAGTCCTAGCCACGCCAGCGGTCCGGTTGCGGCCGAACGGCACGGCGAAGTCGGACACTCACGACCCGCTCGACGAACCCGGCCGCCACCAGCCGGTCGCACAGCCGACCGGTGGACGGCGGGGTCGAGGCCAGGGACTCGGCGAGGGTGCGCAGGTTGATGCCGTCGTGGTGCTCACGGAACCTTCGACGGGCTCCTGGCCGCAGCCCAGGGACGGGCGGAGGTGGAGTGGCTGGTCGCACTCGACTCCACCATCGTCGGGGCCCAGCAGCACACGGCCGCCGACGGGGCTCGAAGGACGCGGGCTCGGACGCTCTGCGGCGGGCGGGGCCGGCCGCTGTCCTTCACAGCCGCGGCCGGCACCGTACCTGCGCAGACGCGGAAGCAAGGCGCCCATTCCCGGGCGCGTCGACCAACTCGCGGGCCGACGCCGCCGCGAGCGTCCCTGCGGCTTCGGCAGGACCGTCTACGGTCGCCGCAACGTCGTCGAACGCTGCGGCCACCGACTCAAGCAATGGCGCGGCACCGCCACCCGCCACGACAGACAGCCCGACCGCTACCTCGCCGCCATCACTCTGGCAGTGATCATTCCGTGAGTTCAGCCGAAGTCACGTTGAACAGGCGACGCGGCGCGCCATGCGGCCGTTGGTCCCGGGGCCGCGCCGGAGTTCGGCGCGAGGCCGGCTGTCAGCGTGCTCTCCAACTGGCGCGTAATGACTGTTTCCGGGCGACCCACTCGGCCATGCTCCATGAGACAGATGTGGGCCCGGTGCATGAGGGGGACTTGGGTGCCGCGCAGAGAGCGTCCGCTGGACGTGGGGGAGACTTCGTTACTCATGTTCGCCGCCGATCTGCGCCGACTGCGGCAGAAGGCGGGCAGCCCGACCTACCGGAACCTGGCCGAGCGCGCGCACTACTCGGCGGCGACACTTTCCGAGGCGGCCGCGGGGCGTCGACTGCCCACGCTGTCCGTCGCCGTGGCTTATGTGGAGGCGTGCGACGGTGATGTACGCCAGTGGAGGGAGCGGTGGCAGGAGGTCGCGGCCGAGCTGGCCGCCGCAGACAGCGAGGCGGGGGGAGCCGAGCGGGACGGCCCGGCCGACGGCACCGGCGAGGTTGTCCCGTACCGCGGGCTGGCGGCGTTCGAAGCGGAGGACGCCGACTGGTTCTTCGGACGGGAGAGACTGGTCGACGCGGTGACGGCCCAGCTGGAGAAGAGCCGGTTCGTCGCGGTGTTCGGCGCCTCGGGGTCGGGCAAGTCCTCCCTACTGCGCGCGGGTGTCGTGCCGCGCTGGCAGACGGCACACGGTCAGCGACGGACGGTGGTGCTCGTGCCCGGTGCGCACCCGGTGCGTACGAGCGCGGCCGCTCTGGTCCCGTCTGCCGCGCGTTCGGCCGAGACCCAGCACGTCGATTCCGCCGCCGGCGACCAGGCCCTGCACCGGGCGGTGCGGCAAGCGCTGGCCGACCAGGGCGACGGCGCGGAGCTGCTGCTGGTCGTGGATCAGTTCGAGGAGGTCTTCACGCTGTGCCGGGAGGCCGACGAACGGTCCCGCTTCATCCGGGCGTTGGTCGCGGCCGCGCACGCCGAGGACAGCCGCTGCCGGGTGGTGCTGGGCGTACGTGCCGACTTCTACCCGCACTGCACCCGACACCCGGAACTGTCGGAGGCATGCGGGGGCGCCCAGGTCGCCGTGGGTCCGCTGACGACCGACGAACTCCGCCGGGCGATCACCGGGCCCGCCGTCCGGGCCGGGTGCACGCTGGAGGGAGCGCTGCTCGCGGAACTGGTGGCCCACGCACACGACCGGGTGGGAGTCCTGCCTCTGCTGTCCCATGCCTTGCTGGAGACCTGGCGGCGCAGACGGGGCAACACGCTGACGTTGACGGGATTCCAGGCCGCGGGGGGAATCGAAGGTGCCCTGGCCCGTACGGCCGAGAGCGTCTACACCGGCCTGACCGCGTCCGAACAGCGGGTCGCCAAGGGGGTGTTCCTGCGCCTGTGCGCGCTGGGGGAGGGCACCGAGGACACCAAGCGGCGCATCACCCGCGACGAGGTGGACGGCACTGACCCCGACACCGCGGTGACCCTGGAACGGCTGGCCGCGGCACGCCTGCTGTCCCTGGACCAGGACAGCGTCGAGATCAGCCATGAGGCACTGATCCGCTGCTGGCCCCGCCTGCGCGACTGGCTCGCCCAGGACCGCGACAGCGTGCGGGCCCACCGCCTGCTCACCGAAGCCGCCCAGACCTGGGCATCGGTCGGCCGGGACCCCGAGGTCCTGCTCCGCGGATCGCGCCTGGCCCTGGTCGCCGAGTGGTCCGCCGGTGCCGCGCGGGACATGAGCGCTCTGGAGCGCGGGTTCCTCGATGCCTCTCGGGCCGCCGACCTGGCCGAGCAGGCTGCCGCCCGACGGCGGGTGCGGCGCATGCGCCGTCTGATCACGCTGCTCAGCCTGCTGCTCACCCTGACGAGCATCGCCACGGTCGTCGCCGTCCGAGCCCAGCACAGAGCCGATCAGCAACGGGACATCGCCACCTCCCGGCGGGTCGCCGAACAGGTCCGGGCGCTGCGGTCGGCCGACCCCGCCCTGTCACTGCAGCTGTCGCTGGCCGCCTATCGGCTGGCGCCCACGGTCGAGGCCCGCAGTAGCCTGCTCAGCGCCTTCACCACCCCGTACGCCACCGAACTGGCCGGCCACCGGGGTGACGTGCCCGTGCTGTTCAGCCCCGACGGCCGTCTCCTGGCCACCGGCCACGCCGGCGGAATACGGCTGTGGGACGGCACCCGCCCGCACGCGCCGCGGGCCGTCGGCACGGTACCCGCTGTCCAGGGCGGTCCCGTTCTCACGGAAGCCACACGTGCCACGGCCTTCAGTCCCGACGGCCGTCTGCTCCTCGCCGGCGGTGCGCCCGGCGACCCGAAGGCAACTGACAGGGCCGCCACGGTGCAGCTCTGGGACATCACCGATCACCGGCGCCCCCGGCGGCTGTCGACCCGCCACACCAGCGTCCCGCTCTCGGCGGCCTTCAGCCCGGACGGCCGCACCCTGGCGACCGTCGGACAGGACGGCGTCCTGCGCCTGTGGTCCCCCTCGCGGCGGCACGGTCTGCGGCCGATGACCGGTCTGCGTCCGGTCACCGGTGTGCCCGGACGGCCCGTCACGAGCGTCGGCCGTCTGACGTCTGTGGCCTTCAGCCCGGACGGTCGCACGCTGGCCGCCGGGAGCACCGACCGCACCGTCCGCCGGTGGGATGTCACCCGCCCTCGCCGTCCACGGCCGTTGCCGCCGCTGCGAGGGCACCGTGGCATCGTCACGTCCGTGGCCTTCAGCCCCGACGGTCGCACCCTGGCGGCCGCCGGCTGGGACCACACCGTACGTCTCTGGGCGGTCACCGACCGCCGGAGCGCTCCCCGGGCGGCCACCCTGAGCGGTCACACGGACAAGGTCTACGCGGTCGCCTTCAGCCCCGACGGACACAGCCTCGCCTCCGGAGGCGTGGAAGGGGTGCGGCTGTGGAGCCTGCACGGTGCCGGCCGCCCCTATCAGGCGGAACACCTGACGGGGCACGACGGGGCGGTGACGTCCGTGGCTTTCGCCCCGGACGGCTCCACCCTGGTCTCCGGCAGCCAGGACGGCACCGCACGGCTGTGGGACCTGGCCACCGACACCCTTGCAGCGCACAGCAGTTCGGTCTACGGGGTGGCGGTCGCCCCCCGGGGCGGCGTGCTCGCGTCGGCCAGCTATGACGGCACCGTCCGCCTGTGGTCGACAGCGCGCCCCCGCGCCGTACGCGAACTGGCCTCCCTCCCCGGGCACACGGCCGCGGTCAACGCGCTCGCCTTCACCGCGGACGGCGAGACCCTGATCTCGGGGAGCCTGGACGGCACGGCCCGCCTGTGGTCCGTGACCGATCCACGTCGGCCCCGTTTCCTGGCCGCTCTCACGGCGCACGGCGCGGTCGACGCGGTCGCCATCAGCCCCGACGGCCGTGTGGCGGTGACCGCCGACGACGAGGGCGCCCGCCTGTGGAACATCACCGACCCGCACCGCCCGCGTTCCCGGGCTCTCCTGCCCGGCACGGCGGAATCCCTGGCCCTCGCGCCGGACGGTCGCAGCCTGGCCTGCGGAGGTGCGGACGGCGTCATCCGGCTGTGGGCGCTCACCTCGTCCCTGCCGCCGCGGAGTCTGGGCACGCTCCGAGGGCACACCCAGGTCGTCAAGTCACTCGCATTCCGCGGCGACGGCCGGGTGCTGGCCTCCGCGAGCGACGACCGCACGGCACGGTTGTGGCCCCTGACCCACGGCCGGTTCCAGGGCCGATCCATCGTCCTCACCGGGCATGCCGAGCCCTTGCACGCGGTCGGCTTCAGCCCCGACGGCCGGACCCTGGCAACCGCGGGCAACGACGACACGGTGCGCCTGTGGAAGGTACCGGCAGGGCGGCAGGCTCCCGAGGAGTTCGCGACGCTGACGGGCCACACTGGAGACGTCAACGCCGTCGCCTTCACCGCCGACGGTCGCACCGTGGCCACCGGCTCCAACGACCACACGGTGCGGCTGTGGGACCCCGACCCCGAACGGGTCTCCGCCCGCGTGTGCCGGACCGCCCGCCCGCACCTCACCCGCGGTCAGTGGCACCAACACCTCCCGGAGGCGTCCTACCGGCCGCCGTGCTGATCGCTGATCGGCTGTGCGGGACGATCGGAGGAGTGCGGGAGGGAGGACGTGTGAGGCGCTGCGGGCCGCCTGCGAAGAGCGGCCCGCAGACCTCGTCACGTCCGTCGGCTACAGGTTCGTCCACTTGTGGGAGGCGATGTTGTTGTTGATCGACTCGCCCGCTCCGGTGCCCGTCCCCGCGTCGAACGGGTACGGCGCGAGGTCGGGAATCGCGACACCGTTGTAGACGCCCCGCCGCGCGCCCCTGTAGTCCGTGCTGTAGTACACCCAGACGTCGTCCAGGCTGCCGGGGTACCCGTTGTTCCACAGGGAGGAGACCTGGTTGCGGCAGGTGCCCCAGTTTGCGGAGTTACCGACGTAACCCGCGCAGTAGTTGTTGTAGTTGGTGTCGCGGTACAGGTGGAGGTAGCCGTCGGCCTGGACGCCCGCGGGCACGGTCGGGGCGGCTGACGCGGACGTGGTCCGGGAGGTGTCGGGGGCCGCGTGGGCGGTGACGGCGGGAAGGAGCCCGGTCCCCAGGGCGACGAGGGCCGTCCCGAGGACGAGCGAGCGTGATACGCGCATGGCAATGCCTTTCACGGGTGATGTGACTCGGCCGCGATGTACGGCCGTTCTCGGCTTCTTGGTCGGGTGGTGCGGGTGGTGCGGGTGGTGCGTTCTCTTTTCGCCCCGCCCCGAGGGGTCAGCGAGTGTCGTCGATGACCTCGTCGGCACGGGGAAGGGCTCCGCGCTGAAGCCGCTGGGCGGCGTCCAGCTCGGAGCGGTACTGGTGGC
This sequence comes from Streptomyces canus, assembly GCF_041435015.1. NCBI lineage: Bacteria > Bacillati > Actinomycetota > Actinomycetes > Kitasatosporales > Streptomycetaceae > Streptomyces > Streptomyces canus. The sequence continues at coordinate 151,089 of NZ_CP107989.1, read as the reverse complement.
GAAGCCGGATCGTGTAGGTCCGGTCCAACGCGTGTGCCGTACGGGCCAGGCCGCTGTCGGCGGCACAGCGGGCCTCGGCCACGGCGAGGCGGATCTCCTGCCCCTGTGCGAGCGCGGGTTCGCCCGGGCCCGGCAGCGCCTCCTCTCGCAACTGAGCGGGGTCGGCGTAGGGATGGCCGGCGGCGCGCATGCAACGAGCCCACTGCGTGACGGCCCGCCCGAAGGCCGGATCGGCCATGACGCGCTTGTGGCGTACCTCCGGGAGCGAATCCTGCGTCACCTCGGCCTGGAACCAGGCCGCCAGATCGCCGTAGAGGACGCGGTCGGCCGCCGACTGGCAGCCTTCGGTGCTCCGTCGCAGCACCATGCCGTCGAGCGTGCGAGCGGTGACGCCGTTCGGGTCCTGACCGTTGGCCGCGCGCAAGGCCTGCGCGCGGCGATCCGGGGGCAGGGAGCGGAAGTACCGCTGGTTGACATCCGTCTCGCGTACCCGGGCCATCTCGCGCTGTATGTCGCTGCCGTAGCCGTGTTTCCGGGCCCAGGCGACATCGTCCACGACATAGGGGAACTCCCTGGCCTGCGGTACGGGATTTTGCAGTACAGGGCGGTACTCGAAGCCGTGTTCCCGCATACAGGTGCGCAGCAGGAGCTGTTCCGCCTGGTACAGCCGGTTCTTCTCCTGAGCCGTGAGGTCCCGTACGGCAGCGCCGGCGGGTTTTCCGGCGTCCGGCGGCCGTTGTTCCGCCGCGGCGATCACGGCGCCCGCGGCCACACAACCGAGCGCCACCGCGAGGAGCGTCCCCCGTTTCACCCTCCGCCTTGTCACGACCACCGGGCCCCCTTTCCAGGCGGGCCCTGGTCGGTGCCCGCCGACCAAGGGATAGCGGTCTTGGTTGTTCGACGTCGGCCCGAACGGGCTGAACAAACAGACTCTGAACAAAACTCGGGCTGTGTGGGCCCTGACCTGGTTCTGAACCCGGCTGTGCCGGTCGGTGACGGGGCCGTTGCTCGTGCCGAGCCGCTCAGGCGGATGTCGTCGGCGAGCCGCCCCAACCGCCCGAAACCGGCGCCCGGCTGCAACGCGAGCACGTATGGGAGGCCGCGCGTCACGAGTTCGCGCGCCAGAGCCGGTACTACACCCAGGTGGTCACGGCCGCGCTCGGCCGGGCCCGTTCCGTCACCGGCTGATCCTGTACCGCCCCCACCGAACCCACGCGCAATCCCGGCAACCGCCCCTCAGGGTTCCTGGTCGCCGTTGCTGATGAGGGCCCGGTGGGTCAGGACGGCTTCTGCTCCGGGGACGCTCCACCGGCTGCCGGTGATATCGAGACGGTCAGCCACCGGATGACGTGCTGCCCCTTCGACCATGCCGCTGGCCATGGGCCACCCGGTCTCCCAGGCCTCGTCGTAGTGGAGATGGGCGGCGCTGTTCTCCAGGTAGCGGCAGGCCCCGTCCGCCGCGGCCCGTTGATCTGCGGACAGGCCCAGCCGGTCGGCTTGCGTGCGGATGCCGGCGACGGCGCCCAAGGCGCCGCCGGCCAGGATCCGGGCGGCTTTGGCCCCGATCCAGGTCTCGGCAGCGGGATCGGTGGCGGTAAGGAAACACCGCGAGGCCGCCCACACCTTCTCGATCACGAGGACGAAAGGGAGAAATATGGACTGGCCTACCGTCCTCTTGCGTGGTGAGATGACCTCAAGTCCAAAGCCAGATGATCAAGGCAACGGCGGTAGCGGTGCTTAGGAGCGCCGCGGGGTGGCGGCCCATGTCCGAAGGCGCCCCCGGCCCGCGCCACACTGTGCTTGGCGGAGCCAAAGGCGCCTCCCCGTACGACCCTTGGGAGCTCTACCTCAGCCAACCTGCCCCGTCGGCCGCACCGTGATGTGGTTGATGTCCACGCCCGCGGGCTGGTTGATGGCGAACACAATGGTGTCCGCGATCTGCTCGGCGGTCATCGTGGCGGCTGCCTCGGGGGTGCCGCCGCGGGCGTGCCAGAAGGGGGTGTCCACGATGCCGGGGGCGACAACGGTGACGCCGACTCCGTCTTGGCCGACCAGGAGGCGGGTGTTCTCGGCGAGGGCGTGGGCGGCCCACTTGGTGACGGAGTAGAGGTTGCCGGGGGTGTGGCGGACGCCGGCGACCGAGCCGATGATCACGATGCGGCCCTTGGAGGTCCTCAGGTGGGGCAGGGTCTCCTGGATCAGCAGGGCGGGGCCCAGGACGTTGGTGAGGATCATGGCGCGCATCTCCTCAGGGGCGTGGGTCTCCAGGTTGCCGGGCAGGGAGAAACCAGCGTTGGCTATGACGTTGTCCAGTCGGCCCCAGGTGTCCAGCACGTGGCGGACGGCGGCGGCGACGTCATCCGCTTCGCCGGCGTCGCCGGTGATCATCAGCAGCCGCTCGCCCGCCCCCGCGGTGGTGGCGAAGGCGGCCAGCTTGTCCGCGTCGCGTCCGGTGACGGCCACGCGGTGGCCCTGCTTGAGCAGGGCGCGGGCGGTGGCGGCGCCGATTCCGGTCGAGCCACCGGTGATCAGCGTGACGGGTTCCATGGGACGGCCTCCTCGGCGACGGGGTCATCGGGGCAAAGCGCCTGCACTCTACCCAGCGATCTTCGACGCTCGCTCCCGGCTTTCTCCGACGGCTCCGCTCCTGACTGTGGATCAGGAGTTAGGCAATGTCATGCCGATCAGTTGAGTCGTTGATAGGACTGTGGGGCATAGGGATGATCTGACTGACGCCCAGTGGGGGCGACTTGAGCCGCTCCTGCCAGTGAGCAACCGACGCTGTGGCCGATGGCGGGACCACCGGCAGGTGATCAACGGAGTGCTGTACCGGATCCGGACAGACGTGCAGTGGGCGCGATCCGCCGGAACGCCACGGCCCGTGGAAGACGGTGCACGAGCGGCATCGCCGCTGGTCAGCGGACGGCACCTGGGAGTTGCTCCTCCAGCGGGTCCAGGCCGAGGCTGACGCGGCTGGCGACATCGACTGGGATGTGTCCGTGGAATCGACCTCCGTGCGAGCCCACCGGCACGCGGCCGGCGCCCGGCTGGCGCCGCCACCGCGTCCCAAAGGGGGCTTTGGCAAGGCGGTCGGGAACGCTCGGATCCGGGCGGAACTGATCGACCTCCTGGCGGAGGTGGTGCAGGAGGTGAGACGCTCGGCCGCTCACGCGGCGTTTCACCACCAAACTCCACCTGAGCGCGGACGGTCGCTGCCGCCCGCTGTCGATGCTCGTCACTCCCGGGCAGCGGGCGGACTGCACCCGGTTCGAGCCGGTCATGGAACGGATCCGGGTGCCGCGCCTGGCTGCCGGTCGGCCCCGCACCACACCGGACAGCGTCAGCGCGGACAAGGGATACAGCAATCGCCGTACCCCTGCCTACCTGCGGAAACGAGGCATTCGTCATGTCATCCCGGAGAAGGCCGACCAGGCGGCCGGTCGTCGCAGGCGCAGCAGCGCCGGTGGCCGGCCGCCCGGCTTGGACAAGGAGCGGTACAAGAAGAGGGTGACGCTTCCACCGAAGTCCGGACCGGCAGAGCTTTCCGAGAACGAGGGTCGAATGGCCGGCCCTGTGTGTCCTTGACCTTGGTGTCGTTGTCCGGCGCGTCGTCGAACACCTGAGAGCCGACGTTTTTCAGCCGGAGCTGATCGGTGCCACAGGGCGGCCGCCGACTGGTACGTCCGTATTGTGTGTCACCATCCGTGAGTGAGTACGTCGTCGAGGGCGTCGACGAAGACGTCGGCGCTCGTCGTGGTCAGGCACAGCGGTGGCTTGATCTTCAGGACGCACATCCGGTCCGAAGTCGGCTGCATCAGCACGCCCAGCTCTCGTAGCCGTTCGCAGATGGCGGCTGTCTCCTCGGTCGCCGGCTCCCGTGTCTCGTGGTCTCTGACGAACTCGACGCCCAGGTACAGGCCACTGCCGTGGACGGCGCCGATCAGCGGGTGCTTGTCGGCGAGTCGCAGCAGCCGCGTTCGCAGGTGTGCGCCGACCGTGCGGGCGTTGTCCTGGAGACCTTCGTCGCGGAGCACGTCGAGCACGGTCAGGCCGACCATCGAACTGACCGGGCTGCCGCCGGCCGATGAGAAGAAGTAGCCCTGCGAACGGTAGGCGTCGGCGATCTCACGTCGGGTGATCACTGCCCCCAGGGGGTGGCCGTTGCCCATCGCCTTGGCGACAGCGACGATGTCCGGTTCGACGCCCTGCTGTTCGAAGCCCCAGAAGTGGGAGCCCAGCCGACCGTAGCCGACCTGTACCTCGTCGGCGATGCAGAGACCGCCGGATTCCCGGGTGGCGGCATAGACGTGCTCGAGGTAGCCGTCGGGCAGAGCCATTCCGCCGGCGTTGCCGTAGTAGGGCTCGCACACGAACGCCGCCGGCGGGCGTCCGGACCTGACCAGGTCGGCGATCACTGCCGTGGCCTCGGGGCCGTAGAGGTGCGCCTCAGGGCCGCGGTGCGGGCCGCGGTAGCTGTTCGGCGTGGGGACTGTGTGCACCCACGCGGGGCGGGTGGCCAAGGCGTTCGGGTTGTCGGCCGTCGAGGTGGAGATGGCGTCACCGGCGTAGGTCCAGCCGTGGTACGCCTCCTCCACCGCGACGACATCGCGCCTCCCGGTAGCGGCCCAGGCCAGCCGCAGTGCCAGATCCACGGCCTCGGAGCCGCTGTTGACGAGGAAGACGGTGTCGAGTCCGTCCGGCAGGAGCGCGCTCAGCCGCTCCGACAGCTCGACCACCGATGCGTAGTGGAAACGGGAGTTGGTGTTGAGCCGCTGCCACTGCCGGTGCACTGCTTCAACCAGTCGCGGGTGACCGTGGCCCAGGACGGTCACGTTGTTGAGCATGTCCAGGTAACCGCGGCCGCGGGTGTCCACGAGGTGGTGCTGCCAGCCTCGCTCGATCTGCGGAGGCGTCTCGAAGTAGTGCTCCTGCACGGTGGCGAAAGACCTCACGCGACGCTCCAGCAGGACGCTCTCCGGCTCCCTGGACGTGTCCACCACGGGGCGATCCGCCCGGGGGAGGATCAGGCCGGTGGGATCAGGGCACATCGTCAGCCAGCCCGCGTCCAGCCCTGGCGAAGTGAAGCGTGGTGCAATTCCCGTGCCGAGCCGGGACAGTTGCACATCCAACCGATACCAGCTGCCCTGTGCGGCGACGCTGCCCAACTGCTGACCGGATACGGCCTCTCCTCCGTCGATGACCGCGACAGCCGGGTTGATGCCGTCGAGTACCAGATGCAGCCCCTCGGCGGTCAGGGTCACTCCGTGCTCGGCGTGCCGGGTGACCGTGCCGGCCCACGGCGCGTGGACCGCCAGCGGGCTGGTGAGGTGCACCTCCACGCCGAGCGCGAGCGTGGCGCTCTGCTCTGTGTTGTCGACCCGTGTACGGGTGAGACGGCACTCTCCATACCGGGTCAGCACTGACGTGCCGCCCGAGGCGAGTGCCCGTGCGACCACAGCGGACTCCGCGTCCGGATCGAGCCAGCTGCCACCGTGCAGCGCGTCGCTGGTGACGGACAGGTCGAGCACTGTTGCTTCGGAGGGAAGTTCGGGGAGAAGTGGGTGGCTCGAGGTCGGCGGATCGCTGTGCGGGGCGGGTTCGCCGATCACCTGCCGGAAGTGGGCCGCCATCACCTCGGCCGGTACCGACGCACCGGCCTCGAACATGGCCCACTCACGGTCAAGGGCCGCCGTGGCGTAGCCGTTGCCGGGGTCCTGCAGCGCGGCGTGCTGCCCGCATACCACCAGCACGCAGCCGCGCAGTACGACAAGGGGCCACAGCACGTCCAGCTCGTCTCCGCCGAGCGGCCGTACGGCGTGGAAGGCGCGGACCGCGGGCAGCACCGAAGCCGGTGTGGCTCCGTGATGATGCAGGACGGAAGTGCAGGCGACCGCCAGCTCGGCCACGGCCCAGCTGTGTGTGAGATCTCCGAAGTCGATCAGCCCGACCGGTATGGGGCGGCCGTCCGGGTCCGTCCGGCACACCACGTTGTTGTCGGCCACATCGCCGTGAATGACCTGTAGGGGAATCCGCGCGGCGCGCCGCTCCACCAGTGGTTGTGCCGCGCGGGCGGCTCGCAGCACACGTTCGGCCCTTCGCTGGTCGACCATGTGCGGGGCCAGAGCCTCGACGACTTCGAGGGCGTTGCGCAGGTCCCACAGCATCGGCCTGTCCGGAGTCGGTATGTCGAGACCTTCCAGGGCCGCGGTGATGCGTCCGGCCAGCTCTCCCAGCCGTGCCACCACCCGCGGAGCCAGATAGCGGCTGTCCATGATCGGTTCACCGGGAACGTAGTCGAGCAATTGGCAGTCGTAGTCCCGGCCGTCCACGGAGACGGTCTGGATGTGCTCCCCGTCGACTCCTACCCGGGCCCGCGGTAGCCGCAGCTTCGGCAGCGCCCGGGCGAGGCGCTCGGTGGCCTCGGACTGCGCCCTCAGTACCGCGCGGTCAATGACCGGGTTGAAGACCTTGAAGACGTACCCGTGCTCATTCAGACCGGTGCGCACCCGGAAGTTGCGGTCGTGGTTGCTGCCCAGTTCCTCGAGTGTTCCCTCTATGCCGAATCGCTCCGTGAGGAGGGCTGCGGCCCGCTCCTCCTCGATTGCGACCATCGGCGCCACCAGCCACTCGGCAGGTGAGATGCCCATCGAATTCTCCGTTCATCAGTTGGTTGACCCGCGACAGCCCGGTCATTGCGGATCGGCGAGCGTGATCGGACAGAGGTGATGCAGAGGGGCGGGCCACGCCATCCCGCAGATCACTGAAGTGAGTGCAACAAACAAAGAGTGGGAGGCCCGCAGTAGCGTCGAGGGTTTTCCTCGCCGCCTCACTCCGCCGCCACCGAGTCCACGGATGCCTCACCCGGGTGCGCACCGCGGTGCTCCTGGCCCTCGGCGAGACCGCGGCGATAGACCTCCTGGTGCCCATCGGAGTTTCGGCGGCCCGGGACGGTTCGGCGGCGACGTCAAAGGCTGCGCCGCATGGCCGCCAGTTGGGCCCGGGAGAGGCGTTCGAGCTCGTACTACTCCATGCGCGTGCCGGCCTTTCGGGAGGGGTGTCCTGGTCAGGGCCCCTGGTGGCGATCGGTCCCCCGGATGGGCGGACGGTTTACGACTGTGTGGCGGGCTGTCGGTGCCCGCAGATCGTGCGGTGCCAGTCCTTGCGGTCAAGCGATGTTGTCGAACTTGACGTGCTTGTTCGACGGGCGGCCGTGCCATGCCCGGCGCACGCGTGCGGCGATTGCCGATCTCGACAGTGGCTTCACGCCGACACCAGCCGCTCACGTACTGGGGCTGGGCTTGGGCAGACTGTCCCTTCCGGGTGCCGCGTGCGGGGGTGCGGAAACGGTGATCACGGCGCTCCTCAGCCGACGTTCCAGAAGAACCGGTGCGTGTGAATCCCGAAGTAGGGGAAGCTCTCCACCTTTGTCACGCCCTCGATGGGACGCACGACGTCGTTGACGAAGTCCAGCAGGTCACGCGGATGGCGACAGACGGCCTCAGCGAACAAGTCGAAGGTGCCGGCGGTCAACACGGCGTAGACGACCTCGTCGTGGCGTGAGAGTTCGTCGGCCACCGCTCGCGGATCGCCGTCGACGCGGAGCCCGAGTAGGGCCATGGCCTGCCCGCCCATCGCCATCGGGTCGGTGACGCCGACGACCTGCACCGCCTTGGAGTCGATCAGCCGCTGCAGCCGTTGCCGAGCGGCCGACGCCGACAGGCCGACCTTCGGGCCGAGATCGGCGTAGGGGATGCGACCGTCGGCCTGCAGTTCGCGCAGGATGGCCCGATCGATGTCGTCCATAAGGACACCTCCTAGGTGCGCGAGCAGCTAAGCACGCAATCGATTCGCGCGCAATACGCGCAGGGCGCAGTTGATTTCTCCGCCGACGAAGTCGAATCAATCGTTCGGATCTTGGAAGCCGCGTGACACCGGCCAGGGAACCTGCCTCGTCGGCAGTCCTGCCGAAGCCCCGGCCAGGAGGCACTGCCAGGACCCAGTGACCGACGGACCAGTCACTCTCGGCGAACGACCTGCGGTTCCGGGTGGGATCGTCATGTCCCCCGTTCCGGCCCGGTGGTTGACGCGGAAGCGACCGCTTCGAAGGCAGGCAGCCCCTGCTCGCCGAGTGATCCGGGCTGCCGGGTGTTCTGGATCGACAAGTGCCGCGCGATGGCCGGGCGGCAGGTGCCGTGGCAGCGCGTCCTGCCTCCCGATCGTCGCTCCGACGGGCCTGAACGTGCGGCTCGGCGCTCGGGGACGACACCGCTCGGGGAGGTGCCGCAGGGCGGGCGCTCCCACGTCGCGTCAAGCCGGGCGTCTTCCTTACTCCCTGCTGGCCGCTTGGCCCCAGGGGCTCGTCTCTACCTCGGAGAAGGCTCCGAGAAGCTGCACGAGACTCACGGTCGTGGCCACGTCTCCGCAAGACCGTGCCCGCCATCGGTCACGAGAGTCGATCCGGTGACGAACGACGCCGATTCGTGCGCCAGAAACATGACGCCAGCCGCGATCTCGTCCGGTGTGGCACTGCGTCCGAGCGGGCCCGCCGCAGCGGCCGCTGCCTCGAACTCCAGCTGGGAGCCTGTCGCAACATAGCCGGGGGCCACGACGTTCACGGTGACGCCGTACGACACCAAGGGCGAGCGCCCCGGACAGCCCCAGCAGCCCTGCCGAACAAGAGGAATCCGTCCACTCGTCGGCGGGGAGCTGCCGCGGCTGACGATGCGGGCACCGCCTCGCGCCCGCGCCACCCGCGCGGGACGCACTTGCCTACTCCGTCCTGGCCGGGGTGTCGACCCGGTACGACGCCAGGCCTGCGGAACAGCCCCGAGCATGCCCGTTGATCATGTCGCCGCGCCGGGAATCACCAAGATCCACGACAGAGTCAAGCTAGAGGGGGGTAGAAGGAGAGGGGGCGAAGGGCACGCCGTGACCGGGCACGATCAGGGCGGGGTTCAGGGCCAGAACCTTCTCGCGGGCGGCGCGCAGTTGGTCGCGGTCGGGTGCGAAGGGGTCGTCGGCCGGGCCCTCGGCGCCCCACCACAGGTGGGTGAGGACCACCAGCCCCTGGTCGGTCGTGGCGATTGTACTGATGTCCTCGGGGGTGTGGCCGGGGGTCGTCATGAGGGTGATGGAGGGGGAGATCGCATAGCCGTCGGCGTCCCTCTCCTCCCAGATGTCGTCGCGGTAGACGGCCATGTGGTCGTGGAAGCGCGCTTCCGGGAAGAGGGCGGCGTTCAGGGTGTGGTCCGGGTGGTGATGGCTGAAGACCACGTCGGTCACCTCCTGCGGCTCGATGCCGAGTTTGGCGAGCGGGCCGAGGATGAGCCGGCGGTCGGCGACCATGCCGGGGTCGACGACGGCCACCGTGTCGTCCTCGGTGAGCAGGGTGACGGTGCTGGCGACGCGGTCGTGGGCGTAGCCGGTGGTCAGCACGTGAAACGCGGCGGGCATGATCGGCTCCTGGGGATCTGGTCGTCGTGGGGCACCGCTCGACCGGCCTTTCGGACTCCCCTCAGTGGTTGAGCAGGTCACGAAAGCCGGTGAGCAGGGCGCGCAGGCCGATGTCGAAGGCGTGTGCGGCCCGACTGTGGTCAGTGGGTGTGTGGTCGAGGGCGGTGCTGAGGTGCGGAGTGGCGTCGCGGGCGACGTCGGAAAGCATCACGGGGGGCGCCACGAGGTCGAGGGCGGAGCCGAGGACGAAGCTCTCCAGAGCGGTGATCACTGGCATGACCTGGTGCGCGGGGAAGCCGCCTGCAATGAGGAGTTCGGCGACCTTCTCGTACATCGTGTGCATGAAGGGTTCGGCGAGTGGTGCGGTGGCGAGGAGGGGGACCGCTCCCGGGTGGGCGGCGAAGGCGGAGAGGTAGGTGCGTGCCCAGTCCTCCAGACCGTTCTCCCAGGGTTGTGACCAGTCCTTGTCGCCACCGGTCGTGAGCACGAGTTCCTCGCGCATGAGGGAGATGATCTCGTCCCGCCCGGACACGTGGTGGTAGAGCGCGGAGGGGGCCACGCCGAGAGCCCTGGCGAGGGCGGGGATGGTCAGGGTGCCCTTCTCGTCCGCCAGTCGCAGTGCTGCGGCACCGATGCGCCGACGGTCGAGCAGGGGGGTGCGTGGCCGTCCCACGGTCGCTCCTCGCTGTTGTGTCGCGGGTCCGCGCCTGCCGGAGTGCACAGCGCTCGCCGTAACTCAAACGTTACTGAATTTCTTTCGGTAAAACTCTTTCCGTTGCCGCGGGCGGCGCCTACATTACCCGAAACCGAACGCCTTTCAATTAAGCGGTCGGGTGAGAGAAGGGCACCGTGACACCCATGCATGCCGACATCGTCTTCACTGGCGGGACCATCCGTACGGGCGCCTTGGGCGCTTCCGTCCACGAGGCCCTCGCCGTGGTCGACGGCCGGATCAGCGCCCTGGGGGCGGCTGCGCTGGCCGCCCGGGGTCCTCGCACCACCGTCGTCGATCTGGTCGGCGGCGCACTGCTCCCCGCCTTCGGTGACAGCCATGTGCATCCGGTGATGGGCGGCCTGGGGCTGCACGGGGTCCCGGTCCGGGACTGCGCAAGCGCCGAGGCCATCGTCGAGGCCGTACGGCACTGGGCCGAAGCGCACCCCGACGCCGAGTGGGTCAGCGGCGACGGCTTCGACCCGTGGCTGGCACCCGACGGCCGGTTCGACGCCCGGTGGCTGGACGCCGCCGTCCCCGACCGCCCGGTCGTGCTGCGCACCATGGACCACCACACGGCCTGGGTGAACAGCGAGGCGCTGCGCCGCGCCGGGTACACGGCAAACACCCCCGATCCGGTCGGCGGAGAGATCCTGCGCCGGGACGGAACGACAGAACCCCTGGGCACGCTTCGCGAGTTCGGCGCCCTGAGCCCCGTACTCGCCCTGATCCCCCCGGCGTCCCACGAGGCGCAGGTGGCCGCGCTGCGGGAGGCCGCTGCCCTGTTCGCCGCCGCCGGCGTGACCTGGGTGCAGGACGCCTGGGTCGAGCCGCACCATGCCGACGTCTGGATCGACGCCGCGACCACCGAGCCGGGTCTGCCCGTCCGCGCGGATCTCGCCTTCATCCTGGAACCCGACGGCTGGCGCGAGCGGATCGCCCGTTTCGCGGCCGACCGGGACCTGGTGGAGAGCGCGGCGCCCGGACTGCTCACCGCCCGTACCGTCAAATTCTTCGCGGACGGCGTCATCGAGTCGGGCACCGCCGCTCTCCTGGAGCCCTACACGGACTGCGCGCACTCGCACGGTATCGCCAACTGGGCACCTGAAGAACTTGCCGAGGCCGTCACCGCGGTGGACGCGCTCGGGTTCCGGCCGCACATCCACGCCATCGGCGACGGCGGGGTCCGCACCGCCCTCGACGTCATCGAGGCCGCGGCCCGGATCAACGGCACCCGCGACCGCCGCCCCGTCATCGCCCACGCCCAGCTGATCCACCCCGCCGACCTGCCGCGCTTCGCCGAACTCGGGGTGATCGCCAGCCTCCAGCCGCTGTGGGCCCAGTCGGATCCCCTGATGACCGAGCTCACGCTGCCGAGGATCGGCCCCGAGCGCGGCGGCCGGCAGTACCAGATCGCCGCCCTGCTCGCCTCCGGCGCTCAGGTCTCCTTCGGCAGTGACTGGCCGGTCACCGCCCATGAACCACTGCGGGGCATCGCCACCGCCGTGACCCGCCAGACGCCCGACGGGACCCCGGACGGCGGCTGGCTCCCTGAGGAGCGGATCGACATCGAGACCGCTCTGACCGCCTACTCCGCGGGATGCGCCCATCAGGCGTTCGAGGAGAAGGAATGGGGCGTCCTGCGCCCCGGCATGCGCGCCGATCTGGTGCATCTCGCCGCCGACCCGGTCGAGACCGCACCCGCCGCGCTCGCGGGCCTGCCCGTCCTGGGCACCTGGCTCGCCGGTCGGCCCACCCACCATGCCGACACCTCCGCACACGTTCCCGCCGGGAGACGATAGCCGTCCGTCGTCGCCCCGACCGGCCCGCGTGTCCGGGACACCCGTTCCCTCCCTCGATCACACGTATCACGCGGAGACCTTCCATGACCGACGCTCACGTCCCCACCGCAGCCCAACCCCGATCCCCGCAGCCCGCGGGGCCCGAGACAAGCCCTCACCTCCAGCGCGGCACCCTCGGCGTCGCCGACATCGTCTTCTTCGTCGCCGCCGCGGCCGCCCCGCTCACCGTGATGGCCGGTGTCGCACCCCTCGCGATCCTCTTCGGCGGCATCGGTGCCCCGGCCGCCTACGTGGGCGTCGGGGTGGTGCTGTGTCTGTTCGCGGTCGGCTTCACCGCGATGACGCCGTACATCCGCAATGCCGGAGCGTTCTACTCCTACGTCGCCCGTGGTCTCGGCCGCCCGGCCGGGCTCGGCGCGGCGCTGGTGGCGCTGTTCTCCTACAACGCCCTGCAGATCGGTGTGTTCGGGGCCTTCGGCTTCTTCTCCGCCTCCACCATGAACGACCTCCTCGGCATCGACCTGCCCTGGCCGGTGTACGCCTTCGCGGGGATAGCCGTCGTGTGGTTCCTCGGCTTCCGCTCGATCAACTTCGGGGCCAAGGTCCTGGCCGCCCTCCTTGTGGCCGAGACCGCGATCCTGGTGCTGCTCGCCGGCGCGATCCTGATCAAGGGCGGGGCGCACGGGCTGACCCTGGACTCCTTCGCTCCCTCCAACGTCTTCACCTCGAAGATGAGCGGTCCGTTGGGCCTCGCCGTCGCGGCCTTCATCGGCTTCGAGGCCACCGCCATCTACCGTGAAGAGGCCCGCGACCCCGACCGCACCGTGCCCCGTGCGACCTACCTGGCCGTGGGCTTCCTCGGCCTCTTCTATACCTTCATCGTCTGGGTCATCATCCAGGCCTTCGGTAGCGACCAGGTGGCCGGGGCAGCCGCACAGAACCCCGCCGAGCTGTTCTTCACCGCCATGACCCGCTACGTCGGCACCTGGGCCACCGACCTCCAGCGCATCCTGATCATCACCAGCCTGCTGGCCGCGCTGCTCTCCTTCCACAACGCCATCACCCGCTACGCCTACGCGCTGTCCGCCGAACGGGTCGCTCCCGCCGCCCTGGGCAAGGTCCACGCGCGCCACGGCTCGCCATGGATCGCCGGCATCGCCCAGAGCCTCCTGGCCGTCGTGGTCGTCGCCGTCTTCGCCGCGATCGGCGTCCACCCCTACAACCAGTTTTTCCTCTGGGTGAACACCCCCGGCGTGGTCGGGATCCTGGTCCTGCAGGCCGTGGCGGCCTTCGCCGTGGTGGCCTTCTTCCGCCGCAACCCCGCCACGCGGGGCGAGGGACGCCTGCGCACCCTGGTCGCACCAGCATCCGCAGGCATCCTCCTCACCCTGACCACGGGGCTGGTGTGCAAGCGCCTCGATCTGTTCACCGGCGCTGGTCCGGTCGTCAACTGGACGCTTGCCGCGCTCACCCCGGCCCTGTTCCTGACCGGCGTGTTCGGCGCCCTCCGCATCCGCCGCACCAGGCCCGACGTCTACGCCAAGCTTGCCACCACCGACATCGACTGACCGACGCCGCCGGATCCCGCCACACGGAGGCGGCTTCCCGCCCCGGCGGACCATTCCGTCCCGCGTCGCCTCCGCCGTACCGGGCACCGCGCCCGCTGCCCCACATCCGACCACGAGACGGTGCATCCTGATGATCCTCGGGCGCCACAGGAAGCCGGCTCCCCGCCTGGCGGCCGAAGTCGACGACACAGAACTGGGCCCGGTGTGCCGTCGGCTCACCGGGCGGGGCACAGGACACACCCGTGTCCTGGTCGCCCCCCCCTCGTGCAGCGCCTGCTCGACGACGCCGGTGACGACTGGGACCGCCGGGCACACCGACTCGCCGTCCTGACCGCGTCCACGCGCCCGAGCACCCAGCGCTCCTGGGCGCAGCACGACTCCCGGCACCCCGACGCACACACCCTGTTCGCCTGGGAAGCCATGGCACGCGGCACCCGCACACCCACCGCAGACGCCGAGTTCGACGAGACCGTCGGAGCTGGCGTCACGGCGGCGCGTCTGCGCCCGCACGACCCCAACCCGTGGGTGGTGCGGCTCGGCCTCCTGCGGCAGCGGCGCAGGCCTCGCACCGAGGCCTTTCCCGTGTGGCGGGAAATCGCCGCCCGAGACCCGTGGCACCGCGAACCCCACGTGCAGATGTACGGCTACCTGTCGCACCGCGAACCCCACGTGCAGATGTACGGCTACCTGTCGCCCCGCGAATGCGGCTCCCGCGCCCAGTCCATGGAGTTCGGCGACCGGGCACAGGCCGCGATTCCCGCCACGGCCCCGGCAGCCGGCCTTCCCTTCATGGCGCTGATCGACCGCTACCACGCAGCCCTGTCGCGCGAAGGAGTCCATGGACTGATGGCGGACCGCCTGCGGGACGGACCGGAGGCATCCCGCGTCCTGGACCGGGCTCTGCAAGCGTGGACCCCGGCGGGACAACTGAGGCACGCGGCGGCCCTCGCCGACCTCAACCTCCTGGCCTACGCCCTCACCGCTGCCCGGGACACGGCCCGTGTCGCCACGGTCTTCGGCGCCGTCGCCGGTGTGGTCACCCCCCACCCCTGGGGCCACGGCGGCTATGACCCCGTCCTGACCTTCCCCCATGCCCAGCGGCGAGCCGACGCGACACGATGACCGTCCCGCTCGCCCCGCGTGGGCGCGACCACAGCCGCGCCCATCGCACCGACTCCCCAGCCCGCTCGACCCTTGGTGGTAATGGATGACGCGTTTTCAGGACCGAGTAGCCATCGTCACGGGAGCCGGCGCCCCCGACGGCATCGGTGCCGCGGTCGCCCGCGCCCTCGTCGAGGAGGGCGCCCGTGTCGTCCTGGGCGCGATGTCCGAGCGGGTGCACCAGCGAGCGGCGGAACTCGGCCCCGCCGCCGTCGGCGTGGTCGCCGACCTCACCGTCGACGGCGCCGCGAACGCCCTGGTGCAGGCCGCCCTGGAGCGCTGGGACCGCATCGACGTACTCGTCAACAACGCCGGCATGACATCCGTGACGTCGGGCTGGGACGCCGCCGACGACGTCGCCCGCCTCTCCCTGACCGGCTGGAACGCGGCCCTGGCCCGCAACCTGACGACCTCTTTCCTCATGTGCCGCGCCGTGACGCCGACCATGACAGCGGCGGGGTACGGACGCATCGTGTCGATCGGCTCCACGACCGGCACCGTCAACGCGATGCCGGGCCAGGCCACCTACACGGCCGCGAAGGCGGGCTTGGTGGGGCTGTCCCGCGCTCTTGCTCTCGAGACCGTCGGCAACGGCGTCACCGTCAACGTCGTGGCCCCCGGTTATGTGACGACCGGCTCCCAGCTGGAGTTCGAGGCGGCCGCGGCCGCTGCGGGTCCCTTCGGACGCAGCGGAACTCCGGACGAGATCGCGGCATGTGTCCTGTTCCTGGCGCACGAGTCGGCATCGTTCGTCACCGGATCGGTGCTGGTCGCCGACGGCGGACACGGTCTTCCCGAGACCTGGCCGCGCCCTTGACGACGCCCGCATCTGCCGGGATCCGGCACGGTCCGTGCGCGGCACCCGCCCACTGCCGTACGTCATTCGGCGCAACATCGGCCTCGGCAGGGATCAGTACTTGAAAGGCCATCAGCAGAGCGAAGATCGCCTCTGGCCGGGCGGCTGGTCACGCGCGGCCGGCGACACTGGTGCGCCCCTGCCCGCTGCTGGGCACCAAGGCGCGCCGGCCGTGGCCCGCATCCTTGTCGCCGCCACTACCGGCGCCAGCCTCACGCAGGTCGACCGGTTCACCAAACGGCACGGACTCACCTCGCTAGTGGTCCAGCGGCCGGGGCGGTGTCCGCTGCAGGTGCCGGTCACCGGACGGATCGAGGGGAGGCCCTGGCGCGACCACGTGGACTTCAACGAGTCCGCCGCTCTGATGCGGCACCTCGGCACCGCTGCGGCCATCATCTGTCTCTACTTCACCGGAAAACGTCCCCAGGAGAACGGGGCGGAGTCGTACGTGATGCAGCACTCCGCAGGGTCGAAGTACGAGTGAATCCGCTGGTGCGAGAGGTCTGCTCTGCAATCCTCTGGCACCGTGCACGCGATCTCCTACCTGTACCCCGAACCCGCCGTGTTCGAGTCCATGTCCGAGAGGTGGGCCAAACAGCAGCGGGCCCGCTTCCTGAAGTGGGACGGGACGATCAAACCGCGGCTATCGCTGGTCCGCCGGTTCGCCAGCTGCCGTTGTGGCCAGGTCACCAAGGTTTTGCCCCTGAGCGCTCGGGCGGGCAGCCCCGGAGCATTCGGGGGAATGCGCTGGGTGGCACGCGTGGCGGCCGTGGAACCAGTCCGACCGCCGCCCGGGTACCAAGCCGTCCCGCGCGCCTCAGTCCGCCTTGAGGGCGGTGAGGACGTTCAGCCGGGCCGCCCGGCGGGCGGGCCAGAGTCCCGCCACCACGCCGACGAGTGCGGCGCCCGCGAGGGCCACGGCGATGCGGCCCCAGGGGATGACCATCTCGTACCCCTGGATGCTGTCGGAGGCCATCCTGCCCGCGGCCCAGCCGAGGAAGATGCCCGCGCCGATGCCCAGAAGGGCCCCGAACAGCGAGATGAGGACGGACTCCAGGTGGATCATCCGCTTGGTCTGCTCGGGCTGGAGTCCCACCGCGCGCAGCATCCCGATCTCACGGGTGCGCTCGAACACGGACATCGCGAGGGTGTTGACGACTCCCAGGACGGCGATCACCACGGCCATGGCCAGCAGCGCGTACAGCATGTTGAGGAGCAGGGTGATGGCCCCGCCACCGGCGGAATCGGCCAGGTCGTCGGTGTTCCGCAGCTGGATGAGGGGGTTCTGGTCGAGGGCGCGCTGCAGGGACCGCCGTACCGTCTCGCCGTCGCCGTCCTTGGTGTGCACCAGGACCGAGGTGTCCTCGATCTCCTTCAGATGGGGCTGGAGGGTGGCGAGCGGCATCATGGTGGTCGGGAGGAAGTCGTCGTCGTGGTAGATGCCGCCGATCCGCAGGGTGTCCCGGCTGCCGTCGCCGTAGACCACCGGAACCCGCCGGCCCATGGTCCATCCGTAGTTGTCGGCCGTGGTGGTGTCGATCAGCAGGTTCTTGCCGCCGCCCGCGCCCAGTGCCGCGAGCGACCCCGATGCGAAGCTCGGGTCGAGGAGGTCGCCGATGCTCCGGGCGTCCACACCGGTCAGGTTCACCTCGTTGCGGCCGGTCCGGACGGTGCTCCGGCGCTGCGGGCTCGAGGAGGTCACGGCCGTGGACTTCGCCAGCGTGTCATGGACCGACGCGGGCAGGTAGTCGCCTTTCCTCGACGAGATCTCGAAGTCGGCCGTGACGATGTTCTCGGCCCGCTGGTGCAGCGATGTCGTGGCGGACACCGCGACCACCGTGAGGCCGGTGACCATGGACAGCCCGATCATCAGGGCCGAGGCCGTGGAGGCGGTGCGCCGGGGATTGCGTCGCGCGCCCCGCGCGGCGAGCGTGCCCGGGACACCGAGACGGCGCAGGAGGGGCTCGGCCAGGGCGATGGCCGGGCCGGAGAGCGCCGGGGTCACCACGATGATGCCGATGAGCAGCAGGGCGGACGGGAAGAGGACGGTGGTGCGGCCCTGTACGCCGCTGGACGCCGTGAGCACCACGCCGAGCACACCGATCACGATCAGGGCGACACCGATGGCGTTGCGCCTGCGGAGGCTGCGGGCCGGCGGGGGTGTGTGGAGCGCGGACATGGCGGCCACGGGAGGCACGGCGGCGGCGCGGCGGGCCGGCAGATAGGCGGCGAGCATGGTGACGACCACGCCCACCAGGAACGAGACCAGCACGGTGCCCGGAGCGACGACCAACGGCCCGTCGGGGACGCCGGATTCGGTGGACGCGAACAGCTGTCGCATAGCCATGGCCACGCCGATACCGAGGAGGAACCCCGCGGCCCCTGCGCTCAGCCCCAGCAGGGCGGCCTCGATGAGGACGGAACGGGTCACCTGGCGGCGTTCGGCGCCGACGGCCCGCATCAGGGCCACTTCCTGCGAACGCTGGGTGACCAGCATGGTGAAGGTGTTGCCGATGACGAAGACGCCGACGAACAGGGCGATGGCCGCGAAGACGAGCAGCACCTGGCCGAGCCCCTTCGCCCCCTCGGCGGCCGCGGCCCGCTGCTGCTCGCGCAACTGCGCACCCGTGCTGATGTCGAAGTCCTTGGGCAGCAGGTCGCGCGCCTCGGCCGCGAGCCGCTGCTCGGAGGCGCCGCGCTCGGCCTTGAGGGAGAAACCGTCGTACTGACCCCGCTTCAGCAATAGTTTCTGCGCGGTGGCGTTGTCGAAGAACACCGCGGTGCCGCCGGAGCCGGAGGCGTTGTCGGTGCGGACGATGCCGACGAGTTTCTTGCGCAGCACCGGTCCGTCGACGGCCAGCCGGACGGTGTCGCCCACCTGGTAGCCGCCCTGGTCGGCGGTGCTGGTGTCCACCAGTACCTCGTCGGGCCCGGTGGGGGCGCGTCCGGTGGCCAGCGGATGGCGGTCGTCCTTGCCGTCGGCCTGGGGGAAGTAGTTGCCCGCCATGGCCACGTTGTCCTCGCCGAGGGGGCGGCCGTCCTTCGCGGCCACAGCGGCGAAACCTTCGACGGAGCCGGTCACGGACGCCACACCGGGCAGCCGTTGCAGGCGCCGTAGCGTGTCCTCGCCCACGGTTCCGGGCTCGCCGGTCTTCTCGTCGAACGGCGGTGTGGCCTGGACCGAGACATTGCGCAGGGTGGTGAGGTAGCGCTCCTTGTAGGCGTTGCCGACGGTGTCGGTGAAGACGAGGGTGCCCACGACGAAGGCGACGCCGAGCAGAACGGCGAGCATGGTCATCAGCAGGCGGGCTTTGTGCGCAAGGACGTTGCGCAGGGCGGTGCGGAACACGTGCGGCCTTCCGGGAGGGTGCCGGGCAAGGGGGTGCTCGGGGAGCGGGACGCGCGTCAGGCGCGGGGCGTACGCGCGTCAGGCGCGGTGAGCGGACGTCAGGCGTGGCGTGGGCGTCAGGCGTGGTGCGCGGGTGTCAGGCGTCCCATGCACCCCAGGACGGCCTCTGCGGTGGGCGCGTGGAGTTCGTCGACGATGCGCCCGTCGGCGAGGAAGACGACGCGGTCCGCGTAGGAGGCGGCTACGGGGTCGTGGGTGACCATGACGACGGTCTGGCCCAGTGCGCTCGTGGAGCCGCGCAGGAACTCGAGGATCTCGGCCCCGCTGCGGGAGTCCAGGTTGCCGGTGGGCTCGTCGGCGAAGACGATGTCGGGCCGCCCGGCCAGCGCGCGGGCGACGGCGACGCGCTGCTGCTGGCCGCCGGAGAGCTGGCCGGGCCGGTGGTCGAGCCGGTCGGCCAGGCCGACGATCTGGACGATGCTCTCCAGCCAGGCCCGTTCCGGTTTGCGGCCGGCGATGTCCATGGGGAGGGTGATGTTCTCCAGAGCGCTCAGGGTGGGCAGCAGGTTGAACGCCTGGAAGACGAAGCCGATGCGGTCGCGGCGCAGCCGGGTGAGCTGACGGTCGTTCAGGGAGCCGATCTCCGTGTCGCCGAGGTGGACCGATCCGAAGGACAGCGAGTCGAGACCGGCCATGCAGTGCATCAGGGTGGACTTCCCCGATCCGGAGGGTCCCATGATCGCGGTGAACTGGCTCCGGACGAAGCCGACCGTGACCGCGTCGAGGGCCACCACACGGGTGTCCCCCGTGCCGTACACCTTCGTCAGGTCGGTGGCGTGGGCCGCGTAGCTCTCCGGGGCGGAAGGGGGCAGGTGTGCGTGCATGCCGATCCTCGGTGGACGCTCGATGGATTGCCCTCGTGCCAGAGGGTGTCGCCGCTGATGGCGACCTCCATGAGCCTCCCGCCCGGCCACCTGCCGACGGATCCCCCGAACATCCGGCACCGCATCCCCCGATCGGGGGAGATCGCCGCGGGACCGCCGTTCCGGCCCGACCGCGATGACCGCCGGACCGCTGTTCCGGCCGGACCGCTCTTACGGCGCGATCGCTATTCGGCACGCCCCGAGCGGAAGGCCCAGGCCGCGACCTCGACCCTGTTGCGCAGGCCCAGCTTCGCCTGGACCGACCCCAGATGCGTCTTGACGGTGCTGGGCGCGATGTACAGCTCGGCGGCGATCTCCGGGTTGGTCAGTCCGCGGGCGATGCCCTGGATGACCTCCTCCTCGCGGTCGGTGAGCGGTTCGGCCGGTTCGGCTGCGCCGCGTCGCCGCGCCTTGGTGAAGTGCTGCAGCAGACGGAGGGTGATCTGCGGGGCGACCATGGCGTCCCCGCGGACGGCCGCCCGGACGGCCTCGGTCAGCAGCACCGGACCGGCGTCCTTGAGGAGGAAGCCCGACGCTCCGTTCGACAGCGCCGTATAGACATATTCGTCGAGGTCGAAGGTGGTGACCACGACCACCTTCGGCGCTCCGGGATGACCGCCGCCGGCCAGTCGGCGGGTGACCTCCAGACCGTCGGGCGGAGGCATCCGGATGTCCACGAGACACACATCCGGCCTCAATTCGCGGGCCAGCGACAGGGCCGAGGCCCCGTCGGCGGCCTCGGCCACCACCTCCATGTCGGGCTCGGCCGACAGCACCATGCGGAACCCGGCACGCACCAGATACTGATCGTCCGCGACCAGGATGCGTATGGTCATGCCGTCCTGCCCTCCCGTAGCCGCAACCCGGATCGTACGGCGTGCCGCCCGTATGCACGGGCGTTCCGTGAAGCCTCGTCGGGGTGCAGCGGTACGGAGGCGTGGACCCGCCACCCGCCTTCGGGTCGGCGCCCCGCCTCGAAGGTGCCGCCGAGCAGCTCGATCCGCTCCCGCATGCCCATGATGCCGAAGCCGCCGCCGAGCCGTCCGAGGCTGCCGTGGTGTCCGGACGGAGAGCCTTGTCCGTCGTCCTCGACGACCAGTTCGGCGTGGCGTGCCGCGACCCGGGCGGACACGTCCACCGACCGCGCTCCGCGCGCATAGCGCTGGGCGTTGGTCAGGGCTTCCTGCAGGACGCGGCTCAGTCCGCCGGTGACCTCCGTGGGGACGTGCCCCGGCAGCTCCTGTCCGAGGTCCAGCCGGATCGGCAGTCCCGTCGCCCGTGCCTCGTCCACGATGCGGGTCAGCACCTCGCCGAGGTTCTCCGGATGCCGCGGGGTCTCGTCACCGCGCATCGAACCGACCAGACGCCGCATCGACGTCAGCGCCTCGCCGCCCGCGTGTTCGACGGCCGCGAGCATCTCGTTCAGCATCCGTGGGTCGGGGGTGCCCCGGCCGGTGACATGGCGCACGGCCTGCAGCTGCACCACGATCGCGGTCACCTGATGGGCCACGGTGTCGTGCAGGTCGCGGGCGAGCGCGAGCCGTTCCTCCTGCCGGACCAGTTGTCCGGTGCGTTCCTGTTGGACGTCGTAGAGGCGCAGCACCAGGCCGCAGACGAAGGCCAGGGCCAGTTCCAGCAGGGTGCTTTCGGAGAAGTCGCCGGGATCCGAGTCCCGTAGCACCGGGACGGAGAACACGCTGATGCCCAAGGCCGCCACGACCACCGGGGCCCACCGGGGCGTGCAGCGGCGCACCGCCACGGCGAGGAGGACCAGCAGGCCGATGAGTTCGCTGCCGCTGCTCTCGCTGGTCACCATGTTCACCGGCAGCAGGTGGTAGGCCACCGTGGCCACGAAAGTGCCGGCGCAGGCCACCAGCGCGACCCGCGTGACCCATCGGGAATCGCGCACCAAGGCCAGCACGGCCATCGCCCCTACCAGGGCTCCGGAGCAGACCGGCACCCAGTCCCCGGCGAAGGCCTCCCTGTCGAAGGCCGTGTCGAAGACGATCCGTCCCCGCACGTCCTCATAGACGGAGAAGAGGAACAACAGTGCCAGCGCCGAGATCAGGATCCGCCCCGGCCAACTTCGGTAACCGGCACGCCGACCGGAGGACACAGCTATGCGCATCCGCGTCACCCTACGCACCTACGGCGGCGATTACCGCCCGCCTGCCGTGCGCGGGTCGGTGGGCGTGTGCGCGGGCTGGGCGTCGCGCACCCGCCGGAGTTGTCCGAGACCCTCCCCGCGATCACCCAGACGGCCAGCAGCAGGCCAAGCGTGTCGACGCCGTGTGGCGCTTGTGGCCTGCAATTTTCTTGCCTACGTCGATGCCCTGGCCAGCCGTTGGCACGTTGGCGGAGGTCTTGACGCTCTGCGCGTCCCATACGCAGGCGCTCGGCTCGGCGTTGCGGCCTTCGGCTTCACACACCAGGCGCCTCAGCAGGCCGTCGAGCCGATCGAAGACACCTTCGTTCTGCCAGGCGGCGAAGTAGCCGTAGGCCGTCTCCTACGGTGCGAAGTCGTGCGGGAGGTAACGCCGCGGGATCCCGGTGCGGTCGACGTAGAGGATGGCGTCCATGATGCGGCGCAGATCGTGCTCAGGCGGCCGGCCGATGTCCAGGCCAGTGAGCGTGGGGCCGATCAACTCCCAGCGGGCATCGGACAGGTCGCTGGGATACAGGCGCTGGCGCGTCATGTTTCGGTAGTACCGTCATGCCCGACGCATCCCCAGGGCGCAAACAGCGTCAACCGGGGGCGCTTTGGGATCAGACGGGAGCGACTCAACTCAAACGGGCAGAGGTACGGAGTCTCCTGTCGCACAGGCCGTATCCACCACTCTCGCCTCAGCAGGCGCAGACCCGCTCACCGTTTGAAACGCCACCAAACAAGCTCGCTGGGCAAAACGCTCTTTCAGCTTGTTCTTTGACCTCTGTCCGCACTCTGACGTTCCCCCGTTAATGGGGTGATCATGGCGAGCTGGTCCGACACACTGGTTCGATGCAGCACGATGATGAACAGCCGTTGCCGGGCGGCAACGTCAGTGATGGTGTCGTTCGCGTCGGAGACACCGTTCGCCGTCCGGCCGGACCGTGGACTCCCTCCGTGCATGCCCTGCTTGCCCACTTGAACGAGGTGGGATTCAGCGCGGCGCCTCGCCCACTCGGCATTGACGATCAAGGACGTGAGGTCCTGACCTTCATGCCGGGACATGTGGTCTGGCCCGACCGGTTCTCGCTGATGGAACCCGCTCGACAACTGGCTCGCGTTGCACGCCTCATCCGCGACTTCCACGATGCCGTGCAGGACTTCACGCCCCCGTCCGACGCGCACTGGCAGACACTGATCCCTCCCGAGGGCAGCGACATCATCGTCCATAACGACCTGGCCCCCTGGAACCTCGTGGTCGCAGACGAGACGCGGTGGGCCCTCATCGACTGGGACGCAGCAGGTCCCGGCTCCCTGTTGTGGGATGTCGCATACGCCATTCACGGGTTCATCCCGCTGTCCGCACATCCAGACTGGCAGCGCCCGGACGCGGCGGAACGACTGCGAGTCTTCGCCGACGCGTACGGTCTCGATGAGTCCGAACGTCGTCGGTTGGTCCCTCTGCTGGGGCGCCGTACGCGTTCCATGCACGACTTCCTGCGAGACCAGGCAGCCCAAGGTGTTCAACCCTGGGCAAGGCTGTGGGCTGAAGGCCACGGTGACGCCTGGCGAAACGACGCCGAATACATCGAGCAACGCGAAGACCAGTGGGTGCACGCCCTGCTCGCCGGCTGAGCTTGTCCTTCATGGTCTGAGGTCGAATTGGGCCTCGAACTAGGCCGCTCACCTGGGTGTTCGCCGGACGCTGGAGCGAAGAGCTCGCCCTTCCGCCGGGCCAGGTGCGTGCCGGTGACGGCCAGTTCGCTGCCTTGCTCGGCGCAGAGTTGACGGAACGTCACGGTGGCAGGGTGGCGCCGCCCAGCTGTGCCAGCCGTTCACGTTCCTCCGATGAGTCGTTCCATCAGGCGGGCGGCTGTCACCGCGCCGACCAACCAGGTCCGGTCGCCGTCGCGTCCGACGACGGCGACCAGCGGGGTGTGCGTGCGCTGCATGAGAGCCGTGATGTGCAGGACACTGGCGGCCGGGCCGACCGTCGGCGGCCGGAACCGGTGGCGCGGCAGCCATTCCGCCACCGTGAGCCCGACGAGCCTGTCAGATACGTCGTCGAGGTCCCGGTCGTCGAACCTGGCCGCGGGCGGAGGATCCTGCAACGCGTACTCGGGAACGAGCCGTCCGAGGAGCTGCGAGCCGGGCACGACGGCGTACGGCTGGTCGTCACGGCCGACGACCAGCAGTGCGGGCAGCTGGTGCTCGGCCGGCAGCCGGGCCGCGTCGGTGGCCGCGTCGTCGGTCGACACATATGGGTAGGGCTCGGCGAGTTCATACGTCGGCACGGCCGGCCTCCTTGGCGGGACGGGGTGCTTCGTCGCCGTCGGGCACACCGACGAGGTCCTTGACGTCGAACATGCGGGCGATGGGCACGTCGGTGGAACTGTGCGCGATGATCGAGAAGGCGATGCACACGGCGATGAGCGTGAACGCCTCCTCGCCCTGCGGGATCCCGGCCTGCAGCACCAGCAATCCATACACCACCGACGCGAAGCCCTTCGGCCCGAACCACGCCGCGACCAGCTTCTCCCGCCGGTCGAACCGGGCCCCGACCAGGGACAGGAGCAGAGAGACCGGGCGGATCAGCACGATGGCCAGGACCACGGCGACGTAGCCGCCGAAGGACAGGTCGCCGAACAGCTGTGGCGTCAGCAGCGCCCCGAACACCAGCAGCGCCGCGAACTTCGCCAGCTCCGCCAACGCCTCGCCGAGCGGCTCGAACGACTCCTTCGCCTCCAGCGCCCGCGCGGTGAGCACCGCACCCGCGGAGAACGCGGCGAGGTAGGGGTTGGCGTGCGTCAGGTGGCAGACCGCGTAAGGATCACGCCGATCGCCAGCGGCAGCAGCGGCTGCAGCTTGGGCTCGGCACCCAGCAGCCGGAACCGCACCAGCTCGATCACCACGAACGGCAGGACCACACCGAACGCCAGCCCGAGGACCAGCTCGAGCGCGATCTTCCCCAGCGACGCCTCGGCGTGCCCGGAAGCCGGCCCGGCCGTGGCGATCAGGATGAGCACGACCGGCAGAGCGAGCCCGTCGTTGATGCCGCTCTCCACGTTCAGCAGCTGCCGCAGCTTCGCCGGGACCTCCTCGCGCCCGACGATCGCGGAGGCGAACACCGGGTCGGTCGGCGCCAGCACGGCGCCGACCAGGAACGACGTCGTCCAGTCCAGGCCCACCAGGTAGTGCGTGATCAGCGCCATGCCGGCGAACGCGAGCGGCATGCCGAGTCCGAGGGCGCGGGCCGGGTTGCGCCAGTTGGCGCGCAGCTTGGGAAAGGAGACGTGCATGCCGTGGGTGAACAGCACCGCGAACAGCGCCAGATCGGCCGTCACGGACACGATCTCGCTGTCCGGCGCGATGTGGATCAACCCCAGGAAACCGTCACTGACCAGCGCGCCGCCGGCCAGGAAGAGAAAGGACGTCGACAGAACGGTCCGGGCGGCCAGACCGGACAGCAGCACCGCGATGAGCAGCGCCACCCCGAAGACCACAACGAGCACCATGACCTGAACCCCCGATCAACGAAGAGAGCTGTCCTCACATCGCCGACCAGGCTTTCCGGCACACCGCTGGGAACCCTACCCGTTCTTTACATGGCACTTACAGGCCGCCAGCGGGCACTCTGACGTGCTGGTCACTGCCGGGTTCCGGAAAGAAAACCGTCTCTGTCTGCCCATGTGCCGTGGCCGTCCCGGCCGCCAGTTCGCGGGTGATACGGGCTGGTGCAGGACCGGCCGTGCTTGGTCGTGCGGATGGTGATGACCTGGTCGGCCCGGGTCCGCTGGGTGGCCGCGGAAGGGCGAGCCAGGGCCGGGCAAGACGTACAGCCGACTCCCTGCCGGTGAAGGGCTACTGACGAAATGCGGCTCGTCAGGTGGCGGAAGGCCAATCGCGCCGGTCAGCGGGCGGGCAGCCACGTGGATGCTCACGCACCTGGGCGCTCAGATGCACCGTCGCGTTGCGGGTCGGTCCATCGGCTGCGGAGACTGAGGAGGAACGGTGGCATCCCAGAGAGGCGTGCGGCGATGGGCGAATATGTGGAGCTACCCGGCGTGAAGACGTGGTACGAGGCAGAGGGCGCTGGCGATCCGCTGCTCCTGCTGCACGGCGGCTTGTGCACGAACGAGACCTGGGGGGCTCAGCGGGCCGATCTCGCGGCGAGGTACCGCCTGTTCCTCCCCGAGCGCCGCGGCCACGGGCGTACACCCGACGCTGAGGGACCGCTGTCGTACCAGGACATGGCCGACGACACCATCGCCTTCATCGAGTCGGTCGTCGAAGGCCCGGCCCATCTCGTCGGATGGAGCGATGGCGGCATTGTCGCCCTGCTCGTCGCCATTGCCCGCCCTGACCTGGTCCGGAAGGTTGTGGCCATGGGGGCCAACTTCCTCCCCGGTCCGGAAAGCTCTGCGGCGCCGGCGTTGCTGGACCACATGTCAGCGGATGCTCCCGATATGGCGGCGTTCCGTGAGATGTACGAAGCCGTGTCGCCGGACGGCGCCGAACACTGGCCGGTCATCGTGCACAAGGTGCTCGACATGATCCGCACACAGCCAGCGATCTCCACCGACGACCTGGCCCGTATCAGCGCGCCCACACTCGTCCTCGTCGGTGACGACGACCTCATCACACTCGAACACACGATTGCCCTGTACCGCGCGATCCCCAACTCCGAACTGGCCGTCGTCCCGGGAACCTCTCACGCGCTGCCGATGGAGAAGCCCGAGCAGGTCAACCGGCTCATTCTCGACTTCCTCACGAACGACCCGGTCCCCACGATGCTCCCCATCCGGCGCGCCACGGGGACGCCATCAGACGGCAGTCCGGCATAACGCCAGGGGAGCCAAAGGACGACGCCGACGTACGGAAGCCGTCGGTAGCGCGTGAAGTGCTGGTGTCACGTGATGCGCCCCCGCAGAGATCCGGGCCGCCCGCATCCCTCGGTCAGGCGTCATCGTCGGTGCGAGCTTCGCTGAGCCCGGACAGCGCGGGTACATCGGGGAAAAGGTGGTGCAACCGCCCTACGATCAGGCAGGTCACCATCCAGGCGCCGGGCAGCGCTCCCACCGGGACGATCAGGCGCAGCAGCCCGTTGGCAGGCAGCGTGGGCGCGAACACAGCAAGCACAACCGCCGCTCCCACGCTCAAGGACCAGGCGAGCACCGCCAGCAGCGAAAAAGCGATGGTCACGGGCACCCGACTCATATGCCACGCCCTCAAGTCCACATCCGTGTCGAAGCTGTCGACGTCGGCAACGCCCACGGCGGCCAGGAGCCAGAAGCAGACAACCACGACGAACGCCGCGGTCAGCAGGATCGTGAGCGGGCCCGTGGCCGCTGCTGGAAAGGTCCGCATCTCCTGGCCCCCCTCACGGCACGGGCGCGTCTCCGACGGCGCACGGCCGCTCTGGTCCAGCGGCCGCTCTGGTCCTTGGTGCCGGGCACCTGCCGGTATCCGGCACCAAAATCATCCGCTGTGCTCCCCGCGAGCCATGCTGCACGATCCGATCCCGGCCGCGCATTGCCGCTTCCCGGCAGCGTTCATTAGGGTCTGCATGCCGGTGGCCGCCAGGATCCTCACCGGCGCGTCAAGAATCCGGGGGACGACGTGACAGACCGGGAACTCCCGGAGCACTATCTGGACGGTTACGCCCAGATACTGGCCGAGGTATCGGCCACTGGGCGACGCCTCACCCGGGACGAGATCTCCTCCCGCCGCGCGCTCGGGGAGCAGGCCGCCGAGGCCGGATACGGGCTGCGTGCCCTCGTCAGCGCGCATCTGACCGCTGCCCGCACCGCGTGGCCTACTTCGCCCGGCTCCGTCGACGATGCCCTGGCTGCCGTGCAGCAGGTCATTGACGCCTTCGCCGAGGGATACGAACACGCCCAGCGCCTGGCGGTGCGTCAGGAAGAGGCCGCCCGCCGGGAGTTCATCGACGACCTCCTCTACGGCCGCAGCGACCTCGGCCGCCTTGCCGAACGCGCCGAACGCTTCGGCCTGCGCCTGTCCCACGCCCACGCCGTCGCCGTAGCCCAAGGCCCGGACGCCTACGACGAGGGCGACCTGGTGCCGCGGCAGGTGGAACGGGCCCTCATCTCCCGCTTCGGCGACCGCAGCATCCTGCTCACCACCAAGGACGGCCGGCTGCTGTGCATCGCCCCCGGCCACCAGGACGAGGTCCTCACCTACTTCGCCAAACAGGCGCACGCCGCGACCGACGGCGGCCGGGTCGCCATCGGACGACCCCAACCGGGTCCGGGAGGCGTCGTCCAGTCCTACGAAGAGGCCCTGGGCGTCCTCGAACTCTCCGAGCGCCTCCACCTCGACGACCCTGTGCTGCGCTCCGCCGACCTGCTCGTCTACCCCGTCCTCACCCGCGACCGCCAGGCCATGGCCGACCTCGTCGCCGGCACTCTGGGCCCGCTGACCACGGCCCGCGGCGGCGCCCAGCCCCTCCTGGACACCCTCACCGCGTACTTCGACTCCGGCTGCGTCGCCGCCGAGGCCGCACGCCGCCTGACCCTCAGCGTGCGCGCCTTGACCTACCGCCTGGAACGCATCCACAAACTCACCGGCGCCAACCCGGCCGACCCCGCCCACCGCTACATGCTCCAGACGGCGGTGATCGGCGCCCGGCTGCTGGACTGGCCCGCCAAGGACCTCTGACACCAGACCTCCCGAGCGCACCGTGCCAAGTAGCCGCGCCCGAGATGACTGATCACGTCAAGCCTGGAAGGAGCGCCGACCGCAGAACTGTCCGGATCCTGGGGCCAACTCATTCCACCCGTCGACCAAGTCGTCCGAGAGCTCACGACCGAGTAACGGCCCGTCAGCCTCTAGCTCCGATGCTGCCGTCATATCTCGTGAACCTCCACGTGCCTCTCGGGGACTGCTGCCCCGGCCTCCCCGGCACGGACTCCACCCAGATCGCCGACATCGCGCACGCCGCAGCCGGGCCGGCTGGCTCTACAACGGCCTTCCAGCTGACCAGCTCGCTGCTCCTGCTCGCCGCGGCCAGCTCCTCCTTCCAGGCCGGCCCCGGACTGCTCAAGGCCCTGTCCGGCACACCCGAACAGCCCGGAGTACTGCCGCCGGTCCTCGGCCGGGTCAACCGCCACCACACCCCCTACTGGTCGGTGGTCGTCTACCTCGCTGCCGCCGCGCTCATCATCGTCGCCGCGGCGGGCCAGGAGCAGGAGCTCGTGCTGTTCTACGCGGTCGCCGTCTTCGTCAGCTTCCTCGTCGGACTCGTCGCCATGGCCCGCTTCGCCCGCGGCGAGGACAAAACGGCCCTGTCCTGGGTCAACGCGTGGCCGCCGTGGCCGTCGCCTTCACCCTGGCGGTGAATCTGCTGCGCGGCTGGCCGGTGCTCTCCCTGGTGGCCACCCTGCTCATCGCGGCCGGCCCGTACGCGCGGTGGACGCGGGCCGGCCGCCCCACCGGCATCGAAGACGTCGAGGCGTGCGCCGAAGGGGAGTGACGGCGTGATGAGTACGACACGCGGCCTGATCAAATCCTCCGGACCTCCCGCACCCCAGTACGGACCCCCGTCCATATCCCAGCGGAAGACGGGAGAGAGTCACTCCGTCGAAACGGACACGGACGGACGGCTGACCGAGAACATCCAGGAACGGCCATCCGTACCAACTGACGGCCCCTGCGGTCGGCCAGGCTAGGGGGGAAGAAGCGGATGAGTGGAGCTCGACGGGTATTACGCCTGCTGGAAGGACTGTGCGCGGCCATCGCGGTGCTCTACGCGACGCTCTTGGTGCTGTCCACCAACTACGACGCCCTGCTGGTCACCTTCAAAAACGGCAACCTCACCTCGACTATTGTCGCCTTCGCGGTGGCGTGCGTCGGCCAGTTAGCCCTCCACCCGCACGCGGGCAGCCGCCTCTGGTTCCTCCAGCATTCCCAGCACCGACGGCACGGCACCCCCTCGGCCATGAAGCGGACGCAAGACGTCGGCCTCGCCGAGTTGCACGCGGCCGACGCCCTGGACTGGACCCGGGCCTGCGTGGATGCATCCCACATCCGCGCGAAAAATGGGGGGCGAGGCGACCGGCCCGTCACCGGTCGACCGCGGAAAGGCGGGCAGTAGACGCCATCTGATCTACGACGGGAAGTACACCCCGTTCAAGGTCATCCCACCGCGGCCAACGGACCGCCTTCCGGCCTCGCGTAAAAAGAAGAGCTGCTCGCCCGGCGGCATCTTGAAGCGGTCGGGAGATCCGTTCAGCCGATGGTGAAGCGCTGGTTCTGGGCGCCTCGGTCGCAGCGGGCAGTGCGGTAGTAGCCGTTGTCCTGCTGGTAGAGGCAGCGGCCCGTGCCGACGCTTTGGAGCATGATGGCGCTGCGGGCGGTGGGCTGGACGGTGCGCCACTTCTGGTATGAGCCGCCGTTACAGCGCAGGGGGTAGACGTCGCCCCGGTCATTGCTGTCGAGGCAGCGGCCCCAGAAGTTGTTCTTAAGCGTGGTGCTGGTGTTGAGGCGGCCGTTCCACTGCCACAGGAGGCTGCCGCGTCCGGTGGTGCAGCGGTCGCCCTTGAGGCCGGTTTCGGAGGTCTCGCGCAGGCAGTCACCGTAGCGGTAGTTCGCGAAGCGGCTGGTGGTGGTGGCAGCCGAGGCGGGTGTGGGGGTGAGGAGGGGGAGGGCGAGGCCGGCTGCGGCGATGAGGGCGGCGAAGGCTTTCCGGGTCGGGCGGCGCACTGGGGGTCTCCTTGCAGTGGTTTTCAGAGGTACCTCGACAGGATCCTTGAACACCACCGCCTACGCCTGAAAAATGGGGAAAACCACCGGATCGAGCCGCTCATGCCGGCCGATCCGGTCCGGGGACAGCGCAGGGCCGATCACCGCGGCACGCTCGAGGCCATCGCGTGGAAGTACCGCACCAACTCGCCCCGGCGGGACCTCCCCGAGGAGCTCGGCTCGTTCCGGACGGCCCACAAGCGGCTGATCAGGTGGGCCGTCGACGGCACGTGGGAGAAGATCTTCGCCGCCGTCCTCGCCGCAGCGGATGCCGTCGACGACATCGCCTGGACCGTAGTGATCACTAACCGGACAGACACATCCGATCAACTGACCAACCCATCAAAGAGACACGCTTTAGGTCTGTACGGACCTTGGACACTCCGCGGTCTCAGGGCCGACGAACGGAAGTTCTTGCTGCAGACGGCCGCGGTCGCGCGGCTCATGCATGGTGGTTCTTGAGCCGACGCCGAGTGACAAGTTTCGTGGATGTCATCGCGGAGCTCCCAGCGGATCCGCAGGCGGCGGAACCAGTGCAGGTGGGCCGCCTTCGAGCAGGCCGCCGACACCATGGCTGCCCGCGTAGGACCGGATCCAGCACGACTATGCAGGCTGAACCGCGAACGGCCTCACAGGGTGCCGGTAAAGAAGCTGTCCTCTCGGGGCCGCGCTGCCAGAATCCGGACATGAGCGAGACCACTGAACTGCCCTGGCCCGTACCCGACACGCGTTTCCGTCACTGGGCCGGCCGGTTCGAAGACATGCACGACCTGGTCCGCGACCTCGTCATCCCGCCAGGGCTGCCACAGCCCGCGGAGAGCGTGCTGACCACGGCCCGCGAGCTGATCCGCATGAGCTACTACCGCTACGAGTTCATGATGATCGGCGCCGCAACCTCGATCATCGCCATCGAGGCGGCGCTCTCCGACCGCTACGGCAGCAGGGGAACCCTCGCCGACCACCTGAAGAAAGCGCACGCCGACGGACTGATCACCGAGGAGCAGTACGACCTCCTCGACAGCTGTGGCCGGCCTATCCGGAACGAGTACGCCCACGGAGACCTCACCCACGCCGTGCTGACACCACCGCTGGCCGTCGGAATGGTCCGCACCTCGATCACGATCCTCGCCCAACTGCATGGCGCACCCGGCCCGTCGGCACCGTGATGCTCGTCCAATGCGTACGAAGGGCCCGGTACCGACGGGGGATGCGGTACCGGGCCTTCTGCGTCCCCACCGTAGCGGCGCACCGGCCGGGGGCAGCGTTTCGGCCGACTACTTCGTCGTGCCGTCCTGTCCTTCCGAGCGCGCAACGCAAGTACGCCCACTGGCCCCTGCCCGGCCCGTACGCTGGCGGTCGTGGCCGCACGGCTCACCGCTGGCACCGTGGAGGACCGCTGACCGTGAACCGAATCGACGACGTACTCGGCCCCGGCTTCAGCCGAGTCGCACAGGCACGGAAAGCCCTCGAGGACGCATGCGCTTCTGTGGTGGAAATGGTTCAGGATGTTGACGACTTCGGCCCTTGGGGTGCGGCCGAGCTGCCCGCAGCCGTGGCAGCCCTCCAATCGGCCGAGTACGTCGACGAGGACGACGCCGGCGCCCGCTGGGTATCCCGCAGCTTCGCCGCCAACCCGACGGACCTCGTCTCGACCGGTATGGCCGGGCTCGCTTTCGGCGGGGCAGTCATGGTGATGCGCGGTGCGCTCGCCGAACTGGAACGGGCACTCCAGGCCCTCAGCACGCCGGGCCCCGCGTACCCCGACGGAACCTTCTCCGCCTGACTTTTCACGTCGTCGGTCATCACGAACTCGGGGTGGTGGACGCCACCGCGGCCGGACACCCCGACCTCGCCACCACCGCCAGGAAGTAGGGAATCACCTCATGCCCAAAGACAGGCCCTGGAACCGGACGCACCAGCCGGATCCCACCCCACAGGACGCCCCGAAAACCGCCTCCGCCGAGGTCAGCGACGAAGAGATGCGCGCCTTCTGCCTGGAACGGATCCGCTGGAACATGAGTCTGGCTGTAGCGACGAAGCACATCACGGACGACCGCCTTGAGCAGACCGCGCGGCTCGCCACGATCGCGCAGGCCCTCCGCCCCGACCCGCGGTCCTGATGGTCGAGTTCAGATGGTGGCAGAAACTGCTGGGGCTCTCCCTGCTGGCCCTGATCTTGATGGATTGCCTCTGCCTCAGCCGGACGCCCACGACGCCGCGGGACGTTCACCACTTCGGGAGGCGCCACAGCACGCCGGGAATTTTGATGAGCTCGGCCACCTCAAACTGGACCGCCGCAGCGCCGAGATGCTGGTCCAGGTTCTGACGGAGCGGGAGGAAAAGGACAGTGTTGCGACAGCCTCGAACAGGTCGTTCGGGGGCTGGACCAAGACCTTTACCGACCCCCGGCCCTGCGCGGCCATCGTCCACCGGCTCTCCTTCAACGGCACCATCATCCAGACCGGCACCGAGTCCTGCCGCTTTGCCCAGACCAAGGCCCGCCAGCAGGCGAAAAAAATTGCGACGCGACCGTGCCATCACCCCAGTAGTCTCCACCGGTGTCGCTGACTCAATACGTCTACTTCGCTCTCTCCAGCGAGCGAACCACCGCCGACGAGATCACCCGGCTGCTGGGCATCGAGCCGGACGAGACGACGGTGAGGGCGAGCCGGAGCACCTCACCAGTCGCCATTCCGTCCTGTCATCACTGGAAGATCGTCTGCCGTGGTCGCGAGCTGCGGGTCAACGAACAGATGTCCCGAGTCGTCGGAAGGCTCCAGCCTCACACGGAGGCCATCGCTCAACTGGCCAGCCGCATTGCAACCGAGGAAGGCCCCGGAAGCGCCGTTCTGCATGTGGTGCGCTACTTCAACGACACTGACCAGGAGGAAGAGCTCCTCTCACCAGCCGACAGGACGAACCTCTTCGGCTGGCACCTGGGCCGCGACGTCCTTGAATTCCTCACAGCAACAGGGGCAGAGCTCGATGTCGACGAGTACGACATGGCAGCAGAGAACGACTGACTTCCCGTCTCTCCAGTGGGGCCAGAACTGACCAAAACCCGGGGCTACTTCGAGCTGGAACCTAACCGACCCGGTCGTCTCTCTGGAGCCAACTCGGGCCGAAAGAGTGGGGCCAGATCAGACCATTAATGCCAAGCTTCGCACCCTCGCCGAGGTCTCAGAAACTGTTGTCTTTTCGATCTTGAGGGATGCGCGTCGAACGGGAGTCCCGATCGGGTGGTCGCGGGACGCTGGGCGCATACGAACAGGGCCTCCTGAACAGCTCGTTGGTGTCGAATCACCGAGCAGCAGGAGGCCCTGGTGCAGCAGTCTTGCGTGCCGATGGCCGGGCAGTCCAGCGCGGTCACCTGGGAGTGTGACTGCCTGGCTCACCGGTTCGGAAACGCCGCCGACAACGGGAAGCGGCAGCCTCGCTACCCGACCGACATGACGGACGGAGAGTGGGCCGCGGTCTGCCCGCTGCTGCCGGTGCCGGGCTGGATGCGCGGCCGGGGAGGCCGGCCGGAGGGGTACTGCCACCGGGCGATGCTCGATGCGATCCGGTATCTCGTGGACAACGGGATCAAGTGGCGGGCGATGCCCGCCGACTTCCCTCCGTGGGACCGCGTCTACGCATTCTTCCGCCGCTGGCGGGACAACGCTCTGGTCAAGGAGTTCCACGACCGGTTGCGCGCGAGGGCCCGCGAGGAACTGGGGCGGGATGCGGAGCCGACGGCCGCGGTGATCGACTCGCAGTCCGTCAAAGCGGACGCGGTGGTCGGCGCGGACAGCCGGGGCTTCGACGGCGGCAAGCTGGTCAACGGGCGCAAGCGGCATGTCGTGGTCGACACGCTCGGCCTGCTGTTGGGTGTGATGGTCACCGCCGCGGACACCGGTGACCGCATCGCCGCCCAGGGCCTGCTTGGGCAGGTCGCCGACGTGCACCACCGGCTGGAACTGGTCTGGGCCGACGGCGGCTACACCGGCAGCCTGGTCGAGCACTGCCTGGCCACGCTCGCGCTGGTCCTGGCGATCGTGAAACGCAGCGACGACATGCGCGGCTTCGTGGTGCTGCCCAAGCGGTGGATCGTCGAGCGGTTCTTCGCCCACCTGATGCGAAGCCGCCGTCTGGTGCGCGACTTCGAGCGGCGCACGGCCAGCGCCGAGGCGATGGTCTACTGGTCGATGACCCTGCTCATGACGCGCCGCCTGGCCCGGTCACGCCTGCCGCGAGGGTGAACCGGCCCGGCTGCCGCTCGGCCAGCCAGCCCCGCGCGACCAGGCGTTTCGCCTTCGACCGCAGTGCCTCCACTCGTGCCGGCACCACGTCCATGCCGAACGCTTGGGCCATCTCCTGGCAGGTCAGCGGCCCTTGATGGAGCCGGTCCCGGTCTGCGAGCGTCGTGAGGATGCGCTGGTAGTCGACCGACAGCACCGACCAGGCCAGCCCCTGGCGCCACACCGGAACCTGCGACTTCGGCTTCGCCGCGTCCCGGGGTTCCGGCGGCGCGTCCGCATCCCGCGCTTCCTCAGTGACCTCTGTGCCGGCGGTGTTGCCGCCGTCCGGAGCCAGCACCGTGTCGACCCGCCTGCGGGCAATCGCCCACTCCTGCCATTCCTGCTCGGCCGCGGCCAGTTCGGCCTGGATGCGGTCGGCCTCCTCCCGCAGCCCGTCGACTCGACGGCGAGCGGCGACCTCGTGCTGTTCCAGCAGTCCGACGACGGACGGCATTCGTGACCTCCCGGGGAGCGACGACCCGACAGGCCACGACTCCCACGGAATCACCACTGCTATCCCCGACCAGCGGAAACGCACCGATCACGCCCGAAAAGACAACAGCTTCTCACGCCATCTCGGCACCACTCGGGCAGTCCTCTACACCCAGTTCGCTACCCTGGAAGGGACCTGGACGCCCAGCTCTATATCCGCCCCGACGGGGCGAATCACTCCGCCCCACCCATGCCGGACAAGCCATGCTGGACGCCCTGACTGGTGTTGAAGGCGCTTGATGAACCCAGCGGTGATCAGATCTCTGAACCTCTTGTATGTTCTTCGAGGCTTGCAGAGAGCGAGTCCTACAGGGGCTGAAGAGGTCGATCGTGGCTGATCAGCGGCTTGAGGCCGACTGGGTCCGCAGTTGGTGCGAGGAAGCGGACGTGACACTCACGGAAGTGATGGAGTCGTTCCAGGCGCGGCACGGTTTCCCACCTGGCACGAACCTGGTCGCGCTCGCAACGGACGAGAGCCACCAAGCCACAGACGCGCTGGTGGAACTGACGCCGATTCCCTCGGACCTGACCACGATGTACTGGGTGATCGACGAGGTTTCCCTGCCCGACGTGGACAGTGGCTACTTCATCCACCCTGCCTCAATGGTCGCCGACCACTACCGCGAGTACGGGGCCATCCAGATCGACGGGGAGGAGCCTGCCCTGGTATTCGCCAGCGACGGCGGCGGCCATTTGTTCGCGCTGGCAGGCTCCGGGCGGGTCTGGCGGTCCACCACCGCCTCGTGGTTCGACCGGTTCGACCTCGCCGCCGCCGACCTCCAGGAGTTCTTCGAAGGGCTGGCTCGACTGATCAGCGGTCAGCTGTGATGGCGCAGCCGCCCAACCTGGCCCAATGAGCTACTGCCACAAGTCCGCACCGTCTCGCCCGCTCGGGTCCATCGTCAGCAGGTCCTCGTGAAGACCCGAGAGGAAGCGGCCGGTGGGAGATCCGTCCTCGCCGGACTCCACGACTACCCAGCCGGCGTCGACGTCGGCCACGTTCACGTCGGCTCCGCAATCGAGCTCGTCCACCGTGGCGAAGACGGCCTCGTAAGCGATGGCCCGAGCCAAAAGCACCAGGTCGTCCCTGTCCGCACCTGCGTCCAGCAGGCGCCGGGCCGCCGCCACCTGCTCCAAAGCGCCTGGACTGGCCCAGCCGTCGATCGCGCTACGCCACAAGGAGCGCAGCAACATGAAGCGCGCGAGCTGCGGCTGGTTCTCCTCTATCTCCGACCTCGCCCAGTGTGGAGCGTCTGTCGCGCCGAGAGCCTCGAACTGCGACCGAAGCGTCTCCGCTGCGGCCTGTTGCGACGGCGCTAGCTCCGACGACCACGACTGCCATGTCGCTTCAGCATCATCCATCGCACCAGGATGGACCACCCTGCGTCCACCACCGACAAGATCAGCGCGCGCGGACCGCCCTCCTTATCCCCCCGCCGCAGCCCGGCGACGTCACACCGGAGGAGCTCTACCCCGACGCCCTCGAAGAGGCCGAACAGGCCCGCGAAAACTACGCGTTCGCCCTCGAAGCCCAGTGCGACGACTTTCTCTCGCCCAAGCCAGCGGGCTAACCCCCTCCGGCATCCGCACCGCCTAAGGCAGCAGTAAAATCGACACCGTCGCCCGCTCCATCGGACGTACACCCGACAGCCGCCGCACCCGCCCGCCGTCTACACCCGAGGCCTCATGACCGAGGACATCTGCGGCGATCTGGCTTCGACTGTGTGCAGCAGACCCAGTTGGCCGAGTGGGGTGACCCATTTGGCGATCACCAGAGCATGATCTGATCGCGCGTTTCGGTCCCGCCTGGAGCAGTTCGGTGGCTCTGCTTGAATCCGGTGGTTCGTCAGGTGATTGGTCAGTAGCGTGAAGGTCTTGATGACGGAGACCTGGGACACGATCGCTGATTGGTATGCCGAGCGGGTGCGGACCGGCTCGGCGATGCACGAATTTGCCGTCGACGCTCTCCTCGATGGGCTTCCTGCCGACCTTCAGGGGCAGCGCATCGTGGATCTCGGGTGCGGGGAAGGGCTCATCACACGCGCCCTGGCCCTGCGAGGTGGGTCCGTTGTCGGTATCGACCCGTCCCCTCGCATGGTCGGCCATGCCCGGGCCGCCGAGGAGGCCACCCCGAGTGGTGCTCGCTATGACGTGGACGACGGGGGTTCGCTGGCCACTGTCGCGACGCGCAGTGTGGAGTGGGTGACCGCTGGGCTGTCCTTGAACAACGTGCCCGACCTCGCAGCCGCGATCCGTGCTGTGCGGCGGGTCCTGGTGCCCGGAGGGCATCTGGTCTTCACCGTTCCGCACCCGTGCTTCGAAGCGCCGCATGCGCGGTGGAACGATGGCGCGGACGAGCCGCCGGGCCGTGTGGTGGGGGACTACCTCGCGGACGGATTCTGGCGCTCGGCCAACCCCGATGGCGCCCGTCGGGCCGGCAACCAGCACCGCATGCTCTCCACCTATGTGACCAGCCTGGTTGAGCACGGGTTCGTCATCGGCAGGCTCGCGGAGCCGGTTCCCGACGCGCAGGTGATCGCCGAGCAGCCCCTGCCAGCCGGGCTGCCGCCCTTCCTGCTCATCAGCGGTCTGCGGAGTTGAGCTCCACGGCCCCTGGGCACCCGCGGTGTGAACGTGAAGGCCCCGGCTGGACGGGGGAGACCAGCCGGGGCCGTGGGTGGTGGCGTGCGGAGGGCGGTCGCCTCTCGGCGGGGTGCTCCATGGGGCTTCAGCCGGACGATCGTCCCCATGGGCGGAAGGTGAGGCCCGGGGACACTGTCCCCTCCGCAGCCACATATGGATGAACGGTCAACTGTCGCGAGTTGTTCCCGCCCAGACTCCGGCGGAGGTTGTGAGCTGCGCAACATGCCTTACTGGAGCCCCAGTTGAAGTAGTCGCGGGTTGGCCGAGGACCGCAAGGCGGGCCGTGCACCCGTGCACCATTGGGTGGTGATGGGAGAGCATCGGCGGCTGGTGACTGGCGGCGCTTCACGAGTGCTGCGGGGACTGGATCGTCGGGGCGCCTCGCGGATGCGGTGTGGTGCGCTCGGTGTGGTGCCGGACGCCGCGAGATCCGGTTGACGTTGTCGTCGATCTGGAAGTTGGCCATCACCCGTGCAGGCCGTAGATCCCGCCGATGGTCGCGAAGTCAGGGCGGTGACCACGTCGCGCGTGCTGTTCAGCGGTGTGGATCGTTGGAAGGATCATGCAGACCAAATCGGTGACGCGGCCGGTCAGTGGCCTCCGTTGTCGTCGGAGCCCTGAGCCAGGGGGCAGCTATCGCGCATTATTGTTCGTTCTCGTGAGGCTGGCCCCCCTGGTGGGGAGTGGTGAGTCGTGACGCCGGGCGTGGTCGACGCGCGAGCTATCGATCTGCCTGCGGTGCGGCGCCAAGTCGATGGAGTGCTTGAGAACTTCTTGGCCGAGAAGGCTCGTGCGGGGGCTGGCCGGGGGCTTCCGCCGGAGGTGGTGCAGACCGTACGCGACTTCCTGACAGCCGGCGGGAAGCGGATCCGGGCGCTGTTGTGCGTGGTGGGCTGGCACGCCGCCGGTGGCCATGGTGATGCGGCGTCGGCGGTGCGGGTGGCGGCGTCGCTGGAGTTGTTCGTGGCCTTCGCACTCATCCACGACGACATCATGGACGACTCGGCCAGCCGCCGCGGCCGACCCGCGGTCCACCGCGTGATGCGTGCCCGGCTGGGAGCTGGCGAGCGGGCCGCGCGGCTGGGTGCGGGCGGCGCGTTGCTGGTGGGCAACCTGGCCCTGATGTGGGCGCAGGAACTGCTGCACACCACCCCGATCGAGTCCGGCCGGCAGCGGCTGCTCCATGGGCTGTATGACGCGATGCTGGAGGAGGTGATGTACGGGCAGTACCTGGACGTCATGGGTAGCAGCCATGGTGCTGATGACGTCGAGGCCGCCTTGCGGATCATCCGCTACAAGACCGCCACCGCGACGATCGAGCGGCCCCTGCAACTGGGGGCTGCCGTCGCCGGGGCCGACGAGGCCACGATGGAGGTCTTCACCCGGCTGGGCTTGCCGCTGGGGGAGGCGTTCCAGCTGCGGGATGACCTGCTGGACGTCTTCGGCAGCCCGGACGGCGCATGCGCTCCGGGCCTGAGTGACCTGCGGGAGGGCAAGCGGACTGTGCTGCTGGCCCTGGCCCTGCAGAACGCTGACCCGGTCCAGCGGAAGCGGCTTGGCCAGCTGGTGGGCCGTGCCGACCTCCAGGAGCGTGACGCGGCGGAGATCCGGGACCTCCTGCTCGCGACGGGTGCACGACAGGAGACCGAGCGGATGATCGCTTCCCGCTACGAACACGTCCTGCGTGTCCTGGACGGGGCCGGCTTCCCGCAGTCCGCGGATCGTGCTCTGCGTGGCCTGGCGGTCAAGGCCACCCAGTACACCTCCTGACCCGTGCTGCGACCGCAGCCCCAGGACACCGAACGTCAGCCACGTCTACAGCAGTGTCACCCGACCCCCGAGCAGGAAGATCTCGTGATGACCGAGCAGGTTCTCGATCGTGTCGCCGGATATGAGCGCTGGTTCCACACGCTCTTCGCGGAGTACTTCGACACCTTGAGCGACCGGCTGGATGCGCCGTCGTTCAGCCGCTTTACCCCGGAGTGCCTGCGGTTGCTGCGGGAGTTGTCCTTGCGGGGCGGGAAGCGGATGCGGGTCGTTTTGCTGCATGAGGCGGCGCGTCTGGTGACGGACGAACCGTTGGAGGGACTAGAGGCTGCGGCGCTGAGTATCGAGCTGCTGCAGACCCACGCCCTGGTGCACGACGATCTCATCGACGACAGCCCCACCCGCCGCGGCGGCCAGTCCACCTACTACGCCTACCGTGAGCGGTTTCCCGGCCGGCCGCAGGCGGCACTTGGCTTGACCGTGCTCGCGGGGGACCTCGCCCTCGCCCTGTCGCTGCGGGCGCTGATGGAGGCGAGGGTGCCCGTGGCGGTGCGGCAGGCCATGGTCGAAGTGCAGACGCGGGCCGCGGCCGACACGTTCGTGGGCCAGATCGTCGACCTGGAACGCGACTTCGCCGCCGCGCCGGACGAGGAGGTCCTGCACAGCGTGGCCGACTACAAGTCCGCCCGCTACTCGATTCTCGCGCCCCTGCAGCTCGGGCTCATGGCCGCAGGCGAGCAGCCGGCGCTCTTCGAGAAGGAGCTGCGGGAGTACGCGCGGCTAGTGGGGATCTGCGGACAGATGCGCGACGACTACCTGGATCTGTTCGGGGACTCGTCCGTCATGGGCAAGCCGACCGGCACCGACATCCGCGACGGCAAGCACAGCTACACGGTCAGCGCCCTGCTGGCCGCCGGCGGGGACGCCGAGCGTCGCGTGGTGGAGGCCGCACTCGGCAATCCGTCCTGCCCGCCGGAGACCATCGCCGCCGTCCGGGAGATCGGCGAACGCTGCGGTGTAGCGGACCGACTGAGAACCGACATGCACCGCCACGCGCTGCAGGCGTCTGCGGTGGCTGCCGGCTGGCGGTCACGGTGGAGGGAGGAGGCGGTCACCTTCTTCGAGCAGTTGCCGCTGTGGAGCGTCAACCGCACCAGGTGACCGGCCCGTTCAGGCGCCTATGGGGTACTGCCTTGGGGTGGCGGGGTCGAGTGCGTCAGCTCCGTGACGGCCTGGCGCCAGCGTTCGGGAATGCTGTCGGCGCCGGGAAGGGCGGTGTCGATGCGGAAGGAGACGCTGGTGGTGTCTTCGTACGTCGTCGCCACGACGGCCAGGGGGACGCCGGGCGGGCAGCACATGATGGGGTCGATGCGGTGCACCGCCGCCTCCCGGTAGTGCAGAGGATGGCGTACCACGAGGTAGGAGGCGCAGATGGTGAGCCGGCCCGGGACGGTGCTCGCGTCCACGAGGAGCTGGAGCAGCCTCCGGGGAAGCCGAGTGAGGGCCGCTCTCAGCACCGTCTTGTGTCCGGCGGACTTCAGCACAGAGGTGACGGCCCGCGTGCGTGCCAGGCGCCGGTGCACCGGCATGGTGCCGCCGGGCAGATCGATCCGGGTCAGGAACAGTCGGTTGCCGGGCACCGCGACTTCGTCGGGCGCGCGCACGTTGACGGGGACCATCACAGGGATCGCCGTGCCGGTGGCGCGGGGCCAGGCATCCTTGGCCCACTGGGTGATCGCGTGGACCACAGTGGTGAGGTAGACGTCGTTGATGCTGGCCCCGCCGGCGCGGGCAGCGGCGCGCAGACCGGCGGAGGGTGCCTGGGCCCACAGCAGGTGGCGGCGGCTCGACAGCGGGTGCGAGGCGGATTGCCACACGCGATGCCGGCGCGCGTGCCGCAGCAGGGTCAGGGTGCTGCGGGCGGTTTGGCGCAGGCCGGCCCGTGGGGTCCGGGAGGCGTCCCGGGCGGGCGCGGGGAGTTGGTCGGGCAGCGGGCGCGGACCGAACAGCGCCTCCATTACCGCGACGATGTTGGCGCCGTCCTGAATGGCGTGGTGGCTGAGATAGAGCAGAGCAGACCCGTCGGGCACGTGACCGTGCAGCAGGGTCATGCGCCAGGCCGGGGATTCCTCCGGCCACGGCGCTCTCAGCGCGAGACACACTGCCGCCTCGAGAGCCTGCGGATCGCCGCCGACGTGTTGGGCGCGGATGTGCCAGGTCATGTCCGGGTCGGCCGGCTTCCACTGTGCGGTCGGTCCGTTGCCGGCCAGGACGTGCGTCAGACAGGGCAGGTCGTCGAGACGGGCGGTGACGTACTCGCGCAGGCCGGCGAGATCGGGCACGGCGCCGCTCAGGTGCAGTACTGCCCCGATCCTCGCGTTGGCGTCCGGATGCTCCGCAAGCTGTTCAGCCTTGACCAGGACGAGATCGGCGGGGCTGGGAGCCGGGAATGGGTTCATGCCCATCACCTCACGAGGTCGAAGACGGGTGAGCTGACGGCCGCGCCGATGAGGAACCCGACGCCGACCTGGCCGGCGGTGTGGCAGCGCAGCCGGACGCGGGAGCAGCCGATCAGCACCACCACGGGAGCCAGCACGAGCAACCAGGGGCCGAAGACCGTGGCGAGGATGGTGAGGGCGCCGGAGGCGACGGCGGAGTGCACCGACACCTTCCAGAAGAAGGTGATCACCAGGAGGGCGAGGAGAACGGTGAGCATAGCCGTCACCAGGGCCGTCACCTCGACGGGAGCATCCAGCTCATACAGCAGTGTGGTGCCGGTGAAGACCGAGGCCATCACCCCTGGGGCCGCCACGATGCGGTCTTGCCGACGGCGCACATGCCGGTCTCCCCAGTACTGGCGGTGCTCGCCGAACCGAAGGATCAGCGTGGGCAGTACCGCGGTGAACACCGCCGCGACCACGCCCCAGCCGATGCCGGCCCATCCCTCGGCGTGCCAGCCCAGCAGCGGGGCCAGGAGGAGCATCCAGTTCCGGGGCTCGCCGCCGTCGCTGAGCAGCCACGCCCAGCGCGCCTCCGTTCGAGGCACCGCCTCCTGCACCGCCAGGCTCCCTTGGCCGGGCGGCGCGGCTGATGCGACCGGTGAAGCAGCCGCAGCCTCGTTGTCCGGCACCCTGAAAGCCCCCGTCCCTCGAATGATCACGCCGTCGCCGTACGTGGCGTTCGCCGTCCAAACGACATTCGCAGCGGTTCGGTCACGACACCGGCGCAGCCTGCTCGACGCCCGTCGACGGTGCTGTGGCCCCCGCGCGCGGGACGCGGGTGCGGGTCCGGGCGGCGAAGGCGGCGATGCCCAGCGCGGCCATGCCCAGCGCCCAGCCTCCCCCCAGCAGGAGGCAACTGGCCGGCACCACCTGCAGACCGGCGGCCGCCACCGAGGTCTGCACGGCTGCGTAGGCCGGCAGCAAACGCACCACGAGACTGTCCGCGTCCGGGTTGATCAGCGGGTTCTGCAGCACCAGATCAATAGAACTGATCATGATGGCGAGGAACATGCCGGCCAGCTCGCTGCGCACCACGGCCGCCAGCACCATCCCGATTCCGCCGTAGACCACGGCGCCGCTGAACATGCCCACGGCGAGCACCAGGGGCTGCTCAGGGCGCCAGAACAAGTGCATCCAGACGGTGGTGTAGGCAGCGACCACGGCCGCGACCAGAAGGAGCGCACTGCACTTGGCGAGCGCGAGACCCGACCGGGGAAAGCCGGCACGCACCAGGCGCTGATCGAACGGCGCGGAGCGGACCGTGGCGACGAACATCATGAACGCGATGACCAGCGACAGGGCCTGCAGCGCACCGTTGATCTGGAGCAGGATGTTGCCGTCCAGGACCACCGTGCGGCCGACCGGACGGATCCGAAACCGCAAGGGGGCAGACGCCACCACCGTGAACGCCAGCGTGGTCCACAGCGGCACGAACAAGACCACGATGAGCAGCGCCAGCCGGTTCCGCGCCTGCTCGATCAGCGCGAACCGCACGGCCGTACGGAAACAGGACCACCACCGCGTCATACCGGCGCCATCCCCACTTCGGTCTGTTCCGTCTCCTGCAGTACGCCGGCCTCAAGGCGGTACAGGGTGTCCAGGCGGGAGGCGTCGTAGGCAAGGTGGGAGACCACCAGTACCGCGCAGCCCCGGTCCCGCAAGTCGGCTGCCAAATCCCAGAACCGCAGGTAGGTCTCCCAGTCGAAGCCCTGATACGGCTCGTCCAGGAGCAGCACCTGAGGGTCGTGCATCAGGGCAAGAACCAGGTTGAGTTTCTGGCGTGTGCCGCCGCTGAGCGCGGCCACCCGATCGTGTCGGTAGTCGCTGAAGTTCAACCGCTCCAAC
Organism: Streptomyces canus; assembly: GCF_041435015.1. Lineage (NCBI taxonomy): Bacteria > Bacillati > Actinomycetota > Actinomycetes > Kitasatosporales > Streptomycetaceae > Streptomyces > Streptomyces canus. Next base: position 106,831 of record NZ_CP107989.1, on the reverse strand, counting down.
AACTCGAAGGCCCTGGTCAGGCTGCTGATGCCGTAGGCGCTCTGGAAGAACTGCAAGTGCTGCTCGACGGTAAGAGCCTGGTGGAGCACGGTGTCCTGCGGGCAACTGCCCAACAGGCCAGCCCGCTCCACTTCGCCACTGTCAGCGCCGAGATCTCCGGCCAGGATGCGCAGCAGCGTGCTCTTGCCGGCGCCGTTCTCACCGACGATGCCCGCCAGTTGACCCGCAAGAAGGTCAAGCGACACTCCGCGCAGGACAGGACGCTGCCGGTAGCCCTTCCGCACACCTCGCACCCGCAGCACCGGGTCACGCGAGCTCACCATCGCACCCTCCACAAAGTTGCGCTCCCCTGGCCCAGCTGTTCTCGAGGCCGCTGTCCGACCGAATGCAGTCACTTCTCGGTTTCCAACGGTCCGACAGCTCACTCAAGGTCCGGTGATGCCCGGACCAAACCCAGTCCTGCAACGATCACGACATCCCACAGGACACGAATGGATACACGTCGCATCGGTGCTGACTGAGTGCGTTCGAAGGGGGCGTGATGGGCCGAACCTGGGAGTCGCATCGGGCAGCGCCATGGCCCGTTGGTGACACAGGCCGCTGTCAGTGAAACCAAGGTGCTTCGGCGGGCATCGGTCGGGTACCGTGCGGGCCATGTCGAGTCCTGAGTCAGACAAGGTGGGGGCTTTCGGTCACGCCGTCAGCCCCCTGAACCACTGAGCTCGTAAGCCCTGACGTCGCGCCGCATTCTGCGGCCGGGCGAGTGTGCCTTGGGGCTGGCCGCGGTGACGAGATGACCTTCTCGTGCCTCTCCTCACCTCGGAGCCACTCGATGCCTCTCCCGCTGTACCTGCTCGCCATGGCCGTCTTCGCCATGGGCACCTCGGAATTCATGCTCGCCGGCCTCCTGCCGGACATCGCCTCAGACCTCGATGTCCCAGTAGCGACAGCCGGCACACTCAGCTCGGCCTTCGCGGTCGGCATGATCGTCGGCGCTCCCCTTGTGGCCGCGCTTGCCCGCACGTGGCCCAAGCGCTCCAGCCTTTTCGGGTTCATCCTCACTTTCGCGGCAGCACACGCCGTGGGCGCCGTCACCACCAGCTTCCCCATCCTGTTCACCACCCGAGTCGTCGCCGCGCTCGCGAACGCAGGATTCCTTGCCGTCGCGCTGACGGCTACCGCCACGCTGGTCTCACCGGAAAAGAAGGGACGCGCGCTGGCGGTACTGCTGTCAGGCACGACGGTGGCCACGATCGCCGGTGTCCCTGGCGGATCGGTGCTCGGCACGTTGCTCGGCTGGCGCACCACATTCTGGGCCGTCGCCGCTCTCTGCCTGCCGGCGGCTCTCCGCATCCTGAAGGCAATCCCAGCAGGACGTGATGAGGATGGGGCGACTGGCAGGCCGGCGTTGCGAGCGGAGCTCGCCCAGCTCACAAGCCAGCCATTGATCCTGGTGATGCTGCTTGGCGCACTGGTGAACGCGGCAACTTTCGCAAGCCTCACCTTCCTCGCTCCCGTGGTGACCGCCAGCGCCGGGCTGGGGGAGTTGTGGATCTCTGTCGCTCTGGTGCTCTTCGGTGCCGGTTCCTTCGTGGGCGTCACCGTCGCCGGCCGGCTGTCCGACCGGCGTCCCGGTCCGGTCCTCGCAGTCGGCGGCCCGCTGCTGCTCATCGGCTGGCCGGCCCTGGCGATGCTGGCCAACATGCCGGTCGCCCTGTTCATCCTCGTGTTCGTGCAGGGCGCGTTGTCGTTCGCGCTGGGCAGCACGCTGATTACGCGGGTCCTCTACGAGGCCGCGGGAGCCCCCACCATGGCCGGCTCGTATGCGACCGCGGCGCTCAACGTGGGCGCCGCCGTCGGCCCCGTCATCGCTGCGGCCAGCCTCAGCACCGAAGCCGGGACCCTCGGGCCGCTCTGGGCGAGCGGACTCCTCGTCGCGGTCGCGCTGCTCATCGCGTTCCCCCTCCTCACCGCCATCACGGCCGGCCGGAGCACCGAGGTGCCCCGGTGACACACGCGAACGCCCCCTGGAACATCAAAGGAGGGCGAAGGCTCGGGGAGCGCTGCCGCACTCGTCCGGTCGCGCACGTCGATCGCCTGCGCGGGGTTGCCGCGGGTGGTCAGCTGCATGTACCCGGCGTCCTTGCTCCGGAACTGGTGCTCCTGCGCGGTCGTGCCGTTGCAGGCGTACCGCTGGATTGCCGTCCCGTTCGTTGTGGCTGCCGAACGGGCGTCCACGCACGTGCCGTTGCCGCCCGTTCTGAACGGTGTACCAGGCCGTCTCGGAGATCTGGTCGCCGGTCGGTGGCGTCGTGGTGCCGCCTCCGCCCAGCCACTTGAGCCCGTCAAGCAGGAACCGGTTCTGCATCGCGCTCGCGAACGTCGACGAGAGCCGCGTGTTGGTCGCGTAGTTCATCGCGTTGTGGCCGAAGTTCGCGTACAGCATCTTGTACTTCGTGTTGGTCCACAGGGTCGGGTAATAGCCGCTGTACCAGGACTGGTTGGGGTCGGTGCCGACCGGGAAACTGCTGGGGTCGATCGATGCCAGGATCTTGATGTCCGGGTTCTGCCGCAGGTCCTTGGACCAGCTGTACCACTCGCTGACCGACGAGGTGAATGTGGCCGGCAGGTTCACGGTGGCCGGGCTCGTGTGGTCCTCCACCTTCAGGGTCACCGCGGTCGGCCCCCAGGTGTTGGACGCGAAGTCGCCTGACCCCAGGAATGTGTTGTGGTACCAGGACCAACTTGCCGCGTCGGTCGTGAACGCCGAGACATGGAAGCCCATGAAGCCGCCCCCACCCCTCATGTACGCCTCGAAACCCGAACGTTGGGCGGACCTATGCGGCAGATCGCCCAGAAACAGGACGACTTGGTAGGAGTTGACCCCGCCGTTGGCGAGCAGGTCCCAGTTGGTACTGGCCGTGTAGGTGAAGCCGTTGGCGGACGCCTGCTGCGGGAACCAGACGTTCGCCTCCTTGTCGAAGTCGATGTGCGCCGCGTCGTAAGTGCCGCTGTAAAGGGCGAGGACCTTGAACGGGGTCGCGGCGGTGCCCGCCTGCGCAACGGGCGGTACGGCCGAGAGGCCCAGCAGCGTGGCCAGCAGGAGCAGGACCCGCAGGAGCGCGCGGGTGGAGCCGGATCGGACGGTGGTCATCTTCTGGTCGATCCTTTCCGTGTGGTCAAGGGGGAGTTGCTCAGGGGGCGTGGGCTGCCGTGGTCGGACGGCTCGCTGATGGCCGGTTGCTTTTCACCTGGTGGCAACCGCCGCCATGGGCGCTCTCGGCAGGGATGGAGGCCGGGCGATCCCCTCCGTCGGAGCAGGGACGCTTCCGTCGTGAGGGGAGTCGGGGTTCGGGTGCGGAGTGTGTGCGTCAGCCGGTGTACCGGGCGAAGATGCTGGTGAACTGCCAGTTGCTCTGGCTCAGGCCTGAGCTGGTGTCGTCGTTCGGGTAGGCACCCGGGCAGGGGCGGTCACGGTTCGCGGACCAGAACGTCAACCGCGCCAGGTGGTGGGCCTGTGCGTAGCTGAGGATGGTCTGGAAGTCGGTGGTGGTGACGGTTTCGTTGTCGTCGGTGATGCCGTTCATCGACGAGATGCCCATGGCGCGGTAGGCCGCGTCGTCGCTGTAGCCGTACGCGTTCTTCAGCCCCTCGGCCGCCCGCTGGGTGAGGGTGCCCATGTTCTGGCCCGGGCCGCCGAAGTCGAACGGCATGATCGTCCAGGCGTCCACGGTCAGCCCGCGACGGCCGTGTACGCCGTCAGTTGTCGCGAGGCGGTGGCCTCCATGGCCGACGAGTGCAGGGCTCGCCCGCGTTGATTGATGCGTTCATCGCATGGACAGATCTCGGTTTGATGCTGGACACCGATCCGGTGGTGCTTCGAAACTCTCGCGTAACACCTCGGCTTGCCCTTGCCCGACTCCGCCCCGCCGCCGAGGGCCCGTCCTCGAGAAAGCGAGCGCCGCCATGCCGGCAGTTCTGGGCTTCGCCACGATCGCCGTCCTCCCGCTGGTCACCATGACCCAAAGGGCCTCGGTACTGGTCGCGCTGGTCCTGCTTCCGGTGCTGGGGGCGCTCATCGGCGGCTTCGCGGACGATCTGGGCGAGTGCATGTGAACCGTCGAGCATTCGTTGAAGAGGAGCCCGCATGGAGTTAACTCGGACATCGGTACGACGTCGCAGGAAAGGCCGGTTGCGCCGCTCCGGCCTGATCGCGGGAGCGAGCGCGATGCTCCTCGCCGCCGGCACGGCCGTGGCCCCCGGCGCCTCGGGCGCGGGTGACGCCCGGGGCACCGGCAGCGCGTCTCCCCGCGTCGCCACCCTCATCGCGAGGATGTCGCTGGACGAGAAGTTGTCCTTCGTCCATGGAGGCACCGATCCCCGTAAACTCGGCCAGGCCGGATACATCCCCGGGGTTCCTCGCCTCGGCATCCCCGAACTGCGGCTCACCGACGGGCCGGCGGGCGTCCGGGTCAACGCGCACGCCACCGCGATGCCGGCGCCGGTCGCGCTCGCCTCGTCCTTCGACGACCGGCTGGCCCGTACGTTCGGCCAGGTCATCGGACACGACGGCCGTGCGCTCGGCCAGGACGTGCTGCTCTCCCCGATGACGAACATCATCCGGGTGCCGTACGCGGGGCGGAACTTCGAGACCTTCAGCGAGGACCCGCTGCTCAGCTCCCGCATGGTGTCCGGCGAGATCGCGGGCGTGCAGAGCCAGGGCCTGATCGCCACCGTCAAGCACTACGCGGAGAACAACCAGGAAGACAACCGCATGGGGGTGAACGTCAACGTCGACGAACAGACCCTGCGTCAGATCGAGCTGCCCGCCTTCGAGGCCGCGGTCAAGGCCGGCGCCGGTGCGGTGATGTGCTCGTACAACTCGGTGAACGGCAAGCACGGCTGTGCCAGCGACGAACTGCTCGACTCGATCCTCAAAGAGCAGTGGGGCTTCAAGGGTTGGGTCATGTCGGACTGGGGCGCGGCCCACGCGACGACCGACATCGTGAACGGCCTTGACCAGGAGATGCCGAGCGGCGTCTTTCTGGGCGACGAACTGAAGACCGCGATCACGAACGGCACCATTCCGGTCTCGGAGCTGAACGACGCGGTCGCCCGCATCCTGGGCCAGATGAATAAATTCGGTCTCCTCGACGGCGCCGCGGGCCGACGGCCCGCGCGCGACCCGAAGGGCGGCGCCCAGATCGCGCAGAAGGTGGCCGAGTCCGGCTCCGTCCTGCTGAAGAACACCAGCAAGGCCCTTCCGCTGACCGGCAAGGACACCAGCATCGGACTCATCGGCCCCACGGCGAAGACGCCGAAGGTCACCGGCGGCGGCAGCTCCTACGTCGTACCGGACTCCGCGTCCTCGCCGCTGGCCACCATCACGCAGCGGGCCGGCCGGAATGCCAGGGTGCGCTACGCCGCCGGCGGCGACAACACCGGCGCCCCCATTCCCGCGACGGCCCTCAACCCCGCCCTGCCGGTCGGCTCGGACGGCACGATCCCCGTCACACCGGACGACTCCTTCAACTACAGCGGCACCCTCACCGTGCCGGCCGACGGCGACTATTCCTTCGTCTACGACCTTCCCGCGGCATACGGCACGCTGAAGATCGACGGCAAGAGCGTCATCACCGGCTTCCTGGGCTCCAGCACCGCCAACGTGCACCTGACGGCGGGAACGCACAGCATCGCGGCCGGCGCCTCCGCGATCCAGGGCGCACCGACCAAGATCCGGCTGAACTGGGTCACCCCGCAGGCCGCGCGGGCCGCCCGGGAGCAGGCCGTGGCCCTGGCCCGCCAGGTGAAGACCCCTATCGTCTTCGCCTACGACGACGGTACCGAGGGCTTCGACCGGAAGAGCCTCTCCCTGCCGGCCGACCAGAACGGGCTCATCTCCGCCGTCGCCGACGCCAACCCGAACACGATCGTCGTCCTCAACACAGGATCGTCGGTCACCATGCCATGGCTGTCCAAGGTCAAGGCGGTGCTCGACACGTACTACCCCGGGGAAAACGGGGCCGAGGCCACCGCCCGGCTGCTCTACGGCGACGTGAACCCGTCGGGCAAGACCACCCAGACGTTCCCCGCGAGCGAGTCCGCCACACCGGTCGCCGGCGACCCGCTCAGGTACCCGGGAGTGGACAACCAGGAGAACTACTCCGAGGGCGTCTACGTGGGCTACCGCTGGTACGACAAGGAGAAGGCCGCCCCGCTGTTCCCCTTCGGTCACGGCCTGTCGTACACCTCCTTCGCCTACCGCGACCTCGCGGTACGGCAGAGTCACGGCGGGGTGACCGTCTCGTTCACCCTGAAGAACACCGGCACCCGTGACGGCGACGAGGTCGCCCAGGTCTACGTCGGTGCGAGCCCGAAGACCACCGCGCCGCAGGCGGTGCGCTCGCTCGGCGGCTACGAGAAGGTGCATCTGCGCGCCGGTGAGTCGAAGACCGTACGCATCCGGGTCGACGCCCAGCAGTTGAAGTACTGGAAGACGTCCTCCCACGCCTGGGTGCTCGGCACCGGGCACCGGGAGGTGTGGGTCGGCTCCTCGTCGCGGACGCTCCCCCTGCACGGCGGGGTCGACGTCACGCACTGACCGTACGCGGCTCGCACTGTCAACCGGGTGCCGAGCCGCGTCTGATGCCGGGCCCGCCCAGGCCCGGCTCCCTCCCCAACCACCTAGAGTGGCCGGCCGCGCCGCCGCGGCCGGCACCCGGCCAGAGAGGTTCTCATCCGTGACTGTCAGCAGAATCCGCAGTGTCCTGGGCGGCGCGTTAGTCATGTCCCTCGCCGTCGTCGGGCTGCTGCCCGCGACGGCTTCCGCGAGTGCGCCGACCGTGGTGCCCACCGACAAGGGCGCTGTGCGCGGCGCCACCTCGAAGGGCGTCGAGAGGTTCCTCGGCATCCCCTACGCGGCGGCGCCCACCGGCTCCCTGCGCTGGAAGCCGCCGCGGCCCGCAGCGCGGTGGACCGGCGTCCGGGAGGCGGCCGACTTCGGCAATCCCTGCCCCGTACTGCCCAGCGGCAACGGACCACGCAGCGAGACCGAGGACTGCCTCGACGTCAACGTGTGGCGGCCGTCGGGCATACGGGCCGGCGCCCGCCTTCCGGTGCACGTCTTCATCCACGGCGGTGGCCTGACCAACGGCAGCGGCTCGCAGAACGACGAGTCGGAGCTCGTCAAGGAGACGGGTGTCATCGGCGTCTCGCTCAACTACCGACTCGGCGCCTTCGGCTTCCTCGGCCTGCCCGCCCTCACCGAGGAGGGCGGCGAGTCCGGCAACTACGGGTTCATGGACCAGCAGGCCGCGCTGCGCTGGGTGCAGCGCAACATCGCCGCCTTCGGCGGGGACCCCGGTGAGGTCACCATCGACGGCGAGTCCGCGGGCGGCTGGTCCGTCTGCGGGCATCTGGTGTCGCCCGGCTCGCGAGGGCTGTTCGCCCGCGCCATGATCCAGAGCGGCTCCTGCACCAGCGGACCGCAGGCCCGGGCGGAGGCCGCCGGGACGGCGTTCGCCCGGCAGGCGGGCTGCGACGGCACGGCTCAGGCGGCCGTCCTCGACTGTCTGCGGTCAGCTTCGGTGGGTACGCTCCTCGACGCAAGCCGGAGCTTCTCGGCCGGCTTCGTGGACGGGACTGGGACGTTCCCGACCGGAGTGGGCGAGGCGCTGGACAGCGGGGGGTTCGCCCGTGTGCCCGTGGTCGTCGGCGCCACCCGTGACGAGGGCCGCACCTTCGCCGCGGGTTACATAGGCGCGGGCAAGGAGGCCTACCTCGCCTTCGTCCAGGGCATCGCCGGAGCCCGGGCCGACGAGGTCCTCGCCCGCTACCCCTGGCCCGATACGTCCGACCGGTTCACCGCGGCGTACCTCATCGGCGGGATCATGACCGACTCGGGGATGATCTCGGGGATCGGCGGGTGCGGACTCCGCTCGCTCGCCCGGACCCTCGAGAGGTACACCCCCACCTATGCGTACGAGTTCGACCACCGGACCGGGCCTGGCCTGACGCAGATCCCCGGCTACGTATGGGGGGCCGGCCACGCCGCGGAACTCGCCTACATCTGGCCCAGCTTCAACAACGGCACACCCATCGCCCCGCTGTTCAACGCCGACGAGCGCCGGCTCGCCCGCGAGATGACGCGGTACTGGGGCGCGTTCACGAAGACCGGCCGGCCGGCCGTCGCCGGGCAGACGATCTGGCCCGGCTATCACAGCGGCAAGGGCCTGATGCTGGCGCTGCGGGCGGGGGGCAGGAGTGCCCTGATCGACGACGACCGGTACTCGACGGAACACCAGTGCGCGTTCTGGGAGACGATGCCGGGCACACAACACTCCTGAGTAGGCCGGGGACTGGAAACGGAGCATCAGCCACCGTGCCAGTCCCCGTCCCTGCTCAAGGAGCAGGAACCACAGAGGAACCACTGAGGGACCACGGGACAGGAACCACCCGACAAAGACCCTGCGAGGCTGACGGTCGTGGTCTCCACGACGTCGGTCCGCGCGCCGGTCCATTGTGTCCCGGCGGATCGAACCGGGAACTGAGCCTGAGAGGGCGTTTCCTACGTGGTGAGGCGTCGTTGACCTCGGTATTGGGGCGGGGTACGTGGAGTTGGATTGTTGCGGACGGGTTGTGGGAGATCGCGAAGCCGCTGATCCCGCCGTCGAGAGTGCGGCCCCAGGGTGGCGGAACGCAGGACACGCCCGATGAGACGCTGTTCGCGGCCATCGTCTACGTCCTGGTCAGCGGCTGCGCCTGGCGCCAACTGCCGCCCTGCTTCGGGATATCGAAGTCGACCGCCCACCGCAGATTCCTGATCTGGTCGAGAGCCGGCGTCTGGGGCCGCCTGCACGAAGCCGTGCTGCACCGCCTCGACGACGCCGGCCTCATCGACGTCACCCGCGTCGTCCTCGACACCGCCCACGTTCGGGCTAAAAAAAGGGGGCGAACACACAGGTCCGAGCCCCGTGGACCGGAGTCGCGAGGACGACCCGTTGGTGCCCAACGCGGCGTCCGGCTACCACGACCGGGGCGCGGTGGAGGTGGTGGGCCCGGAGACCGGCGGAGGCTTCACGGTTCGGCCCGGTCGGGTCGCCGAACCCGCTTCAGGTCACCGTCACCACGACCGCCCCCACCCCCACCTGGACGGCCAACGGCCCGATAGACCGCGTGTATTCGTACGTCTTCGACGACGCCACCGCGCTCCCCGTCGACACGGACGGTGCGTTCACCTATACCTTCCACCGGGCGGGCGATCACGAGATCGACCGGTACGACCCGAGGGGCGGCCCCTACGACGAGACCGCCAGGCATGTCGTTGTCGGCGCCGACTACACGCCGGTCCCGCCCGTACGGCTCCTTGACACCAGGCACTCCATCGGGGTGACGACCACGACCCCCGTCGCGGCCGGAGCCGACCTCGTCCTGCCCATCCCGAGCGTCGCCGGCATCCCCGCCGCCGACATCAGCGCCGTCGTCGCCAACGTCACGGTGACGCAGCCGACTGCCGGCGGACATGTGACGGTCTACCCCGACAACGGCGCAAGCGTTCCGACGGCTTCGAACCTGAACTTCACGGCCGGACAGACGGTCCCGAACCTGGTGACGGTGCCGGTGGACGGCGGGGGAGTGGTGTTCCACAACGGCAGCAGCGGCACCGTTCACCTCCTGACGGACCTTCAGGGCTTCTACGGACGAGGCGGTTCCGGCTTCAAGCCCGTCTCTCCGGCCCGCGTCCTGGATACCCGTTCCGGTCTCGGCGCCTCCTCGGCGGGACCGATCGCCGCCCACGGCACCCTGGCCCTCATTCTGTCCGGGCGCCTGCCGGCAGATGCCACGGCCGCGGTACTCAACCTGACCGTCACCCGGCCGACCGATCACGGCTACCTCACCGCCTACCCCCACGCGGGCGCCGTACCAGGAGTGTCGAACCTCAACTTCACCGCCGGCCAGACGGCCGCCAACCTGGCCCTCGTACCCGTCGCCGGTGGCAAGGTCGACATCTTCAACGGCAGCGGCGGCACAGTCCAGGTCGTCGCCGACCTGGAAGGCTACTTCGGCTCCGCTGTCTCCGGAGCGAACCAGTCCTACGTCCCCGACGGGCCGGCCCGCATCGTCGACACCCGCTACGGCACGGGCGTCCCCAAGGCGCCCGTCCCGGCGGACAGCAGCATCAGCTTCTACCCCCACTGGTACCAGACCTGCAGTACCAGCTGCCCCCTGCCGGTCGGCGCGGTGCTCAACGTGACCGCGACACAGCCGCAGAAGAACGGGTTCCTCACCGTCTACCCCAACGAGCAGACGGTGCCGAACGTCTCCAACCTGAATTTCACGGCGGGCGCGACCGTGCCGAACCTGGTGTCGGTCGCCGACCCCGGCCTGATGATCGGTGTCTACAACCACAGCGGCGGCAGCGTGCAGGTCATCGTGGACGAGGAGGGCTACTACATCGCCCCGCAGACCTGGGCGGACTGAGCGCAGCGGCAACTCGGCGGGCCGGTGGGGTCAGGTGTCGGCCCGGACGAAGACGGGCTTGAGGTGTTTCTCCGGCAGCGCGGTCGGCAGGTCCTCCCAGTCGATGACGTGGGAGACCACCTTCTCCGGGGCGACCGTGCCGGAGGCGGCGAGTTCGAGGGCGTCGGGGATGTGGGCGCGTACGTTGTCGCGGGCGATGCGCAGGGTGACGCCGTTGAAGTACATGTCGAGCAGGGGCAGCTCGCCGGGGCGGAAGTGGTTGCCTGCCGACTCGCAAATCCCCTCCGGGGTCAGGGATTTGACGGTCAGGCCGAGCTGGTCGACGCGTCCGGTGGCCTCGACGGCGATGTCGTAGCTCTGCGGGGTCGGGTCGAGGGCTTCGGCGGTGGCGGCCCCCAACGCGGGGGCCGGTGTGCCGAGGGGTCTCGATTCGGGCCCGAGCTGTGAGATCGCAGGGTCGCCGGCCCCATGAAGCTGCTGCCTGGCCCTCACCCTTCTGTCCCTTGGGCGAGGTCTTGATACCGAGAAGAAGGCGCCCAGTTCTGGCTTCAGTTCGCCGCCGGCGGCGGCCAGGCCACCGGCGCCATCTGCCTCTACCCCTTACACCTGACCCGCGGCGAATGGCGCGACGCCACGTTCTGGGCCCGCCAGATCGAACCCCTCGAACGCGAACCCTGCCAGTACGCACCCATCCCGCACGAAGTCGTCGACACCACCACCGGTCCGGGCGGCGCCCTGACCGTCTTCCTCGATCTGCCCGTCGACGCGGCCGCCGTCCCCGAAGACGCCGTCAAGGACGCCGTCGACGACCTGGCCGTCGACCGCATCGACGGCCTCGGCGCCATCCCGCGGCCCAACGCCGATCTCGCCCACCAACTCGAGGACCTCGTCACCACCCACTGAGCGGCCTTCGGGACCTTCCACGCCCATGGCAGCCAGGCGCGACGGGCGGACTACCAGGACTGATACCAGCTCACTCTGCTGTCGGGGGTCTGAACGGGGCTCCATACCCGTTCGGCTGGGCCGTGCTGGAGCAGGTCGGTCAGCGGGGCCGTGAGGACGGGAACCTCCTGGAGGAAGCCGAACAGCGCCAGATCCCGTGCGGCCGCGCGCAGGGCGCTGATCCGGTTCTCGATGCCGGCGGGGCCGATGCCGTCGAGGACGAACAGCAGCCGCGGGAAGAGCGGGTAGCGCCGCCGCCACTCCTCCATCGCAGGGTTCTGGAGGGTCGCCCGGCGCCCCGGGACCGTGGGCACAGAGGAGCGGAGGCGGGCGTAGGCGCTCAGCTTGGCGGCGAGCCGTTCGGGCCCGTCGTGGCGCGGTCGACTTCCACGAACGCTCGCAGCATCGGTCCGCCGTCACTGCTGACCGGGCCGCGCTGGTAGTAGAGGAGGGCGTCGGGGGATGACGGCCTCGCCGTTGCCGATCGGGTGGTGGACCTCGGTCATCCAGTCCAGTGGTTGGCACAGGTCGCGACGGCGGCGCGCGTCCTGGAGAAGGCGAGCGCGGTCTCGGTCACCGTCAAGGCGTGGCCCACCTTGAGGCGTACGGCGGTCGGATCGGATGCTGTCCGCGAGGGCCGGTGCCCGCGCAACTCGGGCCACACGCAGGCGAGCCGCGGTCGAGGGCGACCGTGGCCAGCGCCTGGACCACCAGAGTGGCCGCGTAGATACCGCGTGCTCCGTGCCAGTCGCGGGCCACGTTCAGCGCGGTATCCAGCCGGCGGGTGCTGGCGACCACACACAGCGTGTACGACGCGTCCTCCAGCTGGCGCCTGATCTCTTGACGGGTCTGCGTGATCAGGCGGGTTCATCAGGGGAGGCCGACCGCTCCGCTGCCTGTGCCCGGTACTGCCCCGGGGTAGTACCGAATTCTCGGCTGAAGGCATGTGAGAGGGCGTACGGGGTGCCGTAGCCGACGCGGCGAGCGACGGCGGCCAGTGGGTCCGGGGTGTCGCGCAGCAGGGTGGCGGCGGAGGTCAGGCGCCACCAGGTGAGGTACGCCATCGGCGGGCGTCCTACCAGGGTGGTGAAGCGGCGGGCCAGGGTGGCGCGGGACACGCCTGCCTCAGCGGCCAGGCGGTCGTTGGTCCATGGGGCGGCCGGGTCCGAGTGCAGCGCCCGTAGGGCGGCGGCCGCCACGGGGTCGCCCAGTACGGTCGGCCAGGTGCCGCTCGTGCCCTGGGCTGCCCAGGAGCGGATCATATAGACGAGGAGGAGGTCGAGCAGGCTGGGTACCGCGATGCAGGCGCCGGGTCCCTGTGTGGCCAGCTCGTGGCCCAGCAGGTCGACGGCGGCGCGCAGTTCGGGGTGGGCGCCCACTCGGTTCGGCAGGTGGACCACCTTCGGCAGTTCCGCCATGAGCGGGTGCATGTGATTACGGTCGAGCCGGTACTTGCCGCACAGCATCTGCACCTCGACAAAGGTGGCTCGGGGACGGCGCGGCCCTGTGTCGTCGAGCCATCGCTCGAACGGCACCGCCTGTTTCACGGTCGTCGCATCGGCGGGGGCGTCGGCGAGCACGTGTCCTGTGCCGTGCGGCAGCAGCACCACGTCACCCGCGCTGAGTGAGACTGGCGAGCCGCCGTCGGGCAGCAGCCAGCAACTGCCCTCCAGGATCACGTGGAAGCCCGCACCGTCGTAGGGGGCGAGCCGCGTGCACCAGCTCCCGCTCACCCGCACCCGGTTTGAGGAAGGCCGACCGACACGTACCGCCGAGACTGCGTCGCTCACCACATCCACCAAGCCAGGCTACCGATATTGTCAATGGTGAGGCGGATGCGTATCTGAATGAGTCAAACAGGCATTGAGGGGCTCATCTGGCCCCTCCTAGAGTCGACGGCATGAAGAGCGAGATACTGAAGAGCATCGTGCTCGGCGATGTCGAGGTCATCCGAGTCGTCGAGTGGCAAGGGGCGTTCGCGCCGGCACGCGGCCTGGTTCCGGAGTCCGGCGCCCAGGTGTGGAAGGGTAACGAGGACTGGCTGGCGCCGGATCACTGGGAACCGGACAGCGACCGGGCGGTGGTGGCGCTGCAGACCTGGGTGCTGCGCAGCGGCGGACGGACCCTCTTGGTCGACACCGGGGTGGGAAACGGGCGCGAGCGGCCCGGCTCGGCGAAGTTCCACCACTGGCAGGGCGATTTCCTGGGCCGGCTGGCGCGGGCCGGAGTCCGGCCGGATGACGTGGACGTCGTCGTCAACACCCACGTCCACGGTGATCACGTCGGTTGGAACACCATCGGTGTGGACGGAGGGTGGGAGCCCACGTTCCCCAACGCCCGGTATCTCATCCCGGCCGCGGACGACTTCCACTTCGGACCGGACAACTCGTACGGGAACGGCCTCCGCGAGGATGACCGGCTGATCTACGAGGACAGCATCATGCCCGTCCACCGGGCCGGACAGACCGTCCTGTGGGACGGCACCCACCGCATCGATGAACACCTCACTCTGGAGTCTGCGCCAGGCCACACACCCGGCTCATCCGTACTTCGGCTCGCATCCGGGAGCGACCGGGCGGTCTTCGTCGGCGATCTTCTGCACAGCCCGGTGCAGATCCTCACACCCTCCTGCAACAGTTGCTTCTGCCTTGACGCGGAACAAGCAGTGGCCAGTCGCCGGCGAATCCTCCAACGAGCCGCCGACGAAGGGGAACTGGTCGTCCCCGCACACTTCGGCGGGGCGGGTGCCGTGGAAGTCCGGCAAGAGGGCGACGCGTTCACCCTCGGGCGGTGGGCGGCCTACGGTACGGAGTAGTCGCGTCAGTCACAGCAACTACGGGCCGCGACCATTGCGCACCCAATCTCGGAATTGCGCATCCAGTACGCGGAGGGGGTTGCGTCCAGGGAAGTGGTGTACGGGTTCGACCTGATCCGGGGGTTTGCTCCGGCATCGGGATGGTGCCCGCATAGATGAACGGCCACCGGCTGGTCTTCGAAGTGTCGAAGCCTCGAAGGAGATCAGCACGATGACCGCACCTGACAGTCTGCCCCTGCACGCCCTCGCCGAAGACAACCTCGCTGCGGCGAGTCCCGATCTGCTGCGCGCGATGGTCAAGACGTTCGCCGACGCGCTCATGTCCGCCGAAGCCGATGCCCTTTGCAACGCCGAATACGGGCAGGTCAGCGACGAACGCGTCAACCACCGCAACGGATATCGCCCGCGCGAGTGGGACACGAGGGCCGGGACCGTCGAGCTCGCCATCCCCAAGCTCCGGTCCGGGAGTTACTTCCCGCACTGGCTGCTGGCGCAGAACCACTTGAATGCGCGCAGCTCATCAAGGAGTTCCTCCCGAACCGCCCTAACGAGCTCGTGCATGGTTGGCGGTGAGACGTCGAGACTCCTGCCAAGTCGACGCCGGCCGCGCGCAGTCCTGTAAGCAGGCCGGCCTGCCAACCGACGCCGACGGCGCGCCCTCCTCCGAGGACGAGAATCACATCCACGGACTGGGCAAACTCCGCTACGTCGTCGAGCAGACCTTCGCCCTGCTGCACCAGTTCGAACGTGTTACGAGCTCTTAGGCAAGAACGGGGTCAGGATCCGGGACTCCGCCGGCGGGCCCGCGCTTGCGGCATACTCCAACGCGACGTTCACAAGGCGAGACGCTTCAGCGACCTCAAACCGGATGAGCCGATCATCCATTGCCGCGTCAAAGATTTTTGCTTCGGAGCCAGGTGCGGACGGCTTCAATGTGTTCCGTCTTGCGCTCCAGCGGCAGCCAATGTCCGGCAGGCACATCCGTCACCGTGAGGTCTGCGCAGGCCGCGCGCATCGGGTCACCTTGGCGATTTCCCGTGATGGTGCAGATTGCGTCCCACTCACCGTTGATGAACAGCACCGGTTGCGACAGGCGGCCGCCATTGGGCGCTTTGCGTGCATAGGCGATGTTGGCGTCGTCGTTCGTGTACCACGCGGAGGGGGGACGAAAGCCGTGAGCCTTGAATGCCTGTACCAGCACCTCGAAGTCCGCCGGCGTCCAGAGGGCCCGGTCGGCCGGAGTCGGCGAGGCGCGGTGCGCGGCGCCGAAGCGCCCGCCGTTGCGCGTGACCGTCGCTGTCGGCGAAACCTTGCCGATCGCGGCGGGGCTGCCGGGCCGATAGATGGAGGCGAGCGTCGCCGCTTGATCTGCGTCGAGGTCGGCGACCGCTGTCTCGAAATGCGTCGTGTAGTAGCGGTAGTAGTCCCACTGGCCATCCGGATACTGGTCGGCCGGGTAGATCGCCCGGTCGACCAGCGGTACGAGGGTGGCCAGGCTGTTCGCGTCAGGAAAGTACGCCCACGAGGTCAGCACGACGCCACGGCAGCGCTTTGGCTCGTGCGCGGCCAGTGCGCCGACCACCATGCTCCCCCAGTCGTGGCCGACCCAGACCGCAGTCCTGCCGCCGAGGTGATCATGGAGCTCCACCATGTCCGCCACGACTTCTTCGATGGTGTAGGCGTCGTTGGCCGCCGGGGCGGAAGACCCGCCGTAGCCGCGTAGATCGGGAGCGACGCAGTGCCAACCGTCGGCGGCGAACGCGTCCATCTGGGCGCGCCACATCAGACCGATGCCCGGCCACCCGTGGAGGAAGATCATCAGCGGTCCGTCGGCCGGCCCGCACTCGATGTAGTGCGTCGTCTGGCGACGCGTGCCGAAAGTACGCGAAACCACCATCATGGCCTTGCCCGCCCCGTGCTCTTCCTCGCCGACCCGCCGGCGCGCCCGGACGATCCCTGCGACCATCGCGATCAGAACCAGCGCGACCTCCAGTGCCCCGTAAGTGACAGCTGTTGGCTTGAGCCCGAACCGTTCGACGGCAAGCCCGGCCGCGAGCGCCGGCACACTGAACGCGAGGTAACTGACGATGTACATCGTCGCGAACACTTGCCCTCGCTGGGGGGTCGGGGCCACCTCACCGAGGGCGTTGATGGCGAAGCGGAACGACGCGCCGAATCCGAATCCCGCGATCACCGACCCGACCACGTAAAGGGGCAGCGCACTGTTCAGCATTGCCGCGATCGTGACCAGGACGCCGAGGGCGAGAGGTCCGTAGCCGAACCACTCGCGAGATTTCGGCGGGAGGACTGGCGAGACAGCGGTGCCTGCTATCCCTGCGGCGAAGAACACTCCCAGCACGATGCCCACGACAAAATGACTGTGCACATCGAGGACGATGCCGAGCACGGATGACCCGAGTGACAGATACAGTCCGGCAAGTGCCCACGTCGCGCCGATCGACGGAAGCAGTGCGAAGAAGGCCGGCCGCGTGGCCTGCGGAAGCCCGGCGCTCGGCAGCAGCAACCGCCAGACGGATCCCCGGGATGTCGACTCGGGACGAGCGCGTTCGGGAATCAACCACACGAGCGCTGCAAGCACCAGGTAGACCACGGCGAGGATCCAGAAAACGAGTTCGCGAGGGAGGGGTGCGAACTCGACCAGGGCGCCGGCGAGGACCGCCCCGGTAGCGATTCCGAGTGCAGGGACCGCGCTGCTGACGATCGAGCCCAGCCGCGGGTTCGGCGCCGAGTCCATGATCATGGCGGTCGTGGTGCCGGTGGCGGCGCCGACGGCGAAACCCTGAACGATCCGTGCGGCCATCAGGCCGCCGGTTCCTCCGGCGGTCGCGAAGAGCAGCATGCCCAGCGCGAGAAGCACCAGGGCTGCGGAGGCGACCGGCCGACGTCCTACCCGGTCGGAGAGCGAGCCGATGGTCAGCAAAGCGGCGAGCAGCGCCAAGACGTACACGGCGAAGATGGCTGTCAGCGTGAACGGGCTGAAGCCCCAGAGACGCTGATAGACGGGATAGAGCGGCGACGGCGCCGAGGCGGCCGTCAGCGCTGCGGCGCCGGCGGCGCCGGCGACGAAGAACGACACTGGACGGTTGAGCATGAGACCTCCGCCTAAAAGCAATGATCTTTGCTTTGTCCACTGTAGGCCACGAACTGGCAAAAGCAAGAATCTTTGCTTATGCTCGTCGTATGTCGAGTCGAGCAACCGCCAGTCGTCCCGGAGGGCGGAGCGGCCGAGTGCTGGCTGCGATCTACACGTCGGTCGGCGAGCTCGTGGGTGAGGGTGCCGAGAAGATCAGCTTTCCCGTCATCGCCGAGCGGGCCGGGATCAATCCGACAACGTTGTACCGACGCTGGGGCGACGTCAACGCGCTCCTTGAGGAAGTCGCGGTCGCCGTTTTGACGCGAGACGGTGAGTCGGTACCCGACACTGGATCGCTCGAGCAAGACTTGACGGAGTGGGCGGATGTGATCGCCCGCGACATCACCCGTCCCGAGCGAGTCCGATATCTGCGCGCGATGGTGTCGGCCCGTGTCGAGATCGTTTCGATCTGCCCGGTCACGGAAAGGCGGCGCGAGCAGGCATCGGAGATCGTGCGGCGTGCCGGCGAACGCGGAGAGGCCACACCGACAGTCCCGCAGATCCTTGACCACATCATCGCGCCGCTGTATTACCACGTGGTCTTCGCGCTGGACGCCGATCCTGCGTACGCGCGGCGGCTTGTCCACGATGTGCTGGCGATGGTCCGCTGAGCCCGTATCGGGCTCCGAACATCCCCGCGGGCAGCGTGTAGTGCGCCTGCGGGCCACCCCCGACCGCGATCGACCGCCCCACGCCGCCGGAGGGTATGAAGCCGCAGAGACGGACAGTCGAGTGCTCTGCCCCACCGGGTACGAATAGCGCTTACCCGGCGAAGCCACCTCAAAGCGAGGCATGGGCAAAACGTATATACCGAAAAAGAGCTATGTGAACGCCCACTCAGGTGAGCTGGTGTTCGGTCAGGCTGCGTGCGGTCTGCTCGATCGCGTCGGGGATCGATCGCAACGGGTGTCCGAGGAGGGTCTCGGCGGTGGTGCGGTCCAAGCGCTGTTTCTGGCCGATCAGCCATCGGTTTTCGCGCAGTTGGGGCTCGAACCCGCTGGCGAGCCAGGTGAACCAAGTCGGCATTGCCCGTGCGGGCATCTTCCGGCTTGCTTCTGGAAGGCGTTCGCGGATCACTCTGGCAACCTCGATGAGCGACATCGGGTCGGTGGCGATGATCGTGCGGCGACCGGCTGCACTCGCGGAGGTCATCGCAGCGATGTGGGCGTCGGCGACGTCCCGCACATCGACCCACGGAAGCCGAAGGTCGGGGATCATCGGGAGTGCCCCCGACATGATCTGTTGGATCGCGGTGACTGAGGTGCCAGGATCGTTCGTCAGGAGTGGCCCGATCACCGCGCCCGGGTTGATGGCTGCAAGCCGGTCCGGGACCCCGCGTTGCTCCACGAGCTCTCGGGCGGCCCGCTCGGCCTTGACCTTCGAGATGGTGTACGCGTTGAGGCGCGGATCGTTCGGGTCGGTCCAGTCGGCGTCGGTGTAGATGTGCCCTTTGGGTGCGCGGGCGAATTGCATCGTCGCCAATGCCGAGGTCATGACCACTCGCTCCACGCCCCCGTCCAGCGCCGCTCCGACCGCTCGGGTCGCCCCCTCGACGGCGGGACGGATCAGCTCGTCCGGGTCTTTCGGTTTTGCCAACACGAACGGGGAGGCCACATGCAGTACGTATCGGCATCCGTCGACCGCTTCCGCCCACCCCTGATCGGACAGCAGGTCGAGCCGGCAGATCTCGAGCTTTGCGGTGTCGACGCCCGCTGCCGCCATCGCCGCATGCACCTCGCCGATACGAGAGCGCGACCTCACCGAGCCACGTACCGCGTATCCGCGCCGCAGCAGCTCGGCTGCGATGTGACCACCGATGAACCCCGAGATGCCCGTGACCAGCACCATGTCCGTCATATCCACTCCCGCCCATCATCTTGACAGTGAGCAGTTTACGAAGCGTCTACTCGCTGTCAAGATGACGGGATGGGCAAGGAACCACTCACCGGGGATCAGTACCATCACGGCAACCTGCGCGCTGCGCTGCTCGACAGCGCGCTCGTTGTGCTGACCGAGAAAGGTGTCGCCGGGTTCAGCATGCGCGAAGCCGCACGGCGGGCCGGGGTGTCGCAGTCTGCTCCCAAGCATCACTTCGGTGACGCGCGCGGGCTCCTCGGTGCGCTCGCGACCCGTGCGTACTGGCAGCTCTGCGATCGGCTCGAATCACTCGAACTCGCTGGGCTCGATGTGCGAGGGCGCGTCACGTGCATCGCTGCGGAGTATGTCGCCTTCGCGGGTGAGAACCGTGCTCTGTTCGACCTGATGTGGCGGATGACGCGGTTCGACTTCACCGCACCCGAACTGGCCGAGCAGAAGCACCGCGCCCTCCGCGCCCTGGATCGAGGCCTGCGCGGCGAGGACGCCGAACCGGCGGCTTGCGACGCCGACCCCGCACTGCTGCCGAGCTACGCGGTCTGGTCTATGGTGCACGGATACACGACCCTCGCCTTGGAGGGTGCAATCGACAGCAGCAACCCGGATCCCCTGAACAGCGACCTGCTTCCCACCATGCTCGCGCTTCTTGACGTGTCCGGCCCTCAGCCACGGCAGCTGTAAGTCTTGATCATCCGGCTCCGGTCATGTGGTCGCCGCCGCGGTGATGTTGTTCCATCGGCGGTGGGCCTCGGTGGCCTGGTGTCGGTGGTGACGGCGTCAGACAGACCAGTGCAGGGGGTGCTCGAGGTCGCGGCGGGGCGTGGGGAGTGCGGTGATCCGCGGGACGGCCAGGAGTTCGCGGCCGCTGGCCGGGGCGAGTTGAAGGCCGTGTTCGATTCCGTCGACGGTGCGGGTGACGGCGAGGACGGCCGCAGCGAACAGGCTGACCAGGCTCAAGCGCATCCAGGAGGTCCAGCAGGTCACCTGGCCCTGGTCGAGTCCGGCCAGGCCCTTCGCGCCTTGGAAATCCTCCTCGATCTTCCAGCGGGTGCAGATGATGTTCACGAGGACCGCAAGGCTGACGGGGGTGGTGGGGTGGCAGCGGTGGAAGGACGGTACGCGGGTGTATCGGTGACGGCGCACGACGAGGAACGCGTGCCCGGCTGGCAGCCCCGGAAGAGCAGCAGGCGGTGGGCCTTGACCCAAGGGCGGGTAGTTAGCGTTTTCGCAGGTCACGCAAGTGGGGTTGGGGACCATGGGGTTGCGGCGTAGAGGCCGGGGCCAAGTTTGTGGATGGGTCCGCTGGCGGCCCACCGATTCAGTTGTCTGTACATGGTCTCCAGGGTGATGTCGCCGAAGTGGGCGGCGATGTCACGGGGCTGCCAGAGACGCGTGGGGTCTTCGTGGAGCAGGGCGGGCCAGGATGCGGTGTCGGCGCCGCGGGGCTGGGGCGGAGTGAAGGTTTTCCCGCGGCCCCTCACGCACCAGCCGCGCGGCGGCACTGTACAAGGGCCCGAAGTCCTCGAACGACGCGAAGCCGGCGCCCATACCCGGGGGATGTTCACCGCGTTCGCCTGCATCCGGGTCCTGGACGATGGCAAGGCCCGTGTCGGCGTCGACGGCGGCCGGGGAAGACGGTGTGTCTTCGTCGTTGCTGGTTGTGCGGTTTCGGCGCATCAGGCGCTGGATGAACTGCCGGGCGTGTCCGTAGGCGTCGTCGACGGTCTTGGGCGGTCGACATCACGCCGTACGGGGGCCGGAGGAGTGTGGGCCGGGCTCCTGTGATGTCGGCGACGGTGTCTCGGGCGCGGGCGAAGTCGTCGTCGGTCGCGCGTGGGCGCGCAGGAGCAGTGGGCGATGCGTTTGGCGGCTGGGCACAGGTGGCCTGCACAGCGCCCTGGCGGCAGCAGAAGGCTGTGCGCTATGCCCGTCGGTCGAGCGCCGTGTCCGACCTGCTCCTGTCGGGGCCGGTCGGACACGGCGACGCACGGGGAACTCGCCCGGGCTACACCTTGCCGTCCGCGAGCTTCCACTCCCGGTGCAACGCGCCCAGGGGGATGGGGTGTTGGAGGACAGGGGTGCCAAAGACGGACAGCTGGAGCACCAGGGTGCCGCTCAGGTCGACGCCTCCGTAGAGCGTCCAAGCACCGGTCACTCCGATACCGGGCTTGGTGTCGGAGCCGACCGGGATGGTGCCGGTGACTGTGCCCGCGGCTTCGGCACGCAGGTAGGGGGCCAGGTCGGCGGAGATGCCCACGGCGCCGTACAGGCCGACGGAGGGCTGTACTCCGAGGGCCGCCTTCACGCGTCCGGCGGCCGTGACGGACGTGCGGACCGGAGCGCTTGCCATATGGGATTCGCTGACTGGTGTCCAGCCCTTGCCCGTGACGAAGGTGCCGCCCGCCTTGAAGTCGCCCTTGAAGTTCTGCTGGACGTCGGCGGTGACGCCGCCGTCCGCACTGACCTCGAAGTAGCAGGTCAGGTCGAGGTTCACCACGACGGGAACGGGGCCTACCTGGATCACGGGGTCGGCGTGCAGCTTGGCGAACGGCACCCGGAACGGCTTCGCGGAGGCGGCGACGCGCCCCTTGAGCGCCCACTGCGAAGACCAGTCACCGGAGACGCCCAGTGAGGCCGCCCCCGGTCCGGAACTGATGGAGCCGGCCGAGGCCCCTCCGTCGTAGGAGAAGTCAACCTCGGGTGCGACCTGGACGAACCCGGACACCGATGCCGCCGCCGAGGCCGGTGCACCCTCGGCCGTGGCGACCTTCGCGGAGATGTCGACCCGAAGGCTGCCGAGCGGCATCCTCGTGCCCTCGGGACCTGAGTGGATGTCTCCCGTCTTCGCCCAGGAGACCTTCACGTCAGGCAGCAGGCGCTCGATGTCGAAGGAGGCGGGGTCGACGGGGACGGTGCCCTTGGCCCGGCTGTCGCCGAGCACGGAGTCCAGGGTCGTAGGTGCGGTCTGCACCTCGGTGCCCTCGGCCGTCTCGTCGATCACGTTGGTGACCTTGACGAGGAGCCCGTCCGGTGCGCCGGGCGCGGGTGCGCTGGCGATGACGTCACCGATGGCGGCAGGGCGGGGGGCCGCGGTGCCGCCGGGCGTCACGCTCGGCGACGGCGAGGAACCCCCGCCGCCGGCAGCGGATATGACGGCCCGTCGGGTACGGCTGTCGTACGAACTGACCTTGAGCGAGGTCTTGCGTGCTCTTCCACCGACCGTGCCGGGCCGCGCGACGGCCGTCGAGGCGGGCGCCGCCGCGGGGGCGGCGGCCACGGCGAGGGGCTGGTCCTTGTCCGCCGTCCCGGAGGTGCCGGCGTCCGGGATCCGTTCGGCGGCGGGGGAGTGGGAGCCGGGGTCTGCGGAGCAGCCGGCTGCGAGGAACAGGGCGGAGGCGGCCAGGGCGGGCACGAGGGCGCGCAGGGGCCGCTTGCGAGTGCGCAAGATCAGTCCTGAGGGGGGTGGAGGATATCGTTACCGGTGAGTAACTATCAATTGGGTGTGAGCATGTCATGAGGGTTGACGGGTCGCCACTCCATCCGGAGTGACCTGCAACACGGCCACAGAGACCGAACTCTCGTGACGGGGAAGCAAGTTGATTTCTTGTCAGGCAGTGACGTCGGGCGGGGTGACGTTGACGAATCCGCGCGCCAGGCTGTGTGGAGGAGCACCGGAGAGTTCGAGACCGCCTACCGCCACGCGGTCGAGATCTGCTCACCAGAGACGGTGCCCGACTGCACACCAGCGGCGCTGTGGGTTCTGCTCGACCTCGTCGAGGCGGCCGTCCGCGCCGGGGGACTCGTCCGACAGGGCACCGGCGAGCAGGCTCCTGGTGGTCCGGTCGTCGCACGACCGGGTGCGTCGGGTTGCTGATGTTCTCTGGCCGGTGTGCCGATCGGACCGGGAGTGTGGCCGGTCGGCCGACGCGGTGTCGCGGTGGGTGCCTCTAGCGCCGTTCGGACCAGGCCACCGCGTTTTCGAGGGGAATGTTCGATGGATCAGCCAGGGACGACCGCACCACACACCTACGCCACGGCCGTGATCGGGGCGACCATCGAGTTCGAGCCGGATGTCATGGACCTCCTCGTGGGGGCACTGCGCCGTGGGGTCAGGCACGAGTTGCCGGCCGTGGGGACGGACACGCTGCTGGGAGAGCTCGTGATGGGGGACACGGACGCCGGTGCGGCGATCGCCCCAGGGATGCGGAACGCCGGTTCACTCAGCGGCATGATCTCCGGCCGGGCGGGCCGGGGTTGGGTGAGCCACGACGAGGCCTACGATGCGCCGGTCGCGGCCTGCGTGGAAGCCGACGGGGTGGAGGTTGATGCCGCCTGGCGTGAGGCGGGATGGCGCTTCGGCCTCGGCTCGCGCGGACCCGCTTCGCAGAGCCCGGGATGACCGGGGCCATGCGCCAATGCCTGCTCCTCGCACTCAGGTCGGCCCGCGCCGAGGGGACGATCTCGGTGCGCTGCCGCGATGTTGCCCGTGCCCTGCTGGACCTGCCGGGCAGCAGGGCACGGGAGGCCCTGCTGCTGCAGAAGCTGGATACGGCCGCTGCGGCAACCAAGCTCGACGCGCTGGACGCGAGCGCCCCGGCACGGACCGAGGGGCCGGAATCCCGCGGTGTCACCCTTCTGTGCCGGGCCGGAATGCTGGGCAGGAGCGGTATCCGCCTGACACGCGCGCTGACTTCGTGGACCTCCGGTACCTTCGTGAACGGCTCACCGCTACTGTTCGCGGTGTCGGTGGAGGCCGTGCGGCAAGCGGTACGGTGCGGGCGCGCGGCGGCGGAGCCGGTGGATCTTCTGCTGGGGATACTGGCCCTGGACCGGGCCCTGTCCGTTGCCGGGCAGTCGCTGCCCCGGAGTCTGTTGGACGCCAACGCTGCCGCGGCCCTTATGCGCCGGCACGGTGTGCGGCAGGATTCTGTGGTCTCCTCGGCTTCGGCGATCCCGTCCGCCGTCGTTCCTGACGGTGACCCGGTGCGTCTGTCCGCTGCCGCCGACCGGATCATGGCGGTCGCCCGGCTGTCCGCCGCCGAGCACGGTTCGCCCACGGTCGGGACGCTCCACCTGTTGTCCGCGCTGCTCGACGAGCCGGCGGCGGACGCGGAGGCCGGGGATGGCGGTGCGATCGTACGGCTGCTGGCCGCCGGCCAGGTGGACATGGCCGCACTGCGGGCAGAGTTGAGCCTCCGGCTGGACGCATGACACCCGGGGCCCGCCGTGCGGCGACCACGACCACCGCGGCTACCGTTCTGCCCGGGAGATCGACGGTGGCCGGGCAGGGGTGATGATGAGTCAGGTGTCCGAAGACGCACAGCCGCCGCGTCGGTCCGTGCGGCTGGCGCGCACGCTGACCGGCGTGTCGGGGTGGGTGCGCCGGGAGGCGGCCGAGGGCTGGGCCGCCGCACGTACCGCTGAGCGTCGTACGGTCGTCGGCGAGGCGCTGGCCAGTGTTCTGGCGGCAGCTTTCTGCCTGCTGCCGCTGCTGACGGTGCCCGTGGAACGGCCGCTGTCAGCGGTATTGGAGGGCGTATGGGGAGGGCAGCCGGAATACGCCAGAAACGTGCCGTAGGGATCAACCCCGACGGCGGGCGGCGGGGTCGCGCTCAGCGACGTGCCGGGCGACCGCGTCGACGCCGGGGCGAGCGTAGCGTTCCAGGGACCGTACGGAGGCGTGGCGGGAGCGGGCCAGCAGCATCGGCGTGGACGTGCCGTTCTCCGCGTCGTGCGTCAACGCATTGTGCCTGAGCCGGTGCAATGTCCATCCCGCCAGGTCCTCGACGTCCTCGGGCCGGGCAAGCGGGTTCGCCAGCAGCCGGGTGGACTCTCGAAGATCTCCTCCCCCCGGCGGTAGGAGAGTCGGGCCCGGCTGGTCTCCTCGCACACGTCCAGCGTCGCGGTTCCGGCTGGGGCCTTGCGACCGGTCAGGAACAGGGGCCCGCGGGTGCGGCCGGCGATCAGGCGGGGCAGGAGCTGGGCGGTGCCGGACTGCCAGTGGATCCACTCGGTCGCGCCGCCCTTGGCGGTGATCTTGCCGCGCTTGTCCTGCGGGTACAGGTCTTCCACGTTCAGGCACAGCACCTCGTCGGCCCGTGCTGCGGACTCGTAGAGCATCTTCCAGAAACAACTCGCCGTGACGACTCCCCGTGATCGCTGACAGATCCGCGAAGTGGCATCGTAGGGCGATGTGAGCTGGGACCACTTGGACGGTGGAAGTGGGGACGTGGTGACGGCTGCGAGGGCGTCCTCAGGTGACCTCGCCGAGATCATCATTGAGCCGTGCCGCGGCTTCGACGCTCGACGGCCGGCTCGCGACAAGCCGGGCCAGGTGTGCTTCAAGAGCCTCGAGTTGCTCGGGCCCCATATGCGCCGCCCAGCGTTCGCGCACCTCGTCGAAGAGCGAGGCGCCGAGCGTCATCATGTCGTGGCCGCGGTCGGTGACCTGGAGCCGTTTGAGGCGGCCGTCGCTCGGGTCGGGCTCCCGTTCGACGTATCCGAGCCTCTCCAGTGCGGCGATCGTCCTGGCGGCGCCCTGTTTGGAGACCGAGAGTCGGCGGCCGAGCGCCGAGGCCGTGTCCGCTCCCTCGTCGATGGCGCGCAGGGCGAACTCATGTGATGCACGTACGCCCGGGTGCCCGCGGTGCGCCAGTTCGCCGTGCACGTCGTCCACCATCGACTGGAAGCCGCCGAGAAGCAGCAGCGCGAGTTCAGCGCCCGGTGAACGTGCCATACGGCGAAGCATACGAGAAGTGAAGGTCGACAATCACGTTGTCGACCCGTAGATTGACAACTATGTTGTCGATCGAATCCAGGAGAACGATGGACCCCATGACCGGCGGCGCCACCATCCCGGGCGTCGAACACCACCAGGTCAGCGTGAACGGGACCGAACTGCACTACATATCGGCCGGGACCGTCGGCTCTCCCGTCATGCTGGTCCACGGCTTCCCCGAGACCTGGTGGGTCTTCCGCAAGTTGATTCCCCTGCTCAGCGAGCACCACCGCGTATTCGCCCCCGACCTTCGCGGCTTCGGCGACTCCGCCACCGCGACCACAGCGCACGACAGTGTGACCGCGGCCCAGGACCTGAGCGAACTGATCGCGCGGCTCGACGCGGGCCCCGTCCACCTCACGGGCCAGGACATCAGCGGTCCCACCACGTTCCGCGTCACCGCCACACGCCCCGACCTCGTGCGAAGCTATGCAGCGATCGAGACCGGGCTGCCCGGGTTCGGTGTCGAAAGGCTCGCGGACGTCGCCCACGGCGGTGCCTGGCACATCGGCGTGCTCGCCGCCCCGGGCATCCCCGAAATGCTGCTCGCCGGCCGAGAACGGGCATTCCTCGCGCAGTACGCGATCCCGTCGCTCTGCGTGGCCCCTGACGCGTTCACCGACGACGACATCGACGAACTCGTCCGCTCCTACGCACGACCCGACGCGTTCAACGGCGCGGCCGGACTGTATCGATCGATGCTCCGCGAAGGCGAAGAAATCCGCCAACTGGCATGCCGGAAACTCACCACGCCCGTGCTCGCCGTCGGCGGCAGATCGGGAGAGTTCACTCCGGCGACCCTGCGTCAGGTCGCCGAGGACGTCAGCGCCCTCTCCCTCGACGGGATCGGCCACTACGCGGCGATGGAAGCCCCCAACAGGCTCGCAGACGGCCTCCTGTCCTTCTACGAGAAACTCGACAACCAGGAGTAACGCGGGCCGGCCCACGATCACATCCACCCTGGCACCGCAAGACCCGAGGTGGGGCCGCTGAACGCCGCCCTAGCCACTCTTCCCCTTCCCCCTGCTTCACCATCAGGTGAATGGTGGTGCCGTGGCCAAGTTGATCCGACCCGAGTCCGGTGCGATGTGCACCCAGAACCGTTTGACGAGGACGAATGGTGAGGACCACGTCCGTTCGGTTCAGCGTCAGTGGACGCTGAACCGAACGGAAAGCCACTTACCCACCCATCCAATTACACCGTGACCTGCGGAAAGAGGATGTGACACAGCTTCTGAGAGCCGGTGGCGCAGCGGCGGGGACGGGGGAGTGGTACTGCCGTTCCTACCCGTGCGGCTGGCGGCCGGTGTACTGCCGAGGGGATGATCAGATCAGCGGGGGACGCGGCGGGATCGTCGACCGTGGGCATCTGACGTTCGGCACTTCACGTGCGGCGATGGCTCCCGCGCTTTCGCCGCGCATCTCGTGTTCGCCTCGAAAGCCGGCTCCGATCGCGCAGAACGGACACCGTCATGACCATGGCCTACCTCGCACAACCCGAGGAGCAGCAGAAGCTCGAATGGCTGGACGGCGGGCAGTTCGCCGTCCTTTTGGACAGTGCGGCCACCGCCGGCCAGTTGACCGTCGGACGGTTCTCCGTCAGCAAGGGGGAGGCACCGCCGTACCACACGCACACCCGTGAGGACGAGGTCTTCATGCTGATCAAGGGCAGTGCGCTCCTGTGGTGCGACGACCAGGAGATGGAACTGTCGGAGGGAGGCATCGTGTTCCTTCCCCGCAACGTCCCCCACGGCTACCGGATCACCTCCGACACCGCCGACCTGCTGATGATCGCCACCCCGGCCGGCATCGAAGGCATGTTCCGCCACGCCGGACGGGACCTGTCGACCCCGCGCCCCGAAGGCTTCGAGATCTCACGGGACCTCATGGCCGAAGCGGCCGACATGTACGGCCAGATCATCGTCGGGCCGCCGCGCTGACCGTCGGCGGGTCCACAGCGGTCCCCCTGCCGCCCCCATCGGAACGACGAAAGGCACCACCATGTCCCGGCAACAGCGCCAGGCCCTCGACGAACTCCTGCGGCACGGACCGCTCGACCTCGGAGGCGATGTCGCCGAAGCGCGTGCCGTCTTCCACGGCATGATGACGTCCATACCGCTGCCCCCCGACGTCTCCACCAAGGAAGGCGAGTTGGGCGGTGTACCCGTCGTCACCGTGGCGACTCCGGACAACGACTCGGCGACCGTCGTGCTGTACCTGCACGGCGGCGCCTACGCCATTGGTTCGGCGGCCGACGCAGCGGGGCTGGCCGGCGATGTCGCCCGCCGCACCGCCGCACGCGCCGTCTGTGTCGACTACCGGCTGGCTCCCGAACACCCCTTCCCCGCCGCCGTGGACGACGCCCTGGACGTCTACCGCGCCCTGCTGGACGATGGCATCCCCAGCTCCACGATCGCTTTCGTCGGTGAATCGGCGGGCGGCGGTCTCGCCGTCGCGACCCTGCTCGCCGTCAAGGACGCGGGATTGCCCCAGCCCTCGTCGGCCGCGGTCTTCTCCCCGTGGGCCGACCTGAGCGTGTCCGGCGACAGCGCGGTCGGCAAAGCGGCCGTCGATCCCGCGCTGACCCCGGAAGGCCTGCGCACACGCGCCCGCGACTACCTGCGCGACACCGATCCCACCGCGCCCCGGGCCAGCCCCGTCTTCGCCGACCTGACCGGCCTGGCGCCCCTGCTCATCCAGGTCGGCTCGCACGAGATCCTGCTGGACGACGCCGTACGGCTGGCAGCCCGCGCCGCCGAGCACGACGTCCACGTGGAGCTGCAGGTCTGGCCCCAAGTGCCGCACGTCTTCCAGGCGTTCGCCCCGATGCTCGACGAAGCCGATGCCGCACTCGACGCCGCCGCCGCGTTCACCCGCGCGCACTGGTCCACCGGCGCCACCACCGACACGTCCGGTGAGGCCCTGCGGGCCGGGGCGACGTCGTGACCCACCACAGGCGGGCACGAGGAACCGTCGAGTAAAGACTCCGTTGTACGGCAGCGGAAGCACCCCGCGGTCCAGGACATCTGGACGACGATGAGCTGCATGGCAACGACGAACCACTTCGGCGTCGCGCTGCGGGGCTGGCGTGAGCGTGTGTCACCGCGGGACACCGGGCTGGAGGCGGACGGGGACCGGCGTATCCCCGGACTGCGCCGGGAGGAACTCGCCCGGCTGGCGGGCTTGTCGGTCGACTACGTGGTCCGGCTGGAACAGGGCCGCGCTCGGCACCCCTCGGCCCAGGTGGTCACCGCGCTGGCCAGAGCGCTGCGCCTCGACGCGTCCGAGCGTGACCACCTGTTTCGCTGCGCCAACCTCGCGCCGCCCTCCGCCGGGAACGTCTCCCGTCACGTGCCCGTGCGGGTGCAGCGGCTGGTGAGCCGGTTGGGAGGGAACCCCACCGCGGTCTTCGCGGCCGACTGGACGCTCATCGGCTGGAACGCGATGTGGTCCGCCACGGTCGGCGATCCCCGCACGTACGGTTGGGAGGCGCGCAATCTCGTCGACGGCATGTTCCGGTCGAGGGTCGGACGAGGGCGGGGACCGATCGCGGGCTGGCCCGTTCGGTCATGGGAGGGCGACGAGGTCGAGGAGGAGGACCTCGTCGCCGACCTGCGCGTGACAGCGGCCGCCCATCCCGAGGACGCACGACTGGCGGCCTTCGTCGACCGCCTGCTGCGCAGCAACCCGCGCTTCGCCCGCCTGTGGTTCAACGGCAGCGCCCGCACCCATGTCGGCGACCGCAAGACCGTCGAGCATCCCCAAATGGGAGACATCGCGCTCGACCTCGATGTCCTGCTGGCCGCCGGCACCGACCTCAGGATCGTCACGTACACGGCGGCGGCCGAGACGACCGACGCGGAGAAACTGGATGCGCTGCGCGCTGCCTGTCCGGTACCGAGTGGGAGCCCGGTGGGGATCGTTGCGTGAGCGGCTTGATGCTGCGACGGAGTGCGCCGCAGAGGTGGCGGGGACGGCCCGCCTGGTGGTTGTTGAGAGCTGGTCGACGAGAGCTGTCGCTTGAGGCGTGAACGTGCCCGAGTGATAGAGGGGCGTCGGGATCTGCCGCGCTGGTCAGGCGGCCTGTGGCAGCACGTAGCCGTGGGCGATGTCGCGGCGTTCGGCGGGGCGGGCCTTCTGGCGGGTCAAGCGGCGGCTCATGAGCGTGATGCAGGCCCAGGTGATGAGTGCTTCGCTCATCTCGGGGAGGCGTTCGTGGTCGCGGCAGTGGCGGCGGGCCCTCATGATCCACGACCAGGATCGTTCAACTGCCCAGCGGCGCGGCAGAACGATGAAGCCCTTGGTGTCCGGCGGGCGGCGGACTGTCTTGACGGTGATGTCGAGGTACTTCTTCGCCCAGGGGATGAGTCCGTTCTTGGCGTAGGCGGAGTCGGCCCAGACGATGGCGATCTCCGGGTGCATCAGCGCGAGGCGGAACAGTAACTCCCGTGCGGCCAAGGAGTCTTGGGCGTCAGCGGGGGTGACCATGACCAGCAGGACAAGGCTGCGGTGGTCACAGATGAGGTGCCGCTTCCGCCCATTGATCTTTTCCGCCGTCCCACCCCCTCATGGCCGGCGTTCGTGGACGGAGTGGGAGGCGACGGACAGTTGATGACATGACCGGCGCGGCTCCCCCGTCACGGCGTCGCGGGCCTGGGTTCCCCGGGTCCGTGCACCGCCGCCTCGTGGAGCTTCTCCATCTCCCAGCAACCGGCGGCGTCCGGCTCGTTTCCTGGGAACATGACAACCACACTGCCGTCCCGCGCCATCACGGTTATGCGCGTCCCCCAGTCGGCACTCTCCCCGCTCCCGCTCCGCCATTTCGTGCGGTGAATGGTGAGCTCGGTCCAGCGATAGGCCCGCAGGACGTCGCCGGTGGCCACCACGACTCCGAGTTGGAAGCAGTACAGCCGAGGGGTGGGGCCGCCCGTGCGCCGCTCGTACCGGGACACGAAACAGCAGCCGATCATGAACACGGTCCAGAGTCCGCTGAGCGGGGCGAACCAGCCGTGCAACCAGCCACCCTCCCCCTTGAAGATGTGCACGAGATCGACCGTGGTGCCCCACCCCTGCAATACGCCAAGGGGCCCGAAGAAGACCCAGGCGTGCGAATAGGCAGGGCACGCGAACCTCACATAACTGCCGTAGTCGGCGTCCTTCCCCATGGTCAACGCCTTGTCCCGTTCGCGCACAACACTTCCCCCGGTTCTTGAAGCCCTGGACGGTTCAATGCCCGGCGAGAGGGGCCCCGAAGCTCAAGCCTCGATCGCTGCCGATGGGATGGCACACCCTGCGCGCGCGACGTCCTATCTGCGACGGCCGGGCTGAATCACGGAACGCAGGCGATGCGTTCGAACGCGTCACAGTCACGACCGCGTGCCTGGTCGTGCCCTACAAGACTTCCATGACTGCGTCCACCTCGACAGCGACGTACGGGTCGCCCCGCCGGTGTGCGACCCCCTTCGACCATGCCCTGGCTGGAGTTGAGGATGAGGGAGGGCGGGATGGGCGGAGCGGACGCAGCCGGGGATCGGGGCGCGCTCACCCGTTGCGCGTCGGCGGGGCCTCCGCGCCCGGCCGCCGTCAGCGCGGCGGCGACGTCAGGCGGGGGACGTCGGCGGGGGAGAGGTCGGGGCGGGCACGGTGCCAGCGTGCGGGGTGTCGCCACCGGCCGGAGGCGTCGCGGGCGACGTCGACGCCGACTTCCACCACCAGCTCGGGTTCCACCAACGTGACGTCAAGCTTTTCCTGGCTGCCCCACCCGGCGGAGAACGACCAGCCTGTCCACGGATGACCGCGCCGCCCCGCAGTGAGCAGCCCGGCGATCGCCGCGCCTGCCGCCTGAGCGAGGGAGGTGGTCCGGCCGACGTACTGAAACCGTCCTTCGTCGTCGTGCCTGCCGAGCAGCAGCGTGCGGGGAACCGACAGAGATCCCGTGATCGCGCCGACGATCGCCTCGCTCGTCTCGCGGACTTTGTGTATTTCTCCCAGCCCCTCACCGACGGGCGGTAGACATCGTCAAGCCTCTTGAAGACCACACCCTCCATCCCAACCGACGCCCACGTCAGCCACTCACGCACGACGTCGGCCTCGGTGGTCGACGGACACAGCGCCCACGGCGCCGACGGCCGGCGAACGGCGAACACGGACTCCAGCGCGGCCCTGCGCCGCCGATACGGCCACCCGGTCGTGTCCGTCCCGGACAGGCGCAGCAGAACGAGGGCGGAAGCGCGCAGGTTCGCAGGATCTCGGTCCTGCGGAAAGGGGAACTCGCAGGTCGCGGCGGATGCGTGTGTAGTCGGCAGGCGGGTGGGGGCGGCGGCCCTCTCCGCGGCGGACAGCGACCCGGGTCTGCAGGTGGTCGGCCATGGCGTTGGGGAGCTGTCGAAGCTTGGCTTCGATGGCCTGACGGTGCCAGGCGTCTGTGCGGGCGGCGTCCAGGCGGGCCAGTGACGGGCTGGCGGCCGTTCCTTGCCTCCCAGGGGCGGAGCATCCCCTTGTGCCGGCCGAGTTCACCGGTGGTGCCGGGCACGAGATGTACGGGGTGCCGCGGTCACCTGGCGGCGGCCCAGGGTGCCAGGCCGAGCTTCCGAAGTGCCGATCGCGCGGCATGGTGACCGCACATTCCGTGCACGCCTGCCCCCGGGGGTGTGGCTGCCGATCACAGGTAGATTCCCGGTATTCCGGTGGCGTACGGGTCTGGGGCCAGGCGCGGGCGGAATGCCGTCTGTGCCGGGGAGTTGGCGCCCGTGAGGACGTCTCCCCCGATGTAGTTGGGGTTGTAGGCCTCGAGATCCGCCGGGGAGCGGGCGGTCAGGGCGATGACGTGGTCGCGCACTTTGGGGGCGTACTGCTCGATGCGGTCGAGGATGGCGGCGGTCGCATCGTCGTCGTAGCCGTGGGGAACGTGCGCGTAGGCCCAGACGAGGTGGGCGTCGCCCACCGAGCGCGCGGGGTCGGCGACGTACTGCTGGCAGACGAGCACGAACGGACGGCGGGGCATCCGGCCGCTGGCGACCGTCTTTTCGGCGTCGGCGACCTCCTCTGCGGTTCCGCCGAGGTGGACGGTCCCCGCCGAGCGGCACACCTCGGCACGCCAGGGAATGCGGCCTTCGACCGCCAGGTCGATCTTGTATGCGGCGGGTCCGTGACGGTAGCGGGTGTACGCGCGTCGCACAGGGGCGGGCAGGCGTGTGCCGCACACGGCCGCTGCCGCGCGTGGGGTGAGGTCGAGGAGGACGGTCCGGGCAGGAGGCAGGTCGCGCAGGGAGCGCACGGGAGATCGCGTTTCGATGGTGCCGCCGAGTTCGACGAGGCGGGCGGCGAGGGCGTCGGTGATGGCCCGAGAGCCGCCGCGTGCCACGGGCCAGCCGTGCCGGTGTGCGGCAGCGGGAGCATGAGGCCGATCGCGGAGCTGGCGGTGCCGGTCAGGGGGCGCATCGCATGGGCGGCGGTCCCCGCGAACAGGGCGCGTGCCGCTTCTGTCTGCCATCGGCGGACGGTCCGCAGGGCGGAGGGAGCCGCCAGCAGGGCGAACTTGGCTGTCAGGACGGGATGTCGGGGCCCTCGCGTCATGGGACGCATCAGGTCGTCAGCCAGTGCGTCGAAGCGAGTGGTCAGTGGCGCGAACAGGCGCTGCCAGGCGGGCCCGTCGGCACCCAGGTTCCGCACGGTGACGGCCAGGTCGCGGTGCAGCACCGCCGTGCAGCCGCCGTCGAGGGGGTGGGCGAGGTCGGTTGCGGCGTACGCCCAGCGAAGTCCGTGGCGTTCGAGATCCAGGGTGCGCAGGTAGGGGGATACGAGGGCCATGGGGTGTACGGCCGCGCAGTGGTCGTGCAGCAGGCCGGGCACGGTCAGTTCGCCGCTGCGGGTGCCGCCGCCGATGGTGTCGGCGGCTTCCAGGACGGTGACGGTGAGGCCGGCTTGGGCGAGCGTGACGGCGCCGGCGAGGCCGTTGGGGCCTGCTCCCACGACGAAGGCGTCAGCGTTCACTTCAGGGTGCCCTTGGTGTGCCGGAACCAGCGCAGGTAGCCGGGGGTGGGGGAGCCGAGACCCGTGGCGTCGTCGTAACCGGGGTGGGCGTGGAGGCCGAAGTCGTGGCCGAGTGTGTAGAGAAGGTGGCGCTGTTCGCCGGTGGAGGTGTCGGGGCCTTCGTCGCGTACCACGGTCAAAGGTGGCGTCCCGGCTTTGGCCGGCTGATCGGTGATGTCGTGGAAGAGGTGGGCGTGGGGGAGGGCGTACAGGAGCGGGTTGGCGAAGCCGAGTCGGTGTCCGCAGGCCTGCTGCGCGTCGGCCTGGATGGCGGCGAAGGCAGGGGTGGCCGCCGATGTGCCGCCGAATCCGATGAGGTGGAAGGTTTCGGCGTCGGTGAGGCCGATCAGGACGGGCAGCGCCCCGTCGCCTTCCAGCGACACGTCGGGGGTGGTGCGGTGTCCGGTGCTCCCCGGGACCCGGTCGTGCTGGTACCAGGGCTGCGGGAAGTCGCTCACGCCCCCTCCGCCTCCGAAGGTGAAGACCCCGGGGACAGGTCCCCAGGCGGTGCCGTTGTCGGTGAGGATGGACAGCTCGTCGCCCATGCTGGTCTCCCAGGCGTAGTCGCCGTGGCGGTCGAGGGCGAGGGTGGTGCCGCCCACCGAGGTGAACCACGGGGATCCGCTGGGGAAGTCGGCCTGGGCCTGGGTGGTCTTGGGGTCGCAGTTGACGCCGGTCTGGGCCGCGTCGGGTGAGGAGTCGCCGCAGTCGCCGGCCGCGAAGTAGACGCCGATCCCTTCGGCTGCGACCTGCTCGAACAGTAGGTCCCACGCATCGATGAGGGCGGGTGTGAGGTGTCCGGGCTCGGAGTGGATGATCTCTGCCCACGAGTTGGAGATACCGTCCGCCCGGCGGCCGTCGATGACGTACGACTCAGCGTCCATCATGTCGTTGTCGAGGCAGGAGTCGGCGCCGACGTAGAGGATGTCTGCGTCGGGGGCGAGCCCGTGGGCAAGGTCGATGTCGAGAGCCTGCTCGCCGGCCCAGGTGCCCGGGGGCGCGCACGCGTCGCTGACGTGCCAGTCGGCGGGGGTGACGTGCTGGCGGTACTGGTGTGGTCTGAAGGCGTGGTCGCCGGTGATCTTCGCGTGGCGGTCGGCATCGGCGGGCATGTCCGGTGACCCGTAGGCGTCCACGATGGCGATGGTGGAGCCGCGCCCGGTGGCGCCGCGGGCGGAACCGGCACCGTAGGCGTGGCGGAGCTGTGCGGGGGTGTAGGGGCAGGGCGCGTACGCGGGGGTCTTGCCGTAGGCCTGGGGGAATCCGGTGGCGGGTTTCTGCCCGAAGTGGCCGGAGCAGACCGCGCCGTCGGCGGCGACACCGAGGGCGGGGGTTGGGGTGTGGTTCGACAGGGGCCGGGCGGCGCCGGGGGTGGAGAGACCGGACACGCCGAGCAGGGTGGTGGCCAGGGAGGCGGGCACACTGAGGTCGCCGGCGGGGGCCTGGCTCGTGCCGCGGCCGGTTCGGTAGCGGTGCAGGCTCGCGCCGAAGGCCCGTCGCACGGCGCCGGCGGTGCCGGTGATCTTCACGTAGTGGGTGGTGCGTTGGGTGACGGTGAGCCCGGAGGCGTGCAACCATGCGGTGACGCTGGCGAGTTGTGCGGCCGTCGGGCCGAAGCGCCGCTGGTATGCCTGCGGGGTGAGGTAGTGCCGGTAGTGGGGGCTGTGTGGGTCGCTGACGTCGCGCAGGAGGTCGGTGAGGCCCTGCGGGTCACGGGAGTTGAGGTAGAGGCGGGCGCTGACGTGCTGATCGCCGGGGACGGGCCCTGCGTCGGCGGCCGCGGTGGCGTATGCCGGCCGGGACCCGGTTAGGGGGTGGCGGTGGTCGGCGGAGTGGGCGGTGGCGAGGGGCGCCGTGCCCAGGAGTGCGGAACAGGCCGCCGCAGCGACGTAAGGGCGCAGGCGACGCCCAGGACGTATTCGGGCAAGGAAAGACAAGAAGGGGTCCCTTCGGGACGAGGCGCTGGACGGCGCGCGGAGCTGGGCAGGGCAGGGCGGCGCGGCTGCTCGAACGCGCTGCCCGCCGTGGTGATGAAGGAGGCCGAGGCCTTACGTGCGCACGGTCCGGCCCCGGCACAGCGGGCCTGTGACGCCCGTGAACTGAAGATCGAGCCCGAGGCCGTCGCGTTCGGCGTGGATGTGCAGGTGCGGCTCCGTGCTGTTGCCGGAGTTGCCCACCTCGCCGAGCAGCTGCCCGGCGTGCACAGGATCGCCCGCCTTCACCGTCACGGTGCCGCGGCGCAGGTGAGCGAGCTTGACGATCTCGGCGCCGGTGTCGATGAACACGTGGTTGCCGTAGGGGGGCTGGTATCGGATCGTGCCGGGTTCCTGGTCGTCGAGGTGATCGACGGCGGAGACGACCGTGCCGTCACACGGGGCGTAAAGACTCTGCCCGTACACGAGATAGCTCTCGTTTTCCCCGCGCAGGCCGGTGCCGCATGCGCGCGCACCGCCCGGACCGATCTGGATCACGTCCAGGGCGCCGCGCTGCTCTGGAAAGGACGCGTGATGGTTCAGGCGGGCCCCGCCGCCCTGCGCGACATACCACTTTCCGTTCCGCAGGGGGAAGGTGAGAGGCCGGGACACGGCGGTCCCCCAGCGGTGGCGGCGCGCCCGGAGCAGGAACCATCCGAAGTCGGCGAGCAGGGCCACGCCCACCACCAGTTCGGCCTCACCGCCGCCCGACGCGGGCAGCCTGGGTAGCCGGCACGCGGAGGCAAGGGCCACCAGCGCGCCGGCCTCCACGGACCGGCGTATCCACCACGGCAGCCGAGCCGGGCTCTGCCAGCCTTCCATGAGCAGGTAGCCGGCCGCGACGATGAGCAGACGGCCGCACCAGGCGATGCGGGAAGGGGCCTGCCAGCACGCGTCGATGCGCGCGGCGAGCAGCAGCACCCACACGGTCCACACCAGGGCGGCTCGCGCTCCGTGCGGGACGCGCAGCCGCGGCACGCGGTACGGGCCCGGGGCGATCAGGAGCCCGTCGAGCACCTGGCCGTCGTGTGTGGTGGCGAAGGCGAGGGCACGCCCCCTGGTACCTTCGATCACCAGCCCGTCGGGATGGTCCCGTACCCCGGTGATCGCGCCGACGCGTTCGCGGGTGCCGTCCAGGATCTGGTCGAGCCGCTCACCTCCCACGGCGGCCACGACCCGCGGGGCGAGCATCTCCCGCTGTGCGCGCTCGGCGGTGAGGAACCTGAACAGCAGGTCGGCCGCCGACTGTCCCGTGCGGCGGGGTTCCGCCGGTGTTCCCGCTTTCTCAGGCACCGGCCGCACCGTCCCTGTCCGCCGCCATCGCCACGGATGTCATGCCGCGCGCCTGCAGCAGGGGCCTACTGCGCTGCACGAGGCGGTCCTTGACGGACCGATAGCGCCGCGCGATCGACTTGTAGTCCTCGTCGCGCAGGCACGTGCAGTCCGCGCCGATCATCAACAGCCCGAAGCACACCAGACCCATGCACGTCATGATGCCGAGGTGCATGCCCTCCAGGGCCAGGGTGTTGGCCTTTCGGATCCAGGAACGCGCGGACAGGATCGCGAAGGGCAACGCCAGCTCGATGAAGATCGTGAAGTAGCTGGTGGCGGTGGTGAGGAAGGCGTTGCTCATCAGGTGCGTATAGGTCGCCGACATCTGGAGGCCGGTGATGCGGCTGATGTAGTACATCGCCACGCCGTCCTGCCACACCTTGCCGGTGATCTTCCAGTAGCCGGCAGCGAAGTAGAGCACGGCCGTCTGGAAGACGATCAGGAAGGCGGCCAGATTGTGCAGCACGGTGGACGTCGTCGGCTGCTCCAGTTCCCGCATCCTGGCTCTGCGCCGCTTCGCGCCGACGGCGAAGTAGGCGTTTGAGACGGTGAAGACCATGAAGAGGATGAGGATCTGGGCCAGGTTGTCGCCGCCTTCGAGCACGTCCTGGTTCCTGTTGTGCAGCGACCACATCAGCACGGCCTGCGCCAGGGTGAGGACACGGCCGCCGAAGATCATGAATGCGGCGGACACCAGGATCACGGCGTGAAAGACGATCTCGAACCAGACCGTGGAATGGTCCCACAGAAAGAGCGAGAAACCCCGGCGTGGCAGCGCGGACCTCGCTGTGGAGATCGAATTGTAGGACTCGGGCCCCCACAGGAAGCGCCGCTTCGAGTAGTCGGAAACGCAGTACAGGATGGTGGCGAAGCCGATGATGACGCGTAGCAGGGCCGTCCCGATCAGCCGGTGCTTCCGGGTGGCGAAGCGGAGTATGACGGTGTCCAGCCGCTCCGTGCCAGCCCGCCATCCCTTGCCCAGCAGGGCAGTTGTGCCGCTCATTGCGCAACTCCCGGAACGTAGTCCATCCATGATGTCGCCAGAATTCCCTGCTGGTGCTCATTGGGCCTGGGTACTTCGTACCGCTCCGAGAACGGAATGATGGGACGGTTCTTGAAGGTGGCCTGCACAGAGATGATCTGAGCGTTCGGATACAGTGTCTTCGCCTGCGCGGAGAAGAAGCGCCGCATCTCTTCGAAGTCGGGTGCGAATTGCTTGTCAAGTATTTTTCGGGCGGCGTCGCGTCTGGCCGCCGGGAGCTTCTTGAATTTGATGGCGATGCCTGCATACCGATTGGCCGCCGCATCGAATGCGAGGAGTACGCCGGGAAGCTTCGTCGGGTTCACCGGGAAATCGTGCGGCGATCTGTCAATGGCCTGCTCGATTTCGACAGGGCTCGACTCGACGACCTGGTCGGAGCCGGGAAGCTTCATCCGGGTCCGTAGATATATGAGGTCGTCACTGCTGCCGGGAGTGGGGCCAAAGAGCTGCCAGTCCTGCCAGAAGTACGGTTCCATGAAGGCCGTGACGGGTCCCTTGATACGGTCCTTCGCGGGGGAACCGGGCGCGTTGTACACCAGGCAGCACAAGCAGTAAACGGTCACAGCCGCGAGCGCTGTCAGCGCACTGATCCGTACGTTCACGGAAAGCGCCCCGCTCGCCGTCCGGGGTGCGTCCTCTGCGGCGCGTGAGCGCGGGAGAACTCTCATCGCTGTCCACATCCAGGTTGATCGAAGTCAATGAGGGTGGTGGATATGCGTGAGACTGCGTGCCGGGGCGGGGCGCCCCGGCACGGCACGGGGGGTTGATCGGCATCGGTGGTAGCACGACACCGCAAGTCACTTCGCGCCACCGTTCAGGTGGTGGCTCACGTCACTCGGCATCGATGGTCGGTCGATGCCGCACGCCACGTCCTACCGCTGGTCAGGCGATATCGTGGCGCTTCCCCCTGCGCCGGAGGTCAGCCGGCGCTGCAGGTCACGCGGCGTCGGTGGTCGTCCGACGCCATGGGTTCGCACGGCTCCGCACGTCACGCGAAGCCTTGGAACCGTCGACGCCGTCGCTCACTTGACGTCGTAGGCGGTGTCGCCCGGGATCACGCCGTGCAGTGTCTTGCCGCTGATGGCGGGACCGCCGCTGGAGGACGACGAGGACTCGCTCGAGGACGAGGAGTCGCTGGACGACTTCAGCTTGGTCGTCACCTTCACGGTGTACTCGGCGGTCTTCACGACGGTCGCCGCGGCCACGCTCTGGGCGATCGCGTGCAAGAACTGCGGCTGCACGCCCTTGCCTATGACCTGAGCGGTGGCGACCGAGTGCTGGGCCGCGGCCTTCTGGTGCGGCAGCGAGGCGGCCGACGCACTGGAGGCGGTGAGCGCCGCAGTACCGCTCGCGGCAAGAGTCGCGATCACCGCAGCGGAAACGGCACGTTTGCCGTTCATGATGGATTCCTTTCGAGTACGGAATGCTTTCGGCGGCATGCGGCGTGAGGCCGCGCCCCGATGGCAGTTCGCGGATGTCCAATGCCGGACCCGCCGAGCAAAGCTCGGGGGCCGGACATTCTGCACCTTTCGACGAGGCGACGGCTGCCTGGCAAGCCGAGGTCGCCCGAGGCCGTGAGCTGATCGCCGACGCATCGCTGGACGACTCCGGCCGCCTGTCTGAACAGGAAGCGGGTTATGTCGGCGATCAGGGGGTCTCCCTGCGCTGGATCATGGTGCACATGATTGAGGAATACGCACGTCACAACGGTCATGCCGATCTCATTCGCGAGCAGATCGACGGAGCCACCGGCGCATGAGATGTGCCTGCGCGGTCGCAAGTACCGCGCAGGCACCCGGCTCCGGCTCTCAGCCGGCGGCGGTCTGCTCGGCTTCCCAGCCTCACCTGGCACGCTCCTTCGCCCCGCCCCGTAACCCATTCTGCCCTTGGTGTCGATGAACTCGCAGTGATGGCTGCCGGGTTCGACCGGGTCACAGCAGGCCGGGTTGCTGCCATTCGGTGCCGAGGACGTGGTGGTCGAGGAAGTTGAGGAACGTCTCGTACCACAGGCGCGTGTGGTTCGGCTTGAGGATCCAGTGGTTCTCGTCCGGGAAGTAGAGGTACTTCGCGGGGACTTCGTGCCGCTGCAGTTCCTGGAAAAGCGTGGCGCCCTGCCCGACGGGCACGCGGTAGTCCTTGGCGCCGTGGATGACCAGCATCGGGGTGCGGACCTTCGCGACGTCCAGGTGCGGCGAGTCGGCCTCGTACCGCTCGGGGCGGGTCAGCGGATCTCCGAAGATCCGCTGGAAGTACCAGGGCACATCGGTGTCGCCCTGAAACATTCGCAGGTCCCACAGACCTGCATGGCTGATGATCGCCTTGAACCGGTCCGTGCTGGTGGCGACCCGGTTCGCCATATACCCGCCGTACGAGCCGCCGGCGAGCGCCGTACGTGAGGCATCGATGTCGTTGCGGGCCTCGGTCGCGTCGGTCAGCGCGATCACATCCGTGTAGGGGCGCCCGCCCCACTGCCCCCAGCCGCGCCGGTGGTTGATCTGCCCGTAGCCGGTCGACAGCGCCGGATCCGGCAGCAGCACCGCATAGCCGCGCGCGGCGAACGGCCACGGGTTCCACCGCCAGGTCCAGCCGTTCCAGCTGAACTGCGGTCCGCCGTGGACGGCGACGAGCAGCGGAGCGGGCCGCTCGGCGGACGCGCCCTCGGGCAGCACAAGCCAGCCGCGCAGCACGAACCCGTCGTCCGCCTCCGCGTGCACCTCGGTGAGGGTGCCGGGCAGTTCCCCGACGCCGCCCGGCGCGGGCAGCCCGGCCGGAGTCTGGTCGACGATGTCGGCGGCGATCCGGACGGGCGTCGGCGGCGCGTCGACCGAGTGGCGCAGGGCGTAGAGCGTCCGCCCGTCGGGGGCCACGGTCAGCGAGCCGTACGCACCCGAAGCGGTGAGACGTGTGACAACACCGTCCGGGTCGCGCCGGAAGACGGGCGCGTGCCCCTGCTCGTCGGACGTGAAGAAGAGCGTGTCGTCCACCGGCGAACAGGCCACGCCACCAGGCCAGTTGTCGAACTCGGGCAGCAGGTCCTGCACCGTGCCGTCGGTCAGGTCGATCCGGACGAGCGTCGCGTCCCAGGGGTCGTCGTAGGTCGGGTAGCGCATCCGGCAGCACACGAGGGCCGAGCCGTCGTGGGTGAACCGCGGCGCCTCATAGAGGTGTTCCAGATCGCCGAGGACGTGGATCTCCTCACCGCTCTCCGCGTCGGCCACCACCACGATGGTGCGGTTCTCGTCCGGGACCCGCCCGGGCACGAACCGGCGGTACGCGACCCGTGTGCCGTCTGGCGACAACGCCGCGTCCCCCGGATCCTCCAGACCGATTCCCTGCCCGCCGGCGACGACCGGCTCCGCGTCGGCCCCGGCACGGATAAAGGTGTGCGGCTCCGCCGGGCCGAGGTCGTGGTCCCAGGCGCGGGTCGGCCCGGCCTCATACAAGATCGCCGTGACCTTCGCGTCCTTTCGCGCCGCGCGCAGCTTGCCGTGCGCCTCGGTGTCGGCGGCTCCCGGCAGCAGCCCCGCGGTGTGGCACAGCGTGCCGGAGGTACGGGCAACGGTGACCGCGGCGATCCCGCCTGGGTGCCGGGCCACGACGACGGCCTCCCCGCGCAGCGGAAGCGCCCACAGCGCGGCGCCCTCGTCCTCCTCACCGTCCGCGGCGGCGCGTTCGGACAGGAAATACAGCGTCCCGTCCGGACCGAACACCGGCCCCGACTCACCCTGTTCGGACCGGGTCAGCCGCAGCGCGTCGCGCTCCCCGGCCGGATCGATCTCCCACAGACGGGACACGAACCGCGTCCCGTCCTCGGACAACGACTGCACGCCGGCGACGAGACGAGTGCCATCGACGGACAGAGCAAGGGAGTTGACGCGGGGGCAAGCGACGAAGGCGGACAGGTCACGGAAGATGGACGGGCCATCGGAGGACTCGATCATGCGGACGATTGTCGCCCGTACACGTTACTGACGGCCAGGGAGCATGACGTGGGGCGCCCGTCTGTCAGCAGCCCTTCTCATCGAGTACGGTGCTGCCCGGCATCTTCCATGGCTCCCGACGCGGCGGACAGGATCACGTCCACGAGCTGGTCGGCCGCATCCGGACGGCCCTGTGCACGGGCCCGCTCCGCCATCGCCTGACGCCGGTGGGCATCGGCAAGGAGCGGGCCCAACGCGTCCCGCATCCGCTGCGCGGTCATGTGGCCCTCCAGTGCCACCGCGGCCCCGGACTCCTGCAAATGGCGTGCGGAGGCGGCGGCACATCCTGCAGGCGGGCAGCCGGCTCAGGCCGGTGTCAGTTGCCATTGCTCGTTGGTGCCATTGTTGGCGGTCCACTGCACGACTTGGGCGCCGTCGCTGGTCGACTGGCCGTACACGTCGGCGGCCAGGCTGCTGGCGCGGCTGACGATGGTGTAGTAGCCGTCGCCGGTGGGCCGGAGGTACCACTCCTGGTTCGTGCCGCCGTTGGCGGACCACTGCTGCAGTTGCAGTCCGGCCGTGGTGGAGGAGGCGTTGACGTCGAGCATTTTGCCGCTCGCGGTGTATCGCAGGGTGTAGGCGCCGTCCTGGGCGGAACCGAGGGTCCAGGTCGCGTTCCCGGTTTGCTGGATGGCCTTGGCGCCGTCGACCGTGGAGTTGCCGGTGATGGCGAGCGGTTTGCCGCTGTTGCGGTTGACGATGCGGTACGTGCCCGGCGCGGGACCGGTGCTCCCGCCGCCGCTCAACGTGAAGTACTCGACCGCGTCGCTGAACACGGTCGTCCCGGCTTTGCTGGTGGACAGGACGAGGTAGACCCGTGAGCCGCTGGACGGCGCCGTGAACGACACGGTCTGCGTCGCCTTCGAGCCGAGCGGGACGGTGAGGGTGGTGTTCCCGGAGGCGATCACCGGGCCGGTGGCGCTGTCGAGGCGGGCGCTCCAGGCGAAGCCCACGGCGGTGCCGGTGAAGTCGTCGTTGAACACCGAGATCGTACGGTTCACGGTGCTGTTGGCGGCGTATCCGGGGACCGCTTGCGGGAGCGGGAAGGTGCCGCTGGAGTCCGACACACCGGAGGCCGACCAATAGGGCAGGTCGATCGCGGCCACGGGATTGAACGCGGCCTGCACCCGCTGGAACTGCGGATTGCTCCACGGGTCGGAGAGGTTGTCGGCGCCGTAGACGGGATGGCCGCCCTCTTCGGGGGTGAAGTCGGTGGTGCGGACGCCGGGTATGACGCCCGCCCAGGCGGACAGCAGGGTGTAGGGGCGCAAGTCGCTGGCGTCCTTGCCGCGCTTGGCCGCCATCGTGGTGGCGAACCACTCGAAGCCCTGCTTGGTGTTGCACTTCGGCCAGATGTACTCGCCCTCGCCGTCGGGCCGGCCGGGCACCGACACGACCTTCTCGC
Organism: Streptomyces canus; assembly: GCF_041435015.1. NCBI lineage: Bacteria > Bacillati > Actinomycetota > Actinomycetes > Kitasatosporales > Streptomycetaceae > Streptomyces > Streptomyces canus. Next base: position 63,025 of record NZ_CP107989.1, on the reverse strand, counting down.
CGTAGGCGCCGAAACCGTCCAAGTAGTGCCCGAAGACATCGAAGTTGGCGTACGTCATGGTGGGGTAGGGGTTGGCCGGAGCGCCGACCCACGCGTCGACGCTGACCGGCCGGGTGCCGTCGTTGCCGTTCATCGCCGCGTACAGGTCCTTCTCGAACTGCTCCGAGTCCATACCGCTGCTGCCGGGCTCGTTGCTCTGGCTCCAGCGGATGATCGCCGGGTGGTTGCGGTCGCACAGGGTCAGCGCGCGGGCGTGGTCGACCATGTTGTCGTGCCCGGCGACGAAGTCCTGAAGGCTGTTGGAGCCGCGGATGCCGGTCTCGTCGATGATCATCAGGCCCATCTCGTCGGCCACGTCGAGCATGTAGGGGCTGGCCGGCTCCTGATGAATGCGGACCACGTTGTAGTTCAGCCGCTGGTAGTTGTCGACCGCCTGCGGCCAGCCACCGTTTCCCGAGGAGGGCGCGAGGAAGCCGGGCAGGGTGTCGTAGGCGTCGCCCTTGCCGCCGTTGTTGATGCGGTCGAAGTCCGCGCCCTGGAGGTTGTCGCCGCGGAAGTTCACCCGCACGCCGTTGAGGTAGTAGTACTCGCCGTTCTGGCTGCTCTCCCGGAATCCGAAGCGGTAGGTCGCGTCGCTGGTGCGGCCGTCGTCGGTCGCCGCGTGGACCGTCAGGCGGTGCAGTTGGGCGCGATACCCCTGCCGGTAGGGGACGTTGGGCCACCAGTACGAGGAGGAGCCCAGGTTCCACGCCACGGGCCCGACCGTCACCTTCACGGTCGAGTGGGCGGCCACGGTCACCGTGCTGCTCGGCAGCGCCGGATAGTTGAACGACGTGGCGTTGTCCGATGCGAGCGAACCGGTCAGCGTCACCGTCCGCGCGGCGCCGGAGGTGTTGGTCACCGACGCGTCGTAGGTGAGGGTCTGATTGGCCACGGACGTACGGACGAACGTGTCGCTGACGTACACCGCCGGATACACGCGCAGGAACGCCGAACGGAAGATCCCCTGCGGCACGGCCTCGGCCCAGTCGGCCGCGTCGGGCACCAGATACCTGCCGTTCGCGGGGTTCTTCAGGGCGCCCCTGCCCTTCACATCGACCGTGATGGTGTGCGTGGTACCCGGTGCCGCGTACGCGCTGATGTCGAAGTTCGACGGTGTGAAGGCGGTGGTCCTGGTCGCCACCGTCCGCCCGTCGACCGAGAGGGTCGCCTGGTGGTTCACCGCGCCGAACTCGATCCACGTCGACTGCGGCTGCCCGGAGTCCGGCACGGTGATGGTGCGGGAGTACACCGCCTCGTTCACATCGGTGAAGCCCTGCTTGTACCAGCCGCCGCCCGGCACGGTGATCGACGTCGCCGACCGGCCCGCCGGGGTGAACCCCCACGTGCCGGCCAGGTCGACCGAGGCGATCGCGGCGTTGCCCGCGGTGAAGCCGTTGACGTCCGCCGCCGACGCAGCGGGGACGGCCGCCGTGGACGCCGTGGGTCGCGGACCTGCCGCCGTGGCCGGGGGTATGCCCACCACAGCGGTGAGCAGCACCGCGGCGGCCGCTGTCACCGGCCTTAAGCGTCGACGGCTCCGCAGCCGAATGTGTTGTCGCATGACGCGAGCTCCTTCGTTGACGGGGTGGGGGGAGACCGCACTGCCTGCTTCGTGCTGTGCGCGGTGCGACCCGGCCGAGGTGCGCGCCCGAGGTGGATGAGGTGTTGTCGCAGTGCGGGACGTCGCACGGCTACCGGTCGGTGAACGAGTTCCGGCTCGCCACCACGATCCGGTTCTGCCGGGGCAGCCTCCGGCGCGGGAGGCTTCGTTGTTCTCCGAGCACAGCCGGTGGTGCCTGCGGCTGCATGTCGAAGGGTGTGCGGTACAGCGGTGGGTGGGTGCCCAGGTCGAGGTGCGGGGTGCGCGCGGCGACCCGGCCGCCCACGACGTCGTCAGGGAGGACGACGGGCAGCGTGGCCGCTGTTCGGCCACGGCGTTGTGTGGCGGTGCGCGCCGCAGTCCGGTCTCCGGCTGCGGGCGGTGTGTTCACGGGGTGACCCGGTGGCCGCAGGAAGGGCTGCCGCCGGCGACACGACGCGCCCGCGGCCCCGACGCCGTTCCGCCACACCGAACACAGCCGTCGGCTGCCATCAGCTACTCCACTACGTTGTGGCGCCCGCCGGCCGGAGCTGGACGAGCTAGTGGCCCTGGATACGTCTGACTCATCAGTGGTGCCGGTCCGGCCGGTCAGGCGTCGGCCGACAACGTGAACCGGGTTCGACCCCCGCAGCACTCCGGTCGTTCCGTTACCAATGACAGCGCTCGGCCACGATTGACGTCAAGGGCAACAGATGTGTCTGTTCCAAGATCTTCGCCGCGGTGGACCGATCGGCGTCCAGACGGCGACCGTTTACGTAATGGGCGACGGAGGTGCCAAATGAATCCGACTCATCGCGGCTTGACGCTCGCTCATCGGCATGTCCGGGGCGGTGAGTACGTCCTCGCCCGTACGCGCCCTAACGGGCGAGGAAAGCGCTCAGTACCGCGCTGAGTTCGGCCGGCGCGTCCATTGCTATGGGAGGGCGGTGCGAGGCTCGACGCCCTGGAACACCTCCACAGCACCGCGCGTGATCACCGCTGACCGTTTCGCAGTGTGGGCAAGCGGGTGCAGGCTCGGGTCGAAACAGAGCCAGGCTCTCGCAAAGGGGGCTCGCTCAGGAGAACAGGCGAGAGCGGTCAACTCTTTCGAGGTGGACGGCTGTGTGTCCGCTCGACCGTGCCCAGTGCCTGGCCCCGCAGATGCATCCACACCAACCGCGGCACCGAGGTCCTCGCCCGCCTGCGCACCCATGCCGGTCCCGGCCACAGCGCGGTCGTCAACCGTTCTGAGACGCCATGCTTTGGGCGCTCCTTGGGGATCTGGGGCCGTGCGCGAGGCAGACCGGTGGGGCGTGGGCGAGGTCAGCAACCAGTCCACCGGAGACTGCCCGGGCGTCACCTCCTGGTCGGAAGCCGCTCGTGCTCTGGACGATGCAGGACTCGAGCGGCCCTCCGCGGCACGGTCTGGATGGGACCCGGTGGCCGTCGCACCGGGAATCGCCGGCATCCGCCGCCCGAGGTGGAGGGGATCTTCGTCTGTCGAGGCGAGGGGGAAGCAGAGTTCCTCCTTCAGAACCACAACACCGGTGGGCCGGTTGATCTCTGGTCAGTGGACGGGGTCGTCAGCGCCTGGCGGCTGCATGGGCAGCCGCCTCCTGCCGCCTAGCTGTAGTGGCCGAGCGGCCAACTTCCGGCACAGCAGCCGCAGCCACCTCCTCGGTTGCGCCACGGGTTGGGTCAGGCCACCGGATTCTCCAGGAGCGGGATCCGGTTGCCGTCCGGGTCGTGCAGGGCAGCAAACCGGGTGCGTGTTCCACCTGTCTGCACCGGCTCCGTATTCAAACCGCGTTGCTTGAGTTGAGCCAAAGCCTTGTCCCGATCGGGCACCTCCAGATTGAGAAGTGCTGAACCAGCACGCTCGGCGTCCTCGAAGACCTGGAGCCAGCCGCTCGGGGTGAGATGCCAGTCTGCCAGTGACGGCATCGGCCGGGTGTTCGCCGGGCGTCCCAGCAACCGTTCGTACCAGACCACCGCCTCCTCAACGCTTCGCACGGGGGCAACCATCAATACGCGGGCGGTATCCATGAACGCCACCATCTTTCGAGTCGGGCTATTCGCGTCCCTTCTACAGACAGCTTGAGGCGACAGAACTCATCGCATGTTGCCCAACACGCATTACTCCGTGACAGCGTCATCAGTTCACGAGCGTCGAACAGGCACTCAGCGGGCGGCCGGAGAGGAGTCGGCCGACTGCGGTTGCGCTGCGGCGTCGGGCTGGCCGCCTCTCCGAGCCCGAATACATGCCCACACAACCAGGTGCCGCTCGTGCCGGTGATCATGTGGACGTTCGCGCAGGTCTCCAGCCGGAACGTCGCGTAATTCCCCGGGTACCGGGTCCTGAGCCGTCGATGAGATCCCGGGTCAGTCCCACCAGAGCACGAGGAGAAGACGGCGTTGGGATGCAGCAAGGTAGAACTCGCGTAGGGCATTGAAGTGCCACAGCAGGTAATTCCTCGTGCCGCCGACGATCTTGCTGGGGCACTGCCGGATCGAGCACATCGACGGGGGCGCGGCCCCGGCTCGGCCGGGCGGCGATGCGGCGCAGCCGGGTGCCCCGGTGCTCTGCCGCGTCCAGGGCGCAGTCCGCTTCGCGCAGCGGCGCTCCCTGCGGTGCTCTTCTTCGTATGGTGCCAACCCGCGCGGTCAGCAGGCCTCGTGCAAGACCTGACTGCTGTCCTCGGCCGGGACGGCGACAGAGGCCTGCTGCTCATGCTCCACGCGGGCGGTGTGCAGGAGGCGCCACCACGACGTCACGGTCGGTCGGCGGCGAAGGAGCGCCCGCCGCTCGCGTTCGGTCATCCCGCCCCAGACGCCGTGCTCGATGCGCTGATCCAGCGCGTAGGACAGGCATTCGGTGCGCACAGGGCAGCCGGTACACACGACCTTGGCCCGGTTTTGCGCAGCTCCCTCAACGAACAGTTCCTCCGGGTCGGCGCTCTTGCACAGCCCGCGGTCGCCCCAGTCGGTATCCGTTATCACCTCGGCACCGCCCCTCCCCGATTCCGCCAGCAGCTACGCCCGGCCATGCGGCAGGCACGTGACAATACGTGAGCCCGGTGCTGAGCGTTCAGCAGCGGCAGAGCGCTCAACTCCTTCGAGTGACGCGGACTTGCCACAGGGTGGGCCGGGGCGATAACGGCAGGCTACTCGACTCTGTTCAGGCCACGGCGGTTTGTTCTGTATTGGCCCGGGACTGGGCCAGGCGTTCTCGGCGATCGCCCTCTGGGCCACCGGCCCGCGAACCCAGCCGGCGAGGAGGGCGGCTGATGCCAGACGGGCGGGCGGTGGAGGCCGGTTCCATCGGCTGGCCTCTGTTCGCCTCGACTGTCAATCGTGGTCCCGGGCCACGAGCCGGGCACCGTCACCGCCGTTGCTGTCCCTGTCCAGCTCTGATCATGACCGGAGAAGCAGCCGCTATCTGATCTCGTACGACTGCTGCCTGGGAGGCCGTGCAACTTCTCCGCGACTCCGGGGGACAGCGGCGAGTTCGCTGCCCCAGCGGGGGTGTGGGGTGGTGGTCATCGGCTTGCAGGTCGTGCTCAGTGGGCGGTTCGTGAGCATATGGGTCGTTCTGGTGTCGCCTGATGGTATGGACGGAGGCGGAACGTGCCGGTCCGATGCCGGTGGCCTGCTGGGATCGGTGGGGTGAGTGAACGCAAGCCGTACCAGAGCGACTTGACGGACGAGCAATGGGCGTTGATCGAGCCGGTGCTCACGGCCTGGAAGAACCGGCACCGTTCCGTCGGAACCTCTCGTCCCGGCTTCAGGAGGTGCCGTTGAAGGTGGTGTGCCGCACGGAATTGTCGCTGCCCGCGCCGCGGTGCACCATGTGCAGCTTCCCGCCGAACTGCTCGCGGCCTGATCGACACGGCCACGTGTTGCAGCGCCCCCTGAAACCGCCGGGTAGCGGGCCTTACGCCCGTGGCGGGACGGCAGACGAGCTCAGAGCTGGGTTTCGCCGCCGTCCACGGCCAGCTCGATGCCGGTGGTGTACGTGGCATCGAAGGCGAGGAATGCGGCCGCCTTGGCGAACTCTTCGACGGTGCCGTAGCGCTTCATGGGGTTGCTCGCGGTCCGCTCCGCCCTGAACTGGTCAGCGGCCTCTTTGGACAAGTTCATCGTTTCCAGAATCCCCGAGTCGATGGGACCCGGGCTGATCGCATTGACACGGATTCCCCGCGGAAGCAGCTCGCGGGAGAAGGAGCGGGCCATCGAGCGCAGCGCCGCCTTGCCGGCCGCATAGACGCTGGTGTCCACCATGCCGATGACGTTCGCGATCGAGGTGGTGAGGACGATGCCGGCGTTCGCGCTCAGCAGCGGAGCGAGCTTCTGCACAGTGAAGAAGGCGCCCTTGACGTTGATCGCGAACAGCTCGTCGTACACGTCCTCGGTCGTCGACTCGAGGGGCGTGAGAGGTGAGATGCCCGCGTTGACGAGCAAAGCCTCGATCGAGCCGAGGTCGCTCTTTACACGGCCGGCGAGCATATCCAGGTCGGACAGTGAGGCCACATCCGCCCGGACGGCCACGGCATTCTCGCCGAGCCGCTCGCGTGCCGCGTCGAGCTTGGCCGGAGAACGGCCGGTGATCACCACGCGGGCTCCGCCTTGCACCAGCAGCTCCGCCAGCGCGAGCCCCATGCCGCTGCTGCCACCCGTGATCACCACATTCTTGTCGCTGTACTTACCCATACCGAGATTGCTCCGCTCCATCATCAAAAACATGTCGATATATCTGGATGTCGCTGTTTATGAAGCGAATCAGCCGAGGGTTTCGATCTTCATGTCGCCTGTGGTGACCGTGCGGATGTGATCGCTGGCGAGCAGGTCGTGCGGATTGCCGAGGTCGATGGCGCTGACCTCGTCGAGGCGGGCCAGCTGGGAAGGAGCGAGGTCGACCTGCAGGGCGCCCAGGTTGTCCTCCAGTTGCGCGATGGTGCGGGCGCCGATGATGGGTGCCGTCACGCCCGGGGCGTTCAGGGTCCAGGCCAGTGCGACCTGGGCGGGTGTGTGGCCCAGCTCCGAGGCCACCTCCTTCACCGCATCGGCGATGGCGAGATTGCGGTCGGTGACCCATCCCAGGGCGGCGTTGAGGCTTTTGCGGTTGCCGGCGGTCTCGCCGGCGATCGGGCCCGCCGGGTTCTGGTCCTCCCGGCTGTACTTGCCGGTGAGCACCCCGCCGCCCAGCGGGGAGAAGGGGACCACTCCGAGTCCCATCTCGCGTGCCATCGGGATCAGGTCACGCTCCGCGGTGCGCGCGATCAGGCTGTACTCGGTCTCCAGTGCGACCAGTGGCGACCAGCCGCGCAGGTCGGCGATCGCCTGCATGCGCGACACCTGCCAGGCCGGGGCGCTGGAGATCGCCACGTACAGCACCTTGCCCTGCCTCACCAGGTCGTCCAGGCCCCGCAGGATCTCCTCCACCGGCGTCCTGAAGTCCCATACGTTCACGTAGAGCAGATCGATGTAGTCGGTGTTCAGCTGCCGCAGACTGGCTTCCACCGACGCCAGCATGCTCTTGCGGTGGGTACCCCCGGAATTCGGGTCACCGGGCTGACGCAGCGTCGAGTACTTCGTCGCCAGCACCATCTTGTCGCGGTTGGTGCGGGCGAATTCGCCGAGCAGCCGCTCGGAGCTGCCGTTGGTGTAGGTGCTGGCGGTGTCGAAGAAGTTGCCGCCGAGCTCGGTGTAGCGGTCGAAGAGCTTGCGCGCCTCGTCGCGCTCGGCGCCCCAGCCCCACTCGGTGCCGAAGGTGGCCGTGCCCAGCGCCAGCGGTGAGACCCGGAGTCCGGAACGGCCCAGCAGCCGGTAGGTGTCGAGAGTGAGTGCCATCGTGTTCTCCTGTGAGGTGTGGTTCGTGGCGTTCGAGAGGTACGGATCGGTGGTCGGCTCGCCCGGGTTTCAGGCGCCGAGCCCGTAGCCGCCGGCCACGGTGATGTCCTGGCCGGTGATGTAGCCGGCGGCGTCCGAGGCGAGGAAGGCGACTGCTTCCGCGACCTCCTGGCTGGATCCGAAGCGCTCGAAGGGGATCTTCGAGCGCATGGCGTCCCGGCCGCTCTCGGGCACCCCCAGCTTGTTGAGCAGCGGGGTGTCGGTGGCCCCGGGGCTCACGGCGTTGACGCGAATCCTGCGCGGGGCCAGTTCGAGCGCGAGCGAGGGCAGCATGGCCAGCAGCGCGCCGCGTGTCGCCGCCCCCACCGTGGCGCCAGGGGTGCCGCGACGGGATCCGATGCCGACGGTCAGCACGATCGAGCCGCCGTCGTTCATGAGGGGAAGGGCCTTTTGGAGGGTGAAGTACTGGCCCTTGAAGTTGAGGTCGGCGTGCTCGTCGAACGATTCCTCCGTCACCTCGGCAACCGGTGCCGGACGGAAGATCCCGGCGTTGAGGAAGAGCAGGTCCAGCGATCCGAACCGCGCCGACACCGCCGACATCAGGGCGTCGGTGTCGGAGAGCACGCGCCCGTCGGATCGGACGACGAGCACGTCGCTGGGGAGTTCGGACTGCGCCCGCGCGAGGGAGTCGGGATTCTGTCCGGTGACCGCGACCTGGTAGCCGCGGGAGTGCAGCAGCTCGGCCGTCGCTCTGCCGATCCCGGTCGTCCCCCCGGTGATGAGAGCTGTAGGCATGGCAAACCTTTCGTCGCTGAAGGGATGGGTGAGACCACCCGTAATCGGGGACCTCCCCGGTTGTCTCAGCGTACACTGAACCGGGGACATCCCCGAATCGTTCCCGAGCCTCATCCGACACTCACGATCGCGAAGGTCATGACCCCTCCACGCAGCACCCTGCGCGCCGACGCGCAGCGCAACCGCGAGCAGCTGATCGCCACGGCCGCCGAAGCCTTCGCGTCCGGACGCGCGATCTCGCTGGACGCGATCGCCAAACGCGCGGGCGTGGGGAACGCCACCCTGTACCGGCACTTCCCCACCCGTGAGGATCTGGTCGAAGAGGTCTACCGGGACCAGATCCGGCCCTTGCGCGAAGATGCGCGCACCCTGCTGGCTGCCAAGCCGCCCGCGCAGGCCCTCCACGCGTGGATGCTCCGATTCGCCGACTGGGCCGGTGAACGACGCGGCATCTGCGAGGCCCTGGTCGCCATGAGCGCTTCCGGCCGCTTCGGCACCGGACCCGTCTGCGACGAGGTACAGCAGGTCCTGGCGATGGTGCTCGAGGCCGGCGCCACAGCAGGAGAACTGCGCAGCGACATCGACCCGGTCGAGGTAGGCGGCATCCTCGCCGGTTTGCTCTCCGTGGCCGGCGCACCCGAGCAGCGCCCCCAGCTGAACCGCATGCTGGACGTCGTCGTCGACGGACTCAGGCCCCGCTAAGCGATACGCCAGCGGTTCGGCGAGGCGTCGACCTATGTCGGACGGCATGGCTGCGGCCGCGGCGGTCGTGGCGCCCCAGACCTTGGTGAGGACCGTCGGGATGGTTGCCTACGTTCGGCTCGATCCTCGCCTCGCGACAGCGCCCGAACGGCTCGTCAGGCGTTCCTGCCGTCGCCGCTCAAGGGGGATCACCGAGGTGGACCCAGAAGCCGCCAGTAGTTGATCTTGGAGGCGCCAGCGCTTCCGGCGGGCGGCAGGGTCGCGTTCGGCGACGTGTCGGGCGACTGCGTCGACGCTGGGGCGGGCGTAGCGTTCCAGGGAGCGGACGGAGGCGTGGCGGTAGCGGGCCAGCAGCATGGGGGTGGAGGTGCCGCCCTCAGCGTCGTCCGGCGGATTCGGCACCGCGGCTGGTCGAGGATGCGGTTGAAGACCCCTGCGGCGGTTCAGTGGCTGAAGAAGCCGAAGACTGTCTGGAAGGGCGGGTAGTCGCTCGGCAGGGCGGACCGTTTACAGCCGGTGTCGACGAGCTAGCGCACGATCTCGCGCCGCGGGTGGGTCTCTGGCCTGCCGCCGCGGGGGGGTCTGGCAGGCCGGCACCGGCAGCAAGGACTCGATGAGCAGCCATCCCAGGTCGGATCCTGGCCCACCTGCGCACTGCCAGCCTCGGCGCCCTGGCCGACCTGGGCTTCCTCGGCCTGAACGACGACGGTGGCGACCCCGTGGTCGTCACCGTCTTCAAGGCCACCCGCGCCCGCACGACTACAGGCTGGCGATGCTGTCCCGGACCGACTTACCCCAAGCCACACCTTCGGCGTGCGTGTTGGCGAAGTCCGGGTCCACGTAGATGTGGATTCTCTTGATGAGTTCACCCTCGAACTCGAACACATTGCAGAACAACCCGAAGGAGGAAATGTTGTCAGGGAAGTCCGCGCCTGACGTCGTTGTTCCCTTTTCCGCGCCCTCGACGATCACGTAGTTCCCGGACGACAACACGGTGAAGCTCTCGATCTCGTGCTCCAGCGACGCGATTCCCCGTCCAAGACCCTGAGCGAAAGCTCCGATCTGTGCCTTCCCGTGCGCGATGCCGAACTTCGGGTAGAACATACGAGCATCTTCAGTGAAGATGTCGATGACCGCAGGATTGCCAGCGTCCACCATACGGAAGTAGTTGACAGCAATCTCTTCGCGACGCCTCTGGATATCGCTGGCGTTCACTTTTCCTCCTGGTACATGGTGCGTGGTGCGCTCTCGCGCTGGTTGAAGGGCGCGGTCAGACCTGCGCCTGGCCTCCGTCGACGAACCAGTCGACGCCGTTGACGAAGCTGGAGGCGTCGGAGGCCAGGAACGTCGCCACGGCGGCGATCTCATCCGGGCGGCCGATCCTGCCGAGCGGCACCTGCGAGGCGAGCTGGTGGTCCGGGCCTACGGCGCCCACCAGGCCCGGGGTCTCGGTCGGGCCGGGGCTCAGCACGTTCACCCGGAACTTCCGTTCCTGCGCGCTGAGCGCCCAGCTGCGCACCAGGTTGCGCACCGCTGCCTTCGATGCGCCGTAGATTTCCAGACTCGGTCCGGGGCGGAGGGCGTTGGTCGAGCCTGTCACTACGATCGAGGCGCCGTCCGACAGCAGAGGCAGAGCCTTCTGTACGGTGAAGATCGTGCCCTTCACATTCGTGCCGAAGGTGGCGTCGATGGCTTCCTCTGTGATCTCACCGAGACGCTGAGGGACAGCGCTGCCGGCGTTGGCGACAAGCACGTCGATGCGGCCCGCCTCCTCGCGCACGACCGAGTAGAGGTCATCGAGGTCCGTCTGCACCGAAACGTCGGTCCTCACACCGGTGGCCGCCGGCCCGATCTCAGCTACGACCGCGTCGAGCGGCTCCTGACGGCGACCGGCCAGGAACACCCGTGCCCCCTCCGCGGCGAACCGCCTGGCGATGGCAAGCCCAATGCCGCTGGTGGCTCCGGTGACCACCGCCACCTTGCCTGCGAGTACTTCCGTCATGACGCGCCCACTCCTCAATTCTTGACTGGTTCGTCCATAACGCTAGCCGTTATGGACGAACCAGTCAAGAATTGGTAGGCTGTCCCGCATGGCACGACCCAGGAAGTTCGACGAGCAGCAGGTACTGGACGCTGCCCGGGACCGGTTCTGGTCGGGCGGGTACGCCGCCACGCGAATGGAAGACATCGCCGAGGCAACAGGGCTCGGCAAAGGCAGCCTGTACGGCGCGTTCGGCGGAAAGCAGGAACTGTTCCACCGCGTGTTCGACGATTACTGCGCCTCCGTCGTCGATGCTGTGAGCCGACAGCTGCGCGGCAACGACGCCGACGCCTACGCGCGGCTGTCCGCCCACGTGTACGCGGTGGCGGCGGCGACTGCCGCAGACACCGCCCACCGCGGATGTCTGTTGGCCAAGGGCGTCGCCGAGCTGGCCGAACACGACGAGACGGTGGCCAAGCGGGCGCGCGCGGCCATCGAGGCGCTGCAGGCCCTGCTGGAGGGCGACATCGCAGCCTGTCAGCGCAATGGCGAAATCGCCGCGGACGCGGATCCGGGAAAGCTGGCTGCGCTGGTGCTCGCCGTACTGCGCGGCATTGAAGCTCTGGGCAAGGCCGGAGCGAGCGAGGAGACGCTGACCGATATCGCCAGGACAGCCCTTGCCGTACTGCCCCGCCCCCCTCGCTCAGTGGGCGGTTCGTGAGTTGGTGTCCGTTCCCGACCTGGTTAGTCCAGCAGGACCCGCGACCGGTCGGGGTTCGGGTGCAACTCGGGCTTGACAGCCCCCGGGGCCGGCAGCCGGGCCTGCGCGGTATACAAGTCATCGTCGCCCAGTTCGATGTGGGCCTGCTTTTCCTGGGATGCAGCCGGCCAGGTAGGACGTCGGTAGTCGGCCAGCCGGTTGAACCCGAGTCCGGCCGCGCCCGCCTGGACGATGAGGGCGAAAACTAGTCGTGAGCGCGCCGGAGCCCACCTTGAGAAACCCCTCCGACGCTGCCAGCGACGTCGTTCTCCTCGTGGTGGGTTCAGGCGGAGTCGACGGATCAGGGGTGTGGGGGCGGCGGGCTCATTGGGGCTGGCGGGCTCACCTCTTTCTGTGCATGGCCTCCCGCCGTGCTCAGCGCCAGCCCAGGGCCGGAGCGACGTGGGTCAGGATGCTCTCGATCACATGGGCGTTGTAGGCGACTCCGAGCTGGTTCGGCACGGTGAGGAGGAGTGTGTCGGCGGCGGCGACCGCTTCGTCCTCGGCGAGCTGCTTGACCAGCACGTCGGGCTCGGCGGCGTAGGAACGGCCGAAGATCGCGCGAGTGTTGGCGTCGATGTAGCCGATCTTCCCAGACGACGAGCCCGGGAGGACAACCGGGGGCGACTACAGCATCCAGCGCGGCCGGCCCAACCCCGACGACCGACTCTTCGGACAAGTCACTTCCCGGACCCGCCGAACCCGAGCCTACGCCGACACCCCAACCAGCTTGACAAACACAGAGGCACCCAAGGGCACCGACCTTTCGGTCCACACTCGCGAGCACCTTGATGCGGTAGCGGCCGAGTTGAACAGCCGCCCTCGCAAGACGCTCGGTTGGGCAACGCCAGCTGATCGTCTGCACGAGCTGACGGCTTCCCCGTCGTATTGCGTGGGGTCCTCGCTCTCCCAGGGGTAGACGAAGAGGCCAGGCCGGGCGCCCCATGCGTCGAGCACCGTGATCAGTTCGGACTCGTCCGTGGCGTCAGCGGACCCGATGAGGACTGCTCCGATGTCGTAGTCGAAGCCGTCGATGCGATCGCGGTCGTACTCCCAGTGCTCAAGGCGGAAGCTGCGTTCAGCGTCGCTGTGAACCCATCCGCGCATCGGTGAGCCGCTCCGATCCTGTCCAATCCGGGTTACGCCCCGCCATTTCGCCCCGGGTGGTGACCAGGGCGGCTGCCTCTCAAGCCGATCCGCGTCCCCTCCCGGCCTGCACCGGCCACCGCTCACATATCCGGGAACCAGACGCTACGAACCATGGTAGAAAAGGGGATAGTCGTGACAAACACGCACCGACACCTACACCAACGCCCTGGCGAAGATCATCGAGTCGAAGCGGGAAGAGAAGCCCCTTCCCGAAGCCCCGGAGACCGAGCAGCCGGGCAAGGTCCTCGATCTCATGGCCGCCCTCAACGAGTCCGTCCAGCAGGCCAAGGCCTCCCGCGGCGAGGACGCCGACGTCCACGAGATGCCGTCTCCGCCGATGGCAGAGCACCACGCTGCCGCCCACCCCCGACCGGGGCCCCGACCATGGCTGGTCAGCGGGACGCGGCTGGCCGCCCGCAGCGCTACGAGCCGGGCTCCTGGCGCAGGTCCAGGAAGCAGCGCAGCCGTACACCGGGCTCGCCAGGCTCCCGGGTCGTACGGTCCGCCGCTGCGATCGCGCACCGCGCGGCGAGCAGCTCCTGGACCGCAAGGGCGGTTTCGTCATCGGCGGCCGCGACCCCCACGACAGCCAGGCCCGGCTCCGCCACGTGCGCGTCCATGATCTCCCTCATGCCTGGACTACGCGCCACAGCCCGCAGAGGTTCTCTGTCCCTGGCGCCTTCACCCGACCGAGTAGTCCCGGCCGACACGGTGACCCGCCCGCCCGCCCGCTGGCCGCCTCGCCTTGTAGGACCCCGGGTTGCGCTGGGTGTTGCGGTGGAGGTTGCGCGGGCCGTCACAGTGTCCCGGGAGTCCGCCCACGTCACCACAGGCACAGGGCGTGGTCGGGCTGCAGACATCCCCGTTGCGGCCGCTTTGCCCATGTCCCTGGCTGGAGTTGAGGAGTGGGAGGGGCGGGATGGGCGGCGCGGACGCTGCCGGGGATCGGGGCGCGTTCGCTGGTGTTGCGCGCCGGGCGGAGCCGCTGCGCCAGGGCCGCCGACGGTGCGGCGGCCGGTGTCAGGAGCCGTCGGGGGCGCAGCCGGTGAGGTGGTCGATGGCGCGCGCGTGGGCCGCGGGCGGCTAAGTCGATGATGTGCAGCTGGGTGTCGGGCTGGCAGTGGGTGCAGGCGTGCAGGCCTTCGGTCAGGAGGCGGCGGGCTTCGTCGCGGCTGACGGGGCGGTGGCGGGAGCCGATCATGTGGCAGGTGTCGGCGTGGACCTGGACGGGCGGCTTGCCGGTGCCGACTTCGACGACCCATTCCGGCGTCTGCGGCCGGGTGCGCCGCCCGTGTTCCTCTTCTGTCTTGCGGCGTTCCAGCAGGGTGATCTTCGCGTCGATGCGGTTCAGCCACAGGGCATGCCACACCCGCATTCTGTGGAATCAGGGTCTGTCAAGCAGCTCGGCATGCAGTGCGGGGCCGCCATACGGACGGAAGCCAGTTTGCGTGGGCGGCTCCGACGGGATGGTCGAGGGTGCGCTAGAGGCAGCTCAGAGCGCGAGTCGCTGATCACGTGGGCTGCCACCACCCTGATGACCAGACACATCACCCGCCGGACTTCCCGCCGCACCGGCCACGCCGGCCGAAGGCCGCGGAGCCGAACAGCAGGCGCTGGAAGCCTCCTGGCGCTGGCGAGCTCTGAACAGTGAGGACGCGCTCAAGACCGCGCACAGGGAGATCCTGCGCCAGCGCGAGCAGATCGCCGAGCTCCTCGGCCAGATCCGCGAACTGGCCACTGACTGGACTGAAGGACCGCATCCGCATGACCGGCGAGAACCTCGCGATCAAGCGTGCCGTCCGCGATCGGGAGACGGAGATCCGAAACCTCACCGACAAGCTGGCCGCCGCCCGCGAGAACAACCGCTTCGCACACCGCCGCCTCGCCGACCTCGAAGCCCGCGTCGTGGACGTGCAGCCGTGACCGGGGGCGTTTTCTGTCAGCATGCCGATCTACTGTGCTGGCATGAACCTGAACCTACGTCCCTCCGCCCGTGCGATCATCCTCGATGAGAACGATCGAATCCTGCTCTGCCGGTTCGTCTTCCCTCACCCGGCAGTGCCTGGGCAGGCGAAGGTCGTGTGGGCAGCTCCAGGCGGCGGCATCGAACCCGGCGAGGACCCGCTGACGGCCTTACGCCGCGAGCTCCGCGAGGAGACCGGTCTGGCCATCACCGCTGACCCGCCGCACGTCTGGCAGCAGGTAGTCGTTGCCGCCGACTATGCGCCCGGCTTCGACGGCATCATCAACGGCTATTTCCTCGTCAGGGCGAACCATTTCGAGCCCCGAGGCGAGCTGACAGACGACCAGCTCGCCGCCGAGAACCTGGCCGCGTTCCGCTGGTGGCAGTTCTCGGAGATCGCCGGTTATACCGGACCTGACCTGTTCTCGCCCCGCGACCTCGCAACGCCCTTGGCCGAACTGCTCACCACAGGGACGCCGGCCCAGCCGGTCCAACTCGGCCTCTAGCCTCGATCTTTCTTGACGGTCCGCGAGGGAGTCGGTGGACCGTTTCGCTTTCGGTGGCTGATTGCGGGCAGGCCGTGGGCCCGAGTGTCGCGTCGGGTGGGCGCCGGGTTCCACTGCTCCGGGTGGGGTGGTGCTACTCGCAGGGGTAGGGAAGCTGCTGGTCAGCCGGGGTTCGGCAGGAGTGTGAGCCGTGCGAGGGCGTCTGTGATCTCGTTGGTCCAGGGCCAGTGGGCCGCGAGGCGGAGGATGCGGCGCCGGCCGGTGGTGACGAGCTGGGCGGCTGCGGAGAACAGGCGGAAGCGGAGGCGGCGGGGTTCCCAGAGACGGGTCTGGCCGGTCAGGGCGAGCATGGGCATCCAGGCCAGCAGGTCGAGTGCGATCTGGACGATCTCCAGCCACACCTTGTTCTGCGCGGTGTCGTGCAGGGGCAGATTGCGCAGGCCCGTCGCGCGGGCAGCTCGGATACGGTCCTCGGCCCGGGCCCGCAGCCGGTGACGGAGCTCGAGTTCGGCGATGGGACGGCCGGCGGTGTTGGTAGCAAAGCAGGTGATCCGCATGCCGTCCGCATCGGTGATCCTCAACTGGGCCCCGGGATGCGGCCGTTCCTTGCGGACGATCAGCCGCATGCCCTTCGGCCAGCCCTCAAGCAGGTCGCCGGTGAGCTCGGCGACCCAGGCCCCGTCGCGGACCTCGCCGCCGGTCTCGACGGCCGGCGTCCATGCCGATGCCGGGATCTTCAGGACGTGCTGGTGAATGGCTTCGGTGATCACCATGCCGACCGAGTAGGACAGCCAGCGCCCGCGCTGGGCGATCCAGGCGACGAACTCGTGGGTGCCGCCCGCGGAATCGCAGCGGATCAAGGTCTGTCGCCCCCGCCGGTACTTCGTGGGCAGCTGAGCGAGGGCGAGGCGGGCGGCCTCGATGTGGTCGGCGGCCGTGTTCGAGCCCGCGTTGCCCGCCCTGAGAAGGGACGCGACAGGTTCACCGGTGCCACCGGAGCCGTGATCGACGAAACCCATCAGCGGGTGGTGACCGTAGGTCTTCTTCCAGGTCGGGGCGGCGTCCTGCTTGTCCGAGTGGGCGATGACCAGCACTCCGTCCAGATCCACGGTCACCTGCCCACCAGCGTCCGGAGCCCCGTCGCGGGCCAACTTCCAGACCCGGCAACGGACTTCGGACCGGGCTGTGCGGATTGCGGTCAGTGCCTTCTCGCCCGAGGCGGCAAGGGTGTCGATCAGGCGGGAGACTGTCGGGTCGGAGGCGACCGGCCCGAACACGGCTGGCTCGGCCCGAAGCATGCCCACATCTGCCAGGCAGTCCCCGCCCAGCGCGACCGCCAGCGCCACATCCAGCAGGACCTTGCCCGGATCATGCACCGCCCGCGACTTGCGCCACGGCGCCAACGCCGCCGATATCGCCCTGTCCAGGCCAGTCTTGCGGATCGTCTCCACCAGCAGCACACCGCCGGCCTGGGAGACCACCCCGCGACCACCACCTTCGGTACGGACACACGGGTAGGACCCGATACGCTTCTTCACCTGGAGAGTGCTTCTTTCACGCGACGACCTGGACCCTAGACAAGTCCCATCGTTGCAGGTCAGGAGCACTCTCCGCGTTTCTGATCACCTACCGGACGCCCTGCCACGTGAAAGCGCGAGGCTAGAGGTTGTCCCGTAACCGGTGGGGTGGTTGGTGCGTTGGCTGGGCATGGGTGGGGTGATTTCAGCTGATGATCCGAAGTGGATCGAGCCGTTCTCCGGGTTGAGCGAGGTGCAGTTCGCCAGGCTGGTGGCGTTGGTGCGGCGTCGCGGGGGTGACGTTCAGCGGGGCCGTCCCTGGCGGTTGCCGCTGGAGGACCGGGTGTTGCTGGTGGCGACGTACTGGCGCACGAACCTGACGTTGCGGCAGGTGGCACCGTTGTTCGGGGTCTCGAAGTCCGCGGCCGACCGTATCCTCGATCACCTGGCACCGCTGTTGGCCATCGCGCCGGCCCGACGTCCGCGCAGGGACACTGTCTATATCGTCGACGGCACCTTGGTGCCTACCCGGGACCGCAGCGTCGCCGCGTCCAGCAAGAACTATCGGTACTCGACGAATCTGCAGGTCGTCATCGACGCCAACAGCCGCCTGGTGGTGGCGATCGGCTTGCCGCTGCCCGGCAGTCGCAACGACTGCCGGGCGTTCACCGAGTCCGGTGTGGACCGGGTCTGCCGCGGTGCCCCGACCATCGCCGACGGTGGCTACCAGGGCACTGGCCTTCTCATCCCGCACCGCAGGCGACGAGGCCAGAGACACCTCAGCCCGCAACAGAGAACGCCGTCCACCGCCGGGCACGGGCACGAGTCGAACACGCCCTATCCCGGCTGAAGAACTGGAAGATCCTTCGGGACTGCCGCCTCAAGGGCAACGGCGTTCACCAGGCCATGCTCGGCATCGCCCGGCTCCACAACCTGGCCCTCACCGGATAGCTCACGCCCCATACGGGACAACCTCTAGGGGCTGGCTTCCATCACCGATATCTCTGATATAGCCGATATCGCTGATATCACCGATGGAGCCCAGCCCCTTTCCCTTGCCTCGGCGATCCTTCAGCCGGTGCTGCCGTCTTCCAACTGCTCGGCGACGCTGCGGGGTTCGCGGCCGAGCAGATTGGCCAGCAGAGGGTCGACCCCGGCGAAGCGGCCTTCGCGAGCGGCCTGGTATCTGGTGAGCATCATCCGTGCCATCCCCTCCGGCATGCCATCCGCGACCTTGTCCGCGATCCACTTCTCGTCGTCCAGCACGACTCGCTTGACCTCGCGGCCGCTGATCTCGGAGGCCATCGCGGCGACGTCGGCGAGGGTCACGGCCTGCCGCGCGGTGAGGGTGACCGGCCCGTCGAACCTCCGGTCACCGGCCAGGATGACCGCTGCCGCTTCGGCGGAGTCGGCGCGGTCGGTCCAGGAAATCGGGCCATCGGCCGGAGCTGCAATCTCGCCGGTCTGCCGCCAGGGGCTGAGCAGCCAAAGGACGCTGTGGGCGTAGTAACCGTTGCGCAGCGAGGTCCAGGCGACACCGGATTCGGCGAGGAGCACCTCGGTCGCGGCGTGATCGCGGGCCGGGTGGAAGGGACTGTCGGCCCCGGCACCCTGATGGCTGGTGTACAGGATGCGCCGGGCTCCCGCTGCAACGGCAGCCTCGATGCCAACGCGGTGCAAGCCAACATGGTCGGCATGCGGGTCACTGGAGGACACGAGTAGGACCTGCTCAGCACCCTCGAAGGAGTGGCGCAGTGCGGCCGGATCCGCATAGGAGCCCTGACGCACCCGCACCCCGCGTTCGGCTAAGTGCCGCGCCTTGCCGACGTCGCGCACGCTTACGCCGATCCGCTCCGCAGGAACATGCTTGAGAAGGTGCTCAACAGTGGCGCCGTTCAACGCGCCAGTGGCCCCGGTGACAACGATCATGATGAATCCCCTTTCACTTGTCACACCCGCCGCACTCAGTACGCACGGAATGGGATTGCCTCAGCGGCCCTCAAGTAGCAACGGCAGAAGAATGTCGTCGACGAGGTGCTCGACGAAGCGTTCATCGCACGGCTCGCCCGCGACGACCACACGGTGCACGATGACCGCCGGAGCGATCTCGGCAAAGAGCTCGGCGGCCCGGGGAGTCAACCGCTCGCCGTCCCCGATCGCCTTGCGGAACGCCTCATCAGTCATCGCCGCCTCGTCCCGGCGCAGGATTCGACGCATCTCCTCAGCAAGCCGCGGGTCCCCCCGCATCCCCGCAAACAGCGCCCCAAGCAGTCCGATCTCCTGCTCAGCAATCTGCCGAGCCAGCCACCCGGCAAGCGCAAGCAGGTTCTCCCGCAGGTCGACCGCAGCAGGCGAGGGCGGCGTGGCATGCGAGCGATATTGCACCGCCGCAGCAACCAGGTCGGCCTTGTCCCGATAACGACGGTAAATCGTCGTCTTCGCGACCCTTGACCGCCCCGCAACCGCCTCGATCGACAACTGCTCGTACCCAAGCTCCGTCAGCAGCGACAACGTCGCCTCCAAGATCGCCGCATCCCGACGAGCATCCCGCGGCCGACCCATGCCGGCCGCCACGTCCGCCCCGCCGCTACGCGGCCCGCTCGATGCCTCGGCCAAGAGTGACCGCCCCACTTTCGCTACGCTACCGTTGCGTATCGAAAGTATCCCTTGATCGCCGACGAGGTCAACCCGGACGGCGGGCGGTCAGTGCTTTCCGGCTATCGGTGCGACGCTCTTCTTCGGAGTCGGGTCCGGCGCGGCCGGGCACCTGCTTGCAGGTTTTGGGGCTGGCCCTTGTACTGCTTGCCGCTCTCGGCCGTCACGCCGGCGCCTTGTGGCGCGCCCCGTCCGGCCCCGAGGACCGGGCACCCCGCATGCTCGCGCTCATCCTCGACGGACTCCGCACGCACCCGTAAACGACGGGCGCGCGACAGGGCCCGCCAGATGTACGACTCTTCTGTGCAATCAGGTTTGTCATGCTTGCGCCGCTTTGCCCTGTCGGACGCCGACGATCGGTAGGAGCTGAGCTGTGCCGGGTGCCGTGATCTGCCGGGGTGTCGGCCCGGCCGGGGTCGGGGTATCGGCGAGTCTGCCGAGGAGTTCGTCGATCGCGTTCTGACCGTCGGTGAGAGCGGCCTGTTCGTCCTCGGTGAGCGGGATCGAGATGGCCATCTTCTGCAGGTTGCCTTTGGCTTCGAGGAGTTGGGCTCTCGTGGAGTCCTTCGGGGTGTAGAAGTCGCAGCGGGCGCAGGCCATGCGGTGCTGGCACTGTTCGAAGAAGGTGTAGGTGCAGTAGCCGTGTCCGAGGTCGTAGTGCTGCCAGGGTTCGCCGGCCGCGGCGGCGCCAGAGGCGACCGCGTCGCGGTCGACGAGGACCTCGATGGTGCGTACGTTTCGGGCGAAGTCCCCGGCGTCTTCGTATGCCTTGGTCAGTGTGTTGGGGCTGATCTTCGCGTAGTGCTGGGTGGACTCCGGGGAACGGTGTCCGAGCCACGCCTGCAGCTCGAACAGGGCCATGGGCACTTTCGCGTTGTACAGCTGGCTGGCGATGGTGGAGCGGGCGCGGTGGCTGGTGATGCTGCCGCGGGCATCGACAGCCGGTACGCCTGCTTTGCGGCAGAGCATGGGGATGACGGTGCTGTTGATGTAGCCGCTGGAGACGGTGCGCGCGCGGTAGGAGAACAGGAAGTCGATTTGTTCTCCCGTGCGCTTGTCGGTGCGTTTGGGCTGGCTGGGGCGGAGTGCCTGCCAGGCGTTGATGGCCTGCCCGAGCAGCGGGTCCACTGGCTTGGTGAACGCAGTGCCGGTCTTGTGAGCGGGCACGTCCAGGAGGCAGACGGCGTCGCGGGCGAGGATCTGTGTGGAGTTGCCGGCGACGGGGTCCCCGTCGCGCTGCCAGCGGACGCAACCCAGGCGCAGGCGCGCGATCTCGTTGCTGCGCTGACCGGAGAAGAGCCAGGTCAGTGTGACTGCGCTGGCGCGCCCAGCACTGCCCCACACACGCCGCCGCCCCCGGCGTCGCAGACCTCGCCCTGGCCGGATGGCAGCCCTTCGACGCCTTCCTGCACGCGGCGCACATCCACACCCGCCTGCCCCACCCCCGGGCCCGTCGGCACGGCAGGGGATGACGATGCCGCATCACGCCCTGGAAATCGTGCTCACCCGCCCCCTGTCCCCGGCGGCCCTGCTCCGCGCCGCCCGCGTGCTGCCGCTCGCCGCCAACCACGACGCCACCCGTCTGATGGCCCTCGTACCTGCCAAGACCCCCCACCGGGCCGCCCGCCGGCTGCGCCACCGGCTCGGCGCACGGCTGCCGATCGACGTGATCACCACGCACTACCCGGACGCAGACCACAAGGTGCTGCTCAATGTCGCCTTCCCGCCCGCCGCGCACGCTGTCCTCACAGCCGATGCCCGCCGTGCGCAGCAGACTCCGGAGCGGTACGTGGAACTGGCCCTGCACCGCGCCCTGGCCGAGCACGCCGACCAGGAGATCGACCGCCTCGACCACGCGGTACGCCAGCTGCTGGCCCACACCACCCCCGCCTACCTGCTGTCCACCGTCGGACACGCGCTCACCCGGCTTTCCGAGAGGCCCACGCCATGAAACCGACCGACGAACAGACGGCAGCAGCCGACGCCTTCCCCGCCGGCGACCACCTCGCCCTGCAGGCAGGCGCCGGCACCGGGAAGACCACTACCCTCGCCCTCCTCGCCCGCACCACCACCCGCCGCGGCCGCTACCTCGCTTTTAACCGGGCCATCGCCCAGGACGCACGAACCCGCTTTCCGAACACCGTCCAGTGCAAGACCGCGCACGCCCTTGCCTACGCGGCCATCGGCCACGGCTACACCCGCCGCCTGAACGCACCCCGCCGCCCGGCCTGGCAGACCGGCCAGCCCTCGGCGTCACCAAGGCCATCCGCATCGCAGAGCGCGACATCTCCCAAAGAGCCCTCTGCCACACCCTGCTGCGCACCGTGGCCAGCTTCTGCCACACCGCCGACGAGGCCATCACCCGCCACCACGTACCCCGCCTGCGCGGCCTGGAGAACAACGATCTCCACACCCAACTCGCCGCCCACATCGTGCCCTTCGCTCGCAAAGCCTGGAGCGACCTGCACAACCCCGACGCCGGCGCGGTCCGCTTCGACCACGACCACTACCTGAAATTGTGGGCCCTCACCCAGCCCAGGATCGACGCCGACTTCCTGCTGCTGGACGAGGCCCAGGACACCAACCCCGTCGTCGAACACATCTTCCTCAGCCAGCGCGACCACGCCCAACTCGTCATGGTCGGCGACTCCGCCCAAGCCATCTACCACTGGCGCGGCGCCAAGGACATCATGACCGGCTTCGACGGCACCCAGCTCGCCCTGTCGAAGTCATTCCGCTTCGGCCCCCACCTCGCCGAGGAAGCCAATCGGTGGTTGGCCATCGCCGACGCTCCCCTCCGTCTGACCGGCACCGAGACCGTCCCCACCGAACTCGGCCCCCTCACCCGGCCCGACGCGGTGCTGTGCCGCACCAACGTCGGCGCCATGTCCCACGTCATGGGCCTGATGACCGCCGGATGCCGGGTGGCGCTGGCCGGAGGAGGAGACAGCCTGCGCACCCTGGCACTCGCCGCCCGCGACCTCAAAGAAGGCCGCCGCACCACCCACCCCGAACTGCTCCTGTTCCCCTCCTGGGGCGAACTGCAGGACTACGCCGCCCACGACCCGGCCGGCCGCGACCTGCAGCCCCTGGTCGACCTCGTCGACACCCACGGCAACGACGCCATCCTCACCGCCGTCGCTCAACTCGCCCCCGAGCAGCACGCCCAGGTGACCGTCTCGACCGCCCACAAGGCCAAAGGCCGCGAATGGCCCCGCGTGAAAATCGCGGACGACTTCACCCCACCCCAAGATTCCGACCAGCACGACGACGCGGGCCAGGCCGTACCCGGTCCCATCGACGACGGGGAGGCCCGCCTCGCCTACGTCGCCGTCACCCGCACCCGCCTCGACCTCGGAGGCCTGTCCTGGATCCACGACCACCCACACGGAACGCCCTGATGTGTCCCCGGCGAAGCCGCCTTTAGCGTCAGGGAAAGCAGGCAAACTGGAAACGAAAGAGTGATCAAGTACTCTTTGCTATGTGATGAACGGGCAAATGCCTGCATGGTTCCTGCACCTGGCCAGGAGGCACCGGTTGTGTGCCGGGGCCCGCGGAGGACTTTGGGTTCGGTGTGGCGTTGCTTATGGACCCGGTGGCACTACGCTGCTCTGTCGTGCAGGAGACGCGTCTCGACACTGCTCGGATCCGGGCGGCTCGCCGGGTGATCGACCCGGTCTTTCTCGACACTCCGCTGTACCGCTGTGAGGCGCTGGAGCCCGGCCTCGGGTGCACGGTGAGCATCAAGCTCGAAACGGCGAACCCGGTCCGCAGCTTCAAGGCCCGCGGCACCGAGGTAGTCGCGAGCCTGCTGGCCGACAATGCGTCGCGAGCCGCGGTGTGCGCCAGCGCGGGCAACCTCGGCCAAACCCTCGCGTGGTCCGGTCGCGGCCGGGAACTCGACGTGACCGTCGTAGCATCCCGCTTTGCGACTCGGGCCAAGCTTGATCGCATCCGCGCGTTGGACGCCCGGTTGGAGCTGGTGGACGGCGACCACGAGATGGCTCGCGAGCGGGCGGCGGCCATCGCGCGGTACGACGGCATCCGGCTGGTCGAAGACAGCCTGGACATCGAGACCTGCGAGGGCGCGGCGACCATCGGCCTGGAACTGGTGGACACCGCGCCGTCGTTCGACACCGTCCTGATTGCTCTCGGCGGTGGGGCGCTGGCCACCGGCGTGGGGCATGTGGTGAAGGCATTGGCACCCGAAGTCGAGGTGATCTGTGTTCAGCCGCTGGGCGCACCGGCGCTGACACACTCGTGGCGCCAGCGGCGTGTCGTCACCACCGACTCGACCGACACCATCGCTGACGGCGTCGCCGGCCGACGTCCCATCCCGGCCGTCCTGGACGATCTCCTCCTGGTCGCTGACGACGCCGTCCTGGTCCAGGAGCCGTCGATCATCTTCGGTATGCGGATGCTCCTTGACCACGCCGGCCTCGTCGTCGAACCTTCGGCCGCGCTCGGCATCGCAGCGATCCTCGAAGACCGCGACCGCTTCGCCGGCCGACACGTTCTCACCATCGTGTGCGGCAGCAACGTCGACGTAGACGCCTACCACCGCTGGGTCGGCACAGCTCCCATCCACAGGTCTTGACAATTGCTCCCCTCTCGCAGGGAACCGATACAGGGCACTTCACCGCCGGGCTCGTAGCACCCGCACGTCAGCTCTTCCGTGCCTTGATCTGGGCGGTCAGTTGGGGCAGCACATCGAACAGGTCACCCACGACACCGAAGTCGCTGAGGTCGAAGATCGGTGCTTCCGGATCCTTGTTCACCGCGACGATGGTCTTGGACGTCTGCATACCCGCGCGATGCTGAATCGCCCCAGAGATGCCGTTGGCGATGTACAGCTGCGGCGAGACCTGCTTCCCGGTCTGGCCCACCTGGTTGCTGTGCGGATACCAGCCGGCGTCCACCGCAGCTCGCGAGGCGCCGACGGCCGCGCCCAGCGAGTCGGCGAGTTCCTCCACGACCGAGAAGCCCTCGGCGGCCCCGACACCACGGCCGCCGGAGACAATCATCGCCGCCTCCGTCAGCTCCGGGCGGCCGGACGACACTCGCGCCACACGCGAGACGACCTTGGTACCAGTGGCAGCTGCGGAGAAGGTCACGGAGACGTTCTCCACCGTACCTTCGGCAGGTGCCGGTTCCGGACCGGTCGCATTGGGCTTGACCGTGATGACCGGGGTCCCTTCGGTCACCGTGGAGGTCACCTGGTAGGAGGCGGCGAACACCGATTGAGTGGCGATCGGGCCCCTTTCCCCGGCATGCACATTGATCGCGTCTGTGATGATGCCGGAGTTCAGGCGCAGTGCCACTCGCGCGGCGATCTCCTTGCCTTCACCACTGGAAGTGACGAGAAGGGCGACAGCATCGGCAGCCCGGGCGATCTGCGCCAGCGCGTCGACCTTGGGGACGACGTGGTAGTCGGCGAATTGCGGCGCGTCTGCGACGTACACCTTCACCGCGCCGTACTCGGCGGCCTTGGCCCGGATGCTGTCGGCGGCCTCGCCGGCTCCGAGGACTACGGCGGACGGCTCGCCGATACGACGGGCCAGTGTCAGCAGTTCGAGGGCCGGCTTGCGAACGCGACCGTCCGCGTGCTCGACCAGGACGAGAACCTCACCCATTGATCTACTCTCCTGAATCTCGTGGGGCCGGCTCAGATGAACTTCTGGGACGCCAGAAACTCCGCGAGGCGGGTTCCTCCGTCGCCGTCGTCCTTGACGACCGACCCCGCGGTCCGCGGCGGACGGGCGGTGGCGGTGTCGACGGCCGTCCAGGAGCCTGCCAGGCCCACGGTGGCGGCGTCGATGCCGAGGTCGTCCAGGTCGAGGTACTCCACCGGCTTCTTCTTGGCGGCCATGATGCCCTTGAAAGAGGGGTAACGAGCCTCGCCCGAGCGGTCGGTCACCGACACCACCGCCGGCAGCTCCGCCTGGAGCCGCTCCGTGGCGGTGTCGCCGTCCCGCAGACCGCTGACGACGCCGTCATCGACGGCCACCTCCGAGAGCAGAGTGACCTGGGGGACTCCCAGCCGCTCGGCAAGCAGCGCCGGGACGACGCCCATGCCGCCGTCGGTCGAGGCCATACCGCAGACGACCAGGTCGAAGTCGACGTGCTGGACGAGCTCGGCCAGGACGGACGAGGTACCGAAAACGTCGGTGCCGTGAAGGTCTCCGTCGTCCATGTGGACGGCCCTGTCCGCCCCCATGGAAAGGGCTTTGCGCAAGGCGTCCTTGGCGTCGGCCGGCCCCATCGTGACAACAATGACCTCGGCGTCCCCGTGCGACTCGGAGATCTGCAGTGCCTGTTCCACCGCGTACTCGTCGAGTTCCGAGAGAAGCCCGTCCACGGCGTCCCGGTCAGTCGTCATCTCCTCGGTGAACCGCCGGTCACCCGTCGCATCCGGCACGTACTTCACGAGGGCGAGGATCTTCATACTCACGCGCTTTTTCTCCTTGCTCGGTCGTCTCCGGCCTGCGGTGCATCGGGCTCACAGACCCAGGAATTCGAGGGCGTTGCGGCCAAGGACACGTGCCGTCTCTGACTCGCTGAGCACGTTCTGCTCGGCTGCCCCGGTGACGGTGGTCAGGGCGGTCTCCAACGGTGCCGTCAGGAAGGGATGATCGGTGCCGAGCATCAGGTGGCCGGCACCCACACGCTCGGCCACCAGTCGCAGATGCTCCGGGTCGAAGACCAACGCGTCCGCCCACAACGAGCCAACCAGCCGGTTGAGCTGGGCGGTGCGCTCGGGATCGGGGCCGCCCCGCAGGAGCGCGTCCCCGTACGCCGTACGCGGATACGTCCAGGGGAACGCGCCGCAACCGTGTGCCAGGGCGACCCGCAGCTCCGGAAACTCCTCCAGCACCCCGCCGAAGACCAGCGCGGTCGCCGCCAGAGCGGTGTCCGTCAGCATGCCGACACCGAACGAGTACATCGGCTCCGCACGGCGTACCGCGTGCGCGACGTCCGTGGGATGGACGAAGAGTGGCACCCCCGCCTCCTGCGCCGCCGCGAAGAACGGCCTGAGCATCGGAGCATCCAGCTCCAGATCACCGATGCGGGTGCCGATCTCCACTCCGTCCAGCCGCAGCTCCTCCTTGACGCGCAGCATTTCGGTGATGGCCGCGTCGACATCCTGCAGAGGTACGGCACCCAGACCGCGCAGCCGGCCCCCCGACGCGGACACGGCCTCGGCGAACAGGTCGTTCTGCCGGCGCAGGAACTCCGCGGCGTCCTTGCCCTCCGCCCACATCGACAAGGTCACCGGCACCGGCGAGATCACCTGCATGTCGACGCCTGCCGCATCCAGCTCGGCCAGCCGGGCCTGCATGTCCCACAGGGCGGGCTTCACACGCCGAAAGACCTCGGTGCCGCGCATGATCCGCCCCGCCCCGCCGCCCTCGTCGATGACCAGGAACGGCCAACGCGGATCGTCAGCCACCCGAGTCGGCGGACGCAGCGCGGACGGGAAGTAATGAGCGTGGATATCGACGACCGGGTGACCGTGAGCGGCCGGAAGATCAGGCATGCCCGCTATGTTCCCGCCCCCCGGACACCACGCCAACAAGCGGTTCCGGGCAGTAGAACTCCCCGTCGCCGCGGGGTCCCGAACGCACTCGTCCGGCCACCCGACGCCGGGTACAAAGGAAGTCTCCACCTGTTGCAACCAGCGCCGTCGCCAGACAGAGATGTGCTCTGGCGTACCCGGGCTCCTCGACCGGACAACGCAGAGACCGGCGGTCACGGCGACGGAGCTGACATGGACCAAGGGGAGGCTGGGACTCGACGGTGGCAATCCGGTTCAGGCCGTGTCGTCGCCGAGCGAGGGGCCGCTCATCTCCTGTCGATGATCGGCAGGATTAGCCGTGACGGATGGCGGCGAGACACTCCGTCGCCGTGCCCGGTCTTCGCGTGGCCGCCACAGTGTGGTGCTGCAGGTCAGACACATCGTCGGCATCAGCGCGCTCCTGTGACGCGGCCTCCAGGCGCTGAAGGGCCGTCCCTGATCCGAGGCAGTCCCACGCCGACGGCCGCGTTGACCGCATGCCGGCCGCGGCCAGTGAACCGGACGTTATCAGGAGCACCAGCGCGTCGATGGCGATGCTGACCGCCACCGCCTTGTCGGACGCCGACTCGTGCAGCGCATCGCCACCGATCTCCACCGTCAGGCCCCCCGTCCCGGCCCTGCTGGGCTGCCTCCTGGAGCGTGTTCCTGGTGGCGTCGGTGAGCTTGTCGTGCGCCACCTTGTAGTTGACGGTGGCGATGACCGTGGTGCCGTCCCGGCTGATCGTCCCTGTCTCGACAGGGTTGGTCGCGGCGGTGACCTGCGAGGAGTCGGCGGCCTTGGTCACTTTGTCCACGACGATCCCGTCGTTTCGGTCAGTGACTCGAAAACCGTGGCGCCGGGCACTGACAATCTCTGTCGCCCCAGCGCCCTGGGCGTTGTCGAGGTCGGCCGACATCGCGGTCCGGACGGTGTCGCCGTGCCGGACCGCGTGACAGCTGTCCTCAGGCTGACCCGAGGACCGGAAGCGTGATGGCGGACGGCCGATCTGGCCCGAAGTGGACGGTCTGGTCGGCGGCGAGCAGCGTGGTGGCGGTGGCTGGAGACTCGCCGGTGCCGGGATTGCGGGTGTACCGCGGGAAAGTGCCGCTGGCGACCTGGACGCGAATGCGATGCCCGCGCCGGAAGCGGTACGCCGTCGGCCACAACGTCACAGAGACGCCCTGTGGTTCGGCGGCGTCGGTAAGGCTCACCAGGCCGTCGCACACGTTCCACGACCGGCCCTCCTGGTCGACGTCGCAGAGCCGCACGAACACGTCGGCGTGCGGCAGGCTGGAGGAGAACCAGATCTCGGCGCTGACCTCACCGACGGCCTCGACGTCCTGGTCGAGTACCGGTGTGGTGTAGGTGAGCACGTCCGGGCGGGCCTCGAGCTCGGTGTTCTCGGCCCGTCCGGCGGCGCCCACAGCCAGCCGCACGCCGCCGGCCGTCGGGGTGGGGTCGGCCGGGTCGTAGCGGTAAGTGTCCACCGAGGACTCAGCAGGTGGCTCCGAAGTCAGCGCACCCGCGGCACCGAGGTGGAAACGCTGTGGCGAGTACCCGGCCGGTGGCCAGGAGTCGAACGAGCGCCACGCGTCCTCGCCCATCACGTACAGCCGGACCGGCGCGCGGTGTGGCGGCTGGACGCCGCGGGCGTGGGCGAGACCGAAGTCCACCGCCTCCTCGACCGGCGTGCCGGTGAACTCCGCGTGCGTCCACGGGCCGACCGTCAGCCGTGCGGAACGCCCCTTCTCCTGCAGCACTTGGAAGTCGCGCAGCTGGCCGGGCAGGAAGATGTCGTACCAGCCGCCGACCGAGCTGACCGGCACGGTCACGTCGGCGACCCGGTGGCTGTGGTCGATCCCGTCCCACCGCGGGGAGGAGGCGTCGTGGGTGAGGGTGTCCTGGAAGTACGGGGAACGCTCACCGAACGCGGCGATGTCGGCCTCGGCCAGCGGAAGCGTCCACAGTGCTCGCGCCGTCTTCTTGTCCTGCGACATCTTGCGCAGCCCCGAGAGCGGACGTTCCTGGGTGCCGACCAGCACACTCCACTCGAACGACGCCTCCAGCGACATGCCGCCGGGACGCAGGGACTCCAGCGTCAGCGCGGACTCCGTCACCACCGGGATCATTGCCTTGACCTGGGGCGGCAACTGGTCGGCGACCGCCCACTGGACGTATCCGAGGTAGCTCGGGCCGTACAGCACGATCGCGTCGGACCACGGCTGCGCCACCAGCCAGTCGAGGGTCGCGAGCCCGTCCGCGCGTTCCTGGCGCATCGGGTCGAACGTGCCACCGGAGCCGAACCCGCCGCGCACACTCTGGTCACCACCTGGTATCCGCGCTCAGCCAGCGGCCTGGCCAGGATCGCGCCGTACGTGCCCCGGCCGTAGGGGGTGCGGAGCAACGCGGTCGGCAGCCCGTCGCCACCGGACCGCGGCAGCCACCGGTCCGCCAGCAGCTCGACGCCGTCCGGCATCGGGATGCGCAGGTTCCGCTGGACGGTGATCCTCCGCGTCAGCGGCGGGTCGAGCTGGAGCTTGCGCTCGAGCTTGCGCAGGATCAGGCGGCTGATCATCGGTCCTCCTCGGCGAACCGGCCGACCACGTTCATCAGCCGGTCGGTGAACGTTTCCGAGTCGTGTGCGCCGTCGACGACCCAGGCCGTGACGAACGAGCCGGCGCCGCCGGCGCCCTCGCCCCGGCGACAAGTGGCACCTCGACGAGGTCTTCATCAAGATCAACGGCGAGCAGAAATACCTGTGGCGGGCCGTCGACCAGGACGGCAACGTGCTGGACATTCTGGTGCGGAACCGACGCGACAAGGCCGCGGCCAGGCGATTCTTCCGTGGCCTTCTCACAAAGACGCGCATGGTGCCGCGGGTGGTCGTCACCGACAAGCTCCGCTCCTACGGAGCCGCCCACCGCGAGGTCATGCCCTCGGTCGAGCACCGCTCCCACAAAGGCCTGAACAACCGGGCCGAGAACTCCCACCAACCGACCCGGCAGCGCGAACGGGCTATGAAAGGCTTCCGCAGCACCGGCGGAGCGCAGAGATTCCTCGCCGCGTTCAGCGGGATCTCACCCCACTTCCGACCCCACCGCCACAGCCTGTCCGCTACCCACTACCGAGCCGAGATGATCATCCGCTTCGCCCTCTGGGACCAGATGACCGGCATCACCGGCCTGCCCGCAACAACCTGACCCAGGCCGACACCCGGGCCTGTCACACCCCAGCACGCTGTCAGGCACTCACGCACCCAACAACGTGACAGCGCCTTCTCGGGCGGTGAGATGCCCTGAACTGCTGGGTGAGGGCGGGTTGTCGGGGTGGGGGTGGGTGATCAACTGAAGGAAGCGGTTCGTGATGATGGAGGTGTCTGACGCCTCATCACAACGAACCGCTTCCGGATGTCATCCTCGCTGATTACCGCTGTGTCCCGCCACCTCGACCACGCTGCGGGCTCCATCCCCGACGACCCCGACCGCCTGCTGGACCTTGCCGACGTCCTCGACGTGCTCCCCGATCCGCGCCGTCGACAGGGCCGCCGTTACCGGCTCGGCCTGGTCCTGGCACTGTGCACGATCGCCGTACTCGCCGGCGCCACCACCCTCGCCGCCATCGCAAGGCATGCCGCCTACCTGCCCGACGAGGTCCGTCACCGTCTGGGGCTGCGGGCCGCACTGCGGGCGACCACGTTCGGCCGACTCCTGGCATGTCTGGACGGCGACGCGGTGGACGCGGCGGTGGGTGCGTGGCTTGCAGGACACTGCAGCCGCCCCGACCAGGACGAAGGGCTGTGCGCGATCGCCGTCGACGGCAAGAGCCTGCGCGGATCGCGCACTGCGGCGACGAAGGCGGTGCATTTGCTGGCAGCCGTCACCCACGGCGAACGCGCGACGCTGAACCAGCGGCAGGTCGCCGGGAAGAAGGGCGAGATCAGCGAGTTCAAGCCTCTTCTCGCTCCGCTCGGCCTGGTCGGCCGCACCGTCACGTTCGACGCCCTGTATACCCAGCACGCTCACGCGCAGTTCCTCGTTGAGGAGAAGAAGGCCGACTACATCGCGATCGTGAAGGACAAAAGCTGCAAGACTTCCTTAAGTCGCTGCCCTGGAACCAGGTCCCCCTCGGCCACGCCACCCGGGAGAAGGGGCACGGCCGTGATGAGATCCGCCGCCTCAAAGCCGTCCAGGTCCCGCGCCGGCTGCGGCTCCCGCACGCCGCCCAGGCGATCAAGGTCACCCGCCGCCGACGCGATCTGTACAGCGGGAAGATCCAGATCGAGCACGTCTATGCCGTCACCAGCCACGACGCGTTCTCCGCGACCGACGCTCAGCTCGCCCGAGCACTGGCACGTCGAAGCCCATCACCACGTCCGGGACACCACCCTCGCCGAGGACGCCTCCAAGATCCGCACCGGGAACACGCCCCGCGCAATGGCCACTTTCCGTAACATCGCGATCGCCCTGGCCCGCCTCACCGGCTGGACCAACACCGCCCACGCCACCGACTACTACAAGTCACACCCCGACCATGCACTCGACCTCATCCAACCCGGCAGGTGAGCACGCAGGAGCCTTGGGCCCACACCTGGGCTTGATCCCGTTTGGCGGACATCGAAGATCAGTGGCTGCCGCTCCAGAAGGAAGATGTCCGTCAAAGGGGACCAAGCCCAGCACAGCTGACAACCCGCTCAACCCGAGCGTCACATCATGTGACACCAAACCGCACTCGCTGCATGGCTCCTACTCGCCCCCGTAGGTACCGGGCGTCTGCCCGGTCACGCGCTGAAAGGCGGCGATGAAGGCGCTGGGCTTTCGGTATCCCACAGCCCGCGCGGTGGCCTTGACGGACGCGCCGGCCGCGAGATGGCCTACTGCGGCGCGGACACGGATCCGAGTCCTCCACTGCGAGAAGGTCAGCCCCGTCTCGGCGAGGAAGAGCCGTGACAGAGTACGCACCCCGCTGTGCACCTCCGCCGCCCACATCGCAAGTTCTCGCTGATCTCCGGGCGAGTCGATGAGCCGCTCGGTGATCGTACGCAAGCGCGGTTCGGCGGGCATGGGCACCTGGATCGAGTGGGTCGGCAGCGGCTGGAGGACCTCGAAGAGGAGGGCTTCGGCATGCCGGCGGCTCGCCGCGTCCGGCTCGGCCCGCAGGTATCGGATGAGCTCACGAAGCAGCGGTTGGACGGCGACGCCGGTGGGCTGCGTCCAGTCGATGGGGCAGCGCGTGGCCATGAACCGGATGACGCACAGTTCACCGGCGTGCCGTGTCGTCCCCGTGTGCTCGACACGGCCGGGAATCCACAGGCCGTGCCCCGGAGGCACCAGCCAGTCGTGCGAGACCGTGCGCAGGGTGACGGAAGTGGTCGACGCCCACAGCAGCATTGGCTCCGAATGGGTATGGGGTGCCACCTGGAGAGGCGGATGCGCATGCTGGTGCTCGATGGTCAGGATCGGCGAGGCGGCTCCCTCGCCCAGAGCTGTCACCTGAGCCATGACGCTCGCCTCTCCATCCGCCGATCCGTCCCGTCCTGGCCCAGCAGTTCCGTTCGCCCCGTGCTCCGATCACGATCTGGCCGTTCCGGGGTATCGCGTGGCCACCATGCGCACGAGCGCCATTCTACGGTTAGGCATGCCTAACTTGATGCCCGGGCGTGGTGCGTACCCACCTTCCGTTGCGGCGTCGATGCATGGGAAGAGGACGTCACCATGAACCGGATCAAGCCCGTCAGCCGTCGGATGCTGTCGGTCGAAGTCGTGCGCAAGGAGTGGAGGCCCGGAAACTTCCTGCTGGTGACCGTGGGCGGAGAGGACCTCAAGGACTTCCGGCCGATCGGAGTCGACCAGGCCTTCAGGCTCCTGTTCCGGCGGCCCGGCCAGGGCCCGCTCTGGCTGCCCTCCCGGTCCGACGCCACATGGATGGCGCAGTACATGATGACGGGCAAGGCGGCACGCCCCTACGTCCGTTTCTACACGGTCCGGCACTTCTGGCCCGACCGCAACGAACTGGACATCGAGTTCGTGCTCCACGAAGGGGACAGTCCGGCCTCCATCTGGGCGCGGGGTGCCCGCCCCGGCGAACCGGTCGGCATCCTCGACGAGGGAGCCACCTACAGCCCGCCCCGTGGCGTGGAATGGCAACTGCTCGTAGGGGACGAGACCGCGGTGCCGGCCATCTTGTCCATCCTGGACTCCGACGAGGGCGCGTTGCCCAGCGAAGTGTTCCTGGAGGTACCCAGCAGCGCGGACATCCAGAAGTTGAACACGCCACAGAACGTCAGCGTGCACTGGCTTCCGCGTGACGGCCGCGCCGGACTTCCGGGGCGCTACGCACTCGACACCGTGATGAAGGCCGCCCTGCCGGCAGGGCGCTTCGCCACCTTCGTGGCGGGTGAGAATCACCTGCCCACGACACTGCGGCGGCACCTCGTCCATGAGCGCGGCGTCGACAAGTCCGACATCACTTTCGTCGGTTACTGGCGGCACGGCAGGGCGACTCCGGGATGACGGCCGCGGTGTCCGGTCAAGGCCGCCCGCGTGGACCGCCCTTCGCACCCCACTCCGCCAACAGATCTCGCTCTGCCGCCCATCGTCGCCCAGCGACGTTCCCTCCGCGGGTTGGTTCTGTTCACGAGGCACCTCCATGACCGAGGCGACCTCTGAGCGCCGCCGCCCCGCCCTGTTCGCCCGGTGACTCCCCTCTTCTCCGTCCGAAAGGAACATCCCATGAAGTCCCCAGAACCCGCTAACGCCAGGATCAGCATCATCGGCGCCGGACCCGGCGGACTGACCTGCGCACGCATCCTCCAGCAGCGCGGCATCGCGGCATCGCGGTCACCGTCTACGACCGCGACCCGGGCCGCGACTCCCGCAACCAAGGCGGCACCCTCGACCTGCACGCTGACCACGCCCAGGTCGCCCTGCGCGAAGCCGGCCTGCTCGACGAGTTCTTCGCCCTCGCCCGCCCCGATGGGCAGGAAATGCGCCAGATGGACCCGACCGGCGCGATCACGTTCCACCAAGTCCCGGCGGCCACCGAACTCTTGAAGCCGGAAATCGACCGCGGCGACCTGCACGACCTGCTGCTCGACTCCCTGGAGACGGGAACTGTGCGCTGGGGCCGCTCCCTCGACACGATCAGCGGACCCGCCGATGGGCCGCGGCAAATGCACTTCGCCGACGGCACGAGCATCGAGACCGATCTGGTCATCGGCGCCGACGGCGCCTTCTCCCGGGTACGTCCGGCCGTGTCCACCGCCATCCCCGAGTACACCGGGATCAGCTTCCTGGAAGCATGGTTCTCCGACGTCGACGACCGGCACCCCGAGATCGCCGAACTGGTCGGCTTGGGCAGCGCCCACGCAGCTGATGGCGAACGCAGCCTGTTCGCCCAGCGCAACAGCGGAAACCAGATCCGTGTCGCATTCATCCAACGCCTTCCCGTCGACTGGATCAGGGCCAAGGGGCTGACCGCCGAGGACACCGATGGCATCCGCGCCGTGCTGCGCGACGAGTACGCGCACTGGTCGCCCCGCATGCGCCGGATGATCACCGAGAACGACGGCCTCTACATCCACCGGCCGATCTTCGCGCTTCCTGTCCTGCACACCTGGGACCACAACCCTACGGTGACCCTGCTCGGCGACGCCGCCCACCTCATGCCCCCGCTCGGCACCGGCGTCAACCTCGCCATGCTTGACGCCGGCGAACTCGCCCTCGCCCTCGCGAACGCAGCCACTGTCGACGACGCCATCCGCGTCTACGAGAAGACCATGCTCCCCCGCTCCACCGAGACGGCCCAGGCCATCGAACATGGCACCGAACACCTGCTGTCCGCCGATTCCTCCGCACGGAAACTGGCCAGCGTTGTGGCCAACTCACTCGCCAAGTAAAACGCTCAGAAACTGTTGTCTTTTCGATCTTGAGGGATGCGCGTCGAACGGGAGTCCCGATCGGGTGGTCGCGGGACGCTGGGCGCATACGAACAGGGCCTCCTGAACAGCTCGTTGGTGTCGAATCACCGAGCAGCAGGAGGCCCTGGTGCAGCAGTCTTGCGTGCCGATGGCCGGGCAGTCCAGCGCGGTCACCTGGGAGTGTGACTGCCTGGCTCACCGGTTCGGAAACGCCGCCGACAACGGGAAGCGGCAGCCTCGCTACCCGACCGACATGACGGACGGAGAGTGGGCCGCGGTCTGCCCGCTGCTGCCGGTGCCGGGCTGGATGCGCGGCCGGGGAGGCCGGCCGGAGGGGTACTGCCACCGGGCGATGCTCGATGCGATCCGGTATCTCGTGGACAACGGGATCAAGTGGCGGGCGATGCCCGCCGACTTCCCTCCGTGGGACCGCGTCTACGCATTCTTCCGCCGCTGGCGGGACAACGCTCTGGTCAAGGAGTTCCACGACCGGTTGCGCGCGAGGGCCCGCGAGGAACTGGGGCGGGATGCGGAGCCGACGGCCGCGGTGATCGACTCGCAGTCCGTCAAAGCGGACGCGGTGGTCGGCGCGGACAGCCGGGGCTTCGACGGCGGCAAGCTGGTCAACGGGCGCAAGCGGCATGTCGTGGTCGACACGCTCGGCCTGCTGTTGGGTGTGATGGTCACCGCCGCGGACACCGGTGACCGCATCGCCGCCCAGGGCCTGCTTGGGCAGGTCGCCGACGTGCACCACCGGCTGGAACTGGTCTGGGCCGACGGCGGCTACACCGGCAGCCTGGTCGAGCACTGCCTGGCCACGCTCGCGCTGGTCCTGGCGATCGTGAAACGCAGCGACGACATGCGCGGCTTCGTGGTGCTGCCCAAGCGGTGGATCGTCGAGCGGTTCTTCGCCCACCTGATGCGAAGCCGCCGTCTGGTGCGCGACTTCGAGCGGCGCACGGCCAGCGCCGAGGCGATGGTCTACTGGTCGATGACCCTGCTCATGACGCGCCGCCTGGCCCGGTCACGCCTGCCGCGAGGGTGAACCGGCCCGGCTGCCGCTCGGCCAGCCAGCCCCGCGCGACCAGGCGTTTCGCCTTCGACCGCAGTGCCTCCACTCGTGCCGGCACCACGTCCATGCCGAACGCTTGGGCCATCTCCTGGCAGGTCAGCGGCCCTTGATGGAGCCGGTCCCGGTCTGCGAGCGTCGTGAGGATGCGCTGGTAGTCGACCGACAGCACCGACCAGGCCAGCCCCTGGCGCCACACCGGAACCTGCGACTTCGGCTTCGCCGCGTCCCGGGGTTCCGGCGGCGCGTCCGCATCCCGCGCTTCCTCAGTGACCTCTGTGCCGGCGGTGTTGCCGCCGTCCGGAGCCAGCACCGTGTCGACCCGCCTGCGGGCAATCGCCCACTCCTGCCATTCCTGCTCGGCCGCGGCCAGTTCGGCCTGGATGCGGTCGGCCTCCTCCCGCAGCCCGTCGACTCGACGGCGAGCGGCGACCTCGTGCTGTTCCAGCAGTCCGACGACGGACGGCATTCGTGACCTCCCGGGGAGCGACGACCCGACAGGCCACGACTCCCACGGAATCACCACTGCTATCCCCGACCAGCGGAAACGCACCGATCACGCCCGAAAAGACAACAGCTTCTCAGAGGACGGTGTGAGAGGGCGTTTGGTCGCTGGCGTGGGCGGTGTTGGTCCAGCCGGTGAGGCGGGCCATAGCGCCGGGCGGCCGAGCCGGAAACGGCGGCCCTGTCGACGGCGCGGATCGGGCAGCACGTCGAGGACGTCGGCAAGGTCCAGCATGCGGTCGGGGTCGTCGGGGATGGAGCCCGCATCGTGGTCAAGGTGG
The DNA here is from genome assembly GCF_041435015.1 of Streptomyces canus. Taxonomy (NCBI): domain Bacteria; kingdom Bacillati; phylum Actinomycetota; class Actinomycetes; order Kitasatosporales; family Streptomycetaceae; genus Streptomyces; species Streptomyces canus. Next base: position 26,201 of record NZ_CP107989.1, on the reverse strand, counting down.
CGGGACACAGCGGTAATCAGCGAGGATGGCATCCGGAAGCGGTTCGTTGTGATGAGGCGTCAGACACCTCCATCATCACGAACCGCTTCCTTCAGTTGATCACCTACCCCCACCCCGACAACCCGCCCTCACCCGGCAGCGGCATCTCACCGCCCGAGAACGCACGAGCCCTGGCCCGGCCACCCGTCACGACGTGGGTAGAGTCCTTGCCACCGGCGAGGCGTTCAGCCGGCCTGCCCTCACATGGTGGGCACAAAACCGCGCCGAACTGGTTAAAAGACAAGCTAAGTGCGGTTCCGTTCGATGGAACGCTTGCCCCGGTGGCGAGTTCCGTTCGCCACCGAAGGCGTAGGCGACTTCGACTCGCCGAGTTCCAATCCGCTGACCCAACGTACACGGCGACCGATGGGCGCCCCGCGTTACGCCTGGTGGAGCCGCCAGAGCCAGCGGGAGCAGACTCAGTCCCAGCAGGTCCTTTTGGCGGGTCAGTTGCAGTCGGCGCACCTACTGCAGGTCATGGAATCGCGACGGCGGGTGTACGGCGACTTCATCGCCACCATGCACCAGCTGCGCACCAAGCTCTACGAAGCCTGGGGCAGCGGCCCCGGGAGACGGCTACGGACGGCTGCTCCACGTGCTGGAGGACGAGGAGCTCAGCGAGCGGCGCTGTCACGCTGTCAGGCACTCACGCACCCAACAACGTGACAGCGCCGTCCGGACGGCTTGCCCCGAGCAGTCCGTGCAGCCTGAGCTATGCCCGGACTGCTGCCGCCTCCGCGGAGCGATCCCCGGTGAGAAGCGATGTTTCGGCCCAGATGACCTTGCCCTCGCGGTGTGCCGAGTGCCCCAATGACCCGCGATCTTGGCGACCAGGAGCAGTCCGCGGCCGCCCTCGTCGAAAACACGGGCCCGGCGTAGGTGCGGAGCTGTGCTACTGGAGTTGGAGACCTCGACTATGAGAGTGGACTCGAGGATCAGTCGCAGTTGAATGGGCGGCCGTCCGTACCGGATCGCGTTCGTCACCAGCTCGCTGACGATGAGCTCGGTTGCGAACGCCATCTCGACCAGACCCCAGGAGGTCAGTTGTCCGACTGCGCACGCACGGGCCTGGGCGACGATCTCCGGGTCGGAGGGGGGGTCTAGCGTGAGGACATGATCGGCATCGAGCACCCGGGTGCGGGCGACCAGAAGTGCCACGTCGTCGGGTGACCGGACGGGCCTGAGTTCCGACAGCAGCTGGTCACAGGTGTCCTCCAGCTCCGTTGAGGCCTCTTCGAGAACGTGACGCAGCAGGTCCAGGCCGGTGTCGACGTCACGAGTGCGGCTTTCGATGAGCCCATCCGTGTACAGAGCGAGCAAGCTGCCTTCTGGGAGTTGGAATTGACTCATCTCGAAGGGAAGACCGCCCAGTCCCAGTGGCGGACCGACCCGCAGCTCCGGGAAGTGCGCCCGACGGGAGACCGCGAGACCGTCGGACACCCCCGCAGGAGTGACCACCGCGGGTACAAGGTGCCCGGCACTGGCCATGGAGCACACACGGGACACGGGGTCGTACACCGCATACAGGCATGTGGCGCTGGTCTCGTCAGTGCCCTGTTCCTCCTCCTTCTGCAGGCGAATGACGACGTCGTCGAGATGCGTGAGCAGTTCGTCCGGCATCAGATCGATGTCCGCAAGGGTACGAACGGCCGTACGCAGTCGGCCCATGGTGGCTGAGGCACGCAGACCACGGCCGACCACGTCCCCGACGACCAGGGCGACACGGCCTCCGGACAGGGGAATGACGTCGTACCAGTCGCCGCCCACCTCGGCCCGGGCCTCACAGGGAAGGTAGCGGACCGCGGTCTCGACAGCCGAGTGCTGGGGCACGCGCCTTGGCAGCAAGCTGTGCTGGAGAGTCAGTGCGGTCGAACGCTCGCGGGCGAACTGGCGCGCATTGTCGATGTGGACCGCAGCTCGGGATGCGATCTCCTGAGCGAGGAGCAGGCGATACCGGACCCCATGAGGCCGCAGCCGACCACGCCGGGCCGGGCGGGTGACGGAATCCATGGGGGGTCCTACCTTTCAGACGTGACGGCGGTACTGGCCGCCGACCTCGAAGAAGGCGCAGGTGATCTGCTGGAGCGAGCAGACCCGGGCGGCGTCCATGAGGACGGCGCACACGGCCCTGACCGCCGCGTCCTTGAGGGCGGTCAGGGCCGTGTGCGCCGGCTCCTGGTGGCGGGCCTGAAAGTCCTGGACGCGCTTGAGCTGGCTGCGCTTCATGTCCGCCTGCACCGTGCCGCGCACGGTGTGCCGCCACCTGGTCACGGGCCGACTTGAGGACGGACTCGTCCCTGGCGACCGAGGCGACACGGACTCCTTCAGCGGCAAACGCCTGGGCTGCCGTCAAGCCGATTCCACGACCCCCACCTGTGACGATCGCCCGCTTGCCGCCGAGCCGAAGGTCCATCACTCTTCCTTTCGCCGTCGTGAGGCCGGGCTCACAGGCCCAGGAAATCAAGCTCGTTCGTCCGAGGACGCGGTCCGCCTGCGACTCGTCGAGGACATGCTGGTCGGCCGCTGCGGCGACGGTAGCGACTACGCCGGGCCGTAGATTTCCGTGCCCACCACCTTCCGGCCTCCCTGCGTCCGGTGGCCGGATGACCGTGCGCGGCCGGAAGACCAGGCATGCCCTTATCCTGTGCACCGCCACGTACCCCGCCAACGAACGGTTCCGGGCAGTAGAACTCACCATCGGCGTAGGAGCTGCTGACAGGTAGACCGGAGTTCGAGGCCGCGCACCGCGGCCGATACGACGGAGGTGTCCTACGCCTCCCCGTATGGATCTTCGGGAGGAACGACCATGGCTGAGGTGCTTGGTCTCGGCATCACGCACTATCCGATGTTGGCGGGTGCCGACACACATATGGCGAATCTGCTCAAGAGCACCCTGAAGGATCCCGACATCCCCGCCGACCGGAAGGACGTCCGCAACTGGCCCGAGCTCGCGCAGCGTGAATGGGGAGACGACCAGGGTGTCGCCGCTGCCGCCGCCCACCGGGCCCGGTTGCTCAGCGGTCTGACCCGCTGCCGTGAGGCACTCGACGAGTTCCGTCCGGATGTCGTCGTGGTCTGGGGCGACGACCAGTACGAGAACTTCCGCGAGGAAGTCATCCCCTCATTCTGCGTGTTGGCCTACGACGACACCGAGGTCGAGGCATTCGCCGTACTGGACATGATCAAGGTGCCGAACGCCTGGGGCCTGCCCAACGACACCACCTACCGGATGCGTGGCCTGCCGGCCTTCGCCAAGCAGCTCGCGACGGACGTGCTCACCTCAGGGGTGGACGTCGCCTACTCCTACGAGCATCGCAAGGGCGTCCATTTCCCGCACGCGTTCGCCAACACGCAGATCTTCCTCGACTACGAGCACGTGGGAAAGGAATTCCCGTACCCGATCGTGCCCATCGCGGTGAACTGTTACGGCGAGCACGTCATCGCCCGGCAGGGCGGCATGGCCAAGTTCGCCGACATCAAGGCCGGTGAGCAGCTCGACCCGCCGGGTCCGTCGCCGGTGCGCTGCTTCGAGCTGGGCCGGGCGGTGGCGCGTTCGGTGGCGGCCGGCGACAAGCGTGTGGCGCTGGTCGCGTCGGCGAGCTGGTCCCATGCCTTCCTCAACGACAAGGACTGGCACCTGCGCCCGGACTCCGACGCCGATATCAGGCTCTACGACGCCCTCGTCGCGGGTGACTACGACACCTGGCAGAAGGTGACCACGCGAGAGGTGGTCGACGCCGGCCAGCACGAGATGCTCAACTGGTTCTGTCTGCTGGGTGCGATGTCGGAACTCGGTCTCGAACTGCAGTGGAGCGACTTCGTCCAGACGGAGATCCTCAACTCCAACAAGGTCTTCGCGCTGTACCAGTGACGACGTTCTCGCGCGACGTGTGGCCGCCACCGCGGGTCATGCGTCGCGCGGGAACCAGCGGGCGTGTTCCGGCAACTGCTGCTTGAGCTCCTTGGCCAGTTGTGCGGTGGTGTCCCGAAGCACGGTCCCGGTCTTGGGGTCGAGCTCCACGTCGGACGGATAGGCCACGGAGAGCGCACCCACGGCAAAGCCCCGCACCACGATCGGCGCGGCGACACAGGCCAGGCCCAGCCTGGCCTCCTCGCGTTCACGAGCCAGTTCGCCCTGGCGGATGCGCCGCAGCTCGGGGATCAGCTTGTCGACGCCTGTGATGGTGTGCGGTGTCAGGCCGGGGAGAGGGCTGGGCAGGAAGTGCTTCAGGTCTTCCAGGTTCTCGTGCGCCAGCATGGCCTTGCCCACGGCAGTGCAGCTGGCCGGCAACCGTACACCGACACCGTCCGGGTCGGACGATTTGCTGTTGCGCGCCACCTTTTCCAGGTACACGACATCGAACTGGCGCAGGACCCCCAGTTGCACGGTGTGTCCCGTCCATCGGTGAAGCCTGGCCATGTGCGGCATGGCCGCATCCCGCATGACGCCCGCCGGAGTGGTGCTGCCCAACTGGAACAGCTCGATCCCGATCCGGTACCCGGCGCGGTGGTGCTCGATCGCGCCCAGTTCGATCAACCGGGCCAGCAGCCGGTGCACGGTGGACTTGGGCAGCCCCGAGGCACGGGAGAGCTCCGTCAGGGTCATCACGCGTTCATGACTGTTGAACGCCCGCAGCACGTCGAAAGCCTTGGAGAGGATCGACGGCGGATTCTCGGCGATCAGCATCAGCCCTCCGTTCGGCCTGGCACATACGAGGGACCGCACACCCAGGTTTCGTCCGCATCTCAGCAGTATGAAACCCCCACCCAGGCCGTGCGGTCCAGGTTCCAGCCACTGGAACACTCCATGTCATCCCTGGTCACCGGTCCGTAGCGTAAGTAGACGGCTTGCTCTGCGCTCGCGCAGCCGATGAGGCGGAAAGGAGAAGCCGCTATGCAGGACGCACAGGTCGTCGTCGCAGGAGCTGGCCCCGTGGGGCTGCTCACTGCCCTGGGACTGGCCAGGGCAGGCCTGGACGTCACGGTGCTCGAAGCAGCGTCCGGGATCGAGCCGCGACCGTACGACATGGTCTACCACTGGGCGGTTCTGCCCGGGCTGGAGGACCTCGGCCTCCTCGAGGAGCTCTGCCAGGCCGGCGTCGTGGCACACACCAGATCCTTCGTCGTTCCAAGCACCGGTGAGCGGTTGGTCCTCGACCTGCGGTCCCTCACGGACGAGGTCGAGCATCCTTTCGAGTTGCTCGTCCCGTCCCATGTGCTGGCCAGGATCGTGGTCGACCGGCTGGCCCGCCATCCCCGGGTCAGGTTCGAATGGGGCACACGCCTGACCGATGTGTGGCAAGACTCGCACGGCGTAACTGCGACGGCAGATACCCCGCACGTCGTCTCCACCCTGCGGGCAGCGTGGCTGGTCGGTGCCGACGGGGCGCACAGCCAGGTCCGGCGGTCGCTGGGCATGGGCTTCCCCGGCGTGACCTGGCCCAAGCGGTTCGTGGCCGCCGATATCCGGTTCGACCTCGCCGGGCTCGGGATGTCTCCCTCCTCTTGGCAGCTCGATCTCGACAACGGCGCGCTGATCGGTCTGGCCGACGACACGGGCCTGTGGCGGTACACCTTCGCGGAGAGCCGGCTGCTGCCGGAGGAGACGATCGCCGACCGCATGTCCGCCGTGTTCAAGGCCGTGCTGCCGCACGGGGCCGACCCGCTGCTGGAGAGCTGGGCGGCCTCCAGGGTCCATGAGCGTGCGGCCGAGAGCTTCCGGTCGGGACGGGTCGTACTCGCCGGAGACGCCGCCCACGTCACCAACCCGAGCCGTGGCTTCGGCCTGGCCTGCGGGGTCTTCGAGGCCCTCGTACTCGCCCGGCTGCTGGCCTCCGTGGTGCACGGCGACGCGGACCACACGGTTCTCGACCAGTACGCGGAGGACCGCCGCAAGGTCTTCGAGGAGTCCGTGTCCCCGCTGTCGGCGCAGGCCATGCGTCTGCTGTTCCTCACCGAGAGCCCGGAGCGGTTCGCTGAGGGAGTCGAGCACTGCCGCCGTATGGCCGCCGATCCGCACCTGCTCCGCGGCCACCTCCTCGAGAGCCTGGAACTGCGCGGCACGTTGTTTCTTCCATGAGACGTTTCTGCCGTGAGACCGGCAGGGAGGCCCACAGCGTTGCGCTGTGGGCCTCACCGTCGCTGAGCCGGCTCGCGCTCAGCCGACGACGAACACCTTGCCGTCGTCGATCTCTGTCGCGTACGTCCGGAGCGCCACGGTGGCGGGGAAGCAGAGTGCCTCGCCCGTGCGGATGTCGAACCGCGCCATGTGCAGCGGGCAGGTCACCTCGCAACCCTCCAGGTCGCTGTCGGACCCGAGCGACCACTTCTCGTGGGTGCAGGTGTCGGCCGTCGCGTAGAACTCGCCTTCCTCCGTGTGGTACACGGCGATCGGCGGGTCCCCGGGCACGGTGATGGCCGTGCCCGGCGCAACGTCCTCGGCCAGGCAGGCGAAGCGGCGTTCGGTGGTCATGACCCAAGCCGTCCTTCCTGACCCGAGCCGGAGAGCCAGGGCCAGTACTTGGCGGTGGCTCCGCCGTCGACGGTGATGTTGCTTCCGGTGATCATCGAGGACTCGTCCGAGGCGAGGAACACCACCGCGGGGACGTAGTCCTGGGGAGTGGGCAGCCGGCCCATCGGGAAAAGACCCTGGAAATCCATCGGGTACTCGCTGGGCCCGGCCATCAGTCCCACGAGTTCACGGGCCTGTTCGGGGTCGTCGGGAAGGGTCACGGTGGGGGTGAAGCCGTTGACCCGGATGCTGTGGCGGGCGAGTTCCATGGCGGCGGAGCGGGTGAAGTTGATCAGCCCGCTCTTGCCGGTGGAGTAGCCGATGTTGCCCGGTTCACCCTGCCAGGCCGCCGTGGACAGGATGTTGATCACGCTACCGTGAGTGCCGGCGTCAATCATGTGCATGGCGACTTCGCGGGTGAAGAGGAAGGATCCGCCAAGGATCACGTCGAGCTGCCGACGGTAGTCCTCGACGGTCATCGTCAGCAGCCCGCGCTTGTGGAACCACACGGCGCTGTTGACCAGGATGTCCACGCGCCCCCAACGGGCCACCGCCTGCTCCACGACCTCCGGGGCGTGCGCCGGGTCGGTGACGTCGCCGATGGCGGCGATCGCCTCGCCGCCCGCCGCCTCGATGGCCGCGACGGACGGCTTGACCGACTCCTCGTCGAGCCCGGTGCACACCACCCGGGCGCCCTCGGCGGCGAGTCCCGCCGCTATGGCACCGCCGATGAGCGGGCCGGTACCGGTCACGATCGCGACCTTGTCCTGCAGGCGGTTCACAGGATCACGCTCACCTTGCCGTGCGGGTGCAGCGCGTCGAGGTCGAGTACGGACTTGCGGAGCTCGTAGCGGAAAGATCCGTCCTCGTCCTGGAGCAGGATGTGCCGGTACTGGCCGACATACGTGTCGACCGTGCCCGAACGCACCCGGTACACCGCGAAGTTGGCAGTGACGGTCAGCCGTCCGTCGGTGGCGTCGGTGACCCGCACATTGGTGATCAGGTGCCGGGTACGGGAGTGCGGGTACTCGGCGTGTGCGGCGCGGGTGAGCAGCGAGTTCACCCGCTGCTCCAGCAGGAAGCGGTCGTCCTGGATGAGGAAGAGATCCCGCGCGGGGTCGCCGTCCGGCTTGTCGGTGGACGGAACCTGGTACTGCCCGTGCGGGGCGAACAGCTCCAGCCACTCGTGCAGCCGCCATGTGTCGAGCAGCTCGGCCTCCTCGTAGAGGTAGCGTTCCACCGAGCGGACCAGGCTGTCGGGGACATGCGCCGGTGCGATCGGCGGGGTGGGGGCTTGGGTGGCCATTGCGACTCCTTGTTACGTGTCTGCGCTCGGTTCAGCCGACCAGTCGGCCCATGAGTGAGCGGCCGGCGATGATGCGCTGGATCTGGCCCGACCCCTCGAAGATGTCCATGATCTTCATGTCCCGGTACCACTTCTCCAGGAGCAGTTCCTTGCTCCAGCCCTCGGGCCCCAGGAGCTGGATGCAGCGCCGGACCACGCGCTCGCAGGACTGCGGCGCGTAGCCCTTGGCCGCGGCGGCGGCCGCGGTGTCGCTGCGGTCCTTGCCGATGTCGACGAGATACTGGGCGCGCAGGACGAGTCGGCGGCCCCGCTCCAGCGTGTACTCCATGTTCTCCAGCTCGGTCTCGATCTGGGACCACCGCTGCGGAGTGAACCCCGCCTTCTGCCCGACCAGGAGGCCCTTGGTGACATCCAGCGACGCCTGGGCCAGGGCGATGGCCATGGAGGAGATGCGAGGACGGTTGTGGACCAGAGCGGCGAACGCACCGCTGCGGCCGCTGGCCCTGGTCTCCGCTTCGCCCTCGGCCGTCCAGCCGAGCCGGTTCTCCAGCGGGACCACACAGTTGTCGAAGAACAGTTCGGACGTCACCCAGCTGCGGATGCCCAGCTTGCTCTCGCTGACCTTGGGAACGGTGAAGCCCGGCGTTCCCTTGGGCACCACGAAGGAGCTGATGCCCTTGGCGCCCAGCGACTTGTCGACCGTGGCGAACACGGTGACGTACTCACCGGTGGCTCCGTTGGTGCAGAAGATCTTGGTGCCGTTGATCACCCAGGTGTCGTCCTCGCGGGTCGCGGTGGTGGACACCAGGGAGGTGTCCGAACCGAAGCCCGGCTCGGTGAGTGCGAAGCCCGTCGGGGCGCCCCCCTCCACGATGGGGTCGTACCACTTGGCGACCTGCTCGGGCGTGCCCATGGCTTCCACGACCAGTTCGCCGATGCCGCCGCCCAGCACGGGCGGCACCCACACGTCGCCGTAGACGAGCGCTTCCGTGATCACCGCCTTGGACACATAGCCGCCCTCCTCGAAGTCCGGTACGGAACCCTCTTCGGGCTTGTCGGCGCGGCCGAGCGGGACCGGGCTGGTGTCGAGGATCTCGGCCCAGTTCGCCGGCGGGGCGTGCCGGTCGTCGGCCTCTCGCGCGTAGGGCCGGCACTCGGCGACCGACCATTCACGTACCGTATTGGCGTAGTCGGCCAGTTCCTTGCTGATCTCGAAGGGCAGGCTCATGACTCCTCGTTCTCTGTGATCGGGTCTGTGGGGCGCTCAGAGCGCGGGGGTGAAGGCCGACCGCAGCGGGTCGAAGTCGATGGCGGAGAGCGCTGCCGCGCTCCGGTACCACTGCTCGACCGGGTGCTCGTCGATGAAGCCATGGCCGCCGAGTGTCTGTACGGCGGTCCGCGTCGCCTCTGCGGCCACCTCACTGGCGTAGTTCACGGCTCGGGTAACGGCGGGTGCGCCCTCGGTGTACCGCTCCGCGTCGACCAGGACAGCCGCCTCGAACACCTCAGCGCGCACTTCGTAGATCCGCATCAGCGCTTCGGCCAGCGGGAAGGCGACGCCCTGGAATCCGGCGATCGGCTTTCCAAAGGCGACACGCTCGGTGGCGTAGGCCGACGCGTACTCCACCGCGCGCGTCGCGGTGCCCACCTGAGCCGCGGCCAGGGCCAGACGCAGGCGGTGCACGGTTCCGGCGAGTTCTTCGCCGTCGATCGCCGCGGCGGCCGCCAAGGTCACGTCGAACGACACGGTGGCCAGGGCGGCGGCATCCAGCGCGAGGCCGGGTGTCGTTCCCCGCACGCTGACTCCGGCGGCCGAGACGGGTACGAGCGAGGCGCGCAGCGCCCCGGTGTCCGCGTCGCGGCCCACCACGATCAGGGGGTCGGCCGTCTCGGCGAACGCTACGGCGACCTTGCGGCCCTTGACGCGCACGGTTCCGTCGGGCGCGGTGCTGATGGTGGTGGTGAAGTCCTCGGGGCCACGCCCGTATCCCTCGTAGAGGGCGACGGCGCTGCGGGCCTTGGGGTCCTCGCTCAGGCGGGCAAGGCCGGCGGTCTGCTCCGGCGAACCGTGACGGGACAGCAGCAGCGCGGGAGCGCCACCCCACAAGGCCGCCATCGTGAGACCGGGATCGCCGTACGCCAGGTTCTCGATGGCGATCATCTGCGTCACTGTGTCCGGAATCCCCCCGCCGCCGAGTTCCTCCGACAGCGGCATGGTCAGACCGGTGTCCACCAGGGTCCGCCACACGTCGTCCGGTACGGCTCGTTCCTCCTCCGCCTTCCGCGCTGCGGGGGCCAGAACGTCGAGTCCGATGGCGCGGGTGAGTTCGGCGACGGCGAGATGCTCTTCAGTGGGCTGTAGATCCATGATCGACTCTCTGCTTTCGGTTGGAGGGGCTATTTGGCCTCTGCGGTCGCGGAGGCCGACCGCTGCCGCTGTCCGGCGAAGAAGTCCGGAAGCGGGGCCTGCGGTTCTTCGGGGAGTGCCTCCCCCGTGACCAGCTCGTGCCAGCGGCGCCACCACGTGCGCATCTGGTATTCGCCGTTCATCCCCTTGTGAGGCGTGTGCATCCCACGGGAGATGTCGGACCAGGGCAGTTCCCGCTGGGCCGCGTAGGACCGCTGGCACGTCTCCAGCGCCTCCACGTCGTCGGGCGAGGCGAGTCCGCCCGGGCCCCAGAAGGTGAGGAAGTTGTCCAGGCGCTGCCTGTGCAGTTCCTCGCCCTCCTCCGGTGGCACCAGCTGCCAGGCACTGACTTCCATGTAGTCGGGCGTGACGGGCTCGATCCTGCGGATCAGCACGCCCATGACCAGGTCGATGACTACCAGGTTGGGGAAGATCACCAGGTTGCGGGTGCCGCCCATGCGATCCACCCACGCGTCGCCGTGCGTCTGACGGAGCCGCTCGAAGTGTTCGGCCTTCTCGTGTTTGGCCTCCTCGGACAGCGGCCGTCCCAGCGCGGCGCCGCTCGCGGGAGTGCCGGCCATGACGGCGTGGCCACCGCCCAGGTTGACGGCTATGGAGTTCGAGGCGAAGGAGATGTCGGCCTTGCCGTGGGCGGCGGTGATCATCTCCAGATAGCGTTGATGGGTGGAGACGAGGTGGTAGCCGTCGTAACTGTTCTCCGTCAGGAGCTTCCAGTTGGCCTTCACCGAGTACTCGTGCGTGCCCGGCAGGACCCTCATGCCGACCTCGGACTGGTCGGACACCAGGTCCAGGTACTCCTTGGCGCCCGCCAGGTAGGTGGGGAGATCGACGATGTCCGGATCGAAGCTGACGAAGACGAAACCGCGGTAGGAGCCGACCTTCGCGGGAGCCGCCAGCCCCGGTCGCTCGAAGCCGGCCCCGTAGCCTGCGTCGTCGGGGATCGAGACGACCTCGCCCGAGTTGTTGAAGCTCCAGCCGTGGTAGAAGCAGGTCATGAAGCGAGCGTTGCCCTTCGGCTCACGGCACAGCATCGCACCGCGGTGGGGGCAGGAGTTGACCCAGACCCTCACCTTCCCCTTGGCGTCCCGGGCCAGGATCAGCGGCCGCCCGGCCACGGTTCGGGTGACGTAGTCGTTGGGCTTGGCGAGTTCGGTCTCGTGACCGATGTAGAGCCAGCTGTGGTCGAAGATGCGCTCGCGCTCCACGGCGAACACAGCCGGATCCGTCATGACCTTCCGGTTCACCCTGAAGCGGGGGATTTCCTGGTCGACCTCGATGTATTCAGACACCTGTAGTCCGTCCTTTCCTGTCCCAATGGCACCGTGCCGTGGAGCTGCATGTGGCGCTCCCCCCGGTTCCGGCGGCTGGAACCGGGGCGTCGAATTCACAGAAGTGAAAGGAATTACGCGCGGGCCGCGCTTGCGACACGTCTTTGCCATTCCGCGGCCAATGGCGTGGGCCGCGGCACCACGCGCCGATCGAGCCACTCGATGGTTCGCTGCCACGCGTCGAAAGAGGCCACGTGCGCCAGGGTCTCGCGGGCGTCGCGATAGAAATCTCGGGCGACGCCCGGATAGGTGACCACTTCCGTGTGGGCCGGCGAGCCGCCCAGGTACGAGCCCAGCCTGGCCAGGGCGTCCGCAGGGGCACCGGGGTCCTGCTGACCGAACAGTCCGAGCCACGGCGTCCGGACGTGCCGGGCCACTTGGATCAGCGGCGGCAGGGCGTCGGACCATGCGTCCGCCACTCCGGACGGGGCGATGCTCACCGCCGCGCCGAGTGCGAACTCGGCGGTGGCCAAGAGTGCCGTCCGGCCCCCGAAGCCGTAGCCGACGAGGCCCACCTGCGCCGGCGACCAGCCGCGTTCACCCAACCGCCCCACCAGCACGGCGACGTCGCTCACCAGATCCCGGTCGGTCGTGCCGGTCGGGTCGCCACCGGTGGGCGACAGGTCGACGGCGACGGACTCGTATCCGTGCTCGGCCAGTCCGTTCATGAACCCGGCGGCGTCCCGTTCCAGGGCGCCGGCGTCGCAGAGCACGATCGCCGCGCCTCTCGGGACACCGCCGAGCTCGATCCGGGCCACCGGCAGCGACCTACCTGATCCATGCCTGAACGAGTCCTCCGCAACACTCGGCTCGATCCGCGGAAATGCGATGTCCATGCGCATGTACCTCCATGGCGGCCACGTTCTATGGCTCACGCAACTTGCTCTTGAGTACTTTTCCCGAGGCGTTCCTCGGGAGCTGCGCCACGAAATCCACCACGGTCGGGCTCTTGTAGCCCGCGAGGTATTCCTTGGCGTACGAAATGACCTCGCCCTCTGTCAGCGAGGGCTGTGCGGGCGCCCGTACGACGACGGCCCGCACCGTCTCGCCCCACCGGCGGGAGGGGGCCCCGATCACCGCGACCTCGGCGATCCCCGGGTGAGTCGAGAGGACGTGCTCCACCTCGGTCGGGTACACGTTCTCGCCGCCCGTGATGATGACGTCCTTGAGCCGGTCGCACAGATGGAGATAGCCACCGCGCAGGAACCCGGCGTCGCCGGTGCGCAGGAATGCGTCCGGGGCGAGAACGTGTGCCGTCTCCTCCGGGGCCTCCCAGTACGCGGACATCGCCGTCGGTGTCTTCGCCCAGACCTCGCCCACCACGCCTTCGGCGACGTCCTTCTCCGTCAGGGGATCGACGACCCGTACCGTCACTTCGGGAAGTGGGAGCCCGGCCGAGCCCAGTCTGCCGTCGGTGTCGGCCAGATCGTGGTCCTCGGGAGGCAGCACCGTGATGCCGATGGTCTCCGTCGAGCCGTAGAACTGGAGGAACTTGCAGCGGAAGCGGCGCAGGCAGGTCCGCAGCAGGTCGGGGTCCATGGGAGAGCCGGCATAGGCGATGGTGTCGAGGGCGGAGAGGTCGTAGCGGTCGACGTCCTCGTCCTGGAGGGCCTGCAGAACCGCGGGCACGACCATGGTCGTGGTCACCCGGTGGCGTTCCACGACTTCCAGCACCGAGCGGGGTTTGGCATCGGCGGACAGCACGCAGTGGGCCCCGACGGCCAGTGCCGCGATCGCTGTGTTCAGCCCTGCGGCGTGGAAGAGGGGAAGCGCCGCCAGCAGAACGGATTTTTGGGTGACGCCCATGACGCCGGCGGCGCTGAACGTCGCGCGCACGGCCCGGCCGTCGAACAGCGCGGCCTTGGGCACTCCGGTCGTGCCGGAGGTGTACATCATGAACGCGGGATCGGAGTCCGTGGTCACGGCAGGCGGCTCCTGCGGGTCCCGGCAGAGAAGCCATTTCTCGTAGTCGTCGGTCTCGTCCCCGATGACCACGACGGTTTCCACCGTCGTAAGCTCGTCCCGGACAGGGGTGAGCTTGCCGACGAGATCCTCCGAGACGAACAGCACTCTGGGGCGCGCGTTGTTGACCACGCAGAGCAACTCCGACGGGGCGAGCCGCCAGTTCGCGGCGACGCTCACCCAACCCGCCATCGACGCACCGAACAGGACCTCGAAGAACTCGGGCCTGTTGCGGCCCAGGTAGAGCACCCGCTCCCTCGCACCCGGCGCGGAACCGGCGAGCCCCTGTGCGACACGGCAACTGCGTTCGTACACCTCGCGCCAGTTCCGGGTCACACCGTCGTAGGTGAGACAGGCAGCTTCGGGTGTGCGTGTCGCCCACGTGCGGCAGATCGCCGCAAGTGCGGCCGTATCTTCGGGAATGTGCGTCATTTGTACGCGATTCCGTACGGGCTGTCGCCCACCAGACGCTTGTCGGCGAGCTCCCGTATCTCCGCCTCGGTGCACCCGAGTTCGGTCAGCACGGCCTCGTTGTCCTGGCCGAACAGCGGGGCGGGGCCCACGGCCGGCGGACGGGGGGCGTGGGAGAAGCGCATGGCCGGTGCGAGGTGTCGCACCGTACCGGCGACCGCATGGTGCACCGGGAACGGCCGCTGCCGATGAACGAGTTGAGGGTGGTCGGCGAGATCCAGACCGACGGCCATGACGGCCGCGGGCACCCCCGCGGAACGAAGGGCCGCCACGATCTTTTCGGCGGGCTCCCCGGCACACGCGTGGGCAAGGCCGTCGTCGAGCTGCGCACGCCGTTCGCGGCGTCCTTCGGCCGTCGCGAACTCCGCGTCGGCGGCCCAGTCGTCGCGGCCCAGGACACGGCACAGGGCCGTCCACTGCGCGTCGGTCGTGACGGAGATCGCGATCCAGTCGTCGTCGGCGCACGGGTACATCCCCTGCGGGATCGCGAGCGGGGATCTGTTACCGGCACGTGTGCGCGGCTCTCCAGTGGCCGACGCTTCGATCACCGGGCGGGCGGTCAGCTGTATGGCGACATCGCCCAGCGCCAGCTCCGCGCACACGGCCTCGCCGGTACGGCGGCGCCGCCGGATCGCCGTCAGCAGTACCAACGACGCCAGGTGCGCGGAGAACGGGTCGGTGACCGTGCCGGTGACAACCGGTTCGCCGTCCTCGTACCCGGTCATCTGGGTGACCCCTGCGGCCGCTTCGGCGGTGTAGGTGAACCCCGGGCGGTTATGCCAGCTGCCCGTGAGCCCCCATGCGGGCATGCGGACGACGATGAGGTCCGGGTTGACCTCGCGCATGCCGTCGAAGTCCAGTCCCCGGTCGTCAAGCACGCGAGGCGTGTAGTTCTCCAGCACCACGTGCGCGGTGGCGATCAACCGCTTTGCCAGGTCCAGGCCCTTGGCGTCGGAGAGGTCCAGTGTGACCTCCCGCTTGCCGATGTTGGGGCCGAGGAAGGGGCCCGCGCGCTCCCACGAGCGGTTCACGGTCATGGGATTGCCCGAGAAGCGCATGGCGTCGGGGCGGTTCACCGCCTCCACCTTGATCACCTCGGCGCCCAGGGAGGCGAGATGGGCCGTGGCCAGGGGCCCCGCCTGGAAGGTGCCGAACTCCACGACGCGCAGGCCCTTCAGAGGCTGCGCGGGGTCCGCCTCGGCAGTGGCCGCAGCGGGAGTCCGCACGCTCGGGCGCGAGATCCGGAACGGCGGTGCAGGCTGTAGGAAGCCGGCTTCCGGATGCCGTACGAAGGAGTTCCGCTCGGCGTACGGCGCCAGCTCGGCGACCGTGTCGGGCGAGGTCAGCGGGACCACGGGCACACGGTGGAGCACACCGAGCTCGGTCAGTTCCTCGACCGTGTGGCGCTCGGTGAACCGCCGGACCAACGGGGTGATCTCGGTGCCGTTGTACAGCCGGTCCGAGACCATGTCGAACCGGGAGTCGTCCAGTTCGGGCACCCTTGCCATCTCCTTGAACGCCTTCCACTGCGCGTCCGTGACGGCGACGACGCACACCCAGCCGTCCTTCGCGCGTTCGACACCGGGAACGGGGTTCTGCGGGATCGGGTAGCGCGTGTGGGGAGAGAGCTGGGAGAACAGCCAGGGGAACTGGAGCAGTCCGACCAGCGCCTCGAAACGCGAGACGTCGACGTCGATCGCCGAGGCCGCCCCGGCCTCGGTGCTCAACAGCGCTGACACGGCACCCACGGCCGCGCACGCTCCGGCCGTGAGCTCGCCAAACTCCACGCCGCTGGCGACCGGCGGACGGTCCCCTCTGGGGTGGAGCACGGTGAGGCCGGCCTCGGCCTGGAGTGTGAACTCGGTCGCCGGCAACTTGGCGAACGGGCCGTCGAGCCCGTAGTCGGAAACGGTGACCACGACCAGCCGCGGATTCTCCCTGCGCAGGGCTTCCGCCAGCGCCCGGAATCCCGGCAGGTCGTCGTCGCAGATCACGACGGCCGGGCCGGTCGCGAGTTCCGGCACCAGCCGGGCGACGGCGGTCCGGGCGTCTGCGAGTTCATCGGAGTCGCACCGCACCACGCGCTTGCCCTGGTGCAGATGACTCACGTAGGCCTCGTATCCGGCGTCCTGCGCCGTCGGCCGTTCGCCGGCACGCGGCTCAAGGCGTACCACGCGGGCGCCGACATCGGCTAGCAACCTGCCGCAGTACATGGTCGAGACCCGGCTCCCGGCCTCGACCACGGTGACATCGTGAAGCATCTTTCACCCTCCCGTCAGCGGTGTCCTGCACCTTCGCGCGGCCCGCGGCCACCGGACAGCGGTGGTTCCGTCGGCTGGAACAGCCCGGCGGCCTCGTGGGCCGTACTACTCACGCGGCTTCCAGCAGGCCCAGGCCGAGGTCACTGACCTGCGCCCCGGAGGCGACCGCCTTGCGGCAGGCCATGAAGGTGCGCGGATCGTCGACGACCAGGGCGCCGACGGCCCGCCCCGCCTCATCGGCGTAGACGGCGGTCATCCCGCTGTCTTCGATGCCGCCTCGCAGCGCGCTCAGCCGGCCCTCAGCGGGCCTGCCGACGATCTGGATGCGCCGACCGTACTGGTCGGACCAGACGTAGGGCACCTGGGCCCGTGGCGCCTGCTGCCCGAGGATGTCGGCCGCGACGATCTCCCCGTGCTCCCCGGCATTGGTCCAGTGCTCGATGCGCAGCGACTTGCCGCACATCGGGTGATACCGGTGAGCGATGTCACCTGCGGCGTAGACCGCGCCCACGCCCACGCCCGTGACACGCAGCCGGCTGTCGCAGGCCACCCCGTTGGCGAGATCGAGCCCGGAGGACTCCAGCCAGTCCGTGGCGGGACGTGCGCCGATGCCGACGACGACCAGGTCGGCAGGGAGGGTGCGGCCGTCGGCCAGGACGACACCGGTTACCCGGCCCCGTCCGTCGTCGGTGAAGCTGCTGAATCCGACGCCGGCCTCGACCGCGACGCCGTTCATGGCGTGAATGCCCGCCAGCATCCGACCTACCCGCTCACCGAACAGATGGGCCATGGGGATCGGCTGCGCTTCCACGACACAGACGTCCAGCCCGCGCGCCCGGGCCGCTGCAGCGAACTCGGCGCCGATGAAGCCAGCCCCGATGACCACCACCCTGGGCGAACGGTCGAGTTCGGCTCGCAGCGCCCACGCGTCGTCGGCCGTCCGAAGTGTGTGGACGCCCGAGAGGTCGCCGGTACCCGGCAGTGTGCGCGGGGTGACCCCCGTGGCGAGGACCAGCCGGTCGAACGGCAACCGCTCGCCCCCGTCGGTCGCCACGCGCCGCTCGGTGAGGTCGAGACCGACCGCCTTCACGCCGAGCATCAGCTCGATGCCGCGTTCGTCGGCCTCCTGTTTCGTCAGCAGGACGGGAGGCTCGCCCGCACGGTCGGGGGCCAGCACCTCCTTGGACAGGGCCGGCTTGTCGTACGGCTGGTGCCGCTCCTCGCCGACGAGGGTGATGCGCTCCTGGAAGCCCCCCTGCCGGAGAGCCTGCGCCGTACGCACGCCCGCCACCGAGGCGCCGATGATCAGAACAGTCATGCATGCACTGTCGGAATTACCGGCAGCGGCCACAATGTCGAGTGCCGGTCACTGGAACTCATCGCCATGAACGCCACCGATAACGGCAGTGCCCCGGAACCGGCCTTGATCGGGCCGATCCCGGGGCAGCTCCCGCCCATGCTCACCGAACTGGTTTGATTCCCGCGGCGTGTCTTCGCGCCAACACCTCGTACACACCTGGGTTGTTCAGTATCCACTGCTCGGCGGTCGTTCCGACGATGGACCGCTTGACCACCGCCGGAATACCCGCCACCAGGGCCTCCGCCGGGAAGTCCGAACCGGCCGGTACCAGCGAATGCGCGGCGACGAGCGACCGCGCCCCGACCCGCGCACCGTCGAGCACGGTGCTGCCGTTCCCGATCAGTGCCTCTTCCCCGATGACCGCGCCGTGCACGACGCACAGATGCCCCACGGTCGCGCCGGGACCGATCTCCGTGGGCAGATCGGGTGGTCCATGCAGCACGCTGCCGTCCTGCACATTGGCTCCTCGGCGCACTGTGATGCGGGAGTAGTCGCCCCGCAGGACCGCGTTGTACCAGACCGACGCGCCCGCCTCGATGACAACGTCGCCGATCAGTACGACGGTGGGCGCGACGAACGCGTCCGGGTGGACGGCGGGTGCGATCCCGTCGAGCTCGTACAGCGGCACTGTCACAGGCTCCCGCTGACGAAGCCGCGCACGGCGGCCACGAAACGGTCGTGCTGCTCGATCTGCGTCCAGTGGCCGCACTTCCCGATGCCGTACAGCCGCACGTTCGGGAGGTGGTCGAAGAACCACTTGCCGCCGTCGAAGACAACGAACCGGTCCTCACGCCCGTGGATGACGAGAACATCCTGCTCGATCTTGGCCGCGTCCTCGGGCGTCAGCGCCCACGGCCGGTCGAGGACGTCTACGAAGGTGGCCCGGTGGGAGCGTTCCACATCCGGCCGCACGGCGCGCGGGATCCGCTGCTCCGCGATCTTTCGCAGGTCCCCGCCGAACAGCTGCGGGTCGTAGACGAACTGTTCCAGCAGGTGCTGCATGGCCTCAGTCGTCGGATTGTCGTAGAACAGGGCCAGCGACGGGATCGCGGGACCGGGCGGAATCGGCGAACCGCCGGAACCCATGAGAACGATCTTCTCGACCCGCTCCGGCGCCTGCAGCGTCGCACCGAGCGACCATATGCCGCCCATGGAGTTGCCGACGAGGACCGCCTTCTCCAGTCCCAGCTCGTCCAGCAGCCCGATCAGGGTGTCGACTCGGAGCTGGGTGAAGGCCGCCATGCCCTGCGGCGGCGGCTCGGGGTGGCTGGAGTCGCCGAAGCCGATGACGTCCGGCGCGAGGCAGTAGTAGTCGTTCCCGAGATCCTTCAGCACCGCTTCCCAGTTCGAGAGGCCGGTCGCGCCCGGTCCGGAACCGTGCAGGAACAGGAGGGCCGGCTTGGACTTGTCACCGGAAGCGTTCAGCTGGAATTCGTACTCTCCGACCGCGACCTTGGTCGTGGTGATCGGTGCGTCGGCCATGCTCACTCCTCACTTGACATGTGCTGCAGACCGCCATGATTCACACGCCACCGTTGTGACGGCAGGAGGTTGTTCCACCCCCCGGAACCCCGTCACTCGCGCGTTGGCGTCCACGCGGCAGAAACAAAGCTGAATCCGATCCCCCTGGACATGTCGAGCACGTCTCGACCGAGCGCACCGGCGCCGCCCCGGCCACGCCACGGGCTCCGGGCGTCATCGTGCCGCCTCCGGGGTTCCAGCAGCCGAAACCGGCGCTCGGCAGCTCTGGCCGTCCGGCCTAGCGTCGCCGTCATGCGAGCAGCTGTCATTACAAGAGCCAGAGGGGCCCCTGCGCTGCAGGAGGTCGACGAACCCCGCCCGACCGAGCACGGCACGGTTGTGACCGTCACGGCCGCCGGGGTCAACCCGCATGACTTGGTGGTCGCGGCCGGAGTCAACCAACCTCCGCCGGTTCCCTATGTGTCAGGCTCCGAGGGCGTCGGCACCGTCGGTGACGGAACTCGCGTCGACTTCGGACGCACGCACCTGCCACATGGCTCGTTCGCTGAGCGGGCGGTCACCTCGGCGGACTCGGTGCAGGAGATCCCGGACGCGCTGGCGGACGGTGCCGCGCTCGCGATCGGCGTGGCCGGAATCTCCGCGCGGCTGTCCCTGACCCGGAAGGCCGGTCTCCGCCAGGGTGAGCAGGTTCTGGTCCTCGGGGCCACGGGCAGCGTCGGTCGGATTGCGATCCAGGCGGCCAAAGTCCTCGGTGCCGGACGGGTGGTGGCGGGCCGCAACCCCGCCGTGCTCGACGCCCTCAAGGAGCGGGGAGCGGACGAGGCCGTCCGGCTGGACGACGACTGTCCCGCCGCGCTCCGGAAGGCGAGCCAGGGCGGATTCGATCTGGTGGGTGGACATGCTCTACGGAGCGCCGATGGTCGCAGTGATGAAAGTGAGCAAAGTCCATGGCTGAATCACACAGCACGTCCGGTCCGTCGTTGAACGTCGCGGTGGTGGGTGCCACCGGCAGCGTCGGCCGCCCCCTGATCGCCGAGCTCATCGCACGGGGACACCGGGTCACCGCCGTGACAACCCATCCGGAGCTCGTCGCATCCCACCCGTCGGTACGGACCGTCGAGGCCGACGCCAACGACTCCGCCCAGCTCGTGCCCGTCATCACGGGCCACGACGTGGTCGTCACGGCGATCCAGTACGCCAAAACAGACCACGCCCGGCTGATCTCGTCCGTCAGGGAATCGAAGGCGCCGCTCTACTTCGTCACGGGCGGAAGCGGAACCCTGCTCGTGCCGGGCACGAAGACACGCGTCATGGACACGGACGTCTTCCCCGCGGAATTCGCGAAATCGGCCGCCGCCGCGGCGCACTTCTGGAAGCTGCTGGAGCAGGTCGACGACCTGGACTGGATCTACCTCGCTCCGCCGCCCGGAATCGGCCCGGGTGAGCGCACCGGCCGTTTCCGTCGTGGTGGTCGGGAACTGCTCCAAACCCCGGACGGGACGCTGCCCGGGATCTCGTTCGACGACTACGCCATCGCGATCGTCGACGAGCTGGAGAGTCCCTCACACATCCGCGACCGATTCACGGTCGCCTACTGAAGCAGGCATCAGGGGCCGACGGCCGGCACCGGAGCCAGTACCAGGGCAGGGGCCTGATCCCGGTCGATCAGGCCCCTGCCGGGTTTCCGCGCCAACAGCGATGAGGAGCAGGCACAAGACACGAGATCACTCAGCGTGTCCCGCGAAGGCACCCACCGCCCCACCCCTCCCCGTCGTCAGGCCGACGACGCCTGGGACACGAGGTCGAGGGCGATGTCGGTGATCATGTCCTCCTGGCCGCCGACCATCTTGCGGCGTCCGACCTCGACGAGAATGGCGCGGGTGTCGATGCCGTAACGCTCGGAGGCCTTCTCGGCGTGCCGCAGGAAGCTCGAGTACACGCCCGCGTAGCCGAGAGTGAGGGTCTCGCGGTCCACCCGCACCTCGCGGTCCTGCAGCGGTCGTACGATGTCGTCGGCGGCGTCCATCAGGGGGAACAGGTCGCAGCCGTGCTCCCAGCCCATCAGGTCGGCGACCGCGATGAAGGCTTCCAGGGGGCAGTTGCCCGCCCCGGCGCCCTGCCCTGCGAGGGAGGCGTCGACGCGGGTGACGCCGTTCTCGACGGCGACGACCGAGTTGGCCACGCCCAGGCCGAGGTTGTGGTGGGCGTGGATGCCCAGTTCGGTGGCAGGGTCCAGGACGTCCCGATAGGCGCGGAAGCGGTCGCGGACGCCGTCCATGGTGAGGCGGCCCCCCGAGTCGGTTACGTAGACGCAGTGCGCGCCATAGGACTCCATCAGCTTGGCCTGGCGGGCGAGTTCGGCCGGTTCGGCCATGTGGGACATCATCAGGAACCCGGCGACGTCCATGCCCAACTCGCGCGCGGCGGCGATGTGCTGGGCGGAGATGTCGGCCTCGGTGCAGTGCGTGGCTATGCGCACCGAGCGGATGCCGAGGGAGTGGGCCTGCTTCAGATCGTGGATGGTGCCGATACCGGGGAGCAGCAGAGTGGTGGGGGTCGCCTGGTGTACGGCGTCCAGGACCGCTTCGATCCACTCCCAGTCGGTGTGCGCGCCGACGCCGTAGTTGATGCTGGAGCCGGACAATCCGTCGCCGTGGGCGATCTCGATGGCGGACACTCCGGCCGTGTCGAGGGCGGCGGCGATGGTGCGGGCCTGGTCGACGGTGTAGCGGTGGCGGACGGCGTGCATGCCGTCCCGCAGGGTGACGTCCTGGACGTACAGACGGGTCATCGGGACGCCACCTCCGGGGCGATGGGGGTCCCCCCGCTCGAGCGAAGCCGAGAGTGGGGGAGGCCGGCCATGCGCTCCGCGGTGCGCAGCGCGGCCGAGGTCATGATGTCGAGGTTGCCGGCGTAGGCCGGCAGGTAGTGGGCGGCGCCCTCCACCTCCAGGAAGACGGACACCTTCAGTGCGTCGCCACCGCCGCGGGCGAGGGTGTGCAGCGGGTCGTCAGCGGCCGCCCGCTCGAACTGCACCTTCTGCTTCAGGCGGTAACCGGGCACGTACGCCTGCACCCGCCCGACCATCTCTTCGATCGACGCGGTGACGGCCTCCGTGGCGCAGTCGGAGACCAGGCAGTGCACGGTGTCACGCATGATCAGCGGCGGTTCGGCCGGATTGAGGATGATGATCGCCTTGCCGCGCGCCGCGCCACCCACCTTCTCAATGGCAGACGACGTGGTCTCGGTGAACTCGTCGATGTTGGCCCGGGTACCCGGACCGGCCGAGCGGGACGAGATGGAGGCGACGATCTCGCCGTAGTGCACGGGCGTGACGGCGTTCACGGCGGCGACGATCGGGATGGTGGCCTGGCCGCCGCAGGTGACCATGTTCACGTTCGTCGCGTCCAGATGCGCGGCGCCGTTGACCGGCGGGACGACGTACGGTCCCAGTGCGGCGGGGGTGAGGTCGACCACCGTCTTGCCGTGCGCGCGCAGCACCTCGTCGTGGTGGCGGTGAGCGCCGGCGGAGGTGGCGTCGAAGACGATCCTCACGTCCTGGAACTCGTCCATGCCGACCAGGCCGTCGATGCCCTCGTGCGTGGTGGCGACCTTGAGGCGCTTCGCCCGGGCGAGACCGTCGGAATCCGGATCGATGCCCACCATGGCAGCGATCTCCAGGCTCTCCGATAGCCGCAGAACCTTGATCATGAGGTCGGTGCCGATGTTCCCCGAGCCGATGACGGCCACCTTGGTACGGGGAGAAGGTGTTGTGGTGGTCACTGCTGCCCTGCCTTCTGGTCGGATGCGGGTGCGAAGCCGACGCGTACGGAGCCGAGTCCGGAGATGACCGCTTCGAAGCGGCTGCCGGGGGTGGCGACAGCCATGGGGCCGAGGGCGCCGGTCAGCACGACGTCGCCGGCGCGCAGCGGATCGCCCATCCCGGCCAGCGTCGACGCGAGCCACACGGCCGCGTTCAGGGGGCCGTCGAGGCAGTCGGCGCCGGTGCCGTGCGAGACCTCCTCGCCGTCGCGACTGAGCGTCATGCGCACGGCGCGCAGATCGACAGAGGTCAGCGGCACTGGTGTTGCGCCGAGGACGAACAGGCCGGAGGAGGCGTTGTCGGCGACCGTGTCGATCAGACTGATGTCCCAGTCCGCGATCCGGCTGTCGACGATCTCCAGGGCGGGGAGGGCGAAGTCCACTGCTCGCAGCACGTCGGCGACCGTCGTGTCGGGGTGCGGCAGGCCGGCCGCCAGCACGAGCGCGACCTCTGCCTCGATCTTGGGCTGGAGCAGCCGTCCGTAGGGCACCGTCCCGCCGTCGGGTACCGCCATGTCCGCCAGCAGCGCGCCGAAGTCCGGCTGATCTACGCCGAGTTGGGCCTGCACCGCAGGCGAGGTCAGACCGATCTTGCGACCGACGAGGCGACCGCCCTGAGCGAGCTTGCGCTCGACGTTGAGGCGCTGCACGGCGTAGGCGCTGCTCACATCTCCGGCAGGCAACTGGTCGCGTACCGGCGGACATGGCGTACCGGACTGCTCAGCCTCCCAGAGGGCGTGGGCCGTTTTTTTCGTCTCCGGGGATGGCGTGCGGGACGAATGGGACGGCATGGGCGACCTCCGGAAGCGCGGGTGCAGCAATCGAATGCGGCACTCCTTGGATAGACGACACACCCCGAGCACGGCAGAACATGTTCCATTAACCGGAACAGTTCAGTTCTCGGTCAGTACCCCTGATGGTCAGGGGAAGCCACATCAGCTTCGACGCGCCCAGATCGGCGGTGTTCCAGCGGTCGCCCGCGTAGATGTGCCGAGTTGTTCGAGCCGTCGGGTGCGTTGGCCGGTCATCTGTCCGGCTGTGTGGGCGCGTCGTTGTTCTGCGATCCATTGTCCTAGTGGTGTGGCGCCTTCGCGGTGTGCGTAGGGCACGCGGGCGTTCCCGACCCGTTCGACGTATGTCTTGAGTTTCGTCCAGGCGCGGGCCCAGTCCTGGCGTTCGGTGTCGATCACGTTGAAGCTGACCCAGTCGGCGACCGTCACGGGATCTCTGGGGGCGGCGAATCGGAGCAGCAGCCGTGATTCGGCTTCGCCTTCCTCGGGCGGCGTGCCGATGTTCACGGACGGTTGGGCGACGTCCTTCCGGGGCTCTTGGGGAATGGCCAGCAGTTCCACGGCTTCTTCATCGTGGGCCCGCAGTCCTTCCAGGACTTTCACCAGGGGCCGGTAGGACCCGGAGGTGAACATGTCCTCGGGCTGCTCTCCGGGCTGGAGGAAGACGGGCACGATCAAGGAGGCGAGTTTGCCTTGTCCGGGCTTTTGGCGGAGTGCCCGGCCGATGGCCTGGACGATGTCGTGCGGCGCGCCCTTGGGGTCCAGCAGGGCGACGGAGTCCACCGCGCGGATGTCGACGCCCTCGCCCAGGACACGGCAGTTGGAGAGCACGGCCCGCTGCGCCGTGGACCCGAACGAGCCGAGAACCTCCCGCCGACGTTCGGGGACGTGTTCGCCGCACAGCCAGTCGGCCCAGATCCGAGCCGGGTACGTCTCCGGCTGATCCGCGTGCAGCTTCGCCGCCACTCGCTCCAAGCCCTCTGCGTAGGCCTGTGCCTCGATGGTGCGGTGGTGGAAGGTGATGCACGTCGACAGGTCGTGCTGCGCCATCGTGTGCAGGAGCGCGGCCTGCAGGGCTCCGAGCCGCTGCCCGCGCACTTCCTCGCTGTGCCGCTCCTCGCCCATCAGCTTCTCCGGGGTGACGACCGGGTCCTTCAGCTCCAGGACGATGATCTGGTACCGCGCCAGCAACCCCCGCGAGACGGCCGACGCCAAGCTGAGCTTGTACAGGACGGGCCCGAAGACGGTCTCGTCGTCCATGGACGCTGCCATCTCCCGCGGCAGCGGATCCCGCACTCCCTCAGCAACCTCCCGGCTCAGCCGCTCTTCCCAGATCCGCGGTGTGGCCGTCAGGTACAGCCGCCGGTACGCCGGGATGACGCTCTGGTCATGGATGGCCGCCCAAGCCTTCCCCATCGACCCTGACGTCCGGTGCGCCTCATCAACCACCGCCAAGTCCACCGGGGCCAACTGCTGGCCGTAGACACCCTCGAAAGCCTCCGCCAGTACACCCAAAGACGCGTAGGTGGCGTAGATGGTCACCGGCCCCTGCCCATGCCACAGCGCCAACTGGATCGGGTTCGTCGTGGAGCGCACCTTCAACGACCACAGCCCCGGATCGTCCTGAAGCGAACACACCGCAACCGCCGGCCCCTTGTGCCCGGCCTCATGCCACGCCCTCACCGTCTGCGCCAGCAGATCCAGCGTCGGCACCAGCACGAGCACACGCCCCCTGGGCACAAGCCGCCTCGCCGACGCCGCCGCCATGATGGTCTTCCCCGTCCCACACGCGGCGTGCACCTGCCCACGAAGACCATTCCAGGGAATACCACCCGGCGGAACATCAAGACCCCGCACAATGGCAGCAACGGCCTCGATCTGGTGATCACGCAACTTCACGGCCATGCCCCGTGCTCTCCCTTTCGCGGAATGCAGCGCGTAATAGCAAATAGAATCCAGGCGCAAGGTGCGCGGCGGTAGGGTGTAGCACCTAATCCCAGACTCTACACAGCCACAACTCGTGATGCATCACCCGCACACCAACTCCTGCGCCCGAGGGTGACACAGTGACTCAATCTCACTCGCGAACGGCCGGTTACCCTGTAGGCTGACAGGCCATTGGCAAACATGTCGGGACAGGCCAGCCAGCGGGGGAGGAGTTCAGGGTGGAGCGCAGCGGAACCCGTCACCACCGCGAGGCCGGCACCCCATCAGTCCGACGGTCCGTCACATCCGTTACAGAGATGATAGCCGGGAATCCCAAGCCCTACACAGACCCGCGCCTGACGCACCCACCCCCCACTGCCAGCCCCAGGAATCCCGCTTGCGGGATTCCCCAATTCGCGCTTGCGCGAATTGACACGCACCCAGAATTCCGCTTGCGGAATTCGATTCCACGCTCGCGGGGGAATCTGGCGGAGCGTCAGCGGAGCCGTTCCCT